>NZ_CP022098.1:0-9000000 GCF_002305875.1 Cystobacter fuscus | reverse complement strand
CACCACCACCACGTCGTTGCCCGCCTGCTGGCTGGCCAGCGCCATGCGGGCGATGTTGCGGATGCGCTCGATACCCGCCACCGACGTTCCCCCGAACTTCTTCACGACGAGGGGTCGCCGGTGGTTCTGGTACGCCCGCCCCCCCGGAGGGAGGGGGCTTATGACCGTGGGCTTCATTTCACGACCTCTTCCACCACGGGGGACCAGCGCACCTGGGGAGCGCGGTCGGGCAGGCTCCAGGTGCCACCGGACTCCGGCACCACGGCATGGTTGCCCAGGACCACCTCCTGCAGCTGGCTGAGCGTGGCGCGGGCGGACTCCCGCTGGAAGATGTTGCGTCCCACACACAGCCCGGTGGCGCCGCAGCGCACCACCTCCTCGGCCATCATGAGGATCTCCGCCTCCGAGCGCATCGCTCCCCCCGCGAAGAACACGGCGGTGTGCTCCCGGATGCCCTCGAGCAGCGTGGGCATCAGCGCGAGATCATCCGGCGCGGCCAGCTTGAGCGCGTCCGTGCCCAGCTCCACGCACGCGCGCATCAGGTGCTTGAGCCTGTTCACGCGCTGCTCCTGCGCGTCGCAGGGGACCTTGTCGTAGAGCATGGTGAGCACGGGCAGGCCGTACTGCTGGGCCTCGTCCACCACCGACCCGAGCTGGGCCAGGTTGTGGGCGTCGTTCTTTCCATCGAAGTTGAGCTGCAGGGAGACCGCGTCCGCCCCGAGGCGGAGCGCCGCCTCCACCGAGGTCAGCCGCTCCTTGCGGTCCGGTGTCGAGGCCAGCGACATCATGCCATTGAGGTGGATCATGACGCCGATGCCCTTCAACAGACCATGGCTCCCGAGCCGCTCCACCATGCCCTTGTGGGCGATGATCCCCGTGATGCCCGGATGACCGATCCAGCGCGAGAGCTGCTCCACGCTGGCCAGGCCTTCCACCGGTCCAATCGTCAGCCCATGATCCATGGGGACGATGATTCCCCGTCCGCTCCGCCGGTCCACGAAATGTGACCAGCGGATGCGCTTGGCTGTTCCATTCATGATGTCAGTCTCCTCCTGCTTGAAATGAAGTACTCCGATTGGGATGGGGCTCAGGTCTCGATGATGTGCTCGTCGACCTTGATGCCCACGTGCCGGCCGGGCTGGGCCAGGTGGCCGAGCACCTTGTCACCGGGCTTGAGGGCGGTGATGTTCAGCGGCTTGGCCTCGTCGGAGAAGATCCGCACGTGCCAGTCGTCCTGCATGATGGCGTTGATGCGCTCGCCGCTGGCGAACTCGACCTCGATGAGGCGCAGGGGCCGCACCTCCGTCTTCATCCGGCCGACGCTGGAGCGGCGCGTTTTGCCGTTGTGGTCCACCAGCATGATGGACGCGCCCGCGCGCAGCTCGCTCATGTAGTCCGTGCGGTTGTTGTAGTTGTAGACGTAGCTGTGCACGGCGCCGGCGTTCACCCGGAAGGGGCGCAGCTCCATGTAGGGCAGGAAGAAGACCTCGGGGCAGCACAGGATTCCGCCCTGCGAGGTGGAGCCCACCAGCATGCCCTCCGTCGGGGAGAAGAGCGTCGTGGTGTCGATGCAGCTGCGGTAGCCCATGCCGATGGGCACGCTGCGCACCACGCTGGCCACCTCCACCTTCGTCGCCGCGCGATCCAACCGGCCGAGCCGCGAGACGAACTCGCTCAGCGCCGCGTGGCTGCGCGGCGAGAACATGACGCCGTCCGCGCCCACCTCCATGACGCCCAGGGTGACGATGGCGTCATCCACGTCCGTCGGGGTGTTGATCTCCTTGATGAGCACGGTGCGCGTGGCCTGCAGCGAGGCGATCACCAGCTCCAGCGGGATGTTGGTGGGATCCCGGAAGCGGACCATCAGGTAGGCATGGTGGACACCCTCCTGGATGGACGCGTGGAGGCTGGCCCCGTCATCCACGTAGGCGCGGTAGCAGGTGTTGAGCCCCAGCTCGGCGGCCTTCAGCAGCACCTGGACGTCCGGGCTGGCCACCACGAAGCTCTGGCCGCCCTGGGGCAGGGTCTTGAGCCGCTCGAGATCCTCGATGCGCGGGGTATGCAGCACCTTGAGCACGCGCGCCGGGATGGCCGGCGCGAGCGCGGTGACATTCTCCGGGTAGAGGACGACGCCGGTGTAGGCCTGATTGACGATTCGTCCGAGCATGCCCTCGCAGTCCGCGGGCGTGGCCAGTCCGGCCGTGTCGAACCAGGCGATGAGCGAGCCGGTTTCCTCCACCCGGTTGCGGTCCCCCTCGACGCGCTCGAGGCGGATGCGCTCGCGCTTCTGCATGTTGACGACATCATTGTTCACGCTGTTGGTCGCGGTAACGTCCATGATTGTGTGTTCTCCACCCGGCATGTTCGTGATGCCTACCGTCCGCGGCGCGAGAGGGGCCGGGATGAGTGACGCGGACGGAATGGTTCGTCTTGGCTGGCCACTGCCTCACGGGTGGCGTTCTGGCGCGCTCACGTAGATGGGCTTGCCCGCCATTCCGAACGAGATCGGCTCCTGGCGGTCATAGAGGGTGCCCTTGGGGACCAGGTCGACCTTCAGGCGCAGGCCGTGGTGCTCCTCCAGCCGGGAGAGGAGGGCGGGCCGCAGCGAATCCCCCTCCCGCTCCTTCTCCACCGTGAAGTGCAGTTGTCCGTCCGACGCGGAGGTCACCCGCCAGAAGCGCCGGCTGGGCAGTTGGGAGACGATCTCCTCCAACTCCCAGAGATCGACCGGCCTGCCCTGGCTCCACAACAGGTCCTCCACCCGGCCGCGGACGATCAGGGTCGAATTCTGGCCGCACTTGCAGGGCCGCTCCACGCGCTGGACCCGATCGCCCGTGCGGTAGCGGATCATGGGCGAGGCCCGCGGGGTGAGCGAGGTGATGACCGAGTAGCCCGTCTCGCCCGGTGCCACCTCTTTCTCGAGCCGCTCGTCCAGCACTTCCATCAAGAAGTGCTCCTGCCAGGGATGGAGCTGCTGCTCCTGGCAGTCCATGGCCTGGGGACCCGTCTCGGTCATCCCATAGTTGTCATACACGGGCACTCCCCAGAGCTCTTCCAGCAGCTTGCGCCGGGCCTGGGTCAGGGGCTCTCCGGCGCAGCAGATGGCGCGCAGGTGGGGAAAGTCCCGGCGGAGTTCGAACCCCGCCATCTCCGCGGCCTCGGCGATCATCACCGCCGACAGGGAGATGGTGGCGAGCACGGTGACCTGCAACTTCTTCATCAGCTCGACCACGCGGGACAGCGGGGTGATGGAGCTCCGGCTGTCGGCGGGGATCACACAGGCGCCCTTGTGCTGGACGGCCCCATGGACGAAGTGCCCGATGGTGGAGAGGGCATAGGGGAAGCGGATGAGCACCCGATCCCCGGGCTTGAACCCGACGCCCCACTCGGAGAAGCGCGAATGGATCTCCGCGAGATCCTCGCCGCTGAACCAGGTGGACACGGGGGTGCCCGTCGTCGCGGAGGACTCGTGGTATTGCAGGAGCTTCTCGGGCGGGACACAGATGAGGCCGTGCGGCGACTGTCGGCGCAGGTCCTCCTTGGTCGTGAAGGGGAGCCGCTGGAACTCCTCCCAGGAGCGGAGGGGAGTATGCGGCAGGCGAGCCCGGTAGAAGGGGGCGCCTCGCGCGTGTCGCAGCACCTGATTGATGATGTCCATGCGTTCTGACGTGGCCATGGGTCGTGAGTCCCTCGGGGTGGTCAATCGAGGTGGAGCAGTTCGCGGATGTTGCCGCCCAGGATCTGCTCGCGCTCTCCATCGGTGATGGGAAGCAGGAGGACCTTCCTCAACTCCAGGGCGGGGTGGGAGAGGGGAAACTCGGAGCCGAAGATCACCTTGCTCGCCCCCGTCTTCTTCACCGTCTCCACGACGTGCAGGTAGCTGCTGAGCGACGTTTCGAGGAAGAAGTTGTCCAGCTCGGCGGCCGTGAGGGTCGCCTCTCCGTCGGTGGGCAACTGCCCCATGTGCTCCAGGATGAAGTTCGTGCGGGGGAACTTCCTGGCCAGCAGGGCGTAGTCGCCGGTGTTCGCCCCCGGCCGCCAGCCATTGTGGGAGACGATGGGAACGCCATACTCGCCGCACAGCTCGGCCAGCTCGGCCATCGAGTCATCCGAGAAGGAGAACTTGTGGACGAGCGGCGACACCATCAGGCCCCGGAAGCCCTGCTCCAGATACTGCTCCAGCTTCTCGGCGGCCTGGGGATCACACGGGTTCACGCAAGCCATTCCAATCAGCTTGGGACTGGATTGGACGCAGTTCCCCACGTACTCGTTCTTCGGGACCGCGTCTGGCTTCTTCTGACCAGACACGAACTCGCTCATCTTCCTCACATCCAGCATTCCGCCCGGACAGATGACGGCCTGGTCGATACCACTCTGGCTCAGGACCTCCAGGTACTGCTCGGTGGCGCCATAGGTGGTGGGGGAGACGTGTGCATGGGCATCGATGATCATGGATGAATTCCTCCGGTGGTGGGGTGGATCACTCACGGACGACACGGACCGCCTTGGCCGTCGGGCGGGGCAGGCGATCGACGAGCTCGATGTCGAAGGACAGGCCCGTCGAGAGCTTCATCCGGTTGGCGAGCGTGGTGGCCAGCTCCGGGGAGGGTTTGATGCCTTGAGTCAGCTCGCAGCGGATCTTGATGCTCGCGCTGTCCGTTGTCGGCATGACGAACTGGAACCAGTTGCCGACCTCGGGCATGCGCATCAGGTGCTCCTCCACGAAGAAGGGTGAGAATGGCTGACCACGGAAGTGGAGCTGGTCGAACGCGCGGCCCTTCATGTGGAAGCGGGTGAGCGTGGAGCCGCAGGCGCACGTGTCGGTCCGCAGGCTGCCCAGGTCTCCCGTGCGGAAGCGGAGGACCGGGCTGTCGTAGCGCAAGAGCGCCGTCACGACGATCTCGCCCACCTCGCCCGGGGGGAGCACCCGCCCGGTCTTCGGATCCACGATCTCCATGAGGACGTGGGCCTGGGCCAGGTGGTAGCCGTCATGCGCGTCGCACTCGATTCCGAGCTGCCCGCACTCGAGCGAGCCATAGAAGTAGTTGGCCGTGGTTCCCCAGAGCTTCTCCACGCGCTGGCGGAAGGCGGGCGAGCATCCTTCGCCGGTCAACCACATCTTCTTGAGCCCCAGGCTCTTCAGATCGAAGGAGGCCTCGGCCGCTTCCTCGGCCAGGGTGATGGACCACGACGGGCTGGTGACGACGATGGAGGGACGCAGATCCCGGATCATCTTGATGGTCTTGGCGGGCGTGGAGTAGGCGCCACCCTTTCCGGCGGGGATGACCGTGGACTGGTGGCCGTCCATGAAGGTCTTGTGGAAGGCGAGCCCCGCGGTGCTCATCTCGTACGGGAGGGCATTGAGACACACGTCGCCGGGTCCGACCGGAAACAGCTTCGTGTACCGGGGGGCGAGGTCGTGGAGCAGATAGTCATTCCACGTATACGTCATGTAGATTTCCTCACCGCCCGTCGTCCCGGTGGACACCTGGATGAGCACGACGTCCTTCTTGTCGCAGGTGAGCAGCCGCCAGGGCTGTCCGCGCAGCTCGTCCTTCGTCAGGAAGGGCAGCCGGGTGACATCCGAGAGTTGCTGGAGGTCGTCGGGAGAGATCCCGGCCCGGGTCATTTTCTGCCTGTAGAAGGGAGAATGGTCATACGCTTGCTGGACGACGGCCTTGAGTGCCTCGAACTGGTATCTGGCCAGCTTCTCGGGAGGCATGACGTCCGCCTGCCCCTCCCCGGAGAAGTAGTTCGCGATGACCGGGGGATTCCGCAGGGTCTTCAGTCGCTCTTCGAAGCTCGCGCGCATGTCTCTACACCTTCCTTCTGGAAGCCAGGGGGTTGGGGGCCGGTTTGGAGTTGTCCGTGCTTCCACGAAGGCCTGCCCAGGCCTTACACTCTCATCTCGAGAATTCAGCGGAGGCAGCGGGGGCGTTCACGGGCCTCAATGTAGACATGGCCGATCAGTGCGCTAGCCTGGCCCAGGAGGCTGGATTCATTCACGAAGCTAGCGCGACTCCAGGGCAGGGCTCCCCATGGGGCGGGGCGGGCAGTCGTCCTCGTTGGAGTTCATAGTTGATTGGGATTGGACACGCGTGTGAACCGCGCTCATCGCTGACAAAGTTCACTGCCTGACGCCCTGCCTCGGGATTCGATGGGCGGGTGATGCGCATCCGCCTGGCGCTTCTGGCATTCTCTCGTCAGCTTGCGTCTCACCCGAAGGAGTCACGACATGAGCGTACGTACCCTGTTGTTGGTCCTCTCCACCTCCACCGTGTCAATCCTCACTGGTTGCGCCACCAGCCAGACGGCGGCTCGAGAGGACACCACCGCTGCCTCCAGCACCTCCTCGGAAGTGGCCCAGGGCGAGTTCGGCGGATGCCGCTGCTCGCTTCACGCCAAGGCGGAGGATGGCTCCGCGCAGGCCGCGGCGGGCAGGGGTTGTCAGTGCCCGCATTGCTCGCATGGAGCCAGTGGCGCCGCGGGGAAGGGTCCCGCGTGCGGCTGCTGGCATCATGGCAAGGGCGACCAGGTCCAGGCCGAGGACGGCTCGCCCTGAGGAGGGCTCTCGCACGCGCGGGCACGAGGGGGCGCCCCCCATGTCCCGGGTCGGTGCGAGCTGAGTGGTCAGGGGGGTGGTGGAGGAAGCCGAGGCCGTGGCCTCAGGCTGGGATGATCGCCGCGGAGGGCCTGGCTCGCTCGAACTCGCGGAGGATCGCGTCCACCTTGTCGAGTTCCAGGCCGAAGGTGGCGCGTACCTCCTCCAGCGGTCTATCCAGCAGCGTCTTCCAGTCCGTGCCGAACAGCCGCCTGGCCCGCCGCCCCAGCAGCCATCCCCTTACCACCAGCGGCATCGCCACCTCGCACAACTCGAAGTTCTTCAGGAAGGTGAAGCACAGGCCCGCCACGAAGACACCCATCGACACGCGGGAGCCGCTCTGGGCGAAGTAGAAGGCCTGCAGCCCCATTTCCCCCTCGGAGGTCGTGGGGAAGCCCGTCACCACGTGCCACAGGTCGTGTGTCTCGAACAGGTGGGCCTTCACGTAGCTGGCCGCATCCGGGGCCTCTTGTACGCGCAGCAGGTTCGGATCCAGGCCGCTCTCACGCAGATGGTCCACGAAGGTGCGCCCCAGTGTGCCCCTGGGGAGCCGGCCCAGTGCCTCCAGGTCGATGCGTCCCAGACGGGGGCGCTCCCGCATCACGCGTGCGATCTCCGGATCTCGGGACATCCTCGCCACCGCCTTCTGCGCCGCATCCGACGATGAGTACAGCGCTTCGATCAAATCGAAGACCCGGTCGGGATCATTGGCGTTTCGGATCATGGCCAGGGCGGCACGGCTGACGCGGATCGTCTTGATGATGTTTCCCATGATGGACCTCCTCTGCCTGTTCCGCGCGCCCAGGGATGGTTGGGCGTGGGGATGGTTGCGAGGAGAACCTACTCATCGGGCTCAACCAGGTTCGATTCATCCCAAAGTGCCGGACTCCATCCAAATCGCGGCAATGCGGGGGCGTGGGGAGGTCCGCCCGTGTCCTCCAGGAGATGAATCTCTTGTTCTCCGGTGTGATTCTTCCGCTGGCACGCTCGGGGAACGGAGGATCGGTCTGGCGATTCGTTGGCGGCTATAAAGATAGACACGTTCATCATCGCCGCGGCGAGCCGAGCACCGCGGACGCCACTGTTCGGCGTCGAAGTGCCGGGGCGAGACGGGGCGGAGCTCCCGTGCAGGCGGAATGGGGTTCACCGGAAGAAACTCGTGCGCGCGGAAGTCGAGCCGTCGCACGTTGACTGCCGCACTCCCAATTGCACCCGAGGGCCATACTGACGATTTCGGCCATACGGTACAAGCCATGCAGACAGTCCTACGCCCGTCTCCCTGATTGGGCACACGAATGGCTTCACGTGACGGAGGTGTGCCTTGAGACGCAGGGTGGCGATCGTGGGCTTGCGGGGCCTCCTCCGGGTGCAGTGAGGCTCATGGCCATGACTCCGAAAGACAGAGAGGCCCAGCGCTCCCGGGCCGAGGTGGCCATCGTCGTGCTCGCCGTCCTGTGCATGGCGGTGCTCATGGCATTCATTGTCCCCGCGGCCAGGTTCGCACCGCTCCGGACGGAGCCGGTCGTCCTCTCCGAGCCCATTCAGGGCCCGCAGCGGCTCGTCAAGAATGGGGTGGTGGTGGAGTTCTCCCTGCTCCATCCCGACGACACCCATGGCTCCCAGGGGCCGCTGATGGAAGGCGATGAGGCCGAGGTTCGGCTGCGCATGACGGATGTGAGCAGTGGTCTTCCGCTGCGGGGCCTGTCGCCCTCGGCGTGGATGGACATGGGCCATCTGCTGTCGGACAAGGCGGAAGCGCAGCGGGAGTGCAAGGATCGGGTGGGTGTCTATCTCAAGGGCCTGGTCGGTATCCGCCCGCTCATCGACCTCAACGGCTACTACCTGCTGGTGCTCAACAAGGATCCGAGCATCTCCGTCATCGATCCGGTGGTGGGAATGACGGGCAAGACGAGCCTCTACACCACGGTGGTGCTCGAGCGCCCGGGAGCTGACTGGGTCAAGAGCCTGGATCAGAAGAGGCTCTATGTCTCCATGCCGAGGGCCGGGGCGGTGGCGGTGGTGGACACGACTGCGTTCCGGGTCGAGGCCCGGGTGCTGGCGGGCCAGGAGCCCACCCGGGTCGCCTTGCAGCCGGATGGGCACTACCTCTGGGTTGGCAATGACGCCAGTGAACCGGCTCGGAGCGGTGTCACGGTGATAGACATGCAGTCGCTGGAGCCCGTCGCGAGGATTGCCACCGGACGCGGGCACCATGAGATTGTCTTCTCCAGCGACGACCGCTACGCCTTCGTCAGCAACAGGGACGAGGGCACCATCTCCGTCATCTCCATCGCCCGGCTGGAGAAGGTCAAGGACCTGAAGGCGGGCCCGCTCCCCATCTCCCTGGCCTACTCACCGCTCTCCCGCGTCCTCTACGTGGCGGATGGGAAGGAGGGGACGGTGACAGCCTTTGACGGCGCTCGCCTGGAGGAGGTGGCGCGGCTGTCCGCGAGGCCGGGCCTGGGTCCCATGCGCTTCTCCCAGGACGGCCGTTGGGGCCTGATCGTCAATCCCGTCGAGCACGAGGTGTACGTCGTGGATGCGGCGGAGAACCAGCTCGTGCACGGCATCCCCGTGAGCGGGCAGCCCTACCAGCTCGGCTTCACCCGGGCCTTCGCCTATGTGCGGTTGCTGGACTCGGAGCGGGTGGAGATGATCAATCTCTCCACCCTGGGGAGGGGCAAGCAGCCCACGGTGCAAGGCTTTTCCGCGGGCCAGTCCGCCCCCAAGCTCGCGGGGGACCTGAGCATCGCCGACTCCATCTCCCAGGCCTCCATCGAGGCGGCCATCTTCGTGGCCAGTCCCGCTGACAACACCACGTCCTTCTACATGGAGGGCATGAATGCTCCCATGGGGAGTTTTGGGAACTACGGGCACAACGCCCGGGCGGTGCAGGTGGTGGACAGGCGCCTGCGGGAAGTGGAACCCGGCGTCTATACGGCTCGGCTGCGGCTACCGGTGGCAGGGCAGTATGACGTGGCCTTCCTCGTGGATGCTCCGCGGGTCCTGCACTGCTTCCGTGTGGAGGCCAAGGCCAACCCCGCTCTGAAGAAGGCGCTGGGCGCGCTGGAGATCGAGTATCTGGACGCTCCAGCGCGGTTTTCAGTGGGCCAGAAGCCGTTGCTGCGTTTCATGCTTCGCGAGGCCGCGACCCATCAGCCCGCCACCGGGTTGGCGGTGAAGGTCCTCACCTACGCCGCTCCGGGGCGGCAGCGCACGGAGATGACCGCTCGGGAGGTGGGCGAGGGCGTGTACGAGGTGGAGCCCTCGCTGCCACGCGCTGGCTCGTACTACCTCTACGTGGCGGTGCCCGAGTTGAAGCTGAAGTATGGCGAGCTGCCCTATCGCACCCTCTGGGTGGGGGGCATGACGCAGAACCAAACCAAGAGAGAGGAAGAGGCCCGTGGTCCACAAGCGAAGAACTAGCCTGGCCGTGGCAGGTTCCCTGGGGGTGCTGCTGCTGGCGGCGATGGCTCATGCTCAGCAGGCCTCTTCCTCCGCCGAGGTCCGCCTCGTCGACGCGGAGCTGCTCAATCAGGAGGGCGTGCCCGTCTACTTCAACAGTGATGTCCTCTCCAACAAGATCATCGTCATGGACTTCGTCTTCACCTCCTGCACCACCGTGTGCCCCGTGCTCTCCTCGCTCTTCGCCAGGGTGCAGGAGTCGCTCGGCGAGCGCTTGGAGAAGGAGGTGCGGCTGGTGTCTGTCTCCCTCGATGCCACGCGGGACACGCCCGCGCGGTTGAAGGCCTATGCCGCGCGGTACAAGGCGCGCCAGGGATGGACCTGGCTCACCGGAGACAAGCAGGACGTGTCCCGGGTGCTCGGGGGGCTGGGTGCCTACACGCCCGATTATAACAACCATGCGCCCATGGTGCTGGTGGGCGACATGCGCACGGGCAAGTGGGTGCGGCTCAATGGCTTTCCCAGCCACGAGCAGATCCTGGCGAAGGTGGATGAGCTGGCGGCGGCCCGCCGGAGCAGCAAGGCCGTCGAGCCATCTCCCAGCACGGGCTCGGCCTCCCAGCCCGAGGAGAAGTCCAGGAGCTACTTCACCGATGCGCCCCTGCTCACGCAGGAGGGAAAGACGGTCCGGTTCTACAGTGATGTGTTGAAGGATCGGGTGGTCGTCATCTCCTTCTTCTTCACGCGTTGCCAGACCGCCTGTCCGTTGCTCACCCAGAAGCTCCTGCAGGTCAAGCGGGAGCTGGGCGAGAGGTTTGGCAAGGAGGTGCATTTCATCTCCATCAGTGCGGACCCTTCCTTCGACACACCCCAGGAGCTGAAGAAGTTCGCCCGCCGCCACCAGGCGGAGGCCGAGGGATGGACCTTCCTCACCGGAAGCAAGGAGGACGTGGGACAGGTGCTCGGCAGGTTCGGGCAGACGGTGGAAGACGTCGAGGAGCACACCTCCCTGTTCATCGCCGGGAATGTCAGGAGCAGGCACTGGACGCGGCTGCGTCCGGACACGCCCGCGGCGGCCATCGCCGAGCGTCTGAGAGAGCTGGCCGGGCGGCCGTGAGGGGGCTGCTCCATGGGTTTCAGACTCTGTGGCTGGTGGCTGGTGACCCTGTTCTGCTGCGGCGCCGGGCGCCCGATGGGGCTCACGGCGCACGAGCAGGCGGGCAGGAAGATCTACCTCGAGGGGCAGAGCCCCACGGGGAGGGAGATCTCGGCGGAAATTGGAATGGGAGCACGCCTGCCGGGCAGCGCCGTGCCCTGCGCCAACTGCCATGGAGAGGAGGGCCTGGGCCAATCCGAGGGCGGGCTGCGGCCCCCGGAGATCACCTGGTCCCAACTCACCAAGCCCTATGGCCATCTCCACCCGAATGGCAGGAAACACGCCTCCTTCTCGGACAAGAGCGTGGCTCGCGCAGTGACCGAGGGAGTCGACCCCGACGGCAACCGATTGGACCCAGCCATGCCTCGCTACTCCATGTCCGCGGAGGACATGGCGAGCTTGCTGGCCTACCTCCAGCACCTGGAAGAGCAGGGCGATCCCGGGCTGACGGAGTCGGAGATCCGGCTGGGGGTGGTGCTCCCCACGCGCGGCCGGTTGGGCGAGATGGGCCGGGCCATGGCGGGATTGTTGAGCGCCTATTGTGACGCTCTCAATGCCTCCGGAGGGATTCACGGACGCCGGCTCGAGCTGGTCCTCGCGGAGTATGACAGTGATCTGGGCACGGGCCTCTCGAGCGCACGGGAACTCCTGGCTCGGGGTTCTGTCTTCGCGCTGCTCAGCGGGCTGGTGCCGGGGGCGGAGAGGGAGCTGGCGGTGCTGGCCGAGCAGGAGCGGGTTCCCCTCATCGGTCCGCTGACGCCGTGGACGTGGGAGGGCGGGCCGCCAGGCCGCCAGGTTTTCTACACCCTCTCCGGGGTAGGGGCGCAGGTCCAGGTGCTCGCCGAGTATGCCGCCAGGGCGCTGCACACGCACGGGCCTCGGGTGGCCATCATCCACCCGGCGCAGGAGAGCCTGGCCGAGGCGGCCCGTGTGGCGCGCGGGCGGTTTCGAGCGCATGGCTGGGAGCGGGTCGAGGTGCTGCGGTACGAGCGCGGCCGGTTCGACCCGGAGGTCGCCACGCGGTTGAAACAGAGCGGCACGAGGCTGGTCCTGTTCCTCGGCAATGAGGAGGAGTTGGCGGGACTCATGGGCAAGGCGCGGGCGCTGGGTTGGGCTCCCTACCTGTTGCTCTCGGGCTCACTCTCGGCTCGGGCGGCCATGGAGGCACCGGCCTTCCTCGATGGGCACCTCTTCCTCGCCTACTCGAGCCTGCCCTCGGACGAGCGGCCTGACGCGGTGGCATCCTTCAATCGACTGAGGGCTGGGGTACACGCCTCGGAGCGCCACCGGCTGCCCCAGGTGTCCGCGTATACGGCCGCGGCCGTGTTGACCGAGGCTCTGCGCCGCACCGGCAGACAGCTGAGCCGGGCCCGGCTGCTCGGCCACATGGAGAGCCTGTATGCCTTTGAAACAGGGCTGATGCCTCCCGTGAGTTACGGGCCTGATCGGCACGTGGGCGCGCGGGGGGCCTATGTCGTCACCGTGGAGCTCACGACTCGTACGTTCCGTCCGCTCGGCGGCTGGAGGGCGCTGAGGCCCTGAGCCCCGGCCACAGGCGGACCAGCAAGGCCGCCAGCGCCGAGGTGGTCGCCAGCAGCGTCACCGCCACCCATCCCCACCGGGCCAGCGCGAAGCTGCCGCTCGCCGCGCCGATGGACATGCCGATGAACATGCCGAAGATCAGCAAGGCGTTGATCCGGCTGCGCGCGGAGGGATCGATGCCAAAGACGATCGTCTGATGCGCCACGAGCGTGATCTGGACGCCGAGGTCGAAGCCGATCGCGCTGGCGGCGAGCAGCCACAGCCGGGTGTTCGGCTCGAGCCACGGCGAGGCGAACATCGTGGCGAACGAGAGGGCGGTCAGTCCGGCGCCCAGGCGCGTGACCACTTCGGGGCCGAAGCGATCCGCCATGCGGCCCGCCACCGGCGCGCCCAGGGCCCCGGCCGCGCCAGCCAGGCCGAAGGCACCAGCGGCCGCGCTGCCCAGATGAAACGGTGCGCCATGCAGCATCACGGCGAGGGTCGACCAGAAGGCACTGAAGCCCACCGAGAGCAGACTCTGGGCCATGGCGGCCCGGCGCAGGGCGCCATGCTCGCGCCACAGGCCAGCGAGCGAGCCGAGCAGGGCACCGTACGTGAGCGTGCTGGTCGGACGGAAGCGGGGCAGGCCGCGCCAGGCCACCAGGCCGATCAACGCCACGCTGGCGGCGGCGATCATGTACATGGCGCGCCAGCCGAAGTGCTCGGCGACCACGCCGCTGATGACGCGAGACAGGAGGATGCCGAGCAGCAGGCCCGTCATCACCGTACCGACCACCTTGCCTCGCTCCTTCTCGGGCGCGAGGGTCGCGGCGGCTGGCACGATGTCCTGCGCCAGGGTCGCCGTCAGGCCGATGGCGAGGCTCACCGCCAGCAGCAGGCCAATGCCGGAGGCGAGGCCGCCCAGCAGCAGCGCCACGCTCAGGACGGCGGCCTTGATGAGGATGATGTTGCGCCGGTCGAAGCGGTCGCCGAGGGGCGCCAGCAGCAGGATGCCCAGCGCGTAGCCCAGTTGGGTGAGCGTGGGCACGAGGCCCACCGCGGTGTCCGAGGCACCGATGTTGGCCCCCATCACCCCCAGCATCGGCTGGCTGTAGTAGAGCGATGCCACCGACAGCCCGGCGCCCGCGGACAGCAGCAGGCGCAGGCCGCCCGACAACCCGCTGACTCCGTGTCGGGTGGTCTCGGACCGCGACGGCTCGGCCCTCGTGGCGGCGGAGGCCGCCGCGGCCATGGTTCCGTTTCCGGCGGTACTATGTACGGTACGAATGAAGGACATGATGCTCACCCCGTGTGCTGCGAGTCGAGGCAACTGTGGGCCAGAGAGGTGGGCATCGGTAGTAGCGTGCTTCGCACAGCGGATATACGCTCCACGTATAAAGCAGCTTGAACCGCGCCATCATGCCCAACCCTTCGAAGCCGCCTCGGCCACGTGTTTCCCGGATGCGGAGTCCCCCACCCGCGGCATCGGCCACCGCCGACCGGCTCGAGCTGATGCAGACCTTCCTGCGCATCGTCGACGCCGGCAGCCTGTCCTCCGCCGCCGCGCAACTGGGCACCACGCAGCCGACGGTGAGCCGCCGGTTGCAAGCGCTGGAGCGCTCGCTCGGGCTGCGGCTGCTCCAGCGCTCCACCCACGCGATGAAGCTCACCGAGGACGGGGTGCGCTGCTACGAGCGCGCGAAGGAGTTGCTGGCGAGCTGGGAAATGCTCGAGGCCGACCTTCGCGGCGCCAGCGACGAACCGGAGGGCACGCTGCGCGTCGTGGTGCCCCATGCGTTCGGACAGCAGTTGCTGGTGGGGCCGCTGACGGAGTACCTGAATCGTCACACGCGGGTCTCGGTCGAATGGCTGCTGCACGACCGGGCGGTGGATTTCATCGCGGACGGCATCGACTGCGCCATCCACGTTGGCGAGGTGCATGACCCCAGCGTGGTGGCGATCCGCGTGGCCGAGGTGCCGCGCATCGTCGTGGCCGCGCCGTCCGTGTTGTCGGGCGTGCCCGTGCCGACCCATCCCGACGAGCTCGCGCGGCTGCCCTGGCTGTCGCTGCGCACGTTCTATCGCAACGAGGTCTCGCTGACCCACGTGGCCACCGGTGAGGTCCGGCCCATCGTCTTCCACCCGCGCCTGAGCACGGACAGCCTCTATGCCATTCGCAGCGCCGCGGTGAATGGCCTCGGCGTCTGCGTGGCCTCGGCCTGGGCGCTCCATGAAGACATCACGCGGGGTCGACTCGTGCACCTGGTGCCGCGCTGGCGGGCCGCGTCCTTGCCGATGTATCTGATCTACCCGTCCGCGCGGTTCCATCCAGCGAGGCTGCGCACGTTCGTGGAATTGATGCGGGAGACGATTCCAGGGGCCGTGGCGGTGGCCCTGGACGCTGATGAGCCGGACCCGTGACACTCTTCAGGTTGGGCTGCGGCGCGATCACCTCGGGCTCGGTGACAGCGCGGGTGTGAACGAGAAGCGTCTCCGCCCTGGCCTGTCCAGGTTGGGCCAGCCAGTCATGAAAGGCCTGCGGGCTGAGCGATTGCCGGATGAGGCGGGTAAACGCCTCGGCCAGATCATGCGTCTCCACGATGCTCAGTCGGGTGCAGGATTGCAGATTCTCCGGGACGTTGGGATCCACTCCGGGCTGGCATAGTGTCACGCAGAACGTTTCCCGATGCCCATACTGCTCCGAGCTGCTCAGGACGACTCGCGCGGCGGTGAGATCGACCAGACCGTCTCCCTGCTTCGTCTTGCACTCGACGGCGATGTCGGGGCGTCCCTCGACATGCAACAGGTAATCGAAGGCCCCTGGCTTCTGGCCCGTGTCGAACAGGGTATAGCGGATTCCAACGCGCGCCAGCAGGGCCTGGAACGCGGTCTCGAAGTGCTTGTCCCTGCTGCTGTAGAAGTTCTCGAGAAGGAGTTTGTCGGCGGTGTCCAGACGGCGCAGTTGCTGGGCTTTCGCGCGATCTCTGGTGGTGCCATGCCATCCGTTGGCGAGCTGTTGCAACTCGCGCGCACGAGCGTGTGGGTCGGTCGCTCCATTGGCGCCCAGTATCTCGACGAGGTGCTCCCAGTTGCTCCGGCGGCGGAGGCTCTCGAAGGATCCGAGGCCGATTTGATGCAAGGACAGGGCTTCGGCTCTGGAGACGGCACGTTCTCCGGTGGCGGTTTTCAACTCGGTCATCCAAAGAACCGTCGGTGGAAGACCGACATTGAGCCGCCAGACGAGGATCCGGAGCGGTTGAAGGAGACGGCGAAGGCTCTTCACCGCGTCGGGTGACAGCGCGCGAAGACAACTGGGCCGCTCCTCGGTCGATAGATTGGGCTGGGTGGCGGCCGCCAGGATGTTGGAGAGTCCGGAGAGGGCCCAGGCCAGATCCCTGCAAAGGCCTCGGATGTTGCCAGCCCGGACATTGGGGAATTGGCCCTCCAGCTGATTGAGGGGATCGCCCTCGAGCCAATCCATGAGAAGCATCGTGGCGTTCGCGGCTTCGCGGTAGGCCTGCCACTGCGTCTCGGCGAGGCTTGAGGCATAGGCCACGACGGGGTCATTCTGGACGAGGAGATCGAAACCATAGGGAATGGACCTTGCCTTGTGGATTCCCCAGAACTCGGGCGAGGTCAGGCAGGCGTTGATCAGGCAATAGTTGAGGCGTTGGGGGGAGCCCGGCCGCTGCTCTCCATCCGGGACGAAGGAGCAGAGCTCGGCGTGCCGGCTTCCCAGATAGTCCAACAGGTAGTGGGCGGTGTCGGGCCGCAATCCGCTGAACGCCACCTGGCGACCTACCTCCGTGACATGTATTTTCTTCACAGCATGAACCCCCATGTCCTGAGCGCCTGGATGGATTGACTCATGGCGCTTGTCCAATGTGACAGTCCCATCTTGTTCGATTCGAGTTCGCGCATGGCGCTGAAGGTGCTCGACAGGAAGTCGGAAACCTCTTCTTGCGTCTGGCATACCCCCGACGAGACGAGCTGGAGCGCGAGTTGGTTGAAGTCATCGGGCGTCACGCGCGGAGTGAGCGGCGTGGATTGGTCGGGATTCAGATAGGAGTTGACGGACTGTCTCTCCTGGTAGTTGTCCTTGGCCGTGAAGATGACGCTGCCGTGCGAGTGTTTCGAGCCCATGCGGCCAACCCGTCCGGCCATGTTGTGGAACTCGCTCGCGGGCATGGGCTCATGATTCTTGTTTCGATCGTTCCAGCGCTTCCAGTCGTCGAAGACCGCTGTCTTGAACGGGAAGTTGACGCCAGCGGCCAACGTGCTCGTGGCGAAGACCAGATCCAGGTGTCCCGATTCCAGTTTTCCTTCGACGAGTGCCCGCTCCTCCTCGATCAGTTCCGCCGAGTGGAAGGCGAACCGCTTGGGGATGAAGCGGGAGAGTTCCCGCGCCGCGGTGGTTGACTCCCTCAGTTCGGGCAGCAGGGGTTGTGTTGGCGAAGCGCCCAGGCCCAGCTTCCGAGCGTGCTCCTGAGACAGTTGTTCCACCTTCCGACGGGTCATACAGAAGACGACCACGGGGAGCGCGTCCTTGTTCTTGAGCAACTGCTCGAGGATCAAGGCCGTATCGTTCGGCGCTTGAGGAGTGGGCGCCGCGCTCTGGATGCCCGCTTCTGCCTTGTCTGTTCGGAAGGTGAGGACCCGGCTGGGGGTCCGGCATTCGTAGTGGAGGTGCTTCTCCCGGCCATCGAGACGAATCAGGGTGGCGTTGAACCACTCCCTCAGGTCCCTGGCGTCGCGCGCGTCGATCACCGCGGACAGCCCGATGAGCTGCCCCCATCGCGTCTTGCGCAGCAGCGTCAAGAGAACCTCGACGTTCCGGCCCCGATGCTGATCACCCAGAATCTGGATTTCATCGCAGACGATGACGCAATGGCTCATGTCGGAGCGGATGCCGCTTCCAGAGACCATCGCGAGATACTTCTCGTACGTCGCCACCAGGATGAGGGCGTCGAGGGGGTCCGTTGGAACGCCGCCCGCTCCATCCTCGACGGCGTCTCCATTGGCGAGCACGATGCTGCTCTTGTCTCCACCCAGATACCGGTCGCTCAGAAGCGCCACGAATTCTTCGAACTTCTGCCGGGCCAGGGCGCGATGCGTGACCAGGTACACGGCATGTCGGCCTGGACGAGCGAAGAGCCAGCTGCTCAAGGCCCAGATTCCAATGTGCGTCTTCCCCGTGGAGGTGGGAGCGACCACCAACATCGATGTGCCACGGGCGACGCCCTGGCTGAGGGCCTCGTACTGAACATCTGTCAGCGACGGTGTTCCCTCGGAGGTCTTCGGGAGGAGATCGGGGTCGCCGAGGATGCTGTCGGGCAGACCATGGTTGGCTGGGAGAATGTACTTCATTCATTCCTCTTCGTTCGTGAGAGGATGAATCTGGATGGAGCCCGCTGATGTTTCCATGCCTCTTTGGAGGTAGAGGATCGCCTTGACGCGCCAGGGCCGGCGCGTGGGCCGCGAGCGCGTGGCCCGTCTCATGGACGACTTCGTGCGCTCAGAACGTGTAGAGCAGGGAGCGGGGGGCGCCCTCGACGAGGATGGACATGGAGCCCTCCGTCTGCCGGTAGCCCCGGCGCCACTCCTCCTTGAGCGGCGTCAAATCGAACCGCCGTTTGTCGGAGACAGGGGTCTTGCAGCCGTCATTCCGGCCCTCATGGCCGAGGACGACCCTCGTCTGTACGGGGGCGCTCTCGAGAAAGAGGCGATCCCATTCGAGCCAGAACGAGTGCTCCTCGCAGCCGCCCTCATAGGACAACTCCAGTTCGAGGAAGTCGCCCTCGACCGAGACGCCCGTGATCTCGACGGGAGCCCCTCCGCTGGAGAGCAGCGGCTTTCCGTCCCCCGCCGCGTCGTCGATGATGATGGGCCCGCATCCGAGCAGGCCCAGGCCCGCCCACACTCCGGCGATGAACAGCAGACGTCGCATGTGTCCTCCTGAAGAACAGTCTGGGGAAGGTCGCAGCAAGTTCAGCGCCAGTCACCTGCCGGTGGCCACGCCCTGGAAGAGGCCCTGGCATGAAGCCCGAGTCCCCACGGAAAACCGAGGTGCCTCTCGGAAACCCGTGTCCCAGCCGGACCCTGTCAACAACCGAGGGCGCGCAGTGCGGCGAATGCTCCGCCCCCGGCGTGACTTTTGAAGTCACCTCCGCTAGCTTGATGACGCGGCTTGACGCTGTCTCACGGGGAGTGCTAGTCTCTCGGGTTAATAGGAGCTTTCAGTGAAGGGACGAGGTCCGAAGAGTCGGCCCATGGCAAACGAGCGTTCACGCGGAGGGCTGCCAGGGACGCTGTTGATATCGGGCCTGATGCTCGTGGGCTGTTCGGCCTCCCAATCCATTGAAGGGGTGGTGCGCCCCCAGCCCGGAGAGGCCTTCCTGGACAGTCTCCCGGGCCCGATGCCGGGCTTTGGGCCCTTTGACTCCTATTCGGATGCGCTGCTCGCCGCGTGCCCGCACATCCTGTCCAAGCCGAACGCGACCGCGGGCCGGGTGCAGTCCCAGGACTTTCAATTGCGCTGGCGCGTCTCCCGCGAGTACTGCGCCTGGCTCTATTACACTCCGGACCACAAGTACGAGATGAGCATGTTGACGGACCAGTCACGCCTGGACGGTCTGGACAGGAAGAAGAGCTGTGTCCTGCCTTCCCACGTGGATGATCAGCGCTATCCACCAGGCAGTCTCAAGTATGTCTTCGCGCTGCACAACCATCCCTACGCGGCCAGACTCTCCGACGAGGACATCCGCGCCATCGTCGCCAAGGGACGGACTCACGGCTTCGAGGCCGAGACCCGGGACGGCAAGGTCCGGCTCGCCGTCATCGCCTTCTTCTCCACCTCGAGTGATTCCGAGCACCCGACGTGCGATGGCTTCTTTCAATACATTCCCCTCACGAGCCAGTTGCTGAAATGGACCCAGGCCGAGGGGCAGTGGCGCTGCCAGCAGACGGGCACCCTGCGCTGGCTCAATGAGACGGACTTCCGGATCGAGGAGCGCGTGGCGCCCTGCCAGCTCGCCTCCGGGGGAACGCCATGAGACTCAGACGTCTGCTCCTCGCGCTCACCGTCCTGCTCTCGAGCTGTGCGTTCTTCCAGCGCGCGGCCCCTCCGCTCCAGGAAGATCCCTCCATCCGCTTCCCTTCCTTCCACGAGCCCCTGGCCGGGGACGGCGGCGCGGGACAGCTCCTGGACGTGGAGGGCGTGACGCTCCGGGCCCTCACCGTCGCGGCCAATGACTTTCTTCCCTCGAAGGCGGGCGAGCGGCCCTGCTGGGAGAAACAGGAGGCCCACCGCTACCGGGTCCTCCGCCAGGGCGACATCGTCTTCGTGTATATCTTCCTGGACCCCGCCGCGTGCGGGCACTCGGTGCTTGATGGGGGAGTGAAGTACGCCATCCATGTCGATGGCCGTATCCTCCGCCGCCTGTTCGACGGTGAGCCCGAGGCCCTCGCCGCGGACTCCGGGACGGCCGGTGAGCCCTCCTCGGAGGGGGCCCCTGTTCCGACGTCCCAGGTGGGCTCCACCCCGGCCGCGCCCGCGTCTGGCCTGCCCGCTTCGTGGTTCGACGGCGGCGTTCCCGATACCGGGATGGCGGAGACCGATGGCGGTGTGCGGACTCCGGACGCGGGCTGAGTGCCCACGCGTCCGTCCCTACGCCCGCGACCTGCCGATGGGACCGGGATGAACCCGGTCCCATCGTGACAATCACTACTGAGGGGTCAGCTTGCGCAGCGCGCCGTCACCGCCGCCCTTGACGTACCAGATGCTGCCATCGAGCGGCGACACCTTCAGCGCGCGCACCGCACCGGTGTACACGTTGTTCGCGCTGCGGCCGTAGCGCTCGACGCCCGTGACGTTGTTGGTCGCCGGGTCGATCACCACGCGGTACAGCGCGATGGACGAGGTGGAGCCGAGCAGTGCGGAGCCCTTCCACTGCGGGAACAGGTTGCCGTTGTAGAACGCCAGCCCGGACGGAGACATGGAGTTGGTGGTGGAGAACCAGCCCCAGTACGCCGCCGGCGGCGTGAACTGCGGCGCGGTGTCGTGGCGCGGATACGGCTGGCCCGGCAGGTAGGCATCGCCGTTGTAGTGGTTGCCGTTGCTCACCAGGGGCCAGCCGTAGTTGGCGCCCTTGATGATGAAGTTGAACTCGTCGCCGGAGGCGGGGCCCATCTCATTGAGCCACAGGTTGCCGCTGCCGTCGAACGCCAGGCCGTAGGGATTGCGGAAGCCCTTGGCCCACACCTGCCCGCGCACACCGCCCAAAGACGCCTCGGGGTTGTCGCTGGGGGTGCTGCCGTCGAGGTTCAGGCGGATGATCTTGCCCAGCGCGCTGTCCGTCTGCTGCGCGACGTGCCCGCGGTCGCCATTGGCGGCCGGGATGTCGCCGTCGCCGACGGCGAGGAAGACCTGCTGGCCATTCGGCGCGAACGCGATGCGCGCGCCCGGCTGGCCGCGGACCGAATAGCTCGACGGCTCCTGCCAGATGACCTGGAGGTTGGCGAGGGTCGCGGTACCGGCGCTCTCGTCGAGGCGCGCGGACGCCAGCGTGAGGTGGTTGTTGTTGTCCGCGCCCTTGGCCACGTAGCTGAACCACAGCTTGCGGTCCTGGGCGAAGGTCGGCGAGGTCGCCACGTCGTGAAGGCCGCTCTGGCCGCCACCGCCGTTGGCGCCCACGGAGACCGGCAGGCCGCTGATGGACGTCTTCACGCCCGCGGCCGTCACGATGTACATGCGGTCACTCTTCTCGGTGACCACGACGCGGCCGTCGGGCAGGAAGTCCAGACCCCACGGGTTGTTGAAGGTCGCCACCTCGGTGATGTTGAACGGCGCTGCGGGCTCCGTCTGGTTGCCGGTGACACGCGCGTTGTACGACACGGTGGGCGCCGTGCCCGGCGAGGCCGGAGGCGGATCCGTCGGGTCGGTCGGATCCGGGTCCGGCTGGCTGCCGCCGCTGGTGGCGTAGACCTCGAACTCGTACAGCGAGTAGCCGTAGATTCCGTTCTTCTGCGTGCCGTACACCGAGACGTAGCGCGCCAGGACGGGAGTGAACGAGATGTCTTCCGTTCCCCCCTGGCCGTTGGTCTTGGTATGCACGGTGCTCCAGGTGGTGCCGTCGTTGGAGACCCGGATGGTGTAGGCGGTGGCGTACGCGTTCTCCCAGCGCAGCACCACGCGGCCGATCGACTGCTCACTGCCGAGGTCGACGGTGATCCACGTGGGGCTCACGAACTCGGAGCCCCAGCGGGTGCCCAGGTCTCCGTCGTTGGCGTTGGCGGCCTTGAGCGCCACGGGGTTCTCGGTGCTGCTGGCGGCGATGGGCTTGTTCAGCGCGAGGTTGACCGGTGCGGTCTGCGCGAAGGCGCACGGGGTGGCGGTGAGGCCGGCCAGCAGCAATAACGAGTGTGGCACGCGACGCATGGTGAAACTCCATGTTTGGGTTGGGTAGCGGGAAACCACGGCTGCGACAAGGCGGCTTCCTTCCCAAAACGACGAGAGCGCCGAATTGGGATGTCGGTCGCAATATCATGAAATGCGGGGAGATGACGAGCGTCAAATCCGCCACGCACTCCTGACGGCCTCCTTTGGAAAGGAAAGGCAAAACGAGACGGGCCGCATCCTCACGTTCTGGGAATTCGTCCCGCGTTTCATCTCATACAGCGAGAACAACAACAAACACTCCAGCGTTTTCACTGGCTGTTGAAAACAGACAAACCTACCTTTGACTTCCTTTCGGCGCCGAGGCCGCGCGACCATTGAGATGACCATGCGCCACGCCCATCTCGCGCCAGCGGCCCGGGAGGGCGCGGGGCGGGCCTGTGTGCTCCAGTTCCCCACCGTGCCGGCCCGAGATGCCGAAGGGGCGCACGGAGGGCAGGGGAGAGCGCGCGGGAAAAGAAAAAGCCCAGCAACCCCGGAGGATTGCTGGGCTTTTATTGGCGAGGAGTACGGGACTTGAACCCGTGGCCTCCGGCGTGACAGGCCGGCGTTCTAACCAACTGAACTAACTCCCCACAGCGACTTCATTCTACGGACTTGGGCGGAACAGGGATTGAACCTGTGACCCTCGCCTTGTAAGGGCGACGCTCTACCGCTGAGCTATCCGCCCTCTCGCGCGTCACCGCGTTGCGACGGGGCGGCTTTTATCGGCCTCCCCCCGACCCTGTCAAGCATACCTTTTCCGGGGACGATTCATTCCGGGCCCACCCGTCACGGGCGTTGACCGGGGCGATTCCTCCTGTGACAACGCTCGCCCCCCGCTCGCCCCCCGAGGGACCTGGGGAGCCATCCGGAGTGTCCACCTTGAACGACCGCCTCCTTCGCGCCGCCCTCCGCCAGCCCACGGACACCACCCCCGTGTGGCTCATGCGCCAGGCGGGCCGCTACCTGCCCGAGTACAGGGCCATCCGCGGCAACATCGCCTTCCTCGACCTGTGCAAGCACCCGGACCTGGCCGCCGAGGTCACCGTCCAGCCCGTCACCCGTCTGGGCGTGGACGCGGCCATCATCTTCTCGGACATCCTCATCCCCGTGGAGGCCATGGGGATTGAGCTGGAGCTGGGTGACAAGGGGCCGCACTTCCCCAACCCCGTGCGCTCCGCCGCCGACATCGAGCGGCTCGGCGTGCCCGACCCCGTGCAGGGCACCGGTTTCGTCGCCGAGGCCATCCGCCGCACCCGGCGCGCGCTCAACGACTCGGTGCCCGTCATCGGCTTCTGTGGCGCCCCCTTCACCCTCGCCGCCTACATGGTCGAGGGCGGTGGCTCCAAGAGCTACATCCTCATCAAGCGCATGCTCTTCGAGCAGCCCCAGCTCGTCCACACCCTCTTCGAGAAGCTCACGCGCACGCTCATTCCCTACCTGCTCATGCAGGTGGAGGCCGGCGCGAGCATCGTGCAGATCTTCGACTCGTGGGGCGGCGAGCTCTCCCCCTGGGACTACGAGCGCTTCTGTCTGCCGTACCTCACGCGAATGGTGAAGGAGGTGCAGGCCAAGGGCGTGCCCGTCATCGTCTTCGGCACCGGCATGTCCAACCACCTGCCGCTGCTCAAGCGCACCGGCGCGGACGTCATCGGCCAGGACTGGCGCACCCCCCTGGACGAGGCCCGCCGCGTCCTCGGCCCCGACGTGGCCGTGCAGGGCAACCTGGATCCGCTCCACCTCTTCCTGCCTCGCGAGGAGCTGGAGCAGCGCGTGGTGGACATCCTCCGGCGCGCGGGACCCGTGGGCCACATCTGCAACCTCGGCCACGGCATCCTCCCGCCCACGGATCCGGAGGCCGCGAAGTTCTTCGTGGACGCCGTCCACAAGCATGGCTTCGCCCTGCGCCAGTCCCCGTGAGCCGCCGGGTTGTGTGATGTCTGACACCTCGCGTGCCCCCTCTCCAGGCGGGCCCCAGGGCGGGGGTGGGACGGGTTGATTCCAGAATCAATCTCCCGTTGACGCGCCGCACCACCGCTCATTAGATGCGCCTCACCCCGCAGGAAAAGGTGAGGCACACAATGGCACGCGAGCAGCAAAACGGTCACCGCAGGGTGGCCATCGTCCGTGGATTGCGGACGCCCTTCGCGAAGGCGGGTACGGACTTCGCGAGGCTCACCGCGTTGGAGCTGGGCCGCATCGTGGTCCAGGAGCTGGTGCAGCGCTCGGAGATCGATCCGCAGGAGATCGATCAGGTGGTGTTCGGGCAGGTCATCCCCACGCTCACCGCGCCGTCCATCGCGCGCGAGGTGGTGATCGCCGCCGGGCTGCCGCGCAAGATCGACGCCTTCACGGTGTCGCGCGCGTGCGCCACGTCCATCCAGGCGATGACCACGGCGGCCAATGCCATCGCCCTGGGCGAGGCGGACGTGGTGCTCGCCGGTGGCACCGAGTCCATGTCGGACGCGCCCATCTTCACCAGCCGTCCGCTGGCCCAGGCGTTGATGGCCGCCTCCAAGGCGCGCGACTTGCCCGGCAAGCTCAAGGCCTTCCAGGCGCTCAAGCCGGGAGACCTGGTGCCCGTGCCCCCGGCCATCGCCGAGCACTCCACCGGCCTGACCATGGGCGAGAGCGCCGAGAAGATGGCCAAGGAGAACGGCATCTCGCGCGCCGAGCAGGATCAGATCGCGCTCGCCTCGCACCAGAACGCCGCGCGCGCCTGGAAGGACGGCTTCTTCGACTCCCACGTCATGCACGTGGTGGTGCCGCCCAGGTACGAGAAGGTGGCGGACAAGGACAACATCGTGCGCGCGGACACGAGCCTGGAGTCGCTCGCCCAGCTCAAGCCCGTGTTCGACCGCAAGTACGGCTCCATCACCGCGGGCAACTCCTCGCCGCTCACCGACGGCGCCGGCGTGCTCTTGATGATGAGCGAGGAGCGGGCCAAGGCGCTCGGCCTGGAGCCGCTCGGCTACCTGCGCTCGCATGCCTTCGCGGCCACGGACCCGGGGGACCAGCTCCTGCAAGGGCCCGCCTACGCCGTGCCGGTGGCCCTCAAGCGCGCGGGCCTGACGCTCGCGGACATCGATCTCGTGGAGATGCACGAGGCGTTCGCCGCCCAGGTGGCGAGCAACATCCAGGCCCTGGCCTCCAAGGAGTTCGCCAGGAAGGCCGGCTGGAGCGCGCCGGTGGGCGAGGTGGACCGCACGCGGCTGAACCTGTCGGGCGGCTCGCTGTCGCTCGGGCATCCCTTCGGGGCCACGGGGGCGCGCATCGTCACCCAGGCCCTGCATGAGCTGAAGCGTCAGAACAAGAACACGGTGCTGTGCACCGTCTGCGCCGCCGGTGGCCTCGGTGCCGCGGTGGTCCTGGAGCGTGCGTGATGGGTGCCATGGTTGCTCAGGAGTCCGAGGTGAAGCAGGGCCTGTCCTTCCAGCTCGAGGGAGACATCGGCCTCGTGGTGTTCAACCAGGTGGACGAGCCGGTGAACACGCTCTCGCCCCAGACGGGCGCGGCGTTCGCGGCGCTGCTCGACCGGGCGGAGAAGGACGCCGCGGTGAAGGCGCTCGTCTTCATCTCCGGCAAGAAGGACAGCTTCGTGGCCGGAGCGAAGATCGACTTCCTCCAGACCATCAAGACGGCCGCGGAGGCCACCGCCACGTCCCGGGATGGGCAGCGGGTCTTCGATCGGCTGGAGGCCTTCCCCAAGCCGGTGGTGGCGGCCATCCACGGCGCGTGCCTGGGCGGCGGCCTGGAGTGGGCGCTCGCGTGCCACTACCGCGTCGCGACGGACAGCCCCAAGACGACGATCGGACTGCCCGAGGTGCAGCTGGGGCTGCTGCCCGGCGCGGGAGGCACCCAGCGTCTGCCGGCGCTCATCGGCGCGCAGGCCGCGTTGGATCTCATCCTCGCGGGCAAGACGGTGAAGCCCTCCAAGGCGAAGCGGCTGGGCATCGTGGATGAGGTGGTGCCCGTGCCCATCCTGCGCGAGGTGGCGTTGCGGCGCGCCCGCGAGCTGGTGGACGGGACGCTGAAGGTGGAGCGCTCGCACGGGCAGGGGCTCAAGGCGGTGGCGCGGCAGGGCAAGAAGGGTGGCCTGGGCGCGCTGCTGCTGGGGCTCGCCAACAAGGAGATGTGGACCGAGGTGGCGCTGGAGGACAACCCCCTGGGCCGCAAGGTGCTCTTCGATCAGGCCAGGAAGCAGCTGCGCAAGAAGACGCGCGGCAAGTTCCCCGCGCCGGAGAAGGCGCTCGAGGCCATCCGGGTGGGCCTGGAGTCCGGCCGCGCGGCGGGTCTGGAGGCCGAGGCCCGGCTCTTCGGGGAGCTGGTGGTGTCGGATGTCTCCAAGCGGCTGGTGGAGATCTTCTTCGCCACCACGGCGCTCAAGAAGGAGAACGGCACGGACAAGGCCGACGTGAAGGCGCGCCCGGTGAAGAAGGTGGGCGTGCTGGGTGGCGGTCTGATGGGCGGCGGCATCGCCTATGTCAGCTCGGCGCTGCAGGGCGTGCCGGTGCGCGTGAAGGACAAGGACGACGCGGGCGTGGGTCGTGCCCTCAAGCAGGTGCAGGGCATCTTCGACGAGCGCGTGAAGCGGCGCTCGCTCACGTCGCGCGAGTCGGCGGCGAAGATGGCGCTCGTCACCGGCGGCACCGACTACAGCGGCTTCAAGAACGTGGACGTGGTCATCGAGGCCGTCTTCGAGGACCTGGCGCTCAAGCGCCGCATCCTCGGCGAGGTGGAGGCCGTCACGCGCGAGGACAGCATCTTCGCCTCCAACACCTCGAGCATCCCCATCACCCAGTTGGCCGAGGGCGCGCGCCGGCCCGCGCAGGTCATCGGGATGCACTACTTCAGCCCGGTGCACAAGATGCCCCTCTTGGAGATCATCACCCACAAGGGCACCGCGGATTGGGTGACGGCCACGTGCGTGGAGATCGGCAAGAAGCAGGGCAAGACGGTCATCGTCGTCAACGATGGGCCGGGTTTCTACACCTCGCGCATCCTCGCGCCGTACATGAACGAGGCCGCGTACCTGCTGGCCGAGGGCGCCGACATCGCCGAGCTGGACAGGGCGCTCGTGGAGTTCGGCTTCCCCGTGGGTCCCATCACCCTGCTGGACGAGGTGGGCATCGACGTGGCGCAGAAGGTGGCGCCCATCATGGAGGCCGCGTTCGGCAAGCGCATCGCGGCGCCCAAGGCGTTCGACAAGGTGGTGGCGGACGGACGGCTCGGCCGCAAGAACAAGAAGGGCTTCTACACCTACGACGGCAAGAAGAAGGAGGTGGACACCTCCGTCTACGAGCTGCTGCCGCATGGCCGCGAGCGCAAGCACCTGGATGCCCAGGAGATGGCCGAGCGGTGCGCCCTGCAGATGGTGAACGAGGCGGTGCGCTGCCTGGGCGAGGGCATCCTGCGCAGCGCGCGTGACGGCGACGTGGGGGCCATCTTCGGCCTCGGCTTCCCGGCGTTCCTCGGGGGCCCCTTCCGCTACGCGGACAGCCTCGGGCCCGCCGAGCTGCTGCGGCGCCTGGAGCACTACCACGACAAGTACGGCGAGCGCTTCGAGCCCGCGCCGGCCCTCGTGGAGAAGGTGAAGGCGGGCGGGAAGTTCTACCCGGGCTGAGCCTCGCTGGCGCCGGAGCGGGAGGCCGCCACGAGGGGCTTCCCGCTTCGCGCGGGACGGATCAGTCGTCCAGCGCGGGCAGCACCCCCACCTTGAGGGAGCTGGGGTGCTGTGCCGTGTGGTGGACGCGGTGGAAGGCACGCACGAAGTCTTCCTCCCTGGCCTCGAAGATGTTGGGCACGAAGGTCTGCGGGTTGCGGTCGATGAAGGGGAACCAGCTCGACTGCACCTGGATCATCACGCGGTGCCCCCGCTTGAAGGTGTGCAGCACGTCGTTGATGGTGAATCGCACCCGCGTCACCTCGCCCGGCGTGAAGGCCTTGGGCTGGGTGTAGCTCTCGCGGAAACGGCCGCGGAAGGGCTCGCCCCGCACCAGCGTCTGTTGGTGGCCCCGGTCGGTCGCTCCCGGGCCCTCGTCGCGTCCCGGCGCGGCACCGGGCAGCTTGCCGGGGTTGACGTCGATGAGCTTCACCACCCAGTCCGCGTCCGTGCCGGTGGTGGATACCCACAGCTCCGCCTCCAGCGGGCCCGCGAACGTGAGATCCTTCTCCAGCGGCGCCGTCTGGTAGACGAGCACGTCGGGGCGGCGCGCGGCGAAGCGCTGGTCCTCGGCCATGTAGTTCTTGGCCCAGCCGGTGGTGATCTCCTGCGTGTAGGGCACGGGTCTGGCCGGGTCGCTCACGTACTCGTCGAAGGACTCGCCCGTGGCGGATGGGGCCTGGAAGGCGAGGGCGCCCCTGGGCTGGAAGTACAGCCGCTGCTCGCGCACGGCCTTGGGTGGCCAGGTGTCGAAGTGCCGCCAGCGGTTGGCGCCGGTCTCGAAGAGCGTGGCCTCGGACAGGGCGGGGGCCTCACCGCCCTTGAGGTGGTGCTTGAAGAAGGTGAAGCCCAGCTCCTGGTAGAGCGGGCTCGTGGAGAAGCCGAAGTCCGCGTCCCCCAGCGACGAGCCCTCGGTGCGCATCCATCCGCCATGGATCCACGGGCCCATGAGCAGGGAGTTGGAGATGCCCGGGTTCTGCTTCTCGATGGCGGCGTAGGTGCGCAAGGGCCCGTAGAGATCCTCGGTGTCGAACCAGCCGCCCACCACGAGCACCGCGGCCTTGATGTTCTTCAGGTGGGGCAGCAGGTTGCGCGACTGCCAGAAGGCGTCGTAGTTGGGGTGCGAGGCGAGGTCCTTCCAGAAGGCGACGTCGCCCTTGAAGTAGCGCGTGTCCGCGTTGCCGAGCGCGCCGAGCTCGAGGAAGAACTGGTAGGCGTCGGGGGTGCCGTGCTCGAAGCGCTTCCACTCCTCGCTGTCGGTGGGCTGGGGCCGGGGCAGGCCGAAGCCGGAGAAGAAGTTGAACGCCAGCACCAGGTTGAAGGCGCCGTGGCGGTGCATGTCATCCCAGAACCAATCGGCGATGGGCGCCTGGGGGGAGATGGCCTTGAGCGCCGGGTGCGAGTCGATGGCGCCCGCGGACGTGTAGTAGCCGGGGTAGGAGATGCCCCACTGGCCCACGCGGCCGTTGTTGCCCGGCACGTTCTTCACCAGCCACTCGATGGTGTCGTAGGTGTCGGTGCTCTCGTCGGTGTCCTTGGGGCCTTTCTTCGTGGCCAGGTGGGGCCGCATGTTGACGAACGTGCCCTCGGACATGTGCTGCCCGCGCACGTCCTGGAATGCGAAGATGAAGCCCTCCTTCTCGTACTGCGCGGTGGGCCCGAGCCGGTGGGCATAGCGGTCCACGCCGTAGGGCGCGACGGAGTAGGGCGTGCGCACGAGCAGCACGGGGTAGCGCTTGCCCGGACTCGCGTCGTTGGGGACGTAGACGGAGGTGAACAACCTCGTGCCGTCGCGCATGGGGATGCGGTACTCGAACTTGGTGTAGTGCGAGCGGAGGTACTCGAAGCGCTCGGGTCCTTCTCCATCGGCCTGGGCCCACGCCGGTCCGGTGAGCACGAGAAGTCCGAGCACCATGAGGTGGCGGAGGGTGGGGTGCATGCTGTCTCCTGGGGGAGGCGGCATTGTCGGTGACGGGGGGCGTGTCGGAAAGCGTCGTGTGCGGCATTCGCGTGGTGGCGCGTCTTGACCCCCAACCGTTTCTGGACGATGCCTTGCGGCGCATGCTCCGCTCTTCTTCCCGCATCCTGGCCCTCGTCGTGTTGGCCGCGCTCCTCGCCTGTGCCGCGGCCGCGGGCGCGGGGGCCTGGCGCTTCCATCACAAGAACCCCCAGGCTCCCGTGGTGCGGCTCGACGAGTACGTGGTGATGGGGTGGGTGGCGTGGGACGCGAGCTGGTACGCGCGGATCGCCGACCAGGGCTACGACTACCGTCCCGGCGAGCAGAGCTCGGTGGCCTTCTTCCCGCTCTATCCCCTGGCCATCCGCGCCGTGGAGGCGCTCGGCGCCAACGTGTACCAGGCGGGAGTGCTCGTCAGCCTGTTGTGCGGCCCGCTCGCGGTGCTGCTCTTCCTGCGCTGGGCGCGCCTGCTCGTGGACGACACCTCCGCGCTCCATGCCGCGCTGCTGCTCGCCCTCTACCCCTTCACCTTCTTCCTCTATGGCGTGATGTACTCCGACGCGCTCTTCATCCTGCTGGTGGTGGGCGCGTTCCTCGCGTTGGAGAAGGGGCACCTGGTGCCGGCGGTGGTCCTGGGCGCGCTCGCCACGGCCGCCCGGCCGGTGGCACCCGCGGTGGTGGTGGGACTGCTCGTGCGCCGCTGGGAGTGGAAGCGCGCGCGGGGCGAGCGCTGGAGCGTCGTGGATCTGCTGCCCGTCCTGTCCGCGCTCGGCTTCGTCCTCTACGTGCTCTACCTGGATCGCCGCTTCGGCCTGCCCTTCGCCTTCGTCGATGCCCAGGTGGGCTGGGGCCAGCAGCCCGGCTGGGAGGCATGGCTGAAGCTGCCCTGGTTCAAGGCCGTGTTCCACGAGGGCAACGCCGAGGTGAAGCTCCGGCTCGTCGTGCACGCGCTCTTGACGGGCGTGGCGCTCGCGCTCGTGATTCCCACCTTCCGGCGGCTGGGCTGGGGCTATGGCGCGTTCTGCGCCGTCATCGTGGGAATTCCCTCCGTGGCCACCAAGGACTTCATGGGCATGGGACGCTACCTCCTGTCCGCCTTTCCGCTCTTCGTCACCCTCGCGCTGCTCCTGAGAGACCATCCTCGCGTCCGCCAGGGCCTGTGGGCCGTGGGCGCGGTGTCTCTCGTCGTCCTCACCGCCGCCTTCGCCCTGGACCACTACATCTCGTGAACGCCCCGCTCACGCCCACCCTGTCCCTCTTTTCCCTCCTGCCCCCCGGCGAGCGCTTCCACGTGCACGCCCGGGCCTTCTCGGCTCCCCTGGAGGCCGTGGCCGCCCGGGTTCCCCCCGGGGGCCGTGTCGCCGAGGTGGGCTGCGGCCATGGCCTGCTCTCCGGGCTGCTGGCCCTGGGCGATTCCCGGCGCCGCGTGCATGGGGTCGATCCCGACCCACGGAAGATCGCGTGGGCGCGCCAGGGGCCGGGGACGCTGCCGAACACGGTGTTCGAGGTGGGGAGCGTGGAGTCGCTGGCCTCCGGACAGGCGGGCGGGTTCGACGCCGTGGTGGTGTGTGACGTGCTGTACCTGCTGCCGCTGGAGCGCTGGCCGGACTTCCTTCGCGACGCGTCGCGGCTGCTGCGCCCGGGGGGACGGCTGCTGGTGAAGGAGGCCGAGGGCGATGGCTCCTGGAAGCACCGCAAGTGCCTCGCGCAGGAGTGGGTGATGGTGAAGGTGCTCGGCCGGACGAAGGCGGGCGGCGCGCTGGTGCTCCAGCCGCGGCACGCGATGGAGGCGCTGCTGCGCGAGGTGGGCTTGCATCCGCGCGAGACGGTGGAGCTGGGCGCGGGTTACTCCACGCCTCACATCCTCTACGTGGCGGAGGCCAGGGCGCCGTAGGTGGTCAGCTCCACCCCGGCGCGCTGGAGCCGGGCGCGCACGCGGGGGCTGGTGAGCGCGTCCAGCTCGGACTGCCAGCCATAGGTCCACAGGGGATCTTCCGGCACATGGGGGCGGCCCTCGCCCGGGTGGCACCCCAGCTCGAAGTCTCCGGGGGGCAGGGCCTCGAGCAGCGACAGGAGGGCGGCCTCGTCGAGCTGGCCCGCCTCGAAGACGCCGCCCGCGCTCACCCGCCGCACGCCCGGCGCGGGCCTGGGCGCGCTCCGGGCCAGCAGCGTGAGCAACGACGTCTTCACCGCGGCTCCGGGTGCCCGTCTCCACGCGAGGCGGGGCAGCCGGTCCGGCCAGCGCAGGGGCAGGCGCTCACGCCGCGCCAGTGCCTCCACGACGGGGCGCACCCCGGGCAGCAGGTGCAGGTGCTGGTGCATGTCGAGGTGATCCACCTCGGCGCCCAGCTCCCGGGCCCGCGCGAGCTGCGCGGCCAGCTCGAGCTCCAGCTCCTCGCGGCGCACCCGTGCGGTGAGCCACGCGCGCGCGAAGTCCGCCCAGCCCGCGCGCAGACGACCGCCGGGCGCGAGCGTGGGGACGCGTGCGGGCGGCGAGACGGGGGGAAGCCGGGTGCACACGGCGAGGTGGACCCCCAGGGCGAGTCCCTGGGCTCGCGCCTGGCGCACCGCCTCGGGGGCGCTGGGGCCCATGACGAGCACGGTGGCGCTGGTGACGATGCCCTCGCGGTGGGCGCGCAGGATGCCCGCGTCCAGGGAGGGGTGCAGCCCGAGGTCGTCCGCGTTGACGACGAGGCGTGTGGGCGCGTGCTTCACCGGGGCCTATCCGTGGCCGCGCGCCTTCTCGCGCGCCGGGCCGTGCAGCGAGGCCACCGTGGGGGGCAGCCGCACCGGGCGTTGGGCCGCCCTGGGCCAGCGCGTCTCCGGGTACAGCCGCGCCAGCTCGCGCACCATCTTCAGGATGACCGTGGGCGAGGACAGCGTGGAGATGCCGCGCGTGCGCGGGAAATAATCCACGCCCATCTGGAATACCCTGAACCCTTGATGGATTGCCTTCACCACCAGCTCCGCGTCGATGAAGGAGCCCAGACTGTTGAGCTCCACCGACTCCAGGACCTTGCGATGCATCACCTTGAAGCTGAAGTTGATGTCCTTCACATGGACGCCGAAGAGCGTGCGGATGAGCAGGTTGTAGGCGAACGAGTAGACGATGCGCTTGGGGCCCTCGCTCGTGCGATCGAAGCGGAAGGCGCAGAGCATGTCCGCCTCGAGGTACTTCATCAGGCGCAGCGCCCGCTCCAGCTCGTTGAGATCGAAGGGCAGATCGATGTCCGAGTACACCACGATGTCCTTGGTGGACGCGGACAGGCCGGTGCGCATGGCGCCGCCGAGCTTGAGGTTGACCGGGTGCGTGATGAAGCGGAACTGGGGAATGCGCGCGGCGAGCTGCTCGCAAATCTCCTGGGTCCGATCCGTGGACGCGTCGTTGACGACGATGATTTCGAAATCATCGGTCAGCCGTGGAAGCACTTCCAGGGCGCGCATGACCGAGCGCTCGACGTAATCCTCCTCGTTCCAGGCGGGAAAGAAGAGGCTGATGCTGGGAGAAGGAGCCACGATGGAAGACCTCGGCGGTGCACCCCGATGAGCGGATGGCGGGGGAGGCGGCTGCTATCAAACATCCCTGGCCGAGTGCAATCCAACGGTCGCGGAGTGACGTACGGACGTGCTAGCGTCACGGCTTTGGCAGGTTTCGAGGGGTGATGTGGGAGACAGGCGCCTCATACTGTTGGTGGACGAACAGCCCGCTCGGCAAGCACAACTCGCGGGTGCGCTGGAGCAGGACGGTTTCTCCATCCGGTTGGTCTCCGCTGGCGCGGAGGCCCAACGCCTCATCGACGAGGCCCGTCTGGTGCTGCTCGTGCTCGGGCCGGCCGGTGGGCCCGCGCGCGCCCTCCTGCAGCACCTGATGGCCCGGGACGACGATGGGCAGCGTCCGTCCATCATCGCGCTCATCCCCGCCGAGGAGCGCGCGGCCGTGGTGGCGGTGCTGCGCCTGGGCGCCGAGGTGGTGCGCACGCCCGTGGATCCCGAGGAGCTGTCGGTCCGGGTGGAGCGCTGCCTGCAGGAGCGGCAACGGATGGACGCGCTGCTCACGCGCGTGACCGCGCTCGAGCGCCTGTCCATCACCGACGGGCTCACCCAGGTGCACAACCACCGCTACTTCCAGGACCGGCTGCGCGAGGAGTTCCGGCGCGCCCAGCGCTACGACGATCCGCTCTCGCTCATCCTCATCGACCTGGACCACTTCAAGCGCTTCAACGACGACCATGGCCACCAGGTGGGCGACGTCGTGCTGCGCGACGTGGCGGCCTCGCTCCAGCGCAACGTGCGCGAGACGGACTTGCTGGCGCGCTACGGAGGCGAGGAGTTCGCCATCCTCCTGCCGCGCACGCCCCTGGCCGGCGCGCTCACCGTGGCCGAGCGCGTCTGGCGGGAGCTGGGCGTGCTGCACACCGGCCCGGAGCGCACCCTGCGCGTCACCGCCTCGGTGGGCGTCGCCTCCTTCCCCCACCACGCCGTGGGCAACGCCGAGCAGCTGGTGCGCTCCGCCGACGAGTCCCTCTACCGCGCCAAACACGAGGGCCGTAACCGCATCTGCGTCCACTCGGCCCTCTCGTCATCCCCCGAACGGCCCGCCTCCCCCTAGTCCCCTTGCCCCCTCGGATGGGTCAAAAGGGGTGGGTCCCCATTGACCCGATTCATAAGTCGGGGTAGGATTATACCCAGGGTGGTCAGGGGCCCCGGGTGTTGAAGCACCCGGTATCAGGGCGGTTTGCGAGATAATGGATGTTGGCAGCGTCATTGCAAACGCTCGGGGTTCGGATTCGGGACGAGGTTGCCACTGGAACTGGCGCAGACACAGGGAGCGGTGCCACGCGGTCGGTTGCTGCTGGTGGACGACGAGGAGTACATCCTGAAGTCCATCCGGCGTGTTCTCCGGCGCGGTGACTGGCAGATCGAGACGGCGTCGGACGCGGAGGAGGGACTCAAGGCCCTCGAGCGCTTCACGCCCGAGGTGGTCATTTCTGACTTCCGCATGCCGGGCATGAATGGCGTGGAGTTCCTCAGCCGCGTGAAGGCGCAGGTTCCGCGCGCCCAGCGCATCATGCTCACCGGACAGGCGGATCAACAGGCCATCGAGGAGGCCATCAACCGCTCGGAGATCTTCCGCTTCATCTCCAAGCCGTGGAACGACAGTCACCTGGTGCTCACGGTCAAGAGCGCCTTCGAGCAGTACGCGCTGCAGGCGGAGAACGAGCGGCTGTTGCGCGTGACGCAGCAGCAGAACGAGGAGCTGCGGCGGCTCAACGCGGAGCTGGAGACGCGCGTGACGCTGCGCACGCACCTGCTCAGCCAGGCCAAGCGCGAGTGGGAGCTGGCGTTCGACTCCATGGACACGCCGCTGGCCGTGGTGCGCGCGGACTACGGGGTGCGCCGCGCCAACCGCGCCTACACGGAGCTGGCGGGGGACAGGCTCAAGGAGCCGCTGAGCGAGGAGGGCGCCGAGCAGCTGTGCCACAAGCTGCTGTTCGATCGCGACTCGCCCTGCCCGGGCTGTCCCCTGCACGAGGCGCTGGAGACCAATCGCGGCACGCGCGCGGAGATCCGCCCCCGTGGCCGCATCTACGCCATGGCCGCCTACCCGCTCACGGGCGAGGGGCGCGCGGTGTGCTCCTACCGGGACATCACCGACGAGCGCGAGATGACTCGCCGCTTCATCGAGACGGAGAAGATGGCGGCGGTGGGGCAGCTCGCCGGCGGCGTGGCGCATGAAATCAACAATCCGCTGGGCGGCATCCTCGCCTTCGCGCAGTTGATGAAGCGCGACGAGGGCCGCAGCAATGAGGACCTCGAGTCGCTGGGCCTCATCGAGGAGAGCGCGCTGCGCTGCAAGCGCATCGTGGAGAGCCTCCTGAAGTTCAGCCGTCACAGCCGCACGGATGATCGGCGCACGTTCCAGCTCAACAAGTGCGCGGAGGACTCGGCGGTGCTCTTCGGGGCCCAGCTCAAGTCCTACCCCAAGGTGCGGTTGGATCTGCGCCTGGAGCCGCAACTGCCCGAGCTGTTCGGAGACCCGGGCCAGCTGTCGCAGGTGATGCTCAACCTGCTGCAGAATGGCCTGCACGCGCTCCCATCCACCGGCGGCATGCTGACGCTGGAGACGGGCAGGGAAGAGGATCGCTGCTTCTTCCGCGTCGCCGACACGGGCTGTGGCATCGAGGAGCGCTACCTCGCGCGCATCTTCGAGCCGTCCTTCACCACGAAGCCTCCGGGTCAGGGAACGGGCCTGGGCTTGTCGATCGCCTACCGTATCGTCGAGGACCACGGCGGCGTCTTCAAGGTCGATACCCAGATGGGTGAGGGTTCTCGCTTCACCGTCTACATCCCCATTCCGTTGCAGCTCGAGAGGTCGCCGTGAGTCCTCCCCCGTCTGTTCCCGCACCCAAACGCGCCAAGATCCTGGTCGTGGACGACGATCCCATCGTCCTCAAGGCCGTCACCTCCATCCTCGTGCGCGAGGGCTATCAGGTCGTCTCCATCGACGACGCCGTCGAGGGACTGACGGCCGCGAAGGACCCGTCCATCGACGTGGCCGTGCTGGACATCAAGATGCCCAACCTGTCGGGCATGGACCTCTTGCGCGGCATCAAGGCGGTGCGGCCGGACGTGGAGGTCATCATGATGACCGCCTTCGCCACGGTGGAGACGGCCGTGGAGGCGGTGAAGGCCGGCGCCTACGACTACCTGACCAAGCCCTTCGAGAACATCGACGAAGTGAGCATGACGGTGGCCAAGGCCGCCGAGCGCAAGTCGCTCAGGGACCGGGCCCGCGCGCTCGAGGAGGCGCTCAGCGCGCGCAACCAGTTCGAGGAGCTCATCGGCCAGTCCGCGCAGATGCGCGCCGTGTTCAAGCTGGTGGAGACGGTGAGCCACTCCACCGCCACGGTGCTCATCCAGGGCGAGAGCGGCACGGGCAAGGAGCTCGTGGCGCGCGCCATCCACTACCGCAGCGCGCGCAAGGACAAGCCCTTCGTGGCGGTCAACTGCTCGGCCCTCACGGACACCCTCCTGGAGAGCGAGCTGTTCGGCCACGTGAAGGGCAGCTTCACCGGCGCCACCTCCAACAAGAAGGGCCTGTTCGAGGCGGCCGACGGCGGCACCATCTTCCTCGACGAGATTGGCGACGTGCCCCCCGCCACCCAGGTGCGCCTGTTGCGCGTGCTGCAGGAGGGTGAGGTCAAGCGCGTGGGCGCCAACGAGCCGGTGAAGGTGGACGTGCGCGTCATCGCCGCCACGCACGTGGACCTCAGCCGTGCCAAGGAGCAGGGCAAGTTCCGCGAGGACCTGTTCTACCGGCTCAACGTCATCACCATCGATCTGCCGCCCCTGCGCGAGCGTCCCGAGGACGTGCCGCTGCTCACCCACCACTTCCTCAAGGTGTACACGGCCAAGGTGGGCAAGCGCGTCACGGGCTTCACGCCGCGTGCCCTGGAGGCCCTCACCTGCAACCGGTGGACGGGCAACGTGCGCGAGCTGGAGAACGTCATCGAGCGCGCCGTGGTGCTCACCTCCAAGGAGGTGCTGGACACGGATGACCTGCCGCCGGGCTTCCAGGATGCGCCCCAGGCCGGTGCCCAGGTGGAGGTGTTCAGCCTCGCGCACCTGCCCTACGCCCAGGCCAAGCGCCTGGCCATGCGCGCCTTCGAGCGGCGCTACCTCACCGCGCTCCTGGAGAAGCACACCCACAACGTCTCCAGCGCCGCGCGCGCCGCCGGGGTGGATCGCTCCAACTTCCGCCGCCTGCTCAAGCAGTACGAGGTGGCCGGCCGCACCATGAAGCGCTCCAAGGACGACGACGACGACGATACCCTCGACGCCGCGTCCTGATGGTGGGGGGGCCGCTCAGCCCTCCTCGCCCGGCTCGCGCGTGCGGCCCTCCAGTTGACGTTGGAGCTCCTCGTAGCGCTCGGCCAGCTCCCGCTCGAAGCCGTTGCGCGTGGGCGTGTAGAAGCGCCGACCCTTGAGCGCCGAGGGCAGGTAGTCCTCCGGGACGTAGTTGCCCTCGAAGTTGTGCGGGTACTTGTAGCCCGCGCCGTAGCCCAGTGACTTCATCAGCTTCGTGGGTGCGTTGCGCAGGTGCGCGGGCACCGGCAGCGCGCCTCCTTCCGTGACGGCGGCGCGCACCGCGGCGTACGCGGAGATGACCGCGTTGGACTTGGGCGCGAGCGCCAGGTACGTCACCGCCTGGGTGAGGGGCAGGGTGCCCTCGGGCAGGCCCACCAGCTCGAAGGCGCGCAGCGCGTCCACCGCCACTCCGAGCGCGCGCGGGTCCGCGTTGCCCACGTCCTCCGAGGCGAAGATGACCATGCGCCGGAAGATGAAGACCGGATCCTCTCCCGCCTCCAGCATGCGCGTCATCCAGTAGAGCGCGGCGTCCACGTCCGAGCCCCGCATGGATTTGATGAAGGCGCTCACGACGTTGTAGTGCTCCTCGCCCGCCTTGTCGTAGAGCAGTGCCTTGTGTTGCAGGGCCTCCTCGGCGATGGCCTTGTCCACCCGGCCTCCCCCATGCGCGGCCGCGGCCTCCAGCGCCGTGAGCGCCTTGCGCGCATCGCCTCCCGACGCCTGCACGAGGAAGGTGAGGGCCTCGTCGTCCACCCGCACCTTGCCCGCGAGGCCCCTGGGCGACTCCACCGCCCGGCGCAAGAGCGCCACGAGCTCCTCTTCCTCCAGCCCTCGCAGGGTGACGACGCGCGCGCGCGACAGGAGCGCCGCGTTCAACTCGAAGGAGGGGTTCTCCGTGGTGGCCCCGATGAGCGTGACGGTCCCCTTCTCCACGTGCGGCAGGAGCGCGTCCTGCTGCCCCTTGTTGAAGCGGTGGATCTCGTCCACGAAGAGCAGGGTGCGCTGGCGGCGCATCTTCCAGCGCTCCTGTGCTCGCGCCACCGTCTCGCGGATCTCCTTCACGCCGGAGAGCACCGCGGAGAGCGACTCGAAGGCGGCGCCGGTGGAGTGGGCGATGAGGTGGGCGAGCGTCGTCTTGCCCGTCCCCGGTGGGCCCCAGAGGATGATCGACGGCACCTGATCCTGCTGGATGGCCCGGCGCAGGAAACGGCCTTCGCCCGTCAGGTGCTCCTGGCCGACGAACTCCTCCAGACGGGTGGGGCGCATCCGCTCGGCGAGGGGCGCCAGGGTGGCCTCGTCCTTGCGGCTGGCGTGATCGAAGAGATCCATGGGGGAATACTGTTGTCCCCCTCCGACCCTGGCACGGCGCCGTCGCCCCGCCGCGACCGCCAGGCCGTCCTTCGGCGGGTGCTCCTCCTTTCGTTCAGTGAATCGATTCCGTACAGGGTGAATAGGGGTCGACCCGATTCGGGTCGAAGTTCTGTGTTGTCGGGCCAAAGTCCGCTTCGGTAGTTTGGACTTCGGCTTTCTCGCAACGCCTGTCACCCCCTCGCGGAGACCCGACTTGAGCCGCTGGAACGGCCTATCTCCTGGAGAGCTCGCCCTGCTGGACACGGTGTTCTGGTCCAGCGGCCTGTCTCGCGACGCGCTCGCCCGGCGCTCGGCCTTCTCCAAGACGCGAGCCAACGCGGTGGTGGCGGGTCTGCTGGAGCGGGGGCTGCTGGAGGAGAACGGGTTGCAGGCCTCCTCCGGTGGCCGCCGGGCCGAGACGCTGCGACTTCATCGAGGGCTGGGCGTGCTGCTGGCGGCGGATCTCGGCGCGACCGGCCTGCGCGTGGGCGTGCTGACGCCGGACCTGGAGGTGCTGGCGCGGCACGTGGAATCCGCGGACGTGCGCAAGGGCCCCGAGTTCGTCCTCGCGCGCGTGCGAGCCTTGTTGCGTCAGTTGCTGGATCAGGCCGGCCGCTCGGCCCACGACGTCATCGGCATCGGCATGGGCGTGCCGGGCCCCGTCAACTTCGAGTCCGGTCAGCTCGTCAACCCGCCGCTGATGCCCGAGTGGGATGGCTTCTCCATCCGCGACGACATGAAGGCCGACTTCGCCGCGCCCCTCTTCGTGGACAACGACGTCAACATCATGGCGCTCGGGGAGCTGTGGCGGCTGCAGCGCTCGCTGCACGACTTCCTGGTCATCAAGGTGGGCACCGGCATCGGCTGCGGCATCGTGTGCCAGGGCCAGGTGTACCGGGGCGCCACCGGCTCGGCGGGAGATGTTGGCCACATCTGCGTGGACCCGTCCGGTCCGCGCTGCCACTGCGGCAACCTGGGCTGCGTGGAGGCGATGGCGGCGGGGCCGGCGATCGCCCGCATGGCGCGCGCGGCGGTGGAGGCGGGCGAGAGCGCGTTGCTCGCGGAGACCCTGGCGGCCACCGGCACCATCCGCCCCGAGGACGTGGCCCGCGCCAGCCGCGCGGGGGACGCGGCGGCCAACGCCATCGTGCAACGCGCGGGCGGGCTCATCGGACAGATGCTCGCGTCGGCCGTGAACTTCTTCAACCCGTCACACATCTTCTTCGGTGGCTCGATGATGCGCATCGGCCCGCTGTTCCTCGCGTCGCTGCGGCAGAGCATCTACCAGCGCTCGCTGGCGCTCTCCACGCGCCAGCTCGAGATCCAGCTCTCTCCCCTCGGGGAGCAGTCGGGACTCATTGGCGCCGCGGTGCTGGCCATGCAGGAGACCCTGCGCATGAAGGGAGCGGCGCGATGAGTCTCGCCATCGAGTTCCGTGACGTCGTGAAAGCCTTCGGCCCGGTGCGGGTGCTGCACGGCGTGAGCTTCGCGCTGCCGCCGGGCCGGGTCATCGGCCTGCTGGGCGAGAACGGCGCGGGCAAGTCCACGCTGATGAAGATCCTCTCCGGCTACGAGTCGGCCACCTCGGGCGAGGTGCTCGTCAATGGCGAGGCGGTCCACTTCTCCGGCTCCCGCGAGGCCGAGGCCCGGGGCATCGTGTTGATCCACCAGGAGTTCAACCTCGCCGAGGACCTGACGATCGCGCAGAACATCTTCCTCGGTCACGAGAAGAAGCGCGGCTGGTTGTTGGACGACGCGGCGATGAATCGCGAGTCCGCGCGCGTGCTGGAGCAGGTGGGGCTGCGGGCCTCTCCCGAGACGCCGGTGCGCCAGTTGATCGTCGCGGAGAAACAACTGGTGGAGATCGCCAAGGCGCTGGCGCGCAAGGCGCGGCTGCTCATCATGGACGAGCCCACGGCCACGCTGACGCCGGGCGAGACCGAGCGCCTGTTCGCGTTGATCGCCCAGCTCAAGGCCGATGGCGTCTCGCTGCTCTACATCTCGCACAAGCTGGACGAGGTGGAGCGCATCACGGATGAGGTGGTGGTGATGCGGGATGGCCGTTTCGTCGCCCGCTCGGCGACGCGCGACGTGACGCGCCACCAGATGGCCAGCCTCATGGTCGGCCGCGAGGCCTCGGATCTCTACCCGCCCAAGGCGCCCCCGCCCGCGGACGTTCCGCCCCGGCTGAGCGTGCGGGGACTGACGGTGCCGGGGTGGGCCCGGGACGTGAGCTTCGACGTGCGTCCCGGAGAAATCCTCGGCTTCGCGGGACTGGTCGGCGCCGGCCGCACCGAGCTGTTCGAGGGACTCCTCGGCTTGCGGCCGCGCGAGGTGGAGCGTGTCGAGCTCGATGGCCGCCGCGCCCACTGGCGCAACCCCCGGGATGCCGCCGGGGACGGGCTCACGTACCTCAGCGAGGATCGCAAGGGGAAGGGCCTGCACGTGCACTTCGGCCTGCGCGAGAACCTGACCATGATGGCGCTCTCGCGCTACGCCACGCCCTGGCTACGGCCCGACGCCGAGCGCCGGGCGCTCGAGGACGCCGTGAAGCGCTTCGGCATCCGCACGGGCTCGCTGGACAACCGCGCCTCGGCCCTGTCCGGCGGCAACCAACAGAAGCTCGCGCTCGCCAAGGTGCTGCACCCCGACCCCAAGGTGGTGGTGCTCGACGAGCCCACGCGCGGCGTCGACGTGGGCGCCAAGCGCGACATCTACTTCCTGATCGAGGCGCTGGCCCGCGAGGGCCGGGCCGTGATCGTCATCTCCTCCGAGCTGATGGAGCTGATCGGACTGTGCCACCGCGTGGCGGTGATGCGCGGCGGCCAGCTCCGCACCACGCTCGAGGCCGACCAACTGACCGAAGAGGAGCTCATCGCCCATGCCACCGGAACCCACTGACTCCCTTCGGCCAGGGGCCACCGCCCTGGGGGCCTCGGACGGGACGCCGCTGCACCGTGTCCGCGCCCTCCTGCATGGCTTCGGCCCGCTGCTCGGGCTCATCGTGCTGTGCATCGCCGGCACCGCGCTCAACGGCGACTTCGCCACGCTCGACAACGTGATGAACGTGCTCACGCGCACCGCCTTCATCGGCATCATCGCGGTGGGCATGTGCTTCGTCATCATCTCCGGAGGCATCGATCTCTCGGTGGGCTCGATGGCCGCGCTCATCGCCGGCGTGATGATCCTCCTGATGAACCGCCTGGCCCCGTCACTCTCATCACCCACGTCCGTGATCGCACTCGGCATCGGGTTCGCGCTGCTGTTGGGCGCGCTGTTCGGCCTCGTGCACGGCCTGTTGATCGCCCGGGGAGGCATCGAGCCGTTCATCGTGACGCTCGGCACGCTCGGCATCTTCCGGGCGTACCTCACGTACTTCGCCGACGGCGGTGCCATCACCCTGGATTCGGACCTGTCCGATGCCTACGGCCCCGTCTACTACGCCAGCTTCCTCCTGCCGGTTCCCGTCTGGGTGTTCCTCGCGGTCGCGCTCGGGGGCGGGCTCATCCTCAACCGCACGGCCTACGGCCGCTACGTGCAGGCCATCGGCTCCAACGAGCAGGTGGCGCGCTACGCCGCCGTGGACGTCAACCGTATCAAGGTGCTCACCTACGTGCTGCTCGGCGTCTGCGTGGGCATCGCCACCGTCCTGTACGTGCCGCGCCTCGGCTCCTCCTCGCCCACCACCGGCCTGTTGTGGGAGCTGGAGGCGATCGCGGCGGTGATCGTCGGGGGCACCGCGCTCAAGGGTGGCTCGGGCACCATCACCGGCACCGTCGTGGGCGCGGTCCTGCTGTCCGTCATCAGCAACATCCTCAACCTCACCAGCGTCATCAGCGTGTATCTGAACTCGGCGGTTCAGGGCTTCGTGATCATCGGCGTGGCGTTCATGCAGCGCCGACGCAAAGGAGCCTCGTGACGAAGTGAGCGGTGCCGTCCGGCAGCCGCGTGCTGCCCTGTCGTTCTCCCTTACCCCACCAGGAGACAAACCGTATGAAGCCCATGTTCCGTAGATTCGCTCTCGGCTTATCCGCCATGGCCGCGCTCCTCACCGCGTCCAGTGCGCTCGCGCAGGACAAGCAGGTCAACCTCGGCGTGGCCATCCCGACGGCCACCCACGGCTTCACCGGCGGCATCGTCTGGTGGGCCAACGAGGCCAAGAAGGAACTGGAGAAGCAGCACCCGGGACTGAAGATCACCGTGAAGACGGCCGCCAATTCCTCCGAGCAGGCCAATCAGCTCCAGGACCTGCTGACCGTCAACAAGATCAACACCCTGGTCGTCTTCCCCTTCGAATCCGCCGCGCTCACCCGGCCCGTGGCGCAGGTGAAGGGCAAGGGTGTCTACGTCACGGTGGTCGACCGGGGCCTGACCGATACCAACGCTCAGGACGCCTACGTCGCCGGGGACAACACCGCCTTCGGCCGGATTCCGGCCGAGTACCTGGTCAAGCGCCTCAACGGCAGGGGCAACATCGTGGCGCTGCGCGGCATCGCGACCACGATCGACAACGAGCGCATGGACGCCTTCAAGGCCGTGCTGAAGAACCATCCCGACATCAATCTGCTCGACGCGCGCTACGCCAACTGGAACCGCGACGATGCCTTCAAGGTGATGCAGGACTACCTCACGCGCTTCAAGCATATCGACGCCGTGTGGGCCGCCGATGACGACATGGCCGTCGGGGTGCTCAAGGCCATCGAGCAGTCCAAGCGCACCGACATCCAGGAGGTGTTCGGCGGCGCGGGCTCCAAGGGCATGGTCAAGATGATCCTCGACGGCAAGAACAAGCTCGTCCAGGCCGATGTCTCCTACTCGCCCAAGTTCATCTACGACGCCATCAAGCTGACCGCCGAGGCGCGCCTCAAGGGAGAGGTGCTGCCCCCGAAGACGATCATCCCCTCGGTGCTCATCACCAAGGAGAACGCCCAGCAGTTCTACTTCCCGAACTCGCCCTTCTAGGTGCCTCCCATCCCCGGCTCCGCCCGTGAGGGTGGAGCCGCGGGGTGTCTTCCCCTTCCAGGACTCCGACCATGCCAAGACCCGTCACGCTGTTCACCGGCCAGTGGGCCGACCTGCCTCTCTCCGAACTCGCTCCGTTGGCCCGGCGCATGGGCTACGACGGCCTGGAGCTGGCCTGCTCGGGCGATCACTTCAACGTGCGCGAGGCGCTCGCCTCCAAGACGTACGTGCGCGACAAGTGGGCCCTGCTCGAGTCCCATGGACTGCAATGCCTCGCGATCAGCAACCACCTGGTCGGCCAGGCCGTGTGCGACCTGATCGACGAGCGGCACCAGTCCATCGTTCCCGATCACGTGTGGGGGGATGGCGAGCCGGAAGGGGTGCGCCAGCGTGCCGCCCAGGAGATGAAGGACACGGCGCGCGCCGCCGCCGCCTTCGGCGTGAAGACCGTCACGGGCTTCACGGGCTCGTCGGTGTGGCATGCCACCTATGCCTTCCCGCCCACCTCCCAGGCCTTCTGGGACAAGGGCTTCGCCGACTTCGCCCGCCGCTGGACGCCCATCCTCGACGTGTTCGAGGAGCACGATGTCCGCTTCGCGCTCGAGGTGCACCCGACGGAGATCGCCTTCGACATCGCCACCGCCCAGCGCGCGCTCGAGGCGGTGAAGGGCCACCGCCGCTTCGGCTTCAACTTCGACCCCAGCCACCTCGGCTACCAGGGCGTGGATTACGTGAAGTTCCTCCGCACGTTCGCGGGCCGCGTCTTCAACGTGCACATGAAGGACGTGTGGTGGGGCCGGGGCGACGGCACCGTCGGCGTGTTCGGCGGCCACACGAGCTTCGGTGATTCGCGCCGCCACTGGGACTTCCGCAGTGTCGGCCGGGGGATGATCGACTTCGAGTCCATCATCGTCGCGCTCAACGACACCGGCTACGCGGGACCGTTGAGCGTGGAGTGGGAGGACAGCCGGATGGACCGCGTGCACGGGGCGACCGAGAGCGCGGCCTTCTGCAAGCGGCTCGACTTCCCCGCCGCGGCGGGAGCGTTCGACGCCGCGTTCGACAAGGACAAGCAGACCCGGGCGGCGAGATGAGTGCCTCACACGATCGCAAGCTGCGCTACGCCATGGTCGGTGGTGGGCGTGACGCGTTCATCGGCGCGGTGCACCGGCGTGCCATGGCCCTGGACGGGCAGATGGAGCTGGTCGCCGGCGCGCTCTCGTCCGACCCGGACAAGGCGCGCGCTTCCGGCCGCGACCTGGGCCTCGCCGACGCGCGCAACCACGGCCGCTGGGAGGACCTGCTCGCCGATGAGCTGAAGCGTCCGGTGGACGAGCGCATCGACTTCGTCTCCATCGTCACGCCCAACCACGTGCACTACCCGGTGGCCAGGGCCTTCGCCGAGGCCGGCATCCACGTGGTGTGTGACAAGCCGCTCGTGCACACCAGCGCCCAGGCCGAGCAGCTCGTGCGCACGGTGGAGCGCACCGGCATCGTGTTCGGCGTCACCTACAACTACACCGGCTATCCCATGGTCCGCGAGGCGCGGGCGCTGGTGCGCGGCGGCGTCCTGGGCGAGCTGCGCAAGGTGACCGTCGAGTACAACCAGGGCTGGCTCGCCACGCACGTGGAGGCCCAGGGCAACAAGCAGGCCGGGTGGCGCACGGATCCCGAGAAGAGCGGGGCGGCGGGTGCCATCGGCGACATCGGCTCGCATGCGGAGAACCTGGCCGCCACCGTCACGGGGCTCGAGATCGAGGCGATCTGCGCGGACCTCGGCTCGCTCGTTCCCGGGCGCCGGCTCGATGACGATGGCAACCTGCTGCTGCGCTGGCGCGGGGGTGTGCGGGGCGTGTTGGTCGCCTCGCAGATCGCCGCCGGCTTCGAGAACGATTTGCGCCTGCGCGTGTTCGGCTCCGCGGGCTCGCTCGAATGGCGGCAGGAGGAGCCCAACCACCTGGTACATGCGCCGCTCGATGGGCCCAGGCGCATCCTCACGCGGGGCTCGCCGTGGCTGAGCGAGTCGTCGCGCCGAGCCTGCCGCGTGCCCTCCGGTCATCCGGAAGCCTTCATCGAGGCGTTCGCCAACGTGTACCTGGGCGTCGCGGCGGACATCCGCGCCCGGCTCGCCGGAGTGCGCGCGGATCCGATCGCCGCGGACTATCCGCGCGTCACCGATGGCGCGCGCGGGGTGCGCTTCATCGAGAAGACGGTCGAGTCGGCCGCCAGCGAACGCAAGTGGACGCCCATGACGTGAAACGGACACGCCAAGGGCAAGGACCAAGGCCTCTTCAAGCTGTCGGCCGCGGGCACGGGCAACGGCTACGAGTTCAACCGCCCCCTCTGGGAGAACGTCATCGCTCCCGCGCACGGCCTCTGACGGGTCCGGGAGCGGCCGTCCCGGGGGGCTCCCTTCGGGACGGTTCGGCGCCCCGCCGGTGTCACGAGGTCATCGAAGCGGCCATTTCCTTCAGCGCGAGCCGGGGCGCTTGGTCTACAACCCGAACCCATCGTGCACACCCTGGTTCTGGTTGCGAAGAAGGACAAGCCCGAGGCGGCGGAACTCGCCCTGCGGATCCGTGAACGCTACCCCTCCCTGGAGGTACTGGGGGACCGCTTGTTGGCCCACACTCTCGGCTGGCCGCGCTTCGATGACCGGGAGCTGGTGAGCCGGGCGGATCTCGTGGTGGTGCTCGGGGGCGATGGCACCCTCATCCACGCGGCGCGGATGCTCGATGGGCGCCCCACGCCCATTCTCGGAGTGAACCTGGGCACACTGGGCTTCATGACGGAGATCTCCGCGGACGACATCTTCCCCGCGTTGGACGCGGTGCTCGCGGGCCGCTTCAAGCTGGAGTCGCGCATGAAGCTGTGCTGCCGGCTGGTGCGCGAGGGCAAGGTGCTGGTGCAGGACGAGGTCCTCAACGACGTGGTCATCAACAAGGGGGCGCTCGCGCGCGTGGCGGACCACGAGGTGTCCATCGAGGGCGTGCCCGTGGCCATGTACAAGGCGGACGGCGTCATCCTGGCCACGCCCACGGGCTCCACGGCCTACTCGCTGTCCGCGGGCGGGCCCATCGTCCACCCCTCGGTGGACTGCACGGTGCTCACGCCCATCTGCTCGCACGCCCTCACGCACCGCTCCACGCTCGTGCCCGCCGACCGCACCATCCGCATCACCCTGTGCAGCGAGACCGCGGACACCTTCCTCACGCTGGACGGGCAGACGGGCCACAGCCTGCAGTGCGGGGACAGCATCGAGGTGGTGCGCTCGCCCAACCGGGTGCAGCTCTTGCGCGACCCCGGCGTGGGCTACTTCTCCATCCTTCGCAAGAAGCTCCACTGGGGCGAGCGCTAGGCCCGGGCGTGTTCATCTTCCTGTCGAAGGTGTTGGATCTGTTCCTCGCGCCGCTCACCTGGGCGCTGCTGTTGATGGGAGTGGGCGGCGTGCTGCGCCGGAGGCGGGCGCGGCTGGCGGTGGGGCTGCAGGTGCTCGGGTGGCTCACGCTGTACGTCTTCTCCACCGAGGCCGTGGCCAACGCGCTCCAGCGCTGGGTGGAGGCGGACGTGGTGTCCACGTACCAGCCGGACACCGTCTACGACGCCGTCATCGTGCTGGGTGGGGCGGTGGACGCGGACGCCACGGAGCGCTCGGGCCATCCCGAGTACAACCCCGCGGCGGAGCGCATCATGCGGGGCTTCGAGCTGCTGCGCGAGGGCAAGGCGCGCCAGGTGCTCCTGGCGGCGGGCACGCTGGACACGCGCCCGGAGGCGCCGGTGGAGGCGGACCTGTTCGCGCGCCAGTTGATGATGTGGGGGATTGCTCCCGAGCGCATCGTTCGCGAGCGCAAGAGCCGCAACACGCGCGAGAACGCGGTGAACTCCGAGCGCATCATCCGCGAGCGGGGCTGGAGCAAGCTGGTGCTGGTGACGAGCGCGGCGCACATGCCCCGGGCGTTGGGGACCTTCGAGGCGGTGGGGCTGCATCCGGACACGCTCGTGGTGGATGTGCGCTCGCATGCCTGGTACCCGCACGGCTTCTGGTGGCAGCCCCGGGCGTCCAACCTGTCGGCGGGGACGGACGCGCTGCGGGAGCTGTTCGGGCGGCTGGTGTACCGGCTGCGCGGGTGGGCGTAGCGGGCTACTGCGCCGCCCGGGCGCCCAGGGCCGGGCAGGAGATGGGGATTTCCTCGTCCTTGGTCGCCTCGTCCTGGGCACCCGCGCGCAGCCGCCGGATGCGGCCGTCCGTGGCGGGGACGATGGAGGGCGCGGACGCGAAGGCGGCGCGCAGCACCTCCTGGGTGGTGCGCCCCTGCTTGGGGGCGACCTGGTACCTGGCGCCCTTGAACATGGTGTACCCGTCGCCGCCCCCGGAGATGTACGAGTTGGTGGCGAGCGTGTACGTGCGCTTGGGATCGAGCGGCTCGCCATTCACGCTGGCGCTCACGATGCGCTCGCCCACGGGCCGGCAGACGTCGAAGGTGTAGTGGATGCCGGAGACCTGGGGGAAGCGCCCCGGGTCCGCCTCCTCGGCGCTGCGGCTCACGCCGTGCTCCAGTGCCTGGCGCAGCACCGCGCCCGTCACCTCGATGCTCACCACCGAGTCCGGGAAGGGGTGGATGGCCAGCACGTCCCGGCGGGTGAGGGGCCCGGGCCGCAGCACCGAGTCCGAGCGGATGGCGCCGCCGTTGATGAGCGCCACCTGCGCGCCCGCGGCCTGGCGGTAGGCGTCCGCGATGAAGGAGCCCAGGTTGGTCTCGTGGTTGCGGTTGGCCTGCTCGTTCGCGTCGAGCGGCACGGAGGTGCGGCCCACGGGCTCGGACAGCTCGGCCGTCAGCGCGTCATATGGGTGCATGGCGGCGGTGAAGGCGGTGTCCTCGGGCACGTCCGGCGTCACCGGCAGCACGTCGAAGTCCATGCTGCGCAGCTTGCCGCTGCGCGTGCCCACGTGCAGCGTGACGCGTCCCAGCTCGCGCGCCTCGGAGGACATCTTCACGATGGGCGTGCCGTTGGACACCGCCTGCATCAGGATGTGCTCGTGGCCGCCGATGATGACGTCGATGGGCGCGCAGCGCGCGAGCGTCTTGTCCTCGGCCACGAACAGGTGCGTGAGCCCGACGATCACCTGGGCGCCCTGGGCCTTCATGAGCGGCACCAGCTCGCGTGCCTTGGCGCAGGTGTCCGTGAAGTACACGTTCGGCCCGGGCTTGGAGCTGTACTTCGTCTTGCCCAGCAGCACCCCGAAGAGGCCCACCTTCACTCCGCCCACCTCGCGGATGACGAAGGGCGGCGTGTCCGCGAAGGGGCGCCGGGTCTCCTTGTCCATGACGTTGGCGCCCAGCCACGTGAAGCGTGACTCCTTGATGCGCTGGCGCAGCACGTCCGGCCCGAAGTCGAACTCGTGGTTGCCCAGCACCGCGTAGTCCAGGCCCAGGGCGTTCCACGCGTCGATCATCTGCTTGCCCTTGTGGACGGTGGACTCCACCGAGGGCCCCAGCGTGTCACCGGCCATCAGGAACAGCGTGTGGGGCGATTCGGCGAGCGCCTGTTTGCGCAGGGTGGACAGCCGCGCCAGTCCTCCCCGGGCCCCGAAGTCCACCGGAGTGAACTGGTACACGTCGTTGACGTGCAGGAGCGTGACGGTGACGGTGGGCTCGTCCTCCAGCTCCGGCTCGGGCGGAGGCGTGCGTCCCAACAGGGCGGAACAGCCCGCGAGCAACAGGGGGGCCAGGAGAAGGGCGGAGAGGCTCGGCGGACGGAACGGAGAGGACATGGGAATTTCGGCGGCGAGAATCTCCCACGTTGGGCCCGCTTGTACATCCTTCTCGCGTGACCCGTTCGTGACGCTCCGTCGCAGGTGCGCCCTCCCTCTCGCACAGCGAGGTGGCGGGCGGTTCGGGTGGCTCACACCGTGTAGCGGCGTCCCTGGGCGAGTGGCTCGATGTTGCTCGCCGCGAGGTCGAACCCATCCGGGTAGTGGATGAGCCGCATCTTCGCGCGCACGGCCTCGGGCAGGGCCGCCAGCCTGTCGTAGGGCGTGTGGACGCCGTAGTTCGTCTCGTGCACCACGAGGTCCGCCTCGCCGAGCCAGGCGATCAACCCCTCGTCATAGGCGGTGTCCGCGCTGTAGCCGAGGCAGCGCCCGCCGGCGCGGATGCGCAGGGCGGTGGTGGGCACGTGGTGGTAGGTGCGGCGGCACTCGATGGTGAAGGGGCCGAAGCGCACGGCCTGCTCGGTGGAGAGCGGTAGGGGCTCGAAGTAGTCGTCGAGCCCATGGCGCTCGGGCTCTCCTCCGGGCGTGCGGATGAGATCCTCCATGCCGGCGGCGAGGTGGCCGTCCCACAGCCGGCGCGTCACGTCCGGGTGGGCGAGCAACCGCAGCTTCCGCTTGAGCACGAAGAAGGAGAAGTAGCCGAGCCCTTCCACGCCCGAGCTGTGGTCGGCGTGCAGGTGGGTGAGCACGAGGCCCGACACGCGGTCGGCGTCCAACGCCACCCCCGAGGACAGGCTGGCCTCGCGCATCATCTTGCGGATGGGGTGGGGACAGTCCACGAGCAGCACCTGGCCCTCGGCTTCGAGCGCCAGGCAGGAGGAGTAGTACAGGGCGGAGAAGGCATCGCCGACGCCGAGGGTGACGAAGGACAGGCTCATCGTGGACTCCAGCGAGACGTAGGGGAGGCGCGGCGCTGCTCGGGGCTCCAGTCGGGAAGGATGCGACTCATCGCCGCGCCTCCGGGCCGTCCGGGTCGAGCAGCCCCGCGGCCATGCGCTTCACGGTGCCCGCGGCCGAGCCCGGGGGAACCAGCCCCGGAGCGGCCGTCGAGAGCACGAAGTAGCCCTGGATCGCCGCGAAGAGCCCCGCCGCCACCGCCCGTGCCCGCTCCCGGCCCAGCACCTCGCCGACCAGCTCCTCCAGGTGCGTCAGGTCCGCGCGCACCACCTTGTCGTAGGCCGCGCGCACCTCGGGCTGGCGCAGTGCCTCCGCGCTGATGGTCACCCAGGCCGCCACCGCCTCTGGCTCCGCGTCGTCTCCCGTGGAGAGGAAGGCCTCGATGAAGGCCTCCACCCGTGCCCGCGGCCCTCCCTTCGTCCGCGCCAGCCGCGCCTTCACCCGCTCCCGCCCCCGCTCCGCCAGCTGCTCCACCAGCGCCAGGAGCACCTCCTGCTTCTGGGTGAAGTGGTAGTGCACCAGACCCGGGCTCAGCTCCGCCGCCTTCGCGATCTCCGCGATGGACGCGCGCTCGTAGCCGCGCTCGGCCATGACGCGCAGCAGCCCCTGGACGATCTGCCTCCGACGCTCCTCCGTGTTCGATGGGCGGGCCATGTCCGACCCCTCTGTTTATAAGTTGGTCGAACAACTTATAAACAGTCAGGGGAGACGGCGTCAACCGGGCCCCGGCTACTGTCCCAGGTCGGTCGGCTTGGGCTCGGGTTTGGTCTCCTGGGAGCGGCGGTGATGGGACTCGCGGTACACCTGGGCGCGGAAGCGCAGGATGGGGTCGTCGGACAGCTCGATGCCGGGGACGACGCCGGTCGGATCGAAGACGAACAGCTCGGACTCGCGCTGGTCCTCGTAGGGGCGCTCGAGCACGAGCCGGCCGACGGTCACCCGCGGGCGGTCCTCGGGCCAGGCGCGGGTGGCGTCATGGGTGGGGTCGCCCGGCTGGGCCAGCTGGAACTCGAGCTCCCAGGCCACGCGCTCGCGCGAGACGCGCTGCCGGATTTCGTCGAGCAGGTACTGCTCGGGGCGTTGCGTGGCCTCGGCCTCGCTCAGGGAGGTGGGGCTGGCCAGGGGCACCCAGCTGTAGCGGAAGGTGCGGCGCTGTCCGTGGGCGTCCACCAGGTGGTAGGCGTGGATGCCGTTGAAGCGCTCGTGGGCGAAGCTGGGCGTGGGCTTGAGCTGGGCGACGCCCTTGAAGCCGCGCAGCGCGTTCAGGTGCGTGGCGAGGTAGCCCAGCAGTCGCAGCGGGTTGGGCTTGCGCTTCTCGCCCTCGGGGCGCTGGGCGGTGGTGAGTTGGATGAACTCCTGGGGCGTGCGGGCGAGGAAGACGGGGATGTTGGCGGCGGCCCAGGTCGCGAACCCGCCCGAGGGCAGGGTGAAGCGCACGGCGAGGCCCAGCACCCGGCCCCGGGTGGGCGACACGCGATCCGCGGCGTGGGGGCTGCCCGCGGCGTTCGACAGCCGCACGAGCGTGCGGATGGGGGGGCCCTGGAAGTGCTCCGCCGTCGTCAGGCCCCGGGCGTCGGGCGAGGGGGTGAACGTCGCATGGAACACCAGCCCCCGGGAGTGGGCGCGCCGGTAGCCCTTCTCGGCGCCGGCATAGGCCTCCATGGCATGAATCGCTTCTTGAACTGGCTCCGCCATCTCGCTCGTCCTTCTTTTTTCTGGGAGGTTTGACACGACGCGCCACCAGCGGCGCCGCGCGCTGATAACAGGCGCTCGCGGGAGGTGCCATGCGGATTGGAATCATCGGCAGTGGGAAGGTGGGCCGGGCCCTGGGGGCCTGGATGACCCGGGTGGGCTACGAGGTGGCCTTCACCTCGCGCACCCAGGCGCATGCGCTCGAGGCGGCGCGCGACGCGGGCCCGGGCGCGACGGCCCTGGAGCTGCGCGCGCTGGTGGAGTCGTGCGACCTGCTCCTGCTGACGCTGCCCTTCGCGCAGATCGTCCCGACGCTCGAGCCGCTGCGCCAGGCGCTCGCGAGGAAGATCCTCGTCGACGTCACCAACCCGATCACGGACAACCACCGGGCGCTGAGCATGGGGCACACGACGTCCGGCGCCGAGGAGATCTCCCGGCGCTTTCCGGAGGCGAGCGTGGTGAAGGCCTTCAACGCCGTCTTCGCGGAGGTGTACGCCGCCCAGCGGGCCCGGCTCGAGGACCGGCCCATCACGATGTTCTACGCGGGTGACGAGGACGCCGCGAAACAGCGGGTGCGGGAGCTCCTCGTGCGGCTGGGGTTCGACGCGGTGGACGCTGGACCCCTGATGAACTCGCGCTACCTCGAGCCCCTGTCGCTGCTCAACATCCACCTGGGGCGCGTGCTCGGCTGGGGCGCGCACATCGGCTTCTCGCTGCTGCGCGAGCCCCGATAGGCCTCAATACGAGAGCAGGGCGCAGACCTTGTCGCGGCCCAGGCGCTCGCGTCCGGGCAGGAAGTCCAGCGAGATGAGGAAGCTGTAGCCCACCACTTCCGCGCCCAGCGCCGTCACCAGGCGCTGCGTGGCCTGAGCGGTGCCGCCCGTGGCGAGCAGATCATCCACGATGAGCACCCGGTCCCCCCGGCCCACCGCGTCCTCGTGCAGTTGCAGGCCGTCCTCGCCGTACTCCAGCGCGTAGCGCTCGGTGCGCGTGCGCCAGGGCAGCTTTCCCGGCTTGCGCGCGGGGGCGAAGCCCGCGTGCAGGGTCAGGGCGATGGGCGCGCCGAACAGGAAGCCGCGCGACTCCACGGCCACCACCCGGTCGATGCGCTGGCCCCGGAAGGGCGCCGCCATGGCGTCCACCACGCGGTGGAACAGGTGGGGGTCGGCGAGTACGGGCGTCACGTCCTTGAAGAGGATGCCCGGCTTGGGGAAGTCCGGCACGTCGCGCAGGCGGTTTTTCACCTCGTCGAGGAGGGTGGCGTCATGGCCGGCGGTGAAGAGGGAGGGCGAGGGATTCGGGCTCATGGTTGGTAGATCTCCGGGTTGACACAATTCGGGGGAGGGCGACCCTCCAGCGCGGCGAGCAGGTTGTCCACCGCCATGGAGGCCATGCGGCCGCGGGTGGCGTGGCTCGCGCTGGCGATGTGGGGGGCGAGCAGCACCCGGGGCAGGTGCAGGAGGGGACTGTCGAGCGGCAGGGGCTCGGGATCCGTCACGTCCAGGGCGGCGCCGCCCAGGTGCCCGCTCTCGAGTGCGTCCACGAGCGCGGATTGATCCACCACGGGCCCCCGGGCGGTGTTCACCAGCAGGGCGCCGGGTTTCATGGCGGCCAGCTCCGCCCGACCCAGCCAGTGACGGGTCTCGGGGGTGAGGGGCACGTGCAGCGAGACGACATCCGATTGGGCCAGCAGCGTGGCCTTGTCCACCCGCGTGAGGCCCAGCTCCGCCTCCAGCTCCGGCCGGGCCTGGCGGTTGACGTACAGCAGCCGCATGCCGAAGCCGCGGGCGCGCCGGGCCACCGCCGCGCCAATGGCACCCAGGCCCACGATGCCCAGCGTGGCCCCGTGGACGTCCGGACCCAGCAGCAGGCTGGGATCCCAGGTTCGCCACTGGCCCGATCGCACGTAGGCATCCGCCTCCGCCACCCGTCGCGCCAGCCCCATCAGCAGGGCGAAGGCGAAGTCCGCCGTCGTCTCGGTGAGCACTCCGGGGGTGTTGCCCACCGCGATGCGCCGGGCGGTGCAGGCGCCCACGTCGATGTTGTCGTGGCCCACCGCCACGTTGCTGACCACCCGCAGGTGGGGAGCACCGGCGAGCAGGGCCTCGTCCACCCGGTCGGTCAAGAGGGTGATGAGCCCCTCGGCCTCCCGGGCTTCCGCCTGGAGGACGTCCGGTGGGGGAGGAAGGGGTTCCGGCCAGACGCGGGGTGAGGTATGCACGGCCAGTCGGGCGAGCGCCTCTCCTGGCAATTGCCGGGTGACGAAGACGCGAGGGGGGTTGGGGCGTTTCATCTCGACCGACCATGCTCTCACAAGGAGCGGGCCGTGAGGTGGGTGAGCGATCGAACATCGTTCGCCCATCGCTCTTCACTTTTCCCACGACGCGAGACGCCCCGTCTGTGGTAATCGAATGGATTCCCCTCGCCCCGGGGGGAAGGGACTTGCCAGAACGTGCCTTCCATCGCCGACACACGAGAAGCACCTCCCCCTCTTGATGGCCAGTGGCTCCGGGCTCTCAAGGCGGAGGTTCCGCCCCTCACCTTCAAGAAGGGCCGCGAGGTCGCGGAATCCCGCCGCGTCTTCGGACTCAACCGGGATGGCGGACGCATCCGGGCCCAGGTGGCCAGCTCCGACGCGCCCGAGGTGCGCTACGAGGTCACCCTCGACGTGGGCGATGGCAAGCCCATCTCCAAGTGCACCTGCCAGGCCTGGAACGTCCAGGGGCCCCACTGCGAGCACGTGGTGGCCGCCGCCCTCATCTTCGCCGCCCGGCTGCGCGCCTCGATGATCGCCGCCGCGGCCTCCGCGCCGGCCAACGCTGCGGCCCCGGCGGCCGCTGCTTCCGCGTCGGCCCCGGCCGCCGAGCCCTCCCGGTACGAGGACGAGGCCCCGGTTGACTCGGAGGAGTCCGTGCCGATGGAGGAGGCGCCGGCCGGGGACGCGGTGAGTCTCCCCGCGCTCGCGAAGGTGGAGAGCTGGCTGGGCCTGTCCTCCCAGCCGGACTACGAGTTCCTCTACCGGCTCACGCCCACCAACGCGGGTCCTGGTGGGCGTCACTGGCTCATCGACGTGCGCCGCCAGGACGCGCAGATGAAGGGGCCGGTGCACATCAAGCGCATGCTCCAGGCCGGCATGCGCATCGCGCCCCCTGACGAGCGCGTCTTCATCCTGCTGGCCAAACACGAGCAGCGCTACGACTCGCGCATCGTGCTGTCCGACGAGGACCTGTGCGAGCTGTTCGAGTTCCTGCGCCAGCGCCGCGTCATCTACCGCGGCACCGCGCTCATCTTCTCCAACGAGCCGGTCCGGCCGCAGATCCACCTCGAGTCACGCCAGGACGGCGCCACCGCGCGCATCGAGCTGCTCATGCCGGATGGCACGAGCCTGTCGCTCAAGGACGCCATCCTGCTGGCGGGCATGCGCACCTACATCATCTCCGGGCAGAACCTGCTGCCGGTGGAGCCGGACCTGCCGCCGCGGCTGGTGCGCAAGTGGCTCCTGGAGCCCACCATGGCCTTCCCGGTGGGGCAGTTGGATCGGGTGCTCACGTTCTTCGCCGCCCATCTGCCGCGCTTCCAGATGGCGCTCAAGGCGGACGACATCGACGTGGACGAGTCCGTGGAGCCGCGCTTCCTGCTCACGCTGGAGGGTTCCTCCGAGCGCGTGAAGGTGCAGCTCGCCGCGCGCTACGGGCAGACCACCGTCGCCGTGTCGCCCACGGCCTCGCACCTGGGCTACGCGAGTGGCGTGGGCACCGAGGGCCGCAAGCTCTACCGGCGCCGCGAGGAGGAGGAGCGTGCCGCGGGCAAGCGCCTGCAGGACCTGGGGCTGCGCTACGATCCGCACACCCACGCGTACGACGCGAGCGGTGACGGGGCGATCGAGTTCTGGGCGCGGGGCCTGGCGTCCCTGCCGAGCAGCTGGGAGCGCTTCGGCGTGCAGGCGCCCAAGGTGCGGCTGCGGCCGAAGCTCCGGCCGCGCATCCGCGTGGGCATGAGCGGGGTGAGCTGGTTCGAGCTGGACGCCGAGTTCATCACCGATGATCAGGCGGTGGACCTGGGCGCGGTGCGCATGTGGCTCGACTCGGGCCGGCGCTTCGTGCCGCTCAAGGACGGCACCTACGCGGAGGCGGACATCGCGGAGCTCAAGCGCGCCGCGGATCTCCTGGAGGAGGCGGGGGCGCTGCCGGGACGCACGCGCACGCGCCTGCCGCTGCACCAGGCCGTCGCGTTGGATCTGCTCGCGGAGCTGGGCGACTTCACCGAGGTGGAGACCAAGGCGCGCAAGGCGATGAGCGAGCTGCGCGACACCAACGGCGTGCCCAAGGTGGCCTTGCCCGACGGGCTCAACGCCACGCTGCGCCACTACCAGGAGTCGGGCCTGTCCTGGCTGTGGTTCCTCCACCGCCACGGGCTGTCCGGCATCCTCGCGGACGACATGGGTCTGGGAAAGACGATCCAGTCGCTGAGCCTCCTGCGCAAGGTGGCCAACGAGGAGGGCCGCAAGCCGTCGCTCGTGGTGGCGCCCACCAGCGTGCTGGCCAACTGGGAGCGCGAGGCCGAGCGCTTCACACCGGGCCTCAAGGTCGTCGTCTGGCACGGGCAGGATCGCAAGGAGCGCGTGGAGGACCTGAAGGACGCGGACCTCGTGCTCACCTCCTACGCGCTCGTGCGGCGCGACCTGGAGGCGCTCAGCCAGGTGGGCTTCCGCTACATCATTCTGGACGAGGCGCAGAACATCAAGAACGCGGACAGCGCCACCGCCCAGGCCTGCAAGTCGCTGCCGAGCGACACGCGGCTGGCGCTCACGGGCACGCCGCTGGAGAACCGGCTCAGCGAGCTGTGGAGCCTCTTCGACTTCCTCATGCCGGGCTTCCTCGGCAGCGCCGAGGGCTTCAGCGACCGCTTCGAGCAGCCCATCCAGGTGGCCAACGACACCGCGGTGAGAGATCGCCTGCGCCGCCGCATCCAGCCCTTCATCCTGCGCCGGCTCAAGACGGAGGTAGCCAAGGATCTGCCGCCCAAGACGGAGAGCGTGGCGTGGTGCGAGATGGAGCCGGGCCAGGCGGCGCTCTACCGCGAGGTGCTCGAGGAGAGCCGCCGCAAGGTGAGCGAGTCCATCGAGAAGATGGGCTTCAAGCGCAGCCGCGTCTCCATCCTCGCCGCGCTCATGCGGCTGCGTCAGGTGTGCTGCGATCCGCGGCTGCTCAAGATGCCCCCGGGCACGCTCCTGCCCTCGAGCGCCAAGCTCGAGCGCTTCGGCCAGCTCGTGGACGACCTGGTCGCCGAGGGCCACCGCGCGCTCGTCTTCAGCCAGTTCACCGAGATGCTGGAGCTGCTCAAGGGCGAGGCGGATCGGCGCGGCCTGGGCTACCTCTACCTGGATGGCCGCACGAAGGACCGCATGGGCAAGGTGGACGAGTTCAACCGTCCCGACGGCCCTCCGCTCTTCTTCATCAGCCTCAAGGCGGGTGGCACCGGCCTCAACCTCACGGCGGCCGACTACGTCATCCATTACGATCCCTGGTGGAACCCGGCCGTGGAGGACCAGGCGACGGACCGTACGCACCGCATCGGCCAGACGCGCGCCGTCATCAGCTACAAGCTGATTACGCGTGGCACGGTGGAGGAGAAGATCCTCAGCCTGCAGAAGCGCAAGAAGGAGCTGGCCGCGGGCGTGTTGGGCGCGGACGGCGACTTCGGCAAGATGTTGACCGAGCAGGACCTGGTCGACCTCTTCCAGGCGGAATAGCGCTCCCTGGGACCCCGGTACACGCGGGGTCCCCACACTCCTTCGCGAGCGAGCGAGCGGGCGCCCGTGCTCCAGGCCGGAACGCTTGTGCAGTGTCAGAGGCCACTGCTAGGTTGTTCAGGTACGGGGTGTATCTGGCGAGGGAGTGCACCGTGCTGCTGGGCTTACGGATTTCGAATGTGGCGGTGATCGAGGAGGTGGAGGTGGCGTTCGGAGCCGGGCTGACCGTGCTCACGGGCGAGACGGGGGCGGGTAAGTCCATCCTCGTGGATTCGCTCGGGCTGCTGCTGGGGGGGCGGGCGGATGCGGAAGCCATCCGCGCGGGGTGCGAGGAGGCCTCGGTGGAGGGCGTGTTCGAGCGCACGCCCATCCTGGCCTCCCGGCTGGAGGAACTGGGGCTGCCGGACCTGGGCGACGAGGTGTTGGTGCGCCGGGTGGTGGGTCGCAGTGGTCGGGCCAAGGCCTACATCAATGGCTCCATGGTGACGGTGGGGGTGCTGGCGCGCTTCATGCGGGGCGCGGTGGACATCGCCGGCCAGCACGAGCACGTGAGCCTCTTCGACGCGGGGCTGCACCGGGTGCTGCTGGATCGCTACGGGCAGCTCGAGGAGCCGCTCGCCACCTATATGTGTGACTACGAGGCCGTCGCGGACGTGATGGCCCGCATGGAGGCGTTGGGCGGGGACGAGTCCCGGCTGCGCGAGCGCGCCGAGTTCATGCGCTTCCAGTTGGATGAGCTCTCCAAGCTGGACCCCGAGCCGGGAGAGGACGTGCGGCTGGACGCCGAGCGCAAGCGCCTGGCGGGCTCGGAGAAGCTCAAGCGCCAGGGCGCCGAGGCGGAGCTGCTGCTCGGGGGCGAGGAGGCGAGCGCCGTGGAGACGGTGGGCCGCGCGCTGGGGCTGGTGAACGAGGCGGTCAAGTGCGACGCGTCGCTGGAGCCGGTGGCCCAGTCGCTGGGCACCGCGCTGTCGGAGCTGGAGGAGGCGCAGCGGCGGCTCAACCGCTACGTGGAGGGCCTCGAGTCGGATCCCGCCCGGCTGAGCGAGGTGGAGGACCGGCTGGATGCCATCAAGCGGCTGTGCCGCAAGCACGCCACGTCCCTGGAGGGCCTGTTGCAGAAGCGCGACACCCTGGAGACGGAGCTGTCCACGCTGGACAACCGGCAGGAGGTGCTCGAGGAGCTCTCACGGGAGCGCAAGGTGGCCGAGGAGCGGGCGCGCCGCAGTGGCGAGGCCCTCTCGCGCGCGCGCGCCGCGTGCGCCGGAACGTTCGGCAGCCAGGTGCGCGAGGGCCTGGGGATGCTGGCGCTGGGCAAGGCCGCCTTCGAGGTCCGGGTGACGCCCGGCAACCAGCTCAAGCCCGAGGGCCTGGACGAGGTGGAGTTCTTCTTCAGCGCCAACCCGGGCGAGCCGGCGCGCTCGCTGGCCAAGGTGGCCTCGGGCGGTGAGGCCTCTCGCCTGCTCCTGGCCCTCAAGCGTGCACTGGCCGACAGTGACGGCTGTGGGTGCTACATCCTGGACGAGGCGGACGCGGGCGTGAGTGGCGCCATCGCGGACGTGGTGGGTCGGATGATCAAGGACGTGAGCGGACACCGGCAGGTGCTGTGCATCACGCACCTGCCCCAGGTGGCGGCCTATGCGGACGCCCACCTGCTCATCCGCAAGGGGCTCAAGGGCGAGCGCACCGTTTCGGAGGTGGTATCCCTGGAGGCGGGCGCCGAGCGGACCCAGGAGCTGGCGCGGATGATGTCCGGGGTCGAGGTGACGCGCGAGGCGCTGGGGGCGGCCGAGGCCCTGGTGCGCTCGGCCCACCGGGCCACGGGCTCGCCCCGGGCGCGGCGGGATCCGACCCCCGAGGGGGGCTCCCGGAGCCGGTTGCGCCGCAGCGCGTAGCAGACAGGCTGCAACCGCTTCTTGCTTCTGCCATGAGCGCTCACATAGCATCCACGACGTGTCCAGAACCGCAGGGCAGACCGCGGCTCCCCGCATGAAGGTCGTCTCGGCCGGCCTCACGGATGTGGGGCGTAAGCGCAATCACAATGAGGACAGCTTCCTGATCGACGACGAGCTCCAGCTCTATGTCGTCGCGGATGGAATGGGTGGCCATGCCGGGGGCGGTACCGCCTCGCGCATCGCCGTCGAGACCATCGACAAGGAGCTGAGGCGGGCCCGGGAGAGCCGGGACAACCCGTTCGCCACCAGCGCCAACCTGCAGGACTCGCTCCTGCCGGATGCCTTGCGCACGGCGGTGGAGAGGGCCTGTCTGGCCATCTTCACCACCGCGCAGGAGGATCCGCGCCTGTCGGGGATGGGCACCACGGTCATCTCGCTCGTCGTGCGCGACAACCACGCGTTCTTCGCGCACGTGGGCGACAGCCGCGCCTACCTCGTCCGGGGTCCCCTCATCCAGCAGGTCTCCGAGGACCACTCCCTGGTCAACGAGCAGATCAAGGCCGGGATGATCACCCCCGAGGAGGCCAAGCACTCGCGCTACAAGAACATCATCACGCGCTCGGTGGGCTTCGAGGAGGAGGTCCAGGTGGACGTGATGGGCGTGGTGGCCGAGCCGGGTGACGTCTTCCTGCTGTGCTCGGATGGCCTCGCCAACATGGTCGAGGACCGGGAGCTGCACGAGGTGGTGCAGGCCACGCCGGAAATCGCGCAGGTGCCCCAGCGCCTCATCGAGCTGGCCAACGAGCGCGGCGGTGACGACAACATCACCGCCATCGTCGTGCAGATGTGCGTCTGACGGGGGTGCTCCTCCTTCCGAGGAGCCTCCTGGAATCATTCCACCCGGCTGTAAGTGAAAGTCGGAGCGAGGGCGTCTCGGCTTGACACCCCTCGAAACCGGGTGGTAGCTGCCCAAACGACCCTCGTGGCAGTGCGGCACGGGGTGGGCATGAATCGGTGGCGAGGGCGGGGCAGGTGGAACGCGCCAGGGGCGGGTCAGTCGAGGACCGTCTCGCGAGCGCACACCGAAGCGCTTTGGCGCATCGAGGGAGTTTGCATTGTCGAAGGCGAAAAAGTCCTACACGCTGATGGTGATCGCGGACCACAACGCACCGGTCCGGCGTTTCAACATCTCCCGGTCGCTCATGTGGCAGGTGGGCAGTGGGGCGCTGTTGCTGACGGGACTGGCCCTGGGTGCTTCACTCCACTACTTCCAGGTGGCCCGGGACGCGGCGGAGAACCGCATCCTCCGGGAGGAGAACCTCACGCTGCGCACCCAGCTCAAGTCGGTGCGCGAGCGCATCGAGCACATCGGCTCCACGCTGGACCGGGTGGAGCGCTTCGATCAGAAGCTGCGCGCCATCACCCTCCTGTCGGATCCCCAGCGCAACCTGGCCATGGGCCCGGTGGAGCGGGAGCCGGGAGTGGGCGCGCCCGTGGCGGAGACCCAGTTCACCGAGCTGACGAGCCTGGAGTCGCCCAAGTCGCTGCCGGGCAAGCTGGATCGGCTGAGCGCCGAGGCCACGCGCCAGGAGCAGAGCCTCCAGGAGTTGCAGGCGTACTTCCAGGACCAGAAGTCGCTCCTGGCCTCCACCCCGTCCGTCTGGCCCACGCGCGGCTGGGTGACGAGTGACTTCGGCCAGCGGCTCGATCCGTACACCGCCGAGCGCGTGGGCCACGCGGGCATGGACATCGCGGCGCCCCACGGCAAGGCGGTGGATGCGCCGTCGGATGGCACGGTGGTGTTCGCGGGGCTCGAGGGCGGCTACGGCAACGTGATCGTCATCGACCACGGCTACGGCATCAAGACGCGCTTCGGCCACCTGTCGAAGATCCTGGTGAAGGCGGGGGATCGGGTGAAGCGCGGCATGCAGATCGCGAACGTGGGCAACACCGGCCGCTCCACCGGGCCGCACCTGCACTACGAAGTGCGCGTCAACGGCATCCCGCAGAACCCGCGCAAGTTCATCCTCGAGGACTAGAGGACCCAGTCATTCGCCGCGCCGCCCTTTCCGGGGCGCCGCGCCGTGAGCGGGGGTGGGAGCCCAGGGGCTTCCGCCCCCTTCGCGTTTGCTCAGGCTGGAGAAGCGGCGGGCACGAAGCCGTCGAGCCGCAGCCGGCGCCGCTGGAGCTCCTCGGCCTGTCCCAATCGCTCGAGGGTATAGGCGCGCTCCAGCTCTCCCCAGACGAGGGGGCCGAGCACCTGCCAGTGGGTGGGCTGCTCGAGCGTGAGCTCCAGCCGGGCGAGGGTGAAGTCCGGCACCTCGGCGCCGGCGGGCAGTGCGGCGGCCACGTCCGCGGCGAGCCGGGCGCGCACGGCGTCACGGGGGGCCTGCGCGAGAGACAGCCCCGAGGTGGGCACGAGGAGCACGGCGAAGTTGTCGCCGTGCAGACGCACCACCTTCGCCCCCGGAAAGCGCGCCTGGAGCGAGGCCACCACGGCGCGCAGCATCGCGTCGCCCGCGGGGAAGCCGTGGCGGGCGTTGACGTGGATCATCCCCTTCACGTCGAGGATGAGCGCGCCCAGCGTCCACCCCTCCTGGTGCGCGTGTGTGGAGAGATCGAACTCCTCGCGCAGGAGCGCGCCCTGGGTGAGGGCGAAGGGGTGGAGGGCACCCGTCGCATCCGGCACGCCCCGGCGCGCGTGCTCCTCGTCGAGCAGCCGCTGGAGCGCGACCTTCACGGGCTCGGCGGCGCGCTGCACGAGCCGTGGGTAGAGGGCCACCAGCGCGGTGGCCAGTTCTTCGTCGATGGCGTAGGGCATGGGGGGAGTCTGGCTCGCGAAGGAGGGGAGGCGCTCACTGGCCCCGGTGCGCGGTGACCGTCACCTCGTCCCGGTCATGGTAGAGCTGGCGCATGGTGAGCCCCTGCCAGCCCCCTTCCTCGGTGAGGATGTGGCGCACGCGCAGGAGCAGGGGGTTCTTGTCCTTCATGGGCAGCTTGATGTTGGCCACCAGGTGCGTGGCCCAGTCGCGCCGGCCCCACTTGGCCAGCAGCTGTGCCACCTCGAGCGGACGCCACGCCATGTCGCAGCACAACCAGTCGACGGGCTCCTCCGGGGTGTAGGCGAAGGCGCTCTCCTGCACGTGCTCCACCCGGGGGTGGTGGGCGAGCTCCGGCATCAACTTCGCCGGATCCACGGCGATCACCCGGGCGCCGCGCGCCACCAGCCGCTGGGTCCAGCCGCCGGGGGCCGCGCCGAGGTCCACGCACACCTCGCCCCGGCCGGGCTCGAAGGGGAGGTTGACCAGGGCCTCCTCCAGCTTCATCGCCGCCCGGGAGGGAGAGTCCGCGCCGCGGCGCATGCGCTGACGGCCTCCGGGCGAGAGCGACAGGGCCTCGCGCGCGGGCACCTCGCCCATCATCACCACCCCGGGTGCCACGCACAGCTCCACGAGTGTGGCTCCCGCCTCGCGCGCCCGCCACGTCTCCTCGAGGAGCCGGTCGGCGGGCAGGCGGGCCCGGGCGGCCTCCAGCAGGGCATCCGCCTCGTCCGCGAGCCGGTTGCCCGCCGGGCTGTCCGGGGTGAAGGACTGGAGGACGAGCATTCCCTGGGGCAGCGCGTCGAGGATGCGCTCGGCCAGGGCCCGGGCCGTCTGGTCGAGGTCCTGCCCGGAGGGGAGGGAAGTGAGCACGCGGATGCCGGTCCGCGCGAACACGGGCGGCTCGGCCGGGCGCGTCTCGCTCTCCACCAGGACCTCGCCCAGCATCCGGGGGGTGGCGCCCGCCCAGGCGAGCTCCTCGAAGAGGTGGGATTCGAACCCCGCCCGACACGTCCACAACCACCGGCCCGGTTGGGCGGGGAGGGTGGTGGGTGGGGGGACGGGGGCCTTGACCCGGGGCGGCGAGGCGCCAGGGGAGGGCCTGGCGGCCGTGTTCCGGGCGGAGGGGTTGCCCTTCGGGGCCGGGGGGCGGGGCGTCTGACGGGACGGCGGGGGTCTTTTCGACGAGAAGGCATTGCGTGGCCTCGGTTCCGCTTTACTGTGTCCCGCCGCTCGCGCGGCGGCCAATCTGATGGGATGACGGAGGAGAAACGCATGGTTTCCATCCAGCATCCCACCTATCTTTCGGGGATTTCCCTTCACTCGCCGTGTCCCATCGTGGACTCTCCGGCGGGAGAGTCACCATCGCATGATTGAATGGACGCTGAAGAAGATCATCGGGACCAAGAACGAGCGTGAGCTCCGGAAGACGGGTCCCAAGGTCCAACGCATCAACGCGTTGGAGAGCAAGATGCGGGAGCTCAAGGACGAGGACTTTCCCGCGGCCACCGCGCGCATGAAACAGGAGGTGCAGAACGGCCGTCCGCTGGACGACCTGCTCTGCGAGTCCTTCGCGCTGGTGCGCGAGGCCGCCCGCCGGGTGATCGGCCAGCGGCACTACGACGTGCAGCTCATCGGCGGCATGTTCCTGCACCAGGGCTGCATCGCGGAGATGCGCACGGGCGAGGGCAAGACGCTCACCGCCACCCTGCCCAGCTACCTCAACGCCCTGTCCAACCGCGGCGTGCACATCGTCACGGTGAACGACTACCTGGCCCGGCGTGACGCCGAGCAGATGGGTCGCATCCACCGCTTCCTGGGCATGACGACGGGCTGCATCCTGCACGAGCTCAACGACCGGCAGCGCCAGGAGGCCTACCGGGCGGACATCACCTACGGGCAGAACAACGAGTTCGGCTTCGACTACCTGCGCGACAACATGAAGTTCCGTCTGCAGGACTACGTCCAGCGCGAGCTCAACTACGCCATCGTCGACGAGGTGGACTCCATCCTCATCGACGAGGCGCGCACCCCGCTCATCATCTCCGGCCCCACCGACGACACCACCGACAAATACTACAAGGTCGACAAGGTGATTCCGGGGCTCGTGCCGGATCAGGACTACATCCTGGACGAGAAGCACAAGTCGGTGTCGCTCACGGACGCGGGCATCGAGAAGGTGCAGAAGCGCCTGAGCATCGCCAACCTCTACGATCCGGCGGAGATCGAGACGCTCCACCACGTGGACCAGGCGCTGCGCGCGCATACGCTCTACAAGCGCGACCGCGACTACGTGGTGCGTGACGGCGAGGTGATGATCGTCGACGAGTTCACCGGCCGCCTGATGAAGGGGCGCCGCTGGTCGGATGGCCTGCACCAGGCCGTCGAGGCCAAGGAAGGCGTGAACATCGAGAACGAGAACCAGACGCTGGCGACCATCTCGTTCCAGAACTACTTCCGCATGTACTCCAAGCTCTCGGGCATGACCGGCACCGCCGACACCGAGGCCGAGGAGTTCGCGAAGATCTACAACCTCGAGGTCCGCGTGGTGCCGACCAACCGGCCCATGATCCGTCAGGACCTGGAGGACGTGGTCTACAAGACCGAGCGCGAGAAGTTCGAGGCGGTGTGCAAGGACATCGAGGAGCTGCACAAGAAGGGGCAGCCGGTGCTCGTGGGCACGGTGTCCATCGCCAAGAGCGAGGTGGTGGCCAGCTTCCTGAGCAAGCGGGGCATCCCCCACAACGTGCTCAACGCCAAGCAGCACGAGCGCGAGGCGGACATCATCGCGCAGGCGGGCCGCAAGGGCGCCATCACCATCTCCACCAACATGGCCGGCCGCGGCACGGACATCCTCCTGGGCGGCAACCCGGAGACGATGGCCAAGCACGAGGTGGGCGCCGAGCCCCAGCCTCCGCCGCCCAGCCCCGACGGCCAGCCGGTGGACCTCACCGGCTACCAGCAGGAACTCGCCGCGCACAAGCAGCGCTTCGAGGAGGCGCTGGCGAAGTTCAAGGCGCAGACGTCCCGCGAGCGCGAGGAGGTCATGGCGGCCGGGGGCCTGTGCATCATCGGCACCGAGCGCCACGAGTCGCGCCGCATCGACAACCAGCTGCGCGGCCGCGCGGGCCGCCAGGGTGACCCTGGCACGAGCCGCTTCTACCTGTCGCTCGAGGACGACCTGATGCGCATCTTCGGCTCCGAGCGCATCTCGGGGCTGATGGAGCGCCTGGGCATGGAGGAGGGCGAGGTCATCGAGCACGTGTGGCTCAGCCGCGCCATCGAGAGCGCCCAGCGGCGGGTGGAAGGCCACAACTTCGACATCCGCAAGAACCTGCTCGAGTACGACGACGTGATGAACCAGCAGCGGCGCACCATCTACAAGCTGCGCCGCAAGGTGCTGGCCGCCGGCGCCGGCATCCCGCTCGTGGAGTACGACGAGGACAAGAAGACGCGCGTCAAGCTGCGCACCGAGCAGACCGTGTCCTGGGCGGACTACAAGGAGATGATCCTCGACGCCGTCGAGGACGTGATCGTGTCGCTCACCGACACCTACTGCCCGTCCAAGAACCCGGCGTCGTGGGACATCGAGGCGCTCGCGCGCGGTGTGAAGGACACGCTCAACCTGGAGATGTCCTTCGCCACGGCGGGCTCGCGCGAGGACATCCAGAACGACATCTACGCGACGGCGGAGAAGGTCATCCGCGCGCGCGAGGAGGAGTTCGGTGAGGAGTTCCTGCGCTTCCTCCAGGTGCGCTACCTCGTCTCCATCGACACGCTGTGGAAGGATCACCTGCTCGCCATGGACCACCTGCGCCAGGGCATCGGCCTGCGTGGCTACGGCCAGAAGGACCCCAAGCAGGAGTACAAGAAGGAGGGCTACTCGGGCTTCATGCAGATGCTCGGCGCCATCAGCGCGCAGTTCGTCAGCCAGATGATGCGGGTGCAGGCGCGCGCCGCCACCGCCGCCGCCGAGGAGACCGCCCGGCTCGCCCGGCAGATGGCCCAGCGTCAGCGCCAGATGCACGAGGGCCGCGCCGACGCCGACGGCAAGCTCGCCGAGCCGGCCGCTCCCCGTCCCGCCGCGACGCGTCAAGCCGCCGCCCCGAGCGGGGGCCCCAAGGTGGGCCGCAATGATCCGTGCCCCTGCGGCAGTGGCAAGAAGTACAAGAAGTGCCACGGCGCCAACGAGGCCAGCGTCTAGGACTTGACGCCGCCCGGCTCCTCGCCCTCCGGGGGAGCCGGATTCCCCACTCCCGCCCCTCCCGCCGTGCGCGTGAAGCTTGCATGGCCGGGAGGGGTTTTGTTAGAGAAGCCGCGCCCGCCGCCGGCCCAGGCTGGTGGCGGGTTTTTCACCGCAGTCAACCCACTTCACACACGCGCGTCCCGGCCCTCGGTGCTTCCGTCGAGGAGGCAACGGCCGGACCTTCCCCGCGCGTGGAGGACGAACCGAGATGGAAACGCAAGACACGACGCAGCAGCAGGCCATGGCCGCCGCCAGCGGCATCACGATGCGGCAGCTCCTGGAGGCCGGTGTTCACTTCGGCCACCAGACGAAGCGCTGGAACCCCAAGATGAAGCCCTTCATCTTCGGCGCCCGCAACGGCATCTACATCATCGACCTGCAGAAGACGGTCAACATGGCCCGCGCGGCCTTCCGCTTCGTGGCGGACATCACCGCGCGCGGTGGCTCGGTGCTCTTCGTGGGCACCAAGAAGCAGGCCCAGGACGTCATCCAGGAGGAGGCGCGCCGCTCGGGCCAGTTCTTCGTCACCAGCCGCTGGCTGGGTGGCACGCTGACCAACTTCAAGACCATCAAGCAGGGGATCGATCGGCTCAAGACCCTGGAGAAGATGGCCGAGGACGGCACCTTCGAGCGCCTGCCCAAGAAGGAAGTGGCGGCCCTGGAGCGCGAGCGCGAGAAGCTCGAGAAGAACCTGGGCGGCGTGAAGGAGATGACCAAGCTGCCCAAGTGCATCTTCGTCATCGACCCGAAGAAGGAGCACATCGCCGTGCACGAGGCCAACCGCCTCGGCATCCCCGTCATCGGCGTGGTGGACACCAACTGCGACCCGGACGGCATCGACTTCGTCATCCCGGGCAACGACGACGCCATCCGCTCCATCAAGCTCTTCACCTCCAAGGTGGCCGAGTCCTGCATCGAGGGCGGCGCCCGCTACCGCGCCAGCGGCGCGGCGGAGCGTGACGAGGAGGAGGCCCGTGACGACCGCCGGGGTGAGCGCGAGGACCGCGGTGGCGATCGCCGGGGTCCCCGCCGCAACGACCGGGGCGGTGAGCGCCGCGGTGGTGAGCGTGGCGACCGCGGCGGTGACCGCCGGGGGCCGCTCGTGGAGATGAAGGGTGGCGCTTCCGCCGCCGCCTCGTCGGGCGAGTCCGCCTCTGGCGAGGGTGGCGAGACCGCCGCCGAGTAATGCCGTCCGCGCCCCTTCCACGGGGCGCGTGGAGTCCAGCCGGACGGCGCCCGCTCGCCGCCCGGCTTTTCTGTTTTCAACCGCAGCACCCCTGACAACCTCAATCGCCCCTCCCGCCGTCCAGGCGTCCGGAGAGGCCCCTGGAGACGCACATGGCCGACGTCAGCGCCACGATGGTGAAGGAACTCCGCGAGAAGACCGGCGCGGGCTTGATGGATTGCAAGAAGGCGCTCGCCGAGTCCGCGGGTGACTTCGTGAAGGCCGAGGAGTGGCTGCGCAAGAAGGGCATCGCCAAGGCGGGCAGCAAGGAAGGCCGCGTGGCGGCCGAGGGCCTCATCGGCTCCTACATCCACGGCGGCCGCATCGGCGTGCTCGTGGAGGTCAACTGCGAGACGGACTTCGTCGCCCGCAACCCGGACTTCCAGGAGCTGGTGAAGGACGTGGCCATGCACATCGCCGCGGCCAACCCCCTGTACGTGCGCCGCGAGGAGGTCGCCACCGACAAGCTGGACAAGGAGAAGGAGATCCAGCGCGAGCTGCTCAAGCAGCAGGGCAAGCCCGAGGCCATGTGGGACAAGATCCTCGTGGGCAAGGTGGAGAAGTACTACGAGCAGGTGTGCCTCGTGGACCAGTTCTGGGTGAAGGACGACAAGAAGAAGGTCGGCGAGATGATCAACGAGCGCGCCGCGAAGATTGGCGAGAAGGTCGCCGTGCGCCGCTTCGTCCGCTTCGAGGTGGGTGCCGGCATCGAGAAGAAGAAGGACGACCTGGCGGCCGAGGTGGCCAAGACGCTCGGCCAGGCCTGAGCCCCTCGCCTCCACGAGGAGGCGGACGAGGGCCGTGTCTCCCGGGGAAGCCCCGGGCGGCGCGGCCCTCTTCATTTGCGTGCCCGCCTCGCCCGAGGGCTTTCTGGCGGACGCCCGAGGCACTCCGGCGTTGATGCGGCCGGGACGAGGGGATAGAAGCGGGGCCAATGTCCGCTCCAGCCTCGTCACCGCGCTACAAGCGCATCCTGCTCAAGCTGTCTGGCGAAGCCCTGATGGGTGAAGGGAAGTACGGCATCCACCCGCCCACGCTCACGCGCATTGCCTCGGAGTTGAAGGAGGTGGTGCAGGCCGGCGTGGAGCTGGCCGTGGTCATTGGCGGAGGCAACATCTTCCGCGGCGTGGCCGGCTCCACCGAGGGCATGGATCGCGCGAGCGCCGACTACATGGGCATGCTCGCCACCTGCATCAACTCCATGGCGCTGCAGGACGCGCTGGAGAAGCAGGGCTGCCACACGCGCGTGCTCTCGGCCATCAAGATGGAGCAGATCGCCGAGCCCTACATCCGCCGGCGCGCCGTGCGCCACCTGGAGAAGGGCCGCATCGTCATCTTCGCCGCCGGCACCGGCAACCCCTACTTCACCACCGACACCGCCGCCTCCCTGCGCGCCATGGAGATCAACGCCGAGGTCATCCTCAAGGCCACCAAGGTGGACGGCGTGTACAACGCGGATCCCAAGAAGGACTCCTCCGCGCGCCGCTACCGGACGCTCACGTACATGGACGTGCTCCAGCAGAACCTGAACGTGATGGACTCCACCGCCATCTCGCTCTGCATGGACAACAAGCTGCCCATCATCGTGTTCGACCTGACCCAGCGCGGCAACATCGCCAAGGCGACCCTGGGGCAGCTCGGGGAGATTGGCACCCTGGTGGGCGTGGGCGAGACCGCCTGGGCCTGAGGCAGTACGGACGCTTCGCAAGGAGACCTGCACATGGCAGACGTCGTGACCGATCTGAAGGGCCGTATCGACAAGACGCTCGATGATCTCAAGAAGGAGCTCACCAAGGTGCGCACCGGCCGCGCCAGCCCCAACCTGCTGGACGGCATCCGGGTGGACTACTACGGCACCCCCACGCCCCTGAGCGGCGTGGCCAACGTCACCTCGCCCGAGCCCCGGCTCATCATCATCAAGCCCTGGGAGAAGAGCGTCCTCAAGGACATCGAGAAGGCCATCCGCGAGGCCAACCTCGGCATCAACCCGATGAACGACGGCGAGGTCATCCGCCTGCCCTTCCCCCCGCTCACCGAGGAGCGGCGCAAGGAGATCGCCAAGCAGGTGAAGACCAAGGGCGAGGATCACAAGGTCGCCATCCGCAACATCCGCCGCGACGCCAACGAGGCGCTCAAGGCGCAGCTCAAGGACAAGAAGATCACCGAGGACGACTCCAAGCGCCTGACGGAAAAGGTGCAGAAGGAGACGGACGAGGGCGTGAAGAAGGTCGACGAGATCATCTCCAAGAAGGAGAAGGAAGTGATGGAGGTCTGAGATGGCGCTGGTCCTCGTCGCGGAGCCCTCGGTCGCGGTGGCCGGGGCGCTGCGCCGCTTCCTGGAGGGTGCCGGCCATGAGGTGTTGGTGGCCGGCGCGGTCCCGGAGGCCCTGGAGCGGGTGCGCGAGCTGGCGCCCGTCCTCGTGCTGTCTTCCGTCACGGAGAGTTTCGACGGGGAGAGCCTCTGCCGGCAGGTGAAGGAGGAGCTGCCGGGCACGCCGGTGCTGCTGCTCTACCTGCCGGAGGAGGAGAGCCCCGAGACGCGCTCGGCCTCCGCCGGAGCCGAGGCGTGTCTGGTGGGGCCCCTCAAGCGCGCCACCGTGGTGTCGTGCGTGAGCCTGATGATCCAACTCTCCAAGGCGCGCGAGGCGGTGTCGGTGGCGCGCACCGAGATGCAGCTCCTGCAGCAGCAGGGCAACCGCCGCGAGGCGACGGTGCCGCTGACGGACCTGGAGTTCTTCAAGCGGTTGCTCTTCATGGAAGTCAAGCGCAGCCGCCGCTACCGCTACCCCATCGCCTACCTGCTCCTGGAGCCGGATCGCTACGCGGAGACGCTCGCGTCGCTGCCGCCCCCGCTGCGCACGTCCGCGCTGGCGGAGACGCTCCGGCACATCAGCGACGGGCTGCGGGACATCGACGTGGCGGTGCCCTTCGCCGAGGGGCGCTTCATCATCTTCCTGCCCTATACCCCCTACGAGGGGGCCCTGGTGGTGGCGGAGCGGTTGCGCCAGCGCGTCAAGCAGGTGGAGTCCGTCCAGGGCCTCACGGCGTCGCTGGGCGTCGCGGTGTTCGAGCCGTCGGCGGCCAAGGGCCAGGCCCAGGTGAGCTTCGGCAGCCTGATGAAGGAGGCGGGCGAGGCCCTGCGCCGCGCGCAGGCGGACGGCGGAGATCGCGTCGTGGGGCGCGCGGTGGTCTCGGAGCCCGCCGCGTCGGCGGCCTCGGACGCCGCCCCGGAGACGACTCCGGAGGAGCAGGAGTAGCAGTCAGGCCCCTCCCTCCCACCGGTGGAGGAGGGGGGCCGGCACGCCTCCTGTCAGGCGCGGTAGGTGAGCGGCTCGCCGGAGATGTCCTGGACGACGTCCGCCACGAAGCGGAACAGCTCGAGCCCCTTGCCCTTGTCGTCCAGCCAGAGGCCCCGGGTGGGCTCGTAGGAGAAGTGGATGCCCTGCCCGCGGCCGGCGACCCAGATCTGCCGCACGGCGCGCTGGGTGTTGACGATGCACTTCTCGCGCGAGGCGCTGGTGAGCGTCACCATGTCGCCCGTGCTCTCGGCCTCCAGCACGTCGGGATCAATCCCGTCCGCCGCGGCGAGGATGCGCTTGAACGCCCCCGCCACGAGCTGGTTGTAGGTGGCCTCGTCCATCATCGGCTACTGGAGGACGTCGATGATCTGCTGGCCCGGCGAGGCGAAGAAGAGCAGCTTCGCGGGGGCGGGAGCGACGCCGGGCTCGGTGGCGTCCGGGCGCTCGATGGCGATGACGGTGCCGGGGCTCACCTGCTTGGGGAACGACTGCATCCCGAGCAGGTGGGTGGCCAGGGCGCCCATGGAGGGCTGATGGCCCACGAGGATGATGTTCTCGCCCGCGTGCTCGTCGATGACGGGCGTCACGGCTCCCACCGGCATGTCCGGCAGCAGGCAGCGGTGCACTCGCAGCGGCCCCTCGTGCTTCAGGGAGGTGGAGAGCATTTGCGCCGTCTGCACCGTGCGCACCAGTGGGCTCGTGAGCACGAGCGAGACTGTACCGATGCGCTCCGCCAGCGACGCGAAATGCGCGGCCGTGTTGGCTCGGGCCTTGGCAGTGAGCGCGCGAGCCTCGTCGCCGAGTCCCTCGGGGGCCTCCGCGTCCGCCTCTCCGTGCCTTACCAGGAAGATCCTCAAGGTGCCTCCACCGCTACCTGAACGAACCGCGGTTCGTACACGACCGCGAATGGGTTGGTCAAAGGTAATGCGGCGATTGTTGGATGTTGGGGCCTTGCCCGCTGGCCAGCAGGCAGCCAGAGCACCTCCGGCCGGTCCGACCCCAGCCCCGTGGCGGCCGGGGAACCCCTATACTGCGCCCTTTTCCTCGATGGGGTAGGTACGCCCCCAGGAGGCTCCTGGATGCGCAAGGTGTTGTGGGTGGTGTTCGCCGCTGGCCTGTTGTCCGGATGCAAGAAGGAAGGGCCCGCCGCCACGGCCGGGCCGAGGCAGGAGGCGCAGGCCGGCCGGGAGGAGGCCCCGGGCACGGGCGCCGACCCCTTCGATGACAGCAAGCCCTATGTGCTGACGCGGGAGAAGCTGGATGCCTATGTGAGCTACCAGCGCACGGTGCAGTCGGCCTACGCCGCCGTGGCCCGGGAGCTCCAGGCGGCCCGGGCCCGCTTCCAGGAGGCTCCCGGCACCCCCGCCCGGGGCCAGGGCCGCCTGTCCGAGTCCATGAAGGCCATCGAGAGCAAGGCGGAGCTCGAGGACAAGGCGCGCCGCGACGTGGGCCTGAGCGAGCAGGACGTCAACCGCATCGGCTCGCTGGTGACGGACGTCATCACCCAGCGGCACATGGCGGCCATGCTGGACCTGTCCGGAGAACTCCAGAAGCTCGAGCAGATGCAGGCCCGGCTCAAGCCCGAGCAGGCCGCGGAGCTGGCGCCGCAGATCGACGCCATGCGCCTGCGCCTGCAGGAGACGGAGAAGCTCGCCTCGGTGCGCAAGGTCCACGGGGACGCCAACGTGGACCTGGTGCTCACCCGGGAGCAGGAGCTGATGAACAACTACCAGGACATGCTCCGCTCGTTCGGGGGCAGGGCCCAGTAGGCGCCCACCCCCCCCCACCGGAGCCTGCACGCGGGCCTACACGCGGCGCAGGCCGGGCACCTTCTTGAGCAGCTGCGCCAGGTACAGGTCCGACATCTTCTCCAGGACCGTGTTGCCGCGCAGCCGCTGGTTGAGGTTGGCGAAGTCCACCTCGTCCAGGCGCTGATCCTGGTTGAAGCAGGAGAACACCCACGTCTCCTTGCCCGTCTTCGGATCCACGTGCCGCTGCAGGCACTGCGCGCAGATCTCCTTCATCATGCACTGCATGGGCGAGTTGATGGAGCCGATCGCCTCGTGCTCGGGCTTGAGGTGGGGCTGGAGCACCCCGTGCCGGGCCTCCTGCACCGCGCGCATCATCCGGTCCGAGCCGATGGCGATGATGCGATCCACCTGGCTGAAGGAGACCAGGGGCTTCGTGCTCAGCTCACCCTTGGCGTAGGCGAGCATCGCCTGCACCACGTTGCCCCGGAAGGACGAGTCCTGGGGACGCCGCGGCTCGATGGTATCGCCCGCGTCCACCGACCACACCACCTGGTCCGTGGAGGCCTCGATCTCCTCGTGCTTGAAGACGTCCGCGCGCTGACGGAAGCCGGCGAAGTACACCACCTTGCACCCGGCGGCGCGCAGCGAGCGCGCGATGGAGAAGAGCACCGCGTTGCCCAGGCCTCCGCCCACCAGCAGCACCGTCTCGTTGTGCGGGATCTCCGTGGGCGCGCCCGTGGGACCCATCACCACCACCGGCTCGCCCGGCTTGAGCGCCGCGCACAGCCGGGACGAGGAGCCCATCTCCAGCACGATGGTGCCCATGAGCCCCTTCTCCTTGTCCACCCACGCGCCCGTGAGCGCCAGGCCCTCCATGGTGAGCCGCACCCCGTCCACCACCGTCGCCGTCCGCTCGAAGTTCTGCAGCCGGTAGAACTGGCCGGGCTCGAAGTGCTGCGCGGCGAAGGGCGCCTTCACCACCACCTCCACGATGGTGGGCGTGAGCCGGTTGACCGTCACCACGCGCGCGAGCAACGCCTCGTCCAGCTTGCCGAAGTGCGCCGCCAGCTTCTCGTCGCGCCGCGCCTGCGCCAGCTCGTCGTTGAAGTCCAGCGCCGCCACTTCCTTCGCGTACAGCCGCGCCACCTCGGGGTAGCCATCCTTCGCGCTCGCCATGGCCTTCACCACGTTGCCCGCGTAGGTGGGGTGGTTGTCTCCGAAGTAGGAAACGAAGTGGCCCTCCTTGCGGTACGAGGTGAAGAAGCCCACCTTCGCGCCGATGTCCTCCACCGGCTTCACCTCGGACAGGGAGAAGCCCTCGGGGGACTCGGCCAGCTCGTAGCTGCGGAAGTACTCCTTGTTCTCGTCCAGCTCGAAGGTGCCCGGGTACTCCTTCTCGTAGGTGACGTTGGGCGCCGTGCCGGCCGCCACGCACACCGTGCGCGCGGGCATCTCGAAGAACTCGCCGCTGCCGCGCAGCTTGCCGTCCTTCGTCACCATGCGCTCGAAGCGCAGCGCCCGCACCGCGCCCTTCTCGTCCGCCAGCGCCTCCACCGGGCTCATGCGCTCGATGAAGCGGATGCCCTCCTCGAGCGCCTTGGACACCTCCTCGTGGTTGAGGCGGTAGGCGGGCGACTCGGTGAGGCCGCGGCGGTACACCAGGCTCACGCCGCCCCAGCCGCGCACCAGCCGGATGAAGTCCGGCGCCCGTCCCTCGGCCTTCGCGCTCTCGCGCTCGGCGCGCACCGCCCGGCCATGCTCCAGGAAGGTGAGGTAGGTCGCCTTCTCCTCGGGATCCAGCCGCGCGAGCACCGTCTCCTCGCCCAGCTCCGCCACGAGCTGCTCGTGCCGCAGCAGCGTCTTCTCCACCTGCACCGGGTAGTACGCCATCAGCTCCGTGGCGGTGTCGATGCCGGTGAGGCCACCGCCGATGACGATGGCCGGCAGGCGCACCTGGAGGTTGGTGAGCGAGTCGCGCTTGAAGGCGCCCGTGAGCTGCAGCGCCATGAGGAAGTCGCTCGCCTTGCGGATGCCCCGGATGAGGTTGTTCTTCATCCCGATGATGGTGGGCTTGCCCGCGCCCGCGGCGATCGCGAGGTGATCGAACCCCATCTTCCACGCGTCCTCGATGGTGAGCGTGCCACCGAAGCGGATGCCGCCGTAGATGCGCAGGTTCTCGCGCCGCTCGAGCGTCAGGTGGAGCAGGGTGAGGAAGTTCTTGTCCCAGCGCACGGTGATGCCGTACTCGGACACGCCGCCGAAGCCCTCCTGGATGCGCTCGTCCAGCTCGCGGGTGATGGCGTGCCAGTCGTGGATGGGCAGGAGCTTCTTGCCGTTGCGGCCCACCAGCTCGTCCGGGAAGGGCTCGATCTTCAGGCCGTCGATGCCCACCACGCCAAAGCCCTCGTTCACCAGGTAGTGCGAGAGCGTGTAGCCCGCGGGGCCCATGCCCACCACGAGCACGTTGCGGCCCACGTACGGCAGCGCGTACGGACGACGCACGTTGAGCGGATTCCAGCGCGTGAGCAGGCCGTAGATCTCGAAGCCCCAGGGCAGGCCCAGCACCTCGGTGAGCGTGCCCGTCTCCGCCAGGGGGATGTTCACCGGCTCCTGCTTCTGGAAGACGCAGGCCTTCATGCAGTCGTTGCAGATGCGGTGGCCGGTGCCCGGACACATCGGGTTGTCCAGCATCACCATGGCCAGCGCGCCCACCGACAGGCCCTCGCGCTTGAGCGCGTGCGCCTCCGAGATGCGCTCGTCCAGCGGACAGCCGGTGAGCGGAATCCCCAGCGGGTTCTTCTTGTACGTGTGGCCCTCGGCCACCGGATCCTTCGCCACGAAGCCCGTGGAGCACGAGTCCTTCTTGCGCTCGTGGCAGATGACGCAGTAGTCCACCTCGCCCATCACCTCGCGCTGGGTGCCGCGCGGATCCGTCAGCTTGAAGCCGTCGCGGTAGCGCAGGTGGTGCTCCGAGCCCTGCGTGGCCTCGGGCATGTTCGGGTCCGGCCGCTCGAGCTGCACGAGCTGATCGAACACCAGCGGCTTGGGCACCCGGTGCGTGGGCCACTTGTGGAACAGCTCCTTCATCTCCGGGTGCAGCGCGCGCGCGTACGTCCAGCGGTCCGCCAGCGACAAGAGGTTGCGCACCGACTGCAGCTCCGCCTCGTCCGAGCCCTGCTGCACCAGGCTGGAGCCGAACGCCTCCTTGCCCTCGGGCGCCGACAGCAGCGCGGCGCGCAGGCCCGTCCACCGGGTGCGCAGCGTCTCGGACTGCTCGGGCGTGAGGGGCGGCAGGTTGCCGGAGGTGCCGGAGAACAGCCGCTCCAGATCCATCAGCGTGAGCAGCGACTCGGCCAGCGCGCGCTCCACGTCGTCGCTCGCGAGCGCCTCGGGGAAGGCGAGCGACAGCATCAGCCGCATCCGCGCGTCCAGCGACGGGTACTCGGCGAGCGAGGGGCGATCCGCGGCGCCCTTCTTGAACACGCGGCGGGTGATGAACTCGCGCTTGAAGTCGAACAGGGGCAGCTCGCTCTTGAGCGAGCGCGCCAGCCGGTCCGACTCGGCCTCGACGCCGAAGAGCTTGGACACGAAGGCGCCCACATGGCGCGCCACGCGGATGAGCAGCTCGGACTCGGCGGGGCCCTCGAGGCCCTTGCCGCCCGCCTTGCGGTAGGCGTCGAAGCTCTGGAAGAGCTCGGGCTCGTCCTTGGCCAGCTGGGCGTCGAAGTGATCGGACAGGCGGCGCAGCCCGCGCGGACGGTAGAGATCCTCGAAGCTGAAGCCGGGAATACCGAGGGTCAGCGCGGGTCCGTCGTTGGAAGGAAGAGCGTTCAAGGATTGCATGTCACGGGCCGTCAAGGAGAGAGGGCAACCAGAGTGGAACGGCTGCTGGATCCGCTCCTATTTCGCGACTTACCGCCTGGAAAGCAAGCGGGACCGCCAGCCGGGCGGGAGGGCGTGCCCCGCCCCTTCTCCCCCTCGGCCCCGCTATTTCAGCAGGAGCACCTCGTAGGGACCCGCCGTGAGCCGCTCGTGGGGCCAACCCTCCCGGCGGAGCGTGGCTTCCCAGGGTCCGGGAACGAGGTAGCGGGAGCCGGGAACGATCGCGGAGAAGAGCAGGGCCCGCCGCGCGGCCGATTCGAACCGGCGCGAGTAGGGGGCATACCGGTTGTCGCCGGTGCCGGGCGCCACGGTCACCTGTTCCTTCCAGAGGTAGGTGAGCCGATAGGCGACCCAATAGTCGGCGACGGCGGCCTCCACGCCCCGCTGCTGGAGCGCGCTCAACAATACCCGGGCATCATCGCCGTTGCCCTCCGGGGTGATTCGCGGCAGTCCGTGGTGGATCCATCCGCCATGGCCCCGCCAGCCCGCCACGCCGAAGTGCGCGATCACCGGTAGCAGCAGGGCGGACACCCACACCGTCCCCCGCCCCCGCGGGAGCCGGGCGAGCACGGGTGACACCAGCAGTGGAAATCCCAGCAACACGGGCACGAGGTAGCGCGCGCTCATCAAATCCTGCGGACGGCGGGTGAAGAGGAACGCCACGAGGGATGCCCCCATCCAGGCCGCGCCACACCAGGCGAGCCGGCGCGCGCTCCACTCCATCCCAGGGGCGAGGCTCAGGAGCGCTCCCGCCACCGCCATTCCAGCGAAGAGCCCCATGCCCACCGAGGCGAGTACGAGCCAGGGTCCCTCCAGCACCTGCTCGGGCCGATCGAAGCCCGTGGTCGTGGCGAACAGCTTGGTGCCGGTGACATAGGGCAGGCACTTGCTCCAGAAGAGCGGCCAGTTGTGCTTCAGGTTCGACCAGGACAGCTCGCTGAGCTGGGGCGCCTCCATCCTGGCCAGCCAGCGCGGGATGCTCCCGAGTCCGAAGCCCACGAGCGCCCCGCCCAGCGCGAGCCACCGGGACGCGCGTGGCTCCCATGCCCACCCCAACAGGTAGAGCACCACCCCGGGCAGCAACTGCAGGACGAAGAGGTCCGTGTAGTAGCCCAGCCCCACGGCTCCTCCGGCCATCACCGCGAGCAGCAGCCGGCGGGTGGAAGAGCCGGCCCGCGCGGAGCGCTCGGCGAGGTACAGCCCGGCGAAGAGCAGGGTGAAGGCCCAGATGCGGAAGGCGCTGTAGGTGAGGAAGTTGAGCGGCTCGGGGCAGACCGCGACGCAGGCCGCGGCGAGCGCCGCCCACCTGGAGGGCAACCGACGCCGCAGCGCGCCATACAGGCAGAGCACCAGCAGCGCATGCCCCAGCACCGACGACACGGCGAGCGAGGCGCGGATGGGCAGCAGCAGCTCCACCAGCCGCGCCATCACGGGCGCGGTCACGCCCTGGTAGGTCGTTCCCCAGAGCAGCAGGGGTCTCGGTCCTTCTCCCAGGTGCCAGGCCTGCAACCCCACCACGGCGATGTCCGAGTCGAGCGCGCCGAAGTTGAGGATCGCCGGGAGACGGAACAGGAACGTGAGCAGCACCAGCAGCGCGCCCCCGCCGAGTCCCCGCCCGGCTCCAGGCGGGGCGTTGTCCACCGCGTTCATGTGGCGGGGGGGGGCGTGGTCGCCGGAGCCGGGGTCCGTGCCTCGAGGGGCCGAGCGGGGGCGTTCCAGGCGGCGAGCGCGCAGCAGAGGGCGGCGACGATGAAGTAGTAGTAGTTGCAGAACGCCTGCTTGCTGAAGGCGAAGAAGGCCATGAACAGCAGGCCCACCGCCAACGCGAAGCCCGCGGGGGTGCGAGGCGCTCGCCAGAGGGCGAGGCCGAGCGCGGGCAGCACCGCGACGAACCCCAGCAGGGACGGTGGCCGCACGCCCGTGCGCTGGTTCCACCAGGCGAGGTAGCTGAGCGACTCGACGCGGAAGGGCTGGCGGAACTGGAAGCCGATCAGATCCTGGAAGAAGGCCGCGGGATCGAGCACGGCGAAGGGCAGGGTGATGATCGCCGCGAGGGCCGCGGCCTTGAGCAGCGTGCGCACCGTGGCGCGCCAGGGCGAGGCGCCGGGGTGCAGCAGGACGACGAGTGGGGCGGCGAGCACCATGTAGTGCTTGATGGCGAAGAGCAGGCCCAGGGCCACGGGCAGCATCCGGGGCGAGCGGCAGGCACACCAGACGGTGAGCGCCAGCAGGAGCACGACATAGGTGTCCGTCCAGCCCTGCTCGAGCACGAAGAAGGTCCTCGGGGTGAAGAGGAAGACCGCCGCGGCCACCGCGGGCCAGCGCCCCGGTCGGCAATGCGTCATCAGCAACGCGGCCAGTCCCATCGCCACCAGGTTCGACCAGCGGTAGTCCCCGCCGAGCACGTATCCAGCGCCGGCGATCAGCAGGCTGAGCGGAGGGTAGGGGAAGCCCACCTGCACCCGGCCATCCACCAGCAGCCCCGGTCCATAGAACAGGTCGTGTCCGTAGATGTCCGGCATGGTGATGGCGTAGGGGTTCACACCCCGGCCCAGGGCCCGGAGCGCCTCGACATGCCAGGCGAAGACGTCGATGTGCGGCTGGGGAGAGGCACGCAAAATCCAGTAGCCCAGGGCCAGGTGGACGCCCACGAGGAGCGGCATCCGCCACCGGCCCAGCCACGAGCCGCTACCCAGTCCCGCCCCCGCGAGCACCGCCGCGGCCGCGATCCCCATGAGAAAGGGCTGGAAGCCTCCCTTTCCGGGCCGCAGGTACATGGCGGGCGAGGTCGTGGTGAGCTGGGCGAACTGCCAGATGAGACCCGCGCCCAGCACGAGCACCGCCACGCGCTCGGCATGCCGGGCGGCGTCCTCCCGCCGGAGCGTCGGCAGGACCAGGGCGAGCGTCGAGGTCACCAGCGCCACCGTGAGCCACGTCACCGACTCCGGATGGAGGTTTCCGTTGGACACCTGGATGGCGTAGCCGAGCCCCACGGCCGCGATGGCGACCAAGGGAGCGAAGAGGGCCCGATCGTCGGGAGAGGGGGTGTTCATGAGGGGGAGGTGGCGGTGGGCCGGGCGGAGACGATGAGCGTGCCCCCGCGCTCGAGCAGGGTGGTCAGGGTCACCGGGGGCATGGCCAGGGCGCTCAAGGCCGGGCCCAGGGCGAAGCTCAGGGCGCGCTCGGTGGGGCCGCCCTCCGAGGGCTTGCCGGTGAGCCGATCGAAGAAGACGTTGGGCGTGGGCATCAGCACGTTGAGGGCACTCTGGGCGACGCCCATCACGTCGTACTCGAACTCCTGGTGCCAGTGGCGCTCCACGCGGAGCCCGGCGCGCTCGACCATGCGCGTGAGCGACCCTCGGCCGAAGTGGTACAGGTGGCGGGGCACGTCCAGGTGGAACCACGCGGGGCCGAAGAGGCGGGCCTGGACTCCATCCGCGTCGGGCACCGCCAGCACGATGACGCCTCCAGGCGCCAGGGCGCCCGAGAGCATCCGGAGGCTGGCCAGCGGATCCCTCAGGTGCTCCAGGCTGTGCCAGAGCGTGATGCAGTCGAACTTCCCGCCAGGCAGCACCTCCTCGATGCGCTCGTACACCTCGAGCCCCGCCTCACGTGCTCCTCGCGGGTTGAACTCCGTGCCCAGCACCCGCCAGCCCCGCTTCCGGGCGGCGAGCAGGAAGGAGCCATCTCCGCAGCCCACGTCCAACAGCCGGCCTCCCGTGCTCCTCCCCGCCGCCTGCCGCACGAGCCGCAGCCGCCGGGCGTTGCACCAGGCGGCCGTCATCCCATGCCGGCCACCGTGGTAGGTCTCTCCGTAGTAGGGCGTGAGATCCTCGGGCTGGGGCAGCGTGTGCCCCAACCCACAGTCCTGGCACTCGTCGAGGGTGAAGACATCACGCGTGCGCGGATCCACCACCCGGGCGAAGCGGGTCCTCAGTGGGCCGCCACAGCCCACGCACTTCACGAGCGCGACTCCGCCGCCTGGGAGGAAGGCCCGGTCGGCAGCGTCAGCTTGCGCCCCTCTGGCGAGAGGAAGCGCGGATGGAGGAGCCCCATCCGGGTCAGCCGCAACTGGGCCGCGGTCTCCAGCACGCCGAAGCCGTAGCGCACGCTCCTGGCGAAGCTGATGGAGGACGAGTCCGTCTCGTAGCGCGTGGGACAGCTCACCTCGCCGATGCGGAAGCCGAAGTGGATGGCCTGCACCAGCATCTGGTTGTCGAACACGAAGTCGTCGTCGTTCTCCTCCAGCGGCAGGGTGAGCAGCACCTCGCGCGAGAAGGCGCGATAGCCCGTGTGGTACTCGCTGAGGCGGTGGTCGACGAGGATGTTCTCCACGGCGGTGAGGACGCGGTTGGCCACGAACTTGTAGAGCGGCATGCCGCCCTGGAGCGCCGACTTGCCCAGGATGCGCGAGCCCAGCGCGATGTCGTAGACGCCGCTGCTGATGCACGAGGTCAGCGCGGGGATGAGCTTGGGCGTGTACTGGTAGTCGGGGTGGAGCATCACCACGATGTCCGCGCCTCGCTTGAGCGCCTCGGTGTAGCAGGTCTTCTGGTTGCCGCCGTAGCCCCGGTTCCTCGGGTGGACGATCGTGTGCACCCCCAGCGAGCGCGCGACCTCCGCCGTGCGATCCTTGGAGCCATCATCGACGAGGATGATGTCGTCGACGATGTCCTTGGGGATCTCGTCGTAGGTCTTCTGGACGGTGTTCTCGGCGTTGTACCCAGGCATCACGACACAAATCTTCTTGTTGTCGAGCATCGTTGTTCCTTTGGGTTGCCCCGAGTTCATCCCCGCTCTGGCGTCTTGGCGACGCGGCGCTTCGCGGGCGGCGCTGGAGTCGGCGGCGGAGCCGGGGGCGTCGTCTGGGCGGCGCGCAGGGCTTCCACCTCGGCGCGCAGCCGCACCACCTCGGCGGAGAGCTGGGCGTAGGAGTCGCGCACATGCCCGTTGAAGGCGCGCTGGCGGCCGAGCGTCTCGTTGATGAACACCTGGCACGTCTGGCGGAAGGCCCACTTGGCCACCAGCACGAGCTGGCCCGCGCCGCCCCGGTGGGTGTGCGGGGGCAGCGGGCGGGTGGGGTCCGCGTGCTCCGCCAGCGCCTGGAGGTTGAAGGCGAGGGGATCCACCCGGGGCTCCACCCCGGAGGGGGGCACGTCCACGGGCTCGGAGGACGGCAGGCCACGCGTGCGAAGGCGCTCCTCGATGCGCGCGACCAGCTCGCGCGCGGGGATGTCTCGTCCCAGCAGTTTCATCGGCTCTTCTCCCTCAGGATGCGCTCCATCTCTTCGCGGTAGGCGTCCACCACCTGGGGCCACGTGTGGCGCTCGGCGTACGTCCGGGCCTTCTGGCTCAACCGGCCGCGCTGCTCGCCCACCTCGCGCAGCCCCGAGATGAAGGACTCGAGATCCGTGTAGACGCGGCCCGCGCCACTGCGCTCCACCTGGCCCACCAGCACCTCCGAGTGCCCGTTGACCAGCACCGGCGTGCCCGAGGCGAACGCCTCCAGCGTGAGCAGCGACAGGCTCTCGAAGCGCGAGGGCACCGTCACCGCCAGGGCCCCGGCCAGCGCGTCGTACTTCTCCTGCTCGCCAATGCGGCCCACCGCGTGCACGCCCTCGCCGCGCAGCTCCATGTGCGCCTCGCCCGCGAGCACCAGATCCGGCGCGTCGTGGAAGCGCGCGCGCAGCTCCCGGTAGTGCGACAGCAGCTCGGGGATGCCCTTGCCGGCCTCCAACCGCCCCAGATAGAGCAGATAGGGGTTGTGCAGGCCATGGCGCTCCCGGAAGCGCTGGGGATTCACGTCCGGAGGCACCTCCACCCCCACGCCCACCACCCGCGCGCGGGCATGGCCCGGCCAGGCGCGGCCGATGAGCGCCACCTCCTCGGGCGTGTTGCACAAGAGGGCGCGCGGGCGCTCGAACACGTCCGCGTAGGCGCCGAAGCGCAGGGGCGGCTCGTCATGCGCCGTGGGCACGAGCAACGCCCGATCCGCCACCAGCGGCAGCCCCCACACCGTGGGCGCATAGAGGTAGGTGAAGAAGACGAAGCCGTCGTAGTCGGCGCCGTGCGTGTCCAGGTGCTCGAGCAGCCCGGGCACCACCGGCCCCTGCTCGGCCACCCAGTGCTCCTCGCGCAGCCGCTCGTTGCTCCGATCGAAGACCTGCCGGGACAGGGCGTTGAAGGGCCGGATGTGGCGCACGCGCGTCACCGGGAAGCGGAGGATCCGCACGCCGTCCGCGGCCCGCTCCTCGCCCGGAGGGAAGGCGTTCTCCCAGGTGAGGTGGTTCCTCGCGCAGGTGGTGAGCACCGTCACGTCCCAGTGCGGCGCGAGCTGCTCCACCACCTGCTGCGCGTGGCGCTCGGCGCCTCCCGTCACCTCGCCGTAGCGCTGCACCACGAAGCCCACGCGGGGCTTCTTCCTCGTGCCCCGCGCGCGTTGCGCGGGTTTGGGCGGCAAGGGCAGGGCGCGCGCGAGGGCTTCCTGGCTCGCGTCGGCGGAGAAGTGTTTCAGCCGGCGGGCCTGGCCCGCGAGCAGCCGCTCGCGCAGGGCCTTGTCCTCGCATACCTCCACCACCAGCTCGGCGAGGAAGGCGAAGCGCTTCTCGTCGAAGGCGATGCCCGCGCCCCCGAGCGTCTCCGGCACGGCCGCCGCGGCGTAGGCCAGCACGGGCACCTCGGCGGCCATGGCCTCGATGAGCGGGACGCCGAAGCCCTCGTGCTCGCTCATGGAGACGAAGACATCCGCCGAGCGGTACGCCGCCACGAGCTGGGCATGGTCGAGCCGTCCGAGGAAGTGCACCCCTGAGAGTCCCCGGGCCGTGCGCTGGAGCGAGCGGAAGTAGCGGCTGCCCGGCTCATAGCCTCCCACCAGCAGCAGGCGGGCCTGGGGTCGCACCTCGAGCACCTGTGCGTGCAGCGCGAGCAGATCCTCGAAGCGCTTGTGGGGAGCCACGCGGCTCACCGAGAGAATGACGGGACCGGGGCCCTCGAGCCGCCGCAGCATCTGCGCGTCCGCACCCGCCCGGGCGAAACGGGAGGGCTCGACGAAGAGGGGCACGGTGTGCACGTCGCGGTAGCCGGCCTCGCGCAGCTCGGCGCTGTTGTAGTCCGACACGCCGAGGGCCACGTCCACGAAGGGGGCCATGGCGGCGAGCTGGGCCCGTCCGGTGCGCAGTGCCTCGGCCAGCGGGGTGCCCGCGTAGGTGTTCGCGGGGCTGATGTTGTGGAAGACGATGCCTCGGCGGCAGGGCAGGTGCAGGAGCTGGCCGCTCAGCGGCGAGGCGATGCCGTGGTGGTAGAGGACGAGATCCTCCGGTCCCGGGCGCAGCGCCGCGGCGGGGTGCGCGAGCGAGCCCAGGCCCTTGCCGACCTCGGCCGCGTACAGCTCGCCCGCATGGCCGAGCCGGCGCAGCAGCAGTTGCAGGTGCAGGGCCGCCTGCCCGGTGGCATCGCCCGCCACGAAGCTCGGAATCAGCTGATGGACCGCCATAGGGGGCCCCTGCCTATCACAGCGCCGTGTTATGAGGCGCCCCGTGTCCATTGGTCCTGTCGCTTTCGACGCGAGTCTGTGGGACGAGCCCATCACGGGCATTGGTCTGTATACCCACTGTCTGGCCGAGGGCCTCGAGTCCCGAGGCGTGCGGCTCCAGCGGCTGGGGGCCCGGGTGTCGGGTGATGAACCGCGGGGGACGCTGGGGCGCACCGCCTACGTCCTGGGCCGGCTGCCCGAGGCGCTGCGCCAGGCGGGGGCGGGGCTCTACCACGCGCTGGGCAACTTCAACCTGCCCCTGGTGCGCACTCCCGGCACCCCCTACGTCCTCACGGTGCATGACCTGATTCCGCTGTTGATGCCGGAGACGGTGTCCCGGGCCTACCACTGGCAGTTCCGCGTGTGGCTCGCCCGGAGCGTCCGGGTCGCGGATCGGATCCTCTGTGTGAGTGGGTGCACGCGGGACGATCTGCTCGCGCGCCACCCGGAGGCCGAGGGCCGGGTGGCGGTGGTGTACCACGGCGTGGACCACGTGGACCGGTACGTGCCGGATGCCGCCACGCTGGACTTCCTGCGTGCCCAGGAGCTGCCCGCGCGCTTCGCGCTGTACGCGGGCTCGCTGGACGTGCGCAAGAACGTGGGCCTGGTGCTGGACGCGCTCGAGCGGCTCAAGGCCCGGGGCCGTCCGGTGCCCCTGGTGCTGGTGGGGCAGCGCTGGTTCGGCTCGGGCTCGGTGGAGGGGCGGGTGGAGCGGCTGCGCGCCCAGGGCCATGACATCCGCGCGCTGGGCTATCAGCCGGAGTCCGTCCTCTACGAGCTGATGCGGCGCGCGTCGGTGTTCGTCTTCCCCTCGCGGTACGAGGGCTTCGGGCTGCCTCCGCTGGAGGCGATGCGGCTGGGCACTCCCGCCATCGTGTCCACGACGGGCGCCACCCCCGAGGTGTGCGGGAGCGCGGCGCCCGCGGTGCGGCCGGACGACGCGGAGGGGCTGGCGGAGGTGATGGATCGGCTGCTGCGCTCGGAGGAGGAGCAGCGGCACTGGGCTCAGGCGGGAGCGCGGCACGCGGCCGCGTTCACCTGGGCCCGCTGCGCGGAGGAGACACTCGCCGCGTACACCCACGTCCTGGCCAGGTAGCCCGCCGTCGCCCGCGAGCCCGGGGCGGGTTGCCAGGGGCAGGGCGCTGGGCTCAACTCGGCGCCCTCATGCCTTCCTCCCGACTGTTCCTCACGTGCGTCGCCCTCGCGGCCGCGGGTTGCGCGAGCGCCCCGCGATCCCTCTCCTCCACCGCGTCCTCCCCGGACTCGCGCCCCGCCGAGCCCGTGCGGCTCACGCTGGTGGGCACCAATGACTTCCACGGCTGGCTGATGCCCCATGACACCACTCTACGCAGTGGGCTGGTGGTGGAAGAGGGCGGAGCGGCGGCCTTCGCCGGCTACCTGGCCCGGTTGCGCGCCGACAACCCCGGGGGCGTGCTGCTCGTCGACGCGGGCGATCTCTTCCAGGGCACGCTCGTCTCCAACCTCACCGAGGGGGCCTCCGTCATCGACGTCTACAACCACCTGGGCTACGCCGCCGCCGCGCTCGGCAACCACGAGTTCGACTACGGGCCCGTGGGTCCCAAGGCGGTGCCGGGGCCGGGCGAGGATGCCTTCGGCGCGATCACCGCGCGCATCCAGCAGGCGCGCTTCCCCCTGCTCACCGCCAACGTGTTCGACGCCGCCTCGGGCAAGCCGCCCGCGTGGCTCGGCAACGATGGCACCCGGCTGGTGACGCTCCAGGGCGTGAAGGTGGGCCTCGTGGGCCTCACCACGCCGTCCACCGCGCGCATCGGCAACCCCGCCCAGGTGGGCTCGTTGCGCTTCGGTGACATGCGGCCCGCCACGCTCGAGGCCGTCCAGCGGCTGCGCGCCCAGGGCGCCGAGGTGCTGGTGGGCATCGCGCACGCGGGTGGCAAGTGCGCGGACCTGTCCAATCCCCACGACACCTCGAGCTGTGATCGCTCGGATGGAGAAATCTACGGGCTCGTCGAATCCCTGCCCACGGGCACCCTGGATGCCGTCTTCGCCGGCCACACCCACCAGGCCATGGGCCACTTCTTCAACGGCGTGCCCGTGCTCTCCACCCAGGGCCAGGGCCGCTCCTTCGGCGTGCTGGAGCTGTTCGTGGACCCGGTGAGCCACGAGGTGCTGCCCGAGCGCACCCGGCTCCAGGCCGCGGTGCCCGTGTGCGTCCGGGTGGAGGCGCAGAGCGGAAGTTGCGACGCGCGCAAGCTCAAGGACCTGGGCGCCGATGCGAAGCTCGTGCCGCCCACCTTCCTCGGGGGCGCGGTGGTGCCGGACCCGGAGGTGGAGGCGCTCGTGGCCCCGGCGTTCGCTCGAGTGGAGGAGGAGCAGCGCCGTCCCCTGGGCTTCACCGTCGCCTCCCCCCTGGGGCGCAACTACGAGGACGAGAGCGCACTCGGCGACGTCATCACCGATGGGATGCGGGAGATGGAGAAGGCGGACGTGGCGCTCGTCAACTCCGGCGGCCTGCGCGCCAACGTGAAGGCCGGCCCCATGACGTACGGAGATCTCTACGCGGTGTTGCCGTTCGACAACACCGTGGCCATCGTCACGCTCTCCGCGGACGAGCTGCGTCGTCTGCTGACGGCCGCCTATGGCGCGGGCACCAGCATGTTCCAGGTCTCCGGTCTCAAGGTGACGCTCGCGCGCTGCGCCGGGCCCCAGCGCTTCCGCGGCGCCACGCTGCCGGATGGACGGCCGCTGGATGAGAAGCGCATGTACCGGGTCGTCCTGCCGGACTTCCTCGCTCGCGGCGCGGGGGGTCTGGGCGTGGTGCTGTCCCAGGTGCCGCCCGAGCGCATCGACCTGGGGGCCGGCCGCGAGCTGACCCTGCGCGAGGCGCTCGCGGCGTGGTGGAAGAGTCGGGGCACGCCGGTGACGGTGCCCGCTACAGGCCGCATCAGCTACGTGGATGAGGGAGGCCCGTGCGCCGCGCGCCCGGCCTCCGAGCGCCCCGAACGACCATGAAAAAAGTGGCGCCTCCCGCTCGCCGGCCGCACCCTTGGCGGGTGATCGGGAGGAGGGTTCCCGGCCGAGTCCCCGCAAGTATCCGAGATCTGGGCGGATCGCCGCGCGGGCCGAAAAATCGGCTTGGGATCAGTTTTCAACTACCCTTTTCCTCCTTAGTCTAGTGAAGGCGCGCCGTGATCCGAGGAGCCTCCCAGGCTCCGCTCAGGGCCCGCCGGCTGGGGAGGAAACACATGCTCTACAAAGTGACCCCGATGATGCCGCCGCCGGGCTCCAAGGAGACCAAGGCGCGCGAGGCGGGTCAGCCGCGCAAGCGTCGCAAGTCGGCCATCTTCGATGCCGAGGGCCATGAGGTCCTCATCTCGTTGATGTGCCTCAAGTGCCGCTCGCTCAAGCCGCTCGCGCAGTTCGGTCTGCGCAAGATGGCGGATGGAGCCATCCGCAATCAGCCCTGGTGCCGCACCTGCCGCTCGGGCGCGGGCAAGCCCAAGGAGAAGGCCGGCGAGAACGTCGCGGCGCTCGAGCAGCCGCCCGCGGTGGCCGCCACCCTCCAGGTGGTTCCCGCCCCCGAGGCCGCTGTCGAAGAGGACGAGTCGTCCATCGCCCTCGCTTCCCAGGGTTGAGCCCGCTTCACCCCTCCATGCCGCCGCGAGGCTTCCGACGCGTCTTCCAGGCGGGAACGCCGGACGTGAACGGTCGCTTCATGGGCGGCACGGAGAGCATGCGCCTGGTGGCGCACTCGGGGCGGCGCTACGCGGCGACATCCACCCTGTGGGATCAGCCCGGAGATGAGCCGGCCGTGGGCGCGCAGGTGCTCGTGATGGAGCCTCCGGACGCGGGCTGGCCCGAAGCAGTGGGCGGGTCTCGAGCGTGTGGTGCGTGGGGATCGGATCACCGGCATCGAGCGCGTCTTCGCGGGAACGCTGCCCGGAGGGCTCTATAGCGGCGTCTATGACGCGGACGTGCCCGGGCGCATCCAGTGGAGCGAGGCCCCCGAGCTGTCGGGCTACAAGGCGCATCCCATGGCCTTCGCCGAGTGTGATGGGGCGCTGCACGTGGCGATCAAACCCCACCTCAACCGGCTGGTGGATGGCGAGCAGCCCCGATGGGAGACGGCCTACACGCTCCCGGGCGAGGTCACTCGCATCAGCAGTGGGCTGCGGGGGCTGACGACGATTCCGCACCCTGCACCCTTGGCCTGACGAGCGGGTCTACGCCAAGACGCGAGGGGATCGTCTTCATCTGTAAACGGCGAAGGGCCGTCCCTACCGCGACTCCTATTGGCGTGATTTGGGCTAGCTGACGATCCCCAAGCGGCTTCCCATGCCTCTCGCGATGTCTTTGAACAGCGTGTCGGCGTCTCGAGTTTTGTCATTGTATCCAGGATTCACGCCTTCGTATTCTCGCAAGCCTCCAATGGGTACGCCATGTTTTTGGGAGAGTGGCGACAAATAGGGTCCGCGGAGATGGAGCCTGTTTTTCATCCATGAGGCCAATAGTAGCCCACCGTCCGCAAAGCTCGGAGAGAGAACAAGTCGCAAGCCACTGTTGGACGAACATCACCTTTGCCACGGACGGACTTCGAGATGGATGACCAAATGGTGTTCCCTTTGTCCATTCCTGCTGGGTCTTCGAGCAACGAATGGAGCCTGGGCCAGCACCACCGGATTCGCGGGCAGTTGGCTGGCGGGACCTGCCTTTGCCATGCGACTGGACTTGTAAGCCAGGCTGCACCTACTGGACACGGACGGCACGTTGTTTTTTCCGGAAGGAGAATGCGCATGCGGTCGGAGGCCTTCTCTTGCATGAGCCTGGGAGCGGACAATGCGGACTGACTCGTCGCAGACCCGGTGGGCGGGCCTGCTGCTCGCCCTGATCCTGCTGTCCACCGGCTGCGTGTCGTTGACGCCACCACCCGGCCGGGGAATGCGCTTGCGCTACTCGCCGCGCGAGCCTGTCCCGCACGTCTCAACGGTGCGGCCCGGCGTCGAGGATCCGGGCGACCTCTCCTCCCCACCTGAGCGTCTTCGTCCGCTACTCCGATTACGGTGCCCAGCAGCTACGGTGGATTGACGCCCAGCTCTCCGCCGCCACCCGGTTGGCCAACGCCGCCTCGCAGGTGGAGGACCCGGACATGCAACTCGCCCTGCTGCGTCTGGCCGGCCCACGGATTGAGGCCGCCATGCTCGGCTCCCTTCTGCTCGCTGTCTGGCTCGACTTGCTCCACCTCGCCGACACCGTGTGCACCCAGCACTTCTACAGCGTGGAGCGGATGTTCGCGGACCTGGGGCGCTGGCAGCAGAGGCTCGAGCCCACCATGACGGCGCTCTCCTCGCTGGAGCCCGGGCAGGTGGAGGCCGTGGCGCGAGACGTCCCCGTACTGGTGGGCCACCTCTCAGGCGAGTTCACGGTCACTCTCGAGACCGCGCGCAAGGGGGCCGCGAACGTCGCCAAGGTGCTGGCGCTCAAGGAGGCCATCGAGGCGCTCTCCCTGTTCTCGGCGTTGAAGTTCTCGCTGCCCTCGGTGGCTCCGTCCGCTCCCGTCCTGCTCGGCATGGACCTCTCGGTGGGCAGCGGCGGCGTGATGATGGGCACGCGCATTGTCGCGTCCACCGATTGGGTGGAGATGATGCGCCAGTTGGTGCGGGCGGGCGTCCTCTCCGTGCCCGCCGTCAGCGCCGCCGTGCGAATTCAGGCCGGCCTGGTGATGATGGCCGAGGCGCACGGCGAGCTGCCCAGAGGCGTGCGAGAGGCCCTCGGCGACGGGCCCGAGGTGCGGGGCATGCGCGTGACGGGCAGAGCGGGGGCCGGCATGAACGAGCCCCCGCGACACCACGTCCTGCCCAAGGAGTTCCGCGAGTGGTTCGAGAAGCGCGGCCTCACCGGCGAGATGGACATCGACCAGTTCTGCGTGGAGATGGAGCAGGCACACCACCAGGCAATCCATGGCGGTGGGAACTGGAAGATGGGGCGAGCATGGCCCGGTGAATGGAACCGGATGATCATGAGGGCGCTGCGCGACGCCGAGGTTGAAACTGGACGGATGTTGACGCGGAACGAGGTGCTGGACATCGTCGCGGAGAACATGAAGGAGTACAGGCTCTCGATGAACTTCATCCGCTGGAGAGGGCGATGAGCGACGGACATGCCTGGGATGGCAACTGGAGGGTCCGACTGTACGAGCGGGTCCGCGAGCGTGGCTACTCTTCGCTCACCGCCTTCGCTGAGGCGCGCCCCACCGCCTCGCTGGTAGCTCTGGCTGATGAGCTTGGAGAGGACGATGTCGCCGGAGTGCAGGTGCTGAGCGGGTTGCTCGCTGAGGCGGAACAGCGGAAGCAGGTCACGCGTTTTGTTCGTGATGTGCTCGTACGCATGTTGTCCCAGAGTATCCCTAATGGCTGGCCGACCGTGATGGATGACGCCAATCGGTTCAAGGTTGCCAAGGCAATCGGCCGCTGGTCTGCCTATACACCAGAGACTCATCAGAAGCGCGTCGAGCAGGCCAGGGCAGCGCTCCGTTCTTCGCCTCCTCCTCCTGGCTGGCGCCCGCTCGGCCCCGACGACGAGTTGCTACGCGCGCTCCTGCCTGACGAGGAAGTCTAGGCCCGGATCGGTCACACGAAGGCCCGCGCCGGGCGGCCAGGCATCAATTGGCGGCGCCCGCGCGCGGCGCGTGGCGAATGGACACGCGGCAGCGTGCAGCGGGCATGACAGTGGCATGCACCGGCCGGCGTTGAGAGGTTGTCAAAGAGCTGCGAGGCGTCAGGAGGGAGTTGGGACTTCGCAGAGCTGTTGGGCGATGCGCGCGAAGAGGTCCTTCACCGGCGCAGCCGCGCTGAGCGAGAGCACGACGCGGCGGACGCTGGCGCGGACGATGGCGGCAACTTTGAGCAGCTTCAACCGGATGGTGCCCGCCTGCGCCCGCTCCATCTCGGTGCCGCGTAGGCCGAAGTGGCGCAGCAGGTTCAGCAGGACGTACGCGACGGAGGCAAACCAGAGGCGCAGATGGTTGGCGCGCGGGGAGTGGGCGCTGGTCCTGTCGGCGAAGAGGTCCAACTGCTGCTCTTTTATCCGGTTCTCCATGTCACCGCGGGCGCAGTAGAGCTGCTCGTACAGAACCCGGGCCTCATGCTCCTGGGGAGCAAAGAAGTCACCACGAAGCGCGGGTTGAATTTGTCCCCGAGCCATTCGGCCTTCGCGACAACGCGGCGCTCGCGAGTCCAGGACGTAAGCGTGCGGTAGCGAAGTTCCCGGTACGCCCGCACCGGAGCGCCCTTGCGCTCTTCGCGGGAGACGGCGCGCACCAGCTTCAGGTCCCCTCTTATCATGGCTTCCAGCCGGGCGTTTCGAGCTAAACCCAACACGAAGTCGATGCCGTTGTGCTCGCACCAGGTCATGAGTTCATCCCGGGCGAAGCCGGAATCCGCACGCAGGAGGATGCGCGTCTGCGGCCAGCGCGCGCGGATGCGCGAGACTATCCGCTGCACTTCCTCCAGCGAGCCCGCGGCGGCGTCGCGGTCGGCGGTGCGCAGCCTGGCGCACAGCAGGAAGTCGCCAGCGAAGATGTAGAGCGGCAGGTAGCAGTAGTTGCCGTAGTAGCCGTGGAAGAAGCGGCCCTCCTGCGTGCCGTGAATCGGGTCGTCTGTCGCATCGAGGTCCAGCACCACTTCGCGCGGCGGCTCACGGTGCGCATCCAGGAACGCGTCGACGAAGAAGTTCTCGATGGCCTGGCCGTCGTAAACCACCTTCCGGTAGCGGGCCTCGGCCGTCGCGTCCGCTGGCGTCAGCTCCAGCCGGTTGAGCGTGCTCGGGCTGGCCAAAGGCTGCTTCTGGGGCTCCGACTTGCCTACCACGGCCGCGAGCAGCGGGTCGTTTCGCAGCGTCTCATGGTCCACCAGGTCCTCGTAGCCGCACGCGATGCCGAAAACGCGCTGGCGGACGAGTTCTTCCACCGAGTGCTCAATCAACTCCGGCCTTCTCAAGTCCTTGAAGCACTCGGCGAACTTCTTCATCAGCCCGAACCGCTGGTCCGTTCGGTGCAACAGCGCCAGCCCTCCATCCGACGAGATGTGCTCGCCGTCGAACGCCGCCACCAGTTTCCTCCTTCCCACGCTGTCGAACTCGACCTGCTTCGCGTTACGCTCTGTTTTCACCGCGTAGCCCCTTCCGATGGGTGGAAAGCCTTGAGAACTCTCCAGTTATCGGCCGGTCGCTACGCGGTGTTCCCTCCCTTGGTGACCGATCCGGGCCTGGGTGCCACCACTTTCAAGGTCATGTGGGGGGGGGGCTACCATAGCGCTCGGGTGAGAGCATGAAGTATCACCTGGGTGGAGGTGGGTCCGGGAGTTGGATGGCCAAGAGCAATTCCTCACGCCCCTTCACGGAGGAATGAACGTGGCCTTGGATGCAATGGTGGAGCGATTCACGCAGCGCGGTCCCATCACGCTCATGGTGCGCCGCACGCTCGAGCATGCGCTGAGTTCGCAGTGGATTGATGAAGTCTTCGAAGCGCACCGAGAGCAACAGTACGCGCGTGAGCTGCTCTTTTCCACGGTGGTAGATTGGATGGGGCTGGTGGCGCTCTACGACAATGTGCCGGCGCAGAAGATGAGCGCGCTTGGAGGTGGCGGAGCTGTATGGGAGGCGATGGAAGATTGAAGGGATGTTTGGGAGTCAAGGGACCCTGCTCTGTGAATTATTACCTCCTTGAAAGGCTCGCCAACGTTGAGAGCGCGGAGCGGACTCCGAAATTCGTGACATTTAATCCGGCAGTCTCTCGGGCAACGTTTCCCCCATGAAGGCTTCGAGGGCTTGCCGAGCATACTCCTTGAGGTGAGCCATGCTCGGGGCATCATCGAAATCAATTGTCTCTACCATGTCACGGAACCGGGAGAGCGCGGCCTTGCACTCAGCGGGACGGCGAGTTGCCGGTGATTTGCGGCCCGCGTCGCTTTCAACCAGCTCGAGAACGAGGGTTGCGTCTTCGTGGAATGCTTCTCTTGCTTTCGCATCCCCTTGGGTGCCGCGAGCCCACTCTAGCGGGTGTCCGAGTGCGATATGCCCCAATCCATTGAGGGCGTTGGCGATGCGGGCCGCTTTTTCGCTGGCGGGATCTAAAGGCATTTGAGGTCTCTCCGCTGGAGGCTGCTCGGAGTTTCTGAATGTTCAGAAGATGGTGCGATAGCTCGTGTCGAGCACGCGCCGGTGCGTGATGAGCCGCGGCCTCCGGGCGTGCAGATCCTCGAGCGCGCAGTCGAGATGTCCGGGTGCTGCTTGCGGTACGTGTACACGGTGGTGGTCGCGCACCGGGGCGCCCCGACGATGAAGAAGTTCGGCTCGTGCATTCACCTCTACCAGGGGAAGTCCTGCCGGTCCTTGAAGAAGCCCCCTCGGGGCCCGTTGTCCGGAAGCGTGGCGAGCCAGGTGATGGTGTCCGCGCCCTCCTCGACGGAGCGATCCGCGTTCATGCCCCCCATGTGGGTGCGCACCCAGCCCGGTGTCATGGTGTTGACGAGGACGTTGGTGTCCTGGAGCTCGTCGGCGAAGACGCGGGTCATCGCGTTCATGGCCACCTTGGACAGACGGTAGGCGAGCCGGCCCGCGGTCATCTTCGAGAAGGAGCCCAGGCCGCTGGACACGTTGACGATGCGCCCGTAGTGGTTCTGCCGCATGAGCGGCACGAAGAGCTGCGTGAGGTGCATGGCGCCGTAGAGGTTGGTCTCCAGGGTGGGCCGGACGATCTCGTCGAGGCTCACCTCGAGGGCGGGAATGTTGCCGTCCAGGGAGATGCCCGCGTTGTTGATGAGCACGTCCAGCCGTCCGAACTCCCGGGTGATGAAGTCGGCGATGCGCACCCGGTCCGGCGCGGAGTCCACGTCGAGGGGTTGAAAGCCCACGTGCAGGCCCTCGGCCGCCAGGGTGGAGACCGCCTCCTTTCCCTTGTCCTCCCGGCGTGCCGTCAAGATGATCCGGAGGCCGAGCCTCGCGAGTTGCCGACAGGCTTCCAATCCGATGCCACGGTTCGCGCCCGTGACCAGCGCCACTCGTCGTTCCACGTTCCTGCCCCCCATCTCGAACATCGTGTTCAGGGAACATCTCGAAGAGCAGCCGCTCCCGGGACCGCACGAATCGTTTCAACTCTGGGGTGTAGTGGTCCTGCCAGCGCGACGCCTCGTCCCGGCTTCCCCTTCGGGGAACACCTTGGGCTCATCCAGGATGAACGCAATCCGTTCGCATGGCATCCCGCGGCCGCGCAGGAAGTCATGGAGTTGATGGTTGAGGCGCTCGGAGCGCGGGAAGTGCAAACCCTCCTCGTCCAAAGAGGCGAGGGCCGCGCGTGGTTCATGACAATAGAAAGGGATGGGACTGTTCGCGTGGAGGGCGCGCGGTGTGTGTGCTCAGGGGCGGCGTCCTTGCTGAAGCGCGGAGGGGGGATGTCATGGCCAGCGTGCGCAGGGCCTGACGATCCACCTTGCCGCTGGGCAGCAGGGGCAGGACGCGGAGGAGCCGGATTTCATCCGGGATCGCGTAGCCGGGCATCAGGTCGAGGCAGGCGGTGCGGATCCGCGCGGGCTCGAGGTGCTCTCCCTCGCGGGGAACGCAGAAGGCGATGAGGCGCCGGCCCCGGAGTCCCTCCGACCCGAGGACCGCGACGGCCCGCTCCACGCCGGCGACCCGCTCCACGGTGGCCTCGATGTCGGTGAGCATGAGGAGGCGTCCGTCCCGTTTGACGCCGAGATCCGTCCGGCCCAGGACCTCGAGCGTTTCCTCCTCGCGGAGGATGCAGAGCTCCCGGGTGCGGTACCAGCCGTCCCGCAGGAGCGGCTCGTCGTGCCAGGGATGGCCGTCCTCGTCGAGATGGCCTTGGGGCGACAGGGGGAGACATACGCTCGGAGGGAAGACTGGGGGCGTGTTGCCGGGGAAATCTAAACCCACCTGGGCGAACTCAAATGACGAAACCAGAAAATCTGGTAACTCCTTGACTTCGTCCCTGACCCGAGGGGGCTCCTCCCAGACACCGTCCGAGGCACTTCGCCCGAGGGGGCTACAAGCGCAGACCGGCGGGCAGGGTATCGCCGAGCGCGCGGGCCTCGTCGGCGGCCTCCAGGGCCACCACCTCGGTCACCATGCGCACCCAGGTGTCGGCGGCCTTGGCCGCGCGCAGGGCCTCGGCGGTTCTCGCTCGCAGGTCGGGGGAGATGTCGCGCATGCGGTCTCCGGTGAAGCGCGCGAGCTGGGCCGCGGCGAACGGGGCGCCGTCGATGCGCGGCAGGCCCAGGTCCAGCAGCAGGGACAGCCAGGCCTCGGCCACCTCCACCGCCACCACCTTGTGGCCGCTGCCGTAGAGCGGCACGCGCGCGCCCAGCCGGCCGAGGGCCCAGGGCCAGGGCCCGCCGCCCTTGTTCTCCGCCTTCAGCCGCGCCGCCATCCACCCGCCCAGCTCCGCCTTGTCCGTGGGCTCCAGGTGCTCGAGCGACGCCGCGGTGCGCACCATTTCGTCCAGGCCCTCGGGTTGGATGCCCTTGGCCTTGCCGGGGGGCGTGGGGGCGTCCAGGGGGATTTTCCGGGCCAGGTGCGGCTTGAGGTAGTCGTACAGCTTGCGCTGCTGCGCCTCGCTCAGTCCGCCGGCGATGCGCCGCCACATCACCCAGAACTCCACCCAGACGGACTTCTCGGTGTGGTGCTGCACGAGCGGCTCGAACAGGGAGAACGTCTGCTCGGCGCGCCAGTGGTCCAGGGGGTAGCCGAAGCCCGGGCGCAGCGTGTAGCCGGTGAGGCTGTAGAAGACGCGCTCGTGGTCCGCGGTGCGGCGGCGCTTGGCGGCTCCGGCGAAGAGCGCGCTCCACAGCTCGCGCAGCACGGGCACGCGCCAGGTCTCCCGGGGGCCGAGCACCTTCTCCAGCGTGCGCGACAGCTGCTTGATGTCCTTGGGCCCGACGGGCAGCGGCTTGTTGCCGTAGAGCCGGTCGACGTTGTCCTTGGCCTCGGCGAAGCGCGCCGGCATGGACTCGGTGACGGTGAGCTCGCGCTCGCCGCTGGTGCCCCGCAGCTCGAACTCCAGGCGCCAGCGCTCGTCGGCCACGTTGGACACGGCGAACAGCTCCAGCGTGCCGATCTCCGTGAGCCCCGAGCGCAGGTGCACGGGCACCAGGGCCGCCTTGCCCGTGGCGCCCTTGAGCACCGTGTGGATGGGGGGCAGGGGCTTGAGCTCGTCCTTGAGCTCTTCGGTGAGCGGCACCACGTCGCCCGGCTTGTCGATGCGGTCGCTCGTGGTGGAGTAGAGGGTGAACTGCACGGGCTGGCCGAGCGTGAGCGAGAAGGAGCGCTCGCCGATGTCGGCGTGCTGGCCCTCCTCGAAGCCGCGGGGGATGAGGCAGAGCACCGGCTGCTCCGCGCTGTCCGCCGGGCGCTGCAGAGCCACGTAGTACGCGCGCGCCGCGCCTCCGCCGATGCGCAGGCCGTGCCCGCGCCGCACGAGCCCGTAGTACGTCGCGCCCCGGGCCACGGCCAGCTCCAGCGACTCGTGCCGCAACAGCCGGATGCGCGGCGCTCCGGGCCACCAGGCGCTCACCGCGTCCACGAGCCGCTCGGCCAGCCGTGGCGAGTTGAAGACACCGCCGTTGAGGAGGATGGCATCCGGGCGGGGCAGGGCGCCTTCGGTGGGGGCGGACTCCCCGAGCGCGGTGAAGCCCGCGGCGGCGTGCTGCGCGAGGAAGGCGGCCAGGTGCCGGGTGATGGCGGCGTCCTGGGCGTAGGGCAGGCCCAGCTCCTGGAGCGCCATGCGCGCGGCGCGCCGGGGCCGCTCCTGGGCTCCCACCTGGGGGAAGAAGCCCTCCAGCACGAGCGCCTCGGCCTCCTCGCGCGTGAGGTCCGTGGACAGCGAGCCGCCGAGGAGTTTGCTGCCCCCGGCGACGAGGGACACGCCATGGCGCTCGGGGGGAGCGGTGCCGAGCAGGGACTCCTTGGCGGTGCGCGCGGCCTGGAGCGCCTGGGTCCACTGGGTGGCGGACAGGCGCCGGTTGCCGTCGGGGAAGAGCTTCTCCTCCAGCCGGCGGGCGAGCGCCGCGTCCATGTTGTCGCCGCCGAGCATGAGGTGCTCGCCCACCGCGAGTCGCCGCAGCATGGGGCCCTCGGGGGACACGCCCGCGTGCACGAGGGTGAAGTCGGTGGTGCCACCGCCCACGTCCACCACGAGCACCAGCCGCACCTCTTCCAGGGATTTCGCGAGGTCCTTCCGGTGGCGCGCGGTGTAGTCGTAGAAGGCCGCCTGGGGCTCCTCGAGGAGGGTGAACTTCTCCAGGCCCGCCCGGCGCGCGGCGCTCACGGTGAGGGCGCGCGCGGCCTCGTCGAAGGAGGCGGGCACGGTGATGACCACCTCCTGCTGGGCGAGGGGCTTGTCCGGGTGGGCGTGGTTCCACGCGTGGGCGATATGGGAGAGCAGCAGGGCGCTGGCCTCCACGGGGGACAGCTTGGCCACGTCGGCGGGAGCGCCCCAGGGGAGGATGGGCGCCGAGCGGTCCACGCCCGGGTGACACAGCCAGCTCTTGGCGGAGGTGACGACGCGGCCCGGCACCCGGGCGCCCTGCCAGCGGGCGAACTCGCCCACGACCTGGGTGCCGCCGTCGCCCCAGGGTAGCCGCAGGGCCCCCTCGGCGAGCTCGTGTCCGGCGGGCACGTAGACACAGGAGGGCAGCAGGGGCCGGGCGCTCACCTCGCCCTGACGCACCAGTTGGGGGACGGGGAAGTCCTCCACGGGAGCGGTGGGGCCCTTCGTGGGGTCCACCGAGGCGACGGCGCAGTGGGTGGTTCCGAGGTCGATGCCGACGATGTGCATGGGCGTGGGGAAGGGGCTTCTATTCCTTCATGCGGACGTTGAGCTCCAGTTTCCAGCGGCCGGGGCCGTTCTTCTCCAGGCAGCGCAGCTCCAGCGTGCCCACCTCGGTGACGGCGGCCTGGAGGTTGACGGGCGTCAGGTCGCCGAAGGGAGCGGGCGTGCCGGGGAGCGTCGTCTCCACGGGGGCCAGCTCCTCGAACTCGCCGTTGCCCTCCACGTCGTCCACGAAGGTGCCCACCTTGTCGTCGCGCCGCACGGACGAGGCGAAGAAGCGGAAGCTCGTGGGCTCACCGGTGACGAGGCCGAACTCCTGGGGAGGCACGTCCGCCTGGGTGCCTTCCTCCATGCCGAAGGGGGCCACGCACAGCGCCTTCACGGGGGGCTCCATGCCGGGCACGGCGGGCATGGCGGTCTCCACGCCCACGTAGTAGGCGCGCGCGGTGCCGCCGCGGATGCGCAGGCCATGGCCCTCGCGCACCCAGCCGTAGTAGGCGGCGCCCCGGGCCACGGCGAGGTCCAGGTCCGCGCCCTCGAGCTCCCGGGCGGGCTTGCCCCCATCGGCGGCGAGCCACGTGTTGAGCACCTCCATCACCCGGGCCTTGAGGGGGCCGGCCTTGAAGACGCCTCCGTTGAAGAGCACGGCGGTGGGGTGGATGAAGGCCTTGCCGCCCACGTCGACGGGCGAGTCCGGGGAGTTGGCCAGGGCCTGGGCCTGCCGGGTGAGGAAGGCGGCCAGGTGGCGCGTCACCGCCGCCTCCTGCGCGTACGGCAGGGCCATCTGCGCGAGGCCGGTGCGCCGGGCCACCCGGGGCAGCTCGGTGACGGGGGAGGGCGGGAAGAAGCCCTCGGTGAGGACCCGGTCGAGCTCCTCCCGGGTCAGCTCCGTGCGGATGGTGCCGCCCAGGAGCGAGGAGCCGCGGCTGGCGATGGCGATGGGCGCGTGGGTGAAGGCCGCGTTGCCGTAGAGGGACTCCTTGGCCATGCGGCAGCCATGGGTGAGGGCGTTGAACTGCCAGGCGTCCAGCTTCTTGCCCTCGGCGGTGAGGCGCTGCTGGAGCGTGTGCGCGAGCGCCAGGTCCATGTTGTCGCCGCCCAGGAGGATGTGGTCGCCCACGGCCACGCGCGTGAGCTCCACCTCGCCCGCGCGGTCGCGCACGGTGATGAGCGAGAAGTCCGTGGTGCCACCGCCCACGTCCACCACGAGGATGACCTCGCCCACCTTCATGTTCTTGCGGAAGGACTCGCCCTGGGCCTCGAGCCACGCGTAGAGCGCCGCCTGGGGCTCCTCCAGGAGCAGGACGTTCTCCAGCCCCGCGGCCCGGGCGGCCTCGAGCGTCAAGTCGCGCGCGGCGGCGTCGAACGAGGCCGGCACGGTGAGGATGACGTCCTGGGCGGCCATGGCGTTGCCCGCTTCCTCGCGCGAGCGGGCGAAGGTGTGATCCCACGCCTCGCGCAGGTGGCGCAGGTAGCGCGTGGCGGCCTCCACCGGGGAGACGCGCTGCACCTCCTCGGGGGCCTGCCAGGGAAGGAGCGCGCCGCGCCGGTCCACTCCGGGGTGGCTCAGCCAGCTCTTCGCCGAGGAGACGAGGCGCGTGGGCACCTTGGCCCCATGGGCGCGGGCGAACTCACCCACGAGCGCGGGGGCGTTCGGATTCCACGGCAGGGCGAGGCTTCCGGGAGGGAACTCCTGGGCGCCGGGCAGGTAGAGGAAGGAGGGCAGGAGCGTGCGCGCTTCCACGGTCCCCGGGGCGGTGAGCTGGGGAATGGGCAGCATGGACTGCGCGGGACCCCGGGCCTGGCCACCCTCGAGGTTGAGGTAGGAGACCGCGGAGTGCGTGGTGCCGAGATCGATTCCAATCGCGTAGCGGGACATGAGAGGAGGGCCCCCGTCGGGAAGGTCAGGACAGCTCGACTTCGGCGGGCGCGAGCACCCGCGGATCCAAGGCCGGACTGGTGGAGGGGAACGTCACGGAGGTGATGACCCAGCCCTTGTGCTTGAGCGAGCCGGAGTAGGGTGGCTGGCCGGCCACGTTGCCGGTGAGGCGGATGCGCTGGGCGTCGAAGCCGGCGGGCACCTGCACGCTGTCGCCCTCGTTCTGGGGGAGCACGGGCTCCAGGGCGAGGTACTGGCGCAGCACCTTGCGGCACCCCTCGTGGACGATGCGCGCGGCGGCCCCCACGTCCTCATCCGGGAAGGCGGCCACGTCCTCCTGGAGGAAGTCGACGAGGCGGCCCTCGCGCTGGAGCATGGCGAGCAACTGGAGGGCCGAGGCGTGCTCCCGCTCGGGGGGCAGAGGGGCGGGCGCCGAGGGGGGCGGGGTGGGCCGCGTGGGCGTCGGCTCGGGGACGAGGGTACCCGCCGGCAGCTTGCCGGCCCGGTCGGCCTCGCGCACGGGCAACACGGCCTGGGCGAACGAGCGATCGAGCCAGATTCGCCAGAAGCACACGAGGGCGAGCCACAGACGGGCGAAGAACGAGAGCGAGGGCTGGTCGGTCATCGGCCCCGGATAACAGACCCGGCGCGCTTTTCAATTCACTGGAGGCGCAAAAGAAAAGGGCTCCCCTGTTTCCAGGAGAGCCCTTCGGAACTTCATGGTGGAGGTGGACGGGATCGAACCGACGACCTTCGCATTGCGAACGCGACGCTCTCCCAACTGAGCTACACCCCCATGACACTCCTGTTTCTCAACACCGTTGGGCGGCTGCGGTTTCCCGCCGTCGAGAAGACGAACGGGCATGTACAGGACCCCAACCAGGGTGTCAAGCCGGGAATGTTCGGGCCCTCCTGGGCGATTGACGCACGGCAACTGGGGGTGTCATAAGAACCCCCTCAAGGCACCTCCTTTAATGTCCACCTCCCCATCAAAGACGTTGAGCCCGGCCGAGCTCGCGAAGCTGGAGCATGCCTTCGCGTCCGACCCTTCTTCCGAAGCCTACAAGCCCCTCGCCGAGGCGTATCTCGCCTCCGGTCGTTTCATGGAGGCGATGGTCGTCTGCAAGAAAGGGGTGAAGGCACACCCCAATCGAGCCGATCCCCGCCTCCTCCTCGCTCGCGTCTACCAGGACCAGGGCAAGGACAAGAAAGCCCTCGAAGAGGTGCTGGGCGCGCTGCAGGCCTATCCTACCGACAAGGCGACGCTGCGCATGGCGGGCGCCCTGCAGATCAAGACCGGTGAAGCCGACGCCGGCAAGGCCAACCTGCTCAAGGCCTACGAGGCGGATCCCACGGATTCGGACACGTTGGCGGTGATGCAGCAGTACAAGGTGCAGCCGCCCGCGGCCGCCGCGCCCGTGGCCCCCGCCCCGGCCCCGCGCCCACGCCTGCTCCCGTGGCGGCTCCGGTCGTCCAGGCCGCCACGCCCGCTCCGGTGGCCGCCGCGCCCGCCCCGGCCGCGCCCGCTCCGGCGGCCGAGCCGGCTCCTCGCGCCAAGGCCCCCGCCGCGCAGGCCGCGCGTCCGGCGGCCACCCGCCGTCCCGCCGTGGTCGTCGAGGACGATGACGTCGACGACGATGACGACGCGCCTGGCAAGTCGCGCAAGAAGAGCGGCTCCAACACGAACAAGTTCATCACCCTCGGTCTGCTCGTCGCGGTGCCGATCTTCCTGGGCGGCTACTTCGTCCAGGGCCGCATGGCCGCCCAGCGCAACCGGGAGATCAAGAAGCAGCTCGACGCCGCCACCCAGGAGCTCAAGCACGACTCCTTCGCCTCCTACAAGAAGGCGTGCGAGGCGGCGGACAAGGCGATCGAGGTCGCTCCCGACTCGACGGCCGCCCACGGCTATCTCGCGTACGCCTACGCCATCCGCTGGGGTGAGCACGGCGGCGGGGACGACGCGCGCAACAAGGCCGAGGAGCACCTGGCGGCCGCCCAGAAGAGCAAGGAGGTCAGCTCGCACCTCTACGCCGCCGCCGCCCTCGTCAAGACGTACGGAGGCAAGGGCAAGGAGGCGCTCGTCGAGCTCGAGAAGGAAGTGAAGAGCTTCGACGAGCAGGGCAAGCGCAGCTCGCTCCTGTACCTGACGCTCGGCCTCATCCAGATGAACGCGGGTGACCTGGATCGCGCCAAGGACAACCTGGAGAAGGCCCAGGGCCTCTCTCCGGACGATCCGCGCATCTACGCCGCGCTCGGCGCGGTGTACCGCCGGCTCGGCCAGGACGGCACCGCCTGGAAGAACTACGACTTCGCCCTGCGCTACGAGAAGGACCACCCCGAGTCCCTGCTCGGCAAGTCCCTGCTGATGCTCGAGCAGGACGAGCCGAACTTCGGCCTGGCCGCGGTCATGCTCAAGAAGCTGCTGGAGGTGGATCCTCCTCCCTCGCCGCGCCAGCTCGCGGCGGCCAACGTGGCGCGCGCGCTGCTCATCTCCCGCGTCTCCACCGCCATGGAGAAGATGAAGCCCGACGAGCAGGCCAGGCTCTCCGCGGACACCGGAGTGCCCACCGACAAGGAGAAGGCGCGCCAGGAGCTGACCAAGGCCGAGGACACCGGCTTCGCGCTCGACCGCAACAGCCCCGAGCTCTACCTCATCAAGGGCCGCCGGCTGCTCTCGGAGAACCACTACGACGAGGCCGCCGCGGAGATCCGCAAGGCCGTCAAGATGGACGGCACGCGCGCCCAGCTCTACGTGGAGCTGGCCAAGGCCCTCATGGGCAAGCCGGGCGGCGAGAAGGAGGCCTCCGAGGCGCTCGTCACCGCGCTCAAGACCATGGGCGACAGCCCCAAGCTGCTCACCATGCTGGGCAACGCCTACCGCCGCCAGGGCAAGCTGGACGACGCGCTCAAGACGTATGAGCGCTCGGTGAAGGACGCCAACGCGAAGAACCCCGAGGCCCGTCTGGCCATCGGTGCCATCTACCGCGAGCGCTCCGAGTGGTCCAAGGCCCAGGAGTCGCTGGAGAAGGCGAGCACCGAGTTCATCGGCCAGCCGGACAAGGCGGCCACCGCGCTGCTCGAGCTGGCGCGCGTCTTCGAGGGCAAGGGCGACACCGCCAAGGCCGACGAGACGTACCAGAAGGCGCTCAACGCGGACGAGAACTACGCCCCGGCCTACTACTTCTACGCGGCGTTCCTCGCCAAGGACAAGAAGCAGGCCCCCAAGGCCAAGGCGCTGGCGCAGGAGTACGTCAAGCGCGAGCCCAAGGGCGAGTACGTGGCGCAGGCCCAGGCTCTGTAGCCGGGCTCGTCCCACCGACAAGAAAAAGTAGTCACCAGACATGTGGGCGGGCGCGGGGATGGCATGAATCCCGCGCCCGTTTGCTTGATGTGGCCACCTCCTTGTGTGTAAGGGAGGGCGGCCTTTCATCTCATCTTGGGCGGAGTTCGCTCCGCCTCCAGCCGCGCCAGCCGCCCTGCGTGCCTGACGCGCCTCGGGGAGTCCGCGTGATTGCGCGTGCCGTGAGTTCGCCGAGCTTCGCCTCGGATCTGATGTCCCTCACCAAGCCGAGGCTGTCGGGCCTGGTGCTGGCCACCACCGCGGGCGGCATGTGGTTGGCCCCCGGAGCGCTGACGGTGTCGCGCATGCTGGTGACGCTCCTGGCCACCGCCGGCACGGTGGGCGCGGCCAACGCGCTCAACTGCTACTGGGAGCGCCACAGCGACCGCTTCATGGCGCGCACGAGCAACCGCCCCCTGCCCTCCGGACGCATGGAGCCCCAGGTCGCGCTCGCCTTCGGGGTGGGGCTCGCCGCGGTGTGCCTGCCGGCGCTCGCGCTGGGAGCCAACCCGCTCACCGCGCTGCTGGGCCTCGTGGCGCTGCTCAGCTACGTGCTCGTGTACACGCCGCTCAAGGCCCACTCCTCCATCGCCATGCTGGTGGGCGCGGTGCCCGGCGCGCTCCCCCCGCTCATGGGCTGGACGGCCGTCACGGGGCAGATCGACGCGGGCGGCTACGTCCTCTTCTCCATCCTCTTCCTCTGGCAGATCCCCCACTTCATCGCCATCGCCCTGTTCCGCCAGGACGAGTACGTGGCGGCCGGCCTCAAGTCCGTCCCCATCGAGCGGGGCGAGGACTCGAGCCGCCTGCAGATCGTCCTCTACCTCGTGGCGCTGGTGCCCATGAGCCTCTTGCCCTTCCAGCTCGGCATCTCCGGGGGCTGGTACCTCGCCGCGGCGGTGCTGCTGGGCCTGTCCTTCCTCGGCCTGGGCGCGGCGGGGCTCTTCCGGCGCCTGGGAAGGGCCTGGGCCCGCCAGACGTTCTTGTTCAGCCTGCTGTACCTGACCGGCCTTTTCGCCGCGATGATGCTCGACAGCGGGGGACATGGTTGATTCGAGGATGACTCCGGCCCCTTTGGCCTCTCCGGTCACGGCGCTCTCGTCCGTGCCCCTGCTCCAGCTCGACGGTCTCACCCGGCGCTTCAAGTCGCGCGTGGCGCTCGATGGCTTGAGCCTCTCGGTGCGCGCGGGGGAGATCGTCGGCCTGCTCGGCCCCAACGGGGCGGGCAAGTCCACCACCTTCCAGGTGCTCGCCGGACTGCTGGCCCCCGACGCGGGCCGCATCCTCTTCGAGGGGCGGCCCCTGTCGCTGCATGATCCCTCGCTGCGCCAGCGCCTGGGCATCATCTTCCAGCGCGGCAGCCTGGATGATCTCATGAGCGCGCGGGAGAACCTCCTGCTCGGCGCCCGGTTGTATGGGCTGACGGGTGAGCACGCCCGCACACGCGTGGAGGAGATGCTCCGGCTCATCGGCCTGGAGGCGCGTGGGGACGAGCGCGTGGGCACCTGGTCGGGGGGGATGCGGCGGCGGCTCGAGCTGGCGCGGGCGCTCGTGCACCAGCCCCGCGTGCTCCTCATGGACGAGCCCACCCAGGGGCTCGACGAGGCGTCCTTCCGCTCCTTCTGGGCCCACCTGCGCGCGCTGCGCGACACCGAGGGCCTCACGGTGCTGCTCACCACCCACCGCGCCGACGAGGCGCAGCTGTGTGATCGCCTGGCGGTCCTGGACGCCGGGCGGCTGGTGGCCATGGACACGCCCGCGGCCCTGACCGCGCGGGTGGGGGGAGATCTCCTCATCCTCGAGGGCCGCGAGCCCGAGGCGCTCGCGGCCGAGGTGCGCGAGCGCCTGGGGCTGGAGGCGCGCGTGGTGGAGGGGCACGTGCAGGTGGAGGCCGAGCGGGGCCATGCCCTGGTGCCCCGCCTGGTGGAGGCCTTTCCCGCGGGCCGGCTCGCCGCGGTGTCGCTGCGCCGGCCCACGCTCGCGGATGTCTTCCTTCAACTCACGGGCCGCACCCTGGGGGCGGATCAACCCACCGCCGAGCCTTCCAAGAGGAAAAGCCGTCGATGAACGCCCACGCCTCCTCCCTCTCCGACACCTCCCTGTCCCCCGAGCCCCGGCTCGAGCGGGTGGAGCCGGTCGCCCCCGCGCGGGCTCCGCGTGTGCCGGGCGCGCTCGCGCTCCAGTGGGCCACGGTGCGCGTGCTGCTCTCGCGTGACGTGGTGCGCTTCTTCCGTCAGCCCAGCCGCGTGGTGGGCGCGCTCGCCCAGCCCATCCTCTTCTGGTTCGTCATCGGCGCGGGCTTCTCCGGCTCCTTCCGCGTGGAGGGGGCCCGGGGCCTGGACTACCAGCGCTTCTCCTTCCCGGGCGTGGTCGCCATGGTGCTGCTCTTCAGCGCCATCTTCGCCACCATCTCCGTCATCGAGGACCGGCGCGAGGGCTTCCTCCAGTCCGTGCTGGCCGGGCCCGGCTCGCGCCTGTCGGTGGTGCTGGGCAAGGCGCTGGGCTCCTCGGCCATCGCGCTGCTGCAGGCCTCGCTCTTCCTGCTCTTCGCGCCGCTGGCCGGCGTGTCGGCCGCCACGGTGAACGTGCCCCTGTTGCTCTCGGTGATGGGGCTGTCCGCCCTGGCCCTCACCTGCATGGGCATCGCGCTCGCGTGGTGGGTGCGCTCCACCGCCGGCTACCACGCCGTCATGAGCGTGGTGCTGCTGCCCATGTGGGTGCTCTCCGGCTCCCTCTTCCCGCTCAACGGCGCCAGTCCCGTGCTGGCGTGGGTGATGCGCCTCAACCCCCTGCGCTTCGCCGTCGAGGGACTGCGGCGCGCGCTCTATGGCACCGAGGCCTCGCTCGCCCTGGGCTCCTCGTCCGCCGGGCTCGAGCTGCCCGTGCTGTGCGTCTTCGCCGCCGTCTTCACGGGACTGGCCGCGTTCAGCATCAGCCGCCGGGAATGACCCGTAAACCCGTTCTCGCGTTGACTTCCAGGACCGCTCTTCTTACGACAGGTGGCGCCCTTCACGGGTTCACCGCGCGGCCCGGCGGAAGTGGGCGCCATGAGGAGAGATGACATGAAGTTGCGTACGCTGGGGATCGCGCTGCTGGGCACGGTGGGACTCACCGCCCTGGCCGCCTGCAAGCAGGAGAGCCCCCCCGCGCCCGTTCCGACGGAGCCGTCCTCGCGGACCCAGAACGCGGCGGCGGAGGCGACTCCCGCCGAGGAGTCGCCCGAGCCCGAGCCCCTGACGGGCGGCGGCACCGTCCAGGGCACCATCACCTTCAAGGGCACACCGCCCACGCCCGCGCCCGTCACCCCCAGCCAGGATCCCTCCTGCCAGGGCATGCCGTTGGTGGACCAGTCCCTCCAGGTGAAGGCGGGCAAGCTGGAGAACGTGCTCGTGCGCGTGCGCGGATTGATGCCCCGCTCGCCCCGGACGCGGCCCGCCGTCGTGGACCAGAAGCAGTGCAGCTACACCCCCCGGGTGCAGGGCGTCGCCGTGGGGCAGCCCATCCTCATCAAGAACAGCGACGGCACGCTGCACAACGCGCGGGCCATCTCGGGCACGAAGTCCATCTTCAACGTGGCCCAACCGCCCAATGGCAAGCCCGTGCAGCGCACGCTGCCGGCCGACGCCGAGGTGGTCCGCTTCAAGTGCGACATCCACCCGTGGATGGTGTCCTGGGTGGTGGTGAATCCCAACCCGTACTTCGCCACCTCCAACGCGGACGGGGCCTACTCCATCGAGCACCTGCCCGCGGGCACCTACACGCTCGAGGCCTGGCACGAGGTGCTCGGCACCAAGACGGCCGAGGTGACGGTGAAGGAAGGGGAGAGCACGACGCTCGCCTTCGAGTTCTCCCCCGAGGACGCCAAGAACAGCGCGTCGGGCTCGGTGAAGTAGCTCACCCCGCCGCCGGGCGGCCGCCGCGCTCCAGGGTGAAACCCACGCGCGCGCCGCCCTCGGGCCGGTTCTCCGCGAAGGCCTCTCCGCCGTGGGCCCGGGCGATGCGCCGCACCAGCGCGAGCCCCAGGCCCAGCGAGCCCGCCTCGCGCCGCTCTCCGCCCGCGCTGCCCCGATAGAAGGGCTCGAAGACGCGGGCCTCCTCTCCCGGTGGCAGTCCCGGCCCCCGGTCCTCCACGCAGAAGGCGAGCCGCCCCTCGCGCTCCACCAACCGCAGCGCCTCCACCCCCTGGCCGTGTCCGCGCGCGTTGTCGAGCAGGTTGGTCAGCGCGCGCCCCAGCAGCGTGGCGTCGCCCACCAGCTTCGTGTCGGGCACCTCCACCGAGAGCAGCTCGGCGGACAGGCCCGTGCGCTCCAGGGCCCGCTGCGCCAGATCCTTCCCCTCCAGGGCGTGGGGGTTGAGCTGGCCGAAGTCCAGGCGGGAGCTGGCGAGCAGCTCGCCCACCAGGGCATCCAGCTCCACGATCTCTCGCTCCATCTGGTCCGCGGTGCGCTCGGGTCCTCCGGCGTCGCGCATCAGCTCCACGAGCACGCGCAGGTGCGCGAGTGGTGTGCGCAGCTCGTGGGACACGGTGGCCAGCAGCTCGCGCTGGTCCGCCATCTGCCGTTCGATGCGCGCGGCCATCTCATTGAAAGCGGAGGCCAGGAGCTGCATCTCCCCGGTGGCGTGGCGGCCCAGGTCCACCCGCGTCTCCAGCCGGCCCTCGCCCAACTGCTGCACGGCGCGCGCGAGCATGTCCAGGGGCCGGGCCAGCCGCCGGGCCACCCAGCCCGAGGCCATCCACATCGTGAGTCCGCTCACGGCCCAGAACAGGGTGCCACGCCAGGGAGTGCGGCTCCGGGTGCGCCCGGAGCAGACGTAGGCGGTGCCGAGCCGCACGCCTTCGTGCTCCACCGGGAGGATGACGTTGGCGGGGCCGAGACACGGCTCTCCGGCGCGCACGAGGCTCTTGCCCGAGGCGTCGAGCAGCTCGATGTCGAGCAGCAGATCCGTGGACACCTCGCGCACGAGGGCGTCGCGCCGCTCGGGCTCGTCCCAGACATCCGCGAGCCGGTGGATGGCGAAGGTGCGCACGCGCTCGAGCTCCTGGCGCCAGGAGTTGCCTCCCACCAGGTTCATCACCGAGCCCACCACGACGCCGGTGACGAGGATGGAGATGCCGAACCAGAGGAAGAGCCGTCGGCGCAGCCGGGCCCGGACATAGACGCCGAGCCGGGTCATCGGGCGGGGAGGCCAGCCGCCGGGCGATTCCCAGGGCCCGTGCCCGTGCCCGTGCCCGCGCCCGTGCCGTCTCACGGGCCCTCCCGGGCGAAGAGGTAGCCCACGCCCCGGACGGTCTTGATGAGCTTCGCGCCGTCCTCGCCCAGCTTCTGGCGCAGGTGGGAGATGTGCACGTCCACGGTGCGCTCGCCCACGAGGGTGTCGCTGCGGCCGGCCTCGCCGAGCAACGCGTCGCGGGGGATGACGCGGCCGGCGCGCCGCACGAGCGCCACGAGCAGATCGAACTCGAGCCCGGTGAGCTCCACGCGCCGGCCATTGACGCGGGCCTCGCGGGCGGGGACGTCGAGGGAGACGCCGTGGGCCTCGAGCTTCTCGGCCATGGCGGAGGGCTGGGCGCGGCGCAGCACGGCGCGCAGGCGCGCGAGCAGCTCGCGGGGGCTGAAGGGCTTGGCGAGGTAGTCGTCCGCGCCGAGCTCCAGGCCCACGACGCGGTCCGTCTCGTCGCCGCGCGCGGTGAGCATGAGGATGGGTACGGTGCTGCGCGAGCGGATGCGCCGGCACACCTCGAGTCCATCCATGCCCGGCATCATCACGTCCAGCAGCACGGCGTCGAAGGCCTGGGAGTCCAGGGCGGCCAGGCCGCGTCCTCCGTCGGGGGCATGGGTCACCTTGATGCCTTGCTGCCCGAGGTACTGCTCGAGCAGTTCATACATCCGGGTGTCATCGTCGATGAGCAGGACGCGGGTGGACATGGGCGGGGCGGACTCTACCAAGGCTTCACCCCGCCCAGGCGCCGCGCCAACCGCAGTGGCCAGCCCGGAAGGCGTGGGCGCGGCGGTGGCGGTGGTGGGAGAAGCCCCAGCCGCGCTCGACGAGGTCCGCCAGCTCGCGCCGCTGACGCGGATCGAGCGCCTCGTGGACCTTCGCGAGCGAGGCCTGGATCGTCTTGCGCAGCTCGTCGACGAGCGCGTCCTGCTTGGCGTCCTGCTCACGCAGCGAGGCCCCATCGAAGTGCTCTCCGCGCAGGGATTGAGCCCAGGCGGAGCGGGTGTCGCCCCAGAGGCCGCGCAGCTTCTCGGCGGCCTGGATCACGTCCTCGACGGCCTGGACGAGGATCTTCTCCTGGCCGGGGGAGGTGTCGAGCCGCTCGAAGACGTGGCGCATGCGGCCGCGCGGGCTCCAGGGGCCGGGGCCGCCGCGCCAGGAGGCGTAGCGCCGGGCGCGGCGCACGGTGAAGAGGGCTCCCGCGAGGCAGGCCGCGCCAAAGATGTATCCGAACATGGTGTTGCTCCTTCCGTGAGCGACCGGCCCGTCGGGGGCTCGGCGCCATCGGTCAGTCGGGAAGGTAGGAGGCGGATGTGAAGCGCTCACCCGGGGAGCGATGAAGAAGTGTGAAGGCCGGGGAGGAATGGAGGATGGCTCCGAGCCGTTTCATCCGCAGAACCATCCTCACGTTGAGGGTGGTGGATTGCCGTTACGCAGGCGCAGAAAGTCAGGGAAGTCCATGGCAACTGGTACCGTGAAGTGGTTCAACGACGCGAAGGGCTTTGGTTTCATCGCACCGGATGCGGGGGGGGATGACGTTTTCTGCCACCACACCGCCATCAACGCGCAGGGCTTCCGCTCGCTGGCCGAGGGTCAGAAGGTGGAGTACGACGTGACGCGCGGCCCCAAGGGCTTGCAGGCGCAGAACGTCCGCCCGCTAAGCTGAGCAGGGCCTTCGAGTCGTGACCCGCCCGCCCGCTTCTCCCTTCGGGGGGGGAGCGGGCGTGGTGTTTCGGGGGGTTCGCTTCGCTCTTGGCTTCCTTAGCTTGTCCGGAAGAAGTCAAACGACAGGGGAGAGCCGAGATGGGTGACACCAGTGTGAAGAAGGTCGATTCCCACCACTCGCCGACGGGGCAGATGGGGCAGAAGTACCTGGCGGAGGGGATTCGGGTGGCGATGCGGCTGTGGGAGAACGAGCAGCCCGCGGAGGCCAAGCCCGTGAGCATGCGTGACTACGAGACGGTGGGCTACGTCATCAAGGGCCGCGCGGAGCTCCACCTGGAGGGCCAGGTGCTGGTGCTCAACCCCGGGGACTCGTGGCTCGTGCCGAAGGGGGCCAGCCACACGTACAAGATTCTCGAGACCTTCACGGCGGTGGAGGCCACGAGCCCGCCGGCCTCGGTGCACGGCCGCGACGAGAAGAACAAGGGCGAGGTCAAGGCGTGAGGGGAGGGGGCGTGGGCCAGGCGGTGGGCCCGCGCCCCGGTCACGTCGATGGCCGCCTCAGCCGCTCGTCGTCGGCCGGGGCGCTTCCTCGGGGCCGTGTATTGTCTTCACCACGCGGACCACCAGATCCCGCATGAAGCGGATGGCGTCGTCGTCGTCGACCGTGTTGCGCCAGAGCAGCTCCGTCGGTGCGCCTCCCAGGTCCAGGGGCAGGGGAGTGGTTCGAAGGTTCGGACGCAACGAGATGATTTCGCGCGCGACCACGGCGGGCAACGTGGCGAGCAGGGCGCTGCCTTCCACGAGCGCCCCGACGCTGTGGAACATCGGGACCGAGACCCGGACACGCCGCTGGACGCCGAGCGCGTCCTCGACAATTCCTCTCAAGTCTCCGTTGTACGAGACGATGACGTGCTCGTGCGCGAGGTAGCTCTCCCGCGTCAGTCGCTTGCCAATCCGGGCGTGCCGCGGATCGTAGAGACAGACGAATCCGCCCCAGAACAATGACAGACGCCGCGTGTCGGCTGGCAGCTCGTCGGCCACCGTCACCGCGAAGTCCACCGCCGAGGAACCCAGGGCCTCGGCGATGGTGCGGAACTGCACGGGAATCACGACGAGCCTCATGCGTGGCGCCTCCTCGTCGAGCGCGCGCAGCAGCGGCGGAAGGAGCCAGGTCTCGTTCGCGTCCGAGAGGCCGATCCGCACGGTGCGCTCGCTCGTCTTCGGGTCGAAGGCCGCCGGGGAGACGGTGGCTTCGACGAGGGCCTGGAGGAGCGGCCGGGCCGAGGTGAACAGGCGCTGTCCGCGTGTCGTGAGGGCGAGTCCGCGTCCCGCGCGGACGAAGAGCGGTGCCCCGACCGTCGACGCGAGGCGCCTGAGCGCCGCGCTCACCGCGGGCTGCGTGAGGTAGAGGCGGCTGGCGGCCTCCGTGACGCTGCCCGCCTCCGCCACCACGACGAAGACGCGGAGCAGGTTGAGGTCCAGGTCTTTCTCATAGATTCCGTGCATGATTGGGATACATCCTATTGATTTGATTTAAGTGTGTCGATCCTTAGTCTTGGCGCAGCAAGGAGACACACGGATGAGCACGCACGAGACGAAGCAGACGAAGCGCACGGTGAAGCTGGGCTCCACGGGTCCCGAGGTCTTCCCGCTGGGACTGGGCTGCATGGGGATGTCGGGCACGTACGGGAAGACCGATGACGCCGAGAGCGTCCGGACGATCCAGGCGGCGATCGAGCGAGGGGTGACGCTGATCGACACGGGGGACTTCTACGGCATGGGCCACAACGAGATGCTCGTGGGGCGGGCCATCGAGGGGCGCCGGGACAAGGTGCAGCTCTCCGTGAAGTTCGGCGCGCTCCGAGGGCCGGATGGGAGCTTCAACGGCAACGACACGCGCCCCGTCGCGGTGAAGAACTTCATCGCCTACAGCCTGAAGCGGCTGGGGGTGGAGGCCATCGACATCTACCGCCCGGCGCGGCTCGATCCCTCGGTGCCCATCGAGGACACCATCGGGACGGTCGCGGATCTGGTGAAGGCGGGCTACGTGCGCCACATCGGGCTGTCGGAGGTGGGTGTCGAGACGATCCGCCGGGCCCACAGGGTCCACCCCATCGTCGACTTGCAGATCGAGTACGCCATCGGCACCCGGGGCCCCGAGGCGGAGATCTTCCCCGTGCTCGCCGAGCTCGGCATCAGCGCGACGCTCTACGGGGTCTTCTCGCGAGGACTGCTGACTGGCAGCAAGCCGACGGAAGCGGGAGACTGGCGCGCCCATCAGCCTCGCTTCGCTGGCGAGAACGGGGCGAAGAACGAGGACTCGGTGAAGGCCCTCCAGCGCTTCGCGCATGAGCGTCGCATGACGCCGGGGCAGGTGGCGCTCGCCTGGGTGCTGGCGCGGCAGCCCGCGTTCGTTCCCGTGGTGGGGGCGAAGACCCGCGCGCAGCTCGATGACGTGCTCGGTGCCCTGGAGCGCCCGCTGTCGAAGGATGACCTCGTGGCGCTCGAGTCGGTGGTGAAGATCTCCGGTGACCGCTACGACCCGGCCCAGATGAAGCACCTGGACAGCGAGCGCCGGTAGCGCGCTCCCTGTCGTCGGCGCTGGGGTCCCCCGAGGGAGGGGGACTCCGCCTACCGGCCGGCAACCGGGAGTGGCTCCGGGTGCTCCTGACCTGTGGAGAGGCCGAAGAGGACACGGCGCCGCTGGAGGGCTGCTCACGCGCTGGCTTTGTGCCGCGCCTGCTCCTCCGTGTAGAGCGCCCGCTCCTCCGCGAAAGCCTTCGCCACGCTCGGCCTGTCTCGCAGGCGGGCGACGTATGCGCAGATCGCCGGCCACTTCTTCAGGTCGACCGGCGTCACCACGGACCAGTTCAGCACCGTGAACAGGTATGCGTCCGCGACGCTGAATCGCTCGAGGAGGAACTCACGGCCGGTCAGGTACGTCTCCAGATGAGAGAGGCGGGAGGCCCCCTTCTCCAGCGCGTAGGCCTTCGCCCCCTCGGGGGCCTTCGTGTCGAGGAGTGGCGCGAAGAGTGCTTTGTGCAGCTCGGTCCCGATGAAGCACAGCCACTCGTGCAACCGGGCGCGCTCCATGCGGTCCGTCGGCGCGAGCTTTGCCTTGGGGAAGAAGTCGGCCACGTACTGAAGGAGCGCCGCGTTCTCCGTGAGGATGTCGCCGTCGTCGGTGCGGAGGGTTGGGACGAGGCCGAGCGGATGGATGTCCCGGAAGTTTTTTCCGTCGCGCGTGAGCTTCGTCTTCCGGTCGACCTCGATGAACGTGGCGTCCTCTCCCGCCTCGTAGAACGCGATTCGGGCCGCTATCGAACAGGACAGGGGCGAAAAATAAAGTTGCATGGCATTTCCTCCAGGGGTCGTTTTCGTTCCGTTCACCGGAACGAGCGCCACTCTGCGCATTCTGGAGGAATGCGTCCAACGCATCCTTGGCATAGACTCAATGCATGAATGACATTGCTCCTCCGCCGAGTCCCCGCCTCGACGTGCGCGACCTTCGCGTCGTGCTCGCCCTGGCCTCCGCCGGCACCACGGCGCAAGCCGCCTCCGTGCTGCACCTCACGCAGCCAGCGGTGAGCCGCGCGCTCCTCGCGGCGGAGGACAAGCTCGGCACGCGCCTCTTCGACCGTACGCCTCGCGGGCTCGTCCCCACCGCGGCGGGGCAGCGTCTCGTCACCGGCGCGACGCGCCTTCTGGTGGAGATGGGCGACCTCGAGCATCTCGTGCTCGCGCCGGTGGCTCCGCCCATGCGCATCCGCCTCGTCTGCGAGTGCTACACCGTGTACCACTGGCTCCCGTCCACGCTCATGAGGCTGCGCAAGAGCCTGCCGGAACTCGAGGTCGCGTTGGCGGTGGAGCACACACTCGCTCCCGTCGCGGCGCTCGAGGCCGGGGAGATCGACGTCGCGCTCGTCACGACGTCGGTGGTCCCACGCGGCAGGCTCAAGGAGCATCAGATCTTCTCCGATGAGGTCGTGTTCATCATGTCGGCGTCGCACCCGCTCGCTGCGCGCAAGACGCTCACTCCCGCGGACATCCGTGAGAACACGCTCCTGATCGGGCAGGTCGCGTCGGCGGAGTCGCACTGGTTCATGGCGAGCGTGTTCGGCCGGGCGAGGCCACGGCTTCGCTTCGAGCGGCTGCCGCTCACGGAGGCGATCCTCGACGTAGCGCGTGCGGGCATGGGCATCGCGGTGCTCTCCGAGTGGATCGCCCACCCGCACCTCGGCAAGGGAGAGCTCGTCGCGAAGCGTCTCGCGGCGGGACCACTCCGCCGGCCCTGGCGACTCGCGTGGCGGCGGGAGCTCAATGATGCCGCGCTCCGCCTCTTGTCCGCACTCGAGGCCGCGGCCCCCCGTGGACTTCTGGCTGGTTGAGGAGCACGGGACATCTCCATCGACGGGACTCAACGAGGTGTCGGCGGACACGAGGACCCGCATCGTGCGGTTCGTGGAGCCGAAGTTCCACGGCAACATCCTGCTGGAGACGCAGCGGATGGAGTGGACGTCGCCGGCCACGGCGAACCTGTACGAATCGCAACCGCTCACCGAGGCTCAAGTGCGCGAGTTCCAGCTGCAGGAGCACCTGGTGGCGCGCGCGGCCGAGACGCACGATCACACCGTGAGCGACCAGCCCAGCCGCCGCTTTCCCGGCAGGGGCGCGGCAGGGGCCAGACGCTCTGGGCTGGCTGTGGCGGCTTGAGCTTCAACACCACGCGCTCTGGGGCGGCCCTCGCGCCGGGGCCAGGCGCGCACTCGCCGTGGGCAACCCCAGGTGCGCCAGAATCGCTCTCACCCCTCCTGCTCCCTTCACGTCCGCCACTCCACTCCGCCTGCCTCCAACCACAGTTGACACCTTTTCTGGGAGGCGCCTGGGGGGCCTACAGCAGGTCCTCGATCCGGATCGGCATCTTGCGCACGCGCTTGCCGGTCGCGTGGTAGATGGCGTTGGCGATCGCACCGGACGCACCGGCCATCGCCACCTCGCCCAGCCCCTTGGCGCCAGTCGTATTGGTCAGCGGGTCGGGCTTGTCGATGAAGGTGACGTCGATGTCGCCCACGTCGGCGTTCACCGGCACGACGTAGTCGGCGAGGTCACAGTTCAGCCAGCCGCCAAAGCGCGGGTCGACCTCGGTCTCCTCGCGCAGCGTCGCGCCAATCGCCCAGACGACGCCGCCCAGCACCTGGCTCGTCGCGGTCCTCGGGCTCACGACCCGCCCGCAGTCGACGACGCTGACGACCCGCGGCACACGCACCCGCCGCGTGCGCGGCTCGACGTGGACCTCGACGAAGTGGGCGATGTAGCTGAACGACGTGAACGACGGATAGTGGGGTCCCCACACCCCGAAGCCGCCATGCCTGAGCGCGTCCAGCACGCTGGGATCCTGTCCGGGCCCGACTTGCGACGCCTCGATCTCCAGGTACGGGCGACGCACCTTGAGGAGCCGCTGGTGCAGGTTGCCGGAGAGCTCGCGACCCGCGAACAGTGCGTCCGCCGCCTCGCGCATCTTCGCCGCGGCGGTGGCGGCGGCGGAGACGACGCTCGTCGTGCCCGACGAGCCGGAGGTGGGGTGCTGCGGCGCGGCACTGGTGTCGCCAATCAAGATCTCCAGCCGGTTGGGATCCAGATCGAGCTCGCGCAGCAGCACCGAGGCGATCGCGGTGCGCATCCCCTGACCCATCTCGTGGCCGGAGGCGGCGTAGCGCGTCCTGCCGTCGGCGTAGACGCGCAAGGTCACCAGCGAAGGCGTCGTCATGGACGGATAGGCGCCGCAGCCGATTCCCCAGCCGACCTGTGTTCCGTCGGGCAACGCCATCGACCCCGGCGCCGCGGTCCGCCGCTCCCAGCCGAAGCGTTGCGCCCCCTCGCGGATGCAGTCGTTCAGGAACCGCGACGACAGCGGCTTGCCATGGAGCGGGTCGATCGTCGTGTCATGCCGCAGACGGAACGCGACCGGATCCTCGCCGAGCTTGTAGGCGAGTTCGTCGACCGCGCTCTCGAACGCGAATTGGGAGGGCTGAGGGAACGGCGTGCGCATGTAGCCCGGAGTCTGCGTGTCGATGCGGATGTTGCTGGCGGTGCCGAGATAGTCGGCGATGCCGTACATCTGCACCGTCGCCTCGTGGTACCGCGGAGGGAAGTTGCCCGAGCGCGACTGCTGGTGGTCGGCGTCGTACTGGACCGCGACCATCTTGCCCGCGTCCGCGCCAAGCTTGACGTGATGGCGGCTCCTCGGCCGGAAGCCCGCGTTGTGGAAGAGCTGCGCGCGCGGCATGACCAGCTTCACCGGGCGTCCGAGCAGCATCGCGGCGTGCGCGACGAGCGTGGTCTGGAGCTGAAACGCGCCCTTCTGCCCGAAGCTGCCGCCGACCGAGGGGCTCTTCACCTCGATCAGTGAGCGGTCCAGCCGAAGCATGAGCGCGAGCCCTGTCGTCATCGGGCCCGAGATCTGTGTCCCTTCCCACACGGTGAGCTTGCCATCCGACCAGTGCGCGGTGGTGGAGAGCATCTCGATCGGGTTGTGGTGCTGCGCCGGGCTCACGTAGGTGTCGGCGTGCGATGTCGAGGCGGTCTCCATGGCGAGTCGGGCGTTGCCGGCCTCCACACCCGCGAACGGCTCGTGCACCGCGCCGGTGCTGTCGATCAGCGCGCTGGAGGACATCGGGCAGCGGGTCGAGCTTGGGCAGGGGTCTCGAGGGCTTGGGTGGCTTGCCCCCATCGAGCGTGACGAGGTGTCCGAGCAGCCGTTGGAAGAGCACCTCCCACCCAGGGCGGTCGTGGGGACGAAGTCCAGCATCTGCCAATTGGAGGAGGAAGCCGAGGCCTGGATGAAGACCTTCATCCACCTGGCTCGCGGAGCTGCCGCGGCGACTCCCCTGTGTAGCGGCGGAAGACGCGCCGGAAGGCGGCCGCGTCGGCGTAGCCTACCCGCGCGGCGATGTCTTCAATCGCGTAGCGGGTGGTTTCGAGGAGATGGATGGCGCGGCGCACGCGCAGGCGATGGACGAACTCCAGCGGTGTCATGCCCAGGCTCGTCCGGACGCGGCGAGCGAGCGTCCGCGACGACACCTGCGCCGCGCGCGCGAGCTCCTTGAGCGACAACTGTCGCTCCACGTTTTCGGCGACGAAGCGCTCGATCGCGAGGACCGCTGGATCGCTCGCTCGAAGATGCTCGTGCACCATGTAGCGAGCCTGGGACGAGCGCTCGTCGAGCACGAGGTAGCGCGTCACGAGATGCGGCAAGGAAGGACCGATCATCCGCGCGACGATCGTGAGCGTGAGGTCGACGTGGGCCAGCGCGGCACCCGCCGTGATGATGCTCCCTTCGTCGACGACCATGCGCTCGGCGGACAGCGAGACCTTCGGGAACCGCCGTGCGAACTCGGGCGCGAGCCACCACGACGTCGTCGCGGACCGTCCGTCGAGCACGCCCGACGCGGCGAGCACGAACGTGGCGGAGCACGACGCAGCGAGGGTCACGTCCTTGGAGGCGGCCTTCGCGAGCAGTTCGGCTGCGCGGCGGGCGTCCTCCCGGGCCAGGAGCTTCTCGACGGTTCGTGCGCCCGCCGAGAAGACGCCCGGTAGCAGGACGACATCGCCTTCGCGAAGGGCGCGAGGGCTGAACGCACCATCCACGGCGACCGAGCGCCCGGCCGCCGAACGCACCGGCTCTCCGTCGAGGGACACCACGCGCTGGAGCAGCGCCTTGCCGCCGTGAGGCAACGGAGCGCGCCCGGACTGGGTGAAGTGGGCCGCGGTGGCGACGACGTCGAGCGCCACGCCGAGCGCGCTGTCCGCGACGCCGTCGAGAATCAAGTGAAGGAACATGTGGCGAGTATAGACCGAACATTGTCAATGACGCCACTGGCTGGAAATGTCCGCTGTTGCGATTGTTCATCCCGTGCCCGGCGGCCTCGCTCGTCGTCTTCACGAGTGGCACCGACGGCTTCTTCTTCAATCGGGTCGGCGCGCTGACGGGAAGATTCGTCGTCCATTCACTCAGAACACACAACATTGGAAAGGCAACACCATGAACAACAAAGAACTCGTCCTCGCGGCAATGACCGGGCTGTTCATCAAGCGGGACCTGACGGTCCTCGAGAAGTATTGGGACCCTGGATACATCCAGCACAACCCGCGCATGCCGAACGGGACGGACTTCTTCCGCAAGATGATCCCGAGCCTGAAGGCCGACTTCCGCTACGAACCCGGTCTCGTCCTCGAAGACGGCGAGTTCGTGATGATCCACGGTCGATACGTCGGTTGGGGCGACAAGACGATGATCGTCGTCGACATCTTCAAGGTCGTGAACGGGCGCTTCGTGGAGCACTGGGACGTGATCCAGGAGGAGGTCGCCGCCGAAAAGACGATCTCCGGCAACTCCATGTTCCCGATCAAGTAGCCGCGGCCGTCGGCTTCGACAGGACTTGTCGGAAGGCGACACCGGCTGCGGCCGGTGCCGTCGAACCGCCCGCCGCGCGACGCGGGCCGATGCGCGGCCAGCGGGCGGCCTCGACGGGAGGCGGCGGAATCAAGCCCGCGGCGGGCCTACGGAGCCGCCGCCCGCCACTCGGTCCCCGAGCCTAGGAAGGACAGGAGCCCTATGGGGGGTAGCGGGCGGGATCAAAGGGGGGGAGGAGAGGGAGGCGGACGGGGAGCCCATGAGCCGCACGCCGGGCGGGCGCGGAAGCACCCGAACTGAGTGGCGGCAGAGTGGGTGTCACGCGGGACTCAAGCCACAGGTAAACAGGCATGGCCTGGACGGGTGAACCGACCAGCCTCCAAGTCTTTCCGAGAACTTGCGAGCTGGCCCACGAGGTGCATCGGGCCCTGCGAACCGGATGCAGTGGATGGGGATGGGCTGGCCGCTGAGGATGTTCCAGGACGAGGGCTTCTACTTCGTCACTTCCAGGTGCTTTCAGGGGGTGCTCGCCAAAGCCGTTCAACACAGCGCCGGCTCCGTTCGCTTGCACGATTCACCTTCGCCTCCAATCACTTCCACCTGCTGCTGTGGGCTCGAGGTGCCTCTCTCTCCTCCTTCATGCAGGACCTGCGCGCCAACCTCTCCAGGAAGGCTGGGCGGCTGGTGGACTGGAGTGGCGACTTCTCATGTCAGCAGAGCGGCTGACGTGTCATTCAGAGCGGCTGAAACGCAGAGATGGGGCCTTCTTGCGGGAACCACGCACAGCTGCGTTATGTGTTGCCCTTGTCATTGGGGGCCAAACGAGCGAGATGCCGGGCCGGAACGCCAAAAGACGGGCAGGGGCCTGCCTCGACATCACATCCCGAAGCCGTATTCCATTCCACGGTGGCATCGCTCCTGTATTGACGACCTGGTGCTTCTCCTTTAGTCCGGTTGCTGCGCGCGGTACCCCACGCGCATACAAGAATAGAGGACTAGACCCAGACATGCGCTACCTCAAAAGCTCTCTCTCCTGCCTTACGATCCCGATTCTCTCCGCCCTGCTCCTCGCGGGCTGCACCAGCACTGACCCCTCCGAGGCCGACAGCCACGAAGGCGACGAGACCGTGGGCGAGAGCCATGACACGCTCACCGACGAGCAGTGCAACTACTTCGATGTCAACGGGCAGGTCCAGATCTGCCACAAGACCAGCTCGACGATTCATCCCTACACGATCGTCCGTGTTAGCGAGCAGGCGTGTATCAACGCGCACAGCGCTCACAACGGCGACTACGTCACCAGCCTCGATCTCCAGCAACGCGGTCGTGGCCGTGGACGTGGACGGCGACGGGTGGCTCGACGCCGTCACCGTCAACGGCCAGACCAACCTGCTCCTCAACAACGGAAACATCAGCGTCTACAAGAACCTGGGCCCGAGCGCGCCCGGAACCTTCGGCGCGCCGACGAGCTTCACCACCGGCACTCCGGGCTCCGTCCACCTCTGCACCGGGGACTTCGATCACGACGGGGTGGCTGACATCGCCACGACAAGCGTGACCCTGAACCAGGTGAGCGTGCTCTTCGGCACCGGCGCGGGCAGCTTCGGCGCGCCCACGCTCATCGGCATCCCGAACACCGGCGGCGTGCAGTCGACGATCGCCTGCCGTGACCTGAACAGTGATGGCTTCTCTGATCTCGTGGTGACGAGCCCCGCCAGCGCACGCCTGTCGATCCTCATCAACCAGGGCAACGGCTCGTTCGCCGCACCAGTCTCCTACACCAACGCCGTCAGCGGCCAGACGGCGGGCATCGCCTTCGGCGACGCCAACGGCGACGGCACGCTCGACATCCTCTCGAACGGCGCGGCCGGCCGGTACCTCTTCTTCTTCAAAGGGAACGGCAACGGCACCTTCGCGAGCGGCGTTCAGTCCGCCGCTGCCGCCACTACGGTCGCCAACTCGGCGCTGGGCGTCGTGGCCGATGACTTCAACGGCGATGGCAAGCTCGACGCCTACATTCTCGTTACAACGGCCTCGGGCGGCGTCCGCCCGATGACCGGCAACGGCAACGGAGGCTTCACCTCGGGCACTGTCGTCACGACCGGCGCCTCGCCTGGCCTCAACGCCATCGCCACCGCGGACATGGACGCGGACGGGGACGCCGATCTCATCCTGACCAACAGGGGATCCGGCACCGTGACCGTGGTCCCCAACGGACTCTGAGTTCTTGAGCAGCCCGGCGAGAGTCCAAACGGGGTGAGCGCTCCTTGCCCGGCTCCTCCACCGTCGCGACAAAGGCTGGGCTCTCCTCCTCCTGCCCCGGCTCTGCCCCCGCCCCCGCTCGCGGGACCCGGGACGCGCCTTCGCGCCGGTCGAGCCGACGAAGGCCCTGGCTTCCAGACCATGTCGCTCTTCGCGCCGTCGCCAGGGTGAGGGTGCTCTTGGTGCCGAGCGCCTGGAGGGGCTGGCCGTCGAGCAGCATCATCACCCAGTGGAACGTGTCGGGGTCGTCTCCGAGCGGGAACAGCCCGGTGGTGGCCGCCGAGCTGAAGCAGTGCGCCGCCAGCGGCTCGTGCTCGAACTCGATGGGCGGCGGACCGGGGGCTTTCCTGGCGGAGTGCAGGAGATCGTGACGGCAAGCACGGCGAGCAGGGTGTGCGTGCACCTCGTCCTGATGTCCAAACAACTTTCCCCTGATGGATGTGGTCGGCCCCGAGCCTACTCCGGCCCGGGACGTCGCATCGAGCAGGGCTGAATCATCCGAGGGCGAGGGCCTCATGCCGCCGAGTGGGCCCTCACCCTCCGAGTGCTTCTACTTCTTGCCCTCGGGAGGTGTCTGCGCGCCGCCGCTGGCGCCCTCGGGAGGCGTTCCGCCCCAGCCGGCCTCGACCATCGTCTTCCACTTCCACTGGCCGTCCCGCTTCACGAGCAGGGAGGTGTTGCGGCCGGTGACCTTCTGCTTGCCCTGGGTCATCGTGAAGTCATCGACGACACTCACCAGCGAGTCCGAGAGGACGCTGATGGTGTGCTTGTGGGTCACCTTCATGTCCTTCGGCATGTTCTCGAACATGGGCTTCATCATCGCGGCATACGCCTCGCGGGTGTACTCCCCGCTCTCGGGCACGCCCTTCAGGTCATCGGTGACCATGAAGATGGGGAAGTCGTACGTCGCGAGCGACGCCTCGAAGTCACCCTTCTTCTCGATCTCCTCCTGCTGCTTGAAGAACTCCATGACCTCCTTCTTCGTCTGCTTCTCGTTGGTGGGCTTGCGAGCCCCCGGGCCCATCGCCTTCAGGTCCATCGCTGGCGCCTGCTCGGCCGTGGCGGCGGGCTTCTGAGCCGCGGGTTTCTGCTCCTTGTCCTGAGCCCAGGCAGCGGAGCCTGAGATCGCAACGGCCGTGACGCACACCAGAATCGTACGTTTCATGAATGCTCCCTTGGGTGGTGGGCGGCGGTGACTACTGGACCGTGCATGAAGTCGTCAATACCGCGGTGTGGAGGCCGTGCGGGGACATGACAATCAGAGGAGCTTCATGGACTGGGCCGCGAAGCTCTGGCTCCCCGATTGGGAGAGTGTGGGGTCCCAGCTGCTGGGCGACCGATGTCATAACAAGGCCAGGCGCCAAGGGCACAAGACAGCGCGGCGCTGGCCCGGTGGAGCGAACCCACGCATGGCTCACGCGTTTCCGCCGACTGCTGGTGCGTTGGGAGAAGCGCGAAGACACCTCCCGGGGGATGCTGCACTTCGCCCTGGGCCTCATCACGGGGTTCCACGCCTTCCTACCGAAATAGGTTCTTAGGCGCGATCGTGGAGGGTGACCTGGTAGCCGTCGGGGTCAGCGAAGGTGAACGTGCGGCCGAAGGGTCCGTCGAACGGAGCCCGGACGATCGTGTGCCCGTCGGCCACGAGCGCGTCGTGAATGGCCTGGACATCCGTGGCGTGAAGCCAGATCGCGGCCCCGATGCCGGGCTGAGCAACGGACGCGAGATCGGTGCCGGGAACGATGTCTCGCAGCGCGAACGCGATCGGCGTCGTCTTGAAGACGACGGCATGGGGCGGGCCTGATGGAGAGCGGACGAGGCCGAGGTACCGCTCGTAGAACGCCCGCGACGCGTCGAGGTCGCGAGCCTGGAGGGAGATGAAGTCGGGACCGGTAACGGGCATGGTGATGTTCCTTCTCGGTATGTCAGCTTGCTGACATCGAACAATCTATGTCAGGATGCTGACATGAGTCAAGACGGAGTCGGCATCGACCTTGAGACGTCACTGGGCTACCTGCTGAAAGAGGCGTCGAGCGCCCTGCGCGCGGCGATGGAGGCAGCGCTGCGGCCGCTCGGACTGACCGTGACGCAATACTCCTGCCTCGAGCTGCTGGCTCAGCGTCCGGGCCTGTCAAACTCCCAGCTCGCGCGAGGCGCGTTCGTGACACGGCAATCGATGAACGTGCTGCTGCAAGCCTTGGAACGAGACGGCTACGTGACCAGGCCCGCGGAGGCCCCTGTCGGGAAAGTACTGCCCACGCGCCTCACCGCACGGGGTCGACGGCTCCTCGAGAAGGCGACCGTTGCGGTCCGATCCGTGGAGGTGAGGATGCTGGGTGGCATGACGGAGGATGAGCAGTCGATTGCGTTCAAGCTCCTGCGGAGCATGGTCCACTCCTTGCGTGACGGCGACGGCGACGGTGAAGACGGGGCGTAAGGCGGGGTCAGCGCCCCAGCGGCAGCACCAGGATCCCCGGGAAGAGCAGCGCACCCGCGCGAAGCCGTGCGCCAGTTCTCCGATGCAATCGAAGCACGCGGCGGACAGTGGCTTGCGCCACACCCAGCAGGTGGGACGGCCGAGCTGGGGGAAGGGCTGGAGCAGCGGGTAGTCGGCGAAGACCTGGCCCCAGGCGCCCGCGGTCGGGGCGTCCAGCTCCAGGGCATGGGGCAGGCCCACGAGGGCGTCCGCGGGCAGGGTCCACTGTTGTCCTGGCTGTCGGCGAAGGAGCGATCCTCGGCCACGCGGAAGGTGGCGGTGAGCCGGCCCTCGGGGGAGTAGGTGCCCCAGACGAGACGGCGCACCACGTGGATGAGCAGCGGATGCTCGACGAAGAACTGGCGGAAGACGTCCGCGCTCCAGCGGCGGCGCGCGCACATGGCCTGGCCACTCGGCGCACCTTTCCACCAGTCCCTCTTTCACCCCATGGGCGAGCACGTAGCTTCCAAGTCCTCGGAAACACTCGAAGAACGGTCGGGTGACCCGTCTACGCCGAGCCCTGTTCTTCGGACGCCTAAGCGTCCGTACGGCTCGTCTGACACCCTTCTCGGCGAGTCCTTTGACACCGTCTTCGCGACACCGTCTTCGCCCACTTGATGGTATGTTCGTCTGCTTGCAGGAAAGTTGCCCGTTTCTGCCCTCTACGCAGCTTGGATCTTGCGTCTTCCTCATGTCACAGAGCAACGCTGCCGAGATCTCTATATGCCATGCGTGCGGTGTGGCACATGCCCCGAAGAGCTATTACCACTGCGGATCGGCGAGTGCGTCGGAGAAGCCGCAGCGGGCGCCAGCAAATTACGCGTCCATGGGTCCGAATCGCGTCGACCAGACACACGCGTACGGCAGCCGCTGGGTGAGCGCGGGCGAGCCTACTCAGTCGCCCTGCGCACGCGACGGCTGCGGCAACGTTGAAGGCAACGTCAAGATCTTCATGGACGAGTCTGCAGGATTGGACGGCGTCAACGAATGCAGTGAGATCAAGTGCGCCAGATGTGGATGGTTTACGCTGTACAGATGGAGGGATGAGTTCTAATTTTCTACAGTTACAGGAGGGGCACACCCCTCGCCCCTTGCACGAGAAGGCGACGAGCAGTTTGTCCTTGCAACTCTCGCAGCGCACCCGCGCGAAGCCGTGTGCCAGCACTCCGCATTCCAGGTACCTGGCGAAGTCCCGCTCCACGTACCGGGGCAGGCCGCGTCCCAACTCGCCTGCCTCCGCTAGCAGCGTGGCCAGGTTCTCCCTCACAGCTGGCGGACGGCACCACGCATCTCTTTTTCACCGGGCTGGAACGGCTCCGTCGCATGGCGTCCCTGGTGCCTCCGCCTCGGGCGAACCTCACGAGGTTTCATGGCGTCTTCGCTCCGGGCGCCAGGCTCCGGCCATTTCTGCTCTCTCAAGCGGGGACGGAGGCGGGCCCACAGAAGGAGAGCCTCTCCTTGGCCGCGACGGTGGAGGAGCCGAGCAAGCAGAGGACGCCGCGGGTGGATTGGGCCGGGCTGCTCCCCAGCAGGCGTGGTGCTGAATCTGGCGCAGCCGCTGTCATTGCGCCCCAACTCCCTGCCTCTCTCCTCAGCGAGGGCGGCCAGGACAGGGGTGTGCCCCAAGAGGTTGTACCGTCCCGTGTACCGGCGCGGTGCGCGGCCTTGCTGGCCCCGGCTGCGGCCCTTCTCGGCCCCTCCTCTCCTGCCCTCACCCTCAACATGGCTTCTATCCCGCCTATACGCAATAAGCAGGATTATGTACAAGGCCGTTTGAATCTGTTAGACCTCTCTTCTCTATCATATCCCCTGCGGGGAAACTCAGGCCCGTTTGTGTAACGATTCAAGGAGAGAGCTCATGAAGCAGTTTCTTGCGGGATTGGTGCTTTCTGTTGCCGTTGCAACCCCGGCTCTGGCTCAGCAGCAGGACGGTCCGTTTGCCAGCACTGCCGAGCTGGCGAGCTACTGGGCGACGCAGAGCACCGGCGGCGCGCTGACCCAGATTTATGTCAATGGACACAAGATCTACCAGAGGTCCGGTTTCGGTCCGGCGTTCGTCAAGCAATACTTCAACTGTGCCGGTGGCAGCGTCATCAATGCTACATGTAACTCCATCTTCGATGGTTATACGACGGTGAGCGGTGCTGTGGGCACGTTCAGCAGTGGGCTCACCGTCTATCTCGACGGCGCGCCGTATCGCAATGCCAGCCCCTATTACTACGCGCATATCAAGACCTGCTACGGCGATGCGAGCTTTTACGGTGCCGTGAAGTATTACATCGTCGAGAGCATGGACGACGGCTTCAGCCCGCCCTACCCGGGCAATAGCTGTTTCTAGCAGGCTGAAAAATCCGGTCGAGCATGCCGTAGTCTGCGTCCACCGCGGCTGTCTCCAGGTGGGCGTCCTGGACGAGTTCGTCGCCCAGCACCACCACCGTCCATGTGCCGGCCGCCGGGTTCTGGAGGAAAGCGTTCTCCACGGTGTTGGAGCTGCCGTCGACCGTGGAGAGCTGGTCAAAAGCCATATCGATGCCCAGGGAAGGTGTCGAAGAACTCGTTTTGGCACCTCTCGCCCTCCGAGTCGTCTGACACTCTTCTCGTGGCTGGATCCCTCGGTGCCCATCGAGGACACCCTCTGCGCTCCAGCGCTTCGCGCGCGCGAGCGCGGCATGACGCCGGGGCAGGTGGCACTCGCCTGGGTGCTGGCGCGGCAGCCTTCGCTCGTCCCCGTGGTGGGGGCGAAGACCCGCGCGCAGCTCGAGGACGTGCTCGGTGCCCTGGAGCGGCCGCTGTCGAAGGACGACCTCGTGGCGCTCGAGTCGGTGGTGAAGATCTCCGGAGACCGCTACGACCCGAATCAGATGAAGCACCTCGACAGCGAGCGCCGGTAGCGCGCTCCCTGTCGTCGGCGCGGGTCCCCCCGAGGAATGAGGGCCGCCGCTTACCGGGCCTTGTCCGTGGGCATGGGATTCACTTCGACCCGGCAGTCTTGAACCTCGTCTTCCAGCCGCGCTCTGGGTCGCTTCTTTCCAACCCGGGTTTATAGTCGTTACCTACCCGACGAATCGCCGCATGGATATCCACGATGACAAGGAGCTGGACGCTCGCCCTGGCATGCCTGATCGTCTTCTTCGGCACCTCTGCTGTTGCCGCCGAAGCCTTGAGACTCGCCCACGTTCCGATCGCGGTACGCGACCTCGACACCATGGCCTCCGAGTTCGCGCGTCTCGGCTTTTCGATCAAGGGCGGTCGGCCGCATGCGAACGGCATCGAAAACCGGCACGTGAAATTTCCCGACGGCACCGAGTTGGAGCTCATCACCGCGCGTACGCGTGAGGACCAGCTTTCGGGCGATTACCTCGACTTGCTCGCCCAGGGAGAGGGGCCCGCGTTCCTCGCCCTGTACGTTTCGGCTCTCGACCCCCTCGCCCGCTGGCTCGATACGAAGGGTATCCGGCACGAAACCGACGACGGCCTGCTTTCCATCGTGCGCGGCCAGCCGCTGGACGACTGGTTCTTTGCACCGCTCGGTGACGGCGTGGGCCTGAACCGTTCACCCACCGACAAGCCGGAGCACTATCGTCATGCCAACGGCGCTACCTCGCTGTCGGCGGTCTGGATGGCGGCGGACGACTTCAACGCCGAGCGCGCACTGCTTCGCACGCTCGGCGCCCGGATGGACACGCAGACGATACGGGCGCCGAAAAGCATGAAGGCGCCGGTCGCCAAGCTACAACGCGGGCAGATCCGATTCCTGCCGAAGCATTTCCAGCGCGTGCCGGGCCACCGGATCGTTGGCGTCACGCTGGCCGTGCCGGACCTCGCCATCGTCGAACGCATCATGCGATCCAGTGACATCCGGAATCCCGAAGTGGCGTACTCGCCTGACAGGCGGAGCCTTGTCCTGCCACCCGGTGAGCACCGCCTCCTGTGGATCGAATTCAGCCTGCCGCAAGGAGCCTTTTCTGAATGATCCTCCGCGACGTCACAGATGAGGACCTTCCCATCTTCTTCGAACACCAGCGCGACCCAGAAGCGCTGCGCATGGCCGCATTTCCATCGCGGGAGCGCGATGCGTTCATGACCCACTGGCGCACAAGGGTTCTCCTCCCTGAAAACGTCACCCGCACCATCGTCATGGGCCGCGTGGTCGTTGGGTACATCGGCAGTTGGGAACAGGATGCCAGGCGCCTCGTCGGCTATTGGATGGGTCGCGAGCATTGGGGCAAAGGCCTCGCCACTCGGGCCCTCTCGGAGTTTCTCGTGCTCGAGCCCGCCCGGCCGCTTCATGCGTGGGTCGCTCTCCACAACCTCGCGTCGATCCGTGTCCTCGAGAAGTGTGGCTTCCACACCATGATCAACGAGAACCCGCATCACCCGGATGGAGTTGCCGAAGTCCTCATGAGGCTTGGTTCGACGGAGTGAGTGTGGCTCGCGCTACGACGACCTCCGGTCCAGATTCCGGCGCTTCGTCATGCCCGCCAACAGCCGATGGAGCATCCCTCATTCGCTCCATCGGCCGAACATCAAAGCGACCGACCTCCTCTGGCTCCGGCTTCGCCCCTGTTTGGGGGACGCCTTCCGGGGAGCGTCAGTTGATTCGCATCACGAACTTGCCCAGGTGATGCTTGAGCACCTCCTGCTGCGCCTTCGCCGCCTCCTCCAGCGCGTAGACGCGGCCAATCTCCATATGGAAGGGGCCGGCTTCGATCAGCTCGTTGATGCGTTCGAGGGACTTGGGGTTGGGGAGGCCGTCGTAGGCCTTCGTCTGAACCCCTTCGGGCCCTTTCGGCGCGGGCTCCACGCCGTTCGGGTACGCGATGCGCCCTCCCTTGCGGACGTGGCGGAGCAGGGGCTCGGCGGCGTCACCCTTCGCCAGCACCAGCGCGGCGTCGAAGCCTTCCGGCGCGAAGTCGCGGCAGGCCTTCTCCAGGTCTCCCCGTTTGCCGTCCACCACCGCGTCGGCGCTCAGCCTCCTGACCAACTCCACGCCGTCCTCGCCGGAGGCGACCGCCAGCACCTTCGCCCCCATCCTCCGGGCCAGTTGCAGTGCGAGGTGCCCCAGGCCTCCACTGGCTCCGAAGAGCAGCAGCTTCTGCCCGGACTTGAGCTGGAGATGGTCCTCCAGGCCCTGGATGGCCGTGACACCATCCCCCCCGAGCGCAGCGGCCTCTTCCACCTTCAGCCCCTTGGGCACCTTCGCCGCATGCTCCGCCTTCACCGCGACGTACTCCGCGTAGAAGCCTCCCTTGGGACTCATGAACGCGATGCCGTAGACGGTGTCGCCGACCTTGCGGTCCTTCACGTTCTTGCCTACGGCGATGACTTCCCCCGCTCCGTCGGTGCCGGGTACGTACGGGAAGCGGGGCCCGCCGGGGACCATGTCCTTCATTTCGCCTTCGCGCTCCAGGTGGTCCCAGACTCCGATCCCCGCCACCGCGACGCGGATGAGGATTTCGTCGTCGCCACAGGCAGGCACGGACATGGACTTGATACCCAGCACCTCTGGGCCGCCGAAGGTGTCGAGCGCCGCGGCCTTCATCTTGTCGGGAATGGACGATGCCATTGCTGTCACTCCTTCTCGGGTTGAGCGGTAACTCCCGAAAGGATATGCATGCCGCGTCCGACGGTTGACGGGTCCCTTGCTGGGCGGGCTTCGGAGCTGGGGAAATTCGCTGCCGCCAAGCGGGCGAACTCACGGAGGAAAGGGGTGGGCCCTCCTGGATTCGAACCAGGGACCAATCGGTTATGAGCCGGGGTGGGGTGGGTTGGCAGGGGGTGGCAGCCCCTATCACGGGCTCGCAACCCATGGAAAGCACTGAGGTTTCCGGCGGCGCGGAGGCGGAGCCGGTTGGCACCGTTTCCACCGTTTCGACTGGGCGTGGTGCGCCGGTGGTGCGGAGCGTGGTGCGCGCCCTGGTGCGGCCCGCGCGCCCCCGCGATGCTCACCGTTCGCGAGGTGGCGGAAGAGTTGGCCGTCTGCCGGGCCACGGTCTACGCGCTCCTGGCGCGCGGGGAACTGGAGCGGGTGTGGGTTGGATGCTCCATCCGTATCCCGGCCGCGTCCCTGGAGGCGTTCCTCGCCGGGGCGGTACTGCGGCGGCCCTACACCCCTGCCTCCAATCGCTCAAAGAACTCTTTCAGTTCACTCGAAGAGGAGGTTTCAGCGAGAGACACGCCATCTCGTTCAAAAATGAAGTCACCCGACGAGAGGTCGAGAACCGCCATGTGTGCGGCTCCGTTGTCCCATACAGTCAACTCGCCCAGTTGTTTTCCACGCTCGACTCTCAGTCGAGCTGACGCCCTGAAATCTTCGTTGACATGGAACTCAATCGTTGCGCCCAAGCCTCTGAGCGTCTCGCTTTTCGTGCGCAGCCATCGAACAAAATCGGTGAACGACCAGGTAACGTTGCTCATGGAACAGTGACTCGAATGTTTGTTGCAGGTGGCATTTCTGTGGAGACTGCGAATCCTTTGGCCGTAGCGGCCCTTGCCTCAAGCGAGCCAGGTCCGAACACCCGTCCCCACCCATTCACGGGGTCATGGATACGAAGCTGTCTTGTAGGAACATCGAACTCCACGAAGCGGGTGCTCTGTGGCGGAGGCTTGAACGCAGAAGCATTGGGCGGAACCGTTACATGAGTGGCACCGGCGCCGTTGTGCGGAGCCTGCACTCGCCCGCTCTCCACCATCGCTTTGTACTCGGCCTCGGACATCCATCGGCCAACCCGGGTTGTTTCCGCCTCATTCGTGGGTTGCCTTATCAGGCTATCCTGCTTCGAGGGTGGTTCTCCGCCCCCGGGTCCCATGGCCGTGGTGGCTACGGCGGTAGGTGCTAGCCCCACCACCAGTTCTTGGGTCCCCAGTGCCACGTTCCCAACCAGCCCCGCCGCCTCCAGCCTCACCCCTGTTCGTGCCGTGGAGGCCGCCGCCGCTTGATGGAAGCCGGGCAACTTGGGCCCTTTGGTCAGGAAGCTCGTCTGGCCTGCGATGGCTGCTGTCGCCAGTAGCAGGAGCACGCGCATACCGTTGTCCCCGAGGACCCGGCCATAGCGGCGGCCTGCCTGCCCCAACTCCTCGGTGGTTGTCGCACGTTGGGAGTCCTCCAGTAACTGCCACCCGGCTTTCATCATGGCCCACACCGGGCCGAAGCCCAGGTAGGCCACCAGCCAGACGGTGAGCACGGCCGCGAGCCCCTTCGTCAAAGGATCAGGTAGCAGGAGAGTCACAAGGTATGTGCTCAGAGCCGTGTAGGCCATCACTTTGAATGCGAGTGGATCCAGGAACTCGCTCATGGGCACTGTAGCCCCTTCCCACACGGAGTCCATGGAGTAAGAAAGTGCCAGCCGCAAACGTGCCAGAGTTTCTTGAGGTGGCGCGTTCTTCGGTAGCCTGAGGCAACCGTCCGGAGGCTCCGAGGGCGCACACTGGCTCATGAGCATGTGCTGGGCCTTGTCTTGCGACCCTCCCCAGGAGGCGAGTATCACCCGGCCTTGCTTCTCCGGAGGAGGAGAGAGGGTCAGTGACATGTGCAGCACGAGATCCGTCAAGGCTCCAAGAAATTCCTCTTGGCGGATCTCTACCGGTGGAGGATCGACGGATGGTGGGGTGTAGACGATGGGGGGGCCCTGTCCTGTGTCGAGGCGAATCTCGGGCCGAGTCACACAATTCGTCAACCAGGGCAACACCAGGAGCAGCCCGAGTCTACTCCATGTAGTATGCATATGTTTTCCACACCCCTCCCTGAGTTGGGAGCATGAGACAGGAACCTATAGGGTGTGTCTGACGTGGGTAGCTGGAGCGATCGGCCTGCATGCTGGGCATGTCTCTATCATCATGAGGTATGCGCGCCGATGGACGCGAGCCGGCACTGCGCTCGTGCCCGGAGTGGTTCGTATCATGGTGCGGCTGGTGGGCCCCGCGATGCTCACGGTCCGCGAGGTGGCGGGCGGGCTGGCCGTCTGCCGGGCCACGGTCTACGCGCTCCTGGAGCGCGGGGAACTGGAGCGGGTGTGGGGAAGAGCCAATCCTTGAGCAAGAGCCTGGGGCCTCCAAACTCCGTACAGCGCGTGGAGACGATGGTCGAGATATCATTCGTACTCTGCGCGGACCCAGATACGAAGCTTCGCTCCGTTGATGCATCGGGTGGTGAGGTGTTTCATGTTCTTCTGGGTGGTGGTGGAGAATTTGATTTGGTTTATATCTACGATGGAGAGGGGAGCCTGGTCGGCACGTGACTCGATTCGTTACCAAAGGGATGGTCGGTTGTTTTTCGGGTCTTCGGTACGTCGAGTGGGCAGGACTGTCGACAAGAGGCCGTGCGCATGGGGAGGACATGGGGCTCAAGGGCGTGCGGAGCCGAGCGATGGCCATGGGATTCAAGTCCCCGCGAGAGTTCGAGGCATGAATGAGACAGGGGCACGACCTGGGGTGCCGAAAGCCGCAGCTGTGCATGACAGAGCGCCTGGCTCCGCTGCCCTACTGGCCGGGTTGCAGTCGAATCTGTCGGCGCTGCGGGGCTCGGTCCCCAGCCGCCTGCTTCTACGGCGAGGGGCTATGCCGCTACTGGCAACGGCGGAGTGAACTCCATGCCCCCGCAGCACAGCAGTATCATCGCCCTGAATGCCTTGGGATTGCGGAAGCCATAGGCGCGGCGGCTGAGGGCTCGAATCTTGTTGTTGATTCCCTCCACCACTCCGTTGCTCAGTCCCGTCTCCACGTAGGCGAGAATGCCGTCCTTGTGCCGCTGGACTGTCTTCGCCAGCTTCGCGAAGGGGGCGAGCCTGGAGTGGCTGGCCCATTGACACCACTTGTCCAGGTGCTCCGAGGCTCGCTTGGGCTGCACGTAGTCCATGCCCCGTGCCAGGCTTTCCTTGAGCAGATAGGCCCGGTAGAGCGTCTGGTTCGTCTTCTTCAACTCGCTGAGCTTCTCTCCCTGGCGCACCGTCAGGTTCCACGGATTCTTCAGCAACGCCCAGCGGCTCTGTTTGAGCGCCTTTCCCTCCTGGCTCCCCGCCTGCTCGCGCACCTCTTGCCGGCGCACCGTATCCAGCGCTTCGTTCGCCAGCTTCTGCACGTGGAACCGGTCGAACACCTTGCGCACATGTGGGGCACGGTTGCCCACCGCCTTGCTGAAGGCCGCCGACAGGTCCATCGTCGCGTGCGTCAACTCCTTCGTCCTCTCCTCTCCCAGCTCGTCGAAGAAGGCGTCCAGGGTCTCTTCGTTCTTCCCCTCTCCCACCCAGACGACTCGCGAGCGCAGGTGGTCCACCACCAGGCTCACGTACTTGTGCCCGGCTTTCCAGCCCAGCTCGTCCACTCCAATGATTTGCAACCCCTCCAGGCGGCCTGGCGACAGGCGCTCCTCGACAATGCGCTCGATGATGGTGCCCACCGTGCGCCAGTTGATGCCCAGCAGCCGGCAGATGGAGGACTTGTCCAGGCGTTGCGCCTGCCAGGCCACCAGCTCCTCGAAGGCCCGCGTGAAGCTCGAGTCGTGCGCCGCCCAGGCCACCCGCTCCACTCTCACCCCATGCTCGCGGCAGTGCACACGGCGCGGGGCGTAATGCAGCCAGAAGATGGTTTGTCCCAGCGCCAGGTGCCGCCACAACCGCCCAGGGCTCGTGTCGTAGCCGGGGGCGGGCCGGCCGCACACTCCGCAGCGAGGCTTGCGCTGGCGCGGGCGCACCTCCACCACCACTCCCTTGGCCTCCAGCCGGGCCCCTTGCACACTCAGCCCCTGGATGCGCAACACCCGCCCCAGCACCTCTCGCAGCCTTGGCCCCGCCACGCCCCGCCTCCCCCTCCAGCACCCCGGGGGCGGCACGTATTGCAACTCCGCGACCTGGTCTCTTCCCAGAGCGACAGCCTCTATCGGCTTCTCGCTCCCCATCTCTCATCGGAGACCCTCCCGTCCACGGCGGGAACGCCCATTTCGGCTACAGAAGATCCTGTTTTTCTGACTGAGCTAAATTAGATCGCAGTGCAGTTTTTGGCGCAGCGGCGAAGTGAGTGAGGGCACGTTGAACGCGGCATCCGTGGAGAAACCGTCTACTGAAAAGCCATTTGATCCGGAGGAGTACCTGCGTGAAGCGGATTCAACGTAAGCCTCCGATCCAGCCCAGGTAGTGGAAGTGCTCGAGGGGCCGCAGAGTGCGCGGCGCGATGACGACGAACACAGCGACGACGAAGACGGAGCCGGCGTGGTTGGAGGCAGCGCGGCGGCCGAGGTGGACACCGGAGGTAGCAGCGCAGGTGGTGCGAGCGTGGGAGGAGGAAGGAGGCACGCAGTCGGCCTTCATGCGCAAGCACGGTTTGCCGCGCGAGAGGCTGCGCTTCTGGACGAGGAGGCGAGAAGGGAAGGAGGGGGCGCGCACGGCCATGTCCTTCGTGCCCGTGGAGGCGGCGCCCGCTGAGCGGAGCGAGGCGGGGCGGGAGCAAGGGGAGGCGGTGCAAGTGGAGGTGGGCGGAGTGCGGGTGCGAGTGGAGGCGGGAGCAAGCCAGGCACTGGTGGAGCGGGTGCTGCGGGCGGTGAAGGAGGTGCAGGGGTGCTGAAGCTACCGGAGGGAGTGAGAATCTGGGTGGCGACACAGCCGTGCGACATGCGCAAGCAGGCCGACGGGCTGAGTGCGCTGGTGCAGGGCGGCCTTGGGCAGCAGCCGAAGTCGGGCCACCTGTTCGTCTTCTTCTCCAGGAGAAGGGACTTCGTCCGCATTCTCTTCTGGGACGCCAACGGGTACTGCACCGTGAGCAAGAGACTGGAGGCGGGACGCTTCCGGGTACCGGCGCCCGTGGAGGGCCAGGCCGCGGTGCACCTGGACGTCCGGCAGCTCGCGGAGTTGCTGTCGCTGGTGGAAGCAAGCCACGCGGTACGGCGGCGCGAGGTGCACTGAGTCCGCGCTTGCGCGCCCGGCATGACTTCGGGCATAGGCAAGGCGCGCATGACTTCTCCCGTCACCATCGAAGAAGAGAGGGGCCAGGAGGAAGAGGCCCAGCTGCCCGCCATCGAGGGGAAAGACTTGGAGGCGGTGCGCGCCTACGTGCTGCAGCTGCTGACGGAGGGCCGCGGCGAGCAGGCCATTGAGATGTTGTTGGACCTGTTGGGTCGGCTGCGCGAGGAGCACAGCTCCACGCTGGTGCGACTCAAGCAGGCGCTGCGGCAGCTGTACGGACGGCGCAGCGAGAAGACTCCCGCCAGTCAGCTTCAACTCCTGCTGTCATTGCTCACCCAGCAGCAGTCCGTCGAGCCAGCGGCCGAGCCCACCACCGCCGACGGCGCACAGGCAGCCGCCCCAGCGGCCCCGCCGGCCGACGCGCCGAAGAAGGCGCCCAAGCGCCCGCCCGTGCGCGGCGCCCAGGCCCTGCCCGCGCACCTGGAGAGGCGCGAGGTGCTGGTGCAACCCGCGGCCGAGGAGTGCGTCTGCCCGGGTTGCGGTGAGCAGAGGCAGCCCATGGGCGAGGAGGTCAGCCAGCGACTGGAATTGGAGCCGGCGCGCTTCTACGTGCGGGTGGAGAAGCGCCCGAAGCTGGCATGCCAGCGCTGCAAGGAGGGGGTGGCCGCCGCGCCCGCCGGTGAGACGCCACTACCCGGGGCACTGCCCGGCCCGGGGCTGCTGGCGCAGCTGCTGGTGGGCAAGTACCGCGATGGGCTACCCCTGCACCGCCAACAGGCCATTTTCGACAAGCGCCACGGGGTGAGGCTGCCCGCCTCCACCCTGGGCGACTGGGTGGCGAGCGCCAGTGACTTGCTGCCGCCCGTGGTGCAGCTGCTCAAGCAGCGCACGCTGGCGGACGCCCTGCTGCACACCGACGACACCGGGGTGCGCGTGCTGGACAGGGACGACGCCCGTGGCATCAAGCGCGGCCACCTCTGGCCGTACGTGGGCGTGGGTGGCAACGTCTTCGTGGAGTACACCCCCGACTGGAGTGGCACGGGCCCCCAAGCGGTGCTGGCCGACTTCCGAGGCTATCTGGTGGTGGACGGCTACAAGGGCTACGAGGCCCTCTTCGGCCCCACCTCTCCACGCATTGAGGTGGGCTGTTGGATGCACGCCCGGCGTGGCTTCGAGCGCGCATACGTGGCCGGAGACGCTCGCGGCGGCACGGTGCTCATGCTCGTGCAGAAGCTGTACGCCGTGGAGCGGCAGGCTCAGGACGCGGGGCTCTCCCCCGAGGCGCGCCTGACCCTGCGACTTGCACACAGTCTGCCTGTCTACGAGGAACTCTTCGGCTTGCTGGAGCAGTGGGCCCCGCACGTGCCCGCCAAGACGCCGCTGGGCAAGGCCATTGCCTACGCGCGCAACCGCTACGTCCCCCTGGGCCGCTTCCTGACGGACGGACGCATTCCGCTGGACAACGGGGAGGTGGAGCGCCTCATCAAGCTCATTGTCCTCGGACGCAAGAACTGGCTCTTCCTGGGCAGCGATGCCGCTGGCCACCGGGCCGCCAACGTCTACTCCCTCGTGCTCAGCTGCTACCGGCTGGGCATGGACCCGTGGGCCTGGTTCCGCGACGTGCTGCCCAAGCTCGGCGACACCCGCTTCCCCGCCTCCCGCCTCGCGGAGCTCCTCCCCGAGTCGTGGGCCCAGCAGCAGGCTCAGCAGCGATAGGCTCGTCGACGTGCCGTCCATCACGCGGCCACCATGCCACGCTCCTCGCTGGTCGACACCCTGGGCTGGCTCGGGGGCTTACGATTCAACTCCCGCAGTAGTGGAGATGCCGTCCACTGAAAAGCCATCTAGCCCGAAGCAAAAACTTCGTGGGAAGGCGGCTGCAAAGTCCGGAAGCATGTAAAGTGCTCTCGCTCACCATCATGGATGGAGGTCTACGTCCTCCTGGACGCAGAGGACATGCTCGCGGGCCTGGAGCAGCTCCGCTTCCAGCCGGTGAAGGAGCCCGTTTCCCGGGTGTTTCGCTGTCCGTGGGCACTTCGCGTGGTGCGCCGGTGGTGCAGAACTCGTCCGGAGCGGGTTTCTCGGGCGCGCCACCCAACAAAATCCCGAGCAACTTCGCGAGGTGAAGGGGAATGGGCCCTCCTGGATTCGAACCAGGGACCAATCGGTTATGAGCCGACAGCTCTAACCGCTGAGCTAAGGGCCCTCGAACCTCGTGACGTCAAACGCTATAATAGCGCGCCGCGCCGGGAAAGCTCCTCAGCGTTTCACGCGCCAGTGGGTGCCTTCGCCTTCCAGCCGCACCCCCTCGGCTTTGAGTCGCCGGGCCTGCTCCACCGCCACCGCGGGCGCGAGCGTCCCATTCGAGCGCAGCACCCGCCACCAGGGCACGTTCTCGAGTGTCTTCAGCTCCCGGCCCACGCCCCGCGCCGCTCCCGGCCGCCCCGCGTAGAGCGCCACCTGCGCGTACGAGCGCACCTCGCCCCGGGGAATGGCGCGCACCGCCCGGCGCACCGCCTCGGGGAAGGGGAGGGGAGGCGTGGACTCCTTGCGGCGCGGGCTCTTCTTCTTCGCGGCCATGGCGGACTCCTCCCGAAAGAACAAAGCCCCCGCGTCCACGAGGGAGGCGGGGGCTTCGGTGACTACACCCAGGTGTGTTCTAGCTCTCCACGAAGGAGCGCAGGCGCTTGGAGCGGCTGGGGTGGCGCAGCTTGCGCAGCGCCTTGGCCTCGATCTGACGGATGCGCTCGCGCGTCACCTCGAAGTCCTGGCCCACCTCCTCGAGGGTGTGGTCGCTCTTCTCGCCGATGCCGAAGCGCATGCGCAGCACCTTCTCCTCGCGCGGCGTGAGCGTGGCGAGCACCTTGCGGGTCTGCTCGGCCAGGTTCATGTTGATGACCGCGTCGGACGGCGACACGAGGCTCTTGTCCTCGATGAAGTCGCCCAGGTGGCTGTCCTCTTCCTCGCCGATGGGCGTCTCCAGGGAGATGGGCTCCTTGGCGATCTTGAGCACCTTGCGCACCTTGTCGAGCGGCAGCTCCATCTTCTCCGCGATCTCCTCGGGCGTCGGCTCGCGGCCGATCTCCTGCACGAGGTAGCGGCTGGTGCGGATGAGCTTGTTGATGGTCTCGATCATGTGCACCGGGATGCGGATGGTGCGGGCCTGGTCCGCGATGGCGCGGGTGATGGCCTGGCGGATCCACCAGGTGGCGTAGGTCGAGAACTTGTAGCCGCGCTTGTACTCGAACTTATCCACGGCCTTCATCAGGCCGATGTTGCCCTCCTGGATGAGGTCCAGGAACTGCAGGCCGCGGTTGGTGTACTTCTTGGCGATGGACACCACGAGGCGCAGGTTGGCCTCGACCAGCTCCGTCTTGGCGCGCTCGGCGCGGCGCTCACCGGAGCGGATGGCCTCGTAGTTGCGGCGCAGCTCGCCCACCTCGAGGTTGGCCTCCTCCTCCACGCGCTTGATGTTGCGCGTGGCGGTGCGCACGTCGCGGTCGAGCGCCTCGAGCTGCTCGGCGGTGACGTTGAGCTTGCGCAGCGCCTTCTTCATCGCCTCGGGGTCTTCCTTGGCCTCGCGGAGCAGCTCGCGCATGGGCTCGATGGAGATGCCGTAGCGGCGCTCGTGCTCGCGCAGCTCCGCCTCGGCCTTCTCCACGCGCTCGATGAGGGCCTTGAGGTTGCCGACGATGCGGTCGACCTGCTTCTTGTTCAGCCGCATCTCCTCGAGGACTTCCATCATCTTGGTGCGCAGGTCCTTGACTTCCTGCTTGAGCTCCTTGCGCTTGACGTCGGTGTGCTTCTTCTTGCTGGAGAGCTCCGCGTCGAGCACCTCGCAGTCCTTGGCGAACTTGCGGATGCGCTCGATCTGCTTGTTGATCTGCTCGATCTTGTTCAGCTCGCTCTGGGCGAGCTGCTGCGGCTGGGCCTCGCCCTCGGGGGTCTCCTCGGCGGCCTCGGCCTCCTCGGCCTCGCCCTGGGTCTCCTCGGGCGCGTCCTTGATGACGTCGCGCACGCGCAGCTTGCCCGTCTTGAGCTTGTTGCCGATGTCGAGGATCTCCACCATGGCGACGCTGCAGGCGAGCAGCGCGCGCAGCACTTCCTTCTCGCCGTCCTCGATGCGCTTGGCGATCTCCACCTCGCCCTCGCGCGTGAGCAGGCTCACGCTGCCCATCTTGCGCAGGTACAGGCGCACGGGATCGTTGGACTTGCCACCCGGCTCGTCGTCCTCGTCCTTCTCGTCCTCGTCGGCCTCGGCGCGCTCTTCCTCGACGGCGACGGTGGGCTTGATCTCCGTGTTCTGGGCGGCCTTCTGCGCGTCGACGATCTCGATGTCGTTGTCGCCGAACATGCTCATCACGTCGTCGATCTGATCCGACGACACGATGTCCGCGGGCAGGGCGTCATTGACCTCGTCGTAGGTGAGGAAGCCCTTCTCGCGGCCAGCGGCCAGGAGGTCCTTGACCTCCTTGCGGTCGGCGATGGGCTCCTCGTCCACCTCGTCCTCGACGGCGTCGGGGTCCACCTCGACGGCGGCGGCGGCTTCTTCAGCGGCCTCCTCGGGGTCGACGTCGCCGTCGTCCACCTGGGTGACGGCCTTGCGCTTCTTGAGCGTCTCGGTGGCCTTCTCGGCCGCGGCGGCCTTCTCGGTCTTCTCGCTCTTGTCGGCCTTCTTCGCCTGGACCGCGGGCGTGGCGCTGGCGTCCGCCTCCTGAGCCGAGGCCTCCTCGGGAGACTTCTTCTTCTTGCGGATCTCCGGGGCCACCTTCTTCTTGGGCTTGACGGCCACCTTCGAGGAGGGTTTCTGCGTCGGCATTCGGGTACTTCTCCTTAGAAAAACAGGGCCTTGGCCTGGAGCGAACCGGGCGATCTATCGCAAAGTGAAGGATTCTTACAAACGCGAAGTCAAACCGGTTGCATTGGGGACTTTGTTCCCGCAGGAAGGTGGGTTTCCTCCTCCACCCGTTTCTTGAGGGCCAGCAGCTCCATGCGCTGGGCGAAGAGCTGTTTGGCCTCCTCGGACAGGTCCATGGCGCCGGCGGTCTGGGCCGTCACGCGGCCGATGTAGTCCAGCTGGAGCTTGATCCGGCGCAGCATGATGGAGCGGCACACCTGGAGGAAGTAGTGCTCTAGGGCGGACCCCTGCAGGGAGGCGAGCTGGCGCATGGCGGCTTCCACGGCCCGTTTCACGAGATCGGGGGCCTCGAACAGGGCGTCCTCGGCCCCATGGCCAGAGGTAGCGTGGGCGAGGACCAGCCGCAACCCGGAGTGGGACAGCTCGTCATGGACGCGGAAGGTGTCGCGGGCGATGAGCCGGGGCTCGCGCAGGATGGTGGCGACGTAGAGCGCCTCCAGGGAGTCCGGGGGTTTGACGGGAGGGGGAGCCCGGCCCGGGGGCGACGGGGCCCGGCCGGGAGCAGGGCCCGGGCGGCCGGAGGGACCCGCCCGGGGCGCCGGGGTGGGGGGCGGGGGAGGCGCCTTGGAGCGCAGCGCGGACTCCAGCTCGGCGGCGGGCAGACCGCACCAGGCGCTCAGCGCGGCGAAGAAGGCCGAGCGCACCAGCCCCACCGGGAGCTGCGCCGACACGGGCTTGAGCCGCTCGAGCGCGGCCATCTTCTCCTCGAAGCTGGCCTCCTTGCCCTGGGGCAGGACGGTGGAGAAGACGTGGGCGGTGAGGGGGCGGGCCTCGGTGAGCAGCCGCTCCAGGCCGGCGGTGCCCTCGCGGCGGATGAAGGTGTCGGGGTCGTCCCCCGTGGGCAGCAGGGCCACCTTGGCGGCGGCTCCCGCGGCGAGCAGGGGGCCGGCCAGGCGCTCTACCGCCGCCAGACCCGCCTGGTCGCCGTCCAGCAGGAGGAAGAGCTCCCGGGCCTCGGCGCGGCCGAGCGCCTTGAGGTGCCCCGGGGTGAGGGCGGTGGAGCAGAGCGCCACCGTGTGCTTCACCCCTTCCTGGTGCAGGGCGATGCAGTCGAAGTAGCCCTCCACGAGCACGGCGGCCTTGCGGCGGCGGATCTCATCGCGCGCCTGATCCATGCCGAAGAGCGTCTCACTCTTGTTGTAGAGCCGGGACTCGCGGGAGTTGAGGTACTTGGGGCCCTCGTCCGAGCCCACCAGCCGGGCGCCGAAGGCGATGGGGCGGCCCTCGGGGGCGCGGATGGGGATGATGAGGCGGCCGCGGAAGAAGTCGTAGTAGCCCTCGCCCTTCTGGCGCCGGTTGACGAGCCCCGCGTTCAGGCCCCACTCCACCATGCCCGCCTGGGTGAGCTTGTCCGCGAGCGACGACCACGAGTCCGGCGCCCAGCCGAGGCCGAACGCCCGGGCCGTCTCCTCGGAGATGTCGCGGCTGGCGAGGTAGTCGCGCGCCCGGCGTCCTTCCTCCTCCCACAGGAGCGCCCGGAAGTGCTCGGCGGCCAGGTCCGTGGCCTCCTTGAGCTGCTGCCGTTCCCGGGCGGCGGGGTCCTGTGCGGCCTCCAGGTCCACGCCCACCTCGCGCGCCAGGTCGCGGATGGCGTCGATGAACGTCTTGCCCAGGTAGCGCTGGACGAAGGCCACGGCGTCGCCGCTGGCCCGGCACCCGTGGCAGAAGTAGAAGCGCTTCTCCGGGATGACGTAGAAGGAGGGGGTCTTCTCCTGGTGGAAGGGGCAGCGGCCCTTGTACTCGCGCCCGGCCTTCTTCAGCTCCACGTAGCGCGAGACGAGGCTCACCAGATCCACCCGCTCGAGGACTTCCTGAATCTTGTGCTCGGGGATCACGAGATCCACCTCTTGCGGCCGGGATGCGCGGGCCGCCATGGTCCGCGCGCCGACGCCCGCGGACGAGTATGGGAAGCCCCCCTGACACCCGGGCGGCCCACCACCGGAGGGCCACCGGCGCGCGTCCGGCTGGAATGCGAGATGAGGACGAGGAGGGGCATGTCGGCGCGTCACGTGCCGCCCCTCGATGGAGGCGGATCGCGACGGGGACTACCCTTAATGGCCGATCAGGGGCCGGGCAAAAAATCGCCCGGCGCCGAGCTCGAGGCCTGGGTGCTCAGGACAACTTGGACAGCTGGCTCTTCACTTCCTCGGAGATGGCGCGGCCCTCGGCGCGGCCCTGGAGCTTGGGGGTGAGCAGCTTCATCACCGCGCCCATGTCCTTGGCGCTCTTGGCGCCCGCCTCGGAGATGGCGGCCTGGACCGCGGCGCGCAGCTCGTCCGGGGTGAGTTGCTGGGGCAGGTACTTCTGCAGGATGACGATCTCCTGCTCCTCCTTCTCGGCCAGGTCGGCGCGGCCACCGGCCTTGAACTGCTCGATGGAGTCGCGGCGCTGCTTGATGAGGGTGCCGATCACCTGGAGGATGCCCGCCTCGTCGAGCGGACTGGTGGCTCCGGGCTCCACTTCCTTGTACTTGACGGCGCTCTTGATCATCCGAATGACGCTGGTCGCGGACTCATTCTTCGACCGCATCGCGTCCTTGAGGTCGGCGTCGAGGCGCTCTCTGACGGTGGCCATACAGGTCTCCAGGCGTGTGGGGGAGGGTGCTGAAAAGACGGAAGCCAGGGCGCGTATCTGACGCGAGCCCTGGCTCCCGGTGGTGCGGCTAGTACGTCTTGCGCGCCTTCTTCACCGCGCGCTTCTTGGCCGCGAGAGCCTTCTTCTTCCGCTTCACGGAAGGCTTCTCGTAGTGCTCGCGCTTGCGGATCTCGGAGAGAATTCCAGCCTTCTCGGTGGCCTTCTTGAAGCGCTTGAGAGCGCTCTCGATGGACTCGCCGTCCTTGACTCGAATGCCGGGCATATCGTCACCTCCTTCCGGATGCGTTGAGGGTGGGGGGGCGCCGATATGACGCAGCGGCGGTGAAAACGCAAGGACGCCCTCGGAAAAGGATGGGGCGGCTGCGCTAGAGTGCACCCCCCGTGACTGCCTCCCTCCTGCTGCTGCTCCTTCTGTCGGCCGGTCAGCCTGGTTCCCAGGGGGCGACAGGGTGCTGGACGGCCTGCCAGCGCCACGTGCAGGACCCCGCCTTGCGCGCCCGCGTCTGCCGCACCTGCCTCACCTCGGGCCGCGCCGAGGGCTGGCTCCTGGAGCTGGCCGAGAAGTCCGATCCCGCTTCCCTGGCGGCGTTGCGCTCGGCGCTGGGAGACCCGAACTGGCGGGTGCGCTGGGGGGCGGTGCGCGCCCAGGCGAAGCAGCAGGGCGTCCTCGATCGGCGGATGCTCGCCGACTGGGTGAGCGACATCCCCGCCCGGGACGAGGTGGTCGCGTGTGTCACGGCCGCCCGAGCCGCCGCCGCCGCGGGTGCTTCCTCGGCCTCCTTCTTGAAGGACGCGGGCGCGCGGGGACCCGCGGCCGCCGCCCGTGTCTGGGAGAAGCGTGACGCGGTGCGGCGCGACCTGGAGGTGGAGGTGTACGCCGAGGACGCGGCGCTCCGGGGCGAGGCGCTGCTGCACCTGGCCACCTTCCTCGGCCGGACACCCGCCCGGGTGGTGCTGGAGGCCATGGCCCAGCGTCCCGAGTCCGCCGATGCCGCCCCCGCCTCCGCGCTGCTCTGGGTGGCGGACAAGCAGAACACCTCCGTGGGCCGCCTGCTCCTGCTGGAGGCCAGGCAGTCCTCGGATCAGGTCCTCATCAATCGCCTCTTCGCCGTGTACTCCCAGGAACTGGAGGCATTGCAGAAGGGCCTGGTGGCGCAGGACGTCGCCTCGCGGCGCACCACCGTGCAGTCCCTGCGGCTCTATGGCCCCCTGGCGCGGCGTGAGCTGGAGCGGGCCCTGGGGGACGAGGACTCGGGCATCCGTCAGATCGCGGCGCGGGCCCTCGCCCAGTCCGAGGGCCTGTCACTCACGGAGGCCGCGGGCCGGTGGCTGCGGACGGCTGACTCCGAGCCCGCCACCCGGCGCGCCTGGTGGGAGGTGGTCGCGGCGGACAAGAGGTGTGACTCCTTCCTCCTGGAGATGGCGCGGGACACCCGGCTTTCCCCCGTCACGCGCGGCGAGGCGGTGGCGAGGCTGTCCGAGTGCGAGAAGCTCGCCAGGCGCCACTTCGAGGAGGTGTCTACCTTCCTCACGGACGCGCAGCCCCAGGTGCGCGCGGGCGCGGTGCGGGCACTCGCCCAGCCGCGCTCGGCGCTGGGGGATGGCGCCGTCGCCGCCGCGCTCGAGGATGCCGCGCCGGAGGTGGTGGTCGCGGCCCTCTTCGTGGTGGGCCAGCACCGCCAGAAGGAGCGCGCCGAGGACGTGGTGGCCCTGCTGGACGCCGCGTCCCCGGAGGTGCGGCAAGCCGCCATCGAGGCCCTGGAGCGCCTGGGCCGCGCGCAGGATGTGAAGCCCCTGGCCCTCGTGCTCCGGGAGGACCGCGTGGCCGCGGTGCGTGTGGCCGCGGCTCAGGCCCTGGGGGTCCTGGGGGGTCCGTTCGCCGCCTCCGCGCTCAGTCAGGCCCTGTCCAAGGATCCCGACTCCCACGTCCAGCACGTGGCGCGGCGGGGCCTGGCGCGGCTCGGCTTCAACCCTCCCTAGCGCGGGGAGCGCCAGCCTCCTCGTTCCCCTTGCCGCCATCGAGGACCTGTCTGTAGGGTGCCGTGTCTGGAGAGGTGAGCATGAAGATGACACGAGCCATCATCGTCGAGCCGCGAACCGCCGGGCGCCGCAAGTTGAAGGAGGGCCTGGAGAAGGCGGGTCTCGAGGTCTTCGCGGAGGCGGAGTGGGGTGAGGAGGTGGGTCGGGCCCAGGTGGTGGTGCTGGGGCCCTCGGTGGAGGAGCCCGCGAAGGTGGCGCGCAAGGTGCGTGCGCGGCTGCCGGGGGCACTCGTGTTGCTCGCGCGGGAGGAGCCGGGCAAGGCGCCGGGCTTCGCCGATGGCGTGCTTCCCCTGCCGGTGTCCGCGAAGGATCTCCAGGTGCGGCTGCCGGAGCTGGTGAAGCTGCGGACGCTCTCGCGCGGCGCGCCCGCTCGCAAGGGCCGGTCCGCTGGAGTGGCCGAGGTGGTGCGGCTGCCGTCCGAGGGGTTGTTGGATCCCCTCACCCAGTTCTACGCCTTCCCGCACTTCAAGGATCTCGTCTTCGTGGAGGTGAAGCGCTCGCGGCGCTACGGCCTGCCGCTGGCGCTGGCGCTGGTGGCCTTCGATGCGCTGCCGGTGCAGGTGGACCGCGGCTTGCGCGAGCAGCTCAACGGAGGGCTGGCGCTCGCCATCCGGCGCTCGCTGCGGGACACGGACTTCCCGGTGCAGTACTCGCCGGACCGCGTGCTGTTGCTCCTGCCGCACACGGACCTCGCCGGCGCCCAGACGGTGGCGCGCCGCGTCTGCGAGCGCGTGGCCCGCTCCAGCCTCGCCTTCGATGATCAGGTGCTGCGGCCCACCGTGTCCGTGGGGCTGTCCGCGCTCGCGCCGGGGCGGGACGAGTCCTTCTCGGACATGGTGCGCCAGGCGCAGCGCTCGCTGGACGCCGCCCGGGCGGCGGGAGGCAACCGGGTGGAGATGCTCGCGGAGACGGCAGGACTCGAGGCCGGGTCCTGAGGATGCTCTCCTGACGATGCGCCGACCCGCTCAGGAGCCGCTGACGGCCTTGCCGTCCACGCGGTTGCGGCCGGCGCGCTTGGCCCGGTAGAGGTACTTGTCCGCCGCGGCGATGATGTCCTCGGCCTGGGCGTAGTCCGAGTCGTGCAGCGTGGCCACCCCCAGGCTGATGGTCACCTTGATGGGGGTGCCGCTGAAGATGAAGTCCGTGCGGTCCACCGCCGCGCGGCAGCGCTCGGCGCACGACATGGCCTGCTCCTCGGCGGACTCGCGCAGCATGAGGGCGAACTCCTCGCCGCCGTAGCGCGCGAACAGATCCTCGGTGCGCACCGTGTCGCTCACCCGCTGCGCGATGCGCGTGAGCACGTAGTCGCCCGCGGGGTGTCCGTACACGTCGTTGATCTTCTTGAAGTGGTCCACGTCGAACATCACCAGCGACAGGGCCACCCGGTGACGCAGGCAGTAGGAGAACTCCTTGCGCAGCGTCTCCATGAAGTACTTCTTGTTGTACAGGCGCGTGAGCCCATCGCGCGTGGCCGACTCGTAGATGCTGCGCTGGTAGGCCTCCTCCAGCTGATCCTGGATGGAGAACTTGAGCACCGTGTTGGAGCCGATCTGGATCTTGTCGCCATCGTAGAGCGGCGCGGCGCTCACCTTCAGGCCGTTGAGGAACGTGCCGTTGGTGCTGCCCAGGTCCACGAGCTGGAAGCGGCCATCCCCGAGCGACACCACCTTGGCGTGCTTGCGCGAGATGCCATCGTCCTCGACCTGGAACTGCGCCTCCACGCTACGGCCGAGCACCGTCTCGGAGCGATCCAGCTTGAACATCCGCCCGATGCCGGAAGCCGACTTCGCGCTGATCACGATGAGATACGCGCTCTGCTGTGGCGCGGCGGCTCCCAGCAGGTCCGAGATGGAATGGACGGCGGTCTTCTCGTCGGACATCGTGCCCCCCATCTTATGGGTCGAGGATTGGTAGCAGCAAGCAGACCTCGGGCCACCCGCCCAGCCATGATCGCTCTTAACGGGCGCGTCTCGACTTTTTGGCCGGAGTCCCGTGAACATTCGAGGGGCGATCGGTCATCTCGCCGACAATCGGCGTCTGGATGAACCGGGCCCGAGCCTCCCTGTCCTGGTGGTAGGCGAGCCCCTGCATGAGCTTCACGAGCGCCGCCGAGGGCGTCATGTCTCCGCCGCTCAGCGCCCCCTCGGCGAGCGCCGCCGCGCCGGATTCATAGAGGGAGAGGTCCACGCCGTTGTGGTGGGCCTGGCTCACCACCACCACCGGCACGTCCCGCGCGCGCGCCTCGCGGAACAGCGGCAGCAGGGAATGGCCGAGCGTGGGATCCAGGGGGTAGTTGCCCGCGCCATAGGCCTCCAGCACCAGGCCGCGCACCTGGGGCAGGAGCGCCATGGGCAGCGCGGGATCCAGCCCGGGGAAGACCTTGAGGAGGAAGACGCGCGACTCGAGCCGCTCGCGCAGGCGCCGGGGGCCCTTCTGCCTGAGACCTGGAGCGAAGGTGGCCTCCACTCCGAGCGTGCCGAGCAGGGGGTAGTTGGGGCTGTCGAAGGCGTCGTACTCGGCCACCTTCACCTTGCGGGCGCGGTTGCCTCGATAGAGATGGGAGTCGAAGCAGATGCTCACCTCGGGCGGGCCCTGCAGGGCGGAGAGCACCGCGTCGATGAGGTTGAGCCGCGCGTCCGAGCGCACCTCGCCCAGCGGCCGCTGCGAGCCCGTCATCACCACGGGCTTGTCCAGGCCGGGCAGCATGAAGGACAGGGCGCTCGCCGTGTAGGCGAGCGTGTCCGTGCCATGGGTCACCACGGCGCCATCGAAGTCGGGCAGCCGGCGGTGCAGGTGCGCGGCGAGCCGGCTCCACAGCTCGGGCTGCATCTCCGAGCTGTCCAGGTTGCAGAAGAGCTCCAGCTCGATATCGGCGAGCTGGAAGAGTTCAGGGCAGCGGGACTTGAGCGTCTTGAAGAAGGCGGCGGGGCGCAGCGCGGACGGCCGGCCTCCGGCCATCCCCAACGTGCCGCCCGTGTGCAGCAGGAGGAGTCTGGGCATGGGACGGACCCTTCCCTGGCAGAGCCAGGGTTGCTTTACAAGCCTCGCGCGCATGGCTAAACCGGCGATGTGCTCCCCGCCCGCCGCAACCGCGTCCTCCTGGCTCTCACCCTGGCGCTGACGGCTCTCGCCGGCGCTCCCTCCTCCGAGGCGGCTCCGCCGACCCCTCCAGCCCCGTTCAAGCCAGCCACTCCCACGCCACCCGCCACGTCCGGGACCTCGGCCCTCCAGGGCATTCCCGGCATGGACTTCTCCGCGCTGTCGCCCGCGGCCCAGCACGAGCTGGCCACGGTGCTCTCGGATGAGTTCTGTTACTGCGGCTGCCCCCATACGCTGGGCCAGTGCCTCAGGGGACACACCAGCTGCCAGCATGCCAAGCGCATGACGCGGCTCGCCGCCCGGCAGGCCGCCGCGGGCGTGCCGGCCACCGACATCATCGTCGCGCTCTCCGAGTACTACGCCTCCTTCCGCGCGCCCCGGCAGAAGTTCGAGGTGGACCCGCGCATGTGCACGGGGGACGCCAAGGCCCCGGTGACGCTGGTGGAGTTCTCCGACTTCGAGTGCCCCTACTGCGGCAAGGCCCGGCCGGTGCTCGAGGCCTTCGCGAAGAAGAACGCCACCAAGGTGCGCTTCTGCAACGTGCCCTATCCGCTGCCCATGCACGCCAACGCGGTGCCCGCCGGCCAGGCGGCGCTCTGGGCGCGCGACCAGGGCAAGTACTGGGAGATGCACGACGCGCTCTTCGAGAACGCCCACCGCCTGTCCACCGCGACGCTCGTGGAGCTGGCCAACAAGATCGGCCTCAAGGGCGCCGAGCTGCAGAAGGCGCTCCAGGCGGGCACCTACGCCAAGGAACTGGACAAGTACAAGTCGATGGGCACGCGCGCCAACATCCGCGGCACGCCCAGCCTCTTCTTCAACGGCCGCTTCAACGATCTGCAGCTGGGCCTCACCGAGGACATGCTCTCGCACGCCCTCGAGGACGAGACGACGTGGCGCGCCAACAACAACGCGTGGGCCGCGGACTGACGGGCTCATGAGCGCGCGCTTCCGCATCGAGGGCTCCCAGCTCGTCCCCGACGAGCGGCCCGGAGTGTCTCCGCAGTCGCCGTCCGGACTGGTGGGCCGCGCGGGCTCCTACATCCTGCAGCCCACCTCTCCGGATCTGCTCGTCTTCTCGCGCTCGCCCGCGGAGGGGGGCTCGCTGCCCACCCCGCGCGTGGTGCTCTCCGGGGACGCGTCCGGCTTCCCGCTGTCCGACCTCATCGCCTTCCTCAGCCAGTCGCGCTGGAGCGGCATCGTGCGGGTGCAGGCCCCCAGTGGCGAGCGCTCGGTGGTGATGCGCGAGGGCGAGGTGCGCGGGGCCACCTCGGACGTGGCGGCGGACCGGCTCGGGGAGGTGCTCGTGCGCCTGGGCTACGTGGAGCGCGCCCAGCTCGAGGCCGTGCTGCGCGAGCAGCCCCCTTCCAAGATTGGCCGCACCCTGGTGGAGCGCGGCCTGTTGCAGGCGCATGATCTCTTCCGGTGCGTCACGCACCAGGTGAGCGAGATCTTCCACTCCATCGTCCTGTGCCGCGAGGGCAGCTTCTTCCTCGTGGACCAGCCGGTGGAGGACAAGCTCGGCCACAACATCCAGCTGTCCACGCAGAGCCTGCTCATGGACAGCATCCGGAAGATCGACGAGCTGGCGCACTTCCGCAAACGCATCCCCCACAGCCGCCTGTACGTGCTGCGCAAGGGGCCGACGTTCGCCAAGCTGGAGCCGGACGAGGATCGCGTGCTGGGGCTGGTGGATGGGCGCCGCACCTTGCTGGAGCTGGGGCAGGCCAGCCGCCTGTCCGAGTTCGACGTCACCAAGGTCGTCTACGGCCTGCTGGAGGGCGGCTTCGTGAGCCTGTCCGACAAGGCCCTGGGCAGCCCGGTGCCGTCGATGTCGGGGCTGCCGGCGGTGCGCCCGCGCAGCATCATGGGCATCCCCGTGGTGCGCCCCTCCTCCACGGGCCTTCCGTCCGTGCGCGTGAGCCAGTCCGGCATCCGCGCCATCACCGCGCACCAGGAGCCGCCCCCGGTGGTGGCCGTGAGCGAGGTGGTGAGCGTCTTCAACCGCATCTTCCGGGAGATCGCCACCGAGGTGGCCAAGCAGGGGCTGGCGCGCGAGTTCATCGCCTCGGCCAACGCCGCGCTGTCGGGTCAGGCGCTGTCGTCCTCGCCGGTGCTGGCGGGGCTGTCCTTCGCCGCGGATGGCAGCCTGTCGGAGACGAAGCTGCGCGAGGCGTACGATCAGCACCGCGGCTCCATGGGCTCGGAGCCGGTGGTCGCCTTCCGCCAGGCGCTCAGCGACGTGATGTTCTTCCTCCTCTTCCAGGCCGGAGAGCTGCTCGAGTCGCGCGCCGACGAGGATCTCGCCCGGCGCGTGAAGGACATGCTCTCCACGCTGGGAGGCGGGTGACATGGTGGCCGCCGAGCGGCCCCGGTTGACCCAGGACGTTCCCGGGTGTGGCGGTGCCTTCAAGCTCGTCCCCGAGGACTTCGAGGTGGAGGAGCTCCCCGCGTACCTGCCCTCGGGGGAGGGGGAGCACCTCTATCTGTGGCTGGAGAAGCGGGGCCGCGACACCCGCGAGGTCGTGAAGGCCCTGGCGGCCGCCCTGGCGGTGGACGAGGGCGAGGTGGGCGTGGCGGGGATGAAGGACCGGCAGGCCATCACCCGGCAACTGCTCTCCGTGCCCGCGAGGGCCGAGGCGCGTCTGTCCGGCTTCGCGCTGGAGGGCGTGAGCGTCCTGTGGACGAAGCGCCATGGCAACAAGCTGCGCACCGGGCACCTGCGGGGAAACCGCTTCCGGTTGCGCCTGCGTGACGTGCGGGACGTGGGCGCGGCGCGCGAGACGCTCGCCCGGCTGGAGGCGCGCGGCCTGCCCAACTACTTCGGGGATCAGCGCTTCGGCCGCGAGGGCGACAACGCGGACTTCGGCCGGCTGCTGGTGCTCGGCCAGCGGCTGCCGCGCCGCCCCGACAAGTTCCAGCGCAAGCTCTACCTGTCCGCCTTCCAGTCCCGCCTGTTCAACCGGGCCCTGGTGGAGCGGCTGCGCGCGGGCACCTTCGACACGGCGCTCGCGGGTGACGTGCTGCGCCGCGAGGACTCGGGTGGCCTCTTCGTGTGCGAGGCCCCCGAGGTGGACGTTCCCCGCGTGGCCGCGTTCGAGGTGAGCCCCGCCGGCCCGCTCTTCGGGCCGAAGATGACCGCGGCGGCCCACGCGGTGGCCGAGGCCGAGGCGAAGCTGCTCGCGGACGAGGGCGTGACGCTGGAGGACTTCCGGCGCGGCGGCGACGAGACGCAGGGCGGGCGCAGGCCCTACCGGGTGCGGCTCGGCGGCGTGTCGCTGGAGGTGGAGGGAGCGGACCTGCGGCTCGCGTTCGAGCTGCCCAAGGGCTCCTACGCCACCGAGGTCCTCCACGAGCTGCTCAAGGACGGCTGAGCCCCTGAAATGCGAGGAGGGTGCTCGCGGCCTGGTGGCGCGCGGCACCCTCCCGGGGTTCCCCTCCCGAGTGGGAGGAGGGGACTACTGATCGGCGATGTTGAACTCGGTGCGGCGGTTCTCCGCGCGGCCCTTGGCCGTGAGGTTGGAGGCGAGGGGCTTCTCCATTCCGTAGCCCACGGCCTGCATGCGGCCCGGATCGATGCCGCGCTTGAGCAACTGCGCCATCACCGCGTCCGCGCGGGACTGCGACAGCTTCATGTTGTTGACGGGCTTGCCCACCGAGTCCGTGTGGCCCTCGATGCGGATCTTCTTGATGGTGGGCATGTCACGCAGCACCTGCGCCACGTCATCGAGGATGGTGAAGCTCTCCTTGCCGATGATCTTCGCCGAGCCGGAGGCGAACTTGATCTGCTTCTTGATCTCGATCTTGTCCCGCTTGACGACCACCATCTTGTACTTCTTGGGGCAGCCGCGCTCCTCCTTCACGCCGGGGTCGTCCGCGCACACGTCGATGCGGTCGGGGATGCCGTCCTGGTCGCGATCGGGATCCGGGCAGCCGCGCAGCTCCTGGGTGCCGGCCTGATCCGGGCACACGTCCAGCCGGTCGATGATGCCGTCGTTGTCCTTGTCCGCGTCGGGGCAGCCGCGCGTCTCGTGGGGGCCGGGCTTATCGGGGCAGATGTCGAGCCGGTCGACGATTCCATCGCCGTCCTTGTCCGGATCCGGGCAGCCGCGCATCTCCTGGGGACCGGGCTGGTCCGGGCACAGGTCGGTGCGATCCATGGTGCCGTCGCCGTCCTTGTCCGCGTCGGGGCAACCGCCTCCCTCCAGCGGGCCGGCCGCGAGCGGGCAGCGATCGATGGCATCCGGGATGCTGTCGTTGTCGTTGTCGAGATCCGGGCAGCCGTCCTCGTCCTGGAAGCCGTCCTTGTCCTCGGGCTCGTCCGGGCACTTGTCCTGCGCGTCCTCGATGCCGTCGCCGTCCTTGTCGGTGCGGGGGCAGCCCAGGCTCTGGATGGGTCCGGCGGCGTCGGGGCACTTGTCCGCGCTGTCGAGCAGCCCGTCATTGTCGTTGTCGAGATCCGGGCAGCCATCGGAGTCCTCGTGGCCGTCCTTGTCCTCGGGCTGCAGCGGGCACTTGTCCAGGTCGTCGGGGATGCCGTCGGCGTCACTGTCCGTGGCCGCCTCCTGCGGGCAGCCCTGGTTGGACAGGGGGCCGGGCGTCAGCGGGCACTTGTCGTTGCCGTCCAGCACGCCGTCGCCGTCGTTGTCCGGCTCGGGGCAGCCGTCCGCGTCCTCGAAGCCGTCGAAGTCCTCGGCACGGTCGGCGCAGGGGTCGTCCTTGTCGGGCACGCCGTCGCCGTCGCTGTCCTTCTCCTCGATCTGCACCACCACCTGCTGCTGGGGCCGGGTGGGGGAGGTGGTGTCCGCGGGCGTCTGCTCCTGGGCCTGCGGCTGGTCCTTGCCGTAGACGACCCGTGGGGGCGCGCAGTCCTTGGAGAGATCGAGCGCGCGCTTGATGGCGGCCTCGGCGGTGCGGATGTGCTCGGAGGCGCGGTAGCTGGCGCCCTGGCCGAGCTCGCCGCGGGCGAAGTCGAGGTTGGCCTCGGCGACGGCCAGCTCCACGGGGGCACAGCGCATGGCGCCGCTGCGGCGGGCGCGCTCGACGCTGGCCTGGATGACTTCGGAATCCGCGCGGACCTTGTTCCCGCTCACACAGGAGGAGCCGAGCAGCAGCAGCGCGGTGGCGAAGAGACGTCGCATCGGTAGGGGGCTCCCTGCGTCAGGGGTTGGGGCGGGGGGAGGCAGCGCCGTCGGTGTTGTCATTGGCCACGGCCAGGGCCTTTTCACGCGCCTCGGCGGCATAGCGCGCGGCCTTCTCGGCGAAGTCCACACCGGACTGGTAGTCCGAGTAGCTCACCTCTTCGCGCGCCTTGTGGATGTAGAGGTTGGCGGCCGTCCACTCGTAGGGCGCGAGCGTCTCGGCCCCGGCGGTGCGGGCCGCCTGGATCTGCACCTCGGCGTCCAGCAGGTGGGAAGTGGACTTGATGGGGCCGCAGCCGCTCAGGGCTCCCGCCACCGCCACCAGTACGAGGAGTCGCTTCATCGGAGAGGCCTCGGCATCAGGGCTGGAAGACACTGGGACGGGTCGTATCAATCGCCTCGGGGAGGGTCAAGAATCGGGGCGAAGGACGTTCCGGAGGGAGGAAGCAGGCCCGGGCCGGGTTTTTGACAGGCCCGCGCGAGGCTTGCCATCCTGCGCCCCCCGTGGGAACCCCGCTCGTCCGCCTGCTGCTCCTGTTGCCCCTCGTGTCCTCGCTCGCCGTCGCCGCGCCCCCTTCCGTGCAGAAGCGCATGGGGCGCCGCGCCGAGACCCAGGCGCTCGTCGAGCAGGTCATCGACGGAGCCCTCCCGGTGCCCACCGCCATCTCCCGCCTGCGCATCCTGCGCGAGGAGCCCTACGCCGCGCAGCAGCTCGCCCGGGGCATCTCCCAGGAGATGGATCCCCGGCGGCTGCGCGACCTGACGGCGGTGCTGGCCGGTCTGGAGACGCGCTCGGCCGAGTCGCTGCTGGCGCAGCTCGCCGGGCACGAGGACAGCGCGGTGCGCATGTACGCGGCGCAGGGCCTGGGCCGGCTGGGCAGCAAGCGCGTCGACGTGTTGTTGCCGCTGCTGCAGGACAAGTCGTACGGGGTGCGCCGCGAGGTGGCGCGCGCCCTGGGGGCCAGCCACGACCCCCGGGTGGGCAAGACACTCGTCGCCCAGGCGCGCACCGAGGCGGATCCCCAGACGCGCGTGTTGATGCTGGAGGCGGTGGGCGCCGCGGGGGACAAGAAGCAGGCCAAGGCGCTCGAGGCCTTCCTGGATGACAGCTCGGAGAGCACGCGCTTCGCCGCGGCCCGGGGGCTGTGCCTGCTCGGGGCGCCCGAGGGCTTCTCCTTCGCGAAAAAGCTGCTCGCCTCCGAGGACCGGCTCGTGCGCCGCCAGGGGCTCGGGCTCTACGAGGGGCTGCCCGTGAAGCAGACCGGGCCGGCGCTGCGTCCGCTCCTCGAGGACAAGGACCGGAGCCTCGCGGCGGGCGCGGCCCGCATCCTCGCCCAGGGCGGCGACAAGACGATGGTGTCGTGGCTGGTGCTCGCCTCGTGGAACGCCAACGGCGAGGAGAAGCTCACCTACGAGAAGGAGCTGGAGACGCTCCAGCTCGCGGATGACGAGCGCAAGGCGATTCTCCGCGCGGCGGGGGTGGCGAAATGATGGCCGCCGCCCTGGTGGCGGCCGTGCTCGCCCAGGTGGCCACTCCGGCGCCACCGCCCCGGACGGCGAGGGCGGGGAACGTGCTGCCCTCCGGCGCCCCCGTGGTGTGGGCCTCGCTCGGCGAGCGGGAGCGGGCCGATCTCATCTCCGGGGACGCGCTTTTGCCCCTGGGCGAGCGGCTGCTGCGCGTGAGCGAGCGCTTCCTGGGCACGCCCTACGTGCACTCGCCCCTGGGGGAGGGCATCGGGGTGGATCCGGATCCCACCTTCCGGCTGGACGCGGTGGACTGCCTCACCTTCGTGGAACAGTCCATGGCCCTGAGCCTGGCGCGCTCGGCGGTGGAGGTGCCGGGGCTGCTCGAGCGCCTGCGCTACGCGAACACCCCCTCCTATGAGGACCGCAACCACCTCATGGAGGCCCAGTGGCTGCCCAACAACCAGCGCAAGGGCTTCCTCGTGGACGTGACGCGGCGGCTGGGGGGCGCGGACACGGTGCGGGTGAGCAAGACGATCAACGCGCTCACCTGGAGCTCGCGCTCCTCGCTCGCCCTGGGCCTGTCCCCGGCGCACCAGCCTCGGGGCACCTACCCGCTCGACATGATTCCCCTGGAGCGGGTGCTGGCGCATGCGCGGCAGGTGCCCTCGGGCACCATCCTCATCGTGCTGCGCGAGGACCTGCCGCTCAAGGCCACCCGGGTGACGCATCTGGGCTTCGTGGTGCAGAAGGGTCGCCGCACCTGGCTGCGGCACGCGCGGCGGGGCGTGGATGGCAACGGCCGCGTGGTGGACGAGGACCTGGAGAGCTTCCTCGCGCGCAACGCGAAGTACGACAAGTGGAAGGTCACCGGCGTGAGCTTCTTCGAGGTGCGCGCTCCCTCGGAGACCGGCCCTTCGGCGGCCTCCACGCCGTAGCGGCTCCGAGGGGTCGGGCCCGGTTCACAAGGTGCCGGGGGGGAGCGAGCCTTCCGTCTCGCGCTCCTCTTCCTCGGCGGCGAGGGCGGCCTCGGCCGAGGTCTCCTCCAACTGCCGCTTCTCCTGGGCGATGAGCTGCACGGCGCGCTCGAGGTACTCCTCGCCCACCATGATCTCCCACCAGGGCTCCAGCGCCCCCGTGGTGAGCACGTCCACGGTGCCCGAGCGGCGCGGCCGGATGAACACCGGAATGCGCTGGATCTCCAAGAGCCGTACATAGTCCTCGGCGGTGAAGGGATCCTCCGCCGTGGCCGCCCGGACGAACTTCCGGGTTTCTCCCTCACCGGGCAGCGGGATGTGGCGCTGGCGCATGGCTTCCGCGTCCACCAGGGTACTTCCAGGACAGTCCGCACACTCCGTCACGCCCTCCTGGTACTCGGAACCGCACTGCATGCAGTATTTCATCGTGCCTCCCTCCGCAGGACCTACACCCTGGCAACCGAGCACGATTTTAGCACGCCGCGCCTCAGTGCCTGGCTGCTTCCCCCAGGCTTCCCACGACGGCTGACAAACGCTCGACATCAATCGGCTTGCGCAGCACCACGTCGCAGTAGCCAGAGTCCACGTTCGAATACCCGGACACGAGCACCACTCCCGCCTTGGGTTGCCGGCTCTTGACCTCCTGGGCGAGCGCCGTTCCACACATGCCCGGCAACGACTCGTCCGTGACCACCACGTCCGGATGATCGTCCACGAACGCGCGCAGCCCCGCCACCCCGTCCGCGGCGGTGATGACGTCGAAGTCCAGCTCGAGCAGCTCCGCGAGGAGCTCGCGGCTGTCACCGTCGTCCTCGACCAGCAGGACCTTGATCCGCTCTCCGATTCGCTCACCCATTCGAACGCTCAACCTAATGACGACACGAAAACATCCCCATGGAGCCTTGCTCCCGCGCTTGGAGAGCGGCCGGGCGGGCTCGCTCGCGCCTCCCCCCGCTCACCGAATGCGCCGGGACTGCCCACCCTGGGGAGACCAAGGGGAGGTGACACCATGAAGGTGTTGATGCGAGGAGTCCATCTGCAGCTCACGGACTCGCTTCGGGATTATGCGACGCGGCATCTGGTGGACCCCATCGCGAAGTTCATCGACGATGAGGCGAGCGAGGTGGATATTTCCCTCGTGGACATCAATGGCACCAAGGGGGGCGTGGACCAGGAGTGCCGGGTGACCGTGCGCATGGCGGGCTTCTCCAGCATCCACGTGACCGAGACGGCCGAGACCATGTTCCAGGCCATCGACTCGGTGCGCGACAGGCTGGAGAACACCATCAAGCGCACCGTGGAGAAGCGCCGGGAGGTCAACAGCGAGGGCCTGCCCCAGGACGTGCGCTTCTAGCAGCGCGCTGGAGCCCGGACTCCTCGTCTGGTGTCCGGGCTCCCAAGCGTTGGGGACCGAACCTTGCTGGTCCCGAGGGGCGGGCGCTATAACCGGGCCTCCACCCCGAGGGCGTAAAGGTCGGTGATGGTCCGCTTCAAGTTCTTCGTTTTCGCGCTCCTGGTCCTCGGACTGGGAGTGGCGCATCTGCCCCTGGTGTCGGGCCCGCTCAGCGCCGAGGCCGTGAAGGGGGCCGCGTCACCGGCCACTGCCGCCATCTCGGAGCTGGCCCGCGCCCTGGAGGCGCGCCGTTCCTCCGTGCAGGCCCTGGCCCTCTCGCTGGCTGGTAATCCCGAGGTCGTCGCCGCCGTGCAGCCCCACGTGGAGGCCCTGCCCCGGGGCAAGGGCATCCGCATCGTGGAGCCGCCCGTGGGCGAGCGCTTCGGCGCGCTGCGCGCCGCCCTGGGCGAGCACGTGCCCGAGCCGCTCAAGGACTCGCTCGTGCTCGGCCTCGTCACCGCCGAGGGCGCGCTGTACGCGCGGGGCGCGGGCGAGGCGAGCGCCGATGAGCAGTTCGACCCGCGCTCCCAGCAGAAGGCGGGCAGCGAGGGCGGGGTGGCGGACGCGTTCGGCGCTCCCCACGTCTTCTTCTCCGTGCCCGTGCTGTGGAGCCCCGACGGCGGCCACGCCCAGGTGGCGGCGACCCTGGTGCTGGGCGCCCCGGTGCTGCACAAGGCCTTCCTCGAGTCCGCGGCAGTGAACTCCGGCGTCGCCGTGCTCGCGGTGGTCCAGGGCGACCAGGTGCTGGAGAGCGCGGGCTCCGAGAAGGAACTCGTGACGAAGGCGCTCGAGAACGTGAGCGTGGGCAAGTCCGGCCAGGTGGTCGAGCGCGGCAGCGTGCGCAGCCTGTTGACCCAGGTGCCACGCGTGCGCCTGCCCCTGCTCACGAATCCCTCGGACACCCTGGGGGGCGATGCCCCGCTCGCCGTGGGCTCGCGCCAGTCGCTCGGTGGAGGGCTGGAAGCCGTGGCCGTCACCAGCGTGCGGCCCTTCATGACCGCGCTGGCCAACTACCAGCACGACGCCCTCTTCGCGCTGCTGGGCCTGCTGGGCTTCTCGCTCGTGTGGACGTTGTTGATGGGCGCGGGCCATCCGGCGGCCGCGACCGCCGAGCCGAAGAAGCAGAAGAAGGGCGGCAAGCAGCAGGAGGCGCCAGCGGGTGCTCCGGCGGCGGGCCCCGCGCTGGCCTCGTCCGCGCCCCTCGCCGGTCCGGTGTTCCTCACGCCCGCTCCCGAGCCGCCCACGGCGGGACCGGAGGACTTCCCGTTCCCCGGGTCGCCCGCTCCCGCGCGGCCCGCCGCCGCGGTCGCTTCTCCCGAGACGCCCTTCGACGCCCCGGCGGCGATGCCGTTCTCGGATGCGCCCTCCGCTCCGGAGGCCAATCCCTTCGAGGCGCCGCCCGTTGCCGCCGAGCCGGCCTTCGCCCGGGCTTCCGCGCCCGCCGGGGATCTCTACCCCTTCGCCACCCCGGACGTGCCGCGAGGCGGAGACCCGTTCGGCACGCCCACGGTGCCCGGCAAGGATCCGTTCGGCACGCCCACGGTGCCCGGCAAGGATCCGTTCGCCTCGTCGAGTGGGGCCTCGCTGCCCTTCGCCCCCACGGATTCCGCCGCGAGCGTGCCCGCGGCCGCTCCCCGGCGGGGCGCCGCCTTCGCCTTCGAGGATCACCCGACGGCGGCCTACTCGCTGCAACAGGCGGCGGACCCCTTCGCCGCGGCCACCGCGCAGGCGCGCCAGAATGGTGGCTTCGATGACGACGGCGGCTCGCCCGAGCCGACGCGCGTGGCGGCCATCCCGCGTGAGCTCCTCGCGCGCTCGGCCCGGCCGATGACGGGCGAGGTCAATGTGCCTCCCTCCGCGCTGGGCATCCACCCCGGCGTGGCCTCGCCGATGAACGCGCCCCAGTCGCAGCAGGCCGGCGTCACCACGTCTCCGTTCGGTACGGGCGCGGGAGCCGCCACGGGGGCGAGCACGGGCGCCGGTGCGGTGGCCCTGTCCGAGGAGCAGCACTTCCAGGAGGTCTTCCGCGAGTTCGTGCAGACGCGCGATCAGTGCGGCGAGCCCCAGGACGGGCTGACGTACGACAAGTTCGTCGCCAAGCTGCGCAAGAACCGCGAGCAGCTCGTGCAGAAGTACGCGTGCAAGACGGTGCGCTTCCAGGTGTACGTGAAGGAGGGCAAGGCCGCCCTCAAGGCCACGCCCGTCAAGGACTGACGCCGGCCGCGCGGCGCGAGCGGGCGCCGCGCGGGGCCGGAGTCTGGTTCATGATTCCGAGGCCAGCCGCTCGAGCAGCACCCGCGCGCGGTCCGCGATGGCTCGGCGCACCGCGCTCCGGTCTCCCTTGAAGACGTGATGCTCCACGGTGGCCCTCCCGCCCCGGCGCATCACCGCGAGGAAGGCCAGCCCCATCGGCTTTCGTGGCGTGCCTCCCGTCGGCCCCGCGATGCCTGTCTCCGCCACCGCCCGGTCCGCGCGCGAATGCGTCAGTGCCGCGTGGGCCAGGGCCTCCACCGCCTCCTCGCCCACCGAGCCATGTGCCTGGAGCAACTCCAGCGGCACGCCGAGCTGCTCCACCTTGGACTCGCCGCACGAACCCAGCCGGACCGTGCAGACCATTTGACTGAAATTCATTGCAACGAGAGGAGTGCATTCCCTGTCATTGCTTTGGAATGAAAAGGCGCCCAGCTCCGTTTCGAAGTCCAATTCCAAACCGTGACTTCGTCCAGCGTACTCGATGTCCTCGGACCAGGAGGTGGAAGGCTGCTCTCCCGGGAGGCTCTCGCTCAGCTTGACGGTATCGACTCACTTCACGGTTCAATCGCAACACCTTGCCCCCATCACCGAGGTTCTCATGGTTTCAGCATTCATCATGCGTCGTTGGGCAATCGCCAGCACGATCTCCCTGCTGGCTGGCTGTGGTCCCGAGGCTGTCGAGCAGACTCGTGAGCAGGAGACGGTGCTTGCCTCCGATCAGGAGATCGTCGGCGGCACCGACGCGACGATCGCCGCCAGTCCCTGGCAGGTGTCCTTGCAGGACAGCCCGGGCTCGCACTTCTGCGGCGGCTCGGTACTCAACGAGAACTGGATCCTGACCGCGCAGCACTGCGTGAACGAGAATGGCACCATCATCAAGCCGGAATGGGTGGCGGCGGGCATCACCACGCTCAATGGGATGAGCTCCTCCGGACAGATTCGCTCGGTCGCCGAGGTCATCGTCTACCCGGGCTACGTGGATGTGAACCAAGGCAAGGACGTGGCGCTGCTTCGCCTGTCCGCGCCGCTGGACCTGAGTGGGGCGAACGTGAAGGCCATCCCCCTCGCCACGGCGGCCGACGAGGCCGCGGGCATCACCAACGCGGGCGTGGTGGCGCGCGTCACCGGTTGGGGCGCGCTCACTGGCAGTGGCAACGCGTTTCCCGACACGCTGCAGACGGTGGACGTGAGCCTCCTGAGCAACAGCTCGGCCCAGTCCGCCTACGCGGGGGATACCATCGGCTCGGATCAGCTCGCCGCGGCCTCCCCCGGCAAGGACTCGTGCCAGGGTGACAGCGGCGGTCCGCTCACGGTGCTCAAGAACGGCACGCGCGTGCTGGTGGGCGTCGTGAGCTGGGGCGAGGGCTGCGCCGACTCGCACTACCCGGGCATGTACGCCCGCGTGGCGTCGTTCGAGAGCTGGATTGCCTCGAAGATCAACGACGGTGGCCCGCTGACCGCGACCCTCCCGTAGTCGTCCGTTGCCTTCACGGCGGAGCCGTCCCTCCCGAGGGAGCCGCGCCTCCGCCGTGAAGCCCGGTGAGGACCGGGTTGAAGCCACTCCTCCACCTCGAAACGACTTCTTGGAGGTTGTTGTCGCGAGATTGAAGAAAGCGGTATTCCGGGAGTAAGCGGGGTCACGGGCACGTGACTCTCTCATCTTCCTGTATTTGGAATTTGTTGTTGTTTGGTTTTCTCGTCGGTCAGCGGCCCCGAAAGGCAGACAGTTCACGTCTCATCGCATCCGCCCTGGTGACCGCGGTCATCAATGTGAAACTCCAGTCACCAGCCATGCGTCCCTCCCGGTGCGCCAACCTCTTGATTCCAGGAGCGGCGATCGCCTGACAATCCCTGGCGTGAGATCTGCATAGGACTTCTCCGTACCAGCACCCCGCTCGCAACACGAGTTCCATCCTTTCCGTGTTCGAGATCGAGAGTCCGATCATGATCAGCGTCAGCCGCAAGCCGCCGGTAGTGGCCTCCCCCATCCCCACCGCCTCCGAACAGAAGCCTCCCGCGACGATTGCCGCCCTCCCAGCGAGGAAGGACTCCGGAGTCAAGGGTCCATCCATCAATGATGTCTTCGAACCCAACCGTCCCTCCAATGATTGGACTGGGCCGAACCCGAGTTCGATGCAGTTGGTGGATCTCTTCTCGCTCGACCTCAACGATCCCGAGGTCATCCAGGATCTGGCCGAGACGTTTGGCGTTGAAAACGTCAACCTCTACAAGCGCTCCGATGACTCGGAGTTCGACGGTGCCCTCGTTGGCGTCGACAAGGCCATCAAGATGGACGATCTCCAGGGGAAGAAGGACCTGAGCTCCATCAAGCCGGGGGAGCTCAGCCCCTTCCAGCCGAAGCGCCTCAAGAACGAAGAACTCATCATCCAGGTCAATGGCATCAATACGAACCTGAGCGAGCAGAAAGCGGCCCTTCAGGCCACCGCCAATGCGACGGGCTCCAGGGTCGTTGGCATCCACAACGCCACCGACGGCTTCGTCGGGGACCTGACGCAGAGCCTGGGCGACAAGCTCAACACGGGCAAGAACCCGGCCGTGGACTCGATGAGGGATATCGTCCTCGGTGAACTGAGGGCGGGCAGAAATGTGCATTTGATGGCACACAGCCAGGGCGGCCTCATCACCAGCCGCGCGCTCGGCGAGGTCGCCGAGCAGCTCAAGAAGGAAAACAAGTTCGAGCTGATGGGCAGGATCCGGGTGGAGACGTTCGGTGCGGCTTCGGGCCGTTACCCGGATGGCCCCAAATACGTGCACTACATCAACAGCGGGGACCCGATCTCCAACTGGTTCGGCGTGGAAGGCAGTACGAGCTTCTATAACAACCCTGGCACGGATATCCACGGAAACAAGGCGGAGATCGTCACCTTCTCGGAGAAGAGCTTCCTCGCGGCGCACAGCTACAATGATGTCTACTTGAAACATCGCCGGGACTTCGGTGAGGTCTATGGCGATCTCGCCAGGCCACTCATCGTTCAGAACCCCAACGGCCCGCGGGTCATCCCCATCAAGCGAGACTGAGCGAGCGTTCGCGGCTTCGGTCGCGCGGCACGAGCGGGCGCCGCGCGCGGCCGTGGGGTTCACGGCGAGGTGTGGACGGTGACCTCGGCGGAGAGGCCGGCGCGCAAGCTCCAACTCCCGCGGGGGATTCACCCAGGCGATGCGCACCGGGACGCGCTGCACCACCTTGATTGGGTGCCGGGCGCGTTTCAACCCACCTGAGGGAAGCGCTCCAGGTCGACGGGCCCTTCACCCTGGCCTGCATCGAAACGACTGCGCAGGGCCAGCTCCCACCGGACATCCAAGGAGAGCCCCTGCTTCCATTCCGGAGTGCTGGTTTTCATCATGTCCACTCCGTGGCAGAGGCGGGTGGCTTCAGGCAGTGCCTTACGGAGCAACTCCCATCGAGAGCGTGCCAGCTCCGCATCCGGGATACGGACTTCCTCTGGGAGCGAATCTTCGTCGGCCCCGGTCTCCTCGCCTCCTTCGGGGATCTCCACACGCTGGGGCGTATCCACATTGATTCCAGTCATGCGTCGGAATGCCAGAGCCGCCCTGGCCGCCGCACTCGCCCCTCCGGTCTCCATGGTTCTCAACAGGAACTCCATCAGTGCTGGGTGGCCAAAAGCTCCCAGGAGCGCGAACCGTTCGGTTCCCAGACTCCGATCGTTTCCTACGGACTGGAAGAGTGGCAGGTCGGAGGCATCGCCCAACACCGCCAGGAGCCACAAGACCTGCCTGTCTTTCGAGGACTCCACGGCAGCGCGCCGCAGCTCCTTCAATAACCCGGGCTGGCGTGTCCACGCGGCTGCGTGCATGGCCGCGTGGCGCACCGACGGTGCTGGCTCCTGCATCGCCACCTGGAGTTCTCCGGACAGCTTTCGAAGGAGGACTCCCTGCCCGTGCTTGCCAGTCCCTGCTGATTCCAGAAACACCACGGTCTCCCACCCCACACACCGAACCTGTGGATGTCCGGACCGCACCAGTTCGAGGAGACGCTCGTTTGGTCCGAGCTTCCCGTGAAAGGCCAGCGCCGACAGGGCGGCGGCTGCGTGCAGCTCCGATTCACCTGCCGCAAGCCGCCTCAATGCCTCCTCGTAACGCATCGGCGGCGCATAGCGCAGGGCGAGTTGAAATCCCTCGAACGCAACGCCCTCCATGTCCAGGAACGCCTCGAGCGCATGCAGCGGGCCGCTCCCGTCTTCCTGCTTGAGCATCACGTATGCGGCCGCCAGCGCGGCTGGAACCGCTTCTGCCTTCTCGAAGCACTCGCGTACCAGCGGCAGCGCCTCCTCCCCAGCGAGCACCAGCGCATCCGTATGCGCGGCGATGCGCTCATCCAGTTGCGCCAGCGCCTGGGTGTCATACTCGGCCGAGCGCCAGGCGCTCAACCTTTGCCCCCACAACCACTCCAACTCCTCACAGTGCACTTCGAGGAGAGCGCGCATCCACTCTCCACCGCTGGCCAGCATGGCGCCTCCTCACTTCACCTCGAATGTTCCCAGGTCCATGCTCAGGAAGCCCTCCATGACCTCCAACCCACGGTTGCCACGGTTGGTGAAGTAGGTCAGCACGGCGCGATAGCGGCCGGGAGTGCTGAGCAACTTTTTGCGTACCACGAAGCGCAGTGTCTCTCCCGGTTTCAGGCTGACACGCCGCTCTGCCGGAGACTTCTCTCCTTCTGGAGGGTGAACATTATCGGCACCGAGTTCCAACCACAGCGTCTCGGACTCACGGAGTTGTTCAGGGGGCTTGTCCCGGGTGACGATGAGTCGGAGGTTTGTTTCACCGTTGACTCCCCGGGTCACGAAGGGACTATCCGTCTCGATCCGTTCGGTGCCCACGTTCTGCAATGTCACCTGGAAGGAGACGGGCTTCTCGATTGGAAAGTCGCTCTGAGTCGCGGCGCCTTCTCCCCGGAGGGCCCGGAGCGGGCTCATGCGCAGGTACTCTGTCGCCTTACGCATCTCGTCCAGCAGGGGCTCCACCTTCGGGGGCACGCCGTCCAGCCGATAGTTCTTCAGATCGAAATCACTCTCGCTCACCATTTCCCCAACCGACAGGGTCTTCGTGTCGGGAGGCACCTCCAGCACTTCAGGCAGATCGCTGAAATCAATCGACTCGTACAGCTTTCGCAGTCGTTCGTAGGAGCCCGGGGGCAATTCAGCCTCGTAGTAGCCGATCTCCTGCTTGCTCAGGAAGTTGTTCGTGAGGTCCAGTGAGCCCTTTCCGCGAGCAGGGAATGCGGCTGTCAGTGAGCCAGACGGCAAGTCCAGGGAGAACATCAGCGGATGTTGTCGCATTGAGGTCTTCTCTCCACGGGATGGAGGGGCAGGGGATGTTATATTTCGAGTGGGCTTTCGATGGGCAATGGGCCGGGCGGGAGTTGTGCTGCGAGCAGGTTCTGCCTTCGTGGGACTTCCCAGCAGCAGCAACCCCAATACGCAGCGGACGAGCGGATCTCCACGCCACCTGGCCGACTCAGATTCGGAGCAGCCGGGTCGCGCCGATGATGCCTTTGACCTTCTTCTCGAACCATGCATGGAAGTCTTTCATGTGCTGATGATAGACGGTCTTCCCCGAAGACATGATGCTGAGGGGAATGTTCGCGTATTTTCGTGAAGGATCGCAGGCTCCAGCGGGATACTCGTCATACATGCCAATGAGGTGACCGAACTCGTGGGCTCGAACCGTCACCGGGACACCCTTGAGTTGCTCCCACCAATCGTGGGAAAACCACCACTTGCCCTTCACTCCCCATTTCGATGGATCGTTGGCGCCCGCGTAGAGCAGGACCTTCTTTCCATGCCCCTGGCCCCACCCGCAGCGAATGCGGATGTTGAAGGAGCAACAGCCATTCTTGCTTGAACAATTACAATCATTGCCTCGCTTGCATTTGCTTCGGTGGAGCCGGAACTTCCGATCCCAGATGTTCTCGATCTCCTTCTTCCAGAGTTTCTTCAAGCGCTTGTTTGCGGTGGCTCCAGGCTGCAGGTCGAAGTCGACGAGCCGGGTCACCGTCAACTCTCCTGTCTTCAGCTGAATCTCATAGCAAACTTCCCAACGAGAGCACCGAGTCGTCCGGGAAGTTCCTGGTGCCGACGTTGAGTGCCGCCTCATCACCGCAGCACGCCTCCTGGCGGGCCCAGGCCATCTTCACCACCTCCGGCTCTTCCGGATCCTTGAGTGTCTCCGCACCAGAACCGACCGCGACCGTAGTATTCTGCATCTCGGCTGCGGGGGGTGTATTGGTGGGCGAGCCACCGTTCTGGAGCATGATGTCCGTGAAGCGGAAGACGTTCTGCCCCTCGACCTTGACATCGAAGGAGTACATCTTCGGGTAGGCCTTGCCCTTGATCTTGTTGGACGCCACTCCCATGGCGCTTCCAGCCTCGTCCCCCGTGCTCGTCGCGAAGTGGGAGGACTTGAGCATGAGCGGATTGCCATCTCCGGTGACGGTCCGGCTTCCGTTGGCCGTGTCTGCGGACTGGGCCACGTTGGGGTAGGGCATGGGCACGGGCCCTGCCGGGGTGGGGGTCTTGCAAACGTCGGGGAAGGCCATGGACACCCCGCCGCTGTCCTTGTGCACGGCGGAAAGGTTGTTGACGATGACGGTGGTCGGCATCAGTGTTCCCCCATGCGCGAGACGGCCAGCGCGGCCCGTTCGCCGCTCTCCGAAGCAGAGGCTATCAGGATCCTGGGTCTGGGGGTGTAGCCGCGTTGGACGGTATGGGCTGCCAGGCCGATGGCTACGGGGCCGAATGCGGTCCCTACGTCCCCGAGGCAGTCTGCGGGGTGCCACAGCCGCCAGCCTCGCGGCAGTTTCCCCAGACACCGCGTCTCGATGAGCGCCCACTCCAGGAATCGCCAGCGCTCACCATTGAGATCGCAGACCACTTGGCCGAACTCTTCCGGTCTGCCCACGGCCTCCAGGACTGTCTGGATCGCCCGGGTGAGTCCTCGCCCTCTCACGGGGCTTTGTGGTGTCCAGGGATCGTCTCTCTCCAGCCCCCCACGGCATCGATGCGCAATCGAGCGGAGACACCGCGCCGCCGCGCCATCGATTCTCGCTCCAGGACCAGGAAGGCCGCAGCCTCACCAGGGATGATTCCGGAGCTGACGCCAGGCACCTTGAGCCGTCCGGCCTCAAGCAGGGACTGCAGCAGCACGCTGTCCAGCAGTGAGTCCGCGGCTCCTACGAAACAGATGTCAGCGGAACCTTGCTGGAGCACCTCGCAGGCCCTGGCCACCCCCACGAGCCCGGAGGCATGTTCCATGTGGATGAACTCCAGGCGGACGGCCCCCTCCTGGAAGAGGTCTTCCTTGAGCGTTTCAGTGAACTCCTGAAGTTCTTCTGGAGAAGGGCCGGGACGGTCCAGAGGCGGAGTGCCCAGGAACATCTGGACGCGAGCCTCGCTCCTGGAGTGTGGGAGGTTGATGGGCAGGTCGAAGAGCCGCGCGCTCCAAAGGGCCTCGGTTAGGGGCTGTGGGAGCAGTTCGACCAGCTTCTCGGACCAAGCGCGCTCCCCGAGGTCCGGTCTCGTCCAGGAGGCGGTGAGGCCGCCGCCATCCACGCCAAAGTGGGGCCAGATCATGAATCGATTGAGGCCTGCTCGTACCGATGCACAGGACTGTTGGGCGTGCTGGCCCACTGCCGTCCGCATCCCGATGCCCGTCACCACGATGGCCTCACCTCGCATGAGGACCTCCTGCGTGCTGAACCTTGATCCACTGCACGGAGGGAATGCGGCCGTGGACATCGAACCTCGCTCGCCAGACGAGGACGAGCCGCTTCTGCTCGCACTCGATGCTAACGGTGTCACAGGGACACAGCGGGGTCTCTCGCGCGGGGCCCACCTTCACCACAACTTCCAGCCTCACCCGTGGCAGGGAGAACTCCAACACGCCCTCGGGTGTTGCGCCCACCACCTTCACGGGTTCCCCTCCCTGGACATAGGAGGGGAGGATTTGATCGGGCGGTGCGACCTGGAAGAAGCGCTCGTCGAAGTCCGCCGGCAACAAGGGCATGGTTTCCCGCTCCCACGCCTTGTCATAGGTACCTGCATGGAGTGCACGCGGATGCCAGTGGGGGGCAAGAGGACCGAAGGCCCGAGGCGTAGGGCGGTCGCTCGGCGAGCCGATGGGCGCAAGAGGGTCTTCGAGATTCGGGAGGGGCATGCCCTCCAGCGGGAGTTTGGAACGCGCGGCGCGAAAGCCTCTTCCAATTGGGTTCTCCTCGCACCGCTCAGGATGCTCCGGGTGACTCAGGTCCGTACCGCCGAATGCCCGCTCGTATGTCAATTCCATACGCTCGAAAGCGCGCGGAGATGAGATGGTGGCCATTCCGAACGTTCTGTCCCATACCCGCTCCCCCACGACCTGCACGCCCTTGGTGAGCCCCCCCAGACGAAGGGCGACCAGGACATCCTTCTTCGCGCGTCCCTGAGCGTATGCGAAACCACTCAAGAGAATGTCTGTTGCTGGCTTGAAGGGGGCCAGGTCCAGGGCGCGGAGCACGCTCGAATGCTCGGGCTTGCCATGGTACTCGTCCGCCAGACTCAATGGACTCTGCTCGTCCGCGAGGATGACCTGGCCTGCCCTCGAAGGTGAAGGTGGCCTTGATGACTACCGTGAGCGACTCTCGTCCCGTGTAATCCAGATGAACGAACCGTTCCACAACGAAGGGGGTCGAGTTGAACAGGTCCATCAAGAACTCCCTGGTGCTTCAGGCACTTTGCCCGAGTATAGGGTAGTTGGGGACCGCGCATGGCGAAGCGAGCTTCCGCAGGGGCTTCCGACCTGGGTCATCGACGCGTTACTGGGCGCTCTTCCGCGCTCGATCATCTTCCAGGAGCATTATCTCCTGCAGCCGCTCGCACGGTCGTCCACAGCGGCGTCCCTGGGTGCGCTGGCGATCTGGGCCACCGCCAGGAGGTCTTCCGCGAGTTCGTGCAGACGCGCGATCAGTGCGGCGAGCCCCAGGACGGGCTGACGTACGACAAGTTCGTCGCCAAGCTGCGCAAGAACCGCGAGCAGCTCGTGCAGAAGTACGCGTGCAAGACGGTGCGCTTCCAGGTGTGCGTGAAGGAGGGCAGGGCGGCCCTCAAGGCCACGCCCGTCAAGGACTGACACCGGCCGCGCGGCGCGAGCGGGCGCCGCGCGAGGTCGGAGGACTCACGGCGAGGTGTGGACGGTGACCTCGGCGGAGAGGCCGGCGCGCAGTGCCAGCTCCCGCGGGGGATTCACCCAGGCGATGCGCACCGGGACGCGCTGCACCACCTTCACGAAGTTGCCCGAGGCGTTGTCCGGGGGCAGCAGCGAGAAGCGCGCTCCCGTCCCACTCGACAGGCTCTCCACGCGGCCCTCGATGCTCTCGCCCTCGAAGGCGTCCACCTTCACCGTCACCCGCTGGCCCGGGTGCATGTGCCCCACCTGCGTCTCCTTGAAGTTGGCCACCACGTACGTCGCCGGCGGGACGAACTCCCCCAGTGTCTGGCCGGTCGACAGCAACTGGCCCTCGTGCACGGACAGCTTGGACACCTGGCCATCCGCGGGCGCGGTGATGTGCGTGTACTCCAGTTGCAGCCGGGCCTGCTCCAGCTGGGCCTCGGCCGCCTTCACCCGGGCATGGGCGAGCTGCGCGTTGGCGCGGGCCGCGGCGATCTTCGCGTCGATGGGCGCGCTCTGATCCAACTGCCCCTGGGCCTCGGCCACCCGGCTCTGGGCGACGTGCCGGCCTTCCTCGGCCGCGGCGAGCTGCGCCTTGGCGCCCAGCAGGGCGGCCTGCGCGGCCTCGTGGGTCGCCACCGCGTCATCGTAGGTCTTCTGGGAGACGGCCTTGGCCTCCATCAGTTGCTTCGTGCGCTCCAGATCCAGCTCGGCGCGGTGTGCATCCGCCTCGGCGCGAGCGAGTGCCGCGCGGGCCACGGACACCTGGGCCTCGGCGCTGCTCACCCCGGCGCTGGAGGTGGACACGAGGGCGCGCGCGCTGGAGAAGCCTCCCTTGGCGCCCGCCTCGGCGACGGTGGACTGGGCGTCGGCGGCCTGCGCCTGTGCCTGCGCCGACTCCAGCTCCGCCTCGGCCTGCTTCACCCGGGTGGTGTAGTCCCGCGGATCGATCTCCACCAGGACGTCGCCCTTGTGCACGAGGGCGTTGTCGGCCACGAGCACGTGCAGCACCGGGCCTCCCACGCGCGTGGCCAGCGGCACCACGTCCGCCTCCACCTGCGCCGCGTCCGTCGTCTCCTGACCGCGCGTGGCGACCAGATAGCCGCCGATGCCGAGCAGGAGCACGGCCACGATGACGCCGAACACGAGGAAGCCGCGGCGGCCCTTCTTGCGTGACGCTTCAATCACTTCGGCCGGTACTTCGGGTTGAACGAGGGGGGTCGCTGTCGAGGCCATGTTTCAGATCTCCACGTCGATATGAACGGGTTCGTTGGGCCCGGAACTCGCGGGCTTGGACTTGAGGAAGAGCACGAGCGGCATCACCAGCAGGAAGAGCAGGGCCGCGAGCAGGAAGAGTTTGTCGAAGGCGAGCACCATGCCCTGGCGCGCGGTGAGGCCCGAGAGCATCCGCAGCGCCGCCTCCTGGGCGCTGGCGAAGTCCATGCCGCGCGCGAGCATGCCGGCGCGCAACTGGGCCACTCGCTCCATCACCTCGGGGCGCGTGGGGGACAGGTGCACCGACAGCGCCGCCGTGGCCTGGGTGCTGTAGCGCGACAGGAGGCTGGCGAACACGGCCAGGCCGATGGAGCCGCCAATCTGGCGCAAGAGCGAGCTGAGGCCCGTGGCGTCCGGCATCCGGTGGCGCGGCACGCGCGAGAGCGCCACGGTGGACAGGGGCACCAGCATCATCGAGAAGCCCAGCCCCTGCAGCAGGATGGCCGCGATGATGTCGTGCGTGCCGATGTCCAGGTTGAAGTGGCTCATCTGGTACACGCCGAGCCCGGTGATCGCCAGCCCCACCGCGATGAACACCTGCGGTGGGAAGCGCGTGTAGATGCGCCCGATGATGGGCATGATCGCCAGCATCAAGAGCGTGCGCGGCATCAGCGCGAGGCCCGACTGGGTGGCGGTGAAGCCGAGCAGCTCCTGCATGAAGAGCGGCAGCAGGAACATGCTCGCCATGAGGATGGAGAACATCAGCGCGCTGAGCAGGGTGCCCGAGGTGAAGATGGGATCCTTGAAGAGGCGCAGGTTGACCACCGGCGCCACGGCGGTGAGCTCCCGGATGACGAAGGCCACCAGGCAGATGCCCGCCAGGAGCGCGCAGACGACGATCTCCGTGGACTCGAACCAGTCGTGGCTCTGCCCCTCCTCGAGGAAGTACTGCAGCGCCGCGAGCCCCACGCACAGCAGCAGGATGCCCTGCCAGTCCAGGTTCTTGCGCTGCTTCTCGCCCTCGAGGCGGTTGGCGATGAGCAGATCCTCCGGCTCGCGCACGAAGCGCAGCACCATGAAGAAGCCGAGCACGCCCACCGGAACGTTGATGAAGAAGATCCACGACCAGTGGAAGTTGTCGACGATGTAGCCGCCGAGCGTGGGACCGATGGCGGGCCCCACCATCACCGCCATGGAGAAGAGCGCCATGGCCATGCCCTGCTCCTTGGGGGGGAACGTCTGGCGGAGGATGGCCTGCTCGGTGGGCTGGAGCGCTCCGGCGCCAAAACCCTGGACGGCCCGGAAGAGCACGAGCGAGGGCAGGTCCCACGCGAGCCCACACAGGAACGAGCCCACCACGAAGAGCGCGAGGCAGGCGAGGTACACACGCTTCTGCCCGAAGAGCCGTCCGAGGAAGGCCGTCAGCGGCATCACCATCACCGTGGCGAGCGCGAAGCCCGTGGTGGTCCAGGTGATCTCCTGCACCGTGGCGCCCACGGCACTGCGCAGCTGGGGCATGGCCACGTTGACGATGGAGGAGTCGATGGCGCCCATGAGGGTGCCGAACGTCACCGACAGCGTGACGAGCCACTTGTTGGGCGGCGCCTGGATGGCGACGGCTCCGCTCGGAGCGGGCAGCACGGCGGAAGACATGGGGGCTACACCTCGATTCCCTTCAAGAAGACCTGGAGCAGCACGTCCGCTCCTCGCTGGAGCTCGTCGCTCCGCTTCGTCTCGGCGGCGCGCAGGAGCAGCGCGCGCACCATTCCCACCAGCAGCGAGGCGTGGAACTCGGAGCCCTCGCGCCGCACCTCACCCGCCTCCACCCCGCGCCGCACGAGCAGCTCCACCCGCTTCGTCAGCTCCACGATCGTGCCGCCCTGGGCGGGAACGATCGGGCCGCGCAGGGCCTCGGACTGCATCGCCAGGGCGAAGAAGCGCGAGTGCTCGCGGAAGTGGGCGAACACCAGGGAGAGCAGCGTCTGGAGCTGCTCGCGGAAGGGCTGGCCCTCCACCTCGGCGACCACCGCGTCCAGCTTCTCCAGCAGCGCCTCGCGCCGCGTGCGCAACAGCTCGCGCAGGAGCGCCGTGCGATCCTCGAAGTGGTTGTAGAGGGTGCCCACCGACACGCCCGCCCGCTCGGCGATGTCCTCCATGCGCGCGCCGAACCCCTGCTCGCCCAGCACCTCCTCCGCCGCCGCGCGGATGGCCTCCGTCGTCGCTTCCTTCAGCCTCGTCCGCAGCCGGGGCACGGGGGCTTTCTTCGCTGAATCCCGATTCATTTTCTGAGTTCTGATTAACTCCGCGCCTGCCTGCCGTCAATGGAGGGGGGTGGGTTGGCGCCAGGCGTCCGGGCGGACGAGGACTCGGAGTCCTGGCCGGGACGCCTGGGGAGGGTGGGGGGACGAAAGGCCCGGTGGTCCTACCTCGGGGGGCGTGATACCCCCGGCCGGGTGACCGACACCTTCGCCCAGCTTGGACTGTCCCCCGAGGCGCTCGACGCCGTGCGTCGTGCCCGGTTCTCGCGGCCCACCCCCATCCAGGCGAAAGCCATTCCTCCGGCGCTCGAGGGGCGGGACGTCATCGGGTGTGCCGCCACGGGGACGGGCAAGACGGCCGCGTACGTGCTGCCCCTGGTGGAGCGCCTGGCGGGTCAGGAGGGGACGCTGGGACTGGTGCTGGCGCCCACGCGCGAGCTGGTGCAGCAGATCTCCGAGACGGTGCGCTTCTTCGGCGAGTCGCGCGGGGTGTCACACGCGGTGGTCATCGGAGGCGAGGACATGGGGGCGCAAGCGGGGGCGCTCGAGCGGCGGCCCACGCTGGTGCTGGCCACGCCGGGGCGGCTGGTGGACCTGTTGAAGTCGGGCCTGGTGGACTTCACGCGGCTGCGGACGCTGGTGCTCGACGAGGCGGACCGGATGCTGGACATGGGCTTCCAGGAGCAGCTCGAGCGGATTCTCGCGGCGCTGCCCCGCCGGAGGCAGACGTTGTTGTTCTCCGCGACGCTGAGTCCGGACGTGAGCGACTTCGCGGCGGCGGAACTGCACCGGCCCGTGCGGGTGGAGGTGACGCGCAGTGGCACGCCGGCCGAGCGCGCCGAGCAGCGGCTGTACGTGGTGAAGCCCGAGGAGAAGTCGGCGCTGCTGCTCGCGCTGCTGGCGAGGGACGAGGCGACGGCGCTGGTGTTCGCGGGGACGAAGGAGCGGGCGGACAAGGTGCACAAGGCGCTGCAGCGGGCGGGGTACCGGTGTGGGGTGCTGCACGCGGACCGGACGCAGAACCAGCGCAACCAGGCGATGCAGGCGTTTCGGGACGGGACGTACCGGTGCCTGGTGGCCACGGACATCGCGGCGCGGGGGCTGGACGTGGAGGACGTGGGGCATGTCATCAACTACGACCTGCCGCACGAGCCGGAGGACTACGTGCACCGGATTGGGCGCACGGCACGGGCCTCGGCGAGCGGGGTGGCCTCCACGTTCGTCACGGCGAAGGACCGGCAGATGACGGAGAAGATCGAGCGGGTGATGCGCGCGAACATTCCCCGGGCGGAGGTGCCGCGAGAGGATCCGGTCTTCCAGGCGGAGATGGCGCGGCGGGAGGCCGCCCAGCGCGACCCCGGGCCGCCGCAGAAGGACCAGGGCGTGAAGAAGACCGAGGGCCAGGCACCCGGGCGGCACGCGCGGACGCACAAGAGGAATGTGCGCTAGCGTTTCCTAATGAGGAAGAAGTTATGACTCTTGTTGCTGGATGTGCTTATGCACTCTTCCTTGCTCTAGCCAGAGCTGCTTCTCCCTTCCCCGTTCCTGGGTGAGGCGCGTGATCACCTTTAAGATGAAGGTATTGGTCTGGAACTGGCTCAACTTTGTTAGGAGGCGGTGCTGGTGAGCGATCAGGGGGCATCAATTTGAGAGCACCGGTCTCAGGAGAGAGTTCAAGCAATTGGGTTCGGATTGCGCGTGCAAGAACCTCTGCAAGCAGCGAGGGGACCGCATTGCCAATTTGGCGTTGTACTTCAACTCGACCGCCAGTGATAACAATATCGTCTGGGATAGTCTGCAGGCGGCACAGTTCTTGAGCACTTAAACGACGGTTCTCCCAATGAAAGGGTCCAATCGAAGAGCCTGGTTGAGCTTGGATTGTCCAAGATGGACGATTTTTTGCAAGCTTCAATAGAAATTGCCAATAGCGTCTGCGCCACCCAAAAAGAGGAACGCCGCCACCGCGATCCGTGTGAAAGAGGTAGTTCTGTCCTTCTGGAATCGACGGAAGAAGAGCTGCCCACTTGCCTTGAACCGAAAGCTTTTCTCCAAGGGCAGGACGAACATCGGCAATTGCATCCCACGCTGTTCGATAAGGCAACAGCTTGACGGAGCTTGACTTCATGGGGAAGAGAGGGAGGTCTGGTTGCGGCTCGCCATGTGTGGGACTGGGGAAATTAAACGGCAAACCCTCCCTGGAGGCCACGAGGATAAAACGCTCCCGCAGTTGAGGAACACCATAGTTTGCGGCATTCACTATTTGGTAGTAAGGTACATAATTACTTTTTGTTTTCTTGTTTATTCGCTCGATTTTGTCGAGCAGAAGCTTGAGTCCCTCGTCCTTTCCTGAAAAGGCAAGGCCTCCTACATTCTCTAAAAGGAATGCTTTAGGGAGAGCCTCTTCGATGACTTGCATGTACGCTGCGAGCGTATCTGCGCGAGGGTCGTCGAGCCGGGATGTATCGCCCTTCACCCAGTAAGCAGACTTAGAAAATGGTTGGCATGGAGGGCCACCAATAACCAAGTCAACCTCTGCGCGCTTTAGTGCCCCCAGTTTCAATATTTCTTTAGTAGGCACGTCGAATATGCTGCGTTCGACCACTCGCCAGGAACGACGGTTGCGACGTAATGTTTCACAGCACTGTTTGTCAAATTCCACAGCGACAGCAGTGTCGAAACCTGCGGCCTCGAACCCATAGTCGAGACCTCCTGCTCCAGAATAGAGGCTGATGATTTTGGGCTGCTTGCTCATGGCAAAGGAGCTTTACCACGGGGATTGCGGCTTGCAACCTCCTTGGCCGGCTCCCTCCTGTTGATGGATAAGGTTGGGGATAAGGTGCCAACTTTTTAGGTAGGGGGCAAGTCGAAAACGCCAGGAGTGAAGCTTCTTGTTGCAGAATGGGGCACTGTGTAGTGCTGTCGACGCTTCTTTCGCGGTTGAAGTGCGCGAAGTGCGCGAAAATCTTGGTTGGTACGATTGCTGCTGGTAGTTGTTGCTCCGACATGTAGCCCTTGAGGTTGGCCACTGAGGGAACCACACCGTTAGATGTGGCTGTTCCGGGAACATGCGCCTTGGTGTCATGTCCGGCACGGACGTCGGTGCGTGGCAAAGTCTGGTGGAAACTCTGCAAGCAAGTTCCGTGCTGATCTGCTCGGTGCGGATTGTGCTGGTGAACCAGTCAGTGGGCCCATGGCCTTGGTTTGTAACCCGGGGCTCAAACGCGCATGTTATGCACCGTTTCGTTTCCGTCATGGATTCCTCCCTCCTGCTCTGTTGTTCTCACTTTTATCTGCTGGGGCAGCAAGTTATTGGTTCGTTTGGTGAGCCATGATTGGCGAGAGCAGTTGTGGTCGCTTGATTGATTGGTGTGGGTGGTCTGGAGTGAATGGAGTGTGTCGTTCATGGGGTTGCTAAATCTACCCATCGCTTTATTCCTTCTTTTGATACTTCAATTTGGTTGAGTCTTTTGTGTATTGCGCGGTAGGCAGACCCGGGGGTGGTGTTGTCTCGCCCTCGGAATAAAGAGTCGCGAAGAAAGGATTCCCAACCAACATACATGTGTAGTCTGACCCCACGTTGTAGCGACCAGTGTATGGCGTCGTTTAGCTTTGCGCCCATTGGTGCTTGGTTGGCCACCGCAAGCATGACTGCCCTTGTGACTTGGTGATCTAGTGCGCGCCTTGCTAGATGATAGAGATCCTCGCTTGTAACGGATTTGTCGCGAACTTCGTAAGTCAGTGTTGCTCGCGGATTGTCATAGGGGAGTGATGCAGAGTCCTGCGCTAAATTTGATGCTTGGGTGATCAAATTGTCCGTTTGGTCTTTGACGATAATATCTCCAGGGAATTTTCTGCTCGGATCGAAGATCTTCCCAACGTCAACGCGGTGTGCTCCGAACTCCGTATCAATGAGGCCCGCTGCTACTGCTTGGGCGCGTTTCCCTGATTCTGAATTTTCAGAAACGAACGTTTGAATGATACGAAGCAGCGTTGTCTCTGTGAGTTTGTCGCCAGCATCTTTGCTGATTGAGTGAACCTCAGTGTTGTCTTTGCGAACAAGCAAAAACGCTCGAAGGGCAGCACGTGCCTTTTGGGAATCCGTAATGGCGTCAAGCGCCGTTAATGCCTCAAGAAGAAGGCGAAGTGGTTCGCGTCCACTTGCGCGGACAGGAAGCTCCGCTGAAATGCGGTCCTCGGCAAAAAACGGCTGATTATTCAAGGGCTCTCTGCCTCTCACCCCTAGATTAATATGCAGTCTAGGCGCATGTGCGGCGAGTACGTCCTTGCACAAACTCCTTGCTGAATATCCACGAGTTCCTGAGCTGTCCTTAAGAGCAAAGGGGTCCACGCTTAGTTCGACTGACTTTGCTAGGAGTGCTGTTCCAAGTGCAGCTATGAACGTTTTGTTGCTGTGCTCGCAAGCTAGGCTTAGTGCCTCAACTCGCTTACACCAGTTGGAGGGGGAAGGAGATGTGGATGCTACTTCTGCTTCTAAAACCTGTAGTGCCTTTTCTTTGTCGATCTGCATCATGCCCTCACTTGAGCGTAATGGGTGAGAGCTAGCTTCAGATCGGAACAACACAGTTGGCGATTGTAAAATTGCTAATTTGCTGGTGAAGATTTTCTGATTTAAAGAGAGGCTGCTCATCGAAAATTGCATATATGAGTGACGCAGTGTGTTGGGTGTTGACCTGTCAGGTTGTGGGAGTTCTCATCGTTTTTGCCCGGAGAGTACCTGATATGTCGAGATCATGTGGTTGACCTTGCGTGTTGGTTTTGGTTGTTGGGCTGAGTTATTTCAATGGTTTGATGGTGCGGTTGCTCTGGTTGCGGCTAGATCTGATAGGTAGTCTTTGTGGCTAATTCCCCGAGTGAACAGGAAGTTAATGCTCTGGGGACAGGGGCTGTGTATCAGGTGCCCTGATTCGGTTCGTCGCCCACGTTCAGCTCGCCTCAGTGCTCCCTCCGTGCTCCTAGGATGCGCGCGGTGATGGCCAGAGGAATGCCTCCCTCCTTTGTTGTGAGAAAGGGCTCGAAAACGCGGGCCCGGTACTCGGGCGGGTAAGCGAGCTTGGGGTCAGAGGAATAGCCCAAAAAGTGGCGTAACCCTTCACCGCTCAGGCTCGGTTGATGGGGAATCAAGCTTGGCTGCATACCCTGGCGGCTTCCATGCCTCCTGGCATTAGGCGCATTGGTCGAGCCTCCTTGCCCGTCGCGGCATCCGGACAAGCGCTAGATGTCGAGCCTCCAGTGGGTGCATACCTCAGCGGGGAACCTCCTCGAACAGTGGGGTGACACCATGGACGTCAACGAGGTCATCGACAGGGCGCGTGATTCCTTCAACGTTCGGCGCGTTTTCGGAGAGCCCATCCAACAAGGCGAGGTGACTCTGGTTCCTGCTGCCTGGGTAAGGGGCGGAGGGGGCGGTGGTGGGGGCGAAGGTCCTGCCACCGAGGGAGCGAAGGCAGAGGAGAATGCCGCCAAGGGCTACGGCATTGGCGTTGGCTTGAATGTTCGGCCCGCTGGGGCCTTCATCGTGAGGAATGGAAAGGTGCGGTGGATGCCGGCGGTGGACGCCAACCGTATCGTCTTGGGTGTGCAGGTATTGGTGGGTCTCTTCCTGCTTACAATCGGCAAGCAACTCGTAGGCCGCTTCCTCAAGGAGGACCAGCGATTCGGCCGCAGGCGTTTCGCGTGGTGACATGCCTGGAGGAACGGCTTTCTGGCGCTCAAACGGAGCGGGGCAGGGACAGGGTGAAACAGGCGCCCTGGCCCGGTTCTCCGCCCACGTCCAGCTTGCCACCGTGCTCCTGGAGGATGCGCGCGGCGATGGCCAGCCCCAGTCCCGTGCCGCCCTCCTTCGTCGTGAAGTAGGGCTCGAAGATGCGGGCGCGGTGCTCGGGCGGAATCCCGGGGCCGCTGTCCTGCACCTCCACCAGTGCCTCCCGCTCCGTTCCCTTCACCCGCACGTGCAGGTCACCGCCCCCTCGTGCCATCGCCTCCTCGGCGTTCTTCACCAGGTTGACCAGCACCTGCGTCAGTTGATCCCTGTCCGCTCGCGCCACCACCCCCGGCTGCACCTCCGAGTGCAGGTGAATCCCCTCGGGCGGCGTCGCGTAGAGCGACAACACGTTCTTCGCCAGCTCTCCCAGGTCCACCGGCTCCAACTGCGGCTTGGGCATGCGCGCGAACTGGCTGAACTCGTCCACGATGCGCCTCAGCCGGTCCACCTCTTCCAGGATGACTCCCGCGCTCTGGCGGAAGATCGTCGGGAAGCGCGCGTCCTTCGCGTCCTGCACCGCCAGCAACGTCTCGATCGACATGCGGATGGGCGTCAGCGGGTTCTTGATCTCATGTGCCAGCCGCCTCGCCACCTCCTGCCACGCCGCCACGCGCTCGCTCGCCACCAACCGCTCCGTCGTCGAGCGCAGCTCCGTCGTCATGTGGTTGAACGTCTTCACCAGCTCGCCCACCTCGCCCGTCGTCTTCACCTGCACCTGCTCGTCCATCGCCCCCTGGCCCACCCGCCGCGCGCCCTCCGTCAGCGCCTCCACCGGCTGGGTGATGCGCCGGGCCACCAGCAGCCCCAGCAGCACCGCGAACGCCAGCCCCAATCCCGCCAGCAGCAGGAACGAGCGCAGCACCCCCAACGTGGCCTCGCGCTCCGCCGCCCGGCTGAACACGAGCCGCACCGAGATGCTCTCGCTCAACGGCAACACCCGCGCCACCGTGGGCGGCGTCACCTTGCCCGCCCTCGCCACCACCGCGCCGCCCGACAGCAGCGTCACCTCCGCCTGCGTCAGCCGTGACAGGTGCGCCGCCAGTCCCTCGTCCAGCAACACTCCCCCCACCACCCACAGCCGCGCGTCCCCGTAGTCCACCGGCCTCGCGGTGACGAGCGCGGGCACCTCGCGCAGTCCCTCGTTCCCCCGCACCGACACCGTCACCGGCACCGGCTGGGGCGACTTCTCCCGCGTCAGCGCGAAGAGCACCGGATCCGGATCCCCCCGGCGCGCCGGCAGGTGCCCCGAGGACAGCGTCGTCCCCTGCCTGTCGAACAGTGACAACACCGTGAGGCCCCGGCTCTTCATCAACGGCCGCGCCGTGTCCGCCCGGATCGCCCGAGAGGGCGCATCGCGGGACTCGCGCGCCAGATCCTCCAGGGCGGGGCTCTCCACCAGCTCTTCCACCGCCCGGCGCACCGTGGCCGCGGTCCGATCAATCGCCTCCTTCCCCGACGTGGTGGCCCCCTCCATCCGCGCGTCCAGGCTCCTCGAGAGCGTGGCGCGCAGCCGCGTCAGCGTGAAGGGCACCATCACCGCCAGCGGCACCAGGGCCAGCAGCGCGAAGGCCAGCGCCAGTCGCGTCCTCAGCCTCATCTCCTCCCTCCCGAGCCCCCCGCCGCCGGGGCCGGCGCGAGCCAGACGCCCTCCAGCACGGGCAGCCCCTGGGCATCGAAGACGAGTCCACCCACCTCCGGCTCGGCGCGAAGCGCCAGTCCCTGCGCATAGAGCGGCAGCAGCGGCAGGGTCGGGGCGAGCACCAGGGCCCGCTCGCGCACCCGGGCGTCCCGCGCCGCCGCGTCCGGCAGCGCGCCGATGCGAGGCAACTCCACACCCAGCAGATCCTTGCGGCCCGCCGCGTCCAGCACCACCGCCAGGGCGGGGCCCGGCACCGGGGGCAGCAGCAGCGAGTGGAGCATCAGCTCGTAGTCCCCCTTCGCCCAGCGCGCCCGGAGCTCGGCACGGGGCAGCGCCGTCAGGGCCACCGTGTAGCCCTGGTCGTGCAGCTTCACCTGGAGCCGCTCGGCCACCGCGCGTTGATCCTCGTTGTCCGCGTCGTGGAGCAGCGTCACCTGCCTCCCTCCGGCAGGCGCGGGCGGGCGGGGCGGACGAGGCCCCGCGGCCTTCGGCATCAGCGCCGCGGGCAACAGGTGCGGCATGGGCTCGGCGGGCCCGCGCACGAAGAGGCGCGTGAGATCCTCGCGGTCCAGCGCGTTCTCCACCGCCTGCCGGAACTCCGTCGGCACCCGCCGGGGCGACCAGGCCAGATAGGTGGCGTACAGCGCCGCGCCGGTGCTGCTTCCCGGATCCGGAGGCACGCCGAGCGCCACCTGGGTGCCGTGCGTCGACAGCAGTCGCGCGAGTCCCCGCTCGTCGGTGGCGCGCGCGCGCAGCGTGTCCAGGTACGGCCGCCCGGGAGGCCAGGAGAGCCTCGCGTCCAGGGTCTGGGCGGTAGCGATGGAGTAGGAGAACGGACCGAGCGCGGCGGCGGACGAGCGCGGCGGCGCGAGGGTGGGGTGGCACAGGGCCCGCTCCTGATCGGGCCAGGGGAAGGCGAGCGTCAGCTCCAGGGTGTCGCCCGTGGCGGAGAGCCGCCGGCCCTCGTCGCGCAGGGGGAAGAGGAGCGCGCGGTAGGGCGAGGCCTCCTCGGGGCTGGAGAGCCGGGTCCAGGCCTGGGCGAGCGCCTGCGCCTGGGCGGGCGAGGGCAGGACCAGTCGCACCACCTGGGGAAAGGGGCGGGACATCGACAGGGCGAGCGCGGGCGCTGCCTGTCCCTCGGGGGTGAGCTGGCAGACGGACCGGGAGACGAGCCCGAGCAGGGTGGCCTCCAGCGGCGTATCGGCGAGGGCGGGCACCGTGGGCGTGGCGGGTCCCGTGTGGGCGAGGCGCAGCTCTCCCCCATAGGGAATCCGTCCCGCCGCCCGGGCCGGGGTGGCGCCGAGGAGCAGGAGGCTGGCGAGGAGGGCGGAGCGGAGCGTCATGGCGCACCCTGGCGCAGGAGGAAGAGTTCGCCCGAGCCATCGGGCCGGGTGAGCCCCACCAGCACCTCGCGGAACGAGTCCCCGTCCAGGTTGGCCGTCACCCCCAGCAGCGCGCGGCCCGCGGGCAGGGGCCCCTGCCAGAGCGGCTCGCGCGACAAGGAGAGGCCTCCCTTCGTCGGGAAGACGCGCAGGACGTCGGGCGTGGGTTGGAGTTCGGGCGAGGTGGTGAGCAGCTCCGGTACCCCGTCACCGTCCACGTCTCCGAGCATGGTGCCCGCGCCGAGCCCCGAGAGTGACACCGGGGCCGCCGAGGGCTGGGCGTAGAAGGAGCCCGAGCCGTCCGGGTGGACGAGGAGGACCTGGGAGCCGAAGGAGCTGAAGGAGGTGAAGCGTGCCGGGACGTGCTCGAGCCGCTGCTCTCCGGGGCCGAGTCGCACCTCGGGGGCGAACGCGGTCTGTCCCGGCACGAAGGCGCCCCGGGCCTCCGGTCCCAGGGGAACGGCCTCGAGCCGGGACACGAAGCGCAAGGTGCCCTGTTCCAGTGCCAGCACCGTGCCGTGGGCGAAGCGGGTGGAGAACGCGGCGATGCGCGGAGGCCCGGAGAGGACGGCCACCGAGCCAAAGGGCTCGCGGGTGGCCGCGGTGGAGGGGGGCAGCACCTCCAGCGAGCGCTCGGCGACGAGGCGCCCGTCCGCGGCGAACACCTGGACGGCTCGCTCGGTGAGCACCACGATCTCATCTCGTCCGTCCCCGTCGAGATCTCCCGCCGCGAGCGCCGCGGGCGGCGTGGACAGGTGCGCGAAGGAGGCCCCCACGAAGCGGAGGGGACGCGGCGTTCCGGTGGCGGGAGGGGGCGCGGGAGGGGGCGCCACGGCGGCGAGTGCGAGGACCGCGGCATCCGCCTCCACGGCGTGGACGAGGGCCGCGGCGGGAGCGGGCGGACGCGAGGGCGTGCGGCCGGACCAGAAGTTCACCCAGGTCCCCACCACGTCGCCACGCGCGTGGAGCTTCCCGGCCTCCAGGTTCAGCGAGAGCCGGACCAGCGCACGGGCTCCCCGCTCCCGGGCGAGCGGCTCCGCGGCCTCGGCCGAGGGGGCGTCCAGGACGAAGGGCGCGAGTCCCCGCTCGGCCAGGCGGGCGGCGAGCAGCGTGCCCCAGGCGCGTCGCAGCTCGGGGGCGGCGCCCGAGAGGAACAGGGCCACGGGGGCCTCGGGCCGGGCCTCGCCCACGTCCTTCGCCACCGTCAGGGCGAGCCGTTCGAGGGCGGCGCGCGCGGGCGCCGGTTCGGCGGCGGCGGCGAGGGCGGCGGCGAGCAGCAGCGCGGCGGCGAGGGCGCGGCTCACAGCCCCCGGCTGCCTTCCTGGAGGAAGAAGTCGGTCTCGGAGGCGTGGCCGGGCGGAGGCGCCTCGGCGGTGGGCTGGGTGCCCTCGAGGAAGGACTCGAGCCGGCCGGGCACGGAGTTGCCCGCGAGCAGGCCGGTGGCGGGATCGATGCGCACCTGCACCACGCCCGGGGGCACGTCGAACTCGCGCGAGGGCAGCCCCTGGTGCGCGGCGCGCATGAACTCCAGCCAGATGGGCAGGGGGGCGCGGCCGCCCGTCTCCGAGCTGCCCAGGGGCGAGTGGTCATCGAAGCCCACCCAGGCGCTGGCCACCCAGTCGGCGGTGTAGCCGGAGAACCAGGTGTCGCGGCTCTCGTTGGCGGTGCCCGTCTTGCCCGCGGCGGGGCGGTTGAGCTCCGTCACCGCGCGCGCCGTGCCCTCCTCCACCACGCTGCGCATGAGCGACGTGGTGAGGTAGGCGACCGCCGGGGGCAGCTTCTCCTCGAAGGCCGGCTGGTGCTCCTCGAGCACCTTGCCCTGGGCGTTGGTCACCTTGAGCAGCAGGAGGGGCTCGGCGTAGCGGCCATTGGCCTGGAGCGTGGCGTAGGCGTTGGCCGCTTCCAGCATGCTCACCTCGCCGGTGCCCAGCGCCAGGGTGAGGTTCTCCGGCAGGGGCGAGCGGATGCCCGCGCGGTTGGCGAAGTCGATGGCGGCTGCGGGGGTGATGGCCTCGATGATGCGCACGGACACGGTGTTCTTGGACTTGGTGAGCGCGGTGCGCAGCGTCATGGGGCCCTCGAAGGTCCGGTCGTAGTTCTGCGGCTTCCACGTCTTGCCGGTGTAGGGATCTCGAATGGCCTCGGGGGCGTCGTTCACCGTGGTGATGGGGGTGAAGCGCCCGCTGCCGAGCGCGGCCCCGTAGATGAAGGGCTTGAAGGACGAGCCGGGCTGGCGCCGGGCCTGGGTGGCGCGGTTGTAGGGCGAGCGCGTGAAGTCATAGCCGCCCACGAGCGCCACCACGTGCCGGTCCGTGGGGCGGATGACGACGAGGCCGCCCTGCACGAGCGGCACCTGATCCAACGTGGCGTCGAGCAGCGCGGGCGCCGGGGTGACGCGCAGCACGCGCACGTGCACGATGTCCCCGGGCTTCACTACCTGCGACATCTTCGTGGGCGCGCTCTTGCCCTTGAGGCGGGCCCAGGTGACGGAGGCGAAGGGAATCTCCGCCATGCGCCCCACCAGGTCCACGCGGGCCTTCTTCGCGGTGTCATCCACCAGGGTGACGACGCCCGCCACGCGCAGGCCCTCGACGAGCGGCGCGAGCGCCACGCCCTGCGCGAGCTTCTCGTCGGGCGACAGCGTGGCGTCCTCCTCTTCCTCCGTGGGCGTGGGCTCCACCGGGGCGCCGGCCACCGCGGGCGGCGGCTCCTCCGTCTGCGCGAGCGTGGTGAGATCCGCGACGGAGGCGCCTTCCTTCTGCCGGCGGCCCGCCTCCTCCACCTGTTTGGCCAGCAGGGGCTTGAGCCGCTCGAAGCGCGCGAGCTCGATGGTGCCCACCGGGCCGCGGTAACCCTGGCGCCGGTCCACCGCCTCCAGGCCCTTGCGCACCGAGTCGTCGGCCACGGCCTGGAGCTTGGGATCCATGGCGATGTCCACGCGCAGTCCGCCGCTGAGCACGGCCTCCTCTCCGTAGCGCGCCACGAGCGTGCGGCGGATCTCCTCGGCGTAGTACAGACCCTGCTCCAGGGGCGGTCGGGGCGCGAGCACGATGGGCTTCTCCAGCGCCTTGTCCACCTCCGCCTGGGGGGCGAAGCCGTGCGCGGCCATCTGCCCGAGCACGTAGCGCTGGCGCTGCTTGGCCTTGACGATGTTGCGCTCGGGGTTGATGCGGTTGGGCGACTGCACCGTGCCCGCCAGCACCGCCGCCTCGCCCAGGCTCAGCTTCTCCGCGTGCTTGCCGAAGTAGTAGAGCGCCGCCTCCTCGATGCCGCTGCGGCCCTGCCCGTAATACACCTGGTTGATGTAGAGGCTGAGGATCTGATCCTTGGTGAGCGCCTGCTCCACGCGTGGAGTGAGGATCCACTCGCGAATCTTGCGCGACAGGCTGCGCTCGGGCGTGAGCAGCATGTTCTTCACCACCTGCTGCGTGAGCGTGGAGGCGCCGGACTTGCGGCTGCCGGGAATCAGGTTCTTCACCGCCGCGCGCGTCATGCCGAAGAAGTCCAGGCCCGCGTGGTTGTAGAAGTCCGCGTCCTCGGCGGCGAGGAAGGCGTTGCGCACGTGGGGCGGCAGATCCCCGATGTCCACCACGGTGCGCCGGCCCTGGGGCAGGAAGTACTCGGCGCACACCGAGCCGTCCGCGCACCGCACCTTCGTCACCTGGGGCAGGGCATAGTTGCGCAGCGCCTCGGCCGAGGGCAGGCCCTGGTTGAAGTAGAAATAGACGCCCGCGCAGCCGAGCACGAGCAGCACCCCCGCCACGGCCGCGAGCACCAGCAGCCGCTTCGTCCAACGCCACAGCCGGCCTCCCGGACCGGAACGGGGCGCGGGCGCCGGGGGAGTCGAGGAGGAGGGAGAGGAAGTCATGGGGTACGGGGACGGCGAGGGGGGACGACGTTAAACCGGCGGGCGGGGATCCGGAATGCCCTTCCCGGAGGGTCAGCCCGGGTCGACCTCCCGCGCCCGCTCGCGCGAGACGGCCTGGACCTGGGCGGACGCGTGGGTCTGGCGCTCGAGCCGCGCGTGGTTGAGGCGCGCCTTGCGGTTCTTCGGAGACAGGCGCAGCGCGGTGTCGAAGGCCATGGCGGCCTCCTCGTAGCGCCCCAGCCGCTCGTAGGCGAGCCCCAGGTTGTTGTGGACGAAGCCCTCGTAGGGCAGCAGGTAGGCGGCCTGGGCGAGCGCCTCCACGGCCGCCTCGTCCTGACCGGCGAGCAGCCGGGCGAAGCCGAGGTTGTTGAGGGCATACCCATGGTACGGGTCGAGGTGCACCGCCTGCTGGAAGCGGATGATGGCGTGCTCGAGCTGTCCGGCGGCCAGGTGGGCCCGGCCGAGCACCTGGTACACCTCGGGGTACTCGGGGTCGAGCAGGAGCGCGGCCTCGGCGGCGTGCAGGGCGCTCTCGGTCTGCCCCAGCTCCAGGAGGATGCGGGCCTTCTGCACCAGGGGCTCGGGGCCGTCCGGGAAGAGGTGGGCGAGCTCCTCGTAGGCGTCGACCGCGAGCTGCTTCTGGCCGGTGAGGCGGGCCAGGGGGATGAGGTGATCGAGCGCCGTCTCGCGCGCGTCGAGGTCCTCCCCCGCGTCGTGTACGGCGCGGCGCGCCTCGGTGAGGGCACCCGCGAGGTCTCCTTCCTCGCGCAGCACGCGCGCCCGGCCGAGGTGATCCACCGGGGCGAGGTGCTCCTCGTGCGGCAGCGAGAGCGTGTCCGTGGGCTCGGCGGGGGCGAGCGCCTCGGCCGTCACGGCGCTCGCCTGGACGGACCCGGCGGAGGGCTCGGCCTTGAAGGAGGGGCACGGCGCGGCCTCGGAGGACACGGTCCGGGGGGCGGAGCGGGTGACGGGAGCCAACCCCTGGGGGCCTCGGAGCGAGCGGGCCTCACAGCCGGCGAGGCAGAGGGTGACGAGGCAGGCGAACAGGGTGGTGGAGCGCATGCGCGGAGGTACTGCGATGCCCATGCCAGGGCGGTCTTCCCTCTATGGGACGGCGCGTCATGCGGGAAGGAGAGGACGCTCGCCCGCTGGGGATGAAGCTGCGGTGTGGTCCGCGGGCCACACCGTGGAACATACCTGGGCCTACAGGGGAAAAAGGGTGGCGAGGTAGGAGATCACATGCGACCTTGGCCGGGATGAAGATCGTTGCCTGGAACGTGAACTCCATCCGCGCCCGGCTGGACCGGCTGGTGGAGTGGTTGAAGAACGCTCAGCCCGACGTGGTGTGCCTTCAGGAGTTGAAGTGCACCGACGCGGAGTTTCCGCGGGAGGCCGTGCTGGCGGCGGGCTACCACGCGGCGGTGCACGGGCAGAAGACGTACAACGGGGTGGCCATCCTGGCGCGCACGCCCCCCCAGGACGTGGTGAGTGGCCTGTCGGACGGGGTGGAGGATTCGCACTCGCGGGTGATCGCCGCCACGGTGGACGGGGTGCGGGTGATGAGCGTGTACGCGCCCAACGGGCAGCAGGTGGACTCGCCCGCGTATGTCTACAAGCTGGAGTTCTACGCGCGGCTGCGGCGCTACCTGGACACGCGGCACAAGCCGGACGAGCCGCTCGCGCTCTGCGGGGACTGGAACGTGGCGCCCGAGGACATCGACGTGTGGGATCCGGCGGCGTGGCAGGGGCAGACGCTCTTCACCGAGAAGGAGAAGGCGGCGTGGCGGGAGCTGTGCGCCTTCGGCCTGACGGACACGTTCCGCTCGCTGTACCCGGCGGAGAAGAAGTTCAGCTGGTGGGACTACCGGATGCTGGCCTTCCAGAAGAACCTGGGCGTGCGCATCGATCACGTGCTCGCGACCGGGCCGCTGGTGAAGCGGCTGACGGCGGCGGGTGTGGATCGCGAGGCGCGCAAGGGCAAGCAGCCCTCGGACCACGCGCCGGTGTGGGCCGAGTTCAAGGCTGGCTGAGTGTTCAGGGCGCCACGTCCTGGCGCGCCCGCGGGGTTGCCATCGAGCGGGAGGGGACCCTCCTGGGGAGCATCGGCCGCCAAAGTTGCCCGGAAGAAGGCTACGTCCAGGCGCTCGGGGGCTCAGTGGACCTCCTCGAAGACCTCGGAGTCCGGCAGGGCGAGGACCTCCCGGCCCGCCTCGGCCAGCCGCTCCCGGGGCAGGTCCCGGTAGCGCTCCACGAAGCTCGCGGTGGGCCTCAGCGTGACGGCATCGCCGGTCGAGCGGCGGCGGTAGGTGGTCGCCACGCGTGAAGGATCTGGCTCGTCCACGAGCGCCAGGTTGAGCTTGCCCAGGCTCGCGCCGGTGGCCGCCGCCGCGCCATCCGCGATGCAGGTGTATTGCACCTTCGCGGGGGCGTGGTGCGCCACCTCCAGGTCGAAGCTGCCCGCCTTCAATCCGAGTCGTTGCAGCGCGGCTTGCCCCATGCGGTAGCCCGCCACCACCCAGGGGCCCGCGCCTCCATGGACGACGGTGATGCGGGCCAGCGAGGCCTCGGTGGAGTCCGCCGGGGCGGTGGATGGGGCCACGGGGCGCGAGGCCGCGCAGCCAGAGAGCAGGACGGAACAGAGCAGCAGGGAAGTAGAGCGCATGGACGAGCATTCTCGCGCGGAAGCGCGCGCTTCAGGTGATTCCCTCGGAGTCTGTCTAGAGTAGCGCCGCCATGGACACGCTCTCGCGGTTCCTCCTCTCCGAATCTCCCCACCCGGCCTCGCTCGGCTCCGTCGAGGACTGGTGGAAGCAGCACCTGCGGCTGGCCCTGCGCTTCTCCCTCCCGGTGGACGTGGCGCTGGCCGCGGGGTTCTCCGCCGATCGCCTGGGGTATGCGTTCGCCTCGGGCTATCACTCGGCCATCCGTTCCCTGCTGCCGGGCCTGCCGCGAGAACACCGCTACGCGTTGTGCGCCACCGAGTCCGGGGGTGGTCATCCCGCCGCCATGAACACCCGCCTCTCGGGTCCGGAGTCGGGGCCCTGGCGGCTGGACGGCACCAAGACCTTCGTCACCCTGGGCCACGCGGCGGACGAATTGCTGGTGGTGGCCAGCGAGGGCCAGGACGAGGGCGGACGCAACCGGCTGCGGTTGGTGCGCCTGGACGCGCGCCGCGCGGGAGTGACGCTCACGGAGCTGCCGCCCCCGCCCTTCGTCCCGGAGGTGCCCCACGCGGAGCTGCGCCTGGAGGGCGTGGCGGTGGAGCTCGGCGAGGTCCTTCCCGGGGATGGCTACGCGCGCTTCCTCAAGCCCTTCCGGACGGTGGAGGACTGCCATGTGTTCGCGGCGGTGCTCGGCTGGCTCCTCCAGGTGGCGCGGCGCTCGGGCTGGCCGGACGAGGTGCGCGAGGGACTGCTCGCCCTGGCGGTGATGATGCGGGGGCTCGCCCAGATGGATCCAGCGTCCCCCGAGGTCCACCTGGCGCTCGGGGGGGCGATCGGCCTGTTCCGCGAGCGTGTGGCGTCGTTGGACCCGCTCTGGGCCCAGGTGGATGCGCCGACGCGCGAGCGCTGGGAGCGGGACCGTCCTTTGCTCCAGCTCGCCGGGAAGGTGCGGGCCCTGCGCCTCGAGGCCGCCCGGCGGAGCCTCTCCGGACGCGGGTGAAACGCCGTGCCAGGGCCGCACGGAGACCCTCCAGGCGGGCGGAGGAGCGCGTTCGCCGGGGGCCCGATAGGCTGTAAGTCATCCCGGTATGGGGAGGATCTGATGGAGTTCGACTGTGACTGGCTCATCATCGGCTCGGGTTTTGGCGGGAGCGTGAGCGCCCTGCGCCTGACGGAGAAGGGCTATCGGGTGGTGATGCTGGAGAAGGGCCGCCGCCTGGAGGGCAAGGACTTCCCCGAGACGAACTGGAACCTGAAGAAGTGGCTGTGGATGCCGGCGCTCGGCTGGCGCGGCCTCTTCAAGATGACCTTCTTCCGCCACGTCACGGTGCTCTCTGGTGTGGGCGTGGGAGGTGGCTCGTTGGTGTACGCCAACACGCTGCCCGTGCCGAAGGACGACTTCTTCCAGTCGCGCTCCTGGGGAGGACTCGCGGACTGGAAGACGGAGCTGGCGCCGCACTACGACACCGCGCGCCGGATGCTCGGGGCCACGGTGAATCCGCTGCGCACCCTGCCCGATGAGATCGTCCAGCAGGTGGGCAAGGAGATGGGCCGCGAGGACTTCCAGCCCGCCACGGTCGCCGTCTACTTCGGACAACCCGGGGTGACGGTGCCGGATCCCTACCACGGGGGTGAGGGCCCCAACCGCACCGGCTGCAACTCCTGTGGCGGGTGCATGACGGGCTGCCGCTTCAACGCGAAGAACTCGCTCGACAAGAACTACCTCTACCTCGCGGAGAAGCGAGGCCTCACGATCCACGCGGACACGGAGGCCACCTGGGTGCGTCCCCTGCCCGGCGGCGGGTACGAGGTGAAGGCCGTCGAGGGCACCTCGCGCGCGTCCCGCCACGAGCGGCGCTTCACGGCGCGCCAGGTCATCTTCTCGGGCGGCGTGCTCGGTACGGTGGATTTGCTGCTCAAGCTCAAGGCGCATCCGGACGGACTGCCCCGGCTCTCGGAGCGCGTGGGCGACTGCGTGCGCACCAACTCCGAGTCACTCATTGGCGTGGTGGCCGGTCAGCGCTTCCAGGGCGAGGACCTGTCCCGGGGCATCGCCATCGGCTCCATCCTCCACACCGATGAGCACTCGCACCTGGAGCCGGTGCGCTACGCGGCGGGCTCGGACTTCTTCCGCACCCTCATGGCGCCTCACGTGGGGGGCACCACCGCGCTCTCGCGGCTGGCGGGCGTGCTGGGCCTCGCCTTCCGCCACCCGCTCAAGCTGCTGCGGGCCTGGTTCATCCGCGACTTCGCCCGGCGCTCGATGATCCTCCTCTATATGCGCACGCTGGATGGGCACCTGCGCATGCGCCGGGGCCGGGGGCTGTTCACCGGAGGGAGGAAGGGGGTGCTCACCAACCTCGCCGAGGGACCGGCCCCCTCCGCCTACATCCCCGAGGCCACGGAGCTCGCCCACCGGGTGGCGAAGAAGCTGGATGGGCTGCCCATGAACATGGCCTCCGAGACGCTGATGGGCATCCCCACCACCGCGCATATCCTCGGAGGCTGCTGCATGGGCAGCTCCACCGAGACGGGGGCCATCGACTCCCAGCATCGCCTCTTCGGCTATGACGGGCTCTACGTCATCGACGGCGCGGCCATCTCCGCCAATCCGGGCGTCAATCCCTCGCTCACCATCACCGCGCTCGCCGAGCGCGCCATGAGCTTCATTCCCGCCCGACGGCGGGTGGAGTCCGGCGACGAGATGACGCGGCCCGCCACGCACCTCACGGCCGTGGGGGCCTGAGCGCTCCGCGTGCTACGAAGCGGGGTCGCATGATCTCCCTTCCTTCGAAACGAAGAGCGGGCGTGCTCGCCTGCGTGCTGCTGCTGGCCGCGGGCTGCGGCCTCGGCGATGCCCCCGGGACTCCACGCCTCGTGGCGCATCGCTCCGGCTCGGGCAACTTCCCGGAGAACTCCCGCTCGGCCATCACCGCCGCCCTGCGCGAGGGCTATCCCTCCATCGAGGTGGACCTGGTCCTCACGCGCGATCGCATCCCCATCCTCTCGCACGATGCGTGGATCGATCCGGTGCTGTGCACCTATGCGCAAGGCCCGGGCGAGGCCGAGCCGCGCCGGCTGCCCGAGGACTCGCGCTGGCCCATCCAGGACTTCACGCTCGAGGAGCTGCAGCGGGACTTCCGCTGTGGAGGGCTGGGCGATCCCACCAAGCCCGAGGCGCAGCGGATCGCGGACACCTACGTCACCTTCGAAGAGCTGCTCTCGCTGGTGAAAGGCCACCCGGACACGGTGCTCCAGTTCGACATCAAGGAGGACCCCGCGTACACGCAGACCCCCGAGGTCTTCGCCGAAGAGATCCTCGAGCGGTGGAACACGGCGGCGCTGCCCAACCGCTTCTTCATCACCTCCACCCGGGGGGCGCTGCTCAAGGCCTTCCAGGCGCGCCAGGACATGGAGGCGCTGCTCATCTGGCCGGAGCTGCGCAAGGACTCGAACGCCACCGTGGCGGCCATCCTCAACGAGTTGCAGCGCCAGGTGGGCGTGAAGGAGCTCATCCAGCTCACGCGCGACGCGGGGGCGGATGGCATCGCCGTGGCCTACCAGGTGGCGGATCGCGCCGCGCTGGAGTCCGTGCGGAGCGCCGGGCTCAAGACGGCCGTGTGGACGGCCAACACCGAGGCCCAGCTCTCCCTGTTCTGCCGCTGGCCCCTGGACTACCTCATCACCGACTACGTGGAGCGTGCACCGTGCCGTTGACCCTCTCCCTGGTGGCCGCGGGCCTGACCCTGGCCGCCGCGCCCGTGCGCCTGGATCGCGTGGACCTCCTCAGCGAGGACGAGGGCACCTTCCTCAACTATGACCTGCCCCTGTTCTCGGCGTATGCGCCCATCACGGGTGGGCGCTTCCTCGAGCAGGTGAAGGTGGTGCTCGCCCTGCCGGTGAGCGGCCTGTACGCGGGGGCGTCCATCGCCTCGCAGTCGATCTCCTACGAGGGGCCGCTGTGGCGCTCCCAGGACGGGCGGGGCCTGTTCTGGGTGGGCAGCGTGCACACGCGGCTGCTCATGCCCTACGGAGCGCACGCGGGCGTGGCATGGCGCTTCGGCCTCATGCGGCTGGGCGTGGGCGCGAGCCTGTCCACCGAGGCCACCTGGGTCCGGCCGGAGTGGAACCAGTGGCGGGTGCTGCCCGTGCTGGCGGTGGGCATCGGCCCCAACGTGGCCCCGGGGATGTAGCGGCCCGCTCCAGGAGAGGGCTCACTCCACCCGGATGCTCATGAGTTCGGACATGCTCAGAAGGGGCGGCGGCGCATCTTCGCGTCGACGCTCAGGGGCCCTCCGCCGATGAACACGGCCGCGAGGAACACCGCGAGGTAGAGCACCGCCAGCTCCATGCGGCCGAAGGCATCCATGCGGTGCTGGTAGAGGGCCACTCCCATGGTGCAGGCCACGAAGAAGGCCGCGAGCCGGGTGAAGAGCCCCAGCGCCACGAGCAGCCCGCCCACCAGCTCCGACAGCGCCGCGGCCCAGGCGAAGTAGAGCGGGTAGGGGAAGCCCAGCGCCTCCACGCCCTGGGCGAAGCGGCTCATGTCACCCGTCACCTTGGGCAGCCCATGGGCGAACGCCAACGAGAGTCCGAACACCACCCGCACCAGCGTCCAGCCCAGCGTGAGTCCACGTGAACCGTTCATCCTTCACCTCCCGAGGTGGACGGATCCTTGTCGCCGCCGCGCTTGAGCCCGAGGGCCTTCTACTTCTTGTACAAGGAGGGGCTCTCCACCCTGGTTGCCCCAGTTGCCTTCGCTTGTTTCTACGAGAGGTTGCGGGCGGGGGCCACTCCACACTCCTGGTTCGCCTGCCCCCTGGGTGGTTGCACGTGCGCACGCCGTGAGCACACGGGTCGCGTGCTACAGGGTGCTTCCACCCGATCCCACGAGGGACGAGGTGGAGACGATCGGCACGGTGGTGGATGCCGCGCCGCATCGTCTCCATCACCGACACGCCAGGGAAGTGACTTCTAGTCCCGTCGTAGCTCGAAGGCGGAGGAGACGTAGCCAGCGTCGGTCTGGACGTAGGTCATGTTCGCCCCGTTCTTCGTGACGAAGAAGTCGAAGTGCGTGGTGTCTCCGTGGTTGTCGGTGAGCGTCGCGGTGCCGCCACAGTTGGGATCGAGGGTGTAGGTGCCAGAGTAGGCGATGCGCGTGATCTCACCGTTGGTACTGATGGTCGCCCAACCGGTAAGGGTCCCATCCCCCTGGAAGAGATCATGACCGGCCTGTGCGAAGGGGATCTGCTCGGACCCACTCACGATGTACCCATCGGTTGCATAGACGTAGTGGCCCTTCAGCATGCTCGGCTTGCATTGGGAAATCATCGAAGGCTCCGCCGCGGGAGCCTCGCCAGATGCCTCGTGCGCAACTCCCAGGAGACCGGCCGTGAGGACACTGCCCATGACGTACCATTGGAATCGCTTCATGTTCCCCCTCCTTTGCTTCGGGCCATCACGGCCCGATGCACTGGGCGACGGAGGGTAGGCACGGCCCGGGTTTGCTCAAATCGGACCTGGGTGGGTCCCGGCCGTGCAGTAATGGATTGCCGAGTACGACCGCGAGCGGAGGAAGGTTTGGCTGGACACGGATGGCGGGTGATTCTCAGGGGATACCGGGCTCCTTGTCGCCGCCGCGCTTGAGCCCGAGAGCCTTCAATTTTTTGTAGAAGTGACCGCGTTCGAGATCCAGCAACCGCGCCGCCTCGGTGACGTTGTCCTGGGTATGTGCGAGCGCGAACAGGAGGATCTCCCGCTCGGCGTCCTCCACCTGCTCGCGGAAGGTGCGATCCACGCGGGGCCGGAAGCCGCCCGGGGCTCCCGTGGGCATGGCCGCGGGAGCGGGAGCGCGGGGCGCTGGAGGAGAGGAGACATCGGAGGGGGCGGGCGGTGGGGAGCCCTTGCTCCGAGGGAGCAGCTCGGCGGCCTCGGCGCCGGTGACGGTGGGGCCCTCGCAGAGGATGGCGAGCCGCTCCACGAGGTTGCGCAGCTCGCGCACGTTGCCCGGGTAGGAATGGGCGGCCATCACCGCGAGGGCGTCGGGCGACAGGGACAGCGGGCGGCGGCCATTGCGCGCGCACGCCTCCTTGAGGAAGGTGTCGATGAGGACGGGGAGGTCCTCGCGCCGCTCGCGCAAGGGGGGCGAGTGAATCTGCACCACGTTGATGCGGTAGTAGAGATCCTCGCGGAAGCGGCCCGCCTCGATCTCCTTCTCCAGGTTCTTGTTCGTCGCGGCGATGACGCGCACGTCGACCTTGAGCGTCTCGGCGCCGCCCACGCGCTCCAGCTCGCCTTCCTGCAACACGCGCAGCAGCTTGGCCTGCATCGCCTGGGGCATGTCGCCGATCTCGTCCAGGAAGAGCGTGCCCTCGTGGGCGAGCTCGAACTTGCCCCGGCGCATGCTCACGGCGCCGGTGAACGCGCCCTTCTCGTGGCCGAACAGCTCGCTCTCGATGAGCTCGTGCGGCACCGCCGCGCAGTTGAGCTTCACGAAGGGCCCGCCCTTGCGCCGGGAGTTCTGGTGCAGGGCGCGGGCGATGAGCTCCTTGCCGGTGCCGTTCTCGCCGGTGATGAGCACCCGGCCCTCCGAGGGGGCGGCGCGCTGGATGAGGGAGAAGATGTGCTGCATGGCCGGGCCGCCGCCCACCATGTCGTAGCGTCCCATCTCCGCGCGCAGGGCGCGCAGCTCCTCCAGGGCGGCCTGGTGCTTGAGCGCGTTGCGCAGGGCCACGAGCATCCGGTCCCGGGCGATGGGCTTCTCCAGGAAGTCGCGTGCCCCCAGTTGGGTGGCCTTCACCGCCGTGTCGATGGTGCCGTGCCCGGACATCATGATGACGGGCAGCTCGGGCTTGAGCTCCATGAGCCGGGCGAGCACGGTGAGCCCGTCCATGTCCGGCATCTTCACGTCCATGAGCACCACGTCCACGGGCCGCGCGGACACCACCTCCAGGGCGAGCTGCCCATGGGCCGCGAGCTCCACGTGGTAGCCCGCGAGCTGCAGCGAGGTCTGGAGCGTCAGCAGGATGTTCTTCTCGTCATCGACGATGAGGATGGAGGCGGGCATGAAGGCGCACCTGGAGAGCGGACAGGGGTGGACGTCGCACCGTCTCGTAAATCAGCCAACCCTTCAAGGGGGCCGCGCCCTCCCGGGGTTCTCGTGGACGGCTCGATGCGGCGGAACGACAGACAAGATTCCCACGCTGGGGCCGCGTGCTTGTCATTCTTTGCCGCGCTCCTCGCCGCGCTCCAACGGTGACGGGGGCGAACGGCGCCGTGCCGATGGCCCCCTTCGAGTCCGAGGGTCAAGGGAAAAGCGGACCCGGGTCCATCCTTCCTGGCGCGGGACGTGCTTCTCTGCACGGGTTGAGTGGACGACAAATCGTTCGATCCGCGTGGAAGTGTCCAACAGTGGTGCGTTCTTGCACCTGAAACAGACCGGCAACGAGTGGGCCCACCCCTGCCAGGGGGCAATGGACAAAAGGCTTTGACTCGGCGTTCCAGGGCGGGCTAGAGGCGAGCGCGTTGCCCATCCGCTGGATGACATCATTTTTTGGAGGATCAATGCGTCGGATCTCGATGGTCGCGGGGCTCGCCCTCGCCGTGGCCGTACTCACCGGCTGCCCGCCGACCTACCCCAACTGCAAGAGCGACGAGACCTGCCAGGAGAAGGGCGAGGTTTGCGTCAACGGCACGTGCCAGGAGTGCTCCACCGACGCCAACTGCAAGGAGGGCTTCGCGTGCCAGGGGAACAAGTGCGTGCCCAAGGCGCCCGAGTGCTCGCGTGACGAGCAGTGCACGGGCGGGCAGATCTGCGAGGGTGGCAAGTGCGCCGCGCCGCAGTGCACCGCCAAGGCCGACTGCCCCGGAGCCCAGGAGTGCCAGAAGGGCCGCTGCGCGCTGCCGCCCGGCGCCTGCAACTCCAGCACGGACTGCGGTGATGGCCAGGAGTGCCAGCAGAACAAGTGCGTGGCCGCCTCGGCCCCCCAGGGCCAGTGCAACTGGGAGCCGATCCGCTTCGGCTTCAACGAGTACACCCTGCCCGCCGACGCCCAGGGCCGTCTGAGCGAGCTGGCCCAGTGCATCAAGGACGCGGGCTCGGGCCGGATCGAGCTCGCCGGGCATGCGGACGAGCGTGGCACGGAGGAGTACAACCTCCAGCTGTCCAACAAGCGCGCCGCCTCGGTGCGCAAGTACCTGCTGGACCTCGGGGTCCCGGCCAACCGCCTCAAGGCGGTGGGCTACGGGGAGAACCGGCCGGCCGAGCAGGGGGCCACGGAAGAGGCCTGGGCGGCCAACCGTCGCGTCGAGTTCGTTCGCTAGCCCTCTTTTGAGGTAGGCTGCGCGCGAATGGCCTCGATCGAGACCGAGACACGGCAGTCCTACCTCGTCTTCGCCTGCGGCGGCAGTTGGTATGCCGTGCCCGCCGAGTGCGCGGCGGAAGTGGTCAGCTTTCCGGAGCTGACGCGGGTGCCCGGTGCCGCCGGGCATCTGCTGGGCGTTTTCGCCCACCGTGGGGAGGTCATCCCCGTGGTGGACATCAGCATGTTGGTTTCCGGGGAGCGCGAGCCCACGCGTCGCGCGGTGCTGGTGCGGCTGACGCGCGGCACCCTGGCGTTGACGGCCAGCCGCGTGGCGGGCGTGTCCCAGGTGGATGGACGCCTGGAGCCGCTGGGCGCCAACGGGGTGCACCTGCACCTGCGTGGCCCGGCCCGCAGCGCGCAGCGCGACGTGGCGGTCATCGACCCCGAGGGACTGTTCGACCACCTCAGCCAGGGAGGCTGAGCGATGCGGACGGACAGCCGTATCTCCGGCACGCTCCTGTGCCGTGCGGGCGAGGGCCGCGTGGCGTTCGCCGCGCATGAAGTGGCCTCCATCGAGTCTCCCGAGACGTTCGGGGGCTGGGCGGGCTCGGCCTGCGCGGCGTTCGCGGAGGAGTGCATCTCCGGGCGCATCCTCGTGGCCGCCTCGGGCGAGGCGGTGGGGGTGAGTGCGCTGGAGATCGACGCCGAGCCCTTCGCGGTCCTGCCCGCGCCGGCCCTGCTCGTGCGCGTGGCGGGGGGCAGCTTGAGGGGCTTCATCCAGGTGCGTGGCATGTTGTGGCCGGTGATGTCGCTGGTGGACTTCGGCCGTTTCCTGGCGCCCGGGGAGGCCGCGTGAGGGTGCCGAAGGATCTCAAGGGGCTGTCGGCGTGGACCCTGCGGCCGTCCTGGTGGGGCGGGGTGCTGGGCCTGTTGTTGTCGTTGCTGTACGGGTACGTCACGCACTCGCTGCCCCGCGAGGGCCTGGGGTTGTTCCTCGGGTTGGTGGGGGCGGTGATGACGATGAACGTCCTGCTGAGCTCCGCCCAGGAGCGGCACGCGCTGCGGGTGCTGTGGGCGCTGGAGCAGGGACGGCTGCCTCCGAGCCCGGACAACCTGCGCCGGGCGTTGCAGGAGGTCCGCCGCGTTCCCGGGCGCTCCTTCTGGTTCACCCTCCAGGGGTGGTTGGGGGGCACGCTGCTGCTGGCGGCGACCTACACCTCGCTGGCCGGAGTGCACTGGATGGTGGGCGTGCGCATCGGCCTGGTGGGGGTGTCGCTCGGGCCGCTGTCCTCCATGCTCGTCTATCTGCTGGTGGTGCGCCGCAGCCGCCGGGCCGCCGTGCTCATCGCGGACAAGGGCTTGTCGCCGCAGGAGGTCATCTCGGCCCTGCCCGCCGAGCGGTTGCGGCTGCGCAGGCGCCTGGTGTTGTTCACCGCCGTGGCGGTGCTCTGTCCGTCCGTCTTCATCCTCGACGTGTCGGTCAGCCGCACCATGGACACCTTCGATCAGATCCTCCAGACGAGGGATCCCCAGCAGCAACAGCGCGTGGTGCATCAGGCGCGCCGGGCCACGGGCCTGCCGCTGGGGCTGCTCGCCGGGTTGGTGGTGGTGCTGGTGCTGGGCACGGCGTACGTGGCGGGCACGGCGCTCGCCGAGCCGCTGCGTGCCCTGTCGGAGGATGCCACGCGCATCGCCCAGGGCGAGGTGCGCACCCCCCGCTTCATCCCCGCCGAGGACGAGGTGTGGGCCGTGTCCGCCGCCTTCACCCGCATGCAGGCGCAGCTCGCCCAGGCGCTCGTGCAATTGCAGCGCGCGGGGCTTCAGATCTCCTCCACCACCGAGCAACTGGTGGCGACGTCCGCGGATCAGGAGTCCGGCGCGGGCGAGCAGGCCGTGTCGCTCAACGAGACGCGCGCCACCACCGAGGAGCTGGCGCGCTCGGCGCAGCAGATCGCCGTCAACGCCGAGTCGGTGTCCGCCATGGCGGAGACGACCTTCGGGGCGGCGCAGAGCGGGCAGCGCAGCGCGGCGGCCTTCCTCGCCGCCATGCACCGCATGAAGGGCGACAACCAGGCCATCGCCGACGCCGTGGTGCGGCTCAACAAGCGGGTGCAGCAGATTGGCAAGGTGGTCGAGTTCATCAACGAGATCGCCGACAAGTCGGACCTGCTCGCGCTCAACGCCGAGCTGGAGGGCACCAAGGCGGGCGAGCCCGGCCGGGGCTTCTCGCTCGTGGCGGCGGAGATGCGCCGGCTGGCGGAGAACGTGCTGTCCTCCACCCTGGCCATCGAGCGGCTCATCGATGAAATCCGCGACGCCACCCAGGCCGCGGTGATGGCCACCGAGGCGGGGCTGAAGACGACGGAGCGGGGCGCGTCGCTGGCGGCGCAGGTGGACACGAGCCTGGGCCTCATCCTCGAGCTGGCGCGGCAGACGTCCCACGCCGTGCGCTCCATCTCGCTCGCCACCCAGCAGCAGCAGACGGGCACGGATCAGCTCGCCGCCGCCATGGGCGACATCCTGCGCGTGACGGAGGAGAACGCCGAGGCCACCCAGCAGATGGTGGCCGCCAACACGGACCTGTCCGCGCTCGCGCGCGACTTGAAGGCCACCGTGCAGCGCTTCCGCGTGGCGGATCGGGAGGGGGCATGAGCCGTCCCGTCTTGTCGTGGGTACACCGTCCCTTCAGCCGCCCCCTGATGGGCGCCATCGTCACCGCCAACGTCATCACCGCCGCGCTCGGCGCGCGCTACGCGCTGTTGACCGCCAGCCTGCGCCTGAAGGAGAGCCTGACGCTGTTCCTCTCCCTGATGGGCAGTTTCTGCCTGGCGGCCATCGCGGTGGTGTGGTTGCTGGCCCTGCGCCGGCTGCGCGTGCTGCGCGAGGTGGAGGTCCTGCGCCCTCCCGTGGCGCCCGAGCGCTTGAGCCAGGCCCTGCTGGAGAACCACCGGCTCGCGGACTTCGCCTTCGTCGCCACGCTGGTGGGGTGGTTGCTGGCCGCCGCGTTCGCCAACGTCGCGCTGTGGAGCCTGGGCGGGTTCACCGGCTCTCTCGTGGAGCTGCGCACCTGCCTGCCGGGCCTGCTCTTCGGGCCGCTCGCCGCGCTGCTCACCTATTGCATGGTCACCCTGCGCTCGCGCGCGGTGGGCTTGTACCTGTCGTCCCGGGGACTGACGCATCCGCAGGCCATCGCCGTGGCGCCCAAGCGCGCGCAGATCCGCCTGCGGCTCATCCTCTTCACCGCCATCGTCGTGGTGACGCCCGCGGTGTTCATCTGGGACGTGTCCTCGGTGCTCACCCACCGGGCCTACGATGAGCTGTTGGCGACGAGCCCGGAGCGCCAGGCGGCCCTGGTCGAGCAGCTGCGCATGGACGCCATCGAGGTGGGCGGCGCGATGTGCCTGCTCGTCTTCGCCGTGGCGCTGGCGGCCGCCTACCTGGGCGGCACGCTCCTGGGCCGACCCATGCGGCATCTCGGCGAGGCGGCCCACCACATCGCCGAGGGGGATCTCAGCCAGCCCCGCCTCATCCCCGCGGAGGACGAGATCTGGTCCGTCTCCGCCGCCTTCTCCACCATGCGGGCGCACCTGGCGGGCGTGCTCGCGCAGCTCCAGCGCGCCGGCAGCCGCATCGGCACCACCACCGAGGAGATCCTCGCCACCTCCTCGCGCTACGAGGCCGGGGCCGCCGAGCAGGCCAGCTCCCTGGATCAGACGAGCGCCACCACCGAGGAGCTGGCGCGCTCGGCGCGGCAGATCGCCGAGAACGCGGGAAGCGTGGCGGAGATCGCCCACAAGACGCTCGCGGCGGCCAAGGCGGGCCAGGCCAGCTCCGAGGCCTTCATGGAGACCATGAGCCGCATGCGTCACGACAACCAGGCCATCGCCGCGGCGGTGGCCCGGTTGAACAAGCGCGTGCAGCAGATCGGGAAGATCGTCGAGTTCATCAACGGCGTGGCCGACAAGTCGGACCTGCTCGCGCTCAACGCCGAGCTGGAGGGCACCAAGGCCGGTGAGGTGGGGCATGGCTTCTCGCTCGTGGCGGCGGAGATGCGCCGGCTGGCGGAGAACGTCATCGAGTCCACCAAGGAAATCGAGGGGCTCATCGAGGAGGTGCGCGATGCGTCGGGGGGCGCGGTGATGGCCACCGAGGGCGGCGTGCGCGCCACCGAGACGGGCACCACGCTCGCCCAGCAGGTCTCCGAGTCGCTGCGGCAGATCGTCGAGCTGGCCGGGAGGACCTCGGACGCGGTGCGCGCCATCTCGCTCGCCACCCAGCAGCAGCAGGGCGGCACGGATCTGCTGGCCGAGGCCATGGCGGACATCCTGCGCATCACCCAGCAGAGCCACAACGCCACCAAGCAGGTCATCGGCGCCAACGGGGATCTGTCCACGCTGGCCCGGGACTTGAGGAGCGTGGTGGAGCGCTTCCAGATCGACTCCTCCACTTCCTCTTCTTCCTCGTCCTCTTCCTCCTCCTCACCGGGAGTGCTCGGGTGAGCAGCGCGCGGGAGAAGTTGCTCAAGCAGTTCCGCGAGCTGGTGGGAGTGCGCCTGGAGCGCATCAACCGCCGCATCGTGGAGCTGGAGGCGGGAGCGAGCCTGGAGGCGGGCCGCACCGTGTTGCGCGAGCTGCACGGCCTCAAGGGCGAGGCGCGGATGATGGGCTTCGACGCCATCAACGCCGTCGTCCACGAGATGGAGGAGCTGGTGCGCTCCACGGAGCGCGTCGAGCATGCGCTGTCCGCCGGCTCCATCGACGCGCTCCTGCAGGCCGGGGACGCGGTGTTGGTGTTGTCCGGGGCCGCCGTGCACGAGCCTCCGCAGCCGCCTCCCGAGGTGGACAAGCTGGTGCGCTGGCTGAAGGACTGCACCCGCCTCGAGCAGTCCGGCCTCGCGGAAGCGGGGCAGGGGCGTGCGGCCCCCTCGTCCCGAGTGGTGCCTCCCCCCGCGACTCCCCCGCGCCCCGAGCCCTTGGAGCGGGACGAGGAGGAAGTCACTCCGGCCTGGGGCTCGGCGTCGCTCAACTTCGTGGCTCCGTCCCTGGTGTCGCGTCAGGCGCCCCCACCCACGATACCGTCCCCGCCCGTCGCTTCCCGGACGCCGGGAGGAGGCCGGATGGGAGGGGGCGAGCCCGCGCGCCCCGTGCCCTCGGCGGTCGTCACGGCCACCGCCGCCGCGATTGGCCGGATGCCGCCCGCGGCGCCCGAGCCTCCCGTCCGGGGCACGGGCTCCTCCCCCGCGGTCCGCCCGGGGGATCGCGCGGATGGCTCGGTGCGCATCGGCGTGGCGAGCCTGGATCGATTGACGAGCGCGGTGACCAACCTCACCCAGGTGTCGCGCCGCCGCGAGCTGGCCACCACCCGGCGGTTGGATCTGGCGCGCGAGCTGAGCCTGCTGGCGCGCGTCGCGGAGGACCTGGGCCCGGCGGGCGCGGAGCTGGCCGAGCGGCTGGGCCGCGCCAAGGAGCTGGCGGCCACCCTCCACCGCGAGGAGAAGCTGCTGGCCAACGAGGAGCTGAGGGACCTGGGCTACGTGGCCGACGAGGTGCAGCGCCTGCGCATGCTGCCCCTGTCGGTGCTCTTCGAGCCCTACCCGCGCATGGTGCGCGATCTCGGGCGCGAGCTGGGCAAGGAAGTGGAGCTGAAGGTGGAGGGCGAGGACACGCGCGCCGATCGGGCCGTGGTGGAGGCGCTGAGGGATCCGCTGCTGCACCTGGTGCGCAACGCCCTGGACCATGGCCTGGAATCGCGCGTGGACCGGGTGGCCGCGGGCAAGCACCCCCGGGGCAGGCTGTCGTTGGTCGCCGCGCGCGATGGCAACCGGCTCGTGCTCCGGGTGGAGGATGACGGCGTGGGCCTGGAGCCCGCGCTCCTGCGCCGGGCGGCGGTGCGCAAGGGCTTCCTGGACGAGGCCGCGGCGTCGGCGTTGACGGATCAGGCGGCGCGCGAGCTCATCTTCCTCTCGGGCTTCACCTCCCGCGAGGTGGCCACGGACATCTCCGGGCGGGGCGTGGGGCTGGACGCCGTGCGCAGCTCGCTCCGGGCGCTGGGCGGCGACGTGCTGGTGTCGTCCGAGCCGGGGGCGGGCACGCGCTTCGAGCTGCGGGTGCCCGTGTCCCTCACCGTCTCCCCGCTGCTCTTCGTGACGGTGGCCGAGGAGACGTTGTGCCTGAGCGCCGCCCATGTCTCGCGGGCGGTGAAGGTGGAGCCCGGCCACCTCAAGGAAGTGGCCGGGCGCGCGGTGCTGCAGGTGGATGAGCAGCCCATGCCCTTCGCCTCCCTGCGCTCCCTGCTCGGTCTGGGCGCCGAGCAGGGCCTGGACGAGGGCGCGCTGGTGCTCGTGGTGCGCAGTCAGGGCGCCATGGCCGCGCTCGCGGTGGATCGCGTCCTGGAGGAGAGCACCCAGGCCATCCTCCCGCTCAAGGGGCTGCTGGCCCACTACCCCCACCTCACCGGAGCCACCACCCTGGCGGATGGCCGGCTGGCCATGGTGCTGTCCGCGGCGCACCTCATCGCCAGCGCCCGGGGCCTCGCGGGCTCGCGCATCGCCCGCTCGGCCGCCGCCCCTCGTCCCGCCCCCGCCCCCCGCCGCCGCATCCTCGTGGTGGACGATTCCCCCCTGACGCGCGAGCTCATCTCCTCCCTGCTGGAGGCCGTGGGCTACGACATCCTCATGGCCACCGACGGAGCGGAGGCCCTGGACCTGCTCGCCCAGAATCCGGTGGACCTGGTCTGCACGGACCTGGAGATGCCGCGCGTGGACGGGCTCGAGCTGACCCGCCGGCTCAAGGAACACCCCACCCACAAGGTTCTCCCCGTGGTCATCCTCACCACCCGTGGCGGAGAGGCGGACCGCCAGCGTGGGCTCGCCGCGGGGGCGGACGGGTACATCACCAAGGGTGACCTGGTGCGTCAAGATCTCGTGGATGTGGTTGGCCGGCTGCTCGGCTGATGGCGCGATGCCGCATGTCGGGCCACATTGGCTATACTCCAGGGAGTGCGCACGGGGTATGGAAGTCACATGGGCAAGAAAGTGTCGGTGCTGGTCGTTGACGACTCGCACATCTGCCGACAGCTGATTTGCGAAGCACTGAGCCGGGATCCGGATCTGGAAGTGGTGGGAACGTGCGCCAACGGCCAGGAGGCTCTCGACGCGGCGAGAGATCTCCGTCCCCAGGTCATCACCATGGACGTGGAGATGCCGGTGATGGATGGGCTCACGGCCGTGGAGCACATCATGGCCGAGGTGCCCACGCCCATCCTGATGCTCACCGCGGATCCGCGGCAGCAGGCTCCGGAGCTCACGTGCCGGGCGTTGGAGATCGGCGCCCTGGCGCTGCAGATCAAGCCCTCCATCGACGCGGGCACGGAGGCGTGGAACCTGTCGCGCGAGGTGAAGCTCCTGTCCTCGGTGCGCGTCATCCGCCACATCCACAGCAAGCGTCGGCCGCCCCTGCCGGGTGGGGGCGTGGCGCCGCCCGCGCCGGTGGGCATGCCGTATGGCGTGCTCGCGGTGGCCAGCTCCACGGGAGGCCCCCAGGTGCTCTTCCGCATGGTGTCGGAGCTGCCGGCGGACTTCCCCACGCCCATCGTCATCGTGCAGCACATCAACGCCGCCTTCTCCGAGTCGCTGGCGGGCTGGCTCGCCAACTCCTCCAAGCTCAAGGTGCGGCTGGCCCAGGACGGTGAGCAGCTCCTGCCGGGCAACGTGCTCATCGCCCCGCCGGGCCAGCACATGTCCATTCCCTTCCGGGGCCGGGTGGCGCTGCGGCCGGGCGTGGAGCGTGACGGGCACATGCCTTCCGGCACGGTGCTGCTGGAGAGCGCGGCCAAGGCGTACGGACGGCGCGCCATGGGCCTCATCCTCACCGGCATGGGCGAGGATGGTGCGGACGGCATGCTCGCCATCAAGCAGGCCGGGGGCCTGACGCTGGCGCAGAACGAGGAGTCCTGCGTGGTGTTCGGCATGCCGGGCGCGGCGGTGGCGCGCAAGGCGGTGGATCATCTGGTCCACGGAGATGACGTGGCGAGCACGCTGGTGCGCCTGGTGCGCGGTGAGTCCCTCTCCGTGGGTCGCTGAAGCCTCGGTGGCGCCGCCCTCCCGCTCTCCCTTCGCTTCCATCCACGCGCTCGTGGCGCGCCGCACGGGCACGGCCCTGAGCGAGCTTCAGTGCCGGCGCATCGACGAGAAGCTGGCGGGGCGGGACGGCGGCACGAGCGCGCGCTACGTGCTCTTCCTGCAATCCCCCGCGGGGGCCGCGGAGCTGGCCGAGCTCATCGACGCCATCTCCGTGCAGAAGACGGAGCTGTTCCGGGACGAGGCCCAGCTCGAGGCGCTGCGCACGCACGTGCTGGTGCCCCTGGTGGCCCGGGCCCGCCGGCCGTTGCGGCTGTGGAGCGCGGGGTGCGCCACCGGCGAGGAGGTGGCCACGCTGCTGGTGATGCTCGCCGAGGCGGGCGCGGATCCGGCCAGCACGGTGCTGGGCACGGACATGTCGGAGACGGCGATCGCGCGCGCGCGCGAGCTGTGCTTCAGCTCGGAGCAGCTCCAGCGGGTGCCGCCCGTCATGAGGGATCGCTGGTTCGTGCCCCTGGGCTCGGGTCGCCACTCGCTCGTCGGACACTTGAAGGATCGCGCCAGCTTCCTCGTCCACAACCTCATGGAGCCGTCCTACCCCTCGACGGTGGAGGGGCGGGGCTTCGACATCATCGTCTGCCGCAACGTGCTCATCTACTTCACCCCCGAGTCCTTCACCCGGGTGGTGGAGTCGCTCGCCGAGCGGCTCGCGTCCGAGGGGTTGCTGGTGCTCTCCTCCGCCGAGCCGCTGCTGAGCGCTCCGCCGAGCCTGCGCACCCTGCGCTACGCGGACGCGTTCTTCTATGGCCGCGCGCCCCCCGCGGCTTCGCCCGGTGGCCCAGCCTCTTCCTTGTCGGGTCTGTCCGCGGTGCGCCCCTCGCAGTCGGGTCTGCCCGCGGTGCGCCCCTCGCAGTCGGGTCTGTCCGCGGTGCGTCCCTCGCAATCGGGGCTTCCCGCGGTGTCTCCCACGAGGCCGGACGCTCCGTCGGAAGCCGCTCGCGGCGAGGACTCCGTGCATCGGGAGGCCGATGCGCTCTTCAGCCAGGTCCTGGACGCGGTGGGCAACCAGGGTCAGCCGGATCCCCAGACGGAGGAAACCCTGCGGCGGTGCCTCTTGTTGGATCCGAACCTGGCCGCGGCGCGCTATCTGCTGGGCCTGGTGTTCGAACAACGCGGCGCGTGGGCGGAGGCCGCGGGCGAGTACCGGCGCGCGCTGCGCTCCCTGGAGGAGGGCAGGGCGCGCGCCACTCCTTTCTTCCTCAACAACTCCCGGCTCCTGGTGGCCTGCGCGCGGGCCATCGAGCGCGTGGAGCGGGCCACTCCCCCGACGTCGCGTTGAGGGGCGGACAGGTGGGCCTCCCCGGAGCGTGAAGAAGCACACGCGCGCCGGGACTTTGCCCGATAGGATGCGCCGCCTATGCGAAGGCTTGCCCTCATCGCCCTCCCTTTCCTGCTCTCGGGCTGCTTCTACCCGGCGGCTCGCGGACGCGCGCTGGAGACCCGGCTCGATCAACTCGATGCCTCCCAGGCGCAGATCCAGGCGGAGCTGAAGCGCACGCGCGAGCAACTCGACGCCACGCTGCCGCTCATCGACGAGAAGATCGCCCAGGTGTCCAAGGCCCTGGAAGGTCTGGACAAGGCCTCGCGCCGCTCGGGCGCGGACATCGGCATCCAACTGCAGAAGACGGTGGAGGACCTGGCCCAGTTGCGCGGTCAGGTGGAGACGTACGTCTACAAGATTGGCGAGCTGGAGGCGGCGCTCGCGAGAACGAGCCAGGACACCGACAAGCGGCTGCTCGAGCTCAAGGGAGAGCAGGCGCTCAAGGAGGCCGAGGCCCGCAAGAAGGCCGAGGAGCTCAAGCGTCCCACGGACAAGAAGGAGTTCCTCGTGCTGGCCCAGGACAAGGCCAAGGCCGGTGACGTGGCGCTCGCCCGCCAGCTCTACGGGGAGTTCCTCAAGAAGTGGCCCAAGGACGCGCTCGTCGCCGAGGCCCACTTCGGGCTGGGCGAGAGCTACTTCGCCGAGGACAAGTGCCGCGAGGCCCTCTTCGAGTACGGCAAGCTGCTGCAGGAGCACCCCAAGGCGGACTCCACGCCGGAGGCCTACCTGCGCTCCTCGGAGTGCTTCCAGAAGCTGAAGATGCAGGACGAGTCGCGGCTGGCGCTCGAGGAGCTCGTGAAGGGCTACCCGAAGTCCGAGGCGGCCAAGACGGCCAAGACGCGGCTCGCGGAGCTGGACAAGGCCAAGAAGAAGGGAAGCAAGAAATGAGCAGGCGACCGTTGCTGCTGGCGCTGTTGGCGCTGCTGCTCTCGCCCTGGGTGGCCGGGGCGGAGCCCAAGCACGTGGTGCTCCTCTTCACCGGAGACAATGGGGGCGAAATCGCCCCCTGTGGTTGAAGCCACAACCCGTCTGGCGGTCTGGCCAGACGAAAGACGGTCTTCTCGCGGGAGCGCGCGAAGGGGCCGGTGCTGGTGCTGGATTCAGGAAACGCTCTCTTCAAATCACCCGCTCCCGGAGGCATGGCTCGGGAGAAGGAGCGGGCCGTGCTGTTGCTCGAGCAGATGGATGCCCTGGGCACCGCGGCCATGGCCGTGGGCGCGCGCGATCTCACCCTGGGGGCCGACTTCCTCTCCCAGACGGTGAAGGGCAGGAAGCTCAAGCTGCTGTCCGCCAACCTCGTGGACGCGGAGGGCAAGCCCCTGTTCGCCGCCTCCACCGTGGTGACGGTGGGTGGGGTGAAGTTCGGCGTGGTGGGCGTGTCGCCCTCGGGCCCGGTCTCCACGGCCAAGGGGGTGAAGGGCCTGCCTCCAACCAAGGCGGCCCTCTCCGAGGCGCGCCGGCTGCGCGAGCAGGAGAAGGTGGACGTGGTGGTGGTGCTCGCGGCGCTTCCCCAGGCCGAGCTCCAACCCCTGTCGGTGCAGGTGGGTACCACGGTGGACTTCCTCCTCCAGTCCCACGAGGGCCAGGCGTTCCTGCCCCAGCGCAACGACTTCGCCGTGCTCCTCGGGGGGGGAGAGCGGGGCCGGCAGGTCGCCCGGCTGGAGCTCTCCGTGGAGGGGAAGGGCCCCTTCCAGGATCTCTCGTCCGCCGAGCGGGCCCAGCAGGGCATCAAGCTCGTCGAGGAGAACCTCCAGCAGGCCCGGCGCAGCCTCGCGGCCGCGAGGGACGAGACCGTCCGGGCCTCGTGGCGGGAGACGATTGCCAGCCTGGAGAAGCGTGTCCAGGATCTCACCCTCGAGGCGAAGCTGGTCGGGAAGGCGGGCGAGCGCACCTTTCGCTTCTCCTACCTCCAGCTGGGGAGCGACGTGGTGGATGATCCAGCGGTGAAGCGGCTCGTGGAGCGAATCGAGTCCCCTGGGTCCGCATCTCATTAGAAGGGACAGGGCCCGGTCACGGGCCTTGTGCCCCGCCCGGCGCGCCGTTATAAGCGCCGGCCTACCTCGAAAACGCCAGACCTCCCACCTTGGGGTGGGGGCAAGGCGCAGGGAGTTGAACATGAAGCCCGATCTGCACCCGGTTTACGCCCCGTCTCGCATCACCTGTGCGTGCGGCAATGTCGTCGAGACGCGGTCCTCGCGTGGCTCGTTCGCGGTGGAAGTCTGCTCGAACTGCCACCCCTTCTTCACCGGCAAGTACAAGCTGCTCGACACCGCGGGTCGCGTGGAGAAGTTCCGCAAGAAGTACGCCGCGAAGCCCGCCGAGGGCGCCGCGGAGGGCGCTGCCCCCGCCGCCGCTCCCGCCAAGAAGGGCGGCAAGAAGGCCGAGGCCTGATCGTCTCGCCCTTGTAGTCCGTCGTCACCGCCGAGCACGGCGCCGGAAGTCCTCCCCGAGGGCTTCCCGCCGTGCTCGCGGCGTTTGGGGGGGAGTGCTCAGAGCTACGTGTGAGAGGCCGCGCTGACGGCCCTGCGCGGGGAAGCCATTCCCCTGCCCAACCAACTCGTGCAACCCGCCGGGGGCTGACGCGCCACGGCACTCCTTCCCACCTGTCCTGAGCTGACCGGGTGCTGCGGTGCTTGTCGCATTTCGGTGAACGCCCCCCTCGCGCCCTTCTATTCGTCGTCAAGCGCTTCGACCACGGGGCTCGGCGAGCATTTACGCTAAGTGCTCGTTTCAAAAATGAACCCACTGGGTCAGGACAGGTAACCCAGTTCACCTTGCTCGGAGAGGGTTGTGTGCGCTGTGCGGCTCGCTCTCTGCCGCTAACGTCACCTGCCTCGACAGGTCCATTTATGAAACGAGCTCTAAGTTCGAGTTTCGCACTTTTGATGCGCTGAGAGAGGAAGAGAAGAAGGGGCTGAAGAGTGGGCTGCTCCTCATGCGAGCTGGCGGCAGGAGGGCGAGCAGGAGGGGCGAGAGGCGCCGCAGGACGTTAGAAGTCATCCACTGCAAGCTGATGGCGGAGGTGGGGAGCGTCGAGTCGAGCTGGCTGTCCCCTCTCGCCAAGGGGACACCATGTTCTTGCCGGATTCCTTCCTCCAATTGCTCCTGGCGCTGGGCGCCACCATGAACGCGCCCACGCGGGCCTCGTGGGTGACGGTGGTCAAAGGCTGGCTGTTCGCTGGACGCCGCACTCTGACGGGGGTCCTGGTGGCCGCTGGAGCCGTGGGCGACAAGCACCACTCGGCCTATTACCGGGTTTTCGCCACCGCCCGCTGGAGCCTGGATGCATTGGGCCTGGCGCTCTTCGCCCTGGCCAGGCCCTTGCTTGAACCGGGCGCAGTGCCCCTCACTCTGGACGATACCCTGGCGCGCAAGCGGGGCGTGAAGATGTTTGGCACGGGCATGCACCATGACCCGTTGGCCAGCAGTCGCCAGTGCGCTGTCCTCAGCTGGGGGCACTCGTGGGTCGTGCTGGCCGTGCGCGTGCAACTGCCTTGTGTTCCAGGCCGCTATTTCAGCCTGCCGCTCCTCTTCCGCCTTTATCTCAATCGCAAATCCGCAGCGCGCTGGCGCCTGACTTATCGCACGCGGCCCCAGCTGGCTGTCGAAATGCTCAAGTGCTTGAGCAAGGGAGTGCCCGAGCGACGCTTTCACGTGTATGCCGACTCGGCCTACGGCGGACAGAGTGTTCTGGCCCATCTCCCTGACCGGTTTGACCTCACCAGCCGAATGCCATTGGATGCCCGGTTGCACGCCCCTGTCCCCGCGCGCCGGACGACGACTCGGGGTCGGCCTCGCCGGCGTGGGCCTCGCTTGCCCAACCCGGAACAAATGTTGGAAAAGCAGAAGGCGCGGCACCTGACGCTGCGACTGTATGGACGTCAAGACAAGGTGCGTGTCGTCGAGGGGCTGGTGTATTGGTACAGCGTTCCCAACCGTCTGCTCAAGGTCGTCGTCGTCGAGCCCCTGACGGGAAATCGACCCGTGCAAGCTTTCTACTCCACCGTCTCCACACAGACGGCGGAGGAGGTGTTGCAGGGGTACGCCGGACGATGGTCCATTGAGGAAGCCTTCCAAGGAAGCAAGAGCCACCTGGGTTTCGAGGAGCCGCAGGGTTGGAGCCGCTTGGCGGTGCGGAGAACCGCTCCTATGGCCATGCTGCTCTACAGCCTGACCGTGCTGTGGTTCGCCAGAGAAGGGCACACCCACTACGAGCCTCCCTTCCGCCCCTGGTACCGCCACAAGGTGCGCCCTTCCTTCGCCGACATGCTCACCACCTTGCGCTACGCCTGTTTGCGCTCGGCATTTTCTGCGACCCCGCGCGATGAGCAGGGTCAACAAAAACCGCTCCTCCTCCTCCCGGGCTCCTCCCAAGCGGCGGCTTGAGCCTCGCCAGAAAGTGCGAAACTCGAACTAAGGACCTGGAGGACACGGTCGGGGGCGCCGCTGAGCACGAGGTTGGTGCACCGCTGGAGGAAGACGCGGCCAAAGGGGCTGTAGCGGCAGAGCGACCGCGGGCTCGGGAGCGACGCGTGAGCGAGGACGACCGGGAGGAGGAGCTGGAGGGCAAGGGCGTTGGGTGGCGGGATGGAGTGGGCGACGGGCGGCCGTTCGAGGTGCCCATGACGCTCGACTACTTCCAGGGGTTCCTCTCCCAGGCGGGTGTCCCCAGCAGCGCGTTGCCGAAGGACGGGCGGACGTTGGCGCCCCAGCAGGCTCTGGCGCTGGTTTCACATCTGCTCTCTACGCCGGTGACACTGGGTAACTTCGGGCTCCGCCGCATGGCAGCGCACCTGCTCTTGGAAGTAGCCACGGGGGCCGAGGTGGTGACGAGGGACGAACTCCACGCGCGCATGCGGCGCTTTTCGCGGCTGCTGGTGCTTCGTCCAGACGGATACTTGGTAAGGGTCACCTCTGGAGTAGCGATCCAGAAGGCGGGGCAGGTTGTGCTCGCCGAGGACGGAACGCTACGGGCTGGTCGCTTTGAGGTTGGTCCCTTCTATGTCATTGAGGGAGAGCGCCTTCTTCCGGTCAACCAGCAGCTCGAGGTCCCGAAAGGGGTGCCACCGACGGGCCTTTACGAGCCCGACGACAACCCGGCGCTGGCGGTGGCCGAGGGGGCGGTTCTCGCCGTGGTGGACCTGGTGGAAGGCCTCTACCGGCTCGTCTTCTACACGGGCGAGACGCTCGAGGGGCTCGCGCAGCTGCCGGGCGCAGTGAGGCAGCTCTACGAGAACTCCCCGCGGCTTTGGGACGAGTTTCGGCACAAGCCCTATGCGGAGAAGGTCCGCACCGTGTCACGGCTGGCGACGGGGATTGTCCTGACGGTGGGTACCGCGGGGGCGGGGGCCGCGAAGGCATCGTCCTGGGGGGGGACGCTCGGGAGTATGAGCGTGCCAGTCTTGTCGCTCTCGAGTGATGGGCTTCTCGCTGTGCGATTGGTCGCGGTTCCTGTAGGGGGCGCGGTTGCCGTAGCGGGAAACGCGCTGAGTGCCACCTACGTTCTGCACATGGCGAACATGGGCGCGCAGGGCGGGGGAGGCTGGCCTCCCTCTGGCGGTCCTGGGAAGTGGGAGCAGGCAAACGAGAGCATGTCGGAGGACTCTCGGTGCTACCAATGCCAAGTGACGGGGGCTCCGCCGGGGTGGGTCTATCGCGTTTGGAGGAATGGAGAGAAGGCGGACTTCGACGGCTACAGCATCTCGGAGGGTGTTCTGCAGGACGGCAAGGCTTTCAACTACGCTAAGCACTATGACGAAAAGCTCGATCCCAAGAGGTATTTCAAGGGCGCCAAGAAGCTCCTTGAGACTGCCAAGCGCCAGTTCAGGGTGGCGAATGGGGTTCCTATCCGGTGGTACGTTGCAGAGCCGGAGATGGTCGGTATTCTTGAGAAGATGCTCGAGAATGCGGGTGTTACCGGGATCGAGGTTGTCTACCAGCGAGCCGCAGCCGGAGGAGTGCCATGATGGAAAGCTACTATGCAGCCGTCTACTGGCCGGCCCGGCTGGAGTCCGCAGAGGAGTGCGCCCGGCGCTCGGTGGCTTTCTTTCGCCTCCTCTCGCAGTGCGACGAGATTTACGCTCGTTGGTTCGAGCAGGGGGACTCGCTGGAGGAGGCGCTCCAGCAGGAGTTCACGCCGGACTTTGCGACCTTCCTTCGCTTCTATCAGAGTGAGGAGAACCAACTCGGAATAGACGGTTTCAGCTTCGGTGCCTGGACAGGTCACGCCGAGGACGGGCGCGGGGGCATGGTGAACCTCACGTGTGGAGATGCTTCCGGGGCCTATCCCAACTGCTGCTTGCTGTACCTCCCATGGCCCGAAATCGAGCCAGAGGGGCCGCGCGTGATGAAAACGGCTGTTCTCGTGAACGTGCTGCGGGCAATGGTGCTCGCATGGGATCCCCTCTTCGGCGTCATCGCCACCCATGAGTTTCGTAGGGCGCTTCGACCTGCGAGAGATCCAAGAGGCTTTGTGGGTTGGCTCACCTATCTTGCCCGAAGTCGCGGGGAGATTCCGCCACTACCGCCGCCCGTCCGCGTTGAGCCCGTCGAAGACAAGGGCAACCTGATCGTTGGCGCGCCGGAGCGACTCACCGCCGCCAACCCGGAGCACGTGTCGCTCGGACGCAGGGTTCAGGAGGTGTTGGACGCAAAGGGGTTACTTCGCCCGGTGCTCGATTAGAGGATGAAACACCCCGGCCCGAGGAGACCTCGGAGCCGGGGCTGTCGTCGGCAGTGCGTTCAGGTGGTGGCGCCCCGGTGAGGGGGCGTGATGCGGCTGCTGGCCAAAATCAGCCTCCTTTGCTGGAGACGTCATCTCTGGATGACGTCTCCTTTGGCGTCCTTCGCTTCTTTATCGGGGCTCGTCGGCCACCGGGCCGGTGACTCCGGGGGCCATCCACTGCATCTGGTTGAGCTCCTCCTTCGTCAGCGTCTTGCCCGCGGGCACGCGCGTGGCTCCGTGGCGATCCTGGAGCGGGCCGGTGAAGGGATCGAAGCCGGGCTTGCTCGAGGACATGTCCTTGAGCAGCTCCAGCACCCGGTCATGCACGGACACCTGCTTGCCGTTGACCGTCATCTGCGCCTTCTTCAGCGCGTCCACGAACTTGGGATTGATGGGCACTCCCGGCTGGCCGCCCATCTCCACCGCGCCCTCGCGCAGCAGCCACCAGTAGTCCACGTCCTGGAGCTTGCCCGGCGCGTACGTGCCGTCGCGCACCTTGCTCAGGAAGTCGATGTAGATCTTCTCCCAGTGCACCAGTTGTCCGGACACCACGAAGTCCGGCGCGAAGCGCTGCATGGGTGAGTAGTGCGCGAAGGACGGCACCTTCTTGCGTCCCGCCACCTGCACCACCGTGGCCGTGTCCTCGGTGAAGGCCAGCACGTCATTGCCCTCGGCCATCAGCGCCTCGGCCGCCTCGCGCGCCTTCACCGGGCTCACCCAGGCGCTGATCCACTTCACGTTCACCGTGGCCTGGGGATTCACCGCCCGCACGCCCATGGCGAACGCGGAGATGTGACGCTTCAACTCGGGGATGGGGAAGGCGCCCACGTAGCCCACCTTGCCGGTCTTCGTCAGTGCCCCCGCCATCAGGCCGTTGAGGTAGTAGATTTGGTAGAAGTCGGCCATGTAGGTGGCCATGTTGGGCGCCCGCTTGAAGCCCGTGGCATGCGCGAACACCACCTTCGGGTATTTCCTGGCCGCCTCGAGCGTCTGATCCATGAAGCCGAAGCTCGTGGTGAACACCACCTGACAGCCGCCCTTCACCAGCCGATCGATGACGGGCAGCGCCTGGCCCTCGGGCACGGACTCCACGTACTGGGTCTCCAACCAGGGCAGCGCCTTCAGGGTCAGCTTGCGCGCCTCGTCGTGCGCATGGCTCCAGCCGATGTCTCCCACCGGCCCCACGTAGACGAAGCACGCCTTGAGCTTCGCCTCGTCCGCTCGCGCCGAGCCCGCCAGTCCCAATGCCAGCAATACCAGCCACAACCCAGGTGACTTCATCCGTATGCTCCTTGTCTGATTACCGCTCGCCCCGATGATAGGGTTTGCCCAACGCCGCCGGCGCCGAGCCCTGCGTGCGCCGCAGCCCCGCGAGCGCCAGCACCCCCACCACGAGCAGGTAGGGCATGGCCGCGAAGAGCTCGGTGGGCACCCGGCTCTGATCCTGGAGCCGGAATTGCAAATAATAGAGCAGTCCGAAGAAGACCGAGCCGAGCACCGCGCGCGGGGGGCTCCACCCCACGAAGATGACCAGGGCCACGGCGATCCACCCCAGGCCCGCCGTCATGCCATCCGTCCACGCCGGACGGTAGGCCAGCGACAGGAACGCGCCGGCCAGTCCCGCCAGCGCGCCGCCGAAGGCCACCGCCAGGTAGCGCACCCCGCCCACGCTCACGCCCAGCACGTCCGCCGCCGCCGGGTTCTCTCCCACCGAGCGCAGCACCAGCCCCGGTCTCGTGGCGTGCAGGAAGGCCCAGAGGCCCACGGCCAGCACTCCCGCCGCCACGGTGAAGGGCAGCTCGGGCGCGGGCTCCATGAGGATGGCTCCCTCGTAGCGGTTGCCCAGGAGCCCCGCCACGCCCAGCCCCAACATCGTCAGCGCCAGCCCGGACACGTACGCGTTGGCGCGCAGCGTGAGCGTCACGAAGCCATGCAGCAGCGCCGCCAGCGCTCCGGCCACCAGGGACAGCGCCACCGCGAGCCCCAACGACTCCGTCTCCGTCGCCACGCCGAAGGCCGTCAGGGCCCCCAGCGCCATCATTCCCTCCACCCCCAGGTTCACCACGCCCGCCCGCTCGTTGACGAGCACGCCCAGACACGCCAGCAGCAGCGGCGTGCCGAAGGAGAGCGCCCGGAGCAGCGCCTGGATCATTTCGTCGATCATCGTCCCCACCTCACGCGGTAGCGCGCCAGGGCCTCGCCGGAGATGAGGCAGAGCAACAACACTCCACTGAAGACGTCGATGACCCGGAAGGGCATGTTGAAGCTGATCTTGAGCAGATCGCCTCCCGCGAGGATGACGCCCATGAGGGGCGCGGTGAGCAGCACCAGCGCCGGGTGACCCCGGGCCAGCCACGCCACGATGATGGCGGTGAAGCCGTAGCCGAGCGAGAGCTGGGTGGGATCCAACAGCCGGTGATGGATGCCGGCCACCTCGCCCACGCCCGCCAGCCCCGCGGCTCCGCCCGAGAGCAGGCCGGTGAGCAGCACCACCCGACCCGTGGGCAGGCCCGCGTAGCGCGCCGCCCGGGGGCTCGCCCCCACCACCCGCAGCGCGTAGCCGAGGGACGTCCGCGTGAGCAGCACCTGCAGGGCCAGCGCGAGCACCGCCCCGAGCACCCCGGTGGGCCAGTGCACCAACGTGTCCCCCAGCACCGGGAGCGAGGCCGCGTCCGGGAACGCGTCGGTATAGGTGTAGCCCTGGACCTGCTCCCCCCGCCACGGGCCACTGACGAGGTAGAGCACGAAGGAGCCGGCCACCGCGTTCAACATCAACGTGGTGAGGATCTCGTTCACGTCCACGCGCGAGCGCAGCCACGCGGCGGGCAGGGCCCACAGCCCTCCGGCCACCGCGCCCGCGAGGAACATGAGGGGCAGGCTCAGCGCCCCCGGTGGCAGGAAGAGCGCGACGGCCGTGCCCCCCACCGCGCCCATCAGGAGCTGTCCCTCCGCGCCGATGTTGAAGAACCCCACGCGGAAGGCCAGGGTGAGCCCTCCCCCGATGAGCAGCAGGGGGAGGGTGCGGCGCAGGACCTCGGCCAGTCCCTGGCGCTCGCCCAACGTGCCCTCGAGCAGCGCGCGGTAGACCTCCCACGGGCTCACGCCATACGCCGCGAAGACGCCTCCGGTCAGCGCGAACGCGATCACGCCCATGCCCAGGTACACCCCGAGCGCCTTCGCCCGGCGGGGCCGGGGCTCCTGTTCCAGGCGGATCACGCCGCGCCCTCCATCGCCTGCGTCATCATCCGCCCGAGCCGCTCCACGTCCACCTCGCCCGCGGGCCAGGGTCCCCGCAGCTCGCCCTGGTAGAGCGCGGCCACGCGATGCGAGAGCGTGAACAGCTCCTCGAGATCCTCCGTCACCAGCAGCACGGACATGCCTTCCTGGGCCCGCTCGATGAGCAGCCGGTGCACCCGCTCGGTGGCCCCGATGTCCACCCCGTAGGTGGGATGGACGGCGATGAGCAGCCGGGGCGAGCCCGCCAGCTCCCGTGCGAGCACCGCGCGCTGGATGTTGCCTCCGGACAGCAGTCGCAGCGGGGTGCGTGGGCTCGGTGTGGCGATGCCATATGTCTGGATGATGCCGAGCGCTTCGCGTTCCATGCGCGCCCGGTCCAGCCAGGGCCCGCGCCGCAGCGCCGTGTTCCACGTGCGCAGGGCGAGGTTCTCCGCCACGCTCAGCGAGGGCACCGTTCCGGCGGCGCGCTCCTCGGGGACATGGGCCACGCCCCGGGCGAACAGCTCCGCCGGTGACGTCGCCCGCAGGGGCTGCCCCTCGAAGCGCACCTGTCCCTGGTAGGGCCGCAGGCCCGTGAGCGCCTCCACGAGTTCGCGCTGGCCACTGCCCGCGACTCCCGCGATGCCGAGGATCTCCCCGGGTGCCAGCGAGAAGTGGATGTTCTTCACCGCCCGCGTGCCGCGATCCGAGCGGACCTCCAGGCCCTGGACCTCCAGCCGCACGCCCGGCCGGGGCGGTGCGAGCTGGGGCCGGGGTACCGCCTCGCGTCCCAGCATCAACTTCACCAACTGCTCCCGCGTCGTCTCGCGCGCGGACGCCTCGCCCACCTTGCGGCCCGCGCGCAGCACGGTGATGCGATCCGAGTGCGCGAGCACCTCATCCAGCTTGTGGCTGATGAAGAGGATGCCCACGCCTTGGGCCTTGAGCTGGGCGAGCTGCTGGAAGAGCGGCTCCACTTCCTGGGGGGTGAGCACGCTGGTGGGCTCGTCCAGGATGAGGACGCGGACGCCGCGCAGCAGCGCGCGGAGGATCTCCAGCCGCTGTTTCTCTCCGGCGGAGAGGTTCTCCACCCGGATGTCGAGGTCCATCGGGAGGGGTTGGCCGGCGAGCCGCTCGCGCAGGGTGGCTCGCAGCCGGTGCCGGGTCATCAGCCAGCCGCCGCGCAGGCCGAGCGCCAGGTTCTCCGCCACGGTATGGCGCTCCACGAGCAGGGGATGTTGCGGCACCAGGGCGATGCCCCGCCGCAACGCCTGGGCGGGAGAGCCCATGCGCACGGGGAGCCCATCGACGAGGATCTCCCCCGAGTCCGGTGCATCCAGCCCATAGAGGATGTTCATCAATGTCGTCTTTCCCGCGCCGTTCTCGCCCAGCAGGGCATGGACCTCGCCCGCGTGGAGGTCGAGGCTGACGTGGTCGTTGGCGACGACGCCGGGAAAGCTTCGGGTGATGTTCGACAACCGGAGGAGCGGGGGGGACGTCTCCATGCGGGCCGCGAGCTTGCCACAGCGCACGGGCGCGCGGGTCGGCTTCACGCGCGAGCACGTGGAATGAGGTCGGTGGGGCTCCACATTCTCGGAGCTCGGTAAAGGGTTCGCGCGCTGTCTTCGTGCGGGGCGGCATACTGCTGGGCACGGCGTTGAACGAAAAGCCGTTCCCGGGGGCCTTCGTCTCCTGGGACAGGGGGGTGGTCCATGTCCGCTGCGCGAGTATGGAAGTGGGTGGCCCTGTTGCTGGGGATGGTTGCCGTGGCCACGGGTTGCGCGACGGCATCTGACGGCGCGTTCCTGGACCACGGCCCGAGTGTCGCGTCGGGCCGCCGGGGTGCGCGTGTCCCTCTCATGGCCGTGGCCATGGTGAGCCCGGCCGACATGGCCGTGCGCGCGGTGAGCGGTGGCGCCGTGCGGATGGATGCCTTCGACTATCTGTTGACACTCGCGGGCCTGGACAACGTCCACGACATGCCTTCGGCCAGGGTTCCCCTTTCGCAACAAGAGGCGGCCCGGGTGCTGACCTTGCTGATGCGAAGGCCCATGACGCCAGGCTCACTTCCGCCACGCATGGCCGCCTGCCATCTGCTGCGCGAGGTGTTGGAGGGAGGGGCCGCCTCTCGCGAGGAGCTGGTGCGCCGGGTGGAGCGCTTCAACCGCGTGGCCGTGCTGCGGCCGGATGGCTATCTCGCCTGGGCGCTCAACGGACGCACACAGCAGAAGGTGGGCCCGGTGGTGTGGAAGGACAACGCCTTTCGCGCCGGGCCCTTCGAGCTGGGGCGCTTCTACACCGTGCACGGATGGGTCTTCCGGAGAGCGGACGCGCGACTGCGGCCCATCATGGACGGGCCTGGACTGGCCGAGGTGTATGACGACGCCGACCACATCAGCCGCGTGCTGGACGGGGCGGAGGAGTCCTTCGTCGAGCTGTACCACGCGATGGGCCAGTTGCTTTCACACCCGGTGGACAGCATCGCGGCGCTGCGACATCTCCCCGCGGGAGTGGCGGCCCTCCTCGCCTCTTCGCCCGAGTACCTCGCGCGCTTCCGGTTGATGACGCGGGGAGAGCAGGTGAAGGCGCTCTCCAAGCTGACCACGAACCTCCTGGTCACCTTTGGCGCGGCGGGAGGTACCTCGAGCACCTTGACGAGGACGTTCGCGGGAGCGGAGGCCCTGGTGCCGGTGCTGTCGCTCTCGGCCGAGGGGGCACTGGCGATGGAGCGCGTGGTGGTGCCCGTGGGGAAGGTGGCCACGGTGCTGAGCGGCGGGCCGGGGGCGGCCATCATCCTCCAGCGGACGCAGGCGAGTGGGCAGGCGCCCTCACCGGCTCCGGGGCCGGGCCAGTGGGGCCCCGCAGGGGAATCCATGTCCGCTCGGGCCCGCGCCTACCAGGAGCAGATCACGGGGCACTCGGCGGACGATGCCTACTGGGTTGGGGGCATGAGCACAAAGGCCGGGGGCGTGAGGTTCGACGGCTTCACGGATGGTGTGCTACTGGAGGCCAAGGGGCCCGGCTACGCCAACAAGTTCTTCGACACGCTGGAGCCCAAGCCCTGGTTCAAGAACACGGGAGCACAGGCCCTCGTCGATCAGGCCAGGCGGCAGCTCGGGGCTGTGAGAGGGAAGGGGATCTCCATCCGATGGCATATCGCCGAGGAGAAGACCGCCGAAGCCATCCGACTCTTGTTCGAGAAAAACAACGTGAGCGGAATTGAAGTGGTTTATACCCAGCCTTTGTAGGGAGATACGCTGCCCATGCCGAAGACGTTTCAGCGGATTGAGTCGTATTACGCAGGCGCCTATTGGGGACCGAGGAAGGAGTCTCCAGAGGAGTGTGCTCGGCGGGCGGAAGCCTTCTGGTCCGCCATGGCGAAGGTCGACCCTTCCTTCTCGCGTTGGTTTCAACAGGGCAGGTCCCGAAAGGACGCACTATCTCGTCCCATCGAGCCCACTCGAGAGTCTCTCGAAAAACTGATTCGCCGGGGCAGGGATCGGCAATTCGAGGATCTCGGTTACTCTGTCTGGGCGTGGAACGGTGTGTGCGTCGACTACGAGGACAGCGGTTTGAACTTCTCATGCGGCGCCTACTCGGAAGCCGTGAGCAACGTTTGTGTATGTAGCTTGCCAACCCGAGGGTCAAACGCGGAGCGGGTTTTGAGCGTACCTGTTCTGACCGAGCTCATGCGGAGCATGGTGCTTGCCTGGGAGCCAGGATTCGCCCTCGTCACCTCATCGATGCTCCGTGAAACGATGCTCCGTGAAACCGTTACCTCCATCGGCATCGCGGGGACGTTCGTGGGATGGATCATGTATTTCCCGCGCAGCCGGGGCACGGTGCCTCCGTTGCCTGCTCCCGTGCGTATCGAGCCGGTAGAGGACAAAGGGATGCTCGTCATCCTCACGCCTGACCTGCTCACGGTGTCGAACCCCGAACACGTGGAACTCGCTCAGCGCGTTCAGGGGCTGCTGGACAGAGCGGGTCTCCTGGAACCCATCATCACGCCTTGAAGCATCCCCGCCGTGCTCACCCCGGGCGGGCCACCTGGAGTTCCTGCCGTGAGGCCCAGGCGCGCAAGTCGTTGCGCTGAAGGGCCGCGGCCATGAGTTCCGGGAAGAGGTCCGGCGTGCATGCGAAGGTGGGGATGCCCAGCGCCGCGAAGTGCGCTGCGTGGTGCGGGTCATGCGAGGGCGTGCCCTGATCGCTCAAGGCCAGGAGACATACGACCGTCACGCCGCTCTGGACGAGCGCGGCGGCCCGCTGGAGCATCCGCTGCGCGTTGCCCCCCTCGTACAAATCCGTGACGAGCACGAGGATGGTCTGCGCCGGACGGGTGATGATCTGCTGGCAATACCCGAGCGCCTGGTCGATGTCCGTGCCCCCTCCGAGCTGGGTGCCGAACAGCAGATCCACCGGATCCGACAACTGCTCGCTCAGGTCCACCACCGCCGTGTCGAAGAGCACCATCTTCGTGGACACCGCCCGCAGGGACGCCAGCACCGCGCCGAAGATGCTCGAGTAGACGACCGACGCCGCCATGGAGCCGCTCTGGTCGATGCACAGCACCACGTCCCGCAGGCTCGAGCGCTTGCGTCCATGGCCCACCAGCTTCTCCACCACCACGCTCTTGCGCTCGGGCAGGTAGTTGCCCAGGTTGGCCCGCAGCGTCCGGTCCCAGTCGATCTCCGAGGCCCTTGGCCGGCGCGTGCGCGAGGCCCGTGACAGCGCTCCCCGCACCGCCCGCTCGGTGGGAGCCCGCAGCCGACGCTCCAGCTCGTCCACCACCTTGCGTACCACCCGGCGCGCCGTCTCCTTCGTCTTCTGGGGAATGACCTTGCGCAAGGACAGCAGTGTGGCCACGAGCTGCACGTCCGGCTCCACCGCCTCCAACATCTCCGGCTGGAGCAACATCTCCGTCAGCCCCAGCCGCGCCATCGCATCCCCCTGCATGACGCGCACCACGGGGGCGGGGAAGTACTCGCGAATGTCTCCGAGCCAGCGCGCCACCTGCGGCGAGGACGCGCCGAGTCCCGCCTTGCGCTCGGAGTCGTACAGCGCCTCGAGGGTTCTATCCATGCTCCGCTCGGTCTCCCCGAGCGACACCCCCAGCGACTCCTGCGCCGGCTGTCCCAGCACCAATCGCCAGCGCTCCAGCCGCTCTTCATCCGAGGTTTTCATCGAGCCTCACTCCCAAGATGAGCGACAGCACGGGCAGCACCTGCGCCACGCGCTCGGGATCCAGATCGTCTCCACCCCTCGTGCTCCGGGCCGCTCCCGGCGCGGTGGCGGGCCGCCGGATGCGATCCGCCATGGCGCGCCGCTCGGCCGCTCCGAAGCGCGAGAACGCACGCCGCACCAGGGGAAGCTGCTCGACGAAGGTCTCCCGCGTGAGGCCGGAGAGCCACCCGTCGAGCGCCGCCCACAGCTCGTCGCGGTGCAGCAGCAGCAGCGCGCTCCCGGTGACGAGCCCCTCCAGCCACGCGGCCGCCTCGGCGGGGGGCACCGCCGGAGACAGTGCCTTCCGGGCGAGTGGGCCCAGCACGGCGTCCTCCACGTGGCCCATCTCCACCCGCAGCCGCAGCGCCGCTCCGCGCAGCAGCCCGTGCACCGCGTCCCGCTGCACGAGCCCGTCCAGGGCCTGGGACCACTCCTCCAGGCGCTCCTTGTCTTCCAGCAGCACCATCGCGGCGTGCAGGGTGCTCAACTGGCCATGGCGCTCGCGCGCGGCGTCCTCGTCCAACGCGACGCACGCCCCGGGCAACCCGATGAAGATGCGCTCGAGCAGCCCGTGGATGATGGCGAGGATGGGCTCGGTGGGCGTTTCCCGGACGCTGCCGTAGCGCACCGTGCGCACCAGGGGCGGGAAGGCCTCCATCAGCTTCGGCACGTCCGCCGAGCGCGTGGAGAGCTCCTGCACATGGTGCAGCACGGTGTCGATGGACGCGGACAGCTCCGCGAGGAGACTCGCCTCCAGCAGGGCCGTCAGCGTGTCCAGCTCTTTCGCCTCGGCGGCGCGGGCCTTCACCCGGCTCGTGGCCGCCGACTCCACCGTGTTGCCGAAGAGGCTCGCCTCCACGACGCGCACGGCCAGCTCGGGCTCCCACTTCACGCGCCAGTTCTCGCGGAAGGTGCCCTTCGCGTTGCGCGTGTCGTCCTCGGGCTCTCCCCAGGGAATGTCGAGCAGCCGCAGCCGGTGCAGCAGCCGGCTCCGGCCCCGGTCGAGCTCCTTGCGCAAGTCCAACTCCTGGAGCTTGCTCTCGGACGTGGGCGGCAGGCGCAGCGACTTCTGCAGCGCGGCCAGGTCCCTCGCGAGCGGCACCGCGGGCACGTCGGAGGGTACCTCGCCCAGGCCCGTGCCCACCTCCAACCGGTCGTGCACGAGCACCAGCGGGGTCGCGTCCCCCTCGCACAGCACGCTGAGCGCGGCGTCGCGCAGCTCTCCCAACCCCACCGCGCTCCGCCCCCGCAGCGCCGCGAGCGCCTCGGCGAGCCGCACCGTCTCGATGACGCTCGCGGACGAGGCGTCCAATCCCTCGCCGCGCAAGAGCTGCGCGATGCGTGCCGCCCAGGTGCTCACCGGCCGCTCGGGAGTGAGCCACAGGTGCGCGTACCACCCGGGGGAGTCCACGCCCGCGCCGTACCCGCTGCGCCAGCCGAGCCGGTCATACGTCCAGGGAATCCACGTGGCCGCCACCTTCGTCTTCGGCAGGCCCTTGAGCAGCGCGTCGTCCTCGCGCGCGGGCTTCGCCTGGACGAGCGCCGGGCCATGCCACGCGCCACACACGACGGCGATCCGCTGGAAGCCCTCCTTCTTCGCCTGGCGGATGCAGCGCCGCATGTGCGCCTCGCGCAGGGCCTCGCGCGCGGGAATGTCTCCCCCCGCCTCGCGCACGGCAGTCATCGCCTCGAGCACGGCCTCGAAGACGCCCCGCGCGTCCTGGCGTTGCTCGATGAGCTGCTCCCACCAGCCCTCGCCCTCCTCGTGGCCGGCCGCTCGCGCGAGCCCCCCCAGCGCATCCTCTCGGGGTGGCTCCGCCTTCTCCTGGGCCATGGCCTCGGGGACGAGCTGGTGTGCCTGGGGCAGGTCGATGAAGCGCACGGGCAGCGAGCGCCCCAGGGCGTATTGGATGGCCTGCCACTCCGGGGAGAAGACGGCGAACGGGTAGAAGACGGCGTGCGCGGGCGCGTCGAGCGCGTAGACGAGCAGCGCCACCGGCGGCTTCATCCCGGCCTGGGCCGCCAATGGCAGCAGCTCGTCCGCGTCGGGAGGGCCCTCGATGAGCACCACGTCGGGTTGGAGCGCTTCCAGCGCGGAGCGCACGCCGCGCGCGCTGCCGGGCCCATGGTGCCGCACGCCGAGCACATGAACGCCCGCGCCCGGCTCCGTGCTCACAGGACCTCCATGCACGCGCGGTAGAGGTCCTTCCACCCCTCGCGCTCCTTCACCACCGTCTTGAGGTACTCCAGCCACACCACCCGGTCCTGCACCGGATCCTTCACGATGGCGCCCGTGAGGCCCGCGGCCAGGTCCGGCGCCCGGAGCACGCCGTCCCCGTAGTAGCCCGCCATGGCGAGGCCCCCGTTCATCACGGAGATGGCCTCGGCCGTGGACAGCGCGCCCGAGGGCGTCTTGAGCTTCATCGTCCCATCCAGCGTCGCGCCGCCACGCAGCTCGCGGAAGAGGGTGACCACCCGGCGGATCTCCTCCAGCGCGGGCTTCTCCGCGGGCAGGGCCAGGGCGCGCCCCAGCTCCGCCACGCGCTTCTCGACGATCTCCACCTCCTGCTCCAGCGAGTCGGGGGTGGGCAGCACCACCGTGTTGAAGCGGCGCAACAGGGCGCTCGACAGCTCGTTCACGCCCCGGTCCCGGTTGTTCGCCGTGGCGATGACGTTGAAGCCCGCACGGGCCTGCACCTCGCTGGACAGCTCCGGAATCGGGAGCGTCTTCTCGCTGAGCAGGGTGATGAGGGCGTCCTGCACCTCGCCCGGCATGCGCGTCAGCTCCTCGATGCGCGCGAGCTTTCCCTCACGCATGGCGCGCATCACGGGGCTCGGCACCAGGGCCTTGTCCGAGGGGCCCTCGGCGAGCAGCCGCGCGTAGTTCCAGCCATAGCGCAGGGCCGCCTCGTCCGTGCCCGCCGTGCCCTGCACGAGCAGCGTCGAGTCCCCGCAGATGGCGGCGGCCAGGTGCTCGCTCAGCCAGGACTTGGCGGTGCCGGGCACGCCGTAGAGCAGCAGGGCCCGGTCGGTGGCGAGCGTCGCCACGGCGATCTCCACCAGCCGCGCGTTGCCGATGTACTTGGCGCTCACCCGGAAGCCGTTGGGCAGCGTGCCGCCGAGCAGGTAGAGGCGCACGGCCCAGGGCGAGAGCGCCCAGCCCGGGGGCTTGGGCCGGTCATCCGCCCGGGCGAGCGCGGCCAGTTCCTCGGCGTATTGCTGCTCGGCGTGCTGACGGAGAAGGGCGGTGGCGGTCACGGTTTCAGCTCCTCGTGAAGGGTCCGGCAGATCGAGACGCTCGTCTGGAAGCGATCGAGCTCCCGCTGCCAGGGGGACAGGGGGGGAGGTAGATGGAAGGGTTCGGCGGCGGCGGCGAGGCACTCCGCGGGCAGGACGAGCGCGGAGCGCGGGATGGAGGTGAACAAGGCCAGGGCGCGGTTCGTCGTGTCGTTCTGCTGACGAAGGGCCAGCAGCCACTCCCGAGCGAGTTCCACCGGCCAGGGCGTGGGCGTCAGGGCGAGGGCTTGCTCCAGGCGGGGCAGGGCCTGCGCTCCACGGAGCACGCGCAGGGTATGCCCGGCGCGCTCCGAGGGAGGCAGGGCCTCGAACAGCGTGAACGCCAGGGACTCCGCGCGCTCGGGTGGGAGCATCTTGGGTTTCTGACGGGCCCAGAAGTCGAGCAGGGCGGAGGCCCAATCCGGGGAGGCACCCAGGCGCATCGCGTGGGCCCAGCCCTCCGAGAGCCCGATGCCGTCCTCGCTCCGCCCGGCGGCGGCGACGAGCTGCTCCGGCGTGGCGCCGAACGCGCGCTCCCAGGTGGACAAGGGGAGCGCCGACAGGAGCCGCTGGAGCCAGTGCTCGCCCTGGCCGATGCCGGCGGGCGGCTTGTCCAGACCATCGCGTTCGGCCTCGGCGTCCCACTTCGCGGGGAAGCGGACGCGGAGCGTCGCGGGTTGCTCCCAAAGCAGCGCCGCCCGGGCCCGTTCCTCCATTCGCCGCGCGAAGGCGGACGTGGGCAGTTGGGAGAGCAGCTCCCTGGCCACCTCGCGCACCCCGGCTGCGCGATCCTTGCGGCCCAACTCCAGCAGGGGTTCATCCTCCAGGGAGAGTCCCTGCTTCAGGCTGGAGAGGAATCGGGCGCGGTGCTCGCTCTTCTCCTGGGCGAAGGTGCCCTGGAGCCAGGCTCGGGCGCGGGCTGGATCCGTGAGCCGGGTCTGCTCGAGCACCGTGCGCCGCTCCTCGAAGGACCCCTCCGTCCACACGCGCTCGGCCTCCTCGGACGAGGTGCCGGTGCCGGTCAGCGCGGAGCGCCATTCGGGGTGGAGACGGGCGAGCCACCGGCCCCGTTCGCCCAGCACCGGAACGATCGCCGCGCGCATCGGTCCTTTGAATCCGAGCATGCGGGGCAGCAGCTCCGGGGGAAGGCGGCGGCGGGCATGGGCCATCCGCTCGAGGATCGCGCCCAGCATCTCGGCATCCGCGGAGGCCATGACCTCCACCAGGAGGGCGCTCACACGGGGAGGACAGACTTCCAGGGAGTCGGGCGGTGCCGCTTCCCCGGGCGCGTCGAGCCGGGACAGGCGGCCACCCGCGGCCCGTGCCACGCCCCGCGCTCCGGCCGCGAGCAGCACCCGCTTCTCCACGGACAGGGCACTCAGGGCTCGCGCAGCCTGGCCCTCCACTCCTCCCAGGGCATCGGGCTCGGGCGCGTGGGCGGTGCCCAGGAACGCGAGGCGCGTCAATGAATCCAGGTCGTTCACCGCTCACCTCCACCCAGGGCGTACAGCGTCCCGTCCACGAGCACGCTCAGCGGACGCAGCCGTTCCCCATCCCATTCGCCGAACACGTCCACCGGGTGGCCGCCCGACAGCGCCAGCAGCCTCCACCGATCACACGGACCGAGCCGGAGCGCCGCGCCCGTGGCGTCCCGCAGCCACATCCGCTCCTCGTTCTCCAGCACGGGGACGACACCACCCAGCATCGCCGCCGTGCGCTCCTGGAAGGGTTGCCGGGCCAGCTCCTCGGTGAAGCGCCGCTGGAGCGCGTCGAGCGTGAGCGAGGGCAGGGTGCCCGTCCAGGGTCGGAGGTCTCCCTTCCGCTCCAGGACCTTCGCTCGCTGGGGCGCCGCGCTCGGCCAGTACACGAGCTCCGCGTCGAAGGCGGTGCCTGGAATGAGCTTGTCGGAGAACTGCCCGGAGGCCCCGACCGCGAACTGGAGGACGCGGGCCGTCCGGCCATGGGTGGTGCCGAGCAGCCACGTGCGTTGCTCGCGCACGTGCGCCGAGTCGTCCAGCTCCTGGCTGACGACGGCCCAGGTGCCCTGGACGCGCTCGCCGCGGGCGAGGACGTCCTCGTCACGCAGCGGGGCACCCACCCGCGCCTGGACATCCGCCGCGAGGGGGGCGGGAAGTTGCTCCAGCTTCCGCCAGGCCTCGGTGACGAGGGCGATCCGCCCGATCCGCTCCACGAGGCGTCGGGGCTCGGGACGCCCTTCCAGCTCCGCCGCGAGCAGACGCAGTTGCGCCGCGAGGCCCGGGCTCTCCGCGTCCACCAGCCGCGCCGCCTGCTCATGCACGGGCGTCGCCGTGTCGAGCCGGGCGAGTCCCCCGCGTACGAGATCCTCCATCCATAGCCCCAGGGCCTCGATGCCCCGGGCCATGCGCTCCTGGCGCTCGGAGGCGCGTTTGGCCCGCGCCTTCGTGTCCGCCGGGGTGGCGCCTTCCGGCGCGGGCGCCGCCTTCTTCGCCGCCTTGCGCTCGGCGGCGGCGGCGCGTTGGGTGAGCCACCCCTCCACCCAGGATGGGAGCGTCTCCTGGGGCAGGCGCTCCGCGGCGAGCAGCAGCAGCAGTCCGATGCAGTGCTTGCAGGGAATCTTGCGGCTGGGGCACGAGCACGACGAGGTGAGATCCGTCAGGTCGATGCGCACCTGGTACAGCGCGCTGCCCTGGCACTCGCCCCAGGCGGCGCGCTCGGCGCGGCCCAGGAGCTTCCACTCCCGCTCCCGCGCGAGCTTCTGGCCGGAAGCGGCCACGGAGGAGTCGGGCGCGAGCGCGAGGGCCTGTTCTGGTGTGAGGGGCGGAGCCATGATCGTTGGAGCGGGAGAGCATAGCGGTTCGGTCCGCGCGGAGTGGAGCAGTCAATTTTTCGAACGCGCTTTTGGTGCTACAGGATCGATCAGACAAAAACAGGCTGGGAATTAGACGTAGCCGATTGTTGCGGCACATTGCCCTCCGTTCACCGACCCCCTGACGGAGGCGAGATGTCCGCCGAAGCCGCAGCTCCTGTCCTGAAGCTTGTTCAGCCCACCCTGCGCGAGAGCCTCTACGCCAAGAGCGATGCGTACCGGCTCTACCAGGGGGACAGCCTCGCGCTGCTCGAGCAGTTCGAGCCGGGCACCTTCGACATGGTGTTCGCGGACCCGCCCTACTTCCTGTCCAACGGCGGTTTCACCTGCAAGAACGGCAAGCGCGCCGCGGTGAACAAGGGCGGCTGGGACGTGTCGCGCGGGGTGGAGGAGGACCACGCCTTCACCACCGCGTGGCTCAAGGCCTGCCAGCGCGTGCTCAAGCCCACCGGCAGCATCTGGGTGAGCGGCACCCAGCACGTCATCTTCTCGGTGGGCTTCGCGATGCAGAAGCTCGGCTACAAGCTGCTCAACACCGTCACCTGGTACAAGCCCAACGCGAGCCCCAACCTCGCCTGCCGCTACTTCACCCACTCCTCCGAGCTGCTCATCTGGGCGTCGCCCAAGCCGGCCGCGAAGCTCCAGCACACCTTCAACTACGCGAAGATGAAGGCGGACAACGGCGGCAAGCAGATGCGCGACGTGTGGGCGCTGCCGCGCTCGGGCGAGGAGGAGCTGAACGCCGACGAGTCCGGCCGCGTGTGGACGATGACGGCGCCGCGCAAGGAGGAGAAGGCGCACGGCAGCCACCCCACGCAGAAGCCGGTGTCGCTGCTCGAGCGCGTCATCGAGGCGAGCACCCCCGAGGACGCGCTGGTGTTGGATCCCTTCAACGGCAGTGGCACCACGGGCGTGGCGGCGCTCAAGCTGGGTCGGCGCTACGTGGGCATCGACATGGACGAGAAGTACCTGTCGCTGTCCAAGAAGCGCCTGACCGAGGTCGAGCGCGCCACGCGCTGAGCCCTCACTTCGTGACGAGCGGGAGGGTGTGTCCCTCCGGCGCGTGCTTCATCGCCACCGAGTTCATGCAGTAGCGCAGCCCCGTGGGCGGAGGGCCATCCGGGAAGACGTGTCCCAGGTGCCCATCACACCGGCCGCATCTCACCTCGGTACGCACCATCCCGTACGAGACGTCGCGATACTCCGCCACCGCGTCGGGTTTGAGCGGTTGGGTGAAGGAGGGCCAGCCCGTCCCGGACTCGAACTTCTCGCCCGCCTTGAACAGCGGGTTGCCGCAGCCGGCGCAGACATACGTGCCGGGCTCCTTCGTGCCCAGGAAGCAGCCGCTTCCCGGCCGCTCGGTGCCGTGCTGGCGCAGCACCTGGTACTCCTGGGGGGTCAGGCGCTTCTTCCACTCCTCGTCGCTCAGGATCAGTTTGTCACTCATGCGGGAATCCTGCTGTCCGGCCTTCCCGGGAGCAAGCCCATCGCATGCCCCGGGCGTGGGTTCTCCCGGGATGCCCCGTGTTCTGTTGGCTCCTCCCCAGGCGGCGGGAGGCGCCTCGGGGCTCTACTCCTTCTGTTCCAGGACCTTCTGGATTTGAGGCAGGGCGTAGGGCTTGGGCAGGACCACCACCCCCTGCAGGCGCGCGTCCGCGCCGGTGAGCACCGAATTCCCGTGTCCCGAGGCGATGACGATCTTCATCCCGAGCTGGAGCCGGATGACTTCCCGGGCCAGCTCCACGCCCGACATGCCCGGCAGTGACACATCGGTGAACAGCACGTCGAAGCGCTGGCGCTTCAGCACGCGGCTGGCCTCCTCCGCGCTGCCCACCGCCACCACCTCGTGCCCCAGCAGGCCCATCAGCTCCAGCGCCGACGCGCGGATGTCCTCATCGTCCTCCACCAGCAGGACCCGCAGGGGCGAGGGCTCGTCCGGGCGCGGCGGGGGTTCGGGGGCCCGGGGTTTCTCGGGGGGGCGCGGGGGAGTCTTTTCCTGCCGCGGCGAGCGCTGGTTGAGCAGTTGCCGCAGCTTGCGCGCCAGCTCCTCCCGGCGGTGCGGCTTGCTCAACAGGTGGACGCCCGGGTCGAGCCGCCCTCCGTGCACGATGGCGTTCTCCGTGTAGCCCGAGGTGAAGAGCACCTCGATTCCCGGTTGCAGGGTCTTGGCCTGCCGGGCCAGGTCGGTGCTGCGCACCGGACCGGGCATCACCACGTCGGTGAACAGCAGATCCACCGGGAGGCCACTCTGGATGATGGCCAGCGCGCCCTGGCCATCCGCGGCCTTGAGCACGCGGTAGCCCAGGTCCGTGAGGATCTCCACCACCGTGGCGCGCACCTCGGCGTCGTCCTCGACGACGAGGATGGTCTCGGTCCCTCCCTCCACGGGGCCCTCGGGGAGCTCCTCGAGGGGCATCTCGGCCTGGAACGACCGGGGCAGGTAGATCTTCAGCGTCGTGCCGTGGCCCACCTCGCTGTAGATCTTCACGTGGCCGCCGCTCTGCTTGACGAAGCCGTACACCATGCTCAGGCCCAGCCCCGTGCCGCGGCCCTCGGGCTTGGTGGTGAAGAACGGCTCGAAGGCGCGCTCGATGACCTCCGGGGGCATGCCGCTTCCGGTGTCGGAGACGGCCAGCAGCACGTAGGGTCCGGGCTTCACGTCCGGGTGCATCCGCGCGTAGCGCTCGTCGAGCCGGGCGTTGCTGACCTCGATGGTCAGCTTGCCCGACTTCTCCATGGCGTCCCGGGCGTTGATGGCCAGGTTGAGCAGGACGTTCTCGAGCTGGTTGGGATCGACGGCCGTGTTCCACAGCCCGCCCGAGATGATGGTCTCCACCTCCACGTTCTCGCCCAGGGCGCGGCGCAGCAGATCATCCATTCCGCGCACCAGCCGGCCCAGGTGGAGCACCACGGGGGTGAGCGGCTGCCGGCGGGCGAAGGCGAGCAGTTGCGAGGCGAGCCGGGCCCCCCGTTCCACCGAGTGGATGGCGGTGCGCACGCGGCGCATCCCCCGCTCGTTGCCCACCAGGTCGCGCTGCAGCAGTTGGAGGTTGCCTCCGATGACCTGCAGCAGGTTGTTGAAGTCATGGGCCACGCCGCCGGTGAGCTTGCCCACCGCCTCCATCTTCTGGGACTGGCGCAGTTGCTCCTCGGTCTGCCGTTGGTCCGTGATGTCCCGCGCGGTGGAGTAGGTGATCCCCTCCTGGGGCATGGGGACCGCCTTCCAGGACAACAGCCGGTAGGTGCCGTCCTTGTGCCGCAGGCGGTTCTCGAAGCGCATGACGGGCTGGCCCTCGGACAGGTGCCGCCGTTCCGCCTGGGTCTTCTCCAGATCCTCGGGGTGCTCCAACCAGACGGACGTCTTGCCCAACAGCTCCTCTGGCGTCCAGCCCATGAGGGTGGTCCACGCCGGGTTGACGCGCAGGAACCTGCCCTCGGCGTCGGACACCACCAGCAGATCCTGCGACACGGTCCAGACCCGATCGCGCTCGCGCGTGCGCTCCTCGACACGCTGCTCCAGCGTCTCGTTGGCTTGCCGCAGTTGCGCCACGGCCCGCACGCGCTCGCTCGCCGTCCGGATGCGATCGGCCACATCCCGCAGGAAGTCGATGTCGTCCTGGCTCCACTGGCGTACCTGATCGTCGTGAAGGTAGAGCAGCGCGACGAGGCGGCCTTGCTCCAGCAGGGGAACGTTGAGCAGCGCCCGGATGCCGAGCACCCGCAGGTTGTCGGCGCCGGCACTCGTCCGCTCGTCCTGCTCGATGTCCGCGATGGCGATCGTCTCTCCTCGCTTGAGCGCCTCGATGTAGACGCCATAGTCGGCGAAGCGGTGCAGGCCGGCCACGCTGAGGATGCCGGGGCGGGAGGCCCAGTCCCGCTCGACCTCGAGGTACTGCTGCGAGGCGTCGAACGTGCCGTACCCCGCGCGCGGCACGCCCAGCAGCCTCCCGACCCGCTCCATGGCGGTGCCCGCGATGTCGGCCGTGTCGCTCAGGTCGCGCAGTCTGTCGCCGAGCTCGATGACGGCCGCCTGGCGCAGCTCCCCCTGTTTGCGCTCGTCGATGTCCATCAGCAGGCCGGGAAAGCGCAGCGGCTGGCCGTCGGCGCCGAGTTCGCAGTAGCCGTTGGCTTCAATCCAGAAGTAGGGCCCTTCCCGGGTACGGCGGACGCGGTACTCGCAGCGGTAGGGTCCTCCCGTGCGCAGCGTGAGGAGCGTCTGCTCCTCGACGCGGAGGCGATCCTCGGGGTGGACGAACGTCCCGTATTCCTCGATCGGCAACCCCCGCGCGGCTTGCTCCGGTGCGAGCTCGAAGGTCCGCGCGAACCGCTCGTCACCCGTGAGCAGACCGGCCGGGATGTTCCACACCCACGTGCCGAGCACCGAGCCCGCGTTGAGCGCGAGCTGGAGCCGCTCGTTGGTTTCACGCAACCTGTCCTCGGCGGCCCGGCGCTCCGTCACGTCCTGCACGACACCGAGCAGCCGCAGGGGGTGGCCCTTCTCGTCCCGGAGCATCTCGCTGCGCCGGGCAATCCACCGCACCTGTCCCGAGCGGGCCTGGCGGATCCGGTACTCGGCCTGGACGCTCACGCGGCCGTGAGCGCGGAACTCCACCGTCGAGGCGTGGTGCAGATCCTCGGGGAGGAGGGTCGCCTCGATGTCCTTGGCGGGGGGATGCTCCATCGGCTCGATGCCATACAGCCGGCAGAACTCCGGCGTCACGGTCAACACGCCGGTGGCCAGCTCCACCGTGAACACGCCAATGCCCCCGATTTCCTGCGCGAAGCGCAGATGCCGTTCTCGCTCCCGCAGGCGCTCCTCGGCCTCCCGGCGGGCGGTGATGTCCTGGGTGACGCAGATGGCGAACTTCGGGCGGCCCCGCTCGTCCCGGGCGAGCGCGACGTGGTTGTTGACCCACACCACGGAGCCGTCGGGCCGCACGTTGCGCTTGTCCACGGTGTAGGGCTCGCCCGTCTCCAACAGCTTTCGCCACTGGGCGGCATGCGCGTCGCGATCGTCCGGATGCGTCAGGGATTGTTGGGAGTGGCCAATCACGTCCTCGAGCGCACGCCCGACGATGTCGCAGAAGCGCTGGTTGGCCATGACCAGCGTGCCGTCGAGGGCTCGCTGGGTGATGCCCACGCTCGCCTGGTTGACGAGCATGTCCAGCCGCTCCCGATCGTCGTCGCGCTGAGCCTCGCGCGTCTCCGGGGTGCTCTCCCGGTGGGGGATTCCAGGGGGCGCGGGTGCTTCGTCCTCGACCTTCAACGAGGGCTCCTGACCGGGGGGCGTCTGACTCAGAGTCATAGGGGCGGGTGGACTCGCGCGAGGGCGCTTCGCGGACAGTTGATGCTGGGATCGGCCGCGTCACGCAACGACAAGCCCATTTCGCGCTCCTCCCCGTCCCAGCGTCCTGGGCTCGGAGCGGATGCTGCATGGTTCGCCCAGGGAGGGGAACCCTGGGCCGACCCACGTGCGCTCCCCGTCAGTACCTCCGCTCACCAGCGGACACTGAGGCCGCGTTCCTGGTTGGCGGCCCGCTCGCGGGTGCGCACCATGGCCCCTACCTGTTGGTGGGGTGGCGAGGGGGTCGGAGATGGTGCGCAAGGAATGGATGCTCGCGGGAACATTGGCGGCGTTGCTGTTGAGCACGGGCTCGGCCCAGGCGCGGGAGCTCGCGGGGGTGAGGGTGCCCGAGGAAGTCACGCTGCAGGGCAAGCAACTGTCGCTGGCCCACGTGGAACTGCAGCAGATGTTCTTCTTCAAGGTCTACGTCTGGTCGCTCTATTTCGAGCAGCCGCCGCAGGCGAAGGCCGAGGCCATCTCCTCCAACTGCATCAAGCGCCTGCAACTGCGCTTCCTGCGCCATGTCACCCGGGATCAGCTCGTGGATGCCTTCCGCGATGGACTGGCCCGGAATGCCGCGCTGCGCCACTCTCCGCTGAGTGACGACCTGGAGCGGCTGCTCGGCTCGTTGCGGGACGTGCCCAAGGGCGGCGAGCTCACGCTCACCTATGTGCCGGGAGGCGGACTGCAAGTGGAGGGCGAGGCCACCCACGGTGTCCACATCGGGGGCAAGCCGTTCGCGGACGCGCTCTTCGTGTCCTGGCTGGAGAACCACCCCATCTTCGCGAACTGAGGCGGGGGCGGGGCCCCGCTCAGTCCAGGAAGCGACGCTCCCACCGGAGCAGCTCCTCGGGGGTGAATTCATCCTTGATGTAGGGCTCATGGTAGAGCCAGGGCTCGAGGACGCGCGCGAGTTCCCGGTACGCCGGGAGCGGCTGCTCCTCCCCGGTGTCTCCGGCCTCGGGAGCTTCGCCCAGGGTGACGACGGCGCGTTCGTCTCCCAGTTCCCGCACGGTGGTTCCCGGAGTGGAGAGGCGGGCGCGGAGCGCGCTGGCACCGCCCAGTTCCCCGAGCACCGGTGGGCCCAGGAAGTTCATCCAGTGGATGCCATTGATGCGGGTGCCCAGATTCCAGGACAGGTGCCCGACCTCGGTCCTATCCATTCCAGGGTAGCTGGAACACAGGGCGTGGAATCCAGGGGTTCTGCCCAGGCGGTGCAGGGAGAGCCCCGCGTGTCCGGAGCAGAAGGGGAGAAAGGCGCCCAGTTCCAAGGCCAATTCCTGCACACGGCCCGGACCGTGCTCTTCCATGTACTCCGTCGGTAGCCAGAAGGCCATCGCGCACACTTCGCGTGGATAGGACGGATCTATTGTTCTCCCCCGATACTCGAACTGATACCCGCTGATCGCGTCGGGTCTATCCCTCAAATCAACAATGCCTCCCCCCTCATCGCGGAGTTTGTGCTGAATGCGCGCCCATCCTTTGTCGTCAAGTTCCCACAAATCTCCGTGCTCATCCGGATACCAGGCCATCGCCCCGGGGCCGATTGCGCGAAGGTAGAACTCCAAAGCGCGCCTGACATGTTTCGCGATGTCCTGATGGGAGAGCGAAAGATAGAAACAGATGCTCAAGCTCTCACGGAGAAGGAGCGCCCCCATTTCAGGAACGTGGATTCTGAGCTTGGGAGGTGGGTGCATTAGCGGACTCTCCAGCGGGGAGCCACCCGGAATGCGGCTGCACCCAATGCCTGTTCGTACATTTTACCTTGGTTTTCAGGGTAGTGGGGATGCCCTTCGGGATACTCGCTCCAAGAGGGAGGATTGGTCGAAGGACAAGGAAACTTGAAGTCGTAGATGGCCAGGGCTTCAAGAGGGTTGCCCGAGTGGATGACCACATCGGGAACGAGGGTGCCCTTGAGTTCCTCTCCACAATCCTGTTTCCGGAGTACGCGGGCTTCTTCTCGGCTGATGAGTTTCGTGCTTCTGGTCTGCTTGTCGTAGCGATAGCGCTGCTCCAGGCTGAAACGCCCAGGGAACAGGCGGTTGAATCGCTCCTGGATGCACTGGAGGGCCAATTGGTGCTTCTCGGTGCCCAGTTGCATGGCGCGGGTTACCTTCTTGCCGCAAGGATCCCACCCGGGCAGTACCTCCTGGCACTGCTCGCGCGATGGCTGATCGCCAGCGAAGCGACGAATGTTGACCTGAAAATCCGCCCGCTCAGCGCATTCCACCAACTCCCGTTCGACTCGCGCTTTCATGTCGGTTGGCAGCAGGCGGAGGGTGGCCGCGATGGAGGCAATCTCGGCCGCGCCCTTCGTGGCGGGCACGGCGGCTTCCTTGCCCGTCAGCACGGCGCAATACGCCGGGTTCTGTCCGCAGGCGTTCGTGACGGAATCCGCGGCGTGGCCGGTCAAGCCAAAGGTCAGAAGCATGCTCAGGAAAACGAGTTGTCTGGGGTGTGGGGTCTTCACGGGGCTGTGGCCGTCTCTATCTGATGGTGGGCATCCGCTTGCCAAGGATCTAGGTGTCGCCCCAAGTGAATCCAGTGCCCAGGGTGAAGGAGATACCGTTCGCCCAGGGTCCCAGGGATGGAGAGAAGAGCCGGTATTGGGCTTCCGCGCTGAGTGACAGCCGCGTGCCCAACTGGGTGTGCAGCCGCAGGCCCACGGGAAGTTCCGGACGGGGCGCGCCGCCGAGGAAGGACAGCCCTCCGCCCACCATGGCGCGCAGATCGAACCCCCTCGCGTAGCCCAGCCGCGCCGCCCACAGCGGCGGAGACAGCACGGACAGCGACCAGCAGCCGGCCCCGCCCGCCAGGAGCGGAGCGCTCAACGTCTGGGCATAGCTGGCCGACAGGGCCATCGCCCACGGCAGGGGAAGCAGTGCCCGCGCGCCGGCCACCGGCGTGGCGCCTCGCGGGGACGCGAGGGCTCCTCCCATCACCTCCAGGGCGAGCGCGGGGGAGGGAGCCCATTGGGCGCGCATGACCTGCTGGCGTTCCCCGGCCAGGGTGGTGATCCGCTCCGTCGCCCACACCAGGAAGGCGCGCGAGTAGGCCATCGCCGCCTCCGCCCGCCCATTCACGAAGTCCTCGTACACGGCGGGGTCCACCTTCCACTCTCGCCCCTCCCATCGCACCCGCGTCGCGCCAAAGGCGTTGCCCACTTCGCCATAGCCGCCGAACACGCCAGGGCGGGCATGGGCGGGCTCGGCCCAGAACGCGCTCCAGGGGATGTTGCCGTCCACCACCGGCAGCGCGCCCGTGCGCACCAGCTTCAGCGTCTCCTCGGCCAGGGCGAGCTGCGCCTCGTCGCCGGGCATCGGCGGGATGTCGATCCGGGGCCCGTGGGCCAGGGTCTCCGGCGCGATGGCCCGTTGCTCGAAGCGATCCGCCAGCCCGTGCATCACCGGCACCACGTGCGGTGGCGACGCCATGTCCTGGATGTGATGCACCAGGTGCCCCACGCGGCCGAACGCCTGCTCGAGGTCCCCGTGGCTCGCGGCCTCCTCGGCCTCCTGCCACAGGGCCCGCACGCGCGCCGAGGAGTCCTTGCGAAAGGCCATGTCGAGCGTCTGGCCCGGGTGGAAGAAGTGGTTCCACCCGGTCCACTTGACGTGCAGGTTCAGGTCCTCGTCCCGGCTGCCCGCCACCACGATGGCGCGGTGCGCCGCGAGCTCGGGCAGGCCGTCCGATGCGACCGCCGCGTCGACGGAGGCGCGCGTCAGCGCCTCGTGGTTCGGCACCGAGAAGGCGCTGGCGAGTGAGGGCAGCAGGACCGTGGCCAGCAGGAGCGGGAGAAGTCGGGGCGCGGGCATGGGGAGGCGTCATGCTACCGCGACGGGCCCGTTCTATTTCAGGGGGGCGGTAGGCGTCGGGCGCTTGCCCGGTCACCAGGCGATGCCTTCCACGCGACAGGTCCGCCCCGAGGTCCGTTCTCCAATGGGCACACCCGGGTGAGGTTTCCGTGAAGCGCTCGCCTCCCCTCCTGCCCATGCCTATCCGGGCAGGGGACGTCAGGAGGACGCACTTGCACAAGAAGACCCCGGACACAGTGAGCATCGACGCGCGCAGCAAGGACGAGGCCCTCGCCAGGGATCGCTCGAATCCCACGGGCCATCGGATGACGTCGGACCAGGGGATTCCCATCGAGAACACCGACAACTCGCTGCGCGTGGGCGCGCGTGGCCCCACCCTGCTCGAGGACTTCCACTTCCGCGAGAAGATCATGCGCTTCGACCACGAGCGCATCCCCGAGCGCGTCGTGCATGCCCGGGGCTCGGCCGCGCACGGCTACTTCCAGCCCTATGAGTCGCTGGCCGATCTCACCAAGGCGAAGCTCTTCCAGGATCCGTCCAAGAAGACGCCCGTCTTCGTGCGCTTCTCCACCGTGGCCGGCTCGCGCGGCTCCATGGACACGGCGCGGGACGTGCGTGGCTTCGCCGTGAAGTTCTACACGGAGGAGGGCAACTGGGATCTGGTGGGCAACAACATCCCCGTCTTCTTCATCCAGGATGCCATCAAGTTCCCGGACGTCATCCACGCGGCCAAGCCGGAGCCGCACCACGAGATGCCTCAGGCGGCCACCGCGCATGACTCCTTCTGGGACTTCATCTCGCTCATGCCGGAGAGCGCCCACATGCTCATGTGGGTCATGTCCGATCGCGCCCTGCCGCGCAGCTACCGCATGATGGAAGGCTTTGGCGTCCACACCTTCCGCCTGGTGAACGACAAGGGCGTGTCGCGCTTCGTGAAGTTCCACTGGAAGCCGAAGCTCGGCGTGCACTCGCTCGTATGGGACGAGAGCCAGAAGCTCGGGGGCAAGGATTCGGACTATCACCGCCGCGACCTCTGGGAGAACATCGAGAAGGGCAACTTCCCCGAGTGGGAGCTGGGGTTGCAGATCATCGAGGAGAAGGACGTGGCGAAGCTCGGCATCGAGATCCTCGACTCGACGAAGATCATCCCCGAGGAGCTCGTCCCGGTGCGCCGTGTCGGCAAGCTCGTGCTCGACCGCAACCCGACGAACTTCTTCGCCGAGACCGAGCAGGTCGCCTTCTGTACCGCCAACGTCGTGCCGGGCATCGACTTCACGGATGATCCGCTGCTGCAGGGGCGCAACTTCTCCTACCTCGACACGCAGCTCTCCCGGCTGGGCGGGCCCAACTTCGTCGAGATCCCCATCAACCGTCCGCTCGCGCCGGTGCACAACAACCAGCAGGATGGTTTCAAGCGGCACACCATCCTCGAGGGCCGCGCCAACTACTTCCCCAACTCGCTCGGGGGCGGCTGCCCGTTCATGAGCTCCGCGGCCGAGGGCGGCTACCGGCACTTCCCGGAGAAGGTGGACGGGGAGAAGCTGCGCGCGCGTGGTGAGTCGTTCCAGGATCACTTCACCCAGGCGGGCATGTTCTACCGCAGCATGTCCAAGCCCGAGCGGGAGCACATCATCGCGGCCATCCTGTTCGAGCTGGGCAAGGTGGAGCGCAAGGAGGTGCGCGCGCGCGTCGTGGAGCAGATCCTCGCGAAGATCGACGAGGAGCTCGTCACGCAGGTGGCCGAGGGACTGGGCCTGCCCGTGCCCAAGAGCGCCGTGGAGAAGGGGAAGATCGACAAGTCCCCAGCGCTGAGCATCGAGTACATGAAGAAGGACGCGAAGAAGGACGCCATCCCCACGCGGCTCGTCGGCGTGCTGGTGGCGGATGGTTTCGACGCGGAGGACTTGTCGGCCACGCGCGCGGCCGTCGAGAAGGCGGGGGGCCAGGTGGTGGTCATCGCCAAGCGCCTGGGCACGGTGAAGGGCTCGGATGGCCAGCCGGTGATGGTGGACAAGAGCTCGCTCACCACGGCCTCGGTCGAGTACGACGCCGTCTTCGTGCCCGGTGGCACCGCGAGCGTGGCGGTGCTCAAGAAGGACGCGGACGCGATGCAGTTCATCCAGGAGGCCTACCGGCACTGCAAGGCGATTGGCGTCACTCGCGAGGCCAGTGAGCTGCTCGAGGCCGGTGGCATCTCTTCCTCCGCGCCGGGCATCGTCGCGGACGCCAAGGGGGCCAGGCACCACCACTTCACCGCGAAGTTCATCGAGTCCATCGCCGAGCACCGGCACTGGATGCGCCTCGATCGCAACAACGTCCCGGCCTGAGCCGGGGCCCTCGAGGTGGGAAGGCCGGGCGTTCATCCCCGGGCTTCAAAATCGGTGGGGGACATGGGGACATGTCCCTGGGAGATTCGATTCGTTAACATACAACCCGCCATGCCACGCCCTACTGACCCGCCTCCTCTACGCTGGGACATCGCGGAGGAGCACCTGGACGAGGCCGCCTTCCTGCTCAATCGGTGGGAAGAGAGCCTCTCCTCCCCCCTCTATACGCCTCGGGAGGTCGCGGGTGGCCCGGAGGAGCGGCTGCTGGCTCACGTGGATGCGCTGGCGCTGGGAGGCCCCCAGGTCGCCCGGCGCCTGCTGCTTCCCCGGCTGGCTGCGGACAGCCGGGAGGAGTCCTTCGCAGCAGGGCTCTCGCTCCTCGGCATGGAAGAAGACTGGAGCGGGGCCATTCTGGACGTCCTGCAAGAGGGGGAGCCCCACCAGCGCGAGGGGCTCCGAGAGGCGCTCCGCCTCTCCTCCCGTCCAGGCTTGGCGCCTCACCTGCTGGCCGCCTTCGAGCGCGTCGGCCCCACCGCCCGGGCCGCCCTCCTGGACGTCCTCGTGGCCCGACAGCACCCTCCCCCTGGCAGCTTGGACCACCTCGTGGCTGACGAGGACCCGGATCTCGCATGTGCCGCCCTGCGCGCGGCCCGCCACTTCCCCACCCTGATCAAGCTGGCCTCCCTGCTGCAGGCGCTCCACTCGGATGCCCCGGCGATACGCGGCGCCGCCCTGGAGACGGGCTTGATACTCGGGCTGCCGGAGGCGTGGCATGCGTACGAGCAGTCCATCGCGTCCCTCTCGGAGTCGTGGAAGCCCGTGGCCGAGGTCTGGGCGCTGGGCTCATCCGGGCAGGAACTTGAGCCGCTGCTGCGGGGGCTTGACGCCCCCGCGACCCGGCGCGATGCCCTCTGGGCGCTCGGCTTCAGTGGAAGACTGGCGGCAGCCCAAGCACTACTGCCCTGGCTGAGGGACGAGGCATTGGCCCGGGTGGCCGCAGAGGCCTTCACGGCCATCACCGGCCTGCCGCTGGAGCAGGGGTTCGTCCTACCTCCCGTGGAGAATGAGGAGGATGGGGGACCAGAGGGCGACCTGCTCTCTCCGGACGCCGGGCGCATCGAGGCGTGGTGGAAGGAGGCGCACTCCCGTTTCAAACCCACCGAGCGGTACCTGGGCGGCGACCCGTGGAGTCCCGAGCGGCTCCTCGAGTTCCTGGAGCATGGTCCCATGCGCCGCCGACCCGTGCTGGCGCTGGAGCTGGCGATTCGCACGGGGGGGCGGTGCCAGCTCGACACCAGGCTCCTCGCGGCCCGGCAACTGCGAGAGCTGGCGCGGATGCGTGGCGCCCTGGGCCGGGTGCCCGCCGGCCGGTTCCGAGAGCTGATGCGGGGCTGGACGTCGCCGCCCTCCGCTCCGCGCTCCGAGCAGGTGGCTCGCCCCCAGGCCCGCGCACGGGTGCCCAGCGCGCTCGTCTTCACGGGCATGGGGATGGTGAGCGCTATCGGCCATGGAGCGGTCGAGTCATGTGCCTCGCTCCGGGCGCGCATCGTCCGGCCCCGGCCTCTGCGCTTCCAGGTTCTCCGGCTGGACGAGCCCGGCGCGGCCGTGGTCACGGGCCACCCCCTGCGGGGGTTGGTGGACGGGTTCACCGGCCTGGCCCGGCTCATCAAGCTGGGGACACTCGCTCTGGAGGACCTGCTGCGCTCGGCTGAGCTTTCCGGAGGCGACACCGCCTTCTTCCGGCAGACGGCGCTACTGCTCTGCCTGTCGCCCACCCGGCGGGACGACTTCGACTTCCAGGACGAGCTCATCGCCGAGCAACTCCCCTCGCGGCTGCTACGGCACGGCGGTCTGGCCCTCCCCGTCCAGAACGTCTCGGTGCTGCAAGCGGGCCATGCCTCGGGGCTGCTCGCCCTCCAGCAGGCCTCCCAGTTCCTCCAGGAGAGGCGTTTCCAGCGGACCCTGGTGCTGGGCATCGACAGCCTGGTGGATGAGGACACACTCCAGTGGCTCGCCAGCCGGAGGCGGCTGAAGACGCCGGAGCACCCCATGGGGCTGATGCCGGGCGAGGCAGCCGCCGCCGTGTTGCTGGAAACTGGCACCGAGGCGGCGCGGCGCAACGCATCCCTGCTGGGCACGCTGGCCGCAGTGGGGATGGGGCGGACGGTGGGGGAGGCTCGCAGGGGCGCGGAGTCCGGGCGCGCCCTGACACAGGCCGTCCGCCAGGCTTGGCCCGCCGGTGCCCCGCCGGTGGGAGACATCTACGGCGACGTCAACGGCGAACACGCGCGTGCCCTGGAGTGGGGCTTCGCGCAGTCGGTGCTCCGGGAGACGCACCCACTGGAGCGGACCCACCTCCACGCCCCGGCCGAGTGCCTGGGGGACACCGGAGCGGCCAGTGGACTCATCTCGGTATGTGCCGTGCTCCAGGGGTTCGCCAGGGGGTATGCTCACGGAGACCAGGCCCTCGTCTGGTCCAGCTCCGACTCCGGAGAGCTCGCGGCCGCGCGGCTCTCCCGGGCCTGAGTACCAGCGGGCGGTACCCGGGAGGTAGCGATGGGGAAGAAGAAGCACGTTTCCTGGGACTTCAAAGCGCAGTACCACCAGGATGACACGACCGGCTGCATCTGGCGCCACTCTGGCGGCTATGGGACGACGGCCTGCCACTACGCCATGAACGGCTACAAGGTCAGCGGCTCCCGCCTGGACATGTACAACAAGGACCACCGCAAGAACGCCCTGGCGCTGGGCTACGTCCTGGATGTCTCGGGCGACAAGCGCAGGCGCGGTGACCTCAAGCTCACCTCGAAGATTTCGCAGGAGGTGAAGGCCAAGTCCCGGACCGCCCGGAAGACGAGCGAGGCGAGGGAGGCGTTTCGCAAGCTCTTCGAGCGCCGCTTCGGCGGGTCCATCAAGTGGCTGAGCCTCAACGAGAAGGGCTGGCACTACGACTACACACTCCCGGCCGAGCACGTCCCCAAGAAGTACTTGGGGCGCCGCGAGCCCACCTTCAAGGTGAAGAACGGGCCCGCCGAGGGCTATGGGGCGTGGTACCCATACCACCACAACTACCACCACCTGATTCCGCAGGGCGCGCTCCAGGAGTACGTCTGCGGCAACGACGACAAGACGAAGCGCCGCGTCGAGCTCCTGTGTGCCTCGAAGTGGAACATCAACGGCCCGAACAACATCGTCCTGCTGCCGCAGGAGACCTCCGTCTCGAAGATTGTCGAGCTGCCGGCGCACTGTCCCTGGGGGCTGAAGAAGCACGCCGCCTATTCCAAATCCATGAGGGACTGGCTGACGGACGCAAAGCAGAAGCTCACCAAGGCAATGCGGACGAAAGCCTGCGAGGACACCGAGGACGTGGCGGTCGATCTCGACTCCGTCTCCGAGAAGATTCTCAAGCAGATCAAGACCATGAAGCCAGGCAGGCAGATCGGCCAGGTCAAGCCCGGGTGAGCTGATAGGGTCAGGATATGGCACGTCACGAGTACTTCATCTTCGTCATCAACAGTGACCCCCGTGTGGGCGTCATCGAGAAACTCGATGACGCCTTCGACGACTACTGGATGCTGAACGAGGGCATGGCGCTGGGGGACAAGTATCCCCCCAAGCTGGAGCTCACCCTGTCGAAGAAGGACGGCGACATGGTCACCGACTTCATCGACAACATCCACAAGGTGGTGCTGGTCTCGGAAAAGGCCCGGGCCATCCTGGAGCAGGCGGGGTTGGGGCCCGAGCAGGTGGAGTTCCTGCCCTTCACCCTCAAGGACCGCAAGCGCAAGAAGGTCCCCGAGCCCTACTTCATCGCCAACGCCCTCCAGAGCTTCGACTGCTTCGACTGGGACCGCTCCGAGTACAACCTCTACCCGACCAAGCGGAAGGTGGTGAGCACCAGCCTCAGCAAACTGTACGTGCACGAGGACAAGGTGCCGAAGGACGCCCTGTTCTTCCGGCTCGGCGAGCTGAAGAACCGCATCCTCATCCGCTCCGACCTGCTGGAGAAGCTCAAGGCCGCCGACTGCACCGGCATCAGCGTCGCCGCCATGGGCGAGACCCTTCCCTAGGAGCCCTCATGGGCATGCTCGAGTTGGACATCACGCTGGAGAACCTCGAGGAAGAGCTCCAGGACGGACTGGAGCGGCTGCGCGAGGACGGCCCGGACGCCGCCACCGTGCTGGACGTCTGTGCCCGCTCCCGCCAGCTCGGCTGCGGCCTGCTGCTGATCGACCTGGACGTGGATGGCTTCCAGCACTCGCTCTTCCAGAGCGCCCGCCTCTACGAGTGGCTGCTGGACCAGCGCGCCGCCCACCCCCGGCTGGACACGTACTACCTCTGCAAGTCCCGGGCACAGCCCCTGTTGGATGCGCTGGCGCTCAACCAACTGCCGCTGGCCCGCAGTATTAGCGCGAAGCTGGACACCCCCTGGGCACCGAAGATGGAGCCCGAGGAGGACTTCCGCTACTTCGACTTGCTCTCCGGGCCGCTGCTGGAGCGGCAGCCGGACGAGGCACGGCTGGCCTCCTTCGAGCGTTGCCTGGAGGGGTCCTCCGCCCGCTTCGACGCCCTCGCCGCGCTCATGCGCCAGGATGCCGACGCCTTCTGGCATGCCCTGTCGGTGCTCACCCGGGAGTGGGAGGAGGGCATCGAGGCCGACCGGCGCCAGGACGCGCTCGATGCGTACTTCGCACGGACGGAGGCCTCCATCTTCGTGGAGGGTCTCGCGTTGGTCCGGCTGGCGGGACTGTGGGGGATCCCCGCGCGGCCGCGTCTGCCCTTCATGCCTTCGGAGGCCTTCCAGGCCCCGTCCGAGCCGTTTCCCGAGCAGTTGGGGCTTTAGCGGCCCGCGTCAGTTGATCTTCACCTTCCCTCCGCGGATGCGGTGGACGCCTTCCGCCTCGGTGAGGACCTCCACCCCACGGAGGATGACCCTGCCGTCGGCGCGAAGAACAAGGGTGGCCTTGCCACACCGCAGCACCACCTCGTCGCGCCCCTCCAGCAGGACACGCCGGCCGTCGACCTGGGCCTCCCGGGGCGCCTCGGGGAGCTGCTGTGCCAGCACGGCGTCGAGCAGGGGCGTGGGCGGCATGGGCTGGAGCAGGCCCGTCAGGACAGGGCGAGAGGGCCTGCCGTCATCGAAGAAGAGCGTCGCCTCCCGGCGCTCGCGCGCGGCTTGGCGCCACTGCTCCGGCTCGAGCAGGACGGTGGTGCGCGCCAGCAGCGGCCCGTGCCGGTTGCCCGCGAAGTCGACCCGGACCGAGCCGTCCGAGTCCACACCCACCACCCAGCCGACGCGCATGCCATGGATGGGGGGATCCTCCTCCCCGGGCTGGGAGGATGCGGGGTGCCTGGGAGAGTTCTGAGCCATGGGGTGGGCGCGCTCCGTCAGGACTGCAGGTCCCCGCAGCAGGGGCACTTGAGCTTCTCGTCCTGCTTGTCCATGGCGATGACGGGCGGCTGGAGCACGGGAAAAGGCGGCGTGTTCTTGTCGTTGTGGAGCATGAGGTCGAACGAGCGCGGCACGTTCTTGCCCTCGATGGAGACGTCGAAGGAGTAGTTGACGAACTCGGCCTTGCCCTTTGTCTTCCCCGAGGCCACGCCGCCCGCGCTGCCGGCCTCGTCGCCGGTGCTGGTGGAGAAGTTCGAGTCCTTCAGGCAGAGGGGCTTGCCCTCCACGGTGACCGTCTTCGAGCCCTTGTCGGTGTCAGCCGAGCGGGCGATGTTCGGATAGGGGATGGGTACGGGGCCCGCCGGGCTGGGCGTCTTGCACACGTCCGGGAACGCGATGGTCGTCCCGCCCGAGTCGGCATTGACAATGGACAGCTTGTTCACGCCCACGAAGTTCTTCCCCATGACCGCCATTATAGCGCCCCGGGCCCCCCAGGGCATGGCCCCCGGGCGGCCCGCCCAACAGGGCCGTGCACTGATAGTCTCCGGCCTGGAACTGCCCTCCGAGGAGGGATTTGGGAGCCGAGGAAAGCGTGGGACTCGCCATCAACAACCAGACGCCCTTCGCGGTCGAGCCGCTCGCCCTGGCGGACGAGGAACTGCGTCCGCTGGTGGTGGTGGTGGTCAAGGCCACCTACCTGCTCGAGAAGGACGGGCTGAAGCTGGCAGACACGCCCGTGCCGGTCAGCCTCACGGGAGAGACGTGGGGGGAGCCGGGCCAGTCGAGCTATCGGTACGAGCCCGAGACAGCCTTCACCAAGCTGGCCACGGACGTGGTCCTGAACGGGCACGCGTATGCGCCCGCGCGGAACACCACCGAGTTGGAGGTGGAGGTCCGGGTGGGCCCCCTGCGCAAGGTGGTCCGCGTGGTAGGGGACCGGGTCTGGGTTCGGAGCCTGGGGCAGGTCTCGATGACGCGCCCGCTGTCCTTCGAGAAGTTGCCCCTCGTCTATGAGCGGGCCTTCGGCGGACGTGACCGGACGGCCACGGCTCCGGCGAACCCGCAGTTCGAGCCGCACAACCCGGTGGGAGCGGGCTTCCGGGCCAGTCCGCGTCACTACGAGGAGGGGCTGCGGCTGCCCAACCTTGAGGACCCGGCCCGGCCCCTGATTCAGTTTGGGCAGCGGGTCCCCCCGGTGGGGTTCGGCTTCATCTCTCCGGACTGGCAGCCCCGGGCCGCGCTCGCCGGCACCTACGACAAGGCGTGGGAGTCGGGCCGCAAGCCGCTGCTGCCCAGGGACTTCGACCGGCGCTACTTCAATGCCGCGTCCCCGGGCCTGGTGGCTCCGGGCTACCTCCAGGGCAATGAGCCGGTCCTCCTCGTCAATGCCTCACCCAAGGAGCGATTGACATTCCAGCTTCCGGGAGTGCGGCCGCGGGTGTGCGCGGCGCTGGAAGGCGGGCCCATCGAGCCGGTGATGAGCCTGGACACAGTCATCCTGGAGCCAGATGCGCGCCGCGTGCTACTGCTGTGGAGGGGCACCATCCCCCTGGAGCAGGGCGCGCATGAGGTGCGGGGGCTCAAGGTGTGGATGGGGCCGGGGAGCGGAAGAACCCCTCCCTGAGGGCCTCCTGCCTGCTGGCCTGCTCGGACCCTCTGCACCAGCCCTCCCTCAACAAAGCCCCTATACGTCTTATGCTTCGCTCATGTTCTCCAAGGAGCGGCAGACGGCAATCGAGCAGTTGGAACAGCTCGCGTCGCAGGTCAACGCGGAGCAGCTGTTCACAGCATGCTTCCTTCATCTGGGGATTCGCCCGCTGGACGGAGAATCCCTCCTCACCGTGGCGGAAAAGCCCCTGTCGCTTGAGCTGCTCGCCTACTGGCTATACCCGAAGTTCAGTGCGTCGGCGCGGCAAGGCATGCCCTCCTGCATTCAAATCGAAGAATGCCTCGAGTCAATCCATGCGCTCGCCAAGACGGAGGGCCTCTCGAATATTGACCACACGCCAGTCCCTGAGGGACAGCCGCAAGGTGACGATACGTTCGAACTGTCCGCCTACATGAAGCTCCACTCGACCTACCTGCGCGGTTCGGCGTATGCCGAGCAGACCGCCGAGGAGATCCGGGCAACCCAGGGCAGGTTCGAGGAGTGGTTCAAGAGGAGGGCGGGGATAGGCCCGTCACGTGCCGTAGAGCTGGTCTTGGCAATCGGAAGCACGGAGGAACGAGCCCTGAGGGCCGTGCTCTCCGTCGGGCGATCCTCGCAGGCCACGTCGCAGGAGCAGCAGCTCAGCCAATTCGAGAGTCAGTGTCGCATCTTCGATGCTATGGCTCAGGCCGCCGTTCGAGAGCTGCCCGTGGCCATGTCATCCATTGACCCGGCCCTAGCCGTCTCCCGCGAGGAATGGCTGGCCCTGGGACGGCTGATCGGGTGCACGCAGGAAGCCCGGCGGTTCATGAAACATGTCCAGGAAATTGCGAGACACCCCCTCTACGTGCTCTCGGAGGACAGGTTCCTGCTTGCCAACGTCACGAGTGCGTTTGACGAATTGCAGGCGGCATATGAGACGCTCGCCAGAGCCGATGAAAAGTTCTACCAAAAATATCAGAAGCACCAAGCCAATGCCATCCAGCAGCAGGTCGTGAATAGCCTGAGCAATCTGTTCCCACCGTCCGCCATCTTCTCGACGCTCGACTATCCGGACCCCGACCATCCTGCGAGCACCACGGAGCTGGATGTCCTCGTCGACTGGCCCCCCTTCCTGTTCTTGATCGAGGTGAAGGCCAAGCAGATCCGGCGACAGTCCGCGCTGGGAGACCTGGTGAGGCTGCGCTCCGACTTGAGGAGCTCCATCGAGGATGCATTCGGACAGGGACTCCGCGCCCTGAAGTACGTACAGTCCACCGAGCGTCCACGCTTCATCGAGAGGGAAACCCGAAATCCGGTTGAGATAGATACCTCCAGGATGAAGAGGATCTATTTGATGGCTGTCTCTCAGCATGACGTCAGCCAACTGAGCGCCATGCTTCACCGGCTTCATCCCATGGGCCTGTTCCGCGAAGGTGAATACCCATGGGCGCTCTCGGTCGCGATCCTTGAGACCATCACCCGCTTTTGTCCCGGGCCCGAGGTGTTCGCGCACTACGCAGATCGGCGTATCGATGGAATGCGCCGGTCGACGGTATTGCGCGGGGACGAGCTGGAGTATTTCGGATTCTATCTTGAGTCGAGATTGATCCATGTCGACTCGCTGCTCACGTCGGTGATGGGGGAGTCCTCCTATCTGGCCCTCATGGGCTATCAGCACCAGTTCGACTTGGCCATGTCCTACCAGCGAGGGCATGTCGAGACTCCGCCGAACATCAAACTCAACGTGCCAGCCGAGGTGCGCGCGATCCTGGGGGAGCTGAGGCGGCGAGACACTCCAGAAGACAGGTGGGTTGCATTCTGCATCCTGTCCATGACCTTCGGGGAGTTGAAGGAACTAGCAGATGCCTTCCTGCATGCCAAAGCCTCCCCAGCCCCTGGGCCTGGGTTCTTCAGTTGCGCTACCCATCGCGTGGAGGACCTGACGATCTCCATCGTCTCGACGGTGGACCTGGTCCCCGAGTTACTGAAGGAGCCTGTTCAGTCTAGCCTCTCTCTGGATAAGTACCGGCAGAGAACGACCAGGGGAATAGGCTTCGGGCTCATCCTGCGGCAGAACGCTTCGTATTTCGAGTGCGTAGCGTTCATCGACGCTCCATGGAAGTACGATTCAGTCATGGAGGAGTTGTTGAAGGCTGAAGAGGCCGCGGACCCGACGCCCAGATCCTACCGACCCGGCCGGAACTCTCCGTGTCCGTGTGGGAGTGGAAAGAAATACAAGCACTGCTGTATAACCAGGCGGTAGACGGAGGACATGCGCACACACCTATCCGTCCTACAGGTCACCCAGCGGTATCCAGTAGGAGTACGCTGAGCATCTCTGGAATCCGAGTAACTCCATTGCAGAGGTTGAAGCCGAACTCCTGAAGGCCCTGAGGGAGCTCGCTCCGGCCGGCCTTGCTGGAGAGCAGTGGCTGGTGAGGGCCCCGTGAGGATCCAGCTTTCCGACCTTCGACGGGCGGCGGATGTCCTGTTCCTCAATGGACTCGCCGCCAGCCCTGCTCCAGAGGGAAGCCGATCCCCACGAAACTCGCGCCGCGCCGGGTGGAGGGGCTTCCCGCCCCGGTGGGGGAAGTGCGCTAGAAGCGCCGGCCGTCGACGGGCTGGGGCTTGAGGGCGGCGAGGTCCACGTCCTCCAGGCACCGCACGTTGATGGCATACATCCTCTTTCCGTCCGGCGTGCTCCCCGTGGCGAACGACTCCACGCCGCACTCCGGGCAGAACAGGTGGTGGATGACCTTCTTGTTGAACTGGTAATCGGTGAGCGCCTTCTCGTCGCCCTTCTGGAGCACGAACTGCTCTGGGGGCACGAAGGTGAGCAGCATTCCCCGCTTCTGGCAGATGCTGCAGTTGCAGGAGATGACGTTGTCCAGGTTCGCGCTCACTTCGTACGCGACCTTCCCGCAGTGACAGCCGCCCGTGTACTTCTTCAATCCCGACATGTGGAGCTCTCCAGACGTGACGTGGGCCCGTGCCCCCGCGTGGCGCGAGGGGCATGCCCGGCGCGCACGATGGCACACCTCATCCGACGGGAGGAGTCGGGAGGAAGGGGCTCACGCCCGGCGCAGGGTGATGACGGCCAGCTCCGCCGGAGCGCCCAGCCGCACCGGCGGCCCGGTGGTGCCCGCGCCGCGGTTCACGTACAGCCACGAGCGGCCCTGCCGGTAAAGCCCCGCCGTCCACCGGCTGATGAACCGGGCCAGGGACAGGCCGCGCACGCCCGGCACCGCGAGCTGCCCGCCGTGGGTGTGGCCCGAGAGCGTCAGCTCGATCTGGCGGGCCTGGGCCTGGGGAAACAGGTTGGGGTCATGCGCGAGCAGCACCGTGGGCACCCCGTCCGGCCGCGCCGCGAGGGCCCGCCGCAGGTCGTGGCGCGAGGTCCAGGTGTCGTCCACCCCCGCGACGTACAGGCTCGCGTTGCCCCGTTTCACCACCACGCCGCGGTTGCGCAGCACGGTCAGGCCTTGCCGCTCCAGCGCCTGGACGAAGCGCTCCCCATCCGTGAAGTAGTCGTGATTGCCCATGCAGGCGAACACGCCATCCCGGGCACGCAGCCCGCCGAGCGCCCGGGAGACCGCCTCGACGTGCGAGGAGCCCTGGGTGATGAGGTCTCCCGTGACGGACATCAGGTCGACGTCGAGGGCATTGAGGCGGGCGACCCAGGTGGCCACGCGGCTCTCGGGGACATAGGGGCCGCAGTGCACGTCGGAGATCTGCCCGATGCGGTAGCCGTCCAACTCGGGGGCGAGTCCTTCCACCCGCACCACGAGCCGTCGCAGCCGGGGCCGGCCGAGCACCGAGTGCGCCCCCATGGCGAGCGCGATGACGCCACACCCACCCCAGACCCAGGCGCGGGGCAGGCCCGCATGGATGGCCAGCGTGGCGGGAAGCAGGAGCACGCCGAACACAAGACACGCCGACCACCAGCCCAGCGTCAGGTAGGCCATGCGCGCGGGGCTCGTGGACTGCCAGGGCGTCTGGAGGTGACGCAGATAGGGCAGGGACACCAGCACCGCCCCCAGCGCTGGCAGGGGCGAGTGGGTGACCCCGCAGGCCCACAGCACCGCGGGCAACTGGATCACGGCGACGAAGAGGATGGTGAGGACCTGGAGTCGGCCCAGGGGAGGGGGATGGCTGGACATGGACACCCCATGTCTAACGCACGCGCGCGGGGAGTGCTGGAACTCAGGCGTTGGCGTGCCGCGTGCCCTCCACTCCGTGGAGCGGCAGGCTGAAGCAGAACGTGGTGCCCTCGCCGGGGGCGCTCTCCAGCCAGATGCGGCCACCATGTGCCTCGATGATGCGCGCGCTCAGGTGCAGCCCCAGTCCGGCCATGCCCGCGTAGCCCGGCGCCCCGGAGGGCAGGGGCTCGTAGAGCGGCTCGAAGACATGGGGCTGGCGCTCGAGGGGAATGCCGGGGCCGTGGTCGTGGATCGACACCACGGCCTCGTTGCCCGCGCATCCCAGCCGGACCTCGATGGGACGGGCGGGTGGTGAGTAGCGCAGGGCGTTCTCCAGCAGGTGTGCCAGCACCTCGCCCATGCGCTGGCGGTCCGCCTCGATGATGGGCGTCTCCTCGGCGACGAGGTGGATGGGGTGATCCGTGCTGCGCGACAGGCTGGCGACATGCTCGGCCAGCAGGGCGCGCAGGTCCACCCGGTCCCGCTCCAGCTTCGTCAGACCCGGTGCCATCCGCAGGGCCGTGAACAGGTGCTCCACGAGCCGTCCCAGCCGCCGGGCCCCCCGGGAGATGGCGGCGAGCCCCTTGCGCTGGCGCTCGGAGCCCGGCTCCTTCCAGGTGAGGATGTCCGCCCACGTCTGGAGCGTGGTCACCGGCGTCTTCAGCTCGTGGGCCGCCGCCGACATGAACTCCTCGCGCAGCCGCAGGGCCTCGCGCACCTCCTGGAACAGCCGGGCCTTCTCGATGGCCACGGCGACGAGCTGGCCCACGGTGGTGTGGAACTCGCGCTCGCTCGTGGACAGCTCCAGCGGCTCCCGGGAGAAGCAGGCCAGGACGCCCACCAGCCGTCCGCGCGAGTGCAGGGGAATGAGCACCACGCTGGCGAAGCCTTCCCGCTTCGCCAGTGCGTGGCCCGGGAAGGACACGTCTCCTCCGCCATGGGCGTCGATGAGCTGGATCTCCTCGTCCTGGATGGTCCCGGGTGGCAGCTCGCACAGGGGCAGCTCCTCCACGTCCTCGCGGCTCGCCGACGAGAAGCCATGGGCGGCCACCCGGGTGAAGCGGGTGGGATCCGGGTGCGCCAGCCACAGCCCGACGGCGTCCGCGCCGAGCGCCTGGCGGCACTGCTCGCTGGCCACGGAGGTGATGCGCTCGAGCTCCACCTCTCGCACCAGGGCCTGCCCGATACGGGCCAGGGCCTGCTCTCGCGCCAGGAGCCGGGCCCGCTCCTCCTCGATCTTCTTGCGCTCGGTGATGTCGTGGAGGACGACCTCGCCGAGGATGATCCGCCCGGTGGCGTCGCGCACCGGCGCCCCGTTGACGCTCACGAGGTACTCCTCGCCCGTGAGCGAGCGCATGCGCAGCTCCAGGTCCGAGAAGGTCTCCCCCCGCAACGCGCGACTCAAGGGCAGCTCCTCCTGGGTCAGGGGGCGACCATCGGGGTGGCGGATCCACGAGCGCTGGAGGTGGTCGGTCAGCAGCACCTCCAGCTGGGTGTGCTCCGTGACGCCCAGCAGCCGCCGTCCGGCGGGATTGGCGTCGAACAGCCGACCGTCCGGACTGGCCAGGAGGATGGCATCCGGCACGCTGGCGATGATGGCGGCGAGTTGCCGGGCATGGTCCTCGGCCTCGGCGCGCAGGGCGTCCACTTCGCGCTGGCGTTGGGCGATGTGGATGGCCATCTGGTTGAAGGCCTCGCCGAGCTCCTCCATCTCGTCGCCCGTCTGGATGTGGGCGCGCCGGGCCATGTCCCCCTGGCCCAGGGCATGGGCGAGCGACTGGAGCTGACGCACGGGCCGCGTCTGGCGGCGCGACAGCACCACGGCCAGCATGCCGCTGAACATCGCGATGCCGACGACGGCGCCCAGCTTCAGGTACAGCCGCTGGGTGAGCGGGGCCATCGCGGACTCGCGCGAGGCCATCACCCCCACGGCCCAGCCATAGCGGGGCGTGGGCACGAAGGCCCCCAGGATGTCCTCCTGGGTGAGCGGGTCCGTGGCATGGTCGATCCGCACGGGGCGGCCCTCGAGCGCCGCGTGCAGCGGGGGGAACGAGGCGAAGGACAGGCCGTGCTCGAACGACAGGGTGGGGGAGTGGGTGTGGAAGGCCAGCCGGCCGGCGGGGTCCACCAGGAGGATCTCCTGTTGGGAGTGGTGTCGGGCGGAGAGATAGCGTTGGGCCAGCAGGTGGGTCTCCATCACCACGTCCACCACGCCGATGGGCTGTCCCCGGGCGTCGCGGATCGGCACGGCGACGATCAACGCCGTGCGCACGGGCCGCTTCAGCTCGATCACCTCCGAGACGACGGGCGTGTTGGTGGCCATCACCTTCTGGAAGAAGGGCCGGTCTCCAATCCAGAGCCGGGGCTCGGCGGGCATCTCCGGATCCCCCCAGCCGCGGTTGTGGCCCCGGGCGTCGTAGACCCCGACCGAGCTGAAGCGGGTGTGGTGCCCCGTGAGCTTCAGCAGGTGCGCATCCAGCAGCTCGGGGTTGAGTGTGCGCACGAGGGGATCATTGGCCAGTGCCCAGCCCAGATCGATCGCCGCCTCGAAGGACTCGGTGACCTGCACGGCGACGGCATGGGCCGTGAGGCGTTGGGCGTCCAGGAGCGTCTTGCGCGTCATCCGCGCGTCCTCGACGAGATCCACGCCCAGTAAAACCATCACCGGCAGCAGTACCGCGGCGGAGGCGAGCAACAGCTTGCGCTGGAAGGTCAGGCGCAACGGAGCGCCGGGGACGGTTCGCACCCATTCACAACCCCACGTGTTCCCTCCTCTCGTCCCTGGCCTTTCCGGGGCGCTTCCGGAGCAGGCGGGCTGCCGACCTCGGGACCAGCGAAACGAGAGAATCCAGGGCTGCGTTCCGGGTCAAAAAATCAGTTTTCCGAGGGAAAAACTCCAAAGTGTCCACTCATGGACATTATCATTCATTTAAGTTTTCCTCGGTTTTCCAATAAGTCACCTTGCGCCCGCCCTGGCCGCCGAGGTGGAGCCAGGCCCGACATCTGCGAGGAGTTTCAATGAGCTCGAGACCGTGGAAGACGCTGGGAATGCGTGGGTTGCTGATGGTGGGGATGGGGGGCGTGATGCTGGGCGCCGGAGCCTGTGGTGGCGCCGCGCAGGAGCCCGCTGACCAGGTCACCGAAACCCAGGCGCGTCCGCTGGCGGCGGCGCCCATCGGCCAGACGATCTGGCTCAAGGCGTGCTCCACCCAGAAGTACGTGTCGGCGGACAAGAACATCAGCGCGGACGCGCCCCTGGTGGCCGACCGTGCCGCCGCGGAGGGCTGGGAGCAGTTCCAGGTGGGCGACGCGGGCAACGGCTACATCACGCTGCGCGTGGCCGAGACGGGCCTGTACGTGTCGGCGGACACGAACCTGGGCGGCAAGCTCGTGGCCAACCGCGCGAGCCCGGGTGACTGGGAGCACTTCCAGTGGGTGGATTATGGCAATGGCTCCATCGGCCTGAAGGCCCGGAGCAATGGCCTGTTCGTGACCTCGGATCTGAACCAGGGCGCCGCGGGACCGCTGGTCGCCAGCCGCGCGGCCTCGGCCGGGTGCTGGGAGTCCTTCACGTGGGCCGCCGTGGGCGGTGGCGGCAACCCGGGCGGCAACTGGGTGCAGATCTGGAGCGACGAGTTCGACGGCACCAGCATCAACACGTCCAACTGGGCCTATGTCACCGACGTCCACGTGAACAACGAGCAGCAGCAGTACACGACCTCGTCGGAGAACGTGCAGGTCAGCAACGGCACCCTCAAGCTCATCGCCCGCTACAAGCCGACCAATGGCTACCCGTACACCTCGGGCCGTCTGGAGAGCGCGGGCAAGCGCGAGTTCTCGCACGGCCGCATCGAGGCGCGCATCAAGCTGCCGGTGGGTCCCGGGCTGTGGCCGGCGTTCTGGTTGCTCGGCAATGACATCAATACGGTGGGTTGGCCCGCGTGCGGTGAGCTCGACATCCTGGAGAACGTGGGCTACAGCGACTGGACGTCGGGCGCGCTGCATGGCCCCGGCTACTCGGGTAACACGCCCATCAACAGCCGCTTCTACCCGAACTCCTCCGTGAGCAACTGGCACGTGTACCGCACCGAGTACTCCCCCACGGACATCAAGTGGTACATCGACGACGTGTTGGTGAAGACCACGCCGAAGTCGGAGGTCACCCGGTACGGCAACTGGGTGTATGACAAGCCGTACTACATCATCCTCAACCTGGCGGTGGGTGGCAGCTATCCGCAGGGCGTCAATGGCGCCACCTACCCGTACCCCGGCGTGCCGCAGTCCACGGCGGACCTCATCCGCAACACGCCCCAGACGATGGAAGTCGACTGGGTGCGCGCCTACCAGTGGCGGTAGCCGCTCGGAGCGCGCCCAGCGCTCCGTTGCTCTTCTGAAGGGTTGTCACTTGCCGGTCCTCCCGCTCGTGCACATGTGGTGCACGGGCGGTGAGGGGACCGGCAGGTCATGGACTAATGCCCTGGCTTGTGAGGTGGCAGTTCTTCCGGTAGCGGTATTCGGACGAGTTTCAGCCCCTTCGGCCCATGGTCCACCACCGTGAAACCCTGGCCGGCAACCCTGACGAGCTGACCATCTTTCGCGGTTCCACTCGCGAGCCACGCGTCCGCCTCTTGTCGCGAGGCGAACGTGTGCGCGACCTGGACACCATCGATTGCCGGGGTTGTGATTTTGCGAAAAAATTCGCGAAACTCTCCGAGTTGTTTGAGTTCGTCGCGGACGAAGAGCAGCGCGGCCGCACAGGTCCGAAGTGCCTCGTCCTCTGGTGTCCCCTTGGAGTGGTGTTTGCTCATGGCCTCCATGGTTCGGAGGACAGCATCGGCATCGAAGTTCTTGTTATAGGTCATTGTGAGCGAGGGCCTAGAGTACGAGGGGGGCGAGAATCAGTGTGCCGCCTCCGCCAGTGGCGAGAATGAAGGCGGTGCCTGCGACGATGACGACGGTCCCGAATGCGACCTCGGTCTTGTGCGCCCGAATCCAGTTTCGCGCCTCGTCGAAACTGGAGAACTCGAGCGGAGGGCGTTTCTTCACCCGCTCCGCTTCCTCCTTCTCCTTCTCGTCGACGCACTGCATGTATTGCTTGCGGCACTCCCTCGTGCAGTGCTCGTAGTACCACTCGTTGTGTTCGACGTGCGGGTAGGGCTGCTTGGTGGACTCCCAGCAGCGGGTGAAGCATTTCTTGAGTTCGTCATCGCAGTCGTACCCGGAGCCCCCCGTCCCGAGTGCAATGCCAACGTTGCTCGCGTCCTCATCAATGACGTAGGTCCGGGCATTCAGGTCCCGGCTCGGCCGTGCATGGCCGCAACTGGTGCAAGCCACCATCGCGGCGCTCAGCAACGCCAACAGCCTTATGCCCCCTCCATCACCGACACGAGAGGGTCTGGCCGCGCGGCTACCCATGGGGTGAGTATCATCATTCCCAACCATGCCTTGGTTTCCTTGCGAAAAATCCCCAGTAATATCAAGTAGTTAAGGCGTTGGGAGGGGGGGGGGGGGGGGGGGGGGGGGGGGGGCTGTACAAAGGTTCAGATCAATCTCCCCCCACCGACTGGTCGCCGACCACCCGTTCCGTCCGCGTTGATCTACGGACCGACGCGGTACACCCTATAGGTCGGGCGGTATACCGACAACGTCATCCGTCAGATGGCGATAGGTAGGAAACGTTTTCGGCTCCGTGCGAATGCCTGGCTCCGGCAGCCCTCTCCCGATGAAGCGTCTTCCAATGGGCGTTGACGTGGGGGGGGAGAAAGCCACGCGTCACTGTTCACCAGCTCAGACGGTGAATGAGGTGGGCCAATTGCTCGCGACCCACCCTGCAGTCCCGCGCGCGGCTCGGCATGTACACGCTCGGTTTCCGACGTCGCGATTCAGGCGCGCTGGAGAATGGACTCGACCGCCGCCCGGGCGATGGGGTGATAGCGCTTGGCGTAGTCCTGGAAGAGCCGCCGCGCGCGCACCTTGCCCTCGGGGCTCGTCACCAGCGCGCCATAGAGGGGCTTGAGGTACTTCATCCGGCCCACCTCGCCGAGGAAGGCCGCGGCGCGCTCCCAGGCGGGCTCCCAGCCCGAGCGCAGCGCCACCGTCAGCCACGCCACCAGCACCTCCGCGTTGCCGCTCCGGGTGAGGTGGAAGCGCTCGTCCAGCTCGCGCAGCGTCTTGTGCGGCGTCCGCGCGGGCAACCGATCGATGTAGAGATGCCACTCGGCCGGGGTCCAGTCCTTCACGTCCTCGGTGGAGGGCACCTGTCCCGTGAAGCGGGCCAGGGCCGCGAGCCGCTCGGAGTGGGCCGTGGGCGCGCCCGGGGGGATGCCCGGCTTGCTCAGGTAGGCCTCGGCGTCCACCTTCGCCAGCGCGCCCGGCAGGCGCCGCTCCACGAAGGTGGTGAACTCCTCGGTGGTGAGCGCCTGGAAGCGGTGCGCCTGGAGGTAGTCGCGCAGGAAGCCGTCGAAGGCGTCGCGGCCCACCGCGTCCTCCAGGGCGCGCAGGAAGAGGTAGCCCTTCTCGTACGGCACGAGTGAGAAGGCCTCGTCCGGATCCACGCCCGTCAGGTGGGTGCGCAGGCACGTGAGCTGCGGGTGCTCCTTGAAGTGCTGGATCGTCTCCTCCAGCGAGCCCCGCCCCAGGGTGGCGTGCAGCGCCGCCACGTCCTTGCCGTAGAGCGCCTCCACGATGCGCCGCTCGGCGAAGACGGTGAAGCCCTCGTTGAGCCAGAAGTGCTCGGCGGACGCGTTGGTGACGAGGTTGCCCGTCCACGAGTGCGCCAGCTCGTGCGCCACCACCGATACCAGGCTCTTGTCCCCGGCGAGCAGGGTGGGGGTGAGGAAGGTCAGGCGCGGGTTCTCCATGCCGCCGTAGGGAAACGAGGGCGGCATCGTCAGCAGATCGAACCGCTCCCAGTCATACGGGCCGAAGAGCGCCTCGGCCGCGCGCAGCATGGCGTCCACGTCCTCGAACTCGGCGGCGGCGCGCTCGATCACCTCGGGCTCGGCCCACACGCGCGAGCGCGGCCCCAGCTCCTTGGAGGCGAGTCGTCCCACCGCGAACGCCAGCAGGTAGGGCGGAATGGGCTGGGGCATCTCGTAGCGCTCCACCGCCTCCTCCCCCCTTTCCTCTCGCCCGACGAAGCCCGCGGCCATCACCGCCCTCAGCTCGCGGGGCACGGTGAGCTCCGCCTCGTAGCGAATGCGCAGCCGCGGCGTGTCCTGCAGCGGCACCACCGAGCGCGCGTGGATGGCCTGGCACTGGCTGAAGAGGTACGGCGCCTGGCCTCCCGCCGTCTGCGCGGGCGTGAGCCACTGCAGCGCGCTCGCTCCGGGCGAGGTGCGGTAGCGCACCGTCAGTTGCTTCACTCCCGGACGCAGCTCCACACGCAGGCGGCTGCCCAGGATGGGTTCCGCAGGTGACACGAGAAACGACAGGGGTCGGCCCTCTCCATCCACCACCGACTCCACCTCCAGCTCCCGGGTGTCCAGGTCCAACGGCCCCGCGGACGCCTCCTTGAGCGTGAGGGTCGCCTCGGCATGAAGCTGCCGGCTCTGGAAGTCCACGCGCGCCTTCCAGGTGAGGCGCTCGGTCTCGGGTTGGGTGTCATCGCTGTACGAGTGCGGATCGCGTCGGGCCATGGGGCGCACCTTACCCTCCACGCCTCCACAGAGGGGACCTCAACAGGCGATTGACTTTTGAATCAACCGGCGCGATGTCTCCCGCCATTCCTTTTTCCTGATTGGGAGCCTCATTCGATGACGATGCGGATCCGCAAAGTGGCAGTGCTGGGCGCGGGAGTGATGGGCAGTGGCATCGCCGCGCACCTGGCCAACTCGGGTGTTCGCGCTCTCCTCCTGGACATCGTGCCGCCCAAGGCGGCGCCCGGCGAGGACACGGCCTCCAAGGCGTTTCGCAACAAGTTCACCCTGGGCGCCCTGGCGAACCTGCGCAAGCAGAAGCCCAGCCCCATCACCACCGAGCAGGCGCTGGGCGCGCTGGAGATCGGCAACCTCGAGGACGACATCGGGCGCATCGCCGAGTGCGACTGGGTCATCGAGGTGGTGAAGGAGGACCTGGCCGTCAAGCAGGCCCTGTTCGCCAAGGTGGAGCAGCACGCGCGCAAGGACGCCATCATCAGCTCCAACACCTCGGGCCTGTCCATCAAGGGCATGCTGGAGGGCCGCGGCCCCGAGTTCCGCAAGCGCTTCCTCGTCACGCACTTCTTCAACCCCGTGCGCTACATGAAGCTGTTGGAGCTCGTCGCGGGCCCGGAGACGTCGCCCGAGGTGATGAAGACGATCCACCAGTTCGGCGAGGAGGTGCTCGGCAAGGGCGTGGTGTACGGCAAGGACACCACCAACTTCATCGCCAACCGCATCGGCACCTACGGGATGATGCGGGTGCTGGCGGACATGCAGAAGGCGGAGCTGTCCATCGAGGAGGTGGACAAGATCTTCGGCCCCGCCATGGGCCGCCCCAAGTCGGCCGTGTTCCGCACCGCGGACATCGTGGGCCTGGACACCTTCAGCCACGTGGCCAAGAACTGTTACGACACGCTCGCGCACGATGAAGAGCGCGAGGTGTTCGCCGCCCCCGACTTCCTCAAGAAGATGGTGGAGAAGGGGATGCTGGGCGACAAGACCGGCGGCGGCTTCTACAAGAAGGATCGCGCCTCGGGCGGCAAGGACATCCTCGCGCTGGACCTGAAGACGTTCGAGTACCGGCCCCAGGGCAAGGTGCGCTACGAGTCGCTGGGCGCGGCCAAGGACGTGGAGGACGTGCGCGAGCGCGTGGCCACGGTGATGCGCGGCCAGGACAAGGCGGCGAAGTTCGCCGAGCGCGTCACGCTGGACACGCTCGCCTACGCGAGCCGCCGCATTCCGGAGATCGCCGACGACGTGGTCAACGTGGACGGCGCCATGCGCTGGGGCTTCGGCTGGGACCTGGGGCCCTTCGAGACCTGGGATGCCTTCGGCGTGAAGCAGGGCGTGGAGCGCATGAAGGAGCTGGGCCTCAAGCCCGCCGCGTGGGTGGAGGAGATGCTGGCCGCGGGTCGCACGTCCTTCTACGGCGTGGAGAACGGCAAGGACACCTACTGGGACATCCCCAGCAAGTCCGTGAAGACCGTGGCGCAGAACCCGCGCACCCTGCGCGTGGAGTACCTCAAGCGCGGCAACAAGAAGATCTCCGGCAACGACAGCGCCAGCCTCTGGGACATGGGCGATGGCGTGACGCTGCTCGAGTTCCACTCGAAGATGAACTCCATCGACGACGGCATCATCGAGATGATGAACACCGCGCTCGATGAGACGGAGAAGAACTTCCGCGGCCTGGTGGTGGGCAACGACGGCGGCAACTTCTCCGCCGGCGCCAACATCTTCTCCATGCTGTGGGCGGCCAAGGCCGGCGAGTTCGAGACGCTGCGCAAGATGGCGGGCGCGCTCCAGACGGCCAACCAGCGCATGCGCTACAGCCCGGTGCCCGTGGTGACGGCGCCCTTCAACCTGACGCTCGGCGGCGGCGCCGAGGTGGCCCTGGGCGGCAACGCCATCCAGGCCTCGAGCGAGCTGTACATGGGCCTCGTCGAGGTGGGCGTGGGCCTCATCCCCGGCGGTGGCGGCACCATGATGTTCCTGCGCAACGTGATGGGCGCGTACGCGGCGGACAAGGACTTCGATCCCTTCCCCTTCATCAAGAAGGTGTTCCTCACCATCGGCACCGCCAAGGTGGGCACGAGCGCCGAGGAAGCCCGCGAGATGGGCTTCCTGACCGCGGCGGACGGCATCAGCGCCAACCGGGATTTCCTCCTGTCGGACGCCAAGCAGCGGGTGATCGGCATGGCCAACGCGGGCTTCCGCGCGCCGCGCCCCACGCGCTTCCGCCTGCCCGGGCCTAGCGGCTACGCCACCATCGACATGATGCTCTACGACATGGAGCTCAACGGCCAGGTGTCCGCCCACGACCGGAAGATCGCCCAGAAGCTCGCCCGGGTGATCACCGGCGGAGACACCAGCCCCTCCGTCCTCCTGTCCGAGGAGCGCGTCCTGGAGCTGGAGCTCGAGGCGTTCCTGAGCCTCGCGGGCGAGGAGAAGACGCAGGACCGGCTGCAGTACATGCTCGAGAAGGGCAAGCCGCTGCGCAACTGAGGCGGCGGCGTTACGGGAAGTCCCACGTCATCCAGTTTTCAAGCATTCAAGGCCCGGGGGTTGCTCCCCGGGCGAGGAGACAGACAGATGCCCGGTCGAGTCGTGATTGCCAGCGCGGTGCGTACCCCGTTCACCCGCGCGCACAAGGGAGAGTTCAAGGATACCCGGCCCGATACGCTCGCGGCCCTCGCCATCAAGGAGGCCGTGGCGCGCGTGCCCGGCCTCAAGCCCGAGCAGGTCGAGGACGTCATCCTCGGCTGTGCCATGCCCGAGGCGGAGCAGGGCATGAACGTGGCGCGCAACGCCTCGCTGCTGGCGGGGCTGCCGGACACCGTGCCGGGGATGACCATCAACCGCTTCTGCTCGTCGGGCGTGCAGTCCATCGCCCAGGCGGCGCAGGCCATCCAGGCGGGGTCCATCCAGGTCGCCGTGGCCGGTGGCACCGAGTCCATGACCATGGTGCCCATGGGCGGCAACAAGGTGAGCGCCAACCCGGAGATCATGGAGAAGTACCCCGAGGTCTACACCTCCATGGGCGCCACCGCGGAGAACATCGCCTCGCGCTACAGCGTGTCGCGCGAGGACGCGGACAAGTTCGCCTACGAGAGCCAGCGCAAGGCGGCCACCGCGCGCGAGCAGGGCAAGTTCAAGGACGAGATCTTCCCCGTCACCACCACCGTGTATGACGAGGAGGGCAACGCCAAACAGGTGACGGTGTCCGTGGACACCATCCTGCGCCCGGAGACCACGCTGGAGGGGCTCGCCAAGCTGCGCCCCGCCTTCAACCAGAAGGGCGTGGTGACGGCCGGTAACGCCTCGCCGCTGACGGATGGCGCCGCCGCCGCGGTGGTGATGAGCGAGGAGAAGGCGAAGGAGCTGGGCGTCAAGCCGCTGGGCTACTTCGTGGACTTCCAGGTGGCGGGCGTGCCTCCGGAGATCATGGGCGTGGGCCCGGTGCCGGCGGTGAAGAAGCTGCTCGCGAAGAACAACCTCAAGATCGAGGACATCGACGTCTTCGAGCTCAACGAGGCCTTCGCTGCGCAGGCGCTGCACTGCATCCGCGAGCTGGGCGTGCCCCTGGAGAAGGCCAACCCGAACGGCGGCGCCATCGCCTTGGGCCACCCGCTGGGCGTGTCTGGTGCGCGCATGGTGGCCACCATCCTGAGCGAGCTCAAGCGCCGCGACGGCCGCTACGGCGTGGTGACGATGTGCATCGGTGGCGGCATGGGCGCCGCCGCCCTCATCGAGCGCGTGAAGTAGTTCTCTGTTGCCCGATGTGCGGTGCCCCACGGTCCTTCTTGGCAATCCAGGAGGGGCCGTGCTGTTTTCCGGGCGCATGAACCTCCGCGTCTTCGTTCCCCTGGCCGCGTTGTTCCTCCTGGGTCTCGCCCCGGTTCCTCCGAAGGAGGAGGCCGCTCCCCGGAAGCCCCGGGCGCGTGAGCTGGGCATCACCTTCGGGGGCCAGGCGGGCCCGCTCGATGCGATCACCGACGTGCCCGGGGTGGAGGTGGGCCAGACGACGCTCGTCTCCGGCGAGGGCAGGCTCAGGGTGGGCAAGGGCCCGGTGCGCACGGGCGTCACCGCGGTGCTGCCCCGGGGCCGCGCCCGGCTGGCCGAGTCCATGTTCGCCGCCACCTATGCCCTCAATGGCAATGGTGAGATGACGGGCACGCATTGGGTGAACGAGTCGGGTCTGCTCGCCGGTCCCGTCATGCTGACCAACACCAACAGCGTGGGGGTGGTGCGCGACGCGGTGGTGTCGTGGGGCGTCCAGCATGGCGCGGCGTGGGAACTGGCCCTGCCGGTGGTGGCGGAGACCTATGACGGCCTCCTCAACGACATCGATGGGTTCCACGTGAAGACGGAACACGCCGTGCGGGCCATCGACGGAGCGCGCGGAGGGCCGGTGGCCGAGGGGAACGTGGGTGGCGGCACGGGGATGATCTGCCACGGCTTCAAGGGAGGAATTGGAACGGCCTCGCGCCGGCTGCCCGAGTCGCTCGGGGGCTACACCCTGGGCGTGCTGGTGCAGTGCAACTACGGCCGCCGCTCCCTTTTCTCGGTGGAGGGGGTTCCGGTGGGTGAGGAGATCAAGGATCTCTTGCCCTGCCACACGGGGAACGAGGCGCCTTCCTCCTCGTTCACCAAGGACTTGAAGCCCTGTGCCCAGAGAGCGGAAATCCCCTCCCGCTCCGTGTCCGAGGGCCTGGGCTCCATCATCGTGGTGGTGGCCACCGACGCGCCGTTGTTGCCACACCAGCTGGGCCGCATCGCCCGCCGCGTGCCGCTCGCCATCGGGAAGATGGGCGGTCTGGGCGAGGACTCCTCGGGCGACATCTTCCTGGCTTTCTCCACCCAGCCGACCAAGCCGTCACCCGGGAGCCGGGTGGCGCAGGTGGGCTTCTTGGACAACGAGCACCTCAACCCGCTCTTCGAGGCGACGGTGCAGGCCACGCAGGAGGCCATCCTCAATGCCCTGCTCGCCGCCGAGACCCAGACGGGCGCCGATGGCGTCCGCGTCTTCGCCCTGCCGCATGACCGGCTCACCCAGGCCCTGCGCAAGTATGGGCGGCTCACGCCCGCGCCTTGAGGAGCGCGAAGTTTCTCGCGGAGAAGGATTCCACGAGGCACGGACCGGGCTCCCGCTGGGGGTCTACTCCGTGAGGGTGTTTCCCGAGGAGACCAGCAGATTGTTGTCGTCGTGGCCCTGGTTGTCGGGCGGGACGAACGTGGCGAAAGCTGTCGAGCCGCCTACGTTGATGGACCAGGGGTAGGTCAGCGCCAGGTTCGTGAAGACAATCGTCCCGAACCGTGAGCCCACCACGACCTGTTCATAGAGGGGTGAGATGTCGATGTCGACCAGATCGTAGGCCCCGCTGGGGATGACCCCGAGTTGCACGCCGGTGGCGCTGAAGCGGTGGATGGTGTCATTCCACGAGGCCCCGTAGATTTCCCCCGCCGTGCTGACCGCGATTCCCCGGATGTACGAGCCAAAGGGCAGCGAGAGTGCGCGCACCTGCGTCAGGGTGCTCGGGTCGTAGACGTAGACGCTGCGCTCGTCGCCCGCCAGGCCATACAGGAGCCCGTCCAGGCCCAGGGTGACATCGATGAAGTCGATGGTGTCGGCGAAACGCTGGGCGCCTCCCGTGAGCAGGTCGAAGCGCACCAACCCCTTCGGGATGTCCCCTTGACCATAGGTGCTCATATCCGTGACGAAGATGGAATGGCCGTGACTGGCGATTCCGCCGTAGCTCACGTTGTTGGCGGTACTCCAGCCCGTGAACGTCCAGTGGGTCCAGCTCTGCGCGGCCACGTCGTACCGGCTCAGGTACGGATCGAACGTGCCGTTGTAGATCTGGAGGTTGCCGTTGGCATCCACCAGTGCGTCCCGGGCACTCTCCGTGACGGGTCGCGTCCCCGTGGGGTAGGGGATGGGAAGCGTGCGCACCCACGTGCCATTCGGAGTGTATTCGTGGACGGAGTTCTCCGTGCTGATCAACACGTTGCCCGGCTCGAAGGGCTCGGCGGCCACCTGACCCAGCCCCGCGAGCGTCAGGAACAATGGCATCCAGCGAATACTCGAACGGTTTCCCATGGCCTTCATGTCTCCCCTCATTTACAGGTGTGTCCTGTTCGAGACACACTTTGCAAGTCGGGTCTGACATCTCTCGGATGGGCTCCCCCCCGAGACGAGCCCGTCACCAGCCGCCGTAGGGGACGGTGATGGCCTCCATGAAGTGACCCGAGGGATCCTGGAAGTAGACGCCTCGGCCCCCGTCGTGGGTGTTGATCTCACCGGGGTGCCGGCCCTGCGGGTCGGCCCAGTGCTGGATTCCTCGCTCGCGGATCTTGGCGATCAGCGCGTCGAACACGTCGTCCGATACGAGGAAGGCATAGTGCTGGCCGGGGAAGTCGCCGCTGGATTCGATGTAGTCGAGCGACACCCCATCATCCAGCTTGACTGCCTGGAAGTGCCCGAAGGGTTGCGGCTCGGGCAGCCCGAGGAGCTCGGCGAGGAATCTCGCGGAGCGCACCTTGTCCTTCGCGGCGATGATGGTGTGGTTGAAACGGACGGTCATGGAGGGCTCCTCGTCGGTGCGCGCCTCCATGCTACCCCGTCATGCCGAGCGGGGCGGCCCGGAGCCATCCACTGTCTTCCACTGATCAAGCAGCGTGGACGTATCGTGCTCGTCTGGCTCAGTTGCGCGGGCTCGTGGCGTTACTCTGTTGCGCGTTCCACTGGGCGGTCGATGCCGCCTTCTCCTCCTCCTCGGTGATGAGCGCACCTCCCGCCGCGGCCGACACCGCGCCCGTCGAGACCTTCGTCTCCGAGTCCTTCGGCTCGCACACGCATCCGGCGGAGTTCCTGATGATGACCACCCCGCTCAACTTCATGCCCAGCTCCTCGCAGTTCGTGGCGCACTCCGTGGCGCGCTCCTTCGGTACCTTGCTGTAGGCGGCCGGCGCCGTTGTCAGACAACCCGTGGACAGCAGACAGCACAGCATCGCAAGCGTGTGACGCATCGTGAGCCCCCCTGGTGACTGGTGGATGCTCTCGCTTCTGCTCGGGCGTGGACGCCTTGTCAACGCCATTGCCTCCTGTGTCTGCTCCTCGTCAGGAGGAAGGGTCCTCGGACAACATCATCTTCCTCCACCGCCGCCGCGCTCCCGCCACCAGCAGGCGCTGGTAGAGGGTGGGCATCAGGCGCTGCAGCAGATCGACGACCACGGCGTCCGAGCCGATGAGCTGGCGCCGCCGGTTCTTGAGGATGGCGGAGCGGATGTCGGACGCGGCGCGCTCGGGCGTGGTGGCGAAGAGCTTCTCGAAGTCCGCGGATGAGTTCGGCCCCACCCAGCCCCTGCGGGGGATGCTCCGGGAGTTCCGGGCGATGTTCGTCTTGATGCCGCCCGGGTGCACGCACGTGACGCCGATGGGGAGTCCCTCGACCTCCAGCTCCTGGCGCAGCGCCTCGGTGAAGCCCTTCACGGCGAACTTCGCGGCGTTGTAGGCCGCCTGGGTCGGCACGGCGATGATCCCGAAGACGCTCGAGACGTTGACGATGTGGCCCTCTCCCGCCGCCTTGAGGTGCGGCAGGAAGGCCTTGGTGCCGTGCACCACGCCCCAGAAGTTGATGTTCATGAGCCACTCGAAGTCCTCGTACCGGGTGTCCTCGATGGTGGCACCCAGGGCGACCCCGGCGTTGTTGATGACGAGGTGGACCGCGCCCAGCTCCCGCGCCACGTCGCCGGCCCAGGCGTGCATCGCCTCGCGATTCGCGACGTCCACCCGGGCCGTGTGCACCCGCACGCCGTGGCCCCGGCACTTCTCCGCCGTCTCCGCGAGCCCCTGCTCGTTCACGTCGGAGAGCGCCACATGACAGCCGTTGCGCGCGAGCAGCTCCGCCGTCGCGCGGCCGATTCCCGAACCCGCGCCCGTGATGGCCGCGACTCTTCCCTTCACCGACTTCATGGGCCGTGACTCCGTTCTGGTGGATTTCCCCCCCCTGCCTACCACCGGACGTGCAGCGAGGTGAACCCGCGGAACGCCAGGCTGTGGTGTTTGACGGGCGTGTGCTCCTCGTCCAGGAGCAGGCCGGGCAGCCGTTGGAACAGCAACTCGAGGGCGATCTCCAGCTCGCGGCGGGCCAGGCCGGACCCGATGCACTGGTGCGGACCGAACCCGAAGCCCACGTGCCGCGTCTGCGCCATGTCCCGGGTGATGTCGAACCGATCCGGCTCGGAGAACACCTCCGGGTCCCGGTTGGCGGCGCCCAGGGCGAACATCACGTGCGAGCCCTTGCGGATCGTCTGCCCGCGCAGCTCGAAGTCCTCCACGGCGACGCGGCCGATGAAGGGCACCGCCGGGTTGAAGCGGATGCTCTCCTCGACGGTCGAGCCGAGCAGGCCGGGGTTGTCCCGCAGCGCCTTCAACTGGTCCGGGTAGGTCAGCAGCGCATGGACGCAGTTGCTGAACTGGTCCGTGGTGGTGGTGTGCCCGGCGAAGAGCAGCAGCATCGCGTTGGACACCACCTCCTCCGTCGTCAGCTTGCCCTCCTCCTCGGCGCTCACCATCTGGCTGATGACGTCCGGCCCGGGCGCGCTCCGGCGCTCCTCGACGATCCGCGTCAGGTAGCCACTGAACGCCATCATCGCCCGGTTGACCTCTTGGACGAGCACGCCCATGTCCGCGCCCGGCGCGGGGCTGGAGAAGTCGGCCATGGGCTTGGACCAGGCCCGGAAACGCTCGCGGTCCTCCACCGGGATGCCGAGCAGCTCGGCGATGACGAGCGGGGGCAGCTCGTGGGAGATCTCCTTCACCAGATCCATCCGGCCACGGCCCTGGACGCGCTCCAGCAACTGCTCCATCGTGCGGCGGATGGCGGGCCGCCATTTGTCGAGCGACTGGGCCGTGAAGCCCGGGTTCATGTTGCGGCGCAGCCGGATGTGCTCGGAGCCATCCTTCATGAACACCTGATTGCGGATGATCTTCATGAAGTCCTGGATGCTGGCCGGGCCGAGGCTCTGCACCTGGTGCTCGAAGAACGCCGTCCGGTTGGCGCTCAGGCGCGGGTCGCGGAAGCTGGCCACCACGTCCTCGTGGCGGGACACGAGCCAGGTATGGATGGGTGCCGCCCAGTACACGGGCGCCTGGCGCTGGAGCTCCCGGTAGAACGGAACAGGGTCCGCGAGGTTCTGGGGACTGACGGGATTGAGATCGAACTGCTCGGCGGTAGGCGTCATGCGCTCCATGTTAACCGCATACGCCGCTCGGGTCTGGATTCCAGATGCCCTGGAAGCCTCCAGTACACATGCAATCCCTTTCATGCGGACAGCCGAGCAATCAATGGAAGACGGGTCCCATGGGGATTCCATGTCTCGTCAATATCGCGTGACGCCCCAGTGGCTCCGCGCCATAGTCCCGCGCGGAGGAATGGATGAATCTCGCGCGCTGGTTGTGGTTGCCGCTCGTCCTCGGCATGGCTGGATGTGAGCCTTTCGACCCCTGGTATGACTTCCCCGCGAATGACAAGCGGTTGCAGTTCATCGGACGCATGGACTTCACCACTCCGGAGGGGCCGACCTATGCGCACCCGGGGACCACCATCCGCTTTCGCTGTGATTGCACCGGCGTGGACGTGTCCTTCGAGGACAAGGGCAAGGGCGGCGACGAGAACACCAACTTCGTCAACATCCTCGTGGATGGCGAGCATGCCGCCAAGGTCGAGCTGCGGCGCGAGGGAGGGATGATCCGGGGCGCGCGGGCGCTGCCTCCTGGCGAACACGTCATCGAGATCGTCAAGCGGACCGAGTCCTATGCCGGCACCATCCGCTTCCTGGGGCTCAGCCTCCAGGGCAGCCTGCTGGATCCACCCCCCTGGCCCACGCGGCGCATGGAGTTCATCGGTGACTCCATCACCTGCGGCTATGGCAACGAGGTGCGCATCTACGCCCCGACCTACACCGAGCCGAACACCGGCTACCACTCGGAGAACGAAGACATCTCCAAGGCCTATGGCTCACTGCTGGGCCGCAAGTACGACGCCGATGTGATCACCACCTGCATCTCGGGCATGGGCGTCTACCGCAACCTGAACGGCTCGACGGGCGAGAAGGCCTTTCCCAACCTCTACCGGCGCATCTACCCCGGCCAGGACAAGCCGCTCTGGAACACCTCGCTCTTCGTGCCCGAGGTCATCGTCATCAACCTGGGCAACAATGACTTCAACGTGCGCGATGAGAGCAACATGCCGAGCGCCCCGCCCGCCAGGCCCTTCCAGGACGCCTACAAGGCCTTCGTCCAGCAACTGCGCGGGTACTATCCCAAGGCGAAGATCGTCTGCACCATCGGTCCGCTGATGAACGACAACTACCCCGCGGGCCGCAAGCACTGGACGCTCATCCAGAAGTACGTCTCCGACATGGTGGATGTCCTCCACGAGGAGGGCGACTCGAATGTCTACTACTTCGCCTATACCCCCGTCCTGACCGACCCCTACGGCGAGGACTGGCACCCCACGGCCGAGGTCCACGCGGCGATGGCCAAGGAGCTGGGCGCCTTCCTCGACGCGAACGTGTTCTGACGTCCGGCGGGAGGGATGATTGGGAAACCGATCATCTCGGGGTGGCGCGCGTCCCTGGTCAGCGGCGGGCAAGCCATGTATGAAGCGCGCCCCGGGCGCGAGGAGGGTGTGGCGCCCGAGAGGACGTCATGAAGGCTGCGGAGGTCATCGTCTTCGAGGGAGCCGATCCCCGGGAGTTCTCGCGCGTGGATGCCATCGCCCGGGAACGCGCCCTGGAAGGCCTCTCCGACTACCCTGGCTTCAAGAGCATGACCCTCTTCGAGGACTCCTCGCTCGGAACGGTCCACCTCATCTTGACGTTCGCCACGGAGTACGACCGCCTGGAGACGAACTCGGCGATCGAGCAGATCTCACGTGTCGTGGCGCTCGCCCTGGGCGCCAGGACGGTGCGCCGCTTCGGGTGCCCCGTGTTCAAGGCCCGGAAGTGATGCGTTCCAACGGATCGAGGAGGCGGCTCCACGAGCCCGCCTCTCGGGCGTACTTGCCGAAGGTCGCACTGGATGCGCCCGTCCTCCGGGGCCGGGCCGTCGGGCGGCCCGGGCTTCTACCCCGGTTGCTCCGGCCCTCGGGCTCCGGGGATGCCTACGGCTGCACCGGAGTCTGTTCCCAGGGGCGGGTGCGCAGCACGTCCTCGATGAAGGCCAGGTGCCGCTGCTCGTCCATGTAGTTGCGCTCGATGATGGCGCGGGCCTCGGGGCCCCATTCCTCGTTCAGCGCGTTGCGGTAGGTGCGGTTGGTGAGGTTCTCGTTGCCCCGCATCGCCTGCAGCGCCGCCTCGGTGCCCATCATCGACGTCACCGCCGTGAAGCCCTTGAGGATGAAGCCCTTGGCGTCCGGCTTCTGCCTCGGCGTGCCGCCCAGCGTCCTCACCACCTGCGACAGGTCCCGGATGTGCCGCTCATGGTCCTGTTGGAACTCCCGCAGGTTCATCCGCAGGGACTCCACGTCGATGCGGTTGATGGCCGCCTCGTAGGCTCCCACCGCGTCGATATCCAGCGCGATGAGGTCATTGAGCTGCTTGATCATCTTGTTCATGTCCATCGCCGCCATGCCGTCCTCCTCCTGACTCCGCGCGGGGAATTCCGCGCCGCCGAAAGTTGGGGCGGAGGGCAGGGGGTCTCAAGCGGCCCTGGAGGACATGCCCCTACGTCCCGAATGAGGCTCTTCCGGCGAGGGGGCAGGCCAGGCGTTGCTTCCACGTGGGCTTTCACACCGTCTGATACGGCGCGTGACGTCCGTTGGGGTCATTGTTCCTCTGGCATGGGACGTGCCACGCTTCTCGGATGGCCGACACTCCGAAGCCAGACACGACCTTTGTCGAGGTCCACATCGACCGGCGGCGGTTGCTCACCTGGATGGTGGCCGCGCCCACGCTGGTGATCGCGGCGCGGCTGGGGCCCGAGGCCGCCGCGGCCCAGACCGCCGCCGACGCCGCCACCTTCGATCTCTTCCTCGCCCTGCACCCGGATGGCCGCATCGCGCTCACGATGCCCCGCACCGAGACCGGCCAGGGCATCTCCACCGGCATGGCCATGCTCGTGGCCGAGGAGCTCGACGCGAACCTCTCCAGCGTGGACGTGCGCTCGGCGGACGCGGACCCCCGTTGGCTCGTGCAGCTCACTGGTCTGTCCACCACGATGCGCTACCTCGCCGACCCCGCGCGCGCCGCCGCCGCGTGCGCCCGCGCCCGGCTCATCACCGCCGCCGCCCACCGCTGGCACCTGCCCGCCTCCAGTCTCACCACCGCCCAGGGCGAGGTGCTCGCTCCCGATGGGCGCCGGGCGGGCTATGGGACGCTCGCCCACGAGGCCGCCCAGGTACTCATCCCCGAGGTCTCGCCCCGGCCCAAGTCCCCGAGCGCGTATACCCTCGTCGGCCAGCCCACGGGGCGGGTCGATGCGCGCGCGCTCGTCACCGGCGCCGCGCGCTTCACGCTCGACCTGTCCCACCCCGAGGCTGTCTGTACTGTGGTGGCCCGGCCGCCCACGCTCCGGGGGACGGTGCGGTCCTATGACGCCTCGGCCGCGCTCGCCCTGCCCGGCGTCGTGGGCGTGGTGCCCCTTCCCCATGGCGTGGCGGTCGCCGCGGACAACTTCGCCCAGGCCCTGGCGGCGCGCGACGCCCTGAAGATCTCCTGGCAACCGGGTCCCGCCGCGGGCCTGTCCGACGCGAACATCCGGGCCACGCTCGAGGCCCGACTTGGTCCCCGGCCCCTGCCGCCCCTGTTCACCACGCGCACGCTCGAAGCCCGCTTCGACTTCCCCTACCTCGCGCACGCGCCCCTGGAGACCCAGGACTGCGTCGCCCGCGTCGTGGGCGACAGCGCCGAGGTATGGCTCGGCGCGCAGGATCCCCAGTTCACCCAGCGCGAGGTCGCCACGGCGCTCGGCTGGGCCCTGACGCCCGGGCGCGTCCAGGTCCACCCCCAGCGCGCGGGCGGCGCCTTCGGCCGGCGGTTCTTCTCCGAGCCCGCCATCGAGGCCGCGCTCGTGTCGCGGGCGCTCGGCCGGACGGTGCGGCTGATGTGGACGCGCAACGACGACATGCGCCAGGGCCGCTACCGCCCCGCCAGCCATCACCGGCTCCTCGCCTGGGTGGGCCCCGGTGGCGTCGTGCTCGGCTACAACCACCAGGCCGTCATCCCCACCCTGGATCTCTCGCATGGCTTCGGGGACCTGGCCACGTCCCTGGGCAGCGGGCTGTCTCCCGAGCTCGCCAGCGAGGCCTTCTTCCTGCTCACCCAGCAGGTGCCCTACCGCCTGGGCCTGGTGAGCCAGCAGCTGCTCCAGGTCTCGCTGCCCATCCCCACGGCCTCGTTCCGCTCCGTCTACAGCAGCCAGGTCGTGGTGGCCAACGAGGTCTTCCTGGACGAGGTGGCGCGCGAGCTCGGTGTGGACGCCGTGCAGTGGCGGCGCTCGCGGCTCACCTCGAGCCGGCTCCTGGCGGTGCTGGACACGGTGGCGCGCGAGGGCCAGTGGGGCCGTGCGCTGCCCCCCGGGGTGGCGCAGGGCGTGGCCGTGCACGAGGAGTGGAACAGCGCCGTGGCCCACCTCGTCGAGGTGGACACCCGTGGGCCCACGCCCCGCGTGACGCGCGTCACCGTGGCCGCCGATGTCGGCCTGCCCATCAATCCCCGGAGCGTCGAGGCCCAATTGCAGGGCGCCACCGTGGACGCCTTCTCCACGACGCTGAGCGCGGGGCTGCACCTGGACGCGGGCGCGGTGCGCGAGGGCAGCTATGCCGACTACAAGTGGCTGCGCATGAGGGACACGCCCGCGGACATCCGCGTCCACCTCGTGCGCTCGGATGAGCGCGTGGGCGGAGTGGGCGAGCTGGGCTACCCCACCGCCGCCGCCGCCCTGTCCAACGCCCTCGCTCGGGCCACGGGCGTCATGCCCACCCGCTTTCCCATTCTCGATTCCGGAGCCTGAACCCATGGCCCTGCACCACTTCCTCCTCAATGGCCAGACGGTGTCCCTGGAAGCCCCGGAGGACATGCCCCTCTTGTGGGTGCTGCGCGACGTGTTCGGTGTCACCGGGCCCAAGTACGGCTGCGGCGTGGGCGTGTGTGGGGCCTGCACCAGCCACCTGAACGGGCACGCCTTCCGCCCCTGCATCCAGCCCGTGGGCGGCGTCCACGGCCAGCGGGTGACCACCATCGAAGGGCTCGGCGGCGGCGAGGCGCTGCACCCCGTGCAGCAGGCGTGGATCGATGAGGACGCCGCCCAGTGTGGCTTCTGTCAGCCGGGGCAGATCATGGCCGCGGTGGCGCTGCTCCAGAGCCACCCTCAGCCCACGGACGCGGACATCGACGCGGCCATGAGCGACAACGTGTGCCGGTGCGGCACCTATGTCCGCATCCGCTCGGCCATCAAACGCGCGGCCTTGCTGTTACGCGCCTCGCCTCGGCCCTGACGTGGAAGACGAAGGAGCGAACCGAGGGCAATGAGGAGATCAGACAAAGGAAAAGCCCAATAGCCCTCGGGACTGCTGTGCTTCTGTGCCGAGGGGTGCGCGCGATTGTGAAGCACCTGGGCCTATCCACGGCAGGTGCGAGGCTGGACCCGGCGCGAGGGCCACATAAGGCAGCGGGGTGCCATGCGCCAGGGGGAGGCGGAACCTTGCGGCGCGCGAGCAGGACCCTTCATGGCCTCTGGTGCGCGGTGGCTCGGATCACCAGAGCATCTTTCAAAACCATTTGCAGATCGGGTGGATGCGTACGCGTGGACCGCGCCCGGGCCCTTGCTCAACGCGCGTTGCCCGCGCGCAGCCACGTGATGTAGTTCTCGGCCGCGCGCTGGGTGCCATAGGCGGGTTGGTAGCCGGTGTCTTGCTGAAGGCGGCTGATGTCGAGGTAGTTGTGAGGGGTCGGCTTGCCGGTGGGGAGCTCGAGCTGGGCGTCGGGAACGACAGTCTTGATCGCGGCGACGACCTCGGCATTCGTCGTCGCACGGCCGGACGCGACGTTGTACGTGCGGTAGTTCAGACGCTCTGCGAGCTGAAGGATCGCGATGGCGCGGCCGGTGTCCTTGACGTAGCAGAGGTCCAGCGCGTTTCCTGCGTAGGCGGGAATGACGAGTCGGGACAGGTCCGGCTTCGTGCCACGGACCGCCGCGTGGATGAGCGCGGGCGCAGGGAAGAACGGATCGTCGTGACCGCCTGGGCCCCAGGTGCCAGATATCCGGTAGTTGATGAGCTCGATGCCGGTGGCGCTAGACAGGTGTTCGTTGAGCAGTTCGCCGATCTTCTTGAACGTTGGGATCAGGTGTGGAGCCGACATCGGTAGCGGCATGTCTTCACGGAGAGCGCCTTCGCTCGCGACACCGGAGTAGACGCCGATCGTGCTCGCGACGCCTACGCGCTTGACGCCCCACTTCTGGGCGGCCTGCACGATGTTCAGGAGGCCGCCGAGCGCCTTACGGGTGGCGTCGACGGGCGGCTCGGACGTCGGAGGCCAGGGCATGGAGCCCGCGAGATGCACGATGCCGGTGATCTTGTGGCGAGTGCCGACTTCGAGCAGCGACGCCAGATCGGTGACGTCCCCCTGTGCCACCGCCACGGGCAGATCGGCGAGTTGAGCCGGGAGTTCCCCGGTTCGTCGCTGGAAGAGGATGCACTTCTCGCCCATTTCGTGCAGCGCACGAACGGTGTGCGAACCGATGAAACCTGAACCTCCGGTAACCAAGATCATGTGTCACTCCTTCGTAGAGGGTGGTCTTCAGCACCCAGAAGATAGGAGTCAGCGACAGGACGCACTACAATAGGAAGTCCATATTTCATTTGCAGGAGTCCGGCCTTGATCGATCCGCTTGCCGAGGTAGTCACGCTGCTTCTCGAGAAGGGTGACTTTGTTCTAATCCTCCTTTGGAGAAGTCACCTCGGGCATGGAGGTGGTGGACGCGCTGACGGAGGGAGATGTCATCCTCGAGGTGCGTGCGGAGCCCTGATGAGGGCTGACCGGCACGCAAGAGAGGCTAGCCGATCGGGAGCCGCTCAAAAACCGTGGAGGCGGCGGGAATCGAAGCCGCTAAGGGCGGATCCGCCCCCACTCGGGACCAGAGGCCCACCCCGCGCTTTCCCTCTGAAAATGGGGGGCCCATCTGTCCGGGCGAGTCCATCCGCGTCCGTTCGATTTGGTCCTTTTTTGGTCCCCTTGCCGGGCGATAAGTGGCGAGCCCTTCGCCCCGCGTCCTGGCTTCTGGCGCTGATGCTATTGCCTACTAATGCCCTGCCCTGGTGGCCTCTACCGGGCCCGAGCTTCGCCTGCCGGGCCCTGTTGGTCTTCACCGGGCCCTGAGCCCGAGCCCACTAGAGCAATCGGGAAGCCTGCGGAGCTACACTACAGCGGCCCCTGACAGTGGAACATTAGTGCTTTCAACCAGAATCTTCGCTGTGGTGCGGCTCCGAATGCGTGTCATGCTCGTTCCCTCTTGCTATCCCTAATCAACGTCCAAGCTCCAAGTGCCCGCGTTCCAATGCTTCAATGCCTCCGATGCAACAAATGGAATCATGCCTTCTCCTTCGGCGGCCTCCTCTAGTACGGGCTTGGCCTGTGCAGGTCTATCACTGAGCAAGCAAATTGCCGCATTGACTCGAACGTCCATGCGTGAATGCGTCAACAATGCTGCGAGCGCATCCCGCCCTGCCTCGCCGTGGTCGCGCAACTTCTTGTAAGCAGCAATATACCGCTTTGCATATTTGTTCCCGCCTTTGCGGTCGCCACGCCAGATCGCATCCGTCTGCGCAGCCACGTTTTGGGCGAATTCCTCCGCAATGTCCTCCAGACTCATCACCAGATTCCCTTTCTAATATTGTCAATGGCGCGCAGACCAAACTCCCGCTGCGCCTCGTATGGCTGGAGACTAAGCCATTGCCTCACGGTCAGGCGCGATCTTGTGATGCCCCATTGGACCGACGAATAAAACGCACTCGTCTTTCCATGTAGTATCTTGTCTAATGCAATGACGTTCTCGGTGTTTTGCAGGGCTTCGCCGCCGAACCGCTTCACGTTGCCCGGAGTCTGCTCCACGATGTGATGCCATTCCTTTCCGGGGCCTGCCTTCCCCATAGCTGACTTGAAGCCACTAAACGACCCCCACGCCCTGTGTCCATTGGGGAGGAGCTTACCCCGACTCGGCGCAGGACTCCCGGCGCCAACGCCCCGGGCAACCATGGCCACAGCATGAGGCGCCAACACCACGCGGATCGTCCCCTCGGGCACAGAGACAATAAGGCGCTCGGCTCCGGTTGCCGTCTCCAGCAGGCCCAACCCGGTACGAGTCGCGACTTTCTCCGACGCTTGCGTGAATCCGGGGAGCTTCGGGGCCCTGGAAGCGAGGGCCGCCGTCTCACCAATAGCCGCCGTCCCAACGATGACGAGAATGCGCACACTGTTGGGGCCGATGACACGCCCGAAACGCTCGCCAATCTCGCGCAGTTCCGCAAAGGTGGAGGCCCGGGGCGCATCTTCGTAAAGCCGTGCATAGGCCCGCAGCAAATCGAAGAATTCATAACCGAGATAACCCCACAGGGCAGCGCTAAACACCAGGGCCGCGCCCTTTGTTATCGGCTCGGGCACTGGCGCAACCAGCAGCGCCATATAAATCGTTATGCTAATACTAATCACTGAGAGCATTCGTGTGGGATCGAGCATGCCCCGCACTTCCGCGTTTACTCCTTCCAAAGCTGGCCCCACCGCCAGTGCAAGTGCAAGACTTCGCTTGTCTTCATCCTGGAAGCGGGGCCCATCCTCAAACAGCGTCAGACAATCTCCGGGAGTGCCGCACCGCTCGCAAAACTGCCCATAGGACCGGGCCAGGTCTGATTGCCACGCTTCGCCGCTCAACGGCGCGGAGGCCAACGCCAGCCTACGGCCGACATACAACGGTGGGCGGGACGCGGCCACCCGAAGCGGCATGTTAAGCCAGAGCGCTGTCATGGCTGCCGAGAACTCAGCGTTACTCACCTGCACCGGCGCGAAGTCCGTTGGCAGCTTCGTAAAGAAAGCCTCTCCCTGGCCCCCGGCGTCAGCTTCCGACTCCAGGGCCCCCGCTTCGGGCGAGTTGTGCGACACGGGCGGACGGTAACGGGAAGCCATGTCCACGGGCGCCCCCGTGGCGCACGCTGTCACCAGCATCAACGCAGCCAGGGCCAGCGCCCCCACGCGTAAGGGCCTCCGTGTGTCCACCGGGCGAGTATCGACGGCACGCCTAGACATTTACGCACCTCTCCGGGCAAGCCGCCCGAGTTGGAAGCCAAACCCGCCGATTACAGAAAACGGCTGATGGCTAGGTCAAGCCGTCGGGTCTGGTAAGGTGCCGAAAACCCATCGGGTAGGTTGCGCTTCCCTCGGGCCGCACGACGCGGCGACACCACTCACTCGCGCTCGCCTCCTTGCTCTACAGGCGGGAACGTTACGTTCCCGAGGGTGACGGTGCGGGGCCCCTGCGCTTCCCACCGCCTGAGGGTGCAGGGGCAGGCGAATTGCCCCGGCTGCCTCTCAGTGCCCACCACGACAAAGCCAAGAGTGTCGGGAGCAATGGCCGACGCTTGCCACGCAGAAAGCTCCACCTCGGCGCCTGTCGAGTCCTTCAACATTGCTCCCGCTGCCGTCCAGGGCTTGGCGCCAGGATTTGCGAGTTGAAGCCTTACCGCCATGCTTTCCGGGTGGCTGTAGCTTCGGGCTCCTGTTGTCCTGAGTGCGTCTGCGGGGTGGTGCTTCAACGCTTGGGAAATGTCGTCTGACGCAACCAGCATTTCACGCTCCAGCCATGCGGCGCCCATGAGTCCGCCGGGTTCCTTGAGTTCGGCCAGAAGTCGCGCCTTGTCCTCCTGGCATTGGCGCGCTTCGGCCTGTGCGAGCATCTTCTCTCGTCTGATCTCCGGGAACTTCACCTCCGCAAGAAACTTCCGGGATCGCGGCGAGTGCTTGTCGAAATTATCAGCAAGGTGGCGAGGCAAGGGGATGGGCTTGCATCTCGGGTCGTCTTCCTCCACGAGGGCGGACGCGGGCTGCTTCTGCGGCGAGGGCTTCCGGGCCGGTGCTTTCGCCGCACGAGGCTGGGCCTCGAGTTCCGCCATGAGCTGTCGCGAGGCTTCCGAGACGTCCCGCAGCCGTGCCTCGAATTCCCGTTGAGCGTCGACCCAGGGCGGACGGCTGTCGGACTCCGGCCCGGCGGTGTTGGAGGGCCAGAGCAGGGCGAGGGCCACGAGCACCGGGCCCACCCGGGAGAGCGCTAAAGGGGCTTCGCTTGCGCGTCCAGCCTGGGCGAGACCCTCGGCTCCCCTCGCCACCTCGGCGGCTTGCCCGCTCGTCCTCGCGGCGCGCGAGAAGCGCTCGAAGGCCCGTTTCGCCGCGGTGAGCTCGCGGTCCAACTGCTCCCACTGACGCGGCTCCAGGTCCTCGCGCGCCCGAGACAACGTCGGTGACCAGGATGCGTTGTCGCGGCTCCATCATGAGCAGGCAGTCTCCTCGAGGGGCTGATAGGGCAGCTCCAGCGTGAAGGTGGCGCCACGCCCGGGCCCCTCGCTGTGGGCCTTCAAATTGCCGCCCAGCTCCTGGGCCGCCACCGCGCAGGAGTGCAGGCCAAAGCCGTGCCCCTCCAGGCGGGTGGTGAATCCATACTGGAAGATGCGCGTCATCAGCTCCTGGGCAATGCCCATGCCGTTGTCTCGAACCTCGATGCGCACGCGATCGGCGACGGGGACGTCCAGCTTCACGGTCAGCAGGCGCTGCTCCGCGGGGGTGTCATCCATGGCGTACTTCGCGTTGCTGATGAGGTTGACCAGGATCATCAGCACCTTGTGCTTGTCTGTCATCACCGGTGGCAGGTAGGTCAGCTGCCGCACTTCCTTCACCTGGTGCCGGCTGAGCGCGGCCGTGTTGATGCGCAGCGCGTCGTCCACCAGCGTCGCGAGGGAGACGGGCTCGTTGAGCCGGGGGGTCCGGGCGTGGTTCTGCTGCACCTTGACGATGTCTCCGACATGCTCCGTGTACCGGCACACGTCCTCGAGCAGACCGATGATCTTCTGACGCTCGTCCAGCAGGTTGGTTCCCAGCTTGTGCAGGAAGGGCAGCACGTTGCGTCCGCGCGCATCCCGCTTGATGAAGGTGTCGAGCTCCTCCTGGTGCTTCTCGAGCAGGGTGGCCGTCTTGCTCACGTGCTCCAGCCGAAGCTCGCGCACGCCGTCCAGCGCCAGTTGGGAGGAGGTGTAGACGCTGTTGAGCACATTGCCCACGTTGTGCAGCACGTTGGTGGCGATCTCCGCCATGCCCGCCTGCCGGGCCGTCTGCACCAGTTGCCCGTGCACCGTCTTCAGCTCCCGGGTGCGTTCCTCCACCCGCTGCTCCAGCCCATCGTTGGCCTGCCGGAGCTGCTCCTCCCGCTGCTTCACCTTGTCGGACATGGTCCGGAAGGCACTCGCCAACTGCCCCAGCTCATCACGCCGTGAGGCGTCCAGCTCCACCTGGAAGTCACCGGAGGCCACGTGCTCGGCCGCCTGGGTGAGCGCCAGCAGGGGCCGGGCAATCTGCTGCTGGAGCACCCAGTACATGATGAGCAGCTCCAGCAGCAGCGACACCAGACCGAACACCAGGACATAGTGCGCCGACCGCAAGGCCGCCGCGGACACCACGTGCGCGGGGAGCACCGTGACGAAGTTCCAATCCGGCCCCTCGAGCCGATCCACGGCCAGGTACTCGTCCTGCTCCGGTAGCTCCAGGAGGCTTTCGTCAGAGGTGCGGTCGCGCACCTTCTCGAAGATCCGCCGCAGATGCGCCTGCTCCTCGGCGTCCAGCTTCGGGGCAAACTCCCCGGGCTTCAGCGCGTTCCCCAGGATGTTGTAGCCGACGTTGGCCCCCTCGAGGTCCAGCGAGGGATGGGCGATGAGCTGGCCGTCATCGCGCACGAGCAGGTTGTAGGCGTTGTCCAGGTGGTCCTTGATGGAGCGCTCCATCAGCTCATCCAGCAGGACGTCATGGGCGAGCGAGGCGACATGGCGGCCCTCCATGTCCAGCGGGGTGGTGACCGTGGCCATCCAGTGTTGGGTGACGGGGTACTGGAAGATGCCGCTCCAGACCGTGCCGCGGCTCGGGTTCTTCTCGGGCGTGCTGATGGTGTAGTACTCGTACTCGAGCGTCGGATCGTCCGCGGGGATCTCCTGCGCCCAGTTGGGAACCGAGGGCCAGTAGGAGAGGACCGGCCCCTCCACCAGGGTGATGTAGGTGCTGTTGAAGCGCGTCGAGAAGGCGGGCCCGTACTGGGTGAGGACGTCGTAGGCGGCCAGGATGCGGCGGCGCAGCTCCGTGTCGGGTTTCACGCCCGGAGGGATGAAGACACCCACCATCTTCGTCGCGTCGAAGCCCTCCGCGCGGGAGCGAACCGAGCCGTCGGGCTGCTGGGTGAACAGGCTGTCGAAGCGGGAGTTGGGGTCCTCCTGGCTCCAGGCCCGGATGCGCTCCGCCAGCGCCTTCTTGAGGAGCGCGTGGTTGTCCTCCGCCAGGACGAAGATGGCCTGCTCTCGCTGGCTGCGCTCCTCCACATGCCGTCTCAATTGATGACGCGCGTCCTCACGCAGCGTGTGGAACATGTGGACATAGCTGATCAGCGTGGTCAGGAGGATGATGACGCCGATGCGCACGCCCATCTGGATGAGCGTGGAACGGGCCAGGGAAGCAGACGGCCGGGAGTTTTGTGCTGACATTCGCGGGACGGCTCAACGGCTGTCCGCACCGGGATGTTTCCTCCGTCCTCCCGCTCCCTTCCCAGGGGAGAGGCCATGACCGTCTCCGACGGAAGATGGAGTGCGCCGCATGGGACATGGGTCGTGAGCCCGCTTCCGCACGGAGCCCTCGGGGCGCGGTTCGCGTCCGGCTGGCCCGCGATTTGCCCTGGGGTGGTTCGCCGCGCGTCCTGACTCGTGAGGGATTCGGGAGAACCCGCGCGGCCGGAGGAGATGCGAACATGAACCGCGTTGGTTCGAGCCGTAACGATGATGTCCTCGTGCTCGGGATGAATCCACATACCGGGACCGAAGCCGAAGCCATTCACCGCGCCAATCCCAGGGCGCGGGTGACCACCCTCCAGGACACCGTCCGCAACGATCAGGTCGTGACCTCGAGCGCGCGGGGCGGCGAGAAGGTTCACGATCTGAAGGGGGAGGCGGGCCTCCAGTCCTTCGTGGCCACCCTGGAGCTGCCCTGGGCCCAGTCCCAGCGGGTGGCGGCGGCTCTCGCGGGCGCGGGGGAGGATGCCCGGGATGAGCTCGCGCAACTGGCCCAGGTGTGGGCCCGGGCGGAGAAGGGTGGAGTCATTCCCTCTCGCCTCGTGCTCTCGGGACACAGCGGTGGTTCGAGCCTGTGGGGCGAGGAGCGGGGCTTCAAGAATGGCGTGCTGTCACGCGACAACATCGCCCAGCTCGCGGCGGCCCTGCCTCGCGCGGCGGCCGGTATCGAGGACCTGTGCGTCGCGGCCTGTTACAACGGAGGGCAGACCACGGTGGAGGCGTGGCGCGCCATCTTCCCCCAGGTGCGGACGGTGTGGGCCTATCACGGCAGCGCTCCCGGAGCCGCTTCCGGCTCCACGGCCCACCTGGCTCGTTGGGAGAAGGCCACGCGAGGCGAGGTGAACGCGCTCCAGGCGGATGCGGCCCGGGGCCTGCGCAAGGGAGAGAACCTCGCGGTGTGGTCACGTCGCGACGGCTATCAGACCGCCGCCGTGAACGCGAACCTCGACGAGCTGAGGACCCGCTACGCCTCGGGCCAGGGGAGCTTCGCGCGCTCCTTCTCGGGCGCGGAGGCGGTTCGAGATGCCCAGCGCGGCCCGTTGCGCGAGCACTACAACACCCTCCAGGCCCTGCTGGGACGGCCCGAGGTGTCCGCCTCGGAGCGCGCGGGCCTGGAGCGGGCGAGGGATCAGACGCTGCGGGTCCTCTTCTACGGCAACGTCGCCGTTCAGTTTCAACGGACCCATCAGGCGAGCCTTCAGCGAGGCTTCGCGGCGCTGGGCTGGAGCGCCCCGGATTTCTCCCGGCTGGGCCGGGGCGAGGCGCTGTCCGTCATCCAGTCCTTCGAGGCCGAGCTGTCCCGCCGTCAACCACCGCCCCCGGAGGCGCGGCGACTGCTGCCCTTGCTGACCGAGGGCTTGCGCGACCTCCGTCGCGAGCGCGTTCCGGAGAACTGGCTATGAGCCTGTATGCCCTGGTGTTGGGGGGGTGGATGGGGTTGGTGGGCGCCCTTCCTCCCGGCGCTTGCGCGGAAGCGGCGCGAGGGGAGGGGCCCGTTTCCCCCGAGGTGCTCGCCCGCTGTCACGCGGACATGGAGCGGGTGCTCGGGGAGGCGGCGCGGTTTGGTTCCGTCCAGCGGCGGGCGCAGGCCCTGCTGGCGGGACTGTCCACGGCGTGTGGGGGCGTGCTCCCCGAGCGTCTTCGGGAGGGTGCGGGGATGGCGGCCTCGGCACGTCGGGCCGAGCGCTCCCGTCGTCTGCTCGAGGTGGCGCGGGGGTTCGTTCCCGAGGCGTGTCTGGCCTCGGAGCCAGCATGGGCGCGCGAGGTGGAGGCGCTCTGCCCTCCGCCCGAGGACACCCTCTTCGTCCGTCCCCTGCCAGCCTCCCTCGAGGCGGGCAGCTACGCGTTCGCGCTCGCCGTGAGGGCGCGGCTGAGAGAGCGGGGCGCGTACGACGCGAGGTCTCAACGCTGGGTCGCGGAGTTCCTCCTGCGCAGTGCCCTGGATGGAGAGGCGCGGGCGCATCGGGAAACGAGACGCTCCGACTGAGGGGAGGACGACGCCGCGCCTCAAGGGAGGACGGGCTCGGTTCCTGGCCCGTCCCCTTCGCCCTTCTCGCGCAGCCGCAGGATGATCCACAGCGACAGGAGGCCAAACCCCGTGACGACGCCCTCGGCGGCCACGTTGCCCGCGGCTCGCGCCACCAGGACGGAGCTCAGATTGAACAGCGTATGGAGGCCCAGGGCCAGCCAGTACCAGCGGCGTTGGTCGCGGAGGATGCGCTGGAGGACCAGTACACTCATGGCGACGTGAAACGCCATGGCGTTCACCCGCTCATAGGCGCCCAGCAGGGGCTCCCACCAGCGCAGCCCGGCCACCTGGGCCTTCGCGGCGCGAACCTGCTCGAGCTGCTCCGCGGGCAGCGGAAGCGTGGAGGGATCCATCCGTGAGAGCGCCACCACGTTGATGAGCCCGATGATCGCCATCCCTCCCACCAGCACGACGGACTCCAGCCCACCATGGCCGATGCCGAATCCCACCGCGTCGCGCCAGCGCCGGAAGTCCTTGAGCGGGTATTTGAAGGCGATGAGCCGCGCTGTCTCCTCGAACAGTCCGGCGGAGAGGGACAGGGCGACGATCCACAGGGTGAGCAGGGTCTGGGAGCTCTTCAGCTCCTCGCGCAGTTGGTACTGAATCACCTGGACCGCGGGCACGCGCGTCAGCAATTGTGACAGGGCGAAGGCCAGCGCTCCCACTTCGATCGTCTTCCTGGCGAAGCCCAGCCGGTGCCGCACCCAGCGCGCGAGGAGGAAGGGCATTGCCACGTCGAAGGCGATGGCCAGGCAGAAACTCACGATGAGCCGTACGTCGAGTCCCGACATCGTTTCACCTGGAGCAGGGGCCGCCGGAGTCCAGGGCCACGTCGTGCGCGCCATCTTCTCACGCCGGATGCGAACGCGCTCCGCTCTCTGTCAGACACGAGCCGTGGCGCTCGGGGTGTCCTCGGGTAGTGTGCCCCTTGAAGGAGGAGGGCACCACGATGATGCGGCGTCTGGTCGAGCACGCGAGGGAGGCGGTCCGGTTCGCTCCGGTGAAGCCGGCGGTGATGGCCGGGATCCGGGCGGCGATCGCGACCATCATCCCCGTGATGGTCACCACGGCCCTGCGGCTGACCGATGGGGTGTGGCCGAGCCTGGGCGGGTTCAACGTCTCCTTCGCCGACAAGGGAGGCTCCTACCGTGCCCGCGCCACGAGCATGGCGTGCGGTTTGATCGTCGGCGCGCTCGCGGCCTTCCTGGGCGCCCTGGCCGGGGAGCACCCGGTGCTGTCCATCGTGATGGCGCTGTTCTGGGTGACGGCCTGCTCGTTCGCGGGTGTCTACGGCGCGGCGGCCACCGTGGTGGGCAACACCGCGGCGAGCGCCTTCGTCGTCTCCCTGGCGTTTCCGTCGTCGGGAGTGGGGGAGGCCCTGGCGCGTGGGGGACTGCTGGCCATGGGCGGCCTGTGGGCGATGTTCCTCTCGCTCGTGCTCTGGCCCATCCGTCCCTACCGGCCGTCCCGGCTCGCCGTCGCCCAGTGCTTCCGGGATCTGGCGGAGTACGTGGGCGAGGTGACCCGGGTGTTCACCGCGGAAGAGGAGGGCCCGCTCTGGCAGGGGCTCATCCAGCGTCACCACGGGCGGATTCGCGAGACGTTGGAGGTGGCGGGAAGCACGCTCGCCGCCACGCGCCGGGGCCGCGGCGAGAGTCAGCGCGGCGAGCAGCTCCTGGTGCTGTTGCAGATCGCCGACACGATGTTCGGCACGGTGATCGCCCTGAGCGACGTGATGGAGAGCCTGCCGCGCGAGCACCGGGCCGAGCCCGCGTGGCGGTTGGTGGAGCGGTCGGTCATTGGCTTCCGCGAGTCGCTCCTGGCGCTCGCTCGGGGGGTGGAGACGGAAGGCGGGGTCAGTCCCCTGCCCCCGCTGGAGTGGGGGCTCGAGCCCCCGGAGAGCCCCCGGCCCGCGGCGGGAACCGAGGAGCGGGCGAAGTACCTGTACGCGTTGCGGCTGCTCGCCCAGCTGCGCGACTTCATGGGCGCGGCGACGCGGACGGAGACGCGCCTGACGGATCCGAACGCGCTGCCCCGGACGGATCCCCGCCCCTGGTCGCAGCGGGTGCTCGGGCCGGTGCGTGACAACCTCTCGCTGGACTCCATGGTGCTGCGCCACGCGCTCCGGGTAGGGTTGACCACCACGGTCGCCGTCGGCGTGTCGCTCGCGTTCATTCCGAGCCACGGCTACTGGGTGACGATCACCGTGCTCACCATCATGCAGCCGTACACGGGCGCGACGTTCCTCCGGGGACTGCAACGGGTGGGCGGCACGGTGTTGGGTGGAATCCTCGCCGCGGCGGTCGCCTCCAGCATCCAACAATACCCCCAGGCGCTCCTGCCGCTGCTGTTCGTCACCGTGGCGATCAGCATCGCCGTCATTCCGCTCAACTACGGGCTCTATACCGCCTTCCTCACGCTCACCTTCGTGCTGCTGGCGGAGGTGGGGACGGGCGATTGGGGACTGGCCCGGGTGCGCATCCTCAACACGCTCATTGGAGGCGCGCTGGCGCTGGCGGGCACCTGGTTGTTGTGGGAGCGCTCCGAGCACCTGCTGCTTCCCGAGCAGATCTCCGCCGCGCTCCGGGCCAACCGCGAGCACTTCCTCCAGGTGTTCGCCAACTGGCGCGAGCCGTCGAGGGATCCCCAGGAGGGTTTCTCCGAGGCGCGGCGCAAGATGGGCCTGGCGACGCTCAACGCCGAGGCCTCCTTCCAGCGGCTGCTCTCCGAGCCCCGCCGGCGCACCGAGCCGCTCGAGCCGTTGATGACCCTGCTCGCCTACCTGCGGCGGTTCGCGGCGTCGGTGGTGTCCCTGTCGGCGACCCCGCGGGAGGCGTTGCCCGACGGACGCCGGGCCCACCTGGAGCGCTTCGCGGACACCGTGAGCGGGGTGCTGGATGATCTCGCCGACGCGGTGGTGCGGGGCCGTCCGCCCTCGCCGCTGCCGGATCTGGAGGGGTGGTTGAGGGAGGCGCCGCTCGCGGCGGAGCACGCGGAGGCCGGAGCCGAGGAGGAGTCGCTGCTGCGCATCCAACTGGAGCGGGTGACGCGGCGGCTCAGCGTCCTGCACGGGGCCGTGTCTCGCCGGGGGACGCGCTCGCCCCTGGAGCGGACGTCGGGCGCCGTGGCGGCGATCCGGTGACGGCGGGAGCGGCTCGGGGGCTCACGGCGCGGCGTGCAGCGAGGCGCCTTCGGCTCCGGCGGTCTTGATGAAGAGGAGCGCGTTGGTGCCCATGTGCTGGACCTTCAGGGACAGGTGCAGCTCTTGTTGTCCCCGGCGGAAGACGAGGGGTTCTTCCTCCTTGTAGCCGGCGGCGAGCAGCCGCTCACGGTACCAGGTCTCCACCTGCTCCGTGCGTGCCGGCGCCCAGAAGGAGAGGGTGCGCGCGCCCTCGAAGTTGCCTTGGAGGACGTGCCTGGCCCCGGGGTAGGTGGGCACGAGCGAGGGGGTGGAGGGCGCCGTCTTCTGGTCCATCCTCGCCTCGCCGAGCACGACGGTGGTGAAGCCATCGGGCGAGGGGTTGAGGATGACGGTGTAGGCGGTGAGCGTGCGCGTATCCAGCGCGGTGAGGTGGGGCTGGCGCGCCACCCGCCGCGTCGTGCGGGGGATGTAGAGGCCCGCTGCGTCGGAGGCGGTGGCGAAGGACTGCAACAGCCGCTCGACGGGCTCGCGCGAGGTGTAGACCTGGAGGCGGATGGGGATGTTGCCCACGTTCATCTCGCCGGGGACATCCAGCGTGGACACCAGCCCGGGCACCTTCCAGTGGAAGGGCGCGGGGGGTGGGGAAGGCGTGGGCGAGGCGGCCAGCCACCCCGCGGCGAGCACCGCCAGCAGACCGCTCAGCATCCGGGGATGCCCAGGAAGCACGTGTTGGAGTCACGCCGCTCCGGGTCGGGTTCGTGATTGACACCGCCCGTGTTGTAGGGCCGATCCCTCATGTCCAGGGCCTCGCCCTCGGGCGTCTTGTTCTCGATGTACCCGTCCTCCTCGCCGCGGTAGCTCATGAAGAAGCCGTCCTCGTCGATGGGGCTGAAGCCCGCGAACTCCTCGGCGAACTCCGAGCCGGCCTTGCCGACGGAGCCCAGGTTGCGATCGAACACGCTCATCGCCGCGTAGTAGAAGGCCCGGTTCTCCCCGCAGGGCTCGTCGGGCCGCTCGGGCTGGAGGGGGCAGTGCTCGCTGACCTCGCGGTCGGCGAAGGCCCAGTCCCCGAGCAGGATGCCGTAGCGGCCCTTGCACTCGCCATCCTTGGCGCGGCCCACGGCGCACACCTTCATGGTGAAGCGCGTGGCGAGCGGGGTGTCGAAGAAGCCGCCGTTCTGCTGCTCCAGGAAGTGCCTGGGCAGTGAGGGCAGCGTGTCGAGCCGGGCCTCGGCGCGGCACGAGATGCCGCCCATGTTCTCGTAGACGTCCGTGAGCACGCTGTCCGTGTCGTTGCCCGTCTCCGCGCCGGACGGAGGCTGCGCGAAGTCGCCGTCGACGGCCTCGTAGAGGGCCGGGCGCCTGCCACGCACCAGGTCGAACTCCACCTCGTCCTGGCGCTCGCAGCGCACGATCAGGTCCTGGATGCGGGTGAAGACCTGGGTGACGGCGGTGTCGCCGTTGCCCGGGGTGGAGCTGCGCCCGTCGAAGTCGTGGTAGCGCCCGTTGGCGTTGGCCTCCACCGAGGTGGGGATGGCGGGGAAGGTGGAGAAGTCGCCGATGTTGGTCTTGCTGCCTCGCATCCGGTGGACGCGCAGGGCGGTGCTGTCCCAGAGCGGGGAGACGGCCGCCTCGTGCACCTTGATGGGCAGGTAGCCCACCTCGGCGAAGTGGATGCCGAGCATGACCACGGAGATGAAGAGCAGCAGGGCCAGGGCCAGCTCCACGATGGATTGGCCCCGGGGGGCCTTGCGCGCGGTCCGCTTCATCAGTGCGCTCCCTTGAAGCCGGCCCGGATGAGGGCGTTGTAGGCCTGGGCGGCGGGGCCTCCCACCGTGCGCTCGACGTCGGCGTTGCCCGACGCGTCGACATCCGCGGAGGCGAGGGTGGCGCGCCAGAAGGGGTTCCAGAGGTTGGGGGGTTCGTTCCAGCGCCCGCGCCGGTGGTAGTAGGCCAGCCCCGTGGCGAGCGAGTACTGCACGCTGATGTCGGTTCCGTCCGCCAGGGTCAGGCCGCGGTTGTCGAACGAGCTGGTGCGCGCGGGGGAGAACTGGAAGTTGAAGCGCAAGAGCCAGGGATCGCGCAGCACGCCCGCCGCGTCGCGGACCTTGTAGTCGCGCTGGACGAGCGAGAAGAGCTTGGGCTGGGCCCAGAGGTTCTTGTCGTTGACGTCGCCGGTGTTGAAGGCCATGCCGCCGACGAAGACGTTCGGGCAGTACTTGGGGTTGTCACAAGGCAGGAGCGTGTGCCGGTACTGCTTCTCCATGCCGGGATCCTCGCCGACCGCGGCTCCAGCGCCCCAGGTGTGGTTGTCGCTGGTGTCGTTCATGTCGGTGGCGCGCACCATGGCCCGGGCCGGTACGGGCACGCCCGAGCAGCCGGCATAGCTGGCCGTCACGGTGGCGTGGTCCTCGGCGATGAGGAAGTCGGTGGTGCCGGGATCTCCCGTGCTTCCTCCGTGGCCGTTGGCGCCCCCCGGAGGGGTATCGCCCCAGTAGGTGCTGCCCCCGCCCGCGCCGTTGGGCGTGACGGTGATGTCCAACTGCCCGATGGGGCCATCGGCGGTGGCGGTCGGCGCGGGAACCGCCCGGCGGGTGATGAACTCGTAGCCGCGGCTGGCCATGGCCATGTCGCGGAACCAGCCAGAGCCCGAGGTGGCCCAGGTCAGCTCGTCCAGGGACACCTGGGTGGCGCCCCCCTTGAGCTCTGCCTGGAAACGGGTGCCCTCGCTGGCCAGCTTCGACAGCTGGGTGGCGAAGGACTTGGGTCCTCCGTCGACGGATTCCTGCAACTGCTCGTACAGCTTGCCCTCGAGACCGGACATGTGCCAGGCCATCATCTGGATGTTGAGCGCCTGCACGCCCGCGGCCGCGTCCAGATCGTCCCACTTCTCCTGGATCTCCTCGTTCTGCTCGTCCAGGGCCTCGAGCACCTCGGGTGGGGGCGAGCAGCCGGCGATGCTCACGCGCGCGGCGACGAGGCTGGCACGCACCATGCTGGTCCAGCTCACCAGGCTCTCCGTCGCGGTGAGGGCCACGAGCTGGCCCGTCTGCGCGCGGTTCATCAGGGCGATGCTGTTGAAGGTGCGCGCGGTGGCCACCGCGCTGCTGTAGGCGGCGAGGTCCGCGATGCTCTGCGCCTCCATCTTCTCGCGCACGCGCATGGAGAAGGAGAGCGTGACGCAGACCATGAGGGTGAGCAGCAGCATCGTCAGGCTCATCAACACGAGAGCCTGTCCACGGGGGCGCGGGTGGGGGGACCGGATCTTCACAACCCCTCCGGGGTCGGGTTGCAGTTCTGCCGGGTGAAGTTCCTGCGACGCGGGGGCGTCATCATGCGCATGGCGTAGTTGGCCTGGAGTGGGAAGACGTATTGATGGCGGCTGGCGCGATCGAGCAGCTCCTGCCCGATGAGGCCGTTGAGCCGGAAGGCCGTCTGACTGCCCCACTGCGCCCGTTTGGGGGACATGAGCGGGTTGTCGGCGGTGTAGTCGCGCAGTCCCAGGTGGGCCAGGAACATGCGGCCGAGCACCCAGTTGGCGAAGGGGATGCGCATCGGGTACCAGAAGACGAGCCGGGCCTCCAGGCGCGTCACGTCCGCCACGCCGTTGTAGCGCGCGGGGTCATCGAAGGACTCCTCCTCGTTGGCGCGGATCTCCCCGAGCACGGGCCGCTCGCGCACGATCCACACGATGGCGCCCGTGTGTCCCGAGTCATGGCCAGCCGTGTACTCGTTGTCCCGGTGGTGCTCGAAGGCCCTGCCCAGTGCCGCGGGCGAGTCCGTCCGGGCGAAGGTGGGCAGCAGCGCCGCGATGGCCGCGTGGGTCATCGCCTCGCAGTTGGCGTGCTTCACGCTGCCGGTGCGCACGGCGCGAAACGCCGCGTACTCCGTCATCGTGCGCGCCTGGAGCAACAGGAAGAACTGGATCGTCGCCAGGATCAGGAAGATCGACAACGGGAGCGTGAGCGCAGCTTCCACCGCCGCTTGTCCGGACTCCGTGTCCGCAGGGCGATTGTTCTTCCTCGACATGGACGCCTACTTTCAACCATTTCCGGTCCTGAATCCACCGGGTATCGTGTCGTCCATGCTTTCCTCGTTTAAAAGGAATGGAGAGAAGGCGACAATGTAGGTGGATAAAGTTCCCGCTCAGGAGAGGCCCTCACCAGGAGTGGACCGGAGCGGAGCGGGGGGTGTGTCCTGCACGGGGACGCCGGCCATCTTCAGCACGCGCAGGGCGTTGGTGGTGTCCACCACGCCGGGGCGCAGCTGGTAGTCGAATACCATCTTTCCGTCCTCCAGGTGATCGCGGAAGTGCATGTTGACCACCCGGCCGCCGTACTCCTCGGCGAGGCTGGCGAGCGACAGGTCGTGCGTGGTGACGCCGCCGCTGGCGCCGGTGGCCAGCAGCAGGCGCAGCACCTCGCGCGAGGCGATCTGCCGCTCGCGGGTATTGGTGCCGAGCAGGATTTCGTCCAGGAGGAAGAGCGCCTGGCCCCGGGCGGCGCTCGCCGCGTCCAGCACGGCCTTGATGCGCTGCACCTCGGCGTAGAAGTAGGACACGCCCCGCTCCAGGGAGTCCTTCACCCGCATGCTGGTGAGCACCTGGACGGGCGAGACGGAGAAGGCGCGGGCGCAGACGGGGGCGCCGGCCAGGGCGAGCACCGTGTTGAGCCCCAGGGCGCGCAGCAGCGTCGTCTTGCCCGACATGTTGGAGCCGGTGAGCAGCAGCGCGCACCCGGGTCCCGGCAGCTCCACGTCATTGAGCACGGGGGCGTCCAGGAGCGCGTGGCCCATGCCCTCCCCCTTCACCCGGGGGCCCGTCTCCTCGAGCGTGGGCCAGACGAAGCCCGGTCGATCATAGGCGAGCCCCGCCAGGCAGCAGAGCGCCTCCAGCTCCGCCAGGGCCTCGAACCAGCGCCGCACCTGGGCGCCATGGCGCTGCTTCCACCGCTCCAGGGCGAACATGGCGTGCACGTCCCACAGGGTGAACAGGTGCACCAGCGGGTGGAACTGGTGCCGTTTGAGCTCCGCGAAGGAGTAGAGGAAGCTGAAGCGCTTGAGGTGCGCCGACACGGGCTCGCGCGCCTCGCGCTGCATGCCGCCCTGGATGCGCCGCAGCTCCGGGTGCTCGAAGCGCTCGCGCTCCACGCGCTCGAAGACGGGGGCATAGCGCACGAAGCCCCGCTCGCCCGCGCTCATGCGCTCCTCCATGGCCTGGAGCCGCCCCCGGGTCACCAGCGCCACGCCGAGCTGGGCGAACAGCCCGGGCCACCACGCCCAGCCGGGGAGCAGCTCGAACTGGCCCAGCACGAGGAGCGTCAGGGTGATGGGGGGCAGAATGAGCGCCACGGGCCGGGCCCATTGAATCTCCGTGAGCGAGGGGCCGCTCTCGGCCCAGGCGATGAACAGCGCCGGGTCCGCCTTCTCCCGCGCCACGGTGCGCGCCTCCACGCACACCTCCTGACGGAAATCCAACCGGGGGATGAGCTCGCGCGCCGCCTCCTGCCGGGTGCGCACCTCGGACGCCGTCGCCGGCTCGGACAGCCACGCCGCCAGCCGCTCCTCGCCCGCGCGCGTCGCCGTCTCGTTCATGAGCTGGAAGACACTGCCCTGGCCGAAGACGTCCAGGTCCGCCGCGTACAGGTGCGAGCCCGACAGGAAGCGCTCCCCGCGCTCGGGGAAGTCGTGCCAGCCACGCGACATCCGGGCGAGGCCCCGGGCGTTGAGTTGAACGAATTGTCGCTGCCGCGCCTCGCGCAGGAATACCTGGTGGTGCAACACCGCCAGGACGATGTAGCCGAGCAGGGCCACCCCGACGGCCCACCACCCCGTCCGGGGCAGCCGGCCGAACAGGACGGCCAGCGCCACCGCGGCGCCAGCGGTGAAGACGACGGCGCGCAGGTTGGCGTAGCGGGCACTGACCGCGTCCAGTCGCCGCAGCTCCGCCTCGGCGGCGGTGCGGCGCTCGGTGTACGTGCGATCAGGAAGGGCGGAGTCGGAGAGAGCGGGAGTCGTCACGGGCCCGCGCATGCTGGGTCTCCCGGACGGAGGGAGCAAGCCCGGAGACACGCGGAGCACGCGAAAAGAAGAACCCCGGCGCCCACCCCGTGTGAGACGGGAGGCGGCCGGGGCGCGGGGGCTTGCCCGGCGAGGGCGAAGCCGTGGGACTACTTCTCCTTGGAAGCCAGCTTGCGCAGCGCCTTCTGGTCGCGGATGCAGAGGATGCGGCCCACGTTGCCGAGCACGCCATCGCGCTTCATCTCGTTGATGAGCGTGGAGACGAAGGAGCGCGAGGCGCCCACGAGGTCCGCCAGGTCCTGCTGGGTGATGCCGCGCAGGTCGGTCTCGCCGCCGTGCGGGCAGCGCTCGCCGTGGGCCTCGGCCAGGGTGAGCAGGGTGTCGGCCAGCCGGGCCGGCACTTCCTTGAAGGTCAGGCCCAGCACGCGCTTGCGCAGCGAGCGCACGCGCTCGGCGTAGGCGCGCACCACGTCCACCGCCAGGGCCGGCCGCGCCTCGAGCTGCGCGCGGAAGTCACGTCCCTCGATGCTCCACACCTCGGCCTCGCCCGACGCGATCGCCATCTCCTCGACCGGCGTGCCCTCCGGACGGAACAGCTCGCCGAACAAGTCCCCCGCGCGCAGGATGCTCACCACCGAGCGCGAGCTGTTCTTGCCCAGCCGCATCAGGCGCACGCGCCCGCTCTTGAGCAGGTACACGCGGTCCGTCGTGTCGCCGGGGCGGTAGATGACGGAGTTGTGGGGGAAGGACTCAACCTTGAAGTAGCCCTTGAAGTCGATCGCCTCCTGACCGGGCACCAGCTTGTTGGCCGTGACGAGCATGCCGGAGCTCGTGGTCTGGATGGGGGCAACGACGTTGGAACCGATGGGACCGAGGGGGCGGTTGAAACCGTGCATGGCGGGCACTCCTGCAGGCGGTTGAGGGTTTGGAAGAGGGCTTGCTGTGCTGCGAACGGAACAGTCCCTTTCCAAGCTTTGTGCCAACCCGAACGTTCTTCCCAAGTCCTGAAAAACCCTGCGATGACGCCTACTTAGCGATGCATCGCGCCGTGACGTGGTTTCGAATGTCCGAAAGCTGAAACAGAACGTTCAAACAGTCTGATCAATTTGAACGTTTCGTTCAATCCGGAGGGGGTGGTGTTGGAGGCGCGACAATGTCCACCCGCGAGCCTTTGCCCCTACGGCTGATGATCTTGTCGGACGCCGTACTTCTGGAGCTTGCGCTCGAGCGTGGGGCGACTGATGCCGAGGATCTGGCACGTCTTGCCCTTGTGGCCCTTGGTGACGTTGAGGGTGAGCTCGATGAGCATCCGCTCGGCCTCTTCCAGGGTGGGGATGAGGTTGGGGTCGGCGATGGGGGAGGCGAGGAAGTTGGGCAGGCCGTTGGCAGCGGAGGAGCCCGGGGCGTGGCCATGCTCGGAGGGGGTGGGCTCCAGGGCGGGGAGGTTCTCGGCGAGCAGCACCTCGCCCGGGGCGAGCACCACGGCGCGCGTGAGCACGTTCTCCAGCTCGCGCACGTTGCCGCGCCAGGGCAGGCGCGTGAGGTGCTCGAGCACCTCCGGGGGCACGCGGGTGACACGCTTGTGCACCTTCTCGTTGATGCGCTCGAGCAGGTGGTGCACCAGCGGGGGGATGTCCTCGCGCCGCTCGCGCAGCGGGGGCAACTGCAGGGTGATGACCTTGAGGCGCTGGTAGAGGTCCTCGCGGAAGCGCCCCGTGGCCACCTCGTCCGCCAGGTGGCGGTGGGTGGCGGCGATGACGCGGGCGCGCAGCTTGATCCGCTTGACGCCGCCCACGCGCTCGAACTCGCGCTCCTGGAGCACGCGCAGGAGCTTCGCCTGGAGCATCAGCGACATGTCGCCGATCTCGTCCAGGAAGATGGTGCCATCCTCGGCCAGCTCGAACTTGCCGGGCTTCACGGCGTTGGCGCCCGTGAAGGCGCCCTTCTCGTGGCCGAACAGCTCGCTCTCCAGGAGCGTGTCCACGATGGCCGAGCAGTTGATGCCGATGAAGGGCTTCACCTCGTCATAGGAGTAGTTGTGGATGACGCGGGCGATGAGCTCCTTGCCGGTGCCGCTCTCGCCGTGGATGAGCACGGTGGCGTGGCTGCCGGCCACCTTGCCAATCTCCTTGACGAGCTGCTGCATGAGGGGGCTCGTCCCCACGATGTCGCCCAGGCGCGCCGCGGCGCTCTCCACGTTCACCGTGGCGGCGCGGCGCGACAGCTGCCGGTACTCCAGGGCGCGCGCCACCACGATGTCCAGGGCCGCCAGGTCCGGGAAGGGCTTGTGGATGTAGTCGAAGGCGCCGGCCTTCATCGCCCGGATGGTGGTCTCCATGTCATGGAAGGCCGTCACGAGGATGATGCGCGCGTCGCCGCACAGGCCCTTCATCTCCTCGATGATGTCCAGGCCCGTGCGGTCCGGCAGCTTCATGTCGAGGATGACGACGCTCGGCTGGGCCTCCTCCGCCAGCCGCAGGCCCTCGGAGGCGCGCGTGGCCGTCACCACCTGGTAGCGCGGCGCCCCGTCGTGCTCGATGTCCTCGAAGTGCATCTTCAGGGACTCGAGCAGGGACAGGTCGTCGTCGACGATGAGAAGCGTCTCCATGGCCCTCAGACCGTAAAGGTAAGGGTGAAGACCGTGCCCCCGTGGGGTCCAGCCTCGGCGGACACATCGCCCCCCTGGTGCACCAGCACGCGGCGCAGGGCCGCGAGCGACAAGCCCGCGCCTCGTGCCAGACTGCTCTCGAAGGGGACGAAAAGCGAGTCGCGCTCCTCCTCGGAGAGCGTGCCGGCCATGTCCTCCAGCACCACGCGCACCCGCCCCGGTGGGCCCGGGTGGATGGTCACCGGCACCTGGGTGCCCGCCGCCTGGCCCATGGCCACGTTGAGCAGCACCTGGGCGAGCACGGGCCGCAGTCTTCCGGGCTCCACCCGCACGCGCGGCACCTCCGCGCTCTCCGTCACGCGCACCTCCACCTGGCGCTCGGCCAGCTCCGGCGCCACCACGGCCGCGGCTTCCTCCAAGAGGGTGCGCGCGGCGTGCGGCTCCAGGGTGGGGGTGCTGTCCCGGGCGTACTCGGACAAGAGCCACAGCATGCGCTCCAGGGTGCGCACCTCCCGGTTGGCGATGGTCAGCCGGCGTTGATCCCGCTCGGACAGGCCCGTGTTGCGCGCCAGCGTCTGCACCGCCATCTTCACGGAGCTCAAGGGGTTGCGCAGCTCGTGGCTCAGCTGCGAGGCGAGTCCGGAGAGCTGCACCGGCGGGGCGTCCTGCAAGAGGGCCTTCAGGTCCACCACCACGGCGCTGGCCTCGCCCGCGTCCAGCCCGAGCGCCAGCCGCAGCTGCACCGGATCCTGCGCGCCGAACGTGCCCGGCAGGAACTCCACCGCCCGGCGGTCCTCGCGCGCCAGGGCGTCAATCGCCCGGGCCTTCTCGGCGGTGGTTCCCAGCACCACCTCGAGGGGGCGATCCACCATCTCCGAGGCGGGGCGGCGCAGCACGCTCTCGCAGTCCCCTCCGGCGCGGGTCACGCGCAGACTCGGAGACCAGGACAACTGGACGGCTTGCAGCAGCTGGACGGTCATGGGCAGGCACGAACCATTGACGAGCCGCCATTGCGGGTGGACCCCTTCATGGCGCCGCGGTTTCCCTTTAGAATTCAATACATTGGAGCCCTACCCATTGGGAAGGCGCTTTGAGTGGACCTGGGGGGTGTCCACCCCTTGACAGAGGGGCGGGGGAGGGGCCGGCACGGGACGAGCCCCGGAAATTCCAGGGAAGTGCGATCATCCTCCCGATGACGGATGGAGGAGCGAAGGGGAGCAAGGTAGCTTGCGTATCGCTGGTGAGGGGCACTCCCCCCCCGTCGCTACTCCCCCGGAGACATCACATGACCACCCAGAAGAGCCAGAAGAAGCTGCTGCGCAAGCGCCGCGGCCAGGGAATGACCGAGTACATCATCATCGTCGCCCTCATCGCCATCGCGGCGATCGGCGTCATCACCCTCTTCGGCAACAACATCCGCAAGCTCTTCGGCGCGTCGGCCGAGGCCCTGGCGGGTAACGAGGACGTGAAGAACACCGGGCAGACGGCCAACCAGCAGCTCCAGCGCAAGAACCTGAAGAACTTCGGTTCGAACAGCGCGGACTGAGCCAGGCGTCAGCCAACGGCTTCGAGGGCGGTTCTCTCCATACTAAGGAGGGGCCGCCCTTCGCGCTTTGCGGGGCCAGAGCACGAGCACCCACGCGCCCAGGGCCAGCCCCGAGAGGAGCGCGCCCCAACGGAAGCTCCCCGGGCGGTAGTCGAAGCGCACCGTGTGGGCGCCGGCGGGCACCGGCACCGCCCGCAGGAGGGCATCGGCCCGTCGCAGGGGCACCGGGGCCCCATCCCGCGTGGCCTCCCACCCCGGGTAGAACCAGTCCCCGAGCACCAGGTAGCCCGGGCCACACGCCTCCAGCGCCACCTCCACCCACGCCCGTCCTTCCTGGGTGATGCGCGCCGTCGAGCCCCGGCAGCCCGGGCCCGTCAGGGGCTCTCCCTCGGCGAGCAGCGCCTCCCGCCGCAGCGGCTGGGCGGGGTCCACGAAGGCCGCCAGGGCCTCCTCGTCCGAGGCCACGCGCGCGGCATGGACCAGGAACGCCCTCGGCAGGGCGGTGCCGGAACGGTAGAGGGTGGGCAGTCCGGGAAGGGCCAGGAGCGGTTCCAGGTCCTCGAAGGGTGGCGGACCCCGGCGCACGTAGTAGTCCACGCCCAGCTGATCGAACGCCGCCCGCGCGCCCGTGCCTGACAGGGACTCCACGTGCTGGGGCTCCGGGGCCCCATAGCCCTCGAGGACGCGCAAGTGCTCCTCCACGAAGCGGTTGGGCACCAGGGCATCCCGGCTGAGCGCGATGTAGGAGCCCCCTTCCTCCTCCGGCGGCGCGGTGCGGGGGCTTGCGGCGCGCGACACGTCGGTGAGCTCGTCTCCGGACAGCTCCACGCTCACCCGGCCCGAGTACCCGGTGGGCAGGGCGGCGGCGAGGCGGGACGCCCGGCTCAGGGCTTCCATGGGCGCGCTGCCCGTGCCCCCTTGCAACAGGTGGAAGGCCCCTACTTCCACCAGGGCGAGCCCGGCGAGCAGCCCGCGCACCCGGTGGCCCCGGCGGGGACCGGCGGCGGGAAGGCACAGGGCGAGGGCGCCCGCGCCCAGGGCCAGCACCACCCAGGGCAGTCCGGCTTCCACGCCGGGGCGGAAGAGCGGAAGCCGTGCCAGGGGCGGCCCGAGCAGCAGCGCCACGAAGAGGGCGGCCACCACCCCGGCCACGCCCGGCAACGAGCGCTGTCCCCCTCGCGCCCGGCGGGCGAGGGTGTCCAGTCCGAACGCGGCGAGCACGGCGATGCAGAATGCCGCTCCGACGAAGTACTTCACCGGGTAGCGGAAGAGGTGGAAGGGCGGCAGTTGGAGGAGGAGCGCGGCGGGAGGCAGGTGGGCTCCGAGCGAGAGCGCCGTGAGGCCCAGGGCGCCGAGCCCGAAGGGAAGTCGCCGCCCCGAGCGCCCGAGGCCCGCGAGCGCCAGGGCACACACGAGGGTGCCCAGGAAGAGCAGGAGGATGAAGAACTGATCGCCTCCTTCCCAGTAGCGCGAGCGCGGATGCTCGGCGAAGGGCCAGGCCACCGACAGCAACTGGGGCCAGGACAGGGACCACTCGAGTCCATTCATCCCGCCCGAGCTCCGGGTGGAGTGCCGGGTGAACTCCAGCGCGGGCAGGGCCACGAGGGCGCCGAGCATGAACCCCCAGGCGAGTCCGCCCCCCGTCGCCCCGAGCGCGCGGCCCGTGCGCCGGGCGGAGAGCGCCACGAGGAGGGCGAGCGGGGTCTGCCACAGCCAGGTCTCGGGCGAGCCCGCGAGGAAGGACAGGCCGGCGAAGAGCGCCACCCGCGCGGCGCTCCGGGGCGAGGGCGCGCGCGCGGCCTGGCGCGAGGCGAGCAGCAGGAAGCCCGTCCACGCGGCGGCGCTGGCCACGTTCTGCTGGGTGGCGAGCTCCGTGAAGGGCGCCGAGAGCGCGAAGGCGGCCGCGCCCACCCTCGCCGCGGGGCGTGAGGTGCCCAGGTGCCGCGCGAGCCGCCAGGTGCCCGCCGCGGCGATGCCCACGTGCAGCAGGTGTTGCAGGGTGAAGCCGAGCACCGGGCCCGCGAGCAGCACCGTGAGCAGCCGGGGGGGATAGAAGACCTGGGAGTACAGGGTGGCGGCGAAGGGCTGGCCGAGCCTCGGGTAGGGCGTCCACAGGGGAAGCTCTCCCGCGCGCAGCGCCTCCAGGAGGAAGGCCGAGTCCGGAAAGAAGATCCGGAAGGCATCCCGTCCGGCGAGCACCTGTCCGCGCAAGAGGGCGCGGTACACGAGCGCCATGCCCAGCAGCAACCCCACCCAGGGCAGCAGCCGCCGTGCCGCCTTCCCGGGCCAGCTCATGACGCGGACGAGGCGGCGGGCGGCGCGGCGGACGGGGCGGACGGGGCGGGCGCCGCGGGCATGAAGACGCGGAACGTGGTGCCCTTGCCGACCTCGCTCGACACCTCGATGCGCCCGCCCATCGACGTGACGATGCCATGGCAGATGGACAGCCCCAGCCCCGTGCCCACGCCCACGGGCTTGGTGGTGAAGAAGGGCTTGAACAGGCGCTGGAGGTTCTCGGGGGGAATGCCCACCCCCGTGTCCTGCACCGCGATCTCCACCCACCCGTCCGTCGCCTGGCCGGTGGTGAGCCGCACGCAGTGCCCCTTGGCGTCCCCATCCGGGATGGCCTGGGCGGCGTTGACCAGCAGGTTGAGGAAGAGCTGTCCGAGCCGGGACTCATTGCCGAGCACGGGAGGAATCCGCCCGTACTCCTTCACCAGTTGGGCGCGGTGGCGCAGCTCGCCCCGGGCCAGGCTCGCGCACGAGTCGAGCACCGCGTGGATGTCCACCGGCCCCTGACGCTCGTCCTCCCGGCGCGAGAAGCTGCGCAGGTCGCGCACGATGTTGCGCATGCGCTCGCCGCCCTCGAGCGATTCCTGGAGCGCCTGGAGGATCTCCTGGGCCTGCTCGTCCGTCATCGGCTGGCCCGCGCCGAGCCGCTCGTTCAGCTCGTCCATCGCGAAGCGCAGGTTGCTCAGCACGTAGGACAGGGGGTTGTTGAGCTCGTGGGCCACCCCCGCGGCGAGCGTGCCGAGCGACACCATGCGATCCGTGGAGCGCAACTTCTCCTGCACCTGCCGGCGCTCGGTGACGTCGCGGGCGATGGACACCCAGGCCGGCTCACCCTCGAAGGGGATGGAGAAGGTCACCACCTCGCCGAGCACCGCATGGCCCTGGCGGTGCCGCAGGTGCATCTCGCGCATGGCCTCCGTCAGGGGCGCCTGGGTGAGCGGCTCCATCTCTCCGGGCATGAGCAGCTCGCGCACCTCGATGCCCCGCAGGGCGTCCTCCCGCTCATGGCCCAGCAGGGCCGCGGCCGCCGGGTTGGCGAAGAGCACGCGCCGGGCCCGGTGGACGAAGATGGCGTCCGGTGAGCGCTCGATGAGCGTGCGGAAGCTCGTCTCCGAGCGTCGCAGGGCCTCCTGGTCCTGGCTGATGCGCTCGGCCATCTCGTCGAACGCCTGGCCGAGCCGTCCCACCTCGTCCATGCCCCCGAGCCCCGAGCGCACGTGCAGCTCCCCCGCGGCGAGCCGTCGGGCGGCGCTCTCCAGGCGCTGCACCCGCCGCCCCAACACGAAGTGGAAGAACACGCCCATCAACCCGGCCACCGCCGCCTGCACCAGACTCGAGCGCAGCGCGTAGCGCTCGGCCCGGTCGCGCTGCTCGGCCTTGAGCAGCGAGAGATCCTGCTGGAGGTAGATGAGGCCCATCCGGGGGCGCGTGCCGCCCGGCCCGATCACCAGGGGATAGGCGCCCTCCACCCGGTGGCCATCCTTGCTCACCCACACCGCGCCCTCGCGACGCGCCTGGACGGCCTCGCGCCGGGCGGTGACCTCCTCGCTCGCCCAGTCCGGCCAGAGGTCGCGCACCGGCCGGCCGACCCACGAGGACTGGAGGGCGGCCAGGACCATGCCGTGGTCATCGACGAGGAACGCCGCGCTCAGCAGGGAGTTGGCCCCGAGCGTGGAGACGACCTGCTGGGTCGCGTCGAGCTGCCCGGTGCCCAGGAGGTACTCGAGCGTGCCGCGCAGGGAGATCATCTGCAGGGTCATCTCCTCGCGGGACTTTTCCTCCACCTGCTTCCCGCGCTGCCGCAGGTTGCGTTGCAGGGTCGTGACACCGAAGGCACAGGCGTAGGCGAGCAGCAGGAGGGGGACGAGCACACGGAGCGACAGGAGTCGGTGCCATGGCTGGAGTCTCGGCGCATTCATGAAGGATCCGCCGCGAGGATACCAATCTGGCGGGAGTCCGCCCGGGAGATCCGCGCCTCGGGGCCCGCCCGGTCCGCCCCACAATGAACATTCCGGGCCGTACGGGAGTGGGGCTAAGGTCGCCGGATCGCGGTGATTTCCCAGCAGGGGGACCGCGAGGAGGAGACCGATGGACATACTTCAAGACCTGGGCAGTGGATTCCTGCTGGGCGCGTTGGCCTGGTTCGCGGTGCGCTGCATCCTCACGGGCTTCTTCACCGTGGATCAGAGCGAGCGCGCGGTGAAGGTGCGCCTGGGCCGGGCGGTGCGGCTGGCCGGAGAGCCCACGACGCGCGAGGGGCCGGTCAGCGAGGGCCTGGCGCGCACCGACGAGGATCGCTACGTCTACCCCCAGCTGGAGGTCATCCAGCCCGGCGGGCCGTACTTCAAGTGGCCCTGGGAGAAGGTGATCAAGGTCTCGGTGTCCACGCAGACGCTCAGCATGGCCTACGATCCGGAGTCCCCGGACGCGAACCAGGGCGGCACGGTGCTCGACGCGGTGACCAAGGATCAGCTCAACACCGGGCTCACCGGCCAGCTGCGCTACCGCATCTCCGAGCAGAACCTCTACGCGTACCTGTTCGCGGTGAAGAACCCCATCGCGCACGCCATGGGCTACTTCATCTCCATCCTGCGCGAGCGCATCGCCAGCTTCGAGGCGCCGCCCCCTCCCGCCCAGGAAGGCACGCTGGAGGCCGTCGAGGCCTCGGTCGTCTCCGGCGTCTCCATCAATGATCTGCGCAAGAACCTGCGCGACCTGAACGAGCACATGGACCGGGAATGCCGGGGCAGCCTGTCGCGCTACGGCCTCGTCCTGGATGCCTCGCTCATCACTGGAATCGATCCTCCCGCGGAGGTGGAGTCGGCGCTCGCGGCGATCAACACCGCGCACAACCACGTCTCCTCCGACATCAGCCTCGCGCAGGCGGCGGCGGACCAGAAGATCGTCCAGTCGCGCCGGGCCGTGGAGATCGAGACCCTCAAGGCCCAGGCGGAGGTGGAGCCCCTCAACGCCATGGCCGAGCAGCTCACCGTGCTCAAGCGCAGCGGGCCGGGCTCGCTCCAGGCCTACCTGCGCAACATCCGCCTCGGCCTCTTCTCCAAGGCGAGCCAGGTGGTGCTGGGGGTGAAGTCATGAGCCTGCTCATCGGAATGGTCGCCGGCTTCATCGCCATGGGAGTGGGTGTGCCCGTGGTGCTGGGCCTGTGCCGGATGTTCGGCCTCTACGCCATCGTGGAGGAGCGCACCTGCCGCGTCTACGTGTTCCTCGGCAAGGTGCTGGGCGTGCTGGACGAGCCCGGGCTGCACTTCCTGTGGGCCCGGTTCGGGTGGAAGGCGTTCCTGGTCAACTGGTTCGGGCGCTGCCATGTGATCGATCTGCGCCTGGATCAGCAGTACCTGCGCAGCCAGGCCGTCAACTCCGAGGAGGGCGCGCCCATGGGGATCGGCATCTGGTACGAGATGTACATCTCGGATCCCCTCAAGTACCTCTTCGAGAACGCGGATCCGCGCGGCTCGCTGGCGGCCAACGTGAGCAACGCCGCGGTGCGCTGCCTGTCCAACATGAAGCTGGCGGACATGCTGGAGAACCGCCACGGGATGAGCCGCACGGTGCGCGCCGAGGTCTCACCCATGTCGCACGCCTACGGCTACCAGCTCGGCTCGGTCTACATCCGCAAGGTGCACTTCCGCGACGAGGGGATGATCCGGCAGATCGAGGAGAAGGTGGTCAACCGGCTGCGGCAGGTGACCTCCGCCATCCGCCAGGACGGCGCCAACCAGGTGAGCATCCTCACCAGCTCCGCGGACCGCCAGGCCGCCATCGCCTTCGCCAAGGCGGCCGCCCTGCGCCCGCAGATCGTGGGTGAGGCCCTGCGCCGCATCTCCCAGGATCCCGAGGTGGCCACGGCCATGTTCGAGATCCTCGAGGTGCAGCGGCTCCAGGACGGCTCGGCGAAGGTGACGCTCGTGCCCGAGTCGCAGAAGAACGATCTGCTCACGCAGATGCTGGCGGCCTCCCCGGTCCCCACCCGGTGACGGCGTGGGGCGTGAGACAGGAGGGTGGGACGCTCCGCCGCTGACCTGACGTGTCGGGTTGGCCATCCTACGGCGGACGTCCTACCGCCTTCCCCAGGACCGTCCTCCGAGGTAGGACGGGGTATCTGACTGGAGAAGACATGTCCACGACCGTGACCATCACGATGCAGGAGCGCCGGTACTTCGAGCGCATCCACCAGGTTGTCGAGCAGGTTCCACGAGGGCAGGTGTCCACCTATGGGGACATCGCGCTCATCGTGGGGGGAGGGTGCGACGCCCGTATCGTCGGGCTCGCGATGGGGGACCTGGGGTCGCGCTCCGCCCAGGTGCCCTGGCAGCGCATCATCAACCGCTCCGGGGGCATCTCCACCCTGGAGGCGGTGGGCCAGCGCGAGCGGCTGCGGGCCGAGGGGGTGGAGTTCGACGAGAAGGGCCGGGTGCTGATGGAGCGCTTCCGGTGGGCCGGACCGACTCCGGAATGGGCCGCCCAGCACGGCTTCACCCCTCTGCCCGCACGCTCCGCGTCCAAGGACGAGGAGGACAAGTCGCAACTGCGGCTGTTCTAAATGCCGACCGGGCGGGGGTCCGTGCGTATACTCCCGCCCCCATGGAAGGCCGTCTGGTCCTCAAGAATTGTTCCATCTTCCGCGCGGACGGCCGGGGCCGCGCGGGCATGGCCGTCGTCATCGAAGGGGGTCTCATCAGCCGGGTTGCTCCGGACGAGGAGATTCCCGTGTTGCCGGGAGACTGGGAGGTGGCGTGTCGGGGCCGGCTGGTGATGCCGGGCCTGGTGGATTGCCACTCCCATCTGGTGGGCGATCTGGTCATGCCCCCCTCCAGCGAGCTGCTGCTGCATCCCCCCCACATCCGCATGGAGCACGAGCGGCTGCTGTCCTCGTTCCTCACTCCCGCGGACGTGGCGGTGCTGTCCCGGTACGCCATGGCGCGGGCGCTGCGTTCGGGCGTCACCCTGGCGGTGGATCACCTGTCCTGTCCGCGCGACGTGAGGGGAGGGCTGGAGGCCATGGCCCACTCGGCGCAGCAGCTCGGCATGCGGCTGGTGGCGAGCCACTGCACCCACGGTCTCGACGGAGACGCCCAGGCGGTGGCCCAGGCACGCGCCAACGCGGAGTTCGTGCGCGACCAGGGCTCGCACCCCCTGGTGCGGGGCGCGCTCGGCTTCCACTCCTCGTGGACGAGTGGGGACGCGCTGCTCGGGGAGCTGCGCCGCTCGCGTGAGATCTCCGGCTCACCCGTCATCTTCCACCTCTCCGAGGGAGACCACGACCTGGCCATTACCTGGGCCAAGCACAGCCAGCGCGTGGTGCCCCGGTTGGAGTCCTTCGGGCTGCTCGGGCCGTTGTCGGTGGCCGCGTACGCGCGCTCGGTGGACGACGCCGAGTCCATCCGTCTGGCCGAGTCCGGCACCTGCGTGGCGCTCGGCCCCGGGGCGGCCCTGCTCATCGAGCCGGGTGGGCGCTCGCTGGAAACGCTGTATGGCCGCCAGAACCTGCTGGGGCTGGGCAGCGCCGGCCATGGCCACCTCTGGGACGCGTTGTTCGTCGCGCTGGGTACCTCGCTGAATGCCGCGCGCGGCTCGCGCCTGGTGGATCCGGACGGGGTGCTGGTGCAGCTCTTCTCGGATGGCCCCGCGGAGCTGTGCTCGCGCCTGTTCGGCATGCCCTCCGGCACGGTGGAGGAGGGGCGGCTGGCGGACCTGGTGGTGTTCGACTGCGTGCCGGTGCTGGATCCGGACAGCGGACAGACGCCGCACATGATCGGCCAGTTGCTGCGCTCCCGGGTGGCGTGGACGGTGGTGGATGGCCGGGTCACCGTGCGCGAGGGACAGGTGCTCGGCGTGGACGAGGTGGCCCTGGCTCAGGAGGCCTCGCTCATCCTGTCGCGGTTGTGGGCCCAGGCCCGGCTGCCGGAGCCCGCGCCGCCGTCCCCGCCGGCGCGCCGGACATGAGCCCTCGGGCTGACTCCCGGGTGGCGCTCTTGCGCCGGGCCCACGAGCGGCGGACTCCGCTGAGGGAGCAGCCGGGCACCACCGCCTATCGGCTCGTCCACGGGGCGGCCGATGGGGTGCCCGACGTGACGGTGGATGTCTTCGAGTCGCTCCACGTGGTGAGCCTCTACCGGGACTTCTCTCCGGCCGAGGAGGAGGCGTTGCTCGGGGACCTGGACGCCGCGTGGGCTCCGCCGTGCGTCTACCTCAAGCGCCGGCCTCGCGAGGCGCGCCACCTGGCGAACGTGGCCCGGGAGCAGCTCGCGCCCGAGCAGGCCGTGCGGGGGGCCTCGGTGGAGTCGGTGGTGGCGTGGGAGAACGGGTGTCGCTTCCTCATCCGCCCGGGACAGGGCCTGTCGGTGGGGCTCTATCTGGACATGCGCGACACCCGGGCGTGGGTGGCCCGGGAGGCGCGCGAGCGCACCGTGCTCAACCTCTTCTCCTATACGTGCGCGTTTGGCGTGACGGCGACGGCGGGAGGGGCGCGGCGGGTGCTCAACATCGACGCGAGCCGGCGGGTGTTGGAGTGGGGGGCGGAGAACGCGCGCCTCAATGATCAGCCGGTGGACCGGTACGACTACGTGGCGGGGGATGTGTTCGAGTGGCTGGAGCGCCTGGCGCGCAAGGGCGAGGCGTTCGAGCTGGTGGTGGTGGATCCGCCCTCCTTCGCCACCACGCGCACCAGCCGCTTCTCCGCCGCGAAGGACTACGCCTCGCTGGCCGCCCTGGCCGCGCGGGTGGTGGCCCCGGGAGGGCGGCTGGTGGCGTGCTGCAACCTCGCCACGCTGGCGCCCCGCCGCTTCGAGACGATGGTGGCCGAGGGGGTGGCCCGGGCGGGCCGGCGCGCGGGGGGCGGGGTGAGCCTGGGCCCTTCGCCGGTGGACTTCCCCGCCTCCGCCGAGCACCCGGCGGCACTCAAGGTGCGGGTGCTCGAGCTGGCGTGAGGCAGGGGGCGGGGGCCCCGAGCAACTCCGTTGTCCGCGCGGACCCGGGAGGCGCTATCGTGCCGCCACCGATGGCTCCCGTCGCGCCGCGCACCCCCGTGCCCTTTGGGCAGTACCAACTCCTCGAGCGCATCGCCGTGGGTGGAATGGCGGAGCTGTTCCTGGCGCATCAGTCCGGCCCGGACGGCTTCGACAAGCCCGTGGTCATCAAGCGCATCCGCTCGGAGCTGTCCAAGCAGCCGGCGTTCGTGCGCATGTTCCTCAACGAGGCCCGGCTCGCCGCCCAGCTCAACCACCCCAACATCGTGCAGATCCACGATCTGGGGAAGGTGGAGGACAGCTACTTCATCGCCATGGAGTACCTCTTTGGCCGCGACACGCGCAAGGTGGTGCCCATGGCCGAGTCGCTCGGCATCTCCTTTCCCATGGTGTACGCGCTGAAGATCGCCTCGTCCGTGTGCGAGGGCCTGCACTACGCGCACCAGAAGGTGGACCTGTACGGCTCGCCGCTGAACATCGTCCACCGGGACGTGACGCCGGAGAACATCTTCGTGTGCTTCGACGGCACGGTGAAGGTGCTCGACTTCGGCATCGCCAAGGCGGCCAACCGCGCCGGGCAGACGACGCGCGCCGGAGAGCTGCGTGGCAAGCTCAGCTACCTGAGCCCCGAGCAGTGCCTGGGCAAGCCCGTGGACCACCGCAGCGACTTGTTCTCCCTGGGGGCGGTGCTCTACGAGTGGCTCACCGGCTTCCAGCTCTTCTCCGGCGAGTCGGAGGTGGCCGTGATGCGCGGCATCGTCGAGGGCAAGGTGTACGCCCCCTCGTACTTCCGCGCGGACATCCCCGAGCCCGTGGAAGCCATCCTCATGAAGGCGCTGGAGCGCGACCGGGACAAGCGCTACCCGTCCGCCTGGCACTTCCAGCAGGACCTGGATCGCTTCCTCAACGCGTACGACTTCACGCCCACGAATCTGCACCTGTCCAACTTCCTCAAGCAGCTCTTCCTGCGCGAGCTGGAGGAGGAGCAGGAGCGGCTGCGCTCGGTGCCCCGTACCCCCCAGGAGCAGGTTCCGGCGTCGGACTCGCCCTCCGGGAGCGAGCACGTGCTTCCCGTGCCTGTCTCCGCCGCGCAGTTGGAACAGTTGGAGGCGATGGCCCGCCGCAACCACGTCCCCGTGACGCGCATGGTGGGCGAACTCCTCTCCGCCTGGCTCAAGTACCGCTGACATGCCCCGCCTGAAGCTGACGGTCGAATACGACGGCACGAACTACGTGGGGTGGCAGGTCCAACCCAATGGGGTCTCCATCCAGGCGCGGCTGATGGACGCGGTGGAGAAGCTGCTCGGCGAGCGCGTGCCGGTGGAGGCCGCGGGCCGGACGGACGCGGGCGTGCATGCCACCGGGCAGGTGGTGTGCTTCACCACCGAGCGCGTGCTGCCGCTCAAGGCCTACTGGATGGGGCTCAACAGCCTGCTGCCCGAGGACATCGCCGTGGTCCGGGCCGAGGAGGTTCCCGCCGGGTTCGATCCCCGCCGCTGGTCGCTCGGCAAGCGCTACCGCTACCGGGTGAGCAACGCGCCCTCGCGCTCGCCGCTGCTGCGCGCCACGCACTGGGAGGTGTTCGCGCCCTTGGACGTGGAGGCGCTGCGGCGCGGCGCGGCCCATCTGGTGGGGCGGCACGACTTCTCCTCCTTCCGGGCCTCGGACTGCCAGGCCGCCCACGCCGTGCGCGAGGTGCGCCGGGTGGACATCCAGGGGGAAAGCCGCGGGGTGCTGTCCTTCACTGTCGAGGGCACCGCCTTCCTCAAGCACATGGTGCGCAACCTCGTGGGCTCCCTGATCGAGGTGGGCAAGGGTCGCCGCTCCCCGGACTGGGTGGCCGAGGTGCTCGCCGCCCGGGATCGCAAGCGCGCGGGACCCACCGCGCCGGCCCACGGGCTCGTCCTGGAGGAGGTCTTCTACGGAGAGGGCCCGCCCCCTCGTTCCCCCGGCGGCACGGCGGACGGGGGCGATGAGGAGTGAGCGGCCAGGAATGTCTGCCCGGTCAGGCTTGAGCTAGGCTCGCCTCCCCGTGAGCTCCTCGAAGGCTTTTCTCGAACCGCTGCGCGTTCGCATCCGCCGTTTCCAGTTCACCGTGGGGTTGGGGTTTCTCGCCTTGATCCTCGGCTCCATCGTGAGCGTGGCCCTCTCCCAGCGCCTCCTCGGCCGGGTCCAGGCGTTGCCCTTCGGCTACGTGCGCTTCGCCATCGGCCTGGGCGTGCAGAACCTGTGGGTGCTCGTCGCGCTGCCCCTGCTGTGCTACGGCGCCGCGCGCATCCTCGAGCTGCGCCCCCTGTCCACCGCGCTCGGGGCCGCGCTCACCGGGCAGCTCTTCCTGGTCGCGCTTCAATTCGTACAGGAAGGCATCGACGGGTGGGTGGAGCGCGGGTGGGTGATCCTCTCGATGGAGGCGGCCGTGTTCGCGCTGGGCGTCTGGCTCACGCATCGCGCCCTTCAGCGGGGCCGACGCGACGCGGCCCAGCAGGCGGAGCAGGCCCAGCAGCGCGCCGCCAGCCGCAAGGACGAATACGCGGAGTTCCTTCGCGAGGCCGAGCGCGCCGGGGAGCGGAGTGCCCAGCGCGACGCCCAGAAGAAAGAGGAGCCCGGCGGCGCGCCCGAGACGCCTCCCGCGCCGGAGCAGCCCGCCCCGCCACCCGAGGGGCCCGCGCCGGAGCCCATCGAGCCCACCACCGGGGAGCCGTCGAAGACGCCCGTGGTGTGAGTGTCCCCGCGAGGGGCGCCCGTGCTCAGCCCTGGACCACGCGCTTGACGCCGCGGCGCAGCAGCAGATCGGGCAGGGAGAAGCGGTGATCTCCCCGGAGCCGCAGCCGCTCTCCCTCCACGGTTCCGGAACACGCGAGGCCCCGCTGGATGGCCTGTAACCAGCTCTGGAGTTCCGCCGCGGGCAGGCCCAGTCCCTCCACCACGGTGAAGTCCTCGCCGCCCTTGCCGCTCTCCCGGCGCACCGTCACGCGCTCGGGCCCCTGGTCGGGTGGGGTGGTGGGGAAGTCCTCCGGACGCAGCTCGGGCTTCGTGGAGGGCAGGGCGTCGCGCAGACCCCCGAGCCTGGCGAAGGGCTGGTGGAACCCCTTGGACTTGTCGTCGTTCCTGGCCATGGCCCTCACTCCTCCTTCGCCCGAGGCATGTGCCGCCCCACGAGCCGGGACAGGAGGGCCTGGAACGCGTCGGGACTGATGTCCAACTGCTCGACGACGTGTCCGTAGAGCTGCGCGGTGGGCACGGCGCGCCCGGGGCGCTCCTGCTCGAGCCGGTGCAGGGTGTGCAGGATGATGCGCTCGGCCCGGGTGAGGCCGTCTCGCACGTCGGGGAGGTGATCGAAGGGGTGGCCGGACATGGGGGATGCCGGCCCGGCAGCCTATTCCAACGCGCCCGGTGCCCGCCTGCCCTCCAGACCGGATTGACAGTCCCTCCGCTCAAACGGATATTGCGCGCATCCGCTTCTGCGGACATGATTCCGTTATCGGAGACACTTCCTCATGAATCAGGCTGCCGAAGTCATCAACCTCGAAGAGTTCCGGAAGCGGCGCGAGCCCAGGGCCTCGTCGGCCTGGACACACATGCCCATGCACCGCTGGACGCCGGTGTGGGTGTGGGTCATGGTCTGGCCGACGTGAAATCGGTTCGAGAAAACACCCCTCCCTCGTCGGAGGAAGCCGAGGTCGCTCCGGCCAAGGGCCGGAAGCGGGAGTCGAGCGCGAAGAAGGTGGAGCCGCCCGTGGCCGATGCCCCCACCTCCGAGGAGGAGTGGGCCTACGAGGTCGCGCACGCGGAGGCGTCCACGGACTTGGCGCCCATCGTCGGACGCAACCTGCGTCGGCTGCGCACCCAGCGGGGTTTGTCCCTGGAGCGGCTCGCCAAGGCCTCGGGCGTGAGCCGGGCGATGTTGGGGCAGATCGAACTGGGACAGAGCGCGCCCACCATCAACGTCATCTGGAAGATTGCCCGGGCGTTGGGCATTCCGTTCTCGGCGCTGATCAGCACCACGGCCCAGACGGGCACCCGCCTGATGCGCTCCCAGCAGTCCAAGCGGCTGTCCTCCCATGACGGGAAGTTCGTGTCGCGGGCGCTCTTTCCGTTCGACGAGCCCCGGCGCGTGGAGTTCTACGAGCTGCGGCTGGCCGCGCACGCGACGGAGGCGGCGGACGCCCACCCGCCGGGCACCATGGAGAACCTGGTGGTGACGTCGGGCACGGTGGAGATCGACCGGGGCGAGGAGCGCCACGTGCTGAACGCGGGAGACGCCATCCTGTTCGAGGCGGACGTGGCGCATGTCTACCGGAACACCGGCAACGCGGACGCGGTGATGTACCTGGTGATGACGTACGCGGAAACGGTCGGCTGAGCGGGCACTCCGTGGCCCCGGAAACGCCGAGAGCCGGCGCGGCCCCGTGGGGCGGCTCGCCGGCTCTCGTGCTTCGTGCCCGAGGGGGCGCGGACTACTTGGTGGGGCCCATCATGGTGCCCATCATCATGGGCATGCCGTTACACATCATCATCATCGGCATCCCCATGGCCATCATGGAGTTCATCGCCTCACAGCACTCCTTCATCATGTCCATCTGCGACGCATCCATGGGCATCATCCGGCACATCATGCCGTCCTTGCCCATCTCCATCGTCATCCGGCACATCATCGGCATGCGCATCATCATGGGCATCATCATCGGCATGCCGCCCATCATCGGGTTCATGCCCATCATCGGCATCTGATTCATGCCCATCATCGGCATGGGCATCATCCCGCCCATCATCGGGTTCATGCCCATCATCGGCATGGGCATCATCCCGCCCATCATCGGGTTCATGCCCATCATCGGCATCTGGTTCATGCCCATCATCGGCATGGGCATCATCCCGCCCATCATCGGGTTCATTCCAGACTGCATGGGCATGGGCATCTGAGAAGCAGGCATCATGGTGCGTCCTCGCGTGACTGTGACGGCGTGTATGACTTCGCCTGGCAACAGTAGAGAGGGACACCCATCGCGACAATCCACCCGGTTTTTTTCCTCCAGTGAAACGGAGGAGCCGCTTCCGGCGGCGGATGACGTGTGGGATTCAGTACGGCGAGCCGGGAGGTTCGAGGACTCCGGCTCGCCCGGGCGGAGGGGGCACCTCGCCCGTCGCCTGGCCGCCTAGCGGCACCGAGGCTGCTCGGAGGCTCCGGTGCTGGAGGCGACGAGCCGCAGGAACTCGTCGGGCGCGGGCTCCGAGCCGTTCTCCCAGAGCGTGGCTTCCGCCCAGCACTGCACCCAGTCGGTGTTCCAGTTGGCGGGCAGGGCATTGCATGCGGAGCGGCGCGCGGCGCCTCGCACCCGGGCGTCGTGCTGCACCGCCGCGAACACGTGCGGAGCGAGCCGATCGAGGAAGGCGTTCGCGAAGGCGTGGGGGGGCGGCACGTCGAGCGGATCCGCCGAGATGCCGGCGGGACTGAAGCCCACGTGCTCCGCGTCCGAGAAGCGCAGCTCCCCGGCATCCTGCACCGGCGGCGAGCCCCCCGGGGTGTTCGCGCGCAGGGTGAACTGGTAGGGCGAGCGCCAGTCGTGCGTCAGCACGGAGTAGGTGAAGGTGTCGTGGACGTCCTCGGTCACGGTCTCGGGGAGGCCGTCCAGCGCCCGGCCCGCCTCCTCCCGCTCCGCCACCTTCTGCTTGCGCTCCTCGTCGAGCCGGCGGGCCTCGTCACACGCGGGGGTGCTCGCCGGGGGCGAGTCCGGGCAGCCCACGCACGTCGCATCGTGCGCCGGCGGGTTCTTCTTGCACTCCTTGTCCTTCTCCTCGAAGGCCCGCTCGGCCCTCCGCAGCTCGCGCTCGGCGTCTCCGAGCCGATCGCGGGCCCGCTCGAACCTGGGGTTGGGCACCTGCCGCGTGCCGCTCACATAGTTCACGTGGTTCACGTCCTCGGTGATGTTCTCCACCACGCGCTGGACGACCGCGTCCACCTGGAGGCGCAGCGGCGAGGGCTGGCCGGACACCGTTCCGCTCTCGGCGCACCGGCTTCCCCGGGGCAGGCTCGAGGACAGACTCATGCACGGAGAGGACAGGCTCTGGGCGATGGGACGGTAGATGGGGCCGTCGAGTCGGGTCTCCACGGGGATGCTGCTCTGGGAGAGGAAGTCCTGCTGGGCGCGCTGGAACTCGGCGCCCGTGGTGTCCGAGGGGGCCAGGCACTGCGCCGTCGTCCACAGCGCGGCGGCGGCGCCTTGCGTTCCCCGGGAGCGCGCGGTGGTCGCGAGCGTCGCGAAGCGCTCGGAGAGCTGGTTGGCGCGCGAGGCGAGGAGATCCTGGTAGGCGACCACGGGAAGCTGGTGTCCCCGGGACTGGAGGCACGCGAAGCCCGCGACGGCCGAGCCCACCGAGCCGTCCTCCTTCCACTGGCTGGCGCAGCGCTCCGTGTGCAACTGGCTCGCCTTCTCGAGCATCGCGTTGACCTCGACGTGCTCGGGCAGCAGCTCCCGCGCGTCGAGCAGCGGCGGCAGGCAGCGATCCAGCTCTCCCGCGTCACACCCCGGCCGGGCGGTGGTGATGGCCTGATCCGTGGCCTTGACGGAGAAGAGGGGGACACGGCCGCACGCATCCTCGTCATCGGGCGCGGCGCGGCAGGCGTCGCGGTAGGAGCGCGCCGCGGTCAGGAAGTCGCCGCGGATGGCCGCTTCCCGGGCGCGGTTGAAGGCCTCCCGATAAGCGCTGTTACAGCCGCCCAGTAGGAGGAGGGTGAGGACCGAGGTGAGTCGCAGTGGGGACGAGGGGGTGTTCATGGCGAAGGGTGGCGGGCGAGCGGTAGTGGCGCTCCGGACGGGGACCCGGCCCCTCTATTCAGCCCCATCCGCCGTCAACTTCCAAACCCCCCTCCTGTCCACTGAAGTCCATTGGCGCCACCCGGGAGGGCAGGTGTCTTGACGCAATGCGGCGTGGGTCTCAAGTTGTTAGGAAAGGAGCGGGAGGTCCTCCATGGGGTCCTATCGTCGTTTTCATCCTGGGTTTCGAGAGCGGGTGATGCTCGAGGATGGGACGTGGGCGGAGGTGCGCATGGTGCGGCGCGAGGACGCGCATCTCCTGCGAGAGGGGTTCGGGCGGCTGTCCGTGCGGGCCCGCTACCAGCGCTTCCTGTCCGCCAAGCCCCGGCTGACGGACGAGGAGCTGCGCTACCTCAGCGAGGTGGATGGGGAGAGCCATGTCGCGCTGGGTGTGGTGACGTGGGATGACCTGGGGCGGGAGGTGGGGCTGGGCGTGGCCCGCTTCTTCCGGCTGGCGGACATGCCCGAGGTCGCCGAGGCGGCCATCACCGTGGTGGACGATGCCCAGGGCAAGGGAATCGGCCGCCTGTTGATGGACGGCCTGGTCCAGGCCGCGCGCGAGCGGGGCGTGGAGCGCTTCGAGTTCCGCGTGCTCCCGGGCAACGAGCCCATGAACCGGCTCATCCAGGCGCTCGCTCCGAGTGAGCCCCGACACGAAGGCGAGGCGCTGTGCTTCAGCGTGCCGTTGCACACGTCCTCGCTCGAGGAGAGCGATCTGCTCCGTCCCCTGTTGTCGCTCGCGGCCCAGGGAGCGCTGACGCTCGTGGGCCCCACGTGCCGGGCCCGGCTCCTGCCGTACACGCCGCTCGCGCAGCCGGAAGTCCACGCCCCCTGAGGGCGCGGCTCAGGGAGGGGAGGGAGGGGCCGCCACTTCCTGGTAGCGGAACGAGGGCCGCGCGGGAGTGCCCGCGGCGTCGTAGTACGCGAGCATCTTCAGCTTGAAGAACTTCCCGCGGCTGCTGCGCACCACGTAGAGCAACTCATCGCGCGGCTGGAGGCGGTGCTTGACGAGATCGTAGACGTACCAGCCGCCCTGCGCGCCGTTGAATACCGTCTCGGAGGCGTCCTGCTGGTAGCCCTCGGTGGGCGCCTCCGTGAGTGCGTCCCAACTTTGCCCCTGGAGCACGGCCACACGCACCGAGCCCGCCGGGTTGCCTCCGCCTCCATTCATCGTGACGGTGAAGCGCTGGAAGGCCAGGTCCCACTCGTTGCTCTCCAGGGCCTCGTCGGTCTTCATCTCCCGGCCCTCGTCGATGTCGAAGTAGACCTGGGCGGACTTGTTCGTCGCGTCGATGAGGGCGACGTGGCTGCCGTCCTCCTGGAGCGTCACCTCGACGAGCGGCCCGGTGGTGATCTGTCCATCGAAGGGGTAGTCCTCGCGCAGGTCCGGCGCGCACGCCGCCAACAGGAGCCCCGTCATCGGCCCGATGAAGGGCAGTGCTCCGTGAGTCCGCGTCAGTATTCCCATTGCACACCCCCGAGCACGCCACGTGGCGGACGCGGGTTGAACTGCTGATCGCCCGCGTTGAACAGGTTGTAACCGTTGACGAAGAATTCGAATCCCGCCTTGAAGTGGTACGTCACCTGGGCCTCGAGATCGAAGTAGGCGGGCACGCCCACGCGCGTCTCGTCCCCGGCGCCGATCACGTTGGCGAAGCCTCCTCCCATGCCGAGGTAGTAGGGCCGGGCGCTCACCCACGAGCCGCGCACCACGGCCTCGAGGTTCCACGGGCGGTAGCGCGTGGACAGTTGCGCGTTGACGCGGTGCCGCGAGCGGCCTTCCAGCGGTCGGTTCCGGGTGAGATCCCTCGCGTCCAGGAACATGTACGCCAGGTCGAGGTACGTCGAGCGCACGGGGAGCCGGAAGCGGCCGTTGAGCTCGATGCCCTGGGTATAGGCGCGCGCCACGTTCTCGTAGTTGAAGGTGACGGGGTTGTCGGGGTTGGGCTCGCCCGTGGCGGTGACGTTGATGAGGTTGCGCAGCTGGGTGTGGAAGCCGCTCGCGGAGAAGAGCCACCCGTCGATGGGTGGCCGCCAGTCCACGCCGACATTCACGCCCACGGAGCGCTCGGCCGTGAGCTCGGGGTTGCCCGAGACCACGTAGCCGATGCCCGTGTTGGAGAAGCGCAGGTAGAGCTCCTGGAACGAGGGCGGACGGAAGCCGAGTCCCGCCGAGGCGCGCACCGTGAGGGCCGGGCTCGGATCCAGCTTGAGCGCGAGCCGGGGCGAGGGCGCTCCACCGAACTGCGAGTCCAGATCGAAGCGGAACCCGGGGGCGATCTTCAGCTTCGGCCCCGTGCCTTCCGCGCCCAGGGCCACGTCCCACTCGTCCTGGAGGAAAGCGGCGCCCCGGAGGCGGAACACGGGACTCTGGTCGAGCCGCACCGAGGTGAGCCGCTCGCCGAGCAGCTCCACGCCCCCGGTGAGGGCATGGGCACCGAGGCGATGATCCGCCTGGACGAGGCCCTCGTAGAGCCGGGTGAGGTTCTGCGAATAGTCATCGAGCCCGCGCGAGCCGCGCTGGTCCTGCAGGAGCTGCTCGCGGAACAGGCCGAAGTGTCCCCGGGCGAGCAGGGAGGGGCCGCCGGAGAATCGGTGCTGGCCGCCCAGGGAGAGGTCGAACTGCTCCTGGCGCTGCCGCCGGTCGAGCACGGCCCCCGAGGGGTTGAGATCCACGGCGTTCTCGTCGCGCCGGTTGTAGCCGCTGCGCAGCCACACCCGCGACCGGTCATCCGGCGCGTAGGCGAGTGCCACGTCCCCATCGAAGCGCTTCAACCCGGCGCCGCTCGTCGCCGCGTCCTGGGGCTCCCAGTCATAGGGATTTCTCGTGCGGTAGCCTCCGCCCACGCGCACCTCGAAGGGCCCCTGCTTCGTGCCCGCGTTGGCGCGGACATCTCCCTCCAGCAGTGTGCCGAACAGGCCCCGTGCGCTGGCCTCCAGGGGGCGCTGGACGCGGCGGGTGATGAGGTTCACCACGCCGCCCATGGCATCCGCGCCGTAGAGCGCCGCGGCCGGCCCCTTGACGATCTCCACCCGCTCCAGCTCGCGCAGGCTGAAGCGCCCCAGGTCGAGCGTGGTGCCCACCCGGCCGCTCACGCGCTCGCCATCCACGAGGATGAGCACGTATTCGGGATCCAACCCTTGCAGACGCAGCCCCACGCCCCGGAAGGTGTAGACGAGCTCCACGCCCGGGTGCTGCTGGAGGAGCTGTCCCAGGTCCCTCGCCCCGGTGGCCTCCATCTGCTGGCGGGTGATGACCTCGGTGGCCACCACCGCGTCTTCCAGCTTGCGCTCGGCGCGCGAGGCCGTGACGACCGTCTGCTGGCGCCGGTCGGGCTCCTCGGGCCCGGATGCCTCGGGCGGTGGGAGGGGGGACTGGGACGTGAGGACCGCGGCCACCAGGGAGAAGATCACGCAGACAACTCTCTGCCTGGGATGCCACCCAGGTCAATGAAACCCAGTTGCCGCGTGAGGGTGCAGGGCTTAAACCGGGCCCACCTATGACCGACACGTCTCCAGGTTTCGACCCGACGAAGTTCCAGGAATTGGTGGCCAAGGTCCGACAGGAGCAGCAGAGCGCCGGACCCTCCACGCCCGCGGTGGAACTGCGCCCGCTGGATCCCTCCGACATCGAGGCCGTGCCCGCGCCCGGCACGTCGCTGTACGAGGAATGTCTCCGCCTGGGCTCGGAGTCCCTGCGGCGGGGTGAGGTCGCCATGGTCATCCTCGTGGGTGGCGCGGGGACCCGCTTCGGTGGGGCGGTCAAGGCCCTGGCTCCGCTCATCGACGAGCGCACCTTCCTGGACGTGCGGCTGGAGGACGTGCACCAGGTCTCCCAGCGCCACGGGGCCCCGGTACCCGTGGTGCTGATGACCTCGCCGCTGACCCACGAGGGCATCGAGGCGTTCGTGCGCTCGCGGGGTCTGGGCCGGGACGTCCTGTTGTTCCAGCAGCGGATGCTGCCGCGGCTGACGCCCAACTGGGAGCTGTTCCGGGACAAGGCGGGTGAGCTGTCCCTGTCCCCGTCCGGACACGGGGACTTCTTCCGGGCTCTCCGCGAGAGCGGCACGGCGGCGGAGCTGCACCGGCGCGGCGTGCGCCACGTGTTCTTCTCCAACATCGACAACGTGGGCGCGACGCTGGATCCCATCATCGTCGGGCTGCACCTCAAGCTCGGCCGGGAGATGACGGTGGAGGTGACGCCGCGCGCGAACCAGAACGGCGCGCTCGACACGGGCGCGGCCCCGGTTCGCATCGGCAATCACCCCCAGCTCATCGAGCACATCGATCCCAAGCAGCACCGGCTCATCAACACCAACAACATCGCCTTCGCGCTGGAGGCGCTGATCCACAAGAGCATCGATCTGCCCTACCGCGTGGCGCGCAAGAAGGTGGAGGGCCAGGAGGTGTTGCAGCTCGAGCAGGTCACGGGCGAGGCCAGCACCGTCGTGGGCCCCGACAACCGCCCGCTGCTCTCCGTGGCCTTCATCGAGGTGCCGCGTGACAACCCCGTCACCTCGCGCTTCGAGCCCGTGAAGGCGCCCGAGGATCTGTCCTACGTCGTCCCCCGGCTGCGCGAGCGGCTCCAGGCGGCCTCCGCCCGGGTGACCGCGGGCGCGTCGGAGACGCCGCGCTTCGATCCTTCCGAGCTGGAGACCAAGCTGTCGCGCGTGCGCGCGGTGCTGGAGAAGCACGGCCTGGGCGCGGTGCGGCTGCGGGGCGTGGACTGGTTCGCCTGGGCGACCTGCGGGGGCTCCAACGTCGTCCTGCTCTCCACCGACGTGGGCGTGGCCGAGGTGCTCATCACCCGGGACGGCGCCTGGGTGCTGACGGACGCCATCGAGGCGGCTCGCATGGAGGAGGAAGAGGTGCCCCCAGGCCTCACCGTGTGGTCCGGTCCGTGGCAGGACAAGGCCCAGCGCGAGACGTTCGTCGCGGCGCGCGCGGGCAAGGCTCCGGTGGCGTCCGATCGCCCCGCGAAGGGCGAGGTGCCGCTGCCCCAGGAACTGCTCCACACCCGCTGGTCACTGCTGCCCCAGGAGCTGGCGCGCTACCGGGTGCTCGGGCGTGACGCGGCGGAGGCGATGACGGACGTGCTGCTCGCGGCGAAGCCGGAGTGGACGGGCTGGCAGCTCGCGGGCGCGGGCGCCGAGGCCCTGTGGGCTCGGGGCATCCACCCCGCGCTGACCCTGGTGGGCGAGGAGCGCCGCCTGCCCCTGCACCGCCACGCCACGGCGAGCCGGGAGAAGCTGGGCGAGCGCGCCATGCTCGTCTTCTGTGGCCGCCGCCACGGGCTCTTCGCCAACCTCACCCGCTTCGTCTACTTCCGCAAGCCCACCCCCACCGAGCGCCACCTCATCGCGGACGTCGCCCAGGTCGAGGCCGCGGTCTTCAAGGTCTCGCGTCCGGGCGCGACGCTCGGCGAGGGCTACGAGGCACTCGTGAAGGCGTACGCGGCGCTCGAGCGCAAGGGCGCCGAGGCCTTCCACCATCAGGGCGGCTCGTGCGGCTACCTGTCGCGGGACGAGATCGCGAGGCCGGGCTCCCAGGTCGTGCTCCAGCCCCACAATGCCCTGGCGTGGAACCCGTCGCTGCCCGGCGCGAAGATCGAGGACACCCTCGTCACCAGCGAGGGCGGGGTGGAGATCCTCACGGTGGACCCGCGCTGGCCCACCGTGAGCATCGACGGCCGCCCCCGGCCGGACATCCTGGTGCGTTAGCCCTCGGAGAGCTCGGGCAGGAGGATCGTCGGGCGCTGGCCGGAACGGGCCGCGTAGCGCTCGGCGATCCGCCTGGCCACGGCGGCACCGGTGCCCGCTCGGGCCAGCATCACCACCGAGCCGCCGAAGCCTCCGCCCGTGAGGCGCGCGCCGTACACGTCCGCGTCCTCCCGGGCCAGGTCCACGAGCAGATCGATCTCCGGCACGGACACCTCGTAGTCCAGGCGCTGGGAGTCGTGCGAGGCGTAGAAGAGCCGGCCCAGGCCGGGGAGATCCGCCTTGCGCAGCGCCGACACGGTGGCGAGCACGCGCGCGTTCTCCGTCACGATGTGCCGCACGCGCCGGCCCAGCGGCTCGGACAGGGCCATGGCCCGGGGAAGATCCGCCTCGGTCAAATCCCTCAACTGTGGCACGCCGAGCTGGGACGCGGCGCGCTCGCACTCCGCGCGGCGCACGCGGTAGTCACCCGCCGAGTGGTTGTGCGCGACACCCGAGTTGATGATGACGGTGTCCACGCCGGGCGGGAGGGGAACGCGCTCGAAGCGCATGGTGTGCGTGTCGAGGAAGAGCGCGACGTTCAGGCCCGCGATGCTGGCGGCCATGGGATCCATCACGCCCACCGGCGCGCCCACGAAGTCCACCTCCACGCGCTGACCGAGCAGGGCGATCTGCACGTCATCCAGCGGCAGCGCGAACGCCTCGCGCAGCGCGCGCAGCAGGCACACGTCGAGCGACGCGCTGGAGGACAACCCGCTGCCCAGCGGCACCTCGGAGGTGATGCGCAGGTCGACGCCCGACAGGGGGAATCCCTCGCGCTGGAGTACGTGGGTGACTCCCTGGACGTAGTCGAGCCAGCCCTTGCCCGTGGACTCCTGGCCGAGCTCGAACTCGAGGACCTCCCCCGAGGCGCTCTTGTTGGTGCTGAAGGCGCGAACACGCCGATCCCCCCGTCGACGCAGCTCCACGTGGGTCTGCTGGGGGATGGCCATCGGCAGCACGAAGCCGCCGTTGTAGTCGGTGTGCTCGCCGATGAGATTCACCCGGCCGGGGGCGTGCGTGACGATCTCCGGCCGATGACCGAACAAATCCTGGAAAGAAGGGCTCACGCTCCCTTTCATCGATTATTCGGGGGTGATGCGCAATGACTCATAGCGGGCGGAGGAGCCCGGAGCCCCACTGGTGGTGAGACCCACTCGCACGCCGCGATCCCAAGGCGGCAGGAGGATGGGTCCATCCTTGCGGTAGCTGATGCCGCCGTCCTGCTCGCCGCCCACGTCCACCCAGCTCCCGTCCTCGCTCCGCACCGAGAACTGGAACAGGTGCCCGGCCCTCGTCTTCATCCGCAGGGTGAGCTTGCCGTCGGCCGTGGTGGGCGCCTCGAGAGAGGCAACCACGACCTGTTGGCTTTCATAGCGCCGCCAGACCTCCACCTTCTGGCCGTTGAGCACGACGCCAATCCAGTTGTCCCAATCGCCCACCGCCGCGAGTCCGGCCTGGGCTCCCGGGGTGATGCCGGTGACGTCCACGACGGCCTCGGCCGAGTAGGTACCGGTGTTGGTGGAGCGGGCGAGGATGGCGCCCACGGGTCTGTCCGCCCGGTCCGTGGTGGGGACGCCCAGGGTCAACAGCCCGTTGGCGAGGCTCGGGACGGGAGGGAAGGCGTTCGGCCACTGCCAGCCGAGGACGAGCGACTGGGAGGTGAACTCATCGGAGAAGGGCGCGAATTGGGTGAGCACCTTGCCGCCCGGACCCCGGCGCGAGTTGAGCGTGGGCCAGCCATCCTCGCCCCACTGGATGACGTCCAGCAGGCCCTGGCGGCCGACGTAGACCGTGTCCGTGGTGCGGTAGGCGTGGTACAGCAGATAGTCGCGGCCCTGTGCATCCGTCACCACGCTGCCGTGGCCCGGGCACTTGAAGGCCTCGTTGTTCTTCATGATGGGGTTGAGCGGGTTCTTCTCCCAGCCCTCGAGCAGCTTGCGCGAGCGGGCCACGCCCACCGCGTAATTGCAGTCGCGGCCACAGCAGCCGGCGCCGGCGTAGAACAGATAGAACCAGCCATTGCGCTTGATGAGGTGCGGCGCCTCGATGAGCTGACCCTCCCAGGGCGTGTCGTTGAGGAGGATCTGCGTCTTGTCTCCCACGAGCTTGGGCTCGTTTCCGCTCACGTCCAGCCGCTGCGCCCAGAGGGGGGTGGGCAGACCCCGGCTGTTGCCGTCCAGCTTCCAGACGAGGAACAGCTCATCGTTCTCGTCGCGGATGAGCGCGCCATCGATGGAGCCCAGCTCCTCGCAGACGAGCGGACCATGGTCGGTGTACGGCCCCTGGGGCTGGGAAGCGGTGGCCACGGCGACGCACAGCGGGCCACCCTTCTTCTTCGCCGTGTAGAAGACGTAGTAGCGGCCCCTGTCGACCGCCAGCTCGGGCGCCCAGTAATTGGCCTCGGACCAGGAGGGCTGCTGCGTGAAGACTGCGCCCACCTGCTCCCAATGCAGCAGATCCTTCGAGTGCAGCAGCGGGAACTGGGGCGCCCACTCCGAGGACGTCGCCGAGGCCCAATACTCCTCGCCCACCTTGATGACGGACGGGTCGGCGAAGTCTCCCGAGAGCACCGGGTTGGTCACCTCGAGCGGAGGCGGGGGCGGGGGCGGCTCGACGGGGGGCTGGGGCTCCACCGGAGGCGGCTTGGGAGCATCCTGCGTGCAGCCTGTCACCGCGAGCGTCAGGGACACGGACAACGAGAGCAGGGCCGCGGAAAACGAGACACCGCGCGATCGCATCAAAGGGGGTCCTCGGCGAAAAGGGGCGGCAGGCTACGGTGCGTGGATCGGCCGGTCAATCCAGCAAGGACGTCAGGACACGTGTCACTCACTGCATGTCTGGGCTTCTTGCTCGGGAGTGTATTTCAGCGGACATATGACTTTGACGCAATGCATTGTCATCGCGTCTGGTGCAACGGATGGAAGGCCCGCGAGAGGGCGGCTCGCTGTCCTTGACACCCTCCACCCGCCTGTATCTGATGCGCGGCCTCTTGCACGGTGCCCGGGACCGGGCGGCCTGAGAGTCACAGCCGTTACATCATCCAGCGAAGGGAGCAGGGTTCATGCGGAGAGGTTTGTCCTCGTCTCGGGGGTGGAGCCGGATGGGAGCCCTGCTCCCGGTGCTCGCATTGCTGACCATCACGGCCTGCCCGAGCGAGCCGACGCCCTCGGGGCCTCCGGGTCCCGAGCCCCAGCCGCCTCCAGCGCCCACGCCCGTGAGTCGCACCTTCACCAATCCCTTGCGGGCCTCCATTCCGGGCGGAGGCTTCGTGGAGACCTGTGCCGACCCGACTCTCATCCGCGGCCAGGGCAGCGATACGTCTTGGTACATGCTGTGTACCTCGGACCCCCTGAACGAGCAGGACCGGGACAGCTCGGGCCGCTACAAACACCACCTGCTGCCCATCCTCAAGTCCCAGGACCTGGTCGACTGGGCCTACGTGGGGGATGCCCTGACCAGACTCCCGGATTGGGCGAAGCCCGGCGCCGGCATCTGGGCCCCCGAGATCGCCTGGTTCAACGACAAGTTCTATCTGTATTTCACCGTCACCGACACCCTGGAGGGCGGCAGCGCCATCGGCGTCGCGACGAGTGACAGCCCGGCCGGGCCCTGGACGATCTCGAACAAGCCCGTCGTGGAGCCGCACGAGAACGTCTGCTGCGGCAACTCCAGGCGGCAGGTGTACGACCCCGAGGTCCTCGTCACGCGGGACGGGGATCGGTACATCTACTACGGCAGCTATTACGGCGGCATCTCGGTGCGCGCTCTCTCGGAGGATGGCCTCACCTCGGATCCCTACACCCAGGTCGAGGTCGCCATCCCCAACCGCTACGAGGCGCCCAACGTCATCCAGCATGGGGAGTACTTCTATCTCCTGGCCTCCTCCGCGGAGTGCTGCCGGGGCGCGCTCACCGGCTACAGCGTCTTCGCCGGACGCTCCAAGCAGCCCTACGGCCCCTTCGTGGATCGTGAAGGCGTGCGCCTCACCTACAACCGCGTGGGCGGCACGCCCGTGCTGGGCGCCAATGGCAACCGCTGGGTGGGGGTGGGGCACCACAGCGTCTTCACCGACACGGGCGGCCAGGATTGGATCGTCTACCACGGCATCGACCGCAACAGCCCCTACGTGTCGAGCACGCCCGGCGGAGGAGATCTCCTCAACAAGCGGCCGGTGCTCATGGACGCGCTGGACTGGGTGGATGGTTGGCCGGTGACGCGCGGAGGCCAGGGGCCCTCGGATTCCGAGCAGCCCGCTCCCGCTGCCCAGGCCAACGAGAAGAGCCACTACGAGCCCGTCTTCGCGAAGCAGGAGCTGCCGGGCGTGGAGCTGACCGCCTTCTCGGACGAGTTCAACGGCTCCTCGCTGGACCCGAAGTGGTCCTGGACGCGTCCTCCCGTGATGAGTGACTACGGCGTGGAGGCGGGCCAGTTCCGTTTCAACACCCGGAACAAGGACATCTACCAGGGCGACAACGCCGCCGCCGTGCTCTGGCAACCCGCTCCCACGGGGAACTTTCTCGTGGAGACGAAGATGGCGCTGAACGTTCCGCCGGTGAGCTGCTGCCACAACTTCGTCCAGGCGGGTCTGCTCATCCAGAAGGATGACGACAACTACGTGCGGCTGACCCACGTCTCGTTCTACGAGACCCGGCAGATTGCCTTCTCGAAGGAGGTATCGCCGGAGCAGGTGCCGGTGGGGGCGCCGCTCTTTGGTGATACCTATGGGGGCCCTGCCGACGAGACCGTGTGGATGCGGATCGCCCGGCGGGTCCAGGGCAACGAGGAACTCTACACCGCGTATTCGAGTCGGGATGGCACGACCTGGACCCGGACCGCGACGTGGACTCACTCCCTGGGCGCGGCGCCCCGGCTGGGCCTGTTGTCGATCGGTGGAGAAGGTTTCGTCGCCACCTTCGATTACGTGCGAGTCTATGAGTTGAAGGAGCAGTAGGGACACGGCCGTGTCCGGGAAACACCGTCGCTTGTGGTGCACCGAGTGGAGCTTCGTTGATTTCAGCGGCGGACCGGTTTCGCCGCTCACCTGGAGGGACACATGAGATGGATGATCGTGGCGGCGATGGTCGCCCTGGTGGGTTGTAAGCAGCAGGCCGCGGAGAACAAGGCGCCGGCGACGGGCGCGGAGGGCGCGGGCGGCGCCCCGGTGGCCAAGAAGCTGACGGTGGGCTTCTCCCAGGTGGGTGCCGAGAGCGCCTGGCGCACGGCGGAGACGAACTCGATCCGCGGCGAGGCGGAGAAGCGGGGCGTGGACCTGAAGTTCGCGGACGCCCAGGGCAAGCAGGCCCAGCAGATCCAGGCCCTCACGTCCTTCATCGCGCAGAAGGTGGACGCCATCGTGCTCGCCCCGGTGGTGGAGACGGGCTGGGAGGTCGTGTTGACGCGCGCCAAGGAGGCCAACATCCCGGTCATCCTCGTGGACCGCGGCATCAAGACGAGCGACGAGAGCCTCTACACCACGCTCATCGCCAGCGACTTCGTGGAGGAGGGGCGCATGGCGGCCGAGTGGCTCGCCAAGAAGACCAACGGCAAGGCCAACATCTACGAGCTGCAGGGCTCCACGGGTGCCGCCCCGGCCATTGATCGCAAGAAGGGCTTCGAGGAGACCCTCGCGAAGTACCCGGACATGAAGATCATCAAGAGCCAGAGCGCCGACTTCACCCGCGCCAAGGGCAAGGAGGTCATGGAGGCCTTCATCAAGTCCGACCGCGAGCAGATCCAGGCCGTCTACGCCCACAACGACGACATGGCCCTGGGCGCCATCCAGGCCCTGGACGAGGCGGGCATGAACCCGGGCAAGGACGTGACGCTCATCTCGGTGGACGGGGTGAAGGGCGCCTTCGAGGCGATGGTCGCCGGCAAGCTCAACGCCACGGTCGAGTGCAACCCGCTGCTCGGGCCCCTCGTCTTCGACACCATCAACAAGGTCCGGGCGGGAGAGAAGGTCGAGAAGTTCATCAAGAGCCACGACCAGCTCTTCGAGCAGAGCACCGCGGCACAGGTCATCGGCTCGCGTGAGTACTGAGCCCATCCTCGTCGCTCGCGGAGTCCAGAAACGTTTTCCCGGGGTCCACGCGCTGGCGGGCGTGGACCTCGAAGTTCGTGCGGGCGAAGTCCACTCCTTGATGGGCCAGAATGGCGCCGGCAAGTCGACGCTCATCAAGATCCTCACCGGCGTCTATGCGCGAGATGGAGGCTCCCTCACCTTCGAGGGTCGTGACTTCCATCCCACCTCGCCAGGCGATGCCCAGAAGAAGGGCATCAGCACCATCTACCAGGAACTCAGCCTCATCCCGACCCTGACGGTGGCGGAGAACCTGTTCCTCGGCCGCGCCCCCCGTCGCTGGTTCGGCATCGACTGGCGGGCCATGCGCCGTCAGGCCGAGGAGATCCTCGCCACCTTCGATCTGCACGTCGACGTCACCCAGCCGCTGGGCACGTTGTCGGCCGCCGTGCAGCAGCTCGTGGCGATCGCCCGTGCCGTGCAGACGCGTGCCCGGGTGCTCATCATGGACGAGCCGACCTCGAGTCTCGACAGCCACGAGACGGAGGTGCTGCTCGACACCATCGTGAAGCTGAAGCAGCGGGGACTCGGCATCATCTTCGTCACCCACTTCCTGGATCAGGTCTACCGGGTGAGCGATCGCATCACCGTGCTGCGCAACGGCACGCACGTCGGCACGTACGAGGCCAGCCAGCTGTCGCGTCTGGATCTGGTCTCGCACATGCTGGGCAAGGTGCCCGAGGAAGTGGAGCCCGCGCTGCACGAGCATGGGCCGGCCCAGCGGCCGGTGGTCGTCGAGGCTCGGGGCCTGGAGCGCCGGGGCGTGCCCGCGTTCGATCTGACGTTGCACGAGGGCGAGGTGGTGGGCTTCGCGGGGTTGTTGGGCTCGGGCCGCACGGAGGCCGCGCGTCTGTTGTTCGGCGCCGACCATGCCCGGAGCGGAACGATCAATGGGGAGTCTCCGAGGGGGCCGCGCCACGCGATTGCCCGGGGGATGGCCTTCCTGCCCGAGGATCGCAAGGCGGAGGGCATCTTCCCGGAGTTGTCGGTGCGCGAGAACCTCGCGCTGGTCGTCCAGCGCAAGCTGGGCTTCACCCTGTCGCACGCGCGCCAGGTGCAGCTCGCCCAGGAGTTCGTGACGAAGCTGGGCATCAAGACGCCCTCGGTGGAGCAACCCATCCGCCTGCTCAGCGGAGGCAATCAGCAGAAGGTCATCCTCGCCCGGTGGCTCGCGTACGAGCCGCGCCTGCTCATCCTCGACGAGCCGACGCGTGGCATCGACGTGGGGGCCAAGGGGGAGATCGAGAAGCTCATCCAGCAACTGTCCCAGAAAGGACTCGCGGTGCTCTTCATCTCGGCGGCGCTGGAGGAAGTGCTCCGGCTGTCTCATCGCATCGCCGTGTTCCGGGATCGCAAGAAGGTGGGGGAGCTGTCGCGCACGACGCTTCCAGAGGTCATGAAGATGATCGCCAGCGAGGACACCGATGCGCGCTAGGAACTTCTGGCCCTGGGTGGCGCTCGCGGCGCTGCTCGTCTTCAATCTGTTGTTCACCCCGGGCTTCGCGCGGCTGGAGCTGCGCGACGGCCGGCTCTTCGGCACGCTCGTGGACATCTTCCAGAACGGAGCCCCCGTCATGCTCCTGTCCGTGGGGATGACGCTGGTCATCGCCCTGGGGGGAATCGATCTGTCGGTCGGCTCGGTGATGGCGCTGTCGGGCGCGGTCGCGGCGCTGCTGATGACGGAGCAGGGGCAGTCGGTGCCCGTGGCGGTGCTGGCCGCCCTGGCCCTGGCCGTGGGGGTGGGGGCCTTCAACGGGGCGCTCGTCGCCTATGGAGGCATCCAGCCCATCATCGTGACGCTGGTGATGCTGGTGATGGGGCGGGGGCTCGCGCAGGCGCTCACCCATGATCAGAAGATCCGCTTCGAGGTGCCGGCCTTCGAGTTCATCGGCAATGGGACGGTGCTGGGCCTGCCGTTTCCCATCTTCCTCGTCGCGGCGCTGGCGCTGCTCGTGGGGCTGATGCTGACCCGGACCGCGGCGGGGCTCTACCTCGAGGCGATGGGGAGCAACCCGCGTGCCGCGAGGTTGTGTGGCCTGCGGGTGCATGTCATCCGGCTGGTGGCGCACATGACGTGTTCCCTGTGCGCGGGGCTCGCCGGACTCATCGCCGCGGCGGACATCAAGGAGGCGGACGTGGCCAACGCCGGGCTCTACCTGGAGTTGGATGCCATTCTCGCCGTCGTGCTGGGCGGCACGAGCCTGACGGGAGGGAGGGCCAACCTGGTGGGCTCGCTCATCGGGGCCACCTTCATCCAGACGCTCACCACCATGCTCCAGATGCGCGGGGTCATCACCGAGCACACGCTCATCATCAAGGCCGCGGTGGCGCTGTCCGTGTGCTTCATGCAGACGCCCGCCTTCGAGCGGCTGGCGCGCCGCTTCCGGTCCGCGGAGGCCGCATGAACTTCGTGCGCAAACACATCACCGTGCTGGCGGGAGCGCTCGTCTACGTGCTGCTCTACGCGGTGGCGGCCCTGCGCTACGAGGGCTTCTTCTCGCTGCCGGTCTTCATCAACTTCCTGTCCAACAACGCGGTGCTGGGCATCGTGGCGGTGGGCATGACGTTCGTCATCCTCTCGGGGGGAATCGATCTGTCCGTCGGGGCGGTGATGTCCTTTTCCAGCGTGCTCATCGGCGTGCTGGTGATGGACATGCACTGGAACGTGTACGTGGCCATCGCGGCGGCGCTCGTGTGTGGCACCACGTTGGGCGCGGTGATGGGGGCCATCGTCCACGCGACGGGCATCAAGCCGTTCATCGTCACGCTCGCGGGGATGTTCTTCGTCCGGGGGCTCGCCTTCCTCATCCACCTGGAGTCCATCTCCATCTCGGACCCGCGCCACACCGCCATCGCCCTGGCCAGCGTGGGCCCGCTGCCGGTGACGGCGGTGCTGTTCCTCGGCTTCGTGCTGGTGGGGTGGTACGTGGCGGTGCTCACGCCTTTCGGGCGCGAGGTCTACGCGCTCGGGGGAGGGGAGGAGGCCGCGCTGCTCATGGGCCTGCCGGTGCGGCGCACGAAGATCGCGGTCTACGCCGTCAGTGGCTTCTGCGCGTCGTTTGCCGGGGCGGCGCTCACCTTCTACCTGTCGAGCGGCAGCCACCTGGAAGGCGTGGGGATGGAGCTCGATGCCATCGCCACGGTGGTAATTGGAGGCACGCTGCTGGCGGGCGGGGTGGGCTCGGTGTTCGGCACGCTCATTGGCGTGTTGATGCTGGGCCTCATCCTCACGTCCATCACCACGTACGAAGGAATGATGAGTTCGGGGATGACCCGCGTGGCCATTGGCGGCCTGCTGCTGGCGTTCGTGCTGTTGCAGAAGGTGCTGACGCGGCGAGCGGGCGTGGGCCGCGCCACCTGAGCAAAGCAGAAGGCCCGTCCCTTCCAGAGGCGCCTCGCGGAGCCGGGAAGAGACGGGCCTTGGGGGCAGCGACTCCCACGGTCAGGTGCCGTGGGAGCCTTTCCCGGGGACGACTAGAACCACCACTCCACGCGCGTGCCCAGGTAGTGGCCGACCTTCACCGGGCGACCGTTGTCGGACACGACCTGCTGGTAGGGCGAGACGAGGCCGATCGCCGCGGCATCGTTGTAGAAGGCGGCGGTGTAGAAGATGCGGAAGTGGGGGCGGGCCCACATGGTGCGGCCGCCGAGCGGGACGAAGGTGGGCGCGATGGTCAGCTTCAGGGCCGTGGCCAGGTTGCCTTCAGCGATTCCGGCCTGCTTGACGCCCTGGTAGTGGACCTCGCCGATGAGGTGGAGGTGGTCGGTGAAGTAGTACTCGCCGCGGGCGCCCACGCCGAAGTCCATGGCGCTGCCCACGGTGGTGCCGGGCCCGCCCTCGGCCGCGGTCAGGTTCCGCAGACCCTGGTTCCAGTGCAGGATGGCGTAGGCGTTGAGGCTGAAGACGTTGCCGAAGTTGTAGAGGAAGTGATCCACGGCCTGGATGCCCGCGGAGTCGTCATAGACGCCCTGGGCGTTGGCCACGCCGAACGAGAAGAACGTCTGCGCACCGCCGCGCGCGCCGCTGGCGGCACGGCTGCCGTAGCGGATGGACATGTCATTGAAGGAGCCGTTGCCCAGGTCGAAGTGGGCCTTGGCGCCCAGCACCCAGCCCATATCGGCGTTGAGGCCGACCTCGGTGCCATCGTCCCGCCGCACCTTGGCGGCGGGCAGCAGGTGCAGCTCCGCCAGACCGTGGAAGGAGTGACCGGCCTCGAGCTTGTGCACGTACTGCGCGACGAACACGGTGCGCTGGCGCCGGATGTCTCCCGAGCCAATGCGCCCGTCGCCGTTCACGTCGAAGTTGTACTGGCCGCTGGTGGCGTTCGCGCTCTGCATGATGATGGCCAGATCCAACGGGCCGTACATCACGCCACCGCCCTGTCCCGACAGGTTGTTGAAGTAGAAGATATCCGCGATGTGCACGTCCGTGCCGCGGTAGAACCGGGCGCCGCCCCACACCCGCAGGTTGGGCACGAGGATGTTGCCCGCCTCCATGTACGCCTGGAAGAGCGCGATCACGAGCGGGTCGCCGTTGTTGCTCAGCGCGCCGGCGAACAGGCCGTTCTGGGTGTACATGGACGGGGTGATGACGAAGTCCACGTACGGCGCGCTCGTGTCCGTGCTCGGCGCGAGCAGGTGCAGCTTGATCGCGGGCTCGAGATAGTCGCCTTCCTCGAGACGGCCGCCGATGGCGCTGCCCGTCACGTTCATGCGCTGTCCCTGGATGTAGCGACCCGAGGAGGGATCCCAGGCGGCGCCCATGCGGCCGTACATGGAGATCTCGAGACGGTCATACAGGAGGCTCGCGTTCGCCGATGTGGAGCCCGCCGCCAGGACGATGACGCACAGCATCAGACAGACGCGCCAGAGGCGGGACAGGGTGGGGGTGAAGTCAAGTGTCATAAAGTCAATCTCACAAGGGGGCCGCAGGGCAGCTCATACTCTGCTGCACATACTCTGACACCGAAGTTGTTGGGTTTGTCGAGAAAATTAGAGATGCTGCTACGCGTCGTTCTTCCCACCGGAGGCAGGCGTCGAATGCGAGACAGGCGGAGGGTGCCCCAGGGGGCCGCCGCTCCATTTTTCCTGTTGGAAAGTACCGGCCAGGGCAGGGACTCGGAGGCTGAAACGTGTGAGCAAGGCCATTGGCGCGAGGGAGCGACTCGGCTCGTCCCGCCAACGGCAGTCCGCGGGTCCGGCGCTCATGACTGTCTGCGGATGAGCCGGTGGGGCTCGCACCATCGGCTTGGGCTTGGTTGGTTTGAAGTCCTATGGTCCGTGGCGGTGAAGGGCGGCGGTGGGCGGCCACGGTGGGGACGACATGGCTGAATTCTTGACTTGTAAAACATTGATGATCCACGAGGGGACGTGTTGAGTATGGCGGACAGCGGCACAAAGGCATCAACCCTTCCAACCTCCGAGGGCTCCGCGCCGAGCCCGAGTTCGATGCTGGCCCGGCAGCGTGTGCGGGCGGCGTGGCTGTTCCTGTTGCCCACGCTCGTCGTGTTGGCGGGAGTGGCGGGGTGGCCTCTCTTGCGGACCTTCTGGTTCGCCTTCACCAACGTCAGTTTCGCCGCCAACGAGCCACCCGAGTTCGTCGGCCTGGAGAACTTCGTCGTGGTCATGGAGGATGAGAGCTGGTGGCGCTCGGTGCGCAACACGTTCCTGTTCACCGGGGTCTCCGTGACGCTGGAGACGGTGCTGGGGATGATCATCGCGCTCACGCTCAACAGCCGCTTCCGGGGTCGGGGCGTGTTGCGGGCGGCGGTGTTGGTGCCGTGGGCCATTCCCACGGTGGTGTCCGCGAAGATGTGGGGGTGGATGTTCAACGACCAGTACGGCGTCATCAACGAGATGTTTCTGTACGTCGGATTGATTTCCGAGCCCATCGCCTGGACGGTGGATCCGGATCTGTCCATGGCCGCCATCATCGCGGTGGACGTGTGGAAGACGACGCCGTTCATGACGCTGCTCCTGCTCGCGGCGCTGCAGATGCTGCCGGACGAGCTCTACGAGGCGGCGCGCCTGGACGGGGCCCACCCGGTGCTCGTCTTCTTCCGGATTACCCTGCCGCTCATCCGGGGGCCGATGCTGGTGGCCATCATCTTCCGCGTGCTCGACGCCCTGCGGGTGTTCGATCTGTTCTACGTGCTCACGAGCAACAGCGCCGAGTCCATGTCCATGGCCGTCTATGCCCGGCAGCAGATGTTCGAGTTCCAGGATCTGGGGCCGGGAGCGGCGGCGGCGACGCTGCTCTTCGCGCTCATTGCGCTCTTCACCATCATCTACATGGTGCTGGGCCGTGACGCGGTGATTCAGGAGGCCGCATGAGCCCGGCCCTGGGGTGGTTGAAGCGGATCGCGTTCGGGGTGTTGGTGACGGTCATCACCTTCTACACGCTCTTCCCCTTCTATTGGGCGGTGGTGTCGTCGCTCAAGGAGGGCAGCGCGCTCTTCCAGGTGGAGTGGTGGCCCAAGAAGCCGGCGTGGCACAACTACGTCGCGGTCTTCACCGAGCAGCCCTTTGGCCGCAACCTGCTCAACTCGGTGCTGGTGGCCAGCTCGGTGGTGATCGTGTCGCTCTTCCTGGCGATCACCGCCGCCTTCGCCCTGGCGCGCATCCGCTTCCGGGGGCGCACCCCGCTCATGCTGATGATCCTCGGCGTGTCGATGTTCCCGCAGATCGCGGTGCTCTCCGGCATGTTCGAACTCATCCGCGCCCTGGGGCTATACAACAAGCTGCCTGGGCTGACGCTGTCATACATGCTCTTCACGTTGCCGTTCACCGTGTGGGTGTTGACGACGTTCATGCGCGAGCTGCCCAAGGAGCTGGAGGAGGCGGCGGTGGTGGATGGCGCCACGCCCTGGGTCGTCTGCATGCACGTCTTCCTGCCGCTCCTGCGGCCGGCGCTGGTGACGACGGGCCTGCTCGCCTTCATCGCGGCGTGGAACGAGTTCATCTTCGCGCTGACGTTCACGATGGATCAGGAATCGCGCACGGTGCCGGTGGCCATCGCGCTGATGAGTGGCGCCAGCCAGTTCGAGTCGCCCTGGGGCCTCATCATGGCGGCATCCGTCATCGTGACGGTGCCGCTCATCGTCCTGGTGCTCATCTTCCAGCGCAGCATCGTCTCCGGCCTCATGGCGGGAGCCGTCAAGGGCTAGAAACGGCTCCGCCCCACACGGTGCGAGCACCGTGCGGGGCGGGGAAGGGCGCCCGGGACGAGCGCCCGGGGCTCAGGCCGCCTTCGCTTCGCCCTTGCCGAAGGTCAGGCCGTCCTTGTCCGCGTCCACGAGGATGTGCTCCCCGGGAGAGTAGTCGCCGCCGAGCACCTTGCGCGCCAGCGGATCCATCAGGTGCTTCTGGATGGCGCGCTTGAGCGGACGCGCTCCGTACACCGGATCGTAGCCGCGCTCGGCGAGCACCGCCGCGGCCTTGTCCGTGAGCGACAGGGTGAGCCGCTTGTCCGCGAGCAGCTTCTGCAGGCGCCCCACCTGGATGTCCACGATGCGCTGGATGTCGCGCTTGCGCAGCGGCTCGAAGAGGATGATCTCGTCCACGCGGTTGAGGAACTCCGGGCGGAAGTGCTGGCGCAGGATGCCCAGCACGTCCTCGCGCGTGCGCTCGTCCAGCTCGTCCTTGCCCGCCATGCCGTCCTGCAGCGCCTGCGAGCCGATGTTGCTCGTCATGATGAGCACCGTGTTCTTGAAGTCCACGGTGCGCCCCTGGCTGTCCGTCAGCCGGCCCTCGTCGAGCAGTTGCAGCAGGATGTTGAAGACGTCCGGGTGGGCCTTCTCGATCTCGTCGAAGAGGATGACGGTGTACGGACGGCGGCGCACGGCCTCGGTGAGCTGGCCACCCTCGTCGTAGCCGACGTAGCCCGGAGGCGCGCCCACCAGGCGGGCCACGGAGTGCTTCTCCATGTACTCGGACATGTCGATGCGCACCATGGCGGTGTCGTCATCGAAGAGGAACTCCGCGAGCGCCTTGGCCGTCTCCGTCTTGCCCACGCCCGTGGGGCCCAGGAAGATGAACGAGCCGATGGGGCGGTTGGGATCCTGCAGGCCCGAGCGCGCGCGGCGCACGGCGTTGCTCACCGCCTCGATGGCGCTGCGCTGACCGATGACGCGCTGGGCGAGCCGGTCCTCCATGTGGATGAGCTTCTGCACCTCGCCCTCCAGGAGCTTGGAGACGGGGATGTGGGTCCACTTGGCCACCACCTGCGCGATGTCCTCCGCGTCCACTTCCTCCTTGAGGAACTTGTGGCTCTTCTGGAGCTCGGCCATCTGCGCGTTGCCCTGGGCGATCTCCTTCTCCAGGGAGGGGATGAGGCCGTACTTCACCTCGGCGGCCTTGTTGAAGTCGCCCTGGCGCTCGGCCGCGGCCTGATCGTTCTTGGCCTTCTCGAGCTTCTCCTTCTTCTCGCGGATGCTGGCGATGGCCTTCTTCTCCGAGTCCCAGTGGGCCTTGAGCGCGGTGAAGTTCTCGCTGAGGTTGGCCAGCTCCTGTTCGATCTTCGAGAGCCGCTCCTTCGAGTGGGGATCCGTCTCCTTGCGCAGGCCCTCGCGCTCGATCTCCAGCTGGGTCATCTTGCGGCGGATGTCGTCGATCTCCGTGGGCATGGAGTCGATCTCGATGCGCAGGCGGCTGCACGCCTCGTCCACGAGATCGATGGCCTTGTCGGGCAGGAAGCGGTCGGAGATGTAGCGGTTGGACAGCGTCGCCGCCGCCACGAGGGCCGAGTCCTGGATGCGCACGCCGTGGTGCACCTCGTAGCGCTCCTTGAGGCCACGCAGGATGCTGATGGTGTCGTGCACCGTGGGCTCGCCCACCATCACCGGCTGGAAGCGCCGCTCGAGCGCCGCGTCCTTTTCGATGTGCTTGCGGTACTCGTCGAGCGTGGTGGCGCCCAGGCAGTGCAGCTCACCGCGCGCGAGCGCCGGCTTGAGCATGTTGCCCGCGTCCATGGAGCCCTCGGCCTTGCCGGCGCCCACCAGGGTGTGCAGCTCGTCGATGAAGAGGATGATCTCCCCGGCCGAGTCGGCCACTTCCTTGAGCACCGCCTTGAGGCGCTCCTCGAACTCACCGCGGAACTTGGCGCCGGCCACCATGCTGCCCAGGTCCAGCGTCACCAGCCGCTTGTTCTTGAGTCCCTCGGGCACGTCGCCGTCGACGATGCGCCGCGCGAGCCCCTCGGCGATGGCCGTCTTGCCCACGCCCGGCTCGCCGATGAGCACCGGGTTGTTCTTCGTGCGCCGGCTGAGCACCTGGATGCAGCGGCGGATCTCCTCGTCGCGGCCGATGACGGGATCCAGCTTCCCGGAGCGGGCCGCCTCCGTCAGATCGCGCCCGTACTTCTCCAGCGCCTGGTAGGTGGACTCGGCGTCCTGGCTCGTCACCCGGGCCGAACCGCGCACCTCCTTGATGCTGGACAGGACGCGCTCGCGCGTCACCCCGGAGGACTTGAGCACCTCGCCCACGTTCCCCTTGTCCTGCGTGAGGGCGAGCAGCAGGTGCTCGCTGGAGACGAAGTCATCCTTGAGGGACTTCGCCTCGTCCTCCGCCTTGTCGAAAACCTTGGCCAGGCGCTGGCGCACCACCGCGCTCTCGCCTCCCTGCATGCGGGGCAGCTTCTGGAGCGCCTCGCCCAGCCGGGACGCGAAGAGCTTCACGTCCACGCCGATCTTGCGCAGCAGGGGCTCGACGATGCCGTCCTTCTGTTCGAGCAACGCCGCCGCGAGATGCTCCGGCTCGTAGTCCGGGTTGTCGGCACGCCGGGCCAGAGACTGACCTTCCTGGATGGCCTCCTGGGCCTTCACCGTATACTTGTCGAGTCGCATGTCTTCAACGTAAGGGCCGTGACCCCCTTGGCAAGGAACGCCTGTCCGTCCTCCTTTCACGCCTCGTGGGGGTTTTTCAGGGATTTTCTGACTCTCCGGGAGTTGCCTTCCCCACCCGGTCCAGGTATATGCCCGCCCGAACACCCTGGGGGGCACCCACTGGAATCGCACGGCGGTTACCTCATTCGAGTCGAGTCGCTGGGCAGCCTGCCGTTGAAGGCGCTCGCCCAGCAGGCGCTCGTCGAGGACGGCGCCCCGGCGGACACGGTGCTCTCCCTGTCCGTCTATCCGCGGCGGAAGATCGTCCGTCTGGCCCTGGACTCGGCCCTCACGGCGGGACGCCGGGGGGCCCACTGGTACAGCACCCACCACGCGCTCGCCCGAGCCCTCTCACGCGCCACCGGCGTCACCGTGCACACCTACGTGTACGATCCCCAGGAGTACGAGGAAGTGCTCGCCTTTGGCCGGGGGCAACATGTGGGCGGGGAGCGGCTGTTCTACGACACGGTGGATCTTCCCGAGAGCGTGGACGGGGAGTTCGACGACGCGGCGTTCGCGCGGATGCAGGCGCGCTGGCCGCTGGGGCACCTGGCGTGGGTCTTCGGGGTGGAGCGGGAGCTGTTGCTGCAACTGCACCAGATGAATCCGACGCGGTTGAGCCTCCAGGACTCGGGGCCGGAGTTGTCCCTGGAGCACCTGCTGCACGGCATCGCCGCCTGAGCGCGCCGCCCGAGGGCTAGTCCTCTTTGGCGAGGCGCCCGTCGAGCAGGCTGATGGCCTGACGCACCCGCTCACTCTGGAAGTACTGGCCGAGCACGGCGAAGGAGCCGGCGATGAGGGCCGTGAAGCCAATGGTGGTGGCGGGCAGCAGCCAGGCCATGACTTCCAGGGGCGCGGCGCTGGAGCCCTGGAACTCGGGGAGCGTTTTCAGGGCGTCGGCGATGATGGGGCCCATGTGCCGGGCGACCACGGCGCCCTGGGCACCGTCGATGGTGCGCAGCAGGGCGGCGGCGATGGTGGAGCCCGCGAGCATCCGGCGCATCCGCTCCAGGGGGAGCCCGTCGGGCCGCAGCAGCCGGCCGGCGGACACGAAGGCGAGCGAGCACACCACGGAGAGGGCGCCGAGGAAGAGCGCGCGCGACTCGCGCAGCGACTGGAGCGCGGAGAGTTGCGCCTTGGCGATGCGGGCGTCGAGCACCGGGTCTCCCACGAGGGAGAAGTGGGCGGCGTTCCGGGTGTCCTCGAGCTGGCTGAGCCCCAGGCACTCGCTCAGGGCGAAGAAGCCCGTGAAGGCGGAGAGCACGAGACAGACGAAGGCCGCGAAGCGCAGGCCTCGCGGCAGGGGGCTCTTCTGGGGGGAGGGTGCGGCGGGGGGCGTCACCGTTTGTTCGCCTCCACGAAGCGCAGGCGCAGGTCGGCGAGGAGGTTGTCGAAGAGCTGCTTTTCCTCGCCCGTGAGGTTGCCGCGGGTCTTCTCCTGCAGCATCCCCAGCAGATCCAGGCTCTGGCGCGCGAGCACCAGGTCCCGCTCGGCCTTGCCCGTCTCCGGGTTGGGGGCCTCGCCCAGGTGGATGAGGGCGCTGGACGCGAGGCCGATGAGGAAGGTGCTGAAGGTGATGGGGGCCTCGGGCGCGCCCGGCTTCGGCTCGCCCCGCATCACGAAGGTCTCTCCGCGCTTCTCATCGCTCATGGGCTCACTCGTTGGCTTCGGCGTCCTCGTCGCCCTCGTCCTCGTCGCCCTCGTCCTCGTCCTCGTCGTCCTCGAAGTCGTCGTCGAGGTCCTCGTCCTGCATCAACGTTTCCACGGGCACGGACTTCTCGGCCACGTCCGGCAGGCCCTCGATGTGGCGCTTGTACGACGCCTCGTCCAGCTGACCGCTGCGCAGGTAGCGCTCGACCGTGCGCTTGTCGAGGTGCTTGGGGTCCATCGCGTCTGCCATGCTCAACTCCTCGGAATCTCTTGGAAAAGGGCGCGCCACCTTATAGCAGGGCTCCCCCCTGTCAACGCCGCTCAACCCCCCGCCCCTCCCGAGCCGATGAACGCCCCCCTTCCTCCCCGACTTCCACGAGATCCGTCCCTCCCGGGTGACGACGCGCAGCGGGTATGCGCGCCGGCGCGGCGGTCAGGCGCTGCCTTTGACAGGGGCACCCAGGGGACTAGCCTCGACGCGAGAGGCGTATGATTCATAAAACCCATGGTCAGGCTCCGCGCCGGCCCAATATCGGCATCACCCCGGACTTCAGCGCGAGCCGGCCGGATTCGGCCTTCCCCAGCTACGAGCTGAGGGCGGCCTACCCCGAGGCGGTGCTGCGCGCGGGGGGGCTGCCCCTGGTGTTGCCGTACTCGGACGACGCGGCGTGCGTGGAGGCCTACCTGGACCGCATCTCCGGGCTGATGGTCACCGGAGGCGCCTTCGACATTCCCCCGGACGCCTATGGCGAGACGGCGCGCGAGGGCCTGGGGCCGATGAAGCCGCCGCGCACGGCGTTCGAGACGGCGCTGATGCGCGGGGCCCTCAAGCGCAACATGCCGGTGCTGGGCATCTGCGGGGGCATGCAGCTGCTCAACGTGGTGCTGGGCGGCACGCTGTTCCAGGACATCGGCCTCGAGGTGCCCGGCGCGAATTCGCACCAGCAGACGCATGACCGCACCCAGCCGCAGCACCCCGTGGAGGTGCGCGATGGCACGCACCTGTCGGAGGCGCTCGGCCGGGGTCAGCTCATGGTGAACTCCACCCATCATCAGGCGGTGTCGAAGCTGGGCGAGCAGGTGGTGGTGAGCGCGACGGCGCCCGATGGGGTGGTGGAAGCCATCGAGTCGCCGCAGCACGTCTTCGCGCTGGGTGTGCAGTGGCACCCGGAGCTGATGCTCCAGACGATTCCCCTGAGCATGGGCATCTTCCGGTTGCTGGTGCAGAAGTCGCGCGAGCACCGCCGCTGAGCGCGCCGCTCACCGTGCTGTCAGACCTGCATGGCAGACATGCGGGGCCGAGCATGGTGAGAGGACATGGCCCCGAAAGAACAACGCCTGCGCGAGCTGCTCCAACTGCCGCCCGCCGACGCCGTTGCCCCCGTGTATGCCTCCTGGCCCGATGAGTACTGGGACGAGAGCTTCATGCGCCTGGGGCGCGGGTATGTGTTCGAGCCCGACGCGGGCGAGTTCCCCGTCGATCATTCACGCTTGATGGAGGAGCTGCTGCCGCTCGTCTCGCCGTGGCTGGCCGGGGCCCGGTTCTCCCAGGTGCTGCCGGGCCAGGGAGACCTGGCGGGGGAGGGGTGGGGGCCGTACTTCGGGGAGGAGGACCGGGAGGGCAGGGGCGTGGCGTACCGCTACACGCTGCGCCTCACCCATGGGGGGCGCCGCTACGGCGTCACGTTCCACGACAGCTCCGAGTTCTACAACCTCAACGCCGTGCTGGCCCTGTTGAACGCGGCGCTGGAGACGTGTGGCACGCCCCTGCGGCTGTTCGGCCTGGGCAACGTGGTCCTCCTGGGGCCGCTCGGGGGCCTGCAGCAGGCCATCCGCGAGGGCTTCATTCCCGGCTTCGAGGGCGAGGGCATCTACGAGGAGTGGGAACTGGAGGCCATCGACGCCTGGTGTGAGTCCGGAGACACGCCTGAGTCCCTGGCCCGACAACTCGAGAAGGGGCTGCGGCGGGTCCAGCTCCTGCTCGTGGTCTGAGCCCCCGTGGGCCCACCACGCCGCGCACGCCGTGGCGAAGGCGGCGCCGCTGGACGCCTCGGCCCGTCTTCACTCCATGCGCGCCCGGCTCTCGAAGCGCGTGTACTCGGCGAGGAAGACGAGATCGATGTCCCCGATGGGACCGTTGCGCTGCTTGGCGATGACGAGCTGCACGGGGATGGCGCTGCTCGTGCGCACCTCGCCTCCGCCCTCGCCCTCGCCCTGATCCTCGCGGTGGATGAACATCACCACGTCCGCGTCCTGCTCGATGGCGCCCGACTCGCGCAGGTCCGAGAGCATGGGCTTGCCGCCCTTGCGCTCCTCCACCTTACGGCTGAGCTGGCTGAGCGCGATGATGGGCACCTCCAGCTCCTTGGAGAGCTGCTTGAGCGAGCGGGAGATCTCCGAGATTTCCAGCTGGCGGCTCTCCACCTTGCCCTTCTGGTGCATGAGCTGGAGGTAGTCGATGATGATGAGCGACAGCCGGGGATCCCTCTGCTTGAGCCGCCGCGCCTTGGCGCGCAGATCGAACGGGGACAGGCCACCCGAGTCGTCGATGTAGAGCGGGGCGTTGTAGAGCTTGCCCGCCATCTCCTGGAACTTCTCCTCGTCGTGGGGCGTGAGCCGGCCGCCGCGCAGCTTCTTCATGTCCACGCGCGCGCACGAGGCGAGCAGACGCATGAGGAGCTGATCCGCGGGCATTTCCAGGCTGAAGATGGCCGCCGCCCTGGCCTCCTCCTGGAGCGCCACGTGGGTGGCGATGTTCATCGCGAAGGACGTCTTGCCCACGCCGGGGCGCGCTGCGAGGATGATGAGCTCGCCGGGGTGCAGGCCCGTGAGCTGGTTGTCCAGATCGACGTAGCCCGTGGACAGGCCGGTGATGCCCGTCGTCGCGGTCTTCATCTTGTCGAGCAAGTCGAGCGTGTGCTCCATCAGCTCGCTCACGGGCCGCAGGTCGCCCTCGCGCTTCTTCTCCGCCAGGAGGAACACCTTGCGCTCGGCCTCGTCGAGCAGCACCTCCAGCTCGCCCGTCTCCTGGCTGGCCAGCTCCTGGATCTCCCGGCCCACGCCCGCCAGGCGCCGCCGGATGGCCTGATCCTTGACGATCTGTGCGTACTGGATGGCGTTGCCCGGCACGGGCACCACCTGGTCCAGGCTCATCAGGTACGCGGGGCCGCCCACCGCGGCGAGCTGGCCGAGCACCTTGAGTTCCTCGGCCAGGGTGAGGTGATCCACCTGGCGGCTGGAGCCATCCAGCTTGATCATCGCGGCGAAGATCTGGGCGTGCGCGGGACTGGCGAAGTCGTCCGTGCTCACCACCTCCGCGAGGCTGGCGAAGATGCTGTTGTCCGCGAGCACGGCGCCCAGCACCGCGCGCTCGGCGGCCAGATCCTCGTGGCCCCGCCGCGTTCCCGTCCGAATGTCGAGGATGTTGTCCATGTTGTCCGGCCAGTCTCCGCGCTACAGACGTGTGGCGCAACCCTGGCAGCCACCCCTGACACGTGCCCGGGTGCCCGCTCCCGAAAAAGCGGAGGGCCGCCCGGGAGTGAACCCGGACGGCCCTCGGTGCTTCACGCGATGTCAGGGGGGGCTTTACGCCTCCGCCTGGACCTCGACCTTGATCTTCGCCGTCACCTCGCGGTGCAGGCGCAGCTCCACCTCGTACTGACCGGTGGCCTTGATGGGCTCGGCCAGGTGCAGCTGGCGGCGGTCCACCGTCTGGCCCTGGGCGGCGAGCGCCTCGGCGATGTCCAGCACGGTGACGGAGCCGTACAGCTTGTCCTGCTCACCCACCTTGCGGCGGATGGTGACCTTCACCGAGCCGAGCTTCTTGGCCTGCTCCTCTGCGGCGCCCTTGAGCTTGACGTTGCGCGCCGCGATGACCGCGCGCTCGTGCTCGAGCTGACGCACGTTCTGCTCGGTGGCGAGCACCGCCATCTTGCGCGGCAGCAGGTAGTTCCGGCCGAAGCCGTCCTTCACCGTCACGAGCTCACCGGACTTGCCCAGGTTCGCGACGTCCTCACGAAGAATGACCTTCATTGAATGTCTCCGTTGGTGCGGGCGAGGGGACTAGCCGACCATCGCGTTGTAGGGGAGCAACGCCAGGCCACGAGCGCGCTTGATGGCCGTGGCCACCTCGCGCTGGTGCTTGGCGCAGTTGCCGGAGATGCGGCGGGGGATGATCTTGCCGCGCTCGGTGACGAAGTACTTCAGCGTCGCCTGATCCTTGAAGTCCACCTGGGCGTTCTTCTCGGCGCAGAAGCGGCACACCTTCTTGCGGCCAAAGCCGCGGCCACCGCCACGCTTCTCGTCATCGCCCCCGGCGCCACCACCCCGGCCGCCGCCGTCCCGATCCCTGTCCCGATCCCGGTCGCCACCACCGCGGGACGCATTCCTGTCGCTGTTGCCAATCATTGAGCGTTCTCTCTTCTCTGGTAGGGGTCCGTGGAGGACCAAGGGGCTCACGCCTCCTCGGTGCTCTCCTCCTCAGCCTCGCCCGCATCCTCGACCACGCCGCGATCCTGCGCGGGGGCCACGCCCGGACGGGTCTCCTCGACGTCACCGGCGAGCTTCACGTCCTCGAGCACCGGACGGCTCTCGGGATCCACCTCGTCCGCCAGCTTGGTGGACAGGTAGCGCGTGACCTCGTCGAAGTTGCGGAGGTTGCGCTCCACCTCGGCCACGATCTTGGTGCCGCCCAGGTAGTGGGCGTGGACGTAGATGGCGCGGGGCTGCTTGGCGATGGGGTAGAGCGTCTTCTTCTTGCCCCACACCGTGAAGCGGATGACCTTGCCACCCTCACGGCCGACGATGCCGCGCACGCGCTCCTTGAGCTTGTCCACGTTGTCGTCGGTGAGGTCCGGCTTGACCAGGAAGATGGTCTCGTACTCACGAAGCCGCTTGGCGGCCTGCGTCTCAGCCATGTTTCTCTCCCCTTGGGGTTGAGTGCCCCCCGGAGGCCGGGGAGCGGGGAAACGGTCGGAGGGTCCAAGGGGGATCCTCCGCCGGGGACGGGAAACCGCGCGCCCGTCACCCTCGCGCTGTGAAAAAGAACGATGAAGAGGGGGCCTTCTAGGGGTGCCCCGGCCCGGAAGTCAAGGCGCCCGCTTGTTGTAACGGTTCATCGCCGTGGCCAATCCGTCCCGGACCCACGTCTCGGCCGCGTCCGCCGCCTGGGCGAGCAGCTCGTCGAGCCTCCGGCGCTCCCCGTCGTCGAAGTTGGAGAGCACGTAGCCGGCCACCCGCTCCTTGGCGTTGGGGCCCTGCGGCTTGCCGATGCCGAAGCGCAGGCGGATGAAGCCGTCCTCGCCCAGGCTGGACACCGTGCTCTTGAGCCCGTTGTGGCCCCCGCTGCCGCCCCCCGCCTTGAGCTGCAGGCGGCCGAAGTCCAGATCCAGCTCGTCGTGGATCACGAGCACGTCCTCCACCGCCACCTTGTAGAAGCGCGCCGCCTCGGCCACCGAGCGGCCCGACAGGTTCATGTAGGTCTGCGGCTCGAGGAAGACGATCTTCTCTCCCCCCAGGGTGCCCTGGCCCACGCGGGCCTGGAACTTCCCCTGGTGAAGCTCGGCGCGCGCGCGCGGCAGCAGTGTCTCCACCACCATGAAGCCCACGTTGTGCCGGTGGCGCTCGTACTCGCGCCCGGGGTTGCCCAGTCCACAGATGATCTTCATGACGGTGGCTCCGGAAAACAGACGGGGCCAGTCCCGTGGATGGACCGGCCCCGCGGGTGTGACAGGGGAGGGGGACTACTTCTTCGCGCCGGCCGCGGGCTTGGCCGCAGCGCCGGCCGCGGGCTTGGCCGCAGCGCCGGCCGCGGGCTTGGCCGCAGCGCCGGCCGCGGGCTTGGCCGCAGCGCCGGCCGCCGCCGCCGCCGCGGGAGCCGCCTCGGCCGCACCCTCGGGCGCGCTGACGACCGCCACGGTGTAGTTGACGTGCGACTTCACCGTCACGCCCTCGGGCATCTTCACGTCGTTGATGTGGAGCGCCTGGTTGATCTTCAGCGGCGTCACGTCCACCTCGATCTTCTCGGGGATGGCGTTCGGCTTGGCGTAGATCTCGATCTCGCGGCGGGCCTGGGTGAGCAGACCGCCTTCGGCGACACCCTCGGAGCGGCCGGTGAGCACCAGCGGCACGTTCACCTTCACCTGCTCGCCCTCGCGCACGGCGATGAAGTCCACGTGGAGCATCTGCCGGGTGAGCGGATCCTGCTGGTAGTCCTTGAAGAGGACCTGGTGCTCGCCGCCCACGCCCGTGAGGGTGAGCAGGGTGTTGAACTTGTGCGGGGTGTTGATGGCCTGGCGCACCGCCTTCGCGTCGACGGCGATGGACAGGGGCTTCTCCAGGTGCTTGCCGTAGACGACGGCGGGCACGAGGCCCTGGGTGCGCAGGCGGCGGGCGGCGCCCTTGCCAGAACCCTCACGCGGCTTGACCTCGAGCGGGCGCTTGTCGATGGACATGGATTTCCTCGGTCTGTGGACTGCGGTGTGTTCCCCGCCGACGTCCCGGCGCCTCTGGCATCCCGCCCCCGTGGCGGGCCCCAAGAGCAGCGCCTCGCTTTTCGGGCAAGGACCGGCAGGGTGTGCCCGCCACATGCCAGCGCGCGCGCCCCGAGTCAAGGCGCATGGCGGGAGAAGCAGCGGGCCCTCCTCCGTCCGCCTACACGAAGAGCGAACTGAGCGAGTCGGCGCGATGGATGCGCGCGATGGCCTCGCCGAAGAGGTGATCCGTGGCGATGACCCGGATCTTCCCGCACGCCTGGGCCGCGGGGGCCAGGGGCACGGTGTCCGTGAAGACGACCTCTTCCAGGGGCGAGTCCTGGATGCGCTGGATGGCGGGCCCGGAGAGGATGGGGTGGACGGCGTAGGCCACCACCCGGCGCGCTCCGCGCTCCTTGAGGGCGGCGGCCGCCTGGGTGAGCGTGCCCGCGGTGTCCACCATGTCGTCCACCAGCACCGCGTCCTTGCCCGCCACGTCGCCAATGAGGTTCATCACCTCGGAGGAGTTGGGCTGGGGCCGGCGCTTGTCGACGATGGCCAGGGTGCAGCCGAGCCGCTTGGAGTAGGCGCGTGCCCGCTCCACTCCGCCCGCGTCCGGCGACACGATGACGAGCTCCTGCGTGTCGGGGAACTTCTTGCGCGCGTCCTCGAGGAAGACGGGCGAGGCGTACAGATGATCCGAGGGGATGTTGAAGAAGCCCTGGATCTGCCCGGCGTGCATGTCCATGGACACCACGCGCGTGGCTCCCGCGCCCTCGAGCAGGTCCGCGATCAGCTTCGCGGTGATGGGCGTGCGCGGCGCCACCTTCCGATCCTGCCGGGCGTAGCCGTAGTACGGGATGACGGCGTTGATGGAGGCGGCGCTCGCTCGCTTGAGCGCGTCGCACATGATGAGCAGCTCCATCAGGTGATCATTGGCCGGCGGGCAGGTGGACTGGACGATGAAGATGTCCAGTCCGCGCACGTTCTCGCCGATCTCCACGTGGATCTCTCCGTCGGAGAAGCGCCCCACGTGTGCCTTGCCCAGAGGTCTCTTGAGATAGTCGCAGATCCGCTGGGCCAGGGCCGGGTTGGAACTCCCGGAGAACACCTTGAAATCGCTCGGGCTCATGGGGCGCGCTCCTAGCGCGCCCCGTGGCGGAAGGGAAGATCCTTCCACCGCCAGCGTGCAATCCCAGGCTCAGTCGGCCACGGCTTCCAGGTGGTACGAGCCCATCGCTCCCATGCTCGTCTGCTGATGCCGCTCGTACTCCAGGAGAATGGCACGCTCCATCTGTGTGCGGGTGTCCGCGTTGAGCGGGTGGGCGATGTCCTTGTACGTCCCGTCCTTGCGCCGCTTGGCGGGCATGGCGATGAACAGGCCCGAGGCTCCGTGGATCACCTTCAAGTCCCGAATGACGAAGCAATGGTCCAGGGTGATGGTCACGTAGGCCTTCAGTTTGTCTTCTTCAACCGGATATACCTTGACGTCGGTGATGTTCATGGTCCCCCCAAGGACCCTTCGGATCCAAGCGCTGGGAGAAGCCTGAAACAGACAGGCCTGGAAAAGCAAGTCTGTCTGGACTGGTTGTGCGTCACGCGACGATTTCGTGGACGATGTGCGCCAGGAAGGCCAGGTGGTAGATGTCAATCACCGTATAGAGCGCCGCGCCCGCCTGGATGGCGCGCTGGCTCAGCCGCATGGAGCGGTGCAGGCAGAGCAGGGCGAGTCCCAGGCTCACGATGGTGAGCTTCACCGCCATGAACGACAGCGGCGAGTGCATGTAGGCCACCCGCATCAGAGGGTTGAGTTCCTCGGCCACGTTCATCTGTAAAAACGTCAGGGTGAAGAGCCCGTCCAGCAGGTTGAGCACCACCAGCAGCGCCGCCGCCGGCGAGATGTGGAACGAAGCCCCCTCGATACCCGCCCAACTCGACTCCTGCATCTGCGCTGTCGCCGCCACCCGTCACCTCACCGTTTGAACCCGAAGCACTCCTCTTCAAGATGCTTGCCAGGGGCATGGGCGCCGGGGGGCGTGGGAGGCGGGTCCCCGGAAAGTTGACGTCCCGGGGGGGTCGTGAAAGAGGTGGCTGTCGCTGTCGTCACCGCCCGGAACGAGCTTCTCGCGTGTACCAATTTCCCAAAGACATCGGGTGGATAGAGGTCATCTGCGGCTCGATGTTCTCCGGAAAGACGGAGGAGTTGATTCGCCGCGTCAAGCGCGCCGTCTACGGCAAGCAGGCGGTCCAGGTCTTCAAGCCGAAGCTGGATAACCGCTACGACGAGACGCAGGTGGTCAGCCATTCCCAGTTGAAATTGACCTCCGTGGCCATCGAGAGGGCTGAAGAAATTTTCCATCACTTGTCCCCCCGCACCCAGGTGGTGGGAATCGACGAGGTGCAGTTCTTCGGCTCCGAGGTGGTGGCCGTGTGTGAGGCGCTGGCGCACCGTGGCCTGCGGGTCATTGTCGCGGGGCTGGATCAGGACTACCAGGGCCGTCCCTTCGAGCCCATGCCGCAGCTGCTCGCCGTCGCCGAGTACGTGACCAAGCAGCTCGCCATCTGCGTGGTATGTGGCAATCCCGCCCACCGCTCCCAGCGGCTGGTGGACCGGGGCGAGCGCGTGGTGGTGGGGGCAGCCGGGGCCTACGAGGCTCGCTGCCGCAAGTGCCACCGCGCCGAGCCCACCGAGGCCACCCCTCCCCAGACGCTCGAGCTCTTCAAGGACTGAGCCCGCGAGGCCCGAGCGCATGCACGACCCGCTCTACTCCCACATCCCCTTTCAGTTGAACGAGCTGCCCCACCGCTACGGGCCCCAGGTCCACCTGGTGGGCAATCCGTTCCTGCTCTCCCAGCTCGCCCGGCTGTGTGCCAAGGGGACGACCCAGCCGGAGATCAACCGGCTGGTGGCCCTGCTCTACACGGACCTGCTGAAGACGGTCCTCAACGCGGAGTTCCCCCGCACGCGCGTGGCCGTGGCCACGCGGATGATCGACTCCACGCCCCAGGGCATCTACCAGGGCGAGGTGCTCGATCCCTCCGTGCGCGCGGTGACGGTCAACATCGCCCGGGCCGGCACGCTGCCCTCCCAGGTGGCGTACGATCTGCTCAACACCACGTTGGAGCCCGCGCGGGTGCGACAGGATCACATCATGATGAGCCGGACGACGGACTCCCGGGACATCGTGGTGGGCACGAACATCGGCGGGGCGAAGCTGGGCGGAGACGTCGACGACGCGTTCCTCCTGTTCCCCGATCCCATGGGCGCCACCGGCGGCAGCCTGAGCACCGCGGTGAGCCTGTACAAGAACCAGGTGGCCGGCACCCCCCGGCGCATCCTCAGCCTGCACCTCATCGTCACCCCCGAGTTCCTGCGGCGCGTCACCCGCGAGCACCCCGACCTGAGCGTGTACGCCCTGCGCCTGGACCGGGGCTTGTCCCCACCGGAAGTGTTCGGCACGGTGCCCGGGGAGTTGTGGGAGAAGGAGCGGGGGTTGGATGATCGGCAGTACATCGTCCCCGGTGGCGGCGGCTTCGGGGAGATCATGAACAACGCGTACGTGTAGAGGTCGGACCGTGGCTTTCTTCGAGCAGGACGTCGGCATCCACATCGATGAGCAGAAGCTCCAGGCGCGCGTGCGCGAACTGGGCGCGCAGATCACCCGCGACTACCAGGGCAAGGAGCTCACGCTCGTCTGCGTCCTCAAGGGCTCGGCGTTCTTCGCCATGGACCTGGCGCGCTACGTGGACCTGCCGCTGACGATCGAGTTCCTCGGGGTGTCCTCCTACCAGGGCGGCACCGAGACGACGGGCGAGGTGCGCATCACCACCGACGTGAGCAAGCCCATGGCGGGCAAGCACCTGCTCATCATCGAGGACATCATCGACACGGGGCTCACCATGAGCTTCCTGCTCGAGAACCTCAACGCCCGGCACCCGGCGTCGCTCAAGGTGTGCACGCTGCTGGAGAAGCCCGCCCGCGCCCGCGCGAAGATCCCCATCGACTACAAGGGCTTCGTCATCGACGACGTCTTCGTCGTGGGCTACGGCCTCGACTACGCCGAGCGCTACCGCAACCTGCCCTTCATCGGCGTGATGAAGGGCAAGTAGGCGCGGTCGGCCTACCGCTTCACCGGGGCCTTGCTGGCCGTGCGCTTCTTCGCGGCGGCCTTCTTCGCCGGGGCCTTCCCGGCCGCGCTCTTCTTCACGGTGGCCTTCGTGGCGGGCGCCTTCTTCGCCGGAGCGGCCGGGCGCGGCGTGTCCGTGCCCCCCGTCAACCGGTCCACCAGCTTCTTGGGCGCCACGGCGCGGTAGCTCTCGTCGAGCCACCGCCGCAGCATGTCCACCGGAGGCGTGTCCTTCGCGCCGAAGCGCGCGGTGACCCAGCCGCTCTTGCCCAGCCCGTACCCGGTCGGCTCGGCGAAGGGCAGCATCAGCGCCGCGCCGTGCGACTGGGGCAGCTTCACGGACAGCGAGAGTCCCTCTTCGCTCAGCGAGAAGAAGACGAACGCCTTGCCCTTCACCTTCAGCGTCGGATGGCCCCAGGGAAAGTCCTCGGTGACTTCCGGGTAGCTCCGTCCCGCCTCACGCAGGCTCTTCTCGAACGGCTCGAGTCTCTTCATCTCCGGGGGAACAACCGGGGTCATCGTCATGTCGCACGCCTCCTCGGACCCGGCGGTTATACCGCTCGCGCGGCCACGTGCTCAGCGCGCCGTGCCCGGGGCCTCGCCGGTGGCGCCCGGAGCCGGTCCGGTGGACGGCGGAGTCCCGGCCGGTGTGGCCTCGCTCCCGGGAGCGGGGGCGGGCGCCGGGGTGGGCAGCGGGGGGGCGTCGGCTCCCTCGAAGCTCGCGTCCACGGCCCGCAGGGCCCTCTCCAGCGCCTGCGCCGCTGGCCCCACGGTGGTGAGCATCTGGTTGGCCCGCTGCGTGTTCCGGTTGCGGCTCTCCGCCGCCAGCTTGAGCTGCGTGAGCGCCTCGGTCACCCCCCGCCGCGCCTCCTCCAGCTTCTGCTTCGCCTGGAAGAAGGCCACCTCCGTCTTCATCGTCCCCAGCGAGCGCCGCTGCTCCTCCGTCAACCCCGTGAGCAGCTCCGCGCGCCGCAGGTAGTACAGCCCCTTCTCCAGCACGGCCGGGTCATCCGACTGCACCTTGGGCTGGGCGAGCGACTCCAGGAGCGGGAAGAGGGCCCGGTCCAGCTCGTCGCGCTCGGTGAACTTGCGCTCCACGAGCATGCTCACGTCCCGGCCCTCCACCCCCAGGGGGGCATAGGCGTCCGCCAGCCGCGCATCCCCGGGCCGGTAGGGCACCGCCCCCGTGGGCAACAGCCGGCCCTTCATCACCACCAACTGCCCGTTCTCCTGGGCCAGCGAGAAGGTGCGCGCGTTGAGCTGCGACAGCAGGAAGACCACCGCCGCCCCCAGGCCCAGCACGAGCAGGGTGACGAGAAGCCGCGTGAAGGCGCTCGTGGCCCGGCGGCCGAGGCTCGGCCGGTGCTGGGAGGGACTCATCGGGGAACTCATGGTGCTTGCTCTCCCTTCATCCGGGCAGCGAGGCGATCTCCTGACCCCGGTGCTTTGCTTGGGACAATCCTCCCCGGGGCTATACTCGTCCGCTGGACCTCATGCACCCTACATTCCGCCGCCTGGGCAGCAGTGAGCTGTTGCCCCGGTACATCTTCGCGGAGAGCCTCTTCGCCCGCCGCCGTGTGTTGGAAGTGGACGCGGTCTCCACCACGGGTGGGGAGAGCGCGCGCTTCCTGCTCGAGCGCGGGGCCCGGACCGTGGTGGCCTGCGACGCCGACGTCGCCGCCGTGGAGGCCGCCCACAAGGCCCATGGTGGCCCCTCGCTGCGCTTCCGCGCCAACGTCTACGACGACCTCGAGCCCGGCAGCTTCGATCTGGTGCTCGTGGCCGACCTCGCCCCCTACGTGCGCGCTCCCACGCTGCTCGCCGAGCTGACGCGCCTGGTCAGCCGGCAGGGCCATCTGGTGGGCGGCTTGCGCAATGGCGCGGGGCTCGCCCTCTGGCAGCTCATGGAGGTGGAGGAGGAGGCGCCGCCCACGTACGGGCAACTGCTCGACGCGCTCTCGCCCCACTTCCCCCACGTGGAGGTGGCCACCCAGTCTCCCGTGCTGGGCTACCAGCTCGCCTTCGAGAAGGGCGATGGGCTCCAGGTCGATGGCACCCTCATCCACGGGAGCGATGCCGCCTACTTCCTCGTCGTCGCGGGGCATGATCCCGCGCGCATCGTGGACCCCACCTGGGTGCAACTGCCCCCCGAGCCGCTCGCCTTCACCCGCGGCAAGCTCGATGAAGTGGCCCAGCGCGGCAAGAGCTGGGAGGAGCGCGCCGGCAAGTTCAAGGAGTCCCTCGCCCGGGCGCGCGCGGAGCTGATGGATCGCGAAGCCCAGGTGCTCGCCCTCCAGCCCGCCCTGGAGTCCGCCCGGAGCGACGTGGCCCGCCTCACCGCGCAACTGGAGCAGGCGCGCGGCACTCCCGACTCCGCCCGCGAGCGCGACGAGCTCGCCTCGCGTCTGCGCCGCACGAGCCTGGAGCTCCAGGTGGCCATGGAGCGCCTGTCGGACGCGGACAAGCGCCTCACCCAGCAGCGGCTGGAGGTGGAGTCCGCCGAGCGCGCCCGCAAGGAGTTCGAGGCCCAGGCCCTGGGCGCCCAGGAGGCGATGCGGCTGGAGCGCGCGCGTCTCGAGGAGCTGAGCACCACCCTGGAGGAGTCCCGCGGGCGTCTGGCCCAGGCGTACGCCGATCAGCGCGAGCTGCGCGACGAGCTGGCCAGCGTGCGCGTCGAGCGCGAGAAGGATCGGCTCGGGGCCGAGCGCGCACGCGAGTACTCCGAGGACTCGCGGCGGCAGTTGGAGGCGGCGCGGGAGCGCGAGGTGCGCCTCGCCGAGCAGCACTCGACGGCACTGGCCGCCGTGGAGATGCTCAAGGCGGACGTGGCCCGCGCCGAGCACGCGCGCGAGGCGGCGGAGAAGTCCCTGCGCCTGCAGGACGCCGACCTGTCGCGCGTGTCCCGGGAGCTGGAGGCCCATTCCCGGCGGGTCTCGGCCGCGGAGGCGGCACGGCGCGACGCGGAGCTGCGTCTCACCGCGCGCGAGGCCGAGTTGCGCGGCGTGAACACCGAGCTCACCGCGGCACGTGCCGAGGTGCAGCGGCTCAACGCCGAGGGCGAGGAGCACTCCCGCGCCCAGGAACTGCTCCGGGCGGCGGCCGCGCGACTCGAACAGGAGCTCGCCGAGGCGCGCGCCCGGTTGTCGTCGCTGGAGCAGGAGCGCGTACGCGCCGCGGCGGAGCTGGAGGAGACCATCGAGGAGGAGCGCCGGCTCGCCGAGGGGCGGCTGGAGCACGCCGTGGCCCAGGAGCGCGAGCGCACCGAGCAGGCCACGGCCGAGGCGGCGCAGGAGCGGGCCGAGCGGGAGGATCAGGCGCGGCGGCTCGCGGAGCTGGAGCACCAGCTTCGTCTGGAGGAGGCCGCGCGGCGCGACGCCCAGCGCGCCCTCTCCGGTCTGGAGGCGCAACGTCAGCAATGGGCGGATGAGCGCGGCGTCCTGAGGCGGCGCGTGTCGGAGGTCGAGGAGTCCCTCGCGGAGCTGGAGCGCGTGCGGGCCTCGGACATCGAGTCCATCTCCCGGCTCGAGGAGGAGCTGAAGGCGACCCACGGCAACATCGCGGCCGAGCAGCAGGCTCGGGTCCGGGCCGACGAGGAGCGGGAGCGGACGCTCGTGGAGCTCGGGCTGGAGCGCGATGCGCGGCTCCGGTTGAAGGAGTCCCTCGCCCTGGCCCAGTCCGGACTCACGGCCGAGCAGCAGCGCCTGGCGGAGACCCAGGAGGCGCTCGCCGAGGCCCACGAGCAGCTCGAGTCGACGCGGCAGCGGCACGTCCAGGCGGCGCGCGAAGGGGCCCGGACGCAGGAGGAGCTCGAGGCGGAGCGCCAGCAGCGGGCCCAGGTGGAAGAGGCCCTGGCCGAGACCCGGATCGCGCTCGAGGCCGAGCAACAGGCACGGGGTCTCTCCGAGGAGTCGCTCGCGCGGCTCCAGGCCGAGTGGGAGGCGGAGCGGACCCAGGGCGACGAGGCCCGGGACTCGCTCCTCCAGGCGCGGGCGGAGCGGGAAGCCGAGCAGCAGCGGACCGAGCACGCCCTGGAGTCGCTCCGCGCGGAGCTGGAGGCCGAACGCTCCCGGCTCGTCGTGCTCGAGGAGACCCTGGCCTCGGAGCGCGAGGGGCGGGAACAGGCCGAGCAGTCGCTGGCGCGGACCGAGGAGACACGGGCCGACGAGCAGCGGCGGCGGGCCGAGGTGGACACGTCCCTGGCGGCCCTCGAGGAGCAGCTCGCCGAGGAGCGGCTGGCGAGAGCCAGTCTCGAGGACTCCCTCACGCGCGTCCAGGAGGAGCTGGACACCGAGCGGGCGAAGCGCGCCGAGACGGACGAGTCGCTCACCGACATGAGCGCGGCCTGGGAAGTGGAACGCGACGGCCGGGCGGCCATCGAGGCCTCGCTGTCTCGGGTGCAGGCGGAACTCGACACCGAGCGGACGAAGCACGCCGAGGTGGCGACGTCGCTCGCCGCCGCCGAGGCCGGACTGGAGTCCGAGCGCGAGGGCCGCGCCCAGGCAGTGGAATCGTTGGGCATCCTCCAGGAGGAGCTGGCGGCCGAGCAGCGGCAGCGCTCCGAGCTGGAGGGCCTGTTCGCCGCGGAGCGTCAGGAGGCGGAGGCGCTCCTCGCCGAGGTGCGCGAGTCACTGGAAGCGGCGCTGGCGTCGGCCCGGGAGGAAGGGGAGGCGCGACGCCTCCGGGTGGAGGCTCTCGAGGCGCGCCTGGAAGAGGAGCAGCGCTCGTTCGCCGAGCTGTCCGCCACCGCCCAGGCGCACGAGGCCGACCTGCGTCTGGCCCGTGAGAAGCTCGAGGACACCGAGGCCCGGCTCGCCGAGACCCAGGCGCGTGAAGCCGCCGCCTCCGCCGAGCGCGAGGCCCGCAAGCGCGATGCCGTGGAGAGCCGGATGGAGCTGGAAGGTCTCCGGGACGAGCTGGAGGCCGCGCGCGCCCGGCTGGCCACCCTCGAGGCCGCCCAGGCCCAGGCCCGGCTGGACGCGGACGCGCTCGAGGCGGCTCGCTCGGAGCTTCAGGATCGGGACGTCCTCGTGGAAAACCTGCGCGAGGAACTGGACCAGACGCGCGTCCGGCTGGCCTCCGAGAGCGAGCAGCAGGAGCTGCTCACCCTGCAACTCGAGTCCGCGCGGCGCATCGCGGGCAAGGTCACCTCGCTCGAATCCTCGCTCCAGGAGGAGAAGGGCCGGCTCGAGGCCTTCCGCGCCGAGCTCGAGTCCGTTCGCGCCGAGCTGGAGACGGCCCGGGAGCGCGTGGCCGAGCTGGAGAAACAGAACGACGCCGCGGAGAAGGCCCGCCTCATGTCCGAGCGGGAGCGCCTGGCCTCGGACCTCACCGTGGCCCGGGCGGCTCGCGTGCGCTTGGAAGGTCGGGTCTCGACGTTGGAGGCCGAACTGGCCACCCTCAAGGCCGGGGCCGCGCGCAAGGAACCAGATTCCGTCCAACACATCTATGCTCGTGCCCACGCCGAGCTGAACGCGGTAAAAAACGATTTGCTGCGCCGCCCCAAGCCCAGTGCGCCGGCGCCCACCGCCTCACCCTCCAAGCCCGATGAGCCGGGCTGAAACGACTTCCGCGTATGAGCACCACAGAGTTCTTCCACAAGTACCACGGCCTCGGTAACGACTTCATCGTCCTGGATCGCCGCCAGACGGGCGTGGACGTGGATGCCCAGACCGCCCAGTGGTTGTGCGATCGGCGCCTGGGCATCGGCGCGGACGGAGTGCTCAGCCTGCTGCCCTCGGAGACGGGCATGGCGCGCATGGTGGTGCACAACTCCGATGGCAGCATCGCCGAGATGTGCGGCAACGGCCTGCGCTGCGCCGTGAAGTACCTGGTGGACAACTCGGGCGAGAAGCCCGAGCGCATCGACGTGGAGACGGGCGCGGGCCTGCTCGCGTGCGTGCCCGGCTATGGCGCGGATGGGGTCGCCCAGGTGGAGATCTCCATGGGGCCCGCGCGGCTCGTCGAGCCGAACCTGCCCTCGGGCGCCACCCAGCGGCCCTTCCTCGACGAGCCCGTGCCGGGCCACGCCGGCCTGCGCGGCCATGCCATCAGCATGGGCAACCCGCACCTGGTGTTGCTCGATCAGCCCCTGGAGACCGCGAGCCGCCTCGGCCCCGTGCTCGAGCGCCACCCCGACTTCCCCGAGCGCACCAACGTCGAGTTCGTCCGCGTGGACGCGGATGGCCTCACGGTGGTGGTGTGGGAGCGCGGGTGTGGCCTCACCCAGGCCTGTGGCACCGGCGCCTGCGCGGCGGCCGTGGCGGCGGTCCTGGCGAAGCGACGCCCGGCCGAGGACTGGTCGCGTGTCCGCCTGCCCGGAGGGGACCTGTTCATCTGGGTCGCCTCGGATCTGTCCGATATCCGCCTGCGCGGTCCCGCCTCCTTCGTCTTCACCGGCGTTGTCCCGGATGCTCCGGGCCGCTAACCTCCACTCCTTCCACTCCTTTCTCGTCCCGAGTTCCCCCCCCGCCGTGGCCGGTCCCATCCTCGTCGTCGACGACGACCAATTCTTCCGGCAGCTCGCCTCCGACATGCTCTCCCGGCGGGGCTACCGCGTCGTCACGGTGGAGAGCGCCGCCCAGGCCCTGGAAGAAGTGGGCCGCGCCTCCTACGACCTGGTCATCACCGACGTGGTGATGCCGGGCATGGATGGCATCTCCCTCACCGAGAAGCTGCGCGAGCGCGACCCCGCCCAGGAGGTCATCCTCGTGAGCACGCGCAAGGACGTGAAGGGCTCGGCCATGGCGTTGAAGGTGGGGGTGGCGGTCGTCCTCCCCAAGCCCGTGGACGAGACGGACCTGCTCCTGGCCACCGAGCGCGCCCTGGAGCGTGCCCAGCTGCGCCACGAGCGCGCCAAGCTCCAGAACGAGAACCTGGAGTTCGCCCGCTACCAGCACCTGCACCAGCGCTGCCTGGAGTTCCTGTCCCAGCCGGACCTCGAGTGGCTCCAGGAGCGCGTGGCCGCCGAGCTCGCCTCCGTGTGTGACGCCCAGAGCGCCGCCCTGTGGATCTCCGATGACCGGGGTCAGCTCGTCCTGCGCGCCTACCGGGGTCTGCTCGACCGGCACTTCCTCGTGGATCGCATCAGCACCGAGGGTCCGCTCGGCCCCTCCATGCGCGAGGGCCAGCCCTGGGTGGCGCACGAGCAGCGCTCGCCCATCCTCTACGTCCCCTTCGTCAACAACGGCGAGTTGCTGGGGCTGGCGCAGTTGTCGGATCCGCTCGCGGGCGACTTCCGCGCCGAGCACCTGCACTACGCGAAGATCCTCGGCGACTCGGCCGCGGTGGGCGTCAAGAACGGCCGCAAGATGCTGGCGCTGCAGCGGCTCGGGCTGCGCGACCGGGACACCGCCGCCTACAACCTCAGCTACTTCACCGACTACGCCTCCAAGGAAATCTACAAGGCGCGGCGCTACGGGCGCATGTTCTCGCTGCTCACCTTCAGCGTGGACAACCTGCCCCTGGTGCGCATGCGCCTGGGCGCCACGGAGGCGAAGCTCGCCGTGCGCGGCATCATCAAGGCGCTCTCGCGGATCGTCCGCGACTCGGACGTCATCGCCAAGGCGAGCGACCAGGAGTTCTACCTGCTCCTGCCGGAGACGGACTTCTTCGGCGCCATGATGTTCGTGCGCCGCGCCCTGGCCGCCGTGCGCGAGGAGCCCGAGGCGCAGGAGGTGGAGGCGCGGCTGCCGCTCGCGCTGGTGGGCGGGGCGAGCACCTTCCCCAAGGACGGCGAGGACTTCGACGAGCTGATGTACCGCTGCCGCCGGCGCATGGACGAGCGCCGCGCGTCCCTGCAGCGCAAGCTCATGCTCGACACGCTGCCCTTCTGGGACGAGGTGGATCTGCTGCTCGGCAACGCCTCCAGCCCCCGGCTGCCCGTGGAGGACAACGCCGAGCCCTCGCGCCGCGGCAAGGTGTCCGACGCGCTCTTCGACGAGCTCCAGGTGGAGATCGCGCGCGAGCTGATGCGCGATCCGACCTCGCGTGGGCTGTTGTACGTGGGCAGTCCGGAGATCCGCTCCGAGCTGCCCATCGTGCAGGGCCTGGAGTCGGCCTCGCCCGACATGGCCTCGCGCATCTACCTGCTCGGGCGGCGGATGGACCTCGAGTCGCACCGGGCCCTCACGCCCGTCTTCCTGGAGGGGGACGAGCGCATGAGCCGGCACGAGTTCATCCTCTGGCTCTCGGAGAACGCCGCCTACGCGCTCATCCAGCGCCGGGGGCTCGGCGCCACCTGGGGCTTCCACTCATCGGACACCGCCGTGGTGGATGGGCTCATCACCCGTCTGCAGGCCGAGTACGATCTGCAGCCGTACTGACCCGGCGAGGAACACCCCCCATGGCCCAGGTCCGAAAGATCCTCATCGCCGACCCCGACCTCGAGTCCGTACGGCCGCTGTCGCGGGCCCTGCGCACCAAGGGGTACCAGGTGCACTACGCGCCGGATGGCTCGCGCGCCCTGGAGGTCGCCGTGCTGCGCCACCCGGACCTCATCCTCTTCGATGAGGCGTGCCGGATGCTGGATGCGCGCACCTTCATCAACATCCTGCACACCAACCCGCGCACGGACGACATCCCCGTGGTGGTGTCCACCAGCCAGTTCGAGGCGGACAAGCTGCGCGGCCTGCGCGATGGCTTTTTGCGCAAGCCCTTCAACCTCGACGAGGTGCTCTCGCGCATCGAGCACGTCTTCCGCCGCAGCGAGGCCGCCAAGGATCTCAAGAGCGAGGCGCAGGAAATCGAAGGCTCGCTCAGCCAGCTCGGCATTCCGGATCTGATGCAGATCCTCGGGATGAACAAGCGCAGCGGCAAGCTGACGCTGGAGCGGGGCAACGAGCGCGGGGAGATCGTCGTCATGGAGGGCCGCCCGTTCAACGCCCGGGTGGGCCGCGCGGAAGGGGAGAAGGCCCTGTTCCGGCTGCTCGTGTGGACCGAGGGCACGTTCACCTTCGCGCCCGGCAACACGAGCGGCAAGCCCCGCATCCAGCGCCCCATGGACAGCGCCCTCCTGGAGGCCATGCGGCAGGCGGACGAGGTGAACCGGCTGCTGCCCGGACTGCCGCCGCGCCACACCCGGCTGGTGCTCGCGCCGGAAGCGGACCTCACCCAGGACCAGCACCCGGTGACGGCGCAGGTGGTGGATCTGCTGCGCCAGCCTCGCTCGCTGGGCGAGGTGTTGGACCTGGCGCCGGCCACGGACCTGGACGTGGTGGGGGTGCTGCACACGCTCCTGCAGAAGGGCGTGGCCCGCATGACCGACGGCGACTCGGACGAGGGCACCCAAGCGCCGCTGTTGGGGACCGCGGAGCTGCACGCGCTGCGCGGGCGCATCCTCCGGGGCCGGGGCTCCTCGCGCGAGGCCGTGGCGAAGATCTTCGTGTGTGGCAGTGGGCCCGCGGTGGCGCGGCGGCTGCTCTCCCAACTCGCGGACATCGCCGCCGTGGCGGCCGAGCCTCCCGCGGTGCGCAGTGGCTTCGGCACGCTCGGGCGGCTGGCCCTCAACGAGCTGCTGAGCCTGGACTTCTGCGTCCTGCCCCCGGCGGAGGCGGCGCGCCCCCTGTGGCGGCCCTTCAGCGCGGGCGCGGTGGGCGCGCTGCTCTTCGACGCCACGGACGCGGCCGTGAAGCTGGCCCACTTCCTGACCTGGGACATCCGCCTGCCCCTGGTGGTGGTCGGCCAACCCGTGCCTCCGGAGCTCCAGGGCGCGCCCTCGGGCTCGGCCAGCGTGGGCGAGGATCTCAAGGAGGCGATGCGCAGCCTGCTCGTCCTGGCGCTCAACCCCGCGCCCCTGGTGTCCGGCATGCCCCCTCTCCCGCGCCCCAGCGCCTCGACTTCCCCCTCGCCGTAGCGTGTCCGCCCCCGACCCCGCGATGCCCTCGAGACTCCTCCGCCCGCTCTGGGCCCTCCCCTTGCTGCTGTCGCTCGCCTGCAAGGACTCCGACTCGCTCTCCGCCCGAAACCAGGAGCAGCGCTACCAGGCGAAGATGAACGAGGGCCATGCCCTGCTGAACGAGAACCAGCCCGAGCTGGCCGCGCGCGCCTTCAGCGCCGCCTCCGGCCTGGCGCCCGACCGCACCGAGCCGCTCGTCCAGCTCTCCGAGGCCCAGCGCCGCGCGGGCAACTCGGGCGCGGCCATCCTGGCGCTCAAGCAGGCCATGACGCTCAATCCCTCCGAGGCGCCCGACATCAAGCGCAGGCTGGCCGAGCGCTACGAGCGCGACGGGCTCATCCGGCAGGCCATCGCGGTGTTGCTCGAGCTGCGCGACGCCGATCAGCTGCGCGATCCGGAGATCCTCCGGCTCGCCCACCTCCAGACGATGCAGGGCCAGCACGAGGAGGCCTTCAAGACGCTGGAGCGCATCCAGAAGGAGCGTCCCGACGACCTGGACGCCAAGGTCGTGGAGGCGGAGATCCTCCTGGCCAAGGGCGAGGAGGTGCTCGCCGCGAAGTTGATGGATCGGCTGCTGGAGGAGCAACCGGGGCTCACGTCCGCGCGGGTGCTGCGCGCGCGCTACTTCCTGCGCAACGGCTACGCGGAGTACGCCGAGCAGGATCTGTCGCGCATTCCCCCCGAGGATGCGCTGAGGCCGGAGTACGTCGCCCTGCGGGTGGGGGTGCTGACGGAGCTGGATCGCCGCGCGGACGCGGAGAAGCTGCTCGCCCAGGCGGTGGAGCAGAACCCGCGCAACGCGGACCTGCTCGCCCGGCTCGCCGAGCTGCGGTGGGAGGCGGGCAACAAGGTCGAGGCGCAGCGGCTCGTGGAGCAGGCGCTCAAGGCGCAGTCGGACTCGGCCCGGGCGCTGTACGTCCGGGGCCTCATGCACGAGAGCTCGGGCAACGCCCAGCTCGCGAAGGAGGACTACGGCTTCGCCCTCACCGAGAACTCCCGCTTCGCCCCGGCGCTCTCGCGGCTGTGGCGCCTGCAGGCTCGCGCGGCCCAGGACGACGCGGCCGTCGCCTCCCTGGAGCGGCTGCTGGCGCTGGGCGAGGCCACCCTGGAGGAGAAGGTGGCGCTCGCCGACCTCTACGCGCGTACCCGGACGAAGCCCGAGCAGGGCTTGAAGCTCATCGCCGAGGCGCTCAAGCAGGACGCGCGCAATGAGGAGTACCTGGAGATCCAGAAGGAGCTGAAGAACAACCTGCCCCGGAAGAAGGCCGCGGGGCCGCTCATCATGCGGGGCGGGCGCCGCTAAGGGGCGGCGTGGGCGAGCACCACGACGTGGCCGATGACGGGCTGGCCCGCCTGTCGGCGCAGCGTGTCCTCGCGCTCCACCACCGGACACAGGCCCGCCACGTGGGCGCAGTGCCGGACGTAATCGAGGTGGTGCGCGTAGCGCGCGCTCGGCTGGAGCCGGTAGCCCGGCTCGGTGCTCTTCTCCACGGTGAAGGCGAACAGGCCCTCGGGCGCGAGCCGCCGGGCCACCTGCGCGAAGAGCGGCTCCAGCGCGCCGAAGTAGACGAGCACGTCCACGGCGACGATGAGATCCGGGCGCGCGAGGGAGGCGGCGAGTCGCGCGGTGATTTCCCCGGCATGCAGGGCGTCATACACGCCGCGCTCGCGTGCCTTGTCCAGCATGCCCGTGGACAGATCGATCCCCTCCAGGTTGCGGGCGAGGGGCTTGAGCAGCGGACCGGCGAGCCCCGTGCCGCAGCCCAGGTCCAGCACGTCGAGCTCCCTCCGGGGTCCGAGCGCGGTGAGCACCGCGTCCAGGAGCCGCTCGGGCGCGCGGTAGTCGAGGAAGCCCCGCAGGCTGTCATCGAAGGTGGGGGCGTAGAGATCGAACAGCGCGCTCACGTATGCGTCGGCCGAGCGCTCGGGCGGAGGGGAGCCCGTCTCCGCCGCCTCGAGGTAGGAGATCACCGTGTCGCGGGCGTGCTCGGGGACGCGCAGATCCTGGCAGCGCCGTTCCTGGAGCTGGCGGCGCAGGGAGTGTTCCTCGTCGCCGCGGCCCAGCTCGCGCAGCAGGGCGATGAGCGTCTTGAGCGCGTCCTTGTCCTCGGGCTGCTGCTCGAGCTGCTCGCGCAGGGCGGCCTCGGCGGCGAGCGGCTCGCGCCAGGAGCGCAGCACGTGGGCCGCGTAGCCGGGGGGGACGTCCCACGCCCCTTCGAATCCACAGGCTTCCAGGCGCGCGCGCCAGTCCACGGGGGAGGGCTTCATGGAGGGCTCAGTCCTTGCGGTGCAGGACGAAGACGGTGTGCTGGAGGCCGGACTGGTCCGGTTGGTACTCCCCGGAGCGGAACGGCGCGCCGACGAGCGCCATCATCGCGTCCATGCTGCCGTTCATGAAGTGGGGCTCGATGCCGGACTGGTTGCCCAGCGCGGCGTGGAACTCGGGCAGCACCTCGAAGCGCACCTCGAGCGCGCCCCCCTCGAGGAACCGGGTCTTGGCCGACAGGAAGTTGGTCCCGGATTGGAGCCCCCGGGTGATGCGGGACAGCGAGGACTGCCAGCCGAGCATCCGGAAGAGCTGGAGCACGGCGCTGCCCATGGTGGTCCGCCCATAGGCGTCGGTGAGCGCGTAGCCGATGCGATAGCGCCCCTGATCACTGGGCAGGTGGGGGTGGAGGATCTCCGCGCAGACACCGACGGTGGCGTGCCAGATGGGCACCGAATAGGCGACCAGCAGCGGTTGATCCATGTCGACGCCAATGGCCTTGAGGCGCTTGCGGGTGTCCGCGTCGAAGCGCTGCCTGCCGGTGAGCCGGAAGAGGGAATCCATCACCTGACTGAAGATGACGGGTTCTCGTGGGCCCTCGACCGCGTTCATCATGTGCCACATCCCCCGATGGTCGGGCGTCATCGAGGGCGAGGGTATAGGGGGGCGGGGGATGGCGGCTAGCACGTGCGTTCAACGAGCCCCGCACATCGTCAAGTGGCGGATGGCAGGCCCTCGGCGTTCTCCACCACCTTCTCCAAGGCCTTGATTCCCTTACGTTGGCCCACGGCCACCACGGTGAGGTTGTCCCGGGCGAAGTAGCGCCGGGCCACGTCTCGCACCTGGATCGCGCTGGCCGCGTCCACCAGGTCCGCGCGCAGGCCGAAGGACTCGGGACGCCGGAACAACTCGGTTCCCGCGAACCACCCGGAAAGCTCTCCCGGCGAATCCTGGGAGAATTCCAGCAGCATGCGGTGCCGCCGCTTGGCGCGCGCCAGCTCCTCCTCGGCCACGGGGGACTGGGCCAGCTCGCCCAGGACGCGGAACATCTCGCCCACCACGAGCGAGGCCCGCTCCGGAGCGCTCGCGGCCTCGATCTCGAAGATGCCCGCGTCGTGGAAGGCCTCGAGCGAGGCGTGCACGGAGTAGGCGAGGCCCCGCTTCTCGACGATCTCGAAGGGCAGCCGCGAGGACAGCCCGTCATCGAGGAAGCGGCGCAGGAGCTGGAGCGCGGGCCAGTCCGGATGGTGCTCGGGCACGGTGCGGAAGGACAGGCGGAACTCGGTCTGGGCCTCGTCGTGGGTGACGACGTGCAGGCGAGGGCCCCGAGGAGTGAGGGGCGGAGGGATGTCGAGGCTCTCGGGGCCCTGGGGCAGGTGCGCGAAGTGACGTTCCACGAGCGCGAGCACCTCGTCGCGTTTGACGCGGCCCGCGGCCGACACCACGAGGTTGCCGGTGACGTAGTGGCGCGCGAAGTGCTCGAGCACCTGCGCATGGGTGAGGGCGGAGACGGACTCGCGCGTGCCGGCGATCTTGAAGGACAGCGGGTGGTCGGGGAAGAGCAGGCGCTTGGACAGGTTGTCGATGTCGATGTCGCGGCCCTTGTCGTCCACCTCGTCGAGCATCTCCTCGAGGATGATGCTGCGCTCCACCTCCATGTCGGTGAGGCGGGGGCGGGTGAGCATGTCGCCGAGGATGGCGAGGCCCACGTCCAGGTGCGCGGGGTGCAGGGGGGTGTAGTAGTAGCCGTGGTCGCGCGTGGTGACGCCGTTGAGGTTGCCGCCCACCTCCTCCACGGCGGAGTTCATCCGCACGGTGTCGGGCCAGCCCTCGCTGCCGCGGAAGAAGAGGTGCTCGAGGAAGTGGCTGACGCCGTTGCTGTGCACGGACTCGTGGCGGCTGCCGGTGCGCACGTACACGGCGAGCAGCGCGGTGTGCAGGTGCGGGGTCTCGATGGTGACGACGCGCAGGCCGTTGGGCAGCACGTCGCGGTGGTAGGTGAAGCTCATGCGCGGGGAAGCCTGACGAAGAAGGTCGTGCCCCGGCCGGGCTCGCTCTGACACGAGAGCTCCCCGCCGTGGGCCTGGAGGATCTGCTGACAGACGGCGAGGCCGAGGCCCGTGCCGTCTTCCTTGGTGGTGAAGAAGGGTTCGAAGATGCGGGAGAGCACCGCCTCGGTCATGCCGCGGCCGGTGTCGCGCAGGGCGACCACCACGTCGCGCGCCTGCACCTGGGTGGCGATGGTGAGCCGTCCTCCGCCGAGCATGGCCTCGCGGGCGTTGCGCAGGAGGTTGAGGAACACCTGGCGCAGCTGGCCCTCGTCGGCGAGGGCGCGGGGCGGCTCGGGGGACAGCTCGCGCACCACCTCCACCCCGGCGCGCTCCAGCTCCTCGCGGGAGAAGTCGAGCACGCTGGCGATCACCTCGGTGACGTCGGTGGGCTCGAGGCTGGGGCGGGGCGGGCGGGCCATGCGCAGGTACTGCTCGGTGACCTCGGTGAGCCGGTCCACCTGGCGGGTGACGGCGGCGAGGATCTCCCGGGTCTCGCGTGCCTCGTCGGGCGAGTCGAAGGTGGCGTGCTCGAAGGCGTCCTGCATGAGCTCCACGTTGAGGCCGATGGAGGACAGGGGGTTGCGCACCTCGTGGGCGACCTGGGCGGAGATGCGGCCCACGGCGGCGAGCTGCTCGGCGCGCATGAGGGCCTCGGCCTGGGCCTTGAGCTGGGCCTCGCGCGCCTGGAGCGAGCGCGCCATGGCGTCGAACTCGCGGGCGAGCACGGCCACCTCGTCCTCGCCGCGCACGCCGAGCTGGGCGCTGTAGTCGCCGCGGCCGATGCGCGACACGCCCTCGATGAGGGTGCGCACCGGGCGCAGCGTGCGCGCCGACCAGGCCGTGGCGACCAGGCCCACGATGATGGCGAGCACGGACAGGGTGATGATGGCCAGGCCCGTGCGGCGCTCGCGGTCCTCGGCCCCGTCCACACGCTCGCGGATGCGGTTGGTGAGGGCGGCGCGCAGGAAGCGGATGTCGCGGCCGATGGCGTTCTCCTGCTGGCGCAGCTCGGTGGCGGCGCGTGTCACCTCGTCCGCGGGGGGCGACTCGCTGGCGAGCACCGTGAAGACGGCCTCCGCCGCCCGGCCATAGGTGGGGTAGCGATGGGCCAGCTCGCCCAGGCGTGACTCCAGGTCCTGCACGAAGGGCACCTCACCGGGGGGCGCCAGCGCGCGCACCTCGCGAGCCCGGGCGAGCGCATCGTTGAGCCGCTCGGACATGAGCGAGGGGACATAGAGCCGGGCGAGCCGGATGAGGGCGCGCCGGGTCTCCGCGTTGCCTTCCTCCAACAGCCGCTCGGTGTCCTTCTCCTGATTGGTGTGGAAGGAGTCGAGCGCGGCGGCGTCCTGGGACAATTGGAGGTAGCCCTGACTGACCAGACGGATCTCCAGTTGGTTGCGGTGCAGCTCGGCGACGCTGAAGAGGGACACCGCGCCGAAGGTGACGAGCACCACCGCGTAGCCCAGGAAGATGCGGGTGGCGAGCGAGAGCTTCATCGGAAAGAGGGCCGCGTTGACCCTGGCCAGAGGGCATCGCTACGCTCGCGCCGGTCCGAGCGCAAGCCCTCTTTCGTCTGAGCCGGGGCCATCGGATCGCGAAAGGGTACCTCATGGGGCGGAGCAACAACCGGTGGGACTTGACCGCCGGGAGGAGCGTCGGGCGGGGGAGGGGTCGGCGGCTGGGTTGGATGGCGTTGACCGTCGCGGCGCTGGGCATGCTGGGCGGGTGTGAGACGCGTCCTCCCGTGGAGCTGCGCACCGAGGCGTGCTCGGGGACTCCGGCCCTGGAGGGAGTCTCCTATCTGCGCTGGCGCGTCACCGGCGAGGGCATGCAACCCCGCGAGCACTTCACCACCGTGGAGGTGGGCGCGGCGGGCGTCCCCACCCTTCCTCCGGGAAAAGGCCGGGTGGTGGAGGTGCGGGGGTACACGGCCATGCCCCGGCAGGGGGGACGGGTGGTCGCGGTGGGTCGCTCGCGCCCCTTCGAGGTGCGGGGGGGCGGCGAGGCGCCGACGGTGGCCATCGCCCTGCGCCGGGTGGGGGAGTTCGTGAGGCCGAGGCTGGCCCAGGGTTGCGCGGGGCTGGGCGAGGCGCGCGCGGGACACACGGCGACGCTGCTGGAGGACGGGCGGGTGTTGTTGGCCGGGGGCGTGCGGCTCGGTGCGGACGGGAGGCCCGCCACGGTGTCCGCGGTGGAGGTGTTCGATCCGGCCACGGACACCCTGGAGCGCGTGCCCGCGCTGGACTCGGCCCGGGCCTTCCACACGGCGACGAGGCTGCCGGGAGGCAAGGTGCTGCTGGTGGGCGGCGAGGAGGAGACACCCGAAGGCACGAGGCCCCTGGCGAGCGCCCGGGTGCTGGATGTGACGGCGGGCACGGCGACGCCGGTGGAGGGCCTGCGGGCGCGTGGCCACCACGCGGCGGCGGCGGATGCGAGTGGGCGGGTGCTGGTGGTGGGGGGCGTGGGCGTGAACGGCGAGGTCGTGTCCGAGGCGGAGGGGTATGACGCCGCGACGGGCCGGAGCTTCCAGGTGGGCACGCCGGTGCGGCGGGTGGGGATGGGGGTGAGCCCGGTGGGAGATGGGTGGCGCCTCGCCGTGGTGGGCGGCTCGGATGGGACGGCGTTGGTGCCGGAGGTGCTGTTCTTCTCGTACCAGGGGGACACCTTCGTCGCGGAGGACACGGGCGAGCGGCTGCGCGAGCCCCGGCGTGACGCGGCGCTCGTGCCCTTTGGTGGGCCCGGGCGGTTGCTGTACGTGGGGGGCCATTCCTCCGTGGGGGCGGCGATGATGCGAACGCTGTTGGCCTCCTCGCAGATCGTGTCTCCGGACGCGGCCTCGCGTCAGGGCCAGGGTCCCCAGATCTTCGCCCGGAGCGAGCCGTGCGCGGTGGCCCTCCAGGATGGACGGGTGTTGACGCTGGGTGGATGGGGCAGCGTGGGCCTGGACGAGCTCGTGAGCGACGCCCATGGGGAGCTGCTCGTGCCTGGAGCGGAGGGGGGAGCGGCGGGGTTGCTCGGGCTGCCCGAACTGGAGCGGTCGCGGCACCAGCACACCTGTACGGCGCTGGAGGATGGCTCGGTGCTCGTCGCGGGCGGGCTGGAGGAGGATGGCGTCCGGCGCACGACGCTGGATGACCTGTTCCTCTACATGCCCGCGCCGCTGGACTGACCGCGGGCGTCCCCTCCCAGGCGCGGGAGGGGGACACCGGGGCGGCGACTACGGCGTGGCCGGCTTCTCTTCCTGCGCGGAGTCGGTCGCGGCGGGCTGTCCGGAGGTGTCACCCGAGGCCGGGGCGGCGGCCGGCTGGGCGGCCTGCTGCTGGGCCGCCTCGGCGGCGGCGCGGGCCCGGGCGGCCTCCTCCACCTTCTGATCGCTGGCGGCCATCTCGTCCGGCGTCAGCTCGGTGCGATCGGCCAGCATGCCCGTCTTCTTCTCGAGATCCTTGATGGCCCGGCGCAGCAGATCCCTCTCGAGCAGCGTGCGGTTGAGCCGCTTCTCCAGCGCCTTGAACTTGTCCTTCACCAGGTCCAGCTCGCTCTTGCTGGCGGCGAAGATGCGCTGCTGCGAGTCGGCGCGGCCACGCACGCGCTTGAGCTCGCGCTCCAGCTCCCCGGCCCGGCCGCGCTCCTTGTTCGCCGTGGCCTCCAGCCGCTCCATCTTCTCGCGGTCGGCGTCGTTCAGCTCGCGGTAGCGGCGGGGCGCCTTCTCGGGGGCGGCCTCGGCCGGGGCGGCGGCGGCGGCGGGTACCACGGTCGTGGACACGGCCACCACCGGCTCATCCGCCTGGGCCGGAGCGGAGATCGGCTGCGCGGGAGCGGTCGTGACGGGAGCGGGAGCCGGCGCGGGAGCGGCGTTGCGGCGGCCACCGCGGCCCATTTCCAGCTCCGAGCGCAACCGGGCGATCTCCGTCTGGGCATCGGCCAGCTCGCCCCGGACCACCTCGAGCTGCAGGGACGCGTTGCGCTCCACCTCGGCGCGTGCCCGGGCCAGGTCCTTCTCGCCCTTCTCGGCCTCGCGCTGCTCGTAGTTCTTGCGCTTGGCCTGCTTGAGCTGCTCCTTCAGGTCCTGGAGCTGAGCGCGCTGCTCGTCCATTTCCTTGCGCTTGCGATCCAGGTCCGACTCCAGACGCGCACGCACCTTGGCCTCGGACTCCGCCAGCTCACCCCTGGGCTTGTTGGCCTGGGGAGCGGCGATGGCCGGGGCGCCCGTGGGGCGGAAGAGGAGCAGGCCGAGCGTGATCAGGAAGCCCGCTGAGACGACGATGAGGAGTGCTACCAGCACGAGGGTGACCTCCGGGGATGATGCAAAAAGCGGCGCAGCCTAGCGTCAGAAGGCGGGACGTCAATAGATGTCGTGGGTTGTCTTTCCGGCCATGAACCTGGCGCCACCCCGCTCGCCTCCCTCTGGAGGGGGCGGGCGAGGGGGGAGCGGATGACGCGGTGCGGCTCGGGGCTGGACGGGGGCGGGGGGTTTTGCCGGGGAGCGGAACACGCGATGCTGGAGGACCGCCTCTTCGTGAAGGAACCCCCGCCTCATGGCTCACCTGGAGCTGATTCCCAAGGACAACATCTCGAGCTTCCGCAAGCTCGCCATCGGAAGCTGGAAGACCGCGTACGACCCGACCGTGTACGGGACGATGACGCTGCGGATGGAGAAGGCGCTGGCCTACATCGAGGCCTTCCGCCAGAAGACGGGCGTCCGCCTCACCGTCACGCACCTGCTGGCGCGCGCCATGGCCGAGGCCCTGCGCCGCTGCCCCGAGGCCAACGCCATCCTGCGCTTCAACAAGATCTACCTGCGCAAGCGCATCACCATCTCCATGCTGGTGGTGCAGACGGATGGCGGGAAGGTGGACCTCACCTCGGCGAAGATCGACGACGCGGAGCGCAAGAGCCTGCGGGAGATCGCCACCGAGCTGGAGATCGCGGTGCAGCGGGTGCGCCAGCGCAAGGACACGATGATGGAGAAGGGCAAGGGGACGGTGCAGAAGGTGCCCTACCTGCTGCTCAACCTCTTCACCTGGATGATGTCCTTCTTCATGTACACGCTGAACTGGAACATGACGTGGGCGGGCATGCCCTACGACGCGTTCGGCTCGGCCATCCTCACCAACGTGGGCTCGCTGGGCCTGGACACGGCGTACGTGCCGCTCGTGCCCTACAGCCGCGTGCCCATCCTCATCGCGCCGGGTGCGGTGAAGGACGCACCCGTGGTGGAGAACGGCCAGGTGGTGGCGGGGAAGATCATGAACGTGAACGCCACGTTCGATCACCGCTTCATCGACGGCTTCCACGCGAGCATCCTCTCCACCACGCTGCGCGAGATGATGGAGGATCCCTTCAAGCACTTCGATCCGCTCGACGAGCTGTCCGCCGAGGGCACCCAGGCTCCCGCGCCCCAGACGGCCGCGGGGTAGGGCCCCCTCCCGGGGAAGGGGCCCCTGGTGCCGGGCCTTACGCCCAGACGCTGCGCCAGGCGCGCGGCGAGCGCGGGGTGAGGGCGCTCATCTCGCGCAGGCGGCGCACCCGCTCGGGGATGGGCGGGTGCGTGGAGAACAACCCCATGATGGCGCCGCCGGACAGCGGGTTGACGATGAACAGGTGCGAGGTGGCCGGCGCCCGGTCATAGGGCATCAGCTCCGCGCCGCGCTCCAGCTTCAGCAACGCGTCCGCCAGTGCATCCGGATCCCCACTCAACTGGGCGCCCGTGGCGTCCGCGCCATACTCGCGCGAGCGGCTCACCGCGAGCTGTAGCAGCGTGGCGGCGATGGGCGCCACGAGCAGCACGCCCAGGTTGCCGAGCGTGTGGGCGAGCCCGTCCTCGTCATCGTCGCGGCTGAGCAGCGAGCCGCCGAAGAAGAAGAGCATCTGCGCCGCGTAGCTGATGACGCCCGCGAGCGTGGCCGCCACGGTGCCGATGAGCGTGTCGCGATTCTTCACGTGCGCCAGCTCGTGCGCGAGCACGCCTTCCAGCTCGCGCTGATCCAGGATGTCCATGAGGCCCGCCGTCACCGCCACCGCGGCGTGCTCCGGATTGCGGCCCGTGGCGAACGCATTGGGCGTGCGGGTGGGCAACAGGTAGATCGCCGGCTTGGGCATGCCCGCGCGCGCGGCGAGCCGCTCGACCATGGCGTGCAGCCAGGGCGCCTCGGCGTACTCCAGCGGCTGCGCCCCGTGCATGGCCAGGGCGATGCGGTCGCTGAACCAGTACGAGACGAAGTTCATCACCACGACGAAGAAGCCCGCCACGACGAGCCCCTGGGGTCCTCCCAGCCGCTCGCCCACCACGAGCAGGAGCGCGGTGAGTCCGGCCAGCAGCACCGTCGTCTTCAACGCGTTGCCCAGCCGGTGGCCCCATCCGCCACCGCCCGTGCCCATCGGGGGCAACGACGTGTTTCGCATCTCTCCAGCACGCATGATGTGGCCTCGTCTTTCCTTTCCCTGGACTCAAGGGGTCTCGAAAGAACGTAAACAGGCGACAGGACACGTCAAATCAGGGGAAGGACGAGAGAGGCGGATACACCTACCCGGTCGCCGACCGCTCCACCGCCTGCTCGCACCTCGCTCCGCCGGCTTCGAGCAACATCGTGTGGCCCGAGGTTTCAGAGGGGCGGCATACCTTTCCCCTCCTGCCCCGGGGGGTCGTGGCGTGCACGTCGCTTGCGCCTGCCTGCCCGCCTTGGTAGGGATTCGAGGTCCAGGATAGGCTTGGCGTGAGTGTATTTTTTTCAGACCATGGTTCCACCAAATGAGGGCAGGCGGCACGTGACGGACGAGGAGGCGACAGCGAAGCGCAAGGACGCCCACCTCGATCTGTGTGCGACCGGGGACGTCGAGCCGTTGGGAAACAGCACGTTGCTGGAGGACGTGCGGTTGGTGCACTGCGCGATGCCGGAGCTCTCGGTGGACGAGGTCAACCTCTCCACGGAGTTCCTGGGCAAGACGCTGCGCTACCCGCTGCTCATCACGGGGATGACGGGTGGTACGGAGCGGGCCGGGGTGGTGAACCGGGACCTGGCCCTGGTGGCCGAGCGGCACGGGTTGGCCTTTGGCGTGGGCAGTCAGCGCGCCATGGCGGAGAACCCCCAGGCGGCCGAGTCCTTCCAGGTCCGGCGGGTGGCGCCCACGGTGCCGTTGCTCGGCAACATCGGGCTGTACCAGGCCGTGCGCATGGGCGTGGACGGGGTGCGGCGGCTGGCGGACGCCATTGGCGCCGACGGCATGGCGCTGCACCTCAACGCCGGGCAGGAGCTCACCCAGCCCGAGGGAGATCGGGACTTCCGGGGCGGCTACCAGATCGTGGAGCAGCTCGTCCGGGCCTTTGGCGCGCGTCTGCTGGTGAAGGAGACGGGATGCGGCATCGGCCCCGACGTGGCGCGCCGGCTGGTGGAGCTGGGGGTGCGCAACGTGGACGTGTCGGGTCTGGGTGGCACGTCCTGGGTGCGCGTGGAGCAGCTGCGCGCCGAGGGAGTCCAGGCCCAGGTGGGCGCCGAGTTCTCCAACTGGGGCATTCCCACCGCGGCGGCCATCGCCTCGGTGCGTCGTGCCGTGGGCTCCGGGCCCCGGCTGGTGGCCTCGGGTGGACTGCGCACGGGCCTGGACGCGGCCAAGGTCATCGCCCTGGGCGCGGACGTGGCCGGCATGGCCCTGCCCCTGTTCCGGGCGCAGCAGGCCGGTGGTGTGGAGGGAGCCGAGAAGGCTCTCGCCGTCATCCTGTCGTCGCTGCGGCAGGCATTCGTCCTCACGGGTAGCGCGAGCTGTGCGGACCTCCAGCGTAAACCCCGAATCATCGGGGGGCAGTTGAAGGACTGGCTCGCGACGCTGTAGGACTCTGTTGGGTTTCGCGCAAATGCCGCGTGGGGAAGAGAGAAAGAATGTCTGACACGTTGACGTCCCGGCTGGCGGGTTTCCACAAGCTCTCGATGGTGGCGCGGCACGAGAAGCTCGCCGAGATGCTGAACCTGACCGAGGAGGACCTGGCGCAGCTGCAGGGCATCAGCGCGCTGCAGCCGGGTCTGGCCAACCAGATGATCGAGAACGCGGTGGGCACGTTCTCGCTGCCGCTCGGACTGGGACTCAACCTCCAGGTCAACGGCAAGGACTACCTGGTGCCCATGGCGGTGGAGGAGCCCTCGGTGGTGGCGGCGGTGTCGTTCGCGTCGAAGATCGTCCGCGAGGCGGGCGGCTTCACCGCGGAGACCGACGAGCCCATCATGATCGGCCAGGTGCAGCTCACGCGCTATGGCGATCCCACCGAGGCGACGCAGAAGATCCACGCGGCGCGCGAGGCCATCCTGGCGCTGGCCAACAGCTTCCACCCCTCGATGGTCAAGCGCGGCGGCGGGTGCAAGGACATCGAGGTGCGCGTGCTGCCGGCCCCCGAGGGTCCGCGGGGCGAGCCGCTGCTCGTGGTCCACCTGGTCATCGACACCCAGGACGCCATGGGAGCCAACCTCATCAACACCATGGCCGAGGGCGTGGCACCGCTCCTCGAGCAGCTCACCGGCGGCAAGGTCTACCTGCGCATCCTGTCGAACCTGGCGGACCGGCGGCTGGCGCGCGCCATGTGCCGCATCCCGCTGGAGGCGCTCTCGGACTTCGACATGCCCGGCGCGACCATCGCCGAGGGCATCTACCAGGCCAGCCGCTTCGCCCTGGCGGACCCGTACCGGGCGGCCACGCACAACAAGGGCATCATGAATGGCATCGACTCGGCGGCGATCGCCACCGGTCAGGACTGGCGCGCCATCGAGGCCGGAGCGCATGCCTTCGCGTGCCGGGACGGGCAGTATCGGCCGCTGTCGACGTGGCACGTGGAGGGCGGCCATCTGGTGGGCCGCATCGAGCTGCCCATGGCGCTGGGCACGGTGGGCGGTCCCATCAAGGTCCACCCGGGCGTGCAGATCGCCATGAAGCTGGTGAACGTCACGTCCGCGCGAGAGCTGTCCATGGTGTTCGCGGCGGTGGGACTGGCGCAGAACTTCGCGGCGGTGCGGGCGCTGGGCTCCATCGGCATCCAGAAGGGTCACATGGCGCTGCATGCGCGGTGCGTGGCGGTGACGGCGGGCGCGCGCGGAGACTGGGTGGAGAAGATCGCCGAGTTGTTGGTGACCGCGGGCCACGTGAAGGTGGAGAAGGCGCGCGAGCTGATCGCCTCGCTGTCGGAAGAGGACTTCCGCGCCGCCACGGGCACCGAGGGCTGAAAGACAATGGACTCGAACAACACATTGGTGGGTTTTGGTGCCGGCAAGGTCATCCTGCTGGGCGAGCACAGCGTGGTGTACGGCTACCCGGCGCTGGCGGGGCCGCTGTCGCGCGGCGTGACGGCTCGTGGTGAGGCGTCCAACAAGTGCCAGCTCGTCATTCCCGAGGCCCTGACGCCCGAGCAGCGCAAGGTGCTCAAGGCCGCCTTCGGCCGGGCCATGGCCGCGTGTGACGAGCCGGGCGTCCGGGTGTCGTTCAACACGGATCTGCCCCTGTCCATGGGCCTGGGCAGCTCCGGCGCGCTGTCGGTGGCGTGCGCGCGCGTGCTCTTGCAGGCCGCGGGGCGCAAGGCCACGGCGATGGACGTGGCCAACGTGGCCTGGGAGATGGAGCAGGAGTTCCACGGCACCCCGTCCGGCGTGGATCACACCACGAGCGCCATGGAGCAGCTCATCCTCTACCGCCGCAAGCCGGGGGCCGAGTCGGGCCGCTCGAAGGTGGTGGAGAGCCCCAAGCCCGTGCGGTTGGTGGTGGTGATGGCCGGCGCGCGCAGCCCGACGAAGACGACGGTGGGCGCGCTGCGTGAGCGCCAGAAGCGCTGGAGCGAGCGCTACCAGCGCGTGTTCCGCGAGATTGGCCTGCTGGCCTCCGAGGGTGCCGAGGCGGTGGAGGAGGGCGATCTGGAGGCGTTGGGTGACGTGATGAACGTCAACCACGGCCTGCTCGCGGCACTGGGCCTGTCCTCGCCGGGCCTGGACGACATGGTGCACCGGCTGCGCACCATGGGCGCGCTGGGCGCCAAGCTCACGGGCGCGGGTGGCGACGGCGGGGCCGTCATCGGTCTGTTCCACGACACGGCGCCCGCGGTGCACGAGCTCACGCGCCAGGGCTTCCGCTGCTTCGACAGCCAGCTCGCGGGACCGCGGGAAGAGGGCGCGACCCGGGGCGCGGCATGAAGGCGACCGCCCTCGCGCATCCGAACCTCGCGCTGGTGAAGTACTGGGGCAAGCGGGACGACGCGCTCATCCTGCCCCATCAATCGAGTCTGTCCCTGACGCTCTCGCCCCTGTCGGTGCACACCACGGTGGCCTTCGGGGTGGGCAACGCCGACGCGGTGGAGCTCAACGGCTACGTGGCCAAGGGCAGCGAGCGCGACCGGGTCCTGCGCGTGCTGGACGCGGTGCGTGCCGAGGCGAAGGAGCGCTCGCTCGGCCCGGCGAGGATGGTGTCGCGCGGGGACTTCCCGGCGTCGGCGGGCCTGGCGAGCAGCGCGGCGGGCTTCGCGGCCCTGGCGGTGGCGGCGCGCGCGGCCGCGGGGCTGCCGGCGGATCCCCGGGCGTCGAGCCTGCTGGCGCGGCTGGGCAGCGGCTCGGCGTGCCGCAGCGTGCAGGGTGGCCTGTGCGAGTGGATGCGCGGTGAGCGCCCGGACGGCTCGGACAGCTACGCGGTGCAGCGCTTCGACGAGAAGCACTGGCCGGAGCTGCGCATGGTGGTGGCCATCGTCAGCCGCGACGAGAAGGAAGTGAAGTCGCGCGACGGCATGAAGAACGCCGTGGAGACGAGCCCCTACTACGCGGCGTGGATCAAGGACGCCGAGGCCGAGGTGGTGCGCGCGCGTGACTACCTCGCCCGGAAGGATCTCCAGGCGCTGGGGGAGATGTGCGAGCGCAACGCGTGGCGGATGCATGCCACGTCGCTCGCGGCGGATCCTCCGCTCTGCTACCTCATGCCGGGCACGCTGGCGCTCATCCACTCGCTGCGCGAGCAGCGCAAGAAGGGCGTGCCGGTGTGGTTCACCCTGGATGCGGGCCCCAACCCGTGCATCCTCACGGACGCGGCGCACGAGGTAGCGGCCGAGGCGGTCGCGCGGGCCTGTGGCGCCACCGAGGTGGTGCGGTGCGTGCCGGGCGGGGACGCGCGGCTGCTCACGGAGCACCTGTTCTGATGGAACGCGCCCTCTCGGCCCCGGGGAAGTTGTTCGTGTCCGGCGAGTACGCCGTGCTGTGGGGAGGCCTGTCGCGCGTGGCGGCGGTGGGTCCCCGTACGGCGGCGCTGGTGCGGCGGCGGGCCGACTCCCAGGTGCACATCTGCCTGGAGGAGGGGACGCTGGCGGGGCGGACGACGTCTCGGGGCGTGAAGTGGGAGCGCGAGGTGCCCCCGGGCTTCTCCTTCGTGGCCCGCACGCTGGACGAGGCGCTGCGGCTGCACGGGCGTGAGTCGGTGGGCTTCGATCTGGCGCTGGCGCCTTCGGCGGTGGGCCCCAACGGGCTCAAGCTGGGCATGGGCGGCAGCGCGTGCGCCACGGTCCTGGCGGCCGACGCGGTGCGCTTCGTCCTGGAGGAGCGCTTCGACGCGTTGAAGCTGGCGCTCGTGACGCACGCGGCGGCCCAGGGCGGCAAGGGCAGCGGCGGCGACGTGGCCACGAGTCACGCGGGCGGCGTGGTGCGCTATCGGCGCTACGAGGTCTCCGGGCTCATCGAGGCGTCGAGCGCCGGGGGCTACCGCGCGGCGGTGGATGCCTCGCCTCCGGTGGACGTGTGGCGGCTGCCCACGCCCCGGGTGTCCCTGGGCTATGCCTTCACGGGCGAGAGCGCGTCCACGCGCGTGCTCATCTCCCAGGTGGAGGCGAAGTGGGGCGAGCAGGGCCGTCGCTCCTTCGTGGAGCGCTCGGACGCGCTGGGGCAGGAAATCGAAGAGGGGCTCGCGGGCGGTGACTTCCGCTCCTTCTCCGAGGCCGTGCGCGAGCAACACGCGCTGCTCCAGGAACTGGGTCCGCTGGAGACCGAGCCGATGAAGCGGGTGCTGGGTCTGGCCGCGTCCTACGGGTGCGCGGGCAAGCAATCCGGAGCCGGGGGAGGGGATGGGTGCATCCTGTTCGCCCCGGACGCCGAGCAGCGCGCGGCGCTGTTGGAGGGCATCCGCGCGCGGGGCTTCCACACGTTGGAGCTCACCGTGGAGCCCGGTGTGCGCAGCGAGGCCGTGGCGGATTCCCGGTTGCGCGCCTGGCTCGACGCCTGTTCCTGAACCGAGAGGGCCCCATGCGCCGCTCCCCCATCTGGAGACTCCCCGTGAGCGCCCTGTTGCTGGGGGCTTGCCTCGCCGGGGCGTCCGAGCCTCGCGCGCCCACCCGGCAGGAGCGGGCCCGCTACCCCTGGTTGTCCGCGGACAGTTCCATTCGTCCGCTCGCCGAGGCCCTGCCACCTCCGCGGGGCTACACGCGCGTCGCGCTCGAGGAGGGCTCCTTCGGCGCCTGGCTGCGAGGCCTGCCGCTGAGACCGGAGGGCACCCCGGTCCTCGACTTCCAGGGGCGGACCATCCTGGCCGCGAAGGATGCCTCTCTCGCCGCGGTGGCCGAGCTGAACGTGGGGCGGGCGGATTTGCAGCAATGCGCGGACTCCCTCATCCGCCTGCACGCCGAGTGGCTCTGGTCCCGTGGCGACAAGGAGCGCATCGCCTACCGCTTCACGAATGGAGACCTCGCCTCCTGGCCTCGCTACGCCCAGGGGGAGCGCGCTCGCGTGTCCGGCTCGAAGGTGACGTGGGTGAAGAGCGGACCGGTGGATGGCTCGCGCGCCGCGTTCCAGAAGTACCTGGACCTGGTGTTCACCTACGCGGGCACGCTGTCCCTGGCCGCCGGAAAGCGGCGGCCCTCGCGCGAGGACGTACGCCCGGGAGACTTCTTCGTGCTGGGCGGCAGTCCGGGCCACACGGTGATGGTGCTGGACGTGGCGCGGGACGCCGAGGGCCGGCGGGTGGCGTTGCTCGGCCAGGGCTTCACGCCCGCGCAGGACTTCCACGTGCTGTCCCCGGGCGATGCGGGGCCCTGGTTCTCGCTGGAGGGTGACACGGTGGCGACGCCCTTCTGGGCTCCCTTCCCCTGGTCCTCCCTTCGCCGGTGGTGAGCGGCGCCCACGCCTCGGTCCGGGAAAGCTACGCGGACCTCATGTCTGCTTGTTCCAGTCCTTGATGAACTCGACGAGCTTGCCGTTTCAACGTCTGCCCATGGTTGAATGCGGCTCATGAAAACCCCTCTGGGGAAATCCCTCGTCCCGAATTGCGGAGGCCACGCGGTGAGAATCCATGAGGCTCTCGCACGGGCATCACAATTCACCGCGCCTCGCTGGAGAGCGGCCAGGGATGAAGGCAGAGAAGATGAAATGCGAATCTGGCACTATGTGGACGAGCACATATCCTTCATCAATGGAACAGGCCAGGCCTACCAATTCGAAGACTATCTTGAGAGGATGACTCCCTCGTCCCGCCCCTACGTGAGTGCCGCCCTCGGTGTGCGCGGGGACACGACCTCAGCCCAGGCAATGGCGCTCCTCTTCAGGGCCCTGGATGAGACGGTTGCTCCTGAACAGAGCACCTGCTCTTCACCGGGCTGGAACTGTTACGGCGTGTAGCGTCCCTGGTACCTCCGCCTCGGGCAAACCTCACGAGGTTCCACGGCGTCTTTGCTCCAGGCGCGCAACTGCGGCCATTTCTGGTCCCCCAAGCGGGAGCGGAGGAGGCGAGCGTGGCGCCCCAGGCAGCGGCCAGCAAGGAGCCGATAAAGGAGAAGACGTCGCGAGTAGACTGAGCCGAGTTGCTCAGGAGGACGTTCGACTTCGAGGTGTTCGCCTGCGTGAGGTGTGGAGGCAGGCGGCGAATGCTGGCGTACGTGAACGAGGCGGGAGGGGTGCGAGCGATTCTGGAGCACCTGGGACTGGCCACGGCCACTGCTCGGGCGGGCCCCCGTCAGCGGCCCTCTGAGAGCCGCCCAGGCGCGCCCGCTCCCGCGATGCGGCTCACCGAGGCCGCCGTGGCCCACAGGTGCAGCGGCGCAGCCTCTCTTGGACGGAGGGGGCGCGAGGCGCTAGTGTCAGGATGCCTTCACTCACGAATGGGGTAGGCCTCATGACGACGATACGGTACTTCAGGCTCACTGATCGCAAGGACATCCCAGGGCGCTGGCTGCTCAGTGATCCGATAGATGCCAAGGGACAGCCGATCGATGACCCGCTTCACTTCGCGCAGGGGCTTCCCGTTCCTGCCGGAGCGCGGTACCGGATCGCCGTCGAGCGTCCAGGCAAAGCACTCGACTTCTCGCTGCCGAGCGCGGGGGTGACGCCCATCGTTCACAAGAAGGTCGCCACCCTGTTCACGGAATTGGCGCCTGGCGACGTACAGGCCATTCCCGTCGACATCAACGGACAGTCCGAACCCTATTTCATTCTCGTCGCCACCCGGAACGTGCGGTGCATTGATGACCGGGCCTGCGAGAAGGTGGAGTTCTGGAAGCCGGAGGACGGCGAGAAGGAGCTGGTCGGGCAATACCGGAGCGTGGTGGGCCTGCGGATCGATCCGGCGAAGGTGGGCGGCGTCCAGGTCTTCCGCCCCTGGGGTTGGACCGTGGCGCTCATCGTGTCCGAGACCATTAAGACGGCGCTGGAGCGCGCGCGGGTCTCGGGCATGGCGTTCAAGGAAGTCACGGGTTCGAAACCCGGGTGAGGACTAGTGAGCGTAGTGGTCGAGCGAGAAGCTGCTGTAGTCCTTGTGGTAGTTCAGCTTGTTCGCATGAAGGATGGCCACGTTGAGCATGTCCGTGGGATCGTTCATTCGAAACTCGCCCGTGTTCGGGTCCATGTACTTGTACTCACCCGTATCATGGGAAACCTGCAATCCCACGACGTGCCCATGTTCGCCCTCCGCCCCATTGAAGGAGAGCCGGTAGAATCCGTTGTTGCCTCCAATGAGCTCGGCGACGTGCTCACCGAAAGTGTCGGGATTGAGAGGCTCCTTGTTAGCCATGTTCGTGTGTGGCAGCCCGGCGCCCAGATTCGACTTCAACTCCTGCTGCTTCGCCGAGGTCTCGGCCATGGCTTGTTTGACCCCGGCCAGCTCCGACCTGAACCATTGTCTGTGCTTCTCCAGATCCTGGAGCCCTTCGGGCGATAGCTTGCCCTCCTTCGCCAGCTTCTTCTTTTGATTGATTGTCTGCTGCTCTTGGGTGAGGACGGTATCGAGATAGTTCTCGGCGTGGTTCAGCTTGTTGCTCAGGCTGCTGATCTCTGTCTCGATGTGCTGCTGGTCCGAGATGATGTCATTGATGTTGTTGTTGAGTGTCTTGCCGAAGTGAGCCGATGCCTCGGAGGGGGAGCTGTGCTGGGACGATTGATCGATCCAATGCAGTGTCATGGCACTGCACACCCCGCCATTCTGCTGGACATAGGGGTGGGACGATTGATCGATGTACTGGGTGAGCTTGGCATCCGGAACATCCAGGAGGACTTGCTGGGTCACCTGCTGTACATGCTGCGAGATGGGCCACGGGCGTTGGTGGGCCGCATCGGCCGGAGAAGGCGACCGGCTCTTCGAGCTGTACCTCAGGGTGTCGGTCCGCGTGTTGTACGCCGCCTGTTGCTGGGGTGATGGGGACCTGCTGTTGTGTGCAACGGGGGAGTGGGCGGGTCCTCGCGCGTCGAACTGGGAGGAGGGACGAGGGGGCGTTGTCGGCGTGGGAGGCGCCGATGGCTGCCGGGCTACTTGGGAGGCCGGTCCCGTCGAATGGGACTGCCGGGCCGGTCCTACGGACGGACGCATCATTGGCGGTGGACTGTCACCGAGACGCCTTGGCATCGACTTCCTCCTGGTGCGAAAAGTTTACACCAGGCGAGCGGACTTCTGCCAGACGCCCCCGTTGCGCCTCCCTCGCCTCTAGAACCCCTGGCCCATTGCTCTCGGTGCCCGACTCGGGAAACGCCCGGGCAACGGGACTCCGTCAGGGTGCTGGCACGAAGCGGTAGAGCGCGCTCTCGATATCGGAGGACATGTAGATGGTGCCCGAGCGGCCCACGGCGACCCCCGTGGGGATGTAGCCCGGAGGCAGGCCCTCGCTCTCGGGCAGACCGATGCGCATGTTGCTCGCGAGCACGGTGGAGCGTCCCGTGGCCGGCTCGATGCGCACCAGTCGCTTGCGGCCCACCTCGGCGACGATCAATCCCCCGTCGGGATGCCGGGCGATGCCCTCGGGGGCCTTGAGGCCCTTGGCCACCGTGCTCCGGGCCCCATCCGACAGGCGCACCCGGGTCACCTTCCCCGAGCGCACCTCCGTGACATACACCCCCGGCTCCTGCGCCTCCGTGTCGGCGCGGCCAACCCATCCCCATCCCCCTCGTGAGCACAGCGAGGCCGGATACACCGCGCGCGTCAACTCGCAAGTCCGCGGAAGCATTTGAAGAGGGTGGGTTCCACCGTCCACGCCACGTCTCGTTGCGTTTCGAGTCCTTTGACACCATCCCGGAGACACCATCCCGGGGCTTGGGTCCCGCGTTTCGAGTCCTTTGACACCATCCCGGGGGGAGATATGGAGTGGAGGCGGAGGGAAGCGAACCCGCCGTCGGAGGCATACGGCGAAAGCGTTCCAGAACGTTCGAGCGCGGTTTTCGGTGGGCTTCCGGCCAGTGATGCAGCGCCCTGCCCTACCCCGGTGATCCTCCGGGGCCGTGTTACATGCTCCCGGCGAGCGTCTCCAGGTCGCTGAGGAACTCCCGCCGTTCCTCAGCGGAGATGAACCGGCCCCGGACCACCACGGAATGAATGCGCGTGGTGTTGCGGATGTCGTCCAGCGGGTTGGCATCGAGCACCATCAGATCGGCGACTTTCCCCTGCTCCACCGTCCCCAGCGAGTCCTGCATGCCGAGATACCGCGCGGGCTCGAGGGTAGCGGACTGAATTGCCTGGAGCGGCGTGAGCCCGGCCTGGACCAGCAGCGCCAACTCGTCGTGAAGGCTGAAGCCCGGAAACACCCAGGGGGTGGTGCTGTCGGTTCCCGCCAACACCCGCACCCCGGCGCGGTGCATCTGGCCCACCAGGGCGAGCCTGTGGTTGAACAGGTCGCGGCGCTGCTCGCTCTCTTCCGCGCTACGGTCCTGCAGGTAGATTTCCGCCAACTGCCACCGCCAGCCGGCCACCACCGAAGCCGGCAGGTACTTCAGCCGTGCGTCGTCCATGTCGAGGTCCATCGATCGGTCGAGCACGTCGTGCAGGACCAGCGTCGGAACCTGGGCGGACCCGTTCCTCGCGAGCTGATTGAAGAGCTGCAGGCCCTTGGCGGAGGAGTAGGTGCGAGCCGCATCCCACTCCACCGCGTGGGTCTGCTGGAACCAGGTGTTGTAGCCGGTGAGGGTGTCAGGCCTGAGCGTGATCTCCCCGACCCGCTCGCGCAGCTCCGCCTCCTCGGAGGACGTCGCGTACATCACTCCGTACAGGTGCTCGAAGCTCGCCTGGCCCGCCGCGCTGGCCTCGGCGGTGGTGACCAGATCCGGGCAGTGTCCGGCAAAAGGCATCTGTTGCAACCGGGCCTCGTCGGCGATGCCGAAGTAGGCTTCGCGCGACAACCGGGAGTAGACCTTGATGAAGTCATAGCCCTGGGCCCTGGCTTGGCGAACCGCCTCCCGGCCCTCGGCTTCGTTGCGGACCGAGACATGGGGGACCGGCGAGTTCTGCCAGAGAGACGGAGTGCCGTCGATGATGGTGCTGCCGAGGATCATCCGGGGCCCGAGCATGCGCCCCTCCTCGATTCTGCGCCGCCACTCCAGCAAGAAGGGCGAGCCGTCCATCTCCCGGAGGGTGGTGACTCCGTTCACCACGTGGAGCAGCGGGAAGACCTGCTCCAGCTCTTGGGTGTGGACGTGCATGTCGGTCAGCCCTGGCATCAGATACTTGCCCTGGAGATCCACGGTCTTCAGATCTTCGGGAAGCTCGACGTCATCGGATTTGTGCAGCGCCACGATCCGCTCGCCCTTGATGAGCAATGTCATGTCGGACTGGGGAGGGGTTCCGGCGGCGTCGATGACCGTGACATGGGTCAAGGCGTAGTCCGCGTCGACGGCGGCCGGGTCATCTTCGCAACCGAGGCACCAGGTGGCGAGCACCAGGGCGAGGAAGAGGTAACGTACAGGATATCGAGGCATGGATGAATAACTCTCAGGAGTGTCCCTTGCGGCTTTCGTGTCCAATGGAACACCGCGGGCAGCGGGAAGTGTCACCCGGCACGTCATCGGCGAGATGAAAGGGACGGAGCCCCTCAGCACCTCACGCGCCCTCGGGCTCGCGTGCTGGCATACTCAGCGCGCCGGGGGAAAATGGGCAGAAGAGACCCGACGGTGGGTGTTCTATCCGTGAAGGGAGGGGGTGGGTGGAGTGCGAGCGATTCTGGAGCACCTGGGCCTGGCCACGGCAGGTGCGGGGCTGGCCCCGGCGCACGGGCCCCTCCAAGCCGCGTGGTGTTGAAGCTCAAGCCGCCAGCGCCAACAGAGCCAGGCGCCTGCCGCGCACCTCATGGGAGGGCGGCCTGGGCCGGCGTGTACCCCAAGGGGCAACGCGGCTTCTCCACCCGCCTGGCTCACTGCTCGGGCGGGCTCCCGTCAGCGGCCCTCCTCGCCACCTCCGCTCCAGGCCGCCTCCTCTCAGCAGGGCTCCTATCCGTCCTATACTTTTCCTCATCCTGGTGCTGACGAGCTTCCTGAGCTGCGCCACGCACTCGGGGCCGATCTTCCACACCGTGAGCTACGCCGTCACCTGCGGCATCCCGCTGATGGCTGCCGTGTCGATCTACAGCATGGAAGGCCTCGCGGGCATGGGCGGCCGCCTCGTGTTCGGGCTGCTGGGAGACCGCTTCGGCGCCGCACGCGTGCTGGTGCTGGCGCTGCTCGCCCAGGCGGTCGTGGTGCTGGGCTATGTGTTCGCGCGCCTGCTGGGCAGCTTCTACGCCGTGGCCGCGTTGTTCGGCTTCACCTATGCGGGCGTGATGCCGCTGTTTGCCGTGATCGCGCGCGAGCACTTCCCGCTGCGCATGATGGGCACGGTGATCGGCGGCACCACGACGGCCAGCAGCCTGGGAATGGCGCTGGGGCCGGTGGTCGGCGGGCTGATCTACGACTCGACCTCCAGCTATGCGTGGCTCTTCATCGGCGCGTTCTCGCTGGGCATCGGCGCCTTCCTGTCGGCGCTGGCCTTCACGCGGCTGCCGGGGCGCAGGACGATGGTTGCGCTGGCGTGACGGCCTCACCGCTGGGGGCACCCCGGCGGCATACTCATGCACGCCCCGCAACATGACAGCTGCCGAATGCTCCGCCCCGAGGTGACGAGAACGTCGTGTCCGTCTTCAACGTGTGGTCGGCGGGCGACGCTTTGCCGCTGGCGGCGAAACACTGCCGAGCGCATGGCAAGGATGCGGTCTTCGACCGGATGTCATTCATCACCGCGCATTTCAAGTGCGAGTCCTCGGCGAAATGAAGGGGATTGGCCGTGGTGATTTTCTTGGTCGTGGTGGACACGGTGGTGTGGCCGGCGGGGCGCTGAAGCTGTCGTCGTTCGATAGCGACTAGGCTTGCGCCAAGGCCGTCGAAGCGCGCAAGCGGGCTATGTCGCGCGCCGGGGGCTCTCCAAAGTGGCGGCGATATTCGCGGCTGAACTGTGACGGGCTTTCGTAACCCACGCGGAGGGCGGCAGTGGTGACGTCGATGTCATCGACCAGCATGAGGCTGCGCGCCTCCTGCAGCCTGAGCTGCTTCTGGAATTGCAGCGGCGTCATCGCCGTCACGGCGCGAAAGTGTTCGTGCAGGCTCGACGGACTCATGCCTACTTCCGCCGCAAGCCGCTCGATCCTGAACCCTTCCCGGAAGTTCTTCCCGATCCAGCCGATGGCGCGGCCAACCTGGGCCACCCGCCCCTGGCTGGAGGTGATGTGGCGCATCCTGGCGCCGTCCGGGCCGGCGAGCAGGCGATAGAGAATTTCCTGCTCGGCCAGCGGCCCGAGTATGGGCAGCGCTGCCGGATCGTCGAGCAGGCGCAGCAGGCGCAGCACGGCGTCGAGCAGATCGGTGCCGACGTCGGACACCGTCATGCCTATTGGCGGGCAGGAAGCTCCCGGCGGCGGCACGCGTAACGCCAACTCCCCCAGCATGACCGGATCGAAATCGAGGAACAGGCAGAGATAGGGCTTGTCAGGCGTCGCCTCGACCACATGACCTGTCACTGGCAGGTCGTGGACCACGATCCCATAGCGCCCCGGTGCATATCTGAACACGCGGTCGCCCAGCGTGACTTCCTTGTGCCCCTGCGCGACGAGGCACAGCTGCGGCCGGTACACATTCGGCATCGGCAGTGTCACCGTGGAGGATCGAGCAAGCGTCAGACGTTCGATGGGGGTGGCGTGGAAGCCATCCTTCGAGACGTGCCGGGCAATCACGGCCGCGATTTCGATCAGTGTTTCCATGAATCGGACCATCGCATGCGAGCGAAGAGCCGGCAATGTTGGTCCGCAGCTTCTGGAGGAATGTGCAGCAATCTCGGCGGATCAGGCTAACCGTTCGGCGTCGCCGCGCATCACAGTGTCGGCGGCGTCAGGGAGGGGCACAGCAAACCCGGCCGCAGCACCAACATGGAGAGAACATGACCATCGACAATCTGAAGACCCCCACGGTCGCGCTGGGCACGTGGGCCTGGGGCGACAGCGGCGAGACGGGCAACGGCTACTTCGGCAGCCACCTGACTCCATCTGGCCTGGAGAAGGTCGCCGACAAGGCGCACGCGGCCGGGTTCACGCTGTGGGACACCGCCGTGGTGTACGGCATGGGCCGTTCCGAAACCGTGCTCGGGGATGTACTGAAGCGCTATGCCCGCAGCGACTACCAGCTCTCCACGAAGTTCACGCCGCAGGCCGCGGGAACCGGCGAGGATCCGGTGGCGGACATGCTCGAGCAGAGTCTGGCACGCCTCGGTACCGACTACATCGACCTGTATTGGATTCACAACCCAGCCGACGTGGCGCGGTGGACGCCGCACTTGATTCCACTGCTGAAGAGCGGGAAGGTCAGGCATGTTGGCGTCTCGAATCACAAGCTGAGCGACATCGAACTCGCCAACCAGATCCTGGGAGCAGCCGGGTTTCGGGTCGAGGCCGTCCAGAACCACTACAGCCTCCTCTACCGCAGCTCCGAGCAAGCCGGCATCCTGGACTACTGCCGCAAGCGCGACATCCCATTCTTCGCCTACATGGTGCTTGAACAGGGCGCCTTGAGTGGCAAGTACAGCCCGGAGAACCCGCTGCCGCAAGGCAGCGACCGGGCGAAACATTACAACGGCCTGCTGCCTCAGTTGAAGGCGCTCACGGACAAGCTCGCCTCGATAGGCCAGAAGCAGGGTGTGGCAGCGCCCGAGATCGCGACAGCGTGGGCCATCGCCAAGGGCACGACGCCGATCATCGGCGTCACCAAGCCCCAATACATCGAGAGCCTGGTCCGAGCCAACAGCATCACGCTCACCAGAGAAGACATGGCGGAGCTGGAATCTCTCGCCGACGCGGCCGACGTGAACACCCGCGGCTGGTGGGAACAAGAGATGTCAGTCTGAACGGCTGGCTGGCGACGAGACTTCCCACCGCCTCAACCCACCCGCCCGGCCAGCAGATCCGCAAACGCCACGCCATCGGGCAGGCCTTGGATGATGTCCACCGAGTCGTCGTTGCCAGCCTCCGTCGTCCGCCACCACAGCGTGTGTCCATGCAGGCCCGAGGCGAGCGCCTGTGCAGCCACGCCATGCAGCCAATGCAGCAGGCCAGGAAATCCCCCCGACTCCACCGCGCCGCCGCCTCTCGAGAACACTCTGCGCGCCGGCCCCAGCAATTGCGGCAGGCACGTGAGACCCGGCCACTCAGCGCTCCTCTCCATGAGGCGCTCCTTCACCCCATGGGCCAGCACGTAGCGCATGAAGCCGGCAAGCGCGGCACCCCGTGCCCACACCAACAAGTGGAAGTGATTGGAGGCGAAGGTAAAGGCGTACGGCCGGATGGTGCCCGCGCTCTGCTGGACGGCTCGTGCCAGCACCCCGCCTACCACCTCGTTCACCTCCGCGCTGGGGCGTAGCAGCAGTCGCCCCTGGAAGCACCTGGACGTGACGAAGTAGTGGGGGAATGCGGCATGAGCACTACCCGGCGTCACCTTCGCGGGCGAGCCGGCGTATATAGCCGGACTCCCATGGACAAGGTCACTTCGAAGGACGGGACGTCGATCGCATACGAGAAGACGGGCTCCGGACCTGCGCTCATCCTCGTCGACGGCGCCCTCTGTTACCGTGCGTTCGGGCCGATGCCAAAGCTGTCGCCGCTCCTCGCCCGGCACTTCACGGTGTTCACGTACGACCGCCGTGGCCGGGGCGACAGCGGCGATACGCAGCCCTACGCGCGGGAGCGGGAAATCGAGGACCTCGCCGCGCTCATCGAGGCCGCGGGCGGCTCCGCTGCCGTCGCGGGCCTGTCGTCCGGCGCAGCACTCGCGCTCGAGGCGGCGGCGAGCGGGCTGAACATCACGAAGCTCACGGCGTACGAGCCCCCGTACGTGTCCGCCGCGTCCGGACGTCTCGAGGCCGACCACGAGGCAAACCTGAAGCGGCTCCTCTCGGAGGGGGGCCGTGGAGACGCAGTGCAGTACTTCATGCGGGACATGATGGGCGCGCCCGGGTTCGTCGTCCTGCTCATGCGGCTGATGCCCGGCTCCTGGCGGCAGCTTCAGGCGGTCGCGCACACGCTGCCTTACGACGCGAACGTCATGCGCGGCTACTCGGTCCCGACGGAGCGGTTCTCGTCCATCCGCGTCCCGACGCTCGTCATGAATGGTGGGAAGACGGACCCCCGGCTGAAGCAGGCGGCCGAAGGCGTCGCGAAGGCCGTGCCGAACGCACAGCACCGCACGCTGGCGGGACAGACACATAACGTAAGCCCCAAGGTCCTCACCCCGGCGCTCGTCGAGTTCCTCACCTGACACAGGCTCGCACTTGCCGTGGGCAGCTCGAATGGGCGCACCTGGGACTGCCCACGCGGGCGCTGAAGCGGGCCCCGGCCCGGGGATCACCCCAGCGGGCGTGGTGCTGAACCTGGCGCAGCCGCTGTCCACACGCCCCAACGGCCTGCCGCTCTGCTCAAGCGAGGGCGGCCAGGGCAGGGGTGCGCACCAAGGGGTTGCACCGTCCCGTGTACCGGCGCGGCGCGCGGCCTTGCTGGCCCCGGCAGCGGCCCTTCTCGGCCCCTGCGCTCCAGCCCTCTCCCTCCAACATCTCCTACTCAACATTGAAGCCGGCGTGCTGGGGGCGTTGTCGGCCGGGGATATATCTTTGTCTGAAAATCCTGTTTAGCATGTGATTGGAAATTGGACCGCCCCCATTGGTCGCGTGCCTCACCTATCTGTCCTCGAGAATTGATATGCATTCCCGCGGTTTTGGATGCGGACAGGGGACTCGGAAGAGGGGGCAGGTGGGGGGGTGTACACCATGAGTCTCTCAGCCGTGCCCGCGCCGCGTGTCCTGGTCATTGATGACACTCCGTCGATTCACCAGGACTTCCACCGGCTGCTCGCCGAGAGCGAGGGCGGCGCGTCACTCGCGGAGTTGAGGGCCTCGCTCTTCGGCATGCCTCCACCCCGGCCCAAGGGGTATTGCTTCGAGGTGGACTCCGCCTTCCAGGGAGAGGAGGGTCTGCAGCGCGTGAAGGTCGCACTGAAGGAGGGGCGGCCGTACGCCCTGGCCTTCGTCGACGTCCGCATGCCGCCGGGAATGGACGGCGTGGAGACCACCGAGCGCCTCTGGCGGGAGGACCCGGACCTCCAGGTCGTCCTCTGCTCGGCGTACACGGATTACTCCTGGGAGGAGGTGGTGCAGCGGCTGGGCATCAGCCAACGGTTGCTCATCCTCCACAAGCCCTTCCAGAGCATGGAGGTGCGGCAGATGGCCCACGCGCTCGCCGAGAAGTGGGAGCTGCTGCGGCGCGAGCGCAGGCGGGTGGCGGAGCTGGAGCAGGCCAACGCCCAGCTGCGGCGGGAGACGGAGGAGCGCAGGCTGCTGGAGTTCAAGCTCGTCCAGGCCCAGAAGCTGGAAGCGCTGGGGCGGCTCGCCGCCGGGCTGGCGCACGAGGTCAACAACCCCCTCAGCTTCATCATCGCCAACCTCCACCATGTTCGAGGGGAGCTGAAGGCGCTGGCCGCCACCCAACCCCCGCGAGACGTGGAGGAACTCCAGGAGTCCTGCCACGATGCGCTCCAGGGCTGCGAGCGCATCCAACGGTTGGTCCAGGACGTGCGGGGGTTCTCCCGCGGCAGGAGCTTCCCCGACGCGCCGGTGGCGCTGGACACGGTGCTGGAGGATGCCCTCGCCATGGCGAACCTCGCCCAGGTGCCGGGGCTCCGGGTCGAGTGGGCGCGGTGTCCGGTGCCGCCCGTTCTCGCCGACGAGCATGGGCTGGGGCAGGTCTTCCTCAACCTCATCATCAACGCCCTCCATGCCGTGGCGAAAGGGCCCGCCGAGCCCCGCCTCCGCGTGGCCACGGGCCTGCTCGCGGATGGCCGGGTGTGGGCGGAGGTCCAGGACAATGGCCACGGCATCGCCCCCGAGGACCTGGGCCGCATCTTCGAGCCCTTCTTCACCACCAAGCCGCCGGGCGTGGGCACCGGGCTGGGCCTGTTCATCTGCCACGGCCTCATCACCGGGTTCGGCGGCGAGCTCTCCGTGGAGAGCCAGCCGGGCCAGGGTGCGACCTTCCGCGTCCTGCTGACAGCGGCCCCCGCCGATGCGCCTTCCAGCGCGGTGGCATGAGCTTCCGGGCGGGCAGCCTCCGTTCCCCCCCTCCCCTGGTGTTTCCGGTGGGTCCGTGCGTGGATTCACGCTCCAACTCGTTGAGCGCGCTCCATGCCGAACCCGATTCCTTCCCGCCCTCGTGCCTCCCTGGCCCGCGCGACGCTCCTCAAGATGGGGATGCGCATCGCGTTGGTCATCGCCCTGAGCACGCTCTTCAGCTACCTGCACCTGTTCAAGACGCTGCGCGACCAGTTTCTCCTTCAGCTGGAGCGGTCGGTCGTCGAGCGCGGCCATCGCGAGGAGTCCATCTTCCTCCTGGCGGAGGACCACCATGCCTTCCTCAAGAAGGCCCTCCAGGAGCGCATCCAGTCCTTGAGCCAGGAGGAGGCGGCCTCCCGCTTCGAGCGCCTGACCGTCCAGCTCCCCGACGGGACGATCCGCAGCCGCCCCGAGGGCTTCGATGGCACGAAGATGCCGGGGTTCATGGTGTTCCGCGGCGTGTCCCCCAACGCGGAGCTCCGCCAGCGGCTCGTGGCCGCGTACGACGTGCTCGTCCAGCACGGGCCGCTCCTCCTGACCCGTGTCGAGGACACCTACATCATGATGCCGGAGGGAGCGTTCGTGACCCTGTGGCCGGAGCGCCCCACCTATACTCAGGACACCGAGCCCGACTTTCCGCTCTACACCTTCGATTACTTCACCAACAGCCTTCCCCAGAACAACCCCCAGCGGAGGACGGCCTGGTCCGGCGCCTTCCTGGACTCGGTCTCGAAGGTCTGGATGGTCACGGCCTCCACCCCATTGGATGTGGAGGGCCGTCATGTGGCCACCATCGGCCATGACCTCCTCCTGAATGAGCTGATGGCCCGCACCGCCAAAGGCCACCTGCCCGGCTCGTACAACGTCATCTTCCGCGACGATGGTCAGCTCATCACCCATCCCGAGCTGAAGCTGGATGGCACCGAGGCCTACAACATCCGCGACGTCTCGTTGTCCGGGGGCTTCACCCCGTTCGGCTCCCCGGAGCAGCGGGCCCACCTGCGGCACATCTTCGAGCGGGTGATGGCACGCGCGTCCGGCCAGAGCGTGCTGGAGCTGCCGGAACACGGCGAATTCCTCGCCACGATCCGGCTGGGGGGCACGGGCTGGAACTTCGTCACGGTGCTCCCCGGAAAGGAGCTCACCGGGCCCGCCCTCCTGGCGGCGCGCTACGTCCTGGTGTTCGGCCTGGCGGCGCTGGTGTTGGAGCTGGCCATCATGTTCTGGGTGCTGCGGGAGCAGATCTCCCGCCCCCTGCTGGACTTCACCCACGCCACCGAACGGATCGCCACCGGGAACTTCCAGGTCCAGCTGGACACCCGGCGTCAGGACGAGCTGGGACAGCTGGCCTGGTCCTTCCGCCTCATGGCCGACGAGGTCCAGCGGCGCGAGGAGGCCTTGCGACAGGCCAACGAGGGGCTGGAGCAGCGGGTGGACGAGCGCACCCGGGAGCTCAAGGACGTCCACCGGCAACTGGTGCAGGTGGCACGGCAGGCGGGCCGGGCGGAGGTCGCCACCAGCGTGCTGCACAACGTGGGCAACGTGCTCAACAGCGTCCACACCTCGGCCATGCTGGCCAAGGAGCGGCTGGTGGGCCTCCAGGTGGACGACGTCAGCCAGCTGGCCACCCTGCTCGAGGAGCGGCGCGATGACCTCGCCACCTTCCTCACCCAGGACGAGCGCGGCCGGAATGTCATGCCCTTCCTGAGCGGGCTGGGACAGCACCTGCGCAAGGAAACCCATGAGGCCGTGTCGCTGCTTGACGAGGTGGGCCGGTACACCGAGCACATCGGCACCATCGTGAAGCTGCAGCAGAACTACACCCGGACACCCCGGCTCAACGAGCCGGCCCACCTGGTGGAGCTGTTGGAGGATGCCTTGCGCATCAACTCGGCGGGGCTCACCCGTCATGAGGTGCGGGTGGTGCGGCACCTGTCCCCCGTGCCCCAGCTCCTGACCGACAAGCACAAGGTGTTGATGATCCTGGTCAACCTCATCAGCAACTCCAAGTACGCCCTGGATGCGGCGCCCGCGGAGCAGCGGTGCCTGACGCTGCGGGTGGAGGCGCCCGCGGCCGACCGCGTCCGCATCGAGGTGAGCGACAACGGGATGGGCATCGCGCCGGAGCTGCTCACGCGCATCTTCCAGCACGGCTTCACCACCCGGGAGGAGGGCCACGGCTTCGGTCTGCACTCCAGTGCGCTGGCGGCCCAGGAGCTGGGCGGCACGCTGACGGCGCACAGCGACGGTCTCGGGCGCGGCGCCACCTTCACCCTGGAACTGCCCTGCACACCCCCGGAGGCGGCATGAGTGACAAGCGGCGGATCCTGATCATCGATGACTCCGCGGCCATCCACCAGGACTTCCGGCGGCTCCTCTGTCCGGAGCGCGGCGGGAGCCCGGAGCAGCTCGCCTCGCTGCGGACGGCCCTCTTTGGCGCGCCCTCCGCTCGTGCGCGGCCCGCCGGTCCGGAGTTCGAGGTGGAGTCGGCCTTCCAGGGACAGGAGGGGGTGGCCAGGGTACGGGAGGCCGTGGCGGCGGGCCGCCCCTACGCGTTGGTCTTCCTGGACTACCGGATGCCGCCCGGCGGCAATGGCGTGGAGACGCTGCGGGAGCTGTGGAAGGTGCACCCCTCGCAGCGGGTGGTGCTCTGCTCGGCCTACTCCGACTACTCCTGGGAGGAGATTGTCGAGGAGTTCGGTGAGACCCCGCTGCTCAAGGAGCTGCGTAAGCCCGTCAACGGTCACGAGCTGCGCCAGCTGGCGCTCACCCTCACCGAGCCGTAGGCCGTCCCATGAGCCGGTGGCGCAGTACCCGGTGCAACTCGCCGAGCATCTCTGCTGACGTTTCGAGTAGGAGTCTTCGGAATGACCTTCCGTGTTATGGGGCTCGGCATGTTGGTCGCCACGGCGGTTCATGCCCAGGCAGTGGCTCCAGCTCCGTCCATCCCAGTGCCTGTTCCCCGGTACGTCCCCGCGGGAGCGGGGGCACCCATGGTGGGCCAGCCGGGCGAGCAAACCGCGCCCATCGACCGCTCGCCAAACTCGCGAGTACTTCCTCCAACCTATTGAGGCGCGGCGCCGTGAGGTCGATGCTGTCTTTTTTTGGCAGTCGAGGCTTTGTGAGTCCTTTCGTAGTTTGCCGCAGATTGAGCTGCTCTATAGAAACATAATCTCCGCACTCGAGAAGCAGTTCAAAGGCGCGAAACCCAAATGAAAACCGTCGAGAGTGCTGTGTGGTTCTCCGAGAAAATCAAGGCGATTCGCGCCGAGGCAGGACGTGACGCCGCGAAGTTCGAGGAACTCTGTAGAGACCCGGTGCTTGCGCGCGAAGCTTCAGAGAAATTCCCCGATGATCCACTTTTGTACCAGCAGCTTCAGTCCGCGTTGGAGAACGAGATCATTCTAGCAAGATGCGGCCTCTTCTTGGCCGACTCCGCTTTCTGGGACGAACTCTAGCACGACTGGTAAGCCCAGACGGCTCGCGTCGCCTCGTTCCTTCAGCGGGCATCGTACCTCCCCCAGTCCTTTCCAGCACGGCAGGGGCGCCATCTCCAACTCCACCGGCTCGGCCCATTGCTCTGCGAACCGAGCGGGCTCAGGCCCTGCTGAAGTAAGCTGACGCCGCCTTCCAGATCAGACCCATCGGCTTCTCCCAAACATGCAAACCTGATGGACCTCGGGCCATTCTCACCTGGTACGAATGTCGAGACATCCTCCTGCTTCTCGAGCCGTGAGGAAAGACATGCGAATCGCAGTGATTCCCGTCGTCAGGAGCGGGCCCGCTACCCCTGGCTGTTCGCGGAGCGCCCCATCCGTCCGCTCGCCGAGCACGGACAGTTTCGGCCGGTGACGGGGAGGCGCGCCCAGCACATCCCTGCTTTCTTGTCAATTCAGCAAAACGCTTATCCCCCGAATTCGAACCAGACAGTTATACGGGCTCTCCCGGCAAGGGAAGACAGCGCAAGACGAGTACACGCAGTCGTCGTCCGACACCTATCGTCAAACGTCCTTCCAAAGGAGCATCGCCATGGCTGGAGAGCCGACGACCCCCAATGTCCTTCTCGTCCCCATGCACCTGGACGCGCTCTGTCTGTCCAGCCCCACGCCCGTCCGCGAAGCACTCGCGCAGTACACCCGGCTCCCCTTCACCTACAAGAAAGCGGATGGCGACTACGGCCACAGCAATGACCGGGCGAACATCAGCGAGAACATCCTCTCCCAGCCCTTCTCGCCCACCTTCCAGGAACTCGCGCCAGGCATCCACTTGCACTGGGCCCTGCCCGACACGCTGACTCGCAGCACCCAGTCGGATCTCTCCGGACGGCATCGCTTTCCCATGGTCCCCAACCGCTGGCTGGTCCGCCGCCTCCGGGGCACCAGCGTGGAGCGGCAGTGGGTCGTCGAGAGTGATTACCTCTACCCGGATCTGACGGTCCAGCGTCCGCAGCAGGAGCAGCCCGTCGCCGCCATCATTCCCTTTCCGCGCACCCGGCTGAAGGAGGGGCCCTACCAACCCTTCCGGCACATCGGACGCGCGATGCAGGTCACGGACTGGCAATCCTCCGGAAGCTCGGGCGAGTACCTGCGCCAGTACGAGCTCGCGCTCACGGCCATGGGGCCACTCGAGTGGCACGCTTCACTCGACCATGTGAAGGCCTCGTTCGCGGCCTTCTACCCGGGCTGCTTCAGCGTGTTCGGCTTCCACGACCCGGACGCCGCGCTGGGCGCCGACCCGTCCGGTGTCAGCTACGACGTCCTCGGCTGGTATGACCGGCCCGACGATGATGTCTTGAAGGACTTCTACCACCAGCACCAATCCGAGACGGATCGCATCCGGGTCCGCCAGGACTTCGAACAACGCTTCCGGTGGCAGGTGGACCTGGGTAAGGCCGCGCTCCCCCGCCGGACCGTCTGCCACGCGCGGCTCACGTTCCAGGGGCCCACCCGGAGCAACGCCGCCGCCAGCCAGAAGACGCTCACCCTGTCGGTGGGTGACACCGGCACCGAGGCCCTCTCCGCCTATCTGGCCCACCAGCTCGCGGAGGAACCCGACACGCGGCGCGATGTCGCGCGACAACTCGACGCCCTCGAGTTCACGGATCAGCTCGACCAGCTCCAGCTCGACGTGGACGAGAAGTTCCACGAGGCGCGCCACGAGCGGGGCTTCACGGCCCGTGCCGGTGGCACCCTCTGGTCCATCCAACGCGCCAATCCCGCGAGCGACACCGAGGGAGAGGAGGTCACCCTCCCGGACGACGTGGCCCACCTGCTCAGCGAGCTCAACCAGCTCCAGGGCGCGTATGACCGGGCGAACGAGGCCACGGCGTCCATGAGCGCGCGGCTCTTCAATGACTGGCACAAGTTCATCTACGCCACCCACCCCGAGGCGATCGGCGACCAGATGGGCGAGGACCAGCCCACCGACGCCGAGGACCTCTCGGACGCGATGCAGACCCTGCGCGCCAACGGGCTCGCCACCCTCCGCAAGCACCTGCTCGCGACGGGCAAACTCGGGTGGAAGCAACCCCGGAACACGCAACAGGTGGTGGGAGCGCCCGAGACGCTGCGCTTCGGCCTCGTCAATGCCGGCTCGACGCAATACTTCCGGGAGTACCGGGAGGATCTCGACGCCAGCTACATCAGCGCCTCCTCCAGCCATTGGGCCAAGGAGTTCAAGAACTTCGGCATCACGCTCTCCTCGAGCGCGACCGTGAAGGTGGTGGCGGAGGGCGGCGAGGAAGGCGAGGGGAGGGTGTGGAACATCACCGACGGGGGGCGGACGTATGTGATTCGAATCGAGAAGGGGTTGATCAGCCTCGACATCCCCCCCTTCGCGGAGCAGCTCGCGGCGCGCTTGCAGCGTGCGATGGATGCGCTCCAGCGGCGCGTATGGGGACTCACCCCCCCATGCGCCCTCAGGGCCATCCCCGGTCCCCGCTACTGGCAGCCCAATGATCCGGTCGTCTTGATGCATGGCGAGTCGCTCTCGCGCGGTGTCCGGCATGGCCGCGACGGCCGGCTCCAGAAGGACGGTCTGCTGGCGTGCCAGCTCCTCGAGGGCGTCTCCGACGAGAGCCTCGACCGCCTGCCGCTGGAGGACGCGCTCCTGGGCCGCATTCGACAGCTCATCGACGCCTCACCCGCCTCCCAGTCCGGCGAGCGCGCGGGCTTCACCACCTGGACCCAGCAGCCCTGGAACCCCTTCCTGCTGGAGTGGGACGTCCAGTTCTTCCCGCACCCCGTTCCCAAGGTGGATGGCCGTGACGCCTACCCGCCAGACCACATCACCCGCCGCTATGTGCGCGCCCCCGAGGCGGTGGACCTGGCGCGCCGGGAGCCGGACAACACCGATGACGTCGTCACCAACTCGGAGCCCTATCGGGGGTTCAGCATCCTGAGCGCGCACACGAGCGGGACGCTGAAGCAGCGGATCGCCTCGTACGTGGTCAAGCAGCGGCTGCTCCTGTCGGAGGAGAGCCACCAGAAAGCCCTGTATGGACTCACCGCGGCGCAGGCCGAGCAATACCTCGACACGAACGGCAACGCCCAGGCCCTGCTCTCCGGCTATCAGCCCGAGCCGGGACAGGAGGACGACACGCTCCGCACGGCGCTCAGGGCCTACGTGACGCTCCAGTCCCAGCAAGAGCACATCCTCTCCCAGGCCCTCAATGGCTTCAACGACGCGCTCCTGATGCAAAAGCGCACACTGCAGCTCGACATCGAGGAGCCCATCGGCTTCGACGACCACCGCCTCTTCGCCTCGCAGGTGGCGGGGACGGTCCGCGGCGCCCTGCTCCTGGCGTCCACCCCGAAGCGCGACTTCAATCCCTTCCGCGGTGGAGAGCTGCGCATCACCGGCCTGCGCCTGGTGGACACGTTCGGACAGCTCAACGACCTGGACGCCCGGCCCGACGAGGGGGGCACGACGATCGTGTCCTCCGAGCTGATGCCCCTGAGGGATCGCGGCGAGAATGACCACCGGGTGCTGCTCGCGCCACGGCTCGCCCAGCCCTCGCGCATCCAGTTCCGGTGGCTGTCGGGCATGCCCCTGGAGGGCGAGGACCAGCCGGAGATGAACGCGCATCCGGCGACGAGCCCCATCTGTGGCTGGCTCATCCCCAACAACTTCGACGGTGGCCTGATGGTGTACGCCACCTCGGGCACCCCGCTGGGGGTCATCAACGCGGCGGGGTATTGGGATCCCTTCCCCGGCACGACCCATCCCGTGGCCGTGGAGGCCATCGAGAACCCCCACCTGCGCAAGGTGGTCGATCACCTCACGTCCGCCGGCAGGGCGGGCCAGGACTACACGAAGGCGTTTGGCACGGTGCTCAACGCCGCCCTGGACCAGAGCGACCCGGAGGCGCTCTCCCACAGCCCCTCGCTCTCGCTCCTGATTGGACGCCCCCTGGCCGTGGTCCGGGCGTCGGTGGACCTGGAGCTCCACGGACTGCCGGCGCGTGACAAGCGTTGGCGGGTCTTCAACGAGACCCTCGCGCAATACCAGGACGGGGAGGCGCCCACGCCCATCTCCCAGAGCCCCGAGTCGTGGACGCTGGGCTTCGATCAGGTGGAGCTGCCCATCCGCATCGGCGAGTTCCGCCAGTTCAACGACGGCCTCCTCGGCTACTGGAAGGAGCAGGCGGATGGCCGCTTCGAGAACGGCACCTTCTATGCGCCCCAGAGCGAGCACGCGGGCTTCTCCGGCACCGACCCCGCCGGGCGCTCGATCGTCACCGCCTCGGGAAACAGGGCGGTGGAGATCCCCCAGACGGTGAGCGCACCGGCTCAAGTCCTGACCATGCTCGTGGATCCGCGAGGCGAGGTCCACGCGACCAGCAGCATCGTGCCGGCCAAGTCGATCCGGATTCCCCCCGAGCAGTACGAGAAGGCGCTCGCGTCGCTCGAGGTGACGTTCACCTCCGCGCCGCTGCTGACGGGCCGGGCCGCCTACGGCAAGGCCGGCGGCGAGCGCGCGGTGAGCGTGCCGGTACCCGAGCAGCCCGGCTTCACCTGGTCCTGGGTGTCCCGGCAGCGCGGCCTGTGGGAGGAGACGCGGGCGCTGACTCCGGCGGAGACGCGCGCCCGGATGCCGGACGCCCTGCAACTCGCCGAGGGCTGGCTGAAGCTCTCGCGTGAAACACCTCCTGGAGGCTCCAACAACCATGGCGCATGACACGAACAAACCGCTCCAGCTCACGTTGAGCGTGGCGGAGATCAACCAGGTCCTGGAGGCGCTCGGAAGGCAGCCCTACGCGCGTGTCTTCCAGCTCATTGGCCGCATCCAGCAACAGGCCGCGGCCCAGATCTCGGCCTCCGAGACGACGGCCCCCGCTGGACCCGCTCACAGCTAGAGGAAGCCCATCATGGCCCAGGCATTCGCGTTCCAATTCAACCTTCCCCTCCCGGACTCGAGCGACACGCTCACCAACGTCCTGTTCATCAACGAGTCTCCAGAGGAGAGCGACACCCTCGAGATCGAATCCAAGCCCCACTCTGGCGTCACCATGACGCTCAAGAACGTGAGCGACATGGTGGTGAGCAGCTCCAACCACCATTTCAAGCTCACCTTCCGTCCCGACACGCTCGTGCGACCCGAGGAGCTCCTCCTCGACGCCTCTCATGACGGACAGTGGGGACTGCTCTGTGAGATCGAGAAGCGTGTTCCGACCTCGGCTGACGAGTACGCGCTGGGCGACGTCTATCTGTATGTCCTCTACAAGGGCGCAGCGCCGCTGGAGGTGAAGCCCAGCACTCCCCTGGCGCTGACCTTGAAGAAGGTGGGGGCGGTCGCCGGAAAGGGCACGCGGCCCACGCTCGCCCAGCTCATCCTGCACCGATACGAGACCTACGTGACGCTCAGCGGACCGGATGACGAGTACAACCGCACCGAGAACTCCGACCTCGGCCTCATCAACATGAGCATGGGCGGCGCGTCGGCTCCCTCCCTGGAGGCGGAGTTCAGCAGCTCCAACATCGTCCTGAATGATGGACATACCGACAACCACCTGGTGCTGCGCATCGTCAACACGGGCCTGGTCCCCATCCTCCTGACGCCTGGCACGGGCGGGGAGTCGGTGAGCCGCTTCACCGTCCGCTTCGAGTCCAGCGAGGACACCTCGCACCTCTGGGCCCTGGGGACGTCCTCCCAGGTGTCCAGCATCCTCATCCCGGGCAAGCCAGACCACACTGGAACGGACCCGGACTGGCCCGGCCACGCCCTCTGGAACGTGGAGGGGCCCAACCAGTTGGGGGAGTGGACGCTCACGCCCAAGCCCGGCAACACCACCCTGGACAAGGGGATGGCGATCGAGGTGCCCATCTCGAAGGTCAAGACGGGCCACGCCACGGGCCGCTCGGCGCTGCTCGTTCGCTACGGCGGGCTGACCGGCTACAGCGACGGTGAGCGCGTGGCGTTCATCCAGAAGCAGCCCTTGAAGTTCGCGGACCAGATGGTCGGCATCGGCACCGGCATCCCGACCAACAAGCTGACGGTGGAGACCGCTGAGGATGCGTATGGCATCACCCACTCGGATGGAACGGTCAAGCTGTCCACACGGCTGCGTGGGACCTCCAGCACCCGAGCGGCCGGGTTTGGAACCCAGACGAACCATGACCTCTTGTTCTACACGAACAACAGCGTCTCATCCCCCGCGATGACGTTGAAGACCGATGGCAGGGTGGGCATCGGCACGAGTGCGCCCAACCACCCCCTCGAGGTGCGAACGGACAGCAATTCCAGCGGGCTCAGCCACACGGACGGAACCCATGTCCTCGCGACCCGTGTGGGATCGCCTGGAGGCGGAATCGGTACGCTCTCGGAGCACAAGCTCAACTTCTTCACGAACAACTCGCTTGCCCAGATGACGCTGACGACCGAGGGCAAGGTGGGCATTGGCACGAACGCACCCGATTATCCCCTCCAGGTGAAGACGGGCACGGGCGAGCACGGGCTCAGCCATACCGACGGCACCCGGACGCTCACCACCTATGTGAACAATGATGGCGGATGGTTCGGCACCAGGTCGAATCACGATCTCCATTTCTTCGCCAACAACAAGACCGAGCCCCAGCTGACGCTGAAGACCAGTGGCAACGTGGGCATTGGCACGTATGCACCCGATTACCCCCTCCAGGTGAAGACGGGTGCGGGTGCGCACGGTCTCAGCCATACCGACGGCACCCGGACGCTCACCACCTATGTGAGCGACAAGGGCGGATGGTTCGGCACCAGGTCGAATCATGACCTTCATTTCTTCACGAACAACCACACCACGACTCCTGAGCTGACCCTGAAGACCGACGGTAAGCTCCTGCTCAAGGGGGAGGCGCCATTCCAGTGCAAGTCCATCACCGTGAACAGAGGCGCCGCCAGCGGTAATACCGGCTTCTCCAAAGACGAGTGGGTGGTCTTCGTCGCTGGATTCTATCTCAATGCCGACGATGACAGCGCTGACAAGGATATCTCCTTCAACTGCTACCCCAAGGTGAGCGGCACCACCTGGCACATCTTCGCTGACGTGGTGCGGGTCAGTGACGACTGGCGTGTCCATGTCATCGCGATCCGGCGCGCCCTCATCACCGGCGACTATTCCTATTGAGATGAGATGCAAACCCGCCGGAACACGGACCGGCGCGTGAACACCTTGAGCAGGGCGAGGATGGCCATGGCATTGCTGGATGACTTGCTGACCAATGAAGGGATTGCCGCCCTGCTCGGTGACGGCCTCGAGTTCGAGCTCGAGACGGCCGATGGCGGCAAGGTCCTCGTCTTGAAGGGCGAGCTCGCCGAGGGAGGAGGAGACACCTCGCCCCTCGTCGTCACCGCGGAGCTGGATGGCATCCGGCTGACGGAGCTGGATGCCCTGACCCAGCTCGTGGGCGGTGTGAGCCTGGACATCATCCCCGCCCAGGTTCCCCTGGCCAACGTCATCGCCCTCCAGGGGTTCGAGCTCATCCTCGAGCAGAATCCCACCCGCCAGGTCAGCTCGGTCACCCTGGAGCTCCAATCCGCCGAGCCCTGGCAGATCATCGACGGGCAGTTCGCCCTGGAGGAGCTGTTCTTCTCCATCACGGTGAAGTCGCCGTCGGATCCCCTGACACGCCAGGTGTTCTGCGAGGCCCGGAGCACACTCAAGCTCGACGATGAGATCCTGCTGAAGGCCGGGGTGGCGCTGCCCTCCATGAATGTCGCCGTTGCCCTGCCCGAGGGACAGACGGCGCCGCTCTCGTCGCTGCTCGCGGGCATCCTGCCGGAGAGCGGTGACCCGTCCACGTTCACGCTCACGGGGCTGGAGGCCATCATCCAACCCCGCGAGCAGAGCTATTCCTTCGCGGCGGAGATCGCGCAGGAGTGGGAAGTGGTGCCGGGGCTCGTGACCCTGACCGGGCTCGGCCTCGACATGTCGAAGGAGGGGGTCAACCGGCCCGAGGTGGAGATCCACGGCTCCTTCGCGCTCGCGGACAAGGAGTTCGTGGTCTCGGCGAGCCGCTCGGGGGGAGGCACCTCCGCCAATCCCACCGCGACCCATTGGGTCTTCGAGGGCGGGCTGGCGGAGGACGAGCAGGTGGAGATTGGAGCCCTCGTTGGGGACCTGACCGGCAAGCTGGGCATCCCCATGCCACGGTTCATCGAGGAGCTGGTCCTCGAGGACCTCTCGGTCACGCTCGACAACACCACGAAGAATCTCTCCGTCCTCAGCGAGTGGGCGTCCACGGGGAAGCTCGCCATCGACTCGCGTCCCAACCTGCCGGCGCCGCTCGGCAAGACGCTGCTCGCGGGCTTCTCCAACCCCGAGGGTGAGAGCACGAGCCTGCGGAAGATGGTCGAGGGCATCTCGCAAGACTTCGCCGCGCTCATCCCCGACGGGCTCACCCTCCAGGTGAACCACGCGCTCTTCGCCTCGTGGCAGCAGCCGCCCACGTCCCTGACGGCCAGGCGGCTCTTTGGCGTGGAGGTCGGCGCGGGTCTGGATCTGTCGCAGCTTCCCCTGGTGGGTCAGAACTTCACGCCAGAAGACGGGGTGAAACTGACCTACCGGATCATGGTGGCCTCCGCCGCGCTCACCCAGCCCGAGGTGAACGCCCTCATCCCCCTGTTCGAGGCCCAGGGCGTGCCCCTGGGCAAGGAAGTGCTCCCCCAGGGGGTGACGCTGCGGGGAGAGCTCCAGATCGGCGACCTCACGCTGCCCATCAACGTCCCGGTCCAGGTGAGCGACAACGGTCAGATCGTCGAGGGTCCCGGAACCCGGAGCGGCATGGAGCCCCAGTGGTTCTCGCTCCAGAAGGCCGTGGGCCCGGTGAGTCTGGAGCGCGTGGGGGTGAAGTTCGACGCGGGCGAGTTGTGGCTGTTGCTCGACGCGTCCCTTGCCCTGGGGCCGCTGTCCCTGGGCCTGTCCGGACTGTCCGTGAGCGCGCCGGTGACGATGAGCTCGCCGCCCCGCTTCCACCTCGAGGGCCTGGCGCTCGACTACCGCACGCCCAATCTGGAGATTGGCGGCACCCTCCTGCGCCGCGAGATGGAGGTGGAGGGCGAGAAGGTCGAGAGCTACGACGGCCTGGCGCTGCTCAAGGCGAAGATGGGCGGCCGGGCCATCTCGCTCAGCGCGATTGGCGGCTACGCGCAGTTCCAGGGCGAGCCCTCGCTGTTCCTCTATGCCGTGCTGGGCGTGCCCCTGGGCGGGCCGCCCTTCTTCTTCGTGGAGGGGCTGTCCGCGGGCTTTGGCGTCAACCGGGCGCTGACGATTCCCACGGTGGACAAGATCAAGGACTTCCCCCTGGTCCGGGAGGCGCTCAGCGGGCAGAACGACATCGGTGACGCGAACAGCCGGGCGGCGCTCCTCCAGGAGAAGGTCGCCCTGCTGTCCACCTATCTCACGCCCAGCGTGGGAGATGGCTTCCTGGCCGTGGGGGTGAAGTTCACCTCGTTCAAGCTGCTGTCGGGGTTCGCCCTGCTCACGGTCAAGCTGGGCGAGCGCTTCGAGGTGCACGTGCTCGGGCTCGCCAACCTGAGCATCCCCTTCGGGGCGGCCAACTCGGGCGTGGACCCCATCGCGCAGATAGAGCTGGCGTTGAAGGCCTCCTTCATCCCCGAGGAGGGCTTCCTGGGCGTCATCGCCCAGCTCACGCCGTCCTCCTACATCCTGTCCAAGGACTGCAAGCTCACGGGAGGCTATGCCTTCTACACGTGGTTGGCGGGGCCGCACGCGGGCGACTTCGTGATCACCGCCGGCGGCTACCACCCGCGATTCCCCGTCCCCGACCATTACCCGCTGGTGCCGCGGTTGGGCTTCAACTGGCGCCTGGGCGATGTGGCCATCATCAAGGGAGGAGGCTACTTCGCGCTCTGTGCGCACGCGGTGATGGCGGGCGGCTCGCTGGAAGTCAGCTTCGAGTCGGGGGATGCGCACGCCACCTTCCGTGCTGGCGCCGACTTCCTGATCAGCTGGAAGCCCTACCATTACGACATCGAACTCCGGGTGAGCATCAGCGCCGGTTTCGGCTTCCTCGGAGATGTCGACGTGTCGGCCGCCCTGCGGCTGTGGGGACCGGATTTCGGCGGCTACGCGGAGATCGACGTCACCCTGTTCTCCTTCACCATCGAGTTCGGAGACCAGGGCAGCGTCCATCCCAAGGCCATTGGCTGGGAGGACTTCCAGAGCGGATTCCTGCCTCCGGGGGAGGAGATCTGCACCCTGGGGGTGACGAACGGGTTGCTGCGGCGGCTGCAGAAGGGGGCGGAGGATCTCTGGGTGGTCAACCCCAAGGACTTCGCGCTCACCACGGATGCCTTCGTCCCCACGAAGAAGGCCGTCCAGGGGGAGGGGAGGCAGGAGATCGGCATGGGAGGTGCCCAGGGGGCCTTCGGCATCCGTCCCATGGCGGTCATGCCAGACGATCTCGAGACGGAGCAGTGGCTCCGGGTCACGAAGCTCACGGACGATGGAGAGCTGGACGTGACGGACTGGTTCACGTTCACGCCGATGACGCGCAAGGTCCCCTCCGCGGTGTGGGGCACGGCCAAGACGGCCTCCGAGGATCGGGTGCTTCCTCCCACCGCGGACGAGCCGGGCTTCGTGGAAGGCGTGGTGACATGCTTTGACGTCCAGATCAAGGCACAGCCCGCACCCGGCCATACCGAGAACATCCGCACGGATGTGCTGCGCTACGACACGACCCCCATTCCAGACGCCTTCCAGTGGGAGCCCATCGCCGCGTTCCAGCCCATCAGCGGAGACGATGCGGCGCGCCGTGAGCGGCTGCGCGAGACGGTGGGACGGAATGACCTCCGTGATCAGCTCCTGAAGGGACTGGGATTCGATCCCGAGCGGGACGTGTCGCTCGATCCGGAATCACTCGCACAAACCTTCGTCGTGGCTCCCCAGGTCCAGTGAGCCGCCCATCCCTTCGAGGAATCCGATCATGACTGGAAAGACCCGCACCGACACCGCCCCGCTCGTCGAGTTCATCCAGTATCACCAGCCCCCGCTCGACAGCGGCACCTACCGCGTGGACCTGACGCAGTCGCTCCAGACGCTCCAGAGCGACAAGGTCTCCACGCCAGCCACCTGGGAGCGCAGCCTCACCTTCGTGGTCACGGGAGAGCGCTTCACCGCGCTCGCACCGAGCGATGTGGCCGGCGTCTTCCCGCCCGAGGGAAGCCTGGGTGACCATCTGAATGTCCTGCCCCACATCACGCTGACCCGCAGCACACTGCCCTGGGAGCGCTCGCCCGACAACGAGGATCCCAATCTCCCGTGGCTCGCCCTCCTGCTGTTCCGGGAGTCGGATTTCAGCTCGCCCGAGGACAAACCGGTCGAGCGCATCCTCCCGCTGCGGGAGCTGGCGTCGGCTCCTGGGGCCACGTTCCCCCCCTTCGAGGAGGAGGTGGGGCAGGACCCGGACGACAGCGTGAGCGTGATCGAGGTGAAGCGGCGGCTGCTCGAGGCGGTGCTGCCCAAGAAGAGCGAGCTGGGTTATCTGGCCCACGTGCGCCAGCTCAAGGGCATGAAGAAAGAAGACCCGTCGGCCAGCACCAATACCCATGCGACCGTGCTCTGCAATCGTCTGCCCCAAGAGGGCGGAACCAGCACGGCCTATCTGGTCTCCGTGGAGGGTCGCTACCATCAAGACTCCGAGGAGTTCGATTTCGGAAGTGCTGGCGAAGAGGCGCTGATCCGCCTCGTGAGCCTGAAGCGGTGGAGCTTCTCGTGCCTGGATCCGGACCAGAGCTTCACCGCGCTGCTCTCGAAGGTGAAGCGGGAGCCGAGCACGCTCAGGCTGACCGAGGCGGTCGAGACCGAAGCGGCTCCGTATCTCGCCCGGGGATGCATCCCCCTGCCGCACGCCCTTCGCCAGGGTGACAAGACGGTCTCGTGGTACCACGGCCCCCTGAGCCCCGGCGACGTGCAGGAGCCGGTGGCATTGCCCGCCCTGGCCGCGGACGAGTTGCTGCGCTACGAGGCGCGGACCGGCATGTTCGACGTCTCCTATGCTTCGGCCTGGGAGCTCGGGCGCCGGCTGACACTGCAGAACCAGGCGGTCTCCCTCGCTCTCTACCAATGGAAGCGCACGGGCCGGCTCGCGCAGCGCCAGGAGGAGCAGCGGTCGCGGAGCGTGTCCCGCATGCCCTTCCGGAGTGTGCGCACCCCGCCCGGGCAACCCGAGGTGGTGAGGAAGTGGTTCGAGGACCTGCGCGACCTGCGCGGCGTGCCCTTCGAATACCTGGTGCCCGACGCGCGGCTCCTCCCCGCCGAGTCCCTGCGGTTCTTCCGGATGGACTGGCGCTGGATGAAGTGCCTGCTGGATGGCGCCAACAGCATTGGCCGGGTGACCGAGGCGGACAGGCGTCTGGAGCTGCGGCGGAGGAGCGCCAGCCCCCTGGAGGAGGCGGAGCGGTTGATCACGGGCTTCCTGCTGCGCTCGTCCGTGGTCTCCGGCTGGAAGGATCTGCTCGTGGATGGCTATGACGTCCTCATCGAGGACAACGCCTTCCAGCCTCCGGATGAGATGTTGAACCTCGCGCGGATGGAGCGGCTGAACGACAACGTGCTCCTGTGTCTCTTCGAAGGCGACGTGAAGACGGTGGACATCCACCTCCAGCCGGAGGCGATGCATTTTGGAGTGGATGCGCCCGTCAACGAGGCGCCGAGGTTCCGCAAGACGCCGCGTGACCGGGACACGGGGAGTGAAATCCTGGAGCACCAGTTCCCCGTCCCCTGGAAGAAGGACGAAGCGCTCGGCGTCATCCACATGGGTGAGCTCGCCCAGAAGCTGCAGAGCGTCCAGAGCCGCTCCGAGTACACGTCCGCACCCCTCGCCCTGCAGATGATCGAGGGGGTGCAAAAGGTGCGCTTCTCACAAGTGACCCCGTAGCCCCCGTCGCGTCCCGACGCGAGGGGGCATTGCCCGGGGGAGCCTCATGCGAGGCTCCCCCGCCCCTTCTCGAGGGCGACACGGTGGCGACGCCCTTCTGGCCCCCTTCCCCTGGTCCTCCCCGCGCCAGTGGTAGTAGAGGAGGGGGCATGCGCAAGCGCTCCAACCGCATGCCCCTCGTCCTTCCGCTGTCCCACACGGTGCTCTTGTCGATGGCCGTGGCCCTCGCGGGTTGCTCGGAGAAGAAGGAGGCGGCGCCCTCCGCTTCCGGAAACACCGCCACCGCCCAGGCGCCACGGCCTCCGGAGGAACTCTTCGCCAGCTTGAAATGCCGCGGCTGCCACGGCGAGGGCGCCATGTTCGCTCCCGCCCTCGTCAACGCGCGGAGCAAGCCCGACGAGACGGTCGCCATGTGGATCCTCGACGCCCAGAAGGTCCGGCCCGGCACGGGCATGCCCAGCTACGCGGACGTCATGTCCACCCAGGAGGCCCTCTCGCTGGCGCGTTGGATCAAGGCGGGCAACCCCGCTGCCGCGGCGACTCCCTGAGGCGGGCAGAAGCCTCCATGTTGCATCACGGTCAGTGAGCCCATTCGATGAAGAACACTCCTTTTCGCGTCCCCCTCGTGCTCGTGGGCTTCCTGTCCGCGGGTTTTGTCTTCCATGCCTCCGCCGCGGAGCCCGAGCCCCAGAAGGCCGCTTCGTCCAAGAAGCCCAAGGCGGAGAAGCCCAAGGCCGAGGCGGCCAACAAGGAGTCGCCTCCCTCCTCGTTGGGCAAGCCGGACTATCTGCCCGAGCAGGCCCGGTCCCTGCTGCGCCAGAAGATGGAGCGGCATGGGCAGGACGCGCGCGATCTCATGTATGGCGTGACGTTGCTCCAGTACGACGTCGCGCGCGCCGCGGCCAAACACATCTCCGCCGAGCCCCGGATCATCCGGCCGCTGCCCGGCGGTGAGGCGGATCTCAACGCGCTCCTGCCCGAGCGTTTCTTCGTCCTCCAGGACGAGGCTCGCCTGCGCGCTCGTGCCGTGAGCGAGGCCGCGGAGAAGCGGGACGACAAGGCGCTCGCGGAGAGCTACGGGCGCCTCGTGGAGACGTGCGTGGCGTGTCACTCGACGTATCTCAACCATCGATGAGTCGGGACGGAGGCGTGATGCGCACCGTGTTCCTGTCGGCCCTGCTGTGTGTGGGCGTGGGCTGTGCCCGCGTCTCTTCCAACCAGCCCGTGCGCTACGTGGTGGACGGCGCGCGGGCCCCCACCTTCCGTATCGCCCAGGGCAAGGGCACCGCGCTGTTGCTCCTCAACGAGGAGACCGGTGCCAGTGCCGCCTCGATGGGCGTGTTGGAACTCCAGGGGGGAAGCACGGTGCCCGAGCATGTCCACGCGGACAGCGTGGAGATGATCTACGTGGAGGAGGGTGGGGCGGAGATGACCGTCGAGGGGCAGGTGATGTCCGTGCGTCAGGGCGACGCCGTCTACATCCCCGCGGGACTGCGCCACTCGGTTCGGGTGGCCGAGAGCACGCCGCGCTTTCGCACCGTGCAGGTGTACGTGGGCCCGGGTCCGGAGGCGCGCTTCCGCCAGGGCGAGCCCGTGACGCCCGTTGTCTCTCCGTAGCCTCCTATTCCGGAGGGTGTTCCCGGTGGGGGCGCTCGGGGTGGCAGGCGCGCTGTTGATCGGGGCCGGTGTGGCACTGGCCCTGGAGCTGCCTGTCGTGGAACGTCACCGTGCAGGCCTCGCCCTCCTGGAGGTTCGCGCAGGCGGCGAGGGCCTCGGGAGGAGGACCGGGAGGACGCGCCGGCCGGCAGGCGAGGGTTTCTCCATGGTGTGACTCGCAGGTGCCCTCGAGCTGGCGATCCGGGAAGTCGATGGTGCAGGTGGCGCCCTGGCTCTTGGCGGCGCAGGCCTGGAGGGCCTCGGGGGGCGGGCCTCGCCGATGCGGCGGTGGCTGTGCGAGCACCGACGCGGAGACCAACGATGCCGCCACGGTGAGCACGGCCTGGAGAGGGAAGAACCGACGCATGGGCTACCTCCTGGGGTGAGGATTCGACGCTCGCCAGTGTCGGTGCCGCATGTTTCCGGGTGATTTCTCTCCCGTTGCGAAGCTTGTTCTTCCGCGCTTGGAGGAGCCGCGGCCTAGAACATGTGGCCGAAGTTGATGTACACGCGGTGGCGCAGCGTCTCCGGGGACATGGCCCAGTCGAAGCGCACCACGGCCGCGCGCCGGGCCACGCGCAGGCCAGCGCCCACGCCCGGATGCACCATCCACCAGGGGCCGTCCGCCACGTCCGGGTGCCACACGCGTCCCACGTCCACGAAGGCCACGCCGCCCGTGTAGACCGGAGCGCCGAACAGGTGGAAGTCGAAGGCGCGCACGCGCAGCTCCGTGTTGGAGAACGCCTTGACGTTGCCCGCGAACCGGTTGCGCTCGATGCCGCGCACGCTGCTCATGCCGCCAATGCCTTCCGAGACGCTCACGCCGCCCGTGTTCACCCACTCGAAGAAGGGCACCTCTCCGAACAGCGCGTCCAGCGTCAGCCGCTGGGCGAGCACCACCCTCGAGCCGAACTGCCAGAAGCGCTTCTCGCTCAGTGTCACGCCCCCGTACTGGTAGCGGCTGCCCGTGGCGGAGCCCGATACGCGCACGCTCAGCTCCTCCACGCCGCCGCGCACCGGGTCCGACTCGTTGTCGCGCGTGTCCCACATCACTCCCGCGGACACCTGTCCGGTGGGCCCGCCCTCGATGCCCACGGGCTTGAGCTCACTGAGCACCGAGGCCTCGAAGGGCGACACCTCGGTGTAGCGCCACGCGTAGCCCACGTATGCCTGCAAGGGGTGGCTCTCGCCGAGGGGCCGCCCGCGCAGGCGCATCCACGCACCGGGCGAGCCCTTCTTGTAGTTGAAGCGCTCCTGGTTCTCGTTGCCGCGGAAGTCCTGCGCGGACACGTTGCCCGCTCCGTAGAAGGGGCTGAGCAGCTCGCGCCGGTACTCCAGGCGCAGCTCCAGGCGCATGGGCCCGATGAGCCGCGGCCCGTCGTAGCGCAGGTAGTGGTTCTGCTGTCCCCGGCTGGTGAACATCGCCTGGATGGCGATGGCATGCCGGTAGGGCACATAGCCGGGCGAGTACAGATAGGCGCCCGCCACGCCGCCATAGGTGATGCCCAGGTCGGAGTTGTAGCTCACCAGGGGGACCACGATGGCGTCCGCGCCCTTCTCCTTCTGGACGGGCGCCTCGAGGGGGGCAGCGGTTGCGGAAGAAGGGGTCGTGGCCAGCGTTGTCAGCAGCAGCAGCGCGGTCGGAAGCATGACGACCCAAGGTGCCATGCCCAGGGGGATGGGGACCATGACCCGACCGAACGGCCCGCCTGGCTGGCCGCTTTGCGGCGGAGCTTTCGAAACACCCCGGTTCGCACGGCTGGCGGCTCCCTCCGTGCACATCTTCCCGGCCGGGGAGGGGAAACGAAACCGTGAACGAAGTCATCAACCCGCAATTGCAGACGTGGGCCCGCGAGTACGTGCGCCGAGTCGGCTCGAAGATGAGCCCTTTGTCCGCTTCACGTCAACGCAAGCTGCTCATCGTCCACCTCGATGGCGTGCCCAAGGCACACCTGGCGAACGCCGTCCGCACCGGACAGATGCCCTTCTTCTCCAGGCTCGTCACCTCGGGCGCCTATGCCATGGACGATGCGTTCTGGGGCTCGCCCGCCTCCACGCCCTTCTTCCAGGCGGGGCTGCTCTACGGCATCCGCCATCCCAACCTGCCGGCCTATAGCTGGTTCGATCGGGAGCTGGGGCGCAAGGTGCAGATGAACACCCCGGCGGACGCGCTCGCCATGGAGTCGCGGCTGGGCCGCGACTCGGGCACGAGCCTGCTGTCCGAGGGCGGCCATGCCTACTTCGCGCTCTTCCGCGCCGAGGCGCGCAACCGGCTGTGCATGAGCACGGTGGCCAGCTACAAGACGATGCTGCGCAGCTTCAAGTACGAGTTCGAGGGCGTGCTGACGGGGAGCACGCGAAAGCCCCTGTCGTACCTGCGCTCGTTCGGCGAGGACGCGTGGAACTCGTTCCGCGAGGTGTACCGGTGGGCGCGCATGCAGCGCGACTGGCGCCACGAGCAGGGCTACCTCGTCAGCCGGATCTTCCTGCAGCGGCTCGGGTGGAGCTTCGCCCACACCAAGGCCATGGTGGACATGATCCGGGGCGTGCCCTCCATCTACCTCGTCTATGGCAACTACGACGAGGTGGCTCATCGCCGCGGCCCCCGCTCGGAGCAGGCGCTCACGGAGCTGCGGCGCGTGGATTCCTACCTCGCCGAGCTCTACGCCGTGTCCAAGGCGGTGGAGCCCGGCTACGACATCGTCTTCCTCACGGACCACGGCCACGTGGACAGCGACGCCATCGAGCGGCGCACCGGCAAGCGCCTGGAGAAGCTCCTGTTGGAGGGGGCGCCCCTGCCGCTGTCCGAGGACGTGCGCCGGGCGTTGCTCGATGGCCGTCCGCTCCTCGAGGAGGTGTCCCTGAGCGGGCCCGAGGAGCCGGTGGTGGTCGAGTCCGGCAACTTCTCGCACGTGTACCTGACGCGGCGGCGCGAGCCGCTGGAGGCCGCGCAGCTCGTGGCGCGCTTCCCGGAGGTGCTCGGCCGGGCCATGCGCCATCCGGACCTGGGCATCGTGGCGGTGCGCCGCCGGGACAAGGCGGTGGCCATCATCGGGGGCCAGGTATACGAGGCGCATCAGATCGACAGCGCGCCCCTGTCCTCGGAGTTCTCGCGCCGCGCGGTGGCGGACTACCTGCGCGAGCTGCCCCACATGCCCACCGCGGGCGATCTGGTGCTCTTCGGCCAGGCGGTCTCCAAGGGCGGCACGGTGGGCTTCGCCTGGGAGTTCGGCTCGCACGGGGGGCTGACGCGCACGGAGACCAACAGCGTCATCTGCTGGCCGCGCGAGCTGCCGGTGGACCTGTCCGCGATGAGCCACTGCACCCAACTGCATGATCGGCTGTCGAGCGTCTACCGCGAGGGGCGCCGAGCGCTGGTGGAGGTCGCGGCGTCATGAAGAACAGGGCGGGGGGCCGAGTGTTCCTCAAGGTGCTGGCGGTGGTGGTGGGCGCGGTGCTGTCCGTGTTCCTCATCTCCAGCGCCTTCTTCCGGTGGAACTTCGGACCGGGCCCCCTGCTCATTCCCCGCTTCTCGCTGGAGGGCTTCATCGAGGATCTGCCCGGGCACCTGCCCTGGCTCATCCCCTTCCTCCTGCTGTCCGCCTCCATCATCCCCTTGCGGGCCGTGCAGTGGCAGACGACGCTGAGCAAGCCCGTGCCCCTGCGCGAGCGCTACCACCTGGTGGCCATCGGCGCCTTCACCCACAACGCGCTGCCCGGGAAGCTGGGTGAGTTCATCCGCTGCTTCCTCCTGTCGCGCACCCAGCGCATTCCCTTCCTCCAGGCCCTGGGCTCGGTGGCGGTGTGCAAGCTGCTGGAGTTCGCGGCGCTCATGGGGCTGGTGGCCCTGTCCTTCCTGGGGCCCTTCGGGGAGAAGATGGCGGAGTTCTCCGGGCCGCTGCGCATCGCCGTGGGGGCGTGCGTGGGCCTGGTGGTGCTGGTGGTGCTGCTGGCCCACTACGCGCTGCCGCTGGCCCGGGCGCTGGGCCGGCGCAACCGGCTGCCCCGGGTGCGCCACCTCCTGGGGCACGTCTCCGAGGGCCTGGGCACCGCGCGCAGCTTCCGGGGCATGGCCCGCACGCTGTTCTTCTCCGTGGGGCCCGTGCTGGCGCCCGCGCTGGCCTACGGGCTGGCCCTGAGGGGCCTGGGCATCTCCGGGGGGCTCTTCGCCGGCACCATCGTCCTGGCGGCGATTGCCCTGGGCCAGAGCCTGCCGGGCGTGCCGGCGGGCATGGGCATCTACTACTTCGTCACGAGCTGGGCGGCGCGCAGCCTGGGGGCCTCGGCCGAGGACGCCGCGGCCTTCGCGGCGCTCACCCACCTGGGCACGCTGCTCAGCCAGGTGTCGCTGGGGGCCGTGTCCGTGCGCATGCGCGGCATCCGCATCAAGGACCTGCGCCGGGGCGGCAGTCTGGCGCGCGAGGCGGCGGGCCACATGGCCCACGAGGCCGTGGAGCCCGTGCACAGCCCCGCGTGAGAGGCGGAAAAAGAAAAAGGCCCCGACTTTTCAGTCGGGGCCTTCTTCAGTGCCCAGGAGAGGACTCGAACCTCCATGCCCTTGCAGGCGCTAGACCCTGAATCTAGTGTGTCTACCAATTCCACCACCTGGGCAGGTGGCTGCTGCTGCATCGCTGCGGCGTCTCGGCGGTGCGTTGCGTCGACGGGGGCGGTGTATAGATGCCTGAACCGTCCCCGTCAAGCAGTTGTTTCAACCTACTTCTTCAGGGGCCATTTTCCCTCGGACTCGAGGCGGCGGCGCACGACGGGGTTCTCGTCCATATAGGCCGAGAGCGACTCCTCGGTGATCTCCACGTGCACGTCCGCCTGGCCGACCTCGCTCTGGCAGGACAGGCGGGAGTAGGGGCGCACGTCGAACCCCATGTCCAGCCGGTCCATCTCCTCGTCCCGCTGCTCGGAGAGCGACTCGAGACCCTTGCGCACCCAGACGTGGCAGGTGGAGCAGGCGCAGACGCCGCCGCAGGAGTGGCCGACCTGGGCGCCGGCCTTCTCGGCGGCGTCCAGCAGCGTGGTTCCCGGCGACACCTCCACGGTGACGTCGTCCAGGGGGCTCTTGAAGTGGACCTTGGGCACGTCAGAACTCCTCGACCGAATGGCCCGCGACGACCCGCGTCACGGCCTGGTTCATGATGCGCTCGACGAAGGGCTTGCAGGCCTCGTCCAGGGCGTGGATGGCCTCCTTGAGGGCCTGGGAGTCCTTGCCCTGGGCCAGCTCGCGCACCCGGGCCATGGCGGCCTCGAGGGTGGGGCGCTCGCCCTCGTCCACGAGCGTGGCGTGCTGCCCGAGCTGCCGCTCCACCTCGGTGAGCACGCGCTCGGCCTCCACGCGCTGCTCGCGCAGCTGGCGCACCTGCACGTCCTCCTCCGCGTTGTCGATGGAGTCGAGCAGCATCTGCTCGATCTCCTCGTCGGTGAGGCCGTGGCTGGGCTTGACGGTGATGGACTGGGTGGCGCCGGTGCTCTGCTCCTTGGCGCTCACCGAGAGGATGCCATCCGCGTCCACCTGGAAGCGCACCTCCACCCGGGCCATACCCGCCGTCATGGGGGGAATCCCACTCAGGGTGAAGCGCGCGAGGCTGCGGCAGTCCTCCACCAGCTCGCGCTCGCCCTGGAGCACGTGGATGTCCAGGCCCGTCTGCCCGTCCTTGAAGGTGGTGAAGACCTGGCCCGCGCCGATGGGGATGGGGGAGTTGCGGGGAATGAGCTTCTCCACGAGCCCGCCCATCGTCTCCAGCCCGAGCGACAGGGGGATGACGTCGAGCAGCAGCACCTCGTCCTGGCGATCCACGTTGGTGAGCAGGTCCGCCTGGATGGCGGCGCCGAGCGCCACCACCTGATCCGGATCGATGTCGCCCAGGGGCTCGCGGCCGAAGGTCTCGGCGACGAAGCGGCGCACGGCGGGTACCCGGGTGGAGCCGCCCACGAGGATGACGCCGTCGAGCTCCGAGGCCGTCACGCCCGCGTCCTTGAGGGCCCGGCGGCACACCGCGCCCGTCTTCTGCAGGAGGGGACGGATCCACTCCTCCACGTCGGTCCGGCGCACCGTCTGCTGGTGCGCGCCCACGGTGAGCAGCGTCTCGGGGCTGTCGGTGAGGGCTTCCTTGGCCTTGCGCGAGGCGGCCAGCACCTCGGCCACCAGGGCGTGGGAGGGGGTGGCCTGGCCGAGCGCCTCCAGCACGCGCTGGGCGATGGCCCGGTCGAAGTCATCTCCGCCGAGCGCCGAGTCGCCGCCGGTGGACTTCACCTCGAAGACGCCGTCCACGAGCTTGAGGATGGAGATGTCGAAGGTGCCGCCGCCCAGGTCGTACACCGCGAAGGTGCCCTGGCTGCCCTTGTCGAGCCCGTAGGCGAGCGCCGCGGCGGTGGGCTCGTTGAGCAGGCGCAGCACCTCCAGGCCCGCGAGCCGGCCGGCGTCCTTGGTGGCCTGGCGCTGGGCGTCATCGAAGTAGGCGGGCACGGTGATGACGGCCTGCTCCACACGGCCGGAGAAGTGTGACTCGGCGCGGCGCTTGAGGGCGCGGAGGATCTCCCCGGACACCTCGATGGGGGTGACGGGCTGGCCGCCGGCCACCTCGAAGCGCACCACCTTGCCGCCGGAGGCGAACCGGTAGGCGCCCAGCTTGCGCGTCTCCGGATCGTCCGGGCCGCGGCCCATGAAGCGCTTCACGGAGACGATGGTGTCCGTGGGGTGCTCGGCGGCGAGCCCCCGGGCGCGTGTGCCCACCACCACGCCTCCATCCCGGCCGTAGTGCACCACCGAGGGCAGCAGGTTGCCGCCGTTCTCGTCCGCCACCAGGCAGCGGGGCTTGCCCTGGATGACGCCCGCCACGAGCGAGTTCGTGGTGCCCAGGTCGATCCCCACCGCATGCCCCTTGGGCTTGAGCGGGTCATGAATCTGCAGGAAGCCGTTCTTGCTCACGCCAGCATCTCCTCCTCGAACGCGTCCACCTGCTCGAGGAAGCGCGTGAAGTACCGCACCCGTCCCAGCGCGTGCGACGCCTTTTTCAGTACCGCCTCGTCCGCGGGCCCCTTCTCGAGCACGCGCAACGCCTCCACCGCCTCCTGGAGGGCCGCCGAGCGCCTCGTCTCCACGTCCCGGGCCATCGCCTGGACGCGCGCCTGATCCTTCGCCTCCATGGCCCCGTCGAGCGCCTCGCGCAGCTCCATCACCTCCTCGAGGAATTCGAGGGGCATGTTCTTCTGGGCGGCGGAGTCCTCGCGGTCCAGGTCCACCCCGTGGAGCGAGAGCAGGTAGAAGGCGCGCCGGGTGGCGTCCTTGAGCGTCTTGTAGGCCTCGTTGAGCGCGGTGGTCTGCTCCAGCGACAGCCGGCGCTCACGCGCCTCGGCCTGGGCGAAGCGGTCCGGGTGCAGCCGCAGGGACAGCTCCCGGTACTGCCGCTCCAGGGCGGCCAGCTCCACGTCCGGGCTCGGGGGCAGGCCGAAGACGGCGAAGTGGGTGGTGCCGGCGATCCGGCCCGCGATCTTCCCGCAGGCGCCGCAGAACGGGCTGCCCCCCGACTCCTTGTCACAGTTCCAGCACTTCACCGGGTGTTTCCTCTCGACGGAAAGAAACGACGAGGGCCCGGCGATTGGCGGCCGGGCCCCCAGGATTGCGTGGTGGGTGTCGCGTGCGTCAGACGGAGAAGCTCTCTCCGCAACCACACGAGCCCTTCACGTTCGGGTTGTTGAGCTTGAACCCGGAGGCCATCAGCGTGGACTCGTACACGATCTCCGTGCCGATGAGGTACAGGTAGCTCTTGGGGTCCACGAAGACCCGCACGCCCTCGCGCTCGAAGATCTTGTCCTTCTCGCGTGGCTTCTCCGCCCACTCCATCACGTACGCCAGCCCCGAGCACCCGCCGCCACGCACCGCGAGGCGCAGCCCCGCTTCGGGCGTCTGCCGCTCCGCGAGCAACTTGCGCAACTGTTCCACCGCGCTGTCATGCAGCGTGATGCCCCGTGCCGGTTTGGCGGCCGGGGTCACAGGCGCCGTCTTCTGGCCCGTCTGCTCTGTCGCCTGCTCGTTCATCACGCGCCTCCTGACTGCTCTTTCGGTTATCCGCGCTCAGGCCAGCTGCTGCCGGCGCGCCTCGCGCTTCTTCTTGAAGTCGTCGATGGCGGCCTTGATGGCGTCCTCGGCCAGCACCGAGCAGTGGATCTTCACCGGCGGCAGCGCCAGCTCGCGCGCCACGTCCTTGTTGGAGATGGTCAGCGCCTCGTCCACCGTCTTGCCCTTCACCCACTCGCTCACCAGGGAGCTGGAGGCGATGGCCGAGCCACACCCGAACGTCTTGAAGCGGGCGTCCTCGATGATGCCCTCGTCGGTGATCTTCAGCTGCAGGCGCATCACGTCGCCGCACGCGGGCGCCCCCACCAGGCCGGTGCCGACGTTGGGGTCCGCCTTGTCGAGCGTGCCGACGTTGCGGGGGTTCTCGTAGTGGTCGATGACTTTGTCGCTGTAGGCCATGGGAACTCCGGGGGGAATGGGGTGGGAGGGGAGACGCGCCTAGTGCGCCGTCCACTCGATGCTCTTGAGGTCGATGCCTTCCTTGGCCATCTCGTACAGCGGGCTCATCTCGCGCAGACGGTTCACCTTGTCCACCATGAGCTTGATGACGAAGTCGACCTCCTCCTCGGTGTTGAAGCGGCCGAGGCCGAAGCGGATGGAGCTGTGCGCCAGCTCCTCCTCCACGCCGCAGGCGCGCAGCACGTAGGAGGGCTCCAGCGAGGCCGACGTGCACGCCGAGCCCGAGGACACCGCCACGTCCTTGATGGCCATCATCAGCGCCTCGCCCTCCACGTAGGCGAAGGAGATGTTGAGGTTGCCCGGCAGCCGGTGCTCCTGCGAGCCGTTCACCGTCACCATGTCCAGCTGCTCGACGATGCCCTTGCGCAGCCGCTCGCGCAGGCGCGTGAGGCGCACGGCCTCGTCGGCCATCTCCTCGCGGGCGATCCTCGCCGCGTGGCCAAAGCCCACGATGGACGCCACGTTCAGCGTGCCCGAGCGCATGCCGCGCTCATGGCCGCCACCGTCGATGAGCGGCGCGATGCGCACGCGCGGCTTGCGGCGCACGTAGAGCGCGCCCACGCCCTTGGGGCCATACATCTTGTGCGCGGAGATGGAGACCAGGTCCACCTGCATCTCCTCGACGTGGAAGGGCACCTTGCCGATGCCCTGCACCGCGTCGCAGTGGAACAGGATGCCCCGGGCGCGGCACAGCCGGCCAATCTCCGCGATGGGCTGCACGGTGCCGATCTCGTTGTTGGCGAGCATGATGGACACCAGGATGGTCTTGTCCGTCATGGCCGCCTCGAGCTTCTTGAGGTCGACCCGCCCGTCCTTCTCCACGTCCAGGTACGTCACGCGCGCGCCGCCCGTGGGCAGCTCCGCCCACTGGCGGTACACCGCGTCGTTGTCCAGGTCGTGCTTGATGGCGAGCGTGGCCAGCTCGTCGCGGCTCACCGGCGCGCCCGTGAGCTGCATGAGCCGCAGCGTCTTGAGCTCGTCCAGCCGCTCCTGGCGCACGCGCTCCAGGCGCTTGCAGGTGTCGAGCACCGCCTTGTGCTCGGTCTTCAGGGTGATGATGTGATCACCCTTCTCCTTGTAGAACTCGACCACGCCCTTGATGGCGAGGTTGTCCGACTCGGTGGCGCCCGAGGTGAAGACGATCTCCTTGTCGGACGCGCCGATGAGCGCCGCCACCTGCTTGCGCGCCTCCTCCACCGCCGCCTCCGCCTTCCAACCAAAGGCGTGGTTGCGCGACGCGGCATTGCCGAAGTCCTCGCGCAGGTAGGGCAGCATCGCCTCCAGCACGCGCGGATCCATCGGCGTGGTGGCGTGGTTGTCCATGTAGATGGGCAGCTTCAGCATCTCGGTCGCCTTCCAGGCAGCAGCGGTCGTTCTCGAACCCCGGGGCCGGGGGTAACCCCGCGAGGTCTCTGGTGCTCCTACATCGGCGCACCTAAAGTGGACTGGATTGGTCAATTATAAAATCGACCCCCCCTCGGTCAAGACGACATGAGGGGCGTGACTCCAACCCCGTCTCAACCACGAATCGGAGGGATTCAGTCCACTTCCAGGCGCGTGGGCCGGGAGGGAGCGATCCATTCCGGTGCACCCGCGCCAGGACGGCGCACCCCCTCCTCGCAACCAGGCCATTTCAGGGCAAGGGAGGGCTGGCGAGGGGGCTGCAATCGGGGAAGTCCGCGAGAGACCGGGAGGCACGCGGATGGCCACGAACGAGAAGCGAGCGGTGAGGGTGAACGCGGCGGGCGCACTGGCGGTGCGGGTGGGCGGAGGCATGGAGCCCCCTCCGCCGCCCCGGGACGAGGAGTGGGCGCGGGACACGGAGGGGTGGCGGGCGGGCAAGCCAGCGGAGGATCCGGAGAAGATGAAGAAGTGGGGGCTCATCACCGCGCGGCCGAGCGAGTTCCTCATTCATATGCGCCGGGGCCGGGTGCGGGAGGTGAGCGGGCAGGGGGCCTCGTGCTTCAAGCTGCCGGGGGACTCGGTGGCGATCGTGCCCACGAGCGTGCAGCGGCTGCGCTTCACGGCGGATCAGGTGACGAGCGAGAAGGTGGGGGTGCAGGTGACGGGGCTGGCGGTGTACCGCATCGTCGAGCCGCTGGTGGCCTTCCGGATGCTCAACTTCTCCTTTCCGGAGCGGGCGCAGGAGAAGCTGCGCGAGCTGCTCACGGAGATGTTCGTGGGCGCGGTGAGGCGGCTGGTGGCGAACCTGTCGGTGGAGGAGTGCCTGACGCGGCGCAAGGAGGGGATCGCCACGGAGCTGATGCGGGAGATTTCCCCGGTGGTGTCGGGGCGGGGGCGGCCGGAGGACCGGACGGACACGGGGTGGGGGGTGGTGCTGGACACCATCGAGATTCAGGACGTGCGGGTGCTGTCGGAGACGGTGTTCGCGAACATGCAGGCGCGCTTCCGGCAGGAGCAGGAGCGGGTGGCGCGCGAGGCGGAGCTGACCAAGGAGCGCTTCATCCGACGGGAGGAGGCGGAGGCGGAGCGGCAGATTGCCCTCACGCGGCTGGTGACGGAGGAGGAGGTGCGGCACAAGCGGCGGGCGGCGGAGGAGCAGGCGCAGCTGGAGTCGCTGGCGGTGGAGGCGCGGGTGGCGGAGGCGCGGGTGGCGCAGGAGCACGGGGCGAGGCAGGCGCAGGTGACGCTGGAGCGCGAGACGGCGCTGGCGAAGCTGAACGCGGAGCTGGAGGTGCGCGAGCGCGAGGCGCGGGCGGAGGAGGCGCGGGAGCTGGCGCGGCTGGAGACCGAGCGGCGGATGGCGGAGGCGCGGCTGGAGAACGCGCGGGCGCTGGCGGCGGCACAGGCCCAGGCGGAACTGGAGCGGTTGAAGCTCGAGGCGGAGGCGCAGGCGGCGCGGCACGCGGCGGAGGTGGCGAAGCTGCGGCAGGAGGAGGAGCGGGCGCGGACGGAGGCGAAGGCGGCGGAGGCCCGGTGCGCCATCGCCGAGGCGGAGCTGGCGCGGACGGAGCTGGAGGCGCGGCAGGCGCGGATCGCCCAGGAGCCGGAGCTGGCGCGGGCGAGGGCGCAGCGCGACATCGAGAACACACTGTCACCCGAGTCCATCCAACTGGAGCTGGCGCGGCAACTGCCGAAGGTGGCGGCGGCCTTCCAGCAGAAGATGGGCGAGGTGCACGTCACGGCGGTGGATGGAGCCAATCCGTTTGGTTACATCGCCGCGGCGGTGGAGGGCGTCATGGGGCTGGCGCGCTCGGCGGGGCTGCAGGTTCCCGCGAGCAAGGAGTCGTAGCGCGTGCCGTATTGAATCGCGCGCGGCTTGCACTCTGCCCTCGCTTGATCAATCCGGTGGGCTTGACTGGCACACCCGCGGTTCCGTGTGATTGCGGCGCGAAGGCTTTCAGCCTCGTCATTCCCGGAGGTGGGCCGTGTCCACCCGTCTTACTGGCTCGCGCCCATCGAGTGCGCGGCTGGCGCCCCTTGCTGCGCGGCTGCTTTCTCCTCGTCCTCTTCCTCCAGGCTGCTTGTGTTACGGGCACTCCACGGGGGCGCGACCGCGACAACTCGTCCATGTCCCCGCCGGCCAACACGGCAAGTGGGGCTCTTTCGGCGGAGCCTGGCCTCGAGTCCGCCACCGTGTACGACGCGGACTTCCTGGAGCCGGGCGCTATCGCCACCCGGCCGGTGCGCATTTCCCGGGCCGAGTTCCAGCAGGCCTTCCTGCGCCTGTCCCGCGACATGCGACTGGGGGCGAAGACGCCACAAGCGGTCGCTCGGGAGTTGCTCCTCCTCCTGCCGCCACCCGAGGGCGTCGAGACGGTGGACAGCACGGGAGACTGGCTGCTGGAGGTGTACCGCGACCAGGCTTACACCCTGGTGCCCGAGCGCCAGGAGGGCCCGGTGGTGCTCACCCCCGCGGCGGATGAAGCCCTGAGGGTCAGGTACCTCCAGTGGTGTGTGCCCCGAGGAGGTGGCGATTGCCTGGGCCTGCTGGACGACGGGCCCTACCTGCGCACGGATGACCGGCGGGCGTTCGCCCTGGCGCTGGCCTTGGGCCACGTCCTCGATGAGACGCGCGGGGCCCTGGCGCGCGAGCTGCTGGACGTACGGATGCTCGTCTCCACGGTCGTCTGGACGGTGGCCCTCTACTGCATGATGTGGGTAGTGCCCGAGCCAACGAGCAAGGCCCTGGCCGCCGGCATGACCCTCCTCTTGATGGGCTACCTGGGCCTGGAGACGGTGTACGGGCTGATGGACGGCTGGGCTCGCCTGGCCGACACGGCGCACCACGCCACCACCTTCGAGGAGCTGCGCGCGGCGGGTGAGGAGTTTGGCCGGGTGCTGGGCGAGGACGCGGCACGGGCGATGATTCTGGCGGTGGCCACGCTCAGTGGGCACACGTTGAAGCAGGTGCTGCCGCGGGTGAAGTCACTGCCGGGCTTCAAGCTCGCGGGGAGACAGTGGAAGGCGCAGGGCGGCGCCGCCGTCATGGAGCGCGTGGAAGTAGTGGAGACGGCACTCGCGACGGAGGAGGCCCTGGCCCAGGCGATTGCGGCGGTGGAGACGGTGGCTACCTCTCCACAGGGCCCCTTGGCCGTGGTGATGTTCAAGAAGGGGCAGGGCCATGGGTCGGCAATGGCTCCTGGGGGCCGCTCCGCGCGAACCGTCATTCGACACCGGGGTGGCAACCGGCAGGTGGAACTGAGCGACGGTCAGCGTTGGCACGTGCCCCGCGGCAAGTCGGCCGCAGACATTCCCGCCCAGGACAAGCTGGGAGACATGCTCCAGGATGCCGTCACCCAGGCCGCGAACGAGTGGGGGCCGCATAGGCTCAGCCAGAACGAGCGAAGAGCCATCGATGAGGCCCTGAAGAACGGCGAGTATTGGCTGGCGCGGCTGCTGGAGCGCGAGGCCCGAGGGCGCTTCGTGCATTCCAGGGTGGAAACGCAGTTCCGAGCGCGCCTTCAGTTCAACTCCCATGGGGTCGATGTGGTTGACCCCTCTCCGGGTGGCTATAAGTACGAGATTCTCTCTGGAACGGAGTCGAACCTGGCACGGCACGGCAGGCGTATGGCGGGCGAGTTCTTCCGGATGCTCACCTTCTGAAAGGGGCGGCCATGGGGTTGCTTACGAACGTCCTCATCGAAAACAAGGAGATGACGAACGAGCGGCTCGAGGTGACGGACAAGGATTCGCTCTATTTCCTTGGCCCCAATCTGACGCTGCGTCACTGCACCGTCGTCCTGAAGGTGCCCGCTAGGCGTCTGCACATTCTCGGAGCTCGCTTCATTGATTGCACCTTCGAGGTGAAGCAGGAACTCAAGAACCATCAAAGTTGGGTGAGCGCATCTCTGAAGGGCTGCCGGTTCAAGGGGCGGCTGACTGGGTGCGATTTCGGCCACTGGCCTGAATACAGCAGCTCGCCGGGGTATCAGTTCGGCGCCATCGAGGATTGTGACTTCACTGCGGCCCAGATGGACTCCTGCCGCATCATGGGCTCCGATCCTGGCACCCTTCGCTTTCCCAAGTGGCCCTGCTTCACCATTCTGGATCCCATTGCTCATGCCTCCGAGCTACGCAGCGTCAAGTGGCCGGGCCGGTATGGTGCTGCCGTCGTGGACGAGCTTCACACTCAACCGGCTCGCACCACGGCGATCATCGAACACGCCCCCTCCATCGCGAAGCAGTTGGGCGCCACCCCGGAAGAACTCCGGGCCGTCATCGAGAAGTTCGACTGCATCGTCTACTGACGTGACCATGCTGAGTTGGAGCGGGGCCTTGCGGGGGGGTCCTTTCCCCTGGGTTCGGAGAATCCTGAAGAACAAGCTGACGAAGCACCTTGCTGCTCACGTTTGTGCGGAATCGTTCACGGCAATGCGGGTCTGAGCTGGAGCCATCTCTCCAATTCAGGATGCCGCCGAACCGTTTCCACTCCAGCGATCAGGGACACGACATTCAGTGCGTTCTTGATGGCCCGAAGCTCGCGGAGCACCTCCATGGGGAGGAGGTGCAAGTCCTGCGAGGACGCCCTGGCCGCTTCCTCGATGGACAGGGTGGCGCTCTCCTGGAACCAGGCCACGATGATCTCGGGGTCCAGGACGTCGTCACCTTCACGAGCGCCGAACTCGCGGATCATTGCTGCACGCAGATTCATTTCCGAAAGCAGGAATGCGTGCCTCTCCCGATGAGATGTGCGCTCCGCGAGCACCCCATACACCATCAGGGCGATTCGAGCCCACGGAGTGCTCCGCTCTTCATGGGCCCTGGCGGCTGCGGTGAAGGCGAGGAGTTCCCAGTTGAAGTATTCGCCCTCTACCGGCGCACCGATGGCAAGCCCATCCAACCATGCGATGACTTTTTGAGAAGGCCAGCTCAGAACTGTTTGCAGCAGGGGGGTCTTCGTATCCATGGCTCAGGGGGTCAATGGAAAAGTAATTCCAAACCGAGCGAAGGCCTGCCTTGCAATGTCCAAAGCCTTGTCGCTCACGGCCTTGGATGCGCCATTCATGTAGTGGCCGCTGTGGGACGTGATCTCCGTGCCAATGCGCGTAGCCCCATGGGCAGCGATCTCCGCCTCACCGGCGGCGAGCACGGGTCGGCCTCCACTGTGATGAGCTGCTTGTCCGAAGCTCGCCTTTCCCGCTGTTGCCCGAAATCGCCATGGAGACCGCCGTGGCTGGCAGGGAGATGACGATGGCTTTGCCAACGACAGCCACTGCGGTCACCTGTCCCACATTCATCAGGCTGATGCCGACCCGTGAGGCCCCCACCACCGCCTCTGGGTAGCTGGGCAGCACTGCCAGTCGAGAGGCCAGCAACGCAGCCCCCCCAGTCATGCCCTGGCTCACGACTATCGTTACCGCGAGGACGGCGACGCGTGCCACCTCCGGACCCACCCTGTTCGCGAAGCGCTGGCCAGCCTGATCCAATTCCTCGTAGGTAGTGGCCTCATCGGTGGCGAGTTTCAGTTCCCGGACTGCGACCACTACCTCCAGGAAGGTCTCCGCTCCTAGATAGGTCAACATCAGCGCGGAGACGATGGCCGCCGCCTTCGTGAAAACGGGCTCGGGGTTTGCTGCCAGAAAGGCCCAGCTCATGAGACCCGCGGCGATGACTGTGTAGAAAAGCTGAGGGGACAGGGTCTTCTCCACTGCCTTGGTGATGCTCTCTCTCAGGGGTTCAAGCGACAGACTCAAGGCCACTCCCAGCTTGTTCCACTCACTCAGGCTCGTCACATCGGCGAGCAGGGAGTGGGCGGTTTTCTCACCCTGCCTCGTCTCGCGGATACCATTGGAATTCCTGTTCACGCGATACTGCCCTGCCGTGTCCGCATCGTTGCTGCGGTAGGTTGCGAGCATCAGCCAGCCTTGCTGGGAGGCGCGGATGGGAAGGGGAGCATGTAGCACCAACTGTGTCAGAGCTTCCTCGAACGCATCCGCACTGACCTGTACGGACCCATTCGAGGTGGATGGCCTGTACTCCAGTGGAACGCCCTGCCCCGTGTCCAGGCGCACCACACGCGTGGCGCTGCACGCGGAGGACAGGACCAGGAGCAAGACGGCAACGGCCAGACGAGGTGCCATGAGACGCCCTCCATACCAAAGAGTGTTCCATCTTACGGGTAGCTCTCTTCAATGGCGATGAAGTCACCGAGAACGCGCAGCGGGAGCGGTTCTCTTGAGCGGCCCGTGCCCCGCCTTTTGGGGGATGATGAGCCCATGTCCCACACCTCAGTTCCTGTCTTCGGTAGAAGGAGCCGAGGCAGGGCCACGCCGCGGTGGGTCTGCCAGATGGACGGGTGCTGCTCGTGGGTGGGCGGGACGGCACGGAGTTGGAGTTGCGCACCACGCTCCTCTCCGACTTCGGTGCTTTGCAAAATCGGGCAAATGCGGGTAATCCAGGATTTGCTTCTCCCGACCCCGGTTTCACCCAGAAGGAAGCACGCATGCCCCACACGTCGAGAACCCGGCGCCTCTTGCCCCTCCCCACGCCGTTGCTGCTGCTGCTCTTGAGCCTGCTCCCCGGGATGCTTCCGATGGCGAGCGCGGCCACGGGGGATGGCTCTCCGAGCGATCCGAACATCGTGTATGTCGGACGCTGGGACAAAGGCAACGCGAGTGTCTATCGAAGCAACTGGTCGGGGGCCTACTTCCGGGTCGACTTCACCGGCACGAGCGTGAAGCTGCGGCTGGCCGCGGCCGCCCACGTCTATGTCAGCATCGATGGTGGAGCCGAGGCCAGCTACCCCGGTGCCGTCGGGACGATCAACCTGACGCCCACCCCGCTTGCCTCGGGACGCCACACCCTGCGGGTCGCCACCCGGGAGCAGGACCTCATGCAGTTCCAGGGCCTGGTGCTCGACAGCGGCGCGAGCACCCTGGCTCCCGTCCCCCGCGCGAAGCGGATCGAGTTCATCGGAGACTCCATCACCGCGGGGTGCTGTGCGTTGAGCCAGGGCGCGTTGAGTGACTACGCCTGGCTGGTGGGCGAGTTCCTCAACGCGGACCACACCCGCATCGCCTATTCCGGCATCTGCTTGCAGGATGCCTTCCCCTGCCACTCTCCCAACAGCATCGGGATGAGCCGGCAATACTTCAAACTCCAGACGGTGGAATACCCGTCCTCCCCCGACTGGAACTTCGGCCAGTACCAGCCCGACGCGGTGGTGATCAATCTCGGCACCAATGACCAGAACTTCGGAGTCTCCGATGCCGCGTTCCAGAGCACCTACATCACGTTCCTCCAGAACGTCCGGGCCCGCCATCCCAATGCCTTCATCTTCGTGCTGCGCACCTTTGGTGGCTTCAAGGTCGCGCCCACCCAGGCGGCGGTGAGCGCCCGGATCGCCGCGGGGGATACGAAGCTGTACTACGTGGATACGACGGGCTGGGTGTCGGTGGGCACCTCGGATTACTCCGATGGGCTGCACCCCTCCGACAGTGGCCACCTGAAGATCGCCCGCTTCCTGGCGCCCTTCATCTCCAAGACCGCTCGCTGGGAGAGCCCCTTCGCGGATGACTTCAACGACGGCAACGCCACGGGTTGGCAGACCTATGGAGGCGCCTGGTCCGTCGTCAATGGACAGCTCTCCGTCGGGGCCGATGCGGGCGCCAAGGCCCTCGCGTTCGGTACCCTGTTCTCCAACTTCACGTACGACGCCGACATCACTCCCGGCCCGTCCGGCAACCCCGGGCTCCTGTTCCGCGCCAGCCGCCCGGCCACGGGGGTGGATGCCTACCAGGGCTATTTCGCTGGCATCGATGGCAACCAGGTGGTCCTGGGCAAGGCGAACGGCACGTGGACGACGCTCGCGGTCGCGGCCCTGCCGTCCATGACGGGCACGTCCCGTCATCTGCGCGTCGTGGCCGTGGGCTCCGCACTCAAGGTCTATGTCGACGACCTCGTGACTCCCAGGATTTCGGTGACGGATGGCTCCTATGTGTCCGGTGCCATCGGCGTGCGGACCTACCAGGCCCAGGCGAGGTTCGACAACCTGTCGGTCCGCGCCTTCTCCCGGTTCGAGTCCCTGCTCCAGGGCTCCTTCGTACGGCATCAGAACTCCCGGGGGCGCATCGACCACATCATCTTCCCGGCGGAAGACGCGGAGTGGAGGGTCGTTCCTGGATTGGCGAATGCCTCGGCCCTGTCGCTGGAGTCCGTCAACTTCCCGGGCTACTTCCTGCGGCATCGCAACGGCGAGGTGTGGCTGGACCGCGACGATGGCTCCAGCCTGTTCAAGGCGGATGCGACCTGGTGGAGACGAGCGGGACTGGCCAACAGCTCGCTGCTCTCCTTCGAGTCCTCCAACTTCCCAGGCTATTACCTGCGGCACCGCGAGGGTCTGCTCTACCTGAATGGGATTTCCACGAGCACGGACCGGAGCGACGCGACCTTCCGCGAGTGAGGGTGGAGTGGTCCTTCCACCCCCACGGGGAGGCCCTGTGCCCGCCTTCTACTGCCCGCGTCCGGGGTAGGGGCGGGCCTGCTTGATGTACAGCGTGGGGGGCTGGCCGGGGTTCGCGTCGTCGTCGAACTTGAACTCCACGTCCATGGCGTACCAGCCCGTGTTGCCCGCCGCCGGCCCATACGCCGGGGAGAAGCGCTTGTGGATGGCATCCAGCGCCACGCCCAGTTGGTGCACCTGAGTGGTCGTCAGCACGGTGGTTCCACTCGGGACGAGGTTCGAGTGCGCGAAGTACGTCACCGGCTGGTTGGGCTGGCTGAAGAAGGAGAGGAACTGGTCACTCGTCACGCCCACGGGGGGTGACACCACCTCCGCGTCTCCTCCGTACTGCACGTTCACGTAGAAGGCCGGATCCAACCCCGTGGCGTCGAACGGGTTGCTCGTCACCGCGACGCCGTTGGCCTCCTCGTTGGGGAAGTTGTGGTGCACCAGGAGCGCCATGCCCACCGACTTGTGATCGATTCCGTAGTAGGTGCGCTCCTCGAAGGTGCGCAGCGCCCAGGCGCTCGCGTACGTCTTGCGGATGGCGCTCAGCACGTCCTCCCAGCCCTCGGCGGGGTCTCCCGTGTGCGAGTCGTAGCAGCCCGCGCACGGAAACCCATCCAGGTCCTCGCTGTTGGTGCTCGTGCGGAAGCGCATGGACTGTCCCGGGTAGTCCTGGTCCAGCTTCTCCTTGAGCCGTGCCTGGAAGTCCGCGTCGAGCGGCGCCTTCTTCATCGCCGTGCGCAGGGCGTTGAGTCTGGCGTCGCGCACGGCGGGATCCGTGGCGAAGCTCGGCTCCGCCACCATGGCGTCGATCTGCTCATAGAAGCCGTTCTGCCGCATGAACTGGTCATAGAAGTAGACGGGGATGGCGAAGGCCTTGAGCAAGGGGACGGACGGCGTCCTGGCCAGGATGGAGTAGTGCGCCGCCTTGCCCCCGAAGGCCTGGACGGACTTCTTGATGTCGTCGCGCAGCGAGCCCGTCTCGGGCGTCACGTCCTCGATGTCCACCAGCTCCTTCACCGTCAGGTCCAACGCGGGCAGCGTCACGGGCGTGGGCTTGTGCGCGTCCCAGAAGGCCTGGGCCTCGGCCTCGCTCACCTCGTGCACCGACCACGCGGTGGAGCCCACGGTGAGCTGCACCAGCTTGCCCTCGAGCGCGCGCAGCGTGGCGTTCGTCATGGCACCGCGCAGGCCCATGTTGGGCGTGTGGCGGTTGGCGGACAGCACGTTCACATGGGACAGCGGTGTCTGGAACTCCTGGGTGATGAGGCCCTGGACGACGGAGATGTCATTGGGCGCCTCGTCGAGCACGGCGATGTCCTGGTAGGACAGGTACTCGTCCTCCAGCTCCGCGGCCTTGACGAAGCGCAGCCGGCCGATACCCGAGGCGAGCGTCAGTGGCTGATAGTCGATGGCGGCGTAGATGTCGTCCGTGCTCTTGATGGGGATGTCCGAGGGCAGCCGCCTGGCCTCCACCTCCACCGCGGCCGAGGTCGGGTGGAAGACCAGCTCCGCGCCGAAGAAGGCCGAGCCCTTCACCTTCTGGAACAGCGTGGTGATCATCGCCGCCGAGGCGGTGTCATAGGGCGACAGCTCGAGCGCCCACAGCTTGGGGCCCTCGTAGTACGTCACCGTGCCCAGGATGAAGCGGCGCTCGGGGCTGTAGTACTCGGAGGCATTGAACGACGCGAGCGCGGGGACGATGGGCAATCCATTGCCGGACAGGTGCGTCGAGGCGAACTGGTAGTGGATTTGATACCGGGTGCTGTTCTGGAAGTAGAGCGCGTTGTCGTCCGCCGTATCCAGCACCACCTTGACCGAGCGCGCGCCGGGCAGGGTCGAGTCGATGGGCTCCGAGGCGAGCGCCTGGAAGTCCGTCTCGCAGCCCACCTGCTCGAGGTAATCGGGCGCCTCGGTGGTGCTGGGCGCCTGGCACGTCCACTCGATGGCGGGCGTGGATGGGTTGTTGCTCTTGCCGCACGCGGCCAGGAGCAGACCGCCCAGGAGCGCCACGCCCCACGGGCACTTCGCGGTGTGAGTCTTCAACATTCGTCCTCCGGGGATGTCTGCCTTCATGGGACCAGGGAGAAGCAATAGATGCCGCCGTAGCCACCGCCCGAACCCACCGTGTTGGAGCTCTCGATGGGTCCACCCATCTCCACCAGATTGACGCCCGGCGCGCAGCCCGACTCGTCCAGTGAGGACATCCAGTTGTTCATGTCCCCCATCCCGCCGCCCGTGCCGCCGCCCATGCCGCCATCGCCGCCTTCCGGGGGGAAGCCGCCATCCCGCCCGCCCGGCGGAGGCATGCCGCCATCGCCACGTGGGGGACGGCCTCCATCGGTCGGGAACGTGCCGCCATCCCCTCGGGGGAAGCCACCGCCGCCACCCGCGCCCGAGCGAGGCCAGGAGTGGCCCACGCGCGGCCGGCCCTCGGTCGCCTTGTCTCCCGTCGCCGCCGTCCAGTCCTTGCAGGTGGAAGTGGCGCTGTAGAACATGCCCGTGGCGCTCGAGCCCGTGAGGATGTCGTGGTTGTCCACGGCGGGCTGGCTCGGGTCCGGCTGGTGGTTGGGGATGCCGTCCTCGTTGGGGAAGTCGTTCTGGATGATGGCATTGCCGCCCAGGGGCCGCGTGTTCGCGAGGTCCGTCTTGTTCGCCGCCAGCAGCCGTCCGAGCCGGTCATACCAGGGGCCTTCCCCGATGCGATCGATGGCGTTGACGGGCTGGCCGTCCTCGCCCGCCGAGGCACTGAGGAAGGCACGCCAGGGCTTCTTGCCCGCGCCCGGCATGCTGCGCTCGGCGATGGTGGCGCAGATCTTGTCGGCGCCCCGCAGGCCGGCCCCCGGACCCGTCTCGCCATAGCGCAGGTCACCGCCGAAGCCGCTGGGATTGCCGGACAATTCCTGCATCGCCTTGAGGCTCGTCACGAAGAAGCTGAAGTGCTCCGTGTCGCCGGGGTCACCGTTATTGACGGTGCCCGAGTCCAGCTCATCGGAGGAGCTGCCCGTTCCGGGGTCGTGGTCGTTGGAAGAGCAGCCCGCGCTCGACAGGGCCAGCGCGCAGCACAGGGGAAGCCAGGGGGAGGGGAAGCGAGGGGTCATGGTCTTCTCAGCCACAGGTGAGGTCCGGCTGGCAGGTCTTGCCGGAGGGACAATCCGAGTTGCTGCTGCACGAGGTGATGCCGGGGACGACGACCGCGCGCTCGACCTCGGAGGAGACGAGCAGATCCACACGGCCAGGGGCGATCGTCACCGAGCCCACGGACCGTCGCGTCACGATGATGGTGGGGTAGCCCGCCACCCCGAGGTCGAGCAGTTGCGTGACGAGCTCGGCCGGCAGTTGGAGCGAGCCGGTGTCCGCGGTGTCACACTCGATCATCCCCTTGGTGCCACCGTGGTGGCTGATGTCCAGCTTGACGTGGATGGTGGAGACATCCGCCTGGCCCGCGGGCGTCCAGTGCAAGGCCAGGGGTTGGCCACGCTGTAGGGTGAGCGTGCCATCGAGCAGTTGGAGCGGGGTGATGCCACGCCCCTTGAGCGTGAACGCCGGGTAGTACGCGCCCGCCGCGGTGAGGACGATCTCGTCCCCCTCCGAGAAGGCGGGGTAGGGCAGCGAGACACTGCCCGGGGGTTGATAGTTGTTGGCGATGGGGCTCATCGAGAACCCGGTGGCCCCCGAGGCCGTGCGCAGCCCCTGGACCTGGATGGTGCCCACGGCCCGCGCGGTGGGATAGGCCTGACACTTGTCATCGTCGACACAGACGGCGCTGCCACCACAGGGCGTGCCGCAGAAGGGGACGCGCGGTGTCGTCAGCTTGCAGTCCCCACCCTGGGCGGCTTGTTGCCAGATGATCTGGGAGGGGGAGGGGCCGTCATAGATCTTGCCCACCACCGTGGTGTACCCCGGCGTCTCGGACTGGCCGCCCGAGGCGGCGACGGGCGGTACCAGCAGCACCTGGAAGGTGCCCACGAGCACGTTGGGGTCTCCCGTCGGCGTGGAGTCCGGCGGCGTGTCCTCGGGGGGCGTGTCGTCCTGGGTACCACAACCACCCAGGAAGAGCCCGACCGCGGCGGCCAGGGCTCGGAGTACGGGAGGGGGGGTCAATCCACGCGGCGTGCCGCGGAAGGGGGGTTGGCGGAGGCGGGTCCACATGGACGGCCAGCCTGTGACGGAATTGTTACGTGATTCTTAAGGAGGTGTTTTCGTGCATGACCGTTGGCCAGAACCCGTTGACTCATGGCATTTCCGCCAATTGTTCGGGTGTGACGGGCCGCTTAGCGTGGAGGCATCGAAAGGGTTTTCAGTGAAAGGAAAGTCATGCCGTTCACGGAGTTGTTGATCGAAAAAACCCGGAGTTTGAGCGTCTTGCATTACGTGGCGCCGCCCCTGATCGGGCTGCTGTACATCTGCCTCTGCTCCTTGCTCAGGGAGCCCGCCCGACAGAAGTTCAAGGCGGTGATGATCGCGGGCGCGGGCGCCGCGTACCTCAGCGGTGGCTTCGGTGTCTGGGAATTCGCCTTCGCCACGATCATCACGTACTGCGCGTACCGGGGGCTCGAGGACTACCGTTTCATCGGTGCCGGTTGGCTGTTGCATACCTGCTGGGATTTCGCCCACTACCTCTACGGCAATCCGATCATCCCGTTCGACGCCACGTCGTCGTTTGGCTGTGCCCTTTGCGATCCGGTGATCGCCCTGTGGTGCTTCGCGGGCGCTCCTTCCGTGTTCGAGCTGCTTCGTCGAGCCACGGGCGCCGCGCGAGTCCCTGGGGCCAGCCAGGGCTGAGGGGTCGAAGGGGTGCCAGCCCACTCGGACGGCACCCCTCCTCCCTTCCTCTCACCCCGCGCAGGGCAGGACGCGGAGGATCTTGAGCTTGGTCGCGCTGCTGCCCGGTGCGGCGAAGGCCACGCTGCCGTCCGGGAAGGCCACGAAGTCCTGATAGCGGTTGCCCTTCACATCGACCTGCAGCGCCGCGCCGTTCGCGGCACCGGTCGCGCGATCCAGCGCCTGGACGTAGAGCTTGCGGCTGGTGTCGTTCCGGATCAGGTCTCCCGTCCGCGTCGAGGTCTCCCAGGCCGCCAGGAGCTGGTTCTGGCCATAGGCGGCCAGGTGGGGGGCGCGGTTGTTGAGTCCCGCATCGCTCGCCAGGACGAGGTCCTTGTCGGAGGCGCCGTCCACGAAGTGCAGGAGGTGCACGTCCGCGAGCCCGTTGGCATTGGGCGTCTGGCCGGAGCGGATGTTGCTCGTGGTGAGCCAGTACCCCCCGCCCGTGGCCGTCACGGCGTTGCCCAGGTTCGAGTAGGCGAGGTCGACGGGCTGGATGGTCTTGTAGGTGGGGGCGAACGCGATCCGGTTGTTGTTGTCGGTCTTGCAGATGGAGACGAACTTGCGGGCCGTGGGATCCCAGATGAGCCGCTCATAACCGCTGTGGCTGCAACCCCAATCGAAGCCGCCGGACTGGAGCTTGCCGTCGGTGCCGACGACCTTCATCCGGTCGCCCTGGTGGATGTTGATGCAGCCATTCTGCGAGATGCTGATCGCGGCGCCGAAGTACCCCGCGTAGCGCGTGCCGTCGAACGCGATGCGCCCGTGGTGGGCGTACCACCAGATCATGTAGACGCTGGGGCCCGTGGGTCCGGTGGAGTAGGGCGGTAGGGTCTCGCTGGAGCTCGTCAGCACGGTGGCCCACGTCTCGGTGGTGCCGTCGAAGCGCACCATGTACATGTCGTAGCAGGGCACGGGCGGGTTGGGTGGGCTGCCACAGAGGTTGGTCGGTGCGCCGCAGTTGAGCGTGCCTCCGCCCTTCGCATTCCGTGTCAGCAACAGCGTGCCACCGGTGTCGTCGGCGTACAGGTCGGCGAAATCATTCGCCGGCAGGCCGAAGGACGTTCCCACCGGGCGATCGCTCGCATCGAGCTGGGTGATGTGCACCTTGCCGTCATTGCCCATCCAGGCCAGACGCGAACCTCCGGAGGGAATGGGGGAGATGACGAGGGGCTTGAGCGCCACTTCGTCCTCGTTGCTCACGACCGTCGCGCCGACATCGATCTCGGTGATCCGCACGCGCTCCTGGGTGATGTTGCAACTGGCGATGGCGGGGTTGCTTGGAGCCGGGTCCTGCGGCGCCGACGGGGCATCGCCACCCTGGGCGGCGGGGGGCGTGGGCGCGTCACCAGCGCAGGCGATGGGTCCGAGCCAACTGCACGCCAGAACCAACGAACCGATGAGTTTGTTCTTCATGGACACCGTCCGGGAGAGGGTTGTTGCCGACGCGTCAATAACATCATCACCACGGACACGGTGAGGACGGAATGGGTGCCCGCTCCCTCGGTTCCTCTCATGAAATGAGACTGGGACGGATCTTGATGACAGGGCGATACCGCTGACCTGTCGTTGCTCGTATAACATTATGGCCAGGGTGTGCCTGGCCTGGTCTCATGCTCCTGGAGCTGGGAATCGGGCAACGCCGCGCGTGCCTCGAGTTTCCCCCGCGAAGAGCAGACGCTCCCGGCTCTTGAACGAGCCGGGGGAATAGTACGCCCGGGTCCAGGAATCATCGGGCGAGAGGTTCCGCCGGGGCGAGGGCCGGTTCGCCACGGAGGTGCGGAAGTAGAAGTGATTGAAGAGCCGCATGAACTCGCCGAGGTAGATGTCGGCCACGCGGGTGTCGCCGCGGATGACGAGCATGTTCTCGTCATTGTCGCGCGTCGAGGCATCACTGAAGTTCGCTGAGCCGGTGATGACCAGGGGGGCCGGACCGAGTGGATCGATGAGCAGGTATTTGGTGTGGATGTACTTCACGTGTCCGTTGAGTCCCGGCACCGTGCGCTCGCGCACCCAGCGCTCCAGGACATCCCCCTGGAGCACGGAGCCCACGGCGATGCGGTTGTCCCGGTCGCGCCGCAGCAGCTCCATGTGGTCATCCTCCCGGTCCAGGAGGACGTAGCGCGGGAAGTCCACGTCCTCGGCGAGCACTTCCTCCAGGAGATCGTTGACGCCGAAGGCCGCGGTGAGGAAGACGCCGCTCCGGGCCTCGCGCATCCGGTCCCGGTACCACTTCAGGGCTTCCAGCGACGCGCGTGGGCTGAACAAGGGCGTGCAGCCGAGCGGCGGTGGGACGCGCGGCACGGGCGTGGCCTGCTCGGTCCACTGGCGCAGCGAGCGCGCCTCGGGGTCGCCCGCGAGCTGCTCCCAGTAGCGCAGGAAGGTGGTGGCCACGGACGGCTCGCGCACCACGTGCGCCACGTTGGAATGGCCGTAGAGACCTCCTGGGGTGAGATTGGTGGAGCCGGTGAGGACGGCCACCGGCTCGCCGTGGTGGAGCAGGACGATGAACTTGTTGTGGGAGATGGAGCGGGCGTTGCTCTCCCTCGGGAGGGTGAGCGCCTGGAGGTTCGCCGCCGCGATGGCCGTCAGGTTGCGATCGCGCGGATTTCCATGCGGTTCCCCGTCCGCTCCAGGCCGCTGGTTGCGCTTGGCGTCGAAGACGATGCGCACGTCGGCGCCTCGGGCCTTCGCCTGGGCGAAGGCCTGGAGGATGGAAGGGGCGGTGAACTCGTAGACGGAAGCCCGGAGGCCCCAGCTCGAGTCCTTCGCCTGGGTGATGAAGCGAGACAACGCCTCGACGAGCCCCCGGGAGAGCCAGGTGTAGGCCTGGCCGTCCGGGACGTCGTCCGGATGCCGGTTGCCGAAGCGCCGCGCGTAGGCCTGGGAGCCCGCGATTCCGCGGTTGAAGTACACCGAGTGCGTGCCGTCGTGCTCGAGCTCCGTGGTCACCTGGACCTCGACCTCCTGGCTTTCCTCCAGGTGCTTGGGGTGGCCGCGCAGGGCGACGATCCGGTACGTGTAGCGGTGAGCCGGTTTGGCCGTGAAGTCGCTCCACAGGAAGCCCTGCAGTGGATGCATGCGCAGGGAGACGGAGGCACCCGCCGCCAGGCGGGGTTCCGTGTCCGAGAAGGTCCGGAAGCCCCGCAGCCAGTAGCGCTCATTCTCCGTGTGGTCGGTCCGCTCGATGGCGAAGCCCAGGAGCCCCGCGAGGTTGCGCTCTCGCAGGTTGATGCCGAGCAGCACCACGTGCGTGCCCGCGGTGGCGTGGACGGAGAGGGGACCTGCTCGTTGCTTGACCCGCATGGCGCGCTCCCCGGACTCAGAAGACGAGGGTCCAACCCGGCCGACGGGCCTGCTCGCGCGAGGACGAGCCGCCGTGGACCTTCAACCCCCGGTCGTTCAGCAGGGTGATGAGGCCACCCTGGTCTTGCACCTGATTACCCTGATGGAGGGAACGCGGAACGGATGTGACGGCCACGAGACAAAGTGCCCCTCTTGGGGCCCGGACCTCCGCGCGGCGCTCAGTCCAGCGCCGTCACCGCGACCTTGGCATACGTGCCGTTCGAAGAGGCGTCCTGCGAGTAGGCACCGAGCTTGAAGTACAGATCGACGTCGCTCCATGACGCACTGTCGTAGGTGAACGACTTCGACGTGCCATTGACGGTGACCGTGACGGTGGGTCCAACCAGCTTGATGACGTAGTCGATGTTCTCCCCGAGCGCGACGCCGCTCTTGATCAGGATCCTCTGCTCGGAGTCGCCGAAGTTCTTCTTCACGCCCATGAGGATGTCACCATTGGTCCAGCGCAGCTTCAACAGCTCCGAGCCGCCGGTTTGTTCGCCATGAATCTGGCCGATGATGATCTGACCGGTGGCCGGTTGTTGCAGCACCTTCATCGACACGGCCAGCGTGTGCGTGCCGCCCATATGCCAGGTGGTATCCGCGCGCAGTTCCGAGCGCGGATACTTGGAGTTGGCGGTCGAGCCCGCTCCGGACGGCACGTAGAAGGTCATCGCGCCGGTCGATGGGTCGGTATAGAAATACTTGTCGGTGTAGGTGTTGATGGGATCGACGAATTTGACTTGAAGCGAGCTGTTCAAGGTTTGCAGTTGGTAGTCGGACAGGTCGAAATTCTCGCCCGGGGTGCGATTCCGGTCGAGCCCGGAGCAGGTGCCCGTCCCCTGGGTCCAGATCTCCATCTCCGACAGGCTGACCCAGCGGTTGACATTGCTGCCCGTGCTTTCCAGCCGCACGTATTTGGCTGGCCTGTCACCGAAGGTATAGGGCTTGAGTGCCGCCGTCGTGCCACTGTTGGTTCCACTGAACACCGTGGACCAGGTGGTGCCGTTGTCCGACGTCTTGAGCTCGAGATTGTATTTGCGCGAATCGCCGTTGTACCAGGCGAGATTGGCGAACGCGATCCTGTAGCAGCCGCCCAGATTGTATTGGAGCCATTGGGTGCCCGTCGTGGCATCGGCCGACCAGCGCGTGCTCAGCGAACCGTCATTCGCATGGACCGGCAGGTTGCTGTCACTCGCGCTGGCGCTGATGTTGGCCTCCGGGATGGCCAGCTTCGTTTGCGCGAACGCGGGCAGCGACACCAGGGGAATCACGGCCATGAGCACGAAGGTGGAGAGCCCACCAGCACGGCCTGCCCCCTTTTGATTCTTGGGCATAGGTCTATCCCTTTCGGTGTTTAAACCAGGAATTAAAGGTTTAAAACACCTTGAAGGATACTCGGAGAGTAAAACAGGGTAAACTGGTTTTGTGGGTGATGGAGTACCAGACGGCACCCGACGGGGTGCACGCCATTCGGGAGCACCTGGAACGACCCACGGCACGCCGGTTTCGTGCCCGAGGCGGCGGCGGCCCGCACGCGAGCGTCGACCGCCTCGAGCATCCTCACGTCCGAGGAGGACGGGCCACGGGCGTGAAGGGGGCGGCGTCGATGCGCACCCCCACGTACGAGGGGAAGCGGGGCACGCCGTCGTTGGACAGCTCCTGGTAGCGGAAGGTGATGATGGTGCCCATGCCGGGGGGGTTGCTGCGCTCCGCGTCCGAGAAGCCGGTGCCCACGGAGAAGCGGGTGCCGTCGCGCAGCTCCACCTCCAGCGCGCCCAGGCGGCCCTTGTGCTTGCCCGCGCCCGCCACGTGTCCCACCACGCGGGCCTCGTCGTCCTTGAAACTCTTCACCTTCAGCAGGGTGTGCGAGCGGCCCACCTCGTAGCGCGAGCCCGGCTGGCGCAGCATCAGCCCCTCGCCTCCGAGCCCCTCCACCCGGGCGAGCTCCTGGCGCAGGTGATCCACGCCCCGGCAGGGCTCGTGAGGCAGCCACTGGGTGTAGGGCGGTGACACGTCCTTCACATACCGCTCGCAGTGCGCCAGCCGCTCCTCGAAGGGGGCGTCCAGGGCCGGGGCGTCGAAGACGACGAAGGCCAGGTTCTTCCACCCCTCGCCCCGGTCCTGTCGCCGTACGATGCTCACCGTCTGCTGGAACTTGCGGCGTCCGCCGAACAGCTCCCCGTCGAGCGGGGTGTCCGGCAGCTTCTCGGTGAACCAGTCGGGGGCGAAGAAGGGATTGCCCTGCCGTGACAGGAAGCGCTTGCCATCCCAGTACGCGCGCACGCCGTCGAGCTTCTCGCTCATCCACCAGCCCGTCAGCTCGACGTCGTTCTCCCAGGAGTGGGCCAGCAGCACGGGCGGCGCGGTGGCCGGGTCCTCGCTCGTGCTCGTGCCGGGACGCACGTTGGTGCGGAGCGGGGTCCGGGCCGCGGGGGCCGTGTTCGTGGTGCCCACGCGCGCCTCCTCTTCCGCGTCTCCCCGGAGCTTGCGCAGGTGCTTGCACGTGCGCCGCTCGATGGCTACCGACTGGTTGCGCCACGCCGGGCAGGAGCACGAGTACACGCCCCCGGTGTTCTTCAGGATGTACGGCTTGGCTCCCGAGCCCTTCATCTCCACCTGGGCCCCGTCCGCGAGGTCCGCCACGGTTTCCTCCCTCTCGAAAGGGGCGAATCATATCCGCCGGGTCCTACGGGTGCGGAGGACGTGTCTGGGAGGGTGGTGGGCGCGACCTCCGAGGAAAGGAGGGGAAGCGGTACCCAGGCGTCGCACTGAGCGAGGGGGGTCTTGTCCCTCCGCCTCTCCACGTATTCTCCCCTGACCGCAGGAGAGGGTGGACCATGACGCGAAAGAGCTGGCTGTGCGGAGCGGTACTGACGCTGTTGACGGCGTGCGGTGTCTCCGGCGCGGGAGGTGCCGGCGGAGGAGGCGGTGGCCCGCCCCGGGAGAACACGGCGGCCACGCTGACCCTCACCGGGACGCGCTTCTTCGTCGAGTACCGCAATGGCACCATCGGCACGCTGCCGGATGGAGACGTGGTGCTGGCGGCGCTCCTGGCCGACGACAAGGGCTACAACAGCGACATCGCGGTCCTGCGGCTCGACGCGAAGATGTCGCTCAAGTGGGTCGTACGCATCGACGAGCGGGACCTTCCCACCCATCTGGTGGCGGGCAGGGATGGCGCGCTCTTCCTCATCTCCGGCGAGACCTATCCCGGCTCGCTCCGGGTGCTGAAGCTCGACGCGGCCACGGGCGCGGTGCGGCAGGCCGCCGAGTACACCGGCTTCTCACCGGGACGGGCCCTGCCGCTCGACGATGGCGGGCTGCTGCTGGCCGGGGGCAACCTGCTGCGCGTGGACGCACAGCTCGAGCCCGTGTGGGCCAAGAGCATCCCCGCCACGCACGTGATTGCCGCGGGCGATGCGTTCATCGCCGCGGGGGTGCCCCTCGACTCCAAGAGCCGGATGTCGGGCATCGGCCTCACCAAGGTCTCCGCGGACGGACAGGTGGCGTGGAAGAGCTTCGCCTCGCCCGGACCGGGCAACCACTCCCTCTCGGGCCTGCGCCTGCTGGCCGATGGCTCGGTGATGGTGGGCCTGGGCAACAACTCCACGCGCAGCGACAACGTCGCCGTGCTCAGCCCCTTCGTCCTCGCGACGTTCGACGCCCAGGGACAACCGAGGACCATGAGCCGCGCGGATCTGACCCAGCAGGTGCCGACGTCGACGGGCACCACCGAGGCCCCACTCCAGTTCGGCAGTGGCCACTCGCTCGTCGCCTCGGGTGAGGACACGTGGATCTCCTTCACCGCGAACAGTGGTGTCCTTGGCTCCAATGTCATCTCGCAGGTGCTCGCCCGCTTCTCGTCCGACGGCTCCCTCCAGGAAGCGCTCTACGGAGGGCTCCAGGCGACCGCCGGCCCTGACGGCTCCACCTTCTCCTTCACCCTGAATGGCCCGGCGCTCACTCTCCTGCGGCTCTTCCCCTCGGGCTCGGGCTGCGTGAAGTCCCCCACCACCGCCGGCCTCAGGCGCGTGGAGGGCAAGACGGAGTACGCCGAGGGCGGCGCCGTCCAGGTGTCCAACATCTCGGTGACGCCCAGGAGTCTCACCCGCACGGCCACGCCCCTGTCGGCCACCGTGGCCCTGGGCTGCGCGGCGCCCTGAGTCCCCCCTTCTCTCTCCTGGACAGGGAGGGAGGGGGAGGGTCTCCGCCTTCGCCTACTGGAGTTCCGCGTAGAGGGCCCTGACCGCCCAATCCAGATGGAGGCGGTCGGGGTAGCGCTCCGACAGCGCCGCCGTGATCTCCGCGACGGCCTCGTCCACCGTGCGTCCGGCCTTCTTCGCGGCCGCGGTTCGATCTCGGATCGTCGTGAGGAAGGTCCGATAGGGCGGGAGGAACTCCAGGCCACCCACCGGCCCGTGACTGGGCACGATGACGGAGGGCTCGAGCGCTTCCACCCGGTTCAGCGTCTCCATCCAGTGGGCCATGGTGGACTGGGGGCTCGCGAGCGCGGGAGTGCCCTTCATCGCCACATCGCCCGCGAACAGCACACGATCGGCCTCGATCCAGACACCGGTATCACCCCGGGTGTGGTTCGCCCCGAGGGCCAGCAGACGCACCCGCAGCGAGCCCAGCTCCAGCTCGAGGGAGTTCGTGAAGGTGATGTCCGCCTCGCGGAACCGGGCGCCCTCGAGCAACTCGGCATTGATCCTGGACATGCTGGCGAACAGCTTCGCCAGCGACAGACCGAACTCGGCGATGTCCTTCTCCTGGTCCACCGACCGGATCATCGTGATGTCCGCCGGGAACCCCTGGGCGCCCAGGTCATGCTCGGGGTGGACGTGGGTGGTCACCAGGTAGATCTTCCGCTTGCCGGCCAACTTCCTGGCCACATGAGCCACCGCGGCGCCGTTGCGCGCTCCCATTCCCGTATCGATGACGAGCACCGCCTTGTCGCCGACGACAAAGCCGATGTTGGAGACGAAATCGACGTCGTTGTCCAGAATGACGCGCACGTGCTCGCTGATCTTCTTGAGCTGGTCGACCTGCACGATCGGTGGGGGCGACTGTTGAGCCCGTGCCGACCGCGCGGACAGTCCCACCAGGAGGGACGCGAAGGTGATGGTGATGAGGATGACTCGCTTCTGGATGACAGACATTGGCTTCCTCGTTTTGGGACGACGACTACCTAAGCGCCGGTGATGCCGATAGAAATTTGGAAATCACGACCAACACCGTAGGATTTTCCTACAATGTTCGACTTCACCTTGCATGAGTTGGTCTGCCTCGATGCGGTGGTGACCGGGGGCAGCTTCCAGTCAGCGGCGAAGATGCTGCACCGTTCCCACCCCTCCATCCACGCGGCGATCAAGAACCTCGAGGCCCAGTTGGGCATCCGGCTGCTCGACCGTTCCGGCTACCGGGTGGCGCTGACCGAGGAGGGAAGGACCTTCCATGCGCGCGCGCGCGGTCTGCTGGCGGACGCGCGCTCCCTGCACACCCTCGCGGACTGCCTGGCCCAGGGAGAGGAAAGCGAGCTGCACGTCGTCGTCGCCTCGCTGTGTCCGTTGGATCGGATCGTCAAGCTGCTGCGGCGCTTCTCCGACGACTTCCCCCACACCCAACTGCACCTGCACTTCGACTCGTTGTCCGGTCCGCTGGAACGGCTGTTCGATCAGGACGCCGATCTGATCTTCCATGACCACGACAGGAGCGACCCTCATCTCGATAGCATCGAGCTGTTCGGCGTGGAGCTGATACCGGTCGTGGCGCCGGGCTTCCTCCCCTTCCCGATCACCGACGGGCTCACGCCAGAGGACATGAGAAATCATGTGCAGTGCGTGATCCGAGACTCGGCCCGCCGGCTGCCACCCCAGGACTACTTCGTCGTCGATGGGGCACGTCGCTGGACGGTGGGAGATCAGTGGATGAAGAAGGAGTTGATCCTGCGCGGAATGGGCTGGGGCCACATGCCCCGCTTCATGATCGAACAGGAGCTGAAGGACGGACGCCTGCTCTCCATCGCGGGCAGGTACCTCAAGCGGTTCAGGAGGGAGATCGTCGCCGCCCGGCTGCACCACGTTCCGCGAGGGCCGGTGGCCAAACGACTGTGGGAGTACATCGAGACGGAGGCCCGGCGCTCCTCTCCGTGACGCTGCGGAAATCGACCCCCGTGGCGCTCGGAGCACCCGGTTCAGTAGGCGCGGCTGGCCACGTCCTTGCGCACCACGCCGGAGATGGTGTCAAAGAACTCGAAACGAGGGGCTTGAGAACGAGACGCGGCTTGGACAGGTGCGTCTACCGGGATCAAGTCTTTCTGAGGACTTGCGGCTGGCCCGCGGGGTGCATGGACCTCACGTGTCTGCCGCAGTTGCTGGGGGTCGCGAAGCGGCTGTTCCCCTGGTTCAACTGGGCGAAGCGTTGGATCAAATGGGGAGCGCGAGGACATGGAATGAGTGCATGGGTGCTTCGCGGAGCAATGGGCCGAGCAGGTGGTGTTGGACGATGCCCGAGCGAGTGGCACGCCTACCCCTCCGCGGCCTCCCTGTTTCAATCCGCTGCCCGCGGCAGTGCGTCCATCCCTCCCCGTCTTGGGCCTTTACGTTGACTGGAGTGGTGGGCACTGGGATGGTTCGCACCTCCTTCTACATGGAGCGGCTATGAATCTGGAGCATCTTCAGTTCAAGGACATCAATTTGGCCGACCCGTTCTTCGATTCGCTGAAGGCGAACTACCAGGAATTCCCAATCTGGTTCGCCAAGAAGGCGGATGACCGCGCCTACGTGTTCAAGAACGACCAAGGTACTATCGACGGATTCCTATACGTGAAAGTCGAGGTGGGGCCGGTCGCGGATGTAGCTCCGGTCCTGCCGCCTGCGCGTCGCTTGAAGGTCGGGACGATGAAGATCAACGCCCACGGAACGAAGCTGGGCGAACGGTTCATCAAGAAGATCTTCGACCACGCCATCTTCGAGAAGGTGGACGAGGTCTACGTGACCGTCTTTTCGGAGCATGGGCCATTGATCGGGTTGCTCGAGAGGTACGGGTTCCGGAACGTCGGGACAAAGACCTCCAAGAATGGGACAGAGCAGGTGTTCGTCAAGCAGTTGCGGGGCGCCTACGAGGACGTGGTGCGGAGTTATCCCCTCGTGCGCCTATCCCAGGAGCGGGCCTACCTGCTCGCGCTCTATCCTCAGTGGCACACGCGCCTGCTGCCCGATTCGATTCTGAAGACCGAGGATGCCGATGTGGTGCAGGACGTGTCGCACACCAACAGCATCCACAAGGTGTACCTGGCCGCGATGTCGGGCATGGATGCTCTGAAGCGTGGCGATGTGCTCCTGATCTACCGGACGAGCGACCAGCAAGGGCCCGCCCACTACCGGTCAGTCGCCACGTCAGCCTGCGTCGTCGAGGAGTACCGGCCCATCTATTCCTTCAAGACGCAGGAGGACTTCCTCGCGTACTGCCGCCCCTACAGCGTCTTCGAGGAGCACGAATTGCTGGGCTTCTGGAAGCACAAGAAGTACCCTCACGTCATTCGATTCACCTACAACATTGCTTTGAAGAAGCGGGTGACTCGCAAAGTAATGATCGAGGAACTCGGACTTGAAGGCAATGTTCGCTGGGGCTTCCTGCCGCTAAGCCATAAGCAATTCCTAAACGTTCTTCGGAAGGGGCTCGTCGATGAAAGTCTTGTTGTCAATAAAGCCTGAGTACGCGGAGAAGATCCTCGATGGTGAGAAGCAGTTCGAATTTCGGAAGGCGGTCTTCAAGAACCCCACGGTGAAGACCGTGGTCATCTACGCCACCAAGCCAGTGGGCAAGGTGGTGGGCGAGTTCGACATCGCCGAGGTTCTGTCTGAGCGCCCCAGCACGCTCTGGGCGCGGACTGCAAAGCTGGCTGGCATCTCTCGGCGCTTCTTCGATGAGTACTTCGAGGGGCGATCGACCGCGTACGCCATCAAGGTCCAGAGAGTGCGTCGATACCGAAAGCCACTGGAGTTGCGGTCGTTGATCAAGAGTGGCGTGGCCCCCCAATCGTTTTGCTATCTGCCTGCGCGCGCGCGGGACCGGGATGGTCAGGACGCAGCATGACTGACCGGGATTGTTCGCGTTCGCTCAGGCAGTGGTGGCTTGATTGGAGTGGGCTGCCCTTCAGTAGGCGCGGCTGGCCACGTCCTTGCGCACCACGCCGGGGATTCCCTCCCAGTTGCCGTTGCCCGAGTGGCTGTAGTCCTCGCCGTCATCCCGGAAGCTCACCGAGTGGTAGGACCACTTGGCCTGGCCGGAGCTGCACGCGCTGGTGCCCGTGTTGAGTGTGCCGCCGCAGAACCAGTCCCCCGGATTGCACAGCGAGCTGCCCGAGGAGCCGGAGACGCCTCCCGTGGAGTGATAGGCCACGGCCTCGTCATCCTGGCCCGGGAGGATGCCCGAGTAGGCCGTGCCCTTGGCGGCGGCGAAGTTGTAGAACCACACCGAGCGCGTGGTGTTGTGGTTGTACATGCCGCGCGCCGTGGTGGTGACCAGGTCGCTCACGATGGGATCCTTCACCGCCCACTCGCCCATGTCCGCCAATTCGCTGCCGCCGCTCGCGCCCGAGGCCACGTCCACCCACTTGATGTTCCAGCCCACCTGGGTGCCGCCCGCGTTGCCACACACGCCACTGCTGTTGGGCGTGGCGTTCTTGATGGAGCGCGTGGAGCCGCCGTAGAGCGACAACGCATAGCCAATCTGCAGGTCCCCCGCGCTGTGCACGGCGACGTAGCACCAGTTGTCGCCCGTGCAGAAGCAGTCGAGCGCGTCGCGCACGCGGTAGTTCTCCACGGAGATGCGCTGGGTGCCGTTCCAGTTGACGGCCTTCTTGTTCACGCCCGCCGCGGCGGTGCTCGGGCCCCAGTTGGAGAAGTCGTTGTAGTTGCCCGCCTGGGTGCCGCCGCCATTCTTGCCGTGGATCCACAGCGTGTAGTTCGTGGCGAGAGCGGGGACGGCGAGGAGGGTGGTGGTGAGGCCCGCGACGAGGGCCGCGTGACGAGTGGAACGCATTGGGGACTCCGGGGGTAGGGAGGTACGCCCGCTCGTCGAGGAGGCGAGCGGGCCTCCAGCGTACCACCCGGGTTCCCGCGTCAGGCTTTACCGCAGTGCGGCGAACAGCTTGCCCCCGAGCGCGGCGGCCACGGCGTCTTCCGCGAGCCCCGCCACCACGTTGGGCACACCCAGACGGCGCGTCATGAACCGACGCAGTGCGTAGAAGGTGAAGGACGAGGCCACCGCCGCCGCCGCGCCCAGCACCGCGTGGACCGGGGTGAGTGGGCGGCGTGGTGCCAGGGCGGCTCCGACCAGCGCGCCCGAGAGGGCCCGGCCCACCAGCGCGGGCGGCGAGATGCGCGCGGGAATCCACGGCGTCTTGTCGGCGACCACCTCGCCCGCCGTCAGCACCGCGAGCGCGCGCGACACGAGGGGCGAGGCGAGCAGCCCCAGGTTTCCCGAGGGCGCGGCTTGGGGTTCGCGGGAGAAGTGGAATCCGAGCAGGGCCGGGGCGCTGAAGCCGCGCATGCCGGCGAGCACTCCGAGGCCCAGGGTGTTCCACCCGTTGCCCCGCTGGTCCCGCTCCACTTCGTGCTCCACGCCCAGCAGGCGGCGGCTCAGGCCCCGCTGCGAGGCGAACTGCACGGGAAGCCGTCCCACCCGGAGATTCGCCTCCTGCAGGGCCTGGGCGTCCGGGTGCTGCTCCAGGTAGCCGCCGCGCAGCAGCTCCCGCAAGCGCTGGTGGGCCAGGTGGTGCCAGGCGCGCTGGTAGCGGCGGCCCACCAACTCGAAGCCCACGTGGCTCCACCAGTTGGGGAACTGTCCCTCGCGCCACGCGGCGCGGATGTGGAAGCGCAGCTCGCCCGTGCGGTGATCCTTGCTCAGCAGGAACCACTCACGCCCCGCCTCGACGTGCCCCTGCAGCGTGTCGATGCTGAAGCCGTAGACGGTGCGCTTGTCATCCACCTCGGAGCGCACGGCGCGCACGCGCACCGGGCACAGGTAGCGCAGGCCCACCAGGGGCCGCAGCTCGAGCATCATCGGACGGCCCAGCAGCGGCATGGCGTCATTGAAGTGCCCGTGCACGATGCGCGGGTCGGAGAAGCCCATGCGCGCCACGGCCTCCTTGAGCTTGTGGAACGCATCCCCTTCCTTGGGCGGGCCCGGAGGGTCACAGCCGATGAGGGCCTGGGATTCCACCTGGCTCCAGCCGTTGTCGGGCGTCATGTCCTTCTCTTGCACCTCGAAGTTGAGGGGCAGGGTGGACGCGCGCGCGAGCCGCTCCAGCACCTCCTTGTCCGACCAGCCCGACATCAAGCGCCACTCGACGTTCGTCATGTCTCGTCTCCCCGTGCGAGATAGGTGGGGCCCTGGACGTCGTCCTGTTCCTCGTGCTCCTTTTCCATCACGGTCGTGTCCGCGTGGATGAAGCCGATGATTCCCTCACCCACGGTGAGGGCGACGTTGTTCACGAAGTCCGTCCAGGTGTTCGTCTGCATGGCCTCGCCGCCGGTGTAGAACCCCAGGTAGATGATTCGCGAGCCGGAGCGTGCCCGGCTTCGAATGTGGAAGATGACGTCGCCCCGCTCATTCCGGTAGGCGCCAAACGTGATGCGTCCCGCCTCGGGGTGGCCGGGCAGGGTGCCCAGGGTGAAGCTCTGGCGATCCCGGTGGATGACGCGCACGTGGCACCGGCCCGCGCCCCGGATGCGCACCTCCATTTCGTGCCCCAGCTCCAGGGGCCCGGTGGGGTCTCCCGCCCGCTCGAAGACACACAGCTCCTTGGGAGCGAACTCTCCGAAGTGCGAAGCCACCCACTCCATGACCTCCGTGGGCGAACGCGCGCAGCGGTCGATGAGTCCCCAGTAGTCGCGCTGCAGCAGGGGACCCGCTCCGTCCGCAGCGAATAGCAACCCCTCGTGTACCTGCTCGCTCGCTTGCATGCCCCTCCCCTCTGCCCCTCGCCCTCCGGGGTGGAGGACTTAATATGGTACGCAGCGCCAGGGGCGCACGGGGCCACACCGGCTCCATCACATGGGGGAGGCGGGATGCGGCAGGACACGAATCCGGCGAGTCAGCGATCGATGATGGAGTACCGGGCGGCGGCGGTCATGCGGGCCGAGCACACGGAGAATTCCCTCACCCGGCTCCTGGAGCAACAGGCGGCGAAGATTCCCTCGGATGTCTTTCTTTTCACCAGCCTGTGCTCGATGGCCTTCTCGCTGGGGGCGGAGCTGATGGGGCACGAGCGGGCGGCCCGCTTCACCGGCATGTGGGTGGGGCCCCTGCTCATCATGGGCGTGTACACGAAGATGGTGAAGACGTTCGGCGCGCGCTGAATTCTCCGCTAGCGTCCGGGGGGTGACGCCTACTTCGTCCCGGTTTCGCAAGGTGGCCCTGCTCAGCGCGCTGTACTTCGTGCAGGGGCTGCCCTTCGGTTTCCAGACCACCGCGCTGCCGGTGTACCTGCGCACGCAGGGCGTGTCGTTGATGGTCATCGGCAGTCTGGGCCTGCTGTCCCTGCCGTGGATGGGCAAGGCCCTGTGGGCACCGCTGGTGGATCGCTATGGCTCGGAGCGCGTGGGCCGGCGCAAGTCGTGGATATTGCCCATGCAACTGGGGCTCGCGGCGACGTGCGCCCTGGCGGCCTTCGTGCCCGTGCCCGACGCGCTCAAGGCCCTGTTGGGGCTCGTCTTCCTGATGAACCTGTTCGCGGCCACGCAGGACATCGCGGTGGACGGGTTCGCGGTGGACCTGCTGGAGCCCCATGAGCTGGGGTGGGGCAACTCGGCCCAGGTGGTGGGCTACAAGCTGGGGATGCTCACCGGGGGCGGGCTGCTCGTGTGGATGAGCGGCTCGCTCGGCTGGAGGGGCATCTTCCTGGTGATGTCCGCCTTGTCCCTGGGCGTGCTCGGGCTGGTGGCCCTGACGCGTGAGCCCCGGCGCGCGGAGGTGGTGGGTGGAGGGGAGCTCGTGTCGTGGCGCGAGGTGCGTGAGCGGCTCGCCGCCGCGTGGCGCCTGCCGGGCACGGGCTGGGTGTTGCTCTTCATCGCCACCTACAAGCTGGGCGAGACCCTGGTGGACGTGCTCTTCAAGCCCTTCCTCGTGGACATGGGCTTCACGCCCGCGCAGATCGGCCAGTGGGTGGGGACATGGGGCATGGTGGCGTCGTTGCTCGGCTCGGCGGCGGGAGGCTGGCTGGCGGCGCGCATGCCGTTGGTGGGCGCGCTGGCGCTCGCCTCGTGCCTGCGCGTCTTCCCGCTCGGAGGCGAGTGGTGGCTGGCGCTGCATCCCCCCTCGGCGCAAGGGGTCATCGCCGTCACCGTGGCGGAGCACTTCTTCGGGGGTGTGCTCACCACCGTGGTCTTCGCGTTCATGATGTCGCGGGTGGATCGCCGCATCGGCGCCACGCACTACACGCTGCTCGCGAGCGTGGAGGTGTTGGGCAAGTCCCCCGGGGGGCCGCTCGCGGGCCTGCTCGCGACCCGGTTCGGGTGGAGCTACGCCCAGGTCTTCCTGTTGGGCACGGTCCTCTCGGTGGCCTTCGTGGCGCTGCTCTGGCCCCTGCGCCGGGGCGAGCAGGCCGCCCACTCCGTGTCTCCGTCCCCCTGAGCCCGGGCGGGCCCGCTCAGGCGTCGCGGTGCACGGTGTCGGGAGAGAAGGCCGGCAGGCAGATGGCGATGTACTCGGCGCCCTCGGCCTCGGGGGTGCTGTAGCGCACCCACTCGCCCGCCTCGGTCACCACCGCCTGTCCGGCGCGCACCTCGAGCATGCCGCCGCGGTGCTCCACGCGCAGCAGGCCGCGCAGCACCACCGTCATCTCCTGGAACTCGGGGGTCTGTCCGGGCTCGAGCCAGCCGCCCGGGCTGCGCATGTGGGCGACGCTGAGCCCGGCCTGCCGCGTGTTCACCCGTCCGATGTACTCGTCGATGAGCTTGGGCTTGTTGCCCACGGCGGTGACGCGGGTGGGGGCGGCGATGAGGGTCGGCATGGACTGTCCTCCAGGGAAAGGGTGAGGAGGACAGTCTAGCGGTCCGCCTACCGAGGTGTACCTCCCGTCATCGTGGCGGATGGTATGTGGCTCGAGGCATTGCCTCCGCCTACGCGAGGTGAGGTGGAGCGACTGCCGCGAGTGGTGCGTCACCGGGTGCTGCGCCTTCTGGACAAAACCTCTTCGGTTGGGACGCCGACGTCTACCGGGCCTCGTTCCCATCCGCCTGGGAGGCGGTGGTGGCTGGGGGCTCGACGAGGAACCTGATGCGGCCCTCGGCCGCGCAGGAGATATCAGGCTGAACCGCGGGCTTGAGCAGGAACGCCCGGGAGATGTCCGCCGCGCAGGGATGGGAGGAGAGCACCGCGTGAGAGCCGCCCGCGATGACCACGTGGTGGCCATGCTTGAGGGACTGCACCGCGGCGCTCGCCAGCTCCGGCGGGGTGACGGGGTCGAACTCTCCGGAGAGCAGCAGCGTGGGCACCTTGGACACCACCGGTTCGTACCAGGCAGCCTCCGCGGTGCCCGCGGGCCACTGGGCGCAGGTGTTGAACATGTCGAGTTGCGTGGGCAGGAAGAAGCCCTGGAGTTCCGGCAGCGCCCCGGCCGCTCCCGTCGTCACCGCCTCGGGGGTGGTGGCGGACACCTCTTCGCGGCACAGAGTGGAGAGGTGCATGCCGTAGCTGAGACGCATGAACGACGTCAGCACCGGCGAGGCGCCGATGGCGTTGCCGAGCAGCGTGGTCCGCTCCTCCTTCAGTGCGTGGAGCATGGCGGGGAGCGTCTCCAGAAGCGCCGGGTCCTGGAGGAAGCTGTGCAGGAATTGGACGAAGATGGCTCCGTTCACCTGCATGCGGCCACTCCGGCCCTCCGGGGTCTGGAAGACCACCAGGAGGGGCCGCGCGTTGAGGGACTGCACCACCGAGGAGAAGAGGGGCTCCAACGAGGGATGGCGGGCGTTGCAGGCTGCGTCCGCGGCGCAGAGCTCGAACACCTTGCGTAGGGAGCGGTCGAAGCCCGGCACCGCCTGGAGGTAGAGGTTGTCCCGCGGCGGCAGCACCGAGTCGACGATGGCGCTTCGCACGCGCTGTGGCGCCCGGCGGAGCACCTCCATCGCCAGCCGCGAGCCGTAGGCGGAGCCTCGGAGGTTGATGTGCTGGAACCCCAGCGCGACCCGGAGCGCCTCCACGTCCCCGGCGCTCTCCTGGGTGTTGTAGGCCGTGATGTCAATGCCCTGGCTCTGCAGGCGCGCACTGCACCGGCGCAGCGGGTCCGGATACGGCATACCGACCTCCCAGCACTCCAACGCCGGCTGGGACGCTCCGACGCCGCGCTGGTCGAACACGATGAGCTGCCGGTCCGGGGTGAGGGCCTCCACCCGCTCCCGTGTCAGGGTGCTCGCGAGGTAGGCGGCGCGAACTCCCGGGTTTCCCTCCAGGAGCACCACCGGATCCTTCGCCTTCACCTCCTCGGGGTTTCCGAAGAGGGCCACCGCGAGGCGGATCCACTTGCCCTCCGGTTGGGCGTGGTGCTCCGGGACGGCGACGTAGCCGCACCGCACCGTCTCGCCTTCCACCTGGTCAGGTGCCAACGAGAACCAGCACGGCGTTGGCTCGAAGCCCGCTGGCGCGAGCTTCTTCACCAGGGGCATGCCAGTGCTGTCCGTTGCGGAGGGCGGCTCGGCCTCGTCCGCCTAGCCGCAGCCCGCGAGCAGCAACCCACTTCCCACCCGCACCAGCCAACGCGTCAGCCCACTTCTCGAGAAACGCATGCGTCCTCTTGGGTTTGGTTGGGCACGGCGTGTCGCGTTCAGCCGCGGGCCTTCCCCTGGAGGTGTGGCCCCGTGCGCCAGTCCTCGGTCTGGCACGATTACAGGAATTATTGAAAATTTTGAACCCCTTGTGCTTCCTGGATTGCCAGAAAAGCATGACGCCGTGTGTCGTGGAGCGCATGGCGGGGGCTCGGTCCACCCGCCGCGCTGGCGCGGTGCTCACCGGCCGGGGTTGGGCCGGCGCCCCCCAGGCCGGGCTGCTGCGCAGGACGGAAAGCCGCGTGGTGTTGAAGCTCAAGACACCCAAGAAACCCAGGGCCCCTGCCGCGCACCTCAGGGGAGGGCGGCCCAGGGAGCGAGGGCGCCCGCCGGAGGGCATGAGCCTCAAGGAGCGGATGAAGCGCACGCCAGCCACCGCAGGGGTTGTTGCACCACTCGGACCGGGGCAGCCAGTACGCCAGCACCGACTACCAGCAGGCACTGGCTGCTCGGGGCATCCAATGCAGCATGTCGCGCAAGGGCAACTGCTGGGACAACGCCGTGGTGGAGAGTTTCTTCAGCAGCTTGAAGCAGGAACTCGTCTACACCACCGCCTTCGCCACGCACGAGCAGGCTCGGCTGGCCCTCTTCGAATACATCGAGGTCTTCTACAACCGCCAGCGGCGGCACTCTTCGCTGGGCTACGTCAGTCCAGTGGATTTTGAGCTTGCGGCCTTACCGCAAAAGTTGGCATCTTAGCCCTACTGTCCACGTAACCGGGGCAAGCCCAGTCAAGACCGACAACTTCGACACGTACCCGGAGGCCCTTCGAGAATTTGTGATCAGAGATCAGTTGGCGAAATTGCGGATTGAGCGCGACCTTGCAAGGGCCTGCGGCTTTGACTTCCGGGTTGGTGTGCGAAGCAAAGCGCACAAGGAAGCGCTGGAAGAAGCGGACCCGACCTTCGATGGTCTCATCGTCGTCATGAACTGGTGCTGAGATGACGGCCAAGCAAAAGATTACCCTCATCGTCTACGCACCCGCGCTCGTGGGTGACGACAGCCGCCCTGTGGCCGTGGTTCATGGGATGGAGCGTGCGTTCCCTGGCCTGCGCCTGGGGTGGAGGATTTCTGAACAGGGGCATTTCATCCCCTTGCCACAGCGCGACGCGGCGGTCGCTCTAGAGAGGCCGGACGGGGGATTTCCGCTCATCAGCAACGACAATGAGAGCGCCCTCGTGACGGTGACGGGATTGGAAACCTCGGCGGTCAGCTCGTCAGGCGGTCAGGCCCAACTTGAAGTCCATGCGAGGTTGCCTCTAACGCCAGAGGGCATCGCGGCAGCCGCAGACGTGCTGGAGGCCGTGGCAGAAGCCGCGCGCGCGTACTGGGGGCATGCCACGCCTTCCAGGGCGGGGCTGGACATCGCACGGCAGACGAAGAACTGGGCGGCCAACCCGCAGCCTCCCCCCCGGGGATTGCCGGCACTCAAGCTCGCGTGGGACATCCCTTCGCCTGAGATTCCGCATCGGCTGGGATGGCTCAATTACTGGTCTGCCGCTGCCGCACGCGCCATCGGGTTCCCGGACCCGGCCCGAGACGCGGAGCTGCTGTCTCGTGCACGGCGTACCGCGACGGGCGGGCGGGTCGTGCAGCTCACCGATGCGCCGCTCGACCTGGACAACCCTGCGCACCTAGACGCGCTTAAACGGGCCTACGAGCGCTTCCCGGAGATCGGCGGGCGCTCGGCCCCTTGAGTTGAGGTTGGCACGGCTTCAGGGCGCCGCCTGCTGGCTCACCGGGAAGGTGACGTTCCCGAGGGTAACGGTACGGGGCCCCTGTGCTTCCCACAGCTTGACGTACAGCTACGCTTGCCGGGCGGCTCTCGCCCGTGGGCGTGTAGCTGTAGCTCCAGGCCACCTCCAGCCCGAGCGCGTTGGCTGGCCGCTCCCTGACCTGCGAGCGAATTTTGTTGGACGCCACGACCCCGGCCCCCTCCAGCCATGCGACCCCCATGAGTCCGCCCGGCTCCTGACGCTCGGCCAGAGGCCGCGCCTTGTCCTCCTGACACTGGCGCGCTTCGGCCTGTGTTGGAGGCAGCTTCCAACCACCCGTGATCACAGCGTAAAACAGTGGACGCGGCGGGAATCGAACCCGCCGCTGGAGGCCTCTGGACGGTTGGGAGGCTCGCCTACCGCGGCGTCCCTCCCGTCACCTTGGTGCCCACGCCCTTGCTCACGAGGTATTTGAGCGCCCGTTCCAGTACCTCGTCCTGGCCCTTCTGGACGCTCGCGAGGGAGGGCCGCACGAAGACCTGGGGCTTGAGCCCCACGCGCTGCAACTGACGGCCGTCCACGTGCCGCACGTCGTCGCCGGAGAAGAGCAGCGCGATGCCGCCCGGGAGCACCATGTTGGTGACATCGCCGTCGGCGCCCGCGCTGGTCGTGCCGATGAAGGTGGTGTTGTTGGCCGCCTCGAGGAACAGGCCCGTGTACTCGGCCTGGCTGATGGTCCGCTCGTCGATGAGCATCACCGTACGGCCGACATAGGGGGTGACGTCGGCCTGGGGCAGGGGCTGGAAGTACTTGTAGCGTCCACCCAGCTCCTCCGCCGAGACGATGTTGCGCTCGATGATCGCCCCGTAGGGCGCCTTGCGCGCGTTGAGGTACGGCGCGATCGCCCAGACGGTGCCGTTGGGATAGCCGCGCATGTCGAACACGAGCGCCTTCGTGCTCTTCATCTTCTCGAACATTGTGGACACGTCGGTGGGCCGCAGGCGCGTCAGGTCCACGTAGCCCACGCCGTTGCCCAACATGCGCCAGGCATCTCCCGTGGGCGGCTTCTGCAACGACTGCATGCTCCGGGTGAAGCGCACCTGCTTGCGCTGTCCCGCGGCGTCGCGCACGCCCACCGTGGCCTGGCTTCCCTCGGCTCCCGACAGGGCACGCGCCAGCAGGCGGTGGCGCAGGTGCGTGGGTGTCGAGGCCGTGACGTAGGGCTTGAGCGCGTCCATCCGCTCCGCCAGGGGCTTGCCCTCGTACGTCTCGATGAGCTGTCCCGGAGCGAGCCCCGGGGCGGCCGCCTCGTCCCACACCCGGGTCACCACCGCCTTGCCCTCCAGCTCCATCGCCTCGAAGGGGGCCAGCACGCCGGCGATGCCGCGCTTCTCCAGCTCGGGGTGGCCGTGCAGGGTGGTGTGCCCGTCCTTGAGCAGCGTGCTCATCTCCGCCACCGCGAGCGCGTACTCGGCGGCGTCCTTGGCCTTGGAGAAGCGGGGCAGGAACGTGGAGAGGGCCTTGTCCCAGTCCTGATCCATCAGGTGTTTGTAGGGGTAGAAGAACTCGATGATGTTCCACATCCGGAAGAGCGCGAGCAGGCGATGGGGCCTGTCCGGGTAGGGCATGTCCGCGTACGCCTGGTCCGCCTGCCACCGGCCCGGGGGGAGATCCGCCTCGCGCACCTTGGGTGCCTTGCCGCGCACCGGCTTGCGCGCCAGCTCGAGCGCCTTGAGCAGCGCCTCGTCCTTGCCCGAGCGCGAGCGCTTGGGCAGCACGGCGTCCGCGCGCAGGGGCACGCCCAGCTCGCTCAAGCGCACCACCGCCGTCAACCCGGCGCCCAGGTCCACCCGCGTGCGCTCCACGCTCGAGCCATCGTCCAGGCGGCCCTCGGTGATGAGCTGCGCCAGGCCCTGCGCCTTCATGGTGAGCACGCGCGCGTCCACGGAGGACTGATCATCCAGCAGGAAGAGCAGGGGCAGGGCCTTGCCGGGGGCCTGGGGCGAGATGCGCTCGCCCGTCGAGGAGAGGAACGACGTGGCGAAGCCGCCGCTCGAGGAGATCGTCTGTGGGCGGTAGCCCGAGTGGTACACGGCGCGGGGTCCGGGCACCTGCAGCTCCTGGGTGAGCAGGAGCGGCAGCACCTCGCCCAGGGCCTGGCGCATGGACTCGGAGGCGCGCGCGTCCAGTCCCCGGGCGCGCAGATCGAGGATGACGGCCTTGGCCCGGGTGAGCTCCTCGCGCAACGGGGCGGTCGGCTGCATCACGCCCATGTTGACCACGAGCACGTCCTTGCCCTCCCACCGGCGCGGCTCGCGCGTGCGCGCCGGATCGGCCGGCGTGCCTTCCTGCCGCTCGTCGGGGCGGAGGATCCGCGTGGCGGGATCGTTGAGCGCCTCCAGCATGTCCTGGACGGCCGCGGCGTAGGCGGCTCGGTCCTTGGCGGCCTCGACGCGGGGCAGCGCCGTCATCAGGGCGGCGTCCCAGTCGATGGATTTGTAGGCCAGGGAGGGGTGGCGGTACTTCACCTGGCCCCACAAACGGGCCAGACGGTTCAGCCGCTCCTCGGGGGAGGGAAGCTCGGGGGCGTTGGGGGTCGGCGCCGCCGAGGCCGTCCAGGCGATGAGCCCGGCGGCCAGGATGAATCGGGTAAGCAGGGTGCGCAGCATGTGCCTTCCTGGAGGATGGAGACCATCCGGCACCGGCAGGCTAGCTCACCCCCGTGGATTCCCCGAAGGGCGGAGTGCGTCCGGGCCCAGACTCTCCGCTCGATCGCCGCCCCCGCCGCCGCGCGGAGGGGGGCCCCCTGGGTGTGAAGCCGTTCACTTCCCGGGAGTGAACGGCTTCACAGACTCGGGCAGGCAGGCGTGGGATGGTGCGCCTCGGAACAGGGAAGGGGGTTCCGGGTTGCGAGGGGGATCGCGACCTGGAGTCACCGGCCCCGGGAGGTGGGCGCCTCGTCCTGGGCCCCACCTCCCCGTTCCCGCGAGCCGGGGGGCACGCGGGATTTCTCCGTGGCCCGTTCCCCGGTGCCGAGAGGTATCGGGGGGCGGGCTTCGGTTTTTCCGGGGGAGAGACCTACGGCCTCCAGGTGATGTGGAAGGTGGCCTCGTGGGCCTCGCCCTGGGTCAGCAGCGTCACGGACACCTCCCGGGCGCCCGTCCTCGTCAGGGCCTCGGTCAGCAGGCCCCGGAAGAAGTTCGGGTGACGGGTGTGGTTGAACCACAGCTCGTAGTGGCTCGGCCCCACCTTGTTCAGCTTCGTCTCGGTGAAGTTGTTGGCGCTGCGGAAGTTGCGGCTCATCCGCTCGAGCGACCGGTGGGGACCGATGACCCGCGTCACCGCGGCCACCGCCTTGCCCATCGCCGTCTGCTGGTAGGTGCGCATGAAGGCCCGGCCCAGCTCGAAGCCGGCTTCCTCCCGCGGCAGCCGGGGCCAGAGCTCGGTCGCGATGAAGTCGAGCACCTGGGTGTACTTCTCCACCGGATAGGCCGGCTGGAGCTGACGGGGATCGACGCCCAACGCTCGAAGCGCGGTGAGGTGCTCGGCCGTGAGGGGTTGGCCCAGCACGCGCAGCAGGGCCTCCATCGTGTAGTCGTAGACCAACTTCTCCGTCACGGCGCTCACCCTACACCAGGCGGGCGCCGCGAACCGGCTTCCCGCTCAATCCTCGTCGGAGAGCCGGCCCCGGGCGGCCAACACCCGGTCGATCATCAGCTCGTGCAGCGCGTAGAGGGGCCGGGCCACCTCCTCCCCCTCCAGCACGGAGAGTGCGCCGGCGATCGCCTCCACCGTGGACATGCCGTAGGGGTGGGGGGGGCGGCGCAGGCGCCGGGTGTCCGCGGCGGGCGGGGGCAGGGCCACTCCCGGCATGCGGCTCAACCCCAGGCGCTGGTACATGCGCCGGGCCTGGGCCCAGTTGCCGTCGAGCACCAGCAGTCGCTCGGGTGGAGGCGCTCCGGATGGAGGGGGCGGGGCATCCGGGAAGACGATCCACGTGCCCGGCGAGTCCAGCACCGACAGCGCGAAGGGTTGGCCCGGCGCGCCATAGGGCAGGATGTGGCAGCGGGGCAGGGCGAGCGCCGCCAGGCGTGCCGTGTTGGTGGACTTGTGCGCTTCCTTGTGGTGGCGGATGACGAGCACCCCGGTGCGGGTGTCCACCCGCGGCACCTCGGCGCACAGACACAGGGCACACGGCAGGTAGCAGCCCGGACAACGACCGGCGAGATCCGCCGGAGTGCTGGACCTCATCGGCTCTGGCGGTAGCGCTGCATGAAGGCGCGCGCCTCGCGCAGCTTCGTCTCCACGAAGCGATCCTCGGCGTCCACCTCCTCGTCGGCATCCAGGGCGAGCTGGAAGAGGGCCGAGAGGTGCGCGGGGTTGATGTCCAACCACTCCGCGGTGCGATCCAACACGTTGCGGCGCTGGCCGCTGAACGTCTCGGGGTTCTCCTCGGGCATGCACCGACAGATGCGCGCCGAGTCGCTGCCCACGTCCACGTAGAGCCCGAGCACCTCGGTGTCCAGCTCGGTGGAGATGGCGGCGGCCGCCTCGGTGACGTGGGCGGCGAGGGCGTGCGCGGCGGAGCGCTCGGTCATGGAGCGCACGAGGTAGACGCGCCAGCCGGCCTCGCCCAGCGTGCCCGCGGCCTCGAGCGGCGCGAGTTCGGCGGGCGGGGCGGAGATGCGCGTGAGCACCCGGCGCACGGGGGCCTCGATGTGCTCGAGCTGGGCGCTCGAGGTCGGGCAGAAGAAGACGACGCGGTACTCACGGCTGTCGATGGAAGGTTCCATACGGGTACTGCTTCCGTGGGGGCATGACGGACTGGCTTGGAAGGAAGGGAAAAGAGGACCATTCCCCCGGCCCCGAGCGCAAGCGGGGATTTATGAGGGATTCCATTTATGTGCATCCCACGCTCGGCGCCACCTCGACGGACGGGGCGGGAGCACGGGGGGCCCGGGCCACCCAGACGCCGGTGCCCAGGACGATGAGGCCCCCCACGAGTCCGGAGGGACCGAGCGGCTCGGCGAACACCCCCCAGCCCACCAGGGCGGCCGTCAGCGGCTCCAGGTACGTGAGGGCCGAGCCGGCGGCGGCGGGCACGCCCTTGAGCCCGGCGGAGAAGAGGGAGTTGCCCACGATGCCACACAGGAGGCCGCCTCCCCCCACCCACAGCAGGCGCACGTCCAGGGCGGGAGGGAGGGCCTCGCGCCCGAAGACGAGCAGGAGCACGAGCGCGGACAGGGGGGCGTGCAGCGAGTTGATGGCCAGGGGCGAGAAGGCGCGGGAGGCCTCCTTGATGGAGAGCACGTTGGCCGCGAAGAAGAGGGCGCTGGCGCCGCCGAGCAGGGCCGTCCGGGGGTCGGCGAGGCCGCCGCGGGGCGTGCCCAGCAGGAGCGCGAGGCCCAGCAGGGTGAGGGGGGCGCCCAGCAGGGCTCGGGGGGAGCGGCGCTCGCGCAGCACCCACGGGGCGGCGAGCGCGATGAGCAGGGGGGCCAGGTAGTGGGTGAGCACGGCGACGGCGACCGGACCGCGCTGCACGGCGGCGAAGAAGAGGGCGGCGTTGGCGGCGTCGCACAGCGCGAGCACCCCGAGCGCGAGCGTGGCGCGCCGGTCGCGCCAGGCCCCGGGGCTCAGCACGAAGGGCGCCGGCAGCGACATGATCACCAGGGACAGGAAGGCGCTCTGGGTGCCGGACAGGCCCGCGGGCCGCAGGAAGAGGGACCAGCAGCCCCAGAGGGCGGCGCCCGCCGCGACCATGAGGAAGGACTTCACGTGGACTCCTGGAAGGGCCGGGCGCGTGGGCCCGGGCGCCGGCAGCCTACCCCGCGAGTGCCCCGGGCGGCGCGGGAGAAGCCGGATGGCGGAGGGGCGCGCTCGCCCGGAAGCCCGGCGAAGGGGCATCAGCCGATGCGGCCGATGACGGCGCCCCGCTCGTAGACGGTGATGGGACCGTCCTCGGAGACGTTGAGGGCCACGCCGCGGAAGCTCGCGCGCCAGGCGGCGAGCGCCCGCGCCCCGGGCATGCTGGGCTCGCGCACCCCCAGGCGGGCGATCTCCTTGGGGCTGGAGATCATGCAGGCGATGTCGAGGACGCTGCCGTCCGCGTCGAGCACGACGGCACCGTCGGTGGTGGCCGCGGCGGTGATGACCTGGCGCTGCGCCCAGATGGCGATGTTCTGGCCGCGCAGGGAGCGGCGCAGGTGGGAGTTGGCGGCGAGCGGGTGGCCGTGGTCGGGGATGAAGTCGGTGAGGTCCTCGCGCGAGTCGAGCAGGCAGAAGAGGGCGCCGGTGCGCTCGAAGGCCAGATCGATGGCGGCGCGGAGCACGCCGGTGACGACGTCCTCGCGAAAGCGCATGGAGATGCGCTCGTGCAGGGCCGCGTAGTCCAGCACGCGCCAGTGGCCGTGGGTCTTCTGGAAGACGGAGCCCTTGCCACTGAGGATGAACAGGTCGCCCTGGGGCGAGGCCACGAGCGCGACGTCATGGGGCGAGTGGGACAGCACGGCCTGCACGGGCAGGAGCGTCTCGTGGGGGGCGTAGCGCAGCGCGGCCTCCTGGCGATCCATCTCGGCGAGCGAGATGAAGCCGATGATGCTGCCGGAGTGCATGCTGCCGAGCAGGGCGACGCGGCGGCCGTCCACGACGGTGCGGATCCACTTCTCGCGCAGGAGCGCGTTCTCGATGGAGATGCCGCCCGGCAGGGGGATGAACTTGTTCTGCAGCTTCTGCACGAGCTTGGGCGCCTGGCGCGCGACGATGAGGCAGTGGCGCACGGCGCGGCCCTCGTAGGTGAGGGCCATGGAGTCCTCCACGGCGCGGATCCAACTGGACATCTGCTGGGGCCGGTAGTTGAGGAAGCGCGCGACGGCGCGGCGCAGGCGGGTCTGCTCGAGCGAGACCCAGTGCTCGTTGAGGGGCAGGGCGGCGGAGACGCGGTTCAGGTCGTCGTTGAAGACGCGGCAGAAGGAGCGGGCGAAGTGGCTGTCGCTGGTGCGCACGGGGCGCCGCAGGTCGATGAGCAGGCCGGCCTGGGGGGTGGGCTGATCATCGAAGTAGAGCAGGGCGGCCAGCCGCGTCTCGTCGAGTGGAATCACCTTGGGCTTGAGGGCCGCGCGGGTGCCCAGCGCCTCGACATGGGCGGCGAGCTCGTCCGCCGACAGGGTGGACGTGATGCTGCCCGGGAAGATGTCCTTGAAGACGGTGGCCAGCGAGGCGAGTGCATCGAAGATGGCCAGGGGCCTGCGCGTTCGCATCGGGGGGCATCCTATAAGGGATGCGGCCCCCGCCTAAGATCCTCGTCGCTGGCTCGTGGCGGAATTTTCCTGGGTCGCTCCCGAGGGGAGCGCTCGCGTCAATCGCAGGTGCCGCAGTCCTGCTTGCAGGAGGGACCCGCGTTGTTTCTGGCGCAGGTCTCCGGGAACTGGCAGCGCCCATCCCCACAGGTGTAGATGTCCTGGGGGCGCAGCCGGGTGCTGAGCGCGTGGTAGGTGACGCCGCCGCGGGTGCACCGCGTGAAGTAGGTCCCCGTGGCGTCGTGCTGGCAGACCGCATGGCAGCTGCCGACGTGCACGAGGGGTGCGCACTCCTTCTTTCCCATCAGCGCGCACGCGCGCAGGCTCGACTGGTTGCCGTCCAGCATGCCCTGGTCGTTGCCGACGAACAGGCCGGCTCCATTGAAGAGGTTGCCGAAGAAGCAGGCCTCGCGCAGGGAGTACTCCGCCAGCTCCCCGCTCGTCGTGGAGATGCGAACCCCCCTGGCGCTGGTGCCCTGCACCGACAGGAGGACCGAGCGCCCATACTTGTTGGTGAGGGCCGCCAGACACGCGCTGACGACCTGCTGCTCCTCCAGGGTCGCCGCCGCGCCGTTGGCCCAGCCCGGTGCCAACCCCAGGCCGCCCGGCCACACATAGGTGGTGGAGCCCAGCGTGTAGCCGCGCTTCTGACCCTCGGGCACGGCGCAACGCACCAGGTACTTCATGAAGACGTTGGACTCGGACGGGCGCTGCCGGAACCAGGAGGCGAACAGGGGACTGGCCAGGCCGTTGAAGGCGAGCCCGTTGAAGGCCAGGCCGTTGAAGGCGAGCCCGTTGAAGGCCAGACCGTTGAAGGCGAGCCCGTTGGGTGTCAGGCCGTTGTCATCCTCGATGGCCTGGGTCACCTGCCCGGGTGCTGCCTCGGAAGGGGTGGCGGCTTCCTCGATCGGACCACAACCCGTGGCGAGAGCCACCCACAGCATTGCGCGCGGCACGAGCGTCTTCATGGTGTTCTCCTGGTCTGGTGGGTGCCGCACCTCGGGGCAAATCGGCGGCGGTGTAGGCTGCCGGGAAAATTTCGGCATTTCCGCGAGACTGGGAAGCGTGTGAAGGAAGGTTTCCCGTGGGTCCGTCGTCCAGGAACGGTCGATTCGTCCCCCAGGGGACATCTCTCCGGGGAGACCCCTTGTGGCTCACTCAGGCCTGTACGCCGGTCCACTCCAGGCCGAAGCGGGCGAGGTATTTGCGCAGCCGATCCGCGTCGTTGACGCTCTTCTTCTGTGCCCGGGAGCAGGCGAAGAGCATCCGCCCCGCGTCGGACAGGGAGCGGGCCTCGCGGCACACGGCGAGCACCTCCTCGAGCTGGGCCCGGTCGAAGCGGTCCAGGGCCTCGGCCTTGTCCTTCCCGAGCACCCGCGTCACCAGCTCCTCCGCCACGGGCTGGGTCGCGGACGGAGTGGGGAGCCACGCGGCGCGCAGCCGCTCCAGCTCCTCGTCCACGCCCTCGCGGGTGATGCGGCCGCCGGGGGCGAGCGTGGCCATGCGTAGCACGGCGGCGTTGAGGTCGCGGAAGTTGCCGCTCCAGCGGGCCTCGGCGGAGGTGGCGAAGCGCAGGAAGTGGGCCTGGGCCTCCTTGTTCATCGTCACGCGTGTGTCGAGCGCCTGCGAGGCCTGATCCATCTCATAGAGGAGGTTGGGGAGGATGTCCTCGGGCCGCTCGCGCAAGGCGGGCAGCCGGAAGGTCCACAGGTTGATGCGCGCGAGCAGATCCTCCCGGAAGCGTCCGCGCTCCACCTCGGTGAGCAGATCCCGGTTGGTGCCCGCCAGCAGCTGGAAGTCGCTCTCCACCTCCTTGTCCGAGCCCACCGGCAGGAAGCGCTTGTCCTCGAGCGCGCGCAGGAGCATGGCCTGCTCGTCCGCGCCCAGCTCGCCGATTTCATCCAGGAAGAGCACGCCCGCGTTCGCCTGGCGCAACAGCCCCGGCCGGTCTCCCACCGCGCCGGTGAAGGCCCCCTTCACGTGGCCGAAGAGGGCGGACATGGCCCCGTCGCCGCGCAGGGTGGCGCAGTTGACGTCCACGAAGGGGCCGCTCACGTGTCGCCGCGCCTTCTTGAGCTGGTAGATGCGCCGGGCGAGTTGTGACTTGCCCGCTCCAGTGGGCCCCATGAGCAACAGGGGCGCGCGTGAGCTCGTGGCCACCTGCTCGATACGCTCGATGAGCCGGTTGAAGGCCGCGTTGCGCGTGTCGATGCCCGCCTTGAGGAAGGACAGGCCCTCGCGCTGCTCCTGCTGGAAGCGGCTCGCCAGCGTGTCGTACTTCGACAAATCCAGATCGATGAGGGTGTGTGTCCCCGGCCCGCCATGGTCCCGGCCGGGGGCCGGAGGCGAGGTCTGTACCAGCCGCGCGGGGATGTGCCGGCTCTCCACCAGGAGGAACAAGCTGATCTGCGTGATGTGCGTGCCCGTGGTGATGTGCACGAGGTAGTCCTCCTGCTCGGGCTGGAAGGGGTACGTGCGGGCGTAGTCGAGCAGGGCACCGTAGGTTTCCTCCAGGTCCCACGGATTGCGGATGCCCACGGCGGTCAGACGCACCTGCGTCTCGGGGGAGACCTGCTGGATGTCCTGCTCCACCGTGCGTGCCAGCTCCACCTGGGTGGGGGGATGGAGCAGCTCGAAGCGGTGCACCAGCAGATCTTCCTGCTGACAAAGCCCCACCGAGGGGCGCCACTTGTCCCACCTCCGGGGCCCCCTGCCCGCATCCAGGTTGGTCCCCAGCACCCCGAACACCACCGTCTCGCGGACTCGCGTCTTCGCCATGAGGATAGGGAATTTATCCCAGGAGATAGGAAAAAGGCCGGAGTTTCGGTGCTCCCCTGGGGAAGTGGGCTGGCACGCGGCCTGCTCTACCCCTCCGCGTGACCCGGGACGGACCCCGGGCAGACGATTCGAGGAAACAGACCATGCGGACCGAGCGCGACTACGAGGTGCTGACGAACGAGGCGGGTGGGGTGCCCATCAAGGCGTGGACGGTGGGGGTGCCGTTCGAGGACGAGGCGAAGAAGCAGCTTCGGGCGATGGCGGCCCTGCCCTTCGTGCACAAGTGGGTGGCGGTGATGCCGGACGTGCACCGCGGCTTCGGCGCGACGGTGGGCAGCGTGGTGGCGACGGCGGGCGCGGTGATTCCGGCCGCGGTGGGCGTGGATATCGGCTGCGGGATGATCGCCGTGCGCACCACGCTGCGCGCGGAGCAGTTGCCGGACTTGCTCGGCGGGGTGCGCTCGGCCATCGAGCGCGCGGTGCCGCACGGCCGCACCGACAACGGGGGTCGCAATGACCGGGGTGCCTGGAGGGAGGCGCCCGCGGCGCACCGCGAGGCCTGGGGCCGCCTGAAGCCCGGCTATGACGCCATCCTGGAGAAGCACCCGCGCCTGGGCCGGGGCCCGGACCTGGGACACCTCGGGACGCTGGGAACGGGAAACCACTTCATCGAGGTGTGTCTGGATGAGGCGGACCACGTCTGGGTGATGCTGCACAGCGGCTCGCGCGGGGTGGGCAACCGCATCGGCAGCCACTTCATCGAGCTGGCCAAGGAGGACATGCGCCGCTTCTTCATCCAGTTGCCGGAGGCGGACCTGGCGTACCTGCCCGAGGGCTCCGAGCACTTCGAGGACTACCTGCGCGCGGTGGGTTGGGCGCAGGAGTACGCGGCGACCAACCGCGAGTTGATGCTGCGCTCGACCGTGGAGGCGTTGCAGGCGAGCGGGGAGCTGCCGGAGTTCTCGCTCACGCAGGCGGCGGTGAACTGCCACCACAACTACGTGTCGCGCGAGCACCACTACGGCAAGAACGTGCTGGTGACGCGCAAGGGGGCGGTGCGGGCGCGCGAGGGCGACCTGGGCATCATCCCCGGGAGCATGGGGGCACGCTCGTACATCGTGCGTGGGAAGGGGAACGCGGAGTCCTTCCACTCGTGCAGCCACGGCGCGGGCCGGGTGATGTCGCGCGAGGCGGCCAAGCGGCGCTTCACGCTGGAGGACCACGCGCGGGCGACGGAGGGCATCGAGTGCCGCAAGGACGCGGACGTCATCGACGAGACGCCCGGGGCCTACAAGCCCATCGACGCGGTGATGCAGGCGCAGGCGAGCCTGGTCGACGTCGTCCACACGCTGCGGCAGGTGGTGTGCGTGAAGGGGTGAGAGGCAAGCACGGACCCTGGACCCGGGAGGACGCCATGAGGGGATAGAGACATCGAGACGCCCGCTTCCCTTCCGGTCAGTAGGATGGGGGAGCGGGCGTCGCTACGTGCGGGCAAAGGGAAGTACAGGGAGGGAGCTGAGATGGTTCGCATTGATGGTTCGAAGGGAGAGGGCGGCGGGCAGGTGCTGCGCACGTCGCTGGCGCTGGCGCTGGTGACGGGGACGCCCTTCCAGATGGTGAATATCCGCGCGGGGCGCTCCAAGCCGGGGCTGTTGCGCCAGCACCTCACGTCGGTGAAGGCGGCGGCGGCGGTGGGGGACGCGGAGGTGGAGGGGGCGCAGCTGCACTCGCAGGAGTTGACGTTCCGACCCCGGAGCGTGAAGCCCGGGGACTACCACTTCGCGGTGGGCACGGCGGGAAGCGCCACGCTGGTGCTGCAGACGGTGTTGCCGGCGCTCTTGAGCGCGAGCGGACCGTCCACGCTGGTGTTGGAGGGGGGGACGCACAACCCGGCGGCGCCGCCGTTCGACTTCCTGGCCAAGGCGTACCTGCCGCTGGTGCGGCGGATGGGGCCGGGGGTGGAGGCCACGCTGGAGCGGCCCGGGTTCTTCCCCGCCGGGGGAGGCAGGTTCCACGTGAGCGTGCAGCCGGCGCCGCTCGTGCCCCTGCACCTGCTGGAGCGGGGGAATGTGGTGCGGCGGCAGGCCACGGCGATGTTCTCCCAGGTGCCCTTCGACGTGGCGAAGCGGGAGTTGGAGACGGTGGGGCGCAGGCTGGGCTGGAGCGAGGAGGAGCGGCGGGTGGAGGAGCTGAAGCGCGCGCCCGGGCCGGGAAACGTGTTGTCGCTGGAGGTGGAGAGCGAGCACGTCACCGAGGTGTTCACCAGCTTCGGGGAGCGGGGCGTGCCCGCGGAGTCCGTCGCCTCGGCGGTGTCGGAGGAGGCGCGGGTCTACCTGGAGGCCGGGGTCCCCGTGGGACACCATCTGTGTGATCAGCTCATGTTGCTGCTGGCGCTGGCGCGCGGCGGCTCGTTCCGGACCCTGCCGCTGGATGGACACGCTCGGACGCAGCTTGAAACGTTCGCCCACTTCCTGGACGTGAAGCTCTCGGTGAATGAGCTCTCCGCTTCGGTGTTCGAGGTGGGCGTGGGTCAATCCTCCGTCTGAGCAGGAGCGGCGCTCTTGTCGCCCCGGCGTGGGGAGGCCCGAGACCCTGCTTTTCGTGTTCTTCAGGGCTTCGGCGGCAGGCTGATGCGCAGCCGGTCCCGGCCCACCACGACGCGTCCGTGATAGTGCTCGCTCATGCCGCGTTCGAAGACTTTCTCGGCGAGCCAGTTCGACGGGCTGGGAATCAAGTGGGTCAGGACCAGCGTCTTCACTCCGGCGCTTTCAGCCAGCTTCGCCAGCTCGAGTGTGTCCGCGTGGTAGTGGATGATTTCCTCGGTGTGCCGGGCTTGTCCGGTGTAACCCTCCCGCTTGCTGACCTCGAGCACGCGATCAATCAGCGTACGGCACAAGGCTTCGTGGACGAGGATGTCCGCACCCGCGGCAGCCGTGGCGACATGCGGGGACACCTTGGTATCGCCCGAGATGACGATGCTCTGGCCCGCGTAGTCGATGCGGTAGCCCAACGCTGGTGAGACGGGCTCGTGCTCGACGAGAAAGGCGCTGACGCGAACGTCGCCCGCCCGGTAGATCTCTCGGAGTTCGCCGTGTGCGGTGGGTTCTACCTCGTGCGCGGTGGCGGCGGCGTCTTCTGCCCGCAGTTGATCCGGACGACCGGCCGCGCGGAAGCCGAGATCGATGCTGTAGGCCTGCGCGAGCCCGGTGAGCACCTGCTGGACTCCTCGCGGCCCGTAGACCGGCAGCGCGGTCTTCCGACCGTAGATCCAGGAGTCGTTGATGAGCATGTCGAGTCCCCCGAAGTGATCTGAATGCCAATGGGTGATGAACACCGCATCGACTTCGTGCGTGTGCAAGCCCAGCAGATTCAGACTGCGGCTGGTGCCCTCGCCCGCATCGAAGACCAGGAGTTGATCCCCGGCGACGATCGCCAGACAGGAAGGCAAGTGCGTCTCGTCGGCCTGTGGCGTTCCGGTTCCGCACAGCACGAGATGGAGGCCGGGACCGAGATCTACGGGTGCGTTCGCCTGCTCCAGCCCCTGACGAATCTTGCTGTCGACGTAGGTATCACAGGCGGAGCAACTGGCCAGGAGCAACGTGAACAGTAGGCGGGGAAATGAATGTCGCATCAGTGAACTCCCTGTGACTCGTCCACCACACGGTTGCGCTGCACACCGAGGTTGATGGCGCCGTCCCGGCTGACGATGCGTGACTCGACCACGTCGCCCGCCTTCAAGTACTGGGTCCTCCGCGCCTGTGCCTTCATGAAGAGCTCCCACTTCTTCTTTTCCGAAAGCAGGACTCCCATGCGCTGCATGGCGGGGGAGGGGATGGAGAGCGCGCAACCGGCTGGCGTCCCGGTGGCGATCAAGTCCCCGGCGAGGAAGTCCTGCAGGCCCGAGAGCTCGGTGAGCGTCTCCGCCGGGCCGAACACGAGGTTGGCGGTGGAGTCCTGTTGCCGTACCTCTCCGTTGACCGTGAGCGTGAGCTGGAGCTTCTCGAGCTGAGGGATGTCCTGGGCCTCCAGCAGGCACAGGTAGGGGCCGACCGGTCCAAAGGTGCGGTAGCTCTTCCCCTTGTAGAACTGCATCTGCGGAATCTGCACGTCGCGCGCCGAGTAGTCGTTGACGATGACGATGCCGGCGATGAACTCGTGAAGGTTCGTCCGGGTCACCACGACTCCGCGGTTGAGCTCTCGCTTGAGGACCAGGCCCAGCTCGATTTCATAGTCCAGGAACCGCACGTGCGAGGGCTTCACCAGTTCGCTGTTCGCGGGCACGATGCAGCTCTGTGCCTTGGTGAAGATCATGTTGAAGGTCTTGGCGTGCGGATCCATGCCAGACTCGATCATGTGCTGCCGGTAGTTCGCGCCCTGGCAGACGAACTGCTGGTTGCGCGTCACCGGCGAAAGCAGCTTGACCTCTGTCTCGGCGAGGCTCGGACCCGAAAGCGTGGAGAGCTCGCCGATGCTCGTGCCGCGGATGAAGTCACCCGTGGTCGTGAAGTCGGCCGGAACCGGAGTGATCCGGTTCTCGCGTATCACGCCCCACCGGGCGCGGCCCTGCTGCTCGAAGTGCACGACATTCAATGCCATGATGGTATTCCTCGAAGATGTCTAGCCAAACAGACGCGCCAGTGTGCGCAGCTTGCCGATGCTCAGGTCCGGGCTGCGGCGCAAGTGGCGCAGGGCCCGGATGAGCGTCGCTGGCGTGAGCTTGGGTTGGGTGAAGCCGCGCGGCATCGGCTGGCCCCATTGCGCCATTGCGTCGCGCGAGGTCGGGTGTACGCCAGTGGCCACGTCGGCGGTGAAGAGATCGCCGTCGGTGTAGTGCTCATGCTTGTCGCCGTGGGGATCGTGCCAGTAGTCGAAGATCTGGCTGCCGAGGATGTGGCGGCCGATGCCCCAGGCATGTCTCCAACCCCTGTCGCGCAGCACACGCTGCCCCATGCCGACGGCGTCCGCGTCCACGACTTCGTAGGCGCTGTGGCTGTAGGTCGGCACCACGCCCTGTGCCAGGGCCAGCGTGTGATGGTCGGCCGGACGGTCGCCGAGATCCAGGCGCAGGAAGGCGACGGCCGGCGAGCCATCCGGCAGAACCTGCACGTCGGAGGGGATGAAGCCGAAGTGCCGCGTGTACCAGTCGGCGGTCGCCTGGTAGTCCGCCACTTCGAGCACCACGTGGCCCAGGCGGATGACTTCCGGCGGAGAGAGGGGGGGCCGCTGCGTGTCGTTGATGCGTGGCCGCTCGTCCGCGAAGTTGAGCCGTACCGGCGCCCGGTGCGGCAGTGCCGCGGCCTCGGCCATGCCGAACACGGCGTGCACCGTGAATCCGGAAGGATCCGTCAGGAGGATGCGCTCACCGCCGCCCGGCCAGGGCATTGGCTCGATCTCCGAGGCGCCCGGCAGCGCCGCGAGCTTTTCCAGATCCTCGCGCGAGCCCAAGCGCAGGCCGAAGCCGACGAAGCGCGGTTCGTTGCCTCGGAGTGCGACATAGCAGAACGGCGTGGGGGCCGTGCCGCGCAGGAACAGCGCTTCGTTCGTGCGCGCCGCCACGCGCAGGCCGAAGTCAGTGAGGAATCGCTCGGTGAGTTCGAGATCGGGACGCTCGAACATCAAATAGGCGAGTGCCTGGGCCTTCACCGTCGGGTTGGGATGACGGGCTGGGTGGGGGGTCAGAAGTCTCGACATGGGAATCGCTCCAGCATTCATGCGGCGGGGAGGGCGGGGGCAGCGTCGGCTGCTCGTGGCGCACCGAGCAGAACGAGTGCTTCGCGCACGAGGCGATTCACCTCGCTCACCGGGCCGTCGTGCAGCACGGTGCGGTCCGGGCGTACGAGCGCCGCCCAACCGAAGGGGGCCGCGCCTGGAATCAGCGCTTCGTGCAGGTCCTCCCAGGAGTCGCCGTGCGCCGCTCGATGCAGGCGCTGGCCGCGATGGCGGATCTGCACGACCCTGCCACCGGAAGCGGCGAAGTCGGCCCGTGTCGCCGCGTCGAGCCGCTCGCTGGTGTCCAGGCCGAAGCCGATCAGCGTCAGCGAGGGGCCGAACACGTCGTCGCTCAACCGCGTCGAACCATCGGCACCGCGCAGCCATCCCTGGGGCAGCACTCCGCCGCGGACGAGGTTCGAGGACGTGCGCCCCTCCACGAACAGCCCGCGCGCGAAGCGGTTCCTGGGTTTGAAGCCCAGATTCTCGAGGTAGCCGCTCAGCGGCGGTATGAGCCGGCTCAGCCTCATCAGGCCGTGCGTCGATATCGCGACGGCGGCGTTGCCTGGCATCACCAGCCTGCCCATCCGTCTGGCCATGGCGATCATGGTCTTCGCATGCGGCCGGCGCTCGGTGTCGTAGCTGTCGAGAATCGACGGTGCGGCGTGGTTTCGCAGCACCCACGCGAGCTTCCAGGCAAGGTTGGCCGCATCGCGCAGGCCCGCGACCAGGCCCTGGCCCACGAAGGGCGGCGTGATGTGGGCGGCGTCGCCCGCCAGGAACACGCGGCCACGGCGGAAGGCGTCGGCCACGCGCGCGTGGAAGCGGTAGACGGCCTTGCGCTCGAGCACCATGTCTTCAGCCCGGCCCCAGCGTGAGAGCAGGCGCCGGATGCTCTCGTCGGTCGCGATCTCCTCGGGCGATTCGCCCGGTCGCAGCATGAACTCCCAGCGTTCGCGCCCACCCGGCGCCACCATGTGCGGTGTGGGCCGTCGCGGGTCGCACAGGAACTCCACGTGGTCGATCGGCCGTGGCACGTTCCGCGCGTCGACGATCAGCCAGTCCTCGGCGTAGGTGTGCCCCTGGAAGTCCAGCCCGATGAGCCGGCGTACTCGCGAGCTGGCTCCATCCGCGCCGACAACGTAGGCCGCTTCCACCGAGACCGTGCTCCCGTCGGACCGCTTCAGCTTCGCGAGGACCGTCTCGCCGCGCTCCTCGAGCTCCGTCAGCTCCACGCCCAGCGCCGTGTGCACGGTGGTGTGGGGCGCGACGTTCGCCCGCAGCGCCCGCTCCAACTCGGGCTGGAAGAAGGTGACCAGCTTCGGGTGGCCATCGATGGCACCGCTGGTGTTGAAGCGCGCGAACTCGCCGCAGTAGGGCGAGTGCATGCGCACGTAGGGAATCGCGAGGGTGGTGAAGGCGTCCTCGGCGAGCCCGGCGAGCTGCAGGATGCGCAGCGCTTCGTTGTCGAGCGCGATGGCGCGGGGATGGGTGAGCAGCTCCGGCGAGCGGTCGATGACGAGCGTGCTCACTCCATGGCCACCGAGCAGGCTGGCCACCACGGCGCCCACCGGGCCGAATCCGACCACCAGCACATCAATCTTCGAGGGCAGGTTCATTTGACCGCCTCCACGAGGCCACGCCCCATGCGCGCCTCTTGTTTTTGATGAATTCATCATGATTGATGATTTTGTCAACTCTGAGCCGGATGCCTATATTCCTCCCTGTTGGTCGCCATCTCACCTTTCCCGACACCATGCCGAAGACCACTGTCCCGAAGCGCCCGCCTCGGTCGAGCCAGCCCCCGAAACCAGCAACGGATGAGCCCACGGAGAAGGAGCCGCGCGGAGCACGCCGCAAGCGTGAGACGCGGGCGCGCCTGCTGGAGGCGGCGCTGCGGTTGATGTCCGAGCGTGGGATGGAAGGGGTCGCGATCAACGAGATCACGGAAGCCGCCGACGTCGGCTTCGGCTCGTTCTACAACCACTTCGAGTCCAAGGAGGCGATCTACGAGGCGCTGGTGGACACCGTCTTCGAGGACTTCGCCGATGCGCTCGACCGGCTCACGGCGGACATCGGCGATCCGGCGGAGGTTCTCGCGATCTCTGTCCGCCACGCCATCCGGCGCGCGCGACGCGAGCCCGTCTGGGGCCGCTTCCTGGTCCGCGAGGGGCTTTCGGCACGCGTGATGTCGCGCGGCCTCGGCCAGCGCCTGCTGCGTGACATCCAGAAAGGCTTCGCGGCCAAACGCTTCAAGGCGGAGGATCCGCTGATGACCTTCATCGCCGTCGGCGGCACCGTGCTCGGTGCGCTCTCGGTGGAACTGCGTTCCGGCATGCTCGACGCGCCGCAGTCCGCGCGGCTCGACAGCCTGGGCCTGATGGGCGATGAGTTGCCGGAGCGCACGGCCGCCATGCTGCTGCGCACGCTCGGGCTTTCCTCGGCGGAAGCGGGGGCCATCTCGCGGCGTCCACTTCCCGAGGGGGAATTCGCCTCGGAATCGGTTGGGAGCACCTCATCGGAGACGCGCACGAAGGCCAGATGAGATGGACGGTGGGTGTGGTTGCGGCGCTACCAGGGGTTGACCGCCGTCAAGGATCGCGTTCGTACTGGCGCTCGCGGGTCGTGTTGGCAGCCGCCGCGAAGGGCACGTAGAATCGAGGATACGCTCGTGATGCACGATATCCATGACGGGATATCTCGAACCCATTGCGAGCCAGGAGAACGCACGTGGCAACGAGTCCCAAACGCGTGAACTTGCGGCCTGCCAGCAACTTGAGGGATCTCTTGTTGAACATCCCGATGAACGCGGGGACGAACGTCAACGACGACGATGGAAGAGGAAGAACCTGGGAGAGATTGCACCGGCACCTCGGAGTCCTACACCCCCTGAACAATGGATATGCGTGTGGGAATTTCGCCTTGTCGGGGGGGACCGATGGGAACTTCAACGAACTGGGAACGGAGCACTCCGTTCCTCTCTCCTGGATCATCGATCCGTACGGGCGGAATCCATATCGCGTCTATTACAATCACACCGGGATCGATCCGGGCCGGGTTGCTCGAACGCGAGACGGAGACGAGTATGCCTGGAAGGGGAGGTACGCCTACCAAGGCCGGAATAACGTCCTTGATGACCATGCGGCCGTTTTCAACTTCATCCCGGGTGTGATTGGTGATAACGGCGAGATGCCGAATCCCAATTATTCTCTCTCGGGGAGCGAGTGGACCGGGCTCCAGAATCTGTGGCGTGACGCCTGCCGGGAGGCCTTGAGGTGGAAGAAGGTCGGGCGTCGTGGGAACGGTGGGCGAGCGAGTTTCAACGACGCCGAGACCACTTCGGACTGGGGTGACAGGCTGCGAAGTCTGGACGACCATGAGGCGTTGAATGCCGCCGAGCAGAGCGTGCTCAGGAACAGGGGCCCACTGCACGACAGCGCGTCGATGAAGTTCTTCCACAAGCTGATGAAGAGAGTCGCTGAGTTGTATGGGTGGAAAATCAAGGACTATGACGAGGCACCGAACCCGGGGCGAGCGATGGGGTACAGGAACGGAGTCGGGATCGCGGTGACTTCGTGTAGCTGGTGGGCGGCGGATCACTGGGGATTCGTTGTAACGAATGCGCGGAATCCCGATGGTGACGACATGCCGTATGCCTTTTTTCAACAGGTGCCGACATGTAACGGCAACCTGGATTGCTACGGAACGCGCTTGTGGGACGAGGGACGGGCGATAACGGTGTTGTGGGTGGAGTCCGTGCCGCAACTGGTTTTGGATAAGATCCGCGATCACTATTACTAGTCCTGCCTCCGGCGCGAGAGCCCGCTCCGAGTGCTATGATTCCCACCCTCTTCGATGAGGGGTGGTCTTGAACGTGAAGACGTTTGGAGCGGTAGCGGGTACGGCATTCGCGCTGGGTCTGGGCCTCGCTGGCGAGGCCTGGGCGGGTCCGGGCACGGTGGTCATCCCCACGGCGCCGGAGTTGGGCCTGTCGGTGCGCCTCGGTGGACAGGTGCGGATGATCCCGACGCTCGAGAGCAACTGGGACCTCGGGCTGTCCGAGCGGACGCCCATCCGTGGGATGGGGAGTCACGTGAACGAGGCGGGCATCGTCGGCCACGACTACGTGCGCACGGAGGATCGCCTCTACTTCAACGTGAGCAAGGGCGATGACTGGGACTTCTTCATGGCGCTCGAGTTCGACAGCGTCCTGAACCAGCGGAGGACCGACCGCATCTCCAATCAGGAGAAGGGACTGTTCGATGACTTTGGCGTGGAGCGGTTGCAGGCCAGCGTGAAGCTGCCGTGGATCTCCTCCCGGCTCCATGTCGGGTGGGACACGGGGCCCTCGGCGGACATGGACGGTGGCGGGTTGCTCTACGTGGATGACGACCCGGGCTTCTGGCTGACGGGCAAGGCCGGCCCGCTGGCATGGAAGGCCGCGTACGTCCTCAAGAACGAGTCGCAGTTCGTCTACGCGGATCGCACCACGAGCGTCTCGGGGCCCTGTCCTCCCGTCATCAACGTGCCGCCGGGCGGCGGAAGCGTCCCCACTGGCTGTGCGCAGTTGCTGCCCATCGGGGCCTTCGATCGCAACTTCGGCGAGCGGCGCATCGGGGTCGGGCGGCTCGACTACACCCCGGTGGAGGGGCTGACCCTCTCGGGTCTCTACGCGGTGAACCACGCGCGCGTGCGCGGCCAGCCCCCCGCCACGGGAATCAACGCCCTCACCTCCGTCACCCACTACCCGGGCCTGTTGATCACCGGCAACCTGGGGGGGTTCAAGCCCATCCTGGAAGTGGCCGGGAGCTACGGCTCGGTGCGTTATCCGGGCACGGCGGCGGACATCCCGGACTATCTCGGCAAGCCGATCAACGGCCGCACCTTCCGGGTCCAGTCGTTCGCGGCCTTCGCGGACCTGGCCTACGACGCGAGCGCGGCGGTCGGTTTCAAGTTCGAGCCCCACGTGGGCGCCTATTACCTGAAGGGCGATAGCAACCCCGGGGACGATCTCCTCGGAGGCTATACGCCAGTGGTGGGCATGCCCCGGTTCACGCAGCGCTTCTCGGGGGAGGGCATGATCGTGGCCGATGGCAACATCGCCTATGGCAGCACGCTCTACAGTGCCTTCCCCGAGTTGTGGGGCAATCAGAGCAACCTGATGAGCAACGGGGCGGGTCTCTTCAGCAACAGCCGCTCGGACTCGCCCGGCCTGACGATGATCGGAGGAGGTGTGGACACCGAGCCCCTGAAGGGCACGCTGCGGTTCCGGACCAATGCCTATGCGCTCATCTACAACGAGCGTTTCCTGGTCGGCGCGCTCTCCGAGCCCAACAACGCCTCCTCCGTGGGCCTGACCGCCCGGGACTTCGGCATCAAGCGGCTGGTGGACGAGCACCTCTTCGGCGTGGAGTGGGACAACGAGCTGACCTACATGTTCAACAGCGCGGTCTCGGCCAGGCTCCAGTTCTCGTTCCTCTTCACGGGAGCGGCGGCCGAGCAGGTCGCGGGTGCGCTCTCCGACCAGGGCAGTGGTGAGCCGGTGGAGGTCGCTGGCGTCTCGTTCGAGCGCGCACGGCGGAGCGAGGCGGATTCGATGCGTCGACTCGCTGTCGAGTTGCTCTGGAACTTCTGACGTGCCGTCGTAGGCGACCCCGAGAGCCGGCTTCCGGCTCCCGGTACACGCTCGACACCTCGTTCGCTCACTGGAAGAGATACATGGACGGGATGGGGAACCCGTTGAGCGAGCCATCATCCATCTGTCCCTTGACGGCCTTGTTCACCCAATCGCCCTTCTGCTCGCGCGCGGCCAGGGATTCGGCGATGCGCTTGAGGTTCTCGTTCTGGGGGAAGCGGGAGGCGGCGATGGAGTAGAGCGCCGCCGCGCCCTTGCCGGGGTTGCCGCTCTCCGGGTACTTCCACTGGCCGCGGTCCAGGAGGCCCTCTCCCACCCGCTCCAGGCTCTTGCCGAGCTTCTGGCCCGCGGGCGTGTTGTAGATGTCCACCCCGGCCGAGCGCGCCACCTCCGCCATGGCCGTCATCGGCTGGAGCGCGTAGAGGTGGTAGTGCAGGGACTGCGTGCGCTTGAGCTCCTTGGGCATCAGTCCGTCGCCGTTGATCTGCGTCTCCATGGCCTTCATCATGGCATTGGCCTGCTCACGCACTCCCGCGGTGTCCCCCGTCAGCGCGGCGGCGGAGCCCCGGAAGAGGGTGCGCCAGGCGTGGATGTTGTTGTTGTCCGCGTGCATGTTCTTGGCATTGTCGGCGAAGGTGTCCACCCACTTCATGGCGCGCGCCTTCTGCTCGGGCTCCCACCCCTTGTAGTCCTTGAGGGCGGTCATGGAACTGAAGACAGAGGAGAGCGGGTGGTAGCTGGAGATGCCCGCCTGCCAGGAGCCGAACTCGGGCTTCATGTTCTTCGCCCAGGCGTCCATGAGGTTCGTCGCCTTCTCGGCGTAGCGCTCATCGCCGGTCATGGCGTAGGCATGGTTGAGCGAGTTCATCTGGGTGGCGAACTTGTTCATCTTGTTGATTTCCGACATGTCCCGGTTCGTGTTGACCACGCCGTCCTTGCCGGGCACGTAGCGCCGCTCCGGATCGAACGAGCCGTGGATGGGATCCGGTGAGGCCTTGAGGGCCTCGTCGGCCATGGCGATGATGCGCTTGCCCGCGGGGGTGTTGGCCTGCGCGCGCAGGGCGGCGTGATTGCGCGGATCCAGCGCGTTGCCATAGGGCATGAACGTGTCCTTGGCACCCGCGCGGGAACTGCTGGGGACGTCGTCCAGGGAGGGCACCTCCTCCAGGGGATCCGCCTTGTACGCGAAAGCATTCTTGTCCGGCGAAGACACCTCGGACGGTTTGAAGTGCTTGTCGTAGTGATCGGTGAACTTCCGCTCGGGCTCCTTGTGTCCGCCCTTGTTCTTGATGCCCCACTTCTCCGGATCGCTCTCCACGGGCCGGGACTTGAAGACGTCGTAGCGGTTGTAGTGGTGATGATTCTGGCTCGTGGATGAGATGCGCATGGGAGAGAGTCTCGGGGCTTCGGGCGAAAGGGGTGGGTGTAGGGGGTCCCGTGGACTCAGAGCAAGCGCCGTACCACCGGGAAACATCGAGGAGGGGACGGGGTTCCCCAGGAGAAACGCGGGGGAAGGGGACGGGGAAGTGGTGACTCCCGTCATCAACTCGCGAAGGGAGTCACCACTTCGCCCTGGGAGGCATCAGCACCGAATTGATGCGATTCGCGTTTGTCATAAGACAGTGGAGCCAGTGGGTATAAGCCCCTGGCGCTCGATGGGGCTGGCCCGGCTCGGATTCACTTGATTTCACCTGGCTCCCTCGACAAGAGACGGCCTTCGCGGCGGTGGCCACGAAGTGTCTTCCGACGAACCAAGGTGAGGAGATCCAGATGAACACCCAGAATCAGGAACAGGGGCTCCAGCTTCGCTCGCGAGTGAGCTCCCAAGGCGAACTGGAGTTGTCGCTGGCGCGGGTCGCGATCCCGGAGCCGGGTCCCGACGAAGTCGTCATCCGCGTCGAAGCCTCGCCGATCAATCCCTCGGACCTGGGCTTGCTGCTGGGCCCGGCCGACCTGTCCACGGCCCGGGCCGGAGGAACGGCGGAAAGTCCCGTGATCACGGCGACCATTCCGCAGCCGACGCTGAATGCCCTGGCGTCGCGCTTGGACAAGTCCCTACCCGTGGGCAACGAGGGCGCCGGCGTGGTGATCAAGGCGGGCGCCAATGCGCGGGAACTGCTCGGCAAGACCGTGGCCGCGCTGGGTGGCGGCATGTACTCCCAATTCCGGGTTCTCAAGGCGTCCAATTGCCTGGTCCTGCCGGCGGACGCGACGCCGGCCGACGGCGCTTCCTGCTTCGTCAACCCGCTGACGGCGCTGGGCATGGTCGAGACCATGCGCCGGGAGGGTCACAAGGCGCTGGTGCACACGGCCGCCGCCTCCAACCTCGGGCAGATGCTGAACAAGATCTGCCTCAAGGACGGCATCGGGCTGGTGAACATCGTCCGGAGCCCGGAGCAGGTGGCGCTCCTGCGCGAGCTCGGCGCGGCCCATGCGTATGACAGCACCTCGTCCACGTTCACCGAGGATCTGACCAGGGCCCTGGTGGAAACCGGTGCCACGCTCGCGTTCGACGCCACCGGGGGCGGGCAGCTCGCCGGGCAGATCCTGGCCTGCATGGAAGCCGCGGCCAACCGCACCGCCACCACCTACAGTCCTTATGGATCACCGATCCACAAGCAGGTCTACGTCTACGGCAGACTCGAGCCGCGCCCGCTCGAGCTCACGGGCAACTTTGGCATGGCCTGGGGTGTGGGCGGTTGGTTGCTGATTCCGTTCATGGAGAAGATTGGACCCCAGGCCACGCAAAAGCTGCGCGAGCGGGTGGCCGCCGAGCTGAAGACCACTTTCGCCAGTCATTACGCCGCGGAACTCTCGCTGGCCGAGGCGCTGCGGCTCGACGTGCTCTCCGTCTACAGCAAGCGCTCCACCGGCAAGAAGTACCTGATCAATCCCAACAAGGGTCTGAGCTGAGCCCCCGGACATCGCCATCGCCGGGATGTCCGGTAGCCGTTCCCCTCGGTCGAATGACGCCGCCGGGCGCGGCGCCCTTCCCGGGGAGCGAGTCGCTCAGAACAGCCGCACGCCCAGGCCCAGCCGCGCGCCGTAGCCCAGCCGGCTCTGTGTCACCCCGCGCACTTCCTTGAACACGTCCACGCCGAGCTGGCCCAGCAGCGACAGCGTCAGGTCCTCGCCGAGGTAGATCTCCGCGCCCACGCCGGCCAGGGGCTTCACCCGCCAGGTGCCGCCCGGGCTCAGTCCGATGTCGTAGGGCACTTCCACCGTGCCCAGCGCCGCCACCGTCTCCACCACCCGCCAGGTGGCCACCAGCGCGGGATCCACTCGCAGGAACCAACCCCGCAGGTTCTGCGCGTCGAAGTAGCGGCTGCCCGGGTTGGCCGTCACTCCCAGTCCCAGTTCTGGCGCCACGGCCCATGCGCCCTCGCTCCACACGGGCCAGCGTCCCACCGCCTCCACCGTCGTCGACAGGTGCAGATAGTCGAAGCGCGCCCGGGCTCCCAGCTCCCAGCCCGACAGGCCCTGCCGGTAGGACACACCCACCTCGGGGGCTCCCACCCACCCGGCCACCGCGCTCCCTCCGTCCGGAAGCACCGCCGGGGCCAGCATCGCCCCGAAGTGCCTCTGGCGGTCCTCCACGCGCACCGCTTCCGTCTCCGACGGAGTCGTCTTCTCCGGCGCCGCCGTCCCCTGCGCCATCGCCACCCACGGCATCAGCACCCAGGCCTGCATCAGTCGCTTCATAGGGCCGTGCACTCTGGCGCTTCCTCCCCGGCCCCGTCGAGCGTTTCCTTCGCTGATGTATTGCGCTATACCCAACGATTTCAGGTGCTTGGACTTCACAGCGGGATCATTCCACGTAAAACGTGCGTCCCGAGTGTTTCCTGGTAGGCTTTTTACCGGCATCTCGTATTTTTGGGCTGAAAGCGGACAGCGGCTCACCCTCGAGTAGGAGTCGTCCATGGCCAACAGCACGCGTGTTGCTTCCGTCCTCGAGCCGGCGCCCACGGCGCCCTGCGCGGATGTCAGCCCCCGGCGCCGCGCCAACCGCTTCCGCCCCCGCGTCCTGCTCGCCGAGTCCCAGAGTGAGGTGCGCACCGCGCTCGCCCAGGAGCTGGTCGGCGCCGGCTTCGAGGTGGTCGCCGCCCCGGTCATCGAGGAGCTCCTCGGGGAGCTGAGCGAAGGGGGGCCGCTGCCACACCTGGTGCTCGTGCCCACCGAGGGCTCGCCGGACGGTCTGGACGGATTGACGCTGTGCGAGCGGCTGCGCGCGGATGCCCGCACCGCGTCGCTCCCGGTGTACGTGTTCTCGCGCGAGCAGGCGTCCGCCCCGCGTGAGCGCGCCGAGGCGGTGCGCGTGGATGATCTGCTCGTGCAGCCGGTGGATCCCCGGGTGGTGGTGTCGCTGGCGCGGTTGAAGGCCGGACGGGGGGCGTTCGCGCCCGCCTACGAGGCGCATACCGTGCGCATGCCCCTGTCCCAGATGGTGCGGGCGCTGCTGTGCGGCTCGCGCTCTGGCCGTGTCGAGCTGCGTGACAACGAGGGCTGGCTCGCCTTCCGCCAGGGGCACGTGGTGGATGCGTCCTACGAGGGGGAGCGGGGTCTGGTCGCCCTGCGCCGCCTGCTCTTCTTCGGCTCGGGCGCGTACGCGGTGTCCTTCGGGGACGCGCTCGCCCAGGGCAAGCCCCTGCTCAGCCCGCGGGTGTTCACCTCGCTGCTGCTGCCGGCCGTGGAGCGCTTCACGGCCCTGTGCGACCTGGGCATTCCGCTGTCGGCCCGGCTCTCGGTGGACTTCAAGCGGCTGGCGGACGCGCTGCACTCGCTGCCCGACGACGTGGGGCAGGTCATCCGCCTGTGCGACGGTCAGCGCACCGTGCACACCACGCTCCTGGTGTGCGAGTTGCCGGAGATCACCACCCTGGAGGTGGTGACGTTGCTGTACGCGCAAGGGGTGCTGGCGCCGGCCAACTTCATCGCCGAGCGCGAGCCGCCGAGTCCCCGCGTCCCGCCCTTCTTCGAGCCGGATCGCACCCTGGACGAGGAGCCGTTCTCGGAGGCGTTCGCGGCCGTGGATTCCCGGGCTGCCTAGAGGAGAGAGGCCCTCGCCCTCCCAAGGGGTTTGACTCCCGCCGCGCGTCCGGGCGACAAGGCGCGGCGCTGTCTCCACCTCGCCGGGGGCACATCCGCCTCCAGGAGTGTCATCCCCATGTCCGGTCACAACCGATGGTCGAAGCTCAAGCGGGCCAACGCCATCATGGGCAAGACCAAGGGCAAGCTCTACTCCAAGCTCATCAAGGAGATGACCGTCGCCGCGCGGCTGGGCGGCGGCAATCCGGAGGGCAATGCCCGGCTGCGCGTGGCCATCGCCGCCGCGCGCGAGGCGAACATGCCCAACGACAACATCCAGCGCGCCATCAAGAAGGGCACGGGGGAGTTGGAGGGGGAGAGCTACGAGGAGATCGTCTACGAGGGCTATGGCCCCGGGGGCGTGGCCCTGCTGGTGGAGTGCCTCACCGACAACCGCAACCGCTCGGCGGCCGACGTGCGCTCCATGCTGGGCAAGGAGGGCGGCAACATGGGCGCGGAGGGCTCGGTGAGCTGGATGTTCCACAAGAAGGGCGTCGTCACCGTGAAGCCCGGTCCCAGCGAGGACGTGGTGATGGAGAAGGCGCTCGACGCGGGCGCCGAGGACATGCTGCCCCTGGGCGAGGACGGCTTCGAGGTGAGATGCGCCCCGGCGGACCTGCACGCGGTGGCCTCGGCGTTGGAGGGAGCGGGCCTGAAGCTCGGCGAGCAGAAGTGGACGTACCTGCCGCAGAACACCGTGCGCGTCGAGGGCGACAATGCCCGGAAGATGCTCAAGCTCATGGAGCTGCTCGAGGACAACGACGACGTGCAGAACGTCTACGCCAACTTCGAGATGGATGACGCGCTGATGGACTCGCTCTCGGGGTAAGGGGGCGGGGAGCGCACGGGTCCATCGACACGGAGCGGGCCAACGCGTTATAGGGCTGGCTGAACCCCTGTTCCGTTGTTTCCGGAGAGGCACGTGCGTGTCCTAGGCATCGATCCTGGCAGCCGCTTCATGGGCTATGGCGTGGTGGAGGATCGGCGCGGCCGTCTGGTCCACGTGGGTCACGGCGTCATCAAGGTGGACCCCGACGCCGCGCTCGAGCTGCGGCTCAAGTCGCTGCACGAGGCCCTCCTGGAGTCCTTCAAGCTCTACCGGCCCGCGTCGGTGGCGGTGGAAGGCGTGTTCACCTTCCGCAATGCGCGCAGCGCGCTCATCCTCGGGCACGCCCGGGGCGTGGCGCTGCTGGCCGCCGCCCAGGCGGGGCTGAGCGTGCACGAGTACGCGCCCGCCAAGGTGAAGCGCTCGGTGGGCGCCGGGGGCTCGGCGGACAAGGACGCGGTGGAGCGCATGGTGTGCACCTTCCTCGACCTGGAGGAACTGGAGCGCTCGGACGCGAGCGACGCGCTCGCGGTGGCGCTCTGCCACCTCAACCACGCCCGGACGGGTGTTCCGGTGGCGGGCACCCGGGGCCGCACGCGTGCTCGCGCGACCCAGGCGAAGCTGGCCGACAAGCTCACGCCGTCCTACCGGCGTCCGGAGGCGCGATGATCGCGGCACTGCGTGGCACCGTGCAGGAGAAGAGCCTCGAGGAGGCCATCATCGACGTGGGGGGCGTGGGCTACCGCGTCTTCTTCTCCACGCTCACCCTGGGCCGGCTGCCCGCGGAGGGCGAGCCCGTGCAGGTGCGCGTGCGCACCGTGGTGCGCGAGGACGCCTTCGAGCTGTTCGGCTTCCTCTCGCGCCCCGAGGAGGAGCTCTTCCTCCTGCTCAACTCGGTGAGCCACGTGGGGCCGCGGCTGGCGCTGGCGGTGCTCTCCGGCATGGAGGTGAACGAGCTGGTGGCGGCGCTCGGCCGGGGCGAGGTGGCCCGCCTCACGAAGATCCACGGCGTGGGGAAGAAGACCGCCGAGCGGCTCGTGCTGGAGCTCAAGGACAAGGTGAAGACGCTGCACCTGGAGCAGGTGGCCACGCAGCTCAAGCCGGAGGCCCCCGCGGCCAAGCACCTGGCGGACCTCATCTCGGCGCTCGTCAACCTCGGCTACAAGCAGCCCCAGGCGGAGAAGGCCGCCCAGTCCGCCAGCGAGCGGTTGGGAGAGGAGGCCGCCTTCCAGGCTCTCTTCCGCGAGGCCCTCAAGGTCCTGCGCGCGACGCCTTGAGCCGGGTGCCGCTCGGAAGGCCGCTCGCGTGGCCGCTCAGAAGTAGGTGACGCGCACCTCGGGCTCCGGCGCTTGGTCCGGAACGCCCTCGCGCTTGCGCTGGCAGGCGGCGCAGCACTCCGCCCAGGGCACCAGCTGGAGCCGCTCGAGCAGGATGATGGCGTAGCAGTCCTCGCACAGGCCGTAGATGCCCGGGGTCACCTCGAGCTTGTGGATGGCCCGCTGCACGCGCGGCAGGAGCTGATCATCCCGCTCCTCGCCGGACTCGGCCGCCTCGCGCAACTGCTCTCGCTGGTCCTCGTCGATGGTGGCCCACACCCACTCCGGGGGCTGCTTGCCCGACAGGACGTAGTGCAGCACGTGCAGCTGGTGCTCGGCCTCGCGGCGCTGGGCCTCGCGGCGCATGGTGACGAGCTTCGGATTCTCCATGAGGCGCGACAGGCGCTGCTGCACCTCGCGCCGCATCCCGGTGTCCCGGGTGATGTGCTCGATATAGGCCTGGGGCGAGACTTCCGCGGGTCCACACACCTGCTGGAGCACGCGCTCGAAGACGGGCTCGATGCCCACGGTCGCCGCGGTGGCGATCCAACTCGTGGAGGCGTTCAGCGCATCGAGGGTGGAGAGGATCGATTGGTGGATGTCCTTCCACTGCGGCGGGGGGCCTTCTGGGGAACCGGTCGTCATGCCTGGGGGCATCTAACCACAGGGAACCGGGAGACACACGAGCCCGCTTTTGGGCGGAGTTCGCCAGGAGGGTCCACCGCCGGGCCACCTTGGCGCGTCCGGCCGTCCCCGGGGCGAACCCCGAATTCCCAGGCGCCCGAGGAGCCGCGCCCCCGGTGTGCTCAGGCGGCGGAGGCCAGGCGGATGCGGCCGTGCGCCGGCGCGGGCAGGGTGAGGGTGGGCGTGAATCCGGGTGCCACCTTCGCTCCCGTCAGCAGCGAGGAGGGGTGGAAGTTCACGAAGCATCCATCCACCCGCGAGGGCCCCGCGAACACCTTCTCCACGATCATCGACGAGTACTGCTCCAGCGAGCTCTCGCGGGTGTTGCCGTTGAGGACGACTTCCCAGCCCATCTGCTCGGCGAAGGCGCGCACGCCGGGGATGCCCGATTGCAACGGGGTGTAACTCTCGGTGGCGATGCCGTTCTCGCTCACCACGAAGATCTCCTGATCCGTGGCCACCGCGAGCGACATGTTCCCCAGCGTGTGCCCGGGCGTCGACAGGAGCGCCACGCCCCGGCCGAGCCACGTGTCCCCGTCCAGCAGCACCACGCGCTCCCCGGGCACTCCGTCGGTTCCCCCCGGCACGTACCAGACGCGCTCCAGCGGATGCAGGTTCTTCACCGACGCCCACTCGGTCCGCTGCACCAACAGCTTCGCCCGGGGGAAGTACGCGGGCTGACCGTCGCCCCCGAGCCAGCGCCGCACGTCCTGCACATGCAGGTGATCGAAGGCGATGTAGTCCACGTCCCCGGGCCCGAGGCCCAGCGCCTCGAGGTGCCCCTGCACGGTGCCGTGCTTGCGCGTCATCACCTTGTCCGCGAGGAAGGCGCCGTACTTGCCGCGCAGCGACTTGTAGAAGGGCGCCTCATGTCCGCGCTCATAATCGCTCGGGTTGAAGAGCAGCACGCGCGAGGTTCCCTCCTCCTCGTACTGCACCACCTGCATGCGGTTCATGATCATCACATAGGGGGCCGGGGAGAGCGCCGCGCCGCTGAAGGCGAACAGGGCCGGATAGGGGAAGGTGATGAGATCGCAGGTGGCGAGCGCCTGGACCGGACCGTCCGCCGCGAAGGCCTCGCGCGCCTGCCAGGCTGCCCGGCGCAGCTTCTGCAGCCGGGAGCTGGCGAGGGGCTCGGCGCGGGCTTCGGAGAGGAAGGGCAGGGGGCGGAAGGAAGGAGTCATGGGGTTCACCGGGAAAACGCACGATCCAGGGGGAATGTGTCGCACGTTTCGAGGGGCGGCTGGATGCTCCCGGGCGCGGCGAGGGGGCCTCGGGTTCACTGGTAGACGGGGCCTGCGGGCAGGCGGCCCGGCGGCCGGCGAGCATCGGAGCGCATCATGTCGAGAGCCCTCCACCCGAGGGCCATTCTGGTAGGGTGGGGGCAGAGGACTGGCATGGCGAAGCGGAAATCGGAAGACGCGCTCTCGGGTGAGGCGCTCAACGACGAAGTGCGGGTCGAGGCCTCGCTGCGTCCACGCTCCTTCGACGAGTACGTGGGCCAGAGCGCCGTCGTCGACAAGCTCCGGGTGTACGTGCAGGCGGCGCGCAGCCGCGGGGAAGCGCTGGATCACTGTCTCTTCTCCGGGCCTCCCGGCCTGGGCAAGACGTCACTCGCCTACCTCATGGCCACGGAGCTGGGCGTGGGCATCCACGTCACCAGTGGCCCGGCGCTCGAGCGCAAGGGGGACCTGGCTGGCCTGCTCACCAACCTCAACGAGCGCGACATCCTCTTCATCGACGAGGTGCACCGCCTCAACGCCGCCATCGAGGAGTACCTCTATCCGGCGATGGAGGACTTCCGGCTGGACATCACCATCGACACCGGCCCCGCCGCGCGCGCGATGAAGATCGACCTGCCGCCCTTCACCCTCATCGGCGCCACCACGCGCACGGGCCTGCTCACCTCGCCCTTGCGCGACCGCTTCCAGATCCAGGAGCGGCTCGAGTACTACGAGCCCAAGCACCTGGAGATGATCCTCAACCGCTCCGCGCGCATCCTGGGCGTGAAGCTGGAGCGCGAAGGCGCCCGGGAGATCTCCACCCGCGCCCGGGGCACGCCCCGCATCGCCAACCGGCTCTTGCGCCGCCTGCGCGACTTCGCCCAGGTGGAGGGTGATGGCACCATCACCCGCGAGCTCGCCGCCCAGGCGCTCACCCGGCTGGGCGTGGACGCCTCGGGCCTGGACGCCATGGATCGGAAGATCCTCCTGGCCATCCTCGAGAAGTTCGGGGGCGGACCGGTGGGCGTGGAGACGATCGCCGCGAGCGTGGGCGAGCAGCGCGATACCATCGAGGATGTGTACGAGCCGTACCTCTTGCAGGAGGGCTTCCTGCAGCGCACGCCGCGGGGCCGCACGGCCACGCACCGCGCCTACACGTACTTCAACAAGAAGGCGCCCGAGTCGGCGCAGGGGACCCTTTGGTGAGCACCGCGCCCGTCGTCCATCCGCCTCGTGCCTCGCGCGTCCCCCGCGACTTCTATGAGGACTTCGTGCGCTTCTCCCAGGGCAGCCAGGCCGGCTACCTCGCCGAGCGCGAGCGCTGGTTGCGCGCCCTGCCCGTGGAGGCACGCGAGGAGCTGCTCTTCGAGTTCGAGATGCTCCTGCGCGGCCTGGAGCGCTATGTCCACCAGGAGGACAACGGCGTCACCGATGCCCAGGAGCAGCCGCTCGTCACGCGCGACTTCCGCGAGGAGCTCAAGGACATCCGCGCCACGCTCAGCCAGGCCATCCGCCTCGCCCGGCACCTGTTGGATCCGGACTCGGACCAGAAGCTGCAATTCCGCCGCTACGTGGAGACGCAGCTCGCCGATGACCGGGGCCTGCGCTCGCGCATCGAGGGCGAGCGCAAGCAGGAGACGCCCCAGGAGAGCCTCTTCGTCCTGCGCCAGTCCTTCGAGTCGCTGCGCAACCTCATCGATCACCTGCTGCAACTGCCGGTGTGCGGCCTGAGCCTCTTCACCGACGTGGGCAACCTCGTCCTGCGCGAGATCGTCCTCAACCGCTACTTCCGGCCCTGCCGCCTCACCGAGTTCCGCCTCGAGTACGATCGGCTGCGCTCGGCGCGCCTGCTCGCGCTGCTCGCCACGGTGCCCGCGGAGACCCGGCCCCTCTTCACCACCGTCTACCTGGGCCTGTTCCGGCTGTTGCACTGCCTGGCCTACGTGAGCCAGGACGCCCAGGGGCCCATTCCCCGGCGCGTGCGCGTGCTGCTCGCCCTGGTGCGCAGCGAGGCGCTCAGCCTCGTGGGCTACCTGAAGAACGAGATCGCCCCCCGGGCGGGTCCCAAGCCGCTCCAGGCCGCGTGCCTGCGCGCCGCGCGTGACATCGCCCGCGAGACGGAGCGCATCGCCCGCGACATCCTCGTGGAGCTGGACAGGGATCGGGCCGCCGCCGCGCGCGCCTCCTACGCCTTCACCCAGCTCTTCCAGGCCCAGGTGGTGGCGCTCACCGAGGCGCTCTCTCCCGGCTCCGCCTCCGGCGAGGCCCCCTTCGAGCAGCTCGTCTCCGCCACCGAGAGCGCCGAGCGGCTGCGCCGCGACCTGTGGGTCTTCTCCCAGCTCTGCCGCACGGCGGAAGGCCACCTGCGCAACGACAACGTGCCGTCGGCCGAGGCCGTCATCTCCAGCATCGTGGCCTTCCTCGGTTACTTCCAGGACGGCAGCTACCAGTTGCTGCGCTACGTGGACTACGAGGCCTTCGATCGGTTCTCCGCGCTGCTCACCGAGCTGCCCTGGCCTCCCGAGGGGCCCGCCGTGCGCACCCGTCTCATCGAGGATCTGCGCGGCTTCTCCCAGGTGCTGGAGAACACCTTCGCCGCCGTCAGTCGCCGCGCCCAGCTCCGGGGCTTCAACTTCGACCGGGAAGAGGCGGAGCGTCTGCGGGATCGCTTCCTCGCCGAAGGCAGCTGAGCCGCTGGGGCCCGGACGGGCCTCGTGTGGACGGTTTCGTCCGGTGCGGGTTTCGTCCGGTTCGCGGCATTGCAACCGCGCTGGACTTCATGCTTTTTGCCCGCCGCCGTTTGATTCCGGCCCCCCGTCTGCGCTATCTGCGGGGCGTCCGTGACGCGCCAGGACGGCGCGTCGGCAAGTAAAAGTCCGGACACATTTGTCACGGTGGTGGGGCTGGTGCACGGCGGGTCGAGGGGCTGTCGGAGTTCCCGAGGACGGGAGAGCTCCAGCGGGACGCCCGAAAACTCAATGAATTCAAGCCTTTGGGCAAGGGTTGACTCCCCACGGTTCCCCCCGCAGGTTGAGGAGGGGCGTGGTTTGGGTTTTGCATCGATACGCGGCGCGTCAGATGAGCAGTGAACAGTGAAGGCCCGAGCCCGGAGGTGGAATCCGGGGTGGGGAAGAGAAGCATCCGCATCGGCGAGGCGACAAAAGAACATGCCTTACACCTCCTTCAACCAGCGCACCCTCCTCCAGCCCGTCCGTTGCCAGGGGGTGGGACTCCACTCCGGCGCCCCGGTGAACCTGTCCCTGCTGCCCGCGCCGGTGAACCACGGCATCGTCTTCGTGCGCACGGACACGCTGCGCCCGGTGTCCATCCCCGCGTTGACGGAGTACGTGGTGGACACGTCCCTGGCCACCACCCTGGGCAAGGACGGCGTCAAGGTGAGCACGGTGGAGCACCTGATGTCGGCGCTGGCTGGCATGGGGCTGGACAACGTGCGCGTGGAGCTGGATGGCCCCGAGGTGCCCATCATGGATGGGAGCGCCGCGCCCTTCTCCTCCCTCATCTCCGAGGCGGGGGTGCGCGAGCAGGAGGAGCCGCGCCGCCTGCTGGTCATCAAGAAGACGGTGACGGTGACGGACGGGGACAAGGAGGCGAGCCTGTCGCCCGCCAAGGGCTTCCGCATCTCGTGCACCGTGGACTTCAAGCACCCGCTCATCACCGAGCAGTCCTTCGAGCTGGAGTTCTCCGATCGGTGCTTCGCCCGGGAGATCTCCCGCGCGCGCACCTTCTGCTTCCGCCGGGACGTGGAGATGCTGCAGAAGATGGGCCTGGCGCGCGGCGGCTCGCTGGACAACGCCATCGTGGTGGACGAGTTCTCCATCCTCAACCCGGATGGCCTGCGCTTCGCGGATGAGTTCGTGCGTCACAAGATCCTGGACGCCATCGGAGACATCTCCCTCTTTGGCCACCCCGTGATGGGCCACCTCAAGGCCTTCAAGACGGGCCACGCGCTCAACCAGAAGCTGGTCAAGGCGGTGCTCGCCGACCCCAGCTCCTACGAGATCGTTCCGGCGCGCAAGCACCTGGAGCTGCCCGAGCTGCGTCTGCCGGAACTCGGGCTCGAGCCCCTGGTGGCGTGAGAAATTTCTTTGCGGCTTCGGGGTTTTCTCGACTAAGGACCCCAACCCATATGCTCATGCGCTCGACTTCCACCCTCCTGGCCGGTCTGCTGGCGGCCTCCCTGTTCTCCGGCTGCAACAAGGAGAAGGCCCCGGCGACCGCCGGCACTCCCACCACCGCCTCCTCCACGGAGCTGCCTCCCGACACCGTCGTGGCCACCTTCGGTGACGGTCAGAAGATCACCTTCGGTGAGCTCAACGATCGCATCAAGGAGCCGCTGGCCAACCTGGAGAAGCAGAAGTACCAGACGCGCAAGCAGGGTCTGGATGGCTTCGTGGTGGAGAAGCTCGTGAAGGCCGAGGCCACCAAGCGCAACCTCACCGAGGAGCAGCTGGTCAAGGCCGAGGTGGACGACAAGATTCCCCAGCCGCCCGAGGCGGAGATCCAGAAGCTGTACGACGAGGCCAAGGAGCGGCTGCCCCCGGGCACCACCTATGAGCAGGTCAAGCCGCAGATCGTCGACTTCCTCACCGGCTCGAAGAAGCAGGAGCGCGCGCGCGAGTACTTCGCCGAGCTCAAGAAGAACGCCAACGTGCAGATCACCCTGCCCGAGCCCCCGCGCCCGCCCGTCGAGCGCAAGGAAGTGGCCGCCACCGGCCCCTCGCGCGGCCCGGACAACGCGCCCATCACCATCGTGGAGTTCAGCGACTTCCAGTGCCCCTTCTGCAGCCGCGCCGTGAAGACGGTGGAGGAAGTGCTCGCGGCCTACCCGGACAAGGTGAAGCTGGTGTTCCGCCAGTTCCCCCTGGACTTCCACAAGGAGGCCCCCAAGGCCGCCGAGGCCTCGCTGTGCGCCCAGGATCAGAACAAGTTCTGGGAGTACCACGACACCCTGTTCGCCAATCAGAGCGCCCTCAAGGTGGAGGACCTCAAGGCGCACGCCAAGACGGTGGGCCTGGACACGGCGAAGTTCGACAAGTGCCTGGACTCGGGTGAGAAGGCCACCGTGGTGAAGGCCGATCAGGAGGCCGGCTCGAAGGTGGGCGTCACGGGCACCCCGGCGTTCTTCATCAATGGCATCCTGCTGTCCGGCGCCCAGCCGATCGACGAGTTCAAGAGCATCATCGACAACGAGCTGAAGGCCAAGCAGTAGGGAGTCCGCGTGGCGGCTCGTCCCAAGGCCTCGCTTCGTCCAGGGCAGGGCGGTGAGCCGGCGGTGCTCGAGTTGGAGCGCCCCCTCGCCGCCAGCCTCGCTCCGGGCCAACCCCTCGTGGCGCATTTCCACTCGTCCGAGGGGGTGGTGCTGTTGCGCGAGCCCGCCGCCCTGGGCGGTTTCTTCGCCGGCAGCCTCAGCTCGCTGTCCGTGGAGGAGGTGCTCGGCCACGTCGTCTCCGGCATCCGCAGCGGCCAGCTCACCCTCCAGAACGGCCCGGTGCAGCGCACCGTCACCTTCCGGGATGGTCAGCCCACCTTCGCCGTCTCCAGCGTGCACCATGAGCGGCTCGGCTCCGTGGTGGTGCAGCTGGGGCTCGTCACGCCCGAGCAGCTCCACCTCGCGCTCGGCAAGGTGACGCCCTCGCTGCGCATCGGCGCGGTGCTCACCCGCGAGGGCTTCCTGTCCGAGGCCAACCTCTACAGCGCCATGACGTACCTGGTGCGCGAGGTGATGCTCAACCTCTTCGAGATGGCCGAGGGCAGCTTCCTCTTCCTCGAGGGGCGCCAGCCTCCGGGAGATCAGGTGAAGCTCCAGGAGCGCACGAGGGATCTGGTCATCCAGGGCCTCAAGCGGGGCGAGGCGGTGGCGCGGCTGCGCCGGCGCTTCCCGGATGATCTGCTGGTCACCACCGGCGCCGAGGCGCCTCCTCCCGGCGAGGAGTCCCTCTTCGCCCAGGCGGCCCCTGGCACCTCGCTGGGCGCGCTGCGCTCCTTCTGGGAGGGCAGTCTCTTTTCCTTCCTCACCTGGGTGGAGGAGCGCATGCGCGATGGCGCGCTCGTCATCCAGCTCAAGACGACCGTGCCGGCCGTGGCGCCCGTGGTGCCCGTGCCGCGGCGGGCCTCGGGCACCTTCGCGGCGATTCCCCCGCCCGTGGTGGCCCCCATGAGTCCCGAGGAGCGCTTCAACTCGCTGCTCGCGCAGATCCACACCGCCATCCGCCTCGCGGGCGCCAACCCGGACCTGCTGCGCGGCTTCCTCGAGTCGCCCCAGCCCGGGCTGGAGGCGGCCTACGAGGGGGTGACGCTCGGCCCGGATGGCCGGCTGGACGTGGAGCGCATCCGGCAGAACGTCTCCAGTGGCGGCGAGGCGCTCGCGCGCGCCATGACGCTTGAGGCGCTCGACGCCTTCGTGTCCTACGCGCTCTTCTCCGCGCGCAACGTGCTGCCCGGCGAGATGTCCGAGCGGCTCTACCGCGGCTACCGCGACCTGCAGGAGGGACTGTCATGACGGAGGTATTGCCCGCGCGGGAGCGGATCGCGCTCGCCGCGGATCTCCCCCTGGACGAGGGCCTGCGCCTCTATGAGCGCGTGGCGCCCCACGTGGGCTACGCCAAGGTGGGCTTGTCGCTCTTCGTGGAGCATGGGCCCGCGGCCGTGGCCGCCTTCCAGCGCCTGGGCGCGCGCATCTTCCTCGACCTGAAGCTGCACGACATCCCCAACACCGTGGAGCTGGCGGCCGCGCGGGCCGGAGCGCTCGGCGTGTCGCTGCTCACCGTGCACGCGGCCGGAGGCGAGAGCATGCTGCGCGCCGCGGTGAAGGGCGCGCGCGAGGGGGCTCGCTCCAGGGGACACGCGGCGCCCCGGGTGCTCGCGGTGACGGTGCTCACCTCCCTGTCCGCCGAGGAGGTGGCGGCGGTGGGTCTGCCCGGCACGCCCGAGGAGGCGGCGCTGCGGCTGGCGCGGCTGGCCGTGGGCGCGGGTGTGGACGGTCTCGTGTGCTCGCCCCGCGAGGCCGCCGCCTTCCGCCGCGAGCTCGGGCCCACGCCCTTCCTGTGTACCCCCGGCATCCGCCCCGCGGGCGCGGCGGCGGGGGACCAGAGCCGCGCGGAGACGCCCGCCTTCGCCCGGCGCGCGGGGGCGGATCTGCTCGTGGTGGGCCGCCCCATCCACACCGCCCCCGAGCCGCTGGCGGCCGCGCGCGCCATCGCCGAGGAAGTTTCCTCCGCCTGACATCCCGCGGCGGCCCACCCTTCCATACCCCTGGCCGCTTCCGCCTTCCGTCCCCAGCTTGTGTCCCAGGCCATCCGGCCAGGGGAGAACACATGGACGCAAGGCGGTTGTTGGGGTGGGGCCTGGTCGCGCTCTGCACGGCGTGCAGCGGGGCGAAGCAGGCGGTGCGGGCGTCGTCCGATGAGGCGGTGGGAGGCTCGGGCCCCGTGGCGGAGCGCTCCCAGGAGTCGCTGCTGCCGCCAGAGTCCCGGCGCTATGTGGATCAGACCCTGGGCTTCGAGCTGACCCAACCGGGCGGCGACTGGCTCCTGGATGAGACGGACGAGCAGACGCCCGAGGGGCTCGCCATTCCCGTCGTCCTGCGCCATCGCACGAGCGGTGCCCAGGTGGTGTTGCAGGTGGCGCCCGCGGTGGCCTCGCCCATCCAGTTCGCCGAGCGGCTGACGCTGGGGTTGCGCAGCCAGCCCGGCTTCGTCACCAGCGATCCGGAGCCGCTGCCCCTGTCCGACAGCGCCGTCGGCTTCCAGTTCGCCGTGGGCGACAACGTGCGCGGCCGCGTGGTGGTGCGTGACGGCAGCGCGGGCCACGTCTTCATGATGCTCGCCACGTGGCCCTCGGCCGCGCCGGACGAGGTGCCCGAGACGGTGAACACCCTCTTCGAGAGTGTCCACCCGCTGCCCGTGGAGGTGCCCGAGCAGCTCTGAGCCCGGGACTCAGCTCCGGGCGCGCCCGCCTCGCGCGGGCTTCGCCTTGGGAGCCGGCGCCGCGGGGGCGGCAGGGGCCTCCGTGGCCTCGCTGCGCTCGAGCTGCGCGGCGCGGCGCCGCACGTACTCCACGAGCGTGCGCACGCCCACGCCCGTGGCACCCTTGCCGTTGTAGCCGCGCTCCTTGGGGCTGACCGACGGGCCCGCGATGTCCAGGTGCACCCACGGCGTGTCCCCGACGAACTCCTTGAGGAAGAGCGCCGCGTTGGTGGCGCCGCCCCAGCGCTCGCCCGAGTTCTTCATGTCGGCGATCTCCGAGCGCAGCGCGTCCTTCTGCAGCTCCGTCACCGGCATGCGCCACATCTCCTCGCCCGCCGCGCGCGCCGACTCCAGCACCTCGTTCACCGTGGCGTCGTGGTCGCCGAACGCGCCCGTGAGGTAGTGGCCGAGCGCCACCATGCACGCGCCGGTGAGCGTGGCCAGATCGATGAGCGCCGCGGGCTTGTGCTCGTTGGCCCAGGTGATGATGTCGCCGAGCACCAGGCGGCCCTCGGCGTCCGTGTTCGTCACCTCCACCGTCTTGCCCGAGCGCGACACGAGCACGTCGCTCGGCCGGTAGGAGGTGCCCGACGGCATGTTCTCGCACGCGCCGATGAAGGCGTGCACGGGGAAGGGGGGCTTGAGCGCGGCGATGACCTTCATGGCCCCGAGCACCGCGGCCGAGCCGGCCATGTCCGTCTTCATGTCCACCATGGAGTCGGTGGGCTTGAGCGACAGGCCGCCGGAGTCGAAGGTGATGGCCTTGCCCACCAGCGCCACGGGGGCCTGCTTCGCGTGCCGGGCGTTCTTCGGCGTGTACGCGAGGTGGATGAGCTGGGGCTCGTTCACGCTGCCCTGGGCCACCGCGAGGAACATCCCCATCTTCAACCGCTCGATCTCCTTGCGCCCCCCCACGCTCGCCTTGAGCCCGCTCTGGCGCGCCATCTGCTGCGCCGCCTTGGCCAGCCGCTCGGGGTTGATGACGTTGGGCGGCTCGTTGATGAGATCCCTCGCCCAGTTGGTGGCCTCGGCCACGTGCTGCGCGAGCGCCACCGTCTGCTCCAGCTCCTTCGTCTTCTCCCCCTCGGCGAGCGCCAGCTTCACCGTGGTGAGCCGGGGCGCGTTCTTCTCCTCGCGGGCCGAGGACTTGTAGGTCTCGAAGCGGTAGGCACCCAGCTCCAGGCCCTCCACCACGGCGCGCACGGTGGCCGAGGCGTCCAGCCCCCCCGGCAGCGCGAACACCAGCGAGCGCACCTTGAGCCGCTGGGCCGTCTTCGCGGCGCGGCCCGCCGTCAGGCGCAACACCTCGGGGGTGAAGCGGGCCCGGGTGCCCAGGCCGAGCAGCAGCACGCGCTCCGCCTCGAGCTTGCCGAGCGTGTGCATCACGAAGGTCTGCTCGCTCTTGCCCTTGAAGCCCTCCTGGGTGGCGGCCGGCAGCAGCCGGGCCTCGAGCGCGGCGTGGGCCTGGGCGAGCAGGCCGGGCGCGCCTTCCCCGGTCTCGCCTTCGAAGAGGGGAATCACGAGCAGCTCACCGCTCGTGCGGGCGAGTTCGCCGGAGATGAAACTGAAATTCATGCGGGGGGACAGCTCCTGAAGAGGGAAAGGGGCGCAGGACTGTAGCGCCCGGAATGTTTCAAGCAAGAAGGGTCGAACACTCCCGCGTTGCATTGCCCCGTGGGGCTGACTAGGTCCTGCCCATGCCTTCGTTGTTGCTCCACCTCACGGCCATCGAGCGGCTGGCCGCCAATCCCGGCGAGCTGCCCGAGGACTTCATCCGCGCGCTCTCCGAGGATCTGGCCTATGCGCGCTTTGGCGCCGCCCTGCCGGATCTGCCCCTGTGCGATGGGCTCGTCGGCGGGCTCGCCGCCAACTTCTCCGGGCGGGACTGGCCCCCCTTCGCGCGCCTGTTCCACGAGCGCGCCCCGGTGGCCCTGGGCCTGAAGATGGCCGAGCTGGTGGCCGCCGGCGCCCTGGTGGGCACCGAGGCCGGGCTCGCGATCCTCGCCGGCTACTTCACCCACCTGTGCCTGGATCGCGCGCTCCACCCCCGGGTGGATGAGCTGGTGCTGCGTCACCGGCGCCGGGGCGAGCACGCGCTCGTCGCCCACCGGCAGATCGAATGGACCCAGACGCTCTTCTACCTGCGTGAGCTGCATGGGGCGGACCTCATGGGCAGCCCGCGCCTGCGCTCGCGCTTCCAGGTCACCAAGAGCGCGGGCATGCCGCTCAAGGGCATCGGCCGGGGCATCTACGAGCTGGTGCGGCTCGCCTCCCAGGAGACGCTGCAGCAGGCGCCCACCAAGGCCGAGCTGGACGGGTGGGTGCGCGGCCTGTACCTGGGCGGGCTCTACCTCTCCAGCCCCCTGGGCCGCATGCGCGCCCTGCCGGCCTGGTCCCAGTTGAGCTTCCAGGAGCTCTACCGCAACGACTCCTTCGACTTCGCCGCCGAGGTGGAGCGCGCCGTGGAGCAGTCGCGCGCGGTGCTGCGGCGGCTGTTGGCCTTCATGGCCCGGGGCATTTTCACTCCCCGTGCCCGCTCGCGCTTCCTCTCCGAGTTTCCAGAGGGGAACATCGGCGCGCGCGCCGCCTAGGGAGAGCCTCCCGGCGTTGTCCCGCGGTAGGGGGCAGCCAGCCGATCGAGCCCCGAGCGAGGGGGGAATGCTCCTATCCGATCGTCAAGGGGGCCCCTATCCTCTTTTTGGGTATGACGCTTCTCCTGTTGATCGCAGCGGGTGTGTTCGCGGGCACCATGGGTTCACTCCTGGGGGTCGGAGGAGGTGTCATCCTGGTTCCGGCACTCGTCCTGGGGTTCAAGGTGCCGCTGGAGGACGCGGTGCCGGCGAGCCTGATGTGCGTGGTGGCCAGCTCCTGTGGCGCGTCGGCGAGCTACGTGGAGCGGCGGCTGAGCGACATCCGCCTGGGGCTGACGCTGGAGCTGGCCACGGTGACGGGCGCCATCGTCGGCGGGCTGGTGGCGAGCCTGGTGGCCCCCGCCTGGGTCGCCCTGGTGTTCGGCCTCTTCGCGCTCTACGTGTCGGCGCAGATGCTGCTGGCGCGCGCGGCGGTGGAGCAGGGGCTCGAGGACTACGAGCCCACCAACTACCCGCTGGGCATCTCCGGCTCGTTCGTGGCCGGCGGCCTGTCGGCGCTGCTGGGGGTGGGTGGCGGTCCGCTCAAGGTGCCGCTGATGAACCACGGCATGCGCGTGCCCTTCAAGGTGGCCAGCGCCACGAGCAACCTGATGATCGGCGTGACGGGGGCCGCGAGCGTGGCCGCCTACGCCTGGCGCGGACACGTGAACCTCGCGCTGGTGGCGCCGCTGGTGGTGGGGGTGTTGGCGGGCGCCTCGGTGGGCAGTCGGATCATGCCGCGCCTGCCCACGGCCGTGCTGCGACGGATGTTCGCCTGTGTGCTGCTGGTGGTGGCGGCACAGATGCTGTGGAAGGGAGTGGAGGGGATATGGACGAGCGTGGCGAGATGATGACGAAGAAGGTGTCCGTGCCCGTGGCGCAGTGGGTACCCCAGCGGGTGCGCCCTCGGGCCGTCTCGGGCTCCTACCCGGCGGTGCCCCGGGTGGGCACCCCCTCCACCTCCACCGAGCACATCGCGCGCGCGGAGGCCGGGGAGCGGTGGATCTCCCGGCTCCTCCGGGGAGGCGCCGCTTGCAGTGGCGTGCTCTTCCTGACGTCCCTGGCGCTCGAGTCCCTGCCGGACAGTGAGCCCGTGCACGTGGCCATCGACGTGCTGCGCAAGGGCGCCGCGTCCGCGCTGCTGGTGACGCCGGTGGTGCGCCTGGTGGTCGCGGGCACCACGCTCGGCATCCGCGGCGAGTGGCGCTATGCCGCCTACGCCGCCGGGGTGTTGAGCCTGCTCGCGGTGGCGGTGGGGGCCGGGTTCCACGCCTGAGCCCCAGCGCCCGGGCGCTCAGTCGACGAGCGCTTGATAGACGAGCTGGCGCAGCTGCGAGCGCAGGGGATAGGCGCTGGAGGGCATGAGCTGGGTCATGAGGACCACGGTCAGGTGCTCGGCCGGATCGACCCAGAACGCGGTGCTCGCCATGCCGCCCCAGTGGTACTCGCCCACGCTCGTGGGCGTGCGGTAGGCCACCGGATTGTCGACCACGGCGAAGCCGAGCCCGAAGCCGACTCCGTCGAACCGGGTCTCGGCGAACAGCGGCCGACCAAAGGTGGCCAGGTCCGCTTTTCCCGGCAGGTGGTTCTGGGTCATGTAGCGCACGGTCCTCGGGGACAGCAGGCGCACGCCGTCCAGCTCTCCGCCCCGCAGGAGCATCCAGGAGAAGCGCGTGTAGTCGCGCGTCGTCGACACCAGCCCACCTCCACCCGACAGCCACACCGGAGGCCGCATCACCTCCTGGCCGATCGCGTCGATGCGCGCGGTGCCCGGGGCTCCGGGCGCGCGGGTGTACAGCGCCGCCAGCCGATGCCGCTGGGCCTCGGGACACCAGAAGGCGGTGTCCGTCATCCCGAGCGGCCCGAGGATGCGCTCGGAGAAGAAGGTGTCGAGCGACTGGCCGGAGACGACCTCGACGAACCGGCCGAGCACGTCCGTGGCCACCGAGTAGTTCCACTCCGCCCCGGGCTGGAACGCGAGCGGCAGCTTCGCCCACCCGCGCACGCGCGTGGCGAGATCGGCGCTGCCCATCTCGGCTTCCGCGACCCGGTAGAGCTCGTCGGTGACGTGCGTGCGGTGGAAGCCGTACGTCAGCCCCGCGGTATGGGTGAGCAGGTGCCACACGCGGATGGGCTCCGTCGCGGGCACGGTGACGGGTTTGGCCGCGGGGCCTCCGGTGTAGACGCGCGGCTCGGCGAACTCGGGCAGCCAGCGGCTGACGGGATCGGACAGCTCGAAGGCGCCTTCCTCCCAGAGCATCATCGCCGCGACGGAGGTGAGGGGCTTCGTCATGGAGTAGATGCGCCAGAGGGTGTCCGTGCGCACCGGCACGCCCGCCTCCTTGTCGGCGAGCCCGTGGGACGTCAGGTGCGCGACCTTGCCGCGGCGAGACACCATCACCTGCCAGCCGGCGAGCCGCCCGTCGTCGACGTAGCGGCTGAAGTGCGTGTCGATGCGCCGCAGCCGCCGCGCGTCCAGGCCCACCTCGCCCGGGTCCACGTTGACGCCAAAGCCCATGCTGGAGTCCGTCATCGCGCCGTCCACCCGCAGTCCATCATCTGGGCGGCGCCGGTGATGCCGCTCGCCGCGTCCGAGCACAGGAAGGTGGCGTAGGCGGCCACCTCCGAGGGCTCCAGGAGCCGTTTGACGGCGGCGGGAGCGAGCATGATCTTCTCGATGACGTCCGTCTCGCTCATGTGGTTGACGCGGGCCTGGTCGGCGATCTGCTTCTCCACGAGCGGGGTGCGCACGTAGCTGGGGCACAGGGCGTTGACCGTCACGCCCTTGTCCGCGGCCTCCAGGGCCACCGTCTTCGTGAGCCCCATGAGCCCGTGCTTGGCGGAGATGTAGGCGGACTTGTACGGCGAGGCGACCACGCCGTGCAGCGAGGAGATGTTGAGGATGCGGCCCCACTTGCGCGCGTACATGAGGGGCAGGGCGTAGCGGGTGAGCAGGAAGGGCCCCACGAGCATGATGCGGATCATCAGCTCCCACTTGTCCTCGGGGAACTCCTCCACGGGGGACACGTGCTGGAGCCCCGCGTTGTTCACCAGGATGTCGAGCCGGCCCCACTCCTTCTGCGCCCGCTCCACCAGGGCCCGGCACTCCTCGCGCGAGGACACGTCGGCCCGCTGCGCGATGGCGTTGGGGATGCGCCCGGCCACCGCGCGCGCGCCCGCCTCGTCGAGGTCCGACACCAGCACCCGGACCCCTTGCGCGCCCAGCGCCTCGGCGATCGCCTGGCCAATTCCACTCGCCGCGCCCGTCACGAGCGCACACCTGTCCGTCAACGTTCCCATGGGTGCTCCTTGCATGGGGGGAATCATCCCCAGTGAGAGGTGCACCGACAAGCCCGCCCTTCGGGTTTCGCGGGGGTCCTCTTGACTCTTGCCGGTATGACGCACCCGCGCATAAACCCCGCGTCCATGAACATGAACAACTGGCTGTGGATGTTGGGAGTGGTGGGACTGATGGGCTGCGGCGTGAGTTCCCAGTCCGATGCGGTGACCGTGACCGCCCGGAACATGTGCGCGAGGTACGAGAGCTGTGGCGACATCGGCAGCGGCAAGGCCTATGCGAACGAGGATGACTGCATGATCAAGCAGAAGGCCGACTGGAACAACCGTTGGTCGGTGGCGGCCTGTGACGATCACATCAATGGCGACAACTTCGACTTCTGCCAGGATTCCATCAAGGTCATGTCGTGTGACAATGTCGTCGAATGGATCGTGCTTGTCGCGGACAAGTGTTCCCGGGACAAGGTCTGTAGCGGCAATCCGTAATCCGTAGACCCGAGCGGAGCACTCGCGCGCCGTCACCCGGACCCCTCGGGTGAACGGCGTGGAGGCTGGAGCACCGGGTTCACGTACCGGCGGATGACAGGGGGCGCTCGGCCCACCCGCTCTGGAGCGGCGGTTTCTGGGCGGGAGTGTAGTCCCTGGATGGTCTGGTTTGACTCAAGGACGAGGCGAGATGAGTGTTGATTCGGGTAGGTCCCACCTCGTCGCGTGCGCATGCGGCCAGGTGGTATTCGAGGCGGCGGGTGCGCCGATCCTGACCACGGTCTGTGATTGCGCGAGCTGCCGCGAAGCGGGCCGGCGGATCGAGGCGCTTCCCGGCGCGGCACCGGTGCTCGATGCCGATGGCGGCACCAGCTTCGTGCTCCATCGCAAGGACCGCGTGCGCTGCACGAGGGGAGGGGAGCAGCTCAAGGAATATCGCCTCAAGCCCGATTCGCCAACACGGCGGGTGGTGGCGACCTGCTGCAATTCGGCGATGTTCCTCGAATTCAACAAAGGCCATTGGCTGAGCCTGTACCGGAACCGCATCCCCGGTGCGCCGCCGGTGGAGATGCGAGTGATGACCCGGGACCGCCCCGAGGGCGCGCCCCTGGACGGAAACGTGCCTGCCCATGCCACGCATTCGGTGGCGTTCATGTGGCGGCTGTTCGCGGCGTGGTTCGCGATGGGACTGCGCACTCCGCGCGGTATCGACGGCACGAAGATCGAGGCCTGAGCGGCACCGACGCCGAGATGGCGATTGGGAACATCAACTGAAGCAAGGAGAAGTCATGGGCACGGATGTTTATTTGCTTGGCCACGAGGCCGCTGAGGATCAACGTCTGGTTCGCCAATCGCAAGAGATGGCGGGGGAGGCGAGCTGGCTCTTCGACCAACTCGACCTCCCTGTGGGCGCTCGCGCGATCGACCTGGGCTGTGGTCCGAGCGGCGTGCTCGAGCAACTCTCCGTGCGCGTGGGCTCCTCCGGCACGGTGGTGGGCCTCGAGCGCGGTGGAGACACGCTCGCTCGCGCACGCGCGTTCGTGGCCGAACATGGCCTGCACAACGTCGAGTTGATTCAAGGGGACGCGCGCGCGACGGGGCTACCGCCCGGCTCATTCGATCTCGTCCATGCGCGTCTCGTACTCGTCAACGTCCCGCGACCCGAGGAAATCGTCCGTGAGATGGTGGCGCTGGCGCGGCCGGGCGGCGTGGTCGCCAGCCACGAAGCCGACTACTTGCCGCATCGCTGTGATCCGCCCTGCGCGGCGTGGGATCGTCTCTTCGAACTCTTTCACGCACACTCGCGTGATCACGGCATCGACTTGTTCGTGGGCCGGCGCTCTCACCGCCTGCTTCGCGAGGCCGGACTGACGGATATCCAGGTCCGGCCCCTCATTCACGTCTATCCGAAGGGCCATCCACGTCGCGAGATCTTCGTCCACTTCATCCAGAACGTCCGCGCGGAGCTGCTCGAAGCCGGAAGGATCGAGGCCAAGGAGTTGGACAACCTGATGACCGAGCTCGTGGCACATCTGGCGCGCGAAGACGTGCTCGTGATCTCACACATGTTTTTCCAGGTGTGGGGACGAAAGCCCAACCAAGCTGGGTGAGCCTTCGTTCCTTGCTTCTCGGTGTCTCCGCTCGCGCCCACCGCGGTAGGCGAGATGATCCTTTTGGCCGAGCGCGGACTGGTCGCTGTCGAGCGCCTCGGCCTTCAAAGCACTCTACTGCCCCAACTCCTTCCATATGTGCTCTAATGAATCATTGGGCCGCCCCATGAAGGCGTCAAGCAGGCGTTCCTCGACACCGTGGGACTCCCAAACAGCCGCTGGCTCAAGCCCAATACATTCTAGGGGGGATGCCTCTCTCGAATTGCCGAGGCTATCGAAAATCCAGCAGCGGCGGAGTGGGCCCACTTCCATTCTGAATTGGACAATGGGTTGAGTCAGACGCTCCTCAATCTCTTTCCACCCTATACGCTCCCATGACTTCGGGCGTGGATGGCTGACAACAATCCTGAAGAGTATGGGCTTTGATGCGATCCTGTCCAGATCTGAGTCTGGGCTGGCGGTTCTGTAGTCATAGAAGGCATCAAATGGTGATTCGAGAACCCTTCCATAGCCGAAGGAGCCATCTGCGAGGGGGATTCTCAAGAATGAACCTGGTTTATGTGTTGGCCGCATATCCTAATATCCTGTGTAAGGGTGAATCTGGCCCCAGTGCGTTGTAGCAGCGTCATGAAACCGCCTGCCTCGCGGGTTGTCTTTTGCCACGGCACGCACGATGTTCCCGGTTCGATAGGGCTTGCCCGTGTCGGACTGGGCGCCTCCATGGAAGTCTATCAACTGCTGCTCTCTTCCGCGAATCCGCCAATACGCCAATACGCTGGGTCATCATGCCGCAGATCGTAGTCAATGGCGGTTCCGATATCGAATACATCAGGCAGTGCTTTGTCGAATGAAGCATCCTTCGGGTCTTGGTTCTCGTCAATATGATGATTCATGTCTCGGAATTGAATGGCTAACTGGGCCTGGAGGTCAGGTGGCAGGCCGAGATCAACGACCATGCTGGTTCGCCCTGAGTAATAGAGCTTGGTTTTCTTGTTGAGCTTTCTGTAGGTCACATAGAGACGGCCGCGTTTCTTTTTTCTTTCCCTATCGGATTCTCCATCTGGCCGTCCACTGGGAGGAGCGTGAGGGGAGGACAGCGATTCAGATTGGGCCATGGGCGCGCTTGTCGTCACTGCCACTGTGCCGTCAGGCGCTTGGTGAATGAGGATGTCTATATCGATGGTGCGCGAATTCGCACAGCTCTTTGGGGGATACCGATCCCGAACCCATCCAAAGACATCGCCGAAATGTGTGCCGTAGAACTTGTCCGCGATGTCGATGGGGGTCTGCTCCCCGGCCACAACCGCTTTGACGGTGAAGCAAAGCAGCAGAACACTTCCCGCGGCCGCAACCACCGCGCCACCCGTGACCAGGGCTTCTCCTGCCGCAGAGCCAGTGCCTGCTCCTGGCACGGTCGTGCCACCTTGCGGCGCCGGGCGGAGAATGCCGCGGGGCACCCCATCTCCTGCTCCTCCGCCAGAAGCCCTCGCAGCGGTGGTGGGGAAGGGGGGAGTGGAGTCGTCGGCGAACCCGCCCCCGGCGAAGGCACGGCGGCAGATGCTCCACCTTGTTCTGCCTGCTCAAAGTCGCTGCTCGGGACGTAGACGCAGTACCTTGTCTGTCCAGTGGCAGGGAGAACGCTCCGGGGGACGCTGCTACACCCTACAAGCAACATGCATGTCAGCAGAGCCATCCCTCTTGTCACCTGGCGCCTCCTGGCATGGGCTCCACTCGCGAGGAGCCCCACCTGGGATTACAGGGTGGCCGTACGGTCGAGTCAACCACGGAGAGGAGGTCGAGAGGGGTCCCCGGATCGCGTCCGCGTGGCCAGGGAGCCTCACGTGGCCCACGGCCTCAGCGGAAGTAGCTCTGGGAAATGTCCTCCGAGTCGCCCAACTCCAGCGCGGGTGCGGAGGCCGCCACGAGTGACTGGCGGAAGTGGAGCACCTTGCCGGGCAGGGGCGTCGACGTGTCCGCGGCGTCCTGGCCTTTGTGGGTCGCTGACCTCAGCTGTGTGAATTCAAACAGGACTGGCGGTGGGGGTCTTCGCGACCACTATCAACGTTCATATCTATCCGTTCCACCCCAAGTCCGGTGCTGGCTGGGCAGGGGTGGAGTGGATGGTGGACGTGGCCACTTCGAGGGTCGCGCCATGGCGAACGAAAGGGAACGAGGCTCATGACGGTCGCGGTAGGGACGGCCCTTCGCCGTTTCCGGCTGAGGCCGCCCCCCGCACAGATCCCAGCGAGCGGAATTACCGCACTGGGCTCCCACCTCGGGTCTTGGCGTAGAATCGTTCGTCGGGCCAAGGATGCTGGGTCTTCGCGGGCGGCAGCCACCGGTCCGCGAGCCGAGTCATCCGCTTCCAGTTCAGCCGGTGACGCTGGCTTCGCCGTCGCAGGCTCTTCACCCACGCGCGGATGACCTCCGTTCGGAAACGGCCGATGATTCGGTTGTTCGTCGGTACCGCGTGGTACGCGAAGTACCCGCGGACGACAGAGCCGAGCCAACGACCTTGCTCATCAACTGGATCATGTCGGCGCCGCGCCATGGCGCCCTTGAGCGCCTGGAGCGTAGCTCGCATCCGCTTCGAGTCCGTGTGCCGGGTCAGCAAGAAGCCTCCCCGGCGGGACTTCCCGCAGATGTGAACCAGCCCGAGGAAGCGGAAGGTCTCCGCCGCACCTCGCTCACCTCGTCTCAGTCGCTTCGCGTTCGCGTAGCGCCCAAACTCGAGCCGAAATCCTTCCACGGTCTTTTGGAGCCATAGGCCTCGGTGAGAAGGGTGCTCGCGATAGCTCAAGGAACCCAGCGCTTGACGCCATAGTGCAGCACCACCACGCCACGCTGGTACGTCCGGGTGCCGAGCTACTCGAGCCCGACGAGCTGGGAGCGCCGCGGGGCGAGCCTGCCCCCGCAGCTTGGGCAGGAGAAGACATCCACTGCGAACGTCCTGCGGAGCAACCCGGCCCGGTCTAGCCTCGGGACGCGCTGCCGCTTCCTGCACCTCCTCCCTGCTCCCGCTCCTCCCTCTGCTGCTTCGTCCTCGCCCGGCGCCGCCGCCGTGGCGAGGCGACGTAGGCGAAGCTCTCCAGCTCCTGGTTGGAGTGCTCCAGGCGTTGCTGAGTCTGCTTGAGCTTGGTGATGTCGTTGAGGATCAAGGAGAAGCCGATGATGCGCTCGTTTACATGGATGGGGGCGAGCAGGCCCATGTACCAGCCGGAGTCCACCGCGTCCGAGGTCTGGCCCTCGAATATCTGCTCTTTCCAGAGGAGAGCATCTGCTGGACGCAGTGGCGCGTCTTCTCGACCGACTCCGGAGTGAACCAGTCATGGATGATCGTGCCAATCACTTTCGCGGGGATCAGGTCGGCCACGGTCCGATTGATGAAGCGGATACGCGCCTCGATGTCGCACGTGATCATGAAGTTCGGCGACTGGGCGAGCAGTATTTGGGGACCGAAGATGTCCTCGACGCTCGGCTGGGCCGACACAGCTCGGTGGTCAGGCGGTTGAGCGCCACGGCGAGGGGCGCCAGGGGGGCCGCTCCCTTCCTGACACCGGGCGTGGGGCTCGCGTGCCGTGATGCGCGCGATCAGCGTAAGCAGTTCCTCGAAGGTCACATCCCGTAGTGTCAGATACATCTTAGTTGTAGCACGGTTGGACCCGCAACAGGTGAGGATTCAACAACCGTGAGATTGCTCCTTGTCTTTACCTGATGTGTGTGCTAGGGTTCGCCTCGCCGCCAGCATTTAGACTGGTACGCCTGAGGCAACCCCATGCGCCTGGGTCCGTTTGGGTGGGGAGATCCCGGTTTTCTGGCCGTCTCGTGGGGCAGGCGGGCAGGCGAGGGGTTGAGCCGTCAGCCCGTGTCGCGTCGATCGGACGCTATAACCATTGAGAGCCATTCATGGAATGGCCTTTGCTCACTGCCTGTAAATGCAGAGACAATTATATGAAAATCAATAGCTGTTCATGGATCCTGGCTGCTGTCCGTGTTGTATCCATCTCCGCGTTCGCGGCCTGTGGCGGCTCGCCCGGCACGGAAGCGGGTTCGTCCGAGGACGAATCGATTTCGAGCACGTCGGTTTCGATGAGCTTCGAGGAGTTCGAGGCAAACGCTTATCAAGAGCCCGGGACGGGGGTCTATATCGTCGACGGCGACATCCCTTTGGAGTCGCACGCGAAATTGAAGGAGTTCTACGATCAGCATTTCCAGAATGGCGCGCTGATCGTCAATCGCGTCAACAGTGTGGACGATCGATGGAGCACGACCCAGAAGCGGAGTCTGAGCTATTGCGTCAGCACGGCCTTTGGCTCCAGGCATGATTCGGTGGTGCAAGCCATGGCCAGCGCCGCCAATGATTGGCAGGCTTCGGCCGATGTGCGACTCATCTACGATCGCGCGCAAGATGGTAACTGCACGAGCCTCAATCCGAATGTCGTTTTCGACGTCAACCCTGTCAATCTGGGGCAGTACTCAGCGCGTGCATTCTTCCCGAGTTACCCTCGGCCCATTCGGAACATCCTCATCGATGAAGTCGCCTTTGGTTCGCAGGGACCCTGGACGCTGACGGGTATCTTGCGGCACGAGATCGGACATGTGCTGGGGTTTCGTCATGAGCACACGCGTGTTGGTATCGGGGGTTGCTACGAGGACGGTAACTGGCGTCCGTTGACGACCTATGATTCGGCATCCGTCATGCACTATCCCAGTTGCATGGGAATCAATACAGGTGACCTCGTCCTGACCCAGAAGGATCGCGATGGGGCCAGGGCCTTGTATGGGATCGCTCTCCATTTCAGTCTGCATACCGGCACTCCCTTGGGGGAGACGGACGACCGATGGGCGTTCGCGATCGCCGACAACGGGGACCTCTTCTCCATCCTCAAGAGCGGCACAGGGACGCACAGCACCGAGGTCCATATCCTCTCCGCGGCGAGCAACTACCAGAGCTTCAGCATGCACACCGGGACCGCACTGGGAGAGACGGGGGGAAATTGGGCGTTCGCGGTCGCCGCGAACCGGGATCTCGTCGGCATCCTCAAGAGCGGCACAGGGACGCACAGCACCGAGGTCCATATCCTCTCCGCGGCGAGCAACTACCAGAGCTTCAGCATGCACACCGGGACCGCACTGGGAGAGACGGGGGGAAATTGGGCGTTCGCGGTCGCCGCGAACCGGGATCTCGTCGGCATCCTCAAGAGCGGCACGGGGACGCACAGCACCGAGGTCCATATCCTCTCCGCGGCGAGCAACTACCAGAGCTTCAACCTGCACACTGGTACTCCGCTGGAGCAGACAGACGACTCGTGGGAGTTCGCGGTCGCCGCGAACCGGGATCTCGTCGGCGTCCACAAGCGCAACACGGGGACGTACAGCACTGAGGTCCACGTCCTCTCCGCAGCGAACAACTACCAGAGCTTCAGCATGCACACCGGCACGCCCATCGAGGAAACGGATCAATCCTGGCAGTTCCTTGTCAGCAGGCAGCGTGACCTGGTGGGCGTCAAGAAGAACGGGACGGGCACGCGGAGCACAGAGGTCCACATCGTCGATCTCCCGTGACGTCGCTCGCTCCGGCGGCTGTGGCGAGAGCCAATCCGGGGCGCGTGAACGTGTCCGGGAACTGGTCTGGCGTGGGCGGCCACTCAGCCACTCACGCTGCCACTCGCGCTGAGAGGGTGTCAAAGAACTCGAGCGGCTGCGCGATGGCGTTGGGGTTGCGCCCGGCCACCGCGCGCGCCCGCCTCGTCGAGGTCCGAGACCAGCACCCGGACCCCTTGCGCGCCCAGCGCCTCGGCGATCGCCTGGCCAATTCCACTTGCCGCGCCCGTCACGAGCGCGCACCTGTCCGTCAACGTTCCCATGGGTGCTCCTTGCATGGGGGAATCATCCCCAGTGCGAGCAGCACCGACAAGTCCGCCCTTCGGGTTTCGCGGGGGTCCTCTTGTCTCTTCCCGTCATGACGCACCCGCGCATAAACCGCGCGTCCATGAACATGAACAACTGACTGTGGATGTTGGGTGCAGTGGGACTGATGGGCTGCGGCGTGAGTTCTCAGTCCGATGCGGTGACTGTCGCTGCCCGGAACTCCTGCGCGGCCTACGCGCGCTGTGAAAAGCTTGGCAGCGGCAAGACGGGGGCTGGCACTCGCGTGGTGCTGCTCGGAGAACCCGCCCCAGCACCAGCTCGCGGTGAGCTGCGTCTGGAGCGCCGCCAGCTGGGGCTTCAGGTGAAGAAGGCCATCAGGAGCGTCAGCAGGATCCACAGACCCGGCAGTCAGCCCATCAGGTCACCGACATGGCGGCGTGGATGAAGCAGAACTTCACGAGGGCGCCCAGGATGGCGTCGATCACGTGGGGCTGGCGCATCCAGAAGGAACTGCCCTTCGGGAATACCTTGATGCAGATGTCGATGATGATCTTCGCCAGCCCCGCGTAGTCCGAGTAGAACCACACGGGAGCCATGCTCTCCGGCAGGATGTAGGCGCCCGCCAGCCGGGCCACGCTCAGCGTCGTGATACCGCCCACCGCGCGCCGGTAGAAGCTTGCCCCCCTGCTCAGCAAGCGCCGGGTCTGGAGCGGGTTGAGTTGCATGCCCGAGTCCAGGTCGTGCAGGACGAGCGTCTGGTTGCGGAAGCCTTGGGTCATCACACCCGTCAACTGTCCCTGCGCGGGGGACATGTCGAAGCCCGGCGCCGCGGTGAGCCTTCCCGTGGAGCGCGATGTCAGCTGCTGGCTCGCGGAGACCACCAGGTTGCTGCGCGTCAGGGCCTGGATGATGAAGTTGATACAATTGCCTATCTGGCTTGGGTTGAACTGACCGTGCTGGGAGGCTAGCCGCTGCCCGTCGCGCGTCACGTATTGCGTCAGGAAGTTCTGGTTGACGGCCCTGCCCGGACGCGGCACCACCCGCTCCAACTCGTCCACGTGGTAGGTGTCCACGCGGAACTCGACGATGAGTGCGTCCGGGCTGCGGAATATCACCCGCTCATCGTAGTAGTAGCCCTGCGTCGGGTGACGCCCGCTGCTCACCTGTTGCATCACCATGTCTTGCGCCATGCCCAACCGGTGCGGGTCGAACCCCACGGCGCGCACCACCCGACCGTTGCGTCGCAAGTAGAGGGCGGAGTGTCCCCAGAGGTTCGCGATCTCCTCCGGGTTCGTCATCATCAGCGCCATGTACTGGTCTAGGCCTGGGGACCCGGCTGGATGATGATACCCACCGCGTTCTCGTTACCCCGGTTCGGAGTGAACCCATCCATCGTGGACCAGATGTAGGCATCCGGCAGAATCCGCTTCAGCAGGTCGAGTAGCTCCTTCATCATGTACCTTTCTGTTCTGACGACCACACCCGTAATCGTAGAGTAAACAGTATACCACGAAAGCGTCCCCCAAGCAGGAGCGAGGCCGGAGGAAGAGAGCCCGTCCTTTGCCGCGACGGTGGAGGAGCAAAAATGTTTATTTGCTCGGCCACGAGGCCGCGGAGGAGCAACGTCTGGTTCGCCAAGCGCAAGAGATGACGGGGGAGGCGAGCTGGCTCTTCGACCAGCTCGACATCCCCGTGGGCGCTCGCGCACGCGCGTTCGTGGCCGAACATGGCCTGCACAACGTCGAGTTGATAATCGTCTGATAACGGATTTCAGTTGAATGTTCCGGTCAAGACATACAAACAATCCCGTTCGGGGAGCCCTCGGTAGAGCCTTCGCGCGGTGACGACGGTTCTACCCTCTGTGGGCGAACAGGAATCGATATAAGATATAGGTTTCTGTACCCGTTCACCGGGTTGATGCGCCCGGAAGGGGATGAGAACACTCAACTGAAATCCGTTATGACACCCTCCAAGGCTATTTCCGGGGCCCAAGCACGATGATGGCCATTCCCGTCATGGCAACGAGCGCGCCGATGATGTCCCAGGCCGTGGGCCGTTCTCCCTCAACGAACCACAGCCAGCCGAGAGCCACGGCGATGTACACTCCTCCGTAAGCCGCGTATGTGCGGGCCGCTCCGGTGGGATGTAGCGTCAGGAGCCACGCGAACACAGCCAGGCTTGCGGCCGCGGGGAGGAGCAGCAGTGGTGACCTGCCCTCGCGCAGCCACAGGTAGGGAAGGTAGCAACCGAGCACCTCGGCCAGTGCCGTGAGGACGAAGAGCCCGAAGGCGCGCAGCAGCAGCACGGTGCGGTGCCTCTCACGGGAAAAAGGGGCCAGCAAGCTCCCATTACTACAGGTTTGCTCGGCCTTGAACTTCGCGTTGAAGCTTCGTCTCTTCCTTCGCCCTATGGACACTCCCTTCCGTGTAGCCGACTTACGAGGTATGTCCACGGAAACGGATCAAGCCCAGCCCGCTAGAAGCTGATGAAGGCGTACAGCGCGCGGTGGTTCGACTTTGTACTGCTCACCGTGTAGTCGATCGGCGACGGTTGCACGGCCCCCTGGACGAACAGGTAGTCGATCTTTGATGCCCCGTGCGTGGCCGCCGTACCGTAGCCGGTCATGCCCTGAGCGCTGAGCGTGGTCGAGGGGATGTTCCTGCGGTTCGCGTCGATGCCCACGATGCGGATCGTCGATGCGTTTATCAAGCGGGTCGCGTCCGCCCCGATGTGGATGCCGGTACCGTTGATGCCGGTGTTCCCGTCACCCGCGCACGCGTTCGCCGAGTTCTCCTCCGGAAGGTGCATGGTCGCCGCGAACACCGTGGTGCCGGTCGCCTTGATGGTGAATCGCGCGGCGATGGCGCTGGTGCGCTTCCACTTGTATTGATACGTGGTACCGGAATCGCTGTTCGGCGGCTTGTACAGGGTGCATCCAGCCCCCCCGTTGTACGCCATCCCCGGCTTGAGCCACCCGGCACTCCAGTAGGCCGAGATGTCGTCGGCGGCTAGGCTCAACCGCCCGGTGTTGTAGATGATGCCGTTGGTCTGCTTCTTCTTCAGGTCGCCCAACGACTGATCACTGCACTTGTGGCTGCCTCCCCATGGCTCGGGATCGTCCCAGGCAACGAGCGCCTTGTACGTCCCCACCGGCAGCCCGAACATGGCGGAGAGCTGGTCGGCGTAGGCCTGTGCCTGCCCGATACCGCGTACCTGCTGCACGATGAGCAGATCGGGGGCGACCACTCCGGAGGTACCGGTCTGCCCAGCGTCGTCGACGAGCATCGACCTCAGGTGGTCCGTACCCGAGACCCGGGTGCAGGTCCCGTCGGCGTTGTTCAGGACCAGGTTCTCGATGTTGTTGCTGTACACCCGCAACACCCGATCCGTCGGCTGTCCCGAGATCATGGCGTCCGCGTCTGTGGGCCGGAACGCGGCAAATACCGCGATCAGCGCGAGGCCCGTGAGCACGACCAGTCTTCTTCGATAGATGAACACTGTTTCTCCTTCTCCGCGGTAGAAGCGCTCAGCCCAGGGCCACGGCAAGGGGCAGGCCGAACTCGTGTTCGAGCATGCCCCATTCGCTTCCGGGGTTGACCTCCAGGAAGATGTGCAGTCCCGCGAGTAGGACAATGAGCCCCACGGCGTCTTACACGACCCCCCGTTCGGCGACCAGGCGTTCCATGCTACCAGGCCGTCACGGCTGAAAGCTCGCGGAGACGGACCTGGCGTTGAGGTGTGCCAGATTGGTTCCACGCCTCGGACTTCTGGATCGCGCGACTTGTCCTCCAGTGCGGCCTGGGGCTTGCCTACCTGATTGCCTTCCTGGTCGCGCTGGAGCAGTTCCGCCCATTGCTCGGTGAGCGGGGTCTCCTTCCCGCGCCGCGGTTCATTGCCAGGGTTCGCTTCCGCGACGCGCCCAGCCTGTTTCACTTCCGCTACTCCGATCGCCTGCTTGGTCGTCGTCGCGCTCGCGGGCATCCTCCTGTCGCTCACGATCGTCCTGGGGCTGCCGGATGCCTGGCCGGTGCCTCTCACGATGGCGGCATGGCTCGTGCTCTGGGCGCTCTACCTCTCCATCGTGAATGTCGGACAGACGTTCTACTCCTTCGGCTGGGAGTCGCTGCTCCTCGAGGCTGGCTTCCTCGCCGCGTTCCTCGGCCCGGCTTGGAGCGCGGTGCCCGCTCCGATCCTCTGGCTGTTCCGGTGGCGCCGGGGAAGGTGTCAAAGGATTCGTTCCGACACCTCGTCTCCCACGAATCGTCTGACACCCTGGAACGCTGCGCCCAGCCCTCAGCGCGGCGTGCGTGAAGCCCTCATTCTCAAGACGGTCATCCCTTGGCAGCGCTGGGCCCGCGCTTCCCGTGTCGGCCCGCCGCGCGGGAAGCGCCAGCGCCAGGCGGCTACTGGAAGTAGTAGCTGCCGTAGATGTATTCGCTGTTGGTGTAGTTGTTGCTCGTGATGTCGTTGCGGGTGCTCCCGGTATACGTCAACTGGGCTGGGGCGATCACCGCGTTGACGATGCCGCCGCTCGCGGTGATGACCCCGGCGTGGACGGCCGCGTGGCACACCGACGAATCATCCGTGTAGATGTCCGTTCCCCACACCACCCTGAAGCCGGTCGGGGAGGCGATGACCGCGGCGGTGCAGTTGCAGGACACCACCGTGCTGTTCTGGCCCCGGTAATCCTTGAGCTGGATGGGGCACGGCAGCGCGCACGCATCGGCCGACGCCACGGAGAAGCTGCCCGCATAGCCGCTGGCTTTGTAGTAGGAGGAGGAGGTCACGTCGTTGCGCGTGGAGCCCGTGTAGGTGGTCTGCCCCGCCAGCATGGTCACCCCGATGAACCCGCCGCTGGCCGTGATGGCGCCCGCATGCACCGCCGAGCGGCACGGCGACGAGTCCGACGTATAGACATCCGTGCCCCACAGCGAGCCGGTGCCGCTGGCTTTGCTGTCCGTGCAGAAGCAGGGGATCGTCGTGCCGATCTGGCCGTTGTAGACGGACATGCTGTTGGGGCAGTAGTTGCAGGCCTCCAGTTCCTGCCGCGCCGCGCCCGTGGGCTCCGCGCTCGTCAACTCCGCCGGCTCCAGCTCCGCGCCGCCACAGCCCCCCACCGCCAGCGCGCCGACCACGGCCAGCAGCCGCAACCCATACAGTCCACCGGAACTCTCGAACATCTGTTTTATCTCCTCCTCGTTTGGGTCGCCCCGGGCTGGGGCGAGGACGAGTGCTTGTACGACGTGATGAACGCATCGGTGAAGTCTCCATTGCCGACTTTCTTCACGTTCATCGCACCGCTTTCGCTGTAGGCGTCGAAGCGCTCCGACTCCGTGGCTTCCGGGTAGGCCCTCAACAGCTGATGGTGGAACCGCGGCCTGTACAGTCGGATGCTGAAGCTCGACTGTCACGGCAGGACGACGGAGCAGGTGGGGAACGTCCGGGTGTCCATCCTGGGCATCTCGCAGCCAGTACCCATTCGCCGGGAGCGTCCGTATCCCGACCCCGCTATGATGATTGCTTCTTGACTCCGCCCGCTAGATGCCGATGAAGGCGTACAGCGCGCGGTGGTTCGACTTTGGTTCCTCCTTCTCCGCGGTAGAAGCGCTCAGGCCAGGGCCGCGGCGATGGGCAGGCCGAGCTGCCCCATTCGCCCCCGGGGTTGACCTCCAGGGAGATGTGCCGTCCCGCGGGTATGACAATGAGCGCCACGGCGCCGTACACGAGCCCTCGTTCGGCGACCAAGCACCCCAGGCTACCAGGCCGTCACGGCTGAAAGCTCGCCGAGGCGGACCTAGCGTTGAGGTGTGCCAGATTGGTTTCACGCCTCGGACTTCTGGATCGCGCGACTTGTCCTCCAGCGCGGCCTGGGGCTTGCCTACCTGATTGCCTTCCTGGTCGCACTGGAGCAGTTCCGCCCATTGCTCGGTGAGCGGGGTCTCCTTCCCGCGCCGCGGTTCATTGCCAGGGTTCGCTTCCGCGACGCGCCCAGCCTGTTTCACTTCCGCTACTCCGATCGCCTGCTGGTCGTCGTCGCGCTCGCGGGCATCCTCCTGTCGCTCACGATCGTCCTGGGGCTGCCGGATGCCTGGCCGGTGCCTCTCACGATGGCGGCATGGCTCGTGCTCTGGGCGCTCTACCTCTCCATCGTGAATGTCGGACAGACGTTCTACTCCTTCGGCTGGGAGTCGCTGCTCCTCGAGGCTGGCTTCCTCGCCGCGTTCCTCGGCCCGGCTTGGAGCGCGGTGCCCGCTCCGATCCTCTGGCTGTTCCGGTGGCTGCTGTTCCGCGTGGAGTTCGGGGCCGGGCTCATCAAGATGCGGGGTGACCCCTGCTGGCGTGAGCTCACCTGCCTCTACTACCACCATGAGACGCAGCCGATGCCGAACCCTCTCTCCTGGTACTTTCACCGCCTGCCCGGGCCGCTGCACCGGATTGAGGTTCTCGGCAGTCACTTCGCCCAGCTCGTCGCGCCGCTCCTGCTCTTCTTCCCGCAGCCGATCGCCTCCTTCGCGGGGCTGGTGATCGTCATCACCCAGGCATGGCTCGTGCTGAGCGGCAACTTCTCGTGGCTCAACGTCGTGACCATCGTGCTCGCCGCCTCGGCGTTCGACGATGCCGCACTCGCACGCGTTCTACCCCTCGAGAGGGCCGGCACGATGGTGGTGGCGTGGCACGATGGTCTCGCCCTCGCGGTCACCGTGCTCGTCGTCGTGCTCTCGTACCGTCCCGCGCGCAACCTCTTCTCGCGGGAGCAGATCATGAACACCAGCTTCGATCCTCTCCACCTCGTGAACACGTACGGTGCCTTTGGCAGTATCACGCGCGAGCGCTACGAGCTCGTTCTCGAGGGCACCCACGAAGAGCGTCTCACTCCGGACACGGAGTGGCGTGAATACGAATTCCGAGGCAAGCCGACCGACCCGAAGCGGCGCCCGTCACAATGGGCGCCGTACCACCTGCGGCTCGATTGGCTCATGTGGTTCGCCGCGCTGTCGCCAAGGTATACGCCCTCGTGGTTCCCTCCGTTCGTGGAGAAACTCCTGGAGAACGACCCGGCGACCCTCCGCCTGTTGAGGCACAACCCCTTCGCGGAGCGCCCACCGCGCGCGATCCGTGTGATCCTGTACCGCTACCGCTTCACGACCTGGAAGGAGCGGCGCGACACGGGCGCGTGGTGGACGCGCACGCGCCTGGGCGAGTACCTCCCGCCCATGGCGCTCAGCGGCTGACGGCTCCCAAGTAGGGGCGAGGCCGGAGCCGGAGCATACGGGAGCGCGTGGAGCGGTTGATCGCCGCGCCATGTGTGTTAGAAATGGCCAACGGTCCGCAGTTCACCGAGGCGTCGCCGCCCCGCGAGGGGAGCTAAACCTGCACCTTCATGTGACACGGACTTGTCCCCGTGCCGAGTCGTAAGGGCGACCAGCGACATCCTTCATTGGAACGGCGCATACGAGGATAAGCCATGTCCCGACTCGCCCTCCCCTTCGAGGTCGCCGATCTCTCGGCCTTCGCCCGCTCGCTTCGTGACCAGCTCGAGCACAAGCCGAGCCATGTGGAGCTGCTCAACCTGCTGTGCCGCGCGGCCGGCTTCCGGAACTACCAGCACTTCCGCGCCGACTCAGAGGCCAGGCAACGCCTGGTCGCAGCCCAGGAAGTGAAGCCTGTCCCCGACCATCAGCTCGTCGAGAAGGTCGCTCGGCATTTCGATGCAGAGGGGCGCTTGCTTCGCTGGCCAGCCAGGAGGCCCCACCTGGGGCTCTGCCTGTGGGTGCTCTGGTCACGCATCCCGAGCGGCAGCGTGCTCTCCGAACGCGAGATCAACGAGCTGTTGAACCGCTGGCATGTGTTCGGCGATCACGCCGTGCTCCGCCGGGCGCTGTTCGAGGCTGGCCTCGTCGACAGAACACAGGACTGCCGCAAGTACCGGCGTATCGAGCAGAAACCGCCGGTCGAGCTCGGCGCGCTGCGGGCCCGTGTGACCACCGCCGCCTAGACGCGCCTCCTTCAGCGTGGGGCCTGGCTGAGCCACCGGGCCAGGCTCCCGAGCCCCACGGCCGTGGTGAGGTAGACTGTCGCATCACCATCCTGCCATGAGCCGTCCGCCTCAAGGTGTAGCGCATGCCCCGCCGGGCCAGAGCTGGGCGATATGCTGCCTCGGCCCTTCTGAGAGGACCTCCCATGCTCGCATCGCCGCGCCTCACGGTCGCGGGGCTCGTCGGCTTCATGACGGCGCTTCCGGCCCTTGCCGCCACCCCCTCGCCCATCCGCATCAACCCGGCCCGCATCGATGCGGTGTTCAAGGACTACAACAGCCCCTCGAGCCCGGGCTGTGCCCTGGGCATCTACCAGGACGGCCGGGTCCTCTACTCCCGGGGCTACGGCATGGCCGACTTGAACCAGGCCACGCCCATCACCCCCACCACGCTGTTCGACGTCGGCTCTGTTTCCAAGCAGTTCACCGCCGCGAGCGTCGTGCTGCTGGCCAACGAGGGGAAGCTCGCGCTGACGGATGACATCCGCAAGTACCTGCCCGAAATCCCAGACTACGGAACGCCCATCACCGTCGACCACCTGCTCCACCACACGAGCGGCCTGCGCGACTACAACCAGTTGCTCTTCTTCAAGGGCTACCACTACGAGGACTTCACGGATGACGACGACGCCCTGGACGTCATCGCCCGCCAGCGTGCCCTGAAGTTCAAGCCCGGGACGCGTTTCGAATACAGCAACACCGGCTACTTCCTGGCGGCGCTCATCGTGAAGCGTGTCACCGGCAAGAGCCTGGCCGAGTTCGCCCGGGAGCGGCTCTTCCAGCCCCTCGGCATGACGCGGAGCCACTTCCGCGACGACCACACGGCCGTCCTGCCCGGCCGCGCCACCGCCTACTCCCCTTCGGGGAAGGAGGCCTATCGAATCGACATGTCGAACTGGGAGCAGTTGGGGGACGGGCAGGTCCAGACCAACGTCACCGAGCTCGTCAAATGGGAGGAGAACTTCTACAGCGCCCGCATCGGAGGGCGCGCCCTCATCGACAGGCTTCAGGAGCGGGGAGTCCTGGACACGGGAGCCAGCACCTCCTATGGCCGGGGACTCTTCCTGGACACCTACCGCGGCGTGCCACGCATCCAGCACTCCGGGTCCTGGGGGGGCTATCGCGCGCTGCTGACGCGCTACCCCGCGCAACACGTCTCGATTGCCGTCCTCTGCAACCGGGGTGATGCCCGGCCGAATCTCGCCGAGAGCGTGGCGGACGTCGTCCTGGGCGAGACCTTCCGCGCGGCCGAGCAGCAGCAGGAGGCGAAGGCACCCGCGCCCGCCTCGCCTCGCGCACCGGAGGCCGCGGCCGGGGCGCTCGCCCGGTATGTGGGCCTCTACTACGACGAGAGCGCGCAGCGCGTGGTGCACATCCTCGAGCAGGACGGCCGGCTCCAGCTCCAGCCCGGCGTCGGGAGAAGCTGGCCCCTGCGGGCCGTGGGCGGCGAGCGCTTCGAGATGGAAGGCGTCCCGCTCGAGCTCGTCTTCTCGGACGGGCAGCTGACGATGTCGCGCCGTGAGGGGGTGCTGGGCGTCTTCAAGCGGGCGCAGCCGGCCCCGCTCCCGGACGGCGACTGGAAGCAACTGGCGGGGGCGTATTACAGCCTGGAGCTGGATGCCACCTGGAGCATCGAGCTGAAGGACGGGAAGGCGGTGCTGAAGGGCCGGGCCCTCGGGGCTCATCCGCTCGAGACGACCTTCGCCGATGCGCTCAACTCGACCTTCGGCCTCGTCCGGCTGACCCATGATGAAGCCGGGCGGCTGACGGGCTTCGTTTTCAACGAGCTCCGCTTCGAGCGGAAGCCGCGGTAGGCAGGGCCCGGGCCGTCGAAGCGCGCCGAAGCAAGCTCCTTGTGAAGAGCTCGATGAGGCCGGGTTGCGTGCCATGCTCGCGCATGCACTCGAGGACGCCCTGGGCCTGGCGGCCTTGCTCGCACGGTTGAAGGAGCGTTCCACCTGGGGAGCGCCTGTTTCGCTCTCCGAGGCGGGCACCCCCTTCATGGCCCCCAGCATGAGGGGGCACTCTCTGGATGAGCGCATCCATCAGCTCAGGAGGATGGCCGCCGAGGAGCATGCGCGGCGAGCGAAGGCCATCATTCTCCGCTCGCTTCGTCGTGGCTCCCGGTTCTACCCACGCGCGGGCGCCACGCGGCGGCGGAGTGCCAGCACCCGGCCGCCGCCCTTCGCCCGGCATGAGCAGGCCAGGCAGGCATTCGCTTGATCCATCCCCGAGGTCCGAAGCTCGCCTCATTGCTCCCGCCCCAGGCTCTCCCCACTCTACAGACATGATCACGATAATCGCCCTGGGCGTGCTGGTGATCGCCATCGTCCTGCTCTCCATCGATCGCATCCCCATCGAGGTGAGCTCCCTTGCCATCATCGTGTTGTTGGTACTGAGCGGGCTCGTGACACCGCGGGAGGCCCTCTCCGGGTTCTCGAGCGACACGGCCATCTTCATCTTCACGCTCCTGGCGCTGACGCAGGGGCTCAGTGCGACCGGTGTGATGCAGCTCGTCGGCCGGCGGCTGATCTCCCTCTCGCGCTTCAACCCGCGGGTCTTCACCGTCCTGATGCTGGTGGCCGTCTGCGCGTTCTCCTCCGTCGCGTCGAACACGGCGGTGACGGCGGCGTTTCTCCCCGTGGTGACCGCGGTGTCCTCTCAGGCGAGAGTGGCCACGCGCGGGCTGTTGATGCCCATGGCGTTCACCTCCATGTTGGGCGGCACCATCTTCCTGTTCGGCACGTCCACCAACCTCGTCGTCAGCGCGGCGCTGGAGCAGGTGGGACTCGAGCGCATTGGCTTCGCCGAGCTCGCGCCGGTGGGGCTGCCGCTGGCGATCATCGGAATCATCGCGACGCTGCTCCTCGTGCGGCGCTTGCTCCCGGAGCGTGGCGTGGAGGGCGGCGAGAGGGTCCTGGCTCCGCGTGAGTACGTGACGGAGGCGGTGCTCACGCCTGGCTCCCGGCTGGTGGGAAAGGAGCTTCGCTACGTCACCGAGGGACTTGGGATTCCGGTGCGGGGGCTCGTGCGCGAGGGCGTCACGTTGCCTCCCGCGCCCGGGGAAGTGCTCGTGGCCCGGGAGCACCTCATCATCGCTGGCGGCCTGGATGACATCTTGCGTGTGAAGGATCTGCGCAGCATCGGCCTCAGCGCCGCTCTCCGGATTCCCGAGGGCCAGCGACAGGCGTATACCCTCGTCGAGGTGTCGGTGCCGCCGACGTCGGGCCTGGCCGGCAGGTCCTTGCGCGACATCCGCTTCGCGGAGCGCTACGGCCTCGTGGCTCTGGCCATCCACCGCCACCCCACGCTTCAGCGCGCCCATCAGCATCTGAGCCTGGTGGGCAGCTTCAGGGGGAGGGATGCCCTGAAGAACCTCCCCCTGGCCGTGGGCGACATGCTGCTGCTCGGTGGGCCCGAGAGACGTGTCCGTGAGCTCGCGCGGGACGAGGAGCTGACCGTGCTCGGCAGTGTCGAATATCAGCGGCCGCGCTACCGTCGCGCCGTGCTCTCCGTGTGCATCTTCGCCAGCACGGTGGTCATCGCGGGGCTGCGAATCACCTCACCGGCCATCGCGGGGCTGGCGGGTCTGGTGGTGATGGTGGCGGTGGGCTGTGTCGACGCACGCACGGCGTTCCGCGTGGATTGGCGGGTCGTCATCATGATTGGCGCGTTGCTGGCCCTGGGGTTGGCGATGGAAAAGAGCGGCGTGGGCGCGTTGCTCGCCCAGGGAGTCATTCCCCTGGTGGGCGTCGTGGGACCCCGCGGAGTGCTCTGCGTGCTCATGATCGCCACCGTCCTGCTCTCCGTGCCCATGAGCAATCAGGCCGCCGCGCTGATCATGCTTCCCGTCGGAATCCATGCCGCGCTGGACATGGGGCTCGAGCCGCGAGCGTTCGCCATGGGGATCTGCCTGGCCGCGTCGTACTCGTTCCTCACGCCCCTGGAGCCGTCCGCCGCATTGGTGTACGGCCCCGGGCGCTATCGCTTCCGCGACTTCCTGCGCGTGGGCACGCCCCTCTCCGTGCTGATGCTCGCGCTGCTGACGGTGGCCGTGCCGCTCGTCTGGCCATTCACGACGGCATGAGCGCCGAGCGACCTCCTCCATCGCCGGTTCACCGGCGAGGCGGTGCTGACGCTGGACGGCGGCCGCCGAGACAAGGCGGCCGCCGGTCAGACCGTGGACGTCACGGCTCGAACTGCACGACGAAGGACGTCCACCGCGCCCGGCCCTCGAAGGAATCGCGGATGATCCGCAGGCGGTTGGGCGAATCGAACTCGAACCCCGCCAGCGACTCGCTGATGAGATCATCCGCCGAATAGGACGACTCGCCTCCGGCCTGGCCGTTCATGCCCTGCCCGCTGGCGAACACCACCGAGCGGGACTCATCCACCCGGGAAATGGCGGGGTAGGCCTCGTATTCACCCGGGTTCAGGGTGACCGGCACCGTCTGCACGCTGGCGCGCGGCCCGAAATCGATCCGCTCCCAGGAGATGTCCTGGATGACCGCCGTCGTGCAGCCCGCGCTGGAGCCCGCACCGCGTGAGAAGGAGATCTCCGTGGGAGAGGTGAGCGTGCCCCGCAGGACCCGGTCGCAGAGGCTCGCCGTGCCCGCGTTGGTCACCCGGTAGGTGAAGAGCAGCACGCTGGTGGTGAGGTCCACCGCCGGCAGGCCCGTGACGGTGGCCGCGGTCTGGGTTCCGGTCATCGTCACGCCCGAGCCCCGGGTGACCCGGAGCCCCTCGGCCTCCACCACCTGGAGCGAGCCCTTCCAGGCAGCGGCGCAGGACACTGGCCACTGGAGGTCCACGCGGGAGGACGACTCGGCCAGCTTCGCGGTGAAGTAGTCATCCTCGCCGAGGATCTTTCCGTTCTGCTCGCCGGTCACCAGCAGGAAGGTGTTGTCCGGCGACACGCGCTGGATGGGGACCTGGAGGGTGGTGCTCTGGACCTGGCAGGTCGGCTGCAGGTGCTGCACCTTCAGCCCGGTGCCCAGCTCCACCGTGTGCCACACGATGTACACGATGCCCGTCCCCCTTTCGTTCCGGCTACAGGTGATGGCCTCCCGGGCCGAGAGCACGCAGCGCACGCTCGAGGCGTCGGGATTGGTGCCCGGAGGGCTGATCGAGACGAACAGCATCGTCTTCGACAGATCGAGCTGCGCGGGCGAGATGGGACACGTCATCGAGAGGTCGCCGGCGGGCATCTCACAGACGCCCTTGCGCACCGCCGGCAGGAGGGTCTGGTTCTGCTTCGCCGTGGGCAGTCCCGAAACCGCGGCGACCAGGGGGAACGTGCCGCCGCTCTTTCCCTTGAAATAGAAGGAGGCACGGGTCGCGCCCTGGGCGAACACCGCCGCGGACAGAGGGCTGGTGCAACCCGGATCGGAGAAGAACGAGAAATCCGAGCCCGAGAGCGTCACGCTTGTCGGGCCGGCGAAGGGGAGGGGCTTGCCGCCACCATCGCGTGCCTCGAGTTCCACCAGGGCCGAGCAGCCGCCCGCGGGCAGGGTCTGGGCGCTGGTGACGAAGAAGATGTCCGTCGGCTCGACGACGACGTTCTCGTCCTGGAACGCGGACTCGAGCCCGTTGGCGGCCACGCTGAGACGGACGCTCCTGGCCGCCGTGCTCCGGAAGTAGAAGGTCGCACGGCTGTCGCCAGCCTCCAGCGTCACCGTCTCCGTGGCGTCCGAGCAGGACGCGTCACGGAACAGCCTCACGTCCGTGGAGGGTTGGACGCTCAGCACGACATCCGTGGCGGCCTGCACGGGGGCGGCGCTTCCCGCCGCCGTCCGCGTCTCGAGCACCACGGCCGCCGAGCATTTGCCCACGCCCACGGTCTGCGCGGGGCTGGCGAAGTCCAGCCGAGTGGGCGGACCACTCGGTGGGTCCACGGACCCGCCCTCGGACTGACACATGCCCGCGCGGCAGGTGTAGCCCGCGGCACACTCGTCGCTCTGGGTGCAGGGGTAGCGCCGCGTGTCGGCGCCGGTGGAGCTGGATTGACACCCCTGCAGCACGGCCAGCAGCGCCAGGGCGAGCCAGCAAGACACTCCAGGCCACGACAACCGCTTCATGGGAAGATACCTCCGACCACCACCCCGGTCGGGTGAGTACGGCGAATTGATGGAGAGCAACCAAGGTCCCTTCATCTTAATGAAATGTGCCGGGCCTCGAGCCCACCTCATGGGGGGCTCGAGGCAGACGACAAGCCGAAAGACCCCCGTGATTCCGGGCGATTGCAAGAAAGCGCGGGACCTCTTGGGGGGCGGGAAACTTCCGCCGGCGATTATCGACAATTGGAAATACGAAACCTTCGGGGGTGCAGGAGTGGGAGAGCCCGAAGCCATGCCGAGGTCACGCCCATGAGCGTCGGTTCCACCAGCAGCTCCAGCGGTTCCAGTAGCTCCAGCCGCAGCTCTTCTTCCTCTTCCTCCCGTGGGTCGTCCGAGTCGTCCAGCAGCGGGTCAGGGAGCAAGATCTCCCAGGAGAAGTCGCAGGCGAAGGAGAAGTCTCCGGCGAAGGAGAAGTCTCCGGCCAAGGACAAGGCCCTGGTCAAGGAGAAGGCCTTGGCGTTGTCCAGGCAGGTCGCCGCGCGGAGGGCGGACGTCGTTCGGGAGAAGTTGACCCGCAGCGGCTTCGACACCGCGTCCGTGGCCGGTCCCCGGAAGCAGTTCGTGAACAATGGCGGCACGCAGCGCAACCCCGGGCTCGACGCCATCAACGCGCTGAACCTTCAAGGGGGCGAGCCCCACTCGTGTGTGAGGACCACGCGCTCCAACCTCCAGCGCGCGGGACTGAAGGGGCTGCCTGCCGGCACGAACGCTGACGGCAACAACCCGCGCGGCATGATGGTCCAGATGCTCCAGAGCGGCCACTGGAAGTCCGTGAACATCCCCGAGTCGACGGTGCAGACCATCAACAGCCCCTACGGGAGCGTGCAGGCGCACGTCCTCTCCGGAGAGGCGTATCTCGCGGCCGCCGCCAACGGGCAGATTCCCGAGGGCTCGGTGGTGTTCCAGACGAAGATGGGCTGGGATTACGGCGTGGAGTCCAAGGGCAGTGACGTGGGCATCGTACGCAATGGCGCCATCTTCAACTACCAGGCGAACCGGGGCATGTCTGTCTATGGGAACAACGTGAGCGAGGTCGTCGTGATGCATCCCCAGTAGAACCGACACGCCGGGTGTGGCCAACGGGCGGAATCATGTGGCCGCTCTGGTACGTGATGGTGTTGATCGCCCTGAACGGACTCGTTCCTGGCGTCCTGTGGGATTTGGATGGACTGACGCGCCCGCCGGGTGGGCCTGATCCACGTAAGCGGCTCAAGCCCCTGACGATCCTGGATGGGCCTCAGCGCTTGACGGCGTAGTGCAGCAGCACCACGCCACTCTGGTACGTCCGGGTGCCGAGCAACTCGAGCCCGACGAGCTGGGCGAGCCGCGGGGCGACTGCCTTGCCCGAGCCAATCATCACCGGGTTCACCTTGATGAGGACCTCGTCGATGAGGCCCGCGTCGAAGAGGGTCGTCGCCAGGAGCCCTCCGCCGCACAGGTAGATGTCCTTGCTGACGCTCAGCTGGGCGGCGCGCACGATGCGGCTCATGTCCTTCTGCTGGCCTGGACGTGATTTGAGTTCCTTCACGAAGCCGACGACGTCCTCCCGGACGAGGTGCACACGGGGGGAGGGACTCTCCTTCATGGATCGCGAGCAGACATGGGTCTCCATGGACGGGTACGGGTCCGTGACGCCCGCCTTCAGGCCGAACTCGTAGGTGCTCCGTCCCATCACCACGGTGTCGTACGCCGAGGCCAGGTTGTCGAGGTAGTCCATGACGTGGTCGGGCGGGGAGAGGTGGGGGAAGAAATCCGTCGAGTCATCCTCTCGGGCGATGAAGCCGTCGAGGGTCATGGCCACGTGATACTTGAGCTTGCGCATCTGGGCTTGCATGGGAACTCCACCGGGGTCCAGGACTCCGGAATGTAGGGTGGGAAACCGGCTGGTGCAGCTTACTGGACCACCAGCCCGGCGAGTGCCCGCCGGGCCCCTTGCCCGTGGGCGTGACAATGGATTCCTCCGTCCTCCGTACTGCAGGACGACAGGAGCATCGTGCTCCGGATGGAGGATTCGCACCATGCTGGACCTGCACATCGATCAGCGCTTCAAGCGCACCTGGGACTTCTTCGTGGCCAACGCCACCGCGCTGCTCCTGGGCAGCCTCGTGGTCCTGGCCGGCTTCCTCGTCGTCATTCCGGCGCCGTGGTTCGCCTTCAACCTGCTACAGGAAACCCTCGAGTGCATGCGCACCGGACGCCCCGTGCGCTGGCAGGCGGCCTATGACCGGCCGGGCAACTTCCTCAAGAGCTGGGGCCTCACCCTGGCCATGGGCATTCCCATCGCCCTGGGCTTCATGCTCCTCGTGGTGCCGGGTGTGCTCCTGGCGATCCTCTGGTTCCATGCGCCGCTGCTCGCCGCCGAGGGGCGTCCGGTCCTGGAGTCCCTCGCCGAGAGTGGCCGCATCTTCCAGCGTCGCAAGGACTGGGCCTCGTACTTCATCAACTTCCTCGTCCTGGTGGTGCTGTCGGCCGTGGCGGGAGCGACGGTGCTGGCGTGCCTCGTCACGTTGCCTCTCTCCCTGATCTATCTGGCCTACTGCCACACCGACGAGCTGGGCCAGGGGACAGTGCCGCCGCCGTCCGAGCGGCGGATCATCGTGTGAGCCCTGTCCGGGGAATCCACGAAGCCGCCCTCCCGGACGGCTTCCCCCCTGGGCCTTGGTGCTAGACTCGCCTTCATGCAGCGCAAGGCCACCACCGTCGACCAGTACCTCGCCTCGCTTCCCGAGGATCGCCGCGCGGCGCTCTCCGCCGTGCGCGACGTCATCCGGAAGAACCTCGATGGGGACTACGAGGAGGGCATGCAGTACGGGATGATTGGTTACTACGTCCCGCATACGGTGTTCCCGGCGGGCTACCACGTCGATCCGAAGCAGCCGCTGCCGTTCGCGTCACTGGCCTCCCAGAAGAACCACATGGCCGTCTATCTGATGTGTGTCTACGGCCAGCCGGAGCAGGAGCAGTGGTTTCGCGAGGCGTGGGCGAAGACGGGCAAGAAGCTCGACATGGGCAAGTCGTGCGTGCGCTTCAAGAAGCTCGAGGACGTGGCGCTCGACGTGATTGGCGAGGCCATCCGCCGCGTGCCCGCGAAGAAGTACATCGCGCACTACACGTCCGTGATCCAGCGTCCGGAGAAGAAGAAGGCACCGGCCGCCGCGAAGGGCAAGCCGGCGGCGAAGCGGAAGCCGGCGGCGAAGAAGCGCGCGAAGTGAGGGCCACGTCGTGCGCGTTCGTGTTCCACCGGCTCAGGGGCTCATCGGCTCCTGGCCCGGGCGATCGTCGAACAGTTGCACCCAGCGTCCGTCGAAGCCGCCGTTCTCCGCGAGGTACCACGGGCCGGGCAGCCAGAAACCCGTTTCCACTCCATCGCTCGAATCGACGTCGCCCGAGTGGACGAAGTAGTCGTGCTGCCACCAGTAGGCGTTGGGCGAGCCGGTGTAGCCACTGGCGCTCGCGCGTGTCCGCCCGCGGGAGTCCGCCACCGTGCTGGCCCAGGCGTTGTCATGGAAGTCGCTGGAGCCCCCGCCGCCCATGTCCGAGGCGCTGGCATTGAGCTCATAGGTGCCAAGGAGCCACTTCTTCGTGGGGTAGCCGTCGCGATCGTCCTCGTTCTCGATGTCCCGGGTCGCGGAGAAGAAGCGTTGCATGCCCGCGCTGACCTCGGCCTGTCCGGACTCGTTGATGAGCGGGCTCTCGAGCCAGAAGTCGCGAAAGTTCGTGCCCAGCCAGTGGGTGGAATAGCCGCCGTATTGCCAGTGGGTCGGCAGGATGTCCGCGATGTCTTGCAGCTCGTAGGTCACCCGCTTGACGTCCGACCAGGAGACGGTCTTGCCATTGTCGAAGCGGCTCGCGAGCCGGTCCGCCGTCGCGTAGGTGAGGGGCTGCGCACCGAACGCCGCGACCGCTCCGGGGGACCCTTGCGGCACGAACGCGTAATGCACGTTCTTCTTGCCGTCGTCGTCGTTCACGCCGGCCTCGGCCTTGGCGTTGGCTGCCATCTGGCCCGCGAGCCAGGAGGAGGGGTTGGTCACGAAACGCAACTCCTGCCCATGGGCTGCCAGGAGCTTGTCCGACCACTCCGCCTGCCAGATGAGCACGTGCTGGCCGGTGGGGGTGGACATGAAGTTGAGCTGGGCATGGTCCTGGCGGCGGATCACGTTGCGCTTGTGCTGGGTCACGATGGCATGAGCCACGGACTCACCGCTGCCCGGCGAGCCGACCACGTTCTTGACGAGCAGCTCCACGCGCTCCCAGTCATGCAACTGGTAGTCGCCCGCGGCGTTCTTATCGAGCGCGTGATAGATGTGATAGATGAGGACGAGGTTCTTGCCCCCATCCATGAATTCGATGAGTGAGGTATAGAGCGTTGGACGGATGCGCCAGCGATCGTAGGTGCTGGGACCGGTGCGCGAGGCATTGATGTACTGGGAGATGCTCTTCCAGTGGAGCTTGTTGTTCGAGAAGTCTCCGTCCTGGTCGAAGTCGAAGTTCGTGATCCAGTCGTAGCCATGACGGTCGTTGTTCGCGTTGGCGCGCTTGAGGACGATGGGCGCGTAGTAGTGAAGGTACGCCTGCCGCTGGGCGTGGCTCAGCGACCAGGCTTGAGCCCGGGCGTCGGAGGGCCAGACGAGGCACGCGAGGAGGAGCGCGAGCGCGCCCACGAGGCCGGGCCCTCGCGGTGATGCGGTTTGTCTCATGGGGATGGCGTTCATGGCGGCGGAGGACACCACGGAACATTCATCCTCTCCAAGATGGGAAAACGTGAATTTCGAGTTTCCATGGGGTGCGGAAACGAGTCACCCGCGATGGAGATGACGCCGGAGGAAGCCCAGCGTCCGTTCCCAGCTGTCCTCCCAATCCTGTTGTCGCATCATGTGGTCCGACTCTGGGTACTCGAAGTACTCGACGTGGGAGCCCCAGCCAGGCAGTCCCTGCCAGAGCGTCTGGGCGAAGTCTCTCGCCCGGTGTGGCGGGACGATGCCATCCCGGCCCGCGTTCACCATCAGCAGGGGATTGCGCGCGCAGTCCCACGGACGGTGGACGGGCGCGTGGCGCATCAGCTCGCCAATCTCCTCGGTGATGGGTCCCTCCCGAGGCGTCCAGTCCGGCGAGCCGAGCAGGGACACGGTGGCCTGGACCCTCGAGTCCTCCATGGCCACCGCCAGCGCGGTGTACGCCCCGAACGAGATGCCCACGAGCCCGATGGGGCCATGGCCCTCGTACACCACGTGGTCGATGACGCGGGACACATCCCGGGCGGCCTCGCGGATGGCATGCAGCAGGCGTGCATGGGACTCGGAAGGGCCGAGCTGCTCCATTTCATCCAACCACGCATCGCGCCGGGCCCCGTGGTGCGGGGCATCCACCCCCACCGCGCTGAAGCCCCCGTGGGCGAGCAGGTTCAGCTCCCCCCGCTGGACGTCCGCGTTGGCTCCCAGCCCGTGCAGGACGAGGACGGCCGGCGCGGGCCGGGGTTCGACGTGCAGCTTGAGTACGGGAATGCGGCCATCCACGTGGAAGCGGTATTCGTCGGGCATGTGGCGAGTCTATGGGGGGAGCCGCGAGGCATGCATCGCCCCTCGCGCCCGGGTGTGATAGCCCGTCCGGGTGAGCTCTTCCTTCAAGACCCTCGGCCTCTCCGATGAATCGCTCGATGCGGTGCGGCGTGCCCGCTTCGCCTCGCCCACCCCCATCCAGGCCCAGGCCATCCCTCCGGCGCTCGCCGGGCGGGACGTCATCGGCTGCGCCGCCACCGGCACCGGCAAGACCGCCGCCTACCTCCTGCCCCTCGTCGAGCGTCTGGTGGGGGCTCCTGGCCCGGCCGGACTGGTGCTCGCCCCCACGCGCGAGCTCGTCCAGCAGATCGCCGACGAGGCCACCTTCTTCGGCCAGCCCCGGGGCCTCTCCCAGGCGGTCGTCATCGGTGGCACGGACGCGACGGCCCAGACCGAGGCGCTCCGTCAGCACCCGTCCCTGGTGCTCGCCACCCCGGGCCGGCTGGCGGACCTGCTCCAGGCGGGCATGGTGAACCTCTCCACCGTGCGCATGCTCGTGCTGGACGAGGCGGACCGCATGCTGGAGATGGGCTTCATGCCCGAGTTGGAGAAGATCCTCGCCGCGCTGCCCCGCGAGCGCCAGACGCTCCTGTTCTCCGCCACCCTGAGCCACAACGTGACGCGCTTCGCCCAGGAGGTGCTGCGCAAGCCCGTCCGGGTGGAAGTCACTCCGAGCGGCACGCCCGCCGCGCGCGCCGTGCAGCGGCTGTACGACGTGAAGTCCGAGGAGAAGTACCCCCTCCTGCTCACGCTGCTCGCGAGGGATCAGCTCAGCGCCATCGTCTTCACCCGTACCCGCGAGCGCGCCGAGAAGGTACAGGGCTATCTCAAGGAGGCGGGCCACAAGGCCGCCCTCATCCACTCCGATCGCACCCAGGGACAGCGCCGTCAGGCGCTCGAGGGCTTCCGCAAGGGGCAGTACCGGTGTCTGGTGGCCACGGACATTGCCTCGCGCGGGCTGGACGTGGAGGACATCGGCCACGTCATCAACTTCGACCTGCCGCACTCGCCCGAGGACTACGTGCACCGCATCGGCCGCACGGCGCGAGCGGGCGCGAGTGGGCGCGCGTCGACGTTCGTCACCGAGCGGGACGCGGAGACGGTGGCCGCCATCGAGCGCATCACCCGGATGAGCCTGCCGCGCACCGAGGTGCCCCGGAAGGAGCCCGTCTACCTCGAGGCGCTGGAGGCGTTCCGGGCCCGGAAGGGGGACGACGAGTTGCTGGACGCGCTGGACGCCCCGCGCCCCCGTGCGGCCGAAAAGGCGCCGGCCCGTCCCGCCCGTGCGAAGGGGGCTGGGCGCGAGGAGCGAGCGGAGCGAAGGGGAGGGGAATCCAGCCGCCGTGAGGCCCCGGGCCGGGGCGGAGGGGCCTCTCGGGGCACGGGCCGGGCCAAGGGGCGGGAAGAGTCGCGCGAGCGCGGCTTCGGCCGGGGCGCGGCGCCTCGTGGAAAGGGGAAGGCGGAGGGGAAGGCACCTCGGGCCGCGGGAGGCCCGGGACGGAGTGGACCCCGCGATGCGGCTCGCCCCGGGGGCCGGTCAGGTGCGCGCAAGGGAGGGCCTGCGCGTGGGTCGGGTGCGCCTTCTCGAGGACGAGGTGGCGGGGGACGGGGGCGCCGGTAGCCTGAGTGGGTCCCCATCGGGCGTGGTAGCGTGTGCCGTTTGGTACGACCAAGGGGCCACCACGTTGCACGGTCTTTCGAGCCAAGAGCGTTCCACGGTGTTCGTCGTGGATGACGATCCCTCGGTGCTGCGCAGCCTCTCGCGCATGTTTCAGCTGGAAGGGTACGAGGTCGAGAGCTTCGACCACCCGCGACAGGTGCTGGAGCGAAAACCCGGACGGCGTCCGGGGTGCGTGGTGCTGGACCTGCGCATGCCGGAGCTCAACGGGCTGGAACTCCAGGAGGAGCTGCGGCGCGCGGGGTGGAAGCAGCCCATCGTCTTCATCAGCGGACACGGGGATGTGCCGGCGGCGGTGAAGGCCATGAAGGCCGGTGCCGTGGACTTCCTGCCCAAGCCAGTCGGCATGGCGGAACTGCTGGAAGCGGTGGAGCGGGCGTTGGCACGGGACCGGGAGGCGGTCGCCTCCGAGCAGGAACTCGAGGCGCTGCGGGTCCGCTTCTCCACGCTGTCGCCCCGCGAGAGGGAGGTCTGCCAGTGGGTGGCGCGGGGGCTGATCAACAAGCAGATCGCCGCCGAGCTGGGCACCGCCGAGCAGACCGTGCGCCTGCAGCGCAGCCGTGCCATGGAGAAGCTGGCGGTGGACTCGGTGCCAGAGCTGGTGCGGCTGCTGGAGCGGCTGGGCTCACCGTCGTGAAGCCAACCACTGGGACACTTCGGCCAGCCGGGGGGCATTGTCGCGGCGTTGCCAGTCCTTCTGGGCTCGGGTGGCCAGCTCGAGGGCGCGAGGGCGCTCCTGCTTCGACTCCCAGAGGGCCTGGGCCAGCACGAACCGCGTCTCCGTGGCCGCCTCCTCCGGCGCGAGCCGCAAGGCCCGCTCGAGCAATGGCACGGCGGCCGCGGGCTTGCCGCGCGCCAGTTGGAGCAACCCCAGCCCGGTGAGCGGCTCTACCAGTCCGGCGTGCTCTTCCGGCTGTTGTTGCAGGGCCAGTGCGCGATCCAACTGCCGCTGCGCCTCCTCATACCGGCCCAGACGCGTGAGGGCCCGGCCCAGCAGGGTGAGTGGGATGGAGAGCCTCGGGAGCTGGGGACCCAGCGCCTTCTCCAGCACCGCCAGCGCGCGCTCCAGCCGGGCCTTGGCCTCTTCATACCGGCCCAGGTCCGCGAGCACTCCCCCCAGGTTGATGAGCATGGCCGCCACATCCGGGTGCTCGGGCCCAAAGGTCTTCTCCTGAATGGCCAGCGCGCGCTCGAACCGCAGCCGCGCGTCTTCATACCGGCCCAGGCCCGCCAGATCGATGCCCAGACTGGCGATCACCTTGGAGACGTTGGGGTGAGCGGGGCCCAGCGCCTTCTCCAGGATGGCCAGGCCGCGCTCATGCCGGGCCCGGGCCTCCTCGTATCTTCCCTGGTCCAGGAGCACATTTCCCAGATTGCTGAGCAGGGTTGCCGTCTGGAGATGATCGGGGCCCAGGGCATCCTCCACGATGTTCAGGGCGCGTTCGTGTCGGGCCCGGGCCTCATCGAACTGGCCCAGCTCCTTGAACACGATGCCCAGGGTGGCGAGCGCGTGGGCGACCGACACGTGCGTGGGCCCCACCGTGTCCCGCTGAATGGCCAGGGCGCGTTCGAGCCGCTCCTTCGCCTCCGCGTACTGGCCCATGCTCCGGAGCACGTTGCCCAGATCCGTGAGCGCCAGGGCCACCTGGAGGTGGCTCTTTCCGTAGAGCTTCTCTCGAAGGGACAAGACGCGCTCATGGTGCTCCCTGGCCTGCTTGAACTGGCCCACGTTCTCCAGCAGCCGGCCGCGCACCTGGAGCGAGTCGGCGCGAGTCGCCTCGTCTCCCGCCAGCTCCACCACCGTCTCCACCATTGGCTCCAGCCACTCGGCGTCCTTGGGGCGGGCCTGTCGGAGGCCCACCAGCAGCAGCCGAAGGTTCCAGGCTCGCGCCACCAGCACCGCATCCCTGCCCCTGGCCGCCTCGGAGATGGCCCGCAGCGCCGTGCTCTCGCTGCCCTTGTAGTCGCCCGCGCCCTCTTGCAGCTGGGCCCGGAGCAGCAGGGCTCGCGCATGCAGGGGCGCATGACCCACCGGCTCCACCTGGGACAGCAACTGCTCGCTCAGCGCCAACCCCTCTTTGTACTTTCCCGCCGAGAGCAGCACCGCCAGCGGCTCCACCTGCGCCTGTAGCGCCTCCACCCGCGCGCGCACCTGGGGATCCTCGGGAGGCGGCACCGCCGCCAACAGTGCCTGGGCATCCGCGCAGTACTCCAGCGGCGGCAGTGCCTGCGCCACCGGCACCGCCTTGTCGACGAGCTCCGGATCCGGCCCGCGCCCCAGCAGGCCGGTGAAGGCCTGGAGCTGGCTGCGCCGCCGTTCCAGGCAGGCCTCCCGCAGGAGCTCCAGGCGCTGGGACCGCGATGCCTCCGCCGGGTGCGCGGCCGCCACCTGGCACACCTCGATCCGCTGCTTCACCCAGGCCTGGGCGTACCCATCCAGCAGCCGCTCCACGCGCCGCGCGGTGTCCTTCGCATAGGGCAGCCCCGTGGCCTCCAGCGCCTGGGTGACGCGGGCCTTCACCGGCGCGTCCCACACGTCTTCCAGGCGGCGCTCCAGACTCTCGCAGCCGGGGCCCTGCTGGCGCCCCCACGTCCAGACCGCCAGCCCCGCGAGCAGCGCCACCGACGCGGCCAGCCCGCCCATGCGCAGCCAGGTGCGGCGCCGCACCTCGGGATCGTCCTCCAGCCGCCGCAAGACCTGCTCCAAGGAGTCAGGCCGTTGCTGTGGGTCGGGGTGCAGGCCCTGCAAGACCGCGCGAGAGACCCAGGCCGGCACCTGCGAGTCCGAGGGAGGAACCGGCGGCTGGCGCTCCTTGAGACGGAGGATCGAGGCCATCGAGTCCATGGGGAAGGGGACCCGCCCATGGAGCGCCTCATGGAGCGAGGCACAAAAGGCATACACGTCACTGCGCACGCTCGCTGTCTGGCCTTGGAGCAGCTCCGGGGCCATGTACGCGGGCGTCCCCAGCACGGAGCCCGGCAGGGTGAGCGGCGCCTGCAGCGCCAGGCTGGAAATGGCGGTGACGGGCTGCTCGGCGTCGCCCGGGACGGACCCGGTACGTGCCAGGCCAAAGTCCGTGACGCGCACCCGGCCGTCCTCGCCGACCAGGACATTGTCTGGCTTGAAGTCGCGGTGAACGAGTCCCGCCGCGTGCGCGGCCGCCAGCCCGCGCCCCGCGTCCAGATAGGCGTCAATCACCTTCCGCCAGGGCCGGGGCGGGGTGTGCTGGCACCAGCTGCGCAACGTCTGTCCCTGGACGTACTCCATGGCAATGAAGACGGAGCCATCCTCGAGCGTCCCCGCGTCATAGACGGCCACCACGTGGGGGTGATTGAGGCGGGCCATGCTCTGCGCCTCACGCACCATGCGGACCTGGGCCAACCCATCGCCGCCGCGGCCCTCCTCGCGCGAGTGCACCAGCTTCAGGGCCACGCGCCGATCCAGCCTCGCGTCATAGGCGGCCAACACCACGCCCATGCCACCCCGACCCAAGACGTCCAGCACGGTGTAGCGGCCCGCCAGGGTGCGCCCGGGAGCCATGTGGAAGCCATCTCCCCCCGTGGCGGGGGGCGTGGGCCGCTCGCTCTCGGCGGGGGCGGGGCCTCGCCGCGGGCTGATGACCGTGCGGGCTTCCCCGGGGGCTGCCGTGCGCTCCTCCTGCTCGGGCTCACTCATCCACGCAGCTCCTCGTCTGGTCCGCGAATGGAAGACACCCCATCAACAACTCCGCGTACCTGTCAATTCGACCTGGAGCAAACGAGATGGAATGATGGGAGCGATGGCAGGAGGGAGGTCGCGGCCTGCACGGCACGGAGAATGGGGATGCGCGCCCTGGGCGTTTTGATGCTGTGGCTGATGGCCACCCCGCTCGCGGCCGCCGAGCCGGGCGACACGGTGCTTCCCTCCGGGGAGAGCAAGCGCGGGGACATCTCCGCCTGCGCGCTCCCCTCGGACAGCAGGGGAGACCTCCGCGAGCTCGAGCTCTGGGAGCGCTACCGCTGGGGGGTGCTCGCGGTGGTGGCGGCGGGCTTGCTCCAGGCGGCGCTCATCGTCGTGCTGTTGCTGGAGCGGCGCGGGCGCAGGGGGGCCCAGCGGCTGAACCTGGCCGTGCTGGATTCGCTCCCGGGCGCGGTGGCCATTCTGGACAGGCAGGGCGCGGTGCTTCGGGCCAGCGCCCCCTCGGCCCAGCGCGAGGGGCTGGGCGCGTTGTCCACCCAGAGGCTCCTCTTCCCGGGCAGCTCCTACCTGCAGTCCCTCCAGAAGCTGGCGCACGAAGGTGAGCTCAAGACGGCGGGGGTGGCCACGCTGCTGGAAGACGTGCTCTCGGGCCGGGTGGATGAGGGCATGGTGGAATTCCGGGGCCCTCGGGCGGACACCTGGTTCGAGCTGCGCGCCCGGCGGCTGGAGCTGCCGGGCGGCGGCGCCGTGGTCACGGTGGTGGACGCGACTCCGCGCAGACGCGCCGAGCTGGATGCACGCCGGGCCCGGGACGAGCGGGCCCACATGGAACGGGTCGCCGCGGTGGGTGAGCTGGGGGCCTCCATCGCCCATGAGCTGAACCAGCCCCTGTCGGCCATTCTCACCAACGCCGAGGCGGCTCGGCGGCTGCTGCAGCGCACACCGGCAGATCTCACCCTGCTGCGAGAGATGCTCGATGACATCATCGCCGACGACAAGCGGGCCGGAGAGATCATCCGCCGCACGCGGGCGCTGCTGAAGAAGGACCAGGGCCCCTTCGTCTCCCATGACTTCAATGTGCTGGTCCGCCAGGTGGCGCAGCTGACCGGCAATGATGCGCAGCTTCGGGGCGCCACACTCACGTTGCAACTGGCGGATACCTCGCTGCCCGTGAGGGGAGATGGGGTTCAGCTCCAACAGGTGGTGCTCAACCTGATCATCAACGCGCTGGATGCGGTGAACCCGTGCCCGCCCGGGGAGCGGCAGGTGTGGGTGCGCACCCAGCGGACGGAGGGGCGCGTGGAGCTGGTGGTGGAGGACACGGGCGTGGGCTTGAGCCCGGAGGCGAGCAAGCGCCTCTTCGAGCCGTTCTTCACCACCAAGCCGGCGGGACTGGGCATGGGCCTGTCCATCAGTCGCTCCATCCTCGAAGTGCACCAGGGCCGGCTGCAGGCGGAGCCCCGGCCGGGTCGTGGCACCTTGTTCCGATGCTCCCTTCCGTCTGACCTGTTAGCGGGTGTCTGACCTCGAGAGCCCGAAGACCTCGCGCAACCCCTCCGGGAGCCGGGTGGGCGCGCGCCCGAGCAGCGTCTCGAGGTCGGAGCTGGTCTCGTCCAGCTGGTTGCTTCGGATGTCGGAGCAGAAGCCTCAACGACCGGCTGGCGAACCCGATCAGCCGACACCGGCGCGCCGGGCCGCGTCGATGACGTTCTGGTGCTGCTGCACGTGGCGCTAAGCCAGGCGCGCTCCCCGGTCAACGCTCTGGGGCGCCAGGAAGGTGTCAAAGAACTACCAAGAAGGTGTCAAAGAACTCGTACCGACACCTCGTCTCCCCACGAGTAAAGGAATTCTTTGGGCCCACTGTCTTTGACGTGTCGTCCACTGGTGAACAATCCGATGTGAGCGCTCACAATCCGGGTTGTTCGAGCATTGACTGGTTGGCCGCGACGTCGCTACGGTGACCAGGAGTAAAGTTCAATCGAGCGGATGTTTTGACCCGGGTTGGGCGGCGTCCGGTATCGCGGCTGCTTGCCCATTCCCATTAACGATGACGATGGGGACTCCAATGCGAGGAACACGCTGGTACGCGGCGCTCGCCGCAACCACTCTCTGCCTGAATAGCTCCACCGCCGCGGCTTCCGCCGGGGGTCGACCGTCCACGGACTCAACCCAAGGGGTGGCCACCGCGGCCGGGTTGCCATCAAGTTTCCGCTGGTCGTCCAGCGGGGTGTTGATTGGCCCGAAGTCCGACGCTTCGCACAACATCGTCGCGGTCAAGGATCCGACCGTGGTGCGCTACAACAACAAGTGGCACGTGTTCGCCTCGACCGCCAATTCGGCCGGCAACTACAACATGATGTACACCGGCTTCGCCGACTGGTCGCAGGCGTCCTCGGCGTCGCAGTACTACCTGGACCGCTCGGCGATCGGCCCCGGATACCGCGCGGCGCCGCAGGTGTTCTGGTTCGCGCCGCAGAACCGCTGGTATCTGGTCTACCAGACCGGTCTGCCGTCGTACTCCACCACCACCGACATCGAGAGGCCCGAGACGTGGTCGGCGCCGCGCAACTTCCAGAGCTCGATGCCTGACATCATTCGTGGCAACATCGGCAACGGGTACTGGGTGGACTTCTGGGTGGTCTGCGACACCCTGAACTGCTACCTGTTCTCCTCCGACGACAACGGCCATCTCTACCGCGCGCAGACCACGGTGGCCAACTTCCCCAATGGGTTCACCAACACCGTGATGGTGTTGCAGGACTCCAACAAGTACGCGCTGTGGGAGGCGTCGAACATCTACAAGATCAAGGGCACCAACACCTATCTGCTGATCGTCGAGGCGATCGGCAGTGACGGCAAGCGCTACTTCCGGTCGTGGACCGCCAATGGCATCACCGGTTCGTGGACGCCGCTGGCGTCAACGGAGAGCAACCCGTTCGCGCGCGCGAACAACGTCACGTTCCCGTCGGGTGCCTGGACCAACGACATCAGCCACGGAGAGATGATCCGCTCCGGCATCGACCAGACAATGGAGATCGACCCGTGCCGCTTGCAGTACCTCTACCAGGGCAAGAACCCCTCGGCGGGTGGTGACTACAACCTGCTCCCCTATCGGCTCGGGCTGCTCACCCAGACCAACTCCTCCTGCTGACCACGGCGTCAGCGAAACTGTCATTCGAGTTTGTCCACACCCAGGCCGGCGCCGCGTTCCGGGGTCGGCCGCCCATGACTGCTACTGGTTCGATGGTACTCCAGGCCATCGGACCGAATGCTCTTCTCACAAGCGCGGGGAATAACATGAAAACATCATTCGTACTACGGGCGATCCTGCCTCTGATGGGCGCATGTCTTTTCGGTGCGAACGCATCGGCGCAGGACGTCGTCATCGATCCATCGAAAACACATCAGGTCATTCGCGGCTTCGGCGGCATGAATGGCCCGGGATGGATCGACGATCTGACTCCGGCCCAGGTCGATCTGGCCTTCGGCAGCGACACCGGCCAGCTCGGCCTGTCGATCATGCGGATGCGCATCGATCCGTCGAGTTCCAGGTGGAATCAGCAGGTGTCCTCGGCCGCGCGCGCGCATGCCAAGGGGGTGCTCCTGTTGGGGTCGCCGTGGACGCCTCCCGCCTACATGAAGTCGAACAACAGCCTGAACAACGGCGGCAAACTGCTGCCACAGTATTACGAGGCCTATGCGACGCACCTGCTCGGTTTCGCCAGCTACATGGCCAACAACAACGCGCCGCTGTACGCGATCTCGTTGCAGAATGAGCCCGACTGGCACCCGGACTACGAGTCGGCGGAGTGGAGCGGGACCGACTTCGTCAATTTCCTGAATGCCCAGGGCGCCAGGTTCGGCACGCTGAAGGTGTTGGCCTCCGAGTCACTGAACTTCAACCCGGCGGTGACCGATCCCATCCTCAACAGCGCCACCGCCAGCCAGCACGTGGACATCGTCGGCGGCCACCTGTACGGCGTGCAGCCGAAGGACTATCCGCTGGCCCGGAGCAAGGGCAAGGAACTGTGGATGACCGAGCACTACACCGACAACACCGATGGCAATGTCTGGCCGTCGGCATTGGAGGTGGGAAGCGAACTGCACAAGAGCATGGTGGCCAACTACAGCGGGTACATCTGGTGGTACATCCGACGCAGCTACGGCCTGATCTCGGAGAACGGCAGCGTCAGCAAGCGCGGTTACGTGATGTCCCAGTTCGCGCGCTTCGTCCGGCCCGGTTCCGTGCGCATCGGTGCCACCGAGAAACCGTATTCGGACGTCTATGCGACCGCGTACGCGACGCCGGACGGCAAGATCGTGCTCGTCGTCGTCAACACCAGCACGCAGCACCGAGCCCTCAACGTCAGCGTGCCGAGCGGCCGCGTGGCCAGATTCACCAAGTACGGCACCTCGTCGAGCCTGAACGTCGGCTACGGCGGCGGCTATCAGGCCCAGAACGGCAAGGCGTCGTTCTATGTCGATCCGCAGAGCATCGCCACGTTCGTCGGCGAGGCCACCGCGAGCACAATCGGCGCGTCCGAGGGCGCCTCGTCCGGAGACTGACGCGCTCCCGCCATGTCCTCGCTCAGGGCCACTCACGGCGATACTGGCTCGATCGTGGCCGTGGCGGCGAGCAGGTCCACCACCGCGTGGTGGTAGTCCATCAGGGCCTTGATCTCCTTGAGCTCGGCGTCGGCCGCGGCCTGCTCCCGCTGGTTGACGACCAGCAGGTGGGTGGCGCCTTGCTCGAAGCGCGTGAATTCCGCTCGAGCCAGCCGCCGCGCCACGTCCGCGGCGTTCCGGGCGAGCCCCACCCGCTCATGGGCGGCCCGCAGGGCCGAGACCGCGTCACGCACCTCGGTGGCGATCTTGTCGTGCGCTAGCCGGGTCTTGGCCTCCACCGCCGCTCGCTTCGCCTCGGCGGCGCGCCGCTGTCCGCGCGCCGCCCGCGCCTGCAGGGGAATGTCGAGCGTGAGCGAGGCCTGGAACTCGGTGGGTCTCAGATTGGCCGGCCCCGCCCCCACGTCCCGGGCCACGCTCAGGCCCAGGTCCACCGCCGGGGCCGCCTGATTGCGCGCCAGGGCCGCGTCCACCTGGAGCACGTCGCGCTGGAGCGCCAGTTCCCGCAGCTCTGGCCGCCCCCGCAGCGCCCGCTCGAGCCACGCGTCCAGGGAGTCCTCGAGCGCCGTTTCCGGCACGGGCAGTCCGTCTGGCAGCCGGGAGGCGGGGACGACGTACGGCTCTCCCTGGGCATCCCGCAGGGACAGCGACAGCTTGAGGGCTGTCTTCTCCAGCGCTCGCCGGGCGGCGATCCGGTCCGCGTCGCGCTCCAGGAGCACGCGCTCGTTCTCCGTGTGCTCGATTCGTGGAATGTCTCCTGCCTCCGCCCGGCGGGCGAGCTGGTCATGGCGCGCGGCGGCCAGTTCATACTGGTCATGGGCGATGCGCAGCTGCTGTCCCGCGGCCACCCAGTCCCAGTAATGGTAGGCCGCTTGACGTTGCAGCTCGATCCGCTCGCCCGTGAACGTGAACCCGGCGATCTCCCGCCGCAGCCTCGCCTGGGAGAGGCTCGCCCGCCGCTTGTCGATGGTGCCGTTGCGCCAGAGGGGAATCTCGAGACCGGCGCGCAGCTCGCCATCCGAGAGCGTCTCGTACCCGCCGTAGTACACGGGGAAGTCCCCCCGGCCCAGGCGGTAGCCCGCGAACAGGCGCGTGCCCAGCAGGGGCGTGGGCTGTTCGACGACCGCATCCAGCCGCTCGTGGGGGTAGTAGCTGAAGGGCACGTATGTCCCCTTCGCCTTCACCAGGGTGTCGAAGCCTCCCTCGGCGGACAGCAACTCGGCGTCCGCCGTGGCCAGTCCCTGCCGGGCCGCCGCCACGCCCGGGTGCCGCTCGCGCGTGGAGTCGAGCACCTCCTGGAGCGTGAGCGGGGTCAGGCTCGCGGCGCGCGTGGACGGCGCCGTCAGGTTCACCGCCAGCAGCAGGGTCAGGACGCTCCCGGAGGCGTGGCGCGCGCTCATCACGCACCTCCCGCGGAGGCCTTGCCGCCGGACGAGTCCTTGCCGGAGGCGTCCGGCTCGGAGGTGGCGATGGACGGGGGGAAGCCGTTGAACTGGCGCCACATCTCGTATCCCAGGCGGACCTCGTCCAGGAGGATCCACCCATTGGCGCGCACGCCCTGGCGCAGGAAGCGGCCCGAGGGCCACGCCTCCCCCTCGTCCGGCACGACGACGATGCGGAAGCCGCCCCGGCCGTCGTCCGCGGCGTCCACGAAGGCCACCGTGCCGCCGAAGGTGCCCACCGCCACCGAGGGCCACCCCGCGAACTGAACGGCGGGCCAGCCCTCGAATTGCAAGCGCACGTGGCGTCCGGGGGAGATGAGGGGGGCGTCCCGGCCCGGGACATGCAACTCGACGGCGATCGAGTCCGTGTCGGGCACCAGCACCGCGAGCGGATCTCCCACCTTGACGACCTCGGCGCCCTGCCGGGGCATGAGCCGCAGGAGGGTGCCCGCGCGCGGGGCGCGGATCTGCTGGGTCGACTGGCGCGCGAGCGTGCTGTCGAGCCTGGCCAGCTCGATGCGCTCCTTGGCGAGCTCGGCCTTGGCGGACTCGTACCTGGCGAGGCCGTCGTTGACGAGGGCATCCGCGTCCGTCTGGATGCGCTGGCGCTCCGAGCTGAGCGCCGCCAGTTCGTTCCGGGCGGCGTTCAGGCTGGCACGCGCGCTCTCGGTATCCGTACCCGCCTTGGTGTACTCCAACTGGGCGATTTCCAGGGCCCGGGTGGCCGTGAGGCCGTCCTTGTGCAGGGTGCGCTGGCGCTCCAGGTTGAGCCGTGCCGTCTCGCGCGTCACCTCCGCCGCGGCGAGCGACTGCTCGGCGGAGCGGATGCGCTCCTGCACCATGCGCACGCGCGAGCCCGCCGCGTCGACGCCCGCCAGGCGCGAGGAGCGCAGCGCGTCCACGCGAGACTCGTAGGCCAGCATCTGGCTTTGGGCGGCGTTGATGCGGGCCTCGATGGAGCCGCGCTGCTCTTGCAGCCGCGTCATCAGCTCCGGATCATTGTCGGACAGCTCCACGATGAGCTCTCCCTCCTTCACACGCGAGCCCTCCTGTACCGCCCAACGGGTGATGCGTCCGGCGACGGGGGCCTGGAGGGTCTGCTGGCGCTCCAGCGGCGCGTAGGCGGTGACACGGCCGTGGCCGGTGATGTTCTGCTGCCAGGGGGCCACCAGCAGGGCGAGCACACCGAGCAGCAGCGTCAGCATCAGCACCCGGGCCACCGTGCGAGCCACCCGGGTGCTGTGGCGCACCAGGCGCATGGCGGGCAGCGAGGGCAGGGTGGGGGAGGAGGTCGGATTCATGGTCGGACGCGGGTTCAAGAAGGAAGCGCCTCGTGGTTTCGGGACTCGGGATTCAGGGGGTGGAGCTGGCCGTCGCTCAGCACGAGGGCGCGCTCGCACTGGCCGAGCAGCTCCGGCTGGTGGGTGATGAGGAGCAGGGTCCAGGGGGCATCGGGCGCCAGCAGGGTCTGGAGCACGCGGCCCCGGGTGCGCGTGTCGAGCGTGTCCAGCACCTCGTCGAGGATGAGCAGGCGCGGACGGAGCGCGAGCGCGCGCGCCAGATGCACCAGCACCGCCTGTCCCGAGGACAGGGGCAGGCCGCCCGTGGTGAGGGGCGTGTGGAGTCCGTCCGGAAGCTGGGCGAGCACGTCTCCCAGACCCACCGACTCGAGCACCTGACGCACCTGGCTCAGGGTCAAGGTGGGCTGTCCCATCCGGACGTTGTCCACGAGCGTGCCGGCGAAGAGCTCCGGCGCCTTGACGAGCGCCACGTCCCGGCGAAGCGTGGCGAGTGACAGGTCACGCGTGTCGGTACCGTTGAGCAGGATGCGGCCACGCGTGGGCAGGCGCAGGCCGTAGAGCAGGTCCACCAGGGTGCTCTTGCCCCCGGCGGTGTCACCCGTGAGGACCACCTTCTGGCCGGCCCGCACCTCGAGGCTGACGCCGCGCAGCACGGGCGCGTCCTCGCGGTAGTGGAACCTCACGTCGCGCAGCTCCAGGCTCGCGGGCCCGGACGGGGGCGGATGGCTCTCCCCGGTAGCCTGCTCCAGGGGCAGATCCACGAGCTGGCCCAGCTTGTCCGAGGCCGCCAGCAGATCGTAATAGGCCTCCAGGTGCTTGCCGAACTTGGCGAAGGCGGCCAGGACCGCGGTGACGATCAGCTCGGCGGCGACGAGCTGGCCGAGGGAGAGCTGCCGGTCGATGACGAGCCAGCCGCCCAGGCCCAGCAGCAGCGCGCTCGCCACCGCCTGCAGGCCCAGGGCGCCAAGCACCTGCCGGAACAGGTACTTGAAGTGCTTGCGTCGAAGGCCCAGCCAGTCGCGGGCGAGCGTGTCGGCGCGTTCCAGGGCATGGGCGGCCGCGCCGTGCTGGCGGAAGGTGATGGGGTGGCGCACCAGCTCCTGGAGCCAGGCGGCCACGGCGTACTTGGCCTTGGACTCCTTGAGACCCGCCGCGGCCGCCGAGCGTCCATAGCCCAAGAGGATGCCCGCCACCGACAGCAGGAGGAAGAAGTCGAAGGCCAACAGCAGCGGATGGTAGAACGCCAGCATCAGCAGGCCGATGCCCGTCTGGAGCACCACCGATAGACCCTCGAGCAACAGGGTGGCGCTGGCCTTCTGGATGGTGACGACGTCGAAGAAGCGGTTGACGAGTTCGGGGCCATGCGCTCGATCCATCGCCCGCGCGTGAACCCGGGGCAGCCGGTGGCTCAGGTCGCTGACCACGCGGATGAACAGGCGCTGCTGGAGCAGCTCCACCACCCAGTACTGCATGGCGCGCAGACCTCCGGCGAACACGAGGCCTCCGAGCAGCAGGATGCTCAGCACCACCAGCGGCTGGAGCAGTGCGCCGAAAGCCACGGTGTTGACCAGGGACTGGACGGCGATGGGCGTGGTCAGCGCGAAGAGCCCGACGCCCACCGCGTAGACGAGCACCGCCCGGAGATCCGCCGCCTCCAGCCGCACCAGTTCGCGCACCCGGGCGAAGGGCGAGGGCGTCTGGTTCGCCTCGCCCCGCAGGGCCTGGAGGGACTCCGACTCCTCGGCAATCACCCAGGTGATTGGCGCTGGACCCCAGGCGGCGAGCAGCGCGGAGAGCTCCCGGTGAGCCAGCCAGGCCTGTCCCTCGGACAGCAGGTTGGTGCGCACGTGCACCCGGCTTGTCTCCCATGTGTCGATGAGGAGCCACCGGGCCCCCTGCTCCGAGACGGACACCGTGGCGAGTGGTCCCTGGTGTCCCCCCTCGCGGAGGACCTCCTCGAGGGGACGGCGCATGAGCGTCAGCGTGAGGCCAAGGGCCAGACCCGCGTGCTGGAGATGCCGGCTCCACGTGTCCGCGAGGGACCCGGGGTCGTGTCTCCCGGCATCCTGGAGTGCTCCGCGCACGGTGCCGTGCCCGGGCTCGAGTCCCGCGGTGTGGGCGAGCTCGGTGAGGACGGCCTCGAGCACGTCGGAGGCGGACTCGGAGGGGCCCTGGCCGGCTGGCATGGGGGGCTCGCCCCGGGTGGGCGTGATCGTGGGGGAGGAAGTCTGGTCAGACATGGGAACGGAGGGCCCGTGGCACGCTTGTCATGAAAGGGGTTGTTCGAAGAGGCCATAGGGTAGTGCCTGCTCCTGTGCAGGAAAGTCAGATAATTTGACGGGGTTCCTTCGGAAAAACCGAAGAATGACCCTCCGTGAAGGCGCGGTCTCTGGAGAGGGAGGCAAGAGAACAGTCCCACGAAGAGCCTCGTGCCCCTGCGCGGGATCACCTCGACGTCGATGGAATCCTCGAGGACGAGATGTCGAGCCCATTCACTTGGAGTCTGATTCATGTTAAACAGTTTCGACCTGATTTCATGGATTCCAGCCCGCTTCATCATCTCCGGTGGATGGTTGTTCCCGGCGAGGGGTTCTCGTGCGTCGCTCATCTCGAAGTGCGTTTCTCGCTCCGTGGCTGGTGCTGTGGATGGCGTGTGGTTCGAGTGAACCGCTCCAGGACCAGGCCCCCAACGCCTTGAGCGCCCAGGGCCAGGCCCTCCAGGCGTGTCCCGCCAAGAACCGGAGCCTGACGGGACAGGGAACCTGTAGTACCTGCCACTCGTGTGGCGATGGCCTGTGCACCACGGACGAGTCGGAGTTGACCTGTCCCCGCGACTGCTACTGCGGAGATGGGCAGTGTGTTGGGGAGACGGTGGATACCTGTCCCAAGGATTGCGGGTGCCCTCATCCGCCGGGCACCTGCAACGGCTGCCATATGGGCCTCACGGCGGACACCTCGGCCGGGGCCTGTACGCGGGCCCCAGCCACGAAGGCCGCGTCTCCACTGGAGCAACTCTCGTTTCCGGCCCGTTTGCGGTTCTGAGCCACGTCCAGGACCAAGCCCGTCCATACGCCCCACCGCCACACAGGAGATGGCTGATCGCCATGGCTCTGCCCGGGGAGGTGATGTTCAGACTTCCTCGTCAGGCAGGAGGGTGAGCAGCAGTTCGTCGTCGGGTCCGAGTGGTCGCCAGCCGGGTGGCGGAGGTGCGGCACGGAGTGCTGCCCTGACCTGATCGACGCGATCCTCATGGGTTTCTGGTGTGTAGGCAGACCACATGCCGAGTGCCTTGGCGACCTTGAAACGTTTGGCATCGTCCATCACGGTCGGCCATCCATCAGGGAGCGCCTCGTACAATTCGCGCACGAACTGTCCGCGCACTAGGCGTGTGAGCCGCTTACTCCGCTCCGCCTCGGCTACCAGCCCACTGAATACCTGCACGCCGGTGATGTCGTCCTCGCCGAGTTCCTCGGCCAGCGCCACCAGCGAAACGGTGGGGCGTGCCTCGGCGAAGGCGGTGAGTGAATCATAGCCTCGCTCGCGGACCCGCTCATACAGGCGGACCTTCCAGTTGCCCTCCCAAGGATGAGTGCCGCTCATCGCCCACTCCATGGCGTGAACTTCACGGGGATTCTGTCGCGCCTCATCGCCGCCGCAACGATGTCCAGGATCTCATTTCGCGTCAACATCCGGCCGGCGATGGCACCACGGCCTCTCGCGGCGTGTAGCGCAGGTTCTTCCCACGGCTGGGCGGTGGCGTCAGCGACGCACCTTCTGTGGAGGAAGGTGTCAAAGAACTCGCACCGATACCTCACTACCCCTACGAGTCGTCTGACACCTTTTTGGGCCTCGGAAGGAGGCAGGCCCGGACTCTCCTGGCCCCGGGATGAGTTTCAACGAGGAGCAGCTCCAGCTCGGTCAGCAGGCCGTGAGCTTATGGCAGTACGTGAGCAGTTCCCGGTTCTGGTTCAAGTCCTTCCAGAACTGGCAGAGCGAGTTCCTCTCCGTCGGGGCGCTCGTGGTTCTCTCCATCTTCCTGCGCCAGAAGGGCTCGCCGGAGTCCAAGCCCGTCCATATACCCCACCGCCACACAGGAAATGGCTGATCGCCATGGCCCTGCCCGAGAGACACCTTCTCCGGTGGGTGAGGAGGGAACCGCGAGGAGCCGGTTCCCTCTCCAGCCCCGCTTCAGCGCTCGCTGGAGTCCTTCTTCGACTCACGAATCCAGGACATCATCTCGCGCAGACGCCGGCCCACGTCCTCGATGGGATGCTCGCGGCCCTGCTCGCGCAGCTTGTCGAATACCGGGCGACCGGCCTGGTTCTCGAGGATCCACTCGCGTGCCTGAGAAGGTGTCAGACGATTTGTGTGAGACGACTCGTACGACTCGGGGGGGCCAGTTGGAGACCCCTCCCGGGAGAAGGGCATCCCGCAGGCGAGACGAAGGGGGGCGGAAGCGGACGTCCACGGCCTGCTGGCTCCCCGCGGGGGCGACTGGCCCGTTCCGTGCTGGGGCGCCGCTCCATGCCGGGACCTCATGACCTCTTCGCCCGCTATACCTTTGGCCGTCCCGAGCGGGCAGAAGCCGAACTGCGTGCCGTCCTGCCCGCCCAGATCGTCTCCGCGGTGGACTGGTCCAGTCTGCGCCTGGAGCCCGGCAGCGTGGTGGACCCGGAACTGCGCGAGACCGAGAGCGATCTGCTCTTCACGGCCCGCCTGCGGACGGGCCGCCCGCTGCTGCTGTACGTGCTGCTGGAGCACCAGTCCACGGTGGACCGGTGGATGGCGCTGAGAATGCTGCGCTACGTAGTGCGTCAGGTGGAGCGCTGGCGTCAGGAGCACCCGGAGCACGCCTTGTTGCCGGTCATCCTCCCGCTGGTGATGTACCACGGGCCGGAGGGAGCCTGGAGCGCGCCGCGGCGGGTGGAGGACCTGTTCGAGCTGCCCGGGGAGAGCGAGGAGGAGCGGAAGCAATGGCGAGCGTGGGTGCCGCGCTTCGAGTACCTGCTCGATGACCTGACAACCGAACGGGAAGAGGCGTTGAAAGCACGGCCGGGTCCTTCGCTGGTCCGGCTGGCTTGGTTGGTGCTGCGCTACGGGCGGACGGAGGAACTGGCGCGCAAACTGCCAGAGTGGGTGGGCCTCTTCGCCCAGGTGCAGGCAGCGCCAGAGGGCGCCGAACACCTGCGTGTGGTCCTCCGTTACCTACTGTGGACCGGGGACAAGGCCGTCCACGACGCAACGGGGCAGGTGCTACATTCAGTGCTGGATGAGCAACACGCGGAGGAGTTGATGCGGAGCTATGGCGAGGAACTCATCGAGCAGGGACGTCAGCAGGGGTTGGTGCGAGGCAGGGAAGAGGGTCTGGCACGGGGGTTGAGCCGAGGACGTGCCGAGAGCCTCCTGCGGATTCTCGCTCTCCGGGGGATTCACGTGGAGGAAGGAGCGCGGCAGCGCATCCTCGACTGCACGGACACGGACACGCTCGACAGCTGGTTCGACTGGGTCCTCCAGGCCACGACCCTGTCCGAATTTCTGGATGGTGGGGCACATGCGTCTCGACCAAAGGACTCGTGACATGGCCTCCGCTCGCGTGCCTCTGACGTGGAGGCGGCGGGAATCGAACCCGTGAACAAGGCGATGGAAAACCCTAAGCAGGACGCGCTGTTACCCGCTATCGCCTTGATTCTCCTCGGGTTCGCCATCCCGTCCCGTCCCACCCTGTACCCTCGTGTGCAGCCTCTAACCCCGCTGGAGGGGCACACTGGGGACACACGCGGCCCAAAAGGATCAACCCGCTCACAGACGCGAACGCCCAGAGCGCCCCGGTCACCCAGGGCTCACGAGAGGTCCGTGGGAGGCTGACGGTAGCGTGTGCCCGGCGAGGTGTGGTGGGGAGTAGGTGGTACGCGCAGGTGGGAGTGCCTAAGGCGGGGCCTGCATGGGAGCCAAATTTCCCCTCGGCGCTCGGTATTTGCCTCAGTCTCGATGCGGTAAGTGCCTGAAATTCCGTGGAAAATCAGCCGTTCAAGAATCGTGAACTTCGGTTTAGATTGGGGCGCCCTCTGTCCGATGGTTTGGTCAGCCTTCAGCCCACCTTCGGTCAGTGCCCGCATCGATCTCAAGGAGGATGCATGGACGCTCGGGAATCGCTCGCACACATTCTGAAGATCAAATTCCGCCTCCCCCCGGCGCGCCCCTCCGATGAGGAACTGGACGCCATCCTGGGCGACGTTGCCGAACTACGAAGGTCAAAGCGACGAGACCTGACGGAGGAGGAGTGGGGCGAGATCGTTTACCGCCACGTCAAGTTCAGGGGCAAGTACCTCTACGAAGGGCTCGACTTCTCGGACCTCAATGCCCTGTACGCCATGCTGAGGGCTCAGGCCCAGTCCATGAGAAAGTAGGTCATTGCGGCTATGAACACGACTAACGAACAGGCGGCATTGCAGGCTGAGAAGGAAATCCAACTCGCCCATCATCGACACCACGACGAGCTGCGGGCATTCATACAATTCAACGGGGAAGATCACCCCGTAGAGAAAAAGCAGCAGCGGTTTCTCGACCTCCACCGTAACGCAATTGCCTTCTTCAATCTTGGTGAACAATCAGTTGCTGACAGCAGCCTACTGGGAGCACACCGTGATGAATGGTGGGCGAAGAACAAGGCGGAAACCAGCATGGCTGTTCTTAATGCGGTGCTGAACTTCTATGCAAGTTTCCGCGAGATGACGGCAGCACTTCAGTTGCCGCCCGAGACCATGGAACCGGCCTCAACGGCCTTCGCGAGCATGCAGCGGATCGTCAAACTGCATTATCCCGAAAAGGCTACCGAACTCCGGGAAATGTTCGCCGCCGCAGGGCTGCCGACGATGGGCTTCGACGCGCCACTTCCTCCGCGGGCTACACAAGGGGCGGCAATTAAATTCAAAGATGGCGAGGTCGAGCATGTTGAGGGGCTTACGAGCAGCGATGCCGCCAGCTTTCTGAAGGGGCGCAGCCGAGTGGTGAGCGGGGAAACCAGCGTGACCGGTGCCTATTCGGGGGACCAGGTGGTTCAGGTTGTCGGTGCCGCGAAAGGGTCCGGCGCGGGCAATCATTTACGCAGCTGGAGGAATATCCGTAGCACTGGCTTCATCGTTTTGGGGACCATTGCTATAGCGGCCATGGTGGGAGTTATCTATCGGGCCGTCAGTCCACCACTTAGTACTTCCGACGACCCACGAACGCAGTGCATTCGTGAGGTGCTTCTATCCAAGATAACTCGAGATACAAACGCCGCTGGCAACCTTGTCACTCAACTGAAAGGTAAGGCGTCTCTCGATCTTCAGGGCAGTGGCGACGTTGAAGAGATACGACGGAGTCTCGATCAGAATGCCATTCTAGCGCTTGGTGCGTGTGGGCTACGGATCAAGTCCAAGATTACCGTCACAAGGCGCACTGCCGCCTTGCCTGGAGTCAAGGTTGTTCTGCTTGGCGGGAGCAATACAGAATGTGTAACGGACCCCGAAGGGCGATGTGAAGTCGACCTCTCTGAACTGAAATCATCGGACCCGTTGCGTCTCCGCGTCCTCTACGATGGACAGTGGTCTCCTGACTCTGGGCCGATTGCTTTCGACGAGATCGCAAAGGGCAGTGCGCGCATCGACATTTTTGATCTGTTCGGCGAACCCCAAAAAACAAATCTACGTGAGTTTGATCTACATAAGTCCCGGATCAATTTCAAAGTGCCGGACGCTCATCAAACACATGGGCTGGAACTCCTTGAGGGCGGACAGGCGGATGACCTGTTTCGTTTCTACGTTGTGGCCGGTCGGGGCGCCCGATATTCACTTGAAGATGTTTCACTTGAACTCGAATGGCTTGCTGAGTGCCCGCTACGCGACGAATGCTCCGAAGTTCAGGCCCCGGAGCAGGTAAACGAGTTCATAATTCCGCTTTCGCGGGAGTATAGCAAGTACCCGCTGATCCCACTTCAAATACCGAAGAAACAAGAATGGGTGATGACTGGCCCCGAGGCACAGGTGTTCACTGTGCAGTTGGTTTATGAGCCCTATGTCCTTTATGTGTTCAAGGCTGTTGTGATTGCACGGGATCTCGTCAAGGGGACGACTCTGCGATTGGAATCCCCTAGCTACGGCGCACTTGCCACTGCCAACGGGAATTCTGGCGGATGCCACGATCTCCGTCAGTGGCTTGATGCAGCAAAACACCAAAAGCCCAGTGAAAAGCGATTTGACGAAGGATTGTCCCCTCAGGAATATTCGATTCTAATCTTTCGTCCTGATGATGTCAGAAATCTCGAACAGCAGCAAATGAGGAGCAAGAGCAGATTCGGAGATCTGAAGTTGTCTCGTGAGATTGAGGAGTACAACATTCGTTCACGACTCTCGCAAACGACTGCTGCGGCTCTGTTCCCGAGAATGGTGCAAGTCGCAGAAGCTAGGCAGTTGCCGCAAAATTGGCTTCCTACCCTTTATGAGTTGGAAAGTGCATCGAAGGGGAGACGGTTTACTCCAGAAGGAACTATCAAGGCGGCAGGTAGGCTAGGATGGTTGGTGATGTCTACAGCACAGCTATACGGTAGATATGATCCGGAGTTGCGGCGCATCGCTGCTTATCGAGACTTGGTCGATGCTGCTGTTTCTAAGAATCCGAGGCTTCCCCGCCCATACTGGCAGTCGGGAAGGCTTGAAGCGACGGATTATAAAAGGTGTTCGAAGTCTAATAGTCTAATTGATTTGCCGATGACAACCACTTACACTCTGAAGCCGCCCATGTGAACAGGCGTCACGCCAAGATGTCGTCTGTACGTCCCCGTCCGGCAGGCAATGTACTGCGCAACACCCTCTAAGCCGAGCGGGCATCACGCGCGAGCAGGGGTGCATCATATGGAACGACCTGCGGCACACCTACGGCATCCACCTCACCATGCGGGGTGTCCCGCTCAAGGTCATCCAGGCGCTGATGGGCCATGCGTCCATCGAGATGTCCATGCGGTACGCCCACCTCGCGCCCGAGGCCCGGGAGAGCGCCGTGCAGCAGCTCGACCTGCCCGTGCGCCAGCTCCAAGCCGTTCCGGGCAGAAGCGCCGAAGGGCACACTGGGGGAACATAAACGGCGCGCTTACTGCGCCCTGGCTTTGCCCTCCGGGAAGGTGACGTTCCCGAGGGTGACGGTACGCGGCCCCCCTGCCTCCCACAGCTTGAGGGTACAGGGGCAGCCGAGCTGCGCGGACTCCCCCTCAATGCCCACCACGACGGCACCGGCCCCATTCGCGGGAATGGGTGCCTCTTGCCACCGGGCAAGCTCCACCTGTTCCCCCGTCGCGTCCACCAGCACCGCCCCCGCCAGCGTCCAGGGCTCCGCGCCAGGGTTGGCGAGGGCCAGCCGCACAGCCGCGCTTGCCGGGCGGCTCTCGCCAGTGCGCGTGTAGCTGTAGCTCCTGGCGTCCTTCATCCCGAGCGCGTTGCCTGGCTGCTCCCTCGCAAAGGAACGAAGGTCTTTGAACGCCACGACCCCGGCCCGCTCCAGCCACGCGGCTCCCATGAGCCCGCCCGGTGCCTCACGCTCGGCCAGAAGCCGCGCTTTGTCCTCTTGGCACTGGCGCGCTTCGGCCTGTGCTTCGTCACGCTCTTTCTTGAGCATGTCGGGCGGGCGCGGCTGCCGGAACACCTCCACCCGGCGCGTCCCTCTTGACGCATGACCCACGAGCCAAAAGCTCGCGCTCGCCGGTGCCGCGCCATCCGCGAAGCGCACCGTCACCTTTACCCGCTCCCCCGGCAGATAGTCCGCCTTGGGAGTGGCGTAGAGACTCAGCCCGTCTTGCCCGAGTGCCCAATGCGCGAGGCGTTCCCTTGGCTGAAACTCCACTGCCCCCACAGCGACGCGGGAGTCAAAGACGAAGGTCGTCGTCTCGTCCGCGCTAGCGCACACTTCCGGCGCTCCCTCCGGAGAGACCATCGCCAAGTCAAAGCGAGCCGTCGAGACGCAGGGGGTGACGGGGGCCGGCTCTGCGGCTTTCGCAGTACCAGCGAGCAGGGCGACCACCAAGACGGCACCGGAAGATGGGGGCAGCACGGAATCTCAACCTCCAAAAAGCGGCACAATGCTTAGGGCTGCCCGAAAGGAACCAGGAGAAGAACGCGCGTGGCAGTCTTGGCGTTGCCGTGCTTGCTTCCGGGAGTGAGGCAGACGCCCAAGCCAGGGCCGCAAAGGTATTCATTGCCGCGTTCGTCCAGATAACCTGTGTCGATTTCCAGGCCAGCAACCAAACACACGGGGAGAGTCCCCACGCCTGGAATCTGCGCCCGGTTGAAGGTGCCGAAAAGGCGGTCGTCGCCGAGCTGCCACTGTCCAAGTAGAAGGGTGCCGGCAGGCAGATTGCCAACGTAACCGAATCCAACGCCACCGACCTTGCCCACCTGTAGGGCAGCGGGACCATCCTTCACCCTGGCCAGCTCCCCGGGTTCGCCCTTGTACCCTTTCACCGTGGCGGTCTCGCCGGAGCCGGTAACGTTGAACCTCTCGTGGGTCTCCCGCCATCCCTGCGGACACGTAATCGCGGGGGGCTCGGGGCGCACCTGGGAAGCGGCCCCGGTGCATCCCCCATCCAGCAGCGAGCAGGCCGCGACCGCCGCAACGGCCGGCCTCACCGGGAAGCGGAACCCGGAGCTTTGCGGCTGCGTTTTGGGAGTCTCATTCTTGGTCGTCTGAGCAGTAGTGCGAGGCATAGGGTTAGAGGCGGACGCGGGAGGTTGAGCCCCCGTAGGCGCCGCATCTCCTCCCGGGTGAGATTCCAGCGGCTTTGCCGAAAGCGCCACTTCATGACCGCGCACGCCTGCATCGGTAGCGTGAGGGCCCGGGGACGTGGACGGTAGCGGCAGCTCTGGCCCTGCCTCGCTGGTGCGGCTTGACGAGCCAGGTCCCCCCAGGTTCGCGCCCACGGACAGGACAACGACGGCCACCAGCAGCACGGCCCCAGCGAGCCCTAGACGCCACGCGGCGCGACGGAGCTGGGGAGCGGCGGCGGCGGGCTCGAGTTCGCGAGCTGGCGGCACTGGGGCGCTCTTAACGGGCAGCTCGTGCTCTGCCGGGGCCGGGGCCACGCCGGGCGCGTCCACCGTGGGGATCTCGTCCGGGTTTGCGGCTGCTGCCGGGACCTTTGGGGCTGCCATCTGCTCGGGCAGGAAGAACACCCGGTCCCTTTTCGGCAGAGGCCGCCCGCGCCGGGGGCGCCGCTTCACCGCCCTTAGAAACGCGCGCCGCTGCTCGCTCGCCTCCTGCCGTTCCGGGTCCTCGACCGTGGTTGTGAGCTGCGGATCGTCCGGGTCCCCGAGCGGCGGATCCCAGGTGGCGTCGTTCTCAGCGTTGGACAGGGACTCATTCAAAGCCGCGCACAGCGTCGCAACCACCGGGAAACGATCCTCCGGTCGATCAGCAAGCATCCTCATGCACAGCAGCGAGGCTGCCAGCGGCACTCGGGGGTTCACGACGTGCGGCGCTTCGGGCCGATGGCTCAAGATGCGCTCGCGCAGCCCATCCAGCCCCCCCGGATCCGTCCGCTCGCCAAAGGGAAACACATCCGTAAGCAGCCAGTAATAACTCACGCCCAACGCCCACATCTCGTCGGCCGTGCCGTACTCGTATTGACCCGCGCCGTCAGGGTGGGCGCGCTTGAACCGGATCTGCTCGGGGGATCGGAACTCCTCTGTCCCCGGTGGGAGCTGCGAGCCGGTGACAGTCGGGGCACTCGCAAGAGAACCAATTCCGAAATCAATCAAGATCGGTCTCTCGCTCCCTTCCCGAATGAGAATGTTCTCAGGCTTCACGTCGCGGTGAAACACACCCGCCGCGTGTACCTCCCCGAGCGTCACCGCCACTTCCAGAACGATACGCGTCGCCTTCCGCGCCGATGGGTTTTGGCTGTAGGCAAACGCAAAAAGCGTATCGCCCGGCACGAATTCCATCACGATATAGGGATGGCCGATAACCGGGTCGGGCCAGAAGTCCGAGCCCACGTAGCGGACGACGCCGGGGTTCTCCAGGTGAATGAGAATGCCGATCTCACGCTTGCCCCTGCCGTCCAGCGTGGAGACCAAGAGGAGCTTCAACGCAAAAAAGCGGCCCCCGCGCTCGACCTTGTAGACGATCCCGAGGCCCCCCGCGCCCAAGAACCCCACGACCTTGTAGTCCCCGATCATCTCGCCGATGTCCGGGTGCCTGAGTGTCAGTCCCACGCTCTACCTCACCTCCTAGATGGGGGAGCGTAGCATAACCGCAGGGATGCGGCTCAGACAGCGGGACCGGGGCGGCAGGTGGACCCCTCCATGGTGGCGACCGCTCCAAGTCGGCCGCCCCACCCACCGCCCCAGTCCCTAATCCGAGATGGGGCTATTCATCACGCATCGGCGCAGCGTCGAGCACGCGCAGCAGTCCACACCCGACCGCGACCTTGGACTCCGGCCACGTCCGCAGGAGCCCGACAGCCTTCCGGGTCTCGGGTGACAGATCCTTGTCCGTGGCGGGCACTTCGCGGGGGCTCATATCCAGCAGCACAGCAGGCGACACACCCAACGCCGCCGCGAGCCGTCGGAGTGCCGGAACGCTAGGCATCATTCCGCCGCGCTCGATTCGTCCGTAGACCTGCGCGCTCATGCCAGCCTTTTGCGCTACTTGGGCCTGAGTGAGCCCGAGCCTCTCGCGTGCGGTTCGGGCAGCCTCTCCGATCGTCTTTTGCAGAAGGTCGTCTTCCATAAGGCATCTCTATCAGGTCGCCGCCGCTTGTGCCCGGCTTCGGGAGCGCTGCCGCCGCCGCTTATGCGTCACGAGCACAGCAGCCATGCGCGTGAAGGTGGCAAGCTGAAGCTTATCCATTGTCCGCAACGTGCGGCGCAGCCGTCGAAACTCTCGCGGCATGGGGGCGGGCGTTGGTTCGGGAATCTCGGGTGTCGTCGTCTTCCTGTCACCAGCGAGCCCGATCAAGACATCGACAGAAGTCCCGAGCGCCTTGCTGAGCTTTACAAGCGTCGGAGTGCTCGGGCGCAGGTCGCCCCGTTCATACTTTCCATAGACTTCCGTCGCAACGCCGACAAGCTCGGCGGCTTCCTCCTGCGACAGTTTCAAAGCCATTCGAGCCTTGCGTGCTGCACCTCCAATCTGGACGCTCAGCGGATCCTTCTCGGGCGACCGTGTGACAGGCTTTTGACTCATGGCGCTAGCCTCCCTGCTCGTCCGGCGACAACGCGGTTCGCTCGATTGGATTCGCGACCAACCGCTTGAACTTCGCGGCAGCGTCGAAGATCGCCTTCAGCTCTGCCGCGACCTCGTCGGCGACGACGGGCGGCTCTACAGTCCCGAGGTAGACGAGCAGTTCTTCGCGCATCTCGGCGGCAGAACAACGCTCGCGGGGATCCGGTTGAAGCGCACGCCGGACAATGGACCGCAAAGGACCGGGCGCGAACTCCAGACGACGATCCGCGTCCTGGGGTTGAAAGCGCAGCGTGCGGTAAACCAGCGTGTCCAGGCTTAGCTGCGCGCTCCGCTCGGCTCGCACATGGTAGGCGAATCCCTGCGGCGCGCGTTGCACGGGGATATCGGTCGGATCGAGCGGGTATTCAGCCAAGAGCATTTCCAGCAGCACGAGCCCGAGCGAAAACACATCCGCCCTGCCGTCAATGGCTCCCGCGATGAGCGGGTCGGCCTGGCGCCCGGTGGCCTCCATCGCAGCGCGCAGGATTTCGGGCGCACAATAGGCCGGATCGCCGCGCAGCAGGCCGGGCGGCGTCTGCAAGCGATCGCGCAGCTCGGAGTACGCCGCGCCGAAGTTCACGAGCTTGACGCGACCATCAAACCCGAGACGAATCCTCATCGGCCCCACGGCGCGGTGTATGACGTGCAGCGGTTGGGCATGTGCATAAGCAAGCGCGTCCGCTACTTCCGCCGCGACATAGGCAGCGAAGGGGGGCGACAACATGCGCCCCACCAGCAAAGCGAAGTCCATTGCCGTCAGGAGGTAGCAGCCTCGCATGTGCTCCGAGATGACATAGGGAACATCGGCATGGGAAGCGAAGCCGAAAACCTTCGCGATGCCCGGGTGCTGCAAATACGTGGCGAGCTGCACCTCTTCCCACGCTCGCTCGCCCCGCTCGTGGTCCGACGGCAACTGCATAGGTTTCAGAATGACTTGCGAGCGAGGCCCGCCGCTAACGGGCTGCCTCCAGGCAAGCAAAAGAGTGTCGTAGTCCCTGTGTTCAACCTGGGTGCCGTAAACCTCGTAACGGAAGCCCTCGAAATCGAGGCGAAGGCGAGGGCCAGAGCTGTCAGTCATGGTGCGCTCTCCTAACGAGGCCCTACAGCCTGTCGAGGTTGGGATTGTCTGCACGCCGCCAGCTCTCGCCGTCCCCGCGCGTGTAGAACACGCCTATTTCAAACTCAGCCGCGCCTGCCCCGTGGTCGCGAACCTCGACCGGGCCAACCCATCGCGCGGGCTCACCGGTGAGCGCTGCCGCGAGGAAGCCATCCTGGCGGAGAAGGAATAGGTTCCGGTACTCCTGAACCATCCGGCTCAAGTCCCAGCGGGACAGCCCTTGTCCGTGCTGCTCGACGTAGCGCAGCAGCTCGTCGGCAACGACCCGGGGGGCGTAGTGCTGGGGGAGGTAGGGCAGGATCGGGAAGTAGCGCCGCAGCCGCTCGGCCTGCACAGGCGACACGCTGCGCCCCTGGAGAATGGCTTCGACGGGCAGCCCGGCCCCCAGCAGCAGCGCGCCGAACTCGTCCAGGCCCGCGAGCGCGTCACGGGTAGCGGCGAGCGCATCCGGGGGAGGACGGCTCGCGCACGCAACCGGGCCGGACGCGAGCAACGCCAGCACTGCAAGCAAGCTCAGCGGGGGACGAACCGAAAGACAGGCAACACGAATCCACCTCCGAGGCGAACGCGGTTCGCTCAGCATGGGGCACCTCCAGCGCGGTAGTCAGTAAGGCGGCGAAACGCCCGGATAGGTAACACAGTCATGTGAACAGGGGAAGCCCCGGACTAACGAACAGGTCCGAAACAAATATTGCAGAGATTGCGCGTTTAGGCCCGAAACGGGGAAATCAGTACAGATTTGTTCCCTACATGCCTGGCTTATTCGGGCCACTGTGCGCGGCGGGTGCCCTTACCGGAATCGGTACGGCGCGGGGCTGTGTAGAGGTCGCGCGCTCACGCGCCGCCTTCTGCAAATGATTGTCAATGCAAGGCGGGCCTACGCGCAGTAGTGGCGCGGCCTTCGGGCTGAGAGGTATTGCACCATGGCGCAGCGCGCGGCCACGGCGGCGAGTTGCTGCGCCTCGGGGCCGTGGACGGCAGCGAAGTGAGGGGCCCCAGAGGCTTGGATGCCTGCCGACTCTGCGACCCCGGGCGCAGTGGGGCGCTCTCAGGGACGGGAGGCGGCCAAAGCGCGAGCAGCCCGGGCGCGGTCCCCTCCTGCTCGGGTGCGGCTCATGTCGCGGAACTGCGGCAGCGCGTACCGTGGAGGACATCAGCAACCCGACATGGGGGAGGCGCGGTGGTATCGCGGGAGCGGCAGCCGCTAAGGCGCGACACTCTCGAAGGCGCCCAGCCTCAAAGCTACAGCGACACTGTACGCAGGACCTGTGCCAATGGCCCCGCTGTTCGCGCGTCCTGGCACAGCGTGGTAAAAGTCCCTTGAGAAAGAACCTTGTGCCTTTTATGAAGATGATGCACAGCGGTCATGAATCCGTTCGGAGTACTCTTCAGAGATCCTAACAAAAGGAGGTAGTAGTGGAGCTGAATGCAATTCTTGGGGCGATGAACATTATCATTCTCGGCGGGACTGCCTATCTCATGCACAAAACAAGGCAGGTCATGGTTGAGACTCTTGAGTTTGCGCATTTATCCAAGGTTGTAGACGCGACGCTTCACTGCAACGATCGCTTTGACAGAATCTGTCATGAAAAACTGCCCCCCACCGAGTACTACCTTCGCTTTTGGAGCCATCAGTTAGATCAATTCAATTACTACCGAAGCGGGGTAGTCAAGCCCGCCGACTTCTTTTATTGGATGCTTAGTCGCCATATTGAACTTGTGGGTGACGAGGCACCTGACGCCATATCGGCGGACATGAAAAGCCGAGCTGGCTGGGAAGAAGTAAAGAAGCGATGGATGCCAAATGAATTTACCAGATTTATTGATGAGCACATTTTCACCGAGGGAGACAAGAAGCGAGACATTGGCTATGCGTCCAAGGGCGATATTCCCCCAGAGACCAGAAACCGGATAGAGCGGGCAGTCAACGCCATCAAGCCAAAGCGGTGGCGGCGTCTGGATGGAAGTACGGCTCTTGCCTTAAGCAAGGAACGCAATTTATAAGTGCTTTTGCCAAGTGCAACCTCCCAAGCAATTAAAGAGCCCAAACAATTAAAGAGCCCCTAGTCCCGTTGTCCCGTTTAGTTTGCGAGCCAGCGCCAAGCTTTTCCCGAATCCGATCGCAACACCTCGACATGTCCACGCAGCGTGCCCGCCAGACACACCGCCATATCCCGTCTGCCGTCAGATGCTCGTTGACCGTCAGCTCTCCCTGTTCCCGCCCCAGTCGCATGCCGCATAGCTCACAGCGGGCCGGGTACAAGTTGCGGCGTCGGCCTCCGGCACCCACTCGACCCCGAGCCGCTCGAAGTCCAGGTCGCGGGCGAACCTCTCCCAGAAACCCGCGACGAGCGACGGCTCACTGACCGACAGGATGCGTAGAACCGCGTTGTCGTGGTTCCCCTCCAGGACGGTCAGCTTCGAGCGCGGGCAGGTCTTCCGTTAGTAGGTGATCGAGCTGAACGCCTTCGGCTGGCGCAGCTTGAAGTCGCCCTTCACGATCGCGCGGATGGTCGTCTCGTCGTGCTCGGCGCGGGTGTCGTGCTCGGAGAGGATCAGATTCTCGTCGATTCCGTAGATGAATTGGCGCCAGTCGGCACAGAACGTTACCCGCGTCACCGGGACGCGCGTCGTCATCACGAAGGGGAAGCCCCGGATCGTGCCCTTGTCGAGCATCTCCTGACGGAAGATGAAGATGCCCGTGTCCTTGAGCTGCATCAGCGCGGTCGCCCGGGTCGGGTGAATGACCCACGCCGCAGTGCCCATGCGAACATGTGCGGTCAACGGCAGCTCGACCGCCTTGTCGATGTCGGCCAGGTAGGCTGCGGCGGTCGTGCCCGTGCTCGCGAAGACCTGCGCGGGGTCGAGCTGCACGAAGAGACCCTTCGGCGCGGCGCCCGTGCCGTCACCGTTGAAGCCAGCGTCGTCGAGGCCATCGGCCACGGTGGCGCGGAGGTCCTCACCGACGCCCGCGTCACCGACCCCCGGCGTGCGCAGCAGGTCGTTGCTGACGTCGGTGAGGACCATCCCCTTGTGCGCCTTGAGCACGAGCTTCCCGTACTTCGGCGCGCTCCTCGGGACCGTCTCCCCCTCGCCAACCCACTTGAAGACAGAAGTCCCCGTCTGCCTGCCCATGTGCAACTCGCCCTTGAACGGCTGGGTTCGCACGCCGAGCTTGAGCAGGGCCGCCTCGGGCCGCAGGAACTCGATCACTTCCCCGCTCTGCTGGACGGGCACGAGCACGCCCGCCGAGTCGAACTTGCTGAGCTGAACCGCCTTCTGCACGTCGGCATTGCCGAAGCGCTTCGCGGCGTCGAGCATCTCGGCCGCGCCCGTGCGGCGACCCAAGGCGATGACGCTCTTCGTGAACGCGCCAAAGTTCGCGACGCTCGCGTAGACGCTGCCCTCGCGCGTCGCCCTGTTTGTACCCATGCGGCCCGGCGCGCTCCGGGCGGCGGCGTCGATCAGCTCCCGCGCGACCTCCGGACCAAGCGCCTTGACCATGTCTGCGATTTGCTGGCGATTCATCTTTTCACACTCCTCGGATGTATTGCTTGAACGCCTCGACGAATTGCTTCGCGGCCTCGGGCGCGTCGAAGTTCTTCGGCTTGGTTTTGTCCTCGTCGTCTTCCGCTGGCGCATCGTCAGACGACGGCTCGCCCGGCTCGGGCTTGCTCTCGTTAGCGGGGGGTTGTTCACCCGCGTCAGGCTTCATGTTCTCCTCGTCCGTCGGCACGTCATCGCCGCGCTCGGCGAGCAGCTCGACAACCCGCTGCGCGATACGTTCGACGATGTCGTCGCCCTCGCCGTCGAGAGACTTCGCGCGCAAGGCACGAGCGTTCCCCGGGATCGTCACGATCGAGACTTCGAGCAATTCTTGAGCGGCACAGTCGAAGCCGCCCCGCTCGTTCTGCCGGTAGTGCCCAGGCAGCATGAGGTAGCGAACGGAGACAGCATTGAGGATGCCCTTCGCGACCTTGCGCTCGACCTTGCGTGCGAAGTCGTCTTCATCGTCGAAAACGATGTCGATCATCAGCGCGTCGCCTTCGACGTAGACGCGCCCCTTGCCAATGGGCAGCGCGGGCTCGGCTCCCGTGCTCGCTGCCTGCGCGCCGTCGTCGTGATTGAACAGAACGACGCCGTTCGCGTTGTAACCTTCGACGCGCCAGCCCTTCACGCTCAGGCGGTCGGAGTATCGATCGAAGTCACCGTCGCTCGCCCTGAACGTGTAGACACGTTGACCGCCCGCAGCCTCGACGGCTGCAAGGGAAGCGGCGTCCTTACGAACGGCGGCGAGCTGCAAGCGGCGGGTGATTGGGAGCGTCATTCCTCCCGATAAATGCGTGCGCTTTTTCGGCGTGGCTCAGTCGCCGCTGACGGCGTCGGCGCTCACTTCTGCCGAGATGCCTGCGGAAGGCGTCGGAGTCTGTTGGGGCGCGCTTGGTTGCTGGCCGGGCAAAAGCCGGGCAGTGGAGCCACCAGACGCGAGAGACAGCACGGCGGGCCTGTGGAGGGGCTCCAGGAGCACGGCAGCCGACGCTCGGGCGAGTGCGGTGCCAAGGGCGGGCAGCGGCACCTCGGGACCGTGGAGCGTGCTGGGGTGTGCCTGCTCTGCCGGTAGCCGACGCAGCAGGAGCCAGCCGGTTATGGGGGCAGTTTCGCCTAGTCGGCGGTTTCGCCTAAGAACATCACCCCCGCGCACCTTAAAACGGTCTCACGGTTGATGCGTTCAGAATCCAGCCTCCGGCGTGAACACATCGCCACGGGCCCGCGAGATTTTTTGGAAATTTTCTGAGCGTGTTGGACCGCCGAGCAAGGTTCCAAGTGACGGCGCTCCAGAAAACGGAACCGGGGGGGCCCTCATGGGATGGCACGGCATGGGGGGCGCCGATGAGCGCCTGGCACTGACTAGATTGCTCGCTGCTACAGCAATGCGGTTCCCTTCGTTGTCACGCCGTCAAGCCTTGTTCTATAAACCCCCTAGAGAAAAGTTGATGTAGGAGTAGGAGATGAGGGTATATGAACACACGCGAGGTATAGGGCTATAGGATTGTTGGAACAGCCCAATTGACGCTTGACGCTTGACGCCTGCCCTTGGTTGGTCGCCGACCGCACGGCCCCGGCCGTCAAGCCGTCAAGCCTCTGTTCTATAAACCCCCTAGAGAAAAGTTGATGTAGGAGTAGGAGATGAGGGTATATGAACACACGCGAGGTATAGGGCTATAGGATTGTTGGAACGGCGCAATTGACGCTTGACGGTTGACACCCGCCGCTTTTCCGCTGCCGCTGCCTGCCTGGGCCACGTCTGGAAACCGCACGCATTTAGGCGCTGTGGAAGAGCCCATCTTGTCGCCAGCCCCGAGCCTGCCCACGCCCACCGACGCGGGCATCAACGCACCCGAATTCCTGACGGTTGACGAAGCCGCCGTTTTCCTGCGCGTGAACCGTAAGACGCTCTACGAGTCCATCCGGCGCGGCGAGGTGCCGGGAGTCGTCCACCTCGGTCGATCCATCCGCATCCGCCGCAGTGTTCTGGTATGCTGGTCGCCGGGTAACAGCGGTCCTGCGCTCGGAGAGAAGCGATGAGCGTCAGGCTGCGGAAGTGGGAGACGAAGGAGGGCAAGGTGCAAGAGGCGTGGTGGGTTGACGTGAAGTACCAGCACCCGAGCGGGAGGGTGGAGCGCGTGCGCAAGGCATCGCCCATCAACACCCGCCGAGGTGCTGAGGAATACGAGCGTCAGATCCGGCACGCACTCCTCACGGGTTCCTTCGGAAAGGAGAAACAGAGCGAGGCGGGCCGGATTCCTACGGTTGAAGAGTTTGTCCCGCGATTCCTCACGTACAGCGAGAACAACAACAAATATTCAAGCGTTGTCTCCAAGCGCCAAATCCTCGATCAGCACATCATTCCGGCTCTTGGTCGTATGCCATTGGACTCCATCGGTCTGGCTGAGATCGAGGATTTCAAAGCGGCTATGCGCAAGAAGACGTCGGGAGCCCGCGCCCGGAAGGATGCCCCCACAAAGGCAGCCATTCGCAAGCGTAAGGACATCCAGCCCGCGCTTCTGAGCCTCAAGACCATCAACAACGCGCTAACGGTGCTCCGCAAGATGCTGTCGCTCGCACAGGAGCACGGCATCATCACGCACGTTCCGCGCGTCAAGCTCTTCAAGACTGCGAAGGCGGCGTTTGACTTTCTCAGCTTTGAGGAAGCCGAGCGGGTGGTCGCCGCTGCGGCCCCTGACTGGCGCGCGGTCGTGCTCGTGGCGCTCAAGACGGGACTGCGGCAAGGCGAGCTGATCGGGCTCCAGTGGGGCGACGTGGACTTGCAGCGCGGCAAGCTGCACGTCCGGCGCACCATCTGGCGCGGGGTGACGGGGCTTCCGAAGGGTGGGCGCGAGCGGACGGTCGATCTCCCGGGCTCGGCCCTGGAAGCGCTCAAGGCACACCGGCACCTTCGCGGCCCCTACGTGTTCTGTCAGGCGGACGGGCAGCCACACACGAACGGGACCATGAAGGGCCCTCTGGAGCGTGCGCTTCGGGAGGCGGACATCTGCCGCGAGCAGGGCCGCATCGGATGGCACGACCTGCGGCACACCTACGGGAGCCATCTCGCGATGCGTGGCGTGCCGCTCAAGGCGATCCAGGAGCTGATGGGGCACGCGACCATCGAGATGACAGAGCGCTATGCCCACCTGTCCCCCGAGGTACGGGCGAGCGCCGTGCAGCAGCTCGACCTTCCTGTGCCCCAGCTCCAAGCCGCTCCGGCCAGAAGCGCCGAAGGGGCACACTGAGGGCACATGCGGAAACGAGGGCAAAGAAAAAGCCCAGCAACCCCTCGGGATTGCTGAGCTTCTGAGTGTGGAGGCGGCGGGAATCGAACCCGCCGCCAGGGACTTCCGGCGAACTCGTTCCAACATTGGAACACTTGGCGCTACCTCCGCTGCCTGCTCGGTTGGCGTAAGCGCTAGGGCCTCCAGAGCGGGGGGCGAGGCCCAAGCCGTCACGCTGGCCACCTTCAGCGCTCGCTGGAGTCCTTCTTCGACTCACGAATCCAGGACATCATCTCGCGCAGACGCCGGCCCACGTCCTCGATGGGATGCTCGCGGCCCTGCTCGCGCAGCTTGTCGAACACCGGGCGGCCGGCCTGGTTCTCGAGGATCCACTCGCGGGCGAAGACGCCGGTCTGGACCTCCTTGAGGACCTTTCGCATCTCCGTGCGCACCGAGTCGTTGATGAGGCGCGGTCCGCGCGTGTAGTCGCCGTACTCGGCGGTGTCGCTGATGGAGTGGCGCATCCAGCCCATGCCGCCCTCGTACATCATGTCCACGATGAGCTTGAGCTCATGCAGGCACTCGAAGTAGGCGACATCGGGCTGGTAGCCCGCTTCCACCAGCGTGTCGAAGCCGGCCTGGACGAGGGCAGTGACACCTCCGCAAATCACTGCCTGCTCACCGAAGAGGTCCGTCTCGGTCTCTTCCTTGAACGTGGTTTCCAGCACGCCCGCACGTGTCGTGCCGATGGCGCGCGCATAGGACATGCCCAGCGCCTTGGCCTTGCCCGTGGCGTCCTGGTGCACCGCGATGAGCGCGGGAGTTCCCCTGCCGTCCTGGTAGAGGCGGCGCACCATGTGTCCGGGTGACTTCGGGGCAATGAGCGCCACGTCCACATCCGCCGGAGGGCGGATCTGCCCGTAGTGGATGTTGAAGCCGTGGGCGAAGAACAAGGCCTTGCCTCGGGTGAGGTGGGGCGCGATGTCCGCGTCGTAGATCTGCTTCTGGGTCTGATCCGGAGCGAGGATCATGATGAGGTCGGCCCACTGGGCCGCCTCGGCGACGGACATCACCTCGAGACCCGCCGCTTCCGCCTTGGCGCGCGAGCGGCTGGCGGCATGCAACCCCACCCGCACCTTCACGCCGGATTCCTTGAGGTTGAGGGCGTGCGCGTGTCCCTGGCTCCCGTAGCCGATGATCGCGACCTTGCGGGAGTGGATGGGCTCGAGGGAAGCGTCCTTGTCGTAATAGATGGTGGTCATTGTTCGATCCTTGAGGCGGTAGGGGTGAAACGGTGGGGGGACTAGGAAACCGCGGCCACCTGCCGCCGCTCGGCGGAGGGAGCCTGGGATGAGGCCTGGGGTTGAGGCGGCCGCGTGAGCGCGCCCTCGGAGGCCGAGGACACCAGCGCGGCGTACTTCGCGAAGACTCCCGAGGTGTAGCGGGGCGGAGGCGGCTGGAAGCCCCGCAGGCGCTCGGCGATCTGATCCGCGGAGAGCTCCACGGACAGCTGCCGGGCCTCCACGTCGATGGTGATGATGTCACCCGTGCGGACCGCCGCGATCGGGCCGCCCACGGCCGCCTCGGGTGCCACGTGGCCCACCATCAGGCCGCGGGTGGCGCCGCTGAAGCGCCCGTCGGTGAGCAGGGCCACGGAGTCACCCAGCCCCTGCCCGACGAGCGCCGCGGTCACTCCCAGCATCTCGCGCATGCCCGGGCCGCCGCGCGGTCCCTCGTAGCGGATGACCACCACGGAACCCGGCTGGATGCGGCGCTCCTTCACCGCCGCGAAAGCATCCTCCTCGCGGTCGAACACCCACGCGGGCCCCCGGTGGTGGCCGCGCTCGTGTCCCGACATCTTCACCACACACCCTTCCGGGGCGAGGTTGCCATGCAGGATGACGAGCCCGCCCGTGGAGCGGATGGGCTCGCTCAAGGGCCGGAGGACCCGCTGTCCCGCCTGCTCGGTGGCGTGGGTCGAGGACTCGGCCCAGGTGCGTCCCTCGACGGTCCGAGCACTCCCGTCCATGAAGCCGCCCGCGATCAATCGCCGGGCGAGCAGAGGCACTCCCCCGGCACGGTCCATGTCCACCGCGGCGAAGCGGCCACCCGGCTTGAGGTCCGCGATCAGTGGGGTGCGCCGGCTCACCTCGTCGAAGTCCTTCAGGGCGAGCGGCACGCCCATCTCTCCCGCCAGGGCGAGCAGGTGCAGCACCGCGTTGGTCGAGCCACCCGTGGCCGCCACGGACGCGATGGCGTTGTCGAACGAGGCGCGCGTCACGACGTCCCGAGGGCACGTCCCGCGCTGGAGCACGTCCATGATGAGCCGGCCCGCGGCGACGCTCGCCGCGTCCTTGCGCGCATCCTCCGCGGGGATGGTGGCGTAGCCCACCGGAGCCAGCCCGAGCATCTCGATGGCCAGGGCCATGGTGTTGGCGGTGTACTGACCACCACAGGCTCCCGCGCCGGGGCAGGCGACGTTCTCGATCTCCGCGAGCGCCTCGAGGGACATCTTCCCGGCGGCCACCGCGCCCACGGCCTCGAACATGTCCTGCACGGTGACGTCCTTGCCCTTGTAGCACCCGGGGGCGATGGAGCCGCCGTAGAGGACCAACGAGGGGAGGTTCAGCCGGAGCACCGCCATGGCCGCCGCGGGGATGGTCTTGTCGCAACCCACCAGCGTCACCACCGCGTCGAACATGTGGCCGCGGCACATCAGCTCGATGGAGTCCGCGATCACCTCGCGGCTGACCAGCGAGGCCCGCATGCCCTCGGTGCCCATGGTCACCCCGTCACTGACGGAGATGGTGTTGAACTCCATGGGCGTTCCACCCGCGGCCCGGATGCCCTCCTTCACCTTCTCCGCCAGGCGGCGCAGGTGGAAGTTGCAGGGCATCGTCTCGGTCCAGGTGTTGGCCACGCCGATGAGGGGCTTGGAGAGGTCCTCGTCGGTGAAGCCAATGGCCTTGAGCATGGCGCGTGCGGGCGCGCGTTCGAATCCTTCGGTGATGGCGCGGCTGTTGCGGCGTGTGTCTTGGGACATGGGGGTTCCTGGAAAGCCGTGAGGGAGAAGGAGGTGCTAGCGGGTGCTCGCGGGTGCTAGCGCGCGGGCCCGCCGAGCCGGTCGAGCACGGCCCGGCCAGCCTCCTGGGTTGCCACGGGCCGGGTGCCCGGAGGAACGAGATCGGCGGTGAGGACACCGGCCTCGAGCGAGGAGGCCACCGCGCTCTCCACGGCACGAGCCTCCTGCTCGAGCCCGAGCGAGTGGCGCAGCAGCATGGCCACGCTCAGCAGCGTCCCGTAGGGGTTGGCCACTCCGCGGCCGGCGATGTCCGGAGCGGAGCCGTGAATGGGCTCGTAGAGCCCGCGCCGGTTCGCCCCCATCGAGGCCGAGGGCAGCATGCCGATGGAACCCGAGAGCATGGCCGCCTCGTCCGTGAGGATGTCGCCGAACATGTTCTCCGTGACGATGACGTCGAAGTCCGCGGGGCGTTTGATGAGGTGCATGGCACAGGCGTCCACCAGCATGTGCTTCAGCTCGATGTCCGGGAACTCCTCGCGGATGACCCGCTCGGTCACCGCGCGCCACAGCCGCGAGGTCTCCAGCACGTTGGCCTTGTCCACCGAGGTGAGCCTCTTGCGGCGTGTCCTCGCGAGGGAGGCGGCGGCGCGAACCACCCGCACCACCTCGTCCACCGTGTAGACACAGGCATCGAAGGCGCGATCCTCCTCGCGGCGCTTCTCGCCGAAGTAGATTCCACCCGTGAGCTCGCGCACCACCAGCAGGTCCACTCCGCGCAGCACCTCGGGCTTGAGCGTGGAGGTGTCATGGAGCGCGGGGAGGGGAGCCACGGGTCGCAGGTTGGCGTAGAGGCCCAGCTCCTTGCGCAACGCGAGCAGCCCCTGCTCCGGACGCACCTTCGCGGGCGGATCCCACTTCGGCCCTCCCACGGCGCCCAGCAGCACCGCATCCGCCCGCTGGCAGAGGGCGAGCGTCTCCGGAGGCAGCGGCGCGCCGGTGAGGTCGATGGCCACGCCTCCCATGGGCGCCTCCACCAGCTCGAAGGAGTGGCCGAAGCGCTCCGCCACCGCCTTCAACAGGCGGGTCCCCTGTGCCACCACCTCGGGTCCGATGCCATCTCCCGGCAGAACCGCGATGAGCGCCTTCATGGACGGGCCTCCTCGAAGCGGGTGATGGCCTCTTGCTGGCCGAGCAGGAATCCCAGCTCGTCCACTCCGTTCATCAGGCAGTAGCGGGCGAATGGATCCAGCGGGAAGGTCGCCTCCGTTCCATCCGCGAGTCGCACCGTGCGGTGCTCCAGATCGATGGTGACCTCCGCGCCCGGAGCAGCCAGCAGGCGGCCGTGGAACCCGGCGTCCACCCGCACCGGCAGCAGACCGTTCTTGACCGCGTTGTTGGAGAAGATGTCCGCGATGGAGGAGCTGATGACCGCGCGGAAGCCCCAGTCCACCAGGGCCCACGGGGCGTGCTCGCGCGAGGAGCCGCAGCCGAAGTTGTCACCCGCGACCAGCACCCGGGCGCCCCGGGCCTCCGGCTGCTCGAGGATGAAGTCCGGCCGGGGGCTGCCGTCGGGCTGGTAACGCCAGTCCGCGAAGAGCCAGCGGCCCAGGCCGGTGCGGTGGGTGATCTTCAGGAAGCGGGCGGGGATGATCTGATCGGTGTCGATGTTCTGGCGCGCCAGGACGACGGTGCGCGAGCGCAGTGTGCGGAACGGTTCCATGGGCTTCACCTCAAGAGTTCGCGGGGATCGGTGACCTGGCCGGTGACGGCGGCGGCGGCGGCGGTCAGGGGACTGGCCAGGAAGGTCCGGCTTCCCTTGCCCTGCCGCCCCTCGAAGTTGCGATTGCTGGTGCTCACCACGTACTGACCGGGCCTGGCCTGATCCCCGTTCATGGCGATGCACATCGAGCAGCCGGGCTCCCGCCATTCCGCGCCCGCGTCGCGGAAGATGTCGTGCAGCCCCTCGGATTCCGCCGCCCGTTTGATCTCCTGGGAGCCGGGCACCACGAGCGTGCGCACGCGGGAGTCCACCTTGCGCCCACGCAGGACATGGGCCGCGGCACGCAGGTCCGACAGCCGCGAGTTGGTGCAACTGCCGATGAACACCACGTCGATGGGCTGGCCGATCAGGCGTTGTCCCGGCGTCAGCCCCATGTAGCGCAGCGCGCGCTCCAGCGAGTCGCGGGCGCTCGCATCCGTCAGTTGGTGGGGAGCGGGCACGGTACCGGTGACGGGAATACCCATGCCGGGGTGGGTCCCGTACGTGAGCATCGGCTCGAGCGCGTCGGCATCCAGCGTCACCGCCGCGTCATGGGTGGCGCCAGGGTCCGACGGGAGCGTGCGCCAGTGAGCCACTGCCCTGTCCCAAGCCTCTCCCCGGGGAGCGCGCGGGCGGCGGGCGAGGTACTCGAAGGTGGTGTCGTCCGGGGCGATGAGACCCGCGCGCGCGCCGGCCTCGATGGACATGTTGCACACCGTCATCCGCTCCTCCATGGAGAGGCTGCGGATGGCGCTTCCCGTGTACTCGATGACGTGTCCCGTGCCACCTCCCACCCCGACCTTGGAGATGATGCCCAGGATGATGTCCTTGGCGCTCACGCCAGGGCGGAGGCGGCCCTCCACGCGAACCTCCATCGTCTTCGGCCGGCGCTGCAGCAGGCACTGGGTGGCCAGGACATGCCCCACCTCGCTGGTGCCGATGCCGAAGGCCAGCGCGCCGAAGGCCCCGTGCGTGCTGGTGTGGCTGTCGCCACACACGATGGTGGAGCCGGGCAGCGTCAGGCCAAGCTCGGGCCCGATGACGTGGACGATGCCCTGCCGCTCGGTGCCCAGCGCGTGCAACTCCACGCCGAACTCGCGGCAATTGTCCTCGAGCTGGGAGAGCTGCGCCGCCGCCTCCGCGTCCGCCACGGGGAAGCGCCCTCGTGCATCCCGCGGGAGGGTCGGGGTGGAGTGATCCATGGTGGCGACGGTCCGCTCGGGCCGCCGCACGCGCAGACCCCGCTCGCGCAGCAGGCTGAAGGCCTGGGGGGAGGTCACCTCGTGCACCAGGTGGAGATCCACGTAGAGGATCGCGGGGGTCTCGGCCGTCTCCGGCTGGACGAGGTGGGACTCCCAGATCTTCTGGAACAGGTTTCGGGGTCCAGGAGGGTTCATGTCACGCGCTCACTTCCATGGAGGGGACGTCGTGGCTGGAAACGGGGAGGGGGGTCGCGGTGTTGGCCGCCCGGTTGAGGGCCTCGAGCAGGGCCCGGGCGCTCGCGACGATGATGTCGGTGCTCACGGCCCGGCCGCGGAAGCGGCGGGTACCTGATTCCACCTCCAGGTCGACATGCCCCTGGGCATCCTCGCCGTCGGTGACGCTCGTCACCTGGTAGCGGCACAGGCGGACCTGCTGGCCGGTGATGCGCTCGACGGCCTTGAAGACGGCGTCCACGGGCCCATCGCCGCACGCGGCATCGCGGACCCGGCGCCCATCGGAGTGCTCGAGGCAGACGGTGGCCGAGGGAACGGTTCCCACTCCGGAGACACAGCTGAGCGTCTCCAGCTTCCAGGCCGGCTGCTCCCGAGGGCCGATGAACCCCTGGACGAGTGCCTCCAGGTCCGCGTCGAAGACCTCCTTCTTGTGGTCCGCCAACTGCTTGAACTCCTCGAACAGCTTGTCGATCTGCGGGCCGTCGAGCTGGTAGCCGAGCTCCTTTACCCGCTGGCGCAGCACGTGGCGGCCGCTGTGCTTGCCCAGCACGAGGCTGTTGCCGGTGAAGCCCACGTCCTCGGCACGCATGATCTCGTAGGTGCCCCGGTGCATCAGCACTCCGTGCTGATGGATGCCCGCCTCGTGGGCGAAGGCGTTCTGTCCCACCACCGCCTTGTTGCGCTGGACCTGCAGGCCCGTGACGTTGGAGAGCAACCGGCTGGTGGGGTAGAGGCGCTCGGTGCGGATGGCGGTCCGCACCCCGAAGAAGTCATGGCGCGTGCGCAGGGCCATCACCACTTCCTCCAGGGCACAGTTGCCCGCCCGCTCGCCGATGCCATTGATGGTGCACTCCACCTGCCGCGCGCCTTCCACCACCGCGGCCAGACTGTTGGCCACCGCCAGCCCGAGGTCGTTGTGGCAGTGGACGCTCAGCACGACGCGCTCGATGCCGCGCACGTGGCGCCGCAGGTACGCGATGAGGGAGGAGAACTGGGCGGGCATCGTGTAGCCCACCGTGTCCGGAATGTTGATCGTGGTGGCTCCGGCCTCGATGACGCGCTCCACCACCTCGGCGAGGAACTCGGGCTCGGTGCGCCCCGCGTCCTCGGCGGAGAACTGCACGTCCTCGAAGCGCTCGCGCGCGTAACGCACGGACTCCACGGCGCGCCGGAGGACCTCCTCCTGGTTCATCTTCAGCTTGAACTCGCGGTGGAGCGGACTGGTGGCGAGGAAGACGTGGAGGCGCCGGCGCTCGGCCTCGCGAAGGGCTTCCCACGTGCGGTCGATGTCCTCCCGGTTGGCACGGGCCAGGGCGCACAGCGTGGGGCCCTCGACCCGCCCGGCCACGGTGGAGACGGCCTCGAAGTCCCCTTGCGAAGCGACCGGAAATCCAAGCTCGATGATGTCCACGCCGAGGTCCCGAAGCGCGAGTGCCACCTGTAGCTTCTGCGCCACGTTCATGCTGGCGCCGGGCGACTGCTCGCCGTCGCGCAGGGTGGTGTCGAAGATGATGACGCGCTCCTTCGTGCTCTCCGTACTCATCCGTTCGCCTCTTCTCCTGTTCTGGGGACCACTACTTGCCGGGTACGTAGGTCAACCACTCCGCGGCGCGGGGCAGCTCGCCACGGACGGCCGCGTGATAGGCCTGTTGAATCTTCTGGGTGGTGGGGCCGGTGCGGCCGTTTCCGATGGTGCGGAAGTCGATCTCCCGCAGGCCGATGACCTCGGCGGCCGTTCCGGTGACGAAGACCTCGTCGGCCGTGTAGAGCTGATCGCGAGAGATGGGCTGGGCGCTGACCTCCAGGCCCATCTCCCGAGCCAGGATCATCACCGTGTCCCGGGTGATGCCCTCGAGGATCTGCCCCTCGGGCGGCGTCATCACCCGGTTGCCCCGGACGATGAAGATGTTCTCGCCGGTGCACTCGGCCACCATGCCCTGCGTGTCCAGCATGATCGCCTCGTCGAACCCCAGGCGGACCGACTCCGTCTTGGCGAGCACCGAGTTGGGGTAGTTCCCCGCGACCTTCGACTTGGTCATCACCACGTTGGGGTGGTGCCGGGTGAACGAGGAGACGTTGGCGCGCACGCCCTTCTCAGCGGCCTCCGCACCGAGGTAGGCGTTCCAGGACCACACGGCGATGCCCACGTGCGCCTGGCCGTTGTCGATGTTGAGGTTCCACCCACCGCCACCGAGGTAGAGGAGCGGGCGGATGTAGCATTCCTCATGGCCATTGGCCCGGACCGTCTCCTGGCAGGCCTCGATGAGCTGTCCCACGCTGAAGGGCAGCTCGCGCCAGCCGAGGATCGTCGCGGACCTGTGGAGCCGCTCGATGTGCTCGCGAAGACGGAAGATCGCGGGCCCCTTCGCCGTCCGGTAGCAGCGGATGCCCTCGAACACCGCCATGCCGTAGTGCGTGGCGGGCGTGAGGAAATTCATCTGCGCCTCGGCGGCGGCCACCAGCTTCCCGTTCGTCCAGATGTACTTGCAATCCATGCGTGCTGCCTCTTTGGGTAATACGAGGGGTTCTTCCTCACGCCTCGAGAGCGGAGGGAGCTACTGAGTTGCCAATGACAGGGTTCGCCTAGGCCGCCTGCTCCGGGGGCGCCGCATCCAGCACGCCCGCGAGGGGAGAGCGGGCGCCCCGCTCCATCGCGACGGCGCCGGTGCGCACCAGCTCGATGATTCCGGCGGGGCGTAGCACCTCGATGAGCCCGTCGATCTTGTCCGGCGTTCCGGTGAGCTCCACCACCAGCGCCGAGGGCGTCACGTCGATGGCGCGCGCGCGGAACACGTCGCAGACCTGGAGGAGCTGCGAGCGGGTCTCCTCGGTGGCTTTCACCTTGAGGAGGGCCAGCTCGCGAACCAGCGGGCCCTGGTGCGTGACGTCCTCCACGTAGAGGACGTTGATGAGCTTGTAGAGATTGGCTTCGAGCAGACGCGCCTCGCGCTCATCCACCACCACCACCAGGGTGATGCGCGAGATGGCGGGGCGCTCGGTGCGTGCCACCGTGAGCGAGTCGATGTTGTAGGCGCGGCGCCTGAAGAGCGAGATGACACGGTTGAGGACGCCAGGGCGATCCTCGACGTGAACGATGAAGGTCCGTTGATGGGATGGGCTCATGGCATTGGCTCCTCAGACGGCCCCGCTGTTCCACGGAGAGATCGCGCAGACCTCGCTGTCGTCCTGGGGACGGCGGATCATCTCGTCGAGGTCCGCGCCCGAGGGAACCATGGGGTAGACGCTGTCCTCCTGCTCCACCCTGAAGTCGATGACGGTGGTGCATGCACTGGCGCGCGCCTGGGCCACCGCCTCCGGAATCTGCTCCCGCCGGGTAACGCGCAGGCCGTTCAATCCGTGCGCCTCGGCGAGCTTCACGAAGTCCGGGTTCAGCAAGGGGGTGGCGGTGTAGCGGTTCTCATAGAAGAACTGCTGCAACTGCCGCACCATGCCGAGATAGCCATTGTTGATGATGGCCACGTGGAGCTTGATGCCTTCCTGGGCACAGGTCGACAGCTCGGCCGCCGACATCTGGAAGCCCCCGTCGCCCACCACCACCCAGACCTCCTCGCCTGGCTGGGCGAGGTGTGCGCCCATCGCGGCGGGCAGGGCGAAGCCCATGGTCCCCAGTCCCCCGGAGGTGATGAGTTGCCGCGGGCGCTCATGCCGGTAGTACTGGGCCTCCCACATCTGATGCTGACCCACGTCGGTGACCATGAGGGCCTTGCCCCGGGTCAGCCACCACAGGTCATGGATGACGTGCGCCGCGTGGAGCCTGCCGTTGTGCGGCATGTACTGGATGTCTCGCGCCGCCGAGCTGCTCTTGAGGGACTGGATGTGCTGTACCCAGGGGGTGCAGGTGCGCTGCGCGACGCGGGGAATCAGGTCCGTGAGCGTCCGGCGCAACTCCCCCGCCAGCGCGACGTCCACCTGGACGTTCTTGTTGAGCTCGGAGGGGTCGATCTCGACGTGGATCTTCCGCGCCTTGCGCGCATACGTCTTCAGGTTGCCGGTCACCCGGTCGTCGAAGCGCATGCCCAGGGCAATGAGGAGATCGGACTCCTGGATGGCGGTGTTGACCCAGGCCTCTCCGTGCATGCCCATCATCCCGAGGCTGAGCGGGTGCATCGCCGGAAAGCCGCCCAGGCCGAGCAGCGTGCTGGCCACCGGAATGCCCGTCTTCTCCACCAGCTCCATCAGCTGCGCCGAGGCCTCGGCCTTGATGATGCCGTGACCGGCGAAGATGAGCGGCCGCTCGGCCGCGGCGATGAGCTCGGCGGCGCGAGTCAGGTCCTCCGCTGATGGGTGGTGCGCGGGGCGATGGCCGGGCAGCCGCACGGGCCGGGGCCGGGACTCGATGGAGGCGGTGGCCTGCTGCGCATCCTTGGTGATGTCCACGAGCACGGGCCCGGGACGGCCCGAGCGCGCGATGAAGAAGGCTTCCCGGAGGGTGGGCGCGATGTCCTCGGCTCGTGTCACCAGATAGTTGTGCTTGGTGATGGGGAGGGTGACGCCCGTGATGTCGAGCTCCTGGAAGGCGTCACTGCCCAACAGCGTGGAGGAGACCTGTCCGGTGATACAGACGAGGGGGGTGGAATCCAGCATCGCGGTGGCGATTCCCGTCACCAGATTGGTGGCCCCGGGACCCGAGGTGGCCAGACACACCCCGACCTTTCCCGAGGCGCGTGCATAGCCATCCGCCATGTGGGCCGCCCCCTGCTCATGGCGCACGAGAACGTGGCGGATGGGGCGCTGATGCAAGGCATTGTAGATGGGCATGATGGCCCCGCCTGGATAGCCAAAGACGACGTCGACTCCCTCGCTGGCGAGGACATCCCAGACGATTTCGGCTCCGGTTTTCTTGGCCGTGCTCCTGGCGTATTCCGGAGCGGAGTCGCCCGGGGAATCACCTTGCCCCGTGGGCGCCTGCTCTCTCTTGGGGCTTGTGCCAGCTGTCGTCATTGCGTCTCCACTGCGAACCACGAGGGTTGAGGACGCCGAAAAACGAGAAGCCCCGCCTCCGTTTCCGGGGGCGGGGCTTCTCGTTCAGGCCTGGATGCTCTCCAGTGTCAGAACGGTGGCCCGGCCCCCTGCGCAAGAAGCAGCGCAAGCAGCAGCACGGCTACCAGGACGACTACGAGCACCTCCACGACGAGCGAACGCACGCCACGGTTCGTCGCCGGGCGGAGGGTCAGCTCGAGGGTGGAGAGGGCGTTCGTCATGGTTCGTTCAGTCAGAGGGCCACGAGCATGCACCCAAACGGCCCCCAAAGGCAAATCAAAAAAGAACTGGTCCACTTTCCGTCACATCCATCGCCGTGGAATGACTTTTGATTTCTCAATCGAAAAACCTGCCCGGCCTGCGTGGCCACGGGTCAGGAGCCTGTCTCATACCGTGAGAAAGCGCGTCGTGGGAGTCGCCAACACCACGAGGCCCTCAGCGGGCGCGTGCGAGCCGGCGCACCGCCTCGCGCAGCTCCGTGGGGTTGAGCGAGGCGAAGCCCAGGCGGAACGCCTCCGGCCCTTGTCCCTCCAGCGCGAAGGAATGGCCGGCCGTCACGTGCACTCCCTCCGCACGCGCCCGCTCGGCCCACCCGCCCGCTTCGCGCCCCTCCCGGATGCGCACCCACAGGGCCAGCCCGCCAGCCGGCACCTCGAAGTCCACGTGATCCTCCAGGGCTCCGTGCAGGGCCTCCGCGAGCGCGTCCCGGCGCGCCAGGTACTCGCGGCGTGCGCGCCGGGCATGGCGTTGCAACTCCCCCTCCTCCAGCAACTCGGCCACGGCGCGCTCGAGAGGGGCATCTCCCTGGCGGTCCACCACCGCGCGCAGGGCGGCCAGTTGCCGCACCACGGGCGCGGGCGCGACGACGTAGCCGAGGCGCAACCCCGGAGCCATGATCTTGGAGAGCGAGCCCACGTAGACGACGCTCCCCGAGCGGTCCGCACTCGCCAGGGGAAGCACGGGGCGGCCCTCGTAGTGGAACTCGTGGTCGTAATCGTCCTCGACGACGGCCACCCCGGACTCCGCGGCCAGGCGCAGCAGCTCCAGCCGGCGCGCGACGGTGAGCGTGACGGTGGTGGGGTACTGGTGGTGCGGGGTGACGAAGACGGCCCGCACGGGCCCCTGGGCGAGCAGCGTCCGCAGGGCATCCACGCGCAAGCCCTCGCCATCCACCGGGAGCCCCACCAGCCGGGCGCCGGCGAGCCTCAGTGCGTCCCAGGCTGGCCGATAGCCGAGCGCTTCCACGGCGATGACGTCCCCGGGGCGCACCAGGGCCTGGGCCACGAGGAAGAGGGCCATCTGGCTGCCCCGGGTGACGAGCACATCGTCCTCGCCCGCGGCGAGGCCGCGCGTCTCACTCAGCATGCGGGCCAGAGAGCCGCGCAGGAGTGGCTCGCCGCGCGCATCCCCCGCCCCGAGCGTCGTCCGGGCGCGTCCCGTGAGCACCCGGCGGAAGGCGCGTGCCAGGGCCAGGGAGGGGGCGAGTCGCACGTCCGGGGTTCCGTCATTGAAGATCAGCACTCCCCGCGCGGCGGATGCCGCCACGTCCTCTCGTACGCCCCGTGGCGTCTCGAGTGGGAAGGCGGGCTGCTGCGGCATCCGCTGCCTCGGTGAGCTGCCAAACCCCTTGGGCGTCTTCACCGGCAGGGTGGTGGAGATGAAGGTGCCGCGCGAGGGCTCCGCTGCGGCCCACCCCTGCTGGATGAGCTCGCGGTACGCCGCATCCACGGTGTTGCGGTGGATGCCGAGCCGCTGCGCCATGGCGCGCGTCCCCGGCAGCGCGTCCCCTGGCGACAGGCGCCCTCGCTCGACGTCGCGCACGATGGCGCGCGAGAGCTGCACGAAGAGGGGGACGTTGGACGCCGGGTCGACCTCGAGGTTCATCTTCCAGGAGCGGAGCACCGGCCCAGTCTACTTCGACGAACCGGCACTTTCTGGGGTGCCGGTCGTTTTCTTATGTATTGCCCGTGCCCGCCCCCCGGAGAGGAACTCCTCCGGACACAACCGCGGCGGGCCCTTGGGAGACGCCATGAACCAGACCGCTGAAACGAAGAAGAAGTACGAGTCCGCCGACTTCGACAAGACACCGCCCCGCCCGCGCGTCGTCATGCCGGAGCGGCTGGCCCACCCGAATGTCGAGGATGCCGGCCGCAACGAGGGCTATTCGAAGGAGCGCAAGCACCCCGTCTTCTTCGTGGACCTGCCCTCGCACGCCATCAGCATGACGATTGGTTGGCTGGAGCCCGGCCAGTCCTCCAACAAGCACCGCCACACCTACGAGACCATCCTCTACGTGCTGGAGGGCGAGGGGTACTCCGAGATCCAGGGCAAGCGCATCCACTGGAAGCAGGGTGACGCCGTCTACATCCCCGTGTGGGCGTGGCACAACCACGTCAACACGCACCCGACGGGCCGCGCGCGCTACCTCGCCTGCGAGAACGCCCCCATGCTGCAGAACATGGGCGGCGTGGCGCTGCGCGAGGAAGTGGGTGAGAAGGGCCAGTCCCTGCTGCGCAACGACGAGGAGGGATGACCATGAGCCGCAACGTTCCCATGCGCGGTATCATCGGCTACACCATCACCCCCTTCCGGGCGGAGGGAGGCGTGGACCTCGACACCCTCCGGCTGCTCACCGAGCAGATGGCGGCCTCTGGTGTACACGCCATCGCCCCGCTCGGCAGCACGGGCAGCCTGCCCTACCTGGATGATGGGGAGCGCGAGGCCGTCACCGAGTCCACCTTGAAGGCCGTGCGTGGCCGGGTGCCCGTCATGGTGGGGGTCTCGAGCCTCACCACCGAGCGCACCGTGCACCACGCGCGCTTCGCCGAGAAGGCGGGCGCGGCGGCGGTGATGATCATCCCGATGAGCTACTGGAAGCTCTCCGAGGAGGAAATCCTCCGGCACTTCGACCGGGTGGCGAGCGCCATCTCCATTCCCATCATGGCCTACAACAACCCGGCCACGGGTGGGCTGGACATGACGCCCGAGTTCCTCGCGCGGTTGCTGGAGATTCCCAACGTCACCATGGTGAAGGAGAGCACCGGCGACGTGGGCCGCATGCACCGGCTGCGTCAGGTGGCGGGCGAGGACGTGGCCTTCTACAACGGCTCCAACCCGCTCGCCCTGGCCGCCTTCGCCGCCGGAGCGCGAGGCTGGTGCACGGCGGCACCCGCTCTCATTCCGGAGCTCAACCTGCGGCTCTTCCATGAGGTGGTGGAGAAGGGTGACCTCGGCGCGGCCCGGCGCGTCTTCCAGAAACAGTTGCCACTGCTGCAATTCATCGTGAAGGGCGGCCTGCCCCGCACCATCGCCGCGGGGCTGGAACTGCGCGGCACCCGGGTGGGAGCACTGCGTGCCCCGCTCCTGCCGCTGTCCGAGACGGAGCGGGAGGTGTTGCGGCGCATCCTCAACACGCTCGACGCCCACGGCCCGGAGTGACGGCCACCGGCTAGCGCTTCTCGACGGGCGTGAGGAGCTGCTCTCGCGCTCACTGCAAGGTCCCCTGCGGGCCCGCGTGGATGTTGCATGTTCGACAATTGTGGCCAAGACGTGGATTACTGCTCTGTTCACTCCTGGTAGGACTTCACCACCTTTCCGTTCTGGAAAGGGACATGGGGGATATCAACAATGAAGAACATGTTGACGAAGCTGTTCCTGGTCTCGGGCATGGCGCTGGTGGTGGGCTGCGGCGGTTCCATGGAGGCCGACGAGCAGACGGACGCGACGGTGCCCGCTGGCGAAATGTCCGCAGGCGAAACGTCTGACGTCTCGCAGCAGGCCCTGCCGGTGTGCGGGAGCGGGCTGGACTGCCGTGGCTACTCTGTCTCCGGCTCCTATACCTGTGTCCAGACGCCCACCTCCACGAGGGCCGTGTACTGCTGTCCCAGTGGCCAGCGCGTGTATCACAACGACGCGGGTGCTGAGTGGTGCGCCTGAGCCTCCCGGCGCGGACGCGCCCCTGAAGGTGAGTCTCGAAGGACAGCCGGCCGGGCGAGCAGGTGGGGCGCCCGGCTGGTTTTTGAGCGAAGGGTGCGGAGTTGCCTATTCCAGTATCGAGCGCGAGGAGCGCGGATCGAACTACGGCTATAGGACGAAAGTGGGTAGCGAAGTCGACCCAGATGGGGTGTCAGCTCCGGGTCGTGATGATCTTCGGGTCCTCGCGTTCCTCGGCGCGAACGTCGCCAGGGGCTGCCATTACAACTCCACGCATGGGCGGCTTCTCCTTGTTCCGTGTGCTTTCCCTGGCGATGCCTGGGTCACTTCAGATTGTTCCGGAAGAACGTGGTCAACTTGTCAAAGGGAATGAGGTTGACACGATCGTAGAGATCCACGTGACCAGCGCCAGGCACGATGACCAGTTCCTTGGGGTCACCGGCAAGCCGGTAGGCCTCGTCACTGAACTCTCTGGAATGAGCGTTCTCGCCCGCGATGAAGAGCATCGGCCGAGGAGAGATCGTCTCGATGTCCGTGAACGGGTAGAAGTTCATGAACCTGGTGTTGCTGCTGAGCGTCGGATGCGTCGTGGTATTCGGGCTATGACCCCGCGAAGTGCGGTAGAAGTCGTAGAACTCACGATCAATCGCAGTTGACTGGTCACTCAATTCTTCGGGCGTCCCGCTCGTATATCTGGTTTCACCACCCGCGAACTCCACATCGCGCTGCAGCGCTGCCTCCTCGATGAACTTCTTTCTCTGCTCGAGGGTCACCGAATGCCTGAGCCCGTTGCGGTTGGCAGCGCCCATGTCGTACATGCTGACTGTTGCGATGGCCTTGATGCGCGGATCGATCTTGGCCGCACTGATGACGAAGCTCCCGCTGCCGCAAATTCCGAGGGCGCCAATCCGCTCCCTGTCGACAAACGGCTGGGTGCGCAGGAAGTCCACCGCGGCGTTGAAGTCCTCGGCATAGATGTCCGGCGCAACCGCATTGCGGGGTTGGCCTTCACTCTCGCCCCAAAAAGACAGGTCCAAGGACAGGGTGACGAATCCCTGCTCCGCCATCTTCGTGGCGTACAGGTTCGCGCTCTGCTCCTTGACCGCCCCCATGGGATGTCCGACGACGATCGCCGGATTCTTCGCGCCGCGATCCAGGTCCTTGGGAACGAACAGGTTCCCTACGACATTCATCTTGTATTGGTTCTTGAAGACGACCTTCTGAACGGTGACCCTGTCGCTCGTGTAGAAGTTGTCCGCACCGTGGGTCGTGTCCCCAGGCGGGAGGCCCGGCGTTGGACTCGCCACCGATGCCGAGGGCGATGCGCAGGCCACCAGTGCGGAGAATGAACTGAGCAGAAGTGCATCGAGCAAGGAACGTCGGTGGGTCGCGAGGGGCAGCTTCATTTTCTTCATCGTCTTCATCCTTGTGGGGGTGAGGTTCAAGTGGTACCGCCCGGCTCCGCCGGGGGCTACGCGTCGAACGTGAACGGGCCGTTCAGCGCTCGTTGACGGTGGGCCTTCACGCCTTCCTCCAGGAGGCGCTCTTCAGCGACGCCATGTGGACCTCGGCATCGCCAACGCAGGCATCCCTCGACGCCCGGATGGCCAGGAGGGCCGCTGCTCCGAGCAGTGCGGCGCTCACCACGAACGTGCTCTGGTAGCCGCTCCGGTCGAACAGCAGCCCCCCGAGCGAGGCGCCAACCGTGATGGCGAGCTGAATGGCCGCGACCATGAGGCCGCCGCCAGCCTCCGCGTCGCGCGGCAGCGTGCGGCTGAGCCACGTCCACCACGCGACCGGCGCCGCCGTGCCGATGAGCCCCCACCCCACGAGGAGGACGGCCGTTGCCGCGAGGGACCGGCCGAAGACGACGAGCGCGACCGCGATGACGGCCATGGCCACCGGCGCGGCGATGAGCACCGCGGACAGCCGCCTGGCCACGAGGAACCCGATGAGATACGTGCCCAGGAGCCCCGCGGTGCCCATCCCCAACAGGACCAGCGAGAGGGTGGACACCCCGACCCGCGTGACCGTCTCCAGGAAGGGACGCAGGTACGTGAAGAGGGCGAACTGGCCCATGAAGAAGAGCGTGACCGCCAGGATGCCCCACAGCGCCTTGGGGCGTCGAAGGAGGGCGAACGTGCTCGGAGGCGGAGCGGCGCGCTCCGTGGGCATGGGGGGCAAGGTGAAGAACTGCCACACGAGGGTGATGGCCGCGAGAGGAACGACCGCGAAGAACGCACCACGCCACCCGATGTACTGGCCCAGGAAGCTGCCGAGCGGCGCCGCGATGGTGGTGGCCAGCGCGTTGCCACCGTTCAGCACGGCGAGCGCACGCGGCACGTCGCCCTCGGGGACCAGCCGCATGACGGTGGCCGCCGACAACGACCAGAAGCCGCCGATGACGATGCCGATGAGTGCACGGCCCAGCATGAGCACGGTGAAGCTCGGCGCCAGGGCGGTCACGAGGCCCGAAGCCAGCATCACGCCGGTGAGGCCGAGGAGCAGCTTCCGGCGGTCGACGGACCTGGCCGCGGACGCGATGAAGAGGCTCGTCAGCACGGCGAAGAGGCCGGACACGGCAATCGCCTGGCCGGCGCGGCCTTCGCTCAGGTGGAGGTCCGACGCGATGGGCGTCAGGAGGCTCACCGGCATGAACTCGGACGCGACGAGCGTCGAGACGCACAGGGTGAGCGCGAATACGGCGCCCCATGACGCGGAGCGCGGGGCCGGCGCCACGGGCGCGCCGGCGAGTGGGATGGACATGATTCTCTCTCAGGTTGTGTCGAGAGCCTTGCGGGGTGGGCAAGTGCCCTGCGCGTCGTGCTCGCTGGAGCAGCAGGGCACGGTGAAAGGATTACGCGGCGCGCCCTTCGGGCACCAGACGGCGAGGAGCGAACGGGCCGTTAAGCAGGGGTTGATGGTGGCCCGGCTATTTGCCGAAAGTGGCCATACTCGTGCGCAGGGCCGTCACGGCACTCCCGACCGGCACTTCGGAGGAATCACCGCAATGAAGACGGTCCTCTTCCAGCAGCTCCACGTGTTCCTTGCCGTCGCGCGTCTCCAGAGCTTCCGGGGGGCGGCGCGCGAGCTCGGCGTCTCCACGGCCGCCGTGAGCCAGTCGGTGCGGCAGCTGGAGGAGCAGCTGAGCGTGGTCCTGCTCAACCGCACCTCGCGCAGCGTGGCCCTGACGGACGCGGGGCGGCGGCTGGTGGAGGAGGCCGGTCCAGGTCTTGCCCAAGCCGCTGCCGCCCTCCACGGGGCCGCGGCCCAGCCCGGGGAGGCCGTCGGACGGCTGAAGCTGTCCGTGCCACGAGCGGCGGTGCCCCTCCTCATCGCGCCCGTGCTGCCAGCATTCCGGGCGCGGTACCCCCGCGTGGAGGTGGACGTCGTCGTCGAACAGCGCCTCGTCGACATCGTCGCGGAGGGCTACGACGCCGGCGTGCGCCTGAGCGAGACCATCGAGCGCGACATGGTGCAGGTGCGCCTGACGGACGCCTTCCGCTTCGTGGTGGTGGGTGCACCGGCCTACCTCGAGAAGCACGGCCACCCAGCGCGCCCCGAGGACCTGCTCCGGCACGAATGCATCGTCCTGCGCTCACAGACGACCGGGACTCCCTATGCCTGGGAGCTGGAGCGCGGAAGCAGGACCTGGCGCGTCCCGGTGCACGGCGGTGTCGCCACCAACGACGAGATGACCGGCGTGGCGCTCGCCGCCGAAGGGGTGGGGCTGGCGTACACCCTGGAGCCAGCCATCCAGGAGCATCTGCATTCCGGACGCCTCGTGCGGGTGCTGGAGGACTACGCGCCCACCGTGCCTGGCTTCTTCCTCTACTACCCCAGCCGCGCCCAGCGCTCGCAGCCTCTGCGCCTCTTCATCGAGGCAGCCAAGGAGCTGGCCTGGCGCTCGCGCTGACGTCCCCCAGCGTCCTCACTCCAGGTGAAGGGCATGTCCAGGGACTGGCGGTACAGCAAGGCTCCCGTCGCGGTGTCCCAAAGCCAGACTTCGCCGGTCGGGTCGATCCGCTCGCGGTGCAGCCAGGTAAGCGGGACACCTCGTTTTCTCATGAGTTGGCAAAAGCCTTGCATGTGAGACAGCAACTTCCCGAGGTGGGACACGATAATCCTTAATCCTTTGTTTCCCGATACCAGGAGGACGTATTTTCCTGGTCATCCGAGCGAAATCGCTCTCGCCCTCAGGTTGCTCCCATGCCCGTTCGTGCTCCCACTTCTCGGCCCCCCCAGCTGCCGCCCAGGCCCACGACGACGGCGGGGAAGCCGACCACCCCCGCGTCCGCGAAGCCAACGGCGAACAAGCCGGGCACCTCCGAGACCACGAAGCCGACGGGAGGAGCCTCGACGAAGCCCACGGGCACGGCGGCACAGGCGGCTTCCAGTGGGAAACCGACCGTGGCAAGCACCCAGGCCGCTCAAAGCAAGCCGAGCCGCCTGGATAGTGCGATGGAAAAGCCCACCACCAACTCGGCGCAAGTGGCCCAGGCCCTGAGCGGCTCCGGAGGCACGAGCGGAACGGTGCATCCCTCGACCGTTCATGGGAGCTTCCAGCATGCCCTCGCGCAGGCCCAGGAGGCGGATAAGCCCCCTGCCACGGCCCAGGGCGCCTCCACGGTGAAGCCTCCCGAGACCACGGCGAAGCCGCCTACCACGGCCCAGGGCGCCCCCACGGCGAAGCCTCCCGAGACCACGGCGAAGCCGCCTACCACGGCCCAGGGCGCCCCCACGGCGAAGCCTCCCGAGACCACGGCGAAGCCTCCCGAGACCACGGCGAAGCCGCCTACCACGGCCCAGGGCGCCCCCACGGCGAAGCCTCCCGAGACCACGGCGAAGCCTCCCGAGACCACGGCGAAGCCGCCTACCACGGCCCAGGGCGCCCCCACGGCGAAGCCTCCCGAGACCACGACGAAGCCTCCCGAGACCACGGCGAAGCCTCCCGAGACCACGGCGAAGCCGCCTACCACGGCCCAGGGCGCCCCCACGGCGAAGCCTCCCGAGACCACGGCGAAGCCTCCCGAGACCACGACGAAGCCTCCCGAGACCACGGCGAAGCCGCCTACCACGGCCCAGGGCGCCCCTACGGCGAAGCCTCCTGAGACCACGGGGAAGCCGCCTACCACGGCCCAGGGCGCCCCTACGGCGAAGCCTCCCGAGACCACAGGGAAGCCTCCTGAGACCACGGGGAAGCCGCCTACCACGGCCCAGGGCGCCCCCACGGCGAAGCCTCCCGAGACCACGGGGAAGCCCCCTGCCACGGCCCATGCCACCTCCACGGGGAAGCCCAGCACTCTGGCGAACCTGAACCAGCTCGCCACGAGCGCGCTGAACGGCCTGAGCCACGCGGCCAACTTCGCCGATATGGCGGTCCAAGGGACCCATCTCGCCTCCAGTCTGATGGGGAGCGTGAACCATCTCGCCTCGATCCTGACGGGCGGCGGTTCGACGCATGCGTCGCATGCGTCGCACGGTTTCGAGGGGACGCACCAAACCCCGGGCTACGGACACCACAGCGCGGTGGAGCACGGGGCGACCCATGCCGCGTCCCATTCACATCCGACGAATCTGGCTCACTCGGCTTCCTCCGCCTTCGAGGCGGGTCATGCGCTGCTCGGCAACGCGAGCATGCTGGCGGGTCTCCTCCAGGGCGGCAGTGGTGCCCTGGCGAAGGCGGCCGGGCGTTTCGCTCCGGGCCTCAACATCGTCATGGCGGGCATGGACGCCGCCAATGCCGCGAAGACCTTCATGAGCCCCAACGCGACCCTGGGTCAGAAGCTCAACTCGGGCATCACCGCCATGGGCTCCATCGCCGCCGCCACCAACATCCCCGTCTTGTCGCAGGCCGGAGCCACCGCCGCCGCCATCAGTAGCATGGCGGCTCCCCTCGTGGAGAAGTTCTCGGGTTCGGTCGGGGGTTCGTCCCATGGCCACAGTCCGCGCGTCGGCGGTTGAGCGGTAGCCTCCCGCCTCGAAAAGAGCCTTCATGGACCCGAACCAGAAATCCGCTCTGCCCACCAAGAAGCCCTTCGCGTTTCCAATGTCCATGTCGCTGGCGCGAAAGGCCGAGAAGGGCGGTTCGGTGGAGCTGCCTCCGGTGACCGCGCCTTCCCTGGAGGGCCTCTCCGTCACCGTGCCCGCCCCGGAGCCCATCACCGCCCAGCAGATCCAGGAGCGCTTCCAGGAACTGGCACGTGCGTACGCCACCGAGCGCATGCGTTCGCGCACCGAGCCCATTGCCTGGGGCGATGAGGTGCTGGTCAACATCGTGGGGTATTCGAACGGCCGCCTCATTCCCTTCAGCGTGCGCGCCGATGCCTGGATTCCGCTGGCGCCCTCCCCCCTGCTGCCTGGCCTGTACGAGGAGCTGGTGGGGCACCTGCCGGGGGAGAACGTGCTGGTGAACATCACCCTGGGCGAGGACTACCCCGTCGAGGCGCTGCGCGGTCAGCTCGCGCGCTTCGCCGTCCAGCTCCAGGCCGCGCGCGAGGTGAAGTACCCGGATCCGTCGAGCCCGGAGTTCCTCAGGGCCTTTGGTCGGGGGAACACGGTGGAGGCGGCGACGCGTGCCGTGTTGAAGGAGTTGGAGGAGGTGACCGTGCGGTTGCTGCAACTCCGGGCGCAGGAGATGGTGCTCGATGAGGTGGCCGCCCGCACGAAGGTGGACATCCCCGAGGCGCTCGTCGACGAGGAGGTCCGCCGCCGCTGGGGCTCGAGCGAGGGCCGCGCCGTGACCGACCTCAAGTTCACCGTGAAGCAGCAGGAGGAGTCGCTGCAGACGTGGCTGAGTGACGAGCCCACCCGGGCCGCGGCCCGGCAGCGGCTGCGCATCGGCCTGGCGCTGAGCGCCATCTGCGCGCGCGACGGCGTCACCCTCACTCCGGCCAAGGTGCAAGAGGTCATCCAGGCCGAGGCCACCGCCCTTGGGGTTTCGCTGGAGCAGGCCACCGCCGCCCTGCGCGAGGATCCGCAGCAGTACGCCCACATCGATCAGGTGGCCTGGCATCTGATGGCGGTCGGGTACGTCATGAGCAAGGCCCAGGTGCGCTTCGCGGGCGCCTGAGACTCGGGACGCCGGGCGGGGCGCTTGCCTACAACGCCGTGCTCCATCAGGACGGCCACACCACCGTCTTCGGCACACGTCTCGGCAATGCAGCCCATGAGGTGAGCGAATCATGTCCAAACGCGCAGAAGCGATGATGACCTTGGTTTTTCTCGTCGGAGGGATCGTCGGCTTCACGCCGACGGAGACGAGAGCGGCGGGAGCGAATCTCACCGTCAATCCCGGCTTCGAACAGAACCTGAGCGGATGGACGAACTGGGGAGGCGTGAGCGTCGTCACGAGTCCGGTAGGCGGCGGCGCGAAAGCCGCCCGGATGGGACCCGGCGAAAGCGGCGCTGGCCAGATCGTCGAAGGCGTTGGTCCGAACGGAAACTACGTCTTGAGCGGAAGTGGAGCGGTCAGCCACGGCAACGAAATCGCGATCATCGGCGTCGATCTGATGGACGCGAACGGCGCGAAACTGCCGAACGGCAAGTTCGAACTCCGCTTCGACGGAGGCAGTTACACGAAGAAGTCGCTCGCCTTCACGACCGTTCCCGGCACCGCGAAGATCCAGATTTATATCTACAAGAATCCGAACGTCGGCGGGTATGCCTATACCGACGATATCTCCTTGTCGTCCGTATTGAACGACCTGCCCAACGGCGTGAAGGCAATGTGGGTATGGGATCTGGCGGATACAGCCACCGCCGCGAAGCGCGGCGAGATGATCAGCTTCAGCCTGACGAAGGGCGTCAATCTGCTGTATCTCTACACGGGGAACGCCCTGGTCACCTATCCGGACCGCTATCGCGCGTTGATCGCGCTCGCTCATGCGAACGGCATCCGCGTCGAAGCGCTCGACGGTCAATCCGACTGGGTGCGCAGTGCGAATCATGGCTACCCGCTCGAACGCATCCGGCAGGTGATGAGCTATAACGACGCTTCGGCGGCGAATGAGCGGTTCGACGGCATTCATCACGACAACGAGCCGCATACGCTGCCAGACTGGGAAACGAACAAGCAGTCACTCGGCTCCGATTATGTCGATCTGGCGCGCAAGTCCGTCGGGCTGCTGCGCAGTGGCGGTTCGCCGATGACCTACTCGGGCGACATCCCGTTCTGGTACGAGACGGTGACGATCACCTACGTCGGCACAGCCAAGGAGTTGTACAAACATATCCTGGACGCCATGGATTATGTCACGCTCATGGACTATCGCGATTACGCGGAAGGCGTGGACGGCATCATCCAGAACGGCGCCAACGAAATCGCCTACGGCAGGACTCTCGGCAAGAAGGTGGTGCTCGGCGTGGAGACATACGACGTGCCCGGCGATCCGGAATACGTCACCTTCTATCAGGAAGGCGAAGCCTTCATGAACGCGGAGTTGGCGAAGGTGAACGCTTATTACGCGGCTTCGCCCGGTTACGCGGGATACGCCGTGCATTACTACACCACTTACAAGGCCATGCTGCCTTGACCGAGGCGAGGGCGGCGGGTCGAGCGGCCCGCCGCCGAGGCCGGCACCTGTCGCTCAGTTGATGTAGTACCGGGCCAGGAAGTTCAGGCGCGTCATATAGCCCTTCTCCCCGGCGAGCGTCTGGCGTTCGGCCAGGCTCGCCTCGAGTCCCAGGTCGACGTTCTTCATCGGCGTGAAGATGGGGCCGAAGTTGGCCTGATGGACGAAGCGGTTGATGCCGAAGCGGCCACTGTCGAGCCCCGTCGACACGGCGAGCTCGGTGAAATCATCGTCGAAGTGGCGCGCCATGCCGTAGACCACGTTGAAGCGCAGCCAGTCGGTGGGCTTGAACTGGTAGCCGACGAGGAAGCCGATGGCCTTCTCGAGCCGGATCCGATTGGCTTCCGTCTCGTAGAGGGCGCCCTCGGAGTAGTTGAGGTAGCGCCCCACGCCCTTACCCCCTGTCACGCCGAAGGTGAAGATGTCGCTGCCGCGCACCTTCACGAGCCCGCTGACCGCGGCGCCCCAGCCGCGCCGGATCGCGTTCACCTCCTCGCCATCCTTGACGCGCAGCTCCTGCGTCACGGCGCGCGCGCTCAGCGCACCCCACTGGAAGCTCTTGTCCCAGCGCACGATGAAGTCGGGCATGCGAGACAGGCTCGAGGCCATCACGGCGCCCTCCTCGTCGAGCACATAGCTCGACGAGTTCTCGAGCGCGGCGGTGAAGGTGCCCAACGACTGGGTGACGTAGGCGTAGCGGATCTGCGGTTGGCGGATGATGGTCGCGCCCACGGGGCCGTTGAAGTCCACGGTCTCGGGGTAGTTGTCGATGTCCATGAAGGTGGACCAGGTCTGACCGATGAGCAGTCCGCCGAACTGGCCGTACGCATGACGCAGGCGGAAGCCGTAGCTGCTCGTCAGCTGCTGCGTGATGACGTTCCGGGGTGAGCCGTACTGCGCGGTGTCGCCGGTGCGCGGCTCGTTGTTGAAGTCACCTTCGACCTTCACCTCGAGGACGCCAAAGCGGGTGGGCATGCCCGCCTGGAGCCCCACCCGGGACGTGCGGGCGTGGACGAAGTCGCGGTTCTTGCGGTTCCCCCCGGGCGTGCCCTCGAGCGGCACGTACGGGGAGAACGTCGCGTAGTCGATGTCGGAGTTGTCGCCCTGGAAGTCGTGAATCCAGTTCAGCTCCGCCCAGCCGTAGAACCGCATCGAGATGTCCGTGCCGGGCACGCGGAAGGAGCCGGGGATGTCACCCGAGACGACCGCGTCCTCTTGTTTCACCTCGATGGCGTCGAGCCGCTCCTCCGAGGTGGTCTCGGGCCGTGCCGCCTTGAGGGCGTCCAACTCCTCGCGAAGCCGCTTCAGCTCCTCGCGCAGTGCCTCGACGTCCGATGGCCGCGGCTCTTGCTGTGCCTGCTCGGCGGCTGGGGCGGCGGAGCCCAACAGCAGGACCGCGGTGGAGAACCCTCCGAACGTCCGACGCATCCTCATGTCTTTCATCTCCTCGGAGCCAATACGACCGCGCTGTCCGCGCTGTTAATGCGCGAGCTGTCCCAGGAATCCCCGGATCCGCTCGTTTTGTTGTCTGTCAAAGAACTCGTCGGGAGGCGCCTCCTGAAGCAGGCTGCCCTGATCGAAGAACAGGATCCGATCACCGACGTCACGGGCGAAACGCATCTCGTGCGTGACGACGATCATCGTCATGCCCGAGCGGGCGATGTCCTTCATCACGTCCAGCACCTCGTTGATCATCTCGGGGTCGAGGGCGCTGGTGGGCTCGTCGAAGAGCAGGATTTTCGGTTGCATCGCCAACGAGCGCGCGATGGCCACACGCTGCTGCTGACCGCCCGAGAGCTGGTGCGGGTATTTGGTCGCGTGGTCCTTCAGGCCCACGCGGTCGAGCAGCTCGAGCGCCGCGCGCTGGGCGTCCTGGCGTGGAGTCTTGCGGACGCGGCGTGGCGCGAGCGTGATGTTCTCCATCACGGTGAGGTGCGGGAACAGATTGAACTGCTGGAACACCATGCCCACCTCGCGGCGGATGGCATCGAGGTTCTTCACGCTGTCATTCAGCTCGATGCCATTCACCACGATTCGTCCGGAGTCGTGCTTCTCGAGCCGGTTGAGCGTGCGCAGGAACGTCGACTTCCCGGAGCCGGAGGCACCGATGATGACCGCGACCTCGCCCGCGTGGAAGCGGGTGGAGACATCGCGCAGGACATGCGCGGCGCCGAAGTGTTTGTTCACACCCTCCACGGTGATGAGCGGCGTTTGTTGCGAGGCGGTGGGGGGAGGCTGGGCGGGCGGCATGTTCATGCGTGGGGCCTCAGGACCGCTGCTCGATGTCGAGCCGCTGTTCGATGGCACCCGAGATCTGGGTCAGCACGGTCGTGAGGAAGAGGTAGATGCACGCCGTCGCGATGAACACCGGCACGGGCTGGAACGTGGCGGCCTGCACCCGGTTGCCGATGTTGGACAGCTCCACGACGCCGATGACATACGCCAGCGAGGAGTCCTTGAGCAGCGCCACCAGGTTGTTCACCAGGGGCGGCAGCGCGATCTTGAAGCTCTGCGGGAACACGATGTGGAGGAAGGTCTGCGCGGGCGACAGGCCCAGGGACCGGGCCGCCTCGGTCTGCCCCTTGGGAACCGCGAGGATGCCGGCCCGGAGCGCCTCGGCGTTATAGGCCCCCACGTTCACCGCGAGCGCCGCGGCCGCCGAGTTGAAGTCCGAGAGCTGGATTCCGGGGATGAGCATCGGCAGGGCGAGGAACACGAACAGCACCTGCACGAGCAGCGGTGTGCCGCGGATCACCCAGATGTAGAGCCCGGCCACCCAGCGCAGCGGCGGGAAGGGCGCCAGCTTCGCCAGGGCGGCGAGCACGCCGAGCACGACGCCGACCAGCCCCGAGACGAGCGTCAGCTGCACGGTGACGCGCGCGCCTTCCGCGAACTCCTGCGCGGCGGGGCCGATGGGCTCGGGCACCAGCGCGAGGGGGATGGCGAGGAGCCACAAGAACGCCACCAGGACGACGACCGCCAGGACAATGGTGGCGTTGCTGCGCTGTTGGCGCGTCCAGGCCTGGGGCCAGACAGAGAGAAGACCGTTCATTGAGGCGTCCGGCGCGGAGTGATGTCGTCGCGGCGAGCGCTCACCGGCAGCGGATATCTTCGTTGAAGTACTTCTTGGAGAGCGCCTCGTACGTGCCGTCGGCCATGACTTCCTGGAGGGCCTTGTTGATGGCCTCCACGAGCGAGGTGTTGCCCTTCTTCACCGCGGGGGCGATGTGCTCGATGAACACGAAGTCGCCAATCGTCAGGCCCGCGGAGGGGGCCGCCGCCAGGGCGGCCTTGGCGACGAACTTGTCCGTCACCCACGCATCCACGCGACCACTGACGAGCGCGGCGCGCGCGTCGGTATCCTTCGGGAAGTTCTTCACCTCCTTCACCTTCGCGAGCTTCTGGACGTTCTCCAGATAGGTGGTGCCCGTCTGCACCGCCACCACCTTGTCGGCGAGATCCTCTGTCTTTCGGATGGCCGGGTTCTTCGCGACGATCACCCCGCCCGAACAGTAGTGGGGATTGGTGAAGGAGACGGCCTTGGCTCGCACGGGAGTGACGCCAAACGACGCGATCACCATATCCCAGCGATCCTGGCGCAGGCCGGCGAGGAGCGCATCGAACGCGAGGGCGCGCCACTCGATCTTCACACCCATCTTCTTGGCCAGCGCCTCCGCGAGCTCGATCTCGAAGCCCGTGAGCGTCGGGCCCTGGAAGTAGTTGAAGGGAGGGAAACCGCCTTCGGAGGCGACGATGATCTTGCCGTCCTTCTTGATCTCCTCGAACGTCCGAGCCTCGACAAGGGTGGTTACGAGGCACAGCGCCAGGGCGACAAGTTGGCTCAGCAATTTCATGTGGACAACCCCTCCGCGGATGCAGGCGCGCGGAGACTATTGCACCCGCCCCTTTCGAAACAAGGCTGACGATCAGAACTTCTCGCCTCGAATCAGGGCTCCGGGTTCTGGATGGGCGGGATGGCCACGTTCGACACGTAGAGGCGAGCCGTTGGGTGCGGACTCAGCGGACCTCGTGCTCGGTGATCATCGCGAGCTGCGTCTCCACGCTCAGGTCGCGTGAGCCCATGTGGCCATGGGGATAGGAGGTGAAGACCTTCTGGCCCTCCTGTCCGGGGATGGGGCCGGTGCTCCCGGCGATCCCCACGCCGAGGATCTCATCGGCCTGGGACCAGATGCTGTAGACGTGGTCGCCCTCGTCGTGCTCCGTGGCGTTGATGTCGCTCAGGAACTTGGAGAAGGGGTGCAGACCCGTCTCCAGGTTGGTGGTGGGCACCAGGTTGCCCGTGAGCAGGGCCGATGCCAGGCCGTGGTTGGCGCCAGCGATGCCCACGAAGGTGTCCACGCGGCCGGTGAGCGGAGCGCCGAGGTCGAAGTGGTCGCCGCCGTAGGGGTCATATCCCGGGCCGCCCTGGATGGCCTTGCGGGCCAGGGTGACACCCATGGAGTGGCCGATGACATCCACCTTGCGCGCGCCGGTGTACTCCTGGACGGCCTGGATGAAGGCACGCACCTCCTCCTCGTAGTGCCGGGAGTGGTGCTGCTGGCTGGCGAGCCGTGGATCCTGGGGTCCCCAGGTCATGGCGTACATCTCCGAGGGCTTGTAGCCCTGGGCGGCGAAGCCCTCGATGGACTCCTCCCAGCCGGCGGCGCTGTCGGAGTTGCCGTGGATGAAGATGACGGGCTCGCGGGTGAGCTTCTCGCCCGCGCTGTCCCGGCCGCCGAAGGAGGGGACATCCCCCTGGGCGAAGTCGTACTTGCCGTAGCCGTTCGCCTGCAGCCAGCGCTTGAAGTCCGAGGAGAAGCGCGAGTCCTTGGACACGTCGACCCCGGCCGCCGGGGCGGGCGTCCTGGGCGCGACGGGCATTGGGGAAGGTCGATTCGTGACGTGCTGAGTCATCGCGGTCTTCCGGGGAAAGGGGGTGGTTCTGACATCATCGCACCCGCCACTGGAAGGTTGCGTCCGACGACCTGAGCCTGAGGCCGCCCCACACGCAAGGCCCAGCGAGCGGGACTGTGCTGGCATACTTCAAAGGAGGTCAGGCCAGGCTCGCGGCACCCTCGCTGGAAGGACGTGACGATGCGCTTGCAAACCTGGAGTGCTCTGCTGCTGCTCACCGCCTGCGCGAGCGCACCCGCTCCGAGGTCGGTGCCACGGCCTCACGTCGTCGCGTCGACGCCCACTTCGGGCCCGCGCATCCGGCTCGTTTCCGCGCCGATGGAGCCGGCGCCGCAAGGGTCGCGGATTGGAAAGGAGGACTTGGACCAGGCCAGGGCGTTGTTGTCTCGGGCTCGCGAGGACTTGGAGCCGCGTCAGTGGGAACAGTTGGACCGTAAGCTCACCGCGGCGGAACGGGCCTTCGAGCGCTTCTCGCGCGCCGCGAGGACGAGCGGGCAAGCCGCCGAGGTGGTGCGCAGAGCCGAGGGTCTCGCCCAGGTTGGGCGCGCAAGTGAAACCCCTTTGGCGCTCTCCAGGGTAGGCCCGGTGCTCGTGGCCCTCGTCCTGCTCTGGCCCTCCAACACCGCCGGACCGGAGGCTGACAGCCGCCCGCCCTGGGTCGACGCTCAACGGGAGTTCGAGGCACGGCTGCGGGACGTCTCGGCGTCCTCGCGGCAGCTCATGGCGGGGCTCGAGGCTCAGCCTCGTGCGGCGAAAGCACCGGCTCGGGAGCCCTCGCCGCAGAAGCAGCCCGCGTCCGCCCTCGTGGAGGAAGACGACCCGAGATGCAAGCCCATCCCATTGCCGCGCCACTTCGGCGGGCATGACCCGCACAACAAATGCGCCGACAAGATGCCGAACAATAGCTTCCCTGGCGGGGATGTATATGTGAATGGGAAGAACTTCGATGCGCTGCAACTGGCCACGCGTACGTTGTGGGAAGTCAAGACGGATGATTTCGACATACACTCGTCTCATTCTCAGAGGTTCTTTGCCAAAATGAAGTTGCCGGAAATGCAGCGCGAGAAAAGACTCGCAGAAGCATGTGGGTACAACTTTGCCGTTGGTGTGCGGAGCGCCGCACACAAAGCCGCGCTGCTTGAGCTAGACCCTGAACTCACAATCGTTATCATGGATTGGTGTTGAATGACAGCCACACCAAGCTCCCTCACCCTTGCCGTTTACGCGCCTGCGCTCGTGGGCGACGATGGGCGCCCGCTTGCCGTGGTTCATGGAATGGAGCGCGCACTGCCCGGTTTGCGGCTGGCGTGGACCCTTTCTGAAAAGGGAAGCTTCATTGCATTGACTCACCGCGACGAATGGGTTGCGGCAGACAGGACAGACGGTGGATTTCCATTCCTTTGCAACGATGACGAAAGCCGCCCCGTGACGCTGACCGGATGGGAAAACCCAAGCGGTCTTGCCATGGGGAGTCCGCCGCGCTTTGAAGTCCATGCGTCGCTACCACTGGACGCAGCCGGCGTCGCAGCGGCAGCGGATGTGCTGGATGCTATAGGGGAGGGCGCGCGCGCGGTTTGGGGGCATGCGTCGCCAAACGGCCATGGTCAGATAGTGGCCCAGCAGTTTCGCCGCCCAGGTGATGAGCCGCATGTTCCACCCCACGGATTGCCCTCGCTCAAACTCCCACGGTACAACCCTACGCCTGAGATTCCCCATTACCTCGGGTGGCTGAACTACTGGTCGGCCGCAGCCGCGGAAGCCATCGGGTTCCCGGACTCGGCTCGCGATGCGGAGCTGCTGTCACGCGCACGGCGTACCGCGACGGGCGGGTGGGTTGTCCGGCTCACCGATGAGCCGCTCGACCTGGACAACCCCGCCCACTTGGACGCGCTGAAGCGGGCCTACGAGCGCTTCCCGGAGATCGGCGGGCGAGCTGTCTCTTGAGACCGACACCATTCTGAGGCCGCCCCACACGCAAGGCCCGGCGAGCGGGACTGTGCTGGCATACTCCAAAGGAGGTCAGGCCAGGCCCGCGGCACCCACGCTGGACGGGAGGACGTGTCGATGCGCTTGCAAACCTGGAGTGCGCTGCTGCTGCTGCTCACCGCCTGCGCGAGCGCACCCGCTCCGAGGTCGGTGCCACGGCCCTACTCCGTCGCGTCGACGCCCACTTCGGGCCCGCGCATCCAGCTCGTTTCCGCGCCGATGGAGCCGGCGCCGCAAGGGTCGCGGATTGGAAAGGCGGACCTGGACCAGGCCAGGGCGTTGTTGTCTCGGGCGCGCAAAGACATCGAGCCGCGTCAGTGGGAACAGTTGGACCGCAAGCTCACCGCGGCGGAATGGGCCTTCGAGCGCTTCTCGCGCGCCGCGAGGACGAGCGGGCAAGCCGCCGAGGTGGTGAGCAGAGCCGAGGGCCTCGCCCAGGCTGGGCGCGCAAGTGAAACCCCTTTAGCGCTCTCCAGGGTGGGCCCGGTGCTCGTGGCCCTCGTCCTGCTCTGGCCCTCCAGTACCGCCGGACCGGAGGCTGACAGCCGCCCGCCCTGGGTCGACGCTCAACGGGAGTTCGAGGCACGGCTGCGGGATGTCTCGGAGGCCTCGTGGCAGCTCATGGCGGAGCTCGAGGCTCAGCCTCGTGCGGCGAAAGCACCGGCTCGGGAGCCCTCGCCGCAGAAGCAGCCCGCGTCCGCCCTCGTGGAGGAAGACGACCCGAGATGCAAGCCCATTCCGGTGCCGCACCTGGGCGGAAATGACCCGCACAACAAGTGCGCCGACAGGATTCCGAACAACAGCTTCCCCGGCTGGGATGTGCTCGTGAATGGGAAGCACTTCGACGCGCTGCAACTCGCCGTGCGCACGCTGTGGGAGGTGAAAACCACCGCCATCGAAACGTATAATCCTTATATTCAGCGAATGGAGCTTCAAAAGCAGGTGGAGGAAGGGCTGCACGAGCGAGCCCTGGCAGCAGCCTGTGGGTACCAATTTGTCATCGGTGTGCGGACCTTGGCTCACAAAGAGATGCTGGAACTCGCGGAGCGCCGTCTCACTGTTGTCCTCATGCCGTGGTGTCGAGAGCCCCATGATGAAGAACACCCTTAACATCAAGGTCTACGCGCCTGCGCTCGTGAGTGATGGCAAACGCCCCCTGGCCATTGTCCATGGACTGGAACGTACGCTCCCCGGCATACGCTTGGAGTGGACTATCTCTGAAGATAGACAGCTCGTGGCCCTGCCTCATCGTGATGCGTGGCTCGCTCAGGCGATCAGACGTGGAGGCTTTCCAATCATCTGCAACAACGATGAGAGCCACCCCGTGACAATCTTTGGATTGGAATCACCCGCAGAGACAGGGCCAGGGGGCCATGCACTGCTCGACGTAGACGCGCAACTGCCACTGGATGCAGCCGGCATCACGGCGGCAGTGGATGTGTTGGAGGGGGTGTCAGAGGGTGCACGCGCATACTGGGGTCATGCGACGCCGTTCCGTGCGGGCGTGGAGATCTCGCGGCAAACGAGGGATCCGGTACGCAAGCCGGGAGTTCCGCCCCGGGAACTGCCAGTGCTCAAGCTTCCCGAGGACATCCGCTCGCCCGAGATTCCGCATTGCTTGGGGTGGCTGAACTACTGGTCGGCCGCAGCCGCGGAAGCCATCGGGTTTCCGGACCCGGCCCGCGACGCGGAGCTGCTGTCACGCGCACGGCGTACCGCGACGGGCGGGTGGGTTGTCCGGCTCACCGATGAGCCGCTCGACCTGGATAACCCCGCCCACTTGGACGCGCTGAAGCGGGCCTACGAGCGCTTCCCGGAGATCGGCGGGCGAGCTGTCTCTTGAGACCGGCACCATTTGAAATGGTCGTCAGCTCAGGGCTCGATGGACTGTGCTGGCTTGCCTCCCCGGTCCCGATCCTTCGAGATGGGTAGATAGCACTTGCCCTTGTACTCGGCCTGGACGTCCTTCAGTGAACGTGCCCCGGCTTTGTGGACACACCCAATAAGGTTGGCTACATGGAAGGTAGTGTGTCCATGGAACGAAGTCCATGGAACGAAGGAAGAGTGCGTCCCGTCTTACTCCCACAGGAATGCGACCAGGCGCCCAAGTGGCTGGGATTGCTGAACCCACGCTGCGGTGGGGTCGACAGAAGCGATGTCTCTTTTTTTGATCCACTGCACTCGGGTGGCCGATGCCGTCACGACGCTTGAGGCAAAAGCCGTCAGTACAATCTCTGCTCGGCTGCTGTTTCGCCCACCTTCCGGGAAGGGGACAATCCGGCCAAAAAGCTCATCAATCTTCTCTGAATACTCGCCGAACCAATCCAGAGGAGAATAGATGACCCACCACCTGTCCCGACGAAGCGCCGTCACGGGACCCGAGGTGACCAGGATGGCCTCGGTGACAATCGCGCTCATGGCTCTTTCCGGTGACGGTTCCCCGCCTAGGAATATCGAGGGCCTGGCCCTGACAGCGGCAACCGGATCGTCAATAAGGGTAAATTCGTCGCTCATCTGGGCCTCACCACAATCTGACCTGCCTGCCGCAGTTCGTTGAATAACTCGAAGGCTTGGATTGGAATAAAGAACTCGTTTCCCAAGTCATGCATATTGCCGAGTGGGGTCTGGCCGAATTTGGCTCCTGCTGCCGTGAGGCTTTTCGTGGCCTCCGTCGAGAGGGTATACTCAAGAACGCCCCCGGGACTTCTTCGTGCAGCGTAGTAATAGGCCGCCGCATCATAGCTGTCCGTGAGGTAGAACCCAGCGGGTCCATCGAGCTTCTTTGCCATGGCCTTGGCGGCGTCCAATGTCTCGCCTCGCAGTAGTCGTCTCGCGCTGTCGATGTCGGTACCATGGAAGAAGGTCTGCCCCATTCTCGTTGAGGCATTGTTCGCTCCTATCTTGGATGCAACAGCAGCGGATACACCCTTGGTGGATGAGTTCACCCCATTGCCAATCGCCATTTCCAGAACGCTTACGACTCCAGCCATGCCCTGGAGATACTGGCCATTGAACTGATCCCGAGCGTCATCCAATTCGTCCGTGCCGAAGTTCTCCACCCTCGAGTAAGGAGCGTTCTCATTCATGAAGGAACGTCGCTCCTCAGCCGGCATCTCCATCAGCTCACCCGCGGAGATGCGATCCGGATGTTGTCTCCCCCTCGGCTCTCCTGAGACAGGTACGACAACTCTTCCTTGGCCTCCAGTGCGGTTCTCGGCGCTACTCGTGGTGATGGGACGTTCCTGGTCCGGTACGGGAACCGGACACACGTGACGGCCACAGCAATTGTCACACTCCTTGGCTCGTTCCATTTGTCCCACCGTTGGGGTGGGCTTTTCTCTCGCAGACGCGGAAAGAGGTTGCAGAAGAGCCATCAAGAGTAGAGAGATGGCAAGAATGTGAACACGGGAGAGGACTGCTGACAGGTGCGAGCGGGATTGAGGCTGCAACACATCTAGCTGAGAATCACACGCCGGGGAGTAGATTCGTACAAGGATCTGGGACGCCATCGCTGGTGCCAAGGGGCCAGTTGCTCGCTTCAGCTCAGGGCTCGATGGACTGTGCTGGCTTGCCTCCCCGGTCCCGATCCTTCGAGATGGGTAGATAGCACTTGCCCTTGTACTCGGCCTGGACGTCCTTCAGACAGGGAGGACGTCGTTCCACCGTGAACCAGCATCCCCCGTTGATCTCCACCTCATCGAGTTGGGGATAGCAGGGCGCGGTTGATTGATTCCGAAAGGGCTTGCTGGGCATGGGATAGGCGATGGCCGTTTCGCCCGGGATCGTCGAGCTGCCCATGTTCGTCGCCTCTGGCGAGGGCATTCCCTTGGTCGCCGTGGCGGGGGATGCGTGTCTCGGGTCGATGGAATCGCGCTCGGAGCAAAGCCAGACACCGAGCCCCAGCGAGAGCACGACGAGCGCCGCGAGCGCCAACCCACGTCCGAAGCGTGACTCCCGGGCCGTCGGAGGTGGCGCCGATGGCATCGCGTGCGGTCTGGGTTTGGAGGCAACATGGGCTCGCACCTGGGGGTTGTCTTCCACGCGTGTGATCGCCGCAGTGGTCAGCACGAGGATGTTGGCCACATCCGAGAGATCGGGTGGCGCGGGAGCCTCTTCCACCTTCACGGTCACGGTGGACCACTTCGGGTCGAAGGTGAGCTGGACGCGCAGGGGCCCCTCGGGTTGCCAGTTCACGTTCGTGCTAGGTTGCAACAGGAGTACCGGCGCCCCCGTGCCCTCCTGCCAGGCCTCGTAAAGGCGCCCCAGGCCCGGTCCCAGATCGTCATGTCTCGCGCCCAGGTAGAACGCGCCCAACCTGTCATGCGTCCAGTGTTTCTCATCCGCCATGTTCCGCTCCTTTGCCGCGTAGGCAAGCGGAGTTGACCTCTGGAGTCAACTGTCTTGGAGGAGCCTGTCGGGTTCGATTCGTCACGAGCGGGCACGCAGCCGCGCCACGTGGGCGGCGATCTCCCTCAGGGCCTCCAGGTGCGCGGGGGTCCAGCTCGGAGATGGGCTGGCCGGGTGCAGCTCCGTGTCGTGCTCGTCACCCAGCCCCGTCGAGCGGGAGGCTCGCACCCGCGTCATGATCTGCTCTCGCAGGTCCGTGGGGGATTCGACCCCCTGGATCAGTCCGACATGGCTGGTGTGCTCGAGCTGTTGGTGAGGGCCGCTGCCTCCGCCTCCGGCCGTCTCGATCACCAGATCCGAGAAGCCGAAGAGCCGCTGGAGTGGACCCTGGGTGATCTTCACGTTCTGGACGTTCTCGAAGGTGATGGTGGTCTCGTGGATCGTCCACACGCCGCGCCGGATGCGCAGGGAGCGGTCCGACAGGACGTACCAGGTGGTGTCATAGCCCAGGTAGATGGACACATAGCTGGCGAGGCTCATGACGAGGACGACGGCGAACACGGGCACGAGCACCGCCACCGCCAGGATCGGGCGGGCGATGAGGATGACGAGGCCCACCGCGGTCATCGGGAGCACCGTTGCGAGCAGGCCGAGCCAGAAGCCCACCTTGCGGTAGAGCAGCCAGCCGTCGCACGGGCGCATTGCCACGACCTGGTTGCTGGGAAGGGTCGGCGGCTGGCGTGGCACGCGGAACAGCTCCGTCAACACGGCCCAGACGCCCTGGTACACCCACGCGGAGGCTTGCCTCGTGAGCGGCGCTTTCATGAGGAAGAATCCTCCCGGGACGAGGGGGACCCGGCGATGACCGCCAGGTCCGCCGCGATGCGCCGCAGCAGGACCAGGGCTTCATCCGAGGGCTCCGCGGGAGCACCCGCGAGAGCGGGCGGGGCGGCGGGCTCGGCGAGTCCCCGGGCGCCGCGCATCTTCGTGTAGAGGAAGTCGCGCAGCTGTTCGAACTCGAGGATGCCCTCGATCTGCATCTCGGGGGTCGCGCTGCCGCTGGCGGTCTGGATGCTGACGGTGGCCAGTCCCATCCATCGCTGGAGGATGTTCCGGGTGACGTGGATGTCCTGGATGCGCCGGTAGGTGAGGTGGATCTCCCGCCGGAACAGGATGCCCCAGCTCATCGACACCCCGTCCTCGCCGAACGAGTACTTGAGCGTCTCGTACCGGAAGAAGCTCACGAGCCAGGCGATGGGAAAGGCCGCCAGCGCGGCCAACGATACGAGGGTGTAGTAGCGCAGCAGCACGGGGGCGGGCCGGGTGAGGCCGCGCGGATCGAAAGGAGGAGGGGAGGCTGGAGCCATCGTCCGGCGAGCGTACCTCTCCTCAAGGGTGGGTGTGCGTGGCGAGCCACTGCTCCGTCCGGGCCTTCTCGGGATGCCCGAGCCGCCGCCAGTAGGCGTGGGCCTCGGTGGCCAGCTCCCGGGCGCGCGTGGGGGCGGTCCCGAGGCTCCAGAGCGTCTGGGCCAGCTCGAATTGCACCTCGGCGCGGGTGGACTCCTGCGCCCGTGTCAGGGCGCGCTCGAGCAGGGGGCTGGCCTCGGCGGCTCGGCCCTGGATCCGTCGCAGGTGACCCAGGCCGAGCAGGGAGTCGGCGATGCTGGGGTGCTCGGCTCCCAGGAGCTTCTCCTTGAGCGCCAGCGCCTGTTGCTGCCGCTCTTCGGCTTCCGGGTAGCGTCCCAGGTCCGCCAGTACGGAGCCCAGCAGGGTCAGGGGAGCGGTGCGGAAGGGATGCTCGGGTCCCAGTTGCTTGTCGATGAGGGCGAGTGCCCGCTCCAGGGGGATGAGTGCCTCCTCGGGCCGCTCCAGCTTCCAGAGCACCATGCCCCGGCTGATGAGGGCGTGGACCAGATAGGGATGCTCGGGGCCCAGCACGTCCTCCCAGAGCGCCTGGGCGCCCTCGATGTGCTTCAGGGCCTCCGCATAGGCGCCCCGTTGGAGCAGGGCGGTGCCGAGGTTGCTGTGGAAGCCCGCGATGTAGGGGTGCCGGGGCCCGCGGACCTGTTGCCACAGCGCGAGCGCGCGCTCGAAGCAGGACTGGGCCTCGTCGTAGTGGCCATCGCTCATCCACAAGGTGCCCAGGGCGTTGAGGGCCTCGGCGCGGGCCAGGGCGTCCTCGGTGCGCGACGCGACCGCGGAGGTGATCAGCGCCAGGCCCTCCGCCTCCTGGTAGCGGCCCTGCCGATCGCCCACCAGCAATGTCAACAGGCCCCAGGCCCGGGCGTGCAGCGCGTCATCCCGGCCCTCGGCGGCCAGGGGAATCGCCTCGCGGACGCGGGCCTCGGCGCGCTTGAACTCCCCGGCGCCCTCCAGGTTCTGGGCGAGCTGGTACTGGGCCCGCGCGCGCAGCGGGAGGTAGGGCACCTCGGTCACCCGGGGCAGCAGCGCCTCGCCGAACGCGATGCCCTCGGCATACTTGCCCGACTCGTAGAACGCCTCCAGCTTGTCCACCTCGTTCTGGAGGGACTCGGCCCGGGCGCGCACCTGGGGATTCTCCGGGGGCGGCACGGCGGCCGTGAGCACCCGGGCGTCCGCGCAGTACTCGAGCGGAGGCAGGCCCTGGGCGGCCTCCACGGCGCGGGGCAGCAGCTCCGCGTCCGAGCCCCGGCCGAGCAACCCGGTGAGCGCGCGCAACCGGCCGTGTGCTCGCTCCAGGCAGTACTCCTTCAGCACCGCCAGGCTTCGCGGCTCTCCGGCCTGGTCGCGCGCCTCCTCGCACGCCTCGGTGCGCATCCGCGTCCAGGTGCGGGTGTAGCCCTCCAGCGTCTGGAACACGCGGTCGGCGGTGGCGGGCGCGTAGTCCAGGTTCGTGCCTTCCAACGCCCGCCGCACCCGCTGCCGCACGGAGTCGTCCCAGACGCCCGCGAGTTCTCGCTCGAGGTGGGCGCACTCCGGCCCCTCGTCGCGCTGCTGCATCCATCCCCCGGCGGCCAGCGCCGCCAGTCCCAGTCCGGCCGAGACCCGGACGAGTCGGCTCAGCCGCTCGCGGCGCCGGACGTCGGGATCATCCGACAGGGCCTTGAGGAGCGTGGACATGGAGGCGGGGCGCTGCTGGGGATCGACGGACAGGCCCTGGAGCACGGAGCGCATCACCCACGCGGGCAGGTGCGCGGGAGGGGGGTTGATGCGGCCCTCGAAGCGGGCCCGGGTGCGCTCGACGTCCGTGTCGCCCACGAAGACGGGCTGGTCGCAGAGCGCCTCGTAGAGGGCCATGCAGAAGGAGTAGACATCGCCGCGTGCGTCGGCCGGGGCGCCGCGCAGGATTTCGGGGGCGAGGAAGCGGGGGGTCCCCACGACATAGCCGGCGAGGGTGAGCTCGGCGTCCCAGGCGCCCGGCCGCGCGGTAGAGGGTGGGGGCGCTTCGACGAGGGTCTGGGTGCGCGCCACGCCGAAGTCCGTCACGCGCACGCGTCCGTCGCGGCCGACGAGCACGTTGTCGGGTTTGAAGTCGCGGTGGATGAGACCGGCCTCGTGAGCGGCGGCGAGTCCGTGCCCCGCGGCGAGGAAGGAGTCCAGCACCTCGCGCCAGGGGCGGGGCTGCTCCTGCATCCATTGGCGCAGCGTCTGTCCCTCGACGTACTCCATGGCGATGAAGAACGAGTCATCCTCCAGTCGGCCCGAGTCGTAGACGGCCACGACGTTGGGGTGGTTGAGGCGGGCCATGGCCTGGGCCTCGCGCACCATGCGCAGTTCCGAGCGGGCATCGTCCTCCGGCTCGGTGCGAGCGCGCAGCAGCTTGAGGGCCACGCGCCGGTCGAGCTGGGCATCATAGGCGGCGAGGACGAGGCTCATGCCGCCCTCGCCGAGCGGTTGCAGCACGGTGTAGCGCCCGGCCAGCGTCGTGCCCGATGCGGGCACCTCGCGCGGGATGGACCTGGGCCGCTCCTCGGACACCGTCACCGTCTTCTCGGAGGACTCGAAGGCGCCTTCCTCCTCCGCTGGCCACTCCGTGCCGCTCATTCCGCTGCTCCCCGTGTTACCGGATAGTCGAGTAAAAACGGGAGCGTATCCGATACTCGGAGTGAATGGAGGACAAGGGTGGGGAGCACCTTGCGGCCCTCGGCGAGGAGGCTCTGTCACGAAGATGACAGTGGGTCCCTGGATGGCATCGGAGACCCGGACGTGATTCAGGGGCGAGTTGTCGCAGGCCAATATGCGGTTTTGTTGGGCGCTTCTACTCAGACGCTGGAGGATTGTTCTTCATCAGTTCTTCGGGCAGGGGCATCCTGATGAATCGGAGTCCCGTTCCTTTTCGCTGCGGCATGACTTGGAAGCCTTGCCCCGCGATCCTGACGAGATCTCCGTCCCTTGCCGTTCCACCTGCCAGCCATATGTCGGCTTCTTCTCTCGTCGAGAACGTTTGGGAAATGACGACGTAGTCAATGGCTGGAGTGTAGAACGATCGAAAGAACTCGCGATAGTCATCCAATTTCTGGGTTTCGCGAACGTAGACAAGAGCCACTGCGGCGATTCGGAGTGCTTCGTCTTCAGGAGATCCCTCTGGATACCTTTCGTTGATGGTACGCAGGATCTGAGCCATCCCCTCATTTTAACAGGCGAGCAAGGGAGCGCCGCGTAGGCCGAGTAGTGCGAGAAGTAGGACCCGCATGCTTACTTCTGCGGTCATGCGTAAGCCTCGCCTTGATGACCAGCAGGTGCATACCTTTCTGGAGTCCCTCTTCGAAGAAGACCTGCACGCCAAGCGCGTGTTGTCCCTGGCCTACGCGGTCCTGGGTGTCATTCACGCTGCCAGCCTGGGGGTTCATCTCATTGGCAAAGCCCTGGCGTGGGCGCGAGGCACCAAGAGCAAGCATGGGGTGAAGCAGGTGGACCGGCTCTTGTCCAACCAAGGGATTGATGTCTGGGCGCTGTTCGCACAGTGGGTGCCCTTTGCCTTGGGACAGAGAAGCGAGGCACTGGTGGCGCTGGACTGGACGGACTTCGATGCGGATGGGCAGACAACGCTGGTGGCGTCGTTGGTGGCGAGCCATGGACGCACGACGCCCCTGGTCTGGCTCACGGTGGAGAAGTCCGCCTTGGAGGGGATGCGCAATGACGTTGAGGATTTCGTACTCAATCGACTGCGGCAGGTGGTGCCCGAGCGGGTGCGGCTCACACTACTGGCCGACCGGGGCTTTGGAGACCAGAAGTTCTATGCGCTGCTCGAGCAACTGAAGTTTGACTACGTGGTGCGCTTCCGTCAGTGCATTCAAGTGATGGATGAGACGGGAGAGAAGAAGAGCGCGGGCGAGTGGGTGCCCGAATCGGGCCGGGCGGTGCGCATGGTGGGAGCGCGAGTCACCCAGGACGAAGCGCCCGTGGGAGCTGTGGTGTGCGTGAAGCAGAAGGGAATGAAGGAGGCGTGGTGCCTGGCGACGAGCTTGAAAGAAGCGACGGCGGCCTTCGTGGTGGGGCTGTATGGCAAGAGGTTTCGAACGGAGGAAACATTCCGCGACATGAAGGACTTGCGTTTTGGAATGGGCCTGTCGTCGGTGAGGGTCCGCTCGACGGAGAGGCGGGACCGGCTGCTGTTGGTGAGCGCGCTGGCCTGCGCATTGCTGACGCTGCTGGGGGCGGCGGGGGAGAGCTTGGGGATGGAGCGCTACCTCAAAGCCAACACAGTGAAGACGCGCACCTACTCACTCTTCCGGCAGGGCTGTGAGTATTACCAAGCCATCCCGATGATGCCGGAGGAGCAGCTCGTCCCGTTGATGAAGCGATTCGCTTCGCTGTTACGTGAACAGCCAGTTTTTCAGGAATTTCTCGGCCCAATATGAGGGGATGGGTCAGACGCAGGATTTCAAAGACGGAGTTGGTGTCAAAATTGTGATTGTATGTCATTCCGATGTCCGGACTGTATTCTCAGAAATGACATGGGTTCGGATTTCTAGCCTGGGTGTGCTCACCACTCGAGTGGGTGGTGAGCACAGGCCGCTCCGCCCGGGGCCCTACACCCCGCGCGAGTCGAAATGGGCGAGCACCTTGCGGGCCTTGGCCACGTCTTCTCCGCGGCCCTGGTGCTCGAAGAGCGGGATGACCGTCTCGAGCTCGGTCCGCGCGCCCTTCCAGTCCTGCATGAAGGTGCACGCGATGCTCAAATCCCACCGCGCCCGCGACTCGTAGGCATGGTCGTGCAGTTGCGAGTACAGCTCCGCGGCCTGCTGGAGGTGGGGCCGCGCCGCCTCGTGGTTGCCCAGGAGTCCCTCGGCCTCGCCCAGCAGCAGCTCGCACAGCGCCAGGGCCTCCATGTCGATTTCCGGCTCCTTGCGCAGCACCTGCAGCGACTCGGCGAAGCGCTTGCGCGCGGCCTCGTACTCGCCCGCCTCCATGCGGATGTCGCCGATGTCCAACAGCAGCCGGGCCACCCGGGGCCCGTTCTTCGCCTGCCGGTAGAGCAGCAGCGCCTCCTGGAACTTCTCCTCGGCGCCCTTGGGCTGGCCAATCGCTCGCAGCGACTCTCCGATGGCCGCCCGGCACAGCGCCTCGTTCTCCTGATCCTTCAGGCCGTTGAAGAGCAGCGTGGCCTGGGCGATGTGCTCCACGGCGCCCCGGTGATCCCCGAAGTGGGCGCGTGCCACCCCGAGCCCGAAGAGCACCTGGGCCTGGCCCTCCTTGTCCCCCGCCGTCTGGAAGAAGCCCAGGGCCTCCTCGTAGTGGCGGCGGCTCTCGGCGTGCTCCTCCAGCATGCCGTGCAGCTCGGCCAGGTGGACGAGTCCCCGGCCCGTCTCCGCCGGGTCTCCGGTGATGCGCGTCACGGCGAGCGCGTTGCGCTGGTCTTGGATGGCTTGGAGGATGTGGGCGCGTTCGGTGTCGTGGTGATTCATGGAGGGCGGGGGGGCTAGTTTTCCTCGGCCTTGTTACGGCGGCGCGGCGCCTTGTCCAGCGATTCCGCACGGCCGGCCTCGTGGACCAGCAGGGGCGAGAAGAAGCAGTCCTTCTTGGTGTACTCGTCGAAGGAGAAGGCGAAGCGGTAGCTGGCGGCCGCGCGCTGGTTGCAGTCGGTGCGCTCGCAGAAGCGGCAGGAGATGCCGCTGGGGACGGCGTCCTTGCGCAGGTCCGTGGTGGGCAACCCGTACGCCAGGTACTTGGCGTTCTCCGCGTGCGTGCCCAGGCCGATGGAGTAGGCCGTGCCGCGCACGATGGAGCCCTCGATGGGCTGCAACTGCACCTTGGCGAAGCAGAAGTAGGACGTGCCGTCCGGCATCATCGAGTACTGCCGGGTGATCTGCGACGGGTTGAGGAAGGCCAGGTGCACGGCCCACTTGCCGCACGAGCCCCCGCCGGTGGCGAACTTGATGCCGGTGCCGCTGTAGCGCTTGGAGATGTTGCCGGCGATGTCCGCGCGCAGGAAGTGGAAGGGCAGGCCGCGGCGCTTGGGGTCCGACAGGTTGCACAGCCGGTGCGCCACCGTCTCGTACGTGGTGCCGAAGAGGTTGGACAGCAGCTCCACGTCGTAGCGTGTGCGCTCCACCTCCTTGAAGAACTCCCCGTAGGGCAGCATCAGCGCGCCGGCGAAGTAGTTGGCCAGGTTCACCTTGATGAGCCGCAGCGTCTCCGCGTGCCGGGTGCGCACCGCGCCCACGATGCGCTCCACCAGCTTCTCCTGATCCAACATCAGCAGGCCGATGGAGGCGGCGAGCTGGAACTTGAGGGGCTGCTCGGTCAGGTCCGGCGAGAGGATGAGCTCCTGGTTGTCCGGATCCAGGCGGCGCACCACCGAGGAGCCGCTGGAGGCGGCCTCCAGGCGCACGCGGTAGCCGAAGCGCTCTTCCAGCATGGGGACGAGCTGGGGGCTCGACAGCAGGCGCCCGAGCTTGAAGTCGCGCCGCAGCGCCTCGGCCTGCTCCTCCAACTCGGGGAAGTAGTTGTGGTGCGACTCGAGGAAGTCGCTCACCTCGTCGAACGGGGAGTAGTCGAAGCGCGGCCCCTCCGAGCTGCCCGGCGCCGCGTTCATGCGCGAGCGCTCCTCGGAGTTGAGCTGCGCGAGCACGTTCTCCAACTGCGTGCGCGTGTTCTTGTAGAGGTTGAAGAGCGCCGCCACCGTGCCGGCCAGCTTCGGCTCCGCCGACAGGCTCTGCAGGGACTCGGAGTCGATGTCGAGGCTCTTGAGCAGCGGCTCGTCCAGCAGCTTGGCGAGCGCCTCGTCCACCCGGCCCTCACCCAGCGTGGACATGAACTGCTCGGGATCCTGATCGAAGTAGCGCAGCGCCTTCCACAAGAGCGGGAAGGGCATGACGCGCTTGCCCTTCTCGATGAGGTTCAAGTACGCCGGGGACACCCCCAGATCCTTCGCCGCGTCCGTCTGCTTGATGTTCCGGGCGAGCCGCAGGCCGCGCAGCTTCAGTCCCACGTTGGCGTTCAGTGCGTTCTCGTTCATCGCCATCTCTGGGCCGGCGCCCATGGCCCGCCGGCTCCTCCGTTCCTCGAACTGTGCGAGCGCGTTTACTGATTTGCAATCGGCGTTTTCGGAGAAAATATCCCGGACTCCCGAGGCTCCGGGAGTCCCTCAAGGCAGACGCCTCGCCCGTTTTCGACATTCCAAGCCATTGATTCAACAGGGGGTTTTTGGGCTCCATGGACTGGGGTCCAAGGGAGCGGGCGGGCTGTCAAATTCCATTCACCTCGTTTACCGCCACCTGGACAGGGAGGCGGAAAACCCAGCAACTCCCGAGAGGGTGGGCGTCGCACGGGCATGGAATTCCCAAAGCCGTGTTCTCCCCGGTGTAACCCCATCGGGCGCCGGGCGTATGGTGGCGCGGGCTCCCTTCGTCTCCGGGCGAGGGGAGTTCTCCGCCAGGTGCATCCGACCCCGGCCCGACCCCTGAAAGGAAACGCCATGAACCTCAAGACCCTGACCGCCCTCGTGGGCTCCCTCTCCCTCGGCACGCTCGCGACCGGCTGTGCGACCGCCAAGACCGCGGCCGCTCCGGCCGAGCAGGAGAGCACGAGCGCTCACGCGGCCAGCGCCGTCCCCGCCGAGTCCTCCACCGCCCCCGCCGCCGAGGGCACCGCGACGCCCTCGACCGAGAAGTCCAGTGAGCACAGCTGTGGCTCGGGCGGCTGCGGCGCCAACGGCTGTGGTGGCAAGAAGTAGCCGTCGAAGAAGCCTTCCTTCAAGGATGGCCCCCGGTGCTCCGGGGGTTGTCTCCCGGGCGGTGGGGCTTTTCTTCCCGCCGCCCGTGTCTTTTCTGCGAGGAGCCGACATGCCGGTGGCACACGCGCGAAGGTGGGGCGGCGAGCCGCTCGGGGTGGGAATCGGGCTGCGGCGCGAGTTCTATGCGCGGCTGCCGGAGACCCCCCGTGCGCTGGATTGGGTGGAGATCGTCCCGGAGAACTTCCTCACGCTCGGCGGCCGTCCACAGCGTGCGCTGGACGCGTGCCGCGAGCGCTGGCCGGTGTTGCCGCATGGGGTGGCGCTGAACGTGGGCGGTCCGGAGCCACTGGACGAGGCCTACCTCGCCGGGCTCCAGGCGCTGGTGGAGCGGCTGGACGCGCCCTTCTTCTCGGATCACCTCTGCTACGCGCGGCTGGGGGGAGCCTACCTCTACGATCTGCTGCCGCTGCCCTTCTCGCCCGAGGCGGTGGAGCACGTGGCGCCGCGGGTGCGCGAGGTGCAGGCGCGCGTGGGCCGGCCCTTCCTGCTGGAGAACCCGAGCTACTACGCGCGCATGCCCGGCGGCACCCTGGCGGAGGCGGACTTCCTGCGGCACGTGGCCGAGGAGGCCGACTGCGGCCTCTTGCTGGACGTGAACAACGTGTACGTGAACGCGTGCAACCATGGCTATGAGCCGCGCGCCTTCGTGGACGCGCTGCCGCTGGAGCGCGTGGGGCAGATCCACCTCGCGGGGCACGAGCGGCGGCCCGACGTCCTCATCGACACGCATGGGGCACCCGTCTGCGATGAGGTGTGGTCGCTCTACCGCTACGTGCTCGAGCGCACCGGGCCGGTGCCGACGTTGATCGAATGGGATCAGGACATCCCCTCGCTGGAGGCGGTGCTGGACGAGGCGGATCGGGCGCGGGCGCTCCTCCAGGGGGTGGCGCGATGAAACCGGGACTGCGTGGCTTCTTCGAGTCGATGGAGGCGTACTTCACGGACCCGGGGCCGGAGGCGCTCGAGCGGCTGTACTCGACGCACCCGGGCTGGGACGCGCCGCGCTCGCGCGTGGCGCTCTATGGCCAGATGGTGCGCCACCATGGCGAGGCCACCCTGGACAAGCTCTACCCGCGGGTGCGTGGATGCGTGGAGCCGGCGCTCTGGGCGGAGCTGGTGCGGGCCTACGGTGCCTCGCGTCCTCACCGGCCCTTCGAGATGAACCGCCTGGGCGAGGGCTTCGCCGGCTTCCTCGCGGACGAGGCGGGGGCTCGGGGGCTGCCGGACTTCCTGCCCGCGCTGGCGCGCTTCGAGTGGACGGACTTCGCGGTGTACACGTCGATGGAGCCCGTGCCCGCGCGCGTGGAGCGCCTGACGGTGAATCCGACGCTGATGATGTTGGAGCATCCCTTCCGGCTGTGCGCGTTCATGCGGGCCGGGGGAGGGCAGCGGCCGGAGCCCGGACAGGAGCTGGCGCTGCTCTGGCGTCACCCGGAGCGCCTGGTGACGATGTACCTGGAGGCCGAGGAGCGCTCGTTGTTGGTGTTGAAAATGGCGGTGGAGGGGCTGGAGCCCCATCAGGTGGCGGAGGCGACGGGCGTGGAGGAGGCGGTCATCCGTGCCGCCGTGGACACCCGGGTGGCCGACGGTCTCGTCCTGGCGCCCTGAGGGCGCTTCGCGCTTCCCCTGGCGGAGGCGTTGGGCAGAATGGCCGCGCGTTGTTTTCCCAGTGAGAGGACCCAGCCATGCGCGTCATCAACTTCAATCCCGGCCCCGCGGGGCTGCCCCTGCCCGCGCTCGAGCGAGCGCGCGACGAGCTGATCGACTTCCAGGGCTCGGGCATGTCCGTGATGGAGCACAGCCACCGGGGCAAGGAGTACGAGGCGGTCCACGACGAGACCATCTCCCTGCTCACCGAGCTGCTGGGCATTCCGGACACCCACCAGGTGCTCTTCCTCACGGGGGGCGCGTCGCAGCAGTTCGCCCAGGTGCCGATGAACTTCCTGCACCCGGGCACGAGCGCGGACTACCTGATGACGGGGGTGTGGAGCGAGAAGGCCTATGACGAGGCGCGCATCGTGGGTCAGGCGCGCATCGCCGCCACCACCGTGGGCCCGGACAAGCGCTACGTGCGCGTGCCCCGCCAGGAGGAGCTCCAGTTGGATCCCCGGGCGGCGTACGTCCACCTGACGAGCAACAACACCATCTACGGCACCCAGTGGCACACCTGGCCCGAGGTGGGCAGCGTGCCGCTCATCGCGGACATGAGCTCGGACTTCATGTGGAAGCCCATGGACGTGAGCCGCTTCGCCTTCCTCTACGCGGGGGCGCAGAAGAACCTGGGGCCCTCGGGCGTGCTCATCGCCATCGCGCGCAAGGACTTCATCGCCCAGGGCCGCCGGGACATCCCGAAGATCTTCCGCTACTCCCTCCACGCGGAGAACAACTCGCTCTACAACACGCCCCCCACGCTGGCCATCTACCTGTGCCGCAACGTGCTCGCGTGGATGAAGGCGCAGGGCGGGCTCGCGGGGCTGGAGGCGCGCAACCGGCAGAAGGGCGAGCTGCTCTACCGCGCCCTGGACGCGAACGCGGGCTTCTACCGCGCGCCCGTGGAGCGCGAGTCGCGCTCCTTCATGAACGTGGTCTTCCACCTGCCCACCCCGGAGCTGGACGCCGCGTTCGTCTCCGAGGCGAAGAAGGCGGGCATGGTGGGCCTCAAGGGACACCGCATCTGCGGGGGCATCCGCGCCTCCCTGTACAACGCGGTGTCGGTGGACGACGTGCGCGCCCTGGTGTCCTTCCTGGAGGAGTTCGCCCGGAAGAAAGGCTAGGGTGGCCCCCCCACCCCTTCCACAGGAGAGGTCATGAAGAACACCACGCTGTGTGCCGTGTTGTTGACCGCCGTACTCGCGCTGCCCGCCGCCGCCAAGGACGTGGCGGGGGTGGCATTTCCCGACACGGTGTCCGTCGAGGGCAAGGAGCTGAAGCTCAACGGGGTGGGCCTGCGCAAGAAGCTCGTCTTCAACGTGTACGCCGCCGGCCTCTACCTGCAGAACCCCTCGCGCGAGGGCGCCCAGGCCATCGGCTCGGAGCAGCTCAAGCGCGTGCGGATGTCGATGCTGCGCGACCTGGACAAGAAGACGATCTCCGAGGCCATCGTGGATGGCTTCAAGAAGAACGCGAAGGACAAGCTGCCCTCGCTCCAGCAGCGGCTGGACACCTTCACCTCGGCCATTCCGGACCTGAAGAAGGGCGACGAGCTGCTGCTCACGTACGTGCCCGGCCAGGGCACCACCATCGAGAGCAGGGCGGGACAGAAGATCTCGGTGGAGGGCAAGGACTTCGCCGACGCGCTCTTCTCGGTGTGGCTCGGCAACAACCCGGTCGACGGCGGTGTCAAGGACGGGATGTTGGGCAAGGAGTAGCAGGACTCCATGTCGGGGGTCGTGCAACGGGAAGGGCGTGAGGGTGGCCCTCCCGTACGAGGTTGAGGCGCGCGTGCCCGTGGCCGGATAGGGTGCGCGCTGCCTCACACCCCACATGGAGAACGACTGGATGAAGAAGGCATTGCTCGCCGCATGTTGTCTTGTGGCGTCCGCTTGCAAGACGGCGGAGCCCGCGCCCACGCCCCCCTCGCCCGCCACGCCCGCGACGCAGCCCCAGCCCCCCGCCGAGTCCCGTCCGCTCTCCCCAGGTCTGGATCTGGCCTCGATGAACGAGCAGGCCAACCCCTGCGAGGACTTCTACGAGTTCGCATGCGGCAACTGGGTGAAGAACACGGAGATCCCCGCGGATCGCCCCCGCTGGTCGCGCGGCTTCGATGCCATCTCGGCGCGCAACGAGGAGATCCTCCGGGAGATCCTCGAGGGCGCGTCCAAGGGCAAGGCGCCCGAGGGGCTCGCCTCCGCGCAGAAGCTGGGGGACTTCTACGGCTCCTGCATGGATGAGGCGAAGCTGGAGGCGTCGCTGCCGGTGCTCAAGGCGGAGCTGGCGAAGCTGACGGTGAAGAACGCGAAGGACCTGGCGCGGGTGGTGGGCACGCTGCACGCGCAGAACGTGTTCCCGCTCTTCCGGATGGGCGCCAACACCGACTTCAAGGACGCCAGCCAGATGATCGGCGAGGTGGACCAGGGCGGTCTGGGCCTGCCGGACCGGGACTACTATTTGAAGGACGACGAGAAGTCGAAGGCGCTGCGTGACGCCTACACCGAGTACGTGAAGAACACCTTCGTGCTGCTGGGCGAGCCGGCCGAGACCGCGGCGAAGAGCGCGGCGTCGGTGCTGGAGGTGGAGACGGCGCTCGCCAAGGCGTCGATGTCGCGCGTGGAGCGCCGCGAGCCGAAGAGTCTCTACCACCGCCTCGAGCGCAAGGGCCTGAAGGCAGAGGCACCGGGCTTCCCGTGGGACGAGTACTTCAAGGCCGCGGGGGCCGGGAGCGTGCAGGCGCTCAACGTGTCGCACCCACCGTTCTTCAAGGAGGTGGAGCGGCTGGCGAAGACGATGCCGGCGGCGGCGTGGGCGCCGTACCTGACGTGGAACTACGTGTCGAGCGTGGTGCCGGCGCTGCCCAAGGCCTTCCAGGACGAGCGCTTCCGCTTCTCGCAGAACCTGACGGGCGCGAAGGAGGACGTGGTGCGCTGGAAGAAGTGCGTGCGCTTCACCAACATGGCGCTGGGCGAGGCGCTGGCGCAGCCCTTCATCGAGCGCACGTTCGGCGCGGACGGCAAGACGACCACGCTGCAGATGGTGCAGGAACTCGAGAAGGCCTTCGAGCGCAACCTGGACACGCTGGCGTGGATGGACGCGCCCACGCGCGAGCAGGCGCTGGTGAAGGTGCGCAAGATCGTCAACAAGATCGGCTACCCGGACAAGTGGCGCGACTACGGCGCGATGAAGGTGGATCGCGAGTCGTTCCTGCACTCGATCATGGGCGCGAACGCCTTCGAGCAGGCGTGGCAGATCGCCAAGATTGGCAAGCCGGTGGACAAGGAGGAGTGGCTGATGTCTCCGCCCACGGTGAACGCCTACTACAACCCGCCCTTCAACGAGATCGTCTTCCCGGCGGGCATCCTCCAGCCGCCGTTCTTCGACCGGGAGGCCACGATGCCGGTGAACTTCGGGGCCATGGGCATGGTGGTGGGCCACGAAATCACCCACGGCTTCGACGACGAGGGCCGGCAGTATGACGCCGAGGGCAACCTGCGCGACTGGTGGACGCCGGCCTCGGACAAGGCCTTCCGCGAGCGCGTGGCGTGCGTGAAAGAGCAGTACGACAACTACACGGTGCTCGACGACGTGAAGGTGAACGGGGCGCTGACGCTGGGCGAGAACGTGGCGGACCTGGGCGGGCTGAAGCTGGCCCACGCGGCCATGGAGGCCTGGCTGGCGAAGGATCCCGAGGCCGCGAAGAAGGCGGAGGGCTCGCGCTACACGCCGAGCCAGCAGTTCTTCCTCTCCTACGCGCAGTCCTGGTGCTCGAAGTACCGGGACGCCTACGCGCGGCAGCTCGCGGTGGTGGATCCGCACTCGCCGCCGTACTGGCGGGTGAACGGGCCGGTGGGCAACCTGTCCGAGTTCCAGAAGGCCTTCCAGTGCAAGGCGGACGCGAAGATGGTGCGTCCCGCGGCGCAGCGCTGTGAGGTCTGGTAGGCGCTCGGGCGGGTCCGGCGGGACGCTCAGAAGAAGCTGAGCTGGGTGCCGGACTTCATGGGGCGGCGAAAGGGGCTCTCCTTGTCGCTGTCCGCCTCCATGGGCTCGCTCGTCCTCAGGCCCAGACGGCGCGCGGTGGAGGAGAAGAGCTGGTGGAGGGTCTCCGCGTAGAGGCCCTCCCCACGCATGCGGACGCGGAAGCGCGAGTCGTTGAGCTCGCCACCGCGCGTCTCGCGGATGCGGTGCAGGACGCGCTCGGCGCGCAGGGGGAGCTTCTCGCGCAGACGCTGCTCGAAGATGCCCTGCACGGGGCCGGGCAGGCGCAGCAGGGTGGAGAAGGCCCGGGTCGCGCCCGCTTCCTTCGCCGCGGTGAGCACGCGCACCATGTCCTCGTCGTTGAGCCCGGGGATGAGGGGGGCGACGGCCACGCACACGGAGATGCCCGCGGAGGCCAGCCGCTCGATGGTGCGCAGGCGCCGCCGGGGTGAGGCCACATAGGGCTCCATGGCGTGCGCCACGGCCTCGTCATGGAAGGGCAGGGTGATGGCCACCGTCAGTCGGGCCTGCTGGGCGAGCGTCTGGAGCACGTCCAGGTCGCGCTCGATGAGGGGCCCCTTGGTGATGATGCCCACGGGGTTGCGGTACTCGGCGCACACTTCCAGGCAGGCACGCGTGAGGCGGAGCGAGGCCTCGATGGGCTGGTAGCAGTCGGTGACGCCACTGAAGGCGACCGTCTCGCCCTTCCAGCTCTTGCGCTCGAAGGCGTCGCGCAGGAGCTGCGCGGCGCGGGGTTTCACCACGAGCTTCGTCTCGAAGTCGGTGCCGGCGCCGAAGCCGAGGTACTCGTGGTAGGGCCGGGCGTAGCAGTACGCGCAGGCATGGAGGCAGCCGCGGTACGGGTTGACGCTCCAGGTGAAGCCCACGTCGGGGCTGTCGTTGCGCCCGAGCACCTCGCGGCTGTGGTCCTCGAGCACCTCCAGCTTCGTGGGAGGAATCTCCTCCAGGTACTCCACGGCGGTGGTGTCCCAGGGGTTGGGCGGATTGGAGACGGGACGCGGCTTCACCCACTCAGGGTGGGTCTGAAAGGACGTTCAGTCAAGGTCGCTCGTGGTCCGAAAAGGCGAAGGGCCTGGAACCTCTGGAGGACTTCTCCAGCGGTTCCAGGCCCTTCAGAGCGGCGGACCGGGTTCGAACCGGCGACCCCGAGCTTGGGAAGCTCGTGCTCTACCAGCTGAGCTACCACCGCGCGGCGAGCGAGGGGGAAAGTAGAAGGCCCATCGCTGCTTGTCAACGAGATCTCTTGCGGGGCCGCTACTCGCCCTCCTCGACAGTGAGTTGGTAGGCATCCTGGAAGTTGGCCTCACGATTGCGCGCGTCGCGCACCTCCAACACGTAGACACCCGGCTCGGCGCTGTAGCGGATGGTCTCGGCCTGGTCGCCCTTGGCGCGATCGGACGTCTGCACGAGCGACAGCTTGCCGTCCTCGCCCAGGCGGTGCAGGTACAGACCCACGTCGACCTTGAGGATGCCCAGCAGCGTGGCCCGGATGGGCGTGCGCACCGGCCGGTCCGACAAGTCCAACCGGTAGTAGTCCACGTCCTTGAGCGGATAGACGGTGCCGCGCACCGCCTTGCCGAGGGTCAGCTCGGTGGCGCGGTCCGCGCTGTTGTTCGGCTCACGCTCCTGGCTGCCATCGTCGGGCACGGTGGTGATGGAGATGCGGTAGGGCTGCTCCGCGTTCTCGTAGTCGCGCACCCACTTGCCATCCTGCTTGCGCGAGGCCCCCTGCACCCGGAAGTAGCAGGTGCCGCTACAGGCCACGTTGTTGAGGCGCTCGGGCTCCTTGATGGCTCCATCGTTGGCGCGCTGGAGCACCGTCTCCTTCTGGCCCTCGCCCTCGGGGGGTTGGATGACGGACAGTTCCACGTCCACGCGCTCCACACCCGACAGCTCCACCCGGGCGAGCACCGGCTCGGCCGTCTTCAGGACGAAGTTGTCCACATCACCCTTGGGCGAGAGGAAGCCCTCCTTGTAGCCCGCGAGCGGCAGGGCGGTGGCCTTGTACAGCTCGTCGTTGGGCTCCAGCTCCGCGTTGGCCCCGGCTTCCTCCAGGGTCACCGTGAGCGAGTAGGCCTTCTCGGTGTTGAAGCCCCGCTTCGCGTCCTTGCCCGTCCCGCTCCAGCCGCTCTTCACGACCAGGTACACCACGCGATCGGTCGCCCGGGCCCCCACGTTGCGCAGCGACAGGCCCTCCCCCTCGATGCTCTTGGTGGTGAACAGGGGTGCCTCGGCGGCCGTGAGGACCGACAGCTCCGTGCGCACGCCCTCCACTCCCACCAGATCGATCTTCAGCGCCACCGCGGGAGGCTCTTCCGGCACGGGGGCGGGCTGGTTCGGGAGGGGAAGGGGGATGGGGACCTGGAGCGGCTCGCTCGGCGGGGGCTCCTGCTGGGCGGTGGCGGACGGGTCCTCTCCCGAGGGCTCCGCGGGCTGTCCCGGAGCGGGCTCGGTGGGCGGCACGCCAGTCTCACCGGGGGTGGGCGCCGTCGGGGCCGGAGCCGTGGGCGCGCTCCCGGCGTCGTTCACGTCCGGGGCGGGAGTGGCCTGGGCCGTCTCGGGCAGCTCCAGCCGGTACCAGTCCTCGTCTCCCGCGTGGCCGATGAAGCCCGCCACCGTCTGGCCCAACTGTAGGGGCGTGGCGTCCACGGCCCGATCATTGGGCTCGCGCTCCACGCCGTCCTCGGGGACGTGGTAGCGCACCTCGAGGGTGTAGGCGCCGCCCGTGCCCTTGCGGGCCGAGGCCACGCGCACCCAGCGCTCGCCCTCGACGAAGAGGTTGGGGTAGCGCTCGGGCTTGCCCACGCCGGCGCTGTTGAGGTTGGCGCTGCGCACGCCGGGCGCGTCGTACACCTCCAGCACCACGTCTCCGCCGGGAATGCCGGAGACGCTCACGTCCGCCACGCGCGGGGTACTCGGAGCGAGCCGATACCAGTCCTCGTCGGGCTTGGACGGATCCGCGCCGAGGCTGGCGCTCACCGTCGCGTCGCGGGCGAGGGTGAGGGCCTGCTCGGGCCGATCATCGGGTTCCTTCTCCTCGAGCTGATCGGGTCCGGTGACCACGGGACCCGCGTCGGGAACCGAAACCTCCTTGTTCGAGCAGCCATTCGGGCAGCCGGCCAGCAACAGGCACAGCCACACCCCACCCAGACGTCGCATTCCGTTCCCTCTTGGCATTCGCCTGCCTACTCAATCCCCTGGTGCCCGGGTGTCAAGGTCCGCCAACAGGCGGGCCGACGCTTTCATCCCGGCGGAGGGACGAGTGAAGGCACGAGGGGTCGTTTTCGGGCCCGTCGGGTGGACGGGAGCCCGGTAGGGCGAGACGGAAGAGGGCTCGGAGCGCGAGGGGCTCAGCCGGCGGCGGTCTTCTTCTTGGCGTTGAAGTGCCGGAAGAAGTCGATGATCTCCTGCTCGGCGACCTTGGCGTCGGTGGCGTCGGCGAACTCCGACTCGAGGAACATGCCGCCACACGACTCGCAGGTGTCATAGCTCAGCGGATGCTGACGGTCTCCGCCGTCGACCCGGACGAGATCCACCTGGCACTCGGGGCACTGGCCCGTGAGCGCGTTCGCGTCGACCTTGCCTCCCTGGCTCTCGAGTCCAGGCAGGTTGTTGTGGAGCAGGATCCGGTTGAGATCCGCGACGTCAATCCAGAGTCCGCCGCAATCTCCACACTTGCGCAACGTCTCGTGGTCCCCTTCGAGATCAACCATCTCGACGCTGCAACCGGGGCAATTCATGGGGTGGATCTTTCTCCTGTTGGGGGAGCCGAGCTCCCGTGGGGGGTGCGGTCCGGGTCACGGTGGGCCCCCGGGCGTTCTGGGAATGATAGGTCGCATGATTTTTGAGATGCAACCCAACCCCCGCATTGTGTTCACGCACCCAACCCTCGGTCTACCCCCCGGGGCTCAGGCCTTGACCCGGGCGATGTCCGCTCCCAGGTCACGCAGCTTGCGCTCCAAGCGCTCGTAGCCGCGATCCAGGTGGTAGATGCGCTGGACCTCCGTCTTGCCCTCGGCCCGGAGACCCGCCAGGACCAGCGAGGCGCTGGCCCTCAAGTCCGTGGCCATGACGGGAGCGCCCGAGAGGCTGCGCACCCCCTTCACCACCGCCGTATGCCCCTGGATGGTGATGTCCGCCCCCATGCGGTGCAGCTCCGGCACGTGCATGAAGCGGTTCTCGAAGATGCGCTCGGAGATGACCGAGGTGCCGTCGGCCACCGTCATCAGCCCCATGAGCTGGGCCTGCATGTCCGTGGGGAAGCCCGGGTGCTCGGCCGTCTTCACGTCCACCGAGTGGATGACCGAGGGGGCCTTCACCCGGATTCCTCCCTCCTCGGTCGTCAGGGTACAGCCCGTCTCGCGCAGCTTGAGGATGACGGGCTCCAGGTGCTCGGTCACCACGCGCCGGACCAGCACGTCACCGCCAGTGATGGCGGCGGCCACCATGAGCGTGCCCGCCTCGATGCGATCCGGGAGGATGGCGTGCTCCACGGGATTGAGGCCGTCCACCCCGTCGATGGTGATGACGGAGGTGCCCGCGCCCTGGATGCGCGCCCCCATCTTGTTGAGCACCCGGGCGAGCTCCTCCACCTCGGGCTCGCGCGCGCAGTTCTCCAGCACGCTGCGGCCCTGGGCGAGCACCGCCGCCATCATCACGTTCTCCGTGCCCGTCACGGTGATGACGTCGAAGTTGACGGTGCCGCCCCTCAGGCGCTTCGCCGTCGCCTCGACGTAGCCCTCGGTGAGGTGGATGTCCGCGCCCAGGGCCTTGAGGCCCTTGAGGTGCTGATCGATGGGGCGCGCCCCGATGGCACACCCGCCCGGCATGGACACGCGCGCCCGGCCGAAGCGGGCCACCAGCGGGCCGAGCACCAGCACCGAGGCGCGCATCGTCTTCACCAGGTCATACGGCGCCTCGGGGTGGATGGCCCCCTCGACGGACACCTCGCACACGTCCGAGCGCTCGCCCGTCAGCCGCCCGGTCCCACAGCCCATGGTGCCGAGCACCTTGAGCATGGTGGTCACGTCCGCCAGGTCCGGCACGTTGCGGTAGACGCTCTTGCCGTCCGCGAGCAGCGCCGAGGCGAGGATGGGCAGCGCCGCGTTCTTCGCGCCCGACACGGTCACCTCACCCTTGAGGGGGTGACCACCCTTCACGACGATCTTGTCCATCTGTCCCGTCTCTCACCCCCGTGGCTGGTTGGCCACGGGTTGTGTCCCGAAAGCGAGGCGATCCCGCCGCTCCAGATCCTTCTCCACCCGCGCGTTGTCGTAGCCCGCGGCCTGGAGGAGGGCCTGCACGGCGGGGCCCTGTGTTTCGCCGATTTCCATTGCAAGCAGCCCGCCAGGCACGAGGACGCGGCGGGCCCCTTCGATCACCTGGCGCAGCAGCGCGAGACCATCCGGCCCCCCGTCGAGCGCCATCCGGGGCTCGCGGCGCACCTCGGCCGACAGGCCCGGAATCTCCCCCGTGGCGATGTAGGGCGGGTTGGACACCACCACCTGGAAGCGCGCGTCCGGGGGCAGGGGGGTGAAGAGGCTGCCGTGCAGCACGTTCACCCGGTCCGCCACGCCCAGGGCCTGGGCGTTCTCCCGCGCGAGCGCGCAGGCGTCCGGGGACAGGTCCGTGGCGAGCACGGTGGCCTGGGGCCGCTCGGCCGCGAGGCTGATGGCGATGCAGCCCGAGCCCGTGCACACGTCCAGCGCGGTGCCGGGGCCGTCCTTGGGCAGCGCGTGCAGGGCGGCCTCCACCAGGAGTTCCGTCTCGGGCCGGGGGATGAGCACGCGCGCGTCCACCTTGAAGGGGCGGTTGTAGAACTCGCGCACGCCGGTGAGGTACTGGGTGGGCTCGCCCGCCATGCGCCGCGCGATGAGCGCCTTGAAGGCGGCCAGCTCCTCCTTCTCCAGCGGCCGGTCCAGGTCCACGTACAGGCGCACGCGCGTCGTCTTCAACACGTGGGCGAGCAGTACCTCGGCGGTGAGCCGGGGCGCGTCCACGCCCCGCTTCTCGAAGTGCTGCGCCGTCCAGGTGAGGACCCGGCGGATGGTCCAGATCTCCTCGCTCATGCGCCCGGCGAGCCCGCCCCGCCACCCGTCTGCTGCTTGAGGGCCTCGGCCTGGTAGTAGGTGCGGCAGGCGGTGATGATGTCCTCGACGCCGCCCGACATGATGCCCGGCAGGTTGTGCACCGTGAGGCCGATGCGGTGATCCGTCAGCCGATCCTGCGGGAAGTTGTAGGTGCGGATCTTCTCCGAGCGGTCGCCCGTGCCCACCTGGCCGCGGCGCATGGAGTCGCGCTCGTTGCGGATGCGCTCCTGCTCGATCTCATAGAGCTTGGCGCGCAGCATGCGCTCGGCCATGGCGCGGTTCTTCGTCTGGCTCTTCTCCTGCTGGCACTTCACCACGATACCCGAGGGCTTGTGGATGAGGCGCACCGCGGAGTCGGTGGTGTTCACGCTCTGGCCGCCCGAGCCCGTCGAGCGCATCACCTGCATCTCGATGTCCGCGGGGTTGAGCTTGATGTCCACGTCCTCGGCCTCGGGCATCACCGACACGGTGATGGTGGAGGTGTGGATGCGGCCCTGCGCCTCGGTGGCCGGCACGCGCTGCACCCGGTGCACGCCGGACTCGTACTTCATGGCGCTGTAGATGCCCTCGCCCGACAGGGTGATGGTGACGTCCTTGACGCCCCCGGCGCCGCCCGGGCTCATGTCGAGGATGTCCGCCTTCCACCCCTTGCGGTCGGCGTAGCGCAGGTACATCTGCATGACTTCCTCGGCGAACAGGCCCGCCTCGTCGCCGCCAGCGCCCGCGCGGATCTCCAGGATGACGTTCTTCTCGTCATTGGGATCCTTGGGCAGCAGCAGCACCTTGAGCGCCTGCTCCTGCTCCTCGCGCTGGGTCTTCAGGCCGGGCAGGGCCTCGCGCGCATAGGCCTTCTCGTCGGCGTCCGAGCTGGACAGCCACGCCTCCACTTCCTTGAGGTCGTCGAGCACCTTGCGGTAGGAGCGGAAGGTCTCCACCAGCTTCTCCAGGCTCGCCCGCTCCTTGGAGACCTTCTGTAATTTCGCCGAGTCGGCGATGACGTCCGGGTTGGCCAGGTCGGCGGTGAGGCGCTCGAACCGGCGCTCCACGTCTTCGAGTTTATCGATCATCGGTGTGGGCTCGGGGTTGTGCCCCGTTGTCTGGCCCCTGGCAAGGCCGGACGGGGCCAAGAAATTCCGTGGACTTCCGGTCCCGGAGCGTGAAAAAAGGGCGGTTCGCCGCCTGTCCGTGCGGCTCCATTCCGCCGAAACGGAGTACCAAGAAGATGCCTGCCCAGAAGGGAAATCGCAGCAAGAAGAAGCTGTCCAACCGCGCTGGTTCGAAGAAGGCGGCCCTCAAGCGCCGCCGCGCCCGCGAGCGCCGCAAGTAGTTCGCCGCACGCCTCCTCCCCTGGTCCGAAGGGGAGGGGGCAAGCATTCCCCACCCCGCGCGCTGGATCCCTGGGGAGCTGGTCATTACGTCTTCCCAGGATAGGACCCTCCAGGCACTCACCGGGAGGGATGGCTCTTGCTTGCGCCGTGAAAATGGCGGCGCGTAGATTGATTTCGCGAGTTCATGGCCCGGGAAAAGGACAACATCGCTCTCTCCGACGAGCACAACTCACGTGGCATCGAGTTGGCGGATCGCGGGTGGCTGGACGAGGCCATCAAGGAGTTCAAGAAGGCGATCGATCTCGATCCCGACTCCGCTCATGCCCACGACAACCTCGCCACCGTCTACGCCGAGAAGAAGCTCTATCGCGAGGCGCTGGGCGAGTACCTCACCGCGCTGAAGCTGGAGCCGGACAGCCCCACCGCGCACTACAACCTCGCCTGCTTCCTCTCCACGCACGCCGACGAGATGGCCGTGGTGGAGTACCGCGAGGCGATCGAGCTGGATCCGGAGTACCCGGACGCGCACCTCAACCTGGGCCTCACCTACGCGGACCAGGGGCGCATCGAGGAGGCCATGCGCGAGCTGCAGACGGCCATCGAGCTGGAGCCCCAGGACGCCTTCCCCCGGCACGAGCTCGCCGCGCTGCTGATGGACGAGGGCGACTACCGCTCGGCCATCACCCAGCTCAAGGAAGTGGTGCGGCTGGAGGCCGACAACTTCGAGGCGCACCTGGACCTGGGCATCTGCTACGCCCAGAAGGGCTTCTACGCCGAGGCGGAGCGCTCCTACGAGAAGGCGAGCGCGCTCAACGCCGACGACTTGCTGCTCAACTACAACCTGGCCGCGCTCTACGCGCTCTGGGGCCGCCGGGCCGATGCGTTGACCTTCCTGCAAAAGGCCGTGACGGCCGATCGCGCCAAGGTTCAGGGTTGGCTCGCCACGGATACGATGTTCGACTCGTTGAAGAGCGATCCCGGGTTCGAGGCGCTCTTCTGAGCCCTCCCCCGAGCCCTTTCCAGGGCCCTTCTTCGAGCCCCTGAGTTTCCACCATGGAATGGGTTTTCCTCGGCCTGGCGCTGCTGCTGGTGTTCGCCAACGGCTTCTTCGTGGCGACCGAGTTCGCCATCGTGAAGATTCGCCCCACGCGCCTGCAGGCGTTGGTGGACGACGGACGGCCGGGGTCGGCCACCGCCATGAAGATGGTGGACAAGCTGGACGCGTACCTGTCCGCCACGCAGTTCGGAATCACCCTCGCGTCGCTGGGGCTGGGCTGGCTCGGGGAGCCGGCGTTCGCCCACCTCCTGGAGCCCGTGCTGCTCCAGGTGGTGCCCGAGGCGGCGGGGCCGGCGCTGGCGCACTCGATTTCGGTGGCCATCGCGTTCGCCATCATCACCTTCCTGCACATCGTGCTCGGGGAGCTGGCGCCCAAGAGCCTCGCCATCCAGCGCGCCGAGGCGACGACGCTCGCGGTGGCGCTGCCCATGCGCGCCTTCTACTTCGTCTTCTATCCGGCCATCTGGTTGCTCAACGCGCTGGCCGGCTGGGTGCTCAAGGCGTTTGGCATGCACACCGCGCACGAGTCCCAGGACGCGCACAACGAGGACGAGCTGCGCGTCATCCTCCACAGCTCCGCGGAGGCGGGCGCCATCACCACCGCGCGCGCCGAGCTGCTCGAGCGCTCGCTGGAGATGGCGCAGAAGACGGCGCGTCAGGTGATGGTGCCGCGCAACCAGGTGAAGTTCCTCGACATGGAGGAGCCCCTGGACAAGTGCGTCGCGGACGCGCGCGCGGCGGGCCACACGTGGCTGCCGGTGTGCCGCGGCAACCTGGACGAGGTGGAGGGGGTGGTGAACGTGAAGGACCTCTTCTTCCTGCTGTCCCGGGGCGAGCTGCGCAGCCTGTCCCAGGTGCAGCGGCCGGTGCTGTACGTGCCGGAGCACGTGACGCTCGAGCAGCTGCTCAACGAGTTCCGCCGCCGGCGCCGGCAGACGGCCCTCGTCGTGGACGAGCACGGAGGCACCTCGGGCCTGGTGACGATCGCGGACGTGGTGGCGGAGATCGTCGGCGACGTGGCCGAGCTGGGGCGGCGCGTGGACGAGGTGCGCTCGCTGCCCGGTGGGCGCTTCGAGCTGCCCGGCTCGGCGCAGCTCGATGACCTGGAGGACCGGCTGGACGTGTCGTTCAAGCTGGAGGACGAGGACGTCGAGGTGACGACGATCGCCGGCTACCTCATGGCGAGGCTGGGCCGCATTCCCCTCAAGGGCGACGTGCTCAAGCTGGACATGTGGCGCATCCAGGTGGAGGAGGTCGAGGGTCCCCGCGTGGTGAAGGTGACCGTGGAGCCCCAGGCCAGCCCCAAGCCCCCGGTGACGGCGGCTCCCGAGGCCTGAGCCCTGGTAGTGCCCCTCGCGCCGCCTCCCCCCGGCAGGGGCTGGCCCGGCCATGTCAGAGGGGGGTGCTACACCCTCGCAGACCGCTCCCGTGTGGAGCGAGAGGGCGAGCAGGGCCTTGATCGAGGGATGCCTCCAGGAAGCGCGGAGGGAAGGTAGCGTCTGTTCCCATTCCCACAACCCCTGGGTTGGCGGGTGGGGATGGCCGTGTCCGCCCACGCGAATGCATGGGCTGGACGGGCGTCATGCTTGATCGGTCGAAAACTTGCGTGCTACTCGTCCGAAATCGCTCCGGAGCCGATTTTTCGGCCTCGGCGCCGTTTCTCGTCCGTCCGCACCTTCTTCTCGGGAGCCCGTTCCCTCATGCGAATCAAGCGCCTGGACATCACCGGCTTCAAGTCGTTCATGGAGCGCAGCGTCTTCTCGTTCGATGAGGGCGTCACGGGCATCGTCGGCCCCAACGGCTGCGGCAAGTCGAACGTGGTGGACTCCATCCGCTGGGTGATGGGCGAGCAGAGCGCCAAGAACCTGCGCGGCCGCGGCATGGAGGACGTCATCTTCAACGGCTCGGAGTCCAAGCCGCCCCTGTCCATGGCCGAGGTGTCGCTCACCTTCCACGTGGACGAGACGGACACGCTGCCCGCGCACCTGGGTGGCATCCCCGAGGTGACCGTCACCCGCCGGCTCTTCCGCAACGGCGAGTCCGAGTACCTCATCAACAAGACGACCTGCCGCCTGCTGGACATCACCGAGTTGTTCCTCGGCACCGGCGTGGGCACGCGCGCCTACTCCATCATCGAGCAGGGCCGCGTGGGCCTCATCGTCTCCAGCAAGCCCGAGGACAGGCGCCACCTGATTGAAGAGGCCGCGGGCGTCACCAAGTACAAGTCGCGCCGCAAGGCCGCCGAGCGCAAGCTGGAGGCCACCCAGGCCAACCTGCTGCGCGTCACCGACATCACCAACGAGCTGGAGCGCCGCCTGGAGAGCCTGTCGCGCCAGGCGAAGAAGGCCGAGAAGTACCGCAAGCTCAAGGCGCGCATGCGCGAGATCGATCTGCACTCCGCCTCGCACCGCTTCCTGGCGCTGCACGCCGAGGCCAAGCAGCTTCAGGAGAAGCTGGGCGGCGTGGTGGGCGAGGAGCGCGAGGGCCTGGAGAAGATGCGCGAGCAGGAGGCGGCCATCGCCGAGCGTCGCGCGGGGCTCGAGGCGGAGACCCAGGCGTTGCAGAAGCTGTCGGCCGAGGTGCACGCCCTGGAGAGCGCCGTGCAGCGCGCGGACCAGGACCTGGCCTACTGGCAGAAGGACCTGGAGGAGACGAGCGCCCGGGTGGCCCAGTCCGAGGTGGATCTCCAGGCGCTCAAGGCCCGGCAGGCCGAGCTGGCCGAGACCATGAGCTCGCGCGAGGCGGAGCTCAGCAACATCGCCGGCTCGTGGAAGGAGGACGAGGTGGCCATGCGGGTGGCGCAGGAGGAGCTGCGCCGGGCGGGCCAGTTGCAGGCGGAGATCGGCCTGCGGCTGGAGCAGGAGCGCGCCGCGCTCGTCACCGTGGCCAGCCGCCTGGCCAACCACGAGAGCAACCTCGTCAACCTCGCCCGCCAGAAGGCGGACCTGGAGGCCCGCCGCGCGCGCAACCGCGCCGAGGCGGATGGCTTGCGCGAGCAGGAGAAGCAGCTCGAGGACGCGCGCCAGTCAGTGGCCCGCCAGGTGGAGGATCGCCGCCACCTGTCGATCGAGATCGCCGAGCGCAGGGGCCAGGAGGAGGAGGCGCTGCGCCGCACCCGCCAGGCGTTCACGGAGAACGAGGTCCAGGTCATCGGCCTGCGCGAGGAGCTGAGCGACAAGCGCACCCGGCTCGCCTCTCTGGAGGCGCTGCAGAAGGACTACGAGGGCTTCGACAAGGGTGTGCGCGCGGTGATGGTGCGCGCGGGCGAGGAGGCACGCACCCAGGGCATCTTCGGCCTGGTGGCGGACGTGCTCTCCACCACGCCGCGCTACGAGCGCGCGGTGGAGGCGGTGCTCGGCGAGCGGTTGCAGCACGTCGTCGTGGAGAGCCGCGCCAAGGGCGTGGAGTTGGTGGAGTACCTCAAGGACGCCGCCGAGGGCCGGGGCAGCTTCCTGCCCGTGCCGCCCCCCGAGCGGCTCCCTCCCGAGATCCAACCGGACCGCTCCCGCCCGGGCGTGCTCGCGCGCGCCCTGGACGAGGTGACGTGTGAGCCGGCGCTGCTGCCCGTGGTGCGGCTGCTGCTCGGGGACGTGATCATCGTGGAGGACCTGGCGAGCGCGCGCGCCTACGCGGAGGCCGAGCGCGAGGTGTGCACGCTCGTCACCCTGGACGGCGAGGTGTTCCGCGCGGACGGCACCATCACCGGTGGCGAGCGCGAGGGCGCCGCAGTGGGGGCCCTGCAGAAGAAGCGGGAGATCGCCGAGCTGGCCATCGAGGTGGCCCGGGTGGAGGAGCGCTACAACGAGATCCTCACCCGGCACTACACCCTGCAGAAGCAGATGGGGGACACGGAGGACGTGCTCAAGGGGCTCTCGCGCAACCAGCACGCCGAGGAGCTGAGCCTGGCCAGCCAGGAGAAGGATCTCCACAAGGCGAGCGAGGACCTGGCGCGGGTGCGCGATCGGATCCGCGCCGTGGACGCCGAGGAGACCCAGCTCGCGCACATGTACGAGGGCCTGGCGCACGAGGAGGAGAACAGCCGGGGCGAGGTGGCGCACGGCCAGACGGACCGCGAGGCGCGTGAGGAGCGCGTGAAGCAGTTGCTGGGCGAGCTGGAGTCGCTCAAGCAGCGCGCGGACGCGGCCACCGGACAGCTCACCAGCCTCAAGGTGAAGGTGGCCGCGGGCGGCGAGCGGGGCGATGCGGCGCGCAAGGAGCTGGAGAGCCTGCTCGCCCAGCGCGAGGAGATGGCCAGCCGGGTGCGCAAGCTGGAGTCCACGGTGCGTGAGGGCGCCTCGCGCGTGGAGGACTTCAACCGCCGCATCGGCGAGACGGAAGCCCTGCGCGCCGAGAAGGCCGAGGCGCTGCGCGGCGCTACGGAGGGACTCGAGGGCCGGCGCGCGGCCCATGCCACGGCCACCGGCGAGGTGCGGGACCAGGAGGCGGCGCTGCGCGAGCTGCGCACGAAGCTGGATGGGCTCACCCAGGGCCTGTCGCAGATGACGCTGCGCGAGCGGGAGATCTCCCTGGAGCTGGAGCACCTGGTGTCGGGGGTGCGCGAGCGCCACGCGGTGGAGCTGCCCGACGAGGTGCACCACTACCACCTGCTGCCCTCGCTGAGCGAGGAGGCGGAGCAGGAGCTCAAGGAGCTGCGCGCCCAGGTGGAGAAGATGGGGGAGATCAACCTCACCGCCATCGACGAGCACGAGGAGCTCACCCAGCGCTCGGCGTTCCTGCTCGCGCAGAAGAAGGACCTGAGCGAGTCGATGGAGAAGCTGCAGGAGGCCATCCGGCGCATCGACGCGTCGAGCCGGGAGCGCTTCAAGCAGACGTTCGACATCGTCAACGAGAAGTTCCAGGCCATCTTCCCGCGGCTGTTCGGCGGAGGCCGGGCGAGCCTGGTGCTCACCCAGGAAGGGCAGGGGACGGAGCCCGGCGTGGAGATCGTCGCCCAGCCGCCCGGCAAGAAGCTGCAGAGCATGAACCTCTTGTCCGGCGGCGAGAAGGCGCTCACGGCCGTGGCGCTCATCTTCGCCATCTTCCTCATCAAGCCCACGCCCTTCTGCCTCCTGGACGAGGTCGACGCCCCGTTGGATGAGGGCAACGTGGGCCGCTACAACGACATGGTGAAGGAGATGAGCAAGCAGTCGCAGTTCATCCTCATCACCCACAACAAGCGCACCATGGAAGTGGCCGACACCCTCTACGGCGTCACCATGGAGGAGCCCGGCATTTCCAAGCTGGTGAGCGTGCGGCTGCGCGAGGCCACCGCGGCCAACGACAACACCAGCGTGGCCTGAGCCCCGCCCGCGTCCCCGGGAAAGTGAAGAAGGCGCGGCTCCTGGGTTTCCAGGGGCCGCGCCTTCGGTGCTTCAGGGCCTCGGGTGCTTCAGGCGCCGGGGGCTACTTCTTCTTGGCGTCCTTCTTGGGCGCGGCTTCCCGGGTCTCCTTGGGGCAGGCGCCCTGGTCGGCCTCGAGGCGCTTCTTGGCGTTGTCCAGGTCCTGCTGGGTGTTGTTGATGACCTCCTGGGCCTTGGGCTCCAGGTCGGCCCAGGACGCGTCCTTGGCCTTGAGCTCCTGGGCGAGCCCCAGGGTGCTCTGGTCCACCTTGAGCTGGGCGTCGATGGCGTTCACCCACGCCTGGGAAGAGTCGACGAGCACCTTGCACTTGCTCTTGAGCTCGTCCACCAGCTTCCAGTCCTTGGTCTTCTGGTACTGGGCGACGACGGCGTCATAGACCTCGGCGGCGTTGGCGCGGTGGCCGAAGGCGATGGCCGCGTCGGCCGAGCGCTGGTTGCGCACCAGGTCGAGCTGGAAGAAGCGCATCTCGGGCTGGAGATCCGCGGCGGGCTCGGTGGCGCGCGAGTTGAAGTGGACGAAGCGGTAGGGGAACTTCAGCTCGTCCACGTCCACCTTCGCCGGCACCGCCGCCATCTTGCCCTTGAGGCACGCGGCGAGCTGCTCGCCCTCGGGAGTGCCCACCGGATCGAAGGTGATGTCGGCCGCGGTCGTCGCGGTCTTCTTCAGGGTGATGTTGGCGCGCACCGTGGGGGGCGCCACGGTGGTGAAGCCCGCGTAGCAGTCACACCACTGGGGCTGGGCGAGCCGCACGGCACCCGAGTAGTCCGAGCCCGGGTTGTTGCCGAACTTCACGCTGGCGCTGTTGCCGTGCTCGTGCACGAAGACGCTCTCGGACTCCACCGGCTGCGCGCCCTTGGCCAGGGCGGTGAGCGGCACGAGCGTGTCCACCGTCTTCTGCACGCACGCGATGCCCTCGGGGGTGAGGTTCTCGCCAGAGACGGCGTGCGTGCCGCCCTGGTCGTTCACGGTCGTCTTCACGACGACGCGCGTGGTCTCCGCGTCGCCGCGGGACTTGGGATCCACCAGGCACTCCATCACCTGGGGACGGGCGAAGAGCAGGCCGCCCACGAGGCCGCCCTGGTTGGCGGGTTGGGGCAGGGCGGGCAGCTGCGTCTGGCACACCGACACGTCGAAGGGCGGCTGGTTGCTGATGCGCATCCGCTCTTCCTTCGTGGTGGGGCCCTGGGTCTGGGCCTGCTGCGTGCTGGCGCAGCCCGCGGCCGCCGAAGCGAGGAGGGAGGCGATGGCGATACGGCGCATCATGTGGAGGTTCTCCGTTGGGGTCAGGACAACGGAGGCCTCATTTATCAAGTCCCTCGGCGTTCTTGAGATCCTTCAAGCGCAGACCGTTCTTCTTGAGCAATCGGTAGAGGCTCTGCATGGACAGGCCCGTGTGTTGCTCGGCCTTCTTCATGTCGAAGTTGGACTCGCGCATGACCTCGGCGAAGTAGAGGCGCTCGAAGTCGGCCACCACGCGATCCTTGGCCTCGTGGTAGGGCATGTTCGTCACCAGCGCGGCCACGCTGGTGGTGGGCTGCTCGCCCTCGGGGCGGCGCTGGTTCTGGGCCATGAAGTCCAGCCAGCTCGAGTTGCCCGTTTCCTGCATGAGCGCGCCGCGCTCGAGCACGTTGCGCAGCTCGCGCACGTTGCCCGGCCAGTCATAGCCCTCGAAGAGGGCGAGCGTCTGGGGGGTGAGCTCGAAGGAGGTCTTGATGCCGCGCAGCAGCGACTGGGTCAGCACGGGGATGTCCTCGCGCCGGGTGCGCAGCGGGGGCAGGCGCACGCGCGCCACGGCCAGGCGGAAGTAGAGGTCCGCCCGGAAGCGGCCCTGGCGCACGTCCTCCTCGAGGTTGCGGTGCGTGGAGGCGATGACGCGCACGTCCACGGGAATCGGCGCCCCATTGATCGAGGGCACCTCGCGCGACTCGAGCACGCGCAACAGCTTGGGCTGGAGCGACAGGGGCAGCTCGCCCACCTCGTCCAGGAACAGGGTGCCGCCCTGGGAGGCCTCGAACACGCCCTTGGCGCCCTTGTCCTCGTCGGCGCGCAGACCGCCGAACAGCTCGCGCTCGGCCTTCTCCTCGGTGATGAGGTTGCAGTCCACCACCTTGAAGGGGCCGTGGCGGCGCATGGAGTGCTGGTGCACGGCGCGCGCGGCCAGCTCCTTGCCGGTGCCCGTCTCGCCCTCCAGCAGCAGGTTCATGTCCTCGCGGGCGATGCCGCGCAGCTGCGCGAAGACGACGCGCGTCTTCTCCGCGGTGCCCACCAGCGAGCCGAAGGCGTCCGCTCCGCCCGAGACTTCCACCTCGGTGGCGCGCGACTCCTGCTTGATGACGAGCTTCGTCTTGCCCAGCTGCACCTTGTCGCCGTGCTGCAGCAGCACCTGGATCACCCGGTGGCCATCCAGGAAGGTGCCGTTGCGGCTGCCCAGGTCGCGCAGGAGGATGCCTTGCGAGCTGCGCTCCAGTTCCAGGTGGCGGCGGCTCACCGTCTGATCACTGAGCACCAGGTCACTCGCGGGGTCGGAGCCCACGCGCAGCAGCGCGTCCTGGGTGGTGACCTTCTTGCCCTTGTCCGGCCCCGAGTTGACCTCGACGGTCCAGTCACGCACCTGGATGCGTGTCGGCGGACTGTCTCCCACCTGCACGGTCAACGTGGACTCGGCTCTGTCGTCGATCATGGGCGTGGTCCCTCCATCCGCGCGGCGAGCAGGAGGCTCCGCCAGCTTCACGGAAGTTCCTGTTTACGAGGGCTTCCCGAAGGGAGCAAGCGTTTGTCTCGCGCTCCGGCCCGCCCACGCAGAATCGAGTCACCCGGGAGATTTCCACCCGGGGTGGGAGCTGGGGCGGGAGGGGGAGGGCGCCAGAGCGGGGAGCCCAAACACACGACGGCCCGGACACGCGGGGCGTACCCGGGCCGTTTGTCTCCGTCATGGCCGCTAGTACTTGGCGGGCGAGTCACTGGCCGGGAACGACTCCTTGGACTGCTCGTCCACGATGTCGTCCTGCGCCTGCCCACCCGACTTCATCTGGGCGTTGGTGGGTGAGCCGGCGCCCTTGCGCAGGTGCTCGGCATCCACCACCAGCTTCTTGCCGGGCTGAACGCGGGCCTCACGCGGCGCCTCGTTGCGCGCCATCCGGGCCCCGAGCAGGTTCTTGGCGCGCTCGGCCAGGTCCTTCTGGGACTCCTGGTAGTCGCGCAGGAACTCGACCACTTCCCGGTCGCCCTGTTGCTCGGCGTCCTGGATGTACTGGTCCACGTCCGATGCCGCCTGCAACCGTTGGTAGATCACACCGATGACGTCGTCCTTGATACCCGGGGACTTTCCACCAGCCTTGGCCATCATCCACCTCCCCTGTGTGAGAACCCTGAGTGGGAAATCGCTCGGGGTAACCTGCTCATGGGGGAGGCGAGATGCTTGCTGGGGGTGGGGGCTCGCTCGCCCGCTCGCCACTCAGGCCTGGAGCATGGGGTCCAGCTTGCCGTCCCGGTCCAGCTGGGCCAGGTCGGTGTAGCCCCCGACGTGCGTGCTGCCGATGAAGATCTGCGGCACCGTGCGCTGGCCGCCGCTCATCTCCACCAGCTTCGAGCGCATGTCGTCGTCACCCGTCACGTCCACTTCCTCATACGCGACGCCCTTGCGCTTGAGGAGATCCTTCGCCCGGACGCAGTAGCCACAGTAGGTGGTGGTGTAGATCTTCACGGGTTGCACGTGTGTCCTCCTGGTTGTCTGTGGGCTGAAACTAATCGCGAGCCGGCTCCCGTGCCATCCAGGCATGCGGTCACCCGGGCCCCGCAAAGCGAACGGCCCCTGGCTCCACGAGGGAACCAGGGGCCGTGGCGGGGAGCCCGGAGCGCGGGGACGCCGCGCCCAGGGAGCCGCGGGAGGGAATTACATCCCCATGCCGCCCATGCCGCCCATGCCGCCCATACCACCCATGCCACCGGCGCCGCCGGCGGGCAGGTCCTTCTCCTCCTTCGGACGCTCGGCCACCATCGCCTCGGTGGTGAGCATCAGGGAGGCGACCGACGCCGCGTTCTGCAGCGCGGTGCGGCTCACCTTGGCCGGGTCGATCACGCCCGCGGCCAGCAGGTCCTCGTAGGTGCTCGTGGCGGCGTTGAAGCCGAACGAGCCCGTGCCTTCCTTGACCTTGTTGACGATGACGCTGCCCTCGAGGCCGCCGTTGGCGACGATCTGACGCAGCGGCTCCTCGACGGCGCGGCGGATGATGTCCACGCCGAACTTCTCACCGGCGTCGACCTTGACGCCGTCGAGCACCTTGGAGCAGCGCAGCAGGGCCACGCCGCCGCCAGGAACCACACCCTCCTCGACGGCCGCGCGGGTCGCGTTGAGGGCGTCCTCCACGCGAGCCTTCTTCTCCTTCATCTCGGTCTCGGTCGCGGCGCCCACGTTGATGACGGCCACGCCGCCCACGAGCTTGGCCAGACGCTCCTGGAGCTTCTCGCGATCGTAGTCGCTGCTGGTCTCCTCGATCTGGGCGCGGATCTGCTTCACGCGCGCCTCGATCTCCGTCTGGGCACCGGCACCGTCGACGATGGTGGTGTTGTCCTTGTCGATGGTGACGCGCTTGGCGCGGCCCAGGTCGGTCAGCTGCAGCGTCTCCAGCTTGATGCCCAGGTCCTCGGCGATCATCCGGCCGCCCGTCAGGGTGGCGATGTCCTCGAGCATGGCCTTGCGGCGGTCACCGAAGCCCGGCGCCTTCACCGCCGCCACGTTGAGCACGCCGCGGATCTTGTTCACCACGAGCGTGGCCAGCGCCTCGCCCTCGATGTCCTCGGCGATGATCAGCAGGGGCTTACCCGAGCGGGCCACCTGCTCGAGGATGGGGAGCATGTCCTTCATCGAGGAGATCTTCTTCTCGTTGATGAGGATGAGGGGGTCGTTGAGGACGACCTCCATGCGCTCCGGATCCGTCACGAAGTACGGGGAGAGGTAGCCGCGGTCGAACTGCATGCCCTCGACCACGTCCAGGGTGGTGTCCAGGCCCTTGGCCTCCTCCACCGTGATGACGCCCTCCTTGCCCACCTTCTCCATCGCGTCGGCGATGATCTGCCCGATGGTGGTGTCGCCGTTGGCGGAGATGGTGCCAACCTGGGCGATCTCCTTCTTGTCCTTGGTGGGCTTGGCCAGGTTCTTCAGCTCGGCGGTGATGGCCGCCACGGCCTTGTCGATGCCGCGCTTGATGTCCATCGGGTTGTGCCCGGCGGCCACCAGCTTCGCGCCCTCGCGGAAGATGGCCTGCGCCAGCACGGTCGCCGTCGTGGTGCCGTCACCGGCCACGTCGCTGGTCTTGGAGGCGACCTCCTTGACCATCTGGGCGCCCATGTTCTCGAACTTGTTCTCCAGCTCGATCTCCTTGGCCACCGTCACGCCGTCCTTGGTGATGGTGGGGGAGCCGAAGGACTTCTCGATCACCACGTTGCGGCCCTTGGGCCCCAGGGTGACCTTGACCGCGTCGGCCAGGATGTTCACGCCGCGCAGGATGGCTTCGCGCGCGCGGACGTCGAAAACAATGTCTTTTGCCATGATCTGGATTCCTTGAAAGGGAAGTGGAGGGAGCGGGGGGAATTACTTCTCGATCACGCCGAGCACATCCTCCTCACGGAGGATGAGGTGCTCCTCACCGTCGAGCTTGATCTCGGTGCCCGCGTACTTGCTGAACAGGATGGTGTCGCCGGCCTTGATGTCCATGGCGCGCACCTTGCCATCCTCCAGCACCTTGCCATTGCCGACGGCGATCACCTTGCCCTCGAGCGGCTTCTCCTTGGCGGTGTCGGGGATGAACAGACCGCCCTTGGTCTTGTTCTCCTCGGCCACGCGCTTGATGATCAGACGATCCTGCAGGGGACGAATCTTCATGGTCGGTCTCCTCGAAAGGGGGGCGAGCCGGGGATTCGGCACGCCCACGGGGTGGATGAAGGGCTTGGGGCCCGGGCGATTAGCACTCGCACCTCACGAGTGCCAACCGCCAAGCGCGCGGGATAATAACCAGGGGACTCGACCCGTCAAGCGCGCCCGGCGCCGCGCCAGGAAAGGTGGCAACCACCCGGGATGACTCGGTTTTCCCGGGATTGTCCACCAGTGGATTTCCGGTACTCCGGGCTTCTTCCTCTGATGACTTTCTGGCAGTCGACACCGGGGAGTGCCAACGTAAGTCCTTGGAATGACTGGATGCCGCTTTGCGGCATTTCGGGCTCATTGGTATTCTGACCTGTAAATCCCCCGCCGCGATTTCCGGGGGTGGGAAGGGAGGTCGAGCGTCCATGAGTCAACTGGTCACGTCCCCGTCATTGAAGGAATTCTTCAAGACGCTCCTGGAAGAGGTCATCCGGCGCCAACGGGTCGCGGTCGCGGAGACGACCGAGTTCTACCTGGTGAACCTGCTGGCGGAGTTCGCATCGTCCGACAAGCTGTTCAGCAAGGGAGAGGACGGGCGCTCGGAGCAGGAGCCCCTGGCGGTGCTGTATCACCGCTCGCTCCAGCAGCAGCGGGACGAGCGCATCCGGACCCTGCGGCGGCTGGGCGACGTGTCGCTCTATCAGGCGGGCTTCTTCTCGGGCGCGCTGCGCGAGGGGCCCGTGGGTCAGGACTACTACATCCAGATGGGCGGGGCGGCGTACGGGCAGCTCGCCGACCTGGCCCCGGCCGCGGGCTTCGCCGCCGTGTACCGCGAGCTGAGCGCCCGCTTCCGCGCGCTCGTCGAGGTGCTCGGGGAGATCGCGGCGCGGGGGCTGGTGAGCAATGGTCCCTCGGGTGCCCTCAAGGTGTACGAGAGCTGGGTGCGCACCGGGGATGATCGGCTGGAGCGCGTCCTGGTCGACGCGGGCCTGGTGTGCCCCAAGGGGATGCCCAACTGAGCCCGGGGGTCGGCGCGTGATCGACCGTGTGCAGGCCCACCTGGAGGCCATCTATGGCCTCACCTGCGAGGCCCGGGCGGAGGTCTTCCTGGTGGACGCCGAGGCGGCCGTCCTCCTGGGCTCCACGGGTCGTTCCGAGGAGGAGCTCCTCGTGCGCGAGGAGGACGGGGAGGTGGAGGTCGCCCTCTATCTGGCCCCCGCGCTGCTGCGGCGGCTCGAGCCCTACGCGGGCGCGCCCGTCCACGCCCTGGAGCGCGAGCTGGACGGCTTCTGCCAGGTCGCCGAGGGCGTCTCCCACTTCGTCTATCTGGCGCATACGGCCACCCAGGAGCGGACCGTGTCCCTGCTGGAGCTGGAGGCGCAGGCGGAGGTGGACAAGTTCGTCCTGTGCCTGCTGCACCGCTGGGGAGCGGGCGTGCGGACATGGGCCGAGGAGCTGCGCTGGCGGCTGTTCGACCGGGTGTCCTACCGGAGCCGACTGTCCGAGGAGGAGCGCTGGCGCTACCGGGAGGCCAACCGGCTGTCGCGCAACTTCTGCTCCCGGCTGATGGGGCACGTGGCGTCCCGGCGGCTGGAGCGGCTGTTGTCGGACTTGCGTTACGCGTACCGATTGGGCGCGGAAGCCAAGTTGCGCCACTTCGCGCAAGTCTCCTGACCGCGGTGCGCGCTCATCGGTTACGGTGGCGTCATGCCCCGAGAGGCCTCCGCCGGAGGAATCGTCGTTCGAGAACAGGCAGGAGAGCTGGAGGTGGCCGTCATCCGCCCCCATGGCCGCTCCCTGTGGGCGCTGCCCAAGGGACACGTGGACCCCGGGGAGTCCGCCGAGCAGACCGCGACGCGCGAGGTGTGGGAGGAGACGGGCCTGCGGGCCACGCTCGTCGCGCCGCTGGGGGAGATCCGCTACGTCTACCAGTTTCGCGGCCAGCGCATCTTCAAGCGCGTCCACTTCTTCCTCTTCCGCTATCACTCGGGCGTGCTCGGCGACATCCAGCACGCGGGACAACGGGTGGAGGTGGACGAGGCCCGCTGGGTACCGCTCGTGCGCGTGGCCTCGTTGCTGGGCTACAAGGGCGAGAAGGCCATCGCCGCGCGCGCGGCCCGGATGCTGCTGCGCGCGGGCAGCCCGCTCGCCGTCTCCGGACGACCGCCGGAGCAGGGCGATGACTAGGCGCCCTTGGGCTCCTTGGAGTACTTGCCGGTGAGGGCCTCGCGCACGTCGCGATCGAACTTCACCCGGCCGGTGGCCACCTCGCGCAGCGAGAGCACGGGCGGCTTGTTCTTGGAGATGTCGATGATGGGGCGGGCGCCGGCCATGAGCTGACGGGCGCGCTTGGCCGCCAGCAGCACGAGCGCGAAGCGGTTGTCGACCAGGGGGAGGCAGTCTTCGACTGTGACGCGAGCCATGGAACAGGGGTCCTTCGCTGAATACCGAGGGGAAGAGACCCAACCTAGAGAGTGACTCCCACCGAGTCAAGGACGGATGCCGGGGAGGGCAGGCGGGCGGGGTGGCCCCTGCTCGGACTCCCAGAAATGCCCGTGGGCGACACTGCGGTCGCGGCTTCTTTCCAACGGCCGACACCCTCGCTGCCGTGAAGGGATGACTCGGTGCCCGGCGTGCGGATGATGAGAGCGCGTTCCGGGAGGTGTGTGGATGGGGCATGTGCGCGAAGGCGCGATGGCGGCGGATGGGTCCGTCTCCAAGGTGGTCTTGATCTCCTCGGTGGCCGCCCTGGGTGGCTTCCTGTTCGGCTACGACACGTCCGTCATCAATGGGGCCGTGGGGGCCCTGGCGTCCACCTTCCAGGCCAGTGACACCGCCATCGGCCTGACCGTGTCCTCGGCGCTGATCGGCTCGGCCGTGGGGGCGTTCGCGGGCGGTCAGCTGGCGGACCGTCTGGGACGCATCCGGGTGATGGTGGTGGCCTCCATCCTCTTCTCCGTGAGCACGCTGGGCTCGGGGCTCGCCTTCGGGCTCGTGGACTTGAGCCTGTGGCGCCTGGTGGGCGGCATCGCCGTGGGCATCGCCAGCGTCATCGCTCCCGCCTACATCGCGGAGATCGCTCCCGCCCATCTCCGGGGCCGGCTCGGCTCGCTGCAGCAGCTGGCGATCGTCACGGGCATCTTCGCCGCGCTGCTCGTCGACTACGGCATCGCCGCCGGGGCAGGCTCGGCGGAGAACCCCTACTGGTTCGGGCTGGCCGCGTGGCGCTGGATGCTCCTGTCCGAGCTGCCCGTCGCCATGGCCTATGGCGTGGGCGCCCTGATGATTCCCGAGTCCCCGCGCTACCTCGTCGCCAGGCGCGACGAGGCCAGGGCGCTCACCGTGCTACGCACCGTCCTGGGCCGCGGCGCCGAGGCGAAGATGGTGGAGATCCGCCGCACCCTCTCCTCGGAGGAGCGCGGCCGCTTCAAGGATCTGCGCGGACGCTTCGGCCTGCTGCCCATCGTCTGGATTGGCATCGGCCTGTCGGTCTTCCAGCAGTTCGTGGGCATCAACGTCATCTTCTACTACTCGAGCGTCCTCTGGCAGGCGGTGGGGTTCTCGGAGAAGGACTCGCTCGTCATCACCGTCATCACCAGCGTCACCAACATCGTCACCACGTTCATCGCCATCGCCACGGTGGATCGCTTCGGGCGCAAGCCCCTGCTCCTCATCGGCTCGGCGGGGATGATGCTGACGCTCGGGACGATGGCGTTCGTGTTCGGCTCGGCGCCGTTGGATGCCTCGGGCGCCCCCGTGCTCCAGGGCTCCGCGGGCACCATCGCCCTCATCGCCGCCAACCTCTACGTCTTCTGCTTCGGCCTGTCGTGGGGTCCCGTGGTGTGGGTGCTGCTCGGGGAGATGTTCAACAACCGCATCCGCGCCCAGGCCCTGGCGCTCGCCGGCGCCGCGCAGTGGGTCGCCAACTTCGTCGTCTCCGCCACCTTCCCCAGCCTGCGCACGGCGGGGTTGGGCCTCGCCTACGGCCTGTACACCGCGGCGGCGGTGGCCTCGCTGCTCTTCGTCGTCTTCTTCATCCGCGAGACCAAGGGCAAGGAGCTGGAGGACATGTGAGCCGCGGCCTCAGGGCCCCAGCGCGGAGACGTCCGGACAGGACCCGGCATCGCCTTCCGGGGTCGCGTTCCAACTGCGTTGGCGGTAGGTGAGCTGGAAGCCCGTGTCCCAGCACTCCACCTGGGTCTCCTCGAGCCCCTCGGTCACGTCCCCTCCCGTCACCTCCGCTCGGGCCACCCCGGCGCCGTCCCGCGTCCACCGGCTGAGGATGGACAGGTCCTCGCGCCGCTCGCCCGGCAGGAGGTCCGCCCGGAGGAAGAACCTCATCTCCCCGAGTCCGTCGGGCAGCTGGCGGTAGGTGTACCGGAACTCCCGCCCCCCCTGGGCCGAGACGAAGTTCATCTCCACGCGCAAGGGCAGCGTGCGCGTCTGATAGGCGATGTCCAACCGCTCCTGGGTCGAGAGCCACTCCTGCCCCTGTTCCGAGAGCCACCCCAGATCGAAGCCGTTGGCGACCGCCGCCCCGAGCTGAAGGTGCACCGCTCCCGCCCCCCGGCGCATGCCGCCGTCCGCCTGGAAGATGCCCTCCAGGAAGGTCCACCAGCCCGCATCGCCCGAGCCGGTGCGCCGCACCTCGAGCCGATAGTCGAAGACGCGGCCCGTCCGGGTCATCAGGAGACGCACCTCGTGGGTTCCGGACACGTCGAGCGTCATGGGCCCCCAGGTCCGTTTGCCCAGGGCGCGCGTCGTCGGGGGCTCGGCCTGGATCAGCTCCAGGCGCGACAGCAGTGCATCCAGCCCCGCGTTGAAGATGTCCGAGGCGTCGTGGGTGTTGCGATAGAACGGGGAGGGCTCTGCCAGGGCGAGCGGGGCCACGCGCCATCCCGTGACGCTCGCGCCGGTGCGCGCCTCGCTTCCGGGCAGCCGGGCCATCAGATCCTCGCGCGCGGGCAGGGCGTTGAGGAACTCGAGGTCGTCGTTGGAGAAGTTGCCCACACAGGCGCTGGTGGCACAGCCCAACAGCAAGAGCCAGAGGGTTCGCATGACACGCTCCCGATTCACAGCCGGAACGTGACGAGTGCCCCGAGTTCCCAGTAGCCCAGGGAGCGTGGCTCGTCGACGTTGTAGAGGAGGTAATGGACGCGGGCACGTCCGGTGAGTTCGATGTGGTGGGTCAGCGGCCAGCGCACGCCCGCCATCAACCCGGGGGTGACCACCCCGTAGAACTGGGTCGGCAGGCTCGTGTCCGTGAAGTCGCGAATCATGACCGAGTAGGCCAGACGCGCGCCGAGGAAGGGACTCGCGCGGCCCAGGGGCCACTCGCGCACGAACGACGTGCCCACGTTGAGCAGCGAATAGCGGTAGAGCGGCCCCGACAGCGTGGGCAGCGCCAGCGTGGCCTGCCTCGAGCCGAAGGACAGATCGACGTCCCAGCGCCAGTCCTCGTGGAAGTAGTGGTGCAGGCTCGCCTCCAGCCCCAGCATCGGAGTGGAGAGGAAGAGGTTGTCGCGCGTGGGCGTGTCGAAGAAGGAGTGGTAGCCGCCGCTGAGCCCCAGCGTCCAATAGGCGTGCCGCGTGCGCGTCTGGTACGGCGCTCCCTTCACCGGATCATCCGAGAAGGGCGCGTCGCGCAGGCTCGACTCGTCGAGCACCGTGGTGCTCCCGCGACGCACCTCCGCCTCGCCGATGCGCAGCCGGTCCGCCAGTCTGCGCTTCACCGTGTAGCGGCCCGGCGCCAGGGCGAGCCTGCGCTCGGTGTCCGCCGCCTTGTCCACCTCGGCGACCACCAGGCCCATGGGGCTCACGAAGTAATAGGCGCCCGCGGGCGCGGCACCCGGCAACAGCACGCCCTCGTCGTGTCCACGCAAGTCCGTCAGCACCAGGTCCCCCTGGCCCGACAGGTCATAGCTGAAGGAGGGGTGCTGCGCTCCGGCGCCGCTGTCGGCGGTGTCCGCCACCGTGCGCGCATAGGCATGGGAGTAGGCCTCGAAGAGCGTCACCTGCCCGTCCCCCGAGCGATCCGCGTCCCCCAGCAGGCCGCTGAAGAGGTGGTGGGTGAAGTAGCTGCCCCCCAGCAGATCCGACTCCTGGGAGTCCTCGTCCGCCGAGCTGGAGGTGAGCAGGACGAGCCCCCGGGCGGTCTGGGCCAGGCCCGTGTCGATGGCGAAGGCGGGCGCGCGCCGGGCGCCCTTCGTGCGGGTGAGCGACCCCGAGCGGCACGCATCCAGGATGGCGATGCGGATGTCCACGGGCGAGGCCTCCAGCCGACGCTTGAGCGCCTCCAGCTCCAGCACCCCCTCTCCCATGCGCAGCGCGCCGTCCTTCGCGTGACCCGAATAGTAGAGGATGAGCTCGGTGCGCTCGCCCCGGGCCCGCGCCACCCGTGCCTGGGCCTCCACCTCGGCGAGCGCCCGCAGGAAGTCCTCGGGCTCCTCGTCCAGCAGCAGCCGCGAATCTCCGGGCGCCACCCCGCCCAGCCGCGACAGCAGGCCCAGCATCGTCCGCGCATCCTGCCGCGCGAAGCGCAGTGGCCGGGTGCCCGCGCCCCCCTCGTCATTGCCCGCCGCCAGCGCGAAGCGGCGCGTGGGGACGGCGCCCGCGGCGCTCGCCAGGAGCAGACCCAGGAGCACTCCCCAGGCGGACAGGCCCAGACGCCTCATGGCTTGTGCAGCACCCAGTCGATTTCCTCCCCATCCAGCTCCAGGGGCCGCATCGCCGAGACCTGGTTGCCCGCCTCCTCCCAGGCGCGAAGCGCTCGCGCCGTCACCGCGCCCAGCTCCAGGGGCTCGTTGGACAGCAGCACCATCACCCGCTCGTTCCCCGTCCCCGTGAAGCGCACGCTGTCGGGCAGCCAGTGCCGTCCGCCTCCCGCCTCCACGCGCAGGCTGCGCTGATCCTCGGTGGCATACAGCGGGGAGACCTCCCCGGTGTCGTCCAGCGAGAGGGCGAGGATGAACGGGTAGGGGCCCGCCGTGTAGCCGATCCGCACCCGCTCGTGCGGCAGCACCGTCTCCGTGTCCCCCGGGAGCACGGCGCGCTGGGGGCCCTCGCCACCGATGCGCAGGGTCGCCGAGGCACCATCGCCCTTGAGCCGGTTGACGGACTCGGGCTCGAGGAAGGGACGCACCGTCACCGTGAGCAGCACCAGGGCCGCTACCGCCACCACCAGGCCGTTGACGCGCGGCCGCGAGGCGGGCTTCTCCGTCTCCTTCAGGGCGACCCCGGCCGCGAAGCGCTCGAAGGGCACCTGGGCCTCGAAGCGCGCCTGTTCCTCCTCGAGGCCGTGGAGCACCCGCTGGCACTCCGCGCAGGTGGCGACATGGCTCCGGGCCTGTTGCTCCTCCGCGCCGGGCAGCTCCCCGGCGCGCAGCCGCCGCAGCGTCCACTCCGTCAGATGCGCGCTCATGGCACCTTCAGCTCCTCGTTCGTCAGGGTCGCGAAGCCCTCCAGCCGCTTGCGCACCGTGGGCACCGAGCGGCCCAACAGCGCCGCCACCTCTTCCAGCGTCATTCCATCCACCCAGTAGTGCACCACCGCCGCCTGGGTCTCGGGGTCCACCCGGGACAGGAGCGAGCGCACCAGGTTGCGCGTCTCCAGGGGCCGCTCGCCTCCGTCCCCCTCGGGACGTGCCCGCTCGTCCCGCTCGAACGAGCGACGCCACGGCGCCTGCTCCGCGCGCAGTTGGTTGAGGCAGTGGTGGGTGGCGACCTTCATCAACCACGCCAGGGGCGAGTTCGCCCTGCGCAACGACTCCGATTGCCGCAGGACGCGCACGAAGACCTCCTGCGCCGCGTCCTCCGCCTTCGTGGCGTCCTTCAAGAGAAAGCGGCAGCGCCCGTACACGCTGCCACCGTAGGTCTTGTACAGCTCATGCAGGAAGGCATGCCGGTCCTGCTGGCCTCCGTCGATGACCTTCAGGTCCGCTGGGGTCGTCACTGCCAAGAACTGCCTCGTCTCGCCTCGGGGGGGAGGTCCGAGCCTACCCGCCCCATCCTCTTCACCGTGAGCGACCAGGTGCCCCGCGGGAGTGGCTGCTGGGCCCTTGGTCGGAGGTGTCTCCGGCCACGGCCATGGGTGGGTTCTCGTCACGAGCGTTTCCCCTCGAAGTCTGCCCGGCCCTCGGGTGCGCGCGGCTCGTTCGCTGGAAGTGACACCGTGGCCCCGAAAAACGGAAAGCACCCCGGACGAAAAATGAAAGCTCAAGGATTTCAATGACTTGGACTCTCGCCTGCATGCCCTCCAAGCAGACCTGGGGACGATTTCGACGGGGATCCGCCCCGTTCCTAGCTTCCCCCCATGGAAAAGCGAGACTCCAATCATCCAGGAGAGATGGGAATCGACGCCTCGCTCGCCGAGCGACAACGTCATCCCGAGGAAATCAACACGCGAGGGCGCGCCGTCGAGGTGCTGTTGGACGCGGGCGTACCGTTCCTGGTGGGCGGGGCCTACGCTTATTCCGCCTATACGGGCATCTACCGCGACACGAAGGATCTGGATCTGTTTCCGCGCAAACGCGACGCGGAGCAGGCGCTGATCGTCCTGGAGAAGGACGGCTGGCGCACCGAGCGTACGGACGAGGCCTGGCTCTACAAGGCCTGGCGGGGCGAGTACTTCGTCGACTTCATCTTCTCCTCGGGCAACGGCGTGGCCACGGTGGACGACGAGTGGTTCGAGCATGCGCGCAAGGCGCCGGTGTTCGGCCGCGAGTGTCTGGTGTCCCCCGCCGAGGAGACCATCTGGTCCAAGGCCTTCGTCACCGAGCGCGAGCGCTACGACGGCGCGGACATCAACCACCTTATCCTCAAGATGGGGCACGGCATGGACTGGGCGCGGCTGTTGCGCCGCTTCGACCGGTACTGGGAGGTGTTGCTCAGCCACCTGATGATGTTCCGCTTCGCCTACCCATGCGAGCGCGACCTGGTGCCCACCTGGCTCATGACGGAGCTCATGTCGCGCACGCTCGACACCCTCAAGGAGGGCAACTGGCAGGAGCGCTTGTGCCGCGGCACGCTCATCTCCAAGGTGAACTACATGGTGGACATCCATCACTGGGGCTACCGGGATGGCAAGTCCTGGGACGAGCGGGATCGAGAGAAGGGGGACGCACGTGGCGCGAGATGCGAACTCGAAAATACGCTTGGCGGCGGTCGGTGATCTCCATTGCCGGGATGATCAGCACGGACGCTTCCGCCAGTTCGTCAAGCAGATCAACGCGGAGGCGGATCTGCTGGTGCTCTGCGGGGACCTGACGGATCGCGGCATGGTGGAGGAGGGCAAGGTGCTCGCCGAGGAGCTGTCCTCGCTGCGCGTCCCGGTGGCCGCGGTGCTCGGCAACCATGACTACGAGCACAACCAGGCCAAGGAGATCTGCGGCGAGCTGTCACGCGCCGGCGTGCACATCCTCGACGGGGACCACTTCATCTTCGAGAAGGTGCTGGGGGTGGCGGGCGTGAAGGGCTTCGGTGGAGGCTTCGGCAACGCCACGCTGCAGGCCTTCGGCGAGGGGCAGACGAAGTCCTTCGTCCAGGAGGCGGTGCACGAGTCGCTCAAGCTGGAAGCGGCGCTCAGCCACCTGGATACGCCCAAGAAGGTCGTCATCATGCACTACGCCCCCGTGCCGGAAACGCTGGAGGGGGAGAACATCGAGATCCGCCCCTTCCTGGGCACCAGCCGGCTGGCGATGCCGGTGGACCACTACGGCGCGGAGGCGGTCTTCCATGGCCACGCGCACCATGGCGCGCCCCAGGCGAAGACGAAGAGCGGCATCCCCGTCTACAACGTGGCGATGCCGCTCATGACGAAGATGCACCCCGAGCAGCGCTTCCTGCTGCTCGAGGTGTGAGGCCCCACGCGCCTGCTCAGGGCGCGTTGCCCTGTCCCCGATCCAGCAACTCCTCCAGCGACAGGGGCAGGGCCTCGAGCGCGGCGGTGCTCAGCTCGTAGATGTCCTCGGACGAGCCCCGCCCGTAGGTGCGGCGGTCGTTGTCCGGTACGGGGTTTCCAATTTGCAGCCGCGCGATCACCTGGCCCGTGCCATCCATCAGCGTGACTCCTCGGGAGCTGTCGGTGATGCCATGGCGCGCCGCGAGCTTCGCGCCGGTGGCGACCACGGCTTCCGCCTCGAGCTTCTCCAGGGAGTTCAGCAGGGAGGCCATCTTGAATTGCCGGGCCCGGCCGACGACCGGAGTGCGCACCTCCCAACGGCCATCCTCCTGGGTCCGCTCCAGGGTGATGGGATCTCCGCGTCCGCCCGGGTGGATGACGAGCTTCTCCACCGCGCCGGCCTGCATCTCGAGCACCTTCTTGCTCTTGAAGTCCAGGGGCGGTGGATCCAGGACCCTGAGGGTATTGGCGTCCACCTGGGCCAGCATGGGCTCCGCCATGCCCTCGGTCCGCACGAAGGCCCGCTCGAAGCCGCCCACATTCAGCGTCACGAGCTGGAAGCGAATGGGCTCGCCGATCTTGGGCACCAGGGTGGCCACCACCGCGGGCTTCTCCAACGCTCGCGTCACCTGGGGCATCCATTCCGGTTCCGGGAAGCCGAGGGCCTTGTAGAGCTTCAAGTCGGAGAAGATGCGCTCCACGCGCTTGGGGTCCGCGCGCATCACCATCGGTCGGGTCATCTGCCAGGGCTTGGCGGTGGTGGCCCGCTCCAGCACCACGGTGTCCTTGCGTCCCTTCAACTCGATACGCAGCAGCGAGGACTCCTCCACGGTGAACACGTCACGGCTCCTCCACCCGGAGGTTTCATTGAGGAGGATGACGCGCAGCGCTCCGTTGGCGAGGTACACGTGGGGGTCTCCCTCCCGGCGCACGTATATCGAGCCGTCGAAGACGTTCTCGATCCCCAGGTGGAACGTCACCGAGTGCTGGCGCGAGGCGTCCTGCTCGCCACCACCCTGGGCATCCGGCACATAGGCCCGGGCGGACACGGTGGCTTGAGGCGGCTTCAACCCGAAGCGCTCCAGTTCCTCGTCGGTGGGCTTGTCGGTGACCGTCCCGGTGAACCTCGCGTCCGAGAGTTCATCGACCAGCGCGAGCACCTGCTTGCGCTCGGCCAGCGCGGACACGGGCGAGGTGATGCGCCAGGTGCCGTCGCGCAGCTCCAGCACCGTCTTGCTCTGGGCGTGCTCGCCCTGGGAGCGCTCGATGGAGATCCAGGTGAAGACGGGCGCGGCCGGGGTGTCTCCCTCCGAGCCGGGCGTCTCGGGCGAGGTGGTGGGGAAGAGCGCGCCGGGCGTCTCCGGAGCCGCGGGCTGCTCGGCCTGGGGCTTCATCACCCCGAGGTACGCGTAGAGGCCGAGCCCTCCGACCACCACCGCGGTGGCCAGCAAGGTGACGAGGTTCTTCTGCCGGGTGTTCACTTGTTGCGCCTCGAGAGCCAGATGGCCAGCCCCACGCCGAGCAGCGACAGGGGCAGCGCATCGGTGGCGAGGAAACGGATGCGGCCGAGCATGGCCGCGTCCAGGGGGAGGGAGGAGGTCGCCCGGTCGGGCGGGCGGATGGTGACCTTGTCGGATTGATGGGTGGCCCAGCCGAAGGCGTTCATCACCAGGTTGCGGTTGCCCTCGTGGCCCCAGTTGGAGTCGAAGAGCAGCTCCGAGTCGCCCACCACCACGAGCCGCGACTCATCGAAGCGCTTGTTCGCCGCGTCCGCCGTCTCGCGCGTGCTGGCGGTGACGAGGGGAATCTGCCCCGTGCGCTCGCCCTCGCCGGGGGCTGGATTCTCGTCGGGCGCCGACTCCTCCCAGCCATAGGGCGAGGTGCGCAGCACGCTCTCCACCTTCACGCCCGGCGCGAGCCCCTCGCCGAGCACCGTGAGGCCCCGGGCGGTGGGCAGCTCGATGTTGAGTTGCCGCTGGCGCAGCAGCCGGGAGATCTCATGCTCGCCGAAGAAGAGCGACACGATGAGGTAGGGGCTGCCCCCGTTGAACTGCGCGTCGGCGACCACGCCCGGGTCGAACCCCACGCCATACTCCGCGAACAGCTTCCTCAGCTCGGGCCCCGGTTCTCCATAGACCTCGGCGAAGTAGATCATCCTCCCGCCGGCGGAGAGGTACTCGCGCAGCGACTCCACCTCGGGCGGGTTGAAGGGCGCCTTGGCTCCCGCGACGACGAGCAGCGAGGCGTCCCGGGGCACCGGCAGGCCTCCCCCGAGGTTGATCTCCCGCGGGGCATAGCCTTCCTGGGTGAGCTGCCGCCGCAGCTCCGACAGGCTCGTCGTGCGGCCCTGCTGACCCGGGCGGGGGATGTCCCGCTCCAGGGGCCACTCGCCATGGCCGATGACGAAGTACACCCGCTGGTTGCTCGCGCGGGTGAGCTGGAGCAGGGCGTTGGTGAGATCCTGCTCGCTGATGACGTTGAGCGAGGTGTGGGTCTCGTTGGTGCCCTCGCCGCGCACGAGCACCACCGTCGTCTGGCCACCGCGCAGCGAGTACTTCTGGGTGAGATCCGGACGGCGCCGCGGATCCTCGAAGGAGTAGGAGAAGCGCTCGGGGGCCTCGATGCGGTAGCGCTCGAAGGTGGCGCGCAGGCCCTCGCGCGCGGGGTGCTCCGGGGAGAGGAAGGCGATGACGCGCACGGGCTCGCGCAGGGACCGCAGCGCGCTCACCGTCTGGGGCGACAGCGTGAAGACCTTGCGCTCCGTCAGATCCCAGCGCTGGTTGCGCGCGTGGGCGATGTAGTTGACCGCCCCGAGCCCGAGCAGCGTCAGCAGCACCAGCAGCGCGCTACTGCCGAAGAAGAAGCTGGAGCGGCGCGAGGCGAACTGGCCGAGCCGCTTGAAGTTCGTGGCGAAGTACACCGCCACGAGCCCGAGCCCCAGCACCGCCTTGATGACGAAGAGGGAGGTCGAGCCCGAGGTGACGAAGAGGGTGAAGGGGCTGGACAGCAGCAGCAAGAGCCCGAGTCCACCCAGGATCCTACCGAGGTTGGCCGCTTTCATGGTGGGTACCGGAGTCCTGTCCGCTCATGCCCACCGCTGGGCTTCCACCGTGCGGTGGCAGAGCAGCAGCGCGAGCAGGATGACGGACACGAAGAAGACGGGGGTCTGGAGATCCAACACGCCGCCGAGCAGCCCCGACAGCTGCGAGGAGAAGGACACATAGGCGATGAGGGAGCGCATGGGCTCGTCGGCGCTCTGGGCGAGGTTGCCGAGCAGCAGCCACGGCAGCAGCACGGAGAAGGTCACCAGCGCGGCCACCATCTGGCTCTGGGTGAGCGCGGAGATGAACAGGCCGATGGCCATGCAGGTGGCACCCCACAGCAGCAGCCCGCCGTAGCCCAGCAGCACCGTGCCCCATTCCAGCGCGGGGCCGGACTCGCCCTGGCCGAGCCACGCGAGCAGCACGGGGTAGAGCAGCGTGAGCCCGAGCGTCGCCGTGACGATGCCCAGTCCCCCGAGGTACTTGCCCAGGACGATCTCCACCGGCCGGATGGGCGCCGTCATCAGCAGCTCGAACGTCTTGTTGCGCTTCTCCTCGGCGAACAGCCGCATGGACAGGAAGGGCACCACGAAGAGCGTGAGCGTCATCACCGTGTGCCAGAAGGGCACCATCACCCCGTCGGTGAGGTTGCGGAACTGTGGGGGCACGCTCTCCCAGCCGAACTGGCGCGCCATCTCCTGGGCGCGTTGGAACTCGGAGAGGGAGTTGATGAAGAAGAACGACGCCACGGTCTGCATCGCCGTGAGGACCGCGTAGGCCCACGGGGTGGTGAAATACAGGGACAGCTCCTTGCGGGCGATCGCCAGCGCGGTGAGCATCCGGGAACCTCCAGGGGAAACCCCAAGCGGGGAAGGGTGGGAAACGCGCGGTGCTTCAGGCCGCGGTCAACCTGATGAAGATCTCCTCCAGGGACGCCTTGCCGTCCGCGCCCGCGTGCTTGCGCTCCAGCTTGCGCAGGGTGTCGTACGCCACGACGCGGCCCTGGTGGAGGATGAGCACCTTCTCGCACGTCATCGTCACCTCGGGGAGGATGTGCGTGGAGAGCAGCACGGTGTGCTTGCCCGCGAGCCCCTTGATGAGGGCGCGCACCTCGGCGCGCTGGGAGGGATCCAGGCCCTCGGTGGGCTCGTCGAGGATGAGCACGGGCGGGGAGCCGAGCAGGGCCTGGGCGATGCCCACGCGCTGCTGGTAGCCCTTGGAGAGGTTCTGGATGAGCCGGCCCATCACGTCCGACAGCCCGGTGAGCCCGGCCACCCGCTCCACCTCCGCGGCGAGCCCCCGGCCGGGCACCTGCTTGAGCCGCGCCACGAAGCGCAGGTAGCCCACCACCGTCATCTCCGGGTAGAGCGGCGGCGTCTCCGGCAGGTAGCCGATGCGTCGTTTGACCTCCAGCGGGTGCTCGAACACGTCGAAGCCGGCCACCCGGGCGGTGCCCTCGGAGGGGGGCAGGAAGCCGGTGAGCAGCTTCATGGTGGTGGACTTGCCCGCGCCGTTGGGGCCCAGGAACCCGAGGATTTCACCCTCGGCGAGGGAGAAGTCCAGGTGGTCCACCGCGACGCGGTCCCGGTAGCGCTTGGTGAGCTGGCGCACCTCGATCATGGCCATGTGGGGGCTCCTGCGGGCGGGACGGGGGCGGGGAGGGGCGAGCGGGGGCGGGCCTTGTGCATGGGGTGCTTCCAGAGTGTCTTGGCGGACGCGCCGGGTCAGGTTACCTGTGACCTTTTCGGGTCTCTAGGAACAAAGCATCGGATTCCTTATGCCAATCGTGGTGCAGAAGTACGGTGGCTCGTCGGTCGCCGACGTGGAGAAGCTCCGCCGGGTGGCCCTCCGGGTCCAGCAGACGCGCGAGCGGGGCTATCAGGTGGTGGTCGTCGTCTCCGCCCGGGGGGACACCACGGACGAGCTGCTGGCCCTGGCCAAGCAGGTGTCGGCGGATCCCCCGCGGCGCGAGCTGGACATGCTGCTCACGTGCGGCGAGCGCATCTCCATGGCGCTCCTGTCCATGGCCCTGCAGGAGATGGGCGTGCCGGCCATCAGCTTCACGGGCAGCCAGAGTGGCATCATCACCAACGACGTGCACTCGCAGGCGCGCATCGTGGAGGTGCGGCCCTACCGGATAGAAGAGGAGCTCGCGCGGGGCCAGGTGGTGATCGTCGCGGGCTACCAGGGCGTGTCCTCCAAGCGCGAGGTGACGACGCTGGGGCGGGGAGGCTCGGACACCACGGCGGTGGCGCTCGCGGCGGCGCTGGGAGCCGAGTCGTGTGAAATCTACTCGGACGTGGACGGCATCTTCAGCGCGGACCCGCGGGTGGTGCCCGACGCGCGCAAGCTCGAGTCGCTCTCGTACGACGAGATGCAGGAGCTGGCGAGCGCGGGGGCCAAGGTGCTCAACGCCCAGGCGGTGGAGTTCGCCAAGGCGCGGGGCATCGTCATCCAGGCGCGCACGGCGCACGGGCAGGGCACGGGCACCCGGGTGGAGCAGGGCTCGCCCGAGGACACCGGGGTCAAGGGGGTGACGGCCGAGGGGGAGATGGCGGTGCTCGCGGCGGTGGGCGGGCCCGCCCAGGTGGCGCGGGTGCTGGAGTTCCTGGATGCGCGGGCCGTGCGGGGAAGGGCGCTGGCCTTCGATGGCCTGTTGGGGCGCGAGGGCCGGGCGTTCATCGCGGTGCCCCTGCAGGACGTGCACGGGTTGCAGGCGCTCCAGCGCGAGCTGGGCGAGCGCTTCGGCGAGTCGGTGGCCCTGCGCGAGGAGGTGGGCGCGGTGACGGCGGTGGGGGCGGGCATCAACGCCGACTGGAGCCTCTTGCGGCGCGCGCTGGGGGTGGCCGAGGAGCTGGGCGCCCGGGTGCATGCGGTGCACACCTCGCCGCTCCAGCTCACGCTGCTGGTGGATAAGCAACACTTGAAGGGCCTGACATCCCGGTTGCACCGAGAGTTCCTCGGAGCGTGAGTGCTCCCTACTGTGTCCAAGGAGCTACTCACACCGGGTGCTGGCACTTCCCCATCCAGTCTGGGTGCTTACCCTCGAACCCGCGAGGGGTACGGGAGACAGGCATGGGACTGGGTCGAAACGTCAGCCGGCAGTCGTTGTTCGTCATGGGGTGTCTGCTGGGACTCCTCATGGGATGTACGCAGAATTCTATCCCTCCACCCATTCGGGAGGGGGAGCAGAAGCCCATTCAGGATCCGGACGCGGGCACGCCCATCCTGGTCGACGGAGGGGTGAGGCCGTCCCCTACCGACCCGGGAGACGCGGGCACGCCCCTCGAGCCCCATGACGCCCAGCTCATTCGCAAGGAGAACGCGCGTCCGGGGACGAGTGCCTGGCGCATCACCAAGGGCGCCAACCAGAACGAGATCGAGGGCTACGCGCTCGAGTCCACGGTGTCGCCGGGGCAGCGGGTGTCCATCGCGGTGTCGGTGAAGGACGGGCCGCGCAAGTTCTCCTGGGAGGTGTACCGGTTGGGCTACTACGGCGGGCTGGGAGGCCGGGAGGTGGCGCGCGGAGGTCCGCTGCAGGCGGTGCCCCAGGGGGAGTGTCCGCCGCAGCGGCCCACGGGGCTGGTGAGCTGCACCTGGAAGCCCACGCTGGAGATCCAGACGGACGCGAAGTGGGTGCCGGGCGTGTACCTGGTGAAGCTGGTGCGCGAGGACAACTTCCAGCGCTACGTGCCGTTCTTCGTGCGGAATTCGCAGCCGGGCGCCGAGGTGATGGTGATCATCCCCACCCAGAACTGGCAGGCGTACAACGCCTGGGGTGGCACCAGCCTCTACGACGACAAGTACAGCATCACGGGGGTGGGGCGTGCCTTCAAGGTCTCGTTCGATCGGCCCTACTACCGTGGCCAGGGCTCGGGACACCTCCTGGATGATGATCAGGGGCTCATCCTGTGGCTGGAGGCACAGGGGCTGGACGTGGCGTACGTCACCGACGAGGAGATGGACCGCAGCGGGGAGATCCTCGATCAGGCCAAGGTCTTTGTCATGTCGGGACACGATGAGTACTGGACGCGCGCGCAGCGCGACCGGGCGGACAAGGCGCAGGCCGAGGGCCGCTCGCTCATCAACCTCGGGGCGAACCAGGCCTACTGGCAGGTGCGGCTCGAGCCGTCGGCGGATGGCCGGCCGCGGCGCATCGTCACCTGCTACAAGGGTGACAAGCGCGACACGGTGAGCGTGAAGAGCCCGGATTGGACGGGGAAGTTCCGGGACCTGTCGCCGAAGCGCCCGGAGAATGAGCTGCTGGGCGTGATGTTCTCGGCGCGCTGGCACCAGTTCGCCCACCCCACGGTCATCACCCGGGCGGACCACTGGGCGCTGGAGGGCACAGGGCTGAAGAACGGCGACATCATCTGGCGCGCCAACGGCTACGAGCAGGATCAGCTGGTGGAGAATGGCAAGGCGCCCGGGAACGTGGCGGTGCTGGCCGAGTCCCCCGCGCTGTCGCTGCAGGGCGCCTTCGGCTTCGGGCAGATGGTGGTGTTCAACAAGGGCAAGTCGTGGGTGTTCTCCGCGGGAGGCATCGACTTCGTGCACGTGCTGGGCAACAGCGAGGCGGGAGATCCGCGCGCGGCGCGCATCGTGGCCAACGTGCTCTACAAGGGCCTGGGCCGGGAGGTGCCGGACAACCTGGTGACCATCACGCCCAAGCCCCTGCCCCCGCCGAGGATTCCCGCGCCCGCCACGGTGCGCACGGTGGCGGGACTGGCCGGCAAGCGGGGAGACCAGGATGGGCCTCCGGGCCGGGGACTGCTGGCCGCGCCGGTGGCGGTGGCGGTGTTGCCCGGGGGCGGCTGGGCGGTGGCGGACGCACTGGCCAACAAGGTGAAGCGCGTGTCGCCGGATGGCTCCGTCTCCACGCTCTCGCATGTGCGACTCAATGGCCCGCTGGGAATCGCCGCGGACGCGCAGGGCAACGTGTACGTGTCCGACTCGGACAACTACTGCATCCGTCGCATCACCCCGGACGGCACGACGACGGTGTTCGCCGGAGCGGAGATGCAGCCGGGCGGCATGGACGGCAGCGCCCTGCAGGCGCGCTTCAACCAGCCCGCGGGGCTCTTCGTCACCCCGGCGCAGGAGCTGCTGGTGGCGGACCTGGGCAATGGCGTCATCCGCCGCATCGATCTGCTCGCGCCGGGCAACCCCGTGTCGACGCTCCCGGCGAACCTGTGGATGTACCGGCCCTCGGCGGTGGCGCAGGGCCCGGACGGCACGGTGTACGTGGTGGAGACGGGGATGATGCGCGTGCTCAAGCTGTCCAACGGCACGGTGAGCGTGCTGGCCGGCTCGCCTCCGGGCGGCTTCGCGGACGCGAGCGGCGAGGCCGCGCGCATGCTGCCCTACGTGGGCATCGCGGTGATGCCGGACGGCGGCGTGGCGTTCTCCGATCCGGGCAACTACCGGGTGCGGCGCATCTCCCCCTCGGGCGAGGTGACGACGCTGGCGGGCTCGGGACGCTTCGGCGCGAGGGATGGCCGGGGCGCGGACGCGGACTTCGTGGTGCCCGGTGGGCTCGCCGTGGGCACGGATGGGACGCTGTACGTGGCGGATTCGGGCAACGCGCTGCTGCGCGCCATCACCCCGTGAGTCCGTGAGGTCTCCGCGAGCCCTCGTCCCCCGCGTGGCTGGGGGGCGGGGGCTCGCGCCGTTTCAACGGCCCGTGCCGCGTGAGCTCGTCGGGGGAGGGCCCGGGCGCATGTCGGCCTCCTGGATGAGCCGGCGCCGATCGGGCGTGTCCTTGGGCATCTCCACGAAGGTGCACATCTCGCACAACCGGCTGTAGATGCGCTCGCCCACGCGCTCGCGCAGCAGCTCCAGCTCGCGCAGGGCGCTCTTGGCGTCCTCGGCGGGGCGGTGGTAGCCGGTGGGCGCCGCCGAGCGCGAGGCGCGGCGCTCCGGCTCCAGCGAGTAGTTCGTCGCGAAGAGCGTGGTACGGCCCGCGTTGTAGCGCCGGGCGATCAGCTCATCGAGCGTCTCCATCTCGAACTGGCTGCCGCGCCCCTTGCCCATCTCGTCGATGGCCAGCACGGCCACGTCCGACAGGGGGCCGATGATCTCCCCGCCGCTCTTGCCCTCCTGGAAGCCGCGCCGGATGGTGGCGTAGAGCAGGGAGATCTCCACGTAGCGCGCCGCCAGGCCCAGCTCGAGCACCAGGTGCTTGAGCGTGGCGGCCAGCAGGTGCGTCTTGCCGGTGCCCACCGGGCCGCTCAGCATGAAGCCCTTGTTCACCCCCGCCTTGTCGAAGTGGTGGGAGAAGTGCATCGCCAGGTTGCGCGCGCGATCCTGCGCCTCGTTGGCGGCGCGGTAGTTCTCGAAGCTCGCGTGCGAGGTGACTCCCGGCAGGCCGATCTCGTTGAAGAGCGCCACGCGTTTGGCGCGGTGCTGGCACACGCACGGCACGAGCACCTCGTAGCGCTTGGGGCCCACCCTGGCGCTGAAGGTCTGCTCCTTCACCTCGTACGTGAACCCCCGGCCCTCGCACAGGGGGCAGCGCACGGAGCACGAGCACACCCGGGCATGCGCCCGGTCTCCCTGACGCTCGATGACGTACGTCCGTCCCTCGCACGTGCCGCACACCTCGCCGCTCACCTTGCTCGCCATGACCCCGGGCCATAGCAGAGCCACCTGACGCGCGTCAGCAGGGGAGACAGGTGTTCAGCGCGGCCGGGAACGAGCGGCCAGGCGGGCGACCCGCCGCTCTCCCAGGCCGGACCTCGCGGTCGCCTAGGCCTCGCCCAGGCCCAGGTGCCGGCGCACCGCCACGAGCAGCCGGAAGCGCCGCGACAGCCGCCGCGCGCGCCCGGACATGAACCGGGTGTCGCTGTCCACGCCCCGGGCCTTCCGCCACAGCTCCCGCCGCTCGGGCCAGGGCAGGGCGCGCAGCAACACGAGCCCCACGAGCGCCTCCTGGGTCTCCATCGTCGTGAAGTCCTGGGGCACGCGCTGGGCCAGCGCCTCGCGCAGTCGGTGGACGCGCGGCGCGAGCTCGGGCCGGCTCTCGGCCAGCCGCTCCATCGAGGCCAATAGCTGCGCGTGCCGCGTCTCCTCCCAGGAGCGCGTGCGGGCCGAGCGCTTGCCCTCGCTGCCCGCGCCCGCCATGCGCTCGCGGTACTTCTTGATCTCCGCCTCCACCTGCCGGCGGCAGGCGCGCAGGCTGCGCAACACGGGCTCTCCGGGGCGCGCATCCCACATGGCCTTCTCCGCGGAGCGGGAGATGCCGCGCGCCACCACCTCGAAGGGCACCGCCTGTCCGGCCCACGCGCTGAGCAGCTCCGTGTCCAGCGCCGACAGCATCAAGCCGCTGCCGCGCAGGGCCAGGAAGTAGTCGTGCACGCGCTCTTCGAAGCTGGCGCTCTCGGGGAGGAGACTCATGTTGCTACAGGTCCGTGTGGAGGGAAGGCGGGCGGCCGGGCCCACGTGTCCCCCTTACCAGGGGCGGCTGACAGCGCAAGCGCACTCCTGCTTCTGTCACAGCCTGCGTGGAATCTTTCCAGTGCCACCGAAGCAAGCCGACGTGCCCTGAGGGCCCTGTTGACCGGGTTCGACGCACCACGCATAGTGCCGAGCCTCCCCGATGGAAATTCCCGAAGAGTCCCGGACACTTGCCGAGCAAGCAAGGCAGCCGGCCGGCAGACCCCCGCAGAGGAAACCCATGCGCCGTACGCTTCTTCTCAGCCTCCTGCTCCTGGCCACAGCGGCCCCCGCGCAGGACAAGAAATCTCCGCGCGACGCCAGTCTTGGCAAGAAGAGCAGCACCGCGGTGATCGACAAGTCTCTCGCGGGTGACATCAGCCGCAAGAAGGAGAAGGCGGAGGCCGCTGCTCCCGCGCTGCAATACGATCAGTTCCGCCTGGGCGTGGAGGGGCAGGTGGCCTCCAAGCGGCGCGAGCAGATCGAGTCGCTCAAGAAGATCATCTCCCTGTCGGCGGACTCGAAGGAGCAGCCCTCGCTGCTCTTCCGGCTGGGCGAGTTGTACTGGGAGGAGTCGAAGTACTACTTCTTCGAGGCCAACCGGAAGGACGACGATCTGCTCGTGGCGATGAACGCCAACGACGCGGCGGGCCAGACGAAGGCGAAGGCGGCCAAGGCGGAGCTGACCACGCGCTCCAAGCAGTACGCCAAGCTCGCGCTCGAGCAGTACACGAAGATCGTCCAGAACCATCCGGACTTCGAGCGCTCGGACGAGGTGCTCTTCTTCCTGGGCACCAACCTCATGGAGGATGGCCAGGACCGCAAGGCGCTGGTGGCCTTCAAGCGCCTCATCGAGAAGTTCCCCCAGTCCAAGTACATGCCGGACACGTACTTCGCCTTCGGCGAGTACTACTTCAACAACTCCAAGGGCAAGCGCCAGGATCTGGAGAGGGCGCTCGCGGCCTACAAGAAGGCCGCCGAGTACACCGAGAGCCAGGTGTACGCCTTCGCCCTCTACAAGCAGGGCTGGTGCCACTTCAACCTGGCGGACTACCAGAACGCCAAGGACAAGTGGAAGGCGGTGGTGCTCTACGGCGAGCTGGCCGGCCCGGCCGCGGGCACGGACAAGGACGCGCCGGTGAACAAGAAGGGCAACTCGCTGGTGCGCGAGGCCCGTCAGGACTACGTGCGCGCCTATGCCCGCGAGGGTGACGTGATGCTCGCGCGCGAGGACTTCTCCAAGGTCGCCACCAATCCCGAGGATCGCTTCGGGATGATGAGGAGCCTGGCCAACCTCTACTACGCGGACGGCAAGGACCGCGAGGCGGCCATCACCTACAACGCCCTCATCAAGGAGAAGCCGCTCTCCCCCGAGGCCCCTGGCTTCCAGGGTCGCATCGTCGACATCGTTCTGCGCATGGGCAACAAGGATCGCACCGTCACCCAGGTGCGCCGGCTCGTGAAGATCATGAAGGAGGTCGAGAGCTCGGGTGTCATCAAGGACGACAAGGACAAGAAGGCGCTGGCCGAGGCGAAGGATCTGGCCGAGCGCACCCTGTCCAACCTGGCCGTCACCTGGCACAACGAGGCGAAGAAGACGCGCGAGGAGGCCACGTTCGGCTACGCCGACATGATCTACTCGGACTACCTCACGCTCTTCCCCGACAGCCCCAAGGCGTACGACCTGCGCTTCTTCTGGGCGGAACTGCTCAACGACAACCTGCAGAAGTACGACAAGGCCGCGGCCAACTACACCCTCGTCACCCTGCAGGACGTGAAGCTGCTGGAGGCCAAGGACGAGGAGGGCAACCCCAAGCCGGGCAAGCCGGGCAAGTGGCTCACCAACGCCGCCTACAACGCCGTGCTCGCCTATGACGAGATGGTGAAGGACGCGGAGAGCAAGGGCCTGTTCAAGGACGAGGTCAGCAAGGACATCCGCAAGAAGGCCACCATCCCCCAGGCCCGCAAGGACTTGCTCGAGGCGTGCGAGCGCTACCTGAAGTACGTGCCCAAGGGTGACAAGCGGGTGGAGATCGCCTTCAAGGCGGCCAACATCTACTACCGTCACAACCACTTCGACGAGGCGGTCCTGCGCTTCAGCGAGATCGCGCTCGGCTCGCCCGAGTACAAGTTCGAGACCGGCGAGCGCGCGGGCGAGGTGGCCGCCAACCTCGTGCTCGACTCGTACAACCTGCTCGAGGACTGGGCGAAGGTGAACGAGTGGGCGCGGCGCTTCTACAACAACGAGAAGCTCGCCACGGGCAAGTTCCGCGACGAACTCTCCAAGGTCATCGAGCAGTCGGCGTTCAAGCTGGTGAGCGCGCTCGAGGCGAAGAACCAGTTCGCCAAGGCGGCCGAGGCCTACCTGTCCTTCGTGGCCGACTTCCCCCAGACGGAGATCGCCGACGTGGCGCTCTTCAACGCCTCGGTGGACTACTACAAGGCGAAGATGCTGGATAAGGCCATCCAGGTGCGCAAGGACATCATCGAGCGCTACCCCACGTCGCGCTTCGTGCCGGAGTGCATCTACAACAACGCGGAGGCGCTGGAGGCCATCGGTGACTTCCGCGAGTCCGGTGACGTGTACGAGCAGTACGTGGATGGCTACGAGGCGAGCAAGAGCGGCAAGACCGTGGCGCGCGCGGCGCCCGCCAAGAAGCCCGCCAAGGGCAAGAAGGGCAAGGGCAAGGACAAGGACAATGACGTGGTGGTCTCCACCAGGCCCGGTGCTCCCCAGAAGTGGGAGGAGTCCAAGGCCCAGGTGGCGCTGTTCAACGCGGCCACCTACCGCGAGGGTCTCGGCGAGTACAAGGCGGCCCTCGCCCTGCGCGAGCGCTACCTGACGCTCTGGCCCAAGGCCAAGGACGCCGAGGACGTGTTCCTCTCCATCGTCGACCTGCACGAGAAGTCCGGCAACTACATCAAGGCCATGAGCCTGCTCGAGGAGTACGAGCGGCAGTACCAGAGCAAGCCGAGCAAGTTCCTGATGGCCGAGGGCCGCATCGTCGACATCTACGAGAAGAAGCTCCAGCGCCCGCGTGATACCGAGCGCCTCTACACCCGCATCCTCGACTACTACGAGAAGCTGCCGCGCCGTCTGCAGCAGTCGCTGGAGAAGAACGCGCTGCCGGCCGTGGGCCGCGCCCAGTTCCGCAGCGTGGAGCCGGACTACCAGTTCTTCTCCCGCCTGAAGCTGTCCTGGGGCCGTCCGCCCAGCCCCGACAAGCTCAAGGCCTCCATCGCGGATAAGAACAACTCGCGCGACGTGGTGGAGAAGAAGTACGTGCAGACGGTGTCCATCGGCGCCGCCGAGCCCGCCATCTGCGCCCTGCACCGCCTGGGCATGGTCTACGACAACTTCGCCGACAGGATCGGCAATGCCCCCATGCCGCCGGGCATCGACGAGGAGACCGAGGGCGCGCTGCGCGAGGAGTTCGGCAACCAGGCCCTGCCCCTCAAGGAGAAGGCCGCCGAGGCGTTCATGACCGCCGTGGCCAAGAGCCAGGAGCTGGGCGTCTACAACGACTGCGCGGCCGAGAGCCTCAAGATGCTGCGCACCACCTACCGTCCGGAGCAGTTCCCGACGATGGTGGAGGAGAAGGTGGCCCTCACCAAGGGTCGTGACCTGGCCATCGGCGGGGACATGCTCGCCGCCATCCAGGACATCCCGCCTCCCCCGGTCGAGGTGGCAGAGGGCGAGAAGGACACGAAGCAGGAAGTCGTCGAGGACGTGTCGGACCTCGCCAAGCGGCTTCAGCAGCAGACGGCTACCCAGGTTGACGGTCCGGCCGCGCCCACCAAGGAGGGCACGCCCAAGACCAAGGCCGGCACGGACGACCAGGAACCCGAGGACTTCCTCTAATGAATCGCCCCACGACGAATCACCCCTCCATGATGCGCTCACTCCTCGTGGCCGTGACCGCGGCGCTGTTCGCCGCGGGTTGCGCGGGCACCAACGCCACCAAGAACTCGGTTGTGGACTCGGGCAAGACGACGAAGTCCAACGAGCCGCAGTCCATCTCCAACCGCGCCAAGCTCCTCTTCGAGGACTCGCTCGCGGCGTATGAGGCCCAGAAGAAGGGCGGCGCCATCGACTACCCGTCGCTCGAGCGCAAGTTCAAGGCCGCGCTGGACGCGGACAACGGGCTGGCCGAGGCCCAGTACAACCTCGGTGTGCTCGCCGAGCGTCAGGGCAAGACCTCGGAGGCCGTGGGCCACTACCAGGCCGCCCTCAAGACCAAGCCCTCGCTGCGCCAGGCCTCGGAGAACCTGGCGGTGCTGGCCCAGAACGCCGGCGACGTGCAGGGCGCGGTGAACATCTACCAGGGCATCCTCAAGATGTACCCGGACGACGCCAACAGCCGCGCGCGTCTGGCGGAGATCTACCGGCAGACGGGCGACCACGACAAGGCGATGGAGTTCTCGCGCGCCGCCCTCATGCGCGAGCCCCAGTCCGTCACCGCCTACAAGGTGATGATGCGCAGCTACCTGGAGCGCAAGCAGCTCGCCATGGCCAAGCTCGTGGCGCTGCGCGCGATGAAGATCGACCAGAACGATCCCGAACTGCACCACACCATCGGCCTCATCCTCCTGCAGGAGGAGAAGAAGGACGAGGCGCGCCTGGAGTTCAATCGCGCCGTCGAGGTGCGCGCCGACTACGTGCCCTCGCACGTGATGCTGGCGCAGCTCGCGCTGGATGTGGAGAACTACCCCGGCGCCGAGGCGCACCTGCGCCGCGTGCTCCAGGCCGACAGCAAGAACGCTCCCGCGCACCTGAACCTGGGCGTGGCCCTCAAGGGCCAGGGCCAGTACGACAAGGCGATGCAGGAGTACGACGAGGCCGAGAAGCTCGACCCGAACCTGGCCGCCGTCTACTACAACCGCGGCGTGCTGCTGCACCGCAACAAGGGCGCTCCGGAGCGGGCCGTGGAGCTGTACAAGAAGTACATCGGCCTGTCCGGCAGCGAAGTGGCCCTCAGCGCCGAGCACCCCATCTTCGGGCTGCTGCGCGAGGCGGAGTCCATCGTCCAGGCCCAGCGCGACGCCGTCCTCCAGGAGGAGCAGGCCAAGAAGCTCGAGGAACTGCAGAAGCAGCAGCAGGAGCTCATGAAGGCCGAGGAGGCCAAGCAGGGGGGCGCGGCCACCCCCGCTGGGGGCGCGCCGGCCCCGCAGCCCGCGGCCCAGCCCGCCTCGGGTGTCCAGCCCTCAGCGCCCGCCCAGAAGCCCGCCGACACCGCCGCACAGCCGGCCACTCCGCCCAAGGCGGATCCGGCGGAGCCGTCGGACGACATCTTCTAGATGTGGGATGAGGTGGCGGTGGCGGGGGAGGGGGGATTGATGCGAACCTTCATGACGTATCGCGGCCCGCCGCATGGGCGGGCCGCCCGGAGACAGTGATGCGCAAGCTCCTGATGCTGTGTGGGATGTTGATCGTGACGCCGGCCCTCGCCCAGGACGAGGACTCCCCGCCCCCGACGAGGGATTCTGGCGGCGGTGGCAAGGCGGGCAAGGGCGGCCCGCAGACCATCGACTTCGAGGATGACACCATCGAGGGCGACCTGACCAAGCCCGACGGCGAGTACGTCGAGGCCCGCAAGAAGGTCTCGCACTCCAACCTCATCCGTATCCGCGAGGACTTCGAGGACAAGGTGATGCAGTCGGTTGGCGAGCTGTGAAAATCGCCGGGAACCCATCGCCGTCCGCGTTGTCCTAGAGATCGCCGCAAGCCTACCGAGGAATTGAAATGCCTGTGCCTTTGACACTCAGGGTCTTCAAGGGTGACACCCTGGTCACCTCGAAGGACTTCGAGCGTGACATCATCAAGATTGGCCGTCTCGCCTCGGCGCACCTGTGCCTGGACGACGAGAAGGTCAGCCGTATCCACTCCGTCATCGAGGTGGCCTCCGACGGCAGCCTGTCCATCATCGACATGGGCAGCGTCGAGGGCACCTACGTCAACGGCAAGCGGGTCAACAAGGGCCAGCTGTCGTTCGGCGACGAAATCAAGGTGGGTGGCACCACCATCCGCCTGGAGGACACCACGGCCATCGCCGCGGCCAACCTCGCCTCGGCCGCCGCGAGCACCGCGCCCGCCGCGTCCGCTCCCATCGCGCCCCAGCCGGACGCTTCGCTCGCCGCCGGGCTGGCCCAGGCCGCCATCTCTCCGGCCCGCGCCGCGACGCCCGCTCCCGTGGCCGCCGCTCCCACGCCCGCTCCCGTGGCCGCCGCTCCTACTCCCGCTCCCGCGGCCGCCGCTCCCGCTCCGGTCGCGGCTCCCAAGGCCGTGGCCCAGCCCGTGGCCGCCGCCGAGGCGCCGGCCGAGCAGCCCGCGCCCCGCGTGCGCCGGGTGCCCTCCAAGTCCAAGGGGCCGCTCGGCCTGGGCCTGCACTTCATGTGGGGCGACCAGCGCGTGGGCGACTTCTTCTTCGCTCCGGGCCAGAAGCGCTCCTTCACCGTGGGCAGCGCCAAGGGCGTCGACTTCGTCATGGGCGACGCCAAGCTGGGCGGCGAGCGCTTCGAGGTGATGCGCACGGACGGCCAGTCCTTCACGGTGCTCTTCTCGGGCAAGATGAAGGGCGAGCTCGTGCGCAAGGGCGAGACGCTGGACCTCAAGGAGGTCATCGAGTCCGGCAAGGCCTCGCACGAGGGCGACTCCTACGCGATCACCCTCAAGGACGACGATTTCCTCTCCGTGGACCTGGGCGGCGTGACGCTCGAGGCCGGCTTCGAGTCCGTGCCCAAGCGCGCCTTCGCGCCGCTGGGCGAGTCGGTGGACTTCGCCGTCGTCAACATCTTCCTGGTGCTCTTCTTCATCGCGTCGCTGTTCGTCATCAGCGCGTCCAACCTGGCCGCCGCCGGGGATGCCTACGCGGATGAGCTCGCGGGCAACAACTCGCGCATCGCCAAGCTCATCGTGAAGCCTCCCGAGACGCAGAAGAACAAGTTCCTCGAGAAGCTCAACGAGCAGAAGGCGGAGAAGGCGGCCAAGAAGGAAGCGGCCAAGAAGAAGGACGACACCCAGAAGGTGGTGAAGGAGACGCCCAAGACGACGACCCAGGCCAAGCCCGACAGGAAGGCCGAGGCGAAGAACATGGCCGCGAAGATCTTCGGCGGCAAGGGTGGCGCCGCGAGCCTCTTCGGTGGTGGCCTGAGCAACAACCTCAAGGGCGCCATGGGCAACATGTTCGCCGGGAAGACGGCCGCGACCAGCTTCGGCGGCCTTGGCCTCAAGGGGGGCGTCGGTGGCGGTGCCGGTTCCCCAGACGTGGTGGGCATCGGCACGGTTGGCACCAAGGGCCGTGGCGGTGGCATGGGCTCTTATGGTTCCGCCACCGGTAGCCTGGGTGGCACCAAGCAGAGCGTGGAAGTGGGCATCGCGGCCGAGGAGGCCACGGTGAGTGGCTCGCTCGACAAGGAGCTCGTGCGCCAGGTCATCCAGCGCAACCGCGGGCAGATCCGCTTCTGCTACGAGAGCCTGCTCAACCGCTTCCCGAAGCTGGGCGGCAAGGTGGCCATCCGCTTCACCATCGCCACCGAGGGCAACGTCGTCACCTCCTCCGTGGCCCAGTCCACCGCGGGCAACTCGGAGCTGGAGCAGTGCGTGGCCGGCCGTGTGCGCACCTGGACGTTCCCCAAGCCGAAGGGCGGTGGCTCCGTGGTCGTCACCTATCCGTTCATCTTCAAGGCGGCCGGAGAGTAATCCTCCGCTGACAGGAAACATCCAATGTGGGCGGTTCCGTGTCGCGGAGCCGCCCACTTGCTTTTTGCCTCTGGCGTCCGGGGGCGCCTGGGCTAACTTCCAGCCCTGAATGAAAGCCCTCCGCCCTTTTGTCGTTTGCGCCGCACTCGCCCTTCCCGCGCTCGCGAATGCGCAGGCCGCTGGTGACCGTCCCGCCGAGACCTACGAGGAAATCGAGCGGGGACTGTACTTCTCGGTCCTCGGTGGTCCTCTCTTCATCGTCAATCCGCCCGCGTCCTCTGGACCCCGGCCCTTCTCGCCCGGACAGATGGCCGAGGTGGAGCTGGGCGTGGACATCGGCGATCGCCTGTCGATCGGGCTCTTCCTGCGAGGCGCCGTCAACCGGGCTGGCTCGGAGTACACGGGCAACTCCAACGGGACTGCCTCGGGTGACTTCTCCTCGCTGGTGCCCGGCGCCGTGGCGCACGTGCGTCTGGTGAGCTTCCCCGACGCGCAGGAAGTGCCGCGAACGTGGTTCTACGTGCGGGGTGGCGTGGGCTACGCCCTGTTCTGGCCGAAAGCGCTCCTGCCGGAGTCCGACATTCTGGTATTCGCCGGACCGGGAGTGGAGTACTACACGCGCCTCCGGCACTTCTCGATTGGTGTCGAGGTGACGGCGAGCTTCTTCGTCAAGTCTCAGTCTTTCGGGTTCGCGCTGACGCCGAACCTTCGCTACGCGTTCTAGCGGGAGAATCACGTGCCTCAGGAGAATGGAAGCGGTGGGCCGCGCGGTGGACGGGGCCCGGGTGGTGCGCCCGGTCAGGGTCCTCGCCGGGATGGCCCGGGTGGCTTTTCGTTTGGTGACCGCGAAGGCGGGCGGGGTGGTGGCCGGGGTCGGGGTCGGGATCGCGAGGAAGGACCGGTCGGTCCCGCACAGCGCGTCATCGCCGAGCTGAGCGTCCTGGAGAAGGCGCTGGGCAAGAACGACCTCGCCGCCGAGAAGCAGCCCCTGGAGTCGATCGTCCGCTCGCTGCGCGCCCTGCGCGCGAAGTCGCTCGACGATCTGGACCTCAACGTGAGGGGCCGGCTCATCACCACGCTGCTGCGCGTGCAGCGGCAGACGAAGCCACCCGCGCCCGAGGCGGCTCCGGCGGCGGAGGCGGCGACCGAGGCTCCTGCCGAGGCCGCGCCCGCCGAGGGACAGGCCTCGCCCGCGGCTTCCGGCGAGGGCACGGAGGCGGCCGCCGGTGGCGCGCCCGCGGCGCCCGCGGTGGATCCCGCCAAGGAGAAGTTCCAGGCCTACACGGACGTGCTCTACCTCGTGGGCCGCGCCTGGCGTGCCGCGGGAGATCAGGAGCGCGCCACGGCGGCCTTCGGCCTGAGCGGCCGTCAGCCCGAGCCGGAGCGTGAGGAGCCCGCCGCGCGTCCCGCGGCGGAGCGTCGCGAGGGCCGGGGCGAGGGTGAGCGCCGGGAGCGTCGCGAGGGCCGGGAGCGTCCCGAGGGCGAGCGCCGGGAGCGTCGCGAGGGCCGGGGCGAGGGTGAGCGCCGGGAGCGTCGCGAGGGCCGGGAGCGTCCCGAGGGCGAGCGCCGGGAGCGCCGGGAGCGTCCCGAGGGTGAGCGCCGGCAGCCCCTGCCGGAGCTGACGGGGGACTGGCAGGAGCAGTCCAAGCAGCTCGAGGGCATGGGCCGCACCCGTGACGCGGCGCGCATGCACGAGCGCAACAACTCCTTCGCCGACGCCGCGCGCCTCTTCGAGGCGGGAGGCGACATCCGCAGTGCCCTGCGCTGCGCGCTGGCGGGCAAGGACAACGACACCGCCCGGCGCCTCATGGCGACGGTGCCCGCGGAGCAGCTGTCCCAGGTGCTCGAGAAGGCGGGCGCGTACGAGCTGCTGATGGAGGTCTACATCGGCAAGGGCGACTTCGAGAACGTCGCCCGGCTGTACGAGCGGGCCCGTCAGTTCGACCAGGCGGCGCTCGCCTACGAGCGTGCGGGGAAGTTGTCGCTGGCGCGCAAGGCGTACGAGCGCTCGCGCGACTTCGCGTCCGCCAACCGCATCCGGGACCTGGAGGTGAAGGCCCTGGTGGAGCGTGGAGACCGGCTGGGCGCCGCCACGCTGCTGGTGGCCGCCGGCCGCCGTCAGGACGCCGTGGAGGTGCTCGGCTCCCTGCCTCCGCCCAAGGCCTTCTACTTCCTGCAGCGGCTGAAGCTGGAGGACGAGGCCAAGGCGCTCGCCCAGAAGGAGCTGGCGCGCGCCGAGGCGGAGAACAAGCCGGCCGGCCGTGCCCGGTGGCTGGAGTTGCTCGGCGAGTCGGCCACCGCCGCCGCGCTCTACGAGGAGATCGGCCGCAAGGAGAAGGCTCTCGGCTTGTACGAGCTCATCGGCCACCTGCCCAAGGCCGCTTCGCTCGCCGAGGAGTTGCAGCTGCGCGACCGGGCCGTGGCGCTGTACACGAAGCTGGGTGACGAGGCGGGCGTGCAGCGCGCCCAGGCCCTGCCAGCCACGCCCCCCGCACGGCAGCCCGCGGAAGCCGCCGCCGCGGCCGAGGAAGCGGAGGACGCGGCGGTGGGACAGGCTCCTACTGCCGAGCAGAGCTCGTCCGCCCCTAGTACGGACGGGCAAGAAAGCCAGTAAATCTCCACAGTTGGCGGGATTTGCGAGATTGCGAGGGGCGGGGAGCGGACGATAGAGTGCCGCTCTTCCGCCCCTTCTTTTTTCGCGAGGCTTTTTCTTCATGGATTCGTCGAACCTCCGCCGACCCGCCGAGCGTGTCGTCACCGAGCGGCCCTTCGCCGAGGTTGAGGCCTCGCTTGAGAAGGCAGGCCGGGTCGAGGAGCTCATCCGTCTCTACGAGAGCCGTGCGCGCGAGACGACGGGCGCCGAGGCGGCGCGGGTGCTGGTGCGCGCGGGCCAACTCGCCCACGAGCGATTGCGCAATCCCGCACGTTCCGAGGAGTTCTTGCGGCGCGCGCTGCTCATCGCCGAGGACACCCGGCCCGCGCTGCTCGGACTGAAGGCCGTCTACGAGGCGCGCCAGGACATGTCGGCGCTCGTCGACGTGCTGGAGCGGCTGGGCGCCCTCTCCGAGGGCGATGAGTCCGCGTCCTTCTTCCTCAAGGCGGCCAACCTCCACGAGCAGAAGCTCTTCCGCCGCGATCGCGCGGTGCTGTGCCTGCAGTGGGCCGCGCGCGCCAGGCCGGAGCGCAACACCTTCAAGCGCGCGCGGCAGTTGCTCATGGCCGATGAGCGCTTCCAGCCCGTCTTCGACTCGCTCGAGCGCGAGCGGGCCGCGTTGGGCGGCGAGGGCATGGCGGAGGAATACGCGACCCTCTGCGAGAAGCTCGTGGAGGATCCCACCGAGCACGTGCTCGCCCAGCAGGCGCTGGCCGTGGTGCGGGAGCTGGAGCCGAAGAACGTCCGGGCGGACAAGGCCGCGCAGACGTTGCAGCGCTTCGAGCAGACGTGGCGCGAGCGCGCGCGCACCCTGCGTGGCATGTCGCTGGAGGAGCGCGATCGCAAGAGCGCGGCGCGGCTGTCGCTGCTGGTGGCCAAGCTGCACGCCTGGTACGAGCCGACGGCGACGGACAAGGTGAAGGAGGCGCTGGATCGCTGCTTCCTGCTGTGGCCGGGCATGCCCGACGCCGTCAACCTCATCGAGTTCGTGGCCGAGCGCAACGGCGACGTGTCGTCGGCGCAGTCGTGGATCGAGACGCTCGCGAACGAGGCGCGCGAGCGCACGGTCCAGGCGGACCTGTGGCTGCGGCTGGGCACCTTGCGGATGACCCGGCTCAATGATCCGGTCGGAGCGCTCGCCGCCTTCGAGAAGGCCACGTCGGTGGATCCCTCGCGCGCGGACATCGCCAACCTCGGCGCCGAACTGCTCCTGGATCAGCAGCGTGAGGTGGACGCACTCGCCATGTTGGAGCGGGCGCTGGCGACGGTGAAGGACCGGTCCACCCGGGTGGCCCTGCACCTGCGGCTGGCGGACCTGTACCTGCAGCAGAAGGACGGGACCGCGACGCGGACCCACCTCGAGACCGTGCTCAAGCTGGACCCGGTCAACGCCGCGGCGGCCTTCATGCTCGCGCGGTTGTTGGCGGAGCAGGAGGATCTCGCGGCGCTCGAGCCCCTGTTGGACCTGGCGATGCTCGCCCCGCGCTCGCGCGCCGAGCGCGTGGCCTTCTGCGAGGGCCTGGCGCTGCTGTACGAGGAGGCGGAGAACGCGCGGGGTGCCTTCGAGGTGCTCGCGCGCGCACTGACGCTGGAGCCGAGCCGGCCGATGTTGCTGGAGGCGGTGGTGGAGCACGCGAGCAAGGCCCACGCGGAGCCCGCGCTCGCGACGGCGCTGCGGCGAGCGGCCCTGGCGGCGCTGCCTCCCGAGGCGTCTCTGCCCATCTGGCGCCACCTCGCGCGACTGCTCGAGGGGCCGTTGGCGGATCCCGCGGGGGCGGAAGCGGCCTGGAAGGAAGTGCTCGCGCGCGCTCCGGGTGACAGCGCCGCCCAGGAAGCGGTGAAGGCGTTGCGTGCCGCCGCGGCGCTCTCGGCGGATCCGAAGACACGCCTGGAAGGGGAGATCCTGCGGCGCGAGGCGTCGGGAGCGACCCCCGCCGAGCTGGAGCCCCTGGTGCGCGAGTTGGTGCGACTCGCGCCGGATGATCCGGCGAGCGTGCGGCGCCTGCAGGCGGTGTGCATCGCGCTGTCGAAGGTGGAGGAGGCCACGGAGCTGGCCGGACGGCTGGCGAAGGTGTCCGAGACGCAGGTGGAGCGCAGCGACTGGGCGGCGCGTCAGGCCCGTCTGTACGCCGAGCGCCTGAACCGTCCGCAGGAGGCGGCGACGCTCTTCCTGCAACTGCTCGCGGAGAACGTCTCCACGGGCGTGGTGCTGGGCGGGCTCGAGCGGCTCGCGACGGCGGGAGTGCGCACGGCGGAGATCGCCGAGGCGCTCGCCCGTCATTACGGCCGCCAGGGAGATCATCAGCGCCAGGTGACGGCGTTGTCGCAGCAGTTGGAGGCCACGCAGGACGTGGCGGCGCGGCAGCGGCTGTTCGCGCAGATCGCCGGCCTCCAGGAGAAGCAGCTCGCGGACGGCCGTTCCGCCTTCGATTTGCGCATCAGGGCCCTGCGCGAGGTGCCCACCGACGAGGCCAACCGTGCCCAGCTCGCGCGGCTGGCCCACGAGCTGTCCGCTCACGTCGAGCTGGTGCGCGTGCTGCGCGCCCTGGCCGGTGAAGCGGAGGCGCCGGCCCTCGCCGTTCAGTTGCTCTCGGAGACGGCGACGCTGGCCGATGCGTCCGGGGCGCTTCCCGAGGCCATTGGCGCGCTGGAGGCGGCGCTGCAGCGCACGCCCGATTCGTCCGATGTGCTCGGTCGCCTCATCCAGATGTACGGCAAGGCGGGCCGCGCGGCGGAGGCGGACGCGCTCTTGCGCAAGCGCATCCAGACGGCTCCGCGCGCGGAGAAGGTGGAGCTGCTGATGCAGCTCGTGGAGCTCAACGCCGGGCTGGGCCGTCCGCTGCAGGCGGCCGAGGCGCTCCAGGCCGCCATCCACGCCGGAGCGGACGAGGTGCGCCACCTGCCGCAACTGGCCGAGCTGTACGAGAAGGCGGATCGCAAGCCCGAGTGGGGCCAGGTGCTCGCGCGGCAGATCGCGCTCGCGGAGGACGCGGGCGATCTGGATCGCGTGGCGCGGCTGACGCTCAAGCGCTCGCAGGTGCTCCAGGACTCCTCGGGAGACCGCACGGACGTGGTGCGCAGCTTCTCGGACATCCTCCGTCAGCGGCCGTCGGATACCGACGCCCGGGCCGCGCTCGAGGGGATGCTCACGGCGGGTCCCGCGCGCGAGGAGGCCGCGCGGGCACTCATCCCGGCGTACGAGGCCACCAAGGATCACCGCAAGCTGGTCGCCGCGCTGGAGGTGCTCGCCGAGGTGGCCAAGGATGACGCCGCCCGGGTGTTGGCGTTGCGGCAGACCGCGCAGGTCCACCTGACCCAGCTGCGTCAGCCGGAGCTGGCCTTCGCCTCGCTCGCCCGGGCCCTGCGCCTGGCTCCGGGTGACGCCGCCCTTCGGGTCGCGGCGCGCCAGGCCGCCGAGGACGCGGACTCGCTGGATGCCTACGCGGAGATCCTCATCGAGCTCACGGAGGAGGGAACCTCCGACGCGGTGCGCGTGGGTCTGCTGCGCGAGCTGGCCGAGGTGCAGGAGAAGAAGCTCGACGACCGCGGCGCGGCGCTCCAGTCGCTGCGGGCCCTGCTGGTGCTCGAGCCGGGCAGTGTTGACTGCCTGAAGGCCTTGCAGCGCCTGCACCGCGCGGGCGAGGAGTGGGCCGCGCTCGCCGAGGTGCTGGAGAAGCTCGCCGCCGCGGCGCCCGATGTGGCCGAGCAGATCGCGTACCTGCGCGAGGCGGCCCTGCTGCACGAGACGAAGCTGTCCGATCTGGAGAGCGCCGCCAACGCGTGGCGGGCCATCGCCGAGAAGGATCCGCTCCAGCGCGAGGCCGCCGCCGCCCTGGACCGCCTGTACACCGCGCTGGAGCACCCGAAGGAGCTGGCCTGGGCGCTCGGGCTGCGGCGCACGCAGGAAGGGCAGAGTCCCCAGGGCCGCGAGGTCTCCTTCCGTCTCGCGGAGCTGCTGCGCACGTCCCTGGGCGACGCCAATGCCGCGCTCCAGCTCTACCAGGGCATCCTCGCGGAGGATCCGGGCCATCCCGGTGCCCGCGCGGCGCTCGAGGAGTGGGTGAAGGCGGCCGTGCCGATGAGCGCCGGGGCGCTGGAGGTGTTGGATCCGGTGCTGGCGCGGCTGGGAGACCATGCCCGCCGCGTGGCGCTGCGCGAGGCTCGCTTGGCGTCCGCCCTGAGCGCGGAGAAGGCGCAGCTCACCGCGGACATCCGCCGCATCTACGAGCAGGACATGCAGCAGCCGTCGCTCGCCTTCATGGCGGCGGTGAAGGCCTTCTCCCAGGGCATCGAGCGGGAGTCGCTCCAGCCGGAACTGGAGCGGCTCGCGCGCGACACGGGCTCTCACGAGATGCTGGCCGAGCTGTACGAGGAGGCCGCCTCGGAGCTGCCCGCGGGTGAGGCGGCGACGCTCTCGATGCTGCGCCGCGCCGCGGAGCTGCGCGAGCAGATGGGCCAGACGGAAGAGGCCGCCAGCGTCTGGAAGAAGGTGCTCGAGGACGCGCCGCAGGACCGTCAGGCGCTCGACGCGCTCTCGCGTCTGTACGAGCGGGGACAGAACGCCAAGAGCCTCTCTGAGGTCTATGCCGCCCAGTCCGCGCTGGCCACGGATCCCGAGGCACGGCGCGCGCTGCTGGTGAAGGCCGGTGAGGCCCACGCCGCGGCGGGTGACGATGCCAAGGCGATCGAGACGTGGCGCTCGGCGCTGGCCATCCGCAAGGCGGCCGATGGGCTGCTCGCGCTGGACAAGCTGTTCGCCAAGACGCGCCGTCCCCTGGAGCAGGCGGATGTGCTGGCGCAGCTCGCCGAGCTGGCCAAGGACAATGAGTCCCGCCATGGCTTCATCCTGCGCCGGGCCCAGTTGCTGGAGAAGGAAGGCAGCCACGCCGAGGCGCTGAGCGCCTACCGGGAGCTGCTGGGGCTCGCCCCGGGCGATCCGCAGACCGTCGCGGGCCTGGAGCGCCTGCTGCAGCTCGATGCGCAGCGGGTGGAGGCGGCGCGACTGCTCGAGCCCGTCTACCGTGGCCTCAACGACACCCGGAAGCTGGTGGATGTGCTGGAGATCCTCCTGCCCGTCACCCAGCCTGCGCTGCGCCTGGAGCGCATCCAGGAGATCGCCACCCTGCGCGAGGCGCTCGGCCAGACGTCGCTCGCCTTCGTCGCGCGCCTGCGTGCCTTCAACGATGCCCCGCAGGCCGAGGGCGTGTGCGATGACCTGGAGCGGCTCGCGGCCGACTCGGGCTCGTTCGAGGAGGTGTCGGCGGCCTACGAGGATCAGCTCGATCGCGGGGCCGCCGAGCCCCTGGCGGGCGACCTCTGGCGCAGGCTCGCGGCCATCTACGACGGGCGCCTCAAGCGCTACGATCTGGCGGTGCGCGCGCTGGAGGAGGTCAGCCGGCGCGATCCGAAGAACAAGCAGGTCCTGGAGTCCATCTCCCGCGTGCACCGGCGCACGGGCGCCAACCGGGAGCTGGCGATGGTGATGCGCCGGCAGGTGGCGGCCGAGCCGTCCGTGCCCGCGCAGGTGAACCTGCTCTTCGAGCTGGCGCACCTCGCCGAGGAGACGCTGGGCGACAAGGCCCTGGCCGCGCAGACGTACCGCGAGGTGCTGGAGCGCCGTCCGGAGGACGCCAACGCGTTCAAGCTGCTGGGCCGCGTGCTCACGCAGATGGAGCGCTGGCCGGAGCTGGCGCAGCACATCGAGCGGGAGATCCAGCTGACCGACGCGCGCAACGCCCAGGAAGAGGGCAGCGAGCTGCGCGTGCGCCTGGGCCGCTTGAAGTTCAGCCGCCTGGATGATCCCCGCGCGGCGTTGGAGCTCTACCAGGAGGTGCTGCGTCGCCGGGCGGGACACGCCGGCGCGGTGGGCGCGCTGGAGGAGATGGCGCGCTCGGACAGCCCGCTGAGAGGCCAGGCGGCCCTGGCGTTGGAGCCGGTGTTCGCGGCGGTGGGCGATCACCTCAAGCAGGTGCAGATGCTGGAGTCGCGCGTCTCCGCCGAGCCCGTGCCGCAGGAGCGCGCGTCGTTGCTGCGTCGCATCGCGGAGACGTACGCGGGCCCGCTGGAGAACGCGGAGATGGCCTTCCTGTCGGCCACGCGCGCGCTGCGCGAGCTGCCGGATGAGCCGCGCACGCTCGAGCTGTGCCTCTCGTTGGTGGACAAGGCCGGAGCGCTCGAGGAGTTCGCGGCCATCCTCTCCGAGATCGCCCCGCGGGCGGGAGACACGGCGCGCTCCGAGCTGTACCGGGCCCTGGCGCGGCTGCAGGCCCGCCTGGGCGAGGACGATGAGTCGCTGGCCTCGTGGCGCAAGGTGTTGACGCTGCTGCCCACGGACACCGAAGCGCTCGACAGCATGGCGCGGATGGTGGCCGATCAGGGCACGCCGCAGGAGTTGTTGGAGGTGCTGCGGCGTCAGCTCGCGAGCGCCGAGGAGCCCGCGCGCCGCGCCCAGGTGCTGTTGCAGATCGCCGCGCTCCAGGACGAGAAGTTGCACGATGGCCTGGGGGCGCTGGCCACCCTGCGGCGCCTGCTGGACGTGAAGCCCGACGACGCGGCGGCGCTCGCGCGCATGGATGGCCTGTGCCAGAAGCTCGAGCGCTGGCCAGAGCTGGCGGACGTGCTCGCGCGGCGCATCGCGCTCGTGACGCCCGAGGAGGGACTGGAGCTCAAGTTCCGCCTCGCGGTGGCGCGGGAGACGAAGCTGCTCGACAAGGCGGGGGCGCTGGCGCTCTACGGCGAGGTGCTGTCGATCCAGCCCAACCACCTGGGGACGGTGGGACGCCTGGAGGCGCTGGTGGGCCGCGAGCCGCAGAACCTGCTCGCGGTGGAGACGTTGCTCAATGCCTTCCGCGCGAGCGGGGACGTGACGCGGCTCGCCTCGCTCATCGAGACGCGGGTGGGCGTGTCGCCGGACGCGCACGAGCGCAAGACGCTCCTGGGCGAGCTGGCCACGCTGCGCGAGTCCCAGGGCGAGCCGGAGCTCACGTTCCTGGCGCTCTTCCGCTCCTTCAAGGAGGATCCGAACGACCGCGAGCTGCGGATCCGGCTGGAGAACGCCACGGACGCGGCTGGCTCCTATGACGAGCTGGTGGTGGCCTACGAGGAGGCGCTGCCGCGCGTGGCCGAGGTGCAGGACTCGGCGGAGATCTGCCTCAAGCTGGGCCAGCTCTTCGAGTCGCGCCTGGGCGAGCCCGAGCGCGCCATCATCTACTACGAGCGCGCGCGCAAGCTGGACTCCACGGCGCAGGTCAAGTCGCTGGCGGCGTTGGACAGGCTCTACATCACGCTGGAGGCCTGGCCCGAGCTGGCGGATGTGCTGGAGGCGCTGGCCTCCACGGCCGAGCAGACGGTGGAGAAGGTGGGCTACCTGTTCCGCCTGGGTCAGCTCATCCAGGAGAAGCTGGACAACATGGATCGCGCCGCCTCCGCCTTCGAGCAGGTGATGGCGTTGGATCCCACGCACCTCGCGTCGGCGCGGCTGCTCGAGGGCATCTATGACGCGGCCGGAGCGCAGGACAAGCTGTACGCCATCCTGAAGCTGCAGTCCGAGCGCGTCACGGGTCTGGAGCGTGAGCGCGTCCTCATGCGCATGGCGCAGGTGTCCTCCGAGGGACTGGAGGACCTGGACCGGGCCATCAAGTTGTACCGCGAGCTGCTGGCGAAGAACCCGCGCAACGACCAGGCCTTCACGGCGCTGGAGGGGCTCTACGAGCAGGCGGGCCGTCACGAGGAGCTGCGCGTGCTGCTGGCGGACAGGCTGGCGCAGACGCTGGATCCGCGCGAGGTGGTGCGGCTCAACGAGCGGTTGGGCAAGGTGGTGTACCGGCTGCTCAAGCAGCCGGAGCTGGCGGTGACCTACCTCAAGGCGGCGCTGGATCGGGATCCCCGGCACCGGGGCGTGCTGGACACGCTGCGCGAGCTGTACGAGGAGACGGGACCGGCCGAGGAACTGGTGGGCATCCTGCGGCGGCTCGTGCCGCTGCAGGAGTCGGCCGAGGGCGTGAAGGTGCTGCGCCTGCGGTTGGCCGAGGTGCTCTCGGGGACGGGGCGCCGCGAGGAGGCGCTGGACGCGGCGCGCCGGGCGCTGGAGGTGGAGCCCCACGCGGTGACGGACCTGGAGCGCGTGCATGCGCTCTTCGTGTCCCTGCGGGCCTACAACGACGCGGTGCGCGTGCTCGAGCTCAAGGTGCAGGTGCACCTGCAGGAGAACGAGCGCGACCAGGCGGTGGCCACGTGGTTCGCGGTGGCGGACCTGTGGTCCGGTGCGGGCAACAAGCCCGAGCTGGCGGCGGGCGCGCTGGAGAAGGTCCTGGAGCTGGATCCGGCCAACCGCACGGCCTACGAGCGCGTGTGCGAGCTGTACCGCGCGAACAAGGACTGGCGGGCGTACGCGCAGGTGGTGGACCGCTACCTGCCACACCTCGTCACGGAAGAGGAGAAGCTGGCCACGCTCAAGGAGCTGGCCAAGGTGCAGGAGGAGCGGCTCGGGCAGAAGGACGTGGCCTTCCTGGCGCTCTGCCGCGCGCTGCAGATCGACGCCTCGGACGACATGCTGCGCGAGGAGGTGGAGCGGCTCGCCGACGAGACGGGCTCGCACGAGGAACTCGCCGCCGTCTACGAGGAGGTGGCGGACGCGCTGCCGCGTGGGCCGCTCGCCGAGCGCATGTACGCGACGCTGGCGCGCGTCCATGACCTGAAGCTGGATGACGCGCAGGCGGCGGAAGGGGCGCTGCGGAAGATCCTCGAGTTCGATCCGACGAACGCCACGGCGCTCGATGGGCTCGCGGGGATGTTCCAGCGGCGGGGCCGCGAGCGCGAGTACGTGGTGGCCCTGGAGCAGAAGATCGAGGCCGCGGGCTCCATCGAGGCGCGCAAGGCCATCCTCCGGGAGATCGCGCGAGTCCAGGACGAGCAGGGTGATCCGGACGAGGCCGCGAGCGCGTTGCTGCGGGCGCTGGAGCTGGAGCCGGACACGGAGACGCTGGGAGAGCTCACGGCGCTCTATCGCCGCCAGAAGGCCTGGAGGGACGTGGCCTCCACGCTGCTGCGGGCGCGCGACCTGGCGGCCACCGTCGAGGAGCGGGCACGCATCCAGGTGGAAGTGGCGGGTGTCTACGAGCGTGACATCGGGGACGACGAGCCCGCGGTGGCCGCCTACCGGCAGGCGCTCGAGTTCGAGCCGTACAACCTCCAGGCCCTGGAGTCGCTGGAGCGGCTGCACACGCGGCTCGACCAGCCGGGAGAACTGCTCGCCATCTACGAGCGCATGCTCGAGGTCATCACGGACTACCGGGAGCGGGTCCGGGTGCTCTTCCGGTGCGCGAGCATCTGGGAGGACACGTACCAGAATCCGGCCAACGCGGACGCCTTCATCGAGGGCGTGCTGGCCATCGATCCGCAGAACATGCAGGCGATCAAGTCCCTCATCCGCCTGCGCAGGACGCAGGCGCGGTGGGAGGACCTGATCGTCGCCTACGAGCGGCAGTTGCAGCTGGCCACGTCGACGCAGGAGCAGGCGGAGATCTACGTGGAAGTGGGCAACGTCTACCACCAGCAGCTCAAGCAGGTGGACCGGGCGGTGAACACGTACCACCACGCGCTGAGCATGGATCCGATGTGCCGGCCCGCGCTGCATGCGCTCGGCAACCTGTACGAGCGCAGCGGCAACTGGCCCTACGCGCTGGAAGTGTTGCAGCAGGAGGCGCAGCTGGCGGGCCGTACGCCCGAGGCGGTGGAGCTGTACTACCGAATGGGCCGGATGCACGAGGACATGCTGATGGACACGGGCAGTGCGCGGGCGAGCTACCAGAGCGCCCTCGCGATCGACCCGGGCCACCTGGCGAGCATCCGCGCCCTCAAGGGCATCCAGGAGCAGGAGAAGGACTGGGGCGGCTACGAGCAGACCCTGCTCCAGGAGGCGCAGCAGACCGAGGATCCCGAGGCCAAGGCGCGCGCGCTGCTCGAGGTGGCGCGCTACAACGCCGAGACCAAGGGCGACCCGGACACGGCCACGCACTACTTCGAGGAGACGCTGCGCTACGCGCCGGACAGTCTGGAGGCGGCGCGTCCGTTGTCGGACGTCTACAGCGCGCGCGAGGACTGGGTGCGCTGCGAGCGCATGCTCGACATCGTGGTGCGCAAGATGGCGGAGCGGGCCATCGCGGAGAAGGACTCGGGACTGGCCGCGGAGTTGTGCCGGCAGCTCTACCGCCTGGGCTACGTGGCGGACAAGCTGGGCAACCGCGACAAGGCGCTCGACTCCTACAAGAAGGCCTATGATCTCGACGCCACGTACCTGCCGGTGCTCGAGGGCTACGGCCACCTGTTGGTGCAGCACGCGCAGCGCTACGAGGACGCGCTGCGCATCTTCCAGACCATCCTCATCCACCACCGCGAGGAGCTCACGGACATGGAGGTGGTGGAGGTCTACTGGCAGCTGGGAGACATCCACGCGAAGCTGAACCAGGTGGACCGCGCGCAGAACCACTTCGAGAAGGCGCTGGCGGTGGACTCCAGCCACGAGGCCTCGTTGCGTGCGCTGGTGGCGCTGATGGACGCGTCGCAGCGCTGGGAGCGGGCGGCGGACCTGCGCCAGCAACTCGCGCAGGTGCTGGAAGGGGAGGGCAAGGCTCGGATCTTCCTGGAACTGGGCCAGCTCGCGCGCGAGAAGTTGAAGGATCCCTACCAGGCGATCGACGCGTACACCGGCGCGCTCAAGCTCATGCCGGAGTCGCTGGAGGTGCTGGACGCGCTGTACGTGCTGCTGCGCGAGACGCGCCAGGGCCAGAAGGCCGCGGACATGCTGGAGCGGATGTTGCGGCTGCCCGCGTTGAGTTCCGAGCCGAACAAGGCCAAGCGGGTGTGGTTCGCGCTCGGCGAGCTGCGCCGGGACGAACTGCGCGACGTGGACGGCGCGGCCCAGGCCTTCAACACGGCGTTGGATCTGGATCATCGCTTCGTCGAGGCCTTCAGTGCCCTCGAGGCGATGCTGGGAGGCGCGAGCCAGTGGAGGGCGCTGGAGGAGAACTACGTGAAGATGATCGGGCGCATGCCGAAGACGCCCGACACGCACGGGGCGCGCATGGGCCTGTGGCGGGCACTCGGTGACCTCTACCGCCAGGTGTTGAAGAGCCCGGAGAACGCGGTGGCGGCCTACGGGCTCGTCGCCAAGGGCCTGCCGGACGACGCGTCCGTGCAGGAGATCTACGCCGAGCTGGCCGCGGCCTCTCCGGGCAAGGAGGACGAGGCCATCGCGGCGCTGCGCCGGGCCCTGCCGAACACGCGGGATGCGCGCAAGGTGTGCTCGCAACTGGTGCGCCTGTGCGCGTTGCGCCGTGACTATGACGGTGCGTGGCGGGCGGCGCAGGCGGTGGCGGGGCTGCTGGGCGAGGCGGGAGACGACGAGAAGGAGATCCTCTCCAAGCTCGGGCCCTACGCCAAGCTCAAGGAGGTGGCCCAGAGGCCGCTGCCGGACCGCATGTGGTCCTCGCACCTGCTGCACCCCCGGCTCAAGGGGCCCTTCACCGAGCTCATGGGCCTGCTCTTCGAGCAGCTCGGCCACCTGTACGCGGTGCCGTTCCAGAACTACCAGATCGTGCCCAAGAGGCACCGCATCGACCTGGCCAGTTCACAGGAGTACCACGTGCAGCACTACCGGTACGTGGCGCGCCTGTTCGGGATGGACGCGGTGGAGTTGTACTCGCCGCACCTGGTGGCCCGGCGCGAGAACATGGCCAAGCGCTCCAACGAGCCGGCGCCGGATCCGCGCCTCAACGTGGAAGTGCTCCAGACGCACCCGGCCTGTATTCGCGCGGGTGGGCGCTTCTTCGCGGAGCAGGGGCAGAAGGAGGCGTACTACATGCTCGGCCGGGCGTTCGCGCTGGTGCGTCCGGAGCTGGCGTTGAGCCAGCGGCTGGCGCCCGAGCGGCTCGAGGCCGTGGTGCAAGCCGCGCTCAGCCTGGTGGTGCCCAACCTGCGCTTCACGGTGGATCCGCGCGCGGTGGACGCGGAGCGCCGGGTGCTGGAGAAGAGCGTCAGCGAGCAGGGCCGCGCGGCACTGGCCAAGGTGGCGCGCGTCTACGTCCCGGTGGCGACGCCGGCGGATGTGCGCCAGTACCTCGAGGGCGTGGAGCTGACGGCGGTGCGCGCGGGCCTGCTGGCCGCGGGCGAGTGCGAGCCCGTCAAGCGCATGGTGCTGGAGGAGACCGGGTCGGCCTTCCGGGTTTCTCCGAAGGCGAAGCTCCAGGATCTCCTGCTGTTCGCCACGTCCGACGAACTTCGCGAGTTGCGTGTCGCGATAGGTACGGACGTGGAGGTGCAGGTAAAGAAGTAGCCGCACGATGAAGGGCGCGTGAACCCTGGAGAGGGGTTCACGCGTTGAAGAAGCAACCGGGCGGGCTAGAGCGGCGTCCTTGACCCCCCCGGAAGCGACCTCTACGATTCCGACGGGTTTTCTCCCGTTATTCCTGAGACTTGCGGGGAACGATGCGTTTCGTTTGCGATAGCTGCCGCGCGCAATACATGATCAGCGACGACAAGGTTGGCGCCAAGGGCGTCAAGGTTCGTTGCAAGAAGTGCGGCCATAACATTGTCGTCCGCCCAGCCGGCTCCGCGCCGGTGAAGGAGGATGGGACGGGTAGTGAGGCTGCGGGCGGTGCGGCCGCGTCCCAGGGTCAGTCGAGTACGGACGGTTTTGGCGTTCCCGCGTCCCTGGGCACGCCTCCCGAGGGAGGAATCTTCGGGGGGGTCGAGGACGATGAGATCGGCGCCGTGTTCGATCAGGTGCTCAACTCCGGCTCGCACAAGGTGCCGGCGGGAGAGGGTCCGGCCCTGGTGGAGGACGCGGCGGTTTCGGACGCGAGCGACGCGATGCGCAAGCTGGCGGAGGCCGAGGCGGGGAGCGCCAAGGCCGCGGCCTCGCACGAGTGGTTCGTCGCCATCGACGAGAAGCAGGTGGGCCCGCTGTCGATGGAGAAGGTGAAGGATCATTGGGAGAAGGGTGAGGTCGGTCCGGACAGCCTGTGCTGGCGTGCGGGCTTCAGCGACTGGATTCCGCTCTCCGAGGCCACGGAGCTGGCGTCGGTGCTGGCGCCGCGTCCGACCCGGCCGGTGATCGTGGAGCCCGCGCCGGTGGTGTCGTCGTCGCCGGTGTCGTCGGGTCCGGTGGAGTCCGCGTTCAGCGCGGGAGGCGCCTCCAAGGCGAGCCGGGCAGAAACGCCCGCGCCCGTGGCTCCGTCCGCGCAGGAGTCGGGTTGGAAGCCATCGGCGGCGAGTGTGCTCGCCTCGCTGGTGAAGGAGGAGAACGAGGCGCTGTCGAAGCCTGCGGCCAAGAGTTCCGTGGCGGAGGAGAAGGCGAAGCCCGCGGCGTCCGGGCTGCTGGATGTGCCGCCGCCTGCGGCCGTGCCGGCGCCAAGCCCGCTGTTGCCCGAGGCCCCCGCGCCCGTGGCGCCGGCCTACGCCCAACCGGCGCCGCATTACGCGCAGCCGATGCCGCAGCAGTACGCGCCTCCTCCGGCCTATGCGCCACCCCCTGCCTATCCGGGCTATCCGCCCCCGGCGGCGCCCAAGCAGGGCGGCAAGATGGGGATGGTGATTGGCGGAGTCGTCGGAGCGCTGTTGCTGGCGGGTGGCGTTGGTTTCTTCATGGCGTCCCGGCCGTCCGTGCCGCCGCCAGTGGCTCCGGCGCCCCAGCCCGTGGCGCAGGCTCCGGTGACACCGCCTCCGACGAAGGCCGCGGAAGTGCCCATGCCTCCGCCGCCGACGGCCGCGGTGGCGCAGAATCCCGCGGCAACGGCTCCGGCGGCGGCTCCCACTGCGCCCGCGACGGCTCCAGCGACTGCTCCCGCGGTGGCTGCGGCGGGGACACCGGCGGCCGTGCCGACGGCGACTCCGCCCGCGGCGACGCCGCCGCCTCCCGCCGCGGTGCCAGCGCAGACTCCGCCGCAGCAGGTTGCCCGGGTGGATCCGCCTGCGCGTGGAGGGACCAAGCGGCCTTCGACGGGCCGTACGCAGCGCGAGAGCGAGGACGAGGAGCCCGTGGCGCGTAGCAGCCCGCCGCCCAAGAGCAGTGGCGGGGGAGGCGATGACGAGTTCGATGAGTTGTTCGGAACGAAGCCGGCCAGTGGAAAGGGCTCGGCGCCTGCGGGCCGTACGGTCTACGTGCCTCCGGAGCCTGGTGGCGGTGGATCCATTCCCCAGAAGCTCGGACAAGCGGACATCATGCAGGTGGTCGTGAACAACAAGCCCGCCATCGTGAAGTGCGTGAACGAGCAGAAGAAGAAGGACCCGGGTCTGAGCGGCAAGCTGGTGATGCGCTGGACCATCCAGACGTCGGGCAAGACGACGAATGTGTCCTGCCAGACGGGGGAGTTCCGCTCGACCTACATGGCGACCTGCATCTCCGGGCTGATCAAGGGGTGGAACTTCCCGAAGCACAAAGTGCAGGGAGATCCCATCGACTTTCCGTTTACGTTCTGACCCCAAGGTAGGAGAGGACAGTCACCCAGCGGACAAGACTACAGGGTGACTGTTCATCTCATGGGGAGTGAATCTTCCTTTGGGAGGATGCGTCGAGAGGGTCTGTCGACACTCGTTGACAGGCCTGGAGCGACGGGACTAAAGCCGCGCGCTGCAGGAAGAAGGGGGGCCTTGAGTGGCCGGCTGCCCGCCTTCATGTGACGTATCCCTTCAGGAGGAAGCCGAGAATGCAGCTTCGGAAGATGACGTTGATGATTGCCGCGCTGGGCCTGGCGTTGACGGCTTGCCCGGGTGGTGGTCGTGAGGATCTGTCGTGCACTGCGGATACTGACTGCAGCGCGGAGGGCAACGAGATCTGCCACCCGACGGCCAAGGTCTGTGTGCAGACCTGTACGGACACGAATGATTGTCCGGATTCCTCGAAGACGTGCGAGGCGATCAGCTCTTCGAATACGCAGAAGATCTGCAAGTGCTCCACGGATGCGCTGTGCCAGACGGACGAGCGCGTGACGGACGCCTCGACCCTGTCGTGCGACAAGACCTACCGCGTGTGCAAGTCGACTGGGACGACCACCCCGCCGGGAGCTACCTGCACGGGTTCGGGCCAGAGCTCCTGCGCTTATGGTCAGTTCTGCAGCGGCGGTACCTGCACGGCTGCGCCGGAGGCTGCGGCGACCTGCGAGAACTTCTCGAAGAACCGTCCGAACTGGAGCGCTGCTTCGAGCAACGGTCCGGTCATCTACTCCGTGGCGGGAACCAGCTACCAGGTCGGTTCGGCGTACTGCCAGGCCTCCGCTCCGGATGCATTCATTGTTCGGGTGCGTGCGTACCGGACTGATGCTGACTGGCCCTCTACCCGCGCTGGTCTGTCTGGTTTCTTCTACGTGACCACGGGGGGGCAGCCGTTTGATGTGGTTAACGACGCTCTCCTTGTGCCGAACACTGGCTACAATCGGACTGCCAGCAATCTCAAGGACGCTGAGTTCAACATCTATCTCTGCCGCCCATCCAACTCTCAGACCATCCAGGTTGGTTTCTACTTCACGGGTGGAAACCCGGTGTGCGAGAACATTAGCCGTTAGCCTTGTTGGCTAGTGGGCTGAGTTTCTCCCTCTGTTGGTTGTGGAGCCCCACTCCTACTTGTAGGCGTGGGGCTTTTTATTACATGGGAACATGCTTTTCGACCGGATCAAATACCAGTAAATATCAACAAGACTCGTGCGTCAGTTTGGTTGACGGCGGTAATGCCGTGTTGATTGAAGAAAAGGAGAACAGCATGCAGCTGACGAATTGGATCAGGACGTTCGGAATGTTCGCGGCGGTGACTTGCAGCTCTTCGGTTTTCGCCAAGGAGTCCATCAAGCTGGATTGTCCCACTGGAACCGTGCAGTCCAGCAGCGCGAACGGCAAAGCCGCCGACATCGTGGCTTGCGTGAAGACGAATGGTAAGGCCTTCAGTCCTCATGGGGCCACGGTCTACTTGTATCCCAACGGGACCAAGCAGGCCGAAGGCATGTCTGAGGACGGTTTCCGTACAGGGCTTTGGACCTTCTACAACGAACAGGGCCGGAAGACTGGGTCTGCCACCTTCAAGCACAGCAACTTCCACGGCGAAGTCGTCGAGTTGCACGAGAACGGCAAGATCAAGAAGGTGGATCAGTACATTGAGGGGCTGCGGGAAGGAACGGCCAAGGAGTTTTCTGCGGATGGTACCCTGGTCAAGCAGACTGAGTACCGGAATAATCGTCAGGTCGCTGTCAAGTAGTCTTTGTACCTAGTGGCGGTGATGAAGGGTCTCGATGACCCCCGTTTCTGGCTGAGCCTCTTCCCTCTGTGAGCAGGCTCAGCTAGAAGCTCAAGGGTGAAGTCCGCACCTACCCTACAGTCGTTGCCCGACCTGCCTATTTGTGCCGTGGCTGACATGGGCCTCCGTGAACTTGAGCGCATCCGGCTCATTCTCCGGGGTGGTTCTGTCATTGACTGGCGGCGAATGCACTTTCAGGCCCATGAAGAGGTCGATCGATTCCTTCGCCTCTGTCAACTCGATGCGACTCGGGCTGAAGACGAGGCGTGGGCGCGAGTTGTGCTCTCGGATGCTGTAGAGTACCTCCGAAAAACCTTCAACTACCGGGTAGCTGACGCTGTAGCGAATCCGGAGAAGATTCACGACCTCTTCCTCTTTGCCTCTGGCGTCAAAGGGTTACCAAGGCATCGGCGTATCGCTTGTATCGTCCTCAAGGTGATGCACGTTATTCAGCACATCGAGGGACGCGACCTGCTTCATCGATTGGCATGCTCTGAAGTGGAGTTGTCACGACTGGTAATGGACAAGGTGTTGGGCGTAGCTCAGTTGCTTCAAACCAAAGGTCTGCCAGTTGTTGAGTTCGCTCATTCCATCAAGACGCGAGAATCTCTTGTTACCAAATTGCTGGCCAAGAGAGAGACGGTTGCTGCGCAGATCTACGACCGTACTCGTTTTCGAATCATCACTCGGACGCAATCAGATATCATTCCTGTTCTTTACTTCTTAACCCAGCATCTGTTCCCATTTAATTTCGTTGTTCCTGGACAGACTGAAAATACACTTGTCTCGTTCAAGGCTGTGCTTGCGGAGAACCCTCATCTCCAACAGTACGCGCAGCATCTTCATTTGGACCTCGATTATGAAGAACGAGAAGAGAAAACGCGCAATGTGTTTTCTGGCAGCACGTACCGAGCCCTGAATTTCATTGTGGACGTGCCGCTACGGATGGATGCGTATTTGCCCGCTCCGGAGAAAGATTCTCGTGAGAGAAAAAATAGGACAGTTTTTACTCTTGTAGAATTTCAGATTATGGATGAAGAGACCGCTCAGAAAAATGAGGAAGGGCAGAATGCGCATAAGGTTTACAAGCATAAGCAAAGGCGGCGTGTTTTGCGCCGCCTTTCGCGCGGTCTTGTGATCCCAAAGCGTCAAGGGTGAGCCTGCTGCCGTCAATTTTTAACGGTTAGTGGTTGTGTCGGCGAATGTAAATATATTCTCCTGGGAAATACTCTCCTGAGTTAAGGCTCTCGAACCAAGCGATAATTGGTCTTTCGGATTGATCGATTGCGACTGTTGACCGGAGACTGTTTTCCTGTCCCACGTTGATGCCGTCTATGCTTGATAGACTGGCCCAGGAGTTTTGTTCCCAGGTGCTAATGAAACTCTGACTGCTTCCTTCATTGGTCCAGGAGAATTCTTGCCAGCTAAGGAATGTTTTCCCTGTGGGAGATGTTTTTATGTTGGGAAAGCTTGCGTATGTGTACGCGTTGTATGCACTTAGTGCTGGACCCATTCTTCCCCAGGATTGTTCGCCCGTTGAGTGAAAGACTTGTATGTCCCTAGCTCCATCTGGAGTGGATTCTTCGGACCAAGCCAAATATAGAATGTTGTTTGGTCCTATGCTCAACGAGCAGTCCTTTGCCCAAGTCTCTCCACCAGGAGTTGCGCTAAGTCCTCCTGAGATGTACCCAGTGGATTCATCTCCCCGAAAGGGGGGGACAGCATACTCCCACTTGTCGTTAGTGCTGATGTACTTCATGACATAGATGTTGGTGGGAGAGTATTGCTCCAGGGTTTGTTCCTGGAATGCGACAATAGGTTGGTCGTAGCTGTCGATGACGAGGGATGGCTTTGAACTGCTGGTTTCCCTGGGGACGGCATGTACCCGCCCCATATTGGGTCCTACGCCAAGGAAACCACCTCCACTGACCGACATCCAGACGTAGATGTTCGACACATTGGCGGTGTCTCTCTCGTCCCATGCCACATAGATTTGATTGCCCTTCACCGCGAGCGATGGATTGTGCGCTGGCGTCGGAACCCGGCTGGAACGCGTATCATTTTCGGCAGATAGGGGCCCAGTGCCTACGGTTTGCCACGAACTCCCAATCCATCGCTTCACGTAGATGTTCTCGTTGAATCCATCGGACTCTTCCCATGCGATGATGGGGTTTCCATCGCTACCAAGAGCCATTGACGCCTTGAACGCAGATCCGAGTGGCGTGCCGTTGAGCGGCTCACCCATGGGCACGAAGGCTCTTCCATCCCAACGATAGACGAAGATGGAGGACCTCTTTCCTGGGGTCCGTTCTTCACTCCATGCAACGATGGGGTTGCCTTCCCTGTCGAGCACCATGGTGGAGTCCTTCAGTTTCGTGTCGGTGCCCGTGATGGCTTCCAGCGGGCCTCCGAAGGAGTACCAATCCGGAACCTCGAAGCTCCATGGGGAACTGGTCGAGGTGATGGGGTTGGCCAGCGCATTGCCCGCCAGATCGGTGATGCCCCGGCTCAAGCCAAACGAGAAGGTCGCCGGCAGCGTCGGGCGCTCCTTGGGCTTGATCGTGAGCGTCTTTCCATCGCTCGACAGCGAGAGCGTTTTTTCCGCCTGGACTCCCGCTACCGCGAAGCTCACCGTGGTGTCGTTGACCGTCGTCGCCTTCACCGGTTTGGTGAACACCACCTGGAATGGCGTACGGTAATCCACGTTGGTCGAACCCTGCGCCGGTGTCCGTGACGCGACCTGCAGGTTGGTTCGGTCGACGACCACCTTCACCGGCGCGCTGACGAAGCTCTTCCCTGCGCGAACCGCTCGGGCCGTGATCGTGTACTCCCGCTCGGCGTCCAGCGTTGTGTCCCACGTGTACTGAAACGGTGGGGCGGTCGGCGTGGCCAGCAACTCGCCGTCCTTGAGGATCTGGACAGCGTCCGCGACGCCTCCTCGCACCTCGACCGTGATGGTCACAGACGTGCTGCTGTAGAAGGTGTCCGCGGGACTCGTGATGGTCACCGCCAGGTCGCTCACCGGTGTCCCTGAGTCCGGAACCTCCGCTGACCCCGCGTCCGGTCGCGGGTTTCCCCCGCCAGGTTCGATCTCGGGCACGTTGATACAGGCGGACATCCACCCGGTGAGCAATAGAGGAATGATGCGTTTCTTGATGGGCATGGCTCTCCGCAATGCAGGCTCCATTCCAGGAGCCCGGGGCTGACTCGCGGGGCGCGCGTCGTCGTAAGTCCCCGCAATGTCTCGCCGAGCGTGCCTCAGCCCTCTCCAGACGGAAAGCCCGATGCGCTCGGCTCGTCCAGCGTGGGAGCGGGGAGTCCGGCGGGGTGGATGGGGAGCCCACAAACGACTGCGCCGCTCCAGGAAGCCCGTTGCGGGACTCCCGAGCGGCGCGTGCGTGGCGCTCCCGTACCGGACGCGTCTACTTCTTCTTCCGGTTCTTCTTCTTGTTCTCCTTCTCGCGCTTGCGGCGCTCCTTGATGGCGTCCTTGTTCTCGGGCTTGGCCGCAGAGGGCGGGGCGTAGCCCATCATGCGCGCCTTCGCCATCGCCGCCTGCCCCATGGGCGCCGTGTAACCCGGCGCGATCTGCGGCAGCTGCATGCCTCCCATCCCCGCCATGGCCTTCTCCATCATCTTCGGGTCCTTCCCGAACATGCTCGACAGGTCCATGTTCTTCATCTGCGCCAGCTGCCCCATCTGCTTGAAGCCCGGAATCCTCCCCAGCAGGCCCGGATTCTGCCCAATCGTCCCCATCACCTGCTGCATCATCCCGAACTTCTGCAGCAGTTCGCGCACTTCCTCCGTCTTGCGCCCGCTTCCCTTCGCGATGCGCTTCACCCGGCTGTCGTTGATGAGCTGCGGGCGCAGCCGCTCCTGCTCCGTCATCGAGTCGTACATCGACTCGATCTTCGTCAGCTCCTTCTCGTCCGGATTGAGCTGCTCGGTCATCTCTCCGAAGAGCGGGAACTTCTCCAGCAGATCCTTCAGCGGGCCCATCTTCCGCACCATGCGGATCTGCCCCACGAAGTCCTTCATCGTGAAGTTGCCCGACAGGAGCTTCTGCGCGTCCTCGGCCGCCTTCTTCTCGTCGACGACCTGCTCGAAGTCCTTCATCAGCCCGACGATGTCGCCGAAGCCGAGAATCCGGCTCGCGAGTCCGTCCGGACGGAACTCCTCCAGCTTGTCCATCGACTCGCCCATGCCGAGGAACTTGATGGGCTTGCCCGTCACCTCCTTGATGGACAACGCCGCGCCTCCTCGCGCGTCACCGTCCAGCTTCGTGAGGATGAAGCCATCCAGGCTCAGGCGCCGGTCGAACTCCGCCGCCGTGCGCACTGCGTCCTGTCCAATCATCGCGTCGCACACGAGCAGGATGTTGTCCGGTCGCACCTGGCCCTTGATGGCCTCCAGCTCGGTCATCAACGCCTCGTCGATGGCCAGGCGGCCCGCCGTGTCGATGAGCACCACGTCGCACTTCTGCTCGCGCGCCGCGGCGTACCCGCGCCTGGCGAGTTCTGGTGGCGCCACGTTGGGCTCGAAGTACACCGGGACCTTCAGCCGCTCGCCGAGGACCTTGAGCTGATCCACCGCCGCCGGCCGGTAGATGTCCGCGGCCACCAGCAGCGGCTTGCGTCCCTCCTTGAGCAGCTTGCTGGCGAGCTTGCCCGTGGTCGTCGTCTTTCCCGAACCCTGCAAGCCCACCATCATGATGCCGCTGAGCTGATCGCGCGGCTTGAGCTGCAGGCTCGTGTCCACCGGGCCCATGAGTGCCTCGAGCTCGTCGTGGCAGATCTTCACGAAGTGATCGCCCGCCGAGACGCGGCGCTTGTTGCCCGCCTTGTCCGTGATGGTCGTCTGCACCACCTCGCCCACGGCCTTCTCGCGCACCCGGGCGACGAACTTCTTCACCACGTCGAAGGCGACGTCCGCCTCCAGCAGGGAGACGCGGATGTCGCGGAGCGACTCGTCCACCATCTCGGGGGTGATCTCACTCTTGCCCGCGAGGCGGTTCTTCGCGGCACGGAAGCCCTTGGTGACGGTTTCAAGCATGGCGGTCGCTATATAACAGCGGCGCTCGGGACGGGATGCCCATGTGCGGCGCCGTCGTCCGGTGGATGCCACCCCTCGTGTCCGGTGCGCGGCGCTCTCCCTTTCTCCGGACTCCAGCTGAAGAGCGTCCGTTGGCTCCACCTGTCGAGCCGCTGCTCGCCCCCGCGCCGGGTGCCTTGGACGTTCGCACCTCGATGCACTCGCCAGCACCGGCGTCGCACTCCGCGCCGGACGCTTCGCGGCCCCTCGATGCCAACCCCACGGCTTGTCTTGCCTCGCGCGGTGTCGGGCCGCGCGAAACGCTCCCTCCCCCACGCTCACCGGGTGTGAGCCTCCCACCCGTACTCAGAGTCGAGGACGCGCTGGCAGTACTCCCTCGGGTCTGGTAAGTTCGGCCACCCTGGTTCAACTACCTGTCCAGTTGGGCTCTTTTCATGACCTGTCAGGTAAGAGCGTGGTACCGCCAGGATGAGGTCGAGAGCAGGTCGGGCCGGAAGGACGCGGAGGCGGGGACTGCCTTCCGGGTTCATCCGTTGTTGAGTCGACGCGCGCACGAGTGGCGAAACTGGCAGACGCAGCGGACTTAAAATCCGCTGGCCCGAAGGGGCCGTCCGGGTTCGATCCCCGGCTCGTGCATTCGCAAGCTCCATGCTCGGGGCGGTGAACTCTCGGCCTGGCGTGGACGAGTGGCTCTGCTCGGTGAACTGGCGGACAAGCCTCTGTCGTCCGCATGTCTCTTCCAGGAAGTGTTCGCGCCTGGTGGGCTGTTGCCAGAAAGCGTGCTTGCGTCGGCGGAAGAAGTCGGCTAGTTACCCGCTCGCCGGTGGCGTTTGCGCGATTAGCTCAGCTGGATAGAGCGTTGGCCTCCGGAGCCAAAGGCCGCAGGTTCGACTCCTGCATCGCGCGCTGATGTAACCCGGCGGAACTCCTCGGAGAAATTCCGAGGAGTCCGCCGGGAAACTCGGCCCCCAGCCCTCCCCATCAGTCAGTTGCAAGTCCGCCACACGGGACCTCTTGGTCTGTCAGTGCGGCTGTCGCTCCTGCGTTTGGCTGCTCCCTTTCTGGGCGGTTGGCGCGCTCGGGTTCGTGGCGGCGGCTCATCTCTGTCCGCCAGTGGGGGCGGGGCGACCTACGAGCAGGCCGGTCTCGACGCCCTGTCCTCAGTGCGTCCCGCCATGTCCGAGCTGTCGGACGGGGATGCGGGGGCGGGGAAGAAGATCGGCGGTGATCAATGAGCGCCTCCGACTGCCCGACCCCCAAGGAGGTGGCTCGGCTCGGCGCGGCGGTGGACGCCGCGCGCCGCGTCGTCGCTGTTGTCGACACGCCCACCACGTACGCGGGTCAGGACGAGCACCTCGCCCGTCTGCGCGTGGCGCTCGCCGAGGCCCACGCGGCGCTCGCCGCGGTGCATCCGTCCGCGCCCGCGTCCGTCCAGGACTGGGCGGAGCTGCAAGCCGCCGTTGCTCCCTTCCTCCAGCTCGCCGTCGACAGGCTGGCGCGGCGCTCGTGGGAGCCGGTCCCGGACGAGGCCTGTCGGCGCCTGCTGCGCGCCTTCGGCCACGAGCTGCCGGCGACGCCGGGAGGAGAGGTGCGCCATGGGTGAGCCCACCCGCCTCACCGACGAGCATCGCGAGCAGCACTTCCACCGAGGCCTCGCGCTCGAGCGCGCTCTGGCCGAGTTGCCCGCCATCAAGGAGCGATTCCTCGCGGCCCTGGCACGCCAGGAGGAGGCGCTGCGCACGCAGCACACCCGGGCAATGGCGGCGGCCACCACGGGCGAGGATCCGGACGCCCAGGCCCACCAGCAGGACTTGGCGCTGGACACGCCCGCGCTGTCGACGAGCCCGAATGCCTCTCCCTGGAAGGACGAGCAGCCAGACCCGGAGCCGCCCAGGGGCCCGGGACGCCCGCGGCGGCGCCCGGCCACCGAGGCCAAGGGGGAGAAGCGCGCCGGAAAGGCAGCGTCCGCGAGGACGGCGACGGTCGCGGAGGCCTCGGCCGCGCCAGTGGAGGACGACGCCGTGCCGGCCCCGGCAGTGCCCTGCTGCACCTGCGGCGACTCGCTGGCGGACCACACGAGCCCGCAGGGGGCGGTCGGCGCCTGCCGCGCGAAGAAGTGCCTGGCGAAGCCGCGGTGCCGAGCCTTCCAGCTCGGCCGGGTGCTGGGCTGGACGCTCACGTGGCAGGGCGGGTGGAGGGAGACGAACGACAAGCCCGTCTTCTTCCTCTCGCAGCGCGAAACGGACATCGCCAAGCACGGCCCGCTCCTGCCCCAGGAGGGCGGCCTCGTCTACGTAGACCCGGTTCGCCTCGGGCGCGGTACGGACGTGCTCGCGGTGGCGCGCGCGAAGGGGGAGTGGTCGTGCGTGAAGGGACTGCGCGGCGTGCCCCTGCGCGTGCTGGAGGTGGTGGCGCGCGTCCTCGCCGAGTCCTCCCCGGCAGCTCCTGCCGCGCCCGTCTCCGCGCGGGAGAAGTACCTGGCCGAGACGCGCGAGCGCTTCCCCCACTTCACGGAGGACGAGGTGCTCCGCCATGTGGAGAACTTTCTGAGAATCGATGGGCACCCGCTGGCGGCGCCACCGGCGTTCTCCGGACTCGATGCCACGGCCCTCCTGGACGCGCACCTGGGCGCCCGGGAGGAGGAGCGGGAGTACAAGGACGAGCTGGAGGTGACTGGGACGGACAGCGCCTGCGGCTCCTGCGACGCCCGGGAAGGCCCGCGGGCTCGGTTGAGCTTCTCCCGCCACAGCCGTCCCCGCGGAGTGAAGACGTGGCGCGCGGACAAGGATTCGCGCTGCCTTGGCATCGGCTTCAACCTCTGGTTGTGCTCGCGCTGCTGCACCCCGGAGGCACTCGCCGAGAAGCGCCAGACGCGTGAGCGCGAGGCGACGACAGTGGAAGGGGATGACACTCCGAGCGAGTGCGACGGGTGCACCAGCGAGTTCCCCGCCTCGCAACTGCAACCGGTGGGGCCCGAGGATGCGCGCGGTTTCTACTGCGAGGTGTGCCGGGCGGAGATCGCCAACACCAGCCCCACGCCCGTGCCGACGGCGGCCCCGGCTGCCACGTCGAGCGCGCCTGCGGCGTCTCCGCCGCCGTCCATGCCCGAGAATGGCCCAGGCCCCGAGGAAGGCGTCCCGCTCGACTCCGTCAACCTGGAGGAGGTGACGGACCTGCGAGACGTGCTGTGCCTGCTCAAAGGCTCGCAGGGGAGTGCCCCCCGTGCCGCACGCCTGCGGCACATCGTGTCCGTGCTGGCGCTGTCCGCACGTGAGGAGTCGTGGAGCCACCTCGCCGGACACGAGCCGTGGATTGTCGTGCTGCACCCCACGGCCACTCGTGGGGAGGTGTGGCTGAGCTACGACAGACGGGCGCTGGGCACGGCGGGGCCCTGGCTATGGGACGGGGAGGCGCTCACCCGTGCCGGGGACTGGGCGGCGCCCCGGAAGGGGCACACCAAGGGTAAGTCCGCCGAGGAGGCGCTGCGCCTGCTTGAGCCCGCGCTGCGGGCGGTTCTCACCGCGCTTGGCCCCGGAGGTGAGGCGTGACGACGTGGCGAGCACGGCGCGCGTCGCCGGGGGACCCCATGCTCAAGGGCCCGTTGAAGGGCAGACGCCGGTACCGCCCGGCCGGCGCCCCCATCATCGTGGACCTCTTTGCTGGCGGGGGAGGCGCCAGCACCGGCATTGAGGCGGCGCTGGGTCGAGCGGTGGACGTCGCGGTCAACCATGACGAGTTGGCGTTGCGTGTCCATGGGGTGAACCACCCGCGGACGGTGCACCACGTCGCCAGCCTCTGGGAGGTGGAGCCCCGCGTGGCCACGGCGGGCAGGCCGGTGGCGCTCCTGTGGGCGAGTCCCGACTGCACCCACTTCTCCATCGCCAAGGGCGCCCGGCCGCGCGAGCAGCGGATCCGCGCGCTGGCATGGGTAGTGCGTGACTGGGCGCGGGAGGTGGAGCCGGAAGTCATCATGCTGGAGAACGTTCGCGAGTTCCTCGACTGGGGGCCCCTGTACCCGGACGACTGGCCGGAGGAGGAGCTGCGCGGCACGCCCATCCCCGAGCGCAAGGGCGAGACGTTCCGGCAGTTCGTGGGCAACCTGGAGGTGCTGGGCTACCGCGTGGGCTGGCGTCTCCTCGATGCCTCCCACTTCGGTGCCCCCACGCGGCGCGTGCGCCTGTTCCTGGTGGCTCGTCGTGACGGGCAGCCCATCTCCTGGCCCGAGGCAACTCATGGCCCGGGGAAGCTGCCATTCCGCACGGCGGCCGAGTGCATCGACTGGAGCCTGCCGTGCCCGTCCATCTTCGAGCGCAAGCGGCCACTGGCGGAGAAGACGCTCTGGAGGATCGCCGAGGGACTGCGCCGCTTCGTCCTGGAGAACCCTCGGCCCTTCGTCGTGGGCTGTGGGGGGCGTGCCGGCCAGACGCCTCCCACCGCTAGTGACGCTCCCCTCGGCACCATCACCAAGAAGAACGACCGGGCGCTCGTCACACCCACCATCATTCCCATCGACCAGCAAGGCTCGCGCGGGTCAGGTGCGGCGGCGGACGAGCCACTGTCCACCGTCGTCACGAAGAGCCGTCACGCCCTGGTGGCCCCGACGCTAATCCAAACCGGGTACGGAGAGCGCCGGGGCCAGGCGGCGCGTGTGCCTGGCCTTCACGTGCCGCTCGGAACAGTCGTGGCCACGGGCCAGAAGCACGCGCTCGTCGCCCCCTTCCTCGCGAAGCACTACGGCGGTGTGGTGGGCCACGGGGTGACGCAGCCGATCGGCACCATCACCGCGACGGACCACCACTCGCTGGCGGCTGCCACGCTGGTGAAGCTGCGCGGTACATGCACCGGCTCGGACCTCGAGGAGCCCATGCCGACGCTCACCGCCGGAGGGAACCACGTGGCCGAGGTCCGGGCCTTCCTCACCACCTACTACGGCGAGGGCTCGGCAGGGCAGCGTCTGGACACGCCCCTGCGCACCATCACCGCCAAGGCGCGTCTGGGCCTCGTCACCGTCGAGGGGCACGACTACCAGATCAGCGACATCGGCATGCGCATGCTCGAGCCCCACGAGCTGCTGCGCGCGCAGTTCGGCCGCTTCGCCGAGCACTACGACTTGAGCGCCTGCACCACGAAGGCGGATGCGGTGCGGCTCATCGGCAACAGCGTCTGTCCGGAGGTGGCCGAGGCCCTCGTGAGCGCCAACCTGGGCGAGCGGGTACCCGCGAGGGAGGCTGCATGACCTCGGCGCCCATCATCACCGAGCAGCGGCTCTTCGCCGTGACGCTCCGCCGCCCGTGGGCCGCCCTCGTGGCCCTCGGGGTGTGCCCCGTCATCAGCCTGCCGTCGGCGGACGAGTACCTCTTCGGGGAGTACGTCGCCATTCACGCGAGCGCGGAGGAAGACAGCCGCGCAGCGGAGCGGCTCGCCCTCGCCCGGGCCGAAGTGCCCGAGCACGAGCTCGCCCAGGTGACGGACGCCGTGGTGGCCGTGGCCCGTGCGCGGCGGCTGGAAAGCATTTCTCCGAGCCTCGCACCGGCGCTATCGCCCTGGGCGCATGGTTCCGTCCTGCTTTGGGTGGACACGCCCGTGCCCATTGCCCCGGTGCCCACGCGGGGCGGCCGCTCCATGTGGACGCCCCCGGAGGAGCTGCGCGTGCGGCTCGGCCGCGCCTACCGGGACGCGCGAGCAGAGCAGAAGGCGTTGGCCCGCGCCGCCCAGTGGAATGAGGAGCTGGAGGCCCAGCTGTCCCGGGTGCTCACCGTGGACGAGCCGGGCCGGGCCCGCGGCCCCGCACCCTTCATTCACACCGCCCTGCACAGCGTCCTCCCTGCCCAGCGGGTGCAGCGCCTGGTGCCTTGTGCTCACTGCGGCCGGCTGTGGAGCGGCGGCGGCCCGGGGCGCTTCCATTCGTACCGGTTGCCGAGCGCGAAGTGCGAGGAGCCGGGCTGGCCGCGCTGCTCCCACGGGACGCCCCACTTCGCGGACTGCCGCTGGACGGTGCCCGTGCCCCCTCCCTGCTGCCGGACACAGACAGGAGCTGCGGCATGACGTGCCACGCGGACGTCGCCACCCTGCGCGCGGAACTGGCCGCGGCGCTGGCTCGGGCCGAGCGGGCCGAGGCCACGTTGCACCTGCAGGCCCAGGCGCTCGTCACCCTCACCGCGCGCCTCGGGGATCCGGCCACAGTGCCTCCACCGCCCGCGTCACGCTCGGACAGCGTGACGGAGGTGCGTGACGCGTCACGCGTGACGCGTCACGCCCCCAGCGTGACGCGCGTCACGGACCCGGGCATGACGGAGGCCCAGGAGAACGAGCGCCGAAAGGCTCAGGCGGCAGCAAGATCAAGGGCTTACCGACTACGCCAACGCCTCGTGACGGCCGAGCGTGACAGCGTGACGCGTGACGTGATGCAGGAGGAGGAGAAGAAGAAAGAAATAACTACACCTCCTCCTCCCTCCGTCACGCTGGCGCCCGTCACGCCCGTCACACCGCCGAGGATCGGACGCCTCACCGTGACGCGCGCGGCGGCTGCCCGGGAGTACCGAGCGCCCATGCCCACGGCCCACCTGCCTGCCGAGGTGCAGGCGCTGCGCGAGGCCTGGCAGACGCTCGTGGTGGGCTCGGGGCGCGGTTTCGCTCCGTGGCCCGAGCGCACCTCGGTGGCCCTCCTCGCGAACGCGGAGGCGGCGTTGCAGGAGCGGCCGCTCGAGGAGTGGCGCGAGGTGTTCGCCCGGGTGCCGCGCTCCCCGCTGTGCCGGGGGGAGTTGCGCACCCGCCGGACGGCCGACCTGCTGTGGATTCTCCGGGGCACCTGCCCCGATGGGCACACGCCCGCGGACAAGCTGCTGCACGGGGGGTGGACGCTGGACCCGAAGACGCCCACCGAAGCCTCGCCCGAGGAGCCGAAACCGGAACCTCTGGCCCAGGCTCTACCCGGGGACAGCCCCGCGGGGACTGCGTGGCGGCAGGTGCTCGCGTCCCTGGGTGGGCAGGGCTTCAAGTACGCCGTGAGCCAGCTCGAGCCGCTGCGCCCGCGGGAGGTGGCGAACGGGGTGCTGGTGCTCTCCGCCGGAGACAGGTTTCGCCGGAGCTTCGTCGAGGAGCACTTCGGCCCTCTCGTGCGCGAGCACGCGGGGTGGTGCGGCCTTGCCGGGGTGCGCGTGGACGTGGGGGAGGGCGAGCCATGACGCACGGCCAACAGCGCCTCGTGTTCCTCGCGCACGTACTCCTCGCCTGCGCACTCTTTGGCACCCCGGGCGAGGCGCCCCGGCTGCTCTCCGCGGGGAGCCTCGTGGCCTCGCTGCTCGGCCTCACCCGCGCGGTGGGCGAGCTGCGCCGGAGGCGGCCATGAGGTACGCCGCCCAGAGGGACAAGGCCGAGCCCGCCGTGGTGCGGGCGTTGCAACTCACCGGGTGGACGGTGGTGCCGGTGTCCGCCCCGGGCTTCCCGGACTTGCTGTGCGTGCGCCGCGGCGTGGTGGTGCTGCTCGAGGTGAAGAGCAAGGGTGGGCGGATGCAGCCCGCCCAGGTGGAGCTCCACGCCCGGCTGCGCGTGGCGGGCCTCGCGGTGGCCGTCGTCACCACGCCCGAGGAGGCGCTGGCGGCCGTGCGCGGCGACGTGCAGCGCACCGCCCTCACCGAGCCCGCGAAGCGCCGGGGTAGCGCGGGCCGCACCCTCGCCGAGCTCGCCACCCCAAACACTCTCAACCCAGGCAGGAGGAGGACATGAGCTGCTTTCAGCGCCCCAGCCGAATCACCTGCGCGTGCGGCACGGTGGTGAAGGTGGGCCCGAAGGGCATGGTGCCCTGGCGTTGCCGCACGTGTGTGTACAAGCACAAGCTCGCCCGGGCGAGAGGGGAGACTCCGCCCTCCCGGCCCGCCCACCTGGTGGCGGCGGAGCGGAGTGAAGAGCTCGGCCCCGCGCGCCCTCTGCTGGGCCTCACTGCGGCGGAGTTGAGCGCCTGGCGCCACCGGAGGATTGTCGAGTTGTACCAGCGCGAGCCGGAGCTCTCAGTGGACGCGCTCTGTGAGCGTTTCGACGTGAGCAAGCAACAGGTGCTGGGCACACTCCAGCGGGCGGGGATCCGCGTCCAGGGCAACGGGCGCACGGCCCTGCCGGCGGGACTTCCTGCCCGGTAATGGACGGACACCAGTGCGGCGAGGACAAGGGCCGGCATGGCCTGTTTCGCCTGTCCCGCCCCTTCGCGCTCCTCCGCTCGCGCGTCTCCGCGCCCGGCGCTCGCCGCCGTCCCCAGCACTACCGCGCAGCAGCCCTTCGCCTTCCTCGCCGAGGTGCCCCGGCGCGAGGTGCGGCGCCGCGAGCGCGCGCACCGGCCCCACCTGCGCGGCCGCACGCCCCCGGCAGCGCAGGTGGGGGCCCAGCTGGTGCTGCCCTTCCAGCGGCCGGCCCGGGGGAAGGGACTGCTGTCCCCCGAACTGGCCGAGGCCATGGAAACAGCCCTGCGCGAGGCGCGGGGCCAGCCGGAGGGCAGCCGCCGGCAGCGCGCCGCGGAAGGGAAGTTGTTGCACCTGCTCACCCCCTTCCTGGAGTCCGAGGCGCGCCGGGCCTGGGCGAGCCATGAGCGCACGTACCTCTCGCGCTCTGACTTGCTGCAGGAGGCCATGGTGCGCGCGCAGAAGCTCTGGAGTGGTTTCGTGCCGGGCAAGGCTGGGCCGGGCCGCACCCTGTACCCCGCGTACGTCGGCCAGGCGGTGCGCCAGCACCTGGGCAACGTGCTCGCGGAAGGCCGCCTGGTGGGGCCCACCCACTGGGGCCGCAAGCTCGCCGCGCGCGCGAGGAAGCGGGTGGAGCGCGAGGAGGTGACATTCGAGGAGGCCCTGGCTACCGAGGGCGCCGACGCGGCCACGGCCCTGGCGCTGGCCCAGGGCGCCACCCGGTGCGAGGAGCGCGAGGCCTCGGACGTGGCCGACACTGGCGGCGATCGTCTCGAGGAGCTCTCCGCCCAGGGCTCCGCGGTGGCTGCCCTCGAGCGTCTCCCGCGCCGGCAGCGCCTCGCCGTGGGCGTGCCCCTGGGTCTCGCTACCCCTCGCCTCAATGACATGCAGCTCGCGCGGCACCTCGGGTGCACCCTCGCGGAGTTGCAGGCGGCGCGCGCGGAGGGCCTCGCGGCGCTGCGCGAGCACCTGGAGGCGGCGTAATGCCTGTCATTGTCGCGAAGAAGGCTGGCACGTGCCGGGCCTGTGGAGGCCTCATTCGCAAGGGCGAGGAGGCGGACTTCTCCGCCGAGCTGGGGGTGAGCCACGTGGAGCCCCAGTGCTCGCGCGGCCCGGTGCGCTTCCGCCCCAACGCACGCGCGGCCGCGTGCGCGTGTGGCTCCTGGGTGAAGGTGGGCGAGGGGCGGCTACGCCTCGTTTCCGACGCCGGCGCCCAGGGTGGGAGCAAGCGCTGGGCGGTGGACTGTGAGCGCTGCGCCCGAGGGTGTTAGCTGTTCGTCTCGAAGGAGATGCCGTCCAGGGGGATCTCCGAGCCGGCCGGGGCGACTACCAACACCCGCCCGTCCGTTTCGATGTAGATGGAGACCAACTGGCTCTGGTTGTGCGTGCGGATGAGCCGCGGTGCCTCGAAGGGACGGCATCCCTCTGGCAGGGTGAAGGCCAGAGAGGAGGTGACGGGGGAGGGGGCGAGCAGCACGCCGCGCAGCTCCACCCGCCCGAAGTCGTCCCGACGGTACCGGACGTCCTGGAAACGCCCGTCCGGCGGCGTGGCCGGGATCCACCTATTCTGGTAGGTGACGCTCGTCCACGAGCCCTGGGCCGGGCGGCGAAGCGCATCGAGCGAGTCCACGGTGAGCGAGCCCGTGTACCCCGAGGCCTTCACCACGGACACCACCACGTACCGGGCGCCATCCGGCACCTCCCGGGCGAGCAGCTGCCGACGCCAGAAGTTGGCGATGTAGATGGACTCCGTTCCACCCAGGTTGGCGTTGTTGACCACCGGCAACGGTGTGGATAGGTCGCTGTAGAAGCGGACGCGCAGAAAGCCAGACACCTGCTGCGCCGTGCCCTGTTTGTACCAGCATGAGAACACCCACTGCTCGCCGGAGCGCACGGTGAAGGCCTGGGCGGTGAGGGTGGCGGCGGCGCGCCCGGCGGGGAACACCACCGAGCGGGCACCGGCGAAGCTGTCCCCGGAGGAGACGGCGTCGAGCCCCCACGTACCGCCGGAGAGAGTGAAGGCGTCGGGCGGGGAGTTGATGTCCACCTGCGCCTCGAAGTCCCCGTTGGGGGGGAGGGCGCCGAAGGAGACGGCCTGGAGCATGCTCTTGGGCGTGAGGTACTGCGGGTTGATGATGACTTCTGGCGAGGCCGGACCCACGTTGCCCTTCTTGTCCCGGCTGCGCACGCGGGCGTAGTAGGTGAGGCCGGGGGCAAGGCCCGTCAGGTCAAAGCGTGTGGAGCTGCTCACCGCCTTGAGGCTCGCGGTGGAGAGGAGGAAGCCCGGGGTGGCGCCCACGTGCAACTCGTAGCTGTCGGCCTCGGGCCCGGTGGTGGCGTCCGGCGCGGTGAAGACGAGCACCGCGCCAGCGATGGCGCCCGTCACCGCGATCCCCGAGGGCGCGGCCGGGCCGGTGAAGGTGGGGGCGGGAGCCACGCCGGGCCGGGCCTCCATGCCGAGCCACGCCCGCGGACTCAGGCTGGGCTTGCCGAGCAGCTGCACACGCGTGGTGCCACCGCTGGCGGAGAGGGAGTGTGTCACCTGGCGCACCGCGAGCGTCTGGGCGTCGACGAAGTGCACCCCGTTGGGGGCGAGGCGCGCCAAGTCGGCCAGCTCGAGCCCGGGGTGTAGCGCCACCTCCACACTCACCCCGAGGGAGGCCGAGGATAAGTCCGCGAGGGCCGCGTCGGCCAGGCGCCCGGCGGCCGCCTGGGAGCGGATGTTGCTCGCGGCCGCCTCGGCCACGCGCATGAAGCGCGGCACCCGCGTGCCGTCCGGGGCGGTGTAGCCGTAGCGCATGGTGGCGGCCACGTCCTCGCGCACCACCGTCTTGCGCTTGGGCTGGCCCGTCACGTCCAAGTCGCTCGCGTCCGAGTACACCACCTCCACGAGTGTCCGCACGTCGGCGAGCGAGGTAGAGAGGGCGCCGAGCTCCGCGTAGTCCTTCGGGCCCCATTCCCACACGGGCTCGGAGGCGCTCCTGTCGGGCACCCACAGCCACAGGCCCCAGTCCCCGGTGTCCGGGCGCAGCTTCCACCGACACTCCGCGCCGCGCGCGGTGGCGAGCTTGGAGAGGGCGTCCGCCACGGGCTCCACGGCCTGGTTGTAGGGGCCGAGGTCCCACGTCAGGTCCTCCGGGACGTAGAGGCCGAAGGCGGACAGGTGCGAGTCATTGAGGATGGACTGACACACCGTTTGGAGGGGCGTGCCCGCGGCGCTGCCGTACTGGTGCTCCTGGCGCAGCCACACGTCCTGGAGCACGCCCGCGAAGTCCCGGCCCTTGAATGTGAGCACCGTGGCGCCCGCGTCCACGTCGTCCACCCTCCCGTAGAAGAGGGGGAGCCAGTCCCCGGGGCCGGGCTCACAGCCCAGCGGGGCGAGGCCCACCTCCACGCGGAAGGTGCGGCCCACGTCGAGCAGCGGGGAGTAGGCGCCGGCGAGGTTGTTGGCGCGCGAGTCCGTCACCAGGGGCGCGAGGGAGAGGCCATTCATCTCGCGCTGCACGCGCACCGTGGCCTGGGCCACGGGACTGTCCAGGGACTCGTCCACGTCCACCCCCTCGAGGAAGTCCCGCTCGAAGAAGGCGGAGAGGTTGTGCCAGGTGGTGCCGTCCGGGCCGAGCACGCGGACGCGGCCCCGGACGGAGTAGCCGGCGTGAGAGGACAGCAGGCGTTGCTGAGACTCAGTGAGTGGGCGCATGCCCGGGAGAAGGGCCGCTCACGTCCCGAAGAGGGTCAAGTCGAAGGACTCCCCCACGGTGGTGAGCAGCGCTTCCGCGCGGCCCGCGCCGGCCTTACCCAGCATGAGTTGCCCTTGGGCAGGGAAGCGGGGCCCCTGGGCCACCACGTACGGCAGGGCGGGCCAGCCGCGCGCGCTGTGCCAGGCGTACAGGTGCGGCACCCACGCTGCGGGCACCGAGTAGGGCAGGGCCACCACGTCGTCGAAGGCGGTGGCAATGCCTTGCATGCCCATGTCGCCCAGTACCAGGTAGCCCTCGTGGCATTGGGCGAAGGGGTAGCCCTCGCTCGCGTTCGCGCGCTGGCCATCGATGTGGAGGGACGGCCCACCGGCGGCGTAGAGGATGTGCCGCCAGGGCCCAGCGCCCTCGCGCACCCAGCCCATGAAGGTGCCGCCCTCGCCCTCGTACCCCTGGGTGCCCACGTTCCACCCCACCACGGTACTGGGGGCGACGCTCAGGCAGGCGCTGCCGTGCCTTGCGCCCACGGTGGAGCGGGTAGCCCCCGCGGTGCTGCTCGGCGCGAGCTCGCGCGAGGTGTACAGGTAGCCCGTGGCGTCCTCGAAGGTGAGCACGTGCCCCGCGCCCTCCACGAGGCCTCGCACCGCCACCGCCTCCGGCAGGGAGAGCAGCCCGCTGGTGAAGCGGAAGTCCTTCTTCTTCACCCGGCCGGTGTCGCGCGGCCAGCCGTTGAAGCTGCGCGTCACCTCGCCGAGCGTCACCGGCTCCCACTCCGAGGCCGTGCACTCCACCGGGACGCCGTTGACTCGCAGGAGGGCCATTACCCGCCCTCCATCGCGTACCGGCCGGGGCTCGCGGTGGTGCCGCGCCGACGGAAGGAGAGGTTATTCAGGTGCTGCTCGAGCTTGGCGAGCGCGCGGCCCGTGTCCTCCCCGGAGACGTTGATGGTGTGGATGGAGATGCCCTGGGCGGCTGCCTGCGCGGGCGCGGATTGGGTGGTGCTCGGCGCCAAGCCAGCCGGCAGCAGGGGCGAGGTGCGCGCGTCCTGGGCCTCGAAGCGCCGCTGCGCCACGCGCCACGCCGCGGGCACGTTGGTGAGGCTCTCCGTAGCCTCTTGCAGCGCCTTCGTGTTCTTGACCGTGGCCGCGGTCTCGTTCGCCTTGGCCTTGGCCTGCTCCAACGTCATGTCCCGCAGGTCGCGCATGCTCTTCTCCAGGTCCTCCACCGGAGCCTTCGCCGACTGCAGGCTGTCCGCCCAGTCGCTGAGGAAGGCGAGCGGCTTCGCGCCGAAGATGGAGATGTCTCCCAGTGCCCTCAGCACCCACTGGACCGCGCTGACAATGGCGTTCCACGCCTGGTAGAGGCCCCACACGACGCTCATGATGATCAAACTCACCCATCTGAATGCCTCGAATAGCGCCGTCATGATGGGCCCCCCTAACAGAGAGAGCGGATTGAGAAGTACGGAGAAACCCTGGACGACCAACTCGAGGAAGGGGCCGAGCGCGCTCAGCATGTCGCCGATGATGACCAGTGCCGGGGCGAACGGCTCCAGGGTACCCGCGAGCATGCTGAATAGCGGGGCGAGGGGGCGGAGCGCCGCGTCCAGCACACGCGAGACGGCTCCAAGCAGCCCCTGCAGCGGCGCGAGGACCTGCCCCAGGACGTTGGCCACCTGCTGAAGGATGGCATTCACCATTTCGATGACCGCGGCGAATCCCTCGGACTGGGTGAGCAACTCCAACACCACCGCGGCCACCGCACCCCAGGCTCCGCCCGCCTGGGCCCCCTGCTGGGCCGACTGTATGACCCCCTGGAGGTTTCCGAGGCGCGAGGTGAACTGAGCTACCAGCGACTGTCGGGCGGACTCCACGGCCTCCGCTAATACTCGAGCATGCTCTTTGGCCGCGTCACGTAGGACGCGCGCGTGCTCGTTGAAGGCTTCCTGGTAGAGAGTGGTGCCCCGCCGCCCCAGTTCACGAAGCTTCTCGAAGTCGGCTTTGCCGACAGCGCTCGGCTCCCGGTCGAACGCGGGCACGTCCTCGACCGTGTTGGGATCCCCAATGGTCGGAAGCAACTTCTTTAGCTCCGCCATAAGGCGGTCGGGGAAATCCGCCAGACCGGAATCCCGGAGAATGGCGCTCAGGCCGACGGTGCTCCGCTTGACTCCAAATCTTACACCATCGATCACTCCATCGCGCGCAGACAAAAATGCATCGATTGGGGCCGCGAGTGCCTTCTTCGCCGCCTCTGCTGTTTCCTCCATTTTTTCGTCGATGTACTTGGCGACGCCCGTCGCGGTCAGGTTCTGGGCCAGAGCGAAATTATCCGCAAGCGTATTCCGACCAAGGAATCTGGCCACGGATTCACCAAACTTGGCTATCGACCGAACCCTCACGGTTAGAGCCTCAATAAGGGTGGAAATAAGGCCAACGGCGAAGTTCTTGGTGGACTCAAATACTCCCAGTAGCGCATCCCTGATGTCGCTCGCGAGACCTACGATCGACGTGCCCATGTTCTCTACCGAGTCCTTGAGTCCAGTGGATGTGTCATTCCAAGCATCGTAAAGGGACCCCGCGAGCAGCGCCAGCCCCGCGACGGCGGCTGCGAGAACAAGAACCGGTAGGGTGACCGCAGCGATCTTTGGGAGTACCGATGCGAACGACGATGACAATTGTCGAGCCATGTCCGGCAATGTGGAGATTCTTCCACGGAGCGACGCCAAGCCCTCCGACATGTGGTGGATGTGGTATCCGATAGGGGCTCGCACGAACGCATTGAAGTAGGTCAATGCGCCGCCGGCGCTCTTGGCGATGGCCGCGAGATTACCCGCCAGTGCAGGGCCCACGGCTCGGGCGGCTTTGGTGAGCACTACGGTGCCATCAGCAAGGGACTTAAAGACGAGCATCAGGCGAGACGTGGCCATGCCCACCGTGCCCAAGACAGCCGCGTTCCGTACAAACGCGATGATGCTGGCCTTGGCGTCGGCGCTGAGGCCGCGCCAGGTGGCGGTGAGCGTGCGGACAACCTGAGTGAGTTCACGGACCAGAGGCAGGAAGGTGCGGCCGACCTCCACCGCGAGCTGCGACACGCTGTCCTTCAGCGCGTCGCCAGCCCTCTGTGCTTCGGCGCAGTGCTCGGCAGCCGCTGCTACCGCAGCTCCGGCAACGGCGGAGACCGCGAGTAGGTTCTCCGAGAACCCGCCAATCGCGTCCGCCGCTTCCTGCATCGCCTTGCCGATGGCGTCGGCCGCCTCCTCTACGTCCTTGAGCAGTTTGTCGACACCTTTGGAGAACTCGCTCAGGGACGCACTTACCGCGACGAAGACATCTCCGACCTTCAGGGCTCCACTCATGCTCGGAAGAAGGGTTGGCGAGCCGCAGGATCGCACTGATGCGTCCTGCTTCCAGGGAGGATGGCGTCGATCAGTTACTTCCAGTTGATACCTACGCCAAACTCTGCTGTTGCGGGATCCCAGCCGTAGGTGATGACGAGAGTGCCACTCGCTCTGGTGTCGATGTCTTTTGTCCTGAAGTTCTTCCACTCTCCCAAGGACATAACGGCAATGTGGATGGCGACGCGCTGATCTCTACGCCACCTCAGCGCTTCCACGAATGTTTTGGTGGTGTAGCTGGCGACGCGCTCTTCGTTGATGACCCGGAAGTCCTCTTCGCTGTCAGGGAGAATGACATCAATGCGAAATATCGACGCAGCATAGTGGTTGTCGATCACTATGTTGGCCGTTTCCAGAGGGGCGGCACGAAGGGATTGAAGAATCCGTTCCCGCTCGTTCAATTCCGCTTGGCGGCGTTCCTCGTCAGCTCGCCGTTCCTGCTCAATGCGCCGCGCCTCCTCGGCTGCGGCTTCCGCCTTCTTCTGGGCCTCCTGTCGGGCCGCCTCGGCCCGCGCCTGAGCCTCCTGTTCGCGCTTCGTCTCGGCTGCTGCCCAGAGAGCATTGGCCTTGTCGCATCGGCTCGTCTGGACAAAGCCAAGAGCAGATGAGGCCGCAAAAAACGCGGTCGTTGCAATTATACTGATGAGCCCAGTTTGGCGGGTCTCCTGGTCCGTTTGCGATGTCGGATCGAAACGATCCACCACGAGACCGAGACTCCCAAGGGCGAGAATGGCTCCACCGACGGCGGCGTCTACCTTTGGCGGGGTCCGGTCCGTCGTGCACCGAGGTGCGGCGTGCAGGGGGCGATAACCCGATGGCGGACCGCGCGTCTTGATAAAAGAACAGCCGGGCGCGGCGGTCAGGACAAGTAGGCAGCTCGCGACGACGCGGAGGGGCGAAGAGGGGTGGGACATGGGCGGCGACCCTGCCATGTCCCGCGCGACGCTGCAAAGGAGCCAAAAGACCCCTTGCACCGCCTTCACACCGTGGGCTTCAGGGTGTACCGGATGATGCGCTGGCGGCCAGCGCCCGCCCTCGGTGCCGAGCTGGAAGGCGGGGGTCCGCTGTCCTGGCGGATGGACTCGTTCTCCAGTTGGGCGTCCGCGGCGAGCTCGTACACATAGGAGAGGGGCTGGCGGAGCATCTCCTCGTGCGTCCATCCTGCGAGACGGGCGACCCGGATGACGAGCCCATGGACCGGGTCGCCCGTCAGTTTCCCTTGGCGCCCTCCAGGGCCTTGGCGGGACTGATGGCGGCCATGCATGCATCGGCCACCTCGGCGAGCCCGGGCCAGTCGAGCGCCTCCTCCGGGGTGAAGAGAGAGGTGACGGCGTTGGGGAGGAAGACGCACGTGGCCACGACACGCGCGCGGAAGTGCAGACCGGCCTCGTGGTTCTTCTCCTCACCCTCCGTGGTGTCGAGCTTCTTCTCCTTGGCGTCCTTGATGAGCTTCTCCAGGACGGAGTCCGGGGGGCGGCGGATGACAAGCTCCACGGGGCCTTCGAGCCCCTCCACCTTGACACGGGTGTACTCCCGCCAGGGGGCGCGGAGGAGGCTGTGCTTGATGCTGGCGACGTCGGACATGGTGTTCTCCAGGGGGTGGGTGAGTAGAGGGTGGGGTGGAGCGTCAGATGGGCTCGAACTCGTTGATGCCGAACTCGATGGAGACGGAGACGAGGGCGCCCGCCTCCAGTGTCATGGGGTAGCTGCCGATGACGCCCTCGTAGAGCACGCCCTGGGCGCCCGCGGCGGCATCAGGGTGCTCGATGCAGGCCACCCAGATGGGCTTGCGCGCGAGGTAGGCCGCCTTGATGGTGGTGAGGATGGGGCTGTCCTTCACCACGTCCAGCTCGAGCGTGCCCTTCATGGTGCGAAAGCCAGGACTGTACTGCACGAGGCCCTTGGTGTTGTTCAGGTACTTCAGCTCCCGCAGCTCCATGGAGTCCGGGATGTCGAACTTCTTGAGCGTCTTGGGCTTGTTGGCGTCCGACAGGGCCTCCGTCTTGGCCGCGAGGATGTGAATGGAGTACAGGTGGGCTTCGATGACTTCGGGGGTGGGCATGACGGAGGACTCCTACGAGGTGAGTTTGGCGATCTCCTGCATGAGCACCGTCCCCACGCCCTTCTTGAGCTGTCGGGAGATGCCCTTGGTGGCGCGGCGCAGGAAGTCGGGAGGGGGCTTGAGCGCGTCGCCCCAGTGGAATCCCTGGTGGATGGCGCCGGCCGCGGGGTGCGCGTAGCCGCACGTCCACGTGGAGGACTTCCTCTCGGGATTGAAGAATGGTCCGTCGAGGAAGGCGGTGTCGGCGAGGTTGAGCGGATCGCCCGGAGCTCCGCCGCGGGGGACGAAGAAGAGGGAGATGTCGAGAATGAGCCGGGCGGCGTCGCGCAGGGGGTGATCCAGGGCGCGGAGCACCTGCTGGGCGTTGTCGCGCAGCAGGCGCAGGGGCCTGACGTCCACTTTCATCTTCACCCGGATGCGGCTGTTGCGGCGGGGCGGCATGCCCGACGAAAAGGGGCGCTCAGAGTGCGGAGAAGTACTCGGCTTCCACGGTGAGCGACCAGCGCGGCCGCCCCTCCTCATCCTCTCCGAGGAAGGTGGGGCCGCCGTCCTCGACGTCCACGCGCACGTACCCCTCGGGGTGGGCGTCGTACAGCGCCTCCCACGCCGCGCGGGCCCGGGCGCTTCCCTCGCTGTAGCCGTCCGGACCGCGCTCGCCGCACACCAGCACGGTCACCGTGCAGCGGTGGAGCGCCATCCCCGCGTTGGCCAGGTACTTCTCCGGCTTCTCCGAGGCGGAGAGCCGGCACGCGATGAAGGCGTCTGGGGCTCCCGGGGAGTAGGGCCCCGCGTAGAGCGTGGGCAGGCTGTCCGCGAGGCTGCCCAGGCCCGCCGCCTCGAGCAGGCGCGCCACGTCGAGCTCCACGTCCTTGAGGCGGCTCACACCACCACCTCGCTGTGGTCGAACGCCCCTGTCTCCAAGTCCTTCCGCTCGTAGGCGTTGAGGGCCCGGCGGCTCGCCGTGTAGTCGGCCGGGTTGGTACCGGGCAGCCACAGCAAGTCCCGCGGGCCGAGCTGGGCCGTGGTGTACAGGGTGCCTTCGCACACCACCTGCTTGCCCTCGGCCGACTTCACCAGCCGGGCACCGGGCTCCCACCGGCAGGGCCAGGGCTCGGGCGGGCCGAACTCCTCGCGCCGGCCGTTGTCCACCATGCGCTGAAACCGGCGCAGGTGGAGCGTCTCACGCATGTCCTCGAGGAAGAGGCTCATGCCTTCCTCCGGCGCGCCTTGTAATAGGGCTGGGCGAGCTGCTGGGCGAGGGTGGGCACCGCGGACCTGTCGGCCGCCCAGGTGATACTCCCCCCGCCGATGCTGCGCGAGGTGACGTTCGGGTCCCTCCCCGCCCCGGAGCGCAGCGCGGTGAGGGTAACCAGCGCGGCCTCCTCAAGCGGCGTGGGCAAGTCGGCCACCAGGGTGCTCGCCGGGTCGGCCGCGAGCGCGAGGGCCACCTGTCCGGGCGTGCACCAGCCCGCGTCGAAGGTGACGCGGAGGGTGCCGGTGTCATGGGCGGTGTGGGGCTGGGGAGCCACTCCCTCCGTCCACTCGCCGGTGAAGGGCCAGCGGCCCCGGCGGCGCACAACGCGGCCGAGCCGTGGGCTCTCCAGGAAGTACTCCCCCGCGGGCACCTCGGTGCCGTCCACCTCCACCCGCAGCACGCGGCGCACCGCCCCGGCCCGGAGGAAGAGGGTGCGCCCGCCCTCGCTGGGCACCGTCTCTTCCACGCCCTCGCGCAGGTGGGCCTCGTAGCCGAGCCAGTCTGCCAGCGCCTGGCTGGCTGCGGTGAGGAGCGCGGGCAGCTCCGCGTCCGTGGAGGACACCCGGAGCCGCGCAGCCGCGCGTGCCATGGTGGTGAAGTCATACGGGGTGGGCATGGGGTACCTCGAAACGGCACCGGGGAGGCAGCCTGTGGGAGGCCACCTCCCCGGGCGGGGTGGAGTGGGGTGGGCGGCGTCAGACGGGCAGGGTGGAGAAGCCGCCGAGTGTCACCGAGGCGGCCACGTACTGTTTGGGCGAGCTACCGCCGGTGAAGACCGTCACCACCTTGCAACGCAGCTGGGTGTGGCCGCTCGGCAGGCGCGTGAGGTTGAGGTCCACCTCGTCGCTCGTCTCGTCAGCGGTGAGATCCACCGTGCTGTTCTCCACCGTCACCCACGTAGGCGAAGCGCCGGGCGGGGCGGACTCCAGCGAGACGGTGGCCTTCTGCGTGGCGGGGGTGCCCGTGGCGGCGCCAGTGCTCACGGTGAGCATGCAACTCCTGGCGCCCACCACACTGAAGGCGTCGCCGTAGTCGGTGCCCGCAGAAAGGAGGGAGGGAGGGTAGCCCTGGATCTTGCCGTCCGGGGTGGCGCTGCGCAGGAACGCGCCGATGTCGACAGCCGTGGGGTGCATGGGGGCTCCAAAGACAGACAGAAAAAGGGTGGTGTCAGGACAGGGTGACGTCGTCCGAGTAGGAGACAGCGGTGTTGTGCCGCAGTTGCCAGTCCACGTACATGATCGCCTTGATCATGGTGAGGTCCTCGGCGAAGTGCGGCTGCGCCATGTCGAGGATGATGTCCCCGGCCTTGGTGTCCATGCCGAAGTAGATTTGACTCGCCAGGCCGAAGAGGAAGAGGTTGTCCCCGTAGGCCTCGGTGACGTGGACGGGTTTGCCGTTGAGCTTTCCCTGGTCGAGCTGGTCGCGGTAGATGAACCCGCCGCTGTCGAAGCGCAGCCCCTTGAGCGCGGTCTCCACGGCGCTCGAGAAGCTCCAGAAGGGCTGGTTGCCTTCCAGCACCAGGTTGCTCGCCTTCACCCGCTGCTCCATGGTGTCGACGAACGTGATGACGTTGTCGCGGTTGGCCTGGGTGATGGCCACGCCCGCCACCTTGTTGCTCGCCTTCACCTGCTTGGTGATGCCCAGCGGGTTCGGGCCCGTGCCGTCTCCGAGAACGCCCGCCTTGTCGGCGGCCACGCCCACGGCCGAGAGCAGGTCGTCCGCGAGCAACCCGGCGCTGTCGAGCGAGGGGTTGCGCAGCAAGTCATTGCTCGGCTCGTAGATGCCCATGAGCTTGTGGCTGCCGAGGATGACGGCTCCGGTCTCCACCTTGCTCGTCTTGGGCGCCTGGCCCTCGGCGACGAACTCGGCCACTGCGCCGCCATTGAGTCGGCCGATGTTCAGCTTACCGTTGTACGTCTCCTTGCGCGCGCCAGCGCGCAGCAGCACCGTGCGTGGGCGCAGCAGCTCGATGATCTCCGAGGAGTACTCCTGGGCGAGGAGCGAGCCGCCCTGGCCGAAGACGCTCTCGAAGGCGCTGGCGGACTTCTTCACCCACGCCTGGGTAGACGCGTCCGACTTGGCGGCGTGCATGGGGTGGTGCATCCACAGCGACTTCATGCGCAGGCCAATGGCGGTGCGCAGATCCGGCTTGCCGGCGGCGCCCTTCCCGGTGGTGTCTGCCGGGGTGGTGCGGGTACGGGTGGCCTCCTGGGCGGCCACTGCCTTGGCGACTTCGCCGGCGATGACACGCTGGAGGGCAGCGGGGAACTTCATGGGGTGACTCCGTGGGGAAGTGGCCCGCGCGGGCGGGCCCAGGGGCTTGGCCGGGAGAAGAGGCGGCTCACTTCTTCTTCGGGGTGGGGTTGAAGAAGGCCTTCATCTCCTCCGCCTCCTCGGGCGTCATCTCCATGCCCTCCTCGTTCTTCTCCTCCTCGTCTCCCGCCTCGTCAGTGTCCGTCTCCTCTCCGCCCTCGGACTTGGAGCTCGCGGCCGCGAGCGCGTCCAGCTTCTCCAACACGGGCTGGAGCACCTCGGCGACGGCAGCCTTGATGGCATCCAGGTCTGCCGGCTCGAGCGCCTTGGCGGGCGTCTCCTCGGCGGGGGGCGGGGTGTCGTTCTTCTGCTTCGGCTGCTGGCTCTTCACGCGGTGTGCCTCCGGGTTGGCGGGGATGTTGACGATCGACACCTCGAGCAGCTCCACCTCCTCGTAGTCGAGCCCACCCTCGGCGTTGGGCTCGTACCGGAGGATGCGGAAGCGGATGCTGCAGGTGCGCAGCGTGCCGGCCTTCACCTTCGCCGACACGGTCTTGGACAGCTCGTCCACCTCGTCGAAGGTGGGCTCCATGAACCACTCGTCGCCCTCGCGGAAGACACGAGCGGTGCCCACCGCAGGCTCGCAGTCGTCGTGGTTCCACAGCAGGACGGGGTTGCCCTCGTAGGCCTCCGTCTTCAGGCTGTTGGGGCGGACGCGATCGCGGTGCCTGTCCAGCACCTGGGTGCTGATGCGGAAGACGGGCTTGCCGCCCTCGGACTTCTGCACCAGGTGACCCAGGGACTTGATGACGCTGTCGGCTGGGAGAGTGGCTCTCGGCTTCATGGCCGGAGAGAAGGGGTGGGTCACCTGAAACAGACCCCAAGTGTTCTTCCTCCACCATGTCACGCGACTTCAGACCACGTTGCCGCAGCCACGCGAACTCTGAATATTGAGGAGGCTGTTAGCGCCCCCCCGATGACCCAAAGGCAACCCTCCCATGAAATCTAGCATCTGGACGAAGGCAGAGCTTTTTCGCCGTGTGGTGTCGAATTCGGTACTGCTCGCCACAATCGGCTGTGGAGGAGTCGCGCTTGACCCAAGTGAATTACAGCTCCTGGGTGACGAAGCACAGCTCTCGAACAGCGACAAGCCGATCGCCGATCTGAGTTCGATTGGTAGGATCGTTAGACTTGTAGCTCAGCATAGCTGGCAGTGCCTGGATGTGCTGGGTGGGTCCCGCGATCCATTTACGGAACTCGTCCAGTATCCATGCCACGGCGGGGATCATCAGCGGTTCCTCATTGAGGACCTGGGTAATGGTTACCACACGATCAGGGCCATGCACAGTGGGCTGTGTCTGGATGTGCTGGGTGGGTACTACGAGCCAATGACTCACGTCGTCCAGTATCCATGTCACGGTGGGGACCATCAGCAATTTCGTATCGAAGACCTGGGTAATGGTTATCACGCGATTAGGGCTAAGCACAGTTTGCAAGTTTTGGATGTCGCTGGTGCGTCGCACGACCCGCTGGCGCGTGTCGTTCAGTATCCGCGGCACGGTGGTGGAAACCAGCAGTTCCGAATTGAATAGGATTCAGGGGTATTCGGTCGGGGAGGGGCGATCGCCTCTACTGCGTGCTCCTCTCTTAACCGTGGTTGATCCGGTGTCGGGGCCTCTCCTGACCGCTCAGCTCCGACGCCCACTCAATCCGCCGCAGGCCCGCGCGGGGGCGGCGGGTTGCGCGGCTCCTGGGGCGCGTCCTGGACGGGCTGGGCACCGGGGAGGGGGCGCGGCCGCCTGCCGGCGAGCTTCGGATCCGGGGGATAGCCTCCGAAGGCGCGCACCTCATTCCAGGTGAAGCCCTCGTTGAAGGCGCCCGTCATGACCTGGAGCGTGCGCTCCCAGCTCTGGGGGCGCGGGTCCTCGTAGTCGAGGATGGCGTCCTCGTCCACGAGGGGGATCAGGCGCAGCTGGTACTCCGTGCGCTGGAACTCCAGCCGGGGCAGCACTGCGTACTCGGCCAGGGTGTACTTGGCCTCCTCCGAGGTGGAGCGGTTGGCGGACGTCAGGTCCCCCATGAGTTCGGGTGAGACGTTGTATGTCTGCCGCGTGTAGTCGCGCAGGCCTTTCTCCGCCTCGTCCATTTGCAGCGCGCGGAAGTCCTGCTGAATCTGCGACAGGGACACCTTGCCGTTGACGAACCAGACGCGGCCGGCGGACTCCGGCTTCTGGAATTTCTCGTCGTACTCGGCCTGGAGCTCGTCGGCCTTGTCGTCCCCGGCGGGGCCCTCGTCCACTCCCACCACCGCTGCCGGCAGGCCGCCCCGGACGAAGGTCGCCTTTCGCGCGCGTTGAATACTCTCGGCCGTGTCCAGCTCGTCCCCCAGCGCGAGGCCCCGGCCCGTCCCGCGGCCATAGGGGTTCTCCGGATCCAGGTGCCGCAGCCAGAGCACCTCGGGCGCGAGCACCGAGCCGGAGAATCGGTTGTAAGTGAGGACGTAGTGGGTGCCCGTGTCGGTGGGCGTCTGGTGCACGCAGTGGGGCGGCACCACCTCGTAGCCCGCCACGCGCCGCTCGCCGTCCAGGGTGCGGCGCAGCCAGAGGAAGGTTTCTCCCACCAGGTCCAGGTGCACCTGCTGAAGCTTGCGCAGGGCCCGGCCGGTGAATTCCGGGTGGGGGGACTCCAGGATGTTGAGCAGCTCGTGGCTCTCGCACTCCACCAGATCCCCGCGCTCGAGACCCCGGGACAGCGCCTTGTGCCGCTCCAGCCTCCCGTCCCGGGTGCGCGCCCCGCTGCCCAATGCCTTGCAGGAGACGGCGAGCGCCTTGCCCTTGGCGGTGACGGGCTTGAAGACGCGCCAGCGCGGCGTGGCCGTGGCCTCGGCCACCGTGTCCACTACCGCGCGCAGCCACGCATTCTCCCGGTAGGCGAGGAGCACCGCGCGGGAGCCGCGTCGCGGGGAGAAGGGGAGGAGCGGAATGGCGTGGACGAGCGGGCGCCCGGTGTTGGGGCCGAGCAGCAGGCCTGTCAGGGCGGCCTTGAGGCGGGTGCGGAGGGAGGCCATGCCGCCGAGAAGGGGCGCGGCGCTACTCCTCGTCTCCGCTCTCGTCCTGGGCCTCGGCGGGACGCCCCGCCACACCGGCGTTCTGCCGCTTCGGGCACACGTACAGGTAGATGGGCCAGGCGAAGGCGTCTGCTCTATCGTCGCGCCCGTGGCCGCCGTCCTGGCCGGTGAACTTGGCGAGCTGCTCCTCGAGGCGGTGGTGTTTGCCCACCATGTGCACCAGGCGCGCCTCGGCCATGGCGGACACCGGGGCCGCGCGCTCGGCCTTGGACTGCATGGCGCGCATGCCCTTCACCTTCACCTTGCCGTCCACCGAGCGGATGACGTTCTTCACCAGCGAGCCGCCGGTGTTCGTCTCCGCGAAGATGAAGGCCTTGCGCTTCGGCGCCAGGTGCTCCCACCGGCGCAGGGCATCCACGGCCGCCTGGGCCCAGGTGGTGGGCTCGGGGGAGCGAAGGGAGGCGTCCTGCAGCACGTACACGTGCAGCAGCCCGTCCGCTTCCTCGCGAATGCCCTCCACGACAATCCCGTGGAGGTCGCTGTCCTTCTTCTCGCCCGTGGCCGGGTCGACACTCACCACGAGCTTGTCGAAGAGCGGCTTGCCCTCACGCGGGGCGATGGCCTCCACGCTCTCCACGCGCGAGGCATTCCAGTCCACCTTGCCGTAGAGGCACGCGTCCTCGAGGAAGAGCAGCTCGCCGTGAAACTCCCGGCGGCCAATGGTGGTGTTCTGGAGGCGCCGGGCGTAGGCGATGTACTTGCCGTCCAGGTTGGCCGCGTTGTCGAAGGTAGACGAGCACGCGAGCACCAGCCCGTCCCGGTCCGAGAGAATCTCCCGGAAGAGCGGATTGGGGTTGGGCGTGGTGGTGATGATCAGCCGGGCCGGAAGACCGAGCTGGCGCATCCGCGGCGTCTGGATTCGGGCGACGCGGCGGCACTCCCGGTACACTTCCTCGGGCGACTTCTTCCAGGCGACGATCTCGTCCGCCCAGACGAGGCTGACGTTGTAGCCGCGCAGCTTGTCTGGGTTCTGCGCGGGGACGTAATAGGCTCTGGCTCCGTTCGGAAATTCGAGTGTCCGCTTGCTGCGCCGGTGGACCGGGCGGAACCACGGCGGGGCGAGCGAGAGGATTCCGCTCGGGCCCTCGAGCTGCGTCTTGCGGATCTCCGAGTCGGTGGGCCCGACAATGAGGATGCGCGCCTCGCTGTCGGCCGCGGCCTCCTCGATGACGGCGATACTGCCGGCGTACGTCTTGCCGGCGCCGCGCCCGCCCAGCAGGAACCAGGTGCGCCACACGCCCGAGGGCGGCGTCTGCACCGGCCGCCGCCAGAGGGTGGGGTCGTAGTGCCAAGCAAGCACCTCCGCCTGGTTCAGCCGCAGGTGCTCGGTGATGGCGAAGTCGGCGGTGAGTTGCTCGCCGAGTTCGCGCCGGCGGCGCAGTTGCGCGCGGAACTTCAGCCCCGCGCGCTCGGAGATCGAGTGTCGGCCGTGCGTCTCGGGGCGGATGATGGGCAGGCCCGCGAGCGGGTTGTCCTGCACCGCGACCATGGCAACCATCAGCCGCCCTCCGCGGGTGCGGCCTCACCGGACTCGGGCGGCGCCTCCTCAGGTGGCTCCGCGCCTCGCTTGTCCTCCTCCTCGAGAAAGCGCAGCAGCTTCTCGGTAACGCTCTTGGCGGCGGCCTCGGGGGACACGAGCTCGAAGGCGGGTCCGAGCGCGCCGCCATGGGGCTGGGCCGCAGGCTCGCGCGACACGGTGAATTGCTTGGGACTGGTGACGCTGAGCAGCCACGTGAGGAAGCGCGGGTTGGCGTGGCGATCCACCACCGTGCGCTCGCCCAGCCCAATGAGGAAGCCGGTGCGGTGCGCCCAGGCCTGCTCGCACGCGAAGAGCAGCTCGGTGTAGATGCTGCTCTTGCGCCGGGCCACCGCGTCGCGGCCCTTGGTGAGCCACTTGCCCAGGCAGTCCTCGGTGGTGCCCGCCCTCGCCGCGGCGATCCGCTGGACGCCCGTCCGGGCGAGCGACTCGGCGATGATGGGAATCATCGCCTTGGTGAGCGTGGTGCGTGGGCCGCGAGTCCCGGCGCGCAGCTGGAAGCCCGCGAGCGGGTCGGGCAGATCGGGCGCATCCTCCCCAGGCCCGTCCGAGGGCTCGCCCATCAACTCCGGCGGCATGCCCCTGGGTCTGGCCATGCCCCGGAAGAAGGGGCGAACATGTCACGTCGATTGTGGGCTTAGGCCAACTGGGCTGCGATCCACGCGATGTTGCTGGCGCCTACAGAGTGCAGGGTTGTAAGGCCTGCACCCAACAGCACCATCTTCAGCAACTTCAGGAGCCAGTTGAGGTTTTTCTGCTTTCGTCCCATGTGCGTATCCTCCTCGTTGGTCAGCTTTGCGGTTTGCGCGAGGGTGATGATGCACTGCAGTCCGGTTAGAGCGGAAAACGCCAACAACCAATGGTGGAGCCCAATTTCCCCTGTGGTAGCAGGCCTAAGCCCACAATCTGAGTGACGCGAGCAGGGTAGCCAATGCTCCGTCTACCTCCAAGCCACCAGTGGTGAACCCTCATTCACCAAGGGGGGATCGTCCCGGGCCAACGGGTCGCCCGCCACCCGATGCGTCAGGACTGGGGCGGCGGGGTGAGGTCGCGCACCTGCGCGCTCAGGCACTTCGCCATGTCTTGCACCAGCGCGGCCACGGCCTTGGAGGTATCCGAGTCGCTGGTGTTCAGGAAGGCCGACGCCTCGGCCAGGGCGCGTACCCCGTGGCACAGGTCGGACATGGAGACCGGCGCGGTGGCGAGCTGGTTGACCAGGCCCTCCAGTCGATCCGCCTGCTGCTCGAGATCGGACGCGTCCACCTTCAGCTCGGGCACGTTCACGGTGATGGTCCCCGTGGAGCGTCCCTCGCGGATCGGGGCGGACTCGGCGCCACTCCGCTGCTCGCACTCGGAGATGATGGTCCGAGCTGCGAGTTCCCACCGGTCTCGGGTGAGTTGTCCAGCCGGTCCGCCCTTCATCAGGTCCGACCAAGTCGGCATGGGTCGGCCGTCGAAGGTGGTCCACGGGCCATGGGCGCCGGGGTGATCTCCGTAGGCCTCGTAGCCGATGCGGCCGGGTGTCCAATCTTCGAGTGTCGGTTGAGGCGAGGTGGCAGAGGAGGAGAGGGTGGTGGACGACTCGGACATGCGCGCTCCGGGGTGGACTGCGAGGTGACACCCCCGAGAAGGGGCGCGGAGTGCGCCGTTTTGCTCCTTTCTGCACCCCCTCCCGGCAAGCCCCGAGAGTGATTCCGAGCGGTTAGCGACCGGGGTAGGGCCCTCTACCCCGATTTTTCGGGGGGTCGTCCGACAGTTTCCGTCCAAAGCTTCGGTGGGGGAGCGTGGGGTAGCCGCGAGCACGAGATTGTTCGGCGCCAAGCAATCGTCCGCCGGGCCGCGCTCCCGGTTTTTGGGGGTGGGGGTCACCCCCTGTCCCACATGTAGGACACGTCCGCCCGGTAGGTTTTACCGCCTGCCCTCGGGGTCCGGCCCACGCCCGCGCGGGGTGGATCATCTGCCCCGCGCCGCTTCTCCGTGACCGTGGGCGCTTGCCCCGAGGAGGATGAGGTGGGTTGGAGATTCGCGGTCGCTGTGGGGCTGTGCTTCGTCGGCGCGATGGTTCCGGCCGCCGTGCTGCTCTACGCCTATGGGCCTGACGCCACGATCGGCACCGCGAGCGTGGACAGCCCGCGGCTTGTGCTTCGGCTCCTGGGCTCGATGCTGGGCACGTTGGCATGTGGCCTGGTTGCTGGCGTGCTGGCGCGGGGCGACGTGCTCGAGCGGTAGCGCGGATACGCCCCTTCTGGCGGGGCATGAGCACGCCCCCCGCTCCCACCCCCACCGAGTCCCGGCCCTCGCCGTGGCTCATCATGGCTGTGCCCATCGTCGTCACTCTGCTTGGCCACGCCGCGCAGTGGGGAACGCTGGGCGCGGACGTCCGCCACCTCGAGCGCCGGTGCACCACCACCGAAGCTGAGGTGGCGCGCGTCTCCTCCGCCCAGGCCAGCGCCGCCACCCAGTCCGCGCGCATCGAGGCGCGCCTGGACGGCATGGAGCGCGAGCTGTCCCGGCTCACCAACGCCGTGGAGCGTCTCGTGGCCGCCCGGTCCGCCACGGCCCGCGACGTCCCCTGATGCCTTTCAACCCCGGGCGGGCGCTGGTGCTCGTCCACCACCCAGGAGCAACACCATGCAGCCCCAGAAGCCGAGCCTCGGCCGCGTCGTCCTCTTCACCGGTGAAGACGGACTCGAGTGCGCCGCCGACATCGTGAAGGTGGACCCGCGGTGGTGCGGCGAGATCTGCCTGCACGTCAAGACGACCGACCCGGCACAACCCATCCGCGTCGAGTCCGCCCCCTTCGAGGAGGGCGTCAAGGACGCGCGCGGACGTAGCTGGCGGTGGCCGCCCCGCGTCTGAGCCCAACCCTTCAACCCTGGGCGGGCGCTGCTGCCCGCCCCTCACCCCCGGAGTACCTCCATGCGTCGTTTGTCCCTGTCGTCCCTCGCCGTCCTCTCGCTGCTGTCCCTCGCCTCGCCCGCGCTCGCCCAGGCCCCCGCGGCGGACTCCACCTACGCGGGCCAGCTCGTCGGAAGCATGTTCGACCAGGCCAAGGCTCAGGCCCGGAAGAACCCTCCCGCCCCCGTGGCCGCGCCCACCGTGCAGGCCCCGCCCGAGTCCCCGTCCCCCACCGAGGTGGGCCTGGGGGAGGTGGTGAAGCTGGTGGTGCAGGCCCTCACCTCGCGCAACTGGGGCCTGCTCGCGTGCGCCCTGGTGCTCGGTGCCGTCTACGTGGTGCGCCGCTTCCTCTCCTCCCGGGTGCCGTGGCTCTCCACGGACGTGGCCGGCGTGCTGCTGAGCATGGCCACCGCCGTGTCCCTCACGCTGGTCGCGGCGCTCCAGGCGGGCACGCCCATCACCCTCTCGTTGGTGCTTGGCGCGCTGCTCACCGCCGCGGGAGCCTCGGGGCTCTTCAGCTGGGGGAAGAAGCTCACTGCTGCGGCGAAGGGCAAGGTGGCGGCGAGGCCCGTGACGCACTGAGAGTGTGGATCGTCGGCATGGCGCCGATGACTGCGAGTGCGGAAATGCACAAATTTCGTCATTTGTTCATTTGGCGCACGAAGGGCCCGGTCTCCACCTCGGAGGCCGGGCCCTTTGCATGCTGCGACTACCTGCCCTAGTTGAACCCTGGGGGTGGGCTCACGGGGGAGGCGGGGATCACTCCGGGGATGGGGATGAGGATGTTGGACAGCACCGCGAAGAACGCGGCCAGGCCGGCTGTGACGGTGGTGGCGGCAGCTGCCTTGACCGCCGCCTCGCGCTGCAACTCACCCACCCCTTGCGCCTTGCGCACCTCCTCGACGTAGAAGACGGCGAGCTGCACGCCCTTGTTGCCCGGGTCGTCGTTGTCGTCGTCGTCATCGTTCTCGTCCTGGTTGGGGGTGCTGCCCTTCTTCCTGCACCAGTCCTTCTTGAGAGCCCTCACCCACTTCTGAGTGCTCGGAATGTCCTTGTAGAAGCGGTCCATCCCGGGTCCGGTGGCCTTGTTCTCGTCACCCAACATGCCCGCGAGGACAAAGAGCCCGAACTTTGCGTAGGCGCACTGTCGGTCCTCGAGCGTCCACTGCCCGCGGATGAGGCCCTTGTCCCAGGCTGTCTTGGCCACCTTCTGCACGAGGGCCTCCGTCAGACCCGCGAAGGTCTTCCACCCGGCGCGGCTGTTCATGGTGCTTGGGGTGGCCACCTCGGCGGAGGCGAACAGGGTGCCGGGACGAGGCGGGGTGTAGCCCTCCCCGCCGAGAGCCAGGGTTGGGAGCAAGAGGCACAGCAGGACTGCGGTGAACGGCTTTCTCATGAGGTGCAGCTCCTGAATCGCCCGGCGCTCAGTGCGCCTGGGCAGCGAGTCAGAAGGGGTGCCCCTCACCTCCGGCCGGGGGGGCGGGACGAGCCCCGAGGTGGCCGCGCCGCTGATGCAGGCCCTCACCTCGCATAACTGGGGCCTGCTCGCGTGCGGCTTTGTGCTCGGCGCCGTGTACGTGGTGCGCCGCTTCCTCTCCTCCCGGGGGCCGTGGCTCTCCTCGGACGTGGCCGGCGTGCCACTGCCGTGTCCCTCTCTCTGATGGTTGCGCTTCAGTCTGGCACGCCCATCTCCCTCTCGCTGGTGCTCGGCGCGCTGCTCACCGCCGCCGGGGCCTCGGGGCTCTTCTCCTGGGGAGGAAGCTCACCGCCGCGGCGAAGGGGAGGGTGGTGGCGACTCGCATGACGCACTGACTGTGCGGATCGTCTGCTTGGCGCCGAGCACTATCAGTGCGGAAGTTTACAGGTTTCGCAACTCGTGAACCCGAAGGACGAAGGGCCCGGCCTCCACCTCGGAGGCCGGGCCCTTCTCACATCTGGATCGGATAGCTACAGCGTCCACCTCGCGTCGATGTTGTTACGGCAGCGCCCAAACGGGCGCCGAGAAGATGATGGCCGCGCCGATGGCGGCCACCTCGGCGGGCGTGAGCGGCCGTCCCATGGCGTCGCGGGCGGCGCTCACCCCTTCGTCGATGGCCTTTTCCAAGGAGCTCCGCTCGTCCCGAAGCTTGGAGTCCTCGTCCCGAGCCCACGTCTGGTACGCCACGAGGCCGGGGTTGCCCTTCGGGCAGCGATCACCGCCCTGCTTGCTCAGACGGTGGAGGATTTCCCCCACGGCCTCCGGGCTGTGGATGCCGCCCTTCATGAAGGGCGCCATCGCCTTCACATGGAACTCGGTCAGCTTCTGGCGGAGGCACTCCTCGTCCTCGGGCGTCATCGTGCCCTTGCCGTACTTCTTCCATGTGGCGTGGATGTGGTTGGTGATGATGTCGTAGAGATTGTGCCACATCCGACTCCCGTCCCCCTTGTTGATGAAGTCCCGCGTCAACTTCTCCGCGGGCAGGTCCGCCGCGTACGTGACGGTGGGGCCGGAGAGGACGAGGAACGCCGCGGCGGTGAGCCACTTCATGGACTGCCTCATGAGACTGCCTCCTGAGTTGCCCGGCGCTTCATGCGGCCTGGGCACCGACTCAGAAGGGGCGTGCCTCACGCCCGGCGGGTGCTCCCGCTGCCCCCACAGCCCCCGCACAGGGGCCGCTCCAGGCCCGAGCCCTCGGGAGGACGTGGCCCCCAGCCGGAGCCCTCGCAGGCCTCGCAGACGGCATGGGGCGAGGCGGCGAAGTGCCGGGCCATGGCGAGGGAGAACTCCAGGGCCTCGCGTAGGACAGCCTCGTCCACGGCGAGCGCGCGCCAGGCGCGGCGGGAGCCCGAGGCCGCCGAGGAGCGGAGAATCCACTCCTCATAGGGGAACCGGAGCCCACCAGGCGCCACCGCCGCCAGGGCCTCCTCGTCCTGGAGCAGTTGCGCGTGGGCCTGGGCGCATGTCTCCTCGAGGGTGGCCACCCGCGCCCGGTACCGCTCGGCCTCGGAGGGGCTGACGGACTCGAGCGCCTGCAGCAGCTCGGCGAGCGTGGGCACGGGGAGAGGGGCGGAGGAGGGCAGGGGACAGGGCATGGGCGCAGCTCGGCGTGGGGAGGAGGGAAAAGACACGCGCCCCGGGCGGAGGGGGGAAGTCCGCCCGGGGCCCGCGGAGGCCGGCACTGCTCTGGGCCTCAATCGTGAGTGAGTCCGGTGCAGGGGTTGAGGCGGCGCCCGTGCTCCGGGCACTTCCACCCGCGCGCCTCGCAGGTGCAGCGCTCCTCCACGGCCTTCGTGCAGCAGCGCTCGGGCAGGCCGGTGGGCACCTTCGGCTCGGGCTCCTCGGACTCGGGCAGGCCCATGAGGCGACGCTGGCGCGGGGTGAAGAAGTACTTCATGCCCGCAGAGAAGGGGCGCGTGAATAGCCCGAGCTGGACAGCGTCGGTGCGGGCCGTGGTACACCCCGGCGCGGGAGGATCGCGCCATGTCCAAGTCCAACACCCCTCAGAGACGACTGGGGCCGTACGTGCTCGGGCCGAGGTACAAGAACACCGAGGACCTGGGACGACTCTTCCGGGCTCGCAACATGGAGACGGGCGCCCCGGCCCTGGTGCTCGAGCACACCGAGCGCCAGGCCCTGGACGTCCCGGTGGCTGACTGGACGCTGCGCCTGCGCTCGTCCGTGTCTCCCGCGCACCTCGCGCTCGAGGTGGAGTCCGCGCCCAAGTCGGTTGACGGGGAGGTGGCTGGCGAGGAGCTGGACTGCATGCTGGAAGATCTGCACTTCGCCGTCACCCGGGTGCTCCGCAGTCCGGAGACGCTCCGGCACCTGCGCTCCCTGCACACGCCGGCCACCCCGTTCGCTGCGCTAACAACTCCGGCGTGGTACCGCCCGGCGCTCGGGGCCGCGCTCGCGACCTGCGTGGCGCTGCTCATGCTCCACGCAGGCAACTCCACCCCGGTGGAGGACTGGTCCTCGATTCGAGAGCTGGCCACGGCCCGGAACGATGCGGGCTGGGAAGGAGACGTGACGGGCGCGGCGCTCACTGGCCTCGCGGACTTCGAGCCGCTCGTGCTCGCCCGGCCCATGCCCAAGAAGCCCTTCGAGGTGCAGAAGAAAGCGCCGTGTGACAAGACGCTGGAGGAGGAGCACTTCGGCGGCTGCTGGGTGCCGCACAAGACTCCCGCTCCCTGTCCCGACAAGCTCTATGAGCTGAACGGCACGTGCTATCTGCCGGCCGTCAAGGCGTCGCCCCCGCCTGCGTCGATCTTCCGATAGGGACTTGCGCTTCACGGCAGGTGGTAGTATCGATTTGACGGCAGTCTAGTTGTTACGTGTGTCCTCGTTGTTAGTGGCAGCGAGTCCACATCACATCTCAAAACTTAGGGGTTGGCGCGCTTGCGCATGGGCCAACCCTTCTCTAGAGCCGACCCACTGGTACGTCCACGGGTTCGCTCGGCAGCGCCCCGCACGTGCCACTAACACGTGTCGGGGCGTCTGTTTATGGGGTGTGCGGTGGAGCACCAGCGTCCTCTCTCCCTGCCGAACCCGGCCGCTCGCGCCTCGTGCGCTGGAGCGCCAACCCATGCATCCCTCTCGTCGGAGCATTCCAACCACACCATGCGTGTGACCTCGGACGGACATCCGTCACGCTGGACGCATGTCCCATGGGGTCCACACCGGAGATGGTGGCACGAAGGTTGTTAGCAGCGCGGCAGTGACGTGGGCGAGGGGGAAGGGGAGCACCAACAACAGGGCGGCACGGGCGCGGCGAGCGCAACGGCATGTGCCTGCCCAATGCACAGCAGCCGGTGGAGAGTGTGATGGATGCAGGTGTGGTTTCAGTGTCAGACGACTCGGCATGGACGGTGGAGGAGGCCGCGCGCTTCCTCGGCATTGCCCCGAAGACGCTCTACCGGTGGGCGTCGGAGGGTCTGGTTCCCAGTGTGAAGATGGGCAACCTCCGGCGCTTCAGCCCTCGAGCTCTCGCCGCCTGGCGCGAAGGGCGCACCCACGGGGGTAGGTAGCCGTGGCCTACGCCTTCTTCCGAGCCAGCCATCGTGAGGCCAAGGCCGGGGCGAGTCTCGTTCGCTACCGGGGCCAGCTCGGCGTCTGGTACCTCGGTTACAAGGACGAGCACGGCCGATCGCGGCAGTGCAAGTCCGCCGCGGCCACCCAGGCCGAGGCGGAGAAGCTCGCCACGGAACTCGAGCGCAAGGCCGAGCGCGTACGCCTGGGCGTGGACGCCGCGGTGAAGGAGGACATGCCGCTTCGGGAGGGGGTGGCGCTCTACCTCGCCTCGCTTCCGCCCGAGTACCGCAGCAAGGCCCAGCTGGAGTCGCGCTTCCGCCTGCGCATCCTCCCCCACCTGGGCGAGCTGCTGTGCCGGGCCATCACCCCCGCGGACGTGAAGCGGATGCTCGCCGCCAACGCCGACACGGCGGCGCAGACGCGTGAGCACCTGCGCGTGGCGGTGGCGGGCTGCTTCTCCTTCCTCATCCGCGATTTGAAGCTCGTCACCGGGGAGAACCCCGCCGCCGCGCTGGGCAAGGTGGCCATTCCGAAGAGCCGGCCGAAGTTCCTCCAGATGGAGGACGTGCCCCGGCTGCTCTCCGCGGTGCCCGCTCACTACCGGGCCGTCTTCACCGTGGCGGTGGGCACGGGCCTGCGCAAGGGCGAGTTGCTCGCGCTGCGCTGGGACGACCTGGATCTTGGGCGCCGCTGCCTCCATGTGGGGCGCAGCCACGACAGCCACACCACCAAGGGCGGCCGGGCCCGCGTCATCCCCGTGCCCTCCTGGCTGGTGCCCCTCTTCGTCGAGCTCGCGCGCGAGGTCCGGAGCGCCTTCATCTTCCCGGACGAGCGCGGAGGGCAGCAGAAGAAGTGGGTGGCCTTTCACCGCATCATGAAGACGGCGCTCGCGCGGGCGGGTCTCGTGGAGGGGTTTGATCACCGCTGCGTCTCCCGGGGCGCGCGCAAGGGGTGTGGTCACGTGGAGCGCCGGGCGGACAAGGCCCGGGTCGCGTGCCCGGGTTGCGGCGCCCAGTTGTGGCCCACGCCGGTGCCCCTGCCGCTGAGCTTCAAGGATCTCCGCTCCACCTTCGGCACCTGGGCCTACGCCCAGACGGGCAACATCCGCTTCGTGCAGGAGGTGCTCGGTCACGCGGACGTCAGGGTGACGGAGGAGCGTTACAGCCACGTACTGGAGGAGAACCTTCTGCACCTCGCCGATCAGGTGAATTTCGGGCCGCCACCAGGGGTGGAGGGCGGGCTGAGTTCTGTCAGTCAGTTGCAAGTGACGCGCGGACAACCGCGAGGAAACCCGGGGAGGGGCGCGAGGGTGCACCCCCCCACTTTCAGAGGGAGAGAGGACATGAGAGCAACACCGAGCAATGGCGGGGAAAGATTATTTCTGCCTCCGGAGCCAAAGGCCGCAGGTTCGACTCCTGCATCGCGCGCTGATGGAACCCGGCGGAACTCCTCGGAGAAATCCCGAGGAGTCCGCCGGGAGACTCGGCCCCCCAGGCTTCCCCATCAGACAGTTGCAGGTCTGCCGCACGGGCCTTGCTCGGCTGTCGCGCCTGTTCCTGGTTGACCCCTCGCTGGGCGGCTGGCGTGTCCGCACGCGGCCGTGGCTCAGTCCCTGCCCGCCAGCGGGAGCAGAACAACCCTCGAGCAGGCCTGCATTGACGCCCTGTCCGCGGTGCGCGCTGTCGCTTCCACGTCTCGGACCCAGCGGCACCAGCGCCTTCGCGTTCGTGAGGAGTTGGTGCCGCTGGAGGATTCCTATTCCTGGACGTCCTCGAGCTGGAGTTCGATGAGCGTGCGCGCCTGGTTGACGCTCGCGATCGCCTCCGCCCGGTTGGGACTGCTGGCAATGACGTAGCCCAGCCGATCGATGGCGTTCTCCGGGAAGCGGACCACGCTGCCCACTCCCTTGTCCACGCTCACCTCGCGGATGCCGGGCAGTCGCCGGGCTTCCTCTACCCCCGTCACGTGGGTGATTCGGCCCCGGCGCGGTGCCGTCAGGAAGCGGATGGCCGCGTACTCCTGGCGCGTCGGCTCCAACGACACCGCCTTGCCCAGCAGCATGTCCAACATCACCGTGAGCTGGTCAATGCCCGTGGCGTAGCGCACCATCTCGGGAATCATCCCTCCGGCCAGCCGCGGGTTGATTTCCACCACCACCGGGCCGCTGGGGGTGAGGCGAATCTCGGTGTGCGCCGGGCCCCAGTCAAACCCCACCGCCTCCAGCGCCGCCACCGTGGCTTCCTCCAGGGCCCTCCGCTCCTTCGGCTCCAGCTCGGCCGGGAAGTCGTGCCCCATCTCCACGAAGTGCGGCGGGGTGGACAGGTGCTTGGCGGTGACGCCGAGGACCTGGGTGCGGCCCGGTCCCAGGGTGATGGTCTCGACGCTGAACTCGGGGCCGCTCAGCAGGCTCTCGATGAGCAGGTGGCCCTGCAGCGGCTGCTCCCGCTCATTGACTCTCCGGGCCCGCAGTGTCTGGGCATGGGCCACCAGCTCTTCTCGGTGGTGGACCAGGCGCACGCCGTTGCTGCCGCTCTCCGCGATGGGCTTGACCACGCACGGGTAGCGCACCGTCTCGCTGAGCCGCCGCAACTCCTCGTCCGTCGTCACCAGCCAGAAGTCAGGTGTCGGCAGGCCGGCGCGCCGCAGCACCTGGCGCGAGCGGTACTTGTCGTGGCAGTCGTGCGCCGCCCGCGCATTGAGGTAGCGGAAGCCGCTGTCCGCCGCGACCTCGGCGACGGTGGGCACGTAGAAGGTGGAGAAGGTGACGAGCGCGTTGGGCGGAGTCTGCTGCTTCAGCTCGCGCACGCGCGCCTTCACCGCCTCCACGTCGTTGGTCTCCACCTCGAGGACGCGCAGCCCGGCCGTTGCCCGCTGGAGGAAGGGGTACTTCTTCGGCTGCCGGGTGATGAACGTCACCTGCTCGCCCTGCGCCAGCAGGCGCTCCACCGCGAGCCGACCCGTGCCCGTGGTGTTGCTCTCGATGAAGACGAAGTGGTTCATGGCTTCGCCTCCGGGTCCGGCAGCCCGAGCTCGCGCGTCAGTTGCCCGCTGAGGATGGCCTCCGGGGCGTGGTAGGGCACCGAGCCGTCATGGGGCAGGGGCGCCCAGCTCCAGCGCTCGGCGACATCGACGCCGTAGCGGATGCGCGTGGGCTGCGCCGCCGCTTCAATGCCCACCAGGTTGTGCTTGGCCAGGTAGTCGCGCGAGTAGATGGTGTCCGCGTACCTGTCGCCTCTGTCCGGCAGGATGACCACCACGTCCTGGTCGGGCCCGTACTGCTCGGCGACCCAGGAGGCCACGATGTAGGCGGCGCCGGAGGAGCCCCCGGCGAAGACGCCCTCACGGCGCGCCAGCTCCCAGCAGCCGGAGAACACCTCGCCATCCGACAGCCAGTGGGCCTCGTCCATGACGCGGTAGTTGATGTTGCCGGCGATGATGCTGTTGCCGTGGCCACTCTGCAGCCGCTTGCGGTTGGGCTGGTGGAACTGGACCGAGCCCACGGCATCCACCGCCACCACCCGGACGTTGGGCAGCTTCTGGCGGAGCGCCTGCGCGGTGCCGCTCAGCGAGCCGCCGCTGCCCACGGAGCCCACCACCGCGACCAGGTTGGAGCCCAGCGCCTCGAGCAGCTCCTGCGACAGGTGATTGACGTAGGCGTTGGGATTGCTCGGCGTGTCGTACTGCCGGGGCCAGAAGGCGCCCGGGTTGCGCTCCAGCACCTCGCGCAGCCGCTGCAGTCGCGAGTGCTGCCAGCCGCCCTCTGGGTGGTAGACGTCCACCACCTCCAGCTCGGCGCCCAGCGCCTGGAGCTTGGCGGCGGCGGTGGTGTCGATGCGCGGGTCGGTGACGATGATGACCCGGTAGCCCTTGAGGCTGCCCACGCGCGCCAGTCCCTCGGCCATGGTGCCGGACGAGCTCTCGACGATGACCCCGCCCGGGCGCAGCTCGCCCCGGGCCTCGGCGTCCTCGACGGCCTGGAGCGCGACGCGGTCCTTCATCTGGCCGGGCATGGCCAGCTCCAGCTTGCCCCAGAGCCGGGCACGAGGTGTCGAGACGCCACGGCCGCGCAAGCGGACGAGCGGCGTATTCTTCATGAGTTCCAGAACCGACGAGGCTTTGACTGGCATGTGTTCCACCGGAAACGGCCGCGCGTTCATCGCGCATCCGTGGTGAGGGTCAGGCCGCCCATATGAGGTCGGCCGTGGTTTGTCCGAGCTCCTGAGGGAGTCCCGCGCCGCGGGCCCCCAGGAGGGGTTCGCGTCCTGGGCCTACTCCCCGTGCTCCAGCACCGAGCGCACGATGCTCAGCGCTTCATCCACCTGCTGCGTGCTCACCCCCGAGTGGGTGACGGCGCGGATGCGCCCGTGCCCGAGCTCCGCCACCCGGACGCCGCGGCGGCCCAGCGCCTCCATGAAGCGCTCCATCGTGAAGCGGGGATCCACGACCCGGAAGAACACGATGTTCGTCTCGATGTGCCGATCCACCACCTCCAGCCCGGGAAGCTTGCGCAGCCCCTCCGCCAGCCGTTGGGCGTTGCGGTGGTCCTCCTCGAGCCGGTCCACCATGCGCTCGAGCGACACCAGCCCGGCCGCGGCGATGATGCCCGCCTGCCGCATGCCGCCGCCGAGCATCTTCCGGAGCCGGTAGGCCTTGCGGATGAACTCCTGGCTTCCAACCACCATGGAGCCAACGGGCGCCGACAGACCCTTGGACAGGCAGAACTGGATGGAGTCGGCGTACTGGGCGAGTTCCGCCGCGGGCTTCTTCAGCGCCACGGCCGCGTTGAACAGCCGCGCCCCATCCATGTGCACGGGGATGCCCCGCTCGCGCGCGAAGTGCCGCACCTCGGCCAGGTAGCTCACCGGCAGCACCTTGCCTCCACAGCGGTTGTGCGGGTTCTCCAGGCACAGCAACGCCGGCAGCGCGAACTGCGGATCCGAGGGGTCCGACGGGAACGCCGCGGCGAGGTCCTTCAACTCCAACCGCCCATCCGGCTGCGTGGGGATGGGCTCGTACATCAGCCCGCCACACACGGAGGCGCCGGCCGCCTCATAGATGTAGATGTCAGTCTCGTCGCCCACCAGCACCTTGCTGCCTCGCGGGCAGTGCGCGAGCAGGCTGACCAGGTTGGCCATGGTGCCGCTGGGAACGAGCAGCGCGGCCTCCTTGCCGAGGATCGCCGCTGAACGCCGCTCGAGCTCACGGACCGTGGGATCCTCCCCATAGACATCGTCCCCGAGTGGCGCGCGCGCAATGGCATCCATCATCTCGGCAGTGGGCAGGGTGAAGGTGTCACTCCGCAGCTCGATCATCACTTCAGTCCATCCAGATGTACAAAGAGGGTTGCTTGCTTCGGAGAGCCGAACATGCCAAATCGCCTCCGTGATGGATAGCGGTTTGACCGGCTTGGGCTCGCTTCTCCGGGCCTGGATGGATGCCGAGCATACGTGAGGGCGCGGGCCACATGAGTGCCCCGTGCCTGGCGCCGGGTTGACCCGCGCGGATCCGTCACGGATGTATCCCGGGCCATCAACTCCTTATCTCGTGGAACAAAGGTCCATGACACAGTCTCGCCAGTCCCCTGCCTCCACGTTCGTGCACCAGCTTCGGGCCCACGCGCAACAGCGTCCGGACCGCAGGGCCTTCCTCTATCTGGAGCGCGGGGAGGTGGAGTCCGCCGAGCTGTCCTTCGCCCAGTTGGATCAGCGTGCTCGGGCCGTGGCGGCCAGCCTGCAGGGACAGGTCGCGCCGGGGGAGCGGGTGCTGCTGCTGTGCCCCCAGGGACTGGACTTCATCAGCGCCTTCTTCGGCTGCCTGTACGCCGGGGTGATTGCCGTCCCGGCCTACCCGCCGCGCGCCAACCACCACCTGCTGCGCATCCGCGCGATCGCGCAGGACTCCGAGCCCCGTGCCGTGCTGGCCACCCGGAAGGTCCTTGGGACCAGCAGCGCCACCCTGCGGGAAATTCCCGAGCTCGCGGCGGTCGCGATGATTCCCGTGGACCAGGTGGACCTGACGGTCGCCGGGGACTGGCGTCTGCCCCAGGTGGGCCCCGACTCCCTGGCCCTGCTCCAGTACACCTCCGGCTCCACCGGCGTGCCGCGGGGCGTCATGGTCAGTCATGGCAACCTCCTGCACAACGAGGAGCTGATCCGCGAGGGGTACGCGCACACCGACGAGGCGGTCATCGTCAGCTGGCTCCCGCTGTTCCACGACATGGGGCTCATCGGCAGCGCGCTCCAGGCCGCCTATCTGGGAGTGCCCTGCATCCTGATGTCGCCCGTGGACTTCATCCAGAAGCCGGTGCGCTGGCTGCAGGCGGTGTCCCGCTACCGGGCGACCTCGAGCGGTGGACCGAACTTCGCCTATGACCACTGCGTGCGCCGTGTCAGCCCCGAGCAGTGCCAGGGGCTGGATCTGAGCGCCTGGAAGGCGGCGTTCAGTGGCTCCGAGCCCGTCCGCTCGCTCACGCTGCAGCGCTTCGCGGAGGTGTTCAGCGCCTACGGGTTTGGCAAGGAGTCCTTCTACCCCTGCTATGGGCTGGCCGAGGCGACGCTGTTCGTCACTGGCACCACCGTCGGCCAGGCGCCCGTCCTCCGCGAGGTGGATGCCGAGGGGCTCGGGGCGCACCAGGTGCGTCCGGCGGCCGGTGCGGCCGAGCGCGCCGCCCTCGTTGGGTGTGGCCATCCGCGCGGCGACCTGCGGGTGGAGATCGTCGATCCGGCCACCCGGCTGCGCTGCCCGGCCGATCAGGTCGGTGAGGTGTGGGTCTCCGGGCCGAGCGTCGCGCGGGGCTACTGGAAGCGCCCGGAGGCGACGGAAGAAACCTTTGGCGCGACGCTCGCGGACGACACGAACACCCGGTTCCTGCGGACGGGCGATCTGGGCTTCATCGACCAGGGCTCGCTCTTCGTCACCGGGCGGCTCAAGGACCTCATCATCCTCCGGGGCCGCAACCACTATCCGCAGGACATCGAGCGGACGGTGGAACAGAGCCATGCCTCGCTCCGCGCCGGCTGCGGCGCCGCCTTCTCCGTCGATGTGGACGGCGAGGAGCGGCTGGTGGTGGTGCAGGAGGTGGAGCAGCCGAACCGGGTGGACGTCGAGGGCGTGTCGCGGGCCATCCGCCGGGCGGTCTCCCAGCACCATGAGATCGCTCCCCATGCGGTGGTGTTGATCCGGCCGGCCACGCTGATGAAGACCTCGAGCGGAAAGGTCCAGCGCCGGGCCTGCAAGGCCACGTACCTGAAGGGCGAGCTGAAGACCGTCGGCGTCAGCGTGCTCGCACAGGAGGACGCGCTCTCCACCGAAGTGGCCCCGCTCTCCCGGGCGGCCCTGCTGGAGCAGCCCACCGGAGCGCGCAGGGCCTTTCTCCTGGAGCGCCTGCGGCACCAGGTGGCCCGGGTCCTCCGCGTCACGCCTGGAGACCTCGGCAAGGACCAGCCGCTCACCGCGCTGGGCGTGGACTCGCTCTCCATCGTGGAACTCAAGAACGAGCTCGAGGCGGCGCTGACGCTCTCGCTGCCTCACTCCTTCTTCCTGCGCGAGGACGTCTCCCTGGAGATGCTCGCCGAGCGCGTGCTCGCGTCCTTGGACGAAGCGCCCTCCGTCGAGCTCGCGCCCGAGCGAGAGGACTCCCGCGAGGTGTTCCCCTGCACCTACGGGCAGCAGGCCCTGCTGTTCGAGCAGCAGTGGGCCCCCCAGAGCACGGCCTACAACGTCTCCGTGGCGGCGCGGGTCCACTCGCAGCTGGATGTGCCGGCCTTCCAGCGCGCCATCGAGCACCTGCTGCGGCGGCACCCGGTGCTGCGGACGACCTACGAGCTCGCCGGGAGCGAGTGGGTGCAGCGCATCCACACCGGCCAGGCCCTGCCATTGCGGCACCAGGACGTGTCCACGTGGACCCCGGAGGCGCGGGTGGCCTGGCTGGAGGAGCAGGCGCACACCCCCTTCGACCTGGCTCGCGGCCCGGTGTTCCGGGTCGAGCTGTTGTCGGCCCGCAGGGACGAGCACCTGCTCCTGCTGGTGGCCCACCACGTGGCGGTGGACATGTGGTCCCTCGTCGTGATGCTGGATGAGCTGAGCCAGCTCTATCCCGCCGAGTGTGCACGCGGCGAGACTCCGCTCAAGCCGCTTCCCGCCGGATACGAGGACTTCGTCCGGTGGCAGGCCGCGCGGCTGGCGGGACCGGAAGGTGCGCGGGACCAGGCCTATTGGAAGGAGCGGCTGTCCGGCCAGCTCCCGGTGCTGGCCCTCCCCACGGACCGGGTCCGCCCGCGTGTCTGGTCGGCCAGGGGCAGCAAGTACAGCTTCTCGCTCCCGGCGGACCTGACGGAGCGGCTCCAGACGCTCTCCCGCGCGCAGGGGGCGACCCTCTACACCACGCTCCTGGCGGCCTACCAGGCGTTGCTCCACCGCTACACCGGCCAGGAGGAGCTGGTGATCGGCTCGCCCGCCTCGGGCCGCAGCCGCGCGGAGTTCGAGGACGTGGTCGGGTACTTCGTCAACCCGGTGGCCATCCGCACCCGCTGCGAGGCAAGCACGGGCTGGCAGACGCTGCTGGCGCGCACGCGGCAGGCGGTGCTCGAGGCCCTGGACCATCAGGACCATCCCCACCCGCTCCTCGTCCAGCAGCTGGGGCTGGCGCGGGACTCCAGCCGCGCGCCGTTGTTCCAGACCATGTTCGCGGTGCTCAAGCCTCCGCGCGAGCACGGCGCGGCGCTGGGCACCTTCCTCCTGGGCGAAGGGGGAGGGCGGGTGGACCTCGGTGGCTTGGAACTCGAGTCCATCCACCTGGGCCAGCGCGCCGCGCAGTTCGACCTGTGTCTCACCCTGGTCGAGCAGGGAAACCGGCTGCTGGGCTCGTTCGAGTTCTGCACGGACCTGTTCGAGCGCGAGACGATTGTCGCCATGGCCGGGCACTTCCAGCGGCTGCTGGAGTCGCTGACCGGGAACCCGGCCGCGCCCCTCTCGCGGCTGGAGCTGCTCACCGGCGAGCAGAAGGCGGCCCTGGTGCGCCAGGGCTGGCAGCCGGTGCACCCCCCGCGCGAGCTGGGCGTGCACGCGCTGCTGGAGCACCAGGCGCGCCAGCGGCCGCACGCCGTCGCCCTGGTCAGCGGCACGCGGCGGCTCACCTATGCCGAGTTCGATGCGCGCGCCAACCAGCTCGCCCACACCCTGCGGGCTCGCGGCCTGCGCCGCGGCGACGTGGTGGCGATCCTCCTGGAGCGCGAATTCGATGCCCTGGTGGCCATGATGGGCGTGATGAAGGCAGGTGGCGCCTTCCTCCCGCTGGATGCGGCGGCACCGCCCGAGCGCCTGGCCGCCATGCTCGAGGCCGCGAGCATCACGACGCTCCTGACCCGGCGGCGCTGGATGGACGTGCTCCCGTCCACGCACGTCACCTTCCTCGACCTCGACGCGGAGGCCGAGAACATCACGCGGGCGCCCGTGGAGTCCCCTGGCGCTCTGGTCTCCCCGGAGGACCCCGCCTACGTCATCTACACCTCGGGAACGACCGGCAGGCCCAAGGGGGTGATGGTGGCCCATGGCTCCGTCCTCAACGCGGCGTACGTCTGGCGGGACTACTACCAGCTCGAGCAGCAGGAGGCCGTGAGCCTCCAGCTGAGCAGCTTCGCCTTCGACATCTTCATCGGCGATCTGATGAAGGTGCTCATCAGCGGCGGCCGGCTGGTGATCTGCCCGGAAGAGGCGCGAGCCGACCTGCCGGCGATCGCCGCGCTGATCGATCGCGAGCGCATCTCCTTCCTCGACGCGGCGCCCTCGCTGGTGCTCGCCCTCCTGGAGGAGGGTCTCCGGCAGCAGTGGCCACTGGCGTCGTTGAAGGTGGTGATCCTGGGCGGAGAAGCCATCGACCTGGAGCGCTTCCGGGCACTCCACGAGCGCCTCGGCGCGAGGCTGCGGCTCGTCGCGGCCTTCGGCATCACCGAGACCACGGTGGACTCGAGCTGCTACGAGCTCTCGGGTCCTGGCGTGCCCACGGGGAGCTCGGGGTACGTCCCGCTGGGGCGGCCGCTGCCGGGCACCCGCTTCTACATCCTGGACGAGCACCTCTCGCCTCAGCCCCCGGGCGTCATGGGTGAGCTCTACATCGCCGGGCCGGGGGTCGCGCTCGGCTACCTCGAGCAGCCGGTGCTCACCTCGGAGCGATTCCTGCCGGACCCCTTCTTCCCTGGCGAGCGGATGTACCGCACCGGGGATCTGGCCCGTTGGCTGGGCGAGGGCGTCGCGGAGTTCCGCGGCCGCGGGGACCACCAGGTGAAGATCCGCGGCTTCCGGGTCGAGACCGGGGACATCGAGGCGAACCTGCTGCAGCACCCGGCGGTCGCGCAGGCGGTGGTGGTGGCCTGGGAGGATGCCCAGCGGACCTGGCGTCTGGCGGCCTACGTGGCGTCACGGGAGAACGTGCCGCTGGACATCGAGGCGCTGCGCGCCCATCTGCGCGGGCGGCTGCCCGAGTACATGGTGCCGTCGGCCCTCCTGCAACTGCCGGCGCTCCCGCTGACGCCCAACGGCAAGGTGGACAGGAAGGCGCTTCCGCGGCCCGATCCGGCGCAGGCGGGTGGCAGGCCCGCGTACGCCGCGCCCACCGGCCCCCTCGAGCAGCAGCTGGTGTCCATCTGGTCGGAGCTTCTGCGCGTGGAGCGCGTGGGCATCCATGATAGTTTCTTCGAGCTGGGCGGCCACTCGTTGCTGGCCACGCAGCTCGTCTCCCGGCTCCGGGAGGCACTGCAGGTGGAGTTGCCGCTGCGCACCCTGTTCGAGACCCCCACGGTCGCTGAACTGGCTCACGCCGTGGCGCGGCTGCAGGAGCAGAGTGGGCAGGGGGGCCCCGAGCCGGTGTTGAAGCGCGCAACGGAAGACGCCGCTGCGTTGCTGGACCGGCTGGATGAGCTCTCCGAGGAGGAGCTGGACCAGCTGCTGGCCCGTGAAGGACTGAAGTAACCCCGTTCAACCCACAGACCCGACGTGAAGAGGACTTCGATGGAATCCGAGACGCAGCAGGGCGAGGCACTCAAGCAGGTCGCCCAGGCCGTCGAGTACGGCATGGATCAATTGCGCCGGCACCACAAGGCATCGGACCTGGAGCGCCTGGAGGTGTTCGCCCAGTACCTGCTGGGGGAGAAGCAGCCGGTCGCCGATGATCCCCGGCAGATGAACGGCAAGGTCGGCCGCCTCTGGTTCCCCGGCCTGACCGCGAAGCCCTGGCACGACCCCTCCCAGCTGTCCCTGGGCAAGACGCTCGAGCAGGCCTACCCGATGATCCGCGAGGAGCTGGAGCTCGCGATGCGCAGCGGCAGCGGGTTCGAGGAGTTCCGCGACCGCGACGACTTCGAGAAGCTGGGGTGGAAGGAGTTCTACTTCTACCGGGTCGGCAGTGGCACGCAGCTGCAGGTCTCCTTCAAGGAGAACCAGGCCCGGTGCCCCAAGACCTTCGGGCTGATCCGGCAGCTGCCGGTGGCGGGCGAGGCGATGTTCGCCAGCCTGGCGCCGCAGGGCTACATCCGTCCGCACTGCAGTGACTTCAACGGCAAGCTGACCTGCCACCTGGGGTTGGTGGTGCCGCCGGACTGTGCCATGCGGGTGTCGGACGAGACCCGTACCTGGCAGGAGGGCAAGTGCCTGCTGTTCGATGACACCTACGAGCACGAGGTCTGGAACAAGAGCAACCGCGTTCGCGTCATCCTGCTGCTGGATATCTGGCACCCGGAGCTGACCGAGATCGAGGTGGGCGCGCTGAGCCAGTTCCGCGACATGCTGCTGGGAGCCTCGGCCTGAACCTGTCCCAGATGCTCCCTGGTGGCATGCGGATGTTCCTGGTCGCCTTGACGGGCCAGGTCATCTCCGCGACCGGTGCACGGTTGACGAACTTCGTGCTGAGCCTCCACGTGTACCAACGGACCGGCTCGGTCACGCAGTTCGCGCTCACGTCCCTGGCCACGGTCCTCCCGACGGTGCTGCTCTCGCCCTTCGCGGGGGTGTTCGTCGACCGGGGGGACCGCAAGCGGGCGCTGCTGCTGAGCGAGGCCGGCTCGGGGGTGTGCACGCTGCTCTTGCTCGCCGTGCTGCACCTGGGCGAGCTGGAGCTGTGGCACATCAACTGTGCCGTCGCGGCGATCTCGGTCTTCAACGTCTTCCAGATGCCGGCGTTCGCCTCGGCCACGACGCTCCTGGTTCCCCGGGAGCAGCTGGGCCGCGCCAGCGGGCTGTACCAGATGGGCGAGGCGCTCGGGGAGCTGCTCTCCCCGGTGCTCGCCGGCCTGCTGGTGGTGTCCCTCGAGCTGTCGGGGATCCTCTGGATCGACGTGGGGACCTACTCCGTCGCGCTGCTCCTGCTCCTCTTCGTGCGCATCCCCCGGACCGCCCCCGGGCCGCAGGAGCAGGAGACCCGGCGCTCCTTGCTGGGCGAGGCCTCCTACGGCCTGCGCTACATCCGCCAGCGGCCGGGGCTGTTGGGCCTGCTGGTCATGCTGTGGGTGGGCAACTTCTCCCTCGGGATTGTCTGGACGCTGCTGACCCCCATGCTCCTGAGCTTCACCACCGAAGCGGTGCTCGGCACGGTGCTGTCCTTCAGCGGGCTCGGGATGGTGGCGGGCAGCGTGCTGATGAGCGTATGGGGCGGGCCCGCCCGGCTCGTCCATGGGGTGTTGGGCTTCCTCCTCCTGCAGGGCGTGGTCCTGTTCTCCGGGGGCCTCCAGCCCTCTGTCCCGCTCGTCGCGACGGCGGCCTTCGTGTTCTCCTTCTGCATCCCCCTGAGCAGCGGCTGCAACATGGCGCTCTGGCAGAGGAAGGTGGAGCCCTCGGTGCAGGGGCGGGTCTTCGCGGTGCGGCGGATGGTGGTGGCCGCCTCCTCGCCGGTGGCCTACGTCATCGCGGGCCCGTTGGCCGACCACGTGTTCGAGCCCCTGCTCGCCCCCGGCGGCCCGCTGGCGATGAGCCTGGGCCGGGTGATTGGAACGGGCACCGGACGCGGCATCGGTCTGATGTTCATGGTGCTGGGCCTGGGGACGGTGCTGGCCACGGTCATCGGCTCTCTGCACCCCCGGCTCCGCCACGCCGAGACCGAGCTGGCGGACGCCGTCCCGGAGGACCTCTACAGCCAGCTCTCTTCCTCCGAGCACCCTCCCCGAGCCGAACCGCAGTCCCCGGCCTGACGTCCCGCGCGAACCTCACTTCGCGCGGGACAACCCCCAGGCCGAGGGCTCCTCGAACACCGGCGCCCGGGTGGTGCCGCCCGCCCAGTCCCGCTGCATGCTCCGGAAGTGGGGCGAGCCGATGTGGCCGGACTGGCCTGTCGGGAACAGCCAGGTGCTGCGCTCCGGATGGGCCAGATCCCACACCAGGCGCACCGTCGCGCCGTACACCGGGGTCTCCACCCGCACCAGCCCCTCGTAACCCACCTGGGGGAAGCTCTCGACGCGGAACAGGTCGCCGAGGACGGGAATCTCCTCCGCGAAGGGGTGCTGCGCGCCCCAGGCGTTCTTCTCGGGGTAGGGCTGGAGCTTGCCAGCCTCCCGGGACTGGAGGACCCGGTCCAGCAGGGCGGTGGCGAGCGCGTCATCCGTCAGGCCGAAGACCCTCAGACTCCCCTCGTTCTCCAGAAGCGTGAGCACCCAGGCCGACTGCAGGTAGGCGCTGTAGCGCGTCTGGGAGCGCTCCTCCGCCGTCAACTGATAGCGCGCGCGGACACGGTCGAGCAGCAGCGTGACGAACTGACGTTCGGCGAAGGCCACCTCCGTGAAGGTGGCCGGTGCATGCTCGGCGCTCCCGTCCCAGCCCCGCCACTGCGTGAGGAGGGCTCGCTCGGCGTCGTTCCGTGGCCGCGCGTGCTTCACCATCCACCGGGCGAGCTCGTGGTGGTAGCGGCTGTAGGTGTCCAGCTGCATCCGCTCCATGTCGGTGGGCGACAGGGCCGCGCCCGTGCCCAGCAGGGTTTGGATCCGGTCCGCGCGCTCGTCGCTGCCCCAGTACGCCCCGAACCGATCCGGCCAGACCCGCTGATTGGCGCTGACCAGCGCGTCGGAGGTGCCTGGGCTGGTGGCCACCGGCCGGTAGAGCCGCGGGCGCTCCGAGCCCGGACGGATTCCCTTCCATTCCCCCGCCACGGCCGGCTGCGGCAGGAGCCCCGTGCTCCGCCGCTCCACCGTGAGCCCCGTGGCCCGGTAGCCCATGTTGCCCTGGCGATCGATCCACAGGACGTTCACCGCGGGCACGGTGAAGCCGTCCATCACGGTGTTGAAGGATTGCCAGTCACGTGCCTGGGCGAGCGCGAGGAGCGGGAGCCGCAGCGTTCCCTCCTTCAGGGGCAACCACTGACGGGAGTAGGCCTGGTCCCCGAGTTCCGGCCGGCGCAGCAGCGGCCCCCGATGGGTCGCCAGGCCGTGCACGGTGCGCTCCTCACCGCCCCGGACCTTGACCCGCGAGTCCTTCCGCTGGAGCGGGCGCCACACCTCGCGGCCCTCGACCACCTCCGCCAGATAGGACGCGCCGTCGGGCGACAGCTTCTCCACCAGGAGGTCGTCGATGTCCTCCCCCAGGCTGGTCACGCCCCAGGCGAAGTGGGGGTTCATGCCCAGCACGACGCCCGGAAGGCCGGGGATGCTGGCGCCCACCACCCAGTCCTCGGGCGAGCGCTTGAGGCGGATGGCGTACCAGAGCTGTGGAACCGACTGCTCGAGGTGCGGGTCATTGGCCAGGAAGGCGCTGGTGCCATCCCGCCAGGTCCAGCCGTTGCTGCCGATGGGCGAGGGCCGCTCGACCCGGGAGCCCAGCTGCACGGCGTCGATCGGGGTCGCGGGCAGGTAGTTCCCTGGCTCCGGGAGCGAGGGGAGGGGCTGCGAGTCCCCCTCGAACAGCGGGTGATTCCAGGGGTGGACGTCGGGGTACAGGAAGCGCTCCCAGTCCTCGGGAAGGCGCTGGTGGTAGTAGTTCCTCCGGATGTCCTGGAAGGATTCCGCGCTGAGCGCCTCGGCCACCGACATCAACACGAGCAGGCTGTCCTGGCACCGCCAGGGCTCGGGCTGGACTCCCAGCAGCACGTACTCGATACCGGCCCCCCAGCGGTGCTCGCGGATGAACTGGTTGACGCCTTCCGCATAGTCCTCGCACTCCCGCCGCTCCCCGGGCGGGAGGCTCTCGGCGGCACGCGAGGCGACCCCCTCCCAGTCTTCCTGATGGCGCCGCTCGTCGCTCGGGAACGCCGCCTCGCCAAACCACTCCGAGAGGCGTCCGGCGCCTTGTCGGCGCATCAGGTCCATCTGCCAGAGCCGCTCGCCGGCGTGCAGGTAGCCCTGGGCGCGCAGCAGCGTGCTCCAGTCCGGGGCCTCGGCGGTGGGGATGCCGTGGCCATCGAAGGACACGCGCGCCCCGGCCGGAGTGACCTGGGCCTCGTAGCGGAGGCCCTGCCGCTTCGTCAGGACATAGCCGCCCAGTCCGAGCGCGCCCACGAGGACCAGCAAGAGGAGGAAGAGCCCGCGCAGGACGGTGCGGAGCCGGGAGCGGGAGCGTCGTCCCTGATTGTCCATGATGAGATCAGTGTGAAGGGGGGCGGAGGGTCATGTGCGGAAGTGCCAGGTCTGCTCTATCCCAGACTCGCGAAGCAGCGTCCGCGCCTTCTGGATGCCCGCGCTCTTCCTGGCATCGTTGGCGTCGAAGAGGAGCCCGACGACGGTGCCGCTGTGGGCGACCTGGAGACCCACGGAGTGGACGGTCTCCGCCAGCGCCAGGAGGGCGTCGAACCTCGGGATGGGCAGGTGCCGCTGGTTGATGCGCGCACTGGCCGTGGCGACCCTGCCCACCCCGCGGGGGTCTCCCTCCCGCAGCGCACGCCGGAGCAGCCCGGGCAACGGCTGGAGCATCTCGATCTCCGACCGGTTGTAGCGCGCGGGCGCGAACTCCACGGTGTCGACCCCCTTGCCGGTCGGATCCGTGTTGAACCCGAGCACGTCGAGCGGCGGGAGGGGGCCGCCCAGCTCCTCCACGACGTACCCGCGCCGGTGCGCGAAGAGCACGGTGCGATCCCCGAACATCAGGGAGTCAGAGGCCGCCTCGGCATCGACCGCCAGCGAGGCGATCTGCTCGGGCTGGAGCAACAGGGAGAAGGCGTCCGCCACGGCGATGATGGTGGCGATGACGTCGCTGGTGGAGGAGCCGAGGCCCCAGCGGATGGGGATCTCGCTCTTCACGACGAGGCGGCCCCCCTTGTGCTCCAGCCCATGGGCCGCCAGGGTTGTCTGGGCCGCCAGCCGGGCCTTGACCTTCCAGTAGGGCTCCAGGGCCAGGGTTCCGCTGTCGTCCGGAGTGAAAACGGCATGCGCGCTGAAGAGCGGACAGGGGAGGGTGACGAGGGCGCGCTCCAGCTGTCCCGGAGAGAGCTCGAACACGCCCTGCAGGATCTCCCCGTGATGGGCGATGGAGCTTCCGTACCCGGTCCGGGTGGTCGTTGCATGCTCCCCCCGCTCGAGGTGCTCGGCTCGAGCCGGTGGCCTTCCTGGTGTTTTCGCTTCCATCGCACATCCATCATGCCAGCCGGTTGGTACCGGGCACGGCAGGTTGCGGTTGGAGACTGCGGGTCAACGGGATGAGGCCGTCTTAGTCGCCCGTAGCCTTTGCAATGCTGCTTTGGAGCCGCGCAAAGCTGCCCTGCGAGCTCTCGACCATGCGCTTGCTCAGATGGGTTCCCCCACAGCGGTACTCGTAGGCGCGTTTCTGCTCTGGATTGTGGAAGTAGGTCAAGAGCAGGTTGGGGCCGACTTCCGCGTCAATCTCCAGGCCCGTGATGCTGAAACCCTGTTTGAGCTTGGCGATGATGACGGGGTTGTTGCTGGGGGCGTGGCTGCTCAGGATGCGGTGAAAGCCCAATGCACGGGTATAGGAGATGAGCCGTTGGATGAGGGCGCTATAAAGCCCCTTCCGGCGAGCATCTGGGTGGACGATGCTCAGGTCCATCAGGTACACATCTTCCCGCTGCTGACGGCCCAGGAACATGGCCGCCACGTGCTCGCCGTCCCGGATGCACCAGTAGTCCACCCAAGGGGCTGCGCCTTGGGCCTCTATCACCCGTTTCCTGGCTTGACGCTCATGCTCGCTGAGCAGACCCTCCAACGAGAAGAACAACTCCTCCGGAAAGTGGGGCGCCAACTCCCGGAGGTAGAGGTCCCACCACTCCTTGCGCTCGAGGCTCGCCAGGGTGTAGCGGCCCAGCAGCTTCTCCTGCAGGTGTGCCTCGCGAATCGGGAGCGCCCATTCCCATCTCGGGTCCATCATCTCGTGCTCTCGGGGTAGGGGCGCGCAGGGCCCTCTCGGAGCCAGCATGCGGAGGCCGTGCCTGGCGGCAGGGTATGCTGGATGCCTCCGGGTGTCACTGCTCAGGTTCGTGACAAACATCCGTCCCACGTGACGACAACGAGGCCTTTTCCGGGCCACCCGCTGAATCGTGGCGGGTCCGCGGGTTCTGCTTCTGCCCGCATCTCGTCTGGGTTACGGATCCTCGTTCTTTCATCTTCCGCGACCACTGCGGTCTCGCACCGCCATACACGACTCTTGGGGGAACTCGATGAGCAACAAGAACCCGCCCTCTGATGCTTCCACCCTGGAACAGAAGAGGGCGCTCCTCCGGAAAGCGCTGAGCGCTCGCGCCGAGCAGGCGAGGACGGCGCCTCTGTCCTTCGGACAGCAGCGCCTGTGGTTCATGGACACCCTGGAGCCTGGCGGATCCGCCTACAACATTCCTGCCGCGCTGCGCCTCACGGGGCGGCTGGATGCCGATGCCCTGGAGCGCGGCCTGCGCGAGGTCATCCACCGGCATGAGTCGCTGCGCACCCGCATCGTCGAGGTGAACGGGCAGCCCAGCCAGCAGGTGTCGACCGCCTTCGCGTTCTCGCTCCCGGTGACGGACCTGGGCGGGATGGAGCCGCGAGCGCGGGAGGCCGAGGTTCGCCGACGCGCGGAGCTCGAGGCGAAGAAGCCCTTCAATCTGTCACAGCCGCCGATGCTGCGGGCGGAGCTGCTCCGGCTGGGGCCGGACGAGCACGTGCTGTTGATCACGATGCACCACATCGCCTCGGACGCCTGGTCCACGGACGTGCTCGTGCGCGAACTCGGCCAGCTCTACCAGGCGTTCACGGCCGGTCAGCCCGCTCCGCTGCCCCCGCTGCCCATCCAGTACGCCGACTTCGCCCGCTGGCAGCGCGAGCGGCTCTCCGGCGCGCGGCTCGAGGGCCTGGTTGCCCACTGGCGTGAGCAGCTTGGCGCCGAGCCGGTGCTCTTGCAGCTGCCCACCGACCGGCCACGCTCCGCGCGTCCGAGCGCCGCCGGTGCGTTCCATACGTTCCAGGTGCCCGCCCCACTCGCCGAATCGCTCCGGGCGCTGAGCCGGCAGCAGAACGTCACGCTGTACATGGTGCTGCTCGCCGCCTTCAAGGTCCTGCTCCACCGCTACACGGATGTGCCGCGGGTCCTCGTGGGCTCCCCCATCGCCGGCCGCAACCGGCTCGAGACGGAGCAGCTGATCGGCTTCTTCGTCAACATGCTCTCCCTGTCCACCGATCTCTCGGGCAACCCCACCTTCCGGGAGCTGCTCGAGCGGGTGCGCCGGGTGACGGTCGCGGCCTTCGAGCACCAGGAACTGCCGTTCGAGCAGCTGGTGGAGGCGGTGCAGCCCGACCGCCGCGATGGCGGCAACCCGCTGTTCGAGGTGGTGTTCCACATGGACGCCCCACCGCTCGCGGGGCGGCTGCTGGGCGAGGTCGAGGCCCGTCTGCTGGAGTTCGAGCGCGGCACCTCCAAGTTCGACGTGACGCTGTCGATGATGGAGGGGGGCCAGGAGCTGGTCGGCACCCTCGAGTACCGCACGTCCCTGTTCGACGAGGCGACGATCGCGCGAATGGCGGGCCACTACCTGCGGGTGCTGGAGGCTGTCGTGGCGCGGCCCGAGACCCGCATCGAGGCCATCCCGCTGCTGTCCGGGCCCGAGCGCCAGCAGCTCCTGTCCGGCTGGAATGACACCGCCACGGACGCCCCGCTCGACGTGTGCGTTCCGGCCCTGTTCGAGGCACAGGCCGCCCAGGTCCCCCAGGCGATCGCGGTCACCGACGGCACGCGGGCGCTCACCTATGAGGAGCTGAATCGTCAGGCCAACCGGCTGGCGCACTACCTCCGCTCGCTGGGCGTGGGCCCCGACGTCCCGGTGGGCCTGCATCTGGAGCGCTCGGTCGAGCAGCTCGTCGGCCTGCTCGCCGTCTTGAAGGCCGGTGGCGCCTATGTGCCGCTCGAGCCCTCATACCCGAAGGGCCGGCTCGCGCACGTCATCACCGAGGCGCGGATGCCGGTGGTGCTGTCGCGCCTCTCGCTGGCCGAGCGCCTGCCGGAAGTGGCGGTCCAGGCGCTCTACCTCGACGCGATGGAGGAGGAGCTCGGGTACGAGTCGGACGCCAACCCCGAGCCACTGGCCCAGCCTGGCAATCTGGCCTACATCCTCTACACCTCCGGCTCGACGGGCCGGCCCAAGGGCGTGATGATCGCCCACCAGGGGCTCGTCAACTACCTCCACTGGGGCCTGGGCTACTACGGCTCGGGAGGGCAGGGCGCTCCGGTCCAGTCGCCGCTGAGCTTCGACCTGACGGTCACCAGCCTGCTCACGCCGCTGCTGTCCGGCAAGCGCGTGGTGCTGTGTGATGAGCAGGCCAGTGGCACCGGGCTGGCCTCCTGGCTGCGCGCGGATTCGGACTTCAGCCTGCTCAAGCTGACGCCTGCCCACCTGACCCTGCTCGAGCATGAGCTCACGCCCGAGTCGGCCGCTGGCTCCGCCCGGGTGCTGGTGATTGGTGGTGAGGCGCTGTCGGCCGAGCAGCTCGAGTTCTGGCGGACCCACGCCCCAGCCACCCGGCTCATCAACGAATACGGCCCGACCGAGACGGTGGTGGGCTGCTGCATCCACGAGGTGCCCGCGGGGGGGACGTTGCAGGGGCAGGTCCCCATCGGTCGGCCCATCGCCAACACCCAGCTCTACGTGCTCAACCGCGCGATGGAGCCGGTGCCCGTGGGCGTGCCGGGCGAGCTGTACATCGGCGGCGTGGGCGTGGCTCGCGGCTATGCCGACCGTCCCGAGCTGACGGCGGAGCGGTTCGTGCCGGATCCGTTCTCCCGGACCCCCGGCGCGCGCCTGTACCGCACCGGCGACCTGGTGCGCTACCTGCGCGACGGCACCCTGGTGTTCCTGGGCCGCATCGATCATCAGGTGAAGATCCGCGGCTTCCGCATCGAGCTGGAGGAGATCGAGACGGTGCTGGCCGGCGCGCCGGGGGTGCGCGAGTGCGCGGTCATCACCGTGGAGAAGAAGCAGGGGGACCCGGCGCTGGTGGCGTTCGCGGCGCTGGACGGAGCGACCCAAGGCGCCGAGCGGCGGCTCATCGAGCACCTCAAGGGCCAGCTCCCGCCCTACATGGTGCCGTCCTTCCTGCAGCTCCTGGAGGAGCTCCCGCTGACCTCGAACGGCAAGGTCGATCGGCGGGCGCTGGCGTCGCGAGCGCTGGACGCCCGGCCGGTGGAGGAGGGCCTCGCGCCGCCGCAGACGCCGACGGAGGAACTCCTGGCCAGCATCTGGGCGCAGGTGCTGGGGCACGACCGGATCGGCCGCAACCAGAGCTTCTTCGAGATTGGCGGGCACTCCCTGCGCGCCATCCAGGTGCTCTCCCAGCTACGCAAGGTGTTCCAGGTCGAAATCCCGCTCCGGGTGCTGTTCGAGACGCCGACCCTCGCGGGCCTGGCCCGGCACATCGACGTGGCGCGGCGGGCCGCGGACGAGCTGCCCCTGCCGCCGGTGTCCCACGCGCCGCGCGACGGCCGACTGCCGCTCTCCTTCGCGCAGCAGCGGCTGTGGTTCCTCACCCAGCTCGAGCCCGACAGCGCGATGTACAACATCCCGGCGGCGCTCCACCTCCAGGGCCCGCTGAAGTCCGAGGTGCTCGAGCAGGCGTTCACCGAGGTCGTGCGGCGCCACGAGGCGCTGCGCACCACGTTCGAGCATGACGATGGGGAGCCGTTCCAGCGCATCCACCCCGAGATGCCGTTCGCGCTGCACCCGGTGGACCTGACGGAGCTTCCGCAGCCGCGGCGGTTCGACGAGGCGATCCGGCTGGGCTCGGCCGATGCCTCCCGTCCGTTCGACCTGCGCACCGGCCCGCTCCTGCGCGCCCTGCTGTACAGGCTGGACGCACAGGAGCACGTCCTGCTCGTCAACATGCACCACATCGTGTCCGACGGGTGGTCCATCGGCGTGCTCATCCAGGAGGTGTCCGCGCTGTACAACGGGCTCGTCAATGGCCAGACGCCCCGGCTCGAGCCCCTGACGTTCCAGTACGCCGACTACGCCGCGTGGCAGCGCTCCTGGATTCAGGGCAGCCTCCTGGACAGCCAGCTCGCCTACTGGCGGACGCGGCTGGACGGTGAGCTGCCGGTGCTGAACCTGCCGACCGATCGGCCCCGTCCCAGCGTGCAGACCTACCGGGGCGAGACGCTGTCGGTGACGGTCGAGCCGGCGCTCCTCGAGGAGTTGCGGCGGCTGGGCCAGCGCTCGGGCACGACCCTGTTCATGACGCTGCTGGCCGCCTTCAAGGTGCTCCTGCACCGCTACTCCGGCCAGGAGGACATCGTGCTCGGCGTGCCGGTGGCCGGCCGCGCCCAGGCGGAGTTCCAGGGGCTCATCGGCTTCTTCGTCAACACGCTGCCGATCCGCTCGGACCTGTCGGGCGCCCCCAGCTTCCAGGCCCTGCTGGAGCGCATCCGCGCCACCACGCTCGAGGCCTACGCCCACCAGGACGTCCCCTTCGAGAAGCTGGTCGAGGTGTTCCAGCCCGAGCGCAGCCTGAGCCACTCGCCGCTGTTCCAGGCCGTGTTCACCATGGACAACGCCTCGACGTCGGTGATCGAGCTCCAGGGCCTGACGTGGCGCCCGTTGCTGCTGGAGAACCACACGGCGAAGTTCGACCTGACGCTGGCGGTCGCCGAGGCGGCGGATTCGCTGACCTTCAACCTCGAGTTCAACTCCGACCTGTTCGACGCCTCGACGATGGAGCGCCTGCTGGCGCACTACCGCACCCTGCTCGCGGCGGTCACCGCGGATGCGGCGCAGCCGATCTCCACGCTCCCGATGCTGACGCGGGAGGAGCAGCACCAGCTGGTGACGGAGTGGAACCAGACCGCTCATCCGCTGCCCGCGCGCTGCGCGCACGAGCTCATCGCCGAGCAGGCCCGCGCGACGCCCGATGCCATCGCGGCCGTGTCCGGCGCCGAGCGCGTCACCTACGCCCAACTGGACGAGCGCTCCAGGCAGCTCGCCGCGGTGGTGCTGCGCGCCGGGGTGGCCGCCGATGACCTGGTGCTGCTGCTGGCCGACCGCGGCATCGATCTGCTCAGCGCGGTGGTGGGCATCTTCTACGCGGGCGGCGCCTACATTCCGCTCAACCCGAAACACCCCGTGAGCCGCCACCTCGAGTTCCTCCAGCAGAGCCGGAGCCGGATCATCGTGGTGTCCCGGGCCTATGCCCTGGTGGCCCAGGAACTCGCGCACGCCGCGGGGGCGGCGCAACCGCGCGTCATCGTCATCGAGGACGTGCTCGAGGCCGCGCCGGTGGCGCTGGTGCCGTCACGGCCCGCCCGCCTCTCCGACCTGGCCTACGTCTTCTTCACCTCGGGCTCCACCGGCACGCCCAAGGGCGCGATGATCGAGCACCTCGGCATGCTCAATCACCTGAGCGCCAAGAACCACGACCTGGGGCTGAAGGCGGGGGACGCGGTCGTCCAGAATGCCTCGCAGTGCTTCGACATCTCCGTGTGGCAGATGCTCTGCCCGCTGTTGGTCGGCGGCCGCACGGTCATCGTGGATGACGAGGTGGCCAGCGATGCGGGCGCGCTGCTGCGCGCGGTGGATTCCAACGGCGTCTCCATCTTCGAGACCGTGCCCTCGATGCTGCGCGCGATGCTCGAGGTGCTGGAGGCGCTCCCGCCAGCCGAGCGCCCCCGCTTCCAGTCCCTGCGTTGGCTCATCTCCAACGCCGAGGCCCTGCCGCCCGAGCTCTGCCAGCGCTGGTTCCAGCTCTATCCGCACATCCCGATGATCAACACCTACGGGGCGACGGAGTGCTCGGACGACACGAACCACTTCCACATCCTCCAGGCGCCGAAGACGGACATGCCGTACATGCCGCTCGGGCGCCGGCTCATCAACATCCGGCTGTACATCGTCGACGCGCAGCTCAACCCGGTGCCCATCGGCGTCCCGGGTGAGATCTGCCTCGCCGGCATCTCGGTGGGCCGCGGCTACCTGAACGATCCGGAGCGCACGGCGAAGGCCTACATCACCGATCCGTTCGTGCCGGAGCCGACCCGCCTGTATCGGACCGGCGACATCGGCCGCTACCACGCGGACGGGCAGATCGAGTTCCTGGGGCGCAGGGATCACCAGGTGAAGATCCGCGGCTACCGCATCGAGCTCGGAGAGATCGAGGCGGCGCTGCTCGATGCCCCGGGCGTGAACAATGGGGTGGTGGTGGTCCGCGGCGAGTCGGGCGGTACGCCCCGGCTGGTGGCCTACGTGGTGCCCGAGGCCGGCGCGTCGCCGCAGCCCGCCCAGCTCAAGGAGCACATCAAGGCGCGGCTGCCCGAGTACATGGTGCCCTCCGCCTTCGTCCTCATGGAGGCGCTGCCGCTCAACTCGAACGGCAAGGTGGATCGTCGCCGCCTCCCGGCACCGACGGTCGCCGACCAGGCCACTTCCGAGGAGTTCGTGGCGCCGCGCACCCAGGCCGAGGAGCTGCTCGCGGGCATCTTCGCCCAGGTGCTGCACACCGAGAGGGTCGGGGCCTTCGACAACTTCTTCGAGCTGGGTGGGCACTCGCTGCTGGCGACCCAGATCGTCTCCCGCGTGCGGCGGATGTTCCAGGTGGAACTGCCCATCCGCGCGCTCTTCGAGGCGCCCACGGTGGCCGCCCTGGCCGAGCGGGTGGAGATCGCCCGCCGCGCGGTGGCGCTGCCGGTGCCGCCGCCGCTGAAGCCCGCCGCCCGGGACCAGGTGCTGCCCCTGTCGTTCTCGCAGCAGCGGCTGTGGTTCCTGGATCAGCTCGAGCCCGGCAGTGCCTCCTACAACATGCCGGTGGCGGTCCGGATCTCCGGCCCGCTGGACGGCGCGCGGCTCGAGCAGAGCCTCGACGCGGTGGTCCAGCGCCATGAGGCGCTGCGCACCCACTTCCTCGTCCGGGACGGGCAGCCCTACCAGCACATCGAGCCCACGCTCCACGTGCCGCTCGAGCAGGTGGACCTGTCCGCGCTCGGTGGCGCGGAGCAGGAGGCGACGCTCCAGCAGGCGCTCCTCGATGCCGCGGCACGGCCCTTCGAGCTCACCCGTGCGCCGCTGCTGCACACGGTCCTGTACCGGCTGGCCGCGAACACCCATGTGCTGCTGCTGAACCTGCACCACATCATCACCGACGGCTGGTCCGAAGGCATCCTGGTGGAGGAGGTCGGGGCGTTCTACCGCGCGTTCACGAGCGGCACCGAGCCGGCGCTCCCGCCGCTGCCGATCCAGTACGCGGACTTCTCGCTCTGGCAGCGTGAGTACCTCCAGGGGCCCGTGCTCGAGGCCCAGCTCGGCTACTGGCGCAAGCAGCTCGAGGCCCTGCCCACCCTGGAACTGCCGACCGATCGGCCCCGCCCGGTGGTGAGGCGTCATCGGGGCGCCCAGCTTCCGGTCGAGCTGCCGGCGGCGCTCACCCGGGCGCTCGACGAGCTGAGCCGCCGCGAGGGCGTGACGCTGTTCATGACCCTGCTCGCGGGCTTCCAGACCCTGCTCTCGCGCTACTCCGGGCAGGAGGACATCGCGGTGGGCACGCCCATCGCCAATCGCAACCAGGCCGAACTCGAGGGGCTCATCGGCTTCTTCGTCAACACGCTGGTGCTGCGCACCCGGTTGTCCGGGGAGCCCACCGTGCGGACCCTGCTGGAGCGTGTGCGGGAGACGACCCTGGGCGCCTACGCCCACCAGGAGCTGCCGTTCGAGCAGCTCGTGGAGGAGCTGGCCCCGCGGCGCGACCTCGGCCGGCCGCCGCTGTTCCAGGTGATGTTCGTGCTCCAGAACGCGGCGTTGCGGCTGCCCGCGCTGCCAGGGCTCGAGTTCGCCTTCCAGGACCTGGACACGAGCACCGCGAAGTTCGACCTCCTGCTGTCGTTGGGGGAGGGGCCCGAGGGGCTCACCGGCTTCATCGAGTACGACACCGACCTGTTCGACGAGGGGACGATCCGGCGGATGGCCGGACACCTGCGCCTCCTGCTCGAGGCCGCGGTCGCGGACCCGGAGCAGCGCGTGTCCGCCCTGCCGATCCTGGACGAGGCGGAGCGGCACCGGCTGCTGGTGGAGTGGAACGCCACGTCCAGTGTCTATCCGCGTGAGGCGAGCCTCCCGTCCCTCTTCGAGGCGCAGGTGGCGCGCACGCCGGACGCGGTCGCCGTGGAGTTCGAGGGAGCGCGGCTGACGTACCGGGAGCTGGAGGCGCGCGCCAATCAGCTCGCGCACCACCTGGTGGCTCGGGGAGTCACTCCGGGCGCTCACGTGGGCCTGTTCGTGGAGCGCTCGCTGGAGATGGTGGTGGGGATCCTGGCCGTCCTCAAGGCGGGCGCGGTCTACGTGCCGCTGGATCCGGCCTACCCGCACGAGCGCTTGAGCTTCATGATGGAAGACACGCGCATGGCGCTGCTGCTCATCCAGGAGCGGCTGCGGGCGAAGCTGCCCGCGCATGGCGTGGAGGTCGTGTGCCTGGACACCGGCTGGGAGGAGTTCTCCACCCGTCCCCAGGTGTCGCCCGGCATCGACACCCCGGCCGAGGCGCTCGCGTACATCATGTACACCTCGGGTTCCACCGGGCGGCCCAAGGGCGTCTGTGTCCCCCACCGCGCCGTGGTGCGGCTGGTGGTGGGGTCATCGTACGCCCGGTGGGGGGCGCGGGAGGTCGTCCTCCAGGCCGCCTCGCCGTCCTTCGATGCCTCGACGTTCGAGCTCTGGGGCAGTCTGCTGCACGGGGCCCGGTTGGTGGTGGCGCCCGCGCAGGCCCTCTCGCTGGAGGAGCTGGCGCGGCTGTTGACGCGGCACGAGGTGACGACGCTGTGGCTGACGGCGGCCCTGTTCGAGCAGATGGTGGCGGAGCAGCCCGAGGTGTTGGGACGGGTGCGGCAGGTACTGGCCGGAGGCGATGTGTTGCCCCCGGCTCGGGTGCGTGAGCACCTGGCGCGCGGCGGCATGCTCATCAACGGGTACGGGCCCACCGAGGTGACTACCTTCACCTGCTGCCATGTGATGACGGATCCCGCCCAGGTGGGGCACTCCGTCCCCATTGGCCGCCCCATCGGCAACACCCGCGTGTACCTGCTCGACAAGTACCTGCGGCCCGTTCCCACGGGCGTCCCCGGAGAGCTCTTCGCCGGGGGAGACGGGCTCGCCTGGGGCTACCTCGAGCGGCCGGACCTGACGGCGGAGCGCTTCATTCCCGATCCGTTCAGCGGCCTGCCGGGTGCGCGGCTGTACCGCACCGGAGACCTGGCCCGGTACCTGCCGGACGGCACGATCCAGTTCCTGGGTCGGCGCGACACCCAGGTGAAGGTGCGCGGCTTCCGCGTGGAGCCGGGGGAGATCGAGTCCGCGCTGGTGCGCCACCCGGCCATCCGCGAGGTGGTGGTGGTGGCGGTGGGCGAGGCCCTGGACGACAAGCGGCTGGTGGCCTACGTCGTGCCCTGGAAGCCGGAGGAGATGCCGGAGGCCCGGGCCCTGCGGGAGTTCCTCCAGCAGTCGCTCCCCGCGTACATGGTGCCCTCCGCCTTCGTGCGGTTGGCGTCCCTCCCGCTGACGCCCAACGGCAAGGTGGACCGCAAGGCGCTGCCTTCCCTGGACGGCGTCGGCTCCGAGAACCTCCAGCGCACCGCGCCGCGCACGCCCACCGAGCGGATGCTGGCGGAGCTGTGGCGGCAGGTGCTCGACGTGCGCGAGGTGGGGCTCGAGGACAACTTCTTCGAGCTGGGTGGCCACTCCCTGATGGCCACGCAGGTGGTGTCGCACCTCCGCAAGAGCCTGGGGATCGAGCTGCCGCTGCGCGTGCTGTTCGAGGCGCCCCGCCTCGAGGAGCTGGCCACGCGCATCGAGCAGCGGGTGGGGACCGGCGCGGCGACGGAGCCGGCGCTGGTGGCCGTGGCGCGTACGGGGGACCTGCCGCTCTCCTACGCCCAGCAGCGCCTCTGGTTCCTCGAGCAGCTCGCCCCGGGCGGCGCGTCGTACCACATCCCCGCGCTGGTGCGGATGCGTGGCCAGCTGGACCGGCGCGCGCTGGAGCAGAGCCTCGAGGTGCTGGTCCAGCACCATGAGTCGTTCCGTACGAGCTTCGTGTCCGTCGACGGCCAGCCCGTGCAGCGGATCGCGGCCACCGTGCCGTTCCAGGTGCGGTGGGAGGACCTGCGCGCGCTGCCGTCCGACGTGCGCGAGTCGCGTGCGCGGGCCGCGGGCATTGCCTACGCGGAGCAGCCGTTTGACTTGAAGCAGGCCCCGCTGCTGCGCGCCGCGGTGCTGGAGCTCGCGGAGGACGACCACATCCTGCTGCTGTGCATGCACCACATCATCTCGGATGGCTGGTCCATCGGAGTGCTGGTGCGGGAGCTGACGGACGTCTACCGGGCGCTGGCCGAGGGCCACTCCCCGCGGCTGCCCGAGCTGCCCATCCAGTACGCGGACTTCGCCGTCTGGCAGCGCGAGTACCTGCGGGGCTCTTCACTCGCGGCCCAGCTCGACTACTGGCGCAACCAGCTGACCGGGGCGCCGCCGCTGCTCGAGCTGCCCACGGATCGCCCGCGGCCCGCCGTGCAGACCCAGCGCGGCGCTCAGCTCTCGCTGACGATCCCGGCGGACCTCTTGCGCTCCCTCCACACCGTGAGCCGCGAGGAGGAGGCGACCCTGTTCATGACCCTCCTCACGGCCTTCAACGTCCTGCTCGCCCGCTACTCGCGGCAGCAGGACATCGTGGTGGGCACGCCGATCGCCAACCGCAACCGGGCCGAGCTCGAGGGGCTCATCGGCTTCTTCGTCAACACGTTGGCGCTGCGCACGGACCTCTCCGGCAATCCCACCTTCCGCCAGCTGCTGGCGCGGGTGCGCGAGACGGCGCTCTCGGCGTACGCCCACCAGGACCTGCCCTTCGAGCGGCTGGTCGAGGTGCTCCAGCCGCAGCGCGATCTCGGCTGGAGCCCCATCTTCCAGGTGCTGTTCGCGCTCCAGAACGCGCCGTTCGAGCCCATCGCGATGCCGGGGCTGACGTGCGGCTACATGGAGCCCGAGGGCAACACCGCGAAGTTCGACCTGACCCTGACGGCGGTGGAAGCGTCCGAGGGGTTGACGCTCGTCGCCGAGTACAACCTCGATCTGTTCGACGCGGCGACCATCCAGCGCATGCTCGAGCACTACCAGCGGCTGCTCGAGTCGCTGGTCCGTGCGCCCGAGCAGCGCATCCATGAGGTGGAGCTGCTGTCGGCCGGGGAGCGCCAGCAACTGCGCGCCTGGAACGAGACCCAGCAACCCCTCGTGGCGGAGCTGCTCCTGCACGAGCTGTTCGAGCACCAGGCGGCGCGCACGCCCCAGGCGCTCGCGGTCTCCCAGGGAGACGTGCGCCTGACGTACCAGGAGCTGGATGCGCGGGCCGAGTCGCTCGCCGCCTGGCTCCAGGCGCAGGGGGTGGGCCGTGAGACGCCGGTGGGCGTGCTGCTCGAGCGGTCGCCGGAATACCTCATCACGCTCCTGGCCATCCTCAAGGCCGGAGGCGCCTACCTCACGATGGACCCGGCCAACCCGCGCGAGCGCATCGCCTACATGCTGCGGGATGCGGGCGCGCCACTCGTGTTGACGCGTGACGGATGGGGCGAGGGGACACCGCCGGAAGGCGTGCGCGTCGTGTCGTGGCGCGAGGGCGCCTCCCGGTGGGGCTCGGGCGGCGGCCTCCGTGCGAAACCGGTGCGGCGCACCCTGGAGGAGCTCGCCTACGTCATCTACACCTCGGGCTCGACCGGACAGCCCAAGGGCGTCCTCGTTCCGCACCGCGGCGCCGTCAACCTGGCGGGCTGGTACCGCGCCACCGTCGAGCTGGCACCGGGGGACCGGACGACGCTGACCTTCGGGACGGGCTTCGATGGAACCATCCTCGACGTCTGGCCCTCCCTGGTCTCGGGTGCCACGATCTGCATCCCGGATGACGAAGCCCGCCTGGCGCCGGCCCGCCTGGTCGAGTGGCTCCGCGAGCAGCGGATCTCCGTCAGCATGTTGCCGACGCCCATGGCGGCGGCGGTGGCGAACGAGCCGGGCGCGACCTCGCTCGGGCTCCGCTACCTGCTGGCGGGCGGAGACGCGCTCCCGGACGTGAGCGCATCCCCGCTGGCGCAGCGCCTCTTCAACCTGTACGGGCCGACGGAAATCACGGTCTGCGCGACCGCCATGCCGCTCGCCCGGCTGCGGCCCGGCGTCTCTCCGCCGCCGATCGGCAGCCCCATCTGGAACACGGCGGTGTACCTGCTCGATGAGCGGCTCCAGCCGGTCCCGGTCGGTGTGCCGGGCGAGATGTACATCGGTGGGACGGGGGTGGCTCGCGGCTACCTGTCGCGTCCCGGGCTCACGGCGGAGCGCTTCCTGCCCGACCCGTTCAGCACCACGCCGGGCGCGCGGATGTACCGCACGGGCGACATCGCGCGTTACCTGCCGGATGGCCGGCTGATGTTCATGGGCCGCGCGGACCACCAGGTGAAGCTGCGGGGCTTCCGCATCGAGCTTCAGGAGATCGAGGCCGCGCTCCGTGACCAGCCCCAGGTGCGGGAGGCCGTGGTGCTCCTGAACGAGCGCGGCGGAAAGCACCTCGCCGCCTACGTCGTCACCGACGCGCCGGAGCACTTCCCGGAGGACGCGGTGCGCGCGGCGCTCCAGCGCCGGCTGCCCGCCTACATGGTTCCCTCGGTCTTCGTGCCGATGGACAAGCTCCCGCTGACGCTCTCCGGGAAGATCGATCGGAAGGCGCTGCTCGAGCTGAAGCCGACCACCCCCGCCGCCGACGCCTCGCCGCTGACGGCCATCGAGCAGCAGCTGGCGGACATCTGGCGCGAGGTCCTGGGCGTCCAGGAGGTTGGGGCCCGCGACAGCTTCTTCATGCTGGGCGGTCACTCGCTGCTGGCCACCCGGGTCGTCTCGCAGGTGCGGAGCACGTTCCAGATCGAGCTGCCGATCCGCAGCCTGTTCGAGCATCCGACGCTCCGGGAGTCCGCCGCGGTCGTGGAGGCCGCGCTCGCCACGAGGAACGCCCCCAAGGCGCCGCCCCTCACCCGGGCGGCGACAGGCGTGACGTCGCCCCTGTCGTACGCGCAGCAGCGCATGTGGTTCGTGGACCAGCTCCAGCCCGGCAACCCGGCCTACAACGTCCCCGGGGCGCTGCGGCTCTCGGGCCCGCTGGACACGGAGCGGCTGCTCTCGTGCCTGCGTGACATCGAGCAGCGGCACGAGTTGCTGCGGACGACCTTCCAGACGGTCGGACACGGGGCGGTGCAGGTCGTGCACCCGGACTGCCGGCTGTCGCTGCCCGTGGAGGATCTCCGCTCGGTGCCTCGCGAGCAGCGCGAGGTGGAGGTGCAACAGCGGGCCCGCGAGGAGTTGCGCCATGCCTTCGACCTGGCCGCCGGCCCGCTGGTGCGGACGCGGCTTCTCCGGCTCGAGGACACGGAGCACGTGCTGCTCATCAACATGCACCACATCGTCTCCGACGGGTGGTCGATGGGCATCCTGATCCGCGAGCTGTCGACGCTCTACGCGGCGGCCGTCTCCGGCACGGCGGCCTCGCTGCCGGAGCTGCCGCTCCAGTACCGGGACTACGCCCTCTGGCAGCAGTCGTGGCTGAAGGGCGAGGTGCTCGAGTCGCAGCTGGCCTGGTGGCGCGAGGCGCTCGGCGAGGCGCCTCCGGTGCTCGAGCTGCCGACGGACCGTCCGCGGCCGACGGCGATGGACAGCTCCGGTCGTACCCAGACGCTGACCCTGTCCCCCGAGCTCTCCGAGCGCCTGCGCGCGCTGAGCCGTCAGGAAGGGGCCACGCTGTTCATGACCCTGCTCAGTGCCTTCCACGTCCTGCTGCACCGCTACACGGGCCAGGAGGACATGGTGGTGGGGACGTCCATCGCCGGACGCACCCATGCCGAGCTGGAATCGCTCATCGGGCCCTTCCTCAACCTGCTGCCCATCCGCACCCGGTTCCGGAGCGATGAGAGCTTCCAGCAGCTCCTGCAGCGGGTCCGGCGGAACACGCTGGGCGCCTACGCGCACCAGGAGGTCCCCTTCGAGAAGCTGGTCGAGGCGCTGGTCAAGGAGCGCGATACCAGCCGCGCCCCGCTGGCGCAGGTGATGTTCGTCCTGCTGAACGTCCCGATGCCCGAGCTCGAGCTGGCCGGCCTGAAGCTCGAGCCGCTGATGCTCCCGGGGGAGACCTCCAAGGTCGACATGACGTTCGTCTTCGACGAGACCCGCGAGGGGTTGGTCGGCTCGCTCGAGTACAGCACCGCCCTGTTCAACGACGACACCATCTCCCGCCTGCTGGAGCACTACCGGACCCTGCTCGAGTCGATCGTCTCGGCCCCCGGCGAGCGGCTCCAGGCGCTGCCGATGCTGACCGCCGCGGAGCGGGAGCTGATCCTGCGCGGCTGGAACCACGTGCCTCGGCTCGAGCCCACCGCGTCGCTGAGCGACGGGGCGCGGATCTCGATCGACACCCCGGTGGCGCGGCTGTTCGAGGCGCAGGCGGCACGCACGCCCGAGGCCCTCGCCATCGAGAACGGGGACGTCTCGCTGACCTACCGGCAGCTCAACGAGGCGGCCAACCGTCTCGCGCACATGCTCCGGCAGGACTACCAGCTCCAGCCGGGCGAGCCGGTGGGCATGATGCTCGACCGCTCCGAGCGGGCCATCATCGCGATGCTGGCCATCCTGAAGGCTGGCGGCGCCTATGTGCCGCTCGACCCCGGCTACTCGAGCGACCGCATCCAGTACATGCTCGACGACGTCCGTCCGCGGACGCTGCTCATCGAGTCGCAGTACATGTACGAGTTGCCGGACTTCGAGGGCAACCTGTTCGCCCTGGACCTGCAACTCGACACGCTCGCCACGCCGGAAACCAATCCGGAGCCGGTGAATGGCCCGGATGACCTGGCGTACATCCTGTACACCTCGGGCTCGACCGGCCGGCCCAAGGGGGTGTCCATCCCCCACAAGGCGATCGCCCGGCTGGTCTCGGATACGAACTACGTGCCGGTGCGCTCCGACGATCGCTTCGCGCAGCTCGCGACGATCACCTTCGACGCCGCGACGTTCGAGATCTGGGGCGCGCTGGTGCATGGCGCGCGGGTGTCCATCCTCTCCAAGGAGGTGCTGCTGTCGCCGGAGGTGTTCGCGGCGGAGATCGCGCGGCGCGGGCTCACCGTGATGTTCATCACCTCGGCCCTGTTCAACCAGGTGGTGCAGCGGGTGCCGGGCGTGTTCCGGTCGCTCCGGACGGTGCTGGTCGGCGGCGACGTCGTCGACCCGCGCTGGGTGCGCGAGGTGTTCCGGGCCGGGCCGCCCGAGCGGCTGCTGAACGTCTACGGCCCGACGGAGTGCACCACCTTCGCGCTCTGGTATCCCATCCGTCCGGACTTCACCGGCAACGTCCTCCCGATCGGCCGACCGATCGCGCACACGTCCGTCTACGTGTTGGATGCGGCCCTCCACCCGGTGCCGGCCGGCATTCCGGGCGAGCTGTACCTGGGCGGGCCGGGGCTGGCCCACGGCTACTGGAACGCGCCGGAGCTGAGCGCCCAGAAGTTCGTCCCGAATCCATTCCCGGAGGGTCTGAGCGAGCGGCTGTACCGCACGGGCGACCTGGTGCGCTTCCTGCCGGAGGGGGACATCGAGTTCCTCGGCCGGTTCGACAACCAGATCAAGATCCGCGGCTTCCGGGTCGAGCTGGGGGAGATCGAGACGGCGCTCCGGGCGCATCCGTCGCTGGCCGAGGCGGCGGTCCTGCTGCGCACCAGCGCCGAGGGCCTCAAGCAGCTCATCGCCTACGTGCTGCCCCGCCCGGGCGAGACGCCCACCGTCGTGCAGCTGCGGGACTTCCTGCAGCAGTCGCTGCCCGACTACATGTTGCCCGCGGCCTTCGTCCTGCTCGACCGCATGCCGATGACCGCCACGGGCAAGGTCGACCGCAAGGCGCTGCCGGAGCCGGACTCGGCGCGGCTCGAGCTGGGCGGGTCCTATGAGGCGCCTCGCGACGACGTCGAGCGCATCATCACCGAGGTGTGGGGCGAGGTGCTGGGCCTCGAGCGGGTCGGCATCCGCGACAACTACTTCGCGTTGGGTGGCGACTCGATCCTGAGCATCCGGGTGCTCGCGCTCCTCAAGGAGCGGGGGCTGAACGTCTCGCTGATGCAGCTGTTCACGCAGAAGACCGTGGCCGAGCTGGCGGCGGGCCTGAAGCTCGAGCCGACGTCCGCCGTGGAGCAGGGGAGTGGCCCGCCCGCGCGGAGCGCGCCGTTCAGCTTGATTGACGAGGAGGACCGGCGCCGCCTGCCGTCCGACGTGGTCGACGCCTATCCGCTCTCCATGCTGCAGGCGGGCATGTTCTTCCACAGCGGCTTCGATGGCTCGGCGGCCTACCACGACATCTTCAGCTACCGGGTGCACTGCCCCTATGCGTACGGCAAGCTCGTCGAGGCCCTGCGCGAGGTGGTGGCCGCCCATGCGGTGCTCCGGACCTCGTTCCACCTGACGGGCTTCCGGCAGTTGCTGCAGTGTGTCCACGAGCAGGTCGAGCTGCCGGTCTCGGAAGGGGACCTGACGGGGCTGGCGGCGGACCAGCAGGACGCGGCGATCCGCGCCTGGCTCGAGTCCGAGAAGCAGCGTGGCTTCGACTGGAGCGAGGCGCCGCTGCTGCGCGCGCGGGTGTTCCGCCTCGGGGTGGAGGACTTCGAGATCTGCCTGAGCTTCCACCACGCGCTGCTCGATGGCTGGAGCTTCACCCGGATGCTCTCGGAGCTCCTGACGCGCTACCACGCGAAGGTGTCGGGCAGCGTGCCGGTGCTGCCGGCGCCGTCTCCGGTGACCTACCGGGACTACATCCGGCTCGAGAGGGAGGCGCTCGGCTCACCGGAGTGCCATGCCTTCTGGAAGCGATACCTGGACGGGTTCACCTTCGTCCACGTGCCACGGCCGCCGGTTGCGCCCGCGTCCGGCTCGAGGCAGTCGCTCTGGCGGCTCCTGCCGCTGGGAGAGACGCTCTCCACCGGCCTCACCCGGCTGGCGGGCACCTGGGGCCTGCCCCTCAAGAGCCTGCTGCTCGCCGCGCATGGGCGGGTGCTGGGCCTGCTGTCCGGCCAGCGCGACGTGGTCTCCGGCATCATCACCAACGGCCGTCTCGAGGAGGCCCAGGGCGAGGAGGTGCTGGGCCTGCACCTCAACACCGTCCCGTGGCGCCTGCGGCTGGGCGGCGGGAGCTGGAAGGCGCTGGCCGAGGCCGCGTTCGAAGCGGAGCAGCAGCTCATGTCCCACCGGCGCTTCCCGCTGGCGCAGATCCAGCGCGAGCTCGGCGGACAGCCGCTGTTCGAGACCGCGTTCAACTTCCTGCACTTCCACCAGCTCTCGGAGGACCTGCGTGACTTCGAGGGACTCGAGGTCGTGGAGGGCCTGAGCTTCACCGAGACCAACTTCACCCTGGCCGCCACGTTCAACGTGAACCCGCGGACCCAAGGGCTGGAGCTGTCGCTGGAGGGGGCGAGCACCGAGCTGACCCAGGCGCAGCTTGAGCGCTTCGCGCGGTACTACGTGCGCTGCCTCGAGGAGATGGTCTCCCAGCCGGAGGCCCCGCACGCCCGCGCCGTGCTGCTGCCGGAGGAGGAGCGCCAGGAGCTGCTGGTGGGGTGGAACCGCACCGAGGTTGCCCTGCCCACGACGGTGTGGGTCCACGCGGAGATCGAGGCGCAGGTGGAGCGCTCGCCCGACGCGATCGCGGTGACGTTCGAGGGCGCGCACCTGACCTACCGTGAGCTCAACCAGCGGGCCAACCAGCTGGCGCACCACCTGCGCGCGCGGGGGGTGGGGCCGGAGTCCCGGGTCGGGTTGTGCATGGAGCGCTCCCTCGAGCTGGTGGTCGCCATCCTCGGCGTGCTCAAGGCGGGCGGCGCCTACGTCCCGCTCGACCCCCAGTACCCCGAGGAGCGCCTGCGGTACATGTTCGCCGACTCGGGCGTCTCGCTGCTCCTGACGCAGGAGCGGCTGCGCTCGCGCCTGCCTCCCCTGGACGCGGAGATCCTCGGCCTGGACTCGGACTGGCCGCGCATCGCTCGCGAGAGCGGCGAGAATCCGGGTGTGCCGCTGGTGGGCGAGCACCTGGCGTACATGATCTACACGTCGGGCTCGACGGGCATGCCCAAGGGCGCGATGAACACCCACGCCGGGTTGTACAACCGGGTGCGCTGGATGCAGGACGCCTACCGGCTCAAGCCGGACGACTGCGTGCTGCAGAAGACGCCCTTCAGCTTCGACGTGTCGGTGTGGGAGTTCATCTGGCCGTTGATGACCGGCGCCCGGCTGCTCGTCGCGCGTCCCGGTGGGCACCAGGATCCGGCGTACCTGGTCGAGCTCATCCAGCGCGAGCGGGTGACCACGCTCCACTTCGTGCCGTCGATGCTGCACTTCTTCCTGGAGGAGCCCGGCAGCGAGCGCTGCGGCAGCCTCCGGCGGATCCTGTGCAGCGGTGAGGCCCTGCCGCTCGAGATGCAGCAGCGGTGCGCCACCCGTCTGTCCTGCGAGCTGCACAACCTGTACGGACCGACGGAGGCGGCGATCGACGTCACCGCCTGGCACTGCGAGCCGGGGCACGGGCTGTCGACCATCCCCATCGGCAAGCCGATCGACAACATCCGGATCCACCTCCTGGATCCGATGTTGAACCCGGTGCCGGTGGGCGTGCCGGGCGAGCTGTACATCGGCGGCATCGGCCTGGCGCGGGGCTACCTCCATCGGCCGGAGTTGACCGCGACGGCGTTCGTTCCGGATCCGTTCGCGACGCGGCCCGGTGAGCGGCTGTACCGCACCGGAGACCTGGCCCGGTACATGCCCAACGGGGACATCGAGTACCTCGGGCGCATCGACCACCAGGTGAAGCTGCGCGGCTTCCGCATCGAGCTGGGTGAGATCGAAACGGCGCTGGTGGCCTACCCCGGCGTCCGCGAGGCGGTGGTGCTCGCCCGGGAGGACGTGCCCGGCGACAAGCGGCTGGTGGCCTATCTCGTCTGCGATCCCTCGCTGCCCGAGGCGCTCGAGCCGCTGCGCGCCGCCCTGCGGGCGCGGCTGCCCGAGTACATGGTGCCGTCGGCCTTCATCCGGCTCGAGGCGATGCCGGTCACGCCGAACGGGAAGCTGGACCGTCGCGCGCTGCCGGCGCCGGAGCGGAGGGACAGCCCCCGCGCGGCCCCCGTCGCTCCGCGCACGGAGTGGGAGGCGCGGCTGCTCGAGCTCTGGACCCGGCTGCTCAAGATGCCGGGGCTGGGGGTGGAGGACAGCTTCTTCGAGGTGGGCGGCAACTCCCTGCTGGCCCTGCAGCTCATCGCCACCCTGCGCGAGGAGCAGGACTTCCACCTCCCGGTGGGGGCGATCCTCGAGGCGCCGACCATCGCGGCGCTGGCCCGCCGCATCGAGCAGGGGGCCGAGGCGAACCGTCCGACCCCGCTCGTCCGACTCCAGGCCGAGGGCCAGCGTCCGCCGCTGTTCCTGGTGCACCCGGTGGGCGGAGGCGTGTCCGCCTACAACGTGCTGAGCCGGCTGCTCGGCTCCGGCCAGCCCGTCTACGCCTTCCAGGCGCCGGAGCTGGAGACCGGGGAGGCTCCGCGGCTCGAGCTCTCCGAGCTGGCGGCCCACTACCGCGAGGCGCTCGAGCAGGTGTGGCCCGAGGGTCCCGTGCTCCTGGGCGGCTGGTCCTTCGGTGGCATCGTCGCGTACGAGATGGCGCGCCAGCTGGAGGCGAAGGGCCGGACGGTCGCGATGGTGGCGTTGCTGGACAGCAACGTGCTCTCGAACCTCACCGCGGAGGCGCTGGACGAGGCGGAGCTGTTCCGCCACTTCGTCGTGGATCTGCTCGGCCCTGGCATCGAGCGGCTCGCGGCGGAGGCGCCCCATCTGGATGCCCTGGCGGGCGAGGAGCGGCTGGCCTACCTGCGGGAGCGGGCCGTCGCGCTGGGCCTGCTGTCGCCCGCGCTGTCCCTGAAGCGCCTGGAGCAGATCTACCGGGTCTTCACGAGCAACCTGCGGGCCGGCATGCGCTACGAGCCGCGGGGCTACTCGCGCGAGCTGGTGCTGTTGCAGGCGATGGACGCGCCCGCCGCACAGAAGGCGCGGCAACTCGAGGGGTGGCGGCAGGCCAGCCAGGGGGCGCTGCGCGTGGTAGAGGTGCCGGGCGAGCACTACACGGTGCTCGAGCAGCCACAGGTCATACAGGTCGCGCGTGAGCTGGGCGCCGCCATCGAGCGGTCACTGGCCACCGTGACGAAGCAGCAGGCGCTATCCGGAGGCCAGGATGAGTGACAGTCAGGTGTACGTGAAGCCGAACCTGGTGATCGAACCACTGTTCAACCAGTGGTACGCCTGGTCGTATCTGATACCGCCCGCGACCGCGGCCATGCTCACCGCGAATCAGCACGTGAAGATCATGAAGTCCTACGTGCAGAACCCGCGGCTGCACATGGCGGCGGTCAAACAGCCGGGGATGCTCGGGGGACCGGTCATCGACTACGAGACCGACCGCAGCGCGGACGTGCGAGAGCTGCTCAAGCGCACCCAGGCCTCGCTCGGGGACCTCATCCAGTTGGCCGAGGCGATCGCGGAGGCCACGGCTCTCGTCGAGCGCGAGGCCGTGGGCTACTCGATGGATGCGCTGTACGCGAAGCTGCCGGACTGCCTCCGGGGCTTCGTCGAGCTCACCTACGACGGCTCGAACCGCCCCGGACTGCGCCTGCTCGAGGGGTTGCTCTACCGCAGCCGGTACTACCGGCGGGATCTGCAGAGCCTCATGCTGTACCCCATCGAGCAGGATCACCGGCCCTTCATCCTGAGCACGCCGCGGCTCGAGCAGCCGGATCGGCTCCACCTCCCGTTGTCCTTCGACCACCCGGGAATCGACACGCTCTTCCGGATGCAGCGCACTCCGGGGACCGCCGCCGGACTCTATGAGGCGCTCGGCGTCACGCCGGAGCAGCGGCCGCTGGTGGATGGACTGCTCACCCCGACGCCGCCGCGGCGCACGCCCCGCTACGACGGAGACCAGCCGCGGGTCCGGTATTTCGGCCACGCCTGTCTGCTGTTCGAGAGCCGCGAGACCTCCATCCTGCTGGATCCGTTCATCAGCTACGAGTACCCGAGCGACGTCCGGCGCTTCTCGTTCCAGGACCTGCCCGACACGATCGACTACGTCGTGCTGACCCACAACCACCAGGATCACGTGTTGTTCGAGGCCCTGCTGCAACTGCGCCACCGGGTGAACACCCTGGTTGTCCCGCGCGGCGGCGGCGACGCGCTCCTGGATCCCTCCATGAAGCTCATGTTCAAGCAGCTCGGCTTCAAGAATGTCGTCGAGCTGGAGGAGATGGATGCGCTGGAGATTCCGGGTGGATCGATCACCGGCATCCCGTTCATGGGCGAGCACGGTGACCTCGACATCCGGAGCAAGATTGGCCACCTGATCAACCTCCAGGGCCGACGCGCGCTGTGCGTCACCGACAGCGCCAACCTGGACGGCCGGATGTATCGGCATGTCCACGAGGCCATCGGCGACGTGGACACGCTGTTCCTCGGGATGGAGTGCGAGGGGGCGCCGCAGTCCTGGCTGTACGGCCCCCTGCTCACGCGCAAGCTGGAACGGAACATGGACCAGAGCCGCCGACTCAACGGCTCCGACTGCCAGCGAGGCATGGAGCTCGTCCACCAGTTCTCCGCGCGCAACGTCTTCATCTACGCCATGGGACAGGAGCCCTGGTTGAACTACGTCGCCAGCATCCACTACACGGCCCAGTCGAAGCCGATCGTCGAGTCCGATCGGCTGCTGGCTCAGTGCCGTGAGGAGCGCATCGCGGCGGAGCGCCTGTTCGGCCACAAGGAGTTCCCGCTATGAGTCAGAGTGAGGTCGTCCACTTCGAGGTGGTTGATTCCGAGCGCAACGCGCCGCTGCTCGCGCGCTGTACGGCGCGGGGAACGCGGCTCGCGCCATGGGTGGAGGCGAACCGTGAGCTGCTCGACGGGCACCTGCGCACCCATGGGGCCATCCTGTTCCGCGGCTTCGAGGTGCGGGCCCAGCGCGACTTCGAGGAGTTCAGTGAGCAGCTCTCTCCCGCCCGCTTGAGCTACGTGTACCGCTCCACGCCGCGCTCGTCGGTCGGCGCGAACGTCTACACGGCCACCGAGTACCCTCCGCCGGAGGTCATCCCGCTGCACTGCGAGAACGCGTACCAGCGGGACTGGCCGATGAAGCTGATGTTCTACTGCGCCCAGCCCGCCGTGAAGGGTGGGGCGACGACGCTCGCGTCCATCCGCCGGGTCACGCAGCGCCTCGGGCCGGAGCTGCTTCAGCGGTTCGCGGAGCGGAAGGTGATGTACGTCCGCAACTACGGCAGTGGTGTCGATCTCCCCTGGGAGGTCGTGTTCCAGACGAAGGAGCGCTCGGAGGTGGAGCGGTTCTGCCAGGAGCAGGGCATCGACTTCGAGTGGAAGCAGGACGGCGGACTGAGGACCCGTCAGGTGTGCCAGGGCGTGGCGGAGCATCCCCAGACGGGGGAGACGCTCTGGTTCAACCAGGCGCACCTGTTCCACGTCTCGAGCGTCGGGGCCGCGGCGCGGCAGTCGCTCCAGGAGCTCTTCGGGGAGGAGGGGCTGCCGCGCAATGCGCGCTTCGGCGATGGCTCGCCCATTCCGGAAGAGGTGCTCGAACAGGTGCGCGAGGCCTTCCGCGTGGAGTGCATCGAGTACCCCTGGCAGCGGGGCGACGTGCTCCTGGTGGACAACATGCTCGCGGCCCATGGCCGCTCCCCGTACAGCGGGCCCCGCCGGGTGCTGGTCGCGATGTCCGAGCCGTACTCCGCGGCCCGGCGGCAGGCCAGGGCCTGAGGCGGCGCTCCAGGCCCTGGCGGGGGGAGGTCAGTCCCGGGTGATGGCCGCCGCCGCGAGGGCCGCATCCGCGGCCTCCAGTTGTTCCTTCCAGCCCTGGACGCGCTGTTGGAGGCGCACGCGCTCCTGGCCCAGCGTGGCGAGGTGCGCCCGGACCGGCTCCGGGGCAGGGCCACCACCGTAGGCGGCCGCCCGCATGACGCCTGCTGGGTCCAGCACGTCGGCCAGCTGCGCCTCGTCCAGGGTGACGGTGCGGCCCAGCGCGGTGGACAGCATGGGCTCCAGGAGCGTCCGGGCCTCCGCGGGTGAGAGATCCGGCTCGCGCTTGAGGTTCACCAGCTTGCCCACCACCTCATGCGCCGTGCGGAAGGCGAGCCCGTGCTGGGCCACGAGGTGATCCGCCAGCGCCGTCATGGTGGTGTCCTGTCCGACGAGGAAGCGCCGCATGGCCTCCGGGTAGACGAGGACGTTGGACACCAGCAACTCGGTGAGCACCAGCGCCGTGCGGGTCGCCGCCAGGGCCGGCCACACGGGGGAGGTGGACTCGGAGCTCACCTCCACGCTGTTGGTGAAGGCCGTGCTCTTGAGCCCCATCAGCGTGCTCATCAGGAAGCCAGAGGCCTTCACGGCCTGTCCGCGGATGTTCTCCAGGACAAAGGCGTTGCGCTTCTGCGGCATGATGGAGCTGGTACTCACCAGCTCGTCCGGCCACCCCAGGAAGTTGTAGGCCGAGCTCGCCCACGTCTGGAGATCGGCCGCGAAGCGGGTGAGCAGGGTGCCCAGCAGGGCCAGTGCGCTGAGCACCTGGACCACGTAGTCGCGCGAGCCCACCGCGTCCACGGAGTTGCCCAGTGGCCCGTCGAAGCCGAGCAGCCGCGCCACGAGGGCCGTGTCGATGGGGAAGGAGGTGCCCACGCCCGCCGCCGCGCCCATGGGGCAGCGGTTGAGCTGCGCCTGGGTTCCCGCGAGCCAGTCGAGCGTGCGCAGCAGCTCGGAGAGCACTCCATCCAGGTAGTGGCCGAAGGTGGCCGGCTGGGCGGGCTGAAGGTGCGTGAAGGCGCTCATCAGCGTCTGGGTGTGCTCCGTGCCGAGCCGCTCCAGCGTGCCGGCCAGCAGCAGTCCCTGTTGCAGCACGTCGGCGAGGGCGGTGCGCAGACGCATGCGCGTCACGGTGGCGTTGATGTCGTTGCGGCTGCGCGCCACGTGGGCCGCGCCGCCGACCTCTCCTCCCAGCCGGGAGATGTATTCGCCCTCGTAGAGGAGGTAGAGCCCGCGGTGGGAGGGGGGAGGGGGGAACAGCTCCTCCCCCGCGGCCAGACGGCCCGCCAGCTCCCGGTTCAGGGAGAGCAGGCGCGCGGCGGGCTCGGGGGCGAGGATGTCCTGGCGCGCGAGCATCACGACATGGGCCGCGTCGATGCGCAGCAGGTGCGGGAGGACCTGCTCCCTGTCGGAGACGAAGTGCGGCTCGTACAGCAGCTTGAAGAGCACCGGGTGCGGGCCGCGCGCGAGCCGGCCAATGGCTTGCGTGCTCATGGGGTCTGCCTCGGCTCGGGGTCCGCGACCACGTCCGCGACCACGGCGCCCGTCATCCGGACGATGTCCTGGGGGGTGATGCGCAGCATGTGGTGCTCGTCCCCGCCTCCACCGAAGACGAAGGGGTGCTCGAGCACGCGCGAGTCCACCACCACGGGCAGCTTCGTGACGTGGCCCACCGGAGGCACGCCGCCCACCGCGTAGCCCGTGGCCCGCAGCACCGTGTCCGGCGAGGCCAGCTTGAGCTGCGACACTCCGGCCGCCGTGCCGACCTTGCCCGCCGCCACGCGCACGTCCCCCGGAGCGATGGCCAGGACGATCACCTGTCGGTCCTTCTTGCCCTCGAACAAGATGGACTTGACGATCTGCCCGGGCTGAACGCCCAGGGCGGCCGCCGCCAGGGGCACCGTGGGCATCTCCTGCCCGGGCTTCACCAGGGAGGTCTCCGCCTGCTGAGTGGAGAGGTACCGTGCCAGCCGCTCACTGCCCTCTTGGTCCATTGTGCCGCTCACGTCCATCCTCCTGACCGATTTACCCCGTTGACCTCTTATCCCTGGCTCCCGGGCTGGACAACCGGCATCCGCCGGCGGGCGTTCAGGGGCGCTCACAGCTCCAGCCGGTGGGTCCACTTGAGGAGTAGCACGTCGTTGGCGGGGCCCTCGAGCAGCCGCACCGGCTGCAGCGTCCTGCCGGGCAGTCCCTCGAAGGGGAACTGATCCTGGGCACGGGTGAAGACGAGGAACAGCGTCGAGCCGCTCTGGTACTCCCAGCGCAGCACGAGGTTGAGGTTGATGTTCGAGGTCTGGAAGCTGGGATTCACCTCCGGGGCCTCCGTCCGCCGGAGATCCGCGGGCCGCACGGCCTGGGTGCCATCCGAGAACCCCTCGTAGAAGAGCCCGTAGCGTCCGTAGATGCTGAAGAACTGGGCGTAGGCCTGGAGGGTGAGCCGGGGCGTCAGCACCAGGCTCTGGCGCAGGATGATGGAGAGGAAGCGCGAGTCGAGATCCCCGAAGAGGTAGGTGCCCTCCGAGGGCGAGCCGATGTACAGGGGCGTCTCGACCTGTCCCTCGCTGCTCACGAGGAGCTGGGTCTGCAGCCGCGCGTGGGGCCTCCAACTGCCGGAGAGCTCCCCGCCCAGGTTGTTGCGTGGGCGGATGGGGCCGGTGGGGAAGGATCGGTCGAGGAAGACGGTCCCGCTCAAGGACAGGGCCTGGCGCGGATCGGTCTCCCCCGTGCACTCCGCGTAGGCGAAGGCCGGCCACTCGAAAGGAATGCCCGTTCCGGAAATCTCCCGCACGTCGCCTCGCTCGAACACGGAGCCCACGGAGCAGGACAGCTCGTGGAGCCCGGACAGGATGCCGCCCACCGTGAAGGCGACCTCGTGCCCCCGGGGGATGTGGCGGCCATCCGTGGTCCACCGCGCGAGGGCGGCGGCCGTCGCGGAGAACTCCTCGAAGAAGGCCATGCGCGAGGTGCGCACGAAGCTGAACTGGGCGGACACCTTGTGTTCGTTCTGCGTCTCCAGGTAGCCGGTGGGGTTGAGGTCGAACTGGGGCGTGGCGTACTCGTACCCGACAGCGAAGCGCCACGGCTCTCCGCCCAGCTTCCCGGCACGGACATGGCCGCCCACGCCCATGTCTCCTGGCTTCAGCGCGGTGCCATCGGCCAGCAGCCGCCCGTTGGCGGGTCCCCCCGCGACCCGGGACGCGGCCACCTGCCCGACGACGCCCCAGGTGCTGTCTCGCGTTCGCAGGTTCCAATCGACGCCGAGGGCGTTCGAGCCGGCGACGCGGCACGTGAGGGTGTCCTCCTGACCGGCGAGGCAGCGATCCTCCAGCGGCGTGAGCAGGGCGAGGGTGGTGCCCACCGAGGCGCCCTCGCGGACCTGGTGCCGGAGGACGGCGGTGAGGAAGTTGGTGGTCACCGGCCGGACCGCGGGCAGTTCGCTGTTGAGGCCGAAGCGCAGCGGCCTGCCCAGGTGGAACTGGAAGCGGCGATCCGGGTGGGCCTCGTCGAAGGGCTGCCCCGCCCCGAGGGCCGCGGCCTTGCTGGGGTCGGCCGCGCCCGCCACCACCGCGTCCAGCACGCCCAGCTCCCATCCCGGGGCGAGCGTGCCGGTGAGCTTGCCGGCGGTGAGCAGCGGGGTGTCCAGGCCAATGCGGCGGGAGTAGAACAGCATCTGGCGCGGCTGGCTGCCTTGCGCTCCCACGGGGAGGAAGAGCTCCATGCCCTCCGTGAAGAAGGGGCGCTTCTCGGGGAAGAACTTCTCGAAGTTGGTGAGGTTGAGGATGCGCTCGTCCGCCTCCACCTGGCCGAAGTCCGGGTTGAGGGTCGCGGTGAGCATCAGGTCGCTCGTGAGCGACGCCCTGACATTGAGTCCGACGTTGGCGGAAGGCTCGAGCAGCCGCGGGAGCGGCTGGGACAGCGCGGAGAACTGGGGGCGGAGGACCCCTTGGGTGGCCACGTAGGGGGTGAGGTCCATCGAGCGCTTGGGAGTCAGTCCCTTCATCCCCTCGAGCGTGCCGATACGGGAGACGAGGGCGTTGGCGCCGCGGGGGATGATCGAGGAGTCGATGATTTCCCCCGTGCGTGCCAGCTCGCGGCGGACGTTGAGGCCCCAGAGCTGTTCGTCCGCGGCGGAGAAGCGCAGGGCGGACAGGGGGATGCGCAGCTCCGCGGACCAGCCGCTGGGGTGCTCGGCGGCGCTGCCCTCCCATACCGCGTCCCAGTCCGTGGAGAGCTGTGTCTCCTGACTGTACAACCCGTCCTGCAGCACGCCGCCCGCGTTGATGGAGAACGCATACGCGGTCCGCCGCTCGAGGAGTGGATCGAGCATGACGGTGACCATGTCGGACGCGGGGGGGTTGTCGCGGCGCCCCAGCCGCCGGTTGATCAGCCCGGGCTGCGAGTCATGGCAGAGGATGCCGAAGTAGACGAACGTGTCGTCATAGAGGACCTTGAGTTCCGTGCGCTCGCTGGGCGGAGCGCTCGCGTTGGGAAAGGTCTGCCGGAACGAGGTGAACACCGCCGCCTGGGCCCAGGCCCGCTCGTCCAGGACACCATCCACGCGCGGAGTCTCATGGGTGCGTGAGGCCTGGACGCGAGGGCTTTCGGTGGACGAGAGCTCCGGAGTACGGAGCTGGGCGAGGGCGCCGAAGGCCACGAACAAGGAGACGAATGGGAGGTGGACGAACACGGGCCGAGTGATAGCCCATTTCGCGCCCTCCATCTGCGGCGGACGGCGGATGCAATGAAACCGCCCCGGTGGGAGGACTCCCACCGGGGCTCGAGGCTTCAATGCCTTACATCCATCTCAGCTGCAGCCGCTCGTGGTGCCGCAATTGCTGCACTTATAGCAGGCGCCATTGCGCACCATGATCTCCCCGCAGGTGTGGCAGGGCGGAGCGTCGGCCTGGTTGAGATACGTCCGCCGCGGCGTGGCCATGGGCAGCGCCACCACCGGCGCCGCCTGCACCTCGGGCTTCGCCTCGGCCACCACCGCCTTGGGCTCCACCGTCTCCTCCACACCCTCGGCCTGCTCGGCCGGCAGGAACTTCAGCGCCAGCCACCGGAAGATGTAGTCGACGATGGACTTGGCGATCGGCACCGCCGGGTTGCCCGTGAAGCCGCTCGGCTCGAAGCGCACGTGGCTGAACTTGTCCACCAGCACCTGCAAGGGCACCCCGTACTGCAACGCCAGCGACACCGCCGTGGCGAAGCTGTCCATCAGGCCGCTCACCACCGAGCCTTCCTTCGCCATGACGCAGAACAGCTCGCCCGGCGTGCCGTCCTCGTACATGCCCACCGTCAGGTAGCCCTCGTGGCCCCCGATGGAGAACTTGTGCGTGATCGCCTGTCGCTCGTCCGGCAGCCGCCGGCGCATGGCGTTGGCGTCGCGCACCGCGGCGAGCGCCGGCTCGGCCACCACCGCCTTCGTGTCCTTCACCTTTTCCTTCGAGGTGTTGAGCGGCTGGGTCCGCTTGCAGCCGTCGCGGTACACCGCCACCGCCTTGAGCCCCATTCGCCACGCCTCGATGTAGGCCTTCTCGATGTCCTCCACCGTGGCGTCCGACGGCATGTTCACCGTCTTGGAGATGGCTCCCGAGAGGAAGGGCTGCGTCGCGCCCATCATCTGCAAGTGGCCCATCCAGTGGATGCTGCGCTGGCCCTTGGCCGGCTTGAACGCGCAATCGAACACCGCCAGGTGCTCGGGCTTGAGGTGCGGCGCGCCTTCAATGGTCTCGTGCTTGTCCAGGTACGTGATGATGTCCTGGGCCTGCGTCTGCCGGTAGCCGAGCTTCTCGAGCGCCAGCGGCACCGTCTGGTTGACGATCTTCAGCATGCCGCCGCCCACCAGCTTCTTGTACTTGATGAGCGCGATGTCGGGCTCGATCCCCGTCGTGTCGCAGTCCATCATGAAGCCGATGGTGCCCGTGGGGGCCAGCACCGTCACCTGGCTGTTGCGGAAGCCGAACTCGCCGCCCAGCGCGAGCGCCTCGTCCCACGCCTGCTTCTGCGCCTCGAACAGCTCCGGCGTCACGCCCTCGGGGGGGATGTTGTAGGCGGCCTTGCGGTGCTTGCGGATGACGCCGAGGAAGGGCTCGGCGTTCCTCGCGTAGCCCTCGAAGGGGCCCTGCTTGCCCGCCATGCGCGCGCTCATCGCGTATGCCTCGCCGCACATGAGCGAGGTGATGGCGCCCGCGTAGTTGCGGCCCACGTCCGAGTCGTACGGCAGGCCCGCGGCCATGAGCAGCGCGCCCAGGTTCGCGTAGCCCAGGCCCAGCGGCCGGTAGGCGTGGCTGTTCTTCGTGATCTTCTCCGAGGGGTACTTGGAGTTGCCGACGATGATCTCCATCGCGAGCAGCACCACGTCCACCGCGTGCTTGAAGGCGGTGACGTCGAAGTCGCCGTCGATGGTGCGGAAGTGCATCAGGTTCAGCGACGCCAGGTTGCAGGCCGAGTCGTCGAGGAACATGTACTCCGAGCACGGGTTGGACGCGTTGATGCGATCCGTGTTCGAGCAGGTGTGCCAGGAGTTGATGGTGGTGTCGAACTGCATGCCCGGGTCGCCGCACAGGTGCGCCGCCGAGGAGATCTCCCGGAAGATCTCGCGTGCCTTGTGCGTGTCCATGGGCCGGCCGTCACGCACCGCGTGCGTCGTCCAGGTGCCGTCGTTGATGACCGCGCGCATGAACTCGTCCGTCACGCGCACCGAGTTGTTGGAGTTCTGGAAGAAGACGGACGAGTAGGCCTCGCCGTTGAAGCTCGGATCATACCCGGCCTCGATGAGCGCCCAGGCCTTCTTCTCCTCGTTGGACTTGCAGCGGATGAACTCCAGCACGTCCGGGTGGTCCGCGTTGAGGATGACCATCTTCGCGGCGCGGCGCGTCTTGCCGCCGCTCTTGATGACGCCGGCGAACGCGTCGAAGCCCTTCATGAAGGACACGGGGCCGCTCGCGGTGCCGCCCCCGGCGAGCAGCTCGCGGCTGGAGCGGATGGTGGACAGGTTGCTGCCCGTGCCCGAGCCATACTTGAAGAGCATGCCCTCGGTCTTGGCCAGCCCGAGGATGGACTCCATGGAGTCATCCACCGAGTTGATGAAGCACGCCGAGCACTGCGGGTGCTCCTCCACGCCCACGTTGAACCAGACGGGCGAGTTGAAGGCCGCCTTCTGGCGCAGGAGCAGGTGGGTGAGCTCGGCGTGGAAGGTGTCCCGGTCCGTGGCGGTGGCGAAGTAGCCGCCCTGCGCGCCCCAGTGGGTGAGGGTGTCCACCACACGCGCCACCAGGCGGCGCACGCTCGTCTCGCGCTCCGACGTGCCCGGCGTGCCCCGGAAGTACTTGGACGCGACCACGTTGGTGGCCAGCATCGACCAGGACTTGGGCACCTCCACGTCCTTCTGCTGGAAGACGGACTTGCCGTCCTCGCCCGAGATGCCCGCGGTGCGCAGCTCCCACGCCAGCTCGTCCGCCGGATCCACCCCCGGCGTCGTGAAGAAGCGCTCCACCGTGAGACCCGGGGCCTTCGTCCTCGGCCCCGCCATCTCCTTGCCGTCCAGCACCGCCGCCGTGGCGTTCAGCTCGTGGTGTTCCATGGTCCCTCGCCGTATTTCACTCTGGGTGTGACTGCGAATTTTGCAAAAGGCCAAGTCCGCGAGATCGCTCGGGATCGAGCCAACTCGGTGGAAACCCTCGCCACTCCCTCAGGAGACGGTGGGGGGACCTTGGATCAGGGCCGGAATCGTCGACGTCGTGTCTGCTCGTTCAGGGGACAGACAGGTAAGCAAAGGTACGATCCCCGATCCGGATTCGTCAAGGCTTCACCCCCAGATCTTGTGCACGTCACGCTCGTACCACCTATTCCTGGGGGAGTCCGGCCAAAAGAGCGCTTCCTGGAAGGGTTGCTCCGAGGCCGGGCGGGGCTCCAGCAGGGCGGCGATCTAAAGCCCTCCGGCTCTTTGATCAACTCCCTGTTTAGGGGGCACGTCGTTGGGTGACGAGTCATGTATGGTCACTCCGGGAATCCGGGGGCGTTGATCAAAAGCGGATGTTTGCTGGGAGTCTGTGCATGAATGCTCCGCCCGGCCAGGGGTGGGAGCAAGAAAGGGGAGGGAGGGGAGGGGGGCCCGACGTCGCTTTTGAACGGAAGCTGCGTTAGGAGGACGACATGCCTCCGTTCCAACGTCATGTATTCGTCTGTACCAACCGGCGTCCCGACGGCCACCCCAAGGGGTGCTGTGCCACCAAGGGGGGCGAGGAAGTGCGCGCCCGCTTCAAGGAGGAGCTGGAGAAGCGTGGCCTCAAGGGGCAGATGCGTGCCAACGCCGCCGGGTGCGTGGATACCTGCTCCTTCGGCGTGTCGGTCGTCGTCTACCCCGAGGGCACCTGGTACGGCGGGGTGAAGCCCGAGGACGTGCCCGCCATCGTCGACGAGCACCTGGTGGGAGGCCACCCCGTGGAGCGGCTGCTCATGCCGTTCTCCCGGGGCAAGGCCCAGGAGTAGGGCGAGCAGGGCGCATCAGTCGTCGCTCAGGGCGCCGAGCAGGGTGCCCTGGGAGTTGTCGCGCTCCTCGAAGTAGCAGAGGTCCACCATCAGGGTGGCGGCGAGCACCAGCTGCCGCAGCCGCCCGTCGGTGAGCCCGGGGCGGAACTCCACGCCGAAGGTGTCCGCGTCGGTGAAGGCCTCCGAGACGAACCCGCTCCACTGCTTGCGGATGACGGCCACCTCCTCGCCCTTCTGCCTCACGGTGAAGGTCCACGGCCGCCAGAGGGGCCCCGTCAGCGTGGCCATCACCACGCCCGCGGGGGTGCACAGGTCGAAGTGGCGCCGCACCAGCCCCCAGCGCTGCTGGATGTAGCCCAGTGGGCGCCCGTCCCAGGCCGTCACCTCCACGTGCGTGAAGAAGAGCGTCACGGCGCGCTTGAGGCTCAGCGCCAGGATGCCGTCCTTCGTCATGCACTCCAGCTCCAGCGAGCGGAAGGGCAGGAAGTTGCGCAGCAGGGACTGGCCCAGGCCGGAGCCCGCCTCGCCGATGAAGAGCATGAAGTGGCCATTGTGGTCGATGGCCTCGTAGCGGTTGCGCGTCTCCCAGCCGGTGAGGGACTCGCCCCACTCGCGCAACTGGCGCACGGTGAGGCCCGGCCCCTCGAGCAGGGACGCGAGCGCGAGCCGCACCCCGGGGCCCATGTAGCGCGGATCCCCCGGCGCGCCCCGACCGGCCTCCCCCTCGCTTCGTGCCGCCTGCTGGCCACGCTCCTCCGGTGTCGCGCGCTCCTTCCAGTCCAGCTCCAGACCGCTGTTCTCGGTGGTCCATTTCGGCGATTCGCTCATGGTGGCTCACGCTAACGCGGACGTTTCCGCGTCCGGAAGCTCCCCCCGGACATGAAAAAGGCGGTGGGCCCCAGAGGGAGCCCACCGCCGGGGACGTCGTCACACGCCCACGACTAGTCGTCGCGGCGATCGCCGAAGAGGCGCAGCAGGGAGATGAAGAGGTTGATGAAGTCCAGGTAGAGCACCAGGGCGCCATTGATGCTCGCCGAGGTGGCCGACTTGTAACCCACGGCGGCGTGCATCTCGCGCAGCTTCTGCGTGTCGTACGCGGCGAGCCCCGCGAAGAGCACCACGCCCGCGCAGCCCAGCACGAAGTTGAGCATGGAGTTCTGCACGAAGATCTGCACCACGCTGGCGATGACCACGCCGATGAGGCCCATGAAGAGGAAGGTGCCCCAGGCGCTCAGATCCTTCTTGGTGACCGCGCCGTAGACGCTCATCGCGCCGAAGGTGCCCGCGGCCATGAGGAAGGCGTTGGCGATGGAGCCGCCCGTGTAGACGTAGAAGAGCACCGAGAAGGTGAGCCCGGTGAGGACCGAGTACACCAGGAAGAGGGCTCCGGCCACCGGCGCCGCCAGTCGGGGTGCCAGCGCCGAGAGGGCGAACACCAGGCCGAGCTGGGCGATGAGGAACACCCAGCGGAACTGGGCGACCATCATCACCGCCTGCTGGCTCGACGCGGCCAACAGCGCCACGACGCCCGTCGTCATCAGTCCCGCGAACATCCACCCGTACACGCGCGACATGAAGGTGCGCTGGGACTCCTGCATCAGGACGTCCGTGACGTCAGCGCGCGCTGGCTGCCACCCCTGTGTTTCCCAAGCCATGAATTCCGTGTCCTTTCGCTCCGAACGGGCGGGAGTCCCACCCGACGGCGCCTTATATAGCGCTCAAACAACCCACGTGCCGCTCATCCCTTCCCGAAGGTGTCCGATCCCTGGAATTCACGTGCCTTCCAGGCGTCCAGCAGGGCCTGGGCGACCTCGGTGGTGATGAGGGGCAACACGCCGCCTCCTCCCACGATGTTGACGATCTCCGAGGTGGACCCCCGGCAGACCCCTCCCCAGGCGGGCTGCCGCTCGAGCCCCACCGAGGCATATGCCGAGTAGTCCACATGGAGCCGCAGGGAGGTCAGCCCGCGCTCCTCGCACAGCAGGTGTTCCTCGGGCGGACTCTCCACCACCTCCTGCACCACGAAGCCACCTCCCCGGGAGTCGCTCGCGGCCCGCTCGCACAGCTCGGCCCAGGAGAGCACTCCGCCATAGGCGGCACGGGAGCGCTCCTCGAACGCCGGCGTGCCCACCGAGCGGCCCAGGTAGACGGCCCGGCCCCCATAGTCCCACGCCCGCTTGAGGACGAAGCGGGAGGGCTCGGCGACCACTCGCGCCACGAGATCCGCCACCGGCTCTCCCTCGGGACCCTGCTCGGGCCCGTGGCGGAAGGGCCTCGTCCAGGGCACCGACGCGCGGATCGCCTCCAGTTCCTCGGGGGTGAGTCCGGCGGCGGCGGCGAACGCGCCATCCATGAGCGCGCGCGAGACGAGGGCGAACGTCGTCTTCACCTCCACGGGCGAGATGGGCGGGTTGAGCAGCACCGCCTTGCGGCCCGGCACCGTGGAGAAGAAGTCCTCCACCCAGGGCGCGGGCGTCTCCTCCAATCGCCGCGTGAAGAGGTGCCGGTACACCAGCTCGTAGCGCTTGCCGCGCACCTCGAAGTGCTCCTCGCCGGAGACCTCGTCCGGGTGGACGACGTCCGCGTCCACGCCGAACTCGCGGAAGCGCTCGCACAGGTAGCGCTGCTCGGAGAGCTGGGCGTCATGGCGGCGGCAGAGCAGGGCGAGGGTACGCGGCTCGCGGCCATCGCGCTCGGCGGCATGGCCCTCCAGCAGGGCGTCATAGAGGGCGCGCGCGTTGCTGCCATTGGCGGTGAGGAGCGCGGGCAGCTTTTCCTCGGGGTAGCGCACGTGCCGGGCCACGCCCTCGATGAAGGTGCGGGCGGCGATGTCCGAGTAGCCCTGCATGGCCGGAATGGTGGCATTGACCTCCAGGGCGCGCGGCCGCGTGTCCACGAAGTAGTCCACCCGCGTGGTGGCCAGCCGCTTCACGTTCGCGAAGGTGCGCTCGGTGAGCGCGCGCTCGAGCGGCGAGAGGCCTCCGAGCAACAGCTCGCGCTGTTCGCCGGCGAGCACCGTGCGCGTCACCTTCAGGGTGGCGGAGGCCAGGTGGGCGGAGAGGGTGGCGCGGCGGCGGATCTCCGCGGCGTCGAGGATGACGGGGGTGGCGGTGACGGGGATGGGCCGGGTGGCTCCATCCTTGAGGGTCACGGCCAGGCCTCGCGCGTACGCGGTGCGCGCCAGCTCCGGTCCGAAGTGGGCCGCCTCTCGACGCAGGACTTCCAGGAACTCTTGCACGGGATTCATTCCTTCTGCTCTGTCGCGGCCCTTCCTATCCCGGCCCTGCTCCCGCCGGGAGGGACTTCGACACACCGGGCCATACCAGGGCCCACGTGGAGGACAGATCGTCCTCCGGGGTTTCGGGAAATCAGGGAGAGTCGAGAAAGAAGTCCTGCAATGGCTTGCACCCGCGCGAAGGCTGTCGTAAAGATGTAGACGCAACTGAGTTGCGCTTGGAGCCGTGTCTTCGTGAATTCCCGCCACGAGCCAGCGATGTCCCGACGGTCGCGCCCCCTGGCGCTGCCCTGGGTCGTGCTGTGCCTGCTGGCGTATCTGGGAAGCGCGGCGCACTTCGTCCTGGTGCAGCACCGCACGTGCCTGGAGCACGGCGAGCTGGTGCACGAGGACGGTGTCGGCCGGGCGGAGACCTCCGTCAGGGCGCTGGTGTCCTTCGAGGACGAGCGCTTCACCGCCTCCGACGAGTCCCCGGTCTCCTCGCATGGCGTGGACGCGCACTGCGCCCATGCCTTCCTCCGCCGGGCAATGACTCCTCCGTCGGAGGTCATGCCCACGCTCCAGGCGCCCGCTCCCGAAGCTCCAGAAGTCGTGGCGGAGCGCGAGAGCGTGGAGCCGCCCGTGGCCTGGCTGCGTCTGGCGCCCAAGGCCTCTCCTCCTCGGGTCTGAGCGCGTCCGCGCGTTCCCCGTCATTCGTGCATCCCTGACCTCGCCCGTCGCGCGATGACTCCTTCGCGGAGCCGGACGTGCGTCCCCGTGCCTCGCCCGAGGCGCTCGCGGGGTCGTGTGTCCCGAGCCTCCGCGCCGGAGCCCGGTCTCGCGGGTCCTCCCGCGTCCAGGTGATGCCCTCCTGTCGCCGTGCGTCCGCGCACGCGTGACGTTCCCCGTCTCCCGTGTCCCGGTTCATCCCGGGTCCCGGGCGCGGGGGGCTTCGTCGTTCCCCGATGTCCATCACCCGGAGTGTCACACCATGATGAAGAAGCTGTTGTCCGCCTGCCTGTTGTCGAGCGCCCTGCTCGTGGGATGCGGCGGTGAGCCCGCCGAAGACGCCGACGCCGAGGGCTGCGAGCACCTGCGGGAAGGACCCGCGGTCGCCGTCACCGCGAGCGCCTCGTCGGCGAGCGCCCCCAAGGTGGGCGCCGATCACAAGCGCTATGACATCTCGCTGCCGGCGGGCACGGGCGGCAATACCGGCTCGGTGTCGTTCGAAGCGGACGAGGCCACGGACTACACCTTCTTCCTGAGCGCGGACGTGTCCCTGTCGCTCACCAGCTCCAGCGGGCAGACGGTGTCGTTCGAGTCGTCCGCGAAGAGCTCGGCGTCCTGTGGCGACATCAAGGGCCGCTACGTCGCGCCGCTGGAGGTGGGCACCTACACCCTCACCTTCGGTCCTTCCAGCGCGAACTCGGTCTCGCTCGTCATCGAGGAGTCCGGCCACGACCACGAGCACTGAGCGCTCGTGACTCCCCCGGAGCGGGGGCGAGCCTCCCGCTCCTTTCTTCTTCCACCCGATTCAACCGCAGGAGACGACGATGGGTACCTTCAAGCAATTCCTGGATGCGCAGCAGCTCGAGCCCCGGACGTTGGTGCGACTGTCCTCGCAGCTCGAGGCGCGCTCGGACGAGGACCGCAAGCTGGTCAAGCAGCGCTCCGACAAGCGGCGCGACAAGGAGAAGCAGGGCAAGCCATACGCGGAGCTGGGCATCGGCAAGCCGAAGAGCGGTCGCGGCGTGAGCGAGCAGCAGGTGCACGCCGCCATCGAGGACCGGCCCCTGCCGCCCAAGGTGCGCGGCAAGCTGGTGCGCGCCGTGAACGCCGTGGTGAGCAAGAAGGGCGGCGCGGCGGTGACGTTCCAGGCGCTGTTCGGTGAGGTCGCCGCCCAGAAGGGCGCGGCGGCCAAGGCCAAGGCGAGCTGAGGACACGCACCATGGGCTCCTCTTCTTCTCTCCACGTACTGCCGCACGACGTGCGGCGCGAGGGCGAGCGGTTGTTCGACCTCTCCATGTGGTGCCTCGGGCGGGACGTGCTCCACCCGGACAACCTGCTGCTGCGCCGGGGCCTCTCCCGCGAGCGCCGCCCGGCGGGACAGCAGGGCACCAGCGCCTACGGCACCGCGCTGGACGGAGGAGGGGCCCTCACGTTGTGGGGCTTTGGCGTGCTGTGCCGGAGCGCGGAGGGCTGTGTCTATGTCCCTCGCTCCGGTTTCACCCCCCTGCTGGTGGACGAGCGGCGCCTGGAACGCCCGCTCTTCAACTCGATGGACCTCGGCGTCCCCCGGGTGCCGGACACCGCGGACGAGTGCTCCCTCGCGCGCGCCGCGGTGGTGGCGGTCGCGCGGTGGCTGGCCGGACACGAGGAGTGGGTGGGGGCGTTGTTGGGCCCCGAGTGGCGGCGGGAGTGCATCGCGGCGCTGCGCAAGGCGCCGTCGGTGCCCGGGGAGGGGTTGGCGGCGGCGTGGCGGCGGTTCGCCGCGAAGGTGGACGGGCTGGAGCGCCCGGTCGTGAACGCATCGTTGACCCCGCTCGTCGGGGTGTGAGGAGGAACACCATGTTGGCGCGATACCTTCGAGCCGAGGAACCCGCTCTCTTCCCCATCTCTCCCTGGGACGAGATTCCGGACCTGGAGCTGCCCGCCCCCCGTCTTCGCGAGGGCCTGGGGCGCGCGCACATCCCGGTGAGCACCCGCGAGCCCCTGGCCCAGGCCTTCTTCGATCAAGGGCTGCGCCTGCTGCACCTGGGCTGGCGGAGCGAGTCGCGGCGGGCCTTCGCGGAGGCCGCTCGGAGGGATCCGGAGCTGGCCATGGCCTGGTGGGGTCTGGCGCTGACGCGAGGGGCCGGCGCCCGGTGCGCCACGGCGCGCGCGGAGGCCATCCACCGGGCGCTCGCGCTCAGCGAGGGCGTGACGGACGCGGAGCAGCGCTACATCGTCGCGGCCACCTTCCTGGCCGACAAGGGCCCCGCCAACGGCCGCCATGGTTTCGTGCGCGAGATGGAGGGCCTCATCGACCGCTTCCCCGAGGACGCCGAGGCCCGGCTGTTGCTCGCGGGCTTCCTCGCGGACGGGTACGAGCCGGATGGGCGTCCCGGGCCGGGCCAGCCCTATGCGCAGGCGCTCGTGCGCGAGCTGCTGCGCACGCACCCGCACCACGAAGGGGTGCACCATGCCTGGGTGCAGTTGATGGAGGAGAGCGCGCGCCCCGGTGAGGCGGTGGAGAGCGCGCGCCGCCTGCGACTGCTCGTTCCCCAGGTGGGCACGGCCCTGTTGAGCGCCGGCCGGCTCCTGCTGCGCACCGGCCACACCCACGATGCCCGCGAGACGCTGGAGGCGGCGGTGGCGGTGGAGGACGCCTGGCTCCAGCAGGAGGGCATTCCTGGCGCCGCCGCGTCCGTGGCGGGCCAGGCGCTGCGCCTGCTCGTCCAGGCGTGCGCCGACGCGGGGCGCTACGGCGAGGCCCAGGGGTGGGCGCGCCGCCTGCGGGCCCGGGTGGAAGAGGTGACGCCGCAGCTCGGACAGTCGCTCGTGTTCTCCGCGGGCGCGCTCTCCGGCCTGCACCTGCGCTTTGGTTTCTGGCGCGCGGCGGCGGAGCTGCGCGTGGAGCTGCCCGAGGGCTCACGTCCGGCCGAGCAGGTGCTGTTGCGCGGCATGGAGACGTATGCCCGCGGCCTGCGTGCCCTGGAGCTGGGCAAGCTCACCGAGGCGGAGCGCGCGTGCGAGGCACTCGACGCGCTGGGCCTGTCGCTCGCGGAGGAGCGCAAGGGCGATGGTCGCCTGCTGTGCCCACGGGATGTCTCCCGGGTGGTGGAGCTGGCCGGGTGCGAGCTGCGCGGCGCGCTGGAGTCCCGGCAGGGAGATTCCGCTCGCGCCGAGGCCACGCTCATCCGCACCATGCGCCTGGAGCGCCGGCTGCGCGGGGCGGGCCCCGCTCCATTCTCCCGTCAGGCCCGCGAGACGCTCGCCCGCGCCCGGATCCGCGCCGGCCGCGCGGACAAGGCGATCGAGCTGGCCGAGTCGCTCGTGAAGGAGCGGCCCGGCAGCGGACATGCCTGGCTCCTGCTGGCCGAGGTGCACGTCGCTCGGGGAGATCGGGACGCGGCGGCCCGGGCGCTCGCCTCGTGCCTGGAGTGCTGGCGGGGAGCGGATGCCCACCTGTCGGAGATCCAACGCGCCCGGATCTTCCGCGCGGAGCGGGTGGAGCTCGGTGGGGGAGAAGCGGCCAACGCTTCGTGCTGAGCCGCGCGCTCAGGCCGGCGGGGGCACACCCACCCTGTCGAGGAAGGCCTGGAGGCGCTGGCCACACGCCTCGGGCCGTTCCAGCGGGAAGAGGTGGGTGCCGGGCATCTCCCCGGTCTCGACCTCGGGGCGTGTGCGGCGCACCCGGGCCAGGGCCGCGGGGGTGAGCGTGTCCGAGTCCTGGGCGCGCAGCACGAGCATCGGCTCCTTCACCTCGCGCAACCACCGCCACGGGGAGTGGGGGGCCGTCTCGAAGACGCGCGCCTCCCAGGCCGTGGGGATGGTGAGCCGCATCCCTCCGCCGGGGACGTCCGTGAGGCCATGGGTGAGGTAGTCCTGGAAGCAGTCGGGATCGAAGTGCCGGAAGAGGGCCTTCTTGCGGTAGCTCGTGGCGGCCTCCTCGCGCGAATTCCACTGCTCGCGGCGCCGGTGGGCGAGGCTGGCCGGAGGCACGCGGCCGGCCAGTCCGAGCAGCCCGATCACCTGGAAGAACAGGGCGGGTCCACCCGTGAACAGCACGGGATCCAACATCACCACGCCCCGGAAGAGCCCCGGGTGCTTCGCCGCGGCGATCATCGTGGCCACGCCGCCCATGCTGTGCCCCACGCCGACCACGCCCGACAGCCCCCGGGCGAGCAGGGCTCCGGCGAGATCGTCGGCCAGGTCTTCCCAGTTGCGCAGGGACCGGGGATGCATTCCCGGCACGAGCCAGCGGCTTTGCTGGGTGAGCACGTGCGCGCGGGGCGTGAGGGTCTGGAGGAACTTGCGGTAGCTGCCCGGCGGGAAGCCATTGGCATGCGCGAAGTGCAGCACGGGGCCATCGCCGCCCCAGTCATCCAGTCGCAGAGGTTCGCTCATCGCGCCCTCCCATACCGCGAGGGCGCCTCCCTGTCTCGCCCTCAACCCACCCGGGGCGGCTCGTCGAGATCCCTCGCGAGGTAGCGGATGACGTCCGCGGGCGTGATGATGCCCAGCAGTTGCTCCTCACGCACCACGGGCAGGTGGTGGACGCCATGCTTGCGAAAGAGCGCCATCACCTCGTCGGTGGTCTCGAATTCGTTCACCGTGTATACGGGCGAGGTCATCAGCTCGCGCGCCGTGGTGTCCAGCGGCTGGTCCGCCAGGAGCGCATTGAGGATGTCGGGCTCGCTGATGATGCCCAACACGCGCCCCTCGTCGTCCGTCACCGGTGTGCCGGCGATGTGGGCATCGGCCAGCAGCAGGGCGACCTCCGAGAGCGGAGTATCCAGGAATACGGACTTCACGGGCGCGGTCATCAGTTGGCGAGCGTGTCCCTTCATCTCCATGACATTGGTCACGCGTCTGGGGGTCGTCAATCACCCGGCCCTTGAATCTCGGGATGCTTGACGGTTGGGGTGGGGCTCGGGGAGACACGGGGCCCATGCCCACCTTCCGGCTCCAGAGGGATCGAACCTCGCTCCTCGTCGTCGATGTCCAGGAGCGGCTGTGCGGCGCCATGGCGAACGACGCGCTCGAGCGGATGCTCAACCGCGTCAACGCCGCCATCGAGGGCGCCCGGGCGTTGGCGCTGCCCGTGCTCGTCACCGAGCAGTACCCCAAGGGCCTGGGGTCCACGCACTCCCTGGTGAAGGCGCGCCTGGGCGACTTCTCCGCCGTGGAGAAGCGGGAGTTCAGCGCCTGCGTGCCCGACGTGGTGATGGGGCTCGGCGCCCGCGAGCAGGTGCTGGTCGTGGGCATGGAGACCCACGTGTGTGTCTTCCAGACGGTGCGCGCGCTGGTGGAGCGGGGCTTCACGCCGTTCGTCTGCGCGGACGCGGTGCTCTCGCGCCACCCCGAGGACCGGCGCGTGGGCCTGGAGGCGTGCCGCGACGTGGGCGCTCGCCTGCTCACCGTGGAACTGGCGCTCTTCGATCTGCTCGGGAGCGCGGACGCCCCCGAGTTCAAGAAGATCTCCGCCGCGGTGCGCTGAGCGCCCGGAGCCTCAGCCCCGGGAGCGGGTGACGAACTGCTTCACGCCGCGCACCCCGAAGGCCAGCGCCACGATCGCGGTCGCGAGCACCGTCTGCGAGCCTCCCACGGGGAAGTTGTAGAAGTAGGCGAAGAGGTAGCCGCCCAGTCCCGAGATGGCGCCCGCGAGCGTGGACAACAGGAAGGTCCATGGCAGGCGCAGGTCCAGCATCAGCGCGGCGAGCGCCGAGAGGATGGAGAAGGCGAACACCGGCAGCGCGCCGAGTGCCCGCGCCGACACGCCCACCATCAGGCCGATGGAGATCATCAACACCGCGTCGAGCATGCGCACCGGCAGCCCCTGCACGTGCGCGCCGATGCGATCGAAGCTGGCGAAGGTGAGGCCGCGGAACCACCACAGGTGGATGAAGAGGATGAGGGCGCCCGCCCACGCGACCGCGAGCAGTTGGGGGCGCTCCACGAGCACCGCCGTGCCGAAGAGGATGCCCTGGATGTCATGGGCCTCCTGGGAGATGCGATCGCCCACGAGGATGGCCGCGCCGCCGGTGAACGCATAGGCCAGGCCGAGCAGGCTCTCCCGCGTGAGCCGCAGCCGCGCCGGATCCATCATCAACAGCATCGTGGCCACCAGCGCGAGCGCCACCGCGCCCAGCGTGGGATCCACGTGCATGCCCAGGTGGATCTCCGCGTAGAAGGCGAGCGCCACGCCCAGGCCCGCCGACTGCGTCACCGCGGCGCTGACGAACACCATGCGCCGCAACACCACGTAGACGCCCAGGAAGCCGAGCACGCTGCCGGCGATGAGCGCGCACAGCATGGGATCGCGGAACAGCTCGTAGGCGTCCCAGAACTGGGCCCAGGAGGAGGGACTAACCGACTGTGGGTCCACGGGGATGTCCTGAGGGCGGATGACGGGGGCAGTACTCGTCGCCGTACTGGCGGCGGAAGGCAGGATGGCAGAAGACCGTGTCCGCGTCGCCCAGGACCACGGAGCTGGTCTCCCGATCCACGAAGAGGAGCTGATCGGCGGACTCGGCGGCCACGCGCAGGTCGTGACTCACCACCACCACCGCGAGCCCATGCTCATGCGCCAGCTCCGCCAGGCGCTTCATCGTCTCGCGCTCGGCCACCGCGTCCATGGCGGCCGTGGGCTCGTCGAGCAGCACCAGGTCCGCCTCGGTGGCGAGCACGCGCGCGAGCAGGGCGCGCTGCTTCTGTCCCTCGGACAGCTCGCGGTAGGGGCGGTGGGCGATGGGCAGGGCCCCGGCGGTGTCCAGCGCCCGCTCCACCGCGCGTCGATCCCCCCGTGCGCCGAAGGGCCAGAGGAAGTTCCACCCGGAGATCCGCCCCCAGCGCACCAGCTCCCCCGCGCGCACGGGCAGCAGCGCGTCGATGCCCGAGGTCTGTGGCACGTACGCGCTCTTCACATGCGGGCTGGAGCGGTACACCCGGCCGGACACTGGCGGCAGGAGGCCCAGCAACGTCTTGAACCACGTGCTCTTGCCCGAGCCGTTGCGGCCGATGACCGCCAGGAAGGTGCCCCGACGCACCTGGAAGTCCACGGGCGGCAGCATCGGCTTGCCGTCGTAGCCGATCACCAGATCCTCGCAGCACAGGATCACGTCCTTCGTGTGCTCGTGCGAGTGCTTGTGCTCCGTCTCCGCCACCACGGGCTCATTCTCCACGGGACACCTCCGCTTGGGGCTTGAGCTGGGACAGCCGCTCCACCAGGGCCGTGCGTGCGTTGTTGTCGAACTCCATCCGGTCGTCCTTCACGAGCGTGCCCCAGTCCACCGGGTCGAACAGCGCGGCGGTGAGCACCAGGTCCAGGCGCAGCTTCGCCTCGGGCGGGGTCGTACGGTCCGAGGGCAGGTCCACCGCGCCGGTGAGGATCGCCACGGGGGCGTCCGTGGTCGTATCGGTGGGGAGCTCCAGCACGAAGGGGCGCTCGCCCTGGAAGCGCGCGGGGACGCGCGAGTCGCGCACGGTGCCCACGAGCCGCAGGGACGCCACCGACCAACGGCCCTGGGACACCTGGGTCTGGGGCAGTGCGCACTCGGGTGCGCATGCCATCGTGCGCGTCTCGGGGGCGAGCAGATCCAACGGCCCTTCCGTGGCGAGTGTCACCACGGCGCTCGTGCCGCCTCCGCCTCCCATCTCCGCGGCTATCTGCTCATAGGGAATGAGGGCGCCGTCGTCGCGGTGGCAGTGGCCGCCGTGGCACAGCGAGTAGCCCGGAGGCGGGCGGGACGGGTCGAACGTCGTGCCCGAGCCCGAACCCGAGGCGCTGGCGAGCAGCTCGATGCCGGACAGCCGCATGGAGGCCGAGTCCAGGCGCACCTGGTAGTCCGAGCTCAAGCGTTGGTAGCCGTCGCTCGCGGCGCGGGAGGCGAGGGGCTCGTAGGCGACGCGCACGGAGGGCTCGACGACGGCGAAGCCCTGGCCGGGCTCCCAGGCACAGCCACCGAGGGCGAGGCCCCACACGAGGAGGAGGGAGCGGCGCATGGTTCAGCTCCCCTGGCCCTTCAGGCCCTTCTCCAGCCGGGTCACCAGGTCCTCGATGTGCTGGAGGTACGTCTCTCCTCCCCGGAAGTTGGTGCCGCCCGGGAGGACGACGAGGGGAGCGGGGATTTTATCCGCCACCAGCTTGGAGGTGCTGGCGGGGTAGTACTCCTCGCGCAGCACCATCCGCGCCTTGCGCTGGCGGGCCTGTGCGAGCACCTGGGCCACGTGGGCGGGCGTGGGCGGGATGCCGGGCTTGGGCTCGAGGTAGGCGATGGTGTCGAAGCCCAGCCACGCGGACAGGTAGGCCGTGGTCCGGTGGTAGGCGACGACGGGCGTGCCCTTGAGTCCGGCCAGCCGCTGCTGCCAGGCGGGGATGGCCTTCTTCAGCTCGTCGGTGAACTTTGTCAGGTTGGCGCGGTAGGCCTCCGCGTTCTTCGCATCCAGGGCGATCATCTTCTCGGCGATCCCCTGGGCGACCGCGAGGCCGACGTTCGGGTCATAGAGATAGTGCGGGTTGCCGCCCGGGTGCACGTCGCCATTGCTGCGATCCGTGGGGGTCTGGGGCACCTCGCGCTTGTTGACGACGAACTGGGACACGTCCAGGAAGCCGGGACCGCTGGAGAGGATGCGCTGATTGCGCGCGCCATTCTGGAGCGTGGGCAACCAGCCGATCTCCAGCTCCAGGCCGACGGAGAGCAGCAGATCGGCGCGGTTGAGCTCGAGCGCCAGATTGGGCCTGGCGTCCACGAAGTGGGGATCCTGGGTGGACAGCGCCATGGCGGTGACCTGGACGTGCTCGCCGCCCACGGCCTTGGCGAGCGCGGCGAGGTCGGGCAGCGTGGCGACCACCTTCAGGTCGGCGCGGGCGGGAAGGGACAGCAGGCAGCAGAGGGCGGCGCTCAGGGCCGCGAGGAATCGGAAGGGGCTCATCGAGGGCTCCAGTGCGGGAAGGGGATTCAGAAGGCGTGAGCGCCGTGCGCGCCCATCACCACTTCGAGTGCGAGGAAGACCGAGGTGTCCGGACGCTCCCGCCAGCCGACGAGGTCCGTGGCGGCTTGCAGGCGCAGGCGGGAGAACTCGGTGGGCCAGAAGGTGACGTTGGCCGAGATGCGCTGGCGGTTGGCGGTCCAGTCGGGATCGAGTGCGTCGTTGGCGATGGCGCCCGCGAGGTTGCGCGCGGGAGTGCCGAACTCGTAGCGGCCGGCGGCGGCCCACCGCTGGGAGAAGCGCCAGAGGACCTGGCCGTAGCCGCTGAGATCCGAGATGACGTCCTGGGGCACCTGCCGGCGCCGGTAGAACAGCTCGCCCTGGAGGGCCACGATGGTGGAGTTGCCTCCGGAGAGGGGCCGGTACTTGAGGTACACGTCGGTGCCGAACACGTCGGCGCGGTTGCGGTAGCCGGTGGGGGTGGGCCCATCCGCGGCTGACAGGCCCCAGACGAGCGACAGCTCATCACTCAGCGGGAAGAACTGCTTCACCGCGCCGGTGAACTGGAAGTCGAGCGGTGAGCTGACTCCTCCGCCCCCGGCGCCGAGGAAGCTGCGCGCGGTGCTCCCGCCGCTGGCATCGGTGACGGAGCCCACGACTTCCAGGAACCAGGGCAGCGGCGCGAGCCAGGAGGCCTCCACGCCCAGTCCGCGGTTGCCTTCACCGCCGAAGACGCGGCCGAGTGCGAAGGGCTGGTCCACGAAGTCCCAGCTATGTGGGTGGGTGGAGTTGAGCCGGCCGAAGAGGGTGAGGAACTGGCCGGCGCGCAGCTGGAGGTTGGCGGGCAGGGCGGTGGTGGCGGCGTACGCCTCCTCCACCTCGACGCCGAACTGGCTGAAGACGATGTTGCCGGTGAAGCGGAAGTAGGGATCCACCGCCGTGTTCAACGACATCTCCAACTGCTGGAGGTTGAAGCCGTTGGCGGTGGGATCATGCCCGCCCGACTGCAGGGGCTCCTTCGAGCTGAAGGCGGCTCCCGCCACGTCGAGGATGAAGGACAGCTCCAGTCCGCGGAAGTTGATGTTGCTCGGGCTGATCACCACCCCACTGGGATTGGAACTGGCGGGGGGAGTGGTCGCGGCGGGGGGCGTGCCCTCCTGGGCGGCGGTAGCGGCGTCCTGGCCGAGCGCCGACTCGATGTCCTTCAAGTCGTCGGCGGACAGCCCCGGGTCCTCGGAGGGGGCAGGGGTCTCCGGGGAAGAGGGGGGAGGCGCGGCCGGCTCCTGCGCGGACGCGGACAGCGGGAGGGACAAGGACAGACAGGCGATGATGCCGGCGAGCCGGCACGACGGAAGGGACACGTGATACTCCTCGAACCAGGACGTCGCCCGGGGGCGGACGTCGACCCAAGACCTCGCTTCGACGCGGCTAGGCGCGCGCCGGAGGAGACACCTTGGGCGCCAGGTCGAGGACGGACAGCGAGGACAGCGCTCGGGGAGACTCGCTGACGGGTGGGTTCACCTCGATGCAGGTCGCGACGAGGGTCGCCGCCGGCGCGGGGTTCCCGGCCCATTGGGGGCGCTCGCTGGAGGAGAGGACGTCGCACGTCTCGTGCCGCAGTGCGCCCTCGGATGCGGCCGACTGCCGCTCCACGGCCCGTTCTTCCTGGAAGCGCACCCAGCGTACGGAGCCTCCGCTGGAAGGGGCCTCCTCGAGGGCGCCGTGCACGGCACAGTAGCGGTGCGAGTGACCCTGGAAGTGCGCGAGGGCGAGCACGGACTGGAGCACCCAGAGCACCACCAGCAGGGGGGCGATGAGGGGTCCAGCAGTATGGGCTCGGGAGCGCATGGGCCAGGGGATCAGAGGGCTCTACTGACGCGCCCGGAGCGTGTCAAGGGTGGGAGGGTGAACGGCGGGACGCGCTCTTCATTCCGGGGGCGGGTCTTCCCGGGAGATCCCACGCGGGCTTCGCTATAGGTTGCACCCGCTGTCGTGTTGGGGTCCAAGGGAACGACCAGGAGGTGTGTCAGTGGGAAATCGCCGAGTCACGAAGGAGGGCGCGCGGGTCGTGAAGCCGGATCGGGCCGCCATGGCCGTGGCCATCCAGGACTTCCTGCGCGCGGCGGGACTTTCCCAGGAGGCGGATCCCAACCTCCACGAGACGCCGGAGCGGGTGGCGGAGGCGTGGGCGACGGAGTTCCTCGACGGCTACGCCCAGACGCCCGAGGAGGCGCTGGGGGAGTTGATTCGCGCGCCGCGGGGCTCGTCCGGGGAGCTGGTGGTGGTGACGGACCTGCGCTTCCAGTCCATGTGTCCGCACCACCTGCTGCCCTTCGAGGGCCGGGCCCACGTGGCCTATGTGCCGGCGAAGTGGGTGGTGGGCTTCGGGCGGCTGAGCACGCTGGTGGACTGCTTCGCGCACCGGCTCATCCTCCAGGAGGACCTGGCGCGCGAGGTGGCCGCGTCGTTGGCGAGCGTGCTCGGCAGCCCCGCCACCGCCTGCATCATCGAGGCGGAGCAGGCGTGCCTGCGCATTCGGGGGCCCCGGCAGCGGGATGCTCGCACGCACGCGGAGGCGTATGAAGGTTTGTTGCGACGGGACGGAGCCATGCGCCGGGAGTTGTGGACGCGCCTGGCGCTCCCGCGCCGATGAAGGAGGGAGCGGCATGAGCCTGCCCGCGGAGCGTACCTTTCCGAGACCCGATCCCGCGCTGATGGAGCGAGCCCACGCGGCGCTGGTGGCGGTGCTGTCCGGGGGCCAGGTGCGCCGCGACGCGCCCACCCTGGAGCGCTACGCCCGGGACGAGTCCGACTCGGGCGTCTATCCCCCGGACCTCGTGGTGTTTCCCGAGGACACGGTCCAGGTGTCCGCCGTCTTCCGCACCTGCCAGTCGCTCGGTGTGCCCTTCACGCCCTGTGGGGCGCGCAGTGGCAAGAGTGGTGGCTCGCTGCCCCTACGAGGCGGCGTGGCGGTGAGCCTGGAGCGCATGAACCGCATCCTCTCGGTGTCGGTGGAGGACATGACGGCGGTGGCTCAGCCGGGCGTCATCACCGGTGACTTCATGAAGGCGGTGGAAGCCCAGGGGCTCTTCTATCCACCGGACCCGAACTCCTGGGAGTTCTGCACCCTGGGCGGCAACGTGGCGGAGAACGCTGGAGGCCCGCGGGCGCTCAAGTATGGCGTCACCCGGGACTACGTCATCGGCCTGGAGTGGGTGCTGCCCTCGGGCGAGGTGCTGCGCGTGGGCCGCCGCACGCTCAAGGGCGTGGCGGGCTACGATCTGGTGGGCCTGTTCGTGGGCTCGGAGGGAACGCTCGGGGTGGCCACGGAGATCACCGTCCAGCTCGTGCCCCGGCCCCGGTACGTGAAGACGGCTCTCGTCGTCTTCGATTCGGTGTACGCCGCCGCGCGCGCCATCACCACCGTCCTGAAGGAGGGAATCCTCCCCCGGACGTTGGAGCTCCTCGATGACACGGCCCTTCACGCCGTGCGTCATCGCGGCTTTCCCTTCCCCGAGGGCGCGGGAGCGGCCGTCATCGCCGAGGTGGATGGCAACGTGGAGGAGGGCCTGTTCGCGGAGCTCACCTGGCTCGGGGAGATCTGCGAGCGGGAGGGGGCGCGGGAGGTGCTCGTGGCCCAGGACGAGTCCCAACGGGAGCGGCTGTGGACGGCGCGCCGCCTGGTCTCCCCGGCCCTCCGGGCCTTGCGGCCTCACAAGATTTCCGAGGACATCGCCGTTCCCCGCTCCCGTATTCCCGACATCATCCGGGCGCTCAAGGACATGGGTGAGGAGCTCGGTCTGCTCGTCGCCACCTACGGCCACGCGGGAGACGGCAACCTGCACGCCAACCTGCTCTACGACGGTCCGCACCAGCGCGCGCTCGTGGAGAAGGGCATCCAACGGATGTTGGAAATCACCGTCGCCATGGGTGGCACCATCACAGGCGAGCATGGTGTGGGACACGCCAAGCGGGAATATCTGGCGATGGAGCAGTCCGAGGGCGTCCTCTCCCTGCAACGCCGGCTGAAGGAATTCTTCGACCCTTCGGGGCTCCTGAATCCGGAGAAGATCTTTCCAGCGCCCAGGCGGCCGTGACGCTATGGAAGGAGTGGGTTCGTTTCACTCCAAGTCGTTGGAGCGAACATTGTCGTGCGACTTGTGGACAGGGTAAGCAGAACAAATACTTCCCTGTTGTGGAACCGAGAAACCCTCCGGGCCGTCATGCGTCTTAACTCCAAGAGTGGACGCGGAGACGGGGGTGGGCGCGTCCGAATCGTGAAGGCAACGGAGGACGCGAAATCATGGCAACCAGGACGATGAAGTACGGAGCCGAGGGCCTTTCGCACTATCTGCGTCACCTCGGGGATCACACGCAGTTGACCCGGGAGCAGGAGTACGAGCTGGCTGGGCGTGCCCGCAAGGGCGATGAAGCGGCGCGGCAGACGCTCGCCACGAGCAACCTGGCGTTCGTGGTGGCGGTGGCCAAGAAGTTCGCCAACCGTGGGGCTCGCCTGGATGACCTCATCCAGGAGGGCAACGTGGGCTTGATGAAGGCCATCGAGCACTTCGATCCGAAGAAGAACGTGCGCTTCGCCACCTACGCGGTGTGGTGGATCCGCGCCTACATCACCCGCTACCTCAAGGACAACCGCAGCCAGGTGCGCGGCGGCGAGGCCGAGCGCGGCAGCATGATGGACTTCTCGCTCGACGCGAGCATCGACGAGGAAGGCGAGACGACCTTCCTGGATCGGCTGGAGGACTCGGGGCCGTCGCCCCAGGCCATCTTCCTGTCGCGCGAGCAGGATGGGGAGGTTCAGGAGGCCCTGTCCAAGGTTCGCAAGCGCATTGGCGATCTGGGCTGGGACATCCTCCAGGAGCGGCTCACGCAGGACAAACCGCGCACGCTCGAGGAGCTGGGCCAGCGCTGGGGCGTGTCGCGCGAGCGCGTGCGGCAGGTGGAGCTCAAGACGAAGAACTTCCTCGAGCGCTACCTGGCGGCCTTCAACCAGGACGAGGAGTTCGACGCCGTCAACCCGGCCGACGCCGCCTGAGCGCGAGGGCGGGTTCCATGTTCACAGCTCATCGAGGCGGTCCTCGAGGTGCCTGAAGCACCGCGGGGGCCGCCTTCCTCGTTTGAAAATCGCGTGCTAACACGACGTGAATGCGCTCGCTTGCTCTCGCCCTCGTCCTGTTGATGGCCCTGCCCGGGCTGGCCGCCACCCCCGATGAACTGTCCGCGATGGACGCGCTGTACGCGAAGCGGGCGGACGGTGCCGTGGTGAAGCAGCTCGGCGAGACGTTGAACAAGGCACTCCAGGAGGCCCCCGAGGACTACGAGCTGTTGTGGCGCTCGGCCCGGCTCCTCCAGTGGCAGGCGGATGGCGCCACCGATTCGAAGACCAAGAAGAGCTTCGGCAAGCAGGCCTGGGAGATGGGAGACCGCGCGCGCAAGGTGGCGCCCGGGCGCGTCGAGGGCCACTACTTCTCCGCCGCGGGCATCGGCTCCTACTCGCAGGCGGTGGGCATCCTCACGGCGCTGGGCGAGGGCCTGGAGGGCAAGTACAACGAGCGCCTGGACACGGCGATCAAGCTCGATCCCCAGTACGACTTCGGCGCGCCGCTGCTCATCAAGGGGCGCTACCACTACGAGCTGCCCTGGCCCAAGCGGGACTTGAAGAAGTCCGCCGCGCTCTACCAGAAGGTGCTCGAGGCGCACCCCGGCAACCTGCGCGCGTGGATGTTCCTGGCCGACACGCTCCTCGCGCAGGGCGAGGAGAAACAGGCGCACGAGGCCATCCTCAAGGTCTTCCAGGGCAGCGTGGCGTATGACCCCGCCGAGGGTCAGCGCGTCCAGGCCCAGGCGAAGGCGGTGCGGGCCCGCATCGAGGAGAAGCTCAAGTAGAGCGGGGGATGCAACGACGACGCCCGTGTCGCCCCCTCGTCTGGAGAGGAGCGCACGGGCGCGAGCCACATGACGTTCGCGGGAGGACTCAGCCCTGACGGCTGGCGCTGCGCGCGTTGGCGTCCTTCATGTCCACGCCATTGGAGCCCTCGGCGAAGGTCGGCGTGGGCTTCTTCTCCTCGGGCGCGGACTCCTCACCGCTGAAGCCCCGCTTGAAGTTGCGGATGGCGCTCCCCAGGGAAGAGCCCAGCTGCGGCAGGCGCGAGCCTCCGAAGAGGAGGAGCAGCGCCCCCATGATCAACAGAATCTCCATCGGTTTCAGACCCATCGCGCCCTCCTTGGCACAAACCGGCGCCACAGGATAGCCCCATGTGGGGTGGGTCGCCAGCAAGACACGCGTGCTTTACACCTGGACTACACCTGGACGCCCGCGGAGGTAGCGAGCATGGCGGGCAGGGTGAGGTAGAGCGTCGTGCCGCCCGCGTCGCTGCTCGCCCCCACCGAGCCTCCCAGCGCCTCCACTTCCTGTTGAGCGAGCGCCAGGCGCAGCGGATCCTCCAGCTTCTTCTCGCGGAAGGCGCGCTCCTCCCGGGCGAACACCAGGGCGAGCTCCTCGTCCGGTACGGGGATCCCATCCCGCCGGACCTCCACTCGCAGCCACTGTCCCTGGAGCTGGACCCTCACCCGGAGTTGTTCTCCGGCATGGGCGCGCAGCAGATGGTGGCGGATGAAGGCCTCCACGGCGTGCTGGACGCGCCCCGCGTCCACATCCACCTCGGGCAGGGGACCGCCCGGCAGCTCCAGGCCGAGCGCCACGCTGGCCGTGCCCGCCGCCTCCAGGTGGCGCTCCACCGCGGCGGTAAGCAGGGGCTCGAGCGGCTGCCGCTCCCGCTCGCACGCCAGCATGCCCAGATCGGCCCGGCTCGCGTCGAAGAAGTCCTGGGAGAACGACAGGGCCTTGTCGGTGTTGCGCAGGATGGTCTCCAACCCACGCCTGGCCTTGGCCTCCAGGGGGATGCGGCCGTTGAGCAGCAGGGCCGCGTAGGAGCGCACGTTGGCCAGCGCGCCCCGGAGATCGTGCGAGGCCATGCCCAGGTAGCGCACGCGGCGGTGGATGAGCGTCGCGTCGTCTTCCTGGAGCTGGGCCCATACCAGCCGCGCGCCATCGCCCATGGGCCGCTCGCCCACCCGCAGCAGCCGATCCTCGCGCTCCCACAGCTCTCCGCCCGCCCGGGGGAGGAAGCCCGCCGCCTCCATCAGCTCCGCCACGGATCCCACGGTCTCGGGCAGACGCTCCAGTCCCAGCTGGGCGCTCAGCCGCTCGTCCAGGGGCTGGAGCTGGCCGCGCCGTGACAGGATGGCGAAGCCAGGCTCGTCGGCGCCCATCGCCCCGGGTCTTTCCAACTCACACCTCACGCCTGCCCTCTCCTGGTCCATGGGTTGATGTACAGAGTGGGTCGGCTCTGTCACTTTTGCAACGAGCCTGCTGCGCCGCTCCACGGACCGGCTGATTTCCCCCGCACCTTGACGCGCCTTGGGGGAAAATCGAGCCCGCGCATCACTTGAGGAGAAGAATCTGTCTTCCGCCAATCTTCAGCCCCAGGATTCCCACGTCGTGCTGGTGGTCGATGACGACCCCGACATCCTCGAGGCCCTGTCGGAAATCCTCGAGGCCGAGGGCTTCGAGATCCGCCGGGCACGCAATGGCAAGGAGGCTCTCGAACGGCTCGAGCCCGATCCCCCCCAGCTCATCCTGTTGGATCTGATGATGCCGGTGATGGACGGCTGGGAGTTCGCCCAGCGCATGCGCCAGCGGCCCAGCGTGGCCCACATCCCCATCATCGTCCTGAGCGCCGACCGCAACGTGGGCCTCAAGGCCACGGACATCGGCGCCACGGGCCACCTGGCCAAGCCCTTCGAATTGAGTGATCTGCTCGACATGGTCCGCCGGGCCCTGGCCAGCGGCACGCGCGGCACCGCTCGCTGAACCCGCTTGCTGGCTTGACCTCCTCGGGACCCATCATTACGGTCCTGCCCGGCATTGATTCACCAATCAATCCCCAAGGAGCAAGCATGAACTCGAAGGACATCATCGAGAGCCGCATCCCGAGCATCCTCAAGGAGAAGCCGGAGCTGGCCAAGGAGATCAACGCGGTCATCCACTTCGACATCAGTGGCGACAACGGCGGCAAGTGGACGCTGGACTGTACCAAGCCCGAGGGCTGGGTGTCCGAGGGCATCAACGGCGCGTCCAAGATGACCGTCTACATGAGCAACGACGACTTCGTGAAGATCACCGAGAAGAAGCTCAACTCGCAGATGGCCGCCATGCAGGGGAAGATCAAGTTCAAGCCCATGGACATGGGCCTCGCCATGAAGCTGGCGAAGCTGCTGGGCTAGACTCACCGGAAGCCGCGTCCCCCTTCCGGGCCGCGTGTTTCCTCGGGCGGCGCGCGCTCCTCTGGGGCTCGCGCCGCTTCTTTTTTTCCGCCTCGCCCCCCCCCCACGCCCATGAACACGCTTCCCCTGTCTGGCCTCAAGGTCCTGGATCTCTCCCGGCTGCTGCCGGGCCCGTACGCCACGCTGGTGCTCGCCGACCTGGGCGCCACGGTGGATCGGGTGGAGGACCCCGCCGGGGGCGATCCCCTGCGCCAGATGCCTCCCCTGAGCGACAGCGGCGAGAGCGCGCTGTTCTACGGGCTCAACCGCAACAAGCGCTCGCTCACGCTCGATCTCAAGTCCCCCGCGGGCCGCGATGCCTTCCTGCGCCTGGTGCGGGGCTACGACGTGCTCGTGGAGAGCTTCCGGCCGGGCGTCATGGATCGCCTGGGGCTGGGCTGGGACGCGCTGCACGCGCTCCACCCGCGGCTCGTCTACTGCGCCATCTCCGGCTACGGCCAGACGGGCCCGGACAGGCTCCAGGCGGGGCATGATCTCAACTACGTGGCGCGTGCGGGGGTGCTCGGCTACGGCGGACAGGCGGACGGCGCGCCCGCCTTTCCCGGCGTGCAGGTGGGCGACATCGGCGGCGGCAGCCTCTTCGCGCTGGTGGGCGTGCTCGCGGCGCTCCACGAGCGCGAGCGCACCGGCCAGGGTCGCTTCGTGGACGTGTCCATGACGGACGGCGCCCTGGCCTTCCTCCACATGCACCTGGCCGCGCGGCTCTTCCTCGGCGACCAGGCGCCCCCCCTGCGTCGCGGCGCGGACGTGCTCAACGGCGGCTTCGCCGGCTATGGGCTCTACCGCACCGCGGATGGCCGCTACCTCTCCGTGGGCGCCCTCGAACCCAAGTTCTTCGCCGGCGTGTGCGAGGTGCTCGGCCGCCCCGAGCTGCTCGCCGACGGCTACTCCCCGGGCGAGGCGGGCGCGCGCGTGAAGGCCGAGCTCACGCGCCTGTTCGCCGAGCATCCGCTGGCGTACTGGATGGAACGCTTCACCGGCCAGGACGTGTGTGTCGAACCCGTACTCGAAGGCGACGAGGTGCTCGCGGATGCCCAGCTGCGCGCCCGCGGTCTGTTCGCGCGGTCCGTGGATACCCCACGGGGGAGAACGGTGACCCACCTGCTCACGCCGCTGCGCCTGGGCGACACGCCGCTGCGTCCTCCTCCCTCTCTGGGACAGCACTCCCGGGAGATCCTCCAGGAAGCGGGCTTGAGCCTGGAAGAGATTGAAAAGCTGGGCATCCAGGCCATGCCAGGAATTGAATGACCCGTCTCCTGGTTGTTTTACAGCCCGGGAATCCCCGCCCTAGCCGCTTTCGCGCGGGTCTGTCTCTACCCGCTCCTCAAGCCAGAAAAGACATGCGATTTTGAAGGGGTTCAGATGGGGCCCCGCTCATATGCGCTGCGTCACAATAGACGACACCCGGGGTGCGCCCCCGGGTGGGTGAGCCTTCATGCGCTGGACACATGGAAACAGGCGAAGTCCGTAAGGGACGCAAGTCTTTGGCGGCTGGAAGCGGGACACAGGAAGGCAAGACATGACGGAGAGCGAGAACCCCCTGAAGCCCGGCACCCACACCGCCACGAAGGTGGAGCGCGACGAGGACGCGGAGACGGGAGCCCTGGCGGCCTCGGGTGAAGTGGAGCCGCTGGCGGTGGTGGGGTTGGCGTGCCGCTTTCCCGGGGCGCCGGACGCGGAGGCGTTCTGGCGCGTGTTGTGCGAGGGCCGGGAGTTGCTCCAGGAGGTTCCCGCGGATCGCTGGGACGCGCATGCCTGGTACGATCCGGACCCCCAGGCCGAGGGGCGGATGATCACCCGCCACGGCTATTTCCTCGAGGGGGTGAGCGGGTTCGATCCGCTCTTCTTCGGCATCTCCCCGCGCGAGGCCGCGGAGATGGATCCCCAGCAGCGGTTGATGCTGGAGGTGGCGTGGGAGGCCCTGGCGGACGCGGGCCTGCCCCCCTCGAGCCTCAAGGGCTCGCGCACGGGCGTGTTCATGGGCTCCATCTGGCATGACTACGCGGACCGCCACCTGAGCGAGCGCGCGGCGGTGACGCTGCACAGCGCCACGGGCCAGTCGCTCAACATCGTGGCCAACCGCCTCTCGTACACGCTGGGACTCAAGGGGCCGAGCCTCACGGTGGACACGGCGTGCTCCTCGTCGCTCGTGGCGGTGCACCTGGCGTGTCAGAGCCTGCGCTCGGGGGAGAGCCGGCTGGCGCTGGTGGGCGGCGTCAACCTGATGTTCTCGCCCGAGGCGAACGTGCTCCTGTCCAAGTTCGGCGGGCTGTCGCCGGACGGGCGCAGCAAGGCGTTCGCGGCGGGCGCGGATGGCTTCGGGCGAGGGGAGGGCGCGGGGCTCGTGGTGCTCCAGCCGCTGTCGGCGGCGATCGCCGCGGGCGCGCGCATCTACTGCATCATCCGCGGCAGCGCGGTGAACAACAACGGCCTGGGCAACGGGCTCACCGCGCCGAGCGTGCCCGGTCAGGCGGCGCTCCTGCGCGAGGCCTACGCGCGCGCGGGCGTGCCCACCAACCGCGTGCACTACGTGGAGACGCACGGCACGGGCACCGCCCTGGGAGACCCCACCGAGGCGAGCGCCCTGGGCGCGGCGCTCGGTGAGGGCCGTGCCATCGATCGGCCGCTGCTCATCGGCTCGCTCAAGGCGAACATCGGCCACCTGGAGGGCGCCGCGGGCATCGCGGGCGTCATCAAGGTGGCGCTCGCGCTGTCGCGCCGGCTCGTGCCCCCGCACATGCTGCACGGCGAGCCCAACCCCCGCATCCCCTTCGGCGAGCTGCGGCTGAGCCTGCCGCGCCACACGCTGCCCTGGCCCGGAGAGGACGGGCCGGCCACCGCGGGCGTGAGCGCGTTCGGCTGGGGCGGCACCAACGCCCACGTCGTGATGGAGGAGTCCCCCGTGGGGGGCGAGGACCTCCTGCCCCTGGCGGCCGACGGCGCCGAGGAGCTGCTCGCCCAGGCGGCCCGCGCGGAGGAGCTGGTGCTCAACCGCGCGGCGCCGGTGGCCCTGCGCGACCTGTGCCGCACCTGGGCCCTGCACGCGGGCGCGGGTGGCCACCGCGCGGCCATGGTGTTCCGCACGCGCTCGGACCTGGCCGCGCTGCTCAAGAGCCTGCGCCAGGGCAAGCGCCGCACGGGCCTCTTCACCGGCGAGCCCTGTGAGCGCCCGCGCGTGGCCTTCGTGTGCGCGCCCCAGGGCTCGGAATGGCCCGCCATGGGCCGGGAGCTGCTGGCCACCGAGCCCGTGTTCCGCGCCCGCGTGGAGGCACTGGACGCGAGCTTCATGCCGCTGGCGGGCTGGTCCCTCGTGGAGAGGCTGCGCGAGCCGCACGCGCGCGGGCAGACGGACGAGGACTCCGCGGAGCCCTTGACGTTCGCGGTGCAGATGGGGCTCGCGGCGCTGTGGCGCTCCTGGGGCGTGGAGCCCGAGGCCGTGGTGGGTCATGGCGTGGGCGAGGTGGCCGCGGCGTGCATCGCCGGCGGACTGGACGAGGTGGACGCGGTGTGGAAGGTGTATCGCGCGAGCCGCCTGCGGCAGTGGGAGCCCCTGCGCGACGAGCTGGAAGCGGCCCAGGAGCGGCTGTGGGAACGCTCGAGCGGCCCCATGTGGCTGTCCACCCTGGCGCGCGAGGTGGGCCCGGAGGGCCGCGTCGGTGACGCGCGCTGCCGCAACCCGCGCCAGCCGGTGCGCTTCGCCCAGGCCGCCGAGCGGCTCGTCTCCGAGGGCTTCGACACCTTCGTGGAGCTCAGCCCCCACCCGGTGCTGTGCCGTCCGGTGGAGCAGCTCTTGCGCAAGGCCGTGCGCGCGGGCGTGGTGGTGGGCTCGCTGCGGCGCGACGAGCCCCGCGCCGCCCTGCTCGAGGCGCTCGGGGCCCTGCATGCCCGGGGTGTCGCGGTGCGCTGGAGCGCGCTGCCTCCCCCGGAGTCGCCCGTGAGCGAGCTGCCCGCCCCGACACGGCCTTCCGGAGACTCCACGCGCGTGGAGCTGCTGCCCCTGTCCGCGCAGACGCCCGAGGCGCTCGCCCGGGCCGCGCACCTGCTGCTCGCCCGGCTCGAGGAGCGCCCGCTGTCGCTGCACGACGTCTGCTACACGGCCTCCGTCCACAGCGGCCACCTGCACTACCGCCTGGCGCTCCAGGCGCGCACCCACGCCGAGGCCCGGGCGAGCCTGGGCGCCTTCCTGCGCGGAGAGAGCCGCCCCGGCCTGTCCATCACCCGCCACGCGGATGGTCGGCACCAGCCCGTGGTGTTCGTCTTCCCGGGGCAGGGCTCGCAGTGGGCCGGCATGGGCCGGCGCCTCATGGCCGAGGAGCCCGTGTTCCGCTCCGCCATCGAGCAGTGCGACGCGGCGCTGCGCCGCCACGTGGACTGGTCCCTCGTGGAGCTGCTGCGCTCGGACTCGCCCGGGTGGATGGAGCGCGTGGATCAGGTGCAGCCCGCGCTCTTCGCCGTGCAGGTGGCGCTCGCGCGGCTGTGGCGCGCCTGGGGCGTGGTGCCCGATGGCGTGGTGGGCCACAGCATGGGCGAGGTGGCCGCGGCGCACGTGGCCGGGGCGCTGAGCCTCGACGACGCGGCGCGCGTCATCTGCCGTCGCAGCCTGCTGCTGCGCCGCGTGAGTGGCCAGGGCGGCATGGCCATGGTGGAGCTGACGTTGGAGGAGGCCCGCGCCGCCATCCAGGGCCTGGAGGACTGGCTGTCCGTGGCCGCCAGCAACAGCCCCCGCTCCACCGTGCTCTCCGGGGATACCCACGCGCTCGGCCAGGTGCTGGAGAAGCTGGAGGCCCAGGAGGTGTTCTGCCGCCGGGTGAAGGTGGACGTGGCCTCGCACAGCCCGCAGATGGAGCCCCTGCGCGAGGATCTGCTGCGCGCCCTGGAGGGCCTGTCGCCCCGGCGCGGCGAGGTGCCGCTGTACTCCACGGTGACGGGCCAGGTGATGGACGGCTCGGACCTGGAGCCGGCCTACTGGGTGCGCAACCTGCGCGAGCCGGTGCTGCTCTCGCCGGTGGTGGAGCGCCTGGCCACCAGCGGCCACACGCTCTTCGTGGAGGTGAGCCCGCATCCGGTGCTGCTGCCCTCCATCGAGCAGACCATCGCCCACCTGCGCCTGGAGGGCACGGTGCTGCCGTCGATGCGGCGCGAGAAGAACGAGCGCGAGGTGATGCTGGAGACGCTCGGTGGCCTCTACGTGGTGGGCCACGAGGTGGAGTGGAAGGCGCTCTACCCGGAAGGGGGCCGCCAGGTGCGGCTGCCGGACTATCCCTGGCAGCGCCAGGACTGCTGGTTCCAACCCGGTGCCAAGCCGGCCCTCCCCCAGGGGCAGCGCGAGGCGGCGCCGGCCTCGGTGCTGGGCGAGCCCCGCCGCTCCTCCCTGCGCCCCGGGGCCTTCTTCTGGGACGTGGACGTGGGACTCCAGTCCATTCCCTGGCTGGCGGACCACAAGGTGCAGGGCTCCGTGCTGCTGCCCACCACGGCCTACCTGGACTGGGTGATGACGGCGGTGCAGTCCGCGCTCGGCCCCGGGCCCTGGGTGCTCGAGGAGCTGCGCATCGACGACGCCCTGGCGCTGCTCGGCGACAGCGTGCGCCGGGCCGAGCTGCTCGTGGACGTGAGCTCCACGGGCGCCATCTCCTTCAAGGTGTCCAGCTTCATCCCCACCCCGGGCGGCAGCGGCGCGGAGATGTGGACGGTGCACGCGGGCGGCCGGGTGCGTGCCTCGGACAGCCACACCCGGAGCGCGCCGGCGCCCGTCGTGGTGGAGGAGCTCCAGCGGCGCCTGCCGTCCCGGCTGCTCATCGGCGAGGCGCACTACCACGAGATGGAGCAGCGCGGACTCCAGTACGGCCCCACCTTCCGCGGCGTGCAGGAGGTGTGGAGCACGGACGGCGAGGCCCTGGGCCGCATCGCCGTGCCCGAAGCGCTCGGGGCCGCGGGCGGCCTGCACCCCGGGGTGCTCGACGCGGCGCTCCAGGTGTTGCTCGAGTGCCTGCCCTCGGATGAGACCACCTTCGTGCCCGTGCGCCTGCGCCACTTCGAGCTGCTGCGCCGGGGCTCGCCCCAGTGGGCCCACGCGCGCATCACCCCCCGCGAGTCCTGGCGCAAGGGTTCCACCCTGGAGGGCGACGTGACGCTGCTGGACGGGCAGGGCGCCGCGCTCGCCGTGGTGGAGGGCCTGGAGCTCGCGGCCCTGCCCACGCGCTACGGCAAGGCGCGCGCCGAGCAGGATCGCTCGCTCTTCGAGGTCGCCTGGCGCCGCGCGGGTCTGCCCGCCGTGTTCGAGCCGGGCTCCGCCGACACGCCGTGGCTCATCTTCCAGGATGCCTCCGGCGTGGGCGAGGCGCTCGCGCAGATGCTGGAGTCGTGGGGCGGGGCGTGCGTCCGCGTGGAGGCGGGCACGGGCCTGCGCCGCATCCACGCCCGTCACTACACCGTGGCCCCGGGCTCGCGCGAGGACCTGAGCGCCGTGGTGCGCCAGTGCTTCCCCGAGGAGAACTCCTGCGCGGGCGTGGCCTACCTGTGGGGCCTGGACGCGGCCGAGCCGGACGCGCCGGGCGAACAGGCGCTCGAGTCGGCGATGCGCACCTGCGGCGGCGCACTCCGGGTGGTGCAGGAGATGCTGCGCTGGGGCTGGAGGGATCCGCCGCGGCTGTGGCTGGTGACGCGCGGGGCGTGGCCGGTGCTGGGCTCACCCACGCCGGGCGCGCTCCAGGCGGCGCTCTGGGGCCTGGGCCGCACGGTGGGGCAGGAGCACCCGGAGCTGCGCTGCACGTGCGTGGACCTGGATCCTTCCTCCGCCCAGGTGGACGTGGAGTCGCTGGGCCGGGAGCTGTCGGCGCGCGCGGAGGACGAGCAGGTGGCCCTGCGCGGGGGAACGCGCATGGTGGCGCGGCTCGTGCGGCGCTCGGCGGCCAAGGACATGCTCAACGAGCCCCTGCTGCCCGCGGTTGGCAGGAGCTTCCTGGTGGAGACGGCACCCGCGGCCTCCTTCGGCGGCGTGGTGGTCCGCATGGCCGAGCGGCGCCGCCCCGCGCGCGGAGAGGTGGAGATCGCCGTCGAGGCCTCGGCCCTCAACTTCATCGACGTGATGAAGACCATGGGCCTGTACGTGATGAAGGACGTGGAGGGGGGACGCTCGGGCGTGCCGCTGGAGGGGCTGCCGCTCGGACTGGACTGCGCGGGCCGGGTGGTGGCGGTGGGCGAGGGCGTGGAGGGACTCGCGGTGGGTGACGCGGTGGTGGCCTTCACGCGCTCGGCCATGGCCTCGCACGTCGTCGTGGACGCGCGCTTCGTGGCGCGCCGGCCCCCGGACATGGGCGTGGAGGAGGCCAGCTCCATCCCCAGCGTCTTCATGACGGCCTGGTACGCGTTGCACCACCTCGCCCACCTGGGCGCGGGCGAGCGCATCCTCATCCACTCGGCCGCGGGTGGGCTCGGGCTCGCGGCGGTGCAGATCGCCCAGGCGCTGGGCGCGGAGGTGTTCGCCACCGCGGGCACGCCCGAGAAGCGCGAGCTGCTGCGCGGCATGGGCATTGCCCACGTGATGGACTCGCACACGCTCGCCTTCGCCGACGAGGTGATGCGCGTGACGGACGGGGAGGGCGTGGACGTGGTGCTCAACTCCCTCTCCGGAGACGCCATCACCCGGAGCATGGAGGTGCTGGCTCCGGACGGCCGCTTCCTCGAGGTGGGCAACCGGGACATCCACGCCGGACGCTCGCTGGAGCTGTCCCAGTTCAGCCGTCGGCTCATGTACGTCGCCATCGACCTGGGCGGCTTGCGTGATCGTCGGCCGGCGCTGTGCGCGCGCCTGTTGCACGAGGTGATGGAGCGCATGGCCTCCGGCATGCTCCGGCCCGTCCAGCACCGCTCCTTCCCCGTGTCGCAGGTGTCGGAGGCCTTCCGGGAGATGGCGCGGGGCCAGCACGTGGGCAAGCTCGTCGTCACGATGCAGGATCCGCAGCTGCGCGTCGTCCCGCCCAAGCCGGGCTTCCGGGTGCGCGCGGACGGCTCGTACCTCATCACCGGAGGACTCGGGGGCCTGGGTCTGTCGGCGGCCCAGTGGCTCGTGGGGCATGGCGCACGTCACCTGGTGCTGCTGGGCCGCGGCGCCCCGTCCGAGTCCGTCACCGAGAAGCTGGAGGCGATGCGGGCCACGGGGGCGCGCGTGGAGGTGGCGCGCGTGGACGTGGCGGACGCCCGGGGGCTCGCCGAGGTGGTGGCGCGCACGCACGGCGAGCTGCCCACGCTCCGGGGCGTGCTGCACTGCGCGGGTGTGCTCGATGACGGCATCCTCGAGCAGCAGGAGCCCTCGCGCTTCCGCGAGGTGCTGACGCCGAAGATCCAGGGCGCCTGGAACCTGCACGCGCTCACCCGCGACGAGCCGCTGGACTTCTTCGTCCTCTACTCCTCCATGGCGGCGCTGCTGGGCATGCCGGGACAGGGCAACTACGCGGCGGCCAACGCCGCCATGGACGCGCTGGCCCACCACCGGCGCCAGCAGGGCCTGCCCGCCCTGAGCGTGAACTGGGGACCCTTCTCCGAGGTGGGTCTGGCCGCGGCGCGGGCCAACCGGGGCGAGCGCCTCGCGTTCCAGGGCATGGCGAGCTTCACGACCAGACAGGGCGACGTGCTGCTCGAGCGCCTGCTCGCGGAGGGCGCGGCGAACGCGGGCGCGGTGCTGTTGGATCTGCGCCAGTGGTTGCAGTTCTTCCCGAGCGCGGCCTCCCAGCACGTCTGGGAGGAGCTGGCGCAGGAGAGTCACGCCGAGGGCGCGCGGGGTCGCTCCAGCCTGCTGTTGGATCTCAAGCGCTGCGCGCCGGGCGGACGCGTGGCGATGCTGGAGAACTACCTGCGCGAGCGGCTCGCCCAGGTGCTCCGGGTGGACCCCACGCGTATCGGGCGGCATGAGCCGTTCCGGGGCCTGGGGCTCGACTCGCTGATGAGCCTGGAGCTGCGCAACCGCATCGAGGCCGCGCTGGACCTGAAGCTGTCGGTGACGCTGCTGTGGGCGCGCTCCACGCTGATGGCCCTGTCGGCCTACCTGCTGGAGCAGCTCGGCCTGGCGCCCGTGCAGGAGCAGGCGGCGCCGGCGGCGCCCGTGGAGAAGCCTCGCAAGGAGAAGAGCCGGCCCGCTCCCGTGGAGCAGGAGGTGCACCAGCTCGCCGAGCTGTCCGAGGGGAAGTTGCTCGAGATGGTGGATGACGCGCTGGCGGGCTGGGAGGACGCATCGTGAGCGAGGAGGGCAAGGAGGAAATCAAGCAGCGCCTGGCCCGCGCGGTGATGGCGATGCAGAAGATGCAGGCGCGCATCGACTCGCTCGAGCGCGCGCGTGCCGAGCCCATCGCCCTGGTGGGCATGGGGTGCCGCTTCCCGGGAGGCGCCGATACGCCGGAGGCCTACTGGGAGTTGCTGGCCGCGGGCCGGGACGTCGTTCGCCGCGAGCCGGCCTCGCGCCGCTTCGGGTCCGACTCGGGTGCTCCCCGCTGGGCGGGCTACCTGGAGGACGTGAGCGGCTTCGACGCGGAGTTCTTCGGCATCTCCCCCCGCGAGGCCGCCAGCCTGGATCCCCGCCAGCGCCTGTTGTTGGAGGTGGCGTGGGAGGCGCTGGAGCACGCGGGGCAGGATCCCGAGCGCCTCGTGGACACCGCCACGGGCGTCTTCGTGGGGCTCACCGGGGATGACTACGCGCGGCTCCTGCCCACGGATCCGGAGAGCATCGACGCCTACTTCTCCACGGGCAACGGCCACTGCTTCCCGCCCGGACGCCTGTCGTACACGCTCGGGCTGCGGGGCCCGAGCCTCTCGGTGGACACGGCGTGCTCCTCGTCGCTCGTGGCGGTGCACCTGGCTTGTCAGAGCCTGCGCTCGGGCGAGTGTGACGTGGCGCTCGCGGGCGGCGTGAACCTGGTGCTGCACCCGTCCGTCACCCAGTCGCTCATCCGCATGCAGGCGCTCTCCCCGAATGGCCGGTGCAGCGCCTTCGACGCTCGCGCCAATGGCTTCGTCCGGGGCGAGGGCTGTGGCGTCGTGGTGCTCAAGCGCCTGTCGGACGCCCAGGCCCGGGGAGACCGGATCCTCGCGCTCATCCGCGGCTCGGCCGTCAACCAGGACGGGCGCTCGCAGGGACTCACCGCGCCCAACGTGCTCGCCCAGCGGGACTTGCTGCTCCAGGCCCTGAAGAACGCGAAGCTGCAACCCTCGGCGCTCGGGTACGTGGAGGCCCATGGCACGGGTACGCCCCTGGGCGATCCCATCGAGGTGGAGGCCCTGGTGGAGGTGCTGGGCCAGCCCCGGCCCGATGGGCAGCGGTGCGCGCTCGGCTCGGTGAAGACGAACATGGGCCACCTGGAGGCGGCCGCGGGCATCGCCGGGTTGATGAAGGCGGCGCTCGCGCTCCAGCACGAGGCCATTCCCAAGCACCTGAACTTCAGCCGGCTCAACCCCCGCATCCGCCTGGACGGCACGCCCTTCTTCGTGCCCACCGAGACGCAGGCCTGGAAGCGCTCGGCTCAGCCCCGGTTCGCGGGCGTGAGCGCGTTCGGCATGAGCGGCACCAACGCGCACATCATCCTCGAGGAGGCGCCTCTTCCGGCCGCCCCCACGCGCGCGCCCGCTCCGCGCCCCGCGCACCTGTTGACGCTCTCGGCACGCAACGAGGACGCGCTGGGGGAACTCGCGCGCCGCTACGCCAGCCACCTCTCCGCCCACCCCGAGGAGGACGCGGCGGACGTGTGCTTCACCGCCAACACGGCTCGCGCGCGCATGGAGCACCGGCTGTCCGTGGTGGGTGGCTCGACACAGGTGCTCGCCGAGCGCCTGTCCGCGTTCGCCTCGGGCGCACGGCAGGAGCGCGTGGCCCAGGGGAAGGCGGGACACACGCCGCCCCGGGTGGCCTTCCTCTTCACCGGCCAGGGCGCGCAGTTCGCCGGCATGGGCCGCCGGTTGTTCGAGACGTCCCCCGTCTTCCGTGACGCGCTGGAGCGCTGTGCCTCGCGGCTCTCGCCCCGGATGGATCTGCTGTCGGTGCTCTACCCGAAGGACGGGGTGACCTCGCCCATCGATCAGACGGCCTTCAGCCAGCCGGCGCTCTTCGCCCTGGAGTACGCGCTCGCGGAGCTGTGGCGCTCGTGGGGCGTGGTGCCCGACGCGGTGATGGGCCACAGCGTGGGCGAGTTCGCCGCCGCGTGCGTGGCGGGCATCCTCTCCATGGAGGACGCGCTGGACCTCATCGCCGAGCGCGGTCGGCTCATGCAGGCCCTGCCGGCGGGCGGCGTCATGGCCATGGTGTTCGCCTCCCGCGAGCAGGTGGAGCCGCTGCTCGCGAAGGAGCCCGGACGCGTCTCGATCGCCGCGGACAACGCCCCGGGCCAGCTCACCGTGTCCGGTGAGGCGGCGGCCGTGGGACGCATCCTCGCGGCGCTGGAGGCCCAGGGCCTCGCGACGCGCAAGCTCAACGTCTCGCACGCCTTCCACTCTCCCTTGATGGAGCCGATGCTCGACGCGCTGGAGGCCAGGGCGGCGCGCATGGCGCGTGCTCCCGGCCAGGTGCCCCTCGTCTCCAACGTGACGGGCCGGGTGGTGGGCCCCTCGGAGCTGGGCGCACCGGGCTACTGGCGCCGCCACGCGCGCGAGGCCGTGCGCTTCCAGGAGGGCATGGCGTCGCTGCGTGGCCTGGGCATCGACGTCTTCGTGGAGGTGGGCCCGAACGCCACGCTGCTGGGTCTCGGCAAGGCGTGCCTGGGAGACGGGCCCACGTGGCTCGCCTCGCTGCGCAAGGGTCAGGACGATCAGGAGCAGATGCTGGACACCCTGGGCCGCCTGTTCGTCCAGGGCCACTCCCAGGAGTGGAAGGGCGTGGATCCCGAGCCCGCGCGCCGCAAGCTCGTGCTGCCGCGCTACCCGTGGCGGCGTCAGCGGCATTGGGCCATTCCGGAGACGTCCGTCACCGTCGCGCCCCAGGTGGAGGTGTCACGGCCCGCCCGGGAGGGAGGGAGCAGAGGTGCCCGGTACGCGGTGGACTGGCGGCCCTCGGTGCGCGCGGGGTCCGAGGTGTCTCCAGCGCGGGGTTCCTGGCTGGTGGTGGGCGAGGGCGAGGAGGGCCGTCGGCTCGCCGCGCACCTCGAGTCCCAGGGCACGGCCTGCGTGACGGTGGCGCCGTCGGCCTTCGCGGGGGCATGGCGGGAGCACGCGGCCTCGTGCGCGGGCGTGGTGTTCCTGCGCGCCCTGGAGACGGAGCGGGCGCACGAGGCGTGTCTGGAGCTGGCCTCGGTGCTTCACGTCCTGGAGGGGACTCCGGACGCGGCGGCCCGTGTGTGGGTGGTGACCCGGAACGCGCATTCCCCGAGCGCGGAGGCGCGCGTGAATCCCTCCCAGTCCCTGCTGTGGGGGCTCGGAAGGACCGTGTCGCTGGAGAGTTCTCAGCACTGGGGTGGGTTGATCGACCTGGGGTCCGAGGAGGGCGTGGAGCGGCTCTGGGAGGAGCTGCGCTCGGCGGACGGCGAGGATCAGGTGCTCCTGCGGGGCGGCCAGCGCTACGTGGCGCGGCTGATGGAGCGGGAGGCGCCCGAACTCCAGCCCTTGCCCGTGAGCGCCGATGCCACCTACCTCATCACCGGAGGCAAGGGGGCGCTCGGACTGAACGTGGCGCGCCGGCTGGTGCGGCGCGGGGCCCGCCATCTCGTGCTCACCATGCGCGGGGCCTTTCCCGAGCGCTCGCGATGGGACGAACTCCAGGGCCACGGGGACGAGCAGGCCCGGCGGATCGCCGCGGTGCGCGAGCTGGAGGCGGCGGGCGCCGAGGTGTGGCTGGTCCAGGCGGATGTGTCCCAGCGTGACGCGATGGCGGCGCTGCTCGAGCGGATGAAGGGCGCGCTGCCACCCCTGCGCGGAATCGTCCACGCGGCGGGGGTATCCGCGACGGCGCGGGTGGCGGACCTGGACGCGGAGACGCTCGGGCGGGTGCTGGCACCCAAGGTGGATGGCGCGTGGAACCTCCATGCGTTGACGCGCGAGCAGCCATTGGACTTCTTCGTGCTCTTCTCCTCGGTCGCGGGGGTGTGGGGCTCGTCGAACGGGGGCGCCTACGCGGCGGCCAATGCCTTCCTGGACGGGCTCGCGGCGCACCGGCGGGCCCTGGGGCTCGTGGCGACGAGCATCGACTGGGGCCTGTGGGAGGGCGCGGGCCTGGCGACGATCGAGGAGCGGGTCTGGCTGGAGGGCGTGGGGTTGGAGGCGCTCGATCGCGAAGCCGCCCTGGACTGGATGGAGCGGCTCGTGGCCTCGGGGGTGTCTCACTCCGTGGTGGCGAGTGTGCGCTGGGAGCGTTTTCGCTCCCTGCTCGAGGCCCGGAGGCCCCGGCCGTTCCTGGCGGACCTCCGCGTGCACGCTGCCTCCGAGCCCACGCGGGCGCTCCCCGAGGGCAAGGCACCTCCCCGGCCGGCATGGAAGGACGCGGCCACGCCGTCCGCCCGGCGCGAGGCCGTGGGCGCGCTGGTCCGCGAGACGGTGTCGCGCACGCTGGGCCTGTCCGCCGGACAGTCCCTCGACGCCGAGCGCGGCTTCCATGAGCTGGGGTTGGATTCCATCATGGCGGTGGAAATGAAGGGTCGGCTCGAGGATCAGTTCGGGCTGACGCTGCCGGCGACGCTCGCGTTCAACTACCCGAACGTTCGCGCGCTCACCGAGCACCTCGACTCGCTGCTGCATCAGGAGTCGCCCCTCGCCGCGACGACCGAGGCCCGTGCCGAGGCCGCTCCGGACGAGCCCATCGCCATCGTCGGCATGGCGTGCCGGATGCCTGGGGGAGCGGACACGCCCGAGGCCTTCTGGCGGCTGTTGAAGGAGGGGACGGACGCCATCGCGGAGATTCCGGCGGATCGCTGGGACGTGGAGAGCTGGTACGACCCGGACCCCGAGGTGCCGGGGAAGATGTACGTGCGCGCGGGCGGCTTCCTGCGCGAGGTGGACCGATTCGATCCCCGCTTCTTCGGCATCTCGCCGCGCGAGGCGGAGAGCATGGATCCGCAGCAGCGGTTGATGCTGGAAGTGGCCTGGGAGGCGCTGGAGCGTGCGGGGCAGGACGTGAGCGCGCTGAAGGGCTCGCGCACGGGTGTCTTCGTGGGCGTCACCGCGGCGGACTACGCGCGGGTCATCCTCCAGGGGCCCGCCGAGCAGGTGGATGCGTGGTTCGCCTCGGGCACGTCGCTCAACGCGGTGGCCGGGCGCGTGTCGTATCTGCTCGGGTTGCAGGGGCCGAGCCTGGTGGTGGACACGGCGTGCTCGTCGTCGCTGACGGCGTTGCACCTGGCGTGTCAGAGCCTGCGCTCGGGCGAGTCCACGCGGGCCCTGGCGGCGGGGGTGAACGTCATCCTCTCGCCCGAGTCGATGCTGGCGGTGAGCAAGGCGCGGATGCTGGCGCCGGACGGGAGGTGCAAGACTTTCGACGCGTCGGCCAATGGCTTCGCGCGGGCGGAGGGCTGTGGGGTGCTCGTGCTGGAGCGGCTGTCGGACGCGAAGGCGCGCGGCTCCAACATCCTCGCGGTCATCCGGGGCTCGGCGGTGAACCAGGACGGGCCGAGCAGCGGGCTCACGGTGCCCAATGGTCAGGCGCAGCGGGCGGTCATCCAGCAGGCCTTGCGCGGCGCGGGCGTGGCTCCGGCGGAGGTGAGCTACCTGGAGGCGCACGGCACGGGGACGTCGCTGGGAGACCCCATCGAGGCCGAGGCGATGTGGTCGGTATTGAAGGAGGGGCGCCAGGGCAACGAGTCGCTGTGGATGGGCTCGGTGAAGACGAACGTGGGCCACCTGGAGTCGGCGTCGGGCGTGGCGGGGGTGATGAAGGTGGTGCTGGCGCTGCGGCACGGCCAGTTGCCGGCGCACCTGCACCTGAAGACGCCCAACCCGCACATCGACTGGAAGGGAATGGGGGTGAAGGTACCGGTGGCGCTGACGGACTGGGCGCCCACGCAGGGCCGGCGCATCGCGGGGGTGAGCTCCTTCGGCTTCAGCGGGACGAACGCCCACGTGGTGCTGGAGGAGGCGCCCGCGCCCGAGCGGACGCGTCCGGAGACGGAGCCGCGGCGGCACGTGCTGCTGCTGTCGGCGCGGAGCCCCGAGGCCCTGCGTGCCCTGGCGGGCCGTTACGCGCGGGCCCTGGAGGACGGAGTGGACGTCGTGGACATGTGCTTCACGGCGGCGGTGGGCCGGACGCGCTTCGAGCATTGGCTCACGGTGGAGGCCGACTCGGCGGAGCGGATGCGCGAGCGGCTGTCCGCGCTGGAGGTGGGCCAGTCCCCCGAGGGCGTGGTGTTCGGAAGCGGAGCGGACCAGGCGCCCCGGTGGGAGCCCTCGGAGTTCGCGGCGGGTGGGGGACGGCTCATCCCCCTGCCCACCTATCCCTTCCAGCGTCAGCGCTACTGGTGGAAGGGCTCGACGCCCCGCGCGGCGTCCCGGAACCACGAGGCTCCGGTGCCCCACTTCGGTCGGCGGCTGCGGTCTCCGGCGCTCGACGCGATCGTCTACGAGACGGTGTACGGACCCTCGCGTCCGGTCCACCTCGACGATCACCGGCTCTACGGAACCCGCGTCGCGGCGGGCTCCTCGCACGTGTCGTTGCTGCTGTCGGTGATCGAGGACGTGTATGGCTCTCCCGCGTGCACCCTGGAGAACCTGGCCTTCCCACGCGCGCTGATCCTCTCCGAGAACGAGGAGCGCGCGGTGCAGATCATCCTGTCTCCGCCGGAGCGCGGGGGCGCGTTCGAGGTGAAGTCGTTGGCGGCCGACGGCGGCGGGGAGACGTGGCTGCCGCATGTCAGTGGTTCCCTGAGCCTCGGTGAGGCTCCGCCCCCGGAGCCGTGGGAGTCCCGGGAGGAACTCCAGACGCGCTGCCAGGAAGTCCTGCGGGGCGAGGACTTCTACCGGGGGATGCGCGGACAGGGCTACGTGCTCGGTTCGAGCTACATGTGGATCCACTCGGCGAAGCGCGGGGGCATGGACATCCTCGGAGAGCTGCGGCTGCCCGAGCTGCCGGACTCGCTGGAGGAGCACGTGCTCCATCCCGGCTTCGTGGACTCGTGCTTCCAGGTGCTCACGAGCTGGACGCTGGAGTACCAGTCGCGCTTCCCCGACGCGATCCTCATCCCCTTCAGCATCTCGCGCTTCACCGTGCACCGGCGGCCCCGGGGCACGGTGTGGTGCCATGCTCGCGTCCGGGAAGACGGCCGGGCCGGGGTGGGGGCGTCCCTGGGCGGCGATCTGCGCATCTACGACGAGCAGGGCCTGGTGGCGGAGGTGCTCGGCTTCCGCGCGCGGATGGCGAGCCGAGAGGCCGTGCGTCCGGGACTCCAGGCGCCGCGGGAGGAGGCGCGCTACGAGCTGACCTGGAAGCCCGAGCCGCCTCCGTCCGGGACCCTGCCCGCGCTGGATCCCCGGCCCTGGGTGCTGTGGATGGACCGGCACGGCGTGGGTGAGCGGCTCGGGCGGCTGTTGGAGGAGCACGGGGCCCGGGTCATCCGGGTCCGCTCGGCGGCCGTGTTCCAGAAGCTCGGCGCGGACTCCTTCGAGGTGGATGCGTGGAGGCCGGAGGACTGCGCGCGCGCGCTGAGCGAGGCCCTGGGCGCGGAGGGTTGCGCGGGGGTGGTGTACCTGGCGGGCCTCGATGCCCGTGCCTCCGAGGACGCGTCGGCGGACACCGTGCAGCGCGCCGTCCTGGAGGCGAGCGGCGGGGCCCTGCACCTGGTGAAGGCGCTGGTGGGGAGCAACACGGTGGTGCCGGTGTGGCTCGTCACGCAAGGCGCCCAGGCGGTGCGCAATGGCCCGGTGAGCCTGCCCCAGGCGCCATTGTGGGGCCTCGGCCGGGTCATCGATCGCGAGCATCCCGAGCTGCGCTGCACGCGCGTGGACCTGGACGCCCGGGACGAGGAGGGCAGCCTCCGGGGGCTGCTGGCCGAGCTGACCCGTGGTGCGAGCACCGCCGGACGCGAGGTGGTGTTGCGCCGGGGCGTGCGGCTGCACCCCGAGTTGCGCGAGGAGCGGGGTGGACGGGACGTGGCCCCCGTGCTGCTCCCGGAGGCCACCTACCTCATCACGGGAGGGCTCGGAGGACTGGGCCTGGAGGTGGCGAAGTGGATGGTGGAGCGGGGCGCGCGACACCTGGTGCTGGTGGGACGCCGGGCGCCCTCGGCGCTGGCCACCGAGGCGGTGCGTGCCCTGGAACGCGCGGGGGCCCAGGTGACGCTCGCGTCCGTGGACGTGTCGCGCGAGGAGGAGGTGTCCCGGCTGCTGCGTCAGGTGGATGCGGCGTCTCCGCCCCTGCGGGGTGTCATCCACGCGGCGGGCGTGCTGGAGGATGGCGCGCTGCTGCAACAGGAGCTGGAGCGCTTCGAGCGGGTGATGAACCCGAAGGTCGCGGGCGCGTGGAACCTGCACCGGCTCACGCGTGACCGGCCCCTGGACTTCTTCGTTCTCTTCTCCTCGGCCTCCGCGCTGCTCGGCTCGGGAGGGCAGGGCAACTACGCCGCGGCGAACGCCTTCCTGGACGCGCTGGCGCACGAGCGGCGGGCGCACGGATTGCCCGCGCAGTCGCTCGACTGGGGACCCTGGGCGGAGACGGGGATGGTGGGCGCGTCGGATGGTGCTTTGGCCCGATCGCTGGAGCGCCGAGGCATCCGGCCGCTGCCCACGGCGGGGGCGCTCGCGTTGTTCGGCGAGGCGCTCGCGAGTGGCCGGCCCCAGGTGGCGCTCCTGTCCATCCAGTGGCCGGTGTACCTGGAGTCGCTGGGGGCCCTGGGCCGCTCGCCGCTCTACGCGGCGCTGGCGCCGGTCCGTGCCGCCGAGACGCACGCGGGTGCACGACTCGCCGAGCGACTGCGGAGCGCACTGCCCCAGGAGCGCTCCCGTCTGCTGGTGCGCAGCCTCCAGGAGGAAACGGCGCGCATCCTGCGGCTGGAGCCCTCGGAGGTCGACTGGCGCCAGGGCTTCGCCGAGCTCGGGATGGACTCGCTGATGGCGATCGAGCTGCGCAATGTGTTGCAGAAGCAGCTCGGCGCGCCGGTGCCCGCGACGGTGGCGTTGGATCACCCCACCGTCGACTTCCTGGGACAACACCTGCTCACCGACGTCTTGAAGCTCGACGTCCAGGCGGCGCCGGCCGAGCCGCCTCCTCCTGCCCCCATCGTGGTCAAGGCCTCCCCGGTGCCCGCGGCGGAGGACCTGGATGCGTTGTCGGATGCCGAGCTGGCGCGGCTGGTGGCCGAGGATCTCGCCAAGGATTCGTGAGGACCCGTCATGTCCGAGGAAATCAATTACCGGCAGTTGCTCCAGCAGCAGTTGGTGAAGATTCGCAAGCTGGAGGCGCGGCTGGAGCAGGCGGAGGCGGCGCGTCGGGAGCCCATCGCCATCGTCGGCATGGGCTGCCGGCTGCCGGGAGGGGTGGAGGGGCCGGAGGACTTCTGGGAGTTGATGGTGCGGGGGGTGGACGCCACGAGCGATGTGCCTCCGGACCGGTGGGACGCGGAGGCCCTGTTCGGCACGGAGCCGGGGAAGATCGGCACGAGGCGGGGGGGCTTCCTGAAGGACGTGGACCGGTTCGACGCCCGGTTCTTCGGCATCTCGGAGCGTGAGGCGGAGCGGATGGATCCGCAGCAACGTCTGGTGTTGGAGGTGGCGTGGGAGGCATTGGAGCGGGCGGGGCACGCGGTGGATCGTGCGAGGCGCGAGCGGGTGGGTGTGTTCGTGGGGGTGATGAACAACGACTACGGGCAGCGGGTGTTGGATCAGGAGGGGCTCGCGGGCATTGATCCCACCTTCATGGGGGCACGCGCCAACTGCGCGATCTCCGGGCGGCTGTCCTATCTGTGGGGCTTCCAGGGACCGAGCCTCGTGGTGGACACGGCCTGTTCCTCGTCACTGGTGGCGGTGCACCTGGCCTGTCAGAGCCTGCGCAACGGGGAGTGCAACGTGGCGCTGGCGGGAGGGGTGAACCTGCTGCTCTCGCCGGAGGTGAGTGTCTATCTTTCGAGCAGCGGAGCGCTCTCGCCGGACGGGCGGTGCAAGAGTTTCGACGCGTCGGCGGATGGCTTTGGCCGGGCGGAGGCGTGCGGGGTGCTGGCGCTGGAGCGGTTGTCGGACGCGCGAGCGCGTGGCGCCAACATCCTGGCGATCATCCGGGGCTCGGCGGTGGGACATGACGGACCGAGCAGCGCTTTCTCGGTGCCCAATGGGGTGGCGCAGCAGGGAGTCATCCGGCAGGCGCTCCAGAGCGCGGGAGTTGCCCCGGCCGAGGTGAGCTATCTGGAGGCACACGGCACGGGGACGGCGATGGGAGATCCCATCGAGGCCGAGGCGATGTGGTCGGTGTTGAAGGAGGGGCGCCAGGGGGGCGAGTCGCTGTGGATGGGCTCGGTGAAGACGAACGTGGGCTATCCGGAAGCGGCCTCCGGGGTGGTGGGGATGATGAAGGTGGTGCTGGCGATGAGGCATGGCCAGTTGCCGGCGCACCTGCACCTGAAGACGCCCAACCCCCGCATCGACTGGGCGAGCATGGCGGTGAAGGTGCCCGGGGAGCTGACGGCGTGGGCGCCCACACAGGGGGCGCGCATCGCGGGAGTGACGTCCTACGGGCGGACGGGGACGCTGGCGCACGTGGTGCTGGCGGAGCCTCCTCCGCGGGTGGAGCCCGAGCGGCGCCCGGAGCGGCCCGGGCACGTGCTGGTGTTGTCGGCCCGGAGCGAGGAGGCGCTGCGGGCGCAGGTGGAGCGTTACGCCCGGTTCCTGGAGACGAGCACTGAGTCTCTGGGGGACGTGTGTTTCTCGGCGGCGGTGGGGCGGACGCACTTCGAGCACCGGCTGGCGGTGGTGGGGCGCGATGCGCGGCAGGTACGCGAGCGGCTGCTGGAAGCGCGAGGGGGGAGCAAGGTGGCTCCGGGCGCGCTGGCGCCGGACGTGACGTTTGTCTTTGGCGGGGACGGGGGAGCGGCTGGAGGCCGGGAGCTGTACGACACCCAACCGGCGTTCCGAGAAGGGCTGGAGGCCTGTGCGGCGGCCGTGAAGGACTTGCTCGGAGAGCCCTTGGTGGGGCTGATGTATGGGGATGGGGCCGGGCGGTGGAAGGACGCGTCCCAGGAGCGGATCGCGGTGTTCGCGCGGCAGTGGGCGCTGGCACGGATGTGGCGGGCGTGGGGTGTGCGGCCCACGGGGGTAGCGGGTGAGGGGGTAGGGGAGTGGGTCGCGGCGGTGGAGGCGGGGGTGCTCGGGCTCGAAGCGGGACTGAGACGCGCGGCGGGGGTGGTGGGTCCCGCCGTGGATTGGGCCTCGGCCGTGCTGCCCCGGGTCACGCGGGCACGTGACGCGGGTGTGCGATTGGATCTGGGACGCGCGGACGGCGCGGAGTGGAGCCAGGTGTTGGAGACACTCGGCGCCTTGTACGTCCGGGGCGTGGAAGTGGATTGGGCGGCCTTCGACGCGCCCCATGCGCGGCGCCGGATCGCGCTTCCCACCTATCCCTTCCAGCGTCGGCGCTATTGGCTGACGCCCGCCGTGTCTCAGTAGAGACAGGTCTTCGACGAAGGGTCACACTCCAGTCCGTTGTAACAGACATTGTCCGCACAGCAGCGCTGTTTGAAGGACCCACAGCCCGGGGGAATGAGAAGCCCTTGGGCGGAGGTGTCGTTTGAGACTGCCTCCGTCATGGGGGTGGCCTCCCCCTCGCCCGTGTTGACGTCCTCGGGAAGCTCTCCACCACATGCGGAGGCAACGGCCATGCACAGCAACATGCAGACGCTCTTCAAGGATCTCATCGAGTGCTCCTTCTGGGGATCGGCCCCGGCGGAGTATGACCCGGACACGTGGGGGGACATAAGGCCCTTCGTGATTGATTTCGCCCGATGTTGTCCGGGTCACGCGGGTTCGAGCAGCCGGAGGAGGGCGCGCACGGCCTGCGCGTCATCGAGACCCGCGAGCCCTTCACCCACCTGCAATTCCGTCTCGACGACTCCCGGGACGCGCGTCGGGCTGAAGCCGTTCGTCAGCCAGATGGAGTCCTCTTGCGCGATGCGATCCCTCTGGCGCGAGAACGCGGCGGGATCCCCGCGCAGGAAGACCCGGAACAGGTTCGTCTGCACGGGCCTGGGGAGCACCACGAGGCGGGAGTCGGCGGCGAGGGCCTCGGTGAGGGACTTCGCGCGCTGGACGTAGGCGGGAATGCGGCCCAGGACGTCGTCCAGGCGCATGGCCGCGGAGGAGACGTAGGGCAGCATCTGGAAGATGTTTCCCCCGTGCCGGTGTCTCCACATCCGGGCCGTGCGGATGAAATCCTTTCCTCCCACCACCATGGCCCCGCCCAGGGCGCCCACCATCTTGTAGAAGGAGACATAGACGGAGTCGAAGCCCCGGCAGATGTCCGCGTACGAGCGGCCATAGAAGGGCTGGCTTTCCCACAACCGGGCGCCGTCCATGTGCAGCTTCACCCCGCGCTCGCGGCACGTGTGCTTGAGCTCCTCGAGCTGCTCCCACGTGGGCAACTGCCCGCCCAGCCAGCGCACGGGCATCTCGACACTGACCATGCCCAGGCGCTCGCGAGCGTTGCGCACGTCACCGGCGAGCACGGGTCGGGACCAGGGACAGAGGAGGACGGGCTGGAGTCCGTGGAGCACGGTGTGGCTGTCGTCCTCGTGCAGCACGTGGTGGGAGGACGGGTGGAGGCCCACGGTCCGCGTGCCTCCCTCGTCCGCGTAGATGCGCAGCGCGATGAGCTGGCCCATGGTGCCGGTCGGCATGAAACACCCGTCCTCGAAGCCGAGCCGTTCCGCGACGCGGCGCTCGAAGGACTGGATGAACTCGCTGTTGCCGTACACGTCTGACTGGAGGCCCTGGTCGCGAATCCACTCACCCAGGCGGATCAACTCGGTGCCCGCGTCCGCGGTGGAACTCAACGTGAACGCGGCGCGGCAGCTTCGCCTCAAGTGGTCGCCTTGCACGGGCACGGGTCCCATTGGCCCGGGCTTCGGAGTGGCGGGACTCGGGGCGGTCTTCCCGGAGGACTTGGGAGCGGCATTCGCCGGACGTGGCAGGAGGGAGGAGCCCGCCAGCAGGCTCGTGAGGGAGAGAAACTCTGCTCGGCTGAGGTGTCGAGGGTTCATGCGGGATTCTCCAGGACGGCGTCGCGCACTCCTCAGTGGAGCACGAGTGTCGGCGAGCCTAGATTCCCGAGCGCTCGTGTCTACCTCTCCCCGATTCGTCTGGTCCTCGCGCTCGGGCATCCGCGCGCAACTGTTGACCTTCCTGGACTCACTGCCCGCGGGGGACTTCGGCGCCCGGGTCCGCGTACTCCGGCTGTTGCGCCTGTTCGGCGGCGAGGACGAGCTTCCCCGCGTGCGGGTGCTCCTGCTCGATCCCCAGGAACACTTCACCGTGCGCTCCTGGGCGCTCGGACTGGGTCTCCACCTGGGACTGCGGCTGTCGGGCGCCGAGCTTTCCACGCTCCTGGGTGCCAGCGCGCTCTCTCCATCCCAGGAGGACGCCCCAGTCCTGGAGGCGTACCGGTGCCTGCGCCTCGTGCGGGCGGAGGAGGACATCCCCTGGGTGGAGGCGAGCCTGCGCCGGTGGTCGCCCTGGGAGCGCGCGGACCTCCTCATCCAGTCGCGGCGTGAGGGAGAACCGCTGCCCGCGCCCGTCCTGACGTGGCTGTACACGCGCTGGTGTGAGGAAGATCGGCGGGCCCTGGAGCGGGAGCCGGGAGGCCCGGAGCGCAACCTCCAGGTCGCGGCGGCCACCTGGACGCGGCCGGAGTCATGGGCGCTGCTCGCCCGGGAGTCGCGGAACCTGCCCACCGAGGGGCCCATGCCCCGGGAAGCCCTGCACCAGTTGTTGAGTGCGGACCCCGAGGCCCTGCACCAGGCGGCGAAGGCCTTGCGTCTGCCCCTGCCCACGCTCCTGGTCTGCCTCGGGCGGGAGGGGCTGCTGCGGCGCCTGGAAGAGGTGCTGCATGCCCAGAGCCTCTCGCTGAACGTCGCCTATGGACTCATGCCGGCCCCGGAGGACTACCCGTGCGCCCTCGAGGTGCTGGCGGAGTGGCCCGAGGCCCGTGCGTTGCGGCTGCGCTACCTGTGCGACTTCGGCGTGGCGCTCGATCTCCGGAGGGAGTTGCTGCGGCAGCTCTTCCAGCGGGAGCGGGCCACGGCGGTGCGCTGGGCCCTGGCCGCGTGGAAGTGGCCCGAGAACCTGCCCCTGGTGTGCACCGTGCTGCGGGAGGCGGCGGGCTCGGCCGAACCCGGGGACCGTCCGCTCTTCCTCGCGGCGCTGGCGGGGACGGATGACGCGGCGGCGTGCTTCGCCCTCGAGGGGTTGCTCGCCCTGGACGAAGCCGGTCCGGCGTGGCTCGAGCGGCTCGAGGCCCTGCTCTATGCAGCGCATCCGCTGGTGCGTGTGCGCGCGGCGGCGGGGCTCTTGCGGTGGGGGCGCGCGGAAGGGGGCGAGCTGTTGAGGCGCACCGCGCGGGAATCCGACGAGCCGTGGCTGCGGGCCGAGGCGTTGCGCTGGCTCGGAGCGCTGGACGCCCCGGGGCACGTGGAGCTGCTGGAGCGGGGGCTGCGGGACGAGACGTGGGAGAAGAAGCTGTGGCCCGGAGCGGACGAAGCCGCCTGGGCGCTGTTCCGGTGGGGAACGCCCGAGGCGCTCGGGGCCCTGCTCACCGCCTGGCTGCACGGCGGTACCGCCGACGTCGAGGACTACCTGGCGGCGCACCTGGCGCGTCAGGCGGGACGCCCCTTCGAGCACCTGCCTCTGCCCCGGACGCGGGCCCTCGTGGCCCGGTACATCGAGCAGCCCTTCGCGGGCGGGTAGAGGCGGGAGAGGAGAGGCGGAACAAAAGGGACGGGCCGGTTCCCCCCGCCAGGGAAACCGGCCCGCTTCAACCAGACTGGACTGGAATCAGTTCACGCTGACGGCGGTCCAGGCGGCGGCCACGGCGTTGTACTGGGTGCTGCCCGAGCCGAAGAGATCCTTGGCGGCGCTGAGCGTGGCGGTGCGGGCGCCGGCGTACTTGGTGCTCGAGGTCATGTACACGGTGAGCGCGCGGTACCAGATCTTCTCCGCGGCGGAGCGGCCGATGCCGGAGAGCGTGGAGCCGTTGCAGGTGGTGCTGCCCGTGGAGCCCTCGGCCAGCAGGTAGAAGAAGTGGTTGGCCACGCCGCTGGAGTAGTGCACGTCCAGCGAGCCCACGGAGCTGGACCAGCAGTTGGCCGACTTGCCGTCCTTGGAGGGGTTGGCCATGTAGCGCAGCGCGTCGCCGGAGGTGCCCGGCGTGTAGATCTTCTCGCCGATGAGGTAGTCGCCCGGGTCGCTGGCGTTGGCGGCGTAGTACTCCACCATGGAGCCGAAGATGTCGCTGGTCGCCTCGTTGAGGCCGCCGGACTCACCCGAGTAGACGAGGCGCGCGGTGCGGCTCGTCACGCCGTGGGTCATCTCGTGGCCCGCCACGTCGATCGCCGTCAGCGGGGTGAAGGTCGTGCCGTCGCCATCGCCGTACGTCATGCAGAAGCAGCTGTCGGACCAGAAGGCGTTGTTGTAGCGGCTGCTGTAGTGCACGCGGTTGTAGCCCGTGCCTCCCGCGCCATCGATGCCGTTGCGGCCGTGGATGTTCTTGAAATAGTCGTACGTCTTCTGGATGCCGTAGTGGGCGTCCACGCCCGCCGACGCCGCGTTCGACGTGGTGCCGTTGCCGAAGCTGCTGGTGGTGCTGGTGAAGACGCTTCCGCCGCTCGTGCCGTTGGCCAGGTTGAGGGTGTAGAAGCCGTTGCCGCGCGACGGATCCCTCATCTCATAACCCGTCGAGATGCTGTTGGTGGCGATGGACACCGCGCCCAGGTAGAGCGAGTTGCCCGTGCTGGTGGTGGCGGCGGTCTCGATCGCGTCCGCGGTCTCGAGCACCGCGCCCGTCTGGGCGTTGATCACCACGTGCAGCTCGCTGGGCGTCCCGTCGTCCTTGACGCCCTCGAGCACCACCTCGTAGGCGGCCACCGGCTTCTCACCCCGGGCGAAGACGACGAGCTCCGCGGAGGCCGAGCCCCCGTCACGCTTGCCGATGAAGGCGCGCTCGGCGAGCTGCGTGGCGCGCTCGGCGCTCAGGGAGGGCTTCACGCTCAGGCCCTGGAGGCTCTCCGGGCCGGCGTGGGTCAGCTCACGCAGGGCGCCGTTCTGGCTCTGGTGCGACACGAAGTCGCCGCCGAGCACGCGCAGCCCCTGGAAGCGCCGGTCGAACCGGACGTGGCTGTCCCCGTTGTCATCCAGGATGGCGCCGCGCGCCACGAACTCCTCGCCCTCCTGCTGGCGGCTCTTCAGGGCCGCCTGGGCCTGGGCTACCGCGCCCGCGCCCTCGACCGCGTCGAGCTCCACGGAAGAGGTCACATTGTTGGAGGTGCTGCCACAACCGACGAGCGTCAGGGTCGCCAACGAGGCGAACAGCTTTCGAGACATGGGGTCGCTCCGGGGGACAACGAGGCGGCATGCCTTCTATCAATGTCTTTTATTCTTGTAAATGAGGATTTGGGAGGAATCAGGGTAATTCGTATCTGTCTTGTATTTTGGCTGCAAAGCATCGGTCGGAGGGGCCGAAATGAATCGTGCACGATTCAGTTGCATTCGATTCAGATTGGGATAGATTCTGCTCACACCGCAGCCGAACAGGAGAACACACATGAGCCAGTCCCCCGTTGCCCTCGAGAAGCGCCTGTACACCGCCGTTGCCACCGCCACCGCCGGCCGTGAGGGTCGCGCCAAGACGGACGATGGTCTGCTGGACGTCGCCCTGGCCCCGCCGCGCGCCCTGGGCGGCAATGGCAACGGCACCAACCCCGAGCAGCTCTTCGCCGCTGGCTACGCCGCGTGCTTCGGCAGCGCGCTCGGCCACGTGGCCCGCGCGAAGAAGATCACCACGGGCCCGGTCAGCATCACCGCCCACGTGACGATTGGCTCGGTGGGGCAGGGCTTCGGGCTGGCCGTGGAGCTCACCGCCTCCATTCCCGAACTGCCGCGCGACCAGGCCGAGGCGCTGCTGCACGCCGCGCACCAGGTGTGCCCGTACTCCAACGCGACGCGCGGTAACATCGCCGTCGACCTGCGTCTGGCCTGAGCGGCGGATAGATTGGAAGGGCGATGACCGACGTTCTTCGACTCGATGATCAGCTCTGTTTCGCGCTCCACGCGGCCTCCCGCGCGATGACGGGCGCGTACCAGCCCCTGCTCGAGGAACTCGGCGTCACCTATCCGCAGTACCTCGTCCTCATGGCGCTCTGGGAGGAGGATGGCGCCCGGGTGTCGAGGCTTGGCGAGCGGCTCTACCTCGACTCCGCGACGCTCACGCCGCTGCTCAAGCGCCTGGAGTCCCGGGCGCTGGTCGAGCGGCGGCGCAGCCGTGTGGACGAGCGCGTCGTCGAGGTCTTCCTCACCCCCGAGGGAAAGCGGCTCGAGCAGCGGGCGCTGGAGTTGTTTCCCCAGCTCGTCTGCAAGACGCGGCTGTCCCTCGGGGAGATCGTGCGCCTGCGCGACACGCTGCGAAAGCTCACGCGGACGCTGCACGAGGCCACCGGGGAGGAGTAGCCGCCGGGGGGTTTTCCGGCGAGCCTCCTTCCTGCTACGTCCGTCATCCATGGACGAGAGCCGCGCGCTGCGAGACGAGCTGGAGCGGGTCCAGGGTGAGCTGCGCCAATCGAAGGAGGCGCTGACCCGGCTGAGGGCGCACCATGCGCGGGAGCGGGATTCGCTCGTGCGGCAGTTGGAGGAGGCTCAGCGCGAGCTGGCCACGCTGCGCGCCCGGGTGTCCGAGGGCCTCTCGCGCGAGACGCCCGTTCCCTCGTCCGCGAGCCCGGCGGCGCCAACGGGAGCCAACCCCACCGGCAGTACCGGGCTCGTGGCGCTCCTCGAGGTGCCCTCCCTCCAGGACGAGGAGTCCCTGCGGCGGCTGGAGCGGGTGACGCGGCTGGGCCTGGCCGATCTGCGTCTGCGCCTGGCGGCGCCGCCCCCGGTCATCCTGACCCGACTGCCTCCCCGGGAGGCGCGGAGTCTCCGGGACGCGCTGCGCGCCGAGGGCTTCAAGGCCGTGGAATGTGAGATGCCCTCGCTCTCCGCGAGCCCGCGGCTCGTGCGCCGCTTCCTGCTGGGAGAGACGGGGCTGCGGTGGGAGGCGGAGCGGGGCGAGCGCGGGGAAGTGGCGTGGAGGGAGTGGCGCCTGCTGGTGCTCGGCCGGCGGAGCACCTTCACGGAGGAGACGCAGGAAGAAGTCCTCTACGATCACCGGGGCGTCAAGAAGACGCGGACCGTGGAGGTGCGCAAGGAGTCCATGGCCCATTTCCTGTGGGGGTATGGCGAGGGGTTGTGGCTGTCGTTCACGCAGGAGACGGACTACGCGGGCCTGGGTGAGCGGCGGGGGTGGTCGCACCTCGCCAGCCTCCAGGCCCTGGTGGACAGGGTGCGCGAGCGGGCGCCCCAGGTGGTGTTCGATGACAGGCTGCTGAGGGCACCCACGCCGTCGCTGCCCCTGGTGAACCCGGAGCGGGCCCACGAGACGATCGCCGAGCTGCTCTGGCGAGCCGTCCTGGACGGGCTGCTGTAGGGCTCGCGGCTCAGGGCCACACGTTGGCGTTGGTGGCGTCCAGGGGGCCGCGCTGGGGGCGGACGACGCAGAAGCGCTGGCCCGAGGGCGCCTCCATGACCCACCAGCGCTTGACGAACGCCACCCGCTTCGCCCCGAGCGCCTCGAGCCGTTGGACCTCCGCGTCCAGGTCGTCCGTCTCGATGTCCAGGTGGATGCGGCCCGGATGGTCCACCTGCTGGAGCAGGAGCATGGGCTCCTCGGGCTTCGCCGACACCGAGCGGTAGGTGGGGCTGTCGGGCACCGGCGGCTCGGCGGCTCTGCCGAGGGCCTGACTCCAGAACGAGGTGGACGCGTCGAGGTCGTCGGTCTTGCAGTCGATGACGAAGGCACAGAGTCGGCTGTGGTGCATGGCTTCTCCTGGGCAGGGGTGGCGGGCCCTGTATACCGCGCCTTGTAGCTCCACGGACAACAGCCGGCGTGGGTGATGAGGAATTGTGACAGTCCTTGGCCGTGCCCTGTTGCCTCGCGAGCAACAGATTGGAAGGAGGAGAGGATGGAGTTCACGGAGGGTGATGAGAGGAATTGACGGCTCCAGGTGAGGTTTGTACGGTGACAAGCCAACCCACCAACCCAGGAGTCGAACATGAAGCACTCGCTGCTCGTACTCGCGACGCTTGTCCTTTCCATCGTGTCTGGCTGTGGAGGAACGGAAGTGGAGACCGGCGAGGAACTCCTGGCGCAAAGCCAGAGTGCCCTTGCCACCTGTTCGACGACCTGTCCGAGAGGAAACACCATTTCCTGTCAGGGGACGAGCTGCTCCGCCTCGGATGGCGTCAGTGTGACGTGTGACGGCTTCATCACGTCCTGTCGGCTGATCCCCGTGCCGATCTGCTCGAACCTGGCCAACTCGTGCTCGAACGTCAACGGGCAGGCGTGTCTCTCCGGCAGCACGCGCAACTGCTGCATCGGCGACTCCAACACGGGGACCTGCACCTGCAGGAACTCGAAGTGGTCGTGCCTCCTGGTGGTGGACCCCGGCCCGTTCGATCCCGGTCCGTTGGATCCCAGCCCCTGGGAGCCCGGTCTGGATCCCGTGAAGCCGCGCTTGTAGGCCGCGTCTCAGCCCACCTGGCGCGGGGCCTCGCGGTCGGCGCGCAGTCCCTCGCGCACGGAGTCCAGGAGCTGCTCCGAGCGCAAGGGGCCCGACAGGAAGTCCTGGGCGCCCAGGGCCCGGGCCCGCGCCTCGTCGCGCGAGCGGCCCACGAGGACGAGCTGGGCCCGCATACCCCGCCGCTTCACGCTCTCCACGGATTGCAGCGGCGCGAGCACCACCTCGCGCCCGCTCGCCTTGCGCACGTCCTCGGTCCGTCCCACCCGGGCGCGCAGGCCGCCTTCCTCCAGCAGCGCCATCAGCCCCCGCGTCGCCTTCACGCCCCAGCCGTACACCCACACCTCCGGCGGCAGCTCCCTCGGGGTCATGGGGAGCACATCCACCCGGCGCAGCTCGGGCTCGGTGAGGCGCTGGGCCTCGGGGGCCTCGTGTGTCAGGGGCAGCATCACCGGCAGCCCGTCCGGAGCCTCGACGGACACCTGGGCCTGGCGCTGGAGCATCTGCCCCATCGACAAGCACTCGGAGCGCTCCGTCACCAGGGGCAGCTTCTCGTCTGCCTCGGGCAGGGGAATGGGCTCCACCGGGCGTCGCGCGTCGAGCAGGTGCGGGTAGTAGAGCCGCTCGATGGCCTGGGAGATGGCGGCATCGGTGGCCAGCAGCGTCACCACGCGCACCTTGCCCGTGCGCCGCGCCACCTCGTCCAGAGCGAGGGGATCCGCGGGGGCCGCGGTGGCCACCACGAGCACCGAGTCACGCGGGCCTTCCTGGCGCAGGGGGATGACGCGGCAGCTCTCCGCCACGCTCACGGGCAACACGTCCACCAACTGGGGATCCAACAGCTCGGCGTCCAGGTCCACCGTGGGCAGTTGCACCTGGGAGGCGAGCAGCTCCAGCACCTCGTGCGCGGAGCAGAAGCCCATGTCCACCACCACCTGGCCCAGGGGAACGCCCCACTTGTGGTGGTAGCCCAGGGCTGCCCGGAGTTGCAGCTCGTCCACGAGCCCGTTCTCCCGAAGCAGATCCCCCAGCTTTTTCTTCCGCATTCCCGTGACCTCTGGTGGTGAGTCGCCGAGCGCGCTCCTTGCGTCCGGCGTGCCAACCCCGGCGGGGGGGAGGGCGCACGAGGTCGCCGGTGCTCGCGCGCGGTGGAGGGAGGGCTGGGGAGGGCGGAAGCGGTGACCGTGCTCACCAGGGTGGTGACAACCGTCACCAGCTTTTCCTAGGGTCGCCGACATGGCTTCCAAGATTTCCGATGAATGGCGGGTGCGAGCGCACGGTCCCCTCGAGCAGCTCGCCGAGAACCTGTGGCGCGTGGAAGGCAGCTTGCCGAATATGTCGCTCAAGCGCGTCATGACCGTCGCGCGTCGGGGTGACGGCTCGCTCGTCATCCACAACGGCATCGCCCTGGGCGACAAGGAGCAGCGGGAGCTCGAGGCCCTGGGGACGCCCGCGGTGCTCATCGTCCCCAACGGGTTGCATCGGCTCGACGCGCCCGCCTACAAGAAGCGCTACCCGTCGCTGCGGGTCTTCGCGCCCAAGGGCAGCCGCGCCAAGGTCGAGGAGGCCGTGCCCGTGGACGGCACCTACGAGGACTTCGCGGCCGACGACGTGGTCCGGTTCGAGATGCTGCACGGCGTGAACGACATGGAGGGGGCGATGCTCGTGCGCTCGAGGGACGGCACGACGCTGGTGCTCAACGACGCGCTCTTCAACATGGATCGCAAGAAGGACTTCCTCGGCTGGCTCTTCACCACGGTGCTGGGCTCGGCGCCCGGGCCGCGGGTGTCCCGGCTGTCGAAGCTGGTATTCGTCAAGGACCGCAAGGCGCTCCGGGCGGACTTCGAGCGCTACGCGGAGCTGCCCGGGCTCGTGCGGCTCGTCGTGTCGCACGAGAAGGTGGAGCACGGCAGCCAGGCGGCGCTCGCCCTGCGTCAGGCCGCGACGTACCTGTAGACCTTCGAGCAAAGACCTGCCTGATCACACCTCGTCGAACCGGCCGCCCATGATGCCGGTTCGCTCCAGAGCTCCCTTGATCTCCTCATCAACGATGATTGGCGAACTCCAACCCCAGAGCCGAAACGCACGCTCGTCGCCAACCTTCGACTTGTCGATGCGGAGGCCGGACACAACGTGGTATTGCCCAATCTTGTCAGGCATGTCGTCGTCTGGTGTATAGAGCCGTGCCTCTTCACATGCCGCGTCGTCGATGCAGCGAACGGTGCGCGCCACGTTCAGAAGGTGGTACGGCTTGGTCTGGCCCTCGACCTCCACGGGGAAGAGCTGCACGTCGTTGGGGGCCAGCTCGCGAAACACGGAAGCTGCCCGCTCGCTCAGGATGGGGGCCTGCCCTGCTCCAGCAAACTCAATATCGAGCGGTATCCCGGACCTGTAAATGGGGATGCGCAACGGCCCCGGGTCCGCCAACCTCCTGCCATCAATGAACTGCCAGATGTCTTCAATCTGTCGACATGAGAGGTCCATTGGCTCACCGAGATACCAACGTCCCTTCACGTACACGTCGATCTTCAGGTCAAAGTAGCGCTTCACCATGTCTCAAGCCCCAGTGTCCTTCGTGATGAGTTTCCGCAACTTGGTTCCTGCCGTTGTGAGATCCCGCCCAATTTTACCCAACTCGTTGACCAACTTGACCCGACACTGTGCGGCGTCCCGGCATCCTTTCATGGCTTGAGTAAGTCGCCGAAGCACTTCCTCATGGTACTCGCGCGGGTGAGGTCCTTGGTGACCTTTGATGCGAACCAGGTTCGCGCGGTCGCTCAGCTTCATGCCTGCCTGATCAAAGAACTTCTCAAAAGTGGGCGTCCAAGGGCCGCCCGAAGCTTCGGAAATCTCATTCTTGTCCGTACAGATGTGGTGAACGGGTCCCTCGGCGTCACCCTGAATCCCGTCCCCGGGTCCCATGGCAACCGCTGCAACGGCAGTCGGCGCAAGCGTGATATTCAGCACGCCGGTCGCTGGGACGGCAATTGCTTGCACTTCGCCACCGAACGCGGCGGATAGTTGAAAACCGCCTTCGACCTGCGCCCTCATTGCAGCTTGCGCGGCGCCCGGCAGCTTGGGCCCCTGCGCAGCCATGGCGTTCTTTCCGCCGAGCGCTGCCAACGCGACGACAACCAGAACGCGGGCACCGTTGCCGCCGAGTATCTTCCCAAAACGGTGCCCCGCGTCTTCTAGCTCGGGGATGTTCTTCGCGTCCCTTGACTCGCCCCATAAACGGAGGAATCCCTGCTTGAGGTTCCACACAGGGCCAGTGCCGAGATACGCAATCAGGGATGCCGTCAGCGCAATTGCAATGAATTTCGTGATTGGCTCGGGTGCGGCAAGCATGACGAGCGCCGTCCCAATCATTGATGTAACCATCGCACGAAGAGCGGCGGGGTTCGCCAGGTCCTTTATTGCTTCCTCAACACCTTCCCAGACGGTGTCGAGCGCGAAGTAGAGAGCCAGCATCCGCCGTTCCATTACGCCCAGGGTAAACCCAGCAGAGATCAGGCTCAGGCAGCTATCGGGCTCACTCTGCCGCTGGCAAATCCGTTCGTAGGACGAGGGCACCGTGCGGCCCTGAGCGCCGTCGACAATCCCCTCTGCGGAAGCGAGCAACGAACGCCTTTCGTCCTTTTCGGCCTCATTCAGTGCGACGTTCAGCTTCAAGTCGAGCACGAGCTGCGTGACCGCGTTCTTGAACTCCTTTTCACCTATCTCGACCGGATCGGAATCGACCGGAGTGTAAACGATTGGCGCTCCCTGCCCGGTATCGAGGTTGACAACCCTCGTTGTGGCGCATCCTGTTGCGAGCATGAGCAGTGCAACGATCCCACAAACCCTCATGATAGACCCCCCAGAGTCGATGCTTCTGCATATCAGGAGCAAGGCGCCACACACCAGCCCGCTCCGACAACCTCAATGGTCGCTCATAATCATCCCCACCCAACAAGCTCATTCGTGGTCGGCGACCGCCCGGCCTCCATCATCCGGCGAAAATCCTGCGGCTGGCTGGGTTTGAATGCTCGGACAAGAGTCTCACGGTGGCCCCGTTCCCACGGACACACGAACCGCATGCGCCAACTCGAACGCGTCCCCCGGGCTCACAGCCGCCAGGTGAACTTGAGTCCGCCGGCGGCGAGGGCCCGCTCGGCGCCGAGCACGGGCAGGCTCGCGCCCAGCTCCGCGCCGAAGTGCTCGCCCGCGCTGAAGCGCACCCCCAGGGTGGGAGCCACGGAGTCGAGCACCGCCCGGCGGCCGAAGCGCGCGTTGGCATCCAGCACGACGGCGAAGTGCCGGAAGAAGGCGTACTCCACGCCCACGTTCACCAGGACACCGGCCCGGGGAAGGGACGCGGCGGCGCCCAGGCCCATGTCTCCATCCACGCCCGCGTAGCCGTGCACGTCGAAGCGTTCCGTGGGCCGGTAGAGCAGGGCGGCGCCCACCTCCGCGCCCGCGGTCCGCGTCCGGGGGCTCGCGAAGGAGGTGGGCAGTTGCAGGCGCGCGCCAGGCGCCAGCACGAAGGCCCCGTGCGACAGCACCGCCCAGGTGGCCCCCACCGTGAGCTGCCCCAGGGCCACGTCCATGCCGGTGAGCGAGGCGTTCTGCACGTACTGGATGCGGGGGGCCTCCAGGGTGGCGAAGACCTCCAGGTCCGGGTGCACCGCGACACTGCCGGACACCACACCGGCGGCGGTGACGGCGCCGTAGAGGTTGTGCGTCTCGATGATGGCGTTGCCCTGGACGCCCAGGCCCACCTCGGTGCGTGGGCAGGCTCGGCGCCCGGTGGAGACATCGGCGGAGAGGAAGCCCAGGGCCACGGGGCCCTCGGCCAGCGCGGGAGCGAGCCACCGGGCGCACCCGCCCTCGTCGGCGCGGGCGGCGGGCACGAGCAGCAGGGCGGCGAGCGCGGCGAGCAGTCGGGACATGTTCACGGGACCTCGGTTCACGGAGCGCTCACGCCGGGGGCATCGAAGCGTCCGTTGCCATCGCGGTCGAGGATGAAGGGGTTGGTGAAGGCCATCGGGTAGCCGCCGTTGATCACCTGGGCGAAGTGGAACCGCGGGTCCGCCTCGCTGGTGGGGAGCGCGGCGGAGCGCAGGGGGCCGGACGAGGAGCCCGGGGAGATGTCGTTGTGGTCCACCACGCCATCTCCGTTGTTGTCCCCGGTGTCGGGGATGCCATCGGGCTCCGGGCTTCCCACCCCGCCAAAGTCCGCGGTGGGTTGCAGCCGGGTGCCGGCCTCCACCACGAGCCACGCGTCCCCGGGGACGGTGACGAGCTCGGACAGCGCGAGGCTGCCTTCGTAGCGCACGAGCCCCGCGTCACCGAAGGCATCCGCCGGGCGGGCGAGCTCTCCACCGCTCAGCGTCCGCACGAGGCGGCCGTTGACGATGACTCGCACCTCGTTCACGGGCACCCACGGGGCGGCGGAGACCTTGAGGTGGAGCCGGGCCTCGGCCGAGGGCACCACCGGGGTGAGGCCATAGCGCCGGGGCCCGCCGGTCGTGTCGAGCGTGGCCTCGATGATGGGCCCGTTGGTGCCGAAGGAGCCACCCGCCTTCAGGGCGGCGTTGAAGCGCGCGGTGTCGAAGCCGGGGCCGGCCGAGGTGTCCGCGTAGACGATGTTGCGGGGCACGCCCACGGTGTTGTCGGTGAGGCTGTGCGAGTCGCTGTTGGCGGTGCCCGTGACGAGCTGGCCCTGGCCGAGCACGTAGAACCAGAAGGCGCGGTAGGAGGGGAGCAGACTGTTGTCCGAGCCGTTCATCACCTCCTGGGTGTGCTGGCCGTTGTTGGCGAAGCCGCCCTTGGGCGAGCGCACGTAGAGGCCCGCGTTGGTGCCGTCGTCCGTGGTGGGCAGGTTCTGGCGGATGTCGAGCGCGAGCGCGCGGGGGAAGCCCAGGTCCCGTCCGAACTCCTGGTTGGCCCACGGGTGGTTGAGCTGCACGATGAGCTGCTCGCGCAGGGGCTCGGGGGCACTGGCCTTCACGCGGTCGAACAACTCGCCGGGCTCGACGCGCTCGTCGTCCGGGGCGCCGTTGCGTGGCTTCGTCGGATCGTACTCGAGCGGCCAGAAGTTGTAGTGGCCCACCACGAGCGGGATGTCATAGCCGTGGCGCTTGAGCCAGAGGATGTGGCCGGTGGTCTCCAGGCCCGCCACGGTGCTCATGTTCGCCTGCAGGCCCAGGCCCTGGACGACCTGGCTGTAGTCGTAGACGACGTCATGGTCGCTGGCGACGATGACCTCCAGGTCCGTGGCGGCGAAGGACAGCACCCGGTCCTGGTCGGGCAGGGAGCTGTCGAAGCTGGCGGCGCCGTGCACGTGCAGGTCCGCGCTCACGGTGCCGGAGGGCTGGAGCGGCAGCTTCTTCAACGTGAAGTCGAGCGCCGTGTCCGTGTCGCCGAAGGACACCGTCTCCCGGTCGAGCGTCCAGAAGGGGCCCTTGAAGGCGTAGACGTGGAAGCGGCCCTGGGGGACCTCCACCTGGGCGAAGCCATTGACGACGAGGAAGCGGTTGCACGCGGGCGAGGGGCCCGGGGGCGGACCCAGCCACGGGGCGCAGGAGGTGAAGGCTGCGTGCAGGTTGCCCTCGGTGCCCTGCCGGGTGGCGGCATCCACCGGGACGAGGAAGACCTCGGCGGTGAGCGGGGCGAACGTGTCCGTCTCCGACACGTTCACCGTGAGCCGGGTGTGCGAGGGCTCGGCGAACGTGCCCAGCTCCACGTCCTCGTTCACCACGTCGAGCTGCCGGTCCGCCACCTTGCGGCCGAAGGCGTGCACCTCCACGACGTACTTCCGGCCGGCGGGCACCCGGGCCTCGAAGCGGCCCGCGCTGTCGGGCGTCACCTGGCTCCAGGGGGTGCGCGTGCTCTTGTCCGCGGCCAGCTCGCCCTCGCTGATGAACACGCTGAGCTCGTGTTCCTGATGCTCACGGGGCGGTGCGCGGCGGTTCACCGTCCCCCTCAGGGTCACGTACTTCTCGCCCCGCAGCGCCTGCCGCAACTCCAGCGCGAGGTCCACGGCGGAGGCCGCGTCGCCCTGGTCGCCCACGGCGAGGAAGCGCTCGAAGACGAGGTAGTCCCGAGGCGGCACCACGGTGCGTGGCAGGCCGGAGAGGGAGATCTGATCGCTCTGGAAGCCCTCCACGGTGTCCTTGGGTCCGCAGGACACCTGCGCGTAGCTCACGCCGGGCTCGGAGGGGAGCGCCGCGGCCAGATAGGGCACGCGGCTGTAGACGTCACCGATGGTGAGCAGGCTGAAGGAGGGGTGCGAGTAGCCCGTGCCGGGCGCGGACGTGAAGGGCAGTGCCTCGCGGCCGCTCCAGTAGAAGCCATCCGCGAGCGCCCAGAGCTGGGGATCCACGGAGGTGTTGAGCACCTCGGTGCGCACGCGCACGCCCGGCTCGCACGGCCGCATCTCATAGAGGGTGTGGATGGGGAACTCGGGCCGGCCGTCGAGCGTGCCGTCGAGCTGCACCGCCACGCGCCGGGGCCGCTCGTCGATGAGCCGCATGGACGTGTAGTGCGCGGCGTCCGCGGGGAGCACGCCCACCACGGAGAGCATCTGGTTGAGTCCGTCGTTGTTCGCGCCGCGCACGCCCAGGTCGAGCAGCGAGCCGCCATTGGGATCCAGCAGGTGGGCGTTGCCGATGCCGGCGATGACGGCCACCGCCCTGTCATTGCCCAGGAGGATGTCTCCCCGGGAGGCAATGGCGTTGAGGCCACCGGGCACGGTCTCGCTTCCGCCGGACGGGGAATGGCTGCCCACGCGCCTGTCCTCGGGGGTGAGCACGCGCAGCTCCAGGGCCGAGCCGGAGGCGGCTTCACACGCGTAGCTCAATGCCTCGCAGGGGCTGGAGACCTGGCAGGACGCCTCGTTGCCGAGGCAGCTCTCCTTCTTGCAGCCGGCGAGGGTGAGCCCGACCAGGGCGAGGCTCGCGGCCAGGGGGCGAAGGGGGAAGGGCATGGCGGGGCGTTGTATCAACCGCCGAGGGTTCGCCTCCAGTCATGCCATCCCCGAGCGGCGTGGCACGTGTCACCGAGGAGATCCAGGTAGAGCGAGGGGCTCGACGCCTTCAACGCGTCGCGATTGCGCCAGACACCTGACGCATCGAGCCGGCGCACCGCGCCATCCAGGAGCGCGCCTGCCTGCCGTATGGCTTGGAGCTGCGCGGGCGTGGGAGTCCAACCCGTCTCGTCGCGGTAGCGGCCGAGCGTCTCCAGCCAGTGCCCGTGGAACTTCATCATCTGGAGGAGCACGGGGAGGCGGTGGGCGGGGAGGGTGGAGGTGAGGGCGGCGTCGTATTGGCGGGACTCGGAGGCGAGCCGGTAGAGGAGCACGTCCACCTGGGTCTCGAGCCGGGAGCCCCAGGCGGCGCGCACGGCGGGGTGGCGCGCGTGGGTGAGGACGGCCTGGACGAGGTGCAGCCCGCCACAGGGGTGGGCGTAGAGGCCCTGGTGGCGCTTGGGCACCTGGGAAAGGCCGGCCTTCATGCCCGCGAGCAGCTCGGCCTCCTCTCTCTCGAGCAGCGCGAGCGCCTCGTCCATGACCGCGTCGAGGCGCACGGGGGTGCCGTCCCGCGTCGTGAAGGAGGCCCCGGGAGAGAGGGCATGGGAGAGGGCGTCGAGCGTCCAGGCGCCCTCGGGGGAGAGGGCGGAGTCCCGGCGGAAGTCCCGCTTCAGGTCCTCGACGAGGGCACCGAGGGTGACGGGACCCCAGGAGGCCCGGAAGGAGTGGGAGGGGGCGAGGCCCGCGAGCAGCAACGTCTTCACGAGGAGGTGGGGGTGGGGCTCCACGGGCGTGCCGTCGACGGTGGCGGGGTCGAAGCGGAGGTCGGCGTCGGGGGAGGAGCCCTCGCGGTGGAGGAAGTCGGAGACGATGACCTGCACGGCGGGGCGTCCATCACGGGCCCGGAAGGAGCGGCCTTCGGAGAGGAGGCCGTGGGCGAGCGCCCAGGGGTTCTGGGGGTCCGCCGCTCCCATGCGGCAGTGTTCCCGGAGCCAATCTCCGGTGGGCGGACGAGCGGCCGGGGGGGCCGACAGGAGCGCGAGGAGGACGAGAGCGGCGCCAGTCATGGGGGTGTACTATCGCCGTGTCACATCCCGACACCCAAGGAGCCCGGCGACCATGCTGAACCCTTTCACCGAGGAGCATGAGGCTTTTCGCAAGACGGTGCGTACGTTCGTGGAGAAGGAGATGACGCCGCACGCCCTGGAGTGGGATCGAGCGGGCATCTTCCCGAGGGAGCTCTTCAAGAAGTGCGGCGAGCTGGGCTTCTTCGGCATCAACCATGATCCGGCGTATGGCGGCAGTGGGCTGGACTACTGGTACGTGACGGCCCTCACCGAGGAGCTGACGCGCAGCCGCAACGCGGGCGTGAACATGGCGTTGCTGGTGCAAGGCCAGATGGCCACGCCGATCATCAACGAGATTGGCACGGACGAGCAGAAGCGGGAGTTCCTGGCGCCGGCGCTGGCGGGGGAGAAGATCGCCGCGCTGGGGATCAGCGAGCCGGGGGTCGGCTCGGACGTGGCGAACCTGCAGACGACGGCGCGCCGGGACGGGGATGACTACGTCATCAACGGCTCGAAGATGTGGATCACCAATGGAACGCGGGCGGACTTCATCACGCTGGGGGTGCGCACGGGGGGGCCGGGGCACGAGGGCGTGACCCTGGTGACGTTCCCCACGGACGTGAAGGGCTTCTCGGTGTCGAAGAAGCTCGACAAGGTGGGCAACCTGTCGTCGGACACGGCCATCCTGTACTTCGAGGACTGTCGCATCCCCCGGCGCTACGTGCTGGGCAATGAGAACCAGGGCTTCTACCACATCATGACGAACTTCCAGGGTGAGCGCCTGGTGGGGGCCTTGTCGGCGGTGAGCGGCATGGATCGGATGATCGAGGACGCGCTCGAGTATGGAAAGGAGCGGCAGGCGTTTGGCAAGCCGCTGCTCGGGTTCCAGGTGTGGCGGCACAAGCTGGTGGAGCACATGGCGGCCATTGAAGCGGCCCGGCGGCTCACGTACCACGCGGTGGCGCTGTTCAACGCGAAGGAGAACGCGGTGCGGGAGATCTCCATGTCGAAGCTGTTCGCGGGAGACCTGGCGCAGAAGGTGGCCTACGACGTCCAGCAGTTCTTCGGGGGCATGGGCTACATCGAGGAGACGCACATCGCGCGCGCCTGGCGCGACATCCGGCTCATCACCATCGGCGGAGGCACCTCGGAGGTGATGAAGGAAATCCTCTCCAAGATGTCCGGGTTCTGAACCGCTTCGCACCGTGGAGCGCCCGGCGGATGGGCCATCACCCTGGATACGGAAATGCCTCCAGCGCGGCGGGCCCGTGGTCGAACCGCCCGTGGAACGCATCGCGCAGCCTGCCCTCGGCGAGCGAAGGAAGGTCCATGGCGACGAGGGCCGCGTCGGTGAGTCCGCGCTCCACGTTCTCCCCCCAGGACCAGCGCGTTCCTCCCCCGAACGTGTCCTTGAGCTTGTGCCACCGGATCCGAGCCATGGTCGGATCCGGTAGGTGGACCTCGTCCTCCTCCAACTCGACCCGCTGAGCCGAGTCGGCCGACACGCCGGTGATGCGCCGGAAGGCCATCGCCGCGGCGGCGGCGGTCAGCGGCTCTTCTTCTTCCATGGCGGGGAAGAGCACCTCCACCAGCGCCGGATGACCGAACCACCCCACCAGCTCGAAGCGGGTGGGACCCAACGCGATGTCGGAGACGGCCGCGCGAATGCGGAACATGTCCTCTGGCTTCCCGAGCACCGCGAGCAACTCCAGCGCATCCCTTCGCACGGTCCCCGTCGAGTCCACCAGGCGGCGTAGCTCGTCCAGCAACCAGGGTTGTCTCATCCACGCGGCGGCCTTCAACGCGGCCCGGCGCACGAAAGGCTCGTCCTTCATCGTGGCGGTCACCTCGCGTCGCACGTCGAGCCGCCGCTTGGGGCCGAACATCGCCAGGGTGTGCCACGCCCGCTCGCGCACGGCCGCATCCTCATGCGCTAGCAGTCGCAGGAGCGGGTCCGGGCTGGCGAGGCTGCCCCGGAGCGCCCGCGCATACAACGAGGCCACGGAGTGCTGGATCGTGGGGCCCTCATCCGGGCCCGTGTCCGCTCGGGCCCGAGCGAGGGCGAACGCGAAGCTTTGCAGCACGTCTGCGGCAGCCTGCTCGAAGGCCTCCCTCACGCGTTGGGTGATGGCCTTGTCACCCATGCGGAGCATGGCATGGGTCGCGGTGAGTACTTCGTTCGGGTCTTCGGAGCCGAGCAGTGGGTCCACCAGGGGAATGGCATCCTCGCCCGCGAGTGCCAGCGCATCGGTGTGCGCATCAATCCGCTCATCGAGTTGCCGGAGCGCTCGGACAGAGAATCCGGGTGTGCGCCACGCGCGCGGGCGTCGTGGCCAGAGTGCGGTGAGTTCCTCGACGTGCTCCTCGAGGATGTCTCGCAGCCAATCCCCGGCGTTGACGATCATTTGTCGAGCACCTCGAATGAGCCCAAGCGCATGTTCAGCCGGCCCGAAAGGGAGGAGACGTCATCCTTGAAGCGGCTGGTCCGGTAATCGAGCTCCGCAATGTAACGCCCGGGCGCAAGCATGAGTTTCTTGCGGATGAAGAAGCGCAATTCGGCTCCGGCGGCGAGTGTGAGCTGCCGTCCGGCTGGGGTCACGGCTTTCGGATCCGCCAAGCGTACATGGTCGAGCTTGCATTCGATCCACACGGTGTCTCCCTCGCGGAGCTGGTCCGGGGGCTTGTCCTTGCGGACCCGCAGGTGGAGGGTGAGGGCCTCCTCCATTCGCTTGTGGAAGGGGTTGTCCAGCTTGAGGGGCTCGGTTCCCACGTTCTTGAGCGTGATGGTGAAGGCCGGCGTGTCCTCGAGGAGGAACTGACTCTTGACCGGTACTCCTTCTCCCTGGATGGCCCGGACCGGGTGCTTCAGCAACTCCGTGGTTTGCAGCCGGAATTCGTCCATCGTGGGCTGAAGCGCCTTGGGCACCTGCCAGAGCGCATAACCACGCACCATGGGCGGCTGTCGCTGCGCCCAGCTCTTTCCTACCGAGGTCACGGGGGTGTCGGGCGGTAGCGTGGGAGAGACCGGCAGATTCTCCAACCCCGCCTGATCGAGCAGTGCAAGGACGTGGTCGAACACCTTACGAGGCAATACATGCTCATAGTATCCGATCTCCTGTCTGCCGTCGTGATTCCCGCTGACGTCAACGGAACCCTTGTCGGGGAAGAGAGCAGTCACGACCGGGCCTTGCGGCGTCGGGTTGATCCAATAGACATACGAGGGTTCCATCGTTTCGTGTCCTCCGGCATACGCGCAGAAGCTGGATGCGATCGCGAACGCCAGCAATGCGTGTTTGGTTCTAGAGCCGAACCAGCTTTGTCTTGCCGACGAGGGATTTGGCCTTCGTGTCGAACCAGTCATGAAACTCCTTCATGTGGCGCGGGTAGAGCTTGGAGCCGGCGTTCATGATGCTGCTCGGCACATTGGTGTACTGACGGGCTGGATCACACGCGCCTTCGGGATACTCGTCGTACATGCCAATCTGGTGGCCGAACTCGTGCGCTCGGACGGTGGTGGGGACGCCCGAGGCGCCCTCCCACCACGTGTGGGAGTACCACCAGAGGGCCGTTCCCCAGCCGCTTGCCTGGTTGGTGCCCTTGTGGAGTTCGGTTTTCATGCCCTGGCCCGGACCGAACTCGCAGACGATCCGGATGCTCCAGGCACAGCACCCATTCTTGCTGGAGCAGGTACATCGGTCACCGCGCTTGCACTTCTCCCGGTGGAGCTTGAACTTACGGTTCCACACCGTCTCGATTTCGCGCTTCCAATTCCGTTTTTTCTTGGCGCTCAGCGTGGCACCGCCAATGAGTTGGAAGTCGATCTTCCGGGTGATGACCAGCTCTCCTTCCTTGAGCTCGATCTCGTAGCACACCTCCCAGCCATAGTTCACACCCGTGGGGGTCCACACCAGACTTCCGCCGATGTTCTGCCGTACGTACTGTGGAGTGAGTCGCTGGAACGGGCCAACCATCTGCCTGAAAGCTTCAGGTGCCTTGATTTCCAGCGTCTGGTTCGTAATCTCCTTTCCCTTGAGCAGCGACTGACGCGCGCGGGCGCGGACTGTCTTCTTGTAGGGTCCGCGGACCACGATCCAGTCTTCTTGTGACTTGTTGCCCTTCACCTTCGGATGGATGTTGGCGAGCACCGCCTTGAGGTCTTCGGCCCGGTGTACCCTCACGGGGAGGGACAACTCGCCGTCCACTTTCCTGGTCTGGAGCGAGAGCTGGACTTTGTCCCCACAGATTGCTTCGGTCTTGCTCCATTTGAGCCGCGTGACCTCGGCCTCCGATAGATCCTTCGTCTGGGAATTGCCCAGAGCGAGCATGTTGGCCTGCATCTCGGCAGCTGGCGGGGTGTTGGTGGGCGAGCCACCGTTCTGGAGCATGATGTCCGAGAAGCGGAAGACGTTCTGTCCTTCCACCTTCACATCGAACGAGTACATCTTCGGGTAGGCCTTGCCCTTTATCTTGTTCGACACCACGCCCTGGGCGCTTCCCGCCTCGTCTCCGGTACTCGTCGAGAAGTAGGAGCCTTTGTGCATGAGCGGGTTGCCGTCGGCGGTGACCGTCTGGGCGCACTCGGCGGCGTCGGAGGATCTGGCGACGTTGGGGTAGGGGATGGGCACTGGTGGGGCAGGTGGCGCGGGCGTCTTGCACACGTCTGGGAATGCGAAGGAGACCCCGTTGGTCTGTTTGTGGACGACCGTGAGATTGTTGACGATGACCGTGTTGGGCATCAGGCGATCTCCTTATCTTGTCGGAGCGGAGAGACACATGGCCGCGCGCTCGCCGCGCTCCGAGCAGGCGGCGATCAATACCTTGCCATCGCCGTGGTACCCACGCGCGAAGGCCCGTGTTGCGAGAGCCACGGCGACCAGCCCGAAAGCGGCACCCACATCACCGAGACAATCCGCGGGATGCCAGAGCTGCCACCCGCGTGGAAGTCCATCGAGGCAACGTGTCTCGGCGAGTGCCCACTCGAGGAAGCGCCAGCGCTCGCCGTTGAGATCATTCATCACCCGGCGGATCCCTCCAGCCCCGGCGACCTCGAGCACGGTGCGGAGCGCGCGGGTGGGGCCCTCGGCCCTGATGGGTGCATGCGGTTGATGGGGCGCATCCTGCTCCAATGAGATGGCGTCCACCACCGCGAGGGGCCAGGCCTGCCGCCGCAAGGCATCCTCCGTGCGTTCCAGCACCAGTGCCGCGGCGCCCTCTCCGGGGATGAGTCCCGAGGAGCTTTGTCCGGTTTTGAGCCGGCCCTCTGCCAGGAGCGCGTGCAGGAAGGTGCTCTCCAGGAGCGAGTCCACCGCACCCACCACGCACAGGTCCGCCTTGTGTTCCGTGAGTTGTTCGATGGCGCGTGCCATGGCGAGTAGCCCCGGCCGCATGATCGAGCGCGACGAGCTCGGTGGGGATGTTCACGGCTTCGTCGAAGCAGTCCTCTCCGAGCGTAGGTGCCAGTTCCTGGTACACCTCGGCGGTCATTCCCTCTCGAGCCGGGTAGGGCGTGGCGATGAAGGCGCGCACCCTGCCGCGATAACCGGCGAGGTTCCAGAGGCGGCTCGTCCACAGCGCCTCGGCGATGGGTGATGGAAGCAGGTCGCGTGCCTTCTCCACCCAGGAAACATCCCCGAGATCCGGTTCCATGAACGAAGCAGTGAGCCCTGAATCATCCGCCAGGTCCACGCCGAAGTGCGGCCACTCGCGGAAGCGATTGATACCGGCGCGCACGGAACTGGCGGACTGGACCGCGTGGAGCCCCACGGGGGTTCGCATCCCGATCCCCGTCACGACCACCCCGGAGTTGCGCCTAGCCAAGAGACTTGACCTCAATGGTTCGCACGTTGGGGACGCGGCCTTGGACGATCAAGCTGGCTCGCCAGATCAGTATGACTGCGGGCCGTTCGCCAGCGATGATGATTGTATCGCAGAGAAGGGGTGGCTCCTCGAAGTGGTTTCCCACACGAATCGCCAGTGCTGGGCGGATGTGGGGGAGGGTGAACCGCAGCTGTCCTGTTTCGGAGATACCCACCACGTTGACGGCCTCGCCCCCCTTCACGTGCCCTGGGAGGATTTGATCTGGCGGTGCACATTGGTGGAAGCGTACATCGAAGTCCTTGGGCAGGAATGGATACACGTCCTTGCGCCAGGTGTCGTCGTATGTTCCGGCGTAGGAGACACGTGGACGCCAGGATGGGGCGATGGGCCCAAAGCCCGAGGGGGGGCGGTGATCGCCCGGAGACTGGATGGGGTGGGCCAGACTCTCCAGATTGGGAAGCATGGCGCCATCCACCGGCAGTTTCGAGCCCCGGACACGGAAACCGCGACCGACGGGATTTTCCTCGCAGCGCCCGACATTCTCCGGGTTGCTGGCATCGGTGCCGCCGAAGGCACGCTCCCAGAGCAGTTCCATCCTGTGGAACGGTAGGGGGTCGGACATCACCGATGAGCCAAAGGTCTGGCTCCAGACCCGCTCGCCAACCACGCGCACGCCCTTCTTGATGGTGCCAAGTTGCATGGCCACGAGTGTCTCCGTCCGCGAGCGTTGTGTGGTGTACGCATGGCCGCGCAGCAGCACATCCGTGGCGGGTTTGGCGGGTACCACGTCCGTCGCACGGCGGATGCTGGATGTGGTCGGGTCACCGCCGTACTCATCTACGGTCACCACGGGTTCCTGTTCATCCGCTACGCGCGTGGTGTCTTGTTGTGCATGGATGGTGAAAGTACCCTTCACCACCACCAGAAGCATTTCCAGGCCTTCGTGGAGGAACACGAATCGCTCGGCAGCGAACGGTGTCCGATTGAGCAGCTCCATGGGCGTGGCTAGTTGATCTGCACCGATGCACCCCTGATCCGGTTGAGTCCGGTCGCTGTCTGCACGAGGTTCGCGCCTTTCACGACGACCTTGCCATCACGTGTCAAGGTGATGCTGGCCTCTCCGCAGCGCAGCACGATTTCCCGGTCGGCCGAGAGTACGAGCCGCTCGCCGTCCAGCTTGATCGAACGCGAGCCGCTCGATGGCTGCTCGCTCCTACCCAGAACGAGGCCGGTGATGATTGGCATGAGATCCCCGTCTTCGAGGAGAAGCGTGACCTCCCTACCTACATGAGAGGGTTCCAGCGCTACCGTGGTTCGAGCGGGGCAGGTGGACCGGGAGCCACCCTTGAGCCGCACCTGGAGCGTTCCATCTTCCTCGATGGCCGCCAGCCAGCCCATGGCGACCCGCGGGCTGGCGGTCTCCTGGCGAGCACGAGCCGCCGGAAGTTGAAGGACATTGCTACGGCGCGAAGGCTTGGCGGGCATGGACGTTCTCCGGACGCGAACCGAAATATACTTGGCTCCGCGTTCCCTTTGATAGAGTCCCCATCTTTTTTGCTCGGAGACGTGGTACGGGAGCGCCCCGGAGCTGCTCCGACATGAGCTGTGCCCGCCCCGTCCGCGTCGACGTACCGCCGACCTCGAGCCCGCCTTCCTGCGCATGGGGTTGCCCACGCCCGGCCGCGAGTACCTGCCGCGAGTACCTGCTGGAGAAACTGCCCGCGCTGCACGTGCTGCTCACCGGCTTGGAGCTGAAGTAGACGGTGCCCGAATCGTACCAGTAGCCCTCGCCTCCGTTGAACTCCGTGTTCCCTCGGGCGTGGCGATGCTGCTTCAGCCCTACGAGTCGTTTGACACCTTTCCCGGGGCCTCGTCACGCTGCTGGCAAGGGCGAGAGAGGTGGGAGGCGGCCGACCCGGGTTCAGCTCTCCACGCTAGGGAGGAGAAGATGCTACCCTGCCGGGTGAGGCTCGCATGTCACACTGGGTAGTGCTGCTGCTTTCCATGTTTCTGCCAGCTGTGCGTGATGAGTTCGATATCGGGACCGCGGTCAACTACGCGAACAGGTATGGCGACGTCGCTTACTGGTGGATCCGTGGGGGAGAGCAGCAGTTGATGGATTTCCATGGGGGCGCTCAGTCCGACAATCAAGCACCGCATCGCACCGAGAACGTCCAACGCGGCGTGGCGAAGGACAATCCGCTGGGCAGGCTGTTCCACGACGCCGCTACGAAACACTGGGGGCAACTCTACCCCTATACTGGAGACTGAGAATTGGGCAGGCAGAAACACAAGACAGGCACGTTTGTCAGGCTGGCGCTCGCAGATGGTTCCTTCGGGTATGGGAGACTGCTTGAACCACCCCATGTTGCCTTCTATGAACACAGAACCACGGAGCCAGACTCTGACTTGGACGGGATTGCGTCAAGGCCCGTCCTCTTCAAGATTGCCGTCAACCTGCTGGCTCTGAATGCATGGGAACTCATCGGATGGAGAGCGCTCGAGGAGCACCTGACTCAGCCGCTCGTTCAATTCAGGCAGGATGTGGGCGATTTCCGTCGCTGCACCATCTTCGACACCGCTGGCAACAAAAGAGCCGCCGAGCCCCAGGAATGCGTGGGGCTCGAGCGAGCCGCGGTCTGGGAACAAGATTCCGTCGAGGAGCGTCTGCTCGATGCCTTCCTGGGGCGGCCCAATGCCGCTGTGGAACACCTGAAGGTTCGTCTTCGTTAGAGCACCGAACGGCTTGTGACGCACACGTCACTTGCCTGCATCGGCGTCTCCCTCCTTTCCCGAAACCAGCCCGTGGAGCCCGAGCCGCGAGGCCGCCCGCGAGGCCGCACCGCTCTGCTTGTCTCGCGTGAGGACGAGCCGCCAGGCCTCCCGGGCCTCGTCATGACGGCCGAGTTCCGCGAGGCAGTCCCCCCAGGCCAGCAGGCCATCTCCTCCCTGACCCTGGTAGGGGTGCATGGCGCCGGCCTCGAAGAAGCGCAAGGCCTCTTCCGGGAGCCCCTCCGCCAGGCTGATGCGCCCGAGCAGGAACAGCCCGTTGCGCGTGCTCGAAACCCGGAGCGCGTGCTTCATCCCCGTGCGGGCCTCCCGCCGCGCCTCCTCGTACCGGTGCACCGCCAGCAGCGAGGCGGCACGGGCGAAGTGCGCCTCGCTCCGGTACATCCGGGGCAGGCGTCGCCAGTCCACCTGGGCGAGGGCGCTGAGCGCGTCCTCTCCGCGTCCGGTGTGGGCGAGGATCCACGCGCGTTGGACGGGGAAGAAGTTCCACAGGAAGGCATCCCCACGCGCTGTCTCCTCCAGATTGGACAGACGCGCATTGGCGGCCTCCCAGCTCCCGAGGTTGTAGACGGCCTCGACGAGGTTGAACCGCACCAGGGCCCACTCGCGCGCCGCGGACGGTTCCGGGGGATGGGACGGACCCTGCCAGCCCCGTTCGATGTCGAGTGCCTCCAGATAGAGGCCCGCGTTGATGAAGAGGTTGATGGCGCAGTTGGCGCAAGGCAGACAAGCGTCCGCCTTGGCATGGACCGCGAGGTTGCGGGCCCCCGAGACGGCCTTCTCCGTGTAGCCAAGTGCCGAGTGCGCGTAGAACTCCTCCCGCCACAGAATGGGTCTCATCCAGGCCGCGAGGGGAAGGTGCTCCAGGACTCGGGTGAGGGCGAGTGCCGCGCGGAAGGCGCCCCGGTTGAAGCACCAGGTCGTGAGGTGCAGCAGGAGCCGATGCACCGGAGGCCAGAGCAGCAGCCAGGCTACGAGGACGAGGAGCAGTTCAGGAGGGACACGGGCCAGGCCCGCGATGGCGAGGGTCATGGGCGGTGGGACTCCGGTCCCAACTCCCTGTTCCAGTCAGGCTCGTGAAGGAACCCCGGGTCTTTGAGCACCTCGCGGGGCCTGAACTCGGACACTGGGGGCTGTGGCGTGGTCATGTCCCTGGCCCTACCATGGAGGTCACGTGTGTCTCAAGCTCCGGGAGCCGCGCTCGCTCCGAGGGCGCTGGACGCCTTCCGTCCGCTCGGTGGCTGTCCACGGGCAGGTCCACCTGGCCGCTGAAGGCCGAGGCGGCTCAGGTGCTCACGCCTGGCCGCGGAGCTGCGACACCACGCTGCCTTTCACCTTCCTTCCATCCTTCCTCTAGGGAGGAGTTGGCTTGCTCGGCTCGGAGGGAATGATGGCCCGCAGGGGGGCATCGCTCCCCAGGGCGATGAAGGGGGCCCAGTAGTAGGGATGGGGATGGGAAGCGCGTAACGAGCGCATGGCCTCGCGCAACGCGGAGGCGCGGCCCTGCCCCGCCAGGAGGTTGCGGTAATAGACGTCCATGAGCAGGCTCGTGGCGTTGTCGTTCACACTCCACAAGCTCATGACCACCGTCTCGGCCCCGGCCACCACCAGGGCGCTGCGCAGGCCGTAGATGCCCTGGCCCAGGTGGATCTCGCCGCGACCCGTGTCACAGGCGGAGAGGATCACGAGTTGGGTGCCCCAGAGGTCGAGCCCGGCCAATTCCAGCGCAGTGACCAGGATGGTCTCGGGGCGGGGATCGGCATGGCTCGGATCCTCGGTGGGCGGTTCGCCCAGGACGATGCCCGAGTTGAGCAACGGTGACTGCTGGGATGGGGGAATGCTCATGGGAGACGCCAACGACGGCACGACGTCGCGGGAGTTCGAGTCGGGGAGGTCACTGTTGAGGAAGAATCCATGGGTGGCCAGGTGGAGGATGCCCGGGGTGGGCAGGTGCAGCAGCCGCTCCTTGGTGGCCTCGGGGCCGAGGAACAACTGCGCCTGGGGCAACTGGCGCAGAATCCCCTCGGCTTCCAGCCGCGTGCCCGGCAGCGCCGGGAAGGCGTGTCCCAGCAGTGAGCGCGAGGAGGAGAAGAAGCTCTCGAGCGCGTTGGAGGGCGGGGGGGACGGAGGAGAGATGGAACGCGCGACAGCGGAGGGCGCCGAGAAGGAGGGATCGGCGAGGACGAAGACGAAGGAGGAGGGAGCGACCTCCTCGGGACGCGGCAGCAACTCGCGGCCCGAGGTGAGATACGTGAAGTCGAAGGAGTCCAGGAGGATGTGCTGGCCGTCGTGGAGGGCCGCGAAGGGGACGAGGCCCAGCTGGCCTTCGGGGGACAACAGGATGCGGCGGGTGGAACCCAGTAGAGGCAGCAGGGGTTGGACAGCACTCTGGTAGAGCTTACGGGCGGCGAACTGAAAGGAAGGGTTTCGCTGGGCCAGGGCTTTGCGCAGGCGCCAGGCTTGGGTATCGATGGGCGCCGCGGGACCCAGGTCCACGGCCCCGGTGGATGCATCGGGGAAGAGCACCAACGCCAGGTAACGTAATTGCCTGGTGAGCTTCACACGCGGCGTGCCGGGAGGGAGGAGCAGGGGACTGTCCTCGTAGGCGATGAACTCGACGAGCGCGCCGTCCTTGGGGAGGGACGCGGCGACGCGCTCGACGATCTGGGAAGGGGGGGGCAGCGCGATGAGGGCGCGCAGGGGCGCGGAGCGCTTGGCGAGTTCTGCTTCCAGCGCGTCGCCTTTCTCGGTCAGGTCCTTGAGTTGCTGTTGGTAGTCCGGGGAGGAGAGGGAGCCGGGACCGGCGAGCGAGCGGGACACCAGTTGGCCGCGCAGGCCCCTGAGCTTCTCGAGGGTGTCGCGATCCTCGGGGTTCAGGCTCTGGTAGAGCGTGCGGGAGATTCGGGCCGTCTCCTCGACGGAGCGGCCCTTGAGCAGCAACACGGTGCTGAGGGCCAGGTGCCGCACGTCGGCGTCCTCGGGGTGTGCGCGCAACAGGGCGTAGATCGCCTCCTCGGAGGCACGCAGCTGGTGGAGAAAGCGGGCGAGACGCGATTCGGAGAAGTCGAGTGCCTCTTTCCGCAGGCGTTGCTCTGTAATGGAGAACGCGCGGGTGTAGAGAGGCAGGGCCTCAGCGAGGCGATGCTGGGCCAGGCGGAGCCGGGCGAGATCCTCGAGCGTGGTGGTGGTGTCGGGGTGGCTATTACCGAGCGCGGTCTCCCGCAGCTCGAGTGCGCGAAGCAAGAGGGGCTCGGCCTGGTCATGCAGCCCCTGGTTCACGTAGAGGGTGGCGAGGGCGTGGAGCGATGTGGCGACGTGGAGCTTGCTGCCGCCCGACGAGGTCTCCCGCAGCTCGAGCACGCGCTGGTAGAGGGGTCCGGCCAGGTTGTAATCCCCCTGGCTTGCGTAGAGGGTGGCGAGGCCGTGGAGCGAGGCGGCGACATCGGGGTGGCCATCACCGAGCGTGGCCTCCTGGATCTTCAACGCGCGCAGGAAGAGGGGCTCGGCCCGGTCGTACAATCCCTGGCCCAGATAGAGGGTGGCGAGGCCGTGGAGCGAGGTAGCGACGTCGGGGTGGTCATCACCGAGCGCGGTCTCCCGCAGCTTGCGCGCGCGTTCGAAGAGGGGTTTGGCCCGGTCGTGCAATCCCTGGCCCAGATAGAGGGTGGCGAGGGCGTGGAGCGAGGTGGCGACGTCGGGGTTGTCGTCACCGAGCGCGGCTTTCCGGATCTCGAGCGCGCTCTGCAAGAGAGGCTCGGCCTGGTCGTACATTCTCTGGACGCTGTAGATGGTGGCGAGGTCGTTGCGCGAGGTGGCGATGTCGGGGTGACTCTTGTCGAGCGCTTCCTCCTGGATCTTCAGCGCGCGCTGCAAGAGGGGCTCGGCCTGGCTGTACAGCCCCTGGTCCAGGTAGAGGGTGGCGAGGTGGTGGAGCGAGAAGGCGAACTGGGGGTGTTTGTCGCCAAGGGCGACCTGCCGCAGGGCGAGCGCGCGCTGCACGAGGGGATCGGCCTCGCCGTAGCGTCCCTGGGCGCTGTAGAGGGCGGCGAGGCCATGGAGCGAGGTGGCGACGTCGGGGTGGCTCTTGCCGAGCACGGCCTCCTGGATCAAGAGCGCACGCTCATAGAGGGGTTCGGCCTCGCCGTAGCGTCCCTGGGCGCTGTAGAGGGCGGCGAGGCCGTGGAGCGAGGTGGCGAGGTCAGGGTGACTGTCGTCGAGCGCGGCCTCCCGCAACTCGAGCGCACGCTCATAGAGGGGCTCGGCCTGGTCGTAGCGTCCCTGGGCGCTGTAGAGGGCGGCGAGGCCATGGAGCGAGGTGGCGACGTCGGGGTGGTTCTTGCCGAGCGCGGCTTCTCGGAGAGAGAGCGCACGCAGGAAGAATTGCTCGGCCCGGCCGTACAGCCCCTGGTCCAGGTAGAGGGCGGCGAGGTGGTGGAGCGAGGTGGCTCGGTCGGGGTGACTCTTGCCGAGAAGCTGCTCCCGGAGGGCGCGTGCACGCTGCAAGAGAGGCTCGGCCTGGGCCAGGTTTCCTTGAAGCCGGTAGAGATCTCCGAGCAGGTCCAGGGAGTCGGCGACCTGGGAACGCGAACTTCCGAACTCAGCCTCCCGGAGCTTGAGTGCATGCTCAGCCTGTGTACGGGCCAGGGCATACTCGCCCGCGTCCCTTCGCTTCATCGCCGCGTCGTAGTTTGTCTGCGCTTCCTTCTGCCGCGCCTCCGGAGTCTCCTCGGCGGTGCCCCCGCCGTCCATCGCACCACAAAGAATCACTACCATCATCCATCCGACAACCTGACTCATCGTGTCTCCCTGAATGGGATGTATGTCGTTCGCGCGGAGCCCATGCGTCTACTCTGCTTGATGGTATGTCTATTGATCAAACCCAGTGGCCTGGCTGTGTCACGACGAACGTCTCTCCGCGAAGGGTGGAATTCGCAACGTGGGTACAGGAGGAGGAATGGGTGTCGGTATGATTGAAGTTCAAATACATTTTCATGGAATACTCTCTGTGTAGAGAGCGTGTTTGGACGTCAAAACACAATGGGCTCTCTGGAAAACGCTGTGGCATCCAGTTCGTAGGGTGACCTTCATCCCCATAGAAAGGGGACGTGGACGACCTATGCAGGGAATTTACGTTGTTTTTCACCCATCCCCTTTGGGGCGAAGTCGAGGGTGGTCCCAAGGATTACCTGGTACTACAAACGACAGCGGACGGCTGCGCGTGCTCGAGCCGGACGGCTGGTGCGGCCAAGACGAGAAGGCCCGGTAGGCACGGCATCGGCCGGCGCACCTGGCCGGTCCTGGCCGCGGCGGTACCCGGCTCAGAGTACCTCGCTCGAGACGAGGGCACCGCGCCCCGTTTCAGTGCACGCGTAGAGCTCGCTCGTGGCGTGCAGCCCCTTCTCGTCGGCGAGCACCCGCAGCACCCGCTCCTGCTCGCTGCCGTGGTCCCCGCACGGCGTCTCGACCGACTCGATTCGCGCCGAGCCCCGCAGCAACGCCCAGGTCTCCGGCTCCAGCACGAGGGGCGTGTCGGGATGCTCTGCTGTTCCCAGCGCGCGCACGCGCCCATCGCGCCGGTCGACGCCGATGAGCACCGCCTCGCGCATTCCGCACCCGTAGGACTCCGTCTGCAGCACGAACTCGCGCGACTGCCCGTCATGGTCGTAGTCCCCGAGCACCATCGCCCGCACGCGCTCGCGGCGCTGGAGCGCCTGGCGCCGTGCGTTGAGGGGAAGCGCCTCGTCTCCCTTGGCTGGCACCCACCCGCGCAACATCGCCTGGGGTGACGCCTCGCCCGGCGCGGGGCGGCCGAACAGCGGCGAGAGCGGGAGCCGCTCCACGGGCCTGCCCGGACGCGAGCGCGCGAGCTCCAACTCGCCACGCTCTCCCTGGGCGAAGCCCTCGCAGGGACACGAGATGCCCTCCGTCTCGAAGCACGCGAGCTCGGGAGGCGCCCGCCACTCGAGCCGCCAGCGCTCGGTGACGCCATCCACCTTCACTCGGACCTCCTCGCGAAGCACGGAACGGGAGCGCGCCACGCCCGTGCCCGCCACCAGCACTCCGCCCACCGTCAGCCATGTCCGCAGCCACATCCGAGCCTCCTTCCACGCACCCGCGCGTAGGCCGAGCCAAACGGTACCAGCCAGGTTGCGTGGAGGGGTGGGTCTGACATCCCAGGTCTGGTGCGAAAAACCCCCTTCCGGAGCCACGCCAGGGCCCGGGGAATGTCAGACCCATTGGGTATTTCCTACGCATGGCCGCCCGAGAGGGGGCCGAGCACACCCAACGCTATACCTGGGCCCTACCTGAGAGGGTCCACATCCAACCTGGAGCATCACACATGGCTACCCGCACCGCCGCCCGCAAGGCCTCCCGCAGCCGCACCACCGAGCAGACCAAGGCCGCCTTCGAGGAGCTGGCCCGGAAGAACCGCAACAAGCCCGTGGTCTCGGCCAAGGAGCAGGAGGCGCGCACCACCCACGCCAAGAGCGTGCTGACGGATGTCTCCACCCTCACGGCGGAGTCCGCGGTGAAGAAGGTGACCGAGGCGGGCCTCACCATCAACCGCACGTTGGCTGGCATCAACGAGCAGGTGATGGCGCTGGTGGAGGAACTCAAGCAGCTCGACGAGGCCATCAAGCTCAAGACGGAGGAGCTCGCGGCCCTGCACGGCCAGGACATCGCCGCCAGCGCCATCGACGTGCTGGTGGCCGAGTACGACCGGAAGAAGGAGGAGCTGCAGGCTGAGATGGAGCGGCTGCAGAAGGAGATCGCCGACACGCGCACGAAGTTCTCCCAGGACCTGGCGGCGGAGCGGGACGCGGTGGAGGTGGCACGCAAGCGCGCGGAGGAGGAGTACACCTACGCCCAGCAGCTCTCGCGCAAGAAGGAGCAGGACGCCTTCGCCGAGCAGATGCGGGTGCAGTCCGCCGCCGAGCGGGACCGCAAGGAGAAGCTGGAGAAGGAGTGGTCGGTGCGCGAGGAGGCGCTGAAGCTGCGCGAGAAGGAGCTGGAGGACCTGCGCAAGCAGGTGGCGGACTTCCCGTCGGTGCTGAAGAAGGAGACGGGCGCGGCGGCGGCCATCGCGAGCAACCAGGTGAAGTCCGACTGGGAGATGAAGTTCACGCTGGCGCAGAAGGACGCCGAGACGGCACAGCGCGTGGCCAGCATGGAGATCACCTCCCTGAAGGAGACCAACGCGAAGCAGACGCAGGCCATCCTCTCGCTGCAGACGGAGCTGGCCGAGGCCAAGCGTCAGGTGCAGGCCATCGCCGAGAAGGCGCTGGAGTCGGCCTCGGGGGCTCGCGCGCTGGCCGAGGTGCAGGGCGTCATCGCCAGCCGGGACTACACCAAGGGCAAGTAGTCTGTGGACAACGGTGAGGGCGTGCCGCTCCGTCAGCCGAGCCCGGGGGGTGCTATGCACCCGAGGATGCGCTGAACCCAACCTTCTCCAGGAGAACAGCGAACCATGCTCAAGGTGGCCATCATCATCGGAAGCACGCGTCCGGGCCGCAAGGCCGAGGCCGTGGCTCGCTGGGTCCACGAACTCGCGAAGAAGCGCGATGACGCCGAGTTCGAGCTCGTGGACATCCAGGACTTCAACCTGCCGCTCCTCGACGAGCCGGTGCCACCGTCCATGGGGCAGTACACACAACCGCACACCAAGACCTGGGCCGCGAAGATCGACTCCTTCGACGCCTACGTCTTCGTGACGCCCGAGTACAACCACGCGATGTCCGGCGCGCTCAAGAACGCGATCGACTACCTGTACCGGGAGTGGAACAACAAAGCGGCCGGGTTCGTCAGCTACGGCAGCGCCGGTGGAACACGCGCGGTGGAGCAACTGCGTCTGGTCATGGGCGAGCTGCAGGTCGCCGACGTGCGCGCCCAGGTGATGCTCTCGCTTCGCACCGACTTCGAGAACTACAGTACCTTCGCGCCGGCGCCCCACCATGAGAAGTCGGTCCACACCCTGCTCGAGCAGGTCATCGCCTGGGGTGGGGCGTTGAAGCCGCTGCGGAAGAAGTGACGTATAGAAGGCATGGACCCTTCAGCGGAAGAACTCCGCGGGCACGGTCTCGAATCCGCGCGGCTTCGCGTTCGAGTGGGCCTTCGCGAGTTCCGCGGGCTGCTCACCCGCGCGCAGGCGGCGGAGCAACTCGCGAGGCTCGATGTCGACACCGATGGGGTTGCTGCCGTAGACCTCCGATCGCATGAAGCTCGTCGCGTCTTCATGACGGGCGAAGTTGTCGACTTGCAGCTCGATGTGATTGCCATCCGGATCGCGGTAGTAGAACGACGTCGTCGGGCCGTGGTTGACACTCCAGAACGGAGTGATGCCGGCCTGCTCGAGGCGCTCGTACGTGTGCAGCAGCCCGGTGATGTCCGCGTAGGTGAAGGCGAAGTGCTCCAGACCGCGCGTCTTCGGCCCGGGCTGCTCGGTTGCTCCCGTGTTCACGATGCCGATGCGGTGGTGCTCGTCGTCGTAGGCGAGGAAACACACCTGGCCATTGTCGAAGGACACGGTCGCTTCGAGGACCTCGAGGTACCAATCACGCATCTGCTGGAAACGACCGGTTCGCAGCACGACATGGGCAAGCTTCATGGGTGACGACATGGGGTGTACCTCCTGGAAAGTAAACGTTACCGTTACTTTCCCCATGTAATGGGCTCCCGGAGAGATCGCAACGGGACCGTTGCGATCTCCTGGGGGCAGGGGACCGTTGTCGTCAGAAGTAGAAGCTCACGCTGAGCTGGGCGTTGAAGGGTGCTCCAGGGGTGAACTGGAGGTCTTCACATCCCTCGAAGGCGTCGGCCTCGCCCACCGGGCGGGTGCCCACGGGACAGCTCGCCGGGCCCGTCTCGGAGGGCAGCCGCGAGACGTTGGCGAATTGGGCCTCTCGCCAGACGGTGCCGAGCAGGTTCTGCACGCCCAGGTTCACCTCGTAGAAGGAGCCCCGGTAGCCCAGCGTCGCGTCCACGCGGGTGTAGCCTTCGGCGATGAGGAAGCCGTCCTCGGTGGCCGGGCGGTCGCCCAGGTGCAGCACGCCGAGCCGGCCATAGACGCCGATCGGATGACGCGCGGATACGCCGCCGGACAGGATGAGCGTGGGGGCGAGCGCCACCGCGTCACCATTGCCAGCGTTCTGCACATAGGTGGCGCGGGTGACGGTGGCGTCCGCGTCGGCGAAGAGCCACGGGAGCACCTTCAACCGGGCCTCTGCCTCCAGACCCTGGCGGCGGGTGGCGCCGCGGGCCTCGGTGGTGCCGTCGTCGCCCACCCAGACGAGCTCGCTGTCCAGGTCGAGCCGGAACACCGAGCCCGCGAGATCCAACCGGTCGAACAGCCGCGTGCGCGCGCCGACTTCGTAACCTCGGGCCCGGGTGAGGGGCGTCACGGGCTCCGGCTGGCGCACCACGCCGCGTGCGTCGTTGGAGTGGAAGCCATCGCCGAAGTTGACGTACAGCTCGGTGCTGGGGAGTGGGCTGAGGACGAGGCTCGCCTTGGGCGAGAGGCGTGAGGCCTGCCGCACGCCCGAGGTCTTCGTGTCGGGAGTGGCCAGGTCCTCCCGGTGGTCGTTCACGTCGAAGCCGAAGGAGTCCGCGCGCAGGCCGAGCAGCGCCCGAAGCCAGGGGGTGAAGACGATGTCCTCCTGCGCGTACACCCCGATGCTGCTCTCGCGGACGCTCGCGTCCACCAGGGTCTCCAGCCGCTCGCGCGCCTTGTCGTAGCTCAGGCCGTTCTCGATGCCGTCACTGCGCAACTGCGTGCCGACCGTGGTGTCGAAGGTGATGCCGCCCCACTGGCGCCGGAAGCGGTAGCTGGCGTTGAAGCCGAGCACCGTGCGCCGATCGTTCTGCTCGACCATGTCTCCGTTCACCGGATCCCGGCTGAAGAAGGTGAAGTCGGAGTAGAGGCTGAGCTGGTATTGGATGCCGTACACCATGATGTTCACCTCGCCGTCGTCGCGGGTGAGGGTGCGCCAGGTGGCGTAGGCGCTATGGCGTTGCGAGTTGCCGCCCTCGGCGTCGTTCACGGTACCGAAGCGGTCCAGCAGGCCGGCGTTCACCGCTCGCAGGGGAATCTGGCCACTCGCGTTCCAGCCGCTGCCATACGAGGTGATCGCCAGTGACAGCGAGGAGCGCTCCGACAGGTCGCGCGTCACCTTGGTGAAGAGGCTGTAGCGCTCCAGCTTCTCGGGGTTGAGGAAGGGCCCGTTGGTGCCATACACCTGCCCGGCCACCACGGGGCTCCATCCCTCCACGTCCGGGGCGGCGACGAACATTCCGCGCCAGGTGTCGAACGAGCCTCCGCCCAACGTGAGCTGGCTGGACTCGAAGTTGCGGCGCGTGACCAGGTTCACCGCGCCCGCGGTGGCGAAGTCCCCGTCCTGCGCGAAGTACGGGCCCTTGCGTACCTCCACGCGTTCGATGAGTTCGGGGATGACCCAGTTGAGGTCCGCGTAGCCCTGGCCGTGCCCGTGGCTGACCATGTTGACGGGGACGCCGTCCACGAAGAGCGCCACATCCGTGCCGTGGTCCGCGTCGAAGCCGCGCAGGAAGTACTGGTTGGCCTTACCGCCACCCGCGTGCTGCACGGTGTAGAGGCCGGGCACCACCTGGAGGATGTCCGCCGGGCGCGGGTGGGGGCGCAGCAGGAAGTCCCGATCCCGAACCGTGGACGACGAGGCCGCGGTGAAGGGCCTTCGCGCGGTCACCGTGGTCTGCATGGCCGCGGGGGCCTCTGGCTTGGGTTCCGCGGGAGCGGTCGGCTCGGGTTCCGCGGGAGCGAGCTGCTCGGGAGGCGAGGGGGGGCTCTCGTCGGAGGACTGCGCGAGAGCGGGAACAGCGGACACAACCACCCACAGGCCGAGCCAACCCAGACCACGGCGCTTTTCCCTCATTAACAAAACAGTGTGCTCCTCGGTTCGTACCGGGGGCGGAACGGCTCCACCCCTGTCCTCTCCCGGGGGAGAGAGGGGGCGCACACAAATCACATCCGTTCGAGCAAGTCTCGCGACATCGGCCCTTCGCGGACCCCCGGCGGCGGCGCGTTCCGCCGCCGGGACGGTGGCTGATCAGTAGGACGACTTCGCCACCATGTTCTGGTTGGTGACGGCGGCGCCCGTGCCGTTGATGATGTGGTTGATCGCGGCGCCCGAGGTGGAGCCGAGGAACACCGTGATCATGTGCTGGAACTTCACCCCGGGGGTGGTGGGCGTCTCGATGGCGTTCTCCAGGATGACGGGGTTGTAGAACACGGAGTAGATGCCCAGGCCCCGGGCGTCATGGTTCGTCACCGAGTTGGCGACCTTGTACGACGCGTAGCCCTTCACCCCGTCGTGCGTCCACCGGCTCTGGTTGGGCACGTCGTAGGGGATCTCGGACTGGTAGAAGTAGACGCGGCCGTTGTTGCCGTTCCACAGGGTCTGGTAGCCCTCGAAGTGCTCGCAGAACAGACCGTAGGCCGACACGTTGTTGCCGTTGACGATGATGCCATTGATGCCCTTGTTGGTGTCCCAGCCCACGCCATTGCCGTGGTCGGCGCGCCACAGCCAGATGTTGTCGATGAGCACGTCGTTGCTGTTGATGGTGACGCACACCGTGGCGTTGCCGGCCTGCGCTCCGCCCACGCGGCAGGACACGTCGAAGAGCGCCGTGGGGTTGGCCGCGTGGCTCACGGTGCTCGTCGCGTTGCCCACCGAGAGCAGCACGGCGGAGTTGTTGATGCCCGCGTCGAAGAGCACTCCGGCCACCGTTACGCCGTCCACGTCCGCGACGTTCATCGCGGCGGTGCCGGAATCCGGAATGAGCGTGGCGAGCCCCAGGCCGAGGATGATGGTGTTGGGGTTGGACACCTGCAGGGCACGGCTCAGGTGGTAGATGCCCGGGGTGAGCAGCAGGTGCTTGCCCGCGCTGAGCGCGGCGTTGAGCGTGTCGGCCGTGTCCCGGTCCGAGCGGGCGATGTGGAACTTGTCGATGGAGAGGGTGGTGCCCGCGGTGGTCCCGGCGCTCCACGTGGTGCCCTTGCTGTTGGTGCGCAGCGAGGGGACGTGCACGGCGTAGGCGCCGTTGGCGTCGATGAAGAGGTAGGGCTTCTCACGGATGACGGGCGTCGTGTCGACGACGGTGTACACCTGGTTGGGCCAGGTGCCCGACGGGGCCTGCTCGTCGCCCACGAAGACCATGTTCCAGTTCTGGCCCTGCCAGTTGTTCAGGCTCGTGTTGCGCGTGAGGAATTGCTGCTGGGTGCCGGAGTTGATGACGTTGTCGATCTTCGAGTCCGCGATGAACCCGCCGCTCGACCAGGCGTTCTGGTAGGCATTGTCCCAGAGGTTGATGGAGCCCTTGACGTGGATGCGGCGCATGGTGGTCGCCTGGGACACCGCCCACACCGCCGTGTTCGAATCCTTGGTGGGCACGATGGAGAGGTTCTCGGCGCCGCGCCAGAAGTTCTGGGTGGCGTTGCCGTTGAACCAGTCCGCCTTGGCCCGCACCGCGCCGTTGATGGTCACGTTGTCGGGCGACTGTCCGAGCCCGAAGACGCTCATGTAGAAGCCCACGCGCACGTCGACGTTGTACTGGCCCGGCTTGAAGAAGTACGCGTAGCGCTGGCTGCCGAACTGGTTGGTCTCCTGCTGCTGGAAGATCTGATCGAGCCGGCTCTGGATGCTCGCCGCCGACATGGAGGGATCGAAGACGAAGACGTTGGGGCCGAAGTCCGGGCCCCCCGTACCACCACCACCCCCCGAGGCGGTGATGCCCAGGGTGAGCGTCTCCCACTCGCGGGCCGAGGCACCGGCGGCCGAGACCGTGGAGCCACCCGCGTTGGCGGCGGAGATGTACTGGCCCGTCACCACCGTCTTGAGGGCGATGGAGTCGCCGCTGACGACGGTGCCGGTGCCGTTGAGCTTCTGCAGGGTGAACTGCTCCCAGGACTGGGGCGCGGTGGCGGTGAAGCGGACGGTGCTCCCGCCGCCATTGATCGCCGAGCCGTACTGGTTGCTGATGCTCTGCAGCGTCACCGTGTCACCGTTGACGAGCGAGCCGCCGTTGAGGTCGGTGAGGGTGAACGTCTCCCACTCCAGCGCCTGGGTGCTGTAGGCCATCAGGTCCGCACCCCCGCCCTTGTCGGCCACGAGGTAGTGGCCCGACCAGGTCTTGAGGTTGACGGTGTACTGGTTGCTCTCCAGGGGCTGGGCGGTACTGGCCGTGGTCTCGTCCTGCTCGGGGCCGGAGGCCGGCGCGCAGCTCGCGCTGACCGCCAGCAGGCTCCAGGTGGCGAGTCTCATGACTCGCCACCGGCGGGGGTGAACGGCGGGAAACGACTCATCGGGCTTGGCTCGGCGCATCGCGTCCTCCACGTGGACTCGTGGACTTGGGGTTGCACCCGCTTTAAGTAAATTCGATGTAAACTACAAGAACAGATTGTTCTTGTTTTTCAGTCGGAGGGCTCGCCACGGCTGGAAGTGGGCTTCCGGGGCCATCTCCGCCTGGCAGGCGGCGGTCAGTCGAGGAAGCGGCGCTGCCAGCGTCGTGCGGCCTCTTGGGAACCGGGCTCCGCGTGCAGGTAGGGTTCCAACACCCCAGCCAGGGCGCGGTAGGGTTTCATCTCTTCCTTTTGCTCCACGTCGCCCGCTTCAGGCCATGTCCCCAGAGAAACCAGCGCCTTCTCCGCGCCTGTTTCTTCGATGGACACCTCCGGAAGAGCCAGCCGCGCTCGAAGACCTGCCACGCCGCCGAGTTGATCGAACAATGGCTGCCCGTAGAAGTTCAGCCAGTAGGCGCCCAGCACGCTCTCTCCCAGGTTCATGGATGTGGTGTCGAGCCGATGTACGTCCATCCCTGGGTAGCGGAAGCATTGCTCGCGGATGAACTGCATGACCGGCTTGCTCTCCAGGAGATGGTTGAACGCAAGGCCGGCATAGCCGGAGGTGAGGGGGAGTTCTCGTGCGAGCGCCACAGCCAGGGCCTTGACGTGCTCGGGTCCACGGGTCTCCAGGTACTCGGTGGGCATCCAGAAGGACACCGCGCTCACGAAACCTGGCAGGTCGAGGTCTTCTCTCGGCCTGCCGTGGTACTCGAAATGAAAACCACCTACCTGGTTTTCGTACTCTTCCAACCGCAGGATGCAGCTATCGCGAGAGCTTAGTTCATCGCGAACCTTCGCCCAGAGTCCGCCATCCAGGGGCCGCACGTCCCCCGCCCATCCTTTGTACTCTTCGGGAGCGATGTCGCCTCCCATGTCCACGTACCAGCCCAGCTTTTCGTGTCCCACTGCGTCGAGATAGAGGTCCAGCGCGCGCGTGACGGCCTGAGATATGTCGTCGTGCGGGCGCCGCATGAAGAAACAGAGGATGAGTCCTTCGCGCAGTACCAATCGACCATCAGGCAAGGCTTGCCTGAGCTTTGGATATCGTTTGCTCACCATACGGGCTCTGGAATGACTCCGTCCAAGGGGGTAATGCGAGAAGGCGATCGTCAGGAGGGAAGGCCAGGCAGTGACATCTCCTTGGCAAGGACGGTGCTACCGGTAGAAGTGGTCCGCGAGGAGGCGGGCGTTGAAGAGCATGGCGTCGTAGCTCGTGTAGACGCCGTGCCCGAAGCACGTGGCCAGGCAATTGGGCAGGGCGCTCGAGCCCCGGTCGCCGTAGTCGACGAGGAAGCTGAACCCGTCCCGCGGTACGCGCGCGCCGTGGCGCACGTGCCGCAGCCACGCCTGCACGTCGTGGCCCTCGCCGAGGATGGCATCGAGCCGCGCGGCCAACTCCCGCTCCTTCGCGCTGCCCGGCGGAATGTCCGAGCCAGAGATGCCCCACTGGTGCACGTAGTCGCCATTCTCCGTGTGGAGGACACCGGCGAGGGAGTTCCCACGCGGCTCCGCTCCCCGGTGATTGATGACGTGGAGGAGGCGGCACTGCCGGCCCGTTGCCCAGCCATAGCGCGGCGGCATGCCGAAGGTGGCGATGTCGAGCCGCGCGCGGGCGACCGTGCGCGCCATGTCCTGGAGGACCTCGGTGGGCTCGCCCGCGTCGCGCACGGCCTGCCAGAGCGCCTCCGCGGTCCGTGCCGGATAGACGAGCTGCGTGAGCAGGGCGAGCACCTGGCCGCCGTGGCTGTGCCCGAGGAGCAGCGCCCGCTTGCGCCCGAGCTCCGAGGTGGCCAGCAGCCGCAGCAGCTCCACGGCCGCGCGCAGGCGGGCGACATGGTTGTTCGCCGAAGACCAGACGAAGCGCGTGGTGGGGATGTCGCCGCCCAGCGCCTTCTGGAAGAGGGAGACGTACTCGGGGGTGTAATTGCCGAGATCGCGCAGGAGGCGATCACTCGGGAGCTTGGAGAGGCGTTGCAGGGACGGCATGAACCCCGGGCCCAGCGCCGAGAGGGGCCCCTGGAGCGCGGAGAGCAACTGGATGGGATCGTGGCCAACGAAGGTGCCGTGCACGAAGACGACATGGCGCACCCCGGCGCGGCGCAGCCGGAGGCCCGCCTGCGTCATCGCTTCGCGCCAGGCGGCGGATTGGGCTTCGAGGACGGGCGTCTCGCGAGCGATCGACGGCATCGCCTCGAGCGGCCGCACCGCGAACGTCCCCGGTCGCGGCGCGGCGTCGTATTGCTGGGGTTGGCAGAGGGCCGGCTTCGGGCGGAGCCGCCACGCGACGAGCCCAGAGAGCGCGACGATGAGGAGGAGGAGTGCGAGCTCGAGCCACATGTCATGCCACCTCGTGCCGCCACGGCCACGAACGCCGCGGGGAGGGTCCGTTGGAAAGGGCCGGGAGGAGTGGGACGGTTCCGGGCGGGTACCGCATGCCGCGGCAGCTTATTCGGAACGCGGATGCAGGGTCATCCTCCTCCTCATCGCCGCCAGTGCCCTCCATGGAGGTGGCGTGACCTACTTGCGGTTGCGGCCATATCTGTCGTGGCTGCTCACCCAATCGCCGGCCAGGATGGCGGAGGTGAGCGAGATATCGCCCGCGAGCACGACGGCGGCGCAGATCTCCGCCAGTTTGTCGGCCTTGCCCTGGCCCACGCAGCCGAGCATCTCGAGGCACTCGCGCTGGGTGGCCAGCGCGGTGCCGCCGCCATAGGTGGCCACGATCAGCGCCGGCAGTGTGACGGACCAGTAGTAGTCCCCGTTGGGCAGGAGCTGTGCGTAGGTGATGCCGGCATGGGACTCGGAGACGTTGGCGACGTCCTGGCCGGTGGCGATGAACAGCGCGGCGAGGGCATTGGCCGCGTGCGCTCCACTGTAGGCACTGCCCGCCATGAAGCCGCCCGCCTGGGTGAGCTGCCGGTACTCGAAGAGCTGTTCGGGCGTGACGTGGGCGAGCCGCTCCAGTACCTCGCGCGAGAGCACCGCCTCGGCCACCACGCGCCGGCCCCGCGTCTGCAACACATTGAGCTGCGAGTGCTTCTTGTCCGTGTCGATCGCGCCCGAGAGGATGTAGCGGATCTTCTTCGGGTAGTGGGCGATGATCCACTCACAGGCCGCGTGGGTGGCCTTGCCGCTCATGTTCTGTCCCGCGGCATCCCCGGTCGAATAGTTGAAGCGCAGGTAGAGATTGCAGGCGAGCGGATAGCGGGCGATGTGGAGCAGCTTGCCCACGCGGGTCGTGCTCTCGGCGGCCTGCTTGATCTGCTCGTGGTGCTCGGTGAGCCATTCGCCGAACTCGCGCGCCGCTCGTGCGTCCTCGAAGAGGAACACGGGGGCGCGCTGCATGGCCTGCTCGATCACCGTGGCCTTGACGCCGCCGCACTCGGTCAGCAGACGCATGCCCCGGTTGTAGCTGGCGACGAGCGTGCCCTCGCTGGTGGCGAGCGGAATGTAGAAGTCGCCCTGGGCGTGCTCTCCGCGGATGCGCACCGGGCCCGCGATGCCGATCGGCACCTGGGCCACGCCCATGAAGTTCTCGATGTTGCCGGGCAGGGTGCCGGGCTCGAGCGAGTAGCGGCCCACGTGCTCGAGCGACGCCCCCGTGCGCTCCTGGATGAAGGCGCGGCGCATGGCCGCGGCGCTCTCGGTGTAGTCGTTGTCGCGATCTCGCGGGATGGGCACGCGGGGGTTCTTCGCATCGGCATCACTCATTGGCGCTCCGTCCTGTTGGGAACAAGGGAGAATCCGGTGATGCTAGAGCACGAAGTGTTTCCCCATCCCCTCGTGCTCCGTGCATCGTTGGGTAGTGCGTCTTCGGGCCGAGGTGCCCGCCATGAGGATAGTGGAGGATTTCCCGATGAAGGACCTGAACCGGACCCTGGACCTTCCCACGACGCGACGCGATCCGGAGAGCGGCTACACACTGCACGGCAGGCGCTTCGACGATCCCTACGCCTGGCTGGAGCGGCTCGACGCCGCGGAGACCCAGGCCTGGATCGCGGCGCAGGAAGCCGTCACCCACGCCGTGCTGCGCGCGGTGCCGGGACGCGAGGAGCTGCGGGCCGCGGTCGCTCGCTCCTCCCGCCATGCGCGGCTCTCACCGCCCATTTCCGCCGGGCCGCATGGACGCGAGTTCCTCTGGCAGGCGGACGCCAGCGACGACAAGCTCAAGTTCATGCTCCGGCGCGGCACGGGCGCGCCGCTCGAGACGGTGCTCGACCCCAACACGTGGGCGAGCACCGAGGCCCTGGTTTTCGCCGTGCCGTCTCCCGATGGTGCGCGGGTCGCGTTCGGCAAGGCCGTTGGCGCGACGCATGCCGCGGTGATCCACGTGCTCGACGTGGAGACAGGGCGGCTGCTTCCCGACCGCCCCCGAGGGACGAGCCACACGTCGGTGGCCTGGCGACCCGACTCCTCCGGGTTCTTCTATGCGGCGTGTCCCGAACCGGGCGAGGTGCCCGCGGGCGACGAGTCGCACTGGAACGCCATCTACGAACACCGGCTCGGGTCGGGTGAGCCGGCCCGCCGGATCTTCGGCGACGACCAGGAGAAAGAGTACTGGTGCTCCGTCAAGGTCAGCGAGTGCCGCCGTTTCGCCGTGCTCTACAAGTGGGACTATGTGCACGCCAACGTCGTCTATCTCCTGCGCCTCGCCGATGACGCGCTCGTGCCAGTGGCGCCCGTCATGCGCTCTCTCAACCAGGTGCAGGTGATCGGTGACTCGCTGCTCGTCCAGACCGACCTGGATGCGCCGCGCGGTCGTCTCTGCATCGCATCACTGGCGGCGCCGACGGAGTGGCGGACGCTCATCCCCGAAGGCCCGGACACGCTGCAGACGGTCGCCGGTGTCGGGGGCCGGCTCTACGCCGTCTACTCGCATGCGGCGTCGCATCGTGTGCGCATCCACGCCCAGGACGGCACCTCCCTCCGCGACCTGGTGCTGCCAGCACTCGGCTCCGTGAACCGCAATGAGGGGGAAGGCATCGTCAGCGGCATCAGCGGCTCCTGGAGCGGCGACGAGGTGTGGGTGAGCTTCATGTCGTACGTGCAGGCCCCTTCGGTCTATCGGTATGACTACGCGGCGGATCGCCTGTCGCCGTACCACGTCCCCGACGTCGGGCTCGACGCCTCCGAGTACGTGACGGACCAGGTCTGGTACGAGTCGCTCGATGGCACGCGGGTGTCGATGTTCATCATCCACCGCGCGGACCTGCCTCGTGATGGGCGCCAGCCCGTGCGTCTGAGTGGCTACGGGGGCTTCAACATCTCGGTGGAGCCGCGCTTCTCGGCGCTCAACGCCGCCTGGCTGAAGCTGGGCGGCGTCCTCGCCTTCGCCAACGTGCGAGGCGGCGGTGAATACGGCCGCGCCTGGCACGAGGCGGCATGCAAGACGCGGCGGCAGAACGCCTTCGACGACTACATCGCGGCGGCGCGTTGGCTCGTCTCGGCGGGTTATACGACGCCCTCCAGGCTCGCCTCGCGCGGCAACAGCAACGGCGGTCTGCTCGTCGCCGTCACCGCCATGCAGGCGCCCGAGGCCTTCGGCGCCGTCTACTGCCGCGCGCCCACCCTCGACATGCTGCGCTTTCCGAGCTTCGGCCACCTGAGCTCGGCGACGGTCGAATACGGCTCGCCCGAGGATCCCGTCGAGGGCGCGTATCTCGCCGGGTATTCGCCCTATCACAACGTCCGAGCCGATCGCCGCTATCCCGTGATGACCTTCGTGTCGGCGTTGAACGACCGGGTCGCGCCTCCGTACGATCCGCTCAAGATGGTCGCCAGGCTCCAGGCGGAAGGCACGCGGGGCGGACCCTATTTCCTGCTGCCGCTCCGGGACTCGGGACACGGCGGAGGCACCACGCTGACGGCACTCGTCGAACAAGACGTCGACGAGCTCAGCTTCTACTGCTGGGCGCTCGACGTCGCACCGCCCAGGCTCGCGAGGTGACCAGGCCACGGGGCGGCAGCGATGTCGCTGTGCCGCGCTGTGAGCCAGGTCACAGCGCGGAGGCCATCCGCCAGAATAGAGTGGGTGGGGTCTCACCGAGAATGAACAGGCGCTGGCCTCCGAAGGAGACGCCGTGGCACACCGGGCAGGGTACTCCCTTCACGAGCAGCTTCATTCCAGCCACCGCTCGACGATCTTCCGGGCCACCCGGCTCAGGGATCAGTGCCCGGTCATCCTCAAGCTGACCAGCAGCGACTATCTCGACCGGCGCCGCACCCTGGAGCTGCGCCGCGAGTACGCCATCGCCCACCGCGTCGCGGGGGACGGCATCGTCCAGGTCCTGGGTCTGGAGCAGTTCCCCGACCGGGCGGCGCTCGTCCTGGAGGACTTCGGGGGTGCCTCCCTGCGCCATCTGCTGGACGAGCGTGGACCCCTGGAGGTGCCCACCTTCCTCGACTACGCCGTGCGCATCAGCGCGGCCCTGGGGCACATCCACCAGCACGGCGTCATCCACAAGGACATCAAGCCGCACAACATCATCGTCAATCCGGCCACCGGGGTGGTGAAGATCGCCGACTTCTCCCTCGCGGTGGCGCTCTCGCTGGAGACCGTCCCGCCCGAGCTTCCCACTCATCTGACGGGAACACTGGCCTACATGGCGCCCGAGCAGACCGGACGCATGAACCGGGGCGTGGACTGCCGTGCGGACTTCTACGCCCTGGGCGCTACTTTCTTCGAGCTGCTCACCGGCCGACGCGTCTTCTCCACGATGGCACCGCTGGAGCTGCTCCACGCGCACGTCGCCCAGGTGCCTGCCTCGCCGCAGGACTTCAACCCCGAGGTGCCGGAGTTCCTCGCGGCCATCGTGCTCAAGCTGCTGGCCAAGGCTCCGGAGGACCGATACCAGAGCACCTGGGGGCTCATCGCCGACCTCGAGTCGTGTCAGCACCAGCTCCGCGAAGGGGGCTGGCTCCCTCCCTTGTTCCTGGGCCTCTCGGACCGGCCCCACCAGTACCACCCGCCCCAGGGGTTGTATGGACGCGATACGGACGTCGCCGTGCTGACCGGGACGTATGCGCGCGCCACAGCCGGCCGTGGCGAACTCCTGTTCGTGTCCGGACCCGCGGGCATCGGCAAGTCCTCGCTCGTCAACGAGCTGTACCGGGTGACGGCCGCCAGCCGGGGGCGTGTCGCCATCGGCAAGTGTGACCAGCTCCTGCGCAGCGAGCCCTTCGATGCCGTCCACCAGGTGCTGCAACACCTGGTGCGGCAGACGCTCGGGGAAGGGGAGGCGGAGACGGCCGTCATGCGTGAGCGCCTCCAGCGGGTGCTCGGGGCGAACACCTCCGTCCTCATCGAGGCCGTCCCGGACACCCGCGCGCTGGTGGGCGAGCAACCGGCTTCCCCACCGCTGTCCGCCTCCGAGTCCAGGAACCGTCTCACCCTCGTGCTCGCGCGCACGCTCCAGGCGTTCGCGACCCCCGAGCGCCCGCTCGCCGTCTTCCTGGATGATCTGCAGTGGACCGACAGCGCCACGCTCTCCCTGCTGCGGGCGCTCGCGCGGGACTCGTCCACCCAGCACCTGCTGCTCGTCGGTGCCTACCGCGATACCGAGGTCTCCACGACGCACCCACTCACCCTCGCGCTCGAAGAGCTGCGCGCCGCCGGCACGCCCTGGGAGCAACTCTCGCTGACGCCCCTGGGCCTCGAGGATGTTGCCCGGATGGTGCGGGAGACCACCGCCGCGGAAGCCGGGCGCGCGCTGGAGCTCGCCCGTCTCATCCATTCCAGGACGGGTGGCAATCCCTTCTCCGTCAAGGTGTTCTTGCGCTTCCTGTACGAGCAAGGGCTGCTCCACTTCGACCCACGAAACCGTCGGTGGCAGTGGGACCTCGCCCGCATCGAGACCCAGGGACTCCCGGAGGACGTCGCCGTGCAGTTGGTGGCCGAGAGCCTCCGGTTGCCGGAGGAGACCCGAGTCCTGCTCCAACTCGCGGCGTGCCTGGGCGTGGCGTTTGGCTTCCGCGACCTCACGCTGGCCCATGGCGCCACGGCCGGGGAGACGGCACGCGCCCTCTGGACCGCCATCGAGCAGCGACTCGTGTTCCCGCTCGGCAAGGACTACGTCCTGCTCGATCCACAGAGCGGCGCGGTGGACCTCACGGACCTCGATGTGTCCTTCCGCTTCGTGCACGACCGGGTCCGGCAAGCCACCTATTCGCTCATTCCCGAGGAGGAGCGCGCCGGGCGGCATCTGGAGGTGGGCCTGCGCCTGTACGAGCATGCCCGCGCCACGAAGACGCTCGACGAGCGGGTGTTCGCCATCCTTCCGCACCTGGGCCACGCGCCGGAGCGCATCGGCCCAGACGCACTGAGGCTGGAGCTGGCCGACCTCCACCTGGTGGCGGGACAGCGGGCGAAGGCCTCGGGCGCCTACCGCGCCGCGAGTGAGTTCTTCCGCACGGGTGGCAGGCTCATCCCTCCCTCGGCCCGTGCGCGCGAGCACGAGCGGACGTTCGCGCTCCAGAAGGAACTCATGGAGTGCCTCTATCTGGCCGGAGAGTTCGAGGTGGCGGCCACCGGGTTCTCCACCCTGCTCACCCAGGCGCGCACCCCGGCCCAGCGAGCCAGTGTCCTCTGCCTGCAGGCCATCTTGAGCTCCCTCGGCAATCGGCACGGCGAGGCGGTGGAACTCGGCCTCGAGGGACTGCGCCTGCTCGGAATCGACCTTCCCTCCGCACCCGACGAGGCCACCCTCGCCGCGGAGCTGCGGGAGGTGGAGGCCTTGCTGGCGGGCCGGGATACCCGGGAGTTGCTCGACCTGCCGCGGATGAGCGATCCCAACGCGGAGCTCGCCTCCGAGTTGCTCAATGCCATCACGGTCGCCGCCTACATGGCCGCCCAGAAGCTCCTCGTCCTCATGGCGTTCCGGCAGGTCCGGCTGAGCCTGGAGCATGGCAACTGCCGCTTCTCGCCCCATGGTTACTCCGCTCATGGCTTCGTCGTCTCGACGCTTCTCGACGACCCCGTCACCGGCCGGCGTTTCGGCCTGCTCGCCATCGAGCTCGCCACACGCCTCCAGGAGCCGAGGCAATACGCTCGTGCCCTCTACTGTCATGCGGGGTTCATCGAGCCCTGGACGCAGAGCGCACGCGCCGACATTCCCCAGATCGCCGAGGCCTGCAAGATCCTCCTGGAGAGTGGGGACTGGCCGTATGCGGAAGTTTGCTTCATCTTGCAGTGCTGGTTGCGCCTGTCCCTGGGAGAGCCACTCCAGGATCTCCTGGCGGAGAGCCAGAAATTCACCGACCTGTTGGGGACCCAGAAGGATCCCGACAACCAATATTTGCACAGCCTGTTCCGGCAGACGTTGTCGTTGCTGACCGGCGCCCAGGAGATGCCAGGGCAGATCGTCCAACTCTCTTGCTTCCGGTGGCCCGCGAACAAGGCTCACGCCGGACGGGTGTTGCTCGAGCAGCACTATCTGTTCCGACAGCTCGAGCAGGCAATGGAGGTGGCGGAGGAGAGCGCCGAGACGATGCGCTCGGTTCCCGGGTTGTTCCTGCAGACCACACATGCTTTCTATTACGCACTGAGCGCGGCCGCGGTGTACCCGGCGGCCAGCGAACACCGGAAACAGGAGCTGCTCGCGCTCATGGAGCAGCGGTGTGCGTACCTGGAGAAATGCGCCCACCGCGCGCCGGAGAACTTCTCACCCTATCTCCTGCTGGTCCGCGCGGAGCTCGCCCGTGTGCGGGGGCGGCACGCCGAGGCGCACACCCGTTACGAGGAAGCCATCGCCGCGGCGCGCGCCAGCGGATTCACCAGCGTGGAGGCCATCGCCTGTGAACAGGCCTGTCGCTTCCAGGCGGAGCTGAACCGTCCTCCCCTGGCCGCCGCCTACCTGATGGAAGCCCTCAACACGTATGAGCGGTGGGGCGCCGCGGGCAAGGTCCTGCATCTCGCCGCCGAGCAGTCGCACCTCCTGCATTTCTACAGCGGCACCCTCCGGGGCTGGGATCACAAGCTCCAGCATGACGGACTGCCGAGGGCGCGTCCCCCGAGCGGCGAGTTCCCGGTGCTCGCTTCCACCGCCGACCTGTCCAGCACGGATTCCTTCACCGAGGTGCTCGACGTGTCCTCGGTGATGAAGGCCTCCCAGGCCATCTCCCGGGAGCTGCACTTCCCGCAGCTCGCCGCCAAACTCATCGACATCCTCATGGAGAGCACGGGCGCCCAGCGCTGTGTGCTCGTGCTCCAAAGGGAGGATGACTTCTTCGTCGAGGCCTCGGGCGAGGTGGGCAACGGCAGCGCGCCACTGCGGCCCGTGCAACGCATGGCCCACAGCGACGTGCTCTGCCCGAGCATCGCCGAGCTGGTGCTCCACACCGGCACGCACCTGCTCCTCGACGATGCCTCCGCCCAAGAGCCCTTCCGGGGCGAGCCCTATATCACCCGCCACGGCGTCCGCTCGGTGCTCTGCGTCCCCATCCTCCACCGCAAGCAATTGCTCGGCCTCGTCTACCTGGAGAACAACCTCACCGCGGGCGCCTTCAACACCAACCGTCTCAGGGTGGCTGGCATGCTGTTGGCCCAGGCCGCCATCTCCATCGAGAACGCCGGGCTCTACCGGAAGCTCGCGGAGTCCAACCGGACGCTCGAACAGCGAGTCCAGGAGCGCACGGAGCAGCTGCACTCCAAGAACGCCGAGCTGCAGCACGCCTTGCAAAGCCTCAAGACGATGCAGGCGCAGATCATCACCCAGGAGAAGTTCGCCTTCCTCGGTTCGCTCACCGCGGGGATCGCCCACGAGCTGAAGAATCCCCTGAACTTCGTGAAGAACTTCTCCGAGCTCTCCCTGGAGCTGGTGCGGGAGCTGCGCGAGGCGGAGGGCAAGCGGGAGGAGTCCGGCCCCTTGCTGGAGGAGTTGGAGCAGAACATCTCCAAGGTGTGTACGCACGAGCAGCGGGCCAGCGGCATCATCAATGGGATGCTGCGGCACGCGCGCAACAACCGGAGTGAGCCGCAGCCCATCTCCATCAACCAGATCGTGGAGGAGGCGGTCCGGCTCGTCCACCACGGGCTTCGGGCCATGCGTCCTCCGCGCGACGTGCGCATCGACACCTTCTTCGACGACACCCTGCCCCAGTGTCACCTGGTGCCCGAGGACCTGAGCCGCGTCATCCTCAACCTGGTGGACAACGCCTGTTACTCGGCCCACCAGAAGGCCCAGCGCAACCGGGTGGAGCCCCCTCGGTTGAAGGTGTCCACCTGCTGGACAGGCTCCGAGGTGGAGATCCGGGTCCACGACAACGGCGGCGGTGTCCCCGCCACGGTGCGTGACAAGCTCTTCACGCCTTTCTTCACCACGAAGCCGGCGGGCGAGGGAACCGGGCTGGGCCTGTCCCTCAGTCATGAGATCATCGTCGGCGCGCTCGGCGGCAAGATGCGGGTGGAGTCCGAGGAGGGGCTCTACGCGGAGTTCACCGTGGTGCTCCCCGGTGAACTCGCGCGACGTCCGGCCAGGGGCTGACCTCGGGTTTTGCTCGGCCGCCTCGGACTCCGGCTGCCGTGGGAGGGGCCCCTGTGCTTGAGTCCAGGAAGTTGTCGATCAGTCAACACGAGGCTTAGGCTTGCTCTTGACTCGGGTGGATGTCGCCCGGGTGGGAGAAGGTCCATGCTGTCTTCCTCGGGAGGACGGAGAAGCCGCTCATGCGTCGGCAGGTGCTCGCGCCCTCGGGCCCCCTGCGCCAGGGACTCCCCGGGCCGGCTCCTCCGTGCCAGATGACGGCTGGGTGGCCGCCCTCCTCGACATGGCCGCATTCTCCCCGTGGCCCTCGAAGGTGGCGCAACCCGCCGCGGCCTGAAACCTTCCTCTTCGCCGCTCCCTCCCATGATCTGGTTCCAGAATCTGAAGATCGCCACGAAGCTGCTCGTTTCCTTCCTCATCCTGCTCGCCCTGACGGGCCTCCTGGGCGTCTTCGCGCTCGAGCAGATGCGCCAGATGCGCCGTGCGTCCGACGAGGTCACCGACAACTGGATGCCGAGCACCCTCTACGTCTCGGACGCGAACACCAACACCTCGGACTTCCGCATCGCCGAGCTGCAGCACGTCCTGTCCCTCAACTCCGAGGAGATGTCCGGCTACGAGCGGCAGATGCGCGAGCAGCTCGACAAGCTCGATCGCAACCTCGACCGGTACGAGGCGCTCATCTCCCTGGAGGAGGAGCGCCGCGTGTTCGACGAGTTCATGGTGCTCTGGAAGGAGTACCTCGAGGATCATGACAAGGTCATCGCGTTCTCGAGGAGCAACAAGAACCAGGACGCCCGCGCTCTGCTCCGCGGCCGCTCCCAGCAGTCCTTCGACGCCGCCAGCGCCAGGCTGTCGCAACTGGCGGAGATCAACCTGAAGGCGGGCGAGCGGGCCTCGGATGCCGCGGACAAGACTCATGAGATGGCGCAGCAGTGGATCCTCTGGGCGATGGGGGGTGCCATCCTCGTGGGCCTCCTGCTCTGCTATTTCCTCGCCCGGGCCATCTCGCGGCCGCTGCTCGGCGCGGTGACGGTGGCGGACCGCATCGCCGAGGGAGACCTCACCGTGCGCATCGACGTGGCGACGGAGGACGAGACGGGCCGGTTGTTGGCGGCCATGCGGCGCATGGTGCTCAAGCTGGCCGAGGTCATCGGTGAGGTGCGCGAGGGCTCCGATGCGCTCGCCTCGGCCTCCGCGCAGGTGTCCTCCTCCTCGCAGAGTCTGGCGCAGGGCACCAGCGAGCAGGCCGGCAGCGTGGAGGAGACCACCTCCAGCCTGGAGCAGATGTCGGCCAGCATCAGCCAGAACCGGGATCACAGCCGGCAGATGGCGCAGATGGCCCTGCAGGGGGCCCGGGACGCCGAGGAGAGTGGCCAGGCGGTGAAGGAGACGGTGGCGGCCATGGGCTCCATCGCGGAGAAGATCTCCATCATCGAGGAGATCGCCTACCAGACGAACCTGCTGGCGCTCAACGCGGCCATCGAGGCGGCGCGGGCGGGCGTGCACGGCAAGGGCTTCGCGGTGGTGGCCACGGAGGTGCGCAAGCTGGCGGAGCGCAGCCGGGTGGCGGCACGGGAGATCTCGGGGCTGGCCTCGGGCAGCGTGAAGGTGGCGACGCGCTCGGGAGAGCTGTTGTCGGAGCTGGTGCCCTCCATCCGCAAGACGACGGACCTGGTGCAGGAGGTGGTGGCGGCCTCGGTGGAGCAGGCCACCGGGGTGGGGCAGATGAGCAAGGCGATGGCGCACGTGGACCAGGTGACGCAGCGCAACGCGTCGGCCTCGGAGGAACTGGCGTCCACGGCGGAGGAGCTCTCCTCCCAGGCGGAGGCGCTCAGCCAGTTGGTGTCCTTCTTCCGAGTGACCGAAGGGGAGCGCGGCTCACGGCCGAGGCCGCGCCCCGTGGTGCCGAGGGCTTCCGTCTCGCATGGATTGAAGGCCACGGCGCAGGGGCTCGGGTCCGCGGCTCCGTCAGCGCGGCAGCCGCCCTCCACGGCGCTCCTGGACGAGGATCGCGAGTTCAAGCGCTTCTAGGAGACGGCCATGAGCGAACAGGCTCCCGAGATCTCCACGCAGTACCTCAGCTTCCTCCTGGCCGGGGAGGAGTTCGCGCTCGGCATCCTGCAGGTGAAGGAGATCATCGAGTACGACACGGTGACGCGCATCCCCGGCGCGCCCATGTGGGTGAGAGGGGTCTTCAACCTGAGAGGCAGCGTGGTGCCCGTGGTGGACCTGGCGGTGAAGCTGGGACTGCCACCGGCCACGGTGACGAAGTGGAGCTGCATCGTGGTGGTGGAGGTGAATCTGGGTGGGGAGCAGCTCGTGCTGGGCCTGCTGGTGGATGCCATCGGGCAGGCGCTGGAGCTCCAGCCCGCGGAGGTGGTGCCGCCGCCGTCGTTCGGCGCGCCGGTGCATGTGGACTACCTGCTGGGGATGGGGCTGCCCGCGGGGGAGAAGAAGTTCGTGTTGTTGATGGATCTCGACAAGGTGCTCAGCTCCGAGGAGGTCCTGGTGGCCAGCACGTTGCGGACCGAGGCGGAGGAGCCCGTTCAGGAGGGGCCTGTCCAGGAGGAGCCCGTTCAGGAGGCGGAGGCGCCCGTTCGGGAAGAGCCCTGAGCCAGGCGCTGGCCCTGGTGACCCCCAGCTTCGGGCCAGACACCTGGGTTGCGGCCGGCACTCGATCCCCTTATAGGGAGGGGCACCGTGTCGCTGGCTCTTCGTCTCTTCACGCTCGTGCTTCTGCTCGGCTGGCAGGCTGTCGCCAGCGGTGTGGGGCTCGCGCACTTCTGCCCGAAGCAAGCCGCGACGCTCTCCGCCTGCGACTGCCCTCACGCGGAGAGGAAGGCGCAGAAGGCCTCTCACGACGAGACGGCGTTGCGGAAGGATTGCTGCGACGCGTTGGACCGGCACATTCCCGCGCCGGCCCTCGTGGATGTTTCCAGCCACGCCTCCCCGCTCGGGCTTCCCCAGTCCCCACCGCCGGTGTGGTCTACCCTCCAGGCTCCCGAGGACAGCGGTCGCCTGTCGCTCACCCTCTGGGATACGCCCCCCGCCCAGGGGCCCCCCGTCTTCCTCCGCATCCGCTCGCTCCTCATCTGATCCCTCCCGGTGCGCGCCCCGGGGTTCTGGACTTCCTTTCGCCCTGACGAGAGGAGGCCCGAGTCCCCGCGCGCCGTGCCGAACGGGAGTCGAAAAGCTCTGAGGGGCCGGGCGTGCTTTCGCGCTCCGCCCAGTCATTCCCTTTGATGGCGTCGAGAAGGACTGAGAGGAACCCATGGAAATCGTACTGGTCTCGTTGGTGGGCATGTTGGCGTTCGGTGGTCTTTTCCTCCTGTTGTGTCCGGAGTGGTGGAGCACGAGCCTGGGGACGCTCAAGGAGGAGAAGCCGCCGGAGAAGACGATGGATTCCGGCGGGAACGCCCAGGGCTCCAAGACGAACGCGTGAGCGGGAGGGGAGCCCGGCTGATGGCCGGCTCCCATGGAGTCAGACGAGCCGCTTGCCCTTGACCAGGTCGAGCCCCAGCGGGTTGCCGCGGAAGTGGATGGGATCCAGCATCACCCGGCGGATCCTCCAGCCCTCGGGGGTCTTCTCCAGGTCATGGGTATAGCGGATGACGACGGTCCACTCCTGGGTGACGCCGCCCACGGAGAAGAAGTGGCCGACGTCCGCATAGGCCATCACCTGGGCCTCCGTGTCGCTCTTGAAGTGGGTCCGCACGGTGTTGGCCGTGGCGTGCTGGACCCTGTTGAAGGTGGCCAGGGCGTTGCCGCCCACCTGGGCCATCTGCTCCCGCGCCATGGTGACGGGCTCGCCCTCGAAGAGCCGGCTGTAGTCCGCGGTGACCTGGGGCGTGAAGACGTTCACCCAGCGGCTCCAGTCTCCCGTGTCCTTGCCGAAGTCGATGGCCTGTCCGTACTCGGCCACCAGTTCCCGGATGGCGATCCAATCCAGCGTGTATTGGAGATCCTGAGCCTTCATGTCGGTACACCTCCGTGAGAGGCCCGGAGCATTCAACGAACGGGGCCTCCACGGCCAGCACCTGGGCGCGGCGAGGGTGCCTTCGACTCGCGGAGGCGAAGGCTTTCAGTCGAGCAGGTGGGGGTTGCGCAGGACGAGGAGTCCGGCCTGCACGGTGCTCACGTAGTCATTGATGTGGCCGGCGCGGGCGAGCGCGCTGGCATCGCGCTGGCCCGTCGCGCTCAGCACCTCGTCCACCTTCTTGTCGCCCTGGTTGTAGGCCGCGAGCGCCAGTCGCCAGTCGCCATAGCGGCCGTGCAGATCGGAGAAGAGGGCCGCGGCGGCCTCCGTCTCTCGCGCCACGTCGAGCCGCTCGTCACGCTCCGCGTCGACCTGGAGTCCATACTGGCGCGCCGTCGAGGGGATGAACATCCACACTCCCGCGCCTCTCATGCCGGGAGCCAGCGAGGGATTCGTCGACGTCTCCGGCATGTTGGTCACCGCCGACTCCACCATCGCCACGGCCAGCAGCCCCTCCGGCAGCCCCCGGGCGCGCAGCGTGCGCGTGAGCGCCTCGCGGTGGGTGGCCAGGTTCCCCAGGGCCTTCTTCATGAAGGCGCGGCCCTTGGGCGTGGTCACCAGCTGGTTGAGTTTCTCCATCACCAGCTCATCCACCACCACGGGAAGGTCGCCCTCGGGTTGCGAGGAGCGCGCGAGGGCCTGGGCCTCGGTGAGCGTCACCGCGCGGCCACGGGTGGCGCTCTGTGCCCACAGGGTGAGGGGGACGAGCGTCAGGGCGATGGTGGCGACGAGCCCGAGGGCGCGGTGGTTTCGGCTGGGACGGGATTGGAACAGCATTTCGATCCTCCTGGTGGTGGGGTGGGCCATGCCCGTGACACTGACGGGAAGCGGGGGTGAACCCGAGGCGCGCAGGGCCGCGTCGAGCAGGCAGCGTGCGTAGTCGTGCGGACGGGCCTTGCCTCCGGAGACGAGCGCCTCGTCGCAGGCGAACTCCTGGCGGGTGGCGAGCCAGCGCCCGAAGGCGCGCACCGCGGGGTTCCAGAAGAAGAGCCCGTCCAGGAGCAGGCGCACGTAGGCGAGCACCGTGTCGCGTTGGCGGTGGTGTTGGAGCTCGTGCAGGACCGTCATCCGCAGGCCCGGTGGGTCCTCCAGGAGATGGGCGGGCACCGCCACCCAGGCGCTGGGGTGGGGCGCCGGACGCGGGAACCAGGTGGAGAAGGCGGTGGCCCCGGTGTCGAGGAGGACCACGGCCACACGGCCCACCTGGCGCACGCGGGGCAGCGCTTCGAGCTGGCGGAGCAGCCGCAGGTGCTGACGGAGCTCCCGCGCGCAGTGCACCCCCGTGGCCGTCCCGAGCAGCAGCACCACGGCCAGCCCCACCGGGAAGGACGCGGGCGCCTCGGCGGGGGGGGACGCGGTGGTGCGTGGAGGCGCGTTCCAGGCCGGCTCTGGCAATCGCGTGGTGAGCCGCACCACGGAGCGATCGAAGGTGAAGAGCGGCCCGGTGGGCACCAGCCCGCGCACGCTCATGCACGCGGGGGGCAGCAGGAGCGCCAGCGCCAGCGTCACGCGCCCGGCCCACAACGTCTGCCGTGCCGACAGGTGGAGGCCCAGCCGCCCCAGGCTCGCGAGGGCGGCGCGCAGCAGCGCGTAGCCCAGGGTGAGCAGCAGCGCCACGCTCACATAGCCCGTGGTCCACGTGCTCGCGAGGGCGCTCATGATCGCGGGTCCTTCTTGGCGAGCAGCTTGCGGATCTGCTCCACCTCCTCGGGGGAGAGCGGGACGGCCTCGACCAGGCGCTCCACCAGCGCGGAGGGCGTGCCGTCGAACACCGTCTCCACCAGGTGGCGCACGCTCTGAAGCTCGTAGGCCTCGCGCGGCAGCACCGCCGAGTACAGGTGTCCCCGGCCCACCTTCCGGCTGCGCAGCACCCCCTTCTGCTCGAGGATGCGCAGCACCGTGGACACCGAGGTGTAGGCCAGCTTCCTCTCCGGAGGCAGTGCCTCGAGCACGTCCGCCACGCTCACCTCGTCCTTGCGCCAGACGAGCTGCATCAGCTCCAGCTCCACGGGCGTGAGCGGCCTGGGAGCTTCGTTCTGCGATGACTTGGACATGGTCCCGACCTCCAGGACCGTAAACTACTAAGACCTTAGTTGATTGGCAACTAAGATCTTAGTTCGTTGTCATCCGGGAGCCGGGGAGGGCGGGGGACGTCCTACTGCAGCGCGCCGTGGATGGCGCGAAGCAGGGACTGCTCGCTCGAGGTGCTCTGGTCTCCGGCCAGCTCCCAGATCATGATTCCGCCGTACTGCTTGCCCAGGGTCGTCTTCGCGCGCATGGTCGCGAGTCCGTTGTACGAGTACTGGGCGCCGTCGGCGCTGATCCAATCCGCGTTCCAGGCGTTCGGGTACTTCGCGAGGATGTCCTTGTAGAGCACGTACGTGCTGCTCTGGCCGCCACAGTTGCCCCAGCAGTAGCCGTAGAAGGGCACTCCGAGCACGATCTTGTCCTTCGACACCCCCTTGTTCGTATAGAAGGCGAGCGCGGTCTGGGCCTGCGCATAGCTCGAGTGCTCGCCCGCGCCCGTCCAGGTGCCCGCGTTGTCGTAGGACATGACGGTGATGAAGTCGAAGGACCGCAGCGTGGTGTCCGACATGCCGTACTGCATCCACTGCGAGACGGCGGCCGTCACGGGAAGACCGCGAGGACGCGCCTTGGCGATCAACTTCGCGATGAACGTGTCATACGCGGCACCCATGCGATCCGGCGCCTCCACGTCCACGTCGATGCCGTCCATGTTGTTCGACACCACGAAGTCGATGATGTGGTCCACGAAGGCATCGACCTTGCTGGGCTGGTAGAAGGGGGTGATCCGGCCGTCTCCACCGCCACCACAGAGCGAGGGGAACACCTTCACGCCCTTGGCATGCGCGGCGTTCACGAACGTCGCGAGGTCGCTGCTCGGCGCCAGCTCGAGGTGCCCGTTCGCGTCACCCAGGGCGAAGGCGAGGTTCACATGGGTGAGCTTGTCGAAGTCCACCCGGCCGACCCAGCTCGCGTAGGAGCCGTACCAGTTGGGCAGATAGCCCACGACGCGCGTCCGCGTCGTCGTCGGCGGCGGCGTCGTCGGGCCCGAGGGCAGGCCGGAGATCGCCAACTGCTCCCACGGGCCGAACGCGCCGCCGTACGCGAACACCGTGCCGCCGCCGCCATTCTCCGCGGACACCCAGTGGCCCGTCGTCACCGTCTGCAGGCCGACGATGTCGCCGTTGGCGATCACTCCGCTTCCACTCTGCTTGACGATGCGGAACGTCTCCCACCCGAGGGCATTCGCGCTGGCGGCGTTGAGCGAGGAGCCGCCGCCGTTGGCGGCCTGGAAGTACTGCCCGGTGCCCGCGAGGATGAAGACCGTGTCTCCGCTCTCGAGCGAGCCACCATTGATGTCATCGAGGGTGAACTGCTCCCACGCCTGGGCGCTCGTCGCCGTCGCGATGACCGCGCCACCGCCGTTGTTCTGGGCGCCCACGTAGCGGTTGCCGAGCACCGTCTTGAAGCTCACTCCGGAGGTGCGCAGCGCGCTGGAGGCGGCCTCGGTGGTGTCGTCCTGCCCGTCGGGCGAACCGCTCGCCGGGGTGCATGCGCTCGTGAGGAGCAGCGTCGCGCTCGTGGCACCCAGGAGCCACCTGGAGCGGTTGTCAGGGAGTCTGGAACGGGTCTTGGTCGGACGAAGGCTGGAATTGGTCATGAACCAGATAGAGGCTCTTTCCCCTGATTTCGGGTCACACGCATCATGAAGGGCACCACAACGGACGTGGCTCGGATGACGTGGACCGTGAGCCGGTAGTAACGTGAAGCGGGGCCATGCTCGGAGGGGAAGCTGAAAATCTCCAGGACGCAGTTCGAAAAGGTGGTCTTCGACTACAAGTCGGGTTTCGTTCAACGCGTCGTGCAGCATCTCTATGACACGTTTCCATACAGGATGAACTCCATTCCGCCTCCCGAGGCTCGGGACATTGCTTCGAAGGTGCTCCAACGATTGCACGCGCGAGGATTTCGCACGGAGCAGGAGGTCGCCTCGCTCATGGAGTATGTGATGGTTTTCGGGTTGGAGCTTGATGCCAGTCCCGCGCGAGAGCTCCTGGAGGATTCCACGCTGGACAATGGTGAGAAGACGAGACGGTTGGGAGACCTCGCCCTATCCCGGGGCGTGCGGGTGCGAGGATCCTGGGCATGAGCGGAACCCATACCGTCGCACAGGGAGAGACCCTTCCGGAGATCGCCCAGCGGAACAATCTGACGCTTGGCCAGTTGGTGGCAGCCAACCCGGATCTGTGTCCGCAGTCCGGCGCGACTCCGTCGGCCAGTCCGGGTCAGACCCTGGCGATTCCTCCCCCTACCTTCAGCACTCAAGTGGACTCCCAGACGGGGGTGTCGCTCTGCCCGTTGAACAACCCCAACTTCGTCGGTGTCTTGCTCTGGCCATCCTGGCGTTTCCCTCAGCCGGAGACACCTGCCGCGCAAATCAGCCAGACGGGAACCCTGGTAGATCACTGGCACTACGTTCCAGGTGTTCTCAACCTGAATGTCTCGCCGCCGAATTGGAGTCAGGCCGAGCGTTTCACCGAGGCCTCCTATTCCCATGACGTGCTGCACGCGGGGGATCCCCTGCCTCACATCCAGGTGGATGTGTTCCGGGCGGGCGCGGGGGGAGACCTCGACGACCATGCCACGCTGAGTGGGCAGGTTCCTCTTGTTTCTTCTTTTTCGGATGGGGCGGGACGATTCCAGTTCAACCTGGAGCCGGGCGACTATGTCCTTTCCCTGAAGGGCCGCTTCTCGTTCATCCAGAACGACTTCCAGGGAGGTGTGCTCCCTTCCCCGCCCCAGAGCCGACACAATGGCGTTCAGGTCGACGCACTCCAGAACCTGGAGGGGCGCCACCGGCTACACTTGTTGATGACCGTCACCGCGCAGCAGGTCACCTTCACCTCCGCTGGTGGAGGCGCTTTCGCGGTCGAGCGATTGCTCGCGAGTGGGCAAACCGCGGCGGACATCGTTCGAACGACGCCCTATCGCTTCTGCGTCCTCCCCCTGGCCATCAGGAGCAACAGCAGCCAATGGGAGGCCTGTACCGAATCCCTGCGCAGGGCCTTCAACGTCCAGCCTGCGCAGGTGCAGGCGTTGCTGCGGCGGACTCCCGTGCTCGACATGGACGCGCTTCATCGTTGGCCCATCGAAGGTGCGGCGAGCGCTCCTTCGGGGGCTGATGCGGGCAATGACCTGCTCAAGCGGACGCTGCTGCTCAGCGGTCAGGAAAACACCGTCAGGCGCTCCGCGGCTTATGATCACGCCTACTGGTCCTTCGCCACCGCCGAGGCTACTACCAGGAGTCGTGGCCGGTTCGTCCCCCTGGGGTCGCAGGGCATCTTCCTGGGAGACAACCCTCTTTATGGCCTGGCTTCCAAGACGAAGGACACCTACGGGAGGTACGCGCTGCGGATGACTGCCCCCCTCCTGGAGGGGCGCGACATTCGCGAGCTGAAGATTCGTCTGATTCTGTGGGGCAGCGACACCCAATGGGTGGATCTTCGCAACGACCGCTTCGACCAGGCCCTGCGCGACGCGCTCATTCGCTTCAAGGCGAATCGCCAGCTCTTCCGACGGAAGCTCCTGAACGCCCAGAACGGCTCCGACTACGCCAGAAGCACCATCACCGCGCTCGTCGACGATGAGACCTATGCCATGTTGGACTCGGAGCTTCCCTCACTCAATCTCGACAGTGTTGCCGACTCCGATGACCCGCTTCAGCAGGGAACGGCCCTCCTCACGGATCAGGGCTACAGCCGTCTGCTCTTCTATGCGGCGGAGATCAGCCGTCGGCGCATCGCTCCCGAACGAAACATCCATGTCCACAGCTCCTTCCGCACCGTGGCCCACAACCGGCGCGTCTACCTTGGCCTCAACCGGTTGCATTGGCGTCTGGCCAACTCGGCTCCCGTCGCCACGTTCGAGCAGTCTGGCTTCACGACCCAGGTGGGAGGTGTGATGGGCGCGAACAACACCGCTCACGTGGCGGGTGCCTCCGTGACCGCGGCCACCGTCCGGTATCGCGAGCCACGAGGAACCTACGTGGGCGGGTCGGGTGACTACTGGGCACCGGATTACAGTCGGCACACCACGGGTCGGGCATTGGACTATTGCATGCGCCATCCCGGGCATGTCGTGGAGGCTGTCCAGCGGGATACCGATGCCCTCAAGCTCTTTGGTGCCGTCCGGAGCACCCATGCCGATGGGCGGCTGTGGCTCGAACCGCGCAAGGTCAACGCCTCCAGCGCGGCGGGCACCACCACCTGGATCCACATGGATACGGGTGACATTCCCATGGCCAAAGAGGAGTTCGTCCTCACCGACGAGGACGCGCGAGGGCCTCGGTGGGATGCGAACCTGATCCTTCGCGGACGGGTGCTTCAACAGGGGTCTGCGCGTCTGGGCACACGGGTCCGGTTGCATCAGGGGGATCAGATCCTCGCCACGACGTATACCGACCTGGAAGGTCGTTTCTCCCTTCGTGTCCGGCAAGGCCAGGTGACGGGCAGCTACACGGTTCGTGCTTCCTACAACCCTCAGTACCCCTATCAACCTCCCCCCGAAGTGGCGGCGCAGGATCTGGAGGCGCCCGCTCAGTCCGTGACCTTCACATACGCGGGAGAGGAGATCATCCTCGGAGACATCACTCTGCCCGAGCCCGTGGCGAACAACCCGGCGGGTCAGTAATCCTGCGTCGTGCAGGAGAAGCGCCCCTTGCCCTGCTGGAGTGTCGCCCGCAGGCGCTCCGCGGCGGCGGGTCCATCCAGTTCGTCCCAACCCGCGAGCCGTTTGGACAGCTCCTCCACCGCCGTCTGGGTCTCCTGCTGGCTCCCACAGAAGCAGGTGGTCCCGGTGACGTCCTGCACGGCTTTCTTCAGCCGGGGCGTCAGAGCGGTCTTCATGCACGGGGCCGTCTGGCTCCACACCTTGTCCAGTTCCTGGAGGGGAGCAAGAAGCTGGGCTGGGTTGGTACAGCCCGTGAGGTCCGATTGGGGTTCGAAGTAGGCGGGTAGACCTGGTGGCAGCAGCTTCCCCGTGAGGCGGAGTGCCTCCGCCGTCGGCATGCCAACCGGCGCCTTGGCGGCGAGGGCCGCGGCGTCCACTCCGTGCACCAGGACGTCCATTCCTCGCTCGAAGAAGATTCCGGGGAGTGCTCGGTTCAGCGCGGCGGCATCCTTGTCCCATCTGGCCGGAGCGCTGGCGGTCTTTTCCATGCTCGCGGCCAGCGGAGGCAGCAGGGCCTGCTCCAGCGCTTCCGACTGCTGCAACACCTGACACAGCGCTTCGTCCGTGGGGTGGCGCGCGAACTGTTTCACCTGGGCCGCATGTCGGGTGGCCTGCGCCACCACTTTCCTGGGCAGTCGCAGGGCGGTGGATTTCGCCTCGGGTAGTACGACGGTTTGTGCCAGCGTCAGGTTCAAAACGAGCCAGAGCATTTCAGGTCTCCGTTGAGCGGGAAGGGGTTCTTCTCGGGGCTGAACGACCGCCTGACGGCCTGAGCCCGCCATGATCGTGGTGCATCATGGGTCAACCCCCAGCGTGTTCCAAGCACCTCCAAGCTTCCTGCTCCGGCGCGGCTCGCGGGCTTCAGCGCTCACACCGTCGTGCTTGTCAAGGCCCACGCCGCGGGCATGTGACACCGGACGGGCAGGAAGCAAAGCCTGTCACGGAGTGGCAGTGGGCGAGATCCAGACTCCCCGGAACCGCTTGGGAGCGGGATCCTTCAATCTCTTGCACTCCACGCCGTCGATCAAGTGTGTCCCGTCATCACTGAGCACGAGGATCTCGTCCTTGTCCTCGTACGAGACGAAGGCCTCGGGGTTGAGGCCGGTGAAGTCGGCGCCGGTGACGACCGTGGGCCGCTCCGCCTTCCCGTCCCAGACGAACAGACGCGAGCCCTCGCTGCCGGACGCGGAGCCTCCGATGATGAGGTAGCGGCCCCTCCACCGCGACATGGAGCGGATGCCTTGTCCTCCCAGGTCCAGCAACAGCGCGGGGCCCAGCCGCGCGGGCTTGCCCTGGAGCAATTCCAGCGGGTTGAGCAGCGTGACGGCGAGCGCCTTGCCCTGGGGCCGGGGATTGCGGAAGCCGATCAGGAAGGACTTCCCATCCTCCATCACCGTCAGGCCCTCGATGTTGAGCCCTCCTTCCTCCTTGGGTGCTTTCTGGGACGCCGGAACGAGGCCGAACGGCGCGAGCTGGGGCGCGGCGAGCAGCTCGTCCAGCAGGCGCGTGTACGGCTTGCCCTCGAGCCGTACGTCCTTGCCGTCCTCGGAGGTGCGGGTGGCGAAGAAGCGGAAGCGGTTGGTGTCCAGCTTCCCGGAACTCTTGCGCCCATGGGACGTCATCCAGAAGGAGAGGGGCGGCAGGGGCGTCGCCGCCTCGATGTCCGTCTCGGGCGCCTGCTTCTTCCCCGCGGGAAGCCCCAGCGCGGGGGACAGGTCGAAGGTCTGCACCGGAGGGCCTCCGGTGTTGCCGTCGTAGACGCGCAGCACGTTGTTCTCGTCGTCCCCCACGAGGAACAGGCCTCCCTTGAGCTCCACCGCGCCGGATGCGTCACACGTGCCCTCGAACGTCACGACCTTCCGGGTCGCTGGCGGGGGCGGGGCAGGGGTGGTGGTCGCGGGCGCGGCGCCCAGGAACGTGGTCAGCAGAAGCGAGGTCGTGAACATGGCCACTACCCTAGACCCCTCTTCTTACGGGGAGATGTCGTGCGGCTTTCTTCCTCGTCACCCTGGCGTACCGCGGGGCGTGTCCGGGCCCGGGGGGTGAGGTAGATTGCGGACCCTCGGATGACCCTCTACGCGGAGATCGCCACCCTCATCGCCGAAGGCCGCGCCTTCGTGCTCGCCACGGTCATCGAGAGCGCCGGCAGTACGCCCCAGAAGCCGGGCTCGAAGATGGTGGTGCTCGAGGATGGTTCGCTGCGCGGCACCGTGGGCGGCGGCGCCATCGAGTTCCAAATCATCGAGGCCGCTCGCCAGCTCTTCTCGGCCCCCGAGCGCACCCGCACTCTCGAGACCCACCTCACCCACGAGCTGGGCATGTGCTGTGGCGGCCGGATGAAGGTGTTCCTCGAGAAGCACGAGGCCCCCATGCGCCTCACCCTTTTCGGGGCCGGGCACGTGGCTCGGGAGGTGGCGGCGCTCGCCCTCCACGTGGACTTCCGCGTCACCGTGGTGGACGCCCGGCCCGAGTGGGCCTCGTCCGAGCGCTTCCCGGGGTGCGAGGTGCTCCTGAAGGATCCCGCCGACCACGCGCGCGCCCTGAGCTCCGACGCCCGGGACTGCTTCTGCGTCACCACGCACGATCACCCCCTGGACCAGGCGGTGCTGGAGGCCCTGCTGCCCAAGCCCTCGGCCTACGTGGGCGTCATCGGGAGCCGGCGCAAGGCGGAGCGCTTCCGGATGCGGCTGGAGGCAGCCGGCGTGGAGGCGGCGGCACTGGAGCGCCTCCGCTCGCCCATGGGCCTGCCCATCGGCGCGCTGACTCCCGCGGAGATCGCCGTCTCCATCGTGGCGGAACTCATCCAGGTGCGCCGGAGCGCGTCCCCCCGGAAGTGAGCCTCAGCGCTTCTTGAAGAGCGCCTCCGCGGCGCTCAGGAGCGCTTCCCTCCGGTCCGCGTCGGGCCGTCCGCCCTCGCCCATCTGGAAGAGATCGCAGAAGTTGATGATGTCCTTGTCCGAGGGCACCTCGGCGAAGGGCTCCTTGCACTGCTTGGCCGCCGCCTCGTCGAAGTGGCGGCAGTTGCGGCAGTTGCGCAGCGCCGCGCCACAGTGGGGGCACGTCTCGCGCCGCCCCACCTGTGTGCCCACGATGTCCAGCCGGCCTCCACACCGCGCACACCCTGGCATGCCTCACCTCCCGATTGGAGAGGCCCTCAGTCTACTCAGGTGCGCGAGCGCTGGACGCGCGCATGCAGGGGCACGGGCACCGGCTCGCTGGCCTGGGCCACCTGCACGTCCTCGCTGACTTCCTCCAGCTCGCCGTTGAGCTTGCGCAGCAGCCTCAGCACCCAGGCCGCCGCCGCCGCCGCCGCCGCGAACAGGATGCCCAGCGTCTGACCGCGCTGCCACAGGTACGCCTGCTCCAGCACCGCCCGTCTCTTGGCGAACGTCTCCAACTGCTGGGTGGCCAGCGTGTCGTTGAAGCTCTCGGCGTACTCGCTGGCCTGGGCCTTGCTCCGCTCCAGCAGCCAGGCCGCCTCCGAGCGCAACTGCTCCGCGCGGTACCAGGACGCACCGGCCCCCGCCGCGGACAGCAAGCACACGCACACCGCGGTCGTCACGCTGAACAGTCGCATGTCCCCTCCAGCCCAAGGAATCCGAGGTTGGAAGACAACCCCTCACTGCTCCGGCTTTGCGAAGACAGTAGCCGATGGTAGGGAGCCCGTCCGCCATGGGCAAGCCCTACCGTCCTAAAGACCATTATTTCAAGAAAGCCAAGCAAGAGGGTCTCCGCGCCCGTTCCGCCTTCAAGGTGGACGAGATCCTCAAACGCTACCCCTTCTTGAAGAAGGGGGCGACGGTGCTCGATCTGGGGGCGGCCCCCGGGGGGTTCCTGCAGATCCTCGCCGACACGGTGGGGCCGGGGGGACGGGTGATCGGCGTGGACATCGTGCCCATCCGGCCCTTCACCCAGCCCTTCGTGAAGACGGCGGTGCTGGATGTGCTGGCCGACGACTTCGACGCGAAGCTGCGCGAGCTGTACGACGGGCCCTTCGACGCCGTCATCTCCGACATGGCCCCCAAGACGAGCGGCATCCGCACCACCGACGAGGCGCGCAGCCTGCGGCTGGCCCGCAAGGCGCTCGAGGTGTCCGTCACCCGGGGCCGCCCGGGCTCGGCCTTCGTGGCCAAGCTCTTCATGGGCGGCGAGTTCGAGGAATTCCGGCAGGAGGTGCGTGCCCATTTCCAGGAGGTGAAGCTCGTCCGCCCGGAGGCCACTCGAGGGGCGAGTATGGAAGTGTACGTTATCGGATTGGTCCGCGTGACCAGCGGGCCGAAATCAGAATAGACTGGAACCATGTCCAACCAGAAACCCACGCGAGGCAACCGCTCGCGCAAGGCGATCACCGCCCTCGATGGCAACGACGAGTTCAGCGTCTTTTCCGTGGAGCCAGAGGCCTACCGGGATCCGGTCGACCTCGGCAAGGGAGGGGATACCCGGGGCCGCCCGGAGGACACGGCGGCGACGAGCTCGGTGGTGCGCTTCTTCCGCCGGATCTTCGGCGAGTAGTCCTTCCCCGGCGGCCGGGCCTCCGCCTCGTGCCGGTGGGGACCCGGGGTGGATGGCCACATGCGGCCCACGGAGACCTTCGTCGTCGAGGACATCAACGAGGCCCACGGCTTCGCGCGCCTGCGCGTGGACGGCGGCTCGGGCCTCTTGCACTGTGGGCTCTTTCCCGAGCAGGGCGATGGGGAACTCAGCCCCCTGCGGCTGCAACTGGGAGACCGGGTGAGGGGCGTGCGCCGGGGACAGACGGTGTCCCAGGTGCAGTGGGTGTCGCGCGCCGCCCCGCCGGAGGCCCTGGTGCGGCGGATGGAGGAGCTGTCACGGCAGCTCGAGGCCCGGGGCCTGCGCGTCGCCGTGGCCCCCGAGTCGCTCGCGGACCACCAGTGGCGCGAGGGTCCCGGCAGTCCGCTCCTGGAGGCGCTCCAGCCCCAGTTGCGGCTCTTCTTCGCCTGGGACGTGGCCCATCCCTTCGAGGACGAGCGGCTGCTCGACCGGGTGGAACAGGCCACGGCGGAGCACCTGCCGGGCTTCTCCGTGCTGCCGGTGCCCGGGGTCGCCCGGTTCCGCGTCGAGCCCGGCTCCCATGTCATCGTCGGCGGCGAGCCGGACTGGGAGGAGCCCGCCCGGCTCTTCGAGCCGCTCGTGGAGCACATCAACCAGGAGCTGGGCCGCGCCAGGGCGCTCGTGCGCTGGATGCCGGTGCGCGACAACTGGGTGCTCGCCACCCAGGAGCTGGTGGACCTGCTGGTGTCCAACGGCGTCCTGCAGGGCCGCGCCTCGGCTTGAGCCCCGTTGGAGCCCGTGCTGGCTCCCTCGGGGCCTTCAGAGGAGGGCGGGCTGGCTGGCCACGCGCTCCACGCACGCCACCACGTCGTTGGTCGGAGAGTTCACCACCCGGCCCACCTCCCAGGCCACCAGGGGCTCGTCCTCGTTGGGCACCAGCAGGGGCTGGAGCTCCGCGGCGTCCTGGGGCTCGGGGCGCAGCCACACCGCTTGTGCTTCCGGGCGCAGGATGACGGGCATGCGATCGTGGATGGGCGCCATGAGCCGGTTGGGGCCCGTGGTGATGACGGCGCAGGTGCGCAGCACCTCGCCGGTGTCCGGTGCGGTCCACTCCTCCCACAGGCCGGCGAAGGCGATCGGCCGTCCGTCCTCTCGCTTGAAGAGGTAGGGCGTCTTGGGCTTCGTGGACTGCTTCCACTCGAACCAGCCATCCACGAGCACCAGGCAGCGCCGGCGCTTGAGGGCGGAGCGGAAGCTGGGCTTCTCCGCCACCGTCTCGCCCCGGGCGTTGATGAGCTTGTTGCCGATGGAGGCGTCCTTGGCCCAGGAGGGGATGAGGCCCCAGCGCACCGTGTCCAGCATCCGCTCCCCGTCGTTGAGGACCACGGGCATCAGCTGGGTGGGGGCGAGGTTGTAGCGGGGGCGCTCGAGGGCGGAGCGGACGCCGGCGAGGCCCAGCTCACGGGCGATCGCCAGGGCGGGGGTCTGGATGGTGACGCGGCCACACATGCGCGCAGTATGCCCGGGAGCGGGAGGGCGTGCACGGGCCGCTCACTCGCCGCAGGTCGGCCGCTCGTCGGTGGGGTAGAGCGAGGCGATGCCATAGGTGCCGTTGCGCGTGCCGCACCAGATCCGCCACGCGGTGGGACCCAGGTCCGCCGCCGCGTACACGCCGCCCTCCTTGCGGCCCCCGTCCCGGGTGCAGCAGCGGGCGAAGGCGCGAGTTCCAATGGCCACCATCGCCACGGGATCCGCCTGCTGGGTGAAGCCGCCGAGCTTCTTCTCGGCACAGGACCAGGGCGCCACGCCCCGGTAGCGGATGACGTACTGGCCCTCGCGCAGCGCCTGGCCACTTCGTGCCGGCCCGTCGAAGCACAGCTTGCCCTCGGACTCGAGCTGGGCGTAGCGCGGCAGGTAGTGCAGCCCGCCGATGGTGCGCGTGGTCCAGTCATCGCCACAGAAGACGTGGGTGAAGGCGTTGCGCGGGCCGGTGCTCACCCAGAGGCCGGTGAGCCAGTCGACCTGGGTCTGGCGCGTGCCCGTCCGGCCCGCCGATGACAGGGCCCGTTGGAGGCGGGGATCCTCGTAGTGCGTGGCCATGAAGCGCCGCACGTCACCCGCGCTCACCGCGGCGTCGGGCCGCGCCGGGCACATGCCGAGCACCTCGCGATCCACCGGCGTGAGCGCGGGCGCCTGGCTCAGCAGGGGAGGGCGGGTGCACCGGGTCTCACAGCCCGTGGCCACGGGCGCCTGGGCGGGCAGGGGCGCCGCCTGGGGAGCCCGGTCCCGCGAGGCCAGGAACTCTCCACTCAGGCGGGGCTTCTCGGGCAGATCCGCCGTGCCGTCGCACTTCACCCAACCCTCGCCCGCCGCACTCTTCAGCTTGCACCACTCGCGTCCGGGTCCTCCCTTCTTGAGCACCGGGTAGGCGACGCCCGGCTCCACGGTGAAGACGACCGCGGAGGACTCGGGCTCCTTCACCGCTCGCAGGGCCTCGCCGGACACGAAGGCTCCCGCGGCGAGGGCGCGCGCGGGGGCGAGACACAGCAGGCTCAGGACAACGAGGAGGGCGGAGAGGCGGGCGGATCGCATGGCCGCGGGAGGATACCCCCTCCGGCCCGAAGGTCGGGCGGACGACGGTGGCCCGGTGCCTAGGCGAGCTTGAGCCGCGCCGATTTGTGCTTGCCCACCTGCACCAGGTACTCGCCCGCGGGCAGCTCGTGCTTGGGGTCCATGACCTTCTCGCCATTGACCCGGACGCCGCCCTGGCCCATGAGCTTGCGGCCCTCGGTGCCGGACGCCACGAGCTTCGCCTCCGCCAGCGCCTTGGCGAGCGCGATCGTCGGCGCGCCCCCGAGCGGCACCTCCACCAGCGGCTGCTCCTCGGCGACGAGCTTCTTCTGCGAGTAGCGCTGCTCCCAGGCCTGCATCGCCTGCTCCGCGGCCTCGGGGGTGTGGAAGCGAGCGGCGATCTCCTGCGCGAAGCCCGACTTGGCCGCCTTGGGGTGCACGGCGCCGCTGGTCACCTGCTCCTTGAGCGTGGCGAGCTCCTTGAGCGTGCGCGAGGAGAGCAGCTCGTAGTAGCGCCACATCAAGTCATCCGTGATGCTCATGAGCTTGCCGTAGATCTGATCCGGCGACTCGCTCAGGCCCACGTAATTGTCCAGGCTCTTGGACATCTTGTCGCCGGTGATCTTCCCGTCGACCAGCCGGGCATCCAGCCCCTCGAGGATGGGGCCCGTCATGATGACCTGGGCCTCCATGCCCTCTTCCTTCATGAGCTGGCGGCCCACCAGCAGGTTGAAGAGCTGATCCGTCGCGCCCAGCTCCACGTCCGCCTTGAGCGCCACCGAGTCGTAGCCCTGCAGGAGCGGATAGAGGAACTCGTGGATGGCGATGGAGCGGTTGTCACGGAAGCGCTTCTTGAAGTCATCGCGCTCGAGCATGCGCTGCACCGAGTAGCGCGCCGCCAGGCGGATCATCCCCTCGGTGCCCAGCTTGTCCAACCACTCGGAGTTGAAGCGCACCTGGGTGCGCGCCTCGTCGAGCACCTTGAAGACCTGCTCCTGGTACGTCTGGGCGTTGGCCTTGACCTCGTCGCGCGTGAGCGCGGGGCGCGTGGTGTTCTTGCCCGAGGGGTCTCCGATGAGCGCGGTGAAGTCGCCGATGAGGAACACCACCTGGTGGCCGAACTCCTGGAAGCGCCGCATGCGCGTGAGCAGCAGCGAGTGGCCCAGGTGCAGGTCGGGCCGGCTTGGATCGAAGCCCGCCTTGATGACGAGCGGCTTGCCCGTCTCATACGAGCGCTCGAGCTTCTTCTTGAGCTCCTCGGCCACCTGGAGATCCACGGTGCCGCGGGTGACTTCCTCGAACTGCTCCTGGGGGGTCGCCTTGCGCAGGGGGTTTTCGGACATGACGGCGCGGCACCCTAGCCGAAGCGGCCGCGTTTGGCATGTCCTGAAGCCGGTGTCCGCGCGCCGGTCTATATACCTTGCCCCCCCTTTGGACTCTCCTCGATCGGGCGCCATGCTCCAGCTTCCTGGCTATTCGCTTCTCGGCCTCCTGCAGTCCAGCTCCTCCAGCCTCCTCTACCGAGCCGTACGCGAGGCGGATCGCCAGCCCGTCATCCTCAAGACCCCGCGCTCCGAACATCCCGGCGCCCGGGAGCACGCCCGCCTGCGGCGCGAGTACTCCCTGCTCCGGCGCCTGGAGGGGGCTCCTGGCGTGCTCCAGGCCCACGCCCTCGAGGTGCTCCTGGAGCGGCCGGTGCTCGTCCTCGAGGACGTGGGGGGCCGGGCCCTGTCGGAGGCGTTGGATCGGCCCTTCGGGCTCGAGCGCTTCCTGCCCCTGGCGCTCGCCCTGTGCACGACGCTGGCCGAGGTGCACCGCCGCGGCGTCATCCACAAGGACATCAAACCCACCAACATCCTGTTGTCGCCCGGGGGCCAGCCGTGGCTCATCGACTTCGGCATCGCGACGCTCCAGCAGGCCGAGCACGTGGAGGCCTCGCCCCCCCAGCTCGTGGAGGGGACGCTGGCCTACATGTCCCCGGAGCAGACCGGGCGGATGAACCGGACGCTGGACTACCGCACGGACTTCTATTCCCTGGGCGTCACCTTCTACCAGCTGCTCACCGGCAGGCTGCCGTTGCAGGGCCGGGACATGCTCGAGTGGTTCCATGCGCACCTGGCCCGGTCGCCCGTGCCGCCCCATCGGGTGGAGCCCACCGTCCCGCCCATCCTCTCGGCGCTGGTGATGAAGCTTTTGTCCAAGGTGGCCGAGGAGCGCTACCAGGGGGCGGAGGGGTTGCGGTGGGATCTGGAGCGGTGCCAGCGGGCCTGGGAGGCGGGCGCGCTGGAGGACTTCCCGCTGGGTCTCAAGGACGTGCCCGCGCGCTTCCAACTGCCCCAACGCCTGTATGGCCGGGAGGCCGAGGTGGCCGCGCTGCGCTCGGCGTTCGAGCGGGTGGCGGCGGGCGGCGGGCCGGAGTGGGTGCTGGTCCGAGGCTACTCGGGCATCGGCAAGTCCTCCGTGGTGAATGAGCTGCAACAGCCCGTGCTGCGCCGCCGGGGCTTCTTCCTCCAGGGCAAGTTCGACCAGTTCCAACGGGACGTGCCATACGCCACGCTGGTGCATGCCCTGCGGGGGCTCGTCCAGCAGGTGCTGGCGGGCAGCGACGCGGAGGTGGCTGCCTGGCGTCAGCGGCTGCTGGAGGCGCTGGAGGGCCAGGGCCAGGTGATGGTGGCGCTGGTGCCCCAGCTGGCGCTGCTCCTGGGCGAGCAGCCCGCTGTCGCCGAGCTGCCCCCGATGGAGACCCAGAACCGCTTCCACCAGCTCTTCCTGCGGCTGCTGGGCGTGCTCGCCACGCGCGAGCACCCGCTGGTGCTCTTCCTCGATGACCTGCAGTGGGCGGACCTCGCCAGCCTCAAGCTGTTGGAACATCTGACGTCGCGGCGCGAGCTGCCCTGGCTGTTGTTGATTGGCGCCTACCGGGACAACGAGGTGACGGCCGAGCACCCCCTGGCGGCGTTGTTGGAGGAAGCGCGCGCGTCGGGGGTGAGGCTGGAGGACATCCAGCTCCAGCCCCTGTCGCTCGAACAGACGCGGCAGTTGGTGGCGGACACGCTGCCCGGCGCCGACGCGCGGATGGTGGAGCCCCTCTCGGTCCTGGTGCAGGAGAAGACCGCGGGCAACCTCTTCTTCCTGCTCCAGTTGTTACAGACGCTCCACCAGGAGCGGTTGGTGTTCCGGGCGCCCGGCGGAGGCTGGCGCTGGGACGAGGAGGGCGTGAGGGCGCGCGGCTATTCGGACAACGTGGTGGACTTCATGGCGGGGCGGCTGCGGCAGTTGCCCGAGGACACGCGTCGCCTGCTGCAACTGGCCTCGTATGGAGGTGGCGTGATGTCCCTGTCCCTGCTCGGGCTCCTGTCCGAGCGGGACGTGGCGGAGGTGGAGAGCGGGCTGGAGCCGGCCCTGGTGGAGGGGCTGGTGGTGCGCTCGGGGCCCCAGCATCTGCGCTTCCCGCACGATCGCATCCAACAGGCCGCCCATGAGCTCATCCCCGCCAGCGAGCGGGACGCCCTCCACCTGCGCGTGGGCCGCTTGTTGCTCGACAGCCTCTCCGCCGAGGAACTCGCGGAGCGGCTCTTCGAGGTGGTGGGTCATCTCAACGCGGGCGTGGCGGGAATGGACGATGCCGCGGAGCGCCTGCGGCTGGCACACCTCAACGCCGAGGCGGGCTCGCGCGCCAGGTCCTCCACCGCCTATCAATCCGCCAGTGGCTACTTCGCCATGGCATTCTCCCTGCTGCCTGGAGATCCCTGGGAGACGGACCCCGACTTCGCGTTCAAGGTGCGTCTGGCCCAGGCGAGCAGCGAGCTGATGCGCGGCAACCCTTCCGAGTCGTTCGTGTTGGTGACGGAGACCTTGCCGCGGGCGCGCACCCACGCGGACATGGCCAGTGCCTATATCCTCAAGAGCGATCTGTTGCGGACCACCGGCAGCGCGATGGTCTCCGTGGAGTGCCTCCTGGAGTGTCTGGCGAAGCTGGGCATGACGCTGCCGCTCACACCTTCCCCACAGGAGCTCGTCGAGATGGAAGCGGAGGTGTGGGCGCTATTGGCTCGCCACCCCATCGAGAGCCTCCTCGAGCTGCCCGCCATGACGGACCCGGACATGAAGGTGCTCATGAGCGTGCTGTCGTCCCTGGCGCCCATGGCCTTTCCCATCGGCACCGGTTTCGCCGCCCTGGTCTCGGGTCGGATCGTGGCCTTGAGCCTCCGTCATGGCAACGCGGAGGGGTCCGCGGTCGGGTATGTCTCGTTCGCGCTCTGGTATGGCGGAACCCGCGGAAGATACCGTGAGGCGTATGCCTTTGGACGGCTCGCGGTCGATCTCGCCGAGCGCCTGGGCCTGTCGGCTTCCCTGGCCATGATCCTCACCGTGTTCTCCACCATCAACAGCTGGCTCCGCCCGCTCTCCGACACGCGGAAGATCATGCTGAAGACCTACCATCATGCCCAGAGGACGGGTGGCTACCCGGTGGCCTGTTATGCCTGCTTCACCCTCGTCTTGAATGGCATCATCAGCGGGCGGGAGCTGGGCGAGGTCTATCGGGAGTCGGAGTCCTTCCTGCCGTTCACGAGCAAGTACGCCGCCGTGCACGACACCATTCTCTATCTGCAGCGCATCGTGCAGCAGCTGCGAGGGTTGTCGCGGACGTTCCAATCCCCGAGCGGCGATGGCCTCGAGGAAGAGGCGCTCATGGCCCGGATCTCGAGTGGAGGGGAGGGCCACTTCTACTCCGTCTGGTCGTCCATCATCCGGATGCAAACCGCCTACCTGTCGGGGGACCACGAGCGCGCGCTCCGGCTGCGTGCCCAGGTCGAGCCCCTCCTGGTGCACACGCCGCTCGAGGTCTCGCGCATTCCCTTCAACCTGTATGGGGCGCTGGCCCTGGCCTCGGCCTGGCGCAGTACGCCCGAGCCCGGGAGGCCCGCGGTGGTGGAGGAGATGAGGAAGCACCAGCGGCTGCTCGCGGAGTGGGCCGAGCATTGCCCCGCGAACTTCCTCGCGCCCGAGCGCATGGTGGCCGCGGAGCTGGCGCGTCTGGAGGAGCGGCCACAAGAGGCCCTGCGCGCCTATGAGGACGCCATCCATGCCGCGCGCGTGCATGACTCCCCGCCGAACGTGGGGCTCGCCAGCGAGCTGGCCGCGCACTTCTGCGAGGAGCAGGGCCTGCACACCCTCGTCACGGCCTTCATCCGCCAGGCGCGCGAGGCCTACTTCCACTGGGGCGCGATGGGCAAGGTGCGCCAGTTGGACGAGCAGTGGCCCATCCTCCTCACCTCCGCGCCGGTGTCCCCGGGCACCACCACCCAGGACACGAGCACCCACGGCGTGGATGCCCTGGCCGTCATCCGGGCCCAACAGGCGATCTCCAGTGAGATCGTCCTGGAGCGGCTGGTGGACACGCTCATGCGCGTGGCGGTGGAGAGCTCCGGAGCCCAGCGCGGCGCCCTGCTGCTGCTCCAGGACGACACGCTCCAGTTCGTCGCCGGGGTGCCCCCGCTGTCCACCGCGCAGGCCGGGGCGCCACCCTCCGCGGAGCTGCTGCCGCTGTCGCTCGTGGCCTATGCGCGCCGCACCGGCGACTACGTCCTGCTGGATGACCTCGCCCAACCCCATCCCTTCTCCGCCGACCCCTACTTCGCCACCAGCGACGCGCGCTCCCTGCTCTGTCTGCCCCTGCGCCGCCAGGAGACCTTCTACGGGTTGCTGTACCTGGAGAACGCGCTCACCACCCAGGCCTTCTCCCATGAGCGCATCGCGCTCCTGGAGCACCTGGCGTCCCAGGCGTCCATCTCCATCGAGAACGCCCGCCTCTACGCCGAGGTCCGCAAGGCCGGGGCCGCGCTGCGCGAGGCCAACGAGGAGCTGGAGGCGCGTGTGCGCGAGCGCACCCAGGAGCTGAAACAGGCCCAGGCCCAGCTCGTGGAGACCGCCCGCATGGTGGGCATGGCGGAAGTCGCCTCCAGCGTCCTGCACGACGTGGGCAATGTCCTCAACAGCATCGTCGTGGACACCCAGCTCATGCGCGGCGCGGTGTCCAGCTCGCGCATGAGGCGGCTCCAGCAGGTCGCCTCCCTGCTGGAGGACAAGCGCCCGGTGCTCGCGGACTTCTTCACCCGGGACACGCGCGGCCGCCACCTGGTGGACTACCTGCGCGCGCTCTCCGACGCGCTCGCCGAGGAGCACTCCTCCCTGAGCCGGAGCCTGGAGGCGCTGGACGGCAACGTCTCGCGCGTGCGCGCCATCGTCCAGAACCAGCAGGCCCACGTCTCCTCCACCCTGCTGCTGGAGGAGTGCGATCTGCCCGCGCTGGTGGAGGAGGCCCTGCGGCTGCAGGTGGGCGCCTTGCGTCAGGCCGGCATCACCGTGTCACGGGAGCTGCGCCCCCTGCCGCCGGTGAGGGCCGACAAGCACCAGGTGTTGAAGATCCTGCTCAACCTGTTGAGCAATGCCCGTCAGGCCATGGAGTCCCAGGCGCCCGAGCAGCCGCGTCGCCTCGTCATCCGCCTGTCGGCGGAAGGGGGCTGGGTGAGCCTGCAGGTGGTGGACACCGGCAAGGGCATCGCCTCGGAGGTGCGCCCGCGGCTCTTCACCCAGGGCTTCACCACGCGCGAGGGAGGCCATGGCATCGGCCTGCACTCGAGCGCCCTGGCCGCGCGGCTCATGCACGCCCACTTGTCGCTGGACAGCGGCGGGCCCGGCATGGGCGCCACCGCGACGCTGCTGCTGCCCCTCGCGCCCGTGCCGCCCAGTTAGGAGCGGTCAGGCCATGTCCGCCTGTGCTGCAGGGGTTATCTTCTTGGGCAGTTGTCGTTTCAAGGAGCACCCCGCATGGCGAAGGATTACGCAATCGTCGTCCGGAAGCGCCCTGACGGGGACAGCCTCGGCAACGTCCTGGTGGCCCTGGCGCACCGGGATTGGACTAGAGGTTTCCAGGTCCTCCTGCTCGCGAGCTGTCTCGTCAACCGTGCGCGCGGACGGGAAGAGGTGGAGGTAGACGTCCCGGAGGGAGTGGGCGCTGGAGAGCATCTCACCCTCACTTATGAGTGGGACTGGAAGCACACGGGAGCGCCCACCCTGGAGCGTACCTGGCGCCTCCCCCTCACGGAGGACATCCCGCCGGAGTGGCTGGAGGACGAGCCATCCGAGCCCGAGCAGGAGGACACGCTCGAGGATGAGGCCGGCGCGCAGGCCGTCCTCTCGTCCGAACTGGCTCCAATCCCCGTTCAGGTGGACCCGGCTCGGCCCGAGCTGCTCTGGGTTCCCGGGTATGCCTCGCGCGAGGAAATAGCCTCGCGGCTCTTCGGGGATGCCGCGGCGTCGGGCGCTTTCGACATCGAGCCCCGAGCGCCTCCCTCCAGCGCTGTGGAGGGCCTCCAAGTCTGTGTGCGCGTGCGCCACCCGCCAGCGCTCGTGCCGGAGTTGCTCGCCACCATGCGCCATGCCCTGGATGCACATCTGGCGGCGGATGTCGCTTGGAGCCGCTCCCAACTTTCGGGGGCTTCCCTGAACAGGGCCGGGGCCGCCGCACTGGTGGAGCGAGGCCTGCGCTGGGCTCAACGCTCGGACATTCTGGACGGGGCCGGACAGAGCTCCTTCGACCGGTATCTCCAGGCGCTTGAGCCCTTGAGGGACGAGTCGCAGCGCGGGCACATCCTCGGCGAGGCCGCGGAGCCCCTGCGGAAGGCCATCGTTCTGCACTCCAAACGATTCACGGCGAGCTACAGCGTCACGGATGGCTCGCCCGTCCTCGCCCCGGGCAGCGTGGTGGGCCGCTTCTATTTCGCCGACGGCTCCAGCATCCAGGTGCGTACCTTGCCGCTGCTCACCGAGGAGACATCCCTGGAGCGTGCGGAGCTGCGCGTGCGCAACGCTTCCCGTGGAAGCCCGCGCGTCATCATCCCCGGGAAGGACGGGCGCTGGCGGGGCTACAGCGCCGAATTCAATACTGTTGCCGGCGCTCCCGAGCCACTCGAGCACCCCGAGGGCAATGCCTACTGGTACTACCCAGGCACGCTCCTCATTCGACCGGGGGACTGGCGGCCGGGGTTGGGAGCCGGCACGGGCGAGTTGGCGACCTTGCGACGAGAGCTGCTCCAGACAGCCCTCGCCACGGCGACACCGCATGCGCCCCAGCCCCTTGTCTCCCTCGATCACGACGTGCTCGCCCTCCTCACCCCGGACGAGCGACTGGGTGTCTTCAACACCATCCTCACAGGTCCTGCGCTTACCTCCGACATGAAGGAGGAGGCCGTGCACCTGCTAGCGCGTGTGGTGGTGTCCACGCCTGACCGGGAGTTTCCACCCCTGGAGCGCAAGCTGACTTCGAGTGGGGTGCTGGAGAAGCTGCTCGGCAGCAACGCGCCGGACAGCAAGGTGTTGCTGGGACAGGCCTTCACCCAGAAGGCACTCGCCTCGTTTCCCCTCGTGCTGGACCTCCTCGAGTCCCTGCCCACCATCCACCTGGGGCGTGAGGGTGAGAGGACATACCTGCTCAACGTCCCCTCTGGGCTGGTGTCCACGATGTTGGTGGCGCCGGAAGCGTGGGAGGAGCAGCAGGGAGTGCGCCTCGGAGCCGAACCCGCTCTGCCCGGAGAAGCCGTGGGGCCCTCCAGGCGCATGGCCCTGTACTTCCAGCCGGTGCGGCAGGAGTTCCAGGCCCGCTACCTGTCCTCGGTGGACGAGGCGTCGCGCAGCCGGGCTCTGCACCCACTGGAATGGGTGCGGGTGGAAGTGCATGGGCCACAGCCGCGCTCGCACCTGATGACGGCCATGGAGTTGGCCCTGCTCGCTTCCACGCCAGACAAGGCACTTGTGTGGTCTTCAGTGAGCCGCATCAGCGAGATGCACATGGTGTACGGCGCCGTTTCCGCCCTGACGAAGGCACCGCTGTGGACAAGAGTGCCAGCCACAGCCGCGCAAGGCGGCACGCTGGAGACGGCACGCGGAGCGGCGGTGCGCCTCTTCGTGGGCCGCGTCTCGCTGGTAGCGACTCTCGCGGTGGTGGACACGTACCGGGAGGAGCTGTCGCAGACGTCAGAGGGACGGGACTTTCTTGCGGTACATGACGTGGCCATGGTGGTGCTGGCTGGCCGGGATATCTACAAGCTCGCCACCTCGGGCATAGGACGCGAGCTGGTACACCGGGGAGGGCTGGTGTTGAGCGCGGCTGGCGCCCGGGTCTCGTCCGGACTGCGTGCGTCGGTGGAGTCCGTCCAGGCCCTGGTGAAAACGCTGGAGCGCATGCTCGCCGAGGGTAGGGCGGTTGCGACACCGGACGGGCTGCGCTTCTCCCTTCCTGGCGGAGCCGAAGCCTTCAAGCAGGTCTTCTTCGCCATACGAGGGGAAATGGCCGCTGCACGGGCCCTCGGGGGCATTCGCGGCGCGGGGCTCGTGGCCGAGGAAGCCGAGAAGACGCTGGGAGCGCTGAAGCAGTTGGCGGCGGAAAGCCAAGAGATGGCGAGCGCCTACAGCGCGGTGGCGCGGCGTGCGGCGGCCCTGCCGGCCGACAAGGCCCAGGCCTACCTCGCTGCGGTGGAAAACATGCGTGCGGCCACCCGCAGTGCGGCGAAGCCGGCGCTCGCGGAATTACTGAGGCGCTCGGGAGCTCCGAGCTTGAAGGACCCGCTTGCCTTCCTGAAGGAGGCCGCGTGGCTCGTCAGCCACCCAGACTTGGAAGCGGAGGCCGTGGCTGAGCTGGCGAGGAAAGCAGGCAGGAGCCGCGTGGACCTGGGCTGGTTGCACTCGACAGGGCTGCTCATGAAGGACCTCAACTTCATGGGCAGGAACAAGATGACGCCGTGGAAGGACTTCCAGCAGGCAGCAGCAGAACCGTGGAACCTGAAGCTTCAACGGCGAGTCCGCGAACAACTCCGAGGCGTCGCGGCCGAAATGCTGACCGAAGACAACGCACAGAAACTTTTCCCGGGCTTCCGACTTACCGGGCGGCAAGTGAAAATGAAAGCAGGGCACGTCATCGACAACCTGCTGACGGCGATGACGGGGTCGAAGCTTCAACATGGAGTAGAGGTCAAAGGCTGGAACGACAACCGCTGGCGCAGGGCACTTGACTCATGGCTGGCCCGCAGGGCCGGCAGCAAGCTCAACGAACAGCAGGAGGCGCTTGTAAAGCAACTCCAGCACCTGCTCGACCAACTCGCGGACGCAGCCAAGGCACCTAACGGACAACCGTTTCTCGTCAGTACAGACAACCTGAGCGGCCCGACCAGAGCCAAGCTTTTGGACTTCCTACTCAAGCAGTCGCCGGGAATAAAGCTCATTCAACTAGAGGAGGCTCGCATCCTGGACAAGACGAAGCAGCTACGTGCGGCACTGAATCTGCCGGAGAACTTGTCAGGAGGTGTGCCATGAACCGGTGGCCTCTATGGGCAGTCCTGACTCCAGGCGAGCCAGCGCGGCTTGAGCGCCGCGTTCGTGCCGCGCTGATGTTGGAGGGGGACGAGGAGCACGGGAAAGGGCCATCCTTCGAGGTCATCCCGGGCCGTGGCCGTTACCATGCCATCGTGGGTGCGGACTCCAGCGACGTGGGGGCTGAGTTCCAAATCGCCAAGGATTTGTCACGCGAAGTCGATGAGCCCGTGTACGCGATCGATCGCGGCAACGATCCGTGGGCCGTCACGTCGTGGCGAAAGGGTGTGTTGGAGGTCTTGGAGGTGGACCCAGAATCGCTGGCGGAGTCTCTCGGCTGTCTGCTGCCAGGCCGTGAGTTGCCCTCGGACTCAAGCTCAAAGAGACCGCTGCGCAAAGTCGCATTGGTGGAGGGTATTCGGGCGCAAGAGGCATCTCGCGCGCTGGAGGATGCCGGGGACCCATTTCCTCCGGGACACTACCGGTTCGAGGACACACCGCAAGGGCTCCGGGTTTCCAGCGAAACAGGCGACGTCGGCTTCGCCGACATCACGCTCTCGGAGCGGCTTCCAGATGTGATGGCATATGGCGTAATTGCCTCACCGAACCTGGACATGTTCTTTGTCAACGTCCTGCGCGGAGGAGAATGCATCGGCCACTTTGCGCTGCCGCCTCGTGACGATTCCTTTGTGCCGGCTGTCCGTGACATCAAGGGAGAGAACTCGCCCGAGCGAATTCTCGCGGCGCTGGGCATCCCGGCGGAGTGGTTCCGGAATGAGTGAGGGGCGCTGGTGCGGCTTCGCCCAGGGCCCCACTTTCCGGCAGATAGTACTAGGTGCCCGGCAGGTGCTCGCGGATGCGCTGGATGGAGCGCGCCTTGCCCGTCTTGTCATCCAGCTCGATGACCACGCCCTGGAGGTAGACGAGGTTCTTGGCGACCTCGTACTGGTTGTGGCGCAGGGTGACGAAGCGCTCGATGGACAGCTCCTTGCGCACGCCGATGACGGAGTCGAGCGGGCCGCACATGCCCACGTCGGTGATGAAGGCGGTGCCGCCCGGGAGGATGCGCTCGTCGGCCGTCTGCACGTGGGTGTGCGTGCCCACCACGGCGGACACCTTGCCGTCCAGGTGCGCGCCCATGGCGTTCTTCTCGCTGGTGGCCTCGCAGTGCATGTCCACGAGGATGCAGGGCGTTTGCTTGCGCAGCTCCGCCACGAGCTCCGGCGCCACCGCGAACGGGTTGTCCAGGGGCTTCATGAACACGCGCCCCTCGAGGTTGAGCACCCCGAGCTTGCGCCCGTCCGGCGTCTGGATGACGGTGTGCCCGCGTCCCGGCGCCCCCTTGGGGTAGTTGGCCGGCCGCAAGAGCAGGTGCGGATGCTCCTCCACCCAGGGAAGAATGACCTTCTTGGTCCAGAAATGATTGCCGCTCGTCAGGAGGTTGACCTCACTGTCGAGCAGCGCCTCGGCGGACTCGGGGGAGATGCCGGCACCGCCCTCGCTGTTTTCAGCGTTGGCGATGACCAGGTCCACCGAGTGCCGCGCGATCAACTTGGGCAGGAGGGTGCGCACGGCCAGCAGCCCTGGCTTGCCCACCACATCACCCATGAACAGGACTATCACGTGTCGAGGAAATCCCAGTCGCGGTAGAGCCCGCGCATCGTCTGCGACTCGGTGACGACGAGGTCCATGTCCACGTCGTCATTCGTCGTGGGCAGGGTGTCGACGATCTGGTCGCCGAAGGCAAGTCCCACGCGCCGGCTGCGTGCGGAAGCCGCCTTGAGGGTGGCGTCGTAGTAGCCGCCCCCTCGTCCCAGGCGCTTGCCATCGCGCGTGAAGCCCAGGCCGGGCACCACGAAGAGATCGATCTGATCCACCGCGATGAGCTCCGACGAGTTGGTGGGCTCGCGCACCCCCAGGCGTCCCGGCTCCAGCTCCGCCTCGGACTTGATGGCGCGGAAGGCCAGGATGCGCCCGTGCACATGCGACAGCGGATAGCAGACGATCTTCTCGTCCTGCAGGGCCGCGATCAGGATGTCCCGGGTGGGCACTTCACCTCGGATGGGGGCGTAGAGCGCCACCGTCCGCGCCTTGTTGTAGTAGGGGGTCGCCAGGAAGCGCGACTGAACCTTCAATCCCCGCTCGTCGATGATGTCGGGTGTCATCGCCTTGCGACGAGCCGTCAGCTCTTCACGCAGCGTCACCTTCCGACCCACTCCCTCTTGCGCCACCGTCTCGCTCACCTGCCCCACTCCCCGCCAAGAGAAAGAAAAAGCCCCCCGCGAAATGGCCGTGTGCCTAGCGTCCATTGAACCCTAAAAAGCCAGGTGGGGTTCGAAGTCATGGAACCGTAGGCTTCCCTCTTCCCCGGAGGGGAGGGCTTGCTCATGGAACCTGAAACGGACCCCGTGATGGACGTATCGGTTCGAATTTCTGCTGGGCATCACGCGCCCCGCAGGGGACAAGACCTTCAATCAAATCCAACGAAACTTCGACATCGGGAAACTCCTGGAAACCCCCCAGAAGCATCTACGGGAATGATAAGGACGTGGGTGGGATGGGTCAAGCCATCGCCGCGCGTTTACAAGGCGGTCGGGGCCCTCATATGATGCGGCGCTCCATCCATGGTGTCCGTTTCGAGAACAATCAGCCTGGTGGCGTTCATCGCCGCTGTTCCTGGCGCGCGGGGGGCGGAGCTCCCCCTCCAGGGCAGCTACCAGGCGGACATCTGGGGCACCGTGGAGTTGAGCACCGAGGGTGAACGCCTGGTGGGCCGGGCGAGCAGGGGCAACCCGTGTGGGCTCGAGCCCGGGACGCCGGTGCTCGACGGCGTCCTGCAGGGCCGGGTGCTCGTGGGGCAGTTCGAGCTGTGTCTGCAGGGCGAAGGGTGCCCGGAGCGGCAGGCGCTGCCGGTGCTCGGCTTCCACAGCCCCGAGGAGGGCTCGCTGACGGCCTACGTGCGCATCCAGCAGGGGTGCCTGTCGCCGGTGTTGGGTCAGGAGGGGCTGGTGGTCCTGCGCTCGCCCAGGGCGGTGAGCGCGGCCCAGGACGCCGCCGCCGCGGCGCGCGCCAGCCTGATGTCCGGGCGGGGGGCGAGCCGGCGCAACCCCGAGGCCGCCAAGGCGGCGCTGGAGCGGGGTGAGCAGTTGCTGCGGGAGAAGAAGTGGGGCGGCTCGGTCACCGAGTTCGAGCGCAGCATCGCCCTGGGTGAGCAGAGCTGGGTGGCCTTCTTCGGGCTGGGCACCGCCCAGTTGATGCGCAACCAGATCACCGAGGCCGTCGAGATGCTGAGCCGGGCCCAGAAGCTCAACAAGCGCGAGCCGAGCATCGCCTACACCCTCGCGTGTGCCTACAGCCGGCTGGGAAAGAAGGAGCAGGCGCTGCTGTTGTTGGAGCAGGCGGTGAAGTCGGGCTACGCGCTCAAGGCGGGCACGCAGGATCTCGGGCTGGAGAAGCTCCTGCTGTCGGATCCCGGCTCCATCGCGCGGTACACGGAGAACATCCAGGAGGCCTTCAAGAACGCCGAGGCCCCCGCCAGAAGGCGGCAAGCCCAGGGACCGTGAGCGCGTGAGTTCCTCTGCTTCTTCGAGGGTGCCTCGCATCCTCGGCCACTACGAAATCCTGTCCGCCCTGGGCAAAGGAGGAATGGCCGAGGTCTTCCGCGCCCGGGTCCTGTCCGGACCTCGCCAGGGCTGGGTCGTGGCCCTCAAGCGGCTGTTGCCCGCGCTCGTGCAGGATCCCGCCTCGCTCGCGCTCTTCGACGCCGAGGCGCGCCTCACCCAGCTGCTCAACCACCCCAACATCGTCCAGGTGCTGGACGTGGGCTCGGTGGCCGATCAGCACTTCATGGTGATGGAGCTGGTGGACGGGCGCGACCTGGGCCACATCCTGCGCCGCTGCAAGCAGCGCGGCATCTACCTGCCCCTGGATTTCGCCCTCTACCTGTGCCGGGTGCTGCTCGACGCGCTCGCCTACGCCCACTCGCTTCCGGGGCCCAACGGCGAGCCCCGCGGGCTCTTCCACTGCGACGTGTCGCCCTCCAACCTGTTCATCTCCCGCCTGGGCGACATCAAGCTGGGGGACTTCGGCGTGGCGCGCCTGCGCGTGGACGGCGTGCTCCAGGGCGGGGAAGTGCTCGGCAAGCCCTACTACCTCTCGCCCGAGGCCCTCCAGGGGGAGCTGTCCCCGCAGGTGGACCTGTGGGCCGCCTGCGTCGTGCTGTACGAGCTGCTCACGCTCCAGCGCCCCTTCGTCGGCGCCACGCCGGAGGAGGTCTTCAAGAAGATCATCTACCGGGACTACGTGGCGCCCAGCCTCATCCGCCCGGAGATCCCCGAGCCCCTGGAGGAGATCATCGCCCGGGGCTTCAGCATCTCCCCCGCGGAGCGCTTCGCCAGCGCCGAGGACTTCGCCGCCGCCCTGACGCCGCACTACGACGAGTGGGTGGGCACGCCCCTGGCCATCGCCGCCGTGGTGCGTGGCCTGTTCGGCATCTCCGACACGAAGTAGGCGGTCCGGGGCGAATGGTGAGCGCCCGGTGGGTTGCTCGCCTCCGCCTGCCGGGAGCGCCGGGCGTGCGGAGATTTCCTTCATGAGCGGGCGCATGCGCGCCCAGGGAGGACGACGATCATGGCGAATCAGGAGCAGAAGAAGCCCCAGGAGCAGCGGGAGGCCCAACCGGAGCGCGAGTCCGAGCGCCAGCCGTCCAAGCCCCAGGAGTCCCACGAGGGGCTGCCGGGCTATGGGCAGCCTCCGGACGAGGTGCGCAAGGGCTGGCTCCCCGATCAGAAGTGGTGAGCCAGAAGGGGTGAGCGGCGCCGGGCGGGAGGCTAGGGGGTATTCAGCTCACGCGCCCGGGGGACGTGCCGCACGAGCGCCTCCACGACGCGCTCGACTTCCTCCCGGGTCGTGGGGGGGCCCAGGGAGAAGCGCAGGGTGGCGTGGGTGCGTGCCGGGGTGAGCCCCATGGCCCGCAGCACGTGCGAGGGTGTCAGCGTCCCCGACGCGCAGGCCGCTCCCGACGAGGCACAGATGCCGTCCAGGTCCAGGGCGATGAGCAGCGCCTCGCCGTCCGCGCCCTCCAGGGTGAGGCTGCTCGTGTTGGGCACCCGCGGGGCCGTCTCGCCATTCACCATCACGTCCGCGAGCCGGGTGCGCACCTCGCGCTCGAAGGTATCGCGCAGGGCGCCCAGCCGCTCCGCGACGGCCGGCTGCTCCTGCCAGGCCAGCTCCAGCGCCAGGGCGAACGCCTCCGCGTAGGGGACGTTCTGGGTGCCCCCACGGCGCCCGGCCTCCTGGTGCCCGGGCGTCAGGGCCTGCACGTCCACGCCCTTGCGCACCACGAGCACTCCCGCGCCCGCGGGCCCGCCGAACTTGTGCGCCGAGAGCGAGAGCAGGTCCGCGTCCACCTCGCCCAGGCGCAGGGGCAGCTTTCCCGCCGCCTGCACCGCGTCCGTGTGGAACAGGATGCCGCGCTGACGGCACGCACGCGACACGTCCGCCACCGGCTGCACCACGCCCGTCTCGTTGTTCGCCCACATCAGCGAGCACAGCAGCGTGTCGGGCGTCAGGGCCTCGAGCAGCGCCTCCCGTGGTACCTGGCCCGTGCGGTCCGGTGGCAGCCGCACCACCTCCGCGCCCAGGGCCTCCAGCTGGTGGAGCGCCGCCAGCGCCGAAGGATGCTCGATGGCCGTGCTCACCACGCGCCGCCGCCGGGGCTCCTTCCTTCCGAGCCACGCCCCCTTGAGTGCCAGCGCGTCCGCCTCCGAGCCCGAGCCGGTGAAGCACACCTCCTTCGGCTCGCAGCCCAGCACCCGGGCCACCCGCGCGCGCGCCGCGTCCAGCCGGCCCCGCGCCTCGCGGCCCACCCGGTGCACGCTGGAGGCATTGCCGAAGCCGCCCTCGGTGAAGGCCCGCGACAGCAGCGTGGCCACCTCGGGCCGCAGCGGCGCCGCCGCGTTGTAGTCCCAGTAGATCACGGCGAGGGCGCCGACAGGAGCGCCACCGGCCGCTCGTCCGCGACCCCGAAGGCCTCGAGGAAGCGGTGCACCAGCTCGCGCTTGATGGCCTTGCGCTGATTGGCGCGGCCCGACAACGGAATGCGCGCGCCCGCCATGCTGCCATGGCCTCCGGCCGAGCCGCCGTAGTCCCCGCAGATCTCCCGGATGAGCCGGCCCGCGTTCATCCGCCGGTCCTTCACCCGCAGGGACAGGAAGAGCTGGTTGCGGAACGTGGCGTACGCCAGCGACCACTTCATCCCCTCGAGGAACATCAGGCGCTCGGCCACCTCGGCCACCATGTCCGGCGAGTAGACCTCCTTGAGGTCGGTGACGATCGCCGTGTCCCCGTACACCTTCGCCCGCTCGTAGGCCGTGTGGTACATCTGGAAGTAGCGCGCGGGCAGCTCCGGGTGTTCGATCTGCCCGAGCAACTGCTTGTCCGCCCGGGGGAACAGCCACAGGTACGTGTCGATGTCCGTCGGGGTCGTCTCGCGCCCCAGGTCGCGCGTGTCCGCCTTCAGGCCGTAGAAGAGCGCGGTGGCCACCTCCGTCGAGGGCTCCAGGCGCGCGGCGCGCAGGTACTCCACGAGCATCGTCGAGGTGGAGCCGTAGTCGCCACCCACGTCCGCGAAGGGGGCCTCCAGGCTCTCGTCGCGCAGGGGATGGTGGTCGATGATGATGTCCACCTCGCGGCGCAGCCGGGGCGGCACCGCGTGGTTGCCCGTGGGCGGCTGCGTGTCCACCAGCCCCAAAAGGTCGTACTCGTCCAGGTCCACCTGGGCGATGGGCACGACGGGCAGGCGCAGCACCTTCACCAGCGCGATGTTCTCCGCGCGGCCGATGAGTCCGCTGTAGGCCACGCGCGCCTCGGCCACGTCCGCCCGCTCGCGCAGCAGTTGGGCCAGGGCCACCGCGGAAGCGAGCGAGTCGGGATCCGGATTGTCGTGGGTGAGCACGAGGGCCTTCTTGTGCCCTCGGGCCACTTGAATCATCCGCTCCAACTTCGCGCGAGCGGGGAGGGTCGCCAGACGCGGTGGCGGAGGCTCGGTTTCTCCACCTCCGGACATCTTCCGGCCATTGGCTGTGGGGGTCGCGGGCATGAGAAGGGTGTTTACTCGCAGTTGGCTCGCTCGGGCGTGGCGATTCGAGGAGGATCGAAAAGGAGCCGCGCTCCTCCAAGAATGTTGACGGCGCGCCGCGCCTTCACGGGGAAGCCCCCGGGCGGGGGCCCGAGTGCTTCCCTGTCCACCATCCCGTGTCGCCGCCTAGTTGATCGCCTTGTAGCGCCGGGCCATGTCCTTGAAATACTTGATGCCGTTGTCGAGCGAGTTCTCGATGGCATCCATGAGCAGCGTGCGGAACAGGCCTTCCGCGCCGCGCAGGGACTCGTAGTAGCGCTGGCGATCGATGGAGTGGATGATCGCCGGCATGTAGCCGTGGCGCAGCAGCACGAGGTTGGTGAGCATCCGCCCCACCTTGCCGCTGTTCTCCGTGAAGGGGAACACCTGCATGAAGCGGTGCTGCACCACCGCCGCCTGCTTGATGGGGTGGAACTCACGGAACTCGGCGCTGCCCGTGTAGTCCACGAGCTTCTCCAGCCCGGGCTGGATCTTCGCCGGCTGGGCGATCTCGTGGAAGTACGTGCGGTGCAGGGGCATGTCCTTGCGGTAGCCGCTGCGCTCGCGCTCCTTGGCGAGCTCCTTCTCGGTGCGATCCCGCCGCTCGATGGTGGCGCGCGTGGCCAGGGCCTCGGGCGTGTTGCCGCAGAGCAGATCGTGGATGCGCTTGATGGTGGTGAGGGTGATCTGCGCCTGCTTCTTGCCCGTGGCGGCGGCTTCCTCGCGCAGGTAGTCGCACGCGGCCTTGTGGTTGCGCACCTCGAGCACCACCGGGATCATCGCGGGATCCATGGTGGCGCGCTCGGGGAAGAGCGCCGAGACCAGCTCCTGCTGGGTGTACACCGTCCCCTCGAGCGCCGCGTCATGGTAGATCCACGACATCTCGAAGCGCTCCAGGAACTCGCGACCCTTGTCCTTGTAGATGCCAAGGTAGTCGCGCAGCGCTTCGTTCTTCTCGTCAATCTCTTGGTAGCGTTCCTTCACGGACGTGACGCTCCTTCACACCGGCTCACTATTATATACCGGCGGACCGGGACCGACAGGGCCCGGCCGGGCGATGAAACGGGCACAGGATTGTAGAAATTCCAGGGGGTTAGGACAACGACGACACCGTGGGCCTACAGGCTGACGAGGAAGACTTCACACGCCTGGTCCAACAAGTCCTTGGAGAGGGCCGGGGGAATCTGCCGGTAGCGGGCGGCGTCCCGGATGAGTTGCACCAGGTCTCTCGGGTGGCAGGCGCGCATCTGCATGTTGCGCGGCCGGTAGTAGTGCTCGAACAGGTAGGTGACCGCCTGGTCCACGTAGGGAATGCCGGCCGCCTGGCACACCTGGGCGAAGATCTCCCGGTAGACCTCCTCGTCGGGATTGCCCACCTCGATCTTGTATTTGATTCGCCGCAGGAAGGCGTCGTCCACCAGCTCCTTGGGGTCCAGGTTGGTGGAGAAGACGAGCAGCTGATCGAAGGGGATCTCGAACTTCTTGCCCGTGTGCAGGGTGAGGAAGTCCACCCGCTTCTCCAGGGGGACGATCCACCGGTTGAGCAGGTCCGTGGGGTGGACCTTCTGGCGGCCGAAGTCGTCGATGAGCAGCATCCCGCCGTTGGCCTTCACCTGGAAGGGCGCCTCGTAGAAGCGCGCGGTGGGCGAGTAGATGAGATCCAACGTCTCGAGCGTCAGCTCGCCGCCCACCACCACCGCCGGGCGTCGACACAACTGCCAGCGGTGATCCATCTCGAAGGTCTGCCGCCGTCCGGCCGCGTCGCGCTCGGACTCGAGGTGGACGGGGGTGTGGTTGAGGGCGTCGAAGACCTTGATGATCTGGTTGTCGATCTCCAGACAGTGGGGGATGAAGACCTCGCCGCCGAACATGCGGCTGATGGCCTCCGCGAGGCTCGTCTTGCCATTGCCCGGAGGGCCATAGAGAAAGAGCGAGCGGCCGGAGTTCACCGCCGGACCCAGCTTGTCCATCAGGTCCGCGGACACGGTGAGGTGCGACAGGCCCATCACCAGGTCCTCGCGGCTGATGACGGGGCTCTCCTCGGTCTGCGCGGTGATGAGGGCGTTGTACTGCTCGATGGGCACGGGGGCGGGGCCCACGTAGGTGCTGCGCTCGATGGCGCCGCGCGCGTACTCCCGGCCCCGCTCGCTGAGCACGAAGTCCACCGAGGCGCGGCCAAAGCCCTTGCCACCCCGCAGGTCCACCAGCTTCTCGGTGGCGAGGAAGTCCACCACGCGTTCCATCACGTCCGGCCAGGGCAGGCGCAGCTCCTGGGCGATGTCCATGCCCGTGGCCGTCCCCTGGTAGTACAGGTAGCGCAGGGCGATGTCCGACAGCAGACCCATCTTCAACCCCGTCTCCTCCAGCGACTTCGGCTCCGGCGGAGCGATGTCGAGGATGGCGGGGTTTTCCAGGTTGAAGGGATTGGGTGGATCGGCGTACTCGGGACGCATCGGTTCCTCTTTTAGCCTAATGGCCCCCCCTGGGGCACGTCTCCCGACGTGGCCCCCTGGTCGCCAGGCGACTCAAATGTAGGTGAGCCAGTGCGAGTAGCGCGGCTCCAGGCCCCGGACGGTGCGGAAGTACGTCTCCTGGACGTACTGGGTGATGGGGCCGGGCTTGCCGGTGCCCACGGTGCGGTTGTCCACCTCGCGCACGGGGGTGATCTCCGCGGCGGTGCCGGTGAAGAAGACCTCGTTGCAGATGTAGAGGGCGTCGCGGGTGACGGTGACCTCCTCCACCTCGCGGCCCGAGTCGCGGAGGATCCTCAGCACCGAGTCGCGGGTGATGCCGTCGAGGATGGGGGAGGAGAGGGGGGGCGTCTTGATGATGCCCTTCTTGTTGACGAGGAAGAGGTTCTCGCCGGAGGCCTCGGCGACGAAGCCGCTGATGTCCAGGAGGATGGCCTCGTCATAGCCGCCGAGCACCGCCTCGCGCTTGGCGAGGATGGAGTTGACGTACTGGCCGGTGATCTTCCCGCGCACCATGTTCACGTTGACGTGCATGCGGGTGAAGGAGCTCACCTTGGCGCGGATGCCCTCGCGGATGCCCTTGTCGCCGAGGTACGCGCCCCAGTCCCAGGCGGTGACAGCCACGCGGGTGGGGTTGATGGCGCCCAGGCCCATGGCGCCATCGCCCATGAAGACGATGGGGCGCAGGTAGGCGCCATTGGCGAACTGCTCCTTCTGCGCGCGCAACAGCTCCACGCATGCCTCGGAGACCTGCTCGCGCGTGAAGGGCATCTTCATCATGCAGATGTGCGCCGAGTCGAACAGCCGATCCACGTGCTCCTGCAGGCGGAAGATGGCCAGCCGGCCGTCATGCGTGCGGTAGGCGCGGATGCCCTCGAAGCACCCCAGCCCGTAGTGCAGGGCGTGGGTCATGACGTGCACCTGGCCCTCGTCCCATTTGACCATCTTGCCGTCGAGCCAGATCTGGTCGGAGCGCAGCACACTGGAGGAAGTGGAACTCATCGTGGGGGAAATCCTTTGGGACGGAGGGAAGGGCTGACGCGGCGGCATTCTTCGCGGGCGGGATTTTCAAGTCAAAGCATCTGTGGGGCGGAGGCACGAAGCACCCGAGGCGGGAGCCGCGCCAGGGGCCGGCCCTGGGGACGCAGGTTCAGGTCTACCCGGTGGCCTGGGCGATGCGCGCGAGCTGCTCCCGGGCCTTCTCGAGGTCCGCTTCGTGCTTGAGCACCAGGTTCAACGTCGCCGCCACCCACTCCGCCGACAGCACCTCCGCGTTGAGCAGGGCGAGCCCGCGCACCCAGTCGAGCGTCTCGCTGATGGAGGGCGACTTCTTCAAGTCCAGCTCGCGCAGCGCCGCCACCGCCTCCACCACCTGGGCGGCGAGCGTCTGGGACACCTCGGGCAGGCGCTGGCGGATGATGCGCAGCTCGCGCTCGCGGTCCGGAAAGCCGATGTGCAGGTGCAGGCAGCGCCGCTTGAGCGCGTCCGACAGCTCCCGCGCGTTGTTCGACGTGAGCACCACCCGCGGCACATGGCGCGCCGCCAGGGTGCCCAGCTCCGGAATCGTCACCGCGTTGTCCGACAGCACCTCCAGCAGGAAGGCCTCGAACTCCGGATCCGCCTTGTCGATCTCATCCACCAGCAGCAGCGCCGGCCGCTCCGAGCGCAGCGCCTGGAGCACCGGCCGCGGCAGCAGGAAGCGCTCGGAGAAGAACACCGCGTCGCTCGTCGCCAGCCGCTCGGCCGCCTCGCCCAGCGTGCGCGCGCCCTGGACCAGCTCGCCAATCTTGTCCTTGAGCAACTGGGTGTAGAGCAGCTGCTTGGCGTACTCCCACTCGTAGAGCGCCTTGGTCTCGTCCAGCCCCTCGTAGCACTGCAGGCGGATGAACTCGCGCCCCAGGGCTCGCGCGAGCGCCCGCGCCAGCTCCGTCTTGCCCACCCCCGCCGGGCCCTCCACCAGGATGGGTTTGGCCAGCCGGTCCGCCAGGAAGCTCGCCGTGGCGATCTCCGACGAGGCCAGGTAGCCCACCTGCTCGAGCCGCGTCGCCGCGTCTTCCACGCCGCGCAGCGTGTGGGTGTCAGTCGGAGGGGAGGGGAGGCTCACACCTGTCAAATTAGTCGAAGAACTTTCAGACGACTGCGGCAAAAATGCCAGAGTGCCTGCCTCGCCGCTGCCCAGGCGACACAGCCGACCAGGCCAAACGGTTGGAATGACTGTGGAATATTTTTTCCCATGATGGGCACGTCACGTGCATGGGAAACCGTCGAAGGTCGAGCGACGGAGGCCGTGATGATGTCCTGGGTGTGGCGGATGATGCTGGTGGCGGTGGTGACCCTGGTGCCAGGGGCCTTCCTGCTGCTCGTGTCCTACCTCGCGACCCGGACGATGTGGGAGCACTGGCGGCAGGCGCAGCAGGAGTCGCTGGCGAGCGGCGTGCCGGTGTCGTTCCGGGACGTGCTGGCCACGGTGCACCTCAAGGAGCTGGTGCAGCAGGCGCGCGCCGCGCTGTAGACGTGCGCCGCGCGGGTGAGCGCGGGACCCGGAGGCCCCGCGCTCCCAACGGCCGGAGCTACTTGTCCAGCTCGTCCACGAGCGACGTCCAGTCGGCTTCGTCCTCGGCGGCGGCCGCGGCGCCGGGTACCGGCATGATCATGGTGCGCTCGGGGGCGCTCTCGTCATCGGCGCGCGAGGGCGCCGGAGCCGGGGCGGGACGCTTCGCGGTGGCACCCGCGGCGGGCTTGGCGCCAGGACGAGCAGCGGGGGCGACCCGGGGCGCCGCGGGAGCGATGGTGGGAACGGCCTGCTGGGTGGCCAGCAGCGAGTCGTCGTCCTCCACCGGGGGCCTGGTGGCGGCCGGCTTCACCGTGTTGGGGGCGGCGGCGCCCTTCGTCTTGAAGCGGGCCAGCTCCAGCTCGGCGACCTTGAGGGCCTTGCTCTTCTCCTGCACGGACTGCTGCAGACGCGCGATCTCCTGGGCCTTGAGCGCCTCGCGGCGCTCCAGCTCCGCCTTCTGACGGACGGCGAGATCCTCGAGCTCCTTCTGCTGTTTGGCCTCCAGCTCCTTGCGCTCCTTGAGGGCGGTGGCGAGCTTGGTGGCGGCGTCGGTGGCCTTGGTCTCGGCGGTGGCCAGCTTCGCGTTGAGCTCCTTCTCCACGCGCGTCCTGGCACCCGCGGCGTTCTCCACCGCGAGCTCCATCTCCTGGACCCGCTTGGCGCGGGCGGCGAGCTGGGCCTGGGCCTCCTTGACGCGCTCCTCGGCCTCGGCGGCGCGGGCCTGGGCTTCCTGGCCGAGCTGGGCCACGCGGGCCTCGGAGCGCGACAGCTTCGCGCTCAGCTCCTCCTGGGCACGCTTCGCCTCGGCGCGCTCCTGGGCCTGGGCCTGCTGGAGGGCCTGGGCCTGGGCGTGGGCCGCGGAGAGGTTGGTCGCGACGCCCTCGCGCTCGGACTGGAGCTTGGACTGGGCGGCGGCCGCGGCGCGCAGTTGCTCGTCACGGGCGGCGAGCTGCTTGCGCAGGGCCTCCAGCTCCGAGTTGAGGCCGGCGAGCTGGCGGGACAGCTCTTCCTGGGCACGGCGCGCGTGCTCCGCCTCGTGCTGGCGGCGCTCCTCCTGCTGCTTGAGCTGCTCGGAGCGGGCGGCCACCTCGCCGCGCAGACGCTCGCGCTCCTGCGTCAGACCGCTGAGCTTCTGGAGGGAGTCGGACAGCTCCTGGTTCTTGCGCTCGGAGTCCTGCTCGAGGATGTCGATGCGGCGCTGCGACTCGGCGGTGAGCGTGTCGAGCCGCTCCTGCAGGTCGTTGCGCTCCCCCTCGGCCTGCGCGAGCTGCGAGCCGAGCTGGGTGACCTCGGAGACGCGGCTGCCCAGCTCCTGCTTGACGAGGAAGAGCTGCTCCTCGAGTTCCTGGCCTTGATCGCGCGCCTGGGCGAGCTGGGCCTCCAGGTCGGCCTGGACGCTGGCCGCCTGATGCTGGGTCTGCACGTGGGCGGCCTGTTCCCCGGCGAGCGCCTCGCGCGTGGCGGAGAGGTTGCCCTGGGTCTCGGCCAGCTCGGCGCGCGTGAGGCCGAGCTGTTCGGACAGCTCTTCCTCCATGGCTTGCTTGAGGGCCTCGGTCTCCTGGAGCAGGCCGTTGACGCGGGCGATCTCCTTGTTCGCGGCGATCAGCTCGGCCTCGCGCTCGGCGCGCGCCTGCACGGTCTGGGCGAGCTCGTCGCGGGTCTGGTCGAGCTGGCCCTGGGTCTCGGTGAACGCCTGGGTGGTGGCGTCCAGCTCGCCGCGCGTGGCGGAGAGCGACTCCTCGGTCTGGGCGAGGGTCTCCTGGGTGGCCGCGAGGGTGTTCTGGGTCTCGGAGAGGGCCTGGGTGGTGGCGTCCAGCTCGCCGCGCGTGGTGAGGAGCGTCTCCTCGGCCTGCGCGAGCTTGTCCTGGGTATCGGTGAGGGTGGACTGGGTGCTGGTGAGCGTCTGGGTGGTGGCGTCCAGCTCGCCGCGCGTGGTGAGGAGCGTCTCCTCGGTCCGGGCCAGGGTGTCCTGGGTGGTGGCGAGGGTGTTCTGCGTCTCGGAGAGGGCCTGGGTGGTGGCGTCCAGCTCGCCGCGCGTGGTGAGGAGCGTCTCCTCGGCCTGCGCGAGCTTGTCCTCGGTGTCGGTGAGGGTGGACTGGGTCTCGCGCAGCGTCTGCGAGGTGGCGTCCAGCTCGCCGCGCGTGGTGGAGAGCGTCTCCTCGGTGGTGGCCAGCCGGGCCTGCGTCTCGTTCAGCGCCTGGGTGGTGGCGTCCAGCTCACCGCGCAGGGTGGCGAGGTCGGCGTCGCGCTCGGCGACGGTCTCCTGGAGCGCCTGCACCTGGCCGGTGAAGTCCGCCTCCATGGCGGCCTTGGCGGCTTCCAGCTCGTTGCGAGCCAGGGTGAGCGCCTCCAGCTCGGCCGTCAGCTCGTGCTCGCGATCGGCCAGGTGCGCCTTGGCGGCCTCGACCTCGCCTTCCAGCTCGCCGATGCGCTCCATCTGCTGCTGGATGTTGGCGTTGAGCTCCGCCTCGTGGTTCTCGTTGCGGGCGATCGTCTCCTGCAGCTCGGTCTCGAGCGTGGCGACCTTCGCGTCGCGCTCCTCCAGGCGCTGGTTGAGCAGCTGCTCCTCGGCGTCCTTGTCGAGCTGGAGCTGCTCGCGCTCGGCGGTGGTGCGCGCCAGGTCCGCGGAGAGGCCGGAGATCTGCTCGTTGAGCCTCGCCTCGAGCTCGGCGCGCTCGGCGGAGATGCGCTGGATCTCCGCGTCCGCCTGGGCGCCATGCTGCTCGGCGGCGAGGGCGCGCGCCTCCAGGGTGCGCACGGACGTGTCGCGCTCCTGCTCGGTCTGGGCCAGCCGCTCCTGCAGCGCCTGGATCTCCCCGGTGAGCTCGGAGTAGCGCTGATCGCGCTCGCCGATGGTGCGCGCCAGCTCGCCTTCCACCTCCTCGATGCGCTGCTGGCGGCGGCCGAGCTCGGCCTCGTGCGCCTGCACCGTCGTGGTGAGCCCCTGCTCCTTCACCTCGAACTCGAGGGTGACGATGTTCAGGTGCTTCTCGAGCTTCTCGTACTCGTCGCGCAGGTTGCTCAGCTCGCCCCCGCGACGCGACAGCTCGTCCTCGAGGTTGGTCACCGAGCGGCGCAGGACGTTGATGTCCTTTTCCTTGGAGGCGACGACCTCGATGAGATCCTTCTCCGCGGAGAACTTCTGCAGGAGCAGGTCGTCCACGGTCGCGCCGTGCTCGCGCTCCTTCTGGAGCATGCCCTGCTGGGCCTCGTTGAAGCGGCGCAGCAGATCATCCACCTGCATCTTCAGGCCCTGCAGCTCCACGTCCTTCTCGTGGAGGCGGTCCTCGACCGAGAGCAGCTCGCGCTCGCGCACGTTCCACACCTCGGACAGCCGGGCGATCTGCGCCTCGCGCACCTTCAGCTCATCGCGCAACAGCTGCACCTTGCCCTCGGGCGTGCCCATCAGGTCGCGCCGGGGCGGCGGGCGCCGGAGCTGACGCGACTCGGCGAGCAGCTCGGCCTTGCGGTCGGCGATGGACTGGAAGGCGCGCTCGAGGAAGGTGCGATCCTCCTCGGTGATGGCGCTGCGGCGCTCGCGCTTGGGCAGCCGGGGCGGAGCGCCCGCGGGGGTGGGGGCGCCCTTGAGCGGCGGAGGCATGGCGGGCGCGCCGTCACGCGGTGCGGCATCCTGCTCGGACTCGCCCGGCGGCATGATGTCCACGCTCATCGACGCGAGCTCGCCCATCTCGAAGGGGATGGAGAGGTAGCCGTCCGCGGCGCCCGGCGTCTGGCGGTGCTGCTGGAGTCCGTCCGCTCCCGTGTCCGAGGAGAGCAGGAGCACCCGCATGTTCTGCCCCCACTTGCCCTTCTTGATCTGCCCACAGAGGGAAAAGCCCGACTGGTCCGGCAGCTCGGCGCGGACCACGATGAGATCCGGACGCCGCTTCTCCATCTCCCGCTGAGCATCGGCGGCAGTGGCCGCCATGGCCGTTTGATAACCCGCGCTCTTGAGCACGGTGGCCATGCTCAGGGCGAAGTCATTCTGGCTTTCAACAATGAGGACGCGACGCTCCATGAGCTCTTTTTTTTCCAGGCAAAAAGTTCAATGAAAACCGGCACATCCTAGACCCGGCCAGCAAGCCTTGGAAAGTTCCCCTTCCACGCTTGGTTGCTTGGCACACGGGTCGCAGGGAAGATCTGAATCTTTATGAGGGTTTGCCGCGCGCGCCACCCTGGAGCTTGGGGGGGGCGGCCGTGGGGGCGGGCAGCTCGTCCCGGCCGGGGAAGGTGGTGGGCGGGGTGTGCCGGGCGAAGTGGGTGCCCTCGGGCGGGCAGTAGCCGTGGGCGAGCTGGGCGAACCACGGGTTGAGCCGCGACTCGGGCGGCTGGCGCGGGGGCGCCTCGGTCTCCTGGATTTCCTCGCTGCTGATCTCCTCGGGCTCCTCCAGCGGGTGGGCCTGGCGGGGCGTGGGCGAGGCCTCCTCTTCTTCCGAGAGCATCTCGGCATGGGAGGAGGAGAGTTCCTCGGGCTCCTCCTCGGCGACGGGCTGGAGGACGGGGGGCGCGGGAGCCGGGGGCGCGGGCACCGGCATGAGCACGGGGGGCTCGCTGGGCCGCGAGCTACTGGGCGGCCGGGTGGCCCGGGGAGGCAGTGGCGGAATGATGAGCGTGCCGCGCGCGGGCGTCGGGATCTCCACGGACGGTCGGGAGGGCAGGGCGGGAGGTCGGAGCGGCTCGGGCTCCGGGGCCACCGCGCGGCGCGCCTCGGGGGGCGTGGTGCGGCGCAGCTCGGGGGGCACGGGGCGCGGACCCAGGGAGGGCCGGCTGGGAATGGGCGGGGGCGCCGGGACGGGGGGCGGAGCCGTGACGGCGGCTGGAGCCGGGGCTGGAGCCGGAATCGGGGCTGGAGCCGGAATCGGGGGAGGTGCCGGGATCGGGGGTGGCGCTGGAGGTCGCACCTGCTGCTCGGTCAGGGCCTGCTCCTGAGCGGCGGCGGGGGGATCACGCAGGGGGAGACCCATCACCACGGGCGGGCCCTCGGGACGGCGGGTGTCGGGCTCGGTCTTGACGAGCCGGGTATCGAGGCCGTCCTCGGTCTGCAGGGCCTGGCCCACGACGACGGGCGGATCATCCAGCGCCGGAGGTCCTTGTCCGGGATCCGTATCCTGGGTGTGGGGGGCCGGTCCTTCGGGCTCGGCGGCCTTGGCGGCGGGAGGGGCGGGCTCGGGGGCGGCCTCGGCGCTCACCGTGCCCATCATGCCGAGGACGCGGTTGGTGGGGGTGCCGGTGACGGCCGTGAGCATGGGCTCGCCCTGCCGCTCGCCGGTACTCGCGCGTACCGTGGCGTCCTTGCCGAGCAGCGCGTCATAGATGTCCAGGAGCTGGCCGCGGATGAGCCCCGCGTCGAGCGACTTGCTGGCGAAGGCCCGGGCGTGCTCACCGAGCGACAGGCGCCGGGGCACGTCGCGGGCGAGGGCGATGAGCTGCTCGGCGAGCGCCTGGGCATCTCCGGGCGGGTAGAAGACCCCCGCGGCGGCGGGGACGAGCTCGCGCGTGAGGGGCAGGTCCGCGGCGAGCACGGGCCGGCCCGCGGCGAGGTACTCGGACACCTTGGCGAGCGCGCCGCCCTGGACGCGGTTGCGGTCCACGTCGTCGAGCGGCACCACCCCCACGTCCGCGAGGGTGAGCACCTTGGACAGGTTGTCATGGCCGACGGCGGGCTGGAACTCGACGTGCTGCTTGAGGTCGAGCTCGGCGACGAGATCCTCCAGGTGGGGCTGCCAGTCGGGGTGGCGGGGGCCGACGATCGACAGCCGCACGTCCACCTCGCGCACCGCGAGCGCGAGTCCCCGCAGCAGCCCGGCGAGGCCCTGCCAGGAGACCTGACTGCCCAGGTACATGAGCCGCATGGGGGCGCCGTCGGGCACGCCGAGCGCCTCGGGCTCATAGGGCCCCAGATCCACGGGGGCGCGCACCACGTGCACCGACTCGCTCGGCACGCCCAGGGATTGGATGAAGTGGCTCGTGGTGGCCGAGCCGGTGATGACCCGATCCACGTTCATCAGGCAGAACAGCTCCTGGCGCCGGATCTTGGAGAGGAACTTGCGGTCTCCCTCCAACTGCGGATGCGTGTAGCGCAGCTCCTGCGAGGGGAAGCTCTGCGCCTCGTAGACGAGCCGGTAGCCGTAGTCCCCCTTGAGTTCGCACAGGGCGTAGCCGCCGAAGGGATCGGTGAAGTGGGCGAGGGCGTACTCCTCGCTCTCCAACTGGCGTCGCACGGCGCGCTCGAATGCCTGGATGCGCGAGGCCAGGTCTCCCGAGCCCACGGGCACCCGGAGCAGACGCGCGTTCTCGTACTTCTCGATATGGGTGTGATCCGGCGTCTTGACCGAGAGCACCACCACCGAGAACCGATCGGGCAGTGCCTTCAAATACTCGGTCAGCCGGCGCGAGGAACCCGACGGGCCGGGGATGACGTCGAAGCTGCACAGCAGGAGTCTGGGCAGATCACTCAAGGCGGGCCGGAGAATACAAAGCCCGCTCCCGCCTTGTCACCGTCCCTCGCCACCCCGCGAGGTATCCCCACGAACAGTCTCGAAATCGTCCGTTGACCCGGGTTTGCGCCGGCCCTAAGCCCAGGTCCGCTTATGGCCGACCGCAAGAGCATCATGGTGGAACACCTCCGGGAGTTCGCGCACGCGCAGTGGGGGCGTGGGGTGGAAAGGCTCAAGGCGCGCAAGGGCCTGCTCGGCGCACTGGTGACGCGCGTGGACGAGCTCGTCACCCTCATGGGGCTGCGCGAGCGGGCTCCCGGCTCCACCGGGACCCCCTCGGGTGACTCCGAGTCCCAGCCACCCAGGCCCCAGACCCGGGCGGAGGCGGAAGCGGAGGAGGCGCCACTCGAGGCCATTCCCTTCGAGGCCACTCCCTCTCCGGACGTGTCCCCCGGAGAGACCCGGGCCCCCGAGCCGCCCGCGTCTTCCACTCCACCGGAGGCCTCGGCTCCACCGGCGCCCCCCGCTCCGCCCGCGCCGGCCCCGCCTCCCGAGCCCGTGAGGACCTCCGCCGAGCCGCTCGTGGAGGGCTTCTTCGTGGCGCGCACCGTCACCGGGGCGTCGAACGCGCCGCCTCCCGATGCGCCAGGCGGGCTGATCTCCAACGGGTCGCTCGGCTCGCTGCCAACGGACTACGCGGACGACACCGTCGTGTTGCTGCCCCGGGATCCCCACACGCTCTTCGTGTTCTGGGACTTCAAGGCCACCACCCGGGAGCGCGCCGCGCAGGGGCTGGAGTACCCACGGGCCGTGATGCGGCTGTACGATGCTCAGGACACCTTGCTCGGCGCCGTCGACGTCGCGCTCGAGTCACGGAGCTTCTACATCGGCGGGCTCCCCGCGGGCCGGCCCTACCGGGTGGAGCTGCACTTCGTCGGCCGGGATGGCCATTCGCGCCGCATCGGACACTCCTCCAACCGTGTCTTCCTGCCTCCAGCGGGGCCTTCCGCGGACACCTCGGTGCGCTTCCTGCGGATGCCGTCTCCCGCCGCCTGGTGCGCCGAGCCTCGTCCCGGCTCCGTGTCCCTCCGGCTCGAGCCCGACCAGGCGCACGACTACATCACCTGGAGCCGTGTGCTCCTGCCGGGAAGCGCCGAGCGTCTCGAGCCCCGCGTTCCGTCGCGCGCGGCGCCTCCTGGCGAGCAGGGTGCTCCCACTCCGGGGTATCTGCACGTCCCGCGCGCCGAGGGCTCCTCGTCGGAAGGGCGCATGGGTGTGCCGGGGCCCGTCGAGAGCCCCTCCGGTGAGGCGCCAGGGCCGACGGGGCCCGAGACCGCTCCTCTGGAGCGTTGGGTGTGGTCGCTCGGGCCCGGAGGATCTTCCGAGCGCTGGCTGGACTCGGCCGGGCCGTCGGGTTCCTCGGAGCAGGGGGCCCGGGCGATGGGAGTTCCCGTGGCGGGTGGTGACTCCCGAGGGCTTGTCGGGCCTTTCGCGCACGGGTTCGTGTCCCAGGGGCCCGTGGGCTCCTCGGAGCAGGCGTCGGGCGTGCCGCGTGCGCGCGAAGGAGTCGTTCAGTGGATTGGCTCGCACGGGCCCGCGGGCTCCTCGGAGCAGGTGCCGGGCGCGTCGCGGCGAGGGGAAGGGGTCGTGCAATGGATGTGGGTCTACGGGCCGGCGGCTTCGGAACAGGGGCTGGCGGGTCCGCCCGGGGCCGCCGGGCAGTGGGTGTGGTCGAGCGGGCCGGCGGGCTCCTCGGAGCAGGGCCCCGGCCCAGGGAGTTCTCCTGGCGTCGCCGGACTGTGGGTATGGTCGAGCGGACCGGCGGGCTCCTCGGGTCCGGGGTGGTGAGGGAGAGAACATGAGCATTGGCTCCCTGGCGCTCGTGCTGCACGCGCACCTGCCATTCGTGCGCCATCCCGAGTACGAGAACTTCCTGGAGGAGGACTGGCTCTACGAGGCCATCTCCGAGACGTACCTCCCGCTGCTTCTCACCTTCGATCGGCTGGCGGAGGAGGACGTCCCCTTCCGGTTGACGCTCACGCTCACGCCCACGCTCGTCACCATGTTGCGTGACGAGCTGCTCATGAGCCGCTACGCCCGGCGCCTGGATCATCTGTGCGAGCTGGGCGCGCGCGAGGTGCATCGCACCCGGAACGATCCCGTCTTCGGCCGGCTCGCCCGCTTCCACCGCGACCACTTCGAGTCACTGCGCCAGGCCTTCCACGAGCGCTACAAGCGCGACCTGGTGAGCGCCTTCCGCCGGCTCCAGGACGCGGGGCACCTGGAGATCATCGCCTGCAACGCCACGCACGGCTTCCTGCCGCTGATGCAGCAGACCCCCGAGGCGGTGCGCGCGCAGATCTCCGTGGCCGCCAGCCACTATCGGCTCACCTTCGGGCGGGACGCGCCGGGCATCTGGCTCGCCGAGTGTGGCTACTTCCCCGGAGTGGAGAAGTTCCTCGCGGCCGAGCGCATCCGCTACTTCTTCGTGGACACCCACGGCCTCACGGACGCGACGCCCCGGCCGCTGCATGGCCCCTTCGCGCCCATCTACACCGAGGCGGGCGTGGCCGCGTACGCGCGTGATCCGGAGAGCAGCCAGCAGGTGTGGAGCGCCGAGCGCGGCTACCCCGGCGATCCCCACTACCGCGAGTTCTACCGGGACATCGGCTGGGACCTGGAACTGGACTACGTCCGGCCCTACGTCCAGCCCACGGGAGACCGCAAGAACACGGGCTTCAAGTACTACCGCATCACCGGCAAGACGCAGGACAAGCAGCCGTACGATCCGGACCTCGCGCGCGAGCGGGCGCACGTCCACGCGGGCAACTTCCTCTTCAACCGGGAGAAGCAGTTCGAGTGGCTCGCGGACAAGGTGCGCGGACGCAAGCCGGTGGTGGTGGCGCCCTACGACGCGGAACTCTTCGGCCACTGGTGGTTCGAGGGGCCCTGGTTCCTCGAGGCGCTGCTGCGCAAGGTGGCGCAGGAGCAGAAGACGTTCTCGCTGGTGACGCCCTCGGACGATCTCGCCGCGCATCCGGAGAACCAGGTGGCCACGCCGCCCCTGTGCTCCTGGGGAGCGGGGGGCTATGCGACCATGTGGCTGGATGGCTCCAACGATTGGATCTACCGCCACCTCCACCACTGCGCCCGGCAGATGATCGCCCTGGCGAAGGACTTCCCGGACGACTCGCCCACGCTGCAGCGGCGGGCCCTCAACCAGGCCGCGCGCGAGTTGCTGCTCGCGCAGTCCTCGGACTGGGCCTTCATCATGAAGACGGGGACCATGGTGGACTACGCGGTGCGCCGTACCCGGGAGCACGTGCTGCGCTTCCTTCGCCTGCACGAGCAGTTGCGCGCGGGCCGTATCGACGAGGAGCAACTCACCCGGTTCGAGGCGACGAGCACCGTGTTTCCTGAAATCGATTATCGCGTCTACCGTCCAGAGTGAGACATCCGGTCCCGGGCACCGCCCGCTCGTCCCCGTTGCTTTCGGGGAAGAGGGGGACGCCCGCGTTGTTATGTCGCACGGACAGGGCGCTTGCGCCTTGCTTCGCTGCCTCTGTGTCTTATCTCGGGAGAGTCATGACCAAACGAACGAATTTTCCGCGGAGTGTCATCGCGGGTGCCGCCCTCGTCGCGCTGCCCCTGCTGGCGCACTCCCAGACGTCTCCGCAGCCCCCCCAGAACGTGCTTCAGCCCGCCACGAAGGAGGCTCAGGCCCTGCCCTCGCTCGCCCCGTTGGTCGAGTCCGTCAAGGGCGCCGTCGTCAACGTGGACGTCCAGGCCACCTCCACCCGGGGTGAGCGGCAACTCTCCCCCTTCGATCGTTTCTTCGGAGGCGAGGATCCGCGGGGCTCCCGCCGCGAGCCCATCCGCCAGGGCACGGGCTCGGGCTTCATCATCGACCCCAAGGGGCTGGTGCTGACCAACAACCACGTCGTGGAGGGCGCGGTGGCCATCCGCGTCCGGCTGGATGACGGGCGCAGCTTCGACGCGGAGATCGTCGGCAGGGATCCGCTCACCGACGTGGCGCTCATCCGGGTCAAGAGCAAGGCGGACAACCTGCCCACGGTGAAGCTCGGTGACTCGGACGCGATGCGCGTGGGCGACTGGGTGGTGGCCATCGGCAACCCGTTCGGGCTGGCCTCGAGCGTGAGCAGTGGCATCCTCTCCGCGCGCGCGCGCAACATCCACTCCGGTCCCTATGACGACTTCCTGCAGACGGACGCCGCCATCAATCCGGGCAACTCGGGCGGTCCGCTCTTCAACCTCAAGGGCGAGGTGGTGGGCATCAACACCGCCATCGTCGGTGGTGGCACGGGCATCGGCTTCGCGGTGCCGAGCAACCAGGTGAAGGCGCTCCTGCCCCAGCTCGAGAAGGAGGGCGCGGTGACGCGCGCCTGGTTGGGCATCGGCATCCAGGACCTGGACGAGGATCTCGCCCGAGCCCTGCAACTGCCCGTCAAGGAAGGCGCCGTCGTCAACCAGGTGAACGACAACTCCCCGGCGGGACGCGCGGGCGTGAAGATGGATGACGTCATCGTCTCCATCGACGGGCAGAAGGTGGGCTCGGGCAACTCGCTCACCCGCTCGGTGGCGCTCAAGAAGCCGGGCAGCACCTCCGCGCTGGAGGTCTTCCGCGAGGGCAAGCGCCAGACGATCAAGGTGCAGCTGGGCACGCGTCCGGACCTGGAGAACCTCGGGGTGCGTCCGCGCCAGGGCCAGGAGGACGAGGAGCAGTCCTCCAAGGCGCGCGTGGGCCTGTCCTTGAGCAACCTGGATCCGCGCATCGCCGAGCGGGCCGGGTTGGACTCGGCCAAGGGCGCGATGGTGACGGAGGTGCAGCCGGGCTCGCCCGCCGAGCGCGCCCAGTTGGAGCCGGGCATGGTGGTGGTGGAGGTCAACCGCAAGCCGGTGGCCAACTCTCAGGAGCTGGCGGGCATCATCCGCAAGGCGCCCGCGGGCAGCACGCTGCTGTTGCGCGTGGCACTGCCGGGTGGGCGCGCGCTGCGTGCCCTGACGTTGCCCTGAACCCGCCGCTCAGGCCTTGGCCATGGGGGCCGCGGACGGATCATGGGGGCGGCTCAAGCCCCGCTCCCGATCCGGGTGGACCTCCATGCCGGGCTCGTAGCTGGTGACGCGGTTGCGGCCGCCGCGCTTGCTCGCGTAGAGGGCGGAGTCGGCGCAATCCACCAGGTTGTCCTGGGCGGTCGCGTCGGTGGGCAGGGTGGCCACGCCAATGGACACGGTGATGTGGCCGCCCGGCTGGGTGGGCGCGGCGAGCTGGGGGGCCTCCGCCACGGCGCGCCGCAGCTTCTCGGCCACCTCGTGCGCGTCCTTCTTGGACACGTTGGAGAGCACGAGCATGAACTCCTCGCCGCCGTAGCGCGCGAGCGTGTCCACCTTGCGCACGCGCGCGCGCAGCACGTCGCACACCTTGCGCAGCGCCTCGTCGCCAGCGCGGTGGCCCGCGGCGTCGTTGAGCTTCTTGAAGTGATCGATGTCCACCATGAGGATGGACACGCTGGTGCCGAAGCGCTGGGCGCGCGCCACCTCCAGCTCCAGCCGGGAGAAGAGGTGGCGGCGGTTGGGCACGCCGGTGAGGGGATCCGTCAGGGTGAGCCGCACCGCCTCGGTGTGCAGGAGGGCGTTCTTCACCGCCGCGGCGACCTGGTCGGCCACCGTGGTGAGCAGCTCCAGCTCCTGGGGAGAGAAGCTGGCCACCTCCGGGCGCTGGAAGTTGAGCACGCCGAGCACTGTCTTCGTGTGCACCAGGGGCACGCTCAATATCGCCCCGCGCTCCAGCTCCGGCCGCTCGTCCCGCCGGGCGTACTGGCTCGAGGGCTCCGCCACGTCCGGCACGTACACGCTGCGCTGGGTCGCCGCCGCGCGCCCGCAGATGCCCTCGCCGAAGCGGAAGGTCATCCCCTCGAGCACCGGGTCCGCCGGGAAGGTGCGCTTGATCTCCAGGAGCCCCTCCGCGTTGACGAGCATGATGGAGAAGTCCGGGATGTGGAGCCGCTCGGGGACGAGCTGGGTGATGCGCGCGAGCATCTCCGGCAGCTCGAGCGTGGAGTTGAGCGAGTGCGCCACGTCGAAGAGCAGGTCCAGCTCCGCGACGCGCTCCTCCAGCTCCTCCTTGAGGGAGAGCTTGTGCTTGGTCTCCTCGAGATCCCGGTGGGTGTCGATCTCCTCGGCCTTCATGGAGGTGAGGCGCGCCAGCATGGCGTTGAAGGCCGAGCCGAGCCGCGCCAGCTCGTCCGAGTCCCCCGCCTCGGCGCGCACCAGCACGTCTCCCTCCTCGGCGCGTCGCATGGCGGCCATCAGCCGGCGCAGGGGGCGCACGAGGAAGAAGTGCAGCGACGTGCCGGTGGCGACGATGAGCAGGGTGCCCAGCACGAACACCGCCACCAGCGCGCCCATCAAGGCATCGCTCAGCTCGCGGTGCACCATGGGCTCCGCCGCGCGCAGGTGCAGCAGACCCACGGGCCGCTCGCTCGCGCCCGCGTGACACCCCTCGCACCCCTTGTCCCCGAGTGGACGGAGCACTTCCGTCTGGTGCTCGTCCGAGCGCGCCCACTGGGGCCCGGGCGCGGTCAGCAGCGCCGTCGCCGGGTGGCGCAGGCCCACCTCTCGCGGCCGGGTCGACCAGAGGATGATCCCCTGCGGCGACAGCACGTTGAGCTCCGTGGTGGCACCCAGCAGCCGGGTGTTGCTCGCCAGGAGTTCGGCGACGGGCGAGTGCGGGGGCTTGCCCGCGGGCGTGGTCAACCGGAAGGTGGCGTCCACGAACTCCGCGAGCACCAGCGCTTCGTCATGGGTGGCGTCCCGCGTCGCCACGTGGGCCTGCCGCCAGAACAGCGCCACGACCGCCAGGGCCGTGAACAGCCCCGGCAGGGCAACGCTCCGCAGGAGCTTCCTGCCGATGGTGTTGAAACCCGATGGCATGAGAGGGTGAGGGCCTCGCGAATGGGTGGATTGTCGGCCCGGTGAACGAACACTGTCAAACTGCATTCCCCCTGTATTCTCTGAAAAGGGAAGAATGAGGTTGCGTGGCGCGTCGGAAAGAATATCCGGGAGAGTTCCCATCATGAGCCGTTCTTTCCTTCAATCCGCGCTGCTCCCGGTTCCTCATGGCTTCACCACCCGTGAGGGGGGCGTGTCCGAGGAGCCCTTCGCCTCGCTCAACCTGGGCTTCGCCGTGGGGGACGAGCGTGAGCGCGTGGTGGAGAACCACCGGCGCCTGGCCGCGCGACTGGGCGTCCCGCTCGCCACGCTGCACACGGTGAAGCAGGTGCATGGGGATCGCGTGGTGGAGGCGGGAGCGGGGGAGGGGAGCGAGGAGCCGCGGCCTGCCGAGGGTGAGGCGGATGGCCTCTGGACGGACCGGCCGGGGCATTGGGTGGGCGTGGGGACGGCGGACTGCGTGCCGGTGTTGCTGGTGGACCCCGAGGGCCAGCGCGTGGCGGCGGTGCACTCGGGCTGGAAGGGGACGGAGGCGCGCATCGTGGCGCGCGCGGTGGAGGCCCTGGCCGCGCGTGGCTCGCGCCCGGAGCGGCTGCTCGCGGCGGTGGGCCCGTGCATCCAGCGCTGCTGCTACGTCGTCTCCGAGGAGCTGGGCGAGCGCTTCGCCGCTCGCTTCGGTCCCCAGGTGGTGGTGCGCGAGGGCACCCAGGTGCGCCTGGATTTGTCACGCGCCGTGCGCGAGACGTTGCTGGGCGCGGGGTTGAGCGCGGAGCGGGTGGACGTGCTGACCCCCTGCACCGCGTGTGACGCGCGTCAGTTCTTCTCCCACCGGCGGGACGCGGGGCGTACGGGCCGCCACCTCAACTTCGTGGTGCACCGGTTCCCGGCCGCGTCCGGGCCGATTTCTTGACGGTCTCCGGCGCTGCTTCCTATCCTCCGTGAGGATCTCCCCCCAGGTTGCTCCGGAGCACCGCGCCATTCGCCGACTGCTTGCCATCGCCCCGCTGTGTGCGTTGACCGCCTGCGCCACCACGAACTCCGCCTCCAACGCGGAGGTGGTGGCGTTGAGGGCCGAGGTTCGCTCACTGCGCGAGGCCCAGTCGCACCTGGAAAAGCGCCTCGAGCGGATGGAGATGCTCGCGAGCGTGAAGCAGGCCCGGGCCTCGCGTGTCGCCGAGCCCGCCGTCCCCGTCGCCGAGCCCGCCTCCGAGGCGCCGGCCACCCCGTCCGCCTTCGTCACGCCGGAGCTGGCGGTGGTGAAGCTCAAGCCCCGTGCCGAGCCCGCGCCCGCGCTGCCCTTGCGCGTGGATGTCGTCGAGCCCTCGGAAGACGACATGGAGATGTTCGTCAGCGCCTCGCCCGACGAGGGCGCCACCGGTGACGAGGCCTTGTCGCCGAGGACGTCGGACTCCGGATTGGACGCCGCCTTCGAGCAGGCCGTGGCGGCGCTGCGCACCGGCAACGTGGAGGGCGGGGTGAGCACCCTGCTGGGCTTCGCCGAGAAGAACCCCCGTCACGCCCGCGCCGACAACGCGCTGTACTTCAGCGGGCTCGGGCAGATGGGGCTCAAGGACTATGCCTCCGCGGCCGGCACGTTCGAGCGGCTCATCACCCGCTATCCCGCCGGCGACGCCGTGCTGGACGGCATGCTCCGGCTGGCCGAGTGCCGGCTGCGGCTCGAGCAGAAGGACGACGCCCGGGCCCTCTACACCCGTATCCTCACCCAGTTTCCGGGCACGGCCGCCGCCACCCAGGCGGAGCAGCGGCTCGCGTCCCTCTCGCACTAAGCAGTCCGAAAGGAAGTCATCCGAATGCGCTCGCGGATCCTCTCCTCGCTCCTTCTCGCCGCCGTCCTCGCGCCGCCCGTCTGGGCGCAGGACGAATCGGAGCCCGAGACCGGTGACGAGACAGAAGGCAGTGACGTGGTGGACGAGGCCCCCGCCTCGCGCCCGGGCCGCGTCACGCTTCCTCCGGGGCAGGGCGGCCGCGAGTCCGCGCCTGGCGAGGTCCACACCGTCCAGACCGGCGACACGCTGTGGGATCTGTCCCAGCGCTACCTGGGCAGCCCCTGGTACTGGCCCAAGGTCTGGTCCTACAACCCGGAGATCGCCAACCCGCACTGGATCTACCCCGGCAACAACGTGCGCTTCTTCGCCGCGGGCGAGGAAGTGCCTTCGCGCGTGGAGGCGGGCGTCGGCCCCGTGGGCCCCGTGGGTTCCGCTGGTGGTGATGACGTCATGCCCTCGGAGACGGAGAGCGGCGACGTGGAGGTGAGCGGGAAGATCTCCTACGCGCCCAAGTCCGGGCGCTCGGTGATGACGCAGGCCTTCGTCACGGGGCGCGAGCTGGACGAGGCGGGCCGCATCGAGGGCTCCAGCAGCGGCGCGGAGATGCTCTCCTTCCCGGACACCACCTACGTGCGCTTCAAGCGCAAGACGGACGCGAAGCTTGGCGACCGGTACGTGGTGTTCCACACCGCGGAGCAGATCTTCCACCCGGTGACGAAGAAGCCGGTGGGCTACCTCACCGAGTTCGTGGGCATGCTGCGCGTGACGGCGCTGGGCAAGGACTACGTCAAGGCGCAGGTCATGGAGACGTGGGATCCCGTGGTGCGCGGTGATCTGGTGGGCCCCTACGGCGAGCGCATGGCCGACGCGGTGGTTCCCCGCCGCAACGAGAAGGAGGTCAAGGGCGTGATCCTCACCGCGCTCGTGCCCTACCTGAGCCTCAACGCGGAGCATCACATCCTGGTGATCGACCGGGGCAGCGCCGATGGCGTCCAGGCGGGCAACACCTTCACCATCACCCGCCAGGGAGATCCCGCCCGGCAGGAAGTGCTCAAGCTGGAGCTGCCCATCGGCAAGAAGAACCAGCAGGCGCCGCTGCCCACGGAGGACGTCGCCCTGTGCCTCGTCACCGAGGTCAAGGAGCGCACCTCCAACTGCCTCATCGTCCGCTCCCTCCAGGAAGTGGGCCCCGGCGACCCGGTGGTGATGCGCGTGGACTCGGCCCCCACCGCCCAGCGCTGACTCGCCCGCCTCCCCGCCTCCCCGCCTCCGTGGGCCCGTCCCGGCGTCCGTGTGGACATCGCACCCACGGAATCGCCCCCCGTGAGCCCTACTTCCAGGGACGTCCCGCTTGACCACTGGCGGTCAGGTGTTTATGTGTGCCGACCTCTTTCCGTCGGATCCATCTTCTATATAGGTGGCTCGGGGAAGGGGGTGGGGCATGGTGGACGTCACGGCGAACAGCTACACGGCGGAGCAACGCGCGCTCCTGGCGCTCTGGTCGGTTCCGGGTCTGGGTCCGAGGACCCTGGAGCGGCTGCGTGCCTTTGCCAGCTCCTTTGCCAGGGGAGGGCTCGCTTCCCTGGCCGCCTGCCCGGTGAGGGACTGGCTCGCCGAGGCGCCGCTGCCGCCTCCCGTTCGCCGCCGGCTCGCCGAGGTCTCCACGCTGGAGCCGCTCGCCACCCGGCTCCTGGAGCGCTGTGCCCGGGCGGAGATGGGCCTGGCCTTCCAGGGCGAGCCCGCCTACCCGGCGCGCCTGGCCGAAACGGACGATGCCCCTCCGCTTCTGTTCTACCGGGGACAGGTCGGCCCGCCCCGGCGCCGCGCCGCGTTGGTGGGCAGCCGCCATCCGGATCAGGGATTTCTTCCCTTCGCCCGGACGTTCGCGCGGCAGGTCGCGGAAGGCGGGGTGGGGGTGGTGTCGGGTGCCGCGGCGGGGGTGGACCGGGCGTGCCACTGGGGCGCGATGGATGCCGGGGGCGAGACGTGGGCCTTCCTCGGCTCGGCGCTGGACGAGCTGGATCCCGCCCAGGCCCGGCTGCTGCCGCACTTCCTGGCCCGCGGGGGGGTGTTCTTCAGCGAACTGCCCCCGGGCGTGCGGGCGAGCACGACGACGTTTCCCCGGCGCAACCGGCTCATTTCTGGCGCGTCGGATGCGGTGGTGGTTCTTCGGGCGGGGGTGGGTTCGGGCAGTCTCTACACGGCGGAGGCGGGCCGGGCGCAGGGCCGGGTGGTGCTCGCCCTGCCCGGAGACGTGCTGAACGAGGGGGCGGCGGGGTGCAATGCGTTGTTGCGTGATGGTCACGCCCGCGCGTGTCTGTCCGTTGAAGAAGTCTGGCGGGCCGTGGGGATCCTTCCCCACCGGCACGTGCCGCCAGCGGAGGGTTCTTCGTGGGAAGAACTCTCGGTGGAAGCGAGAGGGGCCTATCAGGTGTTGAACCGGGTTCCCAAGTCATTCGATGAGGTGTTGGCCGGCAGCCAGCTCTCCCCCGCGGCGCTCACCAGCGCCCTGGTGGAATTGGAGCTGTCGGGATTCGTGATCCAGCACCCCGGCAGGTTGTTCGAGAGGGTCTGAGGAAAAGCATGGCGACGCGCACGAAGAAGACAGCGACCGCGGGCGAGCAGGAGGTCGAGGAGACGGCGGCCCCCGAGAAGCCGACCAAGAAGCCAGCGGCGCGCAAGAAGAGCGCCGCCAAGAAGAAGACCACCGCGAAGAAGGCGTCCGCGAAGAAGGCGGCGGCCAAGCGCGGCAAGAAGGGCGAGCTGGCCACGGTGGAGGCCTCCGCCGAGGACGCCGACGGCGAGGCCGAGGCTCCCCGTCGCGGCAAGGGGCCGCACTACCTCGTGGTCGTCGAGTCGCCCGCCAAGGCGAAGACGATCAAGAAGTACCTGGGCTCGGGCTACACGGTGAAGGCGAGCGTGGGCCACATCCTCGACCTGCCCAAGAGCAAGATGGGCGTGGACCTGGAGCACGACTTCGAGCCCCAGTACGAGGTGATCAAAGGCAAGGAGAAGGTGCTCAGCGAGCTGAAGAAGGCCGCCCAGGGCGTGGACAAGGTCTTCCTCGCCACGGACCCGGATCGCGAGGGCGAGGCCATCGCCTGGCACATCAACCAGCAGCTCGGCCACCCGGATGCCTACCGGGTGATGTTCAACGAGATCACCAAGCCGGCCATCCAGGAGGCCATCGCCAACCCGCGCCAGCTCAGCCAGGAGAACTACGACTCCCAGCAGACGCGGCGCATCCTGGACCGGCTCGTGGGCTATCAGATCTCGCCCATCCTCTGGAAGAAGGTGCGCCGGGGCCTGTCCGCGGGCCGCGTGCAGTCCGTGGCCGTGCGCCTCATCTGCGAGCGCGAGAGCGAGATCAAGGCCTTCGTGCCCCAGGAGTACTGGACGCTGGACGCGCTCTTGCAGGGCCAGTCCGGGCCGCCGTCCTTCAAGGCGAAGCTGTCGCGCGTGGACGGCAAGAAGGTGGACCTGAAGGATCAGGCCACCACCCAGGGCCTCGTCGCCGAGGTGAAGGACGCTCCCTTCGCCGTGTCCAAGGTGGACAAGCGCGAGCGGCGCCGCAACGCCCCCGCGCCCTTCATCACCTCCAAGCTCCAGCAGGAGGCCGCCAACCGGCTGCACTTCACCGCCAAGAAGACCATGGCGCTCGCCCAGCGGCTGTACGAAGGCGTGCTGCTCGGCGAGGAGGGCCAGACGGCGCTCATCACGTACATGCGTACGGACTCCACCCGTCTGTCCGAGCAGGCCGTGACGGGGGTGCGCGACTTCATCCTCCAGACGTACGGCCCGGACTACCTGCCCGAGGAGCCCGTCGTCTACCGCACCAAGAAGGGCGCCCAGGACGCGCACGAGGCCATCCGTCCCACCTCGCTCGAGTACCCGCCCTCCAAGGTGAAGGCCGCCTTCGACGCGATGAACGACGACATGGCCGCGGACATGTTCCGCCTCTACGAGCTCATCTGGAACCGCTTCGTGGCGTGCCAGACGAAGCCGGCCGTGTATGACCAGACGAGCGCGGACATCACCTCGGGCCGGGCCACGTTCCGCGCCTCGGGCTCCACGCTGAAGTTCCCCGGCTACCTGGCCGTCTACGGCGCCGGGCTCACCCCCGAGGAGGAGGCCGCCCAGGAGAAGGCGCGCGCCGCGGGCGACGAGAGCGCCGACGACGCCACGGGCGAGCTGCCCGTGCTCAACGAGGGCGACAGCCTCGTGCTGCAGAAGCTCATCGACGAGCAGCACTTCACCCAGCCCCCTCCGCGCTTCTCCGAGGCCACCCTCGTCAAGGAGCTGGAGGAGCGGGGCATCGGCCGCCCCTCCACCTACGCCGCCATCCTCTCCACCATCCAGGACAAGAAGTACGCGGAGAAGATCGAGGGCCGCTTCCGCCCCACGGACCTGGGCCTCATCTGCAACGACCTCCTGGTCAAGCACTTCCCCCAGGAGCTGGACGTGACGTTCACGGCCAACATGGAGGAGAAGCTGGATCAGATCTCCGAGGGCGAGGCCAACTGGAAGGCCGTGCTCAAGGACTTCTACGCGCCCTTCAAGGAGACGCTCGAGAAGGCCGAGGCGGAGATGCGCGACGTCAAGCGCGAGGAGGTGAAGACCGACGTGGCGTGCGAGAAGTGCGGCAACGTCATGGTCATCAAGTGGGGGAAGATGGGCCACTTCCTCGCGTGCTCGAACTACCCCGAGTGCAAGAACACCAAGGACTTCAAGCGCGACGCGGAGGGGAAGATCGTCATCGTGGAGGAGGAGACCACGGACGAGATGTGCGAGAACTGCGGCAAGAACATGGTCGTCAAGCGCGGCCGGTTCGGCAAGTTCCTCGCGTGCTCGGGCTACCCGGACTGCAAGACGTCCAAGCCCATCTCCATCGGCGTGACGTGCCCGGACTGCAAGCAGGGCTACCTCACCGAGCGCCGCAGCCGCTTCGGGAAGATCTTCTTCGGGTGCAACCGCTACCCCGACTGCAAGTTCGCCGCGTGGGATCGGCCGCTGCCCGAGGCGTGCCCGCAGTGCCAGTCGCCCTACCTGGTGCAGAAGTTCTCCAAGCGTGACGGCCCCTTCGTGGCCTGCCCGAACAAGGAGTGCGACTACCGCCGGCAGATCACCGAGCCCGAGGCCATCCCCCCGGCGGCCAACGGGCCCGACGCGTCCTCGGCGGCCTGAGCCTCCGCCTCTCGCGAAACCAGGGCGCTCGGGCGGACCCGAGCGCCCGTCCCGCTAGAGGGTGGGCACCGACTGGGCGTGGCCCCCGCGCGTCTCCAGCTCGTGGCTCGTCGCGTCCTCCTCGCAGCGGATGGCGAAGGGCATCGCCTCCAGCCGCTCGAGGGTGATGTCCGCGCCGCAATCCACGCACTCGCCGAACACGCCCGTGTCCATGCGACGCAGCGCGGCATCGATGAGCATCACCTCGCGCCGCTGCGTCTCCATCAGGCTGGACAGGGTGTAGTCCGCCAGCTCGGTCTGGGCCTGCTCCTCGTACTCGGGATCCCGATCCGAGTCCTTGAGGGCGGACAGCTCGCGTTGGGCTCCCTCGCTCGTGTTCAGGATGGCGCGGCGGCGGCGCTGGAGGAGGTCCCGAATTCTCATGAGGTCATTGGCTCGCGTCATGGCCTGTCGCTCCATCGAAAGGGTGCACTGCCCTGGGTTCCTGCCTCGCGGTTTCGCGAGACGAACTCGGCAAAAGTAGGAGTCCCCAAAAGGTAGGGTAACTGCCGTCGGCTGTCCCACCTGGAGCCCCGGCCGGAGAGCGAGCAGGGAAACGGGCACTGCCGGTCGGTTGGCGCGCCTGTCCGAGCGGAAGGGAGGGACAGGGCGGAAGGGGCCTGCTAACAGAGGCCGGATGGCTCGGGGCGGCGAGGGCGGCGCCCGGGAGAGAGGCAGGAAGCGGGACGTGAAGCATCAGCGGGTGACGGTGATTGGCGGGGGCCTCGCGGGCAGCGAGTGCGCCTGGCAACTGGCGAAGCGCGGGGTACCGGTGACGCTGCGGGAGATGAAGCCGCAGCGGCGCTCGCCCGCGCACAAGACGGACACGTTCGCGGAGCTGGTGTGCTCCAACTCGTTGCGCTCGGACAACCCGGAGAGCGCCATCGGCCTGTTGCACGCGGAGCTGCGCGCGCTGTCCTCGGTGATTCTGGGCTGCGCGGACACGCACCGGGTGCCGGCCGGTGACGCGCTGGCGGTGGATCGGGACGCCTTCTCGGCGGCGGTGACGCGCTCGGTGCACGAGGCGCCCGGCGTGGAGGTGGTGGCCGGCGAGGTGGAGCAGCTGCCCGAGGGCGTGGTGGTGATCGCCACGGGGCCGCTCACCTCGGACGCGCTGACGAAGGAGCTCGAGCGCTACGTGGGGGAGAAGCTCTACTTCTACGACTCCATCGCGCCCATCGTCGCCGGGGACTCCATCGACATGGACATCGCCTTTCGCGCGAGCCGCTACGGCAAGGGCGGAGGGGACGACTACATCAACCTGCCGCTCACGGCCGAGGAGTACGCGCGCTTCATCGCCGAGGTGAAGGCGGGCCAGAAGCTGCAGCCGCACAGCTTCGAGGAACCCCGGTACTTCGAGGGGTGTCTGCCCATCGAGGTGATGGTGGAGCGGGGCGAGCAGACGCTGGCCTTCGGGCCGATGAAGCCGGTGGGGCTGGTGGATCCTCGCACGGGCAAGGAGTCCCACGCGGTGGTGCAGCTGCGCATGGAGGACAAGGCGGGCACGGCGTGGAACATGGTGGGCTTCCAGACGCGGCTCACGTGGGGTGAGCAGAAGCGCATCTTCACCTCCTGCATCCCGGGCCTGGCCAACGCCGAGTTCCTGCGCATGGGGCAGATCCACCGCAACACCTTCATCGACGCGCCGCGGCTGCTGGCGAGGGACTTGTCGCTCAAGGCCGAGTCGCGGCTGTTCTTCGCGGGGCAGATCACGGGGGTGGAGGGGTACGTGGAGTCGGCGGCGTGTGGCTACCTGGCGGCGCTGGCGGTGTACGCGCGGCTCACGGGGGGCGAGTTCGTCCCGCCGCCGGCCACCACGGCGCTGGGCGCGCTCTACCGGCACGTGACGGGCGAGGCGCACCCGGAGGACTACGACTATCAGCCCTCCAACATCATCTTCGGGCTGTTTCCGCCGCTGCCGGGACGGCACAAGAAGGCGGACAAGCGGGTGAAGTACGCGGAGCGGGCGCGGGCGGACCTGGCCACGTGGCTGCCGAGCGTGCCCCCCGCCGAGGCGCCCGGGAGGACGGTATGAACCGACGAGCGGTGTGCATGGGAGCGCTGGTGGTGCTCGCGCTGGTGGGGTGCAAGCGCGGCGGGGACGACAAGGCGGCCGGAGGAGGCCGGGCGGCCGGGAGCGCGGCGGTGGTGGGGGGCGCCGGGGTGCCGCTCGCCGTGGGGTCCGCGGAGGACCTCCGGGTGACGGAGGATGGGCGCTTCGCCTCGTACCTGACGAAGACGCGCAAGCCGACGGTGGAGGGCATTCCGCCGCAGATGCGCCTGGGCGAGCTGTACGTGGTGCCGGTGGAGGGCGGCGTGCCGCGCCGGCTGGGCGATGGGGTGACGAACGTGCCCGGCGGGCAGTTGTTCACCCCGGACTCCAAGCACGTGCTGTTCCTCACCGGGTACAACCTGGCCAACCAGTCCGGCGTGCTGCACGTGCTGGAGCTGAACGAGCCGACCGCCGAGCCGAAGAAGCTCGGGGAGGGGGTGACGTACTTCGTGCCGAGCCCCGACGGGACGAAGCTGGCCTTCGTGGAGGGGGGCGTGCTGAAGCTGGGCGTGCTGCCCGCGGGGCCCTTCCGCCCGGTGGGGGGCGAGGTGTCCACGGCGGGCTTCTCCCCGGATGGGGCGACGCTCTTCTTCAAGCGCAGGCTGACGGCGGGCGGGGGCCTCCTGGCGGTGGCGGTGGACTCGCCCGCGGACAAGCCGGCCGAGCCGCGCAAGCTGGCGGACCAGGTGGGCGACTTCGTGTCGTCGCCGGACTCGAAGTACGTGGCCTACCAGGTGCGCGGCAGCGGCAGCTCGACGTATGACCTGTACGTGGCGTCGCCGCCGGAGTGGACGGGCCTCAAGGTGGCCACGGGCACGACGTCGTTCGCCTTCTCGCCGGACTCGAAGTGGCTGGCGCGCAACGACGGGGGCAAGCCCGAGGTGATGGGCGACCTGTACGTGGGCCCGGCGTCCGGGGAGCCCGGGCGCAAGGTGGGCGAGCGCGTGAAGGACGTGGCCTTCAGCCCGGACTCGCGCGCGCTGGGCTTCCTGGCGAAGTACGACCAGCCGGCGGGGGCGGGACTCATGGGCGTGGTGGCGCTGCCGGATGGCGAGCCGAAACTCGTGGGCAGCCGCGTGCCCAACTTCATCTGGGGCAAGGACGGCCAGTACGTGGCCTTCCTCTCGCGCTTCCTCAAGCCCGTGTACTCGGTGGACCTGATGGTCTACCCGGTGGGCGCGGAGAAGGCGATCAAGGCCCAGGCGGGCGTGTTCGGCTACGGCTTCTCCCCGGGCAACTCGGCGCTCGTCTTCCGCTCGGGCTGCATCCGCGAGGGCCGGGCCTGTGACTTCCAGGCGCTGCCGCTGCCCCTGTCCGCCGAGGCGGCTCCCCAGCCGGCCACGTGGCTGCAGGGCATCTACAGCTACAAGCTGTCCGAGGATGGAGAGCGCGTGCTGGCGACCTCGGCGCGCATGGACTCGGACGCGTTCGACGTGGCCGTCTATGACGTGAAGACGGGGGCGCGCAAGACGCTGGACCAGGGGGCCCAGTTGCCGGCGTACTTCGCGGGCCCCGGGGAGTCGTTGGCGGTGTACGTGCTCAAGGGCGCCAACGCGGGCGTGTACGCGGCGCCGGCCCGGCCGTGAGAAGCTTGCGGGAGGCCCGGCCGCGTCTAGGCTGGGGCCTCCCATGAGCACCGAGCCGCTGTCGCCCCTCCTGGAGAAGTTCCGCGTCCACCTCGTCGACGAGAAGGGCGCCAGTGCGCACACGGTGCGCAACTACTTCATCGATCTGCTGGACTTCGAGCGCTACCTCGTCGAGCGCGCGAAGCTCTCGCTCCTGTCCGCCTCGCACGCCGCCATCCGTGGCTACCTGGGGACGCTGGCGGTGGAGCACGCGCCGGCCAGCCGCGCGCGCCGGCTCGCGAGCATCAAGAGCTTCTACAAGTTCCTGGTGCGCCAGAAGCTCTTGCCGGGCAGCCCCGCCAAGCTGGTGAAGAGCCCCAAGCTGCCCAAGAAGCTGCCCAAGGTGCTGCCGGTGGAGGAGCTGTTCGCCATCCTCGACATGCCTCCCCAGGACACGGTGCTGGGGCTGCGCGACCGGGCCATCCTGGAGATCCTCTACGGCGGCGGCCTGCGCATCAGCGAGCTGTGCGGGCTGAACCTGCTGGACGTGGACCGGAGCGAGCGCATCATCCGGGTGATGGGCAAGGGCAGCAAGGAGCGCCTGTGCCCGGTGAACGCGCAGTCCATCCGCGCGCTGGAGGCCTACCTGGCGCGCCGGGGCGAGCTGTTCGCGGTGCCGCACGCGGGGCAGGACGCGGAGGCGGTGTTCCTCAACTACCGTGGCGGCCGGCTCACGCCCCGCAGCATCGCGCGGCACCTGGACGCCTACGTGTTGCAATGCGCGCTGCAGCGCAAGGTGAGCCCCCACGCGCTGCGCCACTCGTTCGCCACGCACCTGCTCGGTGGCGGAGCGGACATCCGCAGCATCCAGGAACTGCTCGGCCACGCGAGCCTGTCCACCACCCAGCGCTACACGCACGTGAGCTGGGAGCAGCTCCAGGCCATCTACGACGCCGCGCACCCCCGGGCGTGAGCGCGCGGCGGCGGGGGACTCACCACTCGATGATGTACTCCGCTTCCTCCAGGCCGATCCGGCGCACCTGCACCTGGCCCGGGCAGCCCACGCCCTGGAGCGCTGCCTCCAGCAGGCCCTGGTGGAACTCCACCGGTTGCATGTCGCCCTTGAAGTGCAGGCTCACGCGCCGCTCGCCCAACACGCTGAACTTGCGTTGGCCATAACTCACGGCCGTGGAGTAGGCCGTGGGCGCGCTGGAGAACAGCCGCTTGGGGTCTCCCTGCCCGATGATGGTGGTCAACGTCCGGCCCACCCCGGATTGGAAGAACCCACCGACGGCCGCCGCGCCACAGGCCCGGATGGCCGCTTCCGCGGAGCCATAATGGGGGGCGAGCAGCTCACCCGCGGAGAAGAGCACCTGGAGGAAGTCGCGCGCGGGGTATGAGAAGAAATCCACCAGGGGTTTCTTGGCGATCCGGGCTCTCAACTCCGTTGCCGCGACGGCTCCTCGATGCTGCTCCACCAACTTGAAGACCGCATTGAAGATGAGTCCACGCACGGTGGCAGTTTCCGGAGCGAGTCCCATCCGCTGCGTGCATTCCTGGCTATTGAGCGATGGCATGGTTCAGGAATTCTGACACAATCTGGACTCAGAATCTCCCCCCTCCGTCGTGCACCGTGCCCCTCCTTCTCCACGGTAGATAGATAAGCCTTGAACCCTCTCCATCTCCTGGCTTCTGAGTCGTCTTCAGCGTTCGCAACGACACTCGCAGTCCTGGGTGCCTGGCTGAAGGAATTGGAAAATTCTGAGCGGGTCGCAAAGACTCCCACGCAAGTGGATTCATCTCGTCTGAATGAACTCTTGATGGGTGTCTGGAGAGCAGGAGGTGCGCCAGGATCCCCGGGCCTGTCGCGTGGCTCTCCGGACCAGAATCGCTTCCGCGCCGAACTCGGGCCGTACTTCTGGAAGAGTGCAGTGCTGCGGCGCTGCTGGGAGAAGCCCCGCGGCTACGCGGGAGACTTCCTGATGATGGAGGCGCTCTACCGGCGCCAGCCCGAGGGCCAGACGGCCCTGGAGCTGTGGATGGACTCCTGGGCCCTGGAGCTGCCTGGCTTCCAGGCGGTGCGCAACCGCCGGGATCTGCTGGCCCAGATGCTTCGCGCGGAGCATGCCCGGGGCGCACGCAAAGTGATGAACGTGGCGTCTGGTTCAGCGCCCGAGCTCGTCGCGGTGGCGCGCGATGTCTCCTTCGAGTCCGTGACGCTGTTGGATCAAGACCAGGGCGCGCTGGACTCGGCGCTGGGCCACTTCACGCGGGTGGGGGCGATGCCGGCCACGCGCCATCAGGCGCTGCGGCTGTGGTGCGGCTCGGTGCTGGAGCTCTTGCGCAACCGCAGCGATCTGCCTTCGGCCTCGCAGGACTTCATCTACTCCATCGGGCTCTTCGACTACCTGACGGAGCGCTTCGCCAGGCGGCTCACCACGAAGCTCTGGGACGGGCTGGCGCCGGGCGGCCTGCTGGTGCTGGGCAACTTCAACGCGAAGAACCCCATGCACCTGTTCACCGAGACCGCGCTGGACTGGTACCTCATCTACCGGGATCCGGAGGATCTGCTCAGGCTCGTGGAGGGCTTGCCCGGTCTGGAGAGCGCGGAGGTGCGGACCGAGGACACCGGTTGCCTTCACCTCCTGGTGGCGCGCAAGGCGAAGTAGCTCCGCCTCAGAACAGCTGCTCGGGCTCCTCCTGGACGCCCGAGTCCTGGCTGGCGAGCTTGAGGATGGGCGCCTCGTCGGGCAGTTGGGTCTCGAAGTGGGTCGCCACGGCGAACCACTCGCCCACCCGGCGCGTGCGCACCACCTTGATGGAAAAGGACGAGCCCGGGAGCACGGGCAGGTGCACCGAGTAATGATCCCCCACGCGCATCGCCACGGGGGTGACGAGCAGACACCCCGAGCGGGAGATGTTGAAGATCTCTCCGGCGAGTTCGACTTCTCCACGCAGGATCTTGATGCGCATGCGAACGCGGTGACGGGGATGGCGACGCCGCTCAGAACTGCTCAGGTTGCTCACGGTGGATCTCCTGGCTCAGGGGCAGGAATGAGTGTGCCTTTTTTGGCCCCCCCGGGCTTCATCATACCGGAGTCCACGCGCGGCGACCGAGCGCGTTCGTCATGTGTTGGGTTGAAAGTCGCCAGCTCCGTGCGATGAGGGGCGAACGTTCCACCGCTCTGCCCGCCCAAGGAGTTCGACCCATGCCTCCCGAGCCTTCCACCCCCTTCTTCCGCACGCTGTCCTGCGAGGGCGCCGCCTACTTCCTGCTGCGGCTCGCCCTGGGCCTCAACATCTTCCTGCACGGTGCGGTGCGTCTGCCCGCCCTGGGCGCCTTCGCCGACACGCTCGTGCAGGGCTTCGCCCAGACGCCCCTGCCGTCGCCGCTCGTGCGCGCCTTCGCGCTGCTGCTCCCCTTCCTCGAGGCCGGGCTCGGACTGCTGCTCACGCTGGGGCTGCTGACACGTGCCGCGCTCTTCGGCGGAGGGCTGCTCATGGTGGTGCTCGTCTTCGGCACCGCGCTGCGCAGCCAGTGGGAGACGCTCGGGTTGCAGATGGGCTACGTGTTCCTCTACGCCGTGCTCCTGGTGACGGTGCGCTTCAACGCGCTCGCCCTCGACGGCGGGTGGAACGTCCGGAAGAGGTGAGAGGGCGGACAGGCCTCACGGGAGTCGTGGAAACGCCCGCGTCGCCTTGTTAAATGCCCCGGCATGTTCCATGGCACCACCATCCTCTGTGTGCGCCGAGAGGCGAAGGTCGTCATCGCCGGTGACGGTCAGATCAGTCTCGACAAGACCATCATGAAGAACACGGCGAAGAAGGTCCGCCGTATCGGCGACGGCTCCGTGCTCGCCGGCTTCGCGGGCAGCACCGCCGACGCCTTCACCCTCTTCGATCGCTTCGAGGCGCGGCTCAAGGAGCACCAGAAGAACCTCGCCCGCGCCTGCGTGGAGCTGGGCAAGGATTGGAGGACCGACCGCTTCCTCCGCCGCCTGGAGGCCCTGCTCATCGTGGCCGACCGGGAGAGGACCTTCATCCTCTCCGGCTCGGGTGACGTCATCGAGCCGGACTTCGGCATCGCCGCGGTGGGCAGCGGGGGCTCCTACGCGCTCTCCGCCGCCCGGGCCCTGATGACGCACACCCAACTGTCCGCGCGCGAGGTGGCCACCCACGCCATGCAGATCGCCGCCGACATCTGCGTCTACACCAACTCCAACGTCACCTACGAAGAGCTCTGAAGGGAGCCGCCACCGTGAGCAACGCACGCAAGAGCCCCACCTTCACGCCCCGCGAGGTGGTGGGCGAGCTGGACCGCTACATCGTCGGGCAGAACGCCGCCAAGCGCGCCGTGGCCATCGCGCTGCGCAACCGCTGGCGCCGCCAGCAGGTCTCCGAGGACCTGCGGGACGAGATCCACCCGAAGAACATCATCATGATCGGCCCCACCGGCGTGGGGAAGACGGAGATCGCCCGGCGGCTGGCGAAGCTCGCCCAGGCCCCCTTCGTCAAGGTCGAGGCCTCCAAGTTCACCGAGGTGGGCTACGTGGGCCGCGACGTGGAGTCCATGGTGCGCGACCTCGTCGAGTCCGCCATCGCGCTCGTGCGTGACGAGGAGATGGAGCGGGTGCGCGCGCGCGCCATCGAGAACGCCGAGGACCGGCTCGCCCAGCTGCTCTCCGGCCAGGCGCCCGCCTCGCGTCCCACCGGCGGCATGGGCTTCATGGCGCCCCCACCCCCACCTCCCGCCGCGCCCCGGCTCAGCGACACCGAGCGCGACAAGCTCCGGGCGCAGCTGCGCGCCGGCACGCTCGATGACCAGGAGGTGGAGCTGGAGACGAGCGAGGGCGGCTCGCCCACCTTCCTGCGCAACTTCTCCGGCCAGGGCATGGAGGAGATTGGCGTCAACCTGCAGGATCTCTTCAAGAACATGCCCGGCATGAGCCGCTCGCGGCGGCGCAAGGTGCGCGCCCCCGAGGCGTTCAAGCTCCTGGAGCAGGAGGAGGCCGCGCGGCTGGTGGACACCGAGCGCGTCAACCGCGAGGCTCTGGTGCGCGCCGAGCACAGCGGCATCGTCTTCATCGACGAGATCGACAAGATCGCCAGCCGCGAGGGCGGGGGCAAGGGCGCGGGCCCGGACGTGTCGCGCGAGGGCGTGCAGCGCGACATCCTCCCCATCGTCGAGGGCTCCACCGTCAACACCAAGTACGGCCAGGTGAAGACGGACCACATGCTCTTCATCGCCGCGGGCGCCTTCCACGTCTCCAAGCCGAGCGATCTCATCCCCGAGCTCCAGGGCCGCTTCCCCATCCGCGTGGAGCTCGAGCCGCTCAGCGGAGAGGATCTGGTCCGCATTCTGCGAGAGCCCCGAAATTCTCTCCTGCGCCAGTACACGGCGCTGCTCGACACGGAGGGCGTGCACCTGGATTTCTCCGACGAAGCCGTGTTGGAGATCGCCCGGATCGCACAGGGAGTCAACGAGCGGACGGAAAACATCGGGGCCCGGCGCCTGCATACGGTGCTCGAACGTCTGCTCGACGATGTATCATTCAGTGCCAGTGAGCAGGGCCCCCGGACCTTGTTCATCGATGCAGCCTATGTTCGCGAGCGGCTCGCGTCCGTGGTCCAGGACGAGGATCTCTCGCGCTACATCCTCTAGCAGACCCCAGGTCAGGAGAGTGCCCGTGTCGTCCACGCCTTCGCTGAACTCCACCCAGACCGAGGCGACCCCTCGGGCGCCTTCCCCTTCGGCCAAGAACGAACAGTGGATCGAGAAAGCCAAGGCCCACCTGCTGCAGAACTACAAGCAGCAGCCAATCGTCCTGGAGCGTGGGTTGGGCTCGCGCGTGTGGGACGCGGACGGGCGCGAATATCTGGATCTGCTCGGGGGCATCGCCACGTGTGGGCTCGGCCACTGTCACCCCGAGGTGGTCGCCGCGGTGCGCGGTCAGCTCGACAAGCTGTGGCACGTGTCCAACGCCTTCTACTCGGAGCCGCAGATCGAGCTGGCCGCCCGGCTCACCGCCGCCTCGGGCCTGGCGCGCGCCTTCTTCTGCAACTCGGGGGGTGAGGCCAACGAGGCGCTCATCAAGCTGGCGCGCAAGGTCCAGAAGGACCGCGGCCAGCCCGAGCGCTACGAGGTCATCACGTTCGACAACTCCTTCCACGGGCGCACGCTCGCCACGGTCACCGCCACGGGCCAGACGAAGTACCAGAAGGGCTTCGAGCCGCTGCCCCAGGGCTTCACGCACGTGCCCTACGGGGACATCGAGGCGGTGCGCAAGGCGGTGGGTCCGCATACCGCCGCCATCCTCGTGGAGCCCATCCAGGGCGAGGGTGGGGTGCGCGCGGCGCCTCCGGGCTTCCTCAAGGCCCTGCGCGCCCTGTGCGACGAGCAGGGCCTGCTGCTGATGATCGATGAGATCCAGACCGGCATGGGCCGCACCGGCAAGGCCTTCGGCTTCCAGCACGAGGACATCCTCCCGGACGCCATCAGCCTGGCGAAGTCGCTCGGCAACGGCCTGCCCATCGGCGCCATGCTGTGCTCCGAGGATGCCGGCAAGAGCCTCACGGCGGGCACCCACGGCTCCACGTTCGGCGGCAACCTCATCGCCGCCGTCGCCGCCAACGTCGTCGCGCGCAAGGTGATGGAGCCCCAGATGCTGCGCGACGTGGCGCAGAAGGGCGAGTACTTCCTCGGTCGCCTGCGCGAGCTGCAGCGCCGCCTGCCCACCATCGTCAAGGAGGCGCGCGGCCTGGGCCTGCTCATCGGCGTGGAGCTCTTCCAGGACGGTGCCCCCATCATCGCCAGGTGCCGCGAGCTCGGTCTGCTCCTCAACGCCGCGGGCGACAAGACGCTGCGCTTCGCCCCCGCCTACACCGTGTCCCACGACGACCTCGACCACGGCGTGCGCATCCTCGAGCGGGCCCTCAAGCCCTGAGCCGCTCGGGGCCTGGCGCGGGGCGCGCTTCCCTCGAGGACGCGCGCCTCCCGGCTTCACTCCCACCGGGGGAAGAGGGGTTCTCCCGGAGTGAAAAAATCCGTTGTCCGTGTTGACGCCATTCCCGGGGAATCGTAGGATTCCAAGACCTCAGAAGTTGAGAGGGAAGGGGAGTGGTCGGTGAAGAGAGATCCTGCGCAATCCGCGGCTCTGGGACTGGCGGCGACTCCAAACGCGCTGGCGGCCCGTGCGGTCTCCCCCTTCCAGCGCACCCCGCCCGAGGTGATTCTGCCCGAGCTCGAGGTGAGCGTCGTCCTGCTGGAGGAGGAGGAGGCGCCGTCCTATGGAACGGCCTCCCTGCCTTCCATCACCGCGGATGTGCTCGCCTTCCTCTCGGAGGGCGACGTGTCCCAGGGGGAAGAGAGTGCTCCCGAGTCTCCCGCGCGCCAGGGCCCGGGGGTGAACACGCTGCTGGTGGGCGTGGACGAGCTGCTGTCGCTCGGGGATGTGTCGAGTGCGCAGGAACTGCTGGGCAAGGCCGAGCAGCTCGATCCGCTGGAGCCCCGGTTGGAGGAGGCGCGCGCGCGATGCGAGCAGGCGCAGCGCGCCGCGCTGGAGCAGCGGCTGGGGGACGTGAAGCAGGTGCCCCGGCTGAAGCTGCGCATGGCGGAGCTGATGAAGCTCAGCCTGGATGCGCGCATGGGCTTCCTGCTGTCGCGCATCGACGGACACTTGAGCTATGAGGTGCTCTTCTCCGTCTCAGGCATGTCCCGAATGGAGACGATGCGCGTGCTGGTGCAGTTGTTGGATCGGGACATCATCACCCTCGCGCCCCGCTGACACCGTGTGGAGGGGTCGTCAATTCCCCAAGTTCGTCCACACCTCGTCGTCATCTCCGGCACACTGAGGCTTCCCCCAAGGACGGGAAGCCATCGTTACCGAATTCGCCATCATCCTGTTGCTCGTGCTCGCCAACGGCATCTTCGCCGGTGCCGAACTCGCGCTCATCTCCATCCGCAAGACACGGCTGCAGGAGCTCATCGAGCAGCGCAGCGCCGCGGCGCGCGCGGTCAAGGCGCTCCGGGACAACCCCGAGCGGTTCCTGGCCACGGTGCAGATTGGCATCACCGTCGTGGGCTCCACGGCGGCGGCCTTCGGTGGTGCCTCCATCGCCCAGCGCTTGAGCGGCCCCCTGGAGGGGCTCGGGTTGCCGGCGCGTCAGGCGGAGAGCGTGGCCTTCGCCCTGGTGGTGGGTCTGGTGTCCTATCTGTCGCTGGTGCTGGGCGAGCTGGTGCCCAAGTCGCTCGCCCTGCGCTACGCCGAGCGCTACGCGCTCCTCATCGGCCGGCCCCTGCGAGGGCTGTCGCGGTTGATGAAGCCCGTGGTGTGGCTGCTCACCTTCAGCTCCAATCTGGTGCTGCGCCTCTTCGGCGACAGCACCTCCTTCACCGAGTCGCGCCTGTCGTCCGATGAGCTGCGGCAGCTCGTGGAGGAGGCGGCGCGCAGCGGCAGCGTCCACCCGCGCACCGGGGAGATCGCCTCGCGGGCCTTCGATCTGGCGGAGCTCACCGTGACGGACGTCATGGTGCCGCGCACGAAGGTGGTGGCGATCCGCCGGCATGCCTCGCCCGAGGAGGTCCGGCAGGTGCTCCTGGAGCAGGGCCACAGCCGGATGCCCGTGTACGAGGGGGATCTGGATCACATCTCCGGGTACGTGGTGGCCAAGGATCTGCTGTCGTTCGCGCTCGAGCAGCAGCTCATCCTCCTGGAGGACGTGCTGCGTCCGGCCTGGTTCATCCCGGACTCGATGCGCGCCCTGGACGCGCTCCATCAGATGCAGGCGCGGCGCATCCAGCTCGCCCTGGTGGTGGATGAGCAGGGCGGACTGCTCGGGCTCGTCACCATGAAGGATCTGGTGGAGGAGCTGGTGGGCAACATCTCCAGTGAGCGCGAGGCCCCGCCCGAGCACATCCGGCGCGAGCCGGACGGGACGGTGCTCGTGGACGCCGTCCTCCCCATCCGGGAGGTGAACCGGGCGGTGGAGCGGTTGGCGCTGCCCGAGGATGGCAACTGGAGCACCCTGGGCGGGCTGTGTCTGTCCCTGGCGGGAGCCATCCCCCCGGCCGGGGCGCGCTTCACCCTGGCCGATGGCACGGTGCTCGAGGTGGCGGAGGCGTCGGCGCGCCGGGTGAAGCAGGTGCGCATCCACCCCCCGCCCCCCCGGAACGAGGACACCTGAGCCGCGCTCAGCGGAACTCGTACACCCGGAAGGCGTAGGTGCCCGTGGCCTCGTTGGCCGAGTAGAGATCGATGAACACCGTGGTGCTCGAGGCCGCCTTGAAGTCCACGTAGGAGTTCTGGACCGTGAGGAAGGGGCTCTTCACGTTCTCGCGGATGAAGGCGGCGAGGGCGGGCACGGTCCGGGTGGTGTCGAACTCGATGCGGTAGGTGGCGTCGCGCACGACGGGGAAGGAGAACCAGTCCTCGTCCTGTCCGTACTCGAAGCGGCCGGAGACGAGGGTGGCGGAGGTGCCGCCGGGGGCGGGCACGAGCGCCGCGGCCTCCTCCGGGGTGTCGCCGAAGTCATCCTGCACGGGGGGGGCGAGCTGGAGGGTATAGGTGCCGGTGGCGGGGGAGGGATCTCTCGGCGAGTGGCTCACGCGCACGGTGTAGGGCGCGCTGACGCGGGCCTTGAAGCCCACCTGCACGCCGGGGTTCCCGTCCTGTGCCCGGATCCACCTGCCCTCGGGATCGAACACGTCCACGCGGGGCAGGAGCGCGCCCGGTCCCGGTGTCACGGTGAGCACGTAGGCGTCGCGCGCGGTGGCGTCGATGCGGAAGAAGTCATAGTCGCCCACCGGCTCGATGCCCTGCGTGCGCGCGCGCGAGGCGTCGAGCGGCGCGGCCCGGGCGATGCAGTCATCCGGCTCGGCGCTGTCCCCGGGGTGCTCGGGGCAGTTGGCGGTGGTGATGGCCTCGCAGGTCCCGTTGGGCCTGGGGATCGTGCCCTCGCGGCAGAGGCAGACGGCCCGGCCGTTGTCGTTGGCGCAGGTGGTCTTGTCCGCCTGGGTGCAGGGATTGGGATCGCAGGGATTCTTGGGGGGCGTGGGCTGCGAGGTGTCCAGACAGGCCGGGGCGAACAGGAGGACGAGGGGGAGGACGAGGCGGGGCGTGAGGGGGTTCATGGTTCAGCGGCTCCCGGAGCGGTCGGCGTCCGGCGCATCGCGCGAGCCGGGGGGCCGGAGATCGAGGGGATCCTCCACCTCGGAGGACTCCTCGCGGCGTTGGCGGTACTGCTCGCGCACGTAGGCGACGAGCTGGTCGAGGTAGGAGGAGAGGGGAGGGCAGCGGATGTGGGTGCCGTCCAGCAGCTCCAGGGTGTTGTGGGAGTTGTAGATGGCCAGGTGGTTGACGTAGCCGAGCGCGGTGCGCTGGGGGCGGGCGAGCTTCTCCAGCACGGGCAGGCGCATCACCACGTCCGCGGCCCGGGCCGAGAGGTTGAAGCGCGGCAGCTTCTTGTTGGACTGCTCGGCGATGCGCTCGTAGACGCGGCGGGCGCTCATGGGGTTGGGGTCCACGAGGTGGAAGGTGCGGCCCACGGCGCGCGCGTCATGTGCCAGCGCCCACACGGCCCGCACCACGTAGTCCACCGGCACCACGTTGAGCGGGGCCACGCCGTTGCCCGGCAGGGGCATGGGGGCCACCAGCGGGCTCGTCACCAGGAGGATGCCCAGGTAGTAGGGCCCCTCGAAGCGATCGATCTCCCCGGTGCGCGAGTCGCCCACCACGGTGCTCGGGCGGAAGATGGTGATGGGCAGGCTCGAGGCGGCGCGCTGCAGGCGCTGCTCGGCGTGGAACTTGGTCTCCTCGTAGACGTTGCGGAAGGTCTGCCCGCAGTCCAGCTCGTCCTCGGCGATGACGCCCACCCGGTCCCCGGAGACGTGGCAGGTGGAGAAGTGGTTGAAGCGCTCGAGGTGCTCGCAGTCGCGCGCCAGCTCCAGCATGTTGCGCGTGCCATCCACGTTGACGCGCCAGGCGGTCTCCTTGGGCACGCCCATGTAGAAGACGGCGGCCAGATGGAAGATGTGCGTCACCCGCGCGCACAGCCGCTGGTACTCCTGGCCGGACAGGCCCAGGTGCATGTCCACGATGTCGCCGGTGAGCAGCTCCAGCGTGGCGCCCTTGCCGCGCAGGCCGGCGGCCAGCTGCTGGGCTTCCTTGAAGTGCTTGGGCTGCACCAGGGCGTAGACGTGGGCCTGGGGCGCCTCGCGGACGATGTGCTCGACCAGCCGTTTGCCGATGAAGCCGGGGTAGCCGGTGACGAAGTACGTCGGGGCCTGTCCGCTGGCTTCCTTGCGCGTGTCGCTCATGGGCGGCGGAGCATACTCGGCCCTCAGCCGCGCGCGAGCAACGCGCGCCAGACCTCCTCGACCTGGGCCCGGGTGGCTTCCACCGTGCCCGAATTGTCCACCACCCATGTGGCGTGCTCCCGCTTGCCGTCCAACGGGAGCTGGGCGGCCAGCCGGGCCTCGGCGGCGGCCTCGTCCAGGCCATCACGCCGCATCAGCCGGGCCCGTTGCAGCTCGCGCGGCACCCACACCAGCACCACGCCCTCCATGGCCCCGTGTAGCCGGTTCTCGATGAGCAGGGGGGCGTCGTAGAGCACGCGCTCCACGCCCGCCTCGGCGAGCGCCTGGGTGCGCTCGACGAAGCGCTGGCCGATGAGCGGGTGGAGCAGGGCGTTGAGGGCGGCGCGCTCGGTGGCGTCCCCGAAGACCCGCGCGCCCAGCGCCGCCCGATCCAGGCGCCCATCCGGCCCCACCACGCCGGGGAAGCGCTCGGCCACGGCCGCCAGTCCGGGGGTGCCCGGCTCCACCACCTCCCGGGCGATGAGGTCCGCGTCGAGCACCTCCGCGCCCAGCTCGCGGAACATCCGGCTCACCGTGCTCTTGCCCGAGGCGATTCCGCCCGTCAGTCCGTAGAGCTTCACCGGCGGCCTACTTCGCGGCCTGCGCGGAGGTGAAGGTGAGCGACTGCACCGTCTTGCCGTCCTCGTTGAGGAACACGGCCAGCCCCTGGCGGGCATAGAAGAGGTAGGTGCGGAAGTCGTCCGTCAGCTTCTTCTGGTAGCACGGGGTGGCGGGCTGCTTGCCGGAGGACGGGCAGGCGGGCCCGTAGGTGCTCTCGATGGACTCCTTGTCGATCACCGGACCCGGGAAGACCGAGATGCGCTCCACCTGCTGCGTGCCCACGTCCACGGTGAACTGCACCTGGCGCGTGCCCTTGATGGCCTTGTCGTCGAAGTAGGCGACGACCTCCTTGCCTTCGCTGGTGACCACGCGCGAGGGCTCTCCGAATTTCTGGATGATGCTGTCGCGCTTGGTCTGTCCGGGCTCGATGCCCTGCCACGGTTTGGCCACCGCGGGCGCGGCGGCGAGGAGCACGGCGACGCAGACGAGGGTCTTCATCCTCCTTGATGTAGCGGATCTCCCCTCGCCCCCTCAAGCGCTCCAGGTGTTGGCGAGCCCCCTCTCGGGAGGTGGTGTTTCCCAACCTCGCCTTGCCCCCCTTGGAGGCGTCTGCTAGTGACCGGACCCGATGCCTGCTCGTGGCCCCTGGCTCCTGTCCCTCCTGCTCGTCCTCGTCCTCTCCGGTGCCGCCGGCGCGGCGGATTTCCTCGGTCCGGAGAGTTGCAAGGGCTGCCATCCGGCCGCCTATGACGCCTGGATGCAGTCCAAGCATGCCCGCGCCGGGGACTCGCTCGCGCCCACCCAGCAGAAGGACGTGCGCTGCCTGTCCTGCCATGCGCCGGACCAGGCCACCCAGGGCGTCTCCCATGTCACGTGCGAGACGTGCCATGGCCCCGGTCAGCACTACTCGCCCTCCTATGTCATGAAGGACGCGGAGCTGGCCCGGCTGGTGGGCCTGGTGGACCCCTCGGAGAAGGCGTGCCGCAACTGCCACGACGCCTCGTCCCCCTCGCTCAAGCCTTTCAACTTCGTCGAGTCGCTCAAGGCGATCGACCACTGGTCCGCCGAGCGGGCCGGCAACAAGACGGCCCAGGCCGAGCCCCCCCAGGCCGAGCCCGCCAAGAAGAAATAGCGTGATCAAGATCCTCGACGCCCGCTTCATCACCACGGCGGTGGAGCCCAAGGGCTACCCCACGAGTCTCGCCCCCGAGGTGGCCTTCGTGGGCCGCTCCAACGTGGGCAAGTCGTCCATGATCAACGCGCTCACGGGCCGCAAGAAGCTCGTGCGCGTGTCCAACACTCCCGGCCGCACCCGCACGCTCAACTTCTTCGACGTGGACGTGGAGCGCGACGGCAAGCCGCACCTGGTGCGCTTCGCGGACCTGCCCGGCTACGGCTTCGCCAAGGTGAGCAAGACCGAGCGCGCCGAGTGGCAGACGATGATCACCACCTACCTGGAGAAGCGCCGGGACCTGAAGGTGGTGGTGAGCATCATCGACGCCGAGGTGGGCCCCACCCCGGACGACTTCCAGACGCTCGACTACCTGCAGGACTACCGGCGCATCCTCGTGGTGGCCACGAAGATGGATCGCCTGCCCAAGGCGCGCCGCAAGCCGCGCCTCACCGCGCTCGCCGAGCAGCTCAGCCTGCCGCGCGAGGCGGTGCTCGCCTTCTCGGCCACGGACAAGCTGGGCCTGGACGAGGTGTGGGGCGCCCTCCTGGACAGTGTGAAGTGAAGGGCTGAAGGGCCGGGCGCAAACCGTGGTAGGCACGGCGCCATGTCGAATGGCAATAGCGGAAGCAAGGCGCTGAACACCGTGCGCCGGCAGCTCGCGGCCCTCTCCGGCCGCAAGCGGCTGGAGGCCCTCGTCGAATCGGAGCATGCCCGCGCCCTGGTGCGCTCGCTGCCCGCGGAGGACCTGTACTTCACCATCATGGAGGTGGGCCTGCCCGACGCGGTGGACCTCGTGCAGCTCACCTCGCCCGAGCAGTTCCGCACCTTCGTGGACCTGGGCTCGTGGAAGCGCGACACGCTCGATCCGCTCGGCACCCTCAACTGGCTGCGCGCCGCGCGCGGGGACTCGGCCGAGGACTTCCTCGAGAAGGTGCGCTCCATGGACACCGAGGTCCTGGAGATGCTCATGCGCGAGTTCACCGTCATCCACGATCTGGAGGAGAACCCGGACGTGAACCCGGCGGGCGTGACGATGGAGACGCCCGAGGGGCGCTACCTCATCGAGTTCAAGGGCGTGGAGGGCGCGGAGCTGGCGGCGTTGCGCGTGCTGCTCAACGATCTCATCGCGGACAACCCCTTCGAGGCGGTGCGCTTCCTGGAGGCCACGCGCTGGGAGGTGCCCGGGGAATTGGAGGAGGTGGCCTACCGCTTCCGCTCGGCGCGGCTGCAGGACCTGGGCTTCCCGCCGCTGGAGGAGGCCGTGCAGCTCTTCAGCCGCGTGGACACCGGGCCCGAGCCCGCTCCGGCCGTGAGCGCCGCGCTGGCCGCCACGCGCGAGCAGCCCGACTACCTGGAGGCCGCCTTCCGCGAGCTGGACGAGCGCGAGCGCGAGAACCTGGAGGCGGAGCTGCGCTACCTCGCCAACGCCACGCTCGTGGCCGAGGTGGAGGAACCGGGGGACCTGGACGCCATCCGGCGCGTGGGCGAGATGGCCCGGGACTACCTGCTGCTCGCCCTGGAGCACCTCACCGGGGGAGACCCCGCGCGCGCCGCGCAGGTGGTGCGCGACACGGAAATCAAACGCATCTTCCAGGTGGGCTTCTCCCTGACGCTCGCGCTCAAGTTCCGCGCGGACCGGTTGATGAAGGAGCCCTTCACGAAGGTGGAGGGCGTGCCGCTGCTCTTCGCCGAGGAGGCCGCGGCCGTGGAGGCGCTGCGCCGCAAGCGTCCGCGGCGCACCCTGAAGGTGCCCGGGGCCGAGCCGGTGCCCTTCCGCTCGCGGCGTGAGCTGGCCGCCAGCGAGGAGGTGCTCGCCCGGGCCGAGGCGCAGGTGGCGCTCCTGGGCGCGCTGCTCGGGGGCTCCGCCCAGGCCGCCCGCGAGCGGCTGTCCCGCTTCGCCGAGGCGCCCCAGGAATTGGGGATGGAGCGCTTCTTCGCGGCCGCCGTGGCCATCGCCCTGCTGGAGGGCCGGGTGGTGCCCCGCCCCCTGCCGCGCGAGGGCCGGCAGACGCTCGGCGCGCTGCTCTTCGAGGGCACGCCGGATGCGCCCCGTCTCAAGCCGGGGGTGGCGGACCAGGCCCTGGCGGTGCTGGAGCCCGCGGTGCCGGAGGCCTCCTGGCCCGAGCTGCGTCGCCAGGTGAACGCCGTCCTCGCCCGGCTGCTGGAGGAAATGGGCGAAGTGTTTCTCCAGGAGGGAAAGCTCAGCGCCATTGCCTCCCTTCTTCTGCCCATGGAGTGAAAGGCCGGTAATTCTTCCCGCTTCCCGCCCTCCAGTCCGAGGACTTCCACGGTAAATCCTTGGATCCACTGGGATTTGCCCTCCAGGGTGGTTGGCATATCGCCTGCTAACGCCCTGGGGTGGCCCGGTCCGCGCATGCGGCGACGGGACGTGGGAGGAGGGTCCGGATGGAGCTGGGCGATAAAGCGGAACGCCGGGACGTGGTGGCGTTCTACGCACTGACCACCTTCGCGGCGCTGATGTACATGCTGCCGCAGGTGTGGTTTCCCGCGCTGGCCCCCTTGCGGCTGGCGCTGTTGGCGTCGGGGTTGGCCGCGGGGCTGATGGCCTTGCGGAGACTGGGGCGTGCCGAGCCCCTGTATTTCGATGGAATCCGTGGCGGGGCGCTGCTGGCGTTCTCGGCGTTGGCGCTGGCCTCGATGACGTGGTCGGTGAACCCGGAGGTGTCGCGCACCACCGCGCTCGAGCTGCTCAAGCTCACGGCGATCTACCTGACGCTGGTGAACGTCATCACCACGCCCCGGCGGCTGGCGGCCGTGTGCGGCGCCATGGTGCTGGGTTCGATCGTGACGAGCTATGGCGTCATCGACTCGCACTTCACCGGCACGCCGGAGACGCTGGTGGAGGGCTACCGGGCGCACTGGGCCGAGGTGTACGCGGACCCCAACCGCTCGGCGATGAACATCGGCATCATCGTGCCGCTCGCGGTGGCCTTCCTGGCGCGCAAGGAGAGCGGCTGGGTGATGCGCTCGCTGTCGCTGCTGGCCATCATCCTGGCGGCGGTGGCCATCGTCTTCACCTACTCGCGCGGTGGCTTCATCGGCCTGACGGTGGCCATGGTGGTGTGGGCGCTGCGCGAGAAGAAGAAGATGCGCTCGGTGATGCTGGGCATCGCGCTGGCCATCGGTCTGGCGGTGTTCGCGCCCAAGAGCTTCTGGGAGCGCAACGAGACGGTGGCGGAGCTGCACCAGGACGCCTCGGCGATGGGCCGTGTGTACGCCTGGCAGGTGACGTCGCGCATGAGCCTGGACAAGCCGTTGCTCGGAGTGGGCGCGGGCGCGTTCCGCCACGCCTGGTTCGACTACGCGCCGCCCCAGGCCACGCGGGCCTACGTGGCGCACAACATCTTCCTGGACGTCATCGGGGAGATGGGCTGGGTGGGCCTGCTCTTCTTCCTGGTGTTCGCCGGGAGCGCCACGGGCGGCGCCTTCGAGGCCTCGAGGGATCCGCGCATGGGGTGGATGGCGCGAGGGCTGGCGGCCGCGATGACGGGCTACCTCATCTGCGACATGTTCTCCGGCTACATCCTCTCGGCGCACCTGTATGTGCTCTTCGGGCTGGCGGCGAGCGCGCATCGCATCGCCCAGGCGTACGCGGTGAAGGAGACGGCGCGCGACGTGAAGCAGACGGTGGTGCCGGGATGGGAGGGCTCGAACCATGCGGCGTGAGGAGACGCGGATGGCGCAAGCGCCTCTGCGCCTGGTGCAGTTCACCAAGTCCTTCTACTTCGGTGGCACCGAGGTGCAGGTGGTGGAGCTGTTGCGAGGCCTGCCCGCCAGCTACCGCGTGCAGGTGTCCGTGCTGGACGCCGTGGGGCCGCTGATGGAGCCCATCCGCAAGATGGGCATCACCCCGGAGGAGTTCTCCCTGCGCGGCTCGCTCGCCCGGCCCAACACGCTCGCCCAGGTGATTCGCATGGCGCGCTGGCTCAAGCAGGAGCGGGTGGAACTCGTCCACGTGCACGACTTCTACGCGACGGTGCTGGCGGTGCCGGCGGCGAAGCTCGCGGGGACGAAGGTGATCGTCGGTCGGTTGGACCTGGCGCACTGGCACGGCAGGGTGCGGCGGGCCCTGCTGCGCGGCCTCACCCAGATGGCGGACCACGTGGTGGGCAACGCGGAGGCCATCCGAGGAATGCTCGTGGAGGAGGAGGGCATCTCGCCGGAGAAGATCACGGTCATCCCCAATGGCCTGGATATCGTGCGCTTCGATCAGCGTCGGCGCGCGGGGCTCCAGGCGCCGCTGCCGGACACGCACGGAGCGCCCGTGGTGGTGCACGTGGCGAACATGAACCACCCGGTGAAGCGGCAGGAGGATCTCCTGCGGGCCCTGGCGTTGGTGCGGCGTGCGGGGCACACGCTGCATGCCTTCCTCGTGGGGGACGGGCCGCGGCGGCCGGAGATGGAGAAGCTCGCGGGCTCGTTGGGCCTCGCGGACCGCGTGCACTTCCTGAAACATCGCGGGGACGTGCCCGCCATCTACGAGCGCGCGGACTTCGGCGTGTTGTGCTCCAGCGCCGAGGGCATGTCCAACGCGGTGATGGAGGGCATGGCCGCGGGGCTGCCCATGGTGGTGACGAACGTGGGCGGCAACCCGGAGCTGGTGGCGGATGGCGAGCGGGGCCTGGTGGTGCCGCCCCTGCGGCCGGAGGCCCTGGGCGAGGCGTTCCTCCAGTTGCTCGGAGATCGGGAGCGGGGCCGACGCATGGGGGCGCGGGCGCGCGCCTTCGTGGAGCGAGAGCTGTCGCTGACGCGGATGGTGCGCCGGCACGATGCGTTGTACCGGCGCGTGGCGCGAGGCGAATGAAATCACCGGAGCGCCGGGGCGTAAGGGCAGGAGAACCCGCTGTTGCCCTCCGAGGAACGCTCCGATGCTCTCCCTCTCCACCGCCCTGATCGTCGTCCTGGCCTCCGCTCCAGCCCCCGCGTCCTGGCGGTTCGAGACGGGGGCCACTCCCGAGGTGAGTCTCAGCGCCGTCAATGGCTCCATCCAGGTGGAGGCCGTGGAGGGCCAGACGGTCTCGGTGGAGGCGCGGCGGGAGGACGGGGCGGACGTGAAGTCCTTCCTGGACGTGGAGCAGGACGGGGACGAGGTGAGCGTGACGGTGTGCTGTGGCCCCTGCGAGGAGCGGCGTGCGGCGTCCCGCTGCGACAATCCGGTGCCCGTGCACCTCGTGGTGAAGGTCCCCCGGGGCTCCGAGCTGGAGGTGAGCGCGGTGGGGGCTCCGGTGAAGGTGACGGGGGTGACGGGCTCCCTGGAGGTGACCACGGTCAACGGTGACGTGTCCCTGATTGGCTCGCGTGGCCGTCTGGAGGTGACCACGGTGGGCGGAAGCGTGGACCTGCGGCCCGATGACATCGACAACACCGAGGTGAGCACCGTGTCCGGCAACGTGAAGCTGAAGCTGCCGCGCGACGCGGGGGCCCGGGTGGAGTTCTCCTCGGTGGGAGGTCGCTTCAACGGTGGCGGGGCCTCCATGGGCTCCATCGAGCGGCGCTATGGCGACGGCAAGCATCCGGTGGAGGTCAGCACCGTGAATGGCTCGTTCGATCTCCAGTCCGACTCGGCCGCGAACTAGGACAACGAGGGGCGAGGTGCTCGCCGGATGAACTCCAAGGCGCCGGCGAGCGCCTTCTTTTTTTGGTGTGGCCAGGGAGACTCGACGTCCCGAGCGTCTGTCCGGTTGAGAGCGTGCGCGGGGTGGGGATGGAAGTTTCGCGAAGAGCAGTGATGTTCCAGCGGCGCTACACCTCTCTGCTGGAGCATAACGCATGCACAGAACCACCTTGCCCCTCGCTCGCTTGTCCGTCGTCGCCTTGTTGATGTCGCTCGCCGCCTGCGGGCCCGAGTCGAATGTCGAACCGAACGCGGGAGACGAGTCCACGCGCACCGCGGATGCCCTGGCCTCGACTCCGATCGGCAACTTCAAGGATGGCCTCATCACCTACTACAACGCGACCGGCGCGGGAGCCTGCAGCTTCGACGCGAGCCCGCAGGATCTCGACGTGGCCGCCATCGCCCAGGGCGAGTACGAGAACAGCGGGGCGTGTGGCTCGTGCGCCGAGGTGCAGGGACCGCTGGGCACGGTGCGCGTGCGCATCGTGGATGTCTGCCCCGGGTGCACCACCGCGGGCCACCTTGACCTCAGCCGCGAGGCCTTCGCGAAGATCGCCAAGCCCATCGATGGCCGCGTGGCCGTGAAATGGCGCTTCGTCTCGTGCCCCGTGACGGGCCCCATCCAGTACCGCTTCAAGACGGGGAGCAGCCAGTACTGGACCGCGATCCAGGTGCGCAACCATGCCCTGCCCATCAAGAAGCTGGAGTTCATGAGCAACGGCAAGTGGGTGGAGGTCCCTCGCCTGAGCTACAACTACTTCGTGCAGGCCTCGGGGATGGGCACGGGCTCCCTCCGGGTCCGGGTGACGGCCTCGAACGGGCAGGTGCTCGAGGACACCCTGCCGAGCATCCAGGCCGAGAAGACGTTCCCGGGCAAGGCCCAGTTCACGCCGTAGGCCGCGCGTGAGCCGGGTGGGGGGAGGGAGCGAGCGGAGGAGCCGGGACACGTGGGCTTGCCAGGGACGGGGCAAACCCGTCAGCCTGCGGCCCTGGAGGCCCTTCGATGAAAGTCGCTCATTCCCCCCTGCATGCCCGCCACGATGGGGGCAAGGAACTGCATCGCGGCGAGCTGGTGCCATGCTTCGAGATGCCGGTGCGCGCCGACTACATCCTGACGGCGGTGCGACGCGCCGGCTTCGAGGTGCTCGAGCCGCGTGCGTTCCCGCTGGAGTCGCTGTTGCGCGTCCACGATGCCGGCTTCATCGAGTTCCTGCGCACCGCCCACGCCGAGTGGCGGGCCGTCGGCAAGGAGGGCTTCATGTTGCCGAGCGGCTTTCCCGCCCGCGCCCTGCGACGTGATCACATCCCCTCCGGCATCAACGGCAAGATGGGCTACTACGCCTTCGATGCCAGCACGCCCATCGTCGAGGGCACCTGGGACGCCGCGCTCGCCGCCGCCCATTGCGCCCTGACGGCCGCCGCGTGGGTCGTCGAGGGCGAGAAGAGCGCCTATGCCCTGTGCCGTCCTCCCGGACACCATGCGGCTCGCTCCGTCTACGGCGGCTACTGCTTCCTCAACAACGCGGCCCTGGCGGCGCAACACCTGCGGGACCAGGGCTTCGAGCGGGTGGCGGTGCTGGACGTGGACTACCATCATGGCAATGGCACCCAGGACATCTTCTGGGAGCGTTCCGACGTGCTGTTCGTGTCCATCCACGCCACCCCGGAGACCGAGTACCCCTACTTCCTCGGCTATGCCGACGAGTGGGGCGAGGGCGCCGGAGAGGGATACACCCGCAACTTCCCGCTGCCGCGTGGCACCACCTGGAAGGAGTACGACATCGCCCTGGGCGCGGCGCTGGATGTCGTGGGCGGGTTCGCGCCGGATGCGCTCGTGGTGTCGCTCGGTGTGGATACCTACGGGGGAGATCCGATCAGCGCCTTCAAGCTCGCCACGGAGCACTTCCCGCTGATGGGAAGGCACCTGGCCGAGCTGAAGGTGCCCACCGTCTTCGTGCAGGAGGGCGGCTACGCGGTGGAGGAGATCGGCACCAACGTCGCCGGAGTCCTGGAGGGGTTCCTGGGCGGGTAGGGTCTACGGATGATCCGCGAGGACGATCGAGAAGGGATGACGATCCGCGGTGCGCAGGTCGGGGTCGTAATCACCCGTGGGCACGACGGTGACGATGAGGGTGCGCTTCTGATCCCCCGCGAACTTCAGCTCCTTCGGGCCCGTGGAGAGATCCAGCACCTCGCCATCGGAGTCCGGCGTCAGACCGGGCACGGCCTGGACGATGAAGCGGCGCGACGCGTCGCTGGGGGCCTCGAGTGACACATAGAGCGTGCCCGGCGTGCCCGCGCCGGCCGCCAGCTCGAGGTAGCTCGTGCCGAGCATCATCGGCGCGTTCTCGCCGATGTCGATCTTCCCCGGCCTGGCCTCCTGCTGGGCCGCCAGCGCGATTTTGGCCGCCTGGAGGTTCTCCAGACCGTCCTTGAAGTGACGGAAGTGTTTGTTGTCCACGTGGTCGCCCGTGTACCAGCGCCAGCGCGAGAACTCGGGGACGCTCTGCACGTAGCTCGAGCCGTGGCTGGCCAGCAGCTCGTCGAGCGCATCGGCGAAGTCCGGCTCGTTGAGCGTCTGATCCTCTCCCGCGCCCGGCGGGTTGCGCGACTTCAGCCACATGCTCGAGAGGAACCGCGCGTCGCCCCCGAAGAAACGATCCTTCAGGTAGAGCAGGTACATGGAGGAGCCGTACATGTACCAGGTCTCGTACTCATCGTAGTAGTCGAGCGCCCAGTCGGGGTGGGCCTGGAAGTCGTCGAAGTAGGTCTTGATGTAGCGGTTCGCGTACACCTGATCCGTGAAGACCGCGGACATCTCGAAGGTGATGGGGGACTCGTACCAGTCGTCCGCGGCCTGCGAGGCATGCGCCATCTCGTGGACGACGGTCTCCTCGAGCTCGACACCGCCGTAGGGGCCCCACGGGTCGACGATCATGTAGCCGCGCCGGTCATCCCACGCCGTGGTGGGCTCGCCCGACAGGACGTTGACGAGACAGCTGCGGTGCCCCTTCCACACGAACACGTCGAAGGCCTCATCGGGCCCGCACTCGCCAGCGTCGGTGATGGCCGGGCGCATGCCGAGCTGGTTGACGTGGTAGTCCCAGCCCTTCTCGACGAAGCCGAGCACCTGCTGGGCCGTCTCCCGCTCGCTCTCCTTGTAGTAGTGCACGAGCACCGGAAGCGTCGTGGAGCGGATGGAGTAGGGGAACATCTCGTTGAAGTCGGAGCGCCCGCAGATGGGCGTGTTCTCGGCCAAGGGGTGCGTGTAGTCGGGGGAGTCCGGCTTTTCGTCCTCGGTGGGACCGCAGCCGGCGGCGGCGAGCCCCAGTCCGAGCGAGGCCCACCAGGACAGGCGCTTGAGCGCACCAGGACGCTGGGACGAGCGCGAGAGGGGCTGCTTCGGAGCAGGGGCGGGGAACGACGAGGGCATGGAGTGGATTCCTTTGAACACGGTATGGCGGTGCACGACGTGGAGACGCCCCTCGCAATGTACGTGCCTGGAGCGGGCTGGCTCCCATTCTCTCGAAGTCGGGGCCTCGTGGAGAGGGCGCTCCGCCGCGTCTGACGCACGGGTAACGAATCCGCGGAGACGGTTGACGTGTCCGCACTGCACACCCTCGCGCGGCCGATTTGACACTAAGTGCCAGATTCGACATAGGATGTCGTTGCATCCAGGCCACGTGGGTCCGGAGTGTTCAGCCCCAGGAGGGTGACGCATGAGCAAGGTATGGTTCGTTACTGGCTCTTCTCGCGGATTTGGACGCCAGTTCGTCAAGGCCGCCCTGGAGCGTGGAGACCGGGTCGCCGCGACGGCCCGGAACGCCGACTCCCTGTCGGACCTCGTCGGTCGGTTCGGAAAAGCCATCTACCCGCTGGCTCTCGACGTCACCCACAAGGCCGCCGCGGAGGCCGCCCTCCGTGAGGCGTCAGCGCATTTCGGCCGGCTGGACATCGTCGTCAACAATGCCGGCTACGGGCAGTTCGGGTTCGTCGAGGAGGTCTCCGAGCAGGAGGTCCGGGCCCAGATGGAGACCAACTTCTTCGGTGCGCTCTGGGTGACCCAGGCCGCTGTCGCGCTCATGCGCCAACAGGGTTCGGGTCACATCATCCAGATCTCCAGCATCGGTGGCGTTGCCGCCTTCCCCTCGCTCGGCATCTACCATGCGTCCAAGTGGGCGCTCGAGGGCATGAGCGAGTCACTGGCCCAGGAATGCGCCGGGTTCGGCATCAAGGTGACGATTGTCGAGCCTGGAGGCTTCAGCACTGATTGGGGCGGAAGCTCCGCCGTGCACGCCAGGAAGAACGACGCCTATGAGGGCCTGCGCAAGGCCATGGCCGCTCGGCGGAGCGGCGCGTCCTACGGAGATCCCGTGGGGGCCGCCAACGCGCTCCTGCGCATCGTGGATGCGCAGAACCCACCCCTGCGCGTCCTCTTCGGCGGCCAGCCCGTCGACATCGTCAAGGGTCTGTACGCCAGACGTCTGGAAACCTGGGCGCAGTGGGAAGAACTCTCCCGCGCGGCCGATGGCAAATGAGCGGAGGGACACGATGAAGCCGATGGATGAATCCCAGAAGCAGACCGTGGAAGGTGTTCCGTCCCCGGCGGGGACTTGCCCTTTCAAACACCTGATGGAGGCACCTGCTCCCTCCGGTGGCTCCGTGGTCCTCGACCGGGAGAATCCCGAGTTCCTGACCACCGCCTATGCCACCTACGCTCGCCTGCGCGAGCAGGCCCCCGTGGTGCGCACCCTGTTCGCCAGGGGAGTCATGGACACCCGCAAAGTGGACAGCCGCGCGGGCTCCACGGCGGACCTCGCCTCGAGCGAGGAGCGGCTCCTCGTCACCCGCTATGACGAGGCCGTGGCCGCGCTCCTCGATGGGAGCCTGTCCTCCGACTTCCGCACGGGGATGACGCCCCGGCAGATCGAGGGTCTGGCCCACATGCCCGAGGAGGCCAGACCCCTCGCCGACAGCCTCATCTCGCGCGACCCGCCCGACCACACGCGCCTGCGCAAGCTCGTCCAGCCGAGCTTCACCGCCCGCGCCATGGAGACCTTGCGGCCACGCGTCCAGCGCATCACCGACGCCTTGCTCGACAAGGCCGAGCGCGAGGCCGCCGGGCGCGGACAGGCGGCGCCGGATCGCCAGATGGACCTGCTCGAGGCGTTCGCCTATCCCATGCCCATCACGGTCATCAGCGACCTGCTCGGCATTCCCGAGGAGGACCGCGAGCGCATCAACCACCTGGCCGAGCTCCTCATGAACACCGACCGGTTCGACGCCTCGCTGGCGGCGACGCGGCGGGATCAGACGCGGCGATTCAACGCCTATCTGGAAGAGTTGTTCGAGCGCAAGCGGCGCGAGCCGGCCGAGGACATGATCAGCCAGATGGTCCATACGCAGGAGGAGGACGGAGACAGGCTCGGCCATGAGGAGATGATCTCCATGGTGCACGTCCTCTTCTTCGCCGGGCACCTGACGACCGTGAACCTGATTGGCAATGGCGTGGTCGCGTTGTTCTCCCACCCGGACCAGCACGCGCGCATGGTGGCCGACCCCTCGCTCGCCAAGGGAATGGTGGAAGAGACACTGCGCTACTGGGGTCCAGTCGATTACATCGGGACGGCGCGCACCGCCATCGCGGACACGCAGGTGGGTGGAGTCTCCATCCCCCAGGAGACGGAGCTGTCGATCGGTCTCGGCTCGGCCAACCGGGATCCCTCGCGCTTCCCCGATCCGGACGTGTATGACATCACGCGGCCCGAGGCTCACCGGAACATCGCCTTCGGCAAGGGCATCCATGTCTGCCTGGGCGCGCCCCTGGCCCGGCTCGAGGGGCAGATTGCCTTCGAGACCCTGTTCCGGCGCTACCCGAAGTTGCGGCTCGCGGTCCCCGCGGAGCAGTTGAAATGGGGCGCCGGAGTGGGCTCGGGCGTTGGTCTGCGCGGCTTCGCGCGCATTCCCGTCCTGTTCTAGGCGAGTCGACGCGTCCATGGGTCGCCAGGGGTTCGAGGGGTAGCGCGGAGTGGCACTGTCGGCATGAGGTGCCACCTGGTGCACCCGGAGGGGACGGCGTGCTACAGGGAGGGGCGAGGAAGGGACCGATCATGGACGGGCGAAGCAAGAGCCCCGAGCAGCCAAACCTGCGCGAGCGCAAGCAACGCCTGCTCCGCCTGGAACTCGGAGAGGTGGCGCTCAACCTGTTCGTCGAGCGGGGGTTCGCCGAGACCACCATCGAGGACATCGCGGAGGCGGCGGGCATCTCACGCCGGACGTTCTTCCGGTACTTCGAGACGAAGGAAGACGTCGTGCTCTGGCGGTTGCGCTACAGCAGCGAGCAGATCGGCGACGCGCTGGAGGCCCGGCCCGCCGACGAACCGCCCCTGCTGGCGGTGCGCAAGGCCCTGGATGCGGTGTACGAGGCCTATATCTCCGATCCGGAGCAAAACCGGAGTTACCTCCGATTCCTGCTCGAGACCCCCTCGCTTCGGGCCCACTTCCTCGACACCCGGGAGCAGTGGAGGGCACTCCTGGCGCGAATCCTGGCCGCGAGGCTGGGCGCCGGACGTGGCAAGAAGGAGTTGGCGCAGCTCACCGCCGCGGTGGCGATCGCCGCGCAGGATGTGGCCCTGCGCAGGTGGGCGGAGGACGGGTCCCAGAGTCTGCCGGAATATGTCGACGAGACCTTCGCGGCGCTTCCCGAGGTCTTGGCCACGTCACCGGGCCCGAGCGCTCCCGCCGCGAAGCGCGCCCGGCGATAGCGGCGGCCCGGGGCTCGTCGGGGGCAGTGGTGGGTCCACTCCCCGCACCGCCGGGTGTACGCTGCCTCGCGCGGCGGACCCGACGTCCGTCGCCCTCTCCCCCGGGATCCTCCTGACATGAAGATGAACGCTTCTGGGCTGCTCGCGGTCGGTGCGCTCCTCCTGCTCCAGGCATGCGCGGCGCAAGCCCCCGCCAGCTCCCGCTACTTCGACTCGAGCGGGCGCCCCGACGTGCTGAGCGGCGGCGCGCGGCGCATCGAGATCTCCACCTCGCAGGGCAGGTTCCACGTCTGGACGAAGCGCGTGGGGAACAACCCCACCATCAAGGTGCTGCTGCTGCACGGCGGCCCTGGCGGCTCGAGCGAGTACTTCGAGGCCGCGGACAGCTACTTCCCGGGCGCGAGCATCGAGTACTACTACTACGACCAGCTCGGCTCGTTCCGCAGCGACCAGCCCGACGACGCGAAGCTGGCGGCGCTGCTCGGCACGGAGCACTTCGTCGAGGAGGTCGAGCAGGTGCGCCAGGCGCTCGGCCTCGGCCGCGACAACTTCTACCTGCTGGGCCACTCGTGGGGAGGCATCCTCGCGATCGAGTACGCGCTCAAGTACCAGCAGCACCTCAAGGGCCTCGTCATCTCCAACATGATGGCGAGCATCCCCGCGTACAACGAGTACGCGAAGAACGTGCTGATGCCCCAGATGGACCCGAAGGTGCTCGCCGAGGTGCAGGCGCTCGAGGCGGCGAAGGACTACACGAATCCGCGCTACATGGAGTTGCTGGTGCCGAACTACTACGAGCAACACATCCTGCGCATGCCGTTGGCGCAGTGGCCCGAGCCGGCGTCACGCGCCTTCTCGCACAGCAATCAGAAGGTCTACGTGCCCATGCAGGGCCCGAGCGAGATGGGCGCGAGCGGCATCCTCGAGAAGTGGGACCGGACGAAGGACCTTCCGGCCATCACCGTGCCCACGCTCACCATCGGGGGGCGGTACGACACCATGGACCCCAAGCACATGGAGTGGATGGCGAGCCAGGTGCGGCGGGGCCGCTACCTGGACTGCCCCCAGGGCAGCCACATGTCCATGTATGACGATCAGCGGACGTACTTCACGGGGCTCATCCGCTTCATCCAGGACGTGGACACGGGTCGCTTCTGAGCGTCAGCGGGGCCAGCGCCACTCAGGCTTGGAGAGGTGCTCGGCGAGAAACCCGGCGAGCGCCTCGATCTTGGCCGGGCGCACGCGGGCCGTGGGTGTGACGAAGTAGAGACCGCCCGTCGTCAGCGTCCAATCTCTCAAGATGGCCTCCAGCCGTCCGTCGCGGAGGTATTCGCTCGCGATGAACTCGGGCAGCTCGGCGATGGCGAGGCCCGCGAGTACGGTGGGCACCAGGGCATCCGCGTTGGTGACGCGAAGCTGTCCGCTGGGCGTAACGGTCTCCTCGTCGCCGGCGGCGTTGGCCAGCCGCCAGACGTCGCTGCGCGCGCGATAGGCGTACCCCAGGCAGTCGCGGCCGTTCAGGTCTCGAGGGTGCTTCGGCCGGCCGTGCCGCTTCAGATAGCTCGGTGCCGCGACGATGAAGCGTGAGACCGCGCAGAGCCGTCGCGCGACCAGCGATGGATCCAGTTGCACCGCGATTCGCAGCGCCGCGTCGAAGCCCTGTCCCACCACATCCACGGTCGCGTCCGAGAGGTGGAGATCGACCGACACTTCCGGGTAGGCGCGGAAGAACTCTGGCAGGAGCGGTGCCACCCAGCGCACCCCGAAGGACATCGGCACCGCCAGGCGGATGACGCCGCGAGGCCGGGCGGACAGCTCCCGCGCCGAGTCCTCCACCTGCTCGGCGTCGCGATAGATGCGGCTCGCGCTTTCCGCGACCGTCCGCCCGAACTCCGTCAGCGCCAGCTTCCGCGAGGTGCGGTTGAAGAGCCGCGCGCCGAGCCGCTCCTCCAGCCGGCTGACACCCCGCGAGACCGTCGCGACGGACAGGCCCATGGCCCGCGCGGCCGCCGAGAACGACCGCTCCTCGGCCACCTTGGCGAACATCGCCAGCCCCTCGAAATCCGGCAGTTTCGACATCGACAATCCTGCAACGATGGTTTGCGGGCCTTTCTATTTCGCGAAGATAGGGGTGTCGATACCTCTTGCCCATCGTCGGCCGTGCGAGCCCCTCGCCGCCTGGCGGCATTCCACGGGAACCCACCATGAAGAGCCTCATCGCACTCGCCACCCTGGCGTTCGTTTCCACGACTTCGCTTTCCACCCCGGCCCAGGCCGCCCCGAAGCAGACCGCCGCTGTGACCGACGCGGCGCTGGTCCGCACGCTGCCGGGCTTCACCAACGCCGAGGCGACGGTCAACGGCGTGCGGCTGCATTACGTCGTCGGAGGGAAGGGCTCGCCGGTCGTGCTGCTCCCGGGCTGGCCGCAGACCTGGTGGGCCTTCCACAAGATCATGCCCGCGCTCGCCCGCGATCATCAGGTGATCTCCGTCGACCTGCGCGGAATGGGCGGCTCCGACAAGCCGGCCGACGGCTACGACAAGAAGACGATGGCCCGGGACATTCTCGAGCTGGTCCGCCAGCTCGGCCATGACAAGGTCGATCTCGTCGGCCACGACATCGGTGCCCAGGTCGCGTTCAGCTTCGCGGCCAACCATCCGGAGGCGACGCGCAAGCTCGTCCTGCTCGACGTGCCGCACCCGGATGCCCAGCTCGCCACCTGGCCGCTGCTTCCGGCCGTTGGCACCTTCGGCGACAAGATCGACGAGGCCCATCCGTTCGCCTGGTGGTTCGCCTTCCATCAGGTGAAGGGTCTGCCCGAGCAGATCCTCGAGGGCCGCCAGCACCTCGAGCAGGAATGGTTCTTCCGTTATCTGCTCAAGGACGAGAGCGCCATCGATGTTCGGGACCGCGCGGTCTATGCCGCCGCCTATGCCAGCCGCGAGGCGATCCGCGCGGGCAACGCCTGGTATCAGGCCTTTCCTCAGGACATCGTCGATGACGGGACCTACGGCAAGCTGACGATGCCGGTGCTCGGCCTGGGCGGCCCGGGCTTCGGGTGGTTGAAGGCCACGTTGTCGGGCAAGGCCACGGACCTGCGAGTGATCAAGGTCGAGGGCAGCGGACACTTCATCGCCGAGGAGAAGCCCGAGGCCACCCTCGGCTACCTCGCCGACTTCCTGAAGTAGCCACCGCGGCCCACCAGCGTCCTCCCCAGGTACGGAGCAGATCATGAACGACATCCAGAGCCCCTCGAGTCTTCCCTCCCGCCGTCAGCTCCTGCGGATGATGGCCGGAGCGTCAGCCCTCGCCGCCGTGGGGAGCGAGACGATCGCCGAGGCGGCGGGCGCCCCCGTGGGCCCCACCACCCCCCAGGTGACGCCGTTTCGCGTCTCGATTCCCCAGGCGGCGCTGAACGATCTCAAGCGACGGCTGGCGGCGACGCGGTGGCCCGAGCGCGAGACGGTGAACGATTGGTCCCAGGGCGTCCCGCTCGCCAAGGCGCAGGCGCTGATCGCCTATTGGCGCGACCGTTATGACTGGCGGAAGTTCGAGGCGCGACTGAATGCCTTTCCCCAGTTCCGTACCCAGATCGACGGGCTCGGCATCCACTTCCTGCACGTCAAATCCTCTCATCCCGATGCGCTGCCGATTGTCCTCACCCATGGCTGGCCGGGCTCGATCGTCGAGTTCCTGAAGATCATCGGTCCTCTCACCGAGCCCACCCGCCATGGAGGAAGGGCGGAGGATGCCTTCCACGTCGTGATTCCCTCGCTCCCGGGATTTGGCTTCTCCGACAAGCCCGCGGAGACGGGCTGGGATGTCGCGCGCATCGCCAGGGCGTGGGGGGTGTTGATGCAGCGGCTGGGTTACACGAAGTGGGTGGCCCAGGGCGGCGATTGGGGTTCTGGTGTCACCCATGCGCTCGGCCATCTCCGCCCGGACGGTCTGGTCGCGGCGCACGTCAACTGGCCGCTCGTGTTCCCGGAGAAGTTGCCGGAGAACCCGACGCCCGACGAGCAGGCCGCGATCGACGCCGCCGGGCGCTTCGCGAACGAGCAGTACGGCTACTTCAAGGAGCAGGCGACGCGCCCCCAGACGATTGGTTATGCCCTGGCGGACTCCCCGGCGGGCCAGGCGTTGTGGATCTACGAGAAGTTCCAGGCGTGGACCGACAACCGGGGCAATCCCGAGGACGCCCTGTCGATGGACGAGATGCTCGACAACATCACGCTGTACTGGCTGACCGACACGGCGGCCTCCTCGGCGCGCATCTATTGGCAGAACTCGCAGGGCAAGCCCTCTGGCTTCTCGGCGGGGCGCATCGAGCTGCCCATGGCGGCGACGACCTTCCCGCATGAGCTCTACCGTGCGCCCAGGAAGTGGGCCGAGGCGCTGTGGCCCCACCTGCTCTACTGGGGCGAGGTGGACAAGGGCGGGCATTTCGCCGCCTTCGAACAGCCGGCGGTGTTCGCGAACGAGCTGCGCAAGGCATTCCGGACTGTCCGGTAGGCTGACGCGCAAGTCCAGGCATCGCCGATATGCGCGTCCGGGTGAGGGATTTCCTGGGCGAGACCTCACCCAGGAGCAATTCCACCTCGCATGACGCCGAGAATGGCGCGCCCTCCGTCGCTCAGGAGCCCGGAGCGACCACCGTCAGACGGACCGACTTCGCGATGTTTCCCGCCACTGTCCGGCCAATGGGGCAGAACTGCTCGGCTCGTTCGGAGAGGGTCCGGAGGGTTGCCTCGCTCGCGCTGGAGACGATGCGCGGGAGGAGCATGATCGCTTGGACAGAGGGCCTGGGGCCCATGTCCATCCGCAGCTCTCCTTCGAGCTCCAGGCCCTCGTACGCAATCCCCGCCTTGTCGAGGATGATTCCGAAGGTGATGAGGTAACAGCTCGCGACGGCGCTCAGGAGCAGGTTCTCGGGGGTAGCGGCTTCTCCGAGCCCTTGGAAGTCCTTCGGCAGCGTCACGCGGGTCTCGAAGCCCTCGCTTGCCTGGAGGAACCCGCTTCCACCCGTGCCGCCCTTCCATCGTGCCTTGATATGTGTCTGGCTCATTCGTGACCTTCCTGTGAGGGCGCCTCTTCGCGCAGGGCAATCTCGCCAAGGTTCTGCAGGAGTGGAGTATTCTCGCAGGCCACGTACTCGGCCTCATGCCGCGCGTCGGTGTTGACGTGGCGATGCCAGGCCCAGACGGGAACGTAGACGGCGTCACCGGCCTTCCACTCGACCTTCCGGTTCTCGACGAGCGTGTAGCCTTGGCCCTTCGTGATGTAGAGGATTGTCTCGTAGTTGTGCCGGTGCAGCCGTGTGGATTGCCCGGCCCGCAGGTGCCCAATCGTCAGGCTGAGGGTTCGCGATGGCAGGTCCACGATCGCCACGCCGTGGCCCCGCTCGTCCGAGAACGCGCCGTGGATCTGCTCCGTCACTCCCGCGTGGTGCAACCGTTCGGGCACTCGAGCGCGGAGCACCGCCCGCGTTTGAGCGAAATCCTTCGAGCTAAAATGCACCGGAAGCCCTCCTCGAAGCGCCAGCGGATTGCTCCTCGGACGCGGAGAGGGCCGCGAAGAACGCGCGGCGCGCCTCGATGATCTCCTCCGCGGCCGCGCGCAGCACGTCCCGCTTGCCGGGCCGCTCGGCGAGCTCACGCTCGATGATGTGCTTCATCGTCAGCGCATGGTCATCATCACCCTCGATGTGCATGGGAAAGAAGGTGAGGTCCCGTTCCGGGAAACCAGCACTCAGAAGGCCGGTGAGGATTTGCTGGTAGACGTGCGGGACGATGGCCTCCGCGCCGAGGCAGAGCGCGCCGAGTCCGACCAGGGGATCGGAGTCCGAACAGAGCCGCAACATGTTCCTCACCAGGGCCGTTGTCTCCGCGAGCGGCGGCCAGGCCGAGGGATCCAATCCGAAGGCGTCCAGCATCCGCCGGTAGATTTGCGAGTGGGGCACCTCGCCCATGTCGCCGAGCCCCATTTCCTCGAAGAGGTTCTCCGTCAGGGCGAAGCGGTCGGTCTCGCTGGTCAGGTTCGCCAGCAAGGCGCAGAGGTAGCGCGTGAAGTGGCGGGAGTAGTGGTATTGCTGCACGAGGAATCTCTCGAGCACGTCGCGGGCCGCGGTTCCTTGGCGGCAGCGGATGAGGAACTCGGTGGCATCGAGCCGCTCCAGGGATTCCCTCGGGAGCAGGCCATTCCAGCGAGCCGACAGCTGAGTAGCGGGGGTCATTGTACGATTCCTTTTCTTGTTTCAGGCTCAGGCCGCCGATTGCCGCGTGGGCCGGGGCTCATTCATTCGCAGAATCCGCTTCAGGACCTTGCCCGTGGTCCCCAGGGGGATGGCGTCCACATCGACGGCCAGGACTCCTCCCAGCGTGGGCAGGCCCGCGCGCGAGAGCTCCTGGTTGAAACGGCCAGCGAGCTCTGACGTGTCATGGCCCGAGAGGTCCGAGCCCGGCCGTATCCGCACGTAGGCCACCGCGCGGATGGCACCCGTGGCCCCGTCTTCCCGGCCGAACACCGCGCAGTCCGCGATCGCCGGGAAGCGGCTCAGCAGGAACTCCTCGGTCTGCAGGCCATAGACCGGCCCGCTGGGCGTGAGGATCACGTCCGGAGTGCGATCCACGTGGTAGATACGGCCCTCCTCGTCGCGGTAGGCCAGGTCTCCGGTGAGGAAGTAGCCCGAGAGACGGGACCGGTACGTGAGCTGGCTGTTGTTCCAGTACCCCGTTGTCACCGAATGCGCTTTCACCCCGAGCCGCCCGACCTGGAATGGCGGAAGCTTGTCCCCCTCTTCGGAGAGGATCTGCGCATCCACCCATTCGAGCGGCCGCCCGACGCACCGGTTGTAGTGATTGGTCTTGAGCGTATGGACGTGGCGGAACAGCGAGAACCCCATCTCGGAGGAGCCCATGCCGTCGATGAACACCGAACCGGGCTGCCGCTGGCCGTTCTGCTCATGGAAGCCATGGCGGATGAGCGCCCGGATATGGCTCTCATGGGCCGCGTCGCCGCCATTGAACCAGAGGTTCACCGAGGAAAGATCGAAGGCGTCCATCTCGCACTCGGTCATCTCGACGTAGGTCTGCGGGAAGGAGACGACCATGCTGGGCTTGAACGTATCGATCTGCCGCAACACCGCGCGTCCCGAGTGATCGGAGGCGATGTAGACCGGCGTCCCGCTCAGCAGCGCGAGCATGAGATAGGCGATGGCGCAGTTATGGGAGTGAGGGAGCGATGACAGGATGCGCTCACCTCCGGTGACCCTGGGGACTCCCAGGCGGTAGCGCACCCCATGGAAGAAGCGCTCGTGCTGGAGCAGCACGGCCTTGGGAATGCCGGTCGTTCCCGAGGAGTGCGCGATCATGATCGGGTCATCGGCGGAGAACTCGTGCCGCCGGTAGGTGGGCAGGGAGGCCTCCTGGGTTCCACGGATATCGGCCTCGGTCACGATGAACCCAGACACGCTTTCCTGGACGAGGGGACGCAGGGCCTGGATGTGGGACGCATCCGTGAAGACGCCGGCCACGCCGACGTTGCGCGCATGCGCCGCGGCGATCCGGGGCTCCATGTTGCCGTTGGTGAGGACTCCGATCGCGCCCAGGTGCGTGAGCGCGAGGTAGTGGATGAGGTACTCCACCCCGTCGTCGAGGTAGACAAAGACGGGATCCGCGGTGCGTACCCCCAGCTTCTTGTAGAGCCGGGCGTAGAGGTGCGCGAGGCGGGCGAGCTGCTCGAGGCTGAGTTGCTGGAACTTCTCTCCCGTGAACGTCTTCAGCTCGCGCTCGAGATGGAGAATGGGCACTCGCGGGTCCGGGCTCACCTTCAGGGCCCAATCCAGGAAGTTGCCGGCGCCCAGCACCGGGTCCTTCGCGAGTTGGAGGCGGAGCTCGTCAGCGACGAGCGTGGATGGCATTGCAGTCATGGGTGATGGCTCTTTTCTACGGGTCAGGTGTAATCCAATGACTTCCAGTCCTCGTTTTCGCCGAAGAGAAAACGGGGCTTCTGCATCGGGACCTCGCGTGAGAGCAGCGCTTCCGGAACGAAGCACTCCGCCGGGACGGCGGCGACCCTCACGCGGACTCCAGGGACAGTGGCTTCAATGGCTTGCAGGATGCGCCCGCACGCCACGTCTTCGTTCTGCGTCTCCACGTGGATCTGGGCTTCCAGCGCACCGTCCCGGACGCGGGCTCGCCAGAACCACAAGCCTGTCTCCGCGGCGTTCGCATAGACGGCCTCTTCCAGCTCCAGGGCGGAGAATGCCCGGGTGCCAGCGTTCATCACGCCCGTCTTCCGCCCCAGGACGCGAAGGGTTGGCAGCGTGCGGCCGCACTCACACGGTGCATGCGAGAGCTCGACCACATCCTCCAGATCGTAGCGGATGAGGGGCATGGCCTCGCGGAACAGGGGCGTGACGACGAGGCTTCCTGCCCCTTCCTCACGGAACTCACCCGTCTGGGGATCGTGCACCTCGAAGTAGAGCCGGTCGCTCCAGAGGTGGAGCCGCCCCTGCTCGCACTCTCCCGCCAGGCTACCGGTCTCGGTCGAGCCGTAATCGATGAGGACGCGTTTTCCACCCCAGAGTGCCTCGATGTGGGCGCGCTTCGCGGCACTCAGGGGCTCTCCAGCGGCCAGGAAGGTTCGCAACCGGGGAAAATCTCGCGCGGGGGCCCGTCCCGCCCTTCGCGCGGCATAGGCCCAGAGCAGCGCTTCGGTAGGCATGCACCAGGCGACCGTCACCGGCAGGTCGTGCAGCAGCCGAAGCACCCGGGAGTAGGGCATGTTGGCCGAGCGGTTGTCCGCGGGAACGATGGTGGCGCCCACGGAGCGTGCCGCGCCATGCATCTGGTGGGCGGTCGTCACCAGCGCATAGGGCGTCTTGATCAGCACCATGTCCTGCCGGCAAAGCCTCACGCCATTGCGCAGAAAGCGCGAGAGGATGTCTTCCCAATCGCTCTCGGTGAAATACGAGGAGATGGGATGTCCGCTCGTTCCCGAGGACTCGTGGTAGGTGCTGAGCTGGCTTTGCGGGACAGCGAGAAGCCCGAAGGGGTAGGCCGCCCGCAGATCCTCCTTCCTCGTCAGTGGCAACCGCTCCCAGCTCCGCCGGTCGAGCTTCTCCGCCCTTGGCAACCGGCCTTCGTAGAAGGGAGCGGACCGGGCGCGCAGCAGGGCTTCTTCCAGTTGCTGCCGGGGAAATGCATGCACGGGTGGGTTCATGAGCTGGCTCTCGCGAGGAGACGCCGGATGTTGCCGCCGGTGATTGCCTCCATTTCCGTGTCGCTCAGGGTGAGCTCCCGGACCTTGCAGAGTTCCGCCGCCGCGCTCTGCAGGGGGTACTCGGACCCGTACAGGAGCCGGGAGGCACCGAGCACGTCGGCCGCGTACTGAATCACGTGCTTGAAGGCCCCCGAGGTCTCGAAATAAAGGTTCGGGTACCCGGCAATCGCGTCGACCCCGTCGTAGTCGAGCTCGCCGATTCCGCCATGGCCCAGGATCAACCGGAGCCCGGTGTACCGCTCCGCCAGGCGCACCAGGTCCGTGACCCGGAATCCGTCACGGTCCAGGCAATGCAGATACACGGGATGCCCGTGCTCTCGAGCCACATCCAGGTAGGCCGAGGTCCTCGGGGAGTCGAGCGGCACCCCGTGAACCGCGGGCCCCAGTTTCAGGCCCGCGAAGCGCGGTCCGAGTTCCCGGTATTCCTTCGGGTCCAGCCAGGGATTGGCGAAGTAGAAAGGCACGAGCCGGCCCCCGGAGTGCTCGCAGAGCGCGAGGACCGCGCGGTTGTCACACGTCAAGCCCTGCGTCTCCGCTTGCGTCGGCTGTCGCAGGATCTGCCGGGAGAGCTGCCGGGGCGTCAGCAGTCCTCCTCCCACGACGATGCAGCGCTCGACATCGAGCCGATCCATCGTGGCGAGGAGCCGCTCGAAGGCTTCCCGTGTCGCCAACAGGTGGGCGTGGCTATCAACGAACGCTGGCAAGGGCCACCTCCCGTTCACCGCGCGCGGGCTCGCCGTGGACGAGCTTCGAGAGGTGCTCCAAGAGCAACGCCGGACTCTTCTTCACGAAGATGTTGCGTCCAATGCAGACCCCCCGCGCTCCCGCCCGGAGCGCATTCGAGACGTGCTCCAGCAGGGGCTCGTCGCCCGTCAGCTCGCCCCCGGCGACGAAGACCAGGGCGTCGCCCTGCACGTCCTCGAGCGCTTCGCGGAGCAGTTCCGGCCGCTCACTCATCCCAATCTTGAGCGCATCGGTGCCCAGCTCCACGGCGGTGCGCATCAGCTGCTTGATCCGGTGCAAGCGCTGCGGCTCCTCGCCCACCTTGTCGTAGATCATGGTCAGGACGGGCAGTCCGTAGCGGGCGGCTCCATCCACCACCTGTCCCAGCATCTTCCAGTTCGCCCGGTCATTCCGTCCGTTGAAGTTGACCTGGAGCGACACCGCGTCGGCCCCGAGCAGCAGGGCCGTCTCGATGCTCGTCAGCCATTCCTTGTCATCGACCGAGTCGGAGAGGCTGCTCATCCCGTTCAGGTGCAGGATGACACCCTTGCGGTCCAGGGCGCCCTGGTCCGCCAGACGCGAGAGGATTCCCTTGTGTGCGATGACCGCATCGACGCCGGGATGGCCGATCCAGCGTGCGATGCGGGCCGTGGACTCGATTCCCGTCAGGGGACCCACGGTGAGCCCATGATCGATGGGGACGATCACTGCCCGCTGGCTGCTCGCGCCCAGGATCTTCCCGAGCCGTACCTTCTTCGCCGTGTTCATCTCAGGGACCTTTTTCAACTTTCCTTGATGTTTTCGTCGATCTTGATTCCGACGTGGCGGCCCGGCGCCGCCTTGTGAGCCAGGATCCGATCGCCCGGTCGCAGCTCGGTGATGTTGAGAGGCTTTGCCTCGGGCGAGAAGACACGCACGTGCCAGTCGTCCTGGAGAATCACGTTGATCGTCTCTCCCGAGGCGAAGCGAGCCTCGATGAGCCGCAGCGGCCGCAGCTCGGTCTTCACCCGGCCAACAGGCGCTTGCCGGGTGCTCCCGTCGGAGGCAACCACCATCACGGCCGAACCCGCGTTGAGTTCGCTCATGTAATGGGTCCGGTTCGCGGCGTTGTAGACGTAGCTGTGCACACCCCCCGCGTTGACGCGGAACGGACGCTTCTCCATGTAAGGCAGGAAGAACACCTCAGGGCAGCACAGCACCCCTCCCTGCGAGGTGGAGCCCACGATCATCCCCTCGGTCGGCTCGAACAGCGTCGCCAGGTCGATGCAGCTCCGGAAGCCCATGCCGACCGGCTCGGACTTCGTGACCGTGGCCGGTTCGAGCGCGACGTGCTCCTGGCCACGCTCGGCGAGCCTGCGCGCGAAGCCTTCCAGCAACTCATGCTCGACTGGCGAGAACATCACGCCATCGGCTCCCACCTCCATGACGCCCAGGGTGACGATGGCGTCGTCGATGTCGGTGGGGTTCGCGATCTCCTTGATGAGGGTGGTGCCGGTGGCTTGCAGGGAGGCGATCACCAGCTCCAGGGGGATGTTCGTCGGGTCGCGGAAGCAGATCATCAGGAACGGATGGCGGAAGCCCTGCTGGATGGACCGGTGCAGGGACTCGCCGTCGTCGACGTACTGGTAGAGGCAGGTGGACAGGCCCGCCTCACCCGCGCGGGCCAGGAGGTCCTGATCCGCCGACACCGCGATCAGCGGGGACTGGACCCGCTGGAGGACCTCCTGGTGCGTGCCCGCCGCGAGCAACGCTTCCAATTCCCCCAGGGACTCCAGACGAACGGCGGTCTTCAGCCCTCCGGGAACCGCTGGCAGGAGGGCCTCGAGGTTTCGCGGATACAGCAGGACGCCCGTGTAGTGGAAGCGCCCCAGCCGCAGGAACAGGCCCTGATGGTCTTGTGGCGCCGAGAAGTTTTTCGTGTCGAACCAGAGCTGGGTCTGGTTCTGCTTCCCGGCTGTCGTGTTTCCGCTCATCGCCTCGAGGCGGATGGGCTTGCGGAGCACGGCCAGTTCCTCTGGCCGGGTGCTGGAGTATCCGTTCGTCAGTTCGTGTGTCATGCGACTTCCTTCTGGAGGTGATGGGTTGGGTTCAAAGGGAGCTCGGTTTCGTCGTGGCCGACCCAGGTGCCGCTTTCTTCATGGAAGGCGGAACGCACGTGGAGGCGGACACCGTGACGGGCCGCGAGCTGCACGGCGGAGCGCTGGAGCACCTGGGCCCCGGCTCTCACGAGGGCGTCCATCTGCTCGTAGGAGATGCGCTCCAGCTTCCGTGCGTGGGGATTGCGGCGTGGATCCTCGGCGAAGACTCCGTCGACATCCTTGAAGAGCTCACAGGCGTCGGCGCGGAGGCTGACGGCGAGCGCCACGGCCGTCATGTCCGAGCCGCCGCGCCCGAGCGTGACGAGGCGTTCCTCCGCGTCAACGCCCTGGAAGCCCGCGACGACTGGCAATTCTCCTCGAGAGAGCGAGGCCTCCAGCCGCGCCGTTTCGATCTCGACGATGCCCGCGTTGCCGAAGCATCCGTCGGTCCGGATGCGGATCTGGCTGGCCAGGAAGGACCGCGCCCGAATGCCGAATTGTTGGAGTGCCAACGCCATCAGCCCCGCGGAGACTTGCTCGCCCGCCGCGAGTACCGCGTCGACCTCGGCGTGCGCTGTCTCGGAAGAGAGCTGGGCCGCGAGCTCGACCAGGCGATCCGTCTCGTCGCCCATGGCGCTCACCACGGCGATGACCTGATGGCCTCTTGAGAACTCGGCACCAATGCGGGCCGCCGCACTGCGGATGCGCGCGGCGGTCGCGAGCGCGGCGCCTCCAAACTTCATGACCTGCCGGCGGTTCACGCCGCCCAGGCCGGTGATTGTATGCATCACTACTTCCTCTCTGCGGGCACCGCGACATGCGCGGAAGTCGTGAGCGGACAATTCCCATGAAGATTGCCCCGGAGGGAGGGAACGGGACTGCAACCCAACGTTCCACACGCTGGAACAACGACGGAGAGCCCTTGTCCCGGGACATCAACCTCAACCGCATCGAGATCTTCAGAGAGGTCGCCACCAGTGGCAGCTTCACCAAGGCCGCATCGAAACTGAGGCAGCCGAAGTCACGCGTCAGCCGCAACATCTCGGCGCTGGAGGCCGAGCTGGGCGTGCGGCTCATCCACCGCTCCTCGCGTCACTTCCGGCTGACGGAAGCGGGCCAGATCTTCTATCTGAGGATGCAGGGATTGATGGAGCAGGTGCACGAGGCCATCAACGAACTCACGGAGAAGACCCATGAAGTCTCGGGGCCCATCCGGCTCAGCGTGGCTGGGGACATCGGACAGTTCCTCATGAGCCGCGTCTGCCGGGACTTCCTGAAACTGCATCCGGGGGTGCGGGTCGACCTTCACCTCTCGGACGACCATGTTGACCTGATCGGCGGTTCGTTCGATCTCGCCGTGCGCGTGGGCCGACTCAAGGACAGCTCCATCCTTCAAAGGAAGCTGGGAGAGACGTACCTGCTCTTTGCCGCGAGCCCGGGTTTTCTTCGCGAGCACGGAGGCCTGCCGAAGGAACCGGTTGACCTCACCGGGCTTCCCTTTCTCGGCTTCTCCGGCTTCGGGTCCTTTCAGCAGCGGCTGTTGGTGCGCAACGGCGGTGATGAGCGCCAGCTCCAGGTGAATAGCCTCTTCTTGTGCAACGACTTGCTGGTCTTGAAGTCCATGGCAAGGGAAGGCATGGGGCTCGCCTGGCTTCCGGAGTTCCTCATGAAGGAGGAACTCCAGAGCGGCTCACTGGTTCACGTGTTCCGTGGCTGGACGTCGCAGTCCTTCCCGATCCAGATCGTGCTGCCCCCGCAGCGGGACATCCCGTTGCGGATCAAAAGCTTCGTCGAGTTCGTGGCCGCGGCACTCCAGAAGGAATTCCGAGAAGGAGAGCCCCTCGGACGCGACCGGTAATCGCTGCTCGCCCGGCTGGCTCACGCGTTGAACGTGCACAGCTACCTGACCGGGTCGGTCGATAGTGAATACGACGTGTGCTGGGCGTGAGTGTTCCCGCATGTAGGAGGGACGCCGAAGCTCCATCCGAGGGAGTGAACCCATGAAAGTCAATGCACATGCGGCTCGAGACTGACGTCGAGTGCTCATGGGCTCGCGTGAACCCATCCCGCGCCACTCGCCGCGCGTCCGTGCTACCATGGCCATGCTCCCGGTGCCGCGGCACGCGCCGAGACAGGTCACCCCCGATCCCCGAGGTCCAGATGGCTTATCCTCTCCGCAATGGCAACAGCGTGAAGTTCCTCATGGATGGGGAAGAGATCTTCTCGGCGCTCAAGGCTGGCTTCGACCGGGTGGCGGCCGCGCCACGTGGCACGCCCCACACCTACGTGCGCATGGCCTTCTGGCTCATCGCGCACAACATCCGGTTGGGGAACCTGGCGCAGTTCGCCGTGGACGCCAACAGCCTGATCCGGCATGTCGGCCTGGTCCTGCGCGCCGGACACGACGCGGATCTGATCCTCTGGTACCCCAACATGAAGGCCCGGTTGGGCATGAAGGAGCAGCCGCTCGAGCACGACGCGCTGGCCCGGAACATCGGTGAGCTCGACCTGTCGTTGCACAGGTCCACGGGCGGCCAGTCCGGCCGCGGGCGCGTCTACCGGGAGCGCTACGAGGGACTCTTCGCGAGTTCCCAGCACCAGAAGATCGCCATCTTCTCGGTGAACGGCCAGCGCACCGTCGTCCTGGGTGGGCTCAACATGGCCCATCGCTACTTCGACAACACCCGGCACGACGTCCTGCTCGGCGGCGCTCCCACCAGCTGGCATGACACCGCGATCGAGCTCAAGGGCCCGGCCACCGACGACGTGGAAGACGAGTGGATACGTCGCTGGCGGCGAGTCATCGACATCGCCGATGCGACCGTCCCCACGGAGCGGCTGTACAACCACCTGACCGCGCGGGGCATCACCGACCAATGGAAGCAGGCCCACGCCGCGGACATCGCGGCCAACCCCACGGCGCAGGTCGTCGTCCCCGCGGGCGCAGTGCCCCATGTCGTCCAGAACGTTCCGGTCCAGGTCGCGCTGACGCGCTCGAGCGCGACCACCCGGACCCGGGTGACCGACATCCGCGAGCGGCTGCTCGCGCTCATCGGCCAGGCCAACCAGCGCGTCTACCTGGAGAACAACCAGCTCACGGATCCCGACCTGGTGCGGGCCATCTACCGGCGCAAGCAGGCGGTGCCCGGCCTGCAGGTGGTCATCGTGACCAACCCGAGCGGCGGCGGCGTGGGCTACCTGACCCGGCGCGCGTGGATGCACATGGCGCTGCGCCATCCGAGCTGCCGCAGCGTCGTGTATGCGTCCAAGAAGGATCCCACGGGCCAGAAGGTGGTGGTGCGCGGCGCGGGCCCGGCCCCCGCCTGGCAGGTCGAGGACAACTACACGCCCAACGTGCCGACCTGGCACCAGTGGCTCGAGGACGATGGGCTGCGCTTCGCCAAGACCAGCGCCGGACACCATCTCGTCGACACCAAGAAGAAGAAGTTCCACGAGGTGCTCGATGTCGACGTGGACTTCCACTTCTACACCCCCGCCTCGCACACCGGGTGGGTGAACACCGGGCATGGGGTCGTGCCGGCCTTCCGCACGCTCTGCATCCACTCGAAGCTCGCCGTCGTCGACGACTACCTGATCTGTGGCTCGTCGAACTGGACCTACCGCAGCCTGCAATACGACGGGGAGATCTCCCTGTTCATGCGCAACAACGCGCTGGCGGACGCCGCGCTCGCCCGGCTCCTCGGGCATTACGACACCGTCAACGCCGTCAACCTCGGCAACATCGAGGCGACCACGCGCGCCACGGCGGACGCCATCCTGGCCGCGGGCGCCCCCGCCATCCACCAGGCCGGGGCCTTCGTGCTCCTGCCGTTGGAATACCGGCCCGGTGAGCTGGGACCGAGTTCGTGCCTCTTCTGGGGCGACGCCTCGCCCGCGCACAGCACGGTGGACCGGCTCCGCAACGCCCGCGAGCGCCTGGCGCGTGTGCAGTCGGATCTGCCGGACTGGACGTGGTGGTAGGGACGCCTCCCTGCGGCTGCTCACCGACTTCACTCGAGCCGACCGAGCATGAGAGGGTGTTGAACAGGAGTAGTCAGGCAAGCCGACGGAGGGGCTCGGTCAGCGATTTCAGCCTCGTCGCGGAGCCCCAGTCGCGAGACGGGGTGACCGTGGCCGTGGGCTAATCTCAGCCCTTCGCGCGCGCCACGGCGATGGCGTTGAAGTTGGCGAGGCGGTGCAACTCCGAGTCCTTCGGAGCCTGCGCGAAGTAGCGGGCCGCCATCGCGTCCGCATCGAGCACCTCCTCGAGCCCGAAGCCATTCTGCTCCAGGAAGCCCGGCAGTTCCTCCGGGTCCAGGCCAAAGAGGAAGGGCTCGCCCTTGCTCCGCACGTAGCGGCGCTGTTGCTGGGCGCCGAAGGAGGTGTCGCGGCCCTCCACGATGCCGCGGTGGATGAGGTCGAAGATGATGGCGCTGGCCGGCCCCGACCGCTCACGGACGAAGCGCAGCACCTGCTCCACGGCCGACTGCCGCAGGTAGTACGTCACTCCCTCCCAGAGGAAGGCCGTCCTGACCGAGGTCGAATAGCCTGCCTGGGTGAGGCGCTCCTCGAGGGAGTCCCGTTCGAAGTCCACCTGGACGTAGGCGACCTCTGGCGGCAGCGAGCCGAAGAGGCGCCTCACCTTGGCCTGCTTCAGCCGTGAGGTGGCCGGCGCGTCCACCTCGAAGACGCGGGCCGCCGCCGCACGTAGCTTCTCGGCGAAGCGGTAGGCGCGCGTGTCGTAGCCGGCGCCGAGCACCACCACCTGCTGTGCGCCGCCTCGCAGCTCCCGCTGGACGAAATCATCGATGGCCCAGGTGCGCGCTCTCACCAGGGCGTATGCCCCCGGCATCAGCTTCGCGTAGAGCTTCAGCGCCACTCGCCGCAGAGGCTCCAGCGCAACGAGCATCTTCAGCGGCGCGGAAAGAAAACGGACGGCCACATGGTCGGGCCCCCGCAGCGCCGGCTCGCGGTGCTGCGATGCCCGGGCCAGCGCTGCCAGTTCCGCGGTTCGACTCGCCTTTTTCGACATTCGCGTCAGGCCTCCCCCGCGCCATGACTCCCCACGTTCAATCCTCGGCGACGGTCGAAGAAGCGATCGAAGCCCGGCTCGAAGGGATCCATCTCCAGCCTGGTTCGGAACTCTGGCATATCCCGCGGTTCTACACCGTCGGTACCCTCATTGGTGGAACTGATTTCGCGAGCCGCGGCACGACTTCAATTCGAGCCGTTTTCGCCGGAGTGCGTTGGGGCTGGAGTCGTCGTGAAAAGGGAGCATGCTCGAGCGGGGTGTCCGTGCGACGGGAGGTAGCGGGCCGTGCCTCCTGGGAACAGGGGGCCTCGTCAGCGCAGATAGAAAGTCTGATTGTCCCCCCCGTGGCAAGGCCACTGGATGAAGTACGCCCCATCTGCTGTACTCGCACCGCTCACGTCCAGGCACTTGCCGCTGTGCTTGGCAACGAGGCGGTAGCGGCCTCCCCAGTCCTGAACATAGAACCGCTGGTTGTTGCCACCATGGCATCCCCACTGAACGACGGCGGCACCATCCTCCGTGCTCGCACTACTGACATCCACGCACTTTCCGCTGTGTCTGGCCATGATCCACCTTCGGAGAGGGTGGCGAGCCGTGAGATGAGTCTTTGCAGTGTGCTGAGCCTGGAGAACTGTCCTGGTGGGCCCTAGCTCTTTGCTGCGCTGCACACCGAACAGCTCCAGCAGGCGGGGGTTGCTCTCACGGGCGGCGCGTCTCAGGAGGCTCATGGGCGCCTCGCGGCGTACGCGGAGGGGCTCAGGGTTTCAGCAGGCCCTCGCGCTCCGCGGCCAGCCGCGCGTCGCTCACCCCACCCTGGATGCGGCCCGAGTCCGGGAGGAGCTTCCTGGCCAGCTCGCCCAGCTTCAGCGCTTTCTGGAGCGACTCGTGCGTCCGCTCGAGCACCCAGGCGCGCAGCAGCCCCGCCCACGCATCCTCCAGCGTCTCCAGCGCCCTGGTCGCGCCCTCCTCGTACAGCTTCGTGGCCCGCTCGGAGTCGTGATGGATGGTGTCCAGGAAGTACCCCATTTCCACCACCGCCGGGGCGCTTCGCTCCGAGCCCACCACCGCCTGCTCCAGCAGCCGCCGCACTTCGGCGAAGGCCTCCGTCGCGTCCCGGCCCGGCTCGTCCGCGAGCTGCAACTGCCTCGCGAGCTCCAGCAGGTTGGGGGTGAACGAGGGGCAGCTCTCCGCCAGCTCCCGGTGCAACCGCAGCCGCTCCGCTTCTCCCGGCGCTCCCGCGCGCCGGGCCGCGCGCAGACGCTCGGCCAGCTCCTCCACGCTCGGGTGCGAGGGCGTCTTCGTCATTGCACTTTCCCCATCAACCGCTCCTGCTGCTCGATGAGCTTCTCGGCCAGCTTCAGTTGCGACTGCGTCGCCAGGGTGAAGTCCCGGCTCTCCAACAGCTGCTTGATTTCGAAGAGGGTGAAGTCGCGCAGCTGCGAGGGGAAGTCACTCACCCGCTGCAGCGTGGCCGGTATCTGTCCTAGCCGCGTGTTGACCCCTCATCGCCCCGGGCACACGCCACCCGCAGCCCTTCGCCCGGCTCCTCCCCGCGCGTCGCCGCTCCATGGCCGCACCCGATGGCGCACAGCAGTGCCCAGACTCTGAAGAGGATGTTCCAGGTACGCACGGCCCACCCTGATTGAGGCTAAATACGACTAATCCTGATTGGGCCACAGGTGGATGTCAGGTGTCAAGTTGTAACCCATCAAGTCAGGTTACGCCACGGGTGATTCAGGGGCATCCGTCCTCGGCCGTCACCTCGCGCCGTCCAAGTCCAACGTTCTCTTCAGCAACTCTGGTGGGACGCAGGAACCGGGGCGGGTGGCGTGGGTGCCGGAGGAGGAGCGCTCGGACGCGGGTTCAGGCTCCGCGGCCGTGTGCCGCCTCTTTCAGTTTCCCGGTATCCACGCGGACGAAGATCGAATCGCCCAGCGCGGTCAGCGTGTCGCCGGCATGCACCTCGCAGATGACCCGGCTCTTGCGGCCGACTTCGCCTTCGACATGCGCGCGCAGGAGCAGGGGCACCCCCATGGGCGTGGGTTTGATGAACTTGACGCCGAGGTTGCCCGTGACGCATTCGATCCGCGGCAGGCTGCCGGGCTCGCGCCCCTCGGCGCGGTAGTGGTAGGCCATCGCGGTCCAGTTCGAGTGGCAGTCGACCAGCATGGCGATCAGACCGCCGTACACCAGCTCGGGCCAGCCCGTGTATCTGGCTTCCGGGATGTGCCTGGCCATGACGTGGATGCCGTCGTCGTGCCAGTAGCTCTTGATGTGCAGCCCGTGTGGATTGTTGCTGCCACAGCCGTAGCAGATGCCTTCCGGCGCGGCGATGTCTTGCAGAGGTGCGGTTTGCATGGCGGGACCCTGGTGTCGGGAAGGGACGGGAGACTATGCCCAGGCCCCGCTCAGCCCACCAGGGCGCGGACGATGAAGTAGAGGACCGAGGGGGCCACGAGGCAGCCCAGGCCCGTGTGGAAGGTGGCCGTGAGCGCTCCGTAGGGCACGAGCTTGGGATCCGTGGCGGCCAGTCCTCCCGTCACCCCGCTCACCGTGCCCATGAAGCCGCCGAAGATCATGGCGGAGCGCGGGTTGTCGAGCCCGATGGACTTCGCCGCGAACGGCGTGCCCACCATGACGAGCACGGCCTTGAACACCCCCGTGGCGATGCTCAGGGCGATGACGTCCGAGCGGGCCCCCAGCGCCGCGCCCGTCACCGGACCCACGATGTAGGTGATGGCGCCCGCCCCGAGTGTGGTCATGCTCACCGCGTCCCGGTACCCGAAGCTCCAGGCCACCACCGCGCCCACGATGAAGGGCAGTACCGTGCCCAGGCCCAGCGCCAGGACGCCGACGAGGCCCGCCCGGCGCGCCTCCACCACGTTCACCTCGAAGGCCGTGGCCACGATGGCGAAGTCGCGCAGCATCGCGCCGCCCATCAGCCCCACGCCCGCGAAGACGGGCACGTCCGCCAGGCCCTGATTGCCGCCCGTCAGCACTCCGCCCACGTACGCGAGCACCAGCCCCAGGAGGATGGCGATCGCCGAGCCGTGCACCCGGCCCCGGGTGAGGTGGCGGGAGATCAGGTTGGAGACCCACATGAGGGCGCCCACCAGGGCGAAGGCCGTGATCAGCCCGTGCTTGCTCAGGATGGATTGAAGCTCGTGCATGACGACCTCGGCTCAGGAATGAGACGTCGGCGCGAGGGGCTCCTCGCGCGAGGAGGGTGGTGGGCGGCCGAGCCGGCTGAGCAGCGCCGTGCCCGCGGCGCACAGGGCCGTTGCCCCGAGGCCCGCGAGGATGACCACGGGGCCTCCCCTCACCGCCGCCACCACGTTCTGCTGCGCCGCCATCGCCACCACGATGGGGATGTACAGGTGGGCCCAGAACTCGACGCCGAACTTGAGCCCCGGGCTCAGGCCTCCCCAGCGCACCAGCCAGAGCCGCGCGAGGATGAGCAGCACCATGGCGATGCCCACTCCGCCCACGTTCGCCTTCACGCCCAGCAGCATTCCGAGCAGGTCTCCCAGGAGCACTCCGACGAGCGTACACAGCGCCAGCAGCGCCACTCCGTAGATGGTCATGTGGCTTCCTCCCTTGGCTTCACTCCAGTTGGCGCAGCACCCAGGAGCACACGCCCTCCAGGGTCTTGAACTCGGACACGGAGCGCACGGACAGCGAGGGCAGGGTGTCACGCACCATCCGACTCAGGTCGGCGCCGGGGCCGAGTTCCAGCAGCACCGTGCAGCCCTCCTCGGCCAGTCCCGCCATGCACGCGGCCCAGTCCACCGTCTCTGCCACCTGCCGGGTGAGCGTGGTGAGCGCCCGCTCGCGCGTGGACACCGGCGTGCCGTCGATGCCCGCGAGCACGGGCGTGACGGGTGCCCGGAGGCCGCTGTGGGCCAGGTGCTCGCCGAAGGCGCGCGCCGCCGACGCCAGCAGGGGCGTATGGGACGCCACGTGCACCGGAAGCACCGTCACCGAGCCTCCCTGGGCGGAGAGCTCCGGCTCGAGTCGCCTCAAGTCCTCTTCCCGTCCTCCAATGACGAAGCGGCCCGTGCCATTGACGAGGGCGATGTGCACCGCGTGCGCCTCGAGCAGGGGCTCCAGCCGCTTGCGACACAGGCCCCGCACCGCCCGCATGCCGCTGTCCGCCGGACCCGCGTCATCCATCACCCGGGCTCGCGCCTGGGCGAGCGTGAACAGCTCCCCGGCGTCGAGGGCTCCCGCGCACCCGTAGGCGGCGAGCTCCCCCACGCTGTAGCCCGCGAAGACGCGCGGCGTGGGCAGCCGGGAGCGCAGCGCCGTCCACGTCGCCAGTTGCACGGCGCACAGCAGCGGCTGGGCCAGGGCGTTGACGTAGAGCGCCTCGGCGGGGCCCTTCATGAGCGTCCAGGGACTGGCTCCGAGCACCTCGCTCGCGGTGTCGAGCACCGCGCGGGCCTCGGGGGGCGTGCTCAGGGGCTCGAGCATCGCCGGGTGCTGCGCGCCCTGGCCCGGGCAGAGGATTCCCAGGCTCATGGCCGCTCCGCCCCGCGCCGCTGGTGGTGCACGAACCAGGTGGCGGCCAGGAGATCCGCTGAGCCACCGGGAGACAGCCGCCGCGCCACGCAGGCCCGGTGCAGCACGAGAGCCCGTTCCCGCCAGTCCGGCGCGAGGACACCTCCCGCCTCGAGGACGCTCCGGGCTTCGTCCCGCACGAAGTCCAGTCCCGCCGCGCCACCCCGGTGCAGCAGGTTGGTGTCCGGGAGCACCGCCATCAGCGCGAACAGGGCCTGCACCATCGCCCGCTCGAGACAGCCCGTGCGCGCGAGCACGCCGTCGAGCGCGGGCAGGGCGGTGGTGAACACGAGGGGAAAGCCCTCGGAGGCTTCCTCCCGGGCGCCCCGGACGTGGTAGCGGCGGATGGCGCGCGCCCCATGGCTGTCGTCGTGACGGGCCGCGTGGCCGGCCTCGACGAGGGCCCGCCCCAGCGCTCGCGCACGGCCTCGCCCAGGGCGGCGCCCGACAGGGACAGGCCCTCGCGCTTGAGCGCCCCCGCTGCGGCGGCCAGCAGCCCCAGACTGAAGATGGCGCCCCGGTGGGTGTTGATGCCTTCGGTGGCCACCAGCATCCGTCGCTCCGCGTCGAGGCCGAGCGCTCGCAGCTCCGGGAAGTCCGCGCCCCTGGCTCCCGCGGCGGCGATGTCGCGGAAGTAGCCGCGCAGCGAGAACAGGCTGCGCATGAAGGTGCCCATGTCCATGTCGTCATGGCTGCCCGAGTCGAGCGGACTGACGAGGCCGGGCTTGGGGTACAGGGCCAGCTCGGCGTACAGCGCCCGGATCGCGTCCCGGCCAATTCCGGCCGTATCGGGCGCGAACACCACTGGCTGGCGGAGCACGGGCCGCGTCATGCCGGAGCCCCCGCGAACAGCGCCGTGAGGTCCTTCCAGGCGCGCAGTCCCGCGCCCCGGGGGCCCTTCACGAGCAACCGGTGGGGCCGCGAGGCCAGCTCCCGCCAGGCGACCGCGCCGCCATCGGGCAGCAGCACCTCTCCATCCAGCCGCACCCCGCCCGGTGTGCGGGACGTGGCCTCCAGCGCGGACAGGAGCCGTTCCACGTCCGTCCACCGGGTGGGGGAGAACAACAGGTCCACATCCGAGTCCGGCCGGACGTACCTCACGCCGGACAGGTACTCCCAGGCCAACGAGCCGAACACGCCCACCGGGACGCCGAGCGTCTCCCCGAGCAAGGACAGGTGCCGCAGGACGGAGCGCCACGACTCGGGAGCGGTGTGCCACACGTCCCGGAGGGCGAGCGGGGGCCGGGAGGAGAGGACGGCGGCGCGGCCGACGTGGAGCGCGATGCGGCGCTTGTCGGGCAGGGCGAGTCCCAGCCGCACGTCCTCCTCCGTGTCCGCCGCGTCCGCCCGGGCCACGACGAAGGGCCGTCCGCGGCCGCACCAGTCCAGGAGTTGCTCTCGGGCCTCGGGGGCGAGGGGAGAGCGCAGGTGGTGCTCCCAACCGGCATCCAGCCGCACCCAGTGATGCCGCGTGAGGGGCTCAGAGCACGTCATGACGGACCCTGTTGGCCACGCGGTGGGCGAGCTGACGGCCGCCCCGGGCTTCACCCAGGGCGCTGCGCGGATCCTCCTCGAGGGGTGCGGCGAGCGCCTCGGCCAGGTGGCGCGCCAGATCTCCGTCCCAGACGGCGGTGATGGCGCCCATGCGCCGGTAGTTCTCCACGCCCGGAGCGAACACGGGCGACTGGACGCTCAGGGCCTCGAGCCGCGCCAGGGGAATCTTCGTCACACGGGACATGGCCGGCAGGTTCATCACCCGGATTTCCGCCTCGGGCAGGGCATAGCAGGCGTCAGCGAGCAGGCTGCTGGCGAGGAAGCCTCCACTGACGGCCTCGGCCCAGACGAGCCCGAGGATGCGGTGGCCCCGGCGCCGCGCCACCTCCAGGCACCTGGCCAGATGGGCCATGTACCCGTTGATGCCGAGCAGCTCGTCCCGGCGGCTCAGCGCCTGCCCGGAGGTGTCGACGAGCAGCAGCAGGGGACGGCCCGGGTGCTCGCGGACGACGCGGAGCACCTCGGTGGCCATGCGGTGCGCCAGCGCCGCGCTGATGGGCGCCTTGTCCTGGGTGCCGAGCACCGCGAGCGTGGTCTCGCCATTGCGTCCCGTGCCGGAGAAGAACGGCTCCTCGAAGCGGATGTCATGGCCCTGGGGAAACAGCCGATCGAACAGGGTGCGCGCGTCCATGCTCAGGCCCTCTTGCCACGCACGGTGGCCAGGAAGGTGGGGGTGTCGAGCACCGGCAGCCGCTCGGGTTGCTCGATGCCCAGGGCCGCCCAGATGTCGAGCGCGTCGGCACACTCGCCGAAGCGCCGCAGCCGCTCACCGAGGAAGGCGTGCTCCGCCTCGATGGCCTCCAGGCTCAGGTCGGGCGCGCGGTCGAGCAGCACCAGGGCCTCGGTCCGGAACGCGCCGATGTCGTCCTCGACGAGCGACGTGGCCTCGCCGAGCAGGTAGCGGTGCTTGCCGCCCAGGGTGCGCCACACCAGCGCCCGGTCCCTGGAATCGAACTCCTCCACGCCCTTGGTGGTCTCGATGACCTCGGGGCCGGAGAGGGCCAGCCGTCCCTCCTCGCTCATGATGACCGCGTCGCACAGCCGCGAGACGATGCCCATGCCGCCGAAGCAGCCATACTTGCCGCCATCGAGCACGATCACCGGGATGCCCGCGCCGCGCACCCGGAGCACCGCGCGCATGACCTCGGACACGGCGATGAGGCCCGCGTTGGCCTCGTGCAGGCGCACGCCTCCGGACTCCACCAGGAGCAGCACGCCCGCGGGGCGCTCGTCGAGCGCGCGCTCGAGCAGCCCCTTGAGCTTGGCGCCGTGCACCTCGCCCACCGCGCCGCCGATGAAGCCGCCCTCTTGCGCGGCCACCAGCACCCGTTGGCCTCCCAGAAGGCCCCGGCCCACGATGATGCCGTCATCGAAGGCGGCCGGCGTGTCGAGCTCCTTCAGGTGCGGACTCATCATCCGCGCGGAAGGAGGCAACAGCTCCTGGAAGCTCCCGGCGTCGAGCAGTCCCGCCACGCGCTCGCGCGCGGTCGCTTCATAGTAGCTCTGGCTCACGGTGCTCTGGCTCATGGCGTGCCTTTCTCGAACGCCTCGAGGGCCTGGTCCAGCCGCAGGCTGACCACCGCGGGAGTGGCGCCCGCGTCATTGATGGAGATGCGCACGTCGCCGAGTGGCCAGCGCGCGAAGAAGTCATCCATCACCGCCTGCCAGATGCGGCCGAAGCCCACGGCGGCGGTGAGGACCTCGACGTGCAGGGCGCCGCCCAGGTCCGCGGGCTCGACGAGCACCTCCAGGTTGCCCGAGCCGAGCACTCCGGAGATCTCCGGCGCCTTGCCCGTGGCGGGCCGTCCGCCTTGGTAGGTGAATCGCAGGGTTTCCATGGGGGTCCTCACCAGTTGCGGAAGCGCTTGGGCGGCGAGTAGAGGCCGCCCGAGGCGCGGACCAGATCCTTGATGGACTTCGCGGCGAGCAAGTCCCGACTCGCCTGACGCTTGTCGATGCCCAGGTCCTCCGGCCGCCGGATGATTCCCCGGTCGCGCAGGTTCTCCACGGCGCGCTTGTCCCGCCCGAGTCCCACCGGGGTGTAGCCCGCCACGCCCCGGATGGCCTGCTCGCGCTCCTCCGGGGTGCGGCACAGGAGCAGGTTGGCGATGCCCTCCTCGGTGAGGATGTGGCTCACGTCGTCCGCGTAGATCATCACCGGGGGCAGGGCCATGCCGGCGCTCTCGGCCAGGGCCCAGGCGTCGAGCTTCTCCACGAAGGCCGGCTGCATGTGCTCGCGGAACGTCTCCACCATCTGCACCACGAGCTTGCGGCCCCGGGGCATGGCGGACGTGCCCGCCTCGCGTCCCGCCTTGAGCCACGTGGGGCTCGCGTGGCGGCGGCCCCGTGCGTCCGCGCCCATGTTCGGTGCTCCGCCGAAGCCCGCGATGCGGCCCTGGGTGGCCGTGGAGCTGTTGCCCTCCAGATCTATCTGCAGCGTGGAGCCGATGAACAGATCACACGCGTAGTGGCCCGCCGCCTGGCTGTACGCGCGGTTGGAGCGCAGCGAGCCGTCAGGGCCCGTGAAGAAGATGTCCGAGCGCGCGCGGATGTAGTCCTCCATGCCCAGCTCCGAGCCGAAGGAGTGCACCGATTCGACGAACCCCGCCTCGATGGCGGGGATGAGCGCCGGGTGGGGGTTGAGCGCCCAGTGCCGACAGATCTTCCCCTTCAGGCCGAGCGACGCGGCGTAGGTGGGCAGCAGCAGCTCGATGGCGGCGGTGTCGAAGCCGATACCGTGGTTGAGCCGGTCGACCTCGTACTCGGCGTAGATGCCCTTGATGGCCATCATGGCCATGAGCACCTGGATCTCCGAGATGAGCGCCGGGTCTCTGGTGAACAGCGGCTCGATGTAGTGGGGCGAGGGGCTGCGGATGATGAAGTCCACCCAGCCGCCGGGGATGTCCACGCGGGGCACGGTGTCGACGAGCTCGTTCACCTGGGCGATGACGATGCCGCGCTTGAAGGCGGTGGCCTCGACGATGACGGGGGTGTCCTCGGTGTTGGGCCCCGTGTAGAGGTTGCCCGCGGCGTCCGCGGACTGGGCCGCCACCAGGCTCACCCGGGGCGTGAGGTCCATGAAGTAGCGGCCGAACAGCTCCAGGTACGTGTGGATGGCGCCAATGGCGATGCGCCCCGAACCCACGAGGCTCGCCAGCCGCGCGCTCTGTGGCCCCGAGAAGGAGAAGTCCAGCCGGCTCGCCACGCCCTTGTCGAAGACGTCCAGGTGCTCGGGCAGGGCGAGCACCGACTGCACCAGGTGCAGCCCCCGCACGCGCTGGGGATCCACCGAGGCGAGCTGCCGGGCGAGGAAGTCCGCCTGCTTCTGGTTGTTGCCCTCGAGGCAGACGCGGTCTCCGGGCTCGAGCACCCGCTCGAGCAGCTCGCGCGCGTCCTTCGCCTCCACGACCTTGCCTCGCGCCAGCCCCGCGGCCCGCGCCATCCGCGCGTCCCGGTTGCGAGCCTGTTGATTCCAGTCGCGCATGCTCCGTCCTCGTGCCTGGAGGGGGCGGCCCGTCGGGCTGCCCGGCCTCGGGAACCACGGCCCCGCCATGTCTCCCGTGTTCTTCCTGCTGGAGAGAATTGTATACGCGAGACGATAAATTCCGGCAACTGTATGCCAGAATCCATGATGCATGGCGTTATGTATACGGGGTGGCCTTCGGATACCGGGGCGGGAGAGGATGGAGGAACCCATGCGCGTGAACGAGCGGACGAGGGACGAGGCGAGCGAGGACGAGGCGCTGGAGGAGCAGCGCGAGCTGTTGTCCGAGCGGATCCGCCTGGCGTTGGAGGAGGAGATCGCCACGGGGGCGCTCAAGCCGGGGGTGGCGCTGGACGAGCAGCAGCTCGCCACGCGCTTCGGGGCGTCGCGCACGCCGGTGCGCGAGGCGCTGCGGCAGTTGTCGGTGACGGGGCTGGTGGAACTGCGCCCGCGCCGGGGCGTGGTGGTGACGCCGCTGTCGCCCGAGCGCATCATGGACATGTTCGAGATGACGGCGGAGCTCGAGGCCATGTGCGTGCGGCTGGCGACCTGGCGCATGACGCCGCTGGAGCGCAGCCAGTTGCAACAGTTGCACGAGGGCTCGGCGGCGATGGTGCGCGCGGGAGACCTGGACGCCTACGACGACTTCAACCGGCGCTTCCACGAGACCCTCTACCGGGCGACCCACAACCAGTTCATGGTGGAGCAGGCGCTGGCGCTGCGCACGCGCATGGCAGCGTTCCGCCGGACGCAGCTGCGGCAGGGAGACCGGATGACGCGCTCGCGCTCCGAGCATGAGGAACTCATGCGGGCCATCGCCCGAGGGGACGGAGAGGAGGCCGCGCGGTGCATGCGCGCGCACCTGCTCAACGCGAGCAGCGCGCTGACCCACTACATCCACTCGCTGTGAACAGGCTCCCCGGGCGAGGGGCACGTACGGCCCGCGCACCCGGCGAGCTCCGGGGGGGCCTCATTTCAGGGGGCGAGGAAGGGCTCCACGCTGGAAGAGAGAGAATGTTTGTCGGTTATTCGCTGGCTTACGTGAGAGGTGTCCGTGCGACTACCGGACGGCGGTTTCACCCTGCCAGCCGGTAGTCGAAGGGGGAGGCCAGCAGCACGTTGGGGGCTCTCTCGAACGGAGGCCCTCATGATCAGTCGACGAGGTCTTTTGCGTACTGGCGCGGCGGTGGGTACCGGTTTGCTGCTGCCGGATGTCCTTCGCCAGCAGGCCCACGCTGACACGTACCTCCTCCTGCCGCCCCCGCCACCCGGGCAGCGCTTCGTGAATCTGCTCCCGCTCCCGCAGCGGGTGGACGCCACCCTCGTGGGCCAGCTCCATGTGCAGATGGAAGAACTCCAGCAATGGCTGGGGCTCACCAGTCCCTCCGGCAACAAACTCATGACCACGGTCTGGGGTTATGGACTGCGGGGCCAGAAGGCGAGCTATCCCGGTCCGACTCTCGAGGCCTTCAAGAACGTTCCGTTGGTGGTCGAGTGGCGCAACACCCTGCCTCGGCCCCTCCTTCCGTTTCCGCGGGCACACCTGCTGCCCGTCGACACCAGCATCCATCTGGCCAGGCCCGGGTTCGGAGTGCCCACGGTCACCCACCTGCACGGTGGCCACACCGAGCCCGAGAGTGATGGGCTCCCCGAGGCCTGGTTCACCCAGCGCTATCTGGAACGGGGGCCTGATTGGAGCAAGCCACTCTATCGCTATGACAACACCCAGGAGGCGGGGACGCTCTGGTACCACGACCATACGCTCGGCATCACCCGCCTCAACGTCTACGCCGGCCTGGCGGGATTCTATCTGCTGCGGGACGAGAACGAGCAGTGGCTGAAGCCCCTCAATGTGTTGCCGGGCGGGCCGTATGAGATTGTACTCGCCATCCAGGACCGGATGTTCACCGACCAGGGCCAGCTCTTCTATCCGGCGACGCCTCCGCCCGACACGACGGCCCCCTTCCCCAGTGTGCTTCCGGAGTTCTTCGGCGATTTCATCCTGGTCAACGGCATGGCCTGGCCGCGGCTGGAGGTGGAGCCTCGCCAGTACCGTCTGCGCATGTTGAATGGCTCGGACTCGCGCTTCTACCGGCTCTTCTTCAACCAGGACATGCGCGGCCGCGTCTTCCAGGTGGGCACGGAGCTGGGTCTGCTCAATCACCCGGTGCCTCTCGACGAGCCGTTCGTTCTCGCGCCCGGAGAGCGCAGGGATCTGGTGATTGACTTCAAGGGGTTGGAGGGCGCGCGGCTCACCCTCCACAATGATGCGCCCGTCCCCTTCCCGGCGGGTGATCCGCTGGCGCCGGAGGATCCCACCCGGGACATCATGCGCTTCGACGTGAGCCTTCCGCTGCGCGGGCACTCCTGGCCTTCCTCGGAGGTGCGCAAGGCGCTCCCGGGCGGCATTCCCGGCACACTGCGTCCCAAACATGGCCCTCTCCAGCCGCTCACGGCCACGCGAGAGCGCAAGGTGCTGCTCTTCGAGGGCACGGACAGCTTCGGCCGCATCAAGCCGCTGCTCGGCGGGCAGGTTCAGCCCCAACGGCTCGAGACCTTCCTGTGGGACGAGCCCATCACCGAGAACCCCGTCCTGGGCGCGGTGGAAGTCTGGGAGATCTACAACGTCACGGCGGACGCCCACCCCATCCACCTGCACATGGTCCACTTCCAGGTGCTCGGCCGGGCTCCCCTCACGGTGGCCGAGGGCGCGGTGACTCCCAAGGAACACTTCGACCCTCACACCGGGGAGAGCGAAGGCACGGGTGGCATCCTCGACCTCACCCAGGTCTCCGTGGGGGGGGTCCAACCGCCTCCGCCGGACGAGCAGGGCTGGAAGGACACCGTGCAAGCCTTCCCGGGTGAGGTCACCCGGATCGTCGCCCGCTTCGACAGGCCCGGGCGGTATGCCTGGCACTGCCACATCCTCTCGCATGAGGACCACGAGATGATGAGGCCCTACCAGGTGGTGGGCTGACCGCAACAAGGGAAAGGACAAATACCGTGGCGGGGGGGCCTCGGACCGCGCGGCCAGGGAGCGTCCTGGCCGCATGTCTGGGTATGAGGGAGCGGTCTGACAGTCGTTGGCTGGCGCCACGGCATCGGGAGCTGTCCATCGATGTTGGGTTCGTGTCATTCATGGTCGTCGAGGCGAGCGAGGGGTCCTTCCGGCCGGCCAGCGAGGGAGCGGCCGGGACTTCCAGCCGAGCTGTGCGTATTGATTGTCAAGGGCGTCGCGACAGCTCGCGGGGAAGAAGGGAGACATGGCCGACACTCAGTGGAGCGAGGCAAGGCTGGAGGCGACCGACCCGGCGAATGTCTCGCCGGACTCCCCGATGCTCTGGCTCGGTGGAGGCCTTCCCCCCCGCTTGCGCTGGGTGAGCCCGTCCCTCTCGCGTGCCCTCGGCCATTCCCTGGAGGAGTGCAAGGCACGGGACTTCGTCCAGCGGCTCGTGCACCCGGAGGACCTCGACCGGGTATTGGAGACCTGGCGGAGGGTGCTCCGGACAGGTGGGTCGTGCTCGGTCGAGTTCCGCGCCGGGACGACGCGGGGAAGGCTCGTCCACCTGTCCGTCGAGCTGAGCGCCGTCGAGGTCTCGGCGGATGGAGGGGGAGAGCTCATCGGCTCCGTCCGCGTCCTCGTTCCCGCCGCACGGCCCGTGTTCCAGTCACCGTCCACCACCTGTCCGTTGCTGGGGGAAACGCCGGAAGAGGTGGCCCAGGTGCTCACTCGCTCCGAGCGCGAGCACGTGGAACTCACCGACACCGTCGATGGCATCGTCTGGTCCACCGATGCGAGGTTCCGCTTCACGTTCGTCAGCAAGCAGGCCGAGCGCCTGTTGGGCTATTCCACCCAGAGGTGGATGCAGGAGCCTGATTTCTGGGTGAAGCACCTGCACCCCGAGGATCAGGACTGGGCTCCGGCCTTCTGCATGAAGGCGGCGATGGAGTGCAGGGCGCACGAATTCGAGTACCGGATGATCGCCGCGGATGGGCGCGTCGTGTGGCTGCGCGACATCGTCACGGTGATTTCCGAGGACGGCGTCCCTTGCGAGCTGCGCGGCATCATGGTGGACATCACCGAGCATCGCCGGGCTCGCGAGTACCTGGAGCACATGGTGTCGCTCCTGCGCGCCACCCTCGAATCGACTGCGGATGGGGTGGTGGTGGTCGACCAACGCCGGCGAGTCACGGCCTACAACAGGAGGTTCCTGGAACTCTGGCGGATGTCCGACGAGTTCACGAAGGACTGGGACGGAGAGAAGATGCTCAGGTACGCGCTCCCCCAGGTCCAGCACCCGGAGCTGTTCCGCGAGCGGGTCGAGGCGTTGCGCGCGACCCCCGAAAAGGAGGGGGTCGACACCATCGAGATGCGCGATGGGCGCATTCTCGAGCGCTACTCGCGCCCCCAGCGGCTGGGAGACACCATCATCGGCCGCGTCTGGAACTATCGGGACGTGACGACGGAGCGCCGTGCACAGGCGGAGCGCGAGCGGCTGCTGCGCGAGGCCCAGGAGGCCATCCGCGTGCGCGACGACTTCCTGTCCATCGCCTCCCACGAGCTGAAGACTCCGCTCACCCCCCTCAAGCTCCATTTGCAGGCGCTCCGGCACAAGGCGGTGTCCGGACAGCTCTTGCTCCAACATGTGGAGAAGACGCTCGCCCAGGTCGCGCGGCTCTCCGGGCTCATCAATGATCTGCTGGACACCTCGCGCATCCAGGCGGGACGGCTGGAGTTGAGGCATGAGCCCGTGCCGCTCCAGCAACTCACCCGCGAGGTGCTCGCGGACCTCCGCCCGGTCGGCCCGCACCACACGTTCGTGTACGAGGAGCCCGACGAGACGCTCATCATCCAGGGGGACCGGGGACGGCTCGCCCAGGTGCTGGTGAACCTGCTGGAGAACGCCATCAAGTACAGCCCCACGGGAGGAACCATCCGTCTCGTGGTGGAGCGACATGGTGCCCAGGCCCTCGTCTCGGTGACGGACAAGGGGATAGGCATCCCGTCGGACCAGCGGGCTCACCTCTTCGAGCGCTTCTTCCGGGCGCGCAACGCCCCCATCTCGGGCTTCGGAGGGCTGGGGTTGGGGCTCTACATCTGCCGTGACATCGTCGAGCGCCACGGAGGCCGTATCTGGGTGGAGAGCGAGGTGGGGTCCGGCTCGACCTTTTACTTCACCCTCCCGGTGTTGGAGGGCGCGGCCGACGCGCACGCACCCCTCGGGCCTTGAATTGTCGATGCCCGCGGGGAGGGTGGCGGTATCGGTATCAAAACGTCCCTTGGGGAGGGGGCCTCATCCGGAGCGAAGCGAGGCCATTGCGTACGCTCTTGCGTGCGGCCGCGAGCACCTCGTGCTTCGCGTTGTCCGTCGCGAGACCACGCGCGATCATCACCGCCCCGACACACTGGTTGAGGATCGCGAAGGCGGCCGGTGAGTCACCCACCTTCTCGACGAGGACGGCCATCAGCTCCGCGAGCGCGCGCTCGAACACCTTCTTCGTCTCGTCCGGAGCGCGGCCCACCTCCGAGGCCAGCGGTGGCAGCACGCATCCCGCCTCCGGATGCCGCACATGCGCGAGGCTGAGGTAGGCGTCGAAGGCGAGGAGCAGTTGCTCTTCGTTGCGCGGCTCGATCGTGGAGAAGCGAGCGCGCGTCGCCTCGAGCTCCGTCTCGACGATGGAGGACAGCAGATCGTCCTTGCCTCCGAAGTGCCGATAGAACGCGCCGCTGGTGAACCCCGCCGCGCTCGCGAGCGCATCCACTCCGCTGCCCGCGAACCCCTGCTGCTTGGCGAGCGAGGCACTGGCACGTACGAGCTTCTCACGGGACCGCGACTTCTGTTCAGGGGGATGGCGCATGGGGTGCCAACCAGGATAACGTTCGTTATCTTCCTGGCAAGGGTCCTCCATGACCACCGAACAGACCGCCTGCATCCTGTGCTCCCGCAATTGCGGACTCCGCGTCGAAGTGGAGGGTTCACGCATCACGAGCATTCGCGGCGATGAAGCGCATCCGGTGTCCAGGGGCTACCTCTGCCAGAAGGCCGCGCGGCTGCAGCACTACCAGGAGAACGCGGACCGCCTCGAACATCCGCTGCGGCGCGAGCCAGATGGCTCCTTCGTCCGCGTCGGCTGGGACGAGGCACTCGCGGACATCGCCAGGCGCCTCATCGCCATCCGTGAACGTCACGGCGGGCGGGCGTTCGCCTTCTACGGCGGCGGCGGCCAGGGCAATCACCTGGGCGGCGCCTACAGCCGGCAGCTCACGAAGGCGATGAAGAGCCGCTTCGTCTACAGCGCCCTCGCACAGGAGAAGACGGGCGACTTCTGGGTCAATGGACGGCTCTTCGGTGATCAGCGGTGCCACCTCACCGAGGACGTGGAGCACGCGGACTTCGTGCTGTTCATTGGCACCAACCCGTTCCAGGCGCACGGCATCCCCAACGCACGCGACACCCTGCGCGAGCTGAAGAAGGACCCCGCGCGCCAGATGGTCGTGGTCGATCCGCGCAAGACGGAGACCGCGCGCCTCGCCGACGTCCACCTGCAGCTTCGCCCCGGTAACGACGCGTTCCTGATGGCGGCCATCCTCGCCATCATCGTGCGTGAGGACCTGCATGACCGGGAGTTCCTCGCGCGGCGCTGCACCGGCTTCGCCGCGTTGGAGGCGGAGCTGCGCTCGATTCCCATCGAGGACTACGTCCGCCGGGCCGACGTGCCCCTCGCCGACGTCGAGCGCGTGGCCCGGGGGTTCGCCCAGGCCCGTGTGGCCTGCGTGCGCATCGACCTCGGCCTGCAACAGAGCCTCCACAGCACGCTCAACTCATACCTCGAGAAGCTGCTGTTCCTCGTCACCGGCAACTTCGGCAAACGAGGTGGGAACAACTTCCACTCGTTCTTCCTCCCATTTCTCGGCCACACCGACGAGCGGGACAGCCGACACCCCCGCACGGCCCATCACAAGATGCACCCCATCGCCGGTCTCTACCCGCCGAACATCCTGCCGAGCGAGATCGAGCATGAGGGAGAGGACCGCATCCGCGCGATGTTCGTCGACAGCGCCAACCCCGCGCTCACGGGCGCGAACACCGCCGCCTATGAGCGGGCATTCTCCAAGCTCGAGCTGCTGGTCGTCGTGGACGTGGCCATGACGGAAACCGCCCGGTTCGCCCACTACGTCCTGCCCGCGGCGACGCAGTTCGAGAAGTGGGAGTGCACCGGCTTCAACCTCGAGTTCCCGGACAACGCGTTCCATCTGCGCCACCCCGTGTTCCCGCCGCGCGCGGAGGCCCTGCCGGAGCCAGAGATCTACACGCGCCTGCTCGAGGCGATGGGTGCGCTCCCGAAGTCATTCCCGCTGCTGCGGCGCATCGCCACTCGAGAGCCCGCGGCGACGAAGCACCTCGTCTTCCTCGCGGCGATGGGAGCCCTGCTGGCGAAGGAGCCCGGCCTTCGGCCCTTCGCCGCGTCCATCATCTACCGTACCCTGGGACAGACGCTGCGGACCCCACGCGCGAGCGCCTCGCGCGTTCCTCCCGCCGCGGCGGCGCCCCTGCTCGCCCTGGCCCTCGAGCTGGCGAGCCGGGAGCCCGCCGCCGTGCGCCGCGCCGGGCACCGGGGCAACCGGTTCTCGTTGGGCGTGTCGTTGTTCCACGCCATTCTGGAGCGCGCGGAGGGGACCCTGGTCACCCGGCATGAGTTCGAGGACACGTGGTCGTTCATCCGGCACCGGGACGGGCGCATCCATCTGGACATCCCCGAGATGCTCCAGGCGCTTCACGCGCTTCGCGACGAACCCGCGTCGAACCACCCCCTGGTGCTGCTCGCCGGCGAGCGCCGGGGATACAACGCGAACCAGATCTACCGGGATCCGGCGTGGCGGAAGACCGACCTCGACGGTGCCATGCGGATGCACCCCGACGACGCTCGTGCGCTCGGGTTGCGGCGAGGTGCGCGAGCTCTCTGCACATCGGCGACGGGTGAGCTCCCCGTCACCATCGAACTCGACGAGATGCTTCGTCCCGGCATGGTCATCATTCCCCACGGATACGGCATGCGCTATCGCGGGGGCGAGCCGAACGGCCCGCAGGTCAACCGCCTCACGGCGAGCGATCATTGCGATCCGCTCGCGCGCACGCCGTACCACAAGCACGTCCCGGTGAGCGTGCGCGCCATCCAGGAGGCGTCCGAATCGCCGTAGGCCCCGGGAAGGCCCCGGGAAGGTGTCAAACGACTCGTTCCGACACCGCTGTCGCCTTGATTTTCCCTCGGATGTTGCAAGTATCGTGAGGGCGGATGGGTCGACGCCCGATCCACATGCGGTGAGGAAGGCAGTCGTGAGCAAGGCGTTTTTCGAAGCGGGCGGGAAGGCCGTCCCCATGGGGTGTTGTCGGTATTCGAGCTCCCTCGTGCCGATTCCCGTGGACCCCATGCAGGCAAGCCATGACGCTCACCCAGCTCCGCTATCTCATCGCCATCGTCGACTCCGGCCTCAACATCAGCCGCGCGGCTGAGCGCGTTCACGCCACCCAGCCCGGCATTTCCAAGCAGATCCGGCTGTTGGAGGACGAACTCGGCCTGCAACTGTTCACCCGCAGGGGAAAGAACCTCGAGCACTTGACGGATGCGGGCCAGGAGGTGGTGCGCCGGGCGCGGCTGATGGTTCTCGAGGAGGCCAACATCCAGGCGCTGGCCGCCAACCACCGCAACCAGGACAGCGGTGAGCTACGCATCTCCAGCTCGCATACCCAGGCGCGCTTCGTGCTGCCCTCGGCGGTGGCACGCCTGCGTCGGACCTATCCGTCCGTCGCGGTGCACCTGCTGCCGGCCGACGAGAAGAACCTGCTGGAGTGGGTCGGGCGGGGCGAGGTGGACCTGTCGATCGTCAGTGCCGTGGGCACGCCACAGGGCTGCGTGGCGGTTCCCGCCTTCCGGTGGCAACGGGTGCTGGTGGTGCCCAGGAAGCATCCTCTGGCCACGCTGAAGCGGGCGCCGACCATCGCCGACCTCGCCGCCTGTCCGCTGGTGACCTACGAATCGGCGCTGCGGCCCGAGTCCACCCTGCGCCAGGCCTTCCAGCTCGCCGGCCATGCGCCCATGCTCGCCTGCACGGCACTGGACGCGGACCTGATCAAGACCTACGTGAGGGCCGGGCTGGGCGTGGGCATCCTGGCGGAAATGGCCGTGCTGGCCGACGACGCACGTGACCTGAAGGTCATTTCCATCGGCGGCCTGCTGCCGGTCTGCACCACCTGGATCGTGCTTCGGCGCGATCAGGTGTTGTGCAACTTCGCCATGGATTTCATCGCCGGGGTGGCACCGCGGGTCGACCCGCTCGACGTGCGCAGGGCTCTGGCGGGCGAGGCGGTGGACTGGGGGGCGGTGCCCTCGTGGTCCGAGTTCACCGCGGTGTCGCGCCTCGCGTCGTTGGGATGACACGCCACGCTCAGCTCTCCAGCTTCACGCTGGGCCGGGTGTTGGGGTAGATCTGCTCGATCTCGGGTTCCTTGCCCGGTTCGGGTTTTGGCCAGTGATAGGCGTTCACCGGCTGCGAGCGATTGACCCACAGCGCGTAGTACAGATGATCCGAGCGAGGGTCGTCTGTATTGGGATGCAACAGGATGGTCAGGCCCAGGCTGTTGAGCTGCAGCCAGGGAATGATGATGGGAACCAGGTCATTGGTGAAGCCGAAATAGAACGAAGGCGTGACATGCGGGCCGCGCGGTTCCAGGTTCCAGTCGCCCAGTTCGACGTTGAATCGCTCGGCCGCCCATTTGCGGATCAGTGCCGCTTTCTCATGGGTGTCTTCGTCGAAGTAGACGTGCGCGTGGTAGCTCTTGATGTCGGTGTACCGGCGCGGCGTGGTGGGCAGCGTGCTCTCACCCGGGCGCAGGCTGACCGGGCGCGGTGTGGGTTGTTTGTAGGTTTCATAGCCCCAGGGGCTTTTGCCGGGCGTGGGGCGAGGGGGCGTCGGTGGTGGCGTCGCGGCGGGAGTCGACCTGGCCTGCTCGGCCGCCAGTGCCTCGGCGGAGAATGACGTGGTGAGGAGCGTGGCGGCGGCCAGTCCGGTATTGACGAGCAACTGGCGCCGTCCGGGAGACAGCAGGTCTGCCCACTCCTGATCGCTCTCGGCGGTGTGGATGGGTTTTCGTTCTTCTGACATCTGCGTCTCTCCACCTGGCGGATCCACCGTCAGTCAAGCAGCGTCCCGGGCGCTCGACCAATGACGATTGGGCATATCCATATACTGGTACCGGGCTGAACAGGGTCAGCCGAGCAGTGTCAGGGCACGGGTCCTTCGCCCCCGGTCACGCCCCCCACGGCCATGCCCACGAACTGCACGACCGTCTTGGAGAGCTGTCCCGTCAGCGCCGAGCCAAGGGTGGTGGCCAGGCTCGCGCCGAGCAGGGACAGGGAGGCGGTCACCGTCGTGAGGCCCGCGAGCCCGAGGAAGGTGCGCCAGCGGAAACGGTCGCCCCATGCCGCGCGTGCCACCCACCCGTCGAAGCACAACCCCAGCAGGAGGAAGATCATCATCGAGTGCAGCATGGAGAAGACGAAGAGCACGAGGTCGTTCGTGCGCGAGAGCACTTCCAGCCACGAGGGCAACAGACAGAGCAGTGTCACCAGGCAGAGCCAGAGCGCCTTGCGCGGGCCCGTGCGTCCCCGGAGGCCCGAGAAGAAGAACCCGAACAGGGCCGCCGAGGCGAGGACGTTGGCCGTGTAGAAGATGAGCAGGAAGCCCAGACCCTTCCAGGAAAAGACCTGGGTCAGCCCCCACGCCGTGTAGGCCAGGGTCACTGGCAGGAAGAAGAGGCACCCCAGGCGCATGGCCAGCTTCGCGTTCTCCCAGTCCCCCGCGAGGGGGCCATGCGCGAACACCAGGTCCCTGGCCGGAGTGCCCTCGAACGAGAAGTTCTTCTCGACCTCGGCGATTCGCTGCTCGAGCTTCGAGGCACGCTCCTGATAGTCGTTCAGCGACAGCTCCCCCTTCGCGAACTTCGTGCCGAGCACCTCGAGGGCGGCGTGCATCTGTTGCAGCCACGTCAGGGGCAGCTCCTCCAGCCACTGCTTGCGCAGGGACAGCACCTTGTCCCGTCCGGCGAGCAGGGCCTTGCGTCGCTCGGGTGGAAGCAGCAGGACGGTGGGAAAGAGCGCGAGGCCCAACAGGGCGGGAAGTGCCCATCCCCCCACCTTGTCGTGCAGGCCGACCACGTGGCTCGCGAAGAGCAGGGCCCCCACCCACGGCATGGGCCCTGGCTCCCGCTGCTCGGTGGAGCTGGCCAGCGAAGCCAACAGCCCCAGCAGCAGGGCATGTCCCAGGACTTCCGGAAGGGCCGTGGAGGAGCGCAGCGCCTCCCAGAGGATGGGGAGGTGGGACGCCTCGGCCTGGGCGCGCAGGGCGGGCATGGCCAGGGCGTAGACGAGCAGCCCCGGCAGCAGCACGAACCAACCCCACTCCCCCCGGGACCATGCCCGGCCGGAGGGCTGGAGCACCAACGGTGCGAGGCAGAGCCCGAGCAGGCTGGAGACCATGAACAGCCGCAGCCCCCAGAGGGCGTGCTCGGAGGGCGAGGGCAGCAGCACCGTCACCAGGAGCAGCAGGGCCGAGGCCCTCCAGGGAGCGGCGAGAAGACCTCCCCACCGCGAGTGGAAGGCGGGGAAGCGCCCGCGCACCAGCCGCGTCCCGACCAGCGTCACCAGCATCACCCCGAAGGGCCAGAGGCCCGGGGGAAGACGCCGCGGCGGACCGGCCAGCGGACGCAGCAGCTCGATGAGGGGGACCACCAGGGCGAAGGCGACGAGCCACTCCGCGAGCAGCCGCGTGCGCCCGGTTCGGGGTAGCTCCGGGTCGAAGAGTTGGACGAGGCGGTTGGGAACCGGGGAGGGCGCGGGGAGCGTGGTCCGGGCCAGCCGGTGTGCCAGCAGGCAGAAGGCCACGACGAGCAGGAGCAGCTCCGGGCCGGGGGTGAGCAGGAAGGAGGGGAGGGCCGCGCGCAGCCGCGCCAGTTGCTGGGACAACCGGCTCACCCACCTCGAGGGCGTCGCTTCGTCCGAGAAGGCAAGGCGGATCTCCGTCGCGCGTCCAGGGGCCTGTCCGGTGCCCTTCCACCTGCCGACCCCGCCTTCCAGCGAGTCTGGCAGGGGGGTCACCGAGCGCGGCACGAGCCCCGGACTTTCGATGATGAACTCGTCCGTGGCGCGCGAGAAGGGAAAGCCATCTCGCGAACGGAGCACCAGCTTCTCGAAGACCGGGTAGGCGCGGCGGGACAGCGGAATGGACTTGGAGAGCGTGACCTCGGAAGCGCCGAGGGTGAGGGTGGGCGTGTGCGGCCCTCGCCGGACGAGGTGATCGACCGGGGTGTCGTTGAGGAGGACGGGTTGGAACACGCGGGCGAGGGCCTCGTTCGTGTCGTCCGCCAGCAAGCCCAGGGACGAGGCCTGCTCTCGGGGAAAGACGGACTCCACACGCAGCAGGGCGCCCTCCGCCACGGCTCGCAGGCTCAGGACACGGCGCGGGGGCACGATGCCGAGGAGCTCGACGCTCCGCACCGTCACCCGTGGGACAGTGCCCGCGGAGAACTGGAGCACGTTGCGGCCTGGCGCGAGCGCTACCCCCTGGAAGAGGAAGCGTCCGGAGAGGCACTCCGTGGTGAGTGGGCTCCCGCTCAGGGAGAGTTCGATGCGCCGGATGTCCGGGGCACAGCGTCCGGAGATGTCGAGTGACGTGGGCGCTGGCAGCCAGGGGGGGAGCGGATCCAACCAGAGCACGGTGTCCCGTGCGGGCTCGGCCGCCCCGGAATGAAGGCGGAGCCGCACCTGCATCAGCAGCAGGGTCATCACCCCCAAGGCGCCGAACGTCAGCACCAGCCGGAGCCAGGGGAGGGTCACTCTCAATCGGGAGGTCGCCATGTCGGGTGGTTCGCGAGAATAGCCACCTTTGTGCCCCTCGCGATCCACCTCGAGTCGCGGGGGCCGTCAGCTCCTCGGCGCCTGGTGCACCCGGGTGGTGAGCCCCGCGTAGATGTCGTCGACGTCGGGCTCGCTGAATTGCAGATCCTCCGCGGGCGCCCTCGCGAACGGCGGCAGACAGAGCATGAGCGCACGGCGGGCGTGATGAATCGCCTGCGAGCGTCGATCCACCGCCAGTTTGTCCGGGGCCTCGTCTCTTTCGATGCAGTGCTGGATGAACCGCAGGGCCTGGGTGAGCTCGCCGTTGAGCACGAGAGCAGCGCGCGCGAAGTTGTCGCCGATCAGATAACGCTCCGTTCCCAGCGAGTTTTGAAAGCCCTCGATGCGCTTCTGGAGGTCATCCATCCTGCGGACGGCTTCTTGCCGTTGTTCGGTCACCGCCCTCACGTCTGTCCTGGTGCCCAGCAGGCCCACGGCGGACCACGCCAGGGTCAGGGCGAACTCCGTGCCGGACTCCGCCGCGAACACACGGTGGTAGGCGGCGATGCGTGACTTCGCCAACTCGGAGGCGTGGGCCTGGTCGCGCTTGAAGACCTCCAGCCTCTTCTGCAGGAAGTAGGTGGCCAGGGCGAAGGCGCCACCGAGGATCACCTTGTCCACGACGGTGAGCAGGAACTTTGGCCAGAAGTCGTCCCAGGGTGATGCCACGCACGCCTCCGAAAAGGTGATGGGCCGACGGTATCATCCTCGCGGCACGCACACTTCCGGCATGAACTCTCCTGGGCTCGCCCCGGTGATGGGGCTCGGGTGCTCAGGCCCGGGGACGGTGCTCGGCGCCAATGGCCTCGCGCACCGAGCCCAGCCCATCCCGGGCGAGCAGGGGGCCCAGTCCCGCGAGCAGCCGGCGCACCATGCCGGGCCCCTCGTAGATGAAGCCCGTGTACACCTGCACCACCGAGGCCCCGGCGCGCAGCTTCTCGTACACGTCCTCGGCGGTGAAGACGCCGCCCACGCCGATGATGGGCAGTGCGCCGCCGCTGCGCGCGTAGGCCCGGCGGATGACGGCGTTGGCGGCCTCGCGCACGGGGGCTCCGGACAGGCCCCCGGCTTCCTTCGCCACCGGATGCTCGAAGGGTCGAGCAATCGTGGTGTTGGTGGCGATGAGGCCGGCGAGTCCACAGGCGCGCGCCACGTCCACCACCTCGTCCACCGCCTCGGGCGTGAGGTCCGGGGCGATCTTCAGGAACAGGGGCTTGCCGGGCGCCACCTGGGCGAGCCGCGCCTGGACGGCCCGGAGCAGCGCGGTGAGGTGCTCGGGCTCCTGCAACTGGCGCAGGCCGGGCGTGTTGGGGGAGCTCGCGTTGACCACCACGTAGTCCCCGAGCGGGGCGAGCGCGTCGACGCACGCGACGTAGTCGTCCACCGCGCGCTCCAGCGGCGTGTCCTTGTTCTTGCCGATGTTCACGCCCACGGGCGCGGGCCGCCAGGAGAGCGCGCGCAAGCGCTCCGCGGCGGACGGGGCGCCGTGGTTGTTGAAGCCCATGCGGTTGATGAGGGCGCGGTGCTCGGGGATGCGGAAGAGGCGCGGGCGGGGGTTGCCCGGCTGGGGTCGCGGGGTGAGGGTGCCCACCTCCACCGCGGAGAAGCCCAGCGCGAACAGGCCGTCCACGGCCTCTGCCTCCTTGTCGAGCCCCGCGGCGAGCGCCACCGGGTGGTGGAACGCGAGGCCCGCCACCCGCACCGAGGCGTCGTAGGTGGCGGGGGTGAGCGCGCGGGCACGCAGGCGCCGGCACAACCCAGGCAAGTGTCCGAGGACGCGCAGGGCGGCCATGCCCAGGCGATGGGCGCGCTCGGCGGACAGGAGGAAGAGCAGGGCGCGCAGCAGGGCGTACATGGGGCTCACGAGGGGATGAAGGAGGCCTGGCGCGCCCAGGCGAGCGTCTGATCCACCTGGGCGGGAGTGAGCAGACCGTTCTTCTCGACGAGCTCCACCTCGCGCAGCATGTCCGTCTCCAGCAGGTAGGTGCCGTCGGTGTTGAGGGTGAACTTGACGCCCCGGTCCCAGAAGGTGGCCAGGATGTGCTTGAGCTCGGCGATGCCGTCCACGGCGCGGGTGTGCAGGTTGGAGGTGGGGCAGATCTCCAGCACCACGCCGCGCTCGCGCAGCATCTTCATGGCCGTCTCGTCGTAGGCGGCGCGGATGCCGTGGCCGATGCGGTGCGGCTTGAGCTTGTCCACCACCGCCATGACGCCCTCGGCGCCGGTGCCGCGCGTCTCTCCGGTGTGCACGGTGCACTTGAGGCCCGCCTGGCGCGCGCGCTCGAACAGCTCCTCGTACTGCGTCACCACGTCGGGCTCCAGCTCCAGCGCGTTCGTCTCCGTGCCGGCCAGGTCGATGCCGTATACGCCGCGATTGCGGTACTTGATCGCCTTGTCCACGAGGATGCTGTTGAGCCGGTGATCGAACTCGCGCGCCAGGCAGAAGATGAGGCCCGCCTTCACGCCGTACTCGAGCATGGCACGGTCCATGCCGCGCAGGGCCGCGTGGATGATGTGGTCCAGGTCGAGCTCGGAGTTGAGGTTGCGCTTCATGGGGTTGAAGCGCAGCTCGATCTGGGTGACGCGGCTGCCGCGGTACTCCTTGCCGATGATCTCGTACACACAGCGCTCGACGGCCAGGGGCGAGCTTTGGAGCTTCTCCGTCCAGGTGTGGAGGATCTTCAGGTAGTCCTCGAGGCTGCCCACCTTGCCGGGTCGGGAGGTGATGAGCTCGACGAACTCGAAGTAGTCCTTCACCGGGAGCTTGAAGCCCTGCTGGTGCGCGAGGGACCAGAGGACGTGGGGAGCCACGGAGCTGCCCAGGTGGATATGCAGATCAATCAGATCGCGTGCCATGGCGGCATGTATGCACAGCGCCGCCCGGGCGTCCAGCTACCGGCGCAGCAGCACGTAGACCGCGCCCGCCCCGCCGTCCTGGGGCCGCGCGGTGGCGAAGGCCAGCACCGTCTTGCCGATCCGCTTCTGGCCGAGCCAGTCGCGCAGCCACTCCTTGAGCACGGGGATTTGATCCTGGGAGTTGAGCCCCCGGCCGTGGACGATGAGCACGCAGCGCTTGCGGGCGCGGTGGCTCTCGGTGAGGAAGCGGTCCACGGCCTCCTGGGCCTGGGCCCGGGTCTTGCCGTGCAGATCCAACTGGCCCTGGAGGACGAAGTCGCCGCGGCGCAGCGAGCGCATGAGCCGCGCGTCGAGTCCCGGAGCGGCGCCCTCGATGAACTCGTTCGAGCCGGAGATGTCGAAGTCGCCCTGGCCCGCCACCATCTCGGCCAGCTCGGCGAGCGCCTCGGCGTTCTCGTCGATGATCTCCGGGAGGCGGGGGTTGGGCGCGGGGGCCTCGCCCCGGTTGGTGAGCTGCTCCACGCCGTCCATGGCGGATAGGAAGAGGGAGGCGTCGTCCTCCTCGCGAGCGCGCGAGGCCTTGGTCGGCTTGGGGGGCGGGGGAGGGGCCTGGGGCTTCCTGGGAGGCTCGGCCTCGGCCTGCTTCTTCTTGAGGTCCGTGAGAGCCGCCTTGAAGGGGTTGTTGAACGCCTCGTTCTTCTTCTTGGGAGGGCCTCGGTCGCTCATGATCCCTCTGTAATGCGACAGGTAGGGCCGCGGTTCAACCGGGTTTTCGCTTCCCAAGGACTGGAGATGTCCCCTGGATCCTCCGGCCGGGTTCAAGCGGCTGCCGTGGCCGCCAGCCCTACCTTTCCCGTCAGACCTTCCGGTAGAATGTGAGCGGTCAGGCGGGAACGCCTGTGGGGAGGAGCGGTCATGGGTCGGGGAAAGCGTCCAGCCACCTACGAGGACATCGAGGCCCTGCCACCGGGGTGGGTGGGGGAGATCATCGACGACGAGCTGTGGGCCTTCCCACGGCCGGCGAAGTGGCACGCGAGGGTGGCCTCGGTGCTCGGCGTGAGGTTGGGAGCCACCTTCGGTATGGGGGAGGGAGGGCCGGGAGGCTGGTGGCTCGTATACGAGCCGGAACTGCACCTGGGCAGGCAGGTGCTGGTGCCGGACCTGGCGGCATGGCGCTACGAGCGGGCCCCGGGGTTGTTCGAGCGGGATGAGCCCTTCTTCGACCTGGCACCCGATTGGGTGTGTGAGGTGCTGTCCCCCTCGACGGCGGCGTTGGACAGGGGCCGCAAGCTGCCCCTCTACCATCGGGAAGGCGTGAGCCACGCGTGGTTGGTGGACCCGAGAGCCCACACCCTGGAGGTCTACCGTCGGGGCGCGCGAGGTTGGCGGATCGCCCGGTATGGAGGAGAGGAGGTGGTCCGCGCCGAGCCGTTCGATGCGGAGCCGCTCGACCTGGGGCGGCTCTGGGCGCCCCGGTCCACACCGGCGCCCGGGCCCTGAGCCCGCGCTTGTTTGCTTGATAGACATTCATGACACCCGCCGACGCCAGTCCAACCAGGCGTGCAGCCGTCAAAACAGGGCGTCTTGACGTTATCGAAAAAACAAGTTTTTCTTTGATTACTGGCCCGCGATTGGAACGCGCGACGACGTGTCCCGTGAGCCAGACATCAAGGGGAACCCTCAAATGTATCAGCAGTACGGTTGGCGTCGGTCCATCGTGGCCGGTCTCGTTTTCGCGTTCACCGCTTGTTCTTCGCCCACGGACGTCGTGGGCGCCAATGGCAAGAATGCATCGGTGCGGCTCGTCCCGGAGCCGCCAGGAGCGAGGTGTCCGCAGGGAGGAACCGCCATCCAGACCGGCCTCGACGACAATGGGGACGGCTCCCTGGGCGACGACGAGGTGGAGCAGACGTCATTCGTGTGCAGTGGGAGCGGCAGCCCGAGCGGCGGCATGTCGCTCGTGAAACTGCTGCCCGAGGCCGCGGGCGCCCGATGCGCGTCCGGTGGCACCGCTGTCCTGTCCGGCCTCGACACGAACGCCGACGGGATCCAGGGGGACACCGAGGTCACGAGCACGCAGTACATCTGCGACGATGGCGAGGGGAAGAGTGGGGGCGCGTATCTGGTGAAGCTGCTCCCCGAGGCCTCCGGTACGAACTGCTCGCGCAGTGGCACGGCCGTTCTCGGGGGCATCGACGTGAACGCCAACGCGCAGCTCGAGAGCACGGAGGTGACCACGAAGCAGTACGTCTGCAATACGCTGACGGAGACCACGGGCACCAACGCCCTCATCCGGCTCGATGTCGAACCGGCTGGTGCGAACTGCTCCCTGGGTGGCACGGCCGTGAAGAGTGGCCTCGACGCCAATGGCAACGGAACGCTCGAGACGAGCGAGGTGACGAACACCACGTTCGTGTGCAACGGGCTGCGAGGCAATGATGGTCAGAACGGCAAGAACTCCCTCGTGCGGCTCGACCCCGAGCCCGCGGGCGCCAACTGCGTGTATGGCGGCACGGCCGTGAAGAGTGGCCTCGACTCGAATGGCGACAGGACCCTGAACGACTCCGAGGTCACGGCGACCCAGTTCGTGTGCAGCGCGGCCAACCTCTTCCGGACGAAGTGGGCGAGCAACCCACGGGGAAGCTACATCTCAGGAGAGATCCCAAGCCTGTGGGTCCCCGTATCGCGCCGGGTCACGATCTACAAGACCAAGGATACGTCTCGCATCAAGATTACCGTCTCCGACAACTTCCGGGTAGGTGTCAACATCAACGGAGGAAGTGGTTGGTACTCGGTGCGCATGAATGGCAGCGGGATGGGCTGCGACGCTCGGCAGTACAACTCGAACTCGTCGGGATGGGGTAATAATTACCACCTGCCGTTCGCGAATGTCTGCCTCACGGAGCAACTTCCCACGGGTCTGTACGAGTTCGACGTGTGGGGATACTCGGATGTGGGTACTGGCTTTATCGGCCATGGAACGAGTGGCAGTGCGTTGCTTCTCGCCGAGGAAATGGATGATGCCCAGCCCTACGCGTTTTCAAAAGCAGGCTCTCCGGGGGGAACGACAAGCTCGTCGCTCGTCAAGGCGAGCGGGCGCGAGGTTACCTTCACGAAGCAGTCCGCATCCACGCTGCTCAAAGTGACGCTCGCGGATACTCTTCGCGCTGGTTACGCACAGGATGGCGGATCGGCGACGGTGATGGTACGGCTTGATGGGGTGAACACCAGTTGCTACACGGGCAAGTATGATTCACAGGGCGCTGGCGGCAATTTCCTCAATCCATTCGTGATGACTTGCATCCTTCCAAACGTCTCGGCTGCTCAGCATAAGCTGGACATCGCATTCTCGCTGAACGCGGGTGGTGGTGATGCATACCTTGGTTGGGAGAGGAGCAGTCCACTTCTTCTCGTCGAGGAACTTCCGAACACGGGGCTCACCTACTCGAACATGAACATTGGAAGTGGTGAGCTCTCTGGAAACTGGGCTGGCGTCGGTGCGCGGCAGATCACGCATGCCGTCAGTGCAGCTGGGAAGACCCTGAAGGTTACCTATTCGGACACGTTCCGGGCGGTTGCCAATTGCAATGGGCGGTGGGGTTTCGTCCAGCTGTATGTCGACTATCAGCCTACCGGTTGCGTCAACGGCCAGTATGTGTGGAATGCGGGTGCTAATCAACAACACCATCATCCGATGAACTTGACGTGCCTGGTTCCCAACCTGACGCCCGGCTACCACACATTCTCCATCTGGTCGACCACGCAGCATTCGGATGGAAGCTCCTGCGGTTCCAATTACTTCGGTTGGAATCGCGGTCAGAACCTGCTGCTGGTCGAAGAGCTGCCGTAGGCGAAATACCCACGGGTGGTGCGTCCCTCATCGTGTGAAGGCAGTAGGCCGCACCACCCACTCGGAGCACTCGTCACGTGGGGAGCGCGATGCGGCGCCGGTGTGGCGCTGCTGGAGGTGCGCCCCGCGAGTCAGGACGAGCGCCGCGCCACCTGGACGACGGCCAGCCGTTCTGCCACCCGTTGACGTCCGTGGTGCCCGGGTTCCGCACCCTGGACCGGCCGGTGTAGCCACTGGGCCAGGAGGAACTCACGGCGGAGCCTTGCACTTCGGCAGCGCCGCGTGTTGATTGCGCCGCCAGCGGAGGCCCTCCCGGCCTCCGTGTCATAGCCCCAGGACATCGTCACAGGGAGGGGTGCAATGTCGAAGTTCGTTCGCGGAATGGTTCTGTCGGGTGTGGTCGCGAGTCTCCTGCTGGCTCCGGCCATGGGCGCGGCGCAAGGTCGTACGTCCGTGAAGGTGGGCAAGGACGGCAACGTGGAGGTGAAGACGGGCAACACGGAGGTGAAGACCGGTGGCGCCGGGACGAGCGTCCGCACGGGTAACACCGAGGTGGAGACGCAGGGCGACGAGGAGGGCGGGAGCGCCCAGGCCGAGACGCAGTCGAACGACGCGCGGCTCGAGATCGCGGGCATGGGCGTCAAGGAGACGCACCGCTGCTCGTCGAAGACCGAGGTGGACGTCAGCGGCAGCGACAACGAGGTCACGCTGACGGGGGAGTGCAAGCGCGTGAGCGTGAGCGGTGCCGGCAACACGGTGAAGGTGGAGGCCGTCGGCTCCATCGACGTGACGGGCGCCAACAACACCGTCACCTGGAAGAAGGCCGTGGGCGCCAAGAAGCCCAAGGTGAGCCGCAGTGGCTCCGACAACAAGGTGACGCAGGCGCCTTGAGGTAGCGGAACGAGCACACGGGAGGCGCGTATCGCCTCCCGTCCTCGGGAAGACGGTCAGCCCGTTCCACAGCGGCCCGCCGACGTCTGACTTCAGGCGGGCCGGGGGGACCTGTCAGAAGGCCGGAATCACCGCGCCGCCGTAGGTGGACTCGATGTAGCGGCGCACCTCGGTGGACTGGAGCGCCTTCAGCAGCGTCTTGATCTCGGGCCGTCCTTCGTCGCCCTTTCGCACGACCAGGATGTTCGCGTAGGGGTTGCCCTGCGCGGATTCCTGGGCCAGCGTCTTCGCGTCCAGCTGGAGGTTCTTCTTGGCCTCGAGGAAGTAGTTGCCGTTGATGATGGCGGCATCCACGTCCTGAAGGGTGCGCGGCTGCTGCTCGGCATCAATCTCCCGCAGGTCCAGCTTCTTCGGGTTGCCCACCACGTCCTTCAGGGTTCCGCTGGCACCCACGCCTTCCCGGAGCTGGATCAATCCCTGCTGCTCCAGCAGGCGGAGGGCCCGGCCCGCGTTGGTGGGATCGGCCGGGATGGTCACCTTCGCCCCCTCGGGCAGGGCGGCGATGGCCGCGTGCTTCGTCGAGTAGACGCCCAGGGGCTCCAGGTGCACCGCGCCCACGCTGGCCAGCGAGAGCTTGCGGTCGGCGCTGAACCGCTCGAGATACGGCACGTGCTGGAAGTAGTTCGCGTCCAACTGTTTGTCCGACAGCGCGATGTTCGGCTGGACGTAGTCGGTGAATTCGATCACCTCGATGCGAACGCCGTCACGCTCGGCCAGCGGGGCGGCCACGCGCAGGATTTCACCATGAGGCACGGGGTTGACGCCGACCTTCAACGTGCGGACGGCAGTGCCGGGCTGCTGCTCGGCGGGCGCGTCGGACTTCTTGTTGCAGCCCGCCACCGCCAGCAGGGAGAGCAGCGACGAGGTGAACAGGACCTTGGACAAGTGCTTCATGGTTGGGACCTCCAGGGGAAATCAATCGAGGGAACGCGCGGGACGAGAGGTGGTGCGATCGAACCGGGCCGCCAGTCCGTCCCCGAGCCACTGGACGAACTGAACCAACACCAGCAGCACCACGAGACATCCCAACATGACGTCGGTGCGGAATCGCATGTAGCCATACTTCACGGCGAGGTCGCCCAGGCCTCCTCCACCCACGGCGCCCGCCATGGCGCTGTAGCCCAGCAGGCTGATGATCATCAGCGCGGTGCCTCGGATGAGCGAGGGCAGCGCCTCGGGGATGAGCACGCGGAGGATGACCTGGCGGTGGGTGGAGCCCATGGCGACGGCGGCCTCCACCAGTCCGGCATCCACCTCCCGCAGGCTCTGCTCCACCACGCGCCCCATGAAGGGGATGGCCGCCACTACCAGTGGCACGATGGCGGCGGTGGTTCCAATCGTGGTGCCCACCAGCAGGCGGGTCAGCGGGACGATGGCCACCATGAGGATGATGAAGGGCACGGAGCGCCCCACGTTGACGAGTGTCCCCAGCACCCGGTGGAGCAGTGGCCGTTCCCACAGTCCCCCCCGGTCGGCGATCGCCAGCAGCACGCCCAGGGGCAGCCCCATCAGGAACACCAGCACCGCGGCCACCGACGTCATGTAGAGCGTCTCGAGGGTGGCCTTCCACAGCGAAGCCAGCAGCTCACTAGACATGGGCCCGTTCCTCCAGCATCAGACCCTGCTCGCGCAGGAACGCCAGTGCCTGTTTGACGGCCTCCGGCTCGCCCGTGAGTTCGAAGAGCAGACGCCCCACCGGAGCCCCGGCCACGCGATCCAACGAGCCCTCCATCAGATTGGCGTCCACTTCGAAGCGGCGCGCCATGGTGGTGAGGACGGGCTGGTTGGCCTTCTCGCCCACGAAGGTCAGCTCCACCAACCGCCGTCCGGGATGGACTGGCCAGTCACGCGCCGCGAACGGCGCGTAGAACAGCTCATGCAACCGCGAGCCCGGACGCGTCACCAGATCGATGACCTTTCCCTGCTCCACCAGCCGCCCCCGCTCCAGCACCGCCACCGAATCGCAGATGTCCCTCACCACGTCCATCTGGTGGGTGATGAGCAGGATGGTCAGTCCGAGCTGGCGGTTGATGTCGCGCAGCAGCCCGAGCACCGAGCGTGTCGTCTCCGGGTCCAGGGCGGAGGTGGCCTCGTCGGAGAGCAGGAGCTTCGGCCGTGGAGCGAGTGCCCGGGCAATGCCCACCCGTTGCTTCTGGCCACCGGAAAGCTGGGAAGGGTAGGCGTGGGCCCGGTCCGACAGCCCCACCAGTTGCAGCAGCTCCGCCACCCGCTCCTGGATGCGTGGGCGCGGCCAGCCGGCCACTTCCAGCGGATAGGCGACGTTGCCCGCCACTGTCTGTGAGGAGAAGAGGTTGAAGTGCTGGAAGATCATCCCGATGCCCTGCCGGGCCTGGCGGAGCTCATGGGGCTCGAGGGCCAGCATGTCCCGGCCCTCCACCCGCACCTCGCCCGACGTGGGACGCTCCAGGAGGTTGACGCAGCGGATGAGGGTGCTCTTGCCCGCGCCGCTCTGGCCCAGCACCCCGAACACCTCGCCAGGAGCGACCCGCAGGGAGACACCTTGCAGGGCGGCCACCTCGCGGCCCTCCTGCCTGTACACCTTGCTCACCTCTCGCAGCTCAATCACGCATCACTGCCACTCCGGCTCCCTCCAGGAAAGAGGCCCGCACCACGCGAGGCCTCGGAGTGTCTGGGCGCAGGGGGGGGCCGGGGAAAGCGCTGCGCGTTGGAAATGGCGGAAATAGGGGGTCGGGCAGGGGATTGCAACGTGGAGCGGGAAGAGGGCCTCGGTGGAAACGAAAACGCCCCGGTCCGTTGTCGGGAACCGGGGCGGCGCAGAAGACGTCAGGCCTCTGGGGCTGACGTTCCTTCTAGGTGTGACACGCGCGCGCACAAGCTCCCTCTTCACCCGGGCGACAGGTGATGGGACAGCGACAACAACGCTGGAGGGAGGCGCACACGTGTGGATTGCTACGACGTGAGACGCGCGGTGTCAAGCCAGGCCAGCGCCGATTCGGCGTATTTGATGCCCCTGGCGGTGCGCGAGGCGCATGCGGACCGGCCCCAGGTGGACTCCGGCGAGCTCGTCGAAACCGGACCGACGGATGTGCTGAGCGGGCCGCCGGGCGAGGCCAAGGTCTAGATTGGAGATGCGCGCAACGAGCCGTCCGGCGTTCGACGAGGATGCAGCTTCCTGCCTGTTTCCTGCTCCTGGTCGAGTCCCGTCCATGGTGTGGCTTGACTCGGTTTGCCGCGGCTTCAATGCCTTGTCTCCCAACGCCTTCAGCAACTTCAGCACCTCATTGAGCGCGAGGTGACGTGATGACAGGTGAGGAGAAGGCAGGAGCCGTGCTATGCCCTCGCGCCGGCTGCTTCGGGTGGGGTCCTTCACCCCACTCATATACTGGGAACTCAAAGCATGATTGGTTCGAAGCGCTTCGCAACGATGCTCGCCGTACTGACCTCGACCCTTCCGCTCGCCGCCGCCGCGGAAGAGGCCGCCCCCGCCCTGCCCCCCGGAACGTTCCAGATTCCCGGCACCGACACGACCCTGAAGGTGTTTGGGTTCGCGGAGGTGGATGCGACCTACGACTTCGACGGTCGCACCAACGACATCAACAACTTCGACTGGGCGAGTTTCGTCGCCGTGCAGCCGTTCGACAACCTCGGCGTCGAGGAGCCGAGGAGGCGGCAGGCGTTCATCACCGCCCGGGCCTCGCGTCTCGGTATCATGAGCAACACCCCCACGCCGCTCGGTCCCCTCACCGTGCTGCTGGAGGCTGACTTCAACGCGCCGAACACGTTCCAGGGCGAGCTGGCGACGAACAGCACCGCGTTCCGCCTGCGCCACGCGTATGGACAGCTCGGCGGTCTGCTCATCGGCCAGAGCTGGTCCACCTTCTTCGACGGGGAGTCGACCCCCGACACGGTCGACTTCAACCCCGCCGCCGCGCTCGCCCTCATGCGCCAGGCGGTGGCCCGCTACACGTTCACCTTCAGCCCCGAGGCTTCTCTCGCCCTCGCGATCGAGAATCCGCAGAGCATCACCTTCTCCTCGGACTATGACGCGGTGCCCGACTTCATCGGCGCCTTCCGCTACGGTGGGAAGTGGGGCCATGTGTCGGCCCGTGCGGTGACGCATGAGTTCCGCACCATCGATCACAGCCAGCGCGCCTACGGTGTGGGCTTGTCGGGCAGCGTCAAGTTCGCCAATGAGACGATCGTCGCCGCCGTGCAGGGCGGTGATGGTATCGGCCGCTACATGTTCAACTCGCTCCTCCAGGGCGCGTTCGACACGGGCGACCAGATCGAGCTGTGGCGGGCCTACGCGTACCACATCGGCATCACCCACGCCTGGAGCCCCGCGGTCCGCTCGAACGTCATCTGGACCCAGACGTTCTTCGCCCAGAACGACAGGCTCGAGGCCGCGCAGCGGGCGTTCTCCGAGGGCGCCGGGACCGACGACTTCATCCCGAACAAGCGGATCGACCAGCTGTTCGTGAATACGTTCGTGAAGATCACGAAGAACACCGAAGTGGGTCTCGAGTACACCTACGGCAAGCGCACGACGTTCGGACCGGAGAAGGGCACGCAGCACCGCGCGAACGTCCTGGCCCGCTTCAGCCTCTTCTGAGAGGCCTCGGGAAGTCCTCCGAAGGAAGACGGGAGGAGCACCCCGGCGAGTCCGGCCGGGGGGTCCTCCTTGAAGAAACGCTCCGGCGTGGTGCGCCCAGGCCGCCCTCCCAAGAGGGGCGCCGCAGGGGTCTGGGCGGCCCCCGGTAGCGGGAAGAGACTCTCGGCCCGAGGTGTTCTTCCTGGTCCGGTTGCCTCGCGGCGGTTCATGCGCCCGCGGGAGCCCGGTGCAGGGAGCGTGGTGATGAGTCAGGCCCGGAATGGCCGTTCGGAGTGGTTCGAGTTGTCGGAGGAAGGCTGGCGGCGCTCCAACCGCGCCCGGCCGCTCGGTCAGCTCGTGCGCGAGGCCCTGCAGAACGCGTTCGACCAGCGCGCCAGCCGGGTGAAGGTGCGCCTGGAGGAGGACGAGGTCCGCATCGAGGACGACGCCCCCACGGGCCTGGCACGCGACGAGTTCGCCTTCACCGTCTTCCTCGGGGAGAAGGACACGCCTCCCACGTGGCGGGGGCGCAAGGGCCGGGGCCTCAAGGAGATGATCGCCGCGAGCGACCGCGCCGAGGTGGAGACGGTGGGGCGCACGCTCGTCTTCGACAACACCGGGCGCCACGTGAAGCCCAACACGCGCGAGGTGGGCACGTGTCTGCGGCTCTTCCGCCGCACGAGCGCCAGCGAGCGCGAGGCCGCCGTCCAACTGCTGCGCCTCACCATTCCCCCGCCCGGCGTCGAGCTGGTCATCGACGGCCGCACGGTCCGGCCTCCGCGCGTGAAGGACTCGCTGGAGGACTGCCCGCTGGAGACGGTGGAGCTGCACCGGGGCGTGGAGCGGTACGTCGAGCGGCCTACCCGGGTGGACCTCTACCACCCGCGCCCCGGGGAGACGCCGCACCTCTTCGAGCTGGGCCTGCCGGTGGAGCCGCACCACCTGCCATGGCATGTGGACGTGCAGCAGCGCATTCCGCTGGCGGCCGAGCGCGACGCGGCGAGGGATGCCTACAAGCGCACGTTGGCGGCCATCCTCCTCGAGTCGCTGGCGCCCGAGCTCAGCCGCCAGGAGCTGTCGGGGGCGTGGGTGACGGAGGTACTCGCGCACTTCACGCTGGGCCCGGAGGCGCTCGAGGCCTACGTGGCGAAGGTGTTGCCCGCGCGGGCGGTGCTGTCGGTGGGACCCCGGATGGATGACCGGGCGCGCCAGCTCGGCGCGAAGGTGGTGGACCTGCGGGGAATGCCGCTGCCGGCGGTGGAGCAGCTCGAGACGCTGGTGGAGTCCGCGGAAGCGTACGTGGAGCGGATGGAGGGCCCGCCACGCGACGTGCGGGTGGACCCCGGGGCGCGTGCCGAGCGCTTCGTGGGGCTGGTGCGCTGTCTCTCGCGCGAGCTCACCGGGCGCGAGGCGGGCGTGGAGTTCTTCGAGCGCAAGGTGCGCGACCCGAGCGCCCAGGTGGACGCGGAGTACGACCGCGAGCGCCACCTGCTGCGGGTGAACATGCGGGGACAGGTGCGATTGGACGAGCCGCTGGAGCCTCGCACGCTCGGCATCATCCTGCATGAGCTGGCGCACGATCAGGGCGACGAGCACGACTTCGCCTTCATCGAGCGGCTGGAGGGCTTCGCGGGCAAGGCGCTGCGTTGCCTGGTGGATCAACCCGAGCTCCTGGCGCCCTACGCGAGCCCGAAGAAGCGGACGGGATAGCTCACGAGAGGAATAAGTGTGAGTCATTGTCCTCTGGCGGGAGCACGACGGAGGATGCGTTTTCCCAGGGCCCTGGAGAAGGACTCTCGAGTGTTGAGAGTCGAGATGTCCCAGCGGGGAGTCCCTGATAATCCCATATCAAATGGATGTCTTGAATGAGGCCAAGGGTCGAACCAGACCCCGGATCGTCCGAATTCACGACAGGGAGAGCGAAGGGCGAAACCCTGCGTTTTCAGATGGATTTCTTTGGTTGTGTGTAAATTGAATTGACATACTCGCGCGCGGCGTGTGCCGCATGCGCGCGCCAGTGATTCTCCCCGCGGGGATTGGATGTCATTGGAATCACGGTGATTGGGAGTCCGGCACGCATCCTGCTCAAGGTCCGACCCACGCGGTGGCACCCCCGTCACCGCTGAATTGGAGGTCATCCTTGAGTCGTCATCGCATTCTGGCCGCGCTCCTCTCCCTGCCCCTCGCGGCGTGCACGGTGGAAGACGCGGGCACGACGCCGCCCGTGAACAACGAAGGTGCTGGCACCCTCTCCACGTCCGACGTGAAGGCCGCGCTGAGTGTCATTCCGGGAGCCCAGGTGTTGGGCACCCATGACAATGGCGTGCCCTTCATGGTCCGTGGCGAGTTCGGTTCCACGGGACAGTCCCCGAGCGGACTGGTGGCGCGCGACGCGCATACCCGCCTGGGTGAGGCGCTCGGACGCATCGCGCCCATCTTCCGGCTGAACACGGCGGACCTGGTGCTGGTGCGCAGCCGCGTGGACGAGCGCGGCCATACCCACGTGCGCTACGCGCAGATGAAGAATGGGCTGCCCGTGGTGGCCCAGGAGCTCGTCGTCCACGTGAACGAGTCCGGCCTCGTGTATGCCGCCAACGGCTCCGCCCGCGATGGCGAGCAGGTGGCCACGAAGGCGTCGCTCTCCGAGGCGGCCGCCGCCCGCGCGGCGCTGAGCGCCACCGAGGGCACGGGGCTCGCCGCCGAGAGCACCCGGCTGGTCTACTACCGCTCCGAGGCGGACGGCCCGCTCAAGCTGGCCTACGAGGTGGTGGTGACGGGCCTGGCCCCCGGACAGCCCATCCGCGACCACGTCTTCCTCGACGCGGGCAATGGCTCCGTGCTCGGCCGCTCCGCGGACATCCACACCGCGATCAAGCGCGCGGTGTACTCGGCCAACAACAGCTCCTCCCTGCCGGGAACGCTCAAGCGCAGCGAGGGCCAGGCGGCCACGGGTGACTCGCACGTCGACGACAACTACACGCACCTGGGCACCACCTACGACTGCTACAAGGCGAACTTCAACCGCGACTCGTACGACAACGCGGGCGCGTTGCTGAAGAGCTCGGTCCACTACGTCGCGCCGGGCGATGTCTACACCACCAACGCCTTCTGGAACTCCCAGCTGCTCCAGATGCAGTACGGCGACAGCAATGGCGTGGAATCCGGTCCGCTGGGCAAGTCGCTGGACGTGACGGTTCACGAGCTGACGCACGCCGTGACGAACTCCGAGTCCAACCTCGCCTACGCCAACGAGCCCGGCGCGCTCAACGAGGGCTGGAGCGACATCTTCGCCGCCTACTGCGAGAGCTGGACGAAGGGCTGGTCCATGGACGCGCCCATCTGGATGGTCGTCGACGACGTCTGGACCCCGGCCACGCCGGGCGATGCGCTGCGCTACATGGCCAACCCCACCCAGGACAATGTCTCGTATGACTACTACCCCGAGCGCTACATCGGCAGCTACGACTACGGCGGCGTGCACCTGAACTCGGGCATCGCCAACCTGGCCTTCAAGCTGCTGTCCACCGGTGGCACGCACCCGCGCAACAAGACGACCACGGTGGTGCCGGGCATCGGCATCCAGAAGGCCGGCGCCATCTTCTACAAGGCCAACACGGAGTACTTCACGGCCTCCACCACATTCGCCCAGGCGAAGGCGTACACCGCGCAGGCCGCGACGGACCTCGGCTACGACGCGGCGGCCGTGACGGCGGCCTGGGAGGCGGTGGGCGTGGGCATCGCGGTGCCGCCTCCGCCCCCGGCCTGCACGTCCATCATCGCGCTGAGCAACGGCGTGGCGGTCACCGGCATCTCCGTGGCCTCCAACGACTGGAGCTGCATCTACACGTTGACCGTGCCCGCGGGCGCCACGGCGCTGAAGTTCGACATCAGCGGCGGCACCGGTGACGCGGACCTGTACGTGAAGTTCGGCTCCGCGCCGACCGAGTCGTCCTACGACTGCCGCCCGTACCAGGGTGGCAGCACCGAGAGCTGCTCCATCTCCACGGCGCAGGCGGGCACGTACTACGTGAAGATCCTGGGCTACTCGGCGGTCTCGGGCCTGAGCCTCAAGGCCTCGTACACCACGGGCAGCGGCGGCGGCGGTGACGTGCTGACCAATGGCGTGGAGACGGCCGCGTACTCGGGCGCCTCGGGCTCGTGGACGTGCTTCTCGCTGAGCGTGCCGAGCGGCAAGAGCTCGCTGGTCTTCACCCAGACGGGCAAGAGCGGCACCACGGGCGACGCGGACCTGTACGTGCGGCAGGGCGCGAAGCCCACCAGCAGCACCTACACCTGCCGTCCCTACAAGAGCGGGAGCACGGAGAGCTGCACCATCAGCAGCCCCACCTCGGGCACCTGGTACGCGTGCTCGTACGGCTACAGCGCCTTCACGAACGTGACGCTCAAGGGCACCTACTAGCCCTGACGCCCGGGGGGCCCTCGCTCCCCGGGCGTTCGCGGGCGGCGGGACTCACGCCGCCTGCTGGGATTGCGCCTGGTGCTCCTCCATGGCCCTGTGGCGCCCGAGGTATTGCCCGAAGGCCTGGAGCATCCCATCCGCGTCCTGCAACTTGCTCAGGCAGATGGAGCGCTTGCCCTTGAACAGCCCCCCCTCCTTGAGTTGCAGGTCCAGGTACTTCTTGAACAGCCGCTCCTCGGTGGTGGCGGACTTCACCTGCTCGAGCCGGACGGGCTGCTCCCACTCCGTGCTGTTCACCTGCGCGAAGTCCAGGTGGACCTCCAGCCCGGCCTCCTTGCCCGCGAAGGTGAGGGGCGGGAAGTGTTTCTCCACGTGCTGCCGCTCGGCCTCGGTGGACGGGACATAGCGGTAGGCGAGTGCCAGGTCATGCGCCTGCGCGAAGCGCGCCTCGTACGCCCCCCACAGCCGTGCCTCGATGAGGTCCGCCTCCAGGATGGCGCTCGTCCAGGAGGAGCTGGTGGGCTCGAGCAGGACCCGCGCCACGTCGGCCGGCGTGAGCACCTCGCCCACGTTCTCCAGGCGCGCGGAGAGGGGAGGGTGGGAGTCGAACGGGTGCGGCGTCACCGAGCCATGCAGATCGCCGTGCACGGCCTCGGAGCTGGCGTAGTCCGTGAAGCCGAGCGCGACCCGCTGCGCGATGGCCACCGTCTGCTGCTCACCCCCGGCGAAGAGGTCGGACTCCACGCGGTCGCGGAAGCTCGCGTAGGCGCCGACCTTCACCAGCGAGCGGGCGATGTCCCGGCCCGACGTGATGCCCGCGGCGAGCCGGTCCGCGGCGAGCTCGCTCGCGCGCCGGCTGCGCCCGAGCGACAGCTCGAACAGCCCGCGGTAGGCCACCATGAAGTGGAAGATGGGCAGAGTGAGCCCGCCCTCACGCAGTGCCTGGAGGTAGTGTCCGAAGTGCGCGAGCATGGGCGCGAGCCGCTTGCCGTGGCCCGTGTCTCCTCCGAGCAGGTGCCCCATCTCGTGCGCGAGCACCGCGTCCGCCTCGGACCGCTCCAGCAGGCGCAACAGGGACAGGCTCACGAAGAGCGTCCGGCCGTTGAGCGTCCGCTCGCCCACGCGCACCTCGCTCTCGGTGACGAAGAAGTTGGTGTCGATGCCGGCGAGGATGTGGTCCGGCGGCGGAGTGCCCAGCCGCTCGCACATCTGGCGCACGTGGGCCCAGAGCTCGGGCGCGCGCGCTTCGTCGATCACCTCCGCCTCCACCTCGAAGTCCATGGCGGGGCGGCGGAAGATGGCGACCACCACGTGGAAGAGGGCGAAGCCCGCGAGGATGCCGACCATCAGGATGAGCTTCGGGTAGTAGCGCTCGAACCACACCGCCGTCATCCAGTAGGACAGCCACACGGCGAGGCCTCCCTGCGCGAGCACCTGCAGCGCCCCGGTCACCCGGAGCACGTTCCAGCCCACCACGAAGCTGCCGTACTGGAAGGGCCGCGAGACGAACGCCGCCAGGGCGCACAGCAGGGCGATCACCGTGGACACGAGTCCCAGCACGATGGAGGCGAGCGCCAGGCGGCCCATCCACTGGAACTGCCGCGCGTCCGAGCACGCCTCGCCGAGGCTCCCACGGAACCCCGCCAGCTCCTCGTCCTCGGAGAAGCAGGCCACCGAGGCGGGCACGGCGCGGAAGAAGGCCAGCAGCTCCTGCCTTCGTTCCTCCTCGAGGCTGGTGTCCTGGGAGAGCTGGCGCTCGATGCTGGTGAGCACGTCCTGGTCGAAGCGGTCGATGGCGTGTCCGGAGAACCACAGGCCAAGCAGTGGCAGGGCGAAGAGCCAGAGGGCGGGCAGCGCGTAGACGCGCAGGAAGCCGAGGAGGGTGGCGGTGGGGTGCATGAAGGGCACTGGGCAGGAGAGGCGGCCAACGTTACCGCACCTGTTCGGATATCAGGCGAGGCCTCGTCCAACTCCCTGGAATCACATGTCTCGCCCGTGCCCTCGGCGAACGGCCAGGCCGCGTGACGGGCAGGGATGCGGAATGACGAGAGCCAACCAACTGTCCGGCGCCCGACCCCCTGTTCCCCGTCGAAGGCGGGGCTCGTATCTCGTACAAGGAGCGTGGATGCGTATCAGCCGTTCGTCGAAGGCCGTCTCGGCCCTGGCCGTCGTGGGTGTTCTGACTTCTGGCGCTGGCGTCCTCGCCGCCGCCCATGAGGCGGCCTTCCCCTCGGAAGTGTCCATGTCCGCCGCCGCGGCCACGCCGGAGTTCTCTCGCGTGCTCTGGGTGTCCCCCTCTGGGGTGGACACCGCCGCGGGCACCGAGTCGACGCCCTTTCGCACCGTGGCCAAGGCGCTGTCGCAGCTGAAGCCGGGTGAGGCCATCTTCCTCAAGTCCGGCACGTACACGGAGCGGCTGCGGCTCGAGGAGAAGGGCGGCTCGTCCAGCGGTTACCTCACGCTCAAGGCCGCGCCCGACGCGAAGCCCGTCTTCAAGGGAGGCACGGGCAGCAAGACGCCCCTGCTGGACGTGCGCGGCGCGTACTGGCGCGTCGAGGGCCTCACCTTCGACGCGGCGGGGGACAAGGCCTTCGCGGCGTACTGGCGCGGCGAGGGCGCGCACCACGGCATTCTTCGCGGCTGCACGCTCAAGAATGGCACCGAGGGGGCGGGCGTCTACGTCGCCGAAAAGGCCCGGGACGTGCTCATCGAGGGCAACTCCATCTCCAACTTCCAGCGCTCGGGAGATGACAGCCACGGCGTGTGCGTGCAGACCAACTCCAAGAACGTGATCGTCCGCGCCAATGACATCCACCACAACTCCGGAGATGGCGTGCAGTGCCTGAGTTCCGAGGGCGGCGCCACCGAGGAGGGCACCCCGTTCGACAACCTGCTCGTCGAGGACAATGATCTGCACGAGAACCAGGAGAACGGCGTGGACATCAAGACGTGCACCCACGTGACGCTCCGGGGCAACCGCATCTGGGGCCATCGCCGCACCCCATCGTCGGCGGGAGAGGGCGTGGTGGTGCACCTGTCCGCGCGTGACGTCACGCTCGAGGACAACGAGGTGCACGACAACGGCCGGGGCATCCAGATTGGCGGCATCCGCCAGGGCGAGCCTCCCACCCACATCGTCCTGCGGCGCAACCGCGTGTTCAATGGCTACGGCGCCGACAGCAATGATGGCTCGGGCATCCGCGTGGATACCGCCATCGACGTGAAGGTGGACAACAACACGGTCTGGAACATGCCCGCCTATGGCCTCATCGTGGGCAATGGGGAGAGCGGGCCCAGCCAGGGCGTGCGGGTGCGCAACAACATCCTGGGCGCGTGCTCGGCCGCGACGGTGCGGTTGGGCACCACCCTCCAGGACACCGCGTTCGATGGCAACCTGTACGCCTCGCTCACGGGCGCGGCCGTGCTGCGCAAGGGCGGCAGCTACCTGAAGCTCTCCGCCTGGCGCTCGGCCACCGGGTGGGATGCGCATTCGCTGGACACGAGCCCCTCGTTCCTGAGCGGGGCCTCCGGGGATTTCTGGCTCGACGTCTCCTCTCCCGCCCGGGACGCGGGCCTGTCCCTGGGCGACACGTACTGTGGTCGGGGCCCGGACATCGGCGCGCGCGAGTCCGACTGCCCCTGAGGCATCTGGCATCTCTCTTCCCGGGGTGGTGAACTTTCGTCTGGAGATCTCATGCCTGCTTCCACGCCCGAGTTCCCACCCGTCGCCATCCTGTATCAGGCGGTCCCCGCGCCGGAGATCGATGGCATTCGCAAACCCATGAAGCCCGGAGGCTACAGTGACAGTGGGGCGGATATCGGCCATGCCCTGCGCACGGCGGGCGTCCCGCTGATCACTCCCCGCCTGGAACCCGACCCCACCCAGGCCATGGACTGGGTCTTCCCCGATACCGCCGAGGGCATCGCCGAGGCGCTCCGCCGAGGGGCCCGCGTGCTGTGGGCCAACACCGTGCTGTTCGCCGGGCACCCGCTGGATGCCGTGGCTGGTCGGGGCGTGCGCGTCGTCGGCCAGCACCCGGCTCGGGTGGACCGGTACGATGACAAGTGGCTCACCCAGCGGGAACTGCGCGAGGCGGGATGTCCCGTGCCCGCCTCCACCCTGATTGGCCTGACGGAGGAGTCCGGCGCCCTGGCCGTGGGCGCGCTGTCCGAGCAACGGCTCCAGGAGCGGGGATTGGGCTTTCCCCTCGTCATCAAGCCCGTGCGCGGGCGGGGCAGCGAGGGGGTGGGGGTGGTGCGCTCACTCGCGGAGCTGGAGCGTTCCGCGGCCGGATTGCTCGCGGCCCGGGATCCGGCCCTGGGCATTTCCCGGTACGGCCAGCGGCTGATCCTGGAGCGCTTCCTGCCTGGAACCGAGGTGACCCTGACGGTGATGCCGCCGGGCTCCTACCTCATCGAGGGCACGGAGCGGACCTTCGCCTCGCACTGGGCGCTTCCCGCCGTCAGGCGTTTCAATCACCACGACGGCATCGCGCCCTACAGCGGCATGGTCGCCGTGGTGGAGAACAGCGTCCTGCTCTCGGAGAGGGAACAGGGCGAGCCCGCCATGCAACGGCTCTCGGCGTGGTGCGCCCTGGCGGCGAGCAAGGTCCAGGCACTCGCGCCCATCCGGATCGACTGCCGTTCGGCCGAGGACGGAGAGTTCCTCCTGTTCGATCTGAACATGAAGCCCAACATGACGGGCCCCGGCCGGCCGGGACGCGAGGCGCAGGACAGCCTCTGCTCCCTCGCGGCGCGCGGCGTGGGCTGGTCCTACCAGGAATTCCTGCTCAACATGCTGCGGCAGGCCTGGTCTCCTTGAGTGGCCAGGGATGACTTGGATTGTCTCTGGGGACGAGGGCTTCGCATACCCGGTGACAGTCCATGGGGGTGAAGCAAGAACTTGTGCACACATGTCGTGGTGGGTCATGAGCGCACGCGGTGCTTCGTTTAAGTACCTGTCCTGGTATGTGGTCGGTTCCTCCACCCAGGGCTCCCTTCATGTTGAACTCCTGCCGTCGAATCCACCGTGGTCCGCGCGGATGCGCGCTCGTGTTCCTCTTGCTCCTGGCCGGAGTGGCTTGTGACTCTCAGGATGAGCCTGATCAGGGCTTCGAACCCCTGCCAACTCCTCCCGGGCTCCAATCCGTGGATGACTGGGAAAAGGAGTTTCTCTCCCATTGGGACGTCGAGCATGCGGAGAGCTTCCTGCCCGCGAGCACCTCGCGCGACAGCTGGCAATTCTACAGCCTCGCCTATGGCATCGATGGCAACACCGCCATGTACCGGGCCACGGGGAAGGTTCGATACCTCGACCGGGCCCTGCTCTACGTCGACAACATGGTCGACACGGCCCGGGACTCCTGGTCGCTCGAGGGCCGTCAATTCGTGGACCTGTCCAGAGGCTGGTCCTCCGGGGATCCGGAGAACCTGGGGTTGGAAGTGCCGCTGTACGAGAGCTATTGCTGGCGCTACGTGACCCGCCTGCTGCGCGTCATCCGAGAGACACCCGCGCTCTACAACAAAGGCAAGTACCGCAAGCAATACCAGCGTCTGCTGGAGTTCTCGGAGATACACATCTTCGAGAAGTGGTTTCAACGCGGGGCGGATGCCTACATCTACCGGGAAAACACGCACATGGCCTCGCACTGGGCCTCCATCGCGATGGACCTGGCGCTCATGACTCCTGACGCGGCACGCAAGACGCGCTACCTGGAGGTGTTCGACAACATCGCTTCGTCCCTGCGTGCGCAAATGGGCGTCAGTCCTCTCAACCCGGAGGCCTCTTTCTGGAGCGACGAGTGGGGTATCCACTCCGGCCCTGGCCAGGACGTGTCCCACGGCAACGGCGTGGTGGCGTACATCGTCGAGGCGCATGAGGCGGGAATGGAATGGACGGATGGGGACGTGCGCGCCCTCCGCGTGACGCTCGACTCCATCATCTGGCCTTCAGCTGGCCAGTACGCTCAATTCGTTGACGGCTCGGGCAAGGGCGATGGCTGGTTCAACGATGGCTTCATGAAGCTCGGCCGTTACGACGCCGCTCTTCAGCTCCGGCTCGAGACCCACGCGGTCGGCTGGAACACCCAGTTCTTCGGAAACGCCGCGCTCAACGTGCGGTTGCTGTCCGAACGGTCCGCTCATTGAATCCGCAGCACGCGCCCGAAGCCGCGCTCCCGGCCCAGCTCGGGCATGGGCACGCCGCCGTGCACCGCGAGCCGACCGTTGATGAGCACCGTCTCCACCGCGCCCCCGTTCTGGTTCACCAGCCGCACGAAACCATCGAAGCCCTCCACCGGGGACTCGCGGGGCGTGTCCAGCTCGGCGCCGAGCCGCTCCGGGTCCAGCACCACCACGTCCGCCCGCCGGCCCGGCTCGAGCGTCCCCGCGTCCAGCCCCAGCCAGTCGGCGATCTCCCCCGTGAGCCGGTGCACCGCGCGCTCCACCGGCATCACCGGCTCCCCGCGCTTGTCCGCCTCGCGCACCAGCCGCAGCATCCGCAATGGGAAGTTGTAGTGCGCCATGTTGCGCAGGTGCGCCCCCGCGTCCGAGAAGCCGATGAGCACGTCCGGGTGGCTCACGATGGACTCCAGCGCGCGCGGCCGATCATTGCCCATCACCGTGTACCAGCGCAGCTCCGGGCCATGGCGCGCCACGAGATCCAGGAAGGTGTCCACCACGTCCTGTCCCCGCTCGCGGGCGATGTCCGCGAACGAGCGCCCCACCAGGGTGGGGTCTGGCGCCTTCAGCACCTCGGACTGGTTGAAGTCCCGGTGGAACACCTTGGGCAGCAGCCTGCTCTTCCACTGCCGCTTGAAGCGGGCGCGATACGCCGGATCCTCCAGCAGCCGCCTGCGCTCGGCTGCTTCCTGCAGGTGCAGCGCCGCCGCTCCCGCGCCGAACTCCTCGAAGACCACGAGATCGATCCCGTCCGACCACAGATCGAAGATCTCCGGCAGCGCCTGCCAGCGGAAGTCCGCCTTCAGCACCCGGTTGAAGAAGCGCGACAGCAGGCCAATCTGCCAGTGGATGCCCCGGTTGGCGCGGGTGTCCATCATGGAGATGACCGTCGTCTTCAACGGCTGGCGGAACAGCCCCATGCTCTCCCACAGGAAGAGCAGCACGTTCACCTTGGTGGTGATGTCGGGCACGCCCTGGAAGACACGCCGCCGCTCCCGGAGGATGCGCGTGAAGCGGCGGTACTCGGACCAGCTCGCGAAGGTGGAGGGGAGGGGACGGCTGCGGATGTCGCGGCTGCCGCCAATCTTGTCCCACGGCAGCGTCATGATGGAGAGGCCGGCGTAGCCCGCGTCGAGCCCCTCGTGCAGCAGGGCCTCCATCCGGCCCAGCTCGTCCGCCGAGGGCTTCACCCGCTCGTCCAGGCTGCGCTCCAGGCCCATCACGTGCGCCCGGAGGGCCGAGTGGCCCATGAAGGAGCCCACGTTGGGTCCCAGCGGCAGCCCGTCCAGGTGTGAGAGGTATCCGCCGAGCGAATCCCAGTCCTTGTGGCGCTCCAGCAGCGCGCGCACCGTGTCGTAGGGGATGGCCTCCACGCGGCAGAACTGGTCGGCGAGGTCCTCGGGTGTGCCCACCGCGAGGCTGAGCGAGCAGCTCCCCACCATCACCGAGGTGACGCCATGCCGCACGGACTCGGAGAGCGAGGGGGCCAGCTCCACCTCGGCGTCGTAGTGGGTGTGCAGATCGATGAAGCCGGGCATCACCCAGCGGCCGGTGGCGTCGATGACACGCGTGCCGGGCCCGTGGGGCAGGGGAGCTTCGTCGAGCGCCGCCACCCGCCCGTCGCGGATGCCCAGGTGCCGCACCTGCGGAGGGCTGCCTCGCCCGTCGAAGAAGAGTCCATTGGCGATGACGAGTTCGTATGGCGAAGCGGACATGGGGCTCTCCCGTGACAGGAACGTCCCCGAGCCTAGCGGCCCTCGGGGGCGAAGGCCCAAGGCTCATCGGGCCCTCCGGGGCATGGTTTTCAAGTGGATGCGGACGATTACGATCCGCGTGATCCTCACGACGATTGACGCGCGCGGGCCGGGCGGCCAGGCCGGGGCTCGCGGTAGCCTCGCGGGTATGTCCCCAGTGCCTGTCCGCATCCTCCTGTCCCAGACGTTCAACCCCTGGTTCAACCTCGCCACGGAGGACTGGATCTTCCGTGAGATGGACACTCGCACGCGCACGCTCTTTCTCTGGCGCAACGCCGAGACGGTCGTCATCGGCCGCAACCAGAACCCCTGGTCCGAGTGCAACCTGACGCGCATGGAGGAGGACCAGGTCTTCCTGGCGCGGAGGACCAGTGGCGGAGGCGCGGTGTTTCACGATCTGGGCAACACGTGCTTCACCTTCTTGTCCTCCCGGGAGGGCTACGACAAGGCCACGAACGTGACCATCCTCCTGGAGGCGTTGAAGCGGCTCGGCGTGGTGGCGGAGTCCGCGGGGCGCAACGATCTGGTGATTCCCCTGCCGGACGGGCCGCGGAAGATCAGCGGCAGCGCGTACCGGGAGACGCGCGAGCGGGCCTTCCACCACGGCACCTTCCTCATCTCCACGAACCTCTCGCGTCTGTCCAACTACCTCACGCCCCACCCCAAGAAGCTCGAGTCCAAGGGCCACGCGTCCGTGCGTGCCCGGGTGATGAACATCACCGACCACCAGCCGGAGGTGACCCACGAGTCCCTCGTGCAGGCGCTGATTTCCGCCTTCCAGGAGCACCACGGCGCCACGGCCGAGCCCGAGCTGTTGGACCAGGCCTTCCTGGAGAGCCAGCCCTCGCTCGCGGAGACGTTCGAGCGCTTCTCCTCCTGGGACTGGCGCTTTGGCAACGCTCCTCAGTTCCACCACCAGATGGCCGAGTACCTCTCCTGGGGATTCTTCCATGTGCACCTGGACGCCGAGAACGGCCATGTCCGCCGCGCCCAGGTGTTCTCGGACGCGCTCCACTCCGAGCCGGTGCAGGAGCTCCAGGACGCACTGGTGGGCACGCCCTACAGCCGGGCCGGGGTGGTGCGTGCCGTGGCCGGGGTCAAGGCCCGCTACCCGGCCCTGGAGCGGGAGCTGGGCGAGTTCGAGGCGTGGCTCATGACCCAGGTGGAGGTGTGAGGGCCGTCACTCGAGGGCCGCTCCCGCCTTGAGGGCCAGGGCGCGGTAGCCAAGCCGGCCCGCCTCCGCCTCGAGGCTTCTCAGCTCGGCGGTGGCCCTGGTCTCTCCGCCCACGAGCGCCAGCTCCGCCTGGAGCAGCCGCACCTCCAACCGCACGCCCAGCATCTCTCCCCGGGCCGCCTGGAGGCCGAGCGCGTGAAGCTCCCGGGCCGCGGCCTGTCGTTCCTCGGGCGTCCCCGTGCGCAGCGCCACCCGCGCCTCGGTGAGCACCACCTCCGAGGTGATGAGCACGTGCTCGTTGTGCGCCGTCAGCTCCCGGGCCCGGGCGAGCGCCTCGCGGGCCCGCTGGGGCTCGCCACCCGCCAGCAGGGCCTGGGCCCGCACCGCCTGGGCCCGTCCCTGCATGGTCAGATGCCGCTGCTCCGCGTAGAGCGCGCAAGCGCGCTCGGCCTGCGCCAGGGCCACCAGGGGCCGCCTCGAGTCCAGTTCCAGCCCCGCGAGGGCCAGCACCGTCTCGGCGATGAAGAGCCGCATGCCCTGGGCCTGGCGCAGCACCAGGGCTCGTTCCAACCACCGCCGGGCCAGGGTCAGCTCGCCCCGGTCCAGGTAGAGCAGGCCCAGCTCGTAGCTCGCCCACGCCTCCGTGTACTCGTCGCCGAAGACGATGTTCTGCACCTGCCTCGCCTGCTCGAGCAGCCGCTGGGCCTCGTCCAGGTCGCCGTGCCGCCGCAGCACCATGCCCAGCTGCACGTCGTAGGCGGCCTCCTCGGCGCGCATCTCCAGCCGGCGGAACATCTCCTTCACCCGGCGCGTGTGCTTGAGCGCCACCTTCAGGTCTCCCAGGTTGCAGCTCAGCCACGCGGCATTGCCCAGGGCCTCGGCCTCGAGGACCCGATTCTGCAGCTCCCGGGCCACGCGCAGCGCGGTGGCGAAGGAGCTCCGGGCATCGTGCATCCGCCCCAGATCGCAGAGCACGATGGAGCGCGCGATGATGCCCCGGGCCGCCCCGCCCCGATCCCCCTTGGCGAGCGACAGCCGCACGGATTCCTCCAGGTGCGCGAGGGCCTGCACATGCTCGCCGAGGTTGCGCATGGCGAAGGCCTGGGCGAGCAGCGCGGAGGCGACGAGGAGTTCCTGGCCGGCCCGGCGAGCCCGGGCCACCGCCCGCTCGGCGTGCCGCCTCGAGGCCTGGAAGTCACCTGCCTGGGCCGTGGCCGTCGCCGCCACCAGATCGATGCGCGCATCCTCTCCCACCGGCGGCCGCTGCAACGCCTCGAGGGTGCTCAGCGCCTCGCGCGTCAGGCCCGCGGAGGCCTGTGCTCCGACGAGCGCCGTGCCGTACTCCACGTTGTCGGGGAAGAACTCGAAGAGCGTGCGGTAGGCCTCGATGGCGAGCGTCCACTCGGCATGCATCTCGTGGTGGCGTGCCACCACCAGCAGCCGCTCCTCGCGCGGCAGGCCCTCGGACAGCTCGAAGGCCCGGCGCGCGGAGGCCCGGGCGCGTGTCTCGAGGAAGAAGTGCTTGAAGGCGGTGGCGAGCGCGGAGTGGCCGGGGGCGAAGTTCGGCTCCAGCGCCACCACGCGCTCGAGCCGCTCCACGGCCAGTGGGGCTTCATGGTTGCGCAGCGCGAGCAGCCCCTCGGCGTAGAGGCGCGCGGCGTCGGGATGGGCGGGCATGGCGCCGCGCACCCGGCGCACCTGCTCGTCCGTCAGGGGTCCGATGCCCAGCCGCTCGCGCAGCCGGGCCCCCAGTCCCAGGACGATGGACAGCAGCTCGCGCTCCATCCCGGTCTGGGTCAGCAGCACCGCCGTCTCCCCCGTGGCGGTCTCCTGCAGGCGCAGGTTGAGCCGGATCCCCGCGGAGTCCGCCGCCCCCAACACGAGGTAGGAGCCCGTGAGCACCAGCTCCACGCCCGAGTGGGCGCGGATGCGCTGGAGCGTGTCCGGGGCCAGGTTGTCCACCACGGGCAGGGAGAGCTCCCGGCACATCCGGTCCACGCTCTCTCCCGACAGCAGGCGCACCTGGCTGCCCGCGGTCAGCTCCGCCGACAGCATCTCCGCCAGGGCCGTGGAGAGCCACGCCGAGGAGGCCTGGCCGGAGAGGTTGCGCGGGGCGAGCACGGCCACCACGCGCCGCGCCGCCGTGGAGCTCCCCGGGAAGGTCATCACCGGGGCGGGCTCGACGGCCGGGAGCTTCTCCGGGTGGGGGAGGGCCAGCGGGTGCTCGAGGGCGCGGGAGGGGGTGGCGCCCCGGAGGGCCTCGACGAACTCACCCGCCGTGGTGAAGCGCTCCTGGGGCTGACGGGCCAGTCCGCGCAGCAGGGCCGCCTCCCAGGCGGCGGACAGCCCGGGAACGAGGTGGCGGGGCGAGGGAGGTGGCTCGAAGAGGCGCTTGACGGCGACGATCATGGGCGTGTTCCCCTGGAAGGGAAGCTGGCCCGTCGCCATTTCGAAGAGCACCACCCCGAAGGAGTAGAGATCGGAGGCGGGTGTCAGGCTCCGGCCTTCGACCTGTTCGGGGGACATGTAGCAGAGGGTCCCCATCACGGTGCCCTCCTGCGTCGCGATGTCGTCGTCGAGCCCCTCGCCGCACGCCAGGCCGAAGTCCGTCACCACCGCGCGCGAGCCTCCGCAGGCGGTGGGCACCAGCATCACGTTGCTGCTCTTGAAGTCGCGGTGGATGACCTGCGCGGCATGCGCGGCATCGAGTGCCGCCGCCATCTGCTCGGCCAGGGGCAGCAGCTTCTCGGGAGTCAGCCGCCCGTGATGTGTCAGGCACTCCTTGAGGGTTTCACCTTCCAGGAACTCCATGGTGAGGAACGTGAACGCGGACGCGGCGGCCTCGGGCTCCGTGCCCAGGGTGTGCTCGCCCAGGTCGAACACCCTGCACACGTTGGGGTGCGTCACGCGGCGTGCCAGACGCAGCTCGCGCTTGAAGCGCTTGATCATCTGCGGAGCGGAGGCCCCCCTGGCGTGGATGACCTTGAGGGCCACACGCTCCTGCAACGACAGGTCTTCCACCGCGTAGACCGCGCCCATGCCCCCTTCGTCCACGAAGCGAAGGATCCGGTAGCGGCCCGCGATCAGCTCACCCTCGGCGAGCCGCCGTGAGGAAGAGGCGTGGCCACTGGGAACCGTGCACGTGATGTCCTTGTCCTCAGAGAACTCTCCGGGCAGGGGGTCTTTTTGGGCACTGGGCGAGCGAAGACTCATGACGTGCGGCCCCGATGACGAACAGTTCCGCGCGGAGTGTAGCGGATGCGCTTTCACGGAAGTGGAAGCGGATCTCGCCATCCATTCCCGTCCTCCCGGAAAAACATGAAAGGTGTCCGGGTCGAGAAGGTGTCAAACATCTCTCGGGAAGGCTTCAGGAAGGTGTCAGCGCGTACTGACCCTTCCCTCGCCAGCGGGTAGCGTGGTCGCGGAGGAGGGAAGTCATGCCGATGGAGTCGAAGCTGCGTGCCGCGTTCGAGGCCGAGTTGCGCCAGGCGGCCGAGGCGGAGCGGGACGGTGGATTGGCGCGCGCCTGGCGTCACCTGGAGCGGGCCCACATCTTGAGTCAGGCGTATGCCGGGCCCCATGTCCGGGTGCATGGCCGCATGTTCGCCTTCGGGTGGCGGCGCGGAGATGTGCGCGAGCTGCTCGGACAGCTCGCGAGAATCCTGGTGGCGGGGCCGGGCTCGTGGCTCGGTCGGGCACCGCTCGGCAACACGGGGGGCTCCAACGTGGGCATTCTCACCCCCATGCCGATTCCCGAGGACCTGCGAGTCCTTCTCGAAACGAGTCCAGACAACACCCTTCCGCCAGGGACGGGTCCCACTGGGGGCGCACCAGAGCCCCCGGCGGTTTGAATCAGCACCGCGAGCCGTGAGCCTGGCTCAGAGCGACTCCAGGAACGCCAGCACCGCGGTCCGATCGGCCTTGCTCAGCGCCTCGAACTTGTTGCGGCTGTTGGTTGCCTCGCCACCGTGCCAGGCGATGGCCTCCAGCAGCGTGCGCGCACGCCCATCATGCAGGTAGCGCACGTTCTGCGCGCCCCCCTGGACGTACTTGAGCGAACCAATCCCCCAGAGCGGGGCGGTGCGCCACATGCCCGGTCCGGCCTGACCTTCGGTCAGCGTATCGGCCATCTCCGGCCCCATGTCGTGGAGCATCAGGTTGGTGTACGGATGAATGGTCTGGTTGCGCAGCTCGGCGAACGGATGGTTCGCGCCGGTCTTCAGCTGCGGGGTGTGGCAGGTCCCACACTGCGCCTGGGCGAACAAGGTGGCGCCGCGGCTGATCTGCGTGGGGTCCACGTCATGCTCGGGCGCGACGCGCATCCCGTCGGGGTAGCCGCTGCGCAGGCTGCGCTGGGCCGGGACCCCGAGCAACGAGAGGTAGGAGGCGAGCCGATCGATCTCCGTCTCGGAGATGGACGTCGCCGCGGTCGACGCATTGCAATTGGCCACGCCCTTCTGGCAGTCGAGTGACTTGTAGACGGGGGAGGTGACTCCCAGGTCCTTGAGGAGCGCGGAGCCCGACTGATGGCGCAGGCTGGCCTTGCCCGCCTTCCAACCAAACCGGCCGAGGTGCCGCTTGCCGTTCTCCGGGTTGATGGCCCAGTTGGGCACACCCTTCACGCCATCGCCGTTCGCATCATTCGGGTCGGCCAGGGCCAGAATCGTCGATTCATCCACGGCCTCGAGCAGGCCCAGGCCAACGACCTGGGGCGCCTGCCGGATGGAGTATTGCGCGGGCACGGGCCCCTTGAAGGCGTAGACGGGCTTCTGCAATTCGACCGTCTCGCCATCGGGCAGGGTGCGCGTGGTCTTCTCGTACGACTTCACGGAGACCGAGTAGTCGGGCGCGCCCACGGCCTGGGCCCGCTGCTGCACGTTGATGCCGTAGGTGGGATCCGGAGTGATCCCCGAGGTGGAGCTCGCCGCGGCGGTCTCGATGGTCATGGTGTCCAGCGTGCTGCCTGGCGTGGGAACCTTGCCGCGCCCGTTGAGCGTGTGGCACTCGATGCACCGGGTGTTGTTGTAACGAGGCCCCAACTGATTGGCGTGCTGGGTGAACGCGGGGTTGATGTCCGGGCTCTCGGAGTGCTTCCCGTCGACGAACGAGGTGTGGAACAGCCGCCGCCCCTCGACGAAGCGCCTAGTATCGGCGATGCCGATGTTGTTGGCCATCTGCTGGAACGCCCGATGCGGCTCCTCGGAATAGTTGTAGGAGACGCTGGCCTCGCCACCCAACAGGGTGCTGTCGGGCAGGGGGACGGAGTCGAGGAGGGGGGCAACGCCATACCACGCGCGGATGCCCACGCCCACCTGGTACAGGTTCTCGAAGGAATAGTAGCGGCTGCCTCCGCCATCGATGATGGCCTTGTTGTCGGCCGTATGCGGGAGGAACGGCGCGGGGGCCAGCTCGATCACGTCACCTGGCTTGAATGGGGTGCCGGGCTTGGGGGCGCGCCAGTTGTCGGTGATCACGACCATGCAGTCTTCCCGCGCCGAGGTCGCGTGGCAGGTGTTCGTGTTTCCCTCCTTGGGATTCTGGAAGCCGACGTTCATCTTCCAGCCGTACTCCCCGACGTTGGGATCATCGCGGCGGAACGCACTGAGGCCCGTGTTGATGAAGGTCCCATCGTTCACGCGCAGGGAGATCTCGATGCGCGAACGCCCGGCGGGGACCTGATCACGGATCATGAGACCGAAGGTCCGGTTCTGGAAGTACCACGTCGGGAAGTCGAAGTATCTGCCCGGGCCGACATCGACGGGATCGAACCAGGGTTCACCTCGCTCGCGGGCATGCCGGTTGGTCGGACGGAAGCCCGCCAGGGTGACCAGGGTTCCGTCGGCTTCGGTGTACTGGATCTGCTCGGTCACCGGCGTGCCGACGGCGTAGAGCGGGACATAGTCCGTGGCGCCCAGCCCGGGGATGGGCACGGGCACGGGAGTGGCCTCCGGCGCGGCCTCGGACGCCGGCGACGGGGCGTCGCTGGTCTTCGAGTCCGCGGCGCCGCCGCACGCGGTGAGGGACAGCATGGCCGCGAACAACGCGGGCAGGGCGGCGGCCGGAGATGGCTGCGCGAGATGTCTCTCTCTCCCAGCGGATGAGGCGCGGGTCTTCATTTCATTTTCTCCTCAACTCCAATGGAATGCATCGGCGCTGCTCATTTTCCTTTTACCGATCGGCAAGCCAGGAAAACAAGCACTTCTTGTAAGCGAAGTAATTCAGATTCGCATGTTCACTATGCATTCCTGCATACACCTGGCCTGGCTTGGGGAGGAGCCGGGGAGGGCCGCTGTCGTCGGAGGGGCACGTCCCCGGCTGGAATCCCCAGGCAGGCGTGATCGGCGCTTACAACACCGTGAATGGCGCTGAAACCCCTTCATAGGGGCTGATCTGCCCGGTCCATCCAGACTTCCAGTGGCCCTTGTGGCGGATGCGGTAGGTGCCGGCCGCGGCGTTCTTCGTGTCCCAGGTGATGGTGATCTTGGAGTAGGAGATGCCGTTGCGTTCCCATCGGTAGGTCGTTTCCGGATCCCAGTCCCACGCGATCGCGACCCAGGTGTCGTTCACCCGTTTCTCGACCGCCAGGAACGAGCCCTGTGTCTGGAGATTGTTGTTCGGATGTCCGCCCCAGTACTGCACGGTCACCAGGCTTCCCCTCGCATAGCTCGCGGCCGGCTGGGTGATCACGCTCCCGAAGTCCTTGTCGAGCGGCTTGTCGTCCAGCACCACCTTCGGGGTCAGATCGACCGTCTGGCCCGTCACGTCCTCGGGCGTGGGGCCGGCCGCGACGTCGGTGCCGTTGACGATGGCCTTGCTGAGCCTGGCATACTCCTGCTGGAAGGCGGCCAGCTCGTTCGGGCCGAACTGCGTGCAGGCTCCCTCATACCACTGCAGGGCGTACTCCTCCCGGGTGGCCAGGTAGGACGCGTACGAGTTGGAGAGCCCGGCGATGACCGCCGTATCGACGCCGACGCTCGCGAGCTCCGTCTTCACCGTGTTCTCCAGGCGGCGGCCCGACATGGTGGTTACCTCGGTGGGGACGGCGACGATGGCCAGGTTTCCGATTTTCAAGACCTGGAGGGGCATGATCTGCGGGGTCATGGTCGGACCGTTGATGTTGAGGCCCGCCACGCCGGTCGGTATCAGCACCGGTTTTTCCGCATGGCACTGCTTGTACGCCGCGTCGGTGGTCGCCGGCCAGGCGAAGGCGAAGACGCCGCCCAGCAGTTGGAAGAGCGCCGCCTTGCCGGAGCCCTCGCTCCACTGCACGCTGTCCACCGTGGTCCCGTTCGGGAAGAGTGGCGAGGGGCTCGGATTGTCATATGGGCTGCCGGCCGAGAAGGAAGCCCCCATGCCGGCCGCGCAAGTCGTGGTTCCCGCGGAAGCGACGTAGAGCGTCCGCATGTCCACCCACTCGTGACGGAAATCCACCGAGCCGGTCAGCTCCCTCGTCGCGCCGTCGTAAAGCTCTTTCGCCTTGTTGTATTGCTTGAGGGTGGCGTTCTCCAGGCTCTTGTTCTTTTCGAACGTCAAATCGGGGGGCGCCTGGCCGAACCCGATGTTCGGCGTCACGTCGCCAGCGTTGGCCTGGGCGAACGCGGCCACGAACGTCTTGGAGGCCAGGTAATCCGCCCCCTTGTCCTTCTCGAAGAGGTACGACGCCCAGCCCTTGTTGTCGCCGCTGATCAACTTGTTTTCGGGGCCGATGCTGTCCGGATGCACCGCGTACCAGTTCACCATGCCGATCTCCTCGCCATCGAGGCCGACGAGCTTCAGGAGCGTCATGGTCTTGTCCGTGAGGCCGTCATACCGGGCCCGCTCCGCCGCGGGGTTGTTGTTGTAGGCTTCCACCGCGCGGTTCCCGCCGACGCCCTCGATCGTTCCTTCGTTGACGAGGATCCTGCCGGGCTTCACGTTGTGATGGGCACGCAGGATGGACTGGTAGATGCCGTCCACGATGGCGTCGAAATTCTGTTTCACGAAGCCGTTGACGGTCGCGTCATACAGGAAATACCCTGAGTAACCCCCGGGGCCGCTGTGGGTATGCGTCGCCGACAGGAGGACGTTCTTCGTGTTGTAATACGGCGCGAGCTCGGCATTGGCCGCGATCTTCTCACTCACTTTGAGTTTGACCATCTGGAAGAGCTGGCCCAGATCGGCGCTGACGAAGACGACCCGCCTGGCACCGTCTCCGATGACGAACGCCCGTGACCGCAGCCTCATGTGGATGCCGGCGGTCTTCTGTTCCGATACGGCGAAGCCCATCATCGTGATCTCTCCGGCCGGGCCGGTGATGTCATAGATGCCGCTTCCGATGAGGAAGACGTTGCCACCGGCTTGAGCGGTCACACCGCTCATGCCCTGCTCGCTCCGGAGCTGTACCGTCCCTTCCGGCGACGCGCCGTTGTCCCGGGCGCTGTCCAGACACCCGGGGACACAGAGGATGCTTCCCCAGAGCAGCAAGGAAAGAATCCGATGGATTCTGGTCATGATCGTTCGCATGAATATCCTCCCATCTGTTCCTGAAAAACAAACAAAAGCGGCAGGCAATGTACCAGTCATGTGGTTCCCGGGAATGCCTACAATTCAACATCGTGCCCGATGCTGAACAGTCCGGGCTCGAGGTCGGACGGGGCGGGCCCACTGCGTTCAGGCGCCGCGTGGGCCACTTGGTGCTAGAGTCCCCTGAAGGATTGCCGAAGGCGGGTCATTTTCGAGAGGTCCGTTCGTGTCCAGCACACCCCAGCAGTTCGTCCAGCGCAGCAACCTCCGTGGCTTCCTGGCCATCGGCCGAGACTGGGCCGCTATCGCCGCTGTCATCACGGTCGCCCTCTGGTTGGATCGTTGGTACCTCTACCCGGTGGCGGCCTGGTTGATCGGCGCCTTCCAATTCGCCCTCAGCGAGGCCCTGCTCCACGAGGCGTCGCACTACAACCTCTTCCGGAAGCGCAGTTGGAACGACCGGCTGGAGTTCCTTTACGGCCTCCCGTTCTTCTGTACCGTCGCGCAGATGCGCGCGGAGCACCTGGTGCACCACCGCCGCCTCGGAATGCCGGAGGACCAGCTGGTGGCGGACTACCGGGCGCTCGGCCTCGACAGGCCCGGCGTCAACATGTTTTGGATCTGGTTCGTCCGTCCCGTACTTGGTTTCGCCGGGGCGTACTACTGCGGCGTGTTGTCCCTGCGGCCCTGGAAGGAGGGGCGCAAGATCGTCGCCTTCTGGGCCGTGGTCTTGCTGATCTGCGCCGCGCTCGGGGTACTCCACCTGCTGGTGCTTTACTGGCTGATCCCCTTCTTCTGGTCGTGTCAAAGTTATCTATATTGGTCGGAGATCACCGACCACTACCGGACCCGCACCGGGATCCGCTCCAACCTCAGCCCGATCACCAACTTCCTGCATCACAATAACGGTTTTCACTATACCCACCACCACTACCCAACGATTCCCTGGTACCTGCTTCCGAAAGCGACCGAGGCCCTGTTCCCGGGGCAGGGTGATATCTGTCACGGCTTCCTGGATACCTACCGCTCCCTCTCTCTCTCATCCGGGTCCCTTCCCCTGACCGCCGGAGAGGGCGACTGAAGGGTTGCATCAGTGCCCCGCGAGAACAGCTCGATGACACACACCTGGTACTAACCGCGAGTATATGTATACACCGGATTGTACCAGGATGCGTCGCAGACTGAGATCCAGAGTCTGATGAAGCAGCGCTTGGTCGAGCCTCCGGTGAGGCTGGTAAGCGTTTCTCCCTGTTTGAGCTTCATACTGACGGTTCTGGTGAGCCCCTGTGGGAGGACTTTGTATTTCCGGCTGGAGAATGTAACGTCCCGGAAGAGCTTGTCCTTGTCTGATTCGAGCCGGGTCCGGTTGAGTGGGGTGGCGTGGTAGATCAGCTCGTCGACGAATGAAACAAGCCCATACGGGCTGAGATCCACGTGGTGAAGAGTCGAGTCGTCCGGGAGTTGGGCTCTCGCCTCCTCGAGTTCTTCCAGGAGTTTTCTCGGCCAGTAGTAGTGTCCCCTGGATTTCGTCCACGGGGCGTGGAATCGCACGTCCTCTCCCCCGTTACTGCCCTTGTCGTAGGGGCTGAAGTTGTGTTTGGCACCTTCGGTCGAGCCGATGGGCCACTTGTCGAAGATGTACTCGGGACCCAACATCGGTTCCGGATTGATGTAGTGAAGTGCGACGAACAGCGTGATTCCAGTCGTGTCCTTGTGCAGCACGCTCGTGGTCGTCGACCGGTCCGAGTAATAGTCGAGGCTGATGATGGCTCTGCGACTGCCAGCGTCATTGCTCGAATCAGCCGCGGCTTTGGCGATTGCCGCCAATGGAGCCAATTCCGTCGTCAGGAGCCGTTCCAGGTACTGGACCACCCAACCGATGAGATGGGGGTAGAATCTCAGGATGGGAGGGCTCTCTGAACCAGCTCTATTGCCGGACGAGCCGTCCTGCGCACGTGGGTCGGAGCTGGTCTGCTTCAGAAAGAGCACCTGCCGCTCGAAGATCGAGTTCAGGTCGATCGTCGCGATGCGCACGTTGGCGATGGGCTCGCCTTTGTCGGTGACGTAGTTTTTCCATACCGCCTCTGTCTCTGAGCTTTTCAGGAGCCGTTTGGCGGTCCCGGACGCAAAGAACATCCCCATCCCAGCCGTCAGATCCCGCAACCTCTTGTTTGTCTCGTCCGTGCTTTGGTGTGACTCGATCACATGGTCGACAAGGTCATCGGCTATCGACATTGCAACTCTCTGGTCAGTGAAACCCAAGGTCATTCACGGTACACGCTCCGATGCAGGACAGCAACCGCTTGCAGGCGTGGGCCCCAACGGGAGCCGCACGGCCAGTCCACTGGCCTGGGGCACGGCTCGGCGGCACCCGCCAGCGGCCCTCTGTTGCACGACGCACTACGCCACATCTGCCGATGTCGACCGGCTCCCCGCCGCGCTACCCTGCTCATGCACATGGACAACGAGGGACACATGCGACCGGATGACAAGCAGCACCTGGTGCACGCCATCGACCTCGCAAGACGGGCCCGGGCTCGGGGAAACCACCCCTTCGGCTCGGTGCTGGTGGACGCGAGGGGACGCGTCCTGCTGGAGGGAGAGAACACCCAGGGAACGACGGGGGACTGCACCGGCCACGCGGAGTCCAACCTCATGGGCGAGGCGACCCGGCGATATCGTCCCGAGGAACTCGCTGGCTCCACCCTCTACGCCAGTACCGAGCCCTGCGCCATGTGCGCGGGTGCCATCTTCTGGGGCGGTGTGCGGCGGGTCGTCTTCGCGCTCTCCTCCGAGGAGCTGAGCCAGTTCCTCGACTCCTCCGCGCCCACCCTTCGCATGTCCTGCCGCGACGTCTTCGCCCGCGGCTCCGCGCCCACCGAGGTGGTGGGTCCGGTGGCGCTGCCGGAGGCCCATGAGGTGCACGAGGGCTTCTGGAAATAGGGGCTTCCTCCGGGGAGGCAGGCAACCTCAGCCCATCTTCTCCAGCAACATCCGCAGCTCCTCCTGCTGCGAGGCGCTCAGGCGGCCGAGCCGCTCGCCGAACGCGTCCGACAACAGCTTCATGCCCTGTTGCATCACCTTGCGCCCGGCGGGCGTGAGCCGCAGGCGGTGGCGCCGCATGTCCGCGGCGTCGATCTCCCGGCTCACCAGGCCCGCGGCCTCGAGCCGCTTCACGTACACCGTCACCGTCGGCTTGGGCATGCTCAGGGTCGCCGCCAGCTCCGCGGGGTAGGGGTGCTCCTCCAGCGCCGCGAGCACGAACAACTCCTTGGTCTCCACCCCCAATGTGACGACGTCCGGGGTGACGTGGGAGATCACCGACATCAGCAGGCGGTAGCTCAGCGACCAGATCTTCGCCGGGTCGATTTTCGACATGGTTCGTTGCGCGGAAAATGGTTCCAAATTAAATTGGTTTAAGGCTGAATCATTCTGGCCTCCCCACGGTAGCACGTCCCCTGGAGCCCTCCATGCCTCTTGATCATTATGTGACGCTCGGCCGCTCGGGCCTTCGCGTCAGCCCGCTGTGCCTCGGTGCGATGACATTCGGTGAAGCCCTCGGCTGGGGGTCCAGCGTCGAGGAGTCCCAGCGGATCATCGACCGGTACATCGAGCTCGGCGGCAACTTCATCGATACGGCGAACCTCTATACGAAGAGCCACTCCGAGAAGATCATCGGTGACCACGTCGGACGCCACCCCGCCCGGCGCGACCGCCTGGTCATCGCGACCAAGTTCAGCGGAAACCTCTACCCGGGAGACCCGAACGGCGGCGGCTCCGGCCGCAAGTCCATCATCTCGGCGTGCGAGAACTCGCTGCGCCGCCTGCAGACGGACTACATCGATCTGTACTGGCTGCATAACTGGGACGTGCACACGCCCATCGAGGAGACGATGGCCGCGCTCGAGGACCTCGTCCGCGCGGGCAAGGTGCGCTACCTGGGCGTCTCCGACACGCCGGCGTGGAAGATCGTCGAAGCCAACATGCTGGCGCGCTTCCGCGGCTGGTCGGCGTTCATCGGACTCCAGATTGAGTACTCGCTGTTGGAGCGCACCGTGGAGCAGGAGCTCGTGCCGATGGCGCGCGAGTTCGGCCTGGGCATCACTCCCTGGTCGCCGCTCAAGAGCGGAGCGCTCAGTGGCAAGTACACGCGCGCGAACGCGGGGCAACAGAAGGGTGATCGGGGGGCGTTCCTGGACCCGTTCCTGAACGAGCGGACCTACGCCGTCGTGGACGCGCTGGAGGCCATTGCCCGGGCGCACGAGAGCACCGTGGCGCGCGTGGCGCTGGCGTGGGTGCAGGCGCAGCCGGGCGTGACGTCCACCATCATTGGCGCGCGGCGGCTCGCGCAGCTCGAGGACAACGTGAAGGGGGTGGACGTGAAGCTCACGGCCGAGGAGCTGGGCCGCCTCGATTCGCTCACGAAGCCCGTGTTCGGGTTCCCGCAGAACATGCAGCCAATCTTCCCCGCCATCCACAACGGCGGCACGACGGTGAACGGCACCTACGCGCCCCCGTCCGCCTTCGGAATCGAGAAGGGCGACAAGCCCTACTGACGGCCCGCGCCACGCCTCGGTATCGCTCGCACTCCGTCCGCCGCCTTGGCGCCCAGCCCAGGCGGCACCATGGCCTTGGAGTATCTTCAAAAGCCTGTTTTACATCGACAGGAAAGCAAAAATGGGTCCGATAGATTTGTACCCCATCCACCAGGTCAGCGCGCACGTCAGGGTGCCCAGCACCAGCAGCCAGCGAGGGTAGCGGTAGCCGCCCATCAGATCGGCGCGTTTCCAGCCCACGGACATGAAGATAGAGAGGCCCAGCGGCAGGACGAGGCCGTTGAAGCCGCCAGCAAAGACGAGCAGCGCTGCGGGCGCCATGCCCAGTGCCATGAACACCGCGAGCGAGATCAGGATGAAGACCACGGTCGCGCGGTTGCGGCCGGTCTCGGTCACATCCTTCTTGAACGTGTTGATGAACGACATCGACGTGTAGGCGGCGCCGATCACGCTCGTGATGGCGGCGGCCCAGAGGATGAGGCCGAACACGCGCAGGCCGATCTGGCCGCCTGCTGCCTGAAACGCCTGGGCCGCCGGATTGGCATTCTTGCCGGACACATCGATGGCGACGCCGCTGGCGACCACGCCCAGCACGGCCAGGAACAGCACGTAGCGCATCAGTCCGGTGACCGCGATCCCCTTCAGCGCGCCTTGTGTCACCGCCTCCAGGTTCTCGATACCCACCGTGCCCTTGTCAAGCAGGCGATGCGCCCCGGAATAGGTGATGTAGCCGCCCACCGTGCCGCCCACGATGGTGGTGATGGTCGCGAAGTTGATGGTGTCGGGCCACACGGTCTGTCTCAGCGCCTCGCCCAGCGGCGGATTCGACACGAAAGCCACAAATGCCGTCAGCACGACCATCACGACACCCAGCACGATGATCAGGCGGTCCACCGCCACGCCAGCGCGCTTGGACGAAAAGATGCCAATGGCCAGCAGCGCGCTCAGCAGGCCGCCCCACTTCACATCGAGACCCAGCATGGCGTTCAGCCCGAGCCCCGAGCCCGCGATGTTTCCCACGTTGAACACGAGGCCCCCAAAGATCACCAGCACTGCCAGCACATGCCCGCTGCCAGGGATGGCGGCGTTGGCCAGGTCGGACGCCCGCATGCGGGTCACCGTGATCATGCGCCAGATGTTCACCTGCACGACGAAGTCGATCAGGACCGATGCGAGGATGCCGAACGCAAAGGCGGCTCCCGTCGTGGCGGTGAACGTGGCGGTCTGCGTGATGAATCCGGGCCCGATGGCGGAGGTCGCCATCAAGAAAATGGCCGCCAGCAGCGAGGACCGCCGGGACCTGGCGAAGCCCTGCTCGGGGGTGGCAAGGGTGCGCGTCTGTCTCATGGGACCTCTCCGTTGATAGCGATGGAAGATGACCATGACTGGGCAAAACGCATGCCCCCATGGGGCGAGTGGGAGGCCAGTAGAGAGGGGGAGGGAAGGGGGCCCCGTGGCGCTATGTGGCCCCGTTCACGTCTCCGTAGTGCCGCTTGTACTGTTGCCGCAGTACGAACTTCTGTGCCTTGCCGGTGGTCGTCTGCGGCATCGTCGGGAGCAGGACGATGGACTTGGGCACCTCGAACCCACCGAGGTTCTGGCGGCAGTGGTCGATGATGTCGGCCACGGTCGCGGAGGCGCCGGGCTTGAGCACGACGAAGCCGGTGACCGCCTCGGACCAGCGTGGGTGCGGTAGGCCCACGACCGCGACCTGCAGGACCGCGGGGTGACGCAGGAGGACCTCCTCCACCTTGATGGACGGGACGTTCTCGCCACCGGTCTTGATCATGTCCTTCTTGCGGTCCACGAACAGGAGCTGGCCGTCGGAGTCGAATACGCCGAGGTCACCGGTGTGGTGCCAGCCGAACGCGAACGCCCGCGCGGTCGCCTCCGGGTCCTTGTAGTAGCCGAGCATCACGTTCGGCCCGCGATGGACGATTTCTCCCACCTCGCCGCGCCCGAGCAGTCGGCCTTCGTCGTTCATGATGGCCGTCTCGTTCGTCACGACCGTTTCACCCCAGTACGAACCGAACCGCTTGAGCTGCTGCTCCGGCTTGAAGATGGTCGTCGCCGGGTACATCTCCGTCTGCCCCGACGCGAGCGCGAAGCCTCCCGGGCAGAACTTCTCGATGAGCTCCAAGAGCAGCGTGCGCGCCATCGGCGCCATGACGTAGAGGCACAGGCGCAGGCTGGACAGCTTCGTCGCCAGACGCGTCGGGTGGGCGAGCATCGCGCCGTACATGATCGGCAGGCCCAGCAGGATCGTGATGCCGCGCTGCTCGATGGTCGCGAGCATCGCACCCGGCTCGAAGGCGCGCCTCACGACGACAGTCCCGCCGGCGAGCAGGAACGACATCGAGACGGCGTGCTGCGCGCAGTGGAACATCGGAAGCACGCAGAGGGTGGAGTCGCTCGGCCGCAGCCCGAGCTCGAACAGGTTTCCACTGAGCGCCGCGTGCACCGACTCGTGCGAGTGCATGACCCCCTTCTGTTGGCCGGTGGTGCCACTCGTGTACATGATCTGGGAGAGCTGGCCGCTCTCGATGTCCACCTCCGGCGGGGTGAGGTGCTGGCCCTTCAGCGTGTCGAGGAAGGCGGCCGTGTTACCGCCCGGCGAGGCCTGCCCCTCGGGGACGCAGACGATGATGTGGGTGCCGAGCGCGTCGAGCATCGCCCGCGGCTCCGGCTCCACGAGGAACTCGGTGTCGATGACGATGTGCGTCGCCTCGGAATGCTCGAGGATGTAGCGGATGGCATCCACGGCGAGGCCGGTGTTGATCGGCACCCAGACGAGGCCCGCCTTGTAGATGCCGATGAACGCGGTGATCATCTGCGCCGAGTTGCCGCAGAGCATGGCGATGCGTGCGCCCCGGGGAAGGCCCTGCGCGAGCAGGTAGTGCGCGAACGCGTTCGAACGCCGGTCGAGCTCCGCATAGGAGAGCTCGAGCTTCCCCTCGACGAGCGCCGTCTTCTCCGGCCAGCGCAGCGCCGACCGGTGGATGATGCCTCCCAGCGAGATCTGGCTGATGCGCTTGTACTGCGCTTCCTGGGTCGCTGACATCAATGCTTCACTCATGCTGCCCCCATTTCCTTCGGGTGAGACGACCGCGACGACGTGGCGTGCCGACACCCGCGCCCCGATCGTGACGTTCACCGCCGTGACGCGACGATTCCATCTTCATCGCCTCGAGCACCAACAGCACGTCGCCCCGCGTCAGGGACCGGACGCAGGCCCGTTGCACGGTGCCAGCTTCTGACATCACGCCCACGAGGCCGGCTGGCAGCGCGATGCGCCCACCGACCATGGGCCCCGCGCCATAGGTGTCGAGCCCAGGTATCAGGCTGGCTCTCAAGCCCACGGCGCTACCCGGCGTGGACGTGCACGATGTCGAAGCTGCCCGTGAGCCCACCCCAGGTGCGCAGGCCCATGCGGCCGGAGGTGTACTGCGCATCGCGGCCCGTGCCCAGCGTCTGCCACGTGCCGCCGGGCTGCCAGACCCCCAGGGTCAGCGTGTCGCCCTGCACCGAGAAGCGGATGTTCATGTACTTGCCCGCGCCAGATGGCCAGGTGTAGGGGCCGCTGGCCAGGACCGTCCACGTGCCCCCGTCGTTCTTCGACACCGTCCACTCGTAGCCGGCACTCGTGCGCTTGAACTCCGCCTGGTAGTAGTGGCTCGCGTCCTGGGCGCGGGCCACCAGTGCGATGCCGGCGTTGAGCGGTGCGCCGTTGGCGAGCACCGAGGCGTCCATCGTGTACGCCCGCCAGCCGGCGTTGCCAGCCAGCGCGAGGTTCTCTCCCGTCCCGGTCGCGCAGTACTCGTAGGACACGGGGCGGCAGAGCGACCAGGTGCCCTGCTGCGGCGACCACTGGCTGGCCGTATTGCCCTCGAAGTCGTCGGTGAAGAGCTGGGGCTGCCAGGCCGGCTCCATCCGCCAGAGGTGATCCTGCGTCCCGTTGTCGCTGAACTGCACCACGTTGGCGCTGTCCGACTTGGACATGCCGTCGACGCCGAGGACGAGCCCGCTGTTGCGGTTGACGATCTTGAACTGGCCGCTGCCCGCGTCGACGAACCGCCAGTGCTGCTCGCTCGTGCCGCTGTCCGGAGACTGCTGGATCTGCGCGCTCAGGGCCTTGGAGGCGTTGCGCACGGCCAGCACGAGGCCGCTGTTGAGGTTGACGACCTTGAACCAGCCGCCGCCCGCGTCCACCAGCTCCCACTGGTGGTCCAGCGTCCCGTTGTCGGCGTACTGCTGCACGTTGGCGCTCGGGTCCTGCGAGGCGGAGGACACGGCCAGCAGCTTGTCGCTGTTGACGTTCTGCAGGAGGAAGACCGGGGCCGACCAGGCCTCGAACTCGCTGAGACCCCAGCCAGTGCCACCACCGGCGTTGGGCGCGACCACGCGCAACTGGGTCGTGGTCAGGGGGGGGAAGGTGATCTGGTTGACCGTGGTGGCCGTGGGCTCCGCGGGCGTCCGCGTCTGGTTGGGCACGCTCGCCCAGGCACTGCCCGTCCAGTACTGCAGGTCATAGCTCCTGGGCGTGCGCACGCCCCCGCCGTCGTCATAGAAATACAGCCGCACGTCCGAGGTCGTGACGGGGTGCTGGAACTTCACGCCGAAGAAGTCACTCGCCTGGGTGGTCGCGTACGTGGTCCAGCGGGTGTTCTGGGGAATGCCATTGCGGAAGATGAGGCCGTCGATCGCGTTCCAGGCGTTGTCCCCGGCGCCGCCGAACGTGTACGACGCGAAGGGTTGTGCCTTGTTCGCGATGCGCTGGCCATTGGCGGCGAAGTTGACCTTGCCCCCGCCGTTGGACTGCATGAGCGGGGCGCCCACGTTGATCGTGACGGCACCCAGGCCCGTCTGGCTGGCGACCTTCACCCCGTCGACGTAGAGGTGCAGACCCACGCCCTGGTCGTACCGGGTGCCGAGCCGGTCCCACAGCACGGTGACGTTGTGGCCGTGGTACGGGAGGTTCTCCAGCGCGAAGTAGTCCCACGACGCCGGGGCGAGCGGCCGGATCGTCAGCGTGTTGTCGGCCTGGCCGCGCACGCCGATGAGTCCGGAGATGACGTTGTCGTTGTAGGTGGAGTGGTTGTAGTCCTCGCTGTGGCCGCCCCCGTCGTAGATCCACTTGTCGGTATCGGCGTCATGGGCCTCGGCGACGTAGGGGACGCCATTCTTGTACTGCGTCAACGCGTAGCCGCGCAGCAGGCTCACGTAGTGGGCCGGGGTGATGGTCGTCTGCGCGGGGTAGTCGATGAGCAGGTTGGCCAGGCCCGTGAGGGTCTGCGAGGTCTCGTAGGGCCAGGACGGTCCGATCCAGCGGCAGCAGCCCTTGGAGGCCTCGTGGTTGAACCACTTGCTGCGCCGCTCGACCGTGGTGGGCCCGTAGGGCGAGGCGAACCCCTGGGGATCCAGCAGCTGCGCGAACGCGGCGGAGTCCGAGGCCTGCGGCAGGTGGAACATCCAGGGCACGAAGCCGTGCTCCTCGCGAGTGCCGAGCAGGGTGTTGCCCGGGTTGTTGTCGCGATGCATGTGGAAGAAGAAGGAGCGGTTCGGGTCCCACAACCGGGCCCGGGTCGCGGTCTTCAGCGCGCTCGCCCGGTTGTTGTATTCCGTGGCGGTGGTGGAGTCGCCCGCCAGGGTGGCGAGCTGGGCGATGGCGCGGGCATCCCCATACTGGTAGGCATTGATGGTGGGCCGGTAGCCCGGTCCGCCGTGGTACGGGTCCGGGGACTCGTAGGACGCGGGGGTCAGCTCGGTGGCGTCCCAGACGGGCACCTGCCAATAAAGGCCGAGCGCGGAGTTGAATTGGTTGTCCCAGCCCCGGTACTGCTTGATGAGGTTGGGTAGCTGGCCGATGGCGAACGCCTTGTCCCCGGTGACCAGGTAGTGCTGCCACACGGAGCTGGCGGCCCAGAAGCTGTACTCGTGGGCCCAGTCGGACGTGTTGGGGTTCACCGACTCGATCATGGGCTTGGGGAACTGTCCGGGCCCCGCGAGCCAGTAGTTGATGACGTCCTTCACGTACTGCTGATCACGCAGCCAGCGGCCCTCGTTGATGTGGTGGCCGGCCGCCGCGACGATGCCGCCGTAAGGCGCTCCGTAGAACACCGGGGTGAGGAACTCGTTGGACAGGTAGCCATACTCCGCCCCGGTGTAGACCAGGTGCTCCTTGTAGGTCTGCCAGCGGTAGTAATAGACGGCCTGGATCTGCGCGTCCGGCACCTCGAGGAAGGGAATGTTCGCCTCGAACCACGGCTTGTCGTTGATGCCGCCGAGCAGCGCGGTGTGGTTGAGGAAGGACGTGCCGGCCGTCGGGTTGCGAGCGTAGACGGTGGGCGCGTTGATCGCCCAGGCGGTGCCCGCCGTCACTCCGGCGGTCGCGGCGATGAGGAGGGTGGTGGCGACGCGGACGCCTCGCCGGGAGGGACGACGGGGGCGCGACCGGGGGGAGGGCATCGGGCACTCCTTCGTGGGGTAGGACGTGGGGCTCGGATGCTTCTCCAGTTATTTCGGTGAAGTCAAGTTTTACAAGGATTGGCTGCTGCCCCACGCCGTGGCTGGACCGTGCCCGACGACTCATGGTGAGCGGACGCTTCTGTCAGCCGGCGGGGACGAGCTTCTTCCCCTCGCGCCGCCAGGACACGGGCAGCAGGACGCGGACCTCCGGGGGGGCGCCGTTCTCCTGGCGCTCCACGCGGATCGTCCGCTCCTCCGGTGTCACCTTCCAGAGAACTCCCGTGGGGCCCCGTGCCTCCAAGGGTGGCTCCGGGGGAGGAACCCGGGGCGGTTGCTCGAGGTTGCTCCAGGTCCGGCCTCCATCGCTCGTGGCGATCGCGCGAGCGGGGGCGTTCTCCTCGTTCGCGTCCGTCAACCACACCGTCCCCCGCTGACCGTCCTTCCAGTCCATCTGCTCCGGCCACTCGGACCAGACGGCCTTGGGGAGTCGGCCTCGACGCTTCCACGTCGCCCCACAGTCAGAGGTCGCGAACAGCGTGAGCTGCCCGGGACCTTCCGTGCTCCAACCCACGAGGGCGCGACCCTGGCAGCCCACGAAGCGCACGAAGAGCACCTCGCTGTGCTCCTCGGCTGGGAGCACCTCGGTCCAGTGGGCTCCGCCATCGGTACTGCGAAGCAGGAGCGCTCGGAGCGGATGTGAGGGCACGCTGAGCTTGCCGAAGAGGTAGATGCCCGCTTCGACGCGCGCGGGCACCCCGACACCGTTGATGGTCAGGGAGACTTCCTCACCGGACTCGGCCGCGCCTGCTTTCAAGCTCACGGGCGGCGAGGGCGCCGCGGCGAGCAGCGCGCAGAGAAAGAAGGTGCGCATCGGGGGCCCGGCGCCTACTGCGGATCCACGTAGAAAGGCCTCGGCTCTAACTCTGATGCGTCCACCGAGACAGGAGGGTCGTGCGTGGGTGATGGCGATGTCATGATCCATTTCGTACACAGTGCTCGAGCGCTCCGGTCCTGAAACTGCTTGCCCTCGCCGGAGTCGATTTCCTCACACTTCATATACCAGGGTGGGATGGGCATGCGTCGTGCGACCCGGGTACGACTGTCACCCCGTGGATTTCCGACTAGAAGCTCAGACGCGCCATGTAACGCTGGCGCTCAACGCTTCCTCCGGGACGCAGAAACAGGAGCACGTCATGGTTGCAATGAGGATGCAGTGGATGGCCGGACTGGCTGTGCTGCTCGCGGTGGTGGCCATTGCCGCTCCTGGCCCGGTCGTGGCGAAGCCCCCGGACGGCTCCATCGCCGCCGCTCGCCAGCAACCCCTGGGCACCACCGTGACGGTGGTGGGGGTGGCGACGTCATTCACGGGAGCCTTCTTTCCCAATGACAATGGCTTCGCCCTCCAGGAGAAGAAGGTCGGCATCTACATCCTCGACTCGCTCGAGGCGAACATCGAGGTCGGCCAGGTGGTCCGTGTGACGGGTACGCTGACCAACTCCTTCGGGCAGGTGCTCAGCGTGGCACCGACGTCCATCGAGGTGCTGGGGGATGCGCACGCGCCCCGACCCCATCCCGTGACGACCGGCGACGTGAGTGAGGAGACCGAGGGCCGCCTCGTCCGCATCATGGGCACCATCGTCAGCGACATCGAGGATGACCTTCCCTTCGGATACAAGTTCGCGGTGGATGACGGCACCGGTCCCACCTTCGTGTTCGTCAATGCCGGCACGGGCATCGACGTGAGCGAGCTCGAGGAGGGGCAGCGCGTCGTCATCCAGGGCTTCAGCGGAGAGTTCCTCGGCGAGTACGAAGTGGACCCCGTATTCCCGGAGGACATCCGCATCCTCCCTTCATGGTGAGGGCTTCGCGGAGACACGGACAGCCACTCACCGTGCTCATTGGTTTTGGAGGATGTGGCTGCTGCGTTTCAGGGTGATGGCTCAATCCTTCTCCGGGTCCTCCTCTTCCTCCTTCAAGAGCTGGCTGAGGCTCAGGTCGAGCTGGCTCCTGACGACGTTCAGCATGCTCTCGAACTCTTGCGAAGACAGACGGAGGCGCTCCTGGAGGCGCCTCCGTGTCTCTTCGTAGACGGCGGCCCGTGCATCCGAGAGCCTGCGCGACGCCGTCGGCTGTGCCACTCCGAGCAGTTTGCCCAGCTCGGTCGTCGTCAGCTCATCGATATAGTAGAACCGGAGCAGGTTCCGCTGCTCGTATGACAACGCGGCGAAGGACTCTCGCAAGGCCTGGTTGAAATCGCGCTTGAATCTGCTCTTGATGAGGCCCAGTTCCGCGTCGGGCCCGGGCGTGGGCAGGGCCGCGAGCGCCTTGAGCACGTTCTCCTCGGGCCCTTCGTCGACGGGTGCCTTCTGATTCTGATGCAGGAGCATGCGCACGGCGATGACGCGAATCCAGCTCGACAGCTTGGACTTTCCTCGGTAGGTGGGAAGTTTCGGCTCGGTCGTGCTCGTGCCGAGCAGCAGATGCACACGGACCATCTGCAAGACATCGTCCAGCGACGACGAAGGCGGATGGAGTGAGTCTCGCAGCCGCGTCAAGCAGTGCTGCTCCAGTGTTGGAATGGCCTCGGGCACGTTGTACACGCAGGCGCACGCGAGGTAGAGGTCGGCGATATGGAGTTTGTCGAGCACCTGCGCGAGCGGAATCTCTGGATCGGCTGGATTCAGTCGCTGTAATAGATAGGCCGCGAAGACCTGATAGGACAGGTCCAGTCGTGGCCAGCGGCTCCGCCCCAACTCGTAGGCACCACGAAGGAGGTTCTCGGGAAAGAAAGGATCATCCGACATGTCGATGCGCCTCGTTGCGGATTCAAGGAAAGACACGTCCGAGTCCAGTTGCCTCTTCATCTTCGCCAGCCTACCTCCCTAAGATGTCCAGGGTACCGTGCTTCCGGAAGAATCCCATGTCTAAATGTCTGACCGATGAACTCCTCGCCAGGTTGCTCGACGACCAGCTGACGGTGGAAGAGCGGTCACGCGTACATCGGCACATCGATGAGTGCGCCCCGTGCCATGCACTCGTCGCCGCGGTCGTCCACAATGGCTCCTCCAGAGGAGACCCCGGCCTGTCGCCTCCCGCGAGCACGGAGAGCTTCTCGCGGACCTCGCTCCCCGTGCCCGGTTGGAGACCACCCGCCGCGTTCGATGAGTTCCGTCTGGTGCGCCCGCTCGGCAAGGGCGCCATGGGCATCGTCTACCTCGCGGAGGACACCCGGTTGGGCCGGCAGGTCGCGGTGAAGTTCATCGCCGCGCACCAGCCAGGGATCCGAGTGCTCGAGCGCTTCCAGAACGAGGCGCGTGCCATCGCGAAGCTCCAGCACCCCAACGTCGTCACCGTCTTCCGCACCGGCGAGGTCGGTGGCCATCCCTTCATCGTCTCCGAATACATCGAGGGACAGACGCTGTCCCAGCTCTCCCTGCCTCTGCCCTGGAGGCGCGTCCTGGGGCTGGGCATCGGGCTGGCTCGCGGGCTCGCGGAGGCCCATGAGCAGCAGGTGCTCCACCGCGATATCAAGCCCTCCAACGTCCTGCTCACCCAGGGAGGCGAGGTGAAGCTGCTGGACTTCGGCCTGGCCCAGTTCGCAGGGACCGAGGCGACTCCCGAAGCGAGTGGTGCGCGCCAGATCGCGGGCACGCCCCGGTACATGGCGCCCGAGCTTTTTCGCGGCACGTCAGCCGCTCCTCGCAGCGACCTCTACGCGCTCGGTCTGGTCCTCTACGAGCTGTGCACCGGCACGCTGCCGCCACGCTCCGGCGATCCACTCCCTTCTCCAGGCGCGTCGCCCCCGCCGCCCACCAGGACGGATGTCCTCCCGCCACTCACCGAACTCGTCCCCGGTATCGATCCCGACTTCGCCGCGCTCATCGAGCGCTGTCTCCACCCCGATCCCGAGAAGCGCTATGCCTCGTCCAGGGCCTTGTGTGCCGCGCTCGAGAAGCTCCAGGTGCCGGAGGTCCTCTCCGAGGGCAATCCCTACCGGGGCCTGGCCCCCTTCGAGGCCGAGCACCGCGCGCTCTTCTTCGGGCGCGACGAGGACATCCGCCAGGTGGTGGAGCGCCTGCGTCGCGGCACCCTCGTCCTCGTCGCCGGAGACTCGGGAGTCGGCAAGTCCTCGCTGTGCCGCGCCGGAATCCTTCCCCGCATCTCCCAGGGCGCGCTCGATGAGTACCGCGACTTCACCTGCCTCACGCTGGAGCCCGGCCGCCATCCACTCACGGCCCTCGCCGCCGCGCTCGCGCCCATCCTCAAGAAGACGGAAGCCGAACTGAGTGACTGGCTGACCGGAGAGCCCGGACGGCTGGGGCCCGCGCTCCGGGCGGCGTACCTGGAGCGGCGGGGCCTGCTCCTCTTCGTCGATCAGCTCGAGGAGCTCATCACCCTCGGCGAGCCCGTCCAGGCGGAGCACTTCGCCCGACTCCTGGGCGAGCTGGGCGCGCTCAACGTTTCCGTGTCCGGCGTGCGCGTGCTCCTCACCGTGCGGGGCGACTTCCTCACCCGAGTGGGAGCCCTGCCTGGCCTGGACGGCGCGGTCGAGCGGTCGCTCTACCTGCTCCAACCGCTCAGTCCCAAGGGGGTGCGCGAGGCCATCGTTGGTCCCGCGCGAAGCCGCGGTGTGAGCTTCGAGTCCGAGGCCCTCCTCCAGACGCTCGTCGAGGCCGCGACGCGCGGCGCGGGCAGCCTGCCGCTCCTCCAGTTCGCGCTGGCCGAGCTGTGGGAGCGCCGAGACCCCATCCAGGGCCGCATCACCCAGGAGGCGCTGGAGGCCATGGGCGGCGTGGCCGGCGCGTTGTCGAGACACGCGGATGCCTTGCTCTCGCGGCTCAGCGCGGCCGAGCAGCTCGCCGCGCGCCGGCTGCTCGGCCGCCTCATCACCGCCGAGGGTACCCGGGGCGCGCGGAGCGAGGAGGAACTCTCCTCCTCCCCGGATGCCCGCACCGCCCTGCGAGTCCTCGCCGAAGGGCGCCTGGTGCATGCGCGCACCGTGGAGAAGCGGGCCAGCTACGAGATCGCCCATGAGGCGCTCATCGCGAGCTGGACGACGCTGCGTCACTGGTTGGACGAGGACGCGGGGCAGCGCGCGCTCCGGCAGCGCCTGGAGGCGGCGGGAGCCGAGTGGGTGCGCCTGGGAAACGCCGAGGATCTCCTCTGGCGCAAGCGTCAGCTCGACGAGGCGCGGACACTCGAGGGCTCTCTCCTGGGCACGCGCGAACGGGACTTCCTCCGGGCTTCCCATCACGCGGTGCGTCGCCGTCGCCTGCGCATCGGACTCGCCGTCGGTCTCGTGGTGCTCGGAGGGGGGCTCCTCTCCGGTGGGCTGCTCCTGCGCGAGTACCTGGGCACCCAGCGCTTCGTTGGCGAGCGGATGGCCACCGCCCAGGCCGCGCTCGCCACGGGGAATGACTTGAGCCAGCGCGTCAAGAAAAGCCGAGAGGACGCACTCCAACTGTTCGAAGGACGGGACCCCGAGGATTCCCGCGAGGAGCGGGCCCCCCAGAATTTCTGGCCACGGGCGGAAGCCACGTGGGCCCAGACCCTCAAGGAGCTCGACCGGGCAGACGCCGCCCATGCCGAAGCGGCGAGCGCCCTCGACGACATCCTCGAGCGTGTTGCCCAGAACGCCCAGGCGCGAGAGCTCCGCATCGAACTCACCTACAAGCGCATCCTGCTCGCCGAGACGTTCTATGACCGGAAGGAGCGCGACCGGCTCCTGCGAGACTTCAGGCGCCAGGCGGCTCACAACCCGGAATGGCTGAAGCGACTCGAGACTCCGGCCGTACTCGACATCAAGACCACGCCGCCGGACGTGAGCGTCGAGATCAAACGATATGTGGACGATGAGTCTGGGGGGCGACGGCTCAAGTCCGTGCCAGGCCTCGGACCACTCGGGAAGACTCCGGTGGCTGACGTGCATCTCCCGGCGGGCAGCTATCGCCTCCGCTTCCAGCGCGAGGGCTCGGAGCCGGTCGACCTGCCCCTCTTGCTCGAGCGCGGACAGTCGGAGTCAATCGACCTCAAACTGCCCTCCACCGTGCCCGAGGGCTACATCTACATTCCCCCCGGACGCTTTCTCCTGGGCAGCGGGGATCCGGAGGACGTGCGGGATTTCATGCACAGCTCCCCCCTGCACTCGGTGTACTACGACAGAGGCTACCTCATTGGCAGGACCGAGGTGACTCTGCGCGACTGGATGACGTACCTCGAGTCCGGGGACGCGACGGAGGAGGAGCGGCGCCTCCTGGAAACCCCGCGCCTCGGCACGACCGGTGCGCTCACGCTGCTGCGTCTGCCCGACAAAAGATGGCGCTACTCTCTCATCCAACCCAATGGCACCGTCCTCACAGCGCGCTCCGGCGAGCCTCTTCGCTATCCCGGCCGGCGCCTTCGCCAGGAACAGGACTGGCGCCGCTTTCCCCTGACCGGGGTCTCCGTCAAGACTCTCAAGGGCTTCCTCACCTGGCTCGATCGCACCGGAAAACTTCCGGGAGCGCGCCTGTGCAACGAGACCGAGTGGCTCCGCGCAGCCCGCGGCGCGGATGACCGGCGGCATCCCCACGGCAACCGGCTCCAGAAGGACGATGCCAATATCGACATCACCTATGACCGGCAGCCCAATGATTTCGGACCCGATGAGGTGGGGACCCATCCCGAGTCGGTCAGTCCCTTCGGGCTCCAGGACATGGCGGGCAATGCCTTCGAAATCACCCAGGCGGCCGTACCGGACCTCGGGGGCTTCGTCATCCTGGGTGGTGCCTGGTATTACGAGCGCATCGGGACGTTCGTCAGCAATCGTCAAGCGTTCACCTCCGCGGCCTCTGACTCCACGGTGGGTGTGCGCCTCTGTGCCGACTGGCCCCCCGCCGTGAGCACCACCGCTGAAATCCGCGGCCGACGCGAAAAAAAAGAAAGTGCTGAATAGCCTTCCCGCGGCCGGACTCTCTTTGACTGAGCGGGGTGCTTGAATCCAACGCGGGCACCGGGTCGGTCGGGGGGGACCGACGTGGGCACGTCTTGTCGGATGTGTCGCACCATCTCCAGTCTGGTGCGCCTCGGCGTTATCGCCAGGCTGGAGTGCGCTCACCGTGGTTCGATTGACGCAAGAAGGATCCGCCTGGGTTGGATTCTTCATGCGATGGGAAGAGTGCATGCATAACCTGCCTGCACCTGGACTCTCTCCTGCGAAGCCGCGACGAAGCGTCTTCCAGAAGAGAGGATCGTGATGAAGAGCCATCTCCTCGTTGTTGCCTGCCTCGTGGTCAGCGCACCGGCCCTGGCCGCCCCTCCGGCGTCGAAAGAGGCTCGGCCGCCGCCCTGCCAGGACCAGACGATCGAGCGCTCCATCTGGCCGCAGGGGACGTCCCTGTGGGGCACTGGACGCCAGGTGGCCGAGCGGGAGATGAGCAGTGTGCTGGCCTCGGTGGAAATGGGCCGTGCGCGACTCGGAGACAAGACATTGTCGGGCCTGCGCCTGAAGGGCGGGCGACTGGTGGCCCCTTCCGCGTCCCAGGAGTTGGTGGGCGCGGTGCTCCAGGGAGCGGCCAGTGACGGCACGCCCGTGGAGGTGGCGGTATGTGGTGCCGAGGTGTTGGCCAAGGACTCCTCCCTGGTGTGGTACCGGATTCAGGTGTGGAACGGGGTGAGCGCGTCCTGGGAGGACCCGTGCGTCGCGACGGGCCGCGTGCCCTCTCCGCGGGCGCTGGCGGTGCCCGGCGTGTGGGACGAGAGCGGCGCGCGCAGCGACAAGGGGGGGAAGTTCACCTTCGCGTGTGAGAACGGCGCCATCGCCAAGTGCGTGAACTGGGGCTACAGGCCGTGGGCGAAGAAGGGGGGAGGCTCGCTGGCGGAGTTGCACCAGGCGTGCACGCGCATGGCACGGGCGGACTACTGTGGCGACGGGCGCAGCCACACGCGAGAGGACAACCTCATCGATGTGTACGATGGGCTGAGTGTGCTCACGCGGACCACGGAGTCCTCGGAGGCCTGGGATGTGAAGCGGGCATCCTTCGAGGCGGCGTGGAGCGCCGAGGGAGCCACGTGCCTGTCGCGCACGCGAGACGGGCAGGAAGTGGAGACGCTGATGGCGCAGTGTCCGGGCCGCTTCGAGATGGCCCAGAAGGATCTCGGCGAGGGGGACCAGTGCACGGTGGTGCGCAAGGGAGGCGCCAAGGCGGTGCTGCTGCGCAACCGCTCGTATGGCAGGGACGAGCAGGTCATGCACCAAGGTGTCGCACGGTAGGCGGGAGGCGATGCGCGCCCTCTGGCAGCTTCCAGCCCTACACCCGCTTCACGCCAGGCTGGCGACGGCCGTCCGCCAGGTGACTCTCCACGAGCCCGACGATGGCTCTGGACTGATACCCTCGTGCCAGTTGGATGACCTTGGTGGCGAACGGACCATACTGTTCGCCGAGGTCCGTGAGTTGCGTCGCCCAGTGGAGGATGTCCCGCATGCTGCCGGCCAGCGCGAGTTGGTGAAGCACCGCCAGCTGCTCCTGGGGTGGGGGAGTCAGCTGTTGGGCGTTGTCTTCCCTCGAGGCGGGTTGTTCCCGAGGGGGCTCGTAGGTCCAGCGCAATCCCACGCAGGCGCTCATTTCCTTCAACAGCACTCCGTGATCGATGGGCTTGGCGATGAATGCGTTGGCGCCGGCCGCCAGACTCCTGTCCTGATCCTCCTGTGTGGCGCTGGCGGAGACGGCGAGAATCGGCACTTCCCGTCCATGCGGCAACTGGCGAATCCGGTGCGTGGCCTCCAGGCCGTCCATCACTGGCATCATGGTGTCCATCAGGATCAGGTCCGGCTGGAGGATTCGAGCCTTGTCCACTCCCTCGAGGCCGTTCTCCGCCTCGGTCATCTCGAAGCCGAGCCGGCCGAGCAGCTCGACCACCATCGCCCGGTTCTCGGCCACATCGTCCACCACCAGGACCTTCTTGCGCGGCCCCTGGTAGCCCGTCACGACGCCGTCCGGCGGTGGCGCCACCGTCTCGACCTTCACCACCGGCAACTCCAGCTCGAACCAGAAGGTGCTGCCCTGGCCGACCCGGCTCTCGACCTGGATATCCGCGCCCATCAATCGCACGAACTGCCGGCTGATGGCCAACCCCAGGCCGGTTCCCCCCTGCCGGCGCCGCGCCTCGCCCACCTGCTCGAACGGCTGGAACAGGATGCCCAGTTGGTCCTCGCTGATGCCGATGCCGGTATCCTGCACCTCGAAGCGTAGCCGGTCGGGAGGCGTGAAGCGCACTCTCAGCCGTACCTGGCCGCTATCGGTGAATTTGACCGCATTGGATAACAGGTTGAGCAGCACCTGGCGCAAGCGCTTCTCGTCGGCTCGCACCCAGGCGGGCAGGTCCGGTGTCGTGTCGCAGCTGAAGTCCAATCCCTTCTGCGCCGCCCTGAGGCTGATCATCTCGGTGATGGTGCGCAGGAGGCGGGCGAGTTGGAGGTCCGTGACGTAGAGCTCCAACTTGCCCGCTTCAATCTTGGCGAAATCCAGGATGTCGTTGATCAGCGTCAGCAGATGCTCGCCGCTTTGTTGAATCACGTTCACACCCGCGATTTCCCGTTCACCCAGCTTCTTGTCCCGGCGCAGTATCTGCGCGTAGCCCAAAATGCCGTTCAGCGGGGTACGCAATTCGTGGCTCATGTGGGCCAGGAACGTGCTCTTGGCGAGGTTGGCCGTTTCGGCCGCGTCCTTCGCTCGCCGTGCCTCGGCGAATACCGTTTCCAGGTGGCCGATGGTCTCGGCCAGACGCTGCGTCATGATGTTGATGCTGAGGGCGAGCACGCCGATCTCGTCGCTCGATTCGACCGCGGCGCGCGCGGACAGGTTGCCGGCCGCCACCTGTTCCGCCACGCCGGTCAGACGGTGCACCGGACCGACGATGTTGCGCTGGAACAGGAATGCCATGGCGAAGCTGAAGATGACGGCCACCAGTCCGCCCGCCACGGATTGCAGGCGCGCCTTGGAGAGGCTGCTGCGCGCCCGCGCCAGATCGGTCTGCAACTGGGCCTGTTGCCGTTCGGTCACCTTTCCCAGCAGGCCGAGCAGGGTATTCGCCTGCGGTGTGACCTGGGTGCGGTACAAGTACAGGTCCTCGTACGCGTGTTCGCCGCCGAGGATGCTGACGATCTCCAGCGCCAGCTCCGCGAATCCGGCCCGATCCCGCGCGATGCCATCGAGCATGGCCCGCTGCTCAGCGGACAGCAGGTGGCGCTTGCCGGACAGCTCGTTCCAGATCGTCGCGTTGGTCGCGAGCTGTGGCCCGTAGGCCAGCTTGAAATTGAGCTCCCCCGAGGCGCCGTAGGCCATCAGGTTGGTCGCCATCGCATCGAACGAGGTCTGGAAGCTCAGCATGTTGGCCAGTAGCTCGCGGTTCTGAGGCGAGGTACCACGTGTCTTCTGAAGGTCGATCATCGTATCGATCTTCTCCAGGATCTGGATCCTCAGCGCTTGAATGTCGACCCGGGCGAGCCGTAGCGCGGGCCGGTTCTGGAGCGGGTTGTCATGCAGCTCGAACAAGTGCTGTGGCAGCTTGGCCCAGCGCGCATAGGTCTCGGTCAGTTCGGCCACCCACCTGGCTTCTTCGTCGGGCCAGTTGACGGACATCGCCTGCAGCGAAGCCAGACTGTCCTCGAAGGACTTTCTCGCCATGTGGTATTGCTCGATGTCCAGCGGATCGGACAACACCAGGTAGCCGCGCACGTGCAGTTGCATCCGCAACAGGCTGGCCTGAGCCTGCGCGGATGCCAGCGTCGCTGGTCCGCGCACGCCCTCGGTGCGGTTGATGTCTTTGGTGGCGTTGCGCCCTGCAACGAAGCCCAGCGCCACGACCAGCAGCGTGACCGCGGCCAGCGTGCCGAATCCGAGCGTGAGCTTGCGTCCGATGCCCAGGGGCTTCAAGCGGTCAGAACCCCATCGATGCCCGGTAGGCGCGCCGCTGCCGCTCGCGTCCAAGCCGGAGGGTGATTTCCTCGAAGTCGACGGCGGCTGCCTTCAAGGCCGCTTCCGGGCTCAACTGGCCGCTCTCGGCTTCTGCCAGGTGAACGTCGAGTGCCTGCCAATAGCTATAGGCACCGGGAACGCGCAGATAGGGCAACTGCAGCCGGTTGCCGAAATTGTCGGAATAGGCTCGCAGGTAGTCGCGGATGTCCGCCTCATCCCAGCCCGCCTTCAGGTACGTGTCCAGCCGCCCGCTGCCGTTGGGTGGCAGGAAGTGGAAGCGGCGGCCCGGGTCGATGCCATCCCAGCCGCGCGCCGCATACACCTGGGACTTCTCCTTGCTCGCCATCAGCGCCAGCAGGTAGTAGGCCGCCTCCGGCGCCTTCGAGTACTTCGAAATCACGCCGGCCCACGAGCCACCGGTGGTATTGCCCACCAGGTTCGGCTGTCCGGTCTTGACCCACTTGTGTTGCGCGATGCTGTAGTAGCCGTGGGTGCCCGGAATGGGGGCGGAGCCGACCTTGCCCTTCACCTTGCTCCCTTCCTGCTGCGCCAGCGCGCCCAGGTCGCCCCAGGTGAAGGTGAGCGCGGAGCGCCCCGCCAGGAAGTAGTCCCAGCTCTTTCCCATATCCCAGGACAACATCTCCCTGGGCCCGAACCGGACCAGATCGACCAATACCTCGAGCGCCCGCACATGGCCGGGGCCATCGATCAGCGGCTTCATGGTCTTTGGATCGAACCAGTACAGCCTGGGATTGTCCGGTCCGATCACGAACGGCGCCGACAACGATATGTAGTTGAACATGCTCTGCGCACCGGGCTTCAGCGCTATCCCCAGGCCGTTGTCAGGCACACCGTCGCCGTTGAGATCGCGGCCATTGAAGTATTCAGCCACATCCCGGAACTGTTCCCAGGTCTTCGGTACGGCCAGCGCATAGCCGAACTTCTGCATGAAGGCGGCCTGGTGTCGTGGGTCCTCGAGCAGGTCGCGGCGGTAGTACATGACCTGCCCGTCGTGGTCGTTGGCGACCATGTATTTCTTGCCACCGTAGGAGAGCAGGCTGCGCGGGCCCGGCAGCACTTCGTCGATGTCCCACTTCGGAAAGCGCGCGTCGTTGTAATACTTGTCGTAGGTGATGATGTAGTCTTGTGCCACCAGCTCGCCCAGCCACCAGGCACCGGCGATTGTCACGTCGTACTTGCCAACTCCATTGAGCACGTCGGAATAGAAGCTATCGAAATGCTCGCCGAACGGAACCAGGACAATCGTGAGGGTGGCGCCCGTGGCGGCCTCGAACTCGTCCTTCAACTCCGGAACGGCCCAGGAGATCGAACCGTTGGTCACGCTCACTGTCACGTGCTGGCCGGCGAACGGGCAACTGCCGGGGTTGCACGCGGGTGCCACCCGAGGAGGGATGAGGTCGCCTGTCTTGACCACCGTGACCCCGGCGCCCTCGGGATTCAAGCTCCCAGGCAGGATGCGCGCGGGAGCCGGTTGCGCTTCCTTGGATTTTGGCGGCCCGCCGGCCAGCGATGCCGGAGCAACGAGGAGCGCCAGCAGGATGCCGAGCCACCAGCTCTTCGCCCCCCTGTCCGCGGGAGGGCTCGACGCTCGGATACCGGACTCGTCTGCATTCGATGGTTTCATGAACATATTTCTCACTAAAGCCCCATCGATGTCCGGTAGGCGCGCCGCTGCCGCTCGCGTCCAAGTCGGAGGGTGATTTCCTCGAAGTCGACGGCGGCTGCCTTCAAGGCCGCTTCCGGGCTCAACTGGCCGCTCTCGGCTTCTGCCAGGTGAACGTCGAGTGCCTGCCAATAGCTATAGGCACCGGGAACGCGCAGATAGGGCAACTGCAGCCGGTTGCCGAAATTGTCGGAATAGGCTCGCAGGTAGTCGCGGATGTCCGCCTCATCCCAGCCCGCCTTCAGGTACGTGTCCAGCCGCCCGCTGCCGTTGGGTGGCAGGAAGTGGAAGCGGCGGCCCGGGTCGATGCCATCCCAGCCGCGCGCCGCATACACCTGGGACTTCTCCTTGCTCGCCATCAGCGCCAGCAGGTAGTAGGCCGCCTCCGGCGCCTTCGAGTACTTCGAAATCACGCCGGCCCACGAGCCACCGGTGGTATTGCCCACCAGGTTCGGCTGTCCGGTCTTGACCCACTTGTGTTGCGCGATGCTGTAGTAGCCGTGGGTGCCCGGAATGGGGGCGGAGCCGACCTTGCCCTTCACCTTGCTCCCTTCCTGCTGCGCCAGCGCGCTCAGATCGCCCCAGGTGAAGGTGAGCGCGGAGCGCCCCGCCAGGAAGTAGTCCCAGCTCTTTCCCAAATCCCAGGTCAACATCTCCCTGGGCCCGAACCGGACCAGATCGACCAATACCTCGAGCGCCCGCACATGGCCGGGGCCATCGATCAGCGGCTTCATGGTCTTCGGATCGAACCAGTACAGCCTGGGATTGTCTGGTCCGATCACGAACGGCGCCGACAACGACATGAAGTTGAACATGCCCTGCGCACCGGGCTTCAGTGCTATCCCCAGGCCGTTGTCAGGCACACCGTCGCCGTTGAGATCGCGGCCATTGAAGTATTCAGCCACATCCCGGAACTGTTCCCAGGTCTTCGGTACGGCCAGCGCATAGCCGAACTTCTGCATGAAGGCGGCCTGGTGCCGTGGGTCCTCGAGCAGGTCGCGGCGGTAGTACATGACCTGCCCGTCGTGGTCGTTGGCGACCATGTATTTCTTGCCACCGTAGGAGAGCAGGCTGCGCGGGCCCGGCAGCACCTCGTCGATGTCCCATTTCGGAAAGCGCGCGTCGTTGTAATACTTGTCGTAGGTGATGATGTAGTCTTGTGCCACCAGCTCGCCCAGCCACCAGGCACCGGCGATTGCCGCGTCGTATTTGCCGGTGCGATTGGTCATATCGGAAATCAAATTGGCGAACAGTTCCTCGTGCGGCAGGTAGACGATGTTGAGCCTGGCACCGGTGGCCGCTTCGAATTCATCCTTCAATTCCAGTACCGGCCTCCCGAGCAGGCGGCTGTTGACCACCAGCACCGTCACGCTCTGGCCAGCGAATGGGCAATTGCCGGGCTTGCACGGTTGCGCCACCCGGGGTGGAACGATATCGCCCATCTTGACCACGGATGCGTCCGCGGGAGCGGTCGGCTGCGATTGTTCCTGGTTCGCGCCCCACGCGGGCAACACGAGCAATGGGAGCAGTCCTCCCAGCCACATCATCTTGCGGCTCATATCACGTCTCCTCCCGAGGATGGGCGAGCGGGAGGCTGAGCGCACGCGGTCCGAGAATCCGCTCGCCGGTCTACCCCTTCTCCCTGTTCATGCACTCGGCATCGCTTCGCGATAGGTACGGCCGACCAGACTCGCCACATAGGTCATCAGCTCCAGGGGCTCCACCGGCTTGGCCAGGTGCATCTGGTATCCCGCCAGGAGCGCTCGTGTCCGATCCTCGGGGCGAGCGAACGCCGTCAGCGCCAGTGCCGGCACGGCCCCCCCTTGCTCCTGCGGTAACCGCCGTACTTTCTGGATCAACGAGTACCCGTCCTCCTCCGGCATGCCGATGTCGCTCACCAGCACCATCGGATGGAAGCGGGCGAACTCCACGAGTGCCTCCGCCGCCGAACACACCGTCCGCACCTCCGCATGGTGCTCCGCCAGAAGCGACTCAATCAACTGGCGCGTGTCGGGCTCGTCGTCCACCACCAGTACCCGCACCCCTTCCAGATCCACGAGCCTGTTGCTGAGGTTCGAGGAGGCTTGACGCCGGGGAGCCATGGTTGCTCTTCCAGCCCTGGCCCCGATATGGATGGCCTCCCTGGGCAACTTCACCGTGAAGCTCGCACCCAGGCCCTTCCCCGCGCTGGCCACTTCCACCGTGCCCCCGTGCAGCTCCACCAGGCTCAGCACGATCGCCAGACCCATCCCCAGCCCACCGTGCTGTCGCGTGCTCGACGCGTCCGCTTGCCGGAACGGCTCGAACACGTGCGGCAGGAATTCGGGTTCGATGCCAATCCCCGTGTCGCTCACTGTGAGCTGCACGTGCGGGCCCTGTTGACTCAGCGCCACCTTCACCCGCCCGCCCTGCGGCGTGAACTTGATTGCGTTGTTCACCAGATTCCAGACGATCTGCTGCAGACGATTTGGATCCACCATGAGCTGCCCGACCAGTGGGTCGAGCGCCTGTTCCAACTGGATGGCCTTCGCCTCCGCCGCCGGTTTCAGCGACTCCACCACCGCTTCGAGCACCGCCGCCGGATCGACCACCCGCACGTCCAGACGCATCCGGCCGGAGACGATGCGTGACATGTCCAGGAGGTCGTCGATGAGCTGGGCCTGCGCCCGCGCGTTTCGCGCGATCGTCTCGAGCCCGCGACGCAGGTCCTGGGTCAGGGGGTGGCGGGAGAGGAGCAACTGCGCCCACCCGAGGATCGAGGTCAGGGGCGTCCGCAGCTCGTGGCTCAGCGTCGTCAGGAACTCGTCCTTCAGCCGGCTGGCGCGTTCGATCTCCCCCCGTGCCGCCCGCTCACTGGCCAGGAGCACCTCCCGCTCTTCCTCTATCCGCTTGCGCTCGGTGATGTCCGTCGAGATCCCACAGATCGCATAGGGCCACCCCGACCCATCCTGGAGTGGGCATTTGATCGAGATGTAGGTGTGGAGCCCGTCGTCCTGTGGCATGAGTTCCTCTGCTTCCAGTGCCGTCCGGGTTGCCGCCACCCGCTGGTCGAGAGCGCGAAATGCGTCGGCGTTCGCCTTGGGGAACAAATCGTAGTCGGTCTTGCCGAGGACCGACTCCCGGGTGAGGTGAAAGAGCGTCAGGAAGCGGCGGTTGGTCAACAAGTAGCGGCCCTCGACGTCCTTGACGGAGATCACCGCTGTCGAGTTGTCGATGATGGCTTGAAGCAGGCACTGGCTCTCACGCAAAGCCTCTTCCACCCGCTGGCGATCGGCGATCTCCGCCTTCAAGGTGGTGTTCGCGCAGGCCAGATCGGTCGTGCGCACCTGCACCCGTTGCTCCAGCTCATCCTGGATGCGCCGCAGTGCCGCCTCTTTCTCGCGGCGCGACGCGATCTCCCGCTCCAGTTGCGCGTTCTTGGCTTCGAGCTGTTTCTGCGCCTCACTCAGGGCCAGGTGCACCCGGGTTCGGGCGATCAGTTCCTCGATCTGGAACGGCTTGGTGACGAAATCGACCCCCCCCGCCTCGAACCCCGCGAGCTTGTCGGTCGTATCCGAAAGGCAGGTCATGAAGATGACCGGGATCTCGCGGGTACTTTCAGCCACCTTCAGGCGCCGGCAGGTCTCGAAGCCGTCCAGCCCTGGCATCACCACATCCAGCAGGATGATGTCGGGCCTCATGTGCTCGGCCCGCTCCAATGCCTCTTCACCATCCTGGGCGACCAACACCCGATAGCCCATGAGCTCCAGATGCTCCACCGCCACGCCCAGGTTGGCAGGCGTGTCATCCACGATCAGGATGGTGGAGGGACAGCCGTCAGGCGTGGTGGTGCCGCTCATCTTCCTCGCCCCCCATGCGCCGCGAAGGCGGGCTTCGTGGTCTCGGTACGCTCGGATGCCCGCCTCCCCGGCCATGTGCTGTTTGACCGGATCCACGAGCGACAGGGGAGAGCCCGGGTTCATGTCTCGGGTCGGAAACAGGCTTCCACGGAATGGGCCGGAAGGTCGGCACGGGTCGATCCTGCAACTGGAGCGTCATTCCTTTCTCCTGGTGGAGGAGCCTGGCGTGCGCTGCGGCCAACTGATCCTCACAGGCGCAACATGCGCGTCCCCAAGGACCATTCCTCCCAGCGCCTTCTGGTCCTTCCAGTTCCCTGGGGGTGTTCCCTCGCGAGCGGGGCCAGCGTGGAGATTCACCTCGCCCATGATAGGGAGCGCCCGATGTTCCAGGGGCTCGTCTGATGGGTTGCCCCGGCATGACGCCTGCTGGGGAGTCTGGCCCCACCCCTCTCGACAGGCGGCTCAAGTCGGTCTTCCATCCTTGGCACGCCGTGGGGTGCGCCTTCAATCGGCTTCCTCTTTTCCTGGATGCCGGAGTATCTTGTCGCCCCCTCAGGTGTTGGCTGAGCCATTGGAGTTCGCATGTCGTCGACGAAGGTGAGCGAGAACGAGGTGGCCGGGGCCGTGAAGCGGCTCGAGGCCTTCGCGAGCGAGAAGGAAGACATGTCGTTGGAGTTCTCCAAGCCCCTCACCGCCACGGAGGTGTTGGCGCTGGAGTCGAAATACGAGCTGAAGCTCCCGCCCAGCTATGTGCATTTCCTCCGTACCTACGGCACCTTCACGGTGAGGTATGGCGGCGAGGAGCTCATCGGAATGGAGCGCCCGGACTATCTGCATGCGGCGGCGCCAGATCCTTCCGACGCCGCGGACGGAGATGACCCCGACGTGGAGGAGGCCATCAAGGAGGCCCTGTTCTTCCAGCGCATCGACTCCGACTCGGTGGAGAACTTCTGGTGCTTCAATCCGCGCGACCGGAGCCCGGAGGGGGAGCTGGGGGTCGTGCCCTACTACCACGACGAGACGTTCGCGCTGCCCCAGCTCCTCGGCGGCAAGAAGGCGAAGCACTTTCGGGACTTCTCCACCCACATCGTCAACGTCATCGACGAGTTCATCGAGACCTACGGCGAGGCATAGGCACGCGGGCTGTGCGCCGGGCCGGGTGGTGAGGCGGAGCAGCCTTTGGGTACACGCCGGACCAGGTGGCCCTCACGGGGTGGGCTACCTGGTGCGCGTCTTGGATGGAAATCACCTGCCAGCCAGCGAGAAGTGACTCAAGCCGCTGAGAGCTCGTGAGTGAAAAGTTCTCCGTTATCTGAAGTTGTAAGCGTGGAGTGCGAGGTCGATGCAGTTGAAGCGCCTGTGGGGGAATGGCGCGCTGCTTGCTCCTGGTTGACTTCTGGAGTTGTGACTTCAGAGGTAGCGTCGAGATGGAACTTGTCCGCGAGGTAGACATCTGGCTCTCCGAGTTGCGCGCCGTGTTTCGGCGCCAGGCGACATTTGGTTGGTTCGTCCTGAGTGTCTGGGCCTTCCTGCTCCACTTCGATGGTTGAGGGCTGACCAGCGTCATCCGTTACTTCGGGCTGGCCTCCAGCGAGTACTACAACCTACTGCACTTTTTTCATTCCTCGGCCTTCAGTGCGCAAGCGTTGTGCACACGCTGGGTGGAACTGCTCGGGCGCAAAGCCCCCGTGCTGAACCTGGAGGGCCAGCCGGTGTACGTGGTGGACGGGTTGGTGTCGGCCAAGGCGGGCAAGAAGATGCCGGGGGTGAAGACGCCGCACCAGGCCTCGGAGGACAACAACAAGCCGGAGTTTGTCATGGGCCACTTCTGGGGGGCCTTGAGCCTGCTGGCCCAAGCGGGCTCACGCCTGTTCGCCATTCCCGTGAGACTCTCCATTCAGGATGGAATCAAAGCCTCACCTTCTCAAAAGGTAACCCATGTCACCCGTATGCACCAACTGGTGGTTTCCACCGCCCGCATGGCGGGAACAGTGCTTGCGGATTGCCAGTATGCCTGTCGACCTTTCATTGAGGGGTTGCTGTGTGCGGGCTTCCACCTCATTGCCCGAGTACGACTGAACACGGTGGCCTTCGAGCCCGCGCCCAAAGTCCGCAAGCGCACGCGCGGGCGGCCGAAGAAGTACGGCAAGAAGGTGGTGCTCCAGGAACTCCTTGCCCGCGGGGCGTTGTTTCGCGGTGTCGAAGTGGAATTGTACGGACGTAGGCAGCAGGCGCTGCTGCATGAGGTGGAGCTGTACTGGCAGACGCGGCTCGTCAAGTTCATTCTGTCGATTGACGACAAAGGCAGGAAAGCCATATTCCTGTCCACTCGCACTGCGTTGAGCGCGGAGGCCATTGTAGTGGCCTACGGCTGGAGATTCAAGATTGAGGTGGGCTTCCGCGCCCTCGTGGAAAGGGTGTTTGCTTTCTGCTACCGCTTCTGGATGAAGGCCATGGAAAAGCGCAAGCGGGGGGATGGCGAACAGTACCTGCACCGCGCAGGCGAGCACTACCGTGCACAGGTGGCTCGTAAGCTGGAGGCCTATGAGCGCTTCGTCGCCATCGCGGCCATTGGCTTGGGCCTGCTCCAGATGCTCTCCCTGCTGTATGCTGACCAGGTGTGGGACAGACTGCCACTGTGGTTCCGCACTCTGCGCAAGGAGGCCGGACCCAGTGAGCACATTGTGCGAGCCACCCTCCAGTCCGAGGTGGACAGAATTCTCGCCTCCAACGCCCCTTGCTCGCTGCTGGCGAAAATCCTCGCCACTCGCTCCAAGGCCTATCTTCCCCCTCACCCGCTCAAGATGGCAGCCTGATGAACTTGCCACTCACGAGGGTGCCCTGGGCTTTGTCGTGGTGGGCGCCGAGAGGGAGCCGGGGCAACTCACCTGCCCGTGCACTCTCAAGCTGTGGGAATCGCAGGGGCCCCGCACCGTCACCTTAGGAGGCTGGAGAAAATAAGTTATCTGAGAGCAATTGACCTCCCGAGCGAGCCTCCTGCCCGAATCGGCAAAGTTATTTCCTCCAGCCTCCTTAGGGAACGTCACCTTCCCGCCGTAGAGCAAGGGAGAGAGCAAGGAAAGGCGCGTGAGTAGTGCCGCCGCCCCATCCGGCCCGAGGGAGACACAACCTAACTGATGGGCTCTCAGCGCCTTACCAGACCCGACGTCTTGACCGCGCAGTCTTCCCTCTCTGTAATCGGCGGGTTTGGCCTTCCAGCTCGGGCAGCTCGCCCGGAGAGGTGCGGCAATGTCTAGGCGTTTTGTCGATACTCGCCCCGTGGACACACGGCGGCCCTTGCGCGTGGGTGCGCTGGCGCTGGCGGCTTTGATGCTGGTGACAGCGTGCTCCACGGGGGCCCCCATAGATGGAGGGTTGACGGCCTCCCGCTACCGATCGCCCGCGCCGCACGACTCGCCCGAACCGTGGGCGCTGGACTCGGAAGCCGAGGGCGGGGGCCAGGAAGAGGCTATCTTTACCAAGCTGCCAACAGACTTCGCGCCGGTGCATGTGAGCGACGCCGACTTTTCGGCGGCCATGACAAACCTTTGGCTTAACATGCCGCTTCGGGTGGCCGCGTCCCGCCCCCCTCTGTATGTCGGGCGTAGGCTGGCGTTGGCTTCCGCGCCCTTGAGTGGCGAAGCGTGGCAATCAGACATGGCCCGGTCCTATGGGCTTTTTTGCGAACGGTGCGGCACCCCAGGGGATTGCCTGACGCTGTTTGAAGACGGGCCCCGCTTACAGGACGGCGACAAGCGAAGCCTTGCTCTCGCCCTGGCGGTGGGCCCTGCCTTGGAAGGCGTAAACGCGGAAGTGCGGGCCATGCTCGACCCTACGCGAATGCTCGCGATGATTAGCATTAGCATCACGGTTTATATGGCGCTGCTGGTGGCGCCAGTGCCCGAGCCGATAACAAAGGGCGCGGCCCTGGTGTTTAGTGCCGCTTTGTGGGGCTATCTCGGTTATGAATTTTTCGATCTGCTGCGGGCCTATGCGCAGCTTTACGAGGATGCACCCCGGGCCTCTACCTTTGCGGAATTGCGCGAGATTGGCGAGCGTTTCGGGCGCGTCATCGGTCCCAACAGTGTGCGGATTCTCGTCATCGTAGGGACGGCGGCCATTGGTGAAACGGTGGCCCTTGCGTCCAAGGCCCCGAAGCTCCCCGGATTCGCGCAAGCGTCGGAGAAAGTCGCGACTCGTACCGGGTTGGGCCTGCTGGAGACGGCAACCGGAGCCGAGCGACTTATTGTCTCTGTGCCAGAGGGAACGATCCGCGTGGTGTTGGCGCCTCATGCCATGGCCATGGCTGCCCGGGGCGTTGGCGCTGGGCGTCCTGCCCCGACTCGGGGTAAGCTCCTCCCCAGCGGGCACAGGGCGTGGGGGTCGTTTAGTGGCTTCAAGTCGGCCATGGGACCAGCGGGCACGGGAAAGGAATGGCATCACATCGTGGAGCAAACTCCGGGCAACGCGAAGCGGTTTGGCGGAGAAGCCCTGCACAACACTGAAAACGCTATTGCAATGGACAAGGCGCTACACGACAAGGTGAGCGCCTTCCATTCAAGGATTCGATTTTTCATCACCAAGTCAACAAGGCTGACGGTGCGGCAATGGCTTAGCACTCAATCCTATGAGGCACAGAGGGAATTCGGTTTGCTTGCGATAGAGAACATCAAGAACGGGGTTTGGTGATGGACCTGGAGAGCATAGTGGAGGAGTTCGCCCGAAACGTGGCTGCACAAACAGACGCTATCATGCGTGGCGACCCTAGTAAGGGAGGGGATAAGGAAGCGAAGCGATACATAGCCGCCTATAAGAAGCTACGCGACCATGGCGAGGCTGGACGGGATGCACTCGCACGACTGCTGACGCACTCACGTATGGATGTGCGAGTCTACGCGGCGGGTTTCTTGCTTAGCGATAGGCCGGAACAAGCCTTGCCCGTTCTTAGGGAGGCCGCCAAGGGTGAAGGTCTGATTCCTTTTGAGGCATCCCGGGCGTTGAAGTATTGGGATGAGGGCACTTGGAAGTTGGATGTTGATTAAGGACCACATAAAGGGGCAACAATGGCGCACGTTCGGAGCAATACCACAGCGAAGATCCGGGTTGACGAAACTGATGAAATTGTTGAGGTGCCTTTCAGTTACCTTGATTGGGAGACAGTGCCCGGGGAGGAGGGCGGCGGCGGGGCACCGCGTGAACATTGGGCGGACTACTCTTTTGATGATGTGGTCGTGACGTGGAAGGTGTTTGAGTATCCTCCTGGCAGAATTGATGGCTTTGAGTGCGAGGTTGTTGGAGGGGAGTGCGTGGAAGACTTTGTATTCTTCCTAGAGCCGTAGACATCCCGGCCATGGGGCGCGACGGCAGCCCGGTGTTACCGAGCACGCTGGATAGGGGAAAACAGCCCGAAATCGGACCGGCTGAATGATGGGAAGGGGGCACGTGTCGTTGGGCGCCCCATTTTCAGAGGGGAAACGGGGGGTGTGCCTCTGGTCCCGAGTGGAGGCGAATCCGGCCTTAGCGGCTTCGATTTCCGCCGCCCCGCGCGGGGGCTACTCCACCACCACGGTGGCCGTGGTGCTCGCCGCGAGGCCGAAGTCATCCTGATGGAGCCGCAGGTCCACCGTGTGGCTCCCCCGCGCGCTCGTGGGAAGGGTCTTCGTCATCGTGAAGGTGAAGGTCCCGCCCGGAGGCAGATTCACTCCCCAATCGGACCAGATCGTCTCCCACGCCGAGGGCAGGGTGGACACGAAGTCATACCAGACCCAATTGCACGAGGCGGAGTCGTTGTTGGTCACGTTCACCGTCCAGGTGACCGTCGAGCCCGCCGCCGCCGTCCGCGTCGCCGGAGACAACACGAGCGTGGGCGGTGTCTGGATGCAGCGCTCGACGAGCCTCACCGTGCTCGTGCCCTCCACCGTGTAGCCGTCGCGGGTGACGGCCACGCCCGCCGTGTAGAGGCCGAGCTCCATGCGGTAGGGCACATACGTCTGGAGGGTCAGATAGGCCGTGCTGGATGCGGCGACCGTGACTTGCGAGGGCAGGGGATCGGCGCTCCAGCCGCTGGGAATGATGGGCGAGAGCTGGAAGGTGCTCGGGCCGCAACCCGCCGAGTCCGGATTGGTGAGGGCCAGCTCGAACTCCGGCCGCCCCCCGGGTGACGCCGTGTCCGAGAAGGGCGTCGCCTTCACCTGGGAAAGTGCCCGTACGCACGGCTTCCGCTCATACCGCACGCTCACCGTGAGCCCCGCGGTCGTCGCGGACTCCACCGTCACGGAGAGGTCGCTGTACGGGTCGTTCCACGTCCTTCCCGGCCGCAGCACGGGATCGCTCCAGGACGCGGTCTCCGGCGTGAAGTCGATCAGGTCCGAGCGCTCCCGCGTCTCCGCGTCCTCGTAGTGCACGAGCGCGCCGCCGAAGGCCTGGGCATCCAGCGTCCCCTCATAGGCACCCAGCGGCTGGTGGTATTCCAACCACAGCCAGCCACCACTCGTGGAGCCACGGCGAAGCCTGAGGGCCTTCAACCCACCGGAGGACACCACCGGCGCGAGCGTGAAGGTGCCCCCCACGCCCTCCACCCGCGCCACCGAGGCCGCGTCCAGCCAGCCGATGCGTGCCTTGTGCGGCGCCGCGTAATGGCCCAGGTTCCACGCGCCCATGGTGGAAAAGACGTCCCCGTACTCCACGACGGTTCCCGGGGTGCCCAGGTAGCCGAGCGGCTCGGCGCCGAAGTCGCGCGAGCGCGCGTGGCCCAGGGAGAGGTTGTGCCCCGCCTCGTGCGTCACCAGCTCCACGGCCCTGTCGTGCTGGGTCAGCTCCTCGGCGACGAGCCACGCGCTGGACGCGGTGATCGTGCCATCCGGCGTCGACAGCGTGCCGCAGGACAGCGTGGACATGCTCCACGTGCGGGACATCGTTCCTCCAGCGAACGGCGGCCCGGGAGGACCGCCGCGCGCCTTCTGCCCGCGGCCACGCACGGTTGCAACGCCTCTCGAAAAAAACACCTATACTGAGCGTCCTCTTCACGTTCCTCGCCTCCGGGGGAGAGCCGATGACGTCCGAGTCACCCAACGAGTTGTACTTCGCCTCACTCCGCAGGCTCTTCGATCGCACGCCCGCGCTGAGCTTCGTGAAGCAGACCCTCGAGGAGCTGGCACCGGGGCGGGCGCGGCTCGCGCTCGAGCCGGATGACCGTCACAACAACGGCGCGGGCTGCATCCACGGAGGCCTCATCGCCACCGTGCTCGACAGCGTGGGCTGGTTCGCCTGTGCCACCCGGAGCGAGGGAAACTGGCTCGTCACGGCGGAGTTCAAGGTGAACTTCCTGGAGGTCGCCGCCCGTGAGCGGGTGATCACCACGGGCGAGCTGCTCAAGAAAGGCAGTGAGCTGTTCCATGCCCGGATGGATGCGCGGACCGAGGGCGGCCGACACGTGGCGACCGCCCTGGGCACCTACACCCTGCTGCCACGGAAGTTCCGGCCATGAGCGCGAGCGAACAGGCGCTGTTCGTCGAGGGCCCGGGCCCTCGCATCGCCTGTGAGGTGCTGGGGGCGGGTCCGGGTGCGCCGACGCTCCTGTTCGCTCATGGCAACAGCAGTCACCGCGGCGTGTGGCGGCCGGTCGCGCGGCTGCTCCTGCGCGAGCTGGACGTGCGCGCCGTGCTCATGGACATGCGCGGACACGGTGACAGCGAGCCTGTTCATCCGCCCGCCTACAACCCGGCCGATCACGCCACGGACCTGGAGCGCGTCGCGCGCCACCTCGCACCGTCACGCCTGGCGGTCATCGGGCACTCGGCGGGCGCTCTGGCCGTCACGGCCTTCGCGGCACGCTGCGCGCGCGGGGAGGCGGACTGTCCGCGCCCCTCGGCGCTCGCCTGGGTCGACATCGATCCACGAGTGCCCTCCTGGCAGGTGGAGTTCTTCCATGCGCGGGCCGACAGCATCCGGCGGAGCCACGCGGACGCGGAGACGGCGATCCGCCAGCTCATCCGTGGCATCCAGAAGACGAGCGTGGGCGTGACCGAGGCGGCCCTGTGGGACTTCATCGCCACGGGCCTGAAGCAGACGCCCGAGGGTTTCTCGGTCAAGTTCGATTCCCAGACCTACGCCACCTGGAGCCCCGGGGATCTCCGTCCGCTCCTGCCGCTCGTGGACATCCCGGCGCTGCTCATCCGCGCGGCGGACAGCATCGTCACCAGCGAGCAGGGCATGGCCGAACTCCAGGCGGGCTTCCCGCGCTCCACCCGGGTGGACATTCCGGGCGGAACCCACTTCGTCCCGCTCGACCACCCCGAGGAGCTGGCGCGGGCCCTGGTCGGGTTCCTCCGCCAGGAGTGGCTGTCCCGGGAGTGAGCGCGGTGGGGAAGGGGGCGGCCACGCCTCAGAGGCGGAGCTGGAACAGCAGGGACGCCTCATCCCCTGGTTCCTGGCTCCTGCGCTTCATGACGTGGCGCTGCAACTTGCCGCTCGTCGTCCGGGCGATGGAGCTCTTCTTCACGAGCAGCACCTCGAGGCTCGCGAGGCCCACCTTGCGGCGCACCACCTTGCCGATCTCCCGGGCCAGGCCCTCGAGCGCGGTGGGCTCCCGCAGCCCCGTCTCGGCCAGGCAGATGATGCGCTCCTCGCCCAGGGGCCCTCCCACGAAGGCGACGCAGCCTCCCCGGTGGACGCCCTCCAGGGGACGGACCACGGCCTCGATGTCCTCGGGGTAGTAGCTCTCTCCCGCCTGCTTGAGCACGTCCTTCGCCCTGCCGACGACGTAGAGGCGGCCGTCCTTCTGGTAGCCGAGGTCTCCCGTGCGCAGCCATCCCTCCTGGAAGATCCCGGCCGTGAGACTCGGGTTGCGGTAGTAGCCCCGCATGACGGCCGGCCCGAGGAGCTGGATCTCTCCGACCCGGTCCTCGCCCTGGACCGCTCCGTCCTCTCCCACGATGCGCAGTTGGAGGCCCTCCACGGGTCGCCCCAGGGCCACCACGCCCCGGCTCCCCGTTGTCGAGCGCTCCACCCGGCGCACCTCCCGGTCATTGCCCAGGGCCGCGCGATCGACCCAGTCCACGTGCACCGGCTCGCCCACCGCGGGGAAGGTCGCGGCGAGCACCGCCTCCGCCAGCCCATAGACGGGGTAGAGCGCCTCGGGCCGCAGTCCGGCGGGGGCGAACTTGTCGGCGAAGGCCTCCATCAGCCGCGCATCCACGGCCTCCGCGCCGTTGACGGCCAGGCGCACCGAGGACAGGTCGAGCGCCGCGACCTCTCCGGGCTCCACGCCGTCGCACAGCCAGGCATAGGAGAAGTTCGGTCCGGTGTAGATGGTGGCCTTCACCTTGGAGAAGTAGGCCAGCCAGCCGGCGGGATCCTTGATGAAGGAATAGGGCGACCAGACATGCGCCTGACAGCCATTGAAGAGGCTCGTCAACAGGATGCCCACCAGTCCCATGTCGTGGAAGTGGGGCAGCCAGCCACAGAACACGTCCTCGGAGTTGAACCCTCCACTCGCCACGATGGAGCGCAGCCCCGCGAGGGCATTGGCGTGGGTGATGGCGACGCCCTTGGGCGCGGCGGTGCTTCCGGAGGTGTATTGAATGAACGCCAGCTCCTCCGGCTCCGGCTCGAGGGGCTCCGGGCCCTCGCCCGCGCCACCTTCCGCGACGAGCTCCTCGCTGGACAACAGGAGCAACCCCTCGGGCGGCTGGCCCGCGCCGAGCAGCTCCATCAGCGACGTCTCGACACACAACCACTGGATGTCCCCATCCCTCAGGATGGGCGCGAGGTGTTCGAAGTAGCCCGAGAGATCCCTGCCGCCCGTCAGGGCCAGGGGAACCGGGACGCCTCCCGCCCGCTGGACGCCGAAGAAGGACAGCAGGAACTGGGGGCCCGTCTTGAGCAGCAGGCCCACGGGCTGCCCGCGCTCGAGCCCCCGCGCTCGCAGCCGCCGCGCCACGACCTCGCTGCGCGTGTCCAGCGCCTCGTAGCTCAGGAAGGCGTGTTGCGCGGGATACGCATAGCCCCGCGTGGGAAACGCGCTCCGGGTCCACCGCAGCGCCTCCACCAGCGTCGAGATGTGCTCGGGTGTCATGTCCCGCTCCTAGGTGGCGCGGACCGCGCGCACCCACTCCGCCAGCTTCTGGGAGCCACTGGATGCGTTCGCGGCCCGTTGGACGACGCGCAGCAACTCCGCGTAGGCGACGGTGTGATCATAGCCGCCCGCCGTGTCACTGACTTCCAACGACCACCGCCAGTAGTTGTCGAGCTGCTCGGCCAGCGGCATCTTGAAGGACTGGAGCGCCTCCTGGATCGCCGGGAGGATGTCCTGTCCCAGCTCCTCGATGTAGGCCTCGAGGATGCTCGCGTAGAAGGCGAAGTGCCGGGCCTCGTCCTTCTGGATCCGGTTGAGGAGCACCTTGAGCACGGGCTCTTCCACCGACCGGCCCAGCATCTGGTAGTAGAGCTGGGTGGCCTTCTCCTGGATGACGGTGTACGTGAAGATCTGGACGGGAAGCTCGCGAGGGAAGTGCCACGTCTTGCGGCCCTGCCGGCACAGCTCGGCGTGAAGGGCTTCCTCGCTCTGGATGCCGGCGCGCACCTGGTAGCGGCCAAAGACATCCGCGTGCCGGTCCTCCTCCTGGGCCCAGCGCATGAAGAACCGGAAGAGCTCCCGGTTGTGCATGAACTGGCTGGGAGAGACCGAGTCATCGGCTGGAAAGTGTTTCAGCACGTCCTGGATGTAGCCCGGGACGTGATCCTCGATGAGGGTGACGAAGCGGATGGCCGACCCCTGGGCCTCGGTGAGGCGGTCCGCCTGGAGCTGCTCCCAGGGGATGTCCACCGCTCCCCAGGGCTTCGTCTCCCACCGATCGATGTATTCGGTGACGAGCCGGCGCATGCGCTCTGGCTGGATGTACGTCTTGTGCATAGGCCCCCCCGTGACGCCACTAGCGGCGCTTCGATGCGACCAGCGCGTATTGCTTGCTGGTGTAACCCCAACCCGCGTTCGAGATCTCGAAGTACTTGAGCAGCCGCTCGGACAGGTTCGGCTCGATGGCGTCGAGCGCCTGACTGTTGCGCCGCGCGTTCTCGCTCCACAGTTCAATCGTCCGGGAGTACTCCGCGGTGAGATCCACCAGCCCGCGCAGCGAGAAGCCCGCGTCCTCGAAGTAGCGCACGTAGTCCGAGACGGGGAGCAGCTCCGCCCAGCCGAAGGTGTCCTGGAGCACGAACTTCGTGCCGGGCCGGGACTCGAACTCCCGCCGTTTCGCCGCGTTGCAGAAGCAGGTCTCGGAAAGATAGACGTTGCCGGTGGGCTTGAGCAGTGACCAGGCCTTGACGAGCGTCCCCGGCTTGTCATGGAAGTGGGTGATGGAGCCGACGAAGCTCATGCCCTGGAAGGCGCCCTTGGGAAGCGAGACCTCATGGAAGTGGCCGACCTCGATCCGCACCTTCCCGGCGATGCCGAGCCGCGCCGCGCGTGTGCGGATGTAGTCGGCCTGGCGCGGAGCGGGCGTCACGCCCACCACCTCGCAGCCATACTCCCGCGCCAGGAAGCAGACGAGACTGCCCCAGCCACACCCCACGTCGAGCACGCGCTCTCCGCCCTGGAGTCCGAGCTGCCGGGCGATGAAGTGCATCTTCTTGTGCTGCGCCGTCTCGAGATCCTCGTTGCCCTCCGGGAACAAGCCCGGGCTGTATTTCATCGAGGGATCCAGGAAGAGCTGGAAGAGACGTGGATCCTGATCGTAGTGCGTGTTGGTGACCCCGTGAGACCAACCTTCCCCCGCCCGAGGCGTCTCCTCCTGGCCGGTGGTGTTCACGGCGCTTGCCGCTCCTCGACCAGCTTCGACACCGCGCCCGCCAGCTCCTCGATGGTGCTCACCCGGAACACGACCTGATCATCCAGCCGGACGTCGAACTTCTTCTCCAGGCTGGCGACGATGCGGAGGATCTTGATCGACTCGACTCCAGGCAGATCCCGGAGGTTGGTGGACGACTCGATTTCGCCTTCGGGCAGATTGAGCGTGCTCCGCACGATCTTCTTGATGGCGTCTTCGATATCCGGCTGGATCATGGATGGAAAAGGTATTGAAATAAATACCGCCATGTCAAGCTATGCACGTTTTACAGATTAGTACTCATGAGTAGGAGGGCGGGAGATGTCATCCACCTCACATGAATGGTCCCAGCGGATTTCCGCTCGCATTGGAGCTGGGACTGGCGCCGGCATCGGTCAGCCGGGGTGGGCGGAGAACCATTGGAACAACGAGAGTGGGGGACCGCTCAGCCGCTCCAGGGTGGCCTCCACGGTGTCGTGGTTGCCCCAGAGGATGTCCCCCTCTCCGTGCTGCTCGAGCAACGCGTGGATGAAGTGGCACCAGGTGCCCACGCCCCGGCTGACGTAGAAGCCATACGTGCGGCAGGCCAGGGGGCGGTGTGTGTACACCCGGCACCCTCCGGACTCACGATCCAGGAAGGGGCAGGTATAGGGCCGCTGTGTGTCTTGTAGCCCGGCCACCCGTGTCCGGATCTCCTCCCGCACGATGGGGGGCAGGGCCTGGAAGGCCTCCCAGAGGTAGGTCCATTCCCATTCGGAGACGGTCAATGGCTCCGCCAGGTGGCGGCAGCAGTGATCACACCCCTTGCGGCAGGGCCACCAGTCATGGCCCTCGGAGATGGAGGCCGCCCGCGCGTCGACACGCCGGTAGAGGTCCTCCAGGGTGGCTCGTTGTTCCTCGGTGAGTGGCTTCATGGCACGCACATCATGCCCCAGCATGGGTCAACCCTCGCGCGGCAGGCGCACGACGAAGAGGGTGCCCTCGAGCGGGGTCGAGTTCACCTGGATGCTGCCCGCGTGCGCGCGCACGATCTGCTCCACGATGTACAGGCCCAGGCCCACGCTGCGGCTCGCCATGTCGGGACTCCCCACGGCGCGTTGCAGGGGCTGGAAGAGCCGGGGCAGCGCCTCGGCGGCGATGGGCTCCCCCAGGTTGTGCACCTCCAGCCGGACGTCCTCGGCTCCGCCCTGGCTGCGCACCGTCACGACACTGCCCGCGGGGCTGTATTTGAGCGCGTTGCCCACCAGGTTGCCCACGAGCTGTGCGAGCCGGTCCCCGTCCCACTTCCCCACGCCGTCTCCCCGCGTCTCCAGCCGCAGCGCGCGCTCGGGGTGCGTCGCCTGCAACTCCTCTACCGCCGTGCGTATCACCTCGTGCACGTTCATCGGCGCGCGCTCGATCTTCAGTCTTCCGCCCAGGCGCGCCTGGGTGAAGTCCAGCAGGTCGCGCACCATGCGCACGGCGCGCTCGGTGCTCGAGTGCAGGCGTCCGAGACATTTGACGGTGCGCGCGTCCAGATCCTCGCGGCGCAGCAGTTGCCGCAGGCCCAGGAGGATGGCGCTCAGGGGGTTGCGCAAGTCATGGCTGACGATGCCGATGAGGTGCTGCTCGAAGTCCCGGTGGCCTCGCTCCTCCTTGACCATCCGTTGGGCCTCCTGTCGCAGGCGCACCTGCTCCGTCACCTCGAACACCAGCGAGAGGACGCCGTCGATGCCTCCCTGGGGCGAGCGCACGGGCTGATAGATGAGATCGAACAGGCGCTCATCCAGCGGTCCGTCGCGCCCCTGGGCCATCCGGACCGGCACGGCCCGAACCATGTAGGGCACCCCTGTCTGGAACACCCGCGTCAGGTTGGAGGGAAACCCTTGCGACGCCAGCTCGGGGAGGGCCTCCAGCGCTTTCATGCCCACCACGTCCCGGCCCACGAGCTGGCGGTAGATGGGATTGGCCGTCTCGAAGACATGGTCGGGGCCGCGCAGGTAGCACACGGCCACGAGCGTCTGCGCGGCGAGCGCATCCATCATCGCGGCGCGGGCCTGCTCGGACTCCTGGGTGCGTTGGAGCAGGGCTTCCACCTGCTGGCGGGCGAGCACTCCCTGCGTCACCTCCGTGGCGACGACGATGACGCCCTCGATGTGGCCCCGCTCATCGCGCAAGGCGTCGTAGACGAAGTTGAAGTACGCGGTCTCCAACGCTCCGTCCGTGCCCCGCGCGAGCCGGACCGACTGCTCCTTGGCCACGAAGGCCACGCCCGTGGTCATCACCTCGCGGATCAGCTCGTCCAACCCCAGCCCTTGCACTTCTGGCAGAGCCTCCAGCAGGGGCTTGCCCACGACCTGATCGGGGCGGCGCCCACAGAGGCGGCACAGCTGTGGATTGGCCAGGTCGATGACGGCCCGGGGACCCCGGACGATGCCAATGGCCACGGGCGCCTGCAGGAAGAGGGCGTTGAGGCGAGCGCGCTCTCCATCCCCCGTGGGTCGCCAGCCGTGGGTGCCTTGCTCCTTCGGCTCCCCACCCCGGGCGCGCGCTCGCTGGCGGGCGTGCTCCTCCACCGCCTCGGTGGTGGCCGTGGCCACGAGGTGTGTCAGCAGCCTCACCTCCTCCAACGGGAGCTGGAGGCCCTCGTCGGCGAGCAGCTCCAGCAGCAGGTCGCTCAGCAGGCCGTACTCTCGCACCAGCTCGCCCGGCGTGAAGCCCAGCCGGAAGCGCTGGGCGCCATGCTCGCGCCCGACAGCACCCATGCCCATTCCGGGAGCGGAACGACCCTCGGAGGCCCCTTCGCACGGGGCCCTTCCCAGTTGGCGCAGGATGGAGGGGAGAGGGTCCTCCAGCTCCGAGCGCGAGATGCCTCCCGGTGTCAGGTGCTGGCGCACGCGCTCGCTCCACTCGTGGAGCACTTCCTCGCCGCGCTCCTCCAGCAGCTTCGCCAACTGACCCATGTCACTCTTTTCTCGCCAGACCGGCCGGAGCGGAGTCCTCTCGCGGACAAACACCCCGCCGCCCGGTTTTCCTCGCGCCGGGCCCGGCCTCCCGCTCGTCCGCCCTCTGGGTAGGGTCCTCCTCCCGGCTCCCTCTTCCGTGGACTCAGCCTCCGCGAAGCTGGCGGATCTTCTCGTAGGCCTCGCGAATCTCCTGGAAGCGGCGCGACGCCTGTTCGACGGCCCCGGGGCCGAGATGGGCAACGCGGTCCGGGTGGTGGATGGCGGCGAGCTGGCGGAAGGCCCGCTTCACGTCCGCGTCGGTCGCCTCGGGGGTGATGCCCAACCGGGTGTAGTGCGCCTGGGCCTCGCCGAAGTGGCGCGCGGTGACGGAGCGTATCTGTTCCTCGGACAACCCGAGCCCCTGGGCGATCCGGCGCAGCGTCTCCTGCTCGGCGCGGTGCATCTGGCCATCCACGAGAGCCAGCCCGTACAGGGCATCGAGCAGCAGCAGCCGCGCCGACATGGTCAGCTCGTCGCGGCACGCGGCGGCGGAATCCTCCAGGGTGGGCGGACGGGCGAGGTGTTCCTTGAGGTAGCGGCGCACGAGCTCGAGTGATTCGGGGCCGTAGCGCAGCTGCTCGGCGAAGTACTCGCGCACCACGCGCACCTCGTCGCGCACCAGGTCGCCATCGGCCCGGGCCACCTCGATGAAGAGGGCGCACAGATGGCGGGCGAAGTGTTGCTGGGCGGCCAGTTCCTGGGGCTCGGGAGGCGCGGGCGCGCGGGGGCTGGGTGCGCGGGGAGGGGGCTGGAGCAGCCCGTCGAGCTGATGGCCCACCAGGACGCCGGCGAGCACGAGCACCACGACGGGCCAGAGGCCGCCGATCAGCAGCCCCACGCCCAGCCCAAGCATCACTCCGAGAACTTTTCCAGGCGCCACGCGTGCGTCACTCCCTAGACCGGCGGGAAGTTTCGCATAGAGTCCGCCGCGCTATGGGCCAGTTGATCGACGGAAAAGCGGTGGCGGCGAGGGTGCGCGCCGAGGTGAAGCAGGAAGTGGAGCGGCTCAAGGCCGAGCGCGGTCTGGTGCCGGGGCTGACGGTGGTCCGGGTGGGGGAGGATCCCGCCTCGAAGATCTACGTCACCGGCAAGAAGAAGGCGGCCGAGGAGGTGGGCTTCAACTCGTGGGAGGAGCACCCGGACGCGAGCATCACCGAGGAGGAGCTGCTGTCGGTGGTGGAGCGGCTGAACGAGGACCCCGCGGTCCACGGCATCCTGGTGCAGCTGCCCCTGCCCAAGCACATCGACGCGGAGCGGATCATCTCGGCGGTGCGTCCGGAGAAGGACGTGGACGGCTTCCATCCGATGAACGCGGGCAAGCTGTCGCTCGGCAAGCCGGGGCCGCGGGCATGCACGCCCTTCGGGGTCATGCGGCTGCTGCGCGAGGTGGGGTGCGATCCCGCGGGCAAGCGCGCCGTGGTGGTGGGGCGCAGCAACATCGTGGGCAAGCCCATGGCGTTGATGCTGTTGCAGGCGGACGCGACGGTGGTCATCTGCCACCGCAAGAGCAACCTGGCCGAGGAGGTGTCTCGAGCGGACATCGTCGTGGCGGCGGTGGGCGTGCCCGAGCTCATCAAGGGCGAGTGGATCAAGCCCGGCGCGGTGGTCATCGACGTGGGGATGAACCGGATGCCGGATGGGAAGCTCAAGGGGGACGTGGAGTTCGCGGCCGCCCTGGAGCGCGCCTCGTTCATCACCCCGGTGCCCGGTGGCGTGGGGCCGATGACGATCGCCATGTTGATGCGCAACACCCTGGACGCGGCCAAGGGAGGGGCTTGATGCCGACGCGGCGCGAGCGGATCGAAGGCGGGCTGTATGGGTTGCTCATCGGGGATGCGCTGGGCGTGCCCTACGAGTTCCATTCCCCGGAGCGCATTCCCCCTCCCGCGCAGCTCGAGTTCACGCCTCCGGCGGGTTTTTCCCGGGCGCATGCCCAGGTGCCGCCGGGGACGTGGTCGGATGACGGCGCGCATGCGCTGTGCCTGCTCGATTCGCTCCTGTCCCGGAGGATGCTGGACCTGGAGGACCTCGGGCGGCGGCTGGTGAACTGGTTCGAGCGGGGCTACCTGGCAGTGGACGGGGAGGTGTTCGACGTGGGCATCCAGACGCGCACGGCCCTGTCGAACCTGCGCGAGGGCGCGCCCGCCTTGAAGGCGGGTCCGGCGGGTGAGCGGGACAATGGCAATGGCGCGCTGATGCGGGTGCTGCCGCTGGCGCTCTGGCACCGGGGGGATGATCAAGCGCTGGCGCGCGACGCCATGCTCCAGTCCCGGGTGACGCACGGGCACGTGCGCTCGCAGGTGTGCTGCGCGCTCTACTGCCTCTGGGCGCGGCGGACGTTGGAGGGCTCCTCGCGGGCGTGGGCCGACGCGTTGGCCTCCTTCCGGGCGCTGTACCCCGAGGGCCTGGAGCAGCGCACGGAGCTGGAGACGTCGGTGCGGCCGGACGTGTCCTACCGGGGCAAGGGGACGGGGTACGTGGTGGATTGTCTGCTCTCCGCGCGCGATTGTCTGGAGGCGGACTCCTTCGAGCGGGTGGTGAAGGCGGCGATCGCGCTCGGGCATGACACCGACACGACGGCGACGGTGGCGGGAGGCATCGCCGGGCTGCGCGAGGGAATCGACGCCATCCCCAGCCGCTGGCGCGACGCCTTGCGTGGCCAGGAACTGGTGAAGCCCCTGCTCGAGAAGCTCCTCGCGTACGCGGCCTGAGTGCCCGGCTTCGCCCGCCTCCCCGCGGGTGGCGAGCCTTCCGCCCCGGGACTCAGGGGGTGCGGGTGGTGCCCAGGAAGTTGCGGATGAGCTGGCTGATTTCCTTGGGCTTCTCGAGGGTGGCCCAGTGGGTGGCCTCCGCGAGGCGCTGGATGGAGATGTTGGGCACGAAATCCCGCAGGCCGCGCTGTCCGTCCGGCAGCAGGTAGGTGTCCTGCTCGGCGTGGATGAAGAGCACGGGCTTGTGCACCACGAGCTGGTCCGGCCGCAGCCCCTCGATGAGGTTGCTGCCTCCCACGTGGCCCTGGTGGTCGGGTGGGCCCATCTTCGCCGCCCGGTAGTAGTTGAGCCCGCCGGTGACGCTGCCCGGCTGCTTCCAGGAGTTGACCCACTCGGTCATGTCATCCTCGGACAGGATGGCACCGTGCGCCCGGGCGTCGTTGAGCACGGCCTGCCGGGCCCACGCGTAGTCATCGCCCACGATCTGCCCCTCGGCCTGGGGCGTCTGGAAGACGAGCATGTACTGGGCCGCCAGTTGCTGGCGGGGGTTCTCGCGCAGCTCCCGGTCGAACAGGGCGGGGTGGGTGATGTTGATGGTGATGAACCGGTGCACGTAGTCGGGCTGGCGCAGCACGAAGCTCCAGCCCACCAGCGCGCCCCAATCCTGGGAGACGATGTTCGCCTTCTTGATACCCAGGTGCTCCAGCAGGCAGCGCAGATCCTCGACGAGATGCCGGATGTGGTAGGCCTCGACCTCCTTGGGCTTGGAGGTCAGGTTGTAGCCGCGCATGTCCGGGGCGATGACGAAGTAGTCCTTGCCCAGATCATTCAACTGCTTCTTCCAGACCCCCCAGTACTCGGGGAAGCCATGGATGAAGAGGATGGGCTCCCCCGCACCGTGCGTGACGTAATGCATACGGATGCCGTTGATGTCCGCGTAGTGATGATCCATGGACCACTCTCCCCATCGGGTGAAGGCCCCGCGAGAATAGGGCGCGGGGCGGGGGAGAGAAAGATCGCTTTCGCGGTGACCGGGAGCACCTGACAAGCTCACTTCAGGTGAAGTGCTTGCGCACGTCCGCGTCGTTCAGCACGAACAGCATCCAGGCACCCACCGGTACGCCGAAGCAGCACGCGGGGGCGAGCGGCAGCATGATGGTCAGGGAGCCGACCATGCCTATCCCCCATTTCCGCAAATTCACGATGTTGAGCGCGGCCCAGATGCTGATGCCCCGCGCCACGAGCGCTCCCACGATGTTGAAGACGAACGGCCACAGCTGATCCTCGGGCACGGTGAAGTGGTTCACGCGCAAAAGATGCAGCGTCACCATGACGGTCCAGAAGAGGATGTCGAGGATTCCCGTACAGAGCAGGAGGAAGGCGGGAGGACGCACCCGGCGCAGCGTGGGCAGGCGGGGATCGTTCAGGGGGACATTGAGACCGGGACCACTCATGTACGGGCCCTCAAGGCGCTCACGATCATCCGCGTGGCGGGTGATTTGTTGAGCGTGTAGAAATGGATTCCCGGCACACCCCGCGAGAGCAGCTCCATGCACTGCACCGTGGCGTGCGCCACCCCCAACTGCACCAGGGCCTCCGGCTGGTCCTTGAGTTGTTCCAGTTGGAGTGCCAGGCGCATGGGGATGGTGGCGCCGCACAGGCGGGTGAAGCGCTGGATCTGCTCGTGGTTGGTGATGGGCATGATGCCCGGGACGATGGGGACGTTGATGCCGACGCGGCGCGCCCGCTCGACGAAGTCGAAGTAGAAGGCGTTGTCGAAGAAGAGCTGGGTGATGACGAAGTCCAGGCCGGCGTCCACCTTGGCCTTGAGGTGCAGCAGATCCTCGTCCCGCGAGCGCGTTTCCACGTGGCCCTCCGGATAGCACGCCCCGCCCAGGCTGAAGTCGAAATCCTCCTCGCGGATGAAGCGCACGAGATCCGCGGCATGACGGAAGTCCGTGTTCGCGAGGGTGTCGGGGGAGGCGCCCTGGGGCACGTCGCCGCGCAGCACCAGCACGTTGTCGATCTTCGCCTCCTCGAGCCGCCGCAACAGCTCGCGCAGCTCCTCGCGCGTGTGGCCCAGGCACGCGAGGTGGGCCATGGCCTCGATGCCCGTGTCGCGCTTGATGCGCGTGACGAGATCCACCGTGCGATCGCGCGTGCTGCCTCCCGCGCCATAGGTGACGGACACGAACCCCGGCTCGAGTGGGGCCAGGTCCTCCAATGTCTGCAGCAGGTTGGCGGTTCCCGCGTCCGTCTTCGGCGGGAAGAACTCGAAGGAGAAGCAGGGGCTGGACGGGTTCAGGCGATTGCGGATCTTCATGACGCGAACAGTCTAGAACGTCCCCGGTGGCTTCCCGAGAACCTTGATTGAGGGAGGTACGCGGTTATAGTCCGCGCCGTTTTCACCCCCCCTTCAGGAGAGATGGACATGACCCGGCGAACGCCGCTCAACGACGCCCACCGTGCGCTGGGCGCCCGGATGGTGGACTTCGCCGGCTGGGACATGCCGGTGCAGTACAGCTCCGTCATCGCCGAGCACGAGGCCGTGCGCAACGCGGTGGGCCTCTTCGACGTGTCCCATATGGGGGAGATCGAGTTCACCGGCCCCGGCGCCCTGGAGACCGCCAACCGGCTCATCACCAACGACCTCTCCAAGTGTGCGGATGGCCAGGCGCTCTACGCCGGGCTGCTCGACGAGCAGGGCGGCTTCGTGGACGACGTGGTGGCCTACCGCTTCTCGCCCGAGCGCATCCTCATCGTCGTCAACGCCTCCAACAAGGACAAGGACTTCGCCTGGATGCTCGCGCGCGCCGAGGGCGTCAAGCCCGTGGACCGCAGCGACGACTACGCGCAGATCGCCGTGCAGGGCCCCAAGGCCGCGGCGCTCGTGCAGCGGCTCACCCCGGTGGACCTGACGAAGATCGGCACCTACCGCTTCGCGGAAGGCAAGGTGGCGGGCATCGCCTGCATCGTCTCGCGCACCGGCTACACGGGCGAGGACGGCTTCGAGCTGTACTGCGCGCCCGGTGACGCGGAGGCGCTCTGGAAGGCGCTGCTCCAGGAGGGGCAGGCCGACGGCGTGAAGCCCTGTGGCCTCGGTGCCCGCGACAGCCTGCGCACGGAGATGAAGTTCGCCCTCTACGGCAACGACATCGACGACGCGCACACCGCGCTGGAGGCCGGGCTCGGGTGGATCTGCAAGCTGGACAAGGCGGGTGGCTTCATCGGCCGCGACGCGCTGGCGAAGCAGAAGGCCGAGGGACTCCAGCGCAAGCTCGTGGGCTTCGAGGTGACTGGCTCGGGCATCCCCCGGCATGGCTACCCGCTGCTCAAGGACGGTCAGCGGGTAGGCGAGGTGACGAGCGGTACCCAGGGACCCTCGGTGAAGAAGCCCATCGGCATGGGCTACGTGCCCGTGGAGCTGTCCACGGAGGGCTCGACCTTCGACGTGGAAATCCGGGGCCGCGCGGTGCCCGCCGTGGTGGTGAAGACCCCCTTCTGGAAGAAATAGAGGAGCGACGCACATGGCTGGCAACATTCCCCCGAATCTCAAGTACACCGAGGAGCACGAGTGGGCCCGGCAGGAGGGCTCCGTGGTGGTGGTGGGCGTCACCGACCACGCCCAGTCGTCCCTGGGTGAAGTGGTCTACGTGGAGCTGCCCAAGGTGGGCGCCACCCTCACCGCTGGCAAGCAGTTCGGCGTCATCGAGTCCACCAAGGCTGTCTCCGACCTCTACTCGCCCCTGTCGGGCAAGGTCGTGAAGGTCAACGAGGCGCTGCTCGCCGATGCCGCCGCCATCAACACGGACCCCTACGGGGCCGGGTGGATCCTCGAGCTCGAGCCCTCGGACAGCAGCCAACTGGCGGGACTCCTGGATGCCGCCGCGTACGGGAACCTGGTGAAGAACTCCTGACGCCTTTCGGACTGGCGCGCGCGAGGCCGGATGTTATCCACGGCCTCCCGGCTTCACCCGCACCGCGAGTGATCGATACCTATGTCCTTGAACTGGAAATACCAGGAGTCTTTCGCCGACCGGCACATCGGTCCGGATGAGAAGGAACTGCAGGGGATGCTGAAGACGATGGGCGTGGGCTCGCTCGACGAGCTCATCGACCAGACCGTCCCCCCAGCCATCCGCTCGAAGGAGCCCCTGTGGGTGGCGGGAGGCTGGTCCGAGACCGAGGCGCTCTCGGCGCTGGAGTCCATCGCGGCGAAGAACCAGCTCTTCCGCTCGTTCATCGGCATGGGCTACTCCGACACCCAGACGCCGCTCGTCATCCTGCGCAACATCCTGCAGAACCCGGGCTGGTACACCCAGTACACGCCCTACCAGGCGGAGATCGCCCAGGGCCGGCTGGAGGCGCTGCTCAACTTCCAGACGATGATCATGGACCTCACGGGCCTGGAGGTCGCCAACGCCTCGCTGCTCGACGAGGGCACGGCCGCCGCCGAGGCCATGGCGCTCGCCGTCGCCCAGTACAAGGGCGAGGGCAAGGGCGCCTTCTTCGTGTCCGAGACGTGCCACCCCCAGACGCTCGACGTGGTGCGCACGCGCGCCCAGCCGCTGGGCGTGGAGATCGTCGTGGGCGACCACCGCACGGTGGACCTGTCCGCGAAGAAGTACGTGGGCGGGCTCGTGCAGTACCCGGCCACGGATGGCGTCGTGCACGACTACCGCGCCTTCGGCGAGAAGCTGCACGCGGTGGGCGGGCTCTTCATCGTCGCCACGGATCTGCTGGCGCTCACGCTGCTCACGCCCCCGGGCGAGTTCGGCGCGGACGTGGCGGTGGGCAGCGCCCAGCGCTTCGGCGTGCCCATGGGCTACGGCGGTCCGCACGCGGCCTTCTTCGCCACGAAGAACGCCTTCACCCGCATCATGCCGGGCCGCATCATCGGCGTGTCCGAGGACGCCCAGGGCCAGCGCGCCCTGCGCATGGCGCTGCAGACGCGCGAGCAGCACATCCGCCGCGAGAAGGCCACGAGCAACATCTGCACCGCGCAGGTGCTGCTGGCCATCATGGCCGGCATGTACGCGGTGTACCACGGGCCCCGAGGCCTCAAGGCCATCGCCGAGCGCGTGCACGGACTCACGGTGCTTCTCTCGCGCGGGCTGACGAAGCTCGGCTTCACCGCCACCCACGAGCACGTCTTCGACACGCTGCGCGTGGACGCGACGCCCCCGCAGGTGCGCGCCATCCTCTCGGCCGCCGAGGCCAACCGGATGAACTTCCGCCGCATCGACGAGCGCACCATCGGCCTGAGCCTGGACGAAGTCACCCGCGCCTCGGACGTGGAGTCCATCCTCTCCGTGTTCGCCGGGGGCAAGGCCCTGGGCTTCTCCATGGACGAGCTGGGCCAGGGCATCGACAGCCCGCTGCCCGCGAGCCTGCGGCGCACGAGCGCCTACCTCACGCACCCCGTCTTCAACAGCTACCACTCCGAGACGGAGATGCTGCGCTACATCCGCCGGCTCGAGTCGCGCGACCTGTCGCTCACGCACTCGATGATTCCGCTCGGCTCGTGCACGATGAAGCTCAACGCCACCGCGGAGATGGTGCCGGTGACGTGGCCGCAGTTCGGCAAGCTGCACCCGTTCGCGCCCAGCTCCCAGGCCTCCGGCTACCGGCTCCTGTTCGAGCAGCTCGAGGGGATGCTGGCGGCCGTGACGGGCTTCGCCGGCGTGTCGCTCCAGCCCAACGCGGGCAGCCAGGGCGAGCTCGCGGGCCTGCTCGTGGTGCGCGCCTGGCAGCAGCACCGCGGCCAGGGCCACCGGGACGTGTGCCTCATCCCCTCGTCGGCGCACGGCACCAACCCGGCCTCGGCGGTGATGGCGGGCTACAAGGTCGTCGTCGTCAAGTGCGACGAGAGCGGCAACATCGACGTGGCCGACCTGCGCGCGAAGGCGGACGAGCACAAGAACAACCTCGCCGCCCTCATGGTGACCTACCCGTCCACGCACGGCGTGTTCGAGGAGGACATCAAGGAGATCTGCGCCGTGGTGCACGAGCGCGGCGGCCAGGTGTACATGGACGGGGCGAACCTCAACGCCCAGGTGGGGCTGACGAAGCCGGCGGAGATCGGCGCGGACGTCTGCCACATCAACCTGCACAAGACGTTCTGCATCCCCCACGGTGGTGGCGGCCCCGGCATGGGTCCCATCTGCGTGGCGAGCCACCTGACGCGCTTCCTGCCGGGCCACCCGGTCATCGCCACGGGCGGCAACGATGGCATCGGCGCCATCTCCGCGGCTCCGTGGGGCAGCGCGAGCATCCTCGTCATCTCGTGGATGTACATCGCGATGATGGGCGGGGACGGGCTCACCCGGGCCACGAAGACGGCCATCCTCAACGCCAACTACATCGCCGAGCGGCTGCAGCCGCACTACCCGGTGCTCTACCGCGGCAAGCGTGGCCGCGTGGCGCACGAGTGCATCGTGGACCTGCGCCCGCTGAAGAAGACGACGGGCGTCGAGGTGGAGGACGTGGCCAAGCGGCTCATGGACTACGGCTTCCACGCGCCCACGGTGTCCTTCCCGGTGTCGGGCACGTTGATGATCGAGCCCACCGAGAGCGAGTCCAAGGCGGAGTTGGATCGGCTGTGTGACGCGCTCATCGCCATCCGGGAGGAGATCCGGGAGATCGAGGACGGTCGGATGCCTCGGGACAACAACGTGCTGAAGAACGCGCCGCACACCGCCCGCGTCATCACCGCGCCCGAGTGGAACCGTCCCTACTCACGTGAGAAGGCGGCCTTCCCGGCGCCGTGGGTGAAGGAGCACAAGTTCTGGCCCGCGGTGGGCCGGCTCAACAACGTGCTCGGCGACCGCAAGCTCGTGTGCTCGTGCCCCCCCATCGAGGACTACCTGCCGCCCGAGCCGTCCAAGGCGGCGTAGTTCCGGCGAGCATCGCCGTTCATCCCAGGGCCCCGGGTTCCATCGAACCCGGGGCCCTCGTCTTTGGGAACTCGAAGGCGGCGGGAGTATCCGAGGCCGCCGGCAGCATCAGCACGAAGCGGGCCCCGCCGGAGTGGTTCTCCGCGTGGAGCGTGCCCCCGACGCGCGCCACGTAGTCGCGGCACAGGGCGAGCCCCAGTCCCGTCCCCTGGCCCGGGGGCTTGGTGGTGAAGAAGGGCTCGAAGAGCCGGGGCAGCACGTCTGGAGGGATGCCCGGTCCGTTGTCCTCCACCCGCAGGCACACGGCTCCCGCCTCCTGGTGCGCGCTCACCTTGATGTGGGGCCGGCGCGGGGGTCGGGCCGACTGCGCCGCGTCCGCCGCGTTGATGAGCAGGTTCACCAGCACCTGCACCATGTGCCGCTGACCCAGCCGGACCGCCGGCAGCTCCGGGGCGAGCGCCAACGAGACCTCGCCGCCCTCGCGCAGGCGCACCGAGGCGAGCCGCTTCGCCTCCTTCAGGGCCTCCTCCAGCACGCCCGGTTCCTGCTCGCCCAGGGGGTCCGCGCGCGAGAAGCCCCGTAGATCCGTGACGATCTGCTGGATGCGCATCACCCCCTGCTTCGTCTCGTCGAGCACGTCCCGGAACTCCTCGCGCTCGATCGTCCACGCCTCGTCCGCGGTCTCCCTCTGCAGGTAGCTCAGGTTGGCCTTCACGAAGGCCAGGGGGTTGTTCACCTCGTGCGCCACCCCGGCGGCCAGTTGCCCCACCAGCACGAGCCGCTCCACCTCCGCGCGCTCGAGCGCGGCACGCGCGCGCAGGCGCTCGCTCTCCGCGAGTTGCTCGAGAGCCTGGAGCCGCTCCTGGTGCGCCGCGAGCTGCGCATCCAGCATGTGCCGGTACATGCGCGTGCCGACGAGCGCCAGTCCCAGGAAGGTGGTGTAGCTCGTCAGCTGGAGGATCACCCGCGACAGGGGGACATCGGCCATGGCGTTCACGATGACGATCGCCACGAGTGACACCCCTCCGCTCAGCAGCGTCGGCATGCGGCTGCCGGGGGTGAACACCGCCAGGATGAAGGGCAGGGCGGCGTACATGCAGAAGTAGGGACTCTCCGGGCCTCCACTCAGGAGGATGAAGCTCGTGAGGGCCACGAATCCAACGACCGAGGCGATCACCCCCGCCCACTTCATCGGCAGCCAGCCCGCGCCCACGCAGACACCCATCAGCGCGAAGAGCATGGTCCATGCGGCCTGAAGGCCCACGAGCAGTCTGGGAAAGGACTGCATCACCACGCAGTGCAACACGAGCCCGAGCGTCAGGCAGCCCGCGCCAATGAAGTAGTTTCTGCGCTGCATCCGCAGCAGGGCCTTCAAACCCGAGGAGTCCGCCGTCATCGCGCGCGGATGCTAACCCTCGGGGTGTCTCGGTACCGGGCGAGGCCCCCCGCGCGCTCCGCTCTCTTCCCGGGTCTGTACGGAAGTCGACCTTGAGTGTGTCCCCTTCGTTACGGCCCTGAACACGTGGTGGGTGTCCGGGCTCGTCTCAGGGGTTCCTCACGGGGGCTCAGGCCGCCACGCTCGTCGCCGGGGCCTTGTCCTCGTCGAGCTGGGGACCGAGCCACCGCGCCGCCTCCTCGATCGTCATCCCCTTGCGGCGTGCGTAGTCCTCGAGCTGATCCCGGCCGATCTTCCCCAGCCCGAAGTACTTCGCCTCGGGGTGGTTGAAGTAGAAGCCGCTGACGCTGCTGGGCGGCGTCATCGCGTAGCTCTCCGTCAACGACACCCCCGTCGCCTTCGTGGCCTCGAGCAGTGCGAAGAGCGTGCCCTTCTCCGTGTGCTCCGGACACGCGGGATAGCCGGGCGCCGGACGGATGCCGCGGTACTGCTCGCGGATGAGCTGCTCGTTGGACAGGTCCTCGTGCTTGCCGAAGCCGCAGAACTCACGGGCGCGCTTGTGCATCAGCTCCGCCATGGCCTCGGCGAGGCGGTCTCCCAGCGCCTGCACCATGATGGCCGAGTAGTCGTCGTGCTTCTGGCGGAAGCGCTCGGCGAAGGCCTCCACGCCCAGCCCCGCCGTCACCACGAAGCCCCCGCAGTAGTCGATGCGGCCGCTGTCTTTCGGCGCCACGAAGTCCGCCAGGCACAGGTGGGCCTGCTCCGACGGCTTCTCGGCCTGCTGCCGCAACATGCGCAGCGTGCCCAGCACCTTCGAGCGCGTCTCGTCGGTGTACAGCTCGATGTCATCGTCCACGGAGTTGCAGGGCCAGAAGCCCAGCACCGCCCGCGCGGTGAAGCGCTTCTCCTCGACGATGCGCTTGAGCAAGCTCCGCGCGTCGTCGTACAGCCTGCGCGCCTCGGCGCCCACCACGGCGTCCTCGAGGATGCGCGGGAAGGCACCGTACAGCTCCCAGGCGTTGAAGAAGGGCCCCCAGTCGATGAAGGGCACCACCTCCGCGAGCGGCACGTCGTCGAACACCCGCGTGCCCAGGAACTCGGGCCGGGGGATGTCGACCTGTGCCCAGTCATACGTGGCGCGGCGCCGGCGTGCCTCCGCGAGCGGCAGGAGCTTGCGCTGCACCCGGCGGGCGGCGAAGTCCTCGCGGGCCCGGTTCTGCTTCTCGGAGACCTCCGCCAGGAAGCCCGGCTTCTGCTCGGGGGACAGCAGCGCGCTCACCACGTTCACCACGCGCGAGGCGTCCAGCACGTGCACCACGCCGGGCTCGTACTCCGGCGCGATCTTCACCGAGGTGTGTGGATGGCTGGTGGTGGCGCCTCCAATGAGCAGCGGCACGTCGAAGCCCAGGCGCCTGGCCTCCTTCGCCACGTTCACCATCTCGTCGAGCGAGGGCGTGATGAGCCCCGACAGCCCGATGACGTCCACCTTCTCCTTGTTCGCCGTGGTGAGGATCTTCTCGGTGGGCACCATCACGCCCAGGTCGATGACCTCGTAGTTGTTGCAGGCGAGCACCACGCCCACGATGTTCTTGCCGATGTCGTGCACGTCGCCCTTCACCGTGGCGAGCAGCACCTTGCCCTGCGTGCGCGCCTCGCCTCCCGCCTCCTGCTGGCGCCGCTTCTCCTCCTCCATGAAGGGCGTCAGCCACGCCACCGCGCGCTTCATCACTCGCGCCGACTTCACCACCTGCGGCAGGAACATCTTGCCCGCGCCGAAGAGGTCTCCCACCACGCGCATGCCGTCCATCAGTGGGCCCTCGATGATGTCCAGCGGGCGCTTGTACTGGAGCCGCGCCTCCTCGGTGTCCGCCTCGATGAAGGCGTCGATGCCCTTGACGAGCGCGTGGGAGAGCCGCTCGGCCACCGGGGCGTTGCGCCAGGCGAGGTCCTCCTTCACCTCGAGCTTCGAGTCGCCTCCCTGCCGCGCCTTGAGTTGCTCGGCGTAGGTGATGAGCCGGTCGGTGGCGTCCGGGCGGCGGTTGAGCAGCACGTCCTCGACGTACTCGAGCAGCTCCTTGGGAATCTCCTCGTACACGCCGAGCATGCCGGCGTTGACGATGCCCATGTCCATGCCCGCGGCGACGCCGTGGAACAGGAAGGCGGTGTGGATCGCCTCGCGCACCGGGTTGTTGCCCCGGAACGAGAAGGACACGTTGGACACGCCGCCCGACACCTTCGCGTGGGGCAGGGTGGCCTTGATGATGCGCGTGGCCTCGAAGAAGTCCACGGCGTAGTTGTTGTGCTCCTCGATGCCCGTGGCCACGGTGAGGATGTTGGGATCGAAGATGATGTCTTCCGGCGGGAAGCCCACCCCGTCCACCAGCAGCCGGTAGGCGCGCGTGCAGATGCGCACCTTGTCGTCACGCGTGGCCGCCTGGCCCTGCTCGTCGAAGGCCATCACCACCGCGGCGGCGCCATAGCGGCGGATGAGCCGCGCGCGGCGCAGGAACTCGGCCTCTCCGTCCTTGAGCGAGATGGAGTTGACGATCCCCTTGCCCTGGATGCACTTGAGGCCGGCCTCCAGCACGCTCCACTTCGACGAGTCGAGCATCAGCGGCACGCGCGAGATTTCCGGCTCGGCGGCGATGAGGTTGAGGAACTTCACCATCGTCGACTCACCGTCGATGAGCGCCTCGTCGACGTTGATGTCGAGGATGTTGGCGCCCGACTCCACCTGTTGCCGGGCGATGGAAAGGCACGCATCCCAGTCGCCCGCCTTGAGCGCCTTGGCGAACTTGGGAGAGCCGGTGATGTTGGTCCGCTCGCCAATGATTTGAAAACGCGAGGCCTGGTTGGTCACGGCGGTGTCCTCCTTCATCGGGCTAGGGGACGACGAGCGGCTCGAGACCACTGAGCCTCATGGTGTGTGTGGGGGCAATCGCGGCGCGAGGCGCGAAGGACGACACGGCGGAGGCGATGGCGGCGATGTGGTCCGGTGTCGAGCCACAACAGCCTCCCACCATGTTCACCCAGCCCTGCCGGGCGAAGTCGCTCAGTGAGTTCGCCATGTCGGCGGGCGTCTCGTCGTAGCCGCCGAACGCGTTGGGCAGGCCGGCGTTGGGGTAGCAGGTGACATGGCACTCGGCGATCCGCGCCAGCTCCTGCATGTAGGGCCGCATGTCCCTGGCGCCGAGCGCGCAGTTGATGCCCACGCTGAAGGGCCGGGCATGGCGGATGGAGTGGTAGAACGCGCTGATGGTCTGTCCGGACAGCGTGCGCCCCGAGGCGTCGGTGATGGTGACGGACACCATGACGGGCACGCGCGTGCCCAGCTCCTCGAAACAGGCGTCGATGGCGAAGAGCGCGGCCTTGGCGTTGAGCGTGTCGAAGATGGTCTCCACCAGCAGCGCGTCCACTCCGGCCGACAGCAGCGCGCGCACCTGCTCCGCGTAGGACTCCACCACCTGATCCCACGTCACCGCGCGGTAGTCGGGGCGGTTGACGTCGGGCGACATCGACAGCGTGCGGTTGAGCGGCCCGATGGCCCCGGCGACGAAGCAGCGCCGGCCCGGGGTGGCGGCCTCGGCGGCCAGCGCGGCCCTGCGGGCGCACGCCACCGCGGCCACGTTCAGCTCGGTGACGAGCGAGCCCAGCTCATAGTCCGCCTGGGCGATGGACGTGCCGCTGAAGGTGTTCGTCTCCGCCATGTCGGCACCCGCGGCGAAGTAGCGCGCGTGGATGTCCTCGATGACGTCGGGCCGCGTGAGGCACAGCAGATCGTTGTTGCCCTTGAGATCCTTGGGGTGCGCCTTGAAGCGCTCGCCGCGGAAGTCCGCCTCGGTGAGCGGATAGGTCTGGACCATGGAACCCATGGCGCCATCCAGCACGGCGATGCGCTGGGCGAAGAGCTGCTCGAGTTCCTGGGCGGTGTGGTGGGGCCGGCTCATGGGGCTCTGGGGGCGAGGGAAGAGGGACGAAGGGGGGCGGGGGGCAGCAGGGCCGGCGCCAGGGGGCGCGTGCCCGTGAGGAGGAAGGCCTTGAATGGAGACGCGGCGTCACGCGGCGCGGCCACCAGCGTGGGCGTCTCGAGCCCCGCCGCGCGCATCGCGTTCTGGAGCGCCGCGGGCTCGAAGCCCAGGTGCTGGTGGCCCAGGCGCGAGCGCACCCACTGCTCGTCGTGGGGCATCAACTCGAGCACCACCATGCGCCCGCCGGGCCGCAAGAGCCGCGCTCCCTCGGACAGCACGCGCTCGCACGCGTTCACGTGGTGCAGGCTCTGGGAGAGCACCACCAGATCCTGCGCCCCGCTCTCGAGCGGCAGCGCCTTGAGGTCGGCCTCGAGGAAGGTGATGTTGCGCAGCCCCAGGCGCCCGGCCTCGGCGCGGGCCTTGTCCAGCGCGGCCGGGTTGTGGTCGATGGCCGTGACGTGCCGCGCCCAGCGCGCCAGCTCCACCGTGAGCACGCCGGTGCCACAGCCGAAGTCCACCACGTCCAGCGGCGGCAGGAGGCTCGCCAGCGCCGAGGCCCACAGCCGCCAGGACTGGCCCGGCTCGAGCAGCTTCTCGTTGAGCGTGAGCGCGTCTTCCCGGCGCTGCAGCAGCTCCGTCAGCCGCGCCAGGTCGCCGTGCTCGTCGGGCGCGTCCTTCGCCAGGCGGATGAGCGGCCACAGCGGCGCCTTCTCATCCACCATCAGCGAGTAATAGGTGAACCCTCCCTGGCGCTCCTCGCGGATGAGCTCCAGCGCCTTGAGCTTCGTCAGGTGGTGCGACACCGACGACTGCGCCACTCCCACCAGCGACACCACCTCGGACACGTTGAGGCGCGCCTCTCCCACGAGCCGCAGGATGCGCAGCCGCGTCGGATCTCCCAGGGCCTTGAAGGTTTCAGTCAGTTCGAGCATCTCGACGTATGTCGATATATCGATGCCGGTGTCCCATAGCAAGGTCCGAGCCGTTTTCCGGGCTATAGCGTTGACTTCCGAGCCTGCTCGCTCGCCCGCGAAAGGGGGCCTCATGGACATGCCGCTGGTGACGAAGGGGGACCCGGGGCATCCGTCCATCCTGTTCCTGCATGGGGCGGGAGTCAGTGGTTGGATGTGGGAGGCCCAGATGGAGCCGCTCTCGAGCCGCTACCACTGCCTCGCGGTGGATCTGCCGGGGTTTGGCAAGAACACGGCCGCGCCCTGGGCGTCCCTGGCCCACACGGCCGAGCAGCTCGCCCAGCTCATCGCCACCCGGACGCGGACCGGCTCCGCCCGTGTCGTGGGCCTGTCCCTGGGGGGGCACCTCGCCCTGCGGCTGCTGGCCCATCATCCGCGGGTCTGCGGCGACGTCATCGTCAGTGGAGTCACCACCCGGCCCTACTCCTCGCCTCGGGTGATGCGTCTGATGTACGCGGCCGTGATGAGCCTGAGCACGGCGAAGGTGGTGCTCCAGATGAGCGCGCGGGCGATGAAGATCCCCGACGCCTACATGGAGCGTTTCCTCGAGGACATGCGCACCTCGTCACCCGTGGTGATGAAGGCGGTGTTCGACGAGCTGCTCGGCTCGCGGCTTCCCGAGGCGCTGGGGGCGGCTTCGGGTTTCGACGGTGGAGCCCATCGGGTGCTCGCCGTCGCGGGCTCGAGGGAGCATCCGAAGATCCGCGCCGAGCTGCCGGACTTCACCCGGCTGATTACGGGCGCATGGGCCGCCCGCGTACCGGACGCGGGCCATACCTGGAACGTGGAGTACCCGGAGCTGTTCACGCGGATGATCGACGACTGGTTCGGCGGACACCGGTTGACCCTGGGCCTCACGCGTGTGGAGGGGGACGCGGCGTAGCGTTTCCAGCTACGTCTTTCCGGGAGGCAGCGCGACGCGAACGCGCGCCGGCTCGACGTGCACCACCACGTCCACCACCTCGGGGAACTCCGCCTGCAGCCGTGCTTCCACCGCGTCCGCCAGCTCATGGGCGCGCGCGGTGGACATCTGAGGATCCACCTCGATCTTCAGGTCCACGTACACCGTGCCCTCCATGCCCCGGCTGCGCACGTCGTGGCAGGAGCGCACCCCCGGCACCTGGAGGGTGAGGGTGGCCACCTTCTGTTTGTCCAGCCGCGCCGTGTCCGAGAGGATGCCCACCGCCTGCTTGACGATGTCCCACGCCACCCGGGCCACGAAGACCATCACCCCGAGCGTCACGAGGCCATCGGCCTTCGGGTAGCCCAGCCACACGAGCCCGAGCGAGGCGAGCACCGCCAGCGTGACGCCCACGTCCGAGAGCGTGTGCCGGGCGTCCGCGAGCAGCAGGGGACTCTGGAGCTCGCGTCCCCAGGACTGCTCCACGCGCGTGACGCACAGGTTGACGAGTAGGGTGCCGACCATCATGCCCAGCGTGAGCGGCGTCACCTCGGGGTGGCGGTCATGGAGCAGCGAGTCGAGGGCCATGCGCCCCAGCTCCAGCATGGACGTGCCGATGAGCGCGCCAATGCCCAGGGAGGCGAGGGCCTCGAACTTGCCGTGGCCGTAGGGATGATCCTCGTCCGCGGGCCGAGCGGCCACGGACATGGCCACGAGCGCGAGCACGTTGGAGCCACCGTCGATGAAGGAGTGCACGCCATCGGCCATCACCGCGGCCGAGCCGCTCTTCAGGCCCAGCAGGAGCTTGATCAGGGCCACGGCCCAGTTGGCCACGAGGATGGCGGCGAGAACGTTGCGTACCTTGCGGTTGCGCTCGATCGGGGAGGCGTCCACGCGGCGCACCCTAGTGCCCTCAGTTGGGCTGGCGGAAGAGCCTCATCCGGGGACCTCCGCCCATGTCCATGAAGAAACCAAAGGAGAAGCGCACCTTGGCGTCGTCCTCCAACAGGCCCGGCGGAGGATTGGGGAAGGGCTGGGCGCGGCGGAAGGACTCGACGGCCTCCATGTCCAGGAAGTCCAGGCCGCAGCTCTTCTCGATGGTGATGTCCGCCACCTTGCCCTGCTCGTCCAGGGTGACGCGCACCAGCGTGTGGCGATCCCTGCCGGCGTACGTGGCGCCCGTGGGATCCCGGCGCATGAGCGCCATGTTCGGATTCCAGTGCGTGCCCACGCTCTGCTTCACCCGGTTGAAGAAGCTCGCGTACTTCCACTCGCGCGTGTTGAGGTAGGTGCCGTCCCCCTCGTCCACGTCCTTGAGGTGATCATTCGGGGCGCCGCCGATGATCTGATCCATCACCGCCTGCGAGGGCATGAGCCGGGCGAGCCCCGACGTGCCCACGCGGCCCTCGGAGCCCTCGTCGCCGTCGCCCGTGCCGTCCTGGACGCGCAGCCGCTTCGCGTTGCCGATGATCTCGTCGCTCTCGTTGCGGTTGGACACCTCCACGCCGGGACCGCGGTTGTTCGGGTCCTGCCGCATGGCGATCTCCTGCTTGCGCCGGGCATCGGGCAGCTCGAAGGCGGACTTCTTGCCGCCCTCGCTCAAGGGCCGGTCATCCGCGCCCCGGCCGTTGTTGCCCGCCACGTGCCCCGCCTGCTCCTCGCTCACGCCGGAGCCCTGGCGCGCCTCGCGCGCCGTCGTCTGGGGCTGGGCCGTCTTGTAGTGGGCCGTCTGCTCTCGCGCGCGCGTCTCCTTCTGCACCTTGTTGTCCTGCTCGGCGAGGTACTTCGCGTCCGGCGCCTCCTGGCGATTGCCCGGAGCCACGTCCACCACCTGTCCGTCCGGACGCTTCTCGGGCTTCTTCTCCTCCTTCTTCTTCGGAGGCGGCGCCTTCGCGGTGGAGGGGCTCTTGGCCAGGGGTCCCCGGTTCTTCTCCCACTCCTGGGCCGTCATGGGCCGCAGCGCCACGGCGCTCGGAGGCTTGGGCGTGGGCTCGGGGGGCAGGTTCACCTGGATGTACGCCATGAGGGCGAGCAGGCCCACGAACGCTCCCTGCAACAGCAGGGCCAGGAGCGTGGCAAGGAGGTAGCGGGCGGGGTGTTCCCGCCGACGCCGGCGCCTGGATGGCTGCTCTGGATGCGATGGACCCGTCGACACGCGCGTGGATGATAACCCTTGAGTGGGCTGCTTACTCCCGAACCGTCGCCGGGACGACAGGAGAGCGGAGGAGGGCCTCCCGTCCGGGGGCCTCCGAGCCGTGGGCCCTCAGTAGATGGGCGCGACCTCGGCGCCGTTGAAGTAGAAGCGCAGGATGTCCTGGTAGCGCTGGCCCGCCTCGGCCCGGCCGATGGCGCCCGTCTGGCACATGCCCACGCCGTGGCCCCAGCCGCCGCCCCGGAAGTGCCAGCCGGTGAGGTGGCCCTCCGCGTCACGCTCCTCGTCCACCAGCGCCATGGAGCTGTTGAGCATGCCGAAGAGGCGGCGGATGTTCAGCTCGCCGCGCACTTGCGTCACCCCGCGCTCGCCGGCCACCGTGAGGGTGCGGGCCCGGCCGGACACGCCCCGCTCCCCGAGGCTCAGCGCCCGCACGGGGCCCACCCCCAGGCTGGCCGTGAAGGCGTTCACCTGCTCCACGCTGAAGCGCTTCTCCCAGCGGTACTTGCTCGGCTGCGCGAAGGTGGAGAGCCGGCAGGCCGTGGGCAGCTCCGCGCGCAGGTACTCGGAGAGGGAGTCCGGGCCGGGCAGTCCCTCGGTGGGGCCCAGCACGTCGGGACGGCCGCGCAGGTTGGGGTTGGGGGGGCCGCCCCAGACGACGTCGTTGTCCTCCGTGTGGCCCCCGCACACCGCGCTGTACACCGAGTCCACCAGCCGCCCCTGCTGCGAGAAGAGGCCCTCGCCCCGGGTGGCCTCCACCGCCGCCGTGGTGCTGGCCGCCTCGCCCGTGCGCCCGCGGTACACCGCGCAGTGCTGCTCGGAGCACAACAGGAAGGGGTCCGCCAGGTGTTTGATGCCCACCTTGGCCAGCACCTCGCCGCGCGCCGTCACCGCCTGCGCCTTGAGTGCCTCCGGGTGCGCCCGCGCGTAGATCTCCGAGGGCACCAGCCCCTTGAGCAGATCCTCCAGCCGCACCAGGTTCACCGCCGCGAGCGTGCCGTGGCGATCCACCGTGAGCTGGAGCGTGCCCCGGAAGCTCCGGTCCTCGAAGCCGTGGTTGTCGTAGCCGACGTCGTGCTCCACCTGCCGCACGTCGAAGCCGGACTCGTCCAGCGTCTCCGCGAGGACCGAGTCCTGGGCGAGCCCCACCACGACGCCGGACTCGTCCCGCACCTCGAGGATGGCGCGCGAGGGGACGCGGACCTCCTCGAAGAGGCTGGTGCGCGCGCCGTACTCGCGCAGCAGCTCCGCCTGGCGCGCGGGCGCCTCGGTGGGAGAGAGCTGCTCCTGGGACAGCAGCAGGTAGCGCCGGTTGTCGATGACCTTGCCGGCGATGCCGTAGAGCACGCCCAGCACGTGCACGCGCACCGCCACGCCCCGGGAGCGCCACAGGGCCTGGGCCTCGGCCAGTCCCGCCTTGTCCGGGAAGGGAACCTCCGCGAGCTGGAGGTACGAGGACAGCTCGGCGGGAGAACCCTCCGTCACCCGCACCGTCCACACCGAGCCCGCGGGGGCCTCGAGGACCCGGCCCTCCTCGCCGCCGAAGCGCAGCCGCATCCGCCCCCGGGGCGAGAAGCGCACCTCGCGCCGGCCCTGCATCAAGCCGATGGGGACCTGGGGCTCGCCGCCCCGGAAGTCCAGGCGCCGGAGCGTGTCCGGCGCGGGCAGCAGCTCGTCGACGGATTTGAGATCGGGCCCGGCGGGGAACGCGAGGGCATCCGGAGAGCGAGTGGACGCTCCGCCGTCCCGGGAGCGGGGCTCCACGGTGGGGGAGGGCGTGGGCGCCGCCTCCGGAGGTGGACGGGGCGTGGCGCAGGTGACGAGGGCGAACGCGAGGAGGGCGAGGACGACTTTGTGCAAAGCCCCCCGACGCTAACCGTGGACCGCTCCGCCCGCCATTCCCTGTTCGCGCGCGTGTGACTTCAGGCGGCCTTGAACTCGGGCGGCTTCCAGTTGGCGAAGTAGCGCGACTTGAACTTGGCGCAGTAGCGCACCAGGTTCGTCTGGCTCAGGGTGTACTGCTTGAGCTCCGTGTCCACGGGGTTGGCGATGATGCTCACCAGGAACGAGTACACCACCGCGTCGAACGACGAGGGCGTCTCGCTCAGCAGGTAGGGCTTGTTGCCCATGATCGTCGCGATCGAGAAGATGTCCGCCTTGGCCAGCTCCTGCACCTCGTCCATGGCGTGGCGTCCCGTGCCCTGGTCATGGAGGATCTGCAGCATCTTCTGGCGCAGATCCGACAGCGGCACCTGTCCGCCCACGACGTGGGGCACCATCGTCTCGGCGACGGGCAGATAGGCGAGCCAGCCGGCCTCGTCCACCCAGCGCATGTACACGATGTACCAGTAGGTGCACTCCTCCAGCATGCGCCGCACCGCGTGGCCCACCGCCACCTGCTCCGGCGTCAGCTTCGAGTCGAGCGGATCCCCATACTGCTTCTTCAGCCGCTCGATGATGAACTGGGAGTCACCCATGATCGTGCCGTCGATGTCGGCGTAGGGCGCCTTGCCCTTGGGGGCGTAGCGCAGATCCGCCAGCTTCACCTCATAGGGCAGGTCCACCATCCGCAGGTAGGCCTCCAGCTTGAAGCAGAACGGGCTGAGGTTCGGGGTCCCCCAGGCCACTGGGGTTTGATAGAGGGTGATCATGGGCGTCGTCTCACTCGATCGCGGATTGCCGCGGTTGCACGGTCGTGCTCATTGATTGTACCGGTTGGACCCGCACCTGAATCCCGCTGAATGCGGCGTTTCCACCGATTGCATCCAAAACCTGATCATCGGTGACATCATTGATGCTGACTCCGGCATGTGCGCCGGCCACCTGCATCTGGATGCCCTGGCGCCCATGGCCGTAGCCGTGGGGCAGGCTCACCACGCCGGGCATCACTTCGTCCGTCACGTTCACGGGGGCTTTGACTTCGCCCACACGGGAGGTGACGAGTGCCTCCTGTCCCTCCTCGAGGCCGAGGCGCCGCGCGTCCTCGGGGTGCACCATGAGCGTGCAGCGCGGCTTGCCACTGACGAGCCGGGGCACGTTGTGCATCCACGAGTTGTTGTCGCGCACGTGGCGCCGGCCGATGAGCAGCAGCGCGTCCTCGGAAGCGAAGGCCGGGGGTGTGGCGGGGAAGGCCTGGCGCAGCCGGTCCACGTCGGCCACCAACGGCTCGGGGGCGAGCTGGAGGCGGTGTCCGCGCGTGGCGAGCCGCTCGGGGAAGCAGGGCTTGAGGGGGCCCAGGTCCACGCCATGGGGCGCGGCCTTGAGGCTCGCGAGGCTCAGTCCCCGGCGCCAGGGCTTCAGCCGCATGCCGTAGGGGCCCCCGCGCAGGCCGAGGTCGAGGATGCCCTCGGGGCCGAGCGCCTTGAGGGCCCGGTAGGGCAGCTCGCCGCGCGTGAGGGGCTCGCCGCGCAGCGAGTCCAGGCGGTGCTTGAGCTCCAGGAAGATCTCCCAGTCCTGGAGCGCGCCCGGCGGTGGCGTGAAGAGGGGCGCCGAGTACTTCACGGTGTTGCGCACCGCGAACGTGTTGAAGATGAGATCGTAGTGGCCGCGCTCGAGCTGCGTGACGGGCGGCAGGATGATGTGCGCGTGCCGGGTCGTCTCGTTGATGTACGGATCGATGCTCACCATGAAGTCGAGCGACCCGAACGCCTGATCGAGCTGCCGGCCGTTGGGGGTGGAGACCACGGGGTTGCCCGCCGAGGTGACCAGGGCGCGGATCTGCCCCTCGCCCGGGGTGAGGATCTCCTCGCCGAGCACGGACACGGGCAGCTCACCGGAGAACTCGGCCAGCCCGCGCACGCGGCTCTTGAAGCGGCCCATGCTGCCGCGGCCGGCCGTCAGGGGGCGGGGGCCCTTGATCAGATCGAAGGCGGGCAGGGTGAACATGGCGCCGCCCTCGCGATCCATGTTGCCCGTCACCACGTTGATGACGTTGATGAGCCACTGGCACAGCGCGCCGAAGGGCTGGGTGGACACGCCCACGCGGCCGTAGCAGACGGCGGAGGACGAGGCGGCCAGCTCGAGCGCGAGCCGCCGCGTGGTGTCCGCGGGGATGCCGGTGTGGATCGCGGCGCGCTCGGGGGTGAACTCGCGCGCGAGCTCCTTCACGTGCACCAGGCCATCGGTGAAGTCCGCGAGCCGCCCGAGCTTCGGCCCCGCGCCCAGCAGCACGTGCAGGAGCGAGAAGAGCCAGAGCGCATCGGTGCCGGGGCGGATGAAGAGGTGCTCGTCCGCGATGCGGGCCGTCTCCGTGCGGCGCGGGTCCACCACCACCACCTTGCCGCCGCGCTGCTGGATGGCCTTGAGCCGGCCGCGCGTGCCCGGCGCCGTCATCAGGCTGCCATTGGAGGCGAGCGGATTGGCCCCGAGGATGAGCATGAAGTGCGTGCGGTCGATGTCCGGGATGGGGATGAGCAGCTGGTGCCCGAACATCAGGTAGGAGGCGACGTGGTGCGGGAGCTGGTCCACCGACGTGGCCGAGAACTTGTTGCGCGTGCGCAGCGCCTTCAGGAGGAAGGGCAGCAGGAGCATGGCGCCGTGGTTGTGCACGGTGGGATTGCCCACGTACACGCCCACCGCGTCCCGGCCGTGCTTCTGCTGCACGGCGTGCAGGCGCTTCGCCGTCTCGTCGAGGGCTTCCTTCCACGACAGCGGCTGCCAGCCCGAGGCGGTGCGCCGCACGGGGTTCCGGAGCCGATCGGGATCCTCGTGGAGATCCTGGAGCGCGACGGCCTTGGGGCAGATGTGGCCCTGGCTGAAGGGATCCTCGTCATCTCCGCGGATGGAGGTGACTCGGTCCCCGGCGGTCTCGATGCGCAGGCCGCACATGGCCTCGCACAGGTTGCACGTGCGGAAGTGGACGGCGGAGGGGGAAGGGGTAGGGCTCATCGGGAATCTCTCGGAGAAACCACGGAGGAGGAGAAAGGATGTCCTGGCGATCGGTGGAGGACAGGAGGGGGGGCTACCCTACTCAAGCCCGAGCGTTCGTGTGCGGCGGAGTGACGGACCTCGGGCGTGTATTCACGCCGGTCCCCCACTGTCCTCGACGCATCAGCCCCCTGGATGCCTGCTCGTACTGAATCCCGCCCCATGGCCGCGCATTCAACCACAATTCGGCGCGAGATCTCCTCGAATGAGGAGGGCGCCTCGGTTAAGACGCCCGCGTTCTGAACCCTTCCCCTCGGCCCCTCTCTCCCAGAGATTCCATGCTCACCCTGCGTGGTGCCCCCGCCCTCTCCGAGTTCCGTCTGGCCAAGCTGCTCGCTCTCTGTCGTGAGCGCGAGCCCTCCGTGGGCTCCGTCTATGCCGAGTTCGTGCACATCCTCGATGTCCCCGCGGCCCTGTCCGCCTCCGAGCGCTCCTTGGTGGACAAGCTACTGGAGTACGGTCCCCGGCTCGCCCGGAAGGAGCCGCGGGGCAGCCTCCAGCTCGTCATCCCCCGGCCCGGGACGATCTCCCCCTGGTCCTCCAAGGCCACCGACATCTTCCAGAACTGTGGCTTGCTCGGTGTGCGGCGTATCGAGCGTGCCATCGCCTATTGGATCGCCGACGAGGCGGGCAATGCCCTGCCTCCCGGGTCGCTCGCCCGGGTGCAACCGGTGCTGCACGACCGGATGACACAGGCGGTGGTGGGGCGCGAGGAGGACGCGGCCATCCTCTTCTCCGCGCACACGCCCCGGTCCTTCACCCGGGTGGGGGTGCTCGCGGGAGGCCGGGAGGCGCTCGTCACCGCCAACCGCGCGCTGGGCCTGGCGCTGGCGGAGGATGAGATCGACTACCTGGTGGCGCGCTTCACCGAGCTGAAGCGAGACCCCACCGACGTCGAGCTGATGATGTTCGCCCAGGCCAACAGCGAGCACTGCCGGCACAAGATCTTCAACGCTTCGTGGACGGTGGATGGGGTGGCGCAGGAGCGCTCGCTCTTCCAGTCCATCAAGAACACCTACGCGGCACACCCCGAGGGCGTGCTGTCGGCGTACAAGGACAACGCGGCGGTGATGGAGGGCTTCGAGGTGGAGCGCCTCTTTCCGGATCCCGACAGCGGGGAGTACCGCTTCCACCGCGAGCCCACGCACATCCTGATGAAGGTGGAGACGCACAACCATCCCACCGCCATCTCCCCCCATCCGGGGGCCTCCACGGGCGCGGGCGGAGAAATCCGCGACGAGGGCGCCACCGGGCGGGGCGCCAGGCCCAAGGCGGGCCTGAGTGGCTTCTCCGTGTCGAACCTGCGCATCCCCGGCCACGAGCAGCCGTGGGAGACGCCCTATGGGAAGCCCGAGCGCATCGTGTCCGCGCTCGACATCATGATCGACGGGCCCCTGGGCGGCGCCGCCTTCAACAACGAGTTCGGCCGGCCCAACCTGTGCGGCTACTTCCGCAGCTTCGAGATGCAGGTGCCCACGCCCGAGGGCGTGGAGGTGCGCGGCTACCACAAGCCCATCATGATCGCCGGCGGCCTGGGCAACATCCGGGCGGGGCACGTGCGCAAGGGCACGCTCCAGCCGGGGGACAAGATCGTCGTGCTGGGCGGCCCGGCGATGCTCATCGGCCTGGGCGGCGGCGCGGCGTCCTCGATGGCGCAGGGCTCGAGCGCGGCGGACCTCGATTTCGCCTCGGTGCAGCGCGACAACCCGGAGATGGAGCGGCGCTGCCAGGAGGTCATCGATCAGTGCTGGGCCCAGGGGGAGAAGAACCCCATCCGCTCCATCCACGACGTGGGGGCGGGCGGCCTGTCCAACGCGGTGCCGGAGCTCATCCACGACAATGACCTGGGTGGACGCTTCGAGCTGCGCGAGGTGCCCAACGCCGAGCCGGGCATGTCGCCGGTGGAGATCTGGTGCAACGAGGCGCAGGAGCGCTACGTGCTGGCGATCGCGCCGGAGGATCTCCCGCGCTTCACGGCCCTGTGCGAGCGCGAGCGCGCGCCCTTCGCGGTGCTGGGCGAGGCCACGGCCGAGCAGGTGCTGACGGTGGGGGACAAGCAGTTCGGCAACGCGCCCATCGACCTCCCGATGGACGTGCTGTTCGGCAAGCCCCCGCGCATGCACCGGGACGTGAAGTCGCGTCCGCTCGCGCACGCGGAGCTGAAGCTGGACGCGCCGGTGAAGGAGCTGCTCTCCCGGGTGCTCGCGCACCCCACGGTGGCGGACAAGGGCTTCCTCATCACGATTGGTGATCGGACGGTGTCGGGCCTGACGGCGAGGGATCAGCTGGTGGGCCCGTGGCAGGTGCCGGTGGCGGACTGCGCGGTGACGCTGTCGGCGCACGCGGGCTACACGGGCGAGGCCATGGCGGTGGGCGAGCGCACCCCGGTGGCGCTCATCGACGCGGCGGCCTCGGCGCGCATGGCGGTGGGCGAGGCCGTCACCAACATCGCCGCGGCGCGCGTGGCCCAGCTCGGCAACGTGAAGCTGTCGGCCAACTGGATGGCGGCCGCGGGCAGCCCGGGCGAGGACGCCAACCTCTACGCCGCGGTGAAGGCGGTGGGCATGGAGCTGTGCCCGGCGCTCGGCCTCACCATCCCCGTGGGCAAGGACTCCATGTCCATGCGCACCGTCTGGGAGGAGCAGGGCCAGCGCAAGGCGGTGACGGCGCCCCTGTCGCTCATCGTGTCGGCCTTCGCGCCGGTGCTGGACGTGCGCCACTCGCTCACCCCCCAGCTGCGCGATCCGGGCGCGGACACCCGGCTGGTGTTCGTGGACCTGGCGGCGGGCCGGCAGCGGCTGGGTGGCTCGGTGCTCGCCCAGGCGTACTCCCAGGTGGGCCCGCGCTGCCCGGACGTGGACGACCCCGAGTCCCTCAAGGGCTTCTTCGCCGCGGTGCAGGCGCTCAACGACACGGGCACGCTGCTCGCCTACCATGACCGCTCCGACGGCGGGTTGATCACCACGCTGGTGGAGATGGCCTTCGCCGGACACTGCGGCTTCGAGGTGGACGTGACGGGCCTGGGGGCGGACGCGGTCGCGGCGCTCTTCAACGAGGAGCTGGGCGCGATCCTCCAGGTGCGGGTGGCGGATCTCCCCCGGGTGCGCGAGGTGATGAAGCTGCACGGGCTGGAGGCGCACTGCCACGAGCTGGGCCGCCCCCACACGGCCCTGACGGCCCGGGTGCGCCACGGGGAGCGGGTGCTGCTGGAGGAGGACGTGATGGGGCTGCGCGCGGTGTGGTCGCGCGTCAGCTACGAGATGCAGAAGCTGCGCGACAACCCGCGCTGTGCCGAGCAGGAGTACGCCGCCAGGTGCGACCCGGCGGATCCGGGCCTGTCCGCGCGGCTCACGTTCTCGCCCTCGGAGGACATGGCGGCGCCGTTCATCGCCAAGGGGGCGCGGCCCCGGGTGGCCATCCTGCGCGAGCAGGGGGTGAACAGCCAGTTGGAGATGGCGCGGGCCTTCGTGCGCGCGGGCTTCAGCGCGGTGGACGTGCACATGAGCGATCTGCTCACCGGGAGGGTGTCGCTGAAGGACTTCACGGGCCTGGCGGCGTGCGGCGGCTTCTCGTACGGAGACGTGCTGGGGGCGGGAGGCGGCTGGGCTCGCTCCATCCTGTTCAACGCGCGTGCCCGGGACGAGTTCGCCGCGTTCTTCGCGCGTGCGGGCACCTTCAGCCTGGGCATCTGCAACGGCTGCCAGATGATGGCGCAGCTGCGTGAGCTGATTCCCGGGGCCGAGCACTTCCCGAACTTCGTGCGCAACGTCTCCGAGCAGTTCGAGGCGCGGCTGGTACAGGTGGAGGTGGCGCCGAGCCCCTCGCTGTTCTTCCAGGGCATGGCGGGCAGCCGCATCCCCATCGCCTCGTCGCATGGCGAGGGCCGCGCGGAGTTCTCCACCGCCGAGGAGGCGGCGCGGGTGAACGGGCTGGGCGTGGTGCCCGTGCGCTTCGTGGACAACCACGGGCGGGTGACGGAGACGTACCCGGCCAACCCGAGCGGCTCGCCGCACGGCATCGCGGGCCTGACGTCCCGGGACGGGCGGGTGACGATCATGATGCCGCACCCGGAGCGCGTGAGCCGCAGCGTGCAGTACTCGTGGTGCCCGCCGGAGTGGGGCGAGGACAGCCCGTGGATGCGGCTGTTCCGCAACGCCCGCGTGACGCTGGGCTGATGATCGGAGGGCGGTGACGGGGGCTGCTCCACCGGGCCCCCGGCTGCGTTGGCGGGGGCGGGGGGCGGGCCTCCCGCGAGGCAAGTGGGCTGGCGAGCCTCCTCCCGCTCGCTCGTGGACGACGCGGCGGGCGGAAACACGAAGGCCCGATGGGGACCGGAGTCCACATCGGGCCTTGTCTTGATGAGGCGCCACCCGGATTCGAACCGGGGAATGAGGGTTTTGCAGACCCTTGCCTTACCACTTGGCTATGGCGCCGCGAACCGTGCGTACGGCCTTATATGGACCTGAATCCGCCGGGTCAAGACAGGAGCGTGGGACCCGGGCGGTTCCGGGCTCGTGGAGCACCCAGGGCGGCTGCCTGCCTTCGGGATGGGTTTAACCGGGTCCCGGGTTGCCCCTAATAGATACCGCAACAGGAGGTTCCGGGTGGTGGATGCCCGTATGCCCTGTGCCGAGCTGTACGTGCGGCTTGGAGATGATGAGGTGCTCGTCCTCGACTGCCGCGAGCCCGAGGATTGGGCTCGCTACGGGCTCCATGTCCCCGGCGCCTTGTGGATGCCCTTCGAGGAGATTCTTCGGGATGGGGCGGTGCTGCCCGACGACGAGCTCATCGTGGTGTGTGGGTGTGCTCCGGACGGCTCCGACGCCCGCCGGGTCTGTCGGCTGCTGCGGCGCCTGGGCTTCAACGCGGTGTGCCTGGAAGGGGGTCTCCAGGGGTGGCTGAGCCAGGGGATGCCCACCGAGTGCCATCATGTCCCGCAGGTCATGGCCAGCGAGGCCTGTTGAGAATCCGGGGGTCCAGTGCACTCCCGGGCAGGGTGAAGTGCGGTGCCGATGCGTGTAAAGACGCGGGGCAACTCACGCTCCATCAAGGATGTCTCGTCATGGCCAAGCTTCGTGCCGTGCTGATCGGTGCCACCGGACTCGCCGGCCAGCAGTTCATCTCCGCGCTCAAGGATCACCCTGACATCGAACTCACGGGCCTGGCGGCCTCGCCGCGCTCGGCGGGCAAGTCCTATGTGGAAGCGTTGCGCGCCTCCAACGGGATGACGGCCTGGTTCGTCCCCGAGCCGCTCCCGGAGTCCGTCGCGAAGCTGAAGGTGATGAGCGGGGAGCAGATCAACGCCCGGGACTATGACATCGCCTTCTCGGCGGTGGAGTCGGATGTGGCCAAGGAGCTCGAGCCCCGGCTCGCCCGCGACATCCCCGTGTTCTCCGCGGCCAGCGCCTTCCGCTACGAGGCGGACGTCCCGCTGCTCATCCCCCCGGTCAATGCCTCCCATGCGCCGCTCATCCGCGCGCAGCGCAAGCAGCGGGGCTGGAAGGGCTTCATCGTCCCCATCCCCAACTGCACCACCACGGGTCTGGCCATCACCCTGGCCCCGCTCGCCGAGCACTTCGGCGTCAAGTCCGTGCTGATGACCTCGCTGCAGGCCATGTCCGGCGCGGGTCGCTCGCCGGGCGTCATCGGCCTGGACATCCTGGACAACGTCATCCCCTTCATTCCCAAGGAGGAGGAGAAGGTCCAGGTGGAGACGAAGAAGATCCTGGGCTCACTCGACGCCGGGGGCACCGCCCTGACCCCGCACGACGTGAGCGTCTCGTGCACCTGCACCCGGGTGGCGGTGATGGAGGGCCACACCGAGTCCGTCTTCGTGTCGCTCTCCCGCAAGGCCTCCGTGCAGGAAGTGGTGGCGGCGATGCGCGAGTGGCGGGGCGCCGAGGTGGCGCGCCAGCTTCCGTCGGCTCCGCCGCGCTGGATCGAGGTGCTCGACGAGCCGTTCCGGCCCCAGCCCCGCCTGGACCGGGACACCCACGGGGGCATGGCCACCACCGTGGGCCGGGTGCGCGAGGACTCGGTGTTGGAGAATGGCTTCAAATACGTGCTGGTATCCCACAACACCAAGATGGGAGCGGCCAAGGGAGCGATCCTGGTGGCCGAACTGATGCGTGCCCAGGGGCTCCTCGGATGAGGTAGAGGAGGGCACTCAATTTAGGAGTGCCTCCCCCGTGACAACCCACTACTGTGGGCGCGCACGGTCCTGTCCTATCGGAGATCTCAATGGCTTATGTAGTTGCCGAGCCTTGCATCAAGTGCAAGTACACCGACTGCGTCGAAGTCTGCCCCGTCAACTGCTTCTATGAGGGGGCCAACTTCCTGGTCATCCACCCGGACGAGTGCATCGACTGCGGTGCGTGCGAGCCCGTCTGCCCGACGAAGGCGATCTTCCCGGAGTCGGAGCTGCCCAAGGAGTGGAAGGAGTACCAGAAGATCAACGCGGACTACGCCCCCAAGTGGCCGAACATCGCCGAGAAGCGCGCGGCCCTGCCGGAGGCGGAGGAGTTCAAGGACAAGAAGGGCAAGCGCGAGCTGCTGGAGCTCAAGCCCGGCAAGTAGTCATCCGGCGGGTATCCAAGGCCCCGTGTCGTGAGACGCGGGGCCTTTGCTTTTGCCCGTGGGGGGGTGGACTCAGGCACTCGACAGGGCCTTGAGCCTCAGTCCGCGCGCGGCCAGTTCCTCCTGGATGCGGGCCAGGTTCTCCCGGGGCAGGGGTCCGCGGTGGCCCTGGATGCGCAGCGCCACCTCGCGGGGGCCCGTGCGCTCCACCTCCACCGTGGCCTCCAACGCCCCGCCCAGCCGCATCGCGAGCGCGGGCCGCTGCGAGCGCACGAACACCTCGATCTTCTCGATGAGCTCCAGGGTGGCCTGGACGCGCGTCTCCCCGGGCGAGGCGGCCCCGGCCGTCACCGGGCCCGAGCCCCCGTCCAGGCGCGTCCCGGGTGGGGTGGGGCGGGCGTCTGGCGGTTCGGCCGGGAGGACCTCCGCGCCTCGAGTCGCGGACTCCCCCTTGCCCGTCACGGGTTCCGGGGACGAGTCCCGCGCGAGCTCACGGGCGAGGAGCGCCGTCAGGCGCTGGTGGACCCGTTCCTGGTTCGTCTGGTGGGCTTCCCCCCGGACCTCCCCCAGCCGGTGGGCCTCGGCACTCAGCCCCTGGCGCACCCGTCCCAGTTGCTCGGCGCTGGCGAACGCTCCTCGGGGGGCGACCTGGAGGGTGCCGGGGACGGCACGGGCGCCGAGGCTTCCCCGGGCGAGCACTCCGGGTGAGCGCACCCCCTGAGCCCCCGGTGGCGGGCGCTTCACCGGCTCGGGCGGAGCCCTCTTCATCAGTTCCTGGAAGCGGTCCTTCTCCGGGACGGACCGGGTGGGCGGGGTGTCTTGGCGATCGTCGACCTTCATGCTCCCTCGCGGCGCTGGGGTACCTCACCGGGAGCACGAGGTGTGCCAGGGAGGGCCGCGGGGAGACTTCGCGGCGAGCCCTCTCCCGCCATGGACGGGGGACTCGCCGCCGGGATGGTGCGTGTCCCGCGGCGCCTAGCGGCGGGGCTGTCCGAAGGCCCCGGCCTGGGTGGGCGCCGCGCCCATCAGATCATTGATGGCGAAGGGGCACTGCGTCACGGAGGCGGGGTCCACCAGGGTGTTGCCCTGGGACCAGTCGCGATCCTGGAAGATGAGGGCGTCGCGCAGCTCCAGCTCGTCCACGCCCTTGGCGAAGGACCAGAAGCGCCCACGCACCATGAGCCGGGTGCCCTTGGGAATGCGGCTCAGGTCCAGGTACTGCTGGGCGGCGAGCCGGGCGGTGATGCGCACCTCGAGGGGCTTGTACTTGCTGAAGGGATCGATCTTCCCGGCGTTGGGGTCGGGCGGATACCACACCATGCGGGCCACGGCGGTGGGGGGCGGCGCTTCCTCCTCGGGCTGGCCCTTGCGCTTCTTGGGCTTCTTGGGCTGCTCCACCGTCACGTCGATGAGCCGCAGGTCACCGAAGGCCACCTGACGGTCGAGGTAGTTCTCGCGGAACATCTTCTCGGCGGAGCGCGCGGCGGTGGCGTTGGCGCGCCGGACCTCGATGTCGTAGCGCTCGCGCAGGGCCGGCAGGGTGAGGAAGAAGCTGTCGATGGGCTGAAGGCCCTCGGCCAGGAAGCGCAGCTTGCCCACGTCGATGGTGAGCACCAGCGGTCCCAGGGTGGACGCGGTCTGGAACCAGCTCTCGGGCAGCTTTCGATCAATCAGCACGCGCCGCACCATGGCCACCAGGTACGCGTTGGCCTGGAAGCGCGGGGTGCTCAGCTGGGTGTTGAGCGCCTGGGCGAGCAGGGGATCCAGGTAGAAGTTCTCATCGCGCTTGTGCAGCAGGGGCGCGGTCTCGCCGAGCAGCGTGAGCATGCCGCCGAGCAGCCGGGCGCAGTTGGCGTCGTTCGTTCCCCGAGAGAGTCCCTGGTAGAAGCCGGAGCGGAGGAAGCGGCGGTCGAAGTCCTCTTCCTTGAGGTTGGGCGCTTCGCGGTTGGCGCCGAAGAAGACTTCCGGCTGGGCCGCGGCGGGAAGAGAGCAGAGCGAGAGGACGAGTGCGAGGAGGGCGGATCGCATCACGAATCAGGTTAGCACGGCGGGGAGTACTCGTTGGGATAAGACGGAGAGTGCACCCGGGCGAGCCCGCCTTTTGGTCTGTTTGAGCCGCCGGGATTTGTGTACCTTGCTCGACGATATGTCGAACCCGGACAACCCCCAGCCGGTCACCATCGCCCAGATTCGCTCCGAGGCTGAGCTGTTCCAGGCGCTCGCCATCCGCGAGGTGGTGTTCATCGAAGAGCAGCACGTTCCCGAGGGCATCGAGCGCGATGCCGAGGATGCCAAGGCCTACCATGTGCTCGCGTTCCAGGGTGGCCACGCCATTGGGACGGGGCGTCTCGTGATGTTGGTCGAGCCTCCTCCCGGAGAGACGGGGACGTGGGCGAAGGTCGGCCGCATGGCGGTGCTCAAGGCGCACCGCAAGGCCAACGTGGGCGGAAGCCTGCTGGCGGCCCTGGAAGAGGAGGCGCGCAGCCGCGGCGTCCAGGGCATCGTGCTGAACTCGCAGCTCTACGCGCTCGAGTTCTACAAGAAGAAGGGCTACATGCCCTGGGGCGAGGTGTTCGACGAGGCGGGCATCGATCACCTGGAGATGCGCAAGAAGCTCTGAGTCTCCGCGGGGCGCCTCGACGCGCCTCGTCAGATTCTCCGGCCGCGCTCGGCGGGAGTCTGCGCGTGGCGGGGATCCTCGGGCCAGCTGTGCTTGGGGTACTTGCGGCACAGCTCCTTGCGCAGCGCGGGGTAGTGCCGCTCCCAGAAACCGGCGAGGTCGGTCGTCACCTGCACGGCGCGCATGTTGGGCGCGAGCAGGTGCAGCACGAGCGGCACCCGTCCGGCGCAGACGCTGGGCCCCTGGGCCATGCCGAAGAAGTCCTGGAGGCGGGATTCGACCCAGGGCGGCTTGCCGGGCTCGTAGTGCACCTGGGCCTGGCGGCCTCCGGGCAGGGAGACCTTCTGCGGGGCATGCTGGGACAACAGCCGGGCCTGCTCCTGGGTGAGCCGGGCCTGGAGCGCGTCGAGCAGGGACACGCCCTCCATGTCCGCGAAGCTCCGGGCCCCGGCGCACAGGGAGGCGAGCGCGTCGCGCATGAAGGTGTCGTCCACCTGGGGAAAGCCCGCCTCGGGGAAGGCCTGGGCGAGCAGCGCCACGCGGGTGCGCCAGTGCAGCAGGGCCTCGGGATCGGCGAAGCGGCCCGGGCCCGCGGCGAGCGCCTGCTCCACGAGCACGCGAGCGGTGGCCTCGGACGGGGGCGCGGGGGCGCGGGTCTCCTCGAGCACGAGGTTGCCGTAGGCCAGGCGGGTGATGCGCTCGACGCGCCGCGCCTCGGCGTTCCACTGCAGGGTGTCCACCTCCTCGAGGGCGTCGGGGTAGAGATCGAGCAGCCACTCGGGCTCCACGGAGCTGGCGAGCCGGACGATGACCCCCCGGCCGGGACGCTCCTCGATGTCCACGGCGACGAGCAACTCGGGCTCCTGGACGGCACTGGTCTCGGAGAGCTGCGCGGTGCCTCCGCCGAAGAGCAGCAGCTCGGGCGCGCGGGGCTTGCGGCGCCGGGCCACCCGGTCCGGATAGCCCGCGAGCACGCTGAGCATCAGGGCCTGCTCCTGGGCCTCGGGGGTGGAGGGCTTGGAGCCCTGTTCGCGCACGGCGCGGCGCAACTGGCGCTGGACCCGGTCCACGGCCTGCACGGCACCCGGCTCCAGGGAGAGGGACTGCACGCGGCCGGAGGCGAACTGGGCGCGCTCGGCCTGACGGAAGCGCTCGCTCAGGTCCAGCAGATCCGAGGGCCCGGCGACGACGTGGGCGGCGCGGCCCGGACCCGACATCTGGGTGCGGGCCTCTCGGCGGATGTCCCGCTCGCCCACGAGCGCGGCGAGCAGGGCCGCGTCGGCGCCGACTCCCCGCCGCTCGCCCTCGACGATGATGCGCGCCTGGCGGGGGTGGAGGGGAAAGCGCAGCAGCCGCTGGCCGATGTCGGTCACCTTGCCCTTGGGGTCCACGGCGCCCAGGCGGCGCAGCAGGGTCTCCGCGGCGTCGAGCGAAGCGGCCGGTGGGGCCTCGAAGAAGGGGAAGGCGCCCAGGTCCTGGATGCCGGCGGCGCGCAGGGCGAGCACGGTCTCGGCCAGGTCCATGCGGCGGATTTCGGGGGCGTCCTGCTCGGGACGGCCGTCGAAGTCGTGCTGGGTGTAGAGGCGCAGGCAGTGGCCGGAGCGGGTGCGGCCGGCGCGGCCGGCGCGCTGGGTGGCGGAGGCGCGGCTCACCTTGGCGAGCTTGAGGATGGGCAGGCCGGACCAGGGTGAGTGCGAGGCCACGCGCGCCAGGCCACTGTCGATGACGGCGGCGACGCCGTCGATGGTGACGGACGTTTCGGCCACGTTGGTGGAGAGGATGATCTTGCGGCGCGAGCTGCGGCGCACGGCGCGATCCTGCTCGGCGGGGGGCAGGTCTCCGTGCAGGGGGAGCAGCTCCATGCCGTGGCGCTCGGCGAACTCGGCGCAGGTGTCGCGGGCGCGGCGGATTTCGCCGGCGCCGGGGAGGAACACGAGCACGTCGCCGTCGAGGCCGTTGGCGTGCAGCCGCTTGATGCCGGAGAGCACCTGGGCATCGAGGTAGCGCTCGTCGGGGGCGGGGAGGTACTCGACGCTGACGTCGAAGCGGCGGCCCTCGGAGCGCAGGGTGGGGCACTGGCCGAGGTAGGTGCTGATGGGGGCGGCCTCGAGCGTGGCGGACATCACCACGATCTTCAGATCGGGCCGGGGGCCGAGCTGGAGCCGGCGCAGCAGGGCGAGCGAGATATCGGCGGAGAGGTGGCGCTCGTGGAACTCGTCGAGCACGACGACGGAGACGTCGCGCAGGGTGGGGTCCGACAGGAGGCGGCGGCCGAGGACGCCCTCGGTGACGAAGGACAGCCGGGTCTTGGGGCCGCGCACGTCCTCGAAGCGCACCTGGTAGCCGACGGTCTCGCCCACGCGTTCGCCGATCTCCTCGGACACGCGCTGGGCGGCGAGCCGGGTGGGGAGGCGGCGGGGTTGGAGGACGACGATCTCCTTGCCCTGGCCGATACCGGCCTCGAGCAGGGCGCGGGGCACGCGGGTCGTCTTGCCCGCGCCCGGAGGGGCCTCCAGCACGAGCGAGGAGGCGGCGCGCAGGGTGGTGACGAGCTGCGGCAGGAGCGGATCGATGGGGAGGGCGACATCGGCCATGGCCAGTTCCTCGATAACGGGGCCCGGGGCCACCGCGCTTCGGGTCTACTCCGGAGTGGGCGCCTTGGACTCGGCCTTCTTGCGGCCGCGCTTGGCAGGGGGTTTGGCGGCCTTCGGCTCGGGAGCGGGCGGGGCCTCGGGCGGCGCGGGGGCCTCGGGCTCGGAGGCGGGAGGCTCGGCGGCCACGGGGGGGACGGCAGGCTCCGGCTCTGGAGACGCGGGGAGCGGCGGGACGGGCTCGGCCGAGGACACGGCCGGTTCTGGGGCGGAGCCGGAGAGCGCCGCGAGTTCCGCCAGCTCGGCGGCGCTGGGCTCCTCGGAGTCCGGCTCACGGAGCGGAGCCTCGCTGGGCTCGGGGGTGGGCTCCAGGGACTCGGGGACCGTGAACTCACCGGACTCCACGAGCGGCAGTCCACGACCGGCGCGCTTGCGCGGCTTGGCGGCGAGGCCGGAGTTCTCGAAGGCGTCGGGGAGGGGCGCGAGGGCGGCCTCGGCGAGGCAGCGGGCCTGGCGCAGGGCGAGATCGAGCCGTTTGCCGAGCGCGATGAGTTCGGCGCGCAGGGGAGCGGCCTGCTCGTGGGGAAGCTGCACGGGGGCGAAGCAGGACTGCCAGTGGGCGTAGGCGGTGGCCACCTGCTCCAGCACGGGGCGCACGAAGGCGAAGTCGTCGCGGGCGAGGATGCGCGAGACGTAGGAGGACTTCAGCCGGCGCTCGTAGCCCGTGACGAACTCCTGGAGGGCCTCGCGGGAGGCGCGGCGCAGCTGGGGGAACTTGAGGTGGGGGAAGAGCGCCTCGATGACGGGGGCGCGGCTGCTCGCGCAGAAGGTGATGCCGGCGTGGACCTTCTCCAGGGTGTCGACCCAGGCGTTCTGGAGGGTGTAGGCGAACTCCTCGCGCACCTCCTCCAGCTCGGGCAGATCGCGCACCTTCTCGAGGACGGCCTGGGCGGGGGCGCGCTCGGTGCGGACGATCTGGAGGGCGGTGGAGAGCCACTCCTTCTCACGCTCCAGGCCCGAGCGGCCCGCGAGCAGCTCGTCGGCGGAGGCGAGGCGCGAGTCGAAGGCCTCGGCGAAACGGACGAGATCGTAGGCTTCGAGGGTGGACAGCGACATGGGAGAGGGGCCTCCAGCGGTACCTGGGCGGGGGGCCGGAGATACCACAGCCGGGGAGAGGGGGTGCCGGAAGTACCGGGGGCTCAGGGGCCGTCGAGCAGGGTGGAGAGGGCTTCGCGCGCGGTGAAATCGGCGTAGGCGTGATCGGCACCCGCGGCGAGCAGGTCCTCGGGGGAGAAGTTGCCGGTGCCCACGCCGATGCAGCGGGCGCCAATGCCCTTGGCGGCGTCGACGTCCTTGGGCGTGTCCCCGATGACGACGACCCGGCACTCCTCGAGGGGAACGCCGAGCCGGGCGGCTCCGCTCCGGGCGCCATGCCGGATGAGCTCGACGCGGTTCTCGTGGTCGCAGCCGAAGCCTCCGAAGGAGAAGCGATCATGGATGCCGACGCGGCTGAGCTTGATGCGGGCGCCCTCGCGCACGTTGCCCGTGCCGAGCCCCACGGCGACCCCGGGGCGGGACAGGGCGGCGTCCACGGCCTCGCGCATGCCGGGGTGGAGGCGGTAGGTGCGGTCATCGACGCGGAGCACCTGCTCGGCGAGGTGCTGGAGATAGGAGTCGATGACGGCGGAGATGGCCTCGGGGGTGGCCTCCACGCCGATGACGGTGAGCGCCTTGCGGACGATGGCCTGATCCGTCATCCCGGACAGGCTGATGGAGTCGCAGGCATCGCGGCGCTGGTACAGCGCATGGAAGGCGAGTTCCAGGGAGCGGCGGCCCGAGCCGCCACTGGTGATGAGGGTGCCGTCGATGTCGAAGAGGAGCACGGTGGGGCGCATGGCCTCCATCTAATGAATGCAGGGGCGTACGTGAAGCGAGGATCACCTCCGGGGGCGTTGTCGCACAGTCCCGGCGGGAGGGCGCCCGGACGCACGGGTGCTTCTCGCGGCACGGCGCGGGGAGTCAATCCCGGCGAGAGGCGGGAGTCGCGGACGTCCTCGGTGCACTCGGCGTCCCACGAGCGGAGGCGTGCCGCTATTGTTCTGGAGCCATGGCCGGACGCGTCTTCTTCTTCTTGCAGCACGCCACGTATGAGCCTGCGTTCCAGGCCGCCTCGATGGGAGTCACCGCGGCGGCCCAGGGAGACGAGGTGTATTTCGTCTTCGCCTTCGACGCCCTGCGCGCGCTGATGAGGGGCCGCTTCGGCCTGCCGCACAGCGACCGGGAGCAGGTGGAGAGCGAGCGAGCGGAGCGACTCGGAGTGCCGGTGCCCGAGCGGATGCTCGCGGAGGCGCGCGAGCTGGGAGCTCGCCTGCTGGCGTGTGACACCACGGTAAGAATCTGTGGATATACGCCCGAGGAGCTGAGGGGGACGCTGGACGAGGTGATGGAGCTGGCGTCGTTGTGGAAGCTGACGGACGGAGCACGCACCCTCACCCTTTAGGGAGGCGGTGCGTTGAGGCTGGCCGTGTGAACCTGGGAGAGGGTATTGTGGGCCCCATTTCGTGGCCGGACACATCCAGGCGCGAGGCTCTCTCTCGCGCCCGCCTTTCGAGGAGCGACTTCAACATATGCGCGCCAAGCTGACTTTTTTGCGAGCGCTGGTGGTGGGCACCCTGAGCGGTGTTCTCACCTCGGCATGCCAGACCTATGACTTCGAGCCGGTGGAGCCGCTCGCCATCTCGCAGACGACGGAGACACGGACCATCGAGGCGCGGGCTCGCAAGCCCAACCTGATGCTGCTGGTGGACACGTCCGGCTCCATGATGGATCCGGTGAACGCCAGCCTGCCGGCGTGCACGGTCAGCGGGAAGGTGTGTGGAGAGCAAAATCCCTGCGACGTCACCAGGTGCCCCACGCGCTGGAGCGATCTGCAGGATGCGATGTCGTCCTTCCTCACGGAGAGCGGGACGATCGCGCGCATCGGCCTCGCCACCTATCCGGACCCGAACAACGGCTTCATCGGCTGTGGGGCGACCACCTCCCTGAAGGTTCCCTTTCCGACGGGTGACCAGGAGGACGATGTCACGCTGAAGACGATCGCCGACAAGGCGAAGGCCGAGCTGCTGGCCATCAAGAACTCCCCCGCCGGAAACGCGGTGACGCCGACGGGCGGCACGCCCACCAGTGAGAGCTTGAAGTTCCTGGCGGGGCTGAACGAGCTGCAGGGGACGGAGCGCGCCGACTTCGTGGTGCTTCTCACGGACGGTCTGCCCAACTGCAACGAGAGCTATCCGAACCCCGCTCCGTCCGCGGACTGCTACTGCATCCTGTCGAACTGCTCGACCGAGTATGGGACGGAACGGATTGGCTGCCTCGACACGAATCCCTCCGTGGCCGCGGTGAGGGCGCTGCGCAGCGACGACACCAAGCGGGACATCCAGACGATCGTCATCGGCTTCGGCACGGACTTCAAGGCCAACACCGAGAAGGGACGTCGGGGCGCGGCGACGCTCAACGGCATGGCCGAGGCGGGTGGATTCGTGCGCGAGTGCACGACGAACGCGGATTGCGGCACGGATGACACCTGCACCGCCGGCAGGTGCAGCCGCCGCTTCTTCCAGGCGGAGAACAAGGACCAGCTGTCGGATGCGCTCCGGAAGATTGCCGAGAAGGTCATCGCCGAGGCACCGTGCGAGCTGCGCATCGACCCCGCCGAGCGGCCCACCTCCGAGGAGCTGATGGTGGTCTATCTCAACGGGGAGCGGCTGTCGCCCGGGCCGGATACGTGGACGATGAAGGAGCCGGGCATCGTGTTCCAGGGCTCCACGTGCGCTCGCATCGAGGCGTCCTCTCCGTCGAACCGCGCGAACATCGAGGTTCGCGCCGTCCAGAGGCGGTAGTTCCCAGGGGTGGCTTTACGTGGTGAGGGGGCGGGGCTATGTCTGCGCCGCCTCCGGCCCGGCCCCCATGAAGATCACCCTCCTCTCGCGCTCCGCCTCCATTTCATCCACCAAGCGTCTGGTCGAGGCCGGACGCGCGAGAGGGCATCAGGTGCGTGTGCTCAACCCGGTGCGGGTGGAGATGCACCTGGATGGGCGGCGCGCCAACCTGTACTACCGGCGCCGCAAGCTGTCGCCCTGCGACGTGGTCATTCCGCGCATCGCGCAGTCCATCAACAACTACGGCCTGGCGGTGGTGAACCAGTTCGCGATGGGCGGGGTTCCGCTGGTGAACACGGCGCGCGCCATCTCCGAGTCGCGCAACAAGATGCGCTCGCTGCAGTTGCTGTCGGCCAATGGCATCGACATCCCGGCGACGGTGATGGCGCGGGACGCGGCGGACCTGAAGGCCATGGTGGGGCTGGTGGGGGGCGTGCCGGTCCTGGTGAAGCTGCTGCAGGGCCAGGAGAAGCGCGGGGTGATGGTGTGCGAGAGCCTCCAGTCCCTGGAAGCCGCGCTCGAGGCCATCCTGGGCCTGGGACACAACCTCATCGTCCAGCAGTACGTGCAGCACTCGGGCAAGGACGTGCGGGTGCTGGTGGTCGGGGGGCGGGCGGTGGCGGCGGTACGGCGCCGGCCACGGGTGGGGCGGCTTTCCTACACGCTCAACCGGGGCGCGCGGCTGGAGGCGCTGCAATTGACCGAGTCCCAGCGGGTGGCGGCGGAGCGGACGGCCATGCTGGTGGGGCTGGAGGTCGCGGCGGTGGATCTGCTCGACGTGCCAGAGGGCCCCCCCAAGGTGTTCGAGGTCAACAGCTCGCCAGCCCTCGCGGAGATGGAGTCGGCCACGGGGCAGGACCTGGCCCGCATCATCATCGAGCGCGCCGAGCAACTGGCGGCGGGGAACTCCGGGGTGGAGTCCTCCGAGGCGCGGTCGACGGCCGTGCCGCGGCGCAAGCGGGCATCCAAGGCCGAGGGTTGAACCATAAAGAGGCCTGCGAGCGGGGGAGGGTGGGTGATATAGGGGCGGCGCTGGACAGCCCAGGAGACCACGCCATGCCGCACATCCGACCCCTCAGCACCCTGGCCGCCGCGGTGGTGGCCCTCGCCTGCACCCAGGGCCACGCCGAAGCCCCCGTGGATCCCGCCACGCTCTACGAGGTGAGCACCGCGGGCTCGTCCACGCAGCTCAAGACGGGTGGGCAGGGCACGTTCGTGCTGGCCATCAAGAGCAAGCCGGGCGCGCATGTGTCCGACGAGGCGCCGCTGAAGCTGGAGCTCGAGGGGGCGCAACTCTCCTTCACCCAGAAGACGCTCGCGTTGAAGGACTCGGTGGCGAAGAAGGTCGAGGGACAGGCCTTCGTGGATCCCCGCTTCGAGGTGCCGTTCACGGCGACGGCTGTCGGCAAGGGCACGGTGGAGGCGAAGCTCACCTTCTTCATCTGCACGGAGCAGTTGTGTGCCCGGCAGAAGAAGACGTTCTCCGTGCCCGTCGAGGTTCTCTAGCCCGTGGTGCGCCAGCGTCCGTCGTCGAGGGGCAGTGAGCGGGGCACGGAGCGCGAGCGCGCCGAGCAGCGCCACGTCTACGGAGTGAATCCGGTCCTCGAGTCGCTCCGTGCCCATGCCCAGAGGGTGGAGCGGCTCTTCATCACCGAGGGACAGCTGGCGGCGAAGGCCGCGGCGGAGATACTCAGCCGCGCCCGGGAGGCGGGGATCCGGGTGGAGCGGGTGCCACGCGAGCGCCTGGCGGCGATGGCCGAGGGCGGCGTGCACCAGGGCGTGGTGGCCGAGCTCCGGGGGTTCGAGTACGCGGAGTTCTCCGAGTTGCTCGAGTCAGCCGCCCGGAGCGAGCGGCCGGCCCTGTGGGTGGTGCTGGACGGCATCCAGGATCCGCACAACTTCGGGGCCATCATCCGCTCGGCGCATGCGTTGGGGGCGCATGGGGTGGTCATCGCGAAGGACCGGGCGGTTCCCGTGACGGGCGTGGTGGCCAAGGCCTCCGCGGGGGCGGTGGAGCACTGCCCCATCGCGCGGGTGGTCAACCTGTCGCGGACCCTGGAGGAGTTGAAGGAAGCGGGCGTGTGGATCGCCGCGGCCGACCCCCACTCGAAGATCCCCTTGTGGAGCGCGCGGCTGGATGGGCCCTTGGCGGTCGTGGTGGGGGCCGAGGGGGCGGGGGTTCGCCCCGGCGTCCTCGAGCACTGCGACTTCCGCCTGCAGATTCCGATGCTGGGCCAGGTGGGCTCGCTGAATGCGTCGGTTTCGGCGGCGATTCTGCTATACGAGGCCGCCCGCCAGCGGGGCAGCGCGCGCCCGGGTGCCACGAAGTAAACTCCCCGGCGCAAACTGCTTGACTTGGATGGCGGGGGCCTCTACAAGGGCGCCCCTCGACGGGGACGGCAGGTGGCTCCCCGGCGAATGGACGGGCGGGTCGGGGAAGCAGCCGGGCAGTGCCGCATGCCGGTGTAGCTCAGTCGGTAGAGCAACTGATTTGTAATCAGTAGGTCGCGGGTTCAAATCCCGCCGCCGGCCAGGGATGAGGGGCCGCGGGTGAGGGCCCGGAAGCAGAAGAAAGCAGTAGGAAGAAACGGTGGTTCTGCGGTAGTTGAAGAGCGGTACGGAGGGGTACCCAAGCGGCCAAAGGGAGCAGACTGTAAATCTGCCGGTTCACGCCTTCGTTGGTTCGAATCCAACCCCCTCCACTCAGAATCGCGGGAATAGCTCAGTTGGTAGAGCGTCAGCCTTCCAAGCTGAATGTCGTGGGTTCGAATCCCATTTCCCGCTCCAGTTGTTGCAGTCGCAAATACAAGCCCTGATAGCTCAGTTGGCAGAGCGCATCCTTGGTAAGGATGAGGTCACCAGTTCAATCCTGGTTCAGGGCTCCATTTTTCGAGGTGCGTTATGTCCAAGGAGAAGTTCGACAGAAGCTTGCCGCACGTCAACATCGGCACCATCGGCCACGTTGACCACGGCAAGACGTCCCTCACGGCGGCCATCACCAAGGTGCTGGCGAAGACGGGCGGCGCGACGTTCCTCGCGTACGACCAGATCGACAAGGCCCCCGAGGAGCGCGAGCGCGGCATCACCATCTCCACGGCGCACGTGGAGTACAAGACGAAGAACCGGCACTACGCCCACGTGGACTGCCCGGGGCACGCCGACTACGTCAAGAACATGATCACGGGCGCGGCGCAGATGGACGGCGCCATCCTGGTGGTGTCGGCGGCGGACGGCCCGATGCCCCAGACGCGCGAGCACATCCTGCTGGCGCGCCAGGTGGGCGTGCCCTACATCGTGGTCTTCCTGAACAAGGTGGACCTGCTGGACGACCCCGAGCTGCGCGAGCTCGTGGAGATGGAGGTGCGCGACCTGCTCAAGAAGTACGAGTTCCCGGGCGACACCATCCCCATCGTGCCGGGCAGCGCCGTCAAGGCGCTCGAGGGTGACACCTCGGAGATTGGCGAGCCGGCCATCCTGAAGCTGATGGAGGCGGTGGACAGCTACATCCCCACGCCGCAGCGCGCCACGGACAAGCCCTTCCTGATGCCGGTGGAGGACGTGTTCTCCATCGCCGGCCGTGGAACGGTGGCCACCGGCCGCGTGGAGCGCGGCATCATCAAGGTGGGCGAGGAAGTGGAAGTGGTGGGTCTGCGCGCCACGCAGAAGACGGTGGTGACGGGCGTGGAGATGTTCCGCAAGCTGCTGGACGAGGGCCGGGCGGGCGACAACATCGGCGCGCTGGTGCGTGGTCTGAAGCGCGAGGACATGGAGCGTGGGCAGGTGCTGGCCAAGCCGGGCTCCATCACCCCGCACACCAAGTTCAAGGCTCAGATCTACGTGCTGAGCAAGGAAGAGGGCGGCCGCCACACCCCGTTCTTCAAGGGCTACCGTCCCCAGTTCTACTTCCGCACCACGGACGTGACGGGCACGGTGAAGCTGCCGGAGAACGTGGAGATGGTGATGCCGGGCGACAACGTGGCGATCGAGGTGGAGCTGATCACCCCGGTGGCCATGGAGAAGGAGCTGCGCTTCGCGGTGCGTGAGGGTGGCCGCACGGTGGGCGCCGGCGTGGTCGCCGAGATCATCGCCTAGTTGGCTGGCGGGCTTTCCGCCCGCCTCTCCAGTGAGTCAACCCCGAGGGGAAGCTGTTCGCGCAGCCTTCCCCTCGTGCTTATCGAGTCCAAGCCATGCCCAAGGGTAACCGCAGCATCATTTCGCTCGAGTGCACGACCTGCAAGGAGCGGAATTACTTCACGACCAAGAACAAGCGGAAGAGCCAGGACAAGCTCGAGCTGAGCAAGTACTGCCCCCGCGAGCGCAAGCATACCGTCCATAAGGAAGGTAAGGTCTAGGTCGGTTGTTTTGGTCGGGTGTTCTTTAGGCCAGTAGCTCCAACGGTAGAGCAGCGGTCTCCAAATCCGCGTGTTGGGGGTTCGAATCCCTCCTGGCCTGCCAGTTGTTTAGTTGCAGGGACCCTCGGTACCCACGTACCGGGGGTTCCTGTGTTTTCCGGTATCCAGTCGCACTCAGTCAGCGAGGAATCATGGCAGCGGCATCAGAGGCCAGCCAGCAGGCCAACCGTTCGGGAATGGATCCGAAGCGGCTCGTGGTCATTTTCTTCCTCATCGCGGGTCTCATCTTCGCGTTCTTCCTGGAGCACGTCTGCGGCCTCATCTGGGCGCGCGTGGGGTGGAGCGATCCCGTCATCGTCGACGGTCTCGACTGGACGGTCTCGACGCTCCTGGGCTTCGTGATCGCCGCGGGGCTCGTGGTGGGGGCCTACGTGCACCCCAAGACGCACGTGCTCTCGCTGGAGGTCGCCTCGGAGTTGATGAAGGTGACCTGGCCGTCCTGGGAGGAGACCAAGGCGTCGACCATGGCCGTCATCGTCGCGTCGATCGTCGCGGCGATCCTCCTCTTCGGCATCGACACCCTCGCCTACAACCTCATGGTCGAGTGGATTCCTGCCATCTGGGGGAAGTTGTAATGGCGATGAAATGGTACGTGGTCCACACCTACTCCAACTTCGAGAACCAGGCGAAGAAGAGCCTGGAGGAGCGCATCCGTCTCGAGAACCTGCAGGAGCTGTTCGGCGAGATCCTGATCCCCATGGAGCAGGTCGTCGAGATGGTGAAGGGCGAGAAGAAGACCTCGCGGCGCAAGTTCTTCCCGGGCTACATCTTCGTGCAGATGGAGCTCAATGATCGCTCCTGGCACCTGGTGAAGAACACCCCGAAGATCACGGGCTTCCCCGGCGCGGCGCAGAACGAGCAGCCCACCCCCATCTCGGATGCCGAGGTGGCCCGGCTCACCTCGCAGATCTCCGAGGGCACGCTCAAGCCCAAGCCCAAGATGCAGTTCTCCGATGGCGACACCGTGCGCGTCATCGACGGCCCCTTCGCCAACTTCAATGGCACCGTGGAAGAGGTCAACGCCGAGAAGGGCCGCGTGAAGGTGCTGGTCAGCATCTTCGGCCGTGCCACGCCGGTGGAGCTGGATTTCATGCAGGTGGAGAAGACCACCGGTTAGTCGCAGTCTTCCCCGGTCGCTCACGCACCGGGGATCCCCGGGGTGGGAGGCCCGCCTGTCAAGCGGGCCGCGACAACCACCCATTCGAAAGGCAGTCGTCAGCCGATGAAGAAGGTCACAGGACAGGTCAAGCTGCAGATTCCCGCCGGCAAGGCGAACCCCGCTCCGCCGATCGGCCCCGCGCTCGGTCAGCAGGGCGTGAACATCATGGAGTTCTGCAAGCAGTTCAACGCCAAGACGCAGGCGGAGGCCAAGGAAGGTCTGATCATCCCGGTCATCATCACCGTGTATCAGGACCGCTCCTTCACCTTCATCCTGAAGACGCCTCCGGCGGCCGTGCTCATCAAGAAGGCGGCGGGCCTGCACACCGAGAAGAAGAAGGGCTCGGGCGCCAAGAAGCCGGGCAAGGAGAAGGTGGGGCAGATCACCCAGAAGCAACTGGAGGAGATCGCCAAGAAGAAGCTCGAGGACACCACGGCCGGTTCTCTGGAGGCCTGCCAGCGCACCATCGCCGGCACCGCGCGCTCCATGGGCATCGAGATCGTCTAGTCCCCTCCACCTTCACCCTTTTGAATCAAGAGGATTTTCCCCATGCCTCAGTCCGGTAAGAAGTTCCGCGCTGCCGCCGAGAAGGTGGACCGCAACAAGCGTTACAACATCGCCGAGGGCTTCCAGGCCCTGAAGGAGACCACCACCCTCCGCGGCACCAAGTTCGATCAGACCGTCGAGGTCGCGCTCAACCTGGGCGTGGACCCGAAGCACGCGGATCAGATGGTCCGTGGCGCCGTGGTCCTTCCCCACGGCACGGGCGCCACCGTGCGCGTGGCCGTGTTCGCCAAGGGCGAGCGCGCCACCGACGCGGAGACCGCGGGTGCCGACGTGGTGGGCGGCGACGACCTCGCCAAGCGCATCGAGGGCGGCTTCCTCGATTTCGACACCGTCATCGCCACCCCGGACATGATGGGCGTGGTCGGCCGGCTCGGTAAGGTGCTCGGTCCCCGCGGCCTCATGCCCAACCCCAAGGTGGGCACGGTGACCATGGACGTGGCCAAGGCCGTGCGCGACGCCAAGGGCGGTAAGGTGGAGTTCCGCGCCGAGAAGGCGGGCATCATCCACGCCAAGCTCGGCAAGGCCTCGTTCCCCGCGGAGAAGCTCCAGGAGAACTTCAACACCCTGGTGGACCTGGTCATGAAGCTCAAGCCGGCCACCGCCAAGGGCGTCTACCTCAAGGGCGTGGCCATCTCCGCCACCATGAGCCCGGGCATCAAGATCGACACCACCGAGATCCTCGCCCGTCACCGGTAGTCAAGGGTAGGCTAGGGTGGTCGCGGAGTCCTGACGAGGGGGTGTGGCTTCGGTTCACGAAGTCCGCCCCGTTGGTTCGCGACCATCCCCATCACAATTTGCTGGACGTTTTGCGAAGCCGCGGGTATAGCGCCCCGGCTTTTGCAATTGAAGCGCCACGTCGATGAGACGACGCGCTTCAGACATCCCTGGTCCCAGACAGCAGGGATCCGGAGCGGGGCGCGTGCTCTCCGTTGGCAACCGGGCAACCGGTCGGAGGCGCGGGCAGTCCACCGGGTTCAAACGGCTCACCCGAGCCACCCTGCCGAGACTGGAGGTGCGGTGTGGTGCCTCTCGAGGCTCCTCTCGCTCTGCCACCCTGCGTGGCCCAGGTAATCCAGCCCACCCTCGGGTGGGCGTCGTGAGGAGGTGAAACCAAGTGATCAAGAGCGAGAAGGAAGAACTCATCAAGGAGCTCAACGAGAAGTTCTCGCGGGCTCAGACCGCGATCGTCGCTGAGTTTTCCAAGCTGAACGTGGAGACGGTCACCAAGCTGCGCAAGAAGTTCCGCGACGGCAAGGTGGACTACAAGGTCCTGAAGAACACGCTGGCCAAGCGCGCCGCGAAGGGTACCCCGGTGGAGGTCATCGCCGAGGACTTCGTGGGTCCCGTGGCCATCGCCATCAGCTACGACGATGTCGTGGCCCCGGCGAAGATCCTCACGGACTTCATCAAGGATCTCGAGACCATCAAGGTCCGCAGCGCGTCCGTGCAGGGCCGCCGCGTCAACGCCGAGGGTGTCAAGGCCCTGGCGAAGATGCCCGGTCTGCCCGAGCTCCGCGCCCAGCTGCTCGGCATGCTCAACCAGCCGGCCGGCAAGCTCGTTCGCACCATCGCGGCCCCTGGCTCCCAGCTGGCCCGCGTGCTCCAGGCGAACGTGGACAAGCAGCAGCCCAAGTAACCGATTCCAGTAGCCAACCCACCGCACACCTCTGGTCCCACTCGTTCCGGAAGGAAGAGGGGCCGTTACAAGTTGAAAGAAGGACATTCACATGGCTGACCTGAACACGATCATCGACCAGCTCTCCTCCCTGACGGTCATGGAGGCCGCCGAGCTCGTGAAGAAGCTCGAGGAGAAGTGGGGCGTTTCCGCCGCCGCCGTGGCCGTGGCCGCTGGCCCCGCTGGTGGTGGCGCCGCCGCCGCCGCTCCCGCCGAGGAGAAGACGGAGTTCAACGTCGTGCTGGCCAACGCCGGCGCGAACAAGATCAACGTCATCAAGGAGATCCGTGCGATCACCGGCCTGGGCCTGAAGGAGGCCAAGGACCTGGTCGAGGGCGCTCCCAAGACCGTCAAGGAGGGCGTCAACAAGGACGACGCCAAGAAGATCAAGGACCAGCTCGTCGCCGCTGGTGCCACTGTCGAGATCAAGTAGTTCGTTCTCGGGCAGGCGTCGGGTTTCGGGAAATTCCCGGCGCCTCCTGACCGGTTGAGCAGGCCGGCGTGCCCGGAAAGGGTGCGCCGGCTTTGCCCTTTCCGTATCTCTAAATTTCCCGCTGCCGCTGCGCGTTATCCAAGCTCGTCCCGCCCGAGCTTGCTCGCCCCGGAGTTTGAATGCCGACGCAGATCCAGAACAACTTCCGCGTGCGGAAGACCTTCGCGAAGATCGCGAAGACCATCGACATTCCCAACCTCATCAACATCCAGAAGCAGTCCTACGAGAAGTTCCTCCAGGCGGATATTCCGCCCGAGAAGCGTGAGGACCTCGGACTGCAGGGAGTTTTCAAGTCGGTCTTCCCGATCCGCGACTTCAACGAGACGTCTTCGCTGGAGTTCGTCAGCTATCACCTCGAGAAGCCCAAGTACGACGTGGATGAGTGCCACCAGCGTGGCATGACCTACTCGGCGCCCATCAAGGTCGTCGTGCGCCTGGTCGTCTGGGACAAGGACGAGGAGACCGGCGCCCAGTCCATCCGCGACGTGAAGGAGCAGGAGGTCTACTTCGGCGAAATCCCGCTGATGACCCAGAACGGCACCTTCATCATCAACGGCACCGAGCGCGTGGTCGTCAGCCAGCTGCACCGCAGCCCGGGTGCCTTCTTCGACCACGACAAGGGCAAGAGCCACTCGTCCGGCAAGCTGCTCTACAACGCCCGCATCATCCCGTATCGCGGCTCGTGGATCGACTTCGAGTTCGACCACAAGGACATCCTCTACGTCCGCATCGACCGGCGCCGCAAGCTGCCGGCCACGGTGCTCATCCGCGCCCTGGGCGCGGTGCCCGACACGGCCAAGAAGAATCCTCTGGAGTTCCGCGGCTCCACCGAGGAGATGCTCAACTACTACTACGCCACGGAGACCATCTACCTCCAGGGCAACACCGAGTTCGAGAAGTCGGTGGAGCTGGAGCTGTTGCCCGGTCAGCGCGCCACGCGCGACATCAAGACGAAGACGGGCGACATCATCGTCAAGAAGAACCGCAAGTTCACCCGCGCCGCCATCAAGAAGCTCGAGGCGGCCAAGATGAAGACGCTCCCCATCGACGCGGACGAGCTCTTCACCAAGGTGTCCGCCTACGACGTGGTGGACGAGAACACCGGCGAGGTCATCCTCGAGTGCAACGAGGAGGTCTCCCAGGAGAAGGTGGACGAGCTCCTCAAGCGCGACATCAAGGAGTTCAAGGTCCTCTTCATCGACAACCTCAACGTGGGTCCCTACCTGCGTGAGACGTTGATGATGGACAAGATCGAGACCCCCGAGCAGGCGATCATGGAGATCTACCGCCGCCTGCGCCCGGGTGATCCTCCGACGCCCGAGACGGCCACCAACCTCTTCAGCAACCTGTTCTTCAACCCCGAGCGCTACGACCTGTCCAAGGTCGGCCGCCTCAAGCTGAACTTCAAGTTCGGCCTCGAGGAGCCGCTCGACGGGCAGATCCTCACCAAGCGCGACATCCTCGAGGTCATCCGCTACCTGGTGGACCTCAAGAACGGCAAGGGTGTGATCGACGACATCGATCACCTCGGCAACCGGCGCGTGCGCGCGGTGGGCGAGCTCCTGGAGAACCAGTACCGCATCGGTCTGGTGCGCATGGAGCGGGCGATCAAGGAGCGCATGAGCCTCCAGGAGATCGAGACGCTCATGCCTCACGATCTCATCAACGCCAAGCCCGTGACGGCCGTCATCAAGGAGTTCTTCGGATCCAGCCAGCTGTCGCAGTTCATGGATCAGACGAATCCCCTGTCCGAGGTCACCCACAAGCGGCGTCTGTCCGCGCTCGGGCCCGGCGGTCTCACCCGCGAGCGTGCGGGCTTCGAGGTGCGCGACGTGCACCCGACGCACTACGGCCGCATCTGCCCCATCGAGACGCCGGAAGGTCCGAACATCGGCCTCATCGCGTCGCTGTCCACCTACGCCCGCGTCAACGAGTTCGGCTTCGTCGAGACGCCGTACAAGAAGGTGGAGGCCGGCTCGGTGACCGGCGACGTGGCCTTCTACTCCGCGCTCGAGGAGGAGAAGCACACCATCGCCCAGGCCAACGCGGAGACGGATCCCAAGGGCAAGTTCGTCAACGCGCTCGTGTCCTCGCGCCGCGGCGGTGAGTTCGTCCAGGCCAAGGCCGAGGACGTGGACCTGATGGACGTGTCGCCCAACCAGCTCGTGTCGGTGGCCGCCTCGCTCATCCCGTTCCTGGAGAACGACGACGCCAACCGCGCCCTCATGGGCTCGAACATGCAGCGTCAGGCCGTGCCGCTCCTGCGCACCGCCGCTCCGCTCGTGGGCACCGGTATCGAGGCGATCGTCGCCCGCGACTCCGGCGTCACGTGCGTGGCCCGCCGTGACGGCATCGTGGAGAGCGTGGACGCTGGCCGCATCGTGGTGAAGGCCGACTCCGCCGCGGGCGCCTTCGACATCTCCAGCGAGGTCGACATCTACAACCTCCTGAAGTACCAGCGCTCCAACCAGAACACGTGCCTCAACCAGAAGCCCATCGTCCGCAAGGGCGACAAGGTGAAGAAGGGCGACGTGATCGCGGACGGACCCGCCACCGAGACGGGCGAGCTCGCGCTGGGCCAGAACGTGGTCGTCGCGTTCATGCCGTGGCAGGGCTACAACTTCGAGGACTCCATCCTCATCTCCGAGCGCATCCTCAAGGAGGACGTCTTCACGTCCATCCACATCGAGGAGTTCGAGTGCATCGCGCGCGACACCAAGCTCGGCAAGGAGGAGATCACCCGCGACATCCCGAACGTGGGTGAGGAGGCCCTCAAGGACCTCGACGAGAGCGGCATCATCCGCATCGGCGCCGAGGTGAAGCCCGGCGACGTGCTGGTGGGCAAGATCACTCCCAAGGGCGAGACCCAGCTCTCCCCCGAGGAGAAGCTGCTGCGCGCCATCTTCGGTGAGAAGGCTGGCGACGTGCGCGACAGTTCCCTGCGCGTGCCTCCGGGCGTCGTGGGCACCGTCATCAACGCCAAGGTCTTCAGCCGCAAGGGCGTGGAGAAGGACGAGCGCGCCAAGCAGATCGAGTCGATGGAGGAGGCCAAGCTCCTCAAGGACCAGAACGACGAGATCAAGGTCCTGCGCGACAGCGCCTACAACCGCATCCGCACCATGCTCCGGACGAAGGAAGTCCAGGGCAAGCTCGTGGACGACAAGGGCAAGATCCTGCTGAAGAAGGGCGACATCGTCTCCGACGAGCTGCTCGCCACCGTGCCCTACAAGTACTGGACGGAGATCTCCGTCGGTGACCCGCTCGACGGCAAGCTGCGTGACATCCTGCGCAACCTCGAGGAGACCACCGAGGCCGTGAAGCTGGCCTTCGGTGAGAAGATCGCTCGCATCAAGAAGGGCGACGAGCTCCCGCCGGGCGTCATCAAGATGGTGAAGGTGTACGTCGCCATCAAGCGCAAGCTGGCCGTGGGCGACAAGATGGCCGGCCGCCACGGAAACAAGGGCGTGGTGTCGCGCGTGCTCCCCGAGGAGGATCTGCCGTTCCTCGAGGACGGTCGTCCCGTGGACATCGTGCTCAACCCGCTGGGCGTGCCCTCGCGCATGAACATCGGGCAGATCCTCGAGACGCACCTGGGCTGGGCCGCCAAGGGCGTGGGCGAGCAGCTGCAGCGCTACATCGAGGAGAACTACAGCGGCGAGAACCTCAAGAAGCAGCTCAAGACGGTCTACGACGACGCGGCCTTCGGCCGGTTCGTGGACGGCCTGTCCGACGACGAGGTGAAGAGCCTCGCCCAGCGCCTCAAGAAGGGCATCCATGTCGCCACGCCGGTGTTCGACGGCGCGCGCGAGACGGAGATCCACTCGCTCTTCGACGAGGCCCGTCTGCCGCGCACCGGCCAGATGGTGCTCTTCGACGGCCGCACCGGTGAGCCGTTCGACCAGAACGTCACCGTGGGCGTCATGTACATGCTCAAGCTGCACCACCTGGTGGACGAGAAGATCCACGCCCGCTCCATCGGGCCCTACTCGCTCGTCACCCAGCAGCCCCTGGGCGGCAAGGCGCAGTTCGGCGGTCAGCGTCTGGGAGAGATGGAAGTCTGGGCCATGGAGGCCTACGGCGCCGCGTACACGCTCCAGGAGTTCCTCACCGTCAAGTCCGACGACGTGGTGGGCCGCACGCGCATGTACGAGGCGATCGTCAAGGGCGACAACGTCCTCGAGTCCGGTCTGCCCGAGTCGTTCAACGTGCTCCTCAAGGAGCTCCAGTCGCTCGCCCTGGACGTGGAGCTGCTGGAGAGTGCTCCGCCCGAGCGGCAGCGCTCGTTCTCGGGGGACTTCGGCGGCGGCGACAGCGACGACCGCGTGAAGACCGGTACCGAGGCCTAGTTCAGCGTGCCTTCCCCCCGGCGCCCGCTCCCTGAGCGGGCGGGCGCTGGCGGGAGGGTGAAACGAATAAGCGCTCACGCGCTCCAAAGAAGTTCGGAGGCAACGTGAAGGACATTTTCAACTTCTTCGAGAAGCCGAAGGATCCGCTCTCGTTCAACGCCATCCGCATCGCGCTGGCGTCGCCGGACAAGATCCGCCAGTGGTCGCATGGCGAGGTGAAGAAGCCCGAGACGATCAACTACCGCACCTTCAAGCCGGAGCGGGACGGGTTGTTCTGCGCCCGCATCTTCGGCCCGGTGAAGGACTACGAGTGCAACTGCGGCAAGTACAAGCGCATGAAGCACCGCGGCGTCGTGTGCGAGAAGTGCGGCGTGGAGGTCATCCAGTCCAAGGTGCGCCGTGAGCGCCTGGGCCACATCACGCTCGCCACGCCCGTGGCGCACATCTGGTTCCTCAAGTCGCTGCCCTCGCGCATCGGCAACCTGCTCGACATCACGCTCAAGGAGCTCGAGAAGGTCCTGTACTGCGAGAGCTACATCATCATCGATCCCAAGGCGACGCCCCTGCAGAAGGGCGAGCTCGTCAGCGAGGAGAAGCTCCACCGGCTTTACGAAGAGCACGGCGAGGACTCCTTCAGCGCGGGCATGGGCGGTGAGGCCGTGCGCGAGATGCTCAAGGCCCTGGACGTGGTGCGCCTGTCCGAGGACCTGCGCCGCGACATGCGCGAGACCAACTCCGAGGCCAAGAAGAAGAAGTACGCCAAGCGCCTCAAGGTGGCCGAGGCCTTCCGCATGTCGGGCAACAAGCCCGAGTGGATGATGCTCGACGTCATCCCCGTCATCCCGCCCGATCTGCGCCCCCTGGTGCCGCTCGATGGCGGCCGCTTCGCCACGTCCGACCTCAACGACCTGTACCGCCGCGTCATCAACCGCAACAACCGCCTCAAGCGGCTGCAGGAGCTCAACGCCCCGGACATCATCATCCGCAACGAGAAGCGGATGCTCCAGGAGGCCGTGGACGCCCTGTTCGACAACGGCCGCCGCGGCAAGACGATCACCGGCCCGAACAAGCGGCCGCTCAAGTCGCTCTCCGACATGCTCAAGGGCAAGCAGGGCCGGTTCCGTCAGAACCTGCTCGGCAAGCGCGTGGACTACTCGGGCCGCTCCGTCATCGTGGTGGGCCCCGAGCTGCGCCTGCACCAGTGCGGTCTGCCCAAGATCATGGCGCTCGAGCTCTTCAAGCCGTTCATCTACAACAAGCTCGAAGAGAAGGGCTACGTCACCACCATCAAGAGCGCCAAGAAGATGGTGGAGAAGGAGCGTCCCGAGGTCTGGGACATCCTCGAGGACGTGATCCGCGAGCACCCGGTGCTCCTCAACCGCGCCCCCACGCTGCACCGTCTGGGCATGCAGGCCTTCGAGCCCGTCCTCATCGAGGGCAAGGCCATCCAGCTGCACCCGCTCGTGTGCGCCGCGTTCAACGCGGACTTCGACGGCGACCAGATGGCCGTCCACGTGCCGCTGTCCATCGAGGCCCAGATGGAGGCGCGCGTGCTGATGATGTCCACCAACAACATCCTCAGCCCCGCCAACGGCAAGCCCATCATCGTCCCCACGCAGGACATGGTGCTCGGCATCTACTACATGACGCGCGCGCGTGAGTTCGCCCACGGCGAGGGTCGCGTGTTCGCCTCGCCCGACGAGGTGCGTGCCGCGTACGACCACGGCGAGGTGCACCTGCAGGCGAAGATCGTCTGTCGCATCCTCGGCAAGCGCAAGGAGACCACCGTCGGCCGCGTCCTGCTCTGGGACATCGTGCCGCGCAAGGTGGGCTTCGACGCCATCAACAAGGTGCTCGACAAGAAGTCGCTCGGCGGCCTCATCGACCTCTGCTACCGCCTCACCGGCGAGAAGGAGACGGTGCTCCTGGCCGATCGCATCCGGAGCCTCGGGTATACCAACGCCACGCGCGCCGGTATCTCCATCGCGCTCAAGGACATGATCATCCCCGCCAAGAAGCAGACCTTCCTGGAGTACGCGGGCAAGGAAGTGGCGGAGATCGAGAACCAGTACCTCGAGGGCCTCATCACCGACGGCGAGCGCTACAACAAGGTCATCGATATCTGGGCGGAGATCACCGAGAAGGTGGCCGCCGAGATGATGCAGCAGATCTCCCAGGAAGAGGCCGTGGGCGACAAGGACGGCAAGCGCGAGACGCGCAAGCAGCCCTCCTTCAACCCCATCTACATCATGGCCGACTCGGGTGCCCGCGGCAGCGCGCAGCAGATCCGCCAGCTCGCCGGTATGCGCGGCCTCATGGCCAAGCCCTCCGGTGAAATCATCGAGACGCCCATCACGGCCAACTTCCGTGAAGGCCTCTCCGTGCTCCAGTACTTCATCTCCACCCACGGCGCCCGCAAGGGTCTGGCGGACACGGCCCTCAAGACGGCCAACTCCGGCTACCTCACCCGCCGTCTCGTCGACGTGGCCCAGGACGCCATCATCAACGAGTACGACTGCGGCACCATGGACGGTCTGTTCATCGGCGCCCTCGTCGAGGGCGGTGAAATCATCGAGGCGCTCGGCGAGCGCATCCTCGGCCGCGTGGCCCTGGACGACATCCTCGATCCGGTGACCAACGACGTGCTCGTGCGCGCCAACGAGGAGATCGACGAGGACCGCGTCAAGAAGATCGAGAACAGCGGGTTGGATCGCGTGAAGATCCGCTCGGTGCTCACGTGCCAGGCCAAGCGCGGCATCTGCGTGGAGTGCTACGGCCGTGACCTGGCTCGCGGCCGCAAGGTGGCCGTGGGCGAGGCGGTGGGCGTCATCGCGGCGCAGTCCATCGGTGAGCCGGGTACCCAGCTCACGATGCGCACCTTCCACATCGGTGGTGCGGCGCAGCGGCGCGCCGAGCAGTCCAGCCTCGAGAACCGCAACCCCGGTACGGTGAAGTTCTCCGGCCTCAACACGGTGCAGAGGAAGGACGGCAGCCTCGTCGCGATGAACCGCAACGGCGAGCTCGTCATCGTCGACGAGAGCGGCCGCGAGCGCGAGCGCTACCAGGTCATCTACGGCGCGCGCATCCTCGTGAAGGAAGGCCAGAAGCTCGAGACCAGCACGCTCCTGGCCGAGTGGGATCCGTTCGCCATCCCGCTGCTCACCGAGGTGGGCGGTATCGTGCGCTTCGAGGACATCATCGAAGGCGTCACGATGAACGAGTCGCTCGACGAGGTGACGGGCCTCACCCGGAAGACGGTCATCGAGTCCAAGGACCCCGACGCCCGTCCGCACATCACGCTGCGCGACGAGAACGGCAACCTCAAGGATCTGGTGTCCTCCAAGGGCCAGGCGAGCTACTTCCTGCCCCAGGGCTCCATCATCACCGTCAACGACGGCGACGAGATCCACGCCGGTGAGGTCATCGCCAAGGTGCCTCGCGAGACCACCAAGACGAAGGACATCACGGGTGGTCTGCCGCGCGTCGCCGAGCTGTTCGAGGCGCGCAAGCCCAAGGACGCCGCGTCCATCGCCGAGATCGACGGCGTGGTCTCCTTCGGCAAGGACACCAAGGGCAAGCGCAAGCTCATCATCACCCCCGAGGTGGGCGGCGAGCTGCGCACGGACCTCGCCAAGGAGTACCTGATCTCCAAGGGCAAGAACATCAGCGTGCACGCCGGCGACCGCGTCAAGGCCGGCGAGGCGCTCATGGATGGCTCGGCCAACCCGCACGACATCCTCAAGGTGCTCGGCGAGAAGGCGCTCGCGGGCTACCTCGTGGATGAGGTGCAGGAGGTCTACCGGCTGCAGGGCGTGAAGATCAACGACAAGCACATCGAGGTGATCGTCCGGCAGATGCTGCGCCGCGTGCGCGTCACCGACGTGGGCGACACCAGCTTCCTCGTCGACGAGCAGGTCGAGAAGTGGGTGTTCGAGGAGGAGAACGAGAAGGTCATGGCCAACGGTCAGCGTCCGGGCGTCGGTGAGCCCCTGCTGCTCGGCATCACCAAGGCCTCGCTCTCCACCGAGTCGTTCATCTCCGCGTCGTCCTTCCAGGAGACCACCAAAGTGCTCACCGAGGCCGCCATCAACGGCAAGGTGGACTACCTGCGCGGCCTCAAGGAGAACGTCATCATGGGCCGCCTCATCCCCGCCGGTACGGGCCTGCCCAACTACAAGCACCTCGACATCGAGGTGGAGAGCCCCGCCGACGAGATCTCCGAGATGGAGGCCGCCCTGGCCGCCACTCACGGGGACGACCTCGTGCCGCCCCTGTCCTCGGGCAGCCGCTCCGAGGGCTCCCAGAGCAGCGGGGCGGCCTAGCCCTCGCTCCTCGTCACGTTGAGGGAAGTTCCAAGCCGCCACTCCGGTTCTCCCCGGGAGTGGCGGTTTTTTTTATGACTTTCAACAGTTTTACAGCTTGACCCGGGTAAGCTGGTTGCACTAATTCGTAAAATTGATGGAGATCGACCCGTGCGCATCCCGGGCGAACATCCAGCAGTGGTCGCAGCAAGCAGCTCGGCGAGCGTGAGCGGTGTTTCACACGATCGAGTGCATGTTGGCTCGATCGCTCCTTACCCCCCCCGCCGTCCTGGCCCCGGGTCGGGACGGCCATGCTGGAGAGTGTGTCATGGACAACGTGGAAATCTCCCAGAAGTACCCCCTGGCGGAGACGTTCGAGCGCGTGTGGAGCCAGGCCCTGCTGGCCGTATCTACCGCCGAGGACGAGGCCACGCGATGTGCGCAGCGAGTGGCCGACCTGGCGGGCTGGAGCCAGGACGAGGTGGCGCGCCAGGGTCGGCTGCTGACGGACCGGCTGACGGGCCACCGCAAGGACCTCGAGCACAACGTGGAGGAGGGAGTTCGGCGCGCTCTATCGGGCTTCATCATTCCGCGGCGTGATCAGATCCAGGACATCGAGACCCGGCTCATCCGACTGGCCGAGCGCATCGACGCCATGGGGCAGAGCAAGTGATGCCCACCCCCTCGACCCGTCAGCGTTGGGCCGAGGGGCTGTTCCGCGGTTTGCACGCGCTGGGCGCCGGGTGTGGAAAGCTCCCCCTGGTGGCCGGGGTCGCCCTGGTGTTGTCCGCCCGCGCGGTGCCGCTGTTCACCCCTCCGGAGGCGCCCCGCACGGCCGAGTCCTCCCGTTTCGAAGCAGCGCCTCCCGACGCGGCGCTCATCGACGCGGTGCTCGCCAAGCGTGCTCCGGAGTTGGGTCTCACCCTGCGGCGGCAGCTCGTCCACGCCATCGCCGAGGAGGCGGGCAAGGCGGGGTATGATCCGCTGCTCATCCTGGCGCTCATCGACGTGGAGTCGGACTTCACGGAAGAGGCCATCTCCGACAAGGGGGCGCGGGGGCTGATGCAGATCAAGCCCAGCACGCTGCACTTCCTCGCGGAGAAGGAGGGGCTGCGGCTGTCGCGCGAGGAGGTGGCCGCGGACCCCGCCCTGGGTGTGCGCCTGGGCATCCGCTACCTGCGCACGCTGCATGATCGCTTCGGGGATCTGGATCTGGCCCTCATGGCCTACAACGCCGGCCCCACGCGCATCTGGCTGGCGAAGAAGGCGGGCGAGCTGGACACCTTCCGCCGCTACCCACGTGCGGTCCGCCGTGACTTCAGGCGTTTCCGGGAAGGGGAGGGGCTGGGCGGCGATTGGGCCATGGCCCAGAGGGAGTCCGAGGAGCCCTCGCCCGAGGTGAAGGGCCCCTAGCGCGCGTGGAGAGGGCGCGTGCTTGTCCGTCCCGGATGGGTGCGCTATCGCTCTGTTCCAGGAGGAGTCCATCACCGCATGCGCCGCGTCATCTCCGCTCTCATCCTCTCGGCTCTGTTGCCCCTGTCGGCTCTCGCCTCGGTGTTCCTCAATGGGGTGCGCATCGACGGCCTGACGAACCAGACCTTCGACAAGGTCTCCTCCGTCCGCCTCGATGATCAGGGCAACGTCCACATCGTCGCCCCGGGCTACACCGTCAAGACGATGGACGTGCCCGCGCCAGTGGCACCCGCTCCCGCGCCCCCTCCGGTGGCCCCCGTGGCACCCGCTCCCACGGCCGCTCCGGTGGCTCCCGCCGCCCCGCCGGCTCCGGCGCCCACCGCTCCCACCCGCATCACCCAGCGCTACTGGCTGGTGACGGAGCAGTCCGCCCAGGGCAAGACGGAGTACGACATCGACCTGTTCATCAACTCCGCGTGGGTGCGCAAGCTGCGCAATGGCGAGGGGCAGGTCATCACGGAGCTCACCCGCTACCTGCGGCCCGGAAAGAACACCGTGCGGCTGATGGCGTCCAAGGTCGTGACGGGTCCGCGGCGCAGCGAGTCCGCCGAGCACGTCTTCGAGGTCATCATCGGCGAGGGCAACGAGGGCGGTGGCCGGGTGATGCTCGACAAGCCCCTCATCCGCTTCCAGCGCAACGCCGCGCAGACCGAGGACGTGACCGAGGAGTTCATCCTCACCACGCGCTAGCGCGGGGGATGGTGCCCAAGCATGTTCGTCATCGACGATAGATTCCGAGGTCTGCCCGCGGCGCGGGAGCAGGTGGTGCTGCTGCACCAGTCCATCAACTCGCCCCACCTGGCCATTCCCGGCAAGCCCGCGGGGCCCGCGCAGGCCTTCGTGGTGGGCCTGCGCGGCGGGAGTGGCTTCGCCGTCTTCATCTACCTGTTCCTGTCCGAGGCCAGGGATTGCGCCGTGTACGCCCCCTCGCGTCGCGGCACGAGCCTCGAGGAAACCCAACAGCATGAGGCCGAGGCGCTCGCCTTCGTGGAGTCCATGGGCTTCATGATGGACAACGCGCACTACGCTTCCCTGTCCACCGCGCAGCAGGATGAGCTGTTGAAGAGCTTGCCCGTCTTCTACAAGGACCCCAAGCTGGCGCCGGGCACCCGGACTCGGGCCGACGAGAAGCGCACGGCCTCGACGAACCTCGGCCGCCTGCTGGCCTCCTTCTGATTCCCCCTTCCGTGACGAGATCCCCCCGAATGCTCTCCCGCGCTTCCTCCCTCTGGTTCCTCGCGCTCCTGCTGGTGGGCTGCAAGCATGTCCCCACCGACAAGGAGCGCGAGGGCGCCGAGATCCACTACGAGCTGGCCCTGCAGGCCCAGCACGCCGGCAACGTGCAGGCTGCCTACATGGAACTCCAGAAGTCGTTGGAGTTCAATCCGGACTACCCGGAGGCGCACCACGTCATCGCCATCCTCCTGCACCTGTCGTTCAACCGCCCCGAGGAGGCCATCGTGCACTACCAGAAGGCCCTGGCGCTGCGTCCGACCTTCTCCGAGGCGAAGACGAACCTGGCCAATGTCTATCTGTCCCAGGCGCGCTATGACGAGGCCATTCCCCTGTACGAGCAGGTACTCAACGACATGCTCTATCCCACGCCCTTCATCGCGCAGAGCAACCTGGGGTGGGCCCAGTACAAGAAGGGCGACAAGGAGCGGGCGGTGCAGAACATCAAGGCGGCGGTGACGATCAATCCCGGCTTCTGCCTGGGCTACCGCAACCTGGGCACCATCTACGAGGAGAGCGGCGAGCTTTCCGAGGCATGCCGCTACCTGGGCCGTTATCGTGAGGCCTGCCCGGAGGTGGCGGATGCCCACCTGCGTGAGGGGGCCTGCCTGGTGAAGCAGGGGAAGTTGGAGGAGGCGAAGCAGAGCTTCACCACGTGCGAGGCCAAGGCGACGAGCCAGAACCTCAAGGACGATTGCCACCGCCTGCTCGAGGCCTTGTAACCAGCGAGTCCCATCCCCGTGGATTACGTCGAATTCGGCAGATATCTGTCCCAGCAACGTGAGCTGCGCGGCCTGTCCCGTGACGAGGTGTCGCGGGTGACGAAGATTTCCCCGAGTCTGCTCGCCGCCCTGGAGGAAGGGCAGATCGAGCGGCTGCCCAACCGGGTCTTCATCGTCAACTACATCCGCTCCTACGCCACCGTCATCGGACTGGCGCCCGAGGAGGCCATCCTCCGCTACGAGGAGGTGGACAAGGCGGCTCCCGAGCCCAGTCCCGTGACGTTGGAGCGTGAGCGGCGAAGGCGCGCCTGGTTGATTCTCGCGGTGGTGCTGCTGGTGCTCGCCGCCGGCGTGTTCGCGGCCCTGGTGGTGACTGGAAAGGTGGCGCTGCCGCAGCCCCGCCCCTGACGCATGGATCGATACACTGACGAGGCGCTGGTCCTCTCCACCGTGGACTATGGGGAAGCGGACCGGCTGGTCACGCTCCTCACGCGCGAGCACGGCAAGCTGACGGCCTTCGCCGCCGGGGCGCGCAAGAGCAAACGCCGCTTCGCTGGCGCGCTGGAGCCCTACATGCGCCTGCGCGTGCAGCTCGTGGAGACGCGGGGCGCCACGGTGCGTCTGGACTCGGCCGACATCGTCGCGGGCTACTACGCGGCACGCGCGGACTTGCCCCTCATCGCCCGGGCCCTCTACGCCGTGGAGCTGTGCCGCGAGCTGACGCGCGACCACGAGCCCCACCCGGAGCTCTTCGCGCTGCTCGAGGGCTACCTGCACAAGCTGGATGCGAAGGAGGCGGGCCCCACCTCGCTGCTGGCCTTCGAGCTGTCGGCGCTGGCCCACGCGGGCCTCATGCCGCGCTTCGACTCGTGCTCGCTGTGCGGCGGCCCTCCGGGTGAGCGGCCCCGCTTCGATCAGGCCCACGGCGGCGCGGTGTGCGAGGCGTGCGCGGTCCGGGCGCGTGACGCGGTGGCCATCTCCGCCGAGCTGCTCTCCGGCCTCCGGGCGCTCCAGGACGGCGAGCGCACCCCGCTGCCCGCGGAGCTCCGGGCCCGGGCGCGCTCGCTGCTCAACCTCTTCATCTCCCACCACCTGGGCCGCCGCCTCAAGAGCGTGGACTTCATGGCCCAGGTGGGGCTGGACTGACGGCGGCGGTCAGGAGGCGGTACATGACGCAGGACGAGGCGGCCGCGTTCGACGTGGTGTGTGTGGGCGAGTGCCTGGTGGACTTCCTCCCCACGCGCGCCGGTGAGCGCGTGCGGGACGTGGCCTCGTGGACCCCGGGCATCGGCGGCTCGCTGGCCAATGTCGCCGTGGGCGTGGCGCGCCTGGGAGGCCGCTCGGCCAGCGTGGGCGTGGTGGGCGAGGACGAGTTCGGCCACCTGCTGCGCGAGCGCCTGGCCGCCGAGGGCGTCGACGTGAGCCGCCTGCGCCAGACGACCGAGGGCCGCACGGGGCTCGTCTTCATCTCGCTCGACGCACAGGGCGAGCGCAGCTTCTGCTACTTCCGCACGCGCTCGGCCGAGTTCCTCCTGGCCGAGCGGGACGTGGACCCCGCCTTCCTCGCCCGCGCGCGGGTGATGCACCTGGGCACCAACTCCCTGGCGCTGCCCGAGGCGCGCGCGGCGATGTTGCGTGGCGTGGAGGCGGCGCGCGCGGCGGGGCGCATCGTGAGTTGTGACCCCAACATCCGCATCCATGCCTGGGAGCAGCCCCAGGTGCTGCGCGAGCTGCTCGGGCGGCTTTTGCCGCGCTGCACGCTGGTGAAGTTGTCCGAGGAGGAGGTGGCCTTCGCCACCGGGCAGCCGGGGCCCGTGGAGGCCCTGCACCACCTGGCGGGCCTGGGCGTGTTGCTGCCCGTGGTGACCCGGGGCGAGGCGGGCGCCGTCTTCCTCTGGAAGGGTCAGGTGGTGCACGTGGAGGCCCCCCGGGCGCGCGTGGTGGACACCACCGGGGCGGGGGATGGCTTCACCTCGGGTCTGCTCCGGGGGCTGTCGCGGCGCTACCCGGACGCGGCGGCGCTGGAGCGGGCGTCCCTCGAGGAGCTGACCGACCTGGTTCGCTTCTCGTGCGTGGTGGGCTCGCGCGTGGTGGAGCACCTGGGGGCCGTGGCGGGCCTGCCCACCGGGGCCGAGGTGGCTTCCGCCATGCCCGGGTGGTTGCGCGAGCAGTCCTCCTGAGGTGCCTGTCGCTTTCGGATAGGACACGGAGCATGCGGGCCGTTCTTGACGCTCCTGGACCCCATCACTAGGGTCCGCGGCGCCATGTACTTCCAGGATTTGATCCTCACGCTCCAGAACCACTGGGCCAAGCAGGGTTGCATCATCAACCAGCCCTATGATCTCGAGGTGGGCGCGGGCACCATGCACCCGTCTACCTTCCTCCGTGCCCTTGGCCCCGAGCCCTGGAACGTGGCCTACGTGCAGCCCTCGCGGCGTCCCGCCGATGGCCGCTTCGGCGAGAATCCCAACCGCCTGTTCCAGCACCACCAGTTCCAGGTCATCCTCAAGCCCGCGCCCAAGAACGTCCAGCAGCTCTACCTGGACTCGCTGCGCGCCATCGGCATGGATCCGCTCGACCACGACATCCGCTTCGTCGAGGACGACTGGGAGTCGCCCACGCTGGGCGCCTGGGGCCTGGGCTGGGAGGTGTGGTGTGACGGCATGGAAGTCACCCAGTTCACCTACTTCCAGCAGTGCGGTGGCTTCGAGTGCAAGCCCGTGTCGGCGGAACTCACGTACGGCCTCGAGCGGCTGACCATGTACCTGCAGAACGTCGAGAACGTCTACGACATCGAGTGGGTCAAGGGCGTGAAGTACCGCGAGGTCTTCCACCCGAACGAAGTGGAGATGAGCCGCTACGCGCTCCAGGAGTCGGACGCGCAGATGCTCTTCGCGCTCTTCGACTCCTACGAGAAGGAGTGCAAGCGCCTCATCGAGCGCGAGCTGCCCTTGCCCGCGTATGACTACGCGCTCAAGTGCTCGCATGCCTTCAACCTGCTGGACGCGCGGGGCGCCATCTCGGTGACCGAGCGCGCCAACTTCATCAAGCGCGTGCGCGACAACGCGCGCCTGTGCGCCGAGGGCTACCTGAAGATGCGTGAGAAGCTCGGCTACCCGCTGCTCAAGACGCCCTGGACCGTGGGCGAGCAGCCGCCAGTGCTCGAGGGCAAGCCGGCTAGCGACTACTGGAAGACGGTGACGCTCAACAAGCCCGAGCAGGCGGAGGTGGCCCGTGGCCAGTGAACTGCTGCTGGAGATCGGCGCCGAGGAGATCCCCGCCTCGTTCATCCTCCCCGCGCTGGAGGACCTCAAGCGCATCATCACCGAGCGTGCCGCCGAGGCCCGGCTCCAGCTCGGCGAGGTGCGCACCTACGGCACGCCGCGCCGGCTCGCGGTGTGGGTGAAGGGCGTGGCGGAGCGGGGCGAGGACATCACCCGCGAGGTGCTCGGCCCCAGCGTCAAGGCGGCCTTCGACAAGGACGGCAAGCCCACCAAGGCGGCGGAGAAGTTCGCCGAGAGCCAGAAGGTCGCGGTGGACGCCCTCTTGCGCGTGCAGACGCCCAAGGGCGAGTACCTGGGCGCCAAGGTGGAGGAGAAGGGCCGCCCGGCGGCGGACATCCTCAAGGACATCCTCCACGCGGCGGTGCATGGCATCAGCTTCCGCAAGACGATGCGCTGGGGTGACGTGGACCAGGCCTTCGCGCGGCCCGTGCAGTGGGTGGTGGCGCTGCTGGGCGGCGAGGTGCTGCCGGTGGTGCTCGGTGACGTGAAGAGCGGCCGCACCACCTATGGCCACCGCTTCCTGTCGCCCGCGGCCATCGAGCTCGCCCGGCCCTCGGACTACGAGGCCGCCCTGGAGAAGGCGAACGTGGTGCCGGACTTCTCCAAGCGCCGCGCCTCGGTGCTGGAGAAGGTGCGCGCGGCGGCCCAGCAGTCCGGTGGCAAGCTGCTGGAGGACGAGTCCCTGGTGGATCAGGTGACCAACCTCGTGGAGTTGCCCAACCCGGTGGTGGGCTCCTTCGAGGAGCGGCACCTGGACCTGCCCCCCGAGGTGCTGGTGCAGGAGATGAAGAGCCACCAGCGCTACTTCTCCGTGGTGGATGCCAACGGCAAGCTGCTGCCGCGCTTCATCGCCGTGTCCAACACGCCGGTGCGCGACGTGAACCTGTCCCTGCGCGGCTACCAGCGCGTGCTGCGCTCGCGTCTGGCCGACGGGCGCTTCTTCTTCGACGAGGACCGCAAGACGCCGCTCGAGGCGCGCACGGAGAAGCTGGCGCGCGTGGTGTGGCAGGGCCAGCTCGGCAGCTACGCGGAGAAGGTGGCGCGCATGCGCTCGCTGGCCGTGAAGCTGGCGGCGTGGACGGGCCATGGTGGGCTCCAGTCCACCATCGAGCGTGCCGCCACCCTGTCCAAGGCGGACCTCGTCACCGGCATGGTGGGCGAGTTCCCCGAGCTGCAGGGCGTCATGGGCCGCGAGTACGCCCGCGCGAGCGGTGAGCCGGAGGCGGTGGCCCTGGCCATCTTCGAGCACTACCTGCCGCGCTCGGCCGAGGACTCCCTGCCCACGCAGGACGCCGGAGCCCTGGTGGGCCTCGCCGACCGGTTGGACACCCTGTGCGGCATCTTCGCCATCGGCAAGGGGCCGAGCGGCGCGGCGGATCCGTTCGCCCTGCGGCGCGCGTGCCTCACCACCATCCGCATCGTGCTGGACCGGGGCTACCGCTTCTCGCTGTCCCAGGCGGTGGACGCGGCGCTCGAGCAGCTCGCGCCGAAGCTCGCCAACGTCAAGCGCAAGGCCGGCGAGCCCGCCGCTCGCGAGCAGGTGCTCGAGTTCTTCCGCGGCCGCCTCAAGGCGCTGTGGACGGAGCAGTACCGCACGGACGTGGTGGAGGCGGTGCTCGCCGCCGGCTACGACGATCTCGTGTCCGCCCACAAGCGCCTCCGGGCGCTCGCCAGCATCGTGGGGCAGGCGGACTTCGCTCCCCTGGCGGTGGCCTTCAAGCGCGTGGTCAACATCGTCGAGAAGCAGGGCAAGGACGTGAGCCGCGGCGGCGTCGACTCCCAGCGCTTCACCGACGACGCCGAGCGCCAGCTCCACTCGGCCTTCGTCCAGGCGCGCACCCGCGTGGGCGATCGGGTCAAGGCCGATGATTTCTCCGGCGCCCTCCAGGAGATCACCGGCCTCAAGCCCACCGTGGACACCTTCTTCGACAAGGTCATGGTGATGGCCGAGGATCGCGATCTGCGCGAGAACCGCATCCGGCTGCTCACGGAGGTCGGCACGCTGTTCAACCAGGTGGCCGACTTCTCGAAGATCCAGTCCGAGGCCTGACCGCCGCCAGACAGGGGAAGCGGGCCCACGTCGGACCCACGTCGGGCCCACCCGCCCCGAGGGGCGGGAATGGTCCGGCCCCTTTGTAGTTGCTCGAAGGGAGGGGGGTTCCTACACTCCGCCCCCCTTCCGACATGCGCATCCTCCTCCCCAGTCTCGCGCTCTTCCTCGTCGCGTGCTCCGAAGCCGAGCCGCGACCCCCGCCCACGGATCGTTTCGTCTACCCGAGCGGCATCCACTACCGCTCCGTGGCCGGTTCCACGCGGGGCATCCTCTACGTGTCGAGCGCCAACTTCGACCGGTGCTTCGATCAGGGCACCGTCATGGCGGTCGATCTGGATCGCGTGGGCACGGAGGGCAACCGGCTGCCGCTGCTGAGCGAGTCGGGCGCCAACCCCGCCGCCCCCGTGGTGACACTCGAGCAGCTCAACGTGCTACCCGAATCCCGGGTCTTCATCCAGAGCTACGCCGGGGAGCTCGCCTACTGGGATCGCGCGGACGCGGCGCCCCGCCTCTTCGTGACCGCGCGCGCCGACGGCGACTTCATCCACTACATCGACGTGCCGGAGCCGACGCGGCTGTCCTGCGTGGGCACCACGGGCAACAACTGCATCGAGGGCGCGTTGTCGCTCACCCAGCTTCCGGGCCAGACGGATGATCTGCCCCGCGCGCCCGCGCCCTTCGGCGTGGGAGTGGGGGCGGGGGGCGACGTGTGGGTGACACACTTGAGCGCCGCGGACTCTCCGGCCGGGTCGGCCCCGTCGGGCTTGAGCAAGGCCTTCCAGTCCTACGTGGTGCGCCTGCCGGGCGACGAGCCCCGGGTGACCACGTCGGACTTCTTCTCGCTGTCCATTCCGGATCTCCCCCAGGGTGGCAGCAACTCGGTGGTCGTCGACGAGCGCTATGTGTTCGTCTCCGGTCGGTTTGACAGGTACGCGTCGAATTACACGTCGGCCCGGCGGTTCCTGCTGCGCGTGCTGGACAAGACCAATCCCGGGCGGGTGATCGATCCCGGGTTGGATTTGAGCTTCGCGGCGAACGACTCCCGGGGGCTCGCGTTGACGGCGAGGCCCGCGGTGTCGGGAGCGGCCAGCCGCCGACTCTACATGGCCGTGCGCGCGCCGGACTCGCTGCTGATCGTGAACGTGGACGGCAGTGAAGGGGATTCGCCCCGCATGTCCGTGGTGGGCTCGGTGCCACTGCCGCTCGGCCCCACGGAAGTGACGCTGGTGCCCCGGGGGGCGGGGCGGGCGGAGCTGGTGCTCGTCTCCTGCAGCGACGCGGGCGTGGTGGCCATCTATGACCCGGACGTGGGGCAGGTCGTGGCCCAGGTGTCGGTGGGGCAGATCCGCGGCATCGAGTCGCCCCGGCCCTTCGGACTCGACGTGCAGCGGGAGGGCAACTCGGCGCGGATCTTCGCCAGCAACTTCGGAGATGGACGCATCTCGGTGATCGACATCCCCAACCTCGACAGTCCCCAGGACGCGCGGCTCGTGGCCTATCTCGGCGCCCGTCAGGACGTGGGGCAGTCCGCGACGTGCACGGAGGTGCAGCAGTGAAGCGCTTCATGATGTCTCTGGTGCTGGGCCTGGGCGCACTGCTGTGCGCGTGCACGGAGCAGACTCCGGTGGCCCTGCCCGCGGGGCTCCAGGGGACGTACGACCTGGCCCTGGTCAATGATCTGCTGTTCGTCACGTCGACGGACCGCAACGAGCTGCGCGTGCTCCAGTTGACGGAGGACGCGACGAAGCGGGGTTACGTGCGCGCTCCCAATCCGCTGGAGCCGCTCGCGATTCCAGTGCTGCCCCGGCCCCAGGCGCTCGCGCGGGACGTGCGCTATGACGCCGAGGGCACCGAGCGCACCGGCACCTATGTGTACGCGCGCAGCAGCGGCTCGGCCATCATCTCCGTGGTGGACTCCGCCGCCGACAAGCTGCGCGAGGTGACCCGTCTTGACACGCGCACGCTCACCGGCGTGTCCTCGGGGCCGGTGACGGCCTTCGCGGCGCTCGCCACCGGGCAGGAGGGCGGCTCGAGCACGCTCTACTTCGCCACCCAGGAGCCGGCCGGGGCGCGGCTGTGGCGCGCCCTGCTCACGACGGACACCCAGGCCCTGGCCTCCCCCCCGGCGCCGCTCACCGCGGAGCTGCTGCTGGAGCTGGCTTCCGACGAGGCGGTGGGTTCCCTGCTCGTGCTGCCCGATCCCAACCTGATCGCGGTGTCCACGCGCCGGGGCCAGTACGGCAACCCGGGAACGAGCTTCATCCTGGAGGTGAACACGAAGGTGCGGCGCACGACGCTCGACTTCGCGGGCGCCCAGGTGCTCCAGCTCGTCACCCACGGCCGGGTGCCCGGAGAGGACGAGCAGCCGGAGCGCCGGGCCCCGGGCGCGCGCATCTTCGGCGTGTTGGATCCCTCCAACTGCACCCAGCCCGCCGCCCCCGCCCCGGCCGTCGCGTGTCAGTCGGGCATCCTGGCGGTGGACTCCACCACGGGCACTCTGGCCAAGGACTTCACCGGCTACCCCATGCTGCCCCTCAACTCGGGCTCGGGGCTGCCCATGGGCCTGTCGCTGTCCACGAACACCCTGCTGAGCGTGCAGGGGGGCGAGAAGCGCGAGGCCACGGTTCCGCTGCTGGGCATCGTGCCGCTGTCCACCGGCGCCATCCTCTTCTTCGATGCCCTGAACCTCGTCCACCTCAACGTGGGCGCGCTCTGGGCGGCCACGGACACGGCGAACACGGCCACCGCCACCGTCTCCCTGGTGGATGTCGTGGGCAACAACGTGGATCCCTCCACCCCCGACCGCCGGGCGGACATCGCCTTCTCGGGCACCTTCGGCGCCACCCGGGACGAGACGTACCTGCTCATCTCCGAGGGCGTGCTGCCCAACGCCACCCGGCTGGAGCGCGATCCGGCCACCACCACCTTCACGGTCCCCATCGTCGATGCCCTGGAGGATGGGAGCGCGCGGCCGAGCGTGCGTCCGGGAGATCTGATCGTGTTGCTTCCCGAGGACTCGTCCCTGCCGGCCTGTGCCGAGTCCGTGCTCGTGGGGGAGGTGCAACGCGCGCCCGCGGCCTCCACGGCGCTGGTGACGCCCGCGGGAGCCCTGCCGGCGGCCTGCGCGGACTACCCGCGCTTCGAGGTCCGCGCCGGGGGCGAGCGCTCGCTCGTGCTCGCCGATGCCGCGGGCAACTACCTCCAGCGCATGGGCACGGGCAGTACCTACTCCCGCGCCGACACCTTCTTCTTCCACCCCCCGGGCTACGCGGGGCAGGCCACGGGCACGGCCGTGTCCCTGACGGTCACGCGCGACCTGCGCCAGAGCCCCGTGGGCCGGGGCCAGCGCTTCGTGGTGACCACCGCGTCCCATTTCTTCCCGTACATCCTCTCGGTGGACCTCGTGAACTACGAGGCGCTCCGCCTGTTCCGACTGCCCGGACCCGTGGTGCGGGCGAGGGTGGGGGACACGGACTTCGCCTACATCGTCTATCCCTCCGCCAACGCCATCCTGCAGATGAACCTGTCCACCGTCGTCGCCGGAGCGGCCAACGCCCTGGCGTTGGTGCCCTTTCGTTGATTTCGCGTCCCGGGAGCGCTCTGTTATCGTCCGGCGCTCCTGGATGAGTGAGTCAAACCGATGATTGACCAGAATTCCCGTCCTGCCCGCAAGGTCGGCATCGCCGACCACCTGTGGGAGACCTACGAAGACATGGCCCAGCAGATGGGCTCGGACCGCGACGCGCTCATCAATCAAGCGCTGTTCATGTTCGCGCGTCTCAACGGCTTCCTCGAGGTGCGCCCGAGTCGCTCCGAGGCGCCCGCCGAGGTTGCCTCCGCCGCCCCGGCCACGGCCTCCGCGCGGCCCTCCGCCCCGGCCCGGTCCGCTCCGCCCGTGTTGCAGCCGGTGAGCGGAGGCGGCGCCAAGACGCCTCCGCCCCGCGAGGACACACCGCTGCCGGCACCCGCTCCGCAGCGGGCCGCCCCCCGGCTCGAGGAGCGCCCCTCGGCGAACACCCTGGACAATGATCCGGCCCGCCGCGAGGTGGCCGAGCGCGTGCTGGAGACCGCCGCCGAGCTTGAGCGCCTCATCAAGGGCAAGAGCAACGAGCCGCGCGAGGAGCTCGACGAGGAGCCCCTGGCCGACGAGCACGACTCGGATCTGGGCCTGCCCGAGGACGAGCCGCTGCCCGAGGACGAGCCGCTGCCCGAGGACGAGGCGCCGCCCGAGGACGAGCCCATGGACCAGCCGGTGAGCGGGCTGCTGCTGTCCATGGACAACGCCGAGCCGCAGAGCATCACCAAGGAGCGCTTCGTGATCGGCCGCGGCAAGCACTGCGACCTGGTCATCAACTCCGGCAAGGTGTCGCGCGAGCACGCCGTCATCGTCCGCGAGGGCGACGACTTCTTCATCGAGGACCTGGGCTCGTCCAACGGCACCTGGTTCAACAAGCAGCGCATCAAGCGCCGCAAGGTCGAGGACGGTGACGAGTACTTCATCTGCAGCGAGCGCGTCCGGCTCACCTACCAATGAAGCCTGGAGACGCCCGGTGAATCACCGGAGCGCTGTCTTTTCAGGAAGTTGGGCCGTTGCCTGATTGACGGATGGCGGTCCTCCCTGGTTTAGTTGCCCGCCGTCTCCTCCCCGCCTCCCCCGGGGGAGGCGGCTTGCCTTCGATGACGCCCTCTCACATCGCGCTGTGGATCGTCCTGGGCATGGCGCTGGTGATCTCCGTGGTGACGGACGTGCTCCGCCGTCGGATCCTCGATGTCGTCACCTATCCCTTGATGGTGGTGGCGCTGGGCGTGCGTCTGGCGAGCGAGGGGGTGGGAGGGCTGGAGACGGGGCTGGTGAGTGGGGTGGTGTCCGGGGCGGGGTTGGCGCTGGTGCTGGTGCCGGCGGCGGTGCGCGGGCGCATGGGGTGGGGGGACGTGAAGTTGATGGCGGGCGTGGGCGCGGTGTTGGGCTTTCCCGCGGTGATGGCCGCGGCGGCCTTCATCTCCCTGGTGGGAGCCCTGCAGGCAGTGGTGACGCTGCTGTGGCACGGCGCCGTCTGGGAGACGTTGGGCGACCTGGTGCGGCGTTGGGCCGTGCGGGTGCGGTGGATGCAGGAGGGCGCGGTGGACGCGCCGCGACGCCATATCCCGTATGGCGTGGCGATCGCGCTGGGGACTTTCTGGGCCATGTGGTGGCAGCACGACAGATTGGGGTAGCTCGGATGCGACGAGAAGGAACTCTCACGATGCTTGGACGCTTCACCCAGGCCGCCGCGATTGGCGTCCTGTTGACCGTGCTGGTCGCCGCGAGCGCGCAGGCCCAGGACAGCTCGCTCATCAACCTGGGCATCGGCGCCCAGAAGGTGCTCTCCATCCCCGGCATGACGCGCATCTCCATCGGAGACCCGGGGGTCGCCGAGGTGAAGGCGCTCGGTCCCGGCCAGGTGCTCGTGCTCGGGCAGGGCGAGGGCAAGACGACGCTCCTGGTGTGGAAGGGCAATGGCCAGCGCGTCACCTACAACATCGCGGTGCGCAAGCAGGACCCCAACGAGGTCAGCTCCGACATCAAGAAGCTGCTCGGGGAGATCGAGGGTGTCAGCATCCGCATCGTGGGGGATCGCATCTTCCTGGACGGGCAGGCGTACACGTCCGCGGACGCCGCGCGCATCGAGGAGGTGGCGGCGCTCTACCCCAACGTGAAGAGCTTCGTGAAGGTGGCGCCCAACGCCAAGAAGCTCGTGGCGCAGAACCTCACCGCCGCCTTCCAGAAGGCGGGCCTGCGCAACGTGCAGGTCAACCCCCAGGGCTCCACCATCTTCCTGGAGGGCTCGGTGGAGAGCCAGCAGGAGATGCAGAAGGCGGAGCTGCTCGTCAAGGCGCTGGGCGAGAAGGTGGAGAACCTGCTCGTGGTGGGCATCAAGAAGATGATCATCTCCGAGGTGCAGTTCGTGGAGATCCGCCGCAACTCGCGCGATCGCTACGGCATCAAGTACCCCACGGACATCGCCGGCACCGTGTCCGCCACGGCCACCATCAACCAGTCGCTCTTCCCGGGCACCTTCGGCTCGGGCGCGGGCATGGCGTCGCTGGCGGCCGGCGCGGAGTTCGCCGTGGGCTTCCAGGGCAATGACGGCTACGGCCGGCTCCTGGCCCAGCCCAAGCTGGTGTGCGCCAGCGGCGAGAAGGCCGAGTTCCTCGCGGGCGGCGAGGTGCCCATCCCCCTCATCACCCAGAACCAGTTCTCCGTGGAGTACAAGCCCTACGGCGTCATCCTCAACCTGCGCCCCACCGCGGACAGCAACGGCAACATCCAGACGGAGATCGAGGCCGAGGCGAGCGAGCTGGACACCTCGGTGGCCGTCTCCATCGGTGGCTCGGCGGCCATCCCCGGCTTCCGCACCCGCAAGGTGAAGACGAACGTCACCGTGCGCCACGGCGAGACGATCGTCCTGTCCGGCGTGTTCAGCCACGACGAGCAGAAGGCCGTCTCCAAGCTGCCGGGCCTGGGCCACATCCCCATCATCGGGGAGATCTTCAAGAACCGCGCGTTCGACTCCACCAAGCGCGAGCTCGTCATCTTCGTGACCCCGCGCATCGTCACGCCCGACTCGGACAAGATCCACACCCTCATCGAGGACGTGAAGAGCCGCTACAAGCAGGCGCGCTCCGAGGTCTCCTTCAACATCTTCGACTGAGGTCCCAACCCCAGGTTCCCCGCCCGCCCTCCGGGCGGCCCGAGGCCGGTCTCCATCCTCCGCGAGGGAGGGGGGGCCGGCCTCGGCGCGTTCAGGAGAGCGGGCGGGCCCGTGGCGGCGCGTCATGTCCCCTTGGTGCTGCCCGGGGTCGCTTGGTAGCATCCGCGCCCATGTTTCTGATTACGCTCGAGGAGAAGGGTGGCGGCACCGAGCAGATCGAGTTCGAGAAGAACGAGATCACCATCGGTCGCCTGGATGGCAACGACATCCGCCTCGCCAAGGGCAATGTCTCCAAGTACCACTCGAAGATCATCGCCAAGGACGGCAAGTTCATCGTCGTGGACATGAAGTCCACCAACGGCACCTTCGTGAACGGCAAGAAGATCGCCGGGCCGCAGGTGGTCAAGCCGACCGATCAGATCTCCATCGGCGACTACATCCTCAACGTGGAGGCGCTCGAGGAGGAGGCCTCCCAGACGCGCACGGCGCCTCCCGAGGAGGAGTACTACGACGAGGAGCCCGTCGAGGAAGAGCCCTACGAGGAGGAGCCGCCCGCGCAGCAGGAAGCCAACGCGCGCATGCCCGCCTCGCTCGCCTCGGCGCTCGCCAAGAACAGGAAGCGGATTGATCCCCGGGTGGAGGCCTACACCCGGCTTCAGAAGGAGATCCACGATCGGCTCATCGAGTACCTCGACCTGCGCCGCATGGACATGGACAGGCTCGGGGACGACGAGCTGTGGCGGCGCACCGAGAAGGCCATCAGCGACATCATCGATCAGATGGAGGCGGACGGAGAGCTGCCGCCCGAGGTGGACCGCGAGGAGCTGCTCACCGACGTCATCAACGAGGCGCTGGGCCTGGGGCCCCTGGAGGCGTTCCTCGCGTCGGATGAGATCAGCGAGATCATGGTCAACCACGCCAACCAGATCTACATCGAGCGCAAGGGCAAGCTCGTGCTGAGCGAGAAGACGTTCAGCTCGAACCAGGCGGTGCTCGGGGTCATCGAGCGGATCGTGGCGCCCATCGGCCGGCGCATCGACGAGTCCAGCCCCCTGGTGGACGCGCGCCTCAAGGACGGCAGCCGCGTCAACGCCATCATCCCGCCGCTGGCGCTCAAGGGCCCCTGCATCACCATCCGCAAGTTCAAGAAGGACTCGCTGAAGATCCAGGATCTCATCAAGTTCAAGACCGTCACGGCGCAGATGGCCGAGTTCCTGGAGATGTGCGTCAAGGCGCGCAAGAACATCGTCATCTCGGGCGGCACGGGCTCGGGCAAGACGACGACGCTCAACATCATCAGCTCCTTCATCCCCGAGGACGAGCGCATCGTCACGGTGGAGGACGCCGCCGAGCTGCAACTGCCGCAGGATCACTGGGTGCAACTGGAGAGCCGTCCACCCAACCTGGAAGGCAAGGGCGCCATCACCATCCGCGATCTGGTGAAGAACTGCCTGCGCATGCGGCCCGACCGCATCGTGGTGGGCGAGTGCCGCGCGGGCGAGACGCTGGACATGCTCCAGGCGATGAACACGGGCCACGACGGCTCGCTCACCACGCTGCACGCCAACACGCCACGCGACGCCATCGCCCGGCTGGAGACGATGGTGCTCATGAGCGGCATGGAGCTGCCGGTGAAGGCCATCCGCGAGCAGATCGCCAGCGCGGTGCACATCATCGTGCAGCAGACGCGCTTCTCCGACGGCACGCGCAAGATCTGCTTCATCACGGAGATCGCCGGCATGGAGGTGGACATCGTCACCCTCCAGGACATCTTCTATTACAAGCAGGAAGGCTTCACGGACGAGGGCAAGGTGCGCGGCCGGTACGTGGCGAGCGGCTTCGTGCCCAAGTTCTATGACGACCTGCAGCGCAAGGGCATCCCCGTCAACATGAGCATCTTCCGCGAGGACTGACCCCATCATGCCTACCCTGGTCATCCGTCATCCCGACGGCAGCGAGAGCGAGCATGAACTGTCTGGCGAGCTGAGGGTCGGCCGCCAGGACGGCACCAACGATCTGGTCCTCGCCGAGGGCGGTGTGTCGCGTCGCCACGCCCGCTTCTTCGAGGAAGACGGCTCGGTGATGGTGGAGGACGTGGGAAGCGCCAATGGCACCTTCGTGGATGGCCAGCGCATCACCGGCGCCACGGCCCTCACGCCCACGTCGGAGGTGGTGCTGGGCGACTACGCCCTGCGGCTCAAGGCGCCCGCCCGGCCCGCCGGGGCACGCCGGAGCGCGAAGCCCGCGGGCGAGGCAGGCGCGGCGCCCGGTGGCGCGAGGCCCGCGCCCACCCGGTCGATCCCCGCCGGAAAGCGACCTCCCTCGGCGCTCGCCCGGCGGCCCGCGTCCGCCGCGGCGCCTGCCCCGGAGGACAACGCGGACGGGGAGAAGGAGGACGAGGGCGGGTTCGTGCTCAAGGGCCTCACGGGTCCCTGGGCCAACCAGAAGTTCCCGCTCCAGAGCAAGCTGGTCGCGGGCCGGCAGGCGCCCGCCACGGTGTTGCTCGACGACGACTCGGTGAGCCGCCGGCACGCCGAGGTGGAGCTCACTCCAGACGGTCCGGTGCTGCGCGACCTGGGCAGTGCCAACGGCACGCTGCTCAATGGCGAGCGGGTGAGCCCCCACGAGCCCATGGAGCTGCAACCCGGCGACGTCATCACCTTCGGCATGGTGGAGGTGGTGGTCGAGCGCACCGGCTCCGCGCCAGCCAGGAAGGGCCGCGCCTCGCGCGCCGAGGCTGGCTCGGAGGTGGCACCCGCGGCGGCCTCGCGCAAGCGGTTGCTCGTCGTGGCCGCCAGTGTGGTGGGCGTGCTGCTGGTGGCGGGAATCATCAAGAGCACCACGGGAGGCTCGGAGGAGGGTGGCTCGAGGGCCCTGGCCTCCGGGAGCGCGCCCGCCGCGGATCCCTCCGAGCAGATCCAGGAGTTGCTCAGCCAGTGCCGTTCCTACTCCTCCATGGAGATGGGCGGCGAGCCGGATTGGGGCCGGGCGGAGGCGGCCTGTTCGAAGGTGCTGAACCTCGACCCCATCAACTCCGAGGCCGTCTCCCTCATGAAGCGCATCACGCTGGAGAAGCCCGCCTCGGAGCACTTCGCCCAGGGCATCAAGGCGCTCCAGCGCGGCAAGGACGAGGAGGCGCTGGATCTCTTCAAGAAGATTCCCAAGGAGAGCACCTACTTCCGCCGGGCCAAGCCCAAGGTGCAGGAGGCGGTGCTCCAGGTGATGAAGCGCTCCGAGGACGACTGCAAGCGCTACGTGCGCGACGCCCAGTGGAGCGCGGCGGTGCCCCGGTGCGAGCGCTACATGGGATTCGCCTGCCAGAAGATGGCGCGCGAGGAGCTGGAGCCGCCCATCGGTTTCACCCTCGTGATCGACTCGCGCCGGCGCCTGGGCCGCACCGAGTGGCGGCCGAAGAACAAGCTCTACGTGGACTTCCTCAACGCCCGGCAGAGGTTGGATCCCAACGCCGAGCCCTGGCACTGCCCCGTGTCGGACATCTTCATGGATGACGACGCGGCGCCCAATCCCCGCAAGGTGGTGGAGGAGGCCTTCAAGCAGCGCTTCTCCAACAAGTTCATGTACGAGGCGATGCTGGACTACTGGGGCGGACGCGGCAACGAGGCCGTCGCCACGCTGCAGCGGCTGCGCAACAACTACGAGATGGCCCAGTACCACGCGGACGCGGACAAGATGATCGCGGACGTGAACAACGTGGATCAGCTCTTCAAGATCGGCCAGGGCCACCTGCAGAGCGAGGACGTGGAGAAGGCCGCCGAGTCGCTCCAGGAGGCGCTGGGCGTGGACAAGCGGCTGATGGACAACCTGTTCGAGTCGCGTCCGTCCTTCTATCGCCGCAACATCCAGCAGGACATGGCCGCCAAGGCCATCACCCGCGGCAAGTACTGGGACGAGCGCGGAGACGGGCGCCGGGCCTGCCGCATCTGGAAGCTGGGCTTCAGCTTCTACGCGGGCAACACGGATCTCAACTCGGACGTGGGCCGGTGCTCCACGCGCGCCCTCAAGGCCTTCAAGTCCGCCCAGTCGTGCCAGGAGCTGGACCTCGTCCTGGAATACGCCGTGCCCAACGACGGCATGGCGGAGAAGGTCGCCGAGCAGAAGAAGCAGAGCGGGTGTTGACGGGTAGCGTCTGAGCTTCCTACCAACGTGGACAGAGGGCCGTGGGCTCGGTTAAGGCCGAGCCCATGGTCCCCCCTCCTTCGAATGGCGCGCCCCGCCTCGTCCTGATCGACGCCTCCAGCTTCATCTTCCGCGCCTATCACGCCATTCCCCCCCTGACGACCCGCCAGGGGATTCCCACCAATGCCACCCTGGGCTTCACCCGCCAGGTGCTCAAGGCGCTCCGGGAGCTCGAGCCCACCCACGTGGCGCTCGCCTTCGACAAGGAGAGCCGCGCCGAGCGCCAGAAGATCGATCCCAACTACAAGGCCAACCGCAAGGCGATGCCCGAGGACCTGGCCCAGCAGTTCCCCTACATCCGCCGGGTGGTGGAGGGGCTCGCGCTGCCCATCCTCGAGGTGGCCGGCTGGGAGGCGGACGACGTCATCGGCACCCTGGCCCAGCGCGCCGTGGCCGAGGGCTTCGACGTGCTCGTCGTCACCGGGGACAAGGACTTCGTGCAGATCGTCTCCGAGCACGTGCACCTCTATGATCCGCAGAACGAGCGCTACACGGATCCCGCCGAGGTGAAGGAGCGCCTGGGCATCGAGCCCGCGCAGATGCGCGACTACCTGGCGCTCATCGGGGATGCCATCGACAACGTGCCCAAGGTGCCGGGCATCGGCCCGAAGAGCGCGGTGGAGCTGCTCACCCAGTTTGGCGGCGTGGACGCGTTGCTCTCGCGGCTCACCGAGGTGAAGAAGCCGAAGATGCGCGCGGCCCTGGAGGCGCACCGCGACAGCCTGCTGCTCGCGCGCGACCTGGTGACGTTCCGCACGGACCTGAAGCTGGACGCGAGCATCCCCCAGCTCGTGCGCCAGCCCCTGCGCGAGGAGCTCCTGCGCCCGCTCTTCACCGAGCTGGAGTTCTCCGCGCTGCTCAAGGAGCTGCCCGCCCGCGAGCCCACGAAGCTCCAGATGGAGACGGAGCAGGTCACCACGAAGGAGGCGCTCGAGGCGCTCGCCGCGGCCATCCGTCAGGCGGGGCGGGTGACGCTCTTTCCCGCCTACGAGGGTCTGCCCCTGTCCGCCACGCTGGTGGGGCTCGGGGTGGCGCTGCCGGACGGCACCACGCGCTACGTGCCCCTGCGCCACGAGGGGCTGGGCGTGGAGCAGGCGAAGCCCGCGGACTTCAAGCGCGCGCTCGCGGATGTGCTGGAGGACGAGGGGGTGAAGAAGGGCGGGCACGGCCTCAAGGCGCTGTGGCTCCTGCTCTCGCGCGAGGGCATCCACCTGCGGGGAGGGGAGGACGACGTCGAGCTGTTGAGCTACCTGCTGGATGCGTCGCGGCGCGACCACTCCCTGGAGTTCCTCGCCCGCGAGCGGATGCAGGTGGACCTGCCCGAGCTGCCCGCCACGGGCGGACGCAAGCCGCGGCCCCTGAAGGACTTCTCGCCCGGGGAGGTGGCCGTGGCGTACGCGGTGCGCGCGGACGTGGCGCGGCGGCTCGTGCCCGGGCTCCAGGAGGAGCTGGAGCCCCTGGGCCTCAACCGGCTCGCCAGGGAGCTGGAGGTGCCGCTCGTGCCCATCCTCGCGCGCATGGAGGAGCGGGGCGTGAAGGTGGACGTGGCGACGCTGCGGAAGATCTCCGAGAAGGTGGGCACCGAGTGCGACGCCAAGGTGAAGGAGATCCACCAGCTCGCGGGCACCGAGTTCAACGTGGGCTCCAACCCCCAGCTCGCGGAGGTGCTCTACAAGAAGCTGGAGCTGCCGGTGCTCAAGCGCGGCAAGACGGGCCCGTCCACGGACCAGGAGGTGCTGGAGAAGCTCGCCGAGAAGCACGCGCTGCCGCGCGCCATCATCGAGTACCGCTCGCTGTCCAAGCTCAAGAGCACCTACCTGGACACGCTGCCGGAGCTGGTGACGAGGGACGGGCGCCTGCACACCACCTTCCACCAGGCGGCCACGGCCACGGGGCGCCTGTCCTCGTCGGATCCGAACCTGCAGAACATCCCCATCCGCACCGAGCTGGGCATGGAGATCCGCCGCGCCTTCATCGCCGACGAGGGCCACCAGCTCGTCTCCGCGGACTACAGCCAGATCGAGCTGCGGCTGCTCGCGCACATCGCCGAGGACGAGGTGTTGCTGGACGCCTTCTCCCGGGACGAGGACATCCACAGCCGCACCGCGGCGGAGGTCTTCGGCGTGCCGCAGGCGGAGGTGACGAAGGAGCAGCGCCGGGTGGCGAAGATGGTCAACTTCGGCATCGCCTACGGCCTGTCGCCCTACGGCCTGTCCACGCGCCTGAACATCCCCGAGGAGGAGGCGCGCGACATCATCGAGCGCTACTTCACGCGCTACGCCGGCATCAAGCGCTACCTGGACGAGACGGTGCGGGTGGCGCGCGAGCGGGGCTACGTGGAGACGCTCTTCGGACGGCGTCGGCCCATGGGGGACCTGAGCGCGAAGAACCGCCAGGTGGTGCAGGCCGCCGAGCGCGCCGCCATCAACATGCCGATTCAAGGCACGGCGGCCGACCTCATGAAGAAGGCGATGCTGGAGGTGGACGCGGAGCTGGCCCGCAAGAAGCTGCGCACGCGGATGCTGCTGCAGGTGCACGACGAACTGCTCTTCGAGGCGCCCGACGACGAGGTGGAGGCCGTGAAGGAGCTGTCGCGCCGGTGCATGGGCGCGGTGATGACGCTCAAGGTGCCGCTCAAGGTGGAAGTGGGGGCCGGAAACACGTGGGCGGACGCGCACTGACGCACGCGCCCGCCCGGAAAAAGAGTCGACCCGCCCGGCCGTCAGAAAGGCTCGCGGAGACCCCCGCCTCCGCGGCTTTCAGCGGCCATACCGTGCGCGCTCGCCGAACCCCCGTACGGGAACGCGCCCCGTGAGCGCCTCGGGCCCCCCCATGGGCCCGTCGGCGCAGCCCCCTTCAACCGCCGGCCCCGGACACCGCCCCCCGAGCGGGGGAGGCGTCAAGCCGGACGGGTCGACCAACCCCTCGACAAAACCCTCGAAAAAAACTCAATGCACCGGTGCGTGCTTCTCCCCGGGGTGCGTCTTCTCGCGCGCCCGGGCGGGCTTCTCGAAGCACTGCACGACGAGCCCCGCGAACGGCACCCGCGGCTCGGGCGCGAACGGATTGGCCAGGTGCTCCACCAGCTCCTGCGTCGAGCGGACCGCCTCGTCCAGCGCCTGGTTCACCACCGCGCGCTCCGCGTCTCCTCCGCCGAGCGTCTCCACCGCGTCCAGCATGCAGCGGCGCAGCGCCGTGAACTCGTCATTCAGCACCCGCGAGCCGCGCCGGGACGACAGCCGCAGCACCGCGCGCGTCCGGCTCCAGGCACTGCCCCCCACGCCCTCCAGCGTGCGGCCCACCTCGCGGATGAAGGGCTCCACCACGCTCTCCAATTGGTTGCGGGGAGGAGAGCCGTCCTTGCGGGCCTCCGCGAAGCGCATCCGGCGCCATGCCGCCGCGAGCCGCTCGGGCTGCCCCACGAACACCCTCGCCACCCCTGCCCTTCGCCGTGCGTGCTCCGCCATGACGCCTCTCCTCCCCACTGATGTCCGGGGCTTAAGCAAGGCGCTGGCCAACGGCTTCGCACGGCCGATGGACAATGAATTCAGCCACTTGGCGTGGAGCACCGGGGTGCCGCCGCGCCCGGCTCTGTAGATTCTACCCGTGGAGGGGGGAACTCAGTGCACGGTGGGCTTCGCCGGACGGGGAGCCGTGTCCTCGTCCTCGTCGCGCTCGTTGCCGGGCTCGTACCACTCGGGGATTTCCAGCGTCTCGGGCGCGCTCGGAGTGGAGGCCAGGTCCGGGGGCACCAGGGCGGCGCGCTGCTGGGCGAGCTCCGCCTCGAGCGCCTCGCGCATGGCGGCTTCCTCGGCGGCCTCGCGCGCGTCCATCTCGATGAGCCGCTGCTCCTTGATGGCGCGCAGCCGCAGGTACGCCCCCGCGCTGAGCACGATGATGAGCAGCCACAACAGGGAGGTGCTCGTGGTGAGCGGGAGCCAGCCGTAGCGGGCCGCCAGTCCCTCGCGCCACGCCTGCTCCTCCACCCACAGCGAGGTGTGGAAGGCCTTGCCGAAGGCCTGCTCGAAGGGCTGGCCCGTGGCGACCTCGTCCACCAGCCGGCCCATGCCCTCGGGGCCGTAGTGCGACGCGAGCCACGCCACGAAGGCCGCGCTCTGCGCGTAGGCGATCTCCACGTCCGAGGGGAGATCCGGCCACTCCTCGGCCAGGTGCTCGAAGCGGAACACCTTCTCCTGCGCCACCGCGCTGAAGAGGGCCGCGTAGTGCGTCATGGACAGGTTCTCCCCGGTGAGGTGCTGCGCGAGCCCTTCCTGGAACCAGCGCGGCCAGCTCGGCGCGAGCTGCCCGAGCGCCACGTGCGCCAGCTCGTGCCGCAGCGTCACCTGGCCCTCGGGCCCCGCGAGCGTCTGCGCGTTGAGCAGGATGATGCGGTGGGAGGGGTAGGCGAGCGCCACCGCCCAGCCCGGCGGCTCGCCCCCGGGCAGCGCGAGCGCCTCGAACTCCTCGCGTCCCATGCCCACGCGCACCTCCGTCGTCCCGGGCCAGTCGCGCCCCAGCACGCTCACGAAGGCGTCGCGGATGGACTCGATGCCGCTGGCGAGCTGGCGCGCGGACTCCTGGGAGCGGGCGGTGTAGAGGATGTGGAAGCGGGGCGTGTCCACCGCGCCCACCACCAGCCTGGGCGGGGCCGTGGGCACCAGGGCGGGCTCCACGTGGCCCTGGGCATGGCCCGCTTCAAGCCGCGGACCGACGACCTCTTCCTGGGCCCACACCCGGGGCGGGAGCAACAGCAACAGGAGCAGGAGCAGGTGGCGCATGGGCGGGCCTCACGTGCCCGAAGACATAGCAGCCTGGGCCCGCGCCGCGCCAAGCTCCGTGCCGTCCGCGCTCGCGACGCGCGGCGTCACATGGGGGACTACTCGCCGCTCTGCGCCTTCTTCTGGGTGAGATAGGCCACGTTGTCCTCGACGCGCGCGTAGTCCTTGTCCGCGAAGGTGCGCCCGCTGAACGTCTCGAGCAGCTTCTGGTGCGCCTCCACCACGGACTTCACCTGGGACTCGAACTGGGTGCGCTGGCGCTTGAGCTCGTTGATGTCCTCCACCACCTGCACCAGCCGCTGGTGCGCGCCGTGGACGATCTTCTCCGCCTGGTGCTCGGCGTCCGCGAGGATGATCTCCGCTTCCTTCTTGGCCGCGGCCTTCATGTCCTCGCTGATGCGCTGGGCGGTGACCATCGTCTCCTGGAGGGTGCGCTCGCGCTCGAGGTGCTGCTCCAGCCGCAGCTGGGTGCGCTTGAGCTCCTCCTTCAGGCCGATGTTCTCCTTGACCACCTCCTCGAACTCACCCGCGATGAGCTCCAGGAAGGCCTCCACCTCTCGCTTGGAGAAGCCGCGCAGGGCGGCCTCGAAGCGCTTCTGCCGGATGTCGAGCGGGGTGAGCTTCATGACCCCGAGTATAGGCCAGCCCTAGGACTTCTCCAGGAACTGCTCCCCCAGCTCCCGGGAGCGGCGCGTGGCCGCCTCCACGGCGTTGATGAGCGTGGTGCGCAGCCCGCCTGCCTCCAGGGTATGCAGGCCGGCGATCGCCGTGCCGCCGGGGCTCGTCACCTGATCCTTGAGCTGGCCGGGGTGGGCGTTGGTCTCGATGAGCAGCTGGGCACTGCCGAGCACCGTCTGCGCGGCGAGCTTCTGGGCGGTGTAGCGCGGCAGGCCCACCTTCACGCCCGCGTCCGAGAGCGCCTCGATGACGAGGAAGATGTAGGCGGGGCCGCTGCCGGACAGGCCGGTGACGGCGTCCAGGAGGTTCTCCTCCACCACGGTGGTGATGCCCACGGACTGGAAGACGCGGCTGGCCACGGCCATGTCCTCCTCGCTCGCGTGTTCCCCGGGGGCGAGCGCGCAGGCGCCCATGCCCACCAGCGAGGGGGTGTTGGGCATGGTGCGGATGACGCGCACGCCCTGGCCCAGCCGCCGCTCCATCACGGAGATGGGCACGCCGGCCGCCACGGAGATGAAGAGCTTCTTCTGGTCCGCCGCGGGCGCCACCTGGATGAGCACCTTGTCGAGCGCCTGGGGCTTGACGGCGAGCACCACCACGTCCGCCTCGCGCACCGCGGCGACGTTGTCCAGGGTGGTGCGCACCCCGTAGGTGCGCTGCAGGGTGTCCAGCCGCTCCCCGCGGCGTCCGGTGGCGATGATGGAGTCGGGCCGCGCGGTGCCGGCGCGCAACAGCCCCTTGATGAGCGCCTCGGCCATGTTGCCGGCGCCGATGAAGGCGATGGTCCGTTCGAGCATCCGCCGGGTTCTAGCGCGGAATGGCCCCCGACGGACGCCGGGTGTGAGCGGATTTTTCCACCTCGCCCCCCGCTCATTTTTTTGACAGGGGATCCGATCGTGAGACCTTGCCGCCCGCTACGAACCTGTAGCGCCTGGACACACACCGAGGTGGATGCACCCATGAGCGCGGCGGTTGGGACGAGCTGGAACTGGCGGACCCTGGAAAACGTGGAAGTCGAGTGCACCTATTGTGGGGTGCGCATGGCGCGTCACGAGGGACCGAGCATCAAGTACTTCCGCTGCGGCTCGTGCCACCGCTGGGTGTCGAGTACCTACACGGACGTGTTCCGCGCGGACGCGAAGATGCGCACCCACCCGGTGAAGGACAAGACGGACGCGGACGCGCGCTTCCTGGCGGCCAAGAACAAGCTGGAGGCGTGGCTGGCGGCGCTGGACGAGCAGGATCCGCACCAGGTGCTGGGCGTGTCGCCGACGGACTCCATCGAGGTGGTGCGGGCGCGCTTCCGCGAGCTGGCGCTGGCGCAGCACCCGGACCGGGGCGGCTGCGAGGCGAAGATGCGGGAGTTGAACGTGGCGTACGAGAAGATCCTCGGCCACCGCCAGCGCGCGCGCACGCCGGTGCGTCAGCCGGCCTCGGTGCCCGCGCGGGGCCCGGCGTTGCCGGCGCGCAGCAGGTAGCCCCAGAAGAGCGCCCCCAGCGCGAGCCCCAGGGAGGCCTTCACCCACCCGGGGAAGAAGTCGCCCGGGGAGATGAAGCCCTCCACCACGGCGATGAGGGCGAGGAAGGGGGCGCACCCGAGCACGAGCTTGACGGACTCGCGCCCGCGCAGCACCAGGGCCTGGCCCCGGGGCAGCTCGCCGGGATCGATGAGCGTCTGACCCACGCGCAGCCCCGCGCCCCCGGCGATGACGATGATGGACAGCTCCACGGGCCCATGGGCGGCGATGAAGTCGAACAGTTTGGCGCCCAGCCCCTCGTGCACGCACAGGGCGGCCACCGAGCCCAGGTGCACGCCGTTGTTGAGGAGCACGAACACCGTGCCCAGGCCGAGCAGCAGCCCCGAGGCGAAGGTGACGATGGTGACGGTGAGGTTGTTGGTGGCGATGCCCGAGGCCACCGCGCCCGGTGGGGTCACCGACAAGAGGCCGTCGGTCCACAGCTGCTTGCGCGAGATGTAGTCGCGCAGGTTCTCGGGGACGAGCAGCTCCGCGCCCCGGGGCTCGAGCAGCACCACCACCGCGCCCAGGAGGATGCCGAGCACGAACAGGCCGGCGCTCGCGGCCACGAAGGCGCCGTGGGCGCGCAGGGTGCGCGGGAAGTCCCGGCGGAAGAAGGCGAGCAGGGCCGCCCAGCGCTCGCGCGGAGGCTGGTAGATGGCGGCATAGGCCCGGGCGCACAACTGGTTGAGGAAGCGGTGGACGTCGGTGCCCGGGTGGAAGGTCTGCGCGTGGGCGAGGTCCGCCGCCGCCCGCCGGTAGAGCACGTCGAGCGTGCGCAACTCCTCCAGGCGCAGGGTGCCCGCGCGCTGTCGGGTGAGCAGCGCCTCGAGCGATTGCCAGTCCGGACGGCGGCGGGCGACGAAGGCGGGCAGTGAGGAGGCCACGTCAGCGCTCCGCCTGGACGCGCGCGCGCAGGAAGGACTCGGCGCCCCCAGGTGCGGCGAGCAGCGTGGCGCGTTGTTGCGCGTCGAGCCCGCCATAGCGCTCCACCAGGCGCGTGCCCAGGCGGGTGCGCGCGGCCGGCTCGAGCCAGGGCGCCCGCGCGAGGAAGGACAGGATGAGCTCCACGTCCCCCGAGGTGAGTCTCGCCGTGGCGCCGGCGGGCGGGAGCGCGACGGAGGGCGCGGCCGTGGCGGTGTACTTGTCCAGGTCGATGCGCTCCTCGCGCACCAGCAGGGTGCCGGCGAGCAGGTCTCCCAGCCGCCGGTGCTGGCGCGTGAGCAGCACGCTCAGACACCCGACGGCGTAGATGAGCGGGAAGGAGTCCACCACGCGCAGGAGGTTGCGCACCGCGCTCTCCAGCACGCCCACGGGCGAGCCATCCACGCGCACCACGCGGATGCCGACGAGCCGCTTGCCGGGCGTCTGGCCCCCCATCAGCACCTCGCACAGCGTCCAGTACACCCACTGGGTGGCGAACACGCCCAACACCATCAGTGTGCGCACCAGGCCGGACAGGCCCTGGAAGAAGCCGACGACGTCACTCACCAGCAGGGTGAAGACGAAGTAGGCGAGCACCCAGAAGGAGAAGAGCAGGGCCAGGTCCACCAGGTACGCCAGACACCGATAGCCGATGCCGGCCACGGGGAGGGAGAGCGACACGCGCTCGGGCGTGGCGACGTCCAGGCTGGGGGAGGCGGGGGAGCTCATGTGTTGGGAAGACTACTCGGAATGGCCACGCCGGCGTGGCTTCTCGTTCCCCGGGAACGGAGGGCTGTCCTGTTCGGACACGCTCCGGGGAAGGGGGCCAGTGCCCGCCGCCCAACATCTACCCAGGCCCATGGGTTCGCCCGTGCACAGTCGCGCGGCACGGGCACGTCGCCGTGGCTGGACAGCGGGACGAGGGATGGCCATTCGTCATGCCGCTGGTTCTTGAGGACCACGGTCGTATCGCGGTCTTCCGGGTGGTGGTTTCATCCGGGTGGTAGTTTGGGAGTGAAGTCGTCCAATGGACGACGGAGGTACGCAGCACGCAGTAGCAGTCGACGGTCGGGTCGGGCATCCTCGCGAGCCACAACGCGCACGATTCATCTCGAGATCGCGTGGGATGCGGGCCGGACCCAGAGGTGGGTTGGTTTCACTAAAAAAAATGGGCAGTACGCCATGATGGCTGGGGGGCCCTCACATGGCAGCGAATCAAGCGGATGTGCGCGTTGGCTTGTTGGAAGGACCCTGGGCGGCCTGGCAGGGCCTGGCCGACGGGTTGAAGGGTGAAGGTCTCAACCTGCTGTGGGTGACGCGCGACGCGCGCACGCTCCTGGATGGGATCGGCACGGATCCTCCGCAGGTGGCCATCCTGGACGTGGAGCCCGGTGGAGACTCGGGCATGGGTTGCTCGAGCATGGAGGGGCTCAACCTCCTGCGCGAGGCGCGCAAGCGCCGGCTGGAGGTGCGGATGCTGGTGTTGTCCTCGGCCAACGCCCAGGACTTCATCTCCCAGTGCTTCGATGAAGGGGCCTCGGGTTATCTCTTCCGGCAGAGCCTCACGTCCAACGCGGTGTGCACGGCCGTCAACGCCCTGGTGCGCGGGGAGCGGCTCTTTCCGGTGCAACTGCTGCGCAACGACTTCGAGCATTCTCCCGTGACCAACGCCACCGCGAGCGTGCTGCTCACGCTCACGCAGCGTGAGCGCGAGGTGCTCGCCTACGTGGCCGGAGGCGCGGACAACCTGAAGATCGCCGCGCACCTGCAGATCGCCGAGCGCACGGTGAAGTCCCACGTGACCCAGCTCTACCGGAAGCTGGGCGCGGAGAACCGTACCCAGCTCGCGCTGCGCGCCTGCCACCTGGGCGTCCGGCCGCCGCCGGATCTGTAGCGTTGGACGAATCCGGCCGGGGCGAACTCGTCACACACTTGTCAGCCCCTGGAACCGAGAACGTCAGACTCCCCTGGCAGATCAGGGTGCGCGACACCACTGTGTCGTCCCCTTGGAGGGCGTCAGGAGGAGGCGGGTCATGCGTGGGGTGATGAGGCTGGTGACGGCACGGGCTGGACTCGTTCCGTCCAGGCCCTGGCGGTTCGACAAGAGCCCCGCGGGCGGCTTGCCGCGGGTGCGCATCGGACACGTCCCCCTGGACCTGGGCCGGTTGGATGAAGTGCTCCGAGCCATCGAGGGACTCGTCACAGGCGGCCAGGGGGGACGTATCCTCCTGCCGGACGTGGAGCAGGTGGTGCGCGCCGAGCGCGACGAGGTGTTGCGCTCGGCGCTCACCACCGCGGAGTTGTCGCTGGCGGGAGGCCCCGCGATGATCCGCGCCGCCGGGCGCCTGGGGGTGCCCGCGCTCTCCCTGGAGCCGCGAGCGGGCGCGCAGTGGTTGCCGCCGCTGGCGGCCCTGGCGCGGGAGCGGGCCTGGCGCGTCGTCGTGGTGGCCGAGCGTCCGAAGCTCTCGGAGTGGGCGGCGGGTGCGCTGCGCGACCGGTATGGGCTGCTGGCGGTGGGCGTGGCCGCGCCGGACGTGCCGGAGGATGGCCGGGGGCCGTGGGTGGACACCTTGATCGATCGCATCGAGCTCACGCGGCCCGATCTGGTGTGGGTGTCCATGGACACGCCCAAGCAGGAGCTGTTCTGCCAGCACGCGGCCCAGCGGCTGCACGGGGCGGTGCTGCTGGGAGTGGGCTCGGCCATGGAGTCCTTGCTGGACGGGCGCGGCGGGGCGCGTGCCCGCGGTGCGTTGCGCTCGCCGTGGCGGTGGCTGCTCCAGCGGCTGGCGTTCCAGCGGGTGCTCGCCCACGCACGCGCCACTTGAGCGTGGCCGGGCGCTGGGGGGCGCTCACGGGCGGGGAACGAGCCGCACGGCGGGCGCCTTGAAGGAAGCGGTGACGGCGCGTCCCTCGGCGAGCCCCAGCTCCTCGCGGGACAGCCGTGTCACCCGGGCCACCAGGGGCACGCCCGCGTCGAGCGCCACGCGCACCAGGGCACCCTCGGGCACGAGCGAGACCACGGTGCACGCCAGCCGGTTGCGCGCGCTGGTGGGCGTGGCCTCGGGCGGGCCGAGGGTGACGTCCTCCGCGCGCAGGCAGACGAAGACGGCGTCCCCACCGGGCGTGGACTCCAGGGCGAGCAGGGAGTGGGGGCCCACCTCCACCGTGGCCAGCCCCGCCTCGCGCCGCACCACCCGGCCCGGCAGCACGGTTTCAATCCCCGTCATCCGCGCCACCGCGAGCTCGGCCGGGTGGTTGAACACGTCGGCCACCGGCCCCACCTGGCAGACCCGGCCCTGCTCCATGGCGACGAGATCGTCTCCCAGCGCGAGCGCCTCGAGCCGATCATGCGTCACCACCACGGTGGGCACGCCCAGCTCGCGCAGCAGCCGCCGCAGCTCGCCCCGGAGCCCCTCGCGCGAGGGCGCGTCCAGCGCCGACAGGGGCTCGTCCAGCAAGAGCAGGCGCGGGCGGATGGCGAGCGCCCGCGCCAGGGCCACCCGTTGCTGCTGGCCTCCGGACAGCTCGCGCGCGCCCCGGCGCTCCAGTCCCTCCAGGTGCAGCAGCGAGAAGAGGACGCGCGAGCGCTCCTGGCGCTCGGCCACGGGCAGGTGCGCGAGGCCGAATTGCACGTTCTGCTCCGCGGTGAGGTGGGGGAAGAGCGCGTAGTCCTGGAAGAGAAAGCCGATGCGCCGCGCCTGGGGGGGCAGGAAGACGCGGGCGCTCGAGTCACACCACGTCTCCCCGTGGAAGAGGATGCGGCCGTGCTCGGGCCTGGCCAGCCCCGCCAGGGCGCGCAGCACCGTGGTCTTCCCCGCGCCCGAGGGGCCGAAGAGCACCGCGACCCGGCCCGGCGTGGCGGGCAGCGTCAGGTGGGCCTGGATGGTGGGGCCTTCCTGGAAGCGCTGCTCGAAGTCGATCAGGAGCGCCGCGTCCATGCGCCCTCCCTCCCACGGCGCAGCCCCTGGGTGAGGGCCAGCACGACGAACGACACGACGAGCAGCACGAGCGACATCCTCCCCGCCGCGTCATAGTCCAGCGCCTGCACCGCGTCGTAGATGGCGATGGAGGCCGTGCGCGTGTGGCCCGGGAGGTTGCCGCCCACCATCAGCACCACGCCGAACTCCCCCAGCGCGTGCGCGAACGTGAGCACCATGCCGGAGAGGATGCCCGTGGCCGCCAGGGGCAGTACCACCCGGAAGAAGGTGCGCGCGCGGGACACGCCCAGGCACCACGAGGCCTCGATGAGGCGGGGATCCACGCCCGCGAGCGCGGCCGTGAAGGGCTGGACGGAGAAGGGCAGGCTGGAGAGCACCGAGGCGAGCAGCAGGCCCTCGAAGCTGAAGGGCAGGGGGTGTCCGGAGAGCGCCTCGAAGGCGGGTCCCAGCGGACCCCGGGGGCCCATGGCCCGCAGCAGGTAGAAGCCGAGCACCGTGGGGGGTAGCACCAGCGGGAGCGCGACCAGGGCCTCGAGCAGGAACTTCCACCGCCACCGAGAACGGGCGAGCCACCAGGCGATGGGCAACCCCAGCGGAAGCAGCAGCATCGTCGTCCAGCCCGCGAGGCGCAGGCTCAACAGCAGGGCGGTCGGGTCCACGCGTCCTCTCGTTCCCGGGGTCCGGACGTCTTATCCGCGAGTGGCCGTCAAGGCCCCGGTTTTCGACCGTCTCGGACCCCACACTGTCCCTCGCTTCTCCCGCGTCGCGCTCCCCCGGGCCCGAGGGGGCGGGAACGTGCCTCCGGCGGGGGGGATGATGGAGTTTCTTCCAGACTGTTCGGGAGTGTCCCGGTAAGAAGTTCCGCGTCGCTCCGGGAGACTCCGGGGGGGTGGATTGACGCGGGGAGTCTTCAACCCGGACAGACCGGGCAACCCTCTGTTTTCCCGAAAGAAAGGAGGGGCTCGGCAAGAGGCGCTCACGAGGGCGCGGGCGAACCGGGTCCGGCACGCTTCTGGCTTTGGGGAAGGGCATGGCAACCACCTCCAAGCACAGTCATGTCAGGCCGGCCGTCTGGACGACGTGGGCCCCGTCGATGGGTGTTCTGTGCGTGGTCGGCGCACACCTCCTGGCCGCCATGCTGGGTCTGTACTCCTCGGCACCGAATGTCACGGTCCTCCATCCCACGGGTGATGCGCTCCAGGGGTACCTGGAGATCGCCGTCCAGGCGAATGATGGCCCCACGGGCGCGGGGGTGCGCCGGGTGGAGTACCAGCTCGACTCCTCCTTGGGGGTCTGGACGCCGCTGAAGCTGGAGAAGGAGACGATGACCTACAAGGGTCGTCACGATCTCTCCGCCGTGAAGGGCGGCGGCCATTCCCTGTACCTGCGCGCCGCGGACTTCGCGGGCAACCAGCGCGTCGTCTCCGTCCCGGTGACGGTGGACCCGGCGCAGGCCGTGGGGCCCACCATGGCGGATGCGAAGCAAGGGTCGCGGGCCGACAAGGGCCCCCCGTAGGGCCAGGCCTCGGGGACTACTGCATCTGGAGCTTCACGTTGAAGGTGTAGAGCGCGTTGACCGGCTTGCCCTGGAAGGTCACCGGGCGGTAGCGGCGGCTCTCGAGCGACTCGAGTACCGCCTGATCCATGAAGGGCAGGCCCTTGATGACGTGGCAGTCGTCCACCTGTCCGTTACTGGTGATGATGCACTTGGCGATGAGCAGCCCACGCACCCCCGCCTGGAGCGCATCGGACGTGTAGCGCACGGGCACGCCCTCGGAGAGCAGTTGCGGGGGCGTCATGCCGGCGCCGAAGGGAATCACTTCCTCGCCCGTGCCCTGGTTCGCGGGCCCCACGGGGCAATTCCGGCACGCGGTGTCCCCAATCACCTCGCCGATGGCGCTTCCCAGGGGCGAAGCCGTGGGCTCGCTGCTCGCTTCCGCGTCCGAGGGCGTGGGCTCCGCCGGCTCGGGCTCCACCGGCTGCGGCTCGAGCGGGGGAGGGGGTGGGATGAGCGTGGGCTGGCGCAACGTCTTCCGGGGCGTCGGGGGCTTCTTGTCGGCCACCTTGGGCGAGGCGGACTTCTGCTCGGGTCGAGGGGAAGCCGTCTGTGGCCGCGGTGGGCCCGAGGGGTGGTGTTGAAAGATCAAGACGTCCGGCTCCTTCGGGGGAGCGGCCTCGTGGTTGGCTTTCGACAGGAGCAGCGCGCCGCCGAGCACTCCCGCGTGCACCAACAGGGAAACCCAGATGCCCGTGCCGAACCGACCCCTGCCCGCTGCCGACTGCTGGATGACCGACTGGAACATGTGACGCCCTCCGTGGCTGACACCTCACAACCTACGGAGTCGCGCGGACGGCGTGGCCTTGGGCCGTCCATGTCTTCGTCATGGTTTCGTCATGGTTTCCAGCTCCAGCCGGTAGCCCACTCCCCGGAGGGTGTGGATGGTGAAGGCGGAGGTGCTCGTCCAGCCGAGCTTCTTCTTCAGGCTGGAGACGAAGTTGTCCACGGTGCGCGGGTCCACCACGACGTCGCCCCACACGGCATCGAGGATCTCCGTCCGGGTGAGCGCCCGATCGCGGTGCTTGAGCAGGAAGGCGAGCAGATCGAACTCGGTGCGCGTCAGCTCGATCTCCCCGCCCTCCGCGCGGCGCAGCGAGCGCTTGCCCAGGTCCAGGTGGAAGCCCGCGAAGGAGAGGACCTGGGGAGGCTCGCCGCCGGAGCGCCGCACCAGGGCGCCCACGCGCGCGAGCAGCTCGCGCAGGCGGTAGGGCTTGGTGAGGTAGTCCTGGGCACCCACCTCGAAGCCCCGCACGATGTCGTCCTCCAGCGAGCGCGCCGTCAGCATCATCACCGGGGTGCTCACCCCGTTCGCGCGCAGGCGCCGGCAGAAGGCATAGCCGTCCTCGCCCGGGAGCATGACGTCGAGCAGGACGAGTTCGAAGGAGCGCGCGCTCAGCAGCGGCTCGGCCTCGCGGGCGCTCGTGGCCACCACCACCTCGTAGCCCTCGTCCCGGAGGTTGTCACACAGGCCAAGCCGCAGGTTCGCGTCGTCCTCGACGATGAGCACGGAAGGGGGTTTCATTCTCGCGTCTCGGGGAAGAGCAGACAGAACGTCGTGCCCTCGGGGCTGGAGTTCTCCACGGTGATGCGGCCTCCGTGCAGGAGCATGATCTTGCGGCACAGCGCGAGCCCGAGGCCACTGCCATGCACCTCGGGACCGTTGGACTCCAACCGGTGGAAGTCGCGGAAGACGTTCTCCCACTCGCTCGGGGGAATGCCGATGCCATTGTCGGAGAACATCACCACGCAGCCGTTGTGCCCGGAAGGGTAGGCGCTCAGGGTCAACTCCACCGGGGTGCGGCGGTTGTAGGCGCAGGCGTTGCGCGCGAGGTTGGCCAGCAGCAGGCGGATGAGCGAGGGGTCCGCCTCGATCTGGGCCTCGCCCACGTCCGCGGTGAGCCGGACGGGGACCGACACGGAGTCCCTCAAGTCCGCGCGGAGCATGCCGACGAGCTCCTCCATCGTCACGAGGGTGATCCGGGGCCGCCAGCGCCCCTTGTCGATGCGGTTGAACGACAGGATGTTCTCCACGAGGAAGCTCAGGCCGTCGGCGGCCTGGAGGATGCGCTCGGGGTAGGCGCGCGTATCGGGCGGGGCCTGGGCGAGCTTGCGCTCGAGCGTCTCGGCCAGCAGGCGGATGGAGGCCAGCGGGGTGCGCAGCTCATGGGAGACGGTGGCCACGAAGTCGCTCTTGAGCTCCACGTAGCGGTAGCGCCCGCGCTGGGCCACCACGGCGAGCACCCCGATGGCCACCGCGAGCGAGCCGCAGGTGGCCACCAGCAGCGTCTTGAGCCCATGGCGTTGCTCGATGGCCTCCTCGGCCGCGCGCCACTGGGGCACGGACACCTCCAGCCGCAGGGTGTCCAGGGGCAGCACCCAGTCCGAGGACTGGAGCCTGACCCGTCCATCCGGGCCGAAGTGGCCCCGCGCACGCAGCTCCGTGGCCAGCTCGTCGAGCAGCGGCTCGAGCTCCACGGCGATGCCACGCACGACCACGTCCTGTTGCTGGGGCAGGAGGGTGGGCTCCACGTACCAGCGCTCGCCCAGGAGCGTGGGGCCGGTGAGTCCCTCGGGGAGGATGATGAGGCCTGCGTCGGCCTCGCGCGCGCGGGCCAGGAAGTCGTCGGTGGGCTCGCCCAGGGCGGTGCTCACCTTCACGGTGCGCACGAGCAGGAAGGCGAAGTCGGGCGAGGTGAAGCGCTCGCGCTCGCGCAGCAGGTCCCGCTGGAGACCCGCGGAGCGTTGGATGCCACCGAAGTCCTCGGGGAGCCCCTCGCGCAGGAGCGCGCGGACCAGGGGAGGGGTGTCCGCTCCCCGCTGGAGCCGCTCGATCAGCAGCAGCACGAAGGGCAGCTCCTGCTCGGCGGGCAGCGGGTGCTCCGCGTGATGGCGCAGCAGCTCCTCGACGAGCGCGTTGGCGCGCGGGCTCTGCTTCCGCTCGAGTGTCGCCTCCACGTCCCGCAGCCGTGTCAGCCGCTCGCGCCAGGGCTCGGGCAGGGGGCCCGGGGTGAGCGCGTGGACGAGCGCGCGGTAATTACGCCGGGCGGGCGTGTCCGTGCCGGGGGCCGAGTGGGTGGCACGGGGCAGGAACTGCTGCCCGCGGAAGCGCAGGTAGTAGCCCTCGCCGGGGGCGAGGGGATTGCCCATGGCGGCATGCAGGGCGGGCAGCTCGTGCTCCAACCGCTGGGCGAGCCGGTGGCGCAGGCCCTGGGTGGCATACTCCTCGAGGGCCTCGCGGCTGGTGCGCAGCTGGGCCCGGGCATCCTCCCGCTCCTGGGTGAAGATCCGCTGCAGGCTCACCAGCCCCCAGAAGAGGGCCAGCAGGCCACAGACGAGGGCGGCGAGGGTGGGGAGGAGCCGGCGCAGCATGCGGAGGCGGAACGGTCCTCAGTTCTTCTTCTTGGGCGCCGCCGGCACGGGGAAGCCACGCTTGCGCATCAGCGCGTCGATGCCCGCGTCCTTGCCGCGGAAGGAGCGGTAGCCCTCGGCCGGGTCCACCGTGTTGCCCACCGAGAAGACATGCTTCTTCAGCCGGCTGGCCACGTCCCGATCGTAGGGGCCCTTGGCCTCGGTGAAGGTCTCGAAGGCATCGGCGGTGAGCGTGTCCGACCAGAGGTAGCTGTAGTAGCCCGCCGAGTAGCCATCCCCCGCGAAGACGTGGCCGAACTGGGGCGTGCGGTGGCGCATGACGATCTCCCTGGGCATCCCGAGCCCCTGGAGCGTGTCGCGCTCGAACGCGTCCGGATCGATCTTCTTCGTGCCCGCCAGGTGCAGCTTCATGTCCACGAGCGCGCTCGACAGGTACTCCACCGTGGCGAAGCCCTGGTTGAAGGTGGCCGCCTTGGCGATCTTCGCGACGAGCTCGGAGGGGATGGGCTTGCCCGTCTGGTAGTGCAGGGCGTAGGTGTTGAGCACCTCGGGCGTGTCCAGCCAGTGCTCGAGCAACTGCGAGGGGAACTCCACGTAGTCACGCACCACGTTGGTGCCCGACAGCGCGGGGTAGTTCACGTCGGAGCTCAGGCCGTGCAGCGCATGGCCGAACTCGTGGAACAGCGTCTCCGCGTCGCTCCAGCTGATGAGGACGGGCTTGCCCGGCTGGCCCTTCACGAAGTTGGCGTTGTTGGAGACGAGGGTGGTGATCTCCCCCCGGAAGCGCTCCTGCGAGCGATAGGCGTTCATCCACGCCCCGGAGCGCTTTCCCGGCCGGGCATAGGGATCGAAGTACCACAGGCCCACGTGCTTGCCCTGGGCCTTGTCCTTCACCTCCCAGACGCGCACGTCCGGGTGATACACGGGCACGTCGTTCACCGGGGTGAAGGTGAAGCCGAACAGCTCCCCGGCCACCCAGAACATCGCCTCGCGCAGCTTCTCCAACTGCAGGTAGGGCTTCACCTCGTTCTGGTCCAGGTCGTACTTCGCCTTGCGCACCTTCTCGGCGTAGTAGCGGTAGTCCCAGGGCTCGATGGTGATCTTGTCGCCCTCCTTCGTGGCGAGCGCCTGCATGTCGGCGACCTCCTGGCGCACGCGCGCGACGGCGGGCTTCCACACGGCCTCCATCAACGCCATGGCGCGCTCGGGCGTGCGGGCCATGGTGTTCTCCAGCCGCCAGTGCGCATGGGTGGCGTAGCCCAGCAGCCCGGCCCGCTCGGCGCGCAGCTGGAGGATCTCGGAGATGATCGCGTTGTTGTCGTGCGTGTCCCCGTTGTCGCCCCGGTTGATGTAGTTGCGCCAGACCTTCTCGCGCAGCTCCCGGCGGCGCGAGTACGTCAGGAAGGGCTCCATGGACGAGCGCGTGTTGGTGATGGCCCACTTGCCCACGAGCCCCCGCGATGCGGCGGCCGCCGCCGCGCCCGCGCGCACCGAGTCGGGCAGGCCGTCGAGCTCGGCCTCCGATTCGAGCACCACGGCGTAGCCCTCCTCGTCGGCCAGCACGTTCTGACCGAAGTTCGTGTAGAGCGAGGCGAGGCGCTGGTTGAGCGCCGACAACTGCTTCTTCTTCTCCGCGTCGAGCCGGGCCCCCGAGCGCACGAAGCGCGTGTAGTGGTGCCACACCAGGCGCTGCTGCTCGGGCGTCAGCTTCGCCTTCTCGGGCGACTCGTAGACGGCCGCGATGCGCTGGAACAGCCGCTCGTTCTGGATGACCTCGTCGGAGAGCGCCGCGAGCCGGGGCGCCATCTCCCGCTCGATGGCCTGGAACTCCGGCCCGTTGAGCGACGTGCTCCAGATGCCATAGAGGGTGCTCACCTCCTCGAAGCGCTGCCCGAGCCGCTCGAACGCGGCGATCGTGTTCTCGAAGGTCGGCGCCGCCGGCTCGTTCGCCAGGTCGGCGATCTCACGGCGGTACTCGTTCATCGAGGTCTCCAGCGCGGGCCGGAAGTGCTCGATGCGAATTTGATCGAACGCCGGCACGCCCCCATAGGGGCCGGACCAGTGATCCAACAGCGGGTTCGTCTTGGGCGACGTCGTTTCCGAGGAAGGAGACATGGTGGGCGATGGGGGGGTTGCGGGAACGGTGGGGTCGGCCCCACGCCCCTCGTGGGATGTCGTCGTGCAGGCGACGGAGGCGAGCACCAGGATGCCCGCGCCGGTGAGGAAGAGCTGACGCATGGATGGGGTCTCCGGAGGGGTGGGAGAGGAGGCACCAGAGCTAACACGCCGGCCCGCTGGTGTCGGAAACCACCTGACTCTCGTCTCATCGCGTCATGGGGGGTTGACGGCCCTGACGCGACGCGTTAGCACTGGGGTACTTACCCTCGCGGAGGTTTCAAACACATGGCGAAGCACCACAAGCACTCGAAATCCCATCAGTCGCACGCTCCCCAGGCCGGCGAGCCCGCACAGGAAGTGAATGCCGTGGAGGAGAAGGTGGAGGCCGCGGCGCAGACGGTGGCCGAGACGGCGAGTGAGGTAGCCCAGACGGTGAGTGAGACGGCCGGTGCGGCGGAGGCCGCGGCGCAGACGGCGGCCGTGGTGGTGGAGAACGCGGCGCAGGCGGCGGCCGAGACGGTGGCGGAGAAGGCGGAGAGCGCGGCGCAGACGGCCGCGGGCCGGGTGGAGGCCGCGGCGCAGAAGGCCGTCGAGAAGGCGGAGGCCGTGACGCAGAAGGCGGCGGAGAAGGTGGAGGCCGTGGCGCAGAAGGCGGCGGAGAAGGTGGAGGCCGTGGCGCAGAAGGCGGCCCAGACGGTGGCCGAGGCCGCGGGCAAGGCGGAGGCGGCCGCGGGCAAGGCGGCCGAGGCGGCCAAGGCCGAGGCGGTCAAGGCCGAGACGGCGGTGGCCGAGGCCGCGGGCCAGGTGGCGTCCTTCGTGAAGGGGCGCCTGGAGCAGGCCCAGAAGCAGTTGGGGCAGATCGAGGCGGATGCGCAGAAGGCGCTGCAGACGCTGGCGTCGATCGGCCGGGAGTCGCGCCGCGAGGTGCTGGGGATGCTGAACGTGAACGATCTGCGCACCAACCCCACCGTGCAGAAGCTGGAGAAGCAGGCGAGCTGGGTGGGCGGTGAGGTGCGTCAGCGCCTGACCGGGCTGCGCAGCCAGATGATCCAGGTGGTGGGCGGGGTGGCGAGCCAGTCCCAGGTGAGCGCGATCAACCGCGAGCTGGATCGGCTGACGAGCCGGCTGGATTCGCTCGTGTCGCCCGCGAAGCCGGCGGAGCCGACGCAGCAGGAGACTCCCAAGGCGTGAGGTAGGACTCACCCGTTGGAGAGGAAGCCGCCCGGTGGCCCCCCCTTGGGGCTTCCGGGCGTTCGTGTTTCTGGGCCGTGGGAACCCCGCATCGCCGTGAATGCAACCAGGGCGCCTGGGTGTTTGCGTGAGCTGCCCAAAGGCCGCGCCAGCTTCGACCTGCTACGCCGTCGCGTGCTGCTCGCGGATTGAGAGTCTCAACCCCATAAAGCCTTGGAGGGCCAATAAACGGAAGACAGATCAGATTTGGTTTATCGAAACGAAGCTGTAAGTACTTTTAAAACAATTCGCCAGGAATTTTTCACTGGACACTCCTTCACGGATTTGTCGACTATCCGTCACTTCCCAAGTCAGAACGAGTTGAGCACAAACCGGTTGCGTACGGGTTTGCGCCCTTGGGCCGCGGTGGGGTCGTCGGCTTGTTTGGATAGGGGGTCAGGTGTCGGCGCGAGATGGATTGCTGAAGAATGAGCTGGCCGAGGTGCAGGCGCGTCTGATCACTGCCCTCGCTCAACGGTTGGCGATTGACGCGCGCACACTCGATGTGCGCGAGCGCTTCAGCCGGTATGGGCTCGACTCACTGAAGGCCACGGGCTTCATCGCCGAGGTCGGCACGATGCTCGGGCGCTCGTTGTCCCCCACGCTTGTCTGGGAGTACCCGACCCTCGACGCCCTGGCCCGGTATCTCGCCGGAGAACAGGTGGAGCCCGCGCCGCGGCCCTCCCGTGCGCACTCGGGGGAGGAGCCCATCGCGATTGTCGGCCTGGCGTGCCGCTATCCCAAGGCGCCGGATCCCGAGGCGTTCTGGCGCCTGCTGGCGGGAGGGCGCGATGCCATCACGGAGGTTCCCCCCGAGCGGTGGGATGCCGAGCGGTTCCATGATCCTGACCTCGCCGCGGCCGGCAAGGCGAACACCCGCTGGGGTGGATTCCTCGATCGGGTGGACGGGTTCGATCCCCTCTTCTTCGGCATCTCGCCCAAGGAAGCGCTCCACATGGATCCGCAACAGCGGCTCATGCTGGAGCTGACCTGGGAGGCATTGGAGGACGCGGGGATCGCCGCGGAGCGCTTGCAGGGCTCTCCCACGGCCGTCTGCTTCGGGGTGATCTGGACGGATTACGAGACCCGGTTGCAGCGGCTCGGTGTGCGGCGCATCTCCCAGCACACGGCGACGGGCTTCCACCACAGCATCATCGCCAACCGCGTCTCCTATGTGCTGGGTCTCCGGGGACCGAGCCTGGCCATCGACACGGCGTGCTCCTCCTCGCTCGCGGCGGTGCACCTGGCCTGCGAGAGCCTGCGCAGGGGCGAGTCGACGCTCGCGCTCGCGGGCGGCGTGAACCTGAACCTCGCGCCCGACAGCACGATTGGAATGTCCAAGGTCGGTGCCCTCTCGCCGGATGGGCGCTGCTTCTCCTTTGACGCACGCGCCAACGGGTACGTGCGTGGCGAGGGGGCGGGCGTGGTCGTGCTCAAGCCCCTCTCCCAGGCCATCGCGGATGGCGATCCCATCTACTGCGTCATCCGCGGCAGCGTCATCAACAACAACGGCGGGAGCAACGGCCTCACCGCGCCCAACCCCAAGGCCCAGGAGGAGATGCTGCGCCTGGCCTATGCGCGCTCTGGCGTCGAGCCGTCCAGGGTGCAGTACGTCGAGGCGCATGGCACCGGCACGCAGCTCGGGGATCCCATGGAGGCCAGGGCCCTGGGCGAGGTGCTCGGCGCGGGGCGGCCCGCCGACAGTCCGCTGCGCATCGGCTCCTGCAAGAGCAACATCGGGCACCTGGAGGCGGCCGCGGGCATCGCGGGGCTGATCAAGGTCGCGCTGTGCATCAAGCACCGCGCGCTCCCGCCGAGCCTCCACTTCGAGACGCCCAACCCGCACATCCCCTTCGCGCAACTGCGTCTGGAGGTCCAGCGAACCCTCGGGCCCTGGCCCGAGCCGGAGCGGACGCTGATCGCGGGAGTCAGTTCCTTCGGCTTCGGTGGCACGAACTGTCACGTCGTGGTGGAGGAGGCGAGCGCGCCCCGGGCGGAGCTCGTGACCCTCTCGGGCGAGACGCAGGAGGCCCTCCAAGGGGCGGCGCGGCGGTTGCTCGAGCGCCTCGATGGCGGGGAGCAGGTGTCCCTGTCAGAGCTCGGCCGCTCGACCGCGGCCCCCGTCGGCGGGCCCGCCCATCGTCTGGCGATGACCGTCCGCTCCCGGAAGGAGCTGGGGGAGCACCTCACGGGCTTCCTGCGCGGTGAGGCGAGGGCGGGGTTGTCGGCGGGGCGGGTGGAGTCCGAGCACGCTCAGGGGCCGGTGTTCGTCTTCTCGGGACAGGGCTCGCAGTGGCCTGGCATGGGGCGGACCCTCCTGCGGACCGAGCCGGTCTTCCTGGCCTCACTGGAGCAGTGCGATCGGCTCATCCGGGAGCACCTGGGCTGGTCGCTGCTGGCCGAGTTGAGCGCCGATGTCGCGACGGCGCGGCTGGATCGGATCGATGTCGCCTTTCCGGCGATCGTCGCCCTGGAGATCGCGCTGGCGGCGCTCTGGCGCTCCTGGGGGATCGAACCCGCCGCGGTGGTGGGTCACAGCATCGGCGAGGTCTCGGCGGCACACGTCGCGGGCAGCTTGAGCCTCGAGGACGCCATGCGCGTCATCTGCTCCCAGGGCCGCCTGCTGAGCCGGCTCCGCGGCCAGGGCGCGATGGGGCTCGTGGGGCTCTCGTGGGCCCAGTCCGCCGAGCTCCTGACGGGCTACGCGGGCCGGCTGTGCCGCGCCATCGACGCGGGCGCGGACTCGACGGTGCTGTCCGGTGAGCCGGGCGCGCTCGCCGAGGTGTTCGCCACCCTGCGGCACCGCGGCGTGTTCTGCCGCCAGGTGGAGACCGACGTGGCGGTGCACAGCCCCCAGGTCGATGTGCTGCGCGGCGAGCTCTCCGAGGCCCTGCGGGGACTGCGCCCCGGCCCGGCACGCCTCCCCATCTTCTCCACGGTCACCGCCTCGCCGCTCGAGGGCGAGCGCTTCGATGCCGCCCACTGGGTGAAGAACTTCGCGGAGCCCGTGTTCCTCACGGGCGCGCTCTCCCACGCGCTCGGCGAGGGGCATCGCGTCTTCCTGGAGGTCGGTCCGCACCCGATCGTCAAGCACTCCATCGAGTCGACCCTGCGGGACGCCGGCCAGCAGGGGCTCGTCGTCCCCTCCCTCCGTCGACAGGAGGACGAGCGGGGCGTGATGCTCGACACGCTGGGTGTCCTGTATGTCCATGGCCAGCAGGTCCTCATGGGAGGGCAGGAGGCAGGGGGGCGTGAGCCCGCCGGTGGGCAACCGGTGCGGGTGCTGCCCCTGTCGGCGCGCAGCCCCGAGGCGCTGAACTCGCTGGCCACGGCCTACCGTGACTTCCTGGGTGGGGGCACGCTGGATGGGGCGACGCTCCAGGACATCACCTACACGGCGGGAGTACGGCGCAGCCACCATGCCCATCGCCTGTCGGTGGTGGGCGACTCGCGGCGGGAGCTGGCCGAGGCGCTGGAGGCCTTCTTACGGGGCGAGGCCCGTCCCGGCTTGAGCCAGGGCCGGGTGGGTCCCGAGGGGCGAACCCGGGTGGTTTTCGTCTTCCCGGGGCAGGGGTCGCAGTGGCCCGGCATGGGCCGCGAGCTTTTGCGCGAGGAGCCGGTCTTCCGGGCGGCGATCGAGGCCTGCGAGCGGGCGATGCGCCCCCACGTGGACTGGTCCCTCACGCAGGAGCTTGGCGCGGATGAGCAGCGCTCGCGCCTGCATGAGATCGATGTCGTGCAGCCGGTGCTGTTCGCGATGCAGGTGGCGCTGGCGGCGCTGTGGCGCTCGTGGGGCGTCGAGCCCGATGCGGTGGTGGGGCACAGCATGGGCGAGGTGGCCGCGGCACACGTGGCCGGCGCGCTGAGCCTCGAGGACGCGGCGAGGATCATCTGCCGCCGCAGCCTCCTCCTGCGCCGCCTGAGCGGGCAGGGGGCGATGGCCGTGGTGGAACTCGGTCTGGAGCAGGCCCGCGAGGCGCTGGCCGGCTACGAGACGCGGCTGTCCATCGGCGTGAGCAACAGCGCCCGCTCGACGGTGCTCTCCGGAGACCCCGCTGCCCTCGAGGAACTGCTGCGGCGGCTCGAGGGCCAGGGGATCTTCTGCCGCCGGGTGAAGGTGAATGTCGCCTCCCACAGCCCCCAGATGGAGCCGCTGAAGGATGACCTCCTGCGCGCGCTCGAGGGACTCTCTCCCGTGCGCGCGGCGGTGCCCATCTACTCCACGGTGACGGGGCGGACGGGCGATGGGAGCGACTTTCATCCCTCCTACTGGGTCAGCAACCTGCGCGAGCCGGTGCTGTTCCATGGTGCCGTCGAGCGGCTCCTGGAGGATGGCCATGGCGTGCTCCTCGAGGTGAGCCCGCATCCCGTGCTGCTCGCCCCCATCGAGGAGACGCTGCGCGAGTCGAAGCGGGATGGGCTCGCGCTCGCGTCGCTGCGGCGGCAGGCGAGGGAGCGGCGAAGCCTGCTGGAGTCGCTCGCGGCGCTGTCCGCACGGGGTTGCTCCGTCGATTGGAAGCGGCTGCACCCCTCGGGCGGACGTGTCGTCGCGCTGCCCATGTACCCCTGGCAACGCGAGCGCTACTGGCTGTTGGACGAGGAGACGGCGGCTTCACGGCACGAGAGCGCCGTGCGCGAGGGCGGTCCGGGACATCCTCTCCTCGGCGCTTCGCTCTCCTCGTCCGTGCAGCCTGGCACCCACTTCTGGGAACGGGCCCTGAGCACGGAGGCGTTCCCGTACCTCGCGGATCACCGCGTGTGGGGGGAGAGCGTCTTCCCGGGCGCGGGGTACGTGGAGATGGCCCTGTCCTCGGGAGCGGAGGTGCTGGGCGAGGCGGGGCTCGTGCTCGAGGACGTCTCGCTCAGTGAGATGCTCACGCTCGAGCCGCGAGGGACGCGGCTCGCGCAGGTGGTGGTGAGCGAGGAGGGCGCGGGCCGGGCCTCCTTCCAGATCTCCAGCCGCGCCCCGGGAGACAAGAGCTGGCGCAAGCACGCGGCGGGGAGACTGCGCCGGGAGGAGGGCGCGGCCCTGGCGCGCACCGTGGAGCCGCCCGGGTTGTCGCGCGAGCGCATGACGGTGGCGCTCTCCTCCGAGGTGCACTACCAGCGCAGGCAGGAGCAGGGCCTCGCGTACGGCCCCGCGTTCCAGTCGCTGCGCCAGCTCTGGCGCAGCGCGCGCGAGGGGTTGGGACGCCTGGAGCTCCCCGCGCAGGTGTCCTCCGAGAGCGGGGAGTATCGGCTCCATCCCTCGCTGCTGGATGCCTGCCTCCAGGTCGCGGTGGAGCTGGTCTCCGAGCCGGAAGCGGCGCCCACGACGGTGGGGACCCATGTGCCGGTGGGGCTCGGACGGATGCGGCTCTTCCAGCGGCCCGGGCGTACGGCCTGGGTGTGGGTGAAGGCCCTGGGCGAGGCGTCCGCGAGCGAGCGGGAGCACTCCTTCGACATCCGGCTCCTGGATGATCAAGGCCAGGTGCTGATGGAGCTCGAGGGGCTGCGCGTCTACCGGCTCGAGGCGGGCGCCGCGGTACGCAAGGAACTCGGCGAGTGGACCTACCAGGTGGACTGGGAGCCGCAGCCGCTGCCGGCGGAGCCGCCGTGGCCGGCGCGCTCTCCAGGGAGCTGGTTGATCCTCGGCGATGGCGGTGGCGTGGGTCATCGGCTGTCCGCGTTGCTGCGGGCGCGTGGGGAGACGTGCGTGCTCGTCTCCCCGGGAGAGACGTACCGGCTCGCCGGCACGGGGCGCCATGAGGTGGATCCCCGGAACGTGGAGCACCTGCGCCGGCTGCTCGGGGACACGCTGGGGTCCGGGGCGCCCCCGTGCCGCGGAGTGGTGCACCTGTGGAGCCTCGATTGCGCCTCGAATGACGCGCTCACGCCGTCGACCCTGGAGGCCGCGCGGCGTCTCGGTACCACCAGTGTGCTGCACCTCGTGCAGGCGCTCTCGCGGGCCGGCTGGAGGGATCCGCCCCGGCTCTGGCTGGCCACGCGGGGCGCGCGCTCCGTGGGCAAGGAGCCGGAGCGGGTCAACGTGGCCCAGGCTCCGCTCTGGGGCCTGGGGCAGGTGCTCGCCCTGGAGCAGTCCGAGCTGGGCTGCACACGGGTGGATCTCGAGGGAGACGTGGACGCGTGCGCCAACGCTCTGCTCCGGGAGCTGTCGTCCACGGCGTTCGAGGATCAAGTCGCCTGGCGCGGTGGTACGCGTCTCGTGGCGCGGCTCTCTCGGGCGGCGGACGCGCTGGTCGCCCGGGATCCGGCGACGTTCCTCCGCGCCGACGGCACCTACCTCATCACGGGCGGGCTCGGCGGATTGGGCCTCGAGGTGGCGCGCTGGCTCGTCACGCATGGGGCGCGGCACCTGCTCGTGCTGGGGCGCCGCGGCCCCTCGGCGGAGGCCGAGCGCACGCTCGCGGAACTCCGTCAGGCGGGCGCCCGGGTGGAGCCCTTCCAGGCCGATGTCGCGATTCCGGGAGACGTGGCGCGTGCGCTGGCCCGGGTGGCCGAGGCGATGCCGCCACTGCGCGGCGTGTTCCACGCGGCGGGTCTGCTCGAGGACGGTCTGTTGCTCAACCTCACGGAGGAGCGCTTCGCCTCGGTGATGGCGCCCAAGGACCTGGGCACCTGGAACCTCCACGCCCAGACGCGTCACCTGCCGCTGGAACTCTTCGTGCTCTTCTCCAGCGCGACCTCCCTGTTGGGCACCCCAGGTCAGGCGAACTACTCCGCGGCCAACGCGTTCATGGATGCACTGGCCCATACCCGCCGGGCCGAGGGCCTGCCCGCGCTGAGCATCAACTGGGGCACCTGGACGGACGTGGGCCTCGCGGCGGCGCAGGCCAACCGCGGAGAGCGCCTCGAGGCGCGTGGCCTGCGGGGGATGCCGCCGGACAAGGCACTCACCGCGCTTGGCATGCTGCTGGGGCAGGGCCGCCCGCAGGTGAGCGTGATGGCGCTCGATCCGAGGCAGTGGCTGGGCTTCTACCTGGCCGCGGCGCAGTCGCCTTTCTTCACCCGTCTGGCCCGAGAGCGGACGGGCAGACCCGCCGTGGAGCAGGGGCGGAGCCGGATCCGCGAGCAGCTCGAGGCCATCCGCGGCTCCGAGCGCCGTGCCCTGCTCGAGCAACACCTGCGCGAGCAGATCGGCGGAGTGCTGAGGATGGAGCCGGCGCGCATCGAGCCACGCACCCCGCTGGGGAGCCTTGGTCTCGACTCGCTGATGAGCATGGAGATCCGCAACCGCCTGGAGGCGGCGCTGGGCCTGAAGCTCAGCGCGACGCTGGTCTGGACCTATCCGACCCTCGCCGCGCTCACTCCGTACCTGGCGGAGAAGATGGAACTCCCACTCGAGGACAAGGTCGGTGAGCCCCGGGCCACGGTGGCTCCTTCACCGGTGGCGGTGGCTCCTTCACCGGCCGCGCTGGGCAGTGAGATCGACGAGATGTCGGAAGAAGAAGTCGAGCGACTGTTCGCTCAGAGGATGGTGCAGGGCAAATGACGAGCTTCGCCGAAAAAATCGCTCAGTACTCCCCGAAGCGGTTGGCACTCCTCGCGATGGATCTCAAGTCCCGGCTCGACGCGGCGGAGGGCGCGCGCTCGGAGCCGGTGGCGATCATCGGGATGGGGTGCCGCTTCCCCGGCGGTGGGACGGATCCGGAGTCGTACTGGAACCTCCTGTGCAACGGCGTGGATGCCGTCACCGAGGTGCCTGCCTCGCGGTGGACCCGTGAGGACATGGCGCGGCTGGACTCCGAGGCCCTGGAGAAGCTGGGGGCGCGCTGGGGGGCCTTCATCGACCAGGTGGACCGGTTCGACGCGGACTTCTTCGGCATCTCGCCGCGCGAGGCGCACCGGATGGATCCCCAGCAGCGCCTGCTGCTCGAGGTGGCGTGGGAGGCGCTGGAGCACGCCGGGCAGGACATGACGCGGCTGGCGGGCAGCCGCACCGGTGTGTTCGTGGGGCTGTACAGCGATGACTACGCGCTGCTGCAGATGGGCAATCCCTCCGCCCGGGACGCGAGCAGCGTGACGGGGACGCTCAACTGCGTGGTGTCGGGGCGCCTGTCCTACCTCCTGGACTTCCAGGGGCCCTGCCTGGTGGTGGACACCGCGTGCTCGTCGTCGCTGGTGGCGCTGCACCTCGCCTCCCAGAGCCTGCGCAACCAGGAGTGCTCGATGGCGCTGGCGTGCGGCGTCAATCTCATCCTCTCGCCGCACTCGTCGAGCCGGGTGTCGCGGGCCCAGGCGCTGGCGCCGGATGGGCGCTGCAAGACCTTCGATGCGCGCGCCAACGGCTTCGTGCGGGGCGAGGGCTGCGGCGTCGTCGTCCTCAAGCGCCTGTCCGACGCGCTCGCGGCGGGGGATCCCATCCTCGCGCTCGTGCGGGGCTCGGCCGTCAATCAGGACGGCAAGTCGGCGGGGCTGACCGCGCCCAACGTGCTCGCCCAGAAGGCGCTCATCCGCCAGGCGCTGGGGAGCGCGGGCCTCGAGCCCTCCGAGATCGATTGTGTCGAGGCGCACGGGACCGGGACCTCGCTCGGGGATCCCATCGAGATGGAGGCACTCCAGGAGGTCTACGGCAGCGGGCGCTCCGCGGGGCAACCGCTCGTCGTGGGCGCGGCGAAGACCAACATCGGCCACCTCGAGTCGGCCGCGGGCATCGCGGGCATCATCAAGATGGTGCTCTCCCTGCGGCACCAGGCCGTCCCCCCGCTCGCGCACTTCCAGCGGCTCAACCCGCGGATCGATCCCGGCGGCGCGCCCATCCTCCTCCCGACGGCCCTCCACCCGTGGCCGGCGCGCGAGGAGAGGAAGCGCCGTGGCGCGGTCAGCTCGTTCGGCATCAGCGGGACGAACGCGCATGTGATTCTCGAGGAGCCGCCCGCGGCTCCGGTGGCGCCGGCCGCCCCCGCGCCCGGTGTGCACCTGCTGCCGCTGTCGGCACGCTCTGCCTCCGCGCTCCAGGAGCTGGCCCGGAGGTACGCGGAGCACCTCGGGTCCTCGCCGGACGTGTCGCTCCGGGACGTCTGCTACACGGCGGCGCTTCGGCGGACGCACCATGAGTTCCGTCTGGCCGTCGCGGGAGAGTCCCCGGCCGTCGTCGCCGGGAAGCTCCGGGAGTTCGCCGACGCAGGGCCCACTCCGGCCCGGAAGGACGTGGACGGGCGGCGAAAGGTGGTCTTCGTGTTCCCGGGCCAGGGCTCGCAGTGGCTCGGAATGGGACGGCAACTCCTCGAGCAGGAGCCGGCCTTCCGCGAGGCTCTCGAGCGCATCGACGAGGCCATGCGGCCCCACGTGACGTGGCGGCTGCTCGACGTGCTTCGGGCGCCGTCCGAGTCGTCGCGGCTCCAGGAGATCGACGTCGTGCAGCCGGTCCTGTTCGCCATGGCCGTGGCACTCTCGGCGCTCTGGCGCTCCTGGGGCATCGAGCCCAATGCCGTCGTGGGCCACAGCATGGGCGAGGTCGCCGCGGCGCACGTGGCGGGCGCGCTCGGCCTGGAGGACGCGGCGGCCATCATCTGCCTCAGGAGCCGGCTGCTCAAGCGCATCAGCGGCCAGGGCGCGATGCTGGCGACGGAGCTGTCCCTGGCGGAGGCGAAGAAGGCCCTCCTGGGGCGCGAGGAGCGTGTCGCGATCGCGGTGAGCAACAGCCCGACCTCGACGGTGCTGTCCGGAGATGCCCCGGTGCTCGAGGAGATCCGCGGCGAGCTCGAGGCTCGTAATGTGTTCTGCCGCTGGGTGAAGGTCGACGTGGCGTCGCATAGTCCGCAGGTCGATCCGCTGCGCGCGGAGTTGCTCGCCGCGCTCTCCTCGGTGAGGCCGCGATCCTCCTCCGTGCCCATCGTCTCGACCGTCACCGCCACCCCCTGCGACGGCTCCGGCTTCGATGCCGCGTACTGGGTCCGCAACCTGCGAGATCCGGTGCTGTTCTCCCCGGCCGTGCTCGAGCTCGTCCAGGGGGGGCACACGGTCTTCATGGAGATGAGCCCGCACCCGATCCTGCTGCCCGCCGTCGAGCGGTGCATGCAGCACGCGGGCCGCGAGGGCATGACGCTCCCGTCCCTGCGACGTGAGGAGTCCGAGCGGGCGGTGATGCTGGAGTCCTTCGGCACGCTGTACCGCGCGGCCTGGCCCGTGGAGTGGAGCCGGCTCTTTCCGGAGGGTGGGCGCATGGCCCCGCTGCCGACGTATCCCTGGCAGCACAAGCGGTTCTGGCTCGACGGGGCGGTGTCGCCCGTCCTCCCCGCCGCCGAGCAGGTGACCTCGCTGCGCGGCCGGCCCGTGAGCGTCGCGTATGGCGTCGACGGTCAGATCTTCGAGCTGGAGTTGAGCAGCACCTCCCTGCCGTGGCTCGGCGCGCACCGGCTGGCGGGCCTCGCCGTGGTTCCGGCCTCGGCCCTGGTCGAGCTCGGGCTGAGCGCCGCGGCCGAGGCCCTGGGTCCGGGGCCTCGCGAGCTCTCGGACGTGGAGTTCGAGCGCGCGCTGGTGTTGCCGGAGGCGGAGCGGCGTGTCGTGCAGGTGCACGTCTCGCCGGGCTCCAGTGGGCGGCACGTGTTCCACATCCACAGCCGCGCGGCGGGCGGAGCGGCGCGCGAGGCGGGGTGGGTGAAGCACTGCCGAGGCCAGTTGCGGACTGCGGGCGTGCCCTCGGGCACCTCGGTGGTCCTCGACGCGGTGCGCTCGCGCTGCGCGCAGCAGGTGCCGGCTCCGGTCCTCTACGAGGAGCTCGAGCGCCGCGACGTCCAGTACGAGGCTCCGCTGCGGACGCTCGGCGAGGTGTGGAGGCGGCCGGGCGAGGCGCTCGGGCTCGTCGCGCTCGGGCCGGAGCTGGTGCAGGAGTCGGCGCGCTACCAGCTCCATCCAGCCCTGCTGGACGCGGGGCTCCAGACCCTGGCGCTCGCGCTCGCGGCGGAGGCGGACGGGGCCGCGCTCTTCATGCCCCTGAGCATCGAGGCGCTCGAGTGTGTTCCGGGCCGGGCGGACGTGAAGTGGGCCCACGTGTCACTCGCGCCCGTCACCCACCCGGAGGAGCGGGTGGGCACGCTGGAGTTGTTGGATGCGGAGGGCCGCCGGGTGGCCGCGGCGCGCGGTGTGCGACTGCGGCGTGTGGCGGCCGAGCGGCTGCGCGAGGTGCTGGGCGAGGCGCGCTCGCAAGACTGGTTCCATGACGTGACGTGGGAGCCCAGGCCCGTCGGAGCGGCCCAGCCGGGGCCCGCGGATTGGCTGGTGTTCCTCGATCGGGGTGGGTGGGGCACGGCGCTCGTGGAGGCGATTGGCCGTCAGGGCCACCCGTGCGTCACCGTGACGGCGGGGGAGTCCTTCCAGCGGCTGGACGCGCGGCGCTTCGTGGTGGACCCGAAGCGGCCCGAGGACATGGAGCGCCTGTTGCGCGAGCTGCCAGCACCCGCGTCCGGGCACGAGGGCCGCGCCCTCTACCTGTGGGGCCTCGATGCGGTGCTCGACGAGCAGGGGCAGGCGCCGGAGTCCTCCGTGGCCGCGCTGCATCTGGTGAAGGCACTCATGGGCGCACGCGGGCGCGCGCGGCTCTGGGTGGTGACCCGGGGCGCCCAGGTCACCGGCTCGGGGACCGAGCGCGTGTCGTTGGCGCAGGCGCCGCTCTGGGGCCTGGGCCGGGGCGTGTCCCTCGAGCAGCCGGACGTGTGGGGTGGCCTCATCGACCTGGAGCCGGGCGGTGCTCCCGAGGAGCACTCCGCGGTGCTTCGCGAGATCTCCGCGTCCGGCGGGGATGGTGAGGATCAGCTCGCGTTCCGCGAGAAGCGCCCGCTCGTGCCCCGCATCGTCCGCGGGCGGGTGGATGCGCCGGCGGAGCCGCTGCGCCTGCGCTCGGACGCGGCCTACCTCGTCACCGGCGGGCTGGGCGGGCTGGGCCTGAAGGTGGCGCGGTGGCTGGTGGAGCGGGGCGCGCGGCACCTCGTGCTGCTGGGCCGGAGTGGAATCTCCGACGCGGGGGATGCGGCTTCGGCGCGGCGCCGCGAGGGGCTCGAGTCGCTCCGCGCACTCGGTGCGTCCGTCACCACGCTGGCCGCCGACGTGGCGGATCGCGCGAGGATGGCGGCGCTCCTGCGTGAGACGGCCGCGACGCTCCCCCCGCTGCGAGGGGTCATCCATGCCGCCGCGCTCCTGACGGAGTGCCACCTGGAGGACATGGACCTCGCGACGATGACGGCGATGCTGCGCCCGAAGGTGCTCGGCTCCTGGGTGCTGCACGAGCTGACACGCGAGCTCGAGCTCGACTTCTTCGTGATGTTCTCGTCGACGTCGACCCTGTGGGGCGCCTCGGGCCTCGTGCACTACGCGGCGGGCAACCAGTTCCTCGAGGCGCTCGCGCACCACCGCCGGGCGATGGGACTGCCCGCCACCACCCTGCACTGGGGGACGTGGGACGAGATCGGAGGGGCGCGTGCCGAGGGCGAGCGGGACTTCGCACGCTTCGGACTCAATCCCATGTCCTCGAAGCGGGCGCTCGAGGCGATGGGCCAGGTGCTGCGGGCGGGGGTGAGCCACAAGACCATCGCGTCCGTGAACTGGTCGGCGTTGAAGCCGATCTGGGAGGCACGGCGGCGCCGGCCCTTCCTGCGACAGGTGGGCGAGTCCTCGCCAACGCCGGGCGCGACGTCCTCGCGGGCGCGGTGGCTCACGGAGCTCGAGTCGCTGCCGCCGGCCCGCCGCTTCGACACGCTGGTGCAGCGCATCCAGGGGGAGGTGGGGCGGATCCTCGGGTTTCCTTCCGCCGAGCTGCCGCCCACGGAGCGGGGTTTCTTCCAGATGGGCATGACCTCGCTGATGTCCGTGGAGCTGCGCAACGTGCTGCAGCGGGGCCTCGACAAGGAGCTGCCCGCGAGCCTCGCGTTCGATCACCCCACGGTCCTCGCGCTGGCGAAGCGCCTGGCCGGGAGCGTCAACGCGGTGGAGATCCCTCTGCCCACCGCGGCGGCCACCCAGGAGTCACGGCCTCAAACCGCGCAGGCGGAGATCGGCGATCTCGCCGAGCGCCTGTCGCAGGTGGCGGAGCTGTCCGACGAAGAGGTCGAGCGGTTGATTGCACAGAAACTGAGCTGAATCGGGCACAACGGCGATGAGCAAGGAATTCTACGAGAAGATCGCGAACCTCCCTCCCAAGAGGCTCGTGTTGTTGGCTCTCGAGCTGCACGCGGAGAGCGAGGCGCTCAAGCGCACGCGCTCGGAGCCCATTGCCATCGTCGGTACGGCCTGCCGCGTGCCCGGCGGTGCGCGGACGCCGGAGGCGTTCTGGCGCCTGCTGTACGAGGGCGTGGACGCCATCACCGAGGTGCCGCGCGATCGGTGGGACGCGGAGGCGCTGTTCGATCCCGACCCCAACAAGCCGGGCCGCACGTACGCGCGTTGGGGAGGGTTCATCGACGGCGTGGATCGCTTCGACGCCGCGTTCTTCGGGGTCTCCCCCCGGGAGGCCTCCCGGATGGATCCCCAGCAGCGCCTGCTGCTCGAGGTGGCGTGGGAGGCGCTCGAGCGCGCGGGTCAGCCACCGGAGCAGCTCTCCGGGAGCCGGACGGGCGTGTTCCTGGGCATCATTGGGAGCGACTACGCGCAGCTCCAGGCGCGGCAGCTCGCGGGGGCACCCGACATCTACCATGTGACGGGAACCTCGCTGAACGCGGCCGCTGGCAGGCTCTCCTACACGCTCGGCCTCCAGGGGCCGTGCATGTCCATCGACACGGCCTGCTCGTCGTCGCTGGTGGCGCTCCACGTGGCCTGTCAGAGCCTGCGCAACCGCGAGTGCGATCTGGCGCTCTCCGCGGGCGTCAACCTCCTGTTGCTGCCGGATGCGACGATCGCCCTGTCCAGCAGCCGGGGTCTCGCGCCCGATGGGCGCTGCAAGAGTTTCGATGCCTCCGCCAATGGCTTCGTGCGCTCCGAGGGCTGCATCGTCCTCGTGCTCAAGCGGCTCTCCGATGCGCTGGCCCAGGGTGACGAGATCCTCTCGCTCATCGCCGGCTCGGCGGTGAACCAGGACGGCGCCAGCAGCGGCCTGATGGTGCCCAACGGTCCGGCGCAGGAGCGGGTCATCGAGCAGGCGCTGGCGAGCGGTGGGCTCGAGCCCTCGCAGATCTCCTTCGTCGAGGCACACGGGACGGGGACCTCGCTGGGCGATCCCATCGAGTTGCAGGCGCTCGCGCGCGTGCTGGGCTCGGGGAGGAGCGCGCAGGCCCCCCTCGTCGTGGGCTCGGTCAAGACGAACGTCGGGCACCTGGAGGCGACAGCCGGGCTCACCGGTGTCCTCAAGACGATGCTCGCGCTGCGCCAGGAGGTGATTCCTCCGAACCTGCACTTCAAGCGCCTCAACCCGGACATCGTCCTCGACGGCGCGCCGGTGGTCGTCCCGACCGAGCCGCGCCCCTGGCCGCGAGGCGAGCAGCCGCGCCTGGCGGGAGTGAGCGCGTTCGGCATCAGCGGGACCAACGCACACGTCATCCTCCGGGAGCCACCCGCGCCGGCTGCCCAGCCCCCGCCGGCACCACCGCGGGGCGCGGAACTGCTCGTGCTCTCGGCGCGCGGCCCCGAAGCGCTCCAGGCGATGGCCGGGAGTCACGCCCGCTGGTTCGCGGAGCATCCGGACGTGGCGCTCCGCGAGGCTTGTGCCACGGCGGCCCTGTCGCGCTCCCACCATGACCACCGCCTCGCGCTCGTGGGCCGCACCCATGCCGAGCTCGTGGAGAAGCTGGAAGCGTTCTCGCGCGGAGAGCCCGTCCCGGGGGCGGCGATCGGCCGCAAGTCGGGGTCCGCGCGCCGTCGGGTCGTCTTCGTGTTCCCCGGCCAGGGTTCGCAATGGCTGGGCATGGGCCGGCGGCTGCTCGAGGAAGAGCCCGTGTTCCGCGCCGCGCTGGTGCGGTGTGACGAGGCCATCCGGGCCTGTGCGGACTTCAGCGTCCTCGAGGAGCTCGCGGCCGAGGAGGGCCGCGGCCGCCTCCAGGAGATCGATGTCATCCAGCCCGTGCTCTTCTCCATGGAGGTGGCGCTGGCGGAACTGTGGCGCGCGTGGGGCATCGAGCCGGACGCGGTGGTGGGGCACAGCATGGGCGAGGTGGCCGCGGCGCACGTGGCCGGTACGCTGAGCCTCGAGGACGCGGCGCGGATCATCTGCCGCCGCAGCCGGCTGCTGCGCGGCGTGAGTGGCCAGGGCTCCATGCTCCTGGTGGATCTGACGCTGGAGGAGGCGAAGCAGGCCCTGCGGGGCTTCGAGGATCGTGTCTCCGTCGCGGTGAGCAACAGCGTGCGCTCCACCGTCCTCTCGGGGATGCCAGCCGCGCTCGAGGAGATCTCCGGCCGCCTCAAGCAGCGGGACGTCTTCTGCCGCTTCGTGAAGGTGGATGTCGCGTCACACAGCCCTCAGATGGACCCGCTGAGGCCGGAGCTGCTCGCGGCCCTCCAGGGCATCGCGCCGCGCGCGGCCCGCGTCCCCATCTGCTCGACGGTGACGGGGGAGATGACGGATGGCGCGGGCTTCAACGCCGGCTACTGGGCCGACAATCTGCGTGAGCCGGTGTTGTTCTCGAAGGCCATCGAGCGGCTCGCGGCCGAGGGCCATGACATCTTCATCGAGCTGAGCCCGCACCCCATCCTCCTGCCCTCCGTCGAGCAGCACCTGCGGCACCTCGGACGCGAGGGCGCGGTGCTGCCGTCGCTCCGGCGGGAGGACGACGAGCGGAGCTCGATGCTGTCCTCGCTGGGGGCGCTATACGCCGTGGGCCACGAGGTGGACCTTCAGCGCCAGCATCCGGTGCGCGGCCGGCGCGTGGTGCTGCCCACCTACCCGTGGCAGCACGAGCGCTTCTGGGTCGAGGAGCCCCCGCGCGCGCGCCGTGCCCGGCGGGCCGGGCACCACCCGTTGCTCGGTGCCCACCTGACGCTGGCGGGGCAGGAGGGCTCGCACCTGTGGCTGACGGAGCTCTCCGCCGACGGCCCGGCGTACCTCGAGGACCATTGCGTGCAGGGTGAGGTCGTGCTCCCTGGCGCCGCGTACCTCGAGATGGCGCTCGCGGGGGCGGCGGAGGCGCTGGGACCGGCGAGCCGCGCGCTCGAGGATGTGATCTTCCAGGAGATGATGGTACTGCCCCGCGAGGAGGCCCTCGCGGTGCAGATGACCTTCACGCGGGACGAGACCGGAGCGCCGCGCTTCCGGATCTTCAGCCGGCCGGCGGAAGCAGGCGGGAGCTGGACGCTGCATGCCGAGGGACGGCTCGGTGAAGGCGCCGAGGCGGCGACCTTCGCGCTCGAGGAGGCGCGGGGGCGGTGCACGGAGCGCATGGACGGCGAGACGCACTACCAGCTCATGCAGGAGCGGGGCGTCGACTTCGGTCCGAGCTTCCGCGTGTTGAAGGAGCTGTGGAAGGCGCCGGGGGAGGCGATCGCCCGCCTCGAGCTGCCCTCCGCGGTCGCGTCGGAGCTGGCGGTCCATCAGGTCCACCCGGCGCTGCTGGATGCCTGCTTCCAGGTCATCAACGGGGCGGGGTTGGGTGATCGGCGGGGCGAGACGTTCGTTCCGGTGGCGGTCGAGAGCCTGCGCGTCCACGGGCGGCCTGGCCGTGTGCTGTGGGGACACGCCCTCGTGCGGTCCGGCACGAGCGGTGGGGCGGGCACGGTCGAGGCGGATGTGACCTTGCTCGATGGGGAGGGCCGCGTCCTGATGGAGGCCAGGGGCCTGATGTGCCGGCGCCTGGATGCGGTGCGGCGGCGCTCCTCGGATGAGATCGACGGGTGGATGTACCTGGCCGACTGGCAGGAAGAGCCGCGCGCGGAGCTCGCGCCCTCCACGCAGTCCGCGCCCGGGGCCTGGCTCGTGCTCGCGGATCATCAGGGCTTCGGCGGGAAGTTGCAGGCGGTGCTGCGCGAGCGCGGCGAGCCGTGTGTCCTGGTTTCCCATGGCGCTGCGTCGCGTCTCGTCGAGCCAGGGCACTACGTGGTCGATCCGTCGCGGACGGAGGGCTTCGCGCGGATCCTCGAAGCCGAGTTCGGTTCCGGACGGCCGGTGTGCCGTGGCGTCGTGCATCTCTTCAGCCTCGACGCGCCGCGGCCCGAGGAGGGGCCGGAGGCCTTGGAGCGGGCACGGTCGCTCGGGGTCGGGAGCGCGCTCCACCTCACGCAGGCCCTGGTGGCGGCGGGCTTCCGTGACATGCCCCGGCTGTGGCTGGTGACGCAGGGAGTCCACGCCGTGAAACCCGCGGAGCGCGCGGTCCACGTCGAGCAGGCCCCGCTCTGGGGACTCGGACGGGTCCTCTCGCTGGAGCATTCCGAGTTCCAGTGCTGCAACGTGGACCTCGGGGCGCTCGACGAGGCCCAGGCGCGCGTGCTCGCCGACGAGCTCCTCTCGTCGACGCGGGAGGAGCAGGTCGCGCTCCGGGGCCCGGCGAGGTTCGTGGCGCGGTTGTCTCGCATGGAGCGCATCACGGCCCCCCCGGCGGAGCTTCGCGCCGACGGCACCTACCTCATCACCGGAGGGCTCGGTGGCCTGGGCCTGAAGCTCGCGGAGTGGTTGGTCTCGCGGGGTGCCCGCCACCTCGCCCTGTTGGGCCGCGGAGGCGCATCCGCGGAGGCTCAGCGGACCCTCGATGCGCTGCGCGCGGCCGGTGCCGAGATCCAGGTGTGCAAGGCCGACGTGGCGGCACGGCCGGAACTCGAGCGGGTGTTCGCGGAGCTGGCGGCTGGGATGCCTCCGCTCCGGGGGGTCTTCCACGCGGCGGCGGTCCTCGATGACGGCGTGCTCGTCAATCTCACCTCCGAGCGCCTGCGCGCGGTGATGGCGCCCAAGGTCCAGGGCGCGTGGAACCTGCATGAGTTGACGGCGGCGGCACCGCTCGACTTCTTCGTGCTCTTCGCGGCCGCGGGCGCGCTCCTGGGCTCACCGGGACAAGGCAACTACGCGGCGGCCAACGTCTTCCTCGACGCGCTGGCATCGTACCGGCGGGGCCTCGGGTTGCCCGCGCTGAGCATCGACTGGGGTTCCTGGGCCGGGGTGGGGCTCGCGGCCGCGGCGGCCAACCGCGGCGAGCGCATCGCGCAGCGTGGCGTGGACAGCATGCCGCCCGCGCAAGCCCTCGAGGCGCTGGGCCGGCTCCTCGGTGGTCCCCACGCGCGTGTGGCGGTGATGCGCTTCGAGCTGCGGCAGTGGCGCGAGTTCTATCTCACGGCGGCGCAGTCGCCGTTCCTGTCACGGCTCGCTCGCGAGCAGGCCAGCGGCGGGGAGCGCCCGGCGAACCGGGGGGCCTTCGTGGAGACGCTCCGGGCGGCGGAGCGGTTGGAGCGAGCGCGGTTGCTCGAGTCCCACCTGTGTGAGCAGGTGGGCCACGTGCTCCGGCTGGCTCCCTCGCGGATCGATCTCCAGGAGCCGCTCGGCAACCTGGGGTTGGACTCGCTGATGAGCCTGGAGATCCGCAATCGGCTCGAGGCCAGCCTGGGGCTGCGGCTCCCGGCGACGTTGGTATGGCGCTACCCGACCGTGGCGGCGCTCGTCGGGCATCTGGCCGAGCTGCTGCAACTTCCCATCACGAACAAGGTCGAGCAGCCCCTGGACGAGGCGGCGGCGCTCGAGGCCGTGATCGTCAACAACGTCAAGCAACTCTCGGACGAAGAGGCCGAGGCGCTCCTCGCGGAGAAGCTCGCCGCGCTGAGCGAAGAGATCTGACATGGCAAACCGCAACGACGAGTCCAGCGAGCTGTCTCCCGCCAAGCGCATGCTGGTGGCCTTGGAGAAGATGCAGGCCCGGCTCAATGCCGTGGAGGGAGCCGCGAAGGAGCCCATCGCCCTCGTGGGCATGGCGTGCCGCTTTCCCCAGGCGGAGAACGTGGAGGCCTTCTGGCGGTTGATCCACGACGGTGTCGACGCCATCCGGGAGATTCCCCTCGAGCGCTGGCCGTCGGAGGACGTCTCCGGCATGGGTGAGGGGCCCATGCGCTGGGGTGGGTTCCTGGACGCGGTGGATGCCTTCGACCCTGGCTTCTTCGGGATCTCCCCCCGCGAGGCGGTGCGGATGGATCCCCAGCAGCGCCTGCTGCTCGAGGTGGCGTGGGAGGCGCTCGAGGATGCCGGACTGGACGTCGACAAGCTCTCGGGCAGCCGCGGGGGCGTCTTCATCGGTGCCTGCAATGACGACTACCACTGCATGCAGGTGGATCGCCCGGAGACGGGGGACGCGTTCAGCGCCACGGGCATCGCCACGAGCGTCCTCTCCGGCCGACTGTCCTATCTCTTCAACCTGCAGGGGCCGAGCCTGGTGGTGGACACGGCCTGCTCGTCCTCGCTCGTGGCGCTCCACCTGGCCTGCCAGAGCCTGAGGGCCCGCGAGTGCAACCTGGCGCTCGCGGGCGGCGTGAACCTGATCCTCTCGCCGCAGTCCGTGCGGCTCGTGTCCAAGCTGCAGGCCCTCTCGCCCGACGGGCGCAGCAAGGCCTTCGATGCCTCCGCCAATGGCTTCACCCGCGGCGAGGGCTGCGGGGTCGTCATCCTCAAGCGCCTCTCCGACGCGCTCGCGGACGGGGATCACATCCTGGCGACGATCCGTGGCTCGGCGATCAACCAGGACGGCAAGTCGACGGGGCTGACCGCGCCCAACGTGCTCTCTCAGCAGGCGCTCATCCGCCAGGCCCTGGAGAACGCCGGGCTGAAGGCGGAACAGGTGAGCTACGTGGAGGCGCACGGCACCGGGACCTCGCTCGGAGATCCGATCGAGGCGGAGGCGCTGCGTGAGACCTACGGCGTCCCTCGCCCCGACGGTGGGGTGTGTGGGATCGGCTCGGTGAAGACCAACGTGGGGCACCTGGAGGCCGCCGCGGGAGTGGCGGGGCTCATGAAGGTCGTCCTCGCGATGCGCCACCAGAGCCTCCCGCCGCACCTGCACCTCAAGCAGCTCAACCCCCGCATCCAGCTCGAGGGCAGTGCGCTCACCATCCCCACGCGGCTCACGCCCTGGAAGGGCACCGGGCAGCCGCTCCGCGCGGGGGTCAGCTCGTTCGGCATCAGCGGGACCAATGCCCATATCCTCCTCGAGGAGGCTCCCGCGCCCGCGCCGAGGCCCTCGCTGCCACGACGCCCGGAGTTGCTGCCCTTGTCGGCGCGCAGCCGCGAGGCGCTCCTGGCCCTCGCGCAGCGCTACGCGGAGCGTCTTGGCCGTGACGGGGGAAACAGCCTCTCCGACGTCTGCTACACGGCGTCCGCTCATCGCACGCACCACCCGCACCGTCTCGCGGTGCTGGCGGACTCCCACGAGCACACCGCCGAGCGGCTGCGGGCGTTCGTGCGAGGAGAGCAGCCGGGTGACGCCTGGGCGGGCCGCAAGGCGTTCGGCGTGCGCCGGAGGATCGTCTTCGTCTATCCGGGGCAGGGCGCGCAGCGGGCCGGAATGGGCAGGGCGCTGATGGAGAGCGAGCCGGTGTTCCGCGACACGCTCGTCAAGGTGGACCAGGCGTTGCGGCCCCATCTGGGCTGGAGCGTGCTCGACGAGATCGCCGCGGAGGAGGCGCGCTCGCGTCTGACGGAGATCGACATCAACCAGCCGGTGCTCTTCGCGGTCGAGGTGGCCCTCACGGCCCTGTGGCGCTCGTGGGGGATCGAGCCCGATGCCGTGATGGGGCACAGCATGGGCGAGGTGGTCGCGGCGCACGTGGCCGGGGCGTTGAGCCTCGAGGATGCCGTCCTCATCATCTGCCACCGCAGCAAGCTCATGCGCACCCTGGGAGGGCGGGGCGCCACGATGGCCATGGTCGAGCTCTCGGTGGAGGAGGCCGAGGCGGCGATGAGTCCCTGGAGCGGCAAGCTCTGGCTCGGAGGCCTGAATGGTCCCCGCTCGCAGGTGCTGTCGGGGGACCCGGAGGCGCTCAAGGAGGCCGTCGCGGCGCTCGAGCAGCGGGGCGTGTTCTGCCGCTGGGTGAAGATGGATGTGCCGTCGCACACCCCGCTGGTGGGGGCGATCAGCCGGGAGCTGGAAGGACGGATCGCGCGCATCACGCCCCGTTCCGCGCAGATTCCCCTCTGCTCCACCGTGACGGGTGAGTTCCTCGATGGAGCGAAGCTGGACGCCGCCCACTGGGGCAACAACCTCCGCGAACCGGTGCGCTTCGCGGCGGCGGTGCAGCGGCTCCTCACGAGCGAGCACGACACCTTCGTCGAGGTGAGCCCCCATCCCGTCCTGCTTCCCGCCGTCGAGCAGACGATGAACGGGGCGGGCAAGGAGGGGGCGGTGCTCGCGTCCCTCCGGCGTGGAGAGGACGAGCGGCACACGATGTTGTCCTCGCTCGGTGCCCTCTATGCCTCGGGCCACCGCGTCGCGTGGAACCGGTTGTACCCGGGCAAGGGACAACTCGTGCCGCTGCCCACGTATCCCTGGCAGCGCGAGCGTTTCTGGCTGGAGCCCGCTTCCCGGGGCGCGCGCCCGGCGCCGAGCACCTCCGGACACCCGCTCGTCGGCCAGCGCATCGACCTGTCCGCGCAGGGGGACGTCGCGCGCCTCTGGCAGGTGCAACTGGGGCCGAAGCACTTCCCCCTGCTCGCGGAGCACCGCGTCCAGGGCGTGCCCGCGCTGCCCGCGGCGGCCATGGTCGACATGGCGCTGAGCGCGGCCAGGCAGGTGCTCGGGGGGTCGGCCTTCCTCGAGGACATGTCCTTCAGCTCGCTCCTGTCGTTCCCCGAGGACGCGGAGCGGGTACTCCAGTTGTGGCTGTCGACGGAGCGCCCGGGAGCGAGCGCGTTCCGGCTCTTCAGCGCACCGGCCGTGCGCGACGGGGCGTCCACCGAGCCGACCTGGACGCTTCACGCCGAGGGCACCCTGCGGCACGGTGAAGCCTCCGTCGTGGAGGACGTGGCCCCGGCCGGGCTCGAGGAGCTCCGCGCGCGCTGTGGCGAGCAGACCTCCGTCGAGGCGCAGTACGAGACGCTCCGGGAGATCGGTCTGGAGTACGGCCCGAGCTTCCGCGTGGTGCGGGAGCTGTATCGGGTGAAGGGCGAGGCGCTCGGTCGCGTGCGGCTCGCCGACGAGCTGACGGCCGAGGTGGAGCGCTATGAGCTGCACCCGGTGCTGCTCGACGGCTGCTTCCAGGTCCTGGCGGGGGCGCTCGAGGGACTCGATGACGAGGGGGGCGTCTACGTGCCCGTGGCGCTCTCGCGGCTGCGTGTCCTGGCGCGCCCGGAAGCCGGGCTCTGGAGCCATGTCCGGATCCTCGACGGCGCCTCGGCGGGCTCGAGCGTGGTCGAGTGTGACGTCACGCTCCTGGATGAGCAGGGCAGGGTGGTGGCCGAGGTGCGGCGGCTGGTGTGCAAGAAGATCGGCGCCGCCAGCACGCCGGTCGACGAGGTGGGCCGGTGGATCTACTCCGTCCAGTGGCAGCCTCGGCCACGCCCGGCACGGACCGGGGAGGGGACCTCGCGGCGGGAGGGCCGCTGGCTCGTCCTCGCGGATGCGCGGGGCATCGGCCAGTCGCTGGCCGCGGCGCTCGCGGAGCGTTCCGGAGGCTGTGTCGTGGTGGAGGCGGGCGCCTCCTACGAGCGGCTCGGGGCGGAGCGCTACCGCGTCAATCCCGCCAGGCTCGAGGACTTCCAGACGCTGCTGCGAGAGGCTTTCAGCGAGCAGTCACCGTGCAGGGGCATGGTGCACCTCTACGGGCTCGACGCGTCCGACGCGACGGAGCCCGAATCGCTCGAGCGCGCCTTGTCCCTGAGCGGCACCAGCGTGGTGTACCTGCTGCAGGCGTGGGCACAGCGCGGATGGCGCGACGCGCCGCGGCTGTGGTTGGTGACGTCGGGTGTCCAGGTGCTCGCCGAGGGCGAGCAGGCCGGCTCTCCGGCCGCCGCGCCCCTCGCGGGCCTCGCGGCGGTGATCACCCATGAGCATCCCGAGCTGCGCTGCGCGCACGTGGACCTGAGCGCTCGGCCCTCGCCCGAGGAGCTCGCCTCGCTCACCGAGGAGTTGCTGGGAGATGGGGCGGAAGATCGGATCGCGCTGCGTGGAGCGGAACGCCATGTCGCGCGGCTGGCGCGGGGGACGTCCGGGCGGAAGTCGCCGGCACTCCGGGAGTTGACGGTGGAGGGCACCTATCTCATCACCGGTGGCCTGGGTGGACTCGGGCTGGAGGTGGCGAAGTGGCTTGTCCAGAGGGGTGCCCGGCACCTGGTGCTCACCGGGCGTGGCGCTCCCTCCGAAGTGGCGGAGCGGGTGCTGGGGGAACTCCGGGCGAGCGGAGCCGAGGTGCGCGTCCATCGCGCGGACGTCACGAGCGACGCCGACGTGGGGCTCGTGCTCGGATCGATCGCCGCGGAGATGCCCCCGCTGCGCGGCGTCGTCCACGCGGCCGGTGTCATCGCCGATGGTGTGCTGACGCAACTGGATGAGCCGCGGCTGCGCGCGGTGCTGGCACCCAAGGTCCAGGGCGCGTGGCACCTGCATGCGCGGACGCGGGGCCTTCCGCTCGAGTTCTTCGTGATGTTTTCCTCGGCGGCGTCGGTGCTGGGCTCGCCGGGCCAGGGCAACTACGCGGCGGCCAACGCCTTCCTGGACGCGCTCGCTCATCACCGGCGCGCGGCCGGACTCCCCGCGTTGAGCATCAACTGGGGGCCCTGGGCCGACGTGGGGCTCGCCGCCGCGGCGACGAATCGCGGCGAGCGCCTGGCCCTGCGGGGCGTGGGCAACATGCCGCCCGCCCAGGCCCTCGAGGCGCTCGGCCGTCTCCTGGAGTCGGAGGTCGCGCAGGCGGTCGTGGTGCCGCTCGACCTGCGGCAGTGGCGCGAGTTCTATCTGAGCGCGGCGCAGTCGCCCTTCCTCTCCGCGCTGATGCAGGAGCGGGAGAGCGGCACCACCCAGCGCAAGGGCAGCACGCGCGAGCTGCTGGCGGCGGCGGAGCCAGGCCGGCGGCTCGCGCTCCTGGAGTCCTTCGTGCGCGAGCAGGTGGGCCGCATCCTGCGCATGGAGCCGGGGCGCGTCGAGGCTGATCAGTCCCTCGGCGAGCTGGGAATGGACAGCCTGACGGGCCTGGAGCTGCGCAACCGGCTCGAGTCGGGACTGAAGCTCACGTTGTCCGCGACGCTCATCTACGCCTACCCCACGGTGCAGGCGCTGACGACGCACCTGTTCAGCAAGCTCGAGCCCGAGCTCGAGGCGGAGGCGCGGACCCTGGTTCGTCCGGTGGTGAGCGAGACCCGGGCCGCCACACCCGAGGCCCCGGCGGTACGGACCGTGTCCAGGCCGAAGGCCCCACGGGAGGAGGCCTCGGCGGACCACGGCCTCGAGCCCCTCGCCATCGTCGGCATGGGCTGCCGCTTCCCGGGTGGCGCCAACGAGCCGGAGGCGTACTGGCGGCTGCTGCGTGACGGGGTGGATGCCGTCAGGGAGGTCCCCGCCGAGCGCTGGAAGAGCAGCACGGACGCCGCGGAGCACAAGGGCACGCGCTGGGGCGGCTTCCTCGAGCGCGTGGATGGCTTCGATCCGGAGTTCTTCGGGATCGCCCCTCGCGAGGCCGTGGCCATGGATCCCCAGCAACGGCTGTTGCTCGAGGTCGCCTGGGAGGCGCTCGATGACGCGGGCCTGCCGAAGTCGCGTCTGGCGGGCACCCGGACGGGCGTCTTCGTCGGCGTGTGCGGCTACGACTACGCCATGTTGCAGGCGGAGCGCGGCGTGGAGGGCGACGTCTACTCCGTCATCGGCTGCTCCAACAGCGTGATCGCCGGGAGGCTCTCGTACCTGCTGGATCTGCGCGGCCCGGCCCTGTCCGTGGACACGGCCTGCTCGTCCTCGCTCGTGGCGTTGCACCTGGCCAGCCAGAGCCTGCGCAACCGCGAGTGCGACGCGGCGCTCGTGGGCGGCGTCAACCTGCTCCTCTCGCCGCGGCCCAGCTCCTGGCTCTCCAAGCTCATGGCGCTGTCTGCGGACGGGCGCTGCCGGACCTTCGATTCGAGGGCCAATGGCTTCGTGCGCGGCGAGGGCTGCGGCGTCGTCGTGATCAAACGGCTCTCCGACGCATTGGCCCATGGGGACAACGTCCTCGGGGTGATCCGCGCCTCGGCCGTGAACCAGGATGGTGGCTCCACCGGACTGACGGCGCCCAACGTGCTGTCCCAGCAGGCGCTGATCCGCGAGGCCCTGGCGGCGGCCCGTCTGTCGCCCCAGGAGATCGGCTACATCGAGGCCCACGGCACCGGTACGCCGCTCGGGGATCCGATAGAGGTCGAGGCCCTGCGGGAGACCTATGGCGCCCGGCGCGAGGACGGCTCCCCCTGCGTCCTCGGCTCCGCCAAGACGAACCTCGGACACCTGGAGGCCGCGGCTGGCATGGCGGGCCTCATCAAGGTCCTCCTCGCCCTGCGGCACGAGGCCATCCCGAAGCACCTGCACTTCCAGGCGCTCAACCCTCGCATCTCGCTCGAGGACACGCCCTTCGTCATCCCGACGCAGCAGCGGCCCTGGCCGGCCTCGTCCAGGCGCCGGTACGCGGCCGTGAGTTCCTTCGGCATCAGCGGGACCAACGCGCACGTCATCCTCGAGGAGGCTCCCACTCCGTCCCGTGCGCGCCCGGCCGCCGAGGCCGAGGCCCAGCTCCTCGCCCTGTCCGCGCGGAGCGAGGGCGCGCTGCGGACGCTCGCGCGCTCCTACCGTGAGTTGCTGGCCGATCCGCGCGGCGAGGCCCTCCCGATCGGGGACATCGCCTACACCGCCTCGCTCCGGCGCAACCACCACGAGCACCGTCTCGCCCTGGCCGGACGCTCGCAGCGGGAGTGGGGCGAGCAGCTCCAGGCCTTCCTCGAGGGCTCGGCGCCTCCGTACCTCTTCACCGGTGTCTCCGAGGGCCGGCGGGACAAGGTGGTCTTCGTCTTCGGCGGCCAGGGCTCGCAGTGGCAGGGCATGGGGCGGGATCTGCTCGCACGGAGCGAGCCCTTCGCCGCCGCGCTGCGCGAGTGCGACACGCTGCTCGCCCAGCACACCGGGTTCTCGATCACCGAGGCGCTCGAGGTGGAAGGCCCCGCGTCGCGGCTGGACGAGACGGAAGTGGCACAGCCCGCCATCTTCGCGATCCAGGTCGCGCTCGCGGCGGCCTGGCGCGCGCTCGGTGTCGTCCCCACCGCCGTCGTGGGTCACAGCGTGGGCGAGATCGCCGCCGCGCACATCGCCGGGGTGCTGAGCCTACCCGAGGCGGCGCGCCTGGTGGCGCACCGGAGCCGCCTCATGCAGCGCGCCACGGGACAGGGCCGCATGGCCGTGGTCGAGCTCTCGCCCGAGGAGGCCCGGCGTGAGCTCGAGCGTTACACCGAGCGGCTGTCCATCGCGGCCATCAACGACGCCCGCTCCATCGTCCTATCCGGAGAGCCGGCGGCACTCGGGGAGGTACTCGAGGCCCTGCGCGCGCGTGGCGTCTCCACGCGGGATCTCGGCGTCAACTACGCCTTCCACAGTCAGCAGATGGCATCGCTCCAGCCCGAGCTGATCGCGGCGTTGGGCCGTCTCGAGACGCGGCCGGCTTCCCTCCCGATGATCTCGACGGTGAGCGGACGGGCCATCGACGGCCAGGCGCTCGACGCGGCCTACTGGGCGAGCAACATCCGCGAGGCGGTGCGTTTCTCCGACGCCGTGGACACCCTGCTCGACGAGGGCCACCGGCTCTTCCTGGAGCTCGGACCGCAGCCGGCGCTCTGCCGGTACATCTCCCAGGCGCTCGAGCGCCGCGAGCTGGAGGGCACGGCGTTGCCCTCCCTGCGCAAGGGGCGGGATGGGCACACGGTGATGCTCGGCTCCCTGGGTGGGCTCCACGTGAAGGGCTTCCCCGTGGACTGGGCCCGGCTCTTTCCCTCGGGAGGGCGCCCGGTCCCGCTGCCCCTCTACCCGTGGCAGCGCTCCCGGTACTGGATCGACCTCGGCGACTCCGCGTCGAAGGCCCTCGCTCCGGCGGGCGCGGCGAGTGGCGTGGGTGGTGGCGTTCCGGCTCCGGGCACCGCTCGGCCGGACGAGTGGGTCTACGATCTCACGTGGAAGGCGCGGGAGCGCGGAGCGGCGTCACCGCGCGCGGGGCAGGGGACCGGCGTCTGGCTCGTCCTCGGCCATCGCGAGGGCACGGGCGCCGCGCTGGCCGCGCTGCTCGAGGCGCGGGGCGAGCCGTGCTGGTTGATCATCCCCGGTGATGAAGCGGCCGTCCTGGGCCGTGGGGTGCGGTCGATCGATCCGCGACGCCCCGAGCACTTCGAGCAACTGCTCCAGGAGGTCGGCCCGGTTCGAGCCGTCGTGCACCTGTGGGGAGCGGACGCTCCGCCCGCCTCGGAGCCCACGCTCGCGGAGGTCGAGGCCGCGCAGCAACTGGGGGTCCACTCGGCGGTGCGCCTCGTGCGGGCGCTCGCGAAGGGGGGGTCCGCGAGCGGTGCCCGGCTGTGGCTGTGCACGCGTGGCAGCCAGCCCGTGGGCGGGGTCGCGTGCGACGTGCCCCTGCATGCGCCCCTGTGGGGCCTGGGGCGTGTCCTCGCCCTCGAGCACCCGGACGTCTGGGGAGGGTTGGTGGATCTGGCGCCCGGCGCTCCGGTGGGCGAGGTGGAGGCGCTGTGGCACGAGCTGTCCGGTTCCGACGGGGAGGATCAGGTCGCCTTCCGCGGTGGGGCACGGTACGTGGCGCGCCTCGTCCCCGCGGCCCCGGCGCCCGCGCTCGCGCCCGTCGCGCTGCGTGCCGACGCGGCGTACCTCATCACGGGTGGCCTCGGTGGGCTGGGGTTGCACGTGGCCAGGTGGATGGTCTCCAAGGGCGCGCGGCACCTGGTGCTGCTGGGCCGCCGGGGACTGCCCGACCGCTCCGAGTGGCCGGCGATTCCCCGCGAGGGCGACATCGGCCGGCAGCTCGCCGCGATCGAGGCGCTGGAGGCCCAGGGCGCCGTCGTGCATGCCTTGAGCGCGGACGTGGGGGATCCGGCTCGCATGGCGGAGGTCCTCGAGTTCATTCGCCGGGGTCCGGCTCCGCTCAGGGGCATCATCCACGCCGCGGGCGTGTCCACGCTCGTGCCGCTCGAGACGATGGACGAGGCGGCGCTCACCTCCATCCTGCGTCCGAAGGTGAAGGGTGGCTGGGTGCTGCACCAGCTCACGCGCGAGCTGGCGCTGGACTTCACCGTCTACTTCTCGTCGGGCTCGGCCGTATGGGGCTCGACCCGGATGGCGCACTACGCCGCGGGCAACCAGTTCCTCGACGCGCTCGCCCACTACCGCCGCGCACGGGGCCTGCACGCGTTGAGCATCAACTGGGGGCCCTGGGCCGCCGAGGGCATGGTCGCCGAGGAGGGCTTGCGTTGGTTCGAGCGCATGGGCCTCGGAGGTGTCACCGTGGAGGGCGGGCTCCAGGTGCTCGAGGCACTGCTCGCCATGGACGTGACCCAGCGCAGCGTCGCCCCGGTCGACTGGAGTCTCTTCAAGTCCGTCTACGAGTCGCGGGCGCGCAGGCCGCTGCTCGAGGCGCTCGGTCCGGTCTCGGCGCCCGCGCCGCGCCCGGTGGAGCACGCCGCCGGAAGCGAGGAGCTGGCGCGGCTGCGCAACGCCTCGTCCGCGCGTCGCAAGGAGCTGGTGATCTCCTGGGTCCGTGAAGAGGTGGCCCGGGTGCTCGGCTTCGCGTCGAGCGCCGCGGTCAAGCTGGAGCAGGGCTTCTTCGAGACGGGCATGGACTCGATCACCGCGGTGGAGCTGCGGCGGCGGCTGGTGGCCCGGTTCGGTGTCCAGCTCCCGACCACGATCGCCTTCGATCGTCCCACCGTCCTGGCACTCGCTTCCTACCTCCTGGCGGACGTGCTCCGGCTGGACGTGGAGGAGAAGGAGGAGACCGGACGCGCCGTGAGCAGCATGACGGAGCCGATCGCCATCATCGGCCTGGGCTGCCGGGTGCCGCGGGCCTCGGGTCCCGAGGAGTTCTGGCGGCTGCTGGAGGGGGGCGTGGACGCCATCCGCGAGGTGCCCGCCTCGCGGTGGAAGCTCGACGACTACTACGACCCACGGCCGGGCATCCCGGGGAAGACCTACACCCGGTGGGGTGGCTTCATCGATGGGGTGGACCAGTTCGACGCCCAGTTCTTCGGGATCGCCCCCCGGGAGGCGGCGAACATGGACCCGCAGCAGCGCCTGCTGCTGGAGGTGGCCTGGGAGTCCCTGGAGCACGCGGGGATCGCTCCGGCGCGCCTGGCCAACACGCGTACCGGCGTGTTCGTCGGAATCGGCAGCAACGAGTACGCGATGCTCCACGGGGTGGGCAGTGACTCGGCCCCGGGTGACGCCTATATCGCCACGGGCAATGACTCGAGCTTCGCCGCCGGCCGGCTGGCCTACGTGCTCCGGCTCCAGGGTCCGACGATGAGCTTGAACACCGCGTGCTCCTCGTCGCTGGTGGCCGTGCACCTGGCCTGCCAGAGCCTGCGCTCCGGCGAGAGCAACCTGGCGCTCGCCGGTGGCGTCAGCATGACGCTCTCGCCGCACTCGACCATCTACCTCGCGCAGCTCCGGGCCCTGTCCCAGGATGGACGGTGCAAGACCTTCGATGCCTCCGCGGACGGCTACGTGCGCAGCGAGGGGTGCGGCATCGTGGTCCTCAAGCGCCTGTCCGATGCGCGGCGGGATGGAGACGACATCCTCGCCGTCATCCGCGGCTCGGCGGTCAACCACGATGGCCCGAGCAGCGCGCTCACGGTGCCCAACGGCGACGCCCAGCAGCAGGTCATCCGCGCCGCCCTGGCCAGCGCCGGGGTCGCGCCCGCGGACGTGGACTACATCGAGGCGCATGGGACGGGCACGTCGCTCGGCGATCCCATCGAGGTCCAGGCGCTGTCCAAGGTGCTCGGAGAGGGACGCACGCCCGAGCAGCGGCTGCTCATCGGCTCGGTGAAGACGAGCATCGGCCACCTGGAAGCGGCGGCGGGTATCGCCGGTCTCATCAAGGTCGTCCTCTCCCATCGGCATGGGGTAGTCCCGCCGCACCTGCACCTCGAGCAGCTCAACCCGCACATCGAGCTGGAGGGCTTCCCGTTGGACATCCCGACGCGGCCCACGGCCTGGCCGGAGCGCTCGCGCCCGAGGATCGCCGGCATCAGCGCCTTCGGCCTGAGCGGCACCAACGCGCACGTCATCGTGGAGGAGGCGCCCCCGTCCGCGCCTCTCGCGGCACCGCCCGGGAAGGGCTCGCACGTGCTCGCGCTCTCGGCGAAGACCCAGGGCGCGCTCACGCGGCTCGCGACGCGGGTGGGCGAGCACCTCGCCGCGCACCCGGAACTGGCGCTCGCGGATGTCTGCCACGCGGCGAGCACGCAGCGTACCGGGTTCGCACACCGGCTCGCGCTGGTCGTGGAGTCGGCGGAGCAGGCCCGCGAGCGGCTGCTGGCGTTCGCGCGGGGAGAAGAGGTTCCCCGGTTGGCCCAGGGCCGCGCCGAGGGCGAGGCCCCCAAGGTCGTCTTCGTGTTCACGGGCCAGGGCGCGCAGTACGCGGGCATGGGCCGGGAGCTGTACGAGACCGAGCCCGTCTTCCGTGCCGCCCTGGATCGTTGCAACGCGCTGCTCGAGGGCAGGTGGGGGGAGTCCCTCCTGTCGGTGATGCACGGGACGGGCTCGCGGATCGACGACACCGAGTACACGCAGCCGGCGCTCTTCGCGCTGGAGTACGCCCTGGCGCAGCTGTGGCGCTCCTGGGGCGTCGAGCCCTGGGCGGTGCTGGGTCACAGCGTCGGCGAGTACGTCGCCGCCTGCGTGGCGGGGGTGATGGACCTCGAGGAGGCGCTCGGACTCATCACCGAGCGCGCGCGGCTCATGCAGGCGCTGCCGCGCGATGGCGAGATGGTGGCCGTCTCCGCGAGCGAGGAGCAGGTCGCGGAGGCACTGGCTCCGTACGCGGATCGGGTGTCGATCGCGGCGGTCAACGGGCCGGCGGACACCGTGCTCTCCGGCGAGCGCGAGGCGGTGGAGACGATCGTCGCCGCGTTGCAGGCCCGGGGCATCAAGACCCGGCGGCTCACCGTGTCCCATGCGTTCCACTCGCCGCTCATGGAGCCCATGCTGGAGGCGTTCGAGCGCGCGGCCGGGAAGCTCTCCTTCCGGGCGCCTCGCATCCACCTGGCCTCCAATGTCACGGGCCAGCTCCTCGAGGACGGCGCCGTGCTCGACGCCGCGTACTTCCGCCGCCACGTGCGCGAGGCGGTGCGCTTCCACGACGGGCTGAAGGCGCTCCGGGCGCTCGGCGGTAGCGTGTTCGTGGAGATCGGCCCGCACCCGACGCTCACCGGCATGGCGCTCAAGGGGCTCGGGGATGACGCGGGCACCTGGCTGCCCTCGCTGCGCAAGGGCCATCCCGAGCAGGCGCAGATCCTCTTCAGCCTGGGAGAGCTCTACACCCGGGGCATGGAGGTGGACTGGGCCGCGCTGGACGGCGGACGCCGCCGGTCGCGCGTCGCGCTTCCGACCTATCCCTGGCAGCACCAGCGGCACTGGCTGGACGCCCCCAAGGCGCTCCGTCCGGTCTCGTCGGTCTCGGCCGCGCAGGCGCTCGTCGGGCAGCGGGTGCGCTCGCCCTTGAACAAGGCGCTCGTCTTCGAGGGCCGCTACAGCGCCCGGTCGTTGCCCTTCCTCGAGGAGCACCGGCTCTACGGGACCATCGTCGTGCCCGGCTCGTGCCACATCGCGCGCATCCTCGCGACCGCCGCCCAGTCGTTCGGGGCCGGGCCGTACACCCTCGAGAAGTGCCTCTTCTCCCAGCCCATCGTGCTCGCGGACGAGGAGGAACAGCTCGTTCAGCTCATCCTCACGCCCAAGGGGCCGGGCCGGTATGACTTCGAGCTCTACAGCCTCTCCGCCTCCGCGGACGAGGAGACCGAGGGCTGGCTGCTCAATGGCACGGGGACGCTCCAGGTGGGCGGAGAGGGACCCGCGCGCCCGGCGCCGCTCTCGCGGCGGGAGATCGAGGCGCGCTGCTCGCGCCAGGTGGACTCGGGAATCTACGAGCGCAACTGGGACATCGGGTTCCACCTCGGCCACGCGTTCCGGTGGATCGAGCACATCTGGAGCGGCGGGCGCGAGGCGCTCTGCCAGATGCGCATGCCGACGGAGCGGGATGATCCGGGGCTGTACCTGCACCCGGGTCTCGTCGACTCCTTCCTGCAGGCGATGGGCACGGATCTCCTCCGCGAGGACGCGGGGCTGAGCACGGTCTACGTCCCGATGTCGGTGGAGCGCTTGCGCTTCCATGAGCGGCCGAGCGGCCCCGTGTGGGCCTATGCCGTGCGCCGGGACGTCGAGGACACCCTGGGGGAGGTGATCACCGGCGACGTGTATGTGGTCGACGCCGAGGGGCGGGTGCTCATCGAGCTCGAGGGGGTGAAGCACAAGCGGGCTCCGCGCGAGGCGCTGATGTCGGTGCTGCGCCACGGCCAGCGCGATGCCCTCTACGAGATCGGCTGGAAGCGCCAGCCGCTGCCCGAGGGTGGGGTGCCCGCGTCCGGCCGCTGGCTCGTGTTCACGGATGGGTCGGGTACCGCGGAGGCGCTCGCCGAGCGGCTGCGGTGGAGTGGTTGCCGCCCCGTGCTGGTCCACCCGGGTGAGGCGTTCGTCCGCCACGACGGAGAGCATTTCACCCTCGATGCCCAGCGCGCCGAGGACTACGCGCGGCTGCTCGAGGAGGCGGTGCCACCGGGCGAGTCGCTCGGGGGCGTCGTCCACCTCTGGGCGATGCGCGGGCCTGGCGGAGGGGGCGTGGAGTCGCTGCACACGGCGCACCTGCTGGGCTGTGGCAGCGCGCTGCATCTGGCCAAGGCGCTGGTGGGCGCGGCTTCCACCGCTCGCCTCTGGCTGGTGAGCCGTGGAGCCCGGACGCTCGTGTCCGGCTCGGCGCCACTCGCGCTGGAACAGGTCCCGCTCTGGGGCCTGGGCGCTGTCTTCTCGCAAGAGCACCCCGATCAGTGCGGTGCGCTCATCGACCTGGAGCCCACCGCCTCCGAGCAGGATGCGCTGGCGATCTGGCGCGAGCTCGGCGCCACGGATGGCGAGCGGCAGGTGGTGATCCGCGAGGGGTGGCGCCACGTCGCGCGGATGCGTGCGTCGCGTGACGAGCCGAGGGACGCGATGCCGCGGTTGCGGCCGGACGCGAGCTACCTGCTCACGGGCGGTCTCGGTGGGTTGGGCCTCTCGCTGGCGCGGTGGATGGTGGAGCAGGGAGCGCGCAACCTGGTGCTCGTCGGGCGTGGCGGGCCCAGGCCGGAGGCCCAGCAGGCCCTTCGCGCCCTGGAGGCCGCGGGCGCGAGGATCCTCGTCCTCCAGGCGGATGTGTCGAAGCGGGAAGAGGTCCGCCGTACCCTCGAGGAGGCGGGGCGGCTGGCCCCCGTGCGCGGCGTGGTCCATGCGGCGGGTGTCCTGGACGACGGCGTCCTGCTCCAGCAGGACTGGGAGCGCTTCGCCCGGGTGCTCGCACCCAAGGTGGACGGCGCGTGGCACCTCCATGAGTTGACGCGGGAGGGGGAGCTCGACTTCTTCGTCCTGTTCTCCTCGGCGGCGACGCTGCTCGGAGCACCGGGGCAGGGCAGCTACGCGGCGGCCAATGCCTTCCTGGACGCGCTGGCGCATCACCGGCGTGCCCTGGGGCTTCCGGCGCTGAGCATCAACTGGGGCCCCTGGGCCGAGGTCGGCATGGCCGCGCGGCTCGCGTCCCACTTCCAGGCGCAGGGCATCGAGGCGTTCTCTCCGGACGTGGGGCTGCGGATGTTCGGCCGGGCACTCGCTCACGGGCAGCCGCAACTCACCCTCCTGCGGGTCCACTGGTCGCGCTATCTCGCGCAGTACCCGCGGGGCGCGGCGCCGACCCTGCTCGCGGAGCTCTCCGGCCGGGCAGTGGCCGAGCCCGAGGCCAGTGAGCAGCCGTCCGCCGAGTTCCGGCGCCGGCTCGAGTCGGCGGAGCCACGCCAGCGCCTGTCGCTGCTGATGGAGCACGTGCGCGGCGAGGCGGCGCGGGTGCTTGGCCTGGAGGCGTCGTCTCCGCTGGAGTCCCGGCAGCGGTTGTTCGAGGTGGGCATGGACTCGCTGATGGCGCTCGAGCTCCGCAAACGCCTGCAGAACAGCGTGGGGGCAGCGCTGCCGTCGACCCTGGTCTTCGACTACCCGACGACCGAGGCGCTCGCGAGCTACCTGCACGACGAGGTGCTCGGTCTGAAGGAACAGCCGGGTGGAAGCGCGCAAGGGGAGGCCCAGGACGCGGCGCTCCTCGAGCGCATCATGGAGCTATCGCCGGATGAACTCGCCGCCTCCCTGGAGGCGAAGCTCTCGGCCCTGATGGAAGAAGGATCATGAGCAAACAGGAAAAGCCGGCCGAGCCCTCCGCGCTTCAGCGCGCCGCGCTCCTCGTGGAGAAGATGCAGGCACGTCTGGACGCGGTGGAGCGTGCCCGGACCGAGCCGATCGCCATCATCGGAATGGGGTGCCGTTTCCCGGGTGGCGCCGTGGATGGCCCGTCGTACTGGAAGCTGCTGCGCGACGGCGTGGATGCGCTGCGCGAGGTGCCCGGGTCCCGTTGGGACGTGCCCGGCCATTACGATCCCACCCGGGGAGTCCCCGGCAAGATGTACGGAATCCGAGGCGGCTTCCTCGATGACGTGGAGCGCTTCGATGCTGGGTTCTTCGGCATTGCCCCTCGCGAGGCGGCGAGCCTCGATCCGCAGCAGCGGCTGGTGCTCGAGGTCGCGTGGGAGGCGCTGGAGAACGCGGGCGTCGTGCCCGACTCGCTCGTGGGCAGCAAGACGGGCGTCTTCATGGGCGTGATGTCCAGCGACTACATGGCGCGCCTGTTGAAGGACAACGACGCGACCCGCTTCGACGGGTACACGGCGACGGGCAACGGGTACAGCTTCGTTCCGGGCCGGCTCTCGTACGTGCTCGGGTTGCAGGGGCCGTGCATGCCGGTCGACACCGCGTGCTCGTCGTCGCTGGTCGCGCTCCACCTGGCCAGCGAGAGCCTCCGTGCGGGCGAGTCCAACCTGGCGCTGGTGGGCGGGGTCAACCTGATCCTCTCCCCGGAGACGACGATCTGCCTGTGCAGCATGCAGGCGCTCGCGGGCGATGGCCGGTGCAAGACGTTCGACGCGGCCGCGGACGGGTACGTGCGAGGGGAGGGATGTGGCGTCCTCGTGCTCAAGCGGCTCTCGGATGCGCAGCGCGATGGCGACTCCATCCTCGCGTTGCTGCGCGGCTCCGCCGTCAACCATGACGGGGCCAGCGGTGGACTGACCGTGCCCAACGGGCCGGCGCAACAGGCGGTCGTCCAGCGGGCGCTCGACAACGCGCGCATCGCTCCGGCGCTCGTGGGGTATGTCGAGGCCCACGGCACCGGCACGCCGCTCGGGGATCCGATCGAACTCCGAGCGCTCGGCACCGTGCTCGGCAAGGGACGTCCGGCGGACAGGCCCTTCTTCATCGGCTCGGTGAAGACGAACATCGGCCATCTCGAGCCGGCCGCGGGAATCGCCGGGGTCATCAAGACGATCCTCTCTCTCCAGAACAAGGAGATCCCCCCGCATCTGCACTTCCGCACCCCCAACCCGCATGTGGAGTGGGAGCGCATCGCGGCGCGGGTCCCCGTCGAGCGCGTCCCCTGGCCGGTCCACGAGGGGCGGCGCATCGCCGGCGTGAGTTCCTTCGGGTTGAGCGGAATCAACGCGCACGTGGTGTTGGAGGAGGCTCCCGCGCCCACCGGCACCGCGGCGCCGGCCGAGGACGGCAAGCCGCAGCTCGTCCTCCTGTCCGCGAAGTCGCCTCAGGCGTTGTCCGAGCTGGCGGGGGCATGGAGTTCGTTCCTGAAGAGCGAGGAGGGGGGCTCACTCGCCGACATCAGCTACACCTCGACCCTGCGCCGCGTGCATCACGACCACCGGCTCTCCCTCGCGGCGAGGTCCAGGCAGGAACTCCTCGCGCAGCTCGAGGCGTTCGCCGCCGGACAGAGCCATGCCGGCTTGTCCTCGGGGTGCCGGAGCGCGGGGCTCGCGCAGAAGATCGTCTTCGTCTTCCCGGGACAGGGCTCTCAGTGGCTCGGAATGGGACGGAGGCTGTACGCGGAGGACACCACGTTCCGGGAGGTCATCGACCGTTGTGACGAGGCGATGCGCCGTCACGTCGACTGGTCCTTGCGCGAGCTGTTGAAGGCCCCCGAGCAGCAGCCCCGCTGGAATGACATCGACGTCATCCAGCCGACGCTGTTCGCCATGCAGGTGGCGCTCGCGGCGGTGTGGCGCTCGTTCGGTCTGGAGCCTCACGCCGTGGTGGGGCACAGCATGGGAGAGGTCGCCGCGGCGCATGTCGCGGGAGCGCTCTCGCTGGAGGACGCGGCGCGCATCATCTGCGAGCGGAGCAGGCTGCTCAGGCGCGTCAGTGGCCAGGGCGCCATGGCCGTCGTGGAGCTCTCCCGGGAGCAGGCGGAGGTGGAGATCCGGGGACTGGAGGAGAGGATCGCCATCGCCGTGAGCAACGGTCCGAAGTCGACGGTCCTCTCGGGAGAGCCGGCCGCGCTCAAGGAGGTGCTGGAGCGCCTGCAGGAGCGCGAGGTGTTCTGCCGTTGGGTGAAGGTGGACGTGGCGTCGCACAGCCCGCAGATGGATCCGTTGCGGCCGGAGTTGCTGGAGCGGATGGCGGCCATCCGCCCCACCGCGAGCACGGTGCCGCTCTATTCCACGGTGACGGGAGCGCCCATCGATGGTCGCGAGCTGGGGGCGCCGTACTGGGTGCGCAACCTCCGCCAGCCGGTGCTGTTCGCCGACGCGGTGCAGCGCCTCATCCAGGAAGGCAATGTCCTGTTCGTCGAGCTGAGCCCGCATCCCATCCTCGTGCCCTTCGTGGATGCGATGTTGAGGGAGGGGGACAAGTCGGGGCGGGGGCTCGTGGTGCCGAGCCTGCTCCGGGACCAGGAGGAGTGGCAGAGTCTGCTCTCGTCCCTGGGCGCGCTGGCCACCCGGATGGACCGCGTGGACTGGTCGCGGCTCCATCCACACCAGCGCCGCCGGGTCGCGCTCCCCACCTACCCGTGGCAGCGCGAGCGGCACTGGCTGGAGCTGGAGCCCACCGCCTCGCGGGGCCGGCTCCCAGGCGCGAGGGCCGGAGGGCATCCCCTCCTGGGGGCCTCGTTCACGACCTCCGTGCGGGAGGAGACGCGTTTCTGGGAGTCCGCGCTGAGCGCGAACGAGCCGTCGTACCTGGCGGATCACCGCGTGAGCGGAGCGGTGGTGGTGCCGGGCGCGGCCTACCTGGAGATGGCGCTCTCGGCGGCGCGTGAGGTGTCCGGACAGCCGGCACACGAGCTCGTCGACATCGCCTTCAAGGAGGGCTTGCTGCTGCCGGAGGGACGGGCGCGCACCGTCCAGATGGCCTTGAGCGACGAGGGCGGAGGCTCCCTCTCGTTCCAGCTCTCGAGCCAGAAGACGAGCACGGAGGCGAACGTCCCGGCGGGCTGGATGGCACACGCCGTGGGACGGATCCGTCCCCTCCAGGCGGGGCAGTCCGAGTGGGCCTCCGAGCCGCTCGAGGCGATCCGGGAGCGTTGCCCCGAGGTGCTCGCCCAGGCGGCGCACTACGAGGAGCTGGCGCGCCGGGGAGTGGCCTACGGACCGGCGTTCCAGGGCGTGCAGCAGGTGTGGCGTGGCCGCGCGGAGGCGCTCGGGCACGTGCGCCTGTCGGAGTCACTCGCGGCGAGGGCCTCGGCGTATCGGATCCATCCCGCGCTGCTCGATGCATGCTTCCAACTGGTGGCCGCGGCCGTTCCCCAGGAGGACCTGACGCCCGACTCCGGTCCCGCCGTGCCCGTGGCGCTCGCCTGCCTGCGGCTCCACGAGCAGCCGGGGCCGGAGGTCTTCTGCCACGTGCGGACGCGGGCTCGGGAGGGCGCGCGGAGCGGCGTGTACGAGTTCGATCTCGTGCTGCGCGACGCGTCCGGCCGGCTCGTGGCGGAGGCACTCGGGCTGCGCATCCAGCAGTTGGAGGCCCCGGCCGCGGCGGGGAAGGATCTCTTCTTCTCGCCCGAGTGGCGGCATCAACCCACCGTTTCGCCGGCCCCGCCCGAGGCGAATGGGCGCTGGTTGCTCGTCGCCGACGGCGGCGAGCTGGCCGACGCGGTCGAGTCCCTGCTGCGGGCGCGCCATGGAGAGGTCTTCCGCGTCGACCTCGCGGGGGCGGGGCAGGGGCGCCGCGTCGTGGATGCGGCTTCTCCCCAGGCCTTCGACGGTGTGCTGGCGGAGGCGTTTGGCGCGGGCGCGGCTGCCCGTGGGGTGATCCACCTGGCCGGGCTGGGAGCGCGCGAGGTGGAGCCGCTGATGGGGTGTGGAGGCGTGCTGCATCTCGTCCAGGCCCTCTCCCGGGCGAGCCTGACGAGCCCGCCCCGGTTGTGGCTCGTCACGCGGGGCGTGCACCACGGCTCCGCGAGCGGGTCGGCCTCCGACGTGGTGCAGGCCCCGCTGTGGGGCCTGGGCCGCACGCTCGCGCACGAGCACCCCGAGCTCAAGTGCACGCGCGTGGACGTGTCCACCGCGATGGGCCCCGGGCACGCCGGAGCGGCGCTGGTGCGCGAGTTGCTCGTGGCCGACGCGGAGGAGGAGATCTCCCTTCGCGCGGATGGCCGCCATGTTGGTCGCATCGCGCGCGGCACTCCCGGCGGGGCGCCCGACGAGGCCGTGGTTCCGGTGGGAGGCCGGCCCTTCCGTCTGGAGCACGACGCGCGAGGCGGGCTGGCGCTCAGGGCCAGCGCGCGGCGCCCGCCCGGGCCGGGGGAAATCGAGCTCGAGGTGGCCTCGCTGGGGGCTTCCGGCGAGGGTGCCGGGCCGGAGCGGTGGGAGGGAGGCGTCGTCGGATGCCGTGGGCGGGTCGTGGCCCGTGGCGAGGGCGTGGAGGACGTCGCGGTGGGCGAGGAGCGGATCGCCCTGGTGACGTCGGGCCTGGGCTCCCACGTGCTCGTTCCCGCCGCCTGCACGGCCCCATGCAAGCTCTCCTCTTCGCATGGGGAAGCCGCGGTGCTCGCGGCGACCGTCCTGCCCGCCTGGTACGCGCTGTTCCACCTGGGACGGCTCGAGAAGGGGGGCCGCGTGCTGATCCTCGGGGCCGCGAGCGGGCTCGGGCGGGCCGCGGTCAAGCTGGCGAGGCGGGTGGGGGCGGAGGTCTTCGCCACCGCCACGACGGCCGGGCAGCGGGCGCCCCTGCGGGAGCTCGGGGTCGAGCAGGTGCTGGATCCGGGCGAGGCCTCGTTCACCCACCGGCTCCTGGACATGACGGGGGCACGCGGGGTGGAGCTGGCCGTCATCGCGCCGGGCGCGGTCGAGCTCGAGCGAAGCCTGTCCGTGCTGAGCGAGGGGGCGCGTGTCCTCGATCTGCGCGCGTCGGGAGCGCCGGCCCGTGCCGGTGATGCGAACGTCGCATGGTGCGTGGTCGACGTGCCGGAGCTCGTCCGCCGCAAGCCCGGGCGGTTCGCCCACCTCTGGCGGGAGGTGAGGGACACCGTCGAGGCGGGGGGTCTGCCACCGCCAGTGGTGCGGAGTGTCTTCGCCTCTCCGTCCGAGGGCGGAGCGGTGGATGCGCTCACCCTCGCCCTGAACGATCCGGAGGCGCGCGTCGTGGTACCCGCGGCGGAGGCACGCCGGCTTCGCTCCGATGGGACGTACCTCGTCACCGGCGGGCTGGGTGGACTGGGCCTCGCGGTGGCGAAGTGGATGGCGGAGCAGGGCGCGGGCCACCTCGTGCTCGTCGGGCGTGACACCTCCCTGACACCGGAGCAGCGGGAGGCGGTGGCGGCGCTCGAGGCCACCGGGGCTCGCGTGCGGGTGGCCGGGGCGGACGTGTCGGACCGGGCACAACTCGCCCGGGTGCTCTCGGAGATCGCGGAGGGCGGTCCCCCGCTGCGAGGCGTCCTCCACGCCGCTGGCGTGCTGGACGATGGTGTCCTGGCGCAGCAGACGGTGGAGCGGTTCCGCCGGGTGATGGCTCCCAAGGTCCTCGGTGGCTGGAACCTGCATGTGCTGACGCGCGAGGCGCCGCTCGACTTCTTCGTCCTGTACTCGTCGGCGGCCTCTCTGTTCGGCGCACCGGGACAGGGCAACTACGTGGCCGCCAATGCCTTCCTCGACGCGCTCGCCCACCATCGCCGGGCGCTTGGGCTGCCTGGCCTGAGCATCAACTGGGGACCCTTCTCGGAGGTCGGTCTGGCCGCGGCCCAGGCCAATCGGGGAGCGCGCCTCGCTCAGCGGGGCTCGGACAGCCTGACCCCCGCGGAGGGCAACGCGCTCCTGGGACGGCTGCTCGATGGCGGGGTGACCCAGATGGCGGTCATGCCGCTCGAGCTCCGCAAGTGGGTGGAGTTCTATCCCCGCGCGAGGTCCTCCCCCTGGCTCTCGGAGCTGGTCCCGGCCGGCCCGGGCGCGGAGCCAGGTGGAGCGAGGGACGTGGCCCTGCTCGAGACGCTGCGGACGGCGACCCGGCAGGAGGCGCGGGAGACCCTGGAGCGGTTCGTTCGCGAGCAGCTCGCCCGGGTGCTCCGCCTGGGCTCCGCGCGCATCGATCCGGAGGCGCCGCTGCAGGGCTTTGGCCTCGACTCCCTGATGGGGCTCGAGCTGCGCAACCGTCTGGAGTCGGGGCTGGGGCTGTCGCTGCCGGTCTCGTTGATCTGGAAGCACCCGACGCTGGCGGCGCTCTGCGAGCACCTCCTGGGCGAAGTCATGGATCGCACCCTGGCCGAGACGCTCGCACGAGCGGGTGAGGGTGCTGGACCGGTGGCGGATGAGACCGCCGCCGACGACAACGAGGTTCTTGTCCTATGAGTGTACGTGAGCTGTTGGGCACCCTCGCGGCGAAGGGTGTGCGCCTGCGTGTTGACGGAGACTCGCTCCGGGTCGAGGCGGGCAAGGCCGTCCTCACCCCGGAGCTGCGCGCCGAGCTGTCGGCGCGCAAGGGGGACATCCTGGCGTTCCTGCGCAAGCACTCCCCGAGGGACGAGGCGGGGAGCGCGTCGGCACAGGCCCTCGCGAGGCCCGAGGTCATCCCGCTGTCCAGCGGGCAGGAGCGGCTCTGGTTCCTCGATCGTCTCTCGCCCGGCTCGCCCCAGTACAACGTTCATCTCGGCATCCGGGTACGCGGCACGCTCGAGGGCAAGGCCCTGCGCCGGAGCCTGGACGAGCTCGTGCGCAGGCACGAGGTGCTCCGGACGAGCTTCCCGGAGGTGGAGGGCAGTCCCCGGCAGGTCATCGCGCCCCCCGACACCGGAGTGGAACTGACGCTCGTGGAGCTGCCGGGACTCACGGAGCAGGAGCGCGAGGAGGAGCTCCAGCGGCGCTCGGACGCACTGGCGCGGCATTGCTTCGAGCTGGCGAAGGGTCCGCTTCTTCGTGTCACGCTCGTGGTCCTGGGCGCCGACGACTTCGCCCTCTTCGTGACGAAGCACCACATCATCACGGATGGCTGGTCCCTGGGGGTCTTCGTCCGGGAGTTGTCGGCGCTGTACGCGGGCTTCGTCCGGGGACAGCCGGCCGCGTTGCCGCCCGTGTCGATGCAGTTCGCCGAGGCGGCCTTGCGCGAGCGTGCGTGGCTGGCCGGGGACTCGGGAGCGCGCGAGCGCGCGTACTGGAAGCAGCGGCTCACGGGTCTGCTCCCGCTCCAGCTCCCCGTGGATCATGCGGTCTCCACCGCCACGAGCCATCGCGGCGCCACCGTGCCCCTCTCCCTGTCGCCAGCGCTCAGCGAGGCCCTGCGGGAGCTGGCCAGCCGGGAGGGATGCAGCCTGTTCATGGTGCTCTTCGCCGCGTTCTCGGCACTCCTGCATCGCTACTCCGGGCAGGTGGACTTCGGTGTGGGGACGGTGATCGCCAACCGGGGGCGCGTGCCCTCGGAGCTGCTGGGCTTCATCGCCAATACCCTCGTGCTCCGGTGTGATTTCTCGGGTGGGCCGTCCTTCAGTCAATGGCTGGCACGTGCCCGCGGCGTGGTGCTCGAGGCACTGGATCACCAGGCGCTGCCGTTCAGCGAGGTGGTGCAGGCGGTGGGCGCGCCGCGCGATGGTGGGCTCAACCCGCTGGTGCGGGCCTGCTTCACGCTGGAGAACATTCCGGCGCCGGCCCTCGAGCTGCCGGGGACGAGCTGGTCCTTCCTGAAGGGAGCCCCGGACGGCAGCGTGGAGGGGACGGCCAAGTTCGAGCTCTCGCTGATCATGGCCGCGGGAGACAAGGGCCTGGTCGGCATGCTCGAGTACTCGAAGGAGCTCTTCGAGGCCTCGACGGCGGAGCGGATGGTGGGGCACTTCCAGCAACTGCTCGAGTCCATCGTGGCCCACCCCGAGGCGCCGCTGTCGACGTTGCCGCTGTTGACCGCGGACGAGCGCGGAATGCTCCTCGCCGAGTGGCACGGTCCGGTGATCGACGTCCCGGCGGTGTGCATGCACGAGCTCGTGCAGGCCCAGGTGGAGCGGACTCCCCAGGCGGTGGCCGTGGTGAGCGGGCAGCGAACCCTCACCTACGCCGAACTCAATCGCCGGGCGAACCAGCTCGCCCATCATCTGCGGCGGCTCGGCGTACGGTCCGAGGTGCGTGTCGGCCTCTGCGTCGAGCGCACGGAAGAGATCGTCATCGGACTGCTGGCCATCCTGAAGGCCGGGGGCGCCTATGTCCCGTTGGATCCCGCCTATCCGAAGGAGCGACTGGCGCTGATCCTCGAGGATGCCCAGGTGCCGGTGCTGCTCACGCAGCAGCGCCTCGTCTCGGAGCTCCCCTCCACCCAGGCGCGTGTGGTGTGCCTGGACACGGACTGGCCGACCATCGGAGCCGAGAGCGACGGGAACCTCGAGCGCACCACGGCCCCCGAAGCGCTCGCCTATCTCATCTACACCTCGGGCTCCACCGGCAAGCCCAAGGGCGTGATGATCGAGCACCGCAACGCCGTGGCCTTCCTGGTGTGGGCCCTGCGTGTCTTCTCTCCGCGCGAGCTGGCGGGGACACTGGCCTCGACGTCGATCTGCTTCGACCTGTCGGTCTTCGAGCTCTTCACGCCCCTGTCCTGTGGCGCGAAGGTGATCGTCGCGAAGAACGCGCTGGAGCTGCCGGAACTGCCCGCGGCCCGGGATGTGACGCTCATCAACACCGTTCCCTCGGCCATGGGCGCGCTGCTGCGAGCGGGCGCCGTGCCACCCTCGGTGGCCATCGTGAACCTGGCGGGTGAAGCGCTCGCGGGTTCGCTGGTCGAGCAGCTCCACCGGCTCGACCACGTGCGCGACGTGTTCAACCTCTATGGTCCGAGCGAGACCACGACCTACTCGACGTTCACCCGGGTGGACCGCGGGCAGACGCCCACCATCGGGCGCCCCGTCGGAAACACCCAGGTGTACGTGTTGGATCCGAACCGGGAACTGATGCCCCTCGGTGTGCCGGGCGAGGTCTACATCGGCGGCGCCGGAGTCGCGCGCGGGTACCTGGGCCGGCCGGAGCTCACGGCGGAGCGGTTCGTCCACTGCCCCTTCGGTGGGGAGCCCGATGCCCGCATGTACAGGACGGGAGACCTGGCGCGGTGGCTCCCGGACGGGCAGCTCGAGTACCTGGGCCGGATGGACCACCAGGTGAAGCTGCGTGGCTTCCGCATCGAGCTCGGGGAGATCAGCGCGGTGATGTTGGAGCACCCCGGGGTCCGCGAGGCGGTGGTGGTGGTGCGGGAGGGACAGGGAGGGGACCCGCGGCTCGTCGCCTATCTGGTCGCGCGTGGAGAGACGGCGCCCGAGCCCGCCGAGCTGCGTGACTACCTGAAGTCCAAGCTGCCCGAGTACATGGTCCCCCTCACGTTCGTGCGCCTCGACGCGATGCCGCTCACGCCGAACGGCAAGGTGGATCGTGCCGCGCTGCCGGCACCGGAGAGCGGGGGCTCGGGAGTGGCGAAGGAGCACGTCGCGCCGAGGACTCCCGGGGAAGAGGCCCTGGCCGCCATCTGGCGCCAGGTCCTGGGCGTGGAGCGGGTCGGCGTCCACGACAACTTCTTCGAGCTCGGGGGGCACTCGATCCTGCTCTACCGGGTGCTCGTCCTCGTGCGCTCGGCGTCTGGAATGGACCTCCCGCTGCGTGCCCTGCTGAGGGCGCCGACCCTGGAAGAGATGGCACGGGCCATCGAGGCCGCGAGGACGGGCTCACTGCCCCACCATGACGTGACGGTGGAGATGGAAGCGGATGCCGTGCTGGATGCCGGGATCGATCCGGGCAAGGTGGCTCCGCCGGTGGCGGGGGTCGCGCGCACCCTGCTGCTGACGGGCGCCACCGGCTTCCTCGGTGCCTTCCTGCTGGAGCAGCTCTGCCGCCAGACGCAGGCGCGCGTCTATTGCCTCGTGCGCTCCGCGACGGAGCAGGAGGGGATGCACAGGATTCGCAAGAACCTGGAGAGCTACTCGCTCTGGAGCGAGGCCCTGGCGTCTCGCATCGTCCCTGTCCGCGGGGATATCGGCCAGCCCCTGCTGGGGCTCTCCGAGACGGAGTTCCAGCGGCTCGCGGAAGAGGTCGACGCCATCTATCACAACGGCGCGCTCGTCAATTTCCTCTACCCCTACGAGTCCCTGCGGGCGGCCAACGTGCTCGGCACGCGGGAGATCCTCCGGCTCGCCACGCGGACGCGCGTCAAGACGCTGCACTATGTCTCGACGGTCTCGGTCCTGCCCCTGGGACGCGAGGATCCGATCCGGGAGGACGAGCCCCTGGCGGGGCCCGCGAACCTGGTGGGAGGCTATGCCCAGAGCAAGTGGGTCGCCGAGAAGCTCGTGCGGGAGGCCTCGCGGCGCGGGCTTCCGGTGACCATTTTCCGGCCGGGGAGGGTGACGGGCCACACCCGGACGGGAGCCTGGAACACGGACGATCTGGTGTGCAGGACCCTCAAGGGGTGCGTCCGGATGGGGATGGCGCCCAACATCGATGCCCTGCTCGACCTGACGCCCGTCGACTACGTCAGCAGTGCCATTTTGGACCTGTCCTTGCGCCCGGAGTCGATCGGCCAGACCTATCACCTCGTCAATCCGCGGCTCGTGCGCGCTGATGAGATGTGGAGCCACATGCGGGCTTTTGGATACGGGTTGCGTGTCCTCCCGTATGACGAATGGCTCGCCGGGCTCGCCTCGGCCGCCGCGTCCGACAGCGAGCTGGGAGATCTGCTCATGTTCCTCCAGCAGGTTCCGCCCGAGGACCGGAGCGTCGGAGGGCCGCGGATGGTGGTCTGCGATTGTGGCCACACGCTCGAGGCCCTGGCGGCAACGGGGACGTCCTGCCCGCCGGTGGACACCGCGCTGATTTCGACCTACCTCTCAGCGCTCGTGCGCCGCGGCTTCCTCGATGCACCGGGACGCGATGCCGCTCCTGGACGAGGCGCCGCGACGTCCGCCGGGTGACGTGGCCCCGGGCTCCCGCCTGGCTGCGCCTGACGAGGGCGCAGCCAGACCTCCCCATGCGGGCGGCTACGGCTTGTCGGCCTGAATCAGGACGTAGCCCAGTGTCTCGTTGACCTTCTCAATGGCACTCCACCCGTTGCGGAACGCGTCGGCCTGTTCGTGGCCATACGCCTTCCGGAGCTGCCCCAGCGCGGCTTCCGTTTGGAGTTCCCTGTACGTCGCCCGGTTGCTTGGCCGGAAGGTATTCGCCGTCACATCCCGGCAGCTGATATTCGTAAGGCCAACCTGTTTCAGATCGCGGACGTAGTCCTCCAGCGAGGCCAGGTCGTTCGCCGCGAAGGCTGGATACGCGATCGCGCTCTCCTCGGAGGTGAGGGGGCGCAGCGTCACGAAGTCCGCCACGACGACGCGCCCGCCGGGGCGCACGACGCGGGCCATTTCACGAAACACCTGTAGCCGCGAGGGCATGTGGAAGATGGACTCGAATGCCCAGGCGGCATCAAACGTTCCGTCGCGGTAGGGCATGGCCATCGCGTCCACCAACTCGAACCGCGCCGTGGGGGCGTCATCCGTCGCGTTCGCGGAGCCCGCGCCCGTCCCTTGCGCCTGTGCTCGTGGTGCCACACCGCTCTCGCGGGCATATCCGGTGGCGGTGGCGATCTGCGATTGGCTGATGCTGATGGCGGTGACATGCGTGTTGGTGGCGCGGGCCAGCTGAATGGCGGGTCGGCCCGTGCCACAGCCCACATCCAACGCGCGTTGGCCTGGCTGAAGCCCCATGTGCGAGATCATGAGGTCGGTGAAGTTCTTCTGGGCCTGGGACATCGAGACGGTCGCATCGGTGGGGTCGGGCCAGAACCCCATGTGGATGCTGTCGCCCCAGACCGTTTGATAAAACTGAGCCATCACATCGTAATAGCGGCCAACGCCTTCTGCCGTGTACTGGACTTCACTCATGGAACGACTCCTTGATCGAGCAGCGCTGCTGGCCAATTCAGGGGGGGACGTCCAGGGCAAGGCCCCGCACGTCTCCTGGTCCCCCGCGGTGGGGGGAAACACTGTCCCCATGCGGTGGAAGAGTGTATCAGCCCTGTCTCATAACGCGATACCGTAGATGCTCACCCTGCGTGCCAGCACCTCGGTCCCCCGCCGGCTGCGCCCCCGCTGGCTCATGTATTTGATTGCCTGGAGTAGCTGCTTGCCGCACCGCCAGCCAGTGTGCGAGTACCGTGGCCTGGGGTTGTCCCTCCAGCGCATGCGGGTTGGGCGGGCCCGCTTCAATGGCATACAGTTGGCCTGGCGGCGAACCGGGTGCGAACGAGGTGTGCAATGGACTGGCGACTGTCGAAGGGCGTGACGCGCATGGTGCTGGTGCGGCACGGGCAGCCGGTGGAGGAGGCGCGGGGCCGGTGTTACGGGCGGCTGGACGTGGGGCTGTCCTCCTCGGGCCGGGTGCAGGCCGAGCACGCCGCGCGTTTCCTGGCCGAGGCGCCCCTGTCACGCGTCTACGCGAGTCCACTCCGGCGCGCGGTGGAGAGCGCGGCCCCGCTGGCGCAGCTCAAGGGGATGGCGGTGGACACGGAGGCGGCGTTCCAGGAACTCGACTTCGGTCTCTGCGAGGGCCTCACGTATGCGGAGGTGGAGAAGCGCTACCCCGAGGTGTTCGCGGAGTGGATGGCACGGCCCACGCGGGTGCGCTTCCCGGAGGGAGAGAGCTACCCGGAGCTGCGCGAGCGGGTGTCGTCGGCGGCCCGGGCGCTGCGCTCGCGGCACTCGGGAGAGACGTTCGTGCTGGTCTCGCACGGCGGCGTGAACCGGACGCTGCTGGCCGAGGCGCTGGGCTTGCCGGACGCCCACCTGTTCCGGCTGGAGCAGGGGTACTCGGCGGTGAACATCATCGACTTCCACGGGGACGAGCCCGTCGTGAAGTTGATGAACCTGACGTTCGGCTGAGCCGCCGGGCAGGGCGAGCGGTGGTATGGAGCGACTCGAGAGAGGGCTTGCCAGGGGCTCGACGATCCATGACGAAACACCGCTTTTCTCCCGCGGAGCGAGAAGCTGTCTACCGAGCGATCAGCGAACGCCGGGACATGCGCCACTTCCGGTCCGATCCCATCGATCAGGAGATCATGGCGCGGCTGCTCCATGCGGCGCATCTCGGGCCGAGCGTCGGCTTCATGCAGCCGTGGCGGTTCATTCGCATCACGGATGCAAGGCTGCGCGGTGACATCGCGGAACTGGTCGAGCAGGAGCGCGCGCGTACCGCCGAGGCGCTGGGCCCGCGGGGCGAGGAGTTCATGCGCCTCAAGGTCGAGGGCATCAAGGAATGTCCCGAGCTCTGGGTCGTGGCGCTGATGGAGCAACGCGAGCGCTACGTGTTTGGCAGGCGCACCCTGCCGAACATGGACCTCGCCTCCGCCAGTTGCGCCATCCAGAACCTCTGGCTCGCCGCGAGGGCCGAGGGGATTGGCATGGGTTGGGTGTCGCTCTTCGAGCCCACCCGGCTGGCGGAGTTGTTGGGAGCACCAACGGGTAGTGAGCCCATCGCCATCCTGTGCCTGGGCCATGTCGAGGCCTTCTATGAGCGGCCGATGCTGGAGCTGGAAGGCTGGGACTCACGCCGGCCGCTGGAAGAGCTGATCTGGGAGAACCGGTGGCGGAGTGCCGAGGGGTAGGCGCGAGCGCATTCCGTTGACAGAAGCGCGCCGCCTCCGATACTTGGCCCCGACAATTTGATTCCATTAGCCAGGGGTGCCCGCTAGCAAGGGCATAACGGGGAAGCCGGTGTGAGTCCGGCGCGGACCCGCCACTGTAAGTGGGGAGCTACCTCCGAAGTCACCACTCGATTCGTCGGGGAAGGTGGAGGTGGCGCGGAACGCCGTCAGGCGCTCTGAACCCACGAGCCAGGAGACCTACCCAGGGCTGTTCGACCCATCTCTCCGTGGATTGAGAGCGAGGTTGCCATGCCGGGTTTCTCCGGGCGTGGGTGTGGTGCCGTCCTCCGGCATTGCGTCCAGGCCTGTCTCCAATCAGCGCCTCTCCCTCCGAGCGCGGGGCTCGCGGCACTCGTCCTGTTGCTGCTGCCTCATCCCGCGCATGCCATGCACCTGGCGGAAGGCATCCTTCCCTTCGGGTGGGCCGCGGGCTGGACGCTTTCCGTGCTGCCACTGCTCGCGCTGGGCGTCACGCGGTTGCGCCAGCGCATGGCGCAGAGCCCGCTCTATTCGCCCTTCGTGGCGATGCTCGCCGCCGCGGTCTTCGTCGTCTCCTGCATGCCCGTGCCGGTTCCCATCATCGGCACCTGCTCGCACCCGTGTGGCACGGGGCTCGCCGCCGTGCTCATCGGTCCGGTGATGACCGTGCTGGTGACGTTCGTGGCGCTGCTGCTGCAAGCGCTCTTCCTCGCCCACGGGGGGCTCACCACCCTGGGCGCCGACATCTGGTCCATGGGCGTGGTGGGCGGCTTCGTCGGCTATGCCATCTTCCACGCACTGCGCTCGGTGCGCGCCTCGCTCGGGGTGGCGGCCTTCGCCGCGGGCATGTTGTCGGATTGGGCCACCTACGCCATGACGTCCTTCGAGCTGGCCTCGGCGCTGCACGGCGCCCAACCGCTGGGCTCCACGCTGGGCACCCTGCTGCTCTCCTTCCTCCCCACCCAGCTTCCGCTCGGACTGCTCGAGGGGGCCTTCACCGCCGGCGCCGTCGTCTTCATCTCCCGCCGCCGGCCCGCCCTCCTGAAGTTCCACGCGCTTCCCGCCGCACCCGCCACGCCATGAAGCCGCTCCTCGCCGAGGCCTCGGGCTGGCCGGGTGTCGACGAGCACGTCGTGCTCCCGTTCGTCGAGGCCGCGGGACGTTCCCCCCATCCGCCACTGATTCCGCTGGAGGGGGATGTCCTCCTCTTCGCCTTCCTGTGTGCCGGGCTCGTGGGGGGCTTCTTCCTCGGCTACCTCTACCGCTCCCTGTTCGTCGAGACGGGAGAGCGGGCGTGAGCCGCGCGGCCCTTCGCGAGCGGGTGGCCGGGCTGGATGCCCGCCTCAAGCTGGGGGGCGCGTTGCTCTCTCTGCTGGTGGCGCTCGCCGGGCCCGCGCCGCATACCGCCTCGACGGTGGCGGCGCTGGCCCTGCTCGCCTCGCTCGCGGTGGGCGAGCGGGCGGGGGTGTTGCTGCGTCGCCTCGGGGTGGCGCTCTTCTCGGGTCTGGCGCTCTGGGCCTTGCACGGATTGCTGCGGCCGGAGGCGAGCGGAGCCTGGAGACTCGGGCTGGTGCTGGGGACGCGGGTCGCCGCGGGAGCCACCGTCTTCGGCCTCCTCATCGCGCTCACTCCGCCCTGGGCGCTGGTGGGGGCGCTGCGCGCCTGGCGGGTGCCGGCCCCGCTCGCCGAGGTGCTCGCGCTCGCGGTGCGCTACGCCACGGTCCTCGAGCGGGCGGCCCACACCGCGCGCGAGGCCCAGATCCTCCGCCTCGGCTACCGGGGCGTGCGCCGCGGCGTGCATTCGCTCGGGGCGCTCGGTGGGCTCACCCTGGTCCGCGCCTTCGATCAGGCCCACGCCACCGCCGAGGCGATGGCCGCCCGGGGCTGCCGTGGTGCCCACCTCCCACCCCCGGGAGAGCGGCCGTGAAGGCGGCGCTCGCACTCGAGGCGCTCTCGGTGGGAACCCCCGGCGGCCCCGCCATCCTCTCCGGCCTGTCCCTCGAGGTGCGGTCGGGAGAGGTGGTCGCGTTGCTCGGCGCCAACGGGTGCGGCAAGACGACGCTGCTGCGCGGCATCGCGGGGCTGGTGCCGGAGCGCGCCGGCAAGGTGTGGCTGCGCGGACAGGTGGCTCCGCGCGGAGCGGTGGCCCGGACCGAAGCGGGCCTGGCGCTCGCCTTCCAGAATCCGGATGACCAGTTGTTCGGCACCACGGTCGGGGAGGACGTGGCCATCGGTCCGATGCATCAGGGGCTCGCTCCGGACGCGGTGCGGGCCCGGGTGGACGAGGCGCTCGCCGCCACCGGCCTGGCGCACCTGGCGGAGCGCCCCATCGAGGCGCTCAGCTTCGGGGAGAAGAAGCGGGCCTGTCTGGCGGGCGTGCTGGCGATGCATCCGGCGGTGTTGCTGCTCGATGAGCCCACCGCCGGGTTGGATCCGGTGGGAGAGCGCGAGACGGCGGCCCTGCTGCGGCGTCTGGCGCGCGAGCGCGACGTGGCGCTGATCGTCTCCACCCATGCCACCGACGAAGTGCCCTTCTTCGCCGACCGGGCGGCCGTTCTCGGCGAGGGGCGATTGCTCGCCTTCGGTCCTCCCGCGGAGGTCTTCCGGGACGCGGCGCTGCTGGCGCGGGCGCATCTGCGCGCACCGGCCGTCGCCGAGTTGTGGGCCCAACTCGCGCCCTTCCTTCCCGAGTCGGGGGAAGCCCCGCCCCTCACGGTCGCCGAGGCCGCCCGGCGCCTCCTTCCTCTCCTCGTCCCCACAAGCCAGGAAGTGCACCCGTGAGCACCCCTCGTTCCAACCACGGCATCCTCTTCGTCGGACATGGCAGCCGCGACGCGCAGGCCATCGCGGAGGTGCACCGCTTCGTGGACGCCTACCGCGAGGCCCATCCGGAGCGGCGCGTGGGCCTGGGCTTCGTGGAGCTCACCGAGCCGGCCCTCCCCGAGGCGCTGGATGCCATCGCCTCCGAGGTGCCGGAGGTGCTCGTCGTCCCGCTCTTCCTCTTCACGGCGAAGCACGTGAAGAACGACATTCCGCTGGCGCTCGCCACGGCGCGCAAGAATCACCCGGGCGTGCGCTTCCTCGCGGTGAAGGCCTTTGGCGTCCATCCGGATCTCGCGCAACTGGCCTTCGAGCGCACCCAGGCCCGCACCGGACCGCTCTCCCCCCAGGAGGCGGCGCGCATGGTGGTGGTGATGCTGGGGCGTGGCTCGTCGGATCCAGACGCCAACGGTGACTTCTGCAAGCTGACCCGCCTCTACGCGGAGGGCAGGGGCTTCGCCCAGGTGCAGCCGGCCTTCGTCGGCATCGCGAAGCCCTCGCTGGAGGAGGCGCTGGAGTGGGTGGCCCGGGCCCGACCGGAGCGCATCCTGGTGGCGCCCTACCTGCTCTTCTCCGGGGTGCTGTTGCAGAAGATCCACGCCCAGGTGGCCCTCTTCGCCGAGCGCTATCCCTGGTTGCGCGCCGAGGTGGCACCACACCTGGCGGATGGCAGCATGTCGCCGCTCGTCCAGCACGTGGACCGGCGCATCGAGGAGGCCCTCGCGGGCGGGGTGCCGCTGCCGTGCGATGGCTGCCAGTACCGCGTGCCGCTCACGGGCCTCCAGGAGAACGTCGGAGGCCTCAAGGCGCTGCTCTGGAGCATCCGCCACCGGGAGACGCACACCCAGGCGGCGCCCCATCCGCACGCCCACCGCGCCATGGAGAAGCACGTGCTGGTCTGCGGCAACGCCGACTGCGCCGAGCGCGGCAGCGTGGCGCTGATCGAGGCGCTGCGCCGCAAGCTCAAGGAAGTGGGCAAGGGGCGCACGGTGCGCATCACCCGGACGGCCTGCATGGGCCGCTGTGGCGAGGGGCCCACCGTGGCCGTCTACCCGGATGGCATCTGGTATCGCGGCGTCACGGAGGCGGATGCCCGGGAGCTCGTGGAAGAGCACCTGGTGGGTGATCGCCTCGTGTCCCGTCTGGTCGACAACATCATGCAGTAGCGAGGAGAACACACATGGCCTGTCATGAACTGGCGGCGTTGCGGTTGTCGCTGATGAACATCCTGGGCGTGGAAGACGACGCCGAGCGGCAGCACGAGCTGGCCGAGCTGGGCAGTGCGGCGGAGAAGCCAGGGCCGGTGCGCTCGCTGATGCAGGCGCGCGACATGGCGAACATGCTGCGCTTCTTCGATGCCTCCCTGGTGGAACTGCAGGAGAAGGTCTCCACGACCCGGGCGGATGATCCGAAGATGCCCTACCTGCGCTCGCTGCTCGTGCTGACCAAGTCGGTGGAGCTGGAGCTGCGGCGCCAGAACGAGTCCCTCCAGCGGCTGTGGCGTGACCTCGAGGAGGTGCACGACTTCACCCACGAAATCTACCCGAGGGACTAGCACCATGGCCGTCTCCCGCACCGCTCGCATCCTCTCCTCCGCGCCCGTGGGCGAGCGCGGGAGGCTCCTCCACCTGCAACTTCAGGGCGAGGAGGAACTCGGCTTCACCGGGGGCCAGTACCTCATCTTCAACACCGGCGTGCCGCGCGCCGATGGCAAGGCGCACAAGCGCGCCTACTCGCTGGTGTCGAGCGACGCGGACCAGCGCACCTTCCGCATCTGTGTCTACCGGCTCGCCGGGGGCCCCGGCTCGGCGATGTTGCACGAGGCCCCGGTGGGCGCGGAGCTGCCGTTCAGCGGACCGTGGGGCAGCTTCCTTCCGGATGACTCCACGCCCCGGAGCACGCTGGTGGTGGCCACCGACAGCGGCATCACCGCCGCGCTGGGGCTGGTGCACGGCCGCGCCTTCGCCCCGCAGCGCGAGCGGACCCGGCTGCTGTGGTTCTCCGAGTCGCCCACGGTGTTCCTGCCCGCCGACAAGGCCCGCGAGGAGGTGGAGGCGCTGGGCTGCCACTTCCAGCACCGGGATTGCCCGCCGCCGGGTCATCCGGAACGCATCGCGCACATCCAGGCGCTGGCCCTGGAGGCCGCGCGAGCCCATGTGCCCGAGCGCGTCTACCTCGTCGGGGATGGGGCGGTGTTGAGCCCGCTGCGGCAGGCCCTGGTGGAGTCCGGACTGGCGATGGAGGCCATCCGGATGGAGTTCTTCTTCAACAATCCCTCGAAGAAGGCCGCGGGATGAGCGAGGCACCTCCGCCCCGGGACAAGCGCGGCTCACGCACCGGTTTCACCACCGGGGCCTGTGCCGCCGCGGCCGCCAAGGCGGCCACTCGCGTGCTGGTGCGCGGCGAGCGTCTCACCCACGTGGAGACGACGCTGCCCAACCGGCAGCCGGTGACGTTCGCCCTGCACCGCTGCGAGTCGGACGGGGAGAAGGCCCTGTGCAGCGTCATCAAGGACGCCGGGGATGATCCGGACTGCACCCACGGCGCGGAGATGGTCGCCGAGGTGCGGTTGACGGACGACGACGGCCGGGTGGTGCTCGAGCGGGGCGAGGGCGTGGGGATCGTCACCAAGGAGGGGCTGGGGCTCGAGGTGGGCAGTCCGGCCATCAACCCGGTGCCGCGCCGCAACATCACCGACATGGTGCTGGAGGAGCTGCCCGAGGGGCGGGGCGCCATCGTCACCCTCCACGTCCCCCGGGGCGAGGAGATGGCCCTGCAGACGCTCAACGCGCGCCTGGGCATCCTCGGCGGCATCTCCATCCTCGGCACCAGCGGCATCGTCCGGCCGTATTCCACGTCCGCCTACAAGGCGAGCGTGGTGCAGGCCATCGACGTGGCGCGCACGCGCGGCAACACCGAGCTCGTCTTCACCACGGGAGGCAAGTCGGAGAAGTACGCCATGGGCCTCTTGCCCCACCTGCCGGAGGAGACCTTCATCCAGGTGGGCGACTTCATCGGCGTGGCCATCCGCCATGCCGCCCGGCGCCAGGCGGCGTGCGTCCACATCGTGGGGATGATGGGCAAGCTGTCCAAGATGGCCGATGGGCGCATGCAGACGCACGCGGCCGGCTCCGAGGTGAACATGGAGCTGCTGGCCACCCTGGCCGCCGAGGCGGGAGCACCGGAGACACTGGTGGCCAACATCCGGGGCGCCAACACCGCCCGCCACGTGCTCGAGCTGTGCGCGGCCAACGGCCTCACCCACATCACCGGACTGGTGTGCCAGCGCGTCGTCGAGCAGTGCACCCGTCACGCGGGGGGACCGCTCGAGGTTCGCGCCGTCCTCGTGGATTTCAACGGCACCTTGCTCGGGCAATACCCCGAGAGGAGACACGCGGCATGAACGACATGCGTCAGATGACGACGCTCGGGCGTCGCATCGAAGACGAGAGCTTTTCCATCATCGACAACGAGGCCGGTCCGCATTCCTACTCGCCGGGCGAGTGGCAGGTGGTGCGGCGCATCATCCACGCCACCGCGGACTTCGAGTTCAAGGAGCTGGCCCGCTTCTCGCCCGATGCCATCGCCGAGGGCATCCGCGCCCTGCGTGCCGGCAGCCCGGTGCTGGCCGACGTGAAGATGATCCTCGCCGGCCTCAACGAGGAGCGACTCGCCTCCTATGGCTGCCGGACGCACTGCTTCATCTCGGATGAGGACGTCATCGCCGCGGCGCGCGAGGCGGGCTCCACCCGGGCCATCGAGTCCATGCGCAAGGCGCATCGGCTGGGACTGCTCAATGGCGCCATCGTGGCGGTGGGCAACGCGCCCACCGCGCTCCTGGAGGTGGCCCGGCTGGTGAAGGAGGAGGGGGCTCGTCCGGCGCTGGTGATCGGTGTGCCGGTGGGCTTCGTGTCGGCGGCGGAGTCCAAGGAGGCGGTGCTCGAGTTGTCCGTGCCGCACATCGCGGTGCGTGGCCGCAAGGGAGGCAGCACCATCGCCGTGTCCATCATCCACGCGCTGCTGATGCTCAGCGCGGATGGGGTGAAGGCATGAAGCCGGTGGTGGTGGTGGGCATCGGAGACGACGGTTGTCTGGGTTTGTCGGCGCGCGCGGCCAACGCGGTGGCGCAGGCCCGGGTGCTGGTCGGCGGCAAGCGTCACCTGGAGTTCTTCCCCCAGTTCTCCGGAGAGCGCCTCTCCTTCAGTGGAGGCATCGGCCCGACGCTGGAGCGGGTGGCCGAGCTCGCCCTGGAGAACCAGGTGTGCGTGCTCGCCTCGGGAGATCCGCTCTTCTTCGGCATCGGCGCGCAGGTCGCCCGGAGGGTAGGGGCCGAGCACGTGGAGTTCATTCCCCATCCGTCCTCGGTGCAGCTCGCCTTCGGACGCATCGGCGTGTCGTGGGACGATGCCGAGATCATCTCCGTGCACGGCCGCCCGCGCGAGGGGTTGTGCACGCGGCTGCGCCTGCTGGCCAAGGTGGCCCTGCTCACCGATGGTGAGAACTCGCCCCCGGCGCTGGCCCGCCACCTCCTGGAGCACGGCGTGCGCGGCTTCACGGCCTGGGTCTGCGAGAGCCTCGGCAACCCGGAGGAGCGCATCCGCTGCTTCTCGCTGGACGCGCTCGCGGAGTGCACGGACATCGGGCCCCTCAACGTCCTCGTCCTCCTGCGCACGGATCCGAGCTGGCGCCCACCGCCGCGCATGTCCTTCCTCCACGAGGACGCCTTCGCCAAGCGCATGCCCAAGAAGGGGCTCATCACCAAGCGCGAGGTGCGTCTGCTGTCCCTGGCCCAGCTGGAGATCCGTCCCGACAGCGTGGTGTGGGACATCGGCGCGGGCTCGGGCTCGGTGGGCATCGAGGCGGCGATGCTCGCTCCCAAGGGGAGGGTCTTCGCCATCGAGGTGGACCCGGAGGGCGTGAGCTTGTGCCGGGAAAACGCGCTCGCCCATGGGGTGGACAACGTGCGCGTCATCGCGGGGCGCGCCCCGGAGGCCCTCGAGGGACTGGATGCGCCGGACGCCGTCTTCGTCGGCGGCAGCAAGGGCAGCATGCGCGACATCATCGACGTGGCCTTCAACCGCCTGCGCGAGGGCGGCCGGCTGGTGGTCAACGCCATCACCCTGGACAACGTGGCCGAGGCCTACGCGGCCTTCCGCTCGTACGGAATCACTCCGGACGTGACGATGCTCAACGTGTCTCGCGGCGAGCCGCTCGCGCACTACCTGCGTTACGAGGCGCAGAACCCCATCCACATCTTCGCGGCCACCCGGCCGGCGGCAGCACAGGGAGAAGCAACATGAGTGGCGTGTTGATTGGCGTGGGAGTGGGGCCGGGGGCGCCGGATCTGATGACGCTCCGGGCGGTGAACACGCTCCGCGCGGCGGACGTCATCGCCATTCCCCGGCGCTCCGTCTATGACGAGTCGCTCGCCTGGCGCATCGCCAAGGAGAACGTGGGCGAGGTGCCCGGTCAGGAGCGGCTCTTCCTCACCTTCCCGATGACGAAGGATCCCGAGCGGCTGCGGCCCGCCTGGGAGGAGGCCTACGCGCAACTGGCTCCTCGCCTGGCCGCGGGCAAGAAGGTGGCCTTCATCACGGAAGGGGATCCGCTCGTCTACAGCACCTTCATCTACCTGCTGGCCGAGGTCCCCCAGCGCTTCCCCGGGACGCGCACCGAGGTGGTGCCCGCCGTCTCCTCGATCACCGCCGTGCCCGCGGCGGTGCAGGTGCCCGTGGCGGATGGGCAGGAGCGCATCGCCGTCCTGCCGGCCACCTACGGGGTGGAGGACCTCACCCGCGTGCTGCGCGACTTCGACACCGTGCTGCTGATGAAGGTGAGCTCGGTCATGCCGCAGGTGGTGGAGGCGCTCGAGCGCGAGGGGTTGCTCGAGCGCGCCGTCTACGTGTCGCGGGCCTCCACCGGGCAGGAGAAGGTGGTGCGTGACCTGCGCAGCATCCGCAATGACAAGTGCGACTACTTCTCCATGGTGATGGTGGCGAAGAAGGATCGCAGCGGCGTGCTCGCCGGCCGCTTCGCCCAGGCGGCGGAGGTGGCCCGGTGAGCCTCCCCCCGGCACGCAAGCCCTACGCCGTCTACGCCATCACCCTGCACGGGCTGGGCATCGCCCAGCGGCTCCTCTCGGGGCTGCCGGGCGCGGAGCTGTATGTCTCCGAGAAGCTCATGGCCAAGGCTCCCGCGGGTGCCCTGCCGATGCCCCTGCCCATGGGGCCCACCCTGTCGCGCACCTTCACCGCCTACGACTGCCACATCTTCATCATCAGCGTGGGCGCGGTGGTGCGGATGATCGCCCCGCTGCTCGAGGACAAGAAGGTGGACCCGGCGGTGGTGTGCGTCGATGACGCCGCGCGCTTCTCCATCTGCGTGCTGTCGGGACACGTGGGCCGGGGCAATGCCTTCACCGAGCGGGTGGCCAGCGTGCTCGGCGCCACCCCGGTGGTCACCACCGCCTCGGATGTGCGGGGCACCCTCACGGTGGACATCCTCGGACGGGAGCTGGGCTGGCGACTGGATGATCTGGAGCGCAACGTCACCCGTGGCTGCGCCGCCGTGGTGAACGAGGCTCCGGTGCTCTTCGTCCAGGAGGCGGGCGAGCCCTCCTGGTGGCCGGAAGACAAGCCGCTACCTCCGGGCGTGCGGTACACGCGTACCCTCGATGGGGTGGACCCGGCGGCGTGGGAGATGCTCCTCATCGCCACCGATCGCGACATCCGCGAGACGCACCGCTCCCAGTGGGAGAAGGCCGTCATCTACCGGCCCCGCAGTCTGGTGTTGGGCATCGGCTGTGACCGGGGCACCCCGGAGGAACTGGTGGAGCGGGGCGTGGCCCAGATGCTCGCCCAGGCCCTGCTGTCTCCCGCCTCGGTGAAGGCGGTGGCCACCGTGGACTTGAAGGCCGATGAGCCCGCGCTGCTGGCGTTGTGCCAGAAGCATGGCTGGGCGCTCCAGACGTACCCGGCCGCCGAGCTGGACGCGGTGCCCGTGCCCACGCCGTCGGAGACGGTGAAGAAGCACGTGGGCACCCGGGGGGTGGCCGAGCCCTCGGCGTTGCTCGCCTCCGGAGCCTCCGAGTTGCTCGTCCGCAAGCAGATCTACACCGAGCCCGGCGCCGGACGCTCCATGACGTTCGCCGTCGCGCGCATTCCCCATTCCCCTCGAAAGGAGCTCGTCCATGGCTGAGGGAGGAATCCTGTCCGTCGTTGGCATCGGGCCGGGCGATGGCGCTCACGCCACCCCCGCCGCCCTGGAGGCCATCCGCGATGCCCAGGTGGTGGTGGGCTACCGCACCTATATCAAGCTCGTGCGCCACCTCCTCGAGGGCAAGGAAGTGGTGCAGACGGGCATGACGGAGGAGATCGGCCGCGCCCGCGCCGCGGTGGAACGCGCCCGGGCCGGTGCCAACGTGGCGCTCGTCTCCTCCGGGGATGCGGGCGTCTACGGCATGGCGGGGCTCGTCTTCGAGGTGTTGCGGGAGATCGGTTGGAAGCGCGGGGATGCACCCACGCTCAACCTGGTGCCCGGCATCACCGCGGCCAACTCCTGCGCCTCGCGCGTGGGTGCTCCGCTGGTCCACGACAGCTGCACCATCTCCCTGTCGGATCTGCTCACGCCGTGGGCCGTCATCGCCAAACGCATCGAGGCCGCCGCGTCGTCCGACTTCGTCATCTCGCTCTACAACCCCGCGAGCGGGCGGCGCACCCGGCAGATCGTGGAGGCCCACTCCATCATCCGCCGCTACCGCGAGGGCTCCACCCCGGTGGCGCTGGTGAAGGGCGCCTACCGCGAGGCGGAGAAGGTGGTGATGACCGACCTGGATCACTTCCTCGACTACGAGATCGGCATGTTGACCACGGTCATCGTGGGCAACTCCCACACCTTCTTCTTCGAGGGCTACATGGTGACGCCCCGTGGCTACACGCGGAAGTACACCCTCGAGGGAGATGTGCTCCCGGGGCAGCAGCCGGGCCGTTCACTCGTCGTTCGCGAAGAGGAGGTCTGAACCATGGCGCGTGTGGGACGTCTGGCGGGTGCGTTGCTTGCTTCCACCGAGGGGGCGTTCTTCCTGGTGGGAGATCTCAAGGAGCCGTGTGACTGGGCCGCGGCGGGCTTCGAGCCTCCCGCCCAGCTTCCCGGCGTGGAGTTGCCCTTCGTACGGCTCTCGCCGGTGCGCCCGGTGGAGGTGGCCGCGCCGCTGCTGGTGATGGAACTCGAGGGAGAGGCCCTGGCGCGGCTGCTCTTCGAGCGGCTGGTCATCCGCCGCAACGGCTCGGTGTCGGAGCGGCTGTGGCGGCTGGTGACCGAGCACGAGGCGAAGCCGGAGACGGACGCCCGCTGGCTCGGCCTGGTGCCCGGACATGTCTGGGATCTGGTGCGCGACTCCGTCCTGCGCTGCTCGTGAGGAGAAGACAATGAAGGTCTACATCATCGGTGCCGGACCCGGAGATCCGAAGCTCATCACCGTGCGCGGAGCCGAGCTCGTCGAGCAGTGCCCCGTGGTGCTCTACACCGGCTCGCTCGTCCCGCAGGCGGTCATCGCCCGGGCCCGGCCGGATGCGCGGGTGCTCGACTCCTCGTCCATGACGCTCGAGCAGATCATCGACGTCCTCAAGGAGGCCCATGCCGCGGATCAGGACGTGGCCCGCGTGCACACGGGAGATCCGTCCATCTTCGGCTCCACCGCGGAGCAGATCCGCAGGCTCGTCGAGCTCGGCATCCCCTACGAGATCATCCCGGGCGTCTCCTCCTTCACCGCCGCGGCCGCGGTGCTGGGCAAGGAGCTGACGCTGCCCGAGCTGTCGCAGACGGTCATCGTCACCCGCGCCGAGGGACGTACCCTCATGCCGGAGGGAGAGAAGCTGGAGGATCTGGCGCGCCACCGTGCCACCCTGGCGCTCTTCCTCAGCGCCGGCCTCATCCGCGACGTGGTGGAGAAGCTGCTGCCCTCCTACGGACCGGACTGCCCCGTGGCGGTGGTGCAGAAGGCCACCTGGCCGGATCAGAAGGTGGTGCGTGGCACCCTGGCGGACATCGGAGACAAGGTGCGCGCCGAGCGCATCAACGCGACCGCGATGATCCTGGTGGGCGAGGTGCTGGAGGCGAAGGACTTCGCCAACTCGCGCCTGTACGACCCGACCTTCACCCACCGCTTCCGCAGGGGCACGGACGATGCGCGCTGACCGGCCATTGCGCATTGCCATCACCGGCGCGGCCGGGGTGGGGAAGACGACGCTCGTGAACGCGCTGGCGAGCCGCCTCGGGCTGCCCATCGTCCCCGAGGAGACGCGGGAGTTCGTCCTGCGCACCGGCAAGCGCCTGGCGGAGTTGCCCGTGCCCGAGCGCGCGCAGGTGCTCCGGGAGCTGTGGGCCGTGCGCCAGCGGCGAGAGGCGGAGCGGAGCGAGGGCTTCGTGGCGGACAACTGCGCCACGGACTTCGCCGCCCATGCGCTCCAGCACGGGTGCGCGGAGCTCGTGCCGGAGTTCTTCGAGACTCCGGCGCTCGGGGGGCACTACGACGCCCTCTTCGTCCTCCCCCGGGGCGTCATCCCCTACGAGCGGGACGGCGTCCGCGGTGACAGCCCCATGGACGAGATGCGCTACCAGCTCGTCCTCGAGTCGCTCCTGCGCCGCTCCGTCTCCGCCGCGCGGTTGCACTTCGTTCCGGACGCCTGCGCCTCGCTGGAGGAGCGGGTGCGCTTCTGCGAGGGGGTCCTCGGGCGTGGGCGGGACGAACGCCGGGGCGGTTTCGTGTCCCTGGTGGGAGCGGGGCCGGGAGATCCGGGACTGCTCACCGTGCGCGCGCGCACCCTGCTGCAACAGGCGGATGTGGTGGCCTACGACGCCCTCATCCCCCCGGCGGTGCTCGCGGAGATCGGCCCCCAGGCGGAACGCATCCTCGTGGGCCACCGCAATCAGGGCTCCACCCAGGCCGGCTACCGGCTGCACCCGGCGGTGCTCGAGCGAGCCCGCGCCGGGCGGCACGTGGTGCGCTTGAAGCAGGGAGATCCGTTCATCTTCGGGCGAGGCGGTGAGGAGGCGGAGGAGTTGCTGGAGGCGGGCATCGCCTACGAGGTGGTGCCCGGCATCTCGGCCGCGCTCGGCGCCGCCGCCTACGCCGGCATCCCGCTCACCCACCGGCAGTACGCCTCCGACGTCTCCTTCGTCACGGGGCACGACATCGAGGGGCCTCGCAGCCTCACGCACTGGGAGAAGCTGGGCGCGGCCGGAGGCACGCTGGTGCTCTTCATGGCCACCCGGAAGCTGGAGGCCAACCTGGCCCGGCTGGTGGAGTGTGGACGCAGCCCCCAGACGCCCGCGGCCTACATCGCCGCGGCCACCTCGTCCGAGCAGGTGGTGGTGGTGGGCACCCTGGAGACGCTCGCCGAGCGGGTGCGGGAGCACAACGTGCTGGGGCCGCCGGCCCTGGTGGTGGTGGGCGAGGTGGTGCGGCTGCGCGAGCGCCTCGCGTGGTTCGAGCGACAGGAGCGTGGAACGTGAACGCGAGGCCGACGAAGGGACTGCTGGTCGTCTACACGGGAGATGGCAAGGGGAAGACCACCGCCGCGCTCGGCGTGGTGTTCCGCGCGCTCGGCCGGGGGATGAAGCCCGCGGTGGTGCAGTTCATCAAGGGCAAGTGGAAGACGGGCGAGCGCACCTACGCGGAGACCATCCCCGGGCTCGTCTTCCTCACCATGGGACGCGGTTTCACCTGGGAGAGCGAGGACATCTCCCGGGACAAGCGGGCCGCCCAGGAGGCCTGGGCCGAGGCCCGGCGGCTGATGACGAGCGGTGAGCACGAGGTGGTGGTGCTCGATGAGCTGACGTACGTGCTCAACTACGGCTTCGTCCCCGTGGACGAGGTGATGGAGGCGCTGGCGGCACGGCCCGCCCACGTGCATGTGATCATCACCGGGCGCTCCGCTCCGGAGCCCCTGGTGGCGGCGGCGGAGCTCGTCACCGAGATGCGCAACGTGCGCCATCCCTTCGAGAAGGGCATTCCCGCCCAGGTGGGGCTCGACTTCTGATGGACGGAGCTCCCTTGATTCCCCGGCTGGTGGTGGCGGGCACGTCCAGCGGCGTGGGCAAGACGACCGTCATGGTGGCCCTCACCCGGGCGCTCCAGGCGCGCGGCCTGAAGGTGGCCACCTTCAAGTGCGGTCCGGACTACCTCGATCCGAGCTACCACGCGCGCACCACCGGGGCGCCGTGCCACAACCTCGATGGCTGGCTGATGGGCCGCGATGCCGTCGTCTCCACCTTCCGGCACGCCACTCAGGGCCACGACGTGGCGCTCATCGAGGGGGTGATGGGGCTCTATGACGGGGCCTCGCCGGACTCGGAGGAGGGCTCGGCGGCGCAGGTGGCCAAGTGGCTGGCGGCGCCCGTGCTCGCGGTGGTGGATGTCTCGGGCATGGCGCGCACCATCGCCGCCATCGGCACCGGGTTGGCGGCCTTCGATCCGGAGCTGAAGGTGGCGGGCCTCTTCGCCAACCGCGTGGGCAGCCGCAGCCACCTGGAGCTGCTCCAGCGCGCGGCTCGTGGCACGGCGGTGCCCGTGGTGGGGGGACTGCCCGCCCAGGAGGCACTCGCCTTCCCCGAGCGCCACCTGGGACTGCTCACCGCTTCCGAGGAGAGCATCCCCTCGGGGCACTTCGACGCCTGGGGCACGCTCCTCTCCGAATGGAATGACACGGAGGCCTTCCTTCGCCTCGCGCGAGAGGCCCCGGCCCTGCCGGAGGCACCGGAGGAGGATCGCTCCGAGGCCCCCGTCACCTGCCGCATCGCGGTGGCCCAGGATGCCGCCTTCCACTTCTATTACGCGGACAACCTGCGGCGGCTCGAGCGGCTCGGTGCCCAGTGCGTGCCCTTCTCGCCGCTCGCGGACGCGGCGCTCCCTCCGGACGTGCACGCCGTCTACCTCGGAGGCGGCTACCCGGAGCTGCATGCACAGAAGCTGGCCGACAACCAGTCCCTGCGGCGCGCCCTCTCCGACTTCGCCGCGCGCGGCGGCCCCATCTACGCCGAGTGCGGCGGGATGATGTACCTCAGCCAGGCCATCCGCACCCTCGAGGGCCGGGACTTCCCCATGGTTGGGCTCGTGCCCGGGGTGGCGGTGATGGCGCCCAAGCTCCAGGCGCTCGGCTACGTGGAGGTGGAGACGACGGTGCGCACCGTGCTGGGCGGAGCGGGGCTGCGCTTCCGTGGGCACCAGTTCCGCTACTCCACGTTGGAGGGAGTCCCCGAGCAGGGTGGAGTCCTGCGCATCCGCAAGCGTCGCGGCGGCACCATCCATACCGAGGGCTTCGGCCCGCCCAACGTGCTGGCTTCCTACGTCCACGCCCACTGGGCCTCCAACCCCCTGGTCGCCGAGGGACTCGTGGCCTCTGCGCGCGCCTTCAAGGAGCAGGGGACATGACGGCCGCCCTCGCCACGCTGGAGGGGGAAGCGCCCTCCCTGGAGCGAGGCGGGCGGGTGCTCGTGGTGCGCTTCGCCCGTCCGCACGCCGTCCTCTCGTGGGCCATCCTCAACGGGGGTCGCCGACGCGCCCGGGCGGTGGTGTGGCGGCAGGTGCGTGACGACGATCTCGTCCCGGGCGTGGATCCGCTGGCGCTCCTCACGGCCAGCCTCGGGGAGGAGTCGCCGGAGGAGACGGTGGGCCTGCTCACCTCGCGTGACGTGTCCACCTTCGATGACGTGCACCTCGCGTCCGGTGCGTTCTCGGCGCGCTGCGTGGCCACCGTGGGGCTGGGCAACGCGCTGGCGGCCGGGGATGAGCCCGGGCCCCTGCGGAGCGTGGGCACCATCAACCTGCTGTGCCAGGTGTCCCAGCCCCTCTCGGAGAGCGCGTTGGTGGAGGCCATGGCGCTCGCGGCGGAGGCCCGGACGGCGGCCCTCATGGAGGCGCGAGTGCCCAGCCGCCGCTCGCTGCGAGTGGCCACCGGGACGGGCACCGACTGCATCGTGGTGGCGGCTCCGGAAGGGCCTGGAGGAGAGGAGTACATGGGCAAGCACACCCGGCTCGGCAGCCTGCTGGGAGGCGCGGTGCGAGAGGCCACCGCGCGCGGGGTGCGCCGTTGGCTGGAAGAGCGAGGTGCGCGGTGAGCGGGAAGATCGTCCTGGTGGGCGGCGGCGTGCGCTGTGGCAAGAGCCGCTTCGCGCTCGAGCTGGCACAAAAGCTGGGCACGCGGCGCACCTTCGTCGCCACCTCCGAGCCCTTCGACGACGAGATGCGCGAGAGGGCGCGGCGCCACCGGGAGGAGCGGGTCGGGCTCTTCGAGACGGTGGAGGAGCCGCGCCGGCTGTGCGAGGTGTTGGAAGAGGACACGGCGGACGTGGCGGTGGTGGACTGCGTGACGCTGTGGCTGTCCAACCTCCTGCTTCGGGGGGATGGCGCGGAGACCATTCTCGGCGAGGTGGATCGGCTGGTGGGGGTGCTCCAGCGGCGGCGGAGCGCCACCATCCTGGTGACCAACGAGGTCGGCATGGGCCTCGTCCCCGAGACACCGCTGGGACGCACCTTCCGTGACGTGAGTGGTGGAGCGCACCAGCGCCTGGCGGCCGCGGCGGACGAGGTGTACTTCGGCGCGCTCGGGCTGTTGCTGCGGATCAAGCCGGGCGACTGGGTGGTGGGGGCGGGCGGATGATGGACGGGGGACTGCACGCGGTCCTGGTGCTGGTGGCCGCGCTCGTGGTGGACCTTGCCTGGGGCGAGCCCCCCACGGTGGTGCACCCCGTGGTGTGGATGGGACGCCTGCAACGGCGCCTGCGCCGGCTGGCGCCCCGTGCGCCCGTTCCCGCCTTTCTCCACGGCCTGGTGATGGCGGTGACGGGTCCCGTGCTCTTCGGACTCGGAGCGTGGGCACTGCTCCGCCTCGTCTCCTCCTGGCCCCTCGTGCAACTGGCGCTCGAGGTGTACCTCCTCAAGAGCGCCTTCGCGGTGCGGGCCCTCGCCGAGGCGGGCCTGGCCGTCTTCCGCGCGCTGCGCGAGGGGGATGCGCCCGCGGCTCGCTTCGCCTTGCGCAGCCTCGTGTCGCGCGACACCTCGGGCCTGGAGCCCCCGCTGTTGGCGGCGGCGGCGGTGGAGTCGGTGGCGGAGAACACCTCGGACTCGGTGGTGGCACCGCTGCTCTTCTACGCGGTGGCGGGAGTCCCCGGGGCGCTCGCGTACCGGGCGGCCAACACCCTGGATGCGATGATTGGCTACCGCGGAGAGCTGGAGTGGTTGGGCAAGGCCGCCGCCCGGCTGGACGACGTCCTCAACCTGGTGCCCGCGCGCTTGTCCGCCGCGCTCCTCGTGCTGGCGTGCGCGCTGTGTGGTGCCTCTCCGGCCCGGGCGGTGCTTTCCTGGTGGCGCGACGGCGCCGCCACCGAGAGCCCCAACGCGGGCCGCCCCATGGCCGCGGTGGCCGGAGGACTGGGAGTGGAGTTGGAGAAGGTGGGGCACTACCGGTTGGGAGCCGGAGGACGCCAGCCGGGAGCGGAGGACATCCGCCGGGCGGTCTTCCTCATGGTGGCGGCCTCGTTGCTGGCCGCGACGCTGACGGCCGCCTATGTCTATGGGGAGGGGTTCCGTGTTGCCCTCGCCTCGCCCTGAGTTGTGGCACCTGGAGCCCTCTCCGCATGGCGGGGACGCGGCGCCCGGGTGCGTGGACTTCAGCACGGGCATCTCCCCGCTGCCTCCCCCGGAAGCGGTGCTCGAGGCCGTCCGTGCCGCGGACGTGCGGCGCTACCCGCACCCCACCGGGCTCCCCCTGCGCGAGCGCGTGGCCGGGCTGCATGGGCTGCCGCTCGATGGGGTGGTGGTGGGCAATGGCTCGGTGGAGCTCATCTGGGCGCTGGCTCGCGCCTTCGCCGGACCGGGACGGAGCGCGGTGGTGCTCACTCCCGCCTTCACGGAGTACGCCCAGGCGGTGCGCGCCAGTGGTGCCACGGTGCTCTCCCTGGCCGCCGAGGGGCCGCCCTTCGCGTGGAACCTCGAGGCGTTGCTCGCCATGCTCCGCCGCCACATGCCGTCACTGCTCTTCGTGTGCCGGCCGAGCAATCCCTGCCTCTCCGTCTTCCCGATGGAGGCGCTGCGGGCCGTGGCGGAGGCCTCGCCCGAGACGCTGGTGGTGGTGGACGAGGCCTACCAGCCGCTCTTCGAGGACGTGCCCGCCATGAGCCCGGGCGGCAATGTCGTGGTGCTGCGCTCGCTCACCAAGGTGTTCGCCCTGCCGGGGCTGCGGCTCGGCTATCTGCTGGGAGAGCCACGGCTGCTTCGCGCGGTGCAGGCGTCCCTTCCGCCCTGGAACGTGTCGGTGCCGGCGCTGGCGGCGGGCCGCGTGGCGCTCGACTGTCTCGGGCAGGTGGACGCGGTGAGGGCGGAGGTGTCCCGGCTGCGGGGCGCGCAGCAGTTGCTCCTGGCCGAGGCCGGCGCCCGGGTGGACGCCTCCGGGGGCACGTTCCTCCTGTGCCGGGTGCCCGAGGCTCACGCCTTCGCCACGGCCGCGGCCCAGGCCGGCATCCGGGTGCGGGACTGCACCAGCTTCGGCCTTCCGCATCACATCCGCCTCGGCGTGAGACTCGAGGCGGACCATCCCCTTCTGCGCGCTGCCTGGCGGCGCGCCCGGGAGTCGCTCGAATGAAGGCCCGTACCCTGATGATCCAAGGCACCGCCTCCAGCGTGGGCAAGAGCCTGCTGGTGACGGCTCTCTGCCGCATCTACGCGCGGCGGGGTTTCAAGGTGGCGCCCTTCAAGTCGCAGAACATGGCGCTCAACTCCGCGGTGACGCCGGATGGAGCGGAGATTGGCCGGGCCCAGTACGCCCAGGCCGAGGCGGCGCGAGCGGTGCCGTGCGCGGAGATGAATCCCATCCTCCTCAAACCCGAGACGACGTCGGGCTCCCAGGTGGTGGTGATGGGCCGGGTGCTGGGGAGCATGCACTTCCGGGACTACCACCGGCACAAGCCCGAGCTGCGCGAGGTGGTGGGGCAGGCGTTGGACTCGCTTCGCGAGCGCCATGAGCTGGTCATCATCGAGGGGGCGGGCAGCCCGGCGGAGGTGAACCTCAAGGATCGCGACCTCGTGAACATGTGGGTGGCCGAGCGAGCCGACGCCCCGGTGGCCCTGGTGACGGACATCGAGCGGGGAGGGGCGCTGGCGGCGCTGGTGGGGACGCTGGAGCTGCTCGAGCCCTCGGAGCGGGCGCGGGTGCGAGCCCTGGTGGTGAACAAGTTCCGCGGAGATCCAACCCTCTTCGAGGGCGGGGTGCGCTTCTTGGAGAAGCGGTGCGGCATCCGCGTGGCCGGCGTCATTCCCCACCTGGGAGACACGGGCATCGCCAGTGAGGACTCGCTGGACCTGCGCAAGGGTGAGCCGGAGGCGCGGGGAGAGGCGCTCGTGTGCATCCTGAGACTGCCGCGCCTGTCCAACTTCGATGAGTTCGAGCCACTGGCGCGCGAGCCGGGAGTCGAGGTGCGCTGGTGCGAGCGGCCCGAGGAGCTGGAGGGAGCGCGGCTCGTCATCATCCCGGGCACCAAGTGCACGGCGAACGATCTGGGCTGGCTGCGGCGCACGGGGTTGGCGGGAGCGCTGATGCGGCGGGTGCACGAGGGGCAACCGGTGCTGGGCATCTGCGGTGGCTACCAGATGATGGGCGAGCGCATTTTGGATCCGCTGGGCGTGGAGTCACCGGAGCCGGATGTGGCGGGGCTGGGCCTGCTGCCGGTGGTGACGCGCTTCGAGAAGGAGAAGTCCACCGCGCCGGTGTCCCTGCGGCTCGGGGAGGGGCTGCCCGGGATGCGCGCCGCGGGAGGTGCCGAGGTGCGGGGCTATGAAATCCATTGTGGGCAGGTGACGGTGGCGCCGGGCGCACAACCCTTTGGCCTGCGGGTGCGGCCTGGCGAGCAGGCGAACCAGGTGCCCGAGGGCTGCGTGGCACGGGGAGGAAAGGTGGCGGGCACCCTCGTGCACGGCCTCTTCGAGAACGTTCCGGTGCGGCGGGCGCTGCTGTCGGAGCTCGGCGTGACGACGGCGGGTCTCGCACCGGCCGACCCGTACGAGGTGCTCGCCGATCACTTCGCGAGTGCACTGGATCTCACGCACCTCGACCAGATGGTGGGGCTGTGAGCGCTCGGGACAACGAGACGAGCGCGCGGGCGGTGGAGTCGGCGCGGGGACGTTGGAACATTCCGGCGCCGGACCTCGCGGCGGCCGAGCGCGCACGGGAAAGACAGTCGCGCCTCACCAAGCCCCCGGGCAGCCTGGGGGCACTGGAGGAGGTGGCGGTGAAGCTGGCCGGGTTGCAGGGCACGACCCTGCCTCGGAGCCGGCCCGCGGCGGCCCTGCTCTTCGCGTCGGATCACGCCGTCACCCGTCACGGCGTCTCACCCTATCCGTCGGCCGTCACCGGGGCGATGGTGGAGAACTTCCTTCGGGGTGGCGCGGCCTCCAGTGTCCTGTGCCGGCATCTGGGTGTGCCGCTGCGCGTGGTGGACGTGGGGGTGATGCGGCCGCTGTCGCCCCGTCCCGTCGAGGGCGTCTCCTTCCGGCGCGACCCGGTGGCGGACGAGCCGGGAGGGGACCTGCGGGTGGAGGATGCGATGAGCGAGGCCACCTTCGAGCGCGCGCTGGCGGCGGGAGCGGCGGAGGTGGACACGCTCCCGGACGAGGTGCGCCTGGTGGTGCTGGGAGAGATGGGCATTGGCAACACCACCGTGGCGGCCGCGGTGGCGGCGCTGCTGCTCGGGCGGGAGGCGGAGGAGGTGGTGGGCCGGGGCACGGGCGTGGACGAGGCGGGACTGGCGCGCAAGGTGGAGGTGGTGCGCGATGCGGTGCGGCGGCTCCGGGGCGCGAGTCCCGAGCATGCCGTGCGGTCCGCGGGGGGACGGGACATCGCCGCCCTGGTGGGCGCGGCGGCGCGAGCCATCGAGCGGCGCAAGGCCGTGCTGGTAGACGGCTTCATCGTCTCGGTGGCCATGCTGGCGCTGGAGCGGATGGTGCCGGGAGCGCGGGAGTGGATGCTGTTCGCCCACCGCTCGGCGGAGGCGGGCCACCGGCACGTGCTGGAGGCACTGGGCGCGAGGCCGCTGCTCGAGCTGGGAATGCGGCTGGGGGAGGGCAGTGGCGCGCTGACGGCACTGCCGCTGGTGGACGCCGCGTGCGCGCTTCACGCGGGCATGGCCACCTTCGAGGAGGCCGGGGTTCCAGACAAGGGGCGGGGCTGATGCCGCTGCCTTCCGTGCTTCGGGGCGCCCGTGCGGCCTTCGCCTTCTACACCCGCATTCCCGTGGGAGGCTTTCCCTACGCCCCGGCGGACTGGCAGTGGGCCTCGGGCTGGTTTCCGCTGGTGGGCGCGAGCCTTGGTGGGTTGCTGGCGTTGATCTGGCTGGCCGTCGAGCGCGCGGGGCCGCTGGTGGCCGCCACGTTGGTGGTGGGCGTGGGGATGCTGCTCACGGGAGCCCTTCACGAGGACGGCCTGGCCGACACCGCCGACGCGCTCGGGGGCGCGTACGAGCGCACGCGCCTCTTCGAGATCCTCAAGGATAGTCGCATTGGCACCTTTGGCGCGGCGGCGCTGTGCGTCGTGCTGGTGCTGCGCATCGCGCTGCTGGCGAGACTCGATGAGGCAGCACCCCTGGCGCTCGTGCTGAGCCAGTGCCTGGCGCGCACCCCTCCCATCTGGCTGATGGTGAGCCTTCCCTACGTGTCGAGCGATGCGACCTCACGCAGCCGGAGCATGGTGCGTGTCTCTGGCGCCCAGGCGATGCTGGCCACCGCCTGTCCCGTCCTGCTGATGGGCGCGCTGCTGTGGCGGGGAGGGCTGGAGGCGACCACGGCGTGGGCCCTCCTGGCGGCCGCTGGCCTCACCGCGCTCGTGTGCGGCTGGCGCTTCTGGGTGCGCGCGGGAGGCATCACCGGGGACTTCCTGGGGGCCACGCAGCAGGTGGGGGAGTGTGCCCTGCTGCTCGTCCTGGCGCTGGCACGCGGCGAGGTGGCCTGAGCGAGGTCGTTATAGGGACCGATGAAGATGATGGGGAGCCATGGCTCACTCCTTTGAGTGATTCGGCAGGACTCGGCGGTGATTAGGGTGGCTGCCGCTTGCACCGTCTTTTGTACAGATGGGTCGATTGACCTGAACCTTGGTATGGGGCCTTTCAAACCCCGGTACGATGGAGGGTCGAAGCCCAGACGTGCAGGATCACGGTTGCTTGTTCCCTCACACGCTGAAAGGAAACATCCATGAATACCCAGACGGACTCTCTCACCGAGCGCGCTGGCAAGATTTCTGGCAGCTATCTCACCACCCGGGATGGCACCCAGATCTACTTCAAGGACTGGGGCCCGAAGAATGGCAAGCCCATCGTCTTCTCTCATGGCTGGCCGCTCACCGCGGATGCCTGGGAGGATCAGATGCTGTTCCTGTCGGCGCGGGGCTACCGCACCATCGCCCACGATCGCCGCGGTCACGGCCGCTCGTCACAGCCGTGGGACGGCCACGACATGGACACCTATGCGGATGATCTCGCCCAGTTGACCACCGCGCTCGGCCTCGAGAAGGCCATCCATGTCGGCCACTCGACGGGAGGCGGCGAGGTCACGCGGTATATCGGCCGTCATGGGACTTCGCGAGTCGCCAAGGCCGTGCTCATCGGCGCCGTGCCACCGATCATGCTCAAGACCGACTGGCACCCGAACGGCCTGCCCATCGACGTGTTCGATGGCATCCGCGCCGGAGTGCTCGGTGACCGCTCGAGCTTCTTCAAGGAGCTGAGCGTGGCGTTCTACGGCTTCAACCGCCCGGGCGTGAAGGTCTCGGAAGGGCTGCGCGACAGCTTCTGGATGCAGGGCATGATGGGTGGGCTGAAGGCCGAGTACGACTGCATCAAGGCCTTCTCGGAGACCGACTTCCGCGCCGATCTCGCCAAGTTCGACGTACCGACCCTGGTGATGCACGGCGACGACGATCAGATCGTGCCGATCGACGGCGCGGCGAAGCTCACGGTCTCGCTGGTCAAGGGCGCGCGGCTCAAGAGCTATCCGGGCTTCAGCCACGGCATGTGCTCGATCAACAAGGACGTCATCAACCGCGACCTGCTGGCCTTCATCCAGGAGTAGGGCAGGAGAGGACGTCTCCTGCTTGTTCGACGGGCCGCGCGGATTTCCCCACAGGAGTGAGTGGAGGGCGGCGCGGGTGCTCGATGGTCGGCAGCATGGGCTGGCCTCCTGGCGGATGCGATGGAGGCCACCTTGCGTCGTGCATACCTCTACGATGGGGTAGGTGTACGCGGTATCGACCTGTCGTCTGGCGGACAGCCGCGGCAGCCTCGTTTATTCCTGCGCGAAAAATTCACTGTCATGTGGCGTCCTGAACGTAGCCCTAGCCTTGCAGGTCTTTTCAACTCACGCCTATCCTCCGTGCCCAAGCCACGGCCTAGGTGCTCATGCCCAATCCTCATACGGTTAATGACAAAGATGGTTTGAGTTCCCTGTGGCTCATCGCCAAGCACTACCGGGTCTCGCTCGATGACCTCAAGCAGCGGAACTCGCTCATCATGAACCGGTTCCCAGTTGGACATCCGCGCCATGGATGGTTGAAGCTTGGAGACAAGGTCCTCATTCCCGCGGCACATGGCGGTGGGCGGGCGATGGGGCCGCAGATGAGTTCCAGCAACACACTCATTGACGACAACCCATGGCGGGCCTTCCTCTTCGTTCTGGCGGATGAGGTTCTGCCTTCGGGTAAGCTAGTGAGAAAGGTCCTGGAATTTCCAGGCCCCAGCCAAGCTCAATATATTCAAGCGAATCCAGAGATTTTTGGAATGAAGCCTCCCAATTCCAAGGCGACCTTCTCATTGGGAGAGCATGCGCTGGGGCAAAACCAGAGCAGGTTCCTGTCCGCGAGCACCAGAAGAGGCGGAGCCCCCAATATCGCGGGCCGTCCTGTTTATATTGACATCAAGAAAGCCACGGCCGCCGGGGTGAAGATCCACTCGACAGAGGCAATCCTCGCTGACCTTGCACGGATTCAGAAATCAACCCCCAGTCTCCAGCCTCGCATCGAGAAGCTCAAGACCGTCATTGCCTCCGTAGAGGGGGAGGTTCTGCTGGAGGGGAATATCCCCGCGTCGGCCATCAAGTCGAAAAATGCCATGATGATGACTCGGAGCTTACGAGGGGTCCAGGTCGTTGGAATGGCATTCACGGTCTATGATATAGGAAAAGCCACGTCCAAATCCGTGAAGCAGGGCTCCGTCAAGCCCATAGCGGCGGAGGGTATTCGTCAAGTCGGCGGGTGGGCTGCGGCCGTCGCGGGGGCGAAGGCTGGCGGTCTGCTCGGTGCTGCGGCGGGGGTCGAAACGGGACCTGGAGCCATTCTCACGGGGTTCGCGGGCGCACTCATCGTTGGAACGGCGGGTTATTTTGGAGCGGACTGGGTCGCGGACTTCATTGATGAAAATTAGCGGCTTTCACTCCTGAGACTCATGAAACTGGACCGCCAGATCCGGCGTATCTTCGGACTCAAGAAGCGCTCGGGTCCTCCGCTGAAACATCCCCTGGCCGAGGACGAGACAACCCTGGCCTACGCGGGCTATCCCATGCTGCGGCAGGCTGACTTGTTCTTGACCCTCCCCGTGTTGGAGCGTTGGCGGGCGGAGCGCACGCTTTCATTCCCACCAGGCTGCTGCGTCTGCACACGAACCGCTCATCAGTATCTTCCGGCCTACGCCCATTCGGGCTGGCTGGGTTTTCTCCGCCGAGAACAAGTTCTCACGCGCATTCCTCATTGTGAGGATCATGGGCATGGCGGCGAAGCGCGACTCCTGGTCCTGGTGACGTCTTGGAGTGAACTGGTCTGCCATCTCTCCCTGATTGGACTGAATGAAGTCTTCCTCTCGGAGACTCGGAACCTCAATCAGGGAGGGGACATGCCCCCTCCCTGGCGGGCGTTTCCTGGGTATGAGCCCGCTTCTTCGGGATGGCGGCAGGGCAATGGAGAATATTGGTTTCTTCACGCCTGGTCCCCGTTCTGGAAGAACTTGCCAGAGGTGGAGCGGGAGCAATACCTACGACGCTGGGATGCTCCCACGGAGTGGCGCTCCTGGATGGTGGATGTCGTGTGAGTGCCACCGGTAGATGTCGCACCCGTCGCTCTCCATGCCCAACCAGAGGCCGGCCTCGATTTGGACAGCTCCGTGCGCTAGACCACACCGCACACGGAGCCGCGTCCGAACTCCAGCTTGGGGAAGGAGACGTCAGGTGGTGGCCTCGCGCACCTCGCACACCGGGCAGGAGGACCCCGTCAGGGCGTTGGTACTCACGGGCACGGCATGTCACACCGTGGACCGGCGCACGGGCATGCTCTCACTTGAGGATCTCGTACTGCACGGGGATGACGCCGAGGTCGGTATTGGCGATCTGCGTGAACGCTCCGTAGGTGAGGTCCAGGCACGTCGCGCCGCCAAAGCCTCCGCGATCATTGATGGTCACGGTGACGGACCGGCCCTGGTAGGACACCTTGACCCGGGTGCCGAACGGCAGGGAGTTGTGCGCGGCCTTGAGCGCCATTCGGTGGAAGGGCTCACCGCTGGCGGTCGGCCATCCCTCGGGGATTTCGCCCACCGCTCCGTACCAGGTGGCGTTGCAGGTGGCGAGGGTACTTGCCTGGGAGGCATTGGCGGAGGGCACGAGCAGGGTTCCCGCCAGGCCGAACAGGCCCATGACGGTCGCGGTGACGGCGGTTCGACGAACGAGCTTCTTGTTCATACGGGCCTTCCTCTCTTGCTACCGGGAATCAGGGTGGGTCGGGTCTCGCTGCTTCGAGCAGGGACGCGATGCCGCCTAGGAGCCATCGGCGCATTTTTTCGGGTTTAAGCGCGTGCTTCCGTGAGGGCAGGACACGAACTCCACCTTTTTGCGACGGTGCCGCCATGAGTGTCCGATACTCGCCGCGGGCATGAACTCCCCCTTGTCTTCCTTCCGCCCGTCCACCTCGCGGTGGCTGCTGATGAGCCTGCTGGCCTCCGTCGACGGCTGCGTCAACAACGAACCCCGGCAGCCCGGCGCCGAGTGCTCAGGATGATCGCCGAAGAGGTATGTACCCCGGGGTCACTGCTCCACCGGCTGGCGACGAAATCTCAAGACTGAGGCTGGAGTGGAAGACATCTCCAGGTACTACGAGTTGGCTGCCCCCTGGCCCTTCGAGGACTTCCCCAACGCACGTGGGCGATGTAGCAAAGCACGTCGCGGCGTACAGGCCACGGGAGGTGGAGTTGAAGAACTCTTCTCATGCAACGACCGGCTTCGCTGTCCCGGGGACCTTCTGGGATGGCTACCTCCGCGCTCACCCGCTGAGCAGGCCCGCGGTGGTGCGGCGTCCGTTCCCCGAGCCCCTCACGACACCGGAGGCGCTCTTCCAGGGCCTCACCCTGGCCGCGGCGGATGCACGCGCGGGGAGGCCGAATGAACTCCGGCTCTACCTCGGGGACCCGAAGATGGTCTACCGGCAGACCTCCGAATACCTGGGAGACAGGTACTGGGAGCTGCTGCCCCGGGCGGAGGATGGCTCGCTCGGAGGGTACGCGGAGCGGCTCCGCGCGCGGCACGGCTACACCTGCTTCGCGCTGATGCTCAACAACTGCCAGACGGTCGTGCCGGGGCTCTGGTTCCGCCTGCGGGACTTCTACAGTGGCCTCTTCGAGCGCACCGGCTTCCTCCGGGGCGGCACGGACTGCAATCTGTTCGCGGGGAACTACCGGGCGACGCCGTTCGGTGCCCACACGGATGCCCAGGATGTCTTCACGGTCATCATCGAAGGGCGCAAGAGGCTCCTGGCCTGGCCACCGAAGGTCTTCCAGCAGATGGAGCAGCCGCTGAGCGAGAACCCTCACGACTACCAGCGCTACCGCTCGCGCGCGCGTGTCCTGGAAGGGAAGGCGGGGGACCTCCTCTACTGGCCCCGAGAGTACGGTCACGTCGCGGAGTCGGTGGATGAGGGGCTGGTGACGACGCTCTCCCTGGGGCTGGACCGCGGCTCGACGGCGGCCTCCTGGGTGGAGGCCGCCCTGTCCGAGGTCATCGGCGAAGCCCTGTCCATGGAGGAACAGACCGCGCCGCTGCCCTTCCGGAAGAGCGAGCGCTCCAGGGCCGCACGAGCGCTCCCACGCGACTTCTCCGTGGCGCTCGAGGCCGCCCGGAGCCCGAAGGCGGCACCTCGACTCGAGCGTGCGCTCCGCCTGCGCTGGTTGGGATGGGTGACGGGCCTGGGGCTGAAGCCGCCGCCTGAAGGTCCCGCCCCGGAGCTCGCGAAGAACGACCGGGTGCGGGCGGACGCGGCCCACCCCATCCTCTGTGTCCCCTGGCGCGACGAGCTGCACGTCGCCGCCAACGGGTTCTCGGTGGCACTCCCCGGCGCGAAGGGGCACGCGGCGCTGATCCGCGCGCTGAACCGAGGCAAGCCGCTCGCCGTGGGGGATGCGATCGAGCGCTTCTCGGAGCGCCCGACGCGCGCGATCACGCGGCTGCTCCTGCGCAGGCTGATGGCCTTCCGCGCCATCGAGAAGCTGCCCGCCGGGGAATGAGCGCGCGAGCCGCCACTCAATCCGAGACGTGTGCCGCCAGCGGCTCCATGCTCACGCGCAGTTCCCGGCGGCTCCAGGAGTACGTCAGGCGCTGGCCCACCTCCCTCCAATCGAAGGACACCGCTCCGCGCCGCGCGTCCCGCAGCTCCATGCGGACGCCCCGGCGTGGATCCTCCGCGACGCGATGGCGAACATCCTGGAGGACGAAGGTGACGGCGTCGCGAACGGCCACGCCGAGGTTGACCAGGGTGATCTGCCCCCCGTCCAGCACACGCTTCGAAGGGGGAGGGTGGGGCTCGAGGAACCGCTGCTGTCCTGCTCGCTTCCGCCCGAACGGCTCGGGAGGTGGTGCCAGGTGGAGCAAGGGCCCCCCTTGCGCCTGCCGGAAGAAATACGGCACGTCGAACCGGTGGAGTTGTTCCCACTCCGCTCGGCTGAACCGGCTCCGGCCTCGCGCATGCCCGGCCGGCGATCGTCCGGGAGACAGCAACAGCCGATCCAACTCCTCGACGTACATGGCCGTGGGCTTGACCAGGACGCGGACGAAGCGCCGCCGGGAGGTGCGCTTCAGGAACCGGACGACCTTCGACTGCTCGAGCAGCAGCAGCGTCCAGAGGTCGAACATGCCGCGGAGGTAGGGGAGGAGATAGGCGCCGTAGCCAATGTTTCCCTCCGTATCGGCCACGACGGAGCGAGCCTCCTCGCGGGCCCAGGGCTGTGTCCGTCGTCGCAGGCTCAGCCCGCCACCCCGCGACGGGAAGAAGCACGCCAGCGGGCCTCCGGCGGTACACCACCGCGCCAGACGCTCGAACCCCACATGGTGGTTGCCACGCTCTCTCTCGTCCGAGATCAGCCCCGTCTCCGGGAGCCTGCCGATCGGAGCGAAGAAGAGTTCCAGGTCCACCGGGTAGGGCAATGGCTGTCGTGTCCCCCGCCGGGTGCCCACCAGGACATTGCCCGCGTGGAGATCCGTGGCTCCCATGGCGAAGCACGCGGCGGTGAGTGAACCGGCGTGGTGCCAGAAGCGTTCGGCTTCGGAGGGGGTGAGCCGGCAGCCCTCGAGCCGAACGCTCCCGGACTGTCGGAGGATCCCCCACTGGCGGGGCCGGGGAATCCATTCCTGCCAGCTATAGGCCGACCGGTCGCGGCCCTTGCCCTCGAGAATGCGCATCGTGGGAAGGCGCACGGTGCCGGACGCGGCGGGCAGACGGTTGAGCCACTCGAAGAGCGAGCGCGCGACTCCACCGCGGCCTTCCTGGAGGAAGAGGGCCTCCCCGCCGGCGGGTCGGGGCTTGTAGGCCAGTGCGCCTCCCTTGCGAAAGCGCAGCCGCAGCACGCTCTGCCGCCCGTTGTGCGTCTCCTCGGGGTGGGCCCACAGGCCGACAAGGGGCCCGTGCAAGCCTTCCTGACGAAACACTCCCGCGCGCTCGTCGCGGGCGAGCCGCTCGAGGAAGAGCGAGAAGAACGCCTGGAAGCCCTCCAGCAACGTGCGCAGGCCCGGATGAGGAAGGCCTTCGTCGGCCGCGGCGCACAAGAGGAAGGCGTCGGAGATCAGCGGACCGAACAGCTCCCCGTTGGTGACGGTGAGCAGGCGCGGCGAGAGCAACTCCGGGTGCCGTCGCGCCGCGCGCCGACACCAGCCGCCGAGTTCCTCGAGGAACTCTCGCAGCGGACGAAAGCGGGGCAGTGCCAGCGTGGAGCGGAGGAGCCGGGCGTCCTCCTCGCCCTGAAGGAGCCTCGCGGCTCGAAGCACCCCTCCGGGGCCGCGTTGGGCCACGGGAGGGAAGAAGGAAGAAGCACGGCCCTTTCTCACGGCCTCCACCAGACGGTGGGATTGCGGAGGCAGGGAAGGGGCCGGCCCTGAATGCGACTTCGGAAGCTCCAGCAGCAGGTCAGCCTTCCGGGCCATCGAGCGGCTGGGCTCCACGAGCCGTGTCAGACGCAGTAAATCCGAGCGCAGGACCCACGGGCCGTCTTGGACGAAGGCTGCTTCGTCGTCGTCTTCTCCACCTCGCGCATCATCGCGACGAGCTTCTGCTTGGCCTGCTTCGACGACCGGGGGGCCTTTACCTTCGCATGAGCCTTGGGCATGACAGTCTCCGTGGGACCGCGAGTTGGAGCAGCAAGCATGTTCTCCTTCGTGCACCCCCGTCAAGCGAGCCACGCCGCTAGGGCGGAGAGCCACGTCCAAGTCGGATCAGCGCCCGAAACCCCTGGAGCCTCTCCAGCACGGCTCTCATGTCATCGCGCGTCACGCCTCTCACTCGTCCCGCGCCTGGTGCCCTCGGCGCGCGAGAACGAAACGGCCGCAGAAGCTCTCCGACACGAACCTCGTGTCCCGAGTTCAATGTCTCGAACAGCCGAGCCACGGTCCTCGCGCTTCCCGCCTCGAGCAGCGCATGCCCGTTGCCGGAGCAGATCCAGTGCCCTGCATCCACCTGCTCGAAGAGGATCGGAAACCGCGGGTCCACACGGATGCGGTCTTCATCCTCCAGCCGTCGCCTGCGCGAAGGGAGAGGCACGGGCTCGAAGCCGCCCGCGGTGAGGCGCTTGAGCCAGATGGCCTGGATGTGCCTGCGCGTCTCCCGGGGCCGGCTCACGTCACGAAACGCGTCCACGGCCTCGAGGAGCGCGCGCGGTAGCTCGGGAGAGAGGGGCCCCGCGCGCGTGAGCACGCCGCGCGCCAGGGGTGAGGCGCTCACCTTCGCCAGACGGGTGTTCCGCCACTCCTGCTCGGAGAGCGAGAGTTCGTCGATGGTGCCACGCAGCAGGTCGTCGACGTAGTAGACCGTGGGGTGCTCCGTGCGAGGGATGCCAACGTTCACGCTGGTGGCCACCTCCTCCCCCGCGCTCTCCCCCACGTGGTAGTAGCTCGAGGGCCAATACAGGATGTCCCCGGGTTCCACCTCGGCGACGAACGACTCCTTCAGGTAGGGCACGTAGTCCAGGATCGTGCTCACCGGCGCGCTCCAGGGCTTCTTCGGCCAGAACCGCATCCGCTTGCGTCCCTTCAGCGCGAAGAGAAAGGTCGTGAAGCGGTCCAGGTGGACGCCCACCGGGCTGTGCTCATAGTTGCCGTGGAAGAGCGTCGTGATGGCTCCGGACAGCGGCATGCCGACGCGCCGCCACAGCTCCGAGAAGAAGGCCCGCTCCTTGGACCAGAGGCCGAATCCCGAGGAATACAGGCTCGCGATGATGAGGGCATACTTCCGCGAGCCCAACCGCTCCAGGACGCGGGCCTCATAGGCTTCCAGGGCACCGTCGGACGCTCGCGGGAGCCAGGGCTCGAGGAAGAGCTGCTGCTCCCGGTCGATCGTGAACTGGAGGTTCGAGCGCGAGTCCGTGGAGTAGCTCTGCTTCGAGTAGCTCCGGGTCGCACCGGCCGCCGCGTCGAAGACATCCGCGAGCTCGAAGGGTGACGCGGACGTCCCCTTGTAGAGCACCGGGCGCTTGTTCCAATAACGCCGCACGAAGGTATCCCAGTCGAACCTCTTCGCGACCTCGATCCGCGGCATCCGTCAGGCCCCTTTCTCGGACACGAGCTCGATTCCGCGGAGCGCGAGGAGCGTCTCCAGAAGCTCGCGGATCTCCGTACGCCGGGCCCCTCGCCGCGCCACCCGGCGGAGTTCGCCCACCCGCAGCGCGGCTCCAGACTCCAGCGACTCGAGCACCTGGACGGCCTCGGCGCTGCCCGAGCCGGGGAACACGTGGCCGTTGACGGCCCAGATCCATTGCCCCGAGCTGTCCAGCATCCGCACGATGTGACCGCGTGGCGCTCCTCGAACGAGGGAGGAGTCGTCCAGGGGCTGGAGCTCCCGGGGAGGCGGAGCCGGTTCTAGCCCACAGGCGCTGACGCGACGGGCCCAGATGATGCGCAGCGCTTGCGGGAGATCCGGGCTCCGCGCCACCTCCTCGAATGCACGGGCCGCACGTTCCAGGGGCTCGACCGGGGAGCGGGCCCCCTTCCGGCGGCGTCCCGAGTATTCGAGATAGGGAACCGTGTGATCATGCGCGAGCCGGTGGTCCATGAGCTTCGTGAGCAGCTCCTTGACCACAAGGGTCGGGCGGCTGCCCCGAGCGGGAATCCACAACCGCAAGGCCATGCACGGCTCCCTGCACTCCTCGAGATGGAAGGAGCGCGAGGGCACATACAGGATGTCTCCCGCCTGGGCCTCCAGCGTCGTCGCTTCGGAGAGGTGCCGGTCGAAGCCGACGGTCTCGTTCGGTGGATCGCCCCAGAGCTTCTTCCAGACACGGATCCGCATCCGACCGTGGAGGACCAGGATGAAGACCGAGTGATGGAGTCGCTTCGCGACGCCCTGCGGTGAGCGGGCGAAGTTGCCCACGAGCAAGTCACTGACGATGGGGAGCACGGGGACACCGACGCGCTCCAGCAGGCCCCGGACGAAGTCCCGGACGTCATTCCAGAGGGAGAAGTCGAGCAGGAGCGGCTGCTCGACGAGGAGCTGGAACGCCTTGTGCCCCAGCAGGGCGGAGGCGCGGCGGATGTAGCGCTCCACATCCCGCTCCCGAGCTCCGGGGAGGAGCTTGCCAGGGGCGCGCAGTTGGGCGTTCTCGACGAAGAACCGCACGTCGGGCAGGGCCCTGAAGCGCGTGCCGTGCCGGAACGGCTCGCTCGCCGTGACGAGGCTTCGGAAGGCTTGCGCCGGCGGGACGACGGGATGACCAAGGGAGAGGAGGGCGGGGGCCTTCTCCCAGTTGCACCGCACGAACGTCTCCCAATCGGGTCCGCTTCTCATCGCTGCCTCGTGGGCGACGGCAGATAGGTGCGCTCGAGTCGGCGAGCGTATGCGCGCAGAGGCTCGAGTTCCATCTGTTTGCGTCGCTCGTCGACCTCGGACTCCCTCTCGATGGGGTACGGGACGAGCCTGCCCCTCTGCTTGCGGAACTTCGTCCCGAAGAGCTGTTTTCTGCCTGTCCGCATGCGCAGCACGTCGGTGAGATAGGCCACGTGCCGCGGGGGAACCTCACCTCTCGCCGCGGCCTCCTTGAGCAGACGCAGACACCGTTGTTGGAAGGCCAGGGAGCAGTCGGCATGCTGGATGAGCCGGCTCGCGGCATCCGCCGCCGCACGCCCCACCAGGCTTCGCCCAGGCCACCCGTGGAGCGCGATCACCTCGCGCAGCCAGTCGATCGCCGTGGTGTTCAGCGCCTCGAGCTTGCGCTCGAGTGCGCGATCCTTGAAGCCGGTCGCGACCCATTGGGAACGCAGGACGCTGTCGATGCGGTCGAGCCGCAGCAACTGGGCACGCACCTCGCGGTTCAGTCCGCTGTCCTCCTTGCGTGGCTTCCTGTCACGTCCCGGCGGCTGGTGCCGTTTCGCCGCAGCGCTGCGCATCCCCTGGGAGCTCCTCCGTCATCACCGTTGGACCGGAGAAGATAGCCTACGAGTCCCCCATGGAGGGAGAGGGGGTCTGCCCGGCTGCACTCACAGGGGAGAGGCCTGGTAGGCTCCCCAGCAGGTGATGCTCCCGTCGAGCTTGACCCCACAGGTATGGAATTGTCCCGTGCTGACGTGGAGGAAAGTCCCTGGGGGAGGCAACGCCTCGCCGTAATTGTTCATCCCCCAGCAGGACAGGTTCCCATCGGTCTTCACGCCACAGGCGTGGTGTTCAGCCATGCTGACCTGGGTAAAGGTGCCCGCGGGAGGCAAGTGCTGACCGTAGTCGCTGTTCCCCCGGCAGGTGAGGGTTCCATCGGTCTTCACCGCGCAGAAGACGCTGCCGCCGCTGGCGGCCTGGGTGAAGCGGTCCTCGGGAAAGTTCCAGGTGGAGAAGGGGGCGCGGCACGTCAGGGTTCCGTCAACCCTCAATCCACAGGTGTAGCCGGAGCTGGTGCTGACCTGGATGAAGGGGTTCGGTGGGTCGAAGATACCGTGCAGGCCGGAGTTCCCCCAGCAGGCGATGATCCCGTCGGTCGTCACTCCGCAAGTCCGCTCCCAGCCCGCACTGACCCGAGTGAAGGAGCCGCTCGGGGGCGAGGCCTGTCCAAAGAGGTTGTCTCCCCAGCAGGCCAGGCTCCCATCCGTCTTCACTCCACAGGTATGAGAGTAGCCCGTGCTGACTTGCGTGAACGTGCCCGCCGGAGGCGAAGCCTGGCCCTTCGAATCGTCTCCCCAGCAGACCAGCGATCCATCCGCCTTCACGCCACAGCCGTAATTGATGCCCATGCTGACCTGGGCGAAGACGCCGGTCGGAGGCGAAGCCTGGCCCTCCCAATTGGCTCCCCAACAGGCCAGCGTTCCATCCGTCTTCACTCCGCAGCTGGTCCACCCGTTCGTACTGACCTGGGTGAAGGTCCCGGCGGGTGGCGAAGCCTGGCCCTCCCAATTGGCTCCCCAGCAGGCCAGGCTCCCATCCGCCTTCACTCCGCAGTTGGAATTCCAGCCCGAGCTGAGCTGGGTGAACGTGCCCGTCGGAGGTGTGGCCTGGCCGTCGTCATTGGATCCCCAGCAGGAGAGAGTCCCATCGGTCTTGAGCCCACACGAGTGGATCTGACCCGTGCTGATCTGAATGAACGACCCTTCCGGCGGTAGGGTGTGTCCTTGATAATCTTCTCCCCAGCAAATGGGAGTGCCGTCTATTTTGACGGCACAGTTATGCGCGTAACCCACGCTGAGGGAGGGTCCAAACTTGATGGGTCCAATCGAGAGACCCTGCTCCACGCTCACGTTCTCGTCATCCCCTCCACTGGAGGACTGCGTCGCTTCATTGGTAGAGCATCCCAAGAGCTGAAGTGAGAGGGCCAGGGTTACGAGACCGTTTCCAAACAGGGTGGTTTTCCAAGGAGCACATCTTTTGTCTGGCATGTTCATGGAGCCTTCTTCCAATGGACGAGGTCCACCACCCGGCCGTTTTCCATCCTGTCCGGGTGGGGTCGTGCGCTCCCGACGCGATGCTCATTTTGAAATTCAACGAAAGAGCGCGACCCGGCCCCGGCTTCGGAATGACTTCCCGTGGCCTCCTACGTGACGGCGCGAAGACCTCACCACCGGCCCTGGGAGGCTTTATGGTGGGAGAGCGGGTTCACAGCGCGAGGCCTTCCTTGAGCAGGGCGAGGCCGAACCCCCAGTGGCCGTCCGCCGTGCCGAGCTTCAGCGCGCCGGCCTGCATCCGCTGATAGAACTCGCCGAGCGAGGGCGTGGAGTCGAGCGTCTCCGTGCCGGTGGCCCCCGTGTGTTTCATCTGGCGGGCGAAGTAGAGCTGGAACGCTCCGGCGAGCGCCGCCGCCAGCCGGCGGGTGTAGAGGAAGCGCCTGGGCAGCTCGACGAACTCCTTGCCCTCGTAGGCCGACAGCAGGCGCAGGCTGGTGCCCTCGTCCATGCGCAGGAAGACGGAGAGCACCGCGAGATCGTAGAAGGCGTCCATCGTCCCGGCGGCGGCCCAATCGAGGATCAGGATCTCCTCGCCGTCGTAGATGAGGTTGGTGGGGTTGAGGTCGTTGTGGCCGAGGACCAGGACGCGTTCGTGGAGCAATGGATCCTCGGCGAGCACGAGCCGCACCACGTCGACCGTGAAGCCCGGGAGGGCGAAGCCGGCCAGGAGGCCGTCCCAGATCTGGGCGAGCAGGTCGCGGGGATCGCGCGCGATCGCGTCGGCGGGCAGGGGGAGCGCGTGGATGCGGCGCACGGTGCGGCCAAGCTGGGTGAGCGCGGCCTCGTGGGTGCGCGGGTCCCTGTAGAAGGTACTGAACGAACGATCGGCGACGAAAGCGGTCAGGACCGCGCGTCGCGCCTCATCGACGTGGACGATGCGGGGTGCGAGCCCCGCGTCGGCGGCGAGCCGCTGGATGTGGAGCGCGCCGCGCCAGTCGGCCTCGTTCTCGGCCTCGCCGGCGATCTTGAGCACGAAGGACTGGCCGGAGGCCTCGACGCGGTAGACGGCGGCGCCCGAGAGCCCCGCGGCGATCCGGGTGAGGGTGGTGGTGGATCCTCGGAGGTGCGTGGGCAGGCAGTCTTCGACGGTCATGTTCGACTCCAGCGCGTGGGAGGCGGGGCAGCCGCGCGAGGCGGGGTCCAGACCATGACATGGGCCGAGTGTCCTCCTGCATCCCCTTTTCCCCTGGATTCTGTTGAAGGCGCGTCCCGGTGCGTTAGACACCTCCGGCTCGAACTGGAGGTGGCGCGTGGCCGTGCAAGCTGTCGACATCAAGACCCCAGAGGGAACGCTGGACGCCAGGCTGTATCACCCTGACGGAGAGGGACAGTGGCCGGCGGTGCTCCTGATCACGGACGCCATGGGCATCCGTCCCGCGTTCGAGGCCATGGCGAACCGGCTGGCGGCGGCGGGCTACGTCGTGCTGCTGCCCAACGTCTACTACCGGGAAGGTCGCGCGCCGCTGCCTGGCCTGGCGGAGGGCTCGTTCACGGACGAGGCGGTCCGCAAGCGCATCTTCGGGCTCATCTCCGCGCTCACGCCCGAGCGCGTCAAGACGGATGCCGCCGCGCAGCTCGACTTCCTCTCCGCACAGTCCCAGGTGAAGGGGTCTCGCGTGGGCGTGGTGGGCTACTGCATGGGAGGCGCCATCGCCGTGCGCTTGATGGCCGACTTCCCGGACCGGATCGTCGCGGCGGCCTCGTACCACGGCGGGCGGCTGGCCACGGATGAGCCCTCCAGCCCCCACCTCCTCGCCAGCAAGCTCAAGGGCGAGGTCTATTTTGGCCATGCCGATCAGGACGTCTTCATGCCCGCCGAGGCCATCGCGCGGCTGGAGGCGGCCCTGAAGTCGGCGGGCGTCAAGCATCAATCCGAGCTCTACGTCGGTGCCCGCCATGGCTTCGCGGTGGAGGGCATGCCCGTCTACGACAAGGATGCCTCCGAGCGGCACTGGCAGACGCTGCTCTCGTTGTTCGGCCGGACGCTCAAGGGCTGAGGCGCTCAGTCCCAGGCGAGCAGGAGCTGCTCTTGGTGGCGCACCGGGCCAGGGACCAGCCGGGGCGGTTCCACGATCCGAAGCCCGGGCAGTCTACGGGCGAGCACCTCCAGCATCACCCGGGCCTCCAGCCGGGCCAGGCCCGCTCCCACGCAGACGTGGATGCCCCGGCCGAAGGCCAGGTGCTGCCCCAGTTGGGGCCGCTTGGGGTCGAAGCCCTCCGGCTCGGGGAAGCGCCGCTCGTCCCGGTTCCCCGAGAGCACCACCAGCAGCACCCGCGCTCCGGCCGGGATCGTCACCCCTCCCAGCTCGGCCTGCGTGGCGGTATGGCGGGCCAGGATGGCCATCGGCGTCTCGTAGCGCAGCACCTCCTCGACCACCCGCGGAAGGGTGTGCGGCTCCTCGCGGAGCTGTCGCCAGCGCTCGGGCTGCTCCAGCAGGACGCGTACCGCCATTCCCATCAGGCTGGAGGTGGTCTCGTGGCCGGCGGAGATCAGCAGCATCACCATGGCCGCCAGATCCGCCGCGTCCAGGGTGGTGCCCTCCCTCAGCGACTGGGCCAGCACGGTCAGGCCATCCTCGCGCGGGTGCGCCACGCGCTCGGAGATGAGCTCCGCCACGCAGCGCTGCATGTCCGTCACCCCGCGCACGCACTCGTTCTGCAGCTCCAGCGTCCGGGCCTGGAGCGACAGCATCAGGGTGAGATGGCGGGACCACTTCTTGAAGTCGTCCATCAGCTCCAGCGGCAGGCCCATCCACGCGAAGATGACCCGGATGGGCAGCGGGTAGGCCAGTCGGCTGACCAGCTCCACCTGCCGGTCCTGGGCGAAGCCGTCCACCAGCTCCTCGGTGATGCTGCGCACGAGCGGCTCCAGCGCGGCGAGGTTCTCCTTGGAGAAGAGCCGGGCGACGATCTGCCGGGAGCGCGAGTGCTCGGGGGGATCATCGTAGATCATGGGCATCTTGCGGTAGCCCGCGTCCGCCAGGTACGCCCGGGGCTCGGGCAGGAGTGCCTCGAAGATCTGCGAGTCGAGTTTCGAGGAGAAGCGCTGCGTATCCTCTACGGCGGCGCAGATGTCCTCGTGGCGCGTCACCACCCAGGCGTTCATGGCCTCACTGAAGAAGACGGGCTGCTCGCGCCGGGCCTGGGCGAAGAGGGCCTGCATGTTCTCGTGCTGGGGGGGCGCGAAGGGGTTGAAGGACCTGGCCGAGAAAGGGCAGCCGGATGCGTTCGCGGCCTCTGGACGTGGGGACGACGGGGAACTCATGGCTTCTCCTGGGGTCGGCCCGGCGTGGATGAGAAGAAAGCCGGGCTCGTCTCGGGACGTCAGTATGGACGTGGGTGGCCGCTGCCTGAAACGAGAGAAGAGCCGAAGCCTCGGTTCTTCTCTCCTGGCCGGGGACGGGCTGGTCGCTCGCCGGGAGGACTAGGGGGCGCGTGTCAGCCGCAGCTCCGAGCCCGCGCGATCGGCGGGAATCGAGATGCGCAAGGTGCGCGTCGCGGCGTCGTAGCGGACGGAGGGGGAGCCTCCCCGGGCGAGGGTCGCGGAGGTGCGGGCCTCGGGCCAGTCGTGGACCACGATGTCCACGGTCTTCCACCACGCCGGGTAGCTGCCCGTGGGCCTGGCCAGCGTCACCTTCAGCCCGCTCGTCTCGACCTGGCAGGAGAAGCGCTGCCGCAGCCAGGCGCCCTTCTTGTAGGCGAGGCTGTGGCCGTCATCGAGGTAGAGGTCGCCCTGGCAGTCCGGCCCCGGGTAGACGCGCAGCTCCAGGGGGCCCTGGGGCACCTGCGCCGTGTGCTGCACCAGCGGCTGTAGGGGAAGGATGCTGCCGGCCCGGACGAACACTGGCAGCTCGTCCAGCTTGGGCGTCACCTTCAACGTCGAGGGCGTGGAGGCATTGGTCGGCGCGGTGCCGTTCCGGGTGCCCTCGGCCTTGTGGCCCGTCCAGAAGTCGAACCAGTCACCGGGGGGCAGGGTGACCGGGTACACATCCGGGTTCTCGGGGAAGGGCGGGGGCGCCACCAGCAGGGCGCGGCCGAGCATGAACTCGTGGCCGGCATCGAGGTCCAGCGGATGTTTGTCCTCGGTGGCCGTGGGGAACTCGAGGAAGAGGGGACGCATCATGGGCAGGCCCGTGCGCGAGTTCTCCTCCGCCAGGGTGTAGAGGTAGGGCAGCAGCCGGTAGCGCGTCTCGATGTAGCGGCGGCGCACGGCCTCGGGCGCGGGGCCGTGGGCCCAGACCTCGTGGTCGCCGGTGCCCTTCTCGGCGTGGCCGCGGTAGAGGGGATTGAAGGCGCCGACTTCAAACCAGCGCGTCAGCAGCTCTTCCGGGGGCGTACCCGAGTAGCCCCCGACGTCGACCCCCGCGAGCGAGAAGCCGCTGAGCCCCAGGTTCAAGAGCATGGGCGTGCTCAGGCGCAGGTGGTTCCAGGTGGCGCTGTTGTCTCCCGTCCAGGTGGCGCCGTAGCGGTGGCCTCCCGCGTAGGTGGCGCGGGTGAGGACATACGGCCGTTCCTCGGGCTGGAGCTTCGACAGTCCCTCATAGGTGGCGCGCGCGTTCAGCAGGCCGATGACGTTGTGCACCTCGGCGTGGGTGGCGTTCCGGCTCTCGAAGCCGGGCTCCTCGATGCGGTGCACCGAGTCGAGCGGCAGGGTCTTGAGAGGGGAGAAGACCGAGGGCTCGTTCATGTCGTTCCAGTGGCCCGCCACGCCCTGCGCCACCAGCTCCTTGTACTGCGAGCCCCACCAGTCGCGCGTCTGGGCGCGGGTGAAGTCGGGAAACACCGAGTCGCCGGGCCAGACACGGCCGGCGAAGAGGCTGCCGTCCGGGTTGTGGACGAAGTGGTTGCCGGCGACCCCCGTGTCATATGGCGCGTACCCGGCGTCGGGCACCCGCGCGATGTGCATGTCGGAGATGGTGATCACCCGGAAGTTCTGCTGGCCCAGGTCGCGGATGAGCCCGGGCAGATCCGGGAACTTGCTCTTGTCGGCGGTGAAGGCGCGGAAGCGATCCAGGTAGTCGATGTCCAGGAAGAGCACGTCCGAGGGGATCTGATCGGCCCTCAAGCGCGAGGCGATTTCCCGCACGCGCGACTCGGGCTCGTAGCTGAAGCGGGACTGCTGGAAGCCGAGCGCCCAGCGTGGAGGCAGGGGCGCGGGCCCGGTGAGGAAGGTGTAGCCCTCGAGCACCTTCTTGGGCTCGGGCCCGTGCAGGAAGTAGTACTCGAGCGGGCCACCCTCGGAGCCGAAGGTGTAGGCGTCGTGCCACTGCTTGCCGAAGTCGAAGTGGGTGCGCCAGGTGTTGTCGAGCAGGATGCCGTGGGCGCGGCCGGCGCGAACGGCCATGAAGAACGGAATGCTCTTGTAGATGGGATCGGTCGATTCCTGATGGCGGTAGGCGTCGGTGTTCCAGAGGGTGAAGGCCTGGTCGCGGCGGTCGAGTGGGCCTGCCTTGTCGCCCAGGCCGAAGTAGTGCTCGTCCGCGGGCATCTGCCTGGTGAGCTGGAACCCTCCTCCGAGGAACTGCGTGGGACGGCCCACCGCGTCGGCCGAGAGGAGGTTGCCCTGGAGATCGAGGATGAGCAGCCGCAGGGGATTCTTCTCGACCCGGACCTCCAGCGCCGCCGTGCGGAAGCCCACGGAAGCCTCGCTCTCCGGCAGCGCCTTCACCTTGACGCTCCGAGCACGGGCCTCGCGGAGCACGGCCCACGAGGCGTCTTCCGGCAGGGCCGCCCCCGGGCTGACGCGGATGCGCAGGATGTCGTCACGCAGGGCGGAGATGCGCAGGGTCGCCTCTCCCGCGCGCAGCTCGAGTCCATCGGACAGGGCACGGGAGGAGGTGACGGACGTGAGTGATTGCGGAGCCGCGGGGAGCGGGGCCGCGGTGAGCCAGAGAGCAGCGAGGAGAGGGAGCATGGGGCTGCTGCCTACCAAAACCCCCCATCCCCAAGCACCACGGTTCAGGTGGATTGCCAGGAGGAAAACGCTGCCTCAGATCGGGTGGGCCTCCGCCCCCGGGGCCCGTTCCTCGGGTCGCGGGGTCTGTTGCCGCGCCGGGTGGCTGTGGCTGCCGTGGCTGCGGGCGTACACCTGGGTGAACTCGGCCCCGAGGAAGAGGATCTGCGCGGAGTAGTAGACCCAGAGCAGCACCACCGCCAGCGAGCCCGCCGCGCCGTAGCTCGACGCCACGGCGCTGCGGCCCAGGTACAGCCCGATGAGGAACTTGCCCAGGCTGAAGAGCAGCGACGTCACGGCGGCCCCCAGCCACACGTCCCGCCAGGACACGTGGGTGTCGGGGAGCAGCTTGTACATCATCGCGAAGAGCACGGTGATGACACCGAAGGAGATGAGCAGGTTGACGCCCTGCCACATCACCGTCCAGCCAGGCAGCAGGTTGGAGAACCACGCGCCCAGCGCCGCCAGCACGGCGCTCACCACCAGCGACACCAGCAGCAGGAAGCCAATCACCAGCACCATGGCGAAGGACAGGAAGCGGCTGCGCAGGAAGGCGATGACACCGTTGCGCGGCTTGGGCTTCACGTTCCAGATGTGGTTGAGCGCGTCCTGCAACTGCACGAACACGCCCGTGGCGCCGAAGATGAGGGCGACGAGGCCGATGGCGGTGGCGAGGATGCCTGCTTCCGGCTTGCGCGCGCTGATCATCATCTGCCCGATGACCTCGGCGCTGCCGCGGCCCACCAGGTCCTCCAACTGCGCCTGGATCTGCCCCCGCGCCGCCTCCTCGCCAAACACCATGCCCGCCACGCTCACGGCGATGACCAGCAGCGGGGCGATGGAGAAGAGGGTGTAGTAGGAGAGCGAGGCGGCGAACATCGGAGCGTTGTCCTCGCTCCACTCCGAGACCGCCTGCCTGCCGAGCTTGAAGATGTTCCGGGCGCGATGCGCGATCGTCATGCCCGAGCGTTCAGCACGTCGCGTGCCAGCGCCCGGTGGTCCCGCTCGTGCCTCGCGTCCGAGGGAAGCCCCGCCCCCAGGTCCGAGGACTCTCGCGCGAGGTCGTAATTCTTTCAGGCCTCTTCCAACACTTCGACCGCATCGCCCACGCGCAACACGCCCGTGCGGCGCGCGATGACGTTCTGGCCGAACATCACCTTGTTGCCGTCCTTGCGGTACGTGGCGAGGGTGCGCAGGGGCTGCTGGGCGGGGTCGGGCCGGGCCGTGCGCGTATCCACGTTGACGAAGACGCAGCGGGCGCACGGCTTGACGAGCTCCAACTCCACCTCGCCGATGCGCAGCCGCTTCCAGCGATCCTCGGCGAAGGGCTCGCAGCCGCTCACCACGAGGTTGGGGCGGAAGCGGTTCATCTGCACGGGCTGGGGCAGACGCGTGTTGAGGTCGGCGAGCGAGGCCTCGGTGGCGAGCAGGAGCGGAAAGCCGTCGGCGAAGCCGACCCGGTCCTCGGGCGCGGCGTACTTGGGATCCACCGGACGCTGCATGCGCGTGTCCACGTACACGAGCCGCGCGGGCTCGCGCAGGTACGCGGAGAGCCACCGGTCCGCGTCGTCCCCGATCCAGGCGGCCGAGCAGGTGTCGTCCCAGACGGTGATGTCGAGGCGGGGCGCGTCCGCCGGAGGCACGGACACCACGAGCTCGGGCATGCCGGGCGCCGACAGGTGGAGTCCCTCGGGCACCGGCACGGCCCGCAGGTGCACGAAGCCGGGCAGCTCGCGTCCCGTCATGCAGGAGCCATCCGACCGCACCGCCATCCAGCGGCGATCCTGTTGCAGCCCGAGCGGCTCCACCGTGGCCTGGGTCAGCGGCAGCTCCGCGCAGGACTTGAGCGGGTAGATGGAGAGGGAGGAGAGCGTGAGCACCTGCCCCTTGTGCCCGATTTCACGCCCAGACGCACCTGGATGCCTCCCTACCAGGAGGGCAGGAGGCGTCCGTCCGTCATATTGGCGTTCCCTCCACCTTGACGGAGAAAGGCCCGGGCGGTAATTACCGCGCTACTCCTGCTGTAGCGCGCTTCGCTGGCCGCCGAGGCTCAGGGGCGCGGGTGGGGAATCATCGCCGAGGGCATCGGTCCACGGGGCCGTTGTGCGGCGACACGTACGGCCCGGCCTCGCTCGAGGGGCGGGCCGTTCTTTTTTCCGTCGGGGTCCGCCATGTCCGCGTCTTCCTTGTCATCGCCCGCGTTCTCGCCCGAGGAGCTGCGTGCCACCTCCGAGGAGCTGCTCGACGCCCCCGCCGAGCGGGTGCTCGCGTGGGTGGAGCGGCGCTTCGGGGCCCGTGCGGTCATCGCCTCGAGCTTTGGTGCGGAGGACATGGTCCTCATCGATCTGGCACGAGCCCACGCACCGAGCGTGCGTTTGTTCACGCTGGATACGGGGCGGCTGCCGCCGGAGACCTACGAGGTGATGGACGTGGTGCGCCGCCGCTATGGCGTGGAGATCGAGACGTTCTTTCCCGAGCGCGCGCGGGTGGAGGCGCTGGAGTCCACCAAGGGGTACTTCTCGTTCAAGCAGAGCATCGAGGAGCGCAAGGAGTGCTGCGGCGTGCGCAAGGTGGAGCCGCTCAGGCGCGCGCTGACGGGGCGGGAGGCGTGGGTGACGGGGTTGCGGCGCGAGCAGTCCGTCACGCGCACGGAGGTCCAGGCGATCGAGGCGGACGTGACACATGGTCTGCTCAAGGTGAACCCGCTCGCCCGGTGGACGTCCCGGGAAGTGTGGGCGTACATCAAGGCCCACGGAGTCCCCTACAACGCGCTGCATGATCGCGGCTACCCTTCCATCGGCTGCGCGCCCTGTACGCGCGCGGTGAAGCCGTACGAGGACGAGCGTGCGGGCCGCTGGTGGTGGGAGTCGCCCGACAACCGCGAGTGCGGTCTGCACGTGAAGCGCTGAATGAATTCCAGGATCCAGCTTCGAGTGGTCTCATGAGCACGCCCGTGGACTTTCCCATCTGCCTTCGTCTGGAGGGCCGGCGGGTGCTTCTGGTCGGAGCCGGCACCATCGCCGAGGAGCGGAGCCGGCAGCTCGTCGAGGCGGGAGCCCGGCTGCGCGTGGTGGCGCCGGTGGTGAGCAGCGGCATCCGCCAGCTCGCGGACGCGGGCCGTCTGGAGTTGCTCGAGCGCGCCTGGCGGTCCGGGGATACGCGGGGGCAGGAGCTGGTGTTCGTGGCCACGGATGACTCGCGGGTGAGCGAGGCCGTGGCGGCGGAGGCCCGCGCGAGCGGCGTGTGGCTCAACACGGCGGATGTGCCGGAGCTGTGTGACTTCACGTTGCCGTCAGTGGGTCGGCGCGGGCCCATCGTGGTGGCGGTGTCGACCTCGGGGCAGGCGCCCGCGCTGGCGCGGCTGCTGCGGCAACAGTTCCTGGAGCAGGTGCTGCCCGGGCACGTGCGGCTCGCGCGGCTGATGGGGTGGCTGCGCAGGCGTCTGCCGCAGGGGCCCGCGCGGATGCGGCTGCTCAAGGAGCTGGTGGAGGGTGAGGCGGGGAAGTTGCTGCTGCGCGGGCAGCGCCGGGACGCCTTGGCCCGGGTGCGCGCCGCGATCGAGGCTCTTGGAGAGAAGAAATGAGCCAACACGTCGAGGGCATCGTGTACCTGGTGGGCGCGGGTCCGGGAGATCCCGGCCTGCTCACGCTGCGCGCGGCCCGGCTGCTCGCGAGCGCGGACACGGTGGTGTACGACCGACTCATCCACCCGGAAGTCCTCACGCATGCCCGGCCCCACGCGCGGCTGGTGTTCGTGGGCAAGGAGGGTGGGGGCGAGTCGGTGGCGCAGGAGGAGATCCACGCGCTGCTCATCGCCCAGGCACGGCTGGGCCGCTCGGTGGTGCGGCTCAAGGGGGGAGACCCCTTCGTGTTCGGCCGGGGCGGGGAGGAAGCGCTCGCGCTGGAGGCGGCGGGCATCGCCTACGAGGTCGTCCCGGGTGTCTCCAGTGGCCTGGCGGCGCCGGCGGCGGCGGCCATTCCCGTCACCCACCGGGGCGTGTCGGGCTCGGTGACGTTCGCCACCGCGCACCGCACGGGTCAGGCGCCGGACTGGGCGCACCTGGCCGGCGCGGAGACGCTGGTGCTCTTCATGGCGGGCCGCCGGCTGGAGGAGGTGACGCTCGCGCTCATCGCCGCGGGCCGCGCTCCGTCCACCCCGGCGGCGATCGTGGAGGCGGGCACCTGGGCGCACCAGCGCGTCCTCGAGGCGCCGCTGGCGTCCATCGCCGCGCGTGCCCGGGAGGAGTCCGTGGGTTCTCCCGCCCTGTTGGTGGTGGGCGAGGTCGTTTCCCTCCGGGCCCAGCTGCCCACGCTGGCCAGGACGCGGCCGGGCGGGGCCGGGCCGGAGCCATTTCTCAAGGTCGAGGCGGGACATGAGTGAGACGTTGGCGGCGAGGCACTCGCACCTCGCGGTGCTCGAGGCGGAGAGCATCCACATCCTCCGGGAGACGGCGGCGGAGTTCGCCCGCCCGGTGATGCTCTACAGCATTGGCAAGGACTCGCAGGTGCTCTTGCACCTGGCGCGCAAGGCGTTCCATCCGGCGCCCCTGCCGTTTCCCCTGCTCCACGTGGACACCACGTGGAAGTTCCGGGAGATGTACAGGTTCCGGGACGAGTTCACGGCGCGCCACGGGTTGAACCTCCTGGTGCACCAGAACAAGAAGGCGCTCGCCGAGGGCATCAACCCCTTCGACCATGGCAGCCAGAAGTACACGCACGCCATGAAGACGCAGTCGCTGCTCGAGGCGCTCGCGCTGCACGGTTTCGACGCGGCCTTCGGCGGCGCCCGCCGCGACGAGGAGAAGTCCCGGGCCAAGGAGCGCGTGTATTCCTTCCGTGACCGGCACGGGCAGTGGGAGCCGCGCAAGCAGCGGCCCGAGCTGTGGAACCTCTACAACGGCCGCATCGACGCGGGCGAGAGCATGCGCGTCTTCCCGCTGTCCAACTGGACCGAGCTGGACGTGTGGCATTACATCCTCAAGGAGCGCATCCCCGTGGTCCCGCTGTACTTCGCCGCCGAGCGCCCGGTGGTGAGCCGCAATGGCCAGTGGATCATGGTCGATGACGAGCGCATGCGGCTGCGGCCGGGCGAGAAGCCCGTGCTCAAGCGGGTGCGCTTCCGCACCCTGGGTTGCTATCCGCTCAGCGGCGCCGTGGAGTCCTCGGCGGCGTCCGTCGAGGACATCATCACCGAGATGGTGGAGTCCCGTGTGTCCGAGCGGCAGGGCCGGCTCATCGATCACGACGAGGAAGGCTCGATGGAGCTCAAGAAGCGCGAGGGGTATTTCTAGGATGAGCGCCGAGACTCAGGTTCAAGACAGGACGGACGTCCAGGGCTTCCTCGCCGAGCACGCCGAGAAGGAATTGTTGCGCCTGGCGGTGGTGGGCTCGGTGGACGATGGCAAGTCCACGCTCATTGGCCGGCTGCTCTACGAGTGCAACGGGCTCTTCGAGGATCAGGTGGCGGCGGTGAAGCGCGCGAGCGCGGGCGGTGAGATCGACTTCTCGCTCTTCACCGACGGGCTGCGCGCCGAGCGTGAGCAGGGCATCACCATCGACGTGGCGTACCGCTACTTCTCCACGAAGCGGCGCAAGGTGATCGTCGCGGACACGCCGGGACACCTCCAATACACACGCAACATGGCCACCGGGGCCTCCACGGCCGACGCGGCCGTCATCCTGGTGGACGCGCGCCTGGGCATCCTCCCGCAGACGCGACGGCACGCGTACATCGCCTCGCTGCTGGGCATTCCCTACCTGGCGGTGGCCATCAACAAGATGGACTTGATGGACTTCGACCGGGCGGTGTTCGAGCGCCTGTCCACGGAGTTCGAGGCCTTCGCCCGCACGCTCGGCTTCGAGCAGGTGCGCTTCTTCCCCATCAGCGCGCGCACGGGCGACAACATCACCCAGCCGAGCGCCCGCACTCCGTGGCACGACGGCGAGACGCTGCTCGGGTGGCTGGAGACGCTGCCGCACGAGCGCCGGCAGGAGGACGCGGCCTTCCGCTTCCCCGTGCAGTACGTGCTGCGACCGGACCTGGACTACCGCGGCTTCGCCGGGCAGATCGTCTCCGGCAAGGTGCGCCTGGGGGACGAGGTCGTCGTGTATCCCTCCCGGCGGCGCACGCACATCGCGTCCATCGACACCTTCGACGGCCGCCTGGAGGAGGCCAGCGCGCCCGCCTCGGTGACGCTGCGCCTGACGGACGAGGTGGACATCAGCCGGGGAGACCTGATTGCCCACGCCGAGCAACCGCCACGGGTACTCCAGGACATGGAGGCCATGCTGGTCTGGTTCGGCGAGGAGCGCCTGGACACCTCGCGCCGCTACCTCGTGAAGCACACCTCCAAGTACGTCCCCGCCCACATCGAGCAGGTGCTCTGGCGCAAGGAACTGGAGGACCTGTCCGAGCAGCCCACCCCGACGCTCGGGCTCAATGACATCGCCAAGGTGCGGCTCGTCTGCAAGCGGCCGGTGGTGTGCGATCCCTACCGGGACAACCGCCGCACCGGGGCCTTCATCGTCGTGGATCCGCTCACCAACGACACCGTCGCCGCGGGGATGATCCTCGGCGGCGCGGGCGGGCAGGGGGAGGGGGAAGCGCGCTCCCTCGTCTCCGCTGGCGAGCGGCGCGCGCGCCTGGGCCAGTCCGGAGCGGTCCTCCTGCTCACGGGCACCCCCGAGGTGCGTGACGCCGCGCTCCGCCTGGAGCGCGCCCTCTTCGATCAGGGCCGGCACACCGCCACCGTGCGTGGGGATGCGGAGAACGCCCTCGCGCTGGCCGAGGCGGGCCTGCTCGCCATCCTCTACACCCCGGTTCCCCAGGCGCGTCTGGTCTTGAGGGATCAGCTTCGTGGCGCCGGCGTCCCCTGGCTCGAGTTGGAGCCCTCGGAGGACGTGGACACGCAGGTCAAGCGCGTCCTCGACGCGCAGGAGAAGACGCCTTGAGTGCCTCCGTGAATGCATCCTCCGTCGCCGTCCTGGCCACGCCGCTGGGCGCGGACAAGGGCGCGCTGCTCCAGCGCCTCGTCGAGGGGCTCGATGCCTCGTCGCTCAACTGGCTGAGCGGGTACTTCGCCGGGCTCGCCGCCCGGTCCCTGCCGGTGTCCGTGCCTCAGTCCCAGCCGACGGCCGTGCCCCAGGCCTCCCCCCAGACGCCGGCGACCGTGGTCTATGGCACCCAGACGGGCAACAGCCGGCTCCTGGCCGAGCGCCTCAAGCAGCGCCTGGAGTCCGCCGGGGTCGCCGTGCGCGTCTTCCGCGCCGGGGAGTACCCCACGCGCGAGCTGAAGAACGAGCGGGTGTTGTACGTGGTCATCAGCACCCAGGGGGATGGCGATCCCCCGGATGACGCGCGTGGCTTCTTCGAGTTCGTGATGGGCAAGCGCGCCCCGGCGCTCAACCAGCTCCAGTTCTCGGTGCTGTCGCTCGGGGACTCGAGCTACCCCAAGTTCTGCGAGGTCGGCCGGGTGCTCGACGAGCGCTTCGCGCAGTTGGGTGCCGCGCGGCTGTTCTCGCGAGCCGACTGCGACGTGGACTTCGAGCCGGTCGCCGAGCCCTGGCTGGGACAGGCCCTGGAGCGCGCGCGCACGGAGCTGGGTGCTCCCGTCGCCACCGTCACGCATCTGCCCACCGCGTCCGTCGCGCCCACCTTCAGCCGGGAGAATCCCTATCCCGCCCAGGTGCTGGCCAACCAGCGCATCACCGGCCGCGACGCCCTCAAGGACGTGCGCCACGTGGAGCTGTCGCTCGAGGGCTCGGGCCTGCGCTACGAGCCGGGAGACGCGCTCGGGGTGGTGCCGCGCAATCCGCCCGAGCTGGTGGACGCGGTGCTCTCCACGCTGAAGCTCGACGGCGCCACCGAGGTGTCGCGTGACGGCCGCGCGCTGCCGCTGCACCGCTGGTTGTCCGAGGGTCTGGAGATCACCCGCCTGAGCCGGCCCTTCCTGACGAGCCACGCCTCGCGCTCCGGAGACAAGGAACTCGAGCGGCTGATCGCCCCCGAGAACGCCGCGGGCCTGCGCAAGCTGCTCGACAGCCATCAGGTCATCGATCTGCTCCGGGCCCATCCCGCCGAGTGGAGCGCGCAGGAACTGGTGGGCGCGCTGCGCCGCCTGACGCCGCGGCTCTACTCCATCGCCTCCAGTCAGAAGCGGGTGGGGGACGAGGTGCACCTGACGGTGGCCCGGGTGGACTACGAGGCCTTCGGCATCCGGCACTTCGGCGCCGCCTCTTCCTATCTCGCGACGCGTACGGCGGAGAAGGACGTGGTGGAGGTGTTCATCGAATCCAACGAGCGCTTCCGCCTGCCGACGGATCCCTCGCGGGACATCCTGATGATCGGCCCGGGCACGGGCGTGGCACCGTTCCGCGCCTTCGTGCAGGAGCGCGCCGAGACCGGAGCGAGCGGCCGCAACTGGCTCTTCTTCGGCGAGCAGCACTTCCGCAGCCAGTTCCTCTACCAGGTGGAGTGGCAGGAGGCGGTGAAGAAGGGCGTGTTGCACCGTCTGGACGTGGCGTTCTCGCGGGACCAGGGCCAGAAGGTCTACGTCCAGCACCGCCTGCGCGAGAAGGGGCGCGAGGTCCACGCCTGGCTGGAAGGCGGCGCCTCCCTCTACGTCTGTGGCGAGGCCCAGCGCATGGCTCCGGACGTCCACGAGGCGTTGATCGACATCTACGTGGCCCATGGTGGCAAGAGCCGAGAGGATGCCCGGGCCCATCTCGAAACCCTGCGCGAGCAGCAGCGTTACCTGCGCGACGTCTACTGAGGGAAGATCTCCCATGAGCAAGAACCCGACGAACGCCCCCCTGGCCGAGGTGGAGCACATCAAGGCGCGCAGCCGCCACCTGCGCGGCACGCTGGTGGAGAGCCTGGCCGATCCGCTCACCGGTGCCATCGCTCCGGCAGACACCCAGCTCATCAAGTTCCACGGCAGCTACCAGCAGGACGACCGGGACATCCGCGAGGAGCGCCGGCAGCAGAAACTGGAGCCCGCCTACAGCTTCATGCTCCGTACCCGCCTGCCCGGCGGGGTGTGCACCCCCAAGCAGTGGCTCGTCCTGGACGAGCTGGCGCGCACCCACGCCAACGGGACGCTGCGGGTGACCACGCGTCAGGCGTTCCAGCTCCACGGCGTGCTCAAGGGCGATCTCAAGCCCACCATCGCGGCCATCAACGCCACGCTGCTCGACACGATCGCCGCCTGCGGCGACGTCAACCGCAACGTGATGTGCAATCCCAACCCGGTGGACTCGCGCGCGCACGCGCTGGTGCATGAGTGGACCCAGCGTCTCTCCGAGCACCTGCTGCCCAAGACGCGCGCCTACTACGAGATCTGGCTGGACGAGGAGAAGGTCGCGGGCGGCGAGGAGGAGCCCATCTATGGCTCGACCTATCTGCCGCGCAAGTTCAAGGCGGCCGTCGTGGTGCCGCCCCTCAACGACGTGGACGTCTTTTCCCAGGACCTGGGCTTCATCGCCATCCTGGAGGCCGGGGAACTGGTGGGCTTCAACGTCACGGTGGGCGGTGGCATGGGAGCCACCCACGGTGACAACGCGACCTTCCCCCGGCTCGCGGACGTGATTGGCTTCATCCCGCCCGAGCGCCTGCTCGTGGTGGCCGAGAACGTGGTGAAGGTCCAGCGTGATTACGGCGACCGGACCAATCGCAAGCACGCGCGGCTCAAGTACACCATCGAGGATCGCGGCATCGCCTGGTTCGTGGGCGAGCTGGAGCAGCGGCTCGGCTTCAAGCTGGAGCCCGCGCGCCCCTTCAAGTTCGAGCACAACGGGGACCGCTTCGGCTGGACCGAGGGGTACGACGGCAAGTGGAACCTCACGCTCTTCATCGAGAGCGGCCGGGTGGCGGACCGCGACGGCAGCAACCACCTGACGGGCCTGCGGGAGATCGCTCGGGTGCACCGGGGTGACTTCCGGCTCACGCCCAACCAGAACCTCATCATCGCGGGCATCGCCTCCGAGGATCGGCCGGCCATCGAGTCCCTGGTGGAGGCGCATGGCCTCGCGGGCTACCAGCGCGCGAGCCCCCTGCGCCGCAACGCGCTGGCCTGCGTGGCGCTGCCGACGTGCGCCCTGGCCATGGCGGAAGCCGAGCGCTACCTGCCCGACCTGGTGGGCCTGCTGGAGGCACGCATGGCGGTGCACGGGCTGGAGAAGGACAACATCCACCTGCGCATCACCGGTTGCCCGAACGGGTGTGCCCGGCCCTACCTCGCGGAGATCGCGCTCGTGGGCAAGGCGCCGGGCCGCTACAACCTCTTCCTCGGCGGAGACGTGCGCGGGCAGCGCCTCAACCGGCTGTACCGGGAGAACATCGACGAGGCGGGCCTGCTGGAGGCGCTCGAGCCGGTGTTCGCCGCGTACGCCAAGGACAGGCGGCCGGGAGAAGGCTTCGGCGACTTCACCGTGCGCTCGGGCCTCGTCGCCAGCCCCTCCCGGGAGTTGAGCGGGTAGGGCGGGCCGCCCGGCATGGCACGGCCAACTCCGGGCAGACCTTGCGATTGCACGCATTCGCGGGCATGGGGCTTCGTCAATTCCCAGCGCGCCCGATGTGCGCGGGTCAAGCCCCAGGGCGGTGCGAGGTGACGGTGTTGCAAGCAGGTGCCGAGCGGATGGAGCCTGGCGCGGCTTCTTCCGCGTCTTCGAGGGAGGGATAGCGGTATGGCACTCAATACGGGCTATGCCTACCGGGAACAACTGGGCGAGCGGGTACGGGGAGCGAGCACGCTCTCCTATCTGGTCGGCGCCTACCGTCACTCCTCGGAGGAGGTGTGGCGGGAGCGGTGCTCGCGGGGCGAGGTCCTGTTGGATGACGTCCCCGCGACGGGCGAGGAGCTGCTGAAAGCCGGCCAGTGGCTCGTGTGGAACCGGCCGCCCTGGGAGGAAAAGGAGACGCCGCGCGACTACTCGCTCGTGCACGAGGACGAGGCGATCCTGGCGGTCATCAAGCCGGGCGGCCTGCCCACGGTGCCGGGCGGAGGCTTCCTCGTGAACACGCTGCTCAGCGTCGTGCGCGAGCGCTTCCCGGAGGCGAGCCCCCTGCATCGGCTGGGACGTGGCACCTCGGGCCTCGTGCTCTTCGCGCGCACGCGCGACGCGGCGGCGAAACTGTCCCGAGCCTGGCGCGAGCATGAGGTGGAGAAGCGCTACCGGGCCCTGTCGCTCAACGTGGCCGCCCAGGAGTTCTACGAGATCACCGCGCCCATCGGCGAGGCGGTGCATCCAGGCATGGGCATGGTCCCCATGGCGACTCCAGGCGGAAAGGCGTCCCGAAGCCTGGCGCGCGTGCTCCAGCGGCGCGTGGCGAGCACCCTCTTCGAGGTGGACATCCAGACGGGCCGCTCCCAGCAGATCCGCATCCACCTGGCCTTCATCGGGCATCCGCTCGAAGGAGATCCCGTCTACATCGAGGGAGGCGTGCCGCGCGCCGAGCATCCGGGACTGCTCGGGGATACCGGCTACCTGCTGCATGCGGAGCGGCTGTGCTTCGTGCATCCGCTCACGGGAAAGCGCTTGGAACTCCACGCCTCCATCCCGCGAGAACTGCGGGTGCAGTAGAACTGGCGGAAGCCCGTCAGTGTCTCGTGCGCTCTTGGGTGATGGACACGACCTGGGGCGATTCGAGCGCCAGGAAATCCTCGACGCTCACCGACAGGGCCTCCTCGTGCGAGCCGGCGCGCAGCAGCATGTCCTCCGTCCCCCTCAGCCCCTCATCCAGCAGCACCGGCAACCCATACAGCGTGCCGAAGGGGGGCTCCGCTCCCAGCTCGCATTCCGGAAAGCGATTCGAGAACTCCGCCTCGGTGGCCAGACGAACCTCCTGGGCCCCGAGGGCCTCCCGGACCTTGTCCAAATCCAACGTCTCCGAAGCAGGCAACAGGCAGATCCACAAGTGCTGCTCTGCCTGGATGATGACCGACTTGGCTACGCGGTAGCCCGTCACGTGCACCGACTGCGCCAATTCCTGCGCTGTCACCGCACGCGGATGTCCATGGCGCGAAAAGGGAACATGCTGCTGCTGGAGGAAATGTTGGATGGATTCCGGGATCATGACGGTCTCCTCTTGACCCCTCAAACTTGGAGCGCCCCGGCGCCATCGGCCACATCGAAGCGGACGTGCGCATGCCCAGCCACCACGGGAGCCGAGGCATTGCCCGCCAGGCCCAGGCCCCCTGATGCATCCCGGCTATCCCTCCGGCACCCCGCCCGGACGAGCCGCTACCCAGCAAGAGGGAGCCGAGTCGCTCTGGCGAGGCCGAGTCATTGGAGGAGCTCCGTCCGGAATGGATGGTGTAGTTACCGATGCCAGCGGCGCTCGCTCTTGACGAATTCGTACCACTTGTCCCAATCGACCTGACCCTCCTCGTCGAGCAGCTCTTGAAGGAAGACGTCGCCGTCGGGGGTTTCCGGGTGTTGCGTCTCCTCGTTCTCGGACGTCACCATGCCGTGCGAGCTGTAGAAGATCTCCGCCTTCAGCTCGCCGATGACGGTCATCGAGTGGCCTCGCTCGACCAGCTCCCTGACTTCCAGGGTGTCGCAGACCAGCATGTTGTTGCAGCCCGACTGGCCGACGACGCGGTTGGCACGGAGTGCTCCCGAGACGAAGATCCACCCCGAGGTCCACAGCTCGCTGCAGCGCAGGTTTCCCGCCACGAAGATGAACTGGCGATTCTCGAGATCATGGAGCACCGCCTCGGGGACTTCGAGATCGCCCATCACCAGGTGCACGCCCTCTCGCTCGAAGTCTGGTCGCTCGCCCGGCTCGTACACGAACGTCGGGAGCGCGAGGTACTTCTCGAGGTAGCAGAACGCCTCGGCAGCTGGCTCGAGGTTGGAGACGAGGCGATCCACCAAGGCCTTGGCTTCCGCGTTCTCATTGGCAGGGGGCAGCGTTTTCATGTGTCGCGCAGTACGCGAGGCGCACATCCGGGGTCAAGACTTGACCCTCTCCCGGGAGGCGGCCGGGGAGGGCTGGCCCACCACGTACTCGTTTTCCGCGAATGGGTGGCAGGGTTACGGAGCGGGCTGTGCCGCGGACCATCGCAACGGCACGCCGTCCTCGATCCACGTGCCTGCCGTGACGCGGAAGCGCAGCAGCCGCTCCGCCCCCGAGAAGGCCTCGACCTCGGGCCCATCCCAGACGATCTCGGTCTCACCGGTCAGCGACAGGAGCCCACCGGTGGCGAAGTCGACGAACAACAGACCCGCACGCGGGTTGAGGACCAGGTTGCCAAACGTATTGAAATGAAAGTTGCCGCTGAAGTCCGGGGCCGTCAGGACGGTGCGGCCGTCCTCCTCCGTCACTCGCACGAAGCCGGGCTTGCCACCGCGATGCGAGACATCGACACCTTCGACCGGCTCGTCCCCGCGCGCGGCCGGTGACGCCGTGGCGATGAAGAACGTATCCGCGCGGTCGATGAGCTCGACGCTCGCACCGGACAGCAGCGGGCCTTCCTTCCGCACGGGTCGCGGCTCCGTGACACGGGAGGGCTCGGCCACGAAGGCGGGCTCCCGTGCCTGGATGTACCGCGGGCAATTGCCGAAGCTCTGCTCGACCCGGACGACGAATCGGCCCTCGCTGCTCTCCACCACCGTTCCGTTCATCCGGTTGCGGCGGCGCGTCTCGAGCTGGATACCGAGCAGGCCCAGGGGTGCGCCCGGGAGGAGGTTCTGGCCCAGGGCATCTCCGAAGCCGGGGAACGCGGAGACCACGAGCGTCCGCGGGTCGGGCGAGGCCACGAAGCCCGGTCGGCCCACGAGGAGGGAGGCCCATGGACGCCGCTCACCATCCAGACTGCCCACGAGCAGGAAGGGCAGCTTGCGGAACAGCTCGCGATGCTGCTCCGGCATGGACGAGCGGATGACCTTGCGCCCGGTCTGCTCGAGGCGGGCACGCATCCCGACCCGCTCCTGGACGGCCTGCTCGCCGGCGTGGAAGGGCGATTGCTCGTGGGACCAACCCGGCAGCGGTGCACCGGGGACGTTCTGTGCGGTGTTCTGGGACATGGCACGCTCGATGGCTCAGGCCGCGAATTGCGTCGGTGTCCGCCGCATCGGCACGAAGCCGGGCAACGCCTCGATACGCGCGAGCCACGCCCGGATGTTGCCGTAGGGCTCGAGGGACACGCCACCCTCGGGGGCGTGGGCGGTATAGGAGTAGAGCGCCACGTCGGCGAGGGTCGGTGCCTCCCCGACGAGGAAGCTCCTGTTGGCCAGAGACGGGTCGAGCACCGTGTAGAGCTGGGTGGCGATCGCCTTCGCGCGCTCGGTGTCGAGCTTCGTGCCGAACACGACGGCCAGGCGCGCCGCCGCGGGACCCGACGTGAGCGGCCCGGCCGCGACCGAGAGCCACTGCTGCACTCGCGCGGCCGCGACCGGCTCTCGCGGAAGCCAACGCCCCGAGGGGTCGTACCGCGTCGCGAGATAGACGAGGATGGCGTTGCTGTCGGCCAGCGTCACCTCCCCGTCCTCGAGCACCGGCACCTGACCGAACGGGTTCCTGGCCAGGAACCCGGGGGTCTTGTGCTCCCTCTTGGCGAGATCGACGTCGATGAGCTCCGACGGGAGCTTCAGCAGGGACAGGAACAGCTCGACCCGGTGCGAATGGCCGGACAGGGCGTGGCGATAGAGACGGAGGGGACGGACGGGGACGGTCATGGGCAATGAGCCTCGCTTTCGAAGGGAAAGATGCTCGTTGCCGCCCGCGAGCGGAATGCGCGTCCTTGACAATGAACCGTTCCACATCGCGGAATGATCGTGTGGACCGACTCGAGACCATGCGTGTGTTTGTCGCGGTGGCGGAAGAAGAAGGCTTCGCGCCCGCGGCCCGGCGCCTCGCGATGTCACCGCCAGCCGTGACGAGGGCCATCGCCGCGCTCGAGGAGCGGATTGGCACTCGCCTGCTTCACCGCACGACGCGCATCGTGCGCCTGACGGAGGCGGGCAGCCGGTTCCTCACGGACTGCAAGCGCATCCTTGGGGAAATCGAGGAGGCCGAGGCATCAGCGGCGGGCTCCCATACCGAGCCACGCGGGCAACTCGGGGTGACCGCGTCCATGATGTTCGGGCGGATGTTCGTCGCGCCCATCCTCCTCGACTTCCTGGCCCGCTATCCGCACGTCATGGCGAGAACGCTGCTCGTCGATCGCGTCGTGGACCTCGTGGATGAGGGGTTCGACGTCGCCGTGCGGATCGCTCATCTATCGGATTCGTCGTTGAGCGCGGTCCGGGTGGGTTCGGTGCGGCGGGTGGTCTGCGCCTCCCCCCGGTATCTGGCCGAGCACGGCGTTCCACGGACCCCGGCCGAGCTGTCGCGTTTCGACGCGCTCACGTTCTCGTCCACGGCCTCACAGCAAGCCTGGTCGTTCGCTTCGGGGACGAGAGTCCAGACGGTCAGCCCACCCACGCAACTGATTGTCAACACCGCCGAGGTTGCGATCGCGGCAGCGGTCGCCGGGAGGGGGTTGACCCGGGTGCTCTCCTATCAGATCGCCCCGGAGCTGCTCTCGGGGAAGCTCCAGATCGTGCTCGTGGATTTCGAGCCTCCGCCCATTCCGATCCACGTCGTGTACCTGGAGGGCCGGCGTGCCCATGCGCGGGTGCGTTCCTTCGTCGATTTCGCGGTCGACCGGCTCCGGTCCGAGAAGTCCTTGAACGGGTGAGCTGGCTTGATCATGGGAAGGAGGGAAGTCGTGATGCGTTGGCGTACGCTCCTTGCCGTTCTGCCAGGTCTTTTCCTGGTCCTGCCATTGGCCTGGGTCATCTATACGGCCATGCTGGGAGGATTGCGGTCGGCTCCCGCGGCGAGGCTTGTCCCGATGCTCTCGCCCGGAGAGCGCCAGCGTCTGATGACCTACGAGCGCCCCTGCGCGGGCCGCAAGGACTGCGAGCCACCGCTCGCCTGCTTCTTCAATGCACGGTCCATGTGAACGGGGCCTCCTCTGCCAGGACCGCCGGTGTGGCCGGCCGTGCCGGGTGGAAGAGCCCGGGAGCTGTCCGGAGGGATTCTTCTGCCGCGAGGGCCTCGATGGGCCTTCCTGCCTGCCCACGTGTGAGGGCCGTACGTGTCCCGAGGGCCAGGACTGCATCCGGCCCAACAGCGAGGAGGGCGTGTCGGTCTGCACGCAGGTGTATGGCCAGAACTGCCAGGAGACCCCCTGTCCCGAGGGCCAGAAGTGCCATATGTGGAACACCTACGGCCACCCCCGCGAAGCCTGGGGGACGTGTCTCATCCGTTGTGGTGAGGAGCACACGCCTGCCTGCCCCGAGGGCTTCGTCTGCCAGATGAGCTATTGCAGGAAGGCCTGTGACCCGGCCGTCACCGAGGTCTGCGGCCCTCATTACAAATGTGACCGTTACTACGAGAAGTTCGCCTGGACGTGCGAGCCGGACATGTGAGGCACGCGAGGGCAGCTCTCTACTGGCGCCGGAGACGGTGTCCCGGAGACGGTGTCCGGAGAAGGAGCGCCGAGTGGCCGGGCCTCACGTGTCTGCCGCAATTGCTGGGGCCGGCGCGGCGAGTGTTCCAGTGGTTCAATTGGACAAAACGCTGGAACCTTTGACACCCTCTCGGAGCAGGCGCTCAAGCTTGAAGAGAGGAGGCAGGGCGGCGACGGCGGCTGCCCTGCCCGGGATGCGCTAATGCGACGTGTTGAGGAGGACGCTGCTGCTACCGCCGGTGTAGTTCGCGGTGACGATGTCGCGCTTGCTGTCGCCGTTGAGGTCGCCCACCGCCAGGAAGAAGGGGCCGGTGCCCACGGCGAAGTTGGTGGCGGACTGGTGCGTGCCGTCGCCGTTGCCAAGGAGCACGCCCACGGCGTTGGAGCTGTAGAGGGTCCCGGCGATGTCGGCTCGGCCGTCGCCGTTGAAGTCGGCGATCTCCAGGTCGCCAGCACCGTTGGCCACGGGGTAGGTGATGGCGGACTGGAGCGTGCCGTCGCCATTGCCAAGGAGCACGCCCACGAGCTTGTCGTTGAAGAGGCTGGCGGCAACGTCGGGCTTGCCGTCGCCGTTGAGGTCGCCCACCGCCGCGACCTGCACGAACCTGCCCCCCAGTGAGGTCGTCGCCGCCGACTGGAACGTGCCATCGCCGTTGCCGAGCAGCACGCCCACGCTCCTGCCGTTGTAGTTGCTCGTGACGAGGTCGAGCTTGCCGTCGCCGTTGAGGTCGGCCGCGGCCACGGAGCTGGGAGTGCCGGGCATGGAATAGGTGACGGCGGTCTGGAACGTGCCATCTCCGTTGCCGAGCAGGATGCTGACCGTGCTGCCGACGAAGTTGGCGGTGGCGATATCGCGCTTGCCGTCGCCGTTGTAGTCCGCCACCGCCACGCCGTTCGGGTCGTTGCTGTTCACGTTGTAGTCGGCGCGGCTCTGGAACGTGCCGTCACCGTTGCCGAGCAGGATGCTGACGTAGTGCGTCGAGCCGGTGCCGCCCCCCACGGCGAGGTCGGCGTTGCCATCGCCGTTGAAGTCGGCGATCGCCACGAACTTGGGGTTGCTGCCCACCGCGAACGTGCTGGCGGCCCCGAACGTGCCGTCGCCGTTGCCGAGCTGCACGCTCACGAGGGCGGAAGTGATGAGGGTGAAGGCGACGTCCGGCCTGCCGTCGTTGTTGACGTCGCCCACGGCCACGCCGTAGGGCCGGGTGCCGGCGGGGAAGTCCTGGTGGCTCTGGAAGTCGAGGACCGGCGCGCGGCATATCCCGGCGTCGCAGAACCCGCCGCTGCAGGCCGTCCCGTCGTCGGCGGTGGGGTTGGAACACTGGCCGGTGGCGGGATCGCAGGTGCCGGCCACGTGGCACTGGTCGCTGGCGGTGCAGACCACGCCGGCGCAAAGGTCGGTGCAGACGCCGTTCTGGACGACCAGATTCTCGCAGCACGGAAGTGTCGGATCCCACGGGGAACCCGCGGGTAGGCAGCCGCCGCCCTGGCAGGTGGGATCGTCAACGGCCACATAGTCGCCGGTGTGCTGCGAGTGGTCGTTGACGCACGCCTGCTCGCTGATCTCGATGACGGTGTAGGGCTTCTTGGTGGAGCGGGTCTTGTGGCAGATGCGGACCTTGCCTTCGACGCCGAAGTATTCGCACTGCGCGGCGGTGAGGGGGGCGTCGGCCGAAACGACGTGCGCGTCATTTTCTTCGACAGAGGTCACGCTGCAACCGCCGATGAGGCCGAGCAGACCGGCCCCCGTGAGAATGACGAGGAGAGAAGAAGACATACGTTTCATTGATTTCCCCCTGAAGACACACCACGGCCTCGCACGGCTTGCGCGGAGACCGCGGGCATCCAATAGATTGCTGTTGAGTGCGGGTTGCTCTTGCTTCACCCGCAGAACGAGAGATTACAGCATTCATGGCAATTTTGACAAATACTGCATCATGACCGCGGTCGGATTCCTGCCGATCCGGCACAATGACCGCGGTTTTCGCACAACGAAGCTCGTGCAGGCTCCGGCGCGAACCCATCACGTTCGACGTGAGGCCGGACGCGCGTCGGCGGCGACGAATGGTTTGTGAATGAAATGAATGGAGCGGCGGGGCTCAGCGCGCGCTGGGGGAGCGCTTCGTCGTCGGCCCCGCGGGCCCGCGCGAGGCTGCGAGGGTATCCGACGGGCTCTCGTCGAAGAGCTTCTTGTATTCGACGCTGAATCGCCCGCCGGACACGAAGCCGAGCGAGGCCACGACGCCGGCGACGGTCGTCCCTGGCGCGCCTGCGAGCAGCCTTTGTCGCGCGATCTCGAAGCGACGGCGGCGGAGGAACGCACCCGGCGGCATCCCCCGAGCCGCGATGAACGCAGCGCGAAGCGAGCGCTCCGGCACCCCGACGGCAGCGACGATATCGGCCAGGGAGATGGGCTCGCCTGCGTGCGCCTCGATGAACTCCTCTGCGCGACGCACGGAAGCAGGCGCCGCGCGGCGCGGGGGAGCTTCGAGGAGGCTCGATGCGCTGTGACGCGTGCCCGTGAGGAGCGCTGTCAGGAGCGCGTCCCGCAGCGAGGCCACGAGGAACGACGAGATGGAAGGCAGCTCCAGGCCCTCCGCGAACAACTTCAGGATCGGACCGACCCCGGCGACCGACGTGAGATCCAGCGCGACGTCGAACACGAGCGGCCCGCGGAGCTCCCGGCCCGTGAGCGCCGTGAAATGGGACTCGAGTGTGGCGCGCTCGAGCGCCACGGAGCGACCCTGGTAGGCCGGCGGGCACTCCAGCGTGACGGGGCGCTCCGGCGAGAGTACCGCGCTGCGCCGCTCGGGCTCCAGCTCGTAGGGCTCGTTCGCGTGGAGCCCGTGGGCCTTGCCGTGCAATGCGCCCGTGATGAGGTAGCGCCCGAGGACCCGAGGAATCGTGCACCGGCCGCCGGTGGGCCAGATCCCGTGGACGAAATGAATCGACCCGCAGGTGATGACCTTCAGCTCGCACGAGAAGGCAAGTCCCCGTGAAGGCTCCAGCTTCGACTCCGAGTAGATGCCACTGAAGACGGCGCGCGCCTCCTCCAGATCCGCCATGTGGTGGACGCGGCGCTCGGGGACCAGCCACACGTCCGTCTTGCGCATGTGCTCCGAAGACGGAGCCGCCTGTTTATTCGGCGGCTCCGAAGCAGGTGGTCGCAGCATGTTCATCCAGGACCGCTCTCCGTCCATCGTTCATCGCCGCCGGCCATGACTCCCCCCCGCCGACCTTGCAGGAACCACCATGAACCTTTGAGCGACTGTATCAGGTTCGATAAAGGCATTGCCTCATGCTCAAGAGATAGCATTCACTACTATACATCTTGAGTTTGACAAAGACCTACTCAATTGGGCACGGCGTGCACGTGGGCGGCATGAGTGCTGCAACGGGGTCCGGGCAACGGCGGCAAAACCCCTCGCTCAATTAGACATTGACCACAACAATTGAGGCCGATAACCTACACGGAACGCCACCACTCGATACCAATGAGTGGCACGTGCGCAATGAGGGGGAGCAAATGGCAGACTACCAGGTTCAAGTCAAAACGGGTGATGTCCACAATGGCGGCACAAACGCCAACGTATTCATCACCTTTCACGGCAGTGACGGTACCAGTGGTCCCTACGAACTGGACACGCCCGTCGAGAACAACTTCGAGCAAGGCAACCTCGACGCGTTCACCCTGCAAGTCGACAACGCCGGGAAGCTCCAGAGCATCAACATCCAGATGGACGACACCGGAACGGCCAGTGGCTGGTACCTGCAATGGGTCAGGGTCACCGATCCCAGCAACACCCAGTACTGCTTCCCCTACAACGGCTGGATGGGCGGCGGCGACGGACCGCTCGAGGTCAGTCTGACGCCATCCGACATGGGCAACTGTTCCTGACCCCATCACCGAGCAGGCCCCCGCGCCCGCGGCGCACCGCCGCGGGCGCCCACCACTGGCCCAGCGGAGTGCACGCGGGGGAGGGGGATGGACTGGCCGTTGAGGATGTTCCAGGCGGAGAGTCCCTATTCCGTGTTTGTCGCGTACGCGGAGGACAGGCGGCCGGGAGAAGGCTTCGGTGACTTCACCATGCGCTCGGGCCTCGTCGTCACCCCGGGCTCCTCCCGTGAGGTGAGGCGCATCCGCCCATCCATCAGCCACCCGTCGGGCGGGCCCAGCCATACCATTCTCATCCGACGTGCTGGGGCGGATGGATGCGTCATGACGTCTGACAGAGGGCTGGCATAGGCTGTCCCCGTTCACGCTTCAACGAAAGGACCGTCCGTGAAGGCTTCCTATACCCTCAGCCACCCCGTGCTCCCGCAGGGAGCTGCCTCCAAGATCGATCTGCTGGTGACGTTCTCGGCGGAGGACGCCGCGGCGGCCACGCGGCGCTCGCTCAACCTGAGCGTGGTCATCGACCGCTCGGGCTCCATGGCGGGGGCGCCGCTCAAGCACGCGCTCCAGGCCTCGCGCGAGCTGGTGGAGCGCATGGGCCCCGAGGACTCGCTGTCCATCGTCACCTATGACGACGCGGTGGCCACGGTGCTCGCCCCCACCAAGGTCACGGACAAGGCGGCCATCGGCAAGGTGCTCTCCCAGGTGCGCGCGGGCGGGTGCACCAACCTGAGCGGCGGCTGGCTCAAGGGCGTGGAGCACGTGAGCAGCCAGAAATCCGACGAGCGCATCAACCGCGTGCTGCTGCTCACGGATGGGCAGGCCAACGCGGGCGTGCGGGATCCAGGCCAGCTCACGAACATGGCGCGCGAGAAGTCCAACGCGGGCATCATCACCACGACTTTGGGCTTTGGCGCCAACTTCAACGAGGACCTGCTCATCGGCATGGCCAACGCCGGCGAGGGGCACTTCTATTACATCCAGTCGCCCGAGGACGCGGCCGGGGTGTTCGGTATCGAGATGGAGGGCCTGGGCTCGCTGGTGGCGCAGAACCTGGAGGTGGTGATCAAGCCGGCCGCCACGGTGAAGGTGGCGAGCGTGCTCAACCGCTACCGCTTCGAGTCGCGGGGGCAGGAGGTGGCGGTGGGGCTGGGGGACGTGTACGCCGCGGAAGCGCGGCAGTTGGCGGCGGAGCTGTCGGTGGAGGCCTCGTCGGCGGCCGGGCCGGTGACGCTGGCCACGCTGGCGTACCGGGCGCAGGTGGTGGTGGACGGCAGCGTGCGCGAGGTGGTGGGGGAGATTCCCATCGTCGCGCGGCTTGCCTCGGGGATGGACGTGGCGGTGTCCCCGGACAAGAACGTGCTGGCGCAGACGAGCCGCCTGCGTATCGCGCGGGTGAAGGATCAGGCCATCGAGCTGGCGGACAAGGGCGAACTGGCCTCGGCGGGCAAGCGCCTGCGCGAGATCATCTCCGAGGTATCGCAGTACCTGGACAAGGCGTCGTATGAGATCGCGGAGGAGATGGAGCAGCTGGCGCACTACGCGCAGCGGCTGGAGTCGAGCAAGTACGACGCGGTCATCCGCAAGGAGTTGAGGGATCAGTCGTACCAGGCGGGCACGCGCAACCGGGGGGACCTGGCGTTGCGCGGGACGGCGGGAGGCTCGGCGGACAGCCTGGAGGCGGTGAGCGACGCGGGGGGCGGCATCGTGCTGGAGTGCGTGCGCGAGGGCGGCAAGCTGCGCGTGCACGCGACGTCCGCGGGGTATGACCCGGGCTTCAACGTGCAGTTCCCCCGGAGCGTGCGCGAGGAGGGCGTGCGCTACGTGGTGGAGAAGCTGGAGACGAGCGGGGACGGCACGTTCTACCGGGTGGGTGGGAGCATCAAGCGGCTGGTGGTGCCGGGACAGGAGCGGGTGGCGCGAAGCCAGGACGCGGCGACTTCGGCGAGGAAGGGCAAGCCCTCGGCGTCGAAGGTGACGGCGGGCTCGGCGGCGGACCTGCCCACGACGAACTCGGTGGGCACGGGCGTCATCGTCCAGTGCATCAAGGAGGGGAGCAAGCTGCGCGCGCGTGTGGTGTCGGACGGGTACGACCCGGATCTCAACATCCGCTTCCCGCGCGACATCCGCGAGGAGAACGTCCTCTACGTGGTGGATGAGATCATCACCATGGCCAACGGCACCTCCTACATCGCCTGCGGCGACATCAAGCGGCTGGTGCAGTAGGCGTGCTCCTCAGCGCACCAGCCGTTCGAGCCAGTTCACACCCACGACGGGCACAGTGAAAAACGCTCCCGTGGTCCTGTCCCCAAGGGGTTTCCTTGGGGAAGGAGTCCTCCGCCCGGCGTTGTGACGGACGCCCGGGTCCCCGGATCACCACTGCTTCGTGGCGCACTCTTCCTGATGTTTCTCGAAACTATGGGTCAACCGAAGTGGGCGACCTGGGCGTCTCACGAACAGGGACATAGCACTGGCCCTGGTGCTCATAGAACTGGCCGCAGGGTGGCCGTTGCTCCATACGACTCCAGCATCCGCCATTGATCTCCACCTGCCCACCAGGGGGCGGGGTACACGGCGGGGCCTGCTGGCGCTCCAGACGCTTCGGCGGCATGGGCACGGCGACGGCGCCGCCATCACGAGTCAACCAATCGGTCGCGATGTCCTCGGGCATGGGCCGCTCTCGCGAGGGAGCGACGCGAATGGGTTTGGGAGGGAGCGAGAGCACGCCCCAGAGCGCGATGCCCACGGCGAGTGCCTCCAATGCGCGTGGTGCCCACGTGGGTGGCATGCGCCACGCCGAGCGCACCCTCTGCCCTCGAGTGGGCTTGATCCGCAGCACCACACGCAGGGCCACAAAGACGGGCACCACAGTACCCAGATGACTCGCGCATTCGACGGAGAAGAGGATGATTCCCAGCCTGCTCAAGCCCTGGTGTCCAGCACCGATGAAAACTCGGGTCCACTCCCGCTTTTTTCTGAGGGTCATATTGATGGGGTGACTTAGCGCGTAGTGCGAGTGCTCGTCCATGGTCCACGCTGGTGGACGCCGTACCGGACCTTCATCGCAGCGTTCCGGGAGGCGGCGGCTCGCTGGGGACGGGGGATTTCTCAGCGCCCCTTCCTCCTTCCCTCCGCGGGTGGTGCCAGGTCGCGTCGCTCGAATTCTTTGACACCCTCTCGGGGGCGTCCACGAACGGGAACGCCCGTTCGAGAAGGTTTTCACTGGAATTCAAGCAAGACCTGGAAGCATACTCTTCCTCGAACCCCCGACGCCATCTGCTTCGAGGAGAACGACATGTCGCTGCCCCCACCGCGCGCCCTCGCGCTCACGCTTTCGTTGGCTCTCGCCTCCGCCACCTCCGCCCCCGCGGCCTCGGGCGCATGGGAAGGCCAGACCTACAACGGAAATGCACCGGGGCTCGAGTCCAATCCCCTCAAGGGCTTCGTGCCGTTCGGAGCGGCCACCAATGGCTTCCCGTACAGCATGGAGTGGTATTATCTGCCATTGAACTCACTGATGACGGGAGGCAGCTCTTCGTCGGGGACCTACTCGTATAACTGGGCCGGGCTCGACAGTGCGATGGCGGCGGCGGCCAGCCGGGGCAATCAGATCGTCTTTCGCATCTACCTCGACTACCCGGGCCAGGCCGTGGCCACGCCCCAGTTCCTGATCAACGAGGGCCTGCCCATGCGGTCCTACTCGGACTATGGGAACTCGAGCAGCAAGGCGCCGGATTGGAATAACGGCAATCTGATCAAGGCGCTGGAAGCTTTCATCGGCGCGCTCGGCCAACACCTCGATGGGGATGCGCGGGTCGCCTACGTGACGGCGGGCCTGTATGGGTACTGGGGCGAGTGGCACACCTACCCGCAGGACTCGGACACGTCCGATGGCAAGCCGAACTGGGAGATGTCCCAGGCGAACAAGGATCGGCTGCTGGCTCGGTACAAGTCCGCCTTCACCCGGACTCACGTGCTGGTGCGCGACCCGTTGGCCAGCGCGACCTACAAGAATGACTTCGGCTACCACGATGACTCGTTCGCCTATGAGACGCTGCCAGGTGTGAGCTGGCACTTCTGGCCCAAGATGCAGAGCGCCGGCCTCTCGGAGAACTGGCGCCGCCGGCCGATGGGGGGAGAGCAGCGGCCGGAGATGCAGCCCACGATGTGGAACAGCTGGCCCAATCCGGTGGAGTACTACTACGGCACGCCCACCGAGAACGAAGAGACCGCGATCAAGACCACACATGCCACGTGGCTGCTCAACAACTGGATGTTCAACAACGCGCTGAACTCCACGCAGTGGAACAACGCCCTCCGGGCGCAGAAGCTGCTGGGATACGAGCTGTTCGTCTCCTCGGTCCGGCTGCCCAACCCCACGACATCCACCCCTCTGTCCGTGGACATCAACCTCGAGAACCGGGGAGTCGCCCCCTTCTATTATGACTGGAAGTTGGAGTTCATCGTCTTGAACGCGTCCAACACCTGGCTGAAGACCCTGGGGACGACCCAGGTGAACCTGCCCGGGATCCAGCCTGGAAGCGCGGCCTCCACGAAGAGCTTCAGTGCGTCCCACGGGCTGAGCGCGGGCACCGGCTACAAGCTGCTCATGCGGGTCGTGAATCCGATGACCAATGGCAAGTCCGTCAGCTTCGCCAATGCGAAGCAGGGCCAGGACTGGGGGGGCTGGTTGACTTTGGGTTCCTTCGACGTGACGAAGTGAAGACAGGACCCGGAAGGGAGAGTGACCCCGGCCCGAGTCTCGCAACGCGGGCCGGGAGGCGCTCAGGGGTTGTCAGGGAGTGATGTGGATCCACCCTCCGAGCAGGGAGTTGTTGTCCTCGAGGAGCTCCGGGATGTCTCCATGCGGATCCACCACGGCGCCCAGGCGGAAGGTGCGTGTGTCGGGCGAGCCCATGGGGGGGAGGATGACGGGTCCGTAGGTGGAAACCGTGGTGCATCCGCCCGGCGCGAGCGGCGGCACCCACGCGTCACCCACGAGGGCATCCTCGAGAGGCCCCGAGAAGGGCACCTGGAGATGCTCGTCCTCGGACAGGAGCAGGAGCACGTGGGTGCTCATCACCCGGGTCCCCTGGTTGCATACGGTCACCTCGGCGCTCAGGGGGTGGTGGAGTCGCGCGCTCTCGGGGCCCGTCACCGAGGTGATGACGAAGTCCGCCCCGGCGGCCACGCGCGCCACGTAGCCCGGATGCGTGTTGTTGTCCTTGAGGATCTCGAAAACGTTGGAGGTATCCAACACGGCGCCCACGTGAAGCGTGCGCGTGTCGGGCGGAAACACCGGCGGAACGCTTCCGGTGGACGACAGCGTGGCGCACGTCCCGCTCGGGATGGAGGTGGACACCGGAGTGCCCAACATGAAGTCCCCGGGCCCGGAGGACGAGGGGAGGTCGAACCGCTCGTCCTCGGACACGAGGAAGAGCACGCGGGCGTAGTCGACCGCGTTCCCCTGATTGCAGACGGTCACCTGGGGGGTGATGGGCTGTCCGAACTCCATGACGGCGGGGCCCGTCACCGAGGTGATGACGAAGTCCGCCGCGACGCCCAGTCCCAGGAACTCACCCGGGTACGCGTTGTTGTCCTCGTGGAGCTCCGGGGTTGAGCCGTCCGGATCCACCACGGCGCCCAGGTGGAGGGCCCACCCCCAGGCGTACGCGGGGGCCGAGGGAGGACGTTGGGCGGTGCCGGAGATGGACACGGTGGTGCATTGGCCGGCGGCGAGCGATGTCACGGGCGCGTCCCCCAGGAGGAGATCCTCGGGAGGCTCGGTGGTCGAGGGAACGCGGGGGTGCTCGTCCTCGGAGAGCAGCAGGGCCACGCGAGTGGTCCCGGACCGGGAGCCCTGGTTGCAGACAGTGACCTGGGCGGTGAGGGTCTGTCCGGGCTCCACGCTCTTGGGACCCGTCACCGAGGTGATGACGAAGTCGGCCTGGTCACCGCTTTCCGTGAGCGGGCTGACGCGCGTGGTGCCGTTGGCCGGGCTCTCCTCTCCGAAGGAGGAGACCTCCGGGGGCTGGCATCCCGCGAGGGTCATCAACGCAAGGGCACCCAGGCCCGCCTTCATCCGATGTTTGTTCATGGTGTCTGTTTCCTTTTCCGGGGAGTGGAATGCGCGGCTCCAATCCAGCTCGAGCCGCGTCGCACCAGACGCGCATGCTGAACGGCTATTCATTCATGGACACGAAAAAACAAAACCAGGAGCGCACGAACACCTCGAGCCTCCTCCAGTTTATATGTTTGTCTTCATGGGGACATGTGCCAGAAGTCACGGTCCCGAGGCGGTGGGTGTCTTTCAGCGGCTCCTTGCTGGCCAGTAGGCTCGCGGAGGAACTCGGCCTGCTGCCCAGGGTTGGAACCGCTGTCATCACCTGATGACTCCAGTCACCATGGACGAGCGGTGGTTGGGTGCATCCCCCCTCGGAATCCGCCCGAAAACAGAGCCTTCCACGGCTGGCACGGCGAATGCTCTGGAGCGGAACGTCCCTGTCCTCCCTCAGGTTCGCCATGTCCTCCATCTCCGGTACCCGCTCCCCCCAGTCCTCCTATCCCGTCGCGGGGAACAACTCCGCCTCCTCCGCCCCCAAGGAGGAGAAGAGCGGCTTCCTCGACAAGAACCAGCCCAAGAACCAGGTGGGCAAGCAATGGGGCGACGACGTCTTCGACCCGAAGAAGGACCCCCGCCAGGTGTCCCAGAGCAATACCAGCACGGGCCAGGTGGACGGCAACCACGGTGGCAACTACGTCGAGTGGCAGCGAGACGTGGCGGAGTTCAAGACGGGCACGGGCTTCAGCGCGGAGGGAACCGGCGCCGGGTTCGAGGCGAGCGCTCTGGAGGTGCAGGGTGACGCGAACTACGTGTTGATGCCGACCAAGATTGGCGCCAGCGCCGGCGCCGAGGCCAACCTCGCGAGCGTGCGTGGGGACGCCGGCTTCGGCAAGGATCTGGACGCGCTGGGTCTGGGCAAGGTCGACGGCAAGGTGTACGGCGGCGTCCATGGCGAGGCGCTGGTGGGTGCCAACGCGGACGCGAAGGCCTCGATCGGCAAGGACGGCGTCGAGGTGGGCGCGGGAGCGCTCGCGGGCGCCGAGGCGAGTGGCACGGCCAAGGGCGAGTTCGGGCCCGTGGGCGGCTCGGTCACGGGCAGCGCCATCGCCGGCGTGGGCGGCGCGATCAACGGCAAGGCCAGGTTCGAGGATGGCAAGCTCACCATCGGCGCCAGCGCCAAGGGCGCGCTGGGCGTGGGCTTCGGCGTCGGGACGTCGTTCACCATCGACTTCAACAAGGTGAAGAACACGGCGGACAACATCACCGGCGGCAAAGCCAGCGAGGCCGTCCACACCGTCACGGATGGCGCCAAGGGCGTCACCGACAAGGTGGCCGAGGGGGCCAAGGATCTGGGCAAGGACATCAAGAAGGGCTTCTCGAGCATCTTCGGCATCTAGGTCCCCAGCCCGTTCACGTGTCACCGATCTGGCGAGGCCCGTGGGCCACGCGGGACTTCGGTGCGCCCGCTCAGGCCGCGAACGGCTGAAGCTAGACGGACTTCTGGGCCACGAGCCGGTTGAGCGGGTACTTGCTCCAGATCTGGACGGCGTGGGCCTTCTCGTCGTACTTGAACACCAGCTTGCCGTACTTGGTCTTCGTCTCGGACCCCTCAATGATGCTGACCTTGGCCCGCTGGTGCCGGAAGTCGATGGCCGCCCGCTGCTGGGGGAGGAGATGGGTCTGCTTCAGTTGCGCGGCCTTTGATTTGAGCACGGGGATCAGCTCCTCGCTCTGCTCGGCCGAGTAGAGCAGCTCGATGTACTCGGAGAAATCCACGGAGCCGAGGGCGGCCTCCGGGTCGTTGCCGAGGGCCTTGGCCAACTCGTCTCGCTTGATGATGTTGGAGACCAGGCGCTCGGACTCGACCTTCGAGTGCCCCGAGAGGTCATCGAAGGAGAGGGCCCCGGTGCGGGCGGTCATCGTGACCTTCATCTGCTTGCACAGCAGGCAGTAGAACTGGAAGGCGAAGCTGGTGGTGAGGTCCGGCCCGGAGCGGGTGCCCAGCTGCTCGGGGGCGTGGGACTCGAGGTAGTCCTTGGAGCGGCCGCCGTAGCACATCACCAGCGTGAGCTTCAGGGGCGTGGACTTGTAGCGATCCTCCACCAGCATCATGAAGAGCTCGTAGAGCTGGAGGTAGGAGATCTTCACCGTCCCCGACAGCAGCTTGCAGCTGCCGTGGGTGACGTCATCGTAGTTGCCGTGGATGCTGAGGAAGATCTTGTCGACCCCCGCGTTGAGCGCGGTGTTGACCTGCTGCTTGATGCGGTTGAACTCGGGAGTCCCCTTCTCGAAGTCGGGGTTCTTGGCCGACAGGAAGGAGCGCACCTCGCCGTAGCAGCGCCACACGTCCACCTCGGTCACCGTGGACGGACCGTAGATGAGCTTGGAGAGGAAGGTGTCCTTCCCCGGGTACTTCTTGCGCAGCGCCTTGAGGGCCGTTTCGTTCGCGGTTTCCTTCTCGCCAGCCAGGTTGAGGAAGAGGATTTTCATGAGCGTCCCTTTCCCCGAAATCCTAACATACCACAGGCCTATCCTTCCTATGCTTGTTGGCGAGAGGTGCCGAGTTCCTTGATGGCTTCCGCCAGCTCGCCTCGGTTCAGAAGTCCCATCAACCTGTGCCCGCCAGCGTTCACAGACCTGAAATCAATCCCCGAGCCGCGTGCAAGCTCGACACTGTGCTGGTGCGGAACAGTCTCGTCGGACGGATCATGGAAGACCACGATGGGCATCTGCATGCTGCGAGCCCGGATGCGTGCCATCTTGTCCGCGGAGTCTGTCTGTCCCATCCACTCGCAGGCCTTCAGGACCGCGGGGGCCAGCAGGAGGGTGGGGCCGCTCCACTCCCCCAGGATGATCAGCTCCGCTGCAATGGCACCGCCCCAACTGGAGCCCACGACGACGTCCGGTTTCTCATGTCGCACCGCCGCGCGTTGAACCTCGACGCATGCGGCAAAACTCCGTGTGAACGCCTTGGCGACGAGCGCTCTGCCGCGGACCGCGCCCCAGAGCAGGCCCAGGAGAATCGTCGCGATGAGCCCGCGCGCCGATGAGCCCACGATGCACAGGGCCGAGAGAATCCCGACGCCGGCACTGGCGAGCCACGTCTCCGGTACGCGGAGCAGTTGGCGGACGACCGAGTTCCGCCTCTTGAATTGCAGGACCGCCATCTGCATGTCGGGCGCCACCACGTCGAACCCTTGTTCGCGGAGAAGGCGGACCTTGCTCCCCTGAGGATGGCTTTCGAGACCGTGGATGAAGAGCACTCGGATGGGGGACATACCGGTTCACGGCATTGAGCAAGAGCAGGAAGGCAGGCCGAGTATAGGCGGAATGGGGGCCGTGTTGCCGGGCTGCGAGCCGGTGCAGGAGGGAGGAGGAGAGGGCTGGTGCGGCGCGATGCATCAGCCCCTCCCGGGCGGTCGCGGGCTGGGGCAGGATGCCCGGTATGGCACGGATCGCCGTACTGGGAGCGGGTGGAGTGGGCAGCGCGACGGCACGGTTCCTCGCTCGCGAGGGACACGTCGTCACCGTCGTGGAGCAGTTCTCGCCCGATCATGATCTGGGCAGCTCGTATGGCTCCTCGCGCATCATCCGCAAGACGTACCCGGATGGCTTCTACACGTCGCTGATGCGCGAGGCCTACCCGCTCTGGGCGGAGCTGGAGCGCGAGGCGGGGGAGAAGCTCTTCGCGCGCACGGGTGGCCTGTTCTTCGCCCCGGTGGGGCACCCGGACCTGACCGCCATCCGCCGGGCACTCGCGGACAACCAGGTGCCTTTCGAGGAACTGGATCCCACCGCGTGCGCGCGGAAGTTCCCCGGCTTCCGGCTGCGCGAAGGGGAGGTGGGGGTATTCGAGCCCGAGGCGGGCTTCCTCCGTGCCTCCGCGTGCGTGCGCGCGCAGCTCCGCCTCGCGTCGGCGCATGGGGCGCAGGTGCGCGCGGGCGTGCGGGTGGCGGCCCTCGAGCCTCGGCCGGGGAGCGTTGCCCTCGTGCTCGCGGATGGCGAGGTGCTCGAGTTCGACCGGGTGGTGGTCTGCGCGGGGCCCTGGACCGCCCGGCTGCTGGCGGGCTTCGTCCCGTTACCGTTCACGGTGACGCGGCAGGTGTACTGCCACTTCGAGCCGACGGAGCCGCTCGCGCGGTTCAGCGCGGAGCGCTTCCCGGTGTGGATCGACTTCGGCACGAACTTCTACGGCTTCCCTCACGACGAACACCTGCCCGGCGTGAAGGTGGCGCTGCACGAGTCGGGTACGCCCACCGAGCCCCACCAGGTGGATCGGGAGGTCCACGAGTCTGACCGCGAGCCCCTGCGCCGGGCCTGCGCGCAACACCTGCCCGGGTTGTCGCCGCGCGTGGCGTTCGAGAAGGTGTGCCTCTACACGATGACGCCGGACCACGACTTCGTGGTGGACCGTCTGTCCGGGGAGCCCCGGGTGACGGTGGTGGGGGGATTGAGCGGGCACGGCTTCAAGTTCACCGTGCTGCTCGGCCGGATCGCGGCCTGGATGGCCACGGACCAGCAGGTGCCCTGGGGCCTGTCGCGCTTCGCCCTGGCCCGCTTCGTGTGAGCCCGCGTGCGGTTACGGGGCCTTCTTCTCGGGAACTGGAGCGGGGGCCTTCGCCGAGGTGGCGTCCACGCTGACGAGCTGCCGCTCGTTGCCGACGATCTTGTAGGAGACGCGGACCTCGTCGCCTTCCTTCAACTCGGAGATGGTCGCGGGCCGGGCGTCCTTGACGATCTTGGACTGCGCGTCCACCTTGAGGCGGTCCATCTTGCGGTTGGCCTTGCTGGGGATCCGGATCGTGAGGCTGTCACCCGACACGGACTCGACCTTCCCGATCTCCTCTTGCGTCTTGGCGCCGGACTTGTCCGCCGCCTTGGCGGCGTCGTACTCCTTGTTCATCCGGTGGGCTTCGTCGATCTCCGCGTCCGTCGCGCCCTGTTGGGTCTTGGCCGCTTCCGACCCCTGCTGCTGCGGCGCGTTCTTCGCCTCCGCCGTCGGATAGCCCACCATCACTCCGAGTGCGGCCACCGTCATCACCATCAGCTTGCGCATGTGTCCTCCCTTTCGAGCAACCACCGCATGAGGGTTTGCCAGTCATGCGGAGGGATGTCTTTCGCGCTCGAGGGTGATGCGGAGGTTCCGGGTGAACAGTTCGCCGGGCCGCTCGCGGAGCGGGGAATCATCCAAGTGGTCAAAAAGGTTTGACCAGATGGAAGAATTCCTCCTCCTTCTTCACGCTTTACCCGAGTTGCTTCTGGGTGGAGACTCCCGCCATGACGACGACCACCGCTGCTTCGCTTCCGTCCTACGATCTGTTCACGCCGGAGATGATGGCCAACCCGATGCCCACGCTGCATCGGATCCGCGCCGAGAATCCGCTGGTCTGGAGCCCCCAGCTCAATGCCTATGTGCTCACTCGCTACGCGGACATCCTCGCGGCGTTGAAGGACCGGCGTCTGGCCTCCTCCAACATGGCGAACTGGATGGATCTGCTGACGCCGGAGCAGCAGCAGGAGCTGCTTCCGGTGCGCCAGTCCATCCAGTTGTGGATGGGCCACACCAACGAGCAGGATCACCTGCGCTTCCAGCTCCTGCTCAAGCGCTACTTCACGCCCGGCACCGTGGATGCGCTTCGCCCGCGCGTGCGCCAGCTCACCGAGGAGCTGCTCGACGCGGCCGAGCCCCGGGGCGGCATGGACGTGGTGGAGGAGCTGGCCTACCCGCTGCCCGCCAACGTCATCGCCGAGATGCTGGGCATGCCCACGCGCGACCGGGAGAAGCTGCAGGCGTGGTCGCGTGACATCACCGCCCTCTTCCAGCGCTCGGACATCCACCAGCTGCGCCGCTCCCAGCGCAGCGTCCTGGAGATGCAGGACTACCTGCGTCCCCTGCTCGAGGAGCGCCGCCGCGCGCCCAGCGAGGATCTCATCAGCGTGCTGCTGGCCGCCTCGAAGGAGGGCACCCTGAGCGAGGAGGAGATCGTGTCCAACTGCGTGCTCCTGCTCTTCGCCGGGCACGAGACGACGGCCAACCTCATCGCCAACGGCCTGGTGCTGCTCTTCGAGCACCCCGACCAGTTCGAGGCCCTCAAGGCGCGGCCGGAGCTGATGGCCACGGCGGTGGAGGAGATGATGCGCTGCGATGGTCCCGCGAGCGTGATCTCCCGGGTGAGCATCGAGCCGGTGGAGGTGTGTGGCCGCTCGTTCCCCGCGGGCCAGACCTTCTACCTGGCCCTGGGGGCCGGCAACCGCGACCCCGAGGTGTTCCCGGACCCGGATCGCTTCGACATCACCCGCAAGCCCAACCGGCACCTGGGCTTCGGCATGGGTGCCTTCTACTGCCTGGGCGCGGCGCTGGCGCGCATGGAGGCGGATGAGTGCTTCCGCATCCTGCTGCGCCGCTTCCCGAACGTCCGGCCCGCCTACCAGCAGCCGGACTGGCAGGTGTCGCCGCCCCTGGGCCACAACCTGAAGTCCCTCCAGGTGAAGTTCTAGGAGCACGTGGGCGTAACGCGGCTCGGCCTCGTGGGTCGAGCCGCGCGCCTCTCGGACGTTGCCGCCACTCACGTGAGAGCAGACCCCTGCCTGGGCGCGGGCCGGGGACGCTCGCACTGCTCACGTTGACACCACTACCCAGTGGTGTTAATCAGGGTGACACCACTGGGAAGTGGTGTTGAGCCGGGGAGTCGGCGACAGCGTCCGGGAGCGACAGCGGTGAAGACAGGGACAGAGGTGGAGGCTTCGAGCACGGACCTGGCGAGCCTCGGGCTCAACGCCTACGAGAGTGGCGTCTACCTCGCGTTGCTCTCCCGGAGCGGCCAGGGCTCCACGGAGCTCGCCGAGCGGGCGCGGGTGCCGCGGCAGCGCATCTACGACGTGCTCCGCTCGCTGGAGGCCAAGGGCCTGTGCGTCGCGCGTGACACCACCCCGCGCACGTTCTTCCCCACGGATCCGACGACGGCCCTGCCCGCGCTCAGCGCGAAGCGAGCCATGGAGCTCGAGCGCGAGCGCGAGCGGACGGCCGCGGTGGCCCTGGCGCTGGCGGCGCAACTGGGCCCCCTCTTTCAGTCAGGGAAGGGGGAGAACGATCCGCTGCAGTATGTCGAGGCCCTGGCCGACCCCGCGCGCATCGCCGTGCAGGCCATCGCCTTCGCGAGCGCGGCGAAGCACCACGTCCACTCGCTCATCAAGCGCCCCCTCATCCTCTCCTCGGAGCAGAACCGCCACTTCCTGCACGTCCCGCTCGAGCGAGGCGTGCGCTACCGCGCGCTCTATGAGCGAGAGGCACTGGACGATCCGGAACTGCGCGAGTGGATGGGCACGCTGAGCAAGAAGGGGCAGCGGATCCGGGTCGTCCACACCCTGCCGGTGAAGATGCAGGTCTTCGACGACGAGGTCGCGCTGCTCTCGATGCAGGACCCGGTGGGCGGTCCGCCCAGCTTCACCGCCGTCGCCCTGCGCCACCGGGGCGCCGTCGCCCTGCTGAACCTCGCCTTCGAGCGGCTCTGGGACGAGGGCACCCCCTACGAGGACCTATGACCCCCATGGGAGATGAGCACATGAGAACCGAGCACACGAGTACTACGTACGTGGGAACCGAGTACGTCGAGGGCTACCGGCCGGGCCTCCTGGGCCGGATCGCCGAGCTGCACGGCATCTACTACGCCAAGGCCTGGGGCTCGGGCGCCGAGTTCGAGGGAATGATGGCGCAGGAGCTGCGCGAGTTCCTCGCGCACTACCAGGCCGGCCGCGACCTCCTGTTGACGGCCCACCTCGACGGCCGGCTCGTCGGTTCCATCGCCGTCGAGGGCTCGCAGACGGATCAGCCGGGGGCGCGCCTGCGCTGGGTCATCGTCGAAGAGGCGTACCACGGCCGGGGCATTGGCAAGGAGCTCGTGCGGCGCGCGCTGGAGTTCTGCCGTGCCGCGGGCTTCTCGCGCGTCTATCTCTGGACGGTCGAGGGGCTGCCTCAGTCGCTTGGGCTTTACCTGAACGCGGGCTTCCGCATCGTCGACCGCCTCCCCGACGACCGCTACAGCGTTCCGCTCGTGAACCTGCTGCTGGAGCGCGACCTGCCCTGAAGGGTGGAGGGCCTTTAGGGGCACCACTTTCAAGGTCATGTGGAGGGTGCTACCATAGCGGTCAGGTGGGGGCATGAGCGCCCATCTGAGCGGAGGTGGGTCCGAGATTTCGGACGAGCAAGACCAACTCCAGCTCGCCCTTTCGCCGAGGAGAGAGAGCGTGGCCCTGGAAGCCATCGTGGAGCGTTTGTCGAAGCGCAGTCCTGTAACAGTCATGGTGCGCCAGGCGCTCCAGTATGCGTTGGATTCGCAGTGGGTTGACACGTTGTTCGAGGAGCAGCGCGACAAGCAATACACACGCGAGTTGCTCTTCTCCACAGTGGTGGATTTGATGGGGCTGGTTGCGGTGGGATTGCGGCCCTCCCTCCATGCCGCGGCGCAGGCGGACGAGAACCTGCCCGTCTCATTGGCTGCGCTGTACGACAAAGTCAATCGCACGGAGCCTCACGTGGTACGCGCCCTGGTGCAAGGAAGCGCGGAGAGATTGATGCCGGTGGTGGAGCCCATGAAGAAGAAGGAAGAGTGGGCGGCGGGCTACCAGGTGCGCGTGTTGGATGGCAATCACCTGCCAGCCAGCGAGAAGAGGCTCAAACCCTTGAGAGAATTCCGGGGAGCGGCCCTACCCGGGCAGTCCTTGGTGGTGTATGCGCCCGAGATGGGGCTGGTGGTGGATGTCCTGCCCGCGGAGGATGCGCATGCGCAGGAGCGCGCCTTGATGGGGCCGGTATTGGAGCGAGTGCGTGAGGGGGAGTTATGGCTGGCCGACAGGAACTTCAGCACGAGCAGGATTCTGCGCGCGGTGCATGAGAAGCAGGCCGCCTTCATCATCCGAGAGCATGGAGCGTCCCCCAGTCCAACTGAGTTGGGAGAAAAGCGGGAAGTAGGACGCGGGGAGACAGGACGTGTCTTCGAGCAGGCCGTGCGAGTGGAGGGGGAGAAGCCGTTGGAGTTGAGACGGATTGAAGTGCATTTGGAAGAGCCGACGGAAGACGGAGAGACAGTCATCCGGCTCCTGACGAACGTGCCAGAGGAGAAACTGAGCGCGGTGGAGGTAGCGGAGTTGTACAGGAAGCGCTGGAAGATAGAAGGAATGTTTGGAGAGTTGGAAGCAGTGCTCGAGAGCGAGGTGAGGAGTCTGGGAAGGCCGAAAGCGGCGCTGCTCGCCTTCGGGGTGGCGGTCCTGGCCTACAACGCGTTGTCGGTGGTGAAGTCAGCAGTGGAGGCCAGTCATGACTTGGAGGCAGCCAAGATACAGATATCCACCTATTACATCGCAGCCGAAGTGAAGTTCGCCTACGGTGGAATGATGTTGATGGTGGAGCCGGAGGACTGGAGTGGGCAGGAGGCACAGTCCGCGGAGCAGTTGAGCGCGACCCTACTGGAACTGGCGAAGAAAGTGAGGGTTGCTACGCTGCGCAAACATCCCCGAGCCGCCAAGAAGAAAGTGAAGAAGGGCTATGTACCGGGAGAGGTGGCGCGCAAACACGTGGCAACAGCGCGCGTGCTCAAGGGAGAGAAACTCTCCTGAGCAGGAGACAGGAAGGCGAGGAACAGAAAGAAGCCAAGAGGATAGAGAGTCGAGCGTCCAGAGTCGTGCGCTTCATGGGAGAGGAGTGTCTTGATGAAGGCCTGTTCTCCGTGGCTCGCCACTCCCACCCTGACTTATTTGCTGGCGAGAAACGTCTGCCTTTCGACCTTGAAAGGGGTGGCCTTTAGGGGGCGGGCCGGTATCCCTGGAGCACGGAGGCATCCGCGGGGTTGAAGGCGTCCGCGGGGTCTCCCGTCCAGTCGGCACGGGGGGCCCGGAGCGGCACCGGGGACGCGGCCGCCCCGTCGCACAGCCGGCTGTTGACCCACTCCAGGGTGGTGCCGCCCTCCTTGGAGGCCACGCTTCCACAGGCCGTGGCGTCCGAGGCGATGGAGTTCACGATCTTCACGCGCGCCGCGGGGGTGGCGTTGTTCTCGAGCACGATCTCACTGCCCGCGTTCGCGTAGAACGTGGAGCCGTACACCTCCACGTAGCCCTGGGACCACAGGCCCGCGGTCGAGTAGGTGTCGTGCTTCTGGGCGAAGGCGCTCAGCACGTTGTTCAACGTCGTGGGCTGGGCGCTGTCATTCCAGAGGCGGAAGTTGCGCTTGTTGCGCAGCGCCACGCAGTTCTCGTAGTAGGCCGCCTGGGACTTGTCATCCCAGCCACCATCGGTGTTGTCGAGCGCGGCCGAGTTCAAGAAGGAGATGCCGAAGGCCGAGCGCTCCAACGAGAAGCCGTCCCCGTTCTGGTAGTCGCCGGTGGAGGCGGTCGTGAACGTGTTGTTCCGGGCGGTGACGCGGTTGAACACCACGTCATGGGTGGGCAGGGTGGGATCCGCGGGATTCTCGATGGAGACGCCGAAGGGGTAGGCTTCCGTCGGCCAGGTGGAATCGCCCAGCGTGGCATCCGCGAGGAAGTCCTCCACGAGCAGGTCGGACACGTCCTCGATGAAGCGGATTCCGCGCTTGGTGTACTTCCGGGCGTCGGACCGCGACACCTTCGAGTCCGAGACGTGGCTCAAGGCGAGACCTTCTCGAATCTGGCTCAGGTGCAGCTCGCTCAGCTGGAGGTGGGACGAGGTGTCGGCCCGGACGCCGTAGTAGTAGTTCTCGGCGCTCAGCCGCTCGATGTCCCAGTAGTGCGCGCCCGTGAACCGCAGGAACGCATAGCTCTTGCTGGAGGCGCCCGGATTGGCCGGATTCCACTGCCCCTTGAAGACGGGCAGCCCCTGGCCCAGGTCCACCCCCACCACCTTCTTGTGCAGCGCGTCCGTTCCGCTCGTCGTGAGCGAGAAGGAGAAGGGTGTACTGCTCTGGTAGACACCTCCCGCCACGTACAGCGTGTCCCCGGGCTGGAGCGTCTGGTTCAGGGTGGTCTGGAGTTGATCCGCCGAGAACGCCTGGCTCCAGCTGGACCCATCCTTGGCGCCAGCACCCGAGCGGCTCAGGTAGAAGGCCCGGCCGGCGAGCCGCGCCGAGCCGAGCTGTCTCACGTAGAGGTCTCCTCCGACGAAGGTCAGGCGCAGCACGTGCGTGCCCTGGGGGATGTCGATGGGCACCGGCACCTTGTAGCTCTGGAAGGTCCCGTGGCCGCCCGTGGCCGGAAGGGTGACGGGGACTTCGTTCGCACCGTCCCAGCCGATGCGGACCGCTCCCGTGCCGCTCGGAAGCGAGTAGGAGAGGGCGAGCTCGTAGCGTCCGCCCTGCGCCACGTTGACCGTGTACTCCAGCCATTCACCCGGAGAGGTGCGGACCTCGTAGGTGCCCGAGCCCCGGATGCCGATGTCCACCGCCTCGTCCGGCCGGTAATACGCATGGGAATTGACCGAGTCGGAGTCGTGATAGGCCACGCCCTCTCCGCCCTGGTCGAAGTCCTGGGCCTTGATCACCCCTGGAAAGCCATTGGCTCCAAACGGCGTCTGGCTCTGCGCGGCGCTCGTCGCCCCGGACAGACACAGACACAGGGCAAGCAAGCGGGGACGTGCCCCCGGATGAACGCTCCTCGAGATGAACGGCATGGAAGACCCTTTCACACTCCGTGAAATCCAGGAACTCCGCGACAGAAATTTTCTTCCGTATTAAGCGGAGTACCATGATTTCTAGCTGAAGGGGGATCTTCTTATACAGACGTCATCTAGAACGGAGGGGGTGGCTCGTCCGCCGAGCCATCGATGATCTTCTTCGCCATGGCGAAGGAGAAGCCCGCGCGGGCCATGGCGGCGAGATCCCGCTGCCGGTTGTCCGAGCGGGTCTTCGGGTCGCGCCGGAAGGGCCCCAACCGCTTCTTGCGCGCCCAGATGCGCGCGGCCTGCTCCTCGGACACCTCCGCGGAGGCCTCGGCCACCTTCTGCTCGACGACCTCCTTGGCCACGCCCTTGAGCTTGAGCTTCTGGGCGATCACCCGGGCGCTGCGGCCCGAGGCGCGCAGCGAATGGGCCTTCGTCTCCGCATAGGCCTGGTCGTTGACGAGCCCGTTGCGCACGAGCTTCTCCACGAGCGCGTCCACCCAACCGAGCGCCTCGGTGCGCTCGCCGCCGTGGAAGCGCAGGGACCTGTCCACCCTGCGCACGAGCACGGTCTTGAGCTGGCTCATCGTCGCCGAGTACCGCTTGAGGTAGTGCAGCGCGGCGTTCTCCAGGTAGCGCGGAGACACCTTCCGGGGCTGCTTCCGCTTGCCCTGGAGCTGGCCTCGCTCTCTTCCCGTCGACTCATCCATGAGGGGGGATGTAACACCCCGGTCCGACCCTGGGATATGGCTCGTTCGCCGGGCGATCCGGCGTGCGGCTACTCGTAGAAGTCGGGGGCCCGGGGGCGTGGATGCACGTCGTTGGGGTCATGGAAGAGGACGAGGTTCGGGGCAGACGCAGATCGTCGTCGAACACGGTCGGGTTGCCATGCGCCCCCATGGCATGGTCGTACTCGCGCCGCTGCATGGCGACCCCCAGCCGCGCGAGCTGGGGCAGCAGCTCGTGCTCTGGCAGGACGATGGGGGCCGACACCGAGCCCGGAGCGGTCAGGAAGCGCTCGCTTCCGTCACTGTCTTCCACGCCTTCATGGCGAGCCGGGCCGTGGCCCGCAGGTCCTCGCGGGTCGCACCATCACGGGCCTGGATGGACATCGCCTGCTGGACGCCCGCGTAGAACCGGGCGATGGGTATCGGCTCCACGCTGCGTGAGAGCTCACCTTCGGCCATGGCACGCTCGAGACGCTCGCGGATGCGCTGGAGGATATGGGCACGTTGCTCCACGAGGAGTGCCTTCAGCTCGGCATGGCCCTCGTCTCCCGCGGAGGCGAGCGTCACCATGCATCCCAGGGGTTTTCCTCGCCTGGGTAGGACCTCGGCGGAGCTGAGCAGCAAGGCCTCGATCGCGTCGTACGCGGTCGGAGCCTCGAAGAACCCGTCCCAGACGAAGGGACCATAAGTCACCTGGTACTGGCGTATGGCCTCCTCGTAGAGGGCTTCCTTGCCGCCGAACGCCGCATAGAGGCTGGGTGAGTTGATCCCCATGGCGGCGCACAGCTCCGCGATGGACGTCGCGGTGAAGCCCTTGCGCCAGAACAGCTCCATCGCGGCGCACAGCGCCTTCTCCCGGTCGAACTCTCTTGGGCGGCCACGCTTGGGCGCCTTCTTTTCTGTAGTGGTCGGCACAGAAACCTCTTGACGTTCGTACCTTCTCCGAGCATTTTGTGTCGACCATCACAGAAAGGGAACACCATGTCGAAGCTTGCTGGCAAGAGGGCGCTCGTCACCGGAGCGAGTCGTGGAATCGGTGCCGCGATCGCGCGAAGGCTCGCGGCGGAGGGCGCGGACATCGCATTCACCTATCAGCGCTCGGCCGAAGCGGCCCAGGCGCTCGCACGAGAGCTCGAGGGGCTCGGGAGGAAGGTCATCGCGATCCAGGCCGACAGCGCCGATCCCGCGGCTGTTCAGCGTTCCGTCTCGGCGACGGTCGAACGGCTTGGCGGCCTGGACATCCTCGTCAACAACGCGGGCATTGCCCGGGGGGGTCCGCTCGAGGAGATGACGCTCGAGGACATCGACGCGCTTTTGAACGTGAACATCCGGGCGGTCGTGCTGGCCACGCGGGCGGCGATTCCACACCTGCCTCGCGGCGGTCGCATCATCAACATCGGCAGCAATCTCGCCGAGCGCGTGGCCTTCGGTGGCGTCACGGTGTACTCCATGACCAAGTCGGCGTTGATTTCGCTGACCAGGGGCCTGGCTCGAGACGTGGGGCCACGGGGAATTGCCGTGACCCTGGTCAACCCGGGCTCGACCGACACCGACATGAACCCGGCGAACGGACCGAGAGCCGAGAAGCAGCGCGGACTCAGCGCCTTGGGGCACTATGGCAAGTCGGAGGACATCGCGGCCGCGGTCGCATTCCTCGCCGGGCCGGACGCCGCCCATGTGACGGGTACCAGCATCACGGTCGATGGGGGACAGAACGCCTGATCCAGTCCGATGTACAACATGCCCTTGGCGGAGAGCACCAGGTTGCCAGTCTTCCGGTAGGGCGTGTGTCTCGAGATCAATCTCGCGGCGAGGTAGCCAGCCCTCACGCAAATGCACAGCCGCATGCTGATCCCTGCTTGGAGCCCGTCGTTCTGGAGCATAATGAACGCCGAGCCACCATCCAGGAGTCACTCTCTTGTCTGAACCCACACTTCGCACCCTGCGCGGCCGTCTTCTGTGTCCCGAGCAAACCAATGCACGCTTCGAGCTGGTTCCAGATGCGTTGATTGAACTGGATGCGCATGGACTCATCCAGTCGGTGCGGGCCGCCCCCAGCGACTGCCGCATCCCGGAAACGCACCCCGGGGCTGTTCTCCTGCCCAGCTTCATCGATACACACATCCATTTTCCTCAAACGCGGATGCTCGGCAGCGCCAGTGGCCCATTGCTGCAGTGGCTGGAGCGGTCGGTGTTTCCAGAGGAGGCTCGCTTTGGTGAGCGGGCCTACGCCGAGCAGGTGGCCAGAGAGTTCTGTGATGCCCTCATCGCCCAGGGCACCACCTGCGCCGCCATCTTCAGTTCCAGCCACTTCGACGCCACGGATGCGCTGTTCGCCGAGCTGGATCGGCGCGGCCTGCGAGCCCTCGCCGGAATGACCCTGATGGACAGGTCCGCTCCGGCGATGCTGCTCCACGAACCGGCCTCCGCCCTGGACGCCTGCTCCGTCCTGATCGACCGCTGGCACGGCCACGACAAGAACCGGCTCCGTTTTTGCGTGACGCCCCGATTCGGGCTGAGCTGTACCCCGGAGTTGCTGCGGGGGGCCGCCCGGCTGGCCGAACGTCACGGCCTGTGGATTCAGACCCACCTGGCGGAGAACCGGGACGAGGTGCACGCCACGGCGGCGGCCTTTCCCTCCTCGCGCGACTACCTGGGCGTGTACGAGGACCACGGCTTGGTGGGCAATCACTCCCTGTTCGCCCATTGCGTGTGGCTGTCGGAAGGAGAGTGGGAGCGAATCGCGCGCCACGACGCCGTCGTCGCGCACTGCCCGGACAGCAACTTCTTCCTGAACAGCGGATGCATGCCGTTGCGACAGGCGACCCGCCGGGGTATCCGGGTGGGTCTGGCCACGGACATGGGGGCCGGGCGGACCTTCTCGATGCGTCGGGTGGCCGCGAGCGCATATGACGCGGCGCTCGTCCTCCAGGCACCGGTGTCACCGGAGGAACTGCTGTGGCGCGCCACCACCGGAGGAGCGCTCGCGCTGGGGCTGGGTGGACAGGTGGGGCGGATCGCACCTGGCTACGAGGCGGACCTGGTGGCGCTGAACGTCCCCGCGCACGTAGGGCCAGAGGGGCTGTTCGACGCGTTGTTGTTCCAACATGACGCAGGTCCCGTGCGCGCCACCTACGTCCGGGGCCAACGATTGACGCCGACCCATCGGAGCAATGACTAGCAGGGGAGGAGACAGCGACCGGCCTGTCTCCATTTCCCGCGTGGGCGGGTACACTCCGCGTGACCTACAGCGGGGTGTAGTTCGGGGCTTCCTTGGTGATCTGCACGTCGTGCGGGTGACTCTCGCGCACGCCGGAGCTCGTGATGCGGATGAAACGCCCGTTCTTGCGCAACTCCTCGATGTTGCGGGTGCCGCAGTAACCCATGCCAGCGCGCAGACCGCCCACGAGCTGGAAGATGGTGTCCGAGACAGGGCCGCGGGACGGCACGCGGCCTTCAATGCCCTCGGGTACCAGCTTGGGGCCCTTCTCCTGGAAGTAGCGATCCGGAGAACCATCCCGCATGGCGCCCAGGGAGCCCATCGCCCGGTACACCTTGAAGGAGCGGCCCTGGTAGATCTCCGTGTCGCCTGGCGATTCATCCGTTCCGGCGAAGACCGAGCCCATCATCACCACATGGGCGCCCGCCGCCAGGGCCTTGACGATGTCTCCGCTGTACCGCACGCCACCGTCGGCGATCACCGGCACGCCATACTGGCTGGCGGCGCGGGTGCTCTCATAGACGGCCGTGATCTGGGGCACGCCGATGCCCGCCACCATGCGGGTGGTGCAAATCGATCCAGGGCCCATGCCGACTCGGATCGCGTCCGCGCCCGCCTCGCACATGTCTCGTGCCCCGTCATAGGTTGACACATTGCCGCCAATCACCTGCAGCTTGGGATGTCTGTGCTTGATGCCAGACACCGTCGACAGCACGCCCTGAGCCTGACCGTGGGCGCTGTCCACGACCACCACGTCCACCCCGGCCTCCACCAGCGCGTCCACCCGCTCCATGTACTGGGGCGTCGCTCCGACGGCGGCCGCCACCAGCAAACGGCCCCGGGCGTCCTTGGCCGCATTCGGATACTTGCGGACCTTCTCGATGTCCTTGATGGTGATCAGCCCCTTGAGCATGCCGCGCGAATCCACCAAGGGCAGCTTTTCCACCTTGTGCTTGCGCAGGATGTCCTTGGCCTGCTCCAGGGTCGTTCCCTCGGGGGCCGTGACGAGATGCTCCTTCGTCATGACGGCGGAGATCGGCTGATCCCAGTTCTCCTCGAACCGGACGTCCCGGTTCGTGATGATGCCCACCAGCAACCCGGTGCGATCCACCACGGGCACACCGGAGATGTGGTACTGGCCCATCAGCTCCTGCGCCTTGCGGATGGCATCTTCCGGATTGCACGAGATGGGATCCCGGATGACGCCGTTCTCGGAACGCTTGACCTGGTTGACCAGTTGGGCTTGCCGCCCCACATCCATTGACTTGTGCAGGACTCCAATGCCACCTTCACGCGCCAGGGTGATCGCCATCCGGGCCTCGGTAACGGTGTCCATCGGCGAGGAGACGAGCGGGATGCTCAGGCGGATCTCCCGGGTCAGCAGCGTGCTCACATCGCAATCGCGCGGCAGCACATCCGACTTCGCGGGCAACAAGAGAACGTCGTCGAATGTCAAAGCCTCTGGACCGAACTTCTGGTCGAAGTCCACCGAATTCACCTCCGAAAAGTAGGGTTCAACATTCCGACAGATCACCCACCACAGGTGGTGAGTCGAGGATTCACGGCCGGCCTTTTAGAGGATGCCGACTGACTCGTCCAAGGACACCAAGAATACCATTATAAATAAAATAGATATCCGACGTGAAAAAATTTAAATTGACAGGTGTTCACGAGGCCGCGAGTGTTCAAAATCCAACACTGGCGCGCGGGCGCTTGACGCCAGGGCTCCGATGATCGCGTTGCGCTGGTGGGCTTGGAGAGCTTTCCGAGCCAGAGCGGAAACGATACACTGCCCGTCCTTTTTTCAGGAGCCACCGTTAAATGTCAGACCATCGTGAGAAGACTTCCGCTGAGGGGGAGCGATATTGGGAGGTCGGGTACGGCAATCCCAACGTCTCCACCATGGGAGGGCCCAGCTCTGAAGTGATCGAGATGGCGGCCGCTCTTCAGCCGGGGGCCAACGTGCTCGACCTGGGCTGTGGAGAGGGGCGCAACTCCCTCTACCTCGCCACCCAGGGCTTCAAGGTCACCGCGGTGGATTTGTCAAAGAACGCCATCGCCAAGCTCAATGACATGAGCGAGCGTGCGGGCGTCACTGTCAAGACAATCGTCGCGGATCTGATGGAGCTGGAGTTCACCGAAGAGTACGACGCCATCCTGGCACATGGGCTGCCCGCGTGGATGAAGCGGGAGGACTGGCAGACGCTGCTCACGCGTGCGAGGGAAAAGACCCGGCCCGGTGGGTTCAACATGAGTTCCGCCAAGTACTTCACCCCCGAGTACCCGGAGGCGGAGGAGTTCAGGAAGAGCGGGTTCCCCCATTCGGTGGGCCCCCTGGAACTCAAGCACTTCTACTCGGACTGGGAGATCGTCCGGTACGACCGCTATGTCAAGTGGGAGCGCCACCCCGGGGTGCCAACCCACCCCTATCCCATGGACAAGCTGGTGGCGCGCAAGCCGGGCAATCCCTCCGCGCCCCCCGCCAGGGTCCAGCTCGTTCCCATCAAGGACAAACAGCTGCCCGAGGAGATCCTCTCCAAGCTGGAAGTGGGCATGAGTCTCGAGAAGGTACTTGGCCTGTGCGGCGAGCCGGATGCGGTGGAAACCTTCGTCGCGGAAGGTCTGCAGTACGGCGTCTTCACCCGGGAGTCGACGAGCGGATACGTGCTCCGCTTCTACTTCTTCGGAAGGACCATGCTCGAGATCGTTGATGGGCGGATGCGGTCACGCAACGACTATTTGTCGGAGCCCATGCGCATCCATTACTGAGCCCGCGGGGCGGGCCCCGGCGGAGGCTCCGGGGCCGTTTCCCCGGGGAGGAGGGGCCCGGACTCCTGGGCGGGGCCGACCCCGCACCACGCGACGGGCCACTCATTGCATCCCGGGGAAGATGATGATACGTGGGGCCATGCAGCCCTCGCACTCCGCCTCGTCGCTTCTCGGTAGTAATCGCAACTACCGCAACCTGTTCATTGCGCACACGCTCAGTGTACTGGGTGACTGGTTCAACCAGTTCTCACTCCTGGCCATTGTCTACCTGAAGACCGGCTCGAGCGCCTACGTGGGGCTCACCCTGGTCTCCAGCGCCTTGCCTGCCCTGTTGCTCGGGCCGTTCATCGGGGCGTTGGTGGATCGGAGCGATTGCCGCCGGGTGATGATCATCAGTGACGTCGCCCGAGTCCTGCTCGCCGCCACATTCATCCTCACGGTCGACTGGGTGTGGTCCATCTACCCATTGCTGGCATTGATGTCTCTCTTCGAGACTGCCTTCTCCACGGCGCGCAACGCCATCATGCCGAGCGTCGTGGACAAGCCGCAGCTCCCCATCGCCAATGTCCTGATGAACGTGGCGCGAGGCATGATGGCCTCGGTGGGCGCGGCCCTGGGGCCGATCATCTCGGGCCTCATCGGTCAGAACGGCGCGTTCTGGCTGAACTCCGCGTCGTTTGCGCTGTCCGCGCTGCTCATCTCGCGGATTGTCCTGAATGCCCCGGCCCAGGCCCACTCCCGCCGCTGGTCGCGGGAAGATCTGCTCGCGGGGTACAGGTATGTGCTGTCCAACCCGATCGTCCTGGGCGTCTTCATCACGGGGGTTGCCTGGTCCCTGCTGGGTGGAGCCTACTACGTGCTGCTCACCGTCTACGGCGCCGGGGTGCTCAAGGGCGGCTCCTCTGGCATTGGCGTGATGTATGGAGCACAGGGCTTCGGCTCGGTGGTGGGCGGACTGCTGGTGCTGCGCTTCCTCGTGCATGACGAGGTGCGTGCCATCCGCCTCTTCTCCTGGGGGAAGATCGCCCAGGTGCTGGTGTTCTTCGGGTTCTTGTTCGCTGGAGAGCTCTGGACGGGTGCTGCCTTGATCCTGTTGATGCGGACCATTGGCGGACTGCTGACGCCCTACGACACGACGCTGATCCAGGCGTACACACCCCATGAGCTGCTGGGTAAGGTGTTCGCGGCGCGCAGCACCTTCGTGGAGTTCGCCACGCAGCTGTGCACCTTCGTCTTCGGAATCTGGCTCTCGTTCTACAATGAGCCCCGGATCACCGGGGCTGTCTTTGGCCTGGGCTCGCTGGTGCTGGCCGTTACCGGCTTCGTCATCCTCAACTCCCGGGCCTCGCGCGACATGGCCGCCCAGAGATTGGAACCAGGCTAGGCGGGAACCCCGGCTCCGGGCGGCGACTCGGACTGCCTCCGAGCGCCCCCGGAACCCGGGCACGAATGCCACGTCCTACTTGGCCTGGTACTCGCGCTCCATGCGCAGCATGCGCTCGGAGAAGAACAGGCTGGCCAACAGGCTGCTGAACTTGAAACCCAGATCGGTCAGGCTGATGGTCCCGGCGCTGGAGACACGGATGCAGCCCAACTTCTCCATCGCCCCCAGCTCGTCCGGGAAGTCCTGGCGCAGCGGACGGCCGAAGCGCTGCTCGTAGGCGGGCATGCTCAGGTTGCTGAGCGTGAGGTTCAACACCACGAAGCGTCGCCGTTGCTCCTCTTCATCCAGGATGTTGCCCTGCTCGATGGCGAAGCCATCGCCGAAGTCGGTCTTGATGAACTCCTCGATGATCTGGTTGGTCTCGGCGCGGCCCACGGCATAGTCGGTGCTGTAGTGGTAGCGGCCCACGTAGCTGCGAGCGCCCGTACCGATGCCGATCAGCGGTACGCCCTTGAAGTCCAAGCTCTCCTGCAGGTACGCCTCCTGCCGCTCGCCCAAGAGCGTGAAGCGGGTGAACGACTCCTGGCGGTAGCCAAGATCGCGCAGCTTCGCCACGTTCTCGTCGTAGATGTCGTACTTCATCTCGTCGGTGAAGAACGACTCATCGCTCTGGTCCAGTTGCTTCTTGATGTGGGTCAGCGGCCGGGCCACGACCGGATACAGGGAGAGCGTGGTCGGCCTGAACTCGAGAACCTGATCCAAGCTCTGCTTCCAGGTCTCCCGCGTCTGACCGGTCAGGCCATAGATGAGGTCGAGGTTCATGTGATCGAACCGGGCCCTGATGTTGCGGATGGCCTCGACCGCGGTCTCCACGGGGTACGGCCGACCGGAGTGCGCCAGTTCCCGCGGATGCATGCTCTGCAAGCCCATGCTGATGCGATTCACCCCGGCGGCCTTCAGGCAATCCAGGGTCTCGGGCGTCATGCTGTCCGGGGCGCCCTCGACGCTGATCTCCGCATTGTCCGCCACCTTGGGGAAGTGCCGACGCACGGTCGAGAAAATCCGCTCGAACTGGTCCTGCGTCAGCATCGTCGGTGTGCCACCCCCAAAGTAGATGGAGCTCACCTGCCGCCCGCCGGCGAGCCCGCCATACATCGCGAGCTGCTGACACACCTTGTCGATGTACCGGTCGATCATCGTGGGATCATGCCGGGTGGTCAGGAAGAGCGTGCAGTAGGTGCACCGGTAGCGGCAGAAGGGGATGTGTATATAGATGTTGACCTCACCCTCCCGCGGCTCGTCCGCCCAAACCTCCTTGATGGGAATGGGTCGCTCGAAGCGACGATACGTGCGCTTCGACGGGTAGCCGTACACGTAATTGGGCAGAACATAGGTGTTGATGCCCTGTGCCAATCGCTCGTGCACGTTGGCGGGTGCTTTCTGCTCCTGCATTGTAAATTCCTCCCCCGGGACCCGATGCGGTGCCATGGTTCGAGGTCCGATGATTACAGTTACAGGCTCGACTGTTCAAGCTCGAAAACCCGCAAATCGGGGCCGGGGCACGGTCCGCTTGTCCCAAACCGCTGGATGGAGGCCCCTCCGCCTGCGTCATGGCGGTGGACACCCCAAAGGGCTTATGAGCGGGCAGGCCCCATCCACCAGGAGAGGATATCCAGGCGTCAGCCTGTGCTGACCTCTTCGGCCACGCCCGGTCGCTTGCAGCCGGGCTTCATGCAGAGCTCCACCGCGACCCGGGACTCGGGAAGCTGAAGTCCAAGCGCGTGGGGCGAGAGGTGGAGCAGCTCCGAGGGGTGCTTGCACCTCACGCCGAGCTGGAGTTGCTCCGGGTCCTCGTAGAGGCCAGCGTAGCCACCCAGTTTCACGGCCCGGGGCTCGAGCAACCCGTTCTGCTCGAGGAACAGGCGGTAACGCTTCTCGTCGAAGCCCTTCTTCACGAGCTTCCGCGCCTCATGGACATCCGGATAGTCCACGAAGTGCGTGGGCGCTCTCGTCCCCCTGGGGGCGCCTGCTTCCACGCGGACCTGAAGCTTGTCGGACGTGGGCTCCTCGTGAGCACATGCGTCACACTCGTAGATGCGGACCGTCCGAGCACTGAGCGTCTTGGTCAGCGTGGGGATGCGCAGCTCCGCTTTTGGAGCGATGGACGCACCGCACTCCGGGCAGCGCACCTTGGGCGTCTTCACCCGGTGGACATCGATCGCCCAGGCGTCATGACCCTCGATTCCCCTCGGCGCTGCCACCTTCTCCTCGCGGAAGCGGGCGAGCCCCGCTGGAAGCCCCTTCTTCGCGACCTCTTTCAGCGCGCGCTCGAGCTCCTCATCCGGGAGTGGCCACAACTGCAACTTCCGCCCCTCCTCCTTCCACGCGAGCACCTGCCGGGCGAGCCAGCCGAGTTCCACGGCAGCGGGCTTCTTCTCGTCCACCTCCGCCGCTCGCTGAAGGAGGGAAGAGAGGGCGTCCGCGAGGCCTCGACGCTCCACCAGTCGGAGAACATCCAGCCAGCGGCCGAGCCCAGCCTTGGAGGCGAGCCCTTCCTTCTCGGCTCGAGCAAGCAGCGTGCGCTTGCGGCTCGCGGGCACGCGCTCGGGTGCCGTGCGGAGGACGGCTCGGAGTTCCCACTCCTCGGTCCCCACTGGCGCCTTGCCCGCAACCGCGAGCAGGACGTTCATCCGAGGGCCGAGGGTCGTGAGATCCACACGTGTCTCGCCCGCCGCGGCAGCCGCGGTGAACCAGCCGGGCTGGGTGCGCTCCACGTCACGCAGGGCCCTGAGGGTGTCTTCCCGTTCGGCCACGAGCCGCTCCAGTGTCGGGCGGTCCGCGTCTTGTGCCCGCTCCATCGCATGCTCCACCCAGTCGCGAAGGTCTTCACCACGGCCCAGCGGATACTTCCGGGGCCAGCTCGAGGCCTCCGCGAAGAGCGCCTTGCGCCGTTCGAACTCCTCGGGGGAGAGCAGGGTGATGCCCACGTCGCGGAGAATCCCGGGGGTCCCCAGCGCCTGCTTCGCGTTCTGGGGATACAGCTCGGCGAAGCCCCCGAAGCTGTCTTCCGGGTCCGGATAGAGCCCCAACGCATGGAGCCGCTTCCGCGCGGAGGAGATCGCCTCTTCCCAGTTCCGGGGAAGCGCATCCGTGCGGAGGGGCTCCTTGAAGCTTCGCCCGCAGGCATTGCAACGCGTGGCCGTACGCTGGACCGGCGAGCCGCAGCCGCACTCGAGCCCCCGCTCAGCGGGTGCTCTCGGTGCCATGGACGCGAGCTTCTTCGCCTCCTCGCGCAGCCCCTTCTGGATGAAGCGGTAGTCGGCCTGGACGTGCGAGGCCTCGGGCTCGGCCTCGACGAACTTCCTCCGCTTGCCGTCCCACACCTGACACGGGATGGCATTGCCCTCGAGAGGGAAGCGGGCCCACTCCGCGTGCGCGCCTTTCGCCGCCGCGGCCGCGGCGAGGCCCGCCACCTGTGCGGCGATGGACTCGATGTCGCTCGCCGCCACCACGCCTTGCAGCTCCACGAACCAGTCGCTCAAGGCGGCCACCTGGAACGCGGGCCGCTCCTTGAGTGCTTCGAGGAGCTCCCCGACGGACTGCCCATCCTCGAGCTTCAGCTTCGGCCAGGCTTTGCGCGCCGAGCGTCCAGGCTTGGTGAAGTTCAGCCGCGCCGCGATGCCTTCATACGGATTCGCCATGGCCCCTCCAGGATGAGGAGGGCCACCGCGTCAAGAACCGGAGGTCCCGTCCTCTTCAGAAACTGTAGCCCATGCCGAACTGAACGCTGCGCGGTGGCCCCACCAGGCTCGTGGGCTTGCCGAAGTTCGGGTTCACGGGCTCTTCCGCCGGTGGAATGAACCCGTCGTATCCGCCGAAGTTCCTGGTGTTGAAGAGGTTGAAGCACTCGGCGAAGGCGCTGATCCGGTGGCCCCCCTTGGTGAGCGTGAAGTCCTTGGCCAGCCGGACATCCACCTGGCTGAACTGGAGGAGGCCCTCCGCCCGGCCTCCATTGGTGCGGAGCACGAACTCGGTGGGATCGAAGCCCCTGGACGCATCGGAGATGGTGTAGGGCAAGCCGCTTCCCAGGGTGATCAGCGTGGACAGCTTGAAGTCCAGGGGCAATCCCACGATGCCGGAGAGCACGAGCCGATGGCGCTCGTCATTCCAGGTGGGGGTGATGGGGCTGTCCTTGACGGTCGGGTAGTCGAAGTTGAATTCCGACCCACGCTCCCGGGCGACACCCAAGGTGTAGGCCAGGGAGGCCCCCCACTGAAAGCCCCCCGCCGAGAGCTCGCTCGAATAGGGCTTCTCCGCCGAGATCTGCACGCTGCTGTAGTCGGCGGTCCGGTCGTCCACCGAGATCATGACGGTGCCGAAGCCACCCGGCACGGGCAGGTAGTCGCGGGAGCCTGTCGACAGGCGGTTGGCGGGATAGAAGCCAATGCCATTCTGGCTGCGGATATGCGTGAGCGTCACCGAGGTATTGATCGGGCCCACCTGTTGCCGGACGCCCGCGCTGAACTGGTCGCTGAACTGCGGCCTGGTGTCGTTCTCGAGCAGGTAGATCTCCGGGGCGGGGGCCACGCCGCTGTCGATCAGTGAATTGAGTCCCGCCCGGCTCATGTACTCGGGCCGCCAGGCGATGGTCGGCAGCCCGTTGCGGGGGGCTCCATCCGCCGAGAAATAGAACGTGCGGACCTGGTACTGAAGGCGAAGCCGCTCGTCCACGCCGGTGTTGAACAGGGTGCGATCGTAGTAGCGCCCGGCGCCGGCGAAGAGAACCGTGTGGCCGTTGCCCATCACGTCGAAGGCCGCGCCGAGCCGTGGCTGCACCGCGCCCAGGAAGACAGGGCGCTGCTTGCCGTTGGTCAGGTAGTTGTCGACGGGGAAGAAGTCGGGCCCATTCGTCCGCGCGACGGTCTGCGCGAGCTCCTCCACCGCCGCGCGGACCTCCGCGGGCGTCACGTAGTCGTTGTTCAGGGGGTTGGTCTCGACATCCCAGCGCAGGCCCACGTTCAGGGTCAGCCTCTTGGCGATCTCCCAATCGTCCTGGAGGTACACGCCCACCTGCGTGTTGTTGGCCGCCGCCCTCGGGTCACCGACGCCATAGGCGGCTTCGGCCGGGAAGTCGTAGCTGAGGCCGTTCTCGGCATCCTGACGGAAGCGGAACACGGGGTTGCCGTACTGCGTGCGCTCGATCTGGTAGTGCTGGAAGGAGAGCTTGGCGCCCGCCTTCACCACGTGCTGGCCGGCCCAATCGAAGTTCGCGAACGTCGTGTCGTTGCGCAACGTGAATGCCTGCTGGCGGATGTCCTGGCTGGTATCTCGGCCGCCGATCCGGATGACGCCCTCGTATTCCTGCCCGACCGAGCCAGAGGACGTGGCGGTCGGGTGCCAGCGCGAGTCGAGGTACTGAAGCGTGGCCTCGTTCGTCAGCGAGCCGAGCCGCAGTTGATGCCTGGCCGAGGCGGTGATGACGTCGTTTCGCACGTCCTCGGCGCTCTCGAAGCTCGACTGACCACCGAAGTTGCGGACGTCGGTCTCCCTCCTGAGGCTGGCGCTGACATCCACGGTCTGGTTGTCCGCCGGCCTCCAGGTCAGCTTCGCGAAGCCGAGGTGCTCCCGGAAGGGGCTGGTGAAGCTGCCCTGGAACTGGCCGAACCGGCTCAGGTTTTCCTCCGTCGGATTGCCGAGCGTCACCACGTTCACGCGGTTCTGCACGTTGCCTTCATAGGTCGCGAAGAAGTGCAGCTTGTCCTTCACCACGGGTCCCCCCAACGCCGCCCCGAACTGGGAGCGCAACTCGTCGGGCCGCACCAGCTCGCCACGCTGCACGGCGAAGTAGTCCCGCGCCATCAGCGCCTGGTTCTGGAAGTTGAAGAGGAGGTCGCCATGGAATTCGTTGCCGCCCGAGCGCGTGATCGCGGAGATGATCGCGGAGTTGGCCTGCTCGTACTCGGCCTTGTAGTTCTGCGTGATCACGCGGAACCCGCTGACCGCGAGCTGGGGGAAGGGGTTTCCGCGGCTCGAGTCCTGACCGACCAACCCGCCTTGGATGACGTTGTTCTTGAGACTCACGCCATCCACGAACACGTTGGTGCTGCTCGCCGCGAGCGCGCCAGACGAGAAGTTCTTGTTGAACTCATCGTTGGAGACGCGAACGCCGGGCGCGAGGGCCGCGAAGTTGAGGAAGTTGCGGTTGCTCTGGGGCAGGTTCGCGATCTGCTCGCGGCTGACGTTGGTGGCGACCTCGGAGGTCGAACTCTCGGGCGTCTTGCCTTGGACGAACAGGGTCTCGCCCTGGCCGAGATCCAGGGCCGTCTCCTCCTCGACGTTGATGTTCAGGTCCACCGTCTGGCCGACCTGGACGGTGACCGTCCGGTAGACCTCCTTGCCGTCGGGCCGGATGACGGTGATGACATACTCACCGGGCGCCAGGCCGGTCAGGAAGAAAGAGCCATCCGTGCGCGCGATCCCCTTCGTCGCGAAGCCGTTCTGGGTGTTCACCGCGAGCACGGTCACGCCGGTGGCTGGTCCGCGGAGCGAGCTGAGGCCGACCCGGATGGCCGCTGTCGTCCTCTGCGCGAGCGCTGGCGCGGCCGTGAGCAGGACGGTGAGTCCCAACACGCTCCAGATGTGCATGAATCGCGACACCCGCGCACTGCGGACGCGAGCATCGCGAGCCATGTCCTTGATGATGTCCTCTGAGTGGTCCCGCGAGATTCTGGTCATTCTGCTGCGCCATCTAGACTCATCTCCGCTGGGTGTAAACGGCTACACGGTGAGGAAGGTCCCCTCAGGGTGAAGCAGTGTGTGCTTTGACGCAGTGTGCTCAAATTGGGACCCCTAGGAGCCGCTCCTGACCCCGGCACGAGGCCGGGGCCGGGGCCGGTGGACGCTCCGGCGAACCGTTACCGCTTCTCCGGCAGCAGGGTGTAGTCGGGGAAGTTGCCGAAGAGGCGCTCGCCAGGGGGTCCTTCCGTCACGGCCTGCACCAGGTAGGCGCCTCCCACGAAGCAGCCCTGCCAGGACTGGCCGATGCCACCGAAGGACTCCTCCCGGTCGCCGCGGGAGCGGGTGGTGTTGAGGCCCACCTTGAAGGCGCGCAGCTCGGAGGCGATGCGCCGGGCCGTCTCGGGCTCATCGCAGGCGAGCGAGGCCACGAGCGCTCCGTTGGAGACGTTCATCTCCGTGATGAGCTCCTCCTCCGTGTCCACGACGACGATGGAGTCCACCGGGCCGAACGGCTCGTTGTGATAGAGGCGGCAGTTCCTCGGCACATGGAGGAAGGCGCAGGGCCCGAGGTAGGCCGACACGTCCTGGTCCGGCAGGAACAGGCCCGGCTCCAGCCGGCCCTTGTACAGGGGAATGGCCCCCTTGGCCTCGGCCTCGCTCATCATGGCGTGCAGCTCCTCGACCTTCCCGCTGTTGATGAGCGGACCGAAATCCACCGAGGGGGGCTCCGCCCGTGTCTCGCCGAGCAGCGGGTGGCCCACCTTCAATGACGTGAGCACCGGCAGGTACATCTCGAGGAAGCGGGGCACCAGGCCGCGCTCCACCACGAACCGAGGGTAGGCCGTGCAGCGCTGCTTGCCATACTCGAAGCCCTTCTTGAGCTGCCTGGCCAGTTGGTTCCAGTCGCTGAAGCGCCAGATGCCGTAGGTGTTGACGCCCTCCATCTCCAGCATGTACCGCTTCTTGCGGTCATAGAGACTCGCCGCGATGTCGCGCCCGGTGGCCTTGCCGCCCACGAAGGACAGGCAGGCGATGTGGGGATCTCTCACCAGGGCCTCGCTGAGCTTGCCTCCCGAGCCGCTCACCAGCGACATCGGAAGCCCGCAGCGACGGGCGAAGGACATGGCGAGGGTGAGGGCCAGCAGCCCTCCATCGGTGGGTGACTTGGCGATGACGGCGTTGCCCGCGAGCGCCTGGACCAGCGCGGCGTGCATCAGCACGGACATGGGGTAGTTCCACGAGGCGATGTTGGAGATGAGCCCGAGCGGCTTGCGGCCCTTCATCATCGAATCGATGTTCTCCACGTACCACTTCACGCCGGTGATGCACCGCTCCACGCTGACGCGCGACTGGGGAACGGGCTTGCCAATCTCCCACGTGAGAAGCAGGGCGAGCAGCTCATGGTTCTCGCGCAGCATCTCCAGGCAGGTGCTCACACGCGCCTTGCGCGTGTCGAGGCTCACCCGTGCCCACTCCCTGGCCTCGGCGGCCGCGGCGGCCACCGCGTGCGTGGCGGTGGGCAGATCGATCATGGGCAGCAACCCCAGTTGGGAGCCATCCACCGGAGAGAGATAGGGCTTGCCGTGGCCCGGATTGCCCCACTCCCGAGCAACCAGGTTGAGCACGCGGCCCTGGCTGTCGAACGCCTCGGGTGCGAGCGCGCGCAAGCGCGACAGCAGGAGGGACCACTGAGCGGAAGCAATCAAGGACTTGGGCACGGAGCACCTCCAGGACGCGGCGCGATCGAGACGGATGGCTTTACGCTCAGTCCGACGCCGTGCGTCAGAGTTGTGACGTGTGTCCGTACGTCGCAAGAAGCCCCCGTGGGCGATGGCGGCGAGGCCCCTCACGAAGGAAGGGGCGGCCTGGCACATCGTGATTCAGGGGGGCGACCAGGGCAGCGGCTGCGTTCCCGGTCGCGCGCGGGCCTGGGATGGAGCCGCTTCAGGCGGTGCGCCCGTTCTGCTCGAGGTGACTCACCAGTCCCATCAATCCCAGCACATAGCTCTGTTTTCCAAACCCACCCACCTGCCCGATACACACGGACGCGATCACCGTATGCCCGCGGAAATCTTCTCGGGCGTGGATGTTGGACAGGTGGACCTCGACGGTGGGCAGGGCCACCGCGCTCAGGGCATCTCGAATGGCGATGCTGTAGTGGGTGAAGCCTCCCGGGTTGATGAGGATTCCCCGGGCGCTCTCCATCGCTGCCTGGATCTTGTCGATGATGGCGCCCTCGTGGTTGCTCTGGAAGAACTCCAGCTCGACCGAGTGCCGCCGTGCGACCTCCGTCAGCGCGTGGTTGATCTCCGCCAGGGTGTCGGAGCCATAGATGTCCCGCTCTCGTCTTCCGAGCAGATTCAGGTTCGGACCATGGATGACCAGGATTCTCGCCACGGTGTCTCCTTCTCGAGGACCCGTGGGTGCCGTACTACGGAGACGCCGGGAGGAACCATTGCCCCTGGGGCGGAGGGACTCGTCCGCTCAGCGGGGCGAGCGGACCTTCCGGGCACGCACGGCTTCCGTGCCCCCGAGCGAGTCGAGCGCGCTCGCCAGGAGCTTGCGTGCCTCCTCCACCGCGCGGCTCCCATGCTCTCGTCGCAGACGCTCCTCGAGCCCGGCCCGCGCCGCACGACTCTTGTCGACGGCCGCCTGTCCACGTGAGGACAGGCGCACCCGCCGGACGCGCGCGTCCTCGGACCGCGTCTCCTCGACGTAGCCCAGCTTCTCGAGCTCGGCGATCGTCTTCGACGCGGCCTGCTGGGTCACCTCGAGCAGCGCAGCGAGCTCGCTGATCGATCGAGCACCTCCCAGCAGGTGCTGGAAGACGAACCCATGCGCGTGGCGCAGGCCCGTGAAACCCGCCGCGTGGATCTCCTCGAGCACGAGGTCGTTCACCCTCATTCCCACGAAGAGGGCGAGGTGTCCCAGATCCAGCGACTCGGGCTGCACGGGGGCGGCTTCCTGGCGGCGTGGCATGGGGAGACTCTTGCATTCACAACCCAGGTTGTGCAACATGGGTTGTACAACCTGGGTTGTGAAAAAGAAGGGAGAACACCATGTCCACGACGAATCTCGACTTCGCGCGCCGCTACCTCCGTGCCATCGAGGAGGGGGCGACCGGAGAGGCGCTGAGCGCCTTCTTCCACCCCGAGGTGACGCAGCGTGAATATCCCAACCGGCTCGTCCCCCAGGGGGCCACGAGGGATTTGAGGGCCCTGCTCGAGGCCGGGGAGCGGGGCCAGAAGGTGATGTCCGCCCAGCGCTACGAGGTGAAGAACGCGTTGGCGCTGGGGGACCAGGTGGCCCTCGAGCTCGAATGGAGCGGCACGCTGAAGGTGCCGGTGGGCTTGCTGCCGGCGGGAGGCACGATGCGCGCCTCGTTCGCCGTGTTCCTCACCTTCCGCGACCACCGCATCTACTCGCAGCACAACTACGACTGCTTCGAGCCGTTCTGAGTGTCCCGGTGAGGCGCGCTCGCGGCTCAATGGCCTGCCGCGGTGGGACCCGAGCCGCCCGGCGGAGCGGGCTCCCGAGCGAGCAGCGCCGGCAGCTCGTGCCCCTCATGCCTCGCGCCGTGTTTTCCGGAGAGGGAGCGCGGGCGCTCCGCGGAGCGCACGCTGTAGCGCGAGGAGGGCCGTTGCGCCGGCAGGAGCGGGGGCCGGGGAGGGAGGATGAAGTCGGAGAGGGAGCGGATGCCCCCCGTGAGGATCGCGCACGCCAGGCGCAGGAACCCCACCGGGGCGAGTCCTCGTGCATGCACCGCCGCGGAGAGGCCCAGTGAGAAGCTCACGGCCAGGTTGAACACCCCGACCAGGAGGATGCCTGTCACCGCCCAGAGGAAGGACGGCTCCAAGAGCCGCTCGGCACCCAGCGTCACGCCGGCGAAGGCGAGCGTGCCGGCACTGAGCGTGACGTGCCGTACGTCCAGCGGCAGGCCGAAGAACCGGCACACCGCGGGGGTCATTCCCAGCAGCAGGCCGAGGCTGACATTGGCGCCCAGACCGCACGCGTGGTGCGCGATGGCCCTGCTCAGCCCCTGGGCCCGGGCCTCGCCCAGCCAGGCGCGCAGCCCGTGGTGGCGCGCGAGTGCCTCGGGCAGGCGCCGGTAGTGCACCCAGTTCTCCAGCCAACCTCCGAAGACGCTCGAGCACCACAACAGCACGCCCGTGAAGGCGGCGTAGAGGAGCGTGGCGCTCTTGAACGGGTGGAGTGAGCGCACGACGTACTCCGCCTCGTGGACCTCCAGCAGGGGTTGGCCCCGGATCGCCTGGAGCACCCACCCCACGAGGGTGACGGTGGTCACCACCGCGCCGATGTTGCCGAAGACCGCGGCCAACTGGGAGCGGGTGATGCAGGCCAGCTGCTCCACCAGGCTGCGCATACCCTTGTCGCCTGCCTTCACGTCCATGGAGGCCGCCAGGGCCGCGGCGGTCATGGACGGCTGCTTGGTGGCCAGGGCGAAGCCGAGCAGTTGGATGAGCAGGAAGCAGACCGCGTAGTTGGTGGCGGCGGCCAGTCCCTCGAAGAAGAGCGGCAGCGCCGCGAAGGTGATGGTCAGCTTGAGCGCGGCGGTGCCCGCGGTGAGAAATCCTCCTCCCGCTGCCGCGCTCACCATCCGGTGGTACTCGTCCTGGGTGGTGGTGATGTAGTGACGGCCCACCTTGCCCGTGTGCTCGAAGATGCGCCGCGAGATGCTGCGCACGCCGCTGCGGAAGAGCTCCACCACGCCGCGCTCCCGCGCGTGCGCCTGGAGCAGGGAAGAGAGCAGCCGGGTGGCGGCGCGGGGCAGGGAGCGGGGATCCTCGGGAGCGAGCAGCCAGAGCAACGACTCCAGCCGATCGAGCGTGTGGCCCAGCTGCTCGAGCCGGTAGACGAGATCGATACACACCGCGTGTTCATCCATGTGGCCCAGCACCTGCCGCGTGGTGGCCCGGCAGCCGGCGATGGCCTCGGCGCAGGCCCTTCGTCTGACGTCCACCGTGGACGCCTCCGCGCCCGCTCGTACCGCCATTCGCAGTGCCTCGCACGCGCGTGGCAGGTGGACGAAGGGAGACCGCTCGAGGGGCGCTGGAGCGAGCCGTGACAGCACGTCGCTCGCCAGCCCGCGGGCACTCACGCGCGCGGCGAGGATGACCACCGCGTCCTCCACCGCCGCCTTCAACGGCGCGAAGGACTCCGCCCCCAGCAGGGAGCAGAGGGCCTCCACGTGCTCCTTGGACAGCTCGTCCAGCCAGGACTGGCCCTTCTCACCCGGGAGCAGGTGCCATACCAGCGCCGCCAGGTCCCGCTCGTCCGGTGCGACGGGCACCAGCCGCTGTCCGAGCCGCGTCAAGGCATCCTCCATGAGGCCCCGGCCCGCGGACAGGCCCGGATCGGTGAGCAGTCGCAGCATCGACGTCTCCGAGAGGACCGAGGCAAAGACACCGCGTACGGCCTTGCTCCACGCGGGGGCCTGACCGAGCACCTCCAACAACAACCGCAGACGTGCCGAACCGGCGGACTCCACGGGAGCCAGCCGGCCGTGCCGTGGCGGCGTGGCGCCTGGCCCCTGGAGCCAGCCAGCCAGCTCCTCCATCCAGGCCATGCGCGTCGCGAGCGGCGCCTGGGGGCGGGCAGACGTCAGCAGCGCATGCAACTCGCGCAGCTTTTGATTCGTCTCGGGGTTGCTCGGGTAGTGGGCGAGCAATTGCTCCACCGACGGCGAGGTGAGGACAGACTCAGGTGTCGAGGCGTGAATGGGATATGCGAGCATTGTGGGTTTTGAATTCTGTCCTTGGATCAACAGAATGTGAAACAGCGCGCTCGCGCCTGCCTGTTGTCCTGACGTTCTTCAGCCGCCGATGAGCTTGTCCCGGTGACGTGGGCGGTAGAGTTCCGCTATCAACCTCCGGGGTGAAGCTCCCAGCTCGCGGCCCCAAGGGCTGACCTCGCAAGGCGCGGGGCCGAATCCGGGAAGGATGTATTCAAAGACATAGAAAGGCTGTCCTTGCGACAATGAGCGCAACTCCAAGGAGAGCGCACATGTCGAAGCAAGGAATCCTTCGCATGGCGGTGTCGGGTGCCACGCTGTGGTAGGGGGGTTGTGGTGACGTCGGTCCACTGCGGCACTCGGCTTCGTGCCAGGGCTTCGTGGGCTGTTGAGCCCCAGCCGCGGGCCAGGGACTCCCGTGGAGTCTCCGGCCCCGCACGAACCCGCCTGAAGCGATTCAGTCGAACGCACATGGACTGCGCGCGTAATGGTTGCATTGACAATCAATTCGTGTATAATCCAATCACCGGGCGTCTGGGTCGGACCAGACTTCATTTCTCGAGGGACTGTCTGAACTGAGGACAGTCGTTGTGAACGGGCGGAAACATTTGAAAGCAGGCTGTTTTTCGCCACACCTGCAAAGTTCCCATACATTTTGGAGCGGGCCGGGTGAGACATCCATGTGCCACTCGGCCACGAGTGAAAAGCCTTCATGGCAGAGACTTCAATGATTCATGGGTTGGCCCGATAACTGCTTGAGCGTCCTGTGTCCGACGGCACCCCCGCCTTTGGACAGGAGGACCTCCCCTTGGTTCGCACTCGATTCCTTGCCGCCGCGCTGCTCGCTCTTCCCCTCGCCGCCTGCGAGGTCGACAACTCGCAGCTCCCCGACGGCGCCCAGAAGTTCGACGAGGCCGCTGATTCCCTCGGCGATGTGCAGGCCTCGCTCGCGGCGCTGCCCTCCGCCAGGGTCGTCGGCGCGGAGAATGACTTTCCCTTCATGATCAGCGGCAAGCTGGGCACCGCCAGTAGCGCCGTGCAGGGACTCGCGGTACGTGACGCACACAGCCGTGTGAGCGGCGCGCTGCCTGGGATTGCCGCCGTGTTCCGTTTGAATGCCGCGGATCTCGTGGCGAAGCGCTCGCGCGTGGATGAGCAGGGCGTCACCCACCTCCGCTATGGCCAGATGAAGAATGGCCTGCGGGTGGTGAACGAGGAGCTCCTCATCCACGTGGCGTCGGACGGCACCATCACGGGCGCCAACGGGACGGCGCGCGACGGGGAGATCGTCTCCTCCAAGCCGGGCATCTCCGCGGAGGCCGCCGGGTTCGCCGCCGTGAACAACACCGAGGGCAGCCACCTGTCCGCCGGGCGCGCCGAGCTGGTGTACGTGCGCTCCGAGGGCAAGCTGCGTCTGGCCTACGAGGTGGCGCTGAAGGGCGAGGGTCGTGAGCTGCCCATCGACGAGTTGATCTACGTGGACGCGTACCAGGGATCCATCCTGCGGCGCGATTCGAAGATCCACACCGCGCTCAACCGCAAGATGTACTCGGCCAACAACGGCACCTCCACCCCGGGTACGCTCAAGCGCTCCGAGGGCCAGGCGGCCATCGGTGACACCCACGTCGACCAGAACTACCTGAAGCTGGGTGGCACGTACGATTGCTACAAGAACAACTTCGGCCGCGACTCGTACAACAACGCGGGTGCCACGCTCACCAGCACGGTGCACTACAGCACCAACTACGTGAACGCCTACTGGAACGGCACCCAGATGGTGTACGGCGATGGCGACGGCGTGAACTCGACCATGCTCGGTCTGTCCGCGGACGTGACCACGCACGAGCTCACCCACGCGGTGACCTCGAGCGAGTCCAACCTCACCTACTCGGGTGAGTCCGGTGGCCTCAACGAGGCGATGAGCGACATCTTCGGCGCCTACTGCGAGAGCTACGCCTCGGGCACCTGGGCCACCACCAACGCGGTGTTCATGGTGGGCGATGACATCTGGACCCCGGCCACCCCGGGTGATGCCCTGCGCTACATGTACGACCCGGCCAGGGATGGTGCCTCGCTGGACTACTGGACCAGCAGCGCGGGCAGCGTGGACGTGCACTACAGCTCGGGCATCGCCAACCTGGCCTTCACGCTGCTCTCCAAGGGCGGCACGCACCCGCGCGGCAAGTCCACCACGGTCGTCCCGGCCATCGGCGTGCAGAAGGCCGGCGCCATCTTCTACAAGGCCAACGTGGACCTGATGACGCCCAGCACCACCTTCGCCCAGGCGAAGACGTACACCGAGCAGGCCGCCACGACGCTCTACGGCACGGGCTCGGCGGAGGTCGCGGCCGTGACGGCGGCCTGGACGGCCGTGGGCGTGGGCGTGGTGGTGCCTCCCCCGACGTCCTCCCCGCTGACCAACGGCGTGGCCGTCACCGGCCTGTCGGCCTCCACGGGCGCGGCGAAGTACTACTACCTGGACGTTCCGGCCAGCAAGGCGTCGACCTTCGCCCTCAGCGGCGGCACGGGTGACGCGGACCTGTACGTGAAGGCGGGCTCCACGCCGACCACGTCCTCGTACGACTGCCGTCCGTACCTGACCGGCAACGCCGAGACGTGCTCCATCGCGGCGAAGACCGCGGCCACCCGCATCTACGTGATGGTGTACGCGTACTCCTCGTACGCGAGCGTCTCGCTCAAGGGTACCTACTGAGTCAGGCCCTCGCCCGGGCGGGGGAGGGCGCCTCCTTCGAGGCGTCCTCCCGCCGCCCGGCGCAGGTGAAGTCGCAGGCCCCTCACCGGGCGGTGGACCAGGACAGCGCCTCGCTGGCGATCAGACGCCGAGGCGTCCTGGCGGGCCGGTGAGCGTCAAGCGCGTCTGGAGTCCGAGCCGAACGTCGTGACGAAGACGATGGCGCGTAGGGCGTGGGTGTGAGGCGCGACATTGTCCTGTCCATGGAACAGTGTGTGCAATCGCTCCAGCTTCTGGGTGAAGAGTTCGAGATGTATATCCATTTCACCGGTCGCTGACCGGGGCACAGCCCAGCGGGGTTGGACGCCCTCTCTTGCGCCATCACGGCGCATCAGGAACACACCGAGGACAAGACCATGAGCAAGCCCTACAGCCGTCTCGACATCAACAACGCGGCGGTTCTTCTGGTGGACCATCAGGCCGGTCTGCTGTCGCTGGTCCGCGATTTCAGCCCGGACCAGTTCAAGAACAACGTGCTCGCCCTGGCCGACCTCGCGGCCTACTTCAAGCTTCCCACCATCCTGACGACCAGCTTCGAGGACGGCCCCAACGGTCCGCTGATGCCGGAGCTGAAGGAGAAGTTCCCCAAGGCGCCCTTCATTCCGCGCCCCGGTCAGATCAACGCCTGGGACAACGAGGACTTCGTCAAGGCGGTGAAGGCCACCGGGCGCAAGCAGCTCATCATCGCGGGCGTCGTGACGGAAGTCTGCGTCGCCTTCCCGACGTTGTCGGCCATCGCGGAGGGCTTCGAGGTGTTCGTCGTGACCGATGCCTCCGGTACGTTCAACGAGGTGGTGCGCCACTCCGCGTGGAACCGGATGTCCGAGGCGGGCGCGCAGCTCATGACGTGGTTCGGCGTCGCCTGTGAGCTGCACCGCGACTGGCGCCGTGACGTCGAGGGTCTGGGGACCCTGTTCTCCAACCACATCCCCGACTACCGCAACCTGATCACCAGCTACAACACGTTCAAGGCGGCCAATGCCGCGCCCAAGGCCATCCCTTGAGGATGCTGCGCGGAGTCAGGGCGGGGGAGCGGGTGGCTCGGCGGCCCGAGGGGGCTGGATCAAGGGCCAGGCCCGCTTGAGGGTCACGGCGGCGGAGGCGGCGAAGGCCGCCTTCACGCAGTCCCCGGGGAGAAAGAGCAGGGAGCCCCACGCGGCCTTGGGAAGCGGCAGCCCCGCGGAGGCCGCCAGCCAGGGGATGCCCACGGCGTAGATGACGCCGACTCCCCCCAGCATGTTGATGGCGAAGGCGAGCGGCACGGACAGCCGGTGCCAGGCGCGCTCGGTGAGCCAGCCGATGACGAAGGCCGCGGGGATGAAGCCCACGAAGAAGCCGCCCGTGGGACCCGGGTAGACGGCGAGCCCGCCATGGCCTCCGGACAGCAGGGGCAGCCCCGCGGCCACGAGCAGGTGGAAGAGCAGCAGGGACAGGCCCGCCTTGCGTGCCCCCAGTGTGGAGCCGGCGAGCATCACGCCCAGCGTCTGCGCGGTGATGGGCACGGGGATGACGGGCAGGGTCAGGGGGGGCAAGAGCCCCAGCGCGGCCACCAGGGCGGCGAACAGGGCGACATGGACGAGATCGCGGGTCTTCACGAAGGATCCTCGGCGTCGAAGCCGCGCGCGTCGATGGCCTCGGCGAGCGCGTCGGCGGTGCGCAGGGTCTTGACGAGCAGGGGGACGAGCACGGCGAGGGGGTGGTGCTCCAGGCCGCGAGCGCGCTGGGCCTCGCGCACCTCGTGTACCCAGGTGGCCACCAGGGGGATGAAGCGCAGGGTGAGGGCGAGCAGCAGGCCCAGGCGCGCGGGACTCACCCCGAAGCGGGCCAGGGGACGCAGGGCTCGCTGGAGCGTGTCGAGCTGATCCGAGGCGCGCGTCGTGAGGGAGACGAGCATCGCGAGCAGCACCAGCACCGCGAGTCGCAGCACGGCCCGGGTGGCGGTGTCCCAGCCGGACAGCACTCCCTGCAATACGAAGAGCGGCAGGAGCACCCAGGCGGACAGGGGGAGGAGGAAGGCGAGTTCGCGCGGGCCCAGGCGCGCGAGCGCGTAGAGGCCGAGCGTGGTGGCGAGCGCCGCCGCGAGCACGGGCGGAGAGGAGAAGAGCAACAAGGTGATGGCCGCCCCGAGCAGGCCGAGCATCTTGGCGCCCGCGGGGGTGGAATGCACGGGGGAGGCGCGGTGGACGTAGAGGCCGAGGCTCACGCCATGCTCCGCACGTAGGCGTCGAGGGCGGTGGCGGGCACGTCGTCGTGGACGACTCGGCCCTCGTCGAAGACGAGCACGCGCTCGAAGTCGCGCAGCAGCTCCAGATCATGGGAGACGACGATGGTCGTCTGGGGCAGCTCGTGGATGGCCTGGGCGAAGCGGCGCCGGTTGCGCAGGTCCAGCAGCGTGGTGGGCTCGTCGAAGACGATGTAGCGCGGCGCCATGACGAGCACGCCGGACAGGGCGAGCAACTGCTTCTGGCCGCCACTGAGCAGGTGGGCCGGATGGTGGCGCAGCGCCTCCAGGTCGTAGCGGCGCAGGGCGGTGGTGACCCGCTCGGCGATGTCGGCGGGGGACAGCTTCAGGTTCTTCAGCCCGAAGGCGAGATCCTCCTCGACGGTGGGCAGGACGATCTGATGGTCCGGATTCTGGAAGACGAAGCCCACCTGGCGGCGCACGGCACGTGCGTGCGTGCGGGTGTCGAGCCCATCCACGAGCACGCGGCCGCGCTCGGGCACCAGCAGGCCATTGAGCAGCCGCGCGAAGGTGCTCTTGCCGGAGCCGTTGCCGCCCACCACGCCGATGCGGCGCTCGGAGAGGGTGAGGTCGAGGCCCCGGAGCACGGGGCGCTCGCCGAAGTGGTGGTGGACGGCGTGAAGCTGGATCATCGCGGCGACGGAAGGCCGCACTCTATAGCGCCTTTTGGGCGCCAGGAGGGGATCAGGTGGGTGAGGGGGCGAGCCGCACCACCCTGCTCGGGACGCGGGCGGTTGGAGCCCCTTCGCGTTGAATGCCTTGCGGAAGTGGCATTCAAGTGAGCAGTAGTGGGCAGTTGGATCACAGGGTGATGCCTGGGCTCCCCCCGTCATTGCATGTTCCAGGGTTGAACCGTCCATCAGGTGCGCTGTGATCGAGTGCCGGTGGAGCGTCTTGTTGAAGGGTTGAACCCGTGACTTCACGCTGCTCGCCGCTCACTCTGGGTGTAGCCTCTTTTGAAATGCCGGTGGACGAGCGCCAACGCCTCGAAGCCCTGACCCGCTCGGGGCTTCTCGATACTGCTCCCGAGCCCGATTTCGACGACATCGTGCGGCTCGCCGCCGAGTCGTGTGGAACGCCCATTGCCCTCATCAGCCTGTTGGACCGGGATCGGCAGTGGTTCAAGGCGAACGTGGGTCTGCAAGGGGTGGAAGAGACGGATCGGAACATCTCCTTCTGCACCCATGCCATCGAGGGGGAGAGTCTCTTTCTCGTCGAGGACGCGCGGGCGGATGTGCGCTTCGCCACCAACCCGCTCGTCCAGGGGTTTCCCTTCATCCGCTTCTATGCGGGCGCCCCCATCCAGACGGAGGATGGCTACAGCCTGGGCACCCTGTGCGTCATTGATTCGCGGCCCCGGACGCTCAGTGACTCCCAGCGTCACATCCTGCTCGGGCTCAAGCGGCAGGTGGAGCTGTTGCTGCGCCTGCGCGCCCAGATGCAGAAGATGAGGGAGCACAACGAGGAGCTGGAGCGCACCCAGGAGAAGATGCGCCAGCTCAACGCGACGCTCGAGGCGGAGATGCGCGAGCGCCAGCGCTTCGAGACCCGGCTGCGCGAGAAGCAGGCCCTGCTGCGCAGCATCCTCACCCACATTCCGTACTCGGTGTTCTGGAAGGACCGCGACAGCACCTACCTGGGCGCCAACCCGCAGTTCGCGCGGGACATGGGCGTGGCGTCTTCCGAGGAGCTCGTCGGGAAGACGGACTTCGAGCTGTCCCTGCCGCGCGAGCTGGCCGAGAAGTACCGCCAGGATGACGCCGCGGTGATGGAGTCCGGCGTGCCCAGGCTGTCCTTCGAGGAGCCCCTGCGGCTGCTCGGCGCGGCGGAGGGTTCCTGGGTGCTCACCAGCAAGGTGCCACTCAAGAACGAGGATGGCTCCGTGCGGGGCATGGTGGGCATCTACGCGGACATCAGCGAGCGCCGACGTCAGGAGGCGGCGCTGCGGGAGGCCAAGTCGCTGCTGGAGCGCTACGCCGCGAGCCTGGAAGCCCAGGTGCACGAGGCGCACGAGCGCAACAACTACCTGATGGAGCACTCGGGCGAGGCCGTCTTCATGCTGCATGAGGACGGGCGCGTGCTGCACGTCAACCCCGTGGCGGAGCGGCTGTTGGGCATCTCCGAGGAGCGGCTGCGGGGCACGGTGCTCGAATCGCTGTGTCTGGAGAACGAGCGCGAGACCCTGCGGCAGGCCCTGAGGGATCTGCTCGCCTGCGGCACGGTGCGCCTGGAGAACCAGGGGCTGCGCTCGGCCACGGGCGAGCGCGTGGTCCTGAGCATCACCGCCTCGCTCCAGGTGACGGGAACGCACCGGCGGATGCTCCTCGTGTGCCGGGACGTCACCGAGAAATGGCGGCTGGAGCAGCAGTTCATCCAGAACGAGCGGCTCGCGTCCATGGGCGCGCTGGCGGCGGGCATCGCCCATGAGATCAACAACCCGACGGCCTACGTGCTCTCCAACCTCACCTATCTCCAGGAGTGCCGTGACGAGCTGGAGGCGACCCTGTCGTCGATGCCGGGGCTGCCGCCGCGCGTGGGGGAGACACTCGCGGAGGTGAGGGACATCCTCTCCGAGTCGCTGACCGGAGGTCGGCGCATCCGGGACATCGTGCGCGACATGCGCTTCTTCTCCCATACGGCGGGAGAGGAGGTGGCGCCCGTGGACCTGCATGCGTGCCTGGACGTCGTGTTGCGCATGGCCCACGCCGAGTTGAAGCACACGGCGCGGGTGGAGAAGCACTACGCGAGCGTGCTGCCGCTCGTCCCCGCCAGCGAGGGCCGGCTGAGCCAGGTCTTCCTCAACCTGGTCATCAACGCCGCGCACGCCATGCGCTCCGGGACGCCAGCGCACAACCTCCTCCGGGTGAGCACCGGGGTGGAGGGCGGTTGGGTGCGCATCGATATCGCCGACACCGGTACGGGCATCCCCCCCGAGGTGCTGCCCCACATCTTCGAGCCCTTCTTCACCACCAAGCCCGCGGGCGCGGGCACGGGGCTCGGACTGTCCATCAGCCAGTCCATCATCCAGAAGATGGGGGGGGAGATCCGGGTGCGCAGCGAGCTGGGCCGGGGCACCACCTTCGTCCTGCTCCTGCCGATGAATGGCCGGGGGACGAGCGAGCCCGCGCACGACTGAGTTGGAGGCCGGGTGTCCGCCAGGAACGTGGTGTTGCTGTTCTTCACGGCCGTCTGCTTCGCGGGGGGCGGCATCTTCATGAAGCTCTCGGAGGGGGTTTCCCGCCCCGTGCCGACGCTGGCCTTCCTGGGGCTCTTCGTGCTGGGGGCGGTGCTCCAGGCGTTCGCGCTGCGCCAGGCGGACCTGGGCGTCGTGTACGTGGCGGTGCTCGGACTGGAGGCGGCCTTGACGCTCGTCTTCAGCGTGGCGCTCTTCCACGAGAGCCTGTCACCCAGGCGGTTGCTGGCCGTGCTGCTCATCCTCTGCGGCGTGGCGTTGCTGCGCGGTGACTAGGGAGCGTGGTAGAGCGGCGCCCGTCCCATGTCCGAGCACGAATCCCTGCGTCTGCGCCAGCTCTCCGCTTCCGTCTTCTCCACCATGGACGAGGCGCGCCAGCGCAAGCTCGCCACTGGCGCCGACGTCCTCAACCTGTCCATCGGCAGTCCGGATCTGCCTCCCGCTCCCCATGTCATCGAGGCCCTCGCGCGGGCGGTGCGGGAGCCGGGCCACTACGGCTACCCGCTCAAGGATCTACCGGCCTTCCGGGAGGCGGTGGCGTTCGCCTATCAGCGCCGCTTCGGCGTGACGTTGGATCCTGGCACCGAGGTGCTGGGGTTGACCGGCTCGCAGGAGGGCCTGGCCCACATCACCCAGGCGTTCACGGATCCCGGAGATCTCGTGCTGGTGCCGGATCCGGGCTACCCCATCTACACGGCGGGGCCCGTGCTGGCGGGGGCGCGGCTGCATCCGGTGCCCTTGAAGGCCGGGCATGGCCACCTGCCGGACCTCGAGGCGCTGCCGGAGGACGTCAAGCGGCGTGCCCGGCTGTTGCTGCTCAACTACCCGAGCAACCCGCTCGCGGCCATCGTCCAGCCGGGGTTCTTCGAGAAGGTGGTGGCCTTCGCGCGCCGCTACGGCACGGTGGTGCTGCATGACGCGGCCTACAGCGAGCTGGCATTCGACGGGTACCGGCCGCCGAGCTTCCTGGAGACGCCGGGCGCGCGGGAGGTGGGCCTGGAGTTCAACTCCCTGTCCAAGACGTACAACCTGGCGGGAGCGCGCATCGCGTACGCGGTGGGCAACGCGCGGCTGCTCGGTCTGCTCGCGCAGGTGAAGGCCCACCTGGACTATGGGCTGTTCCGTCCCATCCAACTGGCCGCGGTGGCCGCCCTGACGGGGCCCCAGGAGAGCGTGGTCGAGCTGTCGGCCACCTACCAGCGGCGCCGGGACGTGCTGGTGGACGGGCTCGTGCGCGTGGGCTGGGACGTGCCCAAGCCCCGAGCCACCATGTTCTGCTGGGCACCCATCCCCCGGGGATTCGAGTCCAGTCTCGCCTTCTCCATGGCCCTGCTGGAGCGGACGGGGGTCACCGTGGTGCCCGGCAGTGGCTTTGGCGCGATGGGCGAGGGGTATGTGCGGCTCGCGCTCGTGCAGAGTGAGGAGCGCCTGGCGGAGGCCGTCGAGCGGGTGGCGCGCTCGGGCCTGCTGGCTCACGCGAGCATGTAGCGGTAGAGCCCCTCGGCGACGCAGGCCGGCTTGGACTCGCCCTCGATCTCGATGGTGGCGATCATGAGGGCCTCGACCCCCTTGGGCAGGTCCTTGAGCTCCTTCAATTCGAGCGCCAGCCGGTAGCGGGCGCCGGACTTGAGGGGGGCGGGGAAGCGCACCTTGTTGAGGCCGTAGTTGAGCACGAGCGAGAAGCCACGGACCTCGAGCACCTCGAAGAACAGGCCAGCGATGCGCGAGACGGTGTAGTAGCCATGGGCCACGGGCACGCCGAAGGGCGACTCGCGCGCGCAGCGCTCGCGGTCCAGGTGGATCCACTGGAAGTCGCCCGTGGCCTCGGCGAAGCGCGCGATGTCCGCGTCCGTGAGCGTCTTCCACTCGGAGTGGCCGAGCTTGCGCCCCACCGCCGCTCGCAGTGCCTCGAGTCCTTCGATGATGGTCTTGTCCGACATGGGCCGTGGTCCCTTTCCGTGCACTCGGGTGGATTCAAAGCAGAGATGGAGGCTTCAGGCGTCGCTATTTTTCGGAGGAGTGTCCTGGCGTCCGGTTTGTGGCTGAATGGGCAGATCGAGGGTGAACGTGGCGCCCTGACCGGGTCCGGCGCTGCGAGCGAGCAGCGAACCGCCCATCTCCTGCGCCGCCAGGGCACTGGAGTGCAGGCCGAAGCCGTGTCCGCCCTCGCGGGTGGTGAAGCCATGTTGGAAGATGCGCGTGAGCATCTCGGGAGGGATTCCCACCCCATTGTCCTGCACGGAGAGCTGGATCCGCTCGGCGCTGGGGCGTTGCAGGCGTAAGGTCACACACCGCTCCTCCTCGGGTACGGACTCCATGGCGTACTTGGCGTTGCTGATGAGGTTGACGAGGATCATCAACACCTTGTGCTTCTCGGTCATCACCGGGGGGAGCGCTTCGAACTGGCGTTCCACCCGGACGGAATGGCGGCCGAGCGCGGCATGGTTGATGCGCAGGGCATCCTCCACCAACTCCGCCAGGTCGACCGACTCGTAGAGGTGCTGGGGAGTCCGGGCGTACTGCTGCTGCAACTTGACGATGGCGCCGATGTGCTCGGTGTACCGGTTGACGTCGTCGAGCAGGGTATGGATTTCCTGGCGCTCCTCCTGCATGTGCTTGCCCAGCCGGCTGAGGAAGGGCAGCACGCCGCGGCCGCGCTCGTCCTGGGTGAGGAAGGTCGCGAGGTCTTCCTGATGCGCCGCGAACAGGCCCGCCACGCGCTCCACGCTCTCGAGCTTGAGTCCCGCGAGCCGCTCACGGGCCATCAGCGCCGAGGTGTGCACGCTGTTGAGCACGTTGCCCACGTTGTGCAGGACGTTGGTGGCGACCTCGGCCCGGCCCACCTGCCGCGCGGTGTCGACCAGTTGCCGGTGGACCGACTGCAGCTCCCGGGTGCGCGACTCCACGCGATGTTCCAGCCCCTCGTTGGCCTGCCGCAAGGCCTCCTCCCGCCGCTGCAGCTCACTGGCCATGTGCTGGAACGCGTGGGCGAGCCGTCCCAGCTCGTCGTCGCGGGAGAGATCCAACCCGACCTGGAAGTCACCGCCCGCCAGCCGGTCGGTGGCCTGGGTGAAGGCCAACAAGGGGCGGGAGATCTGCTGCTTGAGCACCCAGTACATGATGCCGAGCTCCAGCAGCAGCGACAGCACGCCGAACGCCAGGATGTAGCGCGCCACGCCCATGGCGGTCGAGGAGACGGCCTGCTCGGGCAGGATCGTCACGAAGATCCACCCGGGCCCCTTGAGCCGGGCCGTGGCGGCGTACTCATGGGATTTGGGCAGGCTCTTGATGGTTTGTTCGGGCGAGTGTCGGATGGCCTCCAGGATGGAGTTCACGTGCTCCTGGAACGGAGCGGGGTTGAACTCGGCGAGCGAGGTGCCCGACGCGCCGGTGTTCATCTTCATCGCGGGGTGGGCGAGCAGCTCCCCATTGTCGCGCAGGAGCATGTTGTAGGCGCTCGGCAGATGCTCGTTGATGGTGCGCTCGAGCAACTGTTCGATGAGGATGTCGTGGGTGAGGGTCGCGGTGTGCTGGCCGTCCATGTCGACGGGCGTGGAGGCGGAGACGGTCCACGTGTGGGCGACGGGGTCCGCGATGATGCCGGTCCAGACGGTCTGGCGGAGTCGATCCTTCTCGGGCGTGCTGAGGGCGTAGAAATCGAACTCGGTGACGTTGAACGAGGGCGTGGCGTCCTGGCACCAGGTGGGTTGGGCGGGCCAGTAGAGCACCACCGCGCCGCCGGGAAACGAGATGTACGTGTCCGTGAAGCGCACGTGGAAGGCGGGACCGTACTGCGAGAGCACGTCGTGGGCGGCCAGGAGCGAGCGCTGCAACTGCGCGTCGACGTTCAATCCCTGGGGGATGAAGAGACAGGGCATCCGGGTGCCATCGAAGCCCTCGAGCCGGTTGCGGGTCGAGCCGTCGGGCAACTGGACGAACAGCCGGTCGAACGGAGCGCGGGGATCCTGCTGGCGCCAGTAGCGGACCCGCTCCTCGAAGACCTGCTTGAGCAGGGCGTGGTTGTCCTGGGCGAGCACGAAGATGCTCTGCTCGCGCTGCACGCGCTCGAGGACGCCGCGCTCCAATTGGACGAGCGATTCGGTGCGCAGGGCATTGAAGATGTGGAGGTAGCTGAAGACGGTGGTCAGCGCGATGATGATCGCGATGCGCACGCCCATGTGGATGAGCGTCGAGCGGGCCAGGGAGGAGGGCGGGGGAGCAGAGGGCGGCGGGGGCATGGAAGAGGAGGGGCGTCACCCCCAGGGGGGCGCATCTGCGGGGAGTTCCGCCGGGCTTCGGGGCTCGGCGGCTCCTGGGCGCGGCTTAGGGCTCATCGCCGTCGAGAACCCCATTGAGGTTCCGGTCAATCCCGATGCGCTGCCCGGAGCCGGGAGGGACACAGGTATAGGTGAGGGCGCCACGGGTGATGGAGACGAGCTGGCGGAGGGCTGCTTCGGAGAGCGGGGGCAGGGCCGCGTGGTCGGGCTTGAACCTGCCGTTGCGCAGGTAGAAGAAGCCCACGGGTCTGGAGGCCAGTTGTCCCTTGGCGACCAGATCGCACTCCCCCACATGGGCACGGGCCATCAGCAATTGGAGGCGGGAGAGCGCCGCGGCCGGGGATGCGTCCGTGAGGGTCACCTGCTGGCCGACGATGGGAGCGAGGTTGCTCTCGAAGGCGAGCATGTACAGCTCCATGTTCGTCTTGGCGGCGAGCCCCTCGGGCGTGTTGGGGATGCCAGCGGGGTTGTCGGGGATGCGGTCGAAGCCACTGTTGAAGCGGAACAGGGTGGGGATGGCTCCATCGCTGTTGAAGCCGAAGCCGCGGATCTGATCTCCGAGGAAGGGATCTGCGGGCTGGAGACCGAAGGGGAAGCCGGCGCCGAACATGCCGACGCGCTGGTAGAGGTTGCGCAGGTGGGGCACCTTGGGGAAGAGCGGCTCGGCGTCGAAGGACGAGCTGCCGTTGGTGCCGAAGAAGCCGGCGAAGGCGCCTTCCTGGGGGTTGGCGGTGGGGTCGAGCTGGTGGCAGCTGCCGCACGGGCCATGGAAGAAGCTCGTGGTGTTGAAGAAGAAGTCGCTTCCTGCCTGCTGCTGGGGGGTGAGGGAGTTGTCCAGGTTGCGGATGGGGTTGGGCGGGTAGGTGATCTGGAGGACGAAGTCGGAGAACTGCCTCATCTCCGCCGGGGTGAGCTGGGCGGAGCGTCCGAGCAGGTCCATGAAGGCGGGGTTGAACTTCTTGAATGCCGCGGCCTCATCGAGCGCACCGCTGTTGGGCTGGGCGTTGGGGGCGTCGTTGCCGCCGGTGCGGTCGCCACGCCAGTGCATGGGCCCGTGGTTGGCCATGCCGCGCAGGCTCTGGGTGAGCAGGGGGCCCTTGAGCGGATGGAAGCCAGGATCCTGACCGAAGGTGGGGTCGGTGCCGAACTCGGGCAGCACGGGCACGATGGGGTTGGGGTTGTTCGCCACGGCGGCATCCGGGTTGCCGAGGTCCCAGGCGAGGCTGTCGAAGTCGCCGAAGATGTGGCAGCTCGCGCAGGACGAGTCGCCATGACTGGAGCTCTTCCTGGCGTCGTAGAGGAAGGGGCGGCCGGCCACCACGCTCGGCGGCTCGGGGTTGAACATGGGCAGATGGGCGATTTCCTGCTTCGTGGCGGTGTTGACGACGGAGATGGCGTTGTCGAAGCGCGTCAGCACGTACATGCGCCCGCGGGCCTCATCGAGCACCAGGCCCGTGGGGCCGCCACCGCTCAAGGGGATCTGGTTGGCGGGGCCAGGCACGAAGGTATCGGCCTCGAGCGCGGCGGTGGAGTAGACGCCGAGCTTCGAGGAGCCGAACGCGGCCACGTACAGGGTGGTGCCGTTGGAGCTCACCGCCATGCCGAGCGGCTGGGCGAGGCTCTTGTCGTTCTCGGCGTTGGGAAGAGCGGCGCAGCAGGCGGCGTAGTTGATGTGCTTGTTGAGGTGCCTGGGCGCGACGCCCGAGGAGCCGAGCACCGAGATGCGGCTCTCGTGCAGGTGGCCGCGCAGGCTGCTGCCGGCGAAGGTGCCCGGCCCCTCGAAGCGCAAGTCATTACGGGCCTCGGTGTTGCTCACGTACACCTTGCCGCTCACCGGGTTGACGGCCATGTTGAACAGGATGGTGCCCACGCCGGAGTAGTAGCCGGACGGGCCCGAGAGCTGCGCCGGGGGATTGGCGGTGGCATCGATGACGAACACGTCCTTGTCCGGCAGGGAGAAGCGCACCTTGTCGGTCCAGGTGCGGTTGAGCACGTCGCGCCAGTTCGTGCCGTCGAACTTCACGAGGACGGAGACCTCGGGTCCCCGCAGCCCCTGGAAGTTGACGTTGGGGCCGGGAACACCGCCCAGCGCCTCACCGCCATTGGGCACGAGGCTCTCGTGAATGACCGAGCTGCGGTTGCCCGAGTGGAAGACGGCGGCGTAGACGCGCGAGCCATCGGGAGTCACCGCGAGCGCGCGGGGCGTGTCACCGAAGAGGGTGAGGATCGACAGTGGGTTGCCCCCGAGAGATGAGCCTGTCCTGTTGGCATCGAAGACCCAGACATCGGCCCGGCCGATGCCCGGCGTGGTCAACTGAGGGTCGAAGGGCACGTTCTGGCCGCGGTGTGCGGCGGTGATGAAGGCGCGGCTCCTGCCCGGTCCGGCGAAGACGATGTCGCGAGGCTCGTCACCGACGAGCAGGGTCCGTACCACGGCGCCGTGGGTGTTCCTGTCGTCGAGCCGCACGATGCTCACGCTGTCGGACAGATGGTTGACGACCCATACCTCTTCATCGCTCCGGGCGGCGACCGCGACCGGCTCGAGGCCAACGGGAATCGACACGAGCGGCACGAGACCCGAGGGCTTGAGCTGGAAGACCTCGAGGCGGTTGTCGGGGGTATTGACGGCGTAGAGGAACCGGCCGCTGGGTGACAAGGCGAGGGGCCGCACCTGCCCGCTCTCGAAGAGAGTGAATGGCGCGGCGGATGCCGCGGTGCTCGCCGCCATGAGCAGGAGCCACGTCACGGCGAGGGCCGCTTGCGACACGACAAGAGGAACAGCCTTGATGCGAGCCACCATGCGGCCACCTCGCGAAGGATGCGAACCGTACGATTCCGGGGACGGTGAAAAGACGAAGATACACTGATTCACCGAGCGCTCGATTCCATGTCAGGGCAGTGGGGGAGGGTGAAGCGCCTTGAGCCGGTGGTCGCTGTGCCCTAATGATGACGGCTGTCGCGGCTTCGAAGGACCTTCTCCCAGAGACGTTCGACCCACGAGCGCACCATGCATCGCACCGTGCTGAGCATCTTCATTTCACTGTGGGTCCTGTCGCCGGGGACGGCGCGAGCGGAGGACGACGTCCTGACGCGGTTCCGGGATTGGTTCTCGGGCATTGGCAAGCCGAAGCCGCCGGTGGAAGAGGACCTGGGGGCGCGCAATACCTTCACCATCAATCCCCTGGCGCTCTCGCACTCACAACTTGGGATCGAGTACGAGCGGGCCTTCGGCCGCGGCTTCTCGTTGTACGTGGCGCCGGAGTTCGCTTACGGCCGCACACCGGAAACCTGGAGTCTGGGTTTGTCGGGGACTCTGGGTATCCGGCTCTTCGTGCTGGGCACTGCGCCGAGTGGCATCTACTTCGGCCCCGAACTGAGCGCGAACTACCAACTTCGCTCACAGGATCGGGTGCGACGCAGGGGGATTGGGGTGGGGCTGGGCGGGAGCGTGGGCTGGACGCTGGTGTTGTTCAATCGGTTCACGCTCGCCGCGGGCTTCTCGGCCCAGTACCGCTCCATTCCCGATCTGGAGTCCCCGACGGGGGAGGGTGCTCTCCGGGTGGAGATCGTGCCCACGCCTCGTCTGGCATTCGGCGTGGCGTTCTGAGGCCGGTCACGCGTTGCGCACGAGCTTGCCGAAGGGGGCGAGGGCGAGCAGGGCGAGCTTGACGTGCTGGATGGCGAAGGGGATTCCGATGAGGGTCACGGCGAGCCCCAGGGCAAGCCCGATGTGGCTCAAGAAGATCCACACGCCAGCGACGACGATCCAGAAGACGTTGAGCACGCAGCCCAGGGAACTGGCGCCTGGCACGTCGACGATGTCCTTGCCGAACGGGAACAAGCCGAGCCCGGCGAGCTTGAAGCACTGCACTCCAAAGGGGATGCCGACGATGGTGAGGCAGAGCAGGAGCCCACCGAGCAGGTACTCGAGCGCGATGATGAATCCACCACCGAGTACGACCCACAGGAGATTGAGGAGCAGTCGCATGGAGTAGGAGCTTAGCGCGTGGGTGCACACCGATCGATGGGGCACATATATATGAGAGTGCGCCTTACGAGCGCTCGCCTCTACGCCTGTGGCGAGGATGAGGCTGGAACATTCGAGATGTTGTGTTCTCCAACCTCCATCCCGATGCGAAGGTGGAGTTGACTCTCGGAACGAAGGTGGTAGAAGCCTTGACCCCTCGGCACGGCGACGTTGCGCAAGCGACATCGCGGTGACGAGGGGATGAAGACCGGGGAGGAAGGCAGTTGACTCCCTCGGGGCGAGGCGATAGAAGCCGCGCCCCTCGGACGGGAAGGCGAAACCGCACTGGCGGTGGGGACCTCCGGCCGACGCAGCAAACAGAGCGAAATAAGAAGTCGACGCAGCGGTGTTGACTCGAAACGCGGTGGTGGTAGAAGCCGCCTCCCCCGAAGCCGAAGAAGTCGCGCAAGCGACAAAAGACGGCGGACGGGAAAAACGAGTCGACGAAGCGAGTTGACACGACGGGCGGAACGGCAGTAGGTTCCGCGCCCCACGAAAGAGAAAAGCAGCTCTCCTTCGCGGTGAACCGAAAAAGCGAAGCGGCAACGGCCGCTTGACAGCCGAAACGGTTCAGAATAAAAGAGCAGCCCCCGCGGTTGAAAGCGGTGGAATCGAGAAGTACGTTAGCACAGCAGGACAGCCGGTACAAGCGGCTCGGTCTTTGAAAACCAGATAGCAAACCCAAAGAAGACAGATTGCGGAAACCGCAGTCAATTCTTGAGACGGGTTCCGCGGCGAGTCGGCGTGAGTCGATTGGCAGGAACCCCGATGAACACAGCGAAGTCAGGTGTCCCCTTAGCCGGGCCCTGGCCAAGCCGGTTCAACCCTTCAAAAAATTCAATTGGAGAGTTTGATCCTGGCTCAGAACGAACGCTGGCGGCGTGCCTAACACATGCAAGTCGAGCGCGAATGGAGCAATCCTAGTAGAGCGGCGCACGGGTGCGTAACACGTGGATAATCTGCCTGGGTGTCTGGGATAACCAGTCGAAAGATTGGCTAATACCGGATAAGCCCCCGGGAGCTTCGGCTCTTGAGGGAAAAGGTGGCCTCTGTATACAAGCTATCACATCCAGATGAGTCCGCGGCCCATCAGCTAGTTGGCGGGGTAATGGCCCACCAAGGCGACGACGGGTAGCTGGTCTGAGAGGACGATCAGCCACACTGGAACTGAGACACGGTCCAGACTCCTACGGGAGGCAGCAGTGGGGAATTTTGCGCAATGGGCGAAAGCCTGACGCAGCAACGCCGCGTGTGTGATGAAGGTCTTTGGATTGTAAAGCACTTTCGACCGGGACGAAAACCCCTGGGCTAATACTCCAGGGCTTGACGGTACCGGGAGAAGAAGCACCGGCTAACTCTGTGCCAGCAGCCGCGGTAATACAGAGGGTGCAAGCGTTGTTCGGAATTATTGGGCGTAAAGCGCGTGTAGGCGGCTTTGCAAGTCGGATGTGAAAGCCCTCGGCTCAACCGAGGAAGTGCGTTCGAAACTGCAGAGCTTGAGTACCGGAGAGGGTGGCGGAATTCCCCAAGTAGAGGTGAAATTCGTAGATATGGGGAGGAACACCGGTGGCGAAGGCGGCCACCTGGACGGTCACTGACGCTGAGACGCGAAAGCGTGGGTAGCAAACAGGATTAGATACCCTGGTAGTCCACGCCGTAAACGATGAGAACTAGGTGTCGTGGGTGTTGACCCCCGCGGTGCCGTAGCTAACGCATTAAGTTCTCCGCCTGGGAAGTACGGTCGCAAGACTAAAACTCAAAGGAATTGACGGGGGCCCGCACAAGCGGTGGAGCATGTGGTTTAATTCGACGCAACGCGCAGAACCTTACCTGGTCTTGACATCCTCGGAAGGCCTCAGAGATGAGGCGGTGCCCGCAAGGGAACCGAGAGACAGGTGCTGCATGGCTGTCGTCAGCTCGTGTCGTGAGATGTTGGGTTAAGTCCCGCAACGAGCGCAACCCTCGCCTTTAGTTGCCGCGCAAGCGGATCTCTAGAGGGACTGCCGGTGTTAAACCGGAGGAAGGTGGGGATGACGTCAAGTCCTCATGGCCTTTATGACCAGGGCTACACACGTGCTACAATGGCCGGTACAAAGCGTTGCCAACTCGCGAGAGGGAGCTAATCGCATAAAACCGGTCTCAGTTCAGATTGGAGTCTGCAACTCGACTCCATGAAGGCGGAATCGCTAGTAATCGCGGATCAGCACGCCGCGGTGAATACGTTCCCGGGCCTTGTACACACCGCCCGTCACACCATGGGAGTCGATTGCTCCAGAAGTCATCTCACCAAGAGGTGCCCAAGGAGTGGTCGGTAACTGGGGTGAAGTCGTAACAAGGTAGCCGTAGGGGAACCTGCGGCTGGATCACCTCCTTTCTAAGGAGACCGGGTGCACGGTCAGCGCTTCGGCGCGACAGGGTGCACCAGCGACGCAAGTCGCGTAAGGTCAACCAGGTCAACGTTTCTGCAACTGTCGAGGGTTTGCTGTCTGGTTTTGAGAGGCCGAGCGAAGAGGCTCGGTTCTTTGAAAGAGACGGTAGCTGGAAATCCACTGGGCCTATAGCTCAGCTGGCTAGAGCGCGCGCCTGATAAGCGCGAGGTCGGTGGTTCAAGTCCACCTAGGCCCACCAATTTCCCACCGGGGAGATTGGGGACGCGACGACAGCCGGCAGGTGGAGGGACAGTGACACATTCAGGGGCTGTAGCTCAGTTGGGAGAGCGCCAGCTTTGCAAGCTGGATGTCGTCGGTTCGATCCCGTCCAGCTCCACAGTTTACTGACGAAGTTGGAGTCAGGACGTTCTTTGACAAGTTCATACGAAGGGTAGAAATCAATTTCTGCTGAGAAGTTCTCAGCGTCGATTGAGGTGACAGCTCGGCTGCGATAGCGGCCTGGCGGTGAACCTCACGACGCAATCAAGTGAATTCTTTCGGGTCCGCGGCGAAGAGCCGGGGCCTGGACCTTGGTCTCGAGTTTCAAGGCCACTCGCCGGGAGGCGGGCTGGTGAGGGATTAAGGTAAGTAAGCTACTAAGGGCGTGCGGTGGATGCCTAGGTGCCAAGAGGCGAAGAAGGACGTGGGTGGCTGCGAAAAGCTCCGGGGAGTTGCCAACCGAACGTTGAGCCGGAGATGTCCGAATGGGGAAACCCAGCGCGGTGAAAGCCGCGTTACCTCAGCCTGAATCCATAGGGCTGAAGGAGCGAACCAGGGGAAGTGAAACATCTCAGTACCCTGAGGAGAAGAAAACAACGAGTGATTCCCAGAGTAGCGGCGAGCGAAATGGGAGGAGCCTAAACCGGTGTCATGAAAATGGCATCGGGGTTGCGGGTCCGCGGTAGGACTCTGGTTTGTTAGCGGAATCACCTGGAAAGGTGGACCAAAGGGCGTGACAGTCGCGTACGCGAAAACGAACTGGAGCCGAGCGGGGTACCCAAGTAGGGCGGGACACGTGCAATCCTGCCTGAATCTGCCGGGACCATCCGGTAAGGCTAAATACTCCTTGGCGACCGATAGTGAACTAGTACCGCGAGGGAAAGGTGAAAAGAACCCCAGTGAGGGGAGTCCAAAGAACCTGAAACCGCATGTCTACAAGCAGTCCGAGCACTACGGGGCAACCCAGTGCGAGGGCGTACCTTTTGCATCATGATTCGGCGACTTAATGTACGTAGCGAGGCTAAGCCGATAGGTGGAGCCGGAGCGAAAGCGAGTCCGAAACGGGCGAATGAGTTGCGTGCATTATAACCCGAAGCGGGGTGATCTACACATGGCCAGGTTGAAGTGAGGGTAACACCTCATGGAGGACCGAACTCATGAAAGTTGAAAATTTCTGGGATGAGCTGTGTGTAGGGGTGAAAGGCCAATCAAACTCCGTGATAGCTGGTTCTCCCCGAAAGATATTTAGGTATCGTCTCGAGTAATTCAATGCTGGAGGTAGAGCACTGGAACGGCTAGGGGTCTCACCAGATTACCAAACCGTACCAAACTCCGAATGCCAGCAATTGTTAGCTCGGGAAGCAGTCAGTGGGTGATAACGTCCATTGGCAAGAGGGGAATAACCCAGACCGACAGCTAAGGCCCCCAAGTCTAGTCTAAGTGAACACTAGAAAGGATGTGGCAAGTCATTGACAACCAGGAGGTTGGCTTAGAAGCAGCCATCCTTTAAAGAAAGCGTAATAGCTCACTGGTCGAGACAGGCCGCGCCGAAAATGTAACGGGGCTCAAGACTAGCGCCGAAGCTTCGGATTGCATGCGTCAGGCGCATGCAGTGGTAGGGGAGCGTTGCAACAGCAGTGAAGCCAGACCGCAAGGGCTGGTGGAGCGGTTGCGAGTGCTGATGCCGAAATGAGTAGCGATAAAGGGGGTGGGAAACCCCCTCGCCGTAAACCCAAGGTTTCCTGGGTCAAGTTAATCTTCCCAGGGTTAGCCGGGACCTAAGCCGAGGCCGAAAGGCGTAGGTGATGGCAAGCAGGTTAATATTCCTGCGCCATCTTGTAGACGTTGAACCGAGGAAGGACGGAGAAAGCTAGGCGAGCTGACCGGTGGTTGTGTCAGTCCAAAGGCGTAGGGGTGTCGCGTACGACTAAAGGCGCGGCAGCCATCCCCGAGACCCCATGGCACCCCTCACGGGGTAAGTCGCTGATGCTCGGCTTCCAAGAAAAGTTCCGCGGGGAGTCTACAGGGTGTCCGTACCGCAAACCGACACAGGTGGGTGAGGAGAAAATCCTAAGGCGCTTGAGAGAACTCTCCTCCAAGGAACTAGGCAAATTTCCACCGTAACTTCGGAAGAAGGTGGGCCTCTGCCAGGTGTAGGCGTACAGCCGAAGCCGAGAGAGGTTGCAGAGAAATGGCGGTAGCGACTGTTTACCAAAAACACAGGACTCTGCGAAGGCAAGAAGCCGACGTATAGGGTCTGACTCCTGCCCGGTGCTGGAAGGTTAAGGGGATTCGTCAGCCGCAAGGTGAAGCGATGATCCGAAGCCCCAGTAAACGGCGGCCGTAACTATAACGGTCCTAAGGTAGCGAAATTCCTTGTCGGGTAAGTTCCGACCTGCACGAATGGAGTAACGACTTCCGCGCTGTCTCGGAGAGGGACTCAGCGAAATTGAAATAGCTGTGCCGATGCAGTTTACCCGCAGCAAGACGGAAAGACCCCGTGAACCTTTACTACAACTTGACAGTGACACTAGGGTTCGACTGTGTAGGATAGGTGGGAGCCTTTGAAGCCGGGCCGCTAGGTTCGGTGGAGGCAACGGTGAAATACCACCCTGTCGGATTCTGGTGTCTAACCATGCTCCCTCACCGGGAGTTGGAACACTGTCTGGTGGGTAGTTTGACTGGGGCGGTCGCCTCCCAAAACGTAACGGAGGCGCGCGATGGTTCCCTCAGCCCGATTGGAAACCGGGCGGCGAGTGCAATGGCATAAGGGAGCTTGACTGCGAGACGGACACGTCGAGCAGGTGCGAAAGCAGGTCATAGTGATCCGGTGGTCCTGAATGGAAGGGCCATCGCTCAACGGATAAAAGGTACTCCGGGGATAACAGGCTTATCTCCCCCAAGAGTTCACATCGACGGGGAGGTTTGGCACCTCGATGTCGGCTCATCGCATCCTGGGGCTGGAGCAGGTCCCAAGGGTTTGGCTGTTCGCCAATTAAAGCGGTACGCGAGCTGGGTTCAAAACGTCGTGAGACAGTTTGGTCCCTATCTGCTGTGGGCGTAGGATACTTGAGAGGCTCTGACCTTAGTACGAGAGGACCGGGTTGGAGACACCGCTGGTGTACCAGTTGTCTCGCCAGAGGCATCGCTGGGTAGCCATGTGTCGATTGGATAACCGCTGAAAGCATCTAAGCGGGAAACCGACCTCAAGAACAGGTATCCCGGGCGCAAGCCCCCGAAGACCCGTCGAAGACGACGACGTTGATAGGCCGGGTGTGTAAGCGCGGTAACGCGTTGAGCTAACCGGTACTAATAGGTCGAGAGGCTTACTTTACCTCAATCTCTCAACAGCCCCACCGGGAGCGGTGGGTGGTACGAGAGTCGAGGCCAGGGTCGAGGCCCCGAGCGAGCGCGACAGCGCGACGCCGGGCCCGGAAGAAGGCACGAGCACTTCGCAGTGGAAGTTGGTTTCACATACCCTTCGTATGAACTGTCCTGTTTTTCCGGTGGCAATGTCGGAGGGGTCCCACCCGTTCCCATCCCGAACACGGAAGTTAAGCCCTCCAGAGCCGATGGTACTCCGCGGGAAACCGCGCGGGAGAGTAGGTCGCTGCCGGATTTTTTTCTGAAGGCCCCGAGTCCGCACCCCAAGGTGTCGACTCGGGGCCTTCGCCTTTGCGGGCTTCGGCTGGCTTGGCTTCTTCAGCTTCATCTTTTGGGTCCCATTCTCCAGGCTTCTTGCTGGACGGCCTGGCGGGCCCATTCGCCGTCCGAGGCGAGCCGTTTGAGCCAAGTGGCTGGAACTCTTAGAGAATCGTCGTCGGGTGAAGTTTGACTACCCCTTCGCGCTCCGTCTAAAGTCCCCGTCTCGTCCGTTTTTCACCCACCGTTTCCCCCTTCAACGGAGCAGTGGCCTCGCAGGGCGGGCGAAACCACGCAATGAAGAAGCCGACCCTATTTGGGAAGTACCTCCTCCTCGAGCGCATCAACGTTGGCGGCATGGCGGAGGTTTTCACGGCCAAGGCCTTCGGCGTCGAAGGGTTCGAGCGCATCCTCGCCATCAAGAAGATCCTCCCGACGATGGCGGAGGACGATGAGTTCATCACGATGTTCATCGACGAGGCGCGGATCAGCGTGCAGCTGAACCACGCCAACATCGTGCACATCCACGAGCTGGGCAAGCACGAGGACACCTACTTCATCGCCATGGAGTACGTGCCTGGGCGCGACCTGCGCACCATTCTCGAGCGCTACCGTCGGCGCAAGGAGATCATGCCCACGGCCCAGGCCGTCTTCCTGGCCTCGAAAATCTGCGAGGGCCTCGATTACGCGCACCGCAAGAAGGACGCCCGCGGCCAGGACCTGAACATCATCCACCGCGACATCTCTCCGCAGAACATCCTCATCTCGTACGAGGGAGAGGTGAAGCTCATCGACTTCGGTATCGCCAAGGCGGCGAACCGGTCGCAGAAGACGCAAGCCGGCATCCTCAAGGGGAAGTTCGGGTACATGAGCCCGGAGCAGGTCCGTGGCCTCCCCATCGACCGGCGCAGTGACATCTTCGCGGTGGGCGTCATCCTCTACGAGATGCTGACGGGAGAGCGGTTGTTCGTCGGTGAGTCCGACTTCTCCACCCTGGAGAAGGTGCGCAATGCCGAGGTGCCCGCTCCGCGGCAGTTCAACCCGAACATCCCCGCCGGACTCGAGAAGGTGTTGATGAAGGCCCTCTCCGGAGAGGCCGATACCCGGTACCAGTGGGGCTCGGACCTGCAGGAGGACCTGATGCGCTTCCTCCTCGCGGGCGATGCCATCTACTCGTCCAAGCACCTCTCGGCCTACATGAAGGAGGTCTTCGCCGAGGACATCCTGCGCGAAGCCGAGAAGATGGAGCGCTATGCCTCCATCGAGCGCCCAGAGCAGATCGAGGCCACCGGCGTCACTGGTGACATGTTGCGCGCTGCCCGCAAGCCGCAGGCGGGCCCCTCCCTGCCGGCGTCCACTCGTCCCTCGCCCTCCTCGGCTTCATCCTCCGCGCGCGCAGAGTATGAGTCTCCTTCCGAGGAGGATGAGGAGCCACAAGACGAAGAGGTGGGGGCGGGAGACAAAACGCAGATCGTCGATTCCTCCTCCTTTGTTTTTCGAGGACAGGAGGAAAGAGAGAGCAAGCGGCCCTCCACCGTCCCCTCCGGACCCTCGGACAGCGTGCTGGTGGACGACAGCCTGACGGGTGAAACGGCGTACATCGCCGATTCGGAATCCACGCACGCTCCCTCGGCCCGCAACAGCGGCAAACCCCAGGTGGTCATCGGGGAAGGAGAGGGCTATGCCGGAGCGACGGTCATCGGCCCCGCGCCCACCTCCCGGCCGGAGCCGGAGGAGATGGATGCCCCCAACGCCACCCGGGTGGGGTCTCCGGGCGCTCGCAGTTCCAGTACCATGTTGAGTCCGGCGCTCACGGGCGAGCGGCCGCGGCTGGACGACGAGGATCCCGACACCTACGACGACTCGTCCGAGGATGAACGCACGGACGCCGGGAGGGATCCCCGGGAAGAGGAGATGACGGGACCCATCCACGTCCCGGAAATGGAGCAGGAGGAGCCGCCCGAGAAGGTCGCGCCGCTCCCCAAGAAGGCGCCCAAGCCTGCCGCCCAGGTCAGCCGGAAGCCGCCATCCAAGGTGATCATCGCCAGTGCCGCAGCCGCCGCGCTGGTGCTGCTCGTCGTCCTCGGGGCCGTGTTGTTCTCCGGACCCAGCACGGGCAGCTTGATGATCTCCGTTCAACCCGCGGGCGCCGAGGTCCAGATCGACGGGCAGGCCTACCCCCAGAACAAGGTCATCGAACTGCCAGAAGGCGTCCATTCGCTGACCGCGTCCTCCCCCGGACACCTGTCGGCGGTTCAGGAGATTCGCGTCACCCCGGGGCAGCAGCCGCAGCTCATCTCGCTCGTGCTGAAGGCGGAGCCCTCGGCGCCTGGCACTCCTCCCGCCGATGACCAGGCGGTGGCGGCCACGGGCACCGGGACCCCTTCCTCCAATCCTCCAATCGAACAGCAGCAGGCTCCCGCAGCCGCTCCGGGCGAGACCGTAGCGGGCACGGGGACCGGTACCGGCACGCCCCCTCCTGCCACGGAGGAGCCCCCCAAGCCGGCCCTGTTCTCGGCGGTGTTCGTGGGGGAACCGGGCGGCGCCGAGGTCGAGGTGGGTGGCAAGCGCGTGGGAAAGACGCCCGATGCCACGCTCGCCAATCTCACCGTGGGCAAGACCTACACCTTCGTGGCGACCCGTGCAGGCTATCAGTCCTACTCGGGTGAGTTCCGCTCCAATGGCGAGGAGCAGGTCAAGGTCTCCTTCGTCCTCAAGAAGGAGGAGCCTCCACCCACGACCGCCGAGCGTCCCTCGACGCCCAAGCCCGCTGTCGACCGCCCCGTGGCCAAGCCCACCGCGGCGAAGGTCGCCACCGCCAAGCCCCAGGCCGTCGCCAAGGGCAAGCTCGCCTGTAGCTCGCGTCCGCTCGGTGCCCAGATCTGGGTGGATGGCAAGTACTCGGGTCGGGATACCCCCGCCGCGCTCGGCAACCCCCTCGTGCTTCCCGTGGGCAGCCATACCATCGTCTTCAAGCTCGGCTCCCAACAGAGCAAGCCCCAGAAGGTGACCATCACCGAAGGGGACATGGCCAAGCTCGTCAACGTGCAGCTCGAGTAGCTTCGCATGGCAGGCGCTCCCTCCAGTGTTCTCCCCTGGAGGGAGGTCCTCCGCTCCCCCTGTTTCCCAGCCTTGGTTCCGCTAAGGTAAGACCATCATGACGACGACGCCCATTCGCGGAAAGGCCGCCTCGGCCGGCCCCGCTCAGCAGCCTTTCTCCTATCCGCTTCGCCGTGAGTTCGTGGAGCCCGATTGGAGGCGCCTGCCCGGGTACAAGGACGTGACCCAGGCCGAGTGGGAAAGCTCCGTCTGGCAGCGCAAGCACACCGTCAAGAACCTCAAGGAACTCCAGGCCGTCCTCGGCTCCCTCCTGCCGCAGGAACTCCTGGCCAGCCTGGAGCGCGATCAGCGTGAGCGCGCGACGATGTCCATCCTCGTGCCGCCCCAGATGATCAACACGATGGATGAGACGGACCTGTGGAACGATCCGGTCCGCCGCTACATGCTGCCCGCCTTCGACGACCGGCACCCCGAGTGGCCCAACCACCCCAAGGCCAGCCGCGACAGCCTCCACGAGGCGGAGATGTGGGCCGTCGAGGGCCTCACCCATCGCTACCCCACCAAGGTGCTGGCGGAGATGCTCCCCACCTGCCCCCAGTACTGCGGCCACTGCACCCGCATGGACCTGGTGGGCAATGACGTGCCCCAGGTCCAGAAGCACCGCTTCCACCTCGGTCAGAAGGAACGCTACGAGCAGATGCTCGACTACCTGCGCCGCACTCCCACCGTGCGCGACGTGGTCGTCAGCGGCGGCGACATCGCCAACCTGCCCATCCAGGCGCTCGAGCCCTTCGTCAGCGCCCTGCTCGACATCCCCAACATCCGGGACATCCGCCTGGCCAGCAAGGGGCTCATGGCCATCCCCCAACACTTCCTCCAGGACTCCGTCCTCCAGGGCCTGGAGCGCCTCGCCAAGAAGGCCAACGAGCGCGGCGTGGACCTCGCGCTCCACACCCACGTCAACAACGCGCGCCAGCTCACCCCCCTCGTCGGCAAGGCCGTGCGCAAGCTGCTCGACATGGGCTTCCGCGACGTGCGCAACCAGGGCGTCCTCCTGCGCGGCGTCAACGGTACCCCCAAGGAGCTGCTCGAGCTGTGCTTCACCCTGCTCGATCACGCGAAGATCCTGCCGTACTACTTCTACATGTGCGACATGATCCCCAACTCGGAGCACTGGCGGCTGAGCGTGGCCGAGGCCCAGCAGCTCCAGCACGACATCATGGGCTACATGCCCGGCTTCGCCACCCCGCGCATCGTGTGTGACGTGCCCTTCGTGGGCAAGCGCTGGGTCCATCAGGTCGCCGAGTACGATCGCGAGCGCGGCATCTCGTACTGGACCAAGAACTACCGCACCGGCATCGAAGGGGATGACGCCGCGGCGCTCACCCGCAAGTACGAGTACTTCGATCCCATCTACACGCTGCCCGAGTCCGGACGGCAGTGGTGGCGTGAGCAGGCCCAGGCGGCGTGATGTCCTCCCCCCTCCCGCCCTCCAAGGGCGCTCCCGCGCGTCCCGCCTCCCAGGCTGGCCGCGCGGTCTTGTTTCCCGAGGCCACCGACGCGCAGTGGGCCGACTGGCGCTGGCACCAGCGCAACGCCGTGCGCAACCTCGCGCAGCTCGAGAAGGTCATCCCCCTCACGCCCGATGAGCGCGCGGGCGTGCAGGAAACCTCCTCGCTCTTCCGCGTGGGCATCAGCCCGTACTACCTGTCCCTCATCGACCGGGACCATCCCCTCTGTCCCATCCGCATGCAGTCCATCCCCGTGCGCGCCGAGGCCCGCGTGCGCCCCGGGGAGCTCGAGGATCCCCTCGGCGAGGACAAGACCCGGCCCGAGGAGGCCATCGTCCACAAGTACCCGGACCGCGTCCTCTTCCTCGCGCTCGACACCTGCTCCGTCTACTGCCGCCACTGCACCCGCCGCCGCATCACCAAGGGCGGCGAGGCCGAGCTCTCCAAGGAGCAGATGCGGCGCGGCATCGAGTACATCCGCCGCCACCCCGAGGTGCGCGACGTGCTCATCTCGGGAGGAGATCCCTTCCTCCTCACCGAGGAGCGGCTCGAGGAGCTGCTCGCGCCCCTGTACGACATCCCCCACGTGGAGATGGTGCGCATCGGCACGCGCGTGCCCGTGTGTCTGCCCATGCGCGTCACCGACTCGCTCGCCCGGCTGCTGCGCCGCTACGCCCCCGTCTACGTCGTCACCCACTTCAATCACCCGAAGGAAGTGACTCCCGAGGCGCGCGAGGCCTGCGAGCGGCTCGTGGACCATGGTGTCCCCGTGGAGAACCAGGCCGTGCTCATGCGGCGGCTCAACTCGGACGCGCGCATCATCCAGGAGCTGTCCCACGCGCTGCTGCGCATCCGCGTGCGCCCCTACTACCTCCACCAGATGGATGTGGCCCAGGGCTGCGAGCACCTGCGCACCCCCCTGGCCAAGGGCGTGGAGATCCTCCAGCAGTTGCGCGGCCATACCTCCGGACTCGCCGTGCCCCACCTCGCCGTGGACCTGCCCGGCGGGGGCGGCAAGGTGACGCTCCAGCCGGACTACGTGGTGGAGCGCGGCGCGCACGAGACCGTGTTCCGCAACTACAAGGGCGAGCGCTACGTCTACCCCGAGCCGGAAGAGCTCGACTGCTCCTGCCCCTACGACGCCGTGTGGCGCGAGCGGCGCTGGGGGTAGGGCAGGGCGCTCACGGCTCCCCGGCGGGCACCGGTTCGCCCTCGGGCGCTCCGGCCTCGTCCGGCGCGGGCGTGCCCTCTCCCTCGACCGGCATCTGCTCCTCCGCGGGCAGCCCATGCTCCACGACGGGCAGGGTGCCCTCCGTGCCCGCTGCTCCCTCCTGCTCCACCTGCTGGTCGGTACCCCAGCCCCGCTCGATCGCAATCTCCCCGGGCGACGACGCCTCCGCGCCCTGCTTGCGCGCTTCCAGCGCCTTCTCCGCGGCATCCACCTCGGCGTTCTGCTTCGGCCCCATCCGGGCCGTCTGCCGCGCGTAGTCCTTGCTCGACACGCCGTGCTTGTCCAGCACCCCCTGCATGGCCTGCTGCTGCTCCTGGATCATCTGCCGGCGCTCGGCGGTGCTCATCTCGGAGGACTTCTTGCCTCCATGCGCCGCGTTCACCTTCTCCAGCGCTTCCTTCTCATCACGCCGGATGCTCGCGAGCTTCTCGGGCGGGAGCTCCTCCGCGAGCGCGAGCGCGGGCACGCTCAGCCAGGTGGAAAGCAGCAGGACACTCAGACGGCGGGACATGGACACTCCTGATCGAACGGGGCTCACCGCTTGCCAGCGGTCCCCCGGATGCTCTGTTTCAGCCGGGCCTTCACCTTGACCATCTCATCCCGGGGGCAGGGCGTACGGTGGGTCGTGCTCTCGAAGCCACGCCGGGAGAACGTGATGACGACCGGTTCGCCCGGCGCGCATTCGAGTCCCACCATGACCGGGGTCTCACCCTGATCCCTGCCATTGACCTTGACGGTGGCTTCCGAGGGCTGGGACTCGAGCGAGAGAATGGCCCCCTCGAAGGCGGAGCGCGTCTCCCGGATGGGCTTGCCGGCGGACTCCACCTCCACGTCCTCCTCGGCCTGCGTCTCCTCGTCCTCGGTGGTGATGGGCGTCAGGGTGATGTCGCGTGGCCCGGTGCGCACCTCTCCTCGCACGAGGGGCAGGATCAGCACTCCGGCGGCGGCCATCGCACACAGGGCGGAGCCGAGCTTCAGCACCGCGGCGACCTTCTGGCTGGCGTGCTCCTGGCTCACCGGTCGTCCCTCTCCAGTCCCGGCTTCATCCGACCACCCGGAAGACTTCCTTCAGCGTCGTGGTGCCGGCGTGGACACGCTCCAGACCCGCCGCGAGCAGGGGCACCATGCCTTCCTTCACCGCCATGTCATGGGTCTGGGAGGTGGGAACCTTGGTGTTGATGCACTCGCGAATGGTCGGGGTCACGCTGAGGACCTCGTAGAGCGCGGTTCGCCCCAGGAAGCCCGAGCCCCCACAGCGCTCGCAGCCCGAGGCCCCGTAGAACGGACCCGAGGTGGGCAGGCCCGCCGCGTGCAGCCGCACCACCTCCTCGTTCTCCGGCTGGAAGGGCACGCGGCAGTGGGGGCACAGCGAGCGCACGAGCCGTTGCGAGATGCTGGCCACCGAGGCGGACGCGAGCAGGAAGGGCTCGACGCCCATCTCGATGAGCCGGTTGAAGACGCCCGCCGCCGAGTTCGCATGCACCGTCGTCAAGAGCAGGTGCCCGCTCAGCCCGGCCTGGATCGCCGTGCGCGCCGTCTCCGCGTCCCGGATCTCTCCCACCATGATGACGTTGGGATCCTGGCGCAGCACCGAGCGCAGCCCTTGCGCGAAGGTGAAGCCCTGCTCGGTGTTCACCTGCGTCTGGGAGAAGAGCGGGACGTCGTATTCGATCGGATCCTCGATGGTGGCGATGCGCGTCATGTCGCCGCGCGTCTCCTTGATGTAGCCGAGCGAGGCGTACAGCGTCGTCGTCTTGCCACTGCCGGTGGCGCCGGCGACGAAGATGACGCCCTGGGGCAGATCGAGCACGCGCTGGAACGGCGCGAGCAACTGCTGGGGAAAGCCCAGGTTGGACAGCCGGGGCAGCCGCACGCTGCTGCGCGCGATGCGCAGGGCCACCGACTCCCCGTGGTTGGTGGGCAACAACGACACCCGGATGTCCGCGGGGCCCTCGGGCGTTTGAATGGAGAAGTGGCCGTCCTGGGGCCGATCCGTCCGGAAGAGCACCACCTTGGACAGCACCTTCAGGCGGTTGATGAGGCGGGGGTGGTTCTCCCGGGAGAGCATCATCACCTCCTCGAGCACGCCGTGGACGCGGAAGGCGATGCGCGTGCCCATCTCCAGCGGGTGCACGTGCACATCGCTGGCTCCCACCCGGATGGCCCCATCGAGCAGGGCATCCACGAAGGCGATCATGTCGGGCTCGGCGCGCAGCACGTAGCGGCGCAGCGTGGTGTTCAGCTCGGCGAGCAGCTCGCGCACGGCGACCGCCACCTCCGCGTTCACCACCTCCAGCGGCGACAGGACCGGGCGTTGCTCGCGGGCCCGGGTCGAGCGGGGGCCGCGGCGCTCCAGCCACACACCGCCCACGCCCAGCACCAGCGACAGGCCCAGCAACCCCAGCGGAGTGACGGCGCGCTCGCGCAGGTGTCCACCCAGCGCCTGGAGAGTCGTCATGTCCCGCGCGGGGTTCTTCACCAGCCACAGGCTCAGCCCGCCAGCGAGAATCAGCAGCGAGATCACCCAGATGCCTCGAGTGAGGGTGCGCAGGAAGTCGGTCATTCGTGTGCCCAGCCTAGCAAGGCGGAGCAGGAGCGTCGCGCTGGTGTCTACCTCACGGAGCACTTTCCTCCCGCTTGTGCGGCAACGGAGTGGCTTGTAGAGGCCCGCGTGTGGACTCTTCCTCTCGCCTGCGCCCAGGCCTCGTCTGGTTGATGGCCCTCGCCTCGGGCCTCGCGGTCGCCAACCTCTACTACCACCAGCCCCTGCTCGGAGACATCGGCCGGACGTTCCAGGCCTCGGATCGGGCGGTGGGCCTCGTCGCCACGGTGTCCCAGGTGGGCTACGCCCTGGGGCTGTTGCTCATCGTCCCCCTGGGTGACAGCCTCGAGCGGCGCCGCGTCATCGTCCTCATGACGCTGCTGGTGAGTCTCGCGCTGACGGGCGTGGCCCTGGCCCCCCACCTGCCCACGTTGGTGCTCGCCAGTGGCCTGGTGGGCGTGACCACGGTGGTGCCCCAGTTGCTCGTGCCCTTCGCCGCGCACCTGGCCGCCCCGGAGCAGCGCGGGCGCGTGGTGGGGCAGGTGATGAGCGGATTGCTCATCGGCATCCTCCTGTCGCGCACGGCGGCGGGCTTCGTCGGCGTGCAGTTCGGCTGGCGCTCCATGTTCTGGTTCGCCGCGGGCTTGATGCTGGTGCTCGCGGGGGTGCTGCGGCTCACGCTGCCCCATCAGCCCGCGAGCGCCTCCTGGTCCTACCCGGCCTTGCTGCGCTCGCTGGTGGAGCTGGTGCGCGAGGAGCCCGTGCTCCGGCTCCACTCCCTGCTGGGCGCGCTCACCTTCGGGGCCTTCAGCGCCTTCTGGAGCACGCTGGCGCTCCACCTGCACGCCCTGCCTCAGCACTACGGCGCGCGCGTCGCGGGGCTGTTTGGCGTGGTGGGCGTGGCTGGAGCCATCGCCGCGCCCCTGGTGGGCCGCTACAGCGACACCCGTGGGGATCGGCGCATCAACGCCTTCTCCCTGGGCATCCTGCTCGTCTCCTTCGTCGTGCTCGGCGTGGCGGGTCAGTGGCTGTGGGGCATCGCCCTGGGCGTCATCCTGTTGGACCTGGGCGCCCAGGCCAATCACATCTCCAACCAGGCGCGCGTCTACGCCCTCCGCCCCGAGGCCCGCAGCCGCCTCAACACCGTCTATATGGTGACGTACTTCGTGGGCGGGGCACTCGGCTCGGGGCTGGGCAGTCTGGCCTGGAGCCATCTGGGGTGGCCAGGCGTGTGCGCCGTGGGGGGGCTGCTGCCGCTCGTGGGCTTGCTGGTCCTGGGGGCCGCCGCTTCACCGCGACAGGTGGAGCAGCCCCGGGCATAGGGCCGGCCAGGGACACGCCGTCCCTCGCCAGCCCTGGGCTCAGCGTGGCGTGTCGTCCTGGTTCTGCCCGGTGTTCGTCGCTCCGCCGCTGCCCTGGGTTCCCGTGCCCGGCGTTGGCGTGCCGCTTCCCTGGACGTCGCCGGTGTCCGTGCTTCCCACGCCCGTGCCTCCGCCGCCCGTTCCTTGCTGCTGGGTGGCGTCACCGGAGCCGCCCGTTCCCTGTGCCTTTCGGGAAGAGCTCTCGTAGTGATCGGCTCTGCACCCCGCGGTCAGCAGCAGGGCCGCCGTCATGGCGCCAACGAGCGCCACCTTGATGTGACTCATGGTCGTTTCTCCCTCCCCGTATGGGGATTTCCCTCCCATGGGAAAGCTGGGCTTTCACGGGAGGGACGACATCGCCCCGGGAAACACGCGTCCTCCCGGTGGGTCGCTCACGAGGGAAGGGAGTCGTGACGCTCAACGCTGGAGTGAAGGCGGAGGAACAGGCCGTTTCGGCGGCTCCTCCACCGGGCGGTTGCAGTACAGCCAGGCCGTGAGTCCCAGCAACGCCAGCACCGCCAGGCGCCGCAGCACGTCCTCCCGCCGCCCCCTGGGGGAGTCCTCCTCCTCGCGCTCGGCGGCCTGGAGCGCCCGTGTCACCTCCTCGCCCTGTGCGCGCATCCGCCGGCACAGCGCCAGCGTCGCCGCCAGGGCAGGAGGCACCCCTCCGGTGTCCTGCTCGAGCGCCCCGGCCAGGGCCCGTGCCCAGACATCCTCTTCCGCGTCGTTCTCCGGTGGCCGGCAGGGCAGGGACGCCGCCCGGGACAACCCCAGCGCCGCGCGCAGGAAGTGGACGGAGAAGGCCTCCGGGGAGATGCCGTAGAAGGCCGCGCTCTCCTCCAGGGAGCGGCCCTGGGTCAGCCGCGTGAGCAGGAAGGCGGCCTCGCGGTAGGGCAGGGCTCGGAGCGCCGCGAGCAGTTGCGCGGTCGAGAATTGGGAGGCGTCGGGGGCAGGGGACACGGGCGCGGCATTCTCCGACATCCGGCGGCTGATTTCTTGAGCCGTGATCAGCCCCCCCTACACTGGCGGCCATGTGGCGACCTGTTGCACTGATGCTGCTCGTGCTCGTGCCCCTGCGCGCGCCCGCCGTGGAGACCATGCGCATCGCCATGGGTGACGCCCAGGGCGAGGTGCGCGTGAGTGGCAAGGGCCTCTCCTTTGGCTCCGATACCGAGGACGCCTCCTTCACCCCCCTGCAGCAGGACGGGGTCGTCGTGCGGCGGCGGGGCTCGCGCCTGGAGCTCAACGGCGCGCCCGTCATCGGCTCCGCGGTGCGCTTCCGCGCCGGAGTGGAGTCGTCGGACGCGGGCACGCCGGGCGACTCGGCCATTCGCGCCGGGGACATGGAGGTGCGCGGCGACGTCGTGGTGCGCCTGTACAAGGACGGGCTCCAGCTCGTCAACGTCATCGCCCTGGAGGACTACCTCGCCGCCGTGCTCGGCAGCGAGATGCCCGTCTCCTTTCCCCCCGAGGCCCTCAAGGCCCAGGCCGTGGCGGCCCGCACCTACGCCCTGCAGAAGAAGCTGGAGACCTACGGCGCCCCCTTCCACATGGGCAGCAGCGTGCTCCACCAGGTGTACGGCGGCCTCAACCGGGAGGACCCCCGCACCCGCGCCGCCGTGGAGGCCACCCGCGGCGAGGTGCTCACGTACGAGCTCGCCCCCATCGAGGCCTACTTCCATGCCTCCTGTGGGGGCCGCACCGAGTCCGGCTGGGATTCGCTCCAGCGGGATCTGCCCTACCTCAAGGCCGTGGACTGCCCGTGTGGCCGCCTGCCCGCCAGCCGCTGGAGCGCCACCGTCTCCGATGCCGAGCTGCGCGCCGCCCTGGGTCAGTCCACCGAGGGCTTCCGGGTGACGAGCCGCACGTCCACGCACCGGGTGAACCGGGTCAGCGCGGCCGGCGGGGCCTCGGTCGATGGGGCCCAGTTCCGGCGCAAGCTCGGCTACACGAAGCTCAAGAGCCTGGACTTCGACGTGGAGCACACCCAGGGCAAGTGGCACTTCACCGGCCGTGGCTATGGCCATGGGGCGGGCCTCTGCCAGTGGGGCGCCAAGGCGCTGGCCGACAGCGGGAAGTCCTACCGCGACATCCTCCTGCACTACTACCCGGACACCGAGCTGCAGCAGCTCTACTGAAGCTCCACCGCTACATCCCGTTTCGTCCGAGGCGTCCGGGCTGTTACAAGCGGCTCCCGCCGTGTCCTCCCAGCTCTCCGATTACGACTTCGCGCTCCCCGAGGCGCAGATCGCCCAGGCCCCCCTGGCCACCCGGGATGCCTCGCGCCTCATGGTGGTGAGCCGCGCCACGGGCGCCTGGAGCCACCGCCACTTCGCCGAGCTGCCCGAGCTGCTGCGCGAGGGCGATCTGCTCGTGGTCAACGACGCCCGGGTCATCCCCGCCCGGCTGCTGGGCTCCAAGGTGGGCACGGGCGGCCGGGTCGAGCTGCTCGTGGTGCGCCCCGCCGCCGCCACGCTCACCTCCCAGGCGCTCGGCGGAGCCCCCGAGGCGCTCGAGTGGATCTGCCTCGGCCAGGCCTCCAAGGGCCTCAAGCCCGGGGCGCGCGTGTCCTTCGCCGGTGGCCTGGAGGCCGAGGTGCTGGAGGCGCTCGGGGGAGGGGAGTACCGGGTGCGCTTCCACGCGGCGCCGGGCACGTCGCTCGCGCGGCTGCTGGACACGGCGGGCCGCCTGCCCCTGCCGCCCTACATCACCCGGCCTCCCGAGGACGCGGACGCCGAGCGCTACCAGACGGTGTACGCGCGGGCCTCGGGCGCGGTGGCCGCGCCCACCGCGGGGCTGCACTTCACACAGGCCACCTTCGAGGCGCTCGCCGCCCGGGGCATCCAACGCGTGGAGGTGACGCTGGACGTGGGGCCCGGCACCTTCCTGCCCGTGCGCGAGGAGAACCTGGAGAAGCACCACATGCACCCGGAGCGCTACACCGTCCCCGAGGCCACCGCCCGGGCGGTGAACGCCGCCAAGGCCGAGGGCCGCCGGGTGGTGGCGGTGGGAACCACGGTGGTGCGCACGCTGGAGTCGGCGTGGGAGCCCGAGTCCGGGGGGCTGCGCGCGGGCCCGGGCGAGACGTCCATCTTCATCCGCCCCGGCTTCACCTTCCGCGCGGTGGACGTGCTCGTCACCAACTTCCACCTGCCGCGCTCCACGTTGGTGGTGCTGGTGAGCGCGCTGCTCGGGCGCGAGCGCACCCTGGCGGCCTACCGGGAGGCGGTCGCCGCCGGCTACCGGTTCTTCTCGTACGGCGACGCGATGTTGGTGACGGAGTAGGGAGACGACAGACGCCATGGCAGAGCCGCGCAAGGAGAAGGGGGACACCCGGGTCGCACCGAGCCTGGTGCGCTACGAGCTGTTGCACGAGGACGCCTCGGGCACGCGCGCGCGCCGGGGACGGCTGCACACACCGCACGGCCCCGTGGAGACGCCCATCTTCATGCCCGTGGGCACCGTGGGCAGCGTCAAGGGCGTGGGGCCGGATGATCTGCTCACGCTCGACGCGCAGATCATCCTCGGCAACACCTATCACCTGATGCTCCGGCCGGGAGACGACCTGGTGGGGCACATGGGCGGCCTGCACCGCTTCATCTCCTGGGACAGGCCCATGCTCACCGACAGCGGGGGCTTCCAGGTGTTCAGCCTCTCGGAGAAGCGGAAGATCACCGAGGAGGGCGCGGCCTTCCAGTCCCACCTGGACGGGCGCCACCTGATGCTCTCGCCCGAGCGCTCCATCGAGATCCAGGAGACGCTCGGCGCGGACATCATCATGGCGTTCGACGAGTGCCCGCCGTCCACCGAGAGCCGGGCCTACCTGGAGAAGTCCCTGGCGCGCACCACGCGCTGGCTGCACCGGTGCGTGAAGGCCTGGAGCCGCGAGCGCTCCTCGCTCTTCGGCATCGTCCAGGGCGGGTTGGATCAGGAGTTGCGCAAGCGGCACACCGAGGAGGTGTGCGCGGTGGACCTGCCCGGCTACGCGCTCGGTGGCTACGCGGTGGGCGAGACACCGGAGGCCATGTACGAGGGGGTGGCGTATTCCGCGCCCCTGTTGCCCCGGGACAAGCCGCGCTACCTCATGGGGGTGGGCACGCCCGTGGACCTGGTCACCTGCGTGGAGCACGGGGTGGACATGTTCGACTGCGTGCTGCCCACGCGCTGCGCGCGCAACGGCCTGCTCTTCACCTCCGAGGGCAAGCTCGTCATCCGCAACGCCACCTGGGCGAGGGACGAGCGGCCGGCGGACCCGGCGTGCTCCTGCTACACCTGCCGCAACTTCAGCCGGGCCTACCTGCGCCACCTCTTCGTGGCGGGGGAGATCCTGGCCATGCGGCTCAACAGCCTGCACAACCTGCACTACTTCCTCACCCTCATGAAGCAGGTGCGCGAGGCCATCGCCCAGGACCGCTATGCCCAGTTCGCCCGCGACTTCCGGGAGCGGGCCCGGGCCCAGGAGACCGAGCGGACGCGGACGAAATAGCGCCCGGGAAGGGGCCCGGGAGGCCGCCAGGAAGGGCGTCCCTGGCCGCCTGCCCGACGGGAATGACGCGGGGCGGAAGTGTCCGGTTTCCTCGGTTTGCTTGCCGGGGGTGTGGGGCTGCTGCTAAGAGGCCCCCCTTTCGGACACATTCGCCGGCCGTGAAATCCAGGGGCGGCGACCCGGTACAAATTTCATCCAGCGACGAGGCGGTTCGTGGCAGACAGCATTCCAATCCTGGCGCAGGCGGCGGGCGGTCCCAGCGGGATGATGAACATCGTCTTCATCATCGGGCTGTTCGCCATCATGTACTTCGTGATGATCCGCCCGCAGCAGAAGCAGCTCAAGAAGCACCAGGAGCTCATCTCCAGCCTGAAGAAGGGCGATGAGGTCGTCACCCAGGGTGGCCTCATCGGGCGCATCCAGAACGTGATGGATCGCGAGGTGACGCTCGAGGTGGCCAGCGGAACGCGCATCCGCGTGCTCAAGACGTCGGTGGCCGGACGCTATGCGGCGGGTGAGGCGGCCGGGGCGACCAAGGCCGAGGACAAGAAGGAGGAGAAGTGATGGATCGCGGCTGGTATTGGAGGCTGGGCCTGGTCATCGGCGTGACGCTGGTGACCGTGTGGCTCCTGATGCCCTCCTATTATTCCTTGTTCAAGGTGGACCGCAGCGAGCGCAACAACCTGGCGGCCATCGAGAAGGCGATGCCCTCGTGGGCGCCTCCTGCCAAGTACCGCATCAACCTGGGGCTCGACCTGCAGGGCGGCATCCACATGGTGATGCGTGTGGACACCAAGACGGCCCTGGAGAAGCGCACCGAGCGCCGGGGTGATCAGATCGCCCGCTACATCAACGAGAAGCAGCTGGGCCAGGTGACGGTGGACACGGACGTGGAGCGGCTCCAGCTCACGTTGACCGCGCAGGACCCCTCCACCATGGACGCCATCGAGAAGGAGGTGCTCGCCACCTTCACCGACTTCACGCGCGTGTCGCGTGACGGCGCCAGGCTGGTGCTCACGCCGGACGAGGGGCAGATCAACCGCTTCCGCGACGAGTCGGTGGACCAGGCGATGCTCGTCATCCGCCGCCGCATCGACAAGTGGGGCGTGGCCGAGGTGGACGTGCGCAAGCTGGGCACGGACGCCATCCAGATCTCCCTGCCGGGCCGCAATGATCCCGAGCAGGCCAAGGAGCTGGTGGGCACCACGGCGCAGCTCGAGTTCCACATGGTGGACGACACCACGGACTTCTTCCGTCAGCACTACCAGAACTCGCCTCCGCCCGAGGGCAGCAACATCACCCTCACCACCGCCGACGGCTTTCCCCAGCTCCAGGGGCCCAACCGAGAGGCGCTCCTGGCGTACGTGAAGGACGCGACGCCCCAGGGCCGCGTGGTGATGCTCGAGTGCATCGCGAGCGCGACGCGCAAGGGCGTGTGCGACAGCTACCGCACCTACCTGCTGGAGAAGGAAGCGCCGCTGACGGGCGAGAGCCTCACCGGCGCGGACGCCTCGCTCAGCCAGCTCAACGAGCCCGAGGTGAACATCAGCTTCGACGCCGCCGGGGCGCGCCAGTTCGAGGAGCTCACCGACAAGGGCGTGGGCCGGCGCATGGCGATCGTCCTGGACGACTACGTGCAGTCGGCGCCGCGCATCAACGAGCGCATCGGCGGTGGCCGGGCGCGCATCACCATGGGCCGCGCGGGAGGCCGTCCGCTGGAGCAGTGGCTGGCGGACGCCCAGACGCTGGCGCTGGCGCTCAAGGCGGGCGCGCTGCCCGCGCCGGTGACCACGGGTGAAATCCGCCAGGTGGGCGCCTCGCTGGGTGACGAGCTCATCCGCAAGGGCAGCCTCGCCGCGGCGGTGGGCGTGCTGTGCGTCATCGTCTTCATGGGGCTGTACTACCGCTCCGCGGGCCTCATCGCGGACGTGGCCCTGCTGCTCAACGGCCTGCTCATCCTCGGGGGCATGGCGCTCTTCAACGCCACGCTCACGTTGCCGGGCCTCGCGGCCTTCGTGCTCACGCTGGGTATCGCGGTGGACGCCAACGTGCTCATCAACGAGCGCATCCGCGAGGAGCTCAGCCACGGCAAGACGCCGCGCGCCGCGGTGGACCAGGGTTACGACCGTGCCTTCTGGACCATCTTCGACGCCCACGTCACCGCGATCATCGCCGGCCTCATCCTCTTCTTCACCGGTACGGGCCCGGTGCGCGGCTTCGCCACCACGCTCATCATCGGCCTGCTGGCGTCGCTCTTCACCTCCATCCTGGTGACGCGCGTCATCATGACCTACTTCGTCCACGGCCGGAACGCCCAGACGGTGTCCGTCTAGGCAGCACCTCGGGGTACAGCCGACATGCAGATCCTCAAGAACAAGACGAACTACGACTTCATCGGCAAGCGCAAGCCGGCCCTCTTCATCTCCACGGCGATCAACCTCATCATCCTCGTGGGCATCGCCGTGGTGGGCTTCAACTTCGGCGTGGACTTCGCTGGCGGTACGGTGGTGGAGGTGCAGTTCAACCACTCCGTCTCCGCGAGCGACGTGCGCCAGCGCGTCGAGTCCACCGGGCAGCTCCACGACGTGTCCGTGCAGAGCATCGGCGCGGCGTCGGAGAACTCGTTCCTCGTGCGCCTGGGCGGCGTGACGCAGCTCACCGAGGAGGGTGGGGCCAAGGCGAGCCAGGCCCTCCAGGCGCTCGGCCAGATCGATCCCAAGGCCATCCGCGTGGACCTGGCCAACGGCATCATCAACGTGCGCTCCAAGCAGCCGCTGGACGTGGCGCAGATCGAGAAGACCGTGGAGGGCACCGGCACCGGCGTGGAAGAGGTGCGCGACATCGGCCAGGCGCAGTCCGGCGACTACGACTACCAGGTGGTGGCCAGCGGCATGGCGGACCGCATCCGCGGCGCGCTGGTGCAGGGCCAGGCCGCCGACAAGCCGGACTTCGAGATGCGCCGCGTCGAGTACGTGGGTCCGCAGGTGGGCAAGCAGCTGCGCAACCGCGGCATCCAGGCGCTGCTCTTCTCCATGGTGGCCATCCTCATCTACGTGGCCTTCCGCTTCGACTTCAAGTTCGGCCCCGGCGCGCTGCTCGCCATGCTGCACGACGTCATCATGGTGGCCGGCTTCTACCTGTTCAGCCGCGCCGAGTTCGGCCTCACCGCCATCGCCGCGCTGCTCACCATCGTGGGCTACTCGGTCAACGACACCATCGTCATCTACGACCGCATCCGCGAGGACATGGGCAAGTTCAAGGGCAAGCCCCTGCCGGAGGTCATCAACATCGCCGTCAACGACACCCTGGTGCGCACCATCCTCACCTCGGGCACCACGGCGCTCTCGCTCGTCGGTCTGCTCATCTTCGGCGTGGGGGAGATCCGCGACTTCGCCTGGGCGATGCTGGTGGGCATCATCGTGGGCACCTACTCGTCCGTGTACATCGCCAGCCCCGTCACCATCTGGCTGGATGAGCGCGAGCAGGCGCGTGGGAAGAAGGCGGGCGTCAACCAGCCCACGACGGCCTGAGTTCCCCGGAACCATCCAGGTAGCGCTCGCCGAGGCCCTCGGGCTCCGTGACTCCACGGACCCGCGGGCCTCGGGTGTTTCCAGGGCATGGAGGCCCCTCGTCCAAGCCCCGTGGCGGCGTATCCCACCCCACCTCGAGGGCAGGCGAGCAGGGGAGCGAATCCCAGGTCAGATCAGTCTGGACAGACCCCCCAGGTAGAGTGATGAAGATTTCTGGCCCGGACGCTCCCACGGTAGGAGGCTCCGGAGCGGAGGTGACTGTGCGTTGGATGATGCCGGAAGTGCCCCAGGAGCAGGCGGCTTCACTGTCCGTGGAGCTGGGTCTCCATCCCCTGCCGGCGCGAGTCCTCATCCACCGCGGGCTGCGCACCCCCGAGGCCGCCTCCGCCTTCCTGTCCGACCGGCTGGCGGACCTGCCCGACCCCTACCGGATGAAGGGCATGGCCGCGGGCGTGGAGCGGCTCACCCGGGCGCTCCGGGAGAAGGAGCGCATCACCCTCTACGGTGACTATGACGTGGACGGCGTGTGCTCCACGTCGCTCATGGCCCTGTTCCTCCGGGAGCTGGGTGCCCGGCCCGCCACCTACATCCCCCACCGCATGGACGAGGGCTATGGCCTCAACCTCCAGGCGGTGGAGAAGATCGCCGCGGACGGCACGCGGGTGCTGGTGACGCTCGATTGCGGCATCACCTCCGTGGCGGAGATCGCCCGGGCGAAGGAGCTGGGGCTGGACGTGGTGGTGGTGGACCACCATACGGTGCCCCCCACGCTGCCCCCCGCGGTGGCCGTGCTCAACCCCCACCAGCCCGGCTGCGAGTACCCCACCAAGCACCTGTGCGCCGCGGGCGTGGCCTTCAACCTGTGCATGGGCCTGCGCAAGCGGCTGCGCGATGATGGCTGGTTCGCCACCCGCAAGGAGCCCAACCTCAAGGCGCTGATGGATCTGGTGGCCATGGCCACCGTGGCGGACGTGGTGCCACTCACCGGCGCCAACCGCATCCTCGTCCACCATGGCCTGCAGGCGCTGAGCGCGGGCCTGCGTCCCGGCGTCAGGGCCCTCAAGGAGGTGGCGGGGTTGGACGCGGACAGTCCGGTGTCCGCCGGGCAGGTGGGCTACCGCCTGGGCCCGCGCATCAACGCCGCGGGACGGCTGCATGACGCCTCGCTGGGCTTGCAGCTCCTGTGCTCGGAGACCCTCGAGGCGGCCCGTCCGCTCGCGCAGGTGTTGGACCGGGCCAACGCCGAGCGCCAGGGCCTGGAGAGCAGCATCCTCACCGAGGCGCTCGCCCAGGCCGGGGAGCGCGCCGAGCAGAACGCCCGCGGCTTCGTGCTCTACGCGGACGGGTGGCACCCGGGCGTCATCGGCATCGTGGCCTCGCGCGTGGTGGAGCGCTTCCACCGGCCCACGGTCATGGTCGGGGTGAAGGACGGGGTGGGCAAGGGCTCGGCGCGCAGCATCGAGGGCTTCCACCTGTACGACGCGCTGAGCGGCTGCGCGGACCTGTTCGCCCGCTTCGGTGGCCACAAGCACGCCGCCGGGCTCACCATCGAGGGCAAACACCTGCCCGCCTTCCGCGAGGCCTTCGAGCGCATCGCCCACCAGCGCCTGACGCCCGAGGATCTCATCCCCCGCTGCAAGGTGGACGCGGTGGTGGGCGTGTCGGAGCTGGATGAGAAGGCGGTGGAGGCGCTGCAGAGGCTCGGGCCCTTCGGACAGGGCAACCCCGAGCCCGTGCTGGTGCTGCGCCGCCAGGTGGCTCGCCCGCGCGTGCTGCCGCACAAGACGGGCGGCTCGGGCCACCTCAAGCTGGCCCTGGTGGATGCGCCCAACATGGACGCCATCGGCTTCGGCATGGCGGACCGGCTGGCGTTGACCGAGGGTCCCGTGGACCTGGCCTTCCAGGCTGGCTTCGACACCTTCCGCGGCCAGCGCCGGCTGTCCCTCAAGCTCAAGGACTTGCGGATCGCCGCCTAGTTAGAGCAGTGGCGACGGTAAGGGACGCCATTCAAATGGAAGGCCGAGCCTGCTCTTCAGCCAGTCCTTGTCTCGCCAATATCCAGACTCGGCATTGAAGACGAGCTGCCCGCCGAATCGCTGGAACTCGATTCGTTCCCCATTGAAGAGCAGGAGCGTGTCTTGCGATTCATTCAATAGCAAGAGGGACGCATCCAGCAGAGTTCGTCTGAACCCGTCCCAGTCCGCATCATGCGCGCGGCGGAAACTGACTGTCAGTGTAGGGGTGAAATGGAATGCGGACTCGATGGCCGATTCCGTCCCACTTTCTGTGGCGCAGATCGAAACTGTTGCGTTGATGAGGTTTTCAGGTCGGCGATTGGAGCCTTCGCGAGCCGTTGCATGAGAGGGTGTTGGGATGGGCTCCAATCACTGACACCAGGGCGTAGCGGTCAAGTACTCCTCTACATGACAATCCATGGCACCCTCTCCAGGACCGCGCGCAACTCCTCATGCGTCGTGTCGAACTGCGCCGCCTCCGAGGGAGCATGGTCTGTTAGAGCCACAATGCTTTTGTCCTGTCTTTTCAGGCCCTCGATCACTACCCGCCCGTACGTGCCGGGCCACTCCACGCGGGCCAGTTCCTCCGCACGGCGGACCGGATCCAGGATGGTGAAGCACGGCCAGCGCGGCAGTCGAATCGTGCTCATGTCGCAGTTGTAGAACCGGCAGGCGTCGAGCCGCGCCTCCGTGAAGTCGCAGTCCGCAATCCCGCCGAGCCGCCACTTATCGAGATCGTCCTCGCGAAAACCGAAGTCGTTGCCGGTAAACCGGCCTTTGAAGCGGCACCCCTTGAAATTCATCCGACTCCAGCGCTTGTTCTTCAACTCCCCCTTCGCCTGGATGGTGCAGTCAATGAATTGCCCTGACATCATGGTGAGCCAGCGCGAGGCCACGCTGATGACGACGGTGCAGTTGCGCAGCGTGAGGTTGGGCCCGAGCCAGTAGAGCGCGCCCTTCGACAGCTCCAGCCGCTCGCCTACGATCTCTCGATCCTTGTAGTGGATGTTGGGAGTCACGTGGCCCTCAGAAGAAGATCATGCGGAAGAAGGTGCTGGCCATCCGGCGCCCGTGCAGGGCGAAGTTGGACTCCGTACCAGACAGGATCTCGTAGTGATAGTTCTGACCTGCCGGACCCGTAATATCGACCCCTCGGTCATTCCAGGACAGATTCGGGAACCGCTCCTTCAACCGGGCCTCGACCCACCGGCCTCGAGCCTGCCGCTCCAGCAGATTCGCCCGGTGCTCCTTACCGAGGCTCCGCATCTCGTCGATGGCCTTGAACTCCGCCTGGGTGAGCTCATTCACTGACCACTTCGCCGCCTCTTCCTTCACGGCCGCCTGCAGCTCGTCGCCCAGCCGGTCCTTCGCCGGTATATCCTTGAAACTCTTGCCTCGAGGGAGGTGCCAACGTTCCCCGTTGCCGAGGACGACCTGCTTGTTGCCGCCGCGGTGCTGAATGGCTACCGCGCCCGAGTGCCCTCGAGCAGCTCCGCCGGCACCACTCTTCGCCAGGACATTGATGGCCATGGGCGCTTGCGGGGACGTGAGGACGACGAGAGTGCGGCTCTCCTCCACCACCACCTCCACCGCGGCCACCTCCTCCATGGCGACGGCCACCGAGCCCTCCATGCCCTGGGCTGCCCACTGCGCCTGGACCTGGTTGAACCTCGGCAACGAGCGCACATGCGCGGCCACCTCGCCGAGCGTCCGCCCGCCGAGGGTGGCCACCGCGAGAATCATGGCGCGGGCCGCATCCGTCCCAATCCTTCGCCCGAAGGTCTCGCCCGCCTCGCGCAACTCCTCGAACGTGGTGGCCTCGTGGGCCCGGTGAGCCATGGTGGCCCAGCCGTCCATGAGGCCCCACATGGCGTCCAGGCCCAACCAGGCCAGCAGCACCACGGATAGCGCGGCGGCGGCTGCCTTCGTGCTCGGCTCGGGAAGTAGCCAGAGCGCCAGGTACAGGCCCGTGGCCCATACCAGCGACGAGAGAACCGCCTTCGGGCTCAGCTCCCGCCCCAGGGCGGCTTGCGTTTCATCGAGCACCGAGCCGAAGGCCAGGGCGAGCGCCAGGGTGCGCCTGTCGTCCGTGCGCAGGTAGGGCCCATCCGTGAAGAGGCCCAGGCAATCACCGCCGCCGCGCCGCTCGCACCAGCGGAGGTACTTCTCCTTCAGTGCCGCCTCGGCCTCGGGCACCAGCGGGCCCTTGTCGTCGAGGGGTACCAGCGTGAGCACCCTGTCGCGGTACACCTCGGCGAGCAGCTCCTCCTCCGGCATGGCCTGGAGGAGCACCTGGGCCGTCTCCTGGGCCGAGCCCTTCACCTGGAAGCGGTGGCCGAGCACCTGCACCGCGCGCTGGTACTCGGCCGCCGTGAGGGCCACCACGCGGGTGTTGCCGCGCACCTGGGGACTGTCTGCGAAGACAACCACCACGGGCTCGAACTGGCGCGGAGCCTCGTGGGCTTCCTTCGCCGACGGAGGCCGCCAGCGGCTCTTCCCGCTGACCTGGCCTCTCATGGGTGCCTGCGTCGCGCATGCCGCGTGGAGAAACAGGACGATGAGCCCGAAGGCCCTCGTGGGTGCCCAATGCGGCGGGCCTCTCTTCACTTCTCTCCTGAGTCCGCTCCGCTTGTCGTGCATGTGCTCCCCCCTCTCCCTGGGTAGGGAGCAGGGCGGAGGCTTTCACAGGGCGAATCTGAAAGGAATGAGGGTCCGGGTTGACGACCCCCGCAGAACTCCTCCGCGTGGCCTAGGCGATGCCCCAGCGCACGCGGCCGGGTGTCAGCAGCGCTCCCGCGCGTGCCAGGTCGTTCATCCGGAAGCGCTCCGCCCGCTTCTCGAAGGCCGTGCGGCACCGCTCCGAGCAGAAGAAATACCGCCGCTTCTTGTACTCCGTGGACGGGCGGCCCTCGGGCGCTTCCAGGTGCTTGCCACACACCGGGTCCAACTGCTGTTTCTGCGTGCTCTTCATCTCCCGCCTCCCCAACCCCTTCGATCTGACGCGCCGTTACAAAAGCAGCAGACATGCCAGGAACGGAGTTCAGTGGATTCGCGGGTTTACACGTGAGTCAAACCGGGAGGGGACGGTAGATCCGTCCACCGGAGGGAAAAGTTTTCCCTGGATGCGGCGGTGGGATGGCCCGCCCGGTGGGAGCCACGAGGGGAGGGCGGACGAGCGCCCGTCCCCCGTCAGAAGCCGAGGCCGGCGCTCAGGCCCGCGGAGGTGTCGTCCTGGTAGCCGCGCCGGAAGCGCATCAGCTCCAGGCGCCAGGTGAGCCGCAGATTCGACGTCGCGGACAGCTTCGTGCGGCCCCGGAGACCCACGCCGTACTGGATGAGGGGCTTGATGCCCTCCACCGGCGTCAGCTTGCCGCCCACCTCCAGGCGCGACAGCTCGTAGACGATGCCACCGCCCACCTGCGCGTAGAGGCCGTAGTCCGAGCCCTCGCCGAAGGTCAGCTCGTACGCCGGGGCGAGTGAGACGTAGTGCCGCTGCACGTCCCCGACGACGAGCGCGGTGCCCTCGCGCTGGCCGACGAAGCCGTAGCGCGCGTCCAGCCAGAGCGCCTCGCGCAGGGGCTCGGAGTTGAGCAGCCGCCCGTACTCCCAGGTGAAGCGTCCGCCGAAGGCGGGCACGGGATCTCCGAGAAACTGCCCGCGCGGGCTGCTCAGCAGCATCACCCCGCCGAGCACCTCGAAGGCGATGCCCGTGTTCGGGTCATCCGTGCGCGCCAGCCGCTCGAAGTCCTTCTCCTCCTCTTCCCCGCGCTCGGCCCGGCGGAAGTCGTCCGGATCCTTGTACTCCGCGTCCCGGGCGGAACGGCGCTTGGGGCGCGAGGACGCGGGCGGGTCCTCGTCGTCGGGGTAGGCGTAGGGCGTGTCCTCGGGAGGCGCGCGGCCTCTCCGGGAGGGGGCCTCCTCCTCCTCGTCCGGGTAGCGGTAGGGCTCATCCTCGCCCTGGGCGAGCGCGGGCGAGGCGAGCGCGAGACAACCCAGGAGGGAAAACAGCGGCCAGGTGAAGGGGGCTCGGGTCGTCATGGGGTGGTGTAGATCGAGGGGCAGTCGCCGGGGACGGTGCTGGCGGGGCACGCATTGGTGCCGGTCAGGGCGGAGGCGGGGATCTGCAGGATGTTGACGAAGTTGTTGCACACCTGCGCCTGCAGGGTGCTGCCAGCCGGCAGGTGCTGCACGATGGCCTTGGCGGCCACGGCGAGCGTGAATTGGTCCTGCGAGTTCAGGAAGCTGCTGGCGAGCTGGTTGAAGCCGTACTTCGCCCCGTCCGGGTCCGAGTAGGTGGCCACCAGCGCGCGCACCAGCGCCTGGCGCTCGGCCTCGGTGCCCGCGGAGCGGTAGAGCGCGTGGGCGAGGAGGGTCCCCACCCGGTACTCCAGGCCGGCCGCCTCGGCGAGGTTGGCGTTGGTGAGCTGGTTGTACAGCAGTGCGTCCATGCACCGGGGCGTGGCGAGGTCGCGCGAGGCCACCAGGGCGTCATCGTAGGTGGTGGACAGCACGCGGGTGTTGCAGCCGAAGCGCGTGGCGCACGAGGCCACGTAGGCGTGGTAGTCGGCGATCCCCTCGTCCATGGCCTTGATGACGTTGAGGCCGGGGGTGAAGCCGTCCTGGGACCACACGGTGAGGGGAGGGGGCAGGGCGCGGCCGTCGAAGACGCGGCGGTTGAAGACGAGGTGGGCGTACTCGTGGGTGAGGATGGAGGCGTTGATGGCCAGGGGCGCCTTCTGCAGGGTGTCGAAGGGCAGCACCATGAAGGCGCCCATCGGAGCGAAGAAGAGGGCGTTGTCGCGCTGTGGCTTGTCGCTCAGCTCCCCGAGGATGAACTCGGGGAAGTAGTAGACGGGCGTCTGGGGCAGCTCCGCCTGGGGCACGTTGGCCACGGTGTTGAAGTACTCCCAGGCCCGCTCCAGGTTGTAATACGTGGTGGTGACGTTCCAGGAGTGGAAGTCCGCGGGCGTCAGCACCCCCAGGGCGTCGGGGATGAAGCTGGCGGTGATGGGGCGGCCCGCGTCCTTCGTCATCGCACGCCGCAGTGCGTCTTCCGTCGTGGCCGCCTGGACCTCGGGATCGTTGCCGGACAGCTGGATGCTCGCGCTCCCCACGAAGCGCGCCACCTTGCCCTCCAGGGAGGCGACATCGGTGACCGTCTTGAGCTCCACCTCCGTGGGCGTGTACTCCCCGTTGCTGGAGAGTACGAGGGCGCGCACCTTCATGGGCTGGCTCGTCTCGGGCGCGCAGGAGACGACGAGCGTCGCGAGCGCCGTGGCGGCGGCTGTCAGCTTTCGGACCATGCCGGGCTTCTTACTACGGGTCCGGCGGGCACCAGAAGCGGGCCGGGAAGCGCGGTACCTTCCTTCCGGAGTCCTTGACGCGTCGTTTCCGCGCTCTCTATGGTGCCGCCCCTTCTCTTCCTCCTGGCAGGCGGTGTCATGGCGGTCCCGTTCATTACCGAGGTCAAGCGAACCCATACGTGCGGGCAGCTCACCAAAGCCCAGATTGGCGAGGAGGTCGTCCTCTTCGGCTGGGTGCAGAACCGGCGTGATCACGGTGGCGCGGTCTTCATCGACCTGCGCGACCGCGAGGGTCTGACTCAAGTGGTCTTCGAGCCGGACATCGCCAAGGAGGCGCACGACCTCGCGGGCCAGCTGCGGCTGGAGTACTGCATCGGCATCAAGGGCAAGGTCGTCTCGCGCGGCTCCCAGGTCAACCCCAAGCTCAAGACGGGCGAGATCGAGATCAAGGCGTCCGAGCTGACCATCTTCAACCGCTCCGAGCCCACGCCCTTCCTCGTCGAGGACAACATCGACACCGCCGAGGAGAAGCGCCTGGCGTACCGCTACCTCGACCTGCGTCGCCGGCCGCTGCAGCAGTCGCTGATCACGCGCTCGAAGATGAACGCGCTCACGCGCAGCTACCTCAACGAGCACCGCTTCCTGGAGCTCGAGACGCCCTTCATGGGCAAGTACACCCCGGGCGGCGCGCGCAACTTCCTCGTGCCCAGCCGGCTCAACCCGGGCAAGTTCTACGCGCTCGCCGAGAGCCCCCAGCTCTACAAGCAGCTCTTCATGGTGGCGGGCTTCGACCGCTACTTCCAGATCGTCAAGTGCTTCCGCGACGAGGACCTGCGCCTGGACCGGCAGCCCGAGTTCACGCAGATCGATATCGAGATGAGCTTCGTCACCCAGGACGACGTCTTCACCATCGTCGAGGGGCTCATCAAGAAGCTGTGGGGCGAGGTGCTGGGCATCGACGTGCCCACGCCCTTCATGCGCATGGACTTCGACGAGTCCATGGCGAAGTACGGCAACGACAAGCCGGACCTGCGCTTCGGGCTGGAGCACGTGGTGCTCACGGACCTCATCCGCCAGCACGGCGCCGCGGGCGGCGTGCCGATGATCTGGGAGGCGGTGGAGCAGGGCGGCATCGTCAAGGCGATGGTCATCCCCGGTGACAAGCCGCTGAGCCGCGCGGAGAGCGACAAGCTGGAGGAGTTCGCCAGGCAGAACGGCGCCAAGGGGCTGGCGCGCGCCAAGGTGGGCGAGGGCGGGGAGTGGACCCAGTCCCCGCTGTCCAAGACGATCACCCCCGCGCTGCGCCAGGCCATCACCCAGGCGTGCGGCGCGAAGACGGGCGATCTGATTGTCTTCCAGTTCGGCCGCGAGGCGCTCGTGCACACGGTGATGGCCAACCTGCGCGTGCACGTGGCCAAGAAGCTCGGCCTCATCCCCGAGTACGGCAGCGGCGGCGTGTGGAAGTTCCTCTGGGTGGTGAACCCGCCCCTGTTCGAGTACGACGAGGAGACCAAGACGTGGGCGGCGGCGCACCACGCCTTCACCCGGCCCCACGACGAGCACGTCCAGTACCTGAACAGCGATCCGGGCCGCGTGAAGTGCCACCGCTACGACGTGGTGCTCAACGGCTTCGAGATCGGCGGCGGCTCCATCCGTCTGCATGATCCCAAGGTGCAGGCCGAGGTGTTCAAGGCGCTGGGCATCGGCGACGAGGAGGCGCGCACGAAGTTCGGCTTCCTGCTGGACGCGCTGAAGTTTGGCGCGCCGCCGCACGGTGGAATCGCGCTGGGCATGGACCGGCTGGCGTTCCTGCTCACGGGCGTCGAGTCGCTGCGCGACGTGATTCCCTTCCCCAAGACGAAGACGGGCACGGACCTGATGACGGGCGCGCCGGGCGACGTGGACGAGCGCCAGCTGCGCGAGGTTCACGTGCGTGCCGCGCCCCTGCCGCAGAAGTAGAGGATTTCCAAGCCGATGAAGACGTTCCTCGTGGTGAACCCGCGCAGCGCTGGCGGAGAGACGGGCAGGCGATGGGCCGAGATCTCGGGCCAGGTGACCCGGGTGATTGGTGACTTCGGCTTCGGGTTCACCGAGAGCGTCATGGACGCGGTGCGGCTGACGCGGCATGCGCTCGCGGATGGCTACGAGTGCATCACCGCGGTGGGAGGTGATGGCACCGTGAACGAGGTCGTCAACGGCTTCTTCGCGGACGGCAAGGCCATCAACCCCCGGGCGGCCCTGGGGCTCATTCCCCGGGGTACGGGGGGCGACTTCCGGCGGGCCTTCGGGTGGGATCTGGAGCTGGACTCCGCCCTGGCGAGGCTGCGCGGCGACCAGACGGAGCCCTTCGACGTGGGGCTCGCCGAGTACGTCAACCACCAGGGGCAGCGGGAGTCGCGCTACTTCGCCAACATCGCCTCCTTCGGGGTGAGCGCCGCCATCGCCCACGAGGTGAACGTGGGCAGCAAGGCGCTCGGTGGCAACCTGAGCTTCCTGTGGGGCACGGTGAAGACCCTGGCGAAGCACAAGGACGTGCAGGTGCGCCTCCAGGTGGACGAGGGCGAGCCCGAGACGATGGGCATCACCGCCATCGCCGCGGCCAACGGCCGCTACTTCGGCAGCGGCATGTGCGTGGCCCCCAAGGCCGTCACCCACGATGGCCGCTTCGATCTGACGCTCTGGCGCGACTACACCCTGGCCGACTTCGTCATCAAGTCCAAGGGTGTCTACAACGGCGACCACATCACCTGGACGAAGACGCGCTACATCCAATGCCAGACGCTGCGCGCCGAGAGCGAGGAGCAGGTGTTCCTGGAGATGGATGGGGAAGTGCCCGGACGGCTTCCCTGCCGCATCACCATCCTGCCGGGCGCCATCCGCCTCAAGGTGTAGCGCGCGCCCCGCCGGGCCGGGATGGCCTCCTGGCCCCATGTCCCTGATAGCTGGTGAGCCTGTCCCTCCTTGGCCGCCTGTATGGCGAGGTGAAGCCGCTCACCCTGGCGTGTGCCTACCAGGAGGCCACGGGTTTCCACCTCAAGCAGCCCAATGTTTAGTGCCGTGGCCTGGAGGCCAGCTGAATTCGTCGATATGGAGCTGTTGTTGAACTCGCGAGTCGCTGGGGAGTATTGGCTATGACTGAATTTAATCAGGAACTTGTCAAGATCGTGATTGATAAGGTGTTGTTATGTGGCAGCGGGGTTCTCGTGTCGCTCATTACCGCCAAGTGGATAGAGCGACACCGGCGCGAACAAGCAATCATCGTCGAGCTGGGCAAGCTCCGTGCGGCAGCTCTCGTACGTCTCATATCGTTTCTTAGCGAGGCAGATTTGTTGCTCAATACCATCCTTTCGCTTGGGCCTTCTGAGGCGCATGCCGGCGCCAGGCAGATAGCAGAACAGCGCTTTGCTGAGCTGAAGGAGAAAGTCAGCGAAACGATAGGAGGGAGTGGGTCAATCCTTGATGAGGAAATTCCGCAGGAGATCGCAAGGTATAATTTTCTGGTTTTTGCGGAAGGCGTTGGCGCTTTGAATGGGGCAGATCCAATTACTCCAAAGGAATTGGAGATCAAGAGGGAACAGACACGCGAAATGCGCTCCAAGCTGTTGGCGTATCTGCCACCGCTTCAGCCCATTGATCGAAAGCGTAGATGACTACTCCATTGAGGAGCGACTGCTCGCCATATCTTGAAACGCATAGAAAAAGGAAGAACCATCCCATTCCGACTGGAAGCCGATGATGTTGCTTGCCATGCTTGCCCGGCATGGTACCAGAGCGCATCCTTCGACTTCATAGGACGCCCTTGCTGCTACCCTTTCGACTCAGGTCAGGTACCTGCGTGCTCCTGTCCCTCCTCTTCCTGGCATGCAGTGGCTCTCGCCCTGTTCCCTCCGAACATTCCCAACCCCCACAGGACGTCCTCCTGGTCATCCGTGACACCACGGATGGGGGCCTGACAGTAACTTGGCAAGAAGCATCAGAGTCTGATCGGGCTCTACTCGATCAGGCGCTCGTGCAAGCTAGAGAGTCAGGTCCGGTGGTCCTCGCCGCGCGTCGTGCTAGGGACTGCGATAAGGAGCAGATCGAATGTTTCCGGCGCTGCTGGAAGCGAAAGCCCCCATACCCATCGGAACGGGGTGACCCAGGCCATTATCAGCACTGCCAGGAAACATGCCTTGAGGCCTACCAGGATTGTCTCGCGAGGAACAAACTTCATGCCCTGGAGTTCACGGCGATGGACGAAGCCATCGACTGGCTGAAGCGCCATCGCCAGGAACTACTGGTAGGGACCATCGTCACAGCGGCCGGAGTGACGTTCATCGTCATCTCCGCTGGTGCGGGAGTGGTGGTCCTCGCTCCTCTGGTGCTCATGACTCAGTCGGGAAGTACACTGGATGCCGTGACATGTGGGGAGATGAAATGAGTTCCAAGCTGGAAGATCTCCTGAACTCCCTCGAAGCTTTGGCCGGGCAGCACCCCAACGAGCCGGAAGCCGTAGCGACGATCAAGACCGCTGCCAAAGCGCTCCACTTCATCCGGAGCCTTGGCAAGCTGGAGGACTTCTGGAATTACGAGAGGGTTTTTGGCACGAAAGAGCATTGGCCGAAGCCTCTCAACTCCTTTCCCAGCGAGGATGCGGCCAGGTCCTGGCTGCGGACCCAGCCGGATCTTCCCTACGCTGCTGTGGTGGAGGTTGCGGGTTCGCTCCATTCCGTCGCCCGCACACGTGATGGTGAATGGGTGCTCGTCCGCCTGCCTTCTATCGAGGAGCTGGAGGGCTGAAGGGTCCCGTGGCCCGGGCTCCAGGCCGCGTCACCTGGCCTCGGTGGCGAGCTGCCGGCGTAGCTCCTCGGCCAGGGCGAGCAGGCCTGGGCTCGGGGGACGGTTCCGGGCTTCCCGCTCCAGCAGCGCGAGCGCGCGTCGCGCGTCCCCATGCCGGGCATGGAATCGCGCCAGGTTCAACAGGGCCTCCTCGGAGTGCTCGAGGGCGAAGGCCCGTTCGAGCATGGCCTGGGCCGCCTCGGTGCGTCCCTGCTGATCCAGCGCCACGCCGAGCAGGCCGTAGGGGCGGCCAAACCCGGAGTCGAGGGCGATGGCGTCCCGGGCACATTGCTCGGCCTCGGCCCAGCGGCCGAGCCCCATCCAGGCCTCGGCCGCGAGCATCTGGAGCACGGTGCTGCGGGGTTGCACCTCGATGCCCTGGAGGGCGAGCGAGACGCCATCACGCCAGTCCGCGTGCCTCGACTGCACGGCCAGGGCGTTGCCCGCGCCAAGCGCGACGAGCAGCCCCCAGGCCAGGGCGGGCCGGGGCAGACGGGCGGCGAGGCGCGACACGGCATGGGTGAGCGCCACCGTGGCGCCCATGAGGGGCGCGTAGAGCAACCGTTCGCCATACACGGACGGGCCCACCACGAGCAGGTTGGAGATGGGCAGGAACAGCAGCAGGAACCAGGCGATGCCCGCGCTCACCAGGGGGGCCCGGCGCCAGGTGCCTGGCACCAGGGCGACGAGCAGCCCGAGCGCGCCCAGGCCGAGCCAGGCCCCGGCGCTGTCCACCCCCGCGGGCGCGCATGCGGGCGCCGAGCACATGTAGAGCCGGCGCAGGGGGTTGGCGATACCGGCGAGGTACTGGGACCAGAAGATGTCGGCCGCGCCGAGCACGCGCCCGCTCCAGGAGGCGGTGACGAGCGGGTTGGTCATGTCGCCGATGGTCGCGCCGAGGAACGTCCCCAGGGCGTGCTTGCGCGCCCCCAGGACGAGTGCCGTCACGGCGGCATAGACACCCAGTCGGCCCCAGGGCAGGGCGCGCCAGCGGCCCGTGCGCAGCGCCTCCAGCAGACACCACACGAGCGGATAGAGCAGGGCGCTTTCCTTGGAGAGGAGCGCCAGGGTGTAGCAGCCGGCGGCGAGCGTGGCGGCCCGGAGGCCCGGGGTGCGGTGGGCGGCCCAGCCGAGCAGTCCGAGGAGCGCGGCGAGCACATCCGCGCGGCCGACGATGGAGTGCACGGCCTCGGCGGGAGCGGCGAGCGCGGCGAAGAGGGCGGCGGCGGCCCAGGCGGTGGTGTCGCCCGCCCACGAGCGCCATACGCCGAACAGGGCCAGCACGGCGAGCACGTGTAGCAGCACGTTGGTGAGGTGGAACACCCACGGCGCGCCGCCACCCACCCGCGCGTCGAGCACGAAGGTCAGCACCGCGAGCGGCCGGTAGGTGCCAATGGTCTCCGGTGGAACGCGGCCCCAGTAGTCGCGGGTGAAGGCCTCGACGGGAGACACCTCGCCCTGGACGACGGGGTTGCTCTCCACGGCGTAGAGATCATCCAGGACGAATCCCGAGGGCACGGCGCCCGCGTACACCAGTGCCGTCCACGCGCCGAGCAGCACCCACCCTCGTGTCTTCACGGATCGCCTCCTCGCGTGCCCTTATACAAGGCTCCAGGGCTCGCCGCGGCGTGGCCTCACGGGCTGACCCACTCGAGCTCCTCCACCGCCGCCATCACGTAGCCCTTGTCCACGGCCCGGTCCGCCTCGAAGGAGTTCCACTCGGGCTCGAGCAGGGGCCGCAGGGAGAGCAGCGCGGTGCCCCGGGCACAGACTCCGGGCAGGTGCAGGTGGGGCCCATGCAGCAGATGAGGGTAGCCCGCGCGGGTGGCCAGTCGTTCCAGGGGATCCACCGCGCCGCTGAAGAGCCCGGCCCGGTCCACCTCCTGGAGTGCCACCACCTCTGCCCGCTCGCGCGCGAGCAGGTCGGCCATCCGATCCAGGTGTCCCAGCAGCCGCCGGCGCGGGAGCAGGAAGGGCAGGGGGATGGGGATGGACGGAACGCCGTGCGCGATGTTCAGCGTGAGCACCTTGAGCATGCGTCGTGTCCTCCCGTCCGGGTCACGGCGTGAGCTGGAAGGCGACCAGCCAGTCGCTCCCCAGCAAGGCGGGCGTGGTGACCAACTCCGTGGCACCCACCACGTGATGAGGAGTGCCCCCGCGCGGGAGTCCGCCGAGCCCTGGCATGGGGGGGAGCCAACAAGTCACCAGACCTGTTGACGGTGCCATCTTGCCTGGCCCGGGGCAGGAGCCTACCTCCTCGTCAGCACGACAAGAAGGAGCGGCATCATGCAACGGGTGGCACTCGTCGTCGGGGCCAGCGGCATCGTTGGCAACAACCTCGCACGGCGGCTCGCCTCGGGGGGGTGGACGGTGTACGGGCTGGCGCGGCACCCGCCGATGGACCTGCCGGGCGTGCATCCCATCGCCGCCGATCTGCTGCGCCCGGACACGCTGCGCTCGGCCCTCTCCGGAGTGAAGCCAACACACGTCTTCTTCTGCACCTGGCTGAGGCAGCCCACGGAGGCCGAGAACTGCGCGGTGAATGGGGCCATGGTGCGCAACCTCCTCGGCGTCCTGCGCGAGGAAGAGTCCCTGCGGCATGTCGCCCTGGTGACCGGCTTGAAACACTATCTCGGGCCGTTCGAGGCGTATGGGAAGGGAGTGCTTCCGGACACCCCCTTTCGCGAGGAGCAACCGCGCCTGCCGATCGAGAACTTCTACTATGTCCAGGAGGACGAGGTCTTCGCCGCGGCCAGGCGGCAGGGCTTCTCCTGGAGCGTGCACCGCCCGCACACCATCATCGGTTTCGCCGTCGGCAACGCCATGAACATGGGGGTGACGCTCGCCGTCTACGCCACGATCTGCCGCGAGACCGGGCGTCCGTTCCTCTTCCCCGGCTCGCCCATGCAGTGGAACGGCCTGACGGATGTCACCGACGCGCGACTGCTCGCACGGCATCTGGAGTGGGCCGCGACCGCGGAGGGTGGACGCAACGAAGCGTTCAATGTCGTCAATGGGGATGTCTTTCGTTGGCGGTGGCTGTGGCCGAAGCTGGCCGAGTACTTCGGGGTCCAGGCCGCGGATTACCCGGGTCAGGCCACACCGCTCGAGCGGCAACTGGCCGACGCCGGACCGATCTGGAAGGACATCGCCCGTAAGTACGAACTGGCCGAGAGTGAGCTGGGCCGGCTCATCTCCGCGTGGCACACGGATGCCGATCTCGGACGTCCGATCGAATGCCTGGCGGACATGTCGAAGAGCCGCCTGCGTGGGTTCTCGGATTACCAATACACACCGGACTCGTTCTTCGATCTCTTCTGGAAGCTGCGCGAGGTGCGCTTGATCCCCCCCGCTCGGCCAGCGGGCATCGCCTGACTGTTTCGACGCAGCAGGTCAAACACCGGGAACCTCGCTTTCTCTGGTATCACCCTCCGTGTGATGTGACCTACACTTCGCCACCGGCGACGGGACGCAAGCACATACACGAGGCGGAACCATCATGAGAACGCGAAGTGCAGTGGCGAGTGGAGGGTTGTGGGGGCTGCTGATGGTGCTCGGAGCGACGGGGGCACTCGCCCAGGGCTCGCAGGTGCCGGCGGCCACGGTGCCACGGCGGGAGGATGCGCCTTCGCGGGTGATTCCGCCCCTGCACACCTTCTACAGGGTGGGCATCGCCGCGCGCGCGAACCCCACGGGCCTCTTCACCAACCTCACCTTCCAGGTGCGCTACCGCCTGTACGAGAGCGAATCTCCCCTGCTGAAGGACAACTACATTGGCCTGGGGCCGGTGGCCTTCGTGAGCCCCGCCCTGGTGCGCGGAGGACTCGGTGTGGAGTTCCAGCCGCTCCCCATCTTGCAGCTCTCCGCCTCCTACGAGGGCGTTGGCTGGTTCGGCAACTTCAACTACCTGCAGTCCTTCCCCAGCCCCAACTCGGACGCGAGCGATCGGCGCCTGGCGGAGCTCGGCGGGGTGGGGGGGTCGAACTATGTCTCCAACGGCACCCTGTTCACCGTGGCCGCGCTGCTGCAATTCAAGGCGGGCCCCCTCGCGGTGCGCAGCAATCCGCGCCTCTTCAACTTCAACATGAAGCTGCGCGACGGAGACCACGTCTTCTACGAGCCGGTGCTGGACGTGGTGGCCCCCAACAACGGCTGGGTGGCGACCAACGACGCGGACCTGCTCTACCTGATGGGCGGCTTGACGGTGGGTCTGCGCTACACGGTCACGGGCAGCTTCTACCAGCCCGAGCACTACCCGGCCGGAGAGACGGACCTCGGGCTCAACCCCACCATCCATCGGGCGGGCCCCTTCATCTCCTACACCTTCTATGACGAGCCCGACCGGCTCTTCAACGCCCCCTCCGTGGTGCTCATCTCGCAGTGGTTCCTCAGCCACCGCTACCGCACGGGCGCGGAGGTGAGCCAGGCCATGCCGTGGTTCGCGCTCGCCTTCCAGTTCAAGGGCATCCCCTGATTCGAGAGGGGTTTTCGTGCTATTCTTGGAGCGCCTCGACAACACGTTGCACATCCAGGAGTGGCCGATGCGAGTGAAGATCCTTGGTGGTTTGCTGGCGATGGGACTGCTGTCCGTGGGCTGTGGTGGAGTGGTCGAGAACGCCGATGCCGCGGCGCGGAGCACGGAGCTGACCAGTCAGGAGCAGGGTCTGGCTCCGAGCTGTGCGCCCGGTTACACCGCCTATGACATCTGGGATTGCGAGCGGATGTGCACCGGCTACGGCAACGCCCTGAATCGCTATTGCTCCAACGGCACGGATGAGTACTTCGCGGGGAACATCCTCAAGTCCTGTGGAGATTGTTACTGAGTCACGCCGTAGGGGCCGACTGGGGACTCAATTCAATGTCCCGCAGTCGGCGATCCGCCGCACCCGGAGCGCCGCCAGCCGCTCCAGCGGTGCCGCGGTGTCCGGTCCCTCCAAGCGCGCCACCGCGCGAGCGACCGCGTCCAAGGTGGACATCCCAGAGGGGTGCGTGGGCTCGCGCAGTCGGAGCGTCCCAGGATCGGGCGGCGGCAGCACCAGCCGGGGGAGCGTGCGCAGCACGGCGATCCGCTGGGTCATTCGCCGGGTCTGTGACCAGCTTCCGTCCAACACCACCAGTTGCCTGGGCGCGGGGGCGTCCGGCGGCGCGGTGGGGCCATCGGGGAAGAGCAGCCAGGTGCCGGGCTCGCCGAGCAGGGCGGTGTCGAGCGCCTCGTCCGGCGCGCCATAGGTGAGCAGCCTGGAATTCGTGAGGGCCAGCGTGGCCAGCCGCCCGGTGTTGCTCTTCTTGCGGGGTTCCACCACATGCTGCACGAGGAGGATCCGGGTGCGCGTCTCCACCCGGGGGAGTTCGGCACACAGGCACAGCTGGAGCGGGAGGTTGCAGCGGTCACAGCGGGGACGGGCGACGGGGAGAGACATCCTGCGTCATCCTGTTCCGGTGGCGACGGGAAGAGAAGCGCTCGTTGGTGGGCCACCCGCTCAGGGCCCCACCAGGGGCAGGGACACGGTGAAGAGCGCGCCGCGCTCCGGTTCGCTCTCCACGCTCACGCCGCCACCCAGCGCGCGGACGATCTCCCGCGTGATGTAGAGCCCCAGCCCCAGCCCGCCGTAGTGCCGGTCGCTCACCGCGCGCTCGAACTTCTCGAAGATGCGCGCCTGGGCCTCGGCCGCGATGCCGATGCCTTCGTCCCGCACCCCCAGCAACGCGCGCCCGTCCACCGTGGCGAGCGTCACCTCCACCGGGCGGCCCGCGCCGTACTTCAGCGCATTGGTCAGCAGGTTGGTCACCACCTGCTCGAGCCGCAGCCGATCCCACCGCCCCACCACCGGCGCCTCGGCCAGCCGCAGCCGCAGCGCGCAGTCCGCCTTGGCCGCCTCGGCCTCGAAGGCGTGGGCCACCTCGCGCACCAGCGAGGCCAGGTCCACCGGCTCCAGGTGCAGCTCGAGCCGCCCCGTGCTGATGCGCGACACGTCCAGCAGGCCACTCACCAGCACGCTGAGCTTGCGCGTCTGCGTGCTCACCGCGTCCAGCACCGCGCCCACCTGGCGCGCGGGCAGCACGCCGTCCGGCTCCGCGCTCACGCGCCGTTGCAGGGCCTGCACCTTGAGCTGGATGGGGGTGAGTGGCGTCTTGAGCTCGTGGCTCGCCACCCCGAGGAAGTCGTCGCGCAGCTGCACCGCCGTCTGCGACGCCGCGTACAGCCGCGCGTTGTCCACCGCGAGCCCCGCGCGCCGGCCCAGGTCCTCGGCGAGCCGCACGTCCGCCTCGTCGTAGCGCCGCCCTGACTCCGAGTGGGCGAGGATGAGCACGCCCAGCAGCTTGCCGCGCGCCAGCAGCGGCACCGCGAGGAAGGAGCGCAACCCCAACTGACGCGCCATCCCCAGCCGCTCCGGGTCGCCGCCCGTCGCGGCGACGAGCATGGCCTCCGTGACGTCCGGCACCCACGAGGTCTCGCCGGTGCGCAGCACGTGGGGCACCCCATGCGCGGCCTTCAGGTTGAGGGCGTAGCGGCGGGCGATCTCCCAGGCGAGCCGCACCTTCGCCGGATCGGTGTGGCTCACCGCGAGCCGGCGCAGCGAGCCATCCTCCTCCAGCATGTCCACGCAGCACCAGTCCGCGAGCGTGGGCACCGCGAGCCGTGCCACCTGTTGCAGCGTGGCCTCGGCATCCAGCGTGCTGCCCAGCATGGCGCTCGCCTCGGCGAGGAAGCGGTGGGCGTCGCGGGTGCGGCGCGCGTCGTCGATGTCCGTGGCCGTGCCGAACCACTTGAGGGGGCGGCCGTCCGGCTCGCGCATACAGGTGGCGCGGGTGAGGAACCAACGGTAGGCGCCGTCCGCGCGGCGCATGCGGTACTCCACCTCGAAGGGCTCCCCCGTGCGCACGCTGTGCGTCCAGCGCCGCAGTGTCTCGTCGAGATCCTCGGGGTGGATGAGCTGCGTCCACGAGTTGCCCAGCGCCGCCGCTTCCTCCCGGCCCATGTAGCGGGTGAGCACCTGGTTCACGTAGTCGAGCTGCCCGTCGGCGCGAGCGGTCCACACCACCTGGGGCATGGACTCGGCGAGCGTGCGGAACTCCTGCTCGCGCTTTTGAAGGGCGCGCTCCGCCTGCTTGAGCGCGGAGATGTCCTGGAAGGTGACCACCCCCACGGCGGGGCTGCCCTCCATGGCGGGCACCTGCGAGGACTCCACCAGGATGGCGGTGGTGCCGCGCGGGGTGTCCAGCAGCATCTGCAGCCCGCTCACGCTCTCGCCGCGCGCCGTGCGGGCCGAGGCCATCTGCTCGGGGGGGATGGGGGCGCCATCCAGGTGGCGCACGGTGACGAGGCGGTCGTACTCGGCGCGCGTCTCGGGCCGCGGATAGGTACCCCCCCACATGCGGTCCGCCGCCGCGTTGGCGAAGGTGAAGCGCCCACTGCCGCGCTCCACCAACACCAGCGGGACGGGAATCCGGTGCAGGACGGCCTCGAGCCACTGCTGCTGCGCGGTGAGGCGCTCGTTGAGGGACTCCGCGTGCTGCTGCGCCGCCGCCTGCACGCGCGCCGCGCTCTCGCGCTCCAGCAGCTCGCGCTCGCGCCGGCGCATCTCGGCCTCCTCGCGCTGCAACTGCCGGCCACGGCGGTAGAGGTCCACGAAGACGCCCACCTTCGCGCGCAGGATGTCCGCATCGTAGGGCTTGACGATGTAGTCCACCGCCCCGTGCGCGTAGCCCTCGAGGATCGCCCCCTCGTCGCGGCTCACGGCGCTGAGGAAGAGGATGGGCGTGGCGGCCGAGCGCTTGCGCTGTTTGATGATCGTCGCCGTCTCCAGCCCGCTCAGCCCCGGCATCTGCACGTCCAGCAGCACCGCGGCGAAGTCCTCGGAGAGCATCGCCTTGAGCGCCTCCTCTCCAGACGTCACCTTCACCAGGGGCTGGCCCAACGGCGCGAGCACCGCCTCCAGCGCGATCAGGTTGGGGGGGTAGTCGTCCACCAGCAGCAGTGGGGCGGGTGGCAAGGGGGTGGAAGGGGAGGAGGACACGGAGGGCACGCACGGGCGGGGGGCAGAGGGAGAACCTCGCACAGAAGCGCCCCAGGCGCGCGGGTTCGCGTGGAGGGGTGGTTTGGAGCCAGACGGTCCTCTAACGCCGGATCGCGCGTGCGGTTCCCACGGGGCGCCTCCTGCTCGCTCGGAGTACGACCCGTTTCCACGTCATGACGCCGCAGGCGAGCGTCCAAGGGCCCCCTGGATCAGACGCCCACGCTTCAGCAGGACTCCTCGGCGCGCGCCTTCTCAACCGCGACCGCCATCCGCTCGTGCACGCCATTGCTCGAGGAGTTCCAGGGCCTTTTCCCGCGTGGAGACGAATTGAATCTTCGTTCGTGGCGGCTCATCCAGTGACCGGGTCAGCGCGGCGGCGAGGATCACTCCCTTGACGAGGGCCCTGTGCAGCAGCCGTGTGTTGAAGAGGATGATGCCCAGGAACCACCCGGACCGGAGGTTCTCGCTCATGTAGCGTTTGGCCTCCGCGTCCATCCCCATCGAGGCCTGCATGTCGCTCAGGACGAAGTAGGGCTGAGCCTCGGCCAGCTCCCGGTAGAGATTCACGATTTGAACGGCTTCCTCCCGCGAGCATTCCCCTTGGATTTTCACCCAGAGCAGATCAGGGGGCTCGAAGCGGAAGGTGTTCGCCCCTATCGTCCAATCACGTGGGCCAAGCGTCATGAGCGCGGCCGATGGTAGCAAGGATCGACCCGCGACGACGAACAGGTTGTCCGTGGGGAATCGGACCATACTCAGGTATGATTGTGGGCGCGTCCCCTGCATGCCAAGGTCTGGGTATGAGTGAGGACGCCGTCATCCACATCGTCGACGACGACCCGTCGCTGCGCACGGCCTTGCAGTCCCTGTTCCGCTCCGTCGGGATGATGGCCCGGGCCCATGCCTCGGTGCGCGCCTTCCTCGATGCCGAGCGGGTGGACGCCCCCGGCTGTCTCCTGCTCGACGTGCGCCTGCCCGGCACCAGTGGCCTCGACTTCCAGGGGCAGCTCGAGTCGCTCGGCATCGACCTGCCGGTGATCATGATGACCGGCCATGGCGACATTCCCATGTCGGTGCGGGCGATGAAGGCCGGCGCGGTCGATTTCCTGCCCAAACCCTTCCGTGAGCAGGATCTGCTCGACGCCGTGACGCTGGCGGTGGAGCGCCATCGCGGGCGGCGCTCCGAACGCGAGGACCTGGCCGGCCTGCGCCAGCGCTTCGGCACCCTGTCGAAGCGCGAGCAGCAGGTGATGACCCTGGTGACCATCGGGCGGCTCAACAAGGAGGTGGCCGGAGACCTCCACTTGAGTGAGATCACGGTCAAGATCCATCGCGGCTCGGCGATGCGCAAGATGGGGGCGAAGAGCCTGGCGGATCTGGTGCGTATGGCCGAGGCCCTGCGGATCCCGAAGACCCTGGCCGAGGCCCTGCCCGCATCCCAGACACGAAAGCCCTCGTCCTGAAACGCACAGCTGGGAAAGGCCAGCAATGCCATGCCATCCGCCCCCCTCATCTCCGTCATCGACGATGACGCGTCGGTCCGTCTTGCCGTGCTCAGCCTGCTGCGGTCGTTCGGGCTGAAGGGACTGGCGTTCGACAGCGCCGAGGCGTTCCTGGCGTCAGGCGAACTCGAGACCACGAACCTGGTCATCACCGACATCCACATGCCGGGCATGAGCGGCATCGACCTCAAGCGGACGCTCGACGCGCGGGGCTCCACGGTGCCCGTCATCATGATCACCGCCAAGACGGAGGCGGCGGTGATGCAGCGGGCACGGGCGTGCAATCCGTCCAGCCTCCTGAAGAAGCCTTTCGACAGCGAGGAGTTCATCGCCTGTGTGGAACGCGCCCTTGCGCCGTGAGATCCCCCCGCGCATGCTCCCGCGTCGTTTCAAGGAGCGGGCTGATGCCGGAAGGAAACGGGCCGGAGGATGTCGGGAGCTTGCCGGGCCTGCTCGGCGCGGTCATTGATGGCTCGATCGAGAGCGTCATCGTCCGCGACCCGAGCGGCCGCATCCTGATGTGGAACAAGGCGTCCGAGGCGCTCTATGGCTTCGCTCGCGAGGCCATGCTGGGCCGCCACCTCCATGACCGCCTCAGTGCCCATCACCCGATGACCATCGCCGGTCTCGAGCAGCACCTGTTCGCGCAGGGGCACTGGGAAGGCGAGCTGAAGCGCACCACCGCGTCCGGCGAGGAGCGGCGTGTCGAGGTCAGGTGGACGGTGTTGCGCGGCCCCGAGGGCCAGCCCACCGCGATCATCGAGTACGGCCGCGACATCACTCGCTTGAGCGTGATCGAGCTTGAATCCCGACTTCAGGCGCACCGCTACCGCAACCTGTTCCAGGCCATGGCGGCGGCGTTCTGGGAAATCGACTTCTCGGAGGTGAGCAAGATGCTGGCCCAGCTCATCCATGGCGGCGTCGAGGACGTCCGCGGCTACTTCGAGGCCCATCCCGAGTTCATCGACGCCACGCTCGCCGTGGCGCGCGTGGTCGATGTCAATGACAAGAGCGTGGCGCTGTTCGGTGCCGGGAGGCGTGAAGACATCATCGGCGGCTCGCTCGTGCCCTATTGGCCGCCGGAGAGCCGCCACGTCTATGCCGAGAGCCTGCTGGCGGCGCTCGACCGGCTGCCCCATCTGTCCCGGGAGACGCGGCTCACCACGCTCGGCGGACGGAAGATCGATGCCCTGTTCACGGTCTGCTGGCCCTCGGGCCACCATGGGCGAGGCACGGTGCTGGTCGGCATCATCGACATCTCCGACCGGGTGGCGGCGGAGCAGGAGGTGCGCGCCAGCGAGCTGCGCTTCCGCCAGCTCTTCCAGGCCATGTCGACGGCACTGTTCCAGATCGACACCGCGCGCCAGCGCGCGCTCTTCGCCGAGCTGGAGGCGCGCGGCATCGAGGACCTCGCCGCCTATTTCGACAGCCACCCCGGCTTCCTGCTCACCTGCATGGACGCCATGTCCATTGACGACGTCAATGACGCGGCGGTGCGCATCATGGGTGCCAGGGAGCGGTCGGAGCTGGTCGGCCAGCCGTTGACGCGCTTCTGGCCGCCCTCGTCCTACCCGGTCATCCGGCGTTCGCTGCTCTCCAGCTACCGGGCACAGGCCAGCTTCGAGGAGGAGACGGTCCATTACCGGCTGGATGGCCGGGAGATCAACACGCTGTTCACCGTCAACGACTCCCCCGAGCTGCGGGCGCGCGGCATGGTGCTGGTGGGGCTGACCGACATCACCGAGCGCGAGGCCGCGCAGAAGGCGTTGCGGCAATTGCAGAGCGAGTTCGCCCATGCCTCGCGCCTGTCGATGCTCGGAGAGCTGACGGCGTCGATTGCCCACGAGGTGAACCAGCCCCTGGCCGCCATCGCCGCCCATGGCGCGGCGGGGGCGCGGTGGCTCTCGCGGCCCGAGCCTGACCTCGACGAGCTGCGCGCCATCAACGCCAACATGGTCAGCGACGCGAAGCGCGCCGCCGACATCATCGCCCGCCTCCGCGCCATGGCCTCGAACAAGACCTCGGAACGACAGCGCCTGTCGCCCAATCCGGTCATCGAGGAGGCGGTGCGGTTCCTCCACCACGAGCTGATGGCGCACGAGGTCGAGCTGCGCCTCGAACTCTCCGACGGCCTGCCGGACATCGAGGCCGATCGCGTGCAGCTCCAGCAGATCGTCGTCAACCTGGCGCTCAACGCCATGCAGGAGATGAAGCGCGCCCGCTGCCCACGGCCCCGGCTCAAGCTGATGACCCTGGCGGGTGACGGCGAACTGCGCTTCGCGCTCGAGGACTCGGGGCCGGGCATCCCGCCGCAACATCACGACCGGCTCTTCCAGAGCTTCTTCACCACCAAGGTGGCTGGTCTCGGCCTGGGGCTGTCGATCTGCCGCAACATCATCGAGGCGCACGGTGGCCGCATCTGGGCGGAAAACATCCCCGCCGGCGGGGCACGGTTCGTCTTCACCCTGCCCATCGCGGGATGGCAGGGTCCGGAGGGGGGATGGCCCCATACCAAGGTATAGGCCGGCTCACCCACCCGTACAAAAGACAGCGCGACGGCCAATCGTCATAGTCGCTCCATCGCTTGCACGGGAATGAGAGACAAGACTCATTCCCGACGAAATCACCCCCCCCGCTCGTGTAGGAGAACCCAGACATGACTACGTCCGCCCCCGTCCATACGGCCGTCAATACTCCCACCCGTTTCGCCGAGGTGAAGGGCCGCCGCATCGCCTACCGGGACATCGGCCAGGGGGTGCCCATCATCCTCTGCCTGAGATTCCGCGGCATTCTCGACTCATGGGATCCCGCCTTCCTCGATGCGCTGGCGGTCCACCACCGCGTCATCACCTTCGACTACTCCGGCCTTGGCCAGTCGACGGGCGAGCCCAGCTATGTGCGCAAGAAGATGGCCCAGGACGCCATCGATCTGGCCGACGCGCTGGACCTCGAGCGCTTCGTCATTGGCGGCTGGTCGCTGGGTGGCATCGCGGCGCAGGTGGCGGCGCGCCTCTACCCCGAGCGCATCCTCAAGACGATCCTGATCGGTACCACGCCCCCGGGCAAGGTGCGCCTCGGCTCGAAGCCCATCTTCTTCGAGCGCGCCTTGAAGCCGGTGAACGATCTGGACGACGAAATCGTGCTGTTCTTCCATCCGGAGTCGCAGAAGTCCCGCGCCGCCGCGCAGGCGTCGCACAACCGCATCGCGGCGCGCACCACGGACCTCAGCCCGGCGATTCCGATGCCCACCGTCTTGAAGATGCTCGCCGAGACCCGGGCCGAGGATATCTTCGTCGATGATGACGGCTACCGTGACTTCCTCGAGAGGACCCACCTCCCCGTGCTGGTCATCTCCGGAGATCAGGAAATCGTCTTCCCGGTGGAGAACTGGTTCGATCTGACGCCGCAGACGAAGTCGGTGCACCTGATGGTGTTTCCGCAGATGGGCCACGGTCCGCAGCACGAGGCGCCGCAGGTGTGCGCCGACCTGATCTCCAGCTTCATCCGCAACGGCTGAGTGTAACCAAGGACAAGGCGGCATTATCGAACTGTTGGCCAAGTTCAACAGTTCATTGCCGAACGGTAGAATCCCTGGTCATGGCGGCTTACGTGACCCCGGTCGTCCAGTCTATCGCAGGGAAACCAACCCTTTTGGAGGATACCCCCGCTCGGCGAGGTGGCTTCCGTAGCTGTGCCGCAGGTCGTGCCAGCTGATGCGCCCTTGCTCGCGGCTGATTCGTGCTCACGTGTTCGCGGAGGGCCGACCCCCGTCAGTGAGCGCCGGTCGCGGTGCCCGGCCCGTCCACCTTCTGGTGTCCGGTCACCGTCACCTCCGTACGAAAGCGCAGCTTGTAGAGGAGGAGTCCGCCCGAGGCGGCGATTTTCATTTGCGTGGGCTGCCACTCGCACGGGGTCTCCGTGTAGGCCAGGAAGTCCATCTGCAACTCATCCAACATGGGGGGCATGTCGGACGGGGAGATGCGCAGGGTCATCACCTTCCCGGCCCGTGTGTCCACCACCGCCTGTCCCTTCATCCGTTTCTTGTCTGACTTCGAGGGGGCGAACTTCACGGTCACCAACCCCTCGCTCGGACCCGGTGTGGAGTCGAAGCGGTAATCCGCCCTGGCCCGCGGATGGAACGGGGACAACCTCGCCTTGTCGTCCTCGTTCTTCGGCGGGTCCTTCGGCTCCGCCTTGAGCTGGCTGCTCAGGTCCCCCTCTTCCTTCTGGGAGAGGCGTTTGCGTGTCAGCACCGTGGTTCCGGAGCGGGTGACTTCGTAACTGCGGGTCAGCCGTCCCTTCACCTTGCCCTCCTTGTCCAGCTCCTCCGTGACCGAGTGCTCCACGGTGCGGCAGGCGGGGACGGCCAGTTTTCGCTCCTCCGCCTCGCCCAGGCGTTGGAGGAGGTCATCGAGTGGCGCTTCGGCACGAGCGGAGACACCGAGGAGCAGGGGAAGAAGGGCAAGTGCGCGCATGGCGTGGAGCTTAATCACCGCCCGCCTTCGAGGCGCAATCGAACCTTGAGGGGAACCCCGGCCCAAGGGGCTCTCCAGCGATTCGGGGGCAACGACGAACAACGCCTTCCTTCACAGCTGGCGTTATCTAGCGGGCAGCGCGAGACCGCGGGGATTCAGCGCTTCTTCTCCTGGGGTGGCTCCCAGTTGAACTGCACCGAGGGCGCGTGGACGGCCTTCGCGTCCTTCATGAGGAAGCCCTCCTCGCGTTTCGCCGCGCGCTCCAGCGCGGGCTTCAGGCTGGCGGGGATGGGAAGCAGCAGGCCCACCACGAAACTGTTTCCGCGGCACGCCTCACTCGCGTAGCCGAAGGCGATGCGCACGGCGACCTTGTTGCCCTCGAGGTGGTGGAACGCCACCGAGCGCCGCACCGCGTCGATGCCGTACTCGAAGCCTACACAGTCCTCGCCGGGCTCCAGGCTCTGGAGCATGTCCTCCACGGTTCCCGCCTTCTTGAAGGCCTCTTCGTCGGAGATGTGTTTCTTCACGAAGCGGTCCGCCTTGAGGGCCTTGAGCACCTCCTTCTCCGGGAACACGGCGAGCAGCGAGAAGGCATCTGGTTTCTTCGTCACGTCGGTGGTGACGTAGGTCGTGTGCGCGTACGGGTGCGCGCCGCCCGTGTAACCCGCGCTGGACGTCTCGTAGCTCACCCACGGACCCACGACCGACAGCACGTCGTAGGACTTGGAGGCCTCCCAATCGGACATGTCCGGAGGCTCTTCTCCTTCCACTTGAGAGGGTTTGAAGTTGGAGAGGAATTCCTCCTCACGCGAGCGCAGACCGAACACCTCCTTGCCGCCACGCAGGGCGCGCAGATCCTTCGCCGACATCTCGAACGTCACATCCGAGCCGGTCACCTTCCACGTCAGCGGCGAGGCCGCGGCCGGAGCCGGTTGGGCCGGGGTCGCGAGCAGCACCATCATCACCACGGAGTTCATGAGCATGTGTTCCATCCTGTGTCCAAAGATAAAGAGACCTCTCGACGAGCTCAGGGGATGGGAACGCCGGAGGCAACTCGGCCTTGGTTGATCCATCCGCCGTGGCCATCGCCACCGGCCCAGGAGTACTCGATGATGGCGTTGGTGGACAAGTCGGCCATGAGGTAGTCGGCGTTGCCATCGCCGGTGAAGTCCGCGAACGTGACCTGGGCGGCCTGGGGGGTCAGGCCGCCGGCGACCTTGCCGCTGTGGGAGGAAGGCGGGCCGCGCACCGTCACCCTGGGGAACGTCACCTTCCCGGCGAGCCAGAAGGCGGCGCCCTGAGTACGGCTACCGTGAGCCGTGCCGAACCTCAAGGAGTGGAGCGCCCGCCAATGTCCGGGAAGCGCTCGTAGGCCCGTTTGAGCGCGTTCAGGTGGGCGGGGTTGTCCAGGTCGAGCGGTGCATCGGTGAGCTGCACGACCCACCCCCCCGACGCCGTGCGCCGTGAGCGCGAGAGCAACTCGGCGTCGCGGGCAGGGTCCGGGAAACCGATGGCCTGCGCGGCAGCGGCAGACCAATAGTTCAGCCACCCCAGGTAATAGGGAATCTCAGGCGAGCGGATGTGCTTGAAGAGCTTCAGGGCGGGCAGCCCCCTGCGTGGAGACGGTGGCCCTTCCCGCGTGGGTGCTGTCTGATACGCGATGTCCACCGCAGCGTCGTCTGGTGTCGCACGTCCCCACATTGCACATGCCCCCTCCGCCGTGCCCTCAAGCACAGCCGCCGCTGACGCGATCACGGGCTCGTCCAGTGGCAGTTCTGCATGCACTTCAAACAGGGCCTGACCGCCAGGGCTGAAGAGTCCCGATCTTCCCCTTCCCATAACCGTCACGGGGTAACTCTCGTCCCCGTTGCACACGAGAGGGAATCCCCCATCCTCAATCCTTTCTACAAGCCACGTGTCGCGCTGCGGCAATGCGATGGGGCGCCCGCCTTTGGAGAGCCGCCACTCCAGGCGCAAGCCGGGGAGCGCCTTTTCCATTCCATGGACGCTATCGAGCGCGCGGCTGTCGTTGCCTACAAGCGCAGGCGCGTAGACGATGATGTCGAGTGTTTTTCGGGTAGTCATCGTTTGCACCCCGTGACGACGATAATGAGGGTCTGATCCCGTTGCAGCAGCGCTTCTTTGTGCGCTTGGGTGCTCACCCCAATGATGAAGTCATATCCACATGCCTCCGCGGCGTTTCGCTCCTTGTCCAATTGCTTCATTTCCTTTTCAATCTCCTGCTTCCGGATAAAGTCAGGGTATGTGTCAAATTGATGGGTCTTGATTTCCCACAGCACACGCACGCCGACTTGCAGCGCATCGAAGCTCACGCCGCCTACGAGCACATCCATTCCGGGATAACGGTTGGGCGGAAACTGATCGGCGCACTTGTTATGCGCGTCATCCTTGCCCTCGTGCGGCACCGGGACGGGCTCGCACCAGTGTCGATCTCGCTCCGTGACTTCGGGTGGCTCCAGAGGAGGGAAATTCGGTCCTTTGGGCTCCGGCTTGGGCCTTTTTGTCGGCGAGGGTTTCTGCGGAGCGGGCTTTGTTTCGGGCACGGGGCGCGCTTCAGGCACGGGCTTCACTTCTGGCACGGGGCGTGCTTCAGGCACGGGCCTTACCTGGGGACGACCCTTCTTCTCCGCCTAAGTATCCAAGGCTTCTTTGATGGCGAAGCCCACCACCACCACGCCCGCCACAATTACAGCCCCCACGACGATCTCTGCCGCGAGGACGCAGACCCCGAGCCCCACGGCTGCGGCGCCAGCAGATGCCACCGCGCATCGTCCCGTGATGTCGTGAAACTCGATCCGGTCATGGTCGAGGGCATGAAAGCACCGTTCCGCTAGCACGGGCCAGGGCTCGGCATCCTCCTGTACGGCGCAACGCCCCCCATCCGTCCAGGGCAGCGTCGCCGCCCGCTGGAGGTTGGCGAGCCTCGGGTCCCGGGCCGCTGGCTCTCGTGGGCTGGGCGCTGACGTAGCGCAGGCGGAGACATAGAGCAGAAGTGCGATGCACGCTCGGAAACGCATGGCTGCGTACTCCAATCGAGTCAGGACCTGGCAGGTCCTGGCGGGGCCGTCGGAGTATGCCAGTGCGCCCCTCCAGCGGGGTTGGGGGTGGAATCGCCTCGTCTACGGCTTCGATTTCCGCCGCGTCCACCCCGTGGCGGAGCGTCAATACGACTCGGTGGTCTCACCCCAGGTGCGCTCCCGGTGGAGCCGGGCGCGCAATTCGGACACCACGTCGGGATGCGCGGCGGACACCTCGTGCCGCTCCTCGGGGTCCGCTCGGACGTCATAGAGTTCCACGCGCACGCCCTCGCGCGTGGGCAGCTCCAGCAGCTTCCAGCGGCCCAGGTAGAGACCCCGGTGTCTGGCGCGCTCCACCGGCTCTTCCCACTCGGGCTCGAGCGAGAGGTCCCCCGTGCCGGGCTCCGCCCTCATGGTCTCGTAGAGCCAGGGGTAGGGCAGGCGGAATCGTTGGTAGCGCTGGCCATCCCGATCCGAGAACCAGAGGTCCGTCTCGATGAGCGCGGGCAGTTCCTCCAGTGCGGGAGGCTCCCGCCCCGGTATGAGCTGGGAGGCCAACGAGCGCCCCTGGAAGCTCGCCGGGGACTCCACGCCCAGCAGCTCCAGCAGGGTGGGCGCCACGTCGATGGCCCGGGCACGCGCCGCCACCGCCCGGTCCGCCGCCACCTTCCCGGGCCAGCGCAGGATGAAGGGCACGCGCAGGGCCTCGCCGCCCCACAGGTGCTCCCCATGGCCCATTCCCCGGTCGCTCTCCTCCAGGTGCTCGCCGTGGTCCGACAGCACCACCACCAGCGTGTCCTCCGCGAGTCCCCGCCGCTCCAGCTCCTCCATCGTCCGCCCCACGAACGCGTCGAAGGCGAGCACGCTCGCGTCATAGTTGGCCACCAGCGCCGCCTTGTCCGCGTCACTCGCGGGCGCGCGTGGCGCCTCCATCTGGGGTGTGGCCCCGAAGCGCCAGGGCCCCCGCTCCCCGGGCGCGAGGAACTGGCCCTCGTACGGATGCGGCGCGGCGTAGGGGAAGTGCGTCACCGAGGCGAACACGAGCAGCGCGAAGGGCTCGTCGGAGCCGAAGCCCTCGAGCGCGCGGCGGGTGCTCGCCGCGAGCGGGGAGGGGTCGGTGAGCTCGGGAAGCTGCTGCCGCTCGGGGAAGAACGAGGGCACGAGCGCGGTCCACGGCAGCAGCGTCACCTGGGTGATGAGCATGCGCTGGCGGATGAGCTCGGGGAAGTTGAAGGCGGGGGCGCTCACGTGCTCGAAGCCCAGCGGCAGGCGCGAGAAGACGTCGCCCGCGTAGTCGGACAGCACCTCCGTCCGCCAGCCCGCCTCGCGCAGCGCGGTGGCGAGCGTGGGAAAGGATTGAGTGCGCGCCTCGGGGCCCACCATGGTGTGACGGATGGGGTGCTGGCCCGCCCACTGCGAGCTCAGCAGCGTCGTCCACGAGGGCCCCGTGCGCGGAATCTGCACGAGTGTCTCCTCGAAATGACTGCCCTCGCGCATGAGCCGATCGATGTGAGGCGACGTCGGGCGGGGATGACCGTTGCCCGAGAGGTGATCCGGCCGCAGCCCATCCGAGGCGAGGATGAGCAGGTTGGGGCGCCGGGGCCTCTCGGAGGAGGGCGCGGGGCCAGGGTTCCACGCGAGCAGCAGGCCCACGAGGAGCGCGCCCAGGACGGCCACCCCCAAGGGCTTCAGCGCGGCTGGCGCGCGCCGCGGCGTCCGGACCTCGCCTCGACGCTCCCTCCCGAGGCGCCAGAGCGCCAACACGGGGGCGAGCGTGATGAGCAGCGCGGCCAGGGCCCGCCAGGGGGCGGGAGACGTCTGACTGACAGCCAGCAGCAGGGTCCGTGTCCATTCCGCGCGTGTGTAGAGCGTGGCGGCATAGAGGTGGGGGTGATGGGCCATGTCCCCCAGGAGCGCGAGCAGCGCGAGGAGCAGGCTTCCACCGAGTCCCCACAGGAAGGCCGCGCTCCAACGCCTCACACCCACGCCCCACGCGCCCAGCCCCAGGCAGAGCCCCGCGAGAAGCCCCAGCACCGTATGGGCCGTGAGCAGTCGGGCCACCTGCCCCAACACCACGTGCCGCCACTCCCGCCACACCAGTGCGGTGAGTTCGGTGTTCTCGTTGCCCTGATAGCCCAACTGCATGTTGAGCACGGCACACAGGGTGTAGAGCCCGATGAAGGCGCAGAGCCCGCCCCGACAGGCCCAGGTGAGCACACGCACGAAAGGGAGCGGGGTCGCGGGCCTCATCTCTCCGGACAGGGTGTTCATCGGGGAGACGACTGACACCCCCTCGCCTGGATTTCAGGCGACTCGCCGGGTGGTGTCCGACACCTCGGAGAGAGGCGAGCGGGCATCCTGGGCTCGTCTGGTTGCTCGGGCAGGGCGTCCCAGCGGACAGGCTTCATCGAGCCGGTGAGGTCAGCCCCTGCTCCTCGAGAACCGCGAGGACGCGGGCCACGCTCATGTCCACGCTCTCCGAATCACTGCGGATCAAGATCTCGGGAGACTCGGGCGGCTCGTATGGATCCGAGATGCCCGTGAAGTGGGGAATCTCACCCGCCAGGGCCTTCTTGTAGAGCCCCTTCACGTCTCGACGGATGAGGACCTCCAGACTGGCTTGCATGTACACCTCGAGGAAGGGGATGCCCTCCTCGGCCGCCAGCCGCCGCACCTCGTCGCGCGAGTCGCGATACGGAGAGATGGCGGCGGAGAGCACCGCGATGCCATGCCTGGCGAGCCGCCGCGCCACGAAGCCGATCCGCCGGATGTTCTCCTCGCGATCCGGCCGGGTGAAACCCAGCCCGCGCGAGAGGAAGTTGCGGATCTCATCCCCATCGAGGATGTCCACGGAATGTCTGGGCACCAGTCTGCGGCCGACTTCCACCGAGAGCGTGCTCTTGCCCGCGCCGGACAGGCCCGTGAACCAAAGGATGAAGCCTTTCGACCGGACGGCATCGTCCCCTGATGGTTTCACCGCGACCTCACGCCCATGACCTCCATCTCGAAAGCCGAGCGTCCAAGGTAACACGGCCTCACGTCTCCTGGCTGCTTCCTTTCAGAGTGGGCGATCAGGTGGGGCGGGCCTTCCGAGGTGCGGTGCCGGCTTGTTCTCGTGCGTCATTTCCGGCGCCCTCATGCCCGCATCAGCCGGCGCGTATGGCGGGCGATCTGCTCCTCCTCCTCGCTCGGGAGGAGCTGGATCGTCCCACGCGAGCCGGGCGCCGAGATGACTCCCTGGCCATCCCGGTTGCGGGCGTCGTCGAGCACCAGTCCCAGGTGGCCGAGCATCGCGCAGACGCGCTGGCGCACGATGGGACTGTTCTCGCCGATGCCTCCCGTGAAGACGAGCAGGTCGATTCCGCCGAGCACCGCCGCATAGGCCCCGATCGTCTTGGCGATGCTCCGCACGAAGACCGAGAGCGCCAGCGCCGCCGACGCATCCCCGAACCCCGCGGCCCGCGTGAGCTCGGACATGTCGCTCGTCCCTCCAGAGAGCGCCTTGAGCCCCGAGTCGTGGTTCACCAGGGACTCGAGCCCCTCGGCATCCACGTGGCCCTGGCGCAGCAGCCAGAGCAGCACGCCGGGGTCGATATCGCCCGTGCGCGTGCCCATGGGAATGCCGCCCGTGGGGGTGAACCCCATGGTGGTGTCCACGGAGATGCCGTGCCGGAGCGCGACCAGGCTGGCTCCGCTGCCCAGGTGCGCTACGACGGTGCGCTCGGGCACGCGGGGTTTGAGCCGCTCCACGATGGACTCGTAGGAGAGCCCGTGGAAGCCGTAGCGCTCCACGCCCTGGTCCCGGTACTGGCGCGGCACCGGGAAGACCGCCGCCTCCTCGGGCAGCGTGCGATGGAAGACCGTGTCGAAGCACGCGAACTGGGGCACGGACGGGTAGCGCTCGCGCGCGTGGTGGATCAACTCGAGCGCTGGCGGCACGTGAAGGGGTGCGAAGTGCGTCGTCGTCTCCAGGGTGTGAAGCACTTCCCCGGTGAGCGCCCGATGCTCCCGCAGGTGCGGCCCTCCATGGACGACGCGGTGGCCGATCGCCACGGGGGAGGTGTGGCCGAGGGACTCCAGCCGATCCATGGCCCGATCGAACGCCTCGCGCTGGGTGGGGTAGGGCGCGGACTTCTCGAACACCTTCTGTCCGTGGGCGTCCTGGAGGGACAGGGTGCCCCGCTCGCCCCCGATGTGCCGCACCGTGCCCTTGAACAGCACGGCCTCATGGCCCTCGCGGTGCGCATACACGCCGAACTTCAGCGAGGACGAGCCACTGTTGATGACCAGCAGGGGGCCGTTCATCGCGCGGTCCAGTTCCAGTCGCGCACCTCCGGTAGATCCTCGCCATGTTCGGAGACGTGGAGCTTGTGCCGCTGGAGGACCTCCGACAGTCGCTGCTCGGCGTCCTTCACCCGGTGGACGGTGGGGCGGGAGTGGCGGATCGCGTCGAACGCCAGCGTGTAGCGATCCATCTTGTTGAGCACGGTCATGTCGAAGGGGGTCGTGGTGGTGCCTTCCTCCTTGTAGCCGTGGACGTGGATGTTGCCGTGGTTGGCCCGGTTGTAGGTGAGCTTGTGCACGATGGTGGGGTAGCCGTGGAAGGCGAAGACGACGGGTTTGTCCCGGGTGAAGAGCCGGTCGAAGTCCTCGTCGTTCAGCCCGTGGGGGTGGTTGCCGACGGGCTCCAGGGTGAAGAGGTCCACGACGTTGACGACGCGGACCTTCAGCTCCGGTGCCCACTCGCGCAGCACCGTCACCGCGGCGAGCGTCTCCAGGGTGGGCACGTCGCCCGCGCAGGCCATCACCACGTCCGGCTCGCCTCCCGCCTCGTTGCCCGCCCACTCCCAGATGCCGATGCCCGCGGCGCAGTGGCGCACCGCGCTCTCCATGTCGAGCCACACCGGGGCGGCCTGCTTGCCCGCGATGATGACGTTCACGTAGTCCTTCGTGCGCAGGCAGTGGTCCGCCACGGACAAGAGCGTGTTGGCGTCCGGGGGCAGGTAGATGCGGACCGTGTCGGCGCGCTTGTTGGCCACGTGGTCGATGAAGCCGGGATCCTGATGGGAGAACCCGTTGTGATCCTGGCGCCACACGTGGGAGCTGAGCAGGTAGTTCATCGAGGCGATGGGCTTGCGCCACGCCAGCTCCCTGGCGGACTTGAGCCACTTGGCGTGCTGGTTGAACATCGAGTCGACGATGTGGATGAACGCCTCGTAGCAGGAGAAGAAGCCGTGGCGTCCGGTGAGCAGATAGCCCTCGAGCCATCCCTGGCACAGGTGCTCGCTCAACACCTCCATCACCCGGCCCTCCACGGAGAGCGACTCGTCCACGTCCTCGTAGCGGGCATTCCACCGCTTGCCGCTCGCCTCGTAGACGGCCTGCAGGCGGTTGGAGGCGTTCTCGTCCGGCGCGAACATGCGGAAGTTGCGCTGGGGGAGATTGCGGCGCATGACGTCGCGCAGGTACTTGCCCAGCACGCTCGTCGCGCTCACCTGGTGGGAGCCCGGCGTGCCGCACTCCACGGCGTATTCGCGGAAGTGGGGCAGCACGAGCGGCACCAGGAGCTGTCCGCCGTTGGCGTGGGCATTGGCGCCCATGCGCAGCCGCCCCTTGGGCGCGAGCTCCGCCAGCTCCTCGCGCAAGGTGCCGTGCTCGTCGAACAGCTCGTGGGGCTTGTAGCTGCGCAGCCACTGCTCGAGCAGCTTCAGGTGCTCGGGGTTGGTGCGCACCTCGTCGAGCGGGACCTGGTGGGCGCGCCAGGTGCCTTCCACCGGCTTGCCGTCCACCACGGCGGGGCACGTCCAGCCCTTGGGCGTGCGGAGGATCAACATGGGCCAGCGGGGTCGGGTGGGGTCGTTGTTCTCGCGCGCCTCGCGCTGGATGTCGCGGATCTCCCGGTAGAGGGTGTCGAGCACCTCGGCCATGCGCTGGTGCATCGTGCGCGGATCCTCTCCCTCCAGGACGTAGGGGTGGTAGCCGTAGCCGCGGAAGAGGGCCTCGAGCTCGTCCGGGTCGATGCGCGCGAGCAGCGTGGGGTTGGCGATCTTGTAGCCGTTGAGGTGGAGGATGGGCAGCACCGCGCCATCGGAGATGGGGTTGAGGAACTTGTTGGAGTGCCAGCTCGCCGCCAGTGGGCCCGTCTCGGCCTCGCCGTCTCCCACCACGCAGGCGACGAGGAGGTCCGGGTTGTCGAAGGCGGCGCCGTAGGCGTGCAGCAGGCTGTAGCCCAGCTCGCCGCCCTCGCTGATGGAGCCGGGCACCTCCGGCGAGTCATGGCTGGGCACGCCGTAGGGCCAGGAGAACTGGCGGAACAGCCGCTTCACCCCATCGGTGTTGCGCTCGATGTTGGGATAGGTCTCCGTGTAGGAGCCCTCGAGGAAGGTGTTGGCGATGATGCCGGGGGCGCCATGTCCGGGGCCAATCACATACATCATGTTGGCCTGGTTCAGCCGGATGATGCGGTTGAGGTGGACGTAGATGAAGTTCAACCCGGGCGTCGTGCCGAAGTGCCCGAGCAGCCGGGGCTTGATGTCGTCCAGCACGAGCGGGCGCGTGAGCAGTGGGTTGTCCTTGAGGTAGATCTGCCCCACGGAGAGGTAGTTGGCGGCGCGCCAGTAGGCGTCGAGCTTCTCCAGCTCCGAATCACTCAGTGGACCGGACATGCGCGGCTCCTCGAGGGCAGTGGGGTGTGGCGGGTGCGGCGGGTGCGGCCACGGACCCGATTACCAGCCGCGCGGGAACCAGGGGCCGCGAGCGGAAGAGGGAAGTTCGGCAGATGACGCTGGCGCGCGAATCCCGTTCCAGCTACGCACGCACCGAACACTGGCCGTTAGTCTGCGGTGGAGGAGAGAACGAGTGATGACAGAGCACGGTCCAGGTCCTCATGAGCGGATTTCAACGGGTGTTCCGGGCCTCGACACGGTGCTGCACGGAGGGTTCCTCCGGGGCCGGACCTACATGCTGATGGGGCTGCCGGGCGCGGGAAAGACGATCCTCGCCAATCAGACCTGCTTCCACCACATCCGGCAGGGACACGGGGTGCTGTACGTCACCTTGCTGGCCGAGTCGCACACGGATCTGATCTCCAACCTCGAGCCGCTCTCGTTCTTCGATGCCTCCCGCGTCGGGCAGAGCGCCACGTACGTGAGCGCGTTCAACGTGCTGGAGCAGGGCGGACTGGATGCGCTGCTCGCGCTCCTCCGCAAGGAGATCAAGGCCCGCAACGCCTCGCTGCTCGTGCTCGACGGCCTGGTGGCCGCCGAGGAGATGGCCCCGTCTCCCCAGGCGCTCAAGAAGTTCATCCACAACCTCCAGGTGGTGACGAACCTGTTGGGGTGTACCACCCTCATCCTCACCACGGGCGGTGGCAAGGGGCTGCGCGCCGAGCACACCATGGTGGATGGGTTGATCGTGCTGCGACAGCGCACGCTGGGCGCGCGCATGCTCCGGGAGCTGGACGTGCGCAAGTTCCGAGGCAGCGCGCACCTGCTCGGATGGCACAGCTTCGACATCACCTCCGACGGGCTCGTCGTCTACCCCCGCCTGGAGTCGCTTCCGCGCGAGGATCTCGCCCCTGCTACCCCCTCGGGCCACACGCGGTGCGCCTTCGGCATCGCCGGGCTGGACGCGATGTTGCACGGGGGCATTCCGTCCGGTTCCTCCACCCTGCTGTATGGCCCGCCGGGCAGCGGCAAGACGCTGCTGGGCGTGAACTTCCTCGCGCAGGGGGCACGCCAGGGCGAGCTCGGCCACCACTTCGCCTTCTACGACTCTCCGGAGCGCATGCAGGTCCAGGCGCGTGGCGTGGGTCTGCAACTCGAGCCCTTGATCGAGAGCGGTGAGCTCGTCATCAGCTACCATCCACCCCTGGAGAACGTCCTCGACAAGCTCGGAGCGCAGTTGCTGTCCCTCGTCCGCGAGCGGGGTGTGCGCAGGCTCTTCCTCGATGGGTACGACGGGCTGCAGAAGGCCAGCGCCCAGCGGGGTCGAGTCACGCGCTTCCTGGCGGCGCTCGTCAACGAGTGCCGCCAGCGGGACGTGACGTTGATCTACACGGCCGAGACGCCAGCCGCCTTTGGTCCGGAGCTGAAGTTTCCACTCCAGGGTCTGTCCCTGGTGGCGGAGAACATCCTCTATCTGCGCTCCGTCGAGTTGCGCTCCCAACTGCGCCGCTTCATCTGCGCCATGAAGGTCCGCAACAGCGACTACGATCACTCCTTCCGCGAGCTGCTCATCGGGGAAAAGGGGTTGGTCGTGGGTGAGATCATCGAGGACGGGCAGCAACTCCTGACGGGACAGGCACGGGTCCCGATGCATCGGGGCCAATAGGCATGGGGCCCATCCTCATCGTCGATGACGAATTCGGCATGGTCGAAACCATCCGGGATCTGCTCCAGGACGAGGGCTACCCGACGATGGTGGCGTTCGACGGACGCCAGGCGCTGGAGCGCATGGCGGTGGAGCGTCCCTCGCTGGTGCTCGCTGACTACATGATGCCGTTGATGAATGGACCCGAGATGCTGGACGCCATGAAGAAGGCGCCCGAGCTGCGTGACATCCCCGTGGTCCTCATGAGCTCGGCGCCCCCGAGCTTCTGGCGGCACCTGCCGTGTGCCGCCTTCCTGCCCAAGCCCTTCCGGTTGGCGCCCTTGCTGGCGGTGGTCCACCAGATCATCGGTGCCCCTCCGGGGCGTTAGGCGTCGATGGGTGGTGAGGGGGGCGCGGGCTCCCGGTGGAACATCCTCGCCAGGAGCCGCTCCGCGGCGTCCGCGAGCGCGTCGCGAGACATGCGCGACTCCTCGCCGAAGAAGCGGGTGCCCACGTTGGCGTCGAGCACGTGGGTGGCCAGCAGCGCGAAGGAGGCCTCCTCGTCGAAGGTCGTCTCGGCCGCGAGCACGCGCTTGCCCGGGTCGAGCCCCTCCTGGTCGAAGCGGCCCTCCCAGCGCTCGCCGAGGGTGACGGAGAAGTACTGCACGGCCACGTTGCCCGGGCGGGACATGTGCGAGACGGCGACCACCGCGCGCAACTGGTCGCGCTCCTCCGGGGTCATCCGCTGCTTCCAGGCCTCGACGGTGGCGTGCATGGTCTCGAGCTGATCCCGCGCGGCGTCCTCGGCGTTGCGCAGCAGATCCGGCGCCTGGGCACGGACATAGGCGGCGAGCGTCCCGGCGGAGACGGTCGCGCTCGAGAGGACCTGATCGATCAGGTCGCGCGCCTGGTCCAGGAGGCGATGCTGGCGGGTACGCTCCTCGGGGGAGAAGGTCCGCCGCGCGAGGCTGGCCTCGGTGTCGGTGACGAGCCGCCGCAGGGTGGCGAGTTGCTCGCACGTGGCCTCGTCGAGCACGCCGCGCTGGCCCGACAGCAGCACGTAGAGGGCGAGGGGCAGGTGGGCGAGCGACTTGAACTCGTGGTAGCGCCGGGTGCGCGCGGGGCCCTCGTGGCGCTCGCCCCGCATGCGCAGGATGAGCAGGTCGTCGATCTGGGCGATGACGGGGCCCATCCGCCCGAGGACGGCCTCCCGGCGCGCCGCGTAGGCCTCGCGGAAGGCCGCGTTGAGGGTGGCGAGTGGATCGGAGGGTGGCAGTGCGGCGGGCAACTCGGACATCCTCGAAGCCTAACGTCCCCCCGGTACGCCCCGCAGCGTCCCGTCCAGCCGCCGCCGCATATGGACATGCGGAATGCTCACCTCCACGAAGGGCTCGCCGTACACCTCGTAGCCGAGTGTCTCGTAGAAGCCCGCCACGTGGGCGCGCGCGTGGAGGGTGACTTCCCGGAAGCCCCTCGCCCCCAGCTCTTCCTCCAGGGCACGCACCAGCCGGGCCCCCAGGCCGGTCCGCTGCCGCGCGGGCTCGATGGCCATCTGGAAGAGCCTGCCCGAGTGCTCGCTCTCCGGATGGAAGAGCACGCACCCGACGACCCGCCCCGCGTCCACGGCGACGAGGTGCAGGCTGTGCGCGTCGAAGGGGAATTTCACCGCGGAGCGGTCGAAGCCGAGGGGGGCCCTCAGCACCTGGTAGCGCAGCTCCAGTTCCTCCGGGTACAGCGGGTGCTCGGTATCGATGAAGGTCAGCTCCACGCTCGCTCCTCGCGCGCCCGGGCTCTCGGGGGTGGGCGCGGGAGCGGACCCTACTGCATCTCCCCGGCGGGGGGCGTGGGGGTGAGGATCTCGCAGCCCTCGCGCGTCACCAGCACGGTGTGCTCGAACTGGGCCGACAGGCTCCCGTCCTCCGTGAGCACCGTCCACCCGTCCGGCAACACCCGGATCTCCGCACGCCCCAGGTTCACCATGGGCTCGATGGTGATCACCATTCCCGAGCGCAGGGTGATGCCCGTGCCGCGTCTGCCCACGTGCGACACATGGGGCGGGAGGTGCATCTGGTGGCCGATGCCGTGTCCACCGAACTCGCGCACCACGCTGCAGCCCTCCTGGCGGGCGAGCTCCTCGATGGCGGCGCCGATGTCTCCGAGCCGGGCCCCGTGGCGCACCACCGCCACGCCCGCGTCGCGGCACCGGCGCGCGACGTCCACCACATGGCGCGCCTCCGCGGACACCTCGCCGATGAAGAACGTGGCCGAGGTGTCCCCGTGAAACCCCTCGAGGCACGTGGTGACGTCCACGTTGACGATGTCCCCGGGCCCGAGCCGCTCGTCCGGGCGCGGGATGCCGTGGCAGACGACGTGGTTGCGGCTGGTGCAGACCGCCGCCGGAAACCCCTTGTAGCCGAGCTGGCTGGGGGTGCCGCCGCGCCGCGCCGTGTCCTCGCGCACCCACGTGTCGATGTCCGCCGTCGAGATGCCCGGGGCGAGCCGGGCCGCGACATGCGCGAGCGTCCCGGCCGCGGCCCGTCCCGCGCGACGCAGACGCTCGACGTCCATTCCCTTGAGTAGTGGAATTCCCATGGCGGGCAAGGTGGCCCCGGGGCCACCCGGGCGTCCAATGCTGTCTTGGCATTGGGTCCACGGTCCGCGGAAGCGCTAGACTCGGGGCCGTGAGCCTCACGCACCTCCAGTCCTTCGTCGCGGTGGCCGAAGAGGGCCACGTGGGCCGCGCCGCGCGCCGGCTGCACCTGTCCCAGCCCCCGCTCAGCCGTCACATCCTGTCGCTCGAGGACGAGCTGGGAACGCCGCTCTTCGAGCGCACGCCGCGCGGCATGCGGCTGCTGCCCGCGGGCACCGCCTTCCTCGCCCACGCCCGCCGCATCCTCGCCGAGGTGGATGCCGCGGTGCACACCGTGCGCAAGGCCGCGGCGGACGTCCCCGAAGCGAACTGACGCTCCGCGCACGACGCGGTGCATCGCGGCCGGGTGCCCGCCCCCCGGCATGCCGGCCCTCGGTGTTTCTTCGGAGAAGACCTTGGAAGTGTGGCCGCTCGGGCTTACTCTAGAAATAGAGTCCACCGGAGCGCACATGGCCGATTCCTCCCAACTCGATCTCTTCACCGGGGCGCCCAGCCCCACTCCCGCCAGGGGACGGCGGCGCGGGCAGGGCGAGCCCGTCGGTCCCGCCGAGCTGCCCGATGACGTGCGGGCCCTGGGAGAGCGGCTTCCCCCGGCGCTCTACCTGGGCACCTCCTCGTGGACGTTTCCCGGGTGGAAGGGGCTCGTCTACGACCGGGAAGCCACGCCGGCGCGGCTGTCGCGCGAGGGGCTCGCCGCGTACGCCCAGCACCCCATTCTTCGCACCGTGGGGGTGGACCGGACCTTCTACGCGCCCATTCCCGCCGCCACCTTCGCCGAGTACGCCGCCCAGGTGCCCCCGGGCTTCCGCTTCCTCGTGAAGGCCCACGAGGCCTGTACGCTCGCGCGCTGGCCGGTGCATGCGCGCTATGGCGACGTCCGAGGTCAGCCCAATGCCCGCTTCCTCGACGCCGCCTACGCGGCCGACCTCGTCGTGGGGCCGTGTGTCGAGGGTCTGGGAGAGAAGGCCGGGCCCATCGTCTTCCAGCTCCCGCCGCAAGACGTCCAGGAGTTCGGCGGTGTGGGCCTCTTCATGGAGCGGCTGCACACCTTCCTCGCCGCGCTCCCACGGGGCCCGCTGTACGCCGTCGAGGTCCGCAACGAGGCCCTGATGACGGACGCCCTGGGCCAGGTGCTCGCCGACGCGGGAGCCTGCCCCGTGCTCGCCGTGTGGAAGAACCTGCCGCCCGTCGAGCGGCAGACCGTCCGCCTGCGTGCCTTGCAGGCACCCGCGCTCGTGGTGCGTTGGATGCTCCCGCCCAACCTGGACTACGAGGAGGCGCGCAAGCGCTACTTCCCCTTCGATCGGCTCGTGGACGAGGACCCGCGCACCCGGGAGGGCATCGCCCGCGTCGCCACCGCCGCGCTGAACCTGGGCCGGCCCGTCTTCGCCACCCTCAACAACAAGGCCGAGGGCAGTGCTCCGCTGTCCGCCATCCACCTGGCGCGCAGCGTCATCTCACGCACCGCGTCCCCTTCCGACGCGAAGCCGTGAGCCCCTTGGGTGTGGGGGGTTGTAGGGCAGTGGAGTATGGCACGTGGCTTGCTGAAGGGGAGGGTATGAGATCGGTCCTTGTTGCGGCTTTGGTGGCACGCATGGCAGCGGCCGGTGGTGCGGGTCCCGGTGTCGAGGAGCAGGCGCAAATCGTGCCAGCAGGTGATACCTGGGAAGACGTGCGTAAACATTTCTCCGCCCTGCGAAACGAAGTCTCCACTTTGGAGGCCGAGTTCCAGGCGGCCCGGGAACAGCGGCGCCTGGACGCGGTGCGTCGCCAGGAAGAGGCTGACCGCGTGCGTCGTGGCCAGTAACGAGGGGGACGAGGACGCCGGGTTCGATCCCGAGGCGCCGGTGGCGCTGCCGTTGGATGGGAACCTGGATCTGCATCCGTTCCACCCCCGGGACGTGAAGGACGTCGTCACCGAGTATCTCTGGGCGTGCCGTGAAGCCGGGGTGCTCGACATCCGCATCATCCACGGCAAGGGCACGGGCGCGTTGAGGCGCACCGTCCAGTCACTCCTCCCCCAGCTTCCCGAAGTGGAGTCCTTCCGGTCCGCGACCGAGGCCGATGGCGGCTGGGGCGCGACCTGGGTGCGGCTCAAGCCCCGGGCGCCCTAGTGCGTCTTGGGATGATCCTCCGGAAGAAGTTTCAGGACGCGCCGGTAGAAATCTTCCCGCTCGTGGAGGGGATCCACCGCGTAGCAGCCGCCCGGTGAGCCCTCGGGCCCCGGTGGCACCACGGCCATCACCCGGCCCTTGGGGCAGATGTCCATGCAGCTCACCTTGAGCACCTTCACTTCGTCGTCGTGGCCTTCCGCTTCCAGCCGGCGCTCCAGCCACTTCCTCAAGTCCAGGTTCTTGTTGCCCGAGCACTTCTTGCACACGAGCACGAAGCCAGACTTCCAGGGCGGGCGCACGGGACGAGCGTCGGACATGAAGGCAGGGTAACGACTGGCCTATGCCTTGGCCCGGACATGTCGTGTGGCCCCCTCGGGAGGCAGGGGGCCGGGCGGCCTCAGGACAGCCAGAAGTAGGCGGAGGCGATGAGGGAGCGCTTCTCGGTGACCTTGGCCTTGTTGGCGAGGTCCGCGATCTGCCGATCCTTGGCCGCGTAGCGCTTCTCCTCCTCGTTGCGCAGCGAGGCGAGCTTCTTGCGGTACTCGCGCTCGAGCCGCTCCGCGTGGGCGCGCGCCTTCATGCGCTCGGCGGGATCCTCATGGGTGCACACGTGGCGGCGCGCCTCCTGCCAGGCCTCTCGCGCGCGCTCCACCGCCTCGCGCGATTCCAGCAGACAGTCCTCGGCGAAGCGATCGGCGCGCTCACGCGCCAGATCCAACTCCAGGGCATTGCGGCGCTCGGCGGCGCGCAGCACCTCGTCCTTGGCGGCCATGAGCGCCTGTTCCTGCATGAGCGTCACGGACACGGGGGGAGGCTGGCGGCGCCGCTCCTCCTTGCCCACCAGCTTCATGAAGTGCTCGCCGTCCTCGAGCGGCAGGGCGCGGAAGCTCTTGCCGTCGCGCTCGAGCACCAGCACCAGGTGGAGCATGCGCTCCTCGGCCTTGAGGCCCGTCGTCTCGCACTTGTAGACGAACCACCAGCCCTCGCTGCCCGCCAGGCGCGCGAGTCGCGCGGGCAGGCCCGCCGCGTTGAGCTGGAGGTAGTTGATGGCGTCGTGCGTCCTGTCCCTCACGGCATAGGCAGCCTTGGCCACCTGGAGCCGGCCCGAGGCGTGGCTGCCCAGCACCGAGCCCGTCAGCGCGCGCGCGCCCTGCTGGCGCTTCTCCAGCGCCTCCTTCGTCTGCGCGCCCGCGATGCGCAGCCGCCGCCGCACGTCCCCGTCGAAGCGCTCCATCAGCACCGAGCGCGCCTCCGTCATGCGCTCGCTGATGCGGCCCTCCATGTCCGAGCGCAGCTTGTCGAACGCGGCGTTGATGTCGTCCGGGTGGCGGCAGGACTGGTAGATGTCGAGGATGCGCCGCTCGAAGTCCACGCCGCTCTCCAGCGCGCCGAGGATTTCGTCCGACGCGCCGAACACGCCGTCGAAGAGGTTCAACTTCTTCTCGAGCAGCTCGTACAGCCGCGCGTCCGCGGCGTTGCGCCGGTTGAGGAAGTTGATGACGAGCACGTCGCGCTGCTGGCCATAGCGGTGGCAGCGGCCGATGCGCTGCTCCACCCGCTGCGGGTTCCACGGCAGATCGTAGTTCACCACCAGGTTGCAGAACTGGAGGTTGAGGCCCTCGGCGCCCGCCTCGGTGCAGATGAGGATCTGCGTCTTGTCGCGGAACTCGTTCACCAGCGCGCGGCGCTCCTCGGGGCCGCCGCCCGAGTCGCCCGAGAGCAGGGAGATCTTCCCCTCGTAGCCGTTCTGCGACAGCAGGGTGCACAGGTACTGCTGGGTGCGCTTGGACTCGGTGAAGATGAGCGCCTTCTCCGGCCAGCCCTGGCCCTTCATCACCTTGAAGGTGCGCTCCATCGCGCGCAGCAGCGCCTCGCCCTTGGCGTTGACCTTGATGGAGTCGGCGAGGTCCGCGTACTGCTTGAGCTCCCACATCTCGTTCTCGAGCGTGCGGATGCTCACGGGCTTGCTCGAGGAGTCCTCCAGCCACTCCTCGCCCTCCTCGGCGAACTGCCTGGCTTCCTCGGGCTCGAAGAAGCCCAGGGCGCGCTGGCCCAGGCGCGCCGCCTCCAGGCGCTTGGTGAGGTTCTCGGAGAGCCGACGCAGGGTGGGGGCGATGGCGTAGGTGGAGGAGGCCAGGAGCTTGCGGTAGCAGAGCGTGAGCAGCGTCTTCTTGCCCGGCTCGATGGCGGCCACCTCGGAGCGCCGCAGGTACTCGCTCACCTTCTCGTAGAGATCATGCTCCTCGGGCGAGGGGGCGAAGTCCTCCACGATGGAGCGGCGGTTGGTGTAGCGCACGTACTCGCGCACCTGGCGGCGCAGCGTGCGTTGCACCACCGGGGCGAGCCGCTCCTTGAGCTCGGTGGCGGCGTCGCCGGGCAGCCCGCCCGTCTCGCCCTCCAGCCGGTAGCGGGTGCGGAAGGCGTGCTCGGGGCCGAGGATCTGCTCGTCCAGGAGCGTGACGAGGCCGAACAGCTCCATCAAGTCGTTCTGCAGGGGCGTGGCGGTGAGCAGCAGCTTGGGGCGGCCCTGGAGGGCGGCGCGCAGGGCCTGGCCCGTCTTGTGTCCGGCCTTGTAGGCGTTGCGCAGCCGGTGGGCCTCGTCGATGACGACCACGTCCCAGGGGATCTCCGCCACGAGCGAGGCCTTGTTGGCGGCGAACGGGTGCGAGCAGATGACGGGGAAGGGCTGATCGAAGCAGTTGCCGGTGGCGCGCACGGTGCGGCCGTCGACCATGACGGACTCGAGGTCGAACTTCTCGCGCAGCTCGCTGTTCCACTGCGCGCGCAGCACGGCGGGGGCGAGGATGAGGATGCGCGTCTTGCCCTCGGCCATGAGCTGGGCGAGCACCATGCCGGCTTCGATCGTCTTGCCCAGGCCCACCTCGTCCGCGAGCATGCAGCCGCCGCGCGAGAGCGAGTCCAGGGCGAAGCACGCGGCCTCGAGCTGGTGCGGGTTCAAGTCCACGCGCGCCTCGGCGAGCGCCCCGGCGAGCCGTTCGCGCGAGTCCGAACTCTTGATGGTGAGCTCCTCCGCGAGCAGCCGCTCGTGGAAGGGCGTCAACGCCTGCGCCTGCTGCCCGGCATCCGAGGAGAGTGCCTCCTCCGACGCCATCACCGCCGCCGCATCCGCCACCACCCGCAACTCCCTGAATTCCCTCGCCTCCGCCAAGCGCCTGTCTCCGTCCGTGTCGTGCGTCGCTACACAGGCGTGTAGCACGATTGGGCGGCCATTTTGGGGAGCGAAACGCATCTGTAAAGGGGGTCTTCGCGGGGGCCAACAAATCGGCCCCGGCGCGCTTGGCACGGTTTTTTTTCGGGAACGCCGCCGCGCGACTGGGATCCACCGAGGTGCGTGCGCCTCGCGGAAGCCTGGGGTACATGGGGCCCCCATTTCACTCCAGGTGGTGCGCGCGTCTACCCCCTGGTGCGCGGAGACCACCTCGACATCGACGCGGCGGACGCCGACGCAACCCCGAGAATCCTACATGACCACCAGAACGCTCCCACGGAAGCTCGTGGCCGTGGGTCTCAGCCTTCTCCTTGTTTCCTGTAGTGTCACCCGACCCACTGTCGCGGCTTGGGGCCCCACCGGTCAGCACCATCTCGCCAGGTACGCGCTCCTCATCCAGGAGATGCCGGATGGGCGGGTGATCCACGATTGGAAGCCGCTTGAGGACTTCGACCTGACGACGTTCCAGTACACCACGCGCGCGATGAGTTCGAACCGAGGCAGCGTGCGCGTCTCCTCGACGGGGCTGGACGAGTACTGCGAAGGCCGACGAATCCAGTGCCAGGAGGACTGCCTCGCGAGTAGCAGGCCGGTGTGGGTCGGGCATTGGCGATATGACGCCATCAAGATACAGCCGTGGCGCGAAGCCAGGAAGTGGTGGTGTCCAGAGCATTGCATGAAGCAGGCAGACATGTGCAAGCGGCGAATGGGCAAATGGGCCGAGGAATATGCCGCGGAGTTCAATGCGATAGAGCCCGCGGTGGATTGGATCAAGAATCACCGCGAGGAGATTCTCGCGGGCTCCGTCATCGTCATCGCTGGAGTCGCCTTCGTTGCCGCGGTCGCCGCCTCGGGTGGAGGTGTTCTCATCCTGATGCCGATCGTGCTCGTTGCGAAGAATCCCTCCGCATTGCCCACCACTCCACACATCGCGGAGGCGACCTGGTGAGAATCCATGACGCCTTGATCAGCGCATCACGGTTCGCCGCAGCCCGGTGGCAAGCAGCTCGACTCGAGGGCAGGGAAGAAGAAAAGCGGCTCTGGCCCCAGGTGAGCGAATACAGGGCATTCATCGGCGAAACAGGCCAAGTCTACCTGTTTGAAGACTATCTCAGGGGGCTTCCTCCCACGCCACGCCCTCACGTGAGCCCCGCCCTCGACGCGAGCAAGGATGCGACCTCGCATGAGGTCATGAGGCTTCTGTTGAAGGCGTTCGACGAGGCGCCTGACCCTGAACAGAAGCAGTCCGCAGTCGTCCTCATCAACCTGGTCAACTTCATCGCCGACACCGAACAACTCGCCGCAGTCGAGGACTACATCAACAATCGCCTCGATTATGCTCCACTCGCCATCGCTCATTTCACAGCACATGACGAGGCGGAGGCCTGGCTGAAGGGGCTCGAGGAGCCACCCAGTCCGGCACGCATACTCATTGGCGATAAGTATTATCTGGCTTGGTATTCTCGTGAAGACAACGCTCGCGGCATATACCGGGACTACATCATAGAACCGTACATCGCAGAACTTGCCGCGAGAGGAATACCTCCCGCGACGCCCTCCTTCGATACCCGTGCGGAAGCAGAGGGGTGGTTGAAGAACCACCCCGCCTCTCCCTTTGATTTCGTGTCCATCGCTGGGGAGCACTATCTCGCGGTGCACCACAAGCGGCTGATGCGCCACACGCTCCACCCCGTGGCCTCCGCCCTGACGGAGTGGGAAGAGACGAAGCGGGTCCAGGGGGCGGCGGAGACCGAAGAAGGGGGTGAGTAGCCCCACGCCTCCGCAGTGCATGGACCTGGGGCTCCTGAGTTGGAGGTCGTCTGGAGATCCTCGTCCAGCAGCGAGGTCACCACGGACAGGTGCCGTGGGCGCCGGGCGCGCGTGCGCGAGACGTCCGGGTCCACCAGGTCCGTGAAGAGCACCACCAGCGAGCGGCGAGAGGAGCGCGCGAAGGCGAAGTCATAGGCGCGCCCGTAGTCGCTCTCCTCGAGGGCCGTCTCGGCGCGGTCCGTTCGATGCCCGGGAGTCCAGTTCCACTTCCGTGCATTCTGACCCATCGGGTCTGGACAGCGGCCCGACATCCCGAGTAGGAAGAGTCGCTCTTGGGAGGCATGGACATGAGCGACACGCCAGAGTGGAAGGGACGTCGTCTGGGCTCGTATGAGCTGGGTGAGCGGTTCGCGGACATCCCGGAGGACGAAGGGCGCCTCTATGCGGCGCATCATGTCGAAACGGGGGAGCCCGCGCTGGTCGTGATGCCGGGCTCCGGTGACGATTGGAGCACGTCCACCCCCTGGTGTGCGGAGACCACGAGGCTCACCGACCCGGACGCCCTGGTTCTTCACCCCAAGCACACGGACGGGGCGAAGCCGCCGAGGTTCCACGAACTGACCCTGGGCTTCATCCGCCTCGCGGGCTCCCTGGCGCAACTCGGTGAGCGGGCGGATGTGCGGGCCCACTTCATGCGTGGGCCACGGCCCATCCGTTCACGGCACCGGGCGACGCGCTGGGGACTCGCGGGCGTGGCTTTGGCGGTGGGACTCGTCTTCCTGCTCTGGCCGCGCACATCCACGCCTCCGAAAATGCGCGGCCGGGCCGATGACACTCCCGTCCTGATGGATGGACAGGACCTCCCTTCAGCCATCGCCTATCCAATGCCGGAGAAGCCCTTCGAGGTGCAGCGCAAGCCCCCTTGCATGCCCGAAACGGAAGTGGAGATCAGGGGTGGCTGCTGGGTGCGCCATCGCCGCGATGCCCCCTGCCCACCGGGAACGGCTGAGTACCAAGGCGGGTGCTACGTGGCGGTCAAGAAGCCAGACCCTCAGCCTCGATCCATCCAGCCCTGAGCGCACGTGTCTGGAGGGCCGTTGTCGACTATACCGAACAGAGGACCAACGCTGCTGGAGACAGGTCATGCTGAATGGAAGCGTCATCGGGCTGTCGGAAGCACTGGAACAGGTCACTGAGTACTGGACGCCGCGCATCATCGGGCGAGTCAATGACCAGTACATCAAGGTCGCCAAGCTGAAGGGTGAGTTGGTCTGGCACGACCACGCCGACGAAGACGAGATGTTCTTCGTCATCTACGGCAAGCTGACAATCCAGTTCGAGGATCGCGACGTGCACCTCTCGCCCGGCCAGTTTTGCGTGGTGCCGAAGAAGACCAGGCACAATCCCGTAGCCACCGAAGAGTGCGGCATCATGCTGATCGAGACCGTGACCACCCTACACACGGGTGATCTGATCGTGCCGCAAACCGTTCCGCTGGAAAGGCAGATGGGCACATAGGACGGTGTCGCGGAGGGCATGAATCCCTTGTGGGGACATGCCAGGCCATTCAAGGCCGCGGTGGGTATCAATTCCCTCGCATTACCCACCGTCCCACACATCGCGGAGGCGAATGGGTGAGAATCCATGACGCCTTGGTAGAAGAAGAAAAGCGGCTCTGGCCCCAGGTGAACGAATACGTCCGCGTCTTCACCCTATTGGCCTTGAGGTTGGCTTCACCCATGAGCGAGGGTATGGCTCTGCCTGGGGAGAGGTGACGCTCAAGCTTCCTCGTCTGGCAAGAGCGTGCGCAGTAGCTCATCATCGGGACCGAGTGGCCGCCAGCCGGGCGGTGGCGGCGTGGCGAGGAGTGCTGCGACAACCCGCTCGGAGCGCTCCTGATGGGCTTCGGGGGTATAGCCGATCCAGCGGCCGAGTGCCTTGCCGACGGTGAAACGGGCCTGGTCGTCCATGACGGACGGCCAGCCATCGGGGAGACTCTGGGAGAGCATTCGAACGAGCACATCTCGTTCGAAGCGCGTCACCTGTTTGCGCTGCTCGGCCTCGGCGAGCAACCCACTCAATACCTGCACCGCGTTGATGTCGTCCTGCCCGAGCTCTTCCGCCAGCGCCACCAGAGGGACGGTGGGGCGCGCTTCGGCAAAGGCGGTGAGCGAAGAGTATCCGCGCTCGCGGACCCGCGCATGGAGGCGCACCTTCCAGTTCCCCTGCCAGGAACGCTCCTCATTCATGGCCCTCTCCAGGGGATGAAGTTCATCGGGACTCCGTACTCCTTCATATTCGCCGCATGGTGAGGAGCAGGCCCGCCCAGAGATCGCGCGGCAAGTCAGTGCTCATTCCGGCCGAACTCCAGTCATGGGGCACGGGGCGCTACAGCAGTCCGCGTGCCTTCACGTGGAGATAGGTATTGACGGCGGCGGCGCCAAAGCCTTTCGCGGAGGCGCGCACGACGAGCGCTCCCGAGTCGCGCAGGGTGAGGGCGGTGCGCTGGTAGTCCTCCTCCAGGCGCGCGGCGGCCTGGCGCGCGTAGGCATCCGGCACGGAGTCTGGAATCGCGGTGGCGGCCGTCTGGAGATCCTCGTCCAGCAGCGAGGCCACCACGGGCAGGTGCCGGGGGCGCAGGGCGAGCGTGCGCGAGAGCAGCGTGCCCGAGGCGTCCGGATCCACCAGATCCGTGAAGAGCACCACCAGCGAGCGGCGCGAGGAGCGCGCGAAGGCGAAGTCATAGGCGCGCCCGTAGTCGCTCTCCTCGAGGGCGGCCTCGGCGCGGTAGAGCGACTCGGTGATGAGGCGCAGGTGCTCGTGGCCTTTTCGAGGAGGGAGACTCGCGCGCACGTCGCTGGCGAAGGCGAGCACGCCCACCAGGTCTCCCGCGTCCAGGCTCACCTTGGCCAGACGCAGCGCCGCGTCCACCGCATGGTCGAGCTTGCGGCGGCCCTCCACGCGGCCCGCCATGTGCCGCCCGCAGTCGAGCATCAGCAGGACGGGCTGGTTGCGCTCGGGCTGGTACACGCGCACGGTGGTGCGTCCCCGCCGCGCCGTCGCCTTCCAGTCCACCGAGCGGTAGTCGTCACCCGGGCGGTACTCGCGCAGGGACTCGAATTCACGGCCCTCGGCCGAGCGGCGCAGGAGGCGTTCGGCGGGCGCGTCCGAGGCGAGGGTGAGCGCGAGCGCCTCGCGCGACAGGGCGGTGAGGTCCGGGTACACCTTCACGCTCTGCGCCGCGGACACCTGCACCTGCCGCGCGCACAGGCCCAGTGGTCCGAGCAGGCGCAGGTGCACGTCCCCCAGGCGCAGGTCTCCGCGCGTGAGGGGCGTGAGCGAGTAGGGCAGGGTGATGGAGGGCGCCTCGGGGGAGAGGGAGAAGGGCTGCTCGTGCCCACGCACTTCGATTCCGGAGGGCACCTCGTCGCGCACCCGTCCGCGCACGGGCCGCGCGCCGCGCGACTCCACCACCAGTCGCACCGTCTGGGCGACGCCCGAGGAGAGCACCGGCTCCACGTCGCGCCGCACCACCACGTCCGAGGCGCGTGGCGCGGCGAGAAAGTCCCCCACGCACAGCGCGAGCACCGCCCCGTCCAGGGCGAGCGCGAGCCAGAGGAAGACATCCCCCGCCACGGCGAGCGCCGCGGGCACCAGGGCGAGCGAGATCAGGACCACGGCGAGTCCCGTGGGGACGGGCCGGCCGGCGCTCACCGGGGAACCTGGACGCGCTCCAGCGTGTGGCGGAGCACGTCATCCGCGGTGAGGCCCTCCACCTCCGCCTCCGCCTTGAGCAGCAGGCGGTGGTTGAGCACGCTCGGGCAGACGGCCTTCACCTCGTCCGGGGTGACGAAGTCGCGGCCGTGCAGGGCCGCGCGGGCCTTGGCCGCCGCGAGCAGCGCCTGCGCCGAGCGCGGCGAGGCCCCCAGACGCACGCGGGGGTTGGCGCGCGTCTCGCGGATGAGGCGCACCGTGTAGTCGAGGATGGAGTCGTCACAGGCCACGGCCGCCGCGCGCGCCTGCAACTCCAACAGCGTGGGCGCGTCCAGCACCCGCTCCATCTGGGGCGGGCGACCCTGGCGCTGGTGGAAGGCGCGCACCATGTCCAGCTCCGCCTCGGGCGGCGGGTAGCCCACGCGCACCCGCATCAGGAAGCGATCGAGCTGCGCCTCGGGCAGGGGATAGGTGCCCTCGAGTTCCAGCGGGTTCTGCGTGGCGACCACGAAGAAGTGCGGGGGCAGCGCGTGGGGGGTGCCCTCGAGGGTGACCTGGCGCTCCTCCATGGCCTCCAGGAGCGCGGACTGCGTCTTGGGCGGGGTGCGGTTGATCTCATCGGCCACCAGCACCTCGGTGAAGATGGGGCCCTTCATGAGCTGGAAGGCGCCCTCCTGGGGCCGGAAGACGTGGGTGCCGAGGATGTCGCTCGGCATCAGGTCCGGGGTGAACTGGACGCGGGTGAAGCCCAGGCCGAGCGCCGAGGCCATGCTGCGCGCGGTGAGCGTCTTGGCCACGCCGGGCACGCCCTCGAGCAGCACGTGCCCCCGCGCGAGGAACGCGGTGACGAGGTCGGCCACGACGTGGGTCTGGCCGAGCACCGTCCCGCTCAGGGCCCGCAGCAGCCGATCGAGGGCGGAGGCGGCGCTGGCCGGCGAGGGCGACGGCGTCATGGTTCCGGCTTCTCCTTGATGCCGAGCACCGTGCCGGCCAGACAGCCCAGCGAGCCGAGCAGGGCGAGCACCGCGCCGAAGCTCGGGGAGGAGCTGTGGATGATCTCCCTGCCCACGGCCGAGGGCACCTCGGTGTTGTCGGTGGAGAGCTTCATGAAGATGAGGCACCAGAGGACGCAGGCGATGGACAGGCCGAGCTGAGCCATCCAGGGCACGAGCACGTTGAGGCGCGGCATGATGCGGCGCACGCGCACGGCGAGGACGCCGACGATGCCGAGCGCGCCCAGGATGGCGACGATGCCCAGGCTCATCAGCCCGAGGATGTCGCCGTCCTCGGCCGTCTCCTTCCAGGGGGTGAAGGCCGAGAGCACCACGGCGATGGCACTGAAGAAGACGATCTTGTCGGAGCGGCCCAGCTCGCCGAGGAAGTCCTTGAGGTCCGCGGCGAGCTCCTCGGGCGCCATGATCTGCCCGGTGGTGTTGACGGAGGAGGGCGCGGGCCGGGGAGGGACGTAGTTGACGTCGGAGGGATCCAGCTCGGTGTTCGTCTCGCGGCGGGGGGGCACGGCGGGACGCGAGCCCGTGGCGCTCCCGGGACGCACGGCCGGGATGGGGCGTCCGTTCGAGGCGCGGGGCGGGGCGCTGCGGACGATGTCCTCCATGGAGCGGACGTTGGTGACGTCATTGTCCGGGGGGAGGGCGGGACGCGAGCCCGTGGGCGTGGAGACGGCGGGACGCGAGCCCGTGCCGGAGGCGCCCTTGGGGCGCACGCCCGAGGCCGTGGTGACCCGCATGCCCGCGGACGAGACCCGCACGCCCGAGGACGTGGTGACCTTCGACGGGGCGCCGCGCGTGCCGGGGTTGGTGCTGACGGACCGGGACGGAGGAGGAATGGCCGAGAGCGACCCGGTCATCTCCTCTTCTCCCTCTTCCACGAGACTTCTCCGGGGAGCATCCGACGAGATGAACGAGGCATCGATGATGTAGTCGCACGAAGGGCAGATGGCGGTGCCATCCGCGACCTTGATGCCGCAGCCAGGGCATTTCAGGACCGGTACTCCTTGAGTCTGGAAAGCGCCCCGTATCTTCCGGTGCCCGGGAGCCCCAAGTCAAACGGCAAGCGAGCGCTAACCCCTGGATTTTCGCGGGGAATTGGCCTACGCGAGCGCGCCATGAACGCTCTGTACGCCTCGCTCGCCGCCTGGTTGTTGGCGGGGGCCGTGCTCTCGGGTTGTGTCCACGCCTCCCCGTCCCCCACCCAGGAGGAGTCCCTCGAGGAGGTCGCCCGGTGGGAGGATCGCCGCTCGCTGGCGGATGGACGGCTGGTGGAGCGGGCGCTGCGGGGCAGCACGCCGGTCCGGGTCCGGGCGTTCCTCGCGCTCGCCCGCCTGCAGGCCCCCTCGACGCTGGACGCGGTGGAGGTGGGATTGAAGGACGGCGAGCCCCCGGTGAGGCAGGCGGCGGCCTTCGCCGCCGGTGTGCTCGCGCTGTCGTGGGAGCCGCTTACCCCAGAGGAGAAGTCCCGGCTGGCCCGGGCGCTGCTCGCCAGCGAGTACCGGACGCGTCAGGAGGCGGGCGGCGAGGCCCGCGCGTTGGAAGCGGAGTCGGGCGCGTACCTCGCGTTGATCGACTCCCTGGGCAAGCTCGGCACGCCCGATGCGGTGGCGCGCCTGGTGGAGCGGCTGTCGCTCGGGCCCGTTCTCGCGGGTCGCGCGGCCCTGGCGCTCGGGGTGGCGGGGCGTCGGGGCACGTCACTGGCGGAGGTTCCGATCGCTCGGGTGGAGGGGTTGCTCCAGGCGGGCCTGCCCGAGACCACCCGGTATGGAGGGGCCTATCTGCTGGCGAACCTGAAGCGCGCCGATGCCCTGGGCCCGCTGCGTGCCTGCCTGGGCGACGGGGCGCCGGATGTCCGGGCCGTGTGTGCGAAGGGCCTGGGTGACGCGGGCGCACCGGAGGACGCGGCGGTGGTGGGGGCACTGCTCGCGGACGAGGTGCCGCGCGTGGCGGCCGAGGCGGCGCGGACACTCGCGAAGCTGGCCGCTCGGTGCTCGGGGGACTGCACGGCGTTGGATGTGCTTGCGGGACTCGCGCCGGGGGCGGGACGTGTGGCCCGAGGGGATTCCGCCGCGGGCCATGCGTGGCTCGCGCTCGCGCAACAGGGCCTGCCCGAGGCGGGGCGCCGGGTGCTGGTGTCCCTGCGGCGCGCACTCCAGGAGGCGGCGCCCGGGGCGGTGTCCGAGGGAGCGGGTGGGGATTTGATGAACCTGGACTGCCGGCTGGCGGCGGCGATGGATCGGCAGCATGGGCGGCTCGACGAGGTGCTGCGCTGTGGGGGCGGCCGGGTGGCGGAGTCCTCGCGGTTGGCGCTGGGGCTGCGCGAGGTGGCGCAGTCCGGCGCGGCGCGGGGCGCGGGCGAGGCGGTGCGCTACCTGAAGCACGCGGATGCGCGCGTGAGGCTGGCGGCGCTCGCGGCGGTGGCGGCGCGTCCCGTGCCCGAGGCGGCCGGGCCCGTGCGCGAGCTCCTGGCGGGAGAGGACGCGGTGGTGGCGGCCTCGGCGGCGGGCACGGCCGCGGAGTTGAAGGACATGGAGGCACTGCCCCGGGTGCGTGCGCTGGCCGAGCGCGTGCCTCGGGAGCCGGATCTGGCCGAGCCGGTGGCGGCGGGGCTCGTGGCGCTCGCGGGGCGGGACGCGGAGGAGGTGTTGCGCGGATGGCTGGGACATCCGCATGCGAACGTGCGCCGCGTGGCCGCCGAGGCGCTCACCCGCCTCACGGGACAACCGGTGCGGGCGCCCTTCGTGGAAGTCTCGGAGGAGGCGCACCGTCCCTCGCCCGCGCCGGCGGGAACGTCCCTCACCTTCCGCACCTCCAAGGGGGACATCACCGTGGCGCTGGACGCGGAGGCGCCGTTGACGTCGGGCAACCTCGTGACGCTCGCTCGCCAGGGCTATTTCCGGGGCCTCGCCTTCCACCGCGTGGTGCCGGACTTCGTGGCCCAGGGGGGAGATCCGCGGGGAGACGGGGAGGGCGGGCCGGGGTACTCCATCCGATGCGAAATCACCCACCGGCGCTACGCGCGGGGCGTCATCGGCATGGCGCTGTCGGGGAAGGACACGGGGGGCAGCCAGTTCTTCTTCACGCTCTCGCCGCAGCCGCACCTGGACGGCCGCTACACGGCGTTCGGCGAGGTGACGCGCGGCCTGGAGGTGGTGGATCTGCTGCTGGAGGGCGACACCCTGATCGACGTGGGGGTGTCGCCCTAGTCCAGGGAAGCGGGCGGGGCGGGCGGTTCAGCTCGCCACGCGGTTGGGGACCTTGCCCGGCGTGAAGCCGGCCCAGAGCGCGTTCTCCGCGTTCTCCATGTCCTCGACCTTCTTGCGGATGCGCTGCCACTCGGCGTCCTGGATGCGCAGGAAGGCCTCGGCGATCTCCGGATCGAACTGCGTGCCCGAGCAGCGCCGGATCTCATCGCGCGCCACGGACAGCGGCCGGCCCTTGCGGTAGGGACGATCCGAGGTGATGGCGTCCACCGTGTCGGCGATGGCGAAGATGCGCGCCCCGACGACGATGTCCCGGGCCTTGAGCCCCTGGGGGTAGCCCTTGCCGTCCCAGCGCTCCTGGTGGTGCAGCACGATGAGCGAGGCGTCGTGCAGGTAGGGCATCTTCGCGAGGATCTTGTAGCCGTACTCGGGGTGCTTGCGCATCTCCACCCACTCCTCGGGCGAGAGCGGGCCGGGCTTGAGCAGGATGGTGTCGCTCACGCCGATCTTCCCGATGTCGTGCAGGAGCGCGCCCTGCTCCACCACCTCGAGCTGGGTGGGCGTCAGGCCGATCTCCTCGCCGATGCGGCGCGAGTAGAGCGACACGCGGCGCGAGTGCCACTGGGTCTCGGTGTCGCGGTAGTCGAGCGCGCTGATGAGCCCATCGAGCAGGCCGTTGGTGCGCTCGACCACCATGCGCTCCAGGTCGCGGTTGATGGCCGTCAGCTCCGCGTTCTTTTCCGCCACCTCGCGCGTGAGCCGCTCATTGGACTCCACCAGCCGGTAGTGCTCGATGGCCTGGCGCACCGCGCTGGTCAGCTCGCTGAGCGACCACGGCTTGCCCAGCAGGCGGAACACCTCGCCCCGGTTGACCGCCTCGGAAGCGGTGCGGAAATCCGCCGCCGCCGTGAGCATCAGGCGCACCGCGCGCGGATTCTTCTCACGCAGCGTGCGCAAGAGTTCCACGCCGTTGAGCAGCGGCATCATGAAGTCCGTCAGCACCACCTGGAATCCCTGCTCCTTGGCGGCCTGGGCGGGATCCGTGTGGGTGACGACCTCGTAGCCCTCCGACTGGAGGATCCGCGACAGCGCGGCCAGAATGAGCGGATCGTCATCCACTACGAGGATGCGGTCCATGAATACAGCCTCCCAACCCTGAAGAACGGATGTTGAAGAACCGGGCTGTTATACACGGCTTCCCACCCAAAGGTCACACCCTCGGGACTGGTCTGCCGTGCACCTGCCTGCCCGACGAGCCCTCGTGACTTCCCGGGGTTTTCGGAAAATGAGCACCCTCTCGCCTCACGAGCCGCTTGCCTGTCCGGCGGGGGGTGGTCTATGGTGCGCCCGAGTGCCGCACTGTGTTGTAACTCCTTGAAATTTGGAGAGTTCTCCGATGCCTAGAGCCTCCGCAGGGCCGGTCCCGGTGGTGGTCATGGGGTTGGGAGTCATCGGGCAGGAGATCGTCAGGGCGTCCCTGCTTTCACCCGAGGTCGAGCTGCTCGGCGCGATGGATGCCAACCCCCAACTGGTGGGGCGATCCTTGTCGGACGTGGTGGGGGTCGCGGGACTGAAGGGCAAGGTCGCGGGCAGCCTGGAGGCGGCCGTGGGACGGCGCAAGGGCGTCGTGCTGCTGCATGCCACGGGCTCGCGCCTGGAAGGCGTCATGGATCAGCTGCTGCAGGCGATCCAGCTCGGCCTGCCCGTGGTCTCCACCTGTGAGGAGCTGGCCTTTCCCTTCCTCAAGTACCCGGAGCTGGCGCAGAAGCTGGAGCAGGCGGCGCAGCGCGCGGGGGTGGCGGTGCTCGGCACGGGCACCAACCCTGGCTTCGTGATGGATCGCCTGGTGGCCACGGTGGGGCAGGCGTGCGGTCCGGTGCGCCATGCCACGGTGACGCGCGTGGTGGACGCGCGCACCCGCCGCGAGGCCCTGCAGCGCAAGGTGGGCGCGGGCCTCACCGAGGAGGAGTTCTTCGCCCTGGTGGACCGCGAGCAGCTCGGCCACGTGGGGCTGGTGGAGAGCGCCGCCCTGTGCGCGCTGGGGCTGGGCATGGACTGCGACGACTTCGAGGAGGAGATCGTCCCCGTCTTCGCCGAGGAGGACATCACCGGAGGCGCCTTCCCGGTGAAGAAGGGCCGGGTGGCGGGTATCTTCCAGTCCGCGGTGGGCCTGGAGGAGGGGCAGGAGCGGGTCCGGTTGGAGCTGACGATCGCGGTGGGGGCGGACGAGCCGGGCGATCGCATCGAGATTGAAGCGGAGCCGAAGCTGGTTGTGGAGATCCGTGGGGGGGTGCCCGGCGACCGGGCTACCGCACACATGCTGGTGAATGCCGCGCCGCGCGTGACCGCCGCCGAGGCCGGCCTTCTGACCGTGCTCGAGCTGCCAGCCGGTCGTTAAAGGGAGAGGGACATGCTGGACAAGAATGCGATTGGCCGGGCTTCCCCGCCATTCCTGAACGAGGTGGAGAAGGGCGCCATCCGGCGCTTCGCCGAGTCCCTCGGTGACTACAACCCCATCTACTACGACGAGGAGTACGCGCGCGCCTCGGGCTACCCCACCGTGGTGGCTCCGCCCACGTTCCCCGCGTCCTTCAGCTCGGCGGCGGACCTGCGCGAGCTGCTCGGCGTGGGCATCAAGAGCCTGCTGCACGCCGAGCAGTCCTTCGAGTACGAGCGGCCCATCTTCGCCGGCGACCGCATCTTCGTCGCCACGCGCGTGGCCGAGGTGCTCGAGCGCACGGGGCCCGCGGGCAAGATGGACGTCGCCGTCATCGAGGACGAGGGCCGCGACGAGGAGGGCAACCTGGTGTTCCGTGCCCGCCGCACCCTCATCGTCCGCGCCGCCAAGGAGAATCCGTGATGCCCGCGCGCAAGCTCTACTTCGAAGGCATTCGCGTGGGTGACGAGCTGCCCGCGCTCGCCAAGGCCCCCATCGATCGCGTGCAGCTGGCGCGCTACGCCGGCGCCTCGGGCGACTTCAACCCCGTGCACGTGGACGAGGTGTACGCCAAGAGCGTGGGCATGCCGTCCGTCTACGCCCCCGGCATGCTCGTCATGGGCATGCTCGGCCAGCTCATCAGCGACTGGGCCCGCGGCGGCCAGCTGCGGCGCTACCACGTGCGCTTCATCAAGATGGTGTGGCCGGGCGACACCGTGGTCTGCAAGGGCCGGGTGAGCGACCGCTACGGCGAGGGCGGCCGCTACTTCGTCGAGGTGGAGCTGTGGGCGGAGAACCAGCGCGGTGAGCTGGTGATGAAGGGCCACTCCAGCATCCAGCTCTTCTACTCCCTCGAGGACGAGAACCGGCAGCGCTCGGGCCAGTCCCCCATCGTCGTGGACGTGCCGCGCGAGAGCCTCCTGCAGAACGCCGGCACCGCCGCCCCCGAGGGCACCGAGGAGGAGGGGGCGAGCCTGTCAGGCAAGAAGACGACGGGCTCCAAGCCCGCCGCCAAGACGGCCACCGCCCCGGACGCCTCCAAGAAGGCCAAGAAATAGGCTCTTTCCCGCCTGTCAGCCGCCCCGCGGGATGGTGGGTAATGTCCCACCCAACGCGAGGCGTCATTCCGGGTTGACTCTAGAATCAATCGACGTAACCTTCCCCTCATCCCACTTGGGGCCACGTGCCTTTTTCCGGCCGTGAGCCCCCCACTCATGGGGAAGCGCGTATGTCCGCCGGCATCAACACCTACAAGATCGACCTTCGGGAACTCTACTTCACGCTGTTCGAGCAGTTCGGCTTCGGCCAGGTCGCCGGACAAGCGCCGTTTGACGCCTGGGGCCCGGATGAGGCCAAGGCGGTGCTCGAGCAGACGTACCGCTTCGCCAAGGACGTGCTCGGGCCCCTGAACGCCTCGGGCGACCGTGAGGGCTGCCGGGTGGAGAACGGCTCGGTCATCACGCCCAAGGGCTTCAAGGACGCGTGGAAGGGCGTCTACGAGCAGGGCTTCAAGTCCATCTCCGCGAGCCCCGATCACGGCGGCCAGGGCGGCCCGATGATGCTCTCGGTGCTCGTCGAGGAGATCCTCTCGGGCGCCAACTCGGCCTTCAACATGTACCCGGGCCTGGCCTACGGCGCCGCGGAGCTCGTGGCCGAGTGCGGCACGCCCGAGCAGAAGAAGCTGTACGTGGAGCGCATGCTCAACGGCACCTGGGGCGGCACCATGTGCCTGACCGAGCCCCAGGCGGGCTCGGACGTGGGCGCGGCCAAGTCCACGGCGCGCAAGAACGCGGACGGCACCTACAACATCCGCGGCACGAAGATCTTCATCTCCGGCGGCGATCATGACCTGGCCGAGAACGTCATCCACCTGGTGCTCGCGCGCATCGATGGCGCGGTGCCCGGCACCAAGGGCCTCTCGCTCTTCATCGTGCCGAAGATCCGCGTGAAGCCGGACGGCTCGCTCCAGGGCTCCAACGACGTCACCCTGGGCTCCATCGAGCACAAGATGGGCATCCGCGCCTCGGCCACGTGTGTGCTCAACTTCGGCGAGAACGATGGCTGTGTGGGCGAGCTCGTGGGCGGCATCGAGAACGTCGGCATGAGCCAGATGTTCAAGATGATGAACGGCGCGCGCATCGCGGTGGGCATCCAGGGCCTGGCGCTGGCGAGCACGGCCTACTTCAACGCGCTCGAGTACGCGAAGGATCGCAAGCAGGGCGCCCCGGCGCACAAGTGGAAGGATCCGGCGGCGCCCCGCGCGGCCATCATCGAGCACGCCGACGTGCGGCGCATGCTGCTGGAGATGAAGGCGCACGTGGAGGGCACCCGCGCACTCATCGTCAAGCTGGCCATGCACACGGACAAGGCGCACCAGCTGGCGGGCAAGGACGACACCCAGGCGGCCTACCACCGCGGCCAGGTGGAGCTGCTCACCCCGCTGGTGAAGTCCTACGCCTCGGATCAGTCCTTCCGGCTGTGCGCCCAGGCCATCCAGGTGTTCGGCGGCGCGGGCTACTGCCAGGACTACCCGGTGGAGCAGTACACGCGTGACTCGAAGATCTTCTCCATCTACGAGGGCACCAACCACATCCAGGCCATGGATCTGGTGGGCCGCAAGATGGGCCAGGCCGGCGGCGCGCACTTCCAGCAGTTCATGTCCGACGTGGGCTCCTTCATCGAGGCCCACCGCGAGCACAAGATCTACGGCGACGCCGTCAAGCAGCTCGCCGCCGCGCAGGAAGGCCTGATGGCCAGCGCCATGGCGATCCTCGGCTGGTCGCAGGATCCGGCGAAGATGACGCTCATCCCGCTGTCGGCCAACCGCTTCCTCAACATGATGTCGGAAGTGGCCGTGGGCTGGCTGCTCCTGGACGCGGCCCTCATCGCCGAGCGCGTGGGCGAGAAGGCCACGGGCGACGAGAAGGCCTTCTACGACGGCAAGAAGTGGAGCGCGCTGTGGTACGCGCGCAACGTGCTGCCCAACGTGGAGCAGGCCGCGCGCATGATGGCCCTCGAGGACACCTCCTCGGTGGACATCTCCACGCAGGCGTTCGGCTCCATCTGAGCCCGAGCCGACGGGTGTGACGCCCGCCGCCCCCGTTCCTCCTCCTTCCGGGAAGAGGGCGGGGGCGGTTGCTTTATTGGGGCTCGCGCACGCCGATGGCGAGCTGTCCGAGTCCCGCGCCCTTGGCCAGCTCCATCACCTGCACCACCGTGCCATGGGGCACGCCCTCGTCCGCCTGGACGATGACGATGGTGTCGGGATCCTTCTGTTGGGCGTCGGTGAAGGCGCGCTTGAGCTCGTCCTCGGTGACGACGTTGCCGCCGAGCACGAAGCGCCCGTCCGAGAGGATCGCCACGGACATGTCCGTGGAGCGCGCGGTGACGTCCGTGGCCCCGCCCTTGGGCAGGTTCACCTTGAGGCCCGTCTGGGCTCCGCCGCTGGGCGCCTGCTGGACGATGACCGAGCTGGTCACCATGAAGATGATGAGCAGCACGAGGAAGATGTCGGTCAGCGGGGTGATGTTGATCTCCGCGAACCCGACCTCGTCACCCCCCTCGGAGTCGCCGGGTATCTTGCCCATCGCCATGTGCGTGAACCTCAGGTGTCCGTGGGGGAACGCGCTTCCGCGGCAGCCGCGGGGACGGCGGGAGCGATGGTGGCGGGAGCGCCCAGGGGACGCTCGCGCAACAGCTCGACGAACTCTTCTCCCAACAGCCGCAGCTCCACGAGCACGCGCGACAGCCGGGCCTGGAAGTAGTTGTAGAAGGCCATGGCCTGCACGGCCACGAGGATGCCCACCGCGGTGGCCACCAGCGCCTCGGAGATGCCCGTCATCACCGCGCCGGTGCCGCCCGTGCCTCCCGCCGCCACGTCCAGGCCCAGATCCTTGAAGGACTTCATGATGCCGGCCACCGTGCCGAACAGGCCCACGAACGGCGTCAGCGAGCCGATGGTGGCCAGCAGCCACAGGTTGCGGCGCAGGCGCAGGCCCACCTGGGCGCGCTCACGCTCCACCGCCGAGTCCACTCCCTCACAACTGCCGCGCGTGCGCTCGAAGCGATCGAAGCCCGCGAGGAAGATGTCGGCCACGGCGGCATTGGAGCGCTCGGTGGCGGAGCGGGCCGCGGCGATGTCTCCGCGCAACAGGTGCTTGTGCACGGTGTCCCCGAGCAGCCGGGAGCGCTCGCTCACCCCCCAGAGGGTGATGAGCCGCTCGATGGCCACCACCAGCGCCACCGTGGAGGCGAGCAGGAGGAAGGCGAGGGTGAAGCCGCCGATGCGCAGGTAGTGGAGGATGTCGGAAAGGCTCATACGGGAGTGGCCAGGGAGGTCGCCGGGCGCGAGACTTAAGCCATGAACCGCGCTGCCGTCGCAATCTTCCTGGCCCTCGTTTGTTCAGGCTGTCCCAAGCGCCTGGATTTCGGGCCCCGGGGCCGCATCACCCAGCCCGAGGAGCTCTTCCGCCTCACCCGCGAGGCCCAGGACGTCACGGCCACCCTCCAGGGGGATGGCAAGCTGCGCGTCGAGTCCCCCCAGGGCACCGGCACCGTGTCGGTCTTCCTGGCCGCCTCCCGGCCGGGCCTGCTCCGGGTGGAGATGTTCGACTTCTTCAACCGCCCCATCGCCGTGCTCGTCACCGACGGCCAGCGCTTCGGGCTGCTCCAATTCCAGGAGAACAAGTTCTACCAGGGGCCCGCCACCCCCCAGAACCTGTCGCGCTTCCTGCCCCTGGCCCTGCCGAGCGAGGAGCTGGTCTCCGTGATGCTCGGCCGGGTGCCCTTCATCCCCGCGGAGCGCATGACGCTCGGGGTGGACGAGAAGGAGGCGCTCTATGTCCTCACCCTGGTGCGCGGCGACGTGTCCCAGGTGCTGCACATCCACCCCCGGCACCTGCGGGTGGTGCGCAGCGAGGTCCAGGGGGTGAGCACCTACGCGCTGGAGTACGGCCGCTTCGAGCCCCAGGGTGACGCTGTCTTCCCCCACCAGGTGACACTCCGGGCGGCCTCGGCGGACACCTCCCTGGGGCTGCGCTACACCGATGTCACGCTCAACCAGGCCCCGGACCTCACCCTCTTCGATCTCTCCGCCCCCGAGGGCATTCCCGTGGTCGAGGTGGACGAGGGGGGACAGGCCCTGCCTCCGGTCGCCCTGCCGCCCGCCGCGCCGGGCTCCTGAGCAGCTCAAGAAAAGAGCAACCCCCGGCATCTCGGGGTAGAGTGGGGCGACCGGCGGGTCCGTTCGGGCCCCCACGACCGTGACATGGCACAGATCAAGCTCGGCGAACTGCTGATCAAGGCGAACGTGCTCCAGGAGAGCCAGCTCAAGGCGGCGCTCGCGGAGCAGGCGAAATGGGGCGGAAAGCTGGGAGAAATCCTGGTGCGGATGAACTTCGTGTCCGAGGACATCCTCGTCCGGGCGCTCTCCAAGCAGCTCGCCATCCCCGCGGTGAACCTGGACGCACTCAAGGAAGTCCCCAAGCACGTGCTCAACCGGGTTCCGGTCCAGACGGCGCGGGACTTCGCGCTGCTGCCCATGCAACTGCGCGACGACGGCAAGACGCTGGTGGTGGCCATCGCGGATCCGCTCAACGTGCGGCAGTTGGACGAGCTGCGCGCCATCACCAAGTGCCGGATCGTCCCCAACGTGGCGGGCCGTACGGCCATCGCGCGCGCCATGGCGCGCTTCTACGAGGAAGGGGGCGAGCTGGAGGACGCGGACACCAACTTCAAGGTGGTGGACTCGCATGGCCGCACCGTCGTGCGGAACATGAAGGACTCGCCCGCCGTCCAGCCCGCTCCGGCTCCGGCCCCCATGCCGCCCATGGCCTCGCGCGAGTCGCCCTCGGTGCGCTCGGGCGCCAGCCCCGTGGAGATGCTGCGCGGCGTGGAGGAGGTGCAGCGCAAGGAGGTCGCGGCCCTCAAGGCCATGGTGGAGCTGCTCATCGAAAAGGGCGTCTTCACCCGCGATGAGTACCTGGCGAAGGTCAAGCGTTAGGCCGTCCCCCTCGGTCCTTCATGCGCAAGAAGATTGGCGAGCTCCTCCTCGAATCCGGCGTCATCAATCCGGAGCAGATCCGCAAGGCGCTCGGTAAACAGCAGCGCACCCGGGCCCGCGGCGTGCGGTTGGGCTCGGTCATCGTCACCCTGGGTTTCGCCTCCCTGCCCGAGGTGGCCAAGGCGCTCGCCCGGCAGGCGAACCTCCCGTTCGTCGAGCTGCCGGAGATTCCCCCCGAGGTGCGCGCGCTCGTGCCGCTCGAGTTCCAGATCGAGCACCGCCTCGTGCCCTTCCGGCTCGAGCGCGAGGGGCGCGGAGAGCGGCTGCACGTGGCGGTGGATGATCCCTCGGACCTGCGGCCCGTGGAGGAGCTGAGCTTCCAGCTCAACAAGCCCATCCGCGTGCACGTGGCCGCCGAGGACGATCTGGATCGGGTGTTGGAGCTGGTGAGCGGCCGGGTGGTGGATGGGCTCGAGGAGGACGAGGACGAGCCGCTGGAGATGGAGCACGGCGGCCGGGCCGACGCGTCCCTCCTGGATTGGGAGCCGCCTGTCTCCGCGATGACCAGGCCTCCGCCTCCTCCCTTGCCCGACGATGACGAGGACATCACCCTCATCACCCCTCGCGCCGCCACGAAGGCTCGGAACACCCTGCTGCCTCCGCCCCCGCCTCCCCAGGAGAACGGGGACGTGCTCGACGAGCTGCTCGGTGGGAGCGTGCGCGAGGCCGACGACGCGGCCCCCGGACAGGAATCGAGGAAGGGCGTGCCCGTGGTCGTCTTCGGTGGGGCCGCCAAGGGCACGCCGCTGCCACCGCCCCGGCCCGAGCTTCCCGACATCTCCGAGGAAGACCTGAAGGTGCTCGAGGAGCTCGAGCGCATGGCGGATGGTGCCGAGGCGCAGCTTCACACGGAGAAGGTGAAGCCCGCGCGCATGGTGGCCAGCCTCATCCGCCTGCTCATCCGCAAGCGCCTCATCCACGAGGAGGAGTTCCTGGAGGAGTTGTCCCGGAAGTGAAGGCCCGGGCCGGCTGTTCACAGGCCCTCCCGTGCATCCCATGTCCGAACCTCTTCTCGACGTCCGCGGATTGAAGACCCAGCTGTCGCTGGACGCGGGTCCCGTGCTGGCCGTGGATGACGTGTCCTTCTCCCTTCCGCCCGGGGGTACCCTGGGGGTGGTGGGGGAGAGTGGCTGCGGCAAGAGCCTCACCGCGCTCTCGGTGATGCGCCTGGTGCCCGAGCCTCCTGGCCGGGTGGTGGGCGGGCGCATCCTCTTCCAGGGCGAGGATCTGCTCGCGCTCCCCGAGGAGAAGATGCGCCGCAAGCGAGGGCGCCACCTCTCCATGGTCTTCCAGGAGCCGATGACGTCCCTCAACCCCGTCTACACGGCGGGCGAGCAGATCGCCGAGGGCGTGCGGCTGCACCTGGGCCTGTCGCGCTCCGCCGCGCGAGACCTCGCCGTGGATATGTTGCGACAGGTGGGCATCCCCGCCCCCGAGCAGCGCGTGGACAGCTACCCGCACGAGTTGTCCGGTGGCATGCGCCAGCGGGTGATGATCGCCATGGCGCTCGCCAGCGGCCCGGAGCTGCTCATCGCGGACGAGCCCACCACCGCGCTCGATGTCACCATCCAGGCGCAGATCCTCGAGCTGCTCAAGCGGCTGCAGACCGAGCGCCGCATGGCGGTGATGCTCATCACCCACGACCTGGGCGTGGTGGCGGGGCACTGTGACACGGTGGTGGTGATGTACGCGGGCCGCGTGGTGGAGCGCGCCCCGGTGAAGGCGCTCTTCCGGCGGCCGGCGCATCCGTACACCGCGGGCCTGCTGCGCTCCATTCCGGCGCTCCAGACGGTGGAGGGGCCGCCGGGAGCGCGTCCACGGTTGAAGACGATTCCCGGCATGGTGCCGGGCCTGCACCGGCTGCCCGGGGGCTGCCGCTTCCGCGACCGGTGCGAGCGCGCCCTGGACCTCTGCGCGCGGGTGGAGCCCCCCTTGGAGGAGAAGCGCGAGGGCCAGGAGGCCGCATGTCACAACCCGGTGCCCGCGCCATGACCGAGCCCCTCCTCCAGGTACGGGACGTGAAGACCCACTTCCCGGTGCGGGGCGGGCCGTGGGGGCGCGCGCGTGGCATCGTGAAGGCGGTGGACGGCGTGAGCTTCGACGTGCGGCGCGGCGAGACGCTCGGGCTGGTGGGCGAGAGCGGTTGCGGCAAGAGCACCCTCGGGCGCACCCTCTTGCGGCTCGTGGGGCCCACGGCGGGCTCCATCCGCTTCGAGGGTCGGGAGCTGACGGGCCTGTCCCAGCGCGAGCTGCGCCCCTTGCGGCGGCGCATGCAGCTCGTCTTCCAGGATCCCTATGCCTCGCTCAACCCGCGCATGTCCGTGCGGGAGTTGCTCGGCGAGCCCTTCGCCATCCACGGGCTCGAGCGGGGCGCCGCGCGCGAGGCGAAGGTGGCGGGGCTCCTGGACATGATGGGCCTGCCGCGCGAGGCCCTGGAGCGCTACCCGCACGAGTTCTCGGGAGGCCAGCGCCAGCGCATCGGCATCGCCCGGGCCATCGCCCTGCGGCCGGACCTGGTCGTCGCCGACGAGCCCATCAGCGCGCTCGACGTCTCCATCCAGGCGCAGATCGTCAACCTGCTCGTGGAGCTCCAGCGCGAGCTGGGGCTCACCTACGTCTTCATCGCGCACGACCTGAAGATCGTCGAGTACGTCTCCACGCGCGTGGCGGTGATGTACCTGGGCCGCATCGTGGAGCTGGCGGACGCGGCGGACCTCTACCGCACGCCCCGCCACCCCTACACCCAGGCCCTGCTGTCGGCGGTGCCGGTGCCGGATCCCGAGCATCGTCGGGAGCGCATCCTGCTCCAGGGCGATGTCCCGTCTCCGCTCGCGCCCCCTCCCGGGTGCGCCTTCCATCCGCGCTGTCCCTTCGCCATGGATCGCTGCCGGCGGGAAACGCCGCCCCTCTACTCGCTGGAGCGGGGGCATACCGCCGCGTGCTTCCTGGTGGAGAATGACGCGCGCGAGCGTCCGGCCTCTGCCCCGGGCGCTTCCCCCAGCCACGAGGGAGGGTAGGGTGTTCTGGCTCAGTCACCATCATCCCGAGGAGTACAACCGCACCTACGTGCTCGGGGGCCTACGGGTGTGTGCCCGCTGCCTGGGCACCTACCCGGTCCTGCTGGCCGTGCTGGTGGGGCTGTTCAAGCTGCGTGCCCCGCTGACCTGGTCCTGGGACGTGCCGGTGGTGCTGGGCCTCACCCTGCCCGCGCTCGTGGACTGGGCCGTGGGCCGCTTCCGTCCCACCGGAGGCTCCAACGCCGTGCGCACGCTCACCGGAGTGCTGCTGGGCATGGCCCTCGGCCGCTCGCTGTTCATCCACCTCCAGCGACCCCTGCCCGCGGTGCTCCTGTGGCAGGCGGCCCTGGTGGCGGGCGTCGCCGTGCCCGTGCTGCTGGCCACCTCCCGGAAATCCAATCCGGGCCCCTGACGGGTGACAGCGGAGGCACTCCCTGTCATTCTGCCCACTTACGGGGCCCGCTGAAGACCGTAGACCTGAATCCTTCCTCGTCCGTTGAAGCGGGCGGATGGGATGAGGCGGGGCGCGGGGCCCCGGGCTTGGGGGAGTGTTGGAACCGGAGCTCTCAGACGAACGGTTGATGCTCGCCTTCCGGGCGGGAGACCCCCGTGCGTTCGAGGTCCTGGTGCGCAGGCACCGGACCCCGGTGTTCAACTTCATCTTCCGCTTCACGGGCCATCGCGCCCGCGCGGAAGACGTCCTTCAAGAGACGTGGTTGAAGGTGGTGCGCGGCGCACCGGACTACGAAACGAAGGCGAAGTTCACCACCTGGCTGTACACGATCGCGAGGAACCTCTGCGTGGACAGCGCGCGCAAAGAGAGCTATCGGCAGACGGCCTCGCTGGAGTCGCCCATGGCGGGCTCCGAGGGAGAGGACAGCCGTCCGTTGGGCGAGGCCCTTCCCGACGAGGGCGCGAGCCCCGAGCGCGGCGCCTACAACGCCCGGGTGAGGCCCTTGCTGGCGCGCGCCCTGGCCGGTCTGCCCGAGGAGCAACGTGAGGTCTTCGTGTTGCGCGAGTACAGCGGCATTCCCTTCAAGGACATCGCCGAGGTGACGGGCGTGTCGGAGAACACGGTGAAGAGCCGCATGCGCTATGCCTTGGAGGGCCTGCGCCGGCGGCTGGCCGAGCTCGGCGTGGATGGCGATCTGGCAGAGGATGGAAGGACGGTGGCGGGATGAAGACCCAGAATGCCCACGCGCACGAGGATCGGCTGCTGGACTTCGCCTATGACGAGCTGCCGCTGACCGAGGCGCATGCCGTGGAGCAGCACCTCCAGGGCTGCTCGCGGTGCGCGGAGACCCTCCGGGGCATTCGCGGTGTGCGCCGCTCCATGGCCCGCCTGCCCCAGGAGGCCGCGCCAGAGGCGGGACTGGACTCCCTGCTCGCGTACGCGCAGCAGTCGGCTCGCCGGGCCGCGGCGGGCGCGGAACCCGCCCCTCGCTGGTGGCGTCGCCTGATGGCTCCCGCGTTGAGCATGGCGGCCGTGAGCGTCTTCGGGCTCGTGGTCCTCCAGGTGAACCGCGACGTGGACCTGAGCCCCTCGCTCCAGAGCAAGGGCCCCGCGCAGAAGAGCACCGCGATGGAGCCCCCCTCTCGTGCCAAGGCCGAAGTGGCCCAGGCTCCAGCCCCAGCCCCAGCCGCTGTCCCCGCGCAATCGCCGCTCCTCGCGGAGGCCGCGCCCCTCGCGACTCCCCAGCGCGCCGACAAATCCTCCTACGCTTCATCTCGCGACCAAATGGCCAAGTCGAAGCCGTTACCCGCGGCGCGAGGCTGGGCCGTGGGGGGGAAAGGCAGTGCGCAGGCCGGCATGGGCGGGAGCGCCCCGAAAAAGAAGCGCGCGATGGACTCCGACGACTCCCTCTTCGATCAGCGAGCAGAGAGCCTTCAGGGGATTTCATCGGCGGAGGCCTCGGCTCCTCCGCCTCCGGCGGACAGCGACAGTCTCCAGAAGGATTCGGTGGGACGCGCGTTCGCCGGGTCACCCCCGCCGCCCGCCGCCCCCGCGAGTCCGCCGCCCCGGGTGGCGAGCGCTTCGCCGCGGCCGGAGCCATCCACGGCGGGAGTGGATTCCGAGGAAAGAGAGGCGGCCGAGGGCATCTCGGCTCCTGGTGGGCGGGCGGCCTCGCGCGCTTCTCCGTCTCCCGCGGAGCTGGTTCGGCAAGCCGACCTGGCCCTCCGTTCGGGAGATCGTTCCCAGGAAATCGTCTTCCTGCGCGCGGCCCTGGCCGCTGGAGTCCAGGGCTCCCAAGCCCTGACGGTGCTCTCCCGGTTGTGCGACGCGGAATCCACGCTGGGTCGGCGCCGCAACGCCATCGAGGTCTGCAAGCGGGTCATGGCGACGGCACCCAACTCCAGTGAGGCCCGGTCGGCCCTTCGCGTCCTGGAGGAGCAGCTTCGGGTGGCCGAGCCCGAGGCCGGCGGCGAGGTCGAGAAGCGCTGACCTCGCCCCGCCGACGCGGGATGCCGCCGTCTCACGGCGGCACGGACGCGCCCTCTCCGGAGGCCGGAGCGAGGTCCGGATTGTAGGCTCCCCGGAAGACCACGGGCTCTCCGTTCGGCGCCTGGAGCCGCCACGGGCTTCCCTCGGGAGACAGGCCCACGGCCTGGAGCTCGTAGGCCACGCCGCCCTCCACGAGATAGAGGAACACCGTGCCCGGCGGAGCCTCCGCGGGCAGGGCCTCGAGCGAGTCCACCTTCTGGATGTGAAAGGGCAGGGACGCGAACGAGCGCGTGCGCACGGGCGTGGGCTGACCCTGGGCCACCTGCTCGAGCGCCTGCTGCCAGCTCTCCGTATCCTCGGGGAGGGCACCGCGGGTCTGCAGTGCTTCCACCATGCGGCCATGGAGCGCTCGGGCCACCTGGAGGATCTTCAGGTTGGCCGAGGGCGGGCTGCGCCCCGGCACGGGACCCTCATGGGAGTCCCAGAGGGTGAACACCAGGCCCGCGAGGACGAACAGCGACCACAGGAGCCGCGCGCTGCGCCCGCGCAGGCTCTGCACCAGGATGACGCCCATGCCGAGCACGGTGGCGAGCACGGCCAGCACCAGCGCCGGACGCGGTGGCGGCCCGGCGTGGAAGGGCTGCTGCTGGGTGCGCCACAGGTGCTCGAACTCCGCCATGCCGGCCACGACACAGATGGCGGTCAGTCCGCCGAAGACGATGCCGTGGATGACCCGGAGAGCGGGCGGTGAGGCGGAGGCGGCGCGGGACGGGGTGGGCTTCACGGGAACGGCAGGTTGAGCACGAAGTAGAACGAGTCGTAATAAATCTGGTACGCGCGCAGGAAGGCGTCGATGACGTTCATCTTCTCCTTCCCGTTGCCCAGGTCGACGCTCATCAGGACGATGAGGCCGAACACCAGCACCCAGTTGATGAAGGAGTACTCCACCATGGCCTGGCCACGACGGGCGCGGCGGCGGAGCGTTTGAGGCGGCGTGGGCGTCTTCATGGGCGGTTGTCCTTCGACTCTGAATCCGTCTCGGCGGGAGGCTGGAACTTGAAGCGCGAGGGTAGCTGCTCCTCGGTCCCCAGGATCATCTTCTTGTCGTTCGGGGAGGGGCGCACCATGCGAGGCCGGGCATCCACGCCGTAGTCGCGCACCTCCATCGTGTACTGGATGGGGGGAAACTCGATCTTCGCCAGCCGCAGGATGGGCACTTCCCGGCTGATCCAGTAGCGCTTGATGACGAGCTGACGGTAGCGGACCTCCATCGGCTCGGCCTGCACCGTCCCCGCGAGCGTCATCACCCGCGCGGGCTTGCCCCGGGTCACGCTCGTGTCCGGACCCGCGGAGATCTGCTCGGTGGACGCGGGAAGGGGCGCCGGGGGCGCTTCCGGTTTGGGCGTCCCCATGAAGTGGGCCACGGCGTCCTGCTCCAGCTCCTGCAGCTTCTCGTAGCCCTGGCTGACGAACAACCGCGTCACGCCCTCCGAGCGCAGCCCCACGTCACGCGTCACCAACATGAGGTACTGCGCCAGCGGCGCCTTGAGCTCCGAGTGCCTGCCGAACTCCATCTCCACCCACACCGCGTCCCGCCCTTTCGCGTCCTTCTCCTCGCCGACGACGGCCAGGCGCATGAAGCCCTGCTGGGGCGCGCCATCCATCTGGTACGTCACCCACTCCCCGACGCGGGCCTCCAGCCGGGCGGGGGCGGTCTCGAAGAGCATCCGGCTCTCGCGCGACAGCTGCTGCGGGGCCGCCGCCACCAGCGCCACCGACACGGCACACAGCAGCGCGCTCATGGCTTCTTCTCCCGGCGCTGCTGGACTTCGCGCGCGTGCGCCTCGCGCGCCTGGCGCACGGCGTCCGCGTTGGGCATGCCGTCCGGACGGTCCGTTCCCACCCAGCTCTGCGACACGGCCACCTGCGAGGGCGCCAGCTCCACCAGCGTGGTGATCGCCTGCTCGGCCCCACGCGTGAACTCGAGCACGATGTTGCGCTGGCCATCCAGCTTGCCTCCGGACTCGCGCACCGGCTTGTAGCCCGTGGCGCTCATCTTGGAGACGATCTCCTGCCGTACCTCGTCCAGTCCCCGCTCCACCACCTGGGTGCGGTGCTGGGTGCTCCCGGCCTCGTCCCTCGAGCCCACGTCCGCGCTGAAGAGCGAGCCCTCGATCTGGATGAAGCGGCCCTTGCCCGCGTCCGGCGGCTTCTCGTACAGCCAGAGATCCTTGAGCACGGTGAAGCCCACCGTCCTGTCCCGCTCGGCCCGCAGCACCACGGCCCGCTGGAGCCCCTCGCGGGTATAGAAGGCCGACACCACGGCCTCGTTCTTCAAGTCCCCCTCCACGACGACGGGGTAGCCCTGCTTGCGCCAGTAGCCCTGGAAGTACTTCGCCACCTTCTCCAGGGAGTCCTTGGTGGTGAAGTAGGCCATGCGGTGGTACTGGCCGTCGATGAGCAGATCATTGCCGATCCGCGTGTGCACGGTGCCAGGATAGACCGCGAGCTCCTGCTCGGCCCGCGACACGGGGGCCCAGAGGAGCAACGCCAGGAGGGGGAGGGAGCTTACTCGCACGACACCTTCTTCTTGTTCTTGTCCTTCTGGACGCTGGAATCGGGTTGGGGCGTGTTGGGCATGTCCGCCTGTTCGTTCTTGCAGCCCATGAAGCTGTTGCCCCGGGCCATGAACACCTTGCGGTAGAGCGAGTCGTCGTACTTCTGGGTGTCGCGGAACGGGGCGGTGTCGAAGCAGCGCTGGGCGTCGTCGTCCAGACCGGGATACTTGTTGAGGTTGTTGAGTCCCACCGAGGCGCCGTGCCCCGGCTTGTTGCATTCGTTCCCCTCGGCCGCGGGCTCATAGTTGTGGGCGACCACGAACGGTCCGAAGAAGTCGGGGAACACGAAGTTGGCGATCGAGCCGAGCGAGTCCAACCCCACCTTGTCCGCGTAGTTTCCTATACCCAGGAACGTCATCCGGTCCACCTGCGCGGCCATGCCGTGCTGGCTTCCTCCGCTGTGCACGCCCGCCCGCTTGGGGGCCATGACGGCGTTGGCTCCGTCGGGCAGCTGCCACCCGGTGGCGATGAGGGTGTAGCGGTTCTTCACCGGCAGGTTGCTCAGGTCCTTGCCGCCCCAGTTGTCCACGTCGAAGAAGCCCTTCTGCTCCTGCTGCAGGTAGTTGCGGGGCAGCCCGAGGCTGGCGAGCTTGCTGGTGATCTCCACCTGCACCTGCCCCTTGGTGTTCATCTTGAAGTGGTCGAGGAAGAAGTTGAGCGTCTTGCCCACCGCGTTGCTGGCCTCGTCGCCCACGCCTCCGTTTCCCTCGAAGACCCGGCTCAGGTCGATGCCCGCCACGGTCTGGTTCTCCACCTTCACCTGCACCGGATCCGCGCTCAGCATGAAGCCGAACTTGCCGTCCGGCTCGAGCGAGTCCAGGTCCTTGTAGCGCTCGGTCGCCTCGTCCACCGCCGCCTTCTGGGCGGTCTCGAAGGCCTTGTCGTGATCCGCGCTGCCGTAGTCGCTCAGCGTGTAGCTGCTCATCTCCCACGCCGTGTAGCGGCTGGCCTCCTGCATCTTGAGCTTGGCCCGGACGATGTCGCTCAGGAACATGCTGAACATGAGGATGGACACCAGCAGGGGCACCACGAGCGCGAACTCCACGATGGCGGCGCCGCGCCGGATGGTCTTCTTGTGTGCGCGTGAGCGGAGCATGACGGTTCTCAGTGGGTGATGATCTTCGCGGGCGTGTCGCGCACGGACTCGGGCAGCGCGTTGGTGAGCTTGTTGATGAGCGGCAGCGACTCCCGGCCCTGCCAGACGGCCGCCAGGCGCGGTCTCCAGTAGGGGTTGAAGAAGTTGGGCTGCTCGGTCCAGTTGCCGGGCCGGTGGTAGTACGTCTGCCCGCGCGAGATGACGCTCATGCCCGAGGAGACCTGGAAGCCGGCGATCTCCAGCTTCTTGCGATCGTTGTCCAGCTCCAGCGTCGTGGACGACGAGCCCATGGAGAAGGTGAGCTTGCCGCTGTCGTTGAGCAGGCCCGGCTTGTTGTAGGTGGCGCCGGTCTGGTCCGCCTTGGAGTTGTGCAGCTCGTCCGAGCTCTTGTTGAGCAGCACCCACGTCGACGGCTGGTTGAAGTCATGCTTGCGCTGGGCCATCTGCGTGGTGCTGGGGTCGGAGCCGAAGCCCCCTCCGCAGTCCTTCGCGTAGTCGCCGGGCTCGAAGTGCGGGAAGGGCATCAGGCCTTCCCAGGCGTGGTCCTTGTCATCCGGATCGATCCGGGTGTTGGCCACGAACACGGACATCTTGAACAAGCACTTGATCGGCGTATCCAACAGACAGGGCTTGTTCTCGTAGAGCCCCACCTTCTCGTCATCCTCGTCGGAGGCCTGGCCGGGGAACACCACCCGCCAGTGCGCGCCGCCCTTGCGCTCGTGCTTGCTCAAGGCCCAGATGCTCGTCTTGAGCGTGCTGTCCTTGTCCTCGCGCGGATCTCCCCAGCAGTCGCGCCACGTCCGCTTGTCCTTCGAGCTGCGCTCCTTGGGGCAGCTGAAGGGGTTGTTGACAATGCCGAGCCGGCTCGGCCCGAGCTTGATGTAGTACGGGTCGTCCGAGGCGAGGATGTCTCCCTGGGCGATCATGCCCATGGGGGAGTTGGGCAGATCGTTCATCTCGCGGATCTTGTTGCGCTTCTTGGACTTGGCCCCCGTTTCGTTCTCGTCCGTGCCGTAGCCCAGCTTGTAGGTGAGAAAGCGCGTCTGGCCCCACTTGGGAATGTTGTCGAGGAAGGTCTCCAGGGGCTTGAGCCAGTCGGGGATGGGCAGCAGCGCACCCAGGGTGCGCTTGGTGACCAACGTCTCCGGGCACAGACTCGTCTTCGCGTCACAGGGGAAGCGCGTGGCGTTGGTGATTCCCGCCATCACCCGCTTGGCGCGGGCGACCTTGCTGGACTCGTCCCGCACCGTGGGGTCCAGTTCCTTGAAGGGGTTGACCGGAGAAAACGGCGTGCCGTTGGCCTGCTTGTAGTGGGTGCGGTTGTAGAGGCACTGATTGATGAGCCCCGCGAGCGTCTGCGGGATGAGCGAGTCCACGTTGGGATCGTTCGCGGCGATGATCTTGTTGGAGGTGCCCATCACGTAGGTGGACGTGGACATCATCACCGCCGTGGACGCACCGGCCATCACCCCGTTGAGCATCCGGTGCCCGGGCACCACGATCCTTCCAATGGCGCGATCGATGGCCGGGAAGACCTTCTTCATGACGTCGAGGATCAGCCGGACCGCCTTGTAGACGATGTCCAGCGCCTTCATGACGATGTTGACGTAGGGGATCCGGTCGAGCACGGCGCAGACGATGATCCAGTAACTGCTGCGTGAGTCCGAGGGGAAACACGGGCCGACGGTGCGCATGAACCCGAAGATGTCCGTCAGGAACGCCTGGATGGAGAACAGGAACGAGTCGAGCGACTGCCACATCATCGCCGACACGTAGTGCGACACCTGGGTGCGGTTGGTGAACGCGTAGAAGTTGAACGCGCGCGCCTCCATCGCCGCCGTGGAGTAGGCCGCCGCGTCCGCCGTGTTCTGCAGGCGGATGCGCTCGTGCACCCCATGGCCGATGTTCACCGTCGTGATGAGCGCGATGCTCAGGATGAGCATCAACAGACAGGCGAGCACGAGGGCCTGGCCCTCCTGCCGCTTCATGCCGCGTCGTAGTGCACGGGTCACCATGGCTCTACAGTCCCCACTCCGGTTCCAGGTGCATCAGCCACTTGTAGTAGAAGTTCGATTGCATCCGCATGCTGTAGGTGGCCGTCAGCGGGATGAAGTAGCGCTTGCCCACGTACTTCGAGAGCAGCGGGATGCTGCCGGTGGCCAGCATCCAGAGCACGGTCATCTCCGGCTGGTAGAGCGAGTTGTAGCCGCGCTGGTGCTCCAGTCCCTTGACGGGCACCGCGCCCACCTCGCTCATGCCGCCCTTCTTGCTGGTGATGCGCGCGCCCGAGTCGGTCGTGGGCTTGTAGATGGCGCCGCCCAGGGTCACCCCCGCGTTGGCCGCCCACCAGGACGTGAAGATGATCCAGTTGGCGAAGGGCACGCGCAGCTCGTACCAGTAGCGCACCCGGATGCTCAGCACCGTGGCCTTGCGGTAGACCTCCTCGTCGTTGTCCGGCAGGGCCAGGTTGAAGAACTTGGCGATCTTCGACTCCAGCGACGGCACCTGCGGGTAGGTGTCCGGCCCGTCGAAGTCCAGCTCCTTCCAGCCCGCGCCCGAGCGCAGCTTCCACACGCTCTTGATGGGCGAGTACCAGGAGGGATTCACCGTGTCGACGCGCACCTGGCCGAACAGGTTGGAGCCGTTCACCGAGGCCGGCACGCTCGAGGTCTTCGTCGAGCCCGCCTTCGGATCATCGCTCTGCTTCTTGTTCGGCCAGGCCAGCAGCTGCAGCGCCTCGTCGTAGAGCTGCGCCAGCGCCCACGTCTTGCCCAGGTGGAGCAGGGTGTCCGTGCGGCCCATGGTGGGCAAGAGCGCGATGATGGCCGCGTCGTGCATGCGCTCGTTGTTGCCGTTCCACACGATTCCCGTGCGCGCCGCGCAGTACGCCGCGTACTCGGTCATCAACTTCGCCTGCTGCATCATCGTCAGCTGGATGAGGCCCAGGCCCAGGAAGACCATCAGCGGCAGCACCAGTGCCGATTCGACCGCCGCTTGCCCGGATTCCCGGGACGGGGGGGAGTGTTGACTCATGAATGCCGCCATCTAGCGACATTCATGCCAGGGCGTGTATCGGTCAGGTGGCCGCCAGAGGGGAGTCCACCGGCGAAGCAACGTGTCAGGTATCCGGGACGGTCGACGCGGTGGGTAGGCCAGGCAGGCAACCGCACTCTCGCGTCTTTGACACCTTCCATGACTACTGGATAACATCCCCGCCCGCTGGTGCCCCGGGCCCCCGCTTTGCAGAACAGCTCCCGCACCGCCGCATTCCCGCCCTGCACGGGCGACCCCCCGCTTTTGGAGGTCCTCAAGACATGTTGAAGGGTAAGACTCCTCTGATCATCGCGCTGGGCCTCGGCCTGCTGGCTGGAATCATCGCGTGGTCCGCCATCAAGAAGAAGGAGGCGGACGTACGCCGGGGCTGGAACCTGGTGCCGGTGGTCGTGGCCACGCAGGATCTGCCCGAGGGGACTGTCATCACCTTCGAGATGATCAGCCAGCGGCAGGTGCCCGAGCAGTTCGTCACCTCCTCGGTGGTCAAGCCGGACTCGGCCAACTACGTGGTGGGCCAGAAGGTGCTCGTGGCGCTGCAGACGGGTGACCCGCTGCTGTGGAGCCAGTTCGAGACGACCAAGGCCGCCGAGCGCCTGTCCACCAAGGTGCAGAAGAAGGTGCGCGCCGTCACCATCGACTCGCGCGTCACCACGTCGGTGGGTGGCTGGGTGCGTCCCAATGATCACGTGGACGTGATCGGCACCTTCCGCGATCCGCAGACGGACGAGAGCGTGGCGGTGACGCTCCTGCAGAACGTGATCGTCCTGGCCACCGGCAAGGTGACGGGCACCACGAACGTGAACCTCATCCCCGAGTCCCAGCGCGAGTACAACAACATCACGCTGATGGTCATCCCCGAGGAGGCGGAGATCCTCACCCTGGCCGCGGAGCTCGGCAACCTCACGCTGTCGCTGCGCAACGAGGAGGACGTGGACATGATCGAGGAGCGCGGCCGCGCCACCATCACCACGCTCCTGTCGGGCGAGCGCACCCGCGTGCTCGAGCAGAAGCGCCGCGAGATCATCCAGATCATCAAGGGCAGCGCCTCGGAGAAGAGCGCCGTGGGCTCCTCGGGTACTCCCTGAGGCCCCGCTTGATCCCTTCCTCCCCGCTGCTGGCCTCCCCCCGTCGCTGAAGGAAGTCCTCGCCCATGCTGGCCGGAATCGTCCTCCTCCTCGTCACCGGATCGGTCTTCTTCTTCAGCCTGGTGATCTTCACCGTGCTGGCGAAGGCCTACGAGCAGTATCAGGAGCGCTACGTCGTCAAGTCGATGAACGACTTGAGCGACATGTTCCTCTTCATCGATGCCCGTCAGCTGCTGGTGCTCAACATCGCCAGCATGTGCCTTCTGGGCATCCTGTCGTACATCATCTTCAACCCCATCCTGTGCGTGGTGTGCACCATCTTCGGCTTCTTCCTGCCGATCATCCTGGTGAAGCACTACCGCAAGCGGCGCATCAAGAAGTTCAACGTGCAGCTGGTGGACGCGCTGCAGGCCATGGCCAATGCGTTCAAGGCGGGCCTCACGTTCCCGCAGGCCATCGAGCACGTGGCGCGCGAGGCCCAGCCGCCGCTGGCCCAGGAGTTCGGTCTCTTCGTCAAGGAGATCAAGCTGGGCGTGCCCCTGGAGGAGGCCCTCATCAACATGGGCCGCCGGGTGGGCAGCGACGACCTGGAGCTGGTGGTGGTGGCCACCAACATCGCGCGGCAGCTGGGCGGCAACATGGCGGAGATGTTCGAGACCATCTCGAGCGTCATCCGCGAGCGCTTCCGGCTCGAGGGGAAGATCGACGCGCTCACCTCCCAGGGCAAGCTGCAGGGCTGGGTGGTGGCGGCCATGCCGGGCGTGCTCGGCCTGGTGCTCAACTACATGCGTCCCGACCTGATGGAGCCGATGATGGACCACTGGTTCGGGTATGTGCTGGTGACGATCATCGCGCTCATGGAAGTCATGGGCGTGCTCATCATCCGGCGCATCGTCAACATCGACATTTAAGGAACGGCCATGAGCGATGTTCTCACCACGACGCTGATGGGCGGCTCGGCGCTGATGTTCGCGGCGTCCGTGGGCTTCTTCGGGTTCGGCGTCTACCAGAACTACTTCTCGCAGTTCGTCTCGGAGGTGCGCGACGAGTCGGCCGGTGGCGTCGCGGGCTTCAGCTCGGTCGCCATCCGCAAGCTCGGCGTGCTCAACCGCCGCTTCATGTGGCCGGGCTACGAGACCAAGATGCGCCGCGCCCTCATCCGGGCGGGTGAGCCCCAGGCCTTCAAGCCCGAGGACATCATGGCGCTGCAGGAGATCTCCGCCGCCGTGGGTCTGGTGGCGGGGCTCATCCTGGTGAACGCCATCGGCGAGAACCTGGCCTGGGCGCTGCTCTTCCTGCTCTTCGGCATGTACTACCCGCTCATCTGGGTGAACGATCAGGTGAAGAAGCGCCACCTGCTCATCTCCCGGGCGCTGCCCTACAACCTGGACCTGCTGACGCTGTCGGTGGAGGCGGGCCTGGACTTCACGGGCGCGCTGGCCAAGGTGGTGGAGAAGGGCAAGGCGGGCCCGCTGCGCGAGGAGCTGCAGATCGTCCTCAAGCAGCTCAAGATGGGCAAGACGCGCGAGGAGGGCCTCAAGGCGATGATCGCTCGCGTGGACCTGCCGTCGCTCACCACCTTCGTCACCGCGCTCATCCAGGCGGACAAGATGGGCACCAGCCTCGGCAAGGTGCTGCGCATCCAGTCCACCCAGCTGCGCATCGACCGCACCCAGCGCGCCGAGAAGCTCGCCGGCGAGGCGCCGGTGAAGATGCTCTTCCCGCTCATCGCGTGCATCTTCCCCACGGTGTTCATGGTGCTCTTCGGGCCCATCGTGTTCCAGTTCATGTTCGGCGACGTCGGCAGCTAGTCCGCGCGGGGAGGACCTCCCGCGCGGACGAGGAGCATCCCCCGAGGCACTCCAGGGCCCGTCGGACCTGGACCCGGGGGTCCGCCTCATGCCCGGCCGGTTGACGGTCGACCTGGAGCGGACATCTGGCCACTTGGGGCTGGATTTCCAGCGCGACATCCAGTTCAAGGCCACCGAGCGGGCGGCCCCGGTGCCCGGCGAAATCAACCGGAGCTTTCCTCCCGGGGCGCATCGCTGTCACAATCGGCCCCAGAAGGCCATCGAGCACGGGCCGTGACGCCCGTCTCCGTGTACGAAATGAAGCGGTGACTTCCCATGTCGAACGGTTCCCCTCCCACCCGTCGTCGCCCCACGACCAGTTCCTCGTCGGACGCCCCCTCGGGCGGCGCCGCGCGTCCGCGTCCCGGAGCGCGTAGGAGTCCCACCGCCGCCGCCGCGCCTCGTGCCCCCGAGCGGGAGCCCCTCCCGCCGTCGGCCACGAAGCTGGTGTGCACCGCGGGTCCCTGCGCCGGTCAGGAGTTCGGTCTGGAGGATGGCGAGTACGTCATCGGCCGTGCCAACGACAACCCCATCTGCATCCCGGACTCCTCGGTGTCCCGTCGGCACGTGCTCATCCGGCGCCTGGGCGGAGGCTGGACGGTGAACGATCTGGGGTCCGGTAACGGCACCCTGATGAATGGCGAGCCCCTGAGCGAGGAGACGCCCCTGAGTTCCGGCGCCGTGCTCACGCTGGGCGACACGGAGCTCACCTTCAACGACGCCTCCAATGCCACGATGATGATGCCGATGCCCTCGGCACCGCCCGCGCGCCCGGCACGTACCCGCACCGCGGCCGCCCCGGCGGCGCCCGCCGCGGAGGAGGAAGGGGAGGAGGGGAATGGGGAGGCGGCGATCGCCCCCCGGCGTCCTCCGCCCCGTCCCGAGTCGCGGGTGCGCCCGGGCCGGGGCCGCGCGGCGGCGGCGGATCCCGAGGCGCAGAAGCGCAAGAAGCGCCTGTTGGTGATCTCCGCGTCCGTCTTCGTGCTCCTGGCGGTCGTGCTGCTCGTCATGAAGGTGCAGCAGCAGCGGCAGGCCGAGACCCTGCGCCAGAGCGCCCAGGCCGCCCAGCTGCAGCGCGAGCAGATCGCCGGTCTCTTCCAGGAGGCCAAGAACCTCATCCGCGACGGCAAGTGGACCGACGCCAAGGCGCGGCTGCTCGAGCTCAAGGAGGCCGAGCCCGACCACCCGCAGGTGGGCGACTACCTGGCGCGCGTGGAGAAGGAGATTCCCAACCAGCTGGCGCTCGAGGCGGCCCGGACGGCGCTGGCGCAGAACCAGCTCGGCCCGGCGTTCACCTCCCTGGCCAAGGTGTCCCAGGACACCCAGATGTTCGAGGTGGTGGGCTCGTTGCGCCGGGAGCTGAAGGACAAGGCCGACAAGCGCGTGGGCGAGGCCCAGTCGCTCCTGACGCAGAAGCAGTTGGATCAGGCCAAGGCCATCACCGACGACGTGCTCGTGGCCTTCCCGGAGCACCGCGACGCCAAGGTCGTCAACGAGCAGGCCGCGCGCGCCATCGCGGAGCGCGACGCGCCGCCCCCTCCGCCCACTCCCAAGGCGGTGCCCAAGCCGTGGGATCAAGCGGTGGATCGCTACCGCGATGGCGATCTGCAGGGCGCCATGGCCATCGCCAACGACTGCGCATCCAAGGCCCCGCAGTGCAAGACGCTCACGAGCCAGCTCGGCGACTTCGGCATGCTCTACAAGCGGATGGAGGATCTGGATGACCGGGGCCTGACGCGCCTGCTGGAGCTGGACCGGAAGATCACCAGCGGCCGCGGCAGCAAGCTCGTCGCCGGGGCCGGCAAGCGCGCCGCCAACAACTATTACAAGATGGCCTCGTCGGCGAAGGTGTCCGGGCAGTGGGGCCGCGCGATGGACTATGCCCAGCGCGCCCTCCAGGCCGACCCGAGCAACACGGGCGCCGCCAACATCGTCAACGAGATGCGCCAGAAGGCGAAGGACGTCTACATGAGCGCCTACGCCATGAAGGACACCGATCCCGAGGAGGCGCTGCCCAAGTTCCGCGAGGTCATGTCCATGACGTCGCCGGATGACGAGACGCACCAGAAGGCCAAGGGCTGGGTCGAGAAGCTCAAGCGATGAAGAAGCGGCGCGCGACGGGCGAGGCTCCTCCCGCCCCTCCGGCCGGACAGGGAGATCTGTTCGGCGGGGCTCTTCTTCCCCTGGCTCCGCCGGCGGTGGAGGTCGTGGCGCCCAAGCCGCCCGAGCCTCCCGCCCGGCCCCCCGCACCCGTGCCGCCCGCGGCGCTGGCGGACGTGTCCACGTCGCTGTCCCCGCTGCCCGGAGCGCCCGCGCGCCCGGCGGCGCCCACGCGCACGGTGCTCACCGTGGGCGAGCTCACCCAGCAGATCAAGACGACCCTCGAGTCGCGCTTCCCCCGGGTGCTGGTGCGTGGCGAGGTGTCCGGCTTCCGGGGCGCCAACGCCCGCGGCCACCTGTACTTCACGCTCAAGGACGCGGAGGCGTCGATCGACGTGAAGATGTGGGCCTCGCAGGCGGCGCGGCTGCGCTTCCACCTGCGCGACGGGCTCGCGGTGGTGGTCGAGGGCAGCGTGGACCTCTACGCGCCCTCGGGGCGCTACAGCCTCATCGCCTTCAAGCTGGAGCCGGAAGGGGAGGGGGCACTGGCGCTCGCCTTCGAGCAGCTCAAGGCACGGCTGGCCGCCGAGGGGCTCATTGGCGACAACCGCGTCCGGCCGCCCCGCCCGCTGCCCTTCCTGCCCCGGCGCATCGGCGTGGTGACGAGCCGCACCGGCGCGGCGCTGCAGGACTTCCTGCGCGTGTTGCACTCGCGCCACCCGCGCCTGTCCGTGCTGCTGTGTGACGCGCGCGTGCAGGGCGAGGGGTCCGCCGAGGAGGTGGCCCGCGGCATCGAGCGCCTGTCGCGCACGGACGTGGACGTCATCGTCGTCACGCGCGGCGGCGGCTCGAAGGAAGATCTCTGGACGTTCAACGAGGAGCGCGTGGCGCGCGCCATCTTCGCCTCGCCCGTGCCGGTGGTGTCCGCCATCGGGCACGAGATTGACTTCACCATCGCGGACTTCGTGGCGGACTGGCGCGCGCCCACGCCCAGCGCGGCGGCGGAGCGGCTCGCGCCGGTGCTGCAGGAGCTGGAGTACGGCCTGGCCACCTGGTCGGTGCGGCTGCGCAAGGCGGTCGAGCGCCGCGTCCTGGAGTTGCGCGGCGCCCTGGGGCAGGCGCGGGGCGGGCTGGTGGATCCCCGCCGGCGCCTGTCCAACGAGCGGCTGCGGCTGGCGGACGCCGAGGAGGCCATGACGCGGCAGATGCGTCTGGTGCTCCGGCGGCACCGGGAGGATCTCCGGGCCCACACCGAGCACCTGCAACGCCAGCGGCCCCAGTCGCGGCTGGCCGAGCAGCGCGCGCGTCTGGTGCAGCTGTCCGCCCGGCTCAAGGACGCGCTGCGCGCGGACGTGGCGGCGCGCCGGGCCCGGGCGGCCCAGGCCCGCTTGCGGCTGGAGCGTGTCTCCCCGGTGGCGCGGGTGGCCGAGCTGCGCGCCCGGCTGGCCGAGCACAAGGCCCGCCTGGTGGCCCTGGAGAAGGACGCGCTCGCCCACGCCCAGCGTCACTTCCAGGGGTTGGAGGGCCGGCTGGATGCCCTGAGCCCCCTCAAGGTCATGTCCCGCGGCTACGCCGTCACCGTCCGGCGGCGCGACGGGGGCGTGGTGCGTTCCATCGCGGACGTCCAGCCCGGTGAGCTGCTCGGCATCAAGTTCGCCAGCGCCGGGGCCAGGACGCTCCAGGGATGTGAGGAAATCGAGGCCACCGTGACGGCCGTGAAGGGTCCGGTGGATTGCTAACCAACCCCCCTCAGGTCCCTCTGGAACCTGGAGATGGCCTCCTCTATAGAGTCCGCCGGCTCTTTCTCTCGAGGTGGACACACCGTGGCGAAGGACAGCAGGGGCAAGGCGGCGGAGGCGGTGCCCGAACAGTACGGGGACGTGGTGCAGAAGCTCGAGGAGATGGTGGCCCGGCTCGAGGGCGGCACCCTCTCGCTCGAGGAGTCGCTCAAGTCCTTCGAGGAGGGCATCAAGCTGGTGCGCCGGGGTGAGCAGTTGCTCAACGCGGCGGAGAAGCGCATCGAGGAGCTGCTGTCCGCGGATGGGCAGGACGAGGTGGTGGCGCTGCAGGCGGGCGTGAAGCCCCCGGTGCCCGCCACTCCCGCTCCGGCCCGGAGCAGCCCGGCCGCTTCCCGAGCGGCCACCCCCCCTCCCGAGGATGATGTGCCGTTCTAGTTTGTCCAGGGACGACGACCCCCCACCCCGGCCATCTCATGTCCAAGCCCAAGGTCACCATCGTCGACGATGACCGCGACACGCGCGAGTTGCTCTCGCTCGCCCTGGAGTCCGAGGACTTCGAGGTCAACGCCGCCGCCAACGGTCTGCGGCTCATCGCCTCCCTCCAACTCAAGCGGCCCGACGTCATCCTCATGGACGTGAACATGTCCTGGATCGATGGCTTCGAGTTGTGCAAGGCCGTCAAGAAGAACGAACAGTTCCGCGACATCCCCATCATCTTCATCAGTGGACGTGGGGAGCCCGAGGACAAGCGGCGCGGCGCGGAAGCCGGCGCCGCGGATTATTTCGTGAAGCCCCTGGACCTGGAGGCGCTGATCCGCCGTCTGCGCCAGCTCCTTCCACAGCCCACGCCCGAGGTCACCTGACATGTCGTCTTTCGATCTGGATGCCTACCTGAACACCCAGCAGCAGCGGGTGGAAGCGCTGCTGCGCTCGCGCACGGAGGAGCTGGGGACCCATGTGCCCCCCCGCCTGCTCGAGTCCATCCGCTACTCGCTGCTGGCGGGTGGCAAGCGGCTGCGTCCGGTGTTGTGCCTGAGCTTCGCCGAGGCCGTGCTCCAGCAGAGCACCGTGTCGCGGGTGGTGGAGGACTGCGCGTGCGCGCTCGAGTTCATCCACACCTACTCGCTCGTGCACGATGACCTGCCGTCCATGGACGACGACGATCTGCGCCGGGGCGTGCCCACCAACCACAAGGTGTACGGCGAGGCGATGGCCATCCTCGCGGGCGACTCGCTGCTCACGGATGCCTTCGCCCTGGTGGCCGGCGGCCCCGAGCCGATGCGCGCCGCGCTCTGCCGCGAGCTGGCCGTGGCCGCGGGTTCCTCGGGCATGGTGGGCGGCCAGGTGCTGGACATCGCCGAGGATCGGCCGGCCCACATCGACTACCTCACCCGGATGCATCGCCTGAAGACGGGCGCCCTCATCCGCGCCGCGTGCCGCATGGGCGTCATCGCCGCGGGTGGCAGTGCCGATGCGCTCGCCCGCGCGGACGCCTACGGGGACGCGGTGGGGCTCGCCTTCCAGATCGCCGATGACGTGCTGGACGTCACGAGCGACGCGTCCACCCTGGGCAAGCCCGTGGGCGCGGACGCCGCCGCCGGACGTCACACCTTCCCGGCGGTGCTGGGCCTGGAGGAGTCCAAGCAGCTCGCGGCGCGCAAGGTGGCCGACGCCATCGCCGCCGTGGCCCCGCTGGAGCCCCGCTCGGGTCCGCTGGCGGCGCTCGCGCGCTACTCGGTGGAGCGCAGCTCGTGACGGAGCGGCTCCTGCCGCGCATCCACGAACCGAAGGACCTCCGGGCCCTGCCCGAGTCCGACCTGCCCCGTCTGTGCGAGGAGCTGCGGGAGGACATCATCGCCCTGTGTGGCCGCGTGGGCGGCCACCTGGGTGCCTCGCTGGGCGCGGTGGAGCTCATCGTCGCCCTGCACCGCGTCTTCCACTCGCCCCAGGACGCGCTCGTCTTCGACGTGGGCCACCAGGCCTACGCCCACAAGCTGCTCACCGGCCGGCGCGAGCGCATGGACACCCTGCGCCAGGCCGGGGGCATCGCGCCCTTCCTGGATCCCCGCGAGAGCCCGCACGATGCCCTGGCCGCGGGCCACGCGAGCACCGCCGTCTCCGCCGCGCTGGGCATGCTCCAGGGCCGGCGGCTGCGCGGGCTGCCCGGGCACGCGGTGGCGGTGGTGGGTGACGGAGCCCTCACCGGGGGCCTCACCTTCGAGGGGCTCAACAACGCCGGGGGCTCGCACCTGCCGCTGGTGGTGGTGCTCAACGACAACCAGATGTCCATCTCCGCCAACGTGGGCGCCATCCCCGCGCTGCTGCGCACGAGCGGGGCCCGGGCCTTCTTCGAGGGGCTCGGCTTCACCTACCTGGGGCCCCTGGACGGACACGATCTGCCCACGCTCCTGCACGCGCTGCGCGAGGCGCGCACCTCGTCGCGCCCGGTGGTGGTGCACGTGCTCACGCGCAAGGGCCGGGGCTTTCCCCCCGCCGAGGCGGATCTCCAGACGCGCGGCCACGCCATGGGCCCGTACGAGTGGCGGGATGGGAAGCTCGTGCGCTCGCGCGGGGGCCAGCGCACCTTCAGCGAGGCCTTCGCCTCCGCCGTGGAAGAGCTGATGGTGCGAGACGCGCGCGTGGTGACGGTGACGCCGGCCATGCTGGAAGGCAGCGCCCTGGTGCGGCTCCAGCAGCGCTTCCCCGAGCGCGTCTTCGACGTGGGCATCGCCGAGTCTCACGCCGTCACCTTCTGCGCGGGCCTGGCCGCCACGGGACTGCGGCCCGTGTGCGCCATCTACTCGACGTTCCTGCAGCGCGCGTACGATCAGATCATCCACGACGTCTGCCTGCCGGGCCTGCCCGTGCTCTTCGCCGTGGATCGCGCGGGCCTCGTGGGGGCGGATGGCGCCACGCACCAGGGCACCTACGACGTGGCCTCGCTGCGGCCCATTCCCGGCCTCACGCTCATGGCACCGGTGACGGGTGGGGACGTGCCGGAGTTGCTCGCCACCGCGCTCGCGCTGCCGGGCCCCTCGCTGATGCGCTTTCCCCGGGGCACCTTGCCGGAGTGGCCGGCCGGACTCACGCCCGAGCCGCTGGGGACGGGACGGGGCGCGCGCTGGTTGAAGCGGGCGCGGGCTCCGCGCGTGTGCCTGCTCACCCTGGGGCCACTCGCCCTGTCCGCGCTGGAGGCCGCCGCGGCGGAGCCGGACTGGAGCGTGGTGGACGCGCGCTTCGTCACCCCGCTCGACGAGGCGGCCGTGCTGGAAGCCGCCGCCTGTGGGCGTCTGGTGGTGGCGGAGGAGGGCACGACGCACGGAGGCCTGGGCAGCGCGGTGTTGGAGGTGCTCGCCGCCCGGCGCGTGAAGGCCCGGGTGACGCTGCTCGGCATGCCGGATGTCTTCGTCCCCCATGGAGATGCGCGCGTGCAGCGGGCGCACCTGGGCCTTGATGCCGCGGGGTTGCGACGCGCGGCCCAGGCGTTGCTCGAGGAGGAAGCACCATGAAGCCGCGCAAGGAGCGGCTGGACGTGTTGGTGGTGGAGCGGGGGCTCGCGGAGTCGCGGACCAAGGCCCAGGCCCTCATCCTCGCCGGCCAGGTGGTCGTCGGCGATCAACGCGTGGACAAGCCCGGCTCGCTGGTGCCCGTGGAGGCGGAACTGCGACTCAAGGGCGAGGTGTTGCCCTACGTGTCGCGGGGTGGGTTGAAGCTCAAGGCCGCCATCGATCGCTTCGGCCTGGACATGCGCGGCCGGGTGGCGGCGGACATCGGCGCCAGCACGGGCGGCTTCACCGACTGCCTCCTGCAAGAGGGGGCCGTGCGCGTGCATGCCATCGACGTGGGCTATGGGCAGCTCCACGAGAAGCTGCGCACGGATCCGCGCATCCGCTCGCGCGAGCGCGTCAACGCCCGCTACCTCACCGCCGAGGATCTGCCCGAGCCGGTGGACGTGGTGGTCATCGACGTGAGCTTCATCTCGCTCACGCAGGTGCTGCCCGCGGTGCTGCCCTTCCTCAAGCCCAAGGGCCTGTTGGTGGCGCTCGTGAAGCCCCAGTTCGAGGTGGGGCCGGATCGGGTGGGCAAGGGCGGCGTGGTGCGGGACGTGGCCGCGCGCCAGGAGGCCATCGACTCCACGGTCGCCTTCGTCCAGCGGCAGGGCCTCACGGTGCGCGGGGTGATGGACTCCACCGTGCCGGGCCCCGCGGGCAACGTCGAGGCGCTGCTCGTCGCGGACCGGCCCTGAGCCGGCGGCGTGGGGGTTCAGCGCTCGGGCTCCGGCGGAGGCGGCCCCTTCGAAGGGCCGTTGCGCAGGAGCCAGGCGGAGAGGTGCGCCAGGACTCCGGCGAAGCCCAGGGTGAGGGTCGTGGAGACCTTCTCCGTGTTGAAGGCCGCGAGCAGACACGCCAGGCCCACCAGCCACTGAGCGAGGTTGGCGATGCGATGGAGCGACGGAAGGTCGCCCCACCTGGCGAGGGCCGATATCGCCACGGGTCCGAGCAGCAGCACGGAGAGCCAGATCTTGTACTCCGCTGGGACGGTGGGCAGGTACACCGCCCAGACCAACGCGGCGCTGGCCACGGCCGCGCCCAGCCCGCCCGGGATGCCGGTCATGGGCCTGGCGGCGGCCTGATGCTCGCGGACCCGGGCGAGCATGGTGGGGGTCACCTCGAGCGCGAAGGGAAAGCCCAGCTCCTGCAAGGCCTCCAGGGCCGCGCCGCCCACCTGTCGCCCATCGGAGGTGGTCAGGGTGCACAGCCGCTCGTCCTCCAGCACCTTCAACAGGAGGTCCGCGCGGCTCCGCGGGGACTCCTCCGGGCCCAGGGGCCTCACGAGTCCGTCCAGGAAGGACGCCACCTCGTCCGGCGTGACGCCCTCCGAGCGCAGGGCGTTCAGCCGATCGAGTAGCGGAACGGCCTGGCGTCTGTTGTCCGGCACCTCCAAGGCGGAGGGGAGGGACGGAACGTCCTCGGAGGTGGCGGTGGACGGGGTGGAGCGGAGGCGTTCCATGCCCATCAGTCTAGTCATCACCCGGGCTCCCGTGGAAACAGGCGCCGGGCCGGTAGGATGTCCGCCCCTTTTCCCCGAGGTCGCTTCCATGAAGGCTCGAGTCCTGATCGCCCTGTCTCCCGTGTTGCTGTCTCTTCCGGTGCTGGCCGCCGAGCCCGTGCGCGCGGACCTCGATGGGGATGGCAAGCCGGAGTCCATCACCGTGAAGTGGGACGTGGATCAGGGGGGCTTCACCCTCCAGGTGGGAAGCGCCAGCGTCCGGGCGAAGACCGAGGATCCCAACGAGGGTGGAGTGGAGGTCGTGGACCTGGACCGCGGCGACAAGTGGAAGGACATCGCCATCACCACGGGCCAGACGGACAGCGACCACCGTGTCTTCCTCTATGGCTTCGATGGCAAGACGCTCAAGCCCCTGGGCGAGGTCCACGCCCTGACCGAGGCCAAGGGCAATGGCATCATCCTCTCGGACTCCTGGATGGGCTTCTGGAACAAGCGGGAGAAGTACGTCCTGGATCGCCCGGCGTGGAAGATCCGCGCGGTGCCCCAGCCCCTCTACGCCGTGGGCGTCGAGTGCAAGGTGAAGCAGTCCTTCCCCATCGTCCAGGGCCGGAGCGACAAGACGCCGGTGGCCACCCTGGCGCAGGACTCACGCATCCAGGTGCTCGCCGCGGACACCTCGGGGCGCCCGGGCGAGGAGTTCTACCTCGTGAAGTCCTCCACCGGGCTGTTGGGGTGGGCCTCGAGGGCGGACCTCGAGGGCAAGACCGAGGGTCTGCCCTTCGCGGGGTGAGCGCCGCTCAACGCAACTGCCGGTACTCGGTCAGAGAGTAGGGCTTCACCAGCTTGCGGCCCGCGCGCATCCAGAGCGTGCCGGCGTCGTCCAGGGCCCCGTAGAGGCTCAGGCCGCCTGGGATTTGATAGCGGTAGAGCAGGCCCTGCTCGGCCGCGTCCGTGGCGACGATCTCCACCGGGTAGGGGTTGGGGACATCGCTCGTGCCGGGCGCGCTGTTGAACATGAAGAACGCGTCGTCCTTGCCGGGCTGGGCGAAGCGTCCCACCAGCGCGCCGGTGGGCGTGAGGGCCTGCTGATCCTTGTTGATGATCCGGCTCTCGGTGGGCGAGTTGCGCTTCACGTCCATGAACCAGAAGCGGTTGGAGGTGATGACCGCCAGGCGGTTGTTGTTGGCGTACGGAATCAGCGCGGCGAGGGCGCCCGGAATCGGATCGCTGATCCACAGCCGGGACTGGGGATACGTGGACTGGCAGGGCTTGGTCTGCCCGAGGGCGCAGGCGCGGACGGTCGCCGAACCTTGTTGCTGCGTGCCCAGGTACATCACCGTGCCGGTGTCGTTGAACGCCGTCCAGGCCGCCTGGATGGGATTGAGTTCATCGATCTCGTACTGGGCGAGCTGCTTCCCGTTGGGGTCGGTGGTGGCGTAGTCCAGGACCACCACGCGGAGGTTGACGGTCTCGGTGTGCTCCTCGCGCAGGGGCACCAGGACCCGGCCCGCCTGGGTCCCACTGGTGATGTGGACGGGATCTCCCGCGGGCCGGCCGGGAAGAGGGTTCGCCGCTCCGGTGTACTCCCGGCTCCAGCGCACCTGCCCCTGGGGCGTGACCAGATAGAGGCCCGTGACGTTGTAGATGAAGGCATTGCCGTCGGCGGCCACCACGAGGTTTTCCACGGCGGCGTTGGTCGAGTAGATGACCTTGAAGCTCGCGTCGAGGGAGAGCAGGCCCCGGCCCGGCGTCCAGACCCAGCGGGTGCCCGTGCCGGCTGGCTTGCGGTCGGTGATGAGCGTGGTCGCGTCACAGGGGAAGTTGATCTCCACGCGCTGGGCGGAACTCGGGTTGCTCTTGTCCACCCGGTAGAGGAACGGGCGGGTGCCATCCATCGCGCAGCCGATGAACGACACGGAGTTGCCGCTGCCGTCGACGACGAAGTAGTCCGGCACCACCTGGGTGTTGGCCGTGGCCGGCTCCACCACCTCCTCCACGGGGAAGAAGGTGGCCACCTGGCCCTGGGAGACATTGGTGCGGCCATCGGCGCAGGTGACGCGGGCGCTCAGGGACAGGGGCACCGCGAGGCCCTGCGCGTAGCTGATCTCGTCGCGAGCCAGCTCCACCGGGGTGGGATTGCCGCCGTAGGGCACCTGCTTGATGCGCGTGGTGTCGTTGAACAGCTCCAGCCGCTGCACCTGATCGCACCCGGAGGTGGAGATGGAGAGCTTGAAGCCGCGTCCCACGGTGCTCGTCTCCTCCAGGCGCACGGTGACCTGGGGGGGGTCCGGGATGGTGACGGGCGGGGGGTTGTTGCACGCGAGCGCCAACAAGGACACCAGCGCCGAGGCGGGCACTGCCTGACGGAGAGGGGAGTGGGCCATGATGGGGGCGCACTCTAGGTCAGGAGGACCGGCTCCTGTCAGGCCGGACCGCGTCAAACCTGGAGGGGCAGGTGGACCGAGAAGGTCGTGCCACTCTGGATGGTCGATTGGACGCTGACCGTACCGCCATGCGCGCGGACGATCTGCTCCACGATGTAGAGCCCCAGGCCGATGCTCCGGCCCGCCTTGTCCACGCTCTGCCCGCCGCGCTGCAAGGGCTCGAAGAGCAGGGGGAGCAGGGCCGGGGAGATGGGCTCGCCGCCGTTGTGCACCTCGATCAAGGCCTGGTGGGTCCGCTTGCGGACCTGGATGTGCACGGGGCTGGGCACGGGGCTGTACTTCACCGCGTTGGTCACGAGGTTGATCACCACCTGGGAGAGCCGATCCGCGTCCCACTCGCCGGTGGGCATCTCGTCCATGTCGAGGAGGAACTCGCGCTCGGAATGCGCGAGCTTCACCTCCTCCACGGCGTGCCAGACGATGTCATGCAGCGCCGTGGGCGCGCGCTCGATGCGCAGACCCCCGCCCAGCCGGGCCTGGGTGAAGTCGAGCAGGTCGCGGATCATCCGGTTGGCACGCTCCGCGCTGGTCTGGATGCGCGCGGCCATCTTCGCCGTCTTCTCGTCCAGGTCCATGCGGCGCAGCATCAGTTGCGTCGACATGACGATGGCCGAGATGGGACTGCGCAGATCGTGGCTGACGATGCCGATGAGCTGCTGCTCGAGCACGACGGGGAGACGGGCTCTTGCGGGGTGACGGGCGCCGGGGCAGGGGGGCCTTCCACCGCATCGGGCAACCAGCGCAGCGCCTCCTCGGCGAAGGCCGCGCTCAAGGATTGCGAGCCCAGGGGTTTGTCGCGCGGATCGACGCGCGAGGGATCCAGGTGGGCATGGCCGAAGGGCAGCTCGACATGGAACGCGCTGCCCTGTCCCTCCACGCTCTCCGCGCGGAGCGAGCCGCCCTGCAACCTCACCAGCTCCTGCACCAGCGCCAGTCCGATGCCCGTGCCCTCGTAGGTGCGGCCCCGGGTGGTCTCCACGCGGTGGAAGCGCTCGAACAGACGAGGCATCTCGGCCTCGGGAATGCCGGTTCCGGTATCCCGCACCGTCAACCGTACCCGGCCCTCGCGCGGGGTGAGCTGGACGTCGACGCCGCCCTTCAGGGTGAACTTGAAGGCGTTGGAGATGAGGTTGAGGACGATCTTCTCCCAGAAGTCGGTGTCCACGTAGACGGGCTCGGGGAGGGAGGGCGCCGTGACGGTGTACGTGAGTCCCGCCTGGGCCATCGCCGACTCGAAGGCGCTCGCCAGGTCCACGGTGAGCTGGGACAGGTCGGTGGGCCGGTAGCTGGCCTGGACCCGGCCCGCCTCGATGCGGGAGAAGTCCAGCAGGGAGTTGACGAGCTTGAGCAGCCGCAGGCCGTTGCGGTGGATGAGCTGCTGCCGCTGGCGCTGCCCGTCGGACAGCGGCTCCTGGAGATCCGCCAGCGAGTCCTCCAGCGGCCCCAGCATCAGGGTCAGGGGCGTGCGGAACTCGTGGGACACGTTGGAGAAGAAGGCCGTCTTGGCGCGATCGATCTCGGCGAGGGCCGCGGCGCGCTTCTGCTCCTCCTCGTGCGCCCGGACGTTGGTGAGGGCGGTCGTCACGGTGTTGCCCAGCAGCTCGTAGAAGGCGCGGTAGCTCGCGTCCAGGGCGCGCCGCACGCTGATGCCCGCCACCAGGCACCCGGTGGGGGAGGCCGCGCCCACCGGCAGCAGGGGAATGAGCAGTGCCTGATGGGGAGGCTCCTCGTAGGGCTCGCAGATCCAGGCGCCGAACCGGCTCCGCAGATCCTCCACCCGCTCCATCCGCCGCGATTCCAGCACCCGGGCCAGCGGCCAGCACGGCTCGTCCGGGCCCCCGAGATCGAGCTCGGCCGGCCGGGCCACGCTGTCCGGCGCGAGCCCGGTGCCTCCGAGCAGCCGGGCATGCCGGCCCGCCTCGTCGAACTGGTAGTAGAGCAGGAAGGGCAGATCGAGCACGGACTCCCCGGCGGCCTGGCTCAGCCGCTCGCCCACCTCGGCCAGGGACTTCACGTCGCCGAGCCGCGCGGCGAGGTGTTGCAGCGCCTGGGTCCTCCGGGAGCTGAGCATCTTGTCGGTGGTCTCGGTGATGGGGTGGAAGAGGCCGCCGACGTTTCCCGACTCGTCGCGGATGGGGCTGAAGGAGAAGGTCATGAATGCCTCCTCCAGGTAGCCGTACCGGTCGAGGATCATGGGCAGGTTCTCGAGGTACGAGCCGGTGCCCGCCTGGGCCCGGTCGACCACGGCCCCGACGGCGGGAAGCGCCGAGGCCCAGCACTCGTTGAAGCGCTGCCCCATGGATTGGGGGTGTTTGGCGCCGCAGATGGGGCGGTAGGCGTCGTTGTAGATCTGCACGCGCTCGGGTCCCCAGGCGATCAGGAGGGGGAAGGTGGAGGACAGGCAGAGGCTGACGGTGGTGCGCAAGCTCTGGGGCCAGGACTCGACGGGACCCAGGGGCGTGGCGGACCAATCCATGGATCGGATGAGCTCGCCCATCTCCCCACCGCCCGACAGCCAATCCATGCGGGAGGCTCGCGACATCTTCTCGATGTCCATGTCCGACGGGAGGCCGGGGGGCGTCGTGCGGTGCATCATACGGGTCTACTCGCTCTGGACCGGGCCCAGGGGCTCGGCTGCCGGGGAGGGGAGGGATCCCATCGGGTAGGGAGGAAGCAGCCCTCCCCATGTGTTGGATTCAGGGCAGACGAGAAAGGAAGCGCTTTGTCCTGGGGCCGGTGGGGTTCCTACGTGGGGGAGTTGAATCATGACGCTTGCCCTGACTCGCGCGGTTCGCCACGCTGGCCCCCCACGCGCTTCGACGGCATGATTTGGAGCCGCGCATGACGGCTGACGCCAAGTTGGAAAATCGCTGGTCTTTTCACCCCTTAGGAAAGGACCAGGAACCATGGGGGATTCCTTGAGAGCGGAACTGGCGGGGCCTCGTGGCCGCGTCCTGGTGATTGGAGCACGTAAGACCAACGAGGTCCTGCTCGCGCATCTGTCGCATGCGGGCTTCCAGTGGGTCATCACCGAGGACCTGGACGAGTTGCCGCGCCTGGCCGAGTCGTCGCGGCCGGATGCGGTGCTCGTGTCCGCCACGGGCAAGCGCGCCACCGAGGCGCTCGAGGCCATCCGCCAGGATGCCCGGCTGCGCGAGCTGCGGGTGCTGGCGGATCTCACCCGGACGCGCTCGGAGGTGCTGCGCAAGCTGCCCGCGGATGACTGGGTGCGCAACCTGGAGGAGCTCACCACGCGGCTGGACACGGCCTTGCGCGAGCGGCGGCTCATGGCGCGCACGCGCAACCGCATGGAGCGGCTGCTGGAGATCACCCAGGTGGCCACCAGCTCGCTGGAGCTGGAGGACATCCTGCGCCTGGTGGTGGAGAAGGTGGGGGCGGTCATCAACGCGGACCGCTGCTCGGTGGTGCTGGTGGAGGACAGCAACTCGCGCACCGCGAGCGTGGTGGCCACCATGGAGGACCCGGGCCTGTCGCTGGACGTGGACCTGGCGCGCTACCCCGAGCTGCGTCGGGCGCTGGAGACGCGGCAGCAGGTGTTGGTGGAGGAGGCGCAGCGGGATCCACTCATGGCCGAGGTGCATCCCGCCATGGCGTCGCTCGGCGTGCGCTCCATCCTCGTGCAGCCGCTGGTGTGCCAGGACGAGCTGCTCGGGGCGCTCTTCCTGCGCATCTCCCACGGCACCGAGGGCTTCAACCGCGACGAGCAGGAGTTCGCCCAGGCGGTGGGCGCGGCGCTCGCCAACTGCATCCGCAACGCGCGCCTGCACACCAGCCTCAAGAAGAAGCGCGACGAGCTGGAGCTCGCCTACGTGGAGCGCTACCGCGAGCTGTCGGACGCCAACCGCCGGCTCAAGGACCTGAACCGACTCAAGGACGAGATCATCGCGGTGTGCAGCCATGACCTGCGCGCTCCGTTGCAGGTGCTGCTGGGGCATGGGCGGCTCTTGCTCGAGGGCGAGCTGGACGAGATGCAGAAGCAGTCCGCCGAGGCGATGATCCGCCAGGGCCGGAAGATCCTCGGGCTGGTGGAGTCGCTGCTGGAGCGGGGCAAGGGGGACGTGGCGCGCCTGTCCATCGAGCCGCGCGTGCTGGACATCTCGGTGCTCTGCCGCGAGAGCGTGAGCGAGCTGGGAATCCTCTCCAAGGAGCGGGGCGTCGCCCTGCGGGCCGAGGCGCCCGAGCGCATGATGCTCATCGGCGACGAGCTCAAGCTGCACGAGGTGTTGCAGAACCTCATCACCAACGCCATCCACCACGCGAAGAACGCGGGGCAGGTGGTGGTGCGCGCCTCGCGGCTGGTGCGCCCGGACGGGGACGTGGCGCGCATCGTGGTCCAGGACGATGGCAAGGGCATTCCTCCCGAGGAGCTGCCGCTCGTCTTCGATCGCTACCGCAGCGGAGCCAAGGCGGGCGGTGGCACGGGGCTGGGGCTGGCCATCTGCAAGGAGTTCGTGGAGCTGCATGGCGGGGAGATCTGGGCCGAGGCCCCGTCCGAGGGTGGCGCCGCGTTCATCTTCACGCTGCCGCTGGCGCACGAGGTCCAGCGTGCCGTGCAGAACCTGCCCAACAAGGAGACGACCGAGCAGCCGCGCGTGCTGGTGGTGGAGGACGAGCCGGAGATCGCCGCGGTGCTGGTGGAGGTGCTGCGCTCGCGCTACCGCGTGGACGTGGCGCGGGATGGCGCCGAGGGTCTGGCGCGGGCCCGCTCGTCCAAGCCGGACCTGGTGGTGATGGACGTCTTCCTGCCCAAGCTGGACGGGCTGGACGCGGCCGTGGCGCTCAAGTCCTCCTCGGACACCGCGGGCATTCCCGTCATCCTCCTGTCGGCCCATCAGGGCGTGGCCGACAAGGTGCGCGCGCTCAACCTCGGCGCGGTGGACTACATGAGCAAGCCCTTCAACGCGATGGAGCTGCTCGTGCGCACCGAGCGCGCCCTCAAGCTGCGCAAGGAGGAGACCGAGCTGGAGCGCGCCGCCCCGGCCGTGCGCCGCAGCGGCAATGACGCCGTCACCGGGCTCTATGACCGGCGCGGTCTGCTCCTGCGCCTGGATCACGAGGTGGGCCGGGGACGGCGCTACAGCCGGCCGGTGAGCCTCGCGGTGCTCCGTCCGGACCGCCCCGTCGCCAACGAGTCGTTGGTGGGAGTGCCCCCGGTGATACGCGCCCGGCTGCGCACCCAGGACATCCTCGGCCACCTGGGGGACGGCGTCCTCGCCATCATCCTGCCGGAGTGCAATGTTGAAGCGGCACGCAATGCCATCGGCCGCCTGCTGCCCGATGTCGAGAAACAGACGCGGATGGAGTACCGCTCGGCGGTGGCGGACGTGAGCCACGACAGCGAGCCGGTGGAGCGCATCCTGGAGCGGCTGGGGGCGCCGGCCCTGGTTCCCCGGTTGTAGAGGCCCCTGCGTGGGCGCCGCCTCCGCGCTAGAATCGGAGGCGTGCGCATCCCGCGAAACGCTGCCCGCGCCGTGCCGTTGTTGCTCCTCCTCGGGTGGGGAGCGGCCGCGGCGCCCGTTGCCCGCCGGCCGAAGGCGGATCGTTCGGCCATGCGCGAGGCCACGTCCCCGACGTCCCAGGCGGTCGGCTCCGCTTCGTCCGCCAGCTATGCGCATGCCTTGAAGGCGAAGCTGCTGCACCTGGAGGGTCAGCATCAGGGCGCGGCGGACGAGCTGCGGCTGGCGCTGGCCACCGACGAGGCCAACCCCTACCTGCTCACGCGCCTGGGTGAGGAGTACCTGCTCCTGGGAGAGCTGGAGCGGGCGGAGCGGGAGTCGCGGCGCGCGGTGGAGCTCCAGCCCCGCTACTACGAGGCGCGGCTGATGTTGGCGCGCGTGCTGAAGGAGGCGCGCAAGCCCCGGCTCGCCCAGCAACACCTGCGCCGCGCCATCCGGCTCAAGCCCCGTGAACCAGAGGCCTACCTGCAACTGGCGCAGCTCCACCTGGAGGCACGGGCCCACGACAAGGCGGTGAAGGCGGTGGAGGCGTTGGCGGCGGCGCTTCCTGGCGAGGTCTCCGGCTACCGGCGGCTCGGGATGGCCCTGGCCGAGCGGGGAGATGCCGTGCGCGCCGAGCGGATGCTCAAGCGGGCGCTGGAGCGCGATCCGGGCGACCTGGAGGCGTTGATCACGCTCGCGCGGCTCAACGAGAAGGCCGGGCGCCTGGCGGCGGCGGAGGAGTATCTGGCGCGGGCGCTGGAGCGCGACCCGGACAACGCGGCGATGTTGGAGGGGGCGGGGCGGCTCGCCCTGCGGCTCGGCTCGTCGGTGCGGGCCCGGGCGTATTTCGATCGGCTGCTGGCGGACGCGGGGGATCCGGAGCTCACCGTGCAGGTGGCACTGCTGTTCCTGTCCGCGCGGGACAACCCCTCGGCGCTGGAGGTGCTGGACGCGGCGCGTGGGGGCCGGGGCGCGTCGCCGCGCGTGTCCTTCTACGCGGGCCTGGTGCACGAGCGGCTGCGTCACTTCGAGCAGGCGGCGGCCGCCTATGCCGAGGTGCCCGATGGCTCGGTGCTGGCGGCCGATGCGCGCTCGCGCCGGGCCCTCTGCCTGTCCCAGGCGGGACGGCACGCGGAGGCGCTGGCCCTGATCGCGGAAGCGCTCGAGGAGAATCCCGAGGACACCGGCCTGCGCATCCAGCAGGCCCGGGCCGTGGAGCGCGGTGGGGAGCCGGAGCGCGCGGTGGCCCTGTTGCGCGAGGCGCTCGGGCGCAAGCGGGCGCCGGAGCTGCTGGAGGCGTTCGCCTCGACGCTCAAGCGCCAGGGCCGCCCCGGCGAGGCGCTGGCCGCGCTGCGCGAGGCGATCTCCCAGGCACCCGAGGAGGTGGCGCCGCGCTACGTGCTGGCCACGGTGTTGCTGGACATGGGGGACGTGCCGGGCGCCCTGTACTCGATGCGCGGCGTGCTGCGGTTGGAGCCGGACCACGCGGCGGCCATGAACTTCATCGGCTATCTGCTCGCGCAACACGGCCGGGACTTCGCCGAGGCGGAGCGGCTGGTGCGGCGGGCGTTGGCGTTGCGTCCGGACACGGGCTCGTTCCTCGACTCGCTGGGGTGGATCCACTACCAGCGCGGTGACTACCCGAGCGCGGTGCGGACCCTGGCGCGCGCGGCGGAGCTGGAGCCCGAGGAGCCCGTCATCCTCGAGCACCTGGGGGATGCCTACCAGCGGGTGTCGCGTCCGGAGGAGGCGGCGGAGGTCTGGAAGCGGGCGTTGGAGGTGCTGGAGCGGATGCCGGAGGCCGCCGACCCCGCGGATCAACGCGCGCTCATCGAGCGGAAGCTGAAGTTGCTATCCACTGGTGCGGCGGGTCGCTAATGTCCCCGGCAGCCATGGCGCGCTTCGACGAGGGGTTCTTCACCAGCAGGGACGGGCTCCGGCTCTATTGGAGATCCGATCAGCCCGAGCAGCCTCGTGCCCACGTGGCCGTGGTGCACGGCTATGGCGATCACATCGGCCGCTACGTGCCGATCATCGATGCGCTCACGGAGCAGGGTTTCGCCGTGCACGGCTTCGACTACCGTGGCCATGGCCGGGCGGACGGGCGCCGGGGCCATTGCGATGCGTGGCCGGACTACCTGGACGATCTGAGTGCCTTCTGGGAGCGGGTGCGTGGGGCGGCGGGAGGCGGGAAGCTCTTCCTGCTCGGGCACAGCCACGGGGCATTGATGTCCGTGCACTTGTGGGCGAGGGGTGGGCTGCAGGGGCTGAGCGGCATGATGTTGTCCTCGCCCTTCTTCAAGCTCGCCATCACTCCGCCCCCGGTGAAGCTGCTGGCGGCGAAGGTCCTGGCGCGGGTGCTGCCGTGGGCGCCCCTGCCCACCGAGCTCAAGCTCGAGCAGCTCAGCCGGGACGAGGCGGTGCAGCGCGCGGCGGGCGCGGATCCGCTCTACGGCCGGATCGTCACCCCGCGTTGGTTCATCGAGTCGGCGAAGGCCCAGACGCGGGTGCTGGCGATCGCGCCGGGGCTCCAGGTGCCGCTCCTGCTGTTCAGCGGAGCGGAGGACGGCGTGGCGAAGGTGGAGACCGGACGCGCCTTCTTCGATGCCGTGGGCTCCCGGGACAAGGTGTACAAGGCATATCCGGGGATGCGCCACGAGCCGCTCAACGAGCTCGGGCGCGAGCAGGTCTTCCGGGACATCTGCAACTGGATCTCCGAGCGTCTCTGACGTAGGTTGGAATCTCACAGCCGAGGCTTCACCGCATGGCACAGGGCGATCAAACGGGCATCATCGGCAAGGGCATCGTCATCCGGGGCAATCTCACCGGAGGCGGCGATCTGATCATCGAGGGACGGGTGGAGGGGCAGATTGCCCTGAAGAATCACCTGACCATCGAGGGCACCGGCAAGGTGCAGGCGGACATCCGCGCCGAGGAACTGACCATCAATGGCGAGGCGAGTGGCAACATCGACGCCTCGGGGCGCGTGGCGATCAACGCGTCGGCGAAGGTGGCCGGAGACATCAAGGCCCCGCGCGTGGTCATCGAGGATGGAGCGGTGTTCAATGGCTCCATCGAGATGGACGTGAAGTTGCCGGACGACATCTAACACGGGCCTCGCGGCCAGCAGCATGCCTCTCGGGAGGGGTGGACAACACTCATGGCGAATACGGTCATCGGTTCGAGCATTGTCATCGATGGGGAGATCTCCGGCGACGAGGACCTGGTCATCCAGGGCACCGTGAAGGGGAAGATTTCCCTCAAGGAGAGCCTCTACGTCGAGGGCAGTGGCGTGGTGGAGGCGGACATCGAGACGCAGAACGTGGAGATCGCGGGCCGGGTCACCGGCAACATCGCGGCCTCGGACAAGGTGGAGCTCAAGACGGACTGCCGCGTGGTGGGAGACATCCGCGCCCCGCGCATCCTCATCGCCGACGGAGCCTCCTTCAAGGGCAACGTCGACATGGACATCCCGAAGGAGCGCTGATCCTTGGCCACCACGAAGGAACTGGCCTCTGGGGCCGTCGTCAACAACACCGTGGTGGGTCCCTCCATCCTCATCAGCGGCAAGCTGACGGGTGACGAGGACCTGACCGTGCGCGGCCGGGTGGAGGGGGAGCTCACCCTCAGCCGGACGCTCATCGTGGAGCCCACGGGCGTGGTGAAGGCGAACGTGGCGGTGAAGAACGCCATCATCAGCGGCGTGGTGGTGGGCAACATCAACGCCACCGAGAGCGTGGAGCTCACCCGCGAGGGTCGCATGGTGGGGGACATCCACTCGCCGCGCGTCATCATCGTGGACGGGGCGAGCTTCCGCGGCCGCGTGGACATGGGCGAGGTGGAGCCGGGTCGCGTGCCCGCCGAGCGTCCTTCCCTGCCGCGTCCGGCCGCTGTGCGCACGCCGCTGCGTCCGGGTACCACCGTGGCGCGTCCCGCCCTGCCGGGGGGTCGTCCCACGCCGCCGCCCGCCGCGCCGGCTCGTCCCGCCGCCGCACCGCCTGCCCGGCCCGCGCCGCCTCCGGCTCCGGCCGCTCCGGCGTCCCGGCCCGCGCCGCCTCCGCCGCCCGTCGCCCGGGCCGCCGAGCCGACGCGTCCCGAGCCTCCCCGGCCGCCTCCCGCGGCTCCGCTTCCTCCCTCGGTGGCGGAAGGGGCTCGCAAGAAGGTCGTCGTGAAGAAGAAGGGTCGTTGAAGCGTTGGGGGTACCCGTCCCTCTAGAGGTGACGGGTCAGCCAAGGGTGCGGATGAACGCCATGAACGCCGAGAACAGGATCGACGAGGTGGACGCGGAGCCGAGCACCCAGGCGGAGGTCGCGCCCGTGGTGGACGCGGCCGAGCCGTCCGGCGCCTCCACCGATGCCATACAGGAGCCCACGGGCGCGGTGTCCGGGGGCGAGGAGTCCAACGCCGGGGCGGAGCAGGCGCCCCCGAAGGCCGTTGAGGAGAGCCTCGAGTCCGCCACGTTGCGCCGTCGCGGCCACGTGGCGCCCGCTCACCTTCCATTGGAGCGGATCGACGAGGACACCACCTTCCAGCTCCGCCCCGTGGGGGACTTGTCCGCGCTGGCCACGGATCTGGCGCGGCTGGGCCAGCTCTTCCCGGTGGACGTGCGCTTCCGGCCGCCGGATCGCTTTCAAATCATCTCCGGCTTCCGGCGCGTGGCGGCGCTGCGCTTCCTCAAGCGCGACCGCGTCCTCGCGCGCCTGCATACGGACTTGTCCGACGAGGACGCGCTGCTGCTGGCGCTCGCCTCGGCCATCCATGCCTCGCCGGTGAGCCGCGAGGAGCTGGAGGCACGCCGGGACAAGCTCGAGGCGGAGGGGCGGCTCACGCCCATCGCCCGGGACATGCTGGACAAGGCGCTGGCCACCGAGGAGTCGCTGGCGCCGGAGACGGTGGAAGAAGAGGTCGACGCGGACGAGCTGGCCGTGGAGGCCACCCAGCAACTGGTGGACATCAACCAGGACCTGGCGCTGCTGGCGGATGTGTTCGCCGACCTCGACGAGACGCGCAAGCAGGAGCTGATCACCCAGCTGCGCTACTCCGCGGATCTCGTGGCCTGGCTGGAGAGATTGTGAAGATGGACACGCCCACGGGTGACAGGGAGCGGCTGCTGCGACTGCTCACCGAGCGCTCCTTCGAGCGGCGCAAGGTGGTGCTCTCCTCGGGCAAGGAGTCGGACTTCTACATCGACTGCAAGCGCACGGCGCTGCTGGCCGAGGGGCACTACCTCATCGGCCGGCTGTTGCTGGACGCGGTGCGCCGCGAGGCCCCCGAGGCCGTGGCGGTGGGGGGCCTGACGCTCGGCGCGGATCCGCTCGCCTCGGCCGTCAGCCTCACGAGCTATCTGGCCCAGACGCCGTTGCATGCCTTCATCGTCCGCAAGGAGCCCAAGGGCCACGGCACGGGCCAGTGGATCGAGGGCATGAAGGCGCTCGGGCCCGGCGCGCCCGTGGCCATCCTCGAGGACGTGGTCACCACGGGAGCCTCCACGCTCAAGGCCATCGAGCGCGCGCAGCTCGAGGGGCTGCGGGTGCTCGGCGCCTTCGCCCTGGTGGATCGGCTGGAGGGTGGGCGCGAGGCGGTCGAGGCCAGCGGCCACAAGCTCCACACCCTGTTCACCCGCCGGGACTTCATCCCATGAGGATGGGGTTGCGGTTCGGGGCGCTGTTCCTGGCGCTCGCGGGCTGTGTCACCGTGCCTCCCCAGGTGGGGGACTCGGCTCCGGTACTCAAGGACGAGCGCCAGGAAGAGGCCTACCAGAAGGTCCTGGCGCGCTACTCGGGCCGCGACGAGATCTACAAGGGCTTCGACACCATTCTCTTCGCCACGGCGACCCTGCAGACCGACGCCTTCCGCGAGGCCCGTCTGCACCGTCAGGCGCTCTTCAAGGTGCTGCCGCCGGAGCGCGTCCGGGAGAACCTCGCCCGGGAGATCTCGGCGGCGACGGGCACGCACGAGCTGTTCCTCGGCGTCTATGTCTACGACTACCACTACGACGACTTCGATCGTCCCAACTCCATCTGGAACGTGGAGCTGGTGACGCCGGCGGGCACGGTGCGGCCCCTGAGCGTGGAGCGGGTGGGCCGGGCGGACATGGAGATGCGCGCCTACTACCCGTACACGGGCGTCTTCTGGGTGGGCTACCGCCTGCGCTTCCCCGCGCTCTTCGCCAATGGGGCCCTCGTCATCCCCGCGAACGCCGAGTGGGTGTTGCTGCGCCTGGCGTCCACGCTCGGCAAGGCGGAGATGCGGATGCAGACGCGCTGAGGCGGAGCCTGTCCGGCTCAGCTCTGCGCGGGGCCCAGGACGGGCGTGGCCGGGGTGAGCGGCTGCTCCGCCTTCAGGAGGGAGTCCAGCAGGGCGATCGGCGAGGCGTCATGGACGAAGGGCTGGGCGCGGGTCTCCGGAATGAAGCCTTCCTCCACCGCGCGCCGCATGAGGGCGAGCAGGGGCCCGTAGAAGTCCGCCACGTTCAGCAGGCCGATGGGCTTGTGGTGCAGGCCGAGCTGGGCCCAGGTGGTGATCTCGAAGAGCTCCTCGAAGGTGCCCACGCCGCCGGGCATGGCGATGAACGCGTCGGCGCGCTCGGCCATCATCGCCTTGCGCGTGTGCATGGAGTCCACCAGGTGCAGCTCGGTGAGGTGCTTGTGGGCGATCTCCCGGGACTGGAGCAGGTGGGGCAGCACGCCCACCACCTGGCCGCCCTCGGCGAGCACCGCGTCCGCCACGGCGCCCATGAGGCCCACGCTCGTGCCGCCGTAGACGAGGGTGATTCCCCGCCGGCCCAGCTCCGTGCCCAGGGCCCGCGCGGCCTCGAGGTACTCCGGCCGCGCGCCCATGCGCGAGCCACAGAAGACGCAGATGGATCGAATGCTCATGTCTCGTTGGTTCCTCGAAGCGGGGGGCTCACGGCTCGCGACGCACCACGGTGTCACGCTTGCCGCGGTGATCGTCGCGCTCCGGGTAGTCCAGGGTGAAGTGCAGGCCGCGGCTTTCCTTGCGCCGGCTGGCGCAGTCGACGATGAGCGTGGCCACCTCGCAGATGTTGCGCAGCTCGATGACGTCCTGGGTGACCTTGAAGCGCCAGTAGTAGTCGCGGATCTCCTCGCGCAGCAGCTCCAGCCGGCGGCGCGCGCGCATGAGGCGCTTGTCCGTGCGAACGATCCCCACGTAGTTCCACATGAGGCGGCGGATCTCATCCCAGTTGTGGGCCACGACGACGCTCTCGTCCGAGGCCACCGCGCTGCCCTCGTCCCACTCGGGCGGATCCACCTGGGGCGCGGCGAGGGCGCGTGCCTCCTCGGCGCAGATGGCCGCGGCGCGATGGCCGAAGACGAGCCCCTCGAGCAGCGAGTTGGAGGCGAGTCGGTTGGCGCCATGCAGGCCCGTGTGGGCCACCTCGCCGATGGCGAACAGGCCGGGCAGGGTGGTGCGGCCATGGAGGTCCGTCACCACGCCGCCGCACATGTAGTGGGCCGCGGGCACCACGGGGATGGGCTGCACGGCCATGTCGATGTTGAAGGCCTTGCACGTGGCGTAGATGTTGGGGAAGCGCTCGGAGACGAAGGCGCGGCCCAGGTGCGTCATGTCCAGGTAGACGCAGTCGTCGCCCGTGCGCTTGAGCTCGGCGTCGATGGCGCGCGCCACCACGTCGCGCGGCGCCAGCTCCCCCAGCCGGTGGTAGCGGTCCATGAACTGCGCGCCCCCGCGCAGCCGCAGCTTGCCACCCTCGCCCCGCAGGGCCTCGCTGATGAGGAAGCTCTTGGCCTCGGGGTGGAAGAGGCACGTGGGGTGGAACTGGTAGAACTCCATGTTGGCCACCTCGGCCCCCGCCCGGTACGCCATGGCCACGCCATCCCCCGTGGCCACGTCCGGATTGGAGGTGTAGAGGTACACCTTGCCCGCGCCTCCCGTGGCCAGCACCGTCCCCTTGCCCAGGAAGCGCTCGATCTTCCCCGAGGGCATGAGCGCGTACACCCCCAGGCAGCGTCCCGGCGCGCCCGGCCCGTGCCGCCGCTCGAGGATGAGATCGATCGCCGCGGTGTTGGGGAAGAAGGTGATGTTGGGCTGCTCGGCACACGCCGCGAGCAGGGCGCGCTGCACCTCGCGCCCGGTGATGTCGCCCGCGTGGACGATCCTGCGCTCGGAGTGTCCTCCCTCGCGCGTCAGATCGAACTCGCCGGAGGCCCGCCGGTTGAAGTCGGCGCCCAGCGCCACCAGCTCGCGGATGCGCTCGGGCCCCTCGCGCACCGTCACCTCCACGGCGTCCAGGTGGTTGAGGTCCGCGCCGGCCTCCAGGGTGTCCTGGATGTGCGCCGCGAACGTGTCCGTGGGGGACAGGACACTCGCGATGCCTCCCTGGGCATAGGCGGTGTTGCTCTCCTGCGGCTCGCGCTTGCTGAGCACCGCCACCGTGCCGTGCCGGGCGGCCTGGAGGGCGAAGGACAGACCCGCGACGCCACTGCCAAGGACCAGAAAATCGAACCGATGGGGCATGTGTGGGAGCCTTAACGACTGTAAGTGCCGGAAACAAGGCGATTTCTTGAGGACTTTCGGGCGGGGAATTAAGGTTGGAGCGCTACCATGCGACCGCTCCTCCTTCCCTTGCTCTGCGCGCTGAGCCTGGCCCCGCTGGGTGCCCGTGCCGAAGGTGGCATCTACCGGTACGTGGAGAAGGATGGGACGATCGTCTACACGAACGTGCCTCCGGGGGGAGCCAAGAAGGCGAGCCGTCTCAAGGGCACCTTCTCCGAGGCGCCCGCGGTCAGCGCGCCGGTGAAGGGCCGCGCGCGCACGCCCGAGGAGTTCGAGGCCCACATCACGGCCGCCGCGACGCGCTACAAGATTCCGACCGCGCTCGTGCGGGCCATCATGCACACGGAGAGCAACTTCAACACCAACGCGCTCTCGCCCAAGGGAGCCAGCGGGCTCATGCAGCTCATGCCCGCCACGGCGTCGGACATGTACGTGCGCGACATCTTCGACAGCCGGGAGAACATCGAGGGTGGGGTGCGCTACCTCCGGGTGCTGGCCAACCTCTTTGGCGGCGACATGGTGAAGATGGTGGCCGCGTACAACGCCGGCCCCGACGCCGTGCGCAAGTATGGGGGCCAGGTGCCGCCCTACCCGGAGACCCAGGCCTACGTGCGCAAGGTGCTCCAGCTCTACTTCCATTACAAGGAACGCGAGCGGCTCTCCAAGGACGAGCCCCGCGGGATGGATTCCGATGGCGACGACGCGCGTGACGGGGCGGGGGCCCAAGAGCCCCGTTGACGAGGAGTTCCTCAAGCAGCTCTACCAGGGCGGCGAGTTGCTGACGCAGGGCCGTCTGGACGAGGCCCGGCGGTTGCTCGAGCGGGCCCACCAGCTCCTGCCCCGCAACGAGAAGGGCCGCAACATGCTCGGCCTGGCCTACTTCAAGCTGGGCCACTTCGACCGGGCGGCGGAAATCTACGAGGCGCTGGTGCGCGACAACCCGGTGGACGCCACGCTGCGCGTCAACCTGGGGCTCGTCTACCTGAAGACCAACGCCCTGCAGCGCGCGATGCGCGAGTTCGCCACCGCGACCGATCTGCAGCCGGACCACAAGAAGGCCCACAACTACCTCGGGCTGGCGCTGGCCCAGGCCGGCGAGTATGGCCGGGCCCGGCAGCACTTCCTCGTGGCCGGCAGCGAGGCCATGGCCCAGAAGATGGCCCGGGCCATCGCGGGAGACTCCTTCGCCCGGACGCCGGCCAGGGCCGCCACGCCCGCGCCAGTCCCGGCGCCCGCGGCGCGTCCGCCACCTCCACCGCCACCGCCACCTCCACCTCCTACCGAGGGCCAATGGGGCGCCCAGTTCGGCCTGGACGAGGTGCCCTCTCCCTCCGACGACGAGTTGCGCTTCGACGAGGACGAGGAACCCGGAGCCTTCCCTGCCGCCGACTCGGGAGACGGCGCGCGCGCACCGGACGAGGCCTCCGGAGACGAGGCCCAGGCGGCCTCGCGGGCCTCGGCCTCGCCGCCGGACGGCGAGCGCTTGCCCGAGTCCCTGGACGGGGCCACGCCCGAGCTGCCCCCGCAGTCTCCGGTCTTTCCTCCCACCGAGGAGGTTCCGCTGCTGGCGGAGCTCACCCCGGCGCTGGTGCTGGAGGGCGCGAGCCCCACGCAGCGCCTGCGCGTGGGCGGTGGCGGCTTCTCCGTCTACGTGGAGGGCGAGCTGCTCACGCGGCTGGAGGGGCTGGTGGCCTTCAGCGGACAGCTCGAGTTCGAGCCGGAGCGCAAGCGCTTCCGGGGCCGCGCCACGGACGAGCCCTTTGGCCAGGGCCCGGCCCGGTTCACGCGGGCGAGCGGCCGGGGCGTGCTCTTCCTGGAGGCCGCCGAGGGGCACTCCTTCCTGGCCACGGACCTGGGGGACACGGGCGTCTACGTGCGCGAGGAGTGCGTCTTCGCCTTCGAGGAGGTGGTGGCCTTCGAGAATGGCAAGGTGCCCTCGGACGTGCCGCCGGACCTGGAGCTGGTGTACCTGCGCGGGCAGGGCAGGGTGGTGCTGCGGGTGCGCGGCGCGCTGCGCTCGGTGGGCGTCTCGCCCGAGGCGCCGGTGACGGTGCCCATGTCCTACCTCGTGGGCTGGCAGGGCTCGGTCACTCCCCGGGTGGTGTCGCTGTCCCGGGACGACCCCCCGCCCGGCGTTGGAGTGGAACTGAGCGGCGAAGGATTTGCCCTCATCTCCCTGCCACTCCGCTAGAACGCTCCGCCATGGATCGAGCGGAGCGAGCGGTACGGAAGCGGCAGAAGAAGGAGGAGCGGGCGCGGCGTCGCGCGGCGCGCAAGCCCAGCGTGCTGGTGCAGGAGTTCTGGAACCTGCCGAACATGCTGACGCTCGGGCGCATCGCGCTCATCCCCCTGTTCGTCTGGCTCACCTACGAGGCGGATCCGCTCGACTCGCTCCTGGCGGCGGCGGTGTTCGCGGTGGCCGCCATCACCGACATCGTGGATGGCTACCTGGCGCGGCGCTGGAACCTCATCACCGTGGTGGGCAAGTTCATGGATCCGCTGGCCGACAAGCTCATCGCCATGGCGGCCCTGGTGATGATGGTGCGGCTGGGGCGCATCGCGGCCTGGGTCGTCATCGTGCTCTTGGCGCGCGAGTTCATCGTCAGCGGCCTGCGCACCATCGCGGCGAGCGAGGGCATGGTCATCGCCGCGGGGCAGGAGGGCAAGTGGAAGACGTCCCTGCAACTCGTGGGCATCATCTCCCTGTGCGTGCACTACGAGCACCCGGTGGACATGGGCTTCTACGCGGCGCCGGTGAACTTCAACAAGGTGGGCCAGGTGCTCGTGTATCTGTCCGGGGCGTTCTCCGTGTGGAGCGCCGTCGTGTACTTCCGGGCCTTCCTTTCCATGCTCGCCCGGCGAGGGGGCGGAGGTGGTGAACAGAAGGCTTGACGCCTCCGGATGCGGGGGGTATACCGCCCTCACTTTCGACGGCGCCGCGAGGCAACGCCGGAGGTCATCAAGGAGTCGAGACGCGGGAATAGCTCAGCGGTAGAGCATCGCCTTGCCAAGGCGAGGGTCGAGGGTTCAAATCCCTTTTCCCGCTCCAACACTCCAGCCTGATGCGGGAATAGCTCAGCGGTAGAGCATCGCCTTGCCAAGGCGAGGGTCGAGGGTTCAAATCCCTTTTCCCGCTCCAAAAAGAAAGGCCCCCTGGGAAACCAGGGGGCCTTGTCGTTTGTACGGTTCATCCGGCGGGCATGCTTGCGAACCGCCGTCCTCTCGCCAGACGTGTGGATCGCCCTGGGTCGAAGGGCTGCCAGCCATGCGGAGTAGGGAGCTGGAGAGCGGTTCCTACTGTCCCCCCTTTATGCTGTATGAAGGGCCCCGCATGCTTCGCAACCTCCGAGAGCTCTACCAATACCGGGGTCTGCTGCTGAGTCTGACCCAGCGCGAACTCAAGGCGCGCTACCGCAACTCGGTGCTCGGGTTCCTGTGGACGTTCCTCAACCCGATGTTGCAGATGGCCGTCTACACGCTGCTCTTCTCCGTCTACATGCGGCAGAACCTCGAGGCCTACACGTTCTTCGTGTTCGTGGGCCTGCTGCCGTGGATCTGTTTCTCCAGCTCGCTGAGCGCGGGGGCCAGCTCCATCAGTGATCGGCGTGATCTGCTCACCAAGGTCCGCTTCCCGGCGCAGGTGCTCCCAGCCACCGTGGTGGTCACCAACCTCGTCAACTACCTGCTGTCGCTGCCGTTGATGCTCGTCTTGGGCATGTTCTTCGGTCGCTGGCCCACCTGGCACATCGTGGCCTTTCCGGTGGTGCTGCTCATCCAGTCGTGCGTGACGCTGGCGCTCGCCTACCTGCTCTCCGCGCTCAACGTCTTCTTCCGGGACTTGCAGCAGATCGTCACCAACCTGCTGACGCTCTGGTTCTTCGTCACCCCCGTTTTCTACCAGTCCCTCACCATTCCCGGACATCTGCGCTCGATCGTCGTGCTGCTCAACCCCATGGCGGTGATGATCACCTCCTACCAGGCCATCTTCTACGAGCAGCGCCTGCCCGATGCGGGGCCCCTGCTGCTGTGGCTGACCATCGCGTTGATGCTGCTCATGTTCGCGTCCGTGCTCTTCGAGCGGCGGCGTGAGGAGTTCGCGGAGTTCGTCTGATGCCCTTGCCCCCCATGGATGCCATCGTCCTCCGCGACGTGGTGAAGAGCTTTCGGAAGAGCACCATCCGAGGCGAGTACACGACCTTCAAGTCCGAGCTGGTGCGGTGGTTGCGCGGCCAGCGTCGGCAGCAGCCAGACACCGTCATCGAGGCGCTCAGGGGCATCAACCTGACGATTCCTCGTGGAAAGACGGTGGGAATCATCGGCCGCAATGGCTCGGGCAAGAGCACCCTGCTCAAGCTCATTACCGGCATCTACTCGCCCAGCTCTGGCTCGGTGGAGATCAACGGCCGCATCTCCGCCCTGCTGGATCTGGGCGCCGGCTTCCACCCGGACTTCTCCGGGCGGGAGAACATCCTCATCAACGGCGTCATCCTGGGCCTGTCACGCACGGAAATCCGCGAGCGCATGGATGAAATCATCGCCTTCAGTGAGCTGGGCGAATTCATCGATGAGCCGGTGCGCACGTACTCCAGCGGTATGTACATGCGCCTGGCGTTCGCGGTGGCCACGCACGTGGACCCGGAGATCCTCATCATCGATGAGATCCTCGCGGTGGGTGACGAGCACTTCAGCCGCAAGAGCTTGCAGAAGATGACGGACTTCCAGAAGTCCGGGAAGACGATCGTCATTGTCACCCATGACCTGGGGACGCTGGAGCGCTGGTGCGATCTCGCCGCGTGGATCGACGGTGGGCGCATCCGCGAGGTGGGAGCGCCAGCGGAGGTCATCCGCCACTACAAGCAGGCCGTCAAGCTGGCCGAGGCCCGGGGCAATCCGTTGCTGGCGCCCGCGCTGTCCGCGGACGGGGGCGCGCTGCCCGAGTTGGTGCTCACACCGCGCGTGGCTGACCAGGCGCACCTGCGTCTGGGCGAGGTCCGGTTGCTGACCCGTGAGGGCTTGCGCGCCACGGAGGTGGACACCGAAGACTCGCTGGAACTGCAGCTCGAGTTCTCCACCCAGAGCGAGGTGACGCAGGGCGGCTTCGGGTGGAGCCTCCTCCGGGACGATGGTTCCCTCGTGTACGAGACGAGCACGCTCGTGGATGGCGTGCCGCTGCCCAAGCCCCTGCCCGCCCAGGGAATGGTGCGCCTGAGGCTGGAGCGGCTTGGCTTGATGCCGGGCCAGTACAAGGTGGCGGTGTCCGCACTCGCGGCGGATGGGACACCCTATGAGTCGCGTCCGGAGGCCTGTACCTTCAAGGTGCGCTCGTCCCTGGCGGACCAGGGCATCACGCGGCTGCCGCATCGGTGGGAGTTGCTGACCCACGAGGCCGCTGTTCCTTCTTCTCCGGAGAAGGCCATCAGCGCGTGAGCCGGCAAGTGCCCATGGTGTTGGGTGTTGTCCTCTACCGCAATCCACCCGAGGAACTGCGCCGGCTCATCGCCTCGCTCGAGCTGTGCCGGAGCACTCCGGGGACGCCGCCCTTCCAGGTTCGCTGGTGGGACAACTCGCCCGAGGCTTCCCTCCGTGAGTTCCTCGCGCGGCTCGTTCCGGCGCCCGACTACCACTTCGCGGGCGCCAACCTCGGCTTTGGTGCCGCGCACAACCGGATGATGGCGGAGGTGTTCGCCTCGCCCGGCGTGGGCCACTACGTCTGCGTGAACCCGGATGGAGTGCTGCACCCGGACTGCCTGGCTCAACTGGTGGCCGAGGCCGGGCGGCTGCCCCGGACAGGCCTGGTGGAGGCCCGGCTCTTCCCGGACGAGCACCCCAAGCGCTACCACCCGGTGACGCACGAGACGCCCTGGTGCAGTGGCTGCGTGCTGCTCATCACCCGCGACTTGTGGGCGGCCGTGGGCGGCTTCGACGAGCGCTTCTTCATGTATTGCGAGGATGTGGACCTGTCCTGGCGGGCCCGGGCCGCGGGCTTCTCCGTGCGTCTGGCGCCTCGGGCGCTCGTTCACCACTACACCGTGACTCGCGAGACGAGCCGCACCCGGGAGCTGAGCGTGCGGCGCAGCGCTGCTCTGTTGGGCGCCAAGTACGGCGACGCCGGATTCATGCGCGCCCGCCTTCAGGAGTACCAGGCACTGGGGGGAGAACCCTTCACCCTTCCGCCCATGGGCCGAGTGGATCGTCGCCTCGCGCGAGTCGTGGACTTCGCCCACCTCTTCGACTTCACCGAGGCACGCTGGTAATGGGCTCGTCCGACGTGGGAGTGGACCCCTTGCCGTGGAGTGTCCACCTGCGCTCCTGGGTGCTCGAGTGCGTGCCGGCTGGCGGTCGCGTGGCCCTGCTCGGTCGGGAACCGGAGTTGTCCGCCGCCCTGGAGGCCGTGGGCCGCGCGGTGTTCCAGGTGGCGCTGGACGCGGGCGACGGCACGTCTCCGCTCGCGGCGGAGCCCTCCACCGAGGCACTGGCGGCCCTGGCGCGCTTCGCGCCGACCCACGTGGTGCTCCCCCGCCATGCCCCCTGGGTGCTTGGGACGTGGCTCGAGGTGCTGCGGCGGGAGGTGCCCGGCGCGGAGTTCCTCTTCGGCTTCTGGAACGCCTGCTCCGCGGCTCGTCTTCTCGCCATGCTCCAGGGACGCCTTCCCGGACGGGAGGGGCCTTCTGACGCGGAGGTCGCCCGTCTCCTCCAGGAGCACGGCTTCCAGGTGAGGCAACGGCAGGCGTTTCGCGCGCCTCCGGGTGGCTCCGGGCTCGCGGAGCGGACCGAGGAGGCTCTCCAGACCCTGCTCGTCCAGCTCAATGCCTCGGCCGAGGCCGACCTCCTCTTCTACGCGGTGGTGCCTGCTCCAGGGAAGGTGCTCGCTGAATCGCGCCCCGTCCCAGGGCTCTTGAGTGTCCTGGTCTGGGGGCAATCCCGCGCGCGGCCCGGGCTCTTGGATGAGACGCTGTTCTCCCTCGCCTGTCAGGCCCATCACTCCCTGGAGGTGATCCTCATCGAGGAGCCCGGAGCCGAGGGGGCGCGCGAGGTGGAACGTCACCGTCAGTTGGGCGGGTTCCTGTTCCAACGAATCGCGGGGACGCTGCCCGATGCCTGGGGCGAGGCCTTGCGAAGGGCTCGCGGCCAGTACGTGGCCTTCCTGGAAGCGGGCAGCGTGGTGTACCCGAGGCACTACGTGCGGCTCATCGACGCGCTCCAGCGGGGAAGCTCCGCCTGGAGCGTGGCGCGGGCCTTTCGCGCGACCTGTCTTCCCGGCGCACCTGGGGACGTCCCGTACATCGACAGCAAACGGCCCTTTCCCCTCGGCGAGCACCTGGAGTTGACCCATCTGCTCCAGGAACCCGAGCTGCTTCAGGCTCTGCTCGTCGACCGGACGCGAGTGGGGTGCTTTTGTCTGGAGCCGACCTCGAGGGAGACGCGAGGGGCGTCGTTGCCCGTACGGCTCTTCGCGCTGTTCGAGCCCCTGTTCCTGGCGGAGGGGCTGGCGACGTGCGAGGTGCGCTCCTTCTCGTCGGAGCCTCCCCCCGCGGCCCGGCCGTCCCCCGGCTTCCAGCTCCTCGTTCCACTCCTCGCCCTGGAAGAAGGGCTCGCGCGTGCCCATGCCGAGGGCTCGAGTGCCCGGGGGCTGCGATTCCGCGTGGTGGATGGGCTCAACACCCACCTGCGCGAGCGGCTGCCCTGGCTGCATGGTGCCTTGCGTTCCATGGCCCGGGGGCTGCGCTGACGAACCACTTCCGCCGCCCCGGCGTGACGCCTACGGCGAGGGCGGTTTGCCGGAGCGCTCGAGCGCCGCCAGCCGCGTCATGACCTCGCGGCGCCAGGCACTCTGGGTCCGCGACTCCTCGCGCTGGTGCTCGTAGATGAGCGCCAGGGAGTCGAGGATGGCCTCGTTGAACTCCACCTGCTTGCGCAGCACCTCGTTGATGAAGGGCTGGAAGGCGAGCCGGAAGGCGCGCTTGGCCCCCACCAGCAGAGGACCCGTCAGGCCGGAGCGGTGCGACGTGGGCGGCTCCGCGTAGCGGCTGTCCTTCTTCTCGCGGGGGGCTTGCAGCAATGGGGGCCACTCGGTCTCCGCCGGAGCCCGCCACGAGGCGTCGAGGAGCTGGCGTATCGCCTCCACCTGCGCGGCGGGGGGCGTGGGCAACCGTCCTGCCTCCTCCGCGAGGCGCTCGGCGAGGGGGGACGCGGTGAGGAGATCTTCAGGACGCACGGGAGGCTCCAGGGGGCCGCAGGGCCTGGATGAGCGCGGACACGGCGGGCTCCGGCTGGTGGATGTCGACGGAGATCAGCCGCGAGCCCAGGTGGGACGTCACCTCGGGCGCGGGGGCCGCTCCCTTCACGTCGCGCACGCCCCAGGCCCGGCGGGAGACGAAGGGCAGGCTGTCGCGGGCGAGCAGCGAGTTCGCGGGGAGGAAGAGCAGGGGCGCGCGCGAGGTGCGCAGCGCCATCTCGAGCGAGGAGGAGCTGGGCAGTGGCCGCGCGGGATCCCTCGAGAGGGGCTCGTCGGGCGAGAAGGCGAGCACCTGCTGGCTTCCCACCCGCTGCGTCCGGGGAGCCCGCTGCGTGGGCCGGGCAGAGGGATCCAACGTCAACAGGCGGTGGGGGGAGAGCCGCTGCGCGAGCCGGAGGGCGAGCCGGGAGTCGGGTGCTTCGGGGAAGGCGGCGAGGCCGGGGCACACGAGCGTCACTCCAGCAGGGTCCTCGGCGGAAGGAGTCGGCGTGCTCGCGGGGCTCGTGAGGAAGGGCTGGAGCGCCTCGCGGATGGTCGCGGCTACGGCTTCCTGGCCCAATCGAGCCACCCGGGCGCGCTGAGCGGAGAGCATCTCCTGCTTGAGCGTGGGGTTGTTCTCCAGCGCCGCGAGCAGCCGCGCCACCTCCAGCGGCTCGTTCGTCAGCGTGGCCACGCCCGCTCCACCCATCGTCTCGGGCACCGCCGCGGCGCCGTACGCCACCACGGGCACGCCCCGGTACATCGCCTCCAGCAGCGGCACGCCGAACCCCTCGTGCCGGCTCATGGAGAGGTACACCGAGGCCGTCGCGTAGCACGCGGAGAGCTGTGCCGCGCTCACGCGCCCGAGGAACTGCACGCGCTCGGCGCCGAGCATCTCCTTGAGGCCGTACAGGTACGCGCCATAGGGCGTCTCGCGGTTGAGGTAGCCGGCCACGACGAGCCGGGAGCGGGGGTGGTACAACCGCTGCCAGGCGGTGAAGACGCGCAGCACGTCATCCACGCGCTTGCTGGGCACGGCGCGGCCCACGAAGAGCAGGTTGGCGCACCCGTCATCGAGCTCGGCGCGCAGCGTTGGATCCGGCGCCACGTCGAAGGCGCTCCAGTCCACCGCGAAGGGCAGCTCGGACACGTGCGGGAAGCCCGCCGCCACCAGCTCCTCGGTGCTGAATCGCGAATAGGCCCAGGCGCGCTCCACCAGGGGCCGTAGGGCGAGCAGCTCCTCGCGCGCGGCCTCACACGCCCGGGCCACCTTGTGCTCGAAGCCCTCGAAGAGCCGGGCCGGGGTGATGTTGTGGTAGATGAGCGCCTTGCGTCCCGGCGCCCGGGCGAGCAGCGGCACCAGCCTCGACTCGAAGCTGTGGTGGATGAGCAGCGCGCTCGAGTCGTCCGCCTCGCGTGGATAATCCCGTGCGGGCCGTACGAGCCCACTGCTCGCCTCGTCCCACTGCTCCGCGTAGATTTCCGAGGCGTGGCCCCAGCCGCGCAGCAACTCGCGCAGGTAGCGCACCTGGTTGCCCACCGCGTCGCCCCAGGCGAGCCGGGGCACGAATTGATGGACCGCCCGGGACGCGGAGGGCCCGGCCGTCCGTCTGCTTCTGGGGATTCTCACGATGGCTCCAGCGTGTATCCGGGGTACGCACAGCACACAAGGTCGCCTTGACGTCCCGGGGCCCCTTCGCTACTCAGGCGCGCGGTCCTCACTTCTTTACTCTTCGAGTTCGTCGATGAACGTCCTGGTCACCGGTGGTTGTGGTTTCATTGGCTCCAACCTGGTCAAGTACCTGCGCCGGGTGCGTCCCGACTGGACGATCGTCAATCTCGACAAGCTCACCTACGCCGGCAACCTGGAGACGCTCAAGGAGCTGGAGGGAGACCCCAAGCACGTCTTCGTGCGCGGGGACGTGGCCAATCGCGAGCTCGTCGAGCACCTCATGGGCGTGCACCAGATCGACGCCGTCATGCACCTGGCGGCCGAGAGCCACGTGGACCGCTCCATCCTCGGTCCCGAGGCCTTCATCCAGGCCAACGTGCTGGGCACCCAGCAGCTGCTCGAGGCCAGCCGCGTGCGCGGCATCAAGCGCTTCCTGATGGTCTCCACCGACGAGGTGTACGGCTCGCTCGGCCCCACCGGCTACTTCACCGAGACCTCGCCGCTGCAGCCCTCCAGCCCCTACTCGGCGTCCAAGACGAGCTCGGATCTGCTCGCGCTGGCCTGGCACCATACCTTCGGCATGGACGTGGTGGTGACGCGCTGCTCCAACAACTACGGCCGCTACCAGTTCCCCGAGAAGCTCATCCCCCTCATGGTGGTCAACGCCCTGCACGACAAGCCGCTGCCCGTCTACGGCGATGGCGCCAACGTGCGCGACTGGCTCCACGTGGAGGACCACTGCGCGGCGCTGCTCGTCGCGCTGGAGAAGGGCAAGGCCGGTCAGGTCTACAACATCGGCGGCAACTCCGAGCGCAAGAACATCGAGATCGTCAAGGCGATCCTCGGTCTGGTGGGCAAGCCCGAGTCCCTCATCAAGTACGTGAAGGATCGCCCGGGGCATGATCGGCGCTACGCCATCGATCCGACGAAGATCCGCACCGAGCTGGGCTGGACGCCGGCGCACACCTTCGAGCAGGGCCTGAAGGAGACGGTGCGCTGGTACGTGGACAACGCGGCCTGGTGGGAGCGGGTGATGAGCGGCGCCTACCGCCAGTACTTCGAGACTCAGTACCGCACGCGCCTCAACGGCTGATTCCGGGAGACACCACCATGCGATTCCTCGTCACGGGTTCCAACGGGCTGGTCGGCAGCCGGGTGTGTGCGCTCCTGGAGAAGGCCGGGCACCAGGTGGTGGGGCTGGGCCGCGGCCCCCGGCGCACCACGGGTGCCTACTCGTACGTGGAGTGTGATCTCACGCGCGAGCAGGACGTGGCCACGGCCCTCGAGGCCGCGGCGCCCGAGGTCATCCTCCATCCGGCCTCCATGACGGAGGTGGATGCGTGCGAGCGCGATCCCGAGCAGGCCTTCGCCGCCAACGTCACCGCCACCGCCGCGGTGGCTCGGAGCGCGCGCAAGCTCGGTGCGCACCTGGTGCACGTGTCCACCGACTACGTCTTCGATGGCGAGCACGGGCCCTATGACGAGCAGGCGCTGCCCAACCCGCGTGGCGTCTACGCCCTCACCAAGCACATGGCCGAGCAGGCCGCGCGTACCTTCGTGCCTGGCTGCGCCATCGCGCGCACCGCGGTGGTGTACGGGTGGCCCGCGGCGGGCCGTCCCAACTTCGGCGCCTGGCTCGTCGGCTCCCTGGAGAAGGGGCAGCAGGTCCGCCTGTTCGAGGATCAGTTCGTCTCCGCGAGCCTCGCGGACAGCGTGGCCGCCATGGTGTGCGAGCTGGGCGAGCGCAAGCTCGGCGGCATCTGGAACACCTGTGGCGCGGACGTGGTGGACCGGATGAGCTTCGGCCGGGCCCTGTGCGAGGTGTTTGGTTTCGATCCCCAGCTCCTCGTTCCCACTCGCCTGGCGGACATGAAGCTGGCGAGCCCTCGGCCGCTGCGCAGCGGCCTGAAGGTGGACAAGGTGCGCTCCCTGCTGAGCGCCCAACCGTTGCCGCTCGCCGAGTCCCTGAAGCGTTTTCACGCCGCGTGGCGATCCGGGCGGGGTTCTTGAACGGGCGGCCCCAGGACCGGTATAGCCCTGTCGGATCCGTCAGGGTGTGTGGAAGGGCCGGAGCACGTCGCGTCTGGCGGAGCTGGAGAGGCAAGTCATGAAGGGAATCGTTCTCGCCGGAGGCTCCGGCACGCGGCTGTATCCACTCACGCGTGTGGTCAGCAAACAGTTGCTGCCCATCTACGACAAGCCGATGATCTACTACCCGATCACCACGCTGATGCTGGCGGGGATCCGGGACATCCTGATCATCTCCACCCCCACGGACCTTCCGCGCTTCGAGGAGCTGCTCGGCTCGGGTGAGCAGTGGGGTGTGAACTTCCGGTACGCGGTGCAGCCCAGTCCGGACGGACTGGCCCAGGCCTTCATCATCGGCCGCGAGTTCGTGGGCAAGGATCCCGTCTCCCTCATCCTGGGCGACAACATCTTCTACGGCCATGGCCTGAGCGAGCAGGTGCAGCGCGCGGCGGCGCGCACCTCGGGTGCCACCGTCTTCGGCTACTTCGTGAAGGATCCGGAGCGCTATGGCGTGGTGGAGCTGGACGCGAGTGGTCGCGCGTTGAGCCTCGTGGAGAAGCCCGCCGAGCCCAAGTCCAACTACGCGGTGACGGGTCTGTACTTCTACGACAATCAGGTGGTGGACATCGCCCGGGAGCTCAAGCCCTCGCCGCGTGGCGAGCTGGAGATCACCGACGTGAACATCGCCTATCTGCGCAGGCAGCAGCTCCAGGTGGAGCTGATGGGGCGCGGCTACGCGTGGTTGGACACGGGCACCCATGAGTCGCTCATGGAAGCCTCCAACTTCATCCAGATCATCGAGAACCGGCAGGGCCTCAAGGTGGCGTGCCCCGAGGAGATCGCCTTCCGCATGGGCTACATCACCGCGGCCAAGGTGGCCGAGCTCGCCCACCCCATGCGCAAGAACGACTACGGGCGCTACCTGATGGCCCTCATCGAGAACAAGGGAGCCCGGACATGACGCGCCTGGATACGGCACTGCCCGAAGTCCTCCTGCTCGAGCCCAAGCGCTTCGGGGACAACCGCGGCTTCTTCATGGAGATGTTCCATGCGAAGCGCTACGCGGAACTGGGCATCCCAGGCCCCTTCGTGCAGGACAACTTCTCGCGCTCGTCCAGGGGCATCCTCCGCGGCCTGCACTTCCAGGAGCCCCATGCGCAGGGCAAGCTGGTGCAGGTGCTCGCGGGCGCCGTCTACGACGTGGCGGTGGATATCCGCCGGGGCTCGCCGACGTTCGGCCGCTGGGTGGGCGTGGAGCTGTCCGCGGACAACCGGCGCCAGTTGTGGGTGCCCGCGGGCTTCGCGCATGGCTTCTGCGTCCTCTCCGAGAGCGTGGACTTCCATTACAAGTGCACCGACTTCTACTCGCCCAGCTCCGAGCATTGCATCGCCTGGAACGACCCCGACCTGGGCATCCCCTGGCCGGTGACGTCGCCCGTGTTGTCCGCCAAGGACAGCGCCGCCCCACGCCTCAAGGACGCGCCGCTGCTGCCCTCCTACGCGGGCTGAGCCGCGTGCCCCGCGCTCGGCTGGCTCACCGGGCCGAGCGCAGTAGGGAGACCGGCCGTGCCTCCTGGTGGGTGGCGTGGAGGGCAAACTCCTTCAGGGCTTCGGCCGACTGATCGAGTGCCTTCTCCCAGGACAGGTCACGCACATACGTGAAGCCCGCGCTGATCTGCTTCTGCCGGTGGTCTTCGTCCTCGAGGAGGCGGCAGATCTCCGTGGAGAGCCCCTCCACCGTCGGGGGCGCCAGCACCACGGCGCCCGGAGGGTAGGCGGCGCGGGTGCTCTCCACGTCGATCTCCACCACCGGGCAGCCACAGGCGGCCATCTCCTGGGGCAGCAGGCTGTAATTCGTGAAGGACAGGCACACGCCCACGTCGCACATGGAGAACACCCGGCGCAGATCCGCGAAGTCCAGCACGCCGTGTCCCACGAAGGGGACGGGCAGGGCGGAGGGATGTAGCACCGAGCCGGCGATGTGGATTTCCGCGTCGGGGAAGCGCTCCTTCACCTTCGCCAGGGCGAGTGCCACGAGCTGGAAGCCCCGGCGCGTCGTGTGGGGCCGCATGTAGGCGAAGATCCGGCGCTTGTCTGTCTTGAGGCCCGGCTCCGGGTAATAGATGGAGTGATCCACGGCCAGCGGGAAGCTCCGGGCGTACATGCCGTATTGCTCGCGCATCTTCTTCTCGAGCCACGTGCCCGCCGTCAGTCCGTAAAAGCCGAAGTGGTAGGTGTCTTCCACGAACTGCCACTCGGCGCCCATGGAATAGAAGGCCGATTCGTAGTCCTGGATGAAATACACCTTCGCGGGTGCGCAGTGGCTGGCCCGCACCGGGTAGGCGGTATGCCAGGAGGTGGCCACCACCAGGTCCGCCGGCTCCATCTCCTCGCGCAGGTGGTACACCGGCGCGCGGATGGGCAAGAACCACTCGTGGACAAGCGACTGCAGCCGCATGGGCTCGGGTGCCATCTCACTGCTATCCACCACGTACACCCGGCACTCATGACCCAACCGCTCCAGGTGCTGGATGGTACGGAAGATGGTCATGTGCCCGCCGCCTCCCCGGCCAAAGGGGGGGATGACCCAGTTGATGACCAGTCGGTTCGGATCCACTCGCCGCGGCTCTTCCGGCGCGACTGGCGTCTTGGGCGGCTCGATGTAGACGTACTGCTCGGCATGCCACCAGCCGCGCGTGGGCGGAGGCGTGGGCCGCAGGCTCCGCCGGACGTCGAGCATCGTCCGGCTCAACCCGTGCTGTCGTGATTGCCGGTAGTGGCCGATGGCCTTGCGAATCGCCTCGGTCATCGTGCCCAGCTTGCCGCGCTCGGCCAGCGAGTGCTGGTACGTCTGCTTCACGTGCTCCACCAGCGAGGAGGAAGCGCCGGACGGGTCGTTCGCATCTCCCTTGAGCTCATGGTGCTGGGAGATGCGGCGCACCATGCCCACCGGCAGCAATTCGTACCGGTCTCCCAGGCACCAGCCCAGCGCCTGGCCCACATCCCGGCCCACCATGACCATGGCCTTGGAGAGCTTGTCGCTCTCCGCGGGATCATTCAGCAGTCGGCGCACGTCCTGCTTCGACTGGTGCAGCTTGTCGCGCAACATGGCGCGAAAGCCGGGCAGGTGCTTGGGATCGAAGTACTGGCGATGGAAGCGCGCCTCGTCGAAGGCGCGCCGGGCCTGGGTCAGGGGCGAGTAGTTGTGGCTGTGCCGCACCACGGCATGGGGCGCATAGGCCTTGATGTAGCCCGCCTCCAGGACGTCCGCGCCCCACAGCTGATCCTCCATGAACTCCACGTCCCGGTAGGGGATGCGTTTCCATACCGAGCGGCGCAGGGCGGCGTTGTTGTCGGACAGGAAGCGGTAATAAGGCTTGTTCGCCTCGTAGTGGGCCCACCCCTCGGGCCCCGGACGGATCTGGAAGAGGGTGGTGTCCGCACCGAAGTGGGCGAAGTGCCGCTCCAGCATGTACGCCTCGGACGGGATGCAGCCGGCATGCGGCTTGTGGCGCCCGAAGACACCGGCCACCTGCTCGTTGTCGCGCATCGGCGCGATCAGCTCCCGTAGCCAGGCATCGTTGTCCGGGACGGCGTCCTGGGTGATGAGCGCGACGAAGTCGGTGGGGCTGTGCTCGATGGCCAGGTTGCGCGTCCGTCCGTGTCCGAAGGTGGCGGGATCGATCTGCAGCAGCCGCGCGGGAAACGAGCGGATGATGTCCACCGAGTCATCCTTGGAGCCGCTGTCGACGCACAAGACTTCATAGGGGAAGTCGGTCTGCTGGGAGAACACCGCGGAGAGACACTCCCGCAGCAGGGCTCCACCGTTCTTCACGGGGATGATGACGGTCACCAGAGGAATGTCTTGCTTCATGGACTCGCTGCTCTCAGAGCTCGCCGACCTCGAGCGGGCGGCGCCTATAACACATGGATTACCGACCCCTCAAGGAGGGGGCGCCTCGGTTGCCCATCCCCCTTCGGGCAGGTTGGTGAATCGTGATCAACGAGAGGGTGGACGATTCCCTCCGGGGGGAGCGCCTCGACGGCCTGGCTGAAGCGGGCTAGCCGGGTCCCACCATGCCCAGCGTCGCGGGTAGCTCCCAGGCGAGCATCTGCACCGCCAGGGCATCCACGGTGCGCTCGTCGGTGCGCAGGCCGCAGTTCATCGCGCTCAGGGTGAGGTGGGGATTGTAGAAGGGGTCTCCCTGCCGGGCCCAGGGACGAAAGGCCGCGTAGGACAACCAGGCATCCCGGTCCGGGATGGCATCGAGTCGGCGCGTGGCCGACTCGTGGTGGATCAGCCGGGTGTGGGGCGTGTAGACGCACCGCAGTCCCCGCTTGATGATGCGCAGCCCCAGCTCCACGTCGCTGCCGGACACCCGGAAGCGCTCGTCATAGCCGCCCACCGCCTCGAAGACCTCCCGGCGCACCATGACGCACGCGCTGGTGACGGCCAGGTAGTCCCGCGTGTGATCGATGCGCCCGAAGGCCGTCCACTGCTCGTCGGGGCGGTAGCGCCAGAAGGGGTGCGCGGCGAAGCCGCTCGGGCCGAGCACCACGCCCGCGTGCTGCACCAGCCCGTTGGGGAAGAGCAGCAGTGGCCCCACCAGGCCCACGTCTGGCCGCTGGGCCTGGGCGATGAGCTCCTCCATCCACCCCTCGTCCACCATCTCGATGTCGTTGTTGAGGAAGAGCAGCAGCTCGCCATCCGCGTGGCGGGCGGCGAAGTTGTTGATGGCGGAGTAGTTGAAGGGATGGTTCCAGGTGAGCTTGAGGATGCGGGGATCCTCCAGCGTGTCCAGGAACTGGAACGTGCGCGGGTTCGCCGAGTTGTTGGAGACGAGGATGAGCTGCCAGTTGTCCCAGCGCGCCGTCTTTTCGCGGAAGCTGTTCCACAACTGCGCGAGCAGCTCCGGCTTGTCCTTGAAGGGGACGATGACGGAGACGCGTGGGGTGCCCTGCACCCGGTGTCGTACGCGCAGCATGTCGCCGGGTGTCGTCCACACCTCGGCGTCCTCACCGCAGCGCGACAGGTGCTGGGAGAGCGCCGCATGGGCTCCGGCGCTCACCACCTGGAAGGCCCGCGGTCGCTCCCGTCGGTGGTAGAGGACCTCGGACACGTGGGTGATGGGGACCTGCTTCTCGGCTGCGCGCAGGATGAAGTCCAACAACTCGGCCCCCTCGACACCGTCACGCACGCCATCCAGCTCTTCACAGAGTTCCCTGCGCGCCACCAGCAGCCGCGAGGCGTAGTTGCTCTCGCGATGCATGTCGCAGCTCCACCCGGGCTTGAAGAAGGGCCGGTGTCGCTGGCCCATGTCGTCGAGCCGATCCTCGTCCGTGTAGAACAGCTGGGTCGTCGGGTTGTCGCGCATGGAAAGCGCCAGCTCCGTCAGGGCGTGGGGCGCGAGCCGATCCGCGGCATCGAGGAACGCCACGGCCTGTCCTCGGGAGGCCGAGAGGGCCGTGTTGAGGGCTCCGGCCATGCCCGTGCGGGGGGCGCTGGGCAGGAAGCGCACCCGGGAGTCGCGTGCCTGCTCCACGGGGAGCTGCCGACGCAGCTCGGTCAACAGGGACTCCGGACCCGCCACGCACAGCTCCCACGCATCGTGGGTCTGTGCCAGCACCGAGGCCACGCACTCGCGCCAGTGCCTGGCGTCCTCCACCGGGCTGGCACCGACCACCACGGAGAAGGTCGGGGGGCGGGCCAGCAGGCGCGCCTGGCGCGTGGCCTCGGAGATTCGCAGCGGTTCGCGGGTAGCGCACCACTGGCGGTACTCCTCGGCGCTCAGCGCCGGGGCGAGCGCGAGCTCACGCTCCAGCGCATGGTGGGTGTGCCGCGTGAATTCCCGTTGGAGCAGGAGCGCCGCGTGTAGCGGCTCGGGCAGCGTCAGGCCTGGAGGGAGGGGATCGGCCACCTGCGCCAGTCGCGCCATCATCTGCTCCGCTTGCGCGCGTGTGATCAGTGGGCCTTCGTGGGCCGCGCAGAGGATGTCGATGACCTGCAGGTTCCACTGGCGCATCCGGGCGAAGATTGGCTCCAGGTTGCTTCGGAGCAGCTCCAGCCCCGACCGCTTGGCCATCCGCACGGCCCAGGCCGCCAGGCCCAAACGGTGGGATTGGGGCTGCCATGCGCCCGGCTCGGCGAGGGGCTCCAGCGTCTGGCGGATCCACATCGCGACGTTGCCGTAGCGGGAAACGGCGAGCTGGTTGTGGGCATCCTGAAGCACGGCGAACAAGCGCGTGTTGAACTCCTGCTGGGGTCGGAGGAGTTCGATCTGGAAGGGGCGCGCCAGACGATGCATCCGGTGGGTGCCCGGGTCGCGCAGCAGCTTGCCAATGATGTCCGCGTGGACTCCGAGCTCGAGAGGTACCTCCTGGAAGGAGGGGCGACCCTTGGGCGCACGCCGACGCAGGTCGTGCATCATCTCGATGAGCAGTTGCTCGGCGGATGCGAGCTCCTGGTATTGGGCGCCCTTCTGCTTCAGTTCCTCGACGAGGATGAACTGCGCTCCCACGCGCTCGGCGAACTCGGCCGTGGAGTCAACACCCAGAGGGGCATGCGGCACTTCTCCGGAAGCCTGGGCATGGACGACGGCGAGTTCAGGGAGCACGTTGTTGCCCTGGGAACGCGGATGCTTGTTCATGGGGGGCTCTATACCATTCATCCACGGTATGTCGGATCCGAAGCGTGCGAGCGGGACATGCATCGTCCAGTCGCTCGCCTCGAGGTTCATGCTTCCTGGGCAGACAGGCGAGCATGACGGTTCGAAGGATCAGGGCTGGGTGCGCTTCGTGGAGTGCGCATCCTTCTGCGAAGTTCACGGGAGGACGCACGATGGTCTGGCCTGGCAAGGGGATGAGCTGGAAGGAGTTCTTCACCGAGCTGAAGAACGAGTACCTCAACGACAACGTCAGCAACGTGGCGGGCGCGGTGACGTTCGCCGCCCTGCTCGCCATCTTTCCCTTCCTCCTGTTCCTCGTGGCCCTGGCGGGCTTCATCATCGATCCCGCCCAGGCCCAGCTGCTCATCCAGGAACTGGGCAAGGTGGCCCCCGCGGCCGTGACGGAGATCCTGGGCCAGCGGATCAATGATCTGGCGTCGAGCAACAGCGTGGGGCTCTTGACGGTGGGTGGCCTCGGCGCGGTGTGGGCCGCCTCGGGTGGCGTGGTGGCGCTGATGGACGCGCTCAACACCGTCTACGACGTGAAGGAGAGCCGGCCCTTCTGGAAGACGCGCGGCATCGCCATCCTGGTGACGCTGTGCGGCGCACTGCTCTCCATCCTCGCCTCGGCGGCCATGGTGGCCACGCCCGCGGTGGCGCACTGGCTGGGCGAGCCGCTCGGCACCCTGGTGATGTGGCTGCGCCTGCCCTTCGCCGGCCTGGTGATGATGCTGGTGTGGGCGATCATCTACTACGTGCTGCCGGACGTGGAGCAGGACTTCAAGTTCATCACCCCCGGCTCGGTGGTGGGCGTCGTGCTCTGGCTGCTCGCGTCCTTCGGCTTCTCCGTCTACGTGCGCAACTTCAGCAGCTATGACGTGAGCTATGGCGCGCTCGGTGGCGTCATCGTGCTGCTCATGTGGATGTGGATCTCCTCCCAGGTCATCCTCCTGGGCGCGGAGATCAACGCGCTCATCGAGCACAAGTCGCCCGAGGGCAAGGCTCCCGGCGCCAAGCGACTGGACGAGCCGGGCCCCAATGTCACCAAGGGCGAGCTGCGCCGGGCGGAACAGGAGGAGATCGCCATGCTCCTTCAGCAGCCTCCGCCCCCGCCGCCCGTGCCTCCGCGCATGTCGCCGCTGAGGGCGGCGCTCACCTGGGCCACGGGCTTCGGCATGGGGCTGTTCCTGATGCGCCGCTACGAGCGCTGACGAGTCGCTAGCGGCGCGCGGTGTGCACGGGGTGCTTCGCCGTGTACTCCGCCCAGGTGCCGTTGAAGTCGAGGATGGGCTTGCCCGCGCCTTCCAGGCTCCAGATGCGGGTGGCCACCTCGGACACCAGCTCCTGGTCGTGCGTCACGACGATGACCGTGCCCTCGAACTTCTGCAGGCCCTCGGACAGCGCGCTGATGGACTCCAGGTCCAGGTGGTTGGTGGGCTCGTCGAGGATGAGCACGTTGTCCTGATCCAGCATCAGCTTGCACAGCAGCAGGCGCACCGTCTCGCCTCCGGACAGCGTGTCCGTGGGCTTCATGCGCTCCTCGCCGGAGAAGAGCATGCGGCCCATGACGCCGGAGATCTCCTCGTTGGTGAGCTTCACCTTCACGTCGCGCAGCCAGCCGAAGGCGGTGGTGCCCTTGCGGATGGTGCCGTGGTGATCCTGCGGCAGGTAGCCCACGCTCGCCTGGTGGCCCCAGATGAGCTTGCCCGCGTCCGGCTCGAGCTGCCCGGCGAGCATCTTCACCAGCGTGGACTTGCCCACGCCGTTGCGGCCGATGACGCAGATCTTCTCGCCCTTCACGATGAGCGGGCTGAAGGGCTTGATGACGGGCTGGCTGTCGAACGACTTGGCGAGCCCCTCCACGGAGAGCGTCTGCTTGCCGCTCGGCTCGGCCTGCTCGAAGCGGATGAAGGGCCGCGCGATGTTCGAGCGCTTGAGGTCCTCCGTCTTCAGCTTGTCGATCTGCTTGATGCGGCTCTGCACCTGGGAGGCGCGCGTGCCGGCGTGGAAGCGGGCCACGAAGTCCTGCAACTGGGCGATCTTCTTCTTCTTCTCGTCCACCTCGGACTCGATGCGGCTGCGCACCTGGGACTTCTGCCGCACCATGTCGTCGTAACCACCCGTGTACTGGATGATGGTCTCGTAATCGATGTCCGCGATGTGCGTGCAGATGGAGTTGAGGAAGTGCCGGTCGTGGCTGATGGTGACGAGCACGCCCTCGAACGCCGTGAGGAACGACTCCAGCCAGCGGATGGAGTCGATGTCCAGGTTGTTCGTGGGCTCGTCGAGTAGGAGACCCTGGGGCTTGCCGAAGAGCGCCTGGGCGAGCAGCACGCGCAGCTTCAGGCCGCCCGTGAGCTGCTTCATCGGCCCCTCGTGGCTCTCGGTGGGGATGCCCAGACCCTCGAGCAGCGAGGCCGCCTCGGACTCGGCGCTGTAGCCGTCCTCCTCGGCGATCACCATCTCCAGCTCACCCAGCCGGTTGCCATCCTCCTCGGTGATGTCGGACTTGGCGAGGATGGCGTCCTTCTCCTTCATCGTGTCCCACAGGGCCTTGTTGCCCATGATGACGACGTCCAGGACGCGGTTGTCCTCGTAGCGGAACTGATCCTGGCGGAGGATTCCCAGCTTCTTGGGCCGGGAGATGGTCCCCATGTCGGCTTCCTCGTCTCCGGCGAGGATCTTCATGAAGGTGGACTTCCCCGCCCCGTTGGGGCCGGTGAGGCCGTAGCGGCGTCCGGGCGAGAACGCGACGTTGACGTCCTCGAAGAGCTTCTTGGGCCCGTAGGCCTTGGAGACGTTGGTGATGGAGAACATGGGGGGCGCTTTCTAGCGGAAGGGGAAGGCGTCCGGAAGACAGGTGACGCATTGAGTCGCCGGTAGGGGCGGCGGACAAAGGTCTACAACCCCCGGGAGGGCCCTTTCATGCCCTCCGGGGAAGTCTCACCTGATACCACCCCGGGCTCCAGGCCCCTGGATGCCCGCCCGGTGGCGCCTCGGGGGCGTCAGTTCTTCTGGAGCCAGAGCGAGCGGGGGCCTCGCAGGGCGAACGAGGGCCCGTACTCGAGGTGCTCGGGCTGGCGCGGCGAGAAGCCCAGCCGGGGCGTGCGGGCCATCAGCTCCTGCAGGGCCACCGGGGCCTCCACGCGGGTGAGCGGCGCGCCCAGGCAGAAGTGGATGCCGTGGCCGAAGGACATCAGGCCCGCCGTGTCCCGCCGTGGATCGAAGCGCTCCGGGTCGGGGAACTTGCGCGGATCATGGTTGGCCGAGCCGAGCAGGAGCGTCACCGTCGCGTCCGCGGGGATCCGCCCTCCACTCACCACCACCTCCTGGGTGGTCCGGCGCGAGATGGCCATCACCGGCGAGTCGAAGCGCAGGGTCTCCTCGCACACGGCCGAGCAGGCGGCGGGGGAGGGATCGCGCCGCAGCCACTCGTACTCCTCGGGGTGGCGGATGAGGGTGTGGAGGGTGTTGCCCAGCAGGTTGGTGGTGGTCTCGTTGCCGGCGATGAGCAGCAGCACGGTGAAGGCATTCACCTCCTGGGGGCTCAGCGCGGGCACGCCGTCCGTCTCCTGCACGAGCAGGGAGATGAGATCGCCCCGGGGTTCGCGGCGGCGCTGCTCGGCCACCTCGGTCATGTGGGTGAGCATCTCCTGACGGCAGAGGCCGACCTCCTCCGGCTCCTGGCCCGTGCGCAGGCTGGCGGACAGGCCGGAGATGATCGTGTCGCTCCATCGCTTGAAGTCGCGGCGGCGCACGGTGTCGATGCCGAGCATCTCCGCGATGATGGTGACGGGCAGGGGCGAGGCCAGCCCCTCCATGAAGTCGAACTCCGGGCTGGCCGTCATCTCCGCGATGAGCGAGCGCGACAGCTCGCGCACGCGCGGCTCCATCGCGGAGATCTGCTTGGGGGTGAAGGCGCGGCTGACGAGGCCTCGCATCCGCGTATGCACCGGAGGGTCCGAGGTGAGCAGCTCGGCCACCGACTCGACCTGGAAGAAGCCCCGCTTGCGGCCACCGATCTGGACATCGGAGGAGGAGAACAGGGCGGCGTTCTTCAGGGCGAACGCCACGTCCTCATGGCGGCTGAGAATCCACGATTTGAGGCGCTCGCTCCAGAACAGCGGAGCCTTGTCGCGCATCTCGGCGAAATAGGGGTAGGGGTGCTGCTTGAACTTCGGATCGAGGAAGTCGAAGCCATCGAGCAGACTCATGGGACGCTCCAGGAAGAGACGGCGAGGGGCACGACGGCCCGCCCGGACTCAGTTCTTCTGGAGCCAGAGCGAGCGGGGGCCGTGCAGGAAGAACGAGGCCCCGTAGTCGATATTCTCGGGCTGGCGCGGTGAAAAGCCCAGCCGAGGCGTGCGGGCCATCAGCTCCTGCAGAGCCACCGGGGCCTCCACGCGGGCGAGCGGCGCGCCCAGGCAGAAGTGGATGCCGTGGCCGAAGGACATCAGGCCCGCCGTGTCCCGCCGCGGATCGAAGCGATCCGGGTCGGGGAACTTGCGCGGATCATGGTTGGCGGACGACACCAGCACCATGAGCGTGGTGTCCGCGGGCACCTTGCCGCCGCTCAACTCCACCTCCTGGGTGGTGCGGCGGCTGAGCGTCAACACGGGCGAGTCGTAGCGCAGCGTCTCCTCGATCACGGCGGCGCAGGCCGCGGGGGAGGGGTCGCGCCGCAGCCACTCGTACGCCTCGGGGTGGCGGATGAGCGTGGTGAGGGCATTACCCAGGAGGTTGGTGGTGGTCTCGTTGCCCGCGAGCAGCAGCAGGATGGCGAAGGAGTTGACCTCCGCGGGCGTCAGGGCTTCCTGGCCTTCGCTCTCCTGCACGAGCAGGGAGATGAGATCGCCCCGAGGCTCGCGGCGGCGTGCCTCGGCCACCTCCGTCATGTACGCGAGCATCTCCTTGGCGCTGCGTATCACCTCCTCGGGCGTCTTGCCGGTGATGCTGGCGTTGCTGGAGTTGACGAGCGCATCGCTCCAGCGCTTGAAGTCGCGGCGGCGCGAGGTGTCCACGCCCAGCATCTCCGCGATGATGGTGACGGGCAGGGGCGAGGCCAGGCCGCTCATGAACTCGAACTCGTTGTGGGCCGTCATCTCCGAGATGCACTCCTGGGACAGCTCGCGCACGCGCGGCTCCAGGGCGGAGATCTGCTTGGGGGTGAAGGCGCGGTTGACCCGGCCGCGCAGGCGCGTGTGCACGGGTGGATCCGTGGTGAGCAGGCTGTCCACCCCCTCGAGCCCGGCATCCTGGTTGCGCTCCGTCTGGAGCTTGCCGGCGATGCGGATCTGCGCCGAGGAGAACAGGGCGGGGTTCTTCAGGATGTAGGACACGTCCTCGTAGCGGCTGACGAGGGTGGACTGGAGCTTCGCGTCGTAGAAGAGGGGCGCCTTCTCGCGCATCTCGGCGAAGTAGGGGTAGGGGTTGCGCATCACCTCGGGGTTGAAGAAGTCGAAGCGGCTCAGCAGATCCATGTATGGCTCTCCTCGGAGAGGAAAACGACGGGGAACGGCGGACGTTCAGGGGGAGGCTGGAGGGCAGGCCGGGTGGCGCTCAGTTCTTCTGGAGCCAGAGCGAGCGGGGACCGCGCAGGAACAACGAGCCGCCGTAGTCGAGGGCCTCGGGTTGACGCGGGGCGAAGCCCAGGCGGGGTGCGCGCTCCATCAACTCCCGCAGCGCCACGGGGGCCTCCAAGCGGGTGAGCGGCGCGCCGAGGCAGAAGTGGATGCCGTGGCCGAAGGACATCAGGCCATTGGTGTCCCGCCGCGGGTCGAAGCGCTCCGGATCGGGGAACTTGTGCGGATCATGGTTGGCGGAGGCCAGCAACACCATCACCGTGCTGTCCTCGGGCAGCTTGCCCCCGCTCACCTCCACCTCCTGCGTGGTGCGTCGGACGAGCCCGATCACGGGCGAGTCGTAGCGCAGCGTCTCCTCGGCCACGGCGGCGCAGGCGGCGGGGGAGGGATCGCGCCGCAACCACTCGTACGCCTCGGGGTGGCGGATGAGGGCGTTGAGGGCGTTGCCCAGCAGGTTGGTGGTGGTCTCGTTGCCCGCGATGAGCAGCAGGACGGTGAAGGAGTTGACCTCCGGGGGGGTCAGGGCCGCCACGCCATCGGTTTCCTGGACGAGCAGGGAGATGAGATCGCCCCGGGGCTCGCGGCGGCGCGCCTCGGCCACCTCCTTCATGTACGTGAGCATCTCCCGGGCACTGCGCTCGACCTGCTCGGACACCTTGCCCGACTGGAGGGCGGCGCGGCTGGAGTGGATGAGGATGTCGCTCCAGCGCTTGAAGTCGTGGCGGCGCGAGGTGTCCACGCCCAGCATCTCCGCGATGATGGTGACGGGCAGGGGCGAGGCCAGCCCCTCCATGAAGTCGAACTCCGGGCTGGCCGTCATCTCCGCGATGAGCGTCCGGGACAGCTCGCGCACGCGCGGCTCCAGGGCGGAGATCTGCTTGGGGGTGAAGGCGCGGCTGACGAGGCCCCGCATCCGCGTATGCACGGGTGGATCCGTGGTGACGAGGTTGGACACCGAGCCCAGCTCCTCCACGGAGGCGCGCTCCTCCTGGCGCTTGCCGGCGACGCGGATCTTCGTGGAGGAGAACAGGGCGTGATTCTTGAGCACGAACGACACGTCCTCGTAGCGGCTGAGCACGTGGGCCTGGAGCTTCGCGTCGTAGTAGATGGGCGCCTTCTCGCGCATCTCCGCGAAGTAGGGGTAGGGGTTGCGCATCACTTCGGGGTTGAAGAAGTCGAAGCGGCTCAGCAGGTCCATGAGTGGCTCTCCTCAGTGGGGAAAACGGCGGGGGAGACGGCGGAAGTTCATGGGACGCGGGGGCAGGCCAGGAAGCGAGCGGTGGGCGCGGAGGTGCGCGCCCACGCTTCTTCGCCCCCACGCTCCCTGGCTTGGAGACGCGCTCAGTTCTTCTGGAGCCAGAGCACGCGGGGGCCGCGCAGGGCGAACGTGGCGCCGTAGTCGATGTGCTCGGGCTGGCGCGGCGAGAAGCCCAGGCGGGGGGCACGCGCCATCAACTCCTGCAGGGCCACGGGGGCCTCCAGGCGCGCGAGCGGAGCGCCCAGGCAGAAGTGGATGCCGTGGCCGAAGGACATCAGGCCCGTGGTGTCCCGCCGCGGATCGAAGCGATCCGGGTCGGGGAACTTGCGCGGATCGCGGTTGGCGGCCGACACCACGGCGAACAGCGTGGTGTTCGCGGGCACCTTGCCGCCGCTCAGCTCCACCTCCTGGGTGGTGCGGCGCACGACCGTGATCACGGGCGAGTCGTAGCGCAGCGTCTCCTCGGCCACGGCGGCGCAGGCGGCCTGCGTGGGGTCGCGCCGCAGCCACTCGTACGCCTCGGGGTGGCGGATGAGGGCGGTGAGGGCGTTGCCCAGCAGGTTGGTGGTGGTCTCGTTGCCGGCCAGCAGCAGCAGGATGGCAAAGGAGTTGACCTCCGGGGGCGTCAGGGCTTCCTGGCCCTCGTTCTCCTGCACGAGCAGGGAGATGAGATCGCCCCGAGGCTCGCGGCGGCGCGCCTCGGCCACCTCCGTCATGTACGCGAGCATCTCCTTGGCGTTGCGCACCACGTCCTCGGGCGTCTTGCCGGTGAAGCTGGCGTTGCCGGAGTTGGCGATCGCGTCGCTCCAGCGCTTGAAGTCGCGGCGGCGCGAGGTGTCCACGCCCAGCATCTCCGCGATGATGGTGACGGGCAGGGGCGAGGCCAGGCCGCTCATGAACTCGAACTCGTTGCTGGCCGTCATCTCCGCGACGAGCTCGCGCGACAGCTCGCGCACGCGCGGCTCCATCGCGGAGATCTGCTTGGGGGTGAAGGAGCGGCTGACCTTACCGCGCAGGCGCGTGTGCACGGGCGGATCCGTGGTGAGCAGGCTGTCCACCCCCTCGAGCCCGGACTCCTGGCTGCGCTCCTTCTGGTGCTTGCCGGCGACGCGGACATCCGCCGAGGAGAACAGGGCGGGGTTCTTCAGGATGTACGACACGTCCTCGTAGCGGGTGAGGACGTGGGCCTGGAGCTTCGCGTCGTAGTGCAGGGGCGCCTTCTCGCGCATCTCGGCGAAGTAGGGGTAGGGGTTGCGCATCACCTCGGGGTTGAGGAAGTCGAAGCGGCTCAGCAGATCCATGTGTGGCTCTCCTCTGGGATGGAGTGGTGGGGGGGTTGTTCGTGGGAAGACGATGGACGCTCACTCGGAGCGCGGGCTGGCGCCGTCCAGGAAGCAGCGCAGCAGCAGGGCGATCTGCTCGTCGACGGGCGTGGGCTGTCGATCGAGGAATTGCCGCATCAGGGTGCTCTGCAGCATGCCCAGCAGCAGGGTGGGGTAATGGGACGCGTCCTCGGGCCGCAGCACCCCCTGGGCGAGGCCCTCGGGGTTGAGCGAGCCGAGCCGCTCGGTCAGTGCGTTCACGAGCCGCTGATGGCGATCCAACTCCTCGCTCGAGGCGGCCACGCGCAGCGCTCTCTCCTCCAACAGCAGGGAGAGGAAGCGGAAGTGCTTCTGGGCGTGCTCCAGGATGGAGCGCAGCAGGCCATGCAAGCGCGCGCGGTAGGGCTCGCCCCGGCTGCGCTCCAGCTCCGCGTCCAGCACCGCCATCAACTGTTGTGCCTGCGCGTCGAGCAGCGCCTGGAGCAAGCGCTGCCGGTCCTCGAAGTAGTTGTAGAGCGTACCGACCGACACCCCCACCCGCGTGGCGATGTCCTCCATCCGCGTGGCGGACGGGCCCTGCTCGGCGATCACCTGCTCCGCCGCCTCGAGGATGGCCACCCGGGCCTCCTCCTTCATCCGCTCCCGGAGGGGCTGAGGCTTGCTTCGCGTTGCTGAGCGCGGACTCATGAGGGTGAATATGATTCAGAAAGCGGTAATTCGCAATAGCCCTGCGGGGTGAGGAAAACGAGGGCCTGGTGGTCTGAAGGGAGGGGGAGCGGGCGGACAGGAGACGTGTCCGGACACGGCCACGGGTATAAGGGGACGCACATGGCCGTCCGCTTCGAACTCGTCACCACCGACCCCACGGGGGCCCGTGCAGGGGTGCTGCACACCCGGCGGGGCTCCATCCCCACGCCGGTCTTCATGCCCGTGGCCACCCACGCCTCCTTCCGCCACCTGGGCATGGAGGAGATCAAGGCCACCGGCTCGAAGATCCTGCTGTCCAACACGTACCACCTGATGCTCAAGCCGGGCATCGACGTGTTCCGCCGCTTCAATGGCATCCATCCCTTCATGCAGTGGGACGGGGCGGTGCTCACCGACTCGGGCGGGTTCCAGATCTTCTCCCTGCCCGAGGATCGGCTGATCACCGAGAAGGGCGCCCACTTCCGCAGCTTCCACGACAACAGCCGTCAGCTCCTCAGCCCCGAGTCGAGCATCGCCATGCAGCAGGCGATCAACTCGGAAGTCATGATGGTGTTGGACGTGTGCATCGACTCGCGCACGGAGGAGGCGGGCACGCGCGAGGCGATGGAGCGTACCCACCGCTGGGCGCTGCGCAGCCTGGCGGCGAAGAACCAGGTGGACACGGGCCAGGCGCTCTTCGCCATCGTCCAGGGCGGCGTGCACCCGCACCTGCGCGACGAGAGCGCGGGCTTCCTCACCCAGCACCCCTTCGACGGCTTCGCCATCGGCGGGCTCGCGGTGGGCGAGACGAACGAGGAGCGCAAGACGATGACGGCACGCGCCGCCGCCCAGCTCCCCCAGGACAAGCCCCGCTACCTCATGGGGGTGGGCACGCCCACGGACCTGCTCGAGGCCGTGCTGCGGGGCGTGGACATGTTCGACTGCATCATCCCCACGAAGATGGCGCAGCAGGGCTACGCCTATACCTTCCAGGGGCTGGTGCGCATCACCCGCCAGGCGTTCCGCCTGTCCGACGAGCCGCTCGACGCGACGTGTGACTGCTACGTCTGCAAGCGCTACAGCCGTGGCTACCTGCAGCACCTGATGAGCGGCAAGCACCACACGGGCTCGCGCATGCTCTCGGTGCACAACGTGCACCACTACCAGATGCTCACCTGGAAGATGCGCGACGCCATCCTCCGGGGCTCCTACGCGCAGGCGTACCGCGAGCTGAAGCAGGCGGTGGCGACGCCCAAGGACCTGAAGGACGCGCAGTTGGAAGCGGGCGCCAACGCGGTGACGCTCAAGGAAGTGGGCTGAGTGGAGAGCCAGAATCCGAGGGACGGGGACTTCGAGCTGGTGACGCTGCGCAATGGGGCTCGCGCGGTGCGCCACCTGGGGCACGGGGAAGTGATGCACCCGGCGACGGGCCCGTGGGAGGAGGCGCAACGGCTCTACGTGGAGCAGCCGCGCCTGGCCGAGCGCCTGCGCACCCCGGGCGAGCCGCTCGTCATCCACGACGTGGGGCTGGGGGCGGCGACCAACGCGGTGGCGGCGCTCACGTGCGCGCGGGAGCTGGGCGCCGAGCGCCGGCGGGGGCTGGAGGTGGTGAGCTTCGAGGTGGACCTGGCGCCGCTGCGGCTGGCGCTGGCGGACGCGGCGGGCTTTCCCTTCCTGCAACCGTTCCGGGACGCGGCCGAGGCGCTCATGCGCGACGGGGCCTGGGAGGAGGCGGGGCTGCGCTGGCGCCTGCACCTGGGGGATGCGCGGGGGCGGATGGAGGGGGTGCCCCGGGCGGACCTGGTGTTCTTCGACCCGTTCTCCCCGGCGAGCAACCCGGAGATGTGGACGGAGGAGGTGCTGGCGCGGGTGAGGGCGGGGTGCCGGGAGGACGGGGAGGGGGCGTTGCTGATGACGTACAGCGCGGCGACGCCCACGCGGGTGACGCTGCTGCTGGCGGGCTTCTACGTGGGGGCGGGGGTGTCCACGGGGACGAAGGGGGAGACCACGGTGGCGGCCACGTGCCGGGCCGCGTTGGGCTCACCCCTGGGCGAGCGCTGGCTGGAGCGCTGGCGCCGCTCGTCCTCGCGCGCTCCCCACGGGCAGCCGCTGACGCTGGAGGCTGAGGCCCGGGTGCTGGCCCATCCTCAGTGGCGCCAGGATTGAATCCACGCACCTGTGTTGAGGCGCAGCAGCCAAAACGCCGAGGGCTTCTGCCGCGCCCTCCTGGGAGGGCCACTTGGTCAGGCGTGTATCCGGGTGCGCTGCCTCTCCACTGGCCGGGCGCACGACTCGGCCGGCCCCCTTCAGCGGCCCTCCTCGGCCACTTTGCACCAGCCCTCACCCCCACCACCGCCTCTATCCCGCCTATCCGTTGGTGCCATATAGCGAGATAGCTCGGTGTGGCGCTTGAGACCCTGGAAGCAGGTGCCTGACTCGGGCTGAACCCCCTTCCGCCTTTGGTCCCGTGGCTCTTTTGCCCCTGGTGCTGGATGAGGAGGTCAACAACTTGACACCCATAGCAAGTGGCGTTCCACTGGAACCAAATGAGCGAGGACCAGTCCTTCTCGGCAGCTCCAGCAATGGCGGGGTACATCTGGCAGGCTCGCCAAGCATTGTTGTTTTTGCTGAAGGCGGAATCGGAAGAAACGGTCGAGTTGGAGAGCCATGACGATGTCATTGTCAGCTCACCGACCGGAAAAATACTCACTGCTATTCAAGGGAAACACTCATTTAAGAGCGGAGCCCTGAACTGTCATTCCCTGGAACTATGGAAGACACTTCGAGTCTGGGTCAGCTTGGCAGCCCGAAACCGCATTTCAGAAACAACGCCTCTCATCCTTTGTTCCACCCATACAGTGGACAAGGAACTCCGCTGCTTGACCATCAAAAGCAAGCCGGCAGCCGATTTGGACTTACTTCAAAAGCAACTCGACGCCGTTGCGGCCAAGAAACAAAACAAAGCCCTGCTCCCTGCCTTCCAGGCTTGGCTCGGCATGACACAAAGGCGACGCGTTTCACTTCTTAAGCAGTCAACAATAATTGAAGCACGGCCTCGATTGGCAGAAGTGGATGCAGAGTTCGAGCCAATACTGAAGCGCATGGGGGTCTCTCCAAATGCGATCAACTATTTTAGTGAAAGATTGATTGGATGGTTTGAGTTGATCTTGGCCTCCAGATTGAAGTCAGGCGGCTGCAAGGTGACCGCCCAGGAGTTGCAAGCCAAGCTTATAGAGCTTCATCAAGCACAATTGCCGTCTGTGCTAATAAGCACTAAAAGCATGGCAGCACATCCCACCCTGGAGGCTGAGCGCCAAACAGATCCAGTGTATTTGAGGCAGATGGATCTCTTGGGGGCCGAGGAAGAAGACCTCGCCAATGCGGTTGCCATGTTCCATCGAGCCCAAGCTGAAAGGGACGACTGGCTACAAATGCGGATTGATAGCAGGTCGGCCCTGGAGAGTTACGACAATGATCTTAAAAACAAGTGGGGGATAGTTCGACTAGAAATCATGCGCACCAAGCCTGCCGGAGGCGAATCAATGACGAAGGCTGGCTGGTCTATATACGGCGAATGCATGAAATATCATGGTTCTTACAATGGATTGGCTATCCCTGTCCATGTTGCCAATGGTTCGTATCACATGCTCGCCAATGGCTCTGATGCGCCTCCACTTGTTGGCTGGCATCCTGATTACGTCAATCGGTTGGTCCGCCCTGGTTGCAAGGAGTAAGTGACACCGTGCTAGATCAATTTGCGCATTCTAATCCAGCATTTGGCGCCATCTGCCTGCGTTGGGTTTGCCAGGGGTACCAAGAACAACAAATTCGACAAGATGGCGCCGCACAAGGTTTGCATTTTCTTTGGGGGATTTTAAGCTTGGTCTTGCTCGCACCGGAGAGGATAAGACGAGAGTTGCCGCTTACAGCCAAGGGAAAGTTGTCGATTCTTCTTAATGAAAACCCTGAGTGGAAGGTCGAACTCCCTCATGCGATCAAGGGTTGGGCCAAGCCATTTTGGAGTTCAGTCCGGATGGGAGTCGCCACAGGTGTTTTGACGTTTGCCGAAGGACGATTGCTTTCGCTTGGTAGTACAAAAGAGCCGGATTCCGAAGCAAGTGTCCTGCTGAGACGTCATGCTGTGGCCTTAGGCAAAATATTCGCTAAAGAGGGGGGCGATAGGGCGATTGCTCTTGTTTTTGGATTGGTGGTGTCTTGATGAGTTGGCGACTCTGGAAGATAGGGGTTTACTCGCGGAAGACAGGAGAATTGCGAGAGATTGAGTTCAACCTCTTCGGGTTAAGTGTGATTACGGGGCGTTCCAGTCGAGGAAAGTCGTCCATTCTAGATATCGTCAATTATTGCCTCCTGTCTTCTGGATGCCCGATTGCTAAAGGAGTGATTCGAGACCATGCTTCGCATGTCGGAGCTGTGTTTGCGAAAGGTGACGAGCACTTTGTAGTGGTCAGGCCTCTACCGAAAGAAGGTCGCTTGACCTCCTATGACGTACATATAGCGACAGGATATAAACTTGATCTGCCAGCAACTCCGCCAGAGGAACTGAGGTGGAATATAGAGGCAGCGAGGGAGCAACTCTCTGAGTTCACTGGCATAGAAGCCCTCCCCGTGTTAGCCAATGAGCGTGACGCGGATCCTGAGTCTCGAACTCCTGCAAATATTCGCCATTGCGCCTTTTATTTGTTTCAGCCTCAGGATGTAATCGCAAGCCGAAACATGGCTTTTGCAGGATTGGAGGATGCATTCAAGAAACGCCATGCCTCTGATGCTTCATATTATTTTTTGGGTATACTTACCATTGAGAGGCTGAGAAGACGCCGTGAACTCCGTGCTCTTAACTCGGAGCGAAACTCGCTGGAACGGCGTCTGCGTGAAAAGGCACGGCTGCGCGCTGATGGGTTCGAACATGGTCTGCGGCTTTGGGGTGAAGCTGCAGCATTGGGCATGGCCAATAATTCCGAGCGGCCACCCACCATGAGTGAACTCATGGGTAGGCTTGGGGAAATTTCCCACTACAAGATCGATAGTATAGTCAAGGCAACTGACGAATTGAATCTGGGGGATGTTCAAAATAAAGAGGCTGAAGTCAGAAGGCTTTTGCGTCAAAAAAACGTCGAGTTGGCGGCGATTGATCGTTTCACACGAGAGGCCGAAGAAAATGCCGCGATCACCGATAAGCAAATTGCTCGGCTTGAACTTAGGGACCTCCTGCCAGATCCAGACAAGAACAACTGTCCCGTCTGCGGTAGCGAAAGCGTTGATGTTTCTTCGATGGAGAGAATGCTATCTGAAGGACTTCGAAGTCTGGCGTCCGTTCGAAATCCACCTAAGCGTATTAGCGGTAAGCTAGAGCAAGAAGGGCAAAGGCTGAAAGAAGAAATCGCCGAACTGAAGGAGACGCAAGTTAAGCTTCAGGCACAGTTGAAGGTCTTGTTTTCAGACCTCCAGAGGAGTCGAACTTTGCTGGAGGATGTAGGACGGCGACAGCAGATCATTGGTCGTGCCAAGGAAGTTTTGAATGCTATGCGTCGAATGGAGACGCCTCTGGACGAGCGGGGGGCGGAACTTTCGGCCAGAATTGATGAACTCGAAGCTGAAGTCGGCGACAATGCTATTCGGCGTCTCAAGAAGAATGTGGATGAGAGATTAAGTGATTTGATTAATCAAATTCTCTCTCTTGGGGTCGAGGTGGAGTTTCCTGACGCCTCGGTTAGAATCAACTTTGTTGATTTTGTTTTTGAAATTCAGCTCGACGGGCAGTGGGTCGGGCTGAATGAATTAGGAAGCGGCGCTAATTGGCTTAGTTATCATGTTGCTGGAGCAGTAGCGCTGCATAAACTGTTTTTGAAGTTGCAGTCTCCTGTTCCTTCGGTGCTGATGCTTGATCAGCCGAGTCAAGCTTGGTTTCCTGCTGAAACTGCCAAGCTATTGGGGCGAGCGCAACCCACAGGAGATCGTGAACTCACGGCGGTTAGAAGTATCTATCAGTTACTCTTTGAAGAGTCTCAGGGGGAGAAAAGTCCGCAGATCATTGTCGTAGATCACGCCAGATTGAACGACGAATGGTTTTCAGTCAGCGTCGTCCAAGATTGGCATGATGGCGATGCGTTGATTCCCGATTCTTGGATCGGAGCCTAGTTTTGTGTTGGCTTTCTGAGAAGGTGTCCTGAGAAGGTGTCAGACGATTTGTACGAGACGGTTCGTCTGACTCGGGCTGTCCAGTGGGAGACCCCTCCCGGAAGAGGGGAGTCTCGCGAACGGGACCACGGGAGCGCAAGCGGACGTGTACTTGGCCTGCTGGCTCCCTGTGGGGTGCGACTGGCCCGCTCTGTGCTGGGGTGCCGCCCCATGTCCGGACCTCATGACCTCTTCGCCCGCTACACCTTCGGCCGCCCAAGCGGGCCGAGGCCGAACTGCGTGCCGTTCTGCCCGCCCACGTCGTCTCCTCGGTGGACTAGTCGAGTCTGCGCCTGGAGCCCGGCAAAGAGGAGTTGAAAGCGCGGCCAGGTCCTGCACTGGCCCGGCTGGCGTGGTTGGTGCTGCGTTACGGGCGGACGGGGGAACTGGCGCGCAAGTTGCCGGAGTGGGTGGGCCTCTTCGCCCAGGTCCAGGCGGTTCCAGAGGGCGCCGAACACCTGCGGGTGGTCATCCGTTACCTGCTATGGACCGGGGACAAGGCCGTCCACGAGGCCACGGGGCAGGTGCTACATTCAGTGCTGGATGAGCAACGCGCGGAGGAACTGATGCGGAGCTATGGCGAGGAACTCATCGAGCAGGGACGTCAGCAGGGCCTGGTGCGAGGCAGGGAAGAGGGTCTGGCACGGGGACGTGCCGAGTCCATCCTGAGGATTCTCGCCCTTCGGGGGATTCACGTGGAGGAAGCAGCCCGGCAGCGCATCCTCGACTGCACGGACATGGACACGCTCGACGGCTGGTTCGACCGAGTCCTCCAGGCCACGACCCTCTCCGAGGTGCTGGACGGCGGGGCACACGCCTCTCGGCGGAAGGACTCGTGACCCGGCCTCCGCTCGCGTGCCTCTGACGTGGTGGCGGTGGGAATCGAACTCGTGTGGGTAGGCCCCCACCTGACACACCGGGTACCTCCTGGAAGTCGGGCGCGGTCCATGCGAACACCGGCCCTTGGCCTCCAGCATGCCGGGAGGCCAGTGAGGAGCACGCATGGACGAGGAGAAGAAGTCCCAGGCGAGCCGTGAGGAACCGGAGCGGGTGGGGCCGTACCTGATTCAGGAGCAGGTGCAGCAGTCCCATGACAGTCAGGTGGAACTCTACCTGGCCACGCACGAGACGAGCGGGGCCACGGCCCTGGTGCGCAAGCACGCCGCCGAGGAAGTCGCGGCACCGGGGAAGGACTGGCGGGTAGTCTTCGGAGCCTGGGCCTCACGGGGCTACTCCGTCATGGAAGTGGAGCATACCGACTGGGCCAGAGCCCAGGACAGGCAGTCGGCGGAGTCGCTGCTGCTCACGTTGGAGGGGGTGCTTGAGGAAGCGCGGCGCATGGCCCGCGCCGTCGCCGAGCCCCGCGAGCCCCGCCTCTGGTGGCGTCTGGGGATGGGCGTGGTGAGCACCGCCACTTTGTGCGCCCTGCTCCTGGCGTGGGTGGCCTCGCTGTCCCACTCCCCGAACACCCCGCCAGCGCCCATGAGTCACGAGGAGCCCACGGCAGTCGAGGTGCCCACTGCCTCCATCGACAGGGTGCTCGCGGACACCACCCCCGAGGAGCCATTCGTGCTCGTCCGGCCTCTGCCGAAAGCGCCCTACAAGGGACAGAAGCGTCCGCCCTGCGCGCGCTACTCCGAGGTGGAGTTGGTGGGCGGGTGCTGGATGCCTCATGAACTGAAGGCGCCGTGCCCGGACTCCCTCCACGAGTACCAGGGCAAGTGCTACGTGCCCTCGTTCAGCGCGAAGTCCCCGCCCTCGTCCCTTGGGCAGTGAGTGGGGTGGGCGCTCGCGGGCTTCACTGACGGATGCCGGTGGATTCAGGGCGGCTCGAGACCTATGAGGAAGCGCTACGTCTTCCCCACGCTGGGGGCGCTTCTCCTGCTGAGGCTGCAGCTGAGAGCGTGAGGGGCTGACCGTGGCAGCGGTTCAAGCGTCGTCGGGCAGGAAGACGAGGTGATCCTCGGGCAGTCGGCCCGAACCCGCCAGCTCGAGGTATTCATCGCGGCTGCGGACGGTGGCGACGACCTCCGGGGTTCCCTTCTTCATCACGACCACCGCGCCGATGGTATCGGGATCCTCGGCGTTGAAGATCGCGGTGAGCGCGGCCTGCTGCATGGGGGAGGGGCGTGCGCGGAGTTCGCGGACGATCGCGACGACGATCCCCGTGACGGCGGTCGACAGCAGCGCAACGAACAGCCAATCCACCTGCCCTGCGGACCCGGGCTCGCGTGAGCTCACGTAGAAGACCAGGCCCGTGACGATGATGGAGGTTCCCAGCCACAGCAGCCCCGCGAGCAACCACAATGGAGTCTGTCTCTTCACCCGCTACCTTCCTCCGCCCCACGGATGGGAGCTACGGCTCCATCCCATCTGGGCATCATCAATACGAGAGGTTCGCAAGCTGGAGCGGAACACCCGAAGTAACGGACTTCTTTACCACTTTTCAAAACAGCCGTTGCCCCGGCATTGATGGACGAACTCACGGAGTGGGGCGCGGCGGTCCCAACTCCAGTGGATCCCAGATGTACTCCTCGGTGGGGATCAGCAACATGTTCTTCAGCGCGTGCCGCTCCACGAAGTGAACGAAGCGCGCGGAGACCACCGCGTTGCCTGGCAGGCCGCGGGCGAAGAAGACGTCCTCACCCCGCCAGCTTCCCTCCTCCAGGGCGAAGCCATGGATGGTCTCCACGTTGGTCTCCCTGCACCAGTCGCACGAGAGGGGAGACGCACGCCGGATGCGGCTCTTGGACTCATCCACCGCCGCGCCACCAAAGACAGGAGTGACATGGAAATAGGGTGGAGGAGAAGAGGCGAGGGGAGAACGCCGTCGGCCGCGAACCCGGACCACCTCGACTGGCTGGAAGTCAGGGAGGCCTGTCAATCCCTCGGCGCGGAACGCCTTCGCGAATTGCTCGGAGACGAGCGCACCACTGCCAGGTCCCCTCACGTAGTCCCCGAAGCCCTCGCCGTTCAGCTTCAGTTCGCCGCGCAGGGGTGGCAACCACGTTCTCATCCCAATGAAGGCGCCACAGCGAGGGCACCGGGGGGCATCACCCAGATTGTCATCTCCCACGGTCTCGAAGGAGGAGTCGTGGCTGGAGCCAAGGGCATGCCTGAGAACGAAGAAACGGGATGAAGCGTCACGGGCCTCAGAATCCATGGGGAAACCTCGCACGCAAGGAAGGCCGGCTGTAGAGCGAGCGAAGAAACGCCTCGAACTCCTTCGCGGTCACGGATTTGTGGGTGTCGAGCCAATTGACGACCTCTTCATCGACCTTCCGGTGCCAGTCCTGGTAGCCACAGTGGGCGGCTTCGTCGACGGCACGGGAGACGAAACGTGAATCCCGGGGCTGATAGACGCCCGTGAGTGTCGGATGGCGATTCAGGGCCTTGGCAATGGGTCTGGAGATGACGTGATGCAACTGGCCCTTGCAGTCGGGAGACTCGGGTGCGCTGGAGGTGGTCTCTGACTCCGAAATCGCGGCCTCTGCTGCCTGTTTTCCGCCTTCCGCATCCACCTTCAACACGCGCAGGGCCTTCTCGATCTCGGCGGCCTTCCGAGGGTCCAGGGCCGCGCAAGCGCTGGCCATGCCCTGCTTGCAGTGACACACGGCTGTGGACTCTCCCTGAACGCATGGGATCTGCGCCATGAGGAGCAAAAGGAGGAGTGGAAGCATGCGCCCCAGGTTAACACCGGGCCACGTGACGAAGGGGCGCAGACGCGGACATGCACGGCCTGTTGGCTCCCGGCGGGGTGCTCCAGGCGCCCGCTATACCTTTGGCCGTCCCGAGCGGGCCGAGGCCGAGCTGCGTGCTGTTCTCCCCGCCCGGCTCTTCTCCGCAGTGGACTGGTCCAGTCTGCGCCTGGAGCCCGGCAGCGTGGTGGACCCGGAACTGCGCGAGACCGAGAGCGACCTGCTCTTCACCGCCCGCTTGCGTACGGGGCGCCCGCTGCTGCTGTACGTGCTGCTGGAGCACCAGTCCACGGTGGACCGATGGATGGCGCTGAGGATGCTGCGCTACGTGGTGCGCCAGGTGGAGCGCTGGCGCCAGGAGCACCCAGAGCACTCCCTGTTGCCGGTCATCCTCCCGCTGGTGATGTACCACGGGCCGGAGGGGGCCTGGAGCGTGCCGCGGCGGGTGGAGGACCTGTTCGAGCTGCCAGGGGAGAGCGAGGAGGAGCGGAAGCAATGGCGAGCGTGGGTGCCGCGCTTCGAGTACCTGCTCGATGACCTGACGGCAGAGCGGGAAGAGGCGTTGAAAGCACGACCCGGGCCTCCACTGGCTCGGCTGGCGTGGTTGGTGCTGCGCTACGGGCGGACGGGGGAACTGGCGCACAAGCTGCCGGAGTGGGTGGGCCTCTTCGCTCAGGTGCAGGCGGCTCCAGAGGGCACCGAACACCTGAGGGTGGTCATCCGCTACCTGCTGTGGACCGGGGACAAGGCTGTCCATGACGCCACGGGGCAGGTGCTACATTCAGTGCTGGATGAGCAACGCGCGGAGGAGTTGATGCGGAGCTATGGCGAGGAACTCCTTGAGCAGGGACGTCAGCAGGGGCTGGTGCGAGGCAGGGAAGAGGGTCTGGCACGGGGACGTGCCGAGCCCCTCCTGCGGATTCTGGCCCTCCGGGGGATTCACGTGGAGGAAGCAGCCCGGCAGCGCATCCTCGACTGCACGGACATGGACACGCTCGACAGCTGGTTCGACCGGGTCCTCCAGGCCACGACCCTCTCCGAGATGCTGGACGGCGGGGCCCACGCCTCTCGGCGAAAGGACTCGTGACACGGCCTCCGCTCGCGTGCCTCTGACGTGGTGGCGGCGGGAATCGAACCCATGAACAAGGCCGGGACTTCGCCCGGTACTTGCAGACCCCGGTCGCTCACGAAGCAGCCCCGCCGCCCCGCCCATAGACAGGAGTGACAAAGACAGGAGTGACATGGAAATAGGGTGGAGGAGAAGAGGCGAGGGGAGAACGCCGTCGGCCGCGAACCCGGACCACCTCGACTGGTCGGAAGTCAGGGTGGCCCGTCAATCCCTCGGCGCGGAACGCCTTCGCGAATTGCTCGGAGACGAGCGCACCACTGCTGGGTTGCCCTGCTCCTCAGCGCCAGCTCCGCCCCTCACGGCAGGATGCGGCCGAGCACGAGGGACTCCTCGAACCCAGAGCCCTCACGCAGCAGGACGAAGAGGTGGCCGTCCGGAAGGAGATGCAGAGCCCAGACCCCCCCGGGGCCCACCACCGAGCGCCCGCCGGAGCCAAACATCGCATCCAGCGTCCCGTCCGGCTGGTAGCGGGCGAGCACGGCGCTTCGAGAGCCTCCCCCATCCGCCCAGCGGGTGCCCCCCACCAGCAGGCGGTCCCCGGCCAACGGCACCAACACGGAGGGCTCGTCCACCCCGCCCAGGAAATCGGTCGTGACGATGCCTCCCGTGCCGAAGGAGGCGTCCAGTTCCCCCGCGGAGGTGAAACGCACCAGCCGGAAGTCTCCCTCGTGCTCGACGACGACGACGGGCTCCCCACCGGACAGAACGCTCACGTCCACCCAGTCCCGCCCGGTCGGGTTCCACTCCAGTGCGTGCACGCCGGTCCCATGAAAGCCTGGATCCAGCGTGCCGTCCGCGAGGAAGCGCGCGACGAAGAGCAGACGCCGCTCGGCTGTCCTCGCCACGCCCGCCGCGATGACCCTTCCATCCTGCTGGAGCCGCAGGGCACGCACCTCTGCGTCCTGACCCAGCGCCGTGGCCACGAAGCCTCCGTGGCCAAAGGAGGTGTCCAGCGCGCCCAGGGGAGTCAGCCGTGCCAGCCCGAAGGGCGTGCACCCGTCACACCCCACCAGGCACCGCGAGGAGCCACGGTCGCAGTCCGCCACCCCGCCGCCCAGCAGCAACCGTCCCTCCGGCAGCACCGCGAGCGCACGGGGGCGCAAGACCCGATGGTCGAGCTCGTTGATGCGTACGAGGCCCCCCGAGCCGAAGTCCACGTCCACCCCACCGTCGCGCAGATAGCGGGAGAGAGAGCCCTCGGAGGCGCACAGCAGCGCGCCGTCTCCGTCCCGCACGAGCGTGTGCGTCGTCTCCAGGAAGTCCTGGAAGAGGACGTCGGACGAGCGGAAGGCCGGGTCGCGGCGCCCATCCACCAGGAAGCGGTCGAGCCAGGCTCCAAAGGAGTAGCCGTCGTTGGCGATGACCTGCGCCGCGATGACCCACGTGCCATCTTCCCGCGGCAGCGAGCGTCCTCCCCGGAGCGAACCGGGCGCGGCCTCCAGCACCACCCGCCCGCCCCGTCCGAAGGTGGGGTCGAGCGAGCCCGGCGGAGGCCGGGTGATGTGAACCGTCAGCACGCCTTGCTGCTCGAGGCCCCCGCCCACGGCGTGTACCCGCGGCACATGAGGGCCTCCCACGGGGGCATCGGGCGCGGCCTCCAGGAGCCACTCGGCCTGGCTCTCTCCAGCGCCCACCGAGAGCGGCGGCGCCGAGAGCCCGGCGGGGGGGTCGCTCAGCTCGAGGGACACAGCCTCCCGGAAGCCGTCCAGACGCGAGAGACGCACCGTCGTCGTGACGCGCGCGCCCTGGGCCACCGTCACCGGGGCTGCTTCGAGCTCGAGGGTGAAGCGGGGAATGGGCGGCGTGCCCGCGTCGAAGGGCTCGGGCCTCGGGCCACCCTCCGAGGGACAGGCGCAAAGAAAGAGGGCCCCCACGAGCAGCACGGCGCGTGAGGCCGCGCGAAGACTCGGGTGGAGAATCCTGGCTTGCATGAAGAACCCCCCTCTCATGACTGCTCTCCGGCCAGAGAGGGATGCTTCCTACCTTCACCCGCCCCGCCCGGGCAAGGAGCGGAGCCGAGCGGTTCGTGCTCCGCGAGCCCGCCGCCTGGAACGACGGCCGGATGTGGATGGACTTGGGCCAGGTGAGCTGGGACTGCTCTCGGACGTCCTCACCCTCTTCCTGCGCGCGGTGTTCGCCCTGCAGCGCCGAAGGGCACGGCGGCAGGGCTTGCGTGGTGGGCAGGTCGGGGCCGTGTCGTTCATCCAGTTCTTCGGCTCCGCCTTGCAGGTGACTCCGCACTTCTCCACTCTGTCCAGGGGATCTGGCTTGAGGATGAAATCCCCGAGCTTGCCAATCCTCTCATTACTTCCGAGTCCTTTGGCACCGTCTTGGGCTTGGGCTGGGCCATCTTGGGGGTATTCGGAGTTGACAGGTCACGCGGCAACCGCCATCTGGGCGTGTCGGCGGACGGGAGTTCGTCCTTTTTCCGCCAGCAAAGGATCGCCAGGTGAACAGCATGAGAATGGGGTCATGGGTGTTGAGTGTTCTCGCCGCTGTGCTCTTCCTCGGAGCAGCACCAGCCAGGGCACAGGTTTCCACCCGAAGCGTCTGGGTGGAGCAGGAGGGCATCTCGTTCCACGGTGTGTACTGGAATCACGGCAAGCAGAAGACAATCATCTACATCCCCGGCTACGGCGACCCGGGGAGCACCGGGGACTCGATCTTCCACCGGGAGTTGTTCGCGGACTACGCGGTCCTCTCCATCGACCCGCTCAACCAAGGTCAGTCGGGCCATGCCGTCAGGACCGACATCGTCGACCTGATGAACAAGGTCATCCTCGCCTTCCTGAATCAGGAGGGGATCCGCAAGGCGTTCCTGGTGGGACACTCGGCTGGTGCGCTGCAGGTGCTGGCCTTCGAGCGGGCCCATCCGACCCGGACACTCAACAAGGTGGTGCTTCTCGATGACGGGCAGATTTCGCTTGGCCAGGTACCACCCATCCAGTTTCTCCCGGACAACGCCTTCGGCCTGCCCGCCGGGCCCTATAGCGTGATCGAACTCGAAGCCCTGTTCTTCGATCCGTCTTCCTCGAGCATGACGTACGACGAGTACATCACCGGGCTCACCGCCTACACCCAGTTCGATGTGACGGAGACCTGGCCGGCGGTGAAGAAGGCGCTGCTCCTCACCCGCGACTTCAGCCTGCCCACGCTTCCGTCCGCTCTCGGTGTCGACACGAGTGCCGCGGACTCGGCCTTCCAGCAGGCCGCGATGGCGTTCACGTGCAACGTCAAGCATGGAAGGTGGATCGAGCTCGCCGGGGCCACCCATGACATGTGGAATGAGCCGGCCTCGGCCGACGCCGCTGCCGCGCACATCGCCAGGTTCTTGCGCCCGTAGGCGGCGGCCCGGCGCCAAGGCGCCAAGGAAGGGCAGTGGGCCGGGAGAGCCCCCTGCCTCCATCTGGCCGCCGCCTCGCGAAGCACCGCGACGAAGGCACGATACTGCGCTTGCAACTTCCTCAGCGCCTGACGCGTGGACGCATGCCCCGGCGGCCGGGGCTGCGCTTGAGGTACTCGGGCCGGGTGGGCGGGTGCTGACGACCTTCAGCGTTGGATTCGAGCGGACGACACCTTGCCGTCGAGGCCGTTGTGGTTCTTGAACGTGACCTTGAGGAACGAATCCTCGAATGAGGACTGGAAGGTTCCGATGACCCTGGGCTGCAGGATGTCCTGCTTGACGTAGATGGTCGTGTAATCGTCGCCGGTGCCGCCATTCGGATCGTCGTAGACGGTGAGCGTCGTTCCCGCCTTGGCGATCACGATCTTCGCGGACCGCGCCTCGTCATTGTCACAGCCATAGCTGTTGCTCTTGAATTTGACCAATTGGCTGGTCGTGAGGGGCAGCGTGCAGACGATGTTCTGGGACGCGTTGTTCCCCTCGTAGAGGACGACCGCGGCGTCCGCGAACATGTCCCCGGCTTGGGGTTCCACCCGGATGCGCGAAACCTTTCCGTTGAGGCCATTGTTTCTCAGGTAGACCGCGCGATAGTCGGAAGTGTCCTTGCTCTCCTCGAAGCTTGGCACAACCACCCGCTCGTTCATTCCAATATCGCGCTTGACCTCGATGAAGTACCAGTCGTCTTCGCGGTTGCCGCTCGGGCTGTCATACAGCGTGATGCGAACGCCCTTCTTCACGCCGGACAGTACGAGTGAGCGCGCTTCGTCGTTCTCGCACCCCAGCCGCTCCTCATCGCTCGACTGGAGATCGATGGTCCGGGCGATGGTGGTCGCAAAGCCGCAGACGATGTCTTGGGTGCCGTCGTTGCCTTCGTGGAAGATGACGCCGCCGTTGTTCTGCCACTCGACGTATTCGGTGGCATCGCCGCGATTGATCTGATCCAGCGCGATGAAGTTGGGCCTTCGATTCGCCTTGGGGCGGCAATACGATTGGTCACGGTCCAGCAACTTGTCGAAGCGATTGTCCGTGTCCCCATGCAGCGGGTAGGGGATTTTGTGGAAGTGGTTCATCACGAACAGCCGGGGCCAGCCATGATAGGTGGACGACGCCGCCACGGTATCGAGCGGGATGCTGTTCCAGCGTGTGTCGCAGGAGTAATCGTGGCTGGTGACCAGGTCACCCAGATTGTAGGTGTTCTCGACGTTGAGATTCTGGTCGTAGATCAGGTGTACGGTGCCGGAGCCCGTTTGGTGGTCGCCCGCATTCTGCGATTTGTTGGTGATGAGGAACAAGCGCTGGTTGGCAGTGAGCAACTCGCCGAGCGTGGGCCATTGCTTCTGCGAGGACCACGTCGTTGGCTTGAAGGTGTAGGTCGCCAGGTTGGGGATGCTGCCCAGTGCTCGGGTCAGGTCGGCCCTGTTCGTGTAGTCCTCGAGGAAGACCGTGATGATGGCGTTCCGGTTGAGTGTCAGGGTCGGCATCACGCTGAGCTTGAATTCCTCCGCGAGGCTCCGGCTATTGGGGTAGCAGATTCCATGGCACAGCAGGACGTCGGAGCCGTGGATGTCGAACATCAACCCGCGCACGCCGCGCGCCAATTGGTAGAACGGGGACATCTCCTGGTTGGAACCGATTCCGCCGGAATCCGCGCCCCAGGAGAAGGCATTGTGGCTCGTCAGCCATACGTATTCGTTGAAAGGCCGGCTCGTGTCGGCAATGAAGCCAGGTTGAGCTGCCCGAGCGAGGTCCGTGGGAGAGGGATTCACGGCCCGCTCGATTTCATCGGGCGTGAGCGGCTTCTCGTCCGGTGGCGGAATGGCACTGCGTGGATCTTGCCCTGGCCCCTGGTCTGCCTCGGGAGGCTGTTCGACGTTCGAGGGATTGAGCGTCGTTTGTTGCGGTGCGGGCGGTGGAGCGGAGGCTTCTTTTGTTCGCGAGGCACATCCGAAGCCCGCCGCCGTCATGAGGCACGTCAACGCTCCGACGATGACTTTTTCAACGGAACTCCGCTTCGGTACGGTTTGCATGCGGTCTCCTTGTACGTATGGATTGGGATTTGACTGCGAGTAACAAATCGCCTCGCCGAGAGCGCATCAACTTTTTGCTGAGTTGACAGCCATGGGGAAATGTGGCCACCCCATCACATGGACGCTTTCAACTCGCGGGGGCGAAGCCATGGATGGTCTCCACGTTGGTCTCCCCGCACCAGTCGCACGAGATGGGAGACGCACGCCGGATGCGGCTCCTGGACTCATCCACCGCCGCGCCACCAAAGACAGGAGTGACATGGAAATAGGGTGGAGGAGAAGAGGCGAGGGGAGAACGCCGTCGCGTGACGACTGCCACTGGAGGACCCCAAGGGCCCGAGAAGGTGTCAGACGATTTGTACGAGACGGTTCGTCTGACTCGGGCGGGCCCGTGGGAGACCCCTCCCGGGAGAAGGGCGTCTCGCCAACGGGACCAAGGGGCGCAAGCGGACGTCCACGGCCTGCTGGCTCCCCGCGGGGTGCGACTGGCCCGCTCCGTGCTCAGGCGCCCCGCCATGCCCGGTCCTCATGAGCTCTTCGCCCGCTATACTTTCGGCCGTCCCGAGCGAGCCGAGGCCGAGCTATGAGCGATGAGGAGTCCGCAGCAGCCGAGGTGCCAACTGCCTCCATCGACAGGGTGCTCGCGGACACCACTCCCGCTGAGCCATCCGTGCTCGCCTGGTGGAGCCTGCCCCCCGCGCTTGATGAAAGGATGTGACGATGCGCTTGCGAACCTGGAGCGCGCTCCTGGTGCTGCACACCGCCTGCGCGAGCGCGCCCGCCCCGCGGTCGATGCCACGGCCCCATGCCTTCGCGTCGACTCCCTCTTCGGGCCCGCGCATCCGGCTCGTTTCCGCGCCGATGGAGCCGGCACCGCAACGGTCGTGGATTGGAAAGGCAGACCTGGACCAGGCCAGGGCACTGCTGTCCCGGGCACGCAAAGACCTGGAACCGCGTCGGTGGGAACAGTTGGACCACAAGCTGACCGCAGCGGAGCGGGCCTTCGAGAGCTTCTCCCGCGCCACGAGGATGAGCGGGCAAGCTGCCGAGGTGGCGAGGGGCGTCGAGGGCCTCGCCCAGGCTGGACGCGCAAGCGAGGCCCCTTTAGCGCTCTCCAGGGTGGGTCCGGTGCTCGTGGCTCTCGTCCTGCTCTGGCCCTCCAGCACCGCCGGGTCGGAGTTTGACAGCCGTCCGCCCTGGGTCGACGCTCAACGAGAGTTCGAGGCACGGCTGCGGGACGTCTCGGAGTCCTCGCGGCAACTCATGGTGGAGCTTGAGGCCCAGCCTCGCGCGGCGAAATCACCGGCCCGGGCGCCCTCGCCGCGGAAGCAGCTCACGTCCGCTCTCGTGGAGGAAGACGACCCGAGATGCAAGCCCGTCCCGGTTCCACACCTGGGTGGTCATGACCCTCACAACAAATGCGCCGACCTGATGCCGAACAACAGCTTCCCCGGCTGGGATGTGTTCCTGAATGGGAAGAACTTCGACGCGCTGCAACTGGCCACGCGCACCCTGTGGGACGTCAAGACTGATAATTTCGACAAGCACTCGCCGCGCTCCCGGAGGTTTCTTGCGGAGGTGAAGTTCCCGGAGATTAGACGTGAGAAAATGCTTGCCGAAGAATGTGGGTATGAATTCGCCGTTGGCGTCCGAAGCCAAGCGCACAAAGACGCGCTACTCGAGCTGGATCCCGATCTCACTGTCGTTGTCATGAATTGGTGCTGAAATGTCAGCCGAGCAAAAATCCCTTAACGTAATCGTCTACGCGCCTGCGCTCGTGGGCGACGAGAAGCGCCCTCTTGCCATCGCCCAAGGAATGGAGCGCGCCCTTCCCGGCTTGCGGCTGGAGTGGACGACTTCTGAAAAGGACAACCTTATTGCATTGCTCAACCGCGACGAGGGGATCGCGATAGACAAGGCCAACGGCGGCTTTTTCTTCCTTTGCAACGATGACGAAAAACACCCGGTAACACTCAGTGGGTGGGAGAATCCTGACGGGCTTGCCGCAGGGGGACCTCCGCACTTTCAAGTCTCTGCGAGCCTGCCGCTGGATGCAGTTGGCATTGCTGCGGCCGTAGATGTGTTGGAGGCGGTAGGGGATGGCGCTCGCGCGGTCTGGGGAAAAGCGTCGCTGGACGGCTATGGCGGGATAGTGGCGCAGCAGTTTCGCCGCCAGGGCGACAAGCCGCACGTGCCGCCCTACGGGTTGCCCTTGCTCAAGCGCCCTCGGGACAATCCCGCGCCTGAGATTCCCCATTACCTCGGGTGGCTGAACTACTGGTCTGCCGCTACCGCACGAGCCATCGGCTTCCCGGACCCGGCGCGCGACGCGGAACTGCTGTCGCGCGCACGGCGTACCGCGACGGGAGGGTGGGTTGTCCAGCTCACCGATACGCCGCTCGAGCTGGACAACTCCGCCCACCTGGATTTGCTCAGACGGGCCTACGAGCGCTTCCCGGAGATCGGCGGACGCTCAACCCTTTGAGGCTCGGCACGGTCCGCAGTGGCTAATCGAACTGCCTGGGGAGAGCGAGGAGGAGCGGGCGCACTCTCGCGTGCCTGTGTCGTGGAGGCGGGAATCGAACCCATGAACAAGGGCGGCTCCTGGACTCATCCACCGCCGCGCCACCAAAGACAGGAGTGACATGGAAATCCTCATCCCAATGAAGGCGCCACAGCGAGGGCACCGGGGGCATCACCCAGATTGTCATCTCCCACGGTCTCGAAGGAGGTGTCGTGGCTGGAGCCAAGGGCATGCCTGAGAACGAAGAAACGGGATGAAGCGTCACGGGCCTCAGAATCCATGGGGAAACCTCGCACGCAAGGAAGGCCGGCTGTAGAGCGAGCGAAGAAACGCCTCGAACTCCTCTCCTCGAGGCGAGAACCGCACGACGGGCACGGGGGCGGGGGTGTCTTACCGGCCGCGTCCGCGCTGACCAGAGCCGCCGGGCCTCATGGCCAGGGGGGCCCGGTCCTGGTACCATCGGCGCATGGGGGCAACGTTGAGCTGACGGGAGTCCCCACGAGATGAGCGCACTCGAAGTCCCGCCCCCCGTGCCCCACCCCTTGGAACCAGCCGAAGAGTTACTGCGGGTGGTGCTCGGCCTCACCGACAGCCTCGTCTTCGAGTTCGACGCCGAGGGTCGCTACCTCTCGGCGTGGGCCGGGTCCGACGCACTGCTGGCGGCGCCACGGGAGACGTTCCTGGGACGCCACATCTCCGAGGTAATAGACCCCGCGATCGCGGCGCGGACCCTGGAGAGCATCCAACGCGTGCTGGCCCGGGGAGAGCCCGAGCGCTTCGAGTACTCGTTGGAACTGGAGGGCGGGCGCCGCTGGTTCATCGCCGATGCGGTGCGGGTGCCCCAGCGTCCGGGCGTGGCCTTCCTGGTCCGGGACATCACCCGGCAGAAGACGCTCGAGCTGAGCCTGCTCCAGGCGGACCGGCTGGCGGCCCTGGGGACGTTGGCCGCGGGGGTGGCGCACGAGGTGAGCAACCCCCTGGGCTACATCTCCTCCAACCTGAACTTCATCGAGGAGGGACTGGCCGAGGTTCGCCAGGCGCTGGCGGGCGCGCCCGGACTCGCCCCGCAGGCGCGCACGCTGGAGGAGTGCGCGGAGGCGCTCACCGAGGCACGGCAGGGCACCACGCGCATCCGCAACGTGGTGGGCGACCTGAAGACGTTCGCGCGAGGAGAGGACACACGCCCGGGTGAGGAGCGGGCGGATGTCCGGCGGGCGCTGGAGATGTCGCTCAACATGGCCAGGCCGGAACTCCGGCACCGGGCCCGCGTGGTCTGGCAGGCGGAGGAGGTGCCCCCGGTGCGGGGCAGCGAGTCGCGCCTGGGGCAGGTATTCCTCAATCTGCTGCTCAACGCCGCCCAGGCCATCCCCGAGGGCGCCCCGGGAGAGAACACCGTGGAGGCCCACCTGCGGGCCGAGGACGGCAAGGTCGTGGTGGAGATCCGGGACACCGGCCACGGCATCCCTCCCGAGAACCTGAAGCGCATCTTCGAGCCGTTCTTCACCACCCGGCCCGCGGGCGTGGGGACGGGCCTGGGGCTGGCCATCTGCCACAGCATTATCATCGCGATGCGGGGCGAGCTCACCGTGGAGAGCACCGTGGGCAAGGGCACCTGCTTCCGCGTGCGGCTGCCCACCGACTGACGCCGTCATCACACTCGCGGCGCGATGGGGTGCGGAGGCAGCCGGAGGGGACGCATCGCCCAAGCGCTAGACAGCGCCATCATCGCGGACATCGTCCAGACCTACCCGATGGTCGATTTGTTCCTCATCCTGGTGGACCGCGATGGCGCCGTGACTTCGCAACGGACGAGCCAGGCCGCTCAGGGACCGCAGACCCATTGGCCGACAATATTGGAGGTCGTGCTATGGCTCGTCAGGAACGTTCGCCAGTGGGCCCTGGTATCACCGCGCAATGCCCGACAAGGCGCGTGAGGTCCTGCAACATCTGGTGGATGCGCTTGCCGCGATTGACCGGCACGACAGCCCGGACTGGCCCTCCCGTTCGAGTCCAGCGTCATCGGCCGACGGCCGTGCGTTTCCGTGCGCTGTCGGGACTGCCATCCGCTTCGCACATTGCCAGCTTGGAGTGGTCTCGAACGGAAAGAAGAACACCCATGCATCCCTCACGCTCGATGTGGCAGGAGCTCCACCGCGTGGTCCTCCTGGGTTGTCTGCTGTTCACCCCGGCACTGCTGGCGGCACAACCCCTCTCCCCGGGCGCCACTGCCTCCGTCACCTTGCTGGAGCCGACCCCGCCGCAACGCCTGTCGCTCGAGGTGGTGCACACCAACACCACGTACCGCTTCCTCGCGGTCGCGCCCTCGGGCACGGCCTATGCCGTCTCGCTCAATGATTCAGAGAATCGGCTCCATGAAAGCACGGATGGGGCGCTCACCTGGCACCTCAAGGTGAGGCATCCCAATGGCAACGGGTTCCGTGTGATGACCGCACTCTCGGATGGAACGCTGCTCGCGGACACGGCCCGCGGGAATCTCCACTTCATCTCCCGCTCGGGCGACGGGGGCGCCACCTGGCGGGATGTGCTCTCCCTCGACACCTACCGGATGCTCACGCCGCGGAGCATCGTGGAACTCGATGGCACCGTGTACCTGCTCGAGTATCAGGTGTTCACCTTGGAGGATGCGCCCATCCGGCTGTACGCGAGCGTGGATCGGGGACAGACCTGGCAGGTGCGCTTCACCTTCCTCGGCCACCGCCACGGCCATGGGCTGGCGGCGGATCCGGCGCGTCATGCGCTCTGGGCCTTCTTCGGAGACACCACACGCCAGGCCGGCACCTTCCGCTCGACGGACGAGGGGCGCACCTGGCGGCAGCTGCTGGGCGGACAGCAGGGGGTGGTCGTGGAGGGGGTGGTGCTCGCGGATGGCCGTCTGCTCTTCGGCCAGGACATCTCCTACCTGCCGGCGCGTCCTCACATCGCGCAGCTCACCCCCGAGGGACTCTACACCGAGTTGTACCCACTCACCGGCCCCGCCTATTCCACCCATGCGCTCCAGGGAGGGGGATTCGTGGTGGGGGCCGCGCGCGAGCCGGGTGGAGACATCTACCCGCCCACCGAGGTGAGCACCCATGTGGTGGGCAGTCTCGACGGCGTCACCTGGGAGGAGTTGCTCGTCTACCCCCGGCTGGATGCCAACGAGAATACCCGGGCCGACGTGTACTACGAGCTCCCCTCGGGGCTGCTCGTCCTGCAGCTCGAGAATGTCCAGGGCATGGGGCCCGGCGGGAGGGGCTACCAGCTCCTGCGGCCCGTCCGGCGGTGACTCGCGTGGCGATAGACAAGGTGGAATGTGTTCGTGAGAGTACCCTGGCTTGATGAGTGATTGGACACTGTTGCCACGCTTGTGTCTTTTGACGAGCAGCGGGAACCGCCCCGATGTTGGAGTGGAGGCACTTCGTGGCCCCGACGTCCACCGTGCGCACGGCGGCCCTCGCCCGGTCCAGAGAAGAGGTCAGGCGACCTCCTGGAGGCCAGTCCAAGGGGGAACATGGGGGGTTCTCCTCTGTCCGGGTCTGTTTCCTCCCTCCCGTGCGTCCTATCCTGTCTTTTACTCGGCTGGTCTCCTCGCTCCTGGAGAATCGAAGCGCCGCGAACACGGTTGAGACCTCTTCCACCACGGGGAACCGCGGCATGTTGCTCATTCCTGGCTATTCCCTGCGGGAGGTCATCAAGACCACGGGCAACAACCTGCTCTTCCATGCCGTGAGGAAGGAAGACTCGCTGCCCGTCATCCTCAAGACGCCCTCTGCCTCGGTGTCTGGTCCTGGAGAGATCGAGCGCTACCGCCGCGAGTTCGGAGTCCTCCAGCGCCTCCAGGACATCCGGGGGGTTCCCCGGGCCTATGCCTTCGAGTGCGTCCAGGACCGACCCATCCTCCTGCTGGAAGCGGTGTCGGGCTCGCCGCTGTCGTCGATCATCGGCCGCCCCCTGGGGGTGGAACGGACCCTGGAGCTGGCCATCTCGTTGTGCACCACCCTGGCGGGGATTCACCGGCGGGGGGTCATCCACAAGGACATCAAGCCCTCCAACATCATCGTCACCACCACGGGCGACACCTGCCTCATCGACTTCAGCATCGCCACGCTCCAACTCGTCGAGCACGTGGACGCGGCGCCCGCGACGCTCATCGAGGGCACGCTCGCGTACATGTCCCCCGAGCAGACCGGGCGCATGAACCGCACTCTGGACTCCCGCACGGACCTGTACTCGCTGGGGGTCACCCTCTACGAGATGCTGACGGGCACCCGGCCCTTTCATGGCAGTGATGCGCTCGAGTGGTTCCACGCGCACCTGGCCGTGTCCCCGCCGGCCCTCGTGGAGCGCGTTCCGGAACTGCCCGCGGTGCTGTCCTCCCTCGTCCTGAAGCTGTTGGCCAAGGAGGCGGAGGAGCGCTACCAGAGCGCCGAGGGGTTGAAGGCGGACCTGCGGCGTTGCCTCGGGGACTGGCGCCGGGGACGGCTCGAGGACTTTCCCCTGGGCGTGGAGGACTACCCCAACCGCTTCCAGCTCCCGCAGCGACTCTACGGGCGACAGGCCCAGCTGGACGCCCTGCATCAGGGCTTCCAGCGCGTCGTGCGGGGCGTCCGTCCCGAGTTGTTCCTGGTCCGGGGCTACTCGGGCATCGGCAAGTCGGCCCTCGTCCACGAGCTCCACAAGCCCGTGGTGCGCCAGCGGGGCTTCTTCCTCCAGGGCAAGTTCGAGCAGCTCCAGCACGACATCCCCTATGCCCCCCTGTCCCATGCCCTCCGTGGATTGACCCAACAGCTCCTGGCGGGGACCGACGAGGAGCTGAAGCAGTGGCGCGAGCGTCTGACGACGGTCTGCGCGGGGCAGGGGCAGCTCCTCGTGGACCTGGTGCCCCAGCTCGAACTCGTCATCGGGCCGCAGCCGCGTGTTCCGGAGCTGCCCCCGTCCGAGTCCCAGCGGCGCTTCCTCCAGGTCTTCCGCCGGTTTCTCGGCGTGTTCGCCACGCCCGAGCACCCCCTCGTCCTGTTCCTGGATGATCTGCAGTGGGCGGATCCCGCGAGCCTGCGGCTGCTGCTCGAGTTGTTCATCCATCCCCAGCCCTCGTCGATGCTGCTCATCGGAACCTACCGGGACAACGAGGTTGGCCCCGCGCATCCCCTGACGCAGGTGTTGGAGGAACTGCGCGTGGCGGGCGCGCGGATGACGTCGCTGCTCCTCGAGCCGCTGGGTGTCGGGGATGTCCACCAGCTCCTCTTCGATGCGCTGCCGGGCGTGAATCGGGACGACCTTCCTCCGCTCGCCGCACTGGCTCACGAGAAGACGGGAGGCAATCCCTTCTTCCTGCTGCGCTTCCTGCTGGCGCTCCATCAGGATGGCCTCCTGTCGCGCACCACCCTGGGCACCTGGCAATGGGACGTGGAGGCGGTCCGGGCCCGGGGCTACTCGGACAACGTCGTCGACTTCATGGTCGGCAAGCTGCGCGAGCTGGCCACGTCGACCCAGCACCTGCTCGCGCTGGCCGCGTGCGTGGGCACCTCCTTCTCGCTCGAGTTGCTCGGCCTCGTGTCCCGGATGGACCTCGACGCGGTCCGGGAAGGGCTCGAGCCGGCGCTGAGGGAGGGCCTGGTGACGAGCACGGGGGAGCTACCCCATCGCTTCCTCCATGACCGCATCCAGCAGGCGGCCTACGCCCTCATGTCCAAGCAGGAGCGGGAGGCCATCCATCTGAAGATTGGCCGCCTGCTGTCGGGAGACCTTCCTCCCGAGTCGCTCGGGGAGCGGCTCTTCGACGTGGTGGGCCAGTTCAATGCCGGACTCGAGCTGCTGCGGGAGCCCGAGGAGCGCCAGCGCGTCGCGCGGCTGAACGCCGAGGCGGGCCGCAAGGCGCAGGCGTCGAGCGCGCACGCCTCGGCCATCACCTACTTCGCCACCGCCATCGCGCTGCTGCCGGGCGACCCCTGGGAGACGGCGCCCGCGCTGACCTTCGAGCTGAGTCTGGCCCAGGCCAGCAGCGAGTTCATGCGCAACCGTGTCGGCACGGCCCGCCAGATGGTGGACGAGCTGTGCGACCGGGCCCGGACGAAGGCGCAGTGGGCCGCCGTCTACGACTTGAAGAGCGTGCTGCTCACCTTGTCGGGCGACACCACCGGCTCCTGCGCGTGCCTGCTGGAGTGCCTGGCGCGGATGGGCATGCCCCTGCCCGCCCATCCCACCAGGGAGGAGGCCGTGGCGGCCCATGAGCAGGTCTGGGCACTGTTGGATGGCCGCCCCGTCGCGAGCCTCATCGACCTGCCGCTCATGACGGACGAGGACATGCGGGCGGTGATGAAGGTGCTCGCCGCTCTGACCGCGCCCTCGTTCTTCGTCGACGCCAACCTCACCATCCTCCATCTCAGCCGGATGGTGACGCTCAGCCTCCAGTACGGCACCACCCTGGAAAGCGCGCATGGGTATGCCATGTACGGCATGGGGTTGGGGCTCTACTTCCACAGCTACGTGGATGGTCATGCCTTCTCGAGGCTGGGGCTGGATGTCCTCGAGCGCCATGGTTATGGCTCCCAGCGGGCCACCGTCCTCTTCTGCCTGGAGCACAGCAGTTGCTGGACCGAGCCCTACACCCGGGGCCTGGAGATCATCCGCGAGACCTTCCATCAGGCCGTCCAGGACTTCAATCACAGCATGGCATGCTTCTGCGGCAACCACATCATGGCCTTGCGTCTGGCGTTGGGGCACGACCTGGAGGCCGTCCAGCAGGAGAACCTCACGCACGTGGACTTCGCCCGCGAGGCGAACTTTCCGGACATGCTCGACACGGAGCTGCTCACCGGGCGCTTCGTGCGGCAGTTGCGCGGGCTCACCCCCTCGTTCGGGACCCTGGATGACGAGGGACTCCGGGAAGAGGACTTCGAGGCCCGGCTGACCCCCAACCGCATCGGCACGCTGCGCTTCCTCTACTGGTCGCTCAAGATGCAGGCGCGCTTCATGGGAGGCGCCTACGAGGAGGCGCGCGAGGCGGGCGAGCGGGCCCAGGCCCTCTACTGGGCCGCGGCCAGCCCCGTCTACCGCAGGGACTTCCAGGTGATGCGTGCCCTGACCCTGGCGGCGTGTGTCCCTGGCGCGGCGCCCGAGCTGCGCCCCTCGCTGCTCGAGGAGCTCCGCCAACACCTTGGTTTCATCGAGACGTGGGTCCGTATCTGTCCCGACGACATGCGCGCCTTCGAGCGGATGGTCTCCGCGGAGCTGGCCCGCGTCACGGGACGGTTGGACGAGGCCCTCCATGCCTATGAGGCCGCGATCCAGTCCGCGCGCCAATATGGCCACCTGCACCACCTCGCGCTGGCCAGTGAGCTGGCGGCGAACTACTGGCGGGCCCGCGAGGTTCCCACCATCGCGGACGCCTATGAGGACAAGGCGTACGACGCCTATTCCCGCTGGGGTGCCCTGGGCAAGGCGCGTCACCTGGCCCGGCACTCTCGTCCGGACGCCCAGCCCTCGGCGGAGGAGCGCGTTTCCGATACGACGTCGGTGCGGATCGACGTGCTCACGCTGGTGAAGGCCCAGCAGGCCATCTCCCAGGAGATCGTCCTCGAGCAGCTGGCCAGCACCCTGCTGCACGTGGCGATCGAGAACGCGGGGGCCCAGCATGGCGCCCTGCTGATGCCGGAGGGCGAGGGGCTGTCCGTCATGGCGCTCGACCTGGGCGGGGCCGAGGGGGAGGCACATCCCGACGCGAACACGCGACTGCCCTGGTCCCTGCTCGCCTATGTCCGGCGCACCCAGGAGCACGTGCTCATCCGGGATGCCTCCGCGCCCCATCCCTTCTCCTCGGATCCCTGGTTCGAGCAGCTCATCGCCCGCTCCGTGCTCTGCCTGCCCCTGGTGCGTCAGGGAGAGCTGCGCGGCGTGCTCTACCTGGAGAACAACCTCGCCACGGATGCCTTCACCCCGCTCCGGCTCTCGCTGCTGGAGCACCTGGCCTCCCAGGCCACCATCTCCATCGAGAACGCGCGGTTGTACGCGAACCTCCAGCGCGCCGAGAGCGCCCTGCGCGCCGCCAATGACGACCTGGAGAAGCGCGTGGAGGATCGCACGCGGGAGCTGCGGCGGGCCCAGGCCGTGCTGGTGGAGACGGCGCGCTCGGCGGGCATGGCGGAAGTGGCCACCAACGTGCTCCACAACGTGGGCAACGTGCTCACCAGCACCGTCATCAACATGGACATGATGCGGCAGTCCTTGAAGCTCTCGCGCATGGGACGGCTCAAGCAGGTGACGACCCTGCTCGGCGAGCACCGCGGGGATCTGGTCGGCTTCCTCACTGGCTCACCACAGGGCCAGCAGCTCACCGATTATCTCTTCGTGCTCGCGGATGAACTGGTGCGCGAGCAGTCCTCGCTCAAGGACTGCGTGGATACACTGGCCATGCACATCGAGCACATCCGCGCCATCGTGCAGATCCAGCAGGTCCATGGGACCAGCATGCTCGTCGTCGAGGACTGCGACCTGCGCCAGCTCGTGGAGGACGCCTTGAGTCTTCAGATGTCGGCCCTCACGCGTCACGGCATCCAGGTCTCCCGGCGGTTGGACTCTCCACCCATCGTGAAGGTGGACAGGCACAAGGTGCTGCAGATCCTCGTCAACCTCATCAGCAACGCGAAGAACGCGATGCGCGGGCTACCCAAGGGCCAGGCCCACCTCCAGGTGCGGTTGATCTCCGAGGAGAACAGCGTGCGCATCCAGGTGGAGGACAACGGCGTGGGCATCGCGCCGGAGAACCGCGCGCGGCTGTTCTGCCAGGGCTTCTCCGGCTTCGAGGGAGGACACGGCCTGGGTTTGCACTCGAGCGCCCTGGCGGCGGAGCTGCTCGGAGGCTCGCTCTCCCTGGAGAGCGATGGGCCCGGCAGGGGAGCCACGGCCACACTGGTGCTTCCCCTCACGCCCGCTCCAGCCTGAGCGGGGGTTGCGCGCCCAGCGAGCCGCTCAGATGTCAGTCGGCACGCGCGCCCGTGCGGAGTACCTTCCCGGCCCCGTATGAGCTTTCCCTCACTGGACGATATCGAGACCCCGGCGGCGCTCGTGGACGAGGAGCGCCTGGAGCGCAACCTCGCGAAGGCCTCCGTGTATATGCGCGAGCACGGACTGCGGTGGCGGCCGCATACGAAGACGCACAAGGTGCCGGAGCTGGCGGCGAGGCAGCTCCAGGCCGGCGCGGTGGGCGTCACGGTGGCCACGCCTCGTGAGGCGGAGGTGATGGGCGCGGTGGTGGACGACGTGCTCCTGGCCTATTCGCCCGTGGGCGCCTCGAAGCTGGCGCGGCTGATGGCGCTGCCCGGGCACGTGCGGCTCTCGGTGGGGCTGGACTCGAGGGAGGTGCTGGCGGGGCTGGCGGAGGCCGCGCGTGGGGTGGGGCGCACTCCGACGGCATCGGCGCCGCGCTGAGGAACCCGGGGAGAGATCAGCGTCGAGGCCCACACTCCGCTGAGCGTGCCCGCGCGGAACCGCATCACCGTGCTGGAATGAGTCCCGGCGCGCGCGTCGGCACGAACGTCACCACCGGAGCCGTCTTCCCCGCGACGGGAAGCGGCTCCGCGGGCTCGAAGCGCAGGGTGTCGTCACAGCGCGCCCGGGTGGCCTCGGACACGAGCAGCGACACGCCGACCTTCTTGGTGAGCCCCTCGATGCGGCTGGCGAGGTTCACCGCGTCCCCGATGACGGTGTACTCGCGGCGCTGCGCCGGGCCCACGTCGCCGATGACCACACGCCCCGTGTGCACGCCAATGCCGATGCGCAGGGGCTCCTCGCCGCGCGCCTGGCGCTCGGTGTTGAGCTCCTCCAGCGCCTCGAGCATGGCGAGCCCGCAGGAGACCGCCGCCTGGGGATGGCCGGGCAACTCCAGGGGCGCGCCGAAGTAGGCGAGGATGCCGTCGCCGATGAACTTGTCGAGCGTGCCCCCGTGGCGGAACACCACCTCCACCATGCGCGAGAGGTACTCGTTGAGCAGCCGCACCACCTGGGGGCTCTCCAGGCGCTCGGACAGCGAGGTGAAGCCGCGGATGTCGGCGAACAGCAGTGTCACCTCGCGGTGCTCGCCCTCGGCTCGACCCGTACCCACCTCGATGATGCGGCGGGCGACCTCGGGGGAGAAGTAGCGACCCAGGCGCGTGCGGTGCGTCTGCTCCTGGGAGACCTCGAGCACCAGACGGTACATCTGCCGCCGGGTGAAGCCCGCCACGCCCGCCGCGAGGGTGAGCACCAGGGTGACGGCGGGCAGCGTGTGTTGCACCGGGAGCCCCGCCCGCCAGGTGAGCGCCGTCTCCAGGACGATGCCGAACCCGGTGGCCAGCACCAGCCTCGGCCAGGAGGTCCCCAGGAGCGCCATGAGCATCCCGATCAGGATGAAGATGCCCACCGAGATGCCCGAGATGACCTGGGCCTCGGCGGAGATGGACACCGATGACCACTGGATGAGGAAGATGGCGGGCATGTCGAGCAGCAGCACCGCGAGGTCCGGCTGACGTCGCACCAGGGGCACGACGCGCGAGCCGGCCCATGAGGCCGCGGCGAACAGCAGGTAGGCCGCCACCCCCGCCAGGGGCATGGTCCACTCGAAGAAGTAGACGCACGCCAGCCATCCGAGCGCGCCCAGGGTGCGGAAGCGGTACACCCATCGCCCCATGCGCTCGCCCTGCACCTCGAGCCGCTGACTCAGGATATCGTTGACCATGGACTCGGGGAGCACGGTGGAGCGCACGACATGGCAGGGTAGTCCAGTTGGCCGGCGCCTCGTCGTGAATCCTCGTCGCGGGAGTCGGCCCGCTTCAGGTCCAGTGAAGCCAGAGTGAGCCGTCTCCTTCCAGGGTGACGCGAGTTCCGAACCGGCGGCCCTCCCGGTCCAGGAGGCCCTGCAACCACCCGGCGTCGGCGGAGGAGGCCCGGCACGCCTGGAAGCGGCGCACCTGCATGGGCGTCATGCGAAGGGAAAGCAGTCGGCCGCTCGTGGGGTCCAGCGTCACGAAGTACATCAGGGTCAGGTCGCCGCGGAAGCCTGCGTTGTCGCGGATACCTTCGTAGTCGTTCAGGAAGTCCCCACAGCCATAAAGGATGGGGCGCTCCCGGTGGACCTCGATGCCACGGGGATGGTGGGAGGAGTGGCCGTGGACGACATCCACCCCCGCCTCGTCGATGAGGGCCCGGGCGAACTCCCGCTGCGCGGAGGGCACTTCGTAACCCCAGTTGCTCCCCCAGTGGATGGAGGCGATGACGAGCGCTCCCGTGTTCTTGATGGCTCGCACCCTCGCACCGATGCCGCGCGCCGTGGCGGGAGCCAGGTTCTCCAGCAATTCCACCCCTGGCCTGTCCGCGCTCGCCACCCACTCCGGCGGGATGCCGCTGCTCCTCGTCCCGAACGAGAACACGGCGACGCGGCCCTTGCCTGGGACGTCCAGCATGGCGGGAGCCCGTGCTTGCTCCAGGTGGGCGCCCGCTCCCGCGGTGGCGATGCCCACGCTTCGCAGGGTCGCCAACGTCTCGCGGAGTCCCTCGTACCCCCAATCCAGCACATGGTTGTTCGCCAGCGCGCAGCATCCGATGCGGGCGGCCGTGAGGCAGGCGGCGTGCGCCGGGTTCATTCGATAGTGGATGCCTTTGTCCGGCCACCACGCCTCGCTGGTGGTGATGCTGGTCTCCAGGTTGATCAACCGCACGTCCGGAGCACGCCGCTCCAGCTCCGCGAGCGCATCACCCCAGATGTAGTCGAGGCCCACCGGTCTGGGGATGGGACCATTCACCTCCTCGGCCAGTGCGACGTAATCCCGGGCATCCCGAACATAGGGCTCGTACAGGTGGGGTGGGCACGGGTGGGGAAGCACCTGGTCGATGCCTCGCCCGGTCATCACGTCGCCACAGAGGAAGACGGTGAGGGCGTCCCCGTGGGCTGGCGCTGTCATGTTCATGGCCCACCTCCTCGAAGCGCGACGGCGCGAGCAGCGTCCTTCCGAGAGGGTGGACATGACGTTCATTGAGCGCATGGGAACGCCAGCGCGAAGCTCCCGCGCAACCGCCCGGCGAGGGTCCAGGCTTGCTGGGAGGGAGGCGACTTCAGTAGCCCACCGAGTCGCTGTAGGTGATCAGCTTGGTGCCGTAGCTGCCGCCCCACTCGTAGCCGTAGCGGCGCTCGGCTTCGATGTCCATGATGTCGTAGAACTTGCCGCCGGTGCGGTCGCTGAAGAAGCCCTTGTCCTGGTTCAAATCATAGAATCGGTACCACAGGGTGCTGCCGGCCTTGGTCTGGATCGGGTTGTAGGTGTCGTCGGTGTTGCCCGAGGGGCGCTTCACATAGGCGGTGTTGGCGACCTTGACCGTGCTTCTCTTGTACCAGGCAATCGCGGCCTGGACGGCGGCCTTGACCTCGGCGGTCTGCGGACGGGTCATCAGGAAGGTGACGATCCCCACCGATTCCTTTCCGCTCCTGGAGGGCAGCTCATAGGCCCGGGCTCCCTTCGGAGCGTAACTGACCGGATCATGCTGGGCACACCACACGGTCTTCACGCCGCCCTGAACGATCTGCGCCTTGAGGATGTAGTTCACGCCCTTGTCGATCGCGGTGGCGAGTTTCGCGCGCTGCTCGGAGGTGAAGATGTCGCCATCGAGCGGCGCCTTCTGCCGCGAGGCATGATCGAGCAGCACCAGCACTCGCACCATCGCATCGTCGTTGAAGGTGATGTCATTGGAGTAGCTCGTGCCGCTACGCGCCGGATAGACCTGCGGCCAGCCGCCCGAGGAGGACTGCATGATCAGCAGGAAGTCGAGCGCCCGGCGAGCGGCGTCGCGGTGGCTGGTCTTGCCACCGCGCTTGTAGACGTCGGCGAGGAAGAGGATTTCGGAGACCGTGGCGTCGTTGTCGATGGTGCCCAGTTCCACGCCGTTCGCGCCGAGCCACTCCGAGCGGGCCGCCTTGCCGTTCCAGGCGGAGTCGTACCAGGAGGGAATCTTGTAGAAGCCGCCGTGCGGCATCTGCCAGGAGACGATGTTGTTGGCCTTGGTGGTGTCGGCCGCGAGTGCGGTGGCCGCATTCGTGCTGGTGCTGAGCCAGCTCTTGTAGGTGCTCAGTTCGGCGTACACCGGGTTGTTGGTCTGGTCCAGGGTGGGCGCGCTGCTCGCGGCCGTGCTGGTGCTGTACGGACCGCTGGCTTCGCCTTCCTCACCCCCGCAGGCGCAAAGCAGGTTCATGACGAAGAGGGTGACAAGGCCCGTGCGCGGTGGATTCATCGTGGTTCTCTTCTTCTTTCCCATACCCGCCAGGGTTTCTCCCGGGCGAGGCTGCGCTGGTGCGCGGGCTGCCATCATCCCTGGTATTCCTGATTGAATCCAGTAATAATAGCTTAACCGGAATATGCTGTAATCAGAAAATGCCACCCATCGTCCAGGGGCTTCTTCCTGGCGAGACACGGAGCTGCTCTCCGCCTTGCTCAGGTGGCTCGCGCCAGGAACTCGTCGGTGGACTGGGTCTGGGCGTAGGCGAAGCTGAGCGCCGCCATGAAGGCGGCATGGACCTGGGCGGCGGGCACGCGCACGCCTCCGAATTCCAGATCGCGGCTGGCGCAGGCATCGTGGATCAGGGTGCAGCGGTAGCCCAGATCGACCGCCGCCCGCACTCCGCCATCGATGCACATGTGGCTCATGGCGCCGCAGATGACAAGCTCCTCGATCCCGTGGCGCTCGAGGATTGCCTTCAGTTCGGTTTCGCGGAAGGAGTTGATGAAGTGCTTCAGCACCACCGGCTCCGCCGCCGCCGGGGTCACCTTCTCATGGATCGCGGCCCCGCTCGAGCCTGGAGAGAAGAAGGGGGCGTCGGCGGTCTTGAACTCATGGCGGACATGGACGACCAGCTCACCCCGGGCCCGCGCGGCGGCGATCAACCGCGCGGTGTTGTCCGCGGCGGCGTCGATGCCGACGAGGGTCCATTTCCCACCCGGGAAATAATCATTCTGGATGTCGATGACGATGAGGGCGCGCTTGCTCATGGTGCCTTCCTTCCGATCCTGGCCGTTGGGGTGTCGCGGTTGATGGTCGGAAGATAGAGCGGTTCTCCGCCCCACCGGGATTGGCGGAACTGACAGGATCAGGGTTAGAACTGACAAATGACCACGGGGCACGTTCTGGCCCATATCGGACTGCTGATCTATCCCGGTGCCCAGTTGTCGGCGGTACACGGGTTGACGGACATGTTCCGCATCGCCAACCGGCTCGCGGCCCAGCAGGGCTTGTCGGGCGTGCCCGCCCTGCGAGTCAGCCATTGGCGGCCCGGCGAGGGCGGGGAGGTGGAGCGGGTATTCGACACCCACGCCCAGGCCGGGGAGTCCCTGGTCGCGTTGATCCTTCCGCCGAGCCTGGAGGAAGAGCCGCGGGTGGAGCGGAGGAAGACGCTGGCCCGTTGGATCGCCGCCCGGCATGCCGCCGGCACCACGCTCTGCTCCATCTGCGCCGGCGCCTTCCTGTTGGCGGAAACAGGGCTGTTGGATGGCCGGCCGGCCACGACCCATTGGAGCCTGGCGGAGCGGCTGTCCGAGCGATTTCCCGCCATCCGGCTGGAGGCGGACAAGCTGCTCATCGAGGATGGGGACATCATCACGGCGGGTGGCGTGATGGCCTGGGTCGATCTCGGGCTGCGGCTGGTGGATCGGCTGATCAGTCCGGGTCTCATGCTGGCGACCGCTCGTTTCTTCCTGGTGGATCCCGCCGGGCGCGAGCAACGCTTCTACAGCCACTTCTCGCCCAAGCTGCACCATGGCGACGAGGTCATCCTGAAGGTGCAGCACTGGCTCCAGGCCCGCGGCTCGGAAAAGGTGACATTGCCGATGATGGCGGCGCAAGCCATGCTGGGCGAGCGCACCTTCTTGCGCCGCTTCCAGAAGGCGACGGGGTTGACCCCGACCACCTATGTCCAATACCTGCGTGTGGGCAAGGCAAGGGAGCTGCTGGAGTTCTCGAACCTGTCCATCGAGCAGGTGGCGTGGCGGGTGGGGTACGAGGACCCTGGCGCCTTCCGCAAGATCTTCTTCAAACGGGTGGGCTTGTCCCCTGGTGACTACCGGCGTCGCTTCAGCGTCACCGGTCATCGAGGCACGTAACTGGAGGAGGGGAGCGCTCCGCCTCCCGGTTACGACCGGGCGGCCATGTGCTTGCCGGTCAGCGAGCCCTTGTGTGAGGCGAGCTGCCCGGGAAGCCCTTCGAAGACCACGCGGCCGCCCTCATGCCCGGCGCCGGGTCCCAGGTCGATGACCCAGTCCGCCCGGGAGACGACGTCGAGGTTGTGCTCGATGACGATGACGGTCGACCCAGCATCGACCAGCCGATCGAACAACCCTATCAGCGTGTCCACGTCGTTCATGTGCAGGCCCGTGGTGGGCTCGTCGAGCACGTAGATGTTGCCCGAGCGCCCCAGCTCGGCGGCGAGCTTCAGACGCTGGCGTTCGCCGCCCGAGAGCGTCGACAGCGGCTGCCCCAGCGTGAGGTAGCCGAGCCCGACGTCATCCAGCCCCTGGAGAATCTTGGCGATGGCCGGTTCGGTGAAGAAGGTGACGGCGTCGGTGACGGACATCTCGTAGACGTCGCTGATGGACTTGCCGCGCAGCCGATGGGCCAGCACCTCGTCGGTGAACCGCTTGCCCTCGCACGTCTCGCAGACGGTTACCATCGGGTCCAGGTGCGCCAGATCCGTGTAGATGACGCCGAGCCCGTTGCAGTCCGGGCAGGCTCCCTTCGAGTTGGCGGAGAACAGCGCGGCGTCCACCTTGTTCGCCTTGGCGAAGGCCTTGCGGACATTGTCGAGGATGCCGGTGTACGTGGCGGTGTTGGAGCGGCGCGAGCCACGAGCCAGGTTCTGGTCGATGATGATGGTCTCCGGGTAGGCCTTGGGCAGGCAGCCCTGAATCAGCGACGACTTCCCCGAGCCCGCGACGCCCGTCACGACCGTCAGCACCCCACGAGGAATCGAGACGGAGAGGTTCTGGAGGTTGTTGAGGCGGGCGCCCTCGAGCTGGAGCTGCCCCGTGGGCTTGCGTGGCGTGGTCTTGATGGGCTGGTACTTCTTCATGTGTTTGCCCGTGAGCGTGCCCGAGCCCAGCAAACCCTCGTACGTGCCCTCGTAGACGATCCGTCCGCCCTGGCTGCCGGCCTTCGGCCCCATGTCGACCACGTGGTCGGCGATGGCGATCATGTCCGGCTTGTGCTCGACGATGAGCACGGTGTTGCCCTTGTCGCGCAACTGCTGCATCAGGCCCGCGAGCCGGCCGACATCGTGCGGGTGGAGTCCCACGCTGGGCTCGTCGAAGATATACGTCACGTCGGTGAGGCTGGAGCCCAGGTGCCGCACCATCTTGACGCGCTGGCTCTCTCCGCCCGACAGGGTCGAGCTCTCGCGGTCGAGGCTGAGGTAGCCCAGCCCGATCGTCACCAGGTTGTCGAGCCGGTGGGCCAGGGCCTCCAGCATCGGTCCCACGGACGGAGCGGCGATCTCGCGGACGAACGCGGCGAGATCCGAGACCTGCATCGCGGAGCACTCGGCGATGTTCTTGCCCTGGATGCGGCTGCCGAGCGCGGCCTGGTTGAGTCGCCCGCCCTGGCAGGAAGGACAGGTGGCGCGGGTGAAGATGCGCTCGTATTCGGCGCGGACATGCGGCTGGACGGTCTCCGGGTCCTTGGCGCCCAGCGTCCTGCGCAACTTGGGGACGAGGCCCTCGTAGGTGAGGTTCATCTTGTCGACCTTGATCTTCCGGCCGTCGTCCAGATGGAGGAGCTTGTCCATCTCCTCCTTCGAGTACTCGGACAGCTTCTTGTCGAGGTCGAAGTAGCCGGACCTCGCGAAGATGAGCCAGTACCAGCTATCGACCGCGTAGTCCCTGGGCAGGATGGCGCCCTCGTTGAGGGACTTGGACGTGTCGATGACGGCGTCCATGTCCATGGACGCGACCTGGCCAATGCCCTCGCACCCCGGGCAGAGGCCGCGCGGGTCGTTGTAGGAGTAGAACCCCGGGCTGCCCAGGTGGGGCTCGGCCAGACGCGAGAACACCACGCGGAGCATCTGCGCCGCATCCGTGACGGTGGCGACCGTCGAGCGCGAGTTTCCCCCCAGCCGCTGCTGGTCGACGATGATGGCCGCGGAGAGGTTCTCCAGGCTCTCCGCGTCCGGCTGGCCATAGTGCGGCATGAACTGCTGCACGAAGGCCGGATAGGTCTCGTTGATGAGCCGCTGGCTCTCGGCCGCGATGGTGCCGAAGACCAGGGACGACTTGCCCGAGCCCGAGACACCGGTGAAGACGGTGATCTTCCGCTTGGGAATATCGAGCGAGACGTTCTTGAGGTTGTTCTCGCGTGCCCCACGAATCTTGATGGAACCGTACATGTCTTCCTTCTCCGGACAGTCTTCCTGCAATAGCACGAGTGCCTTCCAATGCGCACCTGCAACGCATCGTCGTTCTCCACCCAATCAGATGAAGAGCGGCTTCATCCTTTGTTCCATATAAGAGATGAAAACCAGGACCTTCGGTGGCGTGAAGTGGTGTTTTTGAAACAAGAAATGAATGGGTGCGTCCTCCATCGACCACTCCGGCATGACGACTTTTATACACTTTGCTTCGATCTCCTCCCGACAATTGGAAACAGGCAGGAGGGCGACGCCGGCTCCTTGCACCACCAGGGCTTTCACGGTGGTCACGTTGTTTGAAAGAAACTTGATCTCCGGCTCGAGAGTCGTTCTCGAGGTTCTGGATTTCAACCGCCAGGTTCGCATGTCGGGTTTGGGTGCGAAGACCAGGCAGTCGTGTTTTTTCAGATCGCCTGGCTCCTGAAGAGGGGGCGAACGTTTGATGTACGCGGGACTCGCCACCAACTGAAAGACATCTCGGCCGATCTTCTTCGCGCTCAGGGATGAGTCCATCATCGGGCCAAGCCGGATCGCGACATCGATGTCGTCATTCACCAGATCCAGAATCTTGTCGGTCAGCATCATCTCGAGCGAGATTTTCGGATACGTCTCTAAAAATTCCGCGAGGATCGGTGCGAGGATGCTCGTCGCGAAATCGGAAGGAGCCGTGATGCGTAGGCGTCCTCGGGGTTCAATGCTCGTTGCCTGTGCCTGCTCGGTCGCCTTCTTGATTTCTGATAACCCTTTTGACGACTGCTCGTGAAACTGTTTTCCCATGTCCGTCAGCTGGATGCTTCTGGTCGTTCGTCTGAGAAGAGTTGTTCCCAGGTGAGACTCGAGTTCGGCGATCTTCTTCGAGATGGTCGATTTCGTGACGCCAAGCTCCACCGCGGCTTTCGAAAAACTGCCGACCTTCACGACCCGATTGAACATCATCACCGCGTTCAGATCCACCTGGCTCCTCCTGGGACACTGTTCGCCTCGAGAAACAAAGCGTTCACATTATAGCGTCTTATCGAACCCCACAAGCTCCGATAGGGTCGTGGATGTCAGCGGAACACAACCCCCAGCCGAGCGCACGGCGGAGGGAGCAAGCAAATGAACCCGACATTTGTAAATATCGTCTTCTCGGTCGCCGCGGCATTCGCACTGACGTCGACTGCCCAGGCGCAGGTGCCTGGAATCAAATCAGCCGGAATCGATCATGTCGGAATCACGGTTCCCAACATGCGCGAGGCCGAGAAGTTCTTTTCTGAAATATTCGGCTGTGTCGCTGTGACGAAAATCGGTCCCCATCCGATGACCACCAGTTTGTCGAACGACCGGAAGACGCAGGTCCCAGCCAGAGCGAAAAGCATGACGCTCAAGATGCTTCGCTGCGGCCACGGCTCCAATATCGAGCTCTTTGAGTATGAAGGCTCAAAAGGGAAAACAACCCCACCGGATCATGAAGACCTGGGTGGCCACCACATTGCTTTCTATACGGACGACGTCGAAGCGGGTGTTGCCTACTTGAAGTCAAAGGGCATCACCGTGATAGGTGAGCCGATGACGACGACTTCAGGCGATACGGCAGGCGAAACATGGGTCCACTTCCTCACTCCATGGGGGCTCGAGATGGAGTTGGTTGGTTATCCACAAGGGAAGGCCTACGAGAAGCGAGCGCCGGTGAAGCTCTGGTCCGCGAAGCATCCAGCCGATTGAGACGAAACATATGGAGCAGCACGCCTGGGGAGACTCGGTCCATCAGGTTGAATCATCGACGCAAAGGAAACAAAACCCCATGCATCTCGTGAAATCCGCCCCCCTCCTCGCTGTCGCCCTCCTGCTCTCCGCCTGTGGCGGGTCCGCCACCGACGAGTCGCCCGAAACCGCTACGGACTCCGCCACGCTGACCTCTGCCTTCTCACAGGGGTGCACCTTCTCCATTACCTATCAGCGGACAAGCTCGAACTCGCATCCGCCCCTGTTCGAGCCCGTCATCACCCGGCAGGCCTCTTCCACGTGCCCATGGCCGAGCGCGAGTGTGGTGCTCGAGGGCTCGTACTCGGTACCCGCCCTGTCGATTGCCGCGAACGACCTTGGGGTCGCCGTCAGCTACACGTACGATTACTCGCCGAGCGGCTCCAATGGCGCATACCTGAAGCTGCTGCACCTGACGCCGGACACGCTATCGGTGGTGCGCTCCACGTTGCTCGTGGCGCAGTACGAATTCCGCTTCTCGAACGTCTTCTGCGAGGAGCTGTCCTTCCTGGCCGATGGCACCACCCTCCGGGTTCAGGGGACCAAGGACGGCATCATCCCGCTCGAGATCGGGAGCGGCTCCAACTACCTCGCCACCTACCCGGACTTCTTCACCAGCACCACGGAGCCCACCGTCGTGGCCTACTGAGACGCTCCGCTTTCAAGGTGTGCGCGATCCTGAGGCGCGGGCCCTCCGTCACGTCTTCCCGCCGCGCGCGGGAGGGCGGCGCGGGGGCCCGCCGTGCGCCGCGGTCCAGACGCGGCGCAGCTGGCGCACGTCGGCGTAGCCGCAGGCCTCGGCCACCGCCTCCACCGTGAGCTCGGGGTTGCGCAGCAGGCCCTTGGCGCGCTCCAGCCGCAAGCGCTCGCGGTAGGCGTGCACGCTGATGCCGGTGGCGCGGCGGAAGGCGCGTGTGAGGTTGCGCTCGCTCATGGAGGCCACGCGGCCCAGTTCGGCCAGCGTCGCCTTCGCCTCGGGGTGTGCGACCAGGTACTGCTGCACGCGGTGCACGCCCGGGTTCAGGTGCGTCTGGAAGTCCAGGTAGACGCTGTCCTGAGACTGCGCCCCGTCGCGGCGCAGGTACACCACCATCTCGCGCGCGACGCTCGAGGCGAGCAGTGGCCCGCCATCGCGCTCCAGCAGCGCGAGCGCCATGTCCACCCCCGCGCTGATGCCCGCGCTGGTGACGACGCCCGCGTCCTCCACGAAGAGCCGCTCGCCCAGCACTCGCGCACGCGGGAAGCGCGCCTGCAACTCCTGTGTGCGCCGCCAGTGCGTGGTGCAGCGGCGGCCGTCCAACAGGCCCGCCTCGCCCAGTGCGAACGCCCCCGTGCACACCGCGCACACCTGCGCGCCCGCGTTCGCCGCCGCGCGCAACCAGGACAGCAGCGCGGGCGGCACCCGCGTCGTCGCCAGCGGGTAGCCCGGCACGACGACGCGGTCGCCGGGGCCCACGTCCTTCGGCAGTGGCGCGAGGCCCGCGAGCTCCAGGCCCTGCGCCGTGCGCACGGTGGGCGTCGGGGACACGGACGTGACGGCGTACGGGTGCCCGAAGCCCGCGGCCTCGTGGAAGGCCTGCATCGGCCCGGCCAGGTCCATCACCTCCACGCCCGGTGCGAGCGCGAAGAGGACGCGCGGGGCGGGGCGCGGCGGCGGGGGAGGGGCGGGCCGCGCCGGCTCACGCGGCGGTCCGGGCGGGGGGAGGGCGGCGAGCTCGGCCACCAGCTGCCGGGCGTGGGTGATGCGCGCGAAGCGGTGGCGCAGCGCGTACGCCGTGCGCTCGGTGATGGCGTCGACACCGAGCTCCTCTCCCGGCACGTCCCAGTTGGGGATGGGGAACGTCATCGTGGCGTCCAGCACGAAGTCCACCGCGTAGCCCAGGTCCGCGGCCACGCGCGTCGTCGTCTCGCAGCACTGCTCCATCTGGATGCCCGTCACGGCCAGGCGCCGCACGCCGCGGGCGAGCAGGATCGGCGAGAGGGGCGTGGAGGTGAAGCAGTTGCGTGTCTGCTTCGTCAGCACGGGCTCGTCCGTGCGCGGGGCGAGGAAGTCCATCAGCTTCAGGTGCGGGCTGCCCGGCTCGAAGCCGGGGTCGCCGTCCGTGTGCAGGAAGTAGAGGACCGGCAGCCCCGCGGCCCGGTATGCGTCCACCAGCGACGCGACGTTGCGCTCGAAGTCCGGCGTGCTGCGCCGCTCCCAGCGTGGGCTCACCTTGAAGGAGTCCTGCACGTCGATGACCAACAGGGCGGATTGGGCCAGGGGCACGTCTTCGGGCTTCAGCATCTCGGACTCCAGAGGGACAGCGGGTTCGCGAGGGTGAATAGCCCCGCCACGGCCCCGACATCAGGGCCGCAGCGGACCATGAGGGGACGTTTCCGGCCATGGGCTTCTTCGTGCCTGTCTGCAGTACTCAGTGGAATGGTGGGTCGGCATCGACACAAGGTTTTAGGGCCTGTCTCCGTTGCGCATTAGGCTACCGCCAGCTGTCAGCCTGGAGAAAACCCCATGATGCGACCCTCCCCGACCCCTTCCCTCATCGCCGCGTCGACGGCGCTCCTCCTTTCCGCCGCGCCGGCGCGCGCCCACTTCAGCATCCAGCAGCCGGCGAGCTGGGCGGAGCAGGACCGTCTCGGCAACCCGCAGAAGAGCGAGCCCTGCGGCCAGGCCGACCCCGGGCAGCCGGCCCAGCCCACCGGCGCGGTCACCACCTACCGCCCGGGGCAGATGATCACCATCGCCCTCACCGAGACGATCTTCCACCCCGGCCACTACCGCGTCTCGATCGCCCAGGACATGAACTCGCTGCCCCCCGATCCGCCGGTCACCGCCGGCAGCACGCCGTGCGGTAGCACCCCCATCAACGAGAACCCGACGCTGCCGCTGCTCGCCGACGGTCTGCTCGTGCACTCCTCGCCGCTCTCTGGTCCGCAGACGCTCCAGGTCCAGCTGCCTCAGGACTTCACCTGCGACAAGTGCACGCTGCAGATCACCCAGTTCATGTCGAACCATGCGATCAACAACCCCGGTGGCTGCTACTACCACCACTGCGCCACCGTCACGGTCGCCGCGTCCAGCGACGGCGGCGGTACGGGTGGCGAGGGTGTCCCGCCGGACGACGCGCCGGGCAAGGGTGGCGGAGGTTGTCAGCTCGGCGGCGTTTCCGGCACCGCGGCCGCGCCGGCCGCCGGCCTGATCATGCTGGCGCTCGGGCTTCTCCGCCGCCGCCGCCGCGCCTGAGCGGCACCACCCCCGGCTGCCGCGCCCGCCGGGCTACCCAGCCGCGCTCCCGGGTCTGGGTCTGCTCGCCGGGCCATGCGCTCGGCGGCCGGGTGCCGCAGAGCTGTGTGCGCCCGGCCACCCGAGTGCTCGAAACCACCAGGTGAAGTCGAGCGTTGGGTATCGCACGCGGCGCCCGCGGCGCTGTCGAGCCCCCAACTTCCCAGGAACACGCCGCATGGCGCCTGCCTTGTGACCGCAGCGCTCCGATCTCAGCCTCGTCGCGTCTTGCTGGGAGGACGACACACATGCGCAACGGTTGGGCGGCAGCAGCCATCGGCTTCGTGGTGTTCAACGCAACAACGGCGGCGGCGACCGAGGAGGAGTCCGAGCTGCGCTGTGAGCGCTTCATCGACGGTGGCGTCGTGGCGGAGGTGCACAGCTACCCGGCGCACATCGCCGTCGACACGTACATCTTCAACGACAGCGAGACGCGGACGCTCACGGTCACCTCCATTCATGACTGGCCCCGCTCCGCGGTCCCGACCCACGTGAGCATCGACGTCGAGCCAGGCGTGAGCATCGGCGGGACCAGTTACTTCACGCTGGAGGGGTACGAGCAGTGCGCGAGCCTCGCGGGCCACGAGCAGCGTGCGCGGACGGGCCAGCCCATCCGCCTCAAGACGTTCGCCGAGGTCCTCACCTCCACCGGTGAGAAGGCGAAGTGCGTCGCGCGCGTCATCTGCCACAACGGATGAGGAGGAGGGCAGGGGAGACGGATTCGAAGCCTGTCTCACCAGGGAATGCGCTTCTGGCATGATGCGGGTCTCCCGCCGCCAAGGAGCACCCCATGGGCAGAGATTATCGGCAGCCTCGCAAGTTCGAGTATGAGTCGCTCGCCTCGAATGAGGGATCGGGAGTCCAGATCACCCAGAGCGCGCCCTTCGCGAAGGAGGTGATCCAGCTCATCACCCTCTTCAAGGGAGGGGTGCTGTCGCAGACGGGGGAGGCCCTGGCCCTCAAGTACTCGGGCTTGCTCAAGCCCAAGGGCCGGAGCGGACAGGTCCTCATGCTGGGCTGGGACCATGCCGCCTACCTGCAACGGGACGCCTTCTCGGGCCGCTACTTCCTCCGGGCGGTGTACTCCCACTCCTACAGTGGCGCCCTGCCCGAGACCCAGGCCCACCGGCTCGTTGCCCCGGGACGGAGTGAACCCCTGTGCGATGCGCAGTCGACCTTGTCGCTCCCCAAGGACAAGCACCACTGCGGAGGACACAAGAACGCCGACTGTGTCTGGCGCAAGTACACGCTTCCCCCGCTCAATTCGAAAGATCGCATCTGGATCGAGGAGCTCATCACGTTCAGCGTGACCTCCTGCTCCTTCGTCGCGCTCTGGGACGAATCCAAGGAGCACCTCTTCGTTTCCCACATGGCCTTCTCGCCCATCATTCCCGTGGCGTGGCTGGCGCTCGAGGAGCTCAAGCCCATCGAGCGTGCGTGGATGCGGATGATCGCCTCGGTGAACTCGAGCGTCGAGGAGATGAAGAAGGTCACTCAGCCGGAGCGCTTCCCAGGCGCGAACCGGCTGGCCATCGACTCCGTGCTGCTCCTGCGCGGGCGCGAGGGGCGGGATGTCTTCATGACCCACCCCTACCTGGGCCTGGACCTGTCCCAGCCCAACAACGTGAAGTACCAGGGCGCGCTCGGCTACAACAACGACTCGACCCGTGGGTTTCGCGAGCTGCCCCCCTTCCACTCCATCCTCGCGGATCTCTACCCCCTCTTCACGCGCAGCCAGAGTGCCAAGGAGATCCTCGACGCCACCGTCCGGCTGCTCCAGGGTGAGTATGGCTATGCCGCGCTCCACCACGAGGTGCTCAACCAGATCGCGCTCGCGGACCACGTGTACTACATGGGCAACAAGCAGAAGCATTTCTCCGCTCCGCGGCTCGACAACCTGCTGTACCAGCTCACGGATGGGCTGATCCACTCCGGCGTCCCCGTTCCCCAGGAGATCGTGAAGCGGTGGGGGAAGCAGGGCGCGCGGGCCGCGTTCCTCCTCGCCGAGCTGTGCGTCAAGCCCGACGCCGTGCCCATGCAGTGGCTCAAGGAGGCGGTTCTCGACGCGTGGGATCGCATCCAGCGGGGCTTCGAGCTTCAAATCAAGCACCACGACAAGTGGTAGACGCTGGAGGGTGGCTCCCGCCCGCTCACCTGGTGCCGGGAACCCGCTCGAGCATCAGCGTCGGCTCGCCCTTGTACGAGCCGCGTGTGAATTCACGGAACCCGCACTTGTGCGCGACCTTGAGGGAAGCCTCATTCCCCGGGTTGATGATGCACACCACGCGCTCTGGACCGAACCTGCCGTCCGCCCACCTCAGCGCCGCGCTCACCGCCTCCGTGGCGAACCCCTTTCCGTGCGCCGACGGAGACAGCACCCAGCCCGCCTCCTTCGCCCCCTCGAACGAGGGTTCGAGCTCCCGCCGGAAGTCCGCGAGTCCCACCTCGCCGACGAACCGGCCCGTGCTCTTCTCGCGCACCACCCAGAATCCGTACCCCATCACCGCCCAGTGGCCCACGTAGCGCAGCAGCCGGGACCACATGTCCTCGCGCGTGGATGGCCTGCCGCTGATGTACCGGGTCACCCGTGGGTCTCCCCACATCTCGAACGCTTCCTCGAAGTCCTCGCGTCGCGGGCCGCGGAGCGTGAGGCGCTCGGTGTCGATGGCGGGAATGTCGATGGCGGGCACGGGCTCCACTCCTTGGGGGTTGAACCCGCCCCACACTACTCGCGAAAGAGTCCTTCGAGCACCCGGGACCAGTGCTCGCGCATCGCCTCGCGGGCCTTCGCGTCCGGCAGCTTCTCCATGTGCACGTGGAGGGAGGCGCCTCGTGCCTTCGGCACCAGGGTGAGCTGTAGGGTCGCGGGTTTCTTCCAGCCCTTTGGCTGCCAGGTCATGCGGATGCGCTGCCCGGGCTTCACCATCGCCATGGTTTTCGGCCCCCGAGTGTTCTCGGAACGGATTGTCCCCTCGCAGCGCCTCCAGCGCCACCGCGACGTACCTGGTTACTCCCGGGTGACGGTCGTCGTCTCGAGGACCGGAGAGCTGGCAATCTCCTGCTCGGAGAAGAGGATGGGCCGCCACTGCTTCTGGGAGAAGAGCTGGAGCTGGTCGTTGAGGTGGGACGGGTCCTCGGACTCGCCGTAGGTGAGCAGGGCCCGGGCCTCCAGGCCGCTGTCGGTGTAGTTCATGGCCATGAGGAAGCTCGTCCCATAGTTGATGACGTAGCCGTCGGTGGTGAGGCCCGACGCGGAATTGATGACCGTGCCGCGCGGTGTCGGCCCGGCCAGGGTGGACTGCAGGATGCGGTAGCTGACGACATTCATCGTGCCATCCACCGCGACGCCACCGTGGAGGGCCGTACGCGTGCCACCTCGTGGGGTGAACTGCACCTGGCCCAGCGGCGTATCCACCGCGATGCTCGCATCCCCCAGTCGCAGCACGGCCTCGGCCAGCTTGTCCAGGAGCGGATCCGCCCCCGTCGCGGGCGCCGGTACGAGCGTGTTCGGTGTCTCCATGGGTTGAGCGGGCGAGAAGGCCGTGGCGAAGAGGGTGCCCGCGTTCTGCAGGGCCGCGGTGCCGTAGATGCCCATCAGCTCGCGCCAGAGGGGAGCGCCCACGCTGCTCAGGTCGTAGTGGCCATCCCACGCCGCCAGCACGGCACACGCCTGGGTGAGGTCCACGGCCTGGCCCCGAGCGTTACCCGTGGGGTTGGCCTGACAGCGCTGGACCACCTGCGCGCGCAGCAACTCGGCCGTCATGCCGCGGTTGTCGAGGACGGTGGCCTGCAGCTCCTCGAGGGTGAACCGGCCATCGGCGCCGGAGGCGCCTCCCTCGCGCACCTCGGTGAGCGCGACGAGGTTCATCCGGGTGCGGGGCGTCTGGGGCACGCGCTCGAAGCCGTGCAGGGGAGAGAAGCCCTCCAGGGGCTGCGCGGGGTTGGCCAGCCAATAGCTGTCATTGGCGTTGAAGACGAAGTCGCGGCGGGACCGCTGCGGCACCCGGGCGAAGGGAACGAGCCCCGGGCTGCGCGCTCCGGGCTCCACCACCCACTCGTTGATGGCGGTGCTCCCGTCGAGCAGCACGATGCCCTGGGCCAGCAGCGTGGCCTGCGGCGAGCCGGGCGTGGCGACCGCCTGTTGCCACTTCGTCAGCGCCTCGGCGCTGAGGTTGGGCGTGGCCGAGGCATCCGTGTACCAGGTGTTCCCCTCGCGATCCGTGGCCATGGTGTTCACCCAGGGGCTGCCCTGCGCGGTGGCGAAGACCTCCTGGTACTGCTGGAGGCTGGTGGCCCGTCCCATGCCCAGGAACTGGGTGAAGAAGGTGGTGTTGTCGAGGTTGGCGTCCCGGTAGCTGACGGCGACGGAGCCGGTCCAGCCCAGGCCGGGCAGGGCCAGCAGGGGTCCATGGTGGCTGCTGTAGAGGGTGCGGGAGACGTCCTTCAGCGAGCCATCGGGCTGCAGCACCTGGAGGGTGAAGGTCCGGGCCGTCATCTGCCGCTCCTGACCCTCATACAGATACGTGGTGGGCTTGCCGGGGACGAGCTTCAACAGATAGGCCGTGAAGCGCGAGCCGGACGAGAAGGTATGCGTCCAGGCCACGTCCTTGTTGAAGCCGATGACGACACCGGGCGCGCCGAGCAGGGAGACGCCATAGACGTCGAGCTGGCCGGGCACGGTGAGGTGGCTCTCCCACAGCCGCAGCTCGCCCTCCCAGGGGAAGTGCGGGTTGGCCAGCACCATGCCGCGCCCGTTGGCCGTGCGCTCGGCGCCCAGGGCCCAGCCGTTGCTGGCGAGGCCCGCCTCCTCGCGCGGTGGCAGCGCGGGCGGTACGGACTGCACGCCCTTGGGGCTGGGGGGCTGCGCCGCGGCGATGGCGTCAACGAAGCGGTAGCCGCTGGCCGTCAGCGCGATGTTGATCAGATAGGCCACCATCTCGTCCGCGCCAATGGGGCGCAGCCAGGGCTGCCCGGCGCAGGACAACCGCGTGGCTCCGGGGCTCTCCAGGAAGTGGTTGTAGCCGGTGGTGAAGCCTTCGAGGAATTGACGGGAGTCCTCGGGCTGGGTCTCGAGGCCGGCCCGGCCGCGCTCGAGCAGATCCAGGGCGTGGTAGGCGAAGTCGCTGGAGAGGTGGGCATCCCCGGCGCCCGCCCCGAAGAAGCGGGCGCGCTCGCCGCGAACCTTGATGATCTGATCCGCCAGGGTGCAGGCATGATCCTGGGCGAAGGCATATCCCTGACCGAAGCCCACGCCGCCGAGGTTGGAGGCGCTGATGTGGGGAATGCCGTGGGCGGTGCGGCGGATGGTGGCCCGGTAGCGGGGCTCGGGCTCGGGGGGCTTCGGCTCCGGCTCCGGACAGCCCGTGGAGGCCACCAGGGCCAGGGACAGCAGGAGGGTGGGCCAGCGAGGCGGACGCGCGGACGCGTCAGACCGTACGAAGCAGTCCGAAGGGGAGTCAGTGTGCATGGGGATGGCCCCGAGTGTAGCGATGCCGTCTCCCCCGTTCAATTCCTGGCCCGGAGCCCTATCCTCCTGGGGAGTTCCCTCAGTGGCTCGCGTCGGGCGTGCCCTGCCAGGGAGACAGCACGTCGGCCAGGAACTTCTGTGCGCGCGGGTGTTCCGGCCGGCTGAAGAAACGCTCCGGCGTGGTGCGCTCCAGGACGCGGCCCTGGTCCATGAACAGCACGCGGTTGCACACGTCCCGGGCGAAGCCCATCTCGTGCGTGACGACCACCATGGTCATGCCATCGCGCGCCAGCCCCTTCATCGCCTGCAACACCTCGCCGACCATCTCGGGGTCGAGCGCACTGGTGGGTTCGTCGAACAGCATCACCGGCGGGTTCATCGCGAGCGCCCGGGCGATCGCCACCCGCTGTTGCTGTCCCCCGGAGAGCTGCGCGGGGTAGGCGGACGCCTTGTGCGCGAGCCCGACGCGGTTCAAGAGCGACATCGCCAGCTCGTTCGCTTCTCGCGGCGGGAGCTTGCGGAGGTGGGTGGGCGCCAGCGTGCAGTTCTCCAGCGCGGTGAGGTGGGGAAACAGGTTGAACTGCTGGAAGACGAAACCGATGCGGCTGCGCAGCGCGTTGACGTCGACGCCCTGGCCGTAGATGTCCTGGCCGTCCAGCAGGATGCGGCCCTTCTGGATCGGCTCCAGCCGGTTGATCGTGCGGATCAGCGTGGACTTGCCGGAGCCGCTGGGGCCGCACACGACCACCACCTCGCCCTGGGAGACCTCCTCGGTGATGTCGACCAGGGCATGGTAGTCGCCGTACCACTTGTTGACGTTCTCGAGCTTGATCATCGCGTTCCCGGGTGCGAGGTGCCCGCGGCCAGCCGCCGCTCCAGCCAGAAGGCGAAGCGCGACAGGCTGAAGCACAGCACGAAGTAGGTGAGCGCCAGCAGCAGATAGACCTCGGCCGGCCGGGTCAGCAGCTGGGTGTTGATCTGGGTCGCGACGAAGGACACCTCGCCGAGGCTGATGATGTAGCCGAGCGAGGTCTCCTTGATGGTCGACACGAACTGATTGACCAGCGAGGGCAGCATGTTGCGGAGCGCCTGCGGGAGGATCACCAGCCGCATGGCCCGCGGGTAGTCGAACCCGAGCGAGCGGGCGCTCTCCATCTGGCCCTTGGGGATGGCCTGGATGCCGGCGCGGATGATCTCCGCGAGGTAGGCGCCGTCGAAGAGCACCAGCGCCGCCAGCATGGTGTTGAACTGGTCGGTCACGTGCCCGGTGAGTGTGGGCAGCAGGAAGTAGGCCCAGAACACGACCATCAGCAGTGGCGTGCCGCGCACCACGAACACCACGGCGGTCACCGGCCAGCGCAGGAGGCGGTAGGGCGAGAGGCGGCACAATGCGAGCACGATGCCGACCGGGAAGGCGAGCACCAGGGCGAGCGCGGCCAGGACCAGCGTCAGCGAGAGGCCCCCGAGCGGACCGTCCGGATACTGTCCGATCAAGTAGTACAGCCAGTAGGTCTGGAGGATCTCCCACATCAGGCGCTCCGCACCGGATGGTGATGGTGGTACCAGGCGGAGGCCCCGGTGATGGCGAGCGAGATCATCAGGTAGGCCCCGGTGGCGAAGGCAAAGGACTCGAAGCCGCGGAAGCTGGCGCTCTCCACCTGCTGGGCCTGGTACATCAGCTCGGCGACGCCGATCACCATGGCGATGCTGGTGTTCTTCCACAGGCTGAGCGTCTGGCTGATCAACGGTGGCACCGTCAGGCGCAGCGCCTGCGGGAGGATCACCAGCCGCATGGCGCCGAGGAAGCTGAAGCCGAGCGCGCGACTGGCCTCCATCTGTTCCTTGGGAATCGAGCGGATGCCGCTCCGGATGTCCTCCGACATATAGGCGGCGGTGTACAGCACCAGCGCGATCACGGCGCTGGCGGCCTCGAAGTTGCGCTCGTACAGCCAGAGCTTGAGCGCCTCTGGCAACACCTCCGGCGCGCCGAAGTACCAGAACAGCATGTGTGCCAGGAGCGGCACGTTGCGGATCGCCTCGACGAACACCACGCCCACCGCGCGCAGCATCGCGAGCGGCGCGAGTCTCAGCACCGCCACGAGCAGCGCGAGGGGCAGTGCGAACACCAGCGTGATCAACGCGAGCTTGATGGAGAGGGCGAAGCCGCTCACGAGCCAGTCGTGGTACTGGCCGGACAGCAGCAGCGAGACATCGAATGAGTTCATGGGCCGCTCGGGACGACGGCCCGCTCCGGCGGGAGCGGGCCATCCGCCGGGCTCAGTCGACCTTGTCGGTCTCGATCTTGAACGGGCGGCTCGGGAACTTCATCTTGGTGGTCGGGCCGAACCACCTGGTGAACAGCTTCTCGGCCTCACCCGAGGCTTCCAGGTCACGCAGCACCTTGTTCACCTGCTCCCGGAACGCGGGCTCGCCCTTCTTCAGACCCATCGCGAGATGCTCGGTGGACAGGTTGTGGGGAAGGATTTCGTAGTCCTTGGCCACGGGGCCCAGCTTGGAGAAGTCGTCGATCAGCGACGTCTCGTCGTTGACGTAGGCCACGCCCTTGCCCTGCTGTAGCGCGAGGAAGGCCTGCGGGCTGTTGTCGAAGGAGACGATGACGGCCGTCGGCACCGCCTTCTTGGTGTTCTGCTCCATGGTGGAGCCCTTGACCGTCAGCACCTTCTTGCCAGCGAGCTGGTCCAGGCGGGTGATGCCGCTCTGCTTCTTCACCAGGACCTTCTGACCGGTGATGAAGGTGGACAGCGAGAAGTCGATCAGCGCCTCGCGCTCCTTGTTGTGGGTGAGCGAGGCGGCCAGCAGATCGACGCGGCCCTGCTGCAGCTCGGGGATGCGTGCGGACACCGCCAGCTGCTTGAGGGTGAGCTTCACGCCCAGGCTCTTCGCCACCGCGTTGCACAGGTCCACGTCGTAGCCGACGAGCGCGCGGCTGGCGGGATCCTGGATGAAGCTGAAAGGCTCGTCGGTACCGAGTACGCCACAAGCCAGCTCGCCCTTCTTCTTGATGTCCTGCAACTGGTCGGCGTGAGCTGGCGACAACGGAGCCAGCGTGAGGGCACCTGCCATCAGCAACATCAAACGCTTCAGCATCATGGACATCTCCTTCATACGGGCCGAAGGCGCCGCACGAGGGGGGGTGGGCGGCACGAGTGGGGGGGAGGCAGCCTAGCCTGGGGCAGTGAAAAGCCCAACAGGCAACAGTCCCTCTCGGGCTCAGCGGGAGCGTGAGGGCTGGCTCCGGCGCGGCGTGGCGGGGACGTCCTCTCCCGTCACCGCCCGGGCAATCCGCTCCGCGTCCGCGGTGGTGATGCCGAGCGAGGCGAAGACGCCACTGACGAAGAGGCTGGCCAGGCCTTGAGCCAGGGCGCGGCCTCGCAGTTGCTGCACCAGCGCATGGGAAGCGGGCAGGGAGGCGCCCGAGCGCACCAGGGCCGCCAGCTCCGGCCAGAACGCCTCCAGGGAGCCCTTGAGGGCTTCCGGGGCATCGACCTCGTGAGACGTCGCCGTGTAGTCGACATGCGCGGGATCCGTCGCGATGCGATAGAGGGCCGGGTTCTCCGCCGCCCAGCGGATGTAGGCCACGCCCGAGAGCCGGAAGGCCTCGCGCGGGTCGGTGCTCCCCTGGGTCGCCGCGACGAGCGCCTCGCCGAGCCGCCGGTTGCCCTCCTGGGCGAGCGCACTCAACAGCGCCTGGCGGTCCGCGAAGTGCTTGTAGGGCGCCGCGGAGGACACGCCGACACGGCGGCCGACCTCGGCCACGGTGAGCGCGTCCACGCCTTCCTCGCGGATGAGCTCGATGCTCGCTTCCAGCAGGGCGCGCTTGAGATCCCCATGGTGGTAGGGGCGCGCGGGCTTCTTTCGAGTCATGTGTGGTACCGGATTGGACCGGAAACGAAGTCCATTGCAAAGTAAGTAAGACTCACTTACTTTCAATCCCGTTGCGGGTCCACCCTTCCGAGGAGCAGTGTCGATGACCAGCCAGAACGCCGTGAGTCCTCTCCTGCGGTCGCTCTCCCGGCCCCACGGCTTCGAGCCGTTGCGGGTCGAGGGGCGGCTTCCCGAGCCGCTCCGGGGCACGCTCTTCCGAGCGGGACCGGGCCTCTTCGAGCGCTTCGGTGCGAGCCTCTCGCATGCGTTCGAGGCGGATGGAGCGATCACGGCGGTGCGTTTCGAGGGCGGTGGCGCGCGGGGTGCCTGCCGCATCGTCGAGAGTGCCGGCTACCGCGCGGAGGAGAAGGCGGGGCGGTTTCTCTTCAACTCGGCGGCCTCGTGGCTGGACCGCATGCGCGCCGCGCGCGCCGCCACGGGGAAGACGACGGGGAACACCTCGACCTTCTGGTGGCAGGACCGGCTCTTCGCGCTGATGGAAGGTGGCCTGTTGCAGGAGATGGACCCGGGCACGCTGGACACGCTCGAGGCCACGGACCTGGGCGTGGTGACAGGCGCCTTCTCCGCGCACCCGCACCGCGTCGCCTCGCTGCGGACGACCTTCAACTTCGGCGTCCGCTATGGCTCGAAGATGCTCATCGACCTCTACGCGCTGCCGGATGAGGGAACCCCCTCGAAGCTCGGCACGGTCGAGGCGCCCTGGCACGCCATGCTGCACGATTTCATCGCGACCGAGCGGCACCTCATCCTCTTCCTGGGGCCGGTGAAGCTCAATCTCCTGCGCGCGATGATGGGCCTGGCCGACTTCACGAAGCTCTTCCAGTGGAAGCCGGAGCTCGGAGCGCGGCTCATCGTCGTTCCACTGGACGACATCCAGAGGCCACGCACCTTCGAACTCGATGCCTTCTGGACCTGGCACTTCGCGAATGCCTTCGAGGAGGAAGGCGGTCCGAGCATCGACCTGTGCCGCTACCCGGAGTTCTCGCTCGACGGCATCGGCGAGGTCGAGGGGAAGGGGCCGCCCCCGGTGCTGACGCGCCTGCACCTGGACCTGAAGGCCGGGAAGGTGCGTGAGACGAAGCTCTTCGACGCCCCCTGTGAGTTCCCGCAGCTGCACCCGCGGGTGCACGGGGCGCGCTACGGCGCCCTCTTCGCGCAGACCAGGCGCCAGGGCGCGGACCGGAAGTACCCGGGGATTACGCGCATCGCGCTCGACGGCGGGAGCGGCGCGGAGTGGGCCGTGCCGGCCGGGCATGTGCCGAGCGAGCCCGTGCTCGTGCCGCGTGGCGAGGGGGAGGATGACGCCTTCGTGCTCGACCTCGTCTACGACGCGACGAGCGACCACTCCTATGTCGCCGTCCTGGACGGACAGCACCTCGAGGACGGTCCCGTGGCGACCGTGCACTTCGACCACCCCATCCCCGTGACGTTCCACGGGGGCTTCGCCGCCGCGAGCTGAGGCACCCCGGCTCAATCAGAGTCGTTCGGTGGCTGGGCGGTGTTGGTCGCCAATTGCGCGGCGAAAGCCCGCTTGTAGGCGGGCCGCGTTTCGCCGCGGGCGACATAGGCAGCCAGGTTCGGGTATTCGTCCAGAATACCCGACGATTTCAGCCTGAGCAGCACCGACACCATCAACAGGTCGCCCGCGCTGAACGCACCATCGAGCCAGTCGGCATCGCCCAGGCGAGCGGAAAGTTGTTCCAACCGGGCGCGGACACGACCCTCGACCAGCGGCAGGCGCTCCTTGCTCCAGGGCTTGTCGTCCTCCAGAAGCCTGGCGTTTGCGAGCTCGAGGATCGGCGGCTCCACCGTGTTGAGCGCGGCAAACATCCATGTGATCGCGCGCGCTCGGGCATTGGCATCCTCCGGCAGCAGTCCCGCATGGTGCTCGGCGATATGGAAGACGATCGCGCCTGTCTCGAACAGGGCGAGATCGCCTTCCTCATAGGTGGGAATCTGGCCGAAAGGATGAAGTGCCAGATGCGCGGGTTCCTTCATCGCGCGAAACGAAACAAGGCGAACCTCGTAGGGTTGGCCCACTTCTTCAAGCGCCCAGCGAACGCGCGTATCACGCGCCAGTCCCTTGCCGCCATCGGGTGACCGCTCAAAGGCGGTAATGGTGATGGTCATCGTGAGGCGCCTCCTTGGCGAAAATCATCGGCTGGGGGCTGGCAAGCTGTCAAACGCATACAAACGCATAGGAGGGACAGGGGCGCCCTCAAGCGCGGGGCGAGCGAATTGACCGAAGTGACGCGTCAGCCCCGGGGCTACTCCAGCGGGGCCGGAAACGCCGGCAGCGCGGTGAAATCCTCGGGCACGTGCTGGCGGATCACGCGGGCGCCGGAGGCCTTCGCCAGTGCTTCCACGCGGCGCATCGACTCGAGCGTCTGTTCGCGGCTGGTGTTGAACGACGGCACCAGACGCCGCTCGCGCGACTCGCGCAGATGCCACAGGTCGCCGGTCAGCAGGACGGCGCCGGCCTTCGCCGTCTTCACGAGCAGCACGGTATGTCCGGGCGTGTGGCCGGGGGCCGGGTGGATCGTCACGATGCCGTCGCCGAACACGTCGTGTGCACCGTCGCCCTCGAGTCGCACGGTGTTCGCGTGCTCCAGGGCACTGTAGGCGGCGAGTTCGCCGCGCTCGCGGGCCGCGTCGGAGAACGCCGCGGCGCGCTCGTCCGCATCCACGATCCACGTCGCGCTGGCGAACAGATTGGCGTTGCCCGCATGGTCGAAATGCATGTGCGAGAACGACAGGAAGTCGATGTCGGCCGGTGCCAGCCCGAGCTCGCGGAGCTGGGCGGTGAGCTTCCTCGGGACCTCGATATGCAACGGTGCGCCCTGGGGACGCAGGCCGCCCGGCATGTCCGCGATGCTCTCGGGGACGCCGGAATCCCAGAGCAGGTCGCCCTTCGGATGGCGGATGAGGTAGCAGGGAACGACGAACGCGCGGGCGACGCCTTTCATCGAGCCATCGTCGACCAGCGAGCCGACGTCGGAGTAGTCCACGTGGCCGCAGTCGAGCGCGTAGAGTTTCACGGCGGGCGGTGCGGCGACGCCGGGTGCGAATGCGGTGTGAGGGCTGGCGCAGGCGGTGAGCGCGAAACAGGCGGACAACAGGCGGATGGCTTTCAGGGGTCGCTCCGGAGGGGATGGAGAGGTGGAAGACGAGGGGAGGGTGATACGGTGTCGGGTGGGCCCCGAACAGGTGTCCCCGAACAGGTGTCAAAGGACCCGAATTGGTTTCAAGGGACTCCCCGAAATCGAGCGCACCCCAGCGGGGGCCGTCACATCCGCCAGCACCTTTCGCCTGCCTCCACACTGCGGCCCAGGGGGGGCGGGCTGGAGCGCAGGGGCCGAGGAGGCCCAGCGGCCTTGACGCGTCGGTCAATCATTTCCTTCTAACGAGTTCGTGCGTCATGTCTCCAGCAGGCCGCGAATACGCGAGCGGATCTGCCGATCCGGCACGTCCTGGGTCAGCAGGAACTCCAGCAGATCTCTCACGGCCGGCTCGGTTTGCAGGTAGGGCGCCACCAATGACACGAGCGGATGATAATTCTCGGTCTTCATTCCGCCGGAGAGGGCCACATCACGCAGCCGCACGAGCGTGTCCGAGTCCAGGGGCCGCCGGCCCAGCGAGTCCATCGCCGCGGCCTGGACGGGAGCCTCCGCGTCCACCACCAGGGACAGCAGGGTGCTGGCCGCTTCGGGTGTCTGGATCTTCCGCAGCGCCTTGGCCGTGGCTCGTCGCACCTCGGCGCTGGACGAGCCGGCATGGCGGGCGATGAGCGAGGTCTGCTCGGCGACTCCCGCGTTGCCCAGTCCGAGCAGCAGGTGGCTCTGCTCCGAGGGCGTCCGGGCCTCGCCCAGATCCGAGGCCAGACGCCGTACCGCGGCGAGGGCCTCGACGGACTGCTCCTGACGGTAGAGCGCTCCGGCGGTCGCGCCCAGCACGTAGGCGCTCGACACATGGAGGTCTCCCTGGGTGGCCCCGTAGGTCCGCTCCGCGAAGCGCACCGTGTCCACGGTGGGCTCGCTCACCAGGGACAGGCGGCTGAGCAGCATGTGATAGCGCGTGTCGCCCCGTGCCTCCTTCGTGGAGAGAGCCTGGACGAGCGCGGCCTGGGCTTCGGGCGTGCCCGTGCCGGCGAGCAGATCCAACACCAGCGCGCGGCCCCGGGTGTCCAGCGAGGGCCGCTGGAACAGCTCCACCATCTTCGCGCACAGCTCGGGGTGCTGCTCCAGCAGCCCCGTGGCCTGGAGCAGGAAGTGGTTGTGATCCGGCAGGACGCCCCCGTTGGCGTGGAGCTCGAGCAGGGAGAAGAGCCGCTCGGCCGTCATGCCATCCACCTGCTGGGTCAGCATCTGCGCCCGTACCTTGGGATCCACCACCAGGACTCCTGGCGCCAGCCGCTGGGTCGCGGCCGTGCGCGCGGGGTCCTCCCGCTCGACACGGCCGTGGGTCCCGCGCACCAGGCTCACCCGGACCTGGGTGGAGGCCGTGGGCTCACCGTTCGCACCCAGGCGCTCCACGGTCTCCTCGCCCACGAGCCGCTCCCAGAGGCCCTCGTGGGCCAGGGACGCCTCGAAGCGCGAGGCGAGCCGCACGCGTCCGTCTTGCCCCAGGCCCCGGAGCTCCGTGTACCGCGTGCGCCGCTTGAGCAGCCTCACCCCCGACGCGTCCTCTCCCAGCCGCTCGTACTCCGTCAGGGCGCGACCCCGCGAGGTGCCTTCCTCCACCGTCCACGAGGCGCCGTCCTTCACCACCACCTGGAGCTCCCCCACCAGGGTCTGCACGGTGTTCTTGAAGAGCGAGGGGTCTTCCTCCCGGAAGGAGACGGCCTGGACGAGGCCCTCCTCGCTGAGCTCCAGCACCGCCTCGCGTCCGCCGAACACCGCCTCCACGGTGGCCGTGTCCGGGAGGACCTCCTGGCCGAAGACCCGCAGCGAGTGCCGCTGGAGGTTCTCCAGTCTCAGCGCCACGAGCCACGAGCCGCCACGTTTCCCCTGACCCCGGAGGACCAGGTCCCCCGCGAGGTGGAGTCCTCCAGCCAGCGCCTGGTCCTTCTGGGGGCCAGCGAGCTGGACCTGGGTCCGGGCCTCGTAGTCCAGTCGGTAGGTCCAGCGCTGTCCGGTGGGAACGTGGAGGCGGAAGGGCGCGGGGGAAGAGGAGGCGTCCTGGGAGGGAGTGGGCGAGCCCAGGGCATTCCAGAGGGCGAGGAGGGAGAGCAGCGCGAGCGGGATGCCGGCGACGAGCGCCTTGCGCGGGTTCATGAGGAGGTTCCGGGTGGGGGAGGGGAAGGGCGGGGCTCCGGTGGGACCGGAGCCCCGAGCAGCGCGGTTACAGCAACTCCTGGAGGTCCGCGACCGGCACCGAGAAGTCCCGGTCGAAGAGCTTCAGGTCGTAGTGCAGGCCGTCCCAGCTGATGAGGGTCTGCTCGAAGTTCTTCTCGAAAGGCCAGACGCCCACCTCCGCGTAGCCGGCGATGCTTCCGGACAGGAAGGTGAACTTGAGATCCGCGCGGCCGGCCAGCTGGAGCCCGAGTTGTTGGCTGTTGTTGGCGCCGTAGGACAGCTCCGCGACGGTGTTGAGAGGGATTCCCGCGTGCACCAGCTGGAGCTTGCCCTTGACTCCCGCCTCGACGATGAAGAGGTCCACGCCCGCGTACAGCTCGGCATCCACCGAGGCATAGGGCTCCACCCGGCCGTTCACCCCGATGGAGGACACGACGCAGCTCGTCGGCGTCGGCCGGGTCAGCTTGTGCGAGGCGTCGAGGGCGTAGTTGAGGCCCACCGTGCCGGCCACCTTGGCGCCGAGCGTGACGGGCACCACCACGATGACGAAGTGGGTCTGCACGTCCACGAACGTCTTGCTGGCCGACTTCGCGCCGGACACCAGGTTGTACGTGCCGGCGATCAAGTCCTTGTGCTCGTCCACCAGATGGATGGTGTTGTCGAGGACATCCAGGTCGATGTCGGCCCGGACATCGGACACCGTGGCCTCCGCCTGCACCAGGGAGACGCCGTGGCCGAACGCGCTGCCAGAGGCCTTGAAGAAGCCATGGACCCGGGGGGACATGACACACGCGTCGGTCTTGCTCAGGTTGTCGACCGACAGGGACACGTTGTATTCGGCGGAGGCGCCAAAGGTGTCATTGCCCATGCTGTAGCTGTCTCCCGACTCCCACTTCAGGCGCGGCTTGTCCGTGACGGGATCCAGCAGCCCTCCGGCCACGGTGGACAGGGCCTTGAGGTAGAGGTCCCGGCGGGTGAAGTACGTCTCCAGCATGGTGGGGCTGAGGGTGTAGTTCGTGGGCGGGTAGTAGACCGTGCCCGCCGACATGGCCTTGCTCTTGAGGGCGGCGAAGTTGTCGTCGGTGTAGTCCATGCACCTGGCGTGTTGCTGCTCGCGCTTCCCCTGGTACAGCGAGGTCACCCGCTGCGCGAAGCGCTTGGGAGACCAGTCACACGCGGCGGCGCCTCCGCCGCGCTGGAAGGAGAGGCAGCCGCGTGCCTTGGCGTTGAGCAGGGCCGCCTCGATGGCGTCATCCAGGGCCTCCAGCCGGTAGAGCAGGCAGATGATCTGATTGCCCGAGCAGGCCAGCGACACCACCGGGATGTCGAAGATGGGGACGTTGGGGATGGTGGGGGTGATGGGCGGAAGGGTCGGCGGAAGGGCCGACGGGGTGGACGCCACGGACAGGGAGGCCGGGGCGAGGCCAGGCAGGGTCATCGGCGACAGCACGTCCAGATCCCACCGGGCCGCCTGGATCACGCTCGTGGGATCCGGGTTCCAGACGGGATCCCTCCAATACTGTTCCGAGAAGCGGCCCGGACCCGTTCCTCCGGTGGTGTACACGGGCAGCGGCTTGGGCTGGAGCTTGGCGGCGAGGGTCGCCGCCAGGGACTCGCGCTGGGCGAGCAGCGCGGCGAAGTCCTCCTGCAGCCGGTCCATCTCATACATCTGCTCGTCCAGCAGCCCCGCGTTGGTCTCGCTCATCGCCTTGTGCCAGCTCCAGCTCTCGTTGTAGTAGCTGGCGCCCTGGTCGATGGTGGGCTTGAGCGTGCTGTCATTGAAGACGACACCGGTGAGTGACAATCCATTGCGGTGCAGGTTCTTCAGCGTGACGGTCACCAGGCCCGGCAGGATGGTGACCTGATCCTTGTCACCCGTGGCGATCGAGACCTTGTCGCCGGCGGGCAGCGGTACCGTGAAGAATTGATTCTTGGGCAGACCCGCCTGGAAGGGGATGTTGGGAGTGAAGGGCGTACCGTCCTTGCCGCGCAGCACGGGGTTGACGATGCCCCGCGTCCCGATGGCCGAGGCCGGGGTGACGCCATTGACCGCGGGCGCGTACGCGGTGTTGAAGATGGCGCGGTAGTTGTTGCCCAGCTTGACGAAGGCATCCTCGAAGACGCTGTAGTCGTAGTACTTCTCGTAGACATACTCGTTGCACGAGTCGATGACGTTGCCGTTGGCGTTCCACGCGGCGCGCTGTTGCTGGCGCTGACTCTCCAGGAGGCTGGCGTACAATCCGGAGGAAGGCAGATAGGTCTGGGCCCTGTGCACGCCTCCCAGGTAGAAGCCAGACAGGCCACTCATGGTGCGCGTGTTGGGGTCCTCGTTCTGGATGTAGGCGAGCTTGGTGGCGGCATCCGGCGTGAGGCTCGTGTTGTTCACGTCGCGGGTGGGAGGCACCACCACGGTGCGCTGGGGCGCGCGGGCCGGGAGGGAGTTGGCCGCCTGCTGGATGAGGGTGTTGCAGGTGGCGTTGGGGTCCGTTCTCGCCTTCTCACGGGCCTGGAGGGCGCACTCCGTCACGGGGTTCTGGCAGTCCGCCAGGGTGGGGAGATACCGGCCGCACTCCGCGGCCTCGGCCTGGGAGAGCGGGGACATGAGGATTCCGCTCGCGGCGATGCCTGCCGCGAGTCGGCGGATGGGGGAAGACATGCGGGACTCCGTTCGAGGAAGAGACGGCTCCGCTCGCGCCCGACGTCGGGGCACGGCGGGAGCCGGAGCTGTCCGGAGGAGGGCCTCGCGCGCGGCCTCCCCCTCGACTCTCCTACGCGCCTTTTCCTGTTTATTCCCGGCGGGATTTCTGGAGTGGGGCCGACCCGCTCATTCGCTCGACGGGCGCCGCTGCGCCAGCTCACGCAGCGCCCGCCGATCGAGCTTGCCATTCTGCGTCCGCGGCAGCTCCGGCAGCACGCGGAGCTCGTCGATGATCATGTACCGCGGGAGCCGATCGGCGCAGTGCCGCTTCACCTTGATCAGCGAGGGCGCTGTCTCGGAGGCGCTCACCAGGAAGGCCACCAGCCTCGCCTCGATGCCGGAGCCCGCGGCGACCACGCCCACTTCGCGGATGTCCGGGTGGGTGAGCAGCGCCGCCTCGATATCTCCGGGCTCGATCCTCCGTCCCCGCACCTTCAGCATGTTGTCGCGGCGCCCGAGGTACTCGAAGCTTCCGTCCGGGAGCTGGCGGCAGAGGTCTCCGGTCGCGTACGGCCGGTCCTCTTGAGGCGGCTGGCCCCAGTAGCCCAGCATCACCGTGGGCCCCTCCACCATCAACTCACCCACCTCGGCGTCGCCCCCCTGCCGTGCTTCCTCGGAATCCGCTGGCGGCCGGGCCAGCCAGACCCGATCTCCGCAGCTCGCGCGGCCGATCGGAACCGGCTCGGTGCGCTCGGGGGCAATGTCCGTCACCTCGTGGAAGGTGCAGACGTTCGTCTCGGTGGGGCCGTAGAGGTTGAAGAACCGTGCGCCTCGCAGGTGCTCGCGCAGGGGTCTCAGGTGCTTGATGGGGAAGGGCTCTCCCGCGAACAGCATGGCCCGGAAGGGCAGCTCCGGGTGCTTCAACAGCCCACCGTCCTGCATCATCAGGATGAGCGCCGAGGGCACCGAGTACCAGACGGTGAACCGCTCGCGCAGCACCAGCTCCACCAGCTTCTCGGGCGCGAAGGCCAGCGTCTCCGGGATCAGGGTGACGGAGGCGCCGCCGAGGAATGCCGCATAGAGATCCAGGACCGAGAGATCGAAGAAGAACGGAGCGTGGTTGCTGAAGCGATCGGCGGGGGTGGTGCCCAGCAGCTCGTGACACCACTGGATGAAGGCCAGCGCGTTCCGCTGGCTGATGCACACGCCCTTGGGCGTTCCCGTGGAACCGGACGTATAGAGGATGTAGGCCAGCTCGTGGTCACCCGAGCCATGCCAGGGCAGCGGCTCGGAGGAGAAACCGGACAGCCGGGCCCACGCGAGCTCCGGGCCCTCGTCGTCCACCAGCAGGAAGCGGAGCCGGTCCATGCCACCGTCGCGCAGCCCGGCCGCGCGTGTGGCGGTGGTCACGAGCACGTCCATCCGGCAGTCCTCGAGGATGAGCCGCGTCCGCCCCGCCGGGTTCAGCGGATCCAGCGGGACGTAGGCGGCACCGAGCCGGGCGATGCCCTGCATCGCGGCCACCGCGCGCGCGGACTTCTCCGTCCACAGGCCCACCCGATCCCCCTTCTTCACCCCCATCTCCCGCAGGGCGCGGGCGATCCGGTTGGCGAGCGCGTCCAGTTGGCCGTAGGTGAACGTCTCATCCGGGCCCTTGACGGCGATGGCCTCGGGGGTCCGCGCCGCGGTGCGGCTCACGATCTGATCGAGTGTCATAGGCCCAGGTGGCTGGCGATGATGTCGCGTTGAATCTCGGAGGTGCCGGAGAAGATCGTGCTGGGAATGGCGTCGCGCAGCACCCGCTCGATTCCCGTCTCGGTCATGTACCCCATTCCGCCGTGGATCTGGATGGCGTCCAGGCCGCACTGGACCGCGGCCTCGCTGATCGCCAGCTTCGCGAGCGACACTTCCATCACCGCCTCCTCGCCTCGATCCATCCGCCAGCAGGCCTGGTACAGCAGCAGCCGCGAGGCCTCGAGCCGCTGCTTCATGTCCGCCAGCCGGTGGGAGATGGCCTGGTTCTTTCCGATCGGCCGCTTGAATTGCTTGCGCTGTCGGGCGAAGTCCACCGTCTGCTCGATCACCCGCTCCATCACGCCCACGTAGCCGGCGAACAGGCACGCGCGCTCCCACTGCATGGAGCGCTTGAAGAGGGGTGCGCCGTGACCCTCGGCACCGAGCCGGGCGGAGGCGGGCACCCGGCAGCCCTCCAGATAGATGGGGGAGGTGGGCGAGGTGGACAGCCCCATCTTCTCGAAGGGCCTTCCCACCGAGAGGCCCGGCGTGTCTTTCTCGAGGAGGAAGGCGCTCAAGCCCATGTAGCCGTGCGCGGGGTTGGTGACGGCGTAGACCAGGAACACGTCGGCGGACGGACCGTTGGTGACGTAGCTCTTCCCCCCATCGAGCACGTAGCTGTCGCCCTCGCGCACCGCGCGCGTCTTGAGGGCGAAGACATCGGAGCCGGCCTCTGGTTCGGAGATGGCGTTGGCGCCCACCCACTCCCCCGAACACAGACGTGGGAGGTAGCGGGCCTTCTGCTCGTCGTCCCCACTCTCCAGGATGGGAAGCACGCACGCGAAGAGGTGGGCTCCCACGGAGAAGACCAGGCCCGTGTCGGCGCAGCCACGCCCCAGCGCCTCCATCACTCGCGCGGTCGTCAGCGTGTCCAGCCCGAGTCCTCCGTGACGCTCGGGCACGGGCAGGCCCAGGAAGCCGAATTCACCACACCGTTGCCACAGCTCACGAGGGAGACCATGCCCGGTGTGCCTGTCCTCGGCCAGCTTCGCCCGGGAAAAGGCCAGTGCTCGCTCGTATAACTCTGTCTGTTCGCTCGTCCAACTGAAGTCCATGTGTTCCTTGACGCGCTGGTAGACCGCCGGGACGAAGGACTGCGCGCTCCGGAAGTCTGGTGCCTGTGTGCCGTCTGGGCCTCGAGGCTGCGTGCCGAGACCTTTCTGGATGACCCCGGACTCTCTCCCTCTCTGGCGCGAACCGTCAAGACACATGGTGGACGCGGGGCGAGCGTCGCGGTGGGCAATCTTCCAGATCGAGAAGCTGGAGGTGCCGGAATGTGAGTGCTTCTGGTTGGTTGATTTGGGTCTGTAAAAAAGACGGGCAAAGTCCTTGACGCTCCAAGTCAGCGTACCCTAGGGTGGCACGCGACTGTCGAGTTCTGAGCGGATTGGGTGGGGCCAGAGAAGCGCGGATTTTATGCAGCATGATGCGATAGCCATTGTTGGATTTGGGCTCCGAATGCCTGGGGCGGAGTGTTCGCGTTCGTTATGGAAGCTGCTATGCGATGGAATTGACGCGACCCGGGAGATTCCCTCTGAACGCTGGGAGCTGGGGTCGCTCCACGATCCGGCTCCTGACCGCCCGGGGAAGATCCGCAACCGCCACGCTGGATTGATCGAGGGCGTGGAGACGGCGGATCCCAACGCCTTCCGTCTGTCCAAGCGAGAGCTGCGGAACATGGATCCCCAGCACCGTGTGCTATTCGAAAGCGCATGGCACGCGCTGGAGGACGCTGGAATTCCTTTCGATGCCCTGCGCGGGAGCCGCACGGGTGTCTTCGTGGGCATCAACTTCAATGATTATCAGCGGATGCTCGCGCGTGACTGGGCGGCGCTCGATGGGTATGCCCTGCTCGGCACGACGGCCTCGTTCGCGGCGAACCGGATTTCCTATGCATTTGATCTCCGGGGCCCCAGCACCTGCTCGAGTGTGGGGTGTGCCTCCTCGACGACGGCCCTCCACGAAGCCTGCCGAAGCCTGACGCTGGGCGAGGTGGATCTGGCACTCGTCGGCGGCGTGGAACTCATGCTCTCGCCCGAGAGCAGCATCATGCTGTCCCAGGCGGGCGTGTTCTCGGCGAGAGGACAGTGCCGGACGTTGGATGCGGAGGCCGACGGCTACGTCCGCGGTGAAGGCGCTGGAGTGGTGGTGCTCAAGCCCCTGTCCAAGGTGGACGCCAGTGATCGCGTGTACGCGGTGATTCGCGGCAGCGCCGTCAACCACAACGGGCGCAACGAGTGGATCATGGCTCCCAGCGCCCCGGCGCAGGCGGAGGTGATCCGCCGGGCCTGTGAGTGGGGGGGCGTGGAGGCCGCCAGCCTGGACTATGTCGAGCTCCATGGCTCCTCCTTCCTCAAGGGGGACGCCGCCGAGGCCATCGCCATCAGCGAGGCGCTCGGGGAGCGGCGCTCCTTCCCTTGCCGGCTCGGCGCGGTCAGCAACAACCTGGGCTACATGGGCGCGGCGGCGGGGATCGCGCAGTTCATCAAGGTGTGTCTGTCCCTGTACCACCGCACCTTGCCGCCGACGATCCACGTGGACGCGCCCAATCCCCAGATCGCATTCGAGGCGCTCGGGCTGACGATCCAGTCGAAGCTGGAGCACTGGCCCGAGCGGGGGACGGGAGAGCCGAGGCGGGCCGGTGTCGTGTCCACTTCGCTCGGTGGTTCCAACGCCTTCCTGGTCCTGGAAGCCGCTCCGGAGGTCCGTGCGGCGGAACCGTCCGGCGTGGATGCTCCCGGCCATCTCCTGGTTCTCTCCGCGCTCACCCCGGAGGCGCTCCGCCAGCAGGCGATGCGGCTCCGGGACTTCCTCGCGGAGACGCCCGCCAGTGACTGCACGCTGGAAGACGTCTGCTTCACGGCCGCGTTCAAGCGGCAGCACCACCGCCACCGCGCCGCGGTGATCGCCCGGGGACGGGACGGACTGATGGGGCTCCTCGGTGAGCTCGCTCGCGCCTCCGGGCAGGCGCTCCTGGTGGAGGAAGGGCTGCTTCCCGGGCTCGTCGAGGCCGGGCGCACCTATGTCGACGGTGGCGTTCTCTCACGGGAGGCGTTCCCTGGAGTCGGCGGGCGCTGTGTGAGCCTTCCGCTCTACCCCTTCCAGCGGCAGCGCCTGTGGCCAGAGTGGCTGTCTCCCCAGGAGGTGTGCCGCGCGCCCACGGACTCGCGGCCAGCTCCGTCCGTCTCACCGCCTTCCGAGGTGGTTGTCTCCCGTCGAGTCCAGGAGGCTCCCGCGGGCGAGCGCGAGGCGCGGCTGATGGAGTTCCTCCGCGCCCAGGTCGCGGACGTGCTGGAGGTGGACCCGGCCGAGCTCGACACGCGAGGAAGGACCTTCTTCGAGCTGGGGCTGAACTCCATCGGCGCCACGGCGTTGAAGGATCGCATCTCGAGAGAGCTCGGCGTCACGTTGTTCACGACGATCTTCTTCGAGCACCCACGGCTGGAGCTGCTGGCGAAGCGGCTGCTGGCCCTCGTGGAGTCCCGGACCGCGGTCGGCTCGGAGGCCGGGAGCCGCGCGAGCGCGCCTGCCCAGGATGAGCAGGGGTTGATGGAGCGCATCGCCGGGTTGTCCGAGGAGCAGGCCCAAGAGCTGATTGCCCGGAAGCTGGCCGAAGTCAGCATCGAGGTCGACTGATGAGTCGAAAGGACGGTTCGCCGATGGAGCTGACGCCCCTGCAGCAAGCCCTGCTCACGATCGAGAAGCTGCAGAAGAAGCTCGCGGCTGGCACTCGAGCGGAGGATGGCGCGATCGCGATCATCGGCATGGGCTGCCGGTTCCCAGGTGGCGCGGTGAGTCCCGCGCGTTTCCAGGAGCTGTTGTGGGGAGGCGGCGAGGCGGTGACGGAGCTCCCGGCCGACCGGCGGGCGCTCCAGGGACTCTATGATCCCGATCCCTCCAAGCCCGGGAAGATGTACTTGCGCCGGGCGGCCTTCGTCGACGGCGTTGACAGGTTCGACGCGGAGTTCTTCCGGATCTCGCGGCGGGAAGCCGAGGGGATGGATCCGCAGCAGCGCTTCTTCCTGGAGGTGAGCTGGGAGGCCCTCGAGAACGCGGGAATCCCGCCGCACCAGCTCGTGGGGACGCGGACCGGCGTGTTCGCCGGAGTCCATGCCAAGGACTATGCGTTCGCCATGGAGGGAGGACTGGAGAAGGTCGGTGCCCACTACTCCACGGGGGTGGACGCCAGCTATGTCGCCGGGCGGCTCTCCTATCTGCTTGGGCTCGAGGGTCCCAGCATGGCCGTGGACACCGCCTGCTCCTCCTCGCTGGCCGCGGTGCATCTGGCGTGTCAGAGCCTGCGCACGGAAGAGTCAACGCTGGCCATCGCGGGGGGCGTGAAGCTCATCCTCTCCCCGCAGCTCAGCGTGTTCCTGTCCAAGGCCGGGGCGCTCTCCCCGAGCAACCGCTGCCGCGCGTTCGATCGCGCGGCCGACGGCATGGTGCAGGGCGAGGGCTGTGGCGTGGTCATCCTGAAGCGCTACCGGGATGCGGTTCGCGATGGGGATCGGATCCTCGCGACGATTCGCGGAACGGCGATGAACCACGATGGCGCCAGCGGCGGGCTCACGGTGCCGAACGTCCGGGCGCAGGAGTCGCTGTACCGGATCGCGCTCCAGCGTGCCGGTGTCGAGCCCGGGCAGGTGGACTACCTGGAGGCGCATGGGACGGGAACCCGGCTCGGGGATCCCATCGAGCTCGAGGGCGTGTCGCGGGTCTACGGTGGCTCGCGGACTCCGGAGCGGCCGCTGTGGGTTGGCTCGGTGAAGCCGAACATCGGTCACACCGAGGCGGCCGCGGGGATCGCGGGGCTGATCAAGGCGGTGCTGGTGCTCCAGGCTGGAGAGCTGCCGCCCTCCATTCATTTCGAGCACCCGAACCCCGAGTTCGCCTGGGAAGGCTCGGGGCTCGCGGTTCCTCGGGAGCGCACGCCGCTGGCGGGCAAGGCCACCCCGCACCTGGTCGCCGTGAGTTCGTTCGGGATGAGCGGCGTGAACGCCCATGCGCTCGTCGAGGCGTACCGTGAGAAGGCCTCGGAGCTTGCGGATTCCGGGCCGTACCTGCTGCCACTCTCGGCGCGCGGCGAGCCGGCCCTGCGTGAGCTCGCCGGCGCCTGGCTCCGTCAGCTCACGGCCGGCTCCACGCAGAGCCTCCGGGATTGCTGCTTCACGGCGGGGGCGGGGCGGTCGCATCACGAGCAGCGCCTGGCGCTCGCCGCCCGGACGCCCGAGGCGCTGTGTGAGCTGCTGCGGACCGCCGCGGATGGGCGTGGCGGCGAGGGGATCTTCCGCGGACAGGTCAAGGCCGCGGGAGGGCGTGAGGCGGTCTTCGTCTTTGGAGATACCGGAGCTGGGAAGGCCGGGGCCCTGCGCGAGCTGCTGCGGGAGGCCAGCATCCGTGGCCATGTCGAGAAGCTGGATGGGGTGATCCGCCAGGTGGCGGGGTGGTCGCTCATCGAGCACGTGGAGCGGGACGCCGCCAGCCCCGTGGCCCTCCTCGCCTTCCAGCTCTGTCTGGCGGAGCTGTGGCGGTCGTACGGCGTCGAGCCCGCCGCCGTCGCGGGCTACGGCAAGGGGGAGGTCGCCGCGGGCGTCGTCGCGGGGGTGCTCGGCGTGGAGGAGGCGGTCCGGCTCGTGCTCCAGGGACCGGCGGCCCCGACGATTCGTTCCCAGCCGGCGAAGTGCCCGTTCCTCTCCCTTTCCGAAGAGGAGTGGATCGGGACGGGCGGTACGGTGCCGGCCGATTTCTGGACGAAACGGCAGGCGTCCAAGGGCAGGCTGGAGCTGGATCTGCTCGCCGAGCACCTCCTGGAGCGCAGCGCGTCCGCCTTCCTGGAGTTCGCGTGCGATCCCTCGCTGGGCGAGGAGCTGGAGGCCGCGGCGCAGCGCCGGAGCAGGAAGGTGCTCGCGCTGCCCGCGAGCCCCGCGGAGGGTGATGTCCGGTACGGAGTCCTGAGCAGCGCCGCGCGGCTCTACTGTGAGGGATTCTCGATCCGGTTCGAGAGCCTCTACCCCGGAGCGAGGAAGGCGGTCCTTCCGACGTACCCCTGGCAGCGCGAGCGCTTCTGGTGGGATGGGGAGCGGGAGTCCGTGAAGGTGGAGCCCGTCGTGGTGGAGGGCGGGGTGGAGAACGCGGAGGCCCTGCAGGGGCTGTTCTGTGAACTCTCATGGAATGTCCGAGGGGCGGGCTCCGAGCAGGTCCGGGCGGACGGGACGTGGCTCGTCATCGCCGAGGAGTCCGAGGTCGCCGCGGAACTCCGGGATGGGTTGGTCGCGGCGGGTGGCTCGGTGGTCGTGGCCAGCGCGGGTCCCTCTTATGAAAAGGTGTCTGCCCGGGACTACCGCCTCGAGCTGACCGGCCGGGAGTCCTTCTCCCGCCTCCTGGCGGAGCTGGCCGCGGACGGCCAGGAGCTTCGGGGGATCATCTTCCGAGCGGGCTCCAGCCACCCGGAGACACTCGAAGGACCGCGCGCGGTGGTCCGGCGCGAGGCCATTGCCGTGACGTCGCTCGTGCAGGCGCTGGCGCACGTGGCCGCGCCGAAGCCTCCGCGTCTGTATCTCGTCACCCGGGGCGCCCAGATCACGGGGAGTGAGGCGGGGCCCGGGTCGATCGCGGGAGCGCCACTCTGGGGGCTTGGGCGCGTCATCGCGTACGAGCATCCGGAGCTCGCGTGCAAGCGGATCGATGCCGATCCCGCCTCCGGTCCGGAGTCGCTCCGCGAGCTCGTCGCCGAGCTCGGACGCCGGCTGGCTCCTGCCCTGGACGATGATGAGGTCGTCCTGCGCGGAGACCGACGCCTGGTTCCTTCGCTCACCCAGGGACGGCGGACGCCGGGAAGCGCGGGCGCGTTCCGCCCCAGGAAGGACCGCACGTACCTGATCACGGGAGGGCTCGGAGGCATCGGGCTTCGCCTGGCCTCCTGGCTGGTGAGCCGTGGCGCGCGGTACCTCGCGGTGTGTGGACGGAAGGGCGAGACGGCGGAGACCCGTCAGGCCCTGGCGCCGTTGCGGGCTGCGGGGGCGCGGGTGGAGACCTTCCAGGTCGATGTGAGCCGACCGGAAGCGCTCGCGGCCATGCTCGAGGACCTCCGGCGCGCGGGGCCTCCCCTGGGAGGCATCTTCCACTGCGCCGGCGTCCTGGCCGACGGCTCGCTGCTGCAGCTCGAGCCTCGGAGCTTCGAGACCGTCATGGGTCCGAAGGTGGATGGAGCCTGGAACCTCCACATGCTCGCCACGGATGCATCGATCGAGCAGTTCGTCCTCTTCTCCTCGACCGCATCGCTGATCGGCTCTCCCGGACAGGCCAACTACGCCGCGGGGAACGCCTTCCTCGATGCGCTGGCCCACCTGCGGCGCTCGCGTGGCCTGCCGGCGCTCAGCCTCAACTACGGGAGCTGGGGAGAGGTAGGCATGGCCACCACGGACGAGCGACGCGGGGAGCGGCTCGCGGAGCGCGGCATGGCTCCCATGTCCGTCGAGGAGGCCCTGGCGGCGATGGCCCTCACTCTCGCCGACGGCCCCGTCACCCGGGGCATCGCCCGCTTCGATGCGGAGCGGTGGGGGAAGAGCCATCCGTCCGTGGCGGCATCCTCCCTGTTCCGCGGCCGGGTCGCCCAGGAAGAGGAGCGCGTCGTGGACAAGGCGCCGCGCAAGCTGCGCGATGCGCTGCTCTCACTCGATAGCTCCGAACGGCACGGCGTGTTGGTGGCCCGCCTCAAGGAGATGGTGGGGGAGGTGAGCCGCAACCCTCCGGAGCGCTTCTCCTCCAAGGATACGTTCGACTCCCTGGGGTTCGACTCCATCATGGTGCTCGAGCTGAGGGACATGGTGATGGGGGAACTCGAGGTGAGCTTGCCACTCAAGAGTTTTGTCGATGAGCGCTCCATCGAGCAGGTGACGGTGGAGTTGTTGGAGAAGCTCGCCGTCGCGAGCGTGCTCGGCGCGGCCTCCTCGGAGCGTCCTGAATCGAAGCGGGTCCTGCTATGAACCTGAGAGAGCTCCTTCAGGAGTTGGCCCACCACGGCATCAAGCTGTCGGTGGAAGGCGAGAACCTGGCGGTCGACGCCCCCTCCGGTGAAATCCCAGCAGGGCTGCGCGAGAAGCTCGTGGCGAACAAGGCGGCGCTGCTGGCCCTCCTGGCCGAGCAGCACGCGCCCCTGGTGGACTCCCCGCCGCAAGCCGTGCCCCGGCCCGAGGAACGGTTCGAGCCGTTCCCCATGACCGAGATCCAGCAGGCCTACAGCGTGGGTCGGCAGGCCGGGCTCGAGATGAACGCGGCGATGCACGCGTACAACGAGATCGACTGTCGCGAGCTCGATCTGGCGCGTTTCGAGGAGGCCTGGAACCAGGTCATCGCCCGCCACGAGATGCTGCGCGCGGTGGCGCTCCCCGAGTTCCAGCAGCGCATCCTGCCCACCGTCCCGCGCTACCAGATTCCAGTGGAGGATCTGCGCGGATGGAGCCAGGAGGAGGCGGAGGCGCGGTTCGTGGCCATCCGCGAGCGGCTGTCCCAGCAGGTGCTGTCGCTCGATCAGTGGCCCTTGTTCGAGCTGCGCGTGTGCCTGCTCGACAACGGCCGGGCGCGCCTCTTCATGAGCGTCGATGGAACCTTCATCGACGGCTACAGCTTCCAGATCCTCTATCGGGAGCTGGTGCACTTCTACAAGCACCCCGGGGTGCCTCCCACTCCCGCGCGGCTCGAGCTGTCGTTCCGGGACTACGCGCTGGCCGTGCATCAGGCGCGCGGATCGCGCTATGCGCGGTCCCTGGAGTACTGGCGGTCTCGCCTGCCCAACCTCCCACCGGCGCCGGATCTCCCGCTCGAGCGGGATCCCAGCACGCTGCGGCGTCCTCGCTTCCGCCGCTGGTTCGAGCGCCTGGAGCCCGAGGTGTGGCAGCGCCTCAAGCAGCGTGCTCGCGCGCGCCGCCTGACGGAGCCGGAGCTGTTGCTGGCGGCCTATGCCGAGATCATCGCCCGCTGGAGCCGGAGCCCCCGCTTCACGCTCAACGTCCCGCACTTCAACCGCCTGCCGATCCATCCGCAGGTCAATGAGATCATCGGGACCTTCGCCAGCTTCACCTTGATCGAGGTGGATCACCGACCGGAGCGGAGCTTCACCGAGCGGGCGCTGGCGATCCGTGAGCAGCTCCTCCTCGCGCTCGAGCACCGCGAGGTGAGTGGCGTCGATCTGCTGCGAGAGCTGTTCCGGCTCCAGGGCAAGATCTCCGGCGCGATCATGCCGGTGGTCATGACGAGCTTCGCCTCCCACTCCAAGAGCCGGGACTCCCACTGGGTCGACTTCCTGGCGAACGAGTTCGGCGAGCTCATCGAGGCGCTCACCCAGACACCCCAGGTGTGGATCGATCTGCAGATCGTCTACCAGCAGGGCGGCGTCTTCCTGAACTGGGACGTGGCGGAGGAACTGTTCCCGCCCGGCATGATCGAGGACATGTTCGCCAGCTTCTGCACGCTGCTCCGCCGCCTGTCGGAGGATGACGCGGCCTGGGAGCAGGGGGGCCTGGACACCTTGCCCGCCCGGCAACGCGAGCTGTTCTCCCGCGTCAACGGCACGGTCCGCCCGCTGAGCGGAGCGCTGCTCCATACCGGCTTCTTCCGGAATGCCGCCGCGCGGCCGGAAGCGCTCGCGCTGGTCTCGTCGACCGTCTCGCTGAGCTACGGCGAGCTGGCCCGGCGCTCCAGCCGGCTCGGGCACGCGTTGCGTGAGCGAGGGGCCGCGCCCAACCGCATCGTCGCGGTGGTGATGGAGAAGGGGTGGGAGCAGGTCGTGGCCGTGCTGGGAATCCTGAGCTCCGGCGCGGCCTACCTGCCCATCGACGCCGGGCTGCCGCTCGAGCGCCGCTCCTACATGATGGAGAACGGTGGCGCCACGTGGGTGGTGACCCAGCCGAAGTTCGCCCAGGAGCCGTGGCCGGAAGGTACCCAGGTCCTGGTCATCACTCCCGAGGCCTTCAGCGAGTACAGCGATGCGCCGCTGTCGCCCGTGCAGCGCCCCGAGGACCTCGCGCACATCCTCTACACCTCGGGCTCCACGGGCCAGCCCAACGGGGCGATGCTCACCCACGCGGGGATGGTCAACGCGATCGAGTGGACGAACCGGAAGTTCGGCGTGGGGCCGGATGACCGGCTCATCGCCCTGAGCGCGCTCCACCATGACTTCTCCGTCTATGACATCTTCGGGATCCTGAGCGCGGGCGGCGCGATGGTGATGCCGGGCGCCTCCACGCGCCGCGATCCCTCGCACTGGGCCGAGCTCATGGCCCGGCACGGCGTCACGATCTGGAGCACCGTGCCGGCGATGATGGAGATGCTGCTGACGTACCTCGAGGGAGGCAACGTCCGGCTCTCCTGTCCGCTGAGGCACGTGATGCTCGGCGGAGACTGGATCGCCGTCACCATGCCCTCGCGGCTGCGAGCCCGATTCGGTGATGTGAAGGTGGTGAGCGTCGGAGGCCCGACCGAAACCTCGCTGTGGAACATCACCCACCCCGTGGTGGAGGCGGACGAGCGCCGCCGCAGCATCCCGTACGGAAAGCCGATCCCCAATACGAAGTACTACGTGCTGGACGAGCATCTGGACGAGCGGCCCATCTGGGTGCCGGGCGAGCTGTGCTGCGCGGGCATCGGCGTGTCGAAGGGCTACGTCGGCGCGGGGGCGGGCTCGAAGAAGTTCACCGTCCACCCGCGCACCGGGGAGCGCATCTATCGCACGGGCGATCTCGGGCGCTATCTGCCCGACGGGACCATCGAGTTCCTGGGCCGCGTCGACTTTCAGCTCTCCATCCGGGGCCAGCGCATCGAGCCAGGCGAGATCGAGGCCGCCCTGTTGCAGGAGCCGAGCATCCAGGCGGCCGTGGTGGGGGCCGTCGGCGAGCACCACGAGAAGCGGCTCGTCGCCTATGTCGTCCCCGTGGATGTGAAGCGGGGGATCGACACCCAGCGGATCCGCGCGTTCCTGGCGCGCAAGCTGCCGGAGCACATGGTGCCGGCGACCTATGTCGTGCTGGAGGCCCTGCCGCTGACCCGCAACGCCAAGGTGGATCGCCGGATGTTGCCGCATCCGGATCAGGTCCCCCAGGCGAAGAAGAGCGTGGAGAGCAGCCCGGCGATCGCTGGTGGCGGCGGCGAGGCGCGAGCACTCCAGCATTCCCTGGCGAAGGTGGTGGGAGAGGTGTTCGGCGTCCCGGAGGTCCCCCCGGAGCGGAACTTCTTCGAGCTCGGCGCCAACTCCGTCCACCTGGTCAAGCTTCACCTCCGACTCAAGGAGGAGCTGGGCGTCCTGGTCCCCGTCGTGGATCTGTTCGGGCACCCGACCGTTCGGGCGCTCATGGAGTATCTCGGCGCCACCGGAGCGGAGCTGAAGTCCGAGGCGATCCGCGAGCCCGAGGTGGAGGCGCCGCCGAAGCAGGAGGGCCAGGACATCGCCATCATCGGTATGGCCGGCCGCTTCCCCGGGGCCGCGAACCTCGAGCAGTTCTGGCGGAACCTGGTGGAGGGGGTCGAGTCGATCAGCACCTTCACCGATGACGAACTGCTGGCCGCTGGCGTGAGCGCGACCGCGTTCCAGGATCCCCGCTACGTTCGCGCGTCGGCGGTGGTGGACGGCTTCGACCAGTTCGACGCCGACTTCTTCTCGTTCTCGCATCGCGAGGCGCGCTCGCTGGATCCCCAGCAGCGCGTGTTCCTGGAGTGCGCCTGGGAGGCGCTCGAGCACGCGGGCTATCCGCCCAATGGCTGCGAAGCCGTGGTCGGCGTCTACGCGGGCAAGAGCGTGAGCCACTACCGCTATCCCTACCCGGATCTGACGCGGCCGATCAGCTTCTTCCAGGACCTCGTCTCCCAGGACAAGGACTTCCTGGCCACTCAGGTCTCCTACAAGCTGGATCTGCGTGGGCCGAGCGTCAATCTCCAGACGGCCTGCTCGACGTCGCTCGTCTCCATCTCGGCCGCCTGCGATGCGCTGCTCAATGGGAGCTGCGACATGGCGCTCGCGGGCGGAGTGGCGCTCAAGGTTCCGCATCGAGTGGGGTATCTCTTCGAGGAGGGCAGCGTCTTCTCCGGAGACGGCCACTGCCGGCCCTTCGACTCCAGGACCAGCGGCACGGTTCCCGGGAGCGGGGCGGGAGTCGTGGTCCTCAAGCGCTTGAGTCAGGCGCGTGCGGATGGTGATCGGATCCTCGCGGTCATCAAGGGGAGCGCGGTCAACAACGACGGGCATCGCAAGGTCGGGTTCATGGCGCCGGGCCTCCGGGGCCAGGTGGACGTGGTGCGAGGAGCGCTCCAGCGGGCGGGAGTCGACCCACGGACGGTCTCGTACATCGAGGCGCACGGAACGGGGACCGCGCTCGGCGATCCCATCGAAGTCGCCGCGCTGACCCAGGTGTTCGGAGAGCAGGCGACGCCCCGGTCGTGCGGGCTCGGTTCGGTGAAGAGCAACATTGGCCACCTCGACAGCGCCGCGGGGATCGCGGGGCTCATCAAGGTCGTGCTGGCGCTCCAGCACCGCACGCTGCCGCCCTCGCTCCACTTCGAGCAGCCGAACCCGCGGATCGACTTTCAGCGGGGCCCCTTCTACGTGGTCAGCGAGGCCACGCCCTGGGTGGTGGAGAACGGCCCTCGCCGCGCGGGGATCAGCTCCTTCGGGATTGGCGGCACCAACGCCCACATCGTGCTGGAGGAGGCGCCCCCATCGTTGGTGGAGGTCGGAGAGCCACGGGAGGACCGCTCCCGGCATGTCCTGGCGCTCTCGGCGCGGAGTGAGGCGGCGCTGTTGCAGCTCGCGGGGCACTACCGGGCGCTGCTCGAGGGCTCCGAGGTGTCGCTCGCGGACGTGTGCTTCTCGGCGAACACCGGCCGCACCGCCTTCGAGCATCGACTCTCCGTGGTGGGGTCGGATCGCCGCCGCGTGGCCGAACTCCTGGGCGCGGCGGAGCGCAAGGAAGCGAACCCGGGGCTGGTGCAGGGGACGATCGATCCGAAGCAGTCGGCGAAGGTCGCGTTCCTGTTCTCGGGGCAGGGCTCGCAGTACGTCGGGGCCGCGCGCGAGCTCTACCAGACGCATCCCGGCTTCCGCCGGCGCATCGATGCGTTCGACGAGCTGCTCCGGGCGTACTGGGATCGCTCCCTGATCTCCGTGCTCTATGCGGAGCCGGGGCAGGCCTCGCCCATCGATCAGCTCGACTACGCCCAGCCGGTGATCTTCGTCCTCGAGTACGCGCTGGCCGAGCTGTGGATGTCCTGGGGCATCCAGCCGGATGTCCTGCTCGGCCACAGCACCGGTGAGCTGGCGGCGGCCTGCATCGCGGGGGTGTTCAGCGTCGAGGACGGGCTGAAGCTGGCGGTCCATCGCGGCCGGCTCATCAACAAGCTCCCCGCGGGCGGCAACATCGCGGTCTCCGCGGGCGAGGCGCAGATGCGCGAGATCCTGTCCCGTGGCGGCTGGACGAGTTCCATCGCGGCCCTCAACAGCCCCGACAGCGTGGTCATCTCCGGTGTTCCGGGCGAGATCGACGCCCTGGCCCGCGAGCTGGAGGGGCAGGGCTTCAAGGTGAAGCGCCTGAACATCCCGCGCGCTGCCCACTCGGCCATGGCGGAGGCGATCCTGCCGGAGTTCAGGGCTGTCGCCTCCACGATCCGCTACTCGCGCCCCTCCATTCCGATGATCTCGGGCATGACCGGCGAGTCCATCACGGAGGGCATCACCGATCCGGAGTACTGGTGCAGCCAGATCCGGAATCCCGTGCGCTTCGCGGATGGGGTGGCCTCTCTGCACCGGGATGGAATCCGGGTGTTCGTCGAGATCGGCCCGAAGGCGACCCTGCTCGGAATGGCGGCGCGGTGCCTGCCGGAGGGAGAGGGCACATGGCTGCCCAGCCTGCGGCAGGATGATGGGGGCTGGCAGCAGATGCTCGAGAGCCTCTCGGGGCTGTTCGTCCGAGGCGCCCGGGTCGACTGGGCGGCCTTCGATGCCAGCTACTCTCGGCGCAAGGTGGCGATTCCGACCTATCCCTTCCAACGCCAGCGGTTCTGGGAGGAGGGGGCCGGGTTGCAGCGCCCCAACGGCCGGATCGTGTCCCAGGAGGAGCACCCGCTGCTCGGAAACAGGGTGCCGCTCGCGGTCCTCGAAGCCGGAGAGCTGTTGTTCGAGACGACGCTCGGGCCCTCGGCGCCGGGCTTCCTCGGGCAGCATCGCGTCTTTGGCACTCCCACCCTTCCGGCCACCGCCTACGTCGAGATGGCACTGGCCGCGGGAGCGAGTCTGCTCGGGACGCGAGAGCTGGGTTTGACGGGCTTGTCCATCCTCGGTGCGATGACCTTTCCGCGTGACTCCGAGCGGAGGGTCCAGTGCGCGGTGAAGCGCATGGAGGACGGCGGGGCCGAGGTCCGGATCTTCAGCCGTGCCGTGGATGGCACGGAAGAGGGTTGGAGCCTGCACGCCACGGGGAACCTGTCGGCGTCGCGCGATGACGAGAAGCCCGCCGCCGAGCAGTCGTTCGAGGGAGTGTTCGCGGAGCTGCGGGCCGCGCCCCTGGTCGAGAACTACTACCAGAGAGCCCAGGACTTCGGCGTCGACTTTGGTCCGGAGTTCCGGGGCATCACGGAGCTGCGCCAGGCCGGAGAGCAGGTCCTGGGTCGCATCGAGAAGCCCGCGGAGCTGGGGAGCAGCGGCGCCTGGTTCGCGCATCCCGCCCTGCTGGATGCCTGTCTCCAGGTGGTGGGCGGTGCCTACCCGGACACCGACGGCTCCGAGCTCTACGTGCCCATGAACATCGAGAGCCTCGTGCTCTCGGGGGGGCTCGAGGACGGTGTGTGGAGCCACGCGGTGGTGCGGCCGCTCGACGAGGCCCGGAAGCGCCTGCGCGCCGACGTTCGCATCTTCGGTGGCGATGGGCGGCCGCGGGCGCGGGTGCGGGGGCTCGAGCTCCAGCGGACGAGCCGGGAAGCGTTGAGCGCGGCGGTCGCGGCTTCGCTGGATGACTGGCTCTATGAGCGCCGGTGGGAGCCGCTCGCCCTGGAGGGCACCGCCCCCACCTCGCCGGCCGTCGACAGTGGGCCTTGTCTGATCCTCGCGGATCGCGCGGGGCTCGGGCGCCAGCTCGCGCGGGAGCTCGAGCGGGACGGACGGACCTGTGTCCTCGTGTTCCGGGGCCCGGTGGCTCGCCGGATCGACGAGACGAGCTTCGAGGTGCCGGGGGAGCCCATGGCGCTCGCCGAGGCGCTGCGTGCGTTGGACCTTCCGGGCTCGTTCTCGGATGCCGTTCTGCTGTGGGGGCTCGACGGCCCCGATGCGGAGCGCTTGGAGGAGGAGAGTCTGGGCCAGGCCGCGCTGCTGGGATGTGGCGGCGGACTGGGGCTCCTGCAGTACCTGCTCGGGCGCGGTTACTCGAATGCGGTGTGGCTGGTCACCCGCGGCGCGCAGCCCGTGACGACGGGGCAGCCGCTCCCGGGGCTTGCCCAGTCGCTGCTCTGGGGGATGACGCGGCCCCTCGCCATCGAGGCCTCCGAGCTGGACTGCCGCTGTGTCGATCTCGATCCGCGGGGAGAGACGAAGACCCAGGTCGACGCGCTCGTGCAGGAGATTCGCCGCCGCTCCAAGGTGGCCGACAACCAGGTGGCCTGGCGTGACGGACGCTACGTCGCCCGGCTGCGCAAGGCCGAGGCGCGCACGCTGGTGGCCTCGCCCGTGGTGCGGAAGGAGCTCTTCCGTCCTGAGCGGAGCTACCTCGTGGCCGGAGGGCTCGGACGGCTGGGACTGCTGACGGCGGAGCTCCTGGCGGACCGGGGTGCGCGGAACCTCGTCCTGACCGGACGTGGCCCCGTGGGCTCGGACGCGGCCGAGCGGCTGGCGCGCTTGCGCGAGCTGGGCGTCCGCGTCGAGTACCGACAGACGGACATCGCGGATTACGGCCAGCTCTCGGCGCTCTTCCAGGAGATCGAGCGGGAGATCGCGCCGCTGGGAGGCGTGTTCCACTCGGCCGGCGTTCTCGACGACGGCGTGCTGCGGCAGCAGAGCTGGGAGCGGTTCGAGAAGGTGCTGCGGCCCAAGATGAGGGGTGCCTGGAACCTGCACCTGCTGACGGCGGGGCTCGCCATCGAGCACTTCGTGCTGTTCTCGTCGGTGGCCTCGCTGGTCGGCTCCGCGGGCCAGGCGAACCACTGCGCGGCGACGGCCTTCGAGGATGCACTGGCGCACCATCGCCGGGCCCTGGGGCTGCCCGGCTTGAGCATCAACTGGGGCGTGTGGGCGGGAGACGCGGGGGCCCGGGTCGATGTCAGCGAGCAGGCCCGCACCCCGGGGTTCGGGCTCATCCCGAAGCAGCAGGGGCTTCGCGCGCTCGAGGTCCTGCTCTCGGCCCGGGTCGCGCAGGCCGGGGTCGCCGCGATTGACTGGGCGGTGTTCGGCGGTGGCCGGCCCGCGCCGTACGACGCGGAGCTGCGGCAGAAGGCCGGCGGGCGGACGGTGACCCGCGCGACGTTCCTGGAGAAGCTCGCGGAGGCGCCGGTCGCGCAGCGCCGGAAGCTGCTGCTGGACTACCTGCGCGAGCAGGTGGCCTGGATGCGGGGCCTGAACTCCAGCGAGACGATCGACCCGGAGCAGGGCTTCCACGAGATGGGGATCGATTCCCTGGCGGCGCTGCAGCTCAAGAACCGGCTACAGACCGGGCTCGGCCTCTCGCTGCCCGCCACGCTCGTCTTCAACTACCCCACGACCGAGAAGCTCGCGGAGCAGCTCGTGAACACGTTCATCCCCCTGGAGTTCGCACGGGAAGAAGCCCCCGGACCGATGGAGGATGTCCCGGCCGAACAAGCCCTCCAGGGTTTGAGCGAAGCCAACCTCGCCCACATGCTCGCCGAGCAGCTTTCGAAGATGAACTAGGACGACGCCATGTCAGGGCAAGCAAACGATACGAGCTACGGCGACTTGATGAAGCGAGCGCTCCTGAAGTTGCAGGAGGCGCAATCGAAGATCGAGTCCTACGAGCGGGAGCGGCACGAGGGCATCGCCATCGTCGGCGTGGGGTGCCGGTTCCCGGGTGGAGTCTCGGACCCGGCGGGCTACTGGCGCCTGCTCTCCGAGGGCACGGACACCATCACCGAGGTCCCACCCGAGCGCTGGAACGCGGAAGGCTTCTACCACCCCGATCCGGATCAACCGGGGCGGATCTATTGCCGGTACGGCAGCTTCCTGCGGGAGATCGACCAGTTCGAGCCGAGGTTCTTCGGGATCTCCCCGCGCGAGGCGGCGCGGATGGATCCCCAGCACCGGCTCTTGCTGGAGGTCGCGTGGGAGGCGATGGAGCGCTCCGGGCGCAGTCCCTCCTCGCTGAGCGGGACGCGGACGGGTGTGTTCATCGGCCTGATGGGGCAGGACTACACCCAGATCGCCACCCAGTCCCCCGAGCTGATCGACGCCCACACGGGCTCTGGGAACAGCCCGAGCATCGCCTCGGGCCGGCTCTCCTACACCTTTGGCTTCCAGGGCCCCAGCCTCACGCTCGACACGGCGTGCTCCTCGTCGCTCGTCGCGGTCCACCTCGCGATCCGGAGTCTGAGACAGCGTGAGACCGACTTCGCGCTCGCGGGCGGCGTGAACCTGGTGCTCTCCCCGATCGCGACGCTGATCGAGTCGCGGACCCACATGCTCTCGCCTGACGGGCGCTGCAAGACCTTCGACGCCGCGGCCAACGGGATTGGAAGGGGCGAGGGCTGCGGGCTGGTCTTCCTGCGTCGCCTCTCGGATGCCCTGGCGGACGGCGATCCCATCATCGCGGTGCTCCGAGGCTCGGCCGTCAACCAGGATGGCCGGACCAGCGGGATCACCGTTCCGAACGGGCTCGCCCAGCAGCACGTGATCCAGGATGCGCTCCGGGACGCCCAGGTCGAAGCACGGCAGGTGGGCTATGTCGAGGCGCACGGCACCGGGACGGCGCTCGGCGACCCCATCGAGTTGGAGGCGCTCGCCTCCGTCTACGGTGACAAGGCCAGCCGGAAGCAGCCGCTGGTGGTCGGCTCGGTGAAGACGAACCTGGGCCACCTCGAGGGTGCGGCGGGAATCTCGGGCTTGATCAAGTCGGCCCTGTGTCTGGCGAACGAGGAGATCCCGCCCCACCTCCACCTGCGCAACCCCACGCCCCACGTCGACTGGAGCCGGCTGTTCGTCGAGATCCCCACCGCGCGGCGGAGCTGGCAGGGGACGGAGCCGCGCTTCGCCGCCGTGAGCTCGTTCGGTTTCTCGGGGACGAATGCGCACATCATCCTCGAGTCGGCGCCGCGCCCGCGGGAGTTCCCCCAGGGCGTGGAGCGCCCGCTGCACCTGTTGGCGCTCTCGGCCCGTTCGAGCGGGAGCCTGCGCCGGCTGGCGGACTCGATCGCGGAGGACCTCTCCGGGGCGCGCAAGGGAGCGCTCGCGGACGTCTGCCACACGGCGAACATCGGACGGAGCGCGATGGAGGAGCGCGTGGCCTTCGTGGCGCCGGGCTCCGAGGAGATGGTGGCCGCGCTGCGCGCGTTCGGCCGCGGCGAGCCCGGCACCCCCGAGACTCGCGTGGAAGGACGGAAGGAAGCCGGGGCGCCGCGCATCGCGTTCCTCTTCACCGGCCAGGGAGCCCAGTACGTGGGAATGGGCCGGGAGCTGTTCGAGACGCACCCGGGCTTCCGTCGCGACCTTCTCCGCTATGAGGAGATCCTGAGGCCTCACCTCGAGCGGCCGCTGACCGAGGTGCTCTTCCAGGAGGGCAGCGCTGCCCTGGACGAGACCCGGTACACCCAGCCGGCGCTCGTGGCCCTGGAGCTTGCCCTGGCGGGACTGCTGCGCTCATGGGGGCTGCGGGCCGATGCGGTCCTGGGCCACAGCGTTGGCGAGTACGCGGCGGCCATCTTCGCCGGAGTCTTGGAGCCCGAGGCGGGCCTCCCGTTGGTCGCCGAGCGCGCCCGGCTGATGCAGGGGCTGCCCGAGCGGGGTGCGATGCGGGCCGTGTTCGCCGAGGAGGCGCGCGTGGTTCGGGCGATCGCCGGCCATCCCCGGGTGAGCCTGGCGGCCATCAACGGGCCGCGCAACGTCGTGATCTCCGGAGAGGAGAGCTCGGTCGAGGCCATCTCCCAGGAGCTGGCCGCCGAGGGAATCGAGAGCCGGCGCCTGAATGTCTCGCACGCGTTCCACTCGCCGCTGATGCAGCCGATGGTGGCGGAGTTCGAGCGCGTGGCCAGCCGCGTGCGGTTCCAGACGCCTCGGGTCGCGTTGATCTCCAACCTCGATGGCGCGGAAGGGGGAGAGGCCCTCACCCAGCCCGGCTACTGGGCCCGTCACGTCCTCCAGCCCGTTCGCTTCGCCGACGGGATCCAGGCGCTCGTCCGCCGAGGCGTGCGCGTCTTCCTCGAGATCGGCCCGAAGCCGTCCTTGTTGAACCTCGCGCGGGATGTCGTGGCCTCGGAGGAGGCGCTGTGGCTGGAGACGCTGCACGCGCGCCGCTCGGACTGGACGGGCCTGCTCCGCTCCCTCTCCGAGCTCCATGTGCGCGGCGCGGGGGTGGACTGGGCGCGCTTCGATGCCGGCTACGGACGCGCGCGGGTCGCCCTGCCGACCTACCCGTTCGAGCGCCAGCGGTACTGGCTGGATGCTCCCGCGCCCTGGTCCCGCCAGGGCAGACGCTCCACGCTCCACCCCTTGCTGGGTGCCCGGTGGGACTCCGCGGCGCTGCGGGAGGGGACCACGGTCTTCTCCAGCGAGCTCACCGCGGGAGCCTTGCCCTTCCTGACGGATCACCGCGTCTACGGCAAGGCGGTGGTTCCCGCCGCGGCGCTCGTGGAGATGGTGGCCTCGGCGGCGGTGCAACAGCTCGGCACGGAGGCCCTGACGTTGGAGGATCTCTCGCTCCACCAGCCCCTGGTCCTGCCCGACGCACAGGCGCGGGTCGTCCAGACCCTCCTGGAGAGCCACGGGGAGGCGGGCTTCACGTGCAAGGTGGTGAGCAAGGGGGACGAGCGCTCGGAGGAGGGAGCGGGCGCGCGCGCCCCTTGGATCACCCACGTGACCTGCCGTGTCTCGGCGCTGAGCGCGCTCCCACCCTCGGCCGAGCGGGAGGCGTGGCGCCAGAGCTGCCCCACACCCGTCTCCATCGAGGAGCTCACCGCGGCGATCGCCCAGCGGGGGCTGGACTACGGGCCCTCGCTGCAATTGCTGTCGTCGCTCCACCGGGGACCAGGCGCCGCGCTCTCGTTCAGCCAGGCGGAGGATCGGAGCGGGAGCTACCGCGTCCATCCGGCCTTGTTCGACACGTGTCTGCGGACAGGGGCCGCGATCACGCCGCTGTCGCCAGGTGATGCGCTGCACCTGCCGGTCGGCATCCAGCGGCTCGAGCTCTACCGGCCGCTGCCGGAGCGGATCTGGACCCATGCCCGGCAGCGTGTCGCGGAGGGGTCGGTGGGACACCCCGTCACCGACATGACCCTGTGTGCCGAGGATGGCACGGTGGTCGCCGCGCTCACGGGGCTCTCCGTGCGCAAGGCCGAGAGGGACGCGTTGCTGCGCGGCCTCGACAGCGACTTCATGGATTGGCTGTACCAGCTCACCTGGACTCCGCACGTGGCCAAGGAGGAGTCCCGCCCCGTCAGCCAGAGCTGGGTGCTCTTCGCCGACGAGGGGGGCTTCGGCGCCGAGCTCATGGAGGTGCTCACGCAGCGTGGGGATCGCTGCACCCTGGTGCGCAGGGGGAACGAGTTCAGCAGCGGCCCGGACGGAATTCGTCTCGATCCAGGCTCCGCTGCCCACTTCGGTCAGTTGCTGTCGGCCTGGGAGGGCGAGCCCCCCACCGGACTGCTCTACCTGTGGGGGCTCGATGAGGACCTGGATACCGGGTTCTCGCTGGCCGGGCTCGAGGCCGCGCAGATCCCAGGTTGCCTGGGCGCGCTGCACCTGACGCAGGCCCTGGGGCGGACCTCGTGGGCCAAGATGCCCCGGCTCGTCATCGTCACACGGGGGACCCAGCGCCTGCCCTCCGACGCACAGGCTCCGCGCATCGCCCAGGCCCCGCTGTGGGGCTTCGGTCAGGCCGTGGCCACCGAGCTGCCGGAGCTGCGCTGCCTTCGCGTCGATCTGGCGGGGGAGCGGCGTCGCGAGGAACTCGGAGCGTTCGTGCGCGCGCTCTTGCTCCCGGAGCGGGAGACCCAGGTGGCCGTGCGTGGCGGGGCCCTGTACACCGCGCGGCTCGGGCGCGCCCGGCTTCGCGCGAGCCCGGAGAAGAAGCCGGCCATCTCCGCGGAGGCTTCCTATCTCATCGCGGGTGGTCTGGGTGGGCTCGGGCTCCGCCTCGCCGTGTGGCTGGCGGACCGGGGTGCCCGTCACCTCGTCCTGCTGGGGCGGCGGGGTCCTTCACCAGAGGTCCAGGGGCAGCTCGAGGCGCTGGAGGCGCGAGGCGTGCGCGTCCAGGTCGCTCTCGTGGATCTCTCCTCGCGCGAGGAAGTGGCGGAGGTCCTGAACGAGATGCGAGGCGCGCCGCCCCTGCGCGGCATCTTCCACTCCGCGGGGGTGCTCCGCGACGGCACCATTGGCAACCAGACGGCCGAGCGCTTCCGCGAGGTCATGGCCTCCAAGGTCCAGGGCGCATGGAACCTGCACGAGCTGAGCGCCGGGCTGGAGCTGGACTTCTTCGTCTGCTTCTCCTCGGTCGCCTCGCTCATTGGCACGCCAGGCCAGTCCAACTACGTCGCCGCGAATGCCTTCCTCGACGCGCTGGCCCACCTGCGGCATGCCCAGGGCAGGCCCGCGACGACGATCAACTGGGGCTCCTGGGCCGAGGCCGGAATGGCCGCGCGGCTCGTCCAGGCGGACACGGGGCGCCCGGGTGCCCTGGGCTTTGGACTCATCCCGGTGGCGCAAGGGCTGAGCATCCTCGAACGGCTTCTGGGCGGGGCGAGCCCCCAGCTCGGCGTCTTCCCCGTGGACTGGACACTCCTGACGCAGCAGTTGCCGGGATTGGCGGGCCAGGCGCTCATCCAGGCCTTCGTCGGTGGGGTACCCCTCCGGGAGCAGCCTTCGGCCTTCCGCCAGCAGTTGGACGCGGCCCTGCCGAACCGGCGGATGGAGTTGCTGCGCCATCACGTGGAGCGGCTGGTCGCCGCGACCCTGGGCCTGGCGGAGTCGGAGAAGATCGCGGGAGGTGAGCGTCTGTTCGAGCTGGGTGTCGACTCGCTGCTGGCGGTCGAGATCAGGAACCGGCTCATGAGCAACCTCGGCAGGAGCCTCCGTTCGACCCTCGTCTTCGACTTTCCCACGGTGGACGGGCTCGTCGCGCACCTCGCCGGAGAGCTGGGAATGGGCGTGGATGCCCAGAAGCCCGAGGAGGCCCCGCGGCAGGAGCAGGAGACGCTCGCCGCGGAGATCCAGGGTTTGTCGGAACAGGAATTGACCTCACTCATCGACCAGGAGCTGGAGAGCGTGCTCTCCAGCTGAGGACCTGATGGCGAAACTATCCACACGCATTGCAGAGCTCCCCCCCGTGAAGCTCGCCTATCTGGCGAGCCAGCTTCGCTCCAAGAAGGAACTCCTGGCCGCGGAGCCGATCGCGGTGGTCGGGATGTCGTGCCGGTTTCCGGGAGGAGGGGTGCTGCCCGAGACCTTCTGGGAGTTGCTCGAGGAGGGGAAGGATGCGACCCGAGAGATCCCTCCGGATCGCTGGAACATCGACGAGTTCTACGATCCCACCCCGGGCGTCCCGGGCAAGATGTACACGCGCCGCGGCGCCTTCATCGAAAACGTCGACCAGTTCGAGCCTGGCTTCTTCGGGATCCCGCCGCGTGACGCGAAGGACATGGATCCGCAGCAGCGCCTGCTGCTCGAGGGGTGCTGGCAGGCCCTGGAGCGGGCGGGCATCCCTCCCGCCGGGCTCGTCGGGAGCCGGACCGGCATCTTCGTGGGGATGATGCACAACGACTACAACCTGCTCGGCCTCACCGTGGGCGGGGATATGCAGTCGGCATCCCTGAACTACCCCTCCATGGCCGCGGGGCGGCTCGCTCACACGATGGGCTTCCAGGGCCCCGCGCTCACGGTGGATACCGCCTGCTCCTCCTCCGCGGTCGCCATCCATCTCGCCTGCCAGAGCCTCCGGAACGACGAGAGTGAGCTGGCGCTCGCGTGCGGCGTCAACCTGAGCCTCTCGCCCGTCACCATGATGTCCGAGTGCCAGAACCGCATGCTGGCGGTCGATGGGCGCTGCAAGACCTTCGATGCCTCCGCGGATGGCTTCGCGCGCGGCGAGGGCTGTGGCGTCATCGTGCTCAAGCGCCTGTCGGACGCGCTGGCCAAGGGGGATTCGATCCTGGGCCTCATCCGGGGCTCGGCGATCACCCACGATGGTCGGAGCAGCGGGCTGATGGTGCCGAACGGGCGCTCGCAGGAGCGCGTCATCCGGATGGCGATGGAGGGCTGTGGCGTGGAGCCCGGCCAGGTGGATTACGTCGAGGCGCACGGGACGGGGACCTCGCTGGGGGATCCGATCGAGATGGAGGCACTGCGCGCGGTCTTCGGGCGCAAGTCCTCGCGAGAAGAGCCGCTCTTCGTCGGTTCGGTGAAGACCAACATCGGGCACCTCGAGGCCGCCGCCGGGATCGCGGGGCTGATCAAGGTGATCCTGTCGATGCAGAACGAGGCCATCCCGGCGCACCTCCACTTCGCGCGGCCCAACCCGAACATCCGTTGGGACGATCTGCCGGTGACCATCCCGACGGCCACGCAGCCGTGGCCTCGGGGGGCGCGGCGCCGGATCGCGGGGCTCAGCAGCTTCGGGTTCAGCGGCACCAACGTCCACATCGTGCTGGAGGAGGCCCCTCTCCTGACCCGGACGCCGGTGGAGAAGGATCGTCCCGTCCATGTGCTGACGATGTCGGCCAAGACGGAGGCCGCGCTCGACGCGCTGGTGGAAGAGCACGAGCGTGCCCTACCGGACGACGTGGCGCTGGGGGACTGGTGCTACACGGCCAATGTGGGCCGCTCCCATTTCGAGCACCGCGCGGCCGTGTCGGGAGCCACCGCCGCCGGGCTGCGGGCGGGCCTGGCGCGGCTGCGTGCCGAGAAGATCCGCCCCAAGCGCGAGGCACGGCGGGGGACGGAGAGCCCGAGGCCGGTCTTCCTGTTCACGGGGCAGGGCTCGCTCCATCCGGGCGTGGGCCGGGAGCTGTACGAGACCCAGCCAGCGTTCCGCACGGCGCTGCAGCGGTGCTCGAAGGCCCTCGAGGGGCTGCTCGAACACCGGCTCGAGACCATTCTCTTCGGTGAGGCGTCCGCCACCCTCCTGGAAGACTCGTGTCATGCCCAGCCCGCGCTCGTGGCGCTCGAGTACTCGCTTTCGGAGCTGTGGGCCTCGTGGGGCGTCGTTCCGGAAGTGCTGATCGGGCACAGCCTGGGTGAGTACACGGCGGCCGTCGTCGCGGGCGTCTTCAGCATCGAGGAGGCGCTGCGGTTGGTCGTGGAGCGCGCGCGGCTCGCGAGTCAGGCTCCGGGGGAGGGCGCGATGCTGGCGATCGCCGCCAATCTGGAGACCGTGACCCAGGCCATCGCGCCCTATGCGGGGATCGTCTCCTTCGCGGCGATCAACGGCCCGGAGGACATGGTCATCTCTGGAGACAAGTCCGCCGTCCTGAAGGTGGCGGAGGAGTTCGAGCGGCGGGGGATCCACCGCAAGCTCCTGCGGATCTCCCAGGGTTACCATTCTCCGCACATGGAGCCGGTGCTCGGCAAGCTGGCCGAGGCGTTCCGCGGGGTGAAGTTCTCGGCGCCGCGCATCCCGCTGGCCTCCACCCTGGAGGGCCGGTTCGTGGTCGACGAGATCACCCGGCCCGAATACTGGTGCCGTCACCTCCGGCAGCCCGTCCTCTTCGCCAAGGGGCTGTCGCTCCTGCGCGAGCAGGGACACCGGATGTTCCTCGAGGTGGGTCCGGCTCCAATCCTGGCGGGAATCGGGCGCCGGGTCTTCCCGGAGGCGGACGAGCTGTGCTGGCTCCCGAGCCTGCGCCCCGCGGAGGGAGAGACGGCGCAGATTCTCTCCAGCCTGGGAGAGCTGTATGTGCGCGGCTGCGAGATCGACTGGGCCGCTTTCGATGTGCCATTCGAGCGTCGGCAGCTCTCCCTGCCGACGTACCCCTTCCAGCGTGAGCGCTACTGGATCGAGACCGGGGAGGGGGGCTCCCGGCAGTACGCGCCGGAGCGTGAGCTGTCGCGTGGCGACGTGCATCCGTTGTTGGGCGCCCCCCTGGCGCTCGCCGGAGCGAAGGAGGCACGGTTCGCGGCCCGCCTGAGCGCTCGCGAGCCCGCCTTCATCGGGGAGCACCGCGTCCTCGGGACGACGTTGCTCCCGGCCGCCTGCTACGTCGAGATGGCGCTCGGCGCCGCGCACCATGCGGATCCGCGAGAGCGGCCGATCGAGCTGAAGGCGATCGAGCTGGAGCGGCCGCTGGTGTTCAAGGAGGCCGTGAGGAATGACGTCCAGACGGTGCTGACACCGGAAGAGGGGAGCACCCGCTTCGAGATCTACAGCCAGGGAAGCGGCGCGGATCGGAGCTGGGTCCGCCTCGCCCACGGTCGAGTCGCGGAGGGCCTCGAGCGAGGGGCGCGTGTCGATCTCGCGAAGGAGCTGTTCCCGCGGTTCTCGCAGCCGCGCCCGACCACGTCGTTCTACGAGATGATGGAGCGCGGTGGGCTCGAGTACGGCCCGTCGTTCCAGGGCATCGACGAGCTGAGGTTCGAGAAGAACGGCTGCCTCGCGCATGTCCGGCTGCCCGACAGCCACATCCTGGGAGTGGGGAATTACTGGCTGCATCCCCTGCTCCTCGATGCTTGCTTCCAGGCGGTCGCGGCCGTGTTCATGGAGGAGGTTCCGGCCTCGGGGGAGAGCCGGCAACGGATTCCGGTCGGGATCGAGCGGCTGCGCTGGTTCAAGAAGCCCGGTAGCAGCGTCTGGGTGCACGTCCGAGGCGACGAGCGTTCCATGGCTTCCTCCGAGGTGCTGAGCACCGACCTGCGGATCTTCGACGAGGACGGAGAGCCCATCGCCGAGGTGGAGGGCCTGCTGCTCAAGCAGTTCGACCGGAGCGCGGTCATGGCCTCGTTCTCGGACTCCTGGCGGGAGTTCCTCTTCGAGCTGGTGTGGCGTGAGCAGCGCGCTCCCGGGGCGCGCGAGCAGGTCCCGACCCGGCCCGGTCGCTGGCTGCTGCTGGCGGACTCGGGTGGCGTCGGGACGCAGTTGAAGGAGCGGGTGCTGCAACACTCCGGGACATGCGTGACGGTGACCCAGGGCGCGGGCTACGAGCGCGTCGACCCGGATCACTACCGGCTCGATCCGACCGATGCGGCGAGCTTCGACAGGCTGCTGCGGGAGGTCTCCGAGGGAGGCGCGGCGCCGACGGTCGTTGCCTGCTTGTGGGGACTCGACGAGCGCGGGGCGACGGGGCTCTCCGCCGAGGGACTGGCGGACGCCACCGCGCGCAGTACGGCGGGAGTGCTCCACCTCACCCAGGCCTTGGCTCGCGCCCCCTGGGCTCAGCGGCCCGTGCTGTGGCTGGCAACGCGTGGGGCCGTCGCGGCCGCTCCGGCGGATGCCGTGGAGGGTCTCACCCAGGTGCCGATCTGGGGACTCGGCCGCGCCGCCGCGATCGAGCATCCGGAGCTCGGCTGCCGGCTGGTGGATCTGGACACCAGCGAGGATGCGCCCGCGAGGCTGTTCCAGCTCATCGTCCAGCCTCCCGAGGAGAACATGATGGCCCTGCGCGGGGGTCAGCTCCTGGGTGCCCGGCTCGCGCGGCCTGGCAAGGCCTCGAGCCGGACCACGCCGGTGCGGATCCTGGCGGACGGGACGTATCTCATCACGGGCGGCCTGGGAGCCCTCGGGTTGGCCACCGCGGAGTGGCTGGTTCGGTCTGGGGCCCGTCATCTGGTCCTGACCGGCCGCGGCGAGCCGGGAGCGGAGGCGAAGGCCACGATCTCGGCGCTGACGGCGAGTGGCTGTCAGGTCACCGTGGCCCGGGCCGACGTCTCGCGCCTGGAGGACGTCCAGCGCCTCGTGGACGAGATCTCCGCTCGAGGGTCCCGGTTGCGGGGAATCTTCCACTCGGCGGGTGTGCTGGATGACGGGGTGATGTTGCTCCAGGATCGGGAGCGCTTCTCGCGTGTGTTCGCGCCGAAGGCGCAGGGCGCGTGGAACCTGCACCTCGCCACGGCCCAGCTCCCGCTCGATCTCTTCGTGATGTACTCATCCGCGGCGTCACTCATTGGCGTGGCGGGGCAGGCCAACTACGTGGCGGCCAACGGCTTCCTCGATGCGCTGGCGCATCACCGGAGCAGGCGAGGGTTGCCGGCGCTCAGCATCAACTGGGGGCGGTGGTCCGGTGCGGGAATGGCGTCGAAGACGTCATCCAAGGGGGGCGGTTCGGCTTCGGACGCCTCCAGCCTCCCACCTCAGCAGGCGCTGCAGATCCTCGAGGAGCTCCTGGCGCGAGAGGTCACCCAGATGGGCGTGGTGCCCTTCAATGTCTCCGCGGCGGGTGCGACCTTCTCGCCGGGCCACGGCCCCTTGTTCTCCGGCCTCATGCCCGAGCAGTCCCGCTCCGTTGCCGCCTCGCGAATGCATGAGCTGCTGGATGAACTCAAGCGGACGGACAGCACGCGTCGGCGTGAGCTGCTGGCGCGCTATGTCCAGGGCCGGCTGGCGTCCCTGCTGGGGTTCGCTCCGGATCATGAAGTGCTCCAGAAGAAGATCTCACTCAACGAGATGGGGCTCGACTCGCTGCGCGCGGTCGAGCTGAAGAACCGCATCGGGCGCGAGCTGGGCGTGGATCTGCCCATGGCCCGCTTCATCGATGGAACCGCCCTCGACGGAATCGTGGAGGCGCTGCACACGCAGCTCGAGCTCAGCGAGCTGCTCGCTCGTGCCCCTGCCGCGTCCGACGAGCTCGAGGAACTGACGCTATGAGTCTGGGGGAGTTGCTCGCCGAGCTGAATCGACGGGGCATCGAGGTCTGGGCGGAAGGCGAGTCGCTGCGGCTTCGGGCCCCGAAGGGGGCCGCCGATGAGGCGCTGCGGAGGACACTGTCCGAGCACAAGAGCGGGCTGCTCGAGCTGCTGCACGCGCGCAATCGGGAGAAGTCGACGGTCGCCATCACCCCGGTCTCTCGTGGTGGGTCCGCGCCTCTCTCCTATGGGCAGCAGCGGCTGTGGTTCCTCGACCGCCTGGAGCCCGGAAGCTCCGCCTACAACCTGGTGATGCCGCTGCGAGTCGACGGCCATCTCGATGCGAGGCTCTTGGAGCGCTGCTTCATCGAGATCATCCGTCGCCACGAGATCCTCCGTACGCGTTACGCCGAGCAGGAGGGGGTGCCCGTTCAGATCGTCGATCCCGAGCCGCGGATCGAGTTCCGCGTGCTCGACGAGAGAGAGGTGCTCGCCGTCGAGCCGCGAGGGACGGAGGCCTTCCTCCAGCGGGAGGGCGAGCGGCCTTTCGATCTCTCCAGGGGCCCGGTGGTTCGACTCCTGGTGATCGATCGGGGGCCCGAGGGTCAGTTCATCCAGGTCTGCATGCACCACATCGCGGCGGACGAGTGGGCGCGAGGGATCCTCGTCCGGGAGCTCATGACGCTCTACGCCGCCTTTGGCGGTGGGCAGCCGTCCCCTCTGCCGCCCCTGGGGATCCAGTACTCCGACTTCGCCATCTGGCAGCGGGACTTCCTGAAGGGCGAGGGTCGTCGGAAGCTCGTGGACTACTGGCGGAAGAAGCTCGCCGGGTTGCCTCCGCTGCTCGAGCTCCCCGCGGATCGCGCGCGCCCCCGGGTGCAGACCTACGCGGGGGGAGAGGTCCCCTTCGAGCTCGCGCCTCGGCTCACGGAGCTCTTGAAGACCTCGAGCCATGCCGCCAACGCCACGCCCTTCATGGGCATGCTGGCCGCGTTCTTCGCGCTCCTGCACCGGCTCACGGGACGGGATGACGTGGCCCTGGGGGCCAACTCCATCAACCGGAGCCGCAATGAGCTCGAGCCCCTGGTGGGCTTCTTCGTGGACAACCTGGTGATGCGGGTGGACTGCGGAGGCGGCCTCGGCTTCTCGACGCTGGTGGAGCGCGTCCGCGAGGTGGTGCTCGAGGCCTTCGAGCACCAGGATCTGCCCTTCGATCTCCTCGTCGAGGAGCTGAAGCCACCGAGAAACCCCGGCTACAACCCGTTGTTCCAGACCGTGTTCTCCTGGGTCCGGGTGCCGGGCGGATATCCGGAGCAGGGTGGGGTGAAGCTCCAGCCGCTGGAGTTCGAGACCACCACCTCCCGCTTCGATCTCAACCTCTTCGTGGAGGATCACGGGGATCGGCTCACGGGACGGTTCGTGTTCAACCGCGATCTCTTCGATCGGGGAACCATCGAACACTACGTGGAGTGCTTCCAGACGCTCCTCGAGGGGCTCCTGAGCGAGCCCGAGCGGCCGATCGCCGGGCTTCCGCTGCTCTCCGCGGCCAGCCGCGAGCGCGTGCTGCGGCAGTGGAACGACACCCGGAAGGACTACCCTGGCAGCCAGTGCCTGCACGAGTTGATCGAGGCCCGGGCCCTGCGATCACCCGACGCCTGCGCCGTCGTCGTGGATGACTGGGAGCTCACCTATGGCGAGCTCGATCAACACAGTGATCGGCTCGCGGTGTACCTGCAGGCGCAGGGGATCGGGCCCGAGGGGGTCGTCGGCATCTACCTGGAGCGCTCACCGGAGTTGATCGTGAGCTTCCTGGCGGTGCTCAAGGCCGGCGGCGCGTTCCTCGCGCTCGATCCTGGCGAGCCCTCCGATCGGCTCCGGCGCATCCTCGGCGATGCGAGACCTCGGGTGGTGCTCTCCTCGGGCGAGCTCGCGGGGCGGCTCTCGGCGCTGGGGAGCTTCACGGTCATCCCGGTGGACGAGGAGCTCCCGGAGGTCACTGGCAAGCATCTGCGCCGCGAGGTGGGCCCCGATCATCTCGCGTACATCCTCTACACCTCGGGCTCGACGGGGCAGCCGAAGGGCACGGAGATCACCCACCGGAGCATCGTCAACTACCTGAAGTGGTGCGTCGACGCCTACAAGCTCCAGGAGGGCACGGGAAGTCCGGTGCTCGGCTCCGTCAGCTTCGATGGCACCCTGACGAGCCTCTTCGCCCCGCTGCTCGCGGGACGCGCCCTGTTCCTGCTTCCGCGCGGCAAGGAGCTCGAGCTGTTGACCTCGGAGGACTATCCCGAGGGGGGATTCAGCTTCATCAAGATGACGCCCTCCCACCTCAGGGCTTTCGACGGTCTCGGCCGTGCCCAGAGGGTGCTCGAGCGGGCGCACGCGGCCGTGCTCGGTGGAGAGGGCCTTCACGGAGTGGACCTGGCCACCTGGCGGCGGCAGCGCATCGCCACCCGCATCATCAACGAATACGGTCCGACCGAGGCCGCCGTGGCTTGTTGCATCGAGGAGCTGCTCCCGGGTGACGGGCCGCTCCCGGAGCGGATTCCCATCGGCCGGCCGATCGCCAACACGCAGCTCTACATCCTGGACCGGAATCGACAGCCGGTGCCCATCGGTGTGCCCGGCGAGCTCCACATCGGTGGGGTCGGACTGGCCCGGGGCTATCTGGGCCGTCCGGAGCTGACGGCCGAGCGGTTCATCCCCAACCCCTTCGAGCTGGAGACCCCCGGCACCGGGAGCGCCCGGCTCTACCGCACGGGGGATCTCGCCCGTCATCTCCCGGACGGCCGGATCGAGTACCTGGGTCGGTTGGACGATCAGCTCAAGATCCGCGGCCATCGGGTGGAACCGGGGGAGATCGAGTCGGCGCTCGGGCGGCACCCCCAGGTGGTCCAGGCCGCCGTGGTGTTGCAGCGCGCGCCGGGCCGTGAGCCGCGCCTGGTGGCCTACGTCGAGCCGCGCACGTGGGGCGCCCAGGCGGAGGGGGCGCTGAAGGAGGAGCTTCGGAAGTCCCTCCACGGGGTGATCCCCGAGTACATGATCCCGGCGGTCTTCGTGATCCTCGAGGCACTGCCGCTCACGCCCAGCGGGAAGATCGACCGCAAGGCCCTGCCACCGCCGCCCGAACGAGAGCATGAGGCCAGTGCCCTGGTGCGGCGGGTGGGCAGCAGCGAGACGGAGCGTCAGCTCCAGGCCCTCTTCGGCGAGCTGCTGGGGCTCGGCACCGTGGCGCCCAACGCGAGCTTCTTCGAGCTGGGAGGACACTCGCTGCTCGCCGTCACCCTCATCGCGCGCATCCGGTCCCGTCTGGGCGTCGAGGTTCCTCTCAACGAGGTCTTCGAGCGTCCCACGGTCGAGGAGCTGGCCCGCTGGGTGGACGCGCACTCGGGAGCCCAGTCCGCGCTGGCCCTGCGGCTACCCGACTGCGTGGTGGCGTTGAAGCCCCTGGGAAACAAGCCACCGCTGTTCTTCGCTCCGCCCTCCGCCGGCAGCCCGGCCGTCTACGTCTCCCTGGCGCGCTACTTGAGTCCGGAGCAGCCCGTCTTCGGCTTCCAGATGCCGGGCGTCATGGACGACCTGCGGCCCCCGGAGACGATCGAGGAGACGGCCGCGCTCTACGTGGACGCCATGCGGCAGCTCCAGCCGCACGGACCGTACCGGCTCGCGGGGTGGTCGTTCGGCGGCATCATCGTGTGTGAGATGGCGCGGCAGCTCGAGGCGATGGGAGAGCAGGTCGCGCTGCTGGGGCTGATCGATGGCGCGGCGCTCGACCGGCAGGCCGCTCGGGACAATGGGGAGAACGGGGAGGGGCTATTCGCCAGCTCACAGATGGTGAGGGTGCTGACGGAGGCCCCGCTGCCGCGTGACTATGAGAACGTGAGGCTCGTGGGGGGGTGGATGGGCATCAGCCTGCCCGAGTCTTTCGGGGAGCTGTTCCGCAGGGACACCGACGGCCAGCGCACCTACCTCTGGCGGTTCCTGCGGGACGCGGCGCGGACCGCCCGGAACTTCCTCGTGACCATGCAGGCCGAGCGTCTCTACACGTTCTCCTCGTACGCAGGTCCCGCCACGCTCTTCCGCGCGGGCCCTCCGGCGATTGGGGTGGACACGCTCGTCGAGAGCGTGCGCAGGTTCGCCCGGGCGGGTGTGGAAGTGATTGCGGTACCCGGCAACCACATGACGCTCATCATGGATGAGAGAAATGTCATTAAGCTTGCACTCCGGTTGCAGGAATGTCTGGATAAGGTTCTGGCCGCGGCCTCGAGTCATGAAGCCCCTCGGGCAGGGATGTCGGCGAAGGGTCTGAACGAGCAGCACTCAAGGGAGGTGGTGTGATGCCGTATCGAATTCTGTCGATGGATGGTTCGTCCATATCTGGCGGAGAGGGTTATGTGACCGCGGGCCTGCTGAGGGCGCTCCGGCAGATGCTCGATTCCAGGGGAAACAAGCAGCCGCTGCTGAATTCCGTGGATCTGTTCGCGGGCTCATCGGCGGGTGCCTTCAACGCGGCGTTCCTGGCCGCCGAGGCGGATCCGGATGCCGCCCTCGCCAAGATCATCGACTTCTGGGGCCAGGTCGTCTCCATGAACAAGAAGGGAGTGTCCCCCGGGCGCTTCCTGAAGGCGTTGGCGGGTGTCAGCTCGCTCCTCGACTCGAGCTACATGCGCGACTTCTTCTGCGACTACTTCGGCTCGACGCTGAGGCTCGGGGATCTCAAGCACAAGGTGGCGATCGCGTCCTACCAGCTCGATGGAAAGCGGAAGGGGATGCGGACCTGGAAGGCCAAGATCTTCCACAACACCAGCCCTGAAAGTGACGCCGATCTGGACGAGCTGGTGGTGGATGTCTTGATGCGGAGCGGCTCGCCGCCGCTCTCCTATCCCATCTACCAGGGGATCAAGCAGAGGGGGAGCGGCTACGTGGACGGAGGCTTGTTCGCCAACAATCCGTCGCTCGTGGGGCTGGCCCAGGGCATCAGCATCCTGAGCCGCAAGAGCAAGAACGATGCGGTGGAGACGCTGGAGACCGAGCAGCCGGATATGACGGACATCCTGCTGTTCTCGGTGGGCAACGGGCAGATGTCCACGTATCTGGCACCGGAGTTCCATCACGGCGTCGCCAACTGGGGCTTCGCCAAGTGGCTCCTGGACGCCCACAACCCCATGATCCTGATCAAGATGTTGCTCGAGGCGGGCGCGGAGGCCGTGCACTACCAGTGCCGCATGATCCTCCGGAAGGAATACCTCCGGCTGAACCCCGTTGTCGAAAAGCGCCTCTCCGCGACCGATCTCAAGCAGGTGGAGGCGGTCCTCCAGACGCTGCTGGCCTCGCAGTCCACCATGGATCATCTCGAGCGAGCGCGGAAGTGGGTGTCGAAGTCGGGCTGGCTGGGTGAGGCCCCTGCCAACCCGTCGCCCCAAGGGGCCTAGCGCACGTGGGAAACTCCGCACGGATCGAACCAGGAAAGGTGGACTGAAGTGGCCAGGCTCATTCTTGTCACGGGAGGTGGTGGCGCCGGGAAGACGGTCGTGGCGGCCGCGACCGGCCTGGCGGCTTCGCGCCGGGGCGTTCGCACGGGGATTGTCTCGTTTGGCCTCTCCCAGAGCCTGGGCCGCACGTTTGGCCTCGAGGAGCCGCTGTTCCCAGCCACCAGGGGACAGCCGGTCCGCATCAACGAGCACCTGGACATCCAGGAGCTCGATGTCCAGGAAGAGCTGCGGCGCGGCTGGAGTCACGGCCGCGGCTCCCTGGCCGCGCTCCTGGGCGAGGGGCTGGAGAACGTGAGCGCGGAGGAAGTGGCGATCACTCCCGGCCTGGAAGAGCTCGTCACCCTCCTGCGGCTGAGCGAGCTCCTCCGGGAGCAGCGGTACGAGCTGCTCATCGTGGACTGTCCGTCCACGACGGAGGCGCTGCGCCTGGTCAGCAGTGCGTCGGCCCTGGGTTGGTATGCCCGGAGGCAGTCATCTCCGGCGCGCAAGGCTCGAAGTGGGCTACTGACAGCCAGGAGTTGCCGTGAGCCAGGGGCGCTCCAGGAGGCGCAAGACAGGCTGGCGGCAGTGGACGAGCTGCTGCGCGACCCGGCCGTGACGACCCTGCGGCTGGTGGCCACCGCCGGGAAGGTATCAGTTCAGGAGACCCAGCGGGCGTATACCTACTTCAGCCTCCATGGCATTACCACCGACTGCGTCTTCATCAATCGCCTCGCGCCAGGAGGGGAGAGCACGCAGCAGCCTCACGTCGAGAAGCTCCAGAGTGTCTTCGCTCCGCTTCAGGTGGTGAAGGCCACACTCCACTCCAGCGAGGTGGTGGGCGAGGTCCCGCTCGAGGCATTCATGGAGCAGCTCTACGCGGGGGAGGATCCGGTGCAGCCCATGGTCTCGCAGGCCCCCCTCGGGTTCAGCAAGGAAGCGGTGGATGCGTACCGGCTGGAGCTCAAGCTCCCCTTCACGACCAAGGACGACATCGACATCTCCCGGCGCGAGGAAGAGCTCGTCGTCCGGGTGGGGGCCGTCCGGCGCAACATCCTGCTTCCCAGAATGATGGCGCTCCTGCCCACGGTAGGGGCTCGTATGGAAGGTGATAGACTCATCGTGAATTTCCGGAAAGAGAGAGGTGGTTGATGTCCTCGCAGAACAAGGGTTATTCGAGAGGGATGTTTCGGGCTGCTCCCGAGGATGGGGCACAGCTCGCTGATTTCGCCGAGGTCGTCGTCCCAGGCGGCAGAGGGTTCGTCCAGCATCTCTTCCGCGCGAAGAAGGACTTCCTCAAGGGCGTCTCGCATCTGCTCGATGCCCAGATCAATGAGCTGGAGCACATCGACGCGGCGATCCAGGACGAGTCGCGGCGGAGTCCCCCCGCTTCCGCCTCCGGTCCTGCTCCCGCGGCGCGCATGGGGGCTCACATGGGGGCGCACAAGCCCCGCTCCTACATGCGCGTGATGTCCTTTGGGGAGATCATGGACAAGGCCAAGGAGGTGCTCTACGCGAAGAGCACGGGCGCCACGCCGCCCGCCGTCGTGCCGGAGCCTCCCAAGCCGAGCACGGCGGCAGCTCCGCCGGCGCCGCCAGCGAGCGAAGGCACTCCTGGCGAAGCCGCCAAGCCTCCGGAGAAAATCATCATCACTTCCACGACTTGATTCGCGTCACTCGTGCCGCGAGCCAACGGAGTTCCCTCGCCCTGGTGTGGTGAGGGCCCCGAGCCGCGAGGACATGCCGCGGGCCAGGCGCGCCAACCTGACGGGTGCCAGGGCGCACTGAGCCCGCCGTGGCCTCGATGGCCCGGGCATGGTGTATCGACAAGACGGCCGCACAGCTCGGCACCGTGGACGGGTCTCGTCCCGGCACCGTGCCCACGGTGAGCCAGGGGCCCGCGTGGGCCGTGGTTTCACCCTACCAGTGGAGAAAAGATGTCCAACGGTCAGACTCCCCCCTCGCTGGACGAAATGACGCCCTTGCAGCGGGCGGCCCTGGCGATCAAGACGCTCCGCGCGCGTGTCGACGGACTGGAGCGAGCGCGCTCGGAGCCGATCGCCATCATCGGCATGGGCTGCCGGTTCCCCGGCGGTGCCGACGATCCGCGGTCGTACTGGCAGCTGCTGCGCGCCGGGGTCGATGCGGTGGGCAAGGTCCCCGCGGACCGCTGGGACGCGGATGCGTACTACGCGCGGGATCCCGACGCCGACTGGAAGATGAGCGTGCGCGAGGGCGGTTTCCTCTCGCAGCCCATCGCCGCCTTCGACTCCGAGTTCTTCGGGCTCTCGCCGCGCGAGGCGAACTACGTCGATCCCCAGCAGCGCTTGATGCTCGAGGTCGCCTGGGAGGCCCTGGAGGACGCCGGGATTGCCCCCAGCTCGCTCGCCGGAAGCGACACCGGCGTGTACGTGGGCTTTCTGAGCAGTGACTACGGGCGCGTTCCCTTCAACGCGGTCCAGACCCGGGATCTGCCGTACATGGGGACCGGCAACGAGCTGAGCTTCTCGGCGGGACGCGTCTCCTATGTCCTGGGCCTGCAAGGCCCCTCCATGGTCGTCGCGACGGCGTGCTCCTCGGCGCTCGTGTCGGCCCACCTCGCGTGCCAGGCCCTGCGCCAGGGGGAGTGCTCGCTGGCGCTCGCCGGCGGCGTGAACGTGATCATCCGCCCGGACAGCAACATCGTCCTGTCCAAGATGCGGGCGCTGGCGCCGGATGGGCGCTCGAAGACCTTCGACGCGTCCGCCAACGGCTACGGCCGCGGCGAGGGGTGCGGCGTCCTGGTGCTCAAGCGGCTCTCGGATGCGCAGCGGGACAAGGACCGCATCCTCGCCGTCATCCGCGGCTCGGCCGTGAACCACGATGGGTTGAGCGGAGGCCTGACGGTGCCCAACGGGCCCGCGCAGGAGAAGCTGCTGCGCAAGGCGCTGGAGTCCGCGGGCCTGGCGCCGTCCGACGTGCACTACGTGGAGGCGCACGGGACGGGGACTCCCCTGGGAGACCCCATCGAGCTTCGCGCCCTCGACGCGGCGCTGGGGCAGGGACGCCGTCCGGAGGAGCCGCTGCTCGTCGGCTCGGTGAAGACGAACCTCGGGCATCTCGAGTCCGCCGCGGGCGCGGCGGGCATGATCAAGGTCGTGCTGTCGATGCGCAATGGTGAGCTGCCGCCGCACCTGCACCTGCGCAACCCCAATCCGACCGTCGACTGGGCACGGCTCCGGCTCTCCATTCCCACGCGGCTGACGCCGTGGAAGACGGGAGCGAGGCCCCGGGTCGCGGGGATCAGCGGCTTTGGGCTCAGCGGTGTCAACGCCCACGTCCTCATCGAGGAAGCACCTCCGGAGTCGCCCCGGGTCCCGGAGGAGCTCCCGCGGCCACTTCACGTCCTGGCGTTGTCGGCCAGGAACCCGGAGGCGCTGGGAGCGCTCGTCCAGCGCTACGAGCAGGCGCTCGGCGGGCCCGAGCTCGCCTCGGAGTCGCTCGAGGACATCTGCTTCACCGCCAATACCGGGCGAGTCCACTTCCGACATCGCCTCGCGGTCCTCGGGGCCTCGCGGGACGCGGTGCGCGACCAGCTCAAGGCGGTCCTGGAGGGACAGAGCCCTCCGTCGGTGCCGCGGGGAAGGGCCGAGGGGCCGCCGCGGACGGCCTTCCTGTTCACGGGGCAGGGCGCGCAGGGGCTGGGGATGGGCGAGGAGCTCTTCCGGACCGAGCCCTCCTTCCGCCAGACCCTTCTTCGCTGTGACGAGGTGCTGCGCCCGCTGATGGGACAGTCGCTCATCTCGCTGCTGTATCCGCCGGAGCGCGGCGACAGCGCGCGTGCGCGGCTGAACGAGACGGGCTACACCCAGCCGGCGCTGTTCGCGCTCGAGTACTCCCTGGCCCGGCTGTGGATGCAGTGGGGGATTGTCCCGGACTTCGTGATGGGGCACTCCGTTGGGGAGTTCGTGGCGGCGTGCGTGGCCGGCGTGTTCACCCTGGAGGAGGGGCTCGAGCTCATCGCCACGCGCGCGCGGCTGATGCAGTCCCTGCCCACCGGGGGCGCGATGGCCTCCGTGGCCGCGGAGCCGGCGGAGGTGGAGGAGTTGTTGCCGCGGTATGCGGGACAGCTCTCCATCGCGGCGCTCAATGGACCGCGCAGCGTGGTGATCTCGGGCCGCCAGGGGGCGGTGAGCGACTGCCTCGGCGAGCTGAGCAGGAGGGGACGGCGGGGCACGCCGCTCCAGGTCTCCCATGCGTTCCACTCGTCCCTGATGGATCCCATCCTCGACGAGTTCTCCCGGGCCGTGGAGAAGGTGCGTCTCCAGCAGCCGGCGATCCCGCTGATCTCGAACCTGAGCGGACAGGAGGCCGGAGCGGAGATCGTGAATCCCCGGTACTGGGTGGATCACCTCCGCCAGCACGTGTCGTTCGCCCGGGGGATGGAGACCCTGAACCGGGCGGGCGTGCGGGTGTTCCTGGAAGTCGGCCCGAAGCCGACGCTCGTCACGATGGGGCAGTCCTGCATCACGGAGGGTGACAAGCTCTGGCTGGCGAGCCTGCGGCCCGAGCGCTCCGACTGGCAGCAGATGCTGGAGAGCCTCGGGGCCCTGTACGTGGCGGGGGCTCCGGTGAAGTGGCAGGGCCTGGAGGCGGGGCGTGATCGGCGCAAGGTCGTGCTCCCCAGCTATCCCTTCCAGCGGCGGGAGCACTGGATGGAGCTCACCGGCGCGACCTGGGACCGTCAGGAGGTGAAGGCCCAGGGCTCCACGCGGAGCGAGCGCGTCCACCCGCTCCTGGGTCGCCGCCAGGAGTCACCGTCCCAGGTGCGGCAGTTCGAGTCCTCCCTGGGGGCCTCGAAGCCGGCCTTCCTCCGGGATCACGGTGTCTACGGACAGGTCGTCATGCCGGGGGCCGCCTATGTGGAGATGGGGCTCGCCGCGGGGGCCGCGCTCTTCGGGGCCTCTGGGGCCACCGTCGACGAGTTCGCCTTCTCGCAGGCCCTCTTCCTCCCGGACGAGGGCGAGCGCCGCGTGCATCTGCTCTACACGCCCGAAGGGGACCGCGCGGGGAGGTTCGAGATCTTCAGCCAGGAGGAGGCTCGCGGTGGTGAGGTCGAGCCCGCCTGGATCCTGCACGCTCATGGAAAGCTCTCCGCGGCGGCGGTGTCCGCGTCGGACGAACGCGTCGATCTCCAGCGCCTGCGGACCGTGATCGCTCACGAAGTGCCCGTGGACGGCTATTACGAGAAGCTGGGCCGGGCGGGGCTCGCCTATGGCCCCAGCTTCCGTGCGATCCAGGGCCTCTGGAGGGGCGAGGGCGAGGTCCTCGGCCGGCTTGGCTTGTCCGGCGCCGCGCTGGTGGATGTCGAGCGGTACGCTCTCCAACCCGCCCTCCTGGATGCGTGCTTCCAGATGGTGGGAGCCGTCCTCGAAGGGGAGGGAGATGCCGCCTACCTTCCCGTGGGAGTCGGGAAGGTTCGCGTGCACGTGACGGGCACACGGGAGGTGTGGGCCCATGCCCGGATCAAGCGGAGCGAGGATCCGAAGGGCCCTGGCTATACGTGTGACATCTCGCTGATGACTTCCGAAGGGGAGCTCGTGGCGACCGTGGAGCGGCTGCAGCTCCGGCGTGTCACCCGCGAGGGCCTCTTCGGCGCGAAGAGCAAACGTCTGCAGAGCTGGCTCTATGAGCTGGAGTGGCAGGCCCGGCCGCTGGGTGCTTCCGGTCCGGTCGCGGGAGCGGTGCCTCAGTGCCTCATCCTCGCCGATGAGGCGGGCGTGGGCGGTCGCCTCGCCGAGAGCCTCCAGGCTCGCGGCTGGCACGTGGTGACGGCGAAGGCGGGTGAGCGAGGCCAGGGCGTCGATCGCGAGCGTGCCGAGGCGCTCCTGGCCCTGCGCGCGGATCCGGCGCGAGGCCCGGTGCATGTCGTGGATCTGTGGAGCCTCGATGGAGCTGGGACAGGGCCCGGTGTGCCGGAGGAGTCCTTCCTTCACAGCACGCGCGTGCTGGAGCTCGCCCAGGGGCTCGTGCGGGCCCCGAAGGGCGCGGAGACTTCACTCTGGCTGGTGACGCGAGGGGCTCAGGCGACCGTCGAGGGGGAGCGGATCTCCAGCCTGGGCGGTGCGGCCCTGTGGGGGCTCGGCAAGGCGATCATGCGCGAGCATCCAGAGCTCCACTGTCGGCGTGTGGATCTGGCTCCCGGTTCCTCCGCACAGGAGTTCGAGCAGCTCGCCGAGCAGCTGCGGGATGAGCTCCTCGGTGGGAGCGCCGAGGACGAAGTCGCACTGCGGGGGAAGACCCGCCTGGTGCCCCGCCTGGTTCGCGGTCGCAAGCTCCAGCTCTCGAGCGGTGAGGCCGGGCCTTCGCTGCGCCCGGACGCGAGCTATCTCGTCACGGGAGGGCTCAGCGGACTGGGGCTGGCCGCGGCGGAGCGATTGGCCGAGCGGGGTGCTCGCCACCTCGTGCTGCTCGGGCGGCGCGAGCCGGGGACAGAGGCTCGCGCCCGGCTGGCGGTGCTGGCGGAGCGAGGCGTGAACGTCCAGAGCCTCTCCTGCGACGTGTCCGTCGCATCCGAGCTCGAGCGCGCCCTGGCGGGGCTCTCCGGACGGCTGCCGCCGATCCGGGGCGTGGTGCATTCCGCGGGTGTCATCGACGATGGGCTCTTGATGCAGTTGACCCCGGAGCGGTTCGCCCGGGTGTTCGCCTCCAAGGTCTTCGGTGGGTGGAACCTCCACCGCGCTCTCCAGGGCGTGGAGCTCGACTTCTTCGTGCTCTTCTCGTCGGCGGCTTCGCTGATTGGCTCGGCCGGACAGGCCAGCTACGTGGCCGCCAATGCGTTCCTGGATGGGTTGGCGCACCACCGCCGCGCGGCGGGACTGCCCGGCCTGAGCCTCAACTGGGGCGCCTGGGCCGAGGTCGGCGCGGCCGCGGACGAGCAGATCCAGCGGCGGATGGAGCAGCTTGGCTTCGGGGTGATTCCCGTCGGGGACGGGCTGCAGGTCTTCGAGCAGTCCCTGGGACTGGGGGGGCAGCTCGGCATCCTCCCGGTGGACTGGGCGGTGATCGGGAAGCGGGGAAGTTCTCCGCTGTTCGAGGGCTTCATCCAGAAGGCGAGCCCCGCCGTGGGCGAGGGAATCCGGCAGAAGCTCGAGCCCCTGCCCGCCAACAAGCGGCGAGCCACTCTCCGTGCGCATGTGGGTGAGCTCGTGAACGGCGTGCTGGGACGGCCATCTTCCGAAGCGCTCGATCCGGGTCAGGGCTTCTTCGACCTCGGGATGGACTCGCTGATGTCCGTGGAGCTCCGCAACCTCTTGCAGCGGAGCCTGGGGGCCTCGTTGCCCGCGACCGTCGCCTTCGACAATCCCACCGTCAACGGGTTGGTGGACTACCTGATGGACGAAGTCCTCGGCATGAAGGAAGAGAAGGCCGCCCCCGTGAGGGAGGCCCCCGTCGAGGATCGGGAGTTGGATGCGCTCCTGGCGGACGTGGACGGCCTGGACGACGACGAGGTCCAGAACATGCTGCGCCGCGGTCGCTGAACCGGGGCCTGCGAGAACGGCAGGACGGCTCGACCCCCCGTGTCCTCGAGCTGGCGCCGAGCGCCAGCCGAGGGCGGGTGGTGTTACGGCTTCCGGGTATGGATGCCGTACACCAGGTCCGTGATCGCGGAGAGGGTCTGGAGGTCTTCGACGCGAATCGCATCGGCGGGCACGGTGATGCCGTATTGCTTCTGGATGAAGGCCATCATCCGGGTGGTCTCCAGGGAGTTCAGGATGCCGAGCTCGAGCAGGGGAGTGGAGGGCTCCAGGTCTTCTGCGGCACCCTCGAGGATCTCTTCGGCGACGTAGCGGGTCAGGTCGGCGAGCAACTGGGTCTTGGTCATGGGGCGGGGATGGGAGCGGGTGGTGAGTTCGTCGCGGATGATCTGCAGAACCTGATCGGGCACTTCGTTGATGAAGAAGTGCCCGCCTGAAAACATCTGCATCGTGAAGGAGTGCTGGGTCTCCTGGCCCCAGGCGGCGAGCGAGGCTTCGGTGACGTGGGGGTCACCCGAGCCACCGAAGGCGCAGATCCGCACGGAGAGGGGAGGCTCTTCGCGGTGGACGTAGCTCTCGGACACCTTCACGTCGGCACGGAGGGTGGGGAGGATGAGCTCGAGCAGCTCGGGCTGCTCCAGAATCTGGAGGGGCAGGCCGCCATAGCGGGTGGAGAGCTCGCGGATGAAGTCGTCCCGTCCGAAATGGCTGAAGGGTGGGAGTTGGCTCCGGTAGGAGGGGGCCGCGGAGCCCGAGGCGAAGAAGAGCCGCGGAAGAGGCCGCCCTTGCCGGCGGAGCTCACGGATCAGATCGAACGCGACGAGTGAGCCGAGGCTGTGGCCAAAGAAGGCGTACTCGCCGTCGAGAAAGGGGGAGAGCACCTCGATGAGCTTCGCCGTGAGCTGCGGCAGGGCGGTGAAGAGGGGTTCCCGGAGGCGGCTCTCCCGGCCAGGGTATTGGAGGGCGCACACCTCGATGTCGCTGGGGAGCAGATCCGGCCACTTGTAGTACGGGAGGCTGCCGGCGCCAGCATAGGGGAAGCAGAAGAGGCGGAGCCTGGGGGAGGCGGAGGGCTTTCGTCGGACGAGCCAGGGAGTTGTGGCTGGAGGAGGACGGGATTCGGGATTCACGTGGCGACTCGAGGGAGCAGCGCTGCGTATTCAGAGGGCGCAAGACTGGCCGGGGGGGTCTTGGCGACGCAAGGAGTATTCGTATGCGCGGACCCGGCCGATGAGCAGCGCGAATCGTCGTCAGTCGTTCGCCACGGCGAACGCGAGCCGATCGAAGCGCTGTGCCGCCAGATCGTCACGGTGGACGAGCAGATAGACCTGATTGCTCCCCCAGGAGAAGTCGGCCGCGTTGTCGAAGTTGAGTCGGAACAACTGCTCGTACTCCCGGAAGTCTTTCGACAGCCCCGTGGGGGGCTCGAAGACACCGAGCGAGTCCTGGCCGAACGAGCGATGGCCTCCGAGCCGGTGGCAGCGCGCGTCACACATGCCGCTCTCCCGCTGCCACTCATCCACGTCGTCGGAGAGCCACCAGACCTCATCGGGCAGAAGCGACTGGAGGTCCTCCCAGCAGGGAAGGGACCAGCTCTCGCGGAAGTGGAGTGCCGCCTCGAAGCGTCCGAGTCGCGACACGTTCCGAGCCGGAGCGGCCTCCTCCTCGGTGGGCCGTGGGTACCAGCGCGAGGTGAAGGAGAGCCCGAAGGCCGAGTGGCCGCGAACACCGTCGAAGGCGAGCAGTCCCCGCCGGGGGAGCCCGGGGACCGAGGGCGGCAGTTGGGCGAAGTTGAGCTGTCCGAGGAACCACCGTCCCTGCTCCATCGGACCCAGGGTGTACGGTGTGCCACCCAGCTTGCTGTCGAGTAACGGGAGTCTCGGCTCGTCCGTCCGCAGCCCCAGCATCCTCCCGAGTGCTCCGCGGTGCAGCGGCGCCTGGCTGACCCGCTTCGACTCGACCAGGAGGCAGGGGCGCAGGTTCTCCTGGAGCGTCCGCGCCACCACGGCGGAGACCTCCGGGGAGAGCCGCGACAGGTCCTCGCGCAACCGTGAAGAGAGCTGGGGGGGAGCGGTCATGGGCGCCTGGGTCCAACGTAATGCATGCGTGGACCCGGGCGCCATGCGCCGCGGGGGCCGCCTCGAGCGGAGGCGTGCCCACGGCCGGACCTTCGCCCTACCTCATGCGCCCAGGTCCAACACCACGCGGCCCTCGATCTTGCCGGCGTGCATGCGCTTGAACACGTCGTTGATGTTCTCCAGCTTGTCGGTGGACACGGTCGCCTTCACCTTGCCCTGCGCGGCGAACTCCAGCGACTCCTGCAGGTCCAGGCGGGTGCCGACGATCGAGCCGCGCACGGTGATGCCGTTGAGCACCACGTTGAAGATGGGCAGCGGGAAGTCACCCGGAGGCAGACCGTTGAGCGAGATCGTGCCGCCGCGGCGCACCATGCCGAGCGCCTGCTCGAAGGCCTTCGGCGACACGGCGGTGACCAGGACGCCGTGGGCGCCGCCGATCTCCTTCTTGAGGTAGGCCGCCGGGTCGCTCTCGCGGCAGTTGACGGTGACGGTGGCGCCGAGCTTCCTGGCCAGTTGCAGCTTGCCCTCGTCCACGTCCACCGCCGCCACGTTCAGACCCATGGCCCGCGCGTACTGCACCGCCATGTGGCCGAGCCCGCCGATGCCGGAGATCACCACCCAGTCCCCGGGTCGGGTATCGGTGACCTTGAGGCCCTTGTAGACGGTCACGCCCGCGCACAGCACGGGGGCGATCTCGGCGAAGCTCACCTTGTCTGGCAGGTGCCCGACGTAGTTGGCATTGGCCAGTGCGTACTCGGCGAAGCCGCCGTTGACCGAGTAGCCGGTGTTCTTCTGTTGCTCGCACAGGGTCTCCCAACCCCCCAGACAGTGCTCGCAGTAGCCACAGGCCGAGTACAGCCAGGGAACGCCCACCCGGTCTCCCTCTTTCACGTGGGTGACGCCCTCGCCGACCGCCACCACGTGGCCGACCCCCTCGTGGCCGGGAATGAACGGCGGACTCGGCTTGACCGGCCAGTCGCCCTCGGCGGCATGCAGATCCGTGTGGCAGACGCCGCACGCGTGGATCTTCACCAGGATGTCGCCGCGCCCGGGACGTGGAATCTCCACTTCCTCGATCCGCAGCGGCTTGCCGAACTCACGTACGACCGCGGCCTTCATCGTCTTGTTCATGTCTGGCTCCCTGTCTGTCTATGGATGAATCGCTGCTGGTGGATGCGCTGGTGACTGCCTAGAAGAAGCCCAGTGCCTTGGGCGAGTAGCTGACGAGCAGGTTCTTGGTCTGCTGGTAGTGGCTCAGCATCATCCGGTGGTTCTCCCGGCCGATGCCGGACTGCTTGTAGCCCCCGAAGGCCGCGTGCGCCGGATACTGGTGGTAGCAGTTGGTCCAGACGCGGCCGGCCTGCACCTCGCGGCCGACGCGGTACGCGGTCGACGCGTCGCGGGTCCACACGCCGGCTCCGAGGCCGTATAGCGTGTCGTTCGCGATCTTCAGCGCATCGTCCAGGTCCTTGAAGGACGTGATGGAGACGACCGGTCCGAAGATCTCCTCCTGGAAGATCCGCATCCGGTTGTGGCCCTGGAAGATGGTGGGCGCGACGTAGTAGCCGTTCTCCAGGTCACCACCGTGACGCAACCGCTCACCGCCGAGCAGCAGCTTCGCGCCCTCCTGCTTGCCGATGTCCACGTACGAGAGGATCTTCTCGAGCTGATCGTTGGATGCCTGGGCGCCGAGCATCGTGGCGGTGTCGAGCGGGTTGCCCGTCTTGATCTTCTTCGTGCGCTCGATCGCCCGATCCAGGAACTCCGCGTAGATCTTCTCGCTGACGAGCGCGCGCGAGGGGCAGGTGCAGACCTCGCCCTGGTTGAGCGCGAACATGGCGAAGCCCTCCATCGCCTTGTCCGCGAAGTCATCGTTCCTCGCGAAGATGTCGTCGAAGAAGATGTTGGGTGACTTGCCGCCGAGCTCGAGTGTCACGGGAATCAGGTTCTCGGACGCGTACTGCATGATGAGCCGTCCGGTGGTGGTCTCGCCGGTGAAGGCCACCTTCGCCACGCGCTTGTTCATGGCGAGTGGCTTGCCGGCCTCCACGCCAAAGCCATTCACGATGTTGAGCACGCCGGGCGGGAGGAGATCGCCCACGAGCTCCGCGAGCATGAGGATCGACGTGGGCGTCTGCTCCGCCGGCTTGAGCACCACCGCGTTGCCCGCGGCGAGCGCCGGGGCGAGCTTCCACGCGGCCATGAGCAGCGGGAAGTTCCAGGGGATGATCTGCGCCACCACGCCGAGCGGCTCGTGGAAGTGGTAGGCGACCGTGTCCGCGTCCAGCTCCGACAGGCTGCCTTCCTGTGCGCGGATGCAGCCGGCGAAGTAGCGGAAGTGGTCCACCGTCAGCGGCAGGTCGGCGGCGAGCGTCTCGCGGATGGGCTTGCCGTTGTCCCACGTCTCCGCGATCGCGAGCTTCTCGAGGTTCTGCTCGATGCGGTCCGCGATCTTGTTGAGGATGACGGCGCGCTCGGTGGGCGAGGTCTTCCCCCAGGCCGTCTTCGCGCGGTGCGCGGCATCGAGCGCGGCCTCGATGTCGCTCGCATCCGAGCGGGGAACCTCACAGAACGCACGGCCGGTGACAGGCGTGACGTTCTCGAAGTACTGGCCCCGCTTCGGCGGTGTCCACTCGCCCCCGATGTAGTTGGCGTAGCGGGACTTGAACTGGACCGGCGAGCCCGACGTGTTGGGGGCGGCGTACACCTTGCTGGACATCTGCGCTCCGGGGGTAGGGGGCCGCGGAATCGCGGCGCGCCCTGACTCCCTTGTGCAGCGTGCGTGCCGTGCCGCTCTCCTCTCGGCCGGTGTCGCGGGTTGGAGCGGAAGCGGTCAATCGGACGAGTCAGTTGCAGCGTTTCGCGACATGACGCGGGACGTCACATGAAATGGCGCGGGGCGGGGGTGCAATCTCCAGACGGATTGAAACAGAATCCGGAATGTCCGACTGGGGGCGTCGGTAGCGAACCAAGAGGAGGAACCGGGATGCTCAAACTGGTCGAGCCAGGGCCACGACTCTGGGAACGGTTCGTGTCGGGGGCCATTGGTGCGGAGGAGCGCGCGCACTCCCTCCTGCGCCGGTGGTCACGGGCGGTGGAGCTGGGAGCGAAGGCGGATGGTCCCTCGCACTCCGAAGGAGTCACCGATGCGGAGCTCCATTCCCGGCGTGAGTTCCTGACCGAGCGATGCGTGGATGCGGTCCAGCTCGTGTCTCGGCTCGCCACGGAGACGAGCGCCTCCGCGTTCCGCGCGGTCCTCAGCGATGCGGAGGGGGTCGTGGTGCTCGCACGCGGCGGCGTTGGCGCGTCCCTGCTCTCGGCGGATACGTCGCGGCTGGTGGAGGGCGCGCGCTGGGCGGAGGGCACGCGCGGCACGAATGCCATTGGAACCGCGATCGCGGAGGGCGAGGCGGTGGCGGTGGTCGGGCGCGCTCACCTCGAGGAGCGCAACCACGGCCTCGCCTGCTACGCGGCGCCGATTCGCGATCCCTTTGGTGAGCTCGTCGCCGTGCTGGACGTGAGCGGAGCCGTGTCCCAGGCCAATCCCTTGCTCGAGGCGCTCGTGCTCGCGTCCGCGCACGCCGCCGAGCAGTCGCTCCGGTTGCGCGGCTACGAGGAGATGCTCGCGGGGGGTCGTCGGAGTCTCGAGGCCCGGCTCGCGGGCTCCGCGTCGCTCCTGGTCGAGGCCCCTGGCGTGGTCAGGCAGGTGAGCGTGGATGCGGCGGCGAGGCTCGGTCTCCCTCCCGCCCACGTGATGGGTCGGGCCGTCGAGGACGTGCTCTCGCTGTCGTGGAACGCGCTCCTGGATGCGGCCCTGGGCGGCAGGTCGTGCCGTGTCTCCGGCATGCGCCTCCACCCCGTGCCACACTTCGATGCGCGTGGACGCCCGCTCGCGCTCGCCGTCTTCGTCGAGCGCGACGTGCCCCAGGCGCGCCCGGTGGGTCCGCTGCCGGGCTCGTTCAACGTGCTCCTGGGAAGCGATCCGGTTCTGCGGGACGCGAAGCAACGGGCGGCCCGGGTCGCGGGCAGCTCGCTCCCGGTCCTGTTGCTCGCCGAGACGGGCACGGGCAAGGAGTTGCTCGCGCGCGCCATTCACGAGGCGAGTGGCAACGCGTCCGGTCCCTTCCTCGCGCTCAACTGCGGGGCGCTGCCCGCGGGGCTGCTCGAGGCCGAGCTGTTCGGTTACGCACCGGGTGCGTTCACCGGCGCGCTCGCCGCCGGAAGCAAGGGCAAGCTCGGCGTGGTCGATGGGGGAACGCTCTTCCTCGACGAGATCGGCGAGATGCCCGAGTCGTTGCAGGCGCTCCTGCTCCGGGTGCTCGATGATGGCCACTACTTCCGGCTGGGCGAGACGAAGCCGCGCGAGTCGCGGTTCCGGCTCATCAGCGCCACCTGCCGCGACCTGCCCGCGATGGTGGAGGCGGGGAAGTTCCGTCGCGATCTCTACTATCGCATCCGCGGCGCGGTGCTCTCCCTGCCGCCCCTGCGCCGGAGGACGGACAAGACCGAGCTGGCGTGCGCGCTCGTGGAGAAGATCGCCCGGGAGCAGGGCCGCGAGGCACCCCCGCTGTGCCCCGAGACCGAGCGGCTCATCGAGGCGCACGCGTGGCCGGGGAACGTGCGGGAGATGAAGTCCGCGCTCGCGCACGCCCTCGCGCTCGCGGGAGAGGGCGAGCCACTCGCTCCCGAACACCTCCCCGAGGATGTCGCGGAGACGTCCGGCGCGGCGGGGTCTCACGAGGGTGGAGGCAGGAAGGCCGCGGAGGCCCGAGCGCTGCGCGAGGCGATGGCCGCCGCGAACGGCAACCTCAGCGAGGCGGCGCGGCGCCTCGGCGTGGCGCGGAGCACGCTCTACCGGATGCTCGGCCGGCAACACCCCGGACAGAGGAGGGCCGTACCGCGGGCGGCGGACGTGGGCTGGGACGTGGAGGAGGGCCGCTGAACCTGGTGGTGCGGCCGACGACTCAGGCGCTCGGTTGAGCGCTCGAATCCGCGAGCAGCACGTCGAGCTCGCCCGAGTTCTCCAGCGCCAGCAATTCGTCGCTGCCACCGATGTGCCGGCCCGCGATGAAGACCTGTGGCGTGGTCGCCTTCCCGTTCGTGGCGGCGATCATCTCGCCCCTCAGGGAGGGGTCGAGGTCGATGATCTTCTCCTCGTACAGCACGCCCTTCGCATCGAGGAGCTGCCTGGCCCGCTTCGAGTAGGGGCAGGTGGACTTCGTGTAGATCTTGACGAGGCTCATGCGGGGAAAGGTAAGCACTGCTCCCGTATGCGAGAGGGGGGGTGCTCCGGCCTACTCACTGTCGGGGAGAGCGGCGATCGCATGGCGCTCGAGCAGTCGCCGCAGTTGGGTGCGGTGCATACCGAGCGCCCGGGCCGTGGCGGCCACGTTGCCTCCATGTTGTCGCAGGGCCTGCTCGATGCGGGTCCGCTCGTCGTCATCGAGCGGCCGGGCACGTGAGGGGGCCTCGCGCGTGGGCTCGGGGGGCTCTGGAGGAGGAGAGGACAAGGGAGGCGCCGCGGCCCCGATGCCGAACGCGGTGCCGGCTTTCGGACTCAAGTGGCGAGCCTCCACGCGGGGGGCCTCCTGCATGAGCGCCGCCTGGATGGCGCCGCGGGCCTCGACCAGCAGCTCCCGGACGTTGCCCGGCCAGGGCCGCAGCAGACACGCCTCCACGAAGGAGAGGTGCAGCCCCAGCGTGGGGGCCACCTGCCGCACCTCCCGCTGGAGCAGCAGGGCCAGCTCCTCGGGGCGCTGGCGCAGGGGCGGCAACGTCACCTCCGGGCGGCCGATGCGGAAGTACAGATCCTCGCGCAGCTTGCCGGCCGCCACGAGCGCGCGCAGATCCCTGTTGCTCGCGGAGCAGATGTGGATGTCCACCGTCTTCGGCTTCGCCGCTCCCAGGGCGAGGACCTCCTTGGTCTCGAGCGCCCGCAGCAGCTTGGCCTGCACCGCCAGGTCCAGCTCCACCACCTCGTCGAGGAAGAGCGTTCCGCCATCCGCCGTCTGGAGGTAGCCCGGGGCATCGGCATCCGCCCCCGAGTAGGCGCCGCGCCTGGCACCGAAGAGCAGCCGCTCGGCGATGCCCTGGGGAATGGCCGCGCAGTTGACCGCCACGAAGGGCCCCGCGCTCCGCGGCCCGCTCTCGTGGAAGGCGCGCGCCACGCCCTCCTTGCCCGTGCCGCTCTCGCCGTGGATGTGCAGCGGGAAGCCGAGCCGGGCCGCGCGGGTGACCTCCTCGAGCAGCCCCTGCATGGCCGGGCCCCGGATGAAGCCCTCCCGCGTCACCACCCCGCGCCGCTCGAGCGGCCCCACATGCGCGCAGGGCACGAAGAGCGAGTCCCCCATGCGGATGACACGCTGCGCCTCGCGAGGCGATTGGGCGGGCACGGGCTCCCCATCCACGACGGTGCCATTCTGGCTGCCCAGATCGGTCACCCAGAAGCGCCGTCCGTCGAACTTGATCCGCGCATGGCGGCGGGACATCCGGGGATCCTGCGCCTCGCCCAGCGCGGGGGAGCCCCGTCCCAGCTCCAGCTCCCCGTCCTTCAACGGCAGGGCCACCGCCAGCGCCGTCCCCGCGGCGAACAGCCGCAGCAGACCCGGGACGCGCTCCTCGGAAGCGTGCTGCTCGTCACCCAGAATCCCGCTCGGCTTCAGGGTCGACCCGTTCTGTTCCATGCGCGGGGATTATAGGCGGGTGGATCTGGCACGGCTCGCCGTGCCATCAACCGTGCCACCTGTTGTGTCACCCTCGCGAATCCGTGCGCCTTCCGGCTCGTCGGCGCGGTATGTGTCCGTGATTCCTCGCTCCCGCGCGTTTTGACGCACTGGCATGGCTTTGGCTAAGCCGGCGGGCAACGAGAGTTCGTGGTGGCACGGGTGGGCAGGAGGGGGGGGAGCCGGCCCGTGTCTCCACATCAGGGGGAAGACACATGGACGCGACGAAGACTCATGGAGTGGAGACCCGCGAGGTGGGCGGGTGGCGGTGGTCATGGCTCATCGGCATGGCCCTGGCGACGGTGGTCAGCGGGTGCTGGTGGGGCGTTCGGCAGCCCATCCCGGGAGGGCCCGGCCCGGGCCCGGGCATGACCTGCCCCGGTGGGCCCCACTGCGGCATCCAGCGGTCCCTGTTGGAGCAGATCGATGAGAATTGTCCCACGGGGAACTGTGATCCCGGGGGCAGTGGCAACGCCAAGGGCATCTACACCGCCGAGGGCGGCAACTACTGCTTCAAGGTCCAGGGTGAGCCGTTCTTCTGCCCGGAGGCCTTCATCAACACGCCGACGGGCGTCGTGCTCGAAATGAGGTATCTGGACGAGCCCCGCCGCCTCGTCCAGCCACGGGTCCGCGGCAAGCTCGCGGCCGACTCCAAGCCCGTGGAGGTGCTCGCCATCCATGGAGACCGGACCGAGCTCTCCATCAAGTACCGGGTCCAGGGGGAGGCGAAGGAGTCCATCGCGAAGGGCGACGGCCTGGAGGCGCTGATCCTCGGCCTCGATGTCCTGTCCACGGGGAGCGGGAGCCCGCTCATGGCCTATGAGCTGAGGTTCTCCGCTCACCAGCCGCCGAAGCCGGACACGACGACGGACAGGGTGCATCGCTACACGCTCGAATACCGGAATGCCCGGGCGGACGGCGCCTGGATCCGGCACTGCGAGGCGGATGTGGGGGGGGCCGTCGTTTCCTTCCTCCAGGGACAGCGCGTCAGTGGCGTGAACGCCAGTGTCAAGCTCGACTCCCAGGTGACCAGCATGGGCTGCGAGCAGGGCTCGCTCGTCACCTGTCTGGCCTGGGGCTTCACGCCCTGGGACTCCAGCACGGGGGTGCGCGACGAGACCCGCGACTACGTCTACCGCTCCTGTCTGCAAGCCAAGCGCGCCGCCTACTTCGTTGGCCATCGTGACTTCAAGAGCTACACGAAGAAGGGCACGATGATCGAGAAGTGGGACCAGTACGCCTCGGGCGAGGGCGAACCGGTCGAGCGCATCGAGGCGCTCTGGAGCCCACAGGGAGCGGTGTGCTTCAACCCGGAGAACCGGCGCCGCCCGGACGCGGAGGCCTGGGCCGGGCAGGATCCCCATCACCTGAAGACCTACGGCGTGGGGCCCTGCGCGTCCAAGGACTTCTCCACGGCGGGCAAGCTCTTCACCGGCATTCCTCCCGAGGAGCTAGCGAAGCCCTGACTCCGTCTCGCGCAGCGGCGCTTCGTACTCCCGCCGCAGCAGTGGGTTGAGCGCGAGGGCCCGCTCGAGCGCGGCCCGGGCCTGACGGAGGGTGTCGAGGCGCTCCGCCTCGCGCATCGTCCGCGCCTGGTTCAGCAGCAGGGCCCCGCGCAGGGCATGGGCGTGCGCCAGGTTCGGGTCGAGCCGGAGCGCCAGCTCCACCTGCGCCAGGCCCTCGGTGAGGAAGGGGAGCGCCTTGCCCGAGGGCCGTGCTTCCGCCATCCGCCAGTGGACCCGAGCCAGTTGCTGGTGGGTCGAGGCATAGGGATACATCTCCACGGCGCGTCGGGCCTCCTCGAGCGCTCGTTGGAGGTGTGGCGATTCCGGGCGTCCCCGCCGCTTCGCCCACGCCGCTTCCGCCAGGGCCAGCCGCGAACTCACGAGCCGGCACTCGATCCAACCGGGGTCCAGGCGGTTCGCCTCCGCCAGGGCCCGCCACCCCGCGTCGAACGCGGCCGTGGGCTCCCGGCCGTCCCGCATCGCGTGATCCACTTCCAGCAGGTGGCCCATGGCCCGGTAGAGGGGCGTCTGCCCGAAGTGGGGGTTGATGGCCGCGGAGCGCTCGAGGTGCTGGAACATCCGCTCCAGCCGCGGGCGTGGGTCCCCTCCGCTGTCGACGAGGTAGCGCGCGAGCTTCAGCTCCGCGAAGGCCACCTGGTTCAGCGCCAGGACGTAGTTGCCATCGAGCGAGAGGGCCCGCTCGCCCGCCTGGAGCGCCTTGTCCACGTCCTGCTGGGGGTCGCGCCCGCGTGACAGCTCGTACTCGGCCCTCTGGCTGTACACGTCGATGAGGTTCATGTGCGCGAACAGGTAGGCCGGGTCGCTTCGCGCCGCCTGGAGCAGGTGGTGCTCGGCCTGGGCGTACGCCTCGCGTGGATCTCCTCCGTGTTCCCACTGATGGTTGCCCTTCCAGCGGTAGACCTGCGCCAGGTCGTTGTGTCCCCAGGGGTACTCGGGCTTCAGCTCCAGCGCCCGGGTCAGCCAGGAGATGGCCTCGTCCCAGGCGGCGTCTGGCGCCGCGCCCTCCCGCGCCAGCCGGAGCGCGCGCATGAAGTGGCTGTAGCCCAGCATGTCGTAGGCGTACACGTCACGTGGATCCAACTCCACGGCGCGCGCGGCGGTGGCGGTCCACTCGGTGAGGATCGGCGCGGGATCCAGACCGCCCTTCTCGAAGTTCATCAGCCGGTACCACTGCATCAGCACCTGGGCCTTCTTGGTATGGCCCGAGGCCCGCCCGGGAGCCGCGTGGAGGCCCTGGTCCGCCGCGGCCAGCGCGCGCTCCAGCGAGGCCTTGCGTGAGTTCCCCTGCCGCGAGTCGAGCACCGATTGCTGTAGCCACGCCTCCGCGAGGGCCTCGTGGTTGCGCGCATCGCTCCGCCCGGACTCGAGGGCCCGTGTGTACAACCGGTCCGCCTCCTGGAGCCCCGCGCGTGCCGGATCGTAGTCGCCCCGCTCCAGGTGCTCCAGGGCGCGGGTGTAGGCCACGTCTCCGGCGAGCTTCCAGGCCTCGTACACCCAGGGCGTCTCCTCGGCGGCCTGGACCGCGAGCCGTGCCGCCGTGTCGTACTCCCGGCGGTAGAAGGCGATGAGGCCCTCGAGGTAGCGGGGCGACTCCAGGTCGAGGCCCCGGCTGCGCTCGAGCGACTGGAGTGCTGGTTCCAGGTACTGCTTCTCCAGGAGGCGCTGCCGCGTGGCCACCCACTCCTTGCCGCCGCTGCGCCGCGCGTCCTCCAGGGCCTGGTGGTACAGCTCGCCGAGCACACGGCCGCGCGCGTAGTGCAGCTCGGGCGAGTCGATGCCCCGCGCCCGGGCCTGCTCCAGTTGCTCGTGGGCGCGCTCCAGCTCGTGCATGGCCAGGTAGCCGCGGCCCAGGGCGTAGTGCACCAGACCCTCGCCGTGGCCGCCCAGCTCATGTGGCTGGGAGGCGAGCCGCGCCATGCGCTCGCGGACGAGCTGTTGCTCCCGGCTGGTGTCGTGCAGGGGCAGCGTGTGGGCCGCGCGCAGGAACCATTCGATCTCCTTCACCTGCTGCCCGAGCTGTCCGGCCAGTCGTGCGCGCTGCTCGGAGCGTTGGCGGGTGGTGCGCGCCTCCAGCCACGCGCGCGTGCCGAACGCGGCGAGGACGAGGATGCTCGCCAGGGACACCGCCGAGACAGCCACCAGGGCGCGGTGCTTGCGCGCACGCCGTCGCAGCCGGTGGAGCAGGCTCGGGCGCCGTCCGAGGATGGGCTCGCCATCCATGTAGCGTCCGAGATCCTCGGCCAGGGCGCGGGCCGAGTCATAGCGCTGGTCCGGCTCCTTGCTCAGACACTTGAGGACGAGCGTTTCCAGGTCGCCCGGGAGATGGGGGACGTGCGCGCGGGGGGAGGGGGGCTCCTCGTGGAGCACCTTGTTCAGCGTGCCCAGGAGCGAGTCGCTGGTGAACGGCGCCACCCCGGCGAGCAACTCGTAGAGCGTCGCGCCCAGGCTGTAGACGTCGGAGCGGCGATCGATGCCGCGCACGTCGCCGCGGGCCTGCTCGGGCGCCATGTACGAGGGCGTGCCCATCAGCGCCCCCGTCTGGGTGAGGTCGTGCCCCTGGCCGATGTCGTACGCCAGGCCGAAGTCCATCACCACCGGCACCTGGCGCCCATCCTCCCCGCGCTCGACCATGATGTTGGAGGGCTTGAGGTCGCGGTGGATGACGCCGAGCCGGTGCGCCTCGTGGACGGCGGCGGCGACCTCCCGCATCACCTGCACCTTCTCGGGCAGGCTCATGCCCCGGGCCGCCCGGTCGAGCCCCTCTCCGCCAATGAGTTGCATGGCGATATAGGCTTTCGTGCCCACTTCGCCGACCTCGTACACCTTGCAGACGTGGGGATGGTCGATGCGTGCCTGCGCGCGGGCTTCTTGGAGGAAGCGCATCACCTTGTCGGGATCCGCCCCGCGGATGAACTTGAGCGCCACGATCCGGCCCAGGCGCCGATCCCTCGCCTTGTAGACCTCGCCCATGCCTCCGCTGCCCAGGCGCTCGAGGAACTCGTAGCGCTCCCAGTGGGGCACGGGGAACTCCGCTTCCGGAGGCGTGGGCCCGGAAGGGGTGGGAGAGGTGGTGGGCTCCGGCGCGAGTGTCGGCTCGAGTGTCCGCTCTTCCTGTTCGGGAGTCGGCATGGGGGAGGAGGGGGGGTTCTCCGCTGGCACAGTGGCACGTGCCCTCGCGTGCCTCAAGTGCGCGGCGGACTGTGCCAGGGCCCCGTCCGGCCCTCCGCCGACACGTGGCATGCGGCGCAAGTGCCCGGGATCCGGGGTGAAGCCGGGCTGGCATCGCGGCTGCAATCACTCCCTCGCGAAGGCCGCGCTCCTCGCGGCCGGGTTCGCACTTCATTCCCTTCCCACACGAAGAAAGGAGCACCCCTCATGGCCATGACAGGACCCATGAAACCCCTTCTCTTGCTTGGAGGACTCGCGCTGTTGGGCCTCACGAGTCCGGCCCACGCGCAGACGGCCACCAAGATTCTCGATAACGGTCCCGACGCCGAGAAGAAGGTGTTGGTGATCATCGGCGATGGCTTCACCGCCAACGACATGGACGACTACCACCAATACGTCCAGGACAAGGTCCTCGGCGGAGTCTTCACCCAGGACGAGTACTTCCGGGAGAACCAATCGGCCTTCAACATCTACCGGGTCGACGTGACGTCCGCGCAGTCGGGTGTCTCCATCCGCCGCTACAGCGAGGGCTGTGGCACGCGCGAGACGGAGGACGACGTGGTGGACACGACGTGCAACACGTCCTCGAGCCCGGCCTGCTACACCCACGATACCGCCCTGGACTTCGTCTACACGGCCTGCTGGGGCCGGTGCTGGGTGGAGGGGACCGCCAACACCTCGGCCACGCTCAAGGCCATCCTGGACGAGCTCGTGCCCAAGCGGGATCTGGAGGTCCGCGTCCTCAACGTGCTCACGGGAGAGTCGGGAGGCTGTGGGGGAGGGGGCCGGCTCACCGTGCCCATCGGAGCCAGCTGGTACGTGCTCGCGCACGAGATGGGGCACATGGTGTCCAACCTCTACGACGAGTACATCGCGAATGCCTACAAGACGACCCCCTACCCGAAGGGTCCCGTCAACGCCAAGAACTGCTCCACGAGCCTGAGCCGGACGGAGGTGGCCTGGTCCGACTTCCTGACTCCGGACGTCGCGCTGCCCACGACGTGGGACGCGGTGACCATGGATCCGGACGAGACGGTGGGCGAGTTCGAGGGGTGCGCGACCTATGGGAAGGGCATCTACCGGCCCGTCCACGACTGCCGGATGAGGGGCAACACCAATCAGTTCTGCCCGGTCTGCCGCGATACCTTGAAGCAGACGCTCACGGGCTTCACCGACGTCGCTGGCGACTTCTCGTTCTACGCGAGCTATCCCGGCGCGGCCTGCAAGGCCACCGGTACGGCGACGGTCGCGTACACCTCGGCGGCGCACGTCACGAACCCGGCGGCGACTCCGGCCACGGTGCTGTGCCCGACCCGGCGCGTCCAGGAGAACGGCTCCTTCACCAACCACCTGATCGGGCAGGCCTTCGTCGTCGATCAGCACCCCACCGAGGACGTCTGTTGCCAGCTCTTCGCTCGCACTCCCGCGGGCAACGTCGCCACCGGCGCCAACGTCTGCACGACGGGGAGCAGCGGAGCCTATCAGCGCCTCTACCTGGACTTCCCGAAGGTGCACATGAACTACACGTTCGCGCACTTCGCGCTCACCTGCTCGATCCCCGCCGCTTCCAATGGCAAGGCCTCGAGCGTCATCACGTATCGCTTTGGCCAGCAGTACTACTGACCCGCAATTCGCAAACAAAGGACTCACGTCATGAACCGTCGATTCACCACGCTCCTGTCGATCCCCTTCCTTTCCCTCTCCCTGTCCACCGCGGCCCTCGCCGCCGAGGAGGACAACGCCCCTGGCGCGATGTGTGTCGGGGTTGGCCACGACCTCAGGTTCAACGCTCAGGGGCAGGCGGAGAACCCGCAGGCGGTGGCCGTCACGACGATCTGCCCCTCGGAGCGCCGGCTCATCAACGGCTCGTTCGCCACGAGCTTCAGCGCAACCGTCTGGGTGAGCGATCAGAGCACGCAAACGGGGGTGTGCTGCAAGGCGGTGTCGCGCGTGCCCAACGGCGCCAGCGTCGTGGAGAGCCCCTGGTCCTGCACCAGTACCACCGGCACCTCGAGCAATACCCAGCTCACCATCCAGGAGATCACCGATGGCTGGACGTTCGCGCACTTCTACATCCAGTGCACCGTGCCGGCGGTCGAGGCCGGCAAGACGTCGCGCATCATCACCTTCCGTTCCACGCAGTCGTAAGCAGGTGCTCCCATGAACCGCGCGCATTTGAAGTGGATGACCCTGGCCCTGCTCCTCGGTGGATGCGAGGCCCCGATGGAAGGAGCACCGCCGGACCCGGCGTCGGCCGAGCGGCAGACGCTGGCCGTGAAGCAGCCGGGGCGCGAGCAGGTGTCCACCCGGCTGACCCTGCGCTGGCTGCGCGGTGTCCGGTTGGACGTGGTGGATGCCGTGGAACTGCCTGGCTTCCTCAAGCTGGAGAAGAACCTCGTCGGCCGTCAGTACGTGTACGAGGTGCGTTCGGGTGACGACGTGCTCGCCGTGCAGGGGCTCGACGTCGACTTCGCCCAGCGCACCGCGGGAGCCGGCCCGGAGACTCCGGAGCACATGGACGCGGACACGGAGACGTTCTTCGTGGACATCCCTGGCTTCGGTCTCGATCAGCTGACGAACGCCAGCGTGCGCATCCTGGAGATCCAGGCGAGACACGGGGAGGCATCGGCCACGCGGGAGGCCGTGGGGCGGCTGGAGAAGCAGGGCCGCCTGGTGGCCGCGGCGGACGTGAGGGCCGCGGAGGTGGGCTCGTTCATCCGGGCCCAGGGCCGCCGCGCCCCGAGAAAGCCGCTGGCCCAGCCGGACGATGCGCGGTCGCGGTGAGAGTACTTCCGAGGGCGAAGTGGGGCGCGGCGTGTCCATGGTCGCCGACCCGGGTGCCCTCGGGAGGGAAGAAGAATGCCCTGTCTGGCCACGAATCGTGGTGGCCGGACGGGGCGCTTTCTTCGTGTGGAGCCGAGTCTTAGGTTGCCCTCCAGAGAGGGAGGGGACTTCGAATGATCATCGGTTCGGTCGCGTTGCTCGCGGCGGTGCTCGCGAGCACGTCGCCTGTCTTGCCTGTCAAGGTTGGCAATGCACTCACTCTGCCCGCGCAAAGGCACGCGGTGCGGCTCGAAACCGGTGGAGGGCGCCCGGCTACCTGGCTGCTCGCCATCCAGCAGGAAGGCGTGGAGGGGCGAGGCTTGTCCTTCTACCGCTCGGAGGACGAGGGCCGCACGTTCCGCTTCTACGTCCCCATCCAGCCGGATGGAAGCCACGCGGACCGCGCGGATCTGGTCGCGGTGGGGCGGGACGTGGCACTCGTCTATTCGTGGGAGTCCCCCAGCCTGAGGGCCTCGTCCCGGCATGACGTGTACTTCCAATGGTGGCGCTACCAGCCGGACTCTCATGACTGGAAGCCGGAGCCCGCCGTGCGGATCTTCAACGCGGATGACTCCACGGCCTATACCCGGGCGCTGCTCGCGCGCGACTCACAAGGCCGGCTGTGGGTGCAGGCCTTCCACCTGGACTCGGACGGGGGCTCCACGGCGGTGTTGTCCGTGTCCTCGGATGGAGGCGCGTCCTTCCAACGCCAGGCGAACCTGGGCCGGGTCAAGCGCCGCGGGGGCGGGCGGCTGTTGAGCGTGGGCTCCAAGCTCGTCTTCCTCTACGCCATGCATGACGGCTTCGAGCCCACGCGCATGCGCATCCGCCGCGACAGCGATCCGGTGGAGTCCTGGGGAGACGTGAAGACGGCCTTCTCCGACGGCATCTACCATGGCGCCGCGTTGAGCGCGGTGGAGGACGGAGAGGGGGGCATGCACCTGGTCTACAAGGACGAGACGGAGCGTCTCTATTACCGTCACTTCGACGGCACGAGCTTTGGTTCGCGCACGCTGCTGGAGTCATCGCGGGACTGGGCGATGCAAGCGGCCGTCACCCGGGTGGGCAAGACGTTGTATGTCTTCTACAACGTCATGCGCTCGGCCGGGAGGGCCTATGAAATCCATGCTCGGACGCTGGAGGACGGCCGGTTCAGCGACCCGGTGGTGTTGGACTCGAAGCGGACCTTCAAGGGTTATCCCAATGCGCTGGACACCCTGCCCGAGGGGGTGGACGACGTGCCCTGCTTCTTCGGCGAGGCCCCCGATGACAACTCACGGGGGAACATGGTGCGCGTGAGGCTGGACGCGCCCGGTGGCGGCGGCTCGGAGCCGCCCCCGCCGACCGAGCCCTCGGAGGACACTCCTTCACCGGGCCGGGAGCTCTTCCGCGATGACTTCTCGAGCAACTCCTCGAGCGGACTGGGCTCCGACTGGTCGCTGAGCGGGCTGTGGCTGTCCAATGGCAAGCGCGCGGTGAGCGACCTGGACAATCCCGATGGAAACAACCAGGCGCTGGCCCCGCTCTCGAGCTGCCGGGACTGTCAGGTGGAGGCGTGGTTGCAGCACTTCGCCGCGGACGAGGCGGGCGTGGTGCTGCGCGCCAGGGGGGACGCGTTCTACGCGCTCGTGTACCTGCCGTCGGGACGCATCCAGATCCGCCGCTATCGCGACGGGAAGCCCACCGTGCTCGCGGAGGCCGCCAGTGGCCAGTCCTCCGCATGGGAAGGCGCGACCTTCACCCTGGCCGCGTGGGGGACGCAGCCGGTGCAGCTGGCCGCTTCGGTCAACGGGCAGGTGCGCCTGAGGGTGACGGACACGAGCTCGTCCGCTCCGGGGGACGAGGGACTCGCGGGCCTGCTCACCCCAATCGCGGGCATCTGGTTCGATGACTTCCGGGTGCGCGCGTTGGAGTCGGACTGACTCCCATTGCTCTTCACCGGGAGTCGCATTTCGACCCGCCCCCACGGGTGGAGTGTGCGAGTCTCGCGGCGATGCGGCTCCGGAATTGTCTCCTGCTCCTCGTCGTCGTGGGGTTCCTGGCCCTGTGGGGTGCGTTCCTCTTGTGGGCGCCATCCCCGGACGTGGGCACCTCCGCGGAGGTGTCCGCGCCTCCGAGGCCAAGGGCTTCCGTCTCCAGCACCCGGCCCCCGGAGAGGGCTCGTGACTCGCGCGCCGAGGTGCGCACCGACGAGGGGCCGACCGTGGCCGGGAGTGTCACGCCCACCGTGAGTGCCCCGCCAGCGCCTTCCCCACGGCCTCCTCCGTCGGACCAGGGTCAGGCTCAGCCCTCGGACGAGGTGCGCTCCGATGATCCCCGGCTGCGGGTGCGCTGGGGGAAACCAGCCCTGTGCGAGGAGGGGACTCGTCCGTTGGTGGACCGCGAGGCACTCCTGTCGAGCTTCGTGGCCGGACCGGAAGGCGCGGAGCACATCCGCCGTCATCCGGACCTGTCGGCCTCGCACGTGGAGGTGGCACGCGAGATGCTCGATCGGGCGCATCGCCTTCTCCGCATGTTGTTGGGAGCTCAGGTGGACGCGGTCCGCGCCCCGTCCGTCTTTCTCTACTCGAGCGTCGAGCAGCTCGTGAGCGCCGCCTGTGTCAATCGCGCGACCCGTGGCTACTACGATGGTGCCATCCACGTGGCCGCCGAGCGGGATCTCAGCGAGAGCCTGCTTCACGAGTATTCTCACCATGTCCTCAACCAGCTCGGCGTGCGCAAGCCGATGTGGCTCCACGAGGGGATTGCGATGCTGGTCGCCCGCGAGACGTGGTGGCAGGACCCGCGGCTCGGGTTGCATGACTGGCTGCCCGAGGGTCATCTTCCCTTCGAGGCCCTGGTGGATGCCTTTCCCCACACCGCGGATGAACTGTTCGCGGGCGCGGTCTACTACCAGAGTATCGCGATGGTGTTCTTCATTCGTGTTCGCGGAGCGCGGCCGGATCTCGGTGCGCTCGTCGAACAGCTCGCCCGGGGGGAGGTGTCTCCGCGGAGTGCCTTCGCGTACGCGGCCGGACGGGAGGGCCGTGCGCTTCACGAGGCCTTCCGCGACTACGTGCACATACTGCCCGTGGCGTCTTTACCTGGGGCCCCTCCAGAGGGGAGGGGAGAGGGAAAGGGGCGCTGGAGCAGTGGCTCCGGAGGGGATTGAATCCAGATCGAAGAGCCCGGACAGGAGGGGCTCAGGCTGTCTCGTCGGGCAGGAGCATGCGCAGCAGTTCATCGTCGGGCCCGAGCGGGCGCCAGCCGGGTGGTGGCGGCGTGGCTAGAAGCGCTACTCTGATTTGCCTTGCTTTGTCCTGATGCGTCTCTGGGGTATAGGCAATCCATGCGCTGAGCGCCTTTGCGACTTCAAAACGGTTGGCATCATCCAGCACGGCCGGCCAGCCGTTGGGGAGACCTTCGGACAGCTCGCGTACCAACTGTCCGCGCGCCAACCGCGTGAGCCGGTGGCTCCGCTCCGCCTCGGCCACCAATCCGTGGAACACTTGCACGGCGTTAATGTCATCCTCACCAAGAGCCTCGGCCAGCGCCACCAACGAGGCGGTAGGATGGGCATCAGCGAAGGCGGTGAGTGAAGAGTACCCTTTTCTCGCGGACCCGCTCGAACAGGCGGATCTTCCAGTTGCCCTGCCAGGAGCGGCTCTCGCTCATTGTCCTCTCCAAAGGGTGATATTCAGACTTTCTCGTCTGGTAGGAGAGAGAGCAGTAGCTCGTCGTCGGGACCGAGTGGGTGCCAACCTGGTGGTGGAGGAGTGGCGAGGAGCACATCGCCGACCTGATCGACTCGTTCCTTATGGGTTTCTGGAGTGAAGGTAGACCAGAACCCGAGAGCCTTGGCGACCTTGAAACGGTTTGCGTCGTCCAGCACGGCCGGCCATCCATTCGGGAAGCTCTCGGATAGTTCACGCACGAGTTGTCCGCGCACCAGGCGCGTGAGCTGTTTTCTTCGTTCTGCCTCGGCGACCAACCCGCTGAACACCTGCACCGCGTTGACGTCGTCCTCTCCAAGCTTCTGGGCCAACTCAACCAGCGGGAGGGTAGGGTGCGCTTCAGCAAAAGCGGTGAGAGAGTCGTATCCGCGCTCACGGACCCGCTCATGGATACGGACCCTCCAGTTGCCATCCCAGGAACGCCCATTGCTCATCGCCCTCTCCCGGGAGTGAAAATCATCGGAAGATCATAGCGCTTCATATAGCCCGCGACGATGTCCAAGATTTCGTTCCTCGTCAACATCCGGCCAGCCTTGGTCTCAGCTTTGCGCAGAGCCTCTATGATCATCTGGTTCCATTCACTAGACCATGCGCGACCTATGCGCCAGTCGCCACCGCCATGGATCGCTTCGTGGTGAGCCTGCTCCATTCTGACGCAGAACTGATCGATGCTCATTTCTCCAGTGAAACCACGCTTCTCGAACCACTCGCGGAACTCTCGTGGCAGGACATGGTGTCGAGGTGGCTCGGCCATGCCGGCTCCGGCTCTGCCCGTCACCCGCATGCCGCGCACTTCGGGCCCATCACCCAGTGCGTCGCGCACGCCGCGCGGCAGCTCGTCGTACGACTGGGCCATCATTACCTGGCCGGCCTGAATTCGCACCGCAGCACTGACGACGGGAAAAGAGATGATGCCCGCTTGCACCAGTCGGCGCATCATCTCCACCCAGTCGACGGAGACGACCATCCGCGTACCCATCATCACGCCCTCGCCTCCCGCCACCAGGCTCAGTCCGACTGTGGCGGGAGCAGACGGGGGCAGAGTGGGCAGCGAGAATTTCATCGCTGATACCATGGTGACCATCTCTACGAGCTGAGCCAACAGCATTGCCTGCTCGCCACGCTTCATTGCCATGCGCGCGGTCTCACAGGTGGAATTGAACTCACTGGAGAGATGGCTCATCAGCGCGGGCATGTCTGTCGCCGCAGCCTCCACCTGCGCTGGCTCCAAGGAGGAGAGCGCGGTCATGGAGGGCTCGAGCATCTTCTGCAAGCGATCCATTTTTATGAACAGCATCTCGACACTGATGAAACCTTGCTTGAGCACGACATCGACGAGATTGAGGAAGTCGAGCCATGTCGCGAGCAGGTACGAGCCCATCATGGCGGCCTCAAGCCGTGGGCCGGCGAGGCTCAGGAGAGCAAGCTGCATGTCCGGGTCATCCACCTCCGAAGCGGTGCTGGCCAACCGGGTGGAGGCGGCGAGTTCGGCGTCAATCCACCTCAATTGACGTTCGCCATACTCGACATAGCGGATGAAGACGCCAGAGATTCCGGCGGTGATGCCCCGCTCGCTGGCTTTGAGTTTGGAGAGCACTCTGGAGAATCGGCGAGTGGAGCCAGAGACGTCGAGAACGGCACCGCGAAATGCCAGCTGGGCGGCGAGGGCGTTCTGCCGCGCAGTTCCCGTGGCGTCGTCTGGATCTACTTCCGTCAGAATCTTCCGCGTGGCTTGGCGCTGGTGTCGCCGCTCCGGCTCTTCATGAGGGGAGGGGAATGGAGAAATGAGGGAGCGAGGAGGCTCAACGCTCGACCCTGGCGCCGATGCAGACGCGGCAGTTTCGCGCGGTGTGTAGTGCAGGTTCATCCCCCGGCCAGGTGGTGGTGTCAGCGACGCACAGCCAGTGCACAACAGGGCAGTGACGAGCAGTAGGACTGCCCACTGTGACCGTGACAAGTTAGCGCGCATTGTCCTCTCTCCCAGGCCTCGGGCGCAGCGAGCTTTTGCCTCCTGGCAACAGCAGAAAGTAGTGCCGCGTCCTCAAACAGGGCGAACTGCGAATGTCAACGCTCACACCACTCCATTGACGCTCAGGGCCGCACAGATAACTGGGCCAAATGTGCCCCATACTTGAAGAAGGTCTGCGCTAAGGCCAAGTGTCTCTCGAAGAGTTAGTAGCATTGGTTTGATCACTGAGTGCGGTTGTCGTTGTTCTGCAGGAGCAGCACACTGCTCAGCGATGAACGCCAGTTGTTCTGAAGCTTCCTCCTTCTTGAGCGCCGGTAGATGCTGGTTTGTAGCGAGAGCACCAGCAATCTGACGGAGCGCATCTGCTAGACCCGCGTTGTCTTGCTCGGCCCGTGAAACAGCAGTGTTGAGTCGTTGTTCAACTGCGGCTCCGCCACTAGCTGACGTCACATTCGCACCTGGCGAAGCATGGGAGATTGCTACACTTGCTTGATCGCCTTGTACGTATTGTCCGTAGTTGGTGACGTGGATGGTGGAGGCGATTCGTTTCTCGTCAGTTGTGAATGTCATGCCTTTGCCCAAAACACCCTGTGTTTCAAGGTTTAACGCCCATTCAAGAATTCTGTTTCGGACTGAATCAAAAATGCCGTCAATAGCACTTGGGTAAATGACTCGAACCGCCGGCATCAAGCGGAAGTCGTCGCTAATTTCAATTAGAATCCCTGTTTCCTGGGGAGTGAGATGTGATTCCAGGTGGCCACTCTTGTCAATTCTGGATAGCAGGGAGTCGAGCGTGCCGATTGATTGCCGTATATTGATAGTAGAGAAGTGTTCTGCAAGATCTTTGCTTTTCGGCCCCCATACAACAGGCATCAATCCACGAAACGGGTTCCTCATTCGTAGTTCACACGGAGCCTTTCGATACCGCGGTAACTCTTGGTTGTCCGGGTATCCGTTTAGTTCATGCTCTAGCCATGCGGTGAGATCCGGAAGCCTCAATTTCACCGCCACAACCTTTGCCCGTCGTAGCAACTCAGGAATATCCGTCTTGCTTGTTTGCGCCAAGCTTTGCAACTCTAAGACCAACGATGATTCCGCCATCCTCGATTATCCCTTCGCGCCTTCACCGATATTAACCGCTCACCGGCTTGGGAATAAGAGAACAGCCGAACCCTGTAGGAGGCGCGCAGTGGAAGAATGAAGAGAGGGACTACAAATGACCTATAGAGCAAGTATAGCGCGGCGACACATGCACGAGTGACGCCGCTGCTGACGGGCTTTTACGTAGAGGAGAGAGGTCGATAAGGGCCAAGGGGGAAACCCCGGTGGCGGCCACGTGCCGCGCTTGCCGGGTCTCACCCCTGGGCAGCGAGCACGGGCGGGAGCGCTGCTCGGCTCCTCGCTCACGTGCTCCCCACGGGAGAAGCAGCTACGCCGGAGGCTGGGACTCGGGGGCCCGTCCACCCACGGAGGGCGGAGGGACGAGTGCCGTCTCCACGGCGGTGTCCGTCTGCTCGGACCAGCGCACGTGGTAGGTGGCGGACTGGCCGTCGAAGCCCTCGGGGAGCGCGACCACCCGCTGCCCACCGGTCAGCTCCGCCGTCCGGGCCAGCACTCCCGCCACGAACGTCGGCAGATCCGCGCCGATGTCCGTCAGCCACACCTCCACCTCCGTCGGCCCCCGCTCCACGATTCGCACCTCACTGCAATTGGCGCTCGCGCGGAAACACAGCCGGGCCTGCGTCAGCGTCCGCCGGGGACCCATCAACCGGGCCATCCCGAGCAGCGCGCGCCCGAACAGGGTGGAGAAGTAACCGTCGATGAACCGCTCACCGAGCGAGTAGTACGCCGCCTCCGCGGGCATCCCCGCGTAGACGTGGTCGGCCGCGATCCGGAGGAACTGCTTCCACTGAGCGAGGGTGTAGGTGGGAGCCAGCTTCTGCTCGAGATCCAACCCCGCGTCCGCCAGCCGCTGCCTGCATGCGGGCGTGAGGCGGTTCTCGAGGGCTCGGAGGAAGAGCGCTTCGACGGTTCCTGCGTAGACGAGCTTGTCGCCGGTCATAGGAATGCAGGTATAACCGGTCTCGCGGCTCCAAAGCTACATACCTGTTCAGCAAGCGTGCAGTTATGTACCCTTTGTGTATTCCCCGGTGCGCTGATTCCACCTGCCGTACGCGTGGTCTCATGTGGGGAGAGCGGCGAGCGCGGCTGCACTTTTCCCGGCGGCCGAGAGAGTCACCCGCCTAGAGTTCCCTTCTCCATGCAGACGATTGAATCCCCCCGGGCGCCGCTCGCGGCCCTGCTCCCCGACCGCTCCGCCGGCCCCCTGGCCTCCGACGACATCCTCACCCGCTTCGTCGGCTGGGTGGAGTCCACGGGCCTGTCCCTCTACCCGGCGCAGGAGGAGGCCATCCTCGAGCTGCTCGGGGGCAAGCACCTGTTCCTCAAGACGCCCACCGGCTCGGGCAAGTCGCTCGTCGCCATGGCGCTGCACTTCAAGGCCATGGCCGAGGGCAAGGTGTCCTTCTACACCTGCCCCATCAAGGCGCTCGTCAACGAGAAGTTCTTCGCCCTGTGCGAGGCCTTCGGCGCGGAGAACGTGGGCCTGCTCACCGGTGATGCGGCCATCAACCGCGAGGCGCCCATCATCTGCTGCACCGCGGAGATCCTCTCCAACCTCGCCCTGCGCGACGCCATGCTGCGCGCCGACTACGTGGTGATGGACGAGTTCCACTACTACGCGGACCGCGAGCGCGGCATCGCCTGGCAGCTTCCGCTCATCACCCTGCCGTCCACCACGTTCCTGATGATGTCGGCCACGCTGGGCGACACGCACCTCATCGAGGAGAAGCTCCAGGAGTTCACCGGCCGCGAGGTGGCGAGCGTGCGCAGCGCCGTGCGCCCGGTGCCCCTGGACTTCGAGTACCGCGAGACGCCCCTGCACGAGACCCTCCAGGAGCTCATCCGTCAGGGCAAGGCGCCCATCTACCTGGTGAACTTCTCGCAGCGCGCCGCGGCCGAGCAGGCGCAGAACCTGATGAGCGTGGACTTCTCCACCAAGGAGGAGAAGGAGGCCATCCGTCAGGCGCTGCTGGAGGCCCCCTTCGACACGCCCTACGGCAAGGACTTCCAGCGCTTTTTGCGCCACGGCATCGGCATGCACCACGCGGGCCTGCTGCCCAAGTACCGGCTGCTCGTGGAGCGGCTGGCGCAGACGGGGCTGCTCAAGGTCATCAGCGGCACGGACACGCTGGGCGTGGGGGTGAACATCCCCATCCGCACGGTGCTCTTCACCCAGCTCTTCAAGTTCAACGGCGAGAAGCTCGCGACGCTGAGCGTGCGCGACTTCCAGCAGATCGCCGGCCGCGCGGGCCGCAAGGGCTTCGACACCCAGGGCAGCGTGGTGGCCCAGGCGCCCGAGCACGTCATCGAGAACGTGAAGATCGCCCAGAAGGAGGCCAAGGGTGGCAAGCGGCTGCCGCGCAAGCCTCCGCCCCAGAAGGGCTTCGTCAACTACGACAAGAACACCTTCGAGCGCTTGCAGACGGGGCTGCCCGAGCCGCTCGAGTCCCGCTTCGAGGTGACGCACGGCTTCCTGCTCAACCTGCTCCAGAGCGAGATGGTGGGCGGCGCCGAGGGCTATCAGCGCCTGGTGCGGCTCGTCTTCCGCTCGCACGGTTCGGAGTACATCAAGCGGCGCAACCTCAAGGAGGCCGCGTCGTGCTTCCGCACCCTGCGCAACGCGGGCCTGGTGCTCGTGAACAAGGGGGAGGGCGGCTCGGGTGCCACCGTGACGGTGGCGCCGGGCCTGCAACGAGACTTCTCGCTCAATCAGACGCTGTCGCTCTACCTCCTGGACACGCTCAACAAGCTGGACCACGAGGCGGAGACGTACGCGCTGGACGTGGTGACGCTCGCGGAGTCCATCCTGGAGAACCCCGAGGTGGTGCTCTACGCCCAGCTCCACGAGCTCAAGGGCCAGAAGATCGCCGAGATGAAGGCGCGGGGCATGGAGTACGACGAGCGCATGGCGGAGCTGGACAAGCTCGAGTGGCCCAAGCCCAACCGCGACTTCATCTACACCACCTTCAACGCCTTCGCGGACAAGCACCCGTGGGTGGGCGCGGAGAACATCCGGCCCAAGTCCATCCTCCGCGACATGTACGAGCGGTACATGACGTTCCACGACTACGTGCGCGAGTACGGCCTGCAGCGCAGCGAGGGCGTGCTCATGCGCTACCTGGGTGACTGCTACAAGGCCCTCACCCAGACGATCCCCGAGCGCTACCGCAACGACGAGCTCAAGGACATCATCGAGTGGCTGCGGGCGATGATCCGCCACGTGGACCAGAGCCTGCTGGACGAGTGGGAGCGGCTGAAGAACCCGGGCGAGGCGCTCCTCCCCCGCGCCGAGGCCCCCGAGCGCCGTCCGCAGGAGCTCACCGACGATCCCCGGGCCTTCGCGGCGCACGTGCGCAACGAGCTGTACCGGCTGGTGCGCATGCTCGGCCTGCGGCGCTACGCCGACGCGGTGGCGCTCTTGCGCCTGGACGCGGGGGGCGAGGCGTGGACCGCGGCGAAGCTGGAGGCGGCCATGGCGCCGTACTTCGAGGAGCACGGCAGCGTGGTGCTCACGCCCCAGGCCCGCCGGCCCGCGTACACCCTGCTCAAGGAGACGGGTCCGCGGCAGTGGGATGCCCAGCAGCGCCTGCTGGATCCCGAGGGCCATGGCGACTGGATGCTCGACTGCGCCATCGATCTGACCGACCGCAAGGTGGATGACGGGCCGCTGCTCATCCTGCGCCGGATCGGCACGTAATGGCGTTTTTACCTGGATAGTGCCGTTTCCCCAGTGGATCGGCGCATGGGGGCGGCCTAGCGTGGCGTGTCATGCCTCCCATTCGTCATGTCGATCTGCCGTTGCGCCAGGACGTCCGGCTGCTGGGCCAGCTGCTCGGGGAAGTGATCATCGAGCAGGAGGGCCAGGCCGTCTTCGAGCTGGAGGAGCGCGTGCGTCGCCTCTCCATCGAGCGGCGGCGGGGCCCCAAGTCCGGACGCCGGGCCGCCGCCTCGGAGCTGGCGGCGTTGCTGCGCCGCATGCCCCTGAGCCAGGCCGAGCCCGTGCTGCGCGCCTTCTCCACGTACTTCCGCCTCGTCAACCTCGCCGAGCAGAACCACCGCATCCGCCGCACCCGCGAGCACGAGGTCGCCGGCTCCCGGGGCCCCCAGCGGGGCTCGCTCGAGGCGGTGATGCACTCCCTGCGGCAAGCGGGCGTGGGCGCCGCGCGGCTGCGCGAGGTGCTCCAGTCCATGCGCGTCACCCTCACCCTCACCGCGCACCCCACCCAGGCCGCTCGCCGCACGGTGCTGGAGAAGACGTACCGCCTGGCCCGGCTCCTCGAGAACCGCGACCGCAGCCAGCTCACCCCGCGCGAGAAGGCCGACACCCACGCGGCCATGCGCGAGGAGATCTCCGCCCTCTGGCAGACGGACGAGCTGCGGCGCGAGCGCCCCACCGTGGGCGACGAGGTGAAGAACGTCCTCTGGTACGTGGAGGAGGTGCTCGCCGAGCAGCTCGCGCTCATGCCCGAGACGCTCGATTGGGCCTTCGAGCGCGCCTATGGCGAGCCGCTGGGGGTACTCGCCACCCCCGTGCGTCTGCACTCGTGGGTGGGCGGGGACATGGATGGCAACCCGCTGGTGACTCCCGAGGTGTTCGCGGACACCCTGCGCGCCCACCGCGCCCGCGGACTGCGCGCCCTGCGCACGCAGATCGCCCGGTTGGGCTGGGTGCTCACCCAGTCCGAGCGCCATACCCATGTCTCCGAGGAGCTCCGGAGCTCGCTCGCGCAGGACGCCCGTGTCCTGCCCGAGGTGATGACCCGCTACGGCGCGCGCACCGAGGGCGAGCCCTGGCGCCGCAAGCTGCGCTTCATCGAGGGCCGGCTCCAGGCCGCCCTGGTCTACGTCGAGGGCCGCCGAGCGGGCCGCGCCGATCCGCTTCCCGATGCCGCCTACCGCTCGCCCGCGGATCTCCTCGCGGACCTGCACCTGCTCGAGCGCTCGTTGCAGGCGGCCAGGGGGGGACACGCGGGCGTGCGGAAGATTCAACGCCTCATCGCCCTGGTGCGCGCCGTGGGCTTCCACCTGGCCGAGCTGGAGGTGCGCGCCCCCGCCGAGGACGCGCGTAGCGCCGCCGCGTCCCTCAAGGGAGGCCCCGCGCCGACGGAGGGCGGCAAGCGCCTCCTGGCCGTGCTCCAGCGCATGCGCGAGGCCCAGTCCGAGTCGGGCGAGGGCTGCTGCCGCACGCTCATCCTCTCCATGGCCTCCACTGCCGAGGACGTGCTGGCGGCGTTCGAGTGCGCGCGGGCCTCGGGGTTGTGGGACGAGGCGCGCGGGTGCGCCACCGTGGACGTGGTGCCCCTCTTCGAGCAGCTCGGCGCGCTGGATGATGGGCCGCGCGTGCTGCGCGAGCTGTTCACCCATGCCGAGTACCGCCGGCACCTCTCGGCCCGGGGTGTCCAGGAGGTGATGGTGGGCTACAGCGACTCGGGCAAGGAGGTGGGGCTGCTCGCCGCGAGCGCCGCGCTCTACCGCGCCCAGTCCGCGCTCACCCAGGTGGCGCGTGAGGCGGGCATCCGGCTGCGCCTCTTCCACGGCCGCGGCGAGACGGTGGCGCGCGGCGGTGGTCCCGCCCAGCAGGCCATCCTCGCGCTGCCCCGGGGCAGCGTCGGCGGCACCTACAAGGCCACCGAGCAGGGCGAGGCGTTGGATCACAAGTACGCCCGGCCCGAGCTGGCCCGGCGCACCCTGGAGCTGGTGCTCGGTGGCGTGCTGCTGCACTCGCTCGACGCGCAGCCGCGCCTGGCCCCAGAGGAGGAGCCCGCCTTCCGCGCCGCCTTCGACGAGCTGGCGGAGATGGGCCGCCGCGCCTACCGCGCGCTCGTCTGGGAGGACGAGCGCTTCGTGCCCTTCTTCCAGGCGGCCACCCCCATCGAGGAGATCGCCGCGCTGCCCATCGGCTCGCGTCCGAGCAAGCGCGCCGCCGGAGGCCTCGAGTCGCTGCGCGCCATCCCCTGGGTGTTCTCCTGGACGCAGAACCGCGCCATCCTCCCCGGCTGGTACGGCGTGGGCTCGGCGCTGGAGGAGCTGGGCTCGCGGCCCGAGGGCCTCACGTTGCTCACGCGCATGTACCGGCAGTGGCCCTACTTCCACGCCGTCATCGACAACGTGGCCATGGTGCTCGCCAAGTCGGACATCGCCATCGCCTCGCGCTACGCGGCGCTGGCGCCCGAGTCCACGCGGCCCTTGTGGGAGCGCATTCGTGCCGAGTACTCGCGCACCCGCCGCTGGGTGAAGCGCGTGACGGGCGAGAAGCGCCTGCTGGCCAACAACCGCCAGCTCCAGCAGAGCATCGCCCTGCGCAACCCCTACATCGATCCCATGTCCTTCCTCCAGGTGGAGCTGATGCGGCGCAAGCGCGCGGGAGAGGACCACTGCGATCGGCCCCTGCTGCTCACGCTCGCCGGCATCGCCGTGGGCATGCGCAACACGGGGTGAGGCCTCGTCTCCGGGGCCTCTCGTCGTCCGAGGCCCCGGAGGAGCAGGGCAGGGCGCGCTACCGCACGCAGACGCCCACGCCGGGGTAGTCCTGGAGGGGCCGGCACGTCTGTGCGCTGTCGCAGCCCGGCGAGCCCGAGGGGGCGCGGCACAGCCGGCGGCACACCTGGCCTGCTCCGTCCTTCACGCAGGCGCTGCCCTCCTGGCAGTCATTCACGTACGCGCACGGCTCGCCCTCGGCGATCGTTCCCGCCGTGACGCACACGCCGCCGCTCTTCGGCGAGGGATAGCACCCGCGCGAGTCCGTGCAGTCACGCGCGAGCACGTCGCACGTGGTGCCGGGAGCGCCACACACCCTCGGCCGCTCGTGGGAGCCCTCGAAGCGCAGCACGTCGATGCAGTCGCGGGGCGCCGTGCACTGCTCACCACTGTGGCAGAGGCGCTGGCAGGTGAACGTGCTTCCCCCCGACGAGGTGGAGCGATCCGTACAGGACAGTCCCGGCGCGCACGTGTCGTAGAAGTCACCCCCGGCCGTCGCGACGCTCTGGCAGGCGCCGCCCTCGGCCACCGTGCCCGTGCTCGCCGGGATGCAGCGGCGGGCCGTCACGTTGTCGTGCCGCACGTAGGCGCACCGGTTGCCCTCGGGACAGTTCTGCGCCACCGGATCGCACTCTCCCGTGAAGCACAGGTTTCCCAGGCCCCCATCCGCGAGCACGCCCCGCAGGCACACCGCGCCGGCCGCACAACCCGTTTGCGCCGCCACGTCACAGTCCGTTTCCGTCCCCGGGTCCGGCATTCCTCCGTCTGAAGTTCCTCCATCCCGGAACACTCCGGAATCAGTGCCCGTGCCCGCATCCGGGGTGATGACATCGCCGCGGCAAGCCGCCATCAGCCCGACGATGAGGACACCGCTGCACACGAACAAATCCGCTCGCATTGACGCTCCCGTCGCAGAAACGAACGGGACTAATAAGACGTCCGAGGAGAAACGGCCCCCCCTTGAACAGGACATGGAGGACAGCGGACACTTCTCCTCACTTCGCGGTCCTCGAGTGGATGCGCCTCCGTGTGGGGCTCCCTATAAAAGGACCTCACCGACTCACACGCCCGAGGGAATCAGTGCGCATGACCACCAAGTCTGCCGATATGACGGAGTCACCGGCGGCGCTGTACGCCAACCGGAGATCTCACGAGCGGGTGGCCGCGACGTTCGATGTCCGCTTCGAGCAGACGCAGGACGCGGCGCGCGCCTTGAGGGCCTACTCGCTCAACCTCTCGGCGGGGGGCCTGTGCCTGCGCACGCGCCGCTCCTACGACGTGGGCTCGCGCGTGCGCCTGCAGATGTCCGTGAGCGGCGAAGACTTCGAACTCGAGGGCATCATCTCGTGGGTGCGGGATGACGCCGAGGCGATCGGCGTGCGCTTCGTGGACGTGAAGGAAGAGGATCAGCTGCGCCTGCAGCGCGTGGTGGGCAGCTTCAAGCGCTGAGCGTGGCCCGTGAGGGCCGCCCGGTGCATCAGCCGTGCTGGCCCTCGAACTCGGTGTAGCGCATCACCGTGCGGTCCACGAACTGGAAGCCGCACGACGCGTAGAAGTTCTGGAGGGACTCCTGGGCGTAGGCGCTCACCTCGATGCGCTTGACGCTCAGGGCCCGGGCGCCACACCGCTCGATGACCTGCTGGATGAGGGCCCGGCCCACGCCGCGGCGCCGCCAGCTCTCCGTCACCACCAGCTCGTCCACCGTGGCGATGCGCCCGCGCAGCCGCAGCTGCGGCCGGTGCGACAGCGACACCATCCCCACGGGACGATCCTGTGAGTCGGCCGCCACGAAGATTTCGATTTCCGGATGGCTGATGACCCAGTGGACCGTCTGGGCATCCGAGCCATGGGGATAGCCCATCTCACGCAGCAGCGTGGCGAGGCTCTCGGAGTCTCCCCGGCGCGCACGGCGGATGCGGAAGGTCGGTGCGTCGGGAGCGGGGGTTCGGGTGGGCGTCGGTTGCACGGCACCTCAGTCTACACCATGGAGCCGCCCCCCTCGCAAAGCCCTGAGGCCCGGGGGGGCGGGAAAATCAGGGCTGTTCGGAGGCCAGCGCGCGCACGGCGGCGGTGATGTCCCCCAACTGGGGCACCGACGCCATCTCCAGCGTGTCGGCCAGGCCGATGCCCGGCACGAACTTGCCGGCCAGCAGCCGCGGCGGCGCGAGCAGCTTGAAGAACAGCTCCTCCACCGTGCGGCGCACCAGGTGCTCGCCGAAGTTGGTCACCTCGGTGTCCTCGTTGACGAAGAGCACCCGGCCCGTCTTCTCGATGGAGCCCCGGATGAGCTCCCAGTCATAGGGCCAGAGCGAGCGCAGATCGATGACCTCGGCGTCCACGCCCTCGCTCGCCAGCTCGTCCGCGGCCTTCTTGCACAGGGGCAGGGTGCGGCCGTAGCTCACCACCGTCAGCTGCGAGCCCGGGCGCACCACCTTGCCCTTGCCGATGGGCACCGCGTACGCCCCGAGCCCCTCGGGCCACTGCGGCTTCCACTGCGAGCGCTGATCGCCCAGGGGCGCGTCGATGAGGCGGGAGAGCTGCTTGTCGTCGTCGGGCTCGCCCGGAATCCGCTCCTCGCCCTTGATGCGCAAGAGCGCCTTGGGCTCCAGGTACATGACGGGGTTGATCTCCTGGCACGCGGAGATCATCAGGCCGTACGCATCCAGCGGATTGGAGGGGATGACGATCTTCCAGCCGGGGATGTGGGTGGCCGTCGCGTCGAAGGAATGCGAGTGGTAGAGCGAGCCGCGGATGCCGCTGCCCACCGGGGTCTTCACCACCATGGGCAGGTTCCAGTCCCCATGGCTCGCCCAGCAGGTGTTGCCGGCGATCTTCAGCAGGTCGATGGTGTTGTAGATGTAGTCGGCGAACTGGATCTCCGCGACGGGGCGCTGGCCGGCCATGGCCAGACCGATGGCCATGCCGATGATGCCCCGCTCGTCCAGGGGCGAGTTCCACGCCGTCTTGAGCCCCTGCGTCACGGTGAAGACGCCGCCCAGGGGGGCGCCCACGTCCTCGCCGAAGATGTCGGTGACGCCCAGGTTCTCCTCGGCGTAGTGCAGCGCCATGCGAATGGCTTGAGCCATGTTGGCCATGGGTTACTTCCTCTCCGCGAAGATGTGGTTCCAGATGGTCTCGGGGCCCGGCAGCGGCTCCTCGCGCACCTGGCGGGCCAGGGCGGCGATGTCCTCGGTGTAGCGGCCGCGCAGCGCGTCCATGTCCGCCCGCTTGAGCACGCCCTTCTTCTCCAGGTGCTCCTCGAAGCGCGTCAGGCAGTCCAGCTCGCCGCCCACCATGTTCGCCCCCGACGCCGACGAGTGGCCGTACAGGCGCGACACCATGGCCTCCAGGAGGAAGGGCTTGCGCTCGCGGCGCACGTACTCCATGGCCTCCTTGAGCTCCTGGTAGGCGACGATCGGATCATTGCCGTCGATCGTCCGGGTACGGATGTTGAAGGCCTTGCCGCGCTCGGCGATGTGCGTCTCGCCGTGCTGGGTGTTGGCCGGCGTGGAGATGCCCCACTTGTTGTTGGTGACGATGATGAGCACGGGCAGCTCCATGCCCGGGCGCGAGCTCCACACCAGGCACGAGGCGAAATCCCCCTCGGCCGTGCCCGCGTCTCCGCCGGTGACGATGGTGATGCCCTCGCCCCCGTGGCGCTTCTGCGCCAGGGCCGTGCCCGGCGCCATCGCGTACTGCACCTCGATGGGCGAGGAGACCGGGGCGATGTTCCACTCGCGCTTGGAGTAGTGGCCCGCGAAGTTGCGGCCTCCCGAGTACGGGTCCGACGCCGTGTTCTTCATCTGCCGCAAGGAGCCGAGGGGCTCCTCGCCCAGCGCCAGCATCGTGGCCGACTGCCGGTAGTGCGCGTGCAGGTAGTCGTAGGCCGGGCCCTGGCCCTTCTTCATCAGCAGGCCCAGCGGCACGTTGAAGGCCTCCTCGCCGGGGCCACCAATCCAGAAGTAGCCGTGCCCCTGCTTGTACATCTGGATGAGGCGCTCCTCGAGCACGCGCGCCTTCACCATCAGGTCATGAATCCGGACCAGCAGCTCCCGGTCGAGCGGGAGCGCTTCCTCTTCGCGGTTGATCAGGCGGGGTTTGGACACGTGCGTCTCTCGGTTCATGGAAGGAGAACGCGCCCCCTATACCCCAAAGGGGCTCCGGAATCTGCCTCGTGAACCACGTGTCTCCCTCTGGGAAACATGCCGCAACGCGGCACCGGCCCGGCCCGCACCACGCGTGTTCCGCGGCGGGGTCCCCCCGGTGGGGATGCCTGCTCGCCAGGTCTGCTGGAAGCCCACGGGGGCGTGGTGGGGGACGCCGCCCGAGAACGAGGTGCGGCGGAGGCGTCAAGCACTTCCCTGGATCCGCCCCGGGTCCCTCCCGCCCAGGTCCGGTCCGGCCTCACGCGCCGGGGAAAATACGCTACAGTCCCCAGGTTCCCCATGACGGGATGACGCCGTGCGCGTGCCCCCGCGCCGGATGGGATGTTCTGGACTCGCGAGGAGTTGGGCTGGTGGAGACGCAGGGCTGCAGTGCCACGATCAACCGCGTGCGAGTGGGCACCATCCACCACGTCCGCATCGCGGGCGTCATCGATGAGACGTTCCCGCTGACCTCGAAGATCAGGGATCTCGTCGGCTTCATCGTCCTCGATCTGGGCCAGGTGGAGCGCATCAGCTCCTTTGGCGTCAGCAAGTGGATCGAGTTCACCAGCAAGCTGCCCCCCGGGGCCCTGTCGCTCTATCTGGTGAACACGCCCCCGGTGATGGTGGATCAGCTCAACATGGTGGAGGGCTTCGCCGGCGTGGCGCGGGTGCTGTCCGTGCTGGCCCCCTACCTGTGCCGCGCCTGTGGCGAGGATCGGCTGCGGCTGGTGGATCTGCAGGCCGAGGCGGCGGTGATCGCCGAGGGCCGCGCCCCCGTGCACACCTGCCCGGTATGCGCCGGCAAGCTGGAGTTCGCGGACCTGCCGAGCGAGTTCTTCGACCACGCCCGGCGCCAGCAGTTCGGCACGGTGGACCCGCTGGTGATGCGCTACCTGCGCGCCATCATGCCCAGCGCCCCCGTGCCGCTCACCACCCACCTGAAGATCGTCCAGGACGACATCACCTACATCACCCTGGCCAGCGAGCTGACGGGGGACCTGAACGTGCGGCGGCTGGCCACGGGCCTGGAGGGGCGCGTCGCCTTCGACTTCTCCCACGTCTCGCGCGTGGAGCCCGACGCCATCCCCAAGCTGGAGCAGGTGCTCGACACCGCCTCGCGCGGCGCCCAGGTGGTGCTCTGCCGCGTCACGCCGCCCGCGCTCACGGCCCTCGCGCGCTTCAGCCGACCGTCCGCCGCGCGCATCAACACCCTGTGGCTTCCCAGCGAGTGCCGCCACTGCGGCAACGAGAACCCCCAGCGCACCCTGGCCTCCGAGTACCTCGCCCGGCTGCTCGCCAACGCCAGCCCCGAGCGCGAGTGCCCCGTGTGCGGCGGCACCGCGCGCCTGCCCGCCATCCCCCAGCTCGTGCAGCTGCTCAGCCAGACCCCCCTGGTGGAGACGCGCCTGGAGGACATCGAGGCGCTCGAGCCGCGCGCCCTCAGCCAGTACCTCTTCTCCACGAACACCGAGCCCTCGGAGAACGAGGGCAGGGAAAGCACTTCGGACCTCAACAACGACATCGGCGCCACCCGGCTGCGCGTGCTGCGGCGGCTGGGGCAGGGCGGCATGGCCGAGGTGTTCCTCGCCCGCCAGGTGGGGGTGAAGGGCTTCGAGAAGTACGTGGTGATGAAGAAGGTGCTGTCCCAGTACGCGGAGAACACCGACTTCGTCGACATGCTCTTCGCCGAGGCCCGCGCCAACGCTCGCCTCACCCACCCCAACGTCGTGCAGACGTTCGACATGGGCATGTCCGAGGGCGTGGCGTACATCCTCATGGAGTACGTGCGCGGGCCGGACCTCAAGCGGCTCATGACGGAGATGAAGCGCAAGGGCATCTCCCTGCCGCTCGAGCACGCGCTGCGCATCATCTCCGAGACGGCCGCCGGCTTGCACTACGCCCACAGCTACGTGGATCCCGCCGGCGTGTCCCACCCCGTGGTGCACTGCGACGTCAGCCCCCACAACATCCTCGTGTCGCTCGATGGCGCCATCAAGCTGGGCGACTTCGGCATCGCCAAGGTGCAGGGCGAGGAGGTGGCCCGCTCGGGCGTGGTCAAGGGGAAGATTTCCTACATCTCCCCGGAGGCCGCCGCCGGCCGGCCCCTGGACGCGCGCAACGACGTGTTCTCGCTCGGCGTGGTCTTCTTCGAGCTGCTCACCGGCCAGCTCCCCTTCAAGCGCGACCACGACGCGGCCACGCTCAGCTCCATCGTGCGCGACCCCGCCCCCGTGCCCTCGCAGCTCAAGCCGGAGATTCCCCAGGACGTGTCGGAGATCATCCTGCGCACCCTGGAGAAGGATCGCATGCGCCGCACGCCCTCGGCCGCCGCCCTGCGCGAGGAGATCGAGGCGGTCATGGTCCGCCTCGGCCTGCACTCCTCCCCCGCGGAAGTGGCCCGGTTCTTCCTCAACACGCTGGGGGATCGGCTCGCGGAGTTCGGCCCCATCTCGCCCGCCACCGGCTCGTTCCCCGCCGTGGTGTCGGCCTCGAACAGCCCGACCCGGACCGGACCCTCGCCCATCTTGAAGGGGTCCACCGGGGAGACCCCCATGGAGCCTCCGCCCCCCGGAACGGCCTTGAAAAGCCCGAACTGGACCGGACCCTCGCCCATCCTGAGGGGCTCCACTGGGGAGACCCCCATGGTTCCCCCGCCCGCCGGGACAGCCCTGTCCGCCGTCCTGGCGGCGCCTGTTCCGCCCGCCACCCCGGCCGCTCAGCCTCCGGTCTCGCCGGCCCCGGCGGCTCCTCCGGTCGTTCCTCCGGCCGCTCCGCCCAAGGTCTCGCCGGCCCCGCCCCCCTCGGCGGAGGTGGTGCCAGCGGCCTCTCGCGCCATCCCCACGCGTTGGGTCGTGGCCGGTGTCATCGGACTGCTGAGCCTGATCGCGGTGGGCGTGGTCGTGGCCGCGAGCCGCTCGGGAGCGAGCGTCGAGGTGCTCAATCGGGAGCCCGGGGAGCAGCTCTACGTCGCCGGTCTGCGGGTGGAGGATCCCCAGACGCTCGATCCGACGGAGGTGCGCCAGCGCATCATCTCCACCTCGGTGGAGGGCCGCCTGCGCCGCTTCGGCCTCGCGGTGCGCGAGGACGTCCTCGACGTGCACACCCTCACCGAGACCCAGCCCGTGCCGGGCAGCCAGGGCACGTTGAAGGTGAGCGAGCCCACGGGCTGTCTCGTCGAGGTGGACGGCCGCATGGCGCCGGGAACGACGCCGGTCTCCCTGTCCATCGAGGCGGGCCGGGAGCTGGAGGTGCGCGTGAGCTGCCCCCAGCATCCCACCTGGTCGCGGCGGGTGATGGCGGTGCCGGGACAGGAAGTGGTGGCCGTCGCGCGGGCGCACGAGCCCGCTACTCCTTGAATCTCGGGAATGGGACTCGAATTCAGCTGCGTGGCGCCACCGTCCCGAGACGATGGCCGCAGCAAACGAGCCCGCCGTGCGGATGCTGGGCCTGGGCACGGATGCCGCTGGACTGGAGGCTCGGACCGGACGCGATGAGCAGGTCGCCCGTCTCGTGGAGGGTCGCGCGGACTACGTGTCCCGCTCGCTCCCGCGCCCTTCCATGCGCTGGCCTGGGCCATTATCGGTCAGCAGATCAACCTGGGCATCGCGACCTCGCTGCGGCGGGAACTGATCAAGCTGGCGGATGGCCCATCGAGGGCTCGGACGGAATGTGCGCGCATCCGACCGTCGCCGAGGTCGCAGCGCTGGACGTTGGCACGCCACGTCCCGGTGCTTCTAGTGCTCGAAGGCCGAGTACCTGCTGGTGCTGCGCGGGCCGTCGCGGAAGGGACGCTGCCGTTTGAGGAGCTTATCGCGGGCTCGGCCCGGGCCGCGTAGGAGCGGCTGCTCGAACTCAGGGGCTGCGGGCCCTGGACCGCGCGCTACGCGATGATGCGCGGCCTGGGCTTCGCCGATTGTGTCCCCATTGGGGACAGCGGCCTGAGCACGGGGTTGCAGCGCATCCGCAGCCTCACCCGAGCGCGCTCGTGGTGCCGTGCCACCGGGTAAATGGTTCCAGCCTCGCGCTCACGGGCTACGCGGGCGGGCTCAAGCTCAAACGCGCCCTGCTGGACTTCGAGCGGGGGGTGAACCGAGTCCTGAATCAGGACTCGGACTGACCACCCCCGCTGGCTGTGAACGAAGGCGCTTGGTTCGCAGTTGGCGGGTTCGACTGACGGTGATTGCTGTCGTCCTGACGTTTCAGTTCGTCATTCCCTGCTCAACTCAGCGAATGGTGGCACGAAGGCGTGTGGCCGAGTAGTCCGCGGAGGAACTCAAACAACCGGCTGTTGCGCCAGACCAGCCCGTCTGTTGAACGGTGACGGCGTGACTTCCGGCGTCCAACTGAAGTGTTCGGCGCATGCTCCACGGACACCACCAACCCGCAGCGGAGGAGCTGTCAGTCCCACATCCCACGATCACATCGCCCCAAGCAGGCTCTCCATAGGAAACATTGTCTACAAAAAAGCGAAAGCCGCAGTGAGTGGCATTACCTTGGTTGCCTGCAATGCCATTAATCGAACCATTGGCGTCCAGGTCGACCGTTGATCTTTGAGGCAGGACGAAGTTGATGGTCGTGCCAGGCACGGAGGTCCACTTAAGCCCGGTCACTCGGACCTCGCCAGTCTGTTGAGCCGTGTAGATGGCGGTAATAATCCCCGATTGGCCCGGAGGCCCAACGGGCCCTTGAGGACCCGTGTCACCCTTGGGCCCCTGGGGACCCGCTGCGCCCGTATCACCCTTGGGCCCTTGGGGACCCGCTGCGCCCGTGTCACCCTTGGGCCCCTGGGGACCTGCTGCGCCCGTGTCACCCTTGGGCCCCTGGGGACCCGCTGCGCCCGTATCACCCTTGGGCCCCTGGGGACCCGCTGCGCCCGTATCACCCTTGGGCCCCTGGGGGCCTATGGGCCCTCGGGGTCCTGATGCCCCCAGGGTGACAACGAGGACATCGTTCTGAATCGGAAGAGTGCCTGTTGATAGGGTCAGGAGGTATGACCCCACGGCGCCCAGGAAGGTCGCTGGCAGTGAGGCGGCGATCTCAGTGTCCTTGGTGGAGAGAAGAGGGACGGGAACTCCTGCCAGCTTGATGGCTGGGCTTGCGCCATTGGTGAAGTTTTCGCCGTTGATGTAGAGCGTTGAACTCGCGTAATCCACATCAACACCCAGGATGACCAACTGCGATACTGCCTGGGCGTGTGCTGAGCCCGATGCAAGAAGGCCGGACACAAGACAAGTCAACACCAGGGCGGTATGGGTTGGCCGCATGGTTGGAAAGTAATAGGACACTTTATGCGTTCTCTTTTGAGAGTGTACGCCGGAGTTGGCGACTGGTAAGAATTGTTTCCCACGAAGTCCATGATTGTCCAGAGCAGGCAGGCGGCGGGGTGTCAGAGAGGTTTATTGTTCCGCCACGCCGGTACTCCTTCCGATTCAAAATATGGTGGGCGTGGGCAACTGGCGGAGAATGTCGTCGAGTTCCAGGGGCGGGGTGGTTTCACGCAGAACGTGTTTTCGTTGGGTGCCTGGGTCAATCTCGCGGAGAGGGGAACACACCTTGACCGAATTCGTCGCCTTCATACGCCAACGGCCCGCCATGTTCATCGGAGACCTAGAAACCTACGGTCTCCATCGCTTACCGCTGAGCTTGCTGCACGCGGGAACCATCGCCGCCAGGGTTTCATCCCGGATCGCTCCCTCTTCGCACACACCCGCTTCTCCAGTTTGCCGCTCTCGGGGCGGATGGAGGAGCTGGCCGCCTTGTTCCCTCGCGTGACGTACCGCTTGCGCGACGCCGTGCTTCAGCGGGAGGAGCGATACCGTTTCGAGCAGGGGCTCGGTGACTACTGCGCGCGGCTCTCCGCGCCCGCGCTCCCTCTGCACGCCCCCTGGTGCTTCGAGGGTCACCGGGGCACGACCCGGGTCCGGCTCGTGCTCCAGTGGTGCCAGGAGCCGGGGAGCCGCCTGGTGTCCTGGGTGAACCTGCACAGGGCTCACGCGGGAACGCATCTCGAGGGGTTGTTGGATGGCCTCCGTCTGGCGCCCCACGACGCCACGGAGTCGAGGCCTCATCTCCGTATCCCGCTCTACATTCCCTCGGAGCTTCTCAACGGGCTCACCGTGCTGTTCGAGGTCTCCATTCCCCAGCCAATCTGGGATGGATCCCTCAAGGGCGATCTCGCCAATGAGGAGTGCGAGTTCGATGTGGCCGAGCTTGTCCAGGCCTGGCTGCGCCAGCGCTTCGAGGCCGAGCCGGTGGTCACGGAGCGGATCCTGGAGCACGCCCTCGGGCGGTACATCACCCGAGGGTAGCTGGACTTCGAAAGAGGCCACGGGGAGACGCCCTCGCGTCTCCCCGTCACCCGGAACTAGGGAGTGAGCCGCAGGTAGAACAGGTCGGAGGCTCCGCGCGGCGTGTACGTCACCCCGTCGTGCTGGAACGGCTGGGCGAAGTCTCCGCCGATCAACACGTCTCTTCCGGGCGTCGGAGCCAGCAGCATCCGGGGCCCGTAGTAGTCCCCCGTGAACTGCTGCTCGAGCGAGCGGGACCAGAGGTGCGCGCCCGTCGCGGTGTAGCGCGCCACGAAGGCCGAGTTCGCGACGCGCATGTCCGGACCCACGACACCGCCACCCAGGTCGACATTGGTGCCAAAACCCGAGACCGTGTAGGTGTCATCGCTCGCCGCGACGAGGCCCTGGAGCCGGGTCTCCTTGAGGTCGCGCAGGGCCTTGTCGCCGCCCGTGGCGCTCAGCGTGCCCGTGAAGCCATTGACGTTTCCCGGGTAGCCCTGATCCCACGGAGCGCCTCCGGTGTACGTCCCGCCCCCGAAGGTGAAGGTGGCGCCCAGGTTGGCGGCGAAGGCCACGTCGCCATTGTGCAGCGGCCGGACGGCGATGACCTCGCCGAAGACCCTGGAGGGGTCCTGGAACACCCGCTTCCACTGGAGCGAGCCCGTGGCGCCGTCGTACTTCGCGAGGTAGGGCGCGCTCCAGGCGATCGGCTGCCCATCACCGAGGTCCGCGCCGGAGTTGGCCCGGCCCGCCACGAAGACATTGCCCGCCGCGTCGGTGCTCACCGCCCGGGTCTTCGCAGTGGGCTCGGAAGGAGCCCCCTCCGTGGCACGAGACCAGACATGCTGGCCCTGCCAGTCGAACTTCGCGATGAAGCTGCCCGGGTAGGCATCCTCGCTGTAGACGCTGTTGCGACCCGCGAAGAGCACGCCGCCTCCGAAATCCACCTCTCCATGGAAGTTGCCCACGACGATGAGGCTGCCCTGGGCATCGGTGGCCACCGCCTCCGCCTGGATGGGCCAGTACTGGAGTTCCTGATCCGGGACGTAGAAGTAGGTGGCGACGAAGCCGTGGCTCCACACGGGTTGGCCGGAGGGAGAGAACTTCGCGATGAATGTTCCCGCGCCCCACTGGAAGGGCACCTCGGGCAGCGCACCCGTGCCGAGGTCGGGCGAGCCGGCGTAGATGCCCACCACGAGGATGTTGCCCTCGGGCGTGACCGTGAGCGACTGGGGGCGGACGTTCGCGGTGGTCACCTGCCGGGTCCACAGGGCCGTGCCCGCCGCGTCGTAGCGCGCGAGGGCGAAGCCCGTTCCATCCGGGAAGGGCGCGTCACCAAAGCGGCCCGCCGCCACGAAACCGCCATGGGAGTCGGCGCTCAGCGCGATCAGCCGCTCGTCGCCCGCTCCGCCGTAGTGCCGGGTGAAGCCCGTGCGGCCCCCGGCCGTGCCCCGGTAGGTGCAATAGGGGCCCGACTCCAGCTCGACGCGCAGTTGGGGATGCCGCTCGGCCGCCGCCGCGTTCGACGACACGAAGTCCACCCCATCATCCGAATCCGATTGGAGCCCGAAGAAGAAGGCACCCCGCTTGTTGACCACGTCGCTCGTGACGTCCGCCTCCACCCAGGTGTTGGCGGTGATGGCACCGAGATCCGCCAACGGCGGGCCCACGAGGGTCGGCCGGGTGTTCCAATCGAAGTCATAGTCCGGCCAGGTCCAGCCCCCCTGCGTGGCGTGGATCCGCGGGCCATTGTTGGTGCCGTTCGTGGCGTACAGCCGCACCGTGGCCCGCTTCACGTTCCACGCGTCGAGGTCGTAGATGCCCGAGTTGGAGAAGAACAGGTGCGACTCGTACCGCGTGGGGCTCGAGTCCACGAGCAGCGCGGGCTCGTCGCCGAAGCGCTGGGTGGGCTGGGCCTCGGACACGTAGGTATCCCCGTACGCCCCCTCGGTGCGGGTCTTCGTGTAGACGCGCGGCAGGCAGTTGGGCTCGGAGTCCACCGTGAGCACGAGCTGGGGCCGTCGATCCGCCCGGCTGTTCTCGCGCGAGGCGAAGCCCACGCCATCCGCCGAGGTGGCCTTCAGGATGAAGGTGTAGTCGCCATTGCCATGCACCGTGGCCGACACGTCGAAGTCCGCCCAGGTTCCACTGGTGAGCGCCGCCTTGTCGTCCAGCAGATCCTGCTCGGAGGCGAGCGGCGACCGGTTCCAGGTGAGCGTCGAGTCCTGCCAGTCCCAGTTGCGCGTGCCGTAGAGCCGCGGTCCGTCCGTGGTGCTATCCGTGACGTACAGGCGCAACCTCGCGTGGGTCACCGTGCCCGACACCCCGGTGACGTTGAAGCGCAGAAATCCTTCCTCCTGGGGAGACTGGTCCACGCTCAGCGTTTCCCCGCTTCCGAAGTTCTGCTCGGGCGCGTCCCGTCGCGCGACCGCATCCGCGCTCGGCGCGAGGGTCAACGTCGTGACCAGGGCCTGTTCCACCCGCGAGGCGGGCGCCTCGCTCCGGGCCTCCGCCTGCCCGCTGTCCCCTCCCGTACCGCAGTGGGTCAACAACGCCACCGCCGCCACTCCGCCCATCCACCTCGCGCCCCACCCCAATCCACGTCTCATCTCGTGCCCACCTCGTGATGCGGCTCGTCCGCCGCACACGCGGGGTATGCACCCACTGTGCCCGTGAGTGTCATGCGGGTGGAAGACAGTGGCGCTTCGGGACGGGTGGCCTCGTGTCACGTTCGCGTAGCGCGCGGCGCGCGCGGAGAAGCGGGTTGCCCTGGAGGGCCAGCGGCGGAGTCTCCTCGAGGAATCAGATTTCCGAGGTCGGGCACCCGCTCGGGGAAGGTGGGCGGCGGCGGTTCGTCTCCTCGCCCTTCGAGGTGCCTCGCTCGCGCCGTGGCTTCTGGCGGGTAGGCGTTGGGGATAGGGTAGGCGGCATGACGTTCACGCGCTGCGTCGTGGTCGCGAGGAACAGGGGTGGCCGCCGCTTCTCGGAGCCAGGTGCGTAGGGGGTATGGCCGCGTCCATCGTCTTCGACGACTCGCTCTGGCCGCTGCTCGTGTCCCGCTTCGAGGGGCAGGTCTCGGACGAGGCCTACGAGGAGTACCTCCTCCAGGGGTCGCTCTACCTGCGGCGCGGCGAGCCGTACGTCAGTGTGCTCGACACGGCGCGGCTCTCCCTGCCCACGGTGCGCCAGCGCCAGCGCCAGTTCGAGTGGATGCGGCAACACGAGCGGCCCATGCGCGAGCTGCTGCTCGGCTGCGCGTTCATCATCACCTCGCCCCTCATCCGGCTGACGATGAGCACCGTCTTCCACGTCATGCCCATGCCCACGCCTTATGTCGCCGTGCAGGACATGGCACGGGCGGTGACCTGGGCCACGGCCCGTCTGAGGGACGCGGGCCACGCCGAGGCCGCCGCCGGCATCCTCGAGCGCCTCCACCTCTGACCCCTGGTGAGAGGCGGGAGTGTCGCCCCTCCATCATCCGGAGTGCCCGGATGCCTGGAGGGCTTGCCGGCATCGCGCGGGCCCGTGAAATTCGGAGGGAGCGCGAAGGGCCTGAAGGATGGATACTTCATTCCAGGCCCTGGCCGGTCGCCGCGGTGTCTCTCCATGCTCTTCCTGGCTTCAGACGATGAGTCGAATGTTCCGGGCCCCCGGACGAACCTGGGTCCCGTGGATCCGGGTGCCTCGACGGTGCTGTCCTTCCGCCACCTGCTGTCGGAGGCGATCTCTTCCTTCCTCACCGAGGCCGGACTGGGCTCCGCGCAGGTGGGCGAGCCCCTCAGCGAGCTGCTCGTGACGCTGTCGCGCTACCGGGAGGAGGGCGAGCCGCTCTTCCCGGTGGCGTTCCTGGGGGACGACCTGGACGGGATGATGCGGGTGCTCAACGGCAAGGATCCGGTGGCGGTGGGAACCGGTCCCCGCACGCGCGAGACGGTGCAGCGGGCGCTCAAGCAGTGCGCGCCGCTCTGCCAGGGACGCTGGTGGTCGCTGTACCTGCTGCTCGTGCCCGAGGGCTTCCGCTACGGCATCTTCCGCACCGAGCCCTCGCCGCTGGTGGAGACGCCGCTGGAGCGCATGCGGCGCGCGGGCGATGGCTCCTCGCGCATGGTGGGGGTGCTGCAACTGGCGGAGAACGTCGTCGAGCTGCGCGCGCTGGGTGGACTCACGCGGCACGTGTTCCTGTCGGGCGCGCGGGCGGAGAACCTGCTGCCCACGGTGGCCATGGACGAGCTGGCGCTGGGGCTGACGGCGGACGTGCGCGAGCCGGCGCGTGGCCTCACGCGCGACTTCTATCGGCGCGTGCTCTTCGAGGCCATGCAGGCCTCGCACGGCACGCTGGTGGCGGTGCTGCCCAAGGGGGGCTCGGCCCTGCCGCTCTTCGTGGACGGCGTGCTGCTGGACTCGCCCATCGACATGGTGGCGCGGGTGATGCGCTACCACGAGGCGCCGGAGGTGGAGTCCGCCTCGGCGGTGAGCGCCATGGCGCAACTGCTGCGCGGGATGATGGCCACCGACGGCATCACCGTGCTGCGCTCGGATGGCTTCATCCTCGGCTACAACGTCTTCATCCGGCACCCGGAGACGCTCAGCCGCGAGGCGGCGCGCGTGGGCGGCGCCCGGCGGCGCACCTACGAGGTGCTGTGCGGCTGGGTGGGGCGGGAGCTGACCACGGCCTTCTTCCGCTCGCAGGACGGGGCCATCGCCTGCTGCCGGGACTGAGCGCTTCGGCCCTGGCCGCGACTCCGGGCCTGTGACAGGCTCGCGCCGCATGCGAGTCCTCCCCGCCATGCTTCGGGCGTTGATCGCGGCCACCGTGCTGCTCGTGGGGTGCAAGAACGCCGCGCGGCCACCGCCTCCCCCGGAGCCGGCCCCGCGCACCGGACGCGAGGAGGAAATCCTCCCGCCGCTCCGGCCCGTGTCGGACTTCTCCACCATCGCCGATCCCCAGGCCCGTTCCATCGCGCTCTTCACCGAGGCCGGCCGGGTCATCACCCATCCGCGGTGCACCAACTGTCACCCGGCGGACGGCGTGCCGCGCCAGGGGCTGGAGCAGCGGCGCCACCTGCCCGTGGTGTCCGGTGGGGCGGGGGGCCATGGCCCTCCGGGACTGCCCTGCTCGACGTGCCATCAAGCGGCCAACCTCCCCGTGGTGGGCGAGACGCTGCGCGGCGTCCCCGGCAACCCCAAGTGGGCCCTGGCTCCGGCGGAGATGGCGTGGGTGGGCAGATCCCTGGGCTCCATCTGCGCGCAGCTCAAGGATCCGGCGCGCAACGGCGGCAAGGACCTGGCGCGGCTGCACCACCACATGGCCGAGGACGTGCTGGTCGCCTGGGGGTGGAACCCGGGGCCCGGGCTCCAGGCGGTGCCCGGCACGCAGCGGGCCTTTGGGGAACTCCTCCAGGCGTGGATCGACACGGGAGCCCACTGTCCGGAGCCCTGAGTGCTCCGGGGATTCGAAGCACTCCACCCGATTGTTCAGGAGACCAACCATGCAAGACAAACCGCTCGCCCTCGAACAGCCCGTGACGTCCGAGCCCCAGCAGCCGGCGTCCCCGCCGAAGCAGAACAGCTACGACAGCACGCCCCCGCCGGCGCTGCTGGACTTCATGATGAAGGACTGGAAGCCGGCCTCCACGAAGATGCCGCCCCGTCTCAAGCACGCGGAGTCCTTCCTGGCGCGGCGCCGGGCCCTGTCCAAGCTGTTCCCCGGGGAGACGCTCGTCATTCCCACCGGGCACGAGAAGGTGCGCGCCAACGACACCACCTACCGCTTCCGTCCCGGCAGCGACTTCTACTACCTGACGGGCAACCTGGAGCCGGACTGCGTGCTGGTGATGGAGCCCAAGGCGGGCGGCGGACATACGGACATCCTGTTCGTGGAGCCCAACCCCGGCCGGAGCGATCCCACCTTCTTCACGGATCGCGTCAAGGGCGAGCTGTGGGTCGGCCCCCGGCTGGGCGTGGAGCAGAGCAAGGTCCGCTTCGGCGTCGAGGAGTGCCGGGGGCTGCCCGAGCTGCCCGCGCGGCTGGGCGCCCTGCGTGGCGCGGCGATCCATCCCTGGCGCGTGCTCCGGGGCTTCTCCTCGAAGGTGGACGGTGTGCTGCCCGAGCAGACCGAGAGGGATCGGGCGCTCGCCACGGCGCTCTCCGAGATGCGGCTCCTCAAGGACGCGCAGGAGCTGCGCGAGCTGTCCGCGGCCATCGCTTCCACGCACCGGGGCTTCGAGGACGTCATCCGCTCGCTCCGCTCCGCCCAGAGCGAGCGCACGGTGGAGGGCATCTTCAACCTGCGCGCCCGGGAAGAGGGCAACGACGTGGGCTACGGCACCATCGCCGCCTCGGGCCAGCACGCCTGCGTCCTCCACTGGACGCGCAATGACGGGAAGCTCGAGCCCGGAGAACTGCTGCTGCTGGACGCGGGCGTGGAGGGCCACTCGCTCTACACCGCGGACATCACCCGCACGATGCCCATCAGTGGCCGCTTCACCAAGGAACAGCGGGAGATCTACAACCTGGTGTCCGAGGCCCAGAAGGCGGCGTTCAAGGCCATCAAACCGGGCGTCGACTTCATGGAACCCAACCGCGTGGCGATGCGGGTGCTCGCGCATGGACTGGAGCGCCTGCGCATCCTGCCCACCTCCGCCGAGGAGGCGCTCAAGGACGAGAACCAGTTCTACAAGCGCTACTCGCTGCACAACATCAGCCACATGCTCGGGCTGGACGTGCATGACTGCGCGCAGGCGCGGCAGGAGGCCTACAAGTACGGCAAGCTCCAGCCCGGCATGGTGCTCACCGTGGAGCCCGGCCTGTACTTCCAGAACGATGACCTGACCGTGCCGGCGAAGTACCGCGGCATCGGCGTGCGCATCGAGGACGACGTCGTGGTCACCGCGCGCGGCATGCGCAACCTCTCCGAGGCCATTCCCCGCGAGGTGGACGAGCTCGAGGACTGGATGGCCCGTGTCTGGAAGGAGAGCGACAAGAAGGCGGGTGGCAAGCGCGGGGCCGGCAAGAAGCGCTAAGAGCCATCCCTTTCAAGGTGTGTAGGGGCGAGTTCCCCAGGAATGGCGAGCAAGCGTCTCTGGGGGGAGTTAATGCCTCTGCTTGGGCGCGGGAGAGGCGCTCCAAAACATCTGCCCCTCCCGCTCTTGAATGACTGACTCCGCGCAGTCCGCTGCCCGCGGAGGCACCTCTGCTCGCCCTGCGACGGTGTTCTTTCTCTTTCGTCACGTGGACTCATGTCCCCGAAGGACACGTGCGGTCGCCACATGCCGTGGACTGGACTACCGGCGTCAGCTTTTCGCTGCATCCTCGTACCAGGGCTCGCACCATGACTTCTCCTCGGGGGTGCGCTCGACAGAGACTGAGGCCACCACGCGGATGGCCGTTAGGCATGCCCTACGGAGATGGACAGGAGTGGGGGCCATTGGCCCCTACCTTGGCCCTGGGTCGGTTGTGGCGGTGTCCGGGGACCAACGAGGGGGGGCCCCACCTCTAGCCCGGATTATTCACCAGGGCTTGGCGGGGAGCCGCGAAGCGGCCGTGCGCGGGACACAGGGGCACGATCTGGCTCGTTGCCCCTATCTGTCAGGTGAGCGGCAGTCAGGTTGGCAAAGGGGAGAGAAATCCGTGGGGTTGGATGCCAGTGATTCGCGCGCAGCACCAGGCGCACCTCGGCCGTGTCGGCCAGGTGGTCGAAGCAGGAGCAGCGGGGTGTACACCGCGCGTCAGCTCACGAGGGCGCCCAGCTCAGCGAGCCGGCCAGGGCCATGATTATGTAATTCTCGCACTGCCCGCGCTCGCAGTAGGCGTCGTAGAGCAGCTCGGGCGGGAAGCCGTGCAGCGAGGTGACGACGAAGCGAGGGTTTTCTCCCTTGGCGCTCACCTCGGCCTTCATCACCACGTGGCGCTCGTGAGGCCAGGACTGCGCCGCGTAAGAGAAAGCGCCGAAGTGGCGCACGTAGGGGCGGCCCGCCGCGTACTGCTCGTTGGCGGCGGCCATGACGGTTTCACCCGTGCGCTGGAGGACGGGATTGCGCGCCAGTCCCAGCAGGTAGTCGATGTCGCCCAGTTGCTCGTTGAGCTCCTCGAGCGTTCGCAGCACCCGCGGCATGGCGAAGCCCGAGTCCCCGCGCACCACAATGCGTACGTTGGGGTAGCGCTGCTTGAGCGCGACAATGAGCCGGCGCAGCACTCCGGCGGCTCCTCGTGCGGCGTGGGCGGTGCCCGGCCGCGGAATGGCGGTGACGAGCTGGCCCGTGGTGCCGTCGAACACCAGCAGCGGGTGGTACATGTGGGTGTCGTAGAAGCCGTGGAAGAGCGAGAGCTGCTGCTGGCCGTGCGTGGGGTCGTCCGTGCTGTCGATGTCGAGCACCACCACCTCGGGGGGCGAGGTGAAGGAGTCGAGGTAATGCTGCTCCAGTACGCCCAGCAGCTTGCGCACGCCGCGCCCGTCCACGGCGTTCTCCAGGCGGCAGAGCGTGGGCTGCGAGGACAGGGGCGAGCCGCTGTGCGGCACCACGTCGCACGCTACCTGGAGGGCTGGGTCATGGCGCAGGGTGTGCGCGTCGTTGCAGTCTTCGTAGCCCAGGGCCATCTGGTAGACGCGCTGGCGCACCTGCTCCAGACGCGAGTGCACCACTCGCGCCGGGTCGCGTGCGTCAGGAATGCAGGCGGCCAGCTTCTGCGTGAGCCCCAACCGCTCGTCCATCAGCCTCAGCAACAGGGCCCCGCCATCGCTGGAGGTGTGCGGTGCGTCGCACGTGATGTGAACCGGAAGAGTGGGATGGAAGTGGAGGACGGCTGGAGTACAGTGTGTCATGCGGGCGGGCGCTTCTGAGTCGACCTGAGTTCTGGGCAAACCCAAGCTAATTCAGGGCGTTACGCCCGCAACCACCCTCCTTCTCCTCTGCCCTGGTGAATTATCCGGGCTAGGGGCCGCCAGTAGCGGTGGCTGAGACTCGGGGCGTGTGCTGCCCCGCTCCCCCTGTTGGGTTGGGCATCCCGCATCCTATTCTCTAGGGCTGCTACACCTGGGGGATGGCCAATGTTCATGGCGGAGCAGCACCGAAGTCCTGGGGCGGGGGAGGGCAGCGGTACGCAGGTCGAAGCTCGGCGGCGGGGCTCTCCACCGTGGGCGCCGACCGGGGCCCTCTGGCTCATTGTCCTGATTTTCCATGCGGCCTGCGCGTCGCAGGGGCCCGCGGCGAGCAGGAGGGCTGGGGGCGGCCGGGCAGGTGACGAGGCCGCGGAGAGCGAGGCGAGAGCGGCGCCGAGGGAGCTGCAGCCGGTGCTGGTTGTGTACGCGGCCGAGGTGGAGGCGCGCGGCAGCACACGGGTGGTGGCCGTCACGCGGGAGGAGTACCAGCGCGCGGTGGCGCAACTCCTCCAGCACCACCAGGTGCACGGGACGCCCCAGGAGGCCGCCCAGGGGCTGCTCCAGGCCATGCCCGAGGAAGAACTGCTCGCCGAGGTGTACCGGGACAAGGTCCTCACGCTGGTGCCCCTCACAGACAAGGGTTCGCTCGTCCCCGAGGCCGAGGCAGCGCTCAAGGCGAAGTACCTGCGGTGGTGCCAGCCACGCGGCGGCGGGGACTGCCTGGGCCTCTTCACGGATGGACCCTACCTGCGCACCGACGACAGGCGCACCCTGGCGCTCGCCCTGGCCTTCGGCGGAGTGCTGGACGAGACGCGAGCGGCCCTCGGACGCGAGCTCAGCCCTCAGGCGCTGCTCTCCTCCCTGGTGTGGGCCGCGGGCCTGTACCTGGCCCTCTGGCTGCTACCCGAGCCGAGCACCAAGGCAGCGGCCGCCGCGCTGTCGGTGGTGCTGCTGGCCTGGTTGGGGGTGGACGCCCTGTGGGGCCTCCTGGACGGGTGGGCCCGCATGGCGCACGCGGCGCACGAGGCCACCACGTTCGAGGAGCTGCGCGACGCCGGCGAGGCCTTCGGCAAGCGGATGGGAACGGACGCGGCTCGGGCCCTCATTCTCGCGGTGGCCACTCTCACCGGACGGACTCTGGGAGAGGTGGCGACGCACCTGCGCTCGCTGCCGAGGTTCAACCAGGTGCAGGTGCAGTGGGCGGCCCAGGGCATGGAGGGCTCGGTAGCGGTGGCCATGGAGGAGGCGGCCGCGGTGGAGGTCGTGGTGGAGCAGAGCCGCGCCCTCGTCGTCCTCACCTCCCCGCAGGCGCCAGTGGCCATCAACGTCCTGGCGAGGAGCGGAGGCTCGGGAGCTGCTCGAGGGCATGGGGGCACCGTGGCCATCCAGCACCGTGGCGGCAACAAGCAGGTCATTCTCGGCAACGGCGAGCGGTGGCACCTCCCGCGAGGCAAGAGCTACAGGGACATTCCGGGGGATGACCGGCTGGGCGACGAGCTGCAGGCGGCCGTTAAGGAGGTGGCGGCGAAGTGGTCGCAAGCTGAGCTGTCACCGGACGAGCGCGCCGCCATCGACAGGATGTTGAAGGCGGGGAAGGAGTACCGCGCGAACCTTCTTGAGCGACAGGCGCGGGGACGGTGGGTGGAGACTCAGATGCAGGCGCGATTCCCAGGTCTGTCATGGAACAGCCGCGGTGTCGACATCACCGGCCCGGGCGGACAGAGTTACCATTACGAGATCATGTCTGGTACGGAGTCGAACTTCGCGCTGCATGGGCGACGGATGGCGAGCACCTTCTTTCGCATGATCTTCTTCTGAGGCCTGCATGACCCCCAACATCCACCACGAGAAACGAGAGATCATCGGCGAGCGGTTTGAGCTGACGAAGGGACCGATTTACTGGCTCGGTCCCGACCTCACACTGAGTGAGTGCACCGTCGTGATCAGCGCAGCTGGGCGCTCGCTGGTCCCCATGTCCGGCCAATTCATCAACTGCACCATTCAGGCAAAGGGCCTGTTGAAGGGCGTGACGTGGGCACCGATGAAGCTGAAGGGGTGCCGTTTCAAGGGCAGCTTCAGCGGAAACGACTTCGGTTTCCGCGCGGACCTGTTCGACAGGGAGAAGGCTGGTGGGGTCGAGGACTGCGACTTCTCAGAGGCCCGCCTCAATGGCTGCCGGTTCTTCAACTGCGACATGAGCACCATTCGACTGCCGCTCTGGCCGTGCTTCAGCTTCATGGACCCTCTCGGGCATGCCGCAGAGCTGGTTCGCCGGGAATGGCCTGGGCAGTTTGGGATCGTCGTTGAGGGACTGGCGAAGAATCCCACAGGCACGGTCGCGGAATCGTGGCATGCACCCACGGTGGCCGAGAAAATGGACACGACTGTCGAGGGGCTGCGCGCGGCCCTGGAGGGGGCGCCGTGGGTCGTCATGTAGATCCGTACTCGGCCACTGTAGTCTGGCGCCCCCGCTCAGAGTCGCGAGAAGAGCGGGCGGGGCGAGCGGAGACGTTCTTCCCTTTATACTTTATAGGAGGAGTGCCATCCGAGTTTAACTCACTGGTACGAGGAGGGCCGCTCGGCCGAGGAGTCGCTGCAGCTCGGCTTTGAGCCGACACGAGAGGACTTCGCGCGCTTCTTCGCGCGGAGCAAGAGCCGCTTCCAGAAGGCGGCTTCATCTTTCAGGCGTGGACAGGCCCTGTGGAGGGGACGCACGGGGTGACGGCGAGCGTCACCTCGGCGGGAACGTCAACGCACGTGAGCAGCAGAGCGAGCGTAGTGCTTCCTCTTGAGCTCTTCGGAGGCGAGCGGCTACTCTCCCGGGGAGTTGTTGCCGGCGTCATGCGTGCGCTGGTGAATTGGCCTCCCCGTGTCCACTCTTCCCCGCGTGAGTGCCTTCCTCCCTCCTGTCTGGTTGCGTATCCCACATCCTATTCGTCGCCCCTGAGCCATACGAAGCGAGGGAGAGCCACGTAACCGGGGCAAGTCTAAACTGGCTTGCCGCCAGACAGGACCTTACGGAAGATGCCTCTTACCTATGGAAACCGCACAGTTTCAGATGGACGATCCCTGCACCATCCCCTCTCGTGAGAAGAACGAGTTCATCTGCAAATGCAAGGTGATCGTCTCGGCCCCTCAGACGATCGAGTGGTCACCGCCGTATGCCGTGGGCTACGGCGGCCTCGGCTTGACGAGCAAGCTCGGCTTGCGGATGTACATCGGCCTGGGGGAGAGCGAGTCGGATACTATCGAACTGGGATACGTGCGGCATTTCCAACCGGAGCGAAAGAAATTCGCGACATTGCCGGATGACAAGCACCACACCCTTCAGAGCCAGCTTCAGCAGACACTCGCAAATCATGCGGGAGGGCTGTTCAACAAACCTGTCTCCATCCACGTCCTCTCCGAGTTTCCCTTCTATCGCGGCCTTCAGGCCGATGCAACTCTCTCAACGGCACTCGCGGCCGCGCTCCACGTGTATCACGGGAAGATCGGAGCGGACGCGCTGCACGCTCTGACCGAGAGCAATACAGCGGAGCTCAATGGCGACCGGCACTACAAGTCCATCTTTGGACTGGCCTGGGCACTCGAATGGTCGATAACAGGGTACCAGCCTGAGGGACACCATACGTTCTCACTCCTCGTGCGTTCGGCGGAACCCGTCGTCTTCTGGCGTTGCATGGGTAATGCCTCGTCCCCCACCACCGACCCCTTCGTTCTGAAGCCCGAGGGCCGCCGGCTCACGGAGATCTCGCCGGAGGACCAAGAGCAAGCGCTAGAGAGGGCCAACGAGACGCTCCAGACCCATCTCCACAACCCGACATCCTCACTGGACGCTGCGTTGATCTTTCTCGGCAGGGAAGCAGACTCGAAAGAAGTGCTCCTCGCGCGACGAGACAATCTGTTCCGCAAACAGAACGAGCAGTATCGGAGAACCATGGACCAGCTCCGTGGCTTCTTCGCCGGGAGACCAGAGCGGGAATGCCCACGCTTCGCGATACTCGATTCCTCCGGTGATGGGGCCACGCCGGGTAACAGCGCGATGGATCTCCTCGTGGTGCAATCCATGAAGACCTTCGATGCGCTCCGCCGGATGGTGCACGGAGGTATCGCCGCGGACTTGCTGCGCGATTTTGTCAAACAGGTGGACCGTGCGCAGGATCTCTACCGGCTACTCGAGCTGTCCTCGGGCTACGTCGATGAACCTATCCATGTTTTGCGCAGTCATGCGCGAAGACTGCTGCGCCAGAAGGTCGGCGTTCGGCTGGTTGGACCGGGACGTGCCGGCTGCCTCCTGATTCTGGCTGCGCGTGGTAGCCTCAGGCACGCTCTGCCCTATCTCCTCCAAAAGGTGCAGAAGGCAGTCAATCCGGGCATGACGGGGGCCGTGAACTGCCATTGGTTCTCGGAACGTGAGGGTTATAGCCCCCAAGGCACCGCCCTCAGGGTCGAGCAGGACTTCGACAGTCGGCGCTACCTCACGCCGGATGGCGAACCCCTTCTGGTACTCCACTCTTGGAAGGCTGGAGAGCGCCGGTTAGACCGCTACATCAGCCGCAGCGCCTGGATCAAAAACAGGAAGAGATGTGATCTGGCTTTTGAGCCGAACGGCGAGCACATGAGCGGTGGTAGTCTTTTCCTCAATGACCAAGCCGTCAAATTGGATAGCCCCGTCTTGAAGCAGGCGTATCTGACGCTCGACCTGCTCTTCAGGAACATGAACAAGGACAGTAGCACTCTCGAAGGCAGCACCCTGGCCGAAGCCTTGAATGACATTCGCGACACGGACAAGCCCTACAGCATCAGCGAAATAGAGAGCAAGATCATCAAACCACTCAATACCCAACTCAAGGGCCTCTGCACCGTTGCCATGATCCCCGGTCGAGGAGTCAAGAAGTCCGTGGAGAAGTTGGATTTCAAGGTACGCCTGACGATCGGCAACGGGACGATCGCCGTCATTCGTGAGTGGAACGACGGGTCACTTCAAAGTCCTTCTAAGAGGCGGCCTGCCCAGGCGGCCAAGCCGAACAATCGGTGACGGGTTCCGCAGGAGAGCACGGACACGTGCCCAGGCGCTTCCAACGGCTTCAAAGAACGACTTGTACCAACGATTGCATTTGCTCGTGCCTTCTTGCACCCTCAATGGAGATGGCGGGCCTCGGAACGATCTCAGTCGTTCGACCCGGTTCGTCCAGGAGGGTGTGCGATGCAGATGTGCGAGAAGCGCATACCAAGGAGAAGGACCTTCCCAGCTACAACTACGACACCGTCACAGTCCCCCACCATTGGCTTAACCGTCTTGCTGCTCCTGCTCGCGGATTGCTCTCGTGGTGGCTCGCCGGCGCCACACGGCGAGTCGCGCGACGGCTCCACACAGGTAAACACGCCTCCCATCCCCGCTCCGGAATCAGAGACGACACGTGAGGTCCGCCTCAAGCTCCTCGTCGCGTATCTTGAGGATAGAGAGCCTATCCCCTTCGAGATGAACTGCCTCGGGGCAGAGCCCGGGGAGGCCGAGCCCACCTGTGACCTGCGCTTGGGCACGAGGTTCAATGGATTCCTGGAATCCCTCAGGGGTGCAATAGGGCTTATCCTTCAAGTAAAGAAAATCCAGGAAATTGCACCTGTCATTTATCTCGACCTGTCCATCACCGCAGTGGGTTGGGCGGATGGACTTCCATGGCAGGATGACATGAAGCTGAATGAGGCGCGCTATGCCACGTACTTGGCGTTGGCTTCTCGATACGGCCACCCCGTGCTCAAGAACCTGCCGGAGAACCGGAACTCGATTCTCGCGACCACGCGAGCCATGCATCTACTGAATGGCGCGAGGAGGCACATCGAGCGACTGCTCGCGGAGAACCCGAGAGCCTCCGAAATCGTGGTCCTTCACTGGACCGTTATCCCCCGGGAAACGGAAAGGGTCGGCCCCCAGTACCGCGGCGCCACGCTCAGCGCCACGCTCCGTATCGGGCTGAGCAACAGTGCGAACCGGACGCCGATGGTCAATCTGCTTGAGCGGTCGGGTTGGCGCGTTCGTGAGGAGGAGAAATGAAGCCCGAACATCTCCCTCTGCTGTCAGGTTTGTTCGCCCTGATGGGCTCGATCTTGGCTGCGGCCGTGGGGATCAGCAAGCCCTCGGCGGAGCGTCCCGAGCTAACCAAGCCACTCACATGGCTCGCCAGAATCCACTTCGACCTGGGAGTCCATGCCCGTTTGGTTCTTGCCACCATGGGCGTGTGCGTATGGCTGGTTCCCCTCACGCTCGGGGTCATCCAGGTTGTTAAAGGGCAGCTTCTGTCCGATGATGACCAGCCCGCCCATCCCTCCGCCCAGTGTCCTGGCGTGGAGGTGCCTGGGTTCCCCAATTGTGCCCGCGACATGTGGCAAGACACGGACGGAAGGTGCGAATACCCTAAGAACGTCTACACCTTCACAAAGGGTGACTTCGACGAGGATCGACGGTTGTATTGTTTGATGCTCGACCTCGGCAACCGGGGCACACCGATCCGTCCTGATTGAGGTGGACCCACTCCTGCCCTCTTCGAGCGCTCCGGTGAACACTCGCCGGAGCGCTCGCTGAAGCGGGGGGTCAGCGCAGAGCACTTTGCGGAAGGCATACAGCACGTGCTTGAGCAGCTTCTTCCAGAGGACGAGGCGGCGGAGCTGGGAGCGGGAGTACAAGCAGGGGCCGGAGAACCTGGAGCGCCTGCTGGAGCTGCGACAACAGAAGAGCCATCCCCTCATCGAGCGGCTGCAACAGTGGGCATGCGAGCAGCGCGCCCTGCCGTAATCGGCGCTGGGCCAGGCAATCAAATACATGAGCAACCGATGGACGGGACTGACTCGGTTTCTGTCGGACCCGCGCGTGCCCCTGGACAACGGCGCCACCGAGCGCGCCATGCGTGGGCCGGCGGTGGGCCGCAAGAACCACTACGGCAGCCGGAGCCGGCGCGGCACCGAGGTGGCCGCCCTCTTCTACAGTCTGCTGGAGTCGGTGAAGCTGGGTGGGGTGGACCCCAAGCGCTACCTGGGGGATGCCGCGATGGCCGCCCTGCACGGGGAACCGATTCCCCACCCAACCAGCTCGCGCAGTCCGCCGAGGGCTGATGCGCCACGCTGCTCTCTCCTGTCTGTCTTGAGCTGACCGGCGCCGCGGTGGCTGTCGCACCGCAGTGAGCGCCCCCTCATGCCCTGCGCTCGTCGTTAAGCGCCTCGACCACGGGGCTCAGCGAGTATTTACCAGCCGGTCACCGCCCGGCCGCCTTCCGGAGCGCGGCCAGGCGCTCGGGCGTCAGGGGCAGCTCCCGCGCCCGGAGGCCCGTCGCGTCGAAGACGGCGTTGGCCAGGGCCGCCGCCGTGGGCCCCTGCGCGGCCTCTCCAGCTCCCAGGAAGGGCTCGCCCGGGCGGTCGATGAGCGCGACCTCCACGGGCGGCACCTCCGAGAAGGTGAGCACCGGGTAGCTGCTCCAATCGCGCGAGAGGATGCGCCGCGTGTCGTGACGCACCTCCTCCTTGAGACTCCAGCTCAGGGTCTGGATGAGGCCGCCCTCGAGCTGGTTGGTGAGCCCGTCGGGATTGACGATCTCTCCCGCGTCGGCGGCCAGCACGGCCCGCGTCACCCGGAGCGCATGGGTGGTGGGCTCCACGAAGACCTCGAGCCCCACGGCGCAGTAGCTCGCGAGGTTCTTGTAGCGCGCGAAGGCGAGGCCCCGCCCATGGTGGGGTGGGCGGGCGGAGCCACCCAGGAGCGAGGCCGCCTTGTGCAGGACGTCCTTCGCGCGGGGATCCTCCAGGTGGCGCAGCCGGTAGGTGAGCGGATCCACGCCCGCCGCGTGGGCCAGCTCGTCCATGAAGCTCTCGATGGAGAAGACATTCGCGTGGGCGCCGAGGGCGCGGTGGGACGAGGTCCGCACGGGCATCTCGGTGACGAAGTGCGTGGTCACCCGGCGCCCGGGAAACACGTAGAGCGGAATGGCGTTGCGGTCGGCGGCGTAGTTGGGCGGTCCGCCATTCCTGGGGACGGGCTGGGGGAAGGGCTTGGCCAGGGAGCGGCCCGCGAGCAGGTTGCCGGGATCTCCCCCCGGGCGTGTGCCATGCGACGTGGACCACAGCTCGTACGTCCAGTCGAGCACGTTGCCCGCCGCGTCCACGCTGGCGCGCACCTTCGTCACCATCGCCGGGCCATAGGGCTCGCACGTGTGCTCGTCCTGGCGCGACCACTGTACCCGGACGGGGCGGCCGGGCAGGGCGCGGGCCAGGAGCGCGGCGTCCGCGGCGGCATCATCCGCCCCATTGTGGCCATAGCAGCCCGAGCCGCTCAGGTGCCGGCCCCACACCTTCTCCGCGGGCAGGCCCAGCATCTTCGCGATCGCCGCGCTCGTCTCGAAGATGGTCTGGCTGTGGGAGTGGAGCGTCAGCACGTCCCCGTCCCAGTGCGCCACCGCGCACGACGGGCCGATGGCGCCGTGCATCACATACGGGCGGCGGTAGCTGGCCTCCAGGGTTCGCGCCGGGGCGGGACCCTCCGGGCGTTCGGCGTGGTCGATGACCGTGTCCCGGGTCTTCTGCCCCAGCAGCCAGGCGTAGGGGTCCTCCGGAAGACGGGCGTGTTCCCTCCACCGGGCGCTCGCCGCGAGGCGCGTCGCCGCCTTGTGGGCCTGCCACTCCTTCTCCGCGATGACGCCCAGGAAGTCCCCGTCGCGCACCACCCCGAGCACTCCCGGCATGTTTCGCACCGAGGCCATGTCGGCCTCGAGCAGCGTCGCGCCCTGGGACGGGGCCCGCACGACACGGCCATGCGCCAGCCCGGCGGGACGCAGATCCTGCACGAAGCTCGGCTCGCCGGTGAGCTTGCCGGGAAGATCCACGCGCGCGATGGGCTGGCCGATGTAGCGCCGCGCGGAGGCGGGCTTGGGCGCGACGGTGCCCGTGGCCTTCCGGTTCCAGGTGCGTCCCCCCATCAATCGCCAATAGGTGATGGAGTCGCCCCCGGTGGAAGCGGTGATGGTGCCGTCCTGGACCGTCAACCGGGTGACGGGAACACCCAGCCGCTCGCCGGCCATGGCCAGCAGGAGCGAGCGCGCCTCGGCGGCGGCGGCGCGCACCGCCACGCCCCCTTCGGGCATGGACATGCTCCCCGCCGTGGCCCCCTGACGGGGCGAGTGCCGGGTGTCACCGGAGACGATGACCAGCCGTGACAGCTCGATGTCCAGCTCGTCGGCGCATAGCTGCGCGAAGGCCGTCAGCACCCCCTGGCCCAGCTCCACCTTGCCTGTCTTGAGCGTGACCACGCCGTCCGCGCCGATGCGCAACCAGGCGTCGAGCTGGGGATTGCGCTCGAGATCTCCCGGCAGCCTCCCGGGTGCCGTCTGGGCTCCGAGTCCCGGCGGACCCGCGAGGGAGAAGGCCAGCACCAGCGCGCCCTGGAGCACCGCTCGCCGCTCGAGGCGCGCGCTCATCGCTGGCGCTCCGCCGCGGCGCGCTGAATGGCGCGCACGATGCGGTTGTGCGAGCCACACCGGCACAGGTTGGCGTCCAGGGCGGTGCGGATCTCCGCCTCGCTCGGCGCGGGCTTTTCCCGCAGCAGCGCCTCGGCCGCGAGGATCATCCCCGGAATGCAGTACGCGCACTGTCCCGCCTGCTCGGTCAGGAAGGCGCGCTGGAGCGGGTGCGGCGTTCCATCCGGTGCCCGCAGACCCTCGAGCGTGGTGATGGCGCGGCCACTCAGCGAGGCGGCGGGAACGAAACACGAGCGCAGGGGGGCGCCATCACTCAGCACGGTGCAGGCGCCGCACTGGCCCACGCCGCATCCGTATCTGGCGCCATGGAGCCCCAGCTCGTCGCGCAGGACGTAGAGAAGGGGCGTGTCCTCGTCGGTGTCGATGGAGTGGGTCGCTCCATTGACGGTCAGCGTGAAGGCCATGACCAGAGGCTAACAAGCCCCATTCCCCATGCTCTCACGCTGGCAAGGAGAACCCGGCGAAGTGTCCACTCGCGAGGAGAAGCACACTATTCGCGGTGGGCGCGGGCTCGCGGGCCCCTTGCGCCTTCCGGGGCCTCCCGCTTCTTCCGGGGCGCCGCCTCGCGGGCCACGTCCACGAAGGCCCGCAGCGCGGGCGATACCTGCGCGCGGCTGGGGAAGTAGAGGAACAGGCCCGGCACCAACGCCGCGTAGGGCTCCAGCACCACGCGCAGGGTGCCTCGCCGCAGTTCCTCCGTCACCATGGGCTCGAACGCGTAGGTGAGCCCCACCCCGGCCTCCGCCATCCGCAGCAGCAGGTGGCTGTCCGAGGTGATGACGGGCCCCCGCACCGGCACGCGCCAGCTCCGCGGCCCGCGCTCCAGCTCCCAATGGTAGATGCCTGACGTCGTGGGGGAGCGGATGCAGATGCAGTCATGGGACAGCAGGTCGTCCGGCGTCTCCGGCGTGCCCCTGCGCTCCAGGTACGAGGGCGCGGCCACCACCACGAACCGGCACGCGTCCGACAGCCGGACCTGCACCATGTCCCGCTCGATGGACTCCGTCAGCCGGATCCCCGCGTCCAGCCCTTCGGCCACGATGTCCACGAAGCGGTCCTCCACCCGGACGTCCACCTCTACCTTCGGGTAGCGCGCGAGGAACCGTGGCAGCAGCGGCGCGATGAGGGTGGACACCGCCATGGTGGGAACCGTCAGCCGCACCCGGCCCGTCACCTCCCCCGGCTGCACCGCGGCCGTCCTCAGCGCCTCCATCGCCTGGTCCACCGCCGGTCCGGCGTTCTCCAGCAGGCGCCGCCCGGCCTCCGTCAGCGCCACGCTCCGGGTGGTCCGCGTGAGCAGGGGGACGCCAAGCCGCTCCTCGAGCTGGCGGACGGACTGGCTCAGCGCGGACGGAGAGATGCCGAGCTCGGCGGCGGCGGCCGTGAAGCCACGCTTCCGGGCCACGGTGAGGAACGCATTCAGGGCATTGAGCGAGGCGGAGGCCATCTTGAAGTATTTCTAAATGGCCCATGTGGATCCTGCCAGTATCGCCCGCTGTTCCCGGAGCGCATACCTGGGGACGCGTGGCCCCCAGGTCACGAAAACTCCCAAGGAGAACCCCATGCCGAAGACTCCCGCCTATGCCGCCCCCGCCGCTGGCAAGCCGCTGGCGCCCTTCTCGTTCGAGCAGCGCGAGGTCGGCCCCCATGACGTGCTCATCGACATCCTCTACAGCGGGGTCTGCCACTCCGACATCCACCAGGCCCGTGACGAGTGGGGCGGCGCCCTCTTCCCCATGGTGCCGGGCCACGAGATCATCGGCCGCGTCAAGCAGGTGGGCCAGCACGTCACGAAGCTGAAGGTGGGCGACATGGCGGGCGTCGGCTGCATGGTGGACTCGTGCCGCGACTGCCAGACGTGCCGCCGCGACCTGGAGCAGTTCTGCGAGCGGGGCATGGCCTCCACGTACAACGGCACGTACATGGACCGGAAGACGCCGACCTACGGCGGCTACGCGTCCCGCATCGTCGTCACCGAGCACTTCGCGCTGAAGGTGCCCGAAGGGCTCGACCCCGCCGCCGCCGCGCCGCTGCTGTGCGCCGGCATCACCACGTACTCGCCGCTGCGCCAGTGGAACTGCAAGAAGGGCGACCGCGTGGGCGTGGTGGGCCTGGGCGGGCTGGGCCACATGGCCGTGAAGCTCGCCGCGTCCATGGGCGCGGAGGTGACGGTGCTCAGCACGTCCCGCACCAAGGAGGCCGACGCGCGCCGCCTGGGCGCCCAGGGCTTCGAGGTCACCAAGGACGCGGACACCTTCAAGAAGCTGTCGGGCCGCTTCGATCTCATCATCGACACCATCTCCGCCCCGCATGACTACAACCAGTACCTGGGCATGCTGCGCCCCCAGGGCACCCTGGTGGTGGTCGGCGCGCCGCCGGAGGCGGTGCCCGTGCACGCGTTCTCGCTCATCGGCGGGAACAAGCGCCTGGTCGGGTCGATGATCGGCGGCATCGCCGAGACGCAGGAGATGCTCGACTACTGCGCGAAGCACAACATCGTGTCGGACATCGAGATCATCCCCATCCAGAAGATCAACGAGGCCTACGAGCGCATGATGAAGGGCGACGTGCGCTACCGCTTCGTCATCGACATCGCGAGCCTCGAGCGCGCGTAGCGCGAGCGCGTCCGCTCCGCGCGGCGACCGGCGGCCCCACGGGCCGCACCGCTTCCGCTCAGGCATCGACTTCTACGAGCCGACGGGCAACCGGAGCGCCTGGGCAGGCCAGCGGCAGGCGCGGGGGCGCGAAGAAGCGCTCATCCAAGCTCCGGGGGGCCGGGCCCTCGATGGGGTGCCAGGAGCCAATGGCGCATGCGGTGCTTCTCCTAGAGGAAGACTCTTCCTTGGGGGATCCATGCGCTTTCGAAACAGGACGGACGCGGGCCAGCGATTGGCGGCCCTGCTGACAGGGTACCGGGCCGGGTCGCCCCTGGTGCTCGGCCTGCCGCGCGGTGGCGTTCCCGTGGCCTACGAGGTCGCCCGGGCGCTCGGCGCGCCGCTGGACGTGTGGGTGGTGCGCAAGGTGGGGGCACCGGGACACGCGGAGCTGGGGCTGGGCGCGGTGGCCGAGGGCGGAGTGCTCTTCCTGGACCGGGGAATGATGCGCTCGCTGGGCTACTCCGAGGCGGAGGTGTCGCGGGTGGCCGAGCGTGAGGCGGACGAGGTGACGGCCCGCGTCGCGCGCTTCCGGGGCTCGCGTCCCGCCCCACGGCTCGAGGGGCGCACGGTCCTCCTGGTGGACGACGGCGTGGCCACGGGCGGCACGATGCGCGCGGCCATCGGAGCGTTGCGGCAGCATCGGCCGGGGAAGATCGTCCTCGCGGTGCCGGTGGGCGCGGTGGAGTCACTGGACTCGCTGCGCGCCGAGGTGGACGACCTGGTCTGCGTGTACCCGGCCGCGTTCATGATGGCGGTGGGCGAATTCTACGACAACTTCCGTCAGACCTCGGACGAGGAGGTGCGGGACCTGCTGGCGCGGGCGCGGGGTGAGCGCCCGGAGTCGGGTGGCCCCGAGACGGCGCTGGATTCCGGGGACACCTGGTGGGTTTGAGCGTGGACAGGAGGAGCGACATGGCGATGGAACGGGAAGTCTGGGTGATGGCGGGAGAGGCGAGGCTGGGTGGGACGCTCGCGGTACCGGAGGGCGCGCGGGGGCTGGTCATCTTCGCGCACGGCAGTGGGAGCAGCCGGCACAGTCCGCGCAACCGCTACGTGGCCTACTCGCTGCGGATGGCGGGGGTGGGGACGCTGCTGTTCGATCTGCTGACGGAGGACGAGGAGGCGGAGGACGCGATCACGGCGGGGCTGCGCTTCGACATCGGCTTCCTGGCGAGGCGGCTGGGGAAGGTGACGGACTGGGTGTTCCAGCATCCGCGGTTGAGCCACCTGCGGGTGGGCTACTTCGGCTCGAGCACGGGGGCGGCGGCGGCGTTGGTGGCGGCGGCGGACCGGGCGGAGTCCATCGGGGTGGTGGTGTCGCGGGGCGGGAGGCCGGACCTGGCGGGGGACGCGCTGGAGCGGGTGCGGGCGCCGACGCTGCTCATCGTGGGCGGGGCGGATGACATCGTGCTGGATCTGAACCAGGAGGCGCTGGAGCGGTTGCACCCACCCAAGGCGCTGGAAGTGATTCCGGGGGCAACGCACCTGTTCCCCGAGCCGGGCGCGCTGGAGCGGGTGGCGAAGCTGGCGGGGGACTGGTTCGTGCGCTTCCTCGGCGGAGCGCTGGAGCTCGAGGCGAGGCCCTGAGTTCCGGGGGAGCCCCCGACTCCGGACGGCGCCGTGATTGCACGGTGCCTGGGTCATGATGAATCTTCCACTCATGGCCCCGCGCCACCCCGACGATCCCGAGTCCACCGAGCGAAACGCCCCGTCCATCGAGGCCGCCTTCCAGGCGGCGCCTCCGGAGATGGTGACGGAGATCCTCGACGGCGAGCTGCACCTCGGCCCTCGTCCGGCCCGCCCGCACACCAACGCGGCGTCACGCCTGGGCGCTCTGCTCTCGATGCCCTTCTTGTTCGGCAGAGGGGGGCCGGGTGGATGGGTCATCCTCGATGAGCCGGAGCTGCACCTCGGCCCCCGGCCGGACAAGCTCGTGCCGGACATCGCGGGGTGGAGGCGCGAGCGCCTGCCGCGGGCCATCGGAGGAGAAGACGCCCCTGCGCACTACGACCTCGCCCCGGACTGGGTGTGCGAAGTCCTTTCTGATCGCACGCGGCGCATCGACAAGGTCCAGAAGATGCGCATCTACGCCCGGGAAGGCGTGCGCCATGTCTGGCACGTGGACCCGATCGCCCAGACGCTCGACCTCTTCCGGCTCGAGGGGCGTCACTGGCTGCTCGTCGATACCTTCGCCGGGGATGAGCGGGTTCGCGCCGAGCCATTCGAGGCCGTCGAGCTCGAGCTGGCGCTCGTCTGGGCCGAGTAGAGGCTCGGCGGCCTCTCCTCATGTGGAGCGGTCTTCCAGTGGCTTGACGGGTCCACCTGCATTTTCGTGTAGTTCCGGAGCGACGGCTTTGAGCTGCGTCGCTTCCGGAGGTGCGCCGTGTCCACTCGTCTTCCTGGCGCTCGCCCTGCGAGCGCGCGGCTGGGCCTTTGCCTTGGCGCTTGGGCCCTCCTCTCCCAATTGTCGTGTGCCACGGGCAGCCCACGGGGCAGCTTCGTGGCCTCCCTCTACCACTCGCTGACGCCCCCACCGGCTCCCAAGGAGCGTATGGCCGCCACGGCGGAGCCTGGCTTCGAGTCCGCCACCGTGTACGTCGCGGACTTCCTGGAGCCCGGCTCCATGGCCACCCGGACGGTGCCCCTCCCCAGGGCCGAGTTCCAACAGGCCTTCCTGCGCTTATCCCGCGACGTGCGGCTGGGGGCGAAGACTCCACAAGCGGCCGCCCGGGAGTTGCTCCACCTGCTGCCGCCCCCCAAGGGCGTGGAGACCGTGGACAGCCAGGGAGACTGGCTGCTGGAAGTGTATCGCGACCAGGCCTACACCCTGGTGCCCGAGCGCCAGGCGGGTCCGGTGGTCCTCACCCCCGCGGCGGATGAAGCCCTGAGGGCCAGGTACCTCCAGTGGTGCGTGCCTCGAGGAGGCGGTGATTGCCTGGGCCTGCTGGACGATGGGCCCTACCTGCGCACGGATGACCGGCGGGCCTTCGCCCTGGCCCTGGCCTTCGGCCGCGTCCTCGATGAGACGCGCGGGGCTCTGGCGCGCGAGCTGCTGGACGTGCGAATGCTCGTCTCCACGGTCGTCTGGACGGTGGCGCTCTACTGCATGATGTGGGTGGTGCCCGAGCCCACGACCAAGGCCTTGGCCGCCGGCATGACCCTCCTGCTGATGGGCTACCTGGGCCTCGAGACGCTGTACGGCCTCATGGACGGGTGGGCTCGGATGGCGGATGCGGCGCACCACGCCACCACCTTCGAGGAGTTGCGCGCGGCGGGTGAGCAATTCGGCAAGGTGCTGGGCGAGGACGCGGCCCGGGCCATGATTCTCGCCGTGGCCACGCTGGGCGGGCACACGCTGGGGCAGGTGCTGCCGCGGGTGAAGTCGCTTCCGCGCTTCAACCTCGCGGGCAAGCAGTTCGAGGCGCAGGGCGGCACCGCGGTCATGGGGCGCCTGGAGGTGACGGAGGTGGCGCTCGCGACGGAGGGTGCCCTGGCCAAGGCCATTGCGACGGCGGAGACGGTGGCCACGTCTCCGCAAGGCCCCCTGGCAGTGGTGATGCTCAAGAAAGGGACGGGTGGTGGGAGAGGTCAGGCCCCAGGAGGCCGCTTTGCGGAAACCGTCATCCGCCACCGAGGCGGCAACCGGCAGGTGGAACTCAGCGACGGCCAGCGTTGGCACTTGCCACGCGGCAAGTCGGCCGCGGACATTCCCGCCGAGGACAAGGTGGGGGACATGCTCCAGGAGGCCGTCACCCAGGCCGCGAAGGACTGGGGGCCCCACAGGCTCAGCCGCCAAGAGCAAATCGCCATCGACGAAGCCCTGAAGAAGGGCGAGTACTGGCTGGCCCGGCTGCTGGAGCGCGAGGCCCGGGGGCGGTTCGTGCACGCCAAGGTGGAGGCACAATTCAAAGGCCGCCTTCGCTTCAACCACCAGGGCGTCGACGTGGTTGATCTGACGAACAACCGCCGGTACGAGATGCTCTCCGGAACGGAGTCGAACCTGGCTCGGCACGGCAGGCGCATGGCGGGCGAGTTCTTCCGGATGCTCACCTTCTGAAAGGGGCGGTGGCCATGGACCGGTTCGGTAATGTCCTCTTCGAGAGCAAGGAGATTGAAAACGAACGGCTGGAGTTGACGGATAAGGAGGCGCACTACTTCCTGGGCCCCAACCTGACGATGAAGAACTGCACCCTCGTGCTGAAGGTGTCCTCTCGGCGTCTGTTCTTCGATGGAGCGCGTTTCATCAGCTGCACCTTCGAGGTGAAGCAGGAGTTGAACAACCACCAGCAATGGCTGGCGGCGTCGCTGAAGGGCTGTCGGTTCAAGGGACGGCTGTCGGGGTGCGACTTCGGGCACTGGCCCGAGTACATGAGCCTGCCGGGGTTTCAGCACGGCTCCATCGAGGACTGCGACTTCACCGAAGCCCGATTGAATGGCTGCCGCATCATGGGCGCGGACCCCGCCACCCTTCGCTTTCCCAAGTGGCCCTGCTTCACCATCCTGGACCCTATTGGCAGAAGCCGTGAGCTCAACAGCGTCCAGTGGCCTGGAAAAGTCGGCCCCATCGTTATCGAAACGCTGGGAAAGCAGCCGCCCGGCACAGTGGCCTTGACCGAGGACGCCACCGCCATTGCGAAGCGGTTTGACACCACCCCGGAAGAGATCCGGGCAGTCATCGAGAGGTTCGACTGCATCCTCTACTGAATCTTCCGACTCGAGGGATGCCACTGGCTCCTCGTCGACACCTTCGCCGGAGACGAGCGGGTGCGTGCCGAGCCGTTCGAGGCCGTCGAGCTCGAGCTGGCGCTCGTCTGGGCCGAGTAGACCCCGCCCCTCACGCGGAGGAGACGTGCTCGCCCGCGGGAGCCGTTGTCGGCGCCGGGAGGGCCTCGGTGTTGTCGCCCGGAGCCTTCCAGGCGGGCCCCCGAAACACCAGGCCCAGGCGGACGCGCAGCGGGGCGGGGCGCCGCACGTCGCGCAGGATGGCGGCGAACTCGTGGAAGGCGATGCGCACCGGGTTGTATGTCTTCAAGTTGTGGGTGAGGCCGTAGACGGGGCGCTCGTCCTCCGCCTGGAAGGTGCCGAAGAGCCGATCCCAGATGATGAAGATGCCCGCGTAGTTGCGGTCCAGGTAGCGCGGGTTGGAGCCGTGGTGCACGCGGTGGTGCGAGGGCGTGTTGAGCACCCACTCCAGGGGCCCCAGCCGGTTGACCGCCTCGGTGTGGATCCAGAACTGGTAGAGCAGGCTGATGGCCTGCTGGGTGACGATCATCACCGGGTGGAAGCCGAGCAGGGCGAGCGGGGCCCAGAACAGCGTGTTCGTCATGGGCGTCCACGTCTGGCGCAGGGCGGTGGACAGGTTGTAGTGCTGGCTGGAGTGGTGCACCACGTGCGAGGCCCAGAAGAAGCGCGACTCGTGATGGATGCGGTGGAACCAGTAGTAGCAGAGGTCGTCGGCGAACAGCAGGGCGACCCAGACGAGCGGCCCGGTGCCCAGCCGCAGCGGGGTGAGCTGGTAGAGCGCGGTGTAGAAGGCGAAGGCGATGCCCTTCCACACCATGTTGATGGCCGAGTAGCCGAGCCCCATGGACAGGCTGGCCGCGGTGTCCCGGGAGGCATAGCCCTGGAGGCCCGACTCGCGGTGGCGCCACAGGTAGAGCCCTTCCACGGCCATCAGGAAGATGAACGCCGGGATGGCGTACAGGGTGAGATCGATGGGCGTGTCGGCCATGGGGCGGCTCCTTGTGCTTATGCGGGGGACGAAAAGGCGCGGCGGGAGAGCTGGACGAGCAGGGTGAGCATCGCCCGGTGGTCCGGATTGGCGGGCAGGGCCGCGCCTCCCACGGCCGCGCCCTGCACGGCGTTGAGGATGAGCTCGATGAGCGCATCGAAGCCGGGGTGGGCGGCGGCGACCTCGGGGAAGAGCTCGCGCGCCACGCGGTGCAGGTGGCGGCGGTGCGGCGGGTCCACCACGCTCAGGGCCGCGGCCAGCTCGGCGTCGGTGCGCGCGGCGACGTACAGCTCGATGGCGGCGAGCAGCTCGGGCCGCTGGTAGATGAACCACAGCCGCTCGATGGCCTCGGCGATGCGATCCTCCGGCGCGGCCGGCAGGTCGGCGAGCTCGTCGCGGTAGCGGGCGATGAGCCGGGGGAAGAGGCGCTCGACCGCCGCGGCCAGCAGCGCCGCCTTGGTGGGGAAGTGCTTGAACAGGGCCCCGTGGGACACCTCGGCGCGCTGGGCGACCGCGATCGTGGTCGTGTGCGCATAGCCCAGCTCCACGAGGCACTCGACGGTGGCGTCCAGCAGCTTCTGGCGCGTGGAATCCCGGCGCTCCTGCTGGGTGCGCCGGACGGGCGGCGCGTCGTCGATGCGGAGGAAGGAATCGGACATGCCAGAAGTATGAGTGGCTCCGCTCCAAAAAGAAAGTGAGTACTCACTTCCTGTTTGGGGCGCTTGTCCCCCTGGATGTGGGTCCTTGGGGCATGGCTCTTCGGAGGCGCAGACAGGGGAAGGGAAGGCGCCTAGAGCAAGGCTCACGACTCGGACCTGTCATTCCACCCGGTCAGGACGCGGAGGGCGCATGAGCACCAGGCCACAAATGAATTCTCGTGAGGAGGCGCTGATCCTGGAGTTGTTCGATGTGCTCCTCGGTTCCGAGGACCTCTCGGAGGCGTTCCAGCGAGCCCGGCAACCCCTGTCTCGCCTGCTCCCCTCGGACGCGATGGCATTGTGCGTCTCCACCCTGAATCCATCCGCCCCGTACGATTGGCTGCTGGTGAACGCCCCCTCATCGTTCTTCGCCCAGTACGCGGAAGTCGCGGGAGACGACTTCGTCCGGCAATCGGTCATGCGCGGTCCCAACCGGGTGATGAGGGACTCGGAGATGCTGCCTCGCCAGGCACTCAAGCGCAGCAAGCTGTATCAGTACTGCCGCAAGACGGGGATGCCGGCGGAGTACGCCATGGCGGTCATGCTGGATGTGAACCAGGACTGGCATGGCGGCCTCACCTTGTACCGCGATGGACGTCGTCCCTTCTCGGATCGCGAGCGAGCGCTTCTCCAATGGCTCACGCCCAGATTGGCCAAGACCGTCCGTGACCGGCGGTTCCTGAGCGAGCAGACGAGCCGGGGTCACCTGTTGGACGCGCTCTTCGAGCACCAGGGCGCGGAGTGCGTCGTCCTGATTCCTCCCACGCGGGTCATCCTGCGGACACCGGGTGCCATGGCGTTGTTGAAGGACTGGTTCGCTCCTTCCGAGTTCGGCCCCATGGATCTTCCCCAGGTTCTCGTCGAGCAACTGTCGATGTTGTCGCGACAGGACGCGCTCGAGACGTCCCACTGGGATGTCTGGGAAAGGGAGCGGCCGGGACTGGACCGGTTCCTGAACGTGGTGTTCGTGCCACTGCCCTCGGAGTCGGGGCCCCGGCAGTGGGCCCTGGTGCTCAAGGAGATTCCTTATTCCATGCCCTTGCCTCCGGCCTGGCGCTCGCTGCTCACGAAAGGCGAGGCCGAGGTCGCGAGCGGGGTTCTTCAGGGGTGGGAGAATCAGACCATCGCGGAACATCGTCGAAGCGCCACGGGAACGGTGAAGAAGCAGCTGAATAGCATCTTCGACAAGTTGGGTGTCCATAGCCGGGCCGCGCTCATGTACCGGGCCGCGCTCATGCTCCGGACCACACGCTCGTGAAAGCCCGTTCGCCCGGCACGGCGGACACACCACCGGCCGGGCGAGGGATGCCGTGGACTCACGCGTCCGGTGAGTTCACGCGAAGCAAGATGCGCCGCGGGGCCGGCGGCGTCTGTACCCCTTAGGATGTAGTGTGCTTCGGAGCCTTCCGCGCCTCACTGGAGAAGAGCCCCAGGTAGAGCGAGCGGGTGGTGCGCGCGGACAGGAGCATGGCGGACTGCTCGCGCGGATCCTTCATCGAGCGCAACAGCCGGGTCAGCTCGGCCACGTGCTCTCCATCCGCCTCCCCATGACCGCGCAAGAAGGTGACGGCCTTGTGGATGTTGGGGATGTTCCGGGCCGCGAGCAGCCGCTCCACCGCCTGGGGAGCGCGATGCACGGCGAGGTACTCCAACACATACGCGGTGCCCAGGAAGGCCAGGGGGATGCCCGCCAGCGCCGTGTACTGGTTCCAGGCGATGTAGGCGTTGACCGCCGGGCAACGGCCCACCGCCTTGACCCGCTCGGTCGACCAGCCCAGGTTCCTCAGGTCCGAGAGCAGCCAGCGCTCGTGGCCCCGCTCCTCGGCCGCCTTGTGCAGGAACAACTCCCCGAGCGCGGTGTGGCTCCCCGCGCGCTTCATGCGCTCGCCCGACTCCATCAACAACGGCGTCGTCCACTGCACGTAGTGGTAGGCCTGCACCAGGTAGCGGGTGTAGCTGGCCGCGTCGATGCTGCCGTCGAAGAGCCTCCGGGCGGTGGGGTGCGCCTCCAGGTCCTCCACCAGCGTGCGCGCCTCGTGCTCCAGGGTCTCCATCCAATCCATCCGTGACTGCGTTCCATTCTGCGTGTGCATGTACGTCTCCTGTTCGGGGCCGTGGTGCGGTCCCGTTCGTGGGGTGAAGGGGTGAGAGGGGTAGGGGGAAGAAGCGGCGTCCGGTTCAGGACTCGCGGACGTTCAGGGACTCGAAGCGCGCCAGGGTACGGGCCGGAACCTCATCCAGCGCCGCGACCAGCGGCAGGGAGAAGCGCCGGAAGCCCGAGTCATAGAGCGGGTCGGCGATGAAGCGCGCGCCCATCTTGTCGGCGAGGAAGGAGAGGACCCGGGGCAGCCGCAGTCCCTCGAAGTGCCCCCGCCGGGCGCGCTCGCGCTCCTGCTCCGTGTAGATGGGCGTGTCCGCGGCGGCCGGAGGCGTCTGGGGCGCGAGGGCCCGGGCCCGCCACCTCGGACTCATCAGTCCCCGATGCGAGGCCACCTGGGCGGCGATCCACGCGTCCTCCGCCCAATCCGTGTCCATGTTCGCCGAGGCAATCCAATGCGTCACCCCCCGCTGGCGGCTCTCCCGGTAGATCCCCGCCTGCAACCGCAGGGTCGCCTCGGAGTTGCGCCAGGGCTTGAGGACGCACAGGCGCGTGGTCTCCGCGAACAGGAGCCCCGGGCCCTCCATCGCCGACAAATCCAGCTTGCGCTCCAGGTCGATCCCCAGCCGCCCGCCCATGGCGCGTGCCACCTCGGGGTTGGGCAACAACAACCGCGAGGTGGCCACCGGCGCGTCGCCCGCGTAGACGATGAGATGCACGGTGGTCTCCAGCGTGTCGAAGCAGTTCACCTCCCGGGGCGCGGGCGGGATGGTATTTCCGAGCAGCCCCATCTCCGCGCCAAAGACAGCCCAGCGGATGCGCAGCGCATCGTCCAGCTCACGCTGGGTCGTGGCGACGCGGCAAGACAGCGGTGTCATGGTTCCCCTCCGTAGGGAATGAGAGACGCGGCGTCTCGCCGTGTCTTCTTCTTTTCATTCGCCGCCGGAGGCTCGAGTTCGCCGCGCGGTGTTTTTTATTCCGCCCGCGCCTTCCTTCCTGGCTCAACCGCATACGTGGGGTGACGGACCGGGCGTCGAACTCCCCAGCACGAGAGCGAAGGATGCGGCGAAACACCGAGAGCGCGAGGTCGACCGCACCTGGCGAGGAGGGGATGAGGATGCCACGACGACGAGAACCACCGATAGATGAACTGGAACTGCACAGACGAGCACTTCAGCGAGATCCAGTCATCCTGACTGATCTCTTCGAGTTCTTCGCCCAGCAGATCACCCGGTTCCTGAGAGACGATCTGAGGTGCGGCAAGGACGCGGCTGACGACGCCATCTTCGATACGCTCCTGGCCTACGTGAAGCAGCCCGACCGGTACGATCCCCAGAAAGCTCGATTGATCACCTACCTGACCCGGGCGGCCAAGCATCAGGCGTGGGATCGGAGCAGATCAGAAAAATCGGCAGCCCGGAGGGAGCGAGAATTTGGCCGCGCTGTCGAACTCTGGCGAAGGACTCCGAAGGAGGAAATGGAGAACTTCGTGGAGGCAATACGTGCACTGGATCGACTCGTCGAACGAGGTCACCTGAAAGACGAGCGGGACGTGGCCTTTCTCAGGCTGTTCCTGAGCGGGGAACGGTCCACCGAGCGGTTGGCGGAAGTGCTGGGACTGGGTTCATCACCCCTGGAGCAAAAGCGACGGGCAGTGAAGAGGCATCGGGATCGACTCATGAAGATACTGGAGCGTTTCGGAAAGGAGGACCCCGATGAGCCAGCCTAGCTGGTTGAGGACTGCGGCCCGGCGGAGCGAGGAACACGCGTGGCTGCTCGGTCATGTGTTCATGAAATACCGGCAGCTCGAGCGCGAATCATCCGAGGAACTCGCCACGCGGTTGGGTTGCTCGCTGGAGACGCTGGCCTGGCTCGCGCTCTGCCGCCGTCCCAGCGCGGACCGATTCGCCGAGGAGCTGAAAGTCATCGCGAAGCGCTTCAATGTGGAGCCCAAAGGTCTCACCGAGGTCATCCGGCGCGTGGAACGCTCCGCGAGCCAGGATGCCAAGGATGCATCAAGGTTCTTCCTCCGTCCCAGGCAGGTAAAGCTCGCGTCTTCTCACGCGGGAGTCAACCTGGCGGGTACCGAGCACTCGAGCTTCATGGGTGAGACGTTGGTGCTTCCGGGTCACGTCGAGGCCGTGAGTCATGGGGTGACCTCCCGTCGTGACTTGCCCATCGGTGTAACGCGGATGAGCGCCGCCATCGTCAGCCATGGTGGTACCTCGGATGCTTCCTCGCGGGGGAGCTTCCGTCAGGAGATGCCCGCCCGATTCGAGGGGTTGCTGCGAACCCTCGCGCTCGCCGAGCGGCGGTCAAGGCTCAGCGCGGTGATGGAGCCTGACCTGGACAGGGCCGTGGGATTCATCGATTTCGGCCCCAATGCAGGTAACGACAACCTCCTCACTGTCCTGACGACCCGAGAGAATCTCCACCTGCTTGCCTCCCAGACTTTCGTCCGGGTGAAGTCGCGAGCGGACAATCATTCCAGCCTGGGAGTGGTCGTCCGAGGACCATTCTCTGATTCCAATGCCATATCCGATGGGCACGTGGAGATCGAACTCCTGGGAGAAGAACTTGGCGGGAAACTCGTTCCTTCCGGACGACTGCCCGAGCCCAGGAGTCCTGTCTTCCTGCTGGAGGAGGGAGAGGGGGCGGCGGTTCTCGGCATGGAGGGAGAGCTGTGTCTGGGCGTGGTCTCGGGTCACGACCGGATGGAAGTCCGCCTGGATCCCCGCGACAAGTCCGTGCTGCCAAGGCATACGGGGATCATCGGAACGGCCGAGGGTGGCAAATCCACCACGGTCGCCACCCTCATCCACCGCGCCCAGGCCGCCGGCATCGCGACCATCGTCTTCGACGTCGAGGGGGAATACACGCATGTGGATGAACCCACGGATCATACGGCGATGCTCGAGGCCCTCGATCGCCGGGGACAGACAGCCGAAGGAGTCGAGGAACTCCACATCCATCACCTCGTGGGGCATGCGAGTCGCAATCCCAGTCACGAGGATTCGCACGGCTTCTCGCTGAGCTTCTCCAGCTTTTCACCCTACGCCATCGCGGAACTCCTCGATCTCCCGGAGACACAGCAGGAGTGCTTCCTCAAGGCCCATGACGTCACGAAACTGCTACTGGAGGACTTCGGGATCTTCCCCCGGCCCGAGAGCGAGGAAGATCGTCAGCGGTTGCTGGATGCCGATGAGTTCACGACGGGCCATCCCGGGATGACCCTCCAGCATCTGCTGGACGTCGTGAACGCGTACCTCTACTGCTTCAGTGCAGAAGGCAGGGCAGAGGGCCGGAGCAGGTCGCGCGGTGAGAGGGAGCACGGGGAACTCACGCCACGTGGTCCCCGCCTGCTCAGTGGATTCGGCCGCGACGTGCGGCGTGTGATGGCCCGAGTCCATGCCCAGAGCCGCAAGAACGAGATCAGCTGGAAGGCGCTGGCGGGCAAGCTCCACCAGCTGGGCCGGCTCAAGATCTTCGACGTCGATACGGCTCCCGGCGTGGATCCTGGCACCATGCTCACGCCCGGCCGGGTCTCGGTGATCGATCTGTCGGGCACGGACTCGTCCCAGCTCAACAACCTCGTCGTCTCCGACCTCCTCCGGCGACTGCACGAGGAGCAGGAGGTACGCCACCAGCGGGCCAGCGCGGGTGGGAACCCCACCACCCCGGTCCTCATCATTCTCGAGAAGGCACACGAGTTCCTGTCGGCCAGCCGCATCTCGCGGATGCCGGTGTTGTTCGAACAGGTGACGCGCATCGCCAGACGAGGACGCAAGCACGGGTTGGGGCTTGTCTTCGCTACCCAGTCGCCACGGCACCTCCCCACTGAGGTGCTGGGTCTGCTCAACAACTTCATCATCCACCAGATCACGGACAGCTCCGCCATCTCTCACCTGCGACGGTCCGTGGGCGGCATCGACGAGGACCTGTGGGAGCGGGTCTCCCGGCTCGCCCCCGGTCAGGCCATCGTCGCCTTCCGCAACTTCCTCCGACCGTTGATGGTCACGGTGGACCCCGCCCCCGTGAGGTGCCTGCCCGTGGACTGAGACTTCCTGACCGAGCGGAGTGCGCCGTCAGGCACTCCGCTCAGCGCAGCAACATCTCGGCCTGACCGTAGGGCATCTCCCCGGAGATGCCCCGCTCGCGGCAGTACTCGATCAGCTTGCGTGCCTCCACCAACTGCGGCGAGTTCTCGTGGTAGCCCATCACCATGACATGGCCGAGCCAGGGCTCGCGGCCCATGGCGTAGATGCGCACCTGCTTGGGATTGAGCCGCTGGACGATGTCGATGGCGCGCGCCGCATTGGAGCCGTTGAGCCGCCGCGATTGATCCATCTTGCGCTGGATGGGGGCGGGCAGCAGCGGACCATACATCCAGCTCAGCGGGCCTCCCTCCGACTCCATGCCCAGCCACAGCATGTCGATGTCGCCCACCTCGCGGTGCACGTGCTCGTACAGGCGCGGCTCGAGCGCGTTGGAGTCCGCCGCCATGAGCAGGTTCTTGCCCTCCAGCCGCACCAGGTGGGCGATCTTCGCCTGGATGTTGAGATCCCCATGCTCGCCGATGAAGGGCAGGCCGATGAGCTCTCCCCCCGGCAGCGGCAGCGAGTCCAGCTCCGACAGCGCCACCACGTTGTTGAAGCCGGCATGCTTGAGCATCAGCTTGAGCGAGGGATCCGCCAGCCCGCCGCCGCTGCTCGCGGGCACTACGATGGTGCCGATGCGGTGGCGCAATTGCAGCAGCGGCTCGAACATCAAGTGGTCCGCGTGGCCGTGGGTGATGAGGACGTAGTCGATGCGCTCGGGCAGGTCCGCGAAGGTGTAGCGCGGCAGCTCCGAGGGGAAGTCATAGCTGATGACCGGATCCGTCATCAGGCTGACACCGCGCGACTCGATGAGCACGCACGCGTGGCCGAAGTAGCGCACGCGCACCCCCTCGCCGTCGTACCGGGGCGCGGGGCGCGGAGGCTCGGGCGTGAAGAAGGAGGCGAAGGTGTCGTGGTCCTTCGGCTCGATGCCCAGGGCCTCGCGCACCGGCTCCACCGGCCCGGGTGTGCGCGTCATGGCGTAGAGCCGATCCAGGGCCGCGTCCCGGTACGGCCGCTTGATCTGCAGGGCGCCGTCCACCGAATCCAGCCGGGGCGTGCTGAAGACATACGGCCGGGCGTCCTGGTGGATGAGCCGCATGGACAGGCTCTGCGAGGACTCGCGGTGGAAGGGGCTGCGATAGAGCAGCGACTCGAAGAAGCGCGGCGAGGCCCGGTGGTTCAGGTCATACGTGAGCTCCACGTAGCCTCGCAGCAGGTCCGGCACCCGCGGGTACAGCTCCTCCAGCGAGAAGCCCTCCGCCGTGTCCAGCAGCTTGTGCAGCTCCAGCATGGCCTGCGCGTACCGCAAGGACAGCGCCTCTTCCGCGCGCGTGCGCTCCAGCAACGCCTGGACTTCCTTCACCTTGTCCACGCCGTAGTTGATGTACGGCCCACCCCGCAGGGCGGGACTCTTCAGGGCCGCCACGTGGATGGCCGGGTTGGCCACGAAGGACTCCATGACCTTGAGGTGCAGGTTGGCCACGAAGAGCGGGGCCGTCATCGGCGAGGCCAGGAACCACCACGCGTACCACTGGTTGTAGAGAGGCTCGGAGACGACGTTCTGCTTCAGGTACATGGGCGACGAAGACATGCGTGTTCCTCGGCGGGACGTGGCCCCGCGCAACCACCAGGAGCGGCAGTGTATCCGGTTCGGACTCGTTGGAGCGCCGCCATCCCACATGGCCGTGGGGCGTCCCCGGGGCGGATGCGGAACGGCCTTGGGGGCATGCGATAGTGTCGCCCCATGAAAACGATTCGGCTCGTCGCGGGCTGTCTTGTCTTGGGGATGCTCGGGTGTGGCGGGGACGCGGACTCCGTCGCGCCGGTGAATGTCCGGGTGGTGGAGGGAGTGACGCCTGGCGAGCGCGTCTCGGGCTCGCGGATCCTCCGGGCCACCGCCGAGGACAACTCGGGCACGGTGGCCCGGGTGGAGTTCTCCGTCGCCGGCTCGCCGGTGTGCGTGGACGACATCGCACGGCGCTCCGGTTCGACCTTCTCGTGCACCTGGGACTCGTCCACCACCCCCGCGGGAGACCACCAGCTCACCGTGAAGGCCCAGGACGCCGCGGGCAACAGCGCCCTCTCCGCGCCCATCTCCATCACCGTCCTGGCGGCCAACCGCGCTCCCACGCTCGGTCCGGTGACCACGACGCGCAAGAGCCTCGACGAGGGCTCCGCCGCGAGCCTCGCGGTGACCGCCACGGATCCCGATGGCGACACGCTCACCTATTCCTGGACCCAGAGCCCGTTCGCGCCCCTGGGGACGTTCGCCGAAGGCAGCAACGCCACCCCCTCGTGGACCGCGCCGTTCATCTCCCGCGACACGACCTTCCTCCTGAAGGTGACGGTCTCCGACGGGAGGGGCGGCTCGACCCAGGGCACGGTGTCCGTCAACGTCGTGAACGTTCCCGCCCTCAACCAGAAACCCAGCGTGGACGCGCTCGAGGAGCCCGAGGCGCTCGTCGCGGGCAGGTCGCACCCCTTCTTCGTCTCCGCGAGGGATCCGGATGGGGATCCGCTCACCTATTCCTGGACGACGGAGCCCCCCGGCGCGGGGGTCTTCTCCCATCCGGACCAGCCCTCCTCCGAGTGGCGCTCGGGGGAACTCAGCCAGCCCGCCTCCTACACCGTGAAGGTCACCGTGTCCGATGGCACCAGCTCGGAGACCCGCTCGGTGCCCGTGCAGGTGGGCGTTCCCTCCTATGCCCGGGACATCGAGCCCCTGTGGAGCTCGCGGTGCTCGAGCTGCCACAACGAGAATGGCCTCGAGGGACTGAACCTGCTGGTGGGCAAGTCCCACGCCTCGCTGATGGCGTCGGGGGTGGGGGCGTGTGCCTCGGGCCCCCGGGTCTCGCCCGGCCGCCCCGAGGAGTCCCTGCTGGTCAGGCGCATCAGCGGCGAGGAGTGCGGCACCCGGATGCCCATGGGCAATTCCGACTACTTCGATTCCAACCCGGGAGAGCTCACGCAGATCCGCTCGTGGATCCTCGCGGGCGCGCTCGACAACTAGTCGATAGACTGTCCGCCGCCGCGCCGGTGGGCACGAGGGAGCCGTGTGATGGATGAAGAGCTGTCGTTGGTCGGCATGACGGAGGACATGGCGGCCAACTCCGTCCTCTATGGCTTCATCAGCCTGTGTCAGATGGCCTTCCCGGGGCGCCTCCGGGCCTGCTACCTGCTGGGCAGCCACGCCATGGGCGAGGCCGTGGCCGACAGCGACCTCGACGTGACCCTGGTCTTCAAGGACCGCTTCCTCGAGGGCGAGCAGGCGCGGCACGAGCGCCTGCGCCAGTCCGTGGGCCTGTTGAGCCGCATCCCCGTGGACTCGAGCGCGGTGGAGGAGTCCCGGCTGTTGCGCGACGGGGCCGTCAACCTCAAGCAGGCCTCCCTGTTCCTCGCGGGAGAGGACCTCCGCGAGCGCATTCCGCTGATGCCCGTCGAGGAGTGGGTGCGCGTCGCCATGCACCGTCCCTACGCCTTCATGGAGCGCGCCCGCTCGCGCGCCGAGGGCGAACCGCTGCGCTACCCCCTCGCGTATCCGGATCCGCGCGGAGCGTTCCTCGGCTACGACTACTCCGCGGTGATGGACGCGCGGGGCCAGCCCCAGCCGGGCTTCAAGGAGCTCGTCTCCATCGCGGCCCGGATCGCGGCGGCCGAGGCGGCGCTGAAGTCCGGAGCCCAGGCCTTCTTCAAGCGCGCCTCCATCGAGGCGCATCGCCAGCACGTGAACGACGAGCGGACGCTCCTGTTCGAGCGCATCTATGAGTGCCGTGCGCGCTGGGGCTATCAGGTGCCTTCCGCCGAGGAGGACCGGGCGTATCTGCGCTCGCTGTGCGAGGGCATGCTGGACGCGGAGAACCGGTTCCTGGGCCTCTACAGGGACTTCCTGCTGGCCGAGTTGGAGCGGGGTGGGGTGGGCTCCCGGGCGCTGGCGGCCCGGCGGCTGGGTGACATCCTTTATGCCGGTGACGAGGTCCCCACCGCCTTGAAGCGGCTGGAGGACGCGCCCGAGCCGGAAGTGCGCGAGGCCGCCCGGGAGTCGCTCCGCCGCATCGCCCGATACTCCTCTCCTCCCGCGCCCGCGGTTTGAGCGGGGCTCCCGTCTCATGTCCCAGGTCTCCTCCTCCGGTGTCGTGCGCCGCCTCCTGGCCCTGGTCCAGCCCGAGTGGCGGACCCTGTGCGTGGCCTTGTTCTTCCTGCTGCTCGGCAGCGGCTTGTCCCTCGTCTACCCCCAGGCCGTGCGCTTCATCATCGACGAGGCGCTCGGGTCGAAGGACGCCACCCTCATCGACCGGGTCGTGCTCGCCATGGTCGTCGTCTTCGCGGTGCAGGCCGGCGCCGATTCGCTGCGCTACTACTTCTTCACCCAGACGGGTGAGCGCATCGTGGTCCGGCTGCGGCACGAGCTGTTCTCGCGGCTGGTGGCCCAGGAGGTGGGCTTCTTCGATCAGCACAAGACGGGGGAGCTCACCAGCCGCCTGAGCGCGGACACCACGGTGTTGCAGAACGTGGTGAGCGCCAACATCGCCACGGCGCTGCGCAGCGGCGCGCAGGTGGTGGGGGGGCTGGGCATGCTCCTCTACACCTCGCCCCGGCTCACCCTGTTGATGCTGGCCGTCGTGCCGCCCATGGTCATCACCACCGTGCTCTTCGGCCGCCGCATCCGGCTGAGCTCGCGCCGGGTGCACGCCGCGCTCGCCGAGGCCACCGGCGTGGCGGACGAGATCCTCTCCGGCATCCGCACGGTGCGCGCCTTCGCCGCCGAGCGCCACGAGGTGGGCCGCTACCGTCAGCGGCTGGGCACCGCCTTCGAACTGGCGCGCGAGCGCACCCGCCTGTCCACGGGTTATGTCGTGGGCACCTCGTTCGGGGGGCTCGCCGCCGCGGCCCTGGTGCTGTGGTACGGCACCCGGTTGATGCTGCGGGGCGAGCTCACCATGGGCAGCCTCACCTCCTTCCTCGTCTACACCACGCTGGTCTCCGTGGCCCTGAGCGGGCTGACGGACCTGTGGGCGGAGCTGCTGCGGGCCTCCGGCGCGGCCGAGCGCGTCTTCGAGATGATCGATCGCGTCCCGGCCATTCCCTCCACGGGTGGCGAGCAGCTCCCGGAGGTGAAGGGCCGCGTCACCTACCAGGCAGTGCGCTTCGCCTATCCCGCGCGCTCGGACGTGCCCGTGCTCCAGGAGATTGACCTGGAACTGCAACCGGGCGAGGTGGTGGCCCTGGTCGGCCCCTCGGGCGGGGGCAAGTCCACCATCGCCAGCCTGCTGGTGCGTCTGTACGACCCTCAAGGGGGGCGCGTGATGCTGGATGGCGTGGATCTGCGCACGCTGGATCCGGAGTGGCTGCGCCAGCAGGTGGGCTCGGTGGCGCAGGAGCCGTTGCTCTTCTCCGACTCCATCGCGGACAACATCCGCTACGGCCGCATGGATGCCACCGACGCCGAGGTGGAGGCCGCTGCTCGCGCCGCCAACGCCCACGAGTTCATCTCCCGCTTCCCCGAGGGCTACCGCACTCACGTGGGTGAGCGCGGGGTGCAGCTCTCTGGTGGGCAGAAGCAGCGCATCGCCATCGCCCGCGCAGTGCTCAAGGATCCACGCCTGTTGGTGCTCGACGAGGCCACCAGCGCCCTGGACGCCGAGAGTGAGCACCTGGTGCAGGAGGCCCTGGATCGGCTCATGCGGGGGCGCACCACGCTCATCATCGCCCACCGCCTGTCCACGGTGACGGGCGCGGACCGGGTGCTGGTGGTGGAGGGCGGCCGGGTGGTGCAGAGCGGCAGCCATGCCGCCCTCATGGCCCAGGAGGGCCTCTACCGCCGCCTGGTTGCGCGGCAGTTCGTGGCCGCTTGAGGCAGCCGCGGAAGCGGAGCCGAACAAGGAGCGGACGCCGCGGCTGGATTGTGAAGGTCAGACTTCCTCGTCGGGTAGAAGTGAGAGGAGCAGTTTGTCGTCAGGGCCGAGTGGTCGCCAACCGGGCGGAGGCGGCGTTGCCCGGAGCACCGCCCTGGCCTGCCTGACACGCTCTTCATGGCTTTCTGGGGTGAAAGCAGTCCACGAGCCGAGCGCCTTTGCAACCTTGAAACGGTTTGCGTCATCCATCACGGTGGGCCAGCCGTCGGGGAGGCTCTCGTACAGTTCACGCACGAATTGGCCGCGCACCAGGCGGGTGATCTCATGGCTTCGTTCCGCTTCGGCCACCAGCCCCTGGAACACCTGCATTCCGGCAATGTCGTCCTTGCCAAGTTCCTTGGCCAGTGCCACCAACGAGGCTGTGGGGCGCGCCTCGGCGAAAGCGGTGAGCGAATCGTAGCCGCGCTCGCGGACCCGCTCGTACAGGCGTGCCACCCAGTTGCCCTGAAAAGGATGTCCGTCGCTCATGGCCCTATCCAGGGGATGAAATTCAGACTTCCTCGTCAGGCAGGAGCGTGAGCAGCAGTTCATCGTCAGGGCTGAGTGGGCGCCAGCCGGGCGGTGGTGGCGTGGCACGCAGAGCTGCGCGGGCCTGCCTGACACGCTCCTTATGCGTTTCTGGGGTGTCGGCGGTCCACGTGCCGAGCGCCATGGCAATCTCTCCACGGCTTGTGTCGTCCAGCACGGTCGGCCAGCCGTCAGGGAGGCTCTCTGCAAGTTCGCGCACGAGAACATCGCGCACGAAGCGTGTGACCCGGTGGCCTCGCTCCGCCTCGGCAAGCAACCCTCTGAACACCTGCACCCCGGCGATGTCGTCCGGACCAAGCTCCTCGGCCAGCAAATTCAGGGGAACGGCGGGGCGCGCCTCGGCAAAGGCGGTCAACGAGTCGTAACCGTGCTCGCGCACCCGCTCGTACAGTCGGGCTACCCAGTTGCCTTCCCAGGCATGTCCGCCGCTCATGGTCTCTCCTGTCGGTGAAGCTCAGGCTTCTTCATCGGGCAGGAGCGTAAGCAGCAACTCGTCGTCGGGGCCGAACGGGCGCCAGCCGGGGGGCGGCGGCGTAGCGAGTAGCGCATCGCCGGCCTTGTCGGCACGATCCTTATGGGTTTCTGGGGTGAAGGCAGCCCACGCACCGAGTGCATGGGCGACGTCGAAACGGTTTGCGTCGTCGAGCACGGCCGGCCAGCCGTTTGGGAGACACGCCCACAGTTCTCGCACGAGTTGTCCGCGCACAAGGCGTGTGACCCGACGACTTCGCTCTGCTTCGGCCACCAGTCCTTTGAACACTTGCACTCCTGCGACGTCGTTTGGACCAAGCTCTTCGGCCAGAGCCACCAGCGAGGTGGTGGGGCGCGCCTCAGCGAAAGCCGTGAGTGAATCGTAACCTCGCTCGCGGACCCGCTCGTACAGGCGTGCCACCCAGTTGCCCTGAAAAGGATGTCTGTCGCTCATGGTCCTCTCCAGCGGGTGAGGTTCAGCAAATGCAGTGGCATGGTGGGGCGTGCATCCGCGAAGGCGGTGAGCGAATCGTAACCCCGCTCGTGGACCCGCTCATACAGGCGGGCCACCCAGTTGCCCTCCCAGGAACGTCTGTCGGTCATCGCCTTCCCCAAGGAGTGAAGTTCATCGGCGCGAAGCAGAATGTCTCCTCCGCCACCGTCGAAGCCACAAAAGGCGAGAGAGCCGCCTGCGGACGGCCCCTGCGCTACCCGGCCTCCGTCCCCGGCTCCCGCGTCCGCTTGAGCAGGCTCCTCAGCCGCGCGGCCAGGTGCTCCACCAGGGGCAGGGTGACGATGCCAATGTGCGTGCCCGGCTGCTCGTGCACCTCCACGCCTCCCCGGGCCAGCGGCTCCCAGCCGTACTCCTCCGCTGTTACCGCCTTCTCGCCGGGGTAGGCGTCGCTGGCGCGCAGCAGCACCAGCGGGCCTCCGTACGGCTTCGGGGCGTACATCCGCGCGGCGGTCCAGTTGCGCTCGTACACCCGCCACAGGGTCCGCAGCTCCGCGCATGCCTCCTCGTCCAACTGGAGCGCGGTGCTCGCCTCCGGAGGCCCGTCCAGCACCGACCACAGCTCCGCCGAATCCAACTGCTGGAGGAGGTCCGCCGCCCGCGGGTGGTGCGCTCCTATCCGCCGCAGGTGGTTGGTGAACTTGAACACCGCCGGGTTCATCATCCCCGGCTCGAGCGGCTCCAGCTTGAAGTCTCCGTCATGGGCGCGCGCGTCCATGATGACCAGCAGATCCACCCGTTCGCCCCGCTCCTCGAGCTGCCGCGCCATCTCGTAGACCACGCGCGCTCCCATGGACCAGCCGCCCAACAGGTAGGGGCCCTCGGGCTGCACCTCCTGGATGGCCTCCAGGTAGCGCGCGGCCATCTCCTCCACCGTCTTCTCGGTCCCGTTCTCCAGCGACCGGAGGGCGTAGAAGGGCTGGTCCGCCTCCATCCGCTTCGCCAGCTCCAGGTAGGTCATCGCGTCGCCGTCCACGCCGTGCACGCAGAAGAAGGGCCTCGCGCCGCCTCCCTTCCTCAGTGCCACCAGCGGCGAGTCCGACGTGCGGCCCGAGTCGATGCGCGCCGCCAGTCCCTCCAGCCGCGGCGCCTCGAACAGATCAATCACCGCGATCTGCACGTCGAACAGGGTGCCCACGCGCGCCACCACCTGCGTGGCCAGCAGCGAGTGTCCGCCCAGCTCGAAGAAGTCGTCGTGCACGCCCACGCGCGGCACGCCGAGCAACTCCCTCCACAGCTCCGCCAGCTTCCGCTCCGTCTCCGTGCGCGGTTCCACGTACGCCTCGCTCGCCTCCCGCTGGGCGGGGGCGGGCAGTGCCTTGCGATCCACCTTTCCGTTCGAGGTGAGCGGCATCGCCTCCAGCACCACGAAGGCCGTGGGCACCATGTAGTCCGGCAGCCGCTGCTCCAGGAACACGCGCAGTCCTCGCTCCTCGAGCGCGTGCCCCGGCTTGCCCACCGCGTACGCCACCAGGTGCTTGCTCCCTCCGGCCTCCTCGCGCGCCACCACCACGCACTCGCTCACGCCGGGGTGCTGGCCCAGCTCCGCCTCCACCTCGCCCAGCTCCACCCGGTAGCCGCGGATCTTCAACTGGTGATCCACTCGGCCGAGGAACTCGATGCGGCCCGTCTCCAGCCACCGCACCCGGTCTCCCGTCCGGTACAGCCGCGCCCCGGCCTCCCCACTGAAGCCATCCGGCACGAAGCGCTCCGCCGTCAGGTCCGGCCGGCCCAGGTAGCCTCGGCCCACGCTCCGCCCGCCGATGAACAGCTCGCCCGGCACGCCCGGCGGCACGGGCTGGCCGTACCCGTCCAGCACGTAGGCCCGCACGTTCCCCAGTGGCCGGCCCAGTGGCACCGTTCCCGAGCCCCGTGCCCCGCGCTCCAGCTTCTCCGCCAGCACCCCCACCGTCGTCTCCGTCGGGCCGTAGTGGTTGAACACCTCGCACTCCGGCGCCAGGGCGTGCACCTTTTCCACCAGCGCCCACTCCGAGCGATCCCCACCCAGCACCAGGCGTCGGCGCGGCAGCACCGCCGCGGCGTCCGCGCCCGACAACAGCGCCTCCAGGTGCGTCGGGACGATCTTCAACCCCTCCACGCCGTGCTCCCGCCCATGGGCCGCCATCCGCGCCGCGTCCGAGGCCGTCTCCTTGTCCACCAGGTGCACCGCGCCCCCCGCGCACAGCGTGGGGAAGAGCGCCGTGTGGCCCAGGTCCGCGGCCAGCGTCGATACCGACGCGAAGCTCATCCCCCGGGGCAGCTCCAGGCGCTCGCTCACCGCCGCCACGTAGCTCGCCAGGTGCTGGTGCTCGATGCACACCCCCTTGGGCTGCCCCGTGCTCCCGGACGTGTAGATGACGTACGCCACGTTGTCCGGCCCCGCCCGGGACTCGGGCGGCTCCTCGGGTTGCGCCTCCAGCAGCCCGTCCCCGGCGTCCAGGCTCACCAGGAACTCGCCCTGCGCGGGCAGCTCGTTCGCCAGGGACTCCTCGGTGACGATGATCTGGATCCTCGCGTCCTCGAGCACGTGCCGCACCCGCGTCGGCACGCGCGCGGCCGAGGGATCCAACGCCACGTAGGCCCCTCCCGCCTTGAGGATGCCCAGCAGGCCCACCAGCGCGTGCGCCCGCCGCTCCACGAACAGGCCCACCCGCGTCTCCGCTCCCACTCCCAACGCCTGGAGCCAATGCGCGAGCTGGTTGGCCCGCCGCTCCAGCTCCCCGTAGGTGAGCCGCTCGCCGCCCGCGCTCACCGCCACCGCCTCGGGCGTCCTCTTCGCCTGCTCGGAGACGAGCTCATGCAGGCACCGCCGCGCGTAGGGCCTCGCGGTGTCGTTCCACTCCACCAGCACCCGCCGTCGCTCCTCCTCCGTCAGCAGCGGCAGCTCGGACAGCCGCGACCGTCCTCCTCCGGCCACCACGCCCTCCATCAGGCGCTCGAAGTGCCGGGCCATGCGCTCCACCGTGGAGGCGTCGAAGAGGTCCGTGCTGTACATCCACTCGCACACCAGTCCCTCGGCCGTGGGGTTCACCAGCAGCGTCAGGTCCAGCTTGGACATCGCCTCGGCCGGGTGCTCGCTGCTCAGCGTCAATCCGGGCAGCCTGGGCATCGGCAGGGGCGCGTTGTGCAGCACCAGCTTCACCTGGAAGAGCGGCGCGTGGGCCGTGCTGCGCTCCGGGTTGAGCGCGCGCACCACCTCCTCGAAGGGCACGTCCTGGTGCGTGTGGGCCTCCATCGACACCCGCTTCGCCTGGGCGAGCAGCTCGCCGAAGGTGGGGTTGCCCTCCAGTCCCAGCCGGAGCACGAGCTGGTTGATGAAGAAGCCGATGAGCGGCTCGGTCTCCAGGCGGTTGCGGTTGGCCACGTCCGTGCCCACCACCACGTCCGTCTGCCCCGTATAGCGGTGCAGCAGCGTGTGGAAGCCCGCCAGCAGCACCATGAAGAGCGTGGAGTGCTCGCGCAGGGCGAGTGCCTCCAACTTCCGTGTCAGCTCTCCGCTCCACCTCGACAGCAGCCGGCCTCCCCGGTACGTGCGCGTCGCGGGCCGGGGTCGATCCGCCGGCAGCTCCAGCACCGCCGGCGCTCCCTCCAACCGCCGCCGCCAGTACCCGAGCTGCTCCTCCAGCACCTCGTCCCGCAGCCACTGCCGCTGCCAGGCCGCGTAGTCCGCGTACTGCACCGGCAGCGCGGGCAGCCGCGCCGTCCTCCCCTCGTAGCGCGCCGCGTACAGCTCCATCAGCTCGCGCACCAGCACGCCCAGGCTCCAGCCGTCCGAGACGATGTGGTGCAGGGTCAACAGCAGCAGGTGCTCCTCGTCCTGGAGCCACAGCAACGAGGCGCGCAGGAGTCTCCCCTCGGTCAGCACGAAGGGCTTGCGTGCCTCCTCATTCGCCAGCCGCCGCTCCTCGCGCTCACGCGCCTCGGTGGGCATCGCTCTCAGGTCCACCCGGCCGAGCACCCACTCCACCGAGGGGTGCACCCTCTGCGCGGGACCCTCCGGCCCCTGCTCGAAGCTCGTCCGGAGCGCCTCGTGCCGGCGCAGGATCTCCTGGAAGGAGTGCTCGAGCCCCGCCACGTCCAGCACCCCCCGCAGTCGCAGGACGATGGGGACGTTGAAGGTGGGCAGGCCCAGCTCGAGCTGCTCCAGGAACCACAGCCGCTGCTGGGCGAAGGACAGCGGCATGAGCGCCTGGCGAGGCATGGGTCGCAGTGGGGGCACCTGGAGCGGCCGGGCCAGCCCCAGGAGCGCCTCCACGCGCGCGGCCTGCTGCTCCAGGGTCCTCGCCTCGAAGAGCGCCTGCAGGGGCAGCTCCACCTCGAAGGCCCCGCGGATGCGCGACTGCAACCGCGTGGCGAGCAGCGAGTGGCCACCCAGCGCGAAGAAGTCATCCCGCGCTCCCACCCGCTCCAGGCCGAGCAACTCCCCCCAGAGCGCGGCGAGCCGCTTGCCCGTCTCCGTGTCCGGCGCGAGGAAGCTCTCCTCGGAGGCGGACGCCACGGGCGCCGGGAGCGCCTTGCGATCCAGCTTGCCGCTGCGCGTGAGGGGCAGGGCGTCCAGCACCACGAAGGCCGCGGGCACCATGTACTCGGGCAGGCCCTGGCGCAGGACGGCACGCAGGGCGGCTTCCTCCAGCACCTGGCCCGGACGTGGGGTGACATAGGCCACCAGGCCCTCGCCTCCCGGGAGATCCTCGCGCGCCAGCACCGCCACCTCCCGCACCGCCGGGTGGCGGGAGAGCACGCTCTCGATCTCCCCCAGCTCGATGCGCAGGCCGCGCAGCTTCACCTGGAAGTCGACACGCCCCAGGAACTGGAGCTGCCCGTCCGGCGACCACCGGGCCCGGTCTCCCGTGCGGTACAGCCGCGCTCCGGGCTCGGAGCTGAAGGGATGGGGCACGAAGCGCTCGGCGGTGAGCGCGGGCCGGCCCAGGTAGCCGTGGGCCAGTTGCACGCCGCCGATGTACAGCTCTCCGGGCACGCCCACGGGCACCGGGCTCCCCGCGCCATCCAGCACGTACGCCTGGGTGTTGGTCACCGGCCGTCCGATGGGCAGCGGGGCCCCGGTGGACTCCTCTCCCGAGACGGAGGCCCAGGTGGCATCGATGGTGGTCTCGGTGGGGCCGTAGAGGTTGGCCAGTCGGACCTGGGGCAGGATCGCGCGCAGGCGCACGCCCAGCTCCGCGCTCAGCGCTTCACCGCCGCAGAGAATCAAGCGCAGGTGCGTGGCTCGGGCGAGGCCGGGCTCCTCCAGCATGAAGCGCAGCAGCGAGGGCACCAGTTGCAGCACGTGGATGCGCTCGCGCACCACGCAGTCCACCAGGGCGGTGGGATCCCGGTGGGCCGTGGGCGGGGCGAGCACCAGCGGGCCGCCGACCAGCAGCGAGGCCCAGCACTCCGAGACCGCGGCATCGAAGCTCAGGGTCGTCTTCTGGAGCACCCGATCCCCGGCGCTCAGGCCGAACGTGGAGATGAGCCACGTCATGTTGTTGACCAGGCCCCGGTGGCTCAGCAGCGTGCCCTTGGGTTGGCCCGTGCTCCCGGAGGTGTAGATGACGTAGGCGGGATGCTCCGCCGTCACGCCGGAGTCGAGCGGCGCGGGCGCGTCGTCCGAGCGCATCCACTCGCCCGACTCGAGCGTCACGAGGTGGCCCGCGAAGGAGGGCAGCGTGGCGCGCAGGTGCTCCTGGGTGAGCAGCACGGGCGCACCGGTGTCCGCCAGCATGAAGGCCAGGCGCTCGGGGGGCGTGGAGGGATCCATCGGGACGTACGCGGCGCCCGCCTGGAGGATGCCCACCAGGCCCACCATCATCTCCAGCGATCGTTCCACGCACAGCGCGACCCGGTCCCCCGCGCGCACGCCGAGCCCTCGCAGGTGGTGGGCGAGCCGGCGCGCGCGCCGCTCCAACCAGGCATAGGTGAGGGTGGAGCCCTGGAACTCCACCGCCACCGCCTCGGGCGTGCGCGCGGCCTGGGTCTCGAAGAGCGAGTGGACCAGGGTGTCCCGTGGGAAGTCCGCCGCGGTGGCGTTCCATTCCACCAGCACCCGGTGCCGCTCCGTCTCGGACAGGAAGGACAGCGAGGACACACGGCGCTCGGGATGTGCCACCGCGTCCTCCAGCAGCAGGCGCAGGTGCTCCATCATCCGCGCCGCCGTGCCGGCCGAGAACAGATCCGTCCGGTACTCGAGCTCGCCGCTCAACCCGCCCGGGGTCTCGGTGAGGGAGAGCGAGAAGTCGAACCGGGACGTGCCACCGTCCAGGGGCATCGGCTCGATCCTCAGCCCGGAGACGGACAGCGTCTCCGAGGGCGTGTTGAGCAGGGCCAACATCACCTGGAAGAAAGGCGTACGTCCGAGCTGACGCGGGGGTTGCAGCACCTCGACGAGCTTCTCGAAGGGCACGTCCTGGTGGGCATAGGCCCCGAGTGTCACTTCCCGCACGCGGCCGAGCAGCTCGCGGAAGGTGGGATTGCCCTCCAGCCGCGTGCGCAGCACCAGCGTGTTGACGAAGAAGCCGATGAGCCCCTCGGTCTGTGCCTGGGTGCGGCCGGCGATGGGCGCTCCCACGCACAGGTCCTCCTGCCCGCTGTAGCGCGCCAGCAGGAGCTGGAAGCCCGCCAGCAGGCCCATGAACAGCGTGGCGCCCTCGCGCTGGCACAGTGCCTTCAGCCCGTGCATCAACCTCGGCGACAGCTCGACCTTCAGCGAGGCGCCTGGGTTGAGCGGATCCGCGGTGCGCGGCCAGTCGGTGGGCAGCTCCAGCGCGGGGGGCACGTCCTCGAGCTGCTGTTTCCAGTAGGCGAGTTGTTGCTCCAGTACCTCGCCCTGGAGCCACTCGCGCTGCCACACGGCGTAGTCCACGTACTGGATGGGCAGCTCGGGCAGGGGTGATGGCTTGCCCGTGGAGAAGGCCTCGTAGAGCGCCACCACCTCGCGGATCAGCACGGCCATGGACCAGCCATCCGAGATGATGTGGTGCATCGTCACCAGCAGCAGGTGCTCCCGGGGAGACAGCCGCAGCACGCGCGTGCGCAACAGCGGGCCCCGCGCGAGATCGAAGGGCATGCGGGCCTCGTCACGGGCCAGCCGCAGGGCCTCGGCTCGCCGCTGCTCCGAGGGGAGCTGCGCCAGGTCCTCGATGTCCAGCGTCCAACCCGTCGCGGGCGCGATGACCTGGCGGGCGACTTCCTCGCGGATCCGGAAGGTGGTGCGCAGTACCTGATGGCGACGCACCAGCTCGGTGAACGTGTTGCGCAGGGCGCTTACATCGAGCGGGCCTTCCAGTCGCAGCGCGGCGGGCATGTTGTAGAGCGCGCTGCCCGGTTGGTACTGGTCGAGGAACCACAGCCGCTGCTGCGCGAACGACAGCTCCGCCTCGACCGAGCGGGGGACGATGACCGGAGCGGATACCCGGCGGGTCGGGGCTGGGATGATTGCCTGGAGGCGCTGGGCGAGCGCGCGAACGGTGGGAGCCTCGAACAACTCGCGCAGGGGGAGGTCCACGCCGAGGGCACTGCGCAGACGAGACACCACCTGGGTGGCGAGCAGGGAGTGGCCGCCGAGGTTGAAGAAGTGGTCGTCCACGCTCACGCGTACCACGCCCAGCACCTGGGCGAAGGTGTCCACCAGTGTCTGCTCCAGGGGAGAGGAGGGAGCGACGAAGGGGGCGGCGCCGCGCAGACTGTCAGAGTCGGGCACGGGCAGCAGGCGGCGAGCCAGCTTGCCACTGGGTGTCAGGGGCAGGGCATCCAGGCGCACCAGGGCCGAGGGCAGCATGTACTCGGGCAGGCGGCGGGTCAGGGTTTGACGCAGGGCCTCGGGCTCCCAGGGTGTAGTGGAGGGGAGCACGACGTAGCCCACCAGGCGCTTGTCGCCGGGGGAGTCCTCGCGCACCACGGCCGCCGCGTCGGTGACGCCGGGGGCCTCGCGCAGGGCGGCTTCCACCTCGCCGGTTTCGATGCGGAAGCCACGCACCTTCACCTGTCCGTCCAGGCGGCCGAGGTACTCCAGCATGCCCTCGGCGTTCCACCGCGCCCGGTCTCCGGTGCGGTACAGGCGGGCGCCGGGCGTGGTGCTGAAGGGATCGGGGACGAAGCGCTCGGCGGTGAGTGAGGGGCGGGCGTGGTAGCCGAGGGCGAGTTGCTCGCCACCGATGAACAGCTCCCCGGGCACGCCGGGGGCACACGGCTGGCCGTGCGGGTCCAGGACGTAGAGCGGGCAGTGGGGCAGGGGCGAGCCGATGGGTGGCAGGCGGGGCCATTCTGCCGGAGCGCCGCGCAGCCGGTAGGCACTCACCACATGGCTCTCGGTGGGGCCGTACTGGTTCTCCAGCACGCACTGCGGCAGGCGCTGGAAGAAGGAGACGAGGGCGGGGGTGACTTGGAGCTGCTCGCCCGCGGTGACGACTTCGCGCAGGCGCTCGGGAAGAGGAGCGCCGTGGGAGACGGCATCGGCGAGGGACTGGAGGGCGACGAAGGGCAGGAAGAGACGCTGCACGCCCTGGCGAGCCATGAGGGCCAGGAGGGCGGGGATGTCGCGACGCACCTCGGAGGAGGGGAGCACGAGGGTGCCGCCGGAGAACCAGGTGGAGAAGAGCTCCTGGAAGGAGACGTCAAAGCTCAACGCCGAGAACTGGAGGGTGGTGGCCGAGGGCAGGGGCGACTGGAGCGACTGCCAGTGCAGCAGGTGGCTCAGTGCGCGGTGAGGCAGGAGCACGCCCTTGGGCTGGCCGGTGCTGCCCGAGGTGTACAGCAGGTAGCACGGGGCCTCGGGCGACAGCTCCAGCGCGGGGGCGTAGGTGGGCTGGCGCGAGAGGGCCTCGGCCTCGGTGTCCAGGCACAGGGCCCGGGTGCCCGAAGGCAGAGAGGAGAGGAGACGCGAGTGGGTGAGGACGAGGGGAGAACCCGCATCCTCCACCATGAAGGCCAGACGCTCGGCGGGGTAGGCCGGGTCGAGGGGCACATAGGCCGCGCCGGCCTTGAGCACGCCGAGCACGCCCACCGTCAGCTCCAGAGAGCGCTCCACGCACAGGGCGACGCGGTCACCGGGACGCACGCCCAGGCTGTGCAGGTAGTGGGCGAGACGATTGGCCTGACGCTCCAGGCGGGCGTAGGTGAGCTGGGAGTCCTCGAACACCACGGCGAGCGTGTCGGGAGTGCGAGCGGCCTGGGCCTCGAAGAGCTGATGCACGAGCGCGGGAGGCGGGAAGTCCGCGGTACGTGCGTTCCACTCCACCAACACCCGCCGCCGTTCCGCCTCGGAGAAGAGGGACAGCGAGAACAGGCGGCGCTCGGGATGGGCCACGGCGTCCTCCAACAACAGACGCAGGTGCTCCATCATCCGCGCCGCCGTGGCGGCCGAGAACAGATCGCTCCGGTACTCCAGCGTGGCGTTCAAGCCTCCCGGGGTCTCGGTGAGCAGCAGGGTGAAGTCGAACTTGGACGTGCCCGTGTCCAGGTCCAACATCTCGAGTTCGAGCCCGGGCACGCTGAGCCGCGCGGAGGGCGCGTTGAGCAACACGAGCGCGACCTGGAAGAAGGGCGTGCGCTCGGGCTGACGCGGAGGCTGGAGCTCCTCGACGAGCTTCTCGAAGGGCACGTCCTGGTGGGCATAGGCTCCGAGCGTGACTTCCCGCACGCGGCCGAGCAGCTCGCGGAAGGTGGGGTTGCCCTCCATCCGCGTGCGCAGCACCAGCGTGTTGACGAAGAAGCCGACGAGTCCCTCGGTCTGGGTCTGGGTGCGGCCGGCGATGGGCGCTCCGACACAGATGTCGTCCTGCCCGGTGTAGCGCGCCAGCAGGGTCTGGAGACCCGCCAGCAGACCCATGAACAACGTGGCGCCCTCGCGCTGGCACAGCGCTCCGAGTCCCTGGATCAGCTCATGCGGCAGCTCCACCCGCATCGAGGCGCCTGGGTGGCGGGTATCCGCGGTGTGTGGCCAGTCGGTGGGCAGCTCCAGCGCGGGCGGGACATCCGCGAGCTGCGTTCTCCAGTAGTCGAGCTGTTGCTTCAACACCTCGCCCTGGAGCCACTCGCGCTGCCACACGGTGTAGTCCACGTACTGGATGGGCAGCTCCGGCAGCGGCGACGGTCCGCCGGTGATGCAGGACTCGTAGAGGGCCACCATGTCCCGGATCAACACGGCGATGGACCAGCCATCCGAGATGATGTGGTGCAGCGTGATGGGCAACAGGTGCTCGCGCTCCGACAGGCGCAGGAGCCGCGTGCGCAGCAGCGGGCCCCGCGCGAGATCGAACGGCTGGCGCGCGTCCTCGTGTGCCAGCCGCAGGGCCTCGGCCCGCCGCTGCTCCGGGGGGATGTGCCCCAGGTCCTCGACCTTCAGTGTCCAGGTCGTCGCGGGCGAGATGAGCTGAACGGGCTTGCCCTCGCGGACCTGGAAGGTGGTGCGCAGCACTTCATGACGGTGGATCAACCCGGTGAAGGCTCGCTCCAGGGCAGCCACGTCGATCGTTCCCTCCACGCGCAGCGCGGCGGGCATGTTGTAGAGCGCGCTGCCCGGTTGGTACTGGTCGAGGAACCACAGCCGCTGCTGCGCGAACGACAGCTCCGCTTCCGTCAGCCCCGTGCGAGTCACTCGAACGGTCGCGCGAGTCTCCCGCTGCTCCGTGGACGCGAGGGTTTGAATGCGTCGGGAGAGCGCGCGAACGGTGGGGGCTTCGAACAACTCGCGCAGGGGGAGGTCCACGCCGAGGGCACTGCGCAGACGAGACACCACCTGGGTGGCGAGCAGGGAGTGGCCGCCGAGGTTGAAGAAGTGGTCGTCCACGCTCACGCGTGCCACGCCCAGCACCTGGGCGAAGGTGTCCACCAGTGTCTGCTCCAGGGGAGAGGAGGGAGCGACGAAGGGAGCGGCGCCGCGCAGGCTGTCGGCGTCGGGCACGGGCAGCAGACGGCGGGCCAGCTTGCCACTGGGTGTCAGGGGCAGGGTGTCCAGGCGCACCAGGGCCGAGGGCAGCATGTACTCGGGCAGGCGGCGCGCCAGGGCCTGACGCAGGGTCTCGGGCTCCCAGGGCGTAGTGGAGGGGAGCACGACGTAGCCCACCAAGCGCTTGTCGCCGGGGGAGTCCTCGCGCACCACGGCCGCCGCGTCGGTGACACCAGGGGCCTCGCGCAGGGCGGCTTCCACCTCACCCATCTCGATGCGGAAGCCACGCACCTTCACCTGTCCATCCAGGCGGCCGAGGTACTCCAGCACGCCCTCGGCATTCCACCGGGCCCGGTCGCCGGTGCGGTACAGGCGGGCGCCGGGCGTGGTGCTGAAGGGGTCGGGCACGAAGCGCTCGGCGGTGAGTGAGGGGCGGGCGTGGTAGCCGAGCGCCAATTGCTCGCCGCCGATGAACAGCTCACCGGGTACGCTGGGAGCACACGGCTGTCCGTGCGCGTCCAGCACGTAGAGCGGGCAGTGCGGCAGGGGCGAGCCGATGGGCGGCAGACGGGGCCATTCAGTCGGAGCGCCGCGCAGGCGGTAGGCACTCACCACATGGCTCTCGGTGGGGCCGTACTGGTTCTCCAGCACGCACTGAGGCAGACGCTGGAAGAAGGAGACGAGGGCGGGGGTGACTTGGAGTTGCTCGCCGGCTGTCACCACCTCACGCAGGCGCTCGGGAAGAGGAGCGCCGTGGGAGACGGCATCGGCGAGGGCCTGGAGGGCGATGAAGGGGAGGAAGAGGCGTTGCACCCCCTGGCGAGCCATGAGGGCCAGGAGGGCGGGGATGTCGCGACGCACCTCGGAGGAGGGGAGCACGAGGGTGCCGCCGGAGCACCAGGTGGAGAAGAGCTCCTGGAAGGAGACGTCGAAGCTCAAAGCCGAGAACTGGAGGGTGGTGGCCGAGGGTAGGGGAGACTGGAGTGACTGCCAGTGCAGCAGATGGCTCAGTGCGCGGTGAGGCAGGAGCACGCCCTTGGGCTGGCCGGTACTGCCCGAGGTGTACAGCAGGTAGCACGGGGCCTCGGGCGACAGCTCCAGCGCGGGCGCATAGGTGGGCTGGCGCGAGAGGGCCTCGGCCTCGGTGTCCAGGCACAGGGCCCGGGTGCCCGAAGGCAGAGAGGAGAGGAGACGCGAGTGGGTGAGGACGAGGGGAGAACCCGCATCCTCCACCATGAAGGCCAGACGCTCGGCGGGGTAGGCCGGGTCGAGGGGCACATAGGCCGCACCGGCCTTGAGCACGCCGAGCACGCCCACGGCCAACTCCAGCGAGCGTTCCACGCACAACGCGACGCAATCCCCCGCGCGGACGCCCAGGCTGTGCAGGTAGTGGGCGAGGCGATTGGCCTGACGCTCCAGGCGGACGTAGGTGAGCTGAGTGTCCTCGAACACCACGGCGAGCGTGTCGGGAGTGCGAGCGGCCTGGGCCTCGAAGAGCTGATGCACGAGCGCGGGAGGAGGGAAGTCCGCGGTGCGTGCGTTCCACTCCACCAACACCTGACGCCGCTCCGCCTCGGAGAGAAGCGCGAGCGAGGACACACGGCGCTCGGGATGGGCCACGGCGTCCTCCAACAGCAGACGCAGGTGTTCCACCATCCTCGCCGCCGTGGCGGCCGAGAGCAGATCGCTCCGGTACTCCAGGGCGCCACTCATTCCCTGGGGTGACTCGGTGAGGATCAGAGTGAAGTCGAACTTGGAGGTCCCGCTGTCCACCTCGAGGGGGTGGAAGGTGAGTCCTCGCGTGGAGATCTCCGCGGAGGGGGTGTTGATCAACACGAGCGCGACCTGGAAGAAGGGCGTGCGCTCGGGCTGACGCGGAGGCTGCAACTCCTCGACGAGCTTCTCGAAGGGCACGTCCTGGTGGGCGTAGGCCCCGAGCGTCACTTCCCGCACGCGGCCGAGCAGCTCGCGGAAGGTGGGGTTGCCCTCCAGCCGCGTGCGCAGCACCAGCGTGTTGACGAAGAAGCCAATCAACGCCTCCGTCTGGGGCTGGGTGCGGCCGGCGATGGGCGCTCCCACGCAGATGTCCTCCTGTCCGGTGTAGCGCGCCAGCAGCGCCTGGAGGCCCGCGAGCAGGCCCATGAACAGGGTGCCCTTCTCATGCCGGCACAGCGTCCTCAGCCCCTGCGTCAGGGCACGCGAGAACGTCACCCGGAGCGAGGTGCCCGGGTTGCTCGTGTTCGCGGTGTGGGGCCAGTCGGTGGGCAGCTCCAGCGCCGGAGGCACGTCCGCGAGCTGCTTCCTCCAATACTCCACCTGTCCCGCGAGCGTGGGCCCGCGCAGCCACTCGCGCTGCCACACGGCGTAGTCCGCGTATTGAATGGGCAGCTCGGGCAGGGGCGAGGCCTTCCCCGCGGCGAACGCCTCGTAGAGCGCCACCACCTCGCGCACCAGCACGGCGATGGACCAGCTGTCCGAGACGATGTGGTGCATCGTCACCAGCAGCAGGTGCTCGTTCTCCGTGAGCCGCAACACGCGCGTGCGCATCAGCGGCCCATGGGTGAGATCGAACGGCCGGCATGCCTCCTCGCGCGCCAGGCGCAGTCCCTCGGCCCACCGCTCGGCCGGGGGCAGGTGGCCGAGATCCTCCACCTCCAGCGCGCGCTGCTCGGGGAGGGAGATCACCTGGATCGGAGCGCCCTCCCGCGCCTGGAAGGTCGTGTGCAGGGCCTCGTGGCGGCGCGTCAACTCGGCGAAGGCGCGTCCCAGGGCGGCCACGTCGAGCGAGCCCTCCAGGCGCATCGCCGCCGGCATGTTGTAGAGCGCGCTGCCCGGTTGGTACTGGTCGAGGAACCACAGCCGCTGCTGCGCGAATGACAGTGGCGGGGGCGCCTCGCGGGACACACGGGGGATGACCTCGCCCTGGAGCGCGGGAGCCTCGGTGTGGACCGGGATGGGCGCGGGGGGCGGAGTGGAGGGGACAGGGGGCAGCTCCTGGGAGGCGGGACGTTGCCGGGCCAGGGTCGAGAGGAGCTCCACCTCACCGTCCGCGCGGTAGCGGGCGGGGGCGCCGGTGCCGTAGAGGCGGGCTCCCGAGCCATCGGGCGAGGCGCGGAGCCGGGCACGCGTCACCTCGGGTGCCTTCCAGAAGCCGAGCGGCACCGCGTCGCCGCCCAGGAACAGCTCGCCCACCACACCCACCGGGGCGCGGCGTCCGGCGGCGTCCAGCACGACACGTGAGGCGCGCGAGTCGTCCTCGCGCGCACCGGGCAACAGGGTTGCGGGCGCCACCACGCGCGCGGAGGCCACCCGCTGGAGCGCCGTGGCCAGGGGGGCGGGGATCGCGTCGGCCCCATCCAGTACCAGCGTGCGCACCGGACCGAGCACCTCGGCGGCATCTGGCATCCGCGCGAGGGCCTCGACGAGCGCGACGGTGCCGCGCAGGTGCGCGGGAGGACTCCTCTTCAACGACTCCGCGAGAAGCTGGATGCCATCGGCCTCCACGAGCACGGACGCGGTGGGCTCGGCCACCGGCTCCTGGCTCTGGCGGCGCAGCACGTCCAGGTGGCGCAGCCCTTCCATCGCGGCCTCGTGGGCCAGGCCGAAGTCGACGAGGCAGGCCACCTCGTCCACGTCCGCCCGGCGCAACTGCTCCACCCGGGGCGCGAGCGTCTGGGGCGTGCCGAACATGCCCCCCGCCTCCAGGTAGCGCGAGACGCCCCGCTCCAGCAGCACCTCCACGTCCTGGGGCGTGAGGTCGCGCACGTCGAGCCCCAGGCCCTGGCTGGCCACCAGCCCGTTGAACAGCTCCACCGAGCTGCGGAAGTAGCGTGTGAGGGGCTCGCGCGCCTGGCGCTTCACGTCCTCCGGGCTGCCCGCCACGAAGGTGTGGAGCATCAGCACCACGTGGCCCCGGTCATGCCCCGCCTCGCGCCGCGCCTGCCGGTAGAGGGCGATCTTCCGCGCCAGCTCCTCGAAGTCCTGTCCGAGCCCCAGCACGTTGGTGAGCAGTCCCGCGCCCAGCGCTCCGGCCAGCCGGAAGGTGTCCGGGTTGAAGGCGGCGGTGATCCACACGGGCAGCTCCGCCTGCACCGGGCGGGGGCGGATGGTGATGTCCACCTCGTTGCCGGCGCCGTTGGCGCGGCGCACGCCACCGCCCTTCCACAAGGTGCGGATCTCCTCGAGTCCCTTGCGCAGGGCCTCGGGGCGCTGCTGGAAGTTCTCCGGCGCGAAGACGAAGTCGTTGGGGTTCCACCCCGTGGCGAAGGACACGCCGGCCCGGCCGTTGGAGAGGTTGTCGATGACGGACCACTCCTCGGCCACGCGGATGGGATCATGCAGCGGAAGCACCACGCTGCCCGCGCGCAGGGACACCCGCTCGGTGATCATCGCCAGCGCCGCGCTGGTGGCGGTGGGGCTCGGGTAGGGGCCACCGAAGGCATGGAAGTGCCGCTCGGGCGTCCACACCGCGCTGAAGCCGTGCGTGTCGGCGAACCTCGCCCCATCCAGCAGGAGCTGGTATTTGCGCCGCCCCGAGGCCTCCGCGTCATTGGCGAAGTAGAAGAGGCTGAAGTCCAGGGGCCGCGTCGCGGACCGCTCCGGGCGCAACGCCACGAGCCTCGACGGAGCGCGTGCCGGGAAGACGACCTGGAGTCCTCGGGTGAGCGCCCAGAGCAGCTCCAGGCCCGAGGGATCGGCGGCGTCCGGAAGGCTCCACCAGGTCTCGCCCGGACGGGCCTCGACGCGGGCATCCAGCGCGGAGAAGCGCTCGATCAGGTTGTGGTGGCTCCACATGACCCGGGCCCGCTCGCCGTGCTCCGGTTCGCGCACCAGGCAGGCCAGGCCGTTGCCATCCACGGCCGGCGCGAGGCTCTCGGGGGAGCGCGCATCGGACAGCGAGAGGCGCAGGACGTGGGCCTCGTCCAGCCCCGGAGGCGGCGGGGCCGAGGGGCTCATGATGAGGAGGGGAGCGGCCTCTTCCCGGCCGAGCGAGGACAGCTCCTCGGACGGCGAGACGAGGGCATAGGCCCCTCCAGCGGCCAGCACGCCCCACAGGGCCACCGCCCGCTCGGGCGAGGGCTCCAGGCTCACGGCCACGGGAATCCCCGGACCCACGCCGCGAGCCCTCAGCCGGGAGGCGAGCGCGAGCGCATGGGCGCGCAGAACCCGCCAGCTCAGGCTCTGGTCTCCCTGGCGGAGCGCCACCGCGTCCGGAGTGCGTTCGGCCTGGGCGGACAGCAGGGCGGGCAGGGAGGTGCACTGGGAGATGGAGGCGCCGGGCAGCTCCGCTGCTCGCGAGGGCCCGTCCAGGGAGAGCTGGGACAGGGGCTTGTCCGGAGAGGCCACCGCGTCGGTGAGCAACGCCTCCAGTTGAGAGAGCATCCGGACGATGGTGGAGGCGTCGAACAGATCGACGGCGTACTCCAGCGTGCCGGAGAAGCCCTGGGCGTCCTCGCGCATGAGCAGCGACATGTCCGCGAGCGAGGTGCCGTACTGGGCGGGCAGCCCGGTGACGTCGAAGTAGCTCAGCTTCGGGCCGGGCAGCTCGAGCAGGGGCGCGGACACGCCCTGGGTGTGCAGCAGGAAGATGGCGTCGAACAGACGCGACAGCCGGGCCTCCTCACCGGGCTCCAGCTCTCCGAGGAGCTGCTCGTAGGGCACGTCCGGGTGGGCGAAGGCGGAGAGGGTGGTGTCGCGCACGCGCAGCGCGAGCGCGCGGAAGCTCGGGTCGCCGGCCAGCGAGGTGCGCAGCGCCAGGGCATGGGCCACGTAGCCGATCTGCGGCTCCAGCTCGGGGCGGGTCCGGTTGCCGATGGAGGTGCCGACAATGATGTCGTCCTGACCCGTGCACCGGGCCAGCCAGGCCTTGAAGCCCGCGAGCAGCGTCATGTACGGAGTGAGGCCCTCGCGTTGGCCGAAGGCGTGGAGGGCGGCGCCGAGCGCCCGGGGGAAGGCGAACGCGTGACGGGCGCCCTGGCGGCGCGCACCGGGCACGCGCGGGCGATCCAGGAGCAGGGGGAGGGGTCCGGGACGCCGCGCGAGTCGCTGGCGCCAGTACGTCTGCTGGGCCGCGAGCGAGCCATCGGCCAGGGCGCGGCGCTGCCAGAGGGTGAAGTCGATGTACTGGAGGGGCAGCGCGGGCACGGGCACGGGCACGGGCTGGCCCGTGAGCAGCCCACCGTAGAAGGCCATCGCCTCCCCGATGAAGTTCACCAGGGAGATCGTGTCCGCCACGAGGTGATGGATGGTGAGCAGCAGCACGTGCTCGGCCTCGGCCATCCGCAGCAGTTGCACCCGGACCAGCGGACCCCACGCGAGCGGGAACGGCGCGGTGGGCGCGAGGCGGGCCAGGCGCATCGCCTCGGCCTCCCGGTCCCCGGCGAAGCCGCTCAGGTCCACCACCGGCAGGGACACGCGCACCTCGGGGAGGATGCGCGGCCAGGCCTTGCCGTCCACCTGGGGGAAGATGGTGCGCAGCGACTCGTGCCGGCGGATCACCTCGTTGATGCCGTGCTCGAGCAGCTCGGGCCGCAGCGCGCCGGAGAGCCGGACCGCGAGGGGCTCGTTGAAGAGGGAGCTGCCCGGTTCGCGCAGCTCCATCTCCCAGACGCGCTCCTGCACGTAGGACAGGGGAATGGGCTCGGGGCGGGGCACGGGCCGCATCGCCGTCCCAGCCGCCTCGCCCGAGCGCGGCTCCTCCTGGAGTCGGGCCTCGATGCGCGCGGCCAGGGTGGCGATGGTGGGTGCCTCGAACAGATCATTGAGCGGAATCCGTGCCTGGAAGGTCTCGCGCAACCGGGTGAGCAACTGCGCCGCCATCAGCGAGTTGCCGCCCAGATCGAGGAAGTTGTCGTCCGGGCCGATCTCCTCCACGCCCAGCCGCTCCCGCCACAGCTCCGTCAGCCGTTGCTGGATGTCGCCGAGGGGCGCGCGGCGCACGGGGGCCTCGGAGGTGGGCACGGGTGCGGGGGGCGGCGGAGGCGGAGGAACGGCGGCCACCACGGGGAGGGACTCGGTGGGCGTGGCGGGCCGCTGCTCCAGGGGGAAGCGAGTCTCCTCGAACGGGTAGCCCGGGAGCGGGATGCGGCGGCGGCGCTCGTGGGCGTGGAAGCCGTTCCAGTCCAGGGCCGCGCCCGCGCGCCAGAGCGAGCCCAGTGACTCCAACAGGGCCTGGGAGTCGGAGGTGGACGTGCCATTGCGGCGCAGCGAGGGCACCCCGAGCGCCGTGCTCTCGGCGCGCAACCGGGGCCGGGCGAGCGCGGTGAGGTTCTGGTCCGGACCGGTCTCGATGAACCAGCTCCAGCCCGCCTCCACGAGCGTGTTCAAGCCCGAGGCGAAGCGCACGGGCTCGCGCATCTGCCGGGCCCAGTAACGCGGGGATGTCGCCTCCTCGGGGCGGATCCACGTGCCGGTGAGGCTGGAGATGTAGGGAATGGCGGGGGGATTCAGGGTGAGCCCGGCCACGGCGCGCTCCAGGCCGGCCATCAACGGCTCGACGGCGCGCGAGTGGAACGCATGCGCCGAGGACAGGCGCATCAGGCCCACGTGCCGTCCGGCGAGCGTGCGCTCCAGGGCGTCCAGGGCCTCGAGGGGACCGGACACCGTGCAGCGATCCGGGCCATTGAGGGCGGAGATCTCCACGGCCTCGGGCAGGAGCGGCGCCAGGGCCTCGGCGGAGAGCCCCACCGCGAGCATGCCGCCCGGGGGAAGCTGGGCCATGAGCTCCCCGCGGATGACGGCCAGCCGGAGCGCGTCCTCCAGGGAGAGCACGCCCGACACACACGCCGCCGCGTACTCGCCGAAGCTGTGGCCGAGCAGCGCGGACGGCTCGAAGCCGAAGCTCCGCCACAGCCGGGCGAGGGCGATCTCCACGGCCAGCAGCGCGGGCAGCGCGATGCGGGGCGAGGAGAGGAGGGACTCGGCGGCGGCCTCGGCACCCGGCTCGGGGAAGAGCACCGGGCGCAGCGGCTCCGTGAGGCCCGCGGCGGGCAGGAGCGCGAGGCACGCGTCCAGCTCCTTCCGGAAGAGGGGCTCGGAGGCGTACAGCTCCTGGGCCATGCGCACGGACTGCGCGCCCTGTCCGGGGAAGAGGAAGGCCACGCGGCGCGAGCGGGCGGCGTTCAGGTCACGCACCTCGGACGGAGGGCCCGCCTCCTCCAGCGCGCGCACGAGTCCCGCGGCGTCCTCCACGACGAACGCCCGGCGGAACTCGAAGGCCTTGCGCCCCACGTGGTGGGTGAAGGCCAGGTCCGCGAGGTTCACCTCCGGGTGGTTCTCCACGAAGCCGGCCAGCGCGTGGCCCATCGCCTCCAGGGCGGAGGCGCTCCGGGCGGACAGGGTGACGAGCTGCCGGGGGCGGTGGCTGCCCTGCCCGCCGTCCTGGCGCGGCGCCTCTTCCAGCACCACGTGGGCGTTGGTGCCACCGATGCCGAACGAGCTGACTCCGGCCCGCCTGGGGCCCTCGGTGCGCGTCCAGGGTCGGAGCGCGGTGTTGACGAAGAACGGACCTCGCTCGAAGTCGATCTCCGGATTGGGGCGCTCGAAGTGGAGGCTCGGGGGGATTTCTCCGTGGTGCAGCGCGAGGGCGGCCTTGATGAGACCGACGATGCCCGCGGCGGTGTCCAGGTGCCCGATGTTGGTCTTCACCGAGCCGATGGCGCAGTAGCCGGTGAGGCCCGTCTGGGCGCGGAAGGCGCGGGTGAGCGCGGCGATCTCGATCGGATCTCCCAGCGAGGTGCCCGTGCCATGGGCCTCCACGTAGCCGATGCTGGAGGCGTCGACCCCGGCCGAGGCGAGCGCGCGGGAGATGACCTGGCTCTGTCCCTGGACGCTGGGCGCGGTGTAGCTGACCTTGGCGGCGGCGTCGTTGTTGAGCGAGGAGCCCTTGATGACGGCGTAGATGGAGTCCCCATCGCGCACGGCGTCCGCGAGCCGCTTGAGCACCACCACGCCCAGGCCGTTGCCGAGCACGGTGCCGCGGGCGCTCGCGTCGAAGGCGCGGCAGTGGCCGTCGGGGGAGAGGATCATCCCCTCCTGGAAGAGGTAGCCGGTGCGCTGGGGCAGGGACACCTTCACCGCGCCGGCCAGCGCGAGGTCCGACTGGCGGGTGCGCAGGCTCTGGCAGGCGAGGTGCACGGCCACGAGCCCCGTGGAGCAGGCGGTGTAGACGTTGAGGCTCTCGCCGCCGAGCTGGAGCTTGTAGGCCGTCTTGGTGGCCACGTTCTCGCCGGTGGTGGTGCCCAGCGCCTCGAACAGCGAGGCGGGATCCTTCCGGGTCTGCCCGAGCACCGCCAGCACGTGCGTGCTCGAGCTGCCCGCGCCGGCGTAGAGGGAGATGGGCTCGTGGAAGCGCTCCGGATCGTAGCCGGCGTCCTCGAGCGCGTGCCAGGCGCACTGGAGGAAGAGCCGCTGCTGCGGATCCATCCACGTCGCCTCGCGGGGGGACAGCTCGAAGAAGCCGGCATCGAAGCCCTCGGCGCCCTCGAGGACGCCGCCGGCGGGGACGAAGTCCGGATGGGTGCGCAGCGCCTCGGAGAACAGGGGCGAGGGTTCCAGCTCCTCCGGGGCGAAGCGCGAGATGGACTCCACGCCCTGGCGCAGGTTCTCCCAGAAGGCGTGCACATCGGCGGCGCCCGGGAAGCGCCCGGCCATGCCGATGAGGGCGATGTCGTGGGAGTCCTCATCGGCGGCCGTGCGCCGGGGCTCGGGAGCGGCGGCGGGGGCCGGGCGCTCGCTCTGGAGCCGCGCCGCGAGGGCGCTCACGGTGGGGTGCTCGAAGAGGTGGGTGACGGGGACGTCGTGGCCCAGCTCGTCGCGCAGGTGCGTGCTCGCCTTCACCACGAGCAGCGAGCTGCCGCCCAGGTCATCGAAGAAATGGTCATGCGGCCCCACGTGGGGCACCTGGAGCACGCGCGCCCAGACGGAGGCGATGCGCTGCTCCAGCTCGGAGCGGGGCCCGGCGGAGGGCGCCGGGGGCACGGGGCTGGCCTGCTCGGGCGAGGGCAGTGCCTGACGATCCACCTTGCCGCCCGGGGACAGGGGCAGCGCGTCCAGCCGGACGATGGCGGAGGGCACGAGCGCGTCGGGGAGCCGCTCGCGCAGGAGGCGCCGGAGGGTCGCGGGCTCCACGTCCTCGCCGGCCACGACATAGGCCACCAGCCGCGACTCGCCAGCGTGCTCCCGCACGAGCACCACGACCTGACGTACGCCGGGGTGCTGGGCGAGCGCGGCTTCCACCTCGCCCAACTCCACGCGCACGCCACGCACCTTCACCTGGGCATCGCGCCGGCCGAGGAATTCCAGCCGCCCATCCGGCAACAGGCGCACGCGGTCCCCGGTCCGGTACAGCCGCTCACCGGGGACGGAGGAGAAGGGGTGGGGAACGAAGCGCTCGGCGGTGAGCGCGGGGCGGTGGAGGTAGCCCCGGGCCACGCCCGCGCCGCCCACGTACAGCTCACCGGGGACTCCCACGGGCACGGGCTCCAGGCGCGCGTCGAGCACGTACGTCCGGGCGCCCGCGATGGGCCGGCCGATGGACGGCTGGCGGGGATCCACGTCGGGATCGAGGGTGGCGCAGACGCTCGCCTCGGTGGGGCCGTAGGCGTTGAGGAAGCGGCGGCCGGGCTTCCAGCGCCGGGCCAGCTCCGGGGTGCAGGCCTCGCCCACGGAGGCCACCACGTGCAGGTGGGGCAGGGCCTCGGGCTCCAGCGGGGCGAGCGAGGTGGGCGTGGCGGTGATGACGGTGATGCGCTCGTCGGCGAGCACCTTCTGGAGCGGGGGCCCGGGCAGCAGCGACTCGGGCGGAGCGAGCACCAGGTGGGCGCCGGAGAGCAGCGTGGAGAAGAGCTCGCTGACGGAGGCATCGAAGCCGATGGACGCCAGTTGCAGCATCCGTTCACCGGGGCGCAGGCCGAGTGCCTCGTGGGTGGCGCGGGCGGTGTTGCACAGGCCACGGTGCTCCAGCAGGGTGCCCTTGGGCGTGCCGGTGGAGCCGGAGGTGAAGATGACGTAGGCGAGGTGCCCGGGGGTGACGGCGGGGGCGGGAGAGAGCGCCGTCTCGGGCCGTGCGTCCAGGGCGGGACCATCGCTGTCCAGGAGCACCAGCAGCTCACCTTGCGAGGCGAGCTGATCGGCCAGGGCCTCGCGGGAGATGATCACGGGCACCTGGGCTTCCCGGAGCATCAGCGCGAGACGGGCGGAGGGGTAGCTGGGGTCGAGCGGCAGGAAGGAGCCGCCAGCCTTGAGCACGCCGAGCACGGCGATGGCCCACTCGGGCGTGCGCTCCAGGTGCACGCCCACCACCATCTCGGGCCCGACGCCGAGCGAGGCCAGGTGCCAGGCGAGCTGGTTGGCGCGCGCGTCGAGCTGCCGATAGGACAGGGTGCGGGTGCCGAGCGAGACGGCGGGAGCGTCGGGGGTGCGGCGGACCTGCTCCTCGAAGAGGAGGTGCGCGAGGGAGTCAGGGATCGCGGGCGCGGTGTGGCTCCACTCCACGAGGGCGCGGTGGCGCTCGGGCTCGGAGAGCAGAGGCAGGGCGTGCACGGGGCGATCGGGCGCCGCGGCGGCCCCTTCGAGCAGCAGACACAGGTGCGCGAGCATGCGCGAGACGGTGCTCGCGTCGAAGAGATCGGTGGCGTACTCGCCGAGCAGCTCCAGGCCGCGGGTGGTCTCGGTGAGGGAGAGGGTGAGGTCGAGCTTGGTGGCGCCGGTGTCCCCGAGGGAGCTGTCGAGGACGAGGCTCGCGCCCGGAGGCGTGGAGGGGGCGTCCTGGAGCACGAGCTTCACCTGGAAGAGAGGCGCGTGGGCGAGGCTGCGCTCGGGGTTGAGCGCGCGCACCAGCTCGTCGAAGGGCAGGTCCTGGTGGGCCTGGACGCCGAGCACGCCCGCGTGGACCCGGGCGAGCAGCTCACGGAAGGAGGGGGCGCCGCGCAGATCTCCACGGACGGGGAGCGGGTTGACGAAGAGGCCGATGAGTCCAGCGATCTCGGGCCGCGTGCGGTGGGCGAGGTCCACGCCGACGACGAGCTCCTCCTGGCCGGAGTAGCGGTGGAGCAGGAGCTGGAAGCCAGCGAGCAGGGCGACGAAGGGGGTGGTGCCTTCGTGGTGGGCGAGCGCCTTCACGCGGGCCCAGGACTCGCGCTCGAGGCGATGCACCACGTGAGCGCCCTGATAGGACTGGGACGGAGGCCGGGGACGATCCCCGGGCAGCTCCAGCACGGGCGGGGCGCCGACGAGGTACGTGCGCCACCAGCCGAGCAGTGCCTCGAGCCGCTCGCCGCGCAGCGACTCGCGCTGCCAGACGGCATAGTCGGCGTATTGGAGGGGCAGGGCGGGGAGGGAGGGAGTGCGGCCGGTGGAGAGGGCCGAGTAGAGCGCCTCCAACTCGCGCACGAGGACGCGCAGGGACCACCCATCGGAGATGATGTGGTGGGGCGTGAGCAGCAGCAGATGCCGCCCGGCGCCGAGCCGCACCAGGGAGGCGCGGAGCAGCGGTCCGCGGGAGAGATCGAAGGGGCGCCGGGCCTCCTCGCGCGCGAGCCGCTGGGCTTCCCGTTCGCGGGCGTCCTCGGGCAGGGCGCTCAGGTCGACGACGCCGAGGGGCAGGGCCAGTGTGTCGAGGATGTGCTGGGAGGGCTCGCCGCGCTCCTCGCGGAACACGGTGCGCAGGGTTTCATGGCGGCGCACGAGGGCCTGGAGACTCTTCTCCAAGGCGGACACGTCGAGGGGGCCCGTCACGCGGGAGACCACGGGGACGTTGTAGAAGGCGCTGCCGGGCTCGAGCCGGTCGAGGAACCACAGGCGCTGCTGGGCGAAGGAGAGGGGCAGGGGTCGGTCGCGAGGCGCGCGGGGGATGGCGCCTCGGGGCGAGGCGGACGCCTGACGCGCGGAGATCTCCCGGGCCAGCTCGGAGGCGCTCACGCCCCGCAGCAGGGTCTCCATGGGCAGGGCGACGCCCAGGTCCTGCTCCAGTGCGTGCGCGAGCTCCACCGCGGCGAGGGAATCCAGTCCCAGCCGGGTGAGGGGCTGGTGCGGCTCCAGGGAGTGGGCGCGAGCGCCCAGCCGTGCGGCGATGAGCGCCAGCACGCGGGCCTCCACGGAGTCGGCGGGAGTGGCGGGCGAGGCGGGTGACGCGACGGGAGGAGGCGTGGACTCCGAGGCCCGCCAGACGTGGACGGCGCGCAGCTCTCCCGCGAGGAAGGCGGCACGGCAGGCGCGGCGCTGCACCTTGCCGCTGGATGTCTTGGGAAGACTGCCGGGCTGGATGAGCACGAGCGCGTGGGGCCGCACCTCATGCCGCTCGGCGAGGCGTTGCCGGAGGAGGGCGGCGAGCTCCTCCACGGTGCCGTCGAGCTTGCGCGCGTCCACCTCCTGCACGACGACGAGACGCTCCTCGCCATCCTCCTCGATGCTGAAGGCGGCGCCGCAGCCGGGCCGGAGCGCGGGGTGGCTCTGCTCGACCGTGAACTCGAGATCCTGGGGATAGAGATTGCGGCCGCGCAGGATGAGCAGATCCTTGCGCCGTCCGGTGACGTACAGCTCGTGGCCGTCGAGGAACCCGAGGTCCCCGGTGCGCAGGAAGGGGCCCTCGCCGCTGGCGGTCCGGGCGGAGAAGCTGTGCACGGACTCCTCGGGCTGTTGCCAGTAGCCCTGGGCGACGCTGGGGCCCTTCACCCAGATTTCGCCGACCTCGCCCGGGGGCAGCTCGCGGAGGGACTCCGGCTCCACGATGGCGATGCGTTGGTCCTGGAGCGACGTGCCACAACCGACCAACGTCCGGGCGGCCTCGTGGGTGGGGGGAACCACGGCGAGACCCCGCTCCAGCGAGGAGGCGTCCACGTCGCGCAGGAGGGGGGGAGCGGAGGCGAGGCCTCCGGAGACGATGAGGGTGGCCTCGGCGAGGCCGTAGCAGGGATAGAAGGACTCGCGGCGGAAGCCGTGGGGGGCGAAGGCCTCGGTGAAGCGGTCGAGCGTGGCGGGGCGGATGGGCTCGGCGCCGCAGAAGGCGACCTGCCAGCGGCTCAGGTCGAGTCCCTCGCGCTGCTCGGGGGGGATGCGGCGCACGCACAGCTCGAAGGCGAAGTTGGGGCCGCCGCTGATGGTGCCGCCGAGGCGGGTGAGGGCCTCCAACCAGGAGCGGGGGCGCTTGAGGAAGGACAGCGGCGACAGGAGGGCGGTGTGGAAGCCCTGGGCGAGGGGTACGAGGATGCCGCCGATGAGCCCCATGTCGTGGTAGGGCGGCAGCCAGATGACGCCCACGCTGTCGTCGCGTGTCTGGAAGGCGCCGCGGATGAGCGCCAGATTGTGCAACAGATTGGAGTGGCTGAGCATCACACCGCGGGGCGTGCCGGTGGAGCCGGAGGTGTACTGGAGGAAGGCGAGCGACTCGGGGCTCAAGGAGGGCTTGCGCCAGAGCGTCTCGCCGCCGGGGGAGAGGGTATCGGTGGCCAGCCAGCGCAGGGCCTTGAGGTCGGGGGCGTCCTGGAAGAGCTCCTCCACCATGGACAGGACGAAGGAAGTGGTGAGCACCACGGTGGCGCGGGCGTCGTGGATGATGGCGCGCAGACGCGGCAGGGTGCGCTCCAGACGCGAGGGATCCGGCGGATAGGCGGGCACGGCGACGAGGCCGGAGAAGAGGGTGCCGAAGAAGCCGGAGACGTAGTCGGTGCCGGGGGGGTAGAGCAGCACGGCGCGCTCACCGGGGGGAGCCAGCTCCTGGAGGGCGGCCCCGATGCGCCGCGCGCGGGTGTACAGCTCGCCGTAGGACAGGGCTGCTTCGTCTGCTCCCTCGTCATCCAGGAAGGTGTACAGGCGCTGCTCGGCACGGGTGGAACTGCGCTCTTCGAGCAGATCAACGAGGGAGCGGGGCTGGGGCATGAGCGGGGGGGCGGGGGCTGGAGTGTCGAAGCGGACGTATCTAGGTGGAGATTACGTCACTTCGGGGTGACATCGGCGAGGCAGGAGCCCGGGGCCTGGCTTCTCGTCTGGGTGGAATGGCCGACCGAGAGGAGGACCTGGTGACTACGGCGGACGAGGCTCAACTGCGCCAGCTCGAACAAGACATGTTCAGTGCCATCCGGACACGGGATCGCCAGTTGCTCGAGTCCATCCTGGACGAGCGCTTCGAACTGCGCGTCCCGGGGAGTCCCACGGCGGATCGCGCCGGATTCATCGGGGCCATCCTCGCCATTCCTGGCACCATCCTGTCCGTCGAGTCCGATGACCTGCGAGTGCATGTCTACGGAGACGTCGGAGTCCTCACGGGTCGGCAGCACGCCCGGGTGCGGCTGGAGGACGGCACGATCGTGGACGATGTGGGCGCCTTCACGGATATCGCCCTCAATGGCGGATGGTTCTCGCTCACAGCGTCCCCTTGTCAACCGCCCCCTGATTCTTCGCGGGCCCGCCTGGGGTTTACATCCGCCGCGGCTTGGGGTGATGGCTAATTCAGTCGAGGAATCGTCTCGACCAGCGCCGTGCCTTCGATTTCAGGGGACTTGGCTGTTTTTAGTGGTATCACTTCCTTGAGAGTAAGAATCCATCTACTCACGGTTTACCGACTACACCACCGCTTGCCGACTGGCGCGGGAGACATGTTCCTCCCCGGTTTTCGCGAAGCGCCGCGCCAGCTCGTCCATGCCCTCCGTGCCACGCTTCAACACGTATTCCAGTTCCGCAGGCAGCAGGGCCTTGACGGTGACGAGCCGCACGTCGCCGAACGGTGTGGGAAAATGCTTTGGGAGTGTGCCCGACTCCAAGCCGAGCAGCACCCCCACGCGACCCTCAGTGGAAACGAGGGTCGCGGGCATGCCCGTCGCCGCCACCTCCAGTGCAAGGAGACCCGCCTCGGCCCTCTCTCGCACGTTCTCCTGCGCCACCAGTTCCTTGGCGACTCGCTCCAGCAGAATGTAGGGCCAACTTCCCTCGATGGCATCGAGGGGAAGCTCCGTCTGTTCTGTCTCCAGGGCGAGCTCCAGACCAAATCCTACGGAGGGCTCCAGACGCGAGATGAAGGGATCCGAGAGGCCCTCGGAGACGAGGAGGAGACGCCCTGCTTCCCGGTGGATGATGGCCCAATCCTGCCGGTGACCCGGCCATTCGTAGCAGATGGCCCGTGGGGCGACGGCCAGCTCGTCCAGCTTGCCGAATGACTTCCACGCTGCGCGTCGGGCGGCAGGGGGTGGGTCCAGAAGCTCGTTACACCTGCGCTTGTAGGCACGCTCCTCATCGCTGATAGGGCTGGGGCCGGTGACTTCCGTGAACTTCAGGCCCGTAGCGCCGGTGCGCTCGAGTGCCTCCTTCACTTCCTCGGCGACGAGAAGGGCTCTGGGATACCCCTTGGTTCGGAAGATCCTGGCATCGCCTACCTTGGAGGTGTCGATGCGCATGCCGTAAACGGCCCGGTATTGCCCAAGCTTGTCGGGACGGTCATCTTCAGGGGTCCAATAAAGCACTTCCTCGCTACTCATGTCCTCGTCCAGCTCGAAGTACCTCTTCGCCATGTTCCTCTCCTAACCTCACTCGCTCCGGGTGACGAGCTTGTTGAGCCTGGAGCCTTCCTTTCGGAGTTGCTCGGCCAGCTTCTGCAATTCCCGAGTGAGAGCCGTCCGGCACTGGGCCGTGGTTTCGCAGCCCTTGACTGCATCCTGAAGCCGCCGAAATTACACGGAAGGACGGGTGCGCCCGTCAAGTCACTGGGTTGGCCAGTGATGGGAGGGACACAGTGGGTTGGCTGTCCAACGAGAAGGTGTCAAAGGACTCGTGTTTGGAAGGTGGCGGGGTCCCACCATTCGAGCAACGGGGGGACGGCCGCATCAATCGAGGAATCGTCTCCACCAGCACCGTGCCTCGTTCTCGGTGAAACGCATATCGGAGTAGCGAGGTGGCTCGCCGGACCAGGACTGCTCCGATATGCGCAGAGGCTCGAGCCAGGGCTCCAGCAGTCGTGCGAACTCTCGATACGCGGGAAGGGTCTGTCCGGTGGACAGGTCTCCCGCCTCGGGGCTCTCTCCCAGAGAGACAATGACGCGCTCCCCATCGAGTTCGTGCACGGTCGTTTCCGGTGCAAGGATACGGGAACGAAGGGCTGTGGTTCCACCGAGCTGGCCGAGCACGGGCTGTGCGAGGAAATTGAGCCAATGGACGCCATCGACTCGGGTGCCGAGACGCGTCGGAGGAAGCCAGGCCGTGCGCAGATCAATCCCCGGGTATCGGGCGAGTTCGGCGCGGAGGGGTTCGTCCATGGCACTCAGCATCCAGTAGAAGTGGAGAGCAAGGCCCACGTGACCCGAGGCGAATCGAAGCTGAGACGCCATGTCCAGGGCTAGTTCGCGCACCCTCATGGGGCCATGCAACTCCAGGTACTCGGTGGGGAGCGTCGCGGTGAGGAGGCTCACGGAGTCTGGCGAGGGGATACGCCAGGGAAGGCGGGCTTGGTACCAGAGTTGGTAACCGTTGCGACCACGCAATCCTCCATCCAGAAGCAGTTGAGTGGCGTAACCCCTCTTTTCCAGCCGGCGAGCAGTTGCCTCGTCCAGCTCCTCCTTCGAGGGAGTCGAGGCCCTTTGGACCGAGGCGAGCGTAGCGCCTGGGGTCGTGGCAAGGAAGGAACTCGGGAAGGGGAGGTGACGTGGCACGCACGGGCCATGAGAGCTCCCCGGCCTGCATGGCTGGCGCACCGTGCCGCGCGGATCGCTTTGACAGCCCAGGTCGCGCGAACCCATGCTCGGCTCACCAGGAGACTCCATGAGCACCACGCGACCCACCCCAGAGACCTACGACGCCATCATCGTCGGCGGACGACCCGCGGGAGCCAGCCTCGCCATGCGTCTGGGCCGCCAGGGCATGCGCGTCCTGATCATCGATCGGGCGAACTTCCCCAGCGCGCCGCCCGTCTCGGTGCCGTTCCTCATGAACAGCTCCATGAGCCTGCTCGACGAGCTCGCGGTCCCCGAGTCCGAGTACGCACACGACGCGCCGCGCCTGCGCCACTTCTTCGTCGAGTACAAGGACTACTTCCGCGCCCACTACACCGTCTCCGAGGTGGGGGGCCGCGATTACATCTACACCGTCGATCGTGAACGCCTCGATGGCTGCCTTTGGAACCATCTCTCCCGTTTCGACTCCGTCACACGGCTCGAGGGTGCCCACGTCCTCGCGCTCGAGCGCGACACCTCCGGGCGCGTCTCCGGGGTCAATCTCCGCCTCGAGGATGGCGGGGAGCAGGTGGTCGAGGGCCGCTGTGTCATCGGCGCCGATGGGCGCTACAGCCTGGTCGCACGCCAGGCCGGTGCGCGCGTCACCGAGCAGCGCACGGATGTCGATACCTCGGCGCTGTATGCCTATTGGTCCGGATTCGCGCCCTACGACGCGGAGCCCACCGGCATCCAGATCCACACCGCGGGGGACGGGTTCTGCATGATCGTCATGCCGACCACCCAGGGCCGTGCCGGCGTCGTCTTCCAGGGGCGCTCGGACCGCTTCAAGGTGTCCGGTGATGCCCAGGCCTATTACCTCGAGGGTCTCCGCCGCTATCCCGCGATCTGGCGGCGCCTGGCCCACGCCACCCAGGTGTCTTCCATCCGCGGTATCAAACGGATGGGAAACCTCTACCGTCAGGCGGGCGGCCCCGGCTGGGCGCTCGTCGGTGACGCCTTCCACCAGAAAGACTCCATCGACGCGCAGGGCATCTATGACGCCCTGCTCGAGAGCAAGCTGCTCGCGGCCGCGCTGGTCGACTGGAAGCAGGGCGCCCTGAGCTGGGAACGAGCCATCGAGCGCTACGAACAGGAGGCGCTCTCGGCCACCCGCGCCATGTTCCACGCCACGCTCGATCGGGTGAAGCGGGAGATCTACACCGAGCTTCCTCCCTGGGCGGCCCGGAGCGTGCTCCGGTGGACGATGACCGACAGCGAGTACATGCGGCGCTTCTCGCTCCTGCTCGCGCGTCGGATCAACCCGGAGGGGTGGGCCCCGCCGGGCGTTCTTCTCGGGGCCTTGGCGCGTGGCCTCACGGGCGATTTGCGTCGGCTCGTCTCCGGCCCGCGCGGCCGAGCGTGAACACGGACAATCTCCTCACGGGCGCTTCCTCGCGCGCACCATGCGCCGCACGGCCTCCACGAGCTCGGACTCCTTCAGGGCCGCGAAGCCCAGCCGCACGGCGGGCACGGGACGCCCGTCGAAGCTGTAGGTGCTCCCCGGGGTGAAGATCACGCCTTCCTCCCGTCCCGCGCGGGCCCAGGCATCGGCCTCCACGTCCGGCGCACACCGTGCCCACAGGGCCATTCCCCCCGCGGGTGGCGAGACGGTGAGCGCCCCCGCCAGCTCCCGCTCGAGCGCCTCCACCAGGGCATCGCGCCGGTCTCGGTAGACGCCGCGTAGCTTGCGCACGTGGCGCTGCACCTCGCCTTCCTCCAACAACTCGGCCACGGCCAGCTCCACGGCGAAGTCCCCCTGCCGGTCCACCGCCTCGCGCACCCCGAGGGCGTGCTCCAGGAAGGGGCGTGGCGCGGCGAGGAAACCCAGGCGCAAACCGGGCGCCAGCACCTTGGACAGCGTTCCCACGTACAGCACCAGCCCGTCCCGATCCGCGCTCGCCAGTGGCAGCACGGGGTGGCCGTCGTAGTGGAACTCGTGATCGTAATCGTCCTCGATGAGGGCCACGCGGTGGGTGCGCGCCCACGCCATCAACGCGAGCCGCCGCGCCGGGGAGAGGGTCACGGTGGTGGGGTAGTGGTGGTGGGGCGTGAGGTACACCGCGCGCACTGGCGTGCGCCGGGAGAGCGTCTCGAGTGCCTCCACGCGCAGTCCCTCGCCATCCACCGGGATGGGCGCGAGGCGGGCTCCGGCGAGCTGGAGCGCGTGCCAGGCGGGACGGTAGCCAATGGCCTCCACCGCCACGGTGTCCCCGGGGCGCAAGAGGGTGCGAGCCACCAGATCCAACGCCCCCTGACTGCCCCGGGTGATGACGAGCTCGTCCGCGTGGACGGCGAGCCCTCGAAGGGAGGAGAGCATCTCGGCGAGCGCGGCGCGCAGGCGGGGGTGGCCGCGCGCGTCGCCGTAGCCGAGCAGCCGCTTGCCACCGAGCTTCAACGCCCGGCGATAGGCGCGCGCGAGGGCGGAGGAGGGGAGGAGTCGGACATCGGGCTCGCCTCCCGCCATGACGAGCGCGCCGCGCGGTGACTCGAGGCGCTCACGGCGAAGGGGGGAGGCGGCGGGGAGGGAGAAACCCACCCGAGAGGGCATGGCCGAGCGGGGGACGCCGGTGGTGGAGCGGGCGGGCACGTCCGGCAGCGTGGGTGAAACGGAGGTGGCCCGTGCCGCCGTGGTGGTGACCCAGCCCTGCGTTGCCAGCTCCTGGTAGGCGGCGAGCACCGTGTTGCGGTGCACGCCCAGGGACTTCGCGAGGGTCCGGCTCCCGGGCAGCGGCGCGCCGGGCGGGAGCCGGCCGCGGCGGATGTCCTCCTCCAGCGCGCGGGCGATGCGCACGAAGAGGGGGGTCGGCGACGGCGCATGGAGGTCGAGTGTCAGGTCCCAGCCCTTCATGGAGGAGATCCTGTTCCATGCGGCGGGCACTGGTCCATCCGAATTGGAGGAACTGGGCCTGTTGGACGGACCAGTTTGGAGTGATGAACAGGCGCATGAACACATCTCCCCCCAGTGAACGTGGCACCGTCCGCCGGCTCCCGCAGCGCGCCTCCTACGAGGAGGCCGTCATCCACTCCATCCTCGATGAGGGCCTGGTGGCCCACGTGGGGGTGGCGGTGGAGGGCCAGCCGTATGTCCTTCCCATGGTCTACGGCCGCATCGGACGGCACCTGTACCTTCATGGCGCCTCGGTGAGCCGGCTGGCCCGGCAACTCGCCCAGGGCGTACCGGTCTGCCTCACGGTGACGTTGCTGGATGGCCTCGTCCTCGCGCGCTCCGCGTTCCACCACAGTGCGAACTACCGCTCCGTGGTGGTGCTCGGCACGGCGGCGCTGGTGACGGACGGCGAGGAGAAGACGCGGGCGCTCGAGGCCATCACGGATCACGCCCTGCGCGGCCGCTGGGCCGAGGTGCGTCCGCCCAACGCCCAGGAGCTCAAGGCGACGTCCGTGCTGCGGCTGCCCCTGGACGAGGCCTCGGCGAAGGTTCGTACCGGACCGCCTCGCGACGATGTCGAGGATCTACCGCTGGAGTGTTGGGCGGGGGTGCTCCCGCTGCGCCTCCTGGCCCTTCCACCCGAGCCTGCTCCGGAGCTTCGCGAGGGCATCCAACCCCCCGCGGCCCTGTTCGAGTACCGCGCCAGGCAGGGGGGCTCGTGAAGACCGCACTCAGGCCGGGCCTTCGTCGACGATCGCCTGGGTCATGGCCTCCAGCCAGCGGCGGGTGGAGGCGATGCGCGCCTTGGCGAGCGGCTGGATGGGCAGCAGCTTCCAACTGGTGAGGAAGCCGCCCCAGAGGATGTTGAGCCGCGCCGCGCGCTCCTCTCCGTCCGGTGGCCCCATCCACCTGGCCAACGGCACGATCACCTTCGCCTGCAGCAGCTCGACGCTCGCCGCGTGTGCCTCGGGGTCCGCCGCCGAGAGGATCATCATCGCCATCGGGCTCGGCAGCTCCTGCGTGTCGAAGAAGATCGCCACCACGTCCACGCCGAAGCGGCGCCGATCTCCATGCAGCAGCGGGGACAGGTCGAGCGCCCGATCCAACGTCGCCCGGAACAGCCCTTCCTTCGAGCCGAAGTAGCGGCCGACGAGCGCTGAATTCACCCCCGCCAGCTCCGCCACCTCGCGCACCCCGGTGTTGGCGAAGCCTCGCGTGGCGAACAGCGTCTGCGCGGCATCGAGGATCGCGGTGCGCGTGCGCTCGGCATCGCGCTGGCGCGTCGGCTTCTTGGGCTCGGGGGCTCGGGGCATGTACACGGTGGTTTACTTATGACGACGACCGGGTTGTGTCCAGCGATGTACACGGTTGTGTACATGTGCGGCGGTTGTCGGGCCGAGAGGACGAGCGTGGATGGAAGGGGTGGGACGCTCCGCCTCATCGCGCTCGACGGTGTCGAACACAATGAGGCGGAGTCATCCCTCGGACGGAAGTTCCTCAGGGTCTGGCGAGCAGCTCGACCTCGGCGAGCGACACGCCCTCCGCGCCGGTCAGCTCGAGGCGGTAGTACGTGTAGCTGCCCGGGGTGGCGACCCGGAAGGCGCGCGTCTGCGTGCGCCAGCGGAACGTCTGGGCGCTGCGCTGGTCGAGGGTCGTGAAGTTCTCTCCGTCGTTCGAGCCGCTCAGCGTCCAGCCGGTCGGGTCGACCGTGCCGGTGCCCGACGTCAGCGTGTAGAAGGTGACCTGCCGCCCGCCCGAGGCGAACTGGTAGTCCAGCACGGGATCCGCCGCGGTGAAGCTCACGCTCGTGGCCGAGGTGTCATCGAAGAGCTTGCTGGCGTCCGTGCCATCGCTCGACGTGGCCACGCCACCCGTCGCGGTGTCGCGCAGCGGATTCGGGACGTTGCCATCGGTGGTGATCGAGGGCGGCGCGTCCTCGGCACCGGTGCCCCACGTGGAGGGGGCGGGGCCCATGTCGAAGTCGAGCGTGGCTCCGGCGGAGAGCTGCTCGTGCGTCAGGTAGGTCTTCGTCTGCGCCTGCCCGTTGACCCGCAGCGCCTGCACGTAGACGTTCTTCGGGCCGTTGTTCGGCGCGTTGATGGTGATGTCGTGGCCGTTCTCGAGGTGGACGACGGCCTGGGTGAAGAGCGGTGAGCCGATGACGTAGTTCTCGCTGCCCACGCCGAGCGGGTAGAAGCCGAGCGCGCTGAAGAGGTGCCACGCCGACATCGCGCCGTTGTCCTCATCGCCGAGATAGCCCTGGCCGATGTTGCTTCCGACGAAGAGGCGCGCGAGCGCGTCGCGGACCTTCTCCTGCGTCTTCGCCGGCTGACCGGCGTGGGTGTACATGTACGGGATGTGGAACGAGGGTTGGTTGCTCAGGCCGAGCTGCCCCATGCGCACGTCGCGCGCCTCGACCATCTCGTGGATCACCCCACCGTAGCCTCCGCCGAAGCTCGCGGTCTCCGGCGTGGCGAAGAACTGGTCGAGCTTCGTGGCGAGCCCGGCCCTGCCGCCATACAGGGCCGCGAGGCCGAGGCCGTCGTACGGCGCGTCGAAGGCCATGTTCCAGCCGTTGGTCTCGGTGTAGTCGTTGCCCCAGACGCGCGGATCGTAGTTCGCCGCTGGACTCGTGAAGGCGCCACTCGCCGTCCTGCCCTGGAAGAACTGGATCGACGGATCGAACAGGTTCACGTACTGCTGCGAGCGATCGAGGAAGTACTCCGCGTTCTCGACGAACTCCTGGTGGCGCGGGTGGCTCGCGTCCGCGGCGAGCACGCGCGCCATGTTCGCGATGCCGAAGTCGTTCAGATAGCCGGCCATCGCCCACGAGAAGCCATGGCCGATGGAGTTCGGGGTGTAGCCGAGGAAGATCGACGACTCGAGCCCCTTGCGTCCGACACCGCCGCTGGCCGGCGGGACCGTGGCGTTGCGCAGGGCCGCGTCGTAGATCGCCTCCACGTCGAAGTTGCGGACGCCCTTCACGTAGGCGTCGGCGAAGGCGACATCCGAGCTCGTGCCGGTCATGAGATCGGCGTAGCCGGGCGAGGACCAGCGCGCGATCCAGCCACCTTCCCTGTACTGCTGCGCGAAGCCGTCGATCAGCTCGCCCGCGGCGGTCGGCGTGAACAGCGCGTAGGCCGGCCAGGTCACCCGGTAGGTGTCCCAGAAGCCGTTGTTCACGTAGATCTTGCCGTTCTCGATTTTCGCGCCGGTCTGCGTGGGCGTGCTGGGACCGCTCGCCGCCGCCACCGGGCTCGCATGCTGGTAGACGGGCTCGGTCGCCGTGCCGGTGTTCTCGAAGCCCGAGTTCGGGTAGAGGAACAGCCGGTACAGGTTGGAGTAGAGCGTGGTGAGCTGGTCCTCATTGGCGCCCTGGACCTCGATGATGCCGAGCTTCTGATCCCAGAGCTTCTGGGCGCGCGCCTTCACGTCCTCGAAGCGGTCGCCCTCCGCGATCTCGAGCGCGAGGTTCTTCCTGGCCTGCTCGACGCTGATGAGCGAGGTGGCGATGCGCATGGTCACGGTGCGGTCGTCCGCCGGGACGGTGAAGCGGAAGTAGCCGGTCACGTTCGCGCCGCCGCCGCCGGAGAGCATGCCGCTGGTGGCCACCGGCCGGTCGAACGTGGCGTAGACGAAGATTCGCGTGGCGCCCGTCGACAGCCCGCTGCGCGCGTCGGAGTAGCCCGTGATCGTGCGCGCCTCGGGGTCGAGGGTGAGCCCGCCATTGTTGTCGACGTTGTCGAAGAGGAGGCTCGCGTCGTCGCCAGGGAACGTGAAGCGGAAGAGCGCGGCATGATCAGTGGGGGTGAGCTCGGCCTGGATGCCGTTGTCGAACTTCACGCCGTAGTAGTAGGGCCGCGCGATCTCGTTCTCGTGCTGGAAGGCGAGGGCGCGCGTGGCACGGTTGGCGCTCGGCGTGCCACTGGCCGCCGAGGGCAGGACCTGGAAGCTCTGCCGGTCACCCATCCACGGGCTCGGCTGGTGGCTGAGGGAGAGCGCCTGGAGCGCCGGGCGGTTATCCGCGTTGTTGGCGCTGTGGTACGCGTACAGCCAGCCCGCCGTGCCCGCGTTGGTCACCGGGGTCCAGAAGTTGAAACCATGAGGGATGGCCGTCGCGGGGAAGTTGTTGCCGCGCGAGTAGCTGCCGCTCGAGTGGGTGCCGCGCAGGGTGGTCACGTAGTCCGACAGATGCCCGGGGGTCGTGTGAACGGGATTGGCCGTGATCCGCACGTCGTCGATCCAGCCACCGAAGCCGGCAACCGGCCCCTGAGGTTGGTCGTAGCCGATGAGGATGCGCTTGATCGTCTTGCCGGCGGCGACGTCACCGATGCGTGAGACCTTGTAGTTCCACTCGTTGGCGTAGAGCGTGCGCGACGCGCCCTGGCCCGAGGGGCTCAGCACCGCGTGGTGCTGGTCCACGGCGTTCAGCTCGCTCAGGTAGGTGCCATCGTCGAAGGCGAGATCGAGCGCCGCGTAGGTGCTCGGATAGTTCGGGTCGTCCGTCGCCGCGTCGGCGAAGAGCAGATACGACAGCTCCGTCGTCGGCGTGACCCGCACGTCGACGTCGAAGAGCTTGTTGTAGGAATAGCCGCGGCTACTCGACGTGACCGCGCCCGCGAAGCGCAGCGCGTGCGTGCCGGTGAACCCGGCGTTGCGCTTGGAGTTCCACGAGGCGCGAGGGCCGTTGCCGACCACGCTCTTCATGTCCGTGACCGGCGGCGGCGAGTCATCGCCATTGGAAAGCTGGAGTTCGGCGATCTGCAGGATGTTGCCGCTGTGGTTGGCGGTGACGTTGAGCCGGTAATAGGAATAGGCGGTGGTGTTGGCGAATTCGTAGGTCTTGGTCTCGAAGCGCGCGGTGAACGACTGGTTGCTGCGCTGGTCGAGCACGGTCCAGCTCGTTCCGTTCCGCGAGGCCTCGAGCCTCCAGGCGGCGGGGTCTCGCTCGGCCGCGTCGTTGGCGGAGGAGAGGGCGTAGCGCTTCACGGCGATGGGCTGCTTGAGCTTGAACTGCACCCAGCCCGTGCTCGTGAACGTCAACCACTTCGAGTTCACATCCCCGTCGGCGATGAGGTCCGCGGTCTCGTTGGGATAGTTGTCGCCGTTGGCGGTCAGCTCGGCCACCTGATCCATGATGTTGCCGCGGAGCCGCGTGTCCGGCTCTCCGGTGACCCCGGAGGACTTCTTCTGTCCCTGCGCGTCGAGTTCGACCGTGGAGCTCCAGGTGGGTTGTGGGTCCGCGTCCTCGAACGACGTGTAGAACTCCTGGGGAACGCTGGGGGAGCCGCCATCGGTTCCCGCGTCGGTACCGGTTCCCGCGTCGGCTTCGGTCCCCGCGTCGGCTTCGGTCCCCGCGTCGGCTTCGGTCCCCGCGTCGACTTCGGTCCCCGCGTCGGCTTCGGAACCCGGATCGGGGTCCGGGGGCGGGGGAGTTGGAGGGCCGCAACCAATGGTCGAGACAACAGCGAGGGTGAACAAGAGAGTGCGAGCGATCATGCGTGAACCCTTGGGTGCATGGGGGCCGTGCATCCTAGACGAAGCACTCTCTCCGGGGCGCCGCGTCAAGTGCGGGAGCGCCAACAAACCGGGGCAGGCCCACGCGGGTTCAGTACTTGGAGATATTTACGTCCTCCAGGAACACCTTCTTCACGGGCACCTTCTCCTTCTGGGTGGAGAGGGTGACGTCCTTGTTCTTCTGCTCGTCGAACTGGAGCTTCTCGGAGATCCGTTGTCCGGTGAGCAGGTTGCTGACGGCGTAGACGCCGCGGCTCAGAGGGCGTTGCCGCAGCGCTTGCAGTGGCGCGCGTCCAGGTCGTGGCCCTCGAGGCCGCAGCCGGGGCAGGCGCGCGGGTCGATGGCCTGTTGCCGGACCGCCTGGGCGAGCTCCACGGACACGATGCCCGTGGGCACCGCGAGGATGCCGTAGCCCATGATCATCAACACCGAGGCGATGAACTGTCCGGGCACCGTCTTGGGCGACAGGTCGCCATAGCCCACCGTGGTCATCGTCACGATGGCCCAGTACATCCCACGTGGGATGCTGTCGAAGCCGTTGGCGCTCCCCTCCACCATGTACATCACCGCGCCCATGATGACGACGGTGCTCAGCACGGCCCCGAGGAAGACGATGATCTTCCGCCGACTGGCCCGGAGCGCCGTGAGCAGCACGTCCGCCTCCCCGAGGAAGCTGGCGAGCTTGAGCACGCGGAAGACGCGCAGCAGGCGCAGCACCCGCACCACCAGCAGGGACTGCATGCCGGGCAGCATCAGGCTCAGCACCGAGGGCAGGATGGCCAGCAGATCCACCAGCCCGAAGAAACTCAACGCGTAGAGCAGGGGCCGGTTCACCGACAGCAACCGCAGCACGTACTCCAGCGTGAAGAGCCCGGTGAAGCACCACTCGAGCACGCGGATGGCCTGCCCATATTGGACGCGGATGGGCTCCACGCTCTCGAGCATCACCGCGAGGACGCTGAGCACGATGGCCCACAGCAGTCCCACGTCGAAGGCACGGCCCGCCGGAGTGTCCGACTCGAAGATGATGGTGTGCAGCCGCGCCCGGAGTCCCGCCGGGGCGCTCTGCTCGGATGGATGTGGCACGAGGGCAGTCTAGATCTCCATGGCGCGGCGGGGGCGGAATGCTGTCCGCCCGCCGCGACTTGCCGGCGACCGGGCGCTCAGCGCTTCTTGGTGGACTTGCGCGCGGTGGCGGTCTTCACGGCGCGCGCCACGGTCGTCTTCGCCGCGATCGCGGCCCGGGTCACCACCTTGCGTCCGATGCTGCCCACGAGCTCCGTGGCGCTCAGCTTCTTGCTCGCGGGGGCCTTCGTCTTGGTCTCCTCCCGCGCCTGACGGGCAGGGGCCTTCGCGGTGGCTTCCTGCGTCGTCGCCTTCCGAGCGGGCTTCGCCTGGGGGGCGGCCTTCTTCGCTCTGGCCACGGGGGCCCTGGGCTCCGTGCGCTTCTTCTCCGCGCGGGCGCGGTAGCGCTTCACGGTCTCGGCGTGGGCTTGTCCATAGCCGGTGGGCGAGTCGGGCAGGGCCGCCTTCTCCTCCTCCTTGGTGAGGGCGATCTTGTGTTCCTCATTGCCGAGCCGGGGACCCGAGCCTTTGTAGGTCTGCGAGGGTTGCTGCGACGCGAAGGGTTCGAAACTGTAGGTTCTCCCCATGGCTCTCCTCCTGCCTGCGTGACTGGGATGTTCTAGAAATAAGGAGTGGTCCCTGATTTTGGAATGGGCCCCCTCGAGGCGCCTCGCGGTCCCCGTCCCAGGATTCCTCTTCTTCTCCGTCCAGGTAGCGCACGACGAGGCCCGCGGGCTTGTCTGCCTGTCCGTGGGGGCAACGGGCCGTACGAGGGCTCGGAGGCCGGTTGCCCCGAGCTTCGTGGACGGTTCGAGAGGGTGGGGCCTGGCGCGCGAAGCCGGGTGCCGTCGCGCGCCAGGCCCCGGTCGGGCTACTTCCAGGTGTCGTTGAGGGTCGTGGTCCCCGAGGCGGGGATCGTGGTCGAGCGGTTGGCGCCGCTCTCCCAGGTGACGTTCCCGGAGCCGTCCTTCTTGATGTACTTGTATTCGAGGGCCGTCGAGCCGGGCAGGCCGAGGGTCACGCTCCACTTCGGGTAGCTGGCCGGAGAGAGGAGGATGGCGGCGCCGGTGTTCCAGTTGCCGATCGCGGCATGGTTGCCCACGAGGTAGATGTTCTGTCCCACGACGGTGCTGGCCGTCACGTTGAAGGTGACGGAGGTGGACGAGGTGGTGTTCGTGGTGACGCTCAGGGCGGTGCTCTGGGCGGAGGCATTGCCCGCGGTGTCGCGCGCGCGCACGGTGTAGCGGTAGAGCGTGCCGGCACTCAGGTCGCTGTCGGTGTAGCTGGCGGAGACGGGTGAGCCCACCAGCGCGCCATCGCGGTACACGTCATATCCGGCGATGCCGCTGGCGTCCGTGGAAGCGCTCCAGGTGAGCGACACGGAGGAGGACGTCTTGGACGCCGCCGTCAGGCCGGAGGGGACGGAGGGCGGGGTGGTGTCGAGCGCGGGCGCTCCGCTGGAGACGACGCCGTCCTTCACCGTGGAGGTACCCACGGGCAGGAGGTAGTTGTTGCCCTTGTTGTTGTCCCAGGTGCCCTTGCCATCGTTGAAGACACACTCGAGCCGGGTGGCCGCTCCCAGGTTGACGGTGTATTTGGCGTAGCCCGCCACCTCGGAGGTGGCCATGACGTTGCCGGGCACGGTCGTCCACGCGCCGTCACCGATGCGGAAGTGGATGTATTTGAGGGCGAAGTTGTTGTTGGAATAATAGACGGTGGCGCTGTTGCCCGTCTGGGTGGTGACGGACAGGGCGGAGCTGGGCGTGGAGACATTGCCCGCCGCGTCCCGGGCGCGCACGGTGTAGCTATAGGTGGTGCTCGGCGAGAGGCCGGTATCCGAGTAGGTCGTCCCCGTGACGGACGCGACCTGGGTGCCATTGCGGAGCACCTCGTAGTTCGCGACGCCGTAGTTGTCGGTGGAGGCCGTCCAGACGAGGGCCACCGAGGAGCTCGTCGTGCCCGACGCCGTCAGCCCCGAGGGAGCGGAGGGCGGGGTGGTGTCCGGCGGCAGGGTGGCGACGTTCAGGGCGGTGCTCTGGGCGGAGGCATTGCCCGCCGCGTCCCGGGCGCGCACGGTGTAGCTGTACTGGGTGCCGGGGGAGAGGCCGCTGTCGGTATAGGCCGTGCTGGTGCTCGAGCCCACCTGCGTGCCATCGCGGAAGACGTCATAGCCGCTCACCGCCACGTTGTCCGAGGACGCGCTCCAGCTCAGGCTCACCGAGCGATCCGTCTTCGCCGTCGCGGTCAGTCCCGAGGGGACGGAGGGCGCGGTGGTGTCCACCACGAGGAAGGGATGCGTGCCCTGCACCGTGCCGTTGGGGTCCTCGATGTACTTGCCGCCCACCAGGTTGTACCGGCCCGAGCCCACGTAGACGGACTGGATTTCCCCGCGGGTGACGTTGCCCCGGCTGTCGGTGGCCTCGATGTAGTAGTCGAGGAGCTGGTCGCGGTAGTTGCCCAGGTAGACGTAGTAGAGATCGCCGATCTCCTGCGCGGGCACCTTGGCCATGACGGGCAGGTAGGTGGGCTGCCAGGAGACGCCGTTCATCACGGGCTTCAGGTCGCGCCGGGTGAGCGGGTAGTCCACCCAGGCGCCCACGCGAGCCGGATCGATGTTGGGAACACCCGCGGCCTTGAGCGCCGCCGGATCATAGACCTTGTGGGTGTTGTCGAGCGGGTCGATGCTCTTGTGGGTGTGCACGCGGACGCGGGCCTTGATGGAGGAGATGCCGCTCACGTCGTAGGCGTAGGTGTAGAGGGCGAAGTGGTTGTTGAAGAAGTGGAGCGTCCAGCCCTCGGACTTGTCGGTGTTGGCGCTGCCGGGGTTGTAGGGCCAGCGCTGGGCCCACCAGACGGAGGGGCCCGTCTTGTCCTGGGCGAGGCGCTGCTGCACGTAGGGCTTGGAGAAGTAGAGGGATTGATTGAAGGACAGCGTGGGCTTGACGTTGTCGTCCTGGTTCTCGTCGTAGTAGCCGAAGCCCGAGTCCATGGCGGGCAGCAGGAAGTACCAGGCGAGCTCGGCGGGGTTGGCGCCGCCCGCCCAGTCGTTGTTCACGTCGCCCTTGACGGGAAAGGACATCATCCACGGGTTGAGCTGGTTGCCCGTGTGGGTGATCTGCTTGTCCAGCGCGGAGGTGGGAGACCAGTGGTTGGGGTGTGCGTCGAGCCAGAGCTGCTCGGCGGTCTTCGCGTAGTTGAGGGCGGCCTGGAGCAGGGCGAAGTTGCGCTCGAGGTAGTGCCAGCCGTGCTCGAGCGAGACGGTCATGCCCTCCTGCACGCCGCTGAGGTTCGTCTTGGGGGAGAGATTGAGTCCGGTGGCGGCGTTGAAGGCGGGGAACTGACCCTTCCAGATGCCGAAGGGCAGCTTCCAGTGGTGCCACTGGGGATCCGAGGAGGAGTCGCGCGTGTCCACCCACGAGCCGTCCTGGACGTGCACCACGTCGGTGGAGGCGGGGGTGTGGTTGACGAGGTACTCGGAGATGCCCACGCACTGCACGCCATTGGCGCAGGTGACGGAGCGGCCGTTGTACCAGGTGGAGTCGGAGCCGGCGCGTCCGCTCGAGTTGTCGCCATCATGCGCGATGACGAAGAACTGCCGCTGGGGGACGAGTCCCTCGAAGCTCTTGAGGTTGACGACGTCGACGGTGGCCTCGCCTTCCCAGCCTTCGAGCCAGGAGCCGTTCTGGTTGACGGGGATGCCGACGATGCGCGACTCGGCGCCCGTGGCGGGGTCCACGTAGCGCACCCAGTGGGGCGTGGAGGCGAAGGGGTACTTGTTCTTGATGACCTGCTGCTCGTGGGCCATCTGCGCGCTCACCCAGGAGCCCACGGAGCTGGTGTTCTGGAGATCGGCGCGGTTGGGAGGGGAGACGAGCGTGTCGGAGCCCGGATCGTTGAGGTAGGGGTAGTCCTTGAGGGTGCGCGAGAAGTGGTTGTCACCGATGACGGACCACTGCACGCCGAGCTTGGAGAGGGTGGGGATGAGGCGCTCGGAGAAGCCGAGCTCGGTGGGGAAGAAGCCCTTGGAGGACTGGAAGGAGCCACCGAGGAAGTAGGGCTGGGCGAGCGTGGCGCTCTGGTAGATGAGATCCTTGAGGAAGTAGTCCGGACCGACCAGGGGCCCCATGGAGTGGTGGCCGGTGAAGTGGATGAGGTCCAGGGTGCGGTTGCCCGCGGGAGTGAGCAGGGTGCCGTAGCGATCCTTCCAGGAGGAGCCCCAGCTTGCATTGTCATAGCCGGGGACGTTCTTCAGGGTGACGAGATCCTGGACATTGTTCACCACGGCGCCGGACATGGTGACGTGCACCTGGCCGGTGGGGGCGTTGGTCTTCATGTCCGAGGCGACGCTCGGAGGCCAGTACAGGTAGGCGCCCGTCTTCGCGTTGTGCGAGTAATACGTGACGAGGTCATCGTGCGGCATGGGCGCGCCCGATGGCAGGTAGTATGTGTAATTGGACGGGGGGTTCTTCTTCAGGTTGATGACCTGCGCGTCATACATGTACCGGATGGGGCTCCCGGTGGACGTGGACGCGTACTGACTCAGGTCGTAGTAGGCCCAGAAGTTGGGCATGTGGTTGTGGTAGACGTGGGCCGCGGCGATCTGCGCGCTCGCGGGCGTGGCGCACAGCAACAGCGCCGACAGGACGGGCCCTATCAACGGCTTCACTCGATGCATGGGGGTTCCTCTGGGGTAGGAGGAGGCGCACCCTAGTGGAGCCGGCCGGGCTTTTCTCGTTTTCTGATGAAGAAGGATTTGCCGCATCGCGGCAATCGTTCGGGAAGAGACCGGAATCCGACGAATTCAGCCCCGGTGCCGCTGCGGCCTCGTTCGCGTCCTCAATCAGCTACGTGACGCCCCAGGTCGTCCTTCAGACAGAGAGCTGGCGAGTTCTGTGTTGACGGTGGAGAGCGGGTGAGGAAATCCTGGACATGACGGGCGAGGTCATGCCATAGAGACCCACGGGAAAAGTAGGTCCCGGGAATGCCCGTATCGAGAGAAGACTGGGAAATACGTCCGCACGAGCGAGAGGAGTCCTCGCGTTGAGGCGAGCTGTTTGGGGCGGCAACCAGCATGGGTGTGTGTGAACTGAAGCTGCGGCTTCGATTCTGTTTTGTATGGAGCGCCGGTCGGAAACGATCGGCGTTGAATTCAATGTTCACCTGGCTGAGACGCTTGTTCATTGGACGTTCAGGAAGGCCCGGACTCCCTGGGGCCACGCTACCTGCCGAGTCTCCTTCCACCTGGGGCCCCATGCTTCTGGATGCCGTCCAGAAGTCCTCCCGGGCCCAGTCCCGTCTGGTCCTCCATGTCGAGGATCTGGAGCGCAAGCTGGAAGGGGGATTCGCGGAGCTGAGGAGTTCGCTCTCCTCTCTCCGTGGCGCCACGTCGGGCGGCTCTTCGGAACGCGAGCCCCCCTGGGACGAGTTCCTGGATGCCATGGATCTGCTCGAAGAGGCCTCTCGCGTCGCGGCGGATGGGGCGCTCGCATCGGGACTCATGGGAGTGGCGGCCCGGCTCGAGCGCTTTCTGACCTCCTCCGGGATCACGCGCCTGGCGTCCATTGGCCACATTCCCGACGGGCGCCTGTTCCGGATTGTCGGCACTCAGTCCCACCCCAGCTTCGCCGAGGGCGTCATTGCCCGCGTGGTTCGCGCCGCCGCCCTGCGGGGTGAGCGTCTCATTCGCGAGGGCGAAGCCATCATCGTGAGGAATACCCCTTGAGCCATGTCTTTGGAATCGATCTGGGTACGACCAACTCTGTCATCGCCCACCTGGTGGAGGGCCGCCCGGTGGCCGTGCCCGTGGAAGGCAGTCGCATCGTCCCCTCGGTGGTCCTCTACGAGGACGATCGTGTCCTCGTGGGGCGCGAGGCGCGCAACCTCGAGATGCTGAGGCCCGAGCGGTGCATCCGCTCGGTCAAGCGCAAGATGGGGACGCTCCACCGCTACGCCATCGCCGGGCGCGAGGTGTCTCCCGAGGAGGTGTCCGCCGAAATCCTGTCCGCGCTCAAGCGGGGAGCCGAGAAGGCCACCGGCGTCCCCGTGCGTGACGTGGTCATTACCGTGCCTGCCTATTTCGATGACGCCCAGCGCCGCGCAACCCTCGAGGCTGGCCAGCGAGCGGGGCTGCACGTGTTGCGGCTGCTCAATGAGCCCACCAGCGCCTCGCTCCTGTATGAGCACGTGTTGCATCCCGAGGCTCTCCGTGTGGCCGAGCCCGAGATCCTTCTCGTCTACGACCTGGGGGGCGGCACGTTCGACGTGTCGGTGCTCGAGGTGTTCCAGGGAGTGCGTGAGGTGCGCTCCACCTCGGGCAACACCCACCTGGGCGGGGACGACTTCGACGACAAGCTCGTTCAGCTCTTCCTCGAGGAGCTCAAGAAGCAGGGCGTGGAGCCTCGCGAGGACGTGCGGGCCATGGCGCGCCTGCGCCAACTGGCCGAGGAGACGAAGATCCGTCTGTCCGCGGACATCTCCGTGCACGTGAAGGAGGAGTTCCTCACCCAGGCGCAAGGCAGGCCCATCCACCTCGAGATGGAGGTGCGGCGGCGCGCCTTCGAGGTGCTCATCGAGCCGCTGCTCGAGTCCACCGTGACCCTGACCCGTCAGGCCCTCGCGGAGGCCCGGCTCGAGGGGCAGTCATTGTCCAGGATATGCCTGGTGGGAGGCTCGACGCGGATCCCCCGGGTCCGCCAGATGCTGGAGGAGGCTTTCGGAGCAGACATCCACGAGGAAGTGGATCCAGATCTGGCCGTGGGATTGGGCGCGGCCATCCAGGCCGGCATGTTGTCCGGCGAGCCGGTGGGACGCATCCTCGTGGATGTGGCGTCGCATAGCCTGGGCATGCGCGTCACCGGAGAGGACGACATCGGGAGCGCCACGCCGGATACCTTCGCCCCGGTCCTCCGCCGCAACACGGTGTTGCCGACGACGAAGGTGGAGGAGTTCTACACCGTGGTGCCCGGGCAGGAACTCGTCCAGGTGGAGGTGTTTCAGGGTGAGTCGCACCGGGTCTCGGAGAACACGCGGGTGGGGGCCTTCGAGTTCCCGCTCGAGCCCCGGCCCGCGAACTCACCGGTGCGGGTGGAGTTCGCCTACGATCTCAACGGGGTGGTGAAGGTCTCCGTCAGCCAGCCCGGCACGACGAACGCCAAGACGGTGGCCCTCTCGGTGGCGGACGTGGGTAGGGCCGTCCCCGCCCTGGCGCCAGGGCAGAGCGCGGTGGAGCGCAAGGGGCACGCCCTGCTCGAGCGGCTCCCTCCCGAGCCCCGTGCCGAGCTGAAGCGGCTTCTCGAGCAGTACGCGCGGGCCCAGGGCGTGGCGCGCGAGCGCGCGGAGGAGGCGCTCCTGGATTTCTTCCTCAATCTCGAACATGGGTCGGGAGCCCCGGAGCCCTGAGTCATGGTGAAGCACGACCGCACCGGGCGCCAGCACCGCCAGTGGCTGGATGAGGCGCGAAAGTACCAGAAACGGGGGGACTTGGAGGGGATGCTGTCCGCGCTATTGCGGCTGCCGCCGCCGCTGAGAGAGGAATTGCTCCCCAGCAGTGCCACCCTCTTCCGGCAGGCCGTCCGGGAGCAGCACCGCCGCGGCTCCTGGGGGATGCTCAGCACCCAGGCCATGCGCGTGGACGCCGAGCCCGGCCTGGTGGAGCGAGGTGCGGCTCCAGAGGAGGCCTGGGCCACGTACTGGCCACTGGTGTGGGCGGCGGGCCGCGCCCGCGATTGGGGGCGCGCGCGGCGGCTGTGGCAACGCCTCAACGACCCGGCGCGAGTGCATGCGCCCCTTCTGGCCAGGGCGATGGATGGCTGGCTCTCCTCCGAGGGGAGCCCCTCTCCGGAGCTCATCGCCCCCGCGCTCGATCGCCTGCCCCCGGTGGAGTCGATCCTGGGAGTCGAACCGCCGAGCCAGCGCGTTTCCCCGCCGCCGCCCCGCTCGCTGGAAGAGGTGGAAGAGGCGCTCCTCGCCTTGCGCGCGCTCGAGCCCTTCCCCGTCTTCGCCAGCCGCGCCGAGGCGTGGGCACGAGCGGCACCCACCGAGGTCGCTGGGGCGATATGGGAGCTGGCGGGACAGCTGGCGGCGCGAGAGCTGTGGCTCCGGGCGGCGGAGGGCGAGGGGCACGCCACTTTCTCGGAGTCAGCCTCGCTGTTGGCCCGGGCGGTGCGGGAGGGAGGAGCCTCCGAGGCCCTGTTCGCTCCTACGTTGCAGGCGCTGCGGGTGGTCGCCGCGGGGCTTGCGCGGCCGGTCGTCTCGCGCATCGAGGACGCCGAGCCCCTCTGTACCCTGGCTCAGGCCGCGGCGCTCCAACCGTCGGCCCGGTCCTGGGTGGTGCAGGCGGTGTCCGGGCTCCGCTTCGAGGGGGCGGCCCTGCCGCGGGCGCTGGGCCTCTATCAGGAATTGCTGTCCCGGATCGCGAGCGCGCCCCTCTGGGCGCGGGCCTTCCTGGCCTGGTGCGAGAAGAACCCCGAGGCGCCAAACGCACCCGGGTGGCTCCAGGAGGGCCTGGGCCGGCTGGTCGCCACGGAGGCCTCTTCCCTGCTGTCCTGGCTGGGTGGGGCCGTGCCCTCCGAGCGTATGGAGTTGATCGAGTGCGTGGCTTCTACCTGCGCACCGGACCTGGTGGAGTCATGGGTGGATGTCTGCTGGGAGGGCGCGAGCGAGGAGCTCCGGAGAGAACTCAGTGACGCCGTCCGTATCCTGCTGGACCGCAGTCGGGTGAAGAAGGGAGGACAGCAGTTGGAGCGTCTGCTGCGCGGCGCGCGGAGCATGGAGGATGCGGAGCGGATGCTGATGGGGGTGGAGGGAGCAATGGAGCAGCTCTACTCCTCGATGAAGCTGACCGGGAACGGCCTGCGCACCTGGCGCCGATTCGCTCCCAGGGTGCTGACCTACCAGGTGGAGTTTCTCGAGGAGGCGGTGCGTCAGGCTTCCTCGGACGCCGAGGCATGGGATGCAGCCGTGCGGTACCTGGAGGCCCATCCTGGGAACATGGGGCATATCGAGGCGCTCCGGACGATGGCGGTGTCCGGTCGGGAGGGGCTCGCCAGGCGCATTCTGGAACGCTGGCTGGATCGCCATGCTGCCAATCTGTTGGCACTCGCCGAGGCGGTGGTGGCCGCCGGGAGGATGAACACTCCTTGCGAGTACCTCCACCCGGTGCTGGAGGCCTTCATGCGGGCCCTGTCGGAGCAGTTACCCGCTCCCCATGTCCCGGTGGTGGAGCAGGCGCAGGCGTTGGCGCACAAGCATGGGTTCCGGTTGCGCAAGCGCGGGGCTTCGCGGAAGAAGAAGGCCGCGAGCACCACGGCGCGCCGTACGTCACGCTCGAAGAAGAAGCCCGCCGCGGCGGGCGCGGCGCCACCGGAGGAGTCCGAGAGAAGCCTCCCGAAGGTTGTCTCTCCGGAAGAAGGGGAGGAGGGCAGCTGATATGACGACCGAAGAGCCGTTCGCCGTATTGGGGTTGGCGCCTACGATGGACCCGATCGCCATCAAGAACGCATATTTCGCCGCGCTGATGCGGCACCCACCTCACCAGGATATGGAGGGGTTCCAGCGGTTGCGTCGCGCCTACGAGGCACTCACCCGACCGGGAGGCCTGGCGGTGGCATACCTGACGAGCCCCGTGGACGTGCAGAAGCTGGCCAGGGACGCGCGCGAGCGTTTCGATGCACCGCTCGAGAAGGCCGCCGTGGTGGCGCTGGCCGCGCGAACGGGAGTGGAGACCGTGGCGCGGTGGGTGGAGCGGTGCTCCCGGATGAGCTGGGACGAGGCGCTCCGGGCTTTTGCCAGGTGATGTGGCTTGCTCGGTTCCTCTTCAACCCCGGTACCGCTCGGCCATGCGGTAGAGGTAGGTGAGGGAGTAGTCCAGGAGCGACTGTCGCGAGCGCATGTAGTTGCGGGCCCGGACGAAGGGAAGCCAGACTCGGTTGCCCACCAGCACCTGCGCCTCCTCGAGCTTCTGGCGCGGTATCCACCTTCCGCCGAGCTTGCGGCGTAGAGGCTGTACTGTTCGAGAGTACGCTCCAGGTTGTCCACGTCCGGGGGCAGGGCGGAGTCGGCGCACCTCGCGAAGGAGATCGGGCTCGCGGTTCGTCAGGAGGCCCCTGCCGGAAGAACCGATGCAGAACGAGCCTTCGACGGCGAAGTAGGCAAGCGGCCCCTGTCGGGTGGTGGGCGGAGGGCACCCTCGAGCCACGCACGGAAGTGGGGCAGGGCGCCTGCCTCACCGTGCGGCCACCGAAGGCGTGAGGCGCGTGCCCCCGGCTGAGGTAGCTTGCGGTCCCGTATGGACGCTTCCCGCTCTCGCCGGCGCCGCGCGCCCTTCCTGGTCGGACTCCTCGCCATCCTCACGGCGCTGCCCGTGGGCTATTTCCTCTTCCTCCACGAGGCTCCGGCCCCCGCCCCGGTCAGCGTGCCCGCGCCCGTCCCCGAGCAGCGCGCGCCCCCGCCCGTCCCGGAGCCTCCGCGCCTGATGGAGCTGACGCTGCAGGAGATCCGCGGCACCGTCGAGGTGCGCCGGGGCGGTGGCGCGTGGCGCGGTGCCAGCGTGGGCGAGGCCCTGCGCGCCTCCGACGCGGTGCGCACGCTCGCGGGCTCCTACGCGGTGCTCATCGGCGGCGAGGCCGTGGAAGTGCGCATGGAGCCCGGTACCGAGGTGACCGTGGCGGAGCTCACCGACAAGCTCTCGCGGCTGTTGCTCGACAAGGGCATGACGACGGCGCGGGTGCTCGCCAGCTCCGGCTCCCCTCATGCCCTGGAAATGACGGCCACCGGCAGCGACGCCGTCGCCCGCTCGCAAGGCGGCGCGTTCACCGTGAGCAACAACGGCGCGGGCACCGTCGCCCTGGCCACGCTCGAGGGCGAGGCCACACTGTCCGGCCAGCAGCGCAGCGTCCTCGTCCTCGCGCGTCAGCAGTCCGTCGTCCGCCCCGGTCAGGCTCCCTCCGCCCCCACTCCCATCCCCACCAGCCTCCTGCTCAAGGTGAACTGGCCCGATCGTCCCCGCCGGCAGGTCCTCATCTCGGGACAGACGGAGCCCGGCACCCAGGTGCTCGCCAACGGCGAGGGCGTGCTTCCCGACGCCCAGGGCCGCTTCTCCTTCCCCCTCACCCTCAAGGAAGGCTCCAACCCCGTGCAAGTCCAGGTCCGCTCCGTGGGCGGTTTACGGCAGGAGGAACAACGCGCACTCCAGGTAGACACCACGCCGCCCAAGGCGGTCACCGTCGACCCAGGACTCTGGAATGACCCCACTCCCCCACCGCCTTGAGTGCAGTCCTTCTAATGAGTGTGTTGACCCTTGTTGGTGTGGTCTGTAGTTTGCAAAACAAACACCTCAGCGGGAATTCCTGCACAGGGACAATCCAGGTCGGAGCCCTGGAGCACGAGGCCAGGAGACGGCGAGTCGAGGGGCCGAAGTCCTCCAGATGAATGCGGGGTGGGGACGTGCCCGAGCACCGGGCACGGGATTGAGCCGAGGCACAGGGAGTCCCCTCTTCTTCGAGCCGGAGGTCCCTCACGATGCCGCGGATGGTTGCTGCCCTGTTGTTCCTGATTCCCGTATGGGCGTTGGGGCAGGAGTCCGCGGGGGTCCTGGTGGGAACGCCCCGGGTGGTCAACACCTCGCCGGGAGATCAGATGGATCCCCACGTGAGCGGCGAGTGGGTGGTCTACACGAACCAGCCGGTCCGCGACGTCAGTGAGATTCGCTACCACCACCTGACCACGGGCGAGGATCTGCCCCTGCCCACCGGGGGAGGGCTCGACTCGCTCTCCGACATCCAGGGCACCCAGGTGGTGTTCACCCGCACGAGCCCCACCGACGCCACCAACCACATCTACCGCTTCGACGTGCGCCTGGGTGGCGTGGCCGAGGAGCTCGTGCCGCGGCCCGGTACGGATCGCCGCACCGCCACGGTGGGCGGGCACACGGTGGCCTGGCAGGACGTGGCCATCGGCCCGAACGCCCTCTCCCCGGAGATCCACGTCTACAACCAGGACACGCTCGCGCTCACCCGGCTCACCGCCGACGCGAGCGTGGACCGCACCCCCGCCGTCAGCGAGGACGGACGGACGGTGGTGTGGTCGAAGTGCGCCACCAGCGTGGATGGGTGCGACATCTGGGCGGCGCGCGAGCTGTCGGCGGGCTACCACATCCGGCAGATCACCGGCTCCGAAGGGGAGGAGACGCAGCCGGACACCAATGGCGAGGTGGTGGTGTACGTGAGCCGCGCCTGGGTCAATGGCGTGTTGGAGTCGGACATCGCCTGGACGTCCCTGGAGGGAGGGGAGGCCCAACGCCTGTCCCTGCCCGGCACGGACACCAACCCCTCCATCAGCGGTCCGCTCATCGCCTTCGAGCACTGGGATGCGACCAGCCCGACGCCCAACTACGACATCCACCTGTACGATCTGCGCACGCGGATGACCTACCGGCTCACCGAGACCCCGGCCAGCGAGTCGCTCAGCGACATCAGCTATGGCGCCAATGGCCAGGTGCGTCTGGTCTGGGCGATGCGCCAGAACGGCGAGTACAACGTCTACGCCAACGAGTTCCGCCTGCCGATCGACTGTCACGAGGCGCCCAGCACCCCGAGCGCGCAGACGGTGTGCGCCACGCCCGGCAACCGCCAGTTGCAGGGGGTGCTCCAGGTGACGCACTCCGTCGGGCAGTCGGTGCCGGTCTCCACCCCCATCTCCGGCCATGGCACGGGGGTGGTGTGCGTGGACAATGGTTACGGGGGCCCGGCCGCCACCTCCGGTTGGGTGTGGCTCGGCGAGGGCGTGGCGGTGGATCCCCACGACTTCACCCGGGTGCCGGCGGGTGTGGCCCGCAAGGTTCCGCTCCAGGGCTCGCGCCCGCTGTCCGCCGAGGCGCGGGGTCAGGAAGGCAGCTCCTTCCGGGTGCGGCTCTACGGCTCCCTGGTGTGCGAGGTGGCGGCGCAGGACGCCACCTTCCAGCCCACCGAGGTCCGCCAGGGCGAGCACCTCCGCTCGGAGCCCCTGGACATCCGGTGCGCCCGCACGGGCGGCTCGCGCTACTTCGTGCGCTTGGGGGACGAGGCCGGAGTCGCCTGGAGGTAGGCCAGCGCCGCCCGCCTCCACGCGGGGGTGGGGTGGGGAAACGTGCCGCGCCCCGGCGATAGCATTTCGGGCGCGGCATGGACGCTGATAAATTACCGACACTCTGATCCGTTTCCTGTCAGTCCTGCTGTTCGCGGGCACGGTGGCCTCGGCGGACACGCTCGACATCCTGGGGCCATCGGCGGCCGTGGCGCCCGAGGGGTTTTCCATCGCCCTGGCGCGACGGGACGCCTCGGGCACCCTCGTGTCCGCCGAGGACGTCGCCGTGTCCGCGAGCGGAGCGCGCCTGGTGCCCGGCTCCGGGCAGCCGCCGCTGCGCACGTTCCTCGTCGTCCCGGAGCCGGACGCGCGGCGGGTCCGGGTGTCCGCCCAGGCCGGGGAGGCGCGGACCGAGGCCGACTTCACCCTGGGCCCGCCGGCCACCCAGGTGTCGCTGGCGTTGGAGCCGCCCGCGCCCGTGAAGGGACGGGACAAGGAGGCGCGGCTCACGGTGCGCATCCTCCAGCCGGACGGCACGCCGGAGGACTCCGGGGCACCTCCCGTGCTGCGGGCCAACGTGGGACGGGTGGAGGAGCTGGTGCGCGCGGGGCCCGGCACCTGGACGGCCCGCTACGTGCTCCCGGACACCCGCTACCCGGAGGTGGCCGTGCTCGTCGCCTTGTCGGCGTGGCCCCACCCCCAGTCCATCCATGGCGCCTATGGCAGGGTGCTGGTGCCGCTGGCCGCCGCGGTGGAGCTGCCCGGCCGCACCGAGCCGAACGCACGGCTGTCCGTCTCCATCGCCGGGGTGGACTTCGGGCCCGTGAAGGCCGCCGCGGATGGGCGCTTCCGCCTGCCCGTCATCGTCCCGCCCGGCCATGACACCGCCCTGGCGAGCGCGGTGGACAAGGCGGGCAACGTGCGGCGCACGAAGATGAACCTGGCGCTGCCGCCCACGGACGGGTTGGCGTGCGTCCTCCACCCGCAGCGGCTGCCCCCCGATGGCGTCTCCCAGGCCCGGCTGCTGTGCGCCACCAGTGACGCGCTGGGCCAGCCGGTGCACCAGGCGCGCGTGGAGGTGAGTGCCCGCCATGGCACCCTGCGCGGGCCGACGCACGCGCCAGGGGGACTGCTCGAGTGGCGCTACACCGCGCCGGCCTCTCCGCCGGGGACGCCGGAGCGGTTGCTGGCCACGTGGCCGGAGCGCGGCGCGGGCTCGCGCGAGGAGTTGTCCATGCAGCTCGAGCAGGGGCCGGTGGCGCGTGTCGCCCTGGAGCTGGCCGAGCCGCTGGTGCACCTCGGCTCGACGGTGCGCGTGACGACCCGCGCCTGGGACGCCGCCGGCCAGCGCAGGCCCGGGGCCGTGGTGGTGCCGCGCTCGCCCCTGGGCACGTTCTCCGCCCCCCGGGAGCAGACGCCGGGGGTCGTCGAGCTCTCCTGGAGCCTGCCGCCGTTCGCGCGGGAGCACGAGACGACGCTGGAGGTGCTCGCGTATGGCCCGGTCGGCACGGAGCCCGCGCGGCTGAGCGTCTGGGTGGACGAGGGCGTGCTGTACGCGGGCGTGACGGATTTGTGTGGCCTGCCCGTGCCGGAGCAGCCGCTGCGCGTGGGCGACGCGCGGCTCGTGACGGGGGCGGATGGCACGGGGGTGCTCGGCCCCGCGCGCCCGGGCCGGCTGGAGATCCTCCACGAGCGGTGGCCGGGACTGCGGCGCACCCTCGACGTGCTGGCCGAGGGCGGGCCGGTGTTCCCCGTCGATCCATCCCCGCGCGCGCCCCGGGAGACGCGGCGGGTGCGGCTGGCGCCCGAGGCGCCGGTGAACGTGCGGTTGAAGGTGGACGGCGCGCGGGTGACGTATTGGATGGAGGACGCGACGGGCCGGGTGCTGGAAGGACGCGAGGCCCATGTCTGGTTGTCCGCCGGGGAGAAGAGCGCGGTGGTGGTGGAGGGGGGACGCGGCAGCTTCGTCGTGAAGAGCCCGGGCCCCGTGAGCGTGTCCGTGGCGGACGTGGCCACCGGTGTCACGGCGATGGTGGAGGTGCGTCCTTGAGGCGCGGGCTCCTGCTCGGCGCGGCGGTGGGCGTGCTGGCGGGGCCGGGCACCGCCCGGGCGCAGCTCGCGCGGCAGGAGCCTCCGGAGCTGGCGGCGGCCATCACCGGGCGCGTGTGTCGCGACGAGGACGCGGATGGGCGGTGTGCCCCTGGCGAGCCGGGCCTGCCCGGCATCCGCCTCGTGCTGGCCTCGGGCCGCGAGGTGCTCACGGACGCCCAGGGCCGCTACCACTTCACCCAGGTGGACGCGCGCGGCCCGGACGCGACGGGCGGCCTGCACCTGCGTCCCGGCCGTCATCGCCTGCGCCTGGACACGCGCACCCTGCCCGCCGACAGCGTGCCCTCGCCCGAGGCCGTCACGCTCGAGGTGCCCTGGGCCGCCGGGGTGCTCCAGGACTTCGCGGTGCGCCTCCAGGGCGAGACGCCGCCCACCGTGCGGCTCGCCTATGACGCGTCGCCACCCGCCGCGCGGGGTGTGCCGGGCGGGGTGGAGTTCCTCCTGGCGGGCCACGTGGAGCCGCACGAGGAGGTGATGGTCGGCGGCGTGAGCGCGAGCGTGGACGCCCGGGGCGACTGGAGCGCCCGCGTCCAACTGGTGCCTGGGGAGAACGTGCTGCCGCTCGTGGTGCGCGGCACCGGGGGCGCGCTGCGCCTCTTCCAGCAGCGCGTCGACGTGGTGCCCCGCGAGGTGGGCGTGCTCGTCATCCCCCGCGCGCCCGAGCCCCGCGGCGTGCTGCGGCTGCCGGGAAGCAAGGAGCGTCCACCGGCCAGTGGCCCCACGTCGTTGAACGCCGAGCTTCCCCCGGGCACGCGCGTGCGCTCGTCCGAGGGCGAGGTGACGGTGGGCCAGGATGGCTCCGCGCTGCTGCCCCTGGAGCTCGCCCCGGGCGGCAATCCCGTCGTCCTGGAGGTGCAACCGCCCGGCGAGCCCGCCTGGAAGATGACGGTGCCCGTGGAGGCGGTGCGGCGGGACTTCGCGGTGGCCTTGTTGGACGTGGAAGCCACGTACTTCCCGTCCACGGGGGGCGTGCGCCTGCGGGGACGGGGCTCGGCCCATGTGGAGGCGTACCGGGGGCCCTTCTCCCTGGTGGGCGAGCTGGACGTGCGCGACACGGACGTGGACGCCTTGCGCGGGCGCCCGCTGGTGGATGCGCTGCGCCCCCTGCTTCCCCGGTTGGATCGGGTGCCGGATCCGGATTGGGTGCTCCCCGAGTGGGGCGATACCTCCGTGGGCCTCACCCCCAATCCGGCCGAGAGCCGTCTGCGGCTGGAGCTGCGTCATGACTCCCTGGGCCGCGTGGGCCTGGGCACGTACCGGGCCCGATGGGAGGAGGGCGAGGTGGGCCGCTACCACCGTCCCCTGTTCGGCCCCTACGCGGAGCTGGCGGCGCAGCTGGGCCCGGTGCGCGCGGGCGTGAAGGGCTTCGCCGGGGGTCTGGCGGATCCGCTGCGCGCCATCGCCGCGCAGCCCGCGTACGAGGAGCTGCGCGCCACTGGCGGCAGTCTCTACTACCTGGGCTCGGTGCCCATGGCCGAGGGCTCCGAGGTGCTGCGCGTGGAGCTGCGCGATGGCCTCACCGGGTTGCCGCTCGCCGAGCGGCACCTGGTGCGGCACCGGGACTACGACATCGACTACGTGTCGGGGCGCATCCTCCTGGCGCGGCCGTTGTCCTTCGTGTCGGGCGAGGCGCTGTGGAGCGCCGCCGCTCCGACGGCCGCGCCGGAGCCCGTGTTGTGCGTGGAGTACGCGGTGCTGCGCTCCGGCGCGCCCACGGACGCGGTGGGTGGCGAGGCCTGGGCCGAGTGGAAGGGCGGACGGGTGTCCGTGTCGGCCGTGCGCGAGCCGCGGGGAGGGCGGGCCTACCAACTGCTCACCGGGCACGGGCGTGCCACCCTGGGCGCCTACACGCTGCTGGCCGAGGTGGCGCGCAGCGAGGGCGCGGCGGTGCCGCCGGCGTCCTTCGGCGTCTCGGATGACGGGGGACTCTCCTTCCTGCGGCCCTCGCTGGACTGGGCGCCGGCCGGAGGGGACGCCTTGAGCGTGCGCGTGCGCGGGCCGGGCCTCTTCGGGCGCGGCTCCGTGGATGCGGCCTTCCGTCGGCGCACCGCGGGGTTCTCCGATGGCGCCCACGCCGATCTCCAGTCCTCGCGTCAGCTCTCCCTGCGCGCCGTGCAGCCCCTGGGGTCGTGGCGCCTCACGCTGCTCGGGGATGATCGCCTCACGGCGGATCCGCGGCGTCCCTTCGAGCCGGGGGAGGTGGGGGCGCGCACGCTGGGGCTGGGGCTGGGCTACGAGTGGGAGCGGTGGGGCGTGAGCGTGCAGGTGCGCGACGCACGCCTGCGCGCCAGCGTGCTGCCCGGAGAGGACACCCTGCTCGAGGGAGGGCGGACCTCGGTGGGGCTCGAGGGGCACTACCGGGTGAACGACTGGCTGAGGGTGTCGGCCAGCCACCAGCAGACGGTGGGCCTCTACGGCGACGGACTCGGCCGGGTGGCGGACACCTTCGCCGCGGTGGGCGCGGACGTGACGGCGGGCGACGCCACGGTGGGGGTGCGCGGGGGCTGGGGGCCCGAACTGGGGCCGCTCGCGTGGGTACGGGGTGGTTGGAAGCGGGGCGAGGACGTCTACTACGGCGGCTATTCGGTGGACGTGGACGGGCCGGACTTCGGCGCGCGCCGCATGGTGAGCGGCGCGAGCACCCAACTGGCGGACGGCACGAGCGTCTTCGTGGAGGACGTCGCCTCCCATGACACCCAGGGCATGCGGCTGGCGCGCGCGGTGGGCTTCCAGCGCACCGTCTTCGGCGCCCTGGACCTGAGCGCGCGCTACGAGCGGGGTGTGCGGGGCGTGCTCGACGTGCCGGACACGCTGCGGCGGGACGCGGCGGGGGTGTCCGGACAGCTCGTCCTGGAGCGCCTCCGGCTGGGGGGCCACCTGGAGCTGCGCTTCGAGCGGGGCACGCCCGGACGAGGCTCCAGCGCGTCGGTGGATCGCCTCCAGACGGTGGCGATGCTCGCCGCGGAGGCCGTGCTGCGCGAGGACCTGTCGCTCTCGGGCCGGATGAACTTCAGCCGCACGGGCGAGCGGGAAGGCGGGCGTCTGGAGGCCCGGCTGCTCGAGGGGTACGCCGCCCTCTCCTGGAGGCCCGGGCCCTTCGCGGTGGTGGCGCGCTACGGCATCAACCGGGAGCTGTCGCCCGGAGAGCGCCAGGTGTTTGGCGAGCGGGAGCAGCAGATCATTTCACTCCTGCCGGCCGTGCGTCTGGGAGATCGCCTCGCGCTGGCGGCGGGTCTGCACGCGAGCCGCAGCAAGCGGGGCGAGGTTGCGATATGGGTGTTCACCGGCTCGTTGCGCCCCTCGGTGCGAGTGGTGGGCGGACTGGAAGTGGCGGTGGAGGGCGCGGGGCGGTCGGTGTCGACCGACCATGAATCCTTGGGTTCGCTCCGAGGCGAGATCGCCTGGCGCGTGGATGACCGGATGCGGGTGGGCGTGGGCTACACCCTGCTGGGGTTCACCGGAGCGGACTTGTCACAGGAGACCCAGAATGAGGCCGACAGGCTCTACCTTCGAGCGGAGTTCGCCTACTAGGTGGCGCACGCGCGCGCGGCTCGTGTGTCTGGCCGCGGCGGGGGTGCTGGCGATGCTGGCCGCGTCCCGGGCGCACGCGGGATGGCGCGAGGTGACCGCCGTGACGGAGCGGCCCAACGACGTCCTCGACGTGTGGGGGAATGGGACGTTCTCACTGGGCTATCTGGCCGATAGCGGGGGGGGCGTCTACCTGTTCGTGGACGGTGGCGTGGCGCACAATCTCAAGGGGCTCGGGGCGAACGACTCGGTGGGCACCTCCTACCAGCCGGACACGGGCTGCTTCGTGAGCATCGACGACTACGGACAGCGCGTCTCGCGCGGCACGGATGGAGGGCTGTGCGGGGGCGTCACTCCCGGCTCGTCCATCATCTCTCCGGACAACGGCTTTCACCGCGTGAAGCAGGTGCCGGGCGGAGGTGCCGCCGCGATGACCCGAGGCAACGAACAACACACGGTCCTGCTTTCGGGCGCGGGCATCGACGTGCCCGCCGACACCTTCGAGCCGGTGGTGCGCTTGGAGCTGACCTCGAAACCGGACGCCCCGTTCGCCGTGACGCGGGTGGGGTCGAAGATCTACTCCTTCCTTGGAAGCTCGAGTGTCGTGCCCAACGGCAAGTGGGGCACCCTCAACCCCAAGAGTGAGCCGTCCTGGTTCCTGGACAATCCGGACGGAGGCTCGGTGGGCCCGCTGCGGGCGGTGGCGCTGTTTCCCGTCGAGGGCTCGTCCGTTCCCTTCGCGGTGATGGGCGCGCGTCATGCCTTCCTCCAGGGCTCGACCACCTCGCTCCACGTGGCCCAGCCGCTGGAGCCGGGCGAGGAACTCGTTGCCCTGTCCATGGGCGTGGAGGGGGGAGGCGATGGGGGCCATGGGTTCGGCATGGCCCTCGTGACGCGGGCGGATGGCAGCCGCCAGGTGATGAGTCCGTTGCCCATGCCGGAGGAGGCGAGCGCGGGCACCCTCTGGCGCCCGCGCGTGATTCCACCGGACGTCATGAAGAACATGACGGCGAAGCTGACGCAGGTGGCCTGTCATGGCGCGTCCTTCTGCGTCCTCACCGCTCCGGGCGAGACGGTGCACAACGTCTTCACCTACTCCAATGAGGCGGGCCCCGAGCTCTCGGTGCTGGACTCGGACGGCGGGGTGGTCACGGCGATGGACTTCGAGGAGGACGAGAACCTCCAGCTGACCTTCCTGGGCAAGGACTCCGACGGCGATCCGGTACGGCTCACCGCCGCGTACTCGGCCACGGGCCCGTGGGAGGTGAAGTCGATGTCCGCGGAGCCAGGCGAGCCCGTGGTGATGGACATCTCCACGAGGCCCATCTGCCAGACGACGGACGCGGGCCACTTCGAGGTGACGGCCTCCGACGGCCTGGCGGCGCACGAGGTCCGGCGGACGATGCCGGTGAGGGTGCTGCATACGTCGCGCCCGGAGATGCCCCAGGTGGTGCGGTCGGACGGAAGCGTGGTGGACCCGGGGCAACTCGCGGGCGAGCTGGTCGCGGGCGGCGCGCCCCTGACGCTCCACGCGGTGGGGGACAGGACGTCGGCGAACTGTGGATGGGCGAGCAAGCGCTGGACGCGGGTGTCCACGGACGGTCCGGTGCCGACGCAGCTCGAGGGCCGCGCCACGCTCGTGCCCCCGCGCTTCTTCTGCGAGGCGGGAGGCCGGGACTACCAGTACCAGCTCGACGTGGTGGACGAGGGCGGCCTCTCCAACTTCCAGCGCTACACGGTGCACCAGAAGCCCTGGGGTGCTCCGGAGCGCGTCTTCGCCACGGACGGCGTCGTGGTGAATGTGCGCCCCGGAGCGCGGCTGGAGTTGTCCCCCGAGGGCTCGCACGGCTGCGTGAACGCGCCCGGGTTTCCCGGCATGGTGACCACCTGGGACATGAGACTGGAGGATGGCCGGGTGCCGGGGCCGGAGCTCTCCATCCAGAAGCAGGAGGGCGGCGCCGTGACCGACTTCCCGGTGGACGCGACGGGGCTCGTGCTCCAGACGAGCGTCTGTCAGCCTCCGGCCCGGGTGCGGGTCAGCGCCACGAATGCCGTGGGCACCGAGCGCGGGGCGCCTTCCCAGCGCGAGCTCGTCATCGAGTCGGCCTGGACGCCGCTCAAGCCCGACTCGCTCCAGGTGTCGTTGAGCGAGAGCGCCCAGACGCTGTGGGTGGACTCGCCTCTCGACTGCGAGGTGGAGCGCGAGCTGCGCGCGGATCTGCGCTTGGAGCCGGAGGACGCGAACGTGCCGACGAGGACCGCGAGCGTGGCGGTGCCGGGCGAGTGGTCGCTGGCGGACCTGGACTGCGGGCTCTACCATTTGCGCGCCACCCTGGAGGACTCCACGGGCAGCTCCATGGAGCAGCAGGATCGCCAGCTGGTGTTGCCCGGCCGGGGCGTGTCCCTGGAGCCTCGACCCCAGAACGGGATGAAGGCCGTCTGTGGCCAGGGCGCGACCATGACCCTCTCGTCCCTCGTCACCCCCACGCCGGGGTTCTGCCAGACGCCGGACTACACCTGGACGTATGCGTCGGCCCTGGAGCTCGAGCAGCTCTCCGAGCCGGATGGCTCGGTGCGGCTCGCCACGAAGGAGAAGGAGCTGGATGCGCTGCTCGGCGGCGTCGTGCGGGTGGGCGTGACGGCGAGCAAGGGGCCCGCGCGCACGGAGCTGTCGTTCGACGTGCCCATCTCCGTGGATCCCTTCGTGAAGGTGGGCCGCCGCTCCGAGCTGCCCGTTGCCTCGGAGACGGGACTCGTGAGCGTGCTGGTGGATCTCACCAACACCACGGCGTGCGACGTGAGCGGGGCGCGCTACGTGGAGCACCTGGAGGGGCTCGCCTACGTGGAGGGCAGCGCGACGCTCGACGGAGCGCCCGTGGAGACGCACTGGAATGGCAGCGCGCTCCAGGTGGACGGGCTGCTGCTGGCGGGTGGCGCCACCCGGACGCTCAGCTACGTGGCGCGGCCACTCTTGGTGGGCGAGCGCCGCATGTGGGGCGAAGCGAGCAAGGGCGACGTGCGCCTCTCCGCGTCCGAAGCGAACGAGCCGCGTCCGTCTGGCTGTGGGTGCGCCAGCTCCGGGTCGGGGCCGATGCTCTTCGTGCTCGCAGCGCTGGGAGCGGCCCTGCGCCGCCGCCGCCGGTGATGGCCGCGGCGGGTGGGCGCCCTACAGCCCGAAGCTGATGCGGCGGCGGCTGCCGGGCTCCTCGCGCCGCTCCTCCAGCACGCCGAGCAGCTCCAGGCCCCGCAGGGTGGCGAGCCCCTCGCGCTCGGGCAGATCCGTGAGGGTGAGCAGATCCTCCACCGTCTTGGTGCCGTCCGCGTACGCCAGCAGCAGGGCCTGCTGTCCCTTCAACTTCAGCTCGTGCAGGGCGTAGGGGGGCGCGGCCGAGGGGAAGAGCCGGCGGGAGCGCGGCATGTGCTGGCGCAGCGCCACCAGGGGCTCGGAGCGCTGGACTCCCTCGAGGATGAGATCTCCGGGGAAGAGCGACAGGGCCACCCGTCCCGCGCTGGGAGGGCGCAGGGCGCTGAAGCCATAGGCGCCTTCCGTCCACGAGAAGGTGGACCAGAGCACCTCCTTCACCTGCTCCTCGAGCACCTGCTGGCGCCGCCGGGCGTCCACGAACCCCAGCCGGGCGAGCGCCTCGCTCGAGCGCAGGTTCTGTTCCCGGGCGAGCGCGAACGCCGCCTGGGCCTGGGCCTCGCTCACCACGCCGCGGCGTACGCAGAAGCGCAGGAAGCGCTCCGGGGCGAGGTTGGAGGCGGCGTACACCGGCCGCCCGGCCTCGAAGTAGACGACCTTCTGGGTGGTGCCCTGCCGCAGCTTGAGTTCTCCGCTGTGGCGCGCCTCGTAATAGGCGTTGAGCAGGCGGGGGACGCTGGTGTCCTTGAGGTTTCCGGAGAGCGACCAGGCGGGGGGCGCGCGCGTCCGGGGCGCGGTGCTGGTCGTCTTGCTCCACACCTTCTCGCGCTCCCCGAAGGGCAGGGCGAGTCCGGGCTCGGGCTCCAGCGGCTCGGCGGAGGACTCCCGTGGTGGGGGGAGATCGTAGATGGAGGGCTCGGGGAGGGCTGGCTCCTCGGCGGGTCCGAGTGCCTCCAGGGCCTGGAGCTCCTCGGAGGAGACGACGGACGTGGGGGGAGACTCCTCGGCGGGCCCGAGTGCCTCCAGGGCCCGGTGTTCCTCGGCGGAGGGGCCGGGGGGAGGCGGTTCCTCGGCGGGCCCGAGTGTCTCCAGGGCCTGGAGCTCCTCGGAGGAGATGGTGGGGGTCGGAGGTGGCCCCTCGTCCGTCCCGAGTGCTTCCAGGGCCTGGAGCTCCTCGGAGGAGATGGCGGGGGTCGGGGGCGGCCCCTCGTCCGTCCCGAGTGCTTCCAGGGCCTGGAGCTCCTCGGAGGAGATGGCGGGGGTCGGAGGTGGCGCCGTGTCCGGCCCGGGCTCCTCGAGGGTCGCGTACTCGTCGACGGGGAGGGTGGACGCCGGAGGTGACTCCTCCTCCGGGTCGAGCATCTCCAGCTCCTGCAGTTCCTCCTCGGGCGGCTCCTCCGGGACGAGGGGTTCTTCCCGTGCGTCGGGGGACTCGAGCGAGGAGAGATCCACGAGCCCCGCGAGCTCCACCGTCCTGAGGGTGATGGGGGTCTCCCGGACGAACGCGGGCGCGGACTCCACGTAGGAGGGGGGCGGAGCGGGTGGGAGCGGAGGAGGAAGGGGGCGCTCGTCGCTCAGCGGATCCTCCGCCTCCTCGATGACGGTGAGCCCCTGGATGACGGGGGACGAGGGCTCGGCGGACGCGAAGAGGGGCTCATCCTCCTCGGTGACGGCGAAGCCCGGCTCGTCGTCCAGTTCCATGAGCGTGGCGTCCTCGAAGACGACGACCTCGTCGGAGTCATCGTCGGGGGGAGGGGCGGGCGGGGGGCTGTCCAGGCCGCACAGCTGCTCGACGTACTCCAGCAGGTGCAGCAACTCGAAGGGCTTCTCGAAGAAGGCGCGCGCGCCGTACACGTCGGTGGCCTCGCGGGCGAAGCGATCGCCCTTGAAGACACCGCTGACGGCGATGGCGGGAATGGCGTTGTCCCGGAGCGCGGAGAGCACGGCGCTGCCCCGCATGTCGGGCAGGAGCAGATCCACCACGGCCGCCTCGAAGGCCTGCGGGCGCACGAGGGCCAGCGCGGCTTCGCCGGTATGGACGGCCGTGGCCTCATGGCCGCGGCTCTCGGCCGCGGCGACCATGAGGGAAGCCAGCTCGGGGTGATCCTCGACGATCAGCAGTCGCGCCATGGGGGCCGGGCACCATATAGCATCCGCGTCATGGACGTTCAGGGCTTCCATCATCTGGCCATCCAGGTACGCGACGTGGAGCGGGTCACCGCCTTCTACCGGGACGTCCTGGGTCTGAGAGAGCTGCAGCGCCACTTCCGGGCGGACGGCTCGCTGCGCAGCGTGTGGGTCGGGGTCCCCGGCGGTGGCTTCCTCGCCTTGGAGGCGGTGGCGGGCGAGCCCGAGGCGGGCTCCTTCCGTCACGAGCGGCCGGGCCTGTTGCTGCTCGCCCTGCGCATCGCCCCGGCCGAGCGGGCCCGGGCGGTGGAGACCCTGGCGCGTGCCGGCATCCCCCTGGAGCACGAGACGCGCTGGACGGTGTACGTCCGGGACCCCGAGGGCAACCGGGTGGCGCTCAGCCATCACCCGGAGGATCCGATCTCCTGAGAAAGCGGATGGCCGCCTGGCGCGTCTTGCGGAGAGCGCCAGCGGGCGGCTACAAGCCCAGGCCGTCATGCGCCTGGGCGAACTGCTCCTCCAAGAAAAGCTCATTACCCCCGGGGCGCTGGAGGAAGCGCTCGAGTCCCAGGTCGTCCACGGTGGACGGCTGGGGACGAACCTCGTGGAGCTGGGCCTGCTGTCCGAGCAGGAGCTGGCGCGCGTGCTCGGCCAGCAGCACGGCGTGTCCGCGGCCTCGGGCGAGATGGTGCCGGACCCGCGAGCGCTGGCGCTGGTGGATCCGAGCGACGCGGACGACAAGGACTACCTGCCCATGCGGGTGGACGCCACGCGCATGAGCGTGGCGATGCTCAACCCGGGGGACATCGCCACGCGGGACGCGCTGGCGTTCAAGACGGGCAAGCGCGTGGTGCCGGTGGTCATCCCCGAGTTCCGGATGAACCAGTTGCTGCGGCGCTACTGCAAGGCGTTCCGCGCGATGCGTTCCATCGACATGAACGCGGTGCGGCCCTCGCGGGCGAAGCAGGCGGAAGAGCAGGAGATCTCGCGCGCGCGCAACGAGGATCTCATCAGCGAGGAGGAGTTCCAGTCGCTCTACGCCCAGGCGCTCAAGGGCGGGAGCGCGGCGGCGGGCCAGGAAGAGCCGGTGTTGGATCTCGTGGAGACGGTGGAGGAGGAGGCGGCGCCCGAGCCGGTCGCCGAGCCCGTTTCCGAGGCCATCATCGAGGGGGAGGTGCTCGAGCCCGAGCCGCTTGTCGAGCCCGAGCCGCTCCCGGTGCCAGTGCCCGAGACGTTGCCCGTGCCAGGGGCGCCCGTGCACCGCGAGGCGCCGCGGCGCATGTCGGTGCTGGAGCTGGAGGACGTGCCGCGCCCGAGGGTGCCCGCGCCGGAGCAGGTGTACACGCCGCTCACCTTCGCCGAGGCCCAGGCGGAGCTGTCGCGCAGCATGGATCGCGAGCAGGTGGCGACGACGGTGCTGCGCTTCGCGCTGGGCAAGTGGAAGCGGTGTCTGTTGTTGAGCGTGCAGGGCAGCCTGGTGACGGGGTGGCGCGGGATGGGGCAGGGGGTGCGCGAGGCGGCGGTGCGGCGCATGGGCATTGGCCTGCAGGGGCCGAGCACGTTCCGGCTGGTGCGCGACACGCGAGCGCACTACGTGGGGCCGGTGAGGCGGGACGCGGCCTCGGGACTCTTCTACAAGCTGCTCACCGGGGACTATCCGACGACGGCCGTCATCCTGCCGCTGCTCGTGCGGGGCAAGCTGGTGCACATGCTGTACGTGGACAATGGCCCGGGGCAGCTCACCCCGCCCGACGTGGGCGAGCTGCTCATCCTCTCGCAGGGAGTGGGCCGCTCGTACGAGGCGATGATCCGCCGCCGCAAGAGCGCGTGAGGCGCGAGTAGGGGGGGAACCTGTGCTTTCGTGGGCCTGGGTGTGAACAAGGCACGTTGGCTTTCTTGAGAGGGCAATGAGCGGCGGGCGTGCCTGGCGAGGTAATTGGAAGACCCGTTTGTATGAAAGGGTCCGTGAAATGGGTTTCGATTCGCTCACCGCCTTTGCGAACGCCCGCCCCGCCGTACCGGTGTTGGCACTGGCAGATGAGCTGGGCGAGGAAGACGTCGCAGGCGTGCAGGTGTTGAGCGAACTGCTCGCCGAGGCGGAGCGGAGTCACCAGGTCACACGATTCGTGCGCGATGTGCTCGTCCGCGAGCTTTCCGAGTGTCTCCCTGACGGCTGGCCAACCGTTGTGGATGATGCCAACCGTTTCAAGGTCGCCATGGCGCTCGGCTCGTGGGCTGCCTTCGCCCCAAAAACCCATGAGGAGCGTGTCAGGCAGGCGAGGGAAACACTCCGCGCCAAGCCGCCGCCGCCTGGCTGGCGCCCGCTTGGTCCCGACGATGCGCTACTGTGCACACTCCTGCCAGACGAGGAAGTCTGAGTTTCACCTCCCCCAGGCGGGAGCGCATGGTGTGCAGTGCGCCGGCTGACGAGTGGGGAGTTCGTGCCTCCCCCTCGTGACCATGTCCAAGAACTTCGTGGACACTTCACCCATCAGTACGGCGTGATGCGGAACAATCCCTGGCCATCCACCCGGCTGCTCGAAGAGGTCGTCTGGATGGAGACGATCGAGTTCACCTGGAAGGGCTTCGCGGCGGGATAGCCCTCGTTGTCGAGCACGGACTCGAGGAGATCCTGCTCGCGCAGGTTGAAGACGAACTGGCGATCCGGAGTGCCATTGGCACCCATCCCGAGGCGAAGGCCCAGGAAGCGAACCCTTCCATAGGGCGTGGCCTCCAGGATGAACTCGGCCGTCGTGCCATTCAAGGCCGGAGCGACGCGGCTGGTCAGGGCCTCGGAAGGCACTCCTCCGAACTGCAAGGTGACGGGGCCCGTGGTCACGTGCAGCCGGCGCACGACGCCATCGGTCGACTTGCTGATCGTGGAGGACTCGAAGCTGAGGGTGAAGGGCACCGTCTGTCCCACCAGCGGCTCGAACAGGGGGCCATCCCGAGGATCCGAGGAGGCGCCCTGGAACTCGATCTCGCCCGAGATGAAGCCTCCGCTGTCCACGTGGATGCCCACGTCCGCGCTTCCCTCGCCCTGCAGCTTGAACAGGAAACGCACCTTGGAGGTCGCTCCCTTCTCGATGGAGAACGACAAGGGGTTGGGTGAGATCAACTCCGCCTGCACCCGCTGGCCCGGCTCATTCGCGCGCTCCAACTGCCACCCGCTGTGCAGCCGGATGGAATAGGCACCGATGGCGAGCGGCACGCTCACGGTATCCGCCGACGTGTCCGTGACGAGAACGTTCTGGGGGCCCATGATTTCGAACGCCGCGCCCACCAGCTTGAAAACCTTGCCATCCGCGCTCGTCGCCGTCAGGGGGAGCGTCAACGCGCCCTCCGTCTCCGGCGTCTGTGTTTCGGTTTCCGTTGCTCCACCACAAGCCACTGCCATCAGCGCCAGCACATACGCGCCGAGCTTCCACATCCGCATGGTCTCTACCCCCTCTTGGGTGCTCGAACCTATAGAGGAGCAGCCTGTTTGCTGTCAAACAGGGCGGAATCTTCCAGTTCCACCGTCCATGCCTCGGCGTGTCACGGCGTCGTGGGCGTCGCGTCGAAGGTCAACTGCTGGTCGGGCTCCAGCCGGAAGGTCTTCTCCCAGCGGCCCTCCCCGGAGGTGACGACGAGCTGATGTTCTCCCTCCCACGGAGACAGCTTGCGCCCCGCCTTGTGTCCGTCGAGCAGGATGACGGCGCCCGGAGGCGCGTTCACCTGCACCGAGCCCCGGCCCAACAGGAAGCGCTCGGTTGTCATGCCCTGGGGTTTCACGGTGAGGGTACGCGTGGTGCGTACGCCCTTGGCGGGGATGCTCAACTCCAGCGTGTGCTCACCGGGCGGCAGCGGCACGGTCAGGGGCGTATGGCCCAGCGGCTTGCCCCCGAGCGACACCTCCACCTCGGGCAGCACGAAGAGTTTGAGCCGGGTGGTCACCGGAGCGCTCTCGGCCGTGGGTGCCCCCGAGTCCCCGGGTGCGGGCGGCGAGGGCTGCGTGCCCGCGGTGAGCACCTCGGAGTCCGAGGTCGCGGGTGCCTCGGTGTCTGGCGCGGTGGCCACGGCCGGGACCGTGTCCGAGGGCGCGCCCGGTGCCTGGGCCGGTTCGGCGGGCGTCGGAGCCTGGGCCGTCGCCTCTGGCGGGGGCTCGGCCTGCGGCTGCGCGGAGGGCGCGGCGGTGGCGACAGGGGAGGCCTTGGGCGCGGCGGGAGGCACCCGCTCGCGCGTGCTCCACACGAAGAAGCCTCCCGTGGCCACGACGGCGGACGCGATGGCCAGCGCGCCGGCGATCAGGGGCAGGTGAGAGCGGGGCTTGTGCGGCGCGGGCGCCGGGGCCTGCTTCTTCTTCGGAGCGGGGGGAGGAGGGAGGGGCCGCGGATGGGCGGGAGTGGGCTCCGGCTCCTCGCGGGGCAGGGGTCGCGCCACTCCGGGACGGGCATGCCGGCCGGTGATCTCCAGCACCGAGTCCACGGCGTCCGCGTCCTCGTTCTCGAAGGGCACGTCCACGAAGTCGGTGCTCACGTCGATCTCGGGCCCCGGCTCGGTGGGAGGAGGCGGGGCCGCCGTGGCACCCGAGGGCCGCCGTGGCGGGGCCGTGACGGCCAGCATCGCTCCCGCGCTCACGGGCGAGGCGCGGCGTCCCACTTCCGCCAGTCCCATCTCCAGCATCTGGTGCCGTGTGGCCCGCGCATCGCGATCCGGCGGGAAGAGCTGGGAGAGGAACTCGGCGAAGACGCTGGCCGGGGGGATGACGCCATCGACGGCGGCCAGCAGGGCCTCGCGGAACTCGAGCGCGTTGGCGTAGCGCTCGTGGACGCGCTTGGCGGTGGCGCGCGTCACCACCGCGGCGAGCGCGCGCGGCACATCCGCCGGCAGGGGAGGCAGTTGCGCGGTGAGGACGGCCTGATCCCCATCCGGCGCGTCGTGGAAGGGCATGTGCCCCGACAGGCACTCGTGCAGCAGCAGGCCCAGCAGGAACACGTCGGTGCTCGGGGTCATCGCCCCCCGGCCGCCGTTGAGCTGCTCGGGGGCGCTGTAGTTGCGGCGGTTGCGCACGCGCCGGCCCGTGCGCTCACGGGGTGCGACGCTCAGGGCGCCATAGCCCGTCACCTTGCACACGCCATTGAAGGAGACCATCACCGTCTCCGGCCGCACGTCCCCGTGCACCAGCGGCGTGCCATCGTCGTTGCCCGCCAGGTGCGCGTAGTGCAGCCCCATGGCCACGTCCGAGGCAATGAGCGCGGCGAAGGCGGGGGGCATGCGCGGACGCACCTCCAGCACCCGGCGCAGGGACTCGCCGTTGGCGAACTCGGTGATACGGGCCAGGCCGGGCTCGAGCTGGGCCAGGCCGTGCACGCGCAGGATGTTGGGGTGCTCGAGCGCGGAGGCGCGCTGGGTCTCGCGCTGGAGCTGCACGGACAGCTCCGCGTCCCGAGCCACGTCGGGCGGTGCCCACACGAGCACCACCGGCCGGGGCGCCCGGCCCTCCTCGAGCGCGAGCCCGAGGAAGGCCCGCGAACCCTCTCCCGAGAGAAGAGGTCCCAGGGAATGGTAGCGAACCGAATTCATTGGAGCCCCATGCTAGAGGTCCCGACCCGGGCTTCGCTAGGGCCCCTGCCTAGAAAGGCAGGGTGACGTGGTAGCCGTGACGTCCGCGCCGCACGAGCAGCAACACGCTGCGGCTGCCCCGGGCCGACAGGAGCGCTTCCTGGAAGGCCGCGGGCTCGGTGGTGGGCTGGTTGTTGATGCGCGTGATGAGATCCCCCGGCTCCAGGCCCACCTCGTCCGCCGCCGAGCCGGGACGCACCGACTGCACCGCCATGGCGCCACGCACCGGCTTCACCCGCAGTCCCAGCCGGTTCCATCCCAGCGCCTCCACGAGCTGGGGAGGGAACTCCACGGGGGTCACCTGGAGTGTCTTCGACTCGCCATCGCGGAAGACGACGAGGGGGAAGGCGGCGCGCGCGGGGTAGCCGCGGGCGCGGGTGACGTAGTCCTCGGCGTCGGAGATGCGAGAGCCGCCCATCTCGGCGAGCACATCGCCCCGGCGCACGCCCGCCTGCTCGGCGGGGCTGCCCGGCTCCACCTCCCGGGCGACGACGCCGTAGGTACGATCCCAGCCGAGCTGCCGGGCCAGCCGCGGCGACAGCCCCTCCACCTCCAGGCCGACCCAGGCGGGGCGCACCTTTCCGAAGCGGGTGAGCTCGTCCATGATGCGGCGCACCTTGTCCGCGGGGATGGCGAAGCCGATGCCCTGGGCGCTCGCGAAGATGGCCGTGTTGATGCCGATGACGTCGCCGTCCACGTTGAGCAGTGGCCCGCCCGAGTTGCCCGGGTTGATGGCCGCGTCCGTCTGGATGAAGTCGTTGTAGGTGCGCCCGTCCGCCTTGAAGGTGCGGCCGGTGGCGCTCACCACGCCCGACGTCACCGTCTTGCTCAACCCGAAGGGGCTGCCGATGGCCACCACCGTCTCGCCGATCATCAGATCCGCGCTGGTGCCCAGCTTCGCCGCGGGCAGGGGCTGCTTGGAGTTCACCTTGAGCACGGCCAGATCATTGTTGGCGTCGCTGCCCACCACCTCGGCCTCCAGCTCACGCCCGTCGGCCAGCACCACGTGGATGGCGGAGGCGCCCCGGATGACATGATCGTTGGTGATGATGACGCCGCTGGGGTCCACGAGCACCCCGCTGCCCAGCCCCTGGGTGCGCTGGGCCTGCGGCGGCGCGCCGAAGAACTCCTCCATGATGGAGCGCCGTCCGCGGAACGGGGACTCCGCCTCCTGCTCGGTCCCGATGAAGACGACGGCGGGGGACACCTTCTGCACCACCTCCACCACCTCGTTGCGCCGCCGGGCCAGATCCGCCCGGGCCTCGCCTCCCACCACCGCCAGCACCGCGAGCATCCCCAGGCCCCTGCGCACTGCTTGGGTCGTCTTCACGTCCTTGGTCTCCTCTGTTGCACGGACGCCCGCGGGAGGCGGGCCGCCCGTTGAATGTCGGGAACTCCGCAATGATAGCGGCATTCCCCAAAACGGGGCTGGACGGGTGGGGGGGGCGCCTGACTGGATGGGGGGCCTATGAGTCTCGTCCTGGTGGTGGACGATGAGCCCGCGGTGCTCGAGGTTCTCAGTCAGGTGGTCGAGGACCTGGGTCACGATGTGATCCAGGCGCGTGATGGCGAGGAGGCCTGGAGCCTCGCGCGCGCGCGCCGGCCCCAACTGGTGGTGACGGACCACATGATGCCGCGCCTGAGCGGCCTGGATCTGTGCCGACGGATGCGCGGCGACGAGTTGCTGGGCCGGGTGCCCATCATCCTGTTGAGCGCGGTGCTGCCCCACGGCGCGCCCGAGGCCTACGCCTTCCTCCACAAGCCCTTCGAGATCACGGACTTCGAGGGGCTGGTGCGCAAGGCGCTGGCTCATGCGCCCAAGCCCAAGCCGTTGGAGGGCACGTCCGCGGTGGAGCGGCTGGGGGATTGGGTGGCCGAGGGCTTCGCGCGGCCGATGTCCTCGGCGCGCTCCGAGCTGGAGCGGCTGCGCGAGCAGGGCCGGGCGGACGGCGGCGCGCTGCAACGGCTCGGCGAGCACCTGCGGACGCTGGAGGGCCTGACGCGCGACTTCCAGGAAGCGGCGCACCTGGTGGCGCACGCGGTGACGCTGCGGCCGGTGATGGCGGACCTGGGTGCCCGGTTGCGTCAGGCGTGGGAGACCTCGCGCCAGCGCCAGCCCGGGGTGCTTTGGAACGTGCAGGTGCCGGGCGAGCCGGTGGAGCTGCGCTTCGATCCGGAGCGCGTGCAGCGCATGCTGGACGCGCTGCTGGAGCAGGCGGGACGGCATGGGGGCGAGGTCCGGGTGGAGGTGGAGTCCACGCCCTCGATGGTGACGATGCGGGTGAGGGATCAAGGGCCGGAGCTGACGGACGAGGAGCGGCAGCGGCTCTTCGAGCCCTTCCGGGCCCAGGGCTCGACGGGAAGACTGGGGCTGTATATCGCCTCGGAGCTGGCGCGGCTGCATGGAGGGGGGCTGTCGGTGGAGTCCACGGGCAGCGAGGGCACGACGTTCAGCGTGGTCCTGCCCCGGGGCTGAGTGGAGGGAGTGGAATGCGCCTTCGCTCCAGGCTCGTGGGGAGAAAGGGTGGGATGACTTTTGGGGGCTGGCGATCTTCCCGAGGATGTCCAGCGGCTCATCGCCGAGAACATCGACTCCGTGGAGCAACTGGAGATTCTCCTGCTGTTGTTGCAGCACCCGGACAGGAGTTGGAACGCGGAGTCGGTGGCTCGCGAGCTGCGGATCTCCCCGATCTCCGCGGGTGAACGGCTGGAGGACCTGACCTACGACGGGTTTCTGGCCCGGGCCGACGGGAGCGAGCCCGGGTACCGTTACGGTCCGGCGAGTGCCGCGCTGGATGCGGCGGTGCGCGGGCTGGCCACGGCGTATCCCACGCGCCGGGTGACCGTCATCAACCTCATCTTCTCCAAACCGGTCGACAAGATTCGAACCTTCGCCGACGCCTTCCGGCTGCGGAAGAAGGGGGATGACAATGGCTGACGCGGTCTTCCTTCTGTGCGCGGTGACGAGCCTGGCCTGCGCGGTGCTGCTCCTGCGGGGCTATGCCCGCAACCGGGTGCGCCTGCTGTTGTGGAGCAGCCTGTGCTTCGTCGGGCTGGCGGTGAACAACGCGTTGCTGGTGTTGGACAAGCTGATCCTCCCCGGCGGGGATCTGCTGTTGTTCCGCAACCTGTCCGGGTTCCTGGCGCTCGCGCTCCTGGTGTATGGCCTCGTGTGGGATTCCGAATGAACGACTTCCTCTCTGGCATGACCTCGGGTCTGTGCCTCGTCGCGGGGCTGTTCTTCCTCCGCTTCTGGAGGAAGACGGGGGATCGCTTCTTCGGGTTCTTCGCCGCCTCCTTCTGGATGATGGCGTTGCACCGGGTGATGATGGTGTTGCTGAGGAACGGCGAGAACGAGCACGTCCTCGTGGTGTATCTCATCCGGCTGCTGTCCTTCGTGCTCATCCTGGTGGCCATCGCGGACAAGAATTGGGCGAGGCCTCGTAACAGGCGCCGGCCAGCGAGGTGAGACGCCCGCCGCGCGGGCCGTTCCGCGCGTGAATGACTCAAAACCAACGACGGCAGGCACTCCGGGACAGAGGGGTGTACGCGGGGCCTGGTGCTATTCATTCGCTTGTACCAGGAGACAACCCATGCCGACACCGCATCGCGCCGCCGTCGTTTTGTCATTGGCCGCCCTCCTGGGGGGCTGTCACTCCGAGGCGCCGTTGGACAACCAGGGAATGAGCGGCGCGAGGCTGGGAGAGGCTTTGATTCCCGAGCAGCCCGCGCTCGCGGATCCCTGCGCGGGCGCCACGGGTCCGGGCACCTACAAGGGCTATACGTGCGGCACCTCGTTCCACTTCATCACCACCGAGAGCGTCTCCTGTCAGGCGGCGCTCCGTAAATGCACGCGCAAGGCCGAGGCCAATCCCGGGACGAGCTTCTACTGTACGTGGAACGATCGGCTCGTCTACCGCAAGGAGGTGGCCGCCGGGGCCTGCAATCCGCTCGTCTGTCAGGTCTCCTCGGGAACCGGCACGTACCGGGGCTACATCTGCGGTTCTCACAACTTCATCACGACCAACAACATCCCCTGCCAGTACGCGCTGGACAACTGCGCCCTCAACGCCGCGAACAATCCCAGCCGGAGCTTTGTCTGCACGTGGAATGGCATCGAGGTCTTCCGCAAGGAGCAGGTCCCAGGCAGTTGCAATGACCTGCCGTGATCCCCTGGCTTCGCACGGGTGCTGATAACGAAGGGCCGGAAGGCTCTCCATCACCGAGGGACTGTCATGATGCGCCGCCTGTTCATCCTTGAAGTGTTTCTGCTGACCACGGGTTGTGGGGGGGCCGTGGCGCCATCCCAGGAGGAAGACCCGGGGCCAGGGACCGTGAAGAGCAGCCTGGCGTTCTTCGATTACAGCGCCTTCAATACCAACAGCGCGCAGGATCCCCACAACTCGGCGAGCAGTGAGATCTCCCTGGTCAAGGGGGAGACGATCATGCTGGGGACCTGCGGGTTGACCGACAGCGCGTTCACGGGCGATACCTACCTTCGCCTCTACGGTTCATCGGTCCAGGTGGCCGCCAACGATGACTCCGAAGCCTGTGGACTGGACTCCATGGGCTCCAGAATCGTCTATACGGCCCCGGCCGCGGGGATCTACACGCTCCGGGCGGGATGCTTCGATGTCGGCGCCTGCTCGGGAACGATCGCGCTCTCGCGCCGCAAGGCGACCTTCGCCGCTCCCAGCTTGCGCAACACCCGCGACGCGACCGTCAACACCTTCAACAAGCAGTACTATTTCAACGGAGGAGATGTCGTCCGCGTCAGCACCTGCGGCGCCACGGCCCTCGGTGCCAGCGCCAGTGGGGACACCCTCCTGCGGCTCTTCCAGCAGAGCAACGGCGGTTACACGACCGAGGTCGCGAACAACGACAACGCGGGAGAGCCCTGCGCGAGCGCGGCCGAGCTCGTCTACTCCGTTCCCTCCGCCGGGTACTACCAGATCCGGGTGGGCTGCGCCGGCAACACGGCGTGCAGTGCGACCGTCGCGGTCTACACCGAATAGCGCTGGGCCCCAGCGGGCAACGGACTCGTTGCGCCCGCTCCTGAGCAAGGCCTCCTTCATCCACCCGGGAACGCCGTGGCGACGCTCGCGGCGATGCGGGCGTGGGCCTCGTCGCGCAGCGGTTCGCCGTGGGCGCTGATCAGGTGGCGGAACGGCAGCGTGAGCAGGCGGCGGAAGTCGTCCGCGCGCGGCTGGCAGGCGCCGATCCACGTCGATGGGAGGTTCGCGGGGCGGATCAGCCCTTGCGCGGCGAACATCGCCCCGCACTCCGGCGAGAAGAAGCGGTCGACGTGCGTCCAGTTCTGGATCGCGTCGCAGGTGATCAAGATGCCGCCCTCGCGGGCGAGCAGGACCGCGGCCTCGGGGAAGCGCGCCGACGCGAACACGAACGCCGAGCCGTTCGTGAACGGGAGCGGGCCGCCCTCGGCCAGAGGGCATCCGGTCGCGCGGCCGTCGGCGTGGGTCGTCGCTGGCAGAGCCCACAGCGTCGCGCCGTAGCGGTCGCAGTAGAACGGGTCGTCGCGGCCGTGGAACGCTCCCAGTCGGACGACGTGGCGGACCTCGCCGAGGCCCTCGAGCGCGCGCAGTCCGTCGTCGTCGAGGCGGACCGTGTTGAGCAGCGTCAGCGCGCCGGCCTCGCGGACCACGGTCATCGTCCGGCTGGTCTGCAAGTCGACGCCAGCATGGGACGTCTTGTTGGTCCCGACGACGACGAACACCTCGGGGAACACAGCCTCGAGCGCTCCGTGTGGCCAGGCTGGACTGTACTCGAACATCGGCGGCACCTCGCGCGCGAGGATGCCGGGACCGCCGCCCACCGTCAAACCGGAGCAGGACGTCGTTTCTTACGCCCAGCGCCTCGCCCTCATCCGGTCATCTTGACTCCATGCGTTGAACCCAGAGCGACCGACGTCCACGGGGGCCCCGGCCCGCGTGTTGGAGACTCGAGGAATGGGCCTCGGCGGAACGGATGGGCGACCCCGGGTGTCCACGCGGCCATGATGAGACGACTGTGGATGAGACGACTGTGGCTGTGGGGATTGTTGGTGCTGGGGGCCTTGCCCGCGGGGGCGGCGGACCGGGTGGATCGAGCGCGGCGCGACAAGACGGCCGTGGTGGTCAAGGCCTTCCGCGACGCGGGGGTGGCCTGGCCTCCCGAGGAGCTATTCGTGCGCGCCTTCAAGCACGAGCGCCAATTGGAGGTGTGGGGAGGTGCCCGGGGCCAGCCCCTGCGCCGGGTGAAGACGTACCCCGTCTGCGCGGCCTCGGGGGTGGTGGGGCCCAAGCGGCGTGAGGGAGACCTGCAGGTGCCCGAGGGCTTCTACACGCTCGACCAGTTCAACCCCTACAGCAACTTCCACCTGTCCATGCGGGTGAGCTACCCCAACGAGTCGGACCGGCGGCTGGGGCAGCGGCCGCTGGGCGGGGCCATCTACGTGCATGGCAACTGCGTGAGCATCGGTTGTATCGCCATCGAGGATGGCCCCATCGAGGAGCTGTACCTGATGGTGCTGGAGGCGCGCGCGCGCATGAAGCGGGATGTGCCCCTCCACATCTTCCCCCGCCGGCTGGACGCCGAGGGCCTCAAGGCCCTGGAGTCGCAACCCGGGGCCACCCCCGAGCTGCGCGCCTTCTGGCGCGGGCTGGAGCCGGGGTGGCGCCTCTTCGAGCAGACCCGCCGCCCCCCTCGGGTGACGGTGGACTCGCGCACGGGGGCCTATGCGATCCAGCCCGCGCACCAGGACGTGCGGAGGAAGTGACGGAGAGGACCACCGACGCCGGGCCGGAGTAAATATCCGGAGAGGACCGACGTCGGGTGAGCCGCTCCGTGGCGATGTCTCTCCAACCCGCCAGCGGGAACCCGCGAGGATGGAGGGATGCATCTTGTTGCAGGGGACCAGTTCAAGGGGGGATTTCATCGTGAGGAAGACACATGAGTGGACGACTTGTCGTGCGAGGAGTGCTGCGGGGGCTCGTGATGGCCCTGCTGGTGAGCATGGGCCCGGCGTGGGGCTCGACGCCGTTTCAACGAGGCATGGTGAGCATCACGCTGGATGACGGCCTGAGCTCGCAGTACACGACGGCGCGCCCGGCCCTCAATGCCCGCGGCATTTCCGCCACCTACTTCCTCATCACCCAGAACATCCGCGGCGGGTTCTCGGGATACGTGACCGTGCCGCAGGTGCAGACGCTCATCACCGAGGGCCATGAGATCGGCTCCCACACGATCACCCACCCGGATCTCACCACCCTGACCGCCAACGCCCTGGAGATCGAGCTGCACGACTCGCAGGCCTGGTTGAAGTCGCAGTTCGGACTGCTCGCGGTGCCCTCGTTCGCCTCGCCCTACGGCGCCTACAACCCGAGCGTGCTGAGCACGATCTCGAAGTCCTACGACAGCCACCGCACGGTGAGTGGAGGCCAGAACTTCAAGGACTCGAACATCCTGCAATTGCGCTCTTATGACGTGCACGCGGGCGTCACGCTGGACACGGTGCGCTCGTGGATCGACGCCGCCGCCGCTGACGGCAGCTGGCTCATCCTCACCTTCCACCAGATCGTGACCGGCACGGCGAGCACGTCCACGGAGTATGGCGCCGCCGACTTCGCGGCCATCCTCGATGCCGTCAAGGCGAGGAACGTGGACATCGTCACCGTCTCCGAGGGTCGGGCGCGCATGGATGGGTCGACGGGCGACGCCTCGGGCGACACGTCTGTCTATGCCGATGCCCTGGGCGATGGCTTCGTGGACTGGAGCTACACCCCGCACAACCTCGACGACCGCACCGTGGTGCGCACGGGCCTGGCGTCCCTCTCCGCCGAGCTCAACAAGTGGAACGCCGTCTATCTCCACCACACCTCGGGGCTCCCCGCGTCCCAGTACACGTCCCTCGAGCTGTGGGTGCATGGTGGCACCGTGGGAGGGCAGGGCGTGCGGCTGCTGGCCTACGATGGCTCGCAGAAGCTCGGCTCGGTGCGGCTGGATACGGTGCTGGGCCACGCCATCCAGGCGGGTACCTGGCAGCAGGTCATCGTCCCGTTGGGTTCCATCGGCCTGTCCTCCACGGGCACCGTGCGAGACCTCTACCTCCAGGACGACACGGGCACCAACCAGAGCACGGTGTACTTCGACGACATCCGGCTGCTGCGCTCCAGCACGCCGCCGCCCACGACTCCTCCCACGGAGCCGCCGACGACGTCCGCCTTCACCCTCTACGCGGACAGCCTCCACACCACGTTCAAGGACCGGAGCTGGGCCACGCGCAACCTGGCCGCGACCCAGCTCGTCCACTCGGGCGCGTCGGCCATCTCCTTCGAGCCGGATTCCTGGAAGGCCCTCCTCTTCAACACCACCACGCGGGTGGACCTGAGCCTCTACAAGACCCTGTCGTTCTGGGTGCATGGGGGCACCACGGGCGGACAGGTCGTGCGGGTGCTGCTCAAGGAGGATGGCTCGACCGAATTGGGGAGCATGCGCCTCGACGTGGCGTTGGGCCACGCCATCAAACCGGGCGTCTGGGAGCAGGTCCTCATCCCGCTCGGTTCCCTGGGCGCGAGCAGCCGGCTGCTCCAGGAGATCTACTTCCAGGATCAATCCGGCAAGGATCAGGGCACGCTCTTCCTCGACGACATCCAACTGCTGCCGTGAGGTGGTGCACGAGGGCGCCCAGGGCGTGGTCGCATGTCCCTCATCGGGGCCGAGGCTTCCGCTGAGGGACAGCTCGCGGCGGAGCGGGGAGACAGGGGGAGGGCGGCCCTGTCTTCCCTTCCAGGCGCGCGTGACCCGCGGGCCGTGTCAGGCCCCGAGCTGCGTCAGCAGGGTGTCGGCATCGCTCACTTTGTATTCGCCGGGTGCCTCGACATTGAGGCTGACCACCTTGCCGTCCTTCGCCAGGAGCGAGTAGCGGCGGCTGCGCACGCCCATGCCCCGGGCGGAGAGGTCCAGGCTCAGCCCCATGGCCTTGGCGAACTCCGCGCTGCCATCGGCCAGCATGCGAATCTTCCCATCGGTCTTCTGGTCGCGCGCCCAGGCGCCCATGACGAAGGCGTCGTTGACGCTCACGCACCAGATCTCGTCGACACCGGCCTGCTTGAAGTCCTGCGCCTTCTGGAGGAAGCCGGGCACATGCTTGGCCGAGCAGGTGGGCGTGAAGGCACCCGGCAAGGCGAACACCGCGATGGTCTTGCCCGCCGCGGCCTGCGTCACGTTCACCGGGTTCGGGCCGATGCTGCAACCATTGCCCTCCACCTCCGAGTACTCCTGCAGTGTCACCGCGGGCAGTGCGTCACCAATCTTGATCATCGGTAGCTCCAAGAGAAAAAACGGTCCACATCGTGGGCCGTCCCCGAGGATTTCACAACCGTGTCAGTCTTCCCGCTCCAGGCGCGCCCGGAGTCTCACGGTGAAGCTCCGCTACAGTCCACTACAAGCCGAAGCCTCCCGGGTAGGAGGGCGGATGCTACCTGGAGGGCAGGGGCGCGCGACCACGTGCGGCACGCGGGGCTCCTCACGGGGCACGGCGAGGTACTCCTCCTGACACCTCGCGTCGAACGGAATGGAACGGGTCGACAAACCCGAGGGCGATCGACAAAGTGCGACGGTCGCCGACTCGGCGCCCACGATCCGCGTGCGCACCGCGTCCGATGACCACCGCGCGAAAGAAGGAAGGAAAAATGGCGAACATCAAGGATCCGGAAAACACCATCATCCTGGAGACGACCAAGGGAAAGGTCGTCATCGAGCTCCGCCCCGATCTCGCTCCGAACCATGTGGCCCGCATCAAGGAGCTGACGCGCGAGGGCGCCTATGACGGCGTCGTCTTCCACCGCGTGATCTCCGGCTTCATGGCGCAGACGGGTGACGTCAAGTTCGGCAAGTCCACCGGCCCCGACTTCAACCCGGGCCGCGCCGGCATGGGCGGCTCCTCCAAGCCGGACCTGAAGGCGGAGTTCAGCAGCGCCAATCACGGTCGCGGTGCGTGCTCGATGGCGCGCGCGCAGAACCCCAACTCCGCCAACTCGCAGTTCTTCATCGTCTTCGACGACGCGTCCTTCCTGGACCGTCAGTACACCGTCTGGGGCCAGGTGATCGAGGGCATGGAGAACGTCGACAAGATCAAGCGCGGCGAGCCTGTCGTGGATCCCGACAAGATCGTCTCCATGAAGGTCGCGGCGGACGTCAAGGCCTGAGCGGCGCTCCCACCGTCCAGGCGCGGCGGGTGCCGGCGTTCTCCGGCTCCGCCGTGGGGAGGCGTGTCCCGATTGGCCACGGGCCACGCCTCGATTCATCGGCTGCTCTTCGGCCAGGCAGGTCCCTGGACACCGTTCCGCCGGCGTCGCGGGCGACACAGGTTTCCCGTGTGTTCTCTCCCTGAAGGAGCGCACCCGGGAGGATTTCATTTCTGCCAGGAACTGGCTGGAAATCGACGTCGAGCGGAGTGGTGCCGGGCTGAGGGCCCGAGGGCTGGGCTGTCGCCAGGAGCAGCCCGGGGTGCACCTGCTCGGCCCCGGCTTCGATGTGGATGCGTTGCATGCGCTCACCGGGCGCCTGAAGACGGCGGCCGAGAAAGGCATGCCGCTCGAGCCCGAGCTCGCACGGCAGGTCCAGGCGCTCCACCGGGCCCTCCTCCAGGGAGAGCTCCAGGCGGTGCTCGCACGGCTGCGCGAGGCCTCCGGTGGAGGGCCCGTCCTGCTGCGGCTCATGCTCCAGGATGCGGACCTTCAAGGCTTCCCCTGGGAGGCCCTCTGTGAGCCCGGGAGGGACTTCGAGTTCCTGGGGAACTCGGCGAGCCTCCTGCCGGTGCGAGGCGTGCGCTCGCCCGAGCCCTGGCAACCGCGCGAGGTGCGGGGCGCGGTGCGGCTGCTCGCCATCGCGCCGCTGCACCCGCAGGCCCTCTCCCGGTTGCAGGGGACGCTTCACGAGAGTCTCGCCTCGGGCGAGGTCGAGTGGCTCGAGCCCCTCACGGGTCCGAGGTCCCGCGAGGCCGCCCTCTTCGAACGCCTGCGGCGCCAGCCCGAGCCCCACATCCTCCACTTCATCGGACATGGGGGGGTGCACGAGGGCCGACCCGTCCTGCGGCTGGCGGACGAGGAGGACGCGGAGCGCTGGGTGCCGGTGGAGTTGCTGGCGCAGCAGCTCCATGGCGCGTGGAGCCAGGGCCCCCTGCGGCTCATCGTCCTGGAGGCCTGTGAGGGAGCGAGCCCTGGCCCCCTGGCGAGCGCGGCGGAGCTGTTGGCGCGCACCGCGGCGGATGCCGTCGTCGCCTACCTCTGGCCGGTGAGGGCGGACGTGGCCCTTCGCTGCTCGCGTGCGTTCTACCGTGCGCTCACGCGTGCGGCCCGGGAGGAGGGGGACGTGGCGCTCAGCCTCAACGAGGCCCGGCGCAGCGTCCTGGCGGAGCTGGAGGGCAGCGCCGAGGCGTTCTCCCCCGTGCTGTACCTGCGCGGACGCGATCCGGTGCTGTTCGATTTCAAGGCGCGCAAGGTCTTGCCTCCACCCCCCGTGGCCGCACGGACGGAGGCGTCTCCCCCGCCTCCCGCCCTGGGGCGGCTGCTGGAGCAACCCTTCACGCTGCTGTTGGGAAATCGCTGGGAGGAGGAGGCGCCCGACTTCCAAGGTCTGCGCGAGCGGCTTCAGGGCGAGCTCACCCAGAAGGCGCTCCCCGTGCCACATGAGCTGCCACTGAGCACCCTGGCGCAGCACTTCGCGCTGCGCATCGGGGAGGAGGAGCTCGACTACGAGTTCCAGGAAGTATTCGGCCAGGCGGACTTCATGCCTCCCCTGGTGCGGCTGTTGGCACGGCGGCTCGGGACCGGGGTGCACATCACCCTGCTGCGCCTGCCCGTGTTGGAGCAGGCCATCGCCGAGCAGCATCCTCGGCTCACGCTCTATGTCCTCCAGCCTTCCTCGAACGCGGACGGACACGCCGTGATGATGCGGCGCGAGGCGGGCGGCGTCCGCTGGGAGCGGCTGCGCAAGGTCCCGAGCGAACTGGATACCGAGCGGGACGTGGTGGTGCTCCGGCTCTGTTCTGGCTACCTGCCGGCCCACCTCTTCAGCCATCCCCTGATCACCGAGGATGATTACCTGCTGGGCGTCCGTGGCCTGTCGAGCCTGCTGCCCTTCGAGCTCGTCGAGCCCATCCAGAGCGCCCTGAGCCTGCGTCCGCTCCTGCTCACCGGGATGTCCATGTTGGACTGGAGCCACCGGATGCTGCTCTACCAGCTCTTCGGCAGGCGCACGCTGATGCGCGGCAGCATGGCCGTGCTCGATCCCAGGAGCCGCGAGCAGGAGTTGTGGGAGGAGGGCAGGGGATTGCCTGGAAGGACCGGGGTGAGGGCGCTCGAATCGACGGATGCGGAATTGGAGGCCTGGCTCGAGGCGCTGTCGGACGGGGGGAAGGGATGAGTGGCTTTGCCAATCCCTTCCTGGGACCCCAGCCCTACCGCGCGAGTGAGCGGAACCGCTTCTTCGGCCGGGAGGAGTCCACGCGCAGGCTGGTGCAAGGCATCCTCTCCTGGCCCTGCTTCGTGCTCTTCGGACCCTCGGGAGCGGGCAAGTCCTCGTTGATGCGGGCGGGAGTGATTCCCCTGCTGGAGGAGAAGCATGAGTTCCGCGGGGTCCACGTCGAGGGCTGGCTGGCCAGCCACTCACCCCTCGAGTGGCTCGTCCAGGCGATGTTCGCGGACCTGGGGCTTGGCGCGGTGCCCGCGGGGATGCGCCCGGACGAGGCGCTCGAGGAAGCGGTGCGGCTGGCGGAGCGGCGCTCGGACCGGCCGGTGTTGCTCTACCTGGATCAGCTCGAGCAGCTCCTCCTTCCCGGACGCGACCCGGAACAGACGGACGCACTGCTCGAGGGCCTGGTGCGCCTGGTCCGCGGCCCCATCCGGGGACTGCAACTCGCGCTGCTGCTGCGCGAGGACTACCTGGGGCGCTTCCGGGAGCGGTTGCGCGGCGCGGCGGAGCTGCTGGAGCACGGCTGCCGGCTCGGCCCGCTCACGGTGCGTGAGATGGCGGAGGTGGCGCGCAGGCTGGCGGCCTCCGGCACTCCCGCGCAGCACTGGCCCCCGCACGAGCTGCGGGAGCTGATGCTTCAGGTCCGGGTGCCAGGACAGGACGACACGGACGAGGCGGAGGTACAGGCCGCCTTCGCGCAGATCGTCTGCCGCGCCCTCTGGGAGGAGCGTGCCGCCGGGAACGTGGTGCGGGGGCCGGTGGCGGCCGAGCCCATCCTGCACCGCTACCTGGATGCGACGTTGGAAGGGCTGGGGCCCCTGGCGGCGGATGCCCGGCGGCTGCTGGAAGAGCATCTGGTGGCCAGCGATGGCAGCCGGACGTTGCTGACGGAGCGGCAGGCCCAGGCCGCGCTTCCGCCGGGACAGGCCGAGCGGGTGCTGACCACCCTGGAGGGCACCGCGGTGCTGCTGGCCGGAGAGCACCACGGCAGCCGCTACTTCGAGCTCGGTCATGACTGGCTGGCGAGGAAGGTCTTCGAGCTGCGGCGGGAGCGGCTGCGGGACGAGGCGTCACGGCGGCAACTCGAGCAGGAGCGGGCCCGCTGGCGTCGGTTGCGGCTCATCTCCGTCGTGGCACTGACGGTGGCCTTGGTGATGGGGGGCCTGTTGTTGTGGGCGCTGGCGCAGACGGAGCGGGCCCGCAACCAGTCCTTGATGTCGGGGTCGCGGGAGTTGCTCGAGAGCGGCCAGTCCGCGATGGCGATGAAGCTGCTGCTCGAAGTCCGCCGGCCGGAGCGGATCCGGGGGTGGGCGGCCCTCGCGCACGGAGCCCTGGCGAGGAGCACACCAGAGGTGACATTCCGTACTCCAGGAGGGCTCAACGCGGCCTGTTTCAGCCCGGATGGACAGCACGTCGTCACCGCCAGCCCGGAGGGGACAGTCCACGTGTGGCGGACGGATGGCACGGGCCAGCCCGTGGAGTTGAAGGGACAAGCGGGGGTTATCTCCGCCGCCTTCTCTCCGGATGGCCAGTTTGTCGTCACTGCCTCGTTGGACGGGACGGCGCGGGTGTTGCGCGTGGACGGGACGGGCCAGCCCGTGGAGTTGAAGGGACACACCAAACCGATCGCGTCCGCCGTCTTCAGCCCGGATGGGCAGTTCGTGGTCACCGCGTCCCTCGACGGGACGGCGCGGGTATGGCGAGCGGATGGGACGGGCGAGCCGCTCGTACTCCGGGGACACGCGGGAATAGTCATCTCCGCTGCCTTCAGCCCGGAGGGCCAGCGCATCGTCACCGCGTCCTTCGATGGGACGGCGCGGGTGTGGCGGGCGGATGGAACGGGTCAGTCCGTGGTCCTCAAGGGGCACACGAGAGAAGTCGTCTCCGCCGCCTTCAGCCCGGAGGGCCAGCGCATCGTCACCGCGTCCTTCGATGGGACGGCGCGGGTGTGGCGGGCGGATGGGTCAGGCCAGCCCGTGGTCCTCAAGGGGCACACGAGAGAAGTCGTCTCCGCCGTCTTCAGCCCGGATGGGCAGCGCGTCGTCACCGCGTCCTACGATGGGACGGCGCGGGTGTGGCGGGCGGATGGGTCAGGCCAGCCCGTGGTCCTCAAGGGGCACGCGGCGCAGGTTCAGTCCGCTGTCTTCAGCCCGGATGGGCAGCGCGTCGCCACCGCCTCGGGAGACGGCACGGCACGCGTATGGTGGGCGGATGGAACGGGCCGACCCGTAGTGCTCGAAGGGCACAAAGGGCTGATCATGTCCGCTGTCTTCAGCCCGGATGGGCAGCGTGTCGTCACCGCCTCGTGGGATGGCACGGCGCGCGTGTGGCGGGCCGAAGGCCCGACGGAGCCGAGGGTGCTCCGGCGGCACGTGGACTCAGTCACCTCCGCCGTCTTCAGCCCGGATGGGCAGCGCGTCGTCACCGCCTCGTGGGATGGCACGGCGCGCGTGTGGCGGGCGGACGGGTCGGGTGAACCGGTGGTGTTGCGAGAGCACGCGGCACGGGTGCAATCCGCCGCCTTCAGCCCGGACGGCCAGCGCATCGTCACCGCCTCGTGGGACGGCACGGCGCGCGTGTGGCGGGCGGATGGAACGGGCGAGCCCCTCGTGCTGCGGGGACACGCGGGAATAGTTATCTCCGCTGCCTTCAGCCCGGACGGCCAGCGCATCGTCACCTCGGGAGCTGACGAGACAGCGCGGGTGTGGCGGGCGGATGGGACGGGCGAGCCGCTCGTGCTGCGAGGGCATGTGGGACAGGTCATTTCCGCTGCCTTCAGCCCGGACGGCCAGCGCATCGTCACCTCGGGAGATGACGGGACAGCGCGGGTGTGGCGGGCGGATGGGACGGGCGAGCCGCTCGTGCTGCGAGGGCATGTGGGACAGGTCAGCTCCGCTGCCTTCAGCCCGGACGGCCAGCGCATCGTCACCTCGGGAGCTGACGGGACGGCGCGGGTGTGGCGGGCGGATGGGACGGGTGAGCCGCTCGTGCTGCAGGGGCACCAAGGGTCGATCCGGTCCGCCGCCTTCAGCCCAGACGGCCAGCGCATCGCCACCACGGGAGAGGATGGGACGGCTTGCGTGTGGCGAGTGGATGGAAAGGGCGAGCCCCTCCTTCTGCAGGGACACACCGGGCCAGTCCAACGCGTTGCCTTCAGCCCGGATGGCCGACAGCTCATCACCGCCGGCAACGACAAGACCGCGAGGATCTGGACCCTCCTCTCGATCCCTGAACTCCAGCGACATCTGCGTCAGGACAACAAGGACTGCCTGACGCCGGACCTGCGCGAGACCTACCTCGATGAGGGCAAAGCGCGGGCCCAGAGGCGCTTCGCCGATTGCGAGCGCTCCCAGGGTCGCGCATCCTCCTGAACGCGCCGACGATCTCCTGCCTACCTCATGGCTTGCCGCAACTGGAGCCGGACCGCCGGATCTCCCAGCAGGAGATAGCCTCTCAAGTCATTGCGCAGCATCCAGAGGTAGCCGAGCCGCTTGGGATCGGTGGGGTCCGGCCGCTCCTCCTCGAGGGCCTCCTGTCGCTCCTGGTAGACGGACATCAGGCTGTCATTCACGTCCCGGAAGGAGCGCATCAGCGCATCGAGCGCGACCCCCACCCGGCTGCCCTTCGCCAGGACCTCGAGCGCGGAGAGGATGCGAGACGCGCGGCTCTCGGCGAGGTTCGCCGGGTTGACGAAGCCGAAGTTCCAGGCCAGATCGCTGTGCCCCACGAAGGCGAGGGGACCGAGCGGATTGGCCAGCAGGGCCTGGGGAAGCGCGGCGAGGAAGGGAGGCTCCCCGGGCCGGGGCAGGCTGTCGAGCACGGCCTCGGGGTGGCCCGGGAAGAGCCTTTGCTTCGCCAGCATCGACAGCCAGGCATGGAAGGCGCTCTTGCGCGGAGTGGCCGCCCCGAAGCACGCCACGCAGAACCACACACCCCCGGGGAGGAACGGCAACCGCCGGACCATGTCCGCGGTGAGCTCCCGCTCGGGTGTCAGACAGAGCGCCCCCTGCCGCATCCGCTGCTGCTCGGCGGAAGCCCATCCTCCACTCGGCGCCCCCAGTCCATGGGACACCGAGAGCAACACCCCCGAGCGCACCGCGCCCGCCACGCGTGGCAGTGCCTCCGCTTGCTCGCCGTGGAGGAGCTGGAGCCGCTTCGCGAGCTGTTTGGGGAGCCAGCGCTCCTCCACCATCTTCCGGCAGGGCTCCATCAGGAGCTGGTGGCTCTGGACGGTGGCCTTCGAGCCATCCGAGGCCGTGTAGAGCAGGACGTCGGTGGCCTCGGCCTGCTCGGAGGAGTGCTCGTGGGCCAGCACCTTGTCCACATAGGCGGCAAGGCTGGCGAGATCCGGTGCTCGCTCCGGCGTCGCGAAGTGCAACCGTCCCACGAAGGCTCCCTGGGCCAGCACGTGCTGGAGTTCGAAGGAGACCTGCTCCGGGCTCCCGAGCACCAGCAGGTACCTGGGCCGCTCCTCCGGGGGGACACACTCGTCCCGATACACCTGTTCCCTCCAGGTGACCGCCTGGGCCGCGTCCATGTCCGGCGGCACCCGGTAGATCTTCACCTCCGCGCCCTGTTGTCGCGCCCGGTACTCCACCAGCGGGGCAATGGCTCGCAGCAACTGGTCGCCCTCGGCCCCTTCGGGCGCGATCACACCCCATCGCTGCTCGGGCAGTGCGTTGGGGTCCGCGTCGGGCCTGTCGAGCAGGGGCACATCCGCCCGTCGTGGCAACCGCTCGGGCCGGGGGGCGCTCTGAACGGACGCCGGATCGAGCCCGGAGGGCAGACTGGGCTGGTGATCATCGGCCCTGGCGAGCAGGAGCTCGAGTGTTTCCCGGAGTGGTTCCGACAGGGAGGGACGTTGCGGCATGTCCAGGACGCTCCTCGTGGTGGGCCTTCCCCTTGGAGGCTCGTCCCTTCAACGCGGGGCGGAACTCCGTATGGGTTTGAAGCCTCACTCCCCGCTCGGCAGCGAGTAGAGGAGGTTCGTGGTGAACGCCACCTGTCCGGACTTCCTTCCGACGAGGGTCCAGTTCACGCCACCGGACACGGTCACCCCGCTCCGCCCGAGAGGGAGGCTGGCACCCCACTGGGCTTGGAGGTAATTGCCAGGCTGACTCGCGAGGCTGAGGACCTCCGCCTGTGAGTCCTGGCCGAGATGGCCCCTCAACCCGATGCTCGAATGCAGTCTCGGCAGGCCTCGCGCGAGTCGTGCCTTCACGGCCAGCGCGGCGGCCAGGGACACGCCCAGGGCACTGTTGTCGGCCTGGAGCAGGCAGTCCGGGCCGAGCGATGCCAGGACGTCGATCCGCCACGGGGCGCGCGCGTCCCTGGCGAAGCCATACGTCCCGGCGCCCAGGAGCGCCGCTCGAAGGGGCACGGTGCTGGACCGGGTCGCGGGAACATCCAACTGCACGTTGAGTCCACCATGGGAGGTGTCGACCGCGTCCTGGAAGCCGTCGAGGGCCTTCTGGTACGGGGCTTTCGCGGACGCCGCGGCCAGGAGGCGGGCGGGAAGCTCTGGGGAGCAGGTGGCGAGCCCATCGAGCGTGACGGGAATCGCGAAGAGGGCGTCGAGACACCGTGCGCGCTGCGCGGGAGTGAGCGTGTCGAGCGCGTGTCTCAAGTCCTCGCGAAACCAGCCCTCCGTGGTGAGCACTTGACGCCAGGCCTGGAGCAGCGTGGCCGACAGGGTCTCGAACGCGCCGTGGGCCGCCGCGGCGCCGACGAAGTCGAGGTTGGCCCGCAGGCCGAGGAACGCGGTGCGGGGCAGTTCCTGGAAGGGCGTGGGCAGCACGACGCTGACGTCGAAGAGACGCGAGAGACGCACGAAGGAGCGTCGGCCTTCGCTCGAGATGGCGAACGGGTTGACCGAGAAGGAGAGGAGCGCGACGCGTCTGGACGGGGTGGCGACGATGCCCAGCGAGGCCCCCGCGAGCCCGACCGTCTGGACCTGGGCCGGAGCGTCGATCTGGCCGGGCGTGCCGGCGATTCCCGCGCCGAGGACCGGTTGGATCGCCTCGGGATGGATGACCTCGACGGCCTCGTCCTCCTGGAGGCTGATCCCGAGGCGCGATTCATCCACCGCGAAGGTGCTGCTCAGGCGGGCACAGGCTTCCTGCTCATTCGAGGGGCAGCTCGCGAGTCCAGGGCAGGTGGGCTGCAGGGAGTGATAGCGCTCCAGACATGGCTGTGACGTCTGAGCCATGACGAGTGCCAGGACGGCGACAATCATGAGTGAACCTCCGCCCAAATCTCGCCCCGGCAACAGGAATCGCCCAGCGGGCCAGAAGGGCAGGGTATTCGTGAGCCAGGGACACCGGACGCCGTCTCGTCGAGCTCAGGGTTTGCCGGCCTGGTTCGGCTCCGCGTCGAAGCGCCCGTCGAAGCGCTCCATGATCCGGCGGGGGGTGTCGTTGAACATCAGCCGCAGCACGTCCGGACGCGAGTAGTGCCCCACCGGGTCGGCCACGGCCTTGGCGAGCGGGATGAGCCCCAGGTCGATGTCCGCGTACACGAGCCCCTCGGCGCGCTCATCCAGCGGCTGTGCCAGGGGCCGGCCATCCGGGCCGTAGATCATCGAGAAGCCGCCTCCGGGCAGCAGCATCTTCGCCCGGTCCGGTGAATCGCACAGCAGCGCCGTCATCTCCTCGGAGACCGTGGCGCACGAGCCGATGACGAAGCAACTGCCCTCCACCGCGTACATCCGGCTGGCGGCGAGGTTCACCTCGGGGCCGAGCGCGTACGCCATGTCGCGGTACAGCGAGAAGCTGGGCCAGGAGCCCACGTGGAGCTGCTCGCCCTGGGTGAACATCGCCTGCTTCACCAGCGGCTGGACATGTTCCCAGCAGTTGAGCGCCCCCAACCGGCCGAGCGCCGTGGCGTGCACCTTCAGGTCCCCACCATCGCCCTCGCCGAACACCGTGCGCTCGGCGTGCGTGGGCTTGAGCTTGCGCCGCGCGGCGATGAGCCCGCCCTCCGGGCCGATGAGGGCCTGGCCCATGTAGAGGCTGGATCCGGAGCGCTCGCTGTAGCCCATCACCACGTGGATGCCGTGCCGTCGGGCCACCTCGCGCAGCCGCACCATGTGTGGGCCCTCCACCGTGAGCGATTGGTCGAAGTAGCGCTGCACGAAGCGCATGCCCCACGCGGGCGCGCCGAGCCAGATCCAGAACGGATAGCCGGGCAGCCACGTCTCCGGGAAGGCGATGAGCGAGGCACCCTGGCTGGCGGCCTCGGCGATGAGGCGCTCGGCCTTGTCCACACCGGCGTCGAGGTCGAGGAACGCGGGAGCGGCCTGCACGGCCGCGGCCTTGAATCGGGGAGGAGTCGTCGTCATCTCCCCTCTGTACCGCTTCGGCCCACACGTGTCCCACCCCCTGGTCGGAGGCGGATGACGAGCCCGAGCGCCGACAGGGCCATCATCGCGAATCCCCCGGGGCCGCCCGTGGCGCAGCCCCAACCCAGGGGGGCCTCCAGCGCGCCGCCGTCATCGGGAGTGCCCGCGTCGGGAGGCGTGCCCGCGTCGGGAGGCGTACCCGCGTCGGGCGGAGTGTCCGGAGCACCGCCATCGGACCCCGCGTCGGGGGTGGGGTTGGTGCCTCCCGGGGTGCACTCCCCGCCGGGAAGCGGGGTGGATGCTCCGCCCGTGTTGGGAAGGATGAGGACACCGTCCGAGGACACATGGGTGGCCAGTCCCGCGCCGTTGGTCGCGCGAATGGTGACGTAGTAGCGCTGTCCGGGGAGGAGGTTGAGATCATACAGGGTGTACGACAGAACCAGCCCGACGGGTTCGAACCCGCGCACCTCGGTGCCACACGGCCGGGTACCGACGGCGAGTGAATAGCCAATGATGCTCGACTCGGGATCGGAGAAGCCAGGCGGCTGGCCCCAGTCGCTCTGGAGGATGCCGGCGTAGTCCTGCTCGTCCTTGTCGATGCCGATTCCATCCAGGACGGTCCCCGGACGAGGTGGCGAGGTGTCCGTCTGTTGGCTCCAGGCGGCGAGCGGGAGAAGGACGAGACTGGCGGCCAGGCCGCCGCCGAGGGCACGAGGGAACACGGATTCCTCCAGGAATGAGCACGACTGAGCACGACGTGTCCCGCAGCCTCCCCAAGAAGACCGCGGGGCGCCAGCCCCGGCGCCCCCGAGCCCGTTCACCAACGCGCGGGGTGAACCTCATGCTCATCCCCAGCATCAAAGCAGGTGCGGTGTGGGGGGGAGCGGCCAACCGTTGACGAAGACACGCACGGGTCGTTGGGCAGAGGTCACTGCCTGGTCCTCCTGGCCCATGGCCTGCGTGCTACTGCACGCCTTCTCGCCCGGGTGATTGTGATTCTCGCGCGGTTCAGCACCATGGCGGTCCCCTGTCACACGCGGAAGGACACCTCATGAATGCCCAGCAGGCCCGGGAACTCTACGAGCGGTATCTGACTCGCCTCTATGTCCAGCGCGATGTCGAGAGCATGACTGATTTCTTCGCTCCCGATGTCGTGGCGCACCCCCTGCCAGCCGGCCTTCCGGCGGGCGCGCCGGGATTGAAGCTCATGGCGCGCGTGTGGTTGGAGTCCTTCTCGGACATCCAATTCACCATCCATTCCTTCCTGTATGATCAGGGCATGGTGGCCGTGCGCCTCGCCGTGACGGGGGTGCACACCGGCGGTTTCATGGGCATTGCCCCCACCGGGCGGCGCGTGGAGATCACCGACCATCCCCACTTCCGGCTGCACAACGGCAAGGTGGTCGAAATCTGGGATCAGCTGGACATGATGTCCCTGCTGCAGCAACTCGGCGCGCTTCCCCCCGCCATCCAGGCGGCCTGAGTTCCCGGTAAAACCCGAGGTACGTGTCAGACCTGACTCCTAGTATCTCTCTTCGTCGAAACGCCCGCGACGACGACGTGTCTCGCGGTGCACCAGACGAAGCCAGTTCTTGGAGTCAGGAGAATCCCTTGAAGCGTTTTGCGCGGAAGGCTTTCACGGCGTCATGGCTCACGTTGGCCCTGGTGGGGTGTGGTCCCGAGATGTCGGTTCCCGAGGAGCCGGCGGGCGGGGCCGAGCCCCTGGTGGAGAAGGGCCCGCTGCTCCCGGAGCGGGTGCAGGCACTCGCCTCGAGCTGTACGGGACCGAGCTCCCTCGTCAGCGGCACCCCGGTGACGGGTATCGCTGCCTCGGCGGGCGAGTGGTCCTGCGACTACACCCTGAATGTTCCGTCGGGGTCCACCAACCTCAAGTTCACCACGACCAGCGGCTCCGGGGATGCGGACCTGTACGTGAAGTTCGGCTCCGAGCCTTCCCTGGGCGTGTATGACTGTCTCTCCAACGGGAGCAGCAACTACGAGACCTGCGCCATCACCACCGCCCAGGCTGGGACCTACCATGTGAAGGTCTATGGCAGTAAGGCGTTCTCCGGGCTCAGCCTGACCGGTTCGTTCCTCGCCAGCGGTCCGGCGGGTTGCACCAGCACGACGACGCTCTCCAACGGCGTCCCGGTGAACAACATCGGCGTGTCGGGGGGAAGCTGGTCGTGCATCTACAGCTTCTATGTCCCGTCGGGGTCGACTCGCGTCACGTTCGTCTCCTCGGGGGGCAGTGGGGACGGGGACCTGTACGTGCGCTACGGCTCCTCGCCGAACGACACCACCTACGACTGCAAGTCGGCGGGCTATGGAACGGATGAGGTCTGCACCATCGACATGCCGCGGATCGGCGTCTACTACGCGAGGCTGTATGGCTATGGCACGTTCTCCGGGGCGAGCCTGACGGGCCTGTACTCCCTGACGGGGTATCCCGGCTGCACCACCACGAGCGCGCTCGTCAACAATACGCCCGTGAACAACGTGGGGGCACCCGCCAGCACCTTCTCCTGCGACTACACGCTCGAGGTCCCCTCGGGGGCGACCAGCCTCACGTTCTCGGGCTACGGGGGCTCTGGAGGCTCCTCTCACCTGTATGTGAAGCGGGGCTCCGCGCCGACGCTGTCCTCGTATGACTGTGCCTCGACGTCGGGCACCTCCACCTGCACCTTCACGTCCCCGCAGGCGGGGATCTGGCATGTGCGGGTCTACAACGGGTCCTCGTCCGGGACGCTCTCTGGGGTGACGCTGCGAGGCACCTACGTCACGAGCGGCGGTGGAGGGACCGGGGTGCTGGTGAACAACCAGGCGGTCCTCAACCTGTCGGGCGCCACGGGCTCTTTCAGGTACTGGACCATCACGGTGCCGGACGGCAAGGCCTTCCTGGAGGTGACGGCCGAAGGAGGGACGGGTGACGCCGACCTGTACGTCCGCAAGGACCTGCGGCCCGACGAGTCCAACTACGACTGTCGTTCCCTGGCCGGAGGGACCTATGAGCGCTGCTACGCAGGCTCCCCCCTTCCTGGCACCTATTACGTGATGCTCAAGGGGTACTCGGACTACTCCGGCGTCCAGTTGAAGGCCGTCTACGGCCCTTGAGCCGGCTGTCGCGAGGACCCTCCGGCCGGCCGCGCCAGGGCCATCGCCCCCACCACGAGGGACATGGCTTCCTGGCGCTCGAGGAGTGGGGTGTCACCGCGCATCATCGACAAGCGTGAGCGGTCATACCCCTCTGGCTCCCGATGGCGAGGGTCAGGCCTGCGGATGCTGGACGTTGCTCCTCAGCTCCCGGCGGACCGCCTCGCCTACGCGCTCACCGATCGTCTCCGCCACGCGCGCGCGGATCTCCTCGCCGACCCTCTCGCGGATGACGCTCACGATGCGCTCGGTGTCGATCTGACCGAAGCCGGGCTGGGCGCCCATCCAGGGCTCACCCATGCCTGGCTGCTGAGCCCCGCCCAGCACGTCGCGGAGCGAATCGACCAGCCGCTCCCGGAGCACCTCTTCCAGCTGCTCGCGGAAGTTGCGCGCGAGCCGCTCGTGGAGGGCGTCGACCAGGCGTCCGCGCAGGGCGTCCGCGATGCGCTCGGGCTGGAGCTGGCCATAGCCCTGCGGCCCCATCCGGCGCTCGACCATCGCGGCGCGCAGCGTGTCCGCCAGCCGCTCCCGGAGCGCTTCGCGGACGCGCTCGCGCAGGGCGGTGTGGACCTTCTCGCGGATCCCCTCCACGATGCGCTCACGAATGGCGTCCGCGAGGCGCTCGTGGTCGATCTGGCCGAAGCCTTGCGGCCCCATCCGGCGCTCGGCCACCGCGGAGCGCAGCGCGTCCGCCAGCCGCTCCTTGAGCGCCTCGCGCACGCGCTCACGCACGGCGTAGGTGAGCCGCTCGTGGAGTTCATCGGCCAGGCGTCCGCGGATGGCCTCCGCGAGGCGCTCGTGGTCGACCTGGCCGAAGCCCTGCGGCCCCATCCGGCGCTCGGCCACCGCGGAGCGCAGCGCGTCCGCCAACTGATCTCGGAGCGCCTCGCGGACACGCTCGCGTACGACGGAGCCGATCCGATCCCGCAGCGCATCCTCGAGGCGGTTGCGAACCTTCTCCGCGAGGCGCTCGGTGTCGAACTGGCCATAGCCCTGCTGGGCGATCATCCAGTGCTCGACCAGCGCGGTACGCAGGGCCTCTCCCAGCCGATCCTTGAGGACCTCACGCACGCGCTCGTGCACGCCGGAGCTGATGCGATCGCGGATGGCCTCGGAGAGGCGCTTGTGGATGGCCTCCGAGAGGTTCTCGGGATCGAGCGGAGCGGGCTGTTCCTGAATCAGCGGCGAGCGCTCGGCCTGCGCGCAGCGCAGCGCCTCGCCGACGCGCTCGCGAATTTCGGTACCGAGGCCATCCTCGAGAGCTGACACGACACGCTCGCGGACCGCATCCGTGATGCGCTCCTTGAGAGACTCACCAATCGCCTGCTGCTCCTGGGTTGAGAACTTTTCGCTGCTCATTGAACCCCCCGATACGGTGGAACCGTGGAAGCGGCAAGCCAGCGGGCTGCTCTTGCCGCAACGCATGGATAGGGGAATCCCCTGGTGCCAGATATGACCTTCAGGGGAAGGTTCATTGTTGCTCCGATGAAAGTTCGGAGGCTCGAGGCTCGTTCACACCGGGAGTCATGGGTGGGCGAGGCGTTGCATCGCCCCGCGCACCGCGAGCGCACCCGCCATGATGGAGATGCCGCGGCTGAGGATTTCCACGCCCACCACGAGCCCCAACGCCCACAGGGTGGAAGTGGGCATCTGGGAGGAGATGATGACGCCCAGCACCACGGACACGATGCCGTAGGCGAAGTCCCAGCCCCACCCCGCGTAGCGGTCGACGATGGAGGTGATGCCCCGGAAGAGCCCGCTGGCGAAGAAGTACCCGGCCAGCAGCAGTGTCATCGCCACCAGTCCGGAGCCCGGCCGTGCCAGGACCATCGCCCCCACCACGATGGAGAGGACGCCTCCCAGCAGGAACATCAGGAAGGGGCCTGTCTTGCGGACGCGGAAGGCGTGGACGATTTCGAAGACACCCGCCACCACCAGCATGGAGCCGAAGAAGACGACCGAGGCGACGCTGGTGATCACCACCGCTCCCAGCGCCACGATGCCAAGCAGGGAGAGCAACAGACCCATGACGAAGGGCCCCCCCCAGAGCCCCGACATGTTTCGTTGAGGAGTCTTGCCTGTATCGATGTTGGAGCTTGTGATTGCCATGATGGACCTCGTGGAGAGAGCAGGATTTCACCCCCACGAATCTGGAAGTGTTCGGCGGGCCCGACAAGCGACGAAGGAGTCCACGGGAGGGCGGAGGCTCCTTGGGACGGGGGGAGGGCCGCGTTGCGCGCGATGGCTCCACCTCTCGTCAGCCGGTGTGCTTCACTCGATGCCTGCCTGCCTCCCCCCACGGGGCGAGAGGGACGTTCCAGGTGGAGGGGAAGGTGCCCATTCGGCTGCTCGCCTCGTGACGGTGGTTGACCCGAGTACCGGCCTCGCCGCCGGGCCCTGGTGACCTCTACACCCGCCCGAGCTTCGCCTGCCGTTCAGTAGTGGCCTCCATGAGCCCCAGTGCCGTTGACCCGGGCTGAGGGGTCGCCCGAAACTTTCGATCTCGACAAACCGGACAGTACCGGGAAGCACTCTGCCTCCTTCGGACTTGTCCACTCAGCCGAGGTTGAACGGGAGTGCAGGCAGGCAACGCCGCGAAGCACTGAGGGACAAGGCTATGCACCCAGCAGGTCTAACGCGATTGATGGCGCTGCTAACGGCGGTTGCGGTGGCAAACCTTGGATGTGCCCACACGCAGGAGCCCGAGCGCAGGATGTACCTGATCGCCGAGAACGCAAGCAGCATCGACTTTCAAGAAGATGCACGCGGGATCGGTGGTGCTGGAGCTGAGGCTTACTGCAACGAGCTACAAAACAGTGCTACACCAAGTGTATGAGGCGCAAGCCTGAGATTCCATCCATACCGAAGCACGCTGGCAAGCATAAGGAGCACTGCACCACAAAGTGCCTCAACGAATTTATGGATTGCGTCAAGAAAATGGAGGAACTGGAGAGGCAGGAGTCACAGAGCAAGAAGCTTCAATTCCCAAATATCAACAAAGCGCTCGACTGGCTCAAAGAACACACACCCGAGGCGCCGCCCGGAACCCATGTGGTCGTGGCCGGAGTAGGATTTGTTGTTGCGATAGTCGGCGGCGCACTCTTTCTTGTTCCCATATAAGTCAAACATTGCATCCGGAGCATCCAGAAACAGAAATGCGAAAGGCTCGGCGCTACCATGCCCTACATTCCAGACTTCGATACAGACGAAATCCTCAGCGCTCTTAACGCCATCAGCCAGAAGCATCCGGAGGGCTCCCCGGAGAGAGACGTCATCGAACTCGCGCAGATTGCATTGGTCTACCCTCGCCACGTTCGGAAAGAGGATGACTTCCGCAGGTTCTACAAAGAATTCTTTGATCCTTCATTCGAGCTCAAGGTCTCCCATGAGTTTGCAACACGGGAAGAGGCAGACAAATGGCTGGCCAGCGGGAAGGCAGAGGACGCAGAGCGCGTCAGGATAGCTGGCAAGGGTTTCATGGTCGTTCGATTGCCTGGGAGGTTTACGTTTATGAGCGCACCTCTTGAAGACGAAGAGGTGGAGGAGGACGAATCGGGGGAGACTTCCGAGTAGTCGATTCAAGCTTCCGGGAATGTCACTTTACCGATTGCAACCGCGCGCTCGCCAGCAGTGCGCTGGCGGCGCTCCAGTTGCCGATCAGCGGGCTGGAGAGCACCTGCACGGCCAGGGTGTCGCCGTAACGCTGCGCGTATCACGAGGCGATGAGCCCACCCATGGAGTGGCCCAGCAGCACCACCGGCAGGCCCGGGTGCTCCTTGGGGGCGCTTCTATTTCGCAATCCACGCCGCGAAGCGCTCGTCGAGGAGCGGCGCCGCCTTGTCGACGGCGTCCCACGTGTCGTCATCGAGCTTCGGCTGGTCGTGACCGAACGGGCCCGCGCGCTTTCCGAACGTCTTCTTGAGGTCGGCCGTCATCCAGAGGCCGTTCATGTTGTGGAACCAGCGCCACGCCATTTCGCGCAGCCCCGGTACATCGCGGAGGTGGTCGTCCCAGAGGCCACGCGCAAGCGCCTGCTTCACGAACTCCGACCCCTTCGCCTCGCGTGTCTTGATCGCCGCGAGCAGCGCGCGGTGCGCCGGGAACCGCGAGGTGTCGAGCAAGCCTCGTGTCACGGCATAACCGACGAAGAGCCCGGTCGTGACGTCTGGATACCGCACGAGCGCGCCCGCGCTCTTCACGGCGAGGGTGACGGAGAGGGAGTCCTCGAATGCGAGCTCGAGCCACACGTGCGCCGCGGTGTCGAGCGGGTAGGCCCAGTAGGCGACGGTGAGCTCATCCTCGTCCGCGAAGGCGGCCCGGCGGCCGGTGGGCGGGCCGAGCAACCGGGTGACCTCCGCCTCCGAGGTCGTCTTCCACGGTACGTCCAGGACATTCTCGCCGATCCCCGCCCGCACCCATGCGGAGGAGACGTAGGGGATGAACGTCTTGGATGTCTTTGGGATCGGCAGATAGGCGTCGTTCAGGATGTCATGAGAGAAGACGAGTTCGACGCCGTGCTTCGCCGCCGCGACGTTCACCGAGTCGTTGTTCTCGCTGGTGGACGGTGGAACCTTCTTGCCGAGCACCCCGGTCACGTAGGCGATGACCTCGGGGGCATCCGCGCGCCGTCCGAAGAGTGAGGCCAGCCGCTGCGTTTTCGGGCCGAGCTTCTTCATCACCGGGGTCGGCGCGAACGTGTGTTCGGCAATGGCCAGCGCCTCCGCCGCGGGCTGGAGCGCGGCGTCGCCGTCGAGCCAGGCCGCGAAATCGAAGGCCTTCGTCTTGGGCACCTTGACCTTCTTCGCTTTCAGCCACGAAGCCAGCGCCTTCCGCCCGGGCGCCACCTCTTCGTTGTCGAGCTCGTGGATCTCCGTCTCGCCCCGGGACCATAGGATCAGGAACTCCTCGAGGCTGTTCGCGACCGTCCGCGCCTCGCCCTCCGAGCCGAGCAGCGCGACCGAGTGCGGCGCGTTGGCTCCGGTGTTCACGAGCGCGAGCAGCGAGCCGTCAGGAAGACTCAGGAACGCGAAGGCGTCGCGGCGAAGCCGGTCCGCCTGCTCGGGGTTCCACTCCTTCGGAATGACCTCGGCCGCGAGCGCATCGAACCAGCCCAGCGTTCCGTGGGTCTGTTGACCCATCCAGTCGCCAACGTCAGCGAGCAGCGGTGGAACCTGATGACCTCTTGGAGGCTGGGTGAGCTTGACCGTGTATTTCGCCATTCGCGTCAGCTTCGGTCATGGGTTCGATGCCGTAAAGACCCGGCTCACCCCTCATGAAGAGGCAGCTCCACCGTGAAGGTCGCTCCACCTCCGGGCGTGTCCGTCACGGAGATGGAACCCCCGTGCGCCTCGACCACCTGGCGCGATACCCACAACCCCAGGCCCAGGCCCCCGAAGTGCCGCGAGGAGACGGCGCGCTCGAAGCGGTTGAAGATGCGCGCCTGGTGCTCGGGCTTCACGCCAGGGCCGTGGTCCACCACCTCCAGGAGGGCGTGACTTCCCTCCCGGCGCAGCCGTACCCGCACCGACTTGCCCGCGCCATACCGGGCCGCGTTCGACAGGAGGTTGCGCAGCAATTGTCCCAGGCGCGTGGCGTCGAGTTGGCCGGGCAGGCTCGCCTCCGACTCGAGCGTGAGGGGGCACTCCTGTCGGGCCAGCTCCTCGCGCATCTGCGCGACACCGTCCGCGACGAGCACGGCCAGGTCCACCGGCTCCAGCTTCAATCGCAACCGGCCCGCGGCCAACAGGGACACGTCCAGCATCGTCTCGATGAGGCTCGCGAGCCGTTGGATCTGCCGGCGCACCGCGAAGAGCCGCTCGCTCACGAGTGTGCGCACTTCACCGGGCAGTGTCCGCTCCAGGGTCTCGAGTTGAAGGCGCAAGGCGGCCAGGGGCGTCTTGAGCTCGTGGCTCGCCACCGACAGGAAGTCGTCACGCGCGTGGACGGCTTCTCGCAGGCCCACCTCGCGGGTCTCGTGCGCCGCGGCTTCCCGGCGCATGCGCGCCAGCTCCAGGTGGGACTGCACCCGTGCCAGCAACTCCCGCGCGCTGAAGGGCTTCACCAGGTAGTCGTCCGCTCCGGCCTCGAGCCCCTCGACGGAGGCCTCCTCGCCGGCGCGGGCCGCGTCCGCCGCCACCTGACGCGCGAGCAGTTGCAGGAAGTCGCGGTAGCCCTCATCCAGGGGCAGCCGGGGGCTCAGCCCCGCCACGAGCACTGCGTTGGCCTCTCCGTTCGAGCCCAGGGTCACGGGGAGCAGCAGCGCGCGGGTCGTCGGCTCGGGCCAGGGGCCCCCGGGCAGCACTCCCAGGCGAGCGCCCAGGTCCTCGACGAGCATCTCGCGGCCCGAGCGCAGGACCTCGGCCACGGGCCAGGGGGTGTCCTCATCGAGCGCGAGCTCCACCGGAGCGGCCAGCCCGCCGCGCTCCACGCCCGTGCTGGCGTCGAGCCGGGCCTTGTCCTTCTCGACCGAGTAGAGCAGCGCGAAGGGGACGTCCGCGCCGGCCTGACGGAGCACCTGCTCCACGGAGCGGAAGACGCCCTCCACGTTCTTGTCGAGCGCAGTGCGGATGGACAGCTCGCGGATCGTCTTGAAGCGCCGGTCGCTGAGCACCTGGCGCGTCGTCTCGCTCGCGATGGTGAAGACGCCCACGAAGCGGCCTGTCTCGTCGCGGGTCGGAATGTAGGACCAGGTGAAGAAACACTCCTCCACGAAGCCCTGGCGCTCCATGAAGATGCACAGATCCTGCTTGTAGGACGCGACCAGCGAGGTCCGGACGTCCTCGAGCATGGGTTCCAGGAGGTCCCACGCCTCGGAGAGCGCCTGCTGCGCGGGCATGCCGACGGAGGCGGGGTGCTTGCCACCGAGGATGGGGCGGAAGGTGTCGTTGTAAATCAGGACGTAGTCGGGTCCCCAGTAGAGCGCGATGGGATAGGGCGAGCCGAGCATCGTGCTGACCGAGGTGCGCAGGGACGCGGGCCAGCCCTCGACGGGGCCCAGTGGCGTGCGGCTCCAGTCCAGGGCGCGCAGGAGCACACCCATCTTGCCTCCACCCGCGAACACCGTGTCCGTGGCGCTCACGGCGACGCTCCTTCCTGGGCGAGAGACACCGGGGTGGTGCGGGGCAGGCACACCCGGAAGGTGGTTCCCTCTCCCTCTCGCGAGCGGACCTCGATGGTGCCGCCATGCGCCCGCACGATGTGGTCCACGATGTACAGCCCCAGCCCCACGTTGCGGCTCGCGTTGTCCCCCGTCTTCTCTCCGCGCTGCATGGGCTGGAAGAGCCGGGGCAGCAACTCCTCCGGGATGGGGACTCCTTCGTTGTGCACCTCGAACACGATGGTCTCCGCTTCTGCGTGAGCCTTCACCTGGACGGGGGTCCCGGGGAGACTGTAGTGCAGGGCATTGCCGATGAGGTTGGTGAGCACCTGGGCCATCCGGTCCCCATCCCAGTGGGCCTGACCGTCGCCGCACTGCTCGAGCAGGATGACGCGATCGGGGTGGGCGACCTGCAGCTCGTCCACCACCTGTCGGCCGAGGGCATGGAAGTCGAGGGGAGCGGGGTGGATGGGCAGGCCTCCGCCCAGGCGGGCCCTGGTGAAGTCGAGCAGATCCCGGATCATCCGGTTGGCGCGCTCCGCCGACGCGAAGATGCGCCCGAGCGACTTGCGCTGCCGCTCCCCGAGCTCCGTGCCGCGCAGCAGCGTCGTGGCCGTCAGGGTGATGGCGGCCAGGGGGTTGCGCAGGTCATGACTGACGATGCCGATGAGGTACTGCTCGAACTCGGCGCGATCCAGGGCCAGCCGCTCGCGCTCGGCCCGCTCGCGCGCCAGGCGCAGGGCGCCTTCCACGCGCGCCAGCAGCTCGCGGGCGCTGAAGGGCTTCACGAGGTAGTCATCCGCTCCGGACTGGATGCCTTCCACGGTGGCCTCTTCGCCGGCGCGCGCGGACAGGAGGATGATGGGAATGGACGCGGTCCCGGGGTCCGCCCGGAGCGCACGCAGCAGGCCCAGGCCATCCAGCTCTGGCATCATCACGTCCGAGAGCACGAGGTCTGGCGGTCGCACCCGGACCGCTTCGAGCGCCGCCCGTCCATCCGCCACCGCCTCGACCGTGAAGCGCGTCTCCAGGAGGCGGCGCACGTAGTCGCGCATGTCCACGTTGTCATCGGCGAGCAGGATGTAACCGCCCGGGGCCAGGCCTCGCCCGGGGGGCGCCTCCGGCGCGGTGGGGGCGTGCGTGGGGGCCGGGGGAGGGGAGGCGAGCCAGCTCGAGGCCTCGTCGAGGAAGGGCGCCGCGCCGAGTCCGGTCGACCCCCGTGTGCGTGGAGCCTCGAGTCGCTCGCGCGGCAGGTGGGCGGAGCCGGTGGGAAGGCACACGGTGAAGGTGCTGCCCTGGCCCGGTGTGCTGTCCACGCGCACGCTGCCACCGTGCAGCTTGACGAGCTCGCGCACCAGGGACAGGCCGATGCCACTGCCCTCGTGGCTGCGGCCCCGCGCGCCCCGCACCTGGTGGAAGCGCTCGAAGATGCGTGACTGCTCCTCGGAGAGGATGCCCGTGCCGGTGTCGCTCACGGACAACTCCACGTGCTCGCCGCACCATCGCAGGCGCACGGCGATCTGCCCCTCGAAGGTGAACTTGAACGCATTGGAGATGAGGTTGAGGACAACCTTCTCCCACATCTCCCGGTCCACCCAGATGGGCTCTGGCAGGGGCTCGCACTCCACCCGGAGGTGCAGTCCCGCCTTCTCCATGGCCGAGTCGAAGGCACTGGCGAGCCCCGCGGTGAGTACGGCGAGGTCCGTGGGCTGGTAGCTGGCCTGGACGCGGCCCGCCTCGAGACGGCTGAAGTCCAGGAGCGTGTTGACGAGCTTGAACAGACGCAGGCCATTGCGGTGGACGAGCTCGAGCGCCCGACGCGCCTCGTCCGGCAGCCGGCCCGTGGTCAGCAGCTCCTCGAGCGGGCCGAGCATCAGCGTCAGGGGCGTGCGGAACTCATGGCTGACGTTGCTGAAGAAGGCCGTCTTGGCCCGGTCCAGCTCGGCGAGGGCTTCGGCGCGCTGCTTCTGCTCCTCGTAGGCGCGTGCGTGGGCGAGGGCGGTGGACAGATGGCTCGCCACGAGCTGCAGGAAGCCCTGGTACCTGTCGTCGAATTCGAGCCGGGGGCTCAAGCCCACCACGAGAAAGCCCACCGGGGACTGGCCGGTCTCTCCCTCCACGGGCAGGACGAGGGCGCGGGTGGGCACCGGGAGGCCCTCGCCCGCGAGCGCCGGGAGCAGGCGCTGGGGCAGTGGCATCACCTGGACGGGCCGGTGGGTGGCGAGGACCTCGTGCAGTGGCCAGTCGTCCCGGGGCGAGGTCAGGTCCAGCACGGGCGGGAGCGTGGAGAGGCCCTCCTCCCGGAGTCCCCGGGCCGCCGCCCGCGACGCGTGTCTGCCTGCGGTGTCGCACAGGTACAGAAGCGCGAAGGGCAGGTCATTCGGGTTGCCGTCGAGCGCGCCCATCGCCAGCCGTGCGGCCTGCTCCACGTTCCGGGCCTGGAACGAGTCCGCCGCCATCCGCTGCAGGGTGTACAACCGCCGCTCGCCCTGCACCTGGCTGCTCGTCTCCTGGACGGTGACGAGCACGCCCCCCCGCCCTCCGGCATCATCGGGAATGGGGCTGTGTGAGAAGGTGAAGTAGGCCTCCTCGAAGAAGCCCTTGCGGTTGATGAGCAGCAGCAGGTGCTCGGACCAGGTGGCCGGGGCGCCTCGGAGGACACCCTCGGCCATGGGTCCGATCGTGGACCAGATCTCCCTCCAGACCTCCATCGCCGGCGCGCCCATGGACGCGGGGTGCTTGTCCCCCAGGATGGGCCGGTAGCTGTCATTGTAGAGCTGGACCAGATGCTCTCCCCACCACACCAACATGGGGAAGCGGCTGCCCAGCACCACGCCCACCATGGTGCGCAGGGCGGCGGGCCACCTCTCCACGGGTCCAAGCTCGGTGCGCGACCAGTCGATGGCACGCATGAGCGCGCCCATCTGCCCGCCGCCCGCGAACACTTCCGCGGCGGTGGTGGGCGCCTGGGTCTCTGGGGCGTTCTGGCTCATTCGGCTGCGATGACTTCGTTGACGTCAAGTACCCCAGCCAGGGTGCACATCCTTCACCCTGTAAACCATGGGTTCATGCGGGAGGCGTGTTCGTGCGAAGACATTGCGAGCAGGGCTCCGACGAGCACGCCATGCTCATCCCCCATGTCATGCACGATGCTCACTTCACCGGGGTGGGGCTCAACCTCCTGCTGACGCTCGACGCGCCCTTGACCGAGCGTCACGTGGCTCGCGCGGCTCGCCGGGATTGACCCGGCCCGCGGCCAGCCACGCCCTCGCCCGGCCGCGAGAGCTGTTCGCCCGCCACGTGGCTTCGCTCGACGCGGGGCGGCATCCGCAAACACTCGCGCATCGGCCACGAGGCGTCCGCGTCGGCCAGCCCCGGCGGGACGCGCTGAGGGAGATGGCCTCCAGAGGGAGGATTCCGAGGTCTGGAGAACGTGGAATCAGGTTAGGGTGCGCGCCCATGAAGAAGGTCCCGGTTCCATGAGAGATTCCTCGTCCAGGACGTATGGACTGGAAGCCTTTGGCTTGTTCGTGTGGCTCGGCGTCCTGGCGCGGGTCTTCACCCACTTCGATCCGGGCAGTGAGGCCCTGGTGGGATGGACCTCGGACGCGGCCATTCCGGTGCTCCAGTCGAATGACCCCGTCTTCGACGCCTTCCACCTGTACTACTACGGTCAGGATCGCCTCGGCGCCTGGCCCTGGCTCCTCGCCCAGGCGTGGCGCGCGCTCACCGGCTTCGACTGGACGCCCCACCGGTTGTTTCTCTTTCATGCCACCTGGGCGTGTGGGGCCTGCTTCGCGCTGCGGGGCCTCCACCGGCAGGTGGGCTGGGTCCTCGCGGCGTGCTTCGCGGCCCTGGTGCTCCTGGCACCGATCTGCCACGCGTACCTCTTCGACGTGGGTCAGCCTTATGGATGGCAGCTCACGGCGCTGCTGCTCGGGTGGTGGGCCTTTTCCCGCCTCGTCGAGGCACTCGCCCGGCCAGCTCCGGGCCGGGTCACCTGGGGATGGGCGGGTCTGGCCACGCTCCTGTCGGTGCTGGCTTGCTGGACGTCACCCACCTCGGGCCCGATGCTGCTGGTGTGGCTGGTGGTGTTGGGGGTCCGTGCCAGTGCGCTGAGCCCACCGGGACGCGCCCGCTGGCGCCCATGGCTGTCCCTGCTGCCCTTGGCGGGGGGCATCCTCTTCGAGTCGGGGGCGCGCTCCGTCTTCCACCGCTTCGCCAAGAAGCACTTCGGGCATGCCTACCGCACGAACCTGCGACTGGATCTCGCTCACCTCCAGGAGAACGTGCGTGGGCTGTTCGCGACGTTCTTCGCGGAGGGGATCGCGCCGCTCGTCGTCCTCGGATGGCTCCTGGGGCTGATCGCGCTGGGCTTCCTGCTGCACCATCTGCGCCGGCGCACGCTGGCGGCCCACGCCGCTCCGGTCGAGCTGGCGGCGCTCACGCTGGCGCTCGCCGGAGCGGCGCTCGGCAACCTGCTGCTGTGCCTGGTGGTGCAGCACGTGCGAGACAACGGCTACAGCATCCGCTACCTCGTGCCCACCTTCGTGCTGGGGGTGTTGGCGGTGGCCGCGGGCGCCTTCTTCCTGGCGGGGCTGGTGCCCGTCCTGCGCGCGCGGATGGGGGTGCTCTGCGCGGTGTTCGCCGGAGGGCTGGTGGTGGGTGGCCACCTGCTCGTGAAGCCGCGTCTCGAGAATCCCTACCTGGCGACGGCCCAGGCGGTGATGGACACGCTGGTGGCCCGAGCCGACGGCGCGGTGCTGCTCGGTGGCTATTGGGACAGCTATGTCCTGGGCGCCCTGGATCCCTCGCGCCGCCTGCCCACGGTCGTGCTGGAGGGGGAGTACCTGCGCACCCCCTTCTGGGTGTCGCGGGTGCGGGAGGCGGATGAGGTGCTGATGTCCTTGAGCCAGTCTCTCCAGCCCGAGACCGTCCCGGATCCTCCTCCATGGCTCTTCCAGCATGGCGTGCCCTTCCAGCTCACGGAGCCACGTTGGCTCGAGCGCGCGCCCTTCCGGATCGCGCGGTACCGAGGTGTGCGGGACGACACCCGGCCCGTGCGGCTCGAGCCCTCGCAGGGCTTCAAGCCTTGCGAGGCCGGTGCGTCGCTCACCGTCCACTTCGACCCGCCCCTCCAGCGAGGGCTGCTGGTGATGGGTGCCGAGACGCCGCCGGAGGGAATCGAGGTGGAGGCGCCCGGTGCGCTCGAGGCGCGGCTGGAGGGGGTGGCGGGGGCGTGGTGGTTGCGTCTGACCTCGGGAGAACAGCCCCTGCGTCAGGTGGCCCTGCGGGTGCGCTCCGGGCGTGAGGCCGAGCGCTGTGGTTTCAGGGGAGCGGTGCTCGTGACCGGCGCGCCGCTCGCGTTCACTCCGCCTTGAGGGACGCGCCTTGGGCAATCAGGGGCCCGCGGGGTGGGGTGCGGCATGTGATTCCGAGCAAGGGGAACTACCTCAGGACTCCGGCGAAGCCACTGGCCACGGGAGGCGTGAAGGATCCCTTCCTCTGGCAATCCCATCATCAAACTGCCTCCACGAGAGGGACGGCCGGGCATTCCCGACGACACCGAAACCTGGGAGGCGCTCAGGTGAGCAATCCCAATCAGCGGCAGGTCGTCTCCTGTATGCCGGGGTAGTCCCGACACCCTGGTGTCCTGGTTTTTCACTGTCAGCTTTTCTTCCTCCTCTCTCCGTGATGGAGGATTTTTCCAATGAAAACAGATTCTCGGTTGTTGATTCTCTTTTCTTGAGATATAAGTACTTCCAACTTTTCCCGAGGAGCTGGAATGTTCCGTGGCGTTGTCTCGATGAGTGGAAAGTTCGCGGTGGTCCTGGGTTCGATGCTGGCGCTCGGTGGGTGCACCGAGGTGGAGCAGGCGCCCGCGGAGGAGGTGACGCAGCAAGTGGTGCGTGGCTGCGCGACGCAGGAGCTGAGCGCAGAGGAGAAGCAGAGCGTGGAGCAGGCCCTGGCCGGCCGTGTGCGGGCCCAGGCGCGCGCCGCGGGCTCGGTGAACATCAACGTCTACTGGCACGTCATCAACAACGGCACCAGCACCTCGCAGGGCAACATCTCGGACGCGGCCATCGCCAGCCAGATCTCCGTGCTCAACGCCGCCTACGCGAATACGCCTTTCAAGTTCACCCTGAAGGCCACGGACCGCACCACCAACTCCTCCTGGTACACGTGCAGCGGTGGCGCCTGTGAGAAGAAGATGAAGGCGGCGCTGCGCCAGGGCACCGCGGCCGACCTGAACATCTACTCCAACAACATGGGCCAGGGCCTGCTGGGCTGGGCGACCTTCCCCTCCAGCTACGCCTCGCAGCCGAGTCTGGACGGCGTGGTCATCCTCTACAGCTCGCTGCCCGGCGGCACCGCGGCTCCCTACAACGAGGGTGACACGGCCACCCACGAGGTCGGCCACTGGCTGGGCCTGTACCACACGTTCCAGGGCGGCTGCACCGGCTCGGGTGACTACGTGAGCGACACCGCGGCCGAGTCCTCCGCCGCCTTCGGTTGTCCGACGGGCCGCGACACCTGCACCACCGCAGGCGTGGATCCCATCACCAACTTCATGGACTACACCGACGACTCGTGCATGAACACCTTCTCCACCGGTCAGAACGATCGCATGGACTCGCTGGTGCAGCAGTACCGCGGTCTGTGATTCGAGCCTGAGTCTCCGAAGGACCGACGCCGGGGCGCTCCAAGCGCTCCGGCGTTTTGCTTTTCAACGAGTTCCCCCCGGACTTCCGGTGATTGTACTTTTTCCGGAGCACATTATAACTGGCCATCAAACTCTGAATCTGGATTCAGGGAAGCACGGAAGGCACGAGGGAAGGGCCATGAGCGCGACGTTCCTGGTGTTGGCGTATGGCGAGGCGGGGCACACCCTGCCGATGTTGAGCATCGTGGAGGGGTTGATCCGCCGGGGACACCGGGCGTTGGTCTACGCCCCCCGGAAGTTCACGCACGGCGTGGTGGCGGCGGGAGGAGAGTCGCGCGAGGGCAGGACGTTCGGGGATCCGTTCGAGCGCATGATGCAGCTTCGGGCGAGCCGGAAGCAGCGGCCCGTCCATCAGGTGGTGCGCGACGTCGTGCGGGGGCGGGCAGGCATGGTGGGGGAGATCGTGCGGATGGCGCGGGAGTGGGAGGACGTCATCCGGACCGAGCGGGTGGACGGCGTGGTGTCGTTCATGTCCCCGGCGGCCCGGTACGCGGCGGAGCTCACGGGGCGGCCCTTCGCGAGCGTGGGTCCCAATCCCCTGATGCTGTTCGGCGCGGACGGGAAGATGGTGCTGCCGCCCAACCCGATGATGAAGTACCTGCCCCGAGGGCTCCTCGACTCGCTCATGGGACTGGCCCTGCCCCTGGCCCGCTGCCGGGAGGAACTGGGGTTGCCTCCGAGGAAGGGGGGCCCGTCCGAGTTCTTCCACACCATCATGTCCGACACCCTGCACCTGGTCACCGTGCACGAGGGCTTCTACCCCCCGGGGCCCCGGGGGCCCGGGCAACTGTGCGTGGGCCCCATGTCCTACAGCCTGCCGCGTCCCCAGGCGGCGCCGTTCCCCGTGGACACGCTCGCGCCCGGTACGGTCCTGGTGAGCACCACCACCCTGCCCATGGACGGAGGCCTCTTCCGGCGCACGCTCGAGGCCCTGGCTCCACTGAAGGTCCCCCTGCTCGCGACGGCGGCCGGTGCCGCGGACATCCCCGAGGGACTGGGCGCGCACGTGCGGCTCGAGTCCTTCGTCCCCCATGATCAGGTGCTCCCCCACGTCTCCGCGCTGGTGACGCACGGAGGATGGGGCACCACCGGCCGGGCCCTGCGCCAGGGCGTCCCCATGCTCATCACCCCGCTGTTCGGGGACCAGCCCCTCATCGGCGCGCGGCTGGCGGAGATGGGGCTCGCCTACCACCTGCCCAGGAAGCAGGCGACGAAGGAGGCCATCCAGAAGGCCCTCGCCGCGCTGCTCCAGGACACCGCGCTGCACCAGCGCGTCCGGGCCGTGGCCCAGCAACTCCAGGCCCTCGACTCGCCCCGGCTCGCCGCCGAGGCCCTGGAGAAGCTCGTCGCGCGGCCGGGGTCGCTGCGCTCGGCGGCCTGAGCGCCTTTCCTGGCGCGGCACCGCTCATCCGGCTCGGACGAAGTACGCGATCGTCAACAGGAGGGACAACCCGGTGACGCCGAGCCGCAGGTGCCGGGAGTCCATCCGCCGGGCGAGCCGCGCACCCGCGTAGCCGCCCACCACCGCGGCGCCCAGCACGAGGAGGGTCTCGGGCCAGGACACCGCGCCCAGCACGACGAAGCAGAGCACGGCGATGGTGTTCGTGGCGGTCACCAACAGCGCCTTGAGGGGGTTGAGGACCTTCAAGTCCGAGCGGCCCAGCAGGCTCCAGACCGCCATCATCATGATGCCGACCGCACCTCCGAAGTAGCCGCCATAGATGGCGAGCAGGAATTGGAGCGAGAGCAGCACGGCGGGGGAGGAGCGGACCCGTGAGCTGGGCATGAGGCCCGGCCGGGCCCCGAGCGCGAACACGCCGCTGGCCAGGAGGAGCAGCCAGGGCAGGAGCCGATCGAAGGCGGCCCGAGGGGTGAGCACCAGCAGCAGCGAGCCCACGAGGCCCCCGGCCAGACTCACCACCACCAGGGCGCGGAGCGACACGCCTCGCGGAGGCGAGAGGTCGGCGCGATAGGCCCAGGTGCTGGCGAGTCCTCCCGGGAAGAGGGCGACGGTGCTGGATGCATTCGCGACGACCGAAGGCACACCGGCCAGGACGAGGGCGGGGAGGGTGACGAACGTGCCACCTCCCGCCACGGCGTTCATGGCCCCCGCGAGCAGGCCCGCGCCGAGGAGCCAGGGGAACGTGGAGAGCAGGTTCATGCCGTGAGCTTGCGGACGTCCCCGCCTCCGGACAATGTGGAAGAAACGCGGGCAGCCTTCGCTTGCCACGAAGGCAGGAGGAAATCGCCTGTCCTGGCGAGGAGGCGTGATGGGCTTGGACCTGATGGACCTGCGGCTGTTCCTCCTCGTGGTGGAGACGGGCAGCATCACCCACGGGGCGGAGCGGGCCCACCTCGCGCTCGCCTCGGCCAGCGCGCGCATCCGTGGCCTGGAGGACGAGCTGGGTGTGGCGCTGTTGGAGCGCGAGCGGCGCGGGGTGCGGCCCACGCCTGCGGGCCGGGCGCTGGCCCAGCATGCCCGCGCCGTGCTGCGGCAGGTGGAGAACCTGCGCGGTGAGCTCGGCGGCTACGCGGGTGGGGTGCGGGGCCAGGTGCGCCTGTTGTCCAACACCGCGGCCCTCACCGAGTTCCTCCCCGAGGCGCTCAGTGCCTTCCTCACCGCGCATCCCGAGGTGGATGTGGAGCTGGAGGAGCGGCTCAGCCACGAGATCGTCCAGGCGGTGGCCGAGGGGCGGGCCGAGGTGGGGCTGGTGGCGGACACGGTGGAGCTCGGCGCGCTGGAGACGTTCGCGTTCCAGGAGGACCGGCTGGTGGTGGTGATGGCGCGAGGGCACCCGCTCGCGGCGCGCCGGACGGTCACCTTCGCCGAGGTGCTCGACGAGCCCTTCGTGGGTCTGGGCGAGGGCAGCGCGCTCCAGGAGCACCTGGCGTGGCATGCGGCGCGCCTTGGACGGAGGCCGCGCTACCGGGTGCGCCTGCGCAGCTTCGATGCGCTCTGCCGCATGGTGGAGCGAGGCGTGGGCGTGGGCGTGATTCCAGAGGCCGCGGCCCGGCGCTGTCAGCGCTCGATGGCGATCCGCCGGGTGGCGTTGAGCGACGTCTGGGCCACACGCCGGCTCATCCTGTGCGTGCGCGACCACGAGGCCCTGTCCGTCCAGGCCCGGCTGCTCGTCGATGCGCTCCGGGCGGACGGGCCCAGTCGGCGTGGACGTGGATGAGCCATTTGGGCTGTCGTCCTTCCAGGCGGGCGAACAAGCAGGCGGTGCCCTGGGTGAAGGTCCAAGGTGTGGGGCTCAGTGGTCCTCCAATGGGGGAGTGCCTAGTTCATCAGGACGGCTCCGAGAGGTCTTCGCGATCCACACGGGGAGGGACCGATGAGGCACTGGATGCGGGTGGGCTGCATGGTGTTGAGCGCGAGCGCGATGGCGTGTGCGAGCCAGTTGGCCCGTTCACCAGCACCCACGAGCGCGGACGAGGCGGCCCCCGTCGCGGTGAGCGCCGGAGGTGGTGGTGGGGCCACCGTGGACACGGGCCAATTCCCAACGGAGGACACCGTGGCGGAGCCCGTGGGGGCGAAGCACGACCTCTACGAGCAGGTGGCCCGGGAGCTGAAGATCAAGCGTGAGAAGCCCAAGGGCCTGGACGAGGGCACGGGTGGCTCGGGCGTCTCGGCGGAGGAGAGGCATCTGTGCGCCAACGCGCTGAACTCCCCCGAGCACGTCACGGTGGTCTCCGGCATCATCAACTTCCGCTCCAACGGGCTGGTGGTGGTCGACGTGCCGGGCAAGGGACCCGTGAAGCTGCGCACGGATGACGCCACCTGCACCGTGCAGGCAGACAAGGCGTTGCCTCCCGAGGCCTTGAGCGAGGGCACCGAGGCCCGCGTGGCCTACGTGGAGGACGCGGGAGAGCCCACGGCTCGGGTGATTCGCGCCGAGCCCATGCGCTCCCTGCGTTAGTCGCTCACCTCAGGGCATCGACGACATACCAGAGCAGGGCCGTCCCGAGGCTGAAAGGGACGGCGGGGGACACCATTCCCGAGGAGGAGAACATCCCCGCGTCCCAGGACAGCAGGGAGAACGTGGCCGTTACTCCCCAGGTGGCTCCCAGGGCGATCATGCGTCTCACGGGCCGCTCGCGCGGGGGCAGGCGCTGGAGCACCCGGTGCTGGAAACCGCCATCGGACAGCTCGGACGGCGGCCGCCGCTGGAGCATCGATTGGATCCAGGCCTCGTCATCATGGCCGTTCATGGGGTCTCCTCGAATCGTCGGCGCAGCTTCTCCTTCGCGCGCGCGACGTGGGTCTTGAGCGTGCCCAACGGACAGTCGAGGACGACCGCCGCCTCCTCGTGGGTCAGCTCGTTGGCGTAGGTGAGCACGAGCGCGGCCCGCTCTCGTGGCTTGAGCGTGGAGAGCGCCCGCTCCAGATCGTAGCGCTCCAGGAGCACGTCCGGCAGGTGGATCGCGGAGGGTAGTTCCTCCTCCACCGTGGGCAGCGCCAGGGGCTCGTTCCGGCTGCTCCGATCCTGGCTGAAGTACGTGTTGCAGGCGATGCGGTAGAGCCAGGAGGAGAACTTCGCCCCGCCCCGGTAGCCACGCAGCCCCCGGTAGGCCCGCAGGAACGTCTCCTGCGCCAGGTCATCCGCCTGCGCCACGTCTCCCCCGGTCAGCCGCCGCAGCAGGGCGCGCACCGCGGATTGGTGCCGCGCCACCAGCTCGCCAAAGGCACTCCGGTCATCCCGCACGAGCACGCGCGTGATGAGCTCGGTGTCCGAAGGGGTTTCAGGAGGGGAGGACATGACGCTCGGGCGGCTACAGCGGGGACTCGGGCGAGAGGTGCGACGCGAGCGCGCCGCGGCCTTGCTGCAGGCGCCAGACGAGCAGGTGTCCCAGGCCGAGGAAGAAAAGCGTCACCCCCACGCCCCACGCGCCATCCGAATGGGGAAGGGCGGCCAGGAAGATCGTCAGCCCTACTCCCGTCGCGGACAGGATGATGCCCCGCCGCAGATCCGAGGGCTTCTTGGGCGGAGGCGCGAGCAGCCCCTGGGGGATCTCCGCCCCCTTCTCCACCATCATGCGCACCGTCTGGTGGAGCAGATGGCTCTTGCGGTTGTTGGCCACCAGCCACGCGAGGAAACCCGTCAGCAGGCAGCTGAAGAGGGAGATGGAGATGATGGCGGGGGCCACGTCGGAATCGGCCTGGCTCGACATCCGCCGCTCGCGCTCCTGGAGGAGTGCGAAGAGTTGATTGGAATCGAGACGTGCCTCGGGATCGATCTGCCGGGCCTCGGACTCCAACCGCTGGATGTCCGCCTCCAGCTCCTGGCGCTGGGCCTCGAGGGCATTGCGGTGCTCCTCCGCCTGCTGACGCTGGGCCTCGAGGGCATTGCGGCGCTCCTCCGCCTGCTGACGCTGAGCCGCGAGCTGTGGGGGCATCGGCACGGCGGGAGGGGGGACCGCGGGAGCTTGAGCTTCGGACTGGGCCCAGGCCCCTCCCGGGAGGGCGGCCAGGAGACACAGGGTGAGCAACTGGGATTTCATGAGGGAGTCCTCTCGTCGGTTTTATCGACGGGAAGACTCCCGAGCCCAGCCCCTTGGATTCAACCCCGGATTTTTTTTCCGCGCCGGTGCTCAGGGATGGCTGAGGGGGTTGGCGGGATCGGTCCCGTGGGTCTGCTCATCTCCGTCCAGGTGCCCGTCGAGGTCGCGATCGATACCGATGCGCTGGCCCGAGCCCGGCGGCGTGCAGGTGTAGGTCAGCGCCCCCAGGCTCGTGGTCACCAGCAGGCGGAGGGCGGCGTCGGCCACGAGGGGCACGGATTGCTGGTCGCTCTTGAACTGCCCGTTGCCCATATAAAGGAAGCCCACTTCCTTCTGGGCGTCGCGGCCCTTGACCACCAGATCGCACTCGCCGACGTTCGCGCGTGCCATCAGGAGGTTGACGCGGGGGCCGGCCACGAGCGCGTTGATGGGGGTGAGCGTCACCTGCTGCCCGACGATGGGCGCCAGGTTGGTGTCGAAGGCGAGGAGGAACTCCGCCATGTCCAGCTTGGCCTGGTGGCCCGCGGGCGTGTTCGGGATGCCGACCGAGTTGAAGATGGGATCGTGGTCGAATCCGCTGTTGAAGCGCATCATCGTGTCGATCGAGCCGTCGCTGTTGAAGCCGAAGCCACGGATCTGATCGCCCATGAAGGGGTCCGGAGGGAGGAAGCCGAAGGGGTAGGCCACGCCGAACATGCCGATCTTCTGGTACAGGTTCCGCAGGTGCGGAGTCTTGGGGAAGATGGCCGTCGCGACGAACGCCGAGCTGCCATCCGTACCGAAGAACCCCTTGAAGGGACCCGCGCTGGGGTTGGCGTTGGGATCCAGCCGGTGGCACGACTGGCACGGGCCATGGAAGAAGCTCGTGGTGTTGAAGAAGAAGTCCCTGCCCGCCTGCTGTGCCGACGTGAGCGAGTTGTCCAGGTTGCGCACGGGATTGGGCGGGTAGACGACCTGGAGGATGAACTCCGAGAAGCGCTGCATCTCCGCCGGGGTGAGCTGGGCGGAGCGTCCGAGCAGATCCATGAAGGCCGGGTTGAACTGCTTGAACGCCTCGGTTTCGTTGAACGCGCCGCTGTCTGGCTGGGCGTTCGTCGCCGTATCCGCGCCGGAGCGGTCCCCCCGCCAGTGCATCGGACCGTGGTTGGCCATGCCGCGCAGGCTCTGGGTCGCCAGCGGACCCTTCACCGGGTGGAAGTTGGGATCCTGGCCAAAAGTCGGATCGGTGCCGAACTCGGGCGGCGTCGTGGCGATGGGGTTCTTGTTGAGCTTGTAGGCCGCATCCGGGTTGCCCAGGTTCCAGTCCAGGCTGTCGAAGTCGCCGAAGATGTGGCAGCTCGCGCAGGACGAGTCGCCATGGCTCGAGCTCTTGCGCGCGTCATAGAGGTAGGGGCGGCCCGCCACCACGCTCGGCGGCTCGGGGTTGAACAGGGGGAGGTGGGCGACCTCCTGCTTCGTGGCGGTGTTGACGACGGAGATGGCGTTGTCGAAGCGCGTCAGCACGTACATGCGCCCATTGGTTTCATCCAACACCATGCCGGTGGGGCCGCCGCCGCTCAGGGGGATCTGGTTGGCGGTGTCGGGCACGAAGGTGTCGGCTTCGAGCGCGGCGGTGGAGTAGACGCCGAGCTTCGAGGAGCCGAACGCGGCCACGTACAGGGTGGCGCCGTCGGTGGTCACCACCATGCCGAGCGGCTGGGCGAGGCTCTTGTCGTTCTCGGCGTTGGGAAGGGCGGCGCAGCAGATGCCATAGTTGATGTGCTTGTTGAGGTGCCTGGGCGCGACGCCCGAGGAGCCGAGCACCGAGATGCGGCTCTCGTGCAGGTGGCCGCGCAGGCTGCTGCCGGCGAAGGTGCCCGGCCCCTCGAAGCGCAAGTCATTACGGGCCTCGGTGTTGCTCACGTACACCTTGCCGCTCACCGGGTTGACGGCCATGTTGAACAGGATGGTGCCCACGCCGGAGTAGTAGCCGGACGGGCCCGAGAGCTGCGCCGGGGGATTGGCGGTGGCATCGATGACGAACACGTCCTTGTCCGGCAGGGAGAAGCGCACCTTGTCGGTCCAGGAGCGGCCCAGCGAGTCGAGCCAATCCGTGCCATTGAACTTGACGAGGACGCCGGTCTCCGGCGCCGGCTTTCCCTCGAAGTTGACGTTGGGGCCGGGAACGCCGCCCACCGACTCGCCGCCGTTGGGCACGAGGATCTCGTGGACGATGCTGGTGCGGTTGCCCGAGTGGAACGCGGCGGCGTAGACGCGCGAGCCATCGGGCGTCGCGGCGAGCGCGCGCGGGGTATCACTGAAGAGAGTGACGATCGACAGTGGGTTGCCCGCGAGCGAGGTGCCCAGGTTGTGGGCATCGAACACCCAGACGTCCGCCCGGCCGATGCCCGGCGTGGAGAACTGGGGGTTGAAAGGCACGTTCTGGCCGCGGTGGGCGGCGGTGATGAAGGCGCGGCTCCTGCCCGGTCCGGCGAAGACGATGTCGCGAGGCTCGTCGCCCACGAGCAGGGTGCGCACCACGGAGCCCCCATGCCCATTCGGGGAGAGGTCCACGACGCTCACGCTGTCGGACAAGTGATTGACGACCCAGACCTCGTTGTCACTGCGCGCCGCCACCGCGACGGGCTCCAGTCCAACGGGCACCGAGGAGATGTGGAGCAGGCCCGTGGGCAGGACCTGGAAGACCTCGAGCCGGTTGTCCGGGGTGTTGACGGCGAAGAGGCGGGTGCCACAGGGCGAGAGGGCGAGCGGTCGGACCTGACCACTTTCGAAGAGGGTAAAGGATGACGCGGACACCTCGTGGCTCAGCAGGCACCCCACGAGGAGCATCGCGGTCAGGGCCGCTTTCCGCACATCACGCTGCAACGCCATGTCTCTGGCTTTCATTCCACCTCCACGCCGAGTGCGAATCCCTGTTCGCGAATACAGCGAAGAAAGAAAAGGATGGCCAGGATGGTGCGCTTTCGCGAGGTGTTCTGTAAAGGACGGATCAACGGATGACGCGGTCAGGCAGCCTTTTCGGCTTATGGCTTTGAACGGCTGTCACCCCTGGTGAGAAGGTGTGAGGACAGCGAGTACGGTTGTCACTCCCCGTGTCTGGCTGGCCGCCAGCTCTCCGGCAAGAAGATGTCTGACTTCAAGAAGCGGACACGGTCCACGTACCGCGGGGCACCCGGGGAGATCCTCTTCATCGCGGCACGGCGGCCCTGTTAGGGTGCCGGGTCCCATGAAACCCATCTTCTGCCTCATCCCCGCCCTCATGCTTCTGCTGCCAGGCTGCATCTACGTCCGCGACACCACCCATTCCTCCAGGAAGGGAGTCCGCTCTCAGTCCCGGCCGGAGTGTCATCCCAGCGAGTATTGGGATGGAGACCAGTGTCGGCACAAGGGCAAGGGCCGCGGCGCGCGCAAGCACGACCACTGACGCCCGGGCCCAGGCACCTTCCATGGGAGGCGGATGTACGAGAAGGTGCTCTTGTTTCACCCCACCCACGGAAGAGCTGACGCCCTGGATTTAGAAGTCCAGGTATGGAATGCCGCCGCCCGTGAGGAGCCGGTGGATGAACGAGCCGGTTCCCGCGGACCCCGTGCCGTAATCCGTGGAGACGCGGAGGAGATCCTCGCCAGGGAAGACGAGGCCGGCCGGCCGATCGAGCGCGAACAGCATCACCCGCTCCAGGAACCGCCGGGCCTCCGTCCGCCAGACCTCCTCGCCGGTGTACCGATAGAGGTCCACGAAGAATCCCCCCAGGCCCGCCATGCCCGCGAAGTTCGTGGGAAACACGGAGTAGTTGCCCGCGAGCGATGACGCGATGCTCCGTGCCTCCCGGGCGTACCGCTCGTCCCGGAGCACGTCGTAGAAGCGCAGCGCGACACAGCCAATGCCCGCGCTCCCGATGTGCCAGTACGGGTAGAACACCGACTCCCTCCGGGAGCGGCGGAACCGTGGATGGCCGTTGCTCCGCTCGGCACTCGACAGGTCGAAGTCCAGGAGCCGGATCGCGGCATCGAGGTGCTCCTGTCGCCCGGTCGCCTGATGGAGCTTCAGACAGAAACAGGCGAGCCCGGAGGCGCCATGCGCCAGGCCATGGTAGACATCTCCGTTGTTCTCGAAGAAGTACCCTCGTGCGGATGACTGGATGCCTGGCTTCAGCGTGTCGAAGACCTGGATCGCCCGCTGGAGATACCTCTCATCCCCGAGCCGGTCGAAGAAGAACAGATTCGTGAGCCCGAATCCGCCACCTCCGTAGAAGAGATCGGCGTTCTCGAAGAGCAGGGGAGAGCGCGCCGCGACATCCAGGAGCGCCTCGGCCTCTTTCCTCCACCCCAGCTCCAGCAGCGTCCACGCGATTCCTGCACTGCCGATGTAGAGACCGGGTGCGTAGCGTTGGTTGTCGATCTGGGAAGCCTCGTGAAGCAGGGCTTCGAGAAAGACCTCGGGAGGCGGCCTGCCCACGCGTTGGAGGAAGAGCGCGATACCGGACGCGCCATAGGCGGCACTCAAGCGATTGGTGGTGAACCGGCGGTAATCCGTGGGCAGCTCCAGAGGGTCCTCCCCCGTGTGGATCTGGTCGACGATGTAGCGGATGATCCCCTCGAGGGACTCTCGCAACGCGTCGTCATCTCGACGGGGAGTGACTGGCCGCGCCGAGTGGATGTCCCCCAAGCTCCGCTCCGCCTCGGCCAGCAGCTCGTCCGCCCGCTGGAAGTCCTGCTCGATTCCGAAGATGAGCCGCACGAAGGCTTCCGGGATGCCCTTCTCCTGGGCGAAGTGCGTGAGCATGGGCTCGCGTTGGTGGGGGGCGAGCGTGAAGAAGGGGGTCGGTGGGTAGAGGAAATCACCGAGCACCCGGCTCAAGGCCTGGTGATCATCCCGGAAGGTGGGAACAGAACCCGCGGGCCTTTCCACTCCGAAGCCGGGTGTGAACAGCCGGATGACGGGACCCTGCTCCGGGTTCTGGAGGTCGAGCGCGGCCTCGAAGTCGATGAACGTGAGCTGATCTCGCTCCAGGTCGAACAGGATGTTCTTCGGGGAGATGTCCTGGATGACCACGCCCTGTGAGTGGATGGTGCGGAGCGCGGAGATGAGCTTCCTGGACACCGCGAGGAAGGTCTCCCCGAAGCGCCGCACCTCGTCGACACCCGGCGTGGGCGACGCGAGGAGGGACAGTTGTCCGGAGGCGATGTGGGCACTGAGCTTCCTGCCCCGCGCGAGCTCCATGACGAGGAAGCTGTGCTCCCAGTCCTGGAAGAAGTCGAGCGCGCGGGGAGCCAGTCCCGTTGCCTCCAGCCGCTTGAGGATCCGGTACTCGTTCTCGAGACAATCGACGGCGTCGCAGGGATTCTTGCGCCCCCGGTTCACCAGGGGCCGGGCCTCCTTGAGCACCACCTCCGCCCGGGACGTCAGATCGAGGCACCGATAGACTCCTCCCTTGGAGGAAGAACTCATGGCCGAGAGCGCCTTGTAGCGGCCATGGAGGAGGGGCTCCTCGGTGGCCCCCTGGTCGTCATCCGGGAAGGGATCGATCACGCCCGGGGGCAGGGTGAAGAAGGGGGGGCGTGGATCCGGAAGCAGGCGGCCATCGGTCATCCGCAGGTGGGGCACCTGCTCTCCGTAGGCGTTGAGGTGCCGCAGGCCCCGGAACGCACCGTAACGGTAGAAGAGGACGTGGCTGCCTTTGTACCGTTTGTCCGACAGGATATAGGGGCCCACGAAATCCTTCGTGACGCCGTGCAGTTGCTCCAGGAGCCGCTTCAGCTGACCGACATCCGCGGGATAGAGGGTGATGAATTTCCCGCTCGCGCCCCGCGCCCACATGTGGGAATTGCTCAAGTCGAGCACGAACTCGTCGACGAGCACCTTGAAGGCCACCCGCTCGGCGACGAGCAGGGGAACGACCGTCGTCAGGAGTTCCCGGGCGCGATCGTGCGCCGTGGACACATGGATCTTGAAGCCGGTGTCAGGGAAAGAGGGCTCGGGGGGTTGGGCCTCGCACCAGATCCCTGACTTCCTTCCGATCGTCCAGGATGCTGGCAGCAGGCGAACCAGAAGTTCCCGGAACCCGGCGCTCTTCGATTGATAGGCATCCAGGCTCTCATAGCGCTCCGGATGCAGAAGCGTGAAGAGGTGGATGTTCTCCCGTGCCCGCCGCTCGATGCCGCGCATGCATCCTCCCCGGACCTCCCGAAGGAAGCTGCCCTCGGGAGGTGATTTCCTGTCAACAGATGGCACGGCACCTCGACCGGCGCCTGCTCACTAACACAAGAGGAGACTCAAGCTCGAACTTGCTTCACAATCAAGCAAGCTGAGGTTGGAGGCAGTGGCCTCCTGCCCTCCATCCGCCGAGTCGCCTCCAACTGCTTCCCCACCTGTATCCGCGGGGAGCTTCTGCAATGCGAGGACGTTGTTCAAGACCAACCGCCTTTCAACTCGCCACCATGGCGAGTTGCTGAACGTACTGATGAGAAGATACGGATTCAACCGCCGGGACTCCTGGGCCGAAGAACACATCCATGGAGAAACAGTCTGGCGGCTCCCCTTGGTGGACCGCGGGTCACTCCTTGTCCCGGAGGAGGGGCGGCCGTGATAGTCATCCGCGGCGAGGTTCTTCGAAAGAGGGGAGTCCGGAATGCGGCTTGGGATGTTCTGCGCGGTGGGTGCCCTGCTGGGGGCGATGAGCGGTGCGGCGAGGGCGGCGGCCCCGTCCGCCTATGACGCGGTCGATCCGTTCATTGGAACGGGCGGCAAGGGCCACACCTTTCCCGGCGCGGTCGCGCCCTTCGGCATGGTGCAGCTCAGCCCCGACACCGACGTGCGTCCATTCAAGCAGAGCTACGACTGGGCCGCCGGGTATCGCCACGATGATCCGACGATCTTGGGCTTCTCGCATACCCACTTCTCCGGCGCGGGCCACTCGGACCTGGGTGACGTGTTGCTCACCCCGTTCTCGGGCACGGTGAAGCTGGATCCAGGCGAGGCCGACAAGCCGGGTTCGGGCTACCGCTCGCGCTTCAGCCACGACGGGGAGATCGCCCGGCCGGGCTACTACGCCGTTACCTTGTCGGACTCGCGCGTGCGCGCCGAGCTGACGGCGGGGCTGCGCACCGGGATGCACCGCTACACCTTCGAGGGCAAGGCGGCGGCGGGCGTGCTGCTGGATCTGCGCTCGTCCATCTACAACTACCCGGGCAAGGTGCTGTGGTCGCGCGTGCGTGTGGCGAACGATGGCACGGTGACCGGCTATCGCGAAACGCGCGGCTGGGCCCCCGGGCGCAAGCTCTTCTTCGCCATCCGCTTCAACAAGCCGCTCATCTCCCATGCCCTGCACGATCGCGACGAGGCGATCGTCTACAAGGGCTTCCGCCAGCCGGGGCGAGGCCCCGCGGACAGGGCGCAGCTCGAGGGCCGCGCGCTGGAGGGCGTCTTCGAGTTCGGCGAGCTGGATGGACCGCTCATCGTCAAGGTCGCGATCTCGGCGGTCAGCGAGGACAACGCCCTGCTCAATCTGGACAGCGAACAGGCCGGCTTCGACTTCGAGGCCCTGCGTGGTGCCACCCGCGCGGCCTGGGAGCAGGCGCTGGGGGCGGTGGAGCTCGACGCGCCCGCGCCCATGCGCACCAGCGTCTATACCGCCCTCTATCACAGCCTGATCGCCCCCAGCGTGTTCACCGACGCCGATGGCCGCTATCGCGGCCCGGATGATCAGGTGCACAAGGCCGAGGGTTTCACCTTCCACTCGACCTTCTCCCTATGGGACACCTTCCGGGCCGAGCACCCGCTGCTGCTCCTGGTCCAGCCGGAGAAGCGCAACAGCGACATGGTGAATTCGCTGCTCGCCTCCCAGCGGCACAGCCCCTACGGCATCCTGCCCGTCTGGCAGTTCCACGGGCTCGAGACCTGGACGATGATTGGCTATCACTCCGTGCCGGTGATCGCCGATGCCTGGCTCAAGGGCATCCGGGGCTTCGACGCGAACGCCGCGCTGGACGCCATGGTCAAGAGCGCGACCTACGCTCCCTATGGAGGGCTCGGGGACTACATGTCCCTGGGCTTCGTCCCCATCGACAGGGAGCCGGAGGCCGCGTCCAAGACCGTCGAGTATGCCTATGACGACTGGACCATCGCCCGCCTGGCCCGAGCCCTGGGCAAGGAGGACATCGCCCGGACCTTCGAGGCCCGCGCGGGCAACTGGCGCAACACCTTCGATGCCAAGAGCGGCTTCATCCGTGCCCGCCGGGCGGACGGGGCCTTCCGCACGCCCTTCGATCCCACCGCCATCAACTATGGCAGCGACTACACCGAGGGCAATGCCTGGCAGTATTCCTGGTTCGTGCCGCAGGACCTGGGTGGTTTGATCAAGGCCATGGGCGGTGACGCGGCGGTCGTCAAGAAGCTCGACGCCATGTTCGAGTACGACATCTCGAAGCTGGACTACTCGCACGCCGAGGACATCGCCGGGCTGATTGGCCAGTACATCCATGGCAACGAGCCCAGCCACCATGTCGCGTACATGTATTCTTTCGCCGGGGCTCCGTGGCGCACCCAGGCCCGGCTCAAGCAGATCGTCGACAGCCAGTACAAGCCCACGCCGGACGGGCTGTCGGGCAATGACGATCTGGGCCAGATGTCCTCCTGGCTGGTCTTCACTGCGCTCGGCTTCTATCCCGTCACGCCCGGCTCGAACGAGTATGTCATTGGCCGTCCCTTCGTGGAGCGCGCGGCGCTGAACCTGCCCAATGGCAAGCGCTTCACCGTGACGGCCGAGGGCTTGTCGGAGGCCAATCCCTATGTCGGCAAGGTGTCGTTGAACGGCCGCCCGCTGGAGCGTGGCTTCCTCCGGCACGAGGAACTCCTGGCGGGAGGAAGCCTGCACTTCGTCATGCAGGCGAAGCCCAATACTTCCTGGGCGACCAAACCCCAGGCGAGGCCGATGAGCAGGGCCCCGTAGGGAGGTCGAGCGGTCCGCTACGGCCGCTCGGACTTCAGCATCCAGCCGATCATCTTGTAGAGCAGCCGGGCGCCCACGTTGCCGTCCCACTCGCCGCCCTCGGGATCCGGGGCGACCTCGGTGAGATCGAACCCGACGATGGTCCGGCCCGAGCGCACCACCCCGGAGATGAGCGCCACGGCCTCGGGGAAGGACAGTCCGCCCGGCACCGGCGTCCCCGTGTGCGGGCACAGCGTGGGATCCAGGCCGTCGATGTCGAAGGACAGGTACACCAGCTGGGGGAGCTGCTGGACGATCTCATCCACCTGGCGGTTCCACGGAATGCCATCGAAGCGCTTGCGCTGGAGCTCCGTGTCGAAGAAGGCCTTCACGCGTCCACCCGAGGACTCGATGTAGCGGTGCTCGTCCTCGCTCATGTCACGGATGGCCACCTGCACGAGGCTCTTCACCCCGGGAATGCGCTCGGCCACGTTGTGCATGATGGAGGCGTGCGACCAGGCGAAGCCCTCGTACGCGTCGCGCAGGTCCGCGTGCGCATCCAGGTGCAGCACGCCCAGGCCGGGGTACTTCTCCGCGTGCGCCCGGATGATGCCGTAGGAGATGGAGTGGTCTCCGCCCACGGCTCCCACCCGCTTGCCCTTGCCGAGCCACTCCTTCGCCGTCTGGTACACCGCCTCGTGAAGCTGCTCGCACAGGCCGTTGACCTCCGCGGAAGCGGCCATGAGCTCGGGCTGGGAAGCATCGATGCCTCCCGCCTCGATGATGGGCACGGCGCGCTCCTTGGCGCGGGTGTTCCAGGCGCGCCACTGCTCGGGCTCGGGCAGCAGGGCGATGCCCCGCTCGTAGGGACGGCCGGTCTCCACGTCGAAGAGGTCCACCTGCCGACTGGCCTGGAGCACGGCCGAGGGACCGTCCGAGGTGCCTCCGCCATAGCTGGTGGTGGCCTCGAAGGGCACGGGGATGAGGACGACGTGGGCCTCCTCGGGAGTGTGGGGGAGGCCGAAGATGCCGGAGTCCTGGGGAGCGGCGGCGCTGGGATCGAAGGCGGCGGGCATGATGGCGGCGGAGGATAAGGTCCTGCGTGGCCAGCGCAACGGTCCCGTGGGGGGCTCTTCGCCCGCCCAAGGAGCCGCCAGGCCCCGTGCGGCCTTGCATGGACGCCCGAAGCCCGGCATGGATGGTGGGATGACCGCCCGCCCGCCCGCGTCCACCGTGCCGAGCCACCGACTCTCCGTCGCGCCGATGATGGATTGGACCGATCGGCATGACCGCTACTTCCTGCGCCTCCTCTCCAAGCGCACGCGGCTGTACACCGAGATGGTCACCACGGGCGCCATCCTGTTCGGCGACAAGCCCCGGCACCTGGACTTCTCCCAGGAGGAGCACCCGCTGGCCTTGCAGCTCGGCGGCAGCGACCCGGCCCAGCTCGCCGAGTGCGTCCGCATCGCCGAGCAGTGGGGCTATGACGAGGTGAACCTCAACGTCGGCTGCCCCTCGGATCGCGTGCAGAACGGGATGTTCGGCGCGTGCCTCATGGCGAAGCCGGACCTCGTGGCCCGCTGCGTCGAGGCCATGCGCGGCGCGACCCGCCTGCCCGTCACCGTCAAGCACCGCCTGGGCATCGATGATCTCGACTCGTACGAGCTGCTGACCCAATTCGTGCGCACGGTGAGCGGGGCGGGGTGCGACACCTTCATCGTGCACGCGCGCAAGGCCTTCCTCCAGGGGCTCAGCCCCAAGGAGAACCGGGAGATTCCCCCGCTGCGCTACGAGTGGGTGCGCCAGCTCAAGACGGACTTCCCCCACCTGACGATCTCCCTCAACGGGGGCGTGAAGTCCCTGGAGGAGGCCCGGGCGCACCTGGAGTGGGCCGATGGGGTGATGATCGGCCGCGAGGCGTATCAGAACCCCTACCTCCTCGCCCTGGCGGACTCGACGATCTTCGGCGAGACGGCTCCCGCGCCCACGCGGCGCCAGGTGGTCGAGGCCCTCCAGCCCTATGTGGAGGAGCTGCTCGCGCGGGGCGAGTACCTGTCACGCGTCACGCGCCACATCCTGGGGTTGTTCGCGGGGCTGCCCGGAGCGAGGGGTTGGCGGCGGGTGCTGAGCGAGCGCGGCACCAGGCCCGGCGCGGGCCTGGAGGTGCTGCGGGATGCGCTCGCGCAGGTGCCGGCCCACGTCCTGGACTCGCCCGCCACGCCCCCGTCAGCGGGTGTCCCCGGGCCTCGGAGCGAAGGGGTCTCCGACGGCGTACAGGCGCAACCAGCCGCGCTCGCGCAGGAAGCGCTGGAGCCGTCCGCGCAGCACCGCGCGTAGCTCGAGCGGGGGCAGTTGCCAGACTTCTCCGAGCAGGGCCGCGTCCGGTGAGGCCCCCGCCGGAACGAGCCGCAGCACGAGCGTCGCCGCCTGGCGCTCGGAGGCCTGGGCCTCCAGGAGCTCTTCGTGGGAAGGAGAGGCGATGGCCTGGACGCGCGCCGGCGCCGCGAGCCCGTTGAGCAGGGAGGCCGCGAGCTCGGCGACGCCCTCCTGGGGAGACAGGCAGATGATCGTCCAGGGTCCCGGCGGCGAGGCGCGGGCGGGCCGCTGGAGCCAGCGGAAGAGGCAGACCGCGAGCGCCGCGCCCAGCAGTTGCGAGACGACGAGGGTCTCCACGTCGAGCGGGTGCACGGCGCTCGTCTGGCTGCTCGCCGCGCGCGCGAGGACGAGGGCGGGGTTGGCCAGGGAACGCGAGTCGGTGAACCACACGGTGGTGGCCACGTAGGCGGCCACCGCGAAGGGCGTGGCCGAGGGGCGGTTGCGCGCGCACCCGCGCACCACGATGAGCAGCCCGAAGGTGGAGACGAGCTCCGTGAGGAAGTGCGCCGAGGTGGCGGCGGGCACGAGGGCGGTGAGCAGCAGGGGCTCGCCGCACATGAGGTGGGCGATCAACCGGCCCGCCAGTCCTCCCGAGAACTGGGCGAGCACGTAGAGGGGGACGTCCTTCCAGGGGGTGCCATCCTCCAGCGCGTCGGCGAAGGTGAGGGCGGGGTTGAAGTGGGCGCCCGAGAAGGGCCGCAGCACCAGCGTGAGGCACGCGAGCACCGCGCCCGTCGCCAGCGACATGAAGAGCCGCCCGTCCGTGGCGCTCACGCCCAGGTGCTCGGCGCCATGGTGGGCCCCCTCCAGTGCCACCACCAGCAGTCCACAGCCCAGCGCCTCGACCACGAGGCGGCGGGGTCTGTTCACGTGTCCCTCGGTGGGGGTCGTGAGGGCCGGTTTCGCTGAGACCATGGCGTGGCTCTCCGCTGGGGGAGTCGAGGACGGTACGTCACGCCCCGGGAGGGGTCAAAGGTGGACGGGCGCGCCTGTTCACTCCCAGTGCAGCACGAGCTTGCCCACCGTCTCGTTGTTCGCCATGCGCGTGAAAGCCTCGCGCGCCTGCTTCATGGGGCAGATGGCATCCACCACGGGGGTGAGCGCCTTCGAGTGGAACAGGGGCAGGAGGCTGCGCTCGGCGGCCTGGACGAGCGCCATCTTCTCCTCGGGCGGGCGGCTGCGCAGCACCGTGCCCGTGATGTGCAGCCGGCGGGCGAGGACCCCCTCCAGGTCCACTTCCGCCCGCCGGCCCGCCACGAGTCCCACCAGCAGCACCCGGCCCTGGAGGGCCATGGCGCGCAGCGTCTCCGGCAGGTAATCCCCACCCACCAGATCCAACGCCAGGTCCACGCCGCGTCCGCCCGTGGCCTCCTTCACGGTGTCCGCGAAGCGCGGGGGCTGGGTGTCACACAGCACCGTCTTCTCCACGCCCCACTCGGTGGCGCGCGCGAGCTTCTGGGCGTTGCGCCCCGTGCCGAACGCCCGTGCCCCCATGGCGCGGCAGAGCTGCGCCGCCGCCGAGCCCACGCCACTGGCCACGGCGTGGATGAGCACGGACTCGCCCATGCGCAGGCCGCCCTGGAGCACGAGCGCGTCGAAGGCGGTGAGGTACGCCTCGGGCAGCGCCGCGGCCTGGGTGAAGTCGAGCGGGGTGGGCACGTGCATGGCCTCGCGCTCGTGGGTGACGAGCTGCTCGGAGAAGGCCCCGCCGCCCACCAGCCCCATCACCCGGTCGCCCACCTGGAAGCGGCGCACCGCCGGGCCCACGGCCAACACCTCGCCCGCGTACTCGATGCCCGCCACGTCCGCGGGGACGCCCGGCGGCGCGGCGTACCTGCCGCTCATCTGCAGCAGATCGGCGCGGTTGAGCGCCGTGGCGCGCACGCGCACGAGCAGCTCCGAGCCGATGGGGATGGGCGCGGGGCGTTCCTCGAACTCGAGCACCTCGGGGCCGCCAGGACGGGTGATGCGAAGGACCTGCATGGATGGGTTCTCCGGAAGAGCGCCTCTAGCCGAGCAGGCGCGTGACGAGGGTGAAGTAGGTGAGCAGGGTGACGTTGTCGGAGATGGCGAGCACCAGCGGCGCCGAGGCCAGGTGCGGATCCACCCGGAAGCGGTGGAAGGCGAAGGGCAGGAGGGCGCCCAACCCCGCGGCGAGCGAGGTGGAGAGGGTGATGGCGATGAAGAGCACGAAGGGGAAGGCGAGGTGGGGGGAGTAGAGGCTGCCCAGCAGGGCCACCACCCCGGCGGCCATCATCCCGGCGAGGCTCGTGCCGAGCACCTCGCGGCGCATCTGGGGCACGTCCACGCGCTGGTTGGCGATCATCGCCGCGGACACGGCCGTGGTCTGCACGCCCAGGCTCTCGGAGAGCACGAGCACCATGGGGATGAAGGCGGCCACCACGACGAGCCGCTCCACCGTCTGCTCGAAGAGCCGCGACACGGTGGCCGCGAGGAAGCCGCCGCCGATGTTGACGAGCAGCCAGGGAAAGCGCCGCAGGGCCATGCTCACCGGGCGCGTCTGCTTCATCTCGTTCTCCGGCAGACCGACGAAGCGGAACACCTCGTCGCGCACGCGGCCCTCCACCTCGTCGAAGAGGGTGTCGGAGAAGGTGTCGACGAAGTTGCCCACCTCCACCACGCCGACGATGCGGCCCTCGGCGTCCACCACCGGAAAGGCCAGGAAGCGGTAGGTGACGAAGAAGTCCTCCACGAGCGAGTCCGGCGCATCCACCGGCAGCTTCACCACGCGGGTGAACATGAGCGAGGCGATGCGCTCGTCGGGTGCCGCGCGGATGAGCTTGCGGATGGGCACCACGCCCACCAGGCGGCCCGCGGGATCGCACGCGTAGCAGTAGAAGATCTCGTTGCTGCCGGGCGCCGCGCGCATCTTCTCCAGCGCCTGGGCGACGGTGTCCTCGACCCCCACCGAGACGAAGTCGCGGGAGAGCCGGTCACCTTGCAGGAGGAAGTGCGCTTCTCCGGGAGCGTCCACGCGCGGGACTCTAAACGCGCTGGCCGTGGGCGACATCAAGGCTTATGAGTACGCCGTGGCCATGAATGTTCGAGAGTGTTCCATCTGTCGGAAGCCGGTCGCTCCGCGTGCCGAGAACCCGGCGTTTCCGTTCTGCTCCAAGCGCTGCCGCATGGTGGACCTGGGGCGCTGGCTCGGCGAGGAGTACCGGGTACCGGATCGTCAGGTGGACGAGCAGGAAGACGAGCTGCCGACGGATCAGCACCCGGATCGGACCCCTGGAGACGCTTGAGGCGAGACCCGTTGCCGGCAGGACCGTCGGGGTGCCCCGCGGCCGGGGCCCTGGTCTCCTGGCAGGGGAATAGACAGGGAACCCCTGGAGTCCAGGCGAGGGGGGCGGTATACGGGCGGGCGTGAAACGTGCCGTGAAACTCGTCGCCAGTCTGATCGTGACCCTGCTCTTCTTCTGGTGGGCGTTCCAGGATGCGGACTGGGAGTCACAGCTGTCCGTCCTGAAGTCGGCCAACTACGCATGGGTGGTGCCGTACTTCGGCATCCTGACGCTCATCCACCTGGCGCGCACCCTGCGCTGGGGCTGCCTGTTGTCGGGGATGGAGCGGGTGCCCTTTGGCAAGCTGAACGAGGCGTCGGGTATCGGCTTCATGATGCTGCTGGTGCTGCCCTTCCGGCTGGGTGAGTTCGCCCGGCCCCTGCTCATCGCCCAGCGCAGCTCCATCCGGCGCAGCGCGGCGATGACCTCGGTGGTGCTCGAGCGCATCACGGACGGCATGTTCGTGGCCGTGATGATGCGCCTGCTGCTCTTCTTCGTGCCGACGACCGTGCCCGGGATGCGCTACGTGAAGCTGGGTGCCAACCTGATGTTCGCGGGGTTCGGGGGTCTGCTCGTCTTCCTGCTGTTCTCGCTGTGGCACCAGGAGCGCGCGGTGCGGCTGGTGCGCTCGACGGTGGGCCGGGTGGTTCCGGGCCTCGCGGACAAGGTGGCGGACGTGGTGGACACGTTCGTGGGCGCCATGCGGCAGTTGCCCGGGCCTCGCCAGATGGTGGGCTTCTTCCTCTACACGCTCCTCTACTGGGGACTCAACGGCGCGGGCATGGCCGTGCTGTCGCGCGCGTTCGGCGCCTTGAGCCTGACGCTGTTCCAGGCCTACGTGCTCAACTGCGTGCTGGTGGTGGGCGTGATGATTCCCGCCGCGCCCGGCATGCTCGGCACCTTCCATGCCGCCATCAAGGTGGGCCTGTCGCTGTTCCTCCCCGCCTCGGTGGTCAACAGCAGCGGGCTGGCGTACGCGAACGTGCTGTGGCTGTGCCAGACGCTGCAGCAGGTGGGCTTCGGACTCCTGCTGATGAACGCGGGCCACCAGTCCTTCAAGGACCTCGCCGGCAAGCTGAACAAGGAGCAACAGGCCTCCTCGCTGCCCTCGGCCTGACTTCGCATGGCAAGATCTCTGGAACTTGGATTGGACACCTTCGGGGATGTCACCCTCGGCCCCGGTGGCGAGCCGCTCTCGCAGGCGCAGGTCATCCGCGACGTCGTGGAGCAGGCCGTCCTCGCCGACGAGCTCGGCCTCGACTTCTTCGGCGTGGGCGAGCACCACCGGGCCGACTTCGCCGTCTCCGCGCCCGAGGTCGTGCTCGCGGGGATCGCCACGCGCACGACCCGCATCCATCTCGGCTCGGCCGTGACGGTGCTGAGCTCGGACGATCCCGTGCGCGTGTTCCAGCGCTTCTCCACGCTCGACGCCCTGGCCAGGGGACGCGCGGAGGTGATCCTCGGGCGCGGCTCCTTCACCGAGTCCTTTCCGCTCTTCGGCTACGAGCTGCGCCAGTACGAGACGCTGTTCGAGGAGAAGCTCGACCTCTTCGCGGCGCTGCTCCGCGAGGAGGCCGTGACGTGGCGGGGGACGACGCGCGCCGCCCTCCAGGGGCAACGCGTGTTCCCGAGGATCGAGACCGGTTCGCTCAAGACCTGGATCGGCGTGGGTGGAAGTCCGGAGTCGGTGGTGCGCGCGGCCCAATATGACCTGCCCATGATGCTGGCCATCATCGGCGGCGACCCCGTGCGCTTCAGGCCCTATGCCGAGCTCTATCAACGCGCCTTCGCGCAGCTCGAGCGCCCCGTCCAGCCGATCGGCGTCCATTCACCCGGCTATGTGGCCAAGACGGACGCGGCGGCGCGCGAGGAGTTCTGGCCGCACTACAAGCGGATGCGCGATCGGATCGGCGCCGAGCGCGGCTGGCCCCCGATGAGCGCGGCGGAGTTCGAGCGGGAGGTCGAGCAGGGCTCGCTCTACCTCGGCTCACCCGAGACCGTCGCTCGCAAGATCGCCGCGACGGCCAGGGCCCTCGGCCTGTCCCGCTTTGATTTGAAGTACAGCGCGGGCCCGCTGCCGCACGACAAGCTCATGCGCTGCATCGAGCTGTATGGCCGCGAGGTCGTTCCCCTCGTGCGAGACATGCTCGGCTGAGAGCCTCGCGGGCCTCTCCCGTCGCACGGCCGTGCGATCAGGGCAGAAGGAAGACGCGGTCCTCGAGCATGGAATTCTCGAGTCCCTGAAAGGCGCACGAGTTCCTATTCCAGTGCTCCTCCTGAAATCCGCACCGCCCGCTCCGCCCTGTCAGTACTCGGGAAGAAGGCAGGCCCGGCTCTCGCCACCTCGCCCCGTGTGGCCTCCTTCCTTCCGGTTTACTCACAGATCGAAGATGCCCACACCATCCAGGGAGGGCCTTCGCAGCACTCCCCGAGCCCGCGCGGTGACACGGAACATCCCCATGGACAGGCCCACCGTCTTCATCAGCTACAGCCACGAGGATGAGGCGTGGAAGGAGCGTGTCTCGACCCATCTGACCGTTCTCCACGAGTGCCTGGTGGCTTGGGACGACTCCCACATCGAGACAGGTGCGGACTGGCGGGCGGACCTCGAGCAGGCGATCAGCGAGGCTGGCGCGGCGGTGCTGCTGATCTCGGCCCACTTCCTGAGTTCGAGGTTCATCCTCGAGGAAGAAGTGCCCCGGCTCCTCCAGCGCCGGGCGGACAGCGGGCTTCACCTCATTCCCCTGCTGCTCTCGCCCTGTGACTGGGAGGCCGCCGAGTGGCTTCAGCGGTTGCAGCTTCGCCCCAGGAGGGCTCGAGCCCTGTCGGAGCAGAGCAGGCATGCCATCGATGCGGAACTCGCCTCCCTGGCCAGGGAGCTTCGCCTGCTCACGAGCAGGTCGGTCCAGGACGTCCCTGCCCGAGGCAGTCGAGCCCCTCTTGGGTGCGCTGGACAACCCGCGGCTGCACGATCATCCCCACCAGGCCGCCTATGTCTTCGGCGCTCTGTGCATGGTGTACGTCTTCCTCGGCGAGCCGGAACGGGCCGTCCAGTACGGCGAGCGCGCCGTCGGATTGTCGCGAAAGACGGGGGTTGCCTGGCAACACAGTCGCCAGCTCGCCAGCCTCGCCTGTGCACTCATTCAGTGTGGCCGATCGGCGGAGGCCGAGGCGTTCTTCCTACACGCCACCTCCTTGCCACGGGGTGAGGACTGGCTGAAGTTTCTCTTCGTCGACCTCGCGTATTGCGATCTGCTGCTGGATCAGGGTCGCTCCCAGGAGGTGTTCCGCTGGCTCGGTTCCTATGTGGACTGGGCACGGTCGTCAGGCTCTTGGCAGCTCATGGGAATGCTCCAGTTGTGCCTGGGCAACGCCCACCTGCGGCGGAGCGCGGAGGCTCCGGAGGCTCTCGGCCTGGCGCTGGAGTTCCTGAGCGAAGGCTTCTTGCTGATGCGCAAGCAGGGGACGCCGATGCTGATAACCCCCGCCTTGACCAGCCGGGCCGCGGTCCATCGGCTGCGGGGCTCGTTCGAGCTGGCGTGGAGAGACCTCGATGAGGCGCTCTTCATCTCCACCGGGGCGGGAACGCGGTTGTTCCAGGTGGATGTGTGTCTCGAGAGGTGCCGCTTGTTCCTGGCGATGGGGAAGCTCGCTCAGGCACGTTCGGAGCTGGGTGCCGCCCGGAAGCTCCTCCTGCAGCGGGGCTACCATCGGCGGGACAGGGATCTGGCCGAGCTGAGCGCACAGGTGAGCACACCTTCGATGGCGTCCGTGGACCCGGGCCCCGGCCCGCTCCCACGAGGGTAGTGGTGCCCGACGGGGGACTCGTCGTGCTCTGCTACTCCAACTCCTTCCACATGCGCACCAAACTGTCGTTGGGCCGCCCCATGAAGGCATCGAGCAGACGTTCTTCGACACCGTGAGATTCCCAAACAGCCGCTGGCTCGAGCCCAATACATTCTTGAGGGGACGCCTCTCTCTCATTGCCAATGCTATCGAAAATCCAACAGCGCCGGAGTGGACCCACCTCCATGTTGAATTGGACAACGGGTTGCCTCAGGCGTTCCTCAATCTCTCTCCATCCAACAAGCTCCCATGACTTCGGGTATGGATGCTTTACAATAATCCTGAAAAGGATGGAATTGGATGCGATCTTATCCAGGTTCGCGTCTGGCTCAGTAGTCCTGTAATTGTAGAAAGCATCGAAATGCAATTCGAGCACCCTTCCATAGCCGAAGGAGCCGTCTGGGAGGGGAATTCTCAAAAATGAACCTGGTTTATGCGTTGGCCGCATGTCCTAGTATCCTGTGTAACGGTGAAGTTCGCCCCAGCGAATCGTGGCTGCATCGTGAAACCGTCTCCCCCGCGGGTTGTCTTTTGCCACGGCGCGCACGATGTTCTCGGTTCGATGGGACTTGCCCGTGTCGGACTGAGCGCCTCCATTGAAGTCTATCAGTTGCTGCTCTCTTCCACGAATCCGCCAGTATGCTGGGTCATCATGCCTCTGATTGTAGTCGATGGCAGCCCCAAGGTCGAATACATCAAGTTGTGCTTGAGCAAATGAAGCGTCCTTCGGGTCTTCGTTCTCATCAACATGATGATTCATGTCTCGGAGTCGAATAGCCCATTCTGCCTGGAGTCTGAGAGGCAGGCCGAGATCAACGACCATACTGGTCCGGCCAGCGTAGTAAAGGTTTGTTTTTCTGTTGAGCTTTCTATAGGTTACATAGAGACGGCCGCGTTTCTTTTTACCTTCATTGTCGGATTTCGGAGTTGGCCACCCACTGGGAGGAGCGCGGGGAGAGGACACCGACTCAGGTTGGGCCGTGGGAGCACTCGTCGTCACCGACACCGTGCCGTCAGGCTCCTGGTCAATGAGGATTTCTATCTCGATGGTGCGCGAATTCGTAGAGCCTTTTGGGGGATACCGGCCCCGAACCCATCCAGAAACATCTCCGAAGTGTGTGCCGTAGAACTTGTCCGCGATGTCGATGGGGGTCTGCTCACCGTCCACAACCGCTTTGACGGTGAAGCAAAGCAGTAGAACACTGCCCGCGGCCGCGACGACCGCGCCGCCCGTCACCAGGGCTTCTCCTGCACCAGCGCCAGAGCCTGCTCCTGCCGCGGTCGTGCCGCCTTGCGGCACCAGGCGGAGCATGCCGCGGGGTGCCCCATCTCCTGCGCCTCCGCCAGCAATCCCTCGCAGCGGTGGTGGGGAAGGGGGAAGTGGAGCCGTCGGCGAATTCGCTCCCGGCGCAGGCACGGCGGCAGATGCTCCACCTCGTTCTGCCTGCTCAAAGCCGCCGCTCGGGATGTAGACGCAGTACCTTATCTGTCCAGTGGCAGGGAGAACGCTCCGGGGGGCGCTGCTACACCCCACAAGCAACAGGCATGTCAGCAGAGCTATCCCTCTTGGCACCCAGCGCCTCCAGGCATGGGCTCCGCTCGCGAGGAGCCCCACGCGGGATTACAGGGAGGCTGTGCGGCCGAGTCAACCCAGGGGCAACGCGTGTTCCCGAAGATCGAGACCGGCTTGGCTAGAGGCTCGCGGCAATCGCACGGCTCCGCGGCCGTGGATGACACCCCTTGCCACGGAAAGGGATTCCTGTCGTTCCGCCGTCAGCGGCCCACGGCCTTTCGCAGGGCCTTGAGCTTCTCCATGACGGTCTTCTTCTGCTCGGGCTTCACCTTGCCGAGCGCCGCCTCCAGCGCGTTCAGCTCCCGGTGCACATCGGCGCGATCGTCCTTTTCGAGCTCGGCGATGCCGTCCGTTCCCAGCACCTGCTCCACCGCCTTCAGGGCCTCGTCCACGTGCGCCCCGGTGGGGTAGCGCCGGAGATACTCACCCTCCGAGCTCTTGCTCCTTTCCAGGTAGCACGGCGCATACCCCTCGCACTCGCCAGGGGAGGGCGTTGTCGCCGCCTCCCAGGCGAACCCCTCGGCCTCGGGCAGGCCCCGGTACTTCTCCTCGAGCGACCACAGGACACTGCTGCTCACGAGCCAATCGCTCCCCAGCTCGTTGTAGATGAGCGCCTCGCCCTGGCGCTTCACCCAGGGCTCGTACACCTTCGCTGGCACCTCCGAGGGGAGGATGGTGTCCAGGACCCAGCGCATCGCGCGCCAGCGAGCCAGCTCCAACCGCGCCGCGCTCGCCTTGTCGGTCTCCTGCTCCGCCGCGCGCTTCAGGAAGTTGGCCAGGTCCGTCCGATCCACGAAGGGCGTCTTCTCGTCCGCCATGCGTTGACTGGCGAGCTCCAGATAGGTCCGCACGCGCTGCTCCGGCTCGAAGGGTGGCACGAAGGCTCCGAAGACCCAGCCCTCCTGGCCCTCGGGCGCGGCGACGCGGTACCAATGGTCCGTCTTGCCCCCCACGGTCTCCTGCTTCTCGGAGCGCTCGAGTTCGCGCACCTCCGTGCCGATGAAGAGCCGGGCCACCTCCTGCCCGCCAGCGCCCGGCGTGGCGCGCATCTTCACTCCCGAGGCCGCGGTGATGCGTTGCTTCTCCGCCTTCGGCGGCGCGGCCGCGAGCGCGGGGACGGTCTGGCACAACAACAGGACGAGCGTGGCGGAAGCGAGACGCGCATGGGACATGAGAGACTCCTTGGGGAGAGACTCGGCGTACGGGTGTGGGGGTTTTCTACCGCACCCGTGACCTGGGGAGGATTGCAGCCTTCGCGCGAGCAGAAGGACCCGGTTCCGCCGAGGCCTCAAGGCAGTTGGTGGACGCGGTCCTCGAAGTCCTGGGTGAAGCGCTGCCCATCTTCGTCCACGAGGGGCTGACCGGCCGCGTCCACCGCGGTGGTGCAGGGGTACGGGGTGGCGGCCTGGGCGGCGGGCCGCACGAACATGGGCTGCACGAGCCACGTGCCCCGGACGTTCGCGTAGGCGTTGCACATGAGCTGGACCTTGTTGCGGTTGAGGGCGAGCTTGAGCCGCGTCGCGTCCTGCATGAAGGCCAGGTCCGTGTCCGAGTCCCCCGCCGCGAAGACCTGGCGCTGGCGCTCGTCCGGCTGACGCGCGAGCTGCTGCTCCGCGGGCAGGTGGTAGATGGCCTTGTTGATCCAGCAGCGCTTGCCCTGGTCGTAGGTGATGAGGGTGTCCTCGCCATCGGCCACGGGTCCGCAGCCCTGCAGGTGCGCCGTCAACCGGCCCTGGGCGTCCGTCACCGAGCGGATGCCCACCACCCGGTTGGGTTTGACGCCGATGAGCTGCTCGGACACGGCGTCGATGACGAACTGGGGCGAGGCGGTGAGCACCCAGACGTCGAAGCCGTTGTCCTGCATCGTCTCCACGAGGTCCACCATCTCCTCGTACACCCGCACGTGGTAGGCGAGCCCCGTGACGCTCCCCACCGTCTGCGTGGTGCCGACGGGATTGAAGGCGTTCTCCGCGTAGGCGGACCGGGCGAAGCCGCGAACCTCCTCGGGGGTGTAGCCCGCCTGGAGCTGGGCCACCCAGGCGTAGGCGGTATTGAGGGTGAGGGTGAGCTGCTTGTCCCAGGCCGCCTGGGCCGCTCGCGTCTTGCCGCCGGTGTAGATGCTGACGAGCTCGTCGGCGCATGCGGCGTGTTCGCTCGTGCGCAGGGGCTGTCCCGGCTCGCCAGCCGGGTCACACGCGGTGGAGAGGGCCGTCCGGGCCTCCACCGTCAGGTGGCGGCTGGTGGTGCTCCAGTCCCTCCCCGTGGGTTGGAGCACCTTGTCGTGCCGGAGCATCCAGAAGAAGGTGGCGTCCCCGAGATCGTTCTTCACCAGGGTGTTGTCCCAGTCGAACACGGCCACGGGGCGGTTCCTGGGGTCGAACGCCGGGCTGGCGATCCCCACGTCCCGAATCAGCGCGTTGAGCCGCTCGCGGTTGTCCGGCAGCCAGCGTCCAATCTTGTCATCCAGCAGCCGCCGGGGGGTGAGCGAGCCATCGCCGCCCACGGGCCCTTCGGGACCCTGTGGGCCCGTACAGGCGAGGGGCGCACTGGCGAGACAGCCGGCCAGGACGAGAACGGTCAGGGGCCTGGCCATGGGGACGGAGTGGGGAGTCGGCATGGACGCATTGTGGATGTCTCCCGGGGATCACATCAATCAGGGGCCCACTCCAACCTCCTGATTCAAGAGCCCCCGCGGGCGCGGCGCTTGAAGATCCGGCCGCCCCACAGGGCGAGCGCGGCGAACAGCCCCAGGCCGCCCACGGAGCCACCCGACGCGGAGCATCCCACGGCCGGATCGACGAGGTCCCCGGGCATCTCCGCACCCGGGTTCATCGACGAGGGAGCCTGCGAGCCCATGCCCGGCGTCTGTGGGCTCGTGGAGGAAGGCCCCGGAGCGCCCGCCACCGTGGGGAACACGTCTTCCAGCGACGTCGCCTGCTCCATGCCGGAGTGGAAGACGACGCCCACCGAATCGATGCTCTCGTCCCGGTACAAGCCCTGTTTGAGATAGTTCTGCATGCCACCGAACAGGGTGGGCGTGAACTCCTGGGGAAGGGCGAGTTCGCCATTGTAATACAGCTCGACGAAGCCGACCTCCGGGTCGGACGACCACTTCACGTGCAGGACGAAGTCGAGCCACTGGTCACGCACCAGCGGGGCGCTCCAGACGACCCGATCGTCCCGGCCCTCCAGGCGCAGGTAGATGTTCTCGCCCCAGGCATAGAACTCCAGCGGCGGCGAGCCGCTGGTACCGTCTTGGTGCCACTGGGTGAAGAGTTGCCAGGTGTTCGCGCTCGGGAAGTCCGGCGCGAACATGGTGCTCCACTTGTAGTAGTACTCCGAGCCCTCGGTCTCGTTCCCATAGTGGAAGAGCTCATTGCGGTTGCCGCTCGCGTTGATGGGATCATCCCCCTTGCGCACCGTCACCTTGAGGGCGTACTGGCTCTGGCGATCGGGGGAGGAAACGACCTGGAGTCGATCCGAGGCGACTTCTTGCTTGCCGGTCCACTGGGAGAGGTCTCCGGATTCGAAGTCTCCCTTCCACACAGGTGACGCCAGTGCCACCAGGGGGAGGGTCAGCAGCAGGGCAACCATGCCAATCCGCTTCATTCAGATCCTTTCAGTGGGGGTGGACTCTTCAGGACACCTCCCGGCCGCGGACACTTCCCAGAATCGGATGGGACATGAAGGCGAACGCCTGAAAGGCCATCTGCCCGGTACCGGCGGGAGATAGGCCTCCCAGGGCGGGTTGTTCCGAGAGGTGGCGCGCTTTACCTCACCCGGTCCCCTTCTTGCTGGGACAACGGGAGAGCGAATGAAGCGCGAGTCGCGGTACTGGAGGCGCGGCGCGGGGATCCTGCTGGTGCTGTTCTTCCTCGGAGGATGCCGCGACTCGAATCCGGCACGACGCCCGGAGGTGAATGGAGCGGATGGAGGGAGCGATGGTGCGGGGAGGCCACCCAATCCCATCCAGCTGGAGAACGAGCGCCCGGGTGATTCGAGCTGGACGAGCGGCAGGAGCTCGGCGAATGGGGAACTCGACGTCTACACCTCCAGCGAGTCGCTGGAGGCGGGGGACACCCTGGGGGTGAAGGTTTCCAGCAACCAGGAGCTGGCCACCATCACCGCCGAGGTCTTCCGGATCGGCTACTACGCAGGCGCCGGGGCCCGGAAGGTGTGGAGCGGGGGGCCCTGGCAGGTCCACCAGCAGCCCCCGTGTCCTCGGGATCCGGTCACCTCGCGCGTCGAGTGTGACTGGCAGAACGCCTTCACCGTCCCCGTCGATGCGTCCTGGTTGTCGGGCCTCTACGTGGTGAAGATCTGGCGCGCGGACAAGTTCATGCGCCTGGCGCCCTTCGTGGTGCGCGACCGGCGCGCGGCGGAGATCTTCTTCACGCCCAACTTCACCACCTATCAGGCCTACAACACCTGGGGCGGAGAGAGCCTCTACTTCGACGGCTCCCGGACGATGCCCAGGGGCCGCGCGTGGGAGGTGTCCTTCAATCGCCCCTATCAGGCCCTGGAAGGGGCCGGGAAGACGTTCTACCTGGATCAGCAGCTCGTCCGGTTCCTCGAGCGCCATGGCTATGACGTCACCTACGGGACGCAGTTCGACTTCATCCGCTTCCCCGAGCTGCTCAAGGGCATGGGCGCCTTCGTTCACGGGGGCCAGGACGAGTACTGGCCCGTGCAGGAGCGGGAGCAGGTGGACGCGGCGCTGGCCAATGGCCAGATGAGCCTGGTCTACTTCGGTGGCAATGGCTCCTACTGGCGCATCCGGGTCCTGCCCGATGCACGGGGGAACATGTTGCGCACCATCGTCTGCTACAAGGACGAGCCCCAGAAGGATCCCATCCCGAACTCGACGGTGCGCTTCCGGGATCCTCCCGACGCGCGCGCGGAGAACAACCTCTACGGCGCGATGTACGAGGGGTGGCTGCTCTTCGGGTACCCACTCGCGGTGAGCGACGCCTCGCATTGGCTGTTCGAGGGGACGGGGCTCCAGCGGGGAGAACTGCTGCCCGGACTCGTCGGTTTCGAGTACGACAAGGCCTTCACGGGCTGGCCGGACTACCCACCGGGCGCGAGCGTCAGCCTGAAGAGCCCGGTGGTGAGCGCCGAGGGCCTGCCCTCCTACGCCACCGCGGTGGACCGGACACTTCCCTCGGGGCGGCTGGTGTTCTCGGCGGGGACGATCTGGTGGGCGCTCGGCCTGTCCGACAGTCAACCGGCGCTGAAGGACTCCCGAGTGGAGCGCATGACGCTCAACGTGCTGGAGCGGGCTCTGGCGCACCGGCATCCGCCGCGGAAGCTCTCCGTGGCGGCGGGGCTCAGGCCGACGGTGCCGGCGCCCATGGGCGCCTGGGCGCGCTCCGTCGAGCCCTTCGCGGGGCGGGCAGGGGAGGCGGGGAGCGGCGATGGCCTGGCGGCCGAGGCCACGTTCCAGACTCCCAGCGGGCTGGCGGTGACACGGGAGGGCCACGTGGTGGTGGCGGACACCGGCGACAACCGCATCCGCCTCATCCAGGAGGGGACGGACCGGAGAGTGCTCACGATCGCGGGCAATGGAGCGTCCGGCTACCGCGACGGCGAGGGCAGCCAGGCCATGTTTCGCATGCCCACGGCGGTGGCGGTGGGGCCCGCGGGGGAGGTCTACGTGGCGGACTCGGGCAACTACGTCATCCGCCGTCTCGACCGCGATCCCACGGGGGCGTGGCAGGTGAGTACCGTGGCGGGAGTGGGGTTCCAGGCGGGCATGCGCGATGGCCCGGCCCGGCGGGCGAACTTCGGCCGGCCGATGGCGCTCGCCGTGGATGAGGCGGGCAACGTCTACGTGGCGGACCAGGACAACCACCGCATCCGCATGTACAGCGCCACCACGAAGGAGGTCGTCACCCTCGCCGGGAGCGGAGCCAGCGGCACCAGCGACGCGGCGCGCGGCTCGGACGCCCGTTTCGCCTACCCCTCCGCCCTCGCGCTCGGAAAGGCCGGGGAACTGTACGTGCTGGATGCGGGCAGTCAGCACCTGCGCCGCATCCAGGCGGGGCCCACCCGCTCGGTCGTCACCCTCGCTGGCCTGGGGTCCGGCGCGCCGATCGGCTTCCTGGATGGCGTGGGCAGTGTCTCCAGCTTCCGTGCCCAGCTCGGCCTGGCCGTGGGTCCTCAGGGCGAGGTGGTGCTCGCCGATACGGCCAACTTCCGCATCCGGAAGATCCTCCCCGGGGCGACCGCCGCGGACACGCAGGTCTCCACGATCGCGGGTTCGGGGAGGCTGGGGACGAACCTGGGCTCGGGGGACGTGGCGGACATCGTCGCGCCCACGGGCCTCGCCGTGGATCCCCAGGGGCGAATCTACGTGAGCGACTCCTTCAACCACGCCATCCGGCTCATCACCCCGTGAGGGGCCCACTGCGGGGCAAGACTCTGGCGTCGGAGGTCATCGCGAGGGAGCCGGAGTGCCCGCGTCCGTGCTCCCGGAGGCGCTGCCGCCCCGGCACCAGGAGAGTTCCTGGCGGAGGACCTCCAGGGGCACCGCGAGCTGGACGCCGAGGTGGTCGTCCATCGCGATCGTTTTCGCGTACTCCAGGACGCGGGCGAGCTCCGTCTGGTCCTGGCTCAGGGCCTCGAAGCGAGCCAGGGCCATGGCCGCGCCGATGGCCTTCGCCATGTCCGCCGTGCGCTCCGCGTCCGGCCCCCTGAGGCTCACCGACAAGGCGAAGTCCGAGCTCACGTCCAGGTTCAGCCGTGCGCGGGGCGCCAGTTGCTTCAGCCGCTCACCCAGCGCACGCTGCTCCGGAGGCAGGCTGTCCGCCAGCCGCTCCACGGACACCACGCCATACACATCCCCATAGGCGTACTGGCCGCCGACCACCGGTGGCTCCGAGGAGCCCCGGCCCTCGATGCGATCCAGGATGCCGTGCACCTCCTCCGGCGTCCGGCCGATCACCAGCATCGAGTCCCCCCAGGTGCCCACCGCCGCCAGGTCGTCCCGGCCCGGGGTGGGAGGCTTCGCCGGCACGTAGACGCGGCCCTGCTCGCCATGCGCCGAGGCCCGCCACTCCCCTGGCAGCAGCGATTCCATGCGCGCCTGGCCGAACTGTCCGGAGATGGCGAGCCCATCATCCATGACGGCCACCCGATCCACACCCTCGAGCGGATCCACGCCCGTGTGCTGGCGGAACGCCTCCAACTTCTCGCGCGCTTGTGGCTGCATCAGCAGACACTCCAGCATCATCTCCCCCAGGGGCGAGTGCCGCACCGCATTGGCCTCGATGACGACGGCGGTGTGGTTCTCGCCGCGGGGCATGGCCTCGAGGAAGGGATCCACCGGCTTGGGGGGCTCGGTGCCCGCGTCGCGCGCGGCCGGGGGCACATAGGTGGTGCGGGCGAGCCTGCGCTGCGCAGGACGTACAGCGCCACTCTCAGCACGTGCCTCATGCCGCGACTCCCACGGTGGACAACAACACCTGCTCCAGATCCTGGCCCTCGCGCCGCAGCTCCATCATCAGCGCGCCCGAGGCCCGGGCCCGATCCAGCGCCGCGTTGAGCTCCGGCAGCCCCGGTGCCTCCAGGTGGTAGAGGCCCTCGGTGTCCCCCGGCTGGAAGCCCGCGGCGGCCAGCGCGCCCGCGTCCACGCCCGGGGCGAAGCGCACCGTCCAGCGCACCCCGCCGCGCAGCAGCTCCTCCAGCCGGCCCTGCCGCACCACCTGGCCCCCCGAGAGGATGGCCACGCGATCACACACCCGCTCGGTCTCCGCCAGCAGGTGCGAGTTGAGGAAGAGCGTGGCCCCGCGCCGCACCTCCTCCTGGAGGATGCGCCGCACCTCCACCCGCCCCATGGGATCGATTCCATCCGTGGGCTCGTCGAGGATGAGCAGATCGGGGGGACCCAGCAGGGCGGAGGCGAGCCCCAGGCGCTGGCGCATGCCCTTGGAGAATTCACCAATGCGCTGGCGCGCGGCCGCGGCCAGTCCCACGCGCTCGAGCAGTTGCTGGTGCGCGCGGGCGTCGGGCACGAGGTCCTTGAAGCGGGCCATCATGTCCAGGAAGCCGAGGGCGCTCCAGGAGTTGGGCAGGTGCAGGCGCTCGGGCAGGTAGCCGATGCGCGCGCGGATGTGGGCGTCCCCGGGCGAGCCTCCCAGCACGCGCACGGTTCCATCCGTGGGTTGGATGATGCCCAGCAGGCTCTTGATGAAGGTCGTCTTCCCCGCGCCGTTGGGGCCAATGAGCCCGAAGGCACTGCCCTCCGGCACGCTCAGATCCACCCCTCGCAAGGCATCCACCGGCGGACGCAACAGGCGCCGGTACCTCTTCCTCAACCCGGTGACTTCGATGGCCGACACGGCCCGTGAGTCTTTCCCGGTCGTGGGTGCTTGTCGAGCGGGGGGGGGGGTGCTCGACCCTGGGGGAGCGAGGGCCGGTCAGAGCTCCTCGTTGAGCCAGCGGACGATGGCCTCGCGCAGGGAGCCGGGGCGGTCCGAGGAAGGCCGTGCGCCGAAGAGCCGCTCCACCTCCGCGGAGATCGGCATCTTCTCGAGGGCCATGGCCCGGTGACGGGGCGATTGCTGCGTGGGCGCCCTCACGGAGTGCCTCCTTCCTTGGGGCGCTCGTACTTGGCGAGCAGATCCTCCACGGCCTCGCGCAGGTACTCGCTCTGGTGGATACGGGTGCGGCGGGCGAGTTCACGCAGCTTGTGGACCTGTTCGATGGGGACGAGCACGTGGGTGGAAACCACGGACTCCGAGGCGTCGGAACCGTTCGAATCGGCCGAAGCCGGGGTGGCCTCGGGGCTCATCGGGCTGGCGCTGGCATCCTGCATCGGAACTACCTCCTCGTTACTGCTACAGGCCACTACCGGCCTGTGGGCGGCATTAGGGGGGCAGGCAGGGGAGCCGTCAAAAAAACCACTTCCCCGGATGTGCACTTGACGCCCGCGCGAGCCGCCTGCTACCTGCCGATTCCAGTAAGGGGAGTAGTTCGCGCCGGGAGTGAACGGCGCCGGGGAGCTCGACACACTGGCCCGTGAGGGCCCGGGCCCCCACCTCGTCAGCGCGCGAGGCGAACGAGACCTTCGGACAGGGTTCAACCTGGCCGAGGTCCGTCGTGCGCGCGAGCGCTCCCAACGACATCCTCGGCCCGAGTGGTGCAAGAAGGAGTGTCGTGGCGATGGAAGCGATTATCGGTTCGTTCATCCTCGTGGCCGCCAGTGAGATGGGGGACAAGACCCAACTGCTGGCCTTCTCGTTGGCGTCACGCTTCCGCAAGCCGTGGGTGGTGATTGCCGGAATCTTCGTGTCCACACTGGCCAACCACGCCCTGGCGGCGGCGGTGGGAGATCTCGTGTCCTCATATGTCCCGCCGCGGGTGATGGCGGGCATCCTGGCGGTGCTCTTCATCGCCTTCGGTCTGTGGACGCTCAAGCCCGACACGATCGAGGACGAGGAGAGCAAGGCGCGCTTCGGCCCCTTCCTGACGACCGTGGTGCTCTTCTTCCTGGCGGAGATGGGGGACAAGACGCAGCTGGCCACGGTGGTGATGGCGGCGCGCTACCAGTCGCTGACGCTGGTGACGGCGGGCACCACGCTGGGGATGATGGCCGCCAATGTTCCGGCGGTGTTCCTCGGCGACAAGCTGGCGGCCAAGGTGCAGATGAAGTGGGTGCGCTGGACGGCCGCCACGCTCTTCTTCCTCTTCGGCATCACCTCGCTGGTGGCCGCGGTGCGGGGGGTCTGAGCCCAACCGCACCCGGGGAGATGACGAGAGACGCTGGCAGCCGGCGGGGCTCACGCTCCGTCGGCTCCCTCATGCGCTCGCATGGTTGCCCTCGCACCTCCGCCGAGCGTTGAGCACGCCGCCGACCGATGCCTGCCTTCCTCGAGGCCGCCATGCCTTGACGCGCTCGGACCAGAACAACACGTTCTCGGGTATGAAACCAGCGGCGGTCTTGATTCCAAAACACGATGACGCGTGGGAGGTCGGGAAATACGGCCCGATCTGGCCGAGGACCCCGGCGTGTTACGGCTTCACCCTCATCGCCAAAGTCAAACCGGGGAGGGCGGAGGCCATCCGCGGCTATGGGCACAAGCTGGCGAAGGCGCTGGAGGTCGACCCCGAGCTGCTCGCGCCACTCAAACTCCACTACCTGCGCTGGGTGCTCTTCGACGACGACACGCGGTTCATGTACCAGGGCATCTTCGATACCGACTTCGACAAGTACACCGATGACGCGATCGTGCTCTTCAAGAAGGCCGGCGTCGACACGGTCTTCGAGAACCTCGAGGGCTTCCCGATGGACTGGAAGACGAACCCCGAGGCGTTCATCAAGTTCGTCCGGGAGCACCAGTGCCCGAGCTTCATGGAGTACGGCGAGTATCCGTATGTCACCTCCGACGAAATCAAGAAGGCCCTGAAGCTCAAGGCCGCCTTCTCCGAGATGATCGAACAGATGCAATGAGGCGGATGGACCCGCAGGGAGGACATGGCCATGAGCGAACCCGCGCGGACGTACAACCAGGAGCATGTGCCGCGGAAGTACGTCAAGGGTCGGCGCCGCGTCAGCGTCTACATCTCCTGGAGCTATCCGGGTGAATCCAACCGGGATGTGACCGAGATGGACAACCGCTACTCGACCATGACCGAGGTCCGTCGGGTGCTCTGGCCCGAGTATGAGTCACCGAGGTTCGCGGACCCGTTGATGTTCCAGCAGGGGATCGCGGGCTCGCTGGAGCTGTTCTTCTGGGCCTGGGTGCGATTCCAACAGGTCATCCAGGAGACCACCGGGCACGGGGTCCCCGTGTTCCAGCGCGTCGATCAGGCCGGCTTCAGGCTCCCGCTCGACGAGCGGGTCCTCGCCGACGCCGACACGTTGCTGGTCTTCGGGTTGGACCACATGGTCACCGAGCAGGAGGCCTCCCCGGAGGAGATCGGGGCCGTCCGGAACTTCCTCGAGCGAGAGGGCACCTGCCTCATCATCGGTCCCCATCATGACGTGGGGGCCTCGCCGGAGATGGCGGAGCGCGCGATGGAGTACGCCCACCATGGTGATGCGCTGGTGCCCCGCCAGCAGCGGTTCGGGCGGTACACGCGCTCGCTGATGCGGGGGCTTGGAATCCCCGTCGAGAATCGGCACGGTCTCCGTCCCGCGGTGATGGACGGGAGCCGCCGGATTGCTCCGCTGACGGTCATGCGGGAGTTGGATACGCGCGGCTGGCTCGAGGGCGTCACGAACTTCAACTTCCACCAGCATCTGCCGCACTACGCGGTGACGGACGGAGCGACGGAAGCCATCCATGTCCTGGCCAGGCAGCCCATCGACATGTCCAGGCCGCATCCGTTCACGCTGGCCGGCAACCAGGAGTTCAATGCGCTCGTCTGGATGCCGCCGAGCGGCAACCGGGGCGGGGATGTGCTGGTGGCCGACTCCACGGTCTTCAGCACCTTGTTCGGCCACGACGAGAGCCTGGAGCGCTTCTGGAAGAACATCGCCACGGCGAAATGAAGCCAGGAGGGTCCATGAGCGACGTCGCGGACACACCTCTCGAGCTGGATGACATCCAGAGCGGAACCCTCCGCCCTCGGCCCTCTCCGTATGCGGCGACCTACATCCTGCTCCGGATCGACGACTGCGGGGCGGGGCGCAAGCTGATGGATCGGCTGAGCACCGCGGTGGTCTCGGCGGGCAACCCGCGTGACCCGGCGGCGGATACCTGGCTGAGCGTCGCGCTCACGTTCCACGGATTGAAGGCCCTGGGTGTCCCACAGGCTTCGCTCGACAGCTTCTCATGGGAGTTCAAGCAGGGGATGGCCGCGCGCGCCAAGGCGCTGGGAGACACGGGCGAGAGCAGTCCCGAGAACTGGGAGAAGCCACTCGGGACGCCAGACGTCCACGTCGTGCTCGTGGCCCTCGCGCCGGACACGCGGCGGTTGGAAGCGGCGCTCGCGCGCGCGCGCGAGACGTTCGAGGCGTTGGATGGAGTCGAGGCGATCTGGCGCCAGGACTGCCATGCACTGCCCACCGAGCGGGAGCCCTTCGGGTTCCGGGATGGCATCAGCCACCCCGCCATCGAGGGGAGCGGCATCCCCGGGACCAACTCCCGGGAGAGTCCGTTGAAGGCCGGTGAGTTCGTCCTCGGCTACCCCGACGAGATGGGTGGCCTCCCGCCGATGCCCCAGCCCGAGATCCTGGGGCGCAACGGGACGTACGTCGCCTTCCGCAAGCTGCATCAGCGCGTGGCGGCGTTCCGTCGATACCTGCGAGCGAACTCCTCCAGCCCCGAGGATGAGGAGCTCCTCGCGGCCAGGCTGATGGGGCGCTGGCGCAGCGGCGCCCCCCTGGCGCTCTGTCCGTTCCATGACGCCCCCGAGCTGGGTGCCGACCCTCGACGCAACAATGACTTCCTCTACCGGCAGGAGGACCCGACGGGATACATGACTCCTCCCGGATGTCATATCCGGCGGGCGAATCCGCGAGACGCTTCCGTGGCGGGCGTCGTCCGCTTGCACCGGATGATCCGCCGCGGAACCGCCTACGGCCCGGCGCTCCCGGAAGGTGTCATCGAGGACGATGGCGCCGACCGGGGACTGATGTTCGCCTTCATCGGGGCTCATCTGGGCCGGCAGTTCGAGTTCGTCCAGTCGGAGTGGATCAACAGCGGTGATTTCCTCGGACTGGGGACCACCAGGGATCCCATTGTCGGGGCCAGCGACGGTGCTGGCTCCTTCTCCATTCCGCGCCGGCCGATTCCGAGGCGCCTCCAGGGCCTGCCGCGGTTCGTCGTCACCCGGGGCGGTGAGTACGGCTTCATGCCCGGATTGCGCGCCCTGCGCTGGCTCGCCGACCTTCGGACATGAAGAGGCCGGTGTGACGAATCCGCTTGCAAACCGCGTGGGCCCGGAACACTCAATCGCGCGTTTTCCCCACCCGAGGAGACGACGACATGAAGCGAGTGCTGGGTGTAATGGTCGGCCTGCTGGCGCTGACGGCGACGGCCAAGCCCGTGCAGAAGCCGGTGGTGTATGAGCTGGAGGGAACGAAGTTCGAGGGCGTGCTCGTCTACGACGACTCCGTGAAGACCCCCCGTCCGGGGCTGGTGCTGGTTCCCAACTGGTTGGGCATCAACGAGCCCAACGTGAAGCAGGCGGTCCAGGTGGCCGGTAAGCAGTACATCATCTTCGTCACCGACCTGTACGGCCAGGGCGTGCGTCCCAAGAACACCGACGAGGCGGCCAAGGCCGCCGGCGCGGTGAAGGGCGACCGCAACCTCATGCGCGCGCGTGTGAACAAGGCCCTGGACGTGCTGCGCACCGAGGGCAAGGCGGTGAAGCTCGACGCGAAGAAGCTGGGCGCCATCGGCTTCTGCCTGGGCGGCACCACGGTGCTGGAGCTGGCGCGCAGCGGCGCTCCCGTCGCCGGTGTGGTGTCCTTCCATGGCGGTCTGGACGCGCCTCTTCCCGCCGCCGAGGGCACCATCACCGCCAAGGTGCTCGCACTGCACGGGGCCGAGGATCCCTTCGTTCCCCCCGCCGAGGTGAAGGGCTTCGAGGAGGAGATGCGCAAGGCCAAGGCCGACTGGGAGCTGGTGTCCTACGGCGGCGCGGTGCACAGCTTCACCGACCTGGACGCCAACGCCCCGGGTCAGTTCCAGTACGACGCCAAGGTGGCCAGGCGCGCCTACCTCGCGATGAACAACTTCTTCGCCGAGGCCTTCGGCGGGAAGTAGCCCGCGCGGGGGCTCGCGTGTTCCCTCCGCGAGCCCTTCGTGGGTAGGAAATGTCTCACGACAGGGCAGGGTGTTTCCCCTCGCCCTGTTCGCTCCCAGTGCGAGGGGAGGGGTTCACACGGCACTTCAAGTGCATCGGCCGCCGGACAGACGATGAGCCGGGAGGCGCGGGTGCGTGTGAGCAGATGGTCGTTGGCGGTGGGCGCCGTGTGGGGCCTGGGGATGCTGGGCGGGTGTGGAGACGGCGCCTTGCCCGAGGCGGCCCAGCTATGGTCCCACCGGCGAGCACCGCTGGTCCCGGAGCCTGAACTCGTGGATGGATCCCTCCCTGCTGGGTGTCCAGCCCTCGGGCGAGACGCTCGTCGGGGGCCCCTTCGATGGGCCGATGACGTTTGCCGGCACGACGTATACCCCCGTGGAGGACTCGGACACACTGTGGCTGCGGCTGTCACCTTGAGACTTGCCTTGGCGCGAGCGGACACGGCATAGGCATCCCCGCGCATGATCGACTACGACCCGCATCGCTGGTGGACGTACTTCCATTACCTCCGGGGCTCGATGATCAAGGAGATCGTCTACCGGGTGATGGCCTGTGTCCTGTGGTCCGTGGGAGTGGTGGCCGTCCATCTCCATGTTCGGTCCATGGACATCCCGGCCACCGTGCACACGCTGGCGGGCATCTCGTTGAGCCTCCTGCTCGTCTTCCGCACCAACTCCTCCTACGACCGCTTCTGGGAGGGGCGGAAGCTGTGGGGCGGCATCGTCAACGAGACGCGCAACCTGGCGCGCGCCGCCGGCGTCTTCCTGCGTGGCGACGCCGCTCTCTATGGCGCGTTGGTGCGCTGGACCACGACCTTCCCGTACGCGTCCGCCGCGGCGCTCCGGGGGAGTCCGGTCGATCTCGGGCCCCGGGCGGCCGAGCTGCCGCCCGAGCAGGTGGCGCAGGTGCGTGGCGCCCAGCATGTGCCGCTCGCCGTGGCGAGGCGGATGAGTGAGCTGCTCGACGAGGGCCGGCGCCGCGGCTACTACGCCGAATACGCCCAGTTGCAACTCGATCAGAACGTCCAGTTGCTCATCGACTACCTGGGCGGCTGCGAGCGCATCCACAAGACGCCCATGCCCTTCGCGTACATGCTGCACCTGCGCCGGGCGCTCGTCTTGTATTGCTTCTCGCTGCCCCTGGCGCTGGTGGACGCGTTCGGGTGGGCCACGGTGCCGGCCACGTTCGTCGTCGCCTATCTCTTCTTCGGCATCGAGGAGATTGGCGTGGAGATCGAGGATCCCTTCGGCAACGACGACAACGATCTGCCCCTGGAGCGCATCTGCGACACCATCCAGAAGAACCTGTCGGCGCTCCTGCCGGATGAGGGGGCTGACAGGCAGGGGTGAGATGAACCTATCGGGGTGAACTCGCTCGCTGGAGTTCGGCACCGAGAGTAATATTCCTCCGATGAGACCTTCGAGTATGTGGCCTTGGACATGGCGCGCAGGTGCTTGTCTGCTCGTCCTGGCTTCGGCCACAGCGCCAGCTCAGGCGCCAGTTCCCTCTCAGGCACCGCCGCGCGTCCCTACGCCGTTTTCTGTGCCACGTCTGACGCCTGAAGGAGCGGGCGCTCCTGTAATCGGTCAACCAGGCGACCAGGTACCACCCGCGGCTCGCTCGCCCAACAAACGCATCCTCCCTGTTACTCGTGAGCCGGGCCTGTGGGCGGCTGACGAGCCGCAGGCTGCTTCGAGACGGTCCCCAGAGCTTCCACCTCGCACTGTTGATGAGTTGCTTGTCGCAACGCCGAGCCCGGGAGCACCCGAGGCAAAAGGTTGCCGTCAGCGCTTGCTTCGCGCCTCACGGTCATCAGGGCATGAGGAAACACGCCGAAATCTGCCACAGACGCCGCGCGACTGTCTCACCGCGCGGCTTGTTCTCCACTGTGTAAGTAGCGAATCGACGGCATTTGAGACTCAGGCGCTCAATACACCGCGGATCGACGGTCGAAACTTTCTCGCTGAACATAAGGGAGAAATAGACGCTGTGTTCTATTGGCAGATGCGTTTGTGCAAGAATACTTCGAGTCTCCCTCCGATCGAGGTTATGTTTAGCGAAATTGTCGCCACATTCGAGCGGCAGTCTCGGAGGTATAAATGAATTCCGACGGCGCCGCTAACTGGTTTTACGATAAGAGAGAATCAATCCGCGTCGAGGCGGGGCATGATGCCGAGAAGTTTGAGGCGCTCGTCCTGGACCCAGCTCTCGAGCGTGAAGCTCGGGAGAGGTTTCCTGATGACCCAATTCTATACGCGCAGCTTCGTGCGGTCCTCGAAACCGAGCTTACGCTCGCCAAACGTGGAATATTTTTGATCGATGGCCCGCCCACGGAAGAGCAAATCGCCGAACTGAGGAGACGCAATCGCGAGGAGCTTCGATTGCTGAAGTGGTCCGAATGACGTTCGCGGGGTTGCCGGCGACTTGTGCTCACCCGGCTTTGGAGGTGGAGACCAGGTAGTGCAGGTGTCCCGTCATCGTCAGTCCCACCCCCTGAGGGTCACGCTCGCGCGCCGCCACAGCAGGTCCACCCGCTGGCGGTGCAGGGTGGCGAGCACCCGGCCGCCCACGATGACGAGTCCCGTGAGCGTCATCACCCCGAAGCCGACACGGTGGTCCCTCAGTCCGGCGTGCACGAGCGTGGCCGCCACGTCGAGCGTGAGGAACAGCGTGCCCAGCGCCAGGTAGGCGCGGATGCGCAGGGCCATGCCCACCATCACCCCGAGCAGACACACCGCGCCGAAGAGGACGGCGTACGTACCATCCTCGGCGAGCCCGAGCCGCAGCGTCAGCTTCGCCGCCGCGGGCACGTACAGCAGCAGGCCGCCCACCACGCGCACGGCGTTCCTCGCCGCCTGGGGGAGGCTGCTCGTGAAGAGCTGGCCCAGCATCAACAGCAGCAGGCCGAGCGGTGCCAGGTAGACCTCCACGCCCTCCAGGTCCATGGAGAGCGCGCCCACGAGCAGCGCCGCGTTGCAGGCCGCCGCCGCGAGCGAGCCGAACAGGCGGCTGCGCTCCACCGCGCCCAGCGCCGCGTACAAGAAGCCCGAGCCGCCCGCCAGCAGCGCCGCCTCGCCGGTGGCCTCGTTGGGGAGCACCAGGGCCATTCCCAGGGGCAGCAGCGCCGCGAACCGGCGCGTCGCTCGCGCCACCGGGGGAATGCCCGCCCGCCTCGCCAGCACCGTCACCCCCACCAGCACGAAGCCGAGCACCAGGGCGAAGAGCGCATCGTGCTCGGGGCGCAGATCCCGCGCGTACAAGAGCCGCACGAGCGCGTACACCCCGACCGCCGCCACCTGCACGAAGTACACGTGCCGGCCCGTCTGCTCGCGCCAGGCGCAGTGCAGCGCCACCGCCACCGCGAGTCCAAGGGCGGCCAACGCCAACGGTAGGGCGTGCTCGTCCGGCGGACTTCCCTGGGCCGCCATCAGCGCGAGCAGGGCCCCGGTCAGCACCAGCCACGCATCCCGGCCCCAGGCGAGCCCTCCGGTGAGATCCTCCCGGGTGGCGCGCAGCCAGCGGCCCGCGGTGTGCGCGAGCGCCGCGACCCCCGCCACGCCGAGCGTGAGCGCGGGGCCGTGCCGGGTGAGCAGGTCCGTGTACTCGTTGCGGTTCCCGAGCCCGGCGACGAACGCCACGAGCGCCACCGAGAGTCCCGTCACCGCCGCGAGGCCCGCCATCATCGTGCCCCACGCCGCGCCCAGGCCGGCCAGGGCTCCCTTCCACTGCGCCGCGCCGATGAAGAGCGTGGTGGCGAGCAGCGCCGTGGTCGCGGGCAGGGCCACGCTCTGGAGCCAGGACGCGTCCCAACTCCGCATGAGGGCCTCGAGCAGCACCCAGGGCATGGCCACCTCCGGCTTCGGACTTCCGCCGGTGACCAGGGCGTACAGCAGCGCGTGGACGCCGTAGAACAGCGCCCCGAGCTGCGCCTGAACCCGGGAGCGCTCCGGATCATGCTTCCTCCACCGGGCCACGTGGGGACTCAGGAGCACCACCAGCAGCCCCACGAGCGCGAGCACCGGACCCGGCCAGACGGCGAATCGGGGATCGCGGTGCGCCAGGGCGTGGACGAGCAACAGCAGTCCCCCTCCGCACACCAGACGACCCAGGGTCCGCGCCCGGCTCGCGCTCAACAGCAGCAGTCCAGCTCCGAGCGTGAGCACGGCCGCCTCCAGCCCGGGTTGGAGGAACGCCGCCAGGAAGACGAGCCCCGCGGCGGTGCCCGCCCAGCGCTGGAAGAGGTTCGCGAGACTGGGAAGGAAGCGATGCCGCGCCTCCACCCGGGTGAGCACCTGGCCCACGCCGGCATAGACGAACCCCGCCGCGGCGATTCCCCCGAAGGCGCGGTACCACACCGAGGCGACGGTCTCTCCGGACTTCAGCCATGCTCCCTGGACGAGCCACGACAGGTTCCGGGCGAGCTCCAGCGTGTCGGCGCGAACCCACCGGCCTCCCGGGGGATCCAGCGCCACGAGCGCATGTCCCAGGGGGGTCCCCTGCACGGCCCACAGCGCGGCGCCCGGCAGTCCCAGCAGCAGGGCCGCCTTCACGAGCGGCCGCGCCTCGAAGGCCGTGGCGAGCAGCAGGGCCAGCAGCGCGGCCCCCAGGGGGAACAGGGGCGGCACCACCGTCAGCGCGCGGGACAGGACGGGCCCTCCCACGAGGAAGGGATCCCCCGCGAGCAGCATTCCCAGCACGGCCACTCCCGCGAAGGGGACGTACTGGTACAGGGGGCCCTGGCGCTCGTTCTCCAGGAGGAGTCCCAGGGCCGGGCCGAAGCGCCGCGTGGCGAGCGCCAGCAACCAGAGCCCCCCACCGATGCACGTCAGCCGCAGGGCGACCACATCGGGAGGCAGCGGGCGCCCCAGGCGGTTGAGTACGGCGGTGAGCGCGATGAAGAGCCCCACGGCGGCGAGCGTTCCCACCGAGCCACGCAGGCGCCACGTGACGAAGCCTCGCGACAGGAAGGCCAGTGCCGTGCCCGCCACGAGCAGCGCGCCCGCGAGCACGACATGGGGGCGCCCCTGCTCCGTGGGAAACGTCATCCACGTCGCGAGCAGCAGCAGGGAGAACATGTTCCCCACGAGGGCCACGGAGGCGAAGCCATCGGTGTAGAGCGCCCGGCCGGATTCGGGGAAGGGCAGGCGGAACCATCCGATCAGCCGCCGGCCCTTGGGGCGTGGGTCCGGGGAACCGGCCTTCCCATGACGCAGCGACGCGATGACGGAGAACCCCAGCGCCACTCCCGCGAAATGCAGGGCGCGGACGTCGAGGAGCGACCCCGCCGGGACGAAGCGGACGAGGGGCAACCAGAGTGCGGTGGCGAGCGCCCAGGCTGCCAGGGCACTGACGAGCCGGCTGCGATCCCGTCTCGCCCGCAGCAGCAGGAGCCCCGAGAGGAAGAGGGCCGGCGCGCAACCCATGACAACCTCTGGGAGGGCAGCCAGCTTCTCCACGTCCACATCGAGCAACAGCGTGGCGTGCAGGGCACCCAGCGCGGCCACCACGAGCGAGAGGTCATCCAGGGGCAGGAGTTCGTCCGGTTTGCCCGCGCGGCGCATCCACGCGTCCTGGAGCAGACCGGCTCCGGCGTAGAGCGCGGCCATCGCGCCGAGCAGCCCCAGGGCCGAAGCGGGGCCAGGCATCGCGAGCGCATCGAGGGCCGCCAGTCCACCCACGAGCGCCCCGAGTCCTCCCAGGTAGTGCAGGCCCCGCCAGCGATGGCCTCCCGTGAGGTGCGCGGAGAGGGCCACCAACGCGCCCGCGATGAGCGCGGGCCGTGGATTGTCCGAGCCCTCGCCCAGGACATCGAACGAGGTCAGGGCCAGCGACGCCGCCGAGAGCACCACGCCCCAACCCAGCAACCGGGAGCGCAGGCGGCCCTGTCCACTCACGCGCGCCACGGCCAGCAGACCCGCGCCCGCGATGGCGAGTCCCACCATCCACGCGCGAGGCTCTTCGGGGGTGCCCAACCGAGCCAGCAGGACGCTGGACAGCGCCAGGGACAGCACCCCGGGATGCACGAGCGCGGGGCGTAGGGGCTCGAGGACGAAGAAGGCCAGCGCCGCCACCAGCGGGGTGAGGGCCGAGGCGAAGTCCACGTCGGGTGCCGCTCCGGGGGACAGGCCGAGGGCCACGGAGGCACTGGCGAGCGCCCCGCAGGCCACCACCGCGTGCGCGATCGTCTCCACCACGGGGGCCGCTCGCGGATGGGTCTCGTGTGCCAGCGGCTGGCTCGACACACCCGCGACCACCGCGGCGAGCGCCATGCCCCAGAGTGTCATGCCACTCAGGAGCGGATTGCCCGGGGAGAGGGCGGTGAAGCCCTCCGGCGCGCTCGCCACCGTGAAGAGCGCCAGGGCGGCGGTGCCGTAGAGGCCGGTGGAGAGGATCGCCAGCGTGGCCCGGCTCGCGGCTTCCTTCCGGACGCGCCACGCCGTGGCCGCCAGCGCCGCCACGCCCACGAAGGCGCAGAGGGTACGGGCCCCGGGATCCTCGTCCAATGCCCTCAACGGCAGTCCGGCCAGGAGCGAGGGAATCAGCGCCCCCCCGAGCGACACCGGGGACGCTCCGTACAGCAGCCGCGCCGTGGGGCGCAGGGTGACGAGGCACAGCCCGGTGAGCCCGGCGGTCACGGCACCTCCCAACAGGGGCTCCAGCGCCACGAGGGAGGACAGCGCGACGTAGACGACCGGCAGCAGAGCGATGCCGATGCTCGCGAGCACCCGTCCCACCGAGGCCGAGCGCCGGGAGAGGAACACGCCGAGCCCGATGAAGGCCGCGTGGTAGGCGAAGAGGGCACCCGTGACGAGCAGTTGCCGGGGCACGCCCCCGAGCGCCCGCCACGCCTCGCGCACGCCCATCAGCGAGCCGCCGAGCACCAGCACCGCGCCGAGGAACCACCAGACATACTCGTGCAGCCTGGGCGCCGAGTCGCTCGTGTCCGCCGTGTCACCATCGAGCGCGGCCATGGCCTCCAGGCCGCCCAGCGCGCCCGCGTCCACGCGGTGGAAGAGCGCCTGCCCCGAGTCCGAGGCGAGGTCGAGACCGTCCTCCTCACCGGGACGCCGGAGCGCCCGTTGCCGGGCCTCGCGCTCCTCGCGGGCCCTGTCCTCCAGCGACTGGAAGAACGAGCGGCCCCAGGTGGGGCGCCAGTCCTCGAGCGCCGCGAGCTTGTCGGCGAGCGCGTCGGCCTTCTGTTCCAGTGTTGGTGGCGTCTCGGCGAGGGGCACCGCGATGCTCACGGCGGTGGCGCCCACCAGGGCATCGGAGAGCCGGGTGGCGGTGGGCTCATCGATCAGCCGCGTGGCGCGCAGGGCGGAGATCTTCCGCTGGAGCCGCTCCTGGACGAGCGACTCCAGGCTGTCCGAGGTGAGGGGTTGGAGCGGGGCGCCACACACCGGGCAGGTGGACTCGGGTGCCTCGATGCGGGGTTCGGCGCAGGTCAGGCAGAGCATGGGCCCGGACAACACTAGACGGTTTGTCCTCCGGGCCGATAGCGGGGGGGGGCAGCGCCTTATGGGCTCGTGCCGCCTCGTGAGTGGACGTTATAGAAGCCCGCCATGGACAAGAACCTGATGGCGGACCTGCGGGGGCTGGAGGCGTTGTTGGAGCGGGCGAAGACAGAGGCGTCCTCGTTCCTGAACCGGCTCGACGATCTGCCTCCCGCGGTGAAGGCCACGCCTCGGGAAGCCCTGCCATTGCCCGAGCAGGGGCTGGGCGCGGAGCCTTCCCTGCGTCTCTTCATGGACCGGTATGGGCAGGAGCTGGGAGGGAGCACGGGGCCCCGCTATTTTGGTTTCGTCCAGGGCGGGACCACGCCCGCGGCCCTGGCGGGGGACTGGATGGCGAGCGCGTTCGATCTGAACTCCTCCCACCCGGGAAGCTCCGCCGCGCCCCAGGTGGAGCAGGAGACGCTCGCGCTGCTGCGCCAGCTCCTGGCCCTGCCCGACACCTTCTCCGGCGGTTTCGTGTCGGGGGCGACCATGTCGAACTTCGTGGGCCTGGCCTGCGCGAGGCAATGGGTGGCCCATCGACTCGACGTGGACGTGGCCGAGAAGGGCCTGTATGCGCTGGGGCCCATTCCCATCCTGAGCGCCACGCCTCATTCCAGCACCCTCAAGGCGCTGTCCATGCTCGGCATGGGACGCGGCTCCCTGGTCCGGGTGCGCGCCTGGCCGGGGCGGGAGGCCATGGATGTCGAGGCGCTCCGTGCCCAGCTCGACTCCCTGGGCGGCAAGCCTTGCATCGTCGTGGCCAGCGCCGGGACGGTGAACACCGGCGACTACGACGACCTGGAGGCGATTGGTCGGCTCAAGGAGCGCCATCCGTTCTGGTTGCATGTCGATGGCGCCTTCGGAGGTCTCGTGGCGTGCTCGCCCGAGCTCGCCCATCTGACGCGCGGCATGGAGTTGGCGGACTCGGTGACGGTGGACGCGCACAAGTGGCTGAACGTCCCGTATGACTCCGCCTTGCAGTTCACCCGCCACCCGGAGCTGTTGCTGGAGATCTTCCGCAACAACGCGCCCTACCTCGACGTGCGGCAGGGGCCCGCGCCGTTCGCGGACCAGGGGCCGGAGAACTCGCGCCGTTTCCGGGCGCTGCCCGCGTGGTTGACCCTGATGGCCTATGGCCGCTCGGGGTATCGGGACATCATCGAGCGCGACTGCCGACTCGCGCGCATGTTGGGAGAGCGCATCGAGGACTCCACCGCCTTCGAGCTGCTGGCCCCCGTGCGGCTCAACATCGTCTGCTTCACCCTGCGCCAGGAGGGGGGCGTCACCCAGGAGGACGTCCGGGGCTTCCTGGATCGGCTCCGCGACGATGGGCGGGTCTTCCTCTCGCCGACCGCGCTGAACGGGGTGCCGGGGATGCGTGCCGCCCTCTCCAACTGGAGGACCACGGAGCGGGACATCGAGATCGCCTGGTCTTCCATGCGGGAGGTGGCGGCCCGAGCGGCGCCTGTCCGCTGACGCGGGGCCTCGGCCACCGAAAGGTGCTCATCCTCGGGGAGCGGGGTCTTCAATTGCACCCAAGCGATGCCGGGGTGCGGACGGGGCGCTGTCCGTCTGCCTGCCCCTATAGTGGTGGTCTTCTTGATGGGAGTCGTCATGCGCCGCCGTACCTTCCTCGCCGCTCTTCCCGTGGGTCTCTCGGCCGTTGCCCAGGCGACGACGGAGCAGCCCAGGCCCACGCCGCCCTCCGCGCCCACGCGCACCACCGATGATGCTCCCGCGCCGGCTCCCTCCCGGGCCGACGTCGGAGCCGTGAACCCGAACCTGAAGCGGCCCGATGTGCGTTCCGGGGATCGCATCGCCGGGGCGAGCTACGCCAGCCGCTCGGCCGCCTGGGGGGTGAATGGCGCGGCCGCCACGGCGCATCCCCTGGCCACCCTGGCCGCCATCGACATCCTGCGCGCGGGGGGCTCGGCGGTGGACGCGGCCATCGCCGCCAACGCGGTGTTGGGCTTCGTGGAGCCGGTGAGCTGCGGAATTGGCGGGGACTGCTTCGCCATGCTGTGGGAGCCCAAGACGCGCAAGGTGGTGGGACTGAATGGCTCGGGCCGCTCGCCCCGGGGGCTGTCCCTGGACGAGGTGCGCCGGCGCGCGGTGAATGGGTACGTGCCCCGGGTGGGCATGACGTCGGTCAGCGTTCCCGGCGCGGTGGATGCCTGGTGGTCCCTGCACCAGCGCCATGGCCGGTTGAAGTGGGCGGAGCTGTTCCAGGCGGCCATCGCCCACGCGCAGGCGGGCGTCCCCCAGGTGCAGACGATTGGCTACTACCTCGGCCGTAACCTCGCGCGCTTCCTGAAGCCGGGCTCGGGAGTGGAGGAGACGGCCAACGCCGAGCGCGTCTACGGTCCGGGTGCCGCGGCGGCCGAGGGGGACGTCTGGCGCAATCCGGATCTGGCGCGCACCTACCAGCTCATCGCGCGGGGCGGGCGGGACGCGTTCTATGCGGGTCCGATCGCGCAGGCCATCGAGCGCTACTTCCGCCGCATCGGTGGCTGGATGACCCGCGCGGACCTGTCTGCCCACCATTCGGAGTGGACCGAGCCGCTGTCCACCGACTATCGCGGCGTGGATGTCTATGGACTGGCGCCCAACAGCCAGGGGCTGAGCACCCTGCAGATGCTCGGCATCCTGCGCCACTTCGATCTGCGCGGCATGGGCTTCCAGAGCGCTCAATCCATCCACCATCAGGTGGAGGCCAAGCGGCTGGCGTTCGAGGACCGGGCGCGCTACTTCGCCGACCCCACCTTCTTCCGCGCGCCGCTGGAGCAGCTCAACAGCCCCGCCTACGCGGCCGAGCGTGCGAAGCTCATTCGCGCCGATCGGGTGATGGAGCGCGTGATGCCGATGGACGCGCCGAGCCGGGGCGACACCACCTACCTCTGCACCGCGGACAAGAACGGGATGATGGTGTCACTCATCCAGTCCAACTTCCGGGGCATGGGCTCGGGACTGGTGCCGGACGGAACGGGGGCGGGCCATCCCACGTTGGGCTTCATGTTCCAGGATCGGGGCGAGCTGTTCTCGCTGACCGACGGGCACCCGAACCTGTATGCGCCCGGCAAGCGGCCCTTCCAGACGATCATCCCGGGCTTCGCGGTGCGCGGGGGCGAGCCGTGGCTGGCGTTCGGCGTCATGGGCGGAGACATGCAGCCCCAGGGACAGGCGCAGATCATCATCAACAGGGTGGACTACGGCCTGGACTTGCAGGCGGCCGGGGACAGTCCCCGCTGGCACCACGAGGGCTCGTCCGAACCCACGGGCGAGGCGCAACAGACGCCGGGCCTGTTGCGGCTGGAGACGGGTGTGCCCGAGGCGACGAAGAAGGCGCTGGTGGGGCTCGGGTGGAAGCTGGGCGAGCCGGATGGGGGCTTTGGCGGCTACCAGTGCATCGAGCGCCGGCCGGGCCGTTACGGTGCGGCCACGGAGATGCGCAAGGATGGCGTGGCCCTGGCCTATTAGGCGCCGGAGGGAAGGTCCGGCTCCTGATGGGAGAGGCGGGGCAGCAGCAGCCGGAAGGTGCTGCCCTGGCCGGGCGTACTGCTCACCTCGATGCGTCCCCCCATGGCCTGGATGATGGACTGGGAGATGTTGAGTCCCAGTCCCGAGCCCTCGCCCGTGGGCTTGGTGGTGAAGAAGGGGGTGAAGAGGCGCGCGAGCACCTCGGGCCCCATGCCCCGCCCATTGTCCTCCACCTCCACCATCACCTGGCCCGTGTCGCTCACCCGCGACGCGATGCGGATCCGATTGCGCTTTGGATTGCTCTGGACGAAGGCCTGGAGCGCGTTGACCAGCAGGTTCACCAGCACCTGGCCCAGGCGGGCCGGATTGCCCAATACCTGGGGCACCGGCTCCAGCTCGAGCTCCCAGCGCGCGTGCTCCTGCAACTGGTGGCGCACCATGCGCAGCGCGCTGCCGATGACCTGATGGATGTCCATGGGCTCGGCCCGCTCGTCATCCGCGCGCGCGAAGGTCTTCAGGTCCTGCACGATGGTGCGCACGCGCCCCATGCCCTCGAGCGCGTCGGACACCGCCTCGCGCAGCTCCTCCAGGGACAGCCGCGTGGTGTCCTCCTGGGCGAGCTGCTCGCGCAGGAAGTTGAGGCTCGCGTTGACATAGGACAGTGGGTTGTTGATTTCGTGCGCGACGCTCGCGGCCAGGGTGCCCACGGTCACCATCCGGTCCGCCATCCGCAGATGGGCCTCCATGCGCTTGTGCTCGCTCACGTCGCGGATGACGCCGACGAGGAAGGGCTGGCCCCTGGCACTGGTGAAGCTCGCCTTCAGGGTGATGAGGGTGCGGATGCCCCGCGCGCCGTCCGTGTAGGTCTCCTCGTTCTCGTTGGACTGGCCGGAGGTGAAGACCCGTTCATCCTGTTGCCAGAAGAGGTCCGCCTCGTGGTGGGGCACGAAGTCATGGTCGGATCTGCCGAGCAGCTTCTCCTCGGTGGTGCCGACGAAGCGGCAGAACGCCTCGTTCGTGAGGACGAACCGGTGCTCCCGGTCCTTCACGAAGACAGGCTTCTGGATGGCGTTGAGCGTCTTGTGCAGGAAGTCACGGGCCTCGTCCAGCTCGGCCCGTGTCTGGAGATGCTCCAGGGACGTGCTCGCCAGCAGGGTGAAGGCCCTCAGCCAGGCGAGGTCCGTGGCGGCCACCTTCAGGGGCTCGTCATGCATCAGGACCAGGGCCCCGAGCACTTCCTCCCGTGAATTCCTCACACTCATGCCCAGCACGCCCTGCGGACCCAGGCGCCGCGGCCATCCATCCTCGGGAAACCGCGCGTGCGCGTCCTCGGGGCAATGAAAGACGTCCTGGCGCAAGACCTCGTCCAGCACGCTGCCCTGGGGCGTGACGGCGGGCTCCTCGTGGTACTGGCCCCGGCTCCAGAGCGCGAGCGGGTGGAGCAGCTCCTCGCCGGGGCTCTGCCGCACGAGCACGGCACTGGTGACGCCAAAGACCTCGGCGACGTGTCGGACGAGCCCGTGCAGCAGCGTGGGATCCGTACCCGGCCGGCCCCTGGACAGCAGCACCTGGAGGGCTGCTTCCGAGGAGACCCTTCGGGCGGCTCCCTCTGGATTCTCGGACCCAGCGCTTCCGGACGCCGTCGTACCCATCAATCCTCTCCTCCGATTCTCAATCGATACGCTGCCCCGCGCCGGGTGCTCCCGCGAGATTCCGGCCACAATGGCATATTCTCGCGCGATTGGAAACCGAGGCCCGTCTGTTCCTCCTCCATGGAGAGACAAGGCGTGAGGAAGCCGGTGTCCCCGGTGGAGAAGGCAGACACGGGAGCGGGCGGAGCTCTACGAGATGTCAGGGATTGCCCGTCTGGCGGGAGGCTCGACGAGCGCAAGGAGAGACGGGGCGGTGGGGCCGCCTCAATGCGAGACGTAACCCAGGTGCCCGTCGGGACGCACCAGGAGCGAGCTCCAGGCGCCCAGGCCTGGCACCTCGCGCGACGGCTCGGCGGTGAGCCAGGTCGTCCAGCCGCTCCAGGAAGGGGGTAGCTCGACGCGCGCGGAGGCGGGCCGGCGCAGCAGCAGCCACTTGCCCTCGTGCAGCAGGGAGTAGAGCGAGCGCGAGGCACCTCCCTCGAGGCGCAGGGGCTGGTCCGCCAGGCGCGTGCCGGAGACGGCGGGCTCCACCTTCAGTCCCTCCGGGGCGGGGAGTGGAGGTGTGGGGTAGGCCACGTCGAAGGCGGAGATCTGCTCGGCGAGCACGCGGTTGACGCGGGGCTGGGTGAGCAGCGCGCAGAAGGTGTCGCGCAGGGCCATGCCCGCCGGGTTGAATTGGGTCATGAGCGCCGTCTGGCTCAGCGTGTTCTGGATGAGCCGCGCGCCCACGGGGTGGCGCTCGTGGTGGTAGCTGTCGAGGAGCGAGGGGGGCGCGAGGCCCCGCAGCACGCCGGCCAGCTTCCAGCCCAGGTTCATCGCGTCCTGGAGCCCCACGTTGAGGCCCTGTCCACCCGCTGGCAGGTGGATGTGGGCGGCGTCACCCACCAGGAACACGCGGCCCTCGCGGTAGCGGCTGGCATGGCGCGTCTCGTTGCCGAAGCGCGACAGCCACGCTGGCGAGTGCATTCCGAAATCCGTGCCCAACACCTCGCGGACCGCTCCCGCCAGCTCCTCCAGGGTGACGGGCTCGGACAGCGGGACGTGCTGCCTTCTGGCGGAGATCACCACGATGCGGTGATGGACTCCGTCGCCCAGGGGGACGAGCATCGCGCCGCCGCTCGGGTGCGTGCGCGACAACACCGGCTGGGAGGGCGGCTCCGCGAGGATGACATCCCCCAGCATCTGGGTGCTCGTCACGTCGGTGCCCGGGAAGGAGATGCCCGCCAGCGTGCGCACCACGCTGCGCGCGCCATCCGCGCCCACCACGTACCGGGCCCTCACCTGGAAGGCCCCGTCCTCCCGCTCCCCCTCGAGCTCCACGCCCTCGGCGTCCTGCCGCAGCCCACCGACGCGGTGGCCGCGATGCAGCGCCACGCCCACCTCCCGCGCGCGCTCCTCCAGGAGCGCCTCGGTGAGCGTCTGGGGGATGAACAGCGAATAGGGGAACGTCGTGTCCAGCACCGAGAAGTCCAGGCGCGTGTCCAGCGCGGCGTAGTGCCCCGTCGGCAGGAGCCTGCCGCGCGCCAGGAAGCGCTGCTCCAACCCCCGGAGCGCCAGGATCTCCAGGGTGCGCGGGTGCACGGACAGGGCGCGAGACTGCGCGACCCGCTCCTTCCTCCGCTCGAACACCGCCACCTTCACTCCCGCCAGGGCCAGCTCGCTCGCCAGCATCAACCCCACCGGACCTCCGCCCACGACGGCCACTTCCACCTGCTCTCGTGTCATCTCCGCCTCCAATCTAACACCGTTAGTTGTGGACTAACACTGTTAGGCTGTCAAGCGGGAGCCGGGAGGAGTCATGCGCATTCAGAGGGAGCGGGTGGTGCGGGAGGCGTTGGCGTTGTTGGACGAGGCGGGAATCGAAGGGGTGACGATGCGCAAGCTGGCGCAGCGTCTGGAGATCCAGGCGCCGTCGCTCTACTGGCACTTCGCCAACAAGCAGGCGCTGTTGGATGGGATGGCGGACGCGCTGGTGGAGCCGGTGGCGCGCGACGTGGAGCCCGGGCTGCCCTGGGACGAGGTGCTGCGGCGGGTGGCGGCCGAGCTGCGGCGGGCGCTGCTGTCGCGCCGGGACGGGGCGCGCGTCTTCGCGGGCACCTACATCGTCACGGAGAACATCCTGCGCGTGAGCGAGGCGCAGATGGGGGCATTGCGGCGCGCGGGCGCCTCGTCGCGCGTGGCCGCCTGGGGGAGCTTCTCCCTCGTCTATTACGTGATTGGCTTCAGCATGGAGGAACAGGCGCTCGATCCGCGCTTCAGCCCCGAGCCCGTGGATCTGCCCCGGAGCCGCGCGCGCTTCGCCTCCTTCCCCCAGGAGCGCTTCCCTCACGTGCTCACGGCGCTCGACGACATCTTCGACACGGACCTCGACACGCGCTTCGCCTTCGGCCTCGAGCGGCTCATCATCGGGTTGCGGGCCGATCTCCCCGGCGCGTCCTCGTCCTGATTCCAGCGGGAGCGCGAAATTGTGATGACATTGCTTGTCGGGGCGTGCCTGCCTGGTGTATTGGGGGCGGATTTTTACACCCCCAGCGAAGGCACCCCCGGCCCATGCCCTTCTCCTCGCACATCGAATTTCAGGTCGATTCGTCCCCTGCGCTGCCCCCCGCCTTGCTCGCCCTGGAGGCCGAGGGCTCGGGGGGAGGGGTTCCCCGGGAGTGGGAGGCGCGGGGCCTGGGCTTCCGGCGGGTGGAGGAGGTGTCCGTCACGGACTGCGTGGTGGCGCACCTGGAGGCGGAGGAGGTGGACGCCGTCTTCGGGATTCCGGGGGGCAACATCGCGCCCTTCCAGCAGGCGCTGCGCCGGCATGGCGCCATCCGCTTCGTCATCGCCTCGCATGAGGGGGGCGCGGCCTTCATGGCGGACGGCTACGCGCGCGCCACGGGCAAGCTGGGCGTGTGCTTGGTGACGGCGGGCCCGGGGGCCACCAACGCGCTCACGGGCGTGGCCTCGGCGCACCTGGACGGCGTGCCACTGCTGGCCATCAGCGGGCAGGTGGCCACGGATCGCTTCGGCCTCAACGCCATCCAGGAGAGCACGGGCACGCACGGGGTGAACACGGTGGAGGTGTTCCGCCAGGCGAGCGCCGTGTCGGCGGGCATCGTGGACGCGCAGAGCTTCCAGCGCCTGTTGGCGCGGGTGCTGCGGGTGGTGCACGGGCTGCCCGGCGGGGCCGCGCACCTGAGCATCCCCTCCAACATCGCGCGCCAGCGCATCCGCCATGCCCTGCTGCCCACCACCCGGGGCGCCTTCCGCGCGCGCCCGCCCGCGGCGGCTCCCGAGGACCTGGACGAGACCTTCCAACTGCTGCGCGCCGCGCGCCGGCCGCTCATCGTCCTGGGCTCCGGCGCGCGCGAGGCCCTGGGCACCCAGGGCGAGGCCTTCACCGCCTTCGTCTCCGAGCAGGGCATTCCAGTGGCCACGAGCCTGCGCGGCAAGGGGCTGTTCTCCGAGGACGAGCCGCTGTCGCTGGGGGTGCTGGGGCTGGCGGGCAGCCGGCGCGCGGAGGCGTACGTGCGCGAGGGCGTGGACGTGCTGCTCGTGCTGGGCAGTCGGATGGGGGAGTGGGCCAGCCGGGGCTTCAACAAGCACCTGCAGTCCATCGACAGTGTCATCCAGGTGGATGCCCAGTCGGCCCACATCGGGCAGTTCCTGCCGGTGCGCCTGCCCATCGTCGCGGACGTGGGCTCGGTGGTGGCGGGCCTGGTGGAGCGGGGGCGGAGGAGCGGTCCTCCCGGGGGTGAGCGGCTGCGCGAGCGCTGGTCGCGGATGGTGGAAGTGCGCGAGCCCGTGCCGAGCCCCCGCGCGCCCCAGGCCGAGGGCATGGTGAAGCCGCAGCAGCTCATGGCCGAGCTGAACGCGCACCTGCGTCCGGACATGGACCTGTACATCGACATGGGCAACTGCACGGGCTGGGCGTCGCACCTGCTGCGGCTCACGCCCCCCACGCGCATCTTCTTTCCGTGCGGCCTGTCCTCCATGGGCTGGTCCTGCGGAGCCGTCATCGGCGGCAAGCTGGGCCGGCCGGAGCGGGCCGCGGTGGCCATCACCGGGGATGGCTCGTTCCTGATGAACGGCACGGAGCTTTTGACCGCGTCGCGCTACCGGGTGGGCACGGTGACGCTGGTGCTCAATGACAACTTCCTGGGCATGGTCAACCACGGGGAGCACGCGCAGGACACCACCGTGCCCCTGGAGGATGACTTCTACGGCCTGGGGGATCCGGACCTCGCCGCCTTCGCCGAGTCGCTCGGTGCGCGCGCGTATACCGTGGATGGGCCGGGGCAGCTCGCGGCGCTGTTGCCCGAGGTGCTGCGTCGCGCGGACGAGCTGGGACAGCCGCAGGTGATCATCGCGCGCGTGGACTACCGCGAGGTGCCGCCGTACGGGGACCGTTTCGCCGCGGTGGCGTCGGACGGCCGGTAGGGACGCGCACCATGTCGAGTGACTTCGCGTTGTTGGGTGTGGGCGCCGCGGTGCCGGAGCAGGTGCGCCGCAATGACGATCCGCTCTTCGAGCCGCTGCGGCGCGCCGCGGCCCGGGGAGGAGGGGAGCATGCGCTCTTCTATGGCAACCGGGAGCGCCGGGTGCTGGCGCCCGGGGAGTCGCTGGCGGCGCTCACGGCGCGGGCGGGGCGGGTGGCGTTGGAGGACGCGGGGGTGCGGCCCGAGGCGGTGGAGCGGCTCTACGGCTACGTGTCGGTGTCGGAGTTCATCTCGCCCAACGCGCTCTACGCGGTGCACCGCGAGTTGAGGTTGGGGCAGGAGGCTCTGGTCATCCCGGTGCAGGCGGACTTCGCCAACTTCCTGATGGGCGTGGTGTTGGCGTGGGAGGCGTTGCGGGCGGGGAGCATCCGGCACGCGCTGGTGGCGGTGGGCTCGGGGTGGACGCGCAACGTGGATTACAGCCAGGGCCATGCCATCGGCATCGGGGATGGTGCGGGCGCGGCGGTGGTGGGGGCGGGCGAGCGTCTGGTGTTGGTGGACTGGGCGGCGGACACCTTCAGCGGCGAGTATGGCGCGATGACCATGGCGTCGCGTTCCGGCTCGGGGGTGGAGCATCCCACCTATGGCATTGCGCCGGACGCGGGCATCCAGGCCTTCCTGTCCTCGGGGATGGACGGGCCGCCGAGGCTCGTGGCGCGGTTGCTCGCCAGACACGGCATCCACCGCGACGACGTCACGCTCATCTCCCACCAGGCCACGCGCAAGCTGATGGACCACTGGGCCGCGCAGCTCCGCCCGCGCGAGTACCTGGATACCTACGAGGACTTCGGCAACATGGTTCACGCCTCCCTGCCCGTGACGCTGGCGCGCTTCCATCGCGAGCTGCGCACGAAGTACCTAGTGATGGTGGGGCTGGGCATCGGCGCGCACCAGTTCGCCCTGCTCGTGCGCGTCTGAGACCCGTGTCACCGAGGGTCGAACTCCCTTTTATTGGCAGTCGCGGCTTTGTGAGTCCTTCCGCAGCTTGCCGCAAATTGAGTTGCTTTACAGAAACATAGTCGCCACACTTGAGAAACAATTCCGAGGTACGAAATGAAGACCGTCGAGAGTGCGGTGTGGTTCTGCGAGAAGATCAAGGCCATTCGCGCTGCGGCGGGACATGATGCCGAGAAGCTTGAGGCGCTCTCACTGGCCCCGGAACTTGCTGCCGAGGTGGCAGACCGGTTTCCTGATGATCCCATTTTGGTTGCTCAAGTGCGCACAGCCATCGAGCTAGAACTTCCGCTCGCGAGAGTGGGAATCTTTCTATTAGACGGACCACCGACGGACGAGCAGATAGCGGAATTGCAGAGACGCAATGAGTCGGGGTAATCCTTTGGGCACGAGGCGACCCGCCGCAATCCACGGCGGCAGGTCCTGGAGGCCCATGCCGGAGGCAGCACGAGCGCGTGGGGCCGCGCATCATTTTCCCGCTCCGCACGCAGTGACCAGGTGGACACACCCAGTCCCTGGCGACAGCGACACCGTCACGGGAAGACGACATTGGGCAGCGTTAGGGTCCGTCCTCCCGTTCCCGTGAGCGTCAGCGTGGCTTTGCCGAGGGTGAAGTCCGTGGGGTCGAACTCCACGAACACCGGCAGCTTTTCGCCGGGTGGGAGCGGGCCGACTTGCCGGTGACGGAGGGCATTCAGGGTCTCCCCCCGCTCGTTGACGAGCGTCGCCTTCTCCAGGCTCCACGGCTCCGGGGTCTGGTGAGTGAGCATGATCTCCACGGCGATGTTCGAACTCCCCCGGTAACCCGCTGCTTCCAGCGCCCCCAACGCAACAGCCGGTACCGGGGGGACGTCAATCCGACGGGAAGTGATTCCCCGCTGGCTCAATTGCCCACCGGCGTAGGCTCCGCACAGTCCCGTGGGCTGGGCGAGCTGTGCTCGCATTCGAGTTCCCTCCTCCGCGAGTGCGGCCTTCTCCGCGCTCAACCTTCTGTTGGCCAGCAGGGCTTGACTCAGAGCATCGTTCATGGACTGCCAGCTTCGCTGGTTGTAACTCACCTCGATCTGGTGTGAGCCATGGCCGGGGTGTGCCACCAGCACGAAGGTCAGGTTCTGGCTCGTCTCCCCGACTCCCAGCACCGCGGTCAGCCGTAAGGTTTCTCCTGGCCGCAGGTCGCGCGGCGGGATGAACGCGATGCCCATCCTCCCGCGAGTGATCTCGACGAATCGGACCTCCTCCTGCAATTCCACCACCACGGGATGATCGAAAATCACTCCCGTCAGGGTTCCGGGACTGACGCAGATGCGCGGCGGGGACAGCACGGGAGGGGATAACTCGAGACGCCGGATGTCTTCGCAGTCGTCGCTCGGGCGCTGCTCCGCGGGTGATGAAGGGAGCGGCGATGACGCCAGCAACCAGGAGGCGAGAAGCGTGAGCATGGGAGCACTCCACCTACTGATTGTCCATGCTCTCGGGAGCGACGTCTGCGCCTGCGGAGATGGTGTTGAGGCGGGCGACCGTGCGCGTGCTTCCTGGTCGCATGGGAACACCAGGCCCATTGAAGTCCAGGTCGAGGCAGATGGGCAGGCGCTCGCCGGAGGGGAGGATGGCCTCCGTGAACCTTCCATAGACGCGGTCTTTTCCAAACCAGGTGCGTCCGAGCAATGGAGTGTCTTCGGGAATGTCTCCCCACTTCCGGATGAGTTGGACGCGGAGGGGCGCATTGTTATGCATGATAACGGTCCTATCCGCCGCGACTTCGAAGAGAACGCTGGTGCTCCTCAGGGTGCGGTAGGCCTTATAGGTCTGGGCCGCGCCCGCCGGGCAGGGGATGGGCGGCGGAGGCGGGTCCACGACGGGCCGCGGCGCGCTTGCGCAACCGAGCCCGACGCAGGCGGCGAGGCCCGCCGTGGCGGCGAGGGGGGCGCGGGACTTCGGAGACTTGAGCATGGGAGGGTCCTCTCGGAGCGTCGCTTGGGTGACGAGCGCGGGGGCTGATGACCTCGAAGGTCTCGCGCTGTGCCCAACTTCACCCGTAGGTGGCGCGAGCGCCAATTCCTGGCGCTGGGTGCCCTGGGATGGGGGGAAGGGAGCGAGCGACTCAACACGTGGGGTTGGGGGGCTGTTCCTGCTCCAGAACAGCACGCCCAGCACCCCCAACAACATGACGAGCCAGGCGCCGGGCTGTCCGCGGCGGGCCACTGCTTCCCGTCCCGGGGGCGCCCGGACCGAGGTGACCGGAGTGGGCGGCTCTGGAGGGCGGGGGGTCGGCATGGGCGGCCGGGGCGGGGCGGGTTGCAGGGGCACGTCCCAGGTGTCATCGGCCCGGGCCAGCGCCTCCGCGAGCGCCTCCGCGAGCGCCTCGGGGGTGGGGTAGCGCGCCGAGGGCTCCTTCTCCAGCATGCGCAGACACACGTCGCCCAGCGCCCGGGGCACCCGGGGGTTGACGTCATGCACCGGCCGGGGGGCCTGCTCGAGAATGCGCTGGGCCAGCGGCCCGTCGCGGTCCCCGAAGGGCAGCTCGCGCGTGAGCAGCCAGTACAGGGTGACGCCCAACGCCCACAGATCGTCCGAGGGCGTGGCCGGGTAGTGGCCACCGTCCCACTCGCGTGAGAAGCGCAGCATCTCGGGACTGCGGTACTCGCGCGTGCCCGGCGGCATGCGCTCCGTCAGCCGCGGAGCCCCCTCACAGCGCGCGGATCCGAAGTCCACGAGCACCGGCAGTCCGTCCGCCGCGCGCATGACGACGTTGGACTCCTTGATGTCCCGATGCACCACCCCCACCGCGTGCACCTGGGCCAGGGCGTGGGCGAGCGGCAGCAGCACCTGTCGCACCAACTGCCGGGCACTCGGGTTGTGTTCGTGCGCCCAGACATCCAGGGCGAGCCCCTCGACGAGTTCCAGGATGAGGACGAGGAAGTGAGGCCGCTGCTCGGGCCACAGCCCATAGCCGAGCAGGCTCACCACCTGGGGATGCCGCACCCGGCGCAGGGCATCCACCTCGCGCTCGCCCCAGACGTCGCGGGGCACCAGCTTGAGGGCGACGCGCTGGTGGCCCCGGCGGGCGAGGTACACGGTGCCCGAGCCGCCGGTGGCCAGGATCGCTTCCAGGGTGTAGCCGGCCACCTGCGTGCCCGGCTCCAGCGCGAGCCCGAGCGGCTCGCCCCACGACGCGCTGCTGTCCTCGTGCATCCAGTCGTACCTCCGAGAGGACTCGGAGACTACCAGTCAGATGAACCCGAGACCCGATCCTGGCAGGTGGGGTGCGTTGGCCGGACACGACGTTGGGACGGCACTGTATGGACCTGGGGCCGCAACTCCTTCGGCCAATAGGGGGATTGCACCACTATCGACCGCTCGGTTCCCGCTCAGGTTCAAGGATTGAGTGGGGTGGTGGCTGCGACAGGCGGCGGGAACGCACTGTAGGTGCCTGGAGGGGGTGGCCTTGCCTGGGCGATGGAAACGGGGATAAAAGAACGGGGCATGACGTTTCGAGTAGGAGTCTTCGGAATGACCTCTCGTGTAATGGGGCTCGGCTTGCTGGTCGCCACGGTGGTGCATGCCCAGGCAGTGGCTCCAACTCCACCTCCAGCTCCGTCCACCCCATTGCCTGTTCCCCGGTACGTCCCCGCGGGAGCGGGGGCACCCAGGGTGGGGCAGCCAGGCGATCATGCCGCGCCGGTCGCACGCTCGCCCAACGCTCGCGTGCTTCCGCCGACAGGAGAGCCTGGGATTTGGGCAGCGGATGAGGAGACGAAAGCTGTCAGGAGGCCTTCGACGACGCCCCAACCGGAGATCGACGAGTTACTCATGGCGACACCGAGCCCCGGAGCCCCGGAGGCGAAAAGCTGCCGGCAACGCCTACTTCGTGCGTCACGGACTTCTGGGCACGAGATGACCCGCCATAATCTGCCGCCAAGTCCTCGGGCGTGCATTAACGCGCGTCTCCTCGTCCACTGTGTAAACCGCGATTTCCGCACGTTCGAGGAACTGGCAGTTCGTACACCCTCCCCCGAGGGGGTTGACTACATCGCAGTTCGACGCCGCGAGGTTGATGCGTCATTTTTTTGGCAGATGCGACTTTGTGAGAATTTCCGAAGCCTGCCAGATATTGAGCTTGTCGTTAGCGATATACTCGCCGTGTTTGAGAGGCAATCAAGGAGCCCAAAATGAAGTCTAATGAAGCTGCACATTGGTTTTGCTCGAAGATCGACGCGATCCGCGCTGAGGCGGGGCACGACGCCAAGAAAATGGAAGCGCTATGCCAGGATCCCGCGCTCGAGCGCGAGGCCCTAGAGAAGTTCCCTGATGATCCCTTCCTGTTCGCGCAGCTCAAAAATGCCATTGAGCTTGAACTCCCACTCGCAAGGAGAGGAATTTTCTTGGTCGACGGACCACCGACCGACGAGCAGGTCGCCGAGTTGCAGCGCCACACTCGAGAGGCCCTCCGTTTTCTGAAAAAGTCCAGATAACACGTGAGGCGCCCTGGCGCTCCCAAGTCCCCCTGTCGTCACCGTCGACGAACTCCTCGTCGCGACGCCGAGCCCGGGCACCCCGGAGGCGAAAGGTTGTCGTCAACGATTACTCCGTGCGTCGCTGGCTTCTGGGAAAGAGGAGACCCGCCGCAATTTGCCGCGAACACCTCGGGCGTGCCTCACCGCGCGTTTACTCGTCCACTGTATAAACCGCGACTTCCGCGCGTTCGAAGCGCAGGCGGCCCTCACGCCCAAGCTCGAGGGGATTGATTATCTCTCAGCCCGACGCCGCGATGTTGACGCGGCGGTCTTCTGGCAGATGCGCGGGGAGCAAAATGAAATCCAACGAGGCCGCACACTGGTTTTTCGCGAAGATCGATGCCATCCGCGCCGGGGCGGGGCATGACGCTGCCAGGTTCGAGGCGCTCTGTGAAGACCCGGCGCTTGCGCGCGAGGCCGCAGAGAAGTTCGCCGATGACTCGCTTTTGTACCAGCAGCTACAGGCCGCGTTGGAGAACGAACTCATGCTCGCGAGACGCGGCCTCTTCTTGACCGACGCCCCGATCTGGGACGAACTCTAGCAGGCTGGGCCCTGGAGAAGTTCCCTGATGAGCCATATCCGTGGCCGCGGGCTACTCCCATTCGCTGGTCGCACCCGCCGACGGCCAGGGGCAATAGCCCCCTTGAACACAATCCTCTCCAGAAGGTGAAGTTCAGACTTCCTCGTCGGGCAGGTGCGTGCGCAGTAGCTCGTCGTCGGGTCCGAGCGGTCGCCACCCGGGCGGTGGTGGGGTTGCAAGGAGTGCGTCGCCGGCTTTGTCAGCGCGCTCCTTGAAGGCGGTGAGAGAATCGTAACCACGTTCGCGAACCCGCTCGTACAGGCGAGCTTTCACGTTGCCCTGCCAGGCACTTCCGTTGCTCATTTTCCTCTCCAAGGGGAGAAATTCAGACTTCCTTGTCGGGCAGAAGAGTGAGCAGCAACTCGTCGTCGGGCCCGAGGGGGTGCCAGCCTGGGGGCGGTGGCGTGGCGAGGAGGGCTGTTCTGACCTGCCTGACACGCTCCTTATGAGTTTCTGGGGTATCGGCAATCCACGAGCCGAGCGCCTTGGCAACCTTGAAGCGGCTGGCGTCATCCAGCACAGCTGGCCAGCCGTTGGGAAGACACTCGGACAATTCGCGTACAAGCATATCGCGCACAAAGCGTGCGATCCGCTTACGCTGTTCCGCCTCGGCGAGCAACTCGCTCAACACCTGCATCCCGGCGACATCGTCCTCGCCAAGCTCCTCAGCCAGCGCCACCAGCGAGGCTGTAGGGCGTGCGTTCGCGAAGGCGGTGAGCGAATCGTAGCCGCGCTCACGGACTCGCTCGTACATGCGGCCCTTCCAATTCCCCCTCCAGGAATGGTCCCGGCTCATGGTTCTCTCCAGGAGATGAAGTTCAGGCTTCCTCGTCGGGTAGGAGCGTGCGCAGCAACTCGTCGTCAGGGCCGAGCGGGTGCCACCCGGGCGGCGGTGGCGAGGCGCGGAGCGCTGCCCTGGCCTGCTTGACACGTTCCTTATGCGTTTCTGGCGTGTATGTCGTCCAACGGGCGAGTGCATGCGCGAGATCGAAGCGAGTCGCATCGTCCAGCACGACCGGCCAGCCGTTTGGGAGATGCTGAGACAGTTCGCGCACGAGTTGCCCGCGCACCAAACGCGTGACCTTGCAGCTTCGCTCCGCTTCGGCGACCAACCCGCTGAACACCTGCACTGCCGCGATGTCATTCTCGCCAAGCTCGTCCGCCAGTGCCATCAACGAAGCGGTGGGACGCGCCTCGGCGAAGGCGGTGAGCGAATCGTAGCCGCGCTCACGGATCCGCTCATACAGGCGGACCCTCCAGTTGCCTTCCCAGGAACGCTCCTCGCCCATGGTTATCTCCAGGAGGTGAAATTCAGGCTTCCTCGTCGGGCAGGAGCGTGCGCAGCAACTCGTCGTCAGGGCCGAGCGGGCGCCACCCAGGCGGCGGCGGTGTTGCGAGGAGCGCGTCGCCGGCCCTCCTAACGCGCTCCTCATGGGTTGTTGGGGTATAGGCAGTCCACGTGCCGAGCGCCATGGCAACTTCTCCACGGTTTTCATCGTCCAGGATAGCCGGCCAGCCGTTGGGGAGACTATCGGACAGTTCGCGAACAAGCACGTCGCGCACAAAGCGCGTGACCTGCTTGCGCTGTTCGGCCTCAGCGAGCAACCCGCTCAACACCTGCACGGCGGCAACGTCGTCCTTGCCCAGTTCCTTGGCCAGCAAATACAGGGGGACGGCAGGGCGCGCTTCTGCGAAGGCGGTGAGCGAAGCGTAACCACGTTCGCGCACCCGCTCATGCAGGCGCGCTTTCACGTTGCCCTGCCAGGCACGTCCGTCGCTCATGGTCCTCTCCAGGAAGTGAAGTTCAGGCTTCCTCATCGGGCAGGAGCGTGCGCAGCAGTTCGTCGTCAGGACCGAGCGGGCGCCAGCCTGGAGAAGGTGGTGTTGCGAGGAGCGCGTCGCCGGCCCTCCTTACGCGTTCCTCGTGGGTTGTTGGGGTAAAGGAACTCCACAATCCGAGTGCCTTGGCGACCTTGAAACGGTTGGCGTCGTCGAGCACGGCCGGCCAGCCATTTGGGAGACACGCGCACAGTTCCCGCACGAGTTGTCCGCGTACAAGGCGTGTGACCTGATGGTTCCGCTCCGCTTCGGCCACCAGTCCGCTGAACACCTGCACGCCGGCGACATCGTCCGGACCAAGCTCCTCAGCCAACGCCACCAGCGAAGCGGTAGGGCGCGCATCAGCGAAGGCGGTGAGCGAATCGTAACCAAGTTCGCGAACCCGCTCGTACAAGCGAACTTTCCAATTGCCCTCCCAGGAGCGATCCTTGCTCATCGTCCACCCCAGCGCGTGAAATTCATCGGGAGCTTGTACACCTTCATACGCTCCGCGACGATGTCCAGCACCTCGTTCCGTGTCAACAGTCGGCCTAGCCTGAACTCAGCGTCCTGCAGCGCCTTCATGATCATCCGGTTCCATTCACCGGGCCATTGGCGGCCCAGCTTCCAATTCCCACCGCCGTGGATGGCCTCGTGGTGCGCTCGCTCCATCTCCACGCAGAACTGGTCGATGTCCATCTCGCCGGTGAAGCCGCGCTTCTCGAACCACGCGCGGAACTCCTTGGGCAGGACGTGGTGTCGCGGGGGCTCGTTCATGCCAGCCCCCGCTCTGCCCGTCACGCGCATGCCCCTCACCTCGGGCCCGTCGCCGAGGGCCTCTCGTACGCCCTTGGGCAGCTCGCCATGCGCCTGCGCCAGCAGCACCTGGCCCGCCTGAATCCGCACGGCGGCACTGACGACGGGCAGGGAGAGGACGCCCGTCCGTACCAGGTGGCGCATCATCTCCACCCACTCGGCGGAAGCCACAATGCGCGTGCCCACCATCACCCCGTCGCCTCCCACCACCAGGCTCATGCCGAGCAGGGCGGGAGCGGACGGGGGCACCGAGGGCAGGGAGAACTTCAACGACGAGAGCAGGGTCAGTGCCTCGATGGACTCCTTGAACACCACTACCTTCGCGACGTTCTCCGCCCCCTTGCGCGCGCTCTGGAGGGTGGCCGAGAACTCGCCCGAGAGGTGGCCGACCAGTACGGGGACGTCTCGCGCCGCGGCCTCCACCTGCTCGGGCTCCAGGGAGGAGAGCGCTGTCATGGCGGGCTCGAGCCGCTGCTGCCAGCGCCCCAGGTCCGCGAACATGCGCTCCACGCTGTAGAAGTGCTGGGTGCACACGGTGTCGGCGAGGTGGAGCAGGTCGAGCCAGACGGAGAGCAGGAGCGAGCCGAGCAGGGTGGCCTCGAGCCGTGGGCCGGCCAGGCGCAGCAGGGCGAGTTGCATGTCCGGGTCCTCCACCTGCGAGGCGGAGGTGGCGAGCCGGGTGGTGGCGGCGAGCTGGGCGTCCATCCACCGCAGTTGCCGGACGCCGTCATCCACGTAGCGGACGAAGACGCCGTTGCCGCCAATGTTCCGCCCACGGGCCTGGAGTCTGGAGAACTCGGCGGAGAGGCGGCGGGTGGAGCCCGACACGTCGAGAAGGGCACGGCGAAAGGCCAACTGGGTGGCGAGGGCGCTCTGCCGCGTGGCCCTCTCGGAACTGTTCAGGACCACCGCCGTTGACTCCTGCCGGGAGGCTGTGCGCCGGTGCAGCCGCCGCGATGCCTCGGGTTCGGACGGGGAGGGGAGGGCGCCCGGAACTTCGACGTTGGACCCCGCCGCCGACATGGGCGGGACAGACTCGCGCGCCGTGTAACGCAGGCTCATTCCCCTCCCGGGCGATGGTGGCAGCGACACACAGCCGGTGGACAGCAGGGCCAGGACAAGCAGCCACAGGGCCCGCGACGAGTCATCACTGATGGTCCACCCCCAGCTCCACGGAGGCGAAGGCCCCCGGTCACACTCTACTCCTTCTGGTGTGTGTCTCGCCCTTCGGACAGGGCGCGCACGAACTTCGCGTCGATGCCGTGGATGCGCAGCTTCACCAGCTCCTCCGGCGTCAGCTTCGCGTACCCCGCCTCGCGCATCTCCCGGATGAACTCCGGCGTCACCCCGTGGATGCTCATGGCGAGGAGATCCTCCAGCTCCAGGGCCTTGTAGCCCTCGGCCGCCAGCGCGCGGATTCGCTCGGGCGTCACGCCATGGATGCGCGACTGGATGAGCTTCGCGAGCGTCAACTTCGTGTAGCCGTGCTGGGCGAGGGCTTGGATGTACCCGGGCGTCACCTGGAAGATGCCCACCTGGATCAGCTCGTCCAGGGCAATGTCCTTGAAACCAAGCGCCGACAATTCCTTCACCCGTGCCGGGGTGATGTCGAAGACGGCCAGCAGATAGTGTTTGTCCGGGGCGATGGTCGGATAGTCCAGCGCGGCCATGGCACGGACGTATTCCTCGTTGGGCGCGAAGCTCAGGTGTCCCGCGCCCTTCGCGTCGGAGAATCGCCCCTCGAAGGAGAAGACTCCCGCTGCTCGCTCGAGCCGGAAGGGCGCCGTGCTGCCGTCCGCGGTCGACAGTCCCTGGAAGGAGGTGAGGGGCACCGTCATGTTCAACTGCTGAGTTGTCTTTGGTTTCTCTGACGAAGTGCGCAGGAACAACTCGAGCGTGTCTTTCCTGACGTCGGCCGTCCAGGTGCCGGTGATCGACGGCTCGGCGAACACCGGAGTGGTGGTGAGCAGCACCCACGTGAGCAGCGAAAAGAAGAGGGACGTGACTTTCATGGGACGGACTCCTCCGGGCGGACGCCGCGATGGACCCGATCCAATATACGAACTTCTTCGTATAAATCAACGAAGCCCTTCGTAGATTCGAGGACGAGGGGACCGGCGATGGGGTGTGGGCCTGCCCAGGGCCTGTTTTCTCGGATGCCCGTCAAGCCATCGGAGCGCTTGAGAACGGTGAGCCGCGTGCCCAGGTTCCAACACATGGAACGACAACTTCGGACGGCCCCTGTTTGGATGTTGTTGCTGCTTGCCCCCGTGGTGGCCTTCGCGCAGAGGGGGACGCATACCGGCGAGATGCCATTGAACCAGCAGGTCGTCCAAAGTCCCCTGTTCTGGTCCTGGGTGGTGATGCTCGCCGTGGCCGTGGTGGCCTTCGCGGCCTACACCGTGAAGATCTCCAGGAACCGGCGGCCCCCGGATCATCCCAGCGTCCCCTGATTCCATCGGCCTGGCGTGGTATGGGTCCCCGACTCCTGGAGGTCCCCACCATGGCCAGACGCACCAAGGGGCAGTACTCCCCCTCGCTCTTCGATGTCGCGCAGGACATCATCGGGGGCCTGCCCATCAAGCTCATCGAGCAGTGGCTGGGCAGCGAGCAGACCCACGCGGACGCACTGCGCCTGCTCCAGTCCTTCCAGGTCGGGGGCTACAACGTCGTCTCGGACTCGGCGGGACTGACGCGCCTGTCCCGGCAGCGGGGACTCATCGAGATCCTGGCGCTCATCGATCAGCCCAAGCAGCTCGTCCATGGGCTGGGGACCGCGCTGGGAGGGCGGGGCGTGGGCATCTGGGCGGCCGACAATACCCAGATGTTCTACCCGCCCTCGGTGCGCGCCGAGTCGCTCGTGTCCATGCTGTTGACGGTCCAGGACGAGGTCCAGCGCGGCTGTCAGATCCGCATCGGCCTGGGCGCGCACTTCGGCGAGTTCTACGATCTCAGCGGAGGCCTGTACGGCGCGCAGTCCGACGCCATCGAGGAGCTGGCCGAGAACCACACCGAGGGTGGGGAGATCGTCATCTCCCAGGCCCTGCGCGAGCTGCTGCCGGAGGGGCACGCCTTCACCCTGGAACCCAAGGACGCGCCGCCCTCGCTGCTCGGCCCATGCTGGGGGGTGGTGGATGGGCCCCGGTTGACGGACCTCCGGCGCTCGAGCGAGCCCTATCCCATCCCGTATTCCCAGGCCTTCCACGCGGAGCTGCTCGCCTACCAGGCACGCCTGGCGGACGTGGCCTTCGGCAAGCACCTGGCCGACAAGTACCTCCAGCACAAGACGGTCGTGCTCATCGAGCGCGAGGCCAGGCAGGCGGAAACACCCGAGCTGGCCCTGTTCGACAACCTCTCGCTGTCCGCGAGGATGAAGGACATGGGCCTGCGGCACCTCTCCTCCCATCAGGGCGAGGAGGTGAAGGTGGTGGGGCCCCTGGGCATCTACGTGTTCGACGCCATCCCCGCGGCGCTCGGCTTCGCCCAGCTCTTCCGCCGCGAGCTCGCGCGCGAGGACATCTCCTGCCGCATCGGCATCGACGTGGGCCCGGTCCTCCTGTTCGATCTGCCCTCGGGAGGCCGGGACATCGCGGGCATGCCGGTGAACATCGCCTCGAAGCTGGCGCAGGACCTGGGCCGCTCGGGCGGACTGTACCTGAGCGAGGACCTGGCGCGGCACGTGGACCCGCGGGGCTTCACCGAGCGGCGCGCCACCGTCTCCGGCGTGGCGCTCACCTTCCTCGAGGGCTGAGGCCCGGCGCGCCGTCCTCCCCGCTCACCGGGCGGGGGTCGTTCCCGTGGGCGCCTGGGCGGCGTCCTTCTCCGGCGGCCCCGCGTAGAGCGCATCCCGGATGGCGGTCGAGAACGCCCCGGCCATGCCCTCGGGGGTCGTGTTCGTCAGCACGACGACGCTCAGGCGCTGTTTCGGATCGACGAACCAGCTATGCCCGTAGGCGCCTCCCCACTGCCAGGTGCCCACGGACTGGGGCGTGCCCGCCTTGGCGGGATCCACGAGCACCGAGGCGCCGAAGCCGAACGTCCACCCCGGGTTGTTGGGCATCTCCAGCGCGCCGATCTGACCGGTCGACACCAGGGAGGCCGTCGCGGGCTTCAGCACCGGCGCGCCGCCCGCGCGCACCGCCTCCAGGAACTTCAGGAAGTCCCTCGCCGTGCCCACCATGCCGGCGCCTCCCGAGGGAAACGAGCGGGTGTTGAGCACGCGCCCGGGAACGAAGCGCACGCCACTGGCGCCCCAGGGCACGACGTGGAGTTCACCCATGCGCACGGGCTCGGGCTTGCCGTCCGTGTAGGGGGTGGCGAGCCGCTTGGGCTCCTTCACCGTGAAGCCGGTGTCACGCAGGCCCAGCGGACGGGAGACGAGCCGCTCGACGACCTTGGGCAGCGGGGCGCCTCCCGCGCGAGCCACCACCGCGCCCAGCACGTCGATGGACACGGAGTAACCCCAGCGCGTTCCGGGCTCGTACGACAGGGGCACCGAGGCGATGCGGCGCAGGTTCTCCTCCAGGGCCAGTCCGGGCGCATCCATTCCGTCCGAGACGCCCGCGCGGTGATAGGGGCCGTCCTCCGGCTCCAGGAAGCCGTAGGTGAGTCCCGCGGTATGCGTCAGCAACTGACGCACCGTGATGACGGCCTCGCGTCCATCCGCGAGCCGTGGCCGGAAGTCGGGCAGCCACCGCGTCACGGGATCCTCCAGCCCCAGCTTGCCCTGGTCCACGAGCGCCAACGCGGCCGCGGACACCAGGGGCTTGCTCATCGAGGCGAGCCGGAAGACGGCGTCCTCGCGCATGGGGGTATGCGCCTCGCGATCCGCTTCTCCCGCGGCCCGGTGGTAGATGAGCTGCCCATCCCGAGCCACCAGCACCACCGTGCCGACCACCCGCTTGTCGGCCAGCGCTTGATCAATGACCGCGTCCAACCGTGCCGACACCGCCCGCTCCTCGGCGGCGGCCAGTCCGCTCAGCAGGAGCCCCAGCATGACGGCGGTGAATGAGCTTCCAACCTTCGTGCGCATCGACGAACCTCCCTATATTCGTAGTGAACGTTCGGGAAATAGAGGCGGGCCGGGGAATTTTCAGAGTAATCGTTATGAAAAAAGCGAATCCGAGGGAGGGACGGGGCCGGGGTCGGCCACGGGAGTTCGATCGGAGTGCCGCGTTGGAGCGGGCCATGGAGGTGTTCTGGGAGCGGGGCTACGAGGGCACGTCCATCGCGGATCTCACCGAGGCGATGGGCATCACGGCCCCCAGCCTGTATGGGGCCTTCACCTCCAAGGCGGAGCTGTACCGGGAGGCCCTGGAGCTCTATCAGCGGACGCACGGGTCGGTGGGCGTGTCTGCCCTGGTGGAGGAGCCGACGGCTCGGGGCTTCATGGCCCGCGTGTTGGAGGAGGCCGCGCATGCATTCGTCGACCCCCGGCATCCACCCGGGTGCATGGTCTCGACGGCGGTGCTCAACTGCGCGACGGAGAACCAGCAGGTGGCCCGGCATGTGGCGGGCATGCGCGATGCCTCGTTGGAGCGGCTCCAGGCCCGGTTCCAGCGGGCCATCACCGAGGGCGAGCTGCCCTCCACCACGGATGCCGAGGGCCTCGCCCGGTTCTATGGCGCCGTCATCCAGGGCATGTCCGTGCAGGCCCGGGATGGAGCGAGCGAGGAGGCGCTGCGGAAGATCGCCGCGCTCTCACTGGCAGGCTTCCCTCGGAGTTGACAATGCGATGAGGACGGAGGCTGGCGGGTCCTCATCCCAGGCTTCTCTTCGGGTAAAGAGGGCGGAGCTCGACAAGGACGGTCATCCCTCGATGAAGCGAAACACTTGCATGGAATCCAACCGCGCGCCCTCGCGCATGCTCTTGATGATGGGGTTGCTGGCGCTTTGCCTGGGGAGTGGCGCGTGCTCCGACTCCACGGATGCGGCTGCCCGCCGGGGCGCCAACGTCCCCTGGACGGAGTACCAGGCGGAGGACGGCAAGACGAACGCGACGGTGCTCGGACCCAACCGGACGCGCTATGACCAGGCGTTCATCGAGGCGGAGGCCATCGGGCGCAAGGCGGTCCGCCTGGACGAGGCCGGCGACTACGTGGCCATCACCGCGAAGAACGCGGCCAATTCCATCGTCGTGCGGCTGTCGATTCCGGATTCACCGGGTGGGGGTGGCATCGACTCGACCCTGGGCCTCTATGTGAATGGCCGGCGCGTCAAGACGCTGGGGGTGACCTCGCGCTACTCGTGGGTCTACGGCGGCGAGACGCTGCGCACCCCCAACACTCCCAGCGCCGGCGAGCCGCATGCCTTCTTCGACGAGACGCGGGCGCTGATCGATCCGATTCCCGTCGGCGCGGAGGTGAAGCTCCAGAAGGACGCCCAGGACACCGCGGCGTTCTACGTCATCGATCTCATCGATCTGGAGCAGGTCGCCGCGCCGCTGGAGAAGCCCGCGGACCTGGTGTCCGTCACCGAGTACGGCGCGCTTCCGGACGACAACGTGGACGACGGCGAGGCGATCCAGAACGCCATCGACGCGGCCGTCGGAGAAGGGAAGAAGGGGCTGTGGATTCCCCGGGGCACCTACCTCGTCAACGAGGTGAAGCCGGGCCAACTGGGCCTGTCGCTCAAGGGCATCGAAATCCGGGGCGCGGGCATGTGGTACACCCAGCTCAAGGGCGCCAAGGCCACCTTCTATTGCTGGGGGGAGGGCGGCTGCCGCTTCTCCGACTTCTCCATCCTCGGCGAGGTCGACTTCCGCGACGACGACGTCCCGAACAACGGCTTCAACGGTGGAGTGGGCAAGAACACGCTCATCGAGAACGTCTGGGTGGAGCACGTCAAGGTGGGCTTCTGGTGCGGCACGGACGCGGACCCCTACGGCACGGATGGCCTGGTGGTGCGCCACTCGCGCTTCCGCAATCTCTACGCGGACGGCATCAACCTGGCCAACGGGACGCGCAACTCCGTGGTCGAGCACTGCCACTTCCGCAACACGGGGGACGATGCCATGGCCATGTGGTCCAACAAGGGGGCAGGCGATCCCGCGGGCCATGACAACGTCTACCGCTACAACACGGTGCAGATGCCCTGGCGGGCCAACTGCTTCGCCATCTACGGGGGCTACAACAACACCATCGAGAAGAGCGTGTGCGAGGACGTGCTGACCTACTCGGGCATCCTCGTCGACAACGAGTTCGACGCGCACCCGTTCGCCCCGACGACGACCCTCCAGCACATCTCCCTCATCCGCGCGGGCGGCCCCATGTTTGGCTCGAACCACGGCGCGCTCCGGTTCTACACGCGCCAGGGCCCCGTCAATGACATCACCGCGGAGAACATCGACATCATCGACTCGACGTTCGCGGGCATCCAGTTCCAGAACCACCCGGACAGCCAGGGCTCCACGTTCTCCAACATCCTGCTCAAGAACGTCTTCGTCACGGGCTCGCGCACCCACGGCATCGAGGTCATCGACGCGGCGGGGGGACGGGCGAGCTTCGAGGACGTGGTGGTGAAGGACTCCGGGAAGGGCGCCCTCAACGCCCCGGGCGTGCCGGGAACCTTCTTCGACAAGCGCTCGGGCAACATGGGCTGGTAGCGCCAGCGGCCAGGAGCATGGCCTTCCGGTCCGGCCTCCACCGGGCTGGTGGGGCCGTTCGAGCTTGACGCGGAGCGGCAAGCGGCACGCGTGGTCAACTCCGCAAGCGCCCCGAGGCGCATCTGCCCACCGCTTGACATGGGCCGGAGATGAATTCGTTGGGTTCGCCGGGGAAATTGGGGATGCTCCCGCGCGCGTTACCCCGACAGGAGGCAGAACCGAATGCGTCACGTGCTGATGGCGATCAGCGTCGCCGCCACCCTGGTTGTTCCCACCGTCTCCGCCGCGGAGACCGTGGCCATTTCTTGCGGCACCGTGGGCAAGGAATTCGAACTCTGCAAGCAGGGTGCGGAGGCGTGGGCCAAGAAGAGCGGCCACGAGGTGAAACTCGTCAGTGGCTCCACGGATGCCAGCGAGCAGTTGACGGTATTTCAGCAGCAATTGTCCGCGGGCTCCCCGGACATCGACGTCTTCCGGGTGGACGTGGTGTGGCCCGGCATCCTCGGGGCCCACTTCATCGATCTGAAGAAATACATTCCGGACGACGTGGTGAAGCAGCACTTCCCGGCCATCGTGGAGAACAACACGGTGGACGGCAAGCTCGTGGCGATGCCGTGGTTCACCGACGCGGGCGTGCTGTACTACCGCAAGGACTTGCTGGAGAAGTACAAGCAGAAGCCCCCCACCACCTGGCAGGAGCTGGCCACGACGGCCAAGCTGGTGCAGGACGCCGAGCGCAAGGCCGGCAATGACAAGATGGTGGGCTTCGTCTTCCAGGCGAAGGCGGCCGAGACGCTCACCTGCAACGCGCTGGAGTGGATCGACTCCTTCGGGGGCGGGGCCATCGTCGACAAGAGCGGCAAGGTCAACATCGACAACCCGAAGGCGGCCGAGGCGCTGAAGACGGCGGCCTCGTGGATTGGCACCATCGCGCCCCAGGGCGTGCTCAACTACGAGGAGGAGGGCGCGCGCGGCGTCTTCCAGTCGGGCAATGCGGTGTTCATGCGCAACTGGCCCTACGCGTGGGCGCTGGCCAACTCGCCGGACAGCCCCATCAACGGCAAGGTGGGCGTGGTGGCGCTGCCCAAGGGCGGCGCGGACGGCAAGTCCACCGGCACCCTGGGCGGCTGGAACCTGTCGGTGTCGAAGTACTCCAAGCACCCGGAGATCGCCGCGGACCTGGTGAAGTACCTCGCGAGCCCCGAGGAGCAGAAGCGCCGCGCCATCCTCGGCTCCTTCAACCCCACCATCGTCAGCCTCTACAAGGACGCGGACGTGCTGAAGGCCAATCCCTTCTTCGGCACGCTCCTGGACACCTTCACCAACGCGGTCGCGCGGCCGGCGAAGGTGACGGGGGCCAAGTACAGCCGCGTGAGCGCGGACTTCCGCAACACCGTGCACTCCATCCTCTCCGGCGGCGCGGCGCAGACCGAGGCCAAGGTGAAGGATCTGCAGAAGAAGCTCGAGCGCATCGGCAAGAACGGCAAGTGGTGAGCCCACCTCGGGTCTGAAGCAAAAGGGCCGCCCCTGTCTCCAGGGGCGGCCCGATTTTTTTCAGGGGTACGTCAGGCTACCAGTTGTTGCCGCCGCCGTTGGTGATGGTGAAGCCGCCGTTGCTCTGGTTGACGGCCTTGCCGCTGGGGGCGTTGTTCACCGTCACGTTGCTGAAGGTGGCACCACCCTTGGCCGTGGACAGCACCTGGATGCCGTAGGTGGTGGGGTTGGTGATGGTGATGCCATCGAACAACACGTTGGTGAAGGCGCCCCCGTTGTTGTTCTGGATGCTGATGCCCTGGTAGGTCGGGTCGATGATGTCGACGTTCTTGATGGTGATGCCGTTGGTCGGGTTCTGGTCGCCGCGCAGCCAGATGGAGCCGAACTGCTGACCACCCCAGTAGGTGCCGCCGGTGCGGGTGAGCGTCAGGCCGTCGATCGTCGCGGACTCCAGGGGGTAGGGGTTGAACTCGGAGCTCACGGTCAGGCCGGGGTAGGTGAGCACATCCGCGGCGGTGCTGTTCTCGATGCGGTTGCCGACGCCGCCGTAGATGGCGTAGGCGGCGGCGCGCCAGACGATCTGCACGCTGCAGTTGCGGATGACGTTGTTGCGGTCCGGCTGCGCGTAGAGGTCGGTCGCGGACCAGATGGCGAAGGCGTCATCGCCGGTGTTCCGGGCGTGCGAGTTCTCGATGACGCTGTCCTTGGTGCCGTTGCACAGGTTGATGCCGTCCGCGCCGGTGTTGCGGATGCGCACGTTGCTGATGCGCAGGTTCGTCGACTCGGAGGGGCCGCCGACCCAGTAGCCGCAGTGGACGTGCTCGATCCACATGTTCTCGATGACGGTGTTCTTGAAGGCCGAGTTCACCCAGGCCTTGCCACCCTGGGTGCGCAGGCCGTCGGTGTTGCCGAAGATGGCGAAGTCGCGGAACTTCGAGTCATCGCCGGTGATGATGAAGCCCGTCTGACCCCAGCCCGCGTCCTCGGCCAGGCTGGCGTTGTAGAGCCGGGTGTGCCACAGGCCCGCGCCCTGGATGGTGACGCCCTTGACCTGGATCTTGTTGGTCTGATCGTAGACGCCCGGCGGGAGGTAGACGCCCTTGAACTTGCCGGCCTGGACCGCCCAGATGGCCTGGCTGATGGCGTTGTCGTCGGCGATGCCATCGTTGGGGATGGCGGGTTCCCAGCCGTTGCCCGCCTGGGTGACGTCAACGTAGCCCTCGGGCTTGGCGATCGGCGCCGCGACGAGCTCGAGGTCGATGAAGTCGATGGCGTAGTACGGAGAGGCGTCGCCCGAGTCCTTCTGGAGGCGGACGGTGGCGCCCTGGGGGATGGTGGTCTTCAGCAGCTTGCTGGACTCGTCGTAGATGCGGCGCGGGGGGCCCGCCGAGGGGTTGTTGTACTGGGTGGCGTCGTCCCCGTAGACCCAGGCCTCCTTGGAGGAGAGCGTGAGGGTGTCCACCTTGGTGCCGTTGACGTAGAGGCTGATGGTGGCCTGGGTGCCACCGCCGCCGGGCGCGTCGGGGATGCTGTTGCGGATGACGATGGAGTTGGCGGGCGCGGTGGTGGTCCACTGCACGTAGTGGCCGGTCGAGCTGAGCACCACGGCCTTGCGTCCGGAGGCCTCGCCCGGGATGGTGCCGAGCGTGCGGCTGGGACCCTGGACCTGGGCGTTGGTCGCCCCGTCCTCGGCCTCGTACTCGATCCACGGCACGCGGGCGCCGCGGCCGACGTAGAAGCTGGAGTTCAGCGTGTTGTTGCTCTCCACCGCCTCGGAGATGGCGTTGGCGGGATCGATCGTCGCGACCAGCGTGTGGTTGCCATTGGTGGCCGTCCAGGAGCCGCCGAGGCTCACGACGGCCGAGGCACCCGCGGCGAGCGCCGTGGAGGTGACACCCGAGAGGCTCGTCGTTCCGTCGATGGTCAGCTTGACGGCGGCGGAGCTGCCGGCCGCGTCGAGGCCCTGGTTGGCGACGGTCACGTTGAAGGTGACGGGGCTGCCCGCGGAGGGGTTGGCCGGGCTCTGGGAGATGGACCTCACCACGAGGTCCGGGCCGGGCTGCTGCGTCACCGTGAGGTTCTTGGTGGCGCTGTTGTTGGCGTCGTTGAACTCGGCGATGGTGTTGTCCGGGTCCACGACGGCGGTGATGGCGTAGGTGCCGTTGGCGGTGGACCAGGTGGCGTTGGCCGTCAGGGTGGCGCTCGCGCCGGCCGCGATGGACGTCGTGGTGGGCTGCGTCGAGGCGGCGATCTCCTGGTTGTTCACGCGGAAGGAGACCTTGTGGACGCTGCTCGGGCTGGCGGCCGTGCCGGTGTTGCGCACCACGGCCTTGAGGGTGATGGCCTCGCCTTCCTTGGGCGGGTTGCTCGCCGCGCTCCACTGGATGTCGGCCACGCTCAGGTCGGCCTTGTTGGCGGCCGTGGCTCCAATGGTGATGTAGTCCAGGTTGACGTTCGCGATGTCGCCGGCGTCGTACTGGTAGGCGATCGAGTTGCTGCCCGCGTTCAGGTAGAAGGTCTCGACCTTGGTGGCCCAGGTGTCCCAGTTGCCGGTGGTGGGCAGGGCGCTCTGCGCGCTGCGCGTGCCGTTCACGTAGACGGAGATGTTGGAGTCCGTGAAGCCGTTGCCGTAGCGCAGGCCCACGTCATACCAGCCCGCGCTCGTGACGGAGACGTTGAAGCGGGTGCTCGCGCCCTGGGCCCAGTAGCCCTCCACGAAGCCCGAGCCGCTGTAGTTGGCGTGGTTGGTGGTGGTCGCCGCGCCGCCGCTCAGGGTCGCCGCTTCCGCCTCGTACTTGGAGCCGCCCGTGCCCGTCGACGTGTAGTTGGCGGTGAGGGTGGCCGCGGCGGCGGTCGTCTTGTACGTGGTGGACGCCGAGTAGATGTTGCCGAAGTTGGCCGCGACGCCACCCGACCAGGAGCTGAAGACCTGACCGGCGGGGGCGGCGTTGGCCGAGATGTTCACCACGGTGTCGGCCGCGTAGGTGCCGCCGCCCGAGCCGTTGTTGACGGTCAGGGCATAGGTCACCGTTCCACCGGCCGGCGAGCCGAGGACCTGGAACTCCGCGATCTGCGCGCCGGGGGCACCCGTGTTCGACGAGAAGCGCAGCTGGATCTCGCTCGCGGTGGTGCTCAGGGGAATGGTCACCTGATTGCCGCTCGCGGGGTTGAAGGTGTAGTCCGCCGCGGCCACCAGGGTGGCGAAGGTGCCGCTCGCCGAGTTGCGACCCAGCACCGTGATGTTCTGGGTTCGGGTGCTCCAGATGCTATCCGGGTTGAGCTGCAACACCACGGCGCTGACCGTGTGGCTGGCGCCGAGGTTCACCGTCAGGGTGTTGGGATAGGCATTGGGCGCGCCCTCCCAATAGGTGCTCCGGTTGCCATCGTTCGCGTTCGCCGCGACATAAACCTGTGTATAACCCGAGGCCGTGATGCTCTTTCCGAGCGCGACGTTCTGGTCCAGTTTCGAAGCCACCACGCCCGTGTCGGGGGGCGTGGACGGCTGCTGCTGGGAACCGCAGGCCGTCAGCATCTGAAGCAAAATCAATCCAGTACCGGGCCCGGTGCGAGCCCAGCTCGTTGCATACCTGTCTTTCAACGCGACCTCCAAGGGGGGTAAGGCAAGTCACACGCCTGCTTTTATCCACCGGGTGCGTTGGAAAGTTGCTCGTCCGAAACGCAGCCTGTGTCTTTCAGCAGGTGCGATAGAGCATATAAATCATTTTAACGGGTTAAACGAGTTAGAACTGGAATAAATAGTATTCCAGTGACTGCGGAAATTTTCGCTAGAAGGATGGGCGTGACTGTCGAGAGCATCCTGTCGTCAGGCAGTCGACATTCAGACGATGGAGGCCCATTCGGGTCTTGAATCGTTCAAGACCCGTCTGGGCGTTCTTCCGGTGAAGGGGCGGGGATTGCCCTCAGTCGAGCCGCGAGCCGTCCTGACGCTGGGCTCGCCGCGACCGGGCCAGACGCAGCAGACCCACGAGGGCCCAGGGCCACAGCGCCGCGGATGCCGCCGCCTGGCAGCCACAGCCCGAGGGGGAGCCCGGCTCGCCGGGAGCGGGGTTGCCGGTGCCCGCGTCCGGCGCCTGGGTGCCTCCGTCCGGTGCGTCTCCACCATCTGGTTCCGTTCCCGCGTCAGGCGGGGTGTTGCCCCCACCATCCGGCTCCGTCCCCGCGTCGGGCTCCACGCCCCCATCGCTTTCTCCCGGCGGCGCGAACGAGGACTGGGCGACGTAGATGGCGGAGCCCCATTCCTCCTGGTCGTCCTTCGGCGGGGCCAGTCCCGCGCAGAAGGAGATGTCTCCGCGGCTGTTGATCATCGGGGCACCGCCGAAGACGGGATTCGAGGACGTCTCCTGGTCCACGCGCGCGGGACCGAGATCCGAGGGAAGGACATCGTGCTCCGTCACCACGGGCTCGAGCTTCTCGCCGTCGCTCACCCACACCGCGCGCAATCCGTCGGCGCGGAAGGCACGGAAGACGACGAGCCCTTGATCATTGATGTCCGGGGGGAAGAGCTCCAACTCCTTGATGTCTCCCTGGCCCTCTTGCGCGAGTGTCTTCAGCTCGGCCCCATCCCACAGGAAGAGCACGGTGGATTGCTTCCCCGACGCATCGCGCACCGACGCCAGGAACGCGACCTGCCCCTGGTTGTTGAGCGCGGGTTGGACCGAGGCGAAGCGGTAGATGGATGACGAGGGATTGCGCCCGCGGGACTCGGCGATGAGGTGGGACGTCCCATCCGGGTTCCACACGCGCAGCTCCTGGAACCACTCGGTGGTGTAGGGCTGGAGATCCACCGCGGCCACGAGCTGTCCCAGATCGTTGAGGTTGGGCGAGTAGAGATAGGTATAGGGACTGGCCGCGTCGAGCTCGTGGTCCGTGGCGAGGAGCGTCACCTCGTAGCGCCCCTCCCGAGGGGTGTACAGGACGTAGGCGTTGCCGATGCCGACCCGGACGCGGGCCGCGAACTGCTGTGCCTCGTTGAGCACGAGGCTCGACCAATAGGAGGAGCCCAGCGGTTCGCGGATGACACGGACCTGCTTCGGGTCGTCCACGTTCAACAGGTAGATGCCATTGTCCGCGTTGGCGTCCGCGCCCGTGACGGCGAACACCACGTTGCCCCGTGAATCGAGGCTGGGATCCCCCATGCGGGCATCCTCTCCGATGCGCGGCAGGGTGTAGATCCGCTCTCCCTTTCCCTCCACGCCGTACCAGAGGCTCGGGGAGCCCTCGGGCGTGATGGCCAGGGTGAAGCCCACCCGCCGGTCCTTGGTGAGGGGAAGCGTATAGCTGCCGGAGAGCAGGGCGCCCGGCTCCAGGTTGTAGGCCCCGGAGTCATTGCCCGCCATGTTGGTCCGGGCCTGGAGCTGGAAGGTGTACTCCGGCAGTTCGGCGAGGGCCGGCCCCGCCAGCAGGAGCGAGCCCAGGGCCGCGAACAGGAAATTCCTATCAACCAATGCACTGTGTTTCATGGCACTCCACCTCTCCTGTGCGGGAAATCACTTGCCGCGCGAGCGCAGCCACTTCTCCAGGCCCACCACCGGCAACACCACCATTCCCGCGAGCACCGAGAGGCCGACATCCTCGAGTGACAGGGCCGCGGAGCCGAAGAGCCGTTGCAGGAAGGGCACGTACATGAAGGCGGCCTGGAGCAGCACCAGAATCCCGATGCCCACGAAGAGGGTGTGGTTGCTGAACAGGCCCACGGCCCGCAGGGAGCCCGCCAGCGTGCGGCACAGCCACAGGTAGAAGATCTGGAAGCTGATGACGGTGTTGACCGCCATCGTCTGGGCATGGGCCAGGGCCCGCGTGGGCTGTCCGGCGCCGTCCTGGCGGTACGCCCAGAGGAACAGCCCGATCGCCCCCGCGGCCATCAGCAGCGCCACCAGGCCCGTGCGCATCACCACGAAGTGGCTGAGCACGGGGGCGTCCGGGGCCCTCGGTGGGCGTTGCATCACGTCGCGCTCACGCACCTCGAACGCCAGGGGCAGCGCCAGGGTGACGGTGGCCACCAGGTTGATCCACAGCAGTTGCGTGGGAAGCATGGCCATCAACGGCACCCACTTCCCCTCGACGTGCTGGATGGGGAAGAAGGCCACCCCGAACATGAGGATGAGCGCGAGACCCAGGTTGGTGGGCAGCACGAAGGCCAGTGACTTGATGAGGTTGTCGTAGACGCGCCGGCCTTCCTCCACCGCCGCGACGATGGAGGCGAAGTTGTCGTCGGTGAGCACCAGGTCCGCCGCCTCCTTGGACACCGCCGTGCCGGTGATGCCCATGGCCACGCCGATGTTGGCCTGCTTGAGCGCGGGCGCGTCGTTGACACCATCGCCCGTCATGGCCACCACCTGTCCCTTGGCCTGGAGCGCGCGCACCAGCCGCAGCTTGTGCTCGGGCGCCACCCGCGCGAACACGTTCGTGTCCGCCACGACCTCGGTCAGGCGCGCGTCATCCAGGGTGGACAGCCGCGCACCCGTCATCCCCGGCCGAGCCGCGGCGTGGATGCCCAACTGCACCCCGATGGCCTCCGCCGTGGCCTGGTGGTCGCCGGTCATCATCTTCACGCGGATGCCGGCGGTGTGGCAGGCCTTCACCGCCGCGAGCGCCTCCTCGCGGGGTGGATCGATCATTCCCGCCAGCCCGAGCAGCGTGAAGCCCCCCTCCACGTGCTCCATCCGCAAGGCGTCCCCGGACGAGGGCACGGCCTTCCGGGCCACCGCGAGCATGCGCATGCCCTGGCGCGCCAGGCGCTCCACCTCCGCCAGCACCGGCTCCGGGCCACCCTCCAATGCGCAGCGGCGCAACACCACCTCGGGTGCGCCCTTGAGGAGGATGCGCCGGCCCTCGGGGTCTCCCGTGTGGAGCGTGGCCATGAACTGGTGCTCCGACTCGAAGGGGATGGCGTCCACGCGGACGTGGCGCGCGCGCTCCGCCTCCATGCGCAGGCCCACCTTCTCCGCGGCCACCACCAGCGCGCCCTCGGTGGGGTCTCCCGTCATCTCCCAGCGGCCCTCCCGGGAGTGGAGCGCGGCGTCGTTGCACAACGCCCCCGCGAGCAGCAGCGCGCGCACGTCCTCGGGGGAGTGCTCCACCGGCTGACCCTCCACCTGGAGCTGCCCTTGTGGTGCATAGCCCACCCCGCTCAGGGTGTAGCGCCCGCGAGGGGTCCACACCGCCTGCACCGTCATCTCGTTGCGCGTGAGGGTGCCCGTCTTGTCCGTGCAGATGACGGTGGTGCTGCCCAGGGTCTCCACGGCGGGCAGCTTGCGGATGACGGCGCGGCGGGCCGCCATGCGCTGCACGCCGATGGCCATCGCGATGGTGACGATGGCGGGCAGGCCCTCGGGAATCGCGGCCACCGCCAGGGTGATGGCCACCAGGACGGCCTCGCTGAGGTCATAGCCGCGCAGCAACCCCACGCCCAGCAGCACCCCGGACAGGACGATGATGGCGCCGGTGATGAGCTTGCCGATGTGCTCGAGCGCCAGGGTCATGGGCGTGCGCAGGTCCGTGGCCTGCGCCAGCAGGTGGGAGATGCGTCCCAGCTCGGTGGCTCCTCCGGTGGCCACCACCACCGCGGTCGCCGTTCCGGACGTCACCAGCGTGCCGCCGAAGGCCAGGCTGGCGCGATCCCCCAGCTCCGCGTCCTCCGCGACGGCGTCCACCTGCTTGCGCGAGGGCACCGACTCGCCGGTGAGCGCGGCCTCCTCGATCTGGAGGTTGCGCGCGTGCAGCAGCCGAAGATCCGCGGGCACCCGGTCTCCGGACTCCAGGTGCACCACGTCCCCGGGCACCAGGTCCGCGGCCGGCACGGACTGCTTGTGCCCGCCGCGCAGCACGGGCGTGGTCTGCGGCACCATCTGGCTGAGCGCCTCGATGGCCTTGCCGGCGCGGTACTCCTGCACGAAGCCCACGAGCGTGTTGAGGACCACCACGGCGGCCACCACCAACCCGTCCGTCACCTTGCCCAGGAGCACGGCCAATACCGCGGAGGCGATGAGCACCCAGATGAGGGGGCTGTTCACCTGTCGCCACAGCAGGGTGAGCACGCCATCGCCCCGCTCGCGCTTGATCACGTTGGGTCCGTGGCGGGCGAGCCGCTCCCGGGCCTGCTCGTGCGTGAGCCCGGCCTCCGTGCTCTCCACCCGGGACAGCACGGACTCGGGGGGGAGGGCATGCCAGCGAGCCGTGTGCCCGGACGTGCCCGGCGGGGTCCGGGTGCCCATCTGCTCCTGGGACGTCATGGGATCCTGCATCGCGCGCTCCTCCTCGGGAGAAATCCGGAGGATGCCCTGTCTCATGGAGCGCGTGCTACCAGGAGTTCAATGCTCTTCGCGCGGAGCGGGGAGGTGGGTGTCGACTTCCGGGTGAATGGGCGCGGGGGCGTGACTCCGCGCGAGGCCGGGTCCACTACGACGGAGCGGGCTCACTCAGCTCGTCCTCCAGGTTTCGCACCCGGGGGTTGAACCAGGCCGCGAGCACGTTGCCCAGGCACACCACCCCGAGCATGCCCATGAGAAACGCGATCCCTCGTCCGGGGCCGGTGCCCAGGAGCTTTCCGACGGTGCCGGCCAGCGCGCCACCGACCGCGAGCCACGGCTCGAAAACCCGGTCCGCCAGCCACCCGGCGAGCAGTGACGCCACGGGCGATGCGGCCAGCGTCACCATCCGGCGCACGGCGAAGACACGGCCCTGCAACTCGGGCGCGACCTTGCGCTGCCAGATGGCCCAGGCCCTGCTCTGGATGGGCGGAATCGAGAAGAGGAAGACGGACGAGGCCACCGCGATGAGCGGGACGCTCGGCCGCAGGCAACCCACGAGCAGCGCGAGCGCGGAGAGCAGGTGGGCGCACAGCACGCTGGCGACGAGGTGGCGCGGGCCGCTCCACACGCTCGCCACGACGGCGCCCACCAGCATTCCCACCCCGGCGGTCGTCTGGACGAGCCCCAGCGTGGACACGTCCGCGAAGCTGAGCACCAGCGGCGTGATCAGCGTGGGCACCATGCTGATGACGAAGTTGAAGACCCCGGTGAACGCCGTGAGTCCCATCAGCCCGGGCCGGTCACGGATGAACTTCCAGCCCAGGCCCATCTCCTCCCACAGCGAGTCTCTTCTCGCCGGATCCGTCTCGCGTCTGACAGGCGCGGGAAATCGCACCAGCAGGAGCGCTCCCGTGGAGACGAGGAAGCTCAGCAGATCGATGAACAGGATGCCCCCGAGCCCGATGCGCGCCAGGAGCGCGACGGCGAGCACGGGCGCGGCGACCTGCGCCACGCCGACCGCCAGGTCGATGAGCGCGTTCGCTCGTCCCAGGTGCTGCCGGGGCACCAGCAGCGTGCAGGCGGCGTAGTACGCGGGCCAGCGCAGCGTCGTGAACGCCGCGCCCAGGATGACGGGCGGATAGATGAGCCACGGGTGTGACCGCCAGAACGCCGCGTCGTGCCAGGTGACGAGGAGCAGGACGATCAGCGAATTCACCCCCGCGCCCACGTCGCTGAGCAACATGACGCGGCGGCGGTCCCAGCGATCCGCGAGTGCTCCGGCGAACGGCGAGAGCAGGAGGTTGGGCAGCAGGACGAGGGAGGAGTAGATGGCGAACTGGGTGATCGATCCCGACTCCTGGTACACCGCGAGGCCGAGCGCGAAGCCGCTCAACCGCGAGCCGAGCAGCGACAGCAACTGCCCGATCCACGTCACGAAGAACGCCCGGAGGGGGTGGGTGATGGCCCATGGCCTTCCGGGAGTCATTACCGCTTTCAGCTCCACGAACGGATCCTTGTCAGGGTCGAGGCCACTCGCAGCGGTAGAGGTCCATCCGATCCTGGAGCAACAGCGGCGCGGAAACCCGCAGGCCCGCGGCCTCGAGCCGCCGCTGCAACTCCTGGCGGGTAATGCTCGTGCGTGCCAGCCGTTGCCGGTCCTCGTCCGTGTAGATGCCCAGCAGGCGCAGCTCCTGGCACGCCTTCTCGGTCCAGACGGTGAAGAACAACACGCCATCCTCGTCCAGCAGGCGGGCGAAGTTCTCGATGGCTCGCTGGAGCGCGTCCTCGGGAGGCCGGTGCCCCTCCCACGGGGCGTGCTCGAAGTGGGACAGGGTTCCCATCATGCAGGTGATGAGATCGAACTTCCGCTCGGACGGGAGCTCGGTGGACCTGAAGTCATGGCACTTGATCTTGAAGCGGGCGTCGTTGCCGCTCTCGCGCTGCACCTTCTCCTGGGAGAAGCGCACGCAGTCCATGTCGTTGTCGACGGCCATGATGTCGCCATCCGCGCGCACGGCCTCGCGCAGCGCGAGGGGATAGCGCGCGGTGCAGGTGCCAACGTCCAGGAAGCGGCGGACCTTGCCCCAGCGCACCAGCCGCGTCAGCTCCACCTGCACGCTGCTGAACTCCGCCACCTTGAGGGCCTCGTCCTCGCGGGGCAGGGCGTGATCGTACCGGACGAGCCAGCTCGTGTCGTACTCGATCCGCGTCGAGGAGTACTCGATGAGCTTGCGGATCCGCTCGAGGAACTCGCCGATGGGCTGCGACTTCGCCCAGAGCCGCTCGAAGTACTCGACGACGCGGTCACGGTTCTGCTCGAACCGCGCGGTGGCGGGCGTATAGCCGCAGACGCTCTCGATGGTGCCGGAGCGTCCGCCCTGGAAGAGATCGAACCGCCAGTTGTCGTAGATGGCGATCTCCGTGTCCCCGGGCTCGAAGGCGAGCTCCTCGGGAAGCGACGGGTGCAGTTGCTCCGCGCCATGGGCGATGCGGATGTCGCAGCCATGGCGGATCAGCTCGTGGACGTTCTCCGCGAGGTTGGCGAACTTCTGGTCGAAGCGCGCCAGCCCCTCCACGTCCTGCTGCTTGCGCAGCAGCATCCGCTCGTCCTGCAGGCGTTGGAGCTCCTCAACGGGAGGCACGGGGAGCAGGAACAATCTGCGCACCGAGGCCCCCGTCCGCTCGCGATCCGCCAGCAGGCGGAGGTTGGCGCCGAGAACGCTCTCGTTCAGACTGCACCAGAACCCGGAGGAGAGGAACGTCGTCGTCCAGTAGCGCTCGCGGACCGCCTCGATGGCGCCCTTGTAGGCCAGGATGGCGAGGCTCTCGGAGTCGAAGAGGATGGGCTCCTCGGAGCCGGGGCCCTTGGATTCGAGATAGTCGCGAAGAACATTCTTGTTCTTGTCGAGCGACTGCTGCGCGGCCTGCAGGGCCTCGGCGAAACCGAAGCCGGACTCATGGATGCGCTTCATCAGAAGACCCCGTCACCACAGCGAGTCGAACCATCCACGTAGAGAGGCGTGGCCTGATCCTGCCCCTCGGGGCTGTTCGGATGAGGCACGCCGAGCACCAGCGCTTCCGAGGTGTACGGGCCCATGGCCCGTGTGCCCAGATTGCAGCAGATGATCACCTTGCGACCGACGAGCTGATCCTCGGGCACCAGCGCGAACTGGCCAATCGAGCGGAGCTTGCCCAGGTGGCCGACATCCAGCTCGATGACGCGGCACGGATTCCGGGTCCCCTCCGCCATCGGCGCGCTCAGCACCTGGGCCACGCGCATGTCGACGTTGGCGAACTTGCCAAAGGTGATGAGAGGTTTGAGCGGAGCTTGCTTCTCTACGGACATGGTCATCCCCGATCCAGACGACAGCGCTGAGTGGTCAATGGTACGTTCCTCGGGAGTCGCTGTCATGGCCGGGCCACCGACCAGGTCATGGACGAAGGCGAGGACCCGCTTGCTCCAAGCTCCTCTTTGCTTCGCACTCCCTCCATGACTGGCACCGGAGCGTCAACCGAGGGTGTGATTGAAGCGCGCTTCACTAACACGGTTGACACGCACTGTCAATCACACGGGAGCGGGGCCTTCCGGCGCTCCTCCACTCTGGCGGGACGCTTTTCTTCGGCTTTCCTTTCGCTGTTGCTTCATGGATAGTCGCCGCGAATTCCGGCGGGTCCTTGGCGAGCAGGGTCAGGAGAAATCACCATGGTGAACCCTAAAGTCTTTCGAATGCCAACCGTGGAGCCGTCCCTCGTGGGGAAGGCCCAGCTCTCCGACTTCTACGCCACCCAGCGGTTCAACCGCCCCGCGCCGCGGGCGCAGCCGCTGAGCCGCATCGTTATCTCCTGGTTCTTCGCCGCCGGGTAGATCCAGCCATCTCCCCTGAAATGTATGTCTGTCTTTGAGCCGATCCGAGGGATTGGCCCTTGGCGGATGCTCTCGAATTCTTTGGTTGCCGGGCCCTTCATCCAATGACTGTTTCGTCTCGTCCTTCTCCTGTCTCGCTCATCGATGTCCTTCAGCAGGCTGCCCTCGAGAAAGGTGAGCGGCCCCTGCTCACCTTCCTTGGAGAGTCCGAGGGCGAGGACGAGCTGCTCGGTGGTGGTGAGTTGGACCGGCGTGCGCGGCGAATCGCGGCGGCGCTTCAAGCCATGGGCGCGCAGGGGGAGCGCGTCCTCCTGCTCTATCCGCCCGGGCTCGAGTACATCGCGGGCTTCTTCGGGTGTCTCTACGCCGGGGCGATCGCGGTCCCGGCCTATCCGCCGGATCCGATGCGGCTCGAGCGCACCCTGCCGCGGCTGCGCGCCATCGTCCAGGATGCCCAGGCCACCGTGGTGCTCACCACCTCCGGCATTCTTTCCCTGTCGGAGCTGTTCTTCGAGCAGGCGCCGGACTTCAAGGAACTGCGCTGGATGGCCTCGGATGAGCTGCCCGCCGGGACCGAGGACTCCTGGCGCCGGCCGGAGGTGGCAACGCGGACCCTCGCCTTCCTCCAGTACACCTCGGGCTCCACGGGGACGCCCAAGGGGGTGATGCTCACCCACGGCAATCTGTTGCACAACCTGGAGTTGATCTCCCACGCCTTCCAGGTCCGCCCTGGAAGCTCCGGGGTCATCTGGCTGCCGCCCTACCACGACATGGGCCTCATCGGCGGCATCCTCCAGCCGATCTATGGCGCGTTCCCGGTCACGCTGATGTCGCCGCTGACGTTCCTCAAACAGCCATTTCGTTGGCTCGAGGCCATCTCGCGCTTCGAGGCCACCATCAGCGGAGGGCCCAACTTCGCCTATGACCTGTGCGTGCGGAAGATCTCCCCGGAGCAGCGCCGCTCGTTGGACCTGAGCAGCTGGGAGCTGGCCTTCAGCGGCGCGGAGCCCATCCGCCCGGAGACCCTGGACCGCTTCACCGAGGCCTTTGGTCCCTGCGGCTTCCGCCGGGAGAGCTTCTACCCCTGCTATGGCCTGGCCGAGGCAACGCTCATCGTCTCGGGCGGAAATCCGGCGGAGGTGCCCATCCTGAACACGGTGGACGCCAAGGCGCTGGAGCGCAACCGGGCGGACGCGGCGCGGCCCGGGGAGGTCGGGGCTCGCACCCTGGTGGGTTGTGGCCAGCGCCTGCTGGATCAGGAACTCGCCGTCGTCCATCCCGAAACGCTGACGCGCTGCCCTCCTGGCACGGTGGGCGAGATCTGGGTGAGGGGGGCGAGCGTGGCCCAGGGCTACTGGCGCAAGCCCGAAGAGACCGAGCGCGCCTTCGGGGCACGGCTGGTGGGAGGCGAGGGGCCGTTCCTGCGCACCGGGGACCTGGGGTTCCTCTCCGGCGCGGAGCTGTTCGTCACCGGCCGGAGCAAGGATCTCATCATCATCCGCGGACGGAACCACTATCCGCAGGACATCGAGCTGACGGTGGAGCGGAGCCACCCGGCGCTGAGGCCCGGGTGCGGTGCGGCGTTCGCGATCGAGGTGGATGGAGAAGAGCAGCTCGTCGTCGTTCAGGAGATCGACCCGCGCCAGCAACCCAGCGCTCCGGACGAGATCGTGGAGATCGTCCGCAAGCGCGTGGCCGAGGAGCATGACGCGCCTCTGCACGGGCTGGTGCTGCTCGAGCCCGGAAGCATTCCCAAGACCTCCAGTGGGAAGATCCAGCGCCATGCCTGCCGGGCCGGCTTCCGAGACGGGACGCTGCGGCAGGTGCTGAGCTGGACGCGAACCGAGAGCCCCGGGCCCGCCGCCGACGCCCCGGTGCGCGTGCTCACGGCGGACGCGAGCACGGAAGAGCTCCAGGGCTGGCTGACGGAGCAGGTCGCCGCGCGACTCCGGGTCCGCCCGGAGTCCCTGGATCCGGCGGAGCCTCTCACCCGTCAGGGGCTGGACTCCCTCGCCTCCGCGGAGCTGGCCCACGAGATCGAGCGTGAGCTGGGCCTCGCGATGCCGATGTCCGCCCTGCTCGAGGCGCCCAGCCTGGCGGAGCTGGCGCGACAGCTGTCGAACCTGCGCGCGGCGGGCTCGCGCGAGCGACCGCACGCGCTGATCCCCACCTCACTCGAACAGCCGGCGCCGCTGTCGTTCGCCCAGCAGCGGCTGTGGTTCCTGGAGCAGCTCGCGCCAGGGAGCCCGTTCTACAACATCCCCGCGGCGCTCCGGATGCAGGGGCCGCTCGATGAACAGGCATTGACGCAGGGCTTGGAGGAGCTGACGCGGCGGCATGGCGCGCTGAGGACGTGCATCGAGGTAGGAGGGGATGGGCCCGTGCAGCGCGTCCTGCCCGAGCGGCCATTGCCTCTGGCGCGGGTGGATCTCACCGCGCTCCCCGCGACCGCTCGGGAGGCGGAGCTGCTGCGCCGGGCTGGCGAGGAGGCGCGGAGGCCCTTCACGTTGAGCCAGGGTCCCCTGCTGCGCGTCAGCCTCTTCCGCCTGGACGAGCGCGAGCACCTGCTGCTGATGGTGGTGCACCACATCATCGCGGATGGCTGGTCGATGGGCGTGCTCGTCCGGGAGCTCGCCGCGCTGTACGAGGCCATGCTCGCGGGTCGTCCCTCTCCGCTTCCGGAGCCCACCCTCCAATACGTGGACTACGCTCGGTGGCAGCGGGACGCGCGGTGGTCCGAGGGCCTGGGAGAGCACCTGGCGTACTGGCGCCGGCAGCTCGATGGCGCGCCCAGGGTCCTGGCGCTCCCGACGGATCGTCCGCGTCCCGCAGTGGAGACGCATGGGGGCGCGAGCATCCCCGTCCGGTTGTCGCGGGCGCTCTCGGAGGCACTCCTGGCCCTGGGCCGGCGAGAGGGCGTGACACCCTTCATGCTGCTGCTGGCGGGTTTCCAGGCGGTGCTGTCGCGCTGGTCTGGTCAGGAAGACGTCAGCGTGGGCACGCCCGTCGCGGGTCGGGGCCGGGCGGGTCTGGAGGGGCTGGTCGGCATCTTCGTCAACACCCTCGTCCTTCGCACGAGCCTGTCCGGTGATCCCAGCTTCCGTGAGCTGCTCGGCCGGGTGCGCGAGGCGACGCTGGGGGCCTATGCCCACCAGGACGTGCCCTTCGAACGGCTGGTGGAAGAGCTGCGGCCAGAGCGGGATCTGGCTCACTCGCCGCTGTTCCAGGTCATGCTCGCCTTCCAGCAGGATCCGCTGTCGGAGCTCCAGATGCAGGGGCTCTCCTTGCGGACGCTCGACGTGGAGACCGGGACAGCCAAGTTCGAGCTGACCCTCTCCCTCGCCGAAACGGCGGAGGGGTTCGGGGGCACGCTGGAATACAACACGGACCTGTTCGACGCGGGGACGGCGGCGCGGCTGGTGGAGCACCTGGGCACGTTGCTGGAGGCCGCGGTGGCGGCTCCGGAGCGGCGCCTGTCCACGCTGCCGCTGTTGACGGCGGACGAGCGCCAGCGGCTGCTGGTTGACTGGAACGACACGCGCAGGCAGGTGTCTCCGGCGGCGAGCATCCACCAGCTCTTCGAGGCCCAGGCGGCCCGGACGCCGGAGGCTGTCGCGGTGGTGTCGGGTGACGAGCACCTCACCTACCGGGAGTTGCAGCAGCGAGCCCGCCAGCTGGCGTGGCACCTGAAGGAGCTGGGCGTGGGGCCGGAGAGCGTGGTGGGCTTGTACGCCCCGCGCTCACTGGAGCTGGTGGTGGGGTTGCTGGGCATCCTGGGAGCGGGGGGTGCCTACCTGCCGTTGGATCCGGCGTACCCGAGGGAGCGGTTGGGCTACGTGCTGGAGGACTCCGGAGCCCGGGTGGTGGTGACGCAGGGACGGGTGGCTGGGACGCTGCCAGCAGTGGGCGTGCGCACGGTGCTGCTGGAGTCGGTACCGGTGGGAACCGGGTCGCGCCCGCCGCACCCGGCGGTGGGTCCGGAGACACTCGCCTATGCGCTCTACACGTCGGGCTCGACGGGCAGGCCCAAGGGCGTGCTCATCGAGCAGCGCAGCGTGCTCAACTTCTTCGAGGCGATGGATGAGCGCCTGGGCAGCGCACCCGGCGTGTGGCTGGCGGTCACCAGCATCTCCTTCGACATCTCCGTGCTCGAGCTGTTGTGGACGCTGACGCGGGGCTTCCAGGTGGTGCTGCAGGACGAGGTGTTGGACGTGCCGGCACTGGCGGCGAGGCTGCGGGAGCAGCACGCCACCCACCTGCAGTGCACGCCCTCGCTGGCGCGGGCGTTGGCCCTGGTGCCCGAGGCGGCCGCGGCGCTCAAGGGATTGCGGATGATGTTGGTGGGCGGTGAGGCACTGCCGGTGCCCCTGGCACGGCAGCTCCACCAGCTCGTGCCGGGTGGGCTGTTGAACATGTATGGACCCACGGAGACGACGGTCTGGTCCACCACCCACCGCGTGAGGGAAAGCGAGGAGGGCACGGTGTCCATCGGGACGCCCGTGGCCAACACGCGGCTGTACATCCTGGACAGGCACCAGCAGCCGGTGCCGGTGGGCATCGCCGGGGAGTTGTACATCGCGGGGGACGGCGTCGCGCGGGGTTACCTGGCCCGGCCGGAGCTCACCGCGGAGCGTTTCGTCCCCGAGCCGCTGGGCGGCGAGCCCGGGGCGAGGATGTACCGCACGGGAGACTTGGCGCGCTGGAAGGCGGATGGCACGGTGGAATTCATCGGCCGGGCCGACAACCAGGTGAAGGTGCGAGGCTTCCGCATCGAGCTGGGAGAGGTGGAGGCGGCGCTGGCGCTCCACCCGTCGGTGCGCGAGGTGGTGGTGGCCGCCAGGCAGGACTCGTCCGGCTCGGCGTGGCTGGTGGCGTACGTGGTGGCGCGGAGTGGACAGGAGCTGGGCACCGCGGAGCTGCGCGCCTTCGCCCGGCAGCGACTGCCCGAGGCGATGGTGCCCTCCGTCTTCATGACGCTCGAGGCACTGCCGCTGACGCCCAACGGCAAGGTGGACAGGAAGGCCCTGCCGGTACCGGGAGCCCACGCGGAGGAGAAGGCCTTCATCGCGCCGCGACCGGGCACGCAGGAAACCCTGGCCGCCCTCTGGCGGGAGCTGTTGGGACTGGAGCGGGTGGGGGCCGGAGACGACTTCTTCGAGTTGGGAGGCCACTCCCTGCTGGCCACGCAGCTGGCCTCGCGACTGCGTGGGGCCTTCCAGGTGGAGTTGCCGCTGAGGGTGCTGTTCGAGGCCTCCAACCTGGCGGCCCAGGCGGAGCGAATCGACGCGGCTCCGCGGAGCGCGTTGGCACGGCCCCTGGTGCCCCAGCCGCGTACCGGCAAGTTGCCGCTGTCCTTCGCCCAGCAGCGCTTGTGGTTCCTGGAGCAGTTGGAGCCCGGCGGGAGCGTGTACACCCTGGCCGGAGCGGTGCGGCTGGAGGGCACGCTGGAGGTGGAGGCGCTGGAGCGCGCGCTGGGTGCCCTGGTGGAGCGCCATGAGGCACTGCGCACGGTGTTCCAGTCCGAGGGAGGCGAGCCGCACCAGGTCATCCGCGCCGCGGGCGCCTTCACCCTGCCACGGGTGGAGCTCGGGGCCCTGGCGGAGCACGAGCGGGAAGGAGCGGTGCGGCGACTGGCCGAAGAGGAGGCGCAACGCCCCTTCAACCTCGCGGCGGGCCCCCTGCTGCGCGCCACGCTGCTGCGCCTGTCGGGCACGCGGCACGTGCTGCTGGTGGCGATGCACCACATCATCTCGGACGGCTGGTCCATGGGCGTGCTGGTGCGGGAGGTGGCGGCACTCTACGCGGGCTTCGTCTCCGGGAGTGCGCCCCGGCTGCCTCCTCTACCTGTCCAGTACGCCGACTACTCCCTCTGGCAGCGCGAGTGGCTGCGGGGCGAGGTGCTCCAGGTCCAGCTCGAGTACTGGAAGCAGCAGCTCGCTGGGGCGCCACAGCTCCTGAACCTCCCCACCGACCGGCCGCGCCCCGCGATCCAGTCCTTGCGCGGCGCCATGCTGCCAGTCCGCCTCTCGAGGACCCTGTCCGACGCCCTGAAGTCCTTCGGCCAGAAGCACGGCGCCACGCCCTTCATGGTGCTGATGGCCGCCTTCCAGGCGCTGCTGCACCGCTACTCGGGCCAGGACGACCTCTGCGTGGGCACGCCCATCGCTGGCCGCAACCGTTCCGAGATCGAGGGCCTGATCGGCTTCTTCGTCAACACCCTGGTCCTCCGCGCCCGCATCTCCACTGGCTCTTCCTTCCTCGATCTGCTCCAGGAGGTTCGTGACGTCACCCTGGGCGCCTACGCCCACCAGGACATTCCCTTCGAGAAGCTCGTGGAGGAACTGCGGCCAGTCCGCAGCCGGGGCCACTCGCCGCTGTTCCAGGTGATGCTGGAACTGCACGAGGACTTCCAGGCGGAGCAGAGCCTGCCGGGGCTGACCCTTCGACCGTTGGAGGTGGAGCGGCACACCGCGAAGTTCGATCTGAGCTTCTCCCTGACTGAAACGGCGGAGGGGTTCGGGGGCACGCTGGAATACAACACGGACCTGTTCGACACGGGGACGGCGGCGCGGCTGGTGGAGCACCTGGGCACGTTGCTGGAGGCCGCGGTGGCGGCTCCGGAGCAGCGCCTGTCCACGCTGCCGCTGCTGACGACGGCTGAGCGCCAGCGGCTGCTGGTTGACTGGAACGACACACGCAGGCAGGTGTCTCCGGCGGCGAGCATCCACCAGCTCTTCGAGGCCCAGGCGGCCCGCACGCCAGAGGCCATCGCGGTGGTGTCGGGCGACGAGCACCTCACCTACCGGGAGTTGCAGCAGCGAGCCCGCCAGCTGGCGTGGCACCTGAAGGAGTTGGGCGTGGGGCCGGAGAGCGTGGTGGGCTTGTACGCCCAGCGCTCATTGGAGCTGGTGGTGGGGTTGCTGGGCATCCTGGGAGCGGGGGGTGCCTACCTGCCGTTGGATCCGGCGTACCCGAGGGAGCGGCTGGGCTACGTGCTGGAGGACTCCGGGGCCCGGGTGGTGGTGACACAGGGACGGGTGGCCGGGACGTTGCCGGCGATGAACGTGCGCACGGTGCTGCTGGAGTCGGTGCTGGAGTCGGTACCGGTGGGAGCCGAGCCGCGCCCGCCGCACCCGGCGGTGGGTCCGGAGACACTCGCCTATGCGCTCTACACGTCGGGCTCGACGGGGCGGCCCAAGGGCGTGCTCATCGAGCAGCGCAATGTGCTCAACTTCTTCGAGGCGATGGATGAGCGCCTGGGCAGCACGCCCGGTGTGTGGCTGGCGGTCACCAGCATCTCCTTCGACATCTCCGTGCTCGAGCTGTTGTGGACGCTGACACGGGGCTTCCAGGTGGTGCTGCAGGACGAGATGCTGGACGTGCTGGCACTGGCGGCGAGGCTGCGGGAGCAGCGCGCCACCCACCTGCAGTGCACGCCCTCGCTGGCGCGGGTGTTGGCCCTGGTGCCCGAGGCGGCCGAGGCGCTCAAGGGGCTGCGGATGATGTTGGTGGGCGGTGAGGCACTGCCGGTGCCCCTGGCGCGGCAGCTCCACCAGCTCGTGCCGGGTGGGCTGTTGAACATGTATGGCCCCACGGAGACGACGGTCTGGTCCACCACCCACCGCGTGCGGGAAACCGAGGAAGGCACGGTGTCCATCGGCACGCCGGTGGCCAATACGCGGCTGTACCTCCTGGACAAGTACTTGCAGCCAGTGCCCGTGGGCGTTCCCGGGGAGTTGTACATCGCGGGGGATGGCGTCGCGCGGGGCTACCTGGCCCGGCCGGAGCTCACCGCGGAGCGTTTCGTACCCGAGCCGCTGGGGGGAGAGCCCGGGGCGAGGATGTACCGCACGGGAGACCTGGCGCGCTGGAAGGCGGATGGCACGGTGGAGTTCATCGGCCGGGCCGACAACCAGGTGAAGGTGCGAGGCTTCCGCATCGAGCTGGGAGAGGTGGAGGCGGCGCTGGCGCTCCACCCGTCGGTGCGCGAGGTGGTGGTGGCCGCCAGGCAGGACTCGTCCGGCTCGGCGTGGCTGGTGGCGTACGTGGTAGCGCGGAGTGGACAGGAGCTGGGCACCACGGAGCTGCGTGCCTTCGCCCGGCAGCGACTGCCCGAGGCGATGGTGCCCTCCGTCTTCATGACGCTCGAGGCACTGCCGCTGACGCCCAACGGCAAGGTGGACAGGAAGGCCCTGCCGGTACCGGGAGCCCACGCGGAGGAGAAGGCCTTCATCGCGCCGCGACCGGGCACGCAGGAAACCCTGGCCGCCCTCTGGCGGGAGCTGTTGGGACTGGAGCGGGTGGGGGCCGGAGACGACTTCTTCGAGTTGGGAGGCCACTCCCTGCTGGCCACGCAGCTGGCCTCGCGGCTGCGTGGGGCCTTCCAGGTGGAGCTGCCGCTGAGGGTGCTGTTCGAGGCCTCCATTCTGGCGGCCCAGGCGGAGCGAATCGACGCGGCGCCGCGGAGCGCGGTGGCACGGCCCCTGGTGCCCCAGCCGCGCACCGGCAAGTTGCCGCTGTCCTTCGCCCAGCAGCGCTTGTGGTTCCTGGAGCAGTTGGAGCCCGGCGGGAGCGTGTACACCCTGGCCGGCGCGGTGCGGCTGGAGGGCGCGCTGGAGGTGGAGGCACTGGAGCGCGCGCTGGGTGCCCTGGTGGAGCGCCATGAGGCACTGCGCACGGTGTTCCAGTCCGAGGGAGGCGAGCCGCACCAGGTCATCCGCGCCGCGGGCGCCTTCGCCCTGCCACGGGTGGAGCTCGGGGCCCTGGCGGAGCACGAGCGGGAAGGAGCGGTGCGGCGACTGGCCGAAGAGGAGGCGCAACGCCCCTTCAACCTCGCGGCGGGCCCGATGCTGCGCGCCACGCTGTTGCGTCTGTCGGGCACGCGGCACGTGCTGCTGGTGGCGATGCACCACATCATCTCGGACGGCTGGTCCATGGGCGTGCTGGTGCGGGAGGTGGCGGCACTCTACGCGGGCTTCGTCTCCGGGAGTGCGCCCCGGTTGCCTCCTCTACCTGTCCAGTACGCCGACTACTCCCTCTGGCAGCGCGAGTGGTTGCGGGGCGAGGTGCTTGCCCAGCAGGTGGATTGGTGGAAGCAGCAACTCCTCGGTGCTCCTCATGCGCTGGAGCTGCCCACCGACTTCCCTCGTCCCCCGGTGCTCTCCACCCGTGGGGCCACCGTGCCAGTGCGCCTGTCTCGCGAGCTGAGTAACGCCCTCGAGCGCCTGGCCCAACGTGAGGGGGCCACGCCCTTCATGCTGCTGTTGGCGGCCTTCCAACTGTTGCTCTCGCGCTACAGCGGGCAGGATGACGTCCTCGTCGGCTCGCCCATCGCTGGCCGTCGTCATGCGGAGACCGAGGGACTCATCGGCTTCTTCGTCAACACCCTCGTGCTCCGTGCTCGCATGGACGGCCAGCACACCTTCCGCCAGTTCCTCGCGCGGGTGCGCGAGTCCACCCTCGGTGCCTTCGAGCACCAGGACGTCCCCTTCGAGAAGCTCGTCGAGGAGCTCCAGCCCCGGCGCGACCTGAGCCGCTCTCCGCTCTTCCAGGCCTTCTTCGCGCTGCAGAACGAGCCGGTGCGGGCCCTGGCCCTGGACACGTTGTCCCTGCACCCCCTGGCGCAGCCGGACGCGACCACCGTCAAGTTCGAGCTCTCCCTCATGCTCGACGAGTCTCCGGACGGTTTCCTCGGCACACTCCGGTACAGCGCCGAGCTGTTCTCGCCGGCCACCGCCAGCCGCATGGCGCGGCACTTCGAGGTGCTGCTGGAGGCCATCACCTCCCAGCCGGATCTGCGCCTGTCCGCGTTGCCCCTGCTGACACCCGAGGAGCAGCGGCTGCTGCTGCGCGCCTGGAACGACACCGGCGCGGAGGCTGTTCCCGACTCCTGCTTCCACCTCGCCTTCGAGCAGCGGGCCGCCCTGGTCCCGGACGCGCCCGCGGTGCGCTTCGAGGACTCGGTGCTCTCGTTCTCCGAGCTCAATGCCCGCGCCAACCAGCTCGCCTGGCACTTGCGCTCGCTGGGTGTCGGACCCGACGTCCGTGTTGCCCTCTGTTTCGAGCGCTCCGTGGACATGGTCGTCGCGCTGCTCGGAGTGATGAAGGCGGGCGGCGCCTACGTTCCGCTGGATCCGGCCTGGCCCGTCCAGCGCCAGTCCTTCACGATCCAGGACTGCGCCGCCACCGTCCTGCTCACGCACCGGCGGCTCGTGTCGAGCTGGTCGCTGGCCGGTACTCACGTGCTGTACCTCGATGATGCCGCGGGGGCCTTGAGCACGATGCCCACGCGAGATCTGGCACCGGCTGCTTCGCCCGACCATCTCGCCTACGTCATCTACACGTCTGGTTCCACCGGCACGCCCAAGGGCGTCATGGTGCAGCACCGCTCGGTGCTCAACCTCCACCGCGCCTTGCGACGGAGCGTCTACGCCGGCCTGCGCGCGGGTTCCCGCGTGACCGTCAATGCGCCCCTGGCCTTCGACGGCTCCGTCAAGCAGCTCGTCCAGTTGCTCGACGGTCACTGCCTGTGCATTGTCCCCGACGCCATCCGTCAGGATCCGGAGGCGATGGTGACGTGGCTGCGGCGGTACCGGGTGGATGCGGTGGACTGCACGCCCTCGCTGTTGCGGCTGATGCTCCAGGCGGGTCTGCTGGAAGGTCCCGCCGCGCCCTCCCTGTTGGTACCTGGCGGCGAGGCCCTGGATGAGGCCACCTGGCAGACGCTGGCCGCCTCCGAGCACACGCGCACCTTCAACGTCTACGGCCCCACCGAGTGCACCGTCGACGCGACGGCCTTCGCCGTCCAGCCGGGCACACGGCCCTCGCTGGGCGGACCGCTGCTCAACGTGCGGATCTACGTCCTGGACTCGCACCTGCGACCGGTACCCCTGGGCGTGCCTGGCGAACTCTTCATCTCGGGTGCGGGACTGGCGCGTGGCTATCTGGGCCGCCCGGACCTGACCGCCGAGCGCTTCGTCCCCAACCCCTTCGGCTCCGTGCCCGGTGCGCGCATGTACCGCACCGGCGATCTCGTGCGCTTACGCGAGGGCGTCCTGGAGTATCTGGGGCGCACCGACCATCAGGTGAAGGTGCGTGGCTTCCGCATCGAGCTGGGTGAGATCGAGACCGCGCTCCGGGACCACGAGGCGGTGCGGCACGCGGCCGTGCTGGTTCGCGAGGACGTGCCGGGAAACAAGTACATCGTGGGCTATGTGGTTTCGTCGCGGCCGGACGGGGCCGATGCGAGGGAATTGCAGGCGCACCTGCGGCGGCAGCTGCCGGAATACATGGTGCCGAGCGTCATCGTGTTTCTCGAGGCGCTGCCGCTGACGCCGAACGGGAAGATCGATCGGCGGGCGTTGCCGATGCCGGATGAGGTGGGTCTGGCGAATGAGTATGTGGCGCCGAGGACGCCGGGCGAAGTGTCACTCGCGCGTGTCTGGCAGGAGGTGCTGAAGGTCGAGCGGGTGGGAGTCCACGACAACTTCTTCGAGTTGGGAGGCCACTCGCTGCTCGCGACGCAGGTGGTGTCCCGGATTCGCAAGACGCTGGGCATCGAGCTGGAGCTGCGTGCGCTCTTCGAGGCACCCACGGTGGAGCAACTCGCGGCGCGTCTGGAGATGACGGTTGCGCATGCCGCACCTCCACCGATTGTCGCGGAGGCGGCCAGCGGGGGCCCGGTGCCGGCGTCGTTCGCCCAGGAGCGCCTGTGGTTCCTGGATCAGCTGGGGCCAGGGAGCGCGGTGTACAACATCCCGGCGGCGCTGCGACTGGAAGGAAAGCTGGAGGCGGACGCACTGGCGAGGAGCTTGTGGGAGGTGATGAGCCGGCACGAGTCGCTGCGGACGACGTTCGCCCAGGATGGGGAGGGCAGGGTGGTATCCGTGCTGCGCCAGGAGCCGCTGGGAAGCCTGGGGCGCGAGGACCTGCGCGGCGTGGCGGACCTACAAGCCCGGGTGAGGGCCGAGGTGGAGCGCGAGGCGAAGACGCCGTTCGACTTGAAGAACGGACCGCTGGTGAGAGCACGCCTGCTGGAGGTGTCGGAGCAGGAGCACGTGCTGCTCTTCACGATGCATCACATCGTGAGCGACGCGTGGTCGCTGGGCGTGCTGGTGCGCGAGGTGATGGAGCTGTACGAGGCGTTCGCCCAGGGCCGTGCCTCGCCGCTCGAGCCGCTGGCCATCCAGTACGCGGACTACGCGGTGTGGCAGAGGAGGTGGTTGTCGGGAGCGGAGCTGGACAGGCAGGTGGGGTACTGGAAGAGACACCTGGAGGGGGCACCAGCGGCGCTGGAGCTACCGACGGACAAGCCGCGTCCACCCGTGCAGACGTTCAACGGAGCGAGCCTCAAGCGAGCGCTGGGCCAGGAGCTGTCAGCGGGCATCGACGCGCTGAGCCAGAAGCTGGGCGCCACCCCGTTCATGACGTTGCTGTCGGCGTTCTCGGTGCTGCTGGGCCGCTACAGCAACCAGCGGGAGGTGGTGGTGGGTACGCCCATCGCCAACCGCACGCGAGCGGAGACGGAGCCGTTGATTGGCTTCTTCGCGAACACGCTGGCGCTGCGCACGGATTTGTCGGGCGAGCCGAGCTTCGCGCAGTTGGTGGGGCGGGTGAAGGAGGCGACGCTGGGGGCCTACGCCCACCAGGATCTGCCCTTCGAGAAGGTGGTGGAGGCGCTCAACGTGCCTCGGGACATGAGCCGCTCGCCCGTGTTCCAGGTGATGTTCACGCTTCAGAATGCATCGGAGACCGACTTCGCGCTTCCAGAGCTCCGGGTGAGCCCGCTTCACGCCGACTCCGGCACGTCGAAGTTCGATCTGATGCTCTACATCGCGCCCACCCGGGCCGGGTACGCCACCCATTGGGAGTTCAACTCGGACCTCTTCGAGCCATCCTTCATCGAGAGCCTCGCGAGCCACTTCGAAAGGTTCATCGAAGGCGTCCTGGTCCGTTCCGACACGTCCGTGTACGCCGTGCCGCTCCTGTCCAGGGAAGAACGGCGCAAGATTGTCGGCGAGTGGAACGCGACGGCGACAGACTTCCGGAACCTTCCGGTGCACGCGCTCTTCGAAGAGGCGGCGCATCGCTTCCCCGAGGTGCTCGCCGCGATCTTCGACGAGAAGTCGATGACGTACGCGCAGCTGCACCGTCGCTCGAATCAGCTGGCCCGCTACCTCCAGAAGCTTGGCGTCACTCCGCACTCGCTCGTGGGCATGTGCCTCGAACGGTCGCTCGAGGTCCCCATCGCGGTGCTTGGAATCCTCAAGGCGGGCGCGGCCTATGTTCCGCTGGATCCGACCTATCCCGCCGAGCGGCTGCGCTTCATGGCGGAGGATGCGCGCGCGCCGGTGCTCGTGACGCAGACGTCGCTCCGCGAGCGGGTGGAGGGAAGCGATGCGCACATCATCTGCCTGGATGACTGCGCCGAGGTGTGGCGCGAGTCCGACGCGGATCTCCCCCTGCAGGTGGACACCTCGGGGCTGTGCTACGTGCTGTACACGTCGGGCTCGACGGGACGTCCGAAGGGGGCGGCGCTCACCCATGAGACGCTGACGAACCTCGTGCAATGGCAGCTCACCGAGTCGAAGCTGGGCCCGGGGGACCGCACCCTGCAGTTCTCCCCGCTGAGCTTCGACGTCTCCTTCGACGAGATGCTCTCGACGTGGGCGGCGGGCGGCACGCTCGTGCTCGTGAGCGAGGAGACGCGCCGGGACCCGCGCCGTCTGGTGGACGTGCTGGTGCGGGACGAGGTGGCGCGAATCTTCATTCCCTTCGTGGCGCTGCGGGGTATCGCCGAGGCCGCGGGGGAGAGGGCCTCGCGGACGTACCTGCGGGAGGTCGTCTGCGGAGGCGAGCAATTGCAGGTGACGCCCGAGGTGGTGGGGCTGTTCCGGCAGTTGCCGGGCTCGCTGCTGCACAACCAGTATGGCCCCACCGAGACGCACTTCGTCACCGGGCATCGACTCGAGGGCGACCCGACGCAGTGGCCCAAGCTGCCGCCGATTGGAAAGCCCCTCTTCAACACGCAGATGTACGTGCTGGACGGTCACCTGGAGCCGGTGCCCGTTGGCGTGCGCGGAGACTTGTACATCGCGGGCGTGCACCTGGCGCGGTGCTACTGGCAGCGAGGGGATTTGACCGCCGACCGCTTCCTGCCGAACCCGTTCAGCGAGGCGCCTGGCGCGCGCATGTACCGGACGGGAGACGTGGCGCGGTACCTGCCCGATGGCAGCATCGAGTTCCTCGGGCGCTCCGACCATCAGGTGAAGGTGCGAGGCTTCCGCATCGAGCTCGCGGAGGTCGAAGCCGCCCTCATGGCAATCGACTCGGTCGGCACGGCCACGGTGGTGGCGAGAGAGGACAGGCCGGGGCTGAAGCAACTGGTCGGGTATGTCGTCCCGAAGCCGGGCGTGTCGCTGCAGATCTCGGAGCTGCGCGAGGGGTTGAAGCAGCGGCTGCCGGAGTACATGGTGCCGAGCGCGTTCGCGGTGTTGGAGCGGATGCCGCTGACGCCCAGCGGGAAGATCGACCGGCGGGCGTTGCCGATGCCGGATGAGGCGGGCCTGGCGAGTGAGTATGTGGCGCCGAGGACGCCGGGAGAGGTGTCACTCGCTCGCGTCTGGCAGGAGGTGCTGAAGGTCGAGCGGGTGGGAGTCCACGACAACTTCTTCGAGTTGGGAGGCCACTCGTTGCTCGCGACGCAGGTGGTATCCCGGATTCGCAAGACGCTGGGCATCGAGCTGGAGCTGCGTGCGCTCTTCGAGGCACCCACGGTGGAGCAGCTCGCGACGCGGCTCGAGAGCGAGGGGGCGGGGAGCACCGTGGCCCCGCCGATTGTCGCGGGGGCGGCCAGCGGGGGCCCGGTGCCGGCGTCGTTCGCCCAGGAGCGCCTGTGGTTCCTGGATCAGCTGGAGCCGGGGGGCGCGGCATACAACATCCCGGCGGCGCTGCGGCTGGAAGGGAAGCTGGAGGCCGACGCACTGGCGAGGAGCTTGTGGGAGGTGATGAGCCGGCACGAGTCGCTGCGGACGACGTTCGCCCAGGATGGGGAGGGCAGGGTGGTGGTCGTGCCGCACCAGGAGCCGCTGGGAGGCCTGGTACGAGAGGACTTGCGCGGAGTGGCGGACCCACGGGCCCGGGTGAGGGCCGAGGCGGAGCGCGAGGCGAAGACGCCGTTCGACTTGAAGAACGGGCCGTTGGTGAGAGCGCGCCTGCTGGAGGTGTCGGAGCAGGAGCACGTGCTGCTCTTCACGATGCATCACATCGTGAGCGACGCGTGGTCGCTGGGCGTGTTGGTGCGCGAGGTGATGGAGCTGTACGAGGCGTTCGCCCAGGGCCGACCCTCGCCTCTGGAGCCGCTGGCCATCCAGTACACGGACTACGCGGTGTGGCAGAGGGGATGGCTGTCGGGAGCGGAGCTGGACAGGCAGGTGGGGTACTGGAAGAGGCACCTGGAGGGGGCGCCGACGGCGTTGGAGCTGCCGACGGACAAGCCGCGTCCGCCCGTGCAGACGTTCAACGGAGCCAGCCTCAAGCGAGCGCTGGGCCAGGAACTGTCAGCGGGACTCGACGCGCTGAGCCAGAAGCTAGGCGCCACCCCGTTCATGACGTTGCTGTCGGCGTTCTCGGTGCTGCTGGGCCGCTACAGCAACCAGCGGGAAGTGGTGGTGGGCACGCCCATCGCCAACCGCACGCGGGCGGAGACGGAGCCGTTGATTGGCTTCTTCGTGAACACGCTGGCGCTGCGCACGGATTTGTCGGGTGAGCCGAGCTTCGCGCAGTTGGTGGGGCGGGTGAAGGAGGCGACGCTGGGGGCCTACGCCCACCAGGATCTGCCCTTCGAGAAGGTGGTGGAGGCGCTCAACGTGCCTCGGGACATGAGCCGCTCGCCCGTGTTCCAGGTGATGTTCACGCTTCAGAACGCGCCGCTTCCCGCCGCCCACCTCCCAGGACTCCTCGTGGAGCCCCTGCCGGTGGAGGGTGGCACCGCCAAGTTCGATCTCACCCTCATCGTCGCCGAGCAGCCCGACGGGTTCCACCTCACCGCCGAGTACTGCTCCGCCCTCTTCGACGCATCCACCATCTCCCGCCTGCTGGCCCACCTTCATACGCTCCTCGAAGGTGCTGTCGCCCACCCCGACGTGCGCCTCTCCGAGCTCCCCCTCCTCGTCGCGGAAGAGCGCCAGCAGATCCTCACCGGGTGGAACGGGGCGCGGGCCGACTACCCGCGTGACGCCTGCCTCCACACGTTCATCGAAGCCCAGGTGGAGCGCACGCCGGACGCGGTGGCACTCGTCTTCGGTGACGAGCACCTCACCTATCGGCAGCTCGACGCGCGAGCCAATCAGCTCGCGTGGCACCTGCGCTCGTGGGGCGTGGGCCCGGAGGTGCGCGTGGGCCTCTTCCTGGAGCGCTCCCTGGAGATGGTGGTGGCCCTGCTCGCCACGCTGAAGGCGGGTGGAGCCTATGTTCCGCTCGACCCCGACCATCCGGCGCAGCGACTGACCTGGATGCTCGAGGACGCGCGTCCCGGGGTGTTGCTGGCCCAGGAGCGGCTGCTGCCGCGCCTGCCGCCCCATGAAGCCCGGCTGCTCTGCCTGGACACACGGTGGGACGAGGTCGCCTTCCAGCCACGGCATGCGCCGCCGCCGCTCGCCACCGCCGACGCCCTGGCCTATGTCATCTTCACCTCCGGCTCCACCGGCAGGCCGAAGGGCGCCATGAATGCCCACCGCGGGGTGGTGAACCGGCTGTTGTGGATGCAGCAGACGTTCGATCTGCGGCCGGGTGACATCGTCCTCCAGAAGACCCCCTTCAGCTTCGACGTGTCCGTCTGGGAGTTCTTCTGGCCGCTGATGACGGGCGCGCGGCTCGTCATCGCGCGGCCGCGTGGACACCAGGAGCCCGCCTACCTGGCGCGGCTCATCGCCGAGACCGGCATCACCACCGTGCATTTCGTGCCCTCCATGCTCCAGGTCTTCCTGGAGGAGCCCTCGGTGGAGCAGTGCACCTCACTGCGACGCATGGTGATCAGTGGCGAGGCCCTGCCGCTGGAACTCGCCGAGCGTTGCCAGCGGCGGCTGCCCTGGGCCGGGCTGCACAACCTCTACGGCCCCACCGAGGCCGCCGTGGACGTCACCTGGTACACGTGCGTGCCGGACGAGCCGCGGCGCTCGGTGCCCATTGGCCGGCCCCTGGCCAATACGCAGATCCGCCTGCTGGATGCGCACCTGCGGCCGGTTCCCCTCGGCGTGCCCGGGGAGCTGTTCATCGGGGGGGTGCAGGTGGGGCGCGGCTATTTCGCCCGGCCGGAGCTGACGGCCGAGCGCTTCATCCCGGATGCCTTCGGCGACACGCCGGGGGCGCGGCTGTACCGCACGGGTGACGTGGCCCGCTGGTTGCCGGACGGCAACATCGAGTACCTGGGGCGCGCCGACTTCCAGGTGAAGGTGCGCGGCCTGCGCATCGAGCTGGGCGAGATCGAGGCGACGCTGGAGCAGCACCCCGCCGTGCAGCAGGCGGTGGTGGTCGCGCGAGAGGGGGCCACCGGTGACAAGCGGCTGGTGGCCTACGTGGTGGCGCGAGGTGGCCCGGAGGCGGTGGAGGTGGGTGCCCTGCGCTCGCGCCTCCACGAGAAGTTGCCCGAGTACATGGTGCCCTCGGCCTTCGTCGTGCTGGAGGCCCTGCCCCTGACGCCCAGCGGCAAGGTGGATCGCAAGGCGCTGCCCGCCCCCGAACCCACCAGCCCCGTCACCAACTACGTGACTCCGAGCACTTCGACCGAAAGGTCGCTCGTGCGCATCTGGCAGGAGGTGTTGAAGGTCGAGCACGTCGGGATGCAGGACAACTTCTTCGATCTGGGGGGCCACTCGCTGCTCGCGGCGCAGCTCATGGCGCGCATCATCCGGGAACTCGGAGGCCGGCTTTCCATCAAGGATCTGTTCGAGGCTCCAACGCCCGCGAGCCTGGTGGCGCGGATGGACGCGCTGCCCGAGCCTGACTCCACGACGAATCCCATCGAGCTTCGTTCGGGTCCCCAGCGGCCCCTGTTCCTCGTTCACGCGGTGGGCGGCGGTGTCTCGCCGTACATGGCACTCGCACGCCAGCTGTCCGACGAACAGGCCGTGTACGCGTTCCAGGCGAGAGGCTTGGACGGTGCGGAGGGGCCGCTCGACACCGTGGAGGCGATGGCCTCGCAGTACATCAAGGAGATGCGCGAGGTTCAGCCGGAAGGCCCCTTCCGGCTCGGCGGCTGGTCGATGGGCGGTGTCGTCGCGTTCGAGATGGCCCGCCAGCTCGTGGCGTTGGGGCAGCGCGTGGATCTCCTGGTCCTGCTCGATCCGTCCTCACCCGAGGCTCACGCCGAGGCCCGTGACCAGCACTGGCCGTTGGGCGAGTACCTCGCCGACCTCGCGCGCTCGCGCGGAACACCGCTGCCGTGGACGGCGGACGAGATCCGCCAGCTCATCGCCCACGAGGATCGGGAGGCGATCGCGCTCCAGGCCGCCCGGAAGGAGGGCCTGGTCCCGCTCGAGCTGACGACGGAGCAACTGAACGCGCGCGTGGCGGTGTTCGAAGCGAACCGCCGCGCGCTGGTGACGTACCGCCCCTCCCAGAGGCTGGCCAGCGACCTCGTCCTGCTGCGTCCCGAGAACTCAGGCTCCGCGCATCCGTGGGCCGACTGGATTCAGGGCGCCGTCACGATCGAGCCGGTGCCTGGGGATCACTACTCGATGCTTCGTTCGGCAGGCCCGTCGCTCCGACGACTCCTTCGGGCACCGTGAGCGCCTGGCCCTGGGCTCGCTTCGCCGCGAGCCCAGCGGCCACCTCCGGGTAGAAGATTGGCAGGTTGACGTAGTGGATCAGCGGAACGATCCGCCGATCCGCCGGAAGCTCCGCGGTCAAGGCCGGGAGCTTCAGCCAGTGGACCGCCGGGCGCAGGTGATGTTCCTGGTGGTAGCCGAGGTTGAACGTCAGCAGGTTGTACAGGGTTCCGTAGCAGCTGACCGAGTCCCGCTTCTTGTCGCTGGGATCGGTCGCACCCCAGTGCTGGATGTAGTTTTCGGCCTGGCGCAGCGCGCCGATGAGATAGGTCACCGGGAGGAAATAGAAGAAGAAGAACCGCCAATCGATCAAGCACAGCACCAGGCGGAAGCCAGCCCAGGCCGCGACATCGAGCATCACGGCCCGGCGGACGGTGGGGTCCTGCATCCGTTTGAAGATGTGGAGCGCCGATTCCGGAGTCTTGGGCGCCGCGAACGCGGCCAGGCGCTCGACGGGCCATCGCTTGAGGAGGATCAGGAGGATCAGATACTTCGCGCCGAGGGACTCGAACACGAACGTCACGTACGCGAGGAGTTGCTGGTGGAGCGGCCGCTTGACACCGAGGATGGCGAGGACGGAGGCGTCGTTCCATTCGCCCACGGTGGCATGGTGAAGCCCATGGGCCAGATTGTAGATTGTCTTTGGATTGCCCCCCATGGAGAAGCCCATGCTGGTGGCCACGTTCAGCCAGCGCGCCCGGAAGAACGGCGTGTGGTAGTGGTTGTGGTTCGCGCCACCGTTCTGCAGTGACATCGCGAACAGCACCGGGATCAAGGCCACGAGCGCGACCGGGGACAGCCTTTTGTACTCATACGCGAGCGTGAGATAGATCGCCGTATGTAAAGGAATGACCGCGACGTTCAGGATGTCCCAACGGGAAAATCGGAAAAAGCGGCTTTCAGACATGCCACATCCTTTTCGGCTTCTCGAAATCGTTCCTGATCAGGCGTTACCTTGCCCCATGGAGGCAGGGCCGGTCCAGCAGCGGTGCGGGATGAGGTCCAGTGCGTCCAGCTGGGGGAAATCGGCGAGGAGGGGGGCGCCACTTCCACTTCCGGAGGACGCGCCGCGTTCCAGTCGCGGAAGGCGGAGGCCCTGACGCCCGCTCGGGGGAGGAGCGCCGTACGAACGCTCAGGGCAAAAGAAAACCCCGGAATCACTCAGGGAGTGACTCCGGGGCCTTGGCCAGGGTCGGACTTGAACCGACTACCTGCGGATTATGAGACCGCCGCTCTAACCAGGTGAGCTACCTGGCCATCAGGTAATAGCGGCGCCCTTCTACTTCTCCTCCCGCCGACATGCAACTACTGAATGCGGGCGAGTGGGAGGACTCGGACGCGCGACCACGGGCGGCTCTATACCACAGGGGACGCCAGGGGCAACGAGAAGGATGCGCTCGCCTGGCTGGCCCTCTTTCGGCGCGGCCCGGCCGCCTACGTGGCCCATGCCCAGGAGGCCAAGAAGGCCGCTGAGGAGATCACATCGGGCAACGCGCCACCGCTGGGACGGATGAAGACGAGCTGGCCGATCAGCCATCACGTCAGCGGGGATGACCCGCCAAGGTCCTCATGCCGCAGCACGGGCGCTCTTGATGATCCCCTCGAATGATGCCGCCGAGAGCGGTGGACACCGGGAGTTGTCAGACCAGCAGGGTACCCAATTGGAGTGACTACCCATCAGGGGCGGTCATCATCAGGGGGGAATTCCCATGAAGCTGGGTTGGGCGGCGGTGTTACTGGTGGTCCTCGCAGGGTGTGCTACCGCTTCTCGGGTCGTGCGCCTGGACACAGGCCAAGCCGATACTCTCGTTTTTACACCACTCCCCGGTGCCGAGCCGGTGAAGTTGAACGGCAACGAGTTCAAGGAGGCCGTGGCGAAGCGTGCCAGGGAGGTTCGGCTCTCCACTCGGCCCCAGGAATCCGCCCGGAAGTTGTTCGAGGTCGAGATGCGGAGTGGTTCGTACACGTACGAGACACGCAGCCGCCGCATCACTTCGCTCGGGCCGGACGAAGATCTGGAGGGGACACCACCGGCGGCAGATGTGGAGTTGACTCGCGCCTACCTGCGCTGGTGCGAGCGCACCGGCAGGCCTGGAGACTGTCTGCGCCTGCTGACGGAGAGCCCCATCGTCAACGGGGACGGCCGTTTCGCTTTAGCCCTGGCCCTCGCCAATGGCGCCGTGCTCGACGAGATGCTGGAGGCGTTCAAGGACATGGCCGATCCACACGCCATGGTGGCGGCGGTGCTTTGGACCTGGACGACGTACATGGTCCTCATCTCGATTCCCGACGTGACGGTCTCCAAGGGCCTCGCGGCGGTGATGACCGCCACACTCATCTCCTACGTGGGCGTCGATACCTTCTGGGGCCTCGTCGTGGGCTTCAAGCGGCTGATGGACGAGGCAGATCGGGCCGTCACGTTCAACGAGCTGCGCGAGGCCGGGGAGCGGTACGGCAAGGTCATGGGCCGCAACGGGGCGCGTGCGTTCGCCATGCTGGCCACGGTGGCTCTCGGCAACACGGCGCCGGGGTTGGCGGCGAAGGTGCCGACGCTGCCCGGCGCGATGCAAGCGGCGGCGCAGGCCGAGACGCAGATGGGCCTCCGCCTCGCGGCAGTGGGGGTGGTCGAGACGGTTGTCATGAGTGCCGAGGCTGTCACGATCACCCTCGCCCCCAACGCGGTCGCGATGTCGGCCGGAGATGGCCGAGGCAACGGTCATGTCACGGGCGAGTTGACAGGAGGCGCGTCGGATATCCACGTTGATAAGGTGGTCAACAGCAACATGCCGCACGCGGCGGAACGTGCGGTTGAACGGGCCGGTTTCTCGAGCGTGCAGGATGCTCGCGCGGCCTTGCAGGAGTTCGGCCGTCAGATCGAGAAGTCGGGGCTTCCGCCAGGAACCATTCGGGACACGGCCCACGCGGACCGCGTCATCGTTCCTGGCTTTGGCCGAGGTGGTGCGGTCGTCTATCAGCTCAGGGATGGTGTATTGAAGCTGAAAACCGTTTTGCAGTGGAGGCCGTAATGGGGCAGACGGATTCCAAGAAGAAGCTCGGGCGCTTCGAGTTGCGAGTCTCCGAAGACGATCAGGACGTGGCTTATTTGCGCCTCCCGAGTCACCCCGGTGAGACCTGCAAGATGTCGAAGTCGATCAGGCTCGCCGAACTCATGGGGTCATACACGGGCCCCGATGTGGTGCTCGACTTCGACCAGGATGGAGTCCTGGTCGGAATCGAGATCCTGGCGTGATGCCCTGCCGATGAGGAAGCGCATGGCCCCGCTTTGAGCTGAGCACCCAGTGGGGGGCCTCTACTGGCCGGGGGAATGAAATCGCCCCCCAGCCCTACTCCAGTTCCGGGTTCTCACCAGCCCCGGGCGGAAGCGTCTCAGCGGGAATCGTCGCCTCGCGTGCCCGAGCATCCAGGAACAGGGCCCGAGCCGCATCTCCCAGGGGGCTGGGCCATTGGGTGGGGCAGCTCTAGACCTCACGACGGCGTGCTTCCCACTTTTCGTATTCCATCGGGCTCACGCTGCCGTGGATCGCCATGACCGCATCCGCACGTTCAAGCTCGCCACGGTGGAGCATCAGCGTGGCGACCCGGCGGACGGCCACCTGCGCCTGCATCGTGATCTGAAAGGCGAGGGCATTGAGCCTCGCTGCCTCTTGGCTGCTGTCGATACCGTGCTCACTCAGCATCTCCTCGGCCATCTTGGCATCTTGGATACTTCCGGGAGACAGTTCCTGGGGCTTGACGAGCAAGCTGCCGCAGAAGCCGGCGAAGGCCATCACCGCATACCGACGTGCCCATGTTGGCGCGGGACCATCCTTCGCCGGGTCATATGGGCAGAAGAATGTACGTGCGACGCTATGCCCGTTGGGATGGATGGACACGGACCTGATGCCGAGGCCCAGGATGTGGCCGACCACCGCATGAGCGGCCTCGTGGAACGCCGCTTCGAGTCGCCTGCGCTTGACGTACAAGTCCTGCAAGCGGGTCGTGAACCCGGCGATTTGCTCGGCCGGTACCTCTGCGAGGGGAATGTCCCCAATGCTGCTCACCGCCACAAGACGCTCCCAGGCACGATGAACTGCGGTGAGCGAGGCGGGATTATCGTTCACCGCCGCAAAAGCCTGGTCCAGCTCGTTGGCCGCGACGTTGAACTCGGTGATGAACCGGTGGAAGTCACCCATGTACTCTCTCCTGGAGGTCACGAACGCCGAACCGAATGTAGTGGGTACTCTAACGGAGGAGTCGATGAGCGCCGAGGGCCGGATGTTCCTAAGACTGCTTGCCGACCATGTTGCCCGGAGGATGAAGAACGAGAACGTGGCGCAGCGGTGGAAACAGGACGAGAAGGATGCGCTCGCTCGGCTGGCCCTCTTTCGGCGCGGCCCGGCCGCCTGCGTGGTCCCTACCGGGGAGGCCAGGAGCGCCGAGGAGACTCCTTTGGGCAACGCGCTGGTCGTCCCGACCCCTTCTCGCCGCGGAGAAGCTCCTCGGCCTCCGGGACCTCGAGCAGGCGCTCAACGGAGCGTTCACGCGGAGGAGGGGGACGTCACGGCCAGGAACGCCTGCGAGCGCCGCCTTCGCCGGGTTGGGGCCCCCTCATGGGCGGGGGAGCTGTCCTGTCGGCGACGCGTGGAAGGCACCGGCCATGGCTCCCACTGGACACGGACGGGATGCCGAGCGGTGAGCGTCTCTTCGCCGGGCTGCCCCGCCGGACGATTCCATCACCTGGCCAGGTCTGCTCTCATTCGGAAGTGTGAGGCAATGCCTGACCTTCGTCCTCTTGTTCAGAGGCCGAGAACTCATCCGCACCGAAGAACAGAATTGATGCATCGAGCCCCTGTGTCGACCATGTGCGTCGTAGGGATGGGTGGGAATGTGTGCTTGATGTATGCGGATGAAGTTCTCGGGTGAGCTGAAGTTCAACGGTGCATGAGGAGCGGATCCGCTGCCGCGTCATGCGGGCGGCTACCGCTCTGCCTTGCTGATCGAGTTGAGCGAACGCACGAAGGAAACACGCGTGAGTCAATTCGGCATGGGGATGGGGAAGATGTCATGAAAGCAAAGCAGGGGTTGATGGTGCTGGGGGTCGTGCTCTCCACGGGATCCGCGCTCGCGGTACCCAAGACGATGACCGAGGCGCTCCCGCAGGAGAATCGGGTCCTCCTCAAGCTGGCCGAGACGGATCAGGGCAAGAGCGCGCTGAAGTTCATCCTGAGCCTGGGCACCTACCAGGATCACGCGGATCCGACGAAGTTCTATTACTCGCCCACGTTCCGGGTGTCACCCAACCCCGCGGGCGCGGCGACCGTGGTCGCGAACGACGCGGCCGTCGCGCGTCGCAGCGAGATCGACACCATCAGCAAGGAAATCAGTCTGCTCTCCACCGAGGAGTTCATGGCGATCCGGAGGGCCTACTCGGTCCTCACGGCCAAGCTCCAGGATCCGAAGTTGACCCAACAGGAGCGCGATACCATCAACGCGGCTCGGACCAAGCTCGCGGCGGAGTTGGAAGCACTCAAGAACCGCGCCCAGAACAACGAGAGCGAGCTGCCCGCCTATGTGCTGGACGCCAAGTACGGTCGCATGGCGGATCTCTTTGGCTTGTCCGGGTTCCCTCTCTCGTCCGCCGACATCAAGGACGTGTCGGTGCGCACGAAGCAGCTTGGAGATCTCAGCCAGTCCAATGGCGGCATCCTCTCCGGCAACGTCTATTCGGGCTTCACTCCGGAGGAGATCGAGTACCTGAAGTTCTACAAGCAGGTCCGGGCCGATCTGGGGTTGTACCAGGTGAGTCTGGTCAAGCTCCCCATCCAGAGCATTTCGTACTTCTCGCTCGCGGAGACCATGACCGGGAGCAATGAGCAACAGCGTATCGGCGTGCCGCTGTTCCGCTCCATGAAGGGGAGCGGAGATGGCTCCTCGGGGACGTACAACTTCGATCTGACCCTCGACGGTGCCGAGAAGTTCGGTTCCGCGCCTCCTCCCATCGTCGTGCCCGTGGGGCTCAAGGCCCAACTCACGGTCCGCCCGCCCGCGTTGAGGGCACGGCTCTCGTGTAATTTCACCACGGGCTGGTCCGTCCAGGGACGAACGGACATCAAGGATGGATTGATCATCTTCAACGATGACATCTACTCCTCGATGGTGGCGAAGTCGGTGGCGGAGACGGACAAGCCGTGCCAGGTCCATGTCGAGGGGGGTGATGGCAGCGCGGCGCAGCTTGTCTACGCTCAGTCCCTGGTGGCGCTGCAGGAGCGCTTCACGAACCTGTACTTCGAGCGCGTCTCCCTCTCCTACGCCGAGAAGCTGACCTACTGGGACAAGGTGCAGGAGGACATCGCGGCACACCGTCACCAGGGGGCCAACGACGGATGGTCCAGTCTCTTCGGGAGCGCGCGCACCCTCGGCTACATCGGGACGATTGTCGGGGCCTTCTCCAATGCGGCGCGCTTCTACTGGCACACCAACACCCAGAACATCCAACACCTGAACACGGTGAAGTTCGAGCAGGAAATCATCATCGACCAGAACAAGCAGATCAACGTCGAGCTGGGGACGGCCGACATGTGTCTGGCCTGGAACCCTGGCTTGAAGCGGTACCTCGCCTGCACCGCCTCGGAGTCGGCCACGAGCCAGCCTGTCGAGGACGCCTATTCGGAAGCAAGGGATTCCTATCTGTGCGACGAGAACGATACGACGCCGGAGTGCGCGGAGCACCGCAACCAGGATGCCCCCGTGAACGACCAGGGAAACATCGAGTCGGAGGACCCTCCTCCTCCTCCTCCAGAGGTCTCGCTGCCAGACGAAATCTGATCCACGGCTCTTGAGAGTCGCATGCCGTTCAGTGGCCAGCCCCCTCGAGGGCTGGCCAAGTGCTTTGTGTTGGACTCAATATCCTTGGAGAAGAACATGCGCTTGCATTGGGTGATGGTCGCCGTGATCGCGTTTCCGGCGGTGGCCTTGGCCGCTGAACTCCCCGAGTACATCGGGAAGCTCCGGCGTACAACGACTTCGGACAACGTCTACCGGCTGTATGTGTCGCATGCGGGCGCCGATGTGACGGACAGTCTTTCTCCGGAGCTGAAGAACGCCTTGCAGAAGCAGTTGAATGTGTTCGGGGCGAGTGGTGTCTCCGTGCCATCCAGCCCCCTCGTGAGCATGAACGTGGATGTGCTCAATGGGCTTCAACTCGCCCTCGAGTTCCGTCACGTCCTGTCGTCGCAGCGGGCCTACCTGTCCTGCTTCCAGGCCTGGTACCTGTCCCTCCCGCCAGCGGAGGTGGATGCCCCGAGCCGGACGGTCCTCGCCGGGGACTTGAGTGAGGGATCGGCGGATGCCAGGCAGGAGCTCGCGACCGTCTACGCTCCGCTTTTCGCTCAGTACCTCCGGCAGGAGTACGTCCAATGCGCTCCCCGGTTCGAGCAATTCGAGATTCAGGACGACAACGGGACGTTTCTCTATACGGGGATCACCCGCTGGCTCAATGGGACCCTCACCCCGAGCTACGCGAACTTCGCGACCTTGCTCGAGCCGAGCAAGCCCGGCTTCAATGCCGCGCGAAACAGCACGCTCGCCCAGGTTCCGCGGCAGGAGTTCCTCGTCGCCTGGCTGAGCGCGGTCAAGGCGAAGGCCACCCCGCGGGACTATTTCGAGAGCTTTCCGCTCATCACGAACGTGGAGGATGAAAACGCGAAGCCGGCATTCCTGGCGCTGAGCGCGCTTCGTCGCTGGGCGAAGAGCGACGACGTGGCGGAGTATCTCGATCGAGGTGTGCTCACGAATGAACTCGCGACCGGATTGCGTCACGTGAACGTCATCCTGGAAGCGTGCTACCCGCCTGTCGATGGGCAGCAGGTGTACCGTTGCGGAGCCGGAGAGGATTTGGGCTCGCGTCTCGTGAGATTCACGCTGGCCAACGACGCGGTGGGGTCGTTCGGGTTCCTCGTGAAGCCGTGAAGTGTCCAGGAAGGAGCCGATCATGACGAAGAAGCGCTTGGGGCTCATCGCCGGGCCCTTGGGAATACTCTTGCTCGTTGGAATGTCCTGGAGAGACGCGTGGATGTCTGAGCAGAGCGCGCCGCGACAGGCCAGCAAGCCCAAGGAGGGTCAGGCTCGGAGCCCGCCGCCGTCCCGTGCGGAGGACGCCGTGGTCCAGCGGAGGGAGGGACCTTCGAAGGAGGCGGATCGGTTCCTGGTGTTGGGAAAGAAGCAGCAGATCAAGCTCGAACTCGACAAGCTTCAACTTCATCGTGTCTTCGACGATGGCACCACGCAGTACACCTACGAGGGTGGGACCGTGGTCACCATCCTCCCCGACGGGGAAGTCCTCCTGCTACCGGAGGAGATCTAGGAGTCCTTGATGCGCAGTCCCATGGTTGCATTGTGGTTGAGCCTTTCATCGAGTGCCCTCGCGGAGCCCCTGGTCGTCCTCCCCAACACCCTGGCCGTGGCGGAGGAGGACGGCCGGCAGTTCATCTCGGTGAGGGAGAACGGCGCGGAGATCGAGGCGAGTATTCAGTTCGTCACCAGCTGGAGCGAGTCCGTCGGTCTGCTCCGGGCGCGCCAGGGGGAGGCCTTCTATGGCCTGGACGTGGTGAAAGTGGATGTCCTTCCCACCCGTACTGAACTCGCGTCGTCTTTTTTCACCCAGGACAATCCAGCGTTGTTGGACGTCCGGTTCGAGTACGGCGTGAACAGGGTGACGATCAGGCTCCGCTTCAACAGGGATTATGACGTCAGTCAAATCCGTGAGGCGCTGACCTTCCCGGCCTCGCTTGGAACCGTGGATGGCCGGGTCATCTGTCTCGGAACCATGGTGAGCCCGCAGTGCGATGCGGAAATCAAGCGCATTCCGCTCATCAACCCGCGGGCCGTACGGATGAATCCCGCGGAGAATCTGCCCAGGGCGCACTACGTCTATCTTCGTGCCTATGCCACGCAGCTCATGATGACGTCGACGCCGTATCTCTCCGAGGCCTTCTCCGACATTGTCCGGTCGCGCTACTGGGCAGGCGGAAACTGCGAGCAGGTGGAGCTCGAGTGGCATCGGGAGGCCTGCCTCCTCGCACGCCGTTACTCCGGTGCTTCGCACGCCTCCTTGGGTGGGGCGATCATGGGGTTGGGGCGGCGGCTCTACCCGGAGGAGTCCTTCGAGGACGGAGAGGGCTTCCTGGTGGAGGGCGCGCATTTCGGTCTCCGTCAGCTCAACTCGAAGTTCGATTTCGAGAGACTCCGCCAGAAGCTGGAGCAGGAGTTCGTACTCGAGAACTCCGTGAGAAACATCCGTTCCGCTCTTCCGTTCGTCAATCCGGGGGAGGGCCTGCATCGCTGGCGCTTCGACATCCAGGGAAATGCCTTGTCCTGGAGGGGGCGGAAGATCGCGCTCGCGTCGGGCTCTCACATGCGGGGAGAGACCCAGTTGATGTTCTCGGCGCGCGGGCGGAAGTACCGTGTCCCCGTGAGCTACAGCATCCATCTGGGCTTCACGTATGACCCCTTGGCTCGGAAGGTGACACTCGACGACGTCCACGTCCAGAACCTGAAACTCCTTGGACAGGATTGGCCAGGCTACAACCCGGTCGTTGGATACCGGAGCGATATGGAAATTTTCATCAACGGTTACTTCACATCCGCACGGGAGAAGGCAAAGATTAGCAGGAGTATCGAGGTTTTCCTGACACGGCTTCAGAATGAACACACCGGGTTCGAACCTTTCCTGAATCCTTGAGCTGGAGAACCGCGATCCCAAGCGAAGCGCCCACAAGGAGTGGGAGTGATGACGGGATGCTGGACTCTCCTGGTGTTGTCCCTGGGTGTCTGTCTGACGGGGTGTGCTGAACATACCGTCAGACAGAATGGCGCCAATGTCGAGGGTGGTTTCGACTACCCGACGGGTGGCGGAGGTGGAACGGTGGATGGAGGAATGGGGCCGTCGTGTGTGGAACTCGACAAGGATGCGTCCTTCGAATCCGTCGTGGACAGACTCGAGTCGCAAGGCTTCGGCCATGGCCGCGCGATCGCGCTCGGGTTGTTCGTGAGGGCGGGGCGGCTGGAGGCGGGGATGGCGCAGTGCCCGTGATCTACCCGCCGCCTCGTTCCTCCAGCAGCGCCAGCCAGTCCCGACGCGCGTCCCCGAAGGCGAGGAAGGACGGGTTGGTGAGCCGCTCCTTGTTGTAGGCCAGCCGGCGGCCCGCGGTGTCCGTCACCGCGCCGCCCGCCGCTTCCAGTACGCACTGCGCCGCCGCCGTGTCCCACTCGCTGGTGGGCTGGAACCGGGGATAGAAGTCCGCCTTGCCCTCCGCGATGAGGCAGAACTTGAGCGAGCTGCCCATGTTGGCCGTCCTCGCGGTGGGCAGCCGCGCGAGCAGCGCCTCCACGCGCGGTCCCGCGTGATCCCGGCTCGCCACGATGACCAGCCGCTCGGGATCGGCGGGCCGCGTGTGCAGCTCCACCGGCGCCTGGCCCGCGTCCGCCCGGAAGGCGCCCTGGCCCCGCCGCCCCCAGTACGTCACGCCCGTGACTGGCACATGCACCACCCCCAGCACGGGCTCCGTCCCGGAGACGAGGGCGATGTTGACGGTGAACTCGCCGCTGCCCTTGATGAACTCCTTGGTGCCATCGAGCGGATCCACCAACCAGTAGGTGCTCCACTGGCGCCGCTCGGCCAGCTCCCGCTCGTCGGATTCCTCGGAGAGCACCGGCAGCTCGGGCGTCAGCCGCCGCAGGGCTCCGACGATGAGGGTGTGCGCGGCCTTGTCCGCCGCCGTGAGCGGGGAGTCGTCCGCCTTGCGCTCGACGTCCAACGGCCCCCCATGGAACCGCAGCGTGGCGCGCCCCGCCTCGCGGGCCACGTCGCACACCGCGGCCACCAACGCTTCGTCTGTCCGGCTCATGCGCGCTCCCTCAGTTCTCCTCGCCGGAGGGCTTCACGGCGGAGGAGGGGACGACGGGACGATCGAAGGACGTGTCTGGAAGCCCCTCGGACGCGGCCCGGAGCCGCTGGGCCAGCAGCTCCACCGTCGGCCCTTCCTGGAGGCACACGGGAGGCAGGGGGATCCCCGTCTTCTCACGCACCTGGGTCATCACCGTCATTCCGGTGCGCCAGTCGCCCCCCAGCTCGAAGAAGTTGTCGTAGATGCCCACCCCGGTGATGCCCAGCATCGACTCCCACACCTTCGCGATGGACTCCTCCACCGCGTCGCGCGGAGCCACATAGGCGGTCTCCAGGGCGGGCCGGGACGCCTTGCGCGCGACGCTCGGATCGGAGGCGGCGGGCTCGGCCCGGGGCGTGCCGTGCTCCGGGGGGCGCGGCGGTGGCTGGGGCATGGCGGGGGCGGACGGGCCTCGCGGGGTGACGGCCACCCGGGCCACGCCGTCGAGCGAGAGCACGCCGGTGAACAGCTCGGCGCCCTCGGCCGCCGTGATGGGCCGCGAGCCCAGGGGGGGCACGGTCGAGGGGAGCGCGTCCGCGTCGTGGGCCCAGCCGTCCCAGTCCACACTCACCCACGGCACCGGCGAGCGCTGCGCCTGGCGCAGGGCGAACGCGTCCATGAAGTTCATGGCCGCGGCATAGGCGGCGCTCGCCCCCCGCCCGTGCACCGCCGCGAGCGACGAGGCCAGCAGGCAGAAGTCGAGTGGCCGGCCTCGCAGCACCTCCTCGAGCGCGTACAGGCCACGCACCCGGCTCTGGAAGAGGACGCGCACGTCATCGGGCGTCAGGTCCGCCAGGGGACGCGAGAGCGAGGGGTTCATCGAGCCCACGCAGAACACCACCCCGTGGAGCGCGCCGAAGTGGGCGAGTGTCTCCTCGATGGCGGTCCGGAGCTGATCCCGATCCCCCACGTCCGCGCTGATCACCCGCACCTCGGCGCCCAGGGCCTCGAGTGCCCGCACCTGGAGGATCCGCCGCGAGAGGGGATCGCTCGCGTCGTGGGCCGCCAGCCAGTCATCCCAGTGGAGGCGCTCGGGCATCAAGGAGCGGCTGACGAGCACGAGCCGTGCCCGGGCGTGCCGCGCGAGGGCCTCGGCGTGGCTGGAGCCGAGGGTGCCGAAGCCTCCGAGCACGAGGTAGACCCCCCGCTCGCGCGGGGACAGCGGGCCCGGCACGCGCGCGGAGGACCGGGTGGCGGTGGGGAACCCGATGGGCGCGAAGGCACGCACGTGGCGCTGCAGGCCGCGGTACACGACGTCCTCGCTGGACGAGGCCGCGGCGCACTCGGACAGGAGCCAGGCGGTGAGCCGGGCCTCCTGCCAGCTCCCGGGCGCCGGGAGGTTCACATCCACCGAGCGGCAGGCGACGTGCGGGAACTCGCGGGACGCGGCGCGCACGGCCCCGAGCACCGTGGCCCGTTCGGGGCAGGGGGTCTCCTCACCCAGGGCCTGCATGCGGTGGGTGAGCACCACGAGTGACAGGGGCCGGGGCTCCTGGCGCCCGAGGGCCTGGAGCAGGAACAGGAGGGACTGGAAGCCCCCTTCCTGGGCCGGCTCGAAGGCCGCCTCCAGCTCTCCGGAGCTCCGAGGGGGAAGCAGGCTCCAGAGGTGCAGCACCCGGTCGGGCGCGAGCCCCTGGGGGAGCAGCAAGCGCAGCAGCAACTCGTAGTCCGTCGCCTCCGCGGGCTGGAGCGACCAGTGGTGTTCACCGAGCTGGGCGAGGCGGGGACCGGGGGTGAGCAGGATGACGCGCTGACCGGCCTCCTCGAGGCGCTGCTTCAGCCGGGCCCCGATTCCCTCCGGCCCGGGGGGCTCGGGCAACAGCAACCACCAGCATGCCCGGTGGGTGTCCCACGCCGCCGAGGGGGCGAGAGTGGGCCGCCACGAGGGAAGCGAGAAGCCCCCTGGCATGTCCTGCTCGGCATCCATGGTGGCGGAGGGAACGCGCTCAGGAAGCGCGGGGCAGCGTGCGGCGGGCTATTCCATCCTCCGCGTCGTCCGACTCGTAATAGAGGGTCGCCCCTCCCTCGTCGTAGACGACCAGCACGCGCTCGCTGTGGTCCAGCAGGCCGGTGGCCGCCGCGGCCGCCTTGCGGACCAGGGGATCTGCTCTCAGGGGGCGCTTCTTGGTGTTGCCTGTACGTACGGACGCACTGGGCATGGGGGTTGATGACTCCTTGAACCCGCCCATCAGGGAGGGGGGGGTCCCGTGCTATAGCCAACGGAGGACTTCGTTGACAAGCGCTTGACATGCCCTGCCTGGAAACGAGGTAAGGAAGCGTCATGAATCGCCGCGTCGTCACCGTCCTGGTGTTCACTCTCTGTCTCTGCACGACGGCGAGCGCCCAGACCTCCCGTCCCGCCGAGCTGTCGGCCTCGACCACTCCGCCCTGGTTTCCCCGGGCCGCCTCGCTGAGCGTGTCCCTGCGCGAGGGCGCGGTGCTGCCCGAGGCCCGCGTGCAGTGGCAGTTGCTGTTCTTCCGCAGCCGGAAGGACTCGCTCGGGTTGCTCATCGAGCCCTCGGTGGCCTTCGCCGCCGCCAGGCCCGCTTCCATCCCGGACGCCAGCGGCGCGCTCACCTCGCTCCAGCTCTACTCGCTCCTGTTCGGCGTGGGGTACACCAACCGCACCGAGTCCGGCCTGGAGTGGGGCTTCCAGGTGAGCACGGGTCCCACCTGGACCCGGGGGCGCTTCACCACCTCGCCTGCCCGGGAGTCTGCCTGGATGGGCCTGTTGGAAGGCCGCGCGCGGATCGGCTACCGCTTCGGTACCGTTGGCTCGGGTATCACGGTAGGGTATGGTGATCCCTACAACTACAAACGTTCGAGCCGTTCCCGGCCGTTCATCGGGGGCCTGCAGCTGGGTCTGTACGCGGACTGGCGCTAGGCCCCACTGGATCCTGTGCCCCCTGGCGGGGTGAAGTGTGTACTGAAGATGCTCGAGCCTCTCAGCCTGCATATCGGCCGATTCCATCGGGAGCGGACGGAGTACGAGCGGACGCTGCCCCCGGCGCTGCTGGTGTTCACGCCCGCGATCGGGGCGGATCGGATTCCGGACGATGCCGACTCGGACCGTCAATTCCGCACCCTCAGCCATGTGTCCAAGCCCATGATGGGGGTGGGCGAGCCGGTGGTGTTCCCGGTGATCAAGACGCGGGAGAATGCGTTCGGCCGTGGCATTACCGTGGGACGAACGGGCAACAACGACGTGGTGCTCGAAGATGGTACGGTGTCGCGCTTCCACGCGTGGTTCCAGCGTGAGAGCCAGGGGGGCTATCTGCTCACCGACGCGGGCTCGAAGAACGGCACGTTCGTGGAGGGGGTGCGCCTGCTGCCACGGCGCGCGTGTGCCCTGAACGACGGAGCGCGCGTGCGCTTCGGTCATGTGGAGCTGACGTTCTATCTGGCCAGTGGCTTCACGAAGGTGCTCGCGCGGCGGCTGGGTCTGTGAGCTTGTCAGCCCTCGCGGGGGCTTCGTAACGTAAGATGGGACCCCTCGACGAGGGAGCAGGGAGCGTTCGCGGTGCCATTGACGACAGAGGCGTTCGGCCTGACGGATGTGGGCCGGAAGCGGCAGCACAATGAAGATGCGATGCTCGTGGACTCCCCGCTGGGCCTGTTCATCGTGGCCGATGGCATGGGAGGCCACGCGGCGGGCGAGGTGGCCAGCTCGCGCGCCACCGAGGTGGTGCGCCAGCACATGGTGTCCAACCGCCATCTGCTCAAGGACTTGAGCACCAACACGAGCCAGGACGCGCGCAACGCGGCCCAGGCGCTCATGGAGGTGGCCATCCAGCGCGCGTGCGCGGACATCTTCCGCATGGCCCTGTCGGACCCCTCCAAGCGCGGCATGGGCACCACCTTCGTGTGCCTCGCGGTGAGCGGCAACAAGGGCGTCATCGGCCACGTGGGTGACTCGCGCATCTACCTGGTGCGCCATGGCCAGTGCCACCGGCTCACCGAGGATCACACCCTGGTGGCCGCCCAGCTCAAGGCCGGCACCATCACCAAGGAACAGGCCGCCACCTCCCAGTACCGCAACGTCATCACCCGCGCGGTGGGCATCCAGGAGTCCGTCCAGGTCGACACCCTCATCGTCGATCTCTTCCCGGGCGACCTCTTCCTGCTGTGCTCGGACGGCCTGCACGGCTACCTGGACGATGACGAGGTGTTGCCGCTCGTGCAGGGCTCCACCCCGGTGGACCTGCCCAAGCGCTTCGTGGATCTGGCCAACGAGCGCGGGGGCAAGGACAACATCACCGCCGTGGTGGTGAAGGTGTCCGGCGAGGGCACCCTGGAAGCGGAGACGAGCGAGGCGCAGAGCCGCATGGAGGCGCTGCGCAAGATTCCGCTCTTCCGCCACCTCACCTACAAGGAGCAGACGGCGGTGTTGTCCATCGCCACCACGCGCACCTTCCCTGCCGGTCGGGAGATCGTCGTGGAGGGCCAGCCGGGCGAGGAGCTCTTCGTGGTCATCCGCGGCCGGGTGGTCATCGAGAAGAGCGGGGTGGAGATCGCCGAGCTGCGCCCGGGCGGGCACTTCGGGGAGATGGGCCTCATCGACAACGCCCCCCGCTCGGCCACCGTGCGAGCGGTCGAGCCCACCCGCACCATGGTCATCTCCCGCTCGGATCTCATGGGGCTGATGAAGCGCGAGTCCATCCTGGCGGTGAAGATGCTCTGGAGCTTCGTGCAGGTGCTGTCGGATCGTCTGCGGGCCACCAACTCGGAGCTGAGCGAGGCCCGGCAGGAACTGGCGGTGGCCCAGGCCATCCAGCCCTTCGCCGAGGAATAGGGCCTCCGGGACAACTCCGGGCCGGAATGAAAGGCCCGGAATGTCCGTTGGCAGGCCGGTCGCGGGGTGAACGTCCCCGCGCCGTCCGCCCACACCATGCGCAAATGGCTCGTCATAGGTCTGGCCTTCGCCATGCTGTCGGTGGCGGTGGCGGTGTTGTGGCCCCGCTCCGGCGTCCCGGCATCCACCGGCGGCGCGGGGGCTCCCGCGGACCGCGCGCTGCCCGAGTTCGAGTCGGTGGAGGTGTCCTCCGGCGCGTCCGAGGGGCTCACCCTCACCGGGCGGGTGTTGGATCCCTCCGGCCGGCCCGTGCCGGACGCGGAGGTGTCGCTCGCCGCGAGCGCGCAGAAGACGCTCACCTCGGTGCGCTGTGACGAGTGTGGACAGGCGCTGCTGGCCTGTCCGGCGCGCGAGAGTGGCATTCACGCCTGGGCCTTCTTCGAGCAGGCCCGGGGTTTTCTCCAGGCCCGGGCCAGCACGCGCACGGACGCGCAGGGCCGCTTCCGCTTCGATCACCTCGCCGGCGTGTCCTTCTCCGTGTGGGCCCGGGCCGGGGGGTTCGGTGCCGCCCTGCGCGAGCGCGCGGCCCCGGGAGAGCCGGTGGAGCTGTACCTGTCCTCGCCCCGGAGCATCGGCGGGCAGGTGGTGGACGACGCGGGCCGGGGCCTGCCGGGTGCCCGGGTGTACGCGGTGTCGCGCAAGGTGCCCGTGCCGTCCGAGGCGGTGACGGGTCCGGACGGCTCCTTCACCCTGTCGGGGCTCGGCGAGGGGCCCTTCTATGTCGTGGCCTCGGCCCGGGGCTTCCTGCCCTCGGTGGAGCACCAGGTGGAGGCGGGCCCGCGCCCCGTGCGCTTGCGCCTGGAGCCCTCGCGCACCCTGGAGGTGCACGTCACCCATCAGGGCCGGCCGGTGGAGGCCACGGTGCGGTTGCGGGCGGATCACCTCGCCCGCGAGGCGCGCGCCGAGCGCGGCGTGGTGCGCTTCGAGGACCTGTACCCGGACTCGCTCGTGGTGTCCGCCGAGGCGGGAGCGCTCGGGGCCGAGCCGCGCACCCTGACGCTCGGCGAGCGCCTCACGCGGGTGACGCTCGAGCTGGAAGAGGCCGGCACGCTGCTCGTCACCGTGGTGGACGAGGCCGGGCAGCCGGTGCCCTCGCCGACCCTGGTGCTGCGCACCTCCCGTGGCCCCCTGCCCATCCACACGCAGAAGCCGCAAACGGGCGCGCTGGTGCAGTTCGGCCCCCTGGCCGTGGGAGACTACGTGCTGGAGGGCAAGGCCCAGGGCTACCAGGACGCGCGGCTGCCCGCCCGCGTCAAGCCGGGCGAGACGACGCTGGAGCTGGAGATGTCGCGCGCCACGCTCATCTCCGGCCAGGTGTTGGATCAGTACGGCCGGCCCGCGCCCAACGTGTCGGTGCTGGTGCAGCCCACCGGGGACGCGGTGCTCGCGGACGAGGAGGGCCACTTCTCGGTACCCGTGCCCACGCCGGGCCTCTACGCGCTGCACGCGCACCACTCCGAGTGGGGCGGTGGACAGGTGAAGGCGACGGCTCCGGCGGAGGGAGTGCGGCTGGAGCTGGAGCCGCGGGCGGCGCTGGAGGTGACGGTGACGTCCGAGGGGCGCCGGGTGGAGGGCGCGGACGTGATGTTGTGGGTGGAGAGCGAGGGCGTCTTCCGCAGTGACTCCACCTCGGGCTCCGATGGCGTGGTGCCCATGCGCGGCCTGCCCTCGGGCACCTACGCGCTGGTGGCCACGCACCCGGACTACCTGCCCTCGCCCCGGCAGAACGTGGTGGTGGAGGACGGGCAGACGCAGCGCGTGACGGTGTCGCTCGAGCCCGGGGCCGTGCTGCGCGGCGAGGTGGTGGACACCCAGGGCGCGCCCATCGCGGGCGCGACGGTGTCGGTGCTGCCCCGCGCGTCCGAGGCGGTGACGACCGATGCCCAGGGGCAGTTCGAGATGCGCGCCCTCAACCCAGGGCGCCCCTACCTCGTGGAGGCACGGCACCCGGCGTACGACCAGCGCGAGCGCGTGCAGGGCTCGGCCGGGGGCGAGCCGGTGCGGTTGGTGATGGATGCGCGTACCCTGTTCCGCGGCCGCGTGCTGGCCGAGGACGGCGAGCCCGTGCGCCACTTCCAACTGGAAGAGCACGAGGTGACGAGCGCGGACGGGCGCTTCGAGGTGGCGCTGTCCGTCGTGGAGGAGCGCGTCATCGTGTCCCTGGAGGCGCCGGGCTTCGTGCCGCTGACGGTGGACAAGCCGGCGCAGCCCAATGATCTGGGCGATCTGGTGCTGCAGCGCGCGGCCCAGGTGACGGGTCGGGTGATCGACGAGGGGGGAGGGCCCGTGGCGGACGCGGTGGTGGGGTGTGACGCGTGCGATGACTCGGTGATGACGGGGCCGGACGGCGGCTTCACCCTGGCCAGTCCCTCCTTCGTGAAGAAGTTCAACGTCTCCGCGCGCAAGGGGCGCTTGAGCGCCTCGGCACCGTTCTCGACCGAGGAGCGCCGCCCGCTGGAGCTGGTGCTCAAGCGGGCCACACGGCTGTCCGGCACGGTGTACCAGGCCAACGGCACGCCCGCCGCGGGCATCCAGGTCGAGGCCATCAACACGGAGCGCTCGGAGCCGCTGAGCATCGTCACCGGGCCGGACGGGCGCTACTCCGTGGACGTGGCCCCGGGCAGCTACCGCTTCATGATGGGCGCGGGGCGCGAGTTCTCCGGCCAGACCGTGCTGCTCATCCAGGTGGGGGAGGGCGAGCAGCAGGTGAATTTCGGGCCCGCTCCCGGCACGCACCCGTTGACGCTGGTGCTGCAGCCCGGACGGAGCCGGGTGCTCTGGGTCGTCGCCGGGGACATGCGCGGGGTGACCCGTCCCCAGCAGGAGCTGGCCCGGGTGGCCTACGGGCAGGTCATCTTCCAGCCGACGAGCGAGCGCGTCCTCCTGCAGGGCCTCCCTCCGGGGCGCTACACCGTGATCTGGGCGAGTCTGCACACCGAAGAGGAGCCCCCCGTGGTGCGCACGGTGGATCTGCCTTCCTCGGCGGAGGTTGTCCTCACTCCCTGAGTGAAGTGCTAGCGTCGGTGGCATGCGCCCGCCCCTCTCGCGCGTCCATGCCCTGCGGCTGCGCAACCGCTGGAAGTTCATCCTGCTGGTGACGGCGCTCGCCACCGTGGGCGCGGCGCTCTGCCAACGCCACGGCTGGCTGCGGATTCATGACGCCGAGCTCGCCGCCTATGATCAGGGACTCACCTTCTTCACCCGGGGCCATGCGCGCTCGCGGGACGTGCTCATCGTCGGCATCGACGATCGGACGTTGCAGGGCATCCGCGACAACGCGCGCTACGTGCGCAACTACGGCGTCTATCCGTACTCGCGCAACCTGTGGGCCCGCGTCTTCGAGCACCTCATGGACGAGGGGGCCCGCGCCATCGTCTTCGACGGGGTGATGGACGAGCGGGGCACCGACGAGAGCAACGACCTGGCGCTGGTCCAGGTCCTGGAGGAGCGCGGCATTTCGCTCACCCTGGGCTTCACCGTCAACGCGGGCCAGCCGTCCCTGCCCCGGGTGGAGCCCGTCAACCGCTTCCCCCGGCTTCCCGCCCGCGAGGGCCCGCCTCCCTCGCTCCCCGTGGCCGAGCTGGCCCCGGATCCCTTCGCCGAGCCGCAAGAGCCTCCACCGCTCGCCCCCGAGGACGTGGCGCGGGCGCTCGCGCTTCCCGTGGATCATCCCGGCCTCGTCCTGCCCGCGCTGATCCAGAAGCCGGGGGGCACTGGACCCCGACTCCCGCTGCACCCCGTGCCGCCCCTGCCCATGCTGGTGCCCACCGTGCCGGGCTTCGGGCTCGTGGCGATGGAGGAGGACACGGACGGGAAGCTGCGCCGCACGCGCTTCGCGTACTCGGACGGGGCGAACACGTACGCCACGCTGCCGCTGGCCGCGGCGGTGGATCTCCTCGGCGCCGAGCGGGTGGAGCTCGCGCCGGGCCGGCTGCGCGTCGGCGCCCGGGAGCTGCCCATCAACCTGGACGGCACGGCGGAGCTGGACTTCGGCGGCCCGTGGCAGGAGCGCTTCCAGGCGATCAGCGTCTACGCGGTGCTGGAGGACTGGGCGCGCCGCCGGGAGCATCGCGAGCGGGGCACGCCCTTCGTCCCCGTGCTCCCCGAGGGCACGTTCCGCGACAAGGTGATCGTCGTGGGCGGCTTGTCGGTGGGCACCGGCGACGTGAAGGCGACTCCCTTCCAGAGCGAGGCACCCGGGCTCGTCAAGCAGGCGGTGGTGCTCGAGGCGCTGCTGTCCGGGGGCTTCATCACCCAGGCGCCCTTCGCGCTGTCGCTGCTGCTCACCTGCGCCGTGGCGCTCCTGTCCGTGGCGCTGCTCACGCTCGCGCGCTCGCCCCTCCTGGAGATCGTCTGGCCGCTGGCGCTCAGCTTCGGCTTCTTCCTCTTCACCGGCATGTTCCTCGAGCACGGACGGGTGCATGTGCTCAGCGCCATGCCCATCTACGCGGGCGTGTTCGCCTCCCTGGCGTCGGTGGCCTTCAACCACATGTTCGCCAACCGCGAGCGCGAGCGGCTGCGTCAGGCCTTCAACCGCTTCCTGGACAAGACGCTGGTGGATCAGCTCGTCGAGCAGCAGCGGCTGCCCTCGTTGGAAGGAGAGACGCGGGAGATCACCGCCTTCTTCTCCGACATCCGCGGCTTCTCCACCTTCAGCGAGCGCTTCAAGGACGATCCCCGGGCCCTGGTGGCGCTGCTCAACCGCTACCTCACCCGTGTGAGCTCGGTGCTCATGGCGCACGGGGCCTGCCTGGACAAGTACATCGGCGACGCGGTGGTGTGCCTCTTCGGCGCTCCCCTGGACATGGCGGACCACGCGGTGCGCGCCTGCCACGCGGCGCTCGCCGTGCGCGACGAGGTGGACGCCCTGCGCGCCGAGCTGCGCCAGGAGGGCCTGCCCGACGTCTACACCCGTATGGGTCTCAACTCCGCGGAGATGTTCGTGGGCAACTTCGGCAGCGAGCACCTGCTGGACTACACCGCCATCGGCGATGGGATGAACCTGGCCGCCCGGCTGGAGGGCGCCAACAAGGCGTACGACACGGTCATCCTCATCGGCCCGCGCACCTACGCCCTGGCGCGCGAGCACATCGAGGCGCGCGAGCTGGATCGGGTACGGGTGGCGGGCAAGGCGGAGGTGGTCACCCTCTACGAATTGCTCGCGCGCAAGGGCGCGTTGCCCGCGGCCCGGCGCGCCACCGTGGAGCGCTACGCCGAGGCGCTCGCGCTCTACCGCGCCGCCTGCTTCGAGCCGGCGATGCGCGTGCTGGAGGCGGCGCTCGCGGCGGACCCGGAGGATGGCCCCAGCCGGGCGCTCCTCGCGCGCTGCGCGCATCATGTGTCCCATCCCCCTGCCATGCCCTTCGAGGGCGTGACGAACCTGGAGAAGTGACGTGAGGCCCCAACGACTCTCCTTCTGGCTGGCCCTGGTGGGTCTGTCCCTCGGCGGCCCGGCCCTGGCCGACGAGCCCGCTCGCACGCTGTACGTCAAGGCGAAGAACACCCACCTGAAGGCCTCGGGCAGTCCCACCGCGGACACCCTCCGGGTGCTGCAACCGGGCCATCCGGTGAGCTACCTCGGACGCGAGGGCTCCACGCCCTGGCACCGCGTGTCGGTGGCGGCCGACCAGGGCTCGCTCCAGGGCTTCATCTACCAGGCCAACCTCTCCTCCTCACCTCCCGCGCTGGAGGTCCTCAGCAAGGATCCGCGCAAGCCCCTGTCCCCCGAGGCCTTCGCGTCCTCGGGCGCGGCCATCAAGGCGATCGGCCCCGGCACCATCGAGTTCGGCAAGACGCTGGAGCACGCCGAGAGCGTCCAACAACTCATCCACCTGTCCGAGCTGGCCAGTGAGGTGCGGGACGCCGACGTGGCCGCGTACGCCCGTGCGGCCGGGCTGCCCGAGGTGGTGGGCTCGGGCCAGGTGACTCCGCCGCGGCCGGCCAAGACCCAGAACAAGAAGCGCAAGGGGAAGAAGTGATGCGCCGCCACCTGATGCTCGTCGCCGTCTGTCTGCCGCTGTGCGGCTTTGGCTCCTGCACCCGCTTCATCCAGGCGGACCAGCAGGCGAAACTCCGCGCGAGCGAGATGCGCCAGGAGTGCGAGGCCCTGCGCGAGCGGGTCATCACCTTCGAGGAGGAGCGCTCGTTTGGAGACGCGGTGAGCGCCCAGTGGGTGAGCGAGGGCGGGGGCCTGACCACCCAGGGCGATGCCGAGGCGCTGCATGTGCAACTCAACAAGATAGGCAGGAACCTCGCGGCTCAATCCAGCCGGCCACATCTGCCCTGGGTGTTCGGCGTGCTCCAGTCCGAGGGCGTCAACGCGGTGAGCGGCCCGGGAGGCTACGTCTTCGTGTCCGAGGGGTTGCTCGCGCGGCTGGACAACGAGGCCCAGCTCGCGGGCGTGCTGGCGCATGAGATCGCCCACATCACGGGCAAGCACGCCCTGGACGAGTACCAGGACTATCTCGTGGGCCAGTGCGAGAACTCGGCGAAGGTCGAGGAGGGGAGCGCCTACCAGGAGGCGACGGCGCAGGTGGTCTCCAATGCCGGGCAGCGGCTGGGACAGCAGTTCCAGAACCTGTCCCAGGCGCTTCCGGCGAGTACCTTGCGAGAGGCCTTCGCGCGGGCGGGCAGCAAGGTCAAGGGCTTCGACTTCGACCAGTCGGGCCGGGAGTTCATCCGCGCCGTCACCCGGGGCTTCATCGAGCGCATCAACCGCCAGGGCTTCCGGCAGGAGGACGAGTTCGCCGCGGATCTCCAGGCGGTGGAGCTCATGGCGGCGGCCGGCTACGCGCCCGACGAGTACGTGTCCTTCCTGGCGAAGCTGCCGGAGCGGGGAGGGCTCTCCACGCCCCATCCGGCGAAGACGGAGCGGCGGGTCCGGTTGCTCAAACACCTGGAGCAACTGCGTCAACAGAGCCTGGCCTCGGACTTCAAGACGCCCGTGGACCTGTCCACCACCCAGGTCGTGCCCCTCCGGGATGAGCTGCTGAACCGGCGAGCCCCTACTGCCACGCGCTGAGTCCTCTGGCGCCACGGAGGCGCGGGGCGGGCGGACTTCAGGCGGAGTCCGTTCAGTCCAGGGCCGCCTTGGCGTTCTTGATGAGCTTTTGAAGTTTCTTGTTCTTGGGATCGAGCTGAAGCGCTTGCTCCAGATGAATCAAGGCTTCGTCTTCAGCTCCTCCGCGCTCCAGGAAGAACTCACCCAGGCGAGTCAGGGCTTCGATGTTTTTCGGATCGAGTTTGATGATTTCCCTGAAAACGATTTCGAGGTCCTCGAGGATGCCGTCCAGCTCGGGATCATCTTCATCGAGATCGAGAAGTGTTTCTTCGTGACTTGCCGCCGCTTTGAACAAACGTTCGATTTCTTTTTGCTTGGGATTGATGTTCTTGGCCATGGAGCAGGCTATGCCTCGATGTGTTTGGTCGACAACGAAAATGAGCATGGCCCGGGTGGGGGCCCTTGGGGTCACCGAAAGGTTGCGAGCCCGGGCCGTGACGCGTAAGGAACGCGGCATGAACGCGTCGGCATTGCAGGGGCGCCGGGTGATCGTCGGAGTGGGCGGCGGCATCGCGGCTTACAAGGCGTGCGAGCTGGTGCGCGAGCTGGGACGCGCCGGGGCCCAGGTGCGCGTGGCCATGACGGAGGCGGCCCAGCAGTTCGTCACGCCGCTCACCTTCCAGGCGCTCAGCGGCCACCCGGTGCTCACGGACTATTTCGATCCCTCCCAGGAGGGCAACTTCGGCCACCTGGACCTGGCGCGCTGGGCGGACCTGTACGTGGTGGCCCCGGCGACGGCGGACCTGATGGCGCGCATCCGCGCGGGACTCGGCGGCGACGCGGTGACCACGTCGCTGCTCGCCTTCCGGGGACCGGTGCTGCTCGCGCCCGCGATGAACGTGGCCATGTGGGACAACGAGCGGACCCAGGAGAACCTCGCCGCGCTGCGCGCCTCGCCGCGCTTCCACTTCGTGGGCCCTGGCGCGGGAATGCTCGCGTGCGGAGACGTGGGCGCGGGCCGGCTCGCCGAGGTGGGGGACATCGTCGCGGCGGCCAAGGCCCTCTTCGCTCCGGGGCCGCTCGCGGGCCGGCGGGTGCTGCTCACCGCGGGGCCCACGCGCGAGTACCTGGATCCGGTGCGCTTCATCTCCAACCCCTCGACGGGGAAGATGGGGATGGCGGTGGCGCAGGCGGCGCGGAGCCTCGGGGCGCACGTCACGGTGGTGCTCGGTCCGGTGGGGGAGGTGGCGCGGGCGGGCCTGGAGGTGGTGGACGTGGTGGGCGCGGAGGACATGGCGCGCGAGGTGCTCGCCCGGGTGGAGGACGTGGACCTCTTCATCGCGTCCGCGGCGGTGAGCGACTGGAAGCCCCAGACGCGCGCGGAGCACAAGGTGAAGAAGACCGAGGGGCCGGAGACGCTGACGCTGGTGCGCACGCCGGACGTGCTCGCCGAGGCCTCGCGGCGGGTGGCGGGGCGGGCGCGGAGGCCCGCGCTGGTGGGCTTCGCGGCGGAGACGCAGCGGGTGGTGGAGTACGCGCGCGAGAAGCTCCAGCGCAAGGGGCTGGACGCCATCGTGGCCAATGACGTCACCGCGCCGGGCGCGGGCTTCGGCGTGGACACCAACCAGGTGACGGTGCTCACCCGGGACGGGGGCGAGCACGCGCTGTCCGGCACCAAGCACGAGGTGGCTCGCGCCCTGTTGGAGCTGGTGCGCGGCTACCTGCCCGCGCTGCCTCAGTAGGCGCTCCAGCCTCCGTCCGCCGTCACGACCGTGCCGTTGACGAAGGACGACTCGTCCGAGGCGAGGAACAAGGCGACCCGGGCCACCTCGTCCGGGTGGGAGTTGCGGACATTGAGCGCCAGGCCGGGCCCCATCCGCTCCATCACCGCCGCGGGCACCTTGCTCATGTCCAGGCCGGCGGCGATGTTGGTCATCATGCCTCCGGGAGCGATGGCGTTACAGCGGATGCCGGCCTTGGCGTAGAAGAACCCGGTGTTCTTGGTGAGGCCAATCACCGCGTGCTTGCTCGCGGTGTAGGCGGCTCCAGCGCGCGCGCCCTGCAGGCCGCCCACGGACGCGATGTTGATGATGTTGCCCGTCTTCTTCTCGACCATGATGCGCAGGGCGCTCCTCATGGCGCGGAAGGGCGCCGTCAGGTTGATGCTCATGAGGCGCTCCCACATCGCGTCCGTCACGTCGCCCACCGGGCTGAAGTCATCCATGACGCCCGCGTTGTTCACCAGGATGTCCAGGGTGCCGTGGGTGCTCAGGGTCGTCTCGAACATCTTGTCGAGGTCCGCCTGCTGGGAGATGTCGACGCGCAGCGGCGTCACGACTCCGCCCGCGTCCCGGATTTCTCCGGCCAGGGACTCGAGCCCCGCCGGGTTGATGTCGGTGGCGACCACGCGGCTGCCTTCGGCGGCGAAGAGCCGGGCGATGGAGCGGCCCAGGCCCGAGGCCGCGCCCGTGACGATGGAGACCTTGCCTTCGAGTTTCTTCATGGAGGAGTTCCCGTGGAGGAGGGTTCAGGACAACGACTTGATGCGGACTGCGCACTGCATGATGGGTTTCGGGTTCACTCTCACCGCCGGGCGGTGACAGGGGCCAGCCACACTCCGACGAGCGCGTCGACCAGTCCGGCCGCGGTGGACTCCCACGTCGAGCCGGGCGGGGTGGTGCCCTCGTGCAGCGCGCGCTCGCGCTCGGCGCACATGTGCACGATCATCAACCGGCTCATGTAGCCACGCTCCTGCTGCACCTCCTCGGGGAGCCGCGGAACCAGCCGGAACATGCCCTCGACGTTTTGCTGCATCGATCGCGAGGAGAGCGCCTCGTTTGTCACCAACTCCCGGAAGGAGGGATGGGTGGTCACCTGGGCGACGAACCGCGCGTACCAGGAGGGGCTGCCCAGCGAGGCGAGGTGCTCGGTGATCGGCCGCACGAGGCAGGACGCCCAGTCGCGCAGGTCGGGCGAGCCGGCGATCTCCGCGAGCATCTCGGTACGCCGCCGTTCGATGGACTCGGAGTGTCGGCGCACGATCGCCACCACGAGGTCCTCCTTGGAGCCGAAGTGGTAGCCGACGGCGAAGTTGTTCGACTGGCCGGCCGCCTCGCTCACCTGACGGTTGGAGACCGCCTCCACGCCGTGCTCGGCGAACAGCCGCTCCGCGGTGACGAGGAGCAATTCGCGTGTCTCACCGCCCCGGTCGGATTTGCTCGGACTCACCCGCGCACCAGAACCTTTCTCAACCCCATGCGAGGGGGATTAAGTCGAATGACTGAAAAAGTCAATTGACTTAAACTGGTGCCTGATTCCTCCCGTCCCGTCCCACGCCGTTCCCCCGTGTGCACCTCTACCCCCCTGGAGGGGCGCGCCAGCATACTCCGAACGGACCCACCAGGATCTTTCAGGTCCTGACTCGATTGGAGGACGTGGCCATGCGTTTCCGCGCGTGCATCGCACTTCTGTTCTATCTCTCCGCCTGCGCTACGTCAGCGCCGAGCCCCAGAGAGCCATCGGCCCGAGACCCGCGGCTCGTCAATCTCCAGCGAGCGGCGACGCTGCCCTGGACGGACGGGGGGCGGTGCGCCGTCCAATCGGCTTCCGAGACCTGGCCCGTGCTGGCGGAGCGATGCTTTCATGCCCTCGACCATGACCGGATCGAGTTTCACGACCTCACGGGACGATGCGCCGTTGCCTCTGCGGGTGCCGCGGCCATGGGGCTTGGCGTCTGCGTCCTCGCGGCGCCGGAGATCGTCGTGGGGGCTGTAATTGTGGCGGGCGTTGTCGTGGTGGGCTTCGCCATCAAAGAGGCCCTGGATGCGTATGAGCTGAGCTGGGGCGATCCCGAGAAAGTGAGGCCCGCGCCTGAAACGAAGCCCGTACCTGAAACGGAATCGTTCACGTCGCTGTTCAATGAGAACACCAAGGAGCAGGAAGATGCGAAGACTGGATCGAGGATTACTGAGGTCACGGAAGGGGAAGGGGTGATTGAGATCGTTGCGGAAGGCGAGAATGGCGAAATTCGAATCATGGGCAACATCGAAGCCAGTGGGGGGACGATCACGCTTGATCAGACCCATATTCAAGGTCAGGGCGCGGGAACAAGCGGTTTGATGGAAATGGGTGAGATTATCCGTGAGTTCGGGCGATCACGTGGTGCAAGCGAAGTCATCATTCAAGGTGCGACGCGAACGACCGGAGCGCGCCCCGGTCACACGCCTCGTCCAATTCGAGTCAGGGTGAAATGAGCGCCATTCAACTCGTATTCTCGGGCTGGAAGGACGATCCGCGCTCGGTGGATCTCGTTCATCTTCTTCGTCGTGAACTCAAGCTATCGCTTGGTGTTTCCAAGCGGATCGTGGATTCTATTGTCGCTCGGCCAGTGGAGATGGTCGAGGTCTCCAATGAAATGGTCGCGAAACGGGTGCGCGAACTCGGTGCAGGTATCGGACTATATGCTGCCGTGAAGGGACCGAAGATCTATTTCACTGGCCTGAGACCCAACGCGAGTCGGGAATCTCTGGTTCACTTGCTCTCGGAGGATGGTGGCCTCGCGGTGGATGAGGCAGGCCGCCTGGTTGACCGACTGGTTGGCTCGGGTGAAACAGCAGTGGAGAGCGATGATCGGGAGTGTGCCCTTCGATGCTGTGAGGGGGCAGAGCTGCTAGGTTTTGTCTGTACTCTCACCTCATAGGGGGCTGTGTCCGCTTCCGGTTTCGCTTCACAGCGGCCGAGGTGATCTTGAGGGTGCAGGGCCAGCCGAGCTGCGCGGGTTCCCCCTGAGCGCCCACCACGACGTCGCCAGCACCATTTGGGGGGATGGGAGCCTCCTGCCGGCTGCCGCCGGGGCCGCGGGGGTCGTTGCTCAGGATTTCGGCTTGAGCACGAAATACATCCCCTGCCGGTTAATCCTTTTGCAGCGAAACACGCCGCTCGGTATGCTCCCGAGGATGCACTGGCACTTGCATCGGAAGCGCGTGGCCATTCTGACCGTGCTGTTCGCCATGTCAGGATTCCTCGGGAGCGAGGCGTACGCCCAGCAATGTGGCCCCGAGGCGCCTGAAGAGCCCCAGAATCTCAACGACCAGATGAGCGCGACGCGGATCTTGCGGCGCGTCATGCTCGGGCTCACGGGGACCACGCCCACCGTCGAGCAGTACGAGGCGATGGTGGACGCGGCCACACCGGAAGCGCGGGAAACCATCCTGCGCTCGGCGCTCGAGGATGCGCTCGCGTCGCCGAAGTTCTACGAGCGCATGCTGCGCTATGGCCACGAGTGGCTCGCGGTGGGCGCGTACACCGCTGGCGCCGCCGGTGACGCGTACCAGGGCGACATGTCGGGCCACCTCCACAGGTGCCCCAGCAACACCCAGCACCCGGGCGCGTACTACCACGCGAACGAGTTCCAGCAGCAGGACGGCTCGGGCAAGCAGTGCACGAACCAGGATGGAAACGGCAATCCCGCGACGCCCGAGGTGCATGCGATCGAGCCCTGGTGGGCGCCGGGAACGACCGTCGAGGTGCTCGGCAAGGCCGGCTCCTCCGTCACCCAGATCATCGATTCCCAGGGGAAGACGGTCGACTGTGGCGTGGCCTACGGTGGCTACTATGATCCCGTGCTGCCCTCGGGGTGCGGCTGCGGGCCCAACCTGGTGTGGTGCGCGCCGCTCGTCGGCTTGAACACCCTGAGCGTCACCGATCTCAACGTCCAACGCCGCCACCCCTACGAGGAGCCCGCGCGCCTCTTCGCGCACCTGGCGTGGCACGACCGGCCGCTCTCGGACCTCGTCCTTGGCAACTACTCGGTGGGAACCAACTGGCTGCGCGCGCTGTACGTGCGCCTGGGCCGGCAGATGGGCAGCAGCGCGGTGGACGCGAACACCACGTGGTGGCGCCCGAACGTGGGCAACGCACCGCGTGACCCGATGCACCCGACACCGAATGATCCGCAGGCGTGGCGCGAGTTCGTGGTCGAGGAACTGGAGCCCTTCCACCTCGCGCTCTCCAACGGCCGGGAGCGCTCCGGCAGTCTCGATCGCACCTACCGCTTCGATCCGCGCACCACCAAGGACGCGCCCCAGGGCCTGCCCACCGCCGGGGTGCTCACCATGATGGGCGCGATGTCCTCGTTCCCGCGCGAGCGCGTCCGGGCCGCGCGCTTCCTGGAGATGTTCGCCTGCCAGAGCTTCTCGCCGCCCCCCGCGGACGTGCACTTTCCTCCCCTCGAGACCGATCCCGCGACCGGCGGAACGTGCCAGCACTGCCACAAGACGCTCGATCCCGCGGCGATCTTCTTCAAGCGCTGGGACTTCAATCCGACCCCGAGCTACTACGTCCCCTGGCCCTTCATCCCGGGCATGGGCCGCTACCGCATCACCAAGGAGTGGCTGTCCGGGCAGTATCCGCACAGCGGCACCACGCCGGGAAATCGCTGGAGGAACGCGTTCCTCCCCAACACCGTGTTGACGCCGGTCACCCCCGCGCAGCTCACCGCCAATCCGGAAGCGGTGATGCTCGACACGATGCCCGAGACGTACACGCTGCTCGGTGAGCATGGCGATGGCACCATGGGCCCGCTCGGGTTCGCCAAGCTCCTGGTGCGCTCCGGCGAGTTCGATCGCTGCGCCTCGCGCAGGCTCTACGCGATGTTCATCGGCCGGGAGCTGAATCCGGCCACCGAGAAGGTCTTCATCGACAAGCTCGCCAGGGAGTTCGTTGCACGCGACCGCAAGCTCCGGCCCTTCCTGCGCTACCTTTTCGAGCAGTCCGAGTTGCGGAGGGGCCTGTGATGAGAACATGGCGTACATGGCTGGGAGCCGCCGCGCTGATCCTCCTCGGCCTCACCATGGGGGGCTGCCCGAAGCCCACGGACGGCGACAAGTGCGAGGCCGTGAACAAGAACGACGAGGTCCGCCTCGCGCTCGCGCCCGCGTGCCAGGGCTGCCACCTCACCGGCAACAAGCCGTTCTTCGCCTCGCTCAGCGCGTTCGAGAGCGGGCTCGTGTACAACGAGAAGTACGTCAAGCGTGGGGATCCCGAGAACAGCGTGTTGATCCAGCTGCTCAAGGGCGTCGCCCCCGGAAGCTATCCCCAGATGCCGCTGGGCGAGACCTACAATGAACTCGTCACCAGCGGCCGTGTCACGCTGAGCCTCGAGCAGGTGGAGGCCTGGATCCGCGATCTGCCACCTCCGCCCGCGCAGTTGGAGGCTCCGGCTCCGGGGGAGTTCAACGTCCGCCGGCTGACGGCCGAGGAGATGGTCGTGAGCTTGATGGATCAGCTCGGACTCACGCTCGAGGACTTCGTCAGCACCAGCGATCCCAACTGGCGCAACAGCGCGTACATCGTCAATGGCGGCAGGTTCTTCGTGTGGCCCGGGGATTGGTCGCCCGGCATCTCGGGCCAGTACATCTCCGACTCCCGCACCGGCGAGCGGTTCGAGGCCCTCGGAGGCGGCAACCCGCTCATGTACCGCAAGCGGGACGTGAGCTTCGGTCCCTCCGCCGCGCAGGCGCTGGTCCAGATGTCGCAGGCCTGGTGTTCGCGTGCGGTGGACAAGGCGGGCAACAAGGCGGTGTTGCGCTACGTGACGCTCACCAACACCTCCACCAACAACCCGGACGCGGTGCAGAAGAACCTGCGCGCGCTCTACCTGCGCATGCTCGGACAGCCGCCCTCGGAAGAGGAAGCGAAGGCGCTGTACGAGCAGATCTATCTCCCGCTCGAGGCGCAGAACACGCGCCTGGCCTGGATTGGCGTCTGCGCGGCGCTCGTCCGTCACCCGCTGTGGCTGACCTACTGAGCCGAGGACACCATGACGAACACTTCTCGCCGCACCTTGCTCAAGTGGGCTCTGGGAGCCGGACAGTTCGCGCTGCTCGAGCGCGCGGGACTCCTCGGTTCGAGCACCGCGCACGCCGCGGACAACGACGCGCCCTCGCGGCTCGCGGTGCTCTACATCCCCGGGGGTTACCGGCCGGTGTACTGCTTCACCCCGCTGGAAGACGCGGACGTTCCGCTCTGCATCCCAGCGCCCGCGGGCTTCAACAGCGAGCCCACCTACTTCGAGGCGAGCCAACTGGTGAACCTCGCGCCCGCCAACGGCCCCTACAAACCGCTGCGGACCTGGCGGTCGTGGAACCCCGCGGATCCCGCGGCGCGTGGCAGCTACAGCCCGCTCATGTACGGCTTCTCGCACTTCGCGCTGCATGAGCAACTGAGCGTGCTGCATGGCATCGACCAGGGCACCAACGACCACGCGAGTGCGTTCATCTCCGCGATGTGCGGGGTGGCCGGTGCGGACTACCGGGCGCCCGCCGTTCATTCGGTGATCGCCAATCACCTGTACGAGAAGTACCGCGAGAGCAGGCCGCTGCCGTTCGTGGTCGTCTCCGGTGACCGCGGCACACCGCAGGGGATGGGGCTGCCCTCGCACGCCTCGCCCGTGCGCGTTCCGTCCGTCGAAGCGCTCAAGCCGATGCTCTCCGCGAAGCCCTCGGACAATGCCTGGTGGAAGGGGCTGGATGCGCGCACCGAAGGCCCCGAGCTGGACGCGCACGGCCAGCCCACCGGGAGCTCCCTGAAGACGACCACGGTGGAGCGCTTCTCGCTCACGCGCGCCCAGCAACTGCTGCGCCGCTCGACGGCGAAGGTGGACAACTACCTCGAAGGCCTGCATGGCTCGCTGTCTTCGGTCTCTCGCGTGCTCGCCACGGATGTCGTGTCCGTGCTGGAGGGCACCAAGGGCATCGACAAGCTGAAGACGAACCGTCCCGCCTACCTGTCGAGCTACCTGAACGAGTCGTTCACGTACACCTTCGGTAACGCGAACTTCCACCTCACCGGGCTCGACCCCCGGATGGATCTCGCGCTGCGCCTGCTCAAGTCGGATCTCTGCACCTCGGTGCACGTCTCGCTGCAGCTCGACTTCGACACCCACAACGCCCAGGGCCATGGCTTCAGCTGCGCGCACGGCCGCGGACTGATGGACTGCGTGGCGCGCTTCCTGGGCGAGCTCAAGAACTCGCCGGCTCCGGGCAAGCCGGGCAAGACGCTGCTGGATGACACGCTGGTGCTGGTGATGAGTGAATTCGGCCGGAGCTGGGCCTACCGCGCGAGCGATGGCAGCTACGTCCTGCCGGATGACCACCACCCCTATACCTCGGTCTGCTTCGCGGGCGGCAACGTGGCGGCCAACCGGCAGGTGGGCTCGTACACCCCGCGCGGGCTCGGCGTCCCGGTGGACATCGTCGAGGAGAGCGGCCAGCCCTCCAGGCGCGTGCCTCGATCCGCGGATGCCGTCGCCACCGCGCTGCGGATCATGGGCATGGAGCTGAACGACTTCTTCATTCCCGGCGGCTACGGAGAAGTCGTGGGGCTCCGGAAGGCGTAGTCTGAAGACCCGGAGTGCGGATGGGTTCACAGATTGGCTGGGTGGGATTAGAAGGGGTCTGCCACCTTCCACCCTTCCAGGGAGCTGTCCATGAGCCTGTCCTCTCCTCCCACGTTGCCGCAGAACGACACCCCGGACAACCGCGCGAGCCGAGCGCGAATCCTGGCCCAGAAGCAGACCCAGTACGTGTACGACTACCCGGCCATCGTCGCCGGGCTGCCCATGGCGGCGGCGCCCGTCCCCGTGGACATCTCGCTCAACTGGGCCATCCAGATCGCCGAGACGGCCATCCTGCTGGGGGAGAACTTCGTGGATGCGCTGCTGCCCAACCTCTTCAGCTTCGACGTGGAGATCCCCGTCGAGCTCGGCCAGGGGAAATCGAGCGCGACCACGGCCGCCATCTACACCAAGGCGGCCCCCCCGGAGGCGAGCGTGTTCGACGCCTCGCTGAAGAACCGGGAGTTCGACAAGCGCGACATCCTGGCCTTCCAGGCCCAGCTGAGCGATGCGCGCAAGGATCTGGCGGGGCTCGCCCAGAACGCGCATGCACGCAAGGTCACGCTTCCGCCGGGTGGCAACGGGGTGCTCGACACACCCGCTCTCGCGGGGGCGCCGATGCTCGACAAGACTCCCGGGCAGGATGCCAAGAGCATCGAGTCCTGGCTGTCCCAGCTGGTCAAGTCCGTGCTCGACTTCGTGCTGACGAAGGCGGGCCTCTACGGGCGCGCCACGGATCTGCAGGACTACGACGCACAGTTCCGCAAGGTGGTGCTGCCGTGGACCGCGGGCGTGTTCCTCACGGACGAGGAGTTCGCCGCGCTGCGTGTCGCCGGCCCCAACGCGGGCATCCTCCAGCGGGCGACCCTCGCGGATCTCTCGCAACTGCTGCCCTCGGACGCGCTGTTCCAGCGCATCACGGGAGAGACGGGGTGGACGCGCGAGCAGGCCGTGGACGCCGGGCACTTCTACCTCGTGGACTACAAGGCGCTCACGCAACTGGTGCCGGGCACCACGCCCCAGCAGAAGTATGTGTTCGCGCCCAAGGCCCTCTTCTATGTGCCGCGTCTGGGAGGGAGCCGGGGCTCGCTGCGCCCCGTGTCCATCCAGATCGGTCAGGACGCGAGCAGCCCCGTCTTCTACCCGGACGGAGGGCTCGCGTGGACGCTCGCCAAGACGTGCGTCAACATCGCGGACGGCAACTACCACGAGCTCATCAGCCACCTGGGGCTCACGCACCTGCTCACCGAGCCGTTCGTGCTCGCCACCGAGCGGCAGTTGGATCCACAGCATCCGCTCTACGTCCTGCTCACCCCTCACTTCGCGGGCACGCTGTTCATCAATTACAGCGCGGCGACCTCGCTCATCACCCCGGGAGGGCCGGTGGACAAGCTCCTGGCGGGTACCATCGACTCGTCCAACCAGGTGGCCGCCAACGCCGTGAAGGCGGTGCGCTACAACGAGTCGTTCTTCCCCGAGAAGCTCGCCCGTCAGGGCATCGGCTCACCGGAGGAACTGCCCGACTACCCCTACCGTGATGATGCGCTGGCCCTCTGGAATGCCATCCATGGTTGGGTGTCGGATTACACCGCGATCTACTACTCCGGGGAAGCGGACGTGGTGGGCGACTACGAGCTGCAAGCCTGGGTGCAGGAACTGGTGAGCGCCGGGCACCTGCAGGACATCGGCGAGGGGGGGCCCGATGGGACGCCGTGCATCTCCACGCTCGACTACCTGCGCAAGCTGCTCACCCAGATCATCTTCACCGCGAGCGTGGAGCACGCGGCGGTGAACTTCCCGCAGCGCACCGCCATGAGCTACACGCCGGCCATCCCGCTCGCCGGCTATGCACCGTTCCCGGGCCCGGCCACTTCGGGCGCCGAGGCGACGCAGTTGTTGGATCTGCTGCCGCCGCTCAACCAGTCCATCCTCCAGCAGGCGGTGTTGGCGGGCCTGGGCAATGTCTATTACACGGTGCTCGGTCAGTACGGGGGCCAGCTGTCCGATCCCCGGGCGCTCCTGGTGCTGGGCAAGTTCCAGCGCGCATTGCAGTCCATCCAGAAGCACATCCAGGCGGCCAATACCGTGGGAGGGCGCACGCCCTACGCGACGCTCCTGCCCTCGGCCATTCCCCAGAGCATCAACATCTGAGCCACGGGGGGAGGGGGCCGCGGGCGGAGTCACGCCTCCGCCCGCGCCTGCCCGCCGGCCCCTGGGAGCCGGCGGTGTGAAGGCGGTGCTGGCTCAGGGAAGCCGGAACACGCGCAGGTTCTCTTCTCCCTTGCGCACGTAGACGAGGGCGTCGTGCGTCGCCAGGTAGAAGAAGCGGTTCTTGACGAGATCGTGCCACCCGCCGAAGGCGCCGGCCTCCCACCGCGGCGCCTCGCTGAGCTTGTGGGTCGTCGGGTCGACCTCGAAGGTCCGGTACTCGAAGCGCCCATCGCCGTCGCGGTCGTACGGGAACGCGGCGATGTAGCGATTGAGCGGTGGCACGTAGGTGAAGATCATCCCCTCGAAGTCCTGGGTGTAGACGCGTGACAGCTCGAGGTCGTGCTCCAGCTCCAGGAACTCCCACTTGCCCGTGTCCATGTCGACCGTGACCAGTCGCGGAGGGAAGGTCTGGTGTTGCGAGTCCGGGTAGGGGAAGCTCACCAGCTTGCGCTCGACCCTGGCCATCTGGGCGAAATGCCACGCGGGGGGCGTGATGACCTCCCAGTTCCAGGACTGGTCGTCGGTGTCGAAGGACCACCACCTCGAATAGTTGTAGTTCTCCGTGGGACCAAAGAGGTAGCGGTGTTTCACCTCGTCCCAGAACGTCCAGCCGGCCGCGCCGCCGTATCCCGTCGCGCCGTCGTAGGTGGCCCCCGGGGTGTTGAAGGGGTTGTGGCGCTTCCAGGTGTGGGTGGTCAGGCTGTAGCGCCACATCCGCCGGACGCCAAAGGCCACTTCCTGGAGGTCCGGGTTGTAGACGAGCCCGTTGTACGTGTGGCGGGCCACCGGGTGGCCGGTCGACGCGGCGGGCCGGTCCGGATCGAAGAACTCATCCGAGTAGACGTCGCTGTCCGGGTGGGCCTTGGAGTACTCCCCGGCGGGCGGGTAGGAGCTGTACGTGTTCCCATAGACGACCTTCGTCCAGTTCGCTGGGTTGTCGGGGAGCTGCTCGATGCTCCAGCGCATCTTCGCCATGTCGAAGCGGTAGAGGCCGTTGTTGGAGCTGTCGGCGTGTCCGCCGCCGAAGGCCCACCAGCGGGCGCGAGGCGCGTCGACCGCCACGCCGGAGTAGGCGTTGATGACCGCGGCGATCCCCCCGGAGCCGAGATCCCGGAAGCCAGGAAGCGCCGCCTTGACCTCCGCGTCCAGCGAGGTGAGCGGTGTTCCGGCGACCTCGATCCACCGCCCCTTGGGGACGAGCGCCCACGACGCCGCGTTCACGAGTCCCGTCGCGTCACGCCCAGGAGTCCACACGTCGCCCGCGAGCGTGCCGGTGTCCGTGCCGGTGCCCCAGGTGAACGAAGGCGGAGTCCCTTCATCGGGTGGAGGAGTCCCGTCAGACGGGCCCTCCGACGGCGAACTGCAGCCAGCGAGCATGCCCACGACAGAGAGCGATAGGAAGAGAATCGAAGATGACGAACGTCGGCCCAGACGGACTGCGCTCATGTTTCACCTCTTTGCGGGTCTTGGCCGGAGCCTATCTCTCCCGCGAGCACCTCTCCCACCCATCCCGCGATGCGCGCCGCCACGGAAGCACCGTGGCGTACCCAGCGGAAGTGATCCAGGTGCGCTCCCCCGGCATCGGACCGCGTGAAGTGCCACCGCACCACCCGGGCCCGAGGCATCTTCCCGTACAGGTGCTCCACCGCGGCCGGTGGCGCCAGCGAATCCCCCTCCACCGAGATGGCCAGCACCGGCCGCTCCACCCGGGCGAGCAGCGCCTCGAAGTCCTGCGCGGCCCCGGAGAGCACGTAGCGCCCCCTCCTCGCCTGGCGCGCCCAGTCCCGCATCACCCGGGTCGACTCGTTGTCCGCGAACCGTAGCCTCCGCCCCGGGAAGTACCCCCACACCGTGGCGATGACCGCCGCGAGCTGCGTGCCGAGCAGCACCTTCACACCGCCCAGCGCCCCGTAGTTCCGGTAGTACACCGAAGAGGCCGCCACGAGGACGAGCCCTCGTATTCCCTCACCCTCCAGGCCCAGGTAGAGCGAGCCGAGCTGCCCACCCAGGCTGTGCCCCAGCAGGAACAGCGGGCTGTCCTGGAAGGCAGCGCGCACCGCCCGCACCACCGCCTTCAGGTCTCGCGCCACCATCTCGTAGTAGCCGAAGTCCGTCCCCCGGCCCACTCGTACGGAGCTCGCCCCGTGCCCGCGCAGGTCGCTCGTGACGACGTGGAAACCCCGCCGGTGCAACTCGAGCGCGAACGGCTCGTAGTACCTCGCCGGGACTCCCATCGCTGGCAGGCACAGGAGAACCGGTGCCTTCCTTTCCTCCACCTGCTCGAAGACCTCCAGTTCCAGCCGCGTACCATCCTCCACCGGTACGAGCTCGCGCCTGCGCACCACGTCGACCATCGGGTGCCCCCTTCCCGGGCTACTTCATCAGCTTCGGGTACTTGTCGATGTGCTTCGCGATGAACCGGGTCGCCTTGTTCACCTTGAAGCGCTCCTCTCGATCGAAGTGGCTCTCCTTCTCCGAGATGACCTTCAGGAGGACCTTTCCCTGCAGGTTCAGCGAACGCTCCATGTAGTCCGTCTGCAGGTTGCCGTGCCAGATGACGCCCAGCTTGTTGACGACGTACCGGCCCTCCTGCTCCTCCACGCACCCCACCTCGAGATGCGAGCGCAGGACGTCCTCCACCTGCTCGAAGTGCTCCACGTCCGAGTAGCGGTCGAGCAACTCCTTGGAGAGTTCCTTGTAGCGCGGGAACATCACCATGATCCGGTCCAGCACTCCGCTCCGCCCGATGCTCTGCAGTGTCTGCGTGGACACCCCGTACTGATCGATGTTGTTCATCCAGACATCGACCTTGTCCGGGTTGATGGACACCATGTCCTTGATGTTGCTGCGTGCCGCGCAGCCGATGCCGATGATGTCCTGCCGCGCGCAGTGCGCCGTCTGGTACATGCTGCGCTGGGGCTTGCGCGAGTACGTCTCGGCGATGGTGTTGTGGTAGTCGTTCTCCAGCAGGTAGTCATACAGGTGCTCGCGCATCCGCAGGAGCTGCCAGATGCTCCCAGGTTGTGGCACCCGTCCGTCGAGGATGAGCTTGTGCAGCGGCCGGTACGGCAGGTACACGGTCCCGAACGCGTCGATCTCGTCCGGTCGGTAGTGCTCCACCAGTGTCGCCAGCTCCTCCTGGAAGCCCACCAGCGATTGCCCCGGCAGGTCATACATGAGGTCGACGCAGCGGTCGCCCTCGTACCCCAGCTTCTCCAGCCCCTCGAACACCGCGTCCACGTCGCTCGGAGAGTCCCACCGGCCTATCTTCTTGTGGATCTCCGGGTTGAGCGTCTCGATGCCGAACGTCACGCGGTCGAAGCCGTAGTCGTGGAGTACCTTCAGCAGCTCCGGCTTGCGCAGCGTGCGCGGCTCGCCCGTGAACGTCTTCTCGAGGGTGTCGAACCCCGGCGCTACCTTCGCGAGGTGCGCGAACAGCCGCTCCACTGCCGAGACCGGGAGCGTGGAAGGGCTTCCTCCCCCGATGTAGATGGCCGTGAATCTCCGCGCCTGCACGTAGGGGAGCGACAGGTAGTAGTCGATCTCCTTGATGAGGTAGTCCGTGTAGCGCTGGAGCCGCTCCTCGTCCTGCCAGGGATAGTGGTTCTTGTTGAAGTTGCAGTAATGGCAGAACGACTGGCAGTACGGCACGTGGATGTACATCATCAGCTCGTCGTTCAGCGCCCCTCCCGGGTCCTGCAGCGAGCGCAGGTTCTTGTCCACCTGCTCGCGCGAGACCCGATCCCACTCCAGAGTGCCGAAGTTGGGCATGATGTAGTGGGAGATCGCCAGGAGCCTCTTGAACGGCACTTCATGGCTGGCCTCCGGCCCCAGATAGTATTTCCGCATCCGTTCTCTCCTTTGCTTGCACTCGTCAGGTGGCGAGTCAGCGCCGCTCATCGGTTCCTCAGCATCCGCCCCGCGGATTCCTTCGCCGCGCGGAAGCAGGCCTCGATGGAGGCGCCCCGCAGGTAGTCCCCGGCGAGCTGGAGGCCGTGGAGCCTCCCCAGGCCAGCGTTCAGCTCGCGCCGCAGGCGGGCATGGTGGGGCGTGTAGGCGCACAGTCCCGGCTCGAAGCGCCGCGCGACGGAGGCCACCCGCTCGGCGGGGTGGACGGGGAAGTGGTGGCCGAGCAGTTTCTCTCCCACGCGCAGCAGCGCCTCCACGTCCGTCCCGGCCGCCAGGGCCCGGCGTGCGGTGCGCCCGCTGAACGTGTAGCGCACCACGTCCAGGGCGTTGATGCCGTACGCCCCCGCGTTGCTCAGCGGGTGCTCCGGGCCGAAGACGAGCGCGCGGGTGGAGGGGGAGAAGACCTTCCGCGCGTACCGGGCCACCACCACCAGCACCGGGAAGTAGCGCACGTGGCCGAGCGCCAGGGCCAGACCCGGCGCGTGCGGAGCCAGCAGCGCGGCGCTGGGGTGCGCGGGCAGGGCGAGCAGCACCCCATCACACGTGCGCTCCTCGCGGGCGCCCCCGGGCCCCTCCAGTTCCAGGGCCGCTACCCGCCCGCCCCGCACCACCAACCCTCGGGCGCGAGTGCCTCGCGTCACCCGCACGGTCCTCGCGAAGCGATCGAAGAGGGCCCGCATGCCGCGCTTCGGCTGCTCGTACGTGTCCAGGAGCATCCGGAGGTTGGTGCCGACGTTGCCGGGGAAGACCTCGTCCGGCTCGGCGCCATTCATCCGGACCACCATGGGGCGGAGCACGGCCTCGCTGAAGGCCTGGCTGAAGTACGCGCTCAGCGGGCGGTCATCCCGGTGCTCTCCGAGGGCATCGAAGCGGACGGAGCCCAGGTAGCCGTTCTCCGGGCGGGAGATCGCGCGCGCGCAGAGCGTGGCGAAGCGGAGCAGGTCCGAGGAAGGACAGGCCCGCATCAGTTCCCGCACGCCGCGCCATCGGTGCGAGCTGTCCACGGTCATCAGCCGGCCGTCGGGCCGCACGCGCGAGGAGTTGATGCCGAAAGGCTCGAAGTCCGTCTGCCCCATCTTCCGCGCGAACTCGCGGAAGAGGAGGTAGCGTCGGCCGATGTTCTTGCCCCCCAGCTCGATGGGCTGGCCGTCGAGCAACGCTGGCGCCACGCGCCCGCCCAGCGTGTCCTCCTGCTCGACGAGCTCCACCTCGGCCCCCGCCTCCCGGAGGTAGTGCGCCGCGGCGATGCCGGACACACCGCCCCCCACCACCACATAGTGTTTCGTCATGGGCATCACTCCGTGGCAGGGGCCGTCATCGGGCGGGAAGTGGCCGATCCATCCCCCGGCCGCGGTCGGCGCCGGAGCCGCTCCATGAGCCGCCGGTCGTACACGCTCCAGCTTCCCTCCATCGAGCCGAGGAACTCGCCCCGCTGGATGAAGAGCCCCGCCTGGCGCATCGAGATGAGGCGCCCCCGCCGGTACTCCTTCTCGTGCACGGCCGAGTACACGAAGACGGGCTCGCCCAGCTCCGCGAAGCGGCGGAAGCGGGCCTTCACGTCGTTGAGCACGAACATGGCGTCCAGCGCTACCCCGTAGAACAGGTGCGTCACCGCCAGCCCGAGTTGCCGACCTGCCTCCATGAGCATCATTCCCGGGACGTGGTCCTGCGGGTGCTCGAAGTGGTACGGATGGGTTGGGTCGAAGATGAGCTGCGCCGCGAGTTCGTCTGGCCGTGCCTCCGAGACGCGCTCGAGCCGGGCGATGAAGACGTTGCGTGGATCGCTCTTGTGGACCAGGTGCCGTGGAAGCTGGAGTCGGGCGGAAGGGTCGAACGTCTTCACCCACTCCTTCAGCTTCTCGAGCACTCCGGCGGGAACCTCGTCCACCACTCCCGGAGTGTCCCGGCCGTCAACCCCATCTTCGATGAGCATTGCCTCTTGCATACAGACACCATCCGTCAGCGTGGTCCATTCGCGGGATCGGCCCAGCGCATCCCGGGGCCAACTGGATGGACACGGCTGCGATCTGATGTGACGGATGGCCCGGCGGAGGCGAGCTCCCTGGTCCTCCTGGAGCTGTGCGGTGCCGATGCCCCAGGCCTCAGCGATTCAGCGCCGTGAGGAGCAGGAGGAAAGCGGTGGTGGACGCGATCAGCGTCACCAGGATGGGAACGGTACGCGCTGCGAACGTCAACACGCCCAGGATCCCCAGCCCCAGCAGCGCCGGGCCAGGCGCCGCCGCTATCTCGCTGCTCGCGGAGAAGATGGCCAGGTTGATCAGCACGGCAATGGGCAGGATGGTCTCGATCTGCTCCAGCGTGGCCTGGGAGAGGGGCGGGCGCAGCAAGGCCGGAAAGACGCGGACGACCAGGCTGACACCCAGCAAGAGGGTGATACCGATCCAGGCCGTGGTCGTCACGACGCGTCCCTCGCTTTGCAGATCCAATGGATGGTGAGCCCGACCAGGAGGATGCTGGGCAGCCAGAACAGCTTGCTGCCCAGAAGGATCCGGATGCCGAGCGCGATGGGGAGACTTGCCAGGATCGCCGCCAGGCCGCGCCGGCCCAGGCGCTCCACGAAGGCTCGCACGCGCAGCAGCGCCAGCAGGATGAGCAACGCGTTGGCTGGAAAGGTGACCGCGCCGATGGAGCCCGCCCAATGCGCCGGCAGCAACATGGCGACGAGGGCCCCGGCGGTAGTGGACGCGACCCAGAAGAGGGCGATCCAGAGCCGGATCGACGCGCGCACGGCGGGCGGGTCGGCGATCTGCTCGACCGCATAGGACTCGTCGCTGACGAAGTGAGCCAACGTCGCCCGCTTGCCCACGGCCCCGTCCATGCCTCTGGCGGCGGTGAACGCCATGGGCACATAGCGCAGGTTGATCAGCAGGATGATCAAGAAGATCAGCAGGGGAGCAACTCCCTCCTTGGTCAGCGCCAGCAGGGCGAACTGGCCGCTCCCCGTGAAGCCGATCGCGCTGAGCGCGAAGACTTCCATTGGCCGCCAGCCATTTTGTGCGGCGGTCAACCCGAACAACAGTCCCACCGGAAACAGCGCGAGCCCGACGGAGATCGAGCGCGCCAGTCCCGTCCGGCTCTGGAGCATCACTCCAGGCACGCACAACCCTCTGCGCGCACACGTGGCATGGCGCCGACGGGCCCGCGGCGGCCGAGCACGACCTGGCCCTTGTCGGTGAGTACCGTGAGGCCAGGGCAGATGAGGTCGAGGTGGTACTGGGTGTGGGGGGTCAAGCCGAGGCCGAAGTGGATCGTGCCATTCTCCGCGCCGAAGACCTCGTTCATCGCGAAATTGCCTGGCACGATGGTCGAGTGTGTGTTGATGGCGAAGCCCAGTTCCCAGATGATGCGGTAGCGGGAATCGACCTCGAACATCGCGGTCATCATGTCATGTGCGGGCTGTGCCTCGGGCCCCGCTGCCTTGAGATCGACGATCCTGCCGTTCTCCACCGTCGCGATGAGCGCCTCCCGTGAGAGGCAGGCGAGCTGCCCATGGATACGGGCCTGATCGGCACGCAGGAAGCTGGGCGTGCCATTGTGCAGGATGGGGTAGCCCTGGATGGCGATGGTGCCATTGAACTTCAAGTAGAGGTTGGAATCGAAGTCCCAGATGTGGAGCGGCAGGACGCTGATCTCTCCCGAGGGGGCGAGCTGCTGGCCGCCCCAGTTGAGCAGACCCGCCTGCTCGTTCCACAAGTAGCGCTCGTCGAGATGTTCGAGCCTGGCTCGCGTGCCATACCGCTCGTCGACGAACTCCAGATAGGCGGAGGCCTCTCCCATCGCGAAGAAACGGTCCGTGAAGCGCTGCTGCTCTTCCGGATCGGTATCCTCGACGATCTTCAGGAAGCGGGGGATCATGTCCCATGCGGTGGGTGTCGAGTTGCAGGCCATGGCGAGTAACTTGCGCCGACTGCCCAACTCCTCGGCGCGAGGAGACTGGAAGAACGCATTGGGGGAGATCACCAGAATGTGCGCATGCTCCGGGATTTTCTTCGCGAGCAATTCACTGAACCGATCCCCATTCTCATACTCGAGAATGAGGTAGTCGCTATATCCGCCCTCTCGTTCCAGGTGGATCTGGCTGATGAACTCCCTGTTTGTCACAAGACAGAAGGCGGCATCTTCTGGATCGCCAAACTGACGAATTCGGGCTGGAGAGATGGAGGCTGGCTTCATGACGAGTTCCTTCAGGGAAAAACAAGGCCACTGGAAATAAACAAGCCAGGGGGAACATCCCCCTGGCCTGATAGCCAGCTTCAGCCCAGCAGACTGCCGAGGTACTCACCATTCTTGCGACGGTTCTTCATGACGGCCTCCATGTGGGTGATTCGGGCTCCGGCTCCTCCGGTAGGGAGGATTTGGAAAACCGGCCCAAATGGATGGAGAACCGAGTCCGGCTTTGTGATCGGCTTCCAGTTCGCGGGCATCCAGGGCCACGCCGACGGTCTCCTTCGCCAGGCCCCGGGTCTCGCTTGTCCGCCGGACGCAAGCGGCCAGGCGCCCTCCGGCCGCCTCTCGGGGCTCACGAGAAACTCGTTGTTCTCCCGGCCCTTGGCGTGAGCCGCCGCCGTAGCACTCCATCCACGCCGAGCAGCACGAGCAGCGTGCCCAGGCTCACCCCGGCGCCCACGGCCAGCCCGGGCGTGCGGTAGCGGAAGACCACCTGATGCGCCCCCGGGGGCACCGCCACCGCGCGCACCGCCCCATTGGCGGGCAGGATGGGCACCGGCTCCCCGTCCACGCTCGCCGTCCATCCTCCGTAGTAGGCGTCGTTGAGCACCAGCACCTCTCCGCCCCGCGCCTGCACCTCCACCTCCACCCGCTCCGGTAGGGATCGGACGGCGGTGACCTCGCCCCGGGGTGCCTCCAGCGGCGGCTCGGGCAGGGGCGCCGCGCACTCCACCACCACCTCGCGCGGGGCCTGGATGCTCCCGAGCCGCCGCAGCGCCTCTCTCGGAGCCGTCACACAGCGCGGGTGGGCGAGGTACGCGCGTGGCAGCGCGTTCGAGTCCTCCACCAGCCACAGCCCGAAGGCGTCCAGCCGCTCCAGCACCCGGAGCGGCTCCGCCACCAGTGCGGTGACCTCGCTCGACTCGCTCGAGAGGATGAAGTAGCGCGTGTGGAACAGGCCCGCGGTGCGACGCACCCAGGATCTCGTCTCCGCCTGCACGTCCGCCACCCGTCGCGACACGGCGGGCATGTACGCGCTCGAGCTCTCCAGGCCGAAGAGCGCTGGCACGAGCGGCATCAGTGAGGCGCCCATGATGAGCGCGTTCGTCTCCGCCAAGGTGGGCAGTGGCAAGGGGTGCGGCGTGTAGTAGCGGCCCAACAGCCGGTACACCCGAGGCGGCGGACCGAACTGCTCGCGCAGCTCCTCCTGGATGCGCAGGACGAAGGGCGTTGGCTCGTCGAACAGCTCCGGCTCTCCCACCTTGTAGATGTCGCCATTGGCCAGCAGCAGCCCCCCGAAGCCCACCACCCCCACGAGCCCGGCCCGCGCCTCCGCCGAGCGCACCCCGCCGAGGATGCCCCCCAACGCGAGCAGGCTCCCGCCCGCCAGCCCACAGCCCAGCACGAAGTGCTCGCCGATGCGCCGCTGGGCCTCGGGCCATGGCGGCCCCATCCACAGGCCGGACAACATCCCCTCGGAGAACACGTGGCCGAGCCACTCCGCGCCGCCCACCGCGAGCACCAGTCCGCCCAGCCCGAGCACGCCGTGCCCCATCCGGCGCCGGACGTCGGGCGCGTGCTCGAGCCGCTCCCACCCCACGCCCGCCGCCAGGCACACCGTGAAGGTGACGAACGTCATCAGCTTCTCGGGGTAGCGGAAGGCCCGCCACGGCGGCACCCAATCGAACACCCAGCCGTAGAGCGGCGTGTGCTTGCCGAGCGCCAGCAGCACCACCCCCAGGGCGGCGGCGAGCAGCAAGGCCGCGCGCGGCCCCCGCACCCGGGTCACCGCCACGCCCGCCAGCACGAGCGCGGGCGCGCCGAGATAGAACGAGTCCGCCCACAGCTCGGTCCTCGACGTGGACAGCAGCCACGCACTGATGGCCACCTGGACGGGCTCGCCGGAATCGCCCGCGAACAGGGGCCCGAGCACCAGCTCCACCAGCCGCATGGGATGGACGGACCACTCCGTCGCCTGCGCCAGCGTCTGATTCGAGGCGCGCACCTCGCCCAGCCCCGCCAGCGTCGGGAGGATCTGCACCGCGCACAGCAGCAGGGAGACGACCCCCACTCCCAGCATCCCCAGCAGCGCGCGGGGCGTGCCTCCGGACGCCGGGCGGCTCACGCTCCACAGCAGGGCCCCGCCCAGACAGACCGCGTAGCCCTGCACGTCGCCGGCGAGCAGCACGAGCCCGAGCAGCACGGCGACCCCGAGCCCCCGTCCCACCGTGGGTGCCCTGAGAAAGCCCTCCAGCGCCCAGAACACCCAGGGCACGGTGACGGCCGCCAGGAGGTACAGGGTGTTGTTGGTGATGCTGACGAGGTAGCCGCTGAAGGTGTAGCTCATCGCCGCGAGCAGCGCGGCCCCGAGCCCCCACCCGAGCCGCCGCCCCAGCGCGCTCATGCCGAGGAACGCCACCGGGAAGCACAGCAGCATGAGCCACTTGAGGCCCTGCGCCCCGGGTAGCACCAGCGACAGCACCTGGGCCGGGTGGAAGGCGCCGGAGACGACCATGCCCACGTAGGGCTGCCCGAGCCCATCGAAGGGATACCACTGGGGAAACTCCCCCCCGAGCACCCGCTCGCGCCAGTATTCCCACAGCGGTACGTAGACTTGCTGCACGTCGCGCAGGAAGAAGACGTTGGCGGAGAAGACGGCCCGATGGAAGAAGAGGAGGGTGAGTCCCACGCCCAGGGTGGGGACGAGCCATCGGGGCGGAGAGGCTTCGGGCCGGGGGGGCTCTGGGGAGACGGAGGACATGGGCTCCAGATCGCGCGGGCGGAGAGGGCGGGGGACTCTACCGGAGAACTTCCCTTCACGAGCAGTGGAGAGGGGGAGCCCGGTCCTCCATGGGCACGACGGAGGGGGCCCGGACCAGCCCCCTGAAGGGGGAAGCCCGGGGACCTCCACACCTCGTTACTGCTTCGTGAACGTCAAGTGATCCAGATTGAGCGCGTCACCAAAACGCAGCTGGATGATGTGCTTGCCAGCCTCCAGGTTCACCTGCGTGCTCACCGTCGTATAGGTCTGCCACTCTCCGGTGTTCGGCACGGTGAGGGTGCCCACCTTCTTTCCGTCGAACAGGATGCGCAACGAGCTGCCATTGGTCGTCTGCGTCGCGACCCGGGCGGACACGGTATACGTGCCGCTCGTCGCCACGTTCACCGTGTACTCCACCCACTCCGAGGAGCTCACCCAACCGACGTGGAAGCCTCCGCTGGGAATCGTGCCGACATCGACGCCTTCGTTCGGCCGGTACGCGCCGCCTTCGTTCTGCGGACTGCCATCGCTGTACGCCACGCCTTGTGCACCGTTGTCGTAGTCCTCCGCCTGGATCTGTCCCGGAATCGCCAGCGGGGTGGCGAAGTGTGGCGTGCCGTGCTGCTTCGTCTGATTGACCAACTGGATCGTGCCGTCGCTGTTGTAATACAGCTTGTCGACGCTGACCGAGCGAAGCCAATCATTCCCCGACAGCATGCTCGTGTGGTAGAAGGCATACCACTGCCCCTTGTACTGCACGATCGAGCCGTGGTTCGTATAGCTGTCCGTGGAGTCGATGTAGACGCCACGATACGTCCACGGACCGAGCGGGCTCGTGCTCGTGGCGTAGCGCATGCGGTTGTGGTCGCCATTCTGGTCGTAGTTGTCCGCGTACGACAGGTAGTAGAGCCCGTTGCGCTTGTGCACCCACGAGGCCTCGTGGAAGTCGACCAGACCCTGCATGGTCTGCATCTGGCCGTCGATCTCCATCATGTTGGCCTTGAGCTTGCCCCCCTTGGCGATGCCTCCCCCACCGTAATACAGATACGCTTGGCCATCGTCATCGACGAACACCGCGGGATCGATCAGCGATTCCAGTCCCTGGATGTATCCCTGCACGGTGAAGTTCGCCGCCGGCTGTGTGCTCGTCGCCACGCCGATCTTCCAGGTGTTGTTCCAGTCCGTTCCACTGGGATGGGGGAAGTAGAAGTAATAGATACCGTTCTTGTAGGCCACATCGGGCGCCCACATGAAGCCGCCCTCCGGCCTTCCCCAGGGCACGTTGGAGGCGCGCAGGATCTCGCCGTGATCGACCCAGTTGACCATGTCGTTGGTCGAGTAGACATGGTACTCGTCCATGAGGTCGGCACCGCGCGGTGGGGCGATGTCATGCGATGGATAGACATAGAGCCGTCCGTCGGCCCAGACATGCGCCGAGGGATCGGCGGTGTACATGTTGCGGAAGATCGGGTTCTGTGGGTCGCCGACGGTCTGCGCGACCGCCGGGGACACGGCGAGCGACACGCCGGCGAGCGCCAGCGACAGCATGCAACGCTTGGACATGGATGGCTCCTGGGATCATGGGAGCACGCTCGCTCCCGTATCCCCATCTCTCTTTGGAGGAGATTACATGGTATTCCGGGTCAGCCCGGACCTCAATGATAATCCTGGAGCTGGTGAAGATGCCCGGCCGCGTGGTGGAGCTGAGCCCCCCGGGGGCGGGACGGCCCTCGCGGGAAGTCCACGCCCCGATCGCCTGAACCTCAGAAGACCGCGATGGGGTTGACGGGAGAGCCCGTGCCGCCTTCCACGTTCAAGGGGGCGATGCCGAGCAGGAAGTCATGGCGCTTGCGCTCGGCGGCGGCCTTGCTCAGCGCCTCGGGGTCGGCGTTGTCGATGACGTGGATGCCCAGGGCGTTGATCAGCATCACATGCACCGGAAGAAAAGAGCCCTCCACGCCGGAGGGAATCACATCCAGACCGACATCCGTGGCGACGACGGCGACCCCCCGCTTCTTGAACCAGTCGGCGGTGGAGGCGTGCAGTCCCGCGGCTTGCTTCGACACATCCCAGGGTCCCACGGCGGCGCGGCGGGCCCAGCGGCCCGTGCGGATGATGACGGCGTCACCACTGGTCACGCGGACCTTCGTCTTCTTCTCCCAGGCCTCGAGATCCTTCGCGTGGATGGCGGTGCCTGGCTCCAGATAGGGGACGCCCTGGAAGGCCGGCAGGTCGATGAGCACTCCGCGTGTCAGGATCCCGTCCTTGAGCGCGCTCACGGCGAGCGTGGCGCAACCCTTCGCGGTGACGAGATTCTGATCGTACCCGTTGAACATCTTGCCCTGATGGAAGATGTGGCAGAGCGCATCGAGGTGTGTGTGCGAGAAGCCATGGAACCCGATGGACAGGGAGTCGGCGCTGTACGTGGAGTCCGGGGACTCACCTGTGAAGAGCATGTCGTGGCCGAGCGGGTACGGGACATCCTCGGCCTTCTGGGTCTCCAGCGGATGTGCGAGGGAGACGGAGACGCCTTCCCGGACGAGCCGCGCGGCGTCCTTGCGCTTGGCGGCGGAGATCAGATTCACGGCGCCGAGCTGATCCTCGGGACCCCAGCGTCGCCAGTTCCGGTTCTTCTCCATCCAGGTGTCGATGTCCTTCGCGGTCGCGAAGGGCGTGGCGACGGCGCTGTTCTGGGCCGCGCTCGGCAGCGTCCACAGCAGTGCGCCCGTGATGACAACGGTCTTGAGCAGGTTCATGGCGCCCTCATAACGCCAGGAGGGTCTGTCGCCCACCGAGAATGCTCCCGTGGCGATTTCACCCCCCATGTCATCAAGGCGCAGCTTAGTAGCTGCCCTTGAGCGAGGCGCTCGCATACGTGCTGTAGCCGCGCAGCAGCACGTAGATACGGGTGGCCGTGGTCCTCGCGGCGATGTTGCATGTCTCGTTGTTGCCGCTCTGGTATGGACGGCAGTCATACGAGGTCTTGGTCGGCGCGGAGCCAGCCTTCACATACAGGTCCGCGTCACCCGTGCCGCCGCTGAGGACGAAGGTCGAAGCCATGCCGGCCGGGACGTCCAGGTAGTAGTAGGTCTCCGAGCCCGAGGCGCCCGACAGGCCCGTCTTCGCCACGCCGTTGGTCAGCGGGCTGGCCGCCGGGGGAGGCGCCGGCACGCCCACTCCCACCGCGGACCAGGCCGCCGTCACCGCCGTCACCTCGGTCGCACCGGTCCCGTAGAGCGCCGTCGCGGTATACTCGGTGTAGGTCTTCGCCTGGGCGAAGCTGGTGGACGCCGTGAAGAGGTCCCTGTTGGCCGTGTAGAGGATGGCGCCCGCCTTCTGCACTCCAATGCCCGGTACGACGAGGGTCGACTTGCCGCGCGGGTGCGTGCCGCCCGTGGACAGCAGCTTGAACGCCAGGTTGGCGATGCCCGAGCTGTAGTGCACGTCGTTGCCGCCGGCGGAGCTCGTCCAGAAGTCGAGCGAGGCACCGTCCAGCGCCGGATCGTACATGTAGCGGACCGCGTCACCCGCGGTGGCGGGCGTCCAGACGTCCTCGCCAATCTTCCACACGTCCAGGTCCGTGGACCAGTTGCGCGTCCAGCTCTCGCAATAGGCGGCGAAGATGTCGCTCAGGCCCTCGTTGAGGCCACCGGACTCGCCCGAGTAGGTGAGGCCGGAATCGGCCTCCGTCACGCCGTGGGTGAGCTCGTGGACGATGACATCCGGATCGATGCACAACGGACCACTGTTGACGCCATCTCCGTCACCGCAGACGAGGTGGTTGCCATCCCAGAAGGCACCCGCGTAGTTGCTGCCGTAGTGGACGGTGGCGCGTACCTGCGTACCCGTGATCCCATCGCGCCCGAAGTTGTCATAGAAGCAGTTGTAGAAGATTCCAAGGTTGTCATAGACCTTGTCCACGATGGCGTCACCGGTGGGCGCCTGGCCCTCGCTGCGTTTGAGGATGCCGGGCAGCGAGGTGCCGTTGTTGGCCGAGTACACGGAGCGGTTGAGCGCGTCGTGGATGTCCGAGGTGCGCTCCACGACGGAGCCGTCGAGGGCATTGACGAAGACGTGGTCCTTCACGGGTTTGCCCGCGTGCCCGCCCATCACGAGGGTCTCGAAGACCAGCTTCAACCGCCCATCCGCACGGGAACGCACGTAGACGAGTCGCGGCGTCTCCGTGGAGCCGCCCCCGGGAGTGCTCTCGAGCGCCACGACGCGCGCGGCCTCGGAGGAGATCCGGGCGCGGGAGGTGAGCGGCTCGCCGTCGCGGGCCGAGCCATTGGCGGCGTAGATGCGGCCCTCGTCATCCACGTGGACGACCAGCTCGTGGCCCACGACCGGCAGCCCGTTCTTCGTCTGGGCATAGCGGAGATGGGTATGGCCTTGTTCGTCCACGGAGAGCTGGCGCGCGACGAGATCCGAGGCATTCAGGCGGAACATGGGAGCGATGCCGGCCAGGGCCGAGCTGACGAGCGCGTGGGCATCCCGGGCCACGAGCCCCCGAGGCGACAGGTGGGTCGAGCCGAAGTTACCGCGAACCATGTATGGAACGCCGTTCTCGTGCGTGCCGAGCACCTGCGTCGAGGGGAAGGCGGCGAGGGCCGTCTGGATGTCCTGGGTGGAGCCGAGGTCGGTGGCGTCGACCTTTGCCTCACCGGCTGTAAGGTCCAGCGGTTCCGTGTCACAAGCAGTGAGCGCGAACGTGACACAAGCTGCGAGCATCCGGGTACGCATCCAGGTTTTCCTCCCCATCGACGGCGGCATGCCGTCGAGCCGGGAGAGCATGAATGCGAGTCAGACATTGAAGCAAGGCGAGCGCTGGAAAAACAGGCTCACGGCCGTTGTTGCTTCCGGAGCAACATCCGCCAGCCCTCGGAGTCATGCGGCTCGGTGCGCCGCGTGGGCCACGGCCGGCCGATGGCGCGCATCCTGCCCGCGCGCATCGATTGCGAAGGCAATCAGCAACGCGCTGGCGCCCAACCCGAAGAGCACCAGGTGATGGCCGCCGGTCAGGCCATAGACCGCCGAACAGGCATAGCCACTGATTGCCTGCGATAGCGCGAAGGAGACGGTCGCCCGGCTCCACATCGCCTGGCGGGCGTGAGGGTCCTCCATCAGCTCATGCACCCGACCGAGCGCCAGCGGCACCACGCCGGCGGGGAAGGAGCCGATCACCGCCGCCAGCGCGATCAGCGCGGCATTGTCTGTCGCGGCCATCAGACCGAGCACCGCGAGCACCTGGGCCGCCAGCGCCAGCCGGATCGCGGCGCGCGCGCCCCATCGGTCCGCGGCCAGGCCGTAGAGCACCGGGCCGGCCATCGCGCCGACGCCGTAGGCCACCCAGGCCGCCGCACCCAGGCCACCGCCCTTGCCGAGCGCGCGGCCGATGTAGTCCACCAGGAACATCATCTCCGGCACCAGACCCACCGCCATCAGCGCGTATTGCGCCATCAGCAGCCGCATCGGCCGCGACATGCGGCCGCGCCGCGGCGACGCCAGCGTCGGCACCTTGTGTGCGCCGTCCTGTGCCGGCCAGGCGCCCCAGCTCGCGAAGGTCAGCAGCAGCGCGGCGACGCCCAGGGTGAGCCAGGCGGCGCGCAGGCTGACGGTCAGCATCAATGGCACCAGCGTGCCGGAGAGCGCCACGCCCAGGCCGATGCCGAGAAAGATCGCGCCGCTGGCCAGGCCGCGCTTCCCGGCCGGCACCTGATGCAGCACCACGCCGGACACCAGCACCATGATCGCGCCGCCGGACACGCCGGAGAGCAGGCGCCAGCAGAAGAACCAGACCTCCGAGAGCGGAAACGCGCAGGCGAGGAAGGACACCGAGGTCAGCAGCATCATCAGCCGAATCACCGCCACCGGTGACCCGTGGCGCGCCAGGCCGCGTCCGCTGAGTGCGCCGATGAGGTAGCCGGCGAGGTTGGCCGCGCCCAGCGACGCCACGCTGGAGGCCGCGAACCAGTGCTGCTGGATCATCGGCGGCAGCAGCGGCGTGTAGGCGAAGCGCGCCAGGCCGATGCCGACGAGGCTGGCGGACAGGCCCGCGAAGATGGCCCACGGGGTCCTGGCGGTGGCGCCCGCGCTGGCGCCGGTGGTGGAGCGATGGATGGTCATGTCTTGTCCCTTCCCGGTCCGCATCGAGCGCGGACACGCGGGGCGCGAGGTTAGGGCGTCGAGGCGTTGTAGAGTCGCTGCACCTTCTCATCCATGTGATGCAGTCATGCATCACCCCATCGAGGGCAGACCGAGGACCGCCGGATGAACTGGGACGACACCCGCATCTTTCTCGCCCTGAGCCGCGAGGCCAGCCTGCGCGGCGCCGCGCGCGCCCTGGGCGTGGACCAGGCGACCGTCGGGCGCCGCATCGCCGCGATGGAACGGGACCTCGGCGCCAGGCTGTTCCTGCGCGCGTCCGACGGCTATCTGCTCACGCCGGCCGGCGAGTCCGCGCTCGCCGCCGCCCGCCGGATGGAAAGCGCCGCGCTGGAGTTGCAGGCCAAGGTCGACGGCCAGGACGAGGCGCTCAGCGGCACGGTGCGGGTCACCTGCACCGACTCGATCGCGATCGACTTCCTCATCCCGGCGCTCGCGGCGCTGCACGAGGCTCAGCCCGGCATCCGCGTCGACCTCGAAGTCTCGACCCAGATGCTCAACCTGACGCGGCGACAGGCGGACATCGCCATCCGCAACATGAAGCCGGAGAACCCGGATCTGTTCGTCCGCCGGATCACACGATGGCCGGTGGCGCTCTTCGCCAGCGAGGGTTATCTGGCGGCGCGCGGCGAGCCGGCGCCGAACACCGAGTTCGCCGGGCATGACCTGGTCGCCTACAAGGGCTACCTGGAGGGCGGCAAGGGGCTCACGCTGCTCGATGAACCAGCGCGTCAGGGCCGCATCGCGGCGGCGCTCAATTCCAGTCTGCTGGTGAGGCGCGCCGTCGCCGCCGGGCTCGGCATCGGCGAGATGCCGGTCTACATGGGCGAGAAGGAAGGCCTGGTGCGGATCTGGCCCGGCCGCACCCGCAAGGCGGACTACGAGGTCTGGTTGGTCACTCATCCGGATCTGCGCGGGACCGCGCGTGTCCGCACGGTGGCGGAGTCGTTGATGGCGGCCATCCAAGGATCGGTGGACTGAGCCGCGGTCCGGGGAACCGCCCGCCGACGCGACGCGTCGTGCTCGGCGCTAAGGGACTGCGCGACCTGTCCATCGACCGGGTTCACAGCCCAAGGCCGTCGTCCATTCAAACGCTCCAGCATCAGCTCAGTTCAACGTGTGCGCACCGAACCATCGAAATCGTTGGCGGCCCAGCTGAAAAGACCCGCCTCAGTCGGGGGACCCCAGGGGTTCAATTCGATCAGTGTGACGGACCGAGTGCTTTCGATGTCCAGGCCCACGTCGAACACCATGGGTTCTCTGCCCATTTCACGATCTAGAGTCATCATGATCCGCTGAATGGATGGCAGGCTTTGTTGAAGGCGTTCGCGATCGTTCGCATCGATGGTCCATTTGAGATGGTACTGGCTGATACCTACCAGCCTGCCGTCCCGAAGAAAGCATCGCCACTCGCGAGTCCAGGCGATGTCATGCCATTCACGCAGGAAAATCCAGGGCTGATGGTTGTTGCGTAAAGCAATCCACAGGTCATGGAAGATGCGCCGTGAGCCATCGGTCAATAAGCGGATGACGTCCTGGCCGCGTTCCGCTCGGCATCCGGTGAGAATGGCGAGCGGCGTGTCTTTGGGGCTTCGGGACCCGAGGCGGACGAAGGCGCCGCCGGAAAACTCGACCAGTGCGCAGTCCAATCGTCGAGACAGTGCGGTCAGCACGTCCCCGACATTCAACGATTCGAACAGATGAGGGTACAATCCATTGCGCCGCCCAATCGCGCGGACCTCCTCGAAATCGAGGCGAATTCCTTGCTGTCGGAAGGATAGACACCTTACGCTTTCTGGCCAGTTCTCAATCCAGGTCGAGGAGAAAGTTGTCAATTTGTCAGAAGAGTTTGTGGTTGATGAATTCTTCGAAGCTGTCGGCCAACACGCCTACGTTGTCGTACCCAGACGTATCGCCATCACTGGCTTCGTAATCCTTGACCCAGAACAGTACTTTGCCCTTGTTGAGTCCTGAGACCACCAACAGTATTTGATTGCCGCCGGCGTCCGCGCCCACCGTGATGGTATCCGAGGGGATTCTGTCCTTGAAGGTCGTCTTGTTGTTGCGAACCAGATTGGACAGTCGCTCGTTCCAGACGTAGTATAAACGTGAAAGCGTCGAAGTCTTCCAGTCATCGGCCCCTTTCTGACCTTCGCGCCACCTGATGGCGAAGCCGTCTGGCTCGGTGGTTCCGCCGTTGTGCTGGAGCATGAATGATTTGTAATCGTCCGGAAGGACGACGCCGAGTTCGCGCTCGACGTTGGCAAGATCGTTGGCCGACAGGGGGGCCTTACTTTCGCTGATGATGACGCTCATGACGCCTCCAGTTTGGGTGCGCGGGAAGGGTTTAGTAAGAGGGGTCCTTGGCTATTGACACCCCACCAGAGTGGGGCACATTGTTGTGAAGATCCGACGGAATCAACTCCATGGTGGTACCGTCTTCCTTGTGATGCCAAGTCCATCCATCCGGCTCTTTGAACTTGTCCTGGCCAAGCTTTTCGGCCATGGCCTGCCTGGCGTTGATGAAGTCGGCGTTGCGGTCGCCCGTGGGACTGAGTTGGATCTCCACCTTCGCGTCGATCAGTTCACCCTCTGGACCTTTGGCCTTGTAGGTATACTCGGAAAACTCCGGGTTGCCATCCTTCCACTGGATTGGCTTGCCCCCGGTGACTGATTCAATATCATCGATACTGTCCTTGTTCAGGCCAGACTTCGACGGATCCCATTTGCCATCGCCTCGCTCGCCGCTAATCCAGCCTTCCTTGGGGCTTTGCGTGCCAAAACGGTTACCCCCAACCGGACAGCCCTTGACAATGCCCTCCTCAATCTTTTCGCTTTTTTTCAAAGCCCGTTTGGCACGGATCGCCGCCGCATCCTGTTTTAATGCATTGGCAACGATTTGCCGACCTCGCACGACATTGTCGGCGATTCGCTTGCGCAAGGTGGCAATGCGCGCCAGCACCTTTGCACCCTTGGCGGTTTTGCCGATTGCATCGCCCGCGTACGGAAGCATGGACACCAGAGACATGCCGGCGCCGAACCAATCGCCCCGCGCGGCGCTCATGACTGCACCAATGGCATCGCTGATCGGCGTCGGATCGACGAGTCCGGCAGCGTCCACGGCAGATTGAGCCAACTCCCACTTCAAATCCGAACTTGCTTTAACTGTATCGTTTTGGAGCTTGTCCAGTTGGTTCTTGATGTCTGGATTCTGAAGGCTTGCACCCATGGTTCACGAATCCAGGACTCACGTGGTTGACGAGTCGGGAAACCACGTTTGGCGATCGATGGTTGCCTCGATGTCGTCCCAAACGGTATCGGGTACACGCTCAAACAATGTCGATAGCTTCTTGGCAGGTTCCACTGCTGGATCCTCAAGCACCCTCAGCACGCTTGGGTGGCGGTGAAATTCAGGGCCCACTTCAAACATCAACAGAACAAAGGCGGATAGATCGTTTGGTGCCGACAGTCCAAAACCTCGTGCGGTGTTCAGTCCGGATCTGATCATGTCGTTCAAGAGGTCTTTCGGTAAATTGTGCACTATGTAGGAGTGCTCTTCAATCACCTGAGTCGCAATGGCATACTGCAGCAGCGTTTCGCTGCCACCGGCCATTTTGCGTAGTTGCTCTCGACGGAATCGCATCATGCCATCCAGACGACTGAGTGCCGACCAGGTCCGAGAAATTACAGAAGCGGGTTGAGACCTTGGTGCTGGAAACAAAAAAATTGGCCAATTTTGTTCAATTTCCCGCAGTTCATCCTCTCAAACTACCCGCCGAGGCTGGCGTTGAGAGGTGGCAGGCGCCAGGTCTGGCATCCCTGACGGCAGCCGCTGAGGTGCGCGCGAGCTTGGAGTGCTTGGACGACCCACGTGGCCTTCGAAGCGGACACGGCGCGAGGGTCACCGCTGCTTGGTGGGAGTTGAGCGCCATGCCGCAATTGCCCACAAGCCCAAGCTCCCTGTCTCGCCCATGAGGGGCGCGTGGCCTGTGCAGGCGTGTACCTCAAGGGGCTGTGCGGCCTCTCCACCGATCGGGCTCACTGCTCGAAGGGCGGGAGAGCCACGCAACCGGATCAAGCCCGCCTTGCAAACGGCGGCTTGGACTTCGCCAGGACTGTGACGGCTCGCTCGAATGGATTCAGCAGTGGACGCCCCTTTTCATCTTGACACCTCTGTTTTTCTTTCTTAGTTTCACTTTCATGAAAAACATGAAAGTGATTGGATCTGTGAATGGGTTTGCGTGGATTTCCCTGGCCATCTCGCTCGCTTTCTCGGGGTGCAATGCACCGGATGAGGCCGAGCTGGAGACCGCAAGCCCAGGCATCTCCCAGGAGAGTGCAGCACCGGAAGAGGGTGTGGATGGCCATGTGAAGGCCCTGGCTGGAGTCTGTCGCGACGGCTACAAGACCGGCGCGTCTTGCAATTCCAACGTGGAGTGCGGCAGGTACTGTGCCTCGGGTCCCAAGGCCAATCAGAGCTGTGCCTCCGTGTCGAATTGTGGCAGTTGGTGCGCCTCGGGTTCCAAGGCCAACCAGAGCTGTAGCTTCAACTCGGAATGCCCGGGTTCCACCTGCGTGGGGACCACCTGCGTCCAAGCGACCTGCTCGTGATGAGTCCCATGTAGGGACATGCTGCCGGAACCGCCCGAAGTCCTCGTTCCATGACTTGAACCTATCCATTGAGCGCGGCAAGGGCGGACAGCAGCAGATGCGTCACGGGGGGCGGAGTCCTTGGTGTTTGAGTCGCCGCCGGCCAGCATGCTCGGAATCAGCTCGCTGGCCGCGAGGTTCGTACCGGAACAGGAACAGGTCGACGAACTCCTAAGAGTTCAGGAAGGTGTTGCTCTCGCTGAACCGCTGATGGTGCCAGAAGGGGTAGGCGGGGGGCGTGGCGCTCGCCGCGTCGAGCTTCGCCACCTGCTTCGGGGTGAGGTTCCAGCCGAGCGCGCCCAGGTTCTGGCGCAGTTGCTCCTCGTTGCGTGCGCCGATGATGACGTTGGCGACCGTCGGCCGCTGCAGCACCCAGTTGATGGCCACCTGCGGCACCGTCTTGCCGGTCTCCGCCGCCACCTCGTCGAGCGCATCCACGACCCGGTAGAGGTGCTCCTCGGGGATCTGGGGGCCGCCCGCGGCCGTCTGGGAGTTCTGGAGCCGGGTGCCCTCGGGCAGGGGCTGGCCGCGGCGGATCCTGCCCGTCAACCGGCCCCAACCCAGCGGGCTCCAGGCGACCGCGCTGACCTTCTGGTCGAGCCCCAGAGGCATCAGCTCCCACTCGTAGTCGCGCCCGACGAGCGAGTAGTACGCCTGGTGGGCCACGTAGCGCGCGAGGTTGTGGCGCTCCGATACGGCCAGCGACTTCATGAGATGCCAGCCCGGGAAGTTCGAGCAGCCGATGTAGCGGAGCTTCCCGGCGCGCACGAGATCATCGAGCGTGTTGAGTGTCTCCTCGACGGGGGTGATGGGGTCGAAGCCGTGGAGCTGGAAGAGGTCGATGTAGTCGGTGCCCAGGCGGCGCAGGCTCCCCTCGACCGCACGGATCAGGTGGTAGCGCGACGAGCCCACTTCGTTGGGACCGGGGCCCGCGCGGAGGGTGGCCTTGGTGGAGAGGATCACCCGCTCACGGCGGCCCTTGATCGCCTGGCCAAGGATCTCCTCGGCCATTCCGCCCGAGTACACGTCGGCCGAGTCGAACATGTTCAGCCCGCAGTCGAGTGAGATGTCGACGAGCTGGGTGGCCTCCTTCACGTCGCTGCTGCCAAAGCCTTTGAAGAACTCGTTGCTGCCTCCGAACGTCCCCGTGCCGAGACTGAGGACGGGAACCTTGAAGCCCGATGCGCCGAGTTGTCTGAATTCCATGGAGGAGACCTGCTTGTTGGGGGCCCGCGTTCGTGCGGAGCGGTCCCCAAGTTACCCAAGCGAACGGGGAGGATTCCAGGGCACGGCAGTAGACTCGTCGCCCTACCGGGTCTTCATTCGCTCGAATCCCTATCCAGTGGAGGAGGGAGGCGCTGCCGGGCTCCTTCATGTCTGGTCCAGGCGGCGCTCGACAGTGCCAAGGCCACGCTCGAGCGCACTGGTTCTCTTCTCATGCGTCGAAGGCTTGGCCGGCGGCTGGGTCTTGGGAATAGTGGTGGCCTCAACGCAGCTCCTGAGGAGGAGAACCATGGACGACTATTCGAACTCCGCGGGTGGCGTGGCCGCCGGGGCCGTGGTCGAGCACGACGTCGAGATCAAGACCCCTGCCGGCACGGCCGACGCCGCCTTCTTCCACCCGTCGGGCAACGGCCCGTGGCCGGGCGTGCTGCTGTGGCCGGATGCCTTCGGCCTGCGCCCCGCCATGCGCGACATGGGCCGGCGGCTGGCGGCCGAGGGTCATGCCGTTCTCGTGCCCAACCCCTTCTACCGCACCCGCAAGGCGCCGGTGTTCTCGCGGCCGATGGACTTCGCCGTCCCCGCCGACCGCGAGGAGATCATGAAGGTCGTGGGCACGCTGAACCAGGACACCGCCTTCACCGACGGCGGCGCCTTCCTGGCATGGCTGGACCAGCAGCCGCAGGTGAATGAGCGCGCCAAGATCGGGGTGCAGGGCTACTGCATGGGAGGGCCGCTGACCATCCGCACCGCCTCGCTGTCGGAGCGGGTGGGCGCGGGCGCCTCGTTCCACGGCGGCGGCCTGGTCACCCAGGCGCCTGACAGCCCCCACCTGTTGGCCCCGAAGATCAAGGCCGAGCTGCTGATCGCCGTCGCCGCCAACGACGACGCGCGCGACCCGCAGGCCAAGGTCAGGCTCAAGGAGGCGTTCGACACCGCCAAGGTGAAAAACAAGATCGAGGTCTACAACGGCGCCGAGCACGGCTGGTGCGTGAAGGACATGGCCAGCGGCATCTACAACGAGGCCGCGGCCGAGAAGGCCTGGGCCGAGGTGTTGGCGCTCTACAAGCGCGCCCTGGTCTGAGCAGGGGAGCGAGTGCTCGGGTCGTCCTGCAGTGGGCACTGCGCGTCCAGGGCGTTGTCGGAGAAGGTGTTGCCGTACTCGGCGCGGGTGAAGTCCGTGGTCACCTCGGGCGCGCGGAGGAGGCCGCAGCCGGAGGAGTGGGTGAACTCGCTCCGGGTCACGAAGGCGCCCAGCTCCTGGTGGATGGTCAATGCCGCCGGGCCGGCATGGGAGACGGAGACATGCTCGAGCTTGCTGCCTCGGGCATCGCCGAAGGTCAGACCCTTCCAGAAGCCCGGTGAGGGCGTGGATGCGTTCGCCACGAAGTGGATGGGCTGCGTGGCGGTGCCCTGGGCCACGAGACTCCCTTGTTCGTCAACCCAGATTCCCGTGTCCGGGGCCATCCGGATCTCGGTCCCCGGGACCAGGGTGAGCACCGGCCTGGCTTGGGATCCTCCCACGAGGAGGTCATTTCGCATGACATACGGCACGCCCAGGTTCGGCCACGTCTGACTGTGATTGACGGAGCCAAAGACGAAGACCGCGTTGGACTCGTTGCCCGTGAATTCACTGTCCGTGGGAATGGAGCTCACCGCATTGGTCACGCTCAAGAGCGGATATCTGCACCCATTCACCCGGAGCTTCGTGGAGCCGGGGGCGAACGTGCCATGACCGAACAGATGAACACCTCCGAGACACCGGCGCACGGTGACATTGTCGGAGAGGAGGGAGCCCGCCACGGACAAGGCGCCATCCTGCGTACGCGCAGTCACGCCTTCGATGACGGCGTGATGGAGGCGGATGGAGGAGTTTTGATACACCAGGATCCCCACCCAGGAGTCGGATTCAGAGGTGGTGTCTGGGTCATTGGAGGTGAGCAGGACGGGGCTCGCCTCGGTTCCTTCCACGGAGAGGACCCCGGGGGTTTCCGTGCCATCCTCCTCCAGTCCACCCACCCTCAGTTCCACGCCGGGCAGGAAGCGGACCACGACGCCGGCTTCCAGGGTCAGTTGGGGAGCGTTGGCGCCAGCCACCCTCAGGGAGGAGCGCACCACGTGGGGGTTGTCCGCTGCCCGCCACGTTTCCGGGGCGGTGATGAGTCCCGAATGGATGAGGCCCTGGATGTTCAGCGTGGCCTCACCGGGGAGGACGTCATCGCTGGTCGAGAAGGCCGTCGCGCGGATGGTGACCGTGCCCTTGGCGCGAGTCTCCACCCGTCCCGTCGAATCCACTCCCGCCAGTTCCCCATCGCTGCTGCTCCAGAACAGGGAGCCGACCTCCACGGGGCGTCCGTCCGGATCCGTCGCGTTCGCCGAACATTGGGTGCTTTTCATGATGTCCAAAGTGGTCGCCGCGCAGGTCACCGTGATTCGGACCTGCTGCTCCTCGCTTCTTTCCTCCTCACAAGCGGACAGAACGAGCAGGAAGCAGGCAGACAGGAGTCGTTTCGTTTCTTCGATGTTCATGGGATTGGGTCCTGATGGGGTGGGGCGAGCGTGTTCAGACTCCGCCCTGGAGTGGAGTCATGCCGGCTCCTCAAGCCGGGGGAGTCGCCGTGGCACCCGGGCGGAGACCTTGAGGGTGGCGCTGCCCCCGGCCATGGGGTAAGCGTGCGGGCACCCTACCCGGTAGGCGGTTGAATCCAGAAACCCGGAACCGTAAACCCACCCTCGTGAGCGAAGCCCCCCATCCCTCGCAGGCGTTGAGCGAAGTCCTCGAGGATCTGCGCCGTCACCTCCTCTGGCAGCAAGAGGAGGGTGGCCGGTTCCTCCAGGTGGACGCACGTGTGGCCGCGGAAGCCCGTGCCGCGGGTCTCCCCCGGCCAGCGGCCCTGGCGCGCCCCCCGGTGGTCAGCAAGCCCGCCCCCGCGCCCCAGGCGCCTCCCCCGGCGGCCCCTCCACCGCCTCCTCGCGCGGCCGTCCCTTCACCGCCACCCCGGGCGGCGGCACCCCAGGCCGAGCGCCCCCCGGCTCCGCGGACCCAGACTCCCGCGGCGCCCGCGCTGTTCGAGGTGCCCGCGCAGGCGCGGCCCTACGCGGGCTCGCTGCCGGGCGTGGTGGAGGGTGAGCGGCCCCGCCTGGATGACATCCGGCGCGAACTGGGGGACTGCCGCCGGTGCAAGCTGTGCACGGGCCGCAAGAACATCGTCTTCGGTTCGGGCAATCCCCACGCCGAACTGGTGTTCGTGGGCGAGGGTCCCGGCGAGACCGAGGATCAGCAGGGCGTGCCGTTCGTGGGCGCCGCGGGCCAGTTGCTCACGAAGATGATCGAGGCGATGGGCTACCGCCGCGACGACATCTACATCTGCAACGTGGTGAAGTGCCGGCCGCCGGGCAACCGCAACCCCGAGCCGGACGAGGTGGCGGCGTGCGAGCCGTTCCTCCGCGCGCAGCTCAAGGCCATCCAGCCCAAGGCCATCGTGGCGCTGGGCAAGTTCGCGGCGCAGACGCTGCTGCGCGACAGCACGCCCATCACCCGGCTGCGCGGCACCTGGCGTCAATACGAGGGCATCCAGCTCATGCCCACCTTCCACCCGGCCTACCTGCTGCGCCAACCGGCGGAGAAGCGCAAGGCCTGGGAGGATCTCCAACAGGTCATGAAGTTCTTCGGCAAGACATCCGGGCAGCGCGGCTGAACCCAGGATGGGCTCATCCGGGAGGGGACGCACATGAATGGAGTACTCGAGACCCAGGAGATGCACTCACCGGCGCTGGAGGGCAACCCGCTGGGAGATCCGGCGCGGCGGGCACTGACGGTGTACCTGCCACCCGGGTATGCCGCGGGCACGCGCCGCTACCCGGCGGTGTACTTCCTCAACGCCTACAGTGGCAGTGGCAGGACGTGGACGAACTTCTCGCCGTTCTCGCGGAGCGTGCCCGAGCGGCTGGACGCGCTCATCGCGGCGGGTACCCTTCCGCCCGTCATCGGCGTGTTCCCGGACGGGTGGACGTCGCTGGGCGGCAGCCAGTGGGTGAACAGCGACGCCATCGGCCGCTACCGTGACTTCCTGGCCAAGGACGTGCTGGGCTTCGTGGACCGCACGTACCGCACGCTGCCCAAGGCGCTCTCCCGCGCGGTGGTGGGCCACAGCTCGGGCGGCTATGGCGCGCTGGTGATGGGCCGCTACCACCCGGATCTCTTCTCGCACCTGAGCGCCCAGTCGCCCGACGCCTATTTCGAGTACTGCTACCTGCCGGATCTGCCCAAGACGGCCTCGGCGCTGCTCAAGGCGGGTGGGGTGGAGGCCTGGTACTCGGACTTCGTCCAGCGCTCCCGGGAGACCAAGGCGCGCGGCGATGACTTCACCATCATCAGCGCGCTGGCCATGGCCGCCGCCTACTCGCCCAAGAAGGGCGAGCCGCTCAACCTGGAGCTGCCCTTCGACACGCAGACGGGCCGGTTGCGGCCGGAGGTGTGGAACCGCTGGCTCGTGCACGATCCGGTGCGCTTCGTGCCCAAGTTCATCGATGCGTTCCGCAAGATGAAGACCGTCTTCATCGACTGCGGCACGCGCGACGAGTTCAACCTGCGCTGGGGCGTGCGGATGGTCGCCGAGGACTTCAAGAACGGTGGTGTCGAGGTGACCCACGAGGAGTTCGAGGACGGCCACACGGGCGTCAACTACCGCTTCGAGCGCTCGCTGGCGGTGATCGGCCAGCGGCTGGTGCTCGACTAGCGGCGCGCTCAATCCATCTCGGCACAGGCGGGAGGTACGATGATGTTTGGTTCGGTGTTGATGGCGGTGCTCATGGCCGGGGAGCCGGCGGAGCTCACGAAGCACGAGGTGAAGACGCTCACGCTGCAACTGCCCTCCGACTGGAACCAGTCCGAGGCGGATGGCACCCAGCGCTTCGCCGACCCGTCGGGGGATGCCTACGTGCTGGTGGACGTGGGTGCCGTGCAGACCGCGGGCATGAAGCCGCAGGTGTGCCTGGAGAAGATCCTCACGGCCATGGGCGGGAGCGAGGGCTGGAAGCCGCTCAAGCTGGGCAAGGCCCCGGCGGCGCGGCGCGTGGACTCGGACACCACCCCGGATGGGGCGGAGTCGGTGCGCACGGTGACGTACGTGGGGTGCGACGGGAAGACCACCTGGTCGCTCGTCTTCCACATGGACAGGAAGGAGCGGGAGCACTTCGATCCGCTCGTGGAGAAGATCGCGGGCAGCGTCGCTTACGCCAAGGCCGCGCCCACGAAGAAGGGCAAGTAGGCCTCACGCGGGAGCGGGGCAGCGCATGGACACGGAGCTTCAGGGCAAGGGCGTCCTCGTCACCGGGGGCGCGGGTGGAATCGGCGGCGCGGTGGTGCGCGCCTTCGCGGAGGAGCAGGCGAAGGTGGCGGTGCACTACCACCAGAGCGCGGACAAGGCGGAGGCCCTGGCGCGGGAGCTCGGAGGCGTGGCGCTCCGGGCGGATCTCACCTCGGAAGCCGACGTGGACGCGCTGGTGCCCGCGGCGGTGAAGGCCCTGGGCCGGCTGGACGTGCTGGTGGCCAACGCGGGCGTGTGGCCCCCCGCGGACGAGCCCGTGTGGAAGATGTCGCTCTCGCGCTGGCGCCGCACCCTGGCGGAGAACCTGGACAGTGTCTTCCTGAGCTGCCGCGCCTTCCTGCGCCACGTGGAGACGACGGGCTCGGGCAACATCATCCTCATCGCCTCCACGGCGGGCCTCTTCGGCGAGGCGGGCCACTCGGACTACGCGGCCGCCAAGGGCGCGCTGGCCAGTGGCTTCCTCAAGAGCCTGAAGAACGAGCTCACGCGCATCGCTCCGCTCGGCCGGGTGAACACCGTGTGCCCCGGGTGGACGGGGGTGGAGCGCCACCAGGACAAGCTCACCGACCCGGTGTTCATCAACCGCGTGACGCGCACCATGCCCCTGCGCAAGCTGGGCCGTCCGGAGGACGTGGCCCGGATGGTGGTGACGCTCGCGTCCGATCGCATCTCCGGCCATGTCACCGGAGAGGTCATCACCGTGGCCGGCGGCATGGAAGGCCGCGTCCTGCACGAGTCCTGAGGCCGTCGCTCAGGCCTGGGTCCGCAGCGGCAGGCGGACCTTGAAGGTGGAGCCCTCGCCCGGCTTGCTCGTCACCTCGATGGTCCCCGCGTGGGCGTTGACGATCTGCCGGGTGATGTAGAGGCCCAGCCCCACCCCGCCGAAGTGCCGCGCCGGCGCCGCCCGCTCGAAGCGGTCGAAGATGCGCCGCTGGTCCTCCTCCCGGATGCCCATGCCGTGGTCCCGCACCACCAGCACGGCGCTCTCGCCCTCCCGGCGGACGATGAGTTCCACGGGCTTGCCCTCTCCATATTTGAGGGCGTTGGTCAGCAGGTTCACCACCACCTGCTCCAGGCGGAACCGGTCCCAGTTGCCCTCCACGGGAGTGGGCGCCTCCAGCGACACCGTGCCACCCGAGGCCTCCACCTGGGGGGACAGCCGCTCGATGCACTCGCGGGCCAGCTGAGTCAGCTCGACCCGGCTCCGCTCCAGCATCATCCGCCCCGTGCTGAGCCGGGACACGTCCAGCAGGGAGTCCACCAGCCGGGAGAGCCGCTCGCACTGCTTGTGCATGGCCAACGTGCGCTGCTGCAGGCTGTCCCGGTCGGGTGCCCTCCCGCCCTGCGCCAGCGCGCGCTCCACCATCTGCTGTTGCAGCAACAAGGTGGTGAGCGGCGTCTTCAGCTCATGGGAGGCCACGGAGAGGAACTCATCCCGGAGCAGCACCGCGTCCTCGGCGCGCTCCCGGGCCACGTTGGCACGGGCCAGCAGTGCATCCCGTTCCCGGCTGGCCCAGGCCCGCTCCACCGAGTAGGCAATGGAGCGCGTCAACAGGTTGCCGTCCAGCCTGTCCTTCTCCAGGTAGTCCTGGGCTCCGGCGCGCACCATCACCCGCCCCAGTGTGGAGCCCTCGTGGCCGGTCAGCACGACGATGGGGGTGGTGGGCAGCTGCTCCACCATCTGCTCCAGCGAGTTCAGCCCCTGGCAGTCCGGCAGGCCCAGGTCCAGCAGCACCACGTCCACGCGCTGGGCCGCGGCGAACTCCAGCGCCTCGCGCAGCGTGCCGCGGACGCTCAGTGTCCAGGCCGGGTGCGGCTCCAGGTACTCGCGCACCAGGTCGGCGTCCCCCGGGTTGTCCTCCACCAGCAGCACCTGGAGCGGGGTCTCCATGGGCGTGGCGGGCAGCTTCGGCAGCGGAGACGGTGTGCTCGGCTCTCCCGTGCAAAGCTCGGGCGGGGGCAGGCGCACCACCGTGAACCAGAACTCTCCCACGATGCGGACGATCTCGAAGAAGTCCGTGAAGCGCACGGGCTTCACCACGTAGCAGTTGGCGCCCAGCCCGTAGGTCTTCAGCACGTCCATCTCCGTGTTGGAGGAGCTGAGCACCACCACGGGGATGTGCTTGAGCGTGGGCGTGCTGCGGATGGTGCGCAGCACCTCCCGCCCGTTGCGACGGGGCAGGTTCAGGTCCAGCAGCACGAGGTGCGGGTGGACGGCCTTCTCATAGGGAGGCAGCCGCAGCAGATAGGACTCCGCCTTCTCCCCGTCATCCACCACCTCCAGGTTGACCAGCAGCTTGCTCTCGGCCAGCGCCTCCCGGGTGAGGTCCGCGTCGGCCGGGTTGTCCTCGACGAGCAGCACCTCGATGGGGAGCATCATGCCAGGGCCCTCGGACCGCCGGCCGGGCGGGGCTTCTGGCGGAGCGTGAAGTGGATGGACGTGCCCTGGCCCGGTACCGAGGTGGCCCAGATGCGCCCGCCGTGGCGCTCCACGATGCGCTTGCAGATGGCCAGCCCCATGCCCGTGCCGGGGTACTGTTCCCGGCTGTGCAGCCGCTGGAACAGCCCGAAGATGCGCTCCAGGTACTGCGGCTCGATGCCAATTCCGTTGTCCTGCACCTCGAACTCCCACCCGTCCGGGCACTCGCGGGCCAGCACGGTGATGCGGGGCGGGGCCGCGCTCCGGAATTTGATGGCGTTCTCGATGAGGTTCTGCAGCAACACCTCCAGTTGGCTGGGGAGGCTCTCCACGGTGGGCAGCGCGCCGTGGAGGAGCTGGGCCTCCGACTCCTCGATGGCCTGGTGCAGCGTGACCTGGACGCGCTGGAGCACCTGCTCCACGGAGCTCTCCACCGGCTGTTGATCGCCCCGGCCCGCGCGCGAGTAGGCCAGCAGATCATCCACGAGGTCGCGCAGCCGCAGCGCGCCCTCGATGATGTAGCCCAGGTACTTGTGGCCGCGCTCGTCCAGCCGATCGCCATACCGGCGCTCCAGCAGCTCGCCGTAGCTGGCCACCATGCGGATGGGCTCGCGCAGATCATGCGAGGTGACGTAGGCGAACTGCTCCAGGTCCGCGTTGGAGCGCGCCAGCTCCGCGTTGAGCTCCGCGAGGCGGTTGGAGCGCTCCTGCACGAGCCCCTCGGCCTCCTTGAGCCGCTGCACGTCCGCGCACGCGCCGATGAACCCCAGGAAGGACTCCCCGGCGAAGCGGGGCACGGCCTGCTCCAGCATCCAGTGGTAGTCCCCCGTGTGGTGGCGCAACCGGTACTCCACCTCGAAGGGCTGGCGGGCCCGGGTGGCCTCTTGCAGGGCCGCGAGGCGCCGGAGCCGATCCTCGGGGTGGACATCCTCGAGCCAGCCCTCCCCGAGCTGCTCCGCGAGCGGGCGGCGGGTGAAGTCGAGCCATGGGCGGTTGAGGTAGGTGCAGCCCGTGTCTTGAGCCCACATCCAGAGCAGCACGGGGGCGGTGTCCGCCAGGCGCTGGAAGCGGTGCTCGCTCTCGGAGAGCACCTGCTCCTGCTGCTTGCGCTGGGTGATGTCCAGCACCACGCCGCTCAGGCCGACGCATCGTTCCTTCTGCCTCCGGGGCGTGGCCCGGAAGGCGAGCCAGCGCACACTCCCATCCGGCTGGGGCACCCGGAACTCGGCCTCATAGGAGCCGTCCCCGCGCAGCGCTCGCTCCAGCTCCTCGCTCACCCGGGGCCGATCCTCGGGGTGGATGCGGCACAGGAAGTCCTCGCGGTTCCAGTCGCTGCGCGTCTCCGGCAGGCCGAAGAGCAGATCATGGTTCACCGAGCGGGTCATGTGGTCGCCGATCGCATCCCACTCCCAGGTCGCGGCGCGGGCCGCCCGCAGGGTCGCTTGGAGCCACTGCTGGTTGCTCCGGGCCAGCTCCGCGTTGCGGCGCCGATCCTCGGTGATGACCGCCAGGAGCAGGCTGGTGAGGGGCGCCGTGCCCAGGTACAGCTGGAGGGAGAGGTTGGGCTCGCTCATGATCATGAACACGCCGCGTCCGCTCAGGGTCCCCACGATCGCCACCGTGCCCACCAGGAGGTTGCCGAGCACGGTGCCGAAGGGGCCGAAGCGCAGGGCAATCCAGAGCAGCATGGGGAAGGTGAGGTAGGGCAGGTCGAGCCAGTGGCCTTCGAAGGGTGTCAGGAAGACCCGCCAGCCCATGACCCCGAGCAGGGCCAGGAACACCAGGAGCAGGAGCCACTCTCCGGTGGTCTTCCGGGGGAGACCCGTGCGGCTCAGGATGAGCACCACGGGAGTCAGGATCCAGACGCTGAGCTGATCCGCCAACCACCATGTCCTGGCCACCCACCACGGAGAGACTCCCGGAGGGCCTACCCACCAGAAGGAGAGGGCGGCCAGGGTGGCGCCCACGGCCGTGGTGCCCAGGCTCACCATTCCCAGGAAGAGGATGTCCTTGAACCGATGCAGGGAGGGGCTGAAGTCCACCCCCGTGGAGAGCAGGACCGCCGCCAGGTACATCTCCAGCCCGTGGGCGAGGGCCAGACAGAGCGCCAGGGGCGGGTCGAGGCCAGCGAGCAGGTTCGCTCCCAGGGCGCCCAGGACGATGAAGATCCACAGCCACCGTCCGCGGAGCAGCAGCACCCCCAGCGACAGCCCGGCCACGGGCCACATCACGGTGATTCCGTCCTCGACCAGGGTGAGGACGCTCAGCCGGGCGATGGCCATGTAGAGCAGGGTAAAGCCCACCGCCTCCGCCACCTTGCCTCGAGGCAGCTTCATCGGCCGTGTTCCCTGTGTCACGGCGGTGCGAATGGAAGGGCCCTCCCCAGGAACCGCGACGACACGCGCGAGTGGTGCCGCTACGTTGACCATCCCCTGGCCAGGGAGCTACCCACCCCGCGGGGCGCGGTCGGGGGCAAGCCGAGCGCCTGCTGTCCTCACACCAGGGGGCTGGTCGTCGGGACGGCTTCCTGGTGCTCGCGGGTGACCCGTACCGCCACGGCCAGCGCGAACATCAACAGCAGCGCGGCGCACAGGAAGGGCGCTCCGGGCTGATGGACGCCGCGCTCGGGGGCGATGGCGTACGCGAACGTCTGCGTGAAGAGCCCGGGGCCCACGAGGCCCGCGATGCCCAGGAGGCTGGAGAGCGCGCCCTGGAACTGGCCCTGCTCGGAGGGCGGGATGCGGCGGGTCATCAGCCCCTGCGACGCCGGCGAGAAGAACCCCCACAGGGCCATCACCGGAATGCCGAGCCCACAGAAGAGCGCGGGGGTGGGGGCCAGCGCGTAGACGGAGAAGCCCACCGCGCCGAACACCAGCCCCATCATCAACGTGCGCCGCTCGCCCAGGCGCTTGACCACGGGCCGCACGAGGCCGCCCTGCACCACCAGCGAGCACAGGCCCGAGCCCGCCAGCGCGAGCCCCACGGCGCGCTCGTCCCAGCCGAAGCGGTAGCCGCCGTACAGCACGAAGACGCTGGGCAGCGCGATGTGGGCCAGGTTGTTCAGGAAGTGCACGCTCACCAGCCCCAGCACCTCGGGCATGGCGCGCAGCCGCAGCAGGGCGCCCACCGGATTGGCCCCGCTCCAGCGGAAGGGCTTGCGCTTCTCGGGCGGCAGGGACTCGGGCAGGACGAACAGGCCATACAGGGCATTGGTCAGGCTCAACCCGGCCGCCACCCAGAAGGGCAGGCGCGGATCGATTCCCCCCAGCAGGCCGCCCAGTCCGGGCCCCAACACGAAGCCCACCCCGAACGCCGCCCCGAGCATCCCGAAGCCCGCGGCGCGCTTGTCGCTCGGCGTCACGTCCGCGATGTAGGCGCTCGCCGTGCTGATGCTCGCCGCGGTGATGCCCGCGATGATGCGGCCCGCGAACAGCCAGCCCACCGTGGGCGCCCAGGCCATGAGGATGTAGTCCAGCCCCATGCCCACGTTGGACAACAGGATGACCCGGCGGCGGCCGTAGCGGTCCGACAGCGCCCCGAGCACCGGCGAGAAGATGAACTGCATGAGCGCCCAGGCCGTGGAGAACACGCCGAACATCCGCGCCGCCCGGCTCGTGTCTCCGTCCATGAAGCCGACGAGGAGCTTGGGCAGCACGGGGATGATCATCCCCATCGCCAGGATGTCGAGCAGCACGGTGATGAAGATGAAGGCCAACGCGGCACGGCGCGGGCCCCCGGATGCAAGGGGAGCGGTCATGGGCGCCCCCGTCCTATCACTTCTGCTCGTTTCCATGCTCGGCGGGGCACCCATCTTGCGAAGCCTTGGCGGGGGCGATACAGCTAGGAGCGTGATTGCCCGGTTCGCCGCACTCCTCCTCGCCCTGCTCATCTCGGGGCAGGCCGCCCTCGCGGGCGGAAGTGAGCGGGTGTGCCGTTACACCGGCCGTCGCGTCGCCCCGTGCGCGGCGTGTCCCGGCAAGAAGCAGGTGCAGGACGCCCGGCTGCTCGCCCAGGACTGCTGTGAGCTGCGCCAGGGTCATCCCGTGGACATGGCTGGCCGCCTGCCCGCCGTCGACGCACAGGTCCAGGTCCACTGGGTGGAATTGCCCGAAGGTATCTCCTGGGTCGCTCCCTCGGCTCCCGAACAGCCCGGACCGCGCTTGCGCTCCGGGCACGACCCGCCTCCGCGCGAGCGGCTGTTCCTGACCCTGCGTCAGTGGCTGATTTGAGCCGGTCTCCGACTCCGTCTCCGTGAGGGCTTCTCTCCCCTCCGGATACGCGAGGCGTGTGTCCTGAAGCCGTTGCTCAACTCATCTCTTTCGCGGAACACCTTCCATGTCTCTTTCGATGAAGCTGCTGACCGGCGCCCTGGCGCTCGGTCTGTCCGCGTGCGCCCTGGGCGCCGCGGAGCGTGTCCCTTCCTTGCTGGATCCCTCCAACCCCGCGGCCTCCGAGTCCCCCATGCGGGCCATGCTCGCCCTGCACGGCTCGCCCGCCGCCGCTCCTCCCGCCACGTTGTCCCAGGCCGAGCCTCCGGATGCCGGAACGCCCTCCTCGGCCCTCTACGTGTGTCCCATGCATCGGGACGTCACCTCGCACGAGCCGGGACGCTGCCCGAAGTGCGGGATGAAGCTCGTGCTCCAGGCCCCTCCCGCGCCCAAGGAGAGCGCCTCCCGTGAGGAGCCGGCGCCGGGCGCGTCCTCCATGCAGGGTGGTTCGCCATGAACCGCCTCCTGCTCACGGCGGCCGTGTGCCTGTCCGCCATGGGCTGCGCGACGCTGTCTCCCGAGCGGGGACACGCGGAACTCGGAGCCCTGGTCCAGGAGCGGGTGCAAGTGTCCACCGGTTGGGAGAAGGGCACGCCTCCGGCCGAGGCCGTGCGCGAGCGCGTCCATGCCCTCCTCCAGGATGGACTCGCGCGCGAGGAAGCTGTGCGCCTGGCGCTCGTGAACAACCCGGGGCTTCAGGCCTCCTACGAGTCGCTCGGCGTCTCCCAGGCGGACATGGTGGAGGCGGGGCTGTTGCGCAACCCCACGCTGGGCGCGGCGATCGGCTTCCCCAACGTGTCGGGCTCCGGTCCCCGCCTCGAGTTCTCCCTCGTGCAGGAAGTGCTCGATCTCTTCATGCTCCCGGCGCGCAAGCAGATCGCCCGGCAGCAGTTCGAGGCGGACGTGCTGCGCACCGCCCATGAGGCGCTGGCCGTGGTGGCCGAGACGCGCGAGGCCTATACGGCGGTCCAGGCGGCCGACACGCTGCTGCGCTACCAGACCCAGCTCGTGGCCGTCTTCTCGGCGGCGGCCGAGCTGGCGCGGATGCAACATGAGGCGGGCAACATCCCCGAGCTGGATCTCTCCCTCGCGCGCGCCGCCTGGCAGGAGGCCCGCGTGGGCCTCGCCCGGGAGGAACTGGCGCTCGTGGAGAGCCGGGAGCGGTTGAACCGGATGCTCGGGTTGTGGGGCGAGGACACGGAGTGGACCGTGAGCGAGCCCCTGCCCGAGCCGCCCGCAGAGGAGCCCTCCCTGGAGCACCTGGAGCGGCTCGCGATCGAGCGTCGCCTGGACATCGACGCCGCGCGCAAGGACGTGGCGTTGATGGAGAAGGCCGTCTCCCTGGCGCGCGGCTCGCGCTTCTTCGGCACGGTGGAGGTGGGCGTGGACGCCGAGCGCGAGTCGGATGGGCTGCGCCTCATCGGCCCGAGCCTCGTGTTGGAGCTGCCCCTGTTCAACCAGCGGCAGGCGCTCATCGGGGGGCTGGAGGCGCGCGAGCGCCAGGCCGAGCGGAAGCTGACACGGCTCTCGGTCGATGCCCGCTCCGAGGTGCGGCAGCGGCGGGCGGCGCTGCAGACGGCGCGGCGGTTGGTGGAGCACTACTCGGCGACGCTGTTGCCCCTGCGGCGGCGGGTCGTGGAGCAGTCGCAGCTCCAATACAACGCCATGGTGTTGAGCCCGTTCCAGCTCCTCGAGGCCCGGCGCGAGGAGGTGCGGACGTATCGGGAGTACGTGGAGACGCTGCGGGACTACTGGAACGCCCGGAACGCCCTGGAGAACGCGGTGGGTGGCCGGCTGACGGATGACGCGGGAGGGACGCGATGAGCGAGAAGAAGGAATTGAGCCGGCGGCGCTTGCTCGTCGCCGGTGGTCTGGGCATGGCCGGGACCTCGCTGTTGTCGGCCACGCGGGCGCGGGCCCAGGAGCCGTTCTCCGGGACTCCGGCGCGCGAGGGCTCGGCGGCGGACACGGGCAGGCCCCAGGCGAGTGGCAAGCACCTGCCCCCGGGGCGGCCCGGCCGGGACTACACGCCGGTGGTGGTGCCCAACGGGACGAAGCTGCCCTGGAAGGTGGTGGACGGCGTGAAGGTCTTCCACATGGTGGCCCAGGAGGTGGAGCACGAGTTCGCGCCGGGGCTCCAGGCGCGGTGCTGGGGCTACAACGGCCGTGTGCATGGCCCGGTCATCGAGGCGGTGGAAGGCGACCGCGTGCGCTTCTACGTCACCAACCGGCTGCCCGCGCCCACCACGGTGCACTGGCACGGGCTGCTGCTGCCCAATGGCATGGATGGGGTGGGGGGACTCAACCAGAAGGCCATCGCCCCCGGCGAGACGTTCAAGTACGAGTTCACCCTGCGCCAGTCGGGCACGCTGATGTACCACTCGCACCACGACGAGATGACGCAGATCGCCCTGGGCATGACGGGCATGTTCATCGTCCACCCCCGCCAGCCGCGAGGGCCGAGGGTGGACCGGGACTTCGCGCTGATGCTGCACGAGTGGCGCCTGGACCCGGGCGCCCGGCGGCCCAATGCCAACGAGATGACGGACTTCAACCTGCTGACGATCAACGGCAAGGCCTTCCCGGGCACGGCGCCGCTGGTGGTGAAGAAGGGACAGCGGGTGCGCATCCGGCTGGGCAACCTCGGCCCCATGGACCATCACCCCATCCACCTGCACGGCTACCAGTTCCGCATCACCGAGACGGACGGAGGCCGCGTCCCCGAGTCCGCTCAATGGTCGGACACCACGGTGCTGGTGCCGGTGGGCAGCACGCGCGGCATCGAGTTCGTGGCGGACGAGCCCGGCGACTGGGCGATGCACTGCCACATGACCCACCACGTGATGAACCAGATGGGTCACGGGATGCCCAACCTCATCGGCCTCGAGCCCGAGGGCTTCGACGAGAAGGTGCGCGAGCTCTTGCCGGACTACATGACGATGGGCCACACGGGCATGGGGGAGATGGAGGACATGGGCATGGCGGTGCCGGCCAACAGCATCCCCATGGTGGGCGGCAAGGGCCGCTACGGAGGCATCACCATGGGGGGCATGTTCACGGTGCTCAAGGTGCGCGAGCACCTGGAGGGCTACGGAGATCCGGGCTGGTATGACAACCCGGTGGCCACCCTGGCGAGCAACGCCGAGAAGGCTGAGCTGCTGCGCGACGGCATCGACGTGAACGCAGACCCCGGCGTCACCGACGGCGGCGCCTGAGCCACCAGCCCCTCACTTGCCGAGGAACCCGAGCAGCGCCTCGTGCCACTTCTCGGGGGCCTCGAAGTGGGGGATGTGTCCCACGTTGGGCAGCTCCACGAGCGTGGCGCGGGGGAAGGCCTTCGCCGCGCGCCGGCCCAGCTCCGGGTACTGGCCGAGCTTCGTGAGGGCCTCGGGCGACACGCGCGCCCGGCCGATCGTGGTGCGATCCGCCTGCCCGATGACGAGCAGCACCGGTGCCGTCACCTGCGGGAACTCGTGCACCACCGGCTGCTGGTAGATCATCTGCTCGGTGGCGGCGGACACCCAGGCCAGCCGTGGGTACTCGCCACCGAGCGTCTGGCGGTAGATGACCTGGACATACTCCTCGTACTCGGGACGCCACGTGACGTAGTAGGTCTTCTGGTACTTGCGCACGGACTCCTCGGTGGTGTCGAGCTGGCCCTTGTAGAGCTCCTCGGTGGAGCGCCAGGGTACGAGGACGCGGTAATCCTCCATGCCGATGGGATTCTCCAGGATGAGGTGCGTGGTGGTCTCCGGGAACAGGAGCGCGAAGCGCGTGGCGAGCATGCCGCCCATGGAGTGCCCCACGATGGCGGCTTTGGAGACTCCGAGCTTCTCCAGCACCCGCTTCGTCTGGGTGGCGAGCAGGTGGAAGCTGTAGTCGATGGCCGGCTTGGAGGACTTGCCGAAGCCGATCTGATCCGGCACCACGACGCGGTAGCCCGCCTGGGTGAGCGCGCGGAGGGTGTCGCGCCAGTAGGCGCCGAAGAAGTTCTTGCCGTGGAAGAGCACGACGGTGCGCCCGTTGGCCTTGCCGCTGGCGGGCACGTCCATGTAGGCCATGCGGACGTCCTGGCCTTGGAGGGTCAGCGGGAGGAACTGCACGGGGGCGGGGTAGGCGTAGCCCTCGAGCGCGATGCCGAGCGGCTCGGGGGCCTTCTTCTCCTGGGCGAGGGCGGGCAGGGCGCACAACAGCAACGCCAGGGTGAACACGGAGCGGGTCGTAGAGGCCATGTCCGAGGAATACCGCCTCGGGGGGCTCTTCGAGCACGGAAGCGTGATATCGCGTGGATCCGGTCTTCAGTGTTCAACAAGGAGCCGTCATGGGGACGGAGTGGAAGCGCGGTATGGACCTGACTGCCTACAACCGCGAGGCCTGGAACCGTCAGGTGGCCAAGGGGGATCGGTGGACGATTCCCGTGGGACCCGAGGTGATCGCCGCGGCGCGCCGGGGGGAGTGGAGCGTGGTGCTCACCCCGTGCAAGCCCGTGCCGCGCGAGTGGTTCGGCGGCCTGGCGGGCAAGGACGTGTTGGGACTGGCGAGCGCGGGCGGACAACAGTGTCCGGTGTTCGCCGCCGCCGGGGCCCGCGTCACGGTGTTCGACAACTCGCCCGCCCAGCTCGCGCGGGATGCCGAGGTGGCCGAGCGCGAGGGCCTCGACATCCGCCTCGTGGAAGGTGACATGCGCGACCTGTCCGCCTTCGCGGACGAGAGCTTCGATCTCATCTTCCACCCCTGCTCCAACTGCTTCGCGTCGGAGATCCGCCCCGTGTGGCACGAGGCCTTCCGGGTGCTGCGCCCCGGCGGTGTGTTGCTCTCGGGTTTCTCCAACCCCATCGTCTTCCTGTTCGACCCGGAGCTGGAGAAGCAGGGCGGGCCGCGGCTCAAGTACCGCATGCCGTACTCGGACGTGGCGAGCCTCACCGACGAGGAGCGGCGCCGCTACACCGACGCGGGCGAGCCCCTGTGCGTGGCGCACTCGCTGGAGGATCAGATCGGCGGGCAGCTCGACGCGGGCTTCCTGCTCACCGGCTTCTACGAGGACAAGCACACCGAGGGAGACCGGCTGTCGGAGTACTTGTCGGGGTTCTGCGCCACCCGGGCGCTCAAGCCCGCCACCCGGTAGCGGGGACGTCGCGGGGAAAATGCCCCGCCAAATCCTCCAGGAATAATCCCTCCCCGCGTCGTACCAGCGATGGGGCGGGGAGTTCGGGACCCCTGGAGACGACGACATGCGGAGTATACTGCGCGGTGCGCTGGCATCGCTCGTGATGGCTGTTTCGGCCGCGAACGCGGGCACGCTGCCGGTGCCGCTGTTCCCCCAAGAGACGAACCAGTGGTGCTGGGCCGGCAGCGGCCAGATGATCATGAACTACCTGGGCGCCACGCGGGTGTCCCAGTGTGATCAGGCCAACCGGCGCCTGGGGCGCTCGGATTGCTGCAACAGCCCCGTACCCTCGGCGTGTGTGCAGCCCGGCTGGCCCGAGTTCGAGAAGTATGGCTTCGCGTACAACACCACGTCCAACAGCGCGCTGAGCTGGTCGTCGCTGACGAGCGAGATCAACGCCAACCGGCCCGTGGCCTTCTCCTGGGGATGGACCGGTGGCGGCGGACACATGATGGTGGCCAGCGGGTATCTCACGCTCCTCAGCACCAACTATGTCTACGTCAATGATCCGTGGGCGCCCAACGTGGGGGACCAATACTATATCACCTACTCCGAGTACGTGAGCGGCGCCGATCACGTCCACTGGCGGGACTACTACAACATCCGCGAGAACCCGCCCTGCTACAGCGACTTCCACAACCTGTCCGCGAGCAGCTTCCAGGGATGTTTCGACCACCACGCCTGGCGTGATCGCTGGCCGGTCACCCTGACCGCGTACAATTCCTCGGGCAACCGGTTGATGGCGGGCTCCTTCCAGGCGGTGGGGAGCCGTCCGGTGCGCGTGTTGATGACGACGCAGCAGTTCCAGTCCTACTTCGACACCTACCGCGCCCAGGGCTGGCGTCCGGATCGGGTCAGTGTGCTGCCCACGTCCAGCGGCCCGCTCTTCTCCGTCATCTGGGCGCCCATCGACGGCGCGTTCCTCTCCCTGGCCAACCTGACCGAGGCCGAGATGTCCGCGAAGTGGAACGAGATGTGGAACGCCGGCTACCTGAACGTGGACCTGACCGTCTACAACGACAACGGCGTCATCCGCTTCGCCGGCGTCTGGGTGAAGAAGGCCCACAATGGCTACGCCACCTACTGGCACATGACGGCGGCGGACTTCGAGTCGAAGAAGCAGAGCTTCGCGGCCCAGGGCCTCATGCCCGTGCGCTTCAACTCCTACTCCACGCCCAATGGCATCCGCTACGCGGCCACCTGGCACCCCACGTCGTCTGGCTTCTACCAGGCCTACAACATGACGAGCGCCGGCTATCAATCCACCTACAACTACGTGGCCGGGTTGAACCAGGGCTACCGCCTGTCCCATGTGAGCGCACTGGACGGCGTGCTGTCCGCCCTCTGGACGAAGTAGTCGCCCGGCCCGTGCCAGGGCTTTTCTCCCTCTCGATTCTGGAAAGACATCCCATGAAGAACCTCCTGCTGTCCGCATGCCTCCTCGTCCTGGGCTCCGCCCCCGCCTCCTTCGCGCAACCCGATGAGGCTCGCGCCGCCGCGGCCCGCACCCTCCAGGACTTCGCTGGACGGGTGAGTGCCTCCAACGCCCGCTCCCTGGGGTTCCAGGGCCCGGAGGAGGCGAGTACCGGAACCCTCGGCGAGCCCATCCCGGTGTTCATGGTCTCCCTGGAGCGGCTCCAGCGCTACCAGGGCGAGGACCCCGGCCGGCTGCTGCTCGATCTCCAGCGCGTCGTCTACCCGGTCCAGGTGGAAGGCGAGGTCCGCTCCCTCGTGGAGGTCCAGTCCACCCGGGGCCGGTGGGAGACGGTGCAGATCGGCGGTGCCCAGAAGAGCCGCCTGATGGAGAAGCACCGGCGCGGCGTGATGCGCACCGCGGGCGCGCGCGTCTCGGACTTCTTCGAGCTGCGCGTGCCCGCCCTCCACCTCGTCTTCCTCGCCCACCACGGCGCCGAGGGACTCGTGGTGACGCCGTTGCTCGATGAGGCTTCCCTGGGGCTGCGGGCCGGCCAGCCGGAGCTCGCGAGCCAGGTCTTCTCCCGGCTCGCTCCCCGGGCGCGCGAGACGCCCCTGCTCGTGCCTTGAGTGCCTGGCTGGCGTGGAGTGAAGGCCCTGGAGGCCCTTTCGCCGGGATGCGTCCCATGCGAAGTAGTGCCCTCGTGGACTTCCCGTTCCGATTCACCCGCACCCGGAGCCCGGCACGGACCCCCGTCCCCGCGAGCGCCACGCCCGGCGCTCCCGGGTCCGCGCGGGAGTTCCAGGAGGTGCTGGCTCGCTGCCAGCCGCAACTGGAGGAGCGCGCCCGCTTCCTGTGCCGGGGCCGCAACCCCTCGGATGCGAAGGACCTGCTCCAGGACACCTACGAGCGGGCGTTTCGCGCCTTCCACACCTATGACCGCGCCGCGCCCCCCCTGCCGTGGCTGGCCTCCATCCTCGTCAGGCGGTTCCTCGACATGTGCCGACAGGACAAGCGCCATCCCCAGCAGGAATTCACCGAGGGCCTGGACGTTGCCAGCGAGGAGGCGGCTCCGGCGGAGACGTGGGCGGGCTATACGCTGGAGGACGTCTGGCGCGCGGTGGAGAAGCTGCCGGAGGAATTCCGGGACGTGGTGCGGTTGAAGGACATGGAAGGTCTGTCGTACGCGCGCATCGCCGAGCAGCTGGGCATCGCCCCCATGACGGTGGGCACCCGGCTGTTCCGGGCGCGCAAGCGGCTCAAGGACATCCTTCTCGAGCAGGCGCAACCCGGAGGTGTCGAGTGATGGCTTGCGAGCGGATCGCCGCCTTCGTGGATGGGGAGTTGTCCACGAGCGAGGCCGAGGAATACCAGGCCCACCTCGCGGGGTGCGCCGACTGTCAGGCCTCCCTGGAGGATCAACTCCAGGCGAGTCTCGCCGTGCGATCGGCCGCGGCCTCGCGCCATGCCCCGCGCCATGCTCCGCGCCGCGAGCCCTTCCGTCCCTCCTGGGCCCACCGCACCACCCGGATGTGGAGCGCGGGCGTGGGAATGGCGGCCCTCGTGCTGCTCGGTCTGCTGGCGACGTGGTGGATGCGGCCCGCGACCCCCGACGTGGGGGCTCAATTGCTCGCGCTCGCGCCGACGCGCTCCCAGGAAGGTCGGCTCGGCTACCCAGGCCTGGATGGCTACCGGAGCTCCGGCACGTTGCGCGATGGGGCCTCGGGTTCCGCGGAGCTGGATGTGCGGCTGCTGGCGCGGCTCGAGGAGCAGGGGGACTTCCACGGCCTGGCGACGGCGTACCTGCTCGCCGGTGAGTTCGAGCGCGCCGAGAAGGCCCTGGAGCGGCTGCCGCCCTCGCCGGACGTGGACAGCGACCGCGCGTTGGCGGCGCTGGGGCGGGGCGAGCCCGAGCGGGCCCTCGTGGCGCTGGATCGCGCGCTGAGGGCGGCGCCGGAGCATCCGCGCGCCCATTGGAACCGCGGTGTCGCGTTGCGCGCGATGTCGTTGGAGCTGGCCGCCGCCATGGAGTTCCAGCTCGTGGCGGACCGGCGCGAGCCGGGGTGGAGCGAGGAGGCGAAGCGGCTGGCGGAAGGGTTGCGCGCGAGCGCCGCGTCCCGGAGCCGGGCGTGGACGGACATGAACGCCGCCGGCATGGCGCTCGCGTTGGAGGGAACGGCGCTGCCCGCCGCGATGGTCCGCCGCGACCCGGACCTGGCGCGGCTCTACCTCTACCATGCGATTCGCGCCGCGGTGTCCCGGGAGCAGGTGCTCGCGCTGGCGCCGCTGGCCAGCGCCCTGGACTCCGCGGCCAGGAACTCCACCGCGTCCGACTACGTGCAACGCGTGGCCCGGGCCGACTTCGCGCGCCGCGCGCCGCTGGCCCGCACGTACCGCGCGCTGCTGGAGGATGCCCGGGCCCTGACGGGCGAGGCGGCGGAGGCGTACCTCACGCGCCTGCGCCGCGCGGGCGAGCGGGAGTTGCTGCTCGGCGCCATCCTCCTGCTGCGTGTCGAGCGCCAGCACCTGGAGGAGCTGCGCGCGCTCGTCGAGGAATCGGGCGAGGCCGTGTGGTACCGCGCGCCGCTGGTGAAGGCCCAGGTGGCGGAGGATCTGGCGCATGGAGACGGCGCCCGGGCTGAGCAGCGGCTCGCGGCGGCGATCGACGAGTGCCACCGGGCCCGGCTGGAGTACCGGTGCGTGTCGCTCCAGGCGGAGCTCAGCGGCCTCTACAACCAGTTGGATCGCCGTCAGGAGGCGATGGGGCCCGCGCGCGCGGCGCTGGACGTGGCGCGCCGCCTCGGGGACTGGCACCACGAGGAGGTGCTCGTGCTCGCGCTCATCAACAGCGCGCGCTTGAGCCACGAGCCAGCGCTCGCCCGGGCCTACCTGGACGAGTACCTGCAACGGCAGCCGGAGGACTGTGAGCGGCGCGCGGACTACCACCATCAACGCGCGCTCCTGGCCATCGAGGCGCTGGACGTGGCGGAGGCCCGACGCGAGGTGGCGCGGGCTCGTGAGTGCGCGGCGCCGCCCTCCCTGTTCGAGCTCGCCGTCTACGGAGATCTCCTGCGCTTCGGCACGACCGCGGACGAGCGCGCGTACGTGGCACGGCGGCTGGAGCTGTTGCGCGAGGAGTCATCGTTCACCCCGGGCGCGCGCCTGCTGATGGAGCAGATCGCGGCGCGCATCCTCATCGAGACGGATCGGCGCGAGGGGCAGCGGCGTCTGCGCGAGGTCATCGCGGCGGCCGGGCCCCTGCGCTCCACGGACATCGAGGCGCGCAAGGCCTGGTCCTACGCCCACCAGACGCTGGTGATGGATGCCGGGAAGGCGGGGGAGTTCGACGAGGCCCTCACCGTGCTCGCCGCGGGACAGGAGCGCGCCGCGCCGGCCTCGTGCCTGCTCGCCGTGGCGGGGCAGGACGAGCGCGTCCTCTTCGTGGCGCGTGGTGCCCGGGGGCATGTGCGGGGCGAGTACCTGGGGCAGCGCACCCGTCCGCTCCTCGAGGACTTCCCCGCGGTGCCCCCGGCGGTGTTGGACGAGCTCGCGGGGTGTGACGCCGTGCGGGTGCTCGCCGAGCCCGTGCTCCTGGGACGTCCCGGACTGCTGGGACCCGAGCGGGCCTGGAGCTACCTGGTCCCCGGTGGCGGTGAGGGGAAGGGGCCCGAGGCCGGACTCCCTCCCAAGCACGTGGTGGTGTCGGATGTGGAGCCGCCGGCCACGCTCGGTCTGCCGCGCCTGCTGCCGTGGAACCGCGCGCCGCGACCGGGAGAGATCCTCCTGCGGGGCGCGTCGGCCACTCCCGACGCGGTCCTGGCGGAGCTCGAGGACGCCACCGAGGTGGAGTTCCATGCGCACGGTTTGATCCGCTCGGGCTTCTCCGATGCGTCCTTCCTCGCGCTGTCGCCCGAGCCCGATGGCCGCTACGCGTTGACGGTCTCGGACCTCCAGGGGGTTTCGCTCCGGGGCGCGCCGCTGGTGCTGCTCGCCGCGTGCCGCGCGAATGGGGGCGCCTTGCGCTACTACGCCGTGGCGAGTCTTCCCGCGGCGTTCATCCAGGCGGGTGCCCGGTCCGTGGTGGCTCCCGCCTCGCCCATCCCCGATGAGCAAGGAGGCGCCTTCTTCCAGGCCCTGCTCGACGAGGTGGGACGGGGGACGACACCCGCCCAGGCCCTGGCGAGGACGCGCTCCGTCTGGCTGCGCGACAGGCCGGCCCCGTGGGTGTCGGAACTCGTGCTTTTCGAATGAGGGAATATTCGCGCCCCCCGGCGTAGAGAGGGTGGACGTTCACCTTGAACAGCAGGGGAGATGGGTCATGAAGCAGGGTGTGCTCGTGGTGGTTCTGCTGTGCGGCATGGCGGGGAGCGCGGGAGCGGCGGAGCTTGCCTGGGCGAGAAACTCGCCCTCGGGGATCGTGTTCACGCGGGCGACCGCCGGGGACGATGACTTCCGGCGCGTGGGGCCCGAGACCTTCGATCTCGCGGTGCGCCCGAGGGATGGGCGGGGACTGCTCATCTACCGCTACTACCGCGCCAGGATGAGCGTGGTCCTGGTGGAGCGCGTGGTGGAGATCGACATCCCGATCAGGACGGGGGGGTTCAGCAGTGTGTCCGACTCGAGGATCGTCCTGACTCCCGAGGGCTACAAGAAGCCCATTCCGCCCCAGCCTCCTGGAGGCGAGCCCATCTGGGTGCTGCCCGACGTGGAGCGCCGGGCCGCCCTCGCGGCCGTCGGGGCCGTCGATGCGGGGGGAACGGTGATTTCCATCGGACAACTCCCGGTGGCCACGCTTTGAGCGCCTGACTCCCCGCCCACCAGGGAAGGCAGTGCATTTCTCCATCGGGCAAGGGCGGGGTAGCGTGCGGGCCGGATGGACAACGCCCTGATTCGCGCGCTCGTGTGTCTTGCTCTCCTGTGGTCCGTGTCGGTGCGGGCGGAGGAGGGCGGACCCGATGGCGCCGCTCGCTCTCGCACCGTGCTCCTGCTGGGTGACAGCCTGATCGTCACCAGCTTCGGAGAGTCTCTCGAACAACTGCTGAACGCACAGCCGGGATTGCGCGCGGTGCGGCGGGCGAAGTCCTCCACGGGACTGGCCCGTCCCGACTTCTTCGACTGGATGAAGGTCGGGCGGGAGGAAGTGGAGCTCCATCGACCCGACGTCGTCGTCGTCATCCTGGGCGGCAACGACGGGCAGGGGCTCACGGATGACCAGGGCAAGGCGCAGGTGCAGTGGGGCGCGTCCGGGTGGGAGGCCGCCTATCAGCAGCGCGCCACGGAGTTCCTGCGCATGCTGTCGGCTCCGGGGCGCAAGGTGCTCTGGGTGGAGCTGCCCTTCACCGGCCTGCCCCGCTTCGAGCGCAAGCTGGAGATCATCCGCCGGGTGCTGCGCGAGGCGGTGCGGAGCGAGAGTGCGTCGACGCACCTGGAGACGCGGCCCTTCTTCGTCGATGCCAGGGGCCACCTGTTGCGCGAGGCCCCCGTCGAGGGCTTCCGCAAGCCCATGCGGCTGCGCATGGCGGATGGAGTGCACTTCACCGTGGCCGGGGGCCGCTACTTCGCGAGCAAGGTGCACCCGGCGGTGATGTCGTTGTTGGAGGCCCCCCGTGAGCAGGCCGCCGCCCCGATCGGCACGGGCTCGCGCGAGGCGGAGCGCACCTCGCTCGTGCCTTCTCCCCTGGTGCGCGGCACGCCGTGACGCGGGGCGGCGTGCCTCACGTGCCCGAGATGTCGGGAGGGGGCGGGGCCGCCTTGCGCTTGGGAATCAGCGAGCGGCGCGGTGACCCCTTGATGGCGTAGCCCAGCAGCATGGACATGGGCAGCAGCATGCCCAGTCCCTGGGTGAGATCCTTCGGCGGATGGACCACGGCGCCGAGCGCCATCGCGGCGAAGAGCAGACCACACACCAGACGGATGAGAAGGGCGTTCACCGCGTTGCTCCTTGGGGGGAGAAGGCGGAGACAACCCTATCAATTCCGAGCCGTACGGGATCGTTCCACCTGGTCCCCAGGGGGGCGGGGGAGCGGTCGCGGCCAGAAGCCGTCAATCCCGAACTGTTCCTCACATCCCCTCGCGCCCGACTCGATCGTTGCCTGGAAGGCTTTTTCCGCGCGGCGGGTTCGTGTGCTCTTGTGGACACATGAACGATTCACCACCCGCGGTGAGCCGGGTCTGGAAGGGGAGCGACACGTTTGGGTAAAAGCGCCACCGGGCTGGATCAGTTGCTGTTCCCAGGGACGGGAGAGAGGGGCGCGGGCCCTCGTGGAAATATGTCCGTGATTATCGACTATCAGAGGCTCTTCAACCTCTCGCCCAACCCCTACATGCTCCTGGACCGTGAGCTGCGCTACGTGGCGGCCAACGAGGCCTATCTGCGCGTCACGGCGAGCCGGTTCGAGGACATCGTGGGCCAGCACATCCTGGCGGCGTTTCCCAACGATCCGAACGATCCGGGCAACCTCCCGGCGCGACTGCTGCGCGAGTCATTCGAGCGGGTGTTGACGCGGCGAGTGCCGGACACGCTGGCGCTCATCCCCTACCGGGTGCCCCTGCATACGCCCGAGGGCATCGTCGTCCGGGAGCGTTTCTGGAGCGCCACCCACACGCCGCTGCTCGACGAGCGGGGCGAGGTGGCCTTCATCCTCCAGCACACCGTGGACGTGACGGAGTTGCAGGAGCTCAAGCGCACGGTGCGCGCCGCCCAGGTCGCCCGGGACGACGAGCCTCCCAGGGCTCAACTCGAGGCCGGCGTCCTCCACCGCGCGCGCAGTGTCCAGGATGCCAACCGGACGCTGGACGAGGAGCGCAGCCGGCTGCGCCGGCTGTTCGAGCAGGCGCCGGGTTTCGTGACGGTGCTGCGCGGGCCCAACTTCGTCTTCGAGATGAGCAACCCCGCCTACTACCAGCTCGTGGGCCACCGGGACATCATCGGCAAGCCGATCCGCGAGGCGCTCCCCGAGACGGTGGAGCAGGGCTTCCCGTCGCTCTTGGAGAAGGTGTTCACGACGGGGGAACCGTTCGTCGGCCGGGGCACGTTGGTGCGCCTGCAGCGCACGCCAGGCGCGCCGCTCACCGACGTGTACGTCGACTTCGTGTACCAGCCCATCGTCGAGCCGGATGGGACCATCTCGGGCGTCTTCGCCCAGGGGCAGGACGTCACCGAGCAGAGGCGGGCCCAGGAAGAGCTGCGCCGCTACCAGGAGCACCTGGAGGAGCTGGTGCGCGAGCGCACCCAGGCGCTCGAGCAGAGCGAGGCCGAGCGCCGCGAGACCGAGGCCGCGCTGCGGCAGGCCCAGAAGATGGAGGCGGTGGGCAAGCTGACGGGTGGGGTGGCGCACGACTTCAACAACCTGCTGCAGGTCATCGGGGGCAACCTCCAGTTGTTGCAGAACGAGGTGGCCGGCAATGAGCGGGGCCAGCGGCGCCTGCAGACCGCGGTCGGGGCGGTGGATCGCGGTGCCAAGCTCGCCGCGCAGCTGCTCGCGTTCGCCCGGCGCCAGCCGCTCGAGCCCGTGGTCATCAACCTGGGCCGCCTGGTGCGCGACATGGATGAGCTGCTGCGCCGCGCGCTGGGTGAGGACATCGAGATCGAGACGGTCCTCTCCGGCGGGTTGTGGAACACGTTCGCCGATGCCAACCAGCTGGAGAACGTCATCCTCAACCTGGCGATCAACGCCCGGGACGCGATGGAGTCCCACGGCCGGCTGACGATCGAGGCGAGCAACGCCATGCTCGACGATCACTATGCCCACCTGCACCAGGACGTGGTGCCCGGTCAGTACGTGCTGCTGGCCATCTCCGACACGGGCTGCGGCATGCCTCCCGAGGTGATCGAGCGGGCGTTCGAGCCCTTCTTCACCACCAAGCCCGAGGGCCGCGGCACGGGGCTGGGGCTGAGCATGGTGTACGGCTTCGTCAAGCAGACGGGGGGCCACGTGAAGATCTACAGCGAGGTGGGCCACGGCACGACGCTGAAGATCTACCTGCCCCGCGCCTTCCAGGCGGAGACGGCGCCGGTCGAGGTGCTCGAGGGGCCCATCGAGGGGGGCAACGAGACCATCCTGGTGGTGGAGGACGATGTCGCGGTGCGCGCCACGGCGGTGGAGATGCTCTCGGAGCTGGGCTACCGGGTGCTCAAGGCCGGGGATGCCCAGAGCGCGCTGGCCATCATCCAGAGCGGCGTGCCGGTGGATCTGCTGTTCACCGACGTGGTGATGCCCGGCCCCATGCGCAGTCCCGAGCTGGCGCGGCAGGCCAGGCAGGCCCTGCCGGAGCTCGAGGTACTGTTCACCTCGGGCTACACGGAGAACGCCATCGTCCATGGCGGGCGGTTGGATCCCGGCGTCGCGTTGCTGGTCAAGCCCTACCGGCGCGAGGATATGGCGCGGAAGATCCGCATGATGCTGCGCAACCGTCAGCAGCGGCAGAACGCGCGGGACATGCTGGCGCTGCGGCGCGAGCGGGTCCGGGCCGTGCGTGCCCCCGAGCCCCCGAAGAAGACGCGCCTGCGCGTGCTGCTCGTGGAGGACGACGAGGACATCCGCACGTCCGCGTACGAGCTGTTGGGCATCCTCGGGCACGACGTGCTGGCGGTCTCGAGCGCGGAGGAGGCCCGCGCGGCGCTGTCCACCAGCCGCTTCGACGTGCTGTTCACCGACGTGAGCCTGCCGGGCATGTCGGGGCTGGAGCTGGCGCGCGAGGCCGTGCGGCGCGTTCCCGGACTGCGGGTCATCGTCGCCTCGGGGTATGGGAGCGCGACCGAGGGCCTGGACCAGGGCCTGGGCGCAGTGGTGCTGCCCAAGCCCTATGCACTGCAGCAGATCGAGCGCGCGCTGGATCAGGTGGGAGAGGGCCTCTAGACGGGGGAGATCTCCCGGCGGCGGAAGGGGCGCTCCACCTTCTTGTTCGCCGAGCGCTTGAGGGCGCGCGCGAGCAGGCGCCGCGTGTCGCGGGGATCCACCACGTCGTCCACCATGGCGAGCGCGGCGGTGCGCTCGATGCGGATGTGCTGGCGCAGGCCCTCGGCGAGCTCCTTCTTCATGGCCTCGGCGGCCTCGGGGCTGCCGGCGCCCTGCAAGAGCTTGCGCGCGGCGATGGCCACCATGCCCTCGGCGCCCATGACGCCAATCTCCGCGCCGGGCCAGGCGATGAAGAGATCCGGCTCGAAGGCCCGGCCATTCATGACGTAGTAGCCCGCGCCGTAGCCCTTGCGCACCACCACGGTGAACTTGGGCACGGTGGCGCTGGCGGCCGCGTACATCATCTTCGCCCCGTGGCGGATGATGCCCTGCTGCTCCACCTTGGTGCCCACCATGAAGCCCGGCACGTCCTGGAGGAAGAGCAGCGGCACCTGGAAGGCGTCACACAGGTTGATGAAGCGCGCCGCCTTGTCCGCCGCGTTCACGTCCAGGATGCCGCCCAGGTACATGGAGTTGTTGGCCACGATGCCCACGGGCCAGCCGTCGATGCGCGCCAGGCCGGTGATGAGGTTGCGCGCGAAGCGGGGCTTGAGCGGGAAGAACTTGCGCTCATCCACCAGCGACAGGATGACCTTGTTCATGTCGAACGCCTGGCGCGGGCTGTCGGGCACCACGGTGAGCAGGGACTCGTCGCGCCGATCGAACGGATCCGTCGTGGGCCGGCGCGGGGGCCGCTCCTCGCAGTGCGAGGGAAAGAAGGACAGGTACTCGCGGATGGCGGTGAGGCACGTGGCGTCGTCGGGGTACTCGGCATCGGCCACGCCGGACACCTCGGTGTGCACCTTCGAGCCGCCCAGCTCCTCCTCCGTCACCTTCTCGCCCACCACGGACTCCACGAGGTAGGGGCCGCCGAGGGCGAGCGAGCTGGTGCCCTTGACCATGGGCACGAAGTCCGCGAGCGCCGGGATGTAGGCGGTACCCGCGGCGCCGGGGCCCACCATGGCGGCCACCTGGGGCACCACGCCGCTCATCACCACCTGCTCGCGGAAGAGGTAGCCGGTGTCCGCGAAGCCCGCGAGGCGCCGGGGGTCCACGTCGCCGCCCGCCTCCAGGCGCGCGCCCGCCGAGTCGACCAGCCACACCATGGGGATGCGGTGCTTGAGGGCCAGGTCACGCATGCGCGCCACCTTGCGCTCGCCCACCGTGCCGATGGAGCCGCCGAACACCGTGAAGTCGTAGAGCGCCGCCGCCACGGGCCGTCCGTCGATCTCCCCAACGCCCGTGATGACGCCGTCCGCGGGCGAGGGGCGGGAGGCGTCTTCCTCCTCGGGCAGGTGGCCCTCGGCTCCGGCGAGCAGACCCATCTCCTCGAAGGTGTTCTCGTCGAAGAGCCGCTGGAGGCGCTCACGGGCGGTGAGCTTGCCCTTGGCGTGCTGGCGCTCGATGCGCTCGGGTCCGCCCAGGCCCTCGTTGCGGCGGCGCTGCTCCTCGAGCTTCTCCACCCGCTCCTTCATCTTCATGGTGTGGCCTCCCCGGCAGGACTGGCGGCTACCTTGCCAGAGCGGCGCGCCGCACCGGAAGAGGGGAGGGGCGTCTACGGTCGTGGCTTGTGCAGTCGCGCGAGCTCGCGGTCCAGGGCGGCGGCGAACTGCTGGCGGTCCTGTGGGGAGAAGCCACTGGGGCCGCCCGTCACCACGCCGCTCTCGCGCAGCTCCTGCATGAAGTTGCGCACGGACAGGCGCTCGGAAATGTTGTCCTCGGTGAACAGCTCGCCGCGGGGATCGAGCACGACGACGCCCTTGGGCACGAGCAGGGCCGCGAGCGGGATGTCCTGGGTGACGGCGAGATCGCCGGCCTGGGCCTGCTTCGCGATGTAGTTGTCCGCGGCGTCGAGCCCGCTGCCCACGCGCACGGAGGACACGAGCTCCGAGCGGGGCAGGGAGAGCGACTTGTTGGCCACGAAGACGATGGGGAGCCGCAAGCGCTGCGAGGCGCGCAAGAGGATGTCCCGCACGGGACCGGGACAGGCATCGGCATCCACCCAGAGTTTCATGTCGCCGCCCATCCTCTCACGTCTTCCGCACGTCTTCAGGAGGACAGGCGGCGCACCCACTGGAAGTAGGTGGCGCGCGGGTCCTCGAGGGGATCCCGGAACAGGGCGCGCACCTCGGCGCGCTCGACCCGGCCCGCCTCGAAGCCCTGGTAGAGCGCATCGCCCAGCAGGTAGCCCAGTGCGTGGCTGACGCCATGGAAGAGCCGATCCTTGCGCAGGGGCAGGAGCTTCACCGCCTCGTCCGGCACCTCCACCTCGGCCGCCTTGTGCGCGAGCACGAACGCGGCGATCTGCCGCTCCACGCCCCGGGCCTGGCCAAAGCGCAGGGCCCACTCGCCGGCCCCCACGCAGACGCGCCGGGGGTTCACCAGCTTCGAGCCGAAGAAGCCCAGCGCCTCTTCCACGCAGCGCGCGTAGAAGGCATCCGAGGCCCGGCGCGGCGCCTCCATGGCGTCGCCCACGGCGCAGTGCCGCACGAAGTGCGCCGCCTCCTCGGCCGCGTGGTTGAGGGAGAGCGACGCCAGGTAGGCCGTGCGCGCCCGGGGGATGTAGTAGCTCTCGCGCGAGAGGATGTAGCGGCGCAGCTGCACGAGTTCACCTTGCGTGAAGCGGCCCCGCTGCTGGATGCGCTCGAGTGCGTCCCCGTCCGCCGCCGTCACCACCTCGGCCTCGTCCAGCCAGCGCCCCACCGGCACGCCCGCGAGCCGTCCGATGAGGCCCGCCATCTCCCGGAAGCGCTCGGCGGCGCCGCGCTCGCGCAGGGGCGAGTCCCCCGACTCGGCCTCGAGGTAGTCCAGGAAGCTCTGCTGGCACACCACGGGTGAGGCGTTGAGCAGGCACAGCGCCCCATCCGCCAGCTCCACCGCCTGCGCCGCGCCCACCTTGCCCTCGCGGGCGAGCCGCCAGTAGACGCCCTCGGCGTTCTGGTACACCACGAGCCCCTTGAGGCCGTGCGCCTCGCCGAGTGCCCGCTCCACCTGGGCGGGGAGGTGGCAGGGCGCCACGTGGTACTGGCCCACGAGCACCACCACCCGGGGGGAATCCTCGGCCCGAAGGGCTCGGGCGATGCGCTCGGCCGCGTACGCGTCCCGGAGTTCGAGGGAGCGCTCTCCCTGGGCGCGGCGGTCGATGCCCACCACGGGCAGGCGGTGGCGCCGGGCGTAGGCGAGCAGCGTGCGCGCCCCGGACCAGGCACCTTGTCCCGCGCCGAGTCCCAGGCGGGAGAGCAGGGCGCGCTCGGTGAGGCGTCCGGCCAGGTACGCGTCGACGGATGCCTGGTGCCGGCCCTCCACGCACTCGAGCGCGAGCACCACCCGGCGGCCCGCCTCCCGGACGCCCTCCACGAGGTTCAGGTAGGTCTCCTGCGCGAGCGGCAGCGTATGGTAGTCGCCCACGTAGATGACGTCCGCGGCGCGCACCTGCTGGGAGACGGCGTGGGCGGAGAGGAGCTGGCGGTAGTCGGAGGTCCGCCGGCGGTAGCGGGCCTCGTAGGCGCGAAAGGCCGCCGACTGTCCTTCGACGACCCGGGCGATCTGGGCCTTCTGACGACGGAACAGGGCGAGGTGGAGGGCGAGCGACGCGCGCATGGGCGGTCACCACTCGCACGCACCCGAGGGGCCGGCAAAAATTCAGCGACCGTGTCCCCCTTCCTTGACGCGTCCGGGCCCACGGTGGACGATCCGAGTCCCCGTGGCCTGCTCACGCCCCCGCTCCATCCTCCTCGCGCTCGTGCTGCTCGTGGCGCTGCCCGTCCACTCGCAGGAGAAGTCGTCCCTGCTTCACAATCCCCCGGAGCAGGCGGAAGCCGGCCAGGCCCTGGTGGTGGATGGTGTGCTCACCGGCACCCAGCGCATCCTCCGCGTGGTGCTGCGCTACCGCGGCTCCGGCGAGCCCTACACCGAGGCGCCCATGGAGTTGCAGTACGGCGACCTCTACCGGGGAACCATTCCGGGCACGCACCTGGCCGCTCCCGGGGTCGAGTACTACGTGGAGGGCTTCACTCCCGGTGGAGAGCGGGTGCCGCTCTTCAAGAGCGCCACGCGTCCGGCCCGGGTACTCGTCGAGGGCGCGGAGCCTCCGGCCCGAGGGCCGCCCCTGTCGTCCCGGACGCCCCCGGAACCGGCAGCCCCCCGCGTCCGCCCCCCGCTCCCCGTGCCCCCGAGCCCGCGAAGTCCGCACGCAAGCCCGAGCCCTCCAAGCCCGAGCCCGTGCGCAAGGCCGAGCCGGCCCGGACGTCCGAATCCGATGACGCCATGGCGGCGCTCAACGCCGAGCTGCCCGCGGACTCGGAATCGGCCGCCACCCCCCCGGCCCCGGAGCGGCCCGCGCGCCCGCTTCCTCCCGAGCCCGCGCCCGTCGAGTCGGCGCGCTCGCAGATGGAGGAGGATCTGGCGCTCTACACCGCCGAGGACACGCTGGCGCTGGCCACGCGGCACGAGGAGTCGGTGAAGAAGGTGCCCGCCATCGCCGCCTCGTTCGGGCGCGAGCAGATCCGCTCGCTCGGGGCGCGCACGGTAGCGGACGTGCTGGACGTGGTGCCCGGGCTTTCCATCAGCCGCGACGTCCAGGGCTTCTACCGCACGGCCGTGCGCGGCCTGCGCAACGACGCCGAGGTGCTCTTCCTGCTCAACGGCCACCGGCTCAACAACTTCTTCGACGGCAAGGCGCTGATGAACCTGCCGGTGGAGAACCTCGAGCGCATCGAGGTCATCCGGGGTCCGGGCTCGTCGCTGTATGGCGCGGGGGCCTTCCTGGGCGTGGTGAACCTCGTCACGCAGCGCGAGGAAGGCCTGTTCTCCTCCGCCTCGGTGGGCGGAGTGCCCAAGAAGGTGGAGCAGGGCCTCGCGCCCGCCGCGGATCTCCACCTCTCGGGTGCCCTCGGCCTGGATCGCCTCAAGCTCTTCGGGGACGGGGACGTCTGGTACCAGGAGGGGGGCTCGACGGCCGTCGAGAAGGACGCGCTCGACGCGGACACGCTCGCGCAGAAGCTGCGCGAGCCGTTGGATCCCGCCGGCTACACCCATGATGACCGCTTCCTGCTCAACCTCGGCCTGGGCGCCGAGTACGCGATCTCCTCGCGCAACCGCCTCACCGCGTCCGTGCGGGTGATGTCCGAGAACCGCGCCGCGCTCCTGGGCCTGTTCGACACCATGGGTCCGGACTCGCGCCTCAAGTGGCTGATGCTGCTGGGCGACATCACCTACGAGCGCCAGGTGAGCGAGCAGATGCGGGTGCGCGCGCGCCTGTCCGCGGATCGGCAGTACACGGACCGGCTCTTCCAGATCGGCCCGGACAACTTCCGCACCGGCCCGGATGACCGCACCCAGCTCTTCCCCGAGGGCATGCTCGAGCAGACGCTCGTCACGGTGAGCACCCTGGGCGCCAGCGTGGACGCGGACCTGTCGCTCTTCGAGGGCAACCGCCTGTCCTTCGGCGCGGTGGGGGAGCTGCAGACGCTGGACGACTACTCCTACCTCACCAACTACACCTCCGACAGCCGCCTGCGTGGCGAGCTGGCGCCGCCGACGGGGCTCGTGGACATCCAGGACATCGCCCAGGGCGCGGCCTCGCGGCGGTTGGCGTTCGGTGCCTTCGTGCAGGACCAATGGACGGTGGTGGAGCCGCTCACGCTCACCCTCGGGTTGCGCGCGGACGTGACCGAGTTGCCCCTGGTGGACACGGACAGCCTCGCCATCACCGGCACGCACCTGGTGACGAGCCTCAATCCCCGCGCGGGGCTGGTCTTCTCGGTCACCGACTCGCTCGTGCTCAAGCTGCTCTACGGCCGGGCCTTCCGTCCGCCCACGCTCCAGGAGCTGCTCGAGCAGATCCCCAACACCTACTACAACCAGGGCCGCTTCGAGGGGAACCCGAGCCTGCAGCCCGCCGTGGTGGACACGATCGAGCTGGGCGCGGACCTCGTCCAGACGGCGGGCGAGGCGCGCGTGCGCCTGCGCGGCAACGCCTTCTACGAGGGCTTCTCCCATCCCATCGCCGCCGTGGACACCTCGGGCAACATCGTCCCGGTGCGCAACCGCGAGCTGGGCGTGCGCGTGTACGGCGTGGAGGGCGAGGCTCGGCTGGAGGCCAGCAAGCGCGCCACCGCCTGGGTCAACGCGAGCCTCTTCCGCGCCGAGGATCTGGAGCTGCCCGCCAACCACCTCTACCTCACCGACACCCCCCAGGCGCGCTTCAACGCCGGCATCTCCATGCCCATTGGAGACATCATCAACTTCGATCTCGTGGTGCGCGCGGGCGCCGAGCGGCGCAACAACACGCGCTCGGTGCTGGAGCTGGTGCGCCGCTACCGGATCCCCGCCTACAACCTCATCACCGCGCAGGTGCGCACCGAGCCCATCGCCGATCACTTCGAGCTGACGCTGCTGGTGCAGAACGTCTTCGACTTCGACCTGCGCGATGATGTGCCCCGTCCGGACCGCATCCCCAACCTGCTTCCCCGTGAGGGCTTGTCCGCCTTCCTGACCTTGAGGGCCCACCTGTGATGTCCCGACCGTTCTCCGTCGCGCTGCTGGCGTTGGCCCTGGCTCCGGGCCTGGGCTGCCTGCGCTACAACGATCAGTGCCAGCCCCTGGTGGAGGAGCCCGAGACGGTCCTCGGCTACCTGGGCCAGGACGTCTATCTGGACCGCATCTACACGCGGCATGACAACCATGCGCTCGGGCAGCTCGCCGCGGACGCGCTGCGCCACGCCGAGGATGGCTCCCGGGCCCCCGCGCACCTGGGCATCATCAACGGAGGCGCGCTCCGGGCCGAGGGCCTGTGCGTCACCCGCACGTCCATCCCCAAGGGGCCGCTGAAGAATGGCCTCCTGCACGAGGTGATGCTCTTCGAGAACTCCGTGGTGACGGTGGACCTCACCGAGAAGCAGCTCGTGGCCATGTTCGAGCACTCGGTGGAGGGACTGTCGCCGGCGGGCCAGCCCATCCTCGCGCCCTCGGGCGCCTTCCTGCAGGTGTCCGAGGACGTCAAGCTGCGCGTGGACTGCTCGCGCCCGGTGGGACAGCGCGTGCAGGAGCTGAGCGTGAGCGGCCGGGCGGTGCCCTTGCCCCCGCGGGACAACGCTCCGTACTACCGGGTGGCCATGTCGTCGTTCCTGGCGCTGGGCGGAGACGGCTACGGCACCATCTTCAAGGACGCGGCCTCCGACGTGGCGCGCAACCCCGTCACGGCGAGCTCGTCCGAGGGCCGGACCACGGACGTGACCCTCACCGTGGCCTGGATGCGCGGCCAACATGCCGAGCAGAAACCCCCCTTGTACGAGGAGGAGCGCGTCGTCTTCGAGAACTGCGCGAAACCCTCCCGGCCCGTGGTGCGCTAGCTCCGGGCCGGGAAGGGTGCTGGGGGACTACGTCCCGTCCGACGTGCCGTCGGGGCGGGGCGGCGGGGCGCCGAAGACATCGTTGGGCGAGGGCATCTTGCGCAGATCGCCCCGGGCCACCTTCCAGGCCTGTTGGACGATCCACGACAGCGAGCGATCCTGCCGCGTCGCCTCGCGCTGGATTTCATCCAGCATGTCTTCGGGGAAGTAGAGGCTTTGTTTTCGATGATCAGTAGCGGCCATGGCCCTTAGGACCTTCCTTCCTCACGTGGGTCCTGCCGCTCGTCACCCGTCACGTCGTTGACGGCGGGGAACGACTTGATGCGGTCACGAGCGATCTTCCAGGCCTGCTGGACGACCCACGAGAGCGAACGGTCCTGGCGGTTGGCTTCCTCCTGGATCTCCTTGAGCATCTCCTCGGGGAAGTAGAGGGACTGCTTGCGCTTGTCGGTGCCTGCCATCCTGGGTCTCCGGAACGGATACGAGGTGACGACCTGAACACACTGGAGCCGTTATCCGACAGACCTCCTGACGGGTCAACGGTTTCGGCGTGTGTCCCCACCGTATGCCGCCGGGTATTCCGCGTGTGCGAAAAAAGCCCGCGAAAAGAGAACGCCCCGGATCCTGGCAGGCAGGATCCGGGGCGTTCCGGAAAGAAGGACCGCCAGGACGTGTCCCAGCGGCCCCGTGGGCCCAGAGGGGGAGGGGGGGGACCCCTAGGCCCAACTCCGTTGAAAATCCATCAGTGTAACCCTTCGAGTCGCTCGGCCATTCCGCCCCCGCCCTCTTTTCCCCGACCGTCGCGACCCCCAGGAAGAGCATAAGAATCGACTTCGGCTGCTTCAACCGGCCGCATCTGGTGTAACCCGGCCCGCGCGATTCCGATTCCCTCGCGTGTTCGATGCCGGTCATGGGTGAAACGAGCCTCTTGTTTTCGCGAAACCTCGCGGGGTGCTACCGCCAGCTCGGTCTGGAGGGAGGCTCGGTGCTGCTGGCCGTCTCGGGGGGAGCGGACTCGTGCGCCCTGCTGGTGGGAACGGCGCTCGTGCGCGAGGCGCTGTCGCTGCGGGTGGAGGTGGCCACGCTCGACCACGGTCTGCGGCCCGAGGCCCGGCGGGACACCGAGGCGGTCGTCCGGCTGGCGGCCGGGTGGGGGCTGCCGTGTCATGTCCGCGAGCTGGGTCTGCGGCGGGGTCCGGGGGTGGAGGAGCGGGCCCGGCACGCCCGCTACGCGGCGCTGGAGGCGTTGCGGCGCGAGCGGGGGTTGGGGGCGGTGGCCACGGCGCACACGGCGACGGACCAGGCCGAGACGCTGCTCATGCGGCTGTCGCGAGGCACCGCCCTGCGCGGCGCCATCGGCATCCACCGGGCGCGCGCCGCGCTCGTCCGTCCGCTCATCGAGCGCACGCGCGAGGAGGTGGAGGCATTCCTCGCCGAGCAGGGCACGGGCTTCGTGCACGACAGCATGAACGAGGACAGGGCCTTTCTCCGGGCGCGGCTGAGGCACGAGCTGCTGCCCGCGCTCTCCGCGGCCGTGGGCTTCTCCGTGGTGCCACACCTGGCGGCCTTCACCCGCCTGGCGGCCGAGGACGAGGCGCTGCTGGCCCGCATGGCCGAGGAGGCCTGGGATCGGCTGGTGCTGCCGGAGGGGAGTCTGGACGCGGTGGGCGTGCGCGCCCTGGAGCCCGCGCTGCGCCGCCGGGTGCTCGTCCGCCTGATGACCGCGGCGGGGGCGGAGGTGGATGGGCCCTCGCTCGCCCGGGTGCTGGACGCCGTGGCGGACGGGGGGACGGTGACGCTGCGCGGAGGGTACGTGCCGGGGGGCCTCCAGCTCCTGGCCATGGGGGGACGCGTGCGCTGCGTGCGCCGGGAGGGGTCAGCGGACGAGGCCGCGGCCTGCCTGGTCCTGGACGGAGAGGGGAGCGAGGGCGTGCAGCCCGGAACGCAATGGCACTTCGGGGTGGGGTCCGGGACACCGCCCCCGGGGGCGCTCGCCCTGTCCCTGAGGGAGGAGACCCGGTGGCCGCTCACGGTGAGGACGCGTCGCGCCGGGGATCGGGTGCGCGGTCCCGCCGGCTCCCGGAAGCTGCAGGACGTGCTGGTGGACGGCCGCGTTCCCCGCGAGCACCGGGACCGGGTGCCGGTCGTCACGGACGCCAGGGGGAGTGTGCTCTGGGTACCAGGGGTGTGGAATTCGCCGGACGCGGGCGCTGTACGGCTGTATCTCTGGGCACTGCCTCCTGGCACGGGCATGCCCGGGGGCTGTGCGTTATAGAGTCGGACACTTCGGGGGCGTGCCAGAAGAGGAACCCCCAAAATAGTTGAGGCGTTTTTGTTGTTGCTGTTACCGTCAGATACACGGGCAATACGCCCGGTGTCGTGACAACCGGTCGGAAGTGTTGGGCTTTTCCGTCCGTGCCCACCACTGCCGCCGAGCACCGAAAGGGCTGCTGCCACGTGCGTTCGACTTACAAAACCATCGGCCTCTGGGTCATCCTGATCGTCCTCTTCGTCGCCTTCTACAACTTCTTCAACACCAACGGCGTGCAGGTGGAGGAACCGACCTTCACCCAGTTCCTCGCCAAGGTGGAGGACAAGAAGGTCCGCGAGGTGTCGGTCAAGGGAAATACCTACACGGGGAAGTTCTCCGACTCGCAGACGGACTTCCGTACCACTGGCCCCGCCCCGGACGCGGCCATCCTCGAGCAACTGCGCAAGAACGACGTGGACGTGAAGTACGAGCGCGAGGAGCAGAACAGCCTCTGGCTGACCGTGCTCGGTCAGTGGATGCCCGTCGTCTTCCTGTTCCTCTTCTTCATCTTCTTCATGCGCCAGCTGCAGGGCGGTAGCGGCAAGGCGATGACGTTCGGCAAGTCCAAGGCGCGGCTGCTCAACGAGAGCCACAACAAGATCACCTTCGCGGACGTGGCCGGCGCGGACGAGTGCAAGGAGGAGCTCGAGGAGATCGTCGCCTTCCTCAAGGATCCCAAGAAGTTCACCAAGCTGGGCGGCCGCATTCCCAAGGGCGTGCTGATGATGGGCCCGCCGGGAACGGGCAAGACGCTGCTGGCTCGCGCGGTGGCGGGCGAGGCGGGCGTGCCCTTCTTCTCCATCTCCGGCTCGGACTTCGTGGAGATGTTCGTCGGCGTGGGCGCCAGCCGCGTGCGCGACCTGTTCGAGCAGGGCAAGAAGAACGCCCCGTGCATCATCTTCATCGACGAGATCGACGCCGTGGGCCGTCACCGTGGCGCGGGCCTGGGCGGCGGACACGACGAGCGCGAGCAGACGCTCAACCAGCTCCTCGTGGAGATGGACGGCTTCGAGTCCAACGAGGGCGTCATCCTCATCGCCGCCACCAACCGTCCGGACGTGTTGGACCCGGCGCTGCAGCGTCCCGGCCGCTTCGACCGGCGCATCGTGGTGCCGCGCCCCGACCTCAAGGGCCGCCTGGGCGTGCTCAAGGTGCACACCCGCCGCGTGCCGCTCGCTCCCGAGGTGGAGCTGGAGGTCATCGCCCGCGGTACCCCCGGCATGACGGGCGCGGACCTGGAGAACCTCGTCAACGAGTCGGCGCTGATGGCCGCGCGGCAGAACAAGGAGCGCGTGGACCTGAGCGACTTCGAGGCCGCCAAGGACAAGGTCTTCATGGGCCCCGAGCGCAAGTCCATGATCATGACCGAGAAGGAGAAGCGGAACACCGCCGTGCACGAGGCGGGTCACGCGATCATCGCCAAGCTCTTGCCCGGCTGCGATCCGCTCCACAAGGTCACCATCATCCCGCGCGGCCAGGCCCTGGGTCTCACCTGGAGCCTGCCCACCGAGGACAAGGTCAACGGCTACAAGAAGCAGATCCTCGATCAGATCTCCATGGCCATGGGCGGTCGCATCGCCGAGGAGCTCATGTTCAACGAGATGAGCTCGGGCGCCTCCAACGACATCGAGCGTGCCACGGAGACGGCGCGCGCCATGGTGTGCCGCTGGGGCATGAGCGAGAAGCTGGGGCCCCTGGCCTTCGGCAAGAGCGACGGTGAGGTGTTCCTCGGCCGCGACTTCAACTCGAGCAAGGACTACTCCGAGGAGACCGCGCGGCTCATCGACGCCGAGGTGCGCAGCATCGTGATGGGCTGCTACGAGCGCGGCAAGGCGGTGCTCACCGAGAACCTCGAGGGCCTCAAGCGCGTCACCGACGCCCTGGTGGAGTACGAGACGCTGGACGCCGAGGACGTGAACATCCTCCTGCAGGGCGGACAGCTCACGCGCGAGCGCCCGCCGCCCCGCGTCATGGCCCCGCCCACCAAGTCCACCGAGAAGAAGGACAAGCGGAAGATCCTCGACGCGCTCGAGGGACTGCCCAACATGGAGCCGAACAAGGCCTGAAGCCGCGGCCCTCCGCTCAGGTAGAACCCAGGCCCTCTCCACCCACGTGGGGAGGGCCTTCGTCTTTTTCTCGCGCGTCCCGCCGGAGCCGCTCCGCCCATGATTCGAGCCCGTCCCGTCCGCCTCGATCGCCCCGCCGACCTCGAGCCCGCCCTGCTGCGCCTCGGGCTGTCCCCCTCCGCCCGCGAGGAGCTGCGCGAGAAGGTGTCCGCGCTGCACGTACTGCTCACGGGACTCGAGCGCGAGCAGGGCCGTGTGCTCACGGACCTCCTGGCCGGCCGCACCCGCCCGGGGCACGAGGAGTACCCCTCGTGGGTCGAGGGAGAGCCACGCACCCGGCCCGGCACGGGGCTGCTCTCCGGAAGGAAGGAGCAGTTCGAGCGCATGATGGCTCGTGCCCGGGAGCGGACGGAGCTGGCCGGACTCGTCGACGCCGTGGCGCGCCTGCTGGAGAGCACGAGGCCCCCGGCGCCGCTGACGCTCGGGAGGCGCACCTTCACCTTCGGCGCGCGCACCCACGTCATGGGCGTGGTGAACGTCACCCCGGACAGCTTCTCCGACGGAGGGCGCTACCTGCGCGCCGAGGACGCCGTGGCCCACGGGCTGCGGCTGGCCGAGGCGGGCGCGGACGTGCTGGACGTGGGCGCGGAGACCACGCGGCCCGGCTCCGCCCCCGTGCCCGCCGAGGAGCAGCTCGCTCGGTTGCTGCCCGTCATCGAGGGGCTGCGCGTCCGCACGGACGTGCCACTCTCCGTGGACACCACCCTGGCGGCGGTGGCGCGCGAGGCGCTGCGCGCGGGCGTGGTGCTCGTCAACGACATCAGCGGGTTCCGGTTCGATCCGGAGCTGCCCCGGGTGACGGCCGAGGCGGGCGCGGCCTGCTGTCTCATGCACATTCAAGGCACCCCCGAGACCATGCAGCTCGCCCCCCACTACGAGGACGTGGTGGACGAGGTGCTCGCCTTCCTGGAGGAGGGCGTGGCGCGGGCCGTGGCGGCGGGCATTCCGCGCGAGCGCGTGCTGGTGGACCCCGGCATCGGCTTTGGCAAGACGCTGGGGCACAACCTCTTCCTGCTCAGACGCCTGGGGGAGCTGCGCGTGCTGGGCCTGCCCGTCCTGGTGGGCACCAGCCGCAAGAGCTTCCTGGGGAAGCTGGCGGGAGGTCGTCCGGTGGATCAGCGGCTGGCGGCGACCCTGGGCTCGGTGGCCACCGTGGCCGCCGCGGGAGACGCGGACTTCGTCCGGGTCCACGACGTGACCGAGGCCCGGGATGCTCTCGCCGTGGTGGACGCCGTGCGTGGGGCGCTGGAGGGCGGCTCGCTCTACTAGAGGGCGACGCGGGCCCACCATGAACGAGAAGGTGTGACCCGTACCGACCACCCTGAAGTGCCAGTCCATCTTCTGGGGTCGCACGCTTGTCCAGGGAACTTCCACTCCCTAGCTTCGGGCTCGTGGAGGGCGCGCTATAAGCCCTCTGGCGTGGGCGGTCCGGCCCGCGTGGCCGGCCAGGGAAAGGTGGAGCGGTAATTTTATGGCGTACAGGATGAACATGCCCCCGAATGAAGAGAGGGCGTCGCAGCGACTGTTCGGCACGGATGGAGTCCGCGGTGTCGCCAACGTCTACCCGATGACGGCGGAAGTCGCGATGCAGCTGGGCCGCGCACTGGCCCATCTCATCCGCAATGGACCCCACCGCCACCGCGTCATCATCGGCAAGGACACGCGCCTGTCGGGTTACATGCTGGAGCAGGCGCTCGCCGCGGGGCTCATCTCCATGGGCGTGGACGTGGACCTGGTGGGTCCGCTGCCCACTCCGGGCATCGCCAACCTCACCACCTCCATGCGGGCCGACGCGGGCGCCGTCATCTCCGCCTCCCACAACCCGTACCAGGACAACGGCATCAAGTTCTTCTGGCGCGACGGCTTCAAGCTGCCGGACGAGACCGAGGCGAAGATCGAGGAGCTGGTGGCCAGTGGCGCCATCGACTCCATCCGCCCCACGGCGACCAAGATTGGCCGGGCCTTCCGCCTGGAGGACGCGCGCGGCCGCTACATCGTCTTCCTCAAGACGACCTTCCCGCGCGAGCTGACGCTCGAGGGGCTCACCGTGGTCGTCGATTGCGCCAATGGCGCCGCCTACAAGACGGCCCCCGCGGTGCTCGAGGAGCTGGGCGCCAAGGTCATCACCCTGGGCGTGCAGCCGGACGGCAAGAACATCAACCACAAGTGCGGCGCGCTCCACCCGGAGAACCTCGCCAGGTGCGTGGTGAAGAACGGGGCCCACCTGGGCATCGCGCTGGATGGCGACGCCGACCGCCTCATCGTCGTGGACGAGAAGGGCCAGGTCGTGGATGGCGACGCCATCATGGCCATCTGCACGGGCGAGCTCGTCACGCGCAAGGAGCTCAAGAAGAAGACGCTCGTGGCCACGGTGATGAGCAACGTCGGCCTGGAGCGCGCGGTGGCCAACTACGGCGTCAAGGTGGTGCGCACCAAGGTGGGTGACCGCTACGTCGTCGAGGAGATGCGCAAGAACGGCTACAACCTGGGGGGCGAGCAGAGCGGCCACCTCATCTTCTCCGACCACACCACCACGGGTGATGGCACCCTGGCGGCGCTCCAGTTGCTCGCCGTGATGTGCCGGCAGCAGAAGCCGGTGAGCGAGCTGGCCTCCATCTTCCAGCCCGTGCCCCAGACGCTGCTCAACGTGGTCGTCAAGAACAAGCGCGAGCTGGGCGAGCTGCCCTCGGTGATGAGGGCCATCCAGGACGTGGAGAAGAAGCTGGGCAAGGAGGGCCGGGTGCTGGTGCGCTTCTCCGGGACCGAGCCCAAGGCCCGTGTCCTCATCGAGGGCACGGACGCCACGCGCAACGAGCAGTACGCGCAGCAGATCGCCCAGGAGCTGTCCGCGGCGCTCAACGGTTGACATCCAAGTCCCGGGCCGCGAATAGAAGGGCGCGCGCCCGGGCGGAAGCGGTGTAGGACTCCCGCCCGGTGTGCCCTCGCGAGGGAGAGCGGCCGACATGGGACAGCGACTGGGTGTGAATGTGGACCACGTGGCGACGCTGCGGCAGGCGCGTCGCGTGTCGTATCCGGATCCGGTGACGGCCGCCGCCCTGGCCGAGCTGGCCGGCGCCGGGCAGATCACCATCCACCTGCGCGAGGACCGGCGCCACATCCAGGAGCGCGACCTGCGCATCCTGCGCGAGACGGTGCAGACGCTGCTCAACCTGGAGATGGCGGCCACCCAGGACATGGTGAAGATCGCCTACGAGCACAAGCCGGACGTGGTGACGCTCGTGCCCGAGCGGCGCGAGGAGCTCACCACCGAGGGCGGCCTGGAGGTCAACGGCCAGAAGGACGCGCTCGCCAAAACCATCAAGAACCTCAAGGACGGGGAGATCACCGTCTCGCTGTTCATCGATCCGGACCTGGATCAGGTGCGCGCCTCCCACAAGGTGAACGCGGACCGGATTGAATTGCACACCGGGCGCTACTGCGAGGCGCGCAACGAGCGCGAGCGCGAGCGCGAGTTCAGCCGCATCGTGGACGCGGCCAAGGCGGGTGCGCGGCTGGGCATGGGCGTGGCCGCGGGCCATGGGCTCAACTACGACAACGTGCGCGCCATCGCGCGCATCCAGGAGATCGACGAGCTGAACATCGGCCATGCCATCGTCGCGCGCGCCGTGCTCGTGGGCTTCGAGCGCGCGGTGCGCGAGATGCTCGAGCTGATGCGCAACCCGGGCTAGGGCGAGCGCGCGCCATGGCGATCATCGGCCTGGGGTTGGACATCTGCTCGGTGGCCCGCATCCAGCGCATCCTGGACGGAGCCCGCGCCGAGCGCTTCCTCGAGCGCGTGTACACGCCGGCCGAGCGCGAGCTGTGCGACGCGCGCTCGGACAAGGCGAGCGCCTACGCGGCACGCTTCGCCGCCAAGGAAGCACTCATCAAGGCCCTGGGCGCGCCCAAGGGCCTCACCTGGCACGACATGGAAGTGGTGCGCGCGGGCGGTCCCCCGGGCTTCCGCCTGTCGGGCGTGGCGCGCGTGGAGATGGAGAAGCGGCGCGCGGAGGCCTTCCTCGCGCTCACCCATGACGCGGGCGTCGCCGCCGCCACCGTGGTCCTGCAAGAGAGGAGCTGAACGTCATGCGCCGAGTCCTCACCGCCGAGCGGATGCGCGCGGCCGACCGCGCCGCCGGAGACCACTTCGGCATGCCGTCCCCGTTGTTGATGGAGAACGCCGGACGGGAGCTGGCGGAGGTGGCCCGGGAGCTCGGCTCGCCGGGCGGGCGCTTCCTCGTCGTGTGCGGACCTGGCAACAACGGTGGCGACGGGCTGGTGGCGGCTCGCCTGCTCCATGCCTGGGGCCGACGGGTGACGCTGGTGCTCGTGGGTCCCCGGGACAAGCTCACGCCGGACTCCCAGCGCAACCTGCTCGCCCTGGGGCCCTCGGGTCTCGAGCCCCAGGCACTCGGGGCGGTGGAGGAGCCGCGGGTGGGGGACGTGGTGGTGGATGCCATCTTCGGCACCGGGCTCACCCGGCCTCCCAGCGGGGAGTTCGCCAAGGCGATCGAGCACGTGCGTCGCTGGCGCGCGGCGGGGGCGAAGGTGGTGGCCGCGGACGTGCCCTCGGGGCTGCACTCGGACACGGGAGTGCCCTTCGAGCCCTGCGTGGAGGCGGATGCCACCGTCACCTTCGGCTTCCTCAAGCAGGGGCAGGTGCTGGAGCCCGGCGTCACGCTGTGCGGCGAGGTGCGGTGCGTGGACATCGGCATTCCCGCCGACGCCGTCGAGGCCCAGGCGGGCGCGGAGGTCTTCCTCGTCGAGGAGGCCGATGCCCGGGGTGCAATCGCCCCGCGCCGCTCGGACACCCACAAGGGCACCTACGGGCACGTGCTGGTGGTGGCCGGCAGCCTGGGCAAGTCCGGGGCGGCGGCCCTGAGCGCGTTGAGCGCCCTGCGCGCAGGGGCGGGGCTCGTCACCGTGGCCACGCGTGCCCAGGTGGTGGAGTCGGTGCTCGGCCATGCTCCCGAGCTGATGGGCTGGCCCCTGGAGGATCGCGGTCCCCTGGGGCGGGCGGACCTGGAGTCCCTGCTCGCCGCGGCGGAGCAGAAGGACGCGCTCGTGGTGGGCCCTGGCATCCCTCGCGGCGAGGAGACGGCGGCGCTGCTCGGCGAGCTGCTCGAGCGCGTGGACGTGCCCGTGGTGCTGGACGCGGACGCGCTCAACGCCGTCTCCACGGACCTGGGGGTGCTGCGCCGGGCCAGGGGGCCCGTGGTGCTCACGCCCCACCCGGGCGAGATGTCGCGGCTGTCCGGCCTGCCCACGAAGGAGCTGCAGAAGGATCGGGTGAAGGTGGCGCGGGACTTCGCGCGCACGCACGGGGTGACGCTCGTGCTCAAGGGGGCGCGCACGCTCATCGCCCACGCGGATGGCACCGTGTACGTCAACCCCACGGGCAATCCGGGCATGGCCACCGGCGGCACGGGGGACGTGCTGAGCGGCGTGCTGGGCGCCCTGCTCGCCCAGGGCCTGAAGCTCCCCGAGGCCGCCTGGACGGCCGTGTATGCGCACGGGCTGGCGGGAGATCTGGCCGCCGGGCGGCGGGGCCGGCTGGGCCTCATCGCCTCGGACGTGGTGAAGGGGCTGTGCTCGGTGTGGACGCGGTGGGAGCGATGAGCGTGCCCACGCTGAGCCACACGGTGCGCTCGGGCTCGCCCGAGGAGACCCACGGCCTGGGCGTGCGGCTCGGGCGGTTGCTCCAGCCGGGGGACTTCGTGGGGCTGGTGGGCGATCTCGGCGCGGGCAAGACGCACCTGGTGCGTGGCGTGGCCGAGGGCGCCGGGGTGGAGCGCTCGCAGGTGGCGAGCCCCACCTTCGCCATCGTCTACCCCTACCAGGGGCGATTGACGCTCTACCACGCGGACCTCTACCGGCTGGCCGACTACGACGAGCTGTACGCCACGGGCTTCCTGGACATGGTGGGTGGCGACGGCGCGCTGCTGGTGGAGTGGTTGGATCGCATCCCCGAGGCCGCGCCGCGCGAGTACCTGCGGCTCACCCTGCGCGAGGTGGGCGAGGAGTCCCGCGAGCTGGTGGCCGAGGCCTGGGGCGCGCGGCCCGCCGGCTTGCTGAAGGACTGGTTGCTGGCCGAGCGCTGACCGGGCAACACGGAGGGGGTCCGGGGGTTCGTGCAGCGGACAACAGATGGGCGGGCCGTGCCCTCCGCGGCGAGGGGTTGGCATATCCTGCGCCCATGAACCCCTGCCACGCCGTGAAGTGGTTCTTGCTCATCCCGCTCGCCAGTGTGGTGCTGATGGGGTGTGGCGCCATCGAGCCTCCGCCTCAGGAGTACCCCCACGCCACCGTCACCTTCGACGTGACGGTCCCCGACGGGACACCGTCCGACGCCGTCATCACCGTCCTGGGCTCGCATGCCTCGCTCGGTGGGAACGTGGCCCCGGGCTTCTACCTGCGCCGCCAGACCAACGGGCACTACACGGGGATGGTGCGCCTCGCGGTGGACGCGGAGGTGTCCTACACGCTCTGGCGGGAGGACGTCTGGACGCCGGAGCTGTCCTCGGAGGGCACGCCCGTGCCGCTCCGCTCCTTCCGGGTGACGGGGGACATGACGGTGAACGCCCAGATCGCCCGCTGGGGGACGCCGCTCCAGGGTCCTCCCTCTCCCTAGGGAGCGCCTCTCCGCCCGGGCCTCAGTGCCGGGCGTCCAGGTCCCCCACCCTCCAGTGGTGGAACACGAGGCCGCTGTCCACGCCGATGACGCTGTTCTCCGCCACCTCGTGCCAGTGGTCCTCTCCCGACAGCCGCTCACTGGCGAGCACGAACTGCTCCAGCCGATCCCCCGGCTTGGGCGCCCCCAGGTGCTTGCGGTGGGGGAGCCTGCCCGTCTCGGGGGCGGTGTCCGACAGGAAGAGCGAGCGGTTGCGCCGGGTGGCCGCCATCACATCCCCGTTGGTGACCAGGAAGTTCATGGACGAGCCGTCCTGCCCGGGCTCATCCGTGAGGCGCGACACCAGCCCCATCGTCTCCGCCAGCGCCCGGGCCACCTTCTCCACGCACGCCGGGCCCACCAGGCACTGACGCTGCTCGGCCAGCCGGGTGAGGAAGAGGTAGAAGCAGCGCTCGGAGTCCGTGGCGCCCTGGATGAGCGCGCGCAGATCCTCCCGGATGAGCGCTTCCACCGCCGCCTGGTGCCGGGCGAAGTTCTTCAGCGTGCCGTTGTGCACGAAGCACCACCGGCCATGGGTGAAGGGGTGGGCGTTGCACTTCTCCACCTGCCCCACGGACGCCAGGCGGATGTGCGCTACCACCGTGCGGGAAGACACCCGGCTGCTGACCCGCTCGAAGTCGGGGTCGCAGTGCGCCGGGCCCAATCCGTGCGCGACGAACGGATTGTCTCCCGTTTCATAGGCGGCGATTCCCCATCCATCCTTGTGCTCCCGCGATTGACGCAGGAGGGAATTCTTCTCCGTGACGAGCGAAGGATGAACGGCGGCGGGGACAGCGGATCTGAAACCAAAGAGGCGGCACATAGGCTTGCTTGTTTGATGCTAACGGCCGGCCCAGGGTGGAAGTTCCCTCGAATGCCACTTGTGCAACCAGAATCATGCACAAAGGGCTTTTTCCTGCTCTACCACGACATGGCCTCCCTTGATCACTATCCGTGCGTGATTGATTCCCAGGTGATAGGGAAGGTGGCGATAGTTTGAACACGAAAAGATGACAAGATTGGCGGGGTCGCCCACGGCAATCCGTCCCTCGGAACTCAAACCAAGCGCGAGCGCGGCTCCCCGGGTGGCGGCCCAATAGGCCTCGGCGGCCGTCAGCCCGTTCTCCAGGCAGGCGAGCCCCAAGGCGAGGGGAAGGTTCTCGCTCATGGCCGAGCCGGGGTTGAGGTTGGTGCCGAGCGCCACGTTGACGCCCGCGTCGCGCAGCTTGCGCCCGGGGGCGTAGGGGCGCACCCGCAGGAAGAGGGTGGCGGTGGGCACGAGCACGGCCGACACCCCCGCGGCCGCGAGCGCCTGGATGCCCGCATCGCTCACCTGCTCCAGGTGGTCCGCGGAGGCAGCGCCCAGCTCGGCCGCCAGCTCCGCGCCTCCCGAGGCGCTGAGCTGATCCACGTGCAGCCGCACTTGCAGCCCCCGCTTCCGGGCCGCCAGCAGCAGGCGGCGCGCCTCCGCGTGCGTGAAGGCCCCCTGCTCGACGAACACGTCGCAGAAGCGCGCCAGGCCCTGCTCGGCCACCGCGGGGAGGATCTCCTGGATGCACAAATCGAGGTAGGACTCGCGCCACTCGCGGTACTCCTCGGGCACCGCGTGTGCGCACATGAGGGTGGGGATGAGCTCCACGGGCTGGAGCGTGGACAGCCGCTGCACCACCCGGAGCATCTTCAGCTCGTCCTGGAGCGTGAGGCCGTAGCCGCTCTTCACCTCGGCGGTGGTGATGCCGTACTCGAGCATCAACTGGAGCCGGGGCAGGGCGAGCCGGATGAGATCCTCCTCGCTGGCGAAGCGGGTGGCGCGCACGGTGTTGGCGATGCCGCCGCCGGCCTGGGCGATCTGCAGGTAGGTGGCGCCCTGGCAGCGCAGATCGAACTCCGCCGCGCGCTCGCCGGCGAAGACGGCATGGGTGTGGGGGTCCACGAAGCCCGGGCCCACGAACTGACCATGGGCGTCCAGCACCCGGGTGGAGGGGCCCACCGCGCCCGGGGGCAGGGCGCTCTCGGAGCCCACGTACCAGATCTTCCCGCGGCGCACGCCGACGCAGGCGTGGGGATGCGGGGTGAGGGCGCGCTCGGCGGGCTCCTGGGGGGAGCCCTCCACGGTGAGCACCTCGGAGGTGTTGCGGATGAGCAGCTCCAGGGTTTCCATCGCGTCACTCGGTGAGGCCGGGGATGCGCACGCCGCGGGTGCGCGCCGTCTCGTGGGCCTCGGAATAGCCCGCGTCGGCGTGGCGCAGCACGCCCATGGCGGGGTCGGACGTCAGCACGCGCTCGATGCGGCGAGCGGCCTCGGGGGTGCCGTCGGCGACGATGACCTGGCCGGCGTGCAGCGAGTAGCCCATGCCCACGCCCCCGCCGTGGTGGAAGGACACCCACGAGGCCCCGTTCACCGCGTTCACCAGGGCATTGAGGATGGGCCAGTCGGCCACCGCGTCCGTGCCGTCCTTCATGGCCTCCGTCTCGCGGTTGGGCGAGGCGACCGAGCCGCAGTCCAGGTGATCCCTCCCGATGACGATGGGGGCCTTGAGCTCGCCCTTGCGCACCATCTCGTTGAAGCGCAGGCCGGCCCGGGCGCGCTCGCCATAGCCCAGCCAGCAGATGCGCGCGGGCAGGCCCTGGAACGCCACGCGCTCGCGCGCGAGCTCGAGCCAGCGGCGCAGCGAGGCCTTCTCCGGGAACAGCTCCAGCACCGCCTCGTCCGTGCGGCGGATGTCCTCGGGGTCTCCCGAGAGCGCCACCCAGCGGAAGGGCCCCATGCCCTCGCAGAAGAGCGGACGGATGTAGGCGGGCACGAAGCCGGGGAAGTCGAAGGCGTGCTCGAGCCCCGCCAGCTGCGCCTGGGCCCGGATGTTGTTGCCGTAGTCGAACACGTGGCTGCCCGCGCGCGCGAAGTCCAGCATCGCCTGCACCTGCGCGGCCATGGACTGGCGCGCGCGCTCGACGTAGCCCTGGGGGTCGCGCTGGCGCAGCTCGGCGGCGGCCTCGAGCGACAGGTCCGCGGGGATGTAGCCGTTGAGCGGATCATGCGCGCTCGTCTGGTCCGTCACCAGGTCCGGCTTGAGCCCCCGCCGGTACAGCTCGCGGAACACCTGGGCGGCGTTGCCGATGACGGCGATGGAGCGGCCCTGGCGCCTGGCTTGTGCCTCCTTCACCAGCGCGAGCGCCTCGTCGAGATCCTTGGCGATGACGTCGAGGTAGCGCGTCTCCACGCGGCGCTGGGCGCGCGTGGGATCGATCTCCACGCCGAGGAAGACGGCGTTGTTCATGGTGGCCGCCAGGGGCTGGGCGCCGCCCATGCCGCCGAGGCCGCCGGAGAGCACGAGCCGGCCGGACAGGTCATCCGAGCCGAAGTGGACGCGGCCGGCCTGGGCGAAGGTCTCGTAGGTGCCTTGGAGGATGCCCTGGGTGCCGATGTAGATCCACGAGCCGGCCGTCATCTGGCCGTACATCATCAACCCCTTCTTCTCGAGCTCGAAGAAGTGGTCCCAGTTGGCCCAGTTGCCCACGAGGTTGGAGTTGGCGATGAGCACGCGGGGGGCGTCGGGGTGGGTGCGCAGGATACCCACGGGCTTGCCGGACTGGACGAGCAGGGTCTCCTCGTCGGTGAGGCGCTGGAGGCTCGCGACGATGCGGTCGAACGAGGGCCAGTCGCGCGCGGCCTTGCCGATGCCGCCGTAGACGACGAGATCCCCGGGGCGCTCGGCCACGTCGGGATCCAGGTTGTTCATCAGCATGCGGAGGGCGGCTTCCTGGACCCAGCCCTTGCAGGACAGGGTGGTGCCACGCGGGGCACGAATGGTGCGGGACATGTGTTTCCTCTAGGGTCCTTTGTGTCCGGACAGTAACCGAAGAGGTGGCCGGATGCGCGTTCCGCGTCGCCAGATTGTATGAAATCGCCTGCAATTCTCAGGGTTTGGGGGCCGAGCGACGCAGGGAGACGAACTCGTGGGCGCGATCGAGGAACTTCATGACCGCGCGCTCGTGGTCCCCGCCGCACTCGCGCAGGAACGTCACGTGCCAGCCCTCGTAGCGCGCCGCGGGCTCCACGTCGTCGAGCCAACGCCGGAAATCACGCCACTCCTGATCCCGACCTCCGTTGAACTGGGTGTTGGAGGCCCAGCCGATGGTGAAGGATAGAAGCGATTCGATGGTCTCTCCGCCTGTCACGGACCAGAGTCCACGCCCATCCAAGATGGATTCACGCGCGTGGAGCAGGGCATCCATGAGTCCCACCTGGCGCCCCTGCCACTTCTCGGCAAGAGGCACCTCCTTGCCCACCTTCCACTCACTCATGGTGCTTTCACCACTTCGTGAAGGACCTGGCTCATTCCTGATGTTCCGAGCCTCTTCATGTATTCCGTCAAGGGGAGACCCGCCAGTCCTGTATAGGCATCAATCCAGCCCGGCACCCGCCCGATGTCCTGGAGCGCCAGGTACTGGTCGACGACACACGCCATCTCCCCCGTCAGCAGGCACGCCTTGAGCCGGGCCCGGATCGAGTCGTCCCCCGGCATGGGGGGATTGCCGAGCACCCCCAGGGGCAGCAGGCAGAGCAGCAGGAGCAGGGCGGGGCGTACTCCACTCCAGGTAGGGGTCGGGTCCCTCATGGGGGAGCGGTTGGCACGAATGTTTCGGACAGGTCACTCGTGCCGAAGCAGAAGTGTCGCCGGATTGTACGGAATCGCCTGGAATTCTCAGGGGTTGGGTGATGCGCGACGCAGGGAGACGAACTCGTGGGCGAAGTCGAGGAACTTCAGGGCCGCGCGCTCGTGGTCCCCGTCGCAGTCGCGCAGGTACTTCGCGTGCCAGCCCTCCGGTGGCATCTCCTTCTTCACGTCCCGGAGCCAATCCCAGAACTCCTGCCATTCCAGATCCTCGCCTCCGTTGAACTGGGTATTGGAGGCCCACCCCATGGTGAACGCGAAGAGCGACTCGACGGTGTCAAAGCCAGTCACGGACCAGAGACCCCGTTTTTCAAGAATGCGCTGGCGTGCGTACAGCAGGGCATCCATGAGTCCGACTCGACGTCCGCGCCACTCCTCCGGCATCGGTTCCACTTTGGCGATCTTCTTCTCACTCATGGTGCTCGTGCCACCTCGTAGACGACATGGCTGGAGGCCGCTGTACTGAGCCGAGCCATGTACTCGGACAGGGGAAGACCCGCGAGACCCGTGTAGGCGTCGATGACCTTTTCCCCCCATTTGACGGCCACATGTTGCCCGGTGAGCGCGACTTGATGGCTTCGGACGAGAACTCCATTGGAGATCTCATTGAATCCCAGCAATTTGGTGTCGCCCTGGACGGTGAAACGCAAGACTTCGGGTTGTTGCCTGAGTTTGACCAACCCCTGGTGGACGAGCCGAGCGACCTTCTCGCACTTGCCCGCCTTGCGGTTGGCGACGGAGAAGGCGCCCTGGAAGGACACGAGCCAGCCCGGCATCCGCCCGATGTCCTTGAGCGCCAGGTACTGGTCGACGACACACGCCATGTCCCCCACCAGGAGGCAGGCCTTGAGCCGGGCCCGGATCGAGTCGTCCCCCGGCATGGGGGGATTGCCGAGCACCCCCAGGGGCAGCAGGCAGAGCAGTAGGAGCAGGGCGGGGCGCATCCCACTCCGAGTGGAGGTCGGGACCCTCATGGGAGAGCGGTTAGCACGAATGTTTCGGACAGGTCACCCGTGCCGAAGCGGAAGGGTCGCCGGATTGTACGAAACCGCCTGGAATTCTCAGGGGTTGGGGGCCGAGCGGCGTGAGGAGACGAACTCGTGGGCGCGCTCGAGGAACTTCAGGACCGCGCGCTCGTGGTCCCCGCCGCACTCGCGCAGGAACGTCACGTGCCAGCCCTCGTAGCGCGCGGCGGGTTCCACGTCGTCGAACCAATCCAGGAAGTCGCACCACTCCTGATCGCTCTCTCCGTTGAATTGGGTATTGGAAGCCCAGCCCATCGTGAACGCGACGAGCGACTCGATGGTGTCAAAGCCAGTGACGAACCAGAGTCCACGCTTCTCGAGAATCTGTTGTCGGGCATAGAGCAGTGCATCCATGAGGCCTACCCTTCGACCACGCCACTGCTCTGGAATCGGCTCTTCTTTGACGACTCGCTTCTCGGTCATAGCTCTTTGACCACCTCGTCGACGATCCTGTTGCCCGGGCTCGTGCGGAGCCGGGCCACGTAGTCCTGAAAGGGCAACCCGCTCAGACCTGTGTAGGCGTCAATGATCTTGTTTCCCAGCCGAATGGCGACATGCACACCCATTGTGGAGACCTGATGGGTTTTGACCACCACTCCTTGTGCGGTCTCATCGAAGCCCAGCACTCGTACTGGTGACGGGCCACTGACCGAGAAGCGGATGAATTCCGGTCGCTCACCGAGTTTGACGAGTCCCTGGTGGACGAGTCGCGCGACCTTCTCGCACTCGCCCGCCTTGCGGTTGGTGACGGCGAAGGCGTTCTGGAACGCCACCAGCCACCCTGGCATCCGCCCGATGTCCTGGAGCACCAGGTACTGGTCGACGACACACGCCATGTCTCCCACCAGCAGGCACGCCTTGAGCCGGGCCCGGATCGAGTCGTCCCCCGGTGCGGGAGGGATGGCAGAGCACCCCCAGGACAGCAGGCAGAGCATCAGGAGCAGGGCGAGGCGCACTCCACTCCAGGTAGGGGTCGGGTCCCTCATGGTGGAGTGGTATCGCATAGGAGACACGGGACGTCCGGGTCATTCCGTGCTAGGGCGCCGCGTCATGAGCCGCATCTACCGTTCGCTTCCTCCCGCTGGTACCCGTATCGGTCTCGCCTTCTCGGGCGGTCTCGACACCCGCGCCGCCGTCGCGTGGATGTCCCGCAAGGGACTCGACGTGTACGCCTACACGGCCGACCTCGCCCAACCCGACGAGAAGAACCCCGCCGACATCCCCCCCATCGCCCTGGGCCATGGCGCCAAGCAGGCGAAGCTCGTGGACTGCCGCGAGGCCATGGTGCGCGAGGGCCTCGTCGCCATCCAGTGCGGCGCCTTCCACCTGTCCGTGGGCGGCAAGAAGTACTTCAACACCACGCCGCTCGGCCGCGCCGTCACCACCACCGCCATCGTGCGCGCCATGCGCGAGGACGGCGTGCACGTCTTCGGCGACGGCAGCACCCACAAGGGCAACGACATCCAGCGCTTCTACCGCTACGGCATCCTCGTGGACCCGGCGCTGCACATCTACAAGCCCTGGCTGGATCCCGAGTTCGTCAGCGCCTTCGGTGGCCGCAAGGAGATGAGCGAGTACCTGAACTCGCTCCAACTGCCCTACCGCATGGGCACCGAGAAGGCCTACTCCACCGACGCCAACGTGCTGGGCGCCACGCACGAGGCCAAGGATCTGGAGCACCTGAACAAGGGCATGAACATCGTGGAGCCCATCATGAGCGTGGCGCACTGGCGCCCCGAGGTGGACATCCGCGCCGAGCGCATCACCGTGGAGTTCGCCCAGGGCCTGCCCGTGTCCCTCAACGGCAAGCGCTTCGACTCCCCCTTCGAGCTGTTCCTCGAGTGCAACCGCATCGGCGGGCGGCACGGCCTGGGCTCGAGCGATCAGATCGAGAACCGCGTCATCGACGCCAAGAGCCGCGGCATCTACGAGGCCCCCGGCATGGCGCTGCTCCACATCGTCTACGAGCGCCTGCTGTCCTCCATCCACAACGAGAACACCTCGGACCTCTACTTCACCCTGGGCCGCCGCCTCGGCCGGCTGCTCTACGAGGGCAAGTGGTTCGATCCCGAGGCCCTGCTGCTCAAGGACTCGCTCACCCGGTGGGTGGCCCCCAGCATCACCGGCAGCGTCACCCTGGAACTGCGCCGCGGCGACGACTACACCCTGCTCGACACCCAGGCCGAGCACATGTCCTACGATCCGAGCAAGCTCTCCATGGAGAAGGTCGAGGCCGCCTTCAGCCCCGAGGATCGCATCGGCGCCCTGGAGATGCAGAACCTCTCCGTGGGCGACAACCGCAGCCTGCTCCTGCACCACCTCGCGAGCGTCCGCCGCCTGCCCGGCGCCACCGGCACCGGCATCGCGCAGCTCCTGGAGGAAGGCGAGGAGAGCTGAGCCGTTCCAGGGGCCTCCCGAGAGGGGGGCCCCGCGCGCCCGCTCAGGCCTCGCGTGAGAACGAGAGGGAGCCGTACACCGAGACGAATCCCGTCGCCACCAGGCCCACCAGGAACAACACGGGCCCCCACGACAGGACGCCGTTGAAGATCAGCCACGCGAGGCACACCACCAGCACCCCCAGGGGCGCGAAGCGCAGCGCCTCGGGGCGAGGCACCTCCGGGCGCAACGCCATCAGTCCCAACACTCCGAACAGCAGCAGCGCCACGAAGACGGACAGGGGCTGATCCCAACCCGCGTCGTGCGGCATGTCGAGCAGGTTGTAGACGACGTCGGACGAGGCGGGCGTCTGATCCATCACGCGCAATTGCGGCAGCCCCGAGGGGATGGGGCCCCGGGCGGTCGCCGAGGTGGCCCCGGGCTCCCAGGAGAGGAACAGCGACAGCAGGCACAGCGCCACGCCGGCGAGTGCCACGGGGGCCAGTCCGACCCGCAACTGGCGCGGATCGAAGAAGCGGCTCCAGCCGTCCTCTCCCACGTACACCTTGCGGTACTGATCGAAGCCGATCAGTGCGGCGCCTCCCGCCCACAACACCGGGGTGACACCCACGCCGAGCATCCGGATCGCCAGCGCCGCCACCACCACCGCGTACAGCGCGGGCACCGCCGGGTGCAGCAGGGAGTCGGGCACCCAGTCCACCAACGCGTGCCGCTGGTCCACCGCGCGCAGCTCCCGCGCCACCACCAGCCAGCCTCCCGTCAACGTCACCAGCGACCAGAACGGCCCGACGTCGGCGAAGAAGGGCAGGATGGAGAGCACCAGCGCCACCGCCAGCAGCCCCACGCCCAGCACGCTCGGCGAGTGGGCCGGCACGTGCGCCAGCCAGATGGGTCCATCGTAGGGCGGACCCCGGGACTCCTCCGTCTCCGTGCGTTCCGGCTCCCTCGCGACGTGTCCGGCCGGAGCGACCGCCGGCTGCACGTCGGTGTCATCTCCAGGCTGGACGATGCGCGCCGGTGCGGCGAGCTTCTCGCTCGCGAGGGCGGGCCGTGCGGCCGTGCGGCGCGCTCCGGGTGGGGGCGTGGGCATCGTCGCCCCACAGTTCTCGCAATAGCGCAGGGTGATATCCCGCGCGACGTCTCCGCACTCCAGGCACGGCATGGGTATGGCCTCCGCTCCCCGAACCCTCACGCGGCCCCGAGCCGGGGCGGCGTCTGCTGACTCACTGCTTGGCGGTGGGCCCTTCCGCGGTCAACTCCTTCATCCACGTCGCCATCGTCTGCGGATCGATCGGGCCCACGTGCTTGCCCCGGATGATGCCCTGGCGATCGATGAAGTACGTCTCCGGCACGCCCGCCACCCCGTAGTCCACCGCCATGCGCGAGCGCGGATCCACCAGCTGCGGGAAGCTCGCGCCCCACTGCATCAGGAACTGCCGCGCGTTGTCCTCGGTGTCCTCGAAGAGCACCCCCAGGAACTGGGCCTGGTGGCCGAACTCCCGCGTGCCCCACTCGAGCACCGGGTGCTCCATCTTGCAGGGGCCACACCAGGACGCCCAGAAGTTGAGCACCACCGGCCGGCCCTTGAGCTCCGCCAGGCTCACCCGCTCGCCGCTGTCCAGCGCCGCCAGGGTGAAGGAGGGCGCCGGCTGGCCCTTGAGCATGAAGGGCACCTCGTGCGGGTTGCGCCCGAAGCCCTTGTAGAGCACTCCCACCAGCGCCAGACACAGCGCGACGAAGCTCAGCGTGATTCGCCACTTCATGCCGTCCCCCGGTTCATTTCACCCTCCGAGTCAGGAGGCGCGCTCGCCACGGGGGGGCGCGACTCCACCACCGCCCGGGCCCGGCGCGCCGGCCACAGCGCGATGAGCGTGCCGAGCACCAGCAGGGGGATGCTCCACCAGATCCACCCCACCAGCGGGAAGATCCACGCGTTGAAGCTCGCCGTGCCCCGGTCCTCGGAGAAGGCCATCAACGACAGGTACAGGTCCTCCTTCGGAGTCGAGCGCACCGCGGGCGTGCCCACCGGATCCGTCATCGTCTCGTAGTAGTTCATCCGGGGGGCCATCTCGCTGACCTCGCCGTTGGGCGCCGTCACCTCCACGCGCGTGGCCACGAAGGTGCGGTGTGGCTCCTTGCCACTCGCGAGCCCCAGGTACTTCACCCCGTAGTCGCCGATCTTCAGCGTCTGGCCCACGCGCACCGTGCCCGAGGTGCGCGTCACGTAGGCCGACGAGGCGCCCACCGCCACGAGGATGACGACGATGCCCAGGTGGACGATGTAGCCGCCGAAGCGCCGGCGCGCCTTGGTGGCACTGCCCACGAGCGCCGTGACGAAGCCCTCGCGGTGCTCGCTCATGCGCACCTTCACCGGCAGGAAGAGCTCGCGCAGGGTGATGACGGTGACGAAGCCCGCCAGCCCGAAGGTGAGCAGCGGGTAGAAGCCCCTCAGGCCTCCGGCGAGGCACGCGGCGACGATCGCCACGCCCACCGCCGCCGGAATCCAGAAGCGCTCGCGCACCGTCTTCGGATCCGCGCTGCCCCAGGGCAGCATCGGCCCCACGCCCATGAGGAAGAGCACCATGACACCGCCGGGCACCGCCATCTTGTTGAAGTACGGCTCGCCCACGCTCACCTTGATGCCGCGCACCGCCTCGGAGATGAGCGGGTAGAGCGTGCCGAGCAGCACCGTGAAGGTGATGGCCACGAACACCAGGTTGTTCACCAGGATGGTCGTCTCACGCGACAGGAGCGACTTGATCTGACTCTCGGCCACCAGCAGCGGCCCGCGCACGGCCAGGAGCGTGATGGACACGAAGAGCAGGAGCGCGATGAACACCAGGAACGTGGGCCCGATGTCCGACTGGGTGAAGCTGTGCACCGAGTTGAAGATGCCCGAGCGCGTCATGAACGTGCCCAGCACCGTGAGCACGAAGCTGGAGAGCACCAGGCTCAGTGTCCACAGCTTGAGCATCTTCTTGCGCTCGTGCACGAGCGTGGAGTGCATGAAGGCGGTGGACGTCAGCCATGGCAGGAAGGACGCGTTCTCCACCGGATCCCACGCCCAGTAGCCGCCCCAGCCGAGCACCGCGTACGCCCACCACGCGCCGAGGATGATGCCGATGGACAGGAACAGCCAGGCGAAGAGCGTCCAGCGCCGCAGGGGCGCCATCCACGCATCCCCCATCTCGCCGCGCAAGAGCGCCGCCACGGCGATGCCGAAGGGCACCGTCATCCCCACGTAGCCCAGGTACAGCATGGGCGGGTGGATGATCATCAGGTAGTGGTTCTGCAGAAGCGCGTTGGGGCCCGGCCCATCCGGGGGCACCGGCGACATCGCGTGGAAGGGGTTGGCCGGCCCCGCGATGAGGAAGCTGAAGAAGACACCCACCGCGAGCATGGTGCCCAGCGCGAGCGACATGTAGCGCGCGTGCTCGCGCCGGTGCGTCAGCGCGAACGCCAGCACGTAGCCGCCCATGATGAGGCCCCAGAAGAGGATGGAGCCTTCCAGCGCGCTCCACAGCGAGACGATCTTGTAGATCGTCGGCGTGGCGCGGCTGCCCACCTGCGCCACGTACTGGACGCTGAAGTCATCGGTGAGCAGCGCCCACTCCATGACGAGGTTGGCGCCCACCATGCAGGCGGCGAAGCCGTACACGCAGCGCAGCACCCAGGGGAAGGCCGCGTCGTTGCGGCGCATCCCGCTCACCAGTCCCACCAGCGCCCCGAAGCTCGCGAACGCGAGCCCCCCGAGCACCAGCGCATAGCCGAGCGTCGCCTTCACGGAGTCCTCGCCGCCGTGGTGGCTTCCTGCTTCTGCATCTCCTCGAACATCTTCTTCACGTCGTCATCCGTCTTGGGCGCCCGGTACTCGTTGGAGTGGTTCACCATGAGCCGGCTGCCCTGGAACGTCTGGGACGCGTCGAAGGTGCCCTCCACCACCACGCCGATGCGCTCGCGGAACATCTGCGGCGGCACCTCGTTGGTGCGCACGAGCACCTGCGGCGCGCCCGGCTTCTCGTCGTCCATGACGCGGAAGTGCAGGGTGGTGTGTTGCTCGTCCCACTGGATGCTGCCCGGCTGCACCTGGCCGCCCAGGCGGATGATGGGGCCGTAGGCCTTGCTTCCCTGGGCCAGCATCTCCGAGGGCCGCCAGTAGTAGACGAGGTTCTCCCCGATGTTGCCAACGGCCACCAGGGACAGGCCGCCGCCGGCCACCAGCAAGGCCACCACGGCGATGAGACGGTTGCGCGTCTGCTGCGTCATGGCGCTAACTCCTTCGAGTCATTCACGGCCTTGCCGGGACGGCGCAGCCACAGGGACAGGGCATAGAGCGCGAGCGAGCCCCAGGCGATGGCGTAGGAGCTCCAGATGTAGCCCCAGCCTCCCTGGATGCGACCCACGCCCACCTCGGCGAGCACGAGACCCGTGTGCAGTGCCGACATCATCAGACCACCTCCGAGGGATTGGCGCGCGTGTCCGTGGGCAGCGCCGAGGGCAGGGCCACCTCCGCCTCGCGCGTGGCGAGGGCGATGCGGTAGCGGTGCAACAGGAAGAGCACGAGCAGGATGAGCGAGGCCCACGCGTTGACGCGCAGCGCCAACACCATGTCCGGATCCACCGTCTTGGGCGTGGACTGCACCTGGTGCAGGCTGCGCCACCACTGCACGCTCTTCCAGACGATGGGCATGTTGATGCCGGAGATGATGCCCACCACGGAGCTCCACACCGCGCGCTTCTCCGGATCCTCCACGAAGCGGCGCAGCGCCGTGTAGCCCACGTACGTCACCAGCATGATGGCCATGGCCGTCAGCCGCGGATCCCAGTCCCAGTACACGCCCCAGGTGGGCTTGCCCCAGATGGAGCCGAGCACCAGGCCGTAGGTGCCGAACAGCAACCCCACCTCGGCCGCCGCCTCCGCCAGCGCGTCCGTCTTCCAGCTCGCCTTGAAGAGGTAGGCGATGCAGCAGCCGAAGTTGAGCACCAGCGCCAGCATGGCCATCCACATGGCCGGCACGTGCACGTAGATGATGCGGTAGACGTGCCCCATCTCCCGCTCGGGCGGCGTCCAGACCAGGCCCATCCACGACCCGAGCGCCAGCAGCGCCACCGCCGCCCCCGTCATGGCATAGAGCGCCGGCCGGGCGTTGAAGCGCGAGCCCACCGGCGCCCACTTCACGCCCAGGTAGATTCCCAGCGCGACGGACACCAACGCCGCTGTCGTCGATACCAGCTGCAGCACCGTGTTCATGACGATCTCAATCCTCGATGACCCGGGGGAAGAGCGCGAAGCCTAGCCCCCAATAAATCAGGTTGAACCCGGAAAGCAGCCCGTACCATGAGCCGAGCTGTTCCATGGGATCACCCTGGAGCACGAGCGCCGTCGCCTTGGCGGCGGCGAGCAGTGCCGGAATGATGAGTGGGAAAAGCAACAGCGGGAGCAGCACGTCTCTTGCCCGCGCGTTGCTGGCGATGGCCGAGTACACCGTGCCCGGCGCGCTGATGGCCATGCAGCCGAGCAGCAGGGTGATCGCGAAGGGGAGGGGGCCCATGGCCACCTGCACGCCATAGAGCGCCACCATGACGGGGATGAGCAGCGCGCCCAGCGCCACGAGCAGCAGGGTGTTGCCCACCGCCTTGGACAGGAAGATGGCGCGCGCGTCCGCCGGGGCCAGCCGCAGCCCGTCCAGGGTGAGGTTCTCCTGCTCCACCCGGAAGGACTCGCCCAGGGCGAGCACGCTGGCGAAGAGCAGCGCGAGCCACAGGTAGCCCCCGGCGTTGCGCGCCAGCAGCTTCGTGTCCGGCCCCACCGCGAACGAGAAGAGCAGCAGCGTGGCGAGCGCGAAGAAGACGAGCGCGTTGAGGCGCGCGCGCGTGCGCCACTCGATGAGCAGATCCTTGGCCAGCAGGACTCCCACCGACCTCGGCAGGGAAATGGAGCGCCCGGGCCTCATGCCGCCACCGCCCGTCCATCCGACAGGTGCAGCCGCTCCTCGCACAGGCTCAGCCCCTGCTCGATGAGGTGCGTGGCCAGCACCACCGTGACCCCGGACTCCTTCAGCTCGGCGATGATCTTCTCCATGGCCTGGATGCCCGCGGGATCCAGCTCCCCGAAGGGCTCGTCCAGCAGCGCCACCGCGGGCGTCTTGAGCAGCAACCGGGCGATGGCCAGGCGCTTGCGCATGCCGGCGGAGAACTGGCGCACGGGACTCTGCGAGCGCTTCGTCAGGCCCACCTTGATCAGCAGCGTGTCCGCCACGTCCGAGGGGGACTCCATCCCGAGCAGCCGCGCGAGCACCACCAGGTTCTGCTGGGCGGTGAGGTCCTCATAGAGGAAGCTCGCGTGGGACAGCAGGGCGACCTCGCGGCGCACGCTGTCGCGCTGGGCCACGCAGTCCAGGCCCCGCACCTCCACCCGGCCGTGGGTGGGGGAGAGCGCCGTGGCCACCAGCCGCAGGAGCGTCGTCTTTCCGGAACCGTTGTGACCGGTGAGCAGCAGGGAGCGGCCCTGGGGCAGGGCATAGCTCAGGCGCGCGAGCGCCCAATGGCGGCCATACCGCTTGCTGACATCGTGGAGGGCGAGCGCGGGGGGCGCGGTGGGGGTGGCGTCCATCGGCGGGAGCGTTCGTAACTGGAAACTTCTTCGCACTCCAGCGAAAGCACCTCCGGCTGCCTGGACAGGGGACGGGACCGCGCGGTCACGAGGGCTCCCCGTAGGGGCAGGAGATCGCCCTGGGAGGGCACTTTCCTCGCCCTGGGGTCCTCCCTACATCCGCCTACGAAGTGGAAGTTTTTTCAGATCTCGAGACAGAGGTCTTCAGCCCTCCTGGCCCCACCAGCAGGCGGCCAGCCATGCGAGGTACCCCTTGTCTTCGGCGGAACGCATGCTCTTTCCGGCCGAAGACACCTCACTTGCGCCGATCTTTCCGCGTGAACTTCATGGCGAGAGAACGGACTTACCCTTCTCGATGACTCGCTTGCCCGGCGTGAGAGGGCCCCGTGGATGGCACACCGCGTGCAAACCATCCGGGGCGAGAAGCATGCGGCGTCATCTGGAGAGGAATCAGCGATGGACATGCGAGGGGTTGTTCGGAGGGCGATGAAGTCCGCGGCGGCCGGGGTGTTGCACCACAGTGGGTTGCGCAAGGCGCTGGCGGCCTACCGGCGGCATCAGTCGGGTGGGCGGCGCATTCTCATCGTCAGCTACCACCGGGTGGTGGAGGACTTCTTTGGTGAGCTGCAGCGCTCCATTCCGGGGTTGCTCATCTCCCAGGAGACGTTCCGGCGGCACCTGGAGGGCCTGTCGGCGGCGGGCTACAAGTTCGCGACCCTGGGTGAGGCGCTGGACGTGATGTCGGGGGCGCGCACCGCGCACGACGACCTGTGCGTCGTCACCTTCGACGATGGCTACCGGGACGTGTACCGCTACGCCTATCCCGTCCTGAAGGAGATGGGCGTGCCGGCCATCACCTACCTGCCGGCGGATCTCATCGGCACCAATTACCGCTTCAACCATGATCGGCTCTTCCACCTGGTGCACAGCGTCCAGGCCAAGGGCTATCAGCCGCTGTTCGACGTGCTGCCCGAGCCGGCCGCGGGGCTGATGGTGGAGGTGATGTCCGGGCGCAAGCGCCTGTCCGCGGCGCTCGATGACTTCATCGGCGTGCACTCCTCGGCCACGCTCATGGACACCATCCGCGCGCTGGAGGAGCGGCTCGGTCCGGACGCGCAGCTGCTGCCCGAGCAGGGCGATCTGATGGACTGGGACGAGGTGCGCACCATGTCGCGGGACGGCTTCGAGTTCGGCGCGCACACGCTCGGCCACGTGGTGCTCACGCACGAGCCGCTCGACGTGGTGGAGCGCGAGGTGCGCGAGTCCAAGGCCGTCATCGAGCGGGAGCTCGGCAAGCCCGTGCGCGACTTCGCCTACTGCAACGGCTGGTACTCGGACGACGTCATCGACGTGCTGATGCGCAACGGCTTCCGCTCGGCCGTCACCACCGAGGACATGAACAACCGCATCGGCGGCAACCCCTTCACCCTCAAGCGCAAGGTGCTGTGGGAGAACTTCAGCGTGGGCGTGACGGGCGGCTACTCGTCGAGCCTCACGGTGTGCCAGCTGGATGACTGCTTCGGCACGCTCGGCATGCGCGAGCCGGTGCTGGGCCGGCGTCCGCAGCGCCTCAAGAAGGAGGGGCAGGAGGTCCTTCCCTCCGGGGCCAACACGGCCAATCCCATCATCATGACGGAAGGAGCCGCCTGGTGAGTGAGAAGTCGGGGTCCGCCGCGCCCGCCGCTTCGTTCATGGGGAAGGCGGGCCCCCTGGTGCTGGCCCGGTTGTTCACCGCCGGGCTGACGCTGTCCATTCCCCTGGTGCTGGCGCGGGTGCTGAGCCTCGAGGAGTACGGCACCTACTACCAGCTCTTCCTCATCGCCACGACGCTCTACTACGTGCTGCCCTTCGGGGTGGTGCAGAGCCTCTACTACTTCCTGCCGCGCGCGGAGGAGAAGCGGCCGTGGCTGGGGCAGACGCTGCTCTTCATGTCCGGCGCGGGGGCGGTGGCCGCGGCGCTGGTGTGGGGACTGCTCGGCCTGGTCGCCAACCATTTCGGCAACCCGGCGCTGCTCGAGCACCGGGGGACACTGGCGCTCTATACCGCCTTCCTGCTCGGCTCCTTCCCGCTGGAGATTTCCCTCACCAGCCAGGGCAGGACGAAGCAGTCGGCAGTCGTCTATCTGGTGTCGGACGCCGTGCGCGCGGCCGCCATGGTGGTGCCGTGCCTGTTGGGCGCCGGCCTGCATGGGATGATGCTGGCGGTGGTGGGCTTCACCTTCCTGCGCTACGTGGCCACGTGGGTGGTGGCGCCGCGGGGAACCACCGGACCGCTGGCGCGCGCGGAGCTGTGGCGTCAGCAGCTCGTCTACGCGGCTCCCTTCGGAGCGGCCATGGCGCTCGCGATTCCGCAGCAGAACGCCCACCTCTACATGGTGGCGGGCGTGGTGAGCCCGGCCCTGTACGCGCTCTACCGCGTGGGTTGCTTCCAGTTGCCCGTGGTGGATCTGCTCTACACGCCCACGAGCGAGGTGCTCATGGTGCGCCTGGGCGAGCTGGAGAAGCAGGGCCGGCTGGAGGAGGGCGTGGGGGCGTTTCGCGAGGCCGCGGGCAAGCTGGCCTTCCTCTTCCTGCCCTTCGCCGCGTTCCTCTTCGCCGCCGCGCCCGAGTTCATCGGGGCGCTGTTCGGCGCGAAGTTCCTGCCCGCCGTGCCCATCTTCCGCGTGAGCGTGGTGGGCGTGGTGCTCGCCATCCTGCCCATGGACGGGGTGCTGCGGGCCCGGGGACACACGCGGGCCATCTTCCTGTCCTACCTCATCAAGGCGGTGGTGACGGTGCCGCTCGTCTGGGTGGGCGTGCGCCAGTTCGGAATGATGGGGGGCGTGGTGTCGTGGGCCCTGGCGGAGCTGGTGGGCAAGTGCTCGCTGCTCGTCCGGGTGCCGGCGGCTTTGTCCACGCCGTCGCTGCGCCTGCGCATCCGCGACATCATTCCCTGGCGCGAGCTGGGCAAGGCGTCGCTCGCCGCGTTCGCCGCCGCCGCGGGAGTCTTCGTGCTGCGCCTGGGGATGGAGCATGCATGGGGTGGTCTGCCCGAGGGCTTCATTTGGAGGACGCTGCCGCTGGCCGTGGCCGGGCTGCTGTTCATGCTGGGCTACGTGGGTGTTCTGTACGCCACGGGTGTGCGGCCTCTCGGGCTGCTCGCGCGTGCCCGCCGCGGCGGGTGATGGCTTCGAGCTTCGACTAGCCGACACCGGGTGGTCCAGGGGGACTCCCGGCCCTCGGGGTCCGTATCTAGCTTGGGGCTCTATTCAACGGGTTCAACAGGGGAGAGGCGTGATGGGGATCGATGCGATGTCGCTGTATCGGCTCGGGCACAAGCTGCATCTGCGGGGTGTGCCTGTTCTTCCCGCGGTGCTGCGCAAGGCCATCCACTTCCTGCATGGCTCGTATCTCCCGCCCGAGGCGGAGATCGGCGAGGGAACGCAGCTGGGCTATGGCGGCATGGGGATCGTCATCCACAAGGACGCGAAGATCGGGCGCCACTGCCTCATCTCGCACCAGGTGACGGTGGGTGGCCGCTCGGGGCTCAAGGATCTGCCGGTGATCGGCGACTACGTGCGCATTGGCGCGGGCGCCAAGATTCTCGGCAACGTGCGCATCGGAGACTTCGCCATCATCGGCGCGAACGCCGTGGTGGTGAAGGACGTGGCGCCCGGCTCGGTGGTGGGTGGCATCCCGGCCCGGGAGATCCGCAAGGATCCGGATCCGCTCGCCACCTACGAGCGGGAGATGGGCCTGCGGCCTCCCATGGCTCGGCGCAACGAGGTGGTGAAGTCCATGCCTCCCGCCTCGTCCGCCACGCGCTAGCGCCCGAGGAGAGCATCCACATGCGAGTGCTCCTCGTTGGCGACTATCCGCCACCGCATGGTGGCGTGGCGGTCCACGTGCGGCAGATGCACGACTCCCTGCGCGAGCGCGGAGTGGAGTCGGTGGTGCTGGACATTGGCAAGGGCGGCCATCCGGCCCCGGGCGTCATCTCCGTGCGCACCCCGGCGCAGTACGCCCGGCGGCTCGCGGGGTTCATCCGCGAGGGGTGGACGGTGCATGTCCACACCAGTGGGAACAACCCGAAGTCGTGGGTGCTCGCGGCCACCGGGGCCCTGCGCGCTCCTGGCTCCAGGCGCGTCATCACCCTGCACTCGGGGCTGTTGCCGGACTACCTGGCCGCATCCCCGTCGCGGCGGGCGTTCGCGCGCCTGGTGCTCATGGGCTACTCCCACGTGGTGGCCGTGTCCGAGGCGGTGCGCGCGGCGCTCGTGCGCTGCGGAGTCCCCGGAGAGAAGATCCTCGTGTACCCGGCCTTCTGCGGCTCGCAGGTACGTCCGGGCGAGGTGACGCCGGCGATCCAGGCGGCACGCGAGCGCCGTCGGGTGCTGCTGGCCATGGCGCACCATCCCTCGCCCGTCTACGGACGCGGGTTGATGTTCCGTGCGCTGCGCCAGCTCGCGGACGCGCGGCCCGGCGTGGGGCTCGCGGTGTTCGGACCGGGAACGCATTCCGAGGAGTTCCAGCGGGATGCCCGGGAGCATGGGGTGGAGTCGCTCCTGGAGAACCTGGGAGAGCTGGCGCACCCGGAGGCGCTCGCGTTGATCGCGCGCTGCGACGCCTTCATCCGGCCCACCACGCATGACGGGGATGCCATCTCCGTGCGCGAGGCGCTGGCGCTGGGCGTGCCGTGCGTGGCGAGCGACGTGTGCGCCCGGCCCGAGGGGGTCACCACCTTCCGCGCGGGCAGCGCGGAGGACCTGACCCGGCGGGTGTTGCATGCCCTGGAAGCCGGACCCGCGCGGGTGGTGTCGCCCGATGCCGGACCGGTCTTGATGAAGCTTTACGGTGATTTGACTCAATCGACGAGTGTCGGAGGCGAGCTACATGCGGCGCAGTGAGGAAATGGATCTGGCCCGCCGGGCCCTTCGTGGCAGGGATCTGGTGGTGTTCTCGAACGACTGGGATGGGGATCCGCTGTCGAAGGTCCACATCATGCGCATCCTCTCACGCGACAACCGCGTGCTCTGGGTGAACAGCATTGGCAACCGTGCGCCCAAGGCGAACGCGCACGACGTCAAGCGCATCTGGAACAAGCTGGCGAAGTTCACCGAGGGCGTGCGCGAGGTGGAGCCCAACCTCTTCGTGCTCGCGCCGCTGGCGGTGCCCTTCTACGGCTCGGAGGCGGTGCGCGCGTTGAACCGCTCGCTCTTGCGCGCCCAGGTGCAGCGCGCCATGCGCCAGCTGCACTTCAAGCGGCCCATCTCCTGGTCCTTCCTGCCGGCCTCGGCGCCGGTGTCCGGACGGCTGGGCGAGGAGTTCGTCGTCTACCACTGCGTGGACGAGTTCTCCGCCTTCAGCGACACCAATGGGCGCCACATCGCGGAGATGGAGCAGCAACTGCTCAAGCGCGCCGACCTGGTCATCACCTCGGCCGAGCGGCTGCGGGAGAACAAGGCACGCGTCAACCCGAGCACGGTGCTGGTGCGCCACGGCGTGGACTTCAACCACTTCGTCAAGGCCTGTGACGCGTCCACGCCCATTCCGGCGGACATCGCGAACCTGCCCAAGCCCATCCTGGGCTTCTTCGGGCTGGTGGCCGACTGGGTGGACACCGAGGCGATCGCCGCGGCGGCCAAGGCGCACCCCGAGGGCTCGGTGGTCATCATCGGCAAGGTGGCGCCGGACGTGGATCCCTCGGCGCTCAAGGCCCTGCCCAACGTGCACTTCCTCGGCCGCAAGTCCTACTCGGAGCTGCCCGGCTACTGCCGCGCCTTCGACGTGGCGCTCATGCCCTTCCGGGTGAACGAGCTCACGCTCAACGCCAACCCGCTCAAGGTGCGCGAGTACCTGGCGGCCGGCCTGCCGGTGGTCTCCTCGGACATCCCCGAGGTGCGCAAGGTGGGGTTGTGCAAGCTGGCCACGGACGAGGCGGACTTCGTGCGGAAGATCGACGAGTGCCTCGCCGAGGGCGCGGGCCCGTCCCGTGAGCGCGCCGAGCGCATCCGCCACGAGAGCTGGGAGGCCAAGGTGGAGGAGATCCGCCAGTATGTGGGCGAGGCCATGCTGAAGGCCGGACGCGGGCTGTAGGCCTCCGGTCCCCAGGGGAACATCAGGGGCACATCGGTTCCCGCCGCGCGCCGCCTCCCGAGGCAATGGGGGGCGGTGGCGCGGTTTTTCCGTGCTCGGGAGTGATGGCGGGAGGGGGCGAGTCCGCCTAGTATGGCGCTTCGCGGCAATCGGCCGGAATCGTCAATGGGCTACGTCCACATCATCCGAGACTTCACATCGCCCCAAGAGGGGATTTCCCGCACCGTGCGCATCTACACCCCGGACGCGTATGACCACGCGCCGGAGCGGCGCTTTCCGGTGCTCTACATGCACGACGGGCAGAACGTCTTCGCCCACCCCGAGTCGGCCATCTACGAGACGTGGTGTGCCAACGCCACCCTGGATGCGCTCGTGGCCGAGGGGCGGGTGGAGCCGTGGATCATCGTCGCCGTGGACTCCACGCACAACCGGCTCTCCGAGTACTCGCCCTGGGACGAGCCGCGCAGCCACGTGCGGGCGAGCGGCGACGCCTACGTGCGCTTCGTCACCCAGACGCTCAAGCCCTACGTGGAGTCCGTCTACCGCACCCGCTCGGGCCCCGAGTGGACGGCCGTCATGGGCTCGTCGCTGGGGGGTCTCATCTCCCTGTACATGGGCTGGCGGCACCCGGAGCTGTTCGGCCGCATCGGTGGCCTGTCGCCCTCGGTGATGTGGGGGTGGAGCCGCTTCTTCTCCGAGTGGACCCGGCACACCCGGCGCTGGTCGCGCATCTACCTGGACGCCGGCCAGTACGAGACGGTGGATCCCGTGGGCTACGTCATGCGCTACGGCGAGGCCACGCGCGACTTCTACCACCACCTCAAGGGCCTGGGGTACGGCGAGCACGAGCTGGCACTCGTGCTCGAGCCGGAGGGCCACCACCACGAGCGGGACTGGCAGCGCCGGCTCCCTCTCGCGATGAACTGGCTGTTGAGCTGAGGCGCCGCGCGGACGGCTCGTTCAGTTCCGGGCCTGGACGAGCCGCATCGCCTCGCGCATCGCCTCGAGGTCCTGGTGCCGGGTGAGGTACATCTCGTCGCCCAGGGCGCTGGTGAAGACGGAGGGCAGGGTGGCGTGCTGCAGGAGCGTCTCGCCCAGGCGTGCCACCACCTCCGAGTGCCCATAGCGGTAGGTGCGGCCGGTGCGCCGGGCGATGTGACACACGTGGTACTTGGGCTCGTAGTGAAATCCGCGCAGGTCCTCGCCGGTGATGAGGCGGGCCCACAGCCGGTACACGTCCGTGTCCCCCGCGTAGTTCATCATGTCCACCACGAAGGCGCCGGGGGGCCGCAGGTTGGCCTCGAGCGCGACGAAGCTGCCGTCCGCGAGGCGGAAGAACTCCAGGTGGAACCAGCGCTCGCGCAGGCCGAGCGCCTCCACCATCTTGCGCCCCATGGCGTCGAGCGCCGGGGGCAGCTGCCGGTGGCTCCAGATGGCCAGGTCGCGCTGCTCGAGCACGGACTCCATGATGCCGTCGCTGTACTCGTGGCTGGTGGTGAAGACGATGTGGCCGTTGCCGTCCACGAGCCCGTCATAGGTGACGATGGTGCCCTTGACGAAGGACTGGGCCACATAGCCGGTGAGCGGCGGCCCGCGGAAGGCCTCGTCCACCTCCGCCTCGCTGGACACCTTGAAGGTGCGCGCGGCGCCCACGCCCACGTCCGGCTTGAGCACGAGCGGGTAGCCCACGCGGCGGGCGAAGTCCTTCACCTGGGCTGCGTCGCGCACGGCGGTGGCGTCGGGGTGGGGCAGGCCCGCCTGCTTGAACAAGTCATGCATGCCCAGCTTGGAGCGCAGCCGGGCGATGTCCGCGGGCAGCAGGCCCGGGACGTGGAAGGCCTCGCGCAGGTGCGCCTCCACCTCCAGCCACGTCTCGTTGAGCGAGTCGATGCGGTGGATGCGGCCGTGCCGCCAGGTGAAGTAGCCCACGGCGCGCACCAGCGCCTCGGTGTCGTGGAGGTTGGGGGTGAAGAAGTACTCCGACAGCGACTCGCGCAGCTCCCGACGCAGGGCATCGTAGGGGCAGTCCCCCAGTCCCAGGACGTTGACGCCCCGTTCGCGCAAGGCGGCCACGAAGTGGAAGAAGTGGGGCGGGAACTGGGGCGAGATGAAGACGACGTTCATGGCGGGCCCTTGACGGCGACTCCTTCGGAGGGGGGAAGGGCGCACGATACCCGACTTTTTCCAGTCTTACAGAGCAGAGTTGACGCGAGGCGGCATGTCCGCCGGCTCGCTCCCCGGCGCCTGCCCGCTCGCGAGTTACCGAGACTTGACACTCCCTTGGGGCCAGCGTTAGTTAGTTTCCCGTTACTAACTATCTCGGCCGAGGAGCTGTCCTGATGGGCAGGGCCTGCGGGAGTGACGGTATGCGGAAGCTTCATCTTCATCGGCAGGGCAGGACGTTCCAGGGCGTGGTCGTGGGCGGGCTGGTGCTGACGTTGGGCGCGGGCTGTGGGACGCGGGTGGACGCGGCGGAGAACAAGCCCGGCGCCGCGGCGCGTCAAGCCGCCGCGGAGACCGCGGTGAAGGCGGACACGGTGCCGGTGGGCGAGCAGAAGGTGCCGCGCTTCCTCACGCTCACCGGCTCGCTGTTGGCCAACGAGGACTCGGACGTGGCCGCGGGGGTGACGGGCAAGGTGCTGTCCGTGCACGTCGAGCGCGGCAGCGTGGTGAAGAAGGGGGACGTGCTGGCGAAGCTGGACGCGCGCGCGTCCTCCGCCAGCCTCGAGGAGGCGCGGGCGCAGGTGGTGCAGGCCAAGAGCCAGCAGGTGCTGGCCAACGCCGACTGCGAGCGCAACGAGAAGCTCTTCGCCAGCGGCACCATCTCCGCGGCGGATCATGATCGCGCCCAGGCGCAGTGCCGCAACGCGGCGGCCCAGGTCTCGGGCACCCAGGCGCGCCTGGCCATGCTGGAGATCAACGTGGCGGACGCCTCCATCCGCGCGCCCTTCGACGGCGTGGTGGCCGAGCGCGTGGTGTCCGTGGGCGAGTACGTACAGCCGCCCTCGAAGATCGTGACGCTGGTGTCGTTGGATCCGCTGCGCCTGCAGCTGTCGGTGCCGGAGGCCTCGGCGGCGTTCATCCAGAAGGATCAGCCGGTGGAGTTCACCCTCACGGCGGCGCCCAACGTGGTGCACAAGGCCAAGGTGACGTACGTGGGCGCGGGCCTGCGCTCGGGCAGCCGGGACCTGGTGGTGGAGGCGCTGGTGCCCAACAAGGATCGCGCGCTGCTGCCGGGCCAGTTCGCCACCGCGCGCGTGCAACTGGGCGAGCAGCCGCTGCCGGTGGTGCCGCGCACGGCGCTGGTGGACGAGGGCGGGCGGCGCAAGCTCTTCGTGGTGAGCGACGGCCGGCTCGAGGAGCGCTTCGTGCAGGTGAGCGAGGGCTCCGGAGACGAGGTGGGGGTGATGGCGGGCGTGCGCGTGGGTGAGCGCGTGGTGGCGGTGGCGCGGCCGGAGCTGCGCGACGGCGTGAAGCTGCAGTAGTCCGAGGGTCTCGATCCATGCAATGGCTCGCCAGTATTTGTGTCCGTAAGCCCGTCCTCGCGTCGGTGCTCATCCTGCTGATCCTCGTGCTCGGCGGCGTCGGCTACTCGAAGCTCACCGTCGATCGTTTCCCCAAGCTGGACTTCCCCACCGTGGTGGTGGTGACGCGTCTGCCCGGCTCCGCCGCCGAGGAGATGGAGACGGACATCACCGACAAGGTCGAGGAGGCGGTCAACACCGTCGCCGGCATCGACGAGCTGTCCTCCATCACGTCCGAGGGCGTCAGCACGGTCATCATCACGTTCGTGCTGGAGAAGGACGTGGACGTGGCCGTGCAGGAAGTGCGCGACCGCATCAACCAGATCTCCTACGAGCTGCCCAAGGACGTGGAGACGCCGATCGTCCAGAAGTTCGATCCGGACGCCGTGCCGGTCATCATCCTGTCGCTGCAGTCCAACCGGCCCGTGCGGGAGATCACCGAGTACGCGGACCGCGTGCTGCGCCGCCGGCTGGAGACGGTGCAGGGCGTGGGACAGGTGTCGCTCATCGGTGGCACCAAGCGCCAGGTGAACGTGTGGCTGGATCCGGTGAAGATGCGGGCGGCGGGAGTGAGCGCGGCGGAAGTGCAGCGCGCCATCGCCGGTCAGAACATGTCGCTGCCGGGCGGCAGCATCGAGACGGGTCCGCAGAACCTCACCCTGCGCCTGCGGGGTCGCGTCACCAGCGTGGAGGAGATGGGGCAGCTCGTGCTGCGCGAGAACGGGGGCAACATCCTGCGCGTGCAGGACGTGGCCCGGGTGGAGGACGGCCAGGAGGAGGCGACGACGGCGGCCCGGCGCGATGGCAATCCGGCGGTGCTGCTGTCCATCCGCAAGCAGTCGGGTGAGAACACCGTGTCGCTCGTGCAGGAGGTGCGCCGGCGCGTGGGCGAGCTCAACGCGACGCTGCCGCCGGGCTACACGCTGGACGTGGTGCGCGACAACTCGGAGACCACCATCACCAGCGTGCACGCGGTGCAGGAGCACCTCATCCTCGGCGCGTTCTTCGCCGCGCTCGTGGTGCTCTTGTTCCTGGGAAGCTGGCGCAGCACCGTCATCTCCGCGCTCGCCATTCCCGTGTCCATCATCGGCACCTTCGGGATGATGCAGATGGCGGGGCTCAACCTGAACACCATCAGCCTCCTGGCGCTCGCGCTCGCGGTGGGCATCGTCATCGACGACGCCATCGTGGTGCTCGAGAACATCCACCGCTTCATCCACGAGAAGAAGCTCAAGCCCTTCCCGGCCGCCATCCTGGCCACCAAGGAGATCGGCCTCGCGGTGCTCGCCACCACGCTGTCGCTCATCGCGGTGTTCCTCCCGGTGGCCTTCATGGGCGGCATCCCCGGGCGCTTCCTGGCCAGCTTCGGCTGGACGATGGCCTTCTCCATCGCCGTGTCGCTGGTGGTGTCCTTCACCCTCACGCCCATGCTGTGCGCGCGCTGGCTGGTGGGCGGCGCGGCGGGGCCCGACCACGGCCATGGCCGCAAGCCGCTGCTCGAGCGCATCACGGACAAGGTCTACATGCCCATCGAGCGCACCTACGAGCGCGCCCTGCGCTGGGTGATGGCGCACCGCTGGGTGGCCGTGGTGGCGTCGGTGGCCGCGCTGGGCTCGTGCGTTCCCCTGGCGAAGTCGGTCCCCGCGGGCTTCCTGCCCAAGAGCGACGAGGCCCAGTTCCAGGTGTCCATCCGCACGCCGGAGGGCACGAGCCTGGAGACGACCCTCCTGGAGGCCGAGCGCGTGGCGCGGGAGATCCGCGAGACGATTCCGGAGACCACCTCCACGCTCGTCACCATCGGTGACAACACGGACAAGACGCCCAACGTGGCGGCGCTCTTCATCAAGATCGTCAACCCGGATCAGCGCAGCGACACCCAGGACGACATCATGAACCGGGTGCGCCGGGACATCACCTCGAAGCTGCCCAAGGAGTACCGGGTGAGCGTGACCAACGCGCCGCTGTTCGGCGGCGGTGGCACCCAGGCCGCGGTGCAGTACGTGGTGCGCGGGCCCGACTTCGACGAGCTGGGCAAGCAGGCCACCCTCCTCATGGAGAAGCTCAAGAGCGTCCATGGCGTGGTGGACGTGGACAGCAACCTCATCATCGGCAAGCCCGAGGTGAGCGCGTACATCAACCGCTCGCGTGCCGCGGACCTGGGCGTGCAGGTGTCCGACGTGGCCGCCACCATGCAGATGGCGGTGGGCGGTCTCGAGGTGTCCAACTACGCCGAGGCCGGCAACCTGTACGACGTGCGGCTGCGCGCCGAGCGCGGTGCGCGTGACAGCATGGAGGCGCTCTCGCAGCTCACCGTGCCTTCCACGCGTCTGGGCACCGTGCCGCTCACGGACGTGGTGAGGCTCGAGCGCGAGGAAGGTCCCTCGCAGATCAACCGCATGAACCGCCAGCGGCAGATCATGATCAGCGCCAACACGATTCCGGGCGTGAGCACCGGCCAGGTCGTCGAGCAGTTCAACAAGCTCATCGCCGACACGAAGCTTCCGCCGGGCTACTCGGCGGCGCCCGCGGGCATGTCGCGTGAGATTGGCCGCACGTTCCAGAACTTCATCGTGGCCTTCGGCATGGCCTTCGTCTTCATGTACCTCATCCTCGCGGCGCAGTTCGGCTCGTGGATCCACCCCATCACCATCCTCCTGTCTCTGCCCCTCACCGTGCCCTTCGCGCTCATCTCCCTGGTCATCTTCAGGCAGCAGCTCGACATGTACTCGATGCTCGGACTGCTGGTGCTCTTCGGCGTCGTGAAGAAGAACTCCATCTTGCAGATCGACCACACCAACCAGTTGCGCGGCGAGGGACTGCCGCGGCTGGAGGCCATCGTCCACGGCAGCAAGGATCGCTTGCGCCCCATCCTGATGACCACGTTGTCCTTCGTGGCGGGCATGCTCCCGCTGCTGTTCTCCCGCGGCGTCGGCGCGAGCTTCAACCAGGCCACCGCCGGCGTGGTGGTGGGCGGTCAGACGCTGTCGCTGGTGCTCACGCTGCTGGTGACTCCCGTGGCGTACTCGCTGATGGATGACGCGTCGGCGTGGTTCAAGCGCAAGTTCGGCTCCAAGCGCACGCCCGAGGAGACGGGCGAGGCGGAGGTGGAGCGGGCCTATGGCGGCGACACCCTCGCCGAGCTGCGCCCGGCGCACGGCAAGGAGGCCGCATGATCTCCCTGCTCACGGTGGTATCCCTCGCCCTGGGGGCCGCTGAAGCCGCCGAGCCCGCGACGCAGCCGGTGCTCACGCTCAACGAGGCCCTCCAGGAGGCGCGCGAGAAGAACCTGGACCTGAAGGTGGCGCGCGCCCGGTTGGATCAGGCCCTGTTGCAGTCGCGCCGGGCCTGGGCCGGCTACCTGCCCACCATCACGGTGGGCGGCAGCTACACGCGCAACTCCGCGGAGGCCGTCTTCGCGCTGCCCGGTGGTGGAGAACCCATCACCATCCAGCCGTATGATCAGCTCGGCGCCCAGGCCGAGGTGCGCCAGGCCATCATCGCGCCGACGCTCTGGCCCGCCATCCGCAACGCGGGCATCGCCCAGGAAGTGTCCACGCTGAACACGGAGTACACGCGCCGGGAGATCCTCTTCGGCGTGGCCCAGGCCTACTTCGGCGCGGCGAGCCTCCAGGAGGCCATCCGCGCCACGCAGTTCCTCCTCGAGGTCAACCAGGCGCGCGAGAAGGACACGCAGATCCGCTTCGACGCGGGCACCGTCACGCGCGTGGCCCTGCTGCGCGCGCAGCTCGACCGGGCGCGCGCCGAGCAGGACCTGGTCCGGGCGCGCAACTCCTATGACTCCGCGCGGCTGGCGCTCGCCACGCTCCTGCAGCGCGAGTCGCCGAACTTCTCCCTGCAACTGCCCGAGGTACCCGAGGTGCCGGCGGTGGACCAGGAGCTCTCCCGCAAGGCGCAGGAGGCGCGTCCGGACGTGCTCGCCGCGCGGCGCAACCTGGATCTCGCGGTGGGCCGCCGCACCGGCGCGTGGTTCGCCTACCTGCCCAATGTGGGCTTCTCGGGTGTCTACCGGTTGACCAACGCCGCGGGCTTCACGGGCCAGGCGGGCACGTGGACGTTGACGCTCAACGGCTCGTGGACGCTGTGGGACGGCGGTCTGCGCGAGGTCGCCCTGCGCGAGGAGTCCGCCCGGGTGGCCGAGGCCTCCGCCCTCCAGACACAGGCGGAGACCAAGGTGACCCAGGAAGTGGCCACGGCGCGGCTGGACTACGACAACGCCCGCTCCAACCTGTCCAAGGCCGAGGAGGCCCTGGCGCTGGCGCGTGAGACGCAGCGGCTCACGGAGATCAGCTTCAAGGCGGGCGTGGCGACGTACCTGGAAGTGGCGGACGCCAACTCCGCGCTGACCAACGCCGAGGTGAGCGCCATCTCCGAGCGCTTGCAGACCTCGCTCGCCGCCCTGCGGCTGCAGCGCGCCGCCGGCCTCTTCGCGGCGGAGGAGAAGGACTGACGTACCCGGGGACTCCGCTCCGCTGCTTGGGGGAGCGGAGTCCTCGTCTGCTTTCAGGAAGGCCCGGAGGGACGTGCCGCCCGTCCGGAGAGGATCGCCTCCAGCCGTGCGTACCGGCGCACCAGCCGCGCGTAGTCGGCGGGGCGGATGTCGCGCTGCTCCAGGGTGCGGATGAGCGCTTCCCGCTCCGCCAGGTAGTCCGCCGCGCTCAGCCCACAGCGCTGTTCCACGAGCCGCGCCGCCTCCTCCTCGGGCAGCTCGGGGGAGATGCCCAGGCGCTCATGCATGAGCCGCCGCAACTGGCGCCCCAGCTCCGGCACCAGCTCCCGCTCCACCCGGGCGCGCCGCGCGAGCCAGCCCAGGGAGCGCACGTACTCGAGCGACGAGCGGTGCCGCTCCTCCACCAGCGGCCGGGGCACACCGAAGCGCGTCCCCCGGGACACCGCGTAGAGCAACCCCACCGCCAGCATCTGCGCCGCGAAGATCCACAGGGCCCGGGTCGACGGGGGCTCCCGGGCGGGCTCCACTCCCTGGTGGTACTCGTCGAAGCCGAGGGGCCCTCGCACCGCCAGCGCGTCCCAGAAGCGCAGGTTGTCCAACATCTCCAGTCGCCGGTTCTCCGCCAGGTCCGTCCCCGCCAGCACGTACACCTGGCCGCGTCCCTCGGGCACCCGCCACACCACCGCCACGCCCCGGGCCCCCGCGAGGGGCACCGCCTCGGGCCGGTCCACCGTGAGGCCTTGATCCAGCGACACGCGCAGCCCCTCGAGCGCCTTCGCCGCGCCCACGGGCCCCCAGACGCGCACCGTCGTTCCCGTGAGATCCTTCTCCCCGGGCGGTAGCCCCTCGGCGCTCGCGGGCAACAGGGGCGCCTCGGACAACGGAATCCAGTCCTCCAGCGCCGATGGCCGCATCCCGGCCTCCCTCGACGCGAGGTAGACGAGGGTTCCGCCCCGGGATACCCACTGGCGTAGCTCCCGGGCCTCGGCGGGCGTCATGGACCGGCCCATGGGCGTGGCCACCACCAGCGTGCGCAGCTCGTCGGACAGCGGGGTGCCATCGAACGCCTCTCGAAGCGCCGACACCCGGGCCCCCGACTCCTCGAGGTACAGGTACAGCGCCCGGAGCCCCAGGGCGCCCGGGTTGTCCACCGAGGGTCGGGTCGAGGGGGGCGCCGCCTGGTTCGTCGCGAGCCCCAGCGCGAGCGCCAGCGTCACCAGCACGCCGTAGAAGGCCACCAGCCGGGCCGTCTTCATGTCGTGCCTCCCGCGAGGCCCTGGTGCAACCGCTCCACCTCGTCCACGAAGCGCGCCGCGTCCTCGGCGGGCACGGGCTCGAGCGAATAGAAGGCCCGGTCGTACCAGCGCACCAGCCGCTCCACCTCACCCGTGACGTGGGCGGGAGCGCCCCGTCCCGGCAGCTCCTCCACCAGCTCCCGGTTCGTCCTCACGCGATCCGGTCTCGCCAACCGCCGCGACTCCAGCGAGGACAGCAACGCCAGCAGCCCTTCCCGGATGGCCGAGCGGGGCTGGGACGCCAGGGCCGCCCGGGCGCGCGTCAGGTGCTCCCCAGGCGGATCGAGCCGCACCGGGACGAGCGCCGCGTCCGGGCCGCCGGCTCGTTTCGTGGGCGCCCGCCGCCAGGAGCGCAGGCGCAACGCGGTGAGGAGCACCACCGCGATGCCCAACACCAGCACCAGCGTGCGCGTGCTCGTCGCGAAGCTCTGCGCGCCCCGCGTCTGCAACAGCTCCTCCAGCCAGCCCCTCACCATGCGCAGCAGGCGCTTGAGCACATCGCCCTGACGTTGCCGGGCCTGGGCGAACTCGGGCCGGGAGAGGATCTCCTCCAGCCGCGCCCGATCGGTCGTTCGCGTGGGGCCCCCGGTGTTCTCCACCTCGAGCGGGGCGCAGACGCCCTGGAGACGCACGCGGACCGTCTCCACGTGCTTGAAGGGCGTGTCGTCGCCGGGCGCGCGCAGCGGCAGGCCCTGCCACCGGGCCTCCAGAGCCTCGAGGGCGCCTCCCACCGCCTCGGGCTCGCTCCGGGCCAGCTCGGTGAGCTCCTGGATGTCCCGCTCGGCGTCCGGGCAGGGCAGGGCCGCGAGCCACAGCAAGGCGAGCCCGATCCTCATGAGGCCCCCACGGGCTGGGCGGGGGAGGGCGGCGTGGCGTCCAGACGGCGCTCGAGGTCCAGGCCCTCACGGCGCACGCGCATGTCCAGGTAGAGCACCGCGTATACGACGAGGCCCAGGGGGTTGAGCACCGCCTGTCCCACCACCTGCAACAGCTCCGCGGGGATGAGGAGCCACTGGGGCGCGAGCGAGAGCAGGGGCTGGCTCGGGTCGCGGTAGGCGAACTGGACGACGAGCGCGGGCAGGCCGAACAGGGCGCTCACGGCGAGGAGGATGAGCGACACCACGGTGACGAGCAGCATCGCCCGCACCGTCATCCGCCCGATGAAGCCGGGCTCCACCCGGCCCGAGAGCAGCTCGCCCGAGCGGCGGAAGGAGCGCGCCGCGGAGAGATCCTCCATGGCGAGCACCGGCGCGAGCAGGGAGAAGCGCAGGAGGTACCAGAGCAGGGCGCCCACGAAGCCCAGCGACACCACGACGACCCCGCCGATGAGCAGGGCCGCGCCCGCCAGTTGAGGCGCGCCGCGGCCCGCCTGGGCGACGAGCACGCCTCCACTCCCGAGCATCAGCCCACCCGGCAGCATCATGAGCAGGAGGACGCCCGTCCCCCAGAGCAGCGAGAGCAGGTAGGCGCCGGTGAGGGCGCCCAACCGCTTCCACGCCCGCTGGAGGCTGGATGCCGGAGCCGCCCCGTCCCCGAGCTGGGTGGGCACCACGTAGCGCGCCACCACGAGGGTGTTGAGGTAGTAGAGCCAGAGCGACACCAGGAAGACGCCCCCGAGCGATACCAGGGTGCGCAGCAGCGAGGCACTCAGCTCCTCCAGGTCTCCGCCGTGCGTCTGGAGCACGAGGTTCTCCTGGAGTGTCAACTGGAGGACCTTGGTGAGGATGTAGGTCGTCAGGTTGAAGCCGAGGCTGAGGAGGAAGAGGGGCCGGAAGTGCCTGCGCCAGAAGGTGGCGGAGCGGTCGATGATCTCACCGAGCGCGAGGGGTCGCAGGTCCGAGGGGGGAGGGCTCACGGGGGAGCAGCATACCCGCTGGCCCTTGGCGGGAGGGCGCGGCATTCTGCGCGGCCATGGGACGCATTTTCGAGACCCGTAAGACGACGATGTTCGCGCGCTGGAACAAGATGGCGAAGCTGTTCACGCGCATCAGCAAGGACATCGCCATCGCGGTGAAGGCCGGAGGCCCGAGCCCGGACAACAACCCCGCCCTGCGCCGGGCGCTGCAGAACGCCCGTCACGGCAACATGCCGAAGGACAAGGTCGAGGCGGCGATCAAGCGCGCGAGCGGCCAGGACGTGAAGAACTACGAGGTGGTGCTGTACGAGGGCTACGGCCCGCACGGCATCCCCATCATCGTGGAGTCGGCGACGGACAACGTGGTGCGCACGGTGGCCAACGTGCGCCATGCCTTCAAGGATGGCGGCGGCAACATGGGCAACACGGGGAGTGTGGGCTTCCTCTTCCAGCACATGGGGGTGTTCCGGCTGTCGCCCGAGGGAGTGGATCAGGACGCGCTGGAGTTGGACCTGATCGACCACGGGTTGCAGGAGATGGGCGAGGGGACGGGCGAGAAGGGGGAGAAGCAGCTCATCATCCGCTGCGCCTTCAACGACTTCGGCCGTCTGCAGCACGCGATCGAGGAGAAGGGGCTGTCTCCCTTGTCCGCAGAGTCCGAGTACATCCCCCTGAACCCGGTGTCGCTGGCCGAGGAGCAGGCACAGGAGGTGCTCAAGGTCGTGGACAAGCTCGAGCAGGACGAGGACGTCCAGCGGGTGTTCCACGGCCTGGCGTGAGATGAAGCTGCCTCCAGTCTTCGCGGAGGGTCCTGCCCGGGTCTTCCGGCCATGGGTGGGAGTTCTCCTCTCTACCGTGCCCCTCATGTCCTGCCACGTGGGCATGGGGGGCCACGTCGTACCGAGTCATTACGCGCAATCCTTCGACTCGGCCTCGAGTTCCTGCAGGACGAACCCGGCGCTCTGTGCCCAGGTGGCGGGTGAGGAGACGGTCATTCCTCACGCCGGGCAACGGCTGGCCGAGTTCGGTATTGCGGTTGGCACGATCCGGGCGGCGTTGGGTCCCGAGCAGGAGGCTCGCATCAAGCAGGTGCTTTCGGAGTGTGCGAACGAGGCTCGCTCGAAGGTGCTCCTTGAGCACATGGATGGCAAGAGCCCCACTCCGGTGGAGTGTGACGAGAAGAAGAAGTTCGGAGGCAAGGTCAGGACGCGAGCCCAGTTCTTCGGCGAGGAAATGCACCGGGCCGCGTTCCAATGCGTCCAGGAGAGGCTGAGCGTGTTGCGCCCGGGTGGCTTCAGCCTGGAGCCTCGCTACCGCTACGACCAGCGGACCAGACGGCGCGAGTTGATCAGCGTCGAGGAGGAGCAGGCCCTGCTGGAGGAGGGATGTTTCAACGAGCTGAAAGGCACGATCAAGCCAGACGTCGTCATCCACTCGGGTGATCCGCTCCATCCGAAGTTCGTCTATGATTTCAAGTTCCCCTGCAAGAACACGTCCGAAGTTGGTTGGTGTCTGTATTCCCGAGGGCCGTACGCGGGTCGCAGGCAAAACGACGTGTACAAGGAAGTCCTGGGTACGCAACCCTCCCGGGTCCTTCATGGATAGGAGTCATCCCATGAGCAAGCACGTTCCACGTATTCGCCTCATGGCACAGGCCGGATTCAGCCTGCTCCGCGATAGTCTGAATATTTCTTTCTTCATCCGACACCCTCACCAGGAGATAGCGCGCGGAGTACTTCATTCCCTGGAGATATACCTTCAGGCGATGGGGCCCCGGGCGCTCGGCAGATATGTCGATGAAGAAGGGTACCTGCAAGATCTCAATGATGCCGAGTGGAATCGCATCCGGCGTGAATTGCTCGAGGCTGAATGGCCCATGTTCGATCTTCGAGATGAGTCCAGCAGCGAGTACCGGTATGGTTTTGAATATGCCGGTAAACCGCTTGGCGCTCCGTCCTTGTCCTTGAAGGATGAGCCGAATGCGGCATGCGCGGTAAGCTTCTGGCTCCCCACCGAATACCTGGAGGAGCACGGCCCGGAGCGGGTGCGTGAGCTGGCATTGCAACTGGCCGCTCCGCTTCCCTTTTGCTTTGGACAGGCGGGGCTCGCCTTCAACGGCGCCACGAACCTGATGGGCGTCATGCGACAAATCCACCAGCGGTGCTTCCGCTACCCGGGCATGGACATTCCTGAGCTGGGCTGGCTTTCGTGGCGCATGGGGACGAAGGTACGCGGCCCCTCCTGGATGACCTTCCTGGGGCAGCCGGTGCTGGGCGAACTGGGTGGTGCGGCGCAATTGCGTTCCCGCCTGTCCTCTCTGGGAACGACAGTCCAGGAGATGAGAGGCGAGCGCGCCGTCGTCACACTGGGCGCGTGGCCGGACGCGGGAGACACCGAGCAGGGCCGCACGCTTCCCGCCTATCGCGAACTGGCACGCGTGCTGGAGCCCTGGCTCTATTACGAAACCCACTATGTCGATCCCGACTTCCCTCCTGAAGACAAGCGCCGCTGGGAACGTCGCTTCCTCGATTAGGAAACGGGGCGCCCTACCGAAGTCATCTGCGCGGCGACTTCCTGTTCGCCGCGCTCGAAGACCCAGGCGAACCCCCCCTTCGGGTTGGCGAGGATCTCCCAGGCGTTGTCGTCCATGTCCCAGAAGTAGAAGCTATAGGTGCCGTGTTGGAAGAGCGGCCGGGTGATCTTCTTGAGGCCCCACTTCTCCGCGTCGCGCTTCACCACCGCATAGGCGTTGTCGACCTCGGCCTCGGTGCCAACGTCCAACCCGTTGTGGTTGAACAAGTGCATGCTTCCCTTGCGGTTCGGGTTCTGCACGATCACGATGATCTGATCGCCACCGAGCCGGGCCGCGAGTGCTCCATCCCCCATCATCACGGCCTCCAACCCGAGGAACTCCTGGTAGAATCGTCGCGTGAGCTCGACGTCGTGGCAATCCAGCGTCGCGTGGCTGTAGAAATTGAGCTTGAGCGCGGGCTCGAGCTTGTTGGCGGATTCAGTTCCGGCCTCTGTCTTCATCTCCTGCCTCTCCTCGTCTGTCAATGGATTGTCCAGTTCCGGCGGGAATACCCCGCGGCGCAATGCCTTGCCGTCCCCGCTGGAGTGCCCGGAGGATATAGGCATGGATGAACTTCATGAGCAAGTGGATGCGGTTCGAAGATGCACTCGCGTGTGTCTGATGTGAGATTGAATGATCGGGAGCTTGACAAGTCATGACAAATCATTGCAACGCAGTGGCGAGGCCGGGAGTCGAGTGGCTGGATGCTTGACAAGTCGTGAGAAGTCATTGCAACGCACCGGTATGGCCTTGACCCTGCCAGCAAAGCGCCTGGCCTTCTGTCTCACCCGGAGCTGGCCGGGCGGCGCTGGCGATTGACGTCCTGGAGCCCCGGTGCGGACGCTCGCGTTCGCGCTGCTCGCGCGTGTCTGGGCGGCCCGGGCGTCCTCCGGGGTGGGTGAGACGCACTCGGGCTCCATCCCCGCGCTTCGTCTCGGGTATAGTCGCCTACCATGCACTCCGTCCGCAGCAGGCTCCTGGCCGCCTTCCTGGTGCTCGCGCCGGGCCTTCCGGCCCTCGCCGCCGAGCCGTCCGCCTCCGTGGCCCCCACCGCCGTGGATGCCCCCACCCAGGCGCCCTCGGGCCTCCACGGTCATCGCTATGCCTTCGTCGGTGGGGGGGTGTTGCTGCTGGGCGGCATCGGCTTCGGCTACTTCGCCCAGGGCGAGGCGGCTCGCGCCCGGACCCTCGCCTCGGCGAGCGAGTCCAGCGCCGCGCTGGGCCGCGCCCGCGCGCAGGCCGCCACCGCCAACGTGCTCTACGGGCTCGCGGGGGCCACGCTCCTCTATGGGCTCGTGTTGGAGCTGTTGCCCGAGCCCGCCGCCGAGAAGGCGAGTCTCACCTTCCACTTCTGAGAGCAGACACCATGCGCCTTCCGTTCACCCCCGGGCTCCTCGTCTGCGCCGTGGCGGCCTCCGGGTGTTTCATCTCCGAGAACCCCGTGCCGCCCCAGGTCTGCGCGCAGGACGCCGATTGTCCCTCCACCCACCGCTGCGTCACGGTCTCCGAGGGCGAGCGCCTGTGTGAAGTGCTCTATCCGCCCGCGCCCCTGGACTTCGACGCCGGGAGCCCCCCCGACGCCGGGTCCGCGCGCACCCCCACCTGGTGCAATGACATCCAACCGGTCATGGTGGCCAACTGCGTGTCCTCGTGTCACGGCGCGACGACGACGAACAGCGGTCACCCGGAGTTCCGGCTCGACGTCTACTCGTCCGCCTCGCCCAAGGGCGCGCTCGAGATGGCCGCGCTCGTCAAGGCCCGGGCGGTGGATCAACGCAACATGCCTCCGGGCGCCAGCCCCACCTCTCTCTCCGCCGAGCGTGAACTCATCAAGCGCTGGGTGGCGGCCGGTAGTCCCTTCTGCGACGACGCGGGCACTCCCTAGGGTCATCATGAAGCGCATCCGTTTGAGCATTCTGGGTCTGGGGGCCGCCATGGCCACGGGCTGCACCATCGAGGCCCCTGATTTCACCGGCAAGTCGTGCACCGCCGCGGCCGACTGTCCCGCGCCCTTGACCTGTGTCGCGGCACGTCCGGGAGAAGGGCGCACCTGCGAACTGCTGCGGGGGCCCGGAATCGCCGAGCCGCCTGGCGGGCCGGTGCCCACCTGGTGCAATGACATCCAACCGGTGATGGTGGCCGGGTGCGTGGCCGGGTGCCATGGCGTCTCGGGCATTGGCCCCAAGGGTTTCCGGCTCGACGTGTACGAGGGCGATGGGGGCGTGCTGGGTGCCCGGGACATGGCGGCGCGCATCAAGGCGCGCGCCGTCACCGAGCGCAACATGCCGCCTCTGGGCAGCACCGAGTTCTCCGAGGAGCAACGTGCCCTCCTCGATCGGTGGGTCACTGGAGGCGCGCCCCTGTGTGGAGACGAGGGGACGGCCGACGGGGGCACTCCGGATGGTGGTTCTCGCGACGGTGGCGCCTAGCGCCCGCCCGCCGCCTCGCCTGGCGGCGCGGGCTCTTTTCCTCCACCGGCAGAGCAGGCGGGCACCCGAGCCGTTGTCGGCCGGGCTGGCCCCATATGTTCCCGGTGTGCCTTTGGCAAGTCTGTACATCCCGGGGGCAGGAGCCCAGTTTTCTGCCACGCGGGGGGGGAGGGTTCCCGCGCTCTGAACCGAAAGGTTCTCACGCAACCAACAAAAGGAGCGGCACATGCGGAAGCTGATGGCGGCGGTGATGGTGGTGTCGGGTCTGGGTCTGGTGACGGGGTGCGAGCGCAAGGGCGAAGTCCAGCGGCAGCAGGAGAACGTGGCCGAGGCCCAACGCGAGGTGGTCGAGGAGCAGCGCGAGGCGAACCAGGACATCGCCGCCACCGCCCAGGACAAGCAGGAGGACGTGGCCGAGGCCCGTCAGGACCTGGCCGAGGAGCAGAACAAGCTCGCCGAGAAGCAGTACGAGCAGCTCTCCGATCAGGACACGGCCACGGGCGGCAGCGGCGTGGTCAGCGACAAGCAGGCCAAGCTGGAAGAGGTGAAGGGCACCATCCAGTCGACGTCGGGCAACAACCTCACGCTCATCGTCCCCGACAAGCACAATCAGCTCATGCGCTTCAAGTCGGACCCGCAGGTGAAGGTGATGCATGACGACAAGGCGCTGTCCCTGTCCAGCCTCAAGGCGGGTGACGAGGTCCGTGCTTCCTACCAACTGGACCCGAACGGCCAGATGCTGCTGCGCAGCGTCGAGGTCACCAAGACGAGCGCCAAGAGCCTGCCGGACATGCCCGACATGGCCAAGTAGCGCCTGATGTCTGGAAGACCGCACGGCCTCCGCTCTCGCGCGGGGCCGTGTTTCTTTTTCCTCGGGATGTCCGGTAGTGCATCCGGGCATCCTGCTCGAAGGGGATGCGTGCGTGCGTGTGCTCGTGCGTCAAGGCTTTCCCTGGTGGGGACGGACTCCCAGTTTCCTTTCAGGACCCATGAAAAGGGACCGTGGTGGGAAACAACACCTGAGAGGGAAGGGCACATGCGTCAATGGATGATCGCGGCAGTGGCGGTGACAGGGTTGACCCTGACGATGGGGGCCCCGGGCGTGGCTCGAGCCCAGGAGCGGCATTCGAACCAGGGTCAATCCATGGCAGACGTCCAGGGCAGCGGGCGTGCCGGGGATCAGCGGCCCATTGAACAGAAGCAGACGGCGTTCCAGGATGGTGCGCCATCCGTCGTCATGTTGCCGACGCCGGGCAGGGGCAACGACAACCAGGGCACGGGCGGCAGCGGCATGGGCACGGGCGGCAGTGGCATGCCCAGCACCGGCACGAGGCAGGAGAAGGGCATCATCCGCTCGGTGTCGGACAAGGGGATGACCCTCTCCGTTCCCAAGAAGAATCGCATCGTGACGCTGCACGTGGACGATCAGGTGCAATTGATGCGCGATGACCGGCCCCTGGCCTTGTCGAGCCTGCAGGTGGGCGACGAGGTGCGGGCCACCTATCAGTTCGACGAGGAGGGGCAGAAGGTGCTGCGTGGCCTCGAGGTGACCCAGGAGCGCGCCGCGAAAGAGAAGAAGAAGAAATAGGGAGCCCTCTCGGCGCGGGACACGGTGTCCGCTTTCCCTGGGGGCAGCGGGCCATGTGTCCCACGCGCCCCGCGGGGAATGCTTGAGCTGGAGCGCGCGAGACCCGAGACTCGCAGGCCATGCTTCCCTCGATGCAGGATGTGATGGAGTTGCACCGGCGCTGGTGCGTCGCGGACGGGCACGCGGACTCGCTGATGTGGAATCGCGATCTCTGCGAGCGCTCCTCCGAGGGGCACGTGGACTTTCCCCGCCTGCGCGAGGTGGGGATGAAGTTGCAATGCTTCACGATCGTCACCCGTGGCTTTCCCTTCATCGGTGGCTTCGAGACCTTCGCCCTGATGCGCGGGTGGCCCCGGGCGGCCCGCGCGAGTGAATGGTCGCGCGCCCTGTGGCAGATCGAGCGCCTGGAGGAGTTCTGCCGCCGCTCCGAGGGGCAGGTGGGCATCGCCACCTCGGGACGCGCGCTGGAGGAGAACCTGGCGCGGGGGCGGTTGTCGGCCGTGCTCGGCATCGAGGGCGCGCATGCGATCGAGGGGCGGGTGGAGCGCGTGGCGGAGCTGCACCAGCGCGGGGTGCGCTTCATGGGACTCACGCACCTGTCCAACAACGAGGCGGGCGGCTCCTCCTTTCCGCTGATGGGCAACCGGCCCCTGTCACCCCTGGGGCACGCGGTGCTGGAGGAGATGGCGCGCGTGGGCATGGGGGTGGACCTGGCCCACGCCTCCGAGCGGACGCTGACGGACATCCTCGCCCACCCCACGGCCCGCGTCTTCTCCTCCCACACGGGGGTGAGGGGCGCGGGAGGCGGCTGGCGCAACCTCTCGGACGAGGTGCTGCGGGGCATCGCCCGGCGCGGCGGCGTGGTGGGCATCATCCTCGCGCCCGTGTACCTGGGGGGAGATGCCCTCGATGACGTCGTGCGCCACATCGAACATGCGCTGGACGTGATGGGGGAGGAGGGGGTGGGGATCGGCTCGGACTATGACGGCATGGTGGCCCTGCCCAAGGGCATCCAGGACGTGACGGACCTGCCCAAGCTCACCCAGGTGCTGCTGCGCCGTCACCCCGAGGCGCTCGTGGAGCGCGTGCTCGGGGGAAACTTCCGGAGGTTCTTCCGCGAGACCCTGGGCGGTTGAGCCGGGTTGACCGGACCCTCGGCGCCTGGGATCGTCCCGCGCCGTGATGAATCGCACCTGGGTCCTGTCATCGTTGCTGCTTGGCTCCTTCCTCCTGTCCGCGTGTGGCGCCAAGGCTGGCGATGCGTGCAAGGACAGCACCGCGTTCAGCTGTGCCTCCGAGAAGGAGGCGCTGGAGTGCCGCAACTCTCAGTGGCGCGCGCTGCCGTGCCGGGGAAGCGGGGGGTGCGACGAGGCCTCGGGCAAGGTGGTGTGTGACATGCACGGCAGCGTCGAGGGGGATGCGTGCGCGCTCACCGCCGAGGGCCGGGGGTTGTGTACGGAGGATGGCAAGGCCGTGCTCGAGTGCCGCATGGGCACGCTGGTGCGCACCCGGACGTGCGGCACGTGCTCCATGGACGACGCGCTCGTCAACTGCGCGCCGTGAGTCCGGCGTTCACAGCTCCGCCAGGAAGCGCTCGAGCACGGCGTTGAAGGCCTCGGGCCGCTCCTGGTTGGTCAGGTGCCCCGCGTCCGGGATGATTTCCAGCCGCGCGCCGGAGATGAGGTCCGCCATCTGCCGGGCCTTGTCCGGTGGGGTGAGGGCGTCCTTCTCTCCCACCACCACGAGGGCGGGGCCGGCGTAGCGCGCGAGGATGTCCTTGCTGTCCGGGCGCAGGGCCATGCCCCGCTGGGCCGCGGCGAGGCCCTCGGGCGTGGCCGCGCGCATGAGCGCCGCCACCTCGCGCCCCACGTCCGAGTCCGGGCCCGCGGCCACCAGACGCGGCAGCATCGCGCGCACGCTCGCCTCGGGGCCCTCGCGCAGGGCCTCCTGGGCCGCGGCTTCCCGGCGCGCGCGCCCCGCCTCGTCGTCCGCCCCCGCCTGGGTGTCCACGAGCACGAGCCCCCGGACGCGGCCCGCGTCCTCGCGCAAGAGGGCCATGCTGGCATAGCCGCCCATGGACACGCCGCCCACCACCGCCGACTCCACGCCCAGCGCGTCGAGGATCGCCAGGCCATCCCGCGCGATGCGCGACATCTCCGTGGGCCCCTCGCCCGGCGCGCTCCGTCCGAGCCCCCGCGTGTCCGGCAGGATGAAGCGGTAGCGGTGGGACAGGGCCTTCACCTGGGGGGCGAAGGCGTCCGCGTGCAGGGGAAACGCGTGGAAGAGCAGCACGGGCGGTCCGCGGCCCTCGTCGCGGTAGTACAGGGGGACGCCATCGACGGTGAGGGTGGGCATGGGTGCTCCCGGGAAGAGAGGGGTTTACAGCCAGCGCTTGCTCCTGAACCAGAACATGAGCCCCAGGGGCAGGCCGGCCACGGACAGCAGCATCAGCCAGAAGAAGCCCCAGTGGGACAGCAGCTCGAAGTTCTGTCCGAAGAAGCCCGTGATGAAGGACAGGGGCAGGAAGATGGTGGAGAAGATGGTGAGCTGCTTGGTGATGTCGTTGGTGCGGTTGGCCACCATGGACAGGTAGCCGTCCATCACGTTGCCCAGCAGATCCCTCCCGGAGTCGATCTGCTCGTACAGCCGCACCAGGTGATCGTACACGTCGCGGAAGTAGAGCACCGTGCGCTCGCTCACGTTGGGGATGCCCCGCCGCACGAGCAGACCCACCACGTCGCGTTGGGGCGAGAGCACCCGGCGCAGCGACACCAGGGCACGCTTCATCGCGAAGACCCGCTGGAGCTGCTCCGGCTGGGGGTTCTCGAAGACCGCGGACTCCAGGTCCTCCAGCTCGTCGTTGAAGCGATCGAGGATGGGGAAGTTGCCGTCCACCAGCGCGTCCGCGAACAGGTAGAGCAGCATGTCCACGCCGCGGCCCAGCGTCGCCTCGGGATCGGCGCGGACGCGCTGGCCCACCGTCTCCAGGCCCGGAAAGGGCAGCTCGTGCACGGTGATGATCCAGTCCGCGCCGAGGAAGAAGTGGTGCTCGTGCAGCGTCAGGTGGCACACGTCGTCCGCGAGCGCGGTGAACCCCTGGAGCACGATGAACTGATGGTTCGGGTACTCCTCCAGCTTGGGCCGCTGGTCCAGGTGCAGACAGTCCTCGATGGCCAGCCGGTGCAGGCCGTAGCGATCACCCAGCCGCGCCATCACCTCCTCGGTGGGTTGGAGGACGTCGATCCACTTGCGCCCCGGCTGCTCGAGCAACTCCTCGCCTCCGGTGAGGACGCGACCTTCGTTCAGCAGCAGGACCTGGAGCATGCGCGCGAATGCATAGATCGCACCCCCGCCGAAGTCGAGTAGAGTGGGGGGCGCCGTGTCCGCCGATACCTCGCCCCCGCCCGCGCTGTCCCCCCGACTCGAAGAGCTCCTGCACTCCCTCTCGGATCAGGCTTTCGCCCAACGCATGCGCGAGGTGTACGCGGCCGCGGGCCAGGCCATCCTGCGCCTGAGCGATCTGGATCTGCTGAAGTACGAGACGGCCAGCGTGGAGGACAGTCCGGACCTCTCGCTGTGGGAGGAGATGGCGCCCGTCATCCGGGACACGGTGATGGACGTCAACCGGCTGCTCAACGTCATCCGCGAGCAGTGCGCGGCGCGGTCGGCGGCGAGCGCCTCGGGTGGGAACGTGCCCCTGCAGGCCAGCGTGGAGGCCCGGCGCGCCAGGGACGCCACCGAGCTGCTCCAGGGCTGGATGCAACAGCTCGCCCAGGGCGTCACCCAGCTCGGCGAGGCGATGCGCAACCCCGCGGTCGTGTCGGACCGGTGGACGCTGCTGGCGGAGATCCAGCGGCTGCGCGAGCGCTTCCGCGAGCAGATTGGCAACCTCGTCTTCGAGTCGGCCAGTGCCTTCGGGCCGGTGACGCGGCAGCAGGTGGTGCCCGGGCACGAGGCGGAGGTGCAGGCGTCGGTGATGGTGCGGGCGATCGTCGCGGACCTGTCGCGCATCGTCGCGGCGCGGCTGGGCCGGGTGCGCGAGGCCGAGCCCGAGGACGTACAGTGGAACGCCCAGCAGCTGCAGACCGAGCTGGATGCGTTCGGGCGCACCGTGGCCTACCGCCACCTGCGCGCCCAGGACAAGCGGCAGATCATCGAGCTGCGCGGCCGGGTGGGCAGGCTCGCCATCCAGGCGTCGCTGCTCAAGCAGGAGCTGCTGTCACTGGTGGAGGAGCTGGAGGGCTTCGTGCGCTCGCTCTCCAGCGTGAACAAGCGCCAGATGCTCATCGCCCATGACCGCGAGGTGTGGGCGGGGTGCGGCGTGCGGCTGGAGCGGGCCGTGGGGTTGTTGGGCACGGAGCCCGCCGCGGCGGCACGCACCGTGGCCGAGGCCGCCGCCAGCGCCCAATCCCTCTATGGACGGGATCCCTCGCTCGACGCCTTCCTGCGCAAGGCGCGCAAGACGCAGCTCGCCCAGCTGTCCGTCCCCGAGCTGCGCACCACGATCGAATCCCTCCAGTCGCTCCTGGCCGGCCTGGACGTCCTCTAGGCCCGGACGCCGCCCGAAGCCCGGGGACGGTTGGCGCACGAATATTTCCACCACGGATTCAATTGTGTATACCGCCTGTACGAGGGGCCTGGGAACGTGTGTCCGGAGGGGGGTGTCCTGATTCAGGACAGACTGTAGTGGATTCGGACACCCAAAATGGAGGGGCGCTAATCCCCCTGAATGACTGGGCTTTTTTTTCGAGGTGTAAGAAGGTTTTACGACGCGGTGCGGAAAAGGCGTGACATTCACGCTCCACAGGGACTCGCCTGGAGAGTTCACAAGACTGTCATTCCCAGGCTTTGGCGGTTGGCCCGGTTCCTGCTCATGGAGAAGGGCGTGTGACGGCATCCCCGCCGTCGCCCAGGAGGAGTCCCCCCAGTGACTCGTATTCGCTTCCTTGCTGCTGCGTTGCTTGCCCTTCCCCTCGCCGCCTGCGAGGTCGACAACACCCAGCTGCCCGAGGGTGAACAGAAGTTCGATGAGGCCACCGATTCCCTCGCCGACATCCAGGCCGCGCTCGCGGCGCTTCCCTCGGCGCAGATCGCTGGCCAGGAGGCCAACGGCATCCCCTTCATGATCACCGGCCGGCTGGGCAAGGCCGACGAGGTCCAGGGTCTGGCCCTGGGCTCTGGCAACCGCGTGAGCAAGGCGCTGCCCGGCATCGCCGCGGCGTTCCGCCTGAACGCGGCGGACCTGGTCGCCAAGCGCTCGCGCACGGATGAGAAGGGCGTGACCCACATCCGCTTCGGCCAGACGAAGAACGGCCTGCCCGTGGTCAACGATGAGATGGTCATCCACGTCGGCCAGGACAACACCATCATCGCGGCCAACGGCACGGCGCGTGACGGTGAGATCGCCCCCGCCCGCCCGAGCATCTCCGAGGAGGCCGCGAAGGTGGCCGCCCTGGACAGCACCACCGGCCGTCACCTGCAGATCGACGGCGTGCGCCTGGTGTACGTGCGTCCCTCCACGGACGCCAAGCTCCAGCTGGCCTATGAGGCCATCGTGAGCGGCGAGGGCCTCGACCTGCCCATCAAGGACGCCGTCTACGTGAGCGCCCTGGATGGCTCCATCGTGGCGCGTCACGCGAAGATCCACACGGCGCTCAACCGCAAGGTGTACTCGGCCAACAACGGCAGCTCCACCCCGGGCACGCTCAAGCGCTCCGAGGGCCAGGCGGCCACGGGCGACACCCACGTCGACGTCAACTACGACAAGCTGGGTGGCACCTACAACTGCTACAAGAACAACTTCGGCCGCGACTCGTTCGACAACGCGGGCGCCACGCTCATCAGCACCGTTCACTACAGCCGCAACTACGTGAACGCGTACTGGGACGGCACCCAGATGGTGTACGGCGATGGCGACGGCGTGAACTCGACCCAGCTCGGCCTGTCCGCGGACGTGACCACGCACGAGCTCACCCACGCGGTGACCGAGCGCGAGTCCAACCTGACCTACTCGGGTGAGTCCGGCGGCCTCAACGAGGCGATGAGCGACATCTTCGGCGCCTACTGCGAGAGCTACGACTCGGGCACCTGGGCGACCACCAACGCGGTGTTCATGGTGGGCGACGACATCTGGACCCCGGCCACGCCGAACGACGCGCTCCGCTACATGTACGACCCGGCCAAGGACGGCGCGTCGCACGACTTCTGGACCACCAGCACGAAGAACGTCGACGTGCACTACAGCTCGGGCGTGGCCAACCTGGCCTTCACGCTGCTCTCCAAGGGCGGCACGCACCCGCGCGGCAAGTCCACCACGGTCGTCCCGGCCATCGGCGTGCAGAAGGCCGGCGCCATCTACTACAAGGCCAACGTCGACTACTTCACCGCCTCCACCAACTACTCGCAGGCGAGGACCTACCTCGAGCAGGCCGCTGCGGCGCTCTACGGCGCGGGCTCGGCTGAAGTGGCCGCGGTGACGGCCTCCCTGACGGCGGTGGGCGTGGGCGTCGCGGCTCCTCCGCAGACCGTCTACCTCAACCAGACGGGCCTGGCCGCGTCCACCGGCGCCTCGCTGAGCTACACCCTGGCCGTGCCGGCCGGCAAGGCCTCCACCTTCGCCATCTCCGGTGGCACGGGTGACGCGGACCTCTACGTGCGCGCTGGTGCGGCTCCGACCACGACCACCTACGACTGCCGTCCGTACAAGTCCGGCAACAGCGAGACGTGCGAGCTGCCGGCGAAGACCGCGGCCACGACGTTCTACATCTCGGTGCGCGCCTACAGCACCTTCTCGGGTGTGACGCTGACGGGCAGCTACTAGTCCCTCACGAGCACTTGAGCTGAAGACGAACCCCTGGGAGGCCCCGCCTCCCGGGGGTTTCGTTCGTGCGGGCCTTCCCGCCGGGCCGGGAAGGGTGTAGGTGCGGCGGACCGTATGGCCACTCCCCGTCCCCTGCGTGAAGCGGACCTCTCCCGAGTGGAGGGTGTCTTCACCGATGTCGATGGCACCCTCACCACCGCGCATCGGTTGCGCTCCACCACCATTCGCGCCCTCGAGCGTCTCTCGGACGCGGGCTTCAAGGTGGTGCTGGTGACGGGCCGGCCGGCGGGCTGGGGCGAGGCCTGGGCCCGCACGCTGCCGGTGGAGGGCGTCATCGCGGAGAACGGTGGCCTGTTCTTCCTGCGCGGCGCGGGGGGACGGCTGCGCAAGGTGTACGCGGAGTCCCCGCGTGTCCGGGGGCCCAACCGCGAGCGGCTCCAGGCCGAGGTGGCGGCGGTGCTGCGGCAGGTGCCGGGCGCGCGGCTGTCCGTGGACAGCGCCTACACCGAGGTGGACCTGGCGGTGGACTGGAACGAGGAGGCGCGGCTGGGCGAGGCGGGAGCCGAGCGTCTGGAAGCCCTGCTGCGCGCGCGGGGCGTGACGGCGGTGCGCTCGTCGGTGCACATCAACTGCTGGCTGGGCCGCTTCGACAAGCGCTCCGCGGTGCGCCGCTTCCTGAAGCTCGCCTGGGGGGTGACACCCGTGCCGGGCGAGCCCCGCTTCGTGTACGTGGGGGATAGTTTCAATGACGCTCCGATGTTCGGGGAGTTCGCCCTGAGTGTCGGGGTGGCCAACGTGCGGCGGGTGCTCGAGCGCATCGACACGCCGCCGGCCTTCATCACCCGGGCGGAGGAGGGCAGGGGCTTCGAGGAGCTCGTGCGCGCCCTGCTCGCTTCCCGGGGAGTCAGAAGAGGAGTTGCACCGTGAATGTCGTGAAGTTGGAGCTCGCACCGGGGCTGGGCCGTCACCTGCGCGCGGGGCACCCGTGGGTGTTCCGCAAGGCGCTCGCCCAGGTGCCGAAGATTCCTCCGGGCAGCGTGGTGGATCTGGCGGAGAACGGGAAGTTCGTGGCGCGCGGCTACTTCGATCCGCACTCGGCCATCGCCGTGCGGGTGCTCACGCGCAACCCCCGTCAGGCCATCGACGCGGCCTTCTTCGCCCAGCGCGTGAAGCAGGCGCTCGCCGAGCGGCGCTCGCTCATCGACTTGAAGGACACGGACAGCTTCCGGCTCCTGCACGGCGAGGGGGATGGGCTGCCGGGCGTGATCGTGGACCTGTATGGCCGCTACGCGGTGCTCAAGCTGTACTCGGCGGGCCTCACGCCCTACCGGGGGCTCATCGTCGAGGCGCTCAAGGCGGCGGTGCCCGAGCTCCAGGGCATCATCGGCCGGGACGAGGTGGGCCGGGACGACGTGGAGGACGACGAGGGCCGGGGCGCGGGGCGGATGCTCTGGGGCGAGAAGGCGCCGGAGCTGCTCACCATCCGCGAGCGCGGGGCGACGTTCCTCGTGGACGCCTGGAAGGGGCAGAAGACGGGCTTCTTCCTGGATCAGCGCGAGAACCGCTACCTCATCCGGCGGCTGGCCGAGGGCCGCGACGTGCTCAACTGCTTCTGCTTCAGCGGAGGCTTCTCGGTGAACGCGGCCCTGGGCGGGGCGAAGAGCGTGTTCTCGGTGGATCTGGATCCGGAGGCCATCGCCCTGGCGCGCGAGAACTTCACGCGCAACGGCCTGCCGGCGGAGAAGTACGACTTCCTGGCGGCGGACGTGTTCAAGCTCCTGGCGTCCTTCCGCGAGGAGGGCCGCACGTTCGATCTCATCATCCTGGACCCGCCCGCGTTCGCGAAGAGCCAGAAGGCGGTGCAGGCGGCGATCGACGGGTATGCCTCGCTCAACCGCCAGGCGCTGGGACTGTTGCGGCCCGGAGGCCTGCTGGCGACAGCCTCGTGCTCGGCGCGCGTGAGCCCGGACGACTTCCTGGGCGCGGTGAAGGAGGCGGCCTTCAAGGCGGGGGTGGATCTCGCCCTGGTGGAGGAGCGCTACCAGCCGCCCGATCACCCCATCCGGTTGCAGTTCCCGGAGGGCAAATACCTGAAGTTCTACGTGATGGCGTCCGTGTGAGGGGCGGCCCGGGGGCGGACGCCCACGGGCCTCAGTTCTTGAACACGCGCGAGGCCACGCGCTCGATCACCTCGGTGCTCCAGTGGAGGCTGGCCTTCATGAGCTGGTCCATGTGCTGCTGGAAGGTCTCCACCGGGGGCACCGCGGCGTAGGAGCGGCTGAGGAACAGGCTCTTGTTCTCCGGCTCGTAGTCCACCACGCCGCCGCCGGTATCGGTGCCCGCCTTCTCCTCGGCGCTGAAGCCCTCGATGACGCCGGGCTTGGGGCGATCCCGGAACTTGTAGACGAGGGCGCTCGCCTCCAACTGCTGCGTCTTGCCGTGGTACTCGAAGTAGAGCTGGGCCTCGCCGATCACCGCGCCGCCAAACCCCTGGGGATTGAGGCCCTCGCTGGGTTGCTTGAGGGCCAGCAGGTACGCCTGCACCAGTTTCTGCGCTTCGTCGCGGGTCATGGAATCCTCTCCCTCGGCAGGGGGGTGTCGTCTCTCCAGAGGTTAACAGCAGCGCAGTGGAGGCCGCGAGGAATGCGCCGGGGCGTCACACCGCGTTAAACTCGCGCGCTCTATGGTCCTCAAAGGTCAGTACCTCGAGCGCCCGGCGCTCATCCCCGTGGGGCGTGAGGTGATGGAGGGCGTGGCGCACCGGGGGCAGGTGCGCCCTCCGCTGCTCGTGCTGTCGCCCACGCCCGAGGAGGGAGGCGGCATGGATCATGTCATCGGGGCGGAGCTGGCCTTCGCCGCGGCCACGGCGGGCCATGCCACGCTGCGCTTCAACTACCGCGGCGTCGGCGGCAGCCAGGGTGAGCGCGGCACGGGCGCGGCCCTCATCGACGAGGCCGAGGCCGCGTTGACGGTGGTGTTGGAGAACGCCCAGGCCCCCACGGCGGCGGTGGCCGCGATGCATGGCAGTGCCCGGGTGGCGCTGGGGCTGCGGGCGAGGCATTCCGGGGTGGCGGGCCTGTGTCTGGTGAGTCCGCGTGGGGTGACGCCCGGGGAGCTGACGGGCCTGGGGCGGGAGCTGCTCGTGGTGGTGGGTGAGCTGGACGCCACCCTGCCGCGCGCCGAGCTGGCCCGGGCGGTGGACGCGGCGGGCGGTACCCTGGAAGTCGTGGAAGGGGCGGGCGCGCACCTCCACCATGCCCTCCCGATCGTGGGCAAGCAGGTGCGTGCCTGGTTGAAGCGGCTGTCGGGCAACTGACCGATGCCGCGTAAACCATTGAATCCACTGGCGCTCCCCGGCCGGATGACGGCTTGTCCTCCGGGCGGGAAAACGAGCAGATTCGAGTGAGACCCAATCGTTCCGCGGTTCGTTCGTAGGGGTCGTCACGAAGGAGCACCCATGCCCATGAAGCGTTGGATCCTGGCGAACGCGGTGTTGGCCCTGGCGCTGGTGGCCTGCGCATCGCCCCCGGAGTCCGCGGAGACGGCGGAGCGAACGGCCCTCGAGGCGGACACCTCGCGGCGCGTGCTGTCGGAGGAGGATCCCCACGGCATCGTGGTGGACTTCAAGGATGGCACCTCGCAGGAGGAGATCGATGCCTGGGAGGCGGAGTGGGGGGTGGATCTCACGTACAACTCCGTGGAGGGGCCGCGCTCGGGCGTGGCGATCGCGCACGGGGTGGAGGACGTGGACGCGGTGCTCGAGGCCATCCGCCAGCACCCGGCCGTGGAGTCCGCCGAGCCGCTGCGCGTGTACCGGGTGCCCGTGGGCGAGGAGGCCGTGTTCGAGGAGCCAGCGCCGGCGCTCGACAAGGAGGGCTTCACACCGAATGATCCCGAGTATCCCCGGCAGTGGAACCTGCGGATGATCCACATGCCCCAGGCGTGGCTGCGCAGCCACGGCAAGGGCGTGGTGGTGGCGGTGCTGGACACGGGCATCGCCTACGAGGATTACGACGACTTCAAGCAGGTGCCGGACCTCAAGGGCATCCGGTTCAAGAAGGGGTATGACTTCGTCGGCGACGACACGCACGCCAATGACGACCATGGGCATGGCACGCACGTGGCGGGCACCATCGCGCAGGCGACGAACAACGGGGTGGGCGTGGCGGGCGTGGCGTTCGAGGCGACGCTGATGCCGGTGAAGGTGCTCAACCACTTCGGCTCTGGCACGTCGGCGGACATCGCCGATGCCATCCGCTTCGCGGCGGACAATGGCGCCCAGGTCATCAACATGTCCCTGGGTGGTGGGGGCTACTCGCAGGTGATGGCGGACGCCGTGGCGTATGCCCGGAAGAAGGGCGTCACGGTGGTGGCCGCGGCGGGCAACGCGGGCCGTCCGCGGGTGGAGTTCCCCGCGGCCTATCCGGGCGCGGTGGCGGTGGCCGCGGTGGGCCCGGGCGGCGTGCGTGCTCCCTACTCGTCCTATGGCCGGGAGCTGGACATCGCGGCGCCGGGTGGAGACAAGCGCCAGGGCGACGCGGGCGGCATCCTGCAGAACACGATCGATCCACGCGACGTCTCGCGCTCCGTGTATGCCGCCTATCAGGGCACGAGCATGGCCACCCCCCATGTGGCGGCGGTGGCGGCGCTGCTCTACGCCGAGGGCGCCAGCGGACCGGACGAGGTGGAGCGGGCCCTGTTCGCGGGCGCTTCGCGCGTGGGCGGGCAGGCCTGGTCGGAGGAGTACGGCCACGGTCTGCTGGATGCCGAGGCCTCGCTCAAGGCGCTGGGTGGCGCGAGCTCGCGCTGGCCGTCGCTGTGGTGGGCCCTGGCGCTGCTGGCGGTGGTGCTGCTGACGCTGCGCGGGCGCGAGCGCCCGGGCTACCTCAACATCCTCCTGCGTCCGAGCTTCCTCGTGCCGCTGGTGCTGGCCACCGTGGGGGCGTTCTTCCTCCGCTCGTGGGTGGGTGGTGTCCCGGGCGCGGCGGGCGAGGTGGTGCAGGTGGCCTGGCTGCCCATTCCCGACTGGCAGCGCATCATCTTCGGCACCCGTACGGTCAGCCCGCTCTTCTACAGCGCGCTCATCCCCCTGGTGCTCTCCATCTTCGCCATCAAGTTCAAGGGTCTGCGCCCCGCGCTGGGCGGGCTCGCGCTGGGCTTCGCCGGCTTCCTCGCCTACACCGCGTGGGTCAAGGCGCCCGCGCTGGCGTGGATGCCCTTCACCTTCATGGCCCGGCCCTGGCTGGTGGTGAACGTGCTCATCTGCCTCTTCATCTCGCGCGCCATGCTGCGCCGGGAGTCGCCATGAAGCTCACCGGACGCGTGGTGTTCCGCGACATCGAGACGGGTGTCTGGGTGCTGGAGGGCGATGACGGCCGCACCTACCAGCTCGCGGGCGGGGATCGGAAGATCAAGAAGGATGGCCAGCGCATCGAGGCGCACGGGGACGTGGACCGCGACGCGCTCACCGTCGCCATGGTCGGCCCCGTGTTCACGGTGACCTCGTACCGCTTCCTCTGAGGCCGGCCCTCACCCCTCCAGGGCGCGCGCGAAGGACACCACGCTGCGCGCCAGGGAGGGAAACCCCATCTCACGCGCGAGCTGGGACAACTGCCGCCGGAATTGGGGCTCGGGGGGAAGGGGCTCCTGGGTGCCCACCAGGAGCAGGTTGATGTACTCCGACGCGCCGCGCAGCATCGCGCAGTCCTCGAAGCACCCGGCGAAGGTCCGCACCCGCCACGCCACCTTCGCCGGATCCTCCAGGGCGATGTTGAGCACGGCGACGCCTCCCGGCAGCAACCGGCGCCGCACCGTCTCGAGGAAGAGCGTCTCCTTCAGGTGCTCCGGCGTCCCTTCGCCCGCGAACGCGTCGAGGAGGATGAGATCATAGAGCGGCCCGCGCTCCTCCATGAAGTGGGCCGCGTCCCCGAGCTGGATGTGCAGCCGCTCGTCCTCGTGGACGTGGAAGTAGCGCCGGGCCACCTCCACCACCACGGGGTTGAGTTCCACCACGTCCACCCGCGTCCGGGGCAGGCACCGGTGCAACAGCCGGGGGAAGGCGCCTCCCCCGAGTCCCACCACCAGGACGCGCGAGCGCCCCCGGGTGAGCGCGAGCCCGGCGGTGGCCACCCGCACGTAGCTCGTGGGCACCGCGAGGGGATCGCTCTTGCGCAGCGCGCTCTGGATGGCGCCCCGGGGACTGTCGAAGCGCAGCGTGCGCAGGTCGCCCGTGTCCACCACGAACACCGTCCCGAGCGGCGAGGGCTCTTCGTGGATCACGGTGGCCGAGGACCGCGGGCTCTTCGCCGGCTTCGCCGCCCCCGGGCGGGTTCCACGCTTGGATTTCGAGTCGGACATGCGTGGGAAGAGACCTTCTCACATCAACAGGTAGGACTGAGGCCGCAGCGGCTCGGGAACGGGCTCGCCCAGGGCCTCGAGCAGTCCCCGTTCCGCGGTCCGGGCCATGGCCAGCAGGGGCAGTCCGTTGGGCACGTGGGCGAAGGGGTTCTCCAGCTCGTCTCCCAGCGCATCCAGCCCGAAGAAGGTATAGGCCAGGACGGCGGCGAGCACCGGGGCCATCCACCCGAGCAGCTCCGCCAGTCCGAAGGGCAGCAGCAGGCAGAACAGGTAGGCGGTGCGGTGCAGGAGCACCGTGTAGGCGAAGGGCAGGGGGGTGAAGCGGATGCGCTCGCAGGCGGTGAGCACCGTGGACAGCCCACCGACGCGCTCGTTCAAGGTCTGCCAGGTGATGTCGGTGAGTCGGCCCGTGCGCCGCAGGGAGGCGAGCTCCTGGGCCATCTCGCGCAGCAACGCATCCGGCGGGCTGATGCTGGCCTGGACCCGAGCCAGCTCGTCGGGAGCGAGGTAGCGGGCGAGGTTGTCGCCTTCGTCGTGCCCGCGCAGATACCCGGCGAAGGCATGGGCGAAGGCGATGCCGCGGTGGACGAGCCTCCGAGCGTCGTGACGTCCTCGCACGGGAGTCCCCGGGTCCGCGCCGTCGTCGAGCAGGGCCACGGCATCACGGGCCAGGGAGCGCAGCTCGATGATGAGCGCGCCCCAGTGCTTGCGCGCCTCCCACCAGCGGTCGTAGCTGGCGTTGTTGCGAAAGCCGAGGAAGATGGAGAGCGCGAGCCCCAGCAGGGACATGGGGACGGCCGTGCTGGAGGGCAGGTGGAGCCAATCCTTCTGGATGGCCCAGACCGCGAGGCCGGACATCAGCGCGATGCCCAGCACTTGAGGCAGCACGCGGGGAAGCACCGAGCCGCGCAGGATGTAGAGCAACTGCCAGGCGGTGGGACGAGGGCGGATGATCATGGTGGAGTTGCCGGGGCGCGTTGGTCATCGCCCCGCGAGGTGCCTCCCTGGCATACTGCGTTCCCCGCGCATGTCCACCACAGACCGAGTCCTCTTCGACAGTTCGAGATGGCCCCTGCTCTCCCTCGGGTTTCCCCGGGCCCTTTCCCCCGAGGAGTACGAGGCGTTCCTCGTGACCTTGGGCGGGCACCTCGAGCGCGCCGAGCAGAAGCTCATCCTCCTCATCGACCTGCGCCAGATCTCACGGATGTCCATGGATCAGGAGCAGCGCCAGCGTCAGTTGGCGTGGCTCAAGACGCATGAGGCCCACCTGCGCGAGCGGATCCTGGGCGCGGGAATCATCCTCTCCTCGCCCCTGGCCCGGCTGGCTCTCCGCGCCATCCTGGCGGTCCTGCCGCTGCCCACGTCCGTGCTCACCTTCTCCACCCCCGAGGAGGCCGAGCGCTGGGTGGCCGGACTCCTCCCTCAGGCGGGGCGGTAGTGGGCCTGGGGTGACGAATGACGGCGGATGCCGGTGGCATCCCCGCCCGGGGACATTAGGATGCGCGCCTACCTCTCGCCGTAAGGAGCCTTCACCGTGGCCGGATCCAGCCTGCTCGCCCTGATCGACGACATCGCCACCCTCCTGGACGACGTGTCGGTGATGACCAAGGTGGCGGCACAGAAGACCGCCGGGGTGCTGGGCGATGACCTGGCGCTCAACGCCCAGCAGGTCACCGGCGTCAACGCCGACCGGGAACTGCCGGTGGTGTGGGCCGTGGCCAAGGGCTCGATGCTCAACAAGGCCATCCTGGTGCCCGCGGCGCTGGCCATCAGCGCCTTCATCCCTCGGGCGGTGACGCCGCTGTTGATGGTGGGCGGCCTGTACCTCTGCTTCGAGGGCTTCGAGAAGCTGGCGCACAAGTTCCTGCACAGCCAGCACGAGGACGAGGCCCATCACAACGAGCTGGTCCAGGCCGTGGCCGATCCGAAGGTGGACCTCGTGGCGCTCGAGAAGGAGAAGATCAAGGGCGCGGTGCGCACCGACTTCATCCTCTCGGCGGAGATCATCGCGATCTCGCTGGGCGTCGTGTCCAGCGCGCCCTTCATGACCCAGGTGTTGGCGCTGGTCGGCGTGGCCGTGCTGATGACCGTGGGCGTCTACGGACTGGTGGGAGGCATCGTCAAGCTCGACGACGCGGGGCTCGCGCTGAGCCGTCAGACGGGCGAGGGCGCCTGGCCGCGGACCGTGCGCGGCCTGGGAGTGGGCATCCTCAAGGCGGCGCCGTTGCTCATGAAGTTCCTGTCGGTCGCCGGCACCGCCGCCATGTTCCTCGTGGGTGGAGGCATCCTCACGCACGGCATCGGCCCGCTGCACCACGCGATCGAGGGCGTGGCCCACGCCGCGGGCGTGCTGGGGGCGCTCGTGTCGCCGCTGGCCAATGCCCTGGTGGGCATCCTCGCCGGCGCGCTGGCGCTGGGCGTGGTGAGCCTGGGCTCGCGCGTGCTGGGCCGCGGCAAGGAGAAGTGAGGCTCAGAAGCTGACGGCGTCTTCTCCGGCCCCGCCGCCAAAGCCCTCGATGATGCCCCGGTTCTGCGGCACCGTGCAGGGGCATACCTCGTAGTGGCACGGACGGGGCGCGTCCCACAGCTTCAGCGTCCCGTCGAAGACGTTGCCCAGGTGTCCGTCGCCGAAGCGCTTGCCGGGGTAGCAGGAGAAGGCGTCCCCCTTGGGATGGATGATGAAGTACTGGCTGCCCGCGTGGCACAGGCGGCCCTTGAGCTGATAGCCGCGATTCATCCGAGACGGGGACGCCATGTCCCCGAAGGCCCGGTCGATGCGCCAGCGGTCCATCCAGCCGTACTCGGCGGGCTTGCCGTTCACCCGCATGAGCTGGGGATAGAACTTGATGCCCGCCCGCTCGAACTGCTCGCGGCTGGCGGCCACCTCCGGCACCTGTCCGGGCACCACCACGCCGTTGACGACGAAGGTGGCGCGCGGCCATCGGGCCAGCAGCTCCTTCACCGCTCGCGCCTTCTCGAGGAACTCCGTCTCCTCCACCTCCTCGCGATGCAGCGAGCACGAGAAGGTGCGCAACCGCTCTCCCGCCGCCTCGATGAAGGTGGAGATCACCCGCAGCGGGGCCGACAGGTTGGTGAGCAGCGACACCTTGTGTCCCGCCTCCGCCAGGCGCCGTGCCACCTCCGGCAGCCGCTTGAGCAGGAAGGGCTCTCCGCCGGAGATCTTGAACTCCCAGCTTCCCGGCAGTGCCGTGAGCGCGGTCAGCGCCGCCTCGAGCTGCTCGTCCGTGGGCCCGCCAATGCCCGGCATGTGCTTCTGCACGCAGTACGTGCAGCGGTAGTTGCACCCGCCGACGATGTTCCAGCTCACCGTGGGACGTGGGCCGCTCATGGCAGCTCTCCCTCCTCGAGCATCTCGCGCAGATCCCTCGACGCCGCGAAGTTCATGTCGTGCTTTCCGCAGCGCGCGCAGCCCGGGTAGTACTCGCCCCGGTGCAGCCGCTCGCGCACCGCCTCGTATGCCGGCGCGCGCCACAGGTCCTGGAAGGCACCGTCCTTCACGTGCCCCGCCTCGATGTGCTCGCAGCAGAAGAAGACGCGCCCGTCCACGTAGACGCGGCTGTAGAGATAGCCCGCGAAGCACCCCGTCTCCCGCCCCGAGGGCCACTTGCCCGACAACTGGACCTCGTACGCGTCCAGGTTGTGCTTCACCTTGAGCGCCTTGGCCTGCTTGCGCGCCTCGGGGATGAGCTCGCCGAGCACCTGCTGCCGCTGCTCGGCGGTGAGCGCGTGGTGTTCGGTGCCCCGGGGCACGTCTCCCACCTTGAAGGACGAGCGCGCGCCCACGTCATGCGCGAGCCGCACCATCTGGGGCAGCTCCTGGTAGTTCACCCGGTTGATGACCTGCACCAGGTTCACGGCGGTGACGTCGCGCACCGTGCGTACGCCCTCGAGCAGCCGGTGGAAGGTCTCTGGAGGCTGGTTGGGGTGGTAGGCCACATAGGTCTCCGGAGAGGCGGAGGCCATGTTGAGCAGCATCTGGTCCACGCCGAGCCCGCGCACCCGCTCCCAATCACACAGTGTCCCGTTGGAGATGACGGTGAGCCGCAGGCCGCGCGCCTTCACCGCGCCGATGAAGGTGTAGATGTCCGGGTGGGTGAAGGGCTCGCCACCGCCGCTGATGACGATGCGCTCGGCGCCCGCGTCGGCGCACTCGTGCACCATGCGGTGGAAGGTGGCCGCGTCCATCCGCTGCCGCTTCCACGCCACCGGCTTGGCCTGCGCCAGGTCCGGCGCGTAGTTCCAGCAGGTGATGCAGTCCAGGTTGCACGCGTTGGTGACGTCCAGGTGGACCGTCTCCGGCCCGGTGCGTGGCCGGCGCTCCAGGTAGCCCTTGAGGCGCTCGCGCATCGGATTCGGGTTCTTCATGGGAGCAACTCCAGCAGTGCCCGCGCCGCGGGCTCCGCGCCATTGCGCGCCACCTTCTCGCGAGCCCTCGCGCCCAGGCGTTGGCGCACCTCCGGCTTCATCAGCTCGCGCACCGCGCGGGTGAGCCCCTCGCGCGTCAGCGGCGAGCACGCCAGGCCCGCCCCCGCGTCCTCCACCTCGTGCACGCGCTTCTCCTGGTCGTCCACCATCCGTTCGAAGGGCACGAAGACGGAGGGGATGCCCGCGTACAGCAACTCGTGGACGGCGTTGTAGCCGGCCGCCGTCACCGCCGCGTCGAAGGCCGGCAGGAAGTCCAGCGCGGGGTAGCGGCCCTGGAGCACCACCGCTCCCTCCAGCGCGGGCGGCTGCTCGCGCCACAGGGGACCCGCGCCCACCACCAGTCGCACCCCGGGCAGCTCCCGCGCCACCTGGGCCGTGAGCGTCAATGCCCGGGCTGCCTCGGGGTCTCCACCGCCGCCGAAGGAGGCGTAGAGCAGGGTTCCGTCCCGTGGCAGTCCGAGCGCCTCGCGTGCCCGGGCCCGGTCTGGCAGCTCGTGGCGCTCGCGGATGAGGATGGGGCCCACGGCCAGGGCCTTGGCGGGCTCGGGCAGTGGCCCCACCCGGGCCACGTCCTCGTGGGGGATGAGGATCCGGTCATACAGCCGCAGCGAGGCCTGGAGCAGCTCGGAGCCCGCCACCGCGGCCCGCTGCTCCCGGAAGACGAAGACGTTCTTCTGGCGCCAGCGCAGCACCGGAATGAGTTCCTCGAAAGAGCCGGTGGGGTAGGTGTCCACCACCAGCACGTCCGGATCGAACGCGGAGATCGTGTTCCACGTCACCGTCTGCACCAGCTTGAGGTAGTGGCCCTTGCGCAGGCCACAGCGCTCGCGGATGGTCTTCGAGGGCAGCTTCACCGCGGCGAACCCCTCGCGGTAGATGACGTGATCGGCCTCGGACGAGGTGAGGAAGAGCACCTCGCACTCCGGCGAGAGCCGGCGCAGCGCCCGGGCGATGGACACCAGGCGTGTGACGTGGCCCAGTCCCAGACCATTGACGGCGTAGAAGACGAAGCGGGGCGCGCCCATCAGGAGTGATCCTTCCAGTCGCGCTCCTCGCGGTGTTCACTGGCCCTCTTCGCCGCCGCCTGGGTCGCGGCCTGGGTCGCGGCCTGGGCCGCCGCCGCCTCGCTCGCGCTGTCGAGATCCAGCAACCGGCTCACCCCGTAGGCCGCCAGTCCCGTCGCGAGCGCGCCTCCCGCGGCCATCGCCGCCACCTCGCCGAGTGAGCGCTCCGGAGCGTACTGCCAGGCGGGCATCGTGCTCATGTCCGGATGGGGCTGGTGACGATGGGTATAGGGATCGTACCCGTGCACCTCGCTCCAGTGCTGGGTCTGGCCAGAACTCGATCGCCGCACCTTCACGGGGGGAGGCTGACCCGCGGCGGCCATGTTCGCGCACGGGGGGCACGCGAGCACGTGCGTGACCTGAGAGCCCCGCTTGAGGGGCACCTGCATCCGGAAGGACGGGTTGGCCAGGGGGCGTGCGCAGAAGTAGCAACCCACGCGCTCGCCCTCGGGCAGGAAGGCCTGCTCGCCAAAGAGGCCGTGCGCATGGGCCACCGCCGCCTCCGTCGCCTCGTGTGCCTTGTCGATCCGCCGCTTCACGGCGGACCGCGACGCGGTTCCCTTCCGGAAGTCCTCCATCGATTGCCAGGCGTTCTGCTCGGCCATCGTGGCCTGGTTGAGCAGTGCTCGCAGGTCGGCGTCCTCGTTCAGCCGCAAGGCATGCTCCACCTGGGCGAGCGAGGCCGCGACCTGTTTCAGCTGCCCCTCCAGCGGCGCGAGCTCCTCGCTCCGGGGCTGGAGGGTGGAGGTGGAGGCGTGGTGCGAGTCCTGAAGGGGCTTCGTTTTCGACAGCTGCCGGCGGAACAACAGGAAGAACAGGAGGGCCATCCCGGAGCAGAGACAGAAGGACAACATGGGGTTGGCCGGCTTCTTCGACGTCCCGCCTCGCGGGACAACGGAAGGCTCGGGTGGCGGCGGAGCGGGGGGCGTGCTGGCGGACGGAGTCGAGGGCTCTTCCGAGGGAGTGCTGGTGGACGGAGTCGAGGGCTCTTCCGAGGGAGTGCTCGGCGGCGGTGTTGGCGAGAAGCCCATCTCCCGGAGCTTGTCGTCGATCTCCGCGCGCTTGTAGGCCGGGTCCAGGGAGCGCGAGTGGAGCAGGGCCTCGCGGGCCTCCGAGAAGCGGCTGAGCTTGCGCAGGGCGAGGCCCCGGTTGTACTGCCAGCGCGCCTTGCCGGGCTCGATTGCCGCGGCCTGATCGAAGCGATCGAGGGCGCCCGCGTAGTTCTTCGCGTCGTAGAGGCGCTTGCCCTGCTCGTACACCTCGAGGGCCCGCGCGGCCGTTTTCCCCGCGGACTGCTTCGGGCTCTTGGCTCCCCCCTGCGCCAGCGCCATGGGCGCCACGACGAGCACCCCCACCAGTGCCAGGATCTTCCCTTGCTTCAAGTACCCACTCCCTCGCGTCGAACCAGGAGGGAGTTGATACCGGAAGGCGCGGCGGGGCAATGCGTGGAAAAGACGAAGGGCGAAGGGAGCGGCAAACCCCGCCCACCTTCGCCCTCGAGTGAAACCCGGGCGCCGCTTCGACTGCCGCGGCACCTTCGGGGTTCTCAGCCCTCGCGCTCCTCGCGCTTGCGGTCGCGCTCGGCGCGGTAGCGCTCGCCCGAGCTCAGCGCCTTCTTGCGCATGCGCACCGACTTGGGCGTCACCTCGACCAGCTCGTCGTCGGCGATCCACTCCAGCGCCTTCTCCAGGCCCATCTCGCGAGGCGGCGTGAGGATGACGTTCTCGTCGCGGCCGGCGGCGCGGATGTTGGTGAGCTTCTTCTCGCGGCAGGCGTTCACGTTGAGCTCGGAGGGGTGCACGTGCTCGCCGATGATCATGCCCTCGTAGATGGTGACGCCGGCGCCCACGAACAGGTGGCCGCGCTCCTGGATGCTGAAGAGCGCGTAGGGCACCGTCTCGCCCAGGCGGTCGGACACGATGGCGCCGTTGGCGCGCTTGGGGATGTAGCCGAACCAGGGCTCGTAGCCGTCGAACTGGCTGCTCATGATGCCCTCACCGCGGGTGATGGTGAGGAACTCCGAGCGGAAGCCGATGAGGCCGCGCGCGGGGATGCGGAACTGCAGGCGGGTGCGCCCACCGCCGAGCTGGGCCATGTCCACCATGCGGCCCTTGCGGGGCCCCAGGCGCTCGGTCACCGAGCCCACGCTGTTCTCCGGCACGTCGCAGAAGAGCAACTCCATGGGCTCGTGCAGCACGCCGTCGATCGTCTTCGTCACCGGCTCGGGGTTGGAGGCCGTCAGCTCGTAGCCCTCGCGGCGCATCGTCTCGATGATGACGGCGAGCTGGAGTTCGCCACGGCCCACCACGCGGAAGGCGTCCGGCGTCTCGGTGTCCTCCACGCGGATGGACACGTTGCGGTAGGCCTCGCGGTACAGGCGCTCGCGCAGGTTGCGGCTGGTGACGTACTTGCCTTCCTTGCCCGCTAGCGGCCCGTCGTTGACCTTGAAGATCATCATCATCGTGGGCTCGTCCACGGTGATGCGCGGCAGCGCCACGGGCCGCTCCGCGTCGGCGATGGTGTCACCGATGGAGATGTCCTCGATGCCCGCGATGGAGACGATCTCTCCGGGGCCCGCGTCGGGGATCTCCGTGCGCTTGAGGCCCTGGAAGCCGTAGAGCTTGACGATCTTGCCCTGGGCGATCTTGCCGCCCTCGCGCATCACGGCCACGGGCATGTTGGCGGCGATCCGCCCCGCCTGGACGCGGCCCACCGCGAGGCGGCCCACGTAGTCGTCATAGTCCAGGTTGGCCACGAGCAACTGCAGCTGCTCCTGCTGCGGCGCGGGCGGAGGCGAGATGTGTGAGAGGATCGCCTGGAAGAGCGGCTCGAGCGTCTTGCCCGGCACCTCCAGGCTCGTGGAGCTCTGGCCCTGGCGCGCCACCGTGTAGAGCACGGGGAACTCGAGCTGGTGCTCGTCCGCGCCCAGGTCGATGTAGAGCGAGTAGACCTGATCCAGGATGTCCTTGGCCCGGGCGTCGGCGCGGTCGATCTTGTTGATGACGAGCACCGTCTTGAGGCCCATGCCCAGCGCCTTGCTGAGCACGAAGCGCGTCTGGGGCAGGGGACCTTCGGCCGCGTCCACCAGGAGGATGACTCCATCCACCAGGCGCAGGCCGCGCTCCACCTCACCGCCGAAGTCCGCGTGGCCCGGGGTGTCGATGATGTTGATCTGCTTTCCCTGGTAGGTGACGGCGGTGTTCTTCGCGAGAATGGTGATGCCCTTCTCGCGCTCGAGGTCGTTCGAGTCCATCACCCGCTCGGTCAGGGCTTCGTTGCTGCGGAAGATGCCCGCCTGGCGAAGCATGTGGTCGACGAGGGTGGTCTTGCCATGGTCGACGTGGGCGACGATGGCGACGTTGCGGATGTTCTCTCGGGCAATCATGGATGCGGGGGATCTGCGGGGGACGGCCGAAGCACGAAGCCCGGCGGAAGAAGTCGTGGGTGGGCAAGGCGCCCGGGCCCTCAGGGGGCCTGATGGAACCCCTCAGAAACGCGAAGGGCGGGCGCTTATATGCCGTGAGTCCTCCCCCTGCAACGTGGCTGGACGAAAGGCGTGCCGACGACCAGCCCCTGGCCCCGGCGCGGCCCCTCGACTCCAGCGTCCTCCCACCAGGTAGGTGTGGAGGCGATATGCTCCCGCGCTCCTTCGCTAGGGGAAGGCGGCGAAGTACTCGTGCTTGTTGGAGGTGGGGTAGTGCGCCGGAGGAGGCACGAGCTGGTGCTCGCGCAGGAAGCGTCCCACCCGCCGCTCGACGGTTTCCCGGTATTCCAGGGGAGCCACGTGAGTCCCCTCGGGCAGCAGGAGGAGCTCGGCCCCGGGGATGTGGGCGGCCATCCGACGTGACAGCCAGGCGGGGGTGAACTTGTCGAGCTTGCCGGCGATGACGAGGGTGGGGACGTTCACGCGCGGCAGGTGCCGCCAGGCGTTGTGGTGGGCGGCCGAGCGCAGGGTGCGTACGAAGACGACCGGGTCCATGTTGGCCAGGTGCGCGAAGTAGGGGATGAGGTCGCTCTTGGAGAGCAGCGAGCGGTTCATCTCCACCGACAGGGCGACTTCCAGGGCCAGCGGGGTGCTGAGCAGGGCGCGGGTGAGGCGCGCCACGCGGTCCGGGAAGTGCTCCACGGTGAACCTGATGAAGGGGAAGAGCCGCTTGAGCAGCGGGCCGTCGTGGAAGGTGTCGAGCAGGGTGCCGTAGCTGCCGCACACCAGCACGAGCCCCTTCACCCGCTCGGGGAAGCGTCGGTGGAACTCGAGCGCCACCTGCACGCCCATGGAGTGGCCGAAGAGCACCGCCTGCTTGATGCCCGCCGCGTCCATCACCCGGTTGAGATCATCGCAGGTATAGGACATGCCGATGCGGTTGCGCTTGTCCGGCACGCCCGAGCGGCCATGGCCCCGGTAGTTCCAGCGCAGCACGCGGTGCTGGCGCGCCAGCGCGGGCTCGAGGTACTTCCACACGAAGCCGTCGCAGCCCAGGCCATCGCACATCACCGCGCCGGGCTCGCCCGCTCCACTCACCTGGTAGTACAGCGCCGCCCCATCGGGAACGGTGAGGAAGTCCTGCCGGAAGAGATCGCTCATGGTGTCATGCGTCCGCCTCGGCGTCGGGAGGAAGACCCGCGTCGAGCCCGTAACGGGCGATCTTCAAGATAAGGTTGGAGCGGCTGATGCCAAGCTCCCGGGCCAGCCGGCTCTTGTTGTTCCCAGTACGCAACAGTCCCTGGTGGATCATCTCCCGCTCGAGTGTCTCCACGGCCTCGTGCAGGCTGCCGGTGAGGCGGGGGAGGGGGGCGGACGAGCCCCCAGGCGACACCGCGTCGCGGATGCGGCTGGAGATGAGGTCGGCGGGCAGCAGCTCCAGATCCCCGCCGAGCACGAGCAAGCGCTCCATCTCGTTCTCCAGCTCGCGCACGTTGCCCGGCCAGGCATAGCGGCTGAGCAGGGCGAGCGCCTCGGGGGACAGGCCGCGGGCGCGCTGACCCTCGCGGTGGTGCTTGCGCAGGAAGTGATCCACCAGGAGCGGCAGATCGTCCCGGCGCTCGCGCAGGGGCGGCAGGTGCACGCGGATGACGTTGATGCGGTAGTAGAGGTCCTCGCGGAACTCGCCGCGCTTGACCATCTCGCCCAGGTCCTTGTGGGTGGCGGCGACGACGCGCACGTCCACCTCGCGCGGCTGGGTGCCGCCCACGGGCAGGAACGTCCCCTCCTGGAGCACGCGCAACAGCTTCACCTGCAACGCGGGCGACATGTCACCCACCTCGTCGAGGAAGAAGGTGCCACTGTCGGCCGTCTCGAACAGGCCCTTCTTGTCGCGCACCGCGCCGGTGAAGGCGCCCCGCATGTGGCCGAACAGGGCGCTCTCCAGGAGGTTGTCGTTGAAGGCCGAGCAGTTCTGCACCACGAAGGGCGCGTTGCGCCGGGGGCCGTTGTCGTGGATGGCGCGCGCCACCAGCTCCTTGCCCGTGCCCGACTCGCCGTTGATGAGCACGGTGGCCTCGGAGTTGGACACCTTCTCAAGCACCTTGAAGATTTCCTGGAGCGCGGCCGAGCGGCCGATGATGTGCCCGAAGCGCGCGTTCGCGCCGCCGCGGGCGGGTGCCTCCTGGGCACGCTCCTGCTCGCGGGTGCGCTCGGCCTCGTAGGCGGCGATCTCCCCGGTGCCGTACTCGAGCAGTACGGTGAGCTTCTCCAGGTTGTCGTCATCCAGCACGAGCAGCCGCTCCACGGCGCGCTCCACGTCCAGGGTCGCCGGTTGCAGCTCGCGCAGCCGCGTCCGGATGCCGTCCCGCGCGCCCGTCGTCAGCGGCTCGCGCAGCAGACCCTCGACGAAGAGGAACCCCTCGTACTCGTCCTGCACGTACAGTGGCGCGGCCACCAGGCTGAACTGGAGGTGGCAGGGGTGCACGATGGCCCGGCGCAGGCGCCGGTTGCCGGCAAACTGCTCGTGCAGCTCGCGCACCGACTGGTTGCAGCGCCGCAGCCCCTCGCGGGAACCCCGCGCGAGCCGGCAGCAGGCACTGGCCGCGGAGGCGATGGCCTCGCCCCGGTTCCAATCCAGCACCTGCCCGTGCCGATCCGCGAAGTGCAGCTCCGCGCGCCACCACTTGCGGACGAGCTCCCGCAGCATGATGATGCTCTGAAGGTTCTGGTGCCGCTCACGGTCCATTTGCCGTGGCTTGGGAATGTTCAACAAGAGGAGACCTTGAGCCCGCGAGGTTCGTCGATTCTACCCACCTGGCGCCCCCACGTGTGGGCGCGGTGGAATACCCTGCACCTGTGACTCCTCCTCGTCATTCGCATGCAGCGTCCTCTCATGACCATGATCACTCGCACGGAGAGGCGTGTGGTGGCCATGGGCACGGCCACGGCCATGGTCAACCCCCGAGACCCCCGCCTCGTTCCTTGAAGGAGGAGCGGCGCAAGGACCGCGACCGCCTGCTCGTCGCGCTGGCGCTCACGGGCACCATCGCCGTGGCGGAGGCAGTGGGGGGCTGGCTCACCCGCTCGCTGGCCCTGCTGTCGGACGCGGGTCACATGCTCACCGACATCAGCGCGCTGGGCTTGAGCCTGCTCGCCCTGTGGTTCTCCGGCAAGCCGGCGGATCAGAAGAAGACGTACGGCTACTACCGGATGGAGATCCTCAGCGCGCTGCTCAACGGCGTGCTGCTGCTGGCCATCACCGTGGGCATCGTCCTGGAGGCCTGGGAGCGCTTCCGCTCGCCCACCGAGGTGAACCTGGGGCCCATGGCGGTGGTGGCCACGGTGGGCCTCATCTCCAACCTGCTGGCCCTGAACTTCCTTCACCACACGCACTCGATGAACGTGCGCGGGGCCTTCCTGCACGTGCTGGGCGACACCCTGTCGAGCGTGGGCGTGCTGGTGGGCGCGGGGGTGATGTGGTTGACGGGCTGGTACGCGGTGGACCCGCTCATCTCCGTGCTCATCTCGGTGGTGATCGTGGTGGGGGCGGTACGGCTGGTGCGGGACGCGGTGGACGTGCTGCTCGAGGCCGTGCCCGCGCACGTGGACATGCCCCAGGTCAAGGAGCTGCTGCTCAAGGTGCAGGGCGTGCGCGACGTGCATGACCTGCACGTGTGGACGATCGCCAGCGGGATGTACGCGCTCTCGGCGCACCTCGTGGTGGCGGACCCGAAGGTCAGCAACAACGACGACATCCTCTCGGCGGTGAAGCACGAGCTGCTCGAGCGCTTCAAGATCGATCACACGACGATCCAGATCGAGAGCGAGACCTACGCCCACGTGGGCGAGGTGCACTGAGCCCGGGCTCCGGGGGGGCCGGTACCGGGAGGACCCCAGACATCGGGTCCTCTCGCGGCACCGGCTCCGGTTACCTCACGCCCGGCCGGCAGCCTGGCGTCCGCGGCGGGACACCGCGTCGACCGAGGCGGCCACGAGCAGCACGCTGCCCGTCACCATGAACTTCACCGACGAGGAGAAGGCCAGCAGATCCATGCCGTTGGCGATGGAGCCGATGACCAGCGCGCCGAGCAGCGCGGACCAGGCCGAGCCGCGCCCGCCGAAGAGGCTGGTGCCGCCGATGACCGCCGCGCCGATGGAGTTGAGCAGCACGTCGCCGCTGCCCGAGGACTGATTGACCGCGAGCAGACGCGAGGCGGCGAGCATGCCGCCCGCGGCCGCCAGGGTGGAGCCCATGGCGAAGATGGTGATGCGGATGAACTCCACGCGGATGCCCGCCCGGCGCGCCGCCTCGGCGTTGCCACCCACGGCGAACACGTGACGGCCAAAGCGCGTGTTGCGCAGGAGCAGCTCCAGCGCCGCCACCACGCCCGCGAAGATGAGCGTGGCCAGGGGCAGGCCGCGGTCGCGCGTGAAGATGCTCACCGCCGCCACCACCGCCCCACAGATGATGATCATCCGCAGGGCCACGTTGCGCAGGGGCGCCTGGATGAGCCCCAGCGACGCGCGCCGCCGCCGCTCCAGGAACACGCTGCCCACGTAGATGCCGATGATGAGCGCCGCCACCGCCCACGACATGGGGGTGGAGAAGAACGTCGAGGTCAGCCCGGTGATGACCGGATCGTACAGGTTCACGCTGCCGGTGGAGCCCAGCACGGAGAACAGCGCGCCCTGCCACGCGAGCGAGCCCGCCAGGGTGACCACGAAGGAGGGCACCTTGAAGCGTGTCACCCACGTGCCCTGGAAGGCGCCGATCGCCGTGCCCGTGGCGAGCCCCGCGAGCAGCGCGGGCACCGCCGGCACGTGCATCTTCACGTTGAGGATGGTCATCACCGCGGCGGCCAGGCCGCTCACGGCGCCCGCCGACAGGTCCGTCTCCCCGAGCAGCAGGATGAGGACGATGCCCGCGGAGATCATCCCCATGGCGGAGATCTGCAGCATCAGGTTGGTGAGGTTGATGGCCGACAGGAACCGCTCGTTGGCCAGGTAGAAGATGATCCAGATGGCGCTCAGGCCGATGATGACGGGCAGGCTGCCCAGCTCACCCTGGGAGACGCGGCGGCGGAACCCCGCCCACGCTCCGGCCAGGCCCGGCGCGTCCTGGATCAACCGGGGGTCGATCGCGGATTGATTCACGGAGCTCATGCTTCCTCCATCTTCAGCGTACTGGCGACCTGCGCGGGCCGGGCTCCGGTGATGGCCGCGACGACATCCACTTCCTTCACGTTCTTCACATCGAAGGTGGCCACGCGCTTGCCCAGCCGCATCACGATGATGCGGTCGGCCACCGAGAACACGTCCATCATGTTGTGGCTGATGACGACCACGCCCAGGCCCTGCTCGCGCAGCCGCCGGATGAGATCGAGCACCTGCCGGGTCTGCGCCACGCCGAGCGCCGCGGTGGGCTCGTCCAGGAGCACGACCCGGGGCGAGCCCATCATCGCGCGCGCCACCGCGATGGTCTGCCGCTGACCACCCGACAGCGCCGCCACCTGCGTGCGCACGCTGGGGATGCTCACCGCCAGCGTCTTGAGCAGCGACGAGGCGCGCTGCTCCATGGCCGTCTCATCCAGCCAGCCAAAGGCGTTCCCCTCCTCGTGACCGAGGTAGAGGTTGCCCACCACGTCCAGGTTGTCGCACAGCGCGAGGTCCTGATACACGGTGGCGATTCCGAGCGCCGACGAGCGCTTGGGCGTTCCAAGCGTCACGGGTTTGCCATCGAAGAGGACTTCTCCCTCGTCGATGGGAATGCTGCCCGAGATGATTTTGACAAGGGTTGATTTTCCCGCCCCGTTGTCTCCCACCAGGGCCACGACCTCACCCGGGTGGACCTCGAAGTCCACCTGGCTGAGGGCCTGTACGGCCCCGAATCGCTTGGAGATGTTGCGGAGCGCCAGCAGCGCGGTCGCCGTCATGGGTGCCTCGTGTCCTTACTGCAGCTGCGCCTGCGCACAGGCCGCCTGGAAGGAGCCCTCGCAGATCTGCGCCGTCGTCCAGAAGCCATCGGCCACGATGGTGGACTTGATGTTGTCCTTGGTCACCGCCACCGGCGTGAGCAGCACGGAGGGCACGTCCTTCTGACCGTTGTTGACCTTGCCGTTGACCTTGCCCGCCGCGGGCTGGCCACCGCGCGCGAGCGCCACCGCCAGCTCCGCGGCCGCCTCGGCCTCGGCCTTGATCGCCTTGTACACCGTCATGTACTGCTCACCGGCGACGATGCGCTGGATGCCCGCGAGCTCCGCGTCCTGGCCCGTCACGGGGGGCAGGGGGTTGATGCCCGCGGCCTTCATCGCGGCGATGGCGCCACCCGCGGTGCCGTCGTTGGCGGCGTACACGCCGACGATCTTGTCCTTGCCCAGCTGGGTGATGGCCTGCTCCATCTGCTGCTGCGCCTTGTCCGGGCTCCAGTCCGGCGTGTCGTACTCGGCGCCGATCTTCGCGCCGCTGCCGTCCAGCACGCTGTGCGCGCCGGCCTTGAACATCGCCGCGTTGCTGTCGGTGGGCGAGCCGTTGATGACGACGATGGTGCCGTCCGCCTTGCCGTCCGCCTTGAGCTTGTCCGCGAGCGCCTGGCCCTGGAGCTTGCCCACCTTCTCGTTGTCGAAGGAGATGTAGTAGTCCACGTCCGCCTGGGCGATGAGGCGATCATAGCTGATGACCATCGCCTTGGACTGGCGCGCGCGCCCCACGATGGCCGCCGCGGAAGCCGCGTCCACCGGATCCAGCACCAGCACCTGGGCGCCGTTGGTGATGGCCGCCTCGGCCTGGTTCTGCTGCTTGGCCGCGTCCTGATCCGCGTTGCTGTAGATGACCTCGCACTCGGCGCACAGCTCCTTCACCTTGCGCTCGAAGTGCGGCCGGTCATGCGACTCGTACCGCGACGTCTTGGACTCGGGCAGCAGCAGGGCGATCTTCGCGCCCGCGGGCTTGGCCGGGGCACCGCCGCCAGCCGGGGTGGCCTCTTTGTTGTCCTTGCAGCCCGGAGTCAAGAGCATCAGGGCAGCCAGCGCCGAGGCGCCGAATGGGGGGAAGTAGCGCATGTTCACTTGTGCCTCGTTCTTGTGAAAAAACCGTGTCGGGAGCGACAAAGGCGCGCGCATCCTCCCCGTCCCCTCGGGCCGCTGCAAGTCATAGTCCGATGCCGCAGTGCGGCGTAGGGTTGGGCCATCCGTCCGGAAGTAGACTCTCTCAAAAGTTGATGCTCCCTCCTCGACACTTCCCCTCCCGACGCGCCTTGGCTTTCTGGTTCGTCTGGTTCTCGCTGCTCGCGCTGGCCGCTTGCGCCCGGCTCGCGGACATGCGCAACGTCTTCGCGGGGGAGCACGTGGAGCTGGTCGCCACGGACTCGCACTACTACGTGCGCTACGCCCACCTCCAACAGGCCGCGTTCCCCCGCTTCGCGCCCTTCGATCCGTACATCAACGCCCCCACCGGCGCGGCCATCATCTGGCCGCCCCTGCACACCTGGCTCGTGGCGCTCTTCCTATGGCTCGGCCCCGAGGCCCCCGAGCGCGCCGCCGCCTGGGTGGATCCGGTGGTGTCGCTCTGCGGGTTGGCCCTGTTGTCACTCCTCGTGAGGCGCTGGCGCGGCGAGGCCGTCGCCCTCGGGGTGCTCGCCCTGCTGGCCCTGGTACCGGCGGCGGTGGAGGCGGGGGCGCTCGGCAACGCGGATCACCATGTCCACGAGCCCTTCCTCGCCGCCCTCTGCGCGCTGCTGCTCGGCCAGGCGTTGAAGACGCGCGGCGTCGTGCTCGGTGGCTTGACGGGCGCGGTGCTGGGGCTCGCGCCGCTGCTCACCACCAGCGGCTTCGTGCTGCTGCCGGGTCTCGCCGCCTCGCTGCCCGTCGCCGCGTGGCTCCAGCGCGAGCGGACGGGGGCGGGCGTGGGCCGGGTGGGGCTCGCCCTGGGCCTGGGGACCGCCGGGGTGCTGGCCCTGGGCGTGGTGCTGTTCGGCGAGCCCCGCTCGCTCGCCTACCATGGACTCACTGCCTTCTCGCCCCTGCTCGCCCTGGGGCTGCTGTGCGGGGCCTCGGGGCTGGCCCTGCTCCTGGAGCGCCGCCGCGGCGGGTGGCTGGCGCTTGGCCTCGCCGTGCCGTGTGCCGTGCCGCTCCTGCCGGAGTTGTCCCGGGCCTGGCACCACCTGCGGTTGGGGGATCCACTCCTCGCCGTCGTCATGGAGTCCACGCCGCTGTGGAAGGATCCGGAGTTCGCCGGACAGTTGCTCGGCCCGGTGCTGGTGCTGCTGCCGGTGGGGCTCGTCGCCGCGAGCGCGCGGGCGTGGAAGGAGCGGGACGCGAGCGCCGCGCCCCTGGTGTTCGGTGCGCTCTCACTCGGAGCCGCCGCGCTGCTCCAGGCCCGTTTCACCCAACCCCTGATGGGGTGCGCGGCCCTGTGCATCGCGGTGGGGTGGGAGGGCCTGCTGCGCGGTGCGGCCCCTCGTGCCCGGAGTGTCTCCGCCGCCGCGTTGGGGCTCGCGGGGTTGCCGCTGCTCGCCGGTGCCCTGCCGCACCCGAGACAACCCGATGCCAGTCCCGTTGTCCGTGTGCGCTCCACGATGGTGTGGATGCGCGAGCACACGCCCGAGCCCTCGCCGCCATGGGACGCGAGCGTTCGACCGGCCTGGAGCGTCATCGCGCCCTATGACATGGGGCACCTGCTGGTGCTGTGGGCCGAGCGCCCCGCGGTGGCCACGCCCTTCTCCCAGGTGCCGGTGCACCAGGAGGCCAACGCCCGGGCCAGCGCGGTGCTCGGCGCCACGTCCGAGGAGGAGGCCTATGCGCTCGCGCGGGCGTCGTCCGCGCGCTACCTGCTGCTCACTCCCATGGATGGGGTGCTGGGACGCCCCGAGGTGAAGCTGTCCGAGACGCTCGCGTTCTGGCTGCGGGAGCACGCGGGACTGGCCACGGGGACGTGGGCCGCGAGCACGCGCTTCCGCCTCGTGCATGACTCGGCCGCGTCGCGCCGCCAGCACCCGGATCTGCCCCATGCCCGCGTGTTCGAGGTCGTGCCCGGAGCGGTGCTGCGCGGTCGGTGCGCGCCCGGTGCGTCCGTGACGGCCTCGTTGGAGCTGGAGACGGGGAGGGGAGGGACGCTCCGGTACGAGCCCCGGGCCATCGCGAGTGCGGAGGGGGGCTTCTCCCTGCGCGTGGCCTATCCAACGGACCGGGACACTCGCGAGTCCGATGTGCTCGCCCGGGATGCGTACCGCGTCCAATGTGAGGGGGGCGGAGGCACCGCCCGGGTGTCCGAGCGGGCCGTGCGCGAGGGGCAGGTGGTGGAGGTGGGGGCGTGAGTGGCCGGGCGCCTCGGGAAGGATGGGGAGGCGGATGGAGCCACTCATCGTGACCTTGAAGCTCGACACGGACACCTTCGCCCGTTTCGACCGCCTGTGCCGGGAGCACTTCCCAGCGAAGCTCAACCACCTGTCCGCGCACCTGACGCTGTTCCATCATCTGCCTGGAGAGGAGCGGGCGAAGGTGGAGGCGGACCTGCGCGCGGTGGCGCCCGCGACCGCGGTGGAGTTGCAGGTGACGGGCCTGCGCTCGCTGGGGCGCGGAGTGGCGTTCGAGATGACCTCGCCGCCATTGAATTCCCTGCGCGCGGAGCTGGCCCGGCCGTGGGCACATGGGTTGACACCCCAGGATCGGCAGGGATTCCGTCCGCACGTGACGGTGCAGAACAAGGTCACCCCGGAGGAGGCCCGCGCGTTGAAGGCGTTGCTGACGGCGGACTTCTCGCCCTTCACGGCACGAGGCGAGGGCTTCCAGTTGTGGCGCTACTTGAACGGCCCTTGGGCATTGGAGGCCGAGGTCGCGTTCAGTGTGAAAAGCCCAACCTCCATATACCTTCACAGGCCAAGAGGGTGTTTCTTGATGTGCACACTCATTTGATGTGCGTGCGCGGAAGAACAACGACTACCCCGTGATTCACGGGATTCCTTGCCTGGGGCCGCCACAGTGCCGAGTCTTCGGCTGCCACATGTCAATGCAGGAGCATTCCCGATATGAATTGTCTTGGCCGCGCTGTTTGCCGCACATCATTGAACCGGTTTTTCCCGCTCTCCGCCGCAGTGGTGTTGCTTCTCGGGGCGTGTGGTCTCGCGACAGACACAGTCGCGGATGGAGGGCACGAGCCTGATTTACTGGCAGCTGTTGAAAGCGAATACCTGGTAGGCGACTGGAACGGCGACGGCTTGGACAACCTGGCGGTTCGTTATGGCAATTGCGTCTACATGGACTTCAACTTCGATGGCGTGCACGACCGGCTTCAGTGCTACGGCAATGGTACCTCGGAAGATCAATACCTGGTCGGCGATTGGAATGGCGATAGGTTGGACAACCTGGCGGTTCGTCGTGGCAATTGCGTCTACATGGACTTCAACTTCGATGGCGTGCACGACCGGCTTCAGTGCTACGGCAATGGTACCTCGGAAGATCAATACCTGGTCGGCGACTGGAATGGAGACGGGTTGGACAACCTGGCGGTTCGTCGTGGCAATTGCGTCTACATGGACTTCAACTTCGATGGCGTGCAGGACCGGCTTCAGTGCTACGGCAATGGTACCTCGGAAGATCAATACCTGGTCGGCGACTGGAATGGAGACGGGTTGGACAACCTGGCGGTTCGTCGTGGCAATTGCGTCTACATGGACTTCAACTTCGATGGCGTGCAGGACCGGCTTCAGTGCTACGGCAATGGCGCCTCGGAAGCTCAATACCTGGTCGGCGATTGGAATGGCGATAGGTTGGACAACCTGGCGGTTCGTCGTGGCAATTGCGTCTACATGGACTTCAACTTCGATGGCGTGCAGGACCGGCTTCAGTGCTACGGCAATGGCGCCTCGGAAGCTCAATACCTGGTCGACGATTGGAATGGCGATAGGTTGGACAACCTGGCGGTTCGTCGTAACGATTGTGTCTACAGGGACTTCAACTTCGATGGCGTGCACGACCGGTTGCAGTCAAAGTAACCTCGTCACGCTGCCAATACAATGGTAACCGTTCACCGACTCAGGCAGCGAGCGCGAGCTGAGGTATGGGCGCGGTGAGTTGTTGCGCGAGCAGCGTGTTTTCCACGAAGTTTTCGGCCCAACTATGAGGGGATGGCTCAGGTTCAGTCCCTCTCTTGGAGGGTGTTGAACTGCGGCGAGCAAGCACGGCAGCGGGTCGGATCCACCGGCTCCCGACCCGCTTCGTTTTAGAGGATTTCCACGTACCCTTCCGTGCCATGGACGCGAATCCGCTGCCCATCCTTTATCAGCCTGGTGGCATTTTCCACGCCGACAACCGCCGGTAAGCCATATTCGCGTGCGATGACCGCGCCATGGGTCATCAGCCCACCGACTTCGGTGACCAGACCTTTTATGGATACGAACAACGGTGTCCAGCTCGGGTCGGTGAAGGCGGTGACCAGGATATCTCCCTCTTCCAGCACGGCGTCTTCCACGTTCAAGACGACACGCGCGCGTCCCTCCGCAATGCCGGAAGAAACGGGGAGACCGACAATCGCTCCGGCCGGGAGATTGTCTCGTTTGTATTCACCTGCGATGATCTCGCCATCGGACGTGATGACGCGCGGCGGCGTCAGTTTTTCATACAACGTGTGCTCGTCTTTTCGTCTGCTGATGAGCTGGTCGTCCAGTTCATGTGTGCGCACGACGTCGCGAAGCTCTTCGAAGGTGAGATAGTATATGTCTTCCTTTTCTTGAATGACGTTGGCTCGCACGAGTCGTTCGGCTTCTTTCAGCAAGGCCTGCTTGTAGACGAAGTAGCGACTGATCATGCCGTATTTGGGATATTCACGGTAGCCGATGAAATTCCGGACCAGGCTGATTATTTGCTTTGTCTGTTCGGCTTTCCGTTCACCATCCGGTAGTTGCTTCAATCGTTCCAACAACTCTTGTTCTTTTTTCAAGGCCGCCTGTCGGCCTTGTTCGAATTTCTGACTGCCGGCACCGAGTGCGAAGTTTTTGATGTTCCCGAGAATCATGGGGATGAGCGTCGTTGGTTTTTCGCGCCAACGAGGTCTCGTGATATCGATTTCTCCAGCACACCGCATTCCATACTTATCGAGATAGGCATGGATGGCGTCTCGGGCTTCGTGTCCACCCTTGAGCTTGACCAGTTCATCCAAAAAATCATCGTCTTTTACATGTTGAATATATTCGAACACTTCCGGATGAGGGCGAATCACGTCTGCGACATCCAGTAGCGCCAGCCCCATTTCCGAAGTGATGTTGTTTGGTACGGATTGAGAAAGCGTGTCTGCCACGCCTTTTTCATCCAACCACTTCTCGATGTTTTCATTGATCCATGCCGAAGCATCCATGGCGGTCATGAACACGGCCGAACTCCGGGGATCAAATAAAATCCTCTTCAGCTCCTGAATATCTTCTTGGATGAAATCCAGCAGTTCAGAGCCTGATTTCGTTTGGATGTTTCGTTTCAATGCGTCTATCGATGTCTGATTGTTCTCAATCAAATCAGAAACGATTTTTGGATCGTTTTCGATTCGCGGATGAAACTCCGAAGACGGCGTGCCTTTATTGTTCTTGCTGGAGTTCTGTTCTTTCTTGTCATCTGGCGACGATTTGATGAAATCGCGTCGCTCGATGATGGTCGTGAGTGCATCTTTTATGAGCGGGTCGTGTTTTCCCATGACCTCCAGCAACATTTCTCTGCCGGCGGGTGAAGCCAGATTGTTGGTGACATCAACGAACAACCTTCCGCCAGCTTTGTACATGGGGCGGAAAGCCGTTGACTGGAACAATGAAATCCCCAATGGCTTCATGGGATCGGTCATCATTTGCTGATGGCCGACAGACACATAAACGTGACTGTCTTGATCGTTCGCTTCCGGGATGGGATATAAGGTGGTGATTGGCCGACTCTGAACCAGGTGGAATTCATCGCCAACCAGGCACCATTCGATGTCCTGAGGGCAGCCGAAGTGTTCTTCGATCTTTCGGCCCATGCGCGCGAGCTGCAAGATCTGCTCATCCGTCAGCACTTGCCTGTTCTGCCGCTCAGGCTCGATCGCCAGTTCTTTCGTGCCGCCACCGTTCGAGGCATGAATGGCCAGCTTCTTGGTGGAGACCTTCTTGCCGATGAGCTCGCCGTCACGCACTTTGTAGATATCGGCATTGACCAGGCCGGAGACCAGGGCCTCGCCGAGTCCGAAGCCGGCATCGATGGATGACACCTTCCGATTGGACGTGACGGGATCGGCCGTGAACAGGATCCCTGCCGCCTGCGGGAAGACCATCTTCTGCACAACCACGGACAGGTGGACCTTGCGATGGTCGAAGCCGTTCTGAAGGCGGTAGGTGACGGCCCGCTCGGTGAACAGCGATGCCCAGCACTTGCTGATGTGCGCGAGGATGGCCTTCTTTCCGATGATGTTCAAATACGTATCTTGCTGGCCCGCGAAGGAGGCCGTCGGTAAATCCTCCGCGGTTGCGCTGGAGCGGATGGCGTAGGCATTTTCTTCTCCCAGTCTGGAGAGAAAGCGCGTGATGTCTTCGAGGATATCTTCAGGGATGGCACCCCCTTCGATGGCGCTGCGGATTTCACCGCTCAGTTTACCGATCTTGCCCCGGTCTTCCGCCTTCAGAAGCGACAACTGATCAAGTAGATCGCCGATCGACGGTATTTCCCCGATAATTCGTTTGAAGGCTTCGGTGGAAATGCAAAAGCCATCCGGCACGCGGATTCCTTCGATCTTGGAAAGTTCCCCCAGGTTGGCGCCTTTACCTCCGACAACCATGCGCTTCGTTTTGTCCAGATCCTGAAAACCAAGCACATATGAACCCATATGTTCGCGCCTCCAATTCCCGTGAAATCCGGCTTCGGCGGCCGATCATGCGGGACGACCCCGTCTTACGGCAAGCCCCTCCCTCAGCGGTGCCGTCCCAACCTCTCCTCGGGTTCGATTTTCGTGCTTCAGGGATGGCTGGATTGGGGCAATCGGTCTCGCTTCTTTGCAGTGGGAAGATAGCATTTACCTTGGTACTCCGCCGCCTGGAGCTCCGTGCACGGTGGTTTCCAGGCGAGTTCCACCCAGCAGCCACCATTGATCTCCACTTCGCCCACCTTGGGCCTACAAGGCGCCGTTGCCTGATCCTTGAATGGCTTCGAGGGCAATGGGTATGCGATAGGTTTCTCGTCCAGTTCATCGGCGTTGGCCAGACGGGGTGCATTGACCTCCGAGGAGTTGATCGGCATCGGAGCGGACATGGTCTGTACCCGCGTGCCTCCAGTATCCTTCGCCTCGCGGAACCAGAACCCCAGGGTGACCACGGCCAATCCCGCGACCGCCAACCCCCTCCAGGAACTCCCGAGGCGGCGAGCGCGTCCCGCCCATCGCTTGATGAATCCCGCCGAGCCTCGTGCGAGGTGGGCTTGGACCTGGGCGCTGTTCTCCACGCGTTCCACCGAGGCCGCCATCAGGACGAGGATGTTGGCCAGTTCCGACACTGTTGCCGGTGAGGGCGCCTGCTTGACCTCCAAAGTCACCCGGGTGGGTGTCGGTCGACACGTGAGGAGCACCCGCCATGGCCCCTCGGGCTGCCAGTCCACGTGCTCCCCCAGCCGCAGCATCAAGGCCGCTGTCCCCGTGCCCACATGCCGTGCCTCGTAGAGGAGGCCCAGGTCCGGCCCCACCTCTTCGCACCTCCTGACGAGGTGGAAGGGTCCCATCCAACCGCCCGTGATGCGCTGCTCGTCCGCCACGTGTCCTCCTTACTTTGGAAGTAGGCACGTCGTAGCAGATCAGTTGACGTGACTCAAGAGGTCATGGCGCGAGGTTATCCGGAGAGGTCATGTCGCGTGGCTACCCCGGGTCGAGAGCCCAGGTACCTTCTTCCCATCGCTTGAGTGCTTGCTGTGCGCAGAAGGGGATCATGCCTTGACCTTTTGCGGCTTCCTCCAGAACCGCTTTGGCCTCGGTGGTCCGATAGCGGAGCAGATGCGCGGCGGCCATGACGCGCACGTCCATGCGTTCATGCTTGAGCAGTATGAGGAGCGCATCACGCCCGGCATTGCCTTGCGCTAGGATCTTGTCGACTGCGGCTCCGTACTTCCTGGCGTGTTTGTTCCCGGTTTTAGAGTCTCCTCGCCAGATGGCCTCGGTCTGCGCGGCCACGTTCAGAGCAAACTGTTCAACCAGTTCCTCTAACTTCATCACCACAACCCCTTTTTGATGTTCTCGATGGCCAACAAACCGAATTCGCGCTGGGCTTCATAGGACTGCGTGCTCAACCACTTTCGCACGGTCAATGGTGAGCCTGTAATATCGCGGCGAACCGCCGAGTAGAACGAACTGATGCGGGTGTGGAGGTTCTTGTCCAGTGGAATGATGTTCTCGGTGTTGTGAAAGGCCTTGGCTCCGAAGCGCTTCACGTTGCCTGGGGTCTGCTCGACGATGTGGTGCCACTCTTTTCCTGGGCCCGCCGGGCCCATGGCCTTCTTGAAGCCGCTGAACGAGCCCCACGCCCTGAAGCCGCTGGTAGGCGCCTTGGCCGCGGCGCCACTCATGGCCCGAGCCGTCATGGCGACCGCACCAGGAGCGAGGGCGACGGAGACTGCCTCCGCGCTCACGGCCACTGTCTCCACTTGCCCCACGGCCGAGAGACGGATGCCCATCTGCGTCTCCGCCTGCACCGCCGCCTGCATCGCACCTGGCAGTTTCGGCACCTTCGCGGCCAGCCCCGGCGCCGTGTTGCCCATGGCCGCCATGGCCAGCATGGCGAATGCTCGTGCCGCGTTCCGGCCCATCCTCTTGCCGTAGCGCTCCCCCGCCGCACGCAGCTCGTTGAACGTGGTGGCTCGGTCTGCTTCCTCCATCAGCCATTTGAAGCCGACGACGAGGCCCCAGAATGTATCCACCCCCACATAGGAAATGATCGTGGCGGTCATCACCGCCGCGAGGCCCTTGGAGACCGTCACGTCGGGAATGGCAATGAGGACCATGTACGTCGTCCAGGTCCAGAGCACCGCCGCCACCATGGCGTGGGGATCGGCCATGTCCTTGAATGCTTCCAGCATCTCGTCCAGCACGGCTCCCTTGGCGAAGGCCAGGGCCAGAGCGAAACGACCATCCCCGTTGAGGGTGGGGCTTTCCGTCAGCAGGCGCAGGCAGTCCCCAGGTCTGCCAGTGCGCTCGCACCAGCGCAGGTAGGTGCATGTCAACTCGTCCTTTGCTGTCGACTCCCCTTCGAGGTGCTCGTCCGGCTCATGCGGAGTGATGCGGCGGTGGCGTGCCTCGTACGTGTACGAACCGCTCCGGGCCTCCACCTCGAACAAACGCCGGGCAGCTTCCTGGGGTCGAGTGGGCGGTGGCATGTCCCGGACAAGCTTCTCCGCGGCTTCCTTGAACTCCTTGTCGTCCAGTTCCACTGGCTCGGCGACGGAGTGCGGGGTGAAGACGAGGGGGTCGGTCTGGTCCGTGTCCAGGCGCACGGCCCGGGAGGTGGTCTCACACCCGACGAGGAGCAGCATCAACAAGGCCGTGCAACACCGCTTCATGTTCATGGACAGGCCTCCTGGCCTCGCCATCCTCCCTTGAATTCCGGCCCCCGGGTGCAACCCCGGGCCTCTCCCCCTGTCCGGCGGTGAACCGGACCCTCGTACGGGCGTACGGGTGCGGGGCTGAACGGAAGCGCTACGGGAATGTTGCAGCGGACCCGGGGGAAGATGATTCTGCGCGCCGGATGAACGTGCTCGACAAGGTACTGACGTTGCGGCCGACGAGCGTGGTGAGCCGGCTGGGCCCCGCCTCGCGGCTGCCCGTGCTGAGCCCCCGCGAACTCACCCAGGCGCTGGACAACGCCCCGGCGGCGCTGCCGTGCCTGCCCGTGCCCGCGCGGCCCATGTTGCCCGGCCTGCTCGCCGCCGCCCGGAGCGAGGACGCGGTGCTGGGGCTCGTGTGCCCTCATCCCCTCGCGGACCGGGGCGCCGCCGAGCGCTTCGTGGCGGCCGTGCAGGAGGTGGCCGAGGCCGATGGTCACGCGCGCCCGCTCTTCCTCCAGGCCGGGCCGGTGCGGGTGCCCGGCACCGCTCCCTCCAGCCTGGCGCCCGTGCAGGGCGGCCTCTTCCGGCTCGTGGACACTGGTTTCTCCCTGGTCGCGCTGGACGTGTCGCGGCTGCCCGCCATCGCCGCGGTGGAGGCGGTGCTCCGGCTGTCGGAGACGCTGGTCGAGCGCGAGTTCGCCCTGGAAGTCTCCCTGCCGGGTGGCCCCGAGGGCGAGGAGCTGGAGGGCGCGCGCATCCTCCTGGAGGGGCTCGCGCCGCGGATGCCGGGCCTGCGCTTCCTGCGCGTCTCCGAGTCGGTGCTCGGCGACGAGGTGCAGGACGTGCAGTTCCTGCGCTCCCTGGTGGAGCTGGCCGGGCTGTACGGGATGGGCATCTCCGTGGGCGAGGCGGGGCGGCGCTCGACGCGGGTGCTGCCCACCTACGTGGCGGTGGGAGTGAAGAAGGTGGAGTGCGCGGCGCCCTTCGAGCGGCTGGCGCTGACCGCCTGGCCCGCGGAGCGCGAGGGCCTGGAACAGAAGGCCCAGAAGGCCGGACTGACGCCGGGGGAACTGCTGGGGGTGCTGGGTGGACAACTGTCACCGTTGGAGCCCGCGGACGCCTCGCGGCTCGAGGCGCTCACGTTCGCCGAGGCTTCCGAGGTATTGGAGTCCCTGGGCGCGAGCCGGACGGGCTGGAGATCCATGCTCTTCCTCGCGGAGAACCGGGGAGATTGATGCGGATCGTTGCGGGCAGTGCGAAGGGACGGGCCCTGGCGGGCCCCAAGGCGACCTCCAAACATATCCGCCCCACGGCGGATCGCGTGCGCGAGACGCTCTTCAACGTGCTCGGCCAGTGGTTGGAAGGGCAGCGGGTGTTGGACCTGTACGCCGGGACGGGGGCGCTGGGCCTGGAGGCCGTGTCGCGCGGGGCCAAGGGCGTGGTGCTGGTGGACTCGGACCGCGAGGCCCTGGCGCTGTGCCGCGCCAACACCGACACCCTGGGCTTCGCGGCCCGGGTGGAGGTGCTCGCCCAGCCGGTGGCGCGCGCCCTGGAGACGCTCGGCCGCAGGGGAGACCGCTTCCAGCTCATCTTCGCCGACCCGCCCTACGCGGCGCGTGTGGTGGAGACGGTGCTGGAGGGACTCTCGGCCCACCAACTACTCGCCGAGGGGGGCACCGTGGTCATCGAGCACGACAAGCGCGAGCCCGCGCCCGAGGCCCACGCGGGCTTCACCCAGGTGGATCAGCGCCGGTTCGGCGACACTTTGGTGAGCCTGTTCCGCGTTGCTTGACCCGTTGCCGGGGTGCGTCGAGACTGCGCCGACATGCGTATCGCCATCTATCCTGGCTCGTTCGATCCACTGACCAACGGGCATCTGAGCATCATCCATCGTGCGCTGCAGATGTTCGATCGGGTGATCGTCGCCGTGGCGGTGAACCCGAAGAAGACACCGCTGTTCACCGAGGAGGAGCGCAAGGCGCTCATCCGCGAGGCCTGTCCGGACCCGCGCGTGGAGGTGGATGCCTTCCATGGCCTGCTGGTGGAGTACGCCAAGGCGCGTGGGGTGAACGTGCTGCTGCGCGGCCTGCGGGCCGTGTCGGACTTCGAATACGAGTTCCAGCTCGCGAACATGAACCGCAAGCTCGCCCCCGGCGTGGAGACGGTCTTCATGATGACGGGCGAGGACTATTTCTACGTGTCGTCGAACCTGGTGCGCGAGGTGGCGCTGTTCGGCGGAGACGTGGAGGGGCTGGTGCCTCCCGGGGTCTTCCAGGCCCTGCGCGCCAAGTACACGAAGAAGTAGGGCAGGGTGCCCACCGCCGTTGTCTCCACCGTTTTCTCTTTCTCTTCCCAGGTCGATCATGAACCTCGCGAACCGGCTCAAGGCCATCAAACCGTCCCCCACGCTCGCCCTCACCGCGAAGGCCAAGGCGCTGGTGGCCCAGGGCGTGGACGTGGTGAACTTCGCCGCGGGCGAGCCCGACTTCGACACGCCCGACTTCATCAAGCAGGCGGCGATCGATGCCCTCGGCAAGGGCTTCACCAAGTACACGCCCACCGCGGGCATCCCCGAGCTGCGTGAGGCCATCTGCGCCAAGCTCGAGCGCGACAACCACCTCACCTTCGCGCCGGATCAGGTGCTGGTGTCGGTGGGCGCCAAGCACTCGCTCTACAACATCTTCCAGGCGCTCTTGAACGAGGGGGACGAGGTCATCATCCTGTCGCCCTTCTGGGTGAGCTATCCGGAGATGGTGCAGCTGGCCGGGGGCAAGCCCGTCATCATCGAGACGCGCGAGGAGGACGGCTTCGCGCCGGACCCCGAGGTCATCCGCAAGGCGCTCTCGCCGCGCACCAAGGCGCTCATCATCAACAGCCCGAGCAACCCCTCCGGCGTGGTGTTGTCGCGCGACACGCTCGCGAAGATCGCCGACGCGGTGCGCGGGCATGAGTGTCTGCTGGTGAGCGACGACATCTACGAGAAGCTGCTCTACACGGGCGAGTTCGCCAACATCGGCAACGTGGCGCCGGATCTGGTGTCGCGCCTGGTCGTCGTCAACGGCATGAGCAAGGCGTTCTCCATGACGGGCTGGCGCCTGGGGTACGCGGCGGGGCCCAAGTGGCTCATCTCCGGCATGCAGATGGTCCAGGATCAGTCCACGTCCAACCCCTCGTCCTTCTCGCAGAAGGCCGCGGTGGCGGCGCTCAAGGGGCCCGAGTCCATCTTCGAGCCCATGGTGAAGGAGTACCGGGCGCGGCGGGACATGGTGGTGGAGCTGCTCAACTCGTTCGAGGGGGTGCGCTGCCGCTCGCCCGAGGGTGCCTTCTACGTGCTGCCCAACATCTCGGGACTGTATGGGCGCTCGTACAAGGGCACGCCGCTGCAGGGCTCGCTCCAGGTGTCGGAGATCCTCCTCAACGACTTCCGGGTCGCCGCGGTGCCAGGCGCGCCCTTCGGCGTGGACGCGAACATCCGCGTGAGCTTCGCCACCTCGCGCGAGCAGTTGCGCAAGGGTCTGGAGCGCATCCGGGAGTTCACCGCCTCCGTGCGCTGAGGCGGCCCCCCCGCTGGCTCCCTCGGCTGGAACCGGGGTGCACGGCGGGGATACTCCCCGTATGAGGGCGGCCGCCTGGCTTCAGTCCGTGTAGGCGAACGCCTTCCAGCCCTCATCGGTTTGCCGGTAGAGGATGACCGCCGCGTGCCCCGACAGGTTGGCCACGGCGGCGTACACCTCGGTCCCCCGCGGGATGATGGCGCCCAGCCGGGCGGGGGGCTTGCCGTACTTCCTCTCCAGCTCCGCGTAGGGCAGCACCTCGATGTCGTACAGGGTGACCAGGTCCGTGCGCTTGTTGCGCAGCTCCTTCACCCACGTGGCCACCAGGGGCTCGGGCGCGTCGAACCGCCGCTCCTCCAGTTGGAAGGGGAAGGCCAGGTACCCCACACAGCCCCGGACATCCCCGGCGAGCAGGGAGTCCACCAGCGCGTGCGCGTCCTTGCGAATGCGCTCCGGCTCGCTACCGGTCCGTGACGTGGGCCGCGGCGCGGGCGCCTCCTCGGCGGGAGCGGAGGGGGGAGCCGGAGTAGGAGTGGGGGCCGGAGCGGGGGCCTCGGCTCGGGTCCGGGAGCGACGGCGAGAGGGCCGGGTGCCCTCGGTGGTGGGCGGAGGGGAGTCGGCAGCCTCGGCGGCGGGCGCCTGGGCGGGCGGGGCCTCGGTGGGCGGGTTTTCCTGGGAGAGGGCGGGAGCGGCGGACAGCAGCAGGAGCAGGGACCAGCGGCGCATGGGACCTCACGAGAATCAGTGCCGAGCCTACCAGAGGCCGGCGGGGGACCGACCCCTTCACACGAGTTCGTGCAAGCGCGGGCGAACGTGCTATGGGCCCCCCCTCGATGCCTAAGCGAAATGATATCCGGAAGGTTCTCGTCATTGGCTCGGGCCCGATCGTCATCGGGCAGGCGTGCGAGTTCGACTACTCAGGGACCCAGGCCATCAAGGCGTTGCGCGAGGAGGGCGTCGAGGTCGTCCTGCTCAACAGCAACCCGGCCACGGTGATGACGGACCCCGAGTTCGCTCACCGGACGTACATCGAGCCCATCACCGTCGAGGTCGCCGAGCGCATCCTCGCCCAGGAGCGTCCCGACTCGGTGCTGCCCACCATGGGTGGCCAGACGGCGCTCAACCTCGCCAAGGCGCTCGCCGAGCAGGGGATCCTGGAGAAGTACGGCGTGCGGCTCATCGGCGCGTCGCTCGAGGCCATCAACAAGGCCGAGGACCGGCAGCTCTTCAAGGCGGCCATGCAGAAGATCGGCGTGGCACTGCCCAAGAGCGGCTACGCGACGAACATGCAGGAGGCGCTCGCCCTCATCGACGAGGTGGGCTTTCCCACCATCATCCGCCCCTCGTTCACCCTGGGCGGCACCGGCGGCGGCATCGCCTACAACCGCGAGGAGTTCGAGGCCATCTGCCGCTCGGGCCTCAAGGCGAGCCCCAACTCCACCATCCTCGTCGAGGAGAGCGTGCTCGGCTGGAAGGAGTACGAGCTGGAGGTGGTGCGCGACTCGGCGGACAACGTCATCATCATCTGCTCCATCGAGAACCTGGATCCGATGGGCGTGCACACCGGCGACTCCATCACCGTGGCCCCGGCGCAGACGCTCACGGACCGCGAATACCAGCGGCTGCGCGAGGCGTCCCTGCGCATCATCCGGGAGATTGGCGTCGACACGGGCGGCAGCAACATCCAGTTCGGCGTGAACCCCAAGGATGGCCGCATCGTGGTCATCGAGATGAACCCGCGCGTGTCGCGCTCCAGCGCGCTCGCGTCCAAGGCGACGGGCTACCCCATCGCCAAGGTGGCCGCGAAGCTGGCGCTGGGCTACACGCTGGACGAGCTGCGCAACGACATCACCCGCGACACCCCGGCCTCCTTCGAGCCCACGCTGGACTACGTGGTGGTGAAGGTGCCGCGCTTCAACTTCGAGAAGTTCCCCCACGCCGACCGCACCCTCACCACCAGCATGCGCGCGGTGGGCGAGGTGATGGCCATGGGCCGCACCTTCCGCGAGGCCTACCTCAAGGCCATGCGCTCCATGGAGTCGGGCCGCACGGGCCTGGAAGCGCCCGAGCTGCCCACGGAGAAGGAGGAGCGGCGCAAGGTGCTGCGCGACTACGTGCGCGTGCCCCGTCCCGAGCGCCCCATCTACGTGGCCCAGGCCTTCCGCGAGGGGATGAGCGTGGAGGACGTGCACGAGCTGTCCGCCATCGATCCCTGGTTCCTGCGCCACATCCAGGGCCTCGTCCGGGAGGCCGAGTCCATCCAGGCGCTCGGCGGGCTGGACAAGCTGCCGGATGACACGCTGCGCGCGGCCAAGGCGGATGGCCTCTCCGACAAGTACCTCGCCCAGTTGCTCGGGTGCACCGAGGCGGAGGTGCGCGCGCGCCGGCACGCCAAGGGCATCCGGCCCGTGTACAAGCGCGTGGACACCTGCGCCGCCGAGTTCGAGGCGTACACGCCCTACCTGTACTCCACCTACGAGGAGGAGGACGAGGCGCCCCCCACGGCGCGCCAGAAGGTGCTCATCCTGGGCAGTGGCCCCATCCGCATCGGCCAGGGCATCGAGTTCGACTACTGCTGCGTGCACGCGGCGTTCGCGCTGCGCTCGGCCGGGTACGAGACGGTGATGGTCAACTGCAACCCGGAGACGGTGTCCACCGACTACGACACGTCGGACCGGCTGTACTTCGAGCCGCTCACCATCGAGGACGTGCTCGAGGTGTCCCAGCGCGAGAAGCCCGTGGGCGCCATCGTCCAGTTCGGCGGCCAGACGCCGCTGCGCCTGTCGGTGCCCCTGGAGAAGGCGGGCCTGCCCATCCTCGGCACGTCCCCGGACGCCATCGACCGCGCCGAGGACCGCGAGCGCTTCGCGCAGCTGATCGAGAAGCTGGGCCTCACCCAGCCGGAGAACGGCGTCGCGCGCAGCCACGAGGAGGCCTACAAGGTCGCCCAGCGCATCGGCTACCCGGTCATGGTGCGCCCCTCCTACGTGCTCGGCGGCCGGGCCATGGAGGTCGTCTACGATCAGCAGAGCCTCGAGCGCTACATGCGCGAGGCGGTGAGTGCCTCGCCCGAGCACCCGGTGCTCATCGATCGCTTCCTCAAGGAGGCCATCGAGGTGGACCTGGACCTCGTCGCCGACCGCACCGGCGCGGTGCTGGTGGGCGGGGTGCTCGAGCACGTGGAGGAGGCGGGGGTGCACTCGGGTGACGCGGCGTGCACGCTGCCCCCGCACTCGCTGTCGCCGGACCTGGTCGAGCGCATGAAGGATCAGGCCATCGCCCTGGCGCGCGAGCTCGGGGTGGTGGGGCTGATGAACGTGCAGTTCGCCATCCAGGGGAAGACCATCTACGTGCTGGAGGTCAACCCGCGCGCGAGCCGCACCGTGCCCTTCATCTCCAAGGCGACGGGCGTGGCGCTCGCGAAGATCGCCAGCCTGTGCATGGTGGGCAAGACGCTCGCGGAGCTGGGCGCCACGAGCATTCCCGAGTTCAAGCACGTGGCCGTCAAGGAGTCCGTGTTCCCCTTCGCGCGCTTCGCCGGCGTGGACGTCATCCTCGGTCCGGAGATGAAGTCCACGGGCGAGGTGATGGGCATCGCCGCGGACTTCCCGTCGGCGTTCGCCAAGAGCCAGCAGGCCGCGGGCGTGAAGCTGCCCCGGAGCGGCAAGATCTTCATCTCCGTGCGCAACGACGACAAGCCGGCGGTGGTGGACCTGGCGCGGCGCCTGCGCGCGCTCGGCTTCAAGCTGGTGACCACGGGCGGCACCCACGACTACCTGGCGGCCAAGGGCATCGAGACGGAGAAGGTGCTCAAGGTGGCCGAGGGCCGTCCGCACATCGTGGACAAGATCGTCGACGGGCAGATCGTCCTGGTCATCAACACCACGTTCGGCAAGCAGGAGATCTCCGACAGCTTCTCCATCCGCCGCGAGGCGCTGATGCACAGCGTGCCGTACTTCACGACCGTGCAGGCGGCCCGCATGGCCGTGGGCGCCATGGAGTCGTTGATCCACACCGAGCAGAGCGTCAAGCCGCTCCAGGACTACCTCGGCGCGAGCGCGAAGTAGTCCGCGCGCTCGGGGCCGTCGCGGCAGAGGTGGCGGCCAACAAGCGGGGGAAGAGCCGGTCGATGCATGACCGGCTCTTCGGCGCATGGCACCGCCCTACACCCCCAGAACGGCACCCAGTACCTCGATGAGCGCCCGCGGATTCTCCCGGAAGTAGAAGTGGCCGCCAGCGAAGCGATGGAGCCGGAAGTCCGAGGTGGTGTGGTCACGCCAGAGTTCGAGCTTTTCCAGCGACACGGCATCCCGGTCGGCGCCGAACACCTCCAGCGGTACCGTCAGAGGCGGCCCCGGCTTGTAGCGGTACGTCTCCAGGAGGGTGAAGTCCGTCCGGAATGTCGGTAGCAGCAGGGCGAGCAGCTCCGGGTCGGCCATGACGTGTGGAGGGATCTCTCCGTATCGTTCGTTGATGGCCTTGGCCAGACTCGCGTCTGGCAATGCGTGCAGCTCGGAGGCCGTCCGAGGCAGGTGCGGGGCGGCGTACGCGGACACGATGAGCCGGTTGGGGAGCGGCCGGCCCTGGACGGCCAGCTCGCGGACCACCTCGAATGCCGTGAGTGAACCCAGGCTGTGACCGAAGAAAACGAAGGGTGGAGTGAGGTCGGTTTCGGCGAGGAACCGGTCCACGAACTCGCGCATGCTCGCCAGTGGCGCCTCCGCGACGCGCGCCCCGCGCCCTGGCGGGCAGATGCCGTAGACCTGAACGCCGGGCAGTTCACGACCCCACCGGACGTACTCGCCGGGCAGGCCTCCCGAGTGCGGGAAACAGTACAGGCGAACCCTGGGCTCTCCAGGGATGGCCTTGCCCACCAGCCAAGGGCTCTTGTCTATCATTGATCAATCCTTTGCATGGTGGGAGCGGCGCCAGCCCGACGTTCCTCGATCACCGCGGCGAGTCTGGCGGCGTTGCGGCTGCGCAGGATGTCGGCGGCTGTGACCGCGACCGTGAACTCCGTCCGCGCCCAGGCGGCGACCTTGGTCGCGATCAGTGAGTCGCCACCGAGATCAAAGAAGCTGTCCTGCGCCTCGATGTCCGGCTCCCCCAGCGCCTTGCCGAACGCCACGAGGAGCGCGGCCAGCACCGGTGGATGGGGCTGGTTGTCGCGGCGCGTTCCCGCATCGGGTGTCCCTTGGGCCCTCACACCGATCCAGGAAGCAGGTGTGCTGCCCGAGGCAGTGGGGCGGGCATGTTCGGGTGGAGGCACCAGATAGCGACGCCGCTCGAAGGGGTACGTGGGCAGCGGGGTTCGCCGACGACGCTCGCCCGCATGCAGTGCGGTGAGGTCGACGCTGGTGCCACCCGCCCAGAGCTTACCCATGGCGGCGAGGGCCGTGCCCAGATCGGAGATGGCATCCACGGGATGGGGCAACATGTGCACGGCGACGTGCCGGTCCTCGAAATCCGGATGCTGCCGGGTGAGTGATTGCAGCGTGCGTCCGGGCCCGACGTCGACCAGGACCCGGTTCTCCTCCGCCAACAGGGTAGACAGCGCCTCGCCGAACCGGATCGGCTGACGCAGGTGCGCCACCCAGTAGTCCACCGTGCGCAGCCTGTCGGGGTCGGCCCAGGTTCCCGTGGTGTCGGAGAGCATCGGCAACTCGGGTCGGTGCAGGTGCAGGCCGGCGACGGTCTCCGCGAACCGGTCGAGGATCGGCTCGACGAGCGAGGAGTGCCCGGCGGTCGCGATCTTCAGGACACGGGCCTCGATCGCGCGCTCCGTCAGCTCCCGCACGAATCGGGTCACCAGGTCAACGGGGCCAGTGACCGTGCACTGCCGCGGTCCGTTGATCGCGCCCACGGACAGTCCCGCGGGCAGCAGTGGCGTGAGCTCGGCCTCGGGCAGCCGTACGGCGGCCATACCGCCGGCGGGGACCAGGCCGAGCAGCCGTCCCCGTTCGACCACCAGCTTCACGGCGTCGGCCGGGGAAAACACGCCGGCCACGCAGGCTGCCGCGTAGGCACCCAGGCTGTGCCCGACCACGGCGCTCGGCCGCAGCCTCCAGGACATCAGGAGCTGGGCCATCGCGTACTGGACGGCGAAGACCGCGGGTTGGCTGACGGCGATGGTGTCGAGCCGTTGTCCGGCGAGTTCGCGCTGGCGGTCGCCTTGGGGGAACAGCACGTCGCGCAGGTCCAGTCCCAGTGACGGGCCCGCCAGTTCGGAGATCTGGTCGAGGCCGCGGCGGAACACCGGCTCCTGACTGTAGAGCGAGGCGGCCATGCCGACGTGTTGGCCCCCCTGCCCGGGGAACATGAACACCGGTGCGGGACTGGCGCTCTTCGCGATGTTGCCTTCGAGGCTGCCCGCGCGGAGCGCGGCTACCGCCTCGCTCGGGTCGGCGGCGACCACGAACCGGCGGTGCGGGTACGCGGCACGACCGGTCTGGAGGGTCCATGCCACGTCGGCGAGGTTGACGTCCGGGTGGGCCATCAGGTGGTCGGCGAGCTGCCGCGCCGCCGTCTCGACGCCGCCGGGGGTGCGCGCAGACAGCACGAGAAGCTGATGCGACCGCCCCGCCGAGACCTCGGGCGCAGTGGGTGCCTGCGCCACCACGGCGTGCGCATTGGTACCGCCCACCCCGAGCGCGTTGACGCCACCGATCCGAGGATGGCCCGGGGTGCCCCACTCGCGCAGCCGGGTGTTGACCTCGAACGGCGACGAGGCGAAGTCAATCGCCGGATTGGGCCGCTCGAAGTGCAAGCTCGGGGGCAGCACGCCGTGCTCGACAGCGAGCACGGTCTTGATCAGCCCCACGACACCGGCCGCGGCATCGGCGTGGCCGATGTTCGTCTTGACCGAGCCGATCCAGCAGCGGTCGCGCGAGCCGCTCCCCGCACCGAAGGCCTTGGTCAGCGCCGCGACCTCGATCGGGTCGCCCAGTGCGGTGGCGGTGCCGTGAGCCTCCACGTAACCGATCTCGTCGGCGTGGACCCCGGCCGCGGCGTGCGCGGCGCGGACGACCTCGACCTGTCCGGAAACGCTGGGCGCGGTGAACCCGATCTTGCCTCGGCCGTCGTTGTTGATGGCCGAGCCACGGATCACCGCGTGAATGTGGTCGCCGTCGGCGAGCGCGTCGGCCAGCGGTCGGAGCACCACCAGCCCCACGGCGCTGGCACTGACCGTCCCGGCGCTGGCCGCGTCGAAGGTCCGGCAGTGGCCGTCGGGGGCCACGATGCCGCCAGGCGTGTACCGCATCCGCGGCAGGCTCGCGATCACGCTCGCCCCGCCCGCGATCGCCATGTCGCAGTCGCCGGCGAGTAGCGACTGAATGGCGACATGCACGGCGACCAGCGAAGTCGAGCAGGCCGTCTGCACCGTGACGGCCGGACCGGTCAGCCCGAGCTGGTAGGCGATCCGGCTGCTCAGGAAGTCCACGGCCGTGGATTGCCGGAGCTGCCACTCGTCGACGAACGGTAGCTGGTCGAGCCGGGCCCGGACGTGCTCGGCGTAGTTGGTGCCGGAGCCGCCGACGAAGACCCCGGTCATCGGCCGGCCGGAGCCGCCGTAGCCGGCGCTCTCCAGCGCCTCGTGCGCACACTCCAGCACCAGGCGGTGCTGCGGATCGAGAATCAGCGCATCGTTCGGCGAGTAGCCGAAGAACTCCGCGTCGAACTCGGCCGCCCCCGCCAGCACGCCATACGCCGGGACGTACTCCGGGTGCGCAGGGTCGCGTTGATCGTCGAGCACCGAAATGGATTCGATGCCCTGGCACAGGTTCCGCCAGAACTGCGTCACGCTGGCGGCTCCGGGAAATCGTCCCGCCATGCCGGTGACGGCGATGTAGCGACTCTGGTCGTTGTCCTCGTAAGCGATGTCGGTCATGTCGTGCCTCCCTGGAGCGCCGATGTGGAGGACGCTGCGATGTGGCTTGTTGCCATGTGGTCGAGTGCGCGCCTGTCGAGCTTGCCGTTGGACAGGCAGGGAAGCTGGTCCATGGCGCAGAATGCCGCGGGCACCGCGGCGTGCGGCAACATGCCGCGCATGTGGCGCCGCAGCGCCACCGGTTGCAATTCGCCGGGTGCCGAGACGACGAAGCCGACGAGTGCGATCGGGGTGCCGGCCTGACGGACCACGCCAATCGCGCTGCTCCGGCCGCCAGATGCCGCGCTCAAGGCGTGCTCGACCTCCATGAGCTCGAGCCGGACGCCAGCGAGCTTGAGCTGCCCGTCCCGGCGGCCGTGATAATGCACGAGGCCATGCTCATCCAGCCGGGCGAAGTCCCCGGTGCGGTAGAGCCGGTTGGCTCCCCGCGAGGTGGCCGGCTCGGTCGTATAACCGAGAGCCACTCCGGGGCCGCCGAGCCACAGTTCGCCAATCTCATTGGTCGCGGCCGGTCCGTTGTCGGTTCGCAAATAGGCCTCGGTGCCGGGGATGGGCCGGCCAATGGGTACCGCGGTGGCGTCACCGTCGCTCGGCTGGCACTGGTGGACGAGGGCCCAGACCGTGCACTCGGTGGGGCCATATTCGTTGTACAACTCCGCGTCGGGCATCAGCTCGAAGTGGCGACGTACCAGCTCCGGGGGGCAGGCTTCGCCAGCGACGATCACCGCCCGCAGCGAGGACAGGCTGTCGTCTTCGTCGCTCTCCAGCAGGATGCGGTAGAGCGACGGGATGAGCAGGACATGCGAGGCGGCGTACTGCTGGCACGCGTTGCGGATCGCGACGGTGTCGACCACGGCGGGGCTGGGGATGACGAGGTGCGCCCCGGTGGCGAGCGCCCAGTAGATGCCGGCGACCGAGCTGTCGAAGGAGATCGACGAGCAGAGCAGGAACACCGACGGGGCTGATGGGTAGTACGCCAGCCGGGCCTGGGTCGAGTACGCCAGGGAATGCCGGGACACCACCACGCCCTTGGGCACCCCGCTCGAGCCGCTGGTGAACAGGGTGTACGCGGCCAGGTCGGGAGCGTGGCGCGACGGCGAAGCCGGTGTCGTCCCGTCGAGGTGCGTCGGTATCCGAATCACGGTCTGGAAGGTGCAACCGGGGGGGAGCTCGGTACGCGACCGCGGGTCGACGACGGCAACGACCGCGCCGCTCTCTCGGATCATCGCCATGCGCCGTTCGACCGGGAAGGAAGCGTCCACGGGCACGTACTGCGCGCCCGTGCGGAGCACGCCGAGCATCGCCACCACCGCCCATCGCGATAGCGGGCAGTGGATGACCACGGGCGTACCCGGCCGGACTCCGGCGGCGTACAGCTCGAGCGCGAGCGCGGAGGCCGCCTGGTCGAGTTCGGAGTAGGAGTGGGTGCCGTCACGGTCGGTGAGGGCCGGTCGCGAGCCTCCGGCGCGGATGCCGGCCGCGAGCATGTCGGCGAGGTCCGGGACCCCGCGCAGGGGGGCACCCACCGACTGGGGCGTCCAGCCGGGGCGAAGTGCGTCGAAGGGGGATGGAAGTGCCATGTTCAGCCTTTCTGGGGTTCCTGGGCCGGGGCCCTGGCGCCGAACACGAACAACGCCGCGGCCATGACTTGGAGGACGGCCAGGGCATGGAAGATGGTCGGCAGCCCAGCACTCTGCGCCGCCGTGCCCGCGAGGGCCCAGCCCAACGCCCCCGCCGCGAGTGCGAGCGCGGTGGCGACAGTCAGGCTCTCGGTGCGTTTCGCGGGCGGGATGCGCAGGGCGCGTACCGCCGCGATCGGAGCGCTGGAGACTCCGTTCAGCAAGCCGGCCAGCAACAAGCAACCCGCCAGGGCTTCGATGCTCAACGGCAAGAGCAGCATGACGAAGGCCAGGCCCAGCGCCACCCGGCCCACCACCGCCAAGGTCAGCGCGGGCACTCGCCGCAGCAGGAGTCCCACCAGCAGCGTCCCGGCGACGGCTCCGCCGCCGAACATCGCCAGCAGCACGCCCGCCACCATCGGAGAACCGTGCTGCTGGGTGAGGGCGATGACGGGCAGCAGGGCGAACAGGGCCTGCCAGACCAATTCACCGATCACGAGCCCGAGTGACCAGCTCCCGACCAGCCGGTCCGACAGCAGCATGCGCGCTCCCGCGCCCACGGATTGGCGACCGGCCCTGGCCGGCTCCGTGACCGGCTCCGTCCGGGGCAGACACAGCCGCAGCAGCACCGCCGACGCCACGAAGGACGCCGCGTCCAGCATCAGCACCACGGGGGCGCCCAGCGCGGTGATCAGCACGCCGGACAGCAGCGGGCCGATCAGCACGCTGAGCCGCGTGGCGGTCTGCAGCGTCGCGGTCGCCCTGCTCAGCAGGGCCTCGTCCTCTCCCACCACGAGCGGCAAGATGGACTGCTGGCTGGCCAGGTAGGGCGCGTAGAACGCACCGACCGCGAACATCACGACGATGAACACGCCGATATTCAGCCAGCCCAGGTAGTAGAGCAGTGGCAGGAGGGCGACGAGAGGCCCTCGGACGGTATCGCCGACGAGCATCACCCGCCGCGGGCCCATGCGGCCCACGAGCGACGCGCCGAACACGCCGAACACGGCGATGGCCGCCAGTTGCGCCGCCATGACCAGGCCCATGTCGCGCGACGAGCCCGTGAGCTGAAGCACCAGCCACGGCATCGCCACGGCACTGAGCTGGGTACCCAGCATCGACATGAACTCGGCGGTGAGCAGAACCCGCAGGGTGTGCTGGCGCCTGCTCCGAAGCTGACTGTCTTCCGGGGTGCTCATGTCAGGCTCCATCCGTAGTGCCTCGGCCGCGGCGAACGGGCCGGGCCGCACGGCGGGGCCGGACCGGTGCCGACTGCGCGCCGTTCTCCAAGGCCGTGGCGAGCGCCGCCACGGTGGGGTGTTCGAACAGGTCGACGATGGGGATGTCGCGGCCCAGCTCCGCGACCAGTCGGCTATGCAGCCTGGCCAGGCTCAGCGAGTTGCCGCCGAGGTCGAAGAAGTTGTCGTGCGCACCGACGTCCTGGGTGCCCAGCACCTCCGACCACACCGTGGCGATGCGGCGCTCGAGCTCGCTGCCAGGGGCCGTGAATCCGCCCCCGCCGACGAGGTCCGTTCGGATCGGACGGGGCAGCCTGGCCACGTCGACCTTGCCGCTGGTGTTCAGGGGCAATTCCGTGAGCCACACCACGGCCTCGGGGACCATGTAGGCCGGCAAGCTGGAGCGCAGCCGCGCCAGCAACCGCGCGGTGTCGGTGCGGCCGGGTTGGCTGGGGATCACGTAGGCCACCAGCGCGGGGGTCTGTTGCGAATCGCCATGGACCACCGCCTGGGCCACCTCCGGCTGGCGGAGCAGCACCTGCTCGATCTCGCCGGGCTCGATCCGGTACCCGCGGATCTTGAGCTGCCGGTCGGCCCGGCCCAGGTACTCGACGGTGCCATCGGCGAGCCAGCGGCCAAGGTCGCCGGTCCGGTAGATCCGGATCGACTCGCCATCGAGTTCCACCGAGCGGAACCTGTCGGCGGTCAGGTCTGGCCGCCGGAGAATGCCGGTGGCCAGACCGCCGCCAGCCAGGCAGATCTCACCGGGGACGCCCACGAGACACCGGCGCCCCTGTGGGTCGAGCACGAGCACGCGAACCCCAGCGATGGGCCGGCCGATCCGGTTGAGGGGAGGTTGCGGCACTGCCTCGAGGTCGTGGATCGTGGCGACCACCGAGTTCTCGGTGGGGCCATAGGCGTTGCCTACCCTGTAGGGCAGCCCGGGCGGCGGCCACTCCGAGAGCGAGGCGCCGCCGATGAACATCCAGCGCAGCCGCTTCGGGCCCGTCCCGGCCCTCCATACGGCCTCCGCGAGCGGCGTGGCCATGAACGCGACGTCGATGCCGTGCTGGTCCAGCCAGGCTCCGACCGTCGATGCGACGACTGGCTCCACGTGCGGCACCAGGCAGGCGCCGGTCGCCAGCGCGGACCAGACCTCCCATTGGGAGGCGTCGAACCCGACGCTCATCAGATGCGAGCAGCGGTCGCGGTCGCCGATCGCGTAGTGGCGCGCGGTCCACTGGATCAGCTGGGCCAATCCCCCGTGCGTGACGACCACGCCCTTCGGGGTACCCGTGGTGCCGGAGGTGTAGATCACGTACGCGGTGGATCCGGCGCTCCAGTTCGGGTCGTCCGCCTCGCTGCCCCCCGCGGTCGCGTCCGTCTCATCCACGCGGAGGGTCGGCACGGAGCCTGACCGTGCCGCGCCGTCGTGGTCGGTGAGCAACACGGGCGTGTCGAGGTCCTCGAGAACGAACCTCACCCGACTGTCTGGCCACACCGGGTCGATCGGGCAGAAGGCCGCACCCGCCAGCCAGCTTCCCAGCATCGCCACCGTGAAGTCCTCGCCGCGCGGGAGCAGCAGCGCGACCACCGGGTCCGCGCCGCGCAGCCTCGGTCGGATCCGGGCCGCCAGCGCCCGTGCACGTCCGATGAGTCCCTGGTAGTCCAGCGTTCCACGGAGCGACTCGACGGCCGGTGCCGAGGCCCGGTCGCGGCCGTGCCGCAGCACCAGTGCGGGGACCGGCGTCATCGGCTCGGGCTCGGGTCCGCGCTCCCACCGGCGCAGCCGCGCGAGCTCGTCCGCGGCGACGTCGAGCGCCGCCACCGGCTGATCCAGGTGGTCCGGCATCAGCTCCATCAGCCGGCCCAGCAGGGTGGCGAAGCGCTCCACGTCGTCACGGCGATAGCGCGCCCCATGGTACGCGACGTTGCCGGACAGCTTCGTACCGTCCAGGGTGAAGCCCACGGTGAGGCCAAGCTTGCCGGCGTAGCCAGCACCCGCGTGGCTGATGTCGGCGGCCTGCAACGGGCGTCCGGCCAGCGAGGCGGGCTGTGCCGGCACGGCGCTGAAGGTCAGCGACACGTCCGCGTACGGAGTCCGACCGGGTCGGCGGTGCGGGTTGAGCCGCTCCACCACCTCCTCGAACGGTGCCCCCGCGTGCTCGAAAGCCTCCAGCACCTCCGAGCGCATGCCGTGCAAGACGTCCAGGAACGTCGCGTTGCTGGCGAGCTGGGAGCGCAGCACCACCGTGTTCAGGCACGGCCCCAGCAGCTCGGCGAAGTCCGGGTTGTCACGGTTCGCGATCGGGTTGCTGATCACCACGTCGGCGTGGCCGGTCCAGCGGTGGAGCAGAGCGGCCAGGCCCGCCGCCGTGACGATGAACGGTGTGACGCCATACCGGGCCTGCAACGGTCGCAACCGCTCCAGCAGGTCGGCGCGCAGTGGGATCGTCACGACGCCGTGGGGTCCAGGCTCCGCCGGGGGGCTGAACTCCACGTAGGCCGGGGCACCCGCCAGCTTGTTCTCCCAGTAGGCCAGATCGTTCCGGCGCTGCACGCTGTCCCGCTGCGAGATCTGCGCGGTGACGAAGTGTCGGTACTGCACCCGGTCATCGGCGGCGCTCGTCGCGCTCCCCCGGGACGAACGACCCTGTGGCGCTTCGGTGAGTTCGCCGAGCAGCCCGGCAATGCTGTCGGCCAGTGCCGCGGCGTCCGCGGCGGATACACGCTGCCCCTGATACGACAGAATGGCGGTCAGTTCGCCGTCCTGCTCGGCGACCGTCAGGGTCAAACCGAACTTCGCTTCGTGCGACCACAGCGAGTCGAAGAACAGCGGGGTCAGCTCGATCCCGCCCAGCAGGGCCCGCCGGGCGCTGCGCAGGTTCATGTTGAGCGTCACATCGATGTAGGGCGTGTGCCCCACACCGCGGGCCGGGGAGAGCCGGTTCACGACCTCCTCGAACGGAGCCCCGGCGTGTTCGAGCGCGCCGAGCATCTCGGTGCGCATCGCCTGGAGGGCGTCGCCGAGGGGAGCGCCGGCGGCCAGGTCCGAGCGGAGCACGAGCGTGTTCAGGCAGGGTCCGAGCAGCCCAGTGAAGCTGGCGGGGTCCCGGGTCGAGACCGGCACGCCCAGGGTGATGGTGCGCTGTCCCGTCCACCGGTGCAGCGCGACGGCCAGCGCGGCGCCGAACGCCATGAACCACGTGACCCCGTGCTGGGTCTGCAGCGGCCGCAGCCGGTCGGGCAGGCCCGCCGGGAGTGGCACGCGAACAGCGCCGTTGCGGCCCGCCGGAACCGGCGCGGGGAACGCCAGGTTCGCCGGTGCGTCGGCCAGTTTTCGCTGCCAGTAGTCCAGCGCGTCCTCGCGCCGCGCCGTGTCCTGGCGGGCCTCCTGCGAGGCCACGAAGTCCCGGTACTGCACGGCTGGCGGCGCCGCGGTTTCGCCGGTGACGACCGCACGGTAGTAACGGTCCAGCTCGGCCAGGAGCACGGGGACGGACTCACCGTCGATGACGAGGTGGTGCAGGCACAAAAGCAGCGCGTGCCCCTGAGCGCCGAGGTCGGCCACGGCCGCTCGCAGCAGCCGGCCCGAGGCGAGGTCGAATCGTCTGCTGGCGGCCGTGTCGAGCCACCGCGCCATCTCGGCGTCGGGGTCACGCGAGGCGCGCAGGTCCAGCAGTTCCACCTCGGGCCGCCATCCGCCGGTCACCACCTGCCGGACGGTGTCCTCGTCGGCCACGAATGCCGTCCGCAGCAACTCGTGCCCGGCCACGAGCTGGCTCAGGGCGCGACCCAACAGCTCGACGTCGAGCCTGCCGGCTGCCTTCCAGGCCAGGACCACGTTGTTGCGGGCCTGCTCGTCGAAGGTCTCGGCGAGCCACAGGCGTCGCTGGAAGGCGGTGGCGGCCAGCTCACCCGCGGCGCGCGCCGAGGACGATCCGGAGTGCCCGGCGGACGGCTGCCCGCCGATCTTCTGGTCGATCAGGTCCGCGAGATCCTGCAGCCGGGGGCACTCGAACAGCGTCTTCATCGGCAGGTCGATTTGGAACCGACGGCGGAGCTGGTTGACCAGCCGGACCGCCAGCATGGAGTGACCGCCGAGGGCGAAGAAGGAGTCATCGGCGGACACATTGTCGACACCGAGCAGCTCGGACCAGATGCCAGCCATCGCGACAGCCGTGGGGGTGCGAGGCTCGGAGCCGGCGCCGCTGTCCAGCGGGACGGCACGGGCACGCACGGCGGCGACGTCGAGCTTGCCGTTCGAGGTCAGCACCATCTTGTCGACGAGCTGGAACACCGAGGGGATCATGTACTCGGGCAGCTTGCGTGCCAGGTGGCCACGCAGCTCGGCCAGGGCGACCCCGGCCCGGCTCTGGACGACCGCGACGAGGCGATCGTCCTCGGCGATGACGACCGCTTCGACGACCGCGGGATGCTCGCGCAGGCAGGACTCGATCTCTCCGAGTTCGATGCGGTAGCCGTGCAGCTGCACCTGGGAATCGGCGCGGCCAATGAAGTGCAGCGCGCCGTCGGGGGTGTAGCGGGCGAGATCCCCGCTGCGGAACAGGGTGCCGGAGCCGACGGGCGAGGCGACGAAGCGCTGCGCCGTGAGTTCCGGCCGGTTCAGGTAGCCGCCGGCCACGCCCGCGCCGCCGACGAAGATCTCGCCCACCGCGCCAACGGGCAACAGCCGGCCGCGGGTGACCGGGTCCAGCAGCAGGAGCGTGGTCGTGGGGATCGGCGTGCCGATGATGCTGGCGTCGGAGTCGACATCAGCCCGGGTGACCGTGCGGATGCTCGAGTGCACGGTGGTCTCGGTGATGCCGTACATGTTGACCAGCCGCACATGCGGGTAGCGCTCCATCCACGAGCCGAGCATGGCCGGACGCAGCGCCTCTCCGCCAAAGATGACGTAGCGCAACCGGCTGAGGCTGCTGGGCGACTGGGGCTTCAACCCGAGCAGCCGCCGGAACGCGCTGGGCGTCTGGTTGAGGACCGTGACGCGCTCGCGCTGCAGCAGCTCCCAGAACTGCTCGGGGTCCTTCGCCTGCTCCTGGGTGACCAGGACCACCCGTCCGCCGTGGACCAGGCCGCCAAACAACTCCCATACCGAGAAATCGAAGGCGTAGGAGTGGAACATCGTCCAGACGTCGGACGCACCGAAGCTGAACGGCAAGCGGTCGTTGACCAGCAGCCGGACGAGGTTGCGATGCGTGATCACGACGCCCTTGGGCCGGCCGGTCGTCCCAGACGTGTAGATGCAGTACGCCGGCGTATCCAGCGCGACCCGCGGCAGCGCCGCTCCGGAGCTGTCGGACTGGGTCGGGTGCATGACCTGTCCGGCGAAGCCGTCCAGACCCGGATGCGGCACCGCATCGTCGGCCACGATGGCCCACCGGGTGCCCGAGTCCGCGAGGATGAACTGCACGCGGTCACGGGGCAGTGCTGGGTCTATCGGCAGGTACCCGGCGCCGGCCAGCAGGACGGCCAGCATCGCCTGGACCTGCTCGGGGCCGCGCGGCAGCAGCAGGGCCACCAGGTCGCCACGGCCGACGCCCTTCGCCACCAGCGCCCGCGCCAGTGCCTCGGCCCGATCCAGCAGCTCGCGGTAGGTCAGCGAGATGTCCCCCGCGGTGATGGCCACCGCCTGGGGCCGGGCGAGTGCCCGCTGCCGGATGAGATCGTGGACCGCCGTCTCGGGGTACCCGGCATCGGTGGCGTTCCACACCATCAGCTGGGTGTACCGCTCGTCCTCGGTCAACGGATCGGCATCGCCGATCGCCCGCTCGGGTGCGGCGATGAGCTGGTCGAGCAGCGCGCGATAGTGCTCGGTCATGGCCCGCACCTGGTCGTCGTCGAAGTACCGGCCATTGAAGACAAGCCAGCCCTCGAGCGAACTGGAGCCCGGCTGCAGGAACAGGTGCAGATCGTACTTGCCGTATCCGCTGGCCGTCTGAACCTCCTCGGCGACGAGGCCGCCGGAGGTACGAATCAGCCTGGGATCCTCGGAGTACGTGAACAGCACGTCGAACAAGGCCGTACGGCTCATGTCCTTGGACGGGTCGACCCGGCGTACCAGCTCGTCGAAGAACGCCTGATCATGCGCTCGGGCGTGGGCCGTCTCGGCGGCCGTCTGCCCGACGAGCGCGGTGAAAGGCATGCTCACGGCCGGGCGCAGCCGCACCGGCAACAGGTTGGCCAGCGGGCCGACTACATGCCGGGTCTCCGCGCGCCGCCCGGGGTGACTGACGCCGATGACCATGTCCTGCTGGCCGGAATACCAGCCGAGCAGCGCGGTGAAGGCTCCCAGCAGCACGTCCGAGACGTTGAAGCCAAGCCGTTCCGCGTTGGCCACGAGGGCGGTGGGCAACGAGAACGCGACGCGCCGCTCCTCGTAGACGTGGATCGCCTCGCGCGGCCGCCGCTCGGGGAGCCGCAGCACGTCGACGGCGGGTTGCAGTCGAGCCGCACGGGAGTCCAGGTGCTCGGCCTTGACCGCGGCCGACACCTCATCCAGCCAGCCGGCGTAGCTGCTCTGGACGGGGGCCTCGCCGGCCATGCCGGCCAGGAGTTGCTCGGCGACGAGCCGCAGGGAGGCCCGGTCGACCACCGCCTGGTGGCCAACGAGTGCCAGCCAACCGCCGCCAGACTGCTCGGGCAACACGGCGACCCGCAGCAGACAGCCGCTCGTCAGATCGAACGGGGCCGCCGCCCAGTCGGTCAGTGCCTCGGGCACACCGGCGCCCGCCACCCCGGGCCGCGCTGGCAGCCACTGCGGGCTGACCGTCACCTCGGATCGCACTCGCTGCACGATCCGACCCTCGACGCTGTCGAGCACGGTGCGCAGGGACTCGTGTGCCCGTACGACCGCGTCGAGCGCCTTGGCCAGCACGTCGGGGGCGGCGAGACGGTCAACCCGAAGGAACAGAGGCAGGTTGTGGTACACGGGCGACGTCGGGTACACGTGGCCGGCCTCGAACCGGTCGACGAACCACATCCGTTCCTGATGGGCCGAGGCGGCGCGCGCCATCGCCGGGAGACCGGAGTCGGTTGCCGGCGGAGCAGACACGACCACCGTGCTGCCGGCGGCGGTGGGCCTGTAATAGGAGTTCAGCTCCCGCAGCAGGACGCCCATCGACTCGCCGTCCCACAGCAGGTGGTGCAGGCACAGGAAAACCAGCTGGTCGGCCCCGGGGAGCTCAACGAGGGCCGCGGTCAGCAGGCGTCCAGACGCCGGATCGAACTCATGGTGGGAGGCACCGGCCAGCCAGTCGCGCAGCGCCGCCTCCGAGTCCGCGCAATCGCGCAGGTTGACGCTGTCGACGTGGGGTGACCACGGCTCGCCGACGACCTGCCACAACTCGCCGTCGCGCTCGTGGAACGCGGTGCGCAGCAACTCGTGTCGCGCCACCATCCTGGCCAGCGCGTGGGACAACTCCGTCGCATCGAGGCCGCCACCGGGAACCCGCCACGCCAGCGGGACGTTGTAGGTGGCACGGCCGGACTCCACCCGCTCGGCGAACCAGATGCGCTGCTGGAAGCTGGACGCGGGTATCTCCACGACGGGGGCAGCGGGCGGAGAAATGCTCTCGGCGGCCACGTTCGGCTTCGACGCCCGGACCTGCTCCGCGAAGTCAGCCAGGCGCGGATACTCGAACAACGTCCGGATCGAGACCTCCGTGCCGAAGTGACGCGACACCGCGAGAACCAGACTCTCCGCGAGCAGCGAATGCCCGCCCAGCTCGAAGAACGAGTCCTCGGGGGTGATCCCGCCGACGCCCAAGACCTCCTGCCAGACGCCGACCATCGCGGCGACCTCGGCGGGGTACGCGGCCGCGGGGCGGGTATTGGTGGCGAGGGGGGCGGAAGACGCTGTCGGGCTCGGCGCGGCCAGTGCGGGCAGCGCGGCGTTCGGGTTCGTACTCAGCTCGCGCAGGATCGCGTGATAGTCGGCCGCCATCGCGGCGACCCTGGTCGGGCCCACGGCCCCGGCCGGATCCTTCCACAGCACATGCGTTCCCGCGCTGTCCTCGCGGACCATGACGGCCAGGGTGAACCCCGCGGTGCTTTCCATGTCCAGCAGGCTCAAGGTGGCGGTCGCATCGGGAGCGCTCAGCCGCAGTGCCTGCACATCGACGCCATCACGCAATCCCGCATTCCAATACTGGAACACTGTCTGGTGGGTCCGCGCACGGGCGGCCGGGCCGGTCAGCCCAGCCGCTCGCATGATGGCCGGCAGCGGCAGCTCGCCGTGCCGCATCGCATCCTTGACCCGGCCGCGCAGGCGGTGCACCAGAGCGGCGTAGCTGTCCGAACCGCGGACCTCACTGCGGATCGGCAGTGCGTTCACGAAGTAGCCAATCCGGTCGCGCAGCGATTCGGTGGTCCGCCCGTGAAACGGCAGGAACGAGATCACGTCCTCGGAGCCGGTGTGCCGGCGCAGCAGCGCGAAATACCCGGCCATCAGGACGGTGACATAGGAAACGCCCAGGTCCTCGGCGCGGCCGCGCAAGTCGGCGACGAGCCGTGGCTCGAGTGTTTCACTCCGGACCGTGTACTGCGGTGCATCGACGGTGGCGGGCAGGGCGAACTCCGGAGCCGCCGCGCCCAGGACCTGGCGCCAGTACTCCCGGGACGGATCACCGGCGGTGGTATCGGCCAGCTCCCGCGAACGGCGAGCATACTCCGTCAACGCCGCGGTAGGGTCGGCCGGAGGCAGCGACTCGCCCGCATAGGCCCGGCGCAAGGCATCGAGCAGGATCAGGATCGACGCCCCGTCAAACACGAGGTGGTGGATCGCGAGCAGCAGGACCGTCTCGTCCGGCCCACGCAACACATCGACCCGGGCCAACGGCCCTCGGCGAAGGTCGAAGGGGCGCTGCCAGGTCCGGCGTACGGCCGCGTCACGGTCGCCCACGAAGGTCGACTCCCGCACCTCGATAGGCGGCGAGTCGGGCCAGTCCAGCACGAGCCCGTCGGCGCCCGACGTGATCCGTGCCCGAAGCTGTGGGTAGGCTTCTCCCAGTGCCGCGATGGCCGTGCGCAGCCGCGTCATATCGAGCGTGCCGCGCACCAGGAATGGGGTCGGGATGATGTGCGACCATTGGCTGGGATCCAGCTTCCAGCCAATCCACATGGCCTCTTGTCCGACGGAGAGAGGGATTTGCCGTGGTGCGGTGTTCATGGGTTGCTCTTTCTTGACCGGTCAGCGCCGGGAGCCGGTGGCGGCGTCGTAGGTGAGGTGATCGAGGGTGGTGCCGCTCAGCCAGGCGGCGTTGAGCGATGGGACATTGGCGGGAGCGTTGGCGGAGAGCCGGCGACGCAGATCGGCGATGCGGTGCCCGGCCGATACGCAATACACGTCGGCCAGCTCCTGCCCGCTGTGGTCGCCGGTCGAGGCCATCTTGGAGGCGCGGGCGAGCGTCAGGGACATGACGAGGAGCTCTCGGGCAATGCCGGTGAGCAAGATGAGAGTCCGCTCGTTCTCCTGCAGCGAGGCACGGTCGGGGTTGCGGCGCGCCAACTCCAGACAGGTCGCCCCGAACCGATGGACCTCGTCCGCGACCCAGCGGAGGTGGCCGAGGTTGCGGTCGGTGAGGACGGCGCCGTCGAAATCGCCCCGGACTGGCTCGTTCTTCGCCAGTTCGTCCGCGTGGTCGGGCTCGGGGTAGTAGTACGACAGGATCGACATCCGAGCGATCCAGTTGTCGATCTGGAAGTCCACGCCCCCGGAGATCCGCAGGTTGCGCGCGTCGCGCATGAACCGCTCGACTGGGACCGGCGGCGCACCCCGCTGTTGTTTGCTGTGCGCGGTCTCATAGCCCTCCGCCGCCAGCAGCGACATCGTCCGGTCGACGACGTCCCAGCAGAGCAGCGAACTGACGTTCTTGGAGGCGTTCTGCTCGAAGCGCTGGTTGATCTGCCGCCCCTGGTCATCCGGAAGCAGGCACCACTGAGACATCGTCTCGATCGCGAAGGTCTGCGCGAGCGACTCCGCCAGCTGCTGTTGAATCTCCTGGTAGTCCGCCAGCTTCCGGCCGTCGACCTCCCGCCGCAGCACGAAGTCTCGCGCCCATTGCACGCACAGCTTGGCGATCGCCAGCGACGGCGCCGCGATGAGGTGCAGCCGGCCCCGAGCCACCATCTTCGCGGTCTCCGGGGTCACCCGGACCTGATGCTCGGAGGCGCGCTCCACGAACATCTGGTCCGCGGGCACGAGCACGTTGTCGAAGTTCAGCCAGCCGTTGGGGAAGCCCTTGATTCCCATGTACTCGTGCCACTGTCCGGCGGTCACGCCAGGGCTGTCGGTCCGCACGAAGAACATCTGGACCCGCTCCTGGCCGTTGTCGCGGATCGTCGCCGAGACGCTGACCAGCTCGGCGACGGGCGCGTGCCCCACGAAGACCTTCTGGCCGTTCAGCAGATAGGCCTCCGCCGTTTCGACTCGCGTGGCGGTGGTGGCGCGACGCTGGTTCGCCGCCCCCTGGGGCTCGCTGTCGGCGCTGGCCGAGAGGCCGCCGCGAGCAACATGCGCGCGCAACAACTCACGCAGCGGCCCTTCGGGCACAACCGAGAGGAACGCGCTGGCGCCGAGCGCGTTCTCGATCGCGATCGACAGTGCGACCGGCGTGCTCCAACTCGCGGCCGCCACGACGACCCGGAACGTGTTGTAGTGCGAGAGTTCGTGCCCGCCGACCGCTCGATCCGCCTGCAGCCGAAAGTAGCCGCGCGTGGCCAGCTCCGCGAGGAAGCCTTCAGGTAGCTGGCGGTCGCGGTCAACGGCCGTGGGGTCGATTCGCTCGCGAAGCAGGACGTTCAACTGCTCGACGAGGCGGTCGCCCTCGGCCCGGTCCTGTGCATCCTGGACAGGAAAGTCTCGGATCAGGTCCCAGCGGAACCTGCCCTGATAGAGCTCCTCCAGGAAGCTGGGCCGACTCGGGTCGCTGGAGAAGTTACGGGGTTTCTTGCTCATCGGATTCCTCGGGCTCGAATGGCGGCAGGTCTGTGCGGGGCTACTGACGCTCCGACAGTGCCCGCCGGTCGGTCTTGCCAGACGCGTTTCGCGGCAACTCCGCCAACTGAACGAATCGTCCGGGCACCATGTGGGCGGGGAGCGTCGCGCGGGCGAGCGCGGTGAGTTCCTGCGTCGAAACGGCGTCGGCGGCGTAGAAGGCAGACAGCATCCGGCCTCCTACCCGGCTACGGGTACAGACCACGGCCAGTTCCCGGAGCCCGGAGGCCTTGCGCAGCGCCGCCTCGACCTCTCCGAGTTCGATCCGGAAGCCGTTGATCTTCACCTGATCGTCGGCTCGACCCGAATAGCAATACACGTTGTTCGTCGTCCGCGTGGCCAGGTCACCACTGCGGTAGTAAACCCTCGGAGGATGGCCAGGGAGCGCCAGCTGGCGGAACCGTTCCGCGGTGAGTTCGGGCCGGTTGAGATAGCCGACAGCGACTCCATCACCGGCAACCCAGATCTCGCCAATTCCCCCCGGCTCGACGGGAGCGCCGCTGTCGTCGAGGACCTGGAGCTCCCAGCCATTCAATGGCTCGCCGAGGTCGGTGGCGAATTCGCGTTCATCGCCGGTGGACTGGAGCTCGGCGGGCAGAATCGGTCGAGTGGTGACGAACACCGTGGTCTCCGTGATGCCGTAGGTATTGATGAACTCACAGTCGGCACGAACCGAGTCCCGCCAGGAGCGGATGTCGGCCACATCGATCGACTCGCCACCGAAAATGATGCGGCGCACGCTTACGGGGCGATCCGCGAGCTGCCGCGTGGCCGCGGTCAGGTAGCGGAAGACCGACGGCACGATGTTCATGACCGTGACCCGCTCCCGTACGAGCAACTCGGCACTGGCGCGCGGCGAGGCGGCGACCTCCGCCGGCACCACCACGAGGGTGGCACCCGTGGCCAACGCTCCCCACATCTCGAAAACCGAGAAGTCGAAGCAGTAGGAGTGAAAGAGCGTCCACACGTCGGTTTCGCCAAACTGGTGCCGCGAGCACACGGCGTTCACCATGGCCACCACGCTGCGCCTGCGTACCTCCACGCCCTTCGGCAGACCCGTCGAGCCCGAGGTGTAGATGATGTAGGCGGCGCTCTCGGGGTCGGCCTCGATCCTCGGCGAAACGGGGACGTCCCGGGACCAGTCGACCCGGTCCAGGCGAAGCACTCTCGCGACGCCGATTCCGTCAGGCGCCTCCCGGTCGGAGATGATGACTGTCAGTCCACTGTCGCTGGCCATGAACTTGAGCCGCTCAAGTGGGTACGCCGGATCGAGCGGCACGTACGTGTGGCCGGTCGCGATGATCGCGAGCACTGCCACCACCACGTCGGCCGTGCGCCCCAGGTGTAGACCGATGCGGGTACCCGGCTGCGGACACATCTCGCGGATCGCCACCGCGAGCACATCCGCGCGGCGGGCAAGCTCCGCGTAGGTCAAACTGCCGCGCTGGTCGCGCACCGCATCTCGGGCGGCAACCCTGGCGGCCTGATGCGAGAACAGGCTGTAGAGGTCACCTGCTGATGTCGTCGACATATTCTTTTGCCTTGTTTTGAGGAGACTAGAGATTGACGCGTACGCGCAATCGACGAAGCCAGTTGTCGAGTTGGAGGACCATTTCGACGTCGGCCCGACCGAGCCAGCCACCGCGGTCAAGCAGGCGGTGGTTCTCGATGACTTCCGCGGCGCGACGAAGGTCAATCAACGGACGTACGGGGGCAGTCGAGTCATCGAGCAGCATCCGCAGCCGTGTGATGAGCGAGGCCTTGTAGTGCGCGTCATAGGTGATCGGGTAGGGAACCTTGGCCCTCGTGAGCACCGACGGGGGCACCAGATCCTTGGCAATGGCCCGGAGCAGGCTCTTCTCACGTCCGTCGAAGCGCTTCAATTGCCATGGAACGTTGTACAGATAAGAGACCAGGCGGTGGTCGGCAATAGGGAATCGGATCTGAAGCCCCGCCGCCGCTCCGAGCCGCTCCGAGTGATAGACCGTCTGCTCCAACAGGCGCGTCACATGGAGATAGTCCACCTCTCGCGCCACACGGTCGGCGGCGGCGGTGCCCGCGAGCTGCGGTACCTCTGCCTTGGCCTCGCGGTACAGCCGATCCAGGTAGCCGGCGACGTCCACCGATCTCAGTAACGCCTCGTCAAACAGCCCGGTGCCGATTCCGTACTCCATGCCGAACCCGCGGGCTCGCGCGATCCAAGGAAACATGGAGGGCTCGCGCACCCCGTCGGTCGCACCGGAGAGGCCGCTGAAGATGGCATCAGCGGCCTCTCCGCTGAGTACCACTGGCACCCGCTCCGCGACGCGCCGGCTGAATATGAACGGGGTGATGTTCTTGTCCCCGAAGGGTGACGGGTGGTCCTTCGCCGCGAGCACGGACGACAGGAGCACTGGATCAGACAGCTCCTGCGGGCGGACCGCGACCTCGTGGTGCTCGCAGCCCCACATCTGGACAACCTCTTCGGCGAACGGCCGATCTGGCACCGCGGCCGCCGTGTCGCCGAACATCACCGTGAATGTCCGCGGTGGCTTGCCGGAGTTGCTGGCGATCAGACCTGTCAGCGCGCTGGAGTCCAGGCCACCCGAGAGCAGGACCGCGGGATCGAGGCCGCGCAGATCTCGGCTGATGGCGTCAACGAGCAGCTCACGGATCTGCTTGATGGTGTCTTCGCGGCCGAGGGTGTGGGGGCGGGCCTCCAGCGTCCAGTACCGGCGGTGGAGCTCCCGGTCGCGCGTGAATCGGACCGTACCGCCCGCCGGTACTTCGTACATGCCGCGCAGCGCCCCGCGCCCGGGGCTGCGCAACTGGGTAACGAGGGCGCATAGCCCATTGTCGTCGACCTCCGGAGTCACCAGGGGGTGCGCCGCCAGGGCCGCGACCTCCGAGGCGAACACGACGCCATGGGGTAGCAGGGCATAGCTCAGTGGCTTGATGCCCACCCGGTCTCGTCCAAGTAGCAGCTCGTCGGTCCGAGCGTCCCAGACGGCGAAGGCGAAGTTGCCCTCCAGCCGCTCCACCGCCTCGTGCCCCCACCGCAGGTAGGCATGCAGCACGACCTCGGCCACCGACGGGGGCCCTCCCGCACTGGGACCAGCACCCGCGGCGGCCCACAGGTCATCCGCGTTGTGAAGGTACCCATCGCACACCGCCGCAACCATCGCCCGACCGTTCTGCTCAATCACAGCCGGCTGGGCCGTCCCTACCCAGACGGCATCCGTCCGCTGCCCCAATATCGCCCGTGGGCTTAGCCACAGACCCTCGCCGTGACGCCCACGCGCGACGAGCGCCGCCACGAGCTGGGACGCGGCCAGCCCTTCAGTCCTCAGGTCGCGTTCGCGATCGATCCACCCGGCAATCCCGGACATTACCCATCCCCCGACATCCCGAGATCGCTGACCTGCGCCTCGATGCGCGCCGTGACGCAAAAGACGAACTTCACGGAATTTTCCATGATTTTATTTCCGTGGTGATGTGTGATTGTGGCTGGCTTATGAGCTGTGATCATAGAAGCCACTTAATTCAGACTCTTGAAAATCATCTTCTTCTCAATGAATGAGAGAACTGATCGGGAAACACTTGCAGGCTGTGGCCAGGTGATTCCAAGGCGACAGCAAGAGGGGGGCGAAGAGGGGGCGCCTCATAGTGAATGAGAGCCAATGAAGTAAAGCGAGTTCGTAACCCCGCGAACTCATTGGATGTAGGGCCTGTCGTGCCGCCGTAGCTGAGAGATCTCTGAGGAATACACTCAGCCCCTGCAGGGGCGGGTTGTGGCGCCTGGCTTAGAATCTTCTCAGGATCTCCCCGGGCGGGCCTTCCAGGTTCGAGCCATGTGATCTCGGCTTTGACTGCTTGATGCCCTCCTTGGTGGTTGCTGGTCGTATGTGTGAGACTGCCCGGGACGAGGTTGTGACTCCAAATGCTGGCGAATATCGTACCTATTCGGGCAGCTACTATCCGAGCAGGTGCTCGAGCCTCTTGTAATACGGCCTTGTCCGGGAAGCAGCGAAATCACGCGACTCCGCGAGGGCGCGCCTGGCAGACGAGCGACTCCACCGGCTCCACCCGGGCGGGGCCTCGCACTACCAGATGCGGACACGGTCCTCGGGCGCGAGGTACAGCTTCTGGTCTGGTCCTACCTGGTACGCGGCATACCAGGAGTCGAGGTTGCGCACGGTCCACACGCGCTCCCGAGCCGGGGCGTGCGCATCCGACAGGAGCCGGGCACTGAGCGCGGGCTCGCGATGCTTGCTCCGCCTGCTCTGCGCATGGCCGAGGAAGAAGCGCTGTTCACCCGTGGTGCCTCCAATCACCGGCGCGGGTTTCCCTCCGAGCGACCGGTGATAGGCGTCATATGCCACCGCGAGTCCGGCCAGATCGGCGAGGTTCTCACCCAGTGTCAGCGCGCCTTGGATGTGCTGTCCGGGGATGGGCTCATAAGCGTCATACTGTGCGACCAGCTTGTCGGTGAGCGCGGTGAACCGCTCGACGTCTCGCGGCGTCCACCACTCGGCGAGCCGGCCCGATGCATCGAACTTGCGTCCCTGGTCGTCGAAGAGGTGGCTGAGCTCATGGCCAATCGTGACGCCGATGCCGCCATGGTTGACGGCCGGATCGGCGTTCGGGTCGAAGTAGGGCGGCTGCAGGATGGCCGCGGGAAAGATGATCTCGTTCGCGGTCATGTGGGCGAAGGCGTTCGCAGCCGTGACCGGGGAGAGCCACTCGTCGCGGTCGACGGGTCGCCCGAGCTGGCCCACCCGTCGCCGGTATTCGAAGGCGTTGGCGCGCGCCACGTTGCCGACCAGATCGTCCGGTTCGATCTCGAGCGCGGTGTAATCGCGCCAGGTGTTTGGATGCCCGATCTTCACCCGGACATTGGCGAGCTTGGCGCGTGCCCTCGCTTTCGTCTCGGGCGCCATCCAGTCGAGCCGCTCCAGCCGGTCTCCCATCGCGGCGATCACGTTCTGGACCATCGCCTCGACCTGGGCCCGGGCCCGTGGCGGGAAGTGGCGCGCCACGTATTCCCTGCCCACCGCGTCGCCCATGAAGTTGCTCACGAGCATCACGGCGCGTCTGGCGCGAGGCTGCTGCTCGGGCGTTCCGGCGAGCGTCGTGCCATAGAAAGCGAAGCGTGTCTCCTCGAAGGGCCTGGAGAGATAACGCGCGTAGCTGCTCAGCATCCTGAGCATCAGGTAGTCCTTGAGCACTGGCAGCGCCGTGCTGGCGAAGACCCGCGCCTCGCCGGCGAAGGCGCTCGGCTGCTGCGCGATGTAGGCGGGCTGGGAGGGCAGCTCCAGCGCGGCGAAGTAGTCGCGCCAGGGAAAGCCCGGTGCCTTCTGTTCGAAGTCGGCGAGCGACCACCTGTTGTAGGTCTTCTCCGCGTCGCGTGCGTCCGCGCGTGTCCAGTGGGCCTCCGCGAGTGCCGTCTCGAACGCGAACACGGCCGCCGCGCGCTCGTCCGCATCACGCTCCCCCGCGAGCGTCAGCATCTTCGTCAGATAGGCCCGATAGGCGGTCCGGATCGACGCGAGCCGTGCATCCTCCTCGAGGTACAGCGCGCGATCCGGTAGTCCCAGGCCTGACTGGCGCAGGCTCGCGACATAGACATCCGGATTCTTGTCGTCCCGACCCACGTCGGGCACGAAGAGCCCACCGATGTCATGGCGCGCGAGCTTTGCCATCTCGATCGCGAGCGCCTCGCGGGTGGCGGTGCCCGCGATTGCCTTCATCCATGGCTTGACTGGCTCGAGGCCCCTGGCCTGGATCGTGGCTTCGTCGACGAAACTCACATAGAAGTCACCTGGCTTGGAGCCTCGCGTCTTCGAGGCCTCCTCGATGATCAGACGGGTCCGCTCGATCGAGAGTTCCTGGAGCGTCTGGTCCACTCCGTGGAAGGAGCGATCCGCCGGAATCGGCGTGTTCCTCAGCCAGCCGCCGTTGGCATGGGCGTAGAAGTCGTCGCCTGGCGCGACGCGGCTGTCCATGCCGTTCCAATCCAGCCCGCTATCGCCGCTCCATGGCTTCGAGGTGTCGTCTGATGCCACGCCCGCCGGGGTCGTGTTCGCCCGCGTCATCGCACCGCACGCCGGGCCGAGCAGCAGGTACAGCATGAGCCAGTGAATCTTCATTCCAGGATTCCTTCCGTCGGTTGCCATCGACGTCAGGACTCCCGAGCCCCCCAGCTTGGATTCAACCCGGCTTCAGTTTCCGGACGCGGGTTCCTGTCCGGTGAGCTTGAGCGCGAGCTGGCGCACTTCCTGGCTGTTGAAGGGCTTTCTCAGCTCCTTGAGCAGCTTGAGATCCTTGAACTCCCGCATCAGCTCCGCCCAGGAGTAGTCGGAGTAGGCCGAGCAGAGCACCACGCCCAGCGAGGGATCCACCTCGCGCAACCGACGCAGCGTCTCGGCGCCATTCCAGCCGGGCGGCATCCGGTAGTCGAGGAAGACCAGCGAATAGGGCTGGTGGGCCTTCAGGGCCGCCTGGATCTTGGCCAACCCTTCCTGCCCCTGGTAGGCCGAATCCATCTCGAACGTGTTCTCGTCACAGACCGCGGCGCGAACGGGCGCCGAACCGAAGAGCGCCTCCTCCAACTGATCGATGTCGCTCTGGCTCCGGCGCTGGGGCGAACCGAGGATCCGGCGGAAGTCGGTGTGAATGGCCTCGGAGTCGTCGATGACGAGAATCCGCTTCTTGCTCACACATGCACTCATGCGGCCTCCTGATGGGGGAGGTAGGGGAGTTCCAACGTGAAGGTGGCTCCATGCCCCGGGCCGTTGCTGTGGACGGTCAGCGAGCCCCCCATTTCCTGGGCCGCGATGGCGCTGGAATGCAAGCCAAAGCCATGCCCCTCCTCCCGGGTGGTGAAGCCATACTGGAAGATGCGGGTGAGCATCTCCGGCGCGATGCCCATGCCGTTGTCGTGCACCTGGATGCGGACGCGGTCGGACTCGGCGGGCGCCAGCTCCACGCGCAGCATCCGCTCGGCCGGTGGCACTCCATCCATGGCGTACTTGGCGTTGCTGACCAGATTGACGAGGATCATCAGCGTCTTGTTCTTGTCGGTGAGCATCGGCGGCAGGGCCGCCAGGTGTCGTACCACCTTCACCTGGTGACGGGTGAGTCCGGCCGAGTTGATGCGCAACGCGTCCTCCACCAGGTCGGCCAACTGGACGGACTCATGCATCCGGGGCGTGCGCGCGTAGTTCTGCTGCACCTTGACGATGTCGCCCACGTGTTCGGTGTACCGCCCCACCTCCTCGAGCAGTGAGGTGATCTGCTGGCGCTCGTCGAGCAGGTTCTGTCCCAGCTTGCTCAGCAGGGGCATGACGTTGCGCCCGCGCGTGTCCTGGGTGAGGAAGGTGCCGAGGTCGGACTGGCGCTCCTGGAGCAGGAGGGCGATGCGGCCCACGTGCTCCAACCGCAGCTCCGCCACGCGCTCCTTGGCGAGCTGGGCGGAGGTGTAGATGCTGTTGAGGACGTTGCCCACGTTGTGCAACACGTTGGTGGCGATCTCGGCCATGCCGGCGCGGCGGGCGGTCTGCACCAGCTGCATGTGGACGTCCTTGAGCTCGCGCGTCCGCTCCTCGACGCGCTGCTCGAGCCCCTCGTTGGCATGACGCAGCTCCTCCTCGCGCCGTTGCACCTGGTCGGCCATGCTCCGGAAGGCGCGGGCCAGTTGCCCCAGCTCGTCGCCCCGGGAGGTGTCCAGCTCGACGTGGAACTCACCGGCGGCCACCCGCTCCGAGGCCTGGGTGAAGGCGAACAGCGGACGGGTGATCTGCTGCTGGAGCACCCAATACAGGATGGCCAGCTCGAGGCAGAGCGAGAGGATTCCGAGCAGCAGGACGGTGCGGGCCGCGTTGAAGGCGGGCCGGGTCACCGTGGATTCCGGGAGCACGGTGGCGAAGTTCCAACCGGGACCCTGGAGCCGGGTCAGGGCGAGGTACTCGCCGTACTCGGGCAGCTCCAGCACGGTCTCGCCAGGTGGGCGGTTCTTCGCCTGCTCGATGATGCTCCGCAGGTGGGCCCGCGGGTCCGCGGCGCCTGTCTGCTCGGGATGGGCGATGAGGTGTCCATCGTCGCGGAAGATGAGGTTGTACGCACCCGGCAGGTGATCGTTGATGGTGCGGGTCATCAACTCCTCGAGGAGCACGTCGTGGCTGAGGGTCGCGAGGTGGCGGCCCTCCCGCTCCACCGGAGTGGAGATCGAGGCCATCGGCTCGTGGCTGACCGGGTCCTCGTAGACGCCGGACCAGATCGTCTTCCGCTCGGGATCGTTCTGGGGGAGGCTGATGGTGTAGTGCGTGAAGTCGGTGATCCGGAACTCCGGCTCGACTCCCAGGCACCAGGTGGCATTGCCGGGCCAGTAGAGGATGAGCACCCCTTCGGGCAGCGTGACGGCGGTGTTCGTGAACCGGACATGGAAGGCGGGTCCGTACCAGGAGAGCACGTCGTACGAGGCGAGAATCCTCCGGCGCATGTCCGTGTCGACGTTCACGCCCCGGGGGACGAAGACACACGGCTCCCGCGAGTCATCGAAGCCCTCGGTACGGCTGCGGAAGGTTCCATCGGGCCGCTGGACGAAGAGGCGAGCGAAACGGGCGTCCACCTCCTCCGGCGTAAGGGCCTGGAGCCGATCCTCCAGGGTCTTCTTGAGCAGGACGTGGTTGTCCTCGGCCAGCACGAAGATGGCCTGCTCGCGTTGGCCGCGCTCCACGACATGCTGCCTGAGCTGCGCGAGCGCCTCGGTGTGCAGCGTGCTGTACATGTGGATGTAGCTGAGGAGCGTGGTCAGGGCGATGATGACCGCGATGCGCACGCCCATGTGGACGAGCGTCGAACGAGCCAGCGGAGCTCGGAGGCGGGAGGGATGCGGCATGGCGAGCAATCGACGTGGCGTGTGCAGTCTGTTTCGGCGGGTTGTCGATTGTGACCTGAGCGACACCGGGCTCGTCTCGTCAATTCCGTCCTGGAACGTGCCAGAAGGGGCTCGTCGGGCTGTTTCCTGGGCTAAGACGGTCTCTTCATCACGGGCAGTGAACCACTGAAACGCTACGAGCGATACACGGGGGCAGCGGTATGGCGGAACGCATGGTGAAGTCCAATGGCATCGAGTTGTGGACCGAGAGCTTCGGCGAGCCCGGCAGCCCGCCGATCCTGCTGGTGATGGGCGCTTCGGCCCAGGGCATTCTCTGGCCCGAGGAGTTCATCGAGCAGCTCGTCGCCGGGGGGCGTTACGTCATCCGCTACGATCACCGGGACACCGGCCAGTCGACCTGCTTCGACTTCCAGAAGAACCCCTACACGCTGGAGGACCTGGCCCGGGACGCGCTGGGGGTGCTCGATGCGTACGGCATCGCCGCGGCCCACCTGGTGGGTGCCTCGTTGGGCGGGATGATCTGCCAGCTCGTGAGCATCCGTCACCCGGAGCGAGTGCTCTCCCTCACGGTGATGATGTCCACGCCGCTGCGTCCCGGAGTCGTGGAGACCTTCCATCAGGCCTTCCAGGGGAAGACTCCGGAAGGAGCGCTTCCACCGCCTGCCTCCCGCGCGATCGAGGTGCAGCTGGCGGCGGCCAGCAACCCGCCTCGCAACCGCGAGGAGATCATCGATCTCCAGGTGAAGATGGCTCGGGCGATGGCCGCCAGCGCACCCCCCTTCGATGAGCAGGAGTGCCGGCGCACGGTGGAGCGGATGTTCGACCGCGCGCGCAACCCGGTCGCCTCGATGAACCACGGGTTCGTGCCCTCTCCCACGCAAGAGCAGGCCGAGGCGCTGAAGCACCTGCGCGTGCCCACGCTCGTCATCCATGGGACGGATGACCCGATGTTCCCCGCCGCGCATGGGGTCGCCGTGGCGGAGCGCATCCACGGAGCGAAGCTGCTCATGCTGGAAGGGATGGGCCATGATCTTCCCCGCCCGCTGTTCGGGGAACTCTCCCGGGCGCTGCTCACCCATACGGGCGCGAGGGCCTGACGTCCGGCTCCTCAGGCGAGGCGGAGGACCACCTTGCCGAGGAGCCCGCCCTTCATCTGGCGCGTTGGCGCGACATGGGGCGGCGTCATGCTTCCAGGGGAACCTCGATGGTGAAGGTGGCGCCCTGGCCGAGGCCCTGGCTTGTGCAGGAGAGCGAGCCGCCCAGCTCGGTGGCTGACAGCGCGCTGATGTGCAGGCCGAAGCCGTGCCCGGTCTTCTTCGTGGTGAAGCCCTGGGTGAACAGGCGGGGCAGATGCTCGTGCGCGATTCCCGTCCCGTTGTCCTCCACCTCGATGCGCAGCCGCGCCTGCGCCGCACGCGACACGCGCACGGTGAGCCACCTGTTCGAGCGCTCGCGCCCCTCCAGCGCGTGCCGGGCGTTGTTCAACAGGTTCAACAGGATTTGCAGCAGCTTGTGCCGGTCCACCATCACCAGGGGCACCGGGCCGTACTCGCGGCGCACCTGGATGCCCAGGGCCTCGAAGGAGCGCCCCTGCAGGCGCAGGGCATCGTCGATGAGCTGGGGCACCGCCACCGGCTCCACCACTCCCAGGTAGCGGGCGTGCTCCTGCTGCATGCGCACCACGGCCTTGACGTTCTCCAGGCTCTCCCGGAGCGCGCGCATCTCCTCCAGCAGCCGCTCTTTCGCCTCGGGAAGTTCCTTGCCGAGCGCCTCCAGGTAGGCGGGAATCTGCTGGCCCTGGGCGGAGGTGAGAAAGGAGTCCAGGTGGCCCGCATGCTCCCGGAGGAGCTCCAACGTCTTCACCACGCTCGACACGCGCAGACCGCGCAGCCCCTGGATGACCAGCTCGGCCGACACGTTGGCGCTGTTGAGGGTGTTGCCCACGTTGTGGAGCACTCCCGTGGCGATCTCCGCCATGCCCGCCTGGCGCGAGACGTCGATCAGGTTGCGGTGCATCTCCCCCAGGCGCGACTCGGCCTCCTTGCTGGCGGTGACGTCCTTGCCAAAGAGCGTCATCCCCTCGGGCATGCCCGCCTCTCCAGCGATGGGGCCCAGGGACACGTCCAGCACCCGCGCCTGACCCCGTACCGCGAGCGTCACCTCGAAGCGCACGCGGTGCCCGCCGAGCACCTGCCGGAAGCGCTCCGTCCAGCGTGTCGGGTCCTCCAGGGGCAGCAGCTCGCGCAGGGCATCCGCCGGTTGGAGCTCGCGGGAGAGGTGCTGGAGATACAGTTGCCGGAACGCCTGGTTGGCGGTGACGATCCGCCCTCCAAGGTCGAGCGAGCACACCACGTCCTCCGTGTTCTCCAACAGGCTGCTGAGCTTGCGCTCGCTCTCGCTCTGCGTCCTGAGCGCCCGCTCGAGTGACATCTGCGCCTCATCGCGCGAGCGGGTGAACAACCCGCTCATCACGCACACGGTCAGGATGGCGAGCGCGGTGAAAGCGCCGATGATCCAATCGAGGGCGTTGCGCGCATGGAGGAAGGGGTGGACGAGGGCCGCGTTCGCCGCGAGGAGCAGGCACGGGATCAAGCCCTTGCGGATGCCTAGCAGATAGACACTCGCCAGGGGGATGAGCATGGCCGTGGCCTGCAAGGCGGTGCCCCACTCGCCCACATAGAGGATGATGGTCATCGTTGGCACCGTCGAGGAGGCGCACTGAATCATCGCGGGGATGCGAGGCGAGGACATCCAATGCAGCATCACCTGGCTGAGGCCGATACCTGTCAAGCTCAGCAGGGACACGAGCACCAGCGGCCAGGGCCTCTCGAACTTCGGAGCCACGAAGAACAGGAACAGCGCGGTGATGATCGAGATGACCACGGAGAGGTTCACCTGAAACCGTGCCCGGTTGAGATCCAGGACAGGCCCCTGGCGAATGGACTCCGAGAGGAATGCATCCACCTTCTCCAGGTACCAGCGCAGGAGGCGTGGCGGAGCACGGGCGAGTGGTGGGTTTTCCGTGGGCAGGGCCTTCGCGGACGCAGTCCTCGACTCGGAGGGGTTCGACATGGGGGAGCAGGTGTCAGTGCGAGCATCCAACAGGAGCCGAGGTCGGGCTCGCATGGCCCGCTCGCGGCCAGGAGTGCTGGAGTCTCCATCTCAACACCCATGCACGCCAAGGGTTACCTGGGTTCAGGTTCCGCCCTGGCCTCCTTCCTCCCTCTCCCCTCGGGGAGGGAGAGAGGGCCTCGGACCTTTCTCTCCCGACGTGCCGCGCCCCGCCAGGCGATGCGGTCCGAGCGGAGGATGTTCCTAGAGGTGCAGGCCTCCGGAGACCTCGATGCGCTGGGCGGTCACCCACCGGTTCGCATCGGAAAGCAGCGAGGCGATCATCGGACCGATGTCATCGGGAACACCGGTCCGGCCGAGCGCGGTGTTCGCGGCCACCTCCCGGTTGAGGGCGGGATTGTCGCGCACCGCACCTCCGAAGAAGTCCGTCTCGGTGGCGCCGGGCGCGACCACGTTGACGGTGATGCCGCGCGGAGCCAGTTCCTTGGCCATGTAGCGCGTGAGGATCTCGACGGCCCCCTTCATCGAGGCATAGGCCGCACTGCCCGCGCTGACGAAGCGGGTGAGCCCGGTGGAGAGATTCACGATCCTTCCTCCGTCGGCGATCAGCGGTAGCAACTTCTGCGTCAGGAAGAGCACGCCCTTGAAGTGGAGGTTGCAGAGCCGATCGAAGTCCTCTTCGGTGATCTGACCGAACGAGGCCGGGTGGTGTGACCCCGCGTTGTTGACGAGATGGTCGAAACGGTCTCTTGCCCACACGCCCCGCAACACCCCTCGTACCTGCTCGGCGAAGCCATCGAAGGAGGCGATGTCGCCGGCGTCGAGCCGCAGGGCGACGGCCTTTCGTCCGAGCGCTTCGATGGCCGCGACGGCGCTGTCGGCTTCGGCGCGATTCGAGTGATAGGTTACAATCACATCGGTGCCGATCCTGGCCAGGCTGATGGCCGTGTTGCGTCCAAGACCGCGACTGGCTCCGGTGACGATCGCCACTTTTCCCGTTGAGCTCACTTGTTTCTCCTTTGGCCTGGGGTTGCTCCCCGGCGTGTTGGGTGAGCGCAATATGCGAGAGGCCGCTCGGGCCTTCATGCCCGAACCCTCGAATTTCTTGCCTGATCCTCCAAAACGAGTGGGGAGGGCCCGGGGTTCGCGGTACAGTGGCTGGAAGGAAGGTGCGCGGGCCGAGTGGCTCTGAGCGGAGACCCTGTATGTCGTCAGCCTTGAAGATGGCCCTGGAGCACTACATCGAAGCGAGTGGTGGCGGTGATGGTGTATTCCCCACGCCGATAGAGGGTCTCGCCCTGATGAAGACGAGCAGGGAAGTCCTGCCTCATCATTTGATCTACAAGCCGGCGCTCTGCATCGCCGTGCAGGGTTCGAAGCAGGTGTCGCTGGGTGACAGGGTGTTCGACTACACCGAGATGCAAGCCCTTGTCGTCGGAGTGGAACTCCCGGCGTTCGGAAGGGTGACCCAGGCGAGTGCCACCGAGCCCTATCTGGGCATGACCGTCGAATTCGATGTCGGTGTCATGCGGGAGGTCATGGAGCAGCTCGATGCCGCGCACCCTCCGAGAGGGGATGTCGGTTCCGCGGTTTTCGTGGAAGAACTCTCCGCCCCCGTCGTGGATTGTCTCACGCGGCTGGTGCGCATGCTCGCGACGCCCATGGCGATCCCCGTGCTCCAGCCCTCCGTCATGCGGGAAATCTGTTTCTGGTTGCTGACGGGTCCCCATGGGGGCGAGTTCCGCGAACTCGCGCTACCGAATGGCCACATGCAGCGCATCGCCGACGCGATCTACATCCTGAGGCGGAATTTCTCGCGTCCCATCCGCATCAAGGAACTGGCCGCGGCGGCGCGGATGAGCGAGTCCTCCTTTCATCAACACTTCAGGGGACTGATGTCCATGACCCCGCTTCAATATCAGAAGCAGTTGCGGCTGCTGGAGGCACGGCGGCTGATGGTGGCGGAGGGCGAGAACGTGATGCAGGCCGCTCTTCAGGTTGGCTATGAAAGCCCATCCCAGTTCAGCCGGGAATACGCGCGCATGTTCGGGACGCCGCCCAAGCGCGATACCATGAATGCACTCCAGAAGCCGCGTGCCACGGGCGTGAAAAGGCCTGGTGGGACGGAGCGTACCGCGCGGTGATGGCGGGCGCCTGGGCCGCGAAGACGTACCTCGGTTCAGAGTTCCTTCAGGACGCGGAGCTTTCCCTCTTGGAAGCGAGGCTCTCCCATGAGCAGGACATCGAAGGCGTGCGGCAGCCCGGGGTGGACGTGCAGTTCGGTCGGGACTCCGGCTCGCCAGAGCTGGAGCGCGTAGCGGACATCCTCGTCACGGAAGATGTCCAGCTCACCGACCTCGATGTACGCAGGTGCGAGTCCGGTGAAGTCGGTGTTCCGAGCCGGCGCGGCGTGGGGCGACACACGTTGCGTTCCCGCGTGCTCACCGAGGACGGCCGCCCAGGCGGTGCGGTTGAAGGCGTATGAGAAGAGGGTCGGGACGGCCGCGAGGTGCGGGTCGGCGTCCGTGGTCCGATCGTCGAGCATCGGGTAGATGAGCACCTGCCGAGCGATTTCGAGCCTGCGGTCGCGGGCGAGGAGCGCGACCGCGGCGGCGACTCCCCCTCCGGCGCTATCGCCCATGACGGCGATGCGTGAGGGGTCGACCCCGAGTTCCCTGGCGTTGTCGAGCAGCCACAGGAGGGCCGCGAGACCGTCCGACGCCGCGGTACCCGCGGATGCCTCCGGGGCGAGGCGGTAGTCGACAGCGAGCATGGGGACTCCCGTCCACGCCACGTATGTCCGGACGAGCGGGTCGTAGAGGTCGATGCTGCCTGCGATCATCGCCCCTCCGTGGAAATGGATCGCGGCGGACCCCGGGGTCGAACCGTCCTTCGCGTACCACCTCAATTTGAGCCAATGCCCATCCCCGGTCGCGATCGTGAACGTCCTGTCGGACACACCCGAAACCGCGGGAAGGGCGCTGAGTTGCGCCAGTCCTTCGTCGAGGATGCGGCGGAGGCGCGCCGTATCGCCTTCCTGGAAGTCCTCCGGGGAAGACGGCCCCGCGCCCCGCGCGACGAGCCGGGAGATTCTGGGGTCGAGTTGGAAAGCCATGTGCCTTCTCCATGGTGAGGAGACCGTGCGGAGGTCGAGGAATCTGCGCGAGACCGCTCGGGCCTTCATGCCCGAACCCTCGAACTTCCTGCCTGATCCCCCAAATGGGAGCTGGCCTCAAGGATCGATGGTGATGGGCACCTCGAGCATCACCTCGACCTGGATCCGCATGTCCGGGGCATAATCGAGGGGATCGGCCAAGACAGACAACTCGAGGCGTGCCGGACCGGCGGAGATCCATTGGTCATACAGGGTCACGTTCTGTGACAACGGATGGGAGGGGATGGTCCAACCCATGGCTTCGCCGCCCTCCACCGTACGCACGAAGAGGGCATAGCTGTCCTCTCCGGCGGGCCTCGTCCAGCGCACCTCGAAGGGCGAGCCGAGCTTCACGTGGGTGCCAGGCGTGGGCGCGGTGATGTCGACGCGCCCCGGGATGATCAGCGGGCGGCGATACTTGTTTCCGCCCCAGACGACGTCCAGCCGTATCGAGCCCCCCTCGAGCAGTGGCGCCGCGGTGGCCTCCAGCAGCTCGTAGCGCCAAGTTTCCGGATTGTACGTCAGGTCGAGCCCACCCAACGTCACCTTCGTGCCCGGTCCGGAACCGTGATTGAGTCTGACGGTCACCCGTGCCCGATCTCCCGTGCGCTTCACGACGACGTCGGCCTCGAAGTCCACCGGCTCGGCGGGAGCAGGCGGCGGCTCGGTATCCGGATCCTCGAGCCCGGAAATGCCGCACAGTTCTCCCTCGCCCTGCGCGTCCACACCATCCCAGAATCCCTGGCACACGAGCAGATCCAGGAGTGGACGACCCCCCGAGATCTCCAGCGGGATGGGCGTGGACAGCGGCAGGGACGCGGACGCGTAAGCCTCCCACTTCAGCAGGTTGAAGCCCTTCTTCAGCTCCACCCCGGGCATGAAGGACTTCTCCATGTTCGTGTACACGAGCGTGTGCATCGTCTGTGCGTCGAACACCATCGTCGAGCCGAGGACCCGATCGACGGGGTGCCCCGTGGAGGGGATGGTGTCGAGCTTCCCATTGCCATTCAGGTCCTGGTAGGCGAGCAGGGCGCCCGTCGCGAGCTGCTGCTCGGTGCCATCCTCGGCGTTCCACCGCGTGCTGCTCGGAGGCCGGTAGATGTTGAAGCGAAAGTTCGCGGGGAAGGTGCCCTCATAGGGTTGGTCCTCGGCGACGACGGCTTCGGATTCGGCGACGGGTCCCCCCATGGTGAGGGGGACCACGAACCACCGTGGGTACCAGACCAGCGCGATGCGCACCGGCCCGTCGAGGGTCGTTCCCGGGGCCAGGGTCATCTGGCCCTCCAACGTGAGCAGGGGCTCTCCCGGGTAGTCGGTACCCACCGTGCTCCCGCAGGCGCAAAGGGCGAGCAGCAAGGCGAGCAGCGGACCCGGCGTGTGGTGTGCTTTTGGATTCATGGGGGGCTCCTGGAGTGCTCGCGTGGGTCAGGGAGTGAGATCGAGGCCGCACTGATCCGCGGGAGGCGGGCTCTCCCTGAGCCAGAGACCCTCGCAGGCGAGCGTGTCGAACTGCGGTCCGCCCGTGAAGAGCTGGAGGGGAATGGGTGTGGACAGCGGCACGGGCCCATTGGAGGCCGACAGTTCCGCCAGGTTGAAACCCTTGCGGACATCCCATTGGGGCAGTGCCTCCGCCATGAAAATGACCGCGTATCGCTCCGGCCCGGACTCGTATTTCGTCCACCACCGCATGGAGGTGCCAACAATCCTGTCGATGGGCTGGCCCGTGACGGGAATGGTGTCGAGCTTCCCATTGCCATTCAGGTCCTGGTACGCGAGCAGGATGCCCATCGCACACAGGGTGGTGATGTCATGCTTTCCGAAGGGAGCCATCGCCGCCTCCGGGGGATCATCGTAGACATTGAACTCGATGTCCTCGGGTGCGCTGCCCTGGTAGACGATGCCGCCCTCGACGATCGCCAGGGGCTGGGACCACTGGGTGAGATCCTCTCGACCGAGCGGGTTGGCGTACCAGCCCATCGCGAGCCGCACGGGCTTGTCGAAGGTGACGCCGGGGGCCGGGGACATCGTGACATTCAGCGTGAGCTGGGGCTTGCGCGGAGGCTGCGGAATCTCCGGCGGGGGCGTCTGGGGTTCCACTGGCCCGGGTCGCGGATCCGCGGGCGGCGCCGGGGGGAGGTTGTCTTCCGGGGTGGTGCCGCCTCCGCAAGCCGAGGCGGTGAGCAACAGGGCGAATCGCAGACTCCGGGAGATGAGCGGGCTCGACTTCATGGTGTCCTCCAGGGTGTTTCGAGGGGGAGGCCCCGGCGGTGGGGCACTCTTTCTGGAGGAACCGGGCGGGCCGCCGAAAATGGGAACCGCCCTTTTCCCTTTCATTTTCAGAATCGCCAGCCGGCTCCCGCGGAGACGACTCCCGCGGGGCGCACGGAGGGCCGCTGCTCCGAGGGCAGCTGGCGCAGCAGGAGCTGGCCCTGCACGAGCACGAAGGCGTGGCTCCACAGGGGAATCTCCACTCCGGCCACGGGCCCCACGGCCACCCCGAGCGCATGGCGCGGCGCGAGCGGAGGCGCGCCGAAGTTGTCCTGGATTTCCTCCTCGGCATCGCGGCGCATTGTCTGCTGTATCCCGGTGAGCTCCACCGAGAGGCCCAGGTGCGGCACGAGCGCCCACTCCAGCCAACGGTAGCCCGCGGCCACGCCCAGACCGAGCGCGCGCTCGGTGATGTCGAGCGCCACGCCCCGGTAGGAAGCGCCGGTGGCGGAGAGTGTTCCCAGGGCCCACCACGAGCCCCAGGTGTGGCGGTAGCCGAGCCCCCCCGCGAGCCGGTGACCCGAGCCCGGCACGGGCGCGCTCTCCAGCCTCGCCAGGCCCAGCAGCGCGGAGTTGCGCAGCGCCACGTAGCCCCCCTTCAACGCCACCTCGGTGAAGCGGCGCCAGACGAGCTTCTCCTCCAGCACCGGGCGCTCGCCGCCATAGGGCAGCTCCACCTCCAGCAGGCCCGTGCTCGCCCCGGCCCGCTTGCGCACCAGGTAGCGGCCCGGGGGAACCGCGAGCCGCAGTGGCCGCCCGGGCTGTTTGTCCACCTCGGCCACCACGTCCGAGCGGGGCTGACTCGCCACCACGAAGCGCCCGGAGCTCGGGGCCGGGAACACGAGCGCGCTGCGCGCGACCTCTGGCTCGGTGAGGATGAACTCGCCCGTGCCCGACAAATCCCAGGAGTAGGCCGGATGTTGTCCCGCGCTGCTGGAGCCCGCCACCGTGCGCCGGTAGGCATAGGCGTAGGCCTCGGAGAGCGACACCCTCCCATCCCCCTCCGCGTCCGCGTCTCCGCGCAGGCCGGTGAGCAGGTGGTGGGTGAAGAGCGAGCCCTCGAGGGCATCCCACTCCTCGGAGCTCTCTCCCGGCCCGCTCGAGGAGATGAGGACCTGGCCTCGCAGGGGCAGCCGCTCGAGCGATACGTCATAGGCGGGCGCGGCGCTGCCCCCCTTGCGCTGCGCCAGGGTGCCACTCTCGCACGCGTCCACGATGATCACGGCCAGCCGCGCGCCGAGCTGCTGGGTGGTGTCGCGCAACTCGGCGAGGGGCAGCCCGGTGCCGGTCAGGTGCAGCACGCCGGCCCGGGCATGCGAGGAGACGTAGATCACCAGGATCACGTCGTTGCCGGCGGAGCGGAGTTCGGCGATGCGGCCCGCCACCTCCGCCAGCCGCTGGCGCACGGCCGTGGCCGTCGGATCCACGAGGAGGTAGGCGCGGTCCGCGCGCACCCCGCCCAGCTCGACGAACAGCCTCCGGACACGCTCCGCGTCATCGTCCGCGAAGCGGAGCACCGCGTCCTCCGGAGCGCCCACGTTGGCGCCGATGGAGACCAGCAGGCGCACCGTCTCGGCCGGGGCGTGGGCCGGGAACAGGAGCAGCAGCGCCACCGGCAGGAAGAGGAAACACGAGGGCAGGGCGGGTCTCATCATTTCGGTTTCTGGAGGCGGAGCGCGCTCACGCGGCAGTCCGGGCAGGAGAGCGCCGGCTCCACGCGTCCGGCCTGTGCGCGGAGCTGGGCGAGCAGGGGCGCGGCCTCCAGCGGCCGGGGAGAGAAGACGGCGAAGAGCCACTCCGGGCCGGGTGCGTCATCGAGCACCACGCTGCCCGGAAGGAAGTCCCGTTGCAGCGCCGCCACGGGCACCGAGGCACCGCCTCCGAAGGGATGGAAGACGCTCGCCAGGCCGCGGCCATCGAGCTCGAGCACCAGCAGGTGGCCGGCCTCGGGCGCTTCGTAGGCGAAGCGCAGGGCATCCCCGGCACGCACCGGACTGTCCGGCCCGAGCAACGTGGGCGTTCCTCCCGCGCGTGCAGCCACTACCCTGAACTCGTTGCCCTTGTAACGCGGGCCCTCCTCTCGCGGGAGGAGGCGCGGCACGAGGAGCACGCCCACGAGCATCGGCACGCACGCGGCCAGCACGAGCCACGGACGGCGCCAGGAGCCCGGGGCGGGTCGGGCCGCCGCGCGGCGCTCGAGCTGGCGCAGGAAGCGCTCCGGGGGGCGTGCTCGCAGGAAGGCGTCACGGCCCGCGGTGAGGGCCGCGAGTTGGCCGCCACATGAGGGACAGCCCTCCACGTGGGAGCGGGAAGCCGCGGGTACCGGCTCACCGGCACTCAGGGCCTCGAGCACCACCGCGGGCGGGCACTCGGGGCCTCGGGGAGAAGGGGCAAGGGGCGGAGTCATCGGCTCTCCTCGTTGGGGTGTGCCCGCCAGAGCTGGCGGAGGCGTTCCTCGAACAGCTTGAGCTTCTTGCCCACCGTGCGGCGCGAGTAGCCCGTCCGCTCGGCGACCTCCTCCTGGGTGTAGCCGTCCAGGAAGTGCAGCACGCCGATGGCGCGCGTCTTGCCATCGAGCTGCCGCAGCGCCACGCCCAGCAGCGCGCGATGGTCGGCGTCGTCGGGCGAGCCCTGGGCCTGGGTCTCCAGGGTGGCGAGCTGGGCCTGCTCGGCCACGGGCTCGCGCCCGCGCCGCTCCATCAAGTCGAAGCAGCAGCGCGTGGCGACGGTGTAGAGCCACGCCAGCAGGGAGCCGTCCTTCCGGGGCGGGCCATAGCGGCGCACCCGCAGGAAGGTCTCCTGCAGGGCGTCCTCCGCGTCCTCCGGGCGGTGCACCAACTGGAGGCAGCGCCGGTGTACCAGGTAGCCGTATTGCTCGTAGAGCCGTCCCAACCACATGTCATCCATGCCGCTCGGCGCCCGAAGGCGCGCTCCTCCAGGAAATAGACCGCTCAGGAGCCGGAAAATGGGAACCGGGGTGGATGCTCAGAGGTCTTTTTCCATCCAGACGGTGTGATCGTCGATGCCGGGGGGATAGGGCTCGAGCGCGACGACCCGATACCCCAGGCGCTCGTAGAAGGCCTGGTTGTCGGGCAGCCGCTTCCGGGTGCCCGCGCGAAGGCGGACGAATCCGAGTTCCCGGGCGTGGGCCTCGAGGGCCTCCACCAGTCGACGCCCGACGCCCCGGGACTGCCAGGAGGGGTGCACGGCGATGCGCTTCAATTCGCCCTGGGGCATTGCACCGTCCACACGCCCCGCGGCCACCAGTTCGCCGTCCACGTGCACCACCACGGTCCGGCGAGGGACACGTTCCAGGTGCTGGCGCCAGTACGCCTCGTCCTCCCTCAGTGCGGTGGGGCGGGAAGGCAAGCGCGGCGCGAGTGGCAGGAAGGCCGCCTGTTGCACGGCCCACACGGCCGCGGCGTCCTCTGGGAGGGCCTCACGGATGAAGAGGGGAGAGGTCATGGCACTCCGACGTGGAAGGAGAAGGGCCGGTGATGCGGCCCTGCTGGAGCGGGGGTCCCCAGCTTCCCCCGGGAACCCCGGGCATGACAGCGTTGGCGGTGACCATGTCCCGTGGTTGGAGTTCTCAGCCGTGGCGGGCAGAGGGGCGGATTGAAGCCGCCCACTCGCGGACAGGCGTGCCCGCCCTTCAGTTCTAGAACGACAACCGGAAGTGGATGGACTTGGGCCGGGTGAGCTGATCGAAGCCCAGCGCGCTCAGGCTGTGTCCACGGCCCGAGTTCTTCACGCCAATCCATGGCAGCGCCGGATCCACCGAGTCACACCGGTTCATGTAGACGGTGCCGAACTCGAGCTGGGTGGCGAAGCGCGCGGCGCGCTCCCGATCCTTCGTCCAGACGCTCGCCGTCAGGCCCAGATCCGACTTGTTCATCCGCGCGAGCGCTTCCTCGTCCGAGTCCACCGGCGCGATGGGCAGCAGCGGCCCGAAGGACTCCTGCCGCATCAACTGCATGGAGTCGTCCAGCTCCGTGAGGAGCGTGGCCTCGAAGAAGCGGCCCTTGCCCTCCACCTGGGTCCGCTTGCCTCCCACCACCACCCGGGCCCCCTTGCCGCGGGCGTCCTCCACGAGCTGCTCCAGCTCCAGCGGGTGGTTGGGCTGCGCGATGGGGCCCAGCGTCGTCTTGTCACTCATCGGATCGCCGAGCACGTACCCGCGCACCAGCGCCTCGCACGCCTCGGTGAAGCGCTTGTAGATCGAGCGGTGCACGTAGACGCGCTCCACCGCGCAGCAGCTCTGGCCCGCGTTGTAGATGGCGCCGTCCACCACGTTCTCCACCGTCTTGTCGAAGTCACAGTCCGGTGCCACGTACGCGGGATCGTTCCCGCCCAGCTCCAGCCCCATGTGCCGGAAGCGCGCGGCGCCCGCCACCGTGAGCCGCTGTCCTCCGTACACCGAGCCGGTGAACACCACGTGGTCCACCCGCGCGTCGCCCACCACGCGCTCGCTGGTGGGGTGGTCGCAGTGCATCGCCTGGACGAGGTGCGGGGGCGCTCCCGCCTCGGAGAAGGCCCGGGCGAAGTGCTCCCCGCACAGGGGCGAGCGCGGCGAGTGCTTCACCACCACCGCGTTGCCCGCCAGCACCGCCGGCACCACCACGTTCACCGCGGTGAGCAGCGGGTAGTTCCACGCGGGAAGATCCACCACCACGCCCAGCGGCTCCTTGACGATCCGGCGCTCGAAGCCCGCCTTGGGCGGCAGCACGACGTCCGCCAGTGCCGTGTCCGCGATGGAGATCATGTACCGGGCGCGCTCGGCCATGCCGCGGATCTCTCCCCGTGCCTGGGCGAGCGGCTTGCCCATCATCCGGGAGATGTCCGTGGCGATGGCGTCCGCCTTCGCCTCCATGGCGGCGACCATGCGCTCGCACCAGTCCTTGCGCTGGGCGAGCGAGGTGGCTCGCGCCGCCCGGGCGGCGGCTCGGGCCTGATCGAGCACGGTGTTCACGGTGGCCTCGTCCGCGAGGGGAACGGTACAGGCGACATCGCCCGTGTAGGGATTGTCGACACTCAGGGTGGTCATGGCCGACAAGGGTAGTGCGCCGGGACACGTCTCGTCCCGGGGGATGTTCCGCGCGGAGCCCTTCGTGCGTTCGCTCCTGGACGGCCGGAGGGCCGGGACGTACGGTGCTTCCATGCGCCGTCCCCCGTTCGCGAGCCTCCTGCTCGCCGTCCTCGCGCTACCCGCCTGTATCTCCTCGCCCCCGCTCCGTCCTCCCGCCCCGACCCTGAGCGCCGTGGCGGACGCGCTCTTCGAGTCCGTCGAGCGCGAGGGCACCGGCGTGGGCGTCCTCGTGGTGGACGCGGCCACGGGCACGCCGCTCTACGCCCGGCGCGAGCACGCCCGCTCGCTCCCCGCGTCCACCATGAAGGTGGTGTCCACCTCGGCCGCCCTGTCCGCGTTCGGTCCGGACTTCCGCTTCCACACGCCCGTGTGGTTGGAAGGCGCGCAGCTTGGCAACCTCTTCCTCGGAGATCTCGTGGTGGAGGCGTCCGGAGATCCCTCCCTGGGCTCGTGGCGCTTTCCCGAGACGGCCCTGGCCTGTGAGCGGCTCGCCGACGCGCTGCTGGCCCGGGGCATCCGGCAGTGGCACGGGTCGGTCCAGGTGAGCCAGACCAACCCGGGGCCGTACGATCTCTATGGTCCGGGCTGGGCCTGGGACGACGCGGCCTCCGCCTACAGCGCGGCGCCCACCGCCTTCGTGTTCCGGGAGAACGTGGTGGACCTCACGCTCACGCGCCCCGAGGGCCAGGACTGTGCCTCGCCCCTGCGGCGGCCCCTGGAGGTGCGCTACACCCCGCCCATCGATGCGTCCTCGACCGTGGTGTACACCGACCCGGGCGCCCAGCGGGCCGGGGTGGGGTGCGTGCGCGAGCGAGGGACGGGACGCACGCGCTGCGTCTGGCGCGCGCCGGGAGGACAGTGCCCGAGCCAGGCGTCCCTACGCGTGTCCGTGGACGAGCCCCAGGCGCTGTTCACCGCCTGTCTGGAAGAGGCCCTGCGCGCGCGGGGCATCTGGCGCGTGCCGGAGGCGTCGGGGCAGGCCACCCCGCCCGCGCTCCTGCGACGCGAGTCGTTGCTGGACTTCGTCAGTCCCTCGCTCGCCGAGCTCGTGAAGGTGACGAACAAGGAATCCCTCAACCTCTACGCCGAGCGGCTCGCCTTGCGCTTCGCCCGCGAGCGCACGGGCAACGAGAGCTACGCCGCGCTGCGCGAGGCCATGGAGAAGGAGCTCGCGCGCCGGGGCATCCCGCCGCGACTGTTGCGGTCCGTGGATGGCAGTGGCTTGTCCCGCTACAACCTGGCCACCGCGCGGGGGATGGTGGGGGTGCTCGCCACCAGCCTCCAGGAGCCGTCCGCGAGCGCGCTGGTGGACAGCCTGCCCATTGCCGGCGTGGATGGCACGCTCGCGAACAGTGCCTTCCCGCCGGAGCTCCGGGGCCTCATCCGCGCCAAGACGGGGACGCTCTCGGGGCAGAAGGCCTACGTGGGGCTCGCCGAGCGCCCTCACGACGCCGAGCACCCCCGTGTCGTCTTCGCGCTCCTGCTGAGCAACCTCGACGAGCAGCCGGCCTACACGGCGGGCCAGGTGTTCGAGCGCTTCGCCGAGGCGATGGTGATGCTGCCTTCGCGCTGAACACCTGGCTGCCCCCGGCTCAGGGCTTGAGGTAGGGGCCGTCCACGCCCACCTTGCCCGGCGCCGGGTTGCCCGCGAGGTCGAGCACGTACACCCGCAGGTTGCCCTTGCCGGAGACGCTGGCGGTCAGCGTGCCGCTCGTCACCGTCTTCACGTCACCGGTGACGGCGTCCTTGTAGGTGCCGTTGGGGATGCCGTTGAAGGTGGCGCCGCCGGAGATGGTCACCAGCGCGAAGCTGTCCACGCCCTTGCTCGAGTCCGTGAAGCGCCGCTTGAAGGCCATGCCGCCCACGACGCCGTCCGTGGAGTATTGCCCCTTCTGGAGCGCGGGGATGCGCCGGCGGATCTGATTCAGGCGTTGCAGGTGCTTCGCCAGCGGCCTGGCGAGCGTCTCGGCGACCTTGCCCGAGGCGCTGCCCACCACACCGAAGTCCGAGGCCGAGACGCTGCCCTCGAGGTTGTCGCCGTAGTAGGCGCGGCCGGTGGTGGCCAGGGCGCACGTGGGACCGCAGTCGATTTGCTTGCCGGCCTGGAACTCGATCTCCGAGCCGTAATACAGCGTCGGGATGCCGCGGAAGGTCCACATCAGGCTCATGTTCTCCGCCCAGGCGTCGGTGCCTCCGGCGTAGCGGGTGCTGGACTTGTTCGGGCCGTAGTCGTGGGAGTCGACATACACGACGTTGTAGGTGGCGTCGTTGTAGCTGTCGTCCGAGTCCTTGCCGTTGAAGAAGGCGTTGCTGGCCTCGCCGAAGTTCATGTGCATGCGCATGTCGATCACGCTCATGCCGGAGAACTGGCTGTGATCCGGCGTGTGGTAGACATTGCCCTGGAGGAAGGCATTGGTGGACGTGGGCTGCGAGGCCGTGCCCTGGGTCTGCTCGTAGTTGTACTGCTCGAGCGCGGCCGTGGTGTCATCGGCGCTGTACGTGCGGCGCTCCTTCCAGGTGAAGAATTGCGCGGAGTGGTTGGGCGAGCCGCGGTTCCACTTGTCATTCACGAACGAGCCGACCTCGCCGAACATGAAGAAGTCCTTGCCCTTGGTGCCGAACTTGTCCTGGGCGTGCTGCTGGGCGGCCGGCAAGAGGCGCCGGTTCCAGGTGACGCGGGGGATGTGGACCGCGGTGTCGATGCGGAAGCCATCCACGCCCATGTCGATGTACTTGTTGTACACGTCGATGAGGAAGTTCTGCACGGGCGTGCTCTCCGTGTTGAAGTCCGCCAGATCCTCGTGGATCCAGCAACTGCGCGAGTCCTCGCCCTCCCAGTTTCCAATCCAGCACTGGTGGTAGTACTGCGCCGGGAACATGCCGGAGGTGGGGTTGGGCCACTGGCAGTTGTAGAGGCGGTAGCCCTCCTTGCTGTAGCCGCCCGTGGCGACGCCCCAGTTGCGGCAGGTATTGCCCGTGGGCTCGGCCGTCGACCACAGATCTCCGTTGTAATAGGACTTGCCGGAGGTGGGCTCCACGGTCAGACCGTCATAGGTGAAGCCAGACACGGGCGCGTCGTAGTACCAGCTCCACTGGCTGTCACGCACGCCGTAGACCTTGGGCGAGAACAGCCCCTTGGCGCCCCAGCGGCTGGAGTGGTTGTAGACCACGTCCTGGATGATCTTGATGCCCTTGGCGTGGGCGGCGTTGATGAGATCCTGGTAGCTCGCGCCGGAGGACTCCAGACGGGGGTCGACCCGGTAGAAGTCCCAGCCGTGGTAGCCGTGGTAGTCGTAGTCGGAGCGGTTGAGCACCACCGGGGTGATCCACACGGCGGAGAAGCCCAGGGCCTTGATGTAGTCGAGCTTCTGGATGAGGCCCTTGAAGTCACCGCGGAACATCGGATCGTTGTTGGCGGCGTTGCCCGACTGGGTGTGCATGCTGCCGCCGCGGTTGTTCGAGGAGTCGCCGTCGTAGAAGCGCGCGGTGAGCACGAAGTAGATGGAGTCCTCGCGGATGTCTCCCCCCAGCGGCTGTCCCGCGGCGGCGGGAGGCGGAGCATCCCCCGTGGTGGCCGAGGCCGAGAGGCTCGCGGCGGACTTGTTGCCCGCGGCATCGAAGGCCTTGACCGTGTAGAGGTAGGCGGTGCGGGCGCTCAGGCCGGTGTCGCTGTAGCTCGTGGACGTGGTGGTCCAGGTCTTCGTGCCCTGGGTGCCGCCGGTGCGCACCAGCTCGTAGCCCGTCACGGCGCGATCATCGGTCGAGGCGTTCCACGACAGCGTGATTTGAGTGCCGGAGGCCGAGGCGGTGAGCCCCGAGGGAATGGACGGTGCGCTCGTGTCGGGGGGCAGCGTCACGCACGGGGAGGCGGCGTTGGCGGTGACCACACCATCCTTGACGGTGATCAGCCCCGTTCCCAGGGAGTAGTCCGAGCTGTTGTTGTTGTCCCAGGTGGTGCCGTTGTTGAACGCGGCCTTCATTCCGGTGGCGGAGCCCAGGGCGACGGTCTTCTTCGCCCAGTTGGCGCAGGCGGTCTCGTTCATCGCCACGCCGGGCGCGGTGGTCCAGGTGCCACCGGTGGGCGCGTAATGGATGTTGACGGTGCTCCAGCCGCGCGTGCCGGTGAAGTAATACACCTCGGCCTGGTTGTTGGTGGAGGTGGTGCAGGGGGTACCCGCGTTGGCCAGGAGCTGGCCATTCTTGACCTGATGGGTGCCGCTGGTCGGGAGGTTGTAATTGGCACCAGACTGGTTGTTGTAGTTGTCCCAGTGGTTCTGCCCATCGGTGAAGACGGCCTGGAAGGTGCTCGCCGTCCCCGTGGTGAGCGTCGCCACCACCCAGCCTGTGCAGGCCGGGCTCAGGGTCGTGCCTGGTAGCGTCGTCCAGCTCCCGCTGGCATCATGGTGGATGTAGGGCGTGCTCCACGCCTTGTAGGGTGTGTAATAATAGACAGTGGCCGTGCCGGCGAACGCGGACGGACCCATCATCAACAGCGCCAGCAGGGCGCTTCCTTTCCAACGGACTCTCATGTGCTCGCGACCTTTCCAGGGGGTAAGGACAGCGGGCGCCGGTATAGTCTTCTTCCCTGTTTCTTGGAAATCGGGATGCTCTGATTAATCCCAAATGACTTGATGCGTCACGGAGGTGTCCATGCGGTTGCCATGTCTCGTGTTGGTGCTGGCTTCGTTGGGTGGGACGGGGGCCTGTCGTTCAACCGGGGAGGTGTACGAAACCCGGAGTGGGAACGAGTCCCCCGCCGGCGCGGCTTGTACGGATGATGCGGGGGAGGAGGACGACACGCTGGAACAAGCGCTGGCGGCCGCTCCTCTCTCCCATGTCTTCAACCATGGGCCCCTGAGGCTCGAGGGGAGGGTGGCGTGCCCTGGGGATGAGGACTGGATTCACGCCTATTCGGACTGCTGCAACCCGTCCGGTGCGCGGGTGCGCTGGGACGCCTCGCGGGGGCCTCTAGAGGTGGAGCTCCTCGACTCCGAGGGAAACCCGCTCCCGCTGGGCGCACCCGGCGACATCGTCCAGCGGCAACCGGGCGAGGTGTACCTGCTTCGCGCCGAGTACGGGGGCCGGTTCCTCGTGCGTGTGCGCACCAGCGGCGAGGTGGCGGTGCCGTACTCCGTCGAGCTGTTCGCGCCCGTGTTCGTCCGCTGAGCCATCCTCCATAGCTCCGCAGGCCACATCCGCGTGCCCTCCTTGTTGCTCCGTCGTCGACAACACGGGGGGATGCAGTGCGGCCTCACTCTCCGAGAAGGCAGTAAGGACGGCTCCGCTCGTGCTGGTATGCACCGTGCAACTCCCGCCGCGTCCACCCCCGGAGAACCCGATGATGAGACGCTCTGCGCTTCTGATGTTCCCAGTCCTGTTCGGCCTCGCCTGTGGCGAGAACGGCACCGCTCCTTCTTCCGCCGAGGAGTTCCAGGCCAGCTCCGCCGCGCTGTCGGCGGTCTTCTCGGGCAGGGTCCTGGATGCCAACAACCAGCCCATCGTCAATGCCCGCGTGACGGTGAATGGCATCAGCCGCTTCACCAACAGCACGGGGGCGTACTCCCTCTCGGTGACGGAGTCGCCAACGGGTTACGTGGTCGACATCCGCAAGGACGGCTACGGCCCGGTGAACAAGCTCCAGATGTCGGGCCAGCTCAGCCAGGTGTACGTGCTCCGCAAGGCCTACACGCAACAGATCAGACCCACGGTCAATAACACCCTCCTGGATCCGTCCTCCGGGATCCGCGTGGATGTACTCGCGAATACCCTGCGCACCGCGACGGGCGGTCTGCCCTCGGACAGCGTGCTGTTCTCCATCGTGCCGCACGGCCCGGACACCATGCCCGGTGACTTCACCGCGCGCAACGCGCTCGGCCAGACGGTGGCGCTCGAGACCGTGGGCGCGGTGACGCTGTCGGCCGTGGACAGCCAGGGCAACACGCTCGTGCTGGCCGCCGGGGCCACGATGAACGTGCGCCTGCCCGTGCCCGCCGCCCTTGGCGGCACCATGCCGGCCTGCGTGCTCAACGGGAGCTGTCGGACCGTGATGTGGCGGTTCAACCCGTCCACGGGTCTGTGGATCGAGCAGAGCGCGAGCCCCCAGTTCTCCACCACGGCCACGACGTTCCGGCTCACGGGCGTACGCCAGGGCGGCACCATCGATCCCCTGGATGGCCTGGGCTCCTGGAACACCGACATCGAGAAGGTCAACCCGTCCTGCTCCATCATCGAGTTCGTCAACATCCCCCTGCCTTGCTACAACCCGCTGAACACGACCCCCGAGCCCGGGCTGACCCTGGACCTCTCGCAGACGTCCTCGGGCGGCGCGGTGTGGACGAGCAGCGGGACCGTGCGCTCCAGCGCGACGTACATCGCGCAATACAACCTCCCCTCGAATGCCCCCCTTCAGTTGCAGGTGGCGTTCCCGGCGGGTGCCCCCTCTTATTGTGCCAACAACCTGACCCTGAGCCTGGTCCCAGGGCCGGCGATCCCGGGTAACACCATCTCGTACAACTCGGGTGCGCCCGCCTCCGGTCCGGGCTATCCGAAGGACTCGGCCGGCAACCCGATCGATCTCGAGGACGTGGGCCTCGGCAATCACACGTGCAGTTCGCACATCGCCATCCAGACGCACCCGTAAGGCGGCTCGCGTGGCACCGGCGGCGTGCGCGAATCGGGCGCACGCCGTGCCCTCCCCGCGGGGACGCTCACACCCCAGGAGGGAGCGTCTTGTTGTGGCTGCCCAGCAACTGGAGCTCCCACGCGAAGTTGGTTCCCACCGCGCCCATGTGCTCGAGCATGATCTGCGCGACCTTCGGGACGCTCTCCTCGCGCGCCCAATCCCGCTGGAGCTCGCCCATGAAGGCCCCCGAGGTGAGGGGCACCGCGCCCGCCTGCACCATCCGCTGGATGGCCACGGTGTGGGCCTCGACGCTCACGCCGCCCGAGGCGTCCGTCACGATGTAGACCTCGTAGCCGTCACCCAGGGCGTGGATGACGGGGAACGCCAGGCAGATCTCCGTCCAGAGCGCCGCCATCACGATCTTCTTGCGGCCGGTCTTCTTCACCCACTCGACGACGCGCGGATCCTCCCAGGTGTTGATGGTGGTGCGGTTGATGGGCTTCTGCTCGGGGAAGACGTCCTGCAACTGCTTGATCAGATAGCCTCCGCGCTCCTCGATCACGGTGGTCAGCAGGGTGGGGACGTTGAAGGCCTTGGCGGACTTCGCCAGCGCGACCACGTTGTTGATCATCAACGCGGGATCGATGTTCTGCACGCCACTGATCTGGAACGGCTGGTGATCGATGAGGATCAGCACGCAGTTGTCCGGCGTCAGCAGCGCGTTGAGTCCGACCTTGTTGTTGGGTGAAGCGCCCATGTTCGTGCTCCCGTGTCTCGAGGTGGTTGGGGAAAGACGGGCGCCACCGTATCGAGGGAGGGGAGGCGCGGGATTGACCCGTTTCGGCGTCGTTTGACGGAAATCGGCGTCACCCGCACGAGCCTGGCTACCACCTCCGTGCGCGCCGCCAGGCACCGGGAGAGGTGCCCACCACGCGTTGGAAGACGCGCGTGAAGTGACTCTGCTCGGAGAAGCCCGTGGCGAGCGAGATCTCCGCGAGCGACAGGCGGCCGTCGAGCAGCAGCTCCCGCGCCCGGGTAATTCGCGCCTGGGTCTGCCAGCGGAAGGGCGTCATGCCGGTGGAGACCTTGAAGGCCCGGCCGAACTGGGATTGGGACAGGCCCGTGAGCTGGGCCAGCTCCCGAAGCCTCACGTCGTCCGACAGATGGGCCTGGAGATAGTCTTTCGCCTTCCGGAGCTGCCAGGGGGCGAGTCCCCCCTGCTTGCGCTCGTTGGGGGGCCGCCTGCCCATTCGCAGCAGATCGATGAACAAGGCGGTCGTCAGGCTGTCGCCGTAGAGCTGGCTGAGCGAGTCGGGTGTCTCGCATTGGGCCGCCAGGAGTTCTCCGATCCGCCAGATGCGGTCATCTCGGAACGTCAGCAGGGGCGTCTCGAACTTCCGCCGGTCGAGCTCCTCGCCCAGCACCGATTCGAGGGGGGCGAAGTCGAAGTCGAGCCGGGCTTCGCGTACGCGGCGGCTGTCTTCCGCATGTCCCCAGAGCGTCATGCCCTTGGGGATGAGGCTGATGGGGCGGAGGGTCTGGTGATGGGCCGGATTGGGCAGGTCGAGCGTCTGACGTGTCTCGACGTGCCCCCCGACTGTTTCCAGGATGATCGACAGGCTGCCCTGCTCGGACGTGAGATCGATCCACGCCCGGCCCGGCAGCACCTCGATGTCCAGCGCGTACACCGTGACGCCGTTCCAGGTCCGGCTCTTGCTCCTGACGGTCTTGATGCCATGCGCCGAACGGATCTTCGGCGCGTCGGGGGGCGTCCCCGCACGGGAGGGTTCCAACAACATGGTGGCTGACGATACACGACAACCTGCGCCGGGCGGACTCGGCCTCCTGGCCCCTGCTCGTCCACACGTCCGTCACCAGCACGTCCGCGCCCTGGACGGCCTCGGTGGGGTCCGCCGTGACGTGCACGCGTCCCCCGGCCTCGACTTCTTCATTGAATAACCGTGGAGGGGCGGCTGTCTGGGCGCGTCCAAATGCGCCAATCCTTCCGATTCGAGAGTGTGTCGCTCGCGCTATGTGCGTGGGCTTTTGCTGTGGGTCTCATCAGTTGCTCCGGAGGCAACAACGAGTCCGTCCAGACGCCGTGCGAGGGCGTCGCCTGTGGTCCCGGACGCTGCGAGGTCTCCGATGACCGGCCCGTCTGTGCCTGCGATCCAGGCCACCACGCCGAGGGCCTGACGTGCCTGCGCGACGGCACGCCCCCGTTCGATCCGTGCGCGCCCAACCCGTGCATGCACGCGGGCCGGGGCCAGTGCTCCAACGTGCAGGGCCGGGCCGTCTGCGCGTGCGATCCGGGCAAGGTGGAGGACGGAAGCGGGCAGTGTGTCTCGCTCGACGCCTGCGAGCCCAATCCCTGCACCGCACCGCACAAGACGAATTGCTCCGTGGTGGAGGGGCAGCCGGTCTGCGCGTGCGTGAGCGGCTACGTGCCCCAGGGCGAGGCGTGTGTGCTGTCGGTTCCGGATGACCACGGCAACACGCCCGCCGAGTCCTCGCCCGTCATCATCGACGCGCCGCCCACCGGGGGCGCGTTCGAATCGACGGAGGACGTGGACGTCTTCTCGTTCCAGGCCCAGGCGGGCCACATCTACGCCTTCACGTGCAACCCCGGCGGCGGCGCGACGGACTGCCGGGTGAGCCTGTCGGACGCGGCCGGTCAGGTGCTGGCGGTCGACAACAACGGCGGCACGGGCTTCATCGTCTACGAGTACCCCACGGCCGGGACGTACTTCTTCCGGGTGTCTTCCGGCCAGGTGGGCACCTACACGTACCGGCTGGAGGATCTCGGCTTCGACGACCACGGCGACACGCCGTCCGAGGCCACCCCGGTGACGCCCTCGAGCACGTCCGTTGGCGCGATCCTCCACGCGACCACGGACGTGGACGTGTTCTCGTTCGAGGCCGCCGCGGGCCATATCTACGAGCTCGCGTGCAATACGTCGGCGTTCGACTGTGACCTGGTGCTGCTGAACGCACTCGGCACGGTGGTGGCCTCGGACACCACCCACACCACGTACGCGCGGGTCCGCGTGGAGTTGAACACGCCTGGCACCTACTTCTTCCGGATCCAGCCGGGAGGCTCGACGGTGGGTGCCTACACGTACCGGCTGCAGGACCTGGGCGTGGATGACCATGGGGACACGCTGGCCACCGCCACGCCCATCACCCCGGGCACGAGCGGGGTGCCGGCGCAGTTCGAGGTGTCCAGGGACGAGGACTGGTTCTCGTTCACCGCCACGGCGGGTCGCCTCTACGACTTCACCTGCTCGACCGCGTCCATCGACTGCGACGTGTACCTGCTGGATGCCACTGGGAACGTGGTGGCGGCGGACACCACGTCCACGACCGTCACCCGGGTGCGCAGGAAGTTCACCACGGGCGGGACGTTCTACTACCGGGTCGTGGCCAGCTCGGGCTGGAACGTCTCGTACACGAGCTACACGTACCGGCTGCAGGATCTGGGCGTGGATGACCATGGGGACACGCTGGCCACGGCCACGCCCATCACCCCGAGCGCGAGCTGGGTGCCGGCACAGTTCGAGGTGTCCAGGGACGAGGATTGGTTCTCGTTCACCGCCACGGCGGGCCGCCTCTACGAATTCAGCTGCTCGACCGCGTCCATCGACTGCGACCTGTACCTGCTGGACTCCGAGGGGAAGGTGATTGTGGCGAACACCACGTCCACGTCCACGACGCGGGTGCGCTGGAGGCCCACCACGGGCGGGACGTTCTACTACCGGGTCGTGGCCGCCAGCGGCTGGAACGTCTCGTACACGAGCTATTCGTACCAGTTGCAGGATCTGGGGGAGTACACGGTCAAGGTGCAGTAGTCCCGCGGACAACGGAGGCCACGGGCCGCTCCGGTTTCAACACGGACGCGGCCACGTCGCCCAAACCCATGAATCCCACGAGGTTGGGCGGGATCGTGCGGTCTCCACCGTCCTCAGTGCGCGGTGAAGCCGCCATCAACCGGCAGGCCGACGCCGATCACGAAGCTCGCGCCCGGGCTGCACAGCCATAGCACGGCGGCCGCGACCTCCTCGGCTCGGCCGAGGCGGCCGATCGACTGCTCCTTCATGATCTCCTCCATCGCGTCCGACTGGCCCTTCAGCATGTGCTGCACCATCGGCGTGTCGATCGTGCCGGGGCAGACCGCATTGATACGGATGCCGCGCGGTGCGTACTCCACACCGGCGCTCTTGGTCATGCCGAGCACGGCGTGCTTGGTGCCGTGGTATGCCGCGCGCTGGGGCAGGCCGACCAGGCCGCCCAGCGACGAGCAGTTGACGATCGCGCCCGACCCTTGCGCGCGCATGACGCGCAGCTCGTGCTTCATGCATGCCCAGACGCCGAATTGGTTGACCGCCGTCACGCGCTGGAAGTTCTCGACCGGTTCGTCGGCGGCATCGCTCGGCGGCACCTGGATGCCGGCATTGTTGAACGCCATGTCGAGCCGGCCATATTCGGCGACCGCCCTGTCGACCGCGGCGGCGACTTGCGCCTCGTCGGTCACGTCGCAAGTCACGCCGATCGCGATGCCGCCTTCCTCGACGAGCTTCGCCGCTTGCTTCGCGGCAAGAGCTCCGTCGAGGTCGGCCAGCACCACGGCCGCGCCGCTCTGTGCGAAGGCACGGGCCGTGGCGAGCCCCATGCCCATCGCGGCGCCGGTGACCAGGGCCACCTGTCCCTTGAAGTCGTACGTGGGATTCATGTCGAGTCTCCGATCCTAACCACTGCGCGAATGGTCCATGTGTCGCCGTAGTCGCTGATGCTCTCCTGGCCACCACAACAGGAATATGCGCTTGCACTCGTTGCTGAACCAGTCGTCGCCCGGTTCATGGGCTGTGAAGCGGTGATTGACAGTGCCGGCCCCGTCGCACGCGCTGCGCACGTGCTTTCTGGGAGGGGGCTCCCCCAAGCAGGAGAGGAGGGAATCGCTTGCTTGGCCGGGGCCCGAGAGGGTGTCCCCGAGAGGGTGTCAAAGACTTCGCGTGGGGGGACTCGGCACGACACGCGGCGGAAAGGAGTAGAGCGCAAAGGGGGCCGAAAAGTCCCCGCGCATCCACTGAGCTGCCGCCTCGCGGAACGCCGCGACGAAGGCCCGATACTGCTCGCGCAACTGCCTCAGCGCCTGGCGCGTGGAGGCATGACCCAAGGGCCGCGGGCTGCGCTTGAGGTGCTCGGGCCGGGTATGCGGGTGCTGGGCCCTCACGGCTCGCGCCCCCAACACCGGCTTGTCCCGTGCGCGAGCCTCGGACTCCACCGCCTCGTCCAGCTGAACCACTGGAACAGTCGCCGAGCCGGGCCCAGCAGCTGCGGCAGGCACGTGAGGCCCGGCCACTCGGAGGTGCATGCCCAGTAGGCACGGTTCCTCTGGCGCTGGGTTCACCAGCTCCACCACGGCCCCCAGCGACCTTGTACCCGCAAGGGGGGGCGGCGGTAGCGCACCCGAGCGCACAGCGCGGTATCTGTGCCCATCCCCCTTGGTGCTGAGGTACCGTTGGCGCCATGTCCAATGGCTTCATCTGGTCCAGCGCTGACGAACCGCACGCCGCGCGGCGGCGCGAGATGCTTCGCACTCATCCCGAGATCAAGGAACTCTACGGCCCGTGCTCGCGCACGAAGTACGTCTGCACGCTGCTCGTCGGGCTGCAACTCTCGCTCGCCTTCCTGTTGCGTGACGCGCCCTGGTGGCTGATTGTTCTGGTCGCCTATGCGGTGGGCGGAGTGATCAACCAGGCGCTACTCCTGGCCATTCACGAGCTCTCTCACAATCTCGCGTTTCGCAAGCCCTGGCACAATCGTGTGTTCGGTGTCTTCATCAATCTGCCCGTGGGTGTGCCGGTCTCAGAAACGTTTCGCTACTACCACCTGCGCCATCACATCCATCAGGGTGACGAGCGGCTCGACACGGATCTCCCGACGGAGTTCGAGGCGCGCTTGCTGCGCAATCGCGCAAGCAAACTGCTCTGGCTCTCTTGCCAAGGCTTTGCCTACGCGCTCCGCCCGCTGTTCGTGGATCCAAAGAAGCCGGGGGCTTCCGAGATCGCGAACCTGCTCGTGCAGGTCGCGTTCAACGTGGCCGTGTTCCATTTTTGGGGCGGCAAAGCGCTTGCCTATCTGCCGATCAGCTCACTGATCGTCATGGGGCTACATCCGATTGCCGGACACTACATCTCGGAGCACTACGTCTTCCGCGAAGGGCAGGAGACCTACTCGTACTACGGGCCGCTCAACGTGCTCGCGTTCAATGTCGGCTACCACAACGAGCACCACGACTTCCCCTACGTTCCTGGCTCGCGCCTGCCGAAGCTACGAGCGATGGCGCCGGAATTCTACGACGGTCTCCTGTCGCACCAATCGTGGACGGCGACGCTTTGGAACTTCGTCATGAGCCCCAGCCTGGGCGGTTACAGCCGCATCAAGCGGCGCGTGGAGCGGCGGCGAGACTAGCGCCCAGACTCCTGGCTGGCGTGGTTCGAGCGCGTGCGCAAGCTGCCCTGGCGCAACAGCGAAGCGGTCTGGTCAACTCACCTTCCAACGTGGAGGCTTCATGAACAAGCAGATCATCTTCAACCTGCCGGTCAGGGACCTGGACAAATCCAAGGCCTTCTTTTCCGCTCTCGGATTCAGCTTCAATCCGCACTTTTCCAACGAGAGCTCGGCGTTCATGGTCATCGTGGACGGCAGTATCAATGCCATGCTGATGACCGAAGCCTTTTTCAAGAGCTTCATCAACAAGCCCGTCGTGCAGGCGAAGGAGGCCAACGAGGTCATCATCTGCCTGAGCTGTGAGAGCCGGGAGGAAGTCGACAGACTGATCGCCAAGGCCACCGCCGCCGGCGCTCGCATCCCGCATCCGCCGGAGGACCACGGCTTCATGTATGACCAGGGCTTCGAAGACCTCGACGGCCACCTCTGGAACTTGGTCTGGACGGCGCCGCAGGCTTGACCAGGCCGGCTGACGGTAGCGTGTGTCTATGAATGCGATTGAGACGCTCCCGGGGGGGAGAGGCCGCCGGGAGCCGCCGGACTCAGCCGAGGATGAGCCAGAGAGGGTGTCAAAGAATTCGTGTGGGGGGACGCGGCACGACACGCGGCGGGAAGGAGTAGAGCGCAAAGGGGGCCGAAAAGTCCCCGCGCATCCACTGAGCTGCCGCCTCGCGGAACGCCGCGACGAAGGCCCGATACTGCTCGCGCAACTGCCTCAGCGCCTGGCGCGTGGAGGCATGACCCAGGGGCCGTGGGTTGCGCTTGAGGTGCTCGGGCCGGGTATGCGGGTGCTGGGCTCTCACGGCTGGAGGTGGAACTCTTCGGCTCCGAGGGCGACCCGCTCCCGCTGAGCGCCCCCGGTGACCTCGACCAGCGGCAACCGGGCGAGGTGTGCCTGCTTCGCGCCGAGTGCGGAGGCCCGTTCCTCGTGCGCGTCCGCACCAGCGGCGAGGTGGCGGTGCCGTACTCCGTCGAGCTGTTCGCGCCCGTGTTCGTCCGCCAAGCCATCCTTCATCGCTCCGCAGGCCACACCTGACGCGCGAAGCGCTCCTTCCTGTCATGGTCGCTGACGCCGTCCTTTCCGGCTGCGGCCTGGTGCTAGAACACCGACCGATTTAAAAACCACATCATCCCACCTGCTGCTGGGACAACTCTAGATGGCGTTGCCATGTCTCCAAATTCTGGATGCTGGCCGCACGTCGTAGATCAAAGACGTTCTTACGCACGCCCCGATAGCGCGCACGACGCCCCTGTCGTCGCGCTATATGGGCTTGTCGATGTTCCACCCCTACTCGCTTCCTGAGTCGCTCTCGCCCAGCAGGTGTCTTCATTAATTTGCGCAACTTGTGCTGGAGCGCTTCATCTTCACTGATTGCCACAGTCCGTCCTTGTCCTATCTGGGCTTGTGTACATTTCTCGCGCAATGGACAAGTCTCACAGTCCTTTGTCGCGAATTCGACTGTCTTTCCCAGTTCGAAGCGCATTGTCTTCCCCTCCGGACACGTGATGGTCCGGCTTCGCATATCTATTTTGAAGTCTGACTTCGCGAACAACTCCCCATTGCGTGCCTTCCACGGCTTGCTCAGCACTTCCCCTCCCTCCTCGAGCACGCTGTCCACGATACTGCTGTTGATATACCCCCGGTCTATGTGTAACTCGTCAATCTTCACTCCTTGCTTCTCCATGTCCTTCTCAAGCGCCGGTGTTGCCTCCGCTTCAGGTCGGTTGGCGGGCGTCACAGCACATGCCAGGATGAGTTCTTCGTCCAGCGCCGTGGCCACATGCTGCTTGAATCCGTTGAAGCGCTTGCTTTTGCTCTTGCGTCCATGACGCATCTCCCCATCTTCTACCGACACTCGTCTCTCTTCCGCCACTTGCTGGCGAACGCGGACACCTCCTCCTTCTGGGTCCGGCTCCAGGTCCTGCTTGCGAATCTGCTCGAGAGTCTGAACGTGTTCCCTCAAAGGCTCCTCTTCCATCTCCTCTGCCAGATTCTTTCTTAGCCAGGACAGCATGCTTTCCACTTGCTCGAGCAGGGCTTGCAGCGCTTTCTTTTTCTGCCCCGCTTCGCTCCAGTCCACATCCAATCCCTTCTTGATACTTTTTTCCAACAACAAGGGAATACCCGCCTCTCGGCAGGCCTGCTGCTTGGAACATCCCAGCAGCTTCGCCACGCACATCATCACCTTGCGCGCTGCGTGTCCTACCAGGTTGATGGTGTCCTCTACCCGGCCAGCTCCCTCCAGTGGCTTTGAGTCAATCGCCACTCGCAACAGCGTCTTGAGCTTTCGCTCACCGAACTCTTTCTGTTCCCGCGCCACCTCGACTGTCTTCTCCAGGAGGCGCCGGTCCATTTGGTTTCTCATCAGCCGCTGACGAAACTCATACAACGAGCCCTGGGAGAACGCCGGCTCGCTGTGACCCAACCAGCCCAACACCATCTGCACTCTCAAGTCGAAGACCGTCAGTTCCACCAGGGTGGCATCCGACACTCCCATGTATCCCTGTAAGAGTATTGCCATTGCCATCAGCCCGGGTGCTATAGCCACTTTCCCTGCTCCTGTCTGGCGGTACATGGAGGCCAGTTCCGCCTGAAAAGCCTCATCCATCAGCTTGTGCCGATTCAGACGCAGAAAAGCGAACAGCTTGCCGTTACGGCTCATCCGTTCGACAATCTGTTGCTCTTGCTCGTTCAACTCCCGCGGAGGAGTCCATCGAGCTATCTCTCCGGTCACCTTCGGCGGACTGACGGCTAAGGTCATGTGCCGACCTGATCAAATTCAGCCCCTGTTGTCCATCCCCTCACGTAAATCCCTGATTTTACTAAAAAATCAAATCGGTCGGTGTTCTAGGGTGCCGCCATGCCCGACGAGGCGACCGCCTTGACCGCCCCCGATCTTCCCGCCCTCTACCGGCGTTACCTCGACTGCCTCAACCGGCGGGAGCTGGCAGGTCTGGGCGAGTTCGTCGACGACGACGTGCGCCACAACGACCGGCCGCTCGGCCTGGCCGGGCGTGGCGAAGGAGAATCCACAAGGCAGAAGGTTCCACGCCGCCGCGACAGAGTCGTGGGGCCAACTTCAACCTTACACGGGATACTAGGGATGCCGCGAATCTACAAACCGGGCTCGTTCTTGAGAACCCCCCTTGACGACGGTTCTTTCGGTTACGGCAGGGTGCTCAAACTGCCGCATGATGCTTATTATGATTACAGGACCGATACTCCAGATTCAGATCTGGATCGGATTGCCTCGAAGCCCATCCTTTTCAAGATCATGGTCCGACATATGGAGGAGAGGGCGTGGGAACTCATTGGGTGGAGAGAACTGGAGGAGCAGTTTTCCCAACCGATCGTCCAGTTCATGCAGGACATTGGGAACTTCCGCGACTGCACGATCTTCGACACCGTCGGCAATTCGAGGCGCGCGGAGCCCCAGGAGTGTGTCGGACTTGAGCGCTCGGCTGTCTGGGAAGAGGTGGGAGTCGAGCAACGCCTGCTCGACACCTTCATGGGGCGGCCCAACGATGACGTGGAGCGCTTGAGGGTGCGCCTGAAATAGGCACGCGCATAGGAGCGGACGCGGCTCAAAGCAGCGGGTTGTTCTTCATGGACGCGGCGGGAATCGAACCTGCCGCTTGGCACTCTCCCCAGAGCGGGCTTGGCGGAGTTACGACGGCCAGGGCGTCGCCCGGGACTGGCGCCGCGCCGCCTCCTTCTGTGGAGCGGCGCTGGCTCTTTCCTACAACACCTCGATGGCTCGCGGGTGTCAGGGGCAGGAGACAGCCGACGGGAAGAGCCAGATGCCGGTGTTTGCATTCCCGTAGTCATAGAAGGTCGCCAGGTCGGCCTTGCCATCGCCCGTGAAGTCACCCGCGACAGGCTTGCTGCCGGCCCAGCTCCAATTGCCTGCACCACTCAGCCAGGGGCGGGTGGGGGAGGCGAAGCCCGTCCCGGCCGACGGGAAGAGCCAGAGGCCGGTGTTCGCATTCCCATAGTCATAGAGGGCGGCCAGGTCGGCCTTGCCGTCGCCCGTGAAGTCACCCGCGACGGGCTTGCTGCTGGCCCAGCTCCAATTGCCCGCGCCACTCAGCCAGGGGCGAGTGGGGGAGGCGAAGCCCGTCCCGGTCGACGGGAAGAGCCAGAGGCCAGTGTTCGCATTCCCATAGTCATAGAAGGCGGCCAGGTCGGCCTTGCCGTCGCCCGTGAAGTCACCCGCGACGGGTTCGCTGCTGGCCCAGCCCCAATTGCCCGCGCCACTCAGCCAGGGGCGGGTGGGGGAGGCGAAGCCCGTCCCGGTCGACGGGAAGAGCCAGAGGCCGGTGTTCGCATTCCCATAGTCATAGAGGGCGGCCAGGTCGGCCTTGCCGTCGCCCGTGAAGTCACCCGCGACGGGCTTGCTGCTGGCCCAGCTCCAATTGCCTGCACCACTCAGCCAGACGCGGGTGGGGGAGGCGAAGCCCGTCCCGGTCGACGGGAAGAGCCAGAGGCCGGTGTTCGCATTCCCATAGTCATAGAAGGCGGCCAGGTCGGCCTTGCCGTCGCCCGTGAAGTCGCCCGCGACGATCTTGCTGCTGGCCCAGCTCCAATTGCCCGCGCCACTCAGCCAGGGGCGGGTGGGGGAGGCGAAGCCCGTCCCGGTCGACGGGAAGAGCCAGAGGCCGGTGTTCGCATTCCCATAGTCATAGAAGGCGGCCAGGTCGGCCTTGCCGTCGCCCGTGAAGTCACCCGCGACGATCTTGCTGCTGGCCCAGCTCCAATTGCCTGCGCCACTCAGCCAGACGCGGGTGGGCGAAAGCGCGATGTCACCTCTGCCGCCGTAGAGCGAGGCCGCACCGCATTGATCCTTTGCCGTCAAGACGAGATCGCTCCGGTTGCTCCCGTTGCACTGTGGGTAGTGCATGACCGAGGCCGAGTCGTAGGTCGTCAGGGGGCGCCACCCGTTGTTCTCGAAGCAGGCCCCCGCTTCTGGACGCGTATGCTCGTGCCGGAAACCGAGCGTATGCCCCAGTTCATGTCTCAAGATGCCGGTCAGGGTATAGGGCGCAATAGTGCCGAATGAACTCGCGTCGATGAGCACATTGCGATTCGCCCGAGCGTAACTCGGGAAGAACGCGCGGGCGAGATAGGGCTGCCCGCTGGTGGGGCTGACATCGAACACGACGTTGTCACTGCCCGCATTGCAATTCACATCGTGACTGCTCGCGTAGATGAACCGCACATTCGCCACCGATTGCCAGGCCGCGGAGGCGCTCGCCATGGCCTGGACGACGGCGTTGTAGTTGGCGCCAAACGCGGTGCTCACGCAGTAGGTGAGGTTCACTTTTTGCGTGTCGTTCCAGCGGTCGTCCGCTCCATTGACCTGATTGACGGTCAGCGCTCCGCCCTGCCGGTGAAGCATGAAGAATTCTTCGAGCTGTTTCTCGGATTCCAATGCCGTATCACCATCAACGATATACACCCCCGTCTCGAGCTCGCGGTACACGCCCGCCTTGAATTCCTCGAAGCTTCTGGCCGTGCTGCCTACCTCTTCGCCGCTTCCGACGTCCACGAACTCATTCGAGCACCCGGTGCCAATCACTCCTGCTGAGCCTGCGGCGAAGCAGGCAAGCGCGATGGCTTTCTGCGTACGCCTGAAGGACATCCAATCCAAAATATTGTTAGACACACCGGGCTTCATTGTCAGTTGGGTCTCCGCGTGAAGAGTCGTCGAATTCGCGAGCGCCATGCGACGGGCGCACGGCATTCGTCGCATCTATACTTCACGCGGAAATTCCTTTTGAACAGAGAGGGGCTATCGACGGGTTGAACGGTTGGTTGGTTCAGGGCCAACACTTCACATTCCTCGGGCCATGTGCCCGCTCCTTCCCACGAGGAGGTGTCAAACACCGACCGCCGCGTTCACTCCACCCGCGACGCGCTCCTCTCGCGAGATGCGGCTCGCGCCGTGCCGCCGGAAGAGCATCCATGTGGCTGGAGGACGCGGGCCCGCGCGCCGAGCCCGAGCCACTGGCCCACCTCGACCCGGTGGCGTGGCACCACATGACGGTGGACCCTGTCATGAGCCGGGCGAGCATCCACATCGAGGGCGCCTGAGTGCGGGGCAATGATGAAACTGTGTTACGCTGCCGGAGCGTACGCCGTGAAGGTCATCGACCCCCCCTGCCGGATGAGGTTTCCATGGGCGCCATCCAACCCATCGTGTTCTGCGCATTCCTCGGAGAGCCGTGGGACCCAGAGAATTGAAATCCGCCGAGGATGGGAGTACGGTGTGGGCCGCCTTCGCGCGACGGGCTCGCGTGGGGCAGTGCACATCCCAAGCAGAGGAGTCGTGGCGATGAACAGCAATGTCTCGCAGTCTTCCGAAGCCGTGCGGCCGTTTGCGCGCATGACCGCGTGCGAAGTCACTCTGTCCGAGCAGGACCAGCAGGACGGTAGCCTGTTCAAGACGGTCTATACCGATCCCGACCAGCCCGAGCCGGAGATCAGCGCCCTGGACTGAGCAGGATCCATCCCATCTCGAGCTCGTGCGCGCCCCGCTTCCCGCGGGGCGTGTGCTTTCTGGACCTGTCCATGCCGCGCAGCGTGCTGATTCTCGCCCCCACCACCGATCCCCACGCGGCCGCTCTCGACTGGGCGCTTCGTCTGCAAGGCGTCGTTCCCCTCTGGACGCCCTCGTTGCCGACGGGACCGGACACCGGCTATGGCTTTCACATCGATGCGGGAGGCGAGCACTTGTCGGGCAGGGTCGCGGGCGGCGACCGCTTCGGCGCGATCTGGAATCGGCGGCTCGAGGATCCCGCGCCGGAGTGTGCGGAGGCGGATCGGACCTTCGTGACCTGGGAATGGAAGCTGCTCCAGCGCAACCTCTTCGCCCTGGAAAGCGCTTACGGCGATGCGCTCTGGGTGAATCGCGCGGAGGCCGCGCGACGGGCCGAGAACAAGCTGGTGCAACTGCAGGTCTGCCGCCGGCTCGGCCTGGCCTTTCCCGAGACCCTGGTGACCAACGATGCGGAGCAGGTCAAGGCCCTGCGCGAGAAGTGGGGGCGGATCGTCTTCAAGTCCTTCCTGATGCATCAGTGGGAGCAGCGCGACAGCGGCAAGAAGTACGCGGTGGGCGTCACCCTCCTGGACGAGCGCAGCGACCTGCCCGCCGCCGCCATCGCCGTCTGTCCCGGCATCTACCAGCGCTACATCGAGAAGGCGTGTGATCTGCGCGTCACGGTGATGGGTGAGCGCTTCTTCGCGATGAGCCTGCGCAAGGCGGCGGGCGACGGCTACGTCGACTGGCGGCCGCACAGCAAGGACCCCTCGATGCGCGCCGAAGCGGTCTCGTTGCCGGCGGCGGTCGAGGACAAGCTGCGCGCGCTGATGCGCGAGCTGGGCCTGGTGTTCGGTTGCATCGATCTGGTGGTGGATCGGCAGGGGGACGTCTATTTCCTCGAGGTCAACCAGGCGGGCCAGTTCCTGTTCGTGGAGGAGATGGTGCCGGACTACCCTGTGCTGCGGGCGATGACGGCCATGCTTGCCAGCGGGCGGACGGACTACGACGTCTCCGTGCCCACCGCGGTGACGATGAAGGCTTTCATGGCCTCTGATGCCTATGCGGCCTTGACGGAGCGGGTTCGTGGGAAGACACCTGACCGGCGGCTGTTCTCCCTGGAGTAGCCGAGGAGAGTGCCGCTGGGGCCCGTCCGCCGCGACTTCATCCATGAGTGCGATGGAGACGCTCCCGGCGGGGAGAGGCCGCCGGGAGCCGCCGGGGCTCAGCCGAGGATGAGCCGCTCGATGAGGGCCTTCTGGAAGGGGGTCAGACGATTCGTAGGAAACGAGGTGCCCGAACGAGTCCTTTGAGTGATGCCTGGAGGCTGTCCATGGACCCATAGGGTGAAAGTCCCGAAGCGGGAGAAGGTCGAACCGCATAGCTTGGGTGGCACCGAGAGGGGAGAGCCCTGCGGTGAAGCCCACCGACAAAGCCCCGGAAAGCGGGGTGAGCGAGTGCGCGGGCCGCAACGAAGAGTGAACGCCCGGAAGAGGCCTCGTGACTCGTCAACTCCGGGTGCCGAGCTGGCTCAAAGACGGCGAAGGCAGCAGAAACTCCCCGAAGACGACCTTGGGGGGTCCACCCGGCGGGGTAGAGGGCGGCGGCACGTGAACAAGGCCATGGATGGAAACAGGGAAGGGCTCCTCGCCCCGCGGAGAAAGCCCGCGGAAGCAAGGTAGCCGCGCGAGCCGAGGAGGCGAAGTGCGGTGAAGGCGAGAGCCTGGCAGATGGGTCCGTAGTAGCGAGGAAGCGGGGTAATGCCCGTGGAGCCAAGGGGCCCTGCCGGAGGCATTCGGAACGAGAGGTGAGGCGGGAGTGGGATGACAAGACCCACCGGAAATCCGCAGGAGCCTCGAATGAAGATGGACCGCTGGGCGAAATCCGCCCCCGGCTGGCAGCGGTGGAGTAGGGGCGAATGGCTCCGAAAGTCGGCGGCCAGAAGGACGGAAGCATAACCCCGGCGGAGGACGCCTCCGCGGTGAGCCGGATGCGGGAAACCCGCCCGTCCGGTTCGAAGTGGCGGGGGCCGGAGACGGAGTGATGGTGAGCTCTAAACGGGCACGAAGCCGGAAACGGCGGAGACGGCCAAGAGCAGCCTGCACACCACCGCGCCGGCCCTCGACCCGATCACCTTCCTCGGGCGCTCCTCACTGATCGAGCGACGAGGGTGGCGGCTTCGCGCTGAACGAGGGCAGGTAGCACTTGCCCTGGTACTCGAAGAGTGTCTCCGGGCACGGGGCCTTGAGCTCGTGAGGCGCCCAGCAGGCGCCGACGAGCTCGACCTCGGTGTAGCGAGTGCAGGGCGGGCGCTTCTGTCCCTTCAAGGGCTCTTTCGGCAGAGGTCGGGCGAGCACGGTTTGCCCCGGGGGGGAGGTATCAGAGAGCCACGCATCGAAGTCCGGCGTCCCGGCTGCCGTGGGCACCCCGTGGCCCGTGGGTGCTGGCGGGGCAGGGGGTTGGGACATGGGGGGCCAGACGTACCCACGCGAAGAGCAGGGCGCACACCGTGGCGGCGCTCACCACGCCCCACTCCAGGCGCCACTGGCGGCGCGGCTCGTGGGTGCCGGCGACGGCGCGGGCCATGCGCCGCACTTCCTCGAGCACCCCCTCCAACGTGAGCAGCAACGACTCCGCCGACTGCCTGTCCAGGGCCCTGGCCCAGTCGGTGTGCTCCACTTCCATGGCGGAGTAGCCCCGCGAGGCCCAGGAGCCGAAGAGCACCCGCCAGTCCTTGCGCGGTGCCGCGACCTCCTCGGCGGAGTGCTTGCGCACCAGGGCCGTGGCCCCACTCGTCTCGTGCGTGGCCAGGTAGAGCTCCACCTGGCTGTCATGGGACTGCTGCACCTGCTCCCGAATCAGGTACGGCCCCAACCGCTCCGGTTCCTCCCCGCTCGCCTCGGGTTTCTTCTCCTCGACCATGCGTGCTCCTCCTCTTGGCTTCCCCTCATGCCCCAGGAAAGAGTGTTCGCATGGACCGCGCCCGACTTCCAGGAGGTACTCGGTTCGTCAGGTGGAGGCCTGCTCCCGGGGAATGTTCAAAGGACTCGTTCCGACACCTCGTCTCTTACAAATCGTCTGACACCCTTCCTGGGGTTCGGGTCTCTCGTTTCAAATCCTTTGACACCTCCGGCGAGACACCTCCGGCGGGGGTCTCTCGTTTCAAATCCTTTGACACCTCCGGCCGACACCTCCGGCCGAATGCAGCTCATTACGGATGGCGCACACCAGCTTGCGAGACAGCACACCGGAGAGATGTCCATCTGGGGAGGCGGATACCAATAGATTTTCGGATGGAGGAATTCAAATGAGTGTTCACTGGAGACCGCACGTCCTGAAAGCGTCAGGTTCCGTCAGTCCACATGAATTGGAGCGGATCGAGTCCGCATGGGGAGTCAAACTTCCCGATGACTACAAGCGGGTTGTATCCATGTATCAGGGCATGGCCCCCGAGCCCAATGGGTTCAGGGTTGGAAGAGGCGACATCTTCCCCTTCGCCAGAACCCCTGGTGGAGAGGACCTGTGTTTTGACTACCGAGGCTCGCCCGAACAGCCTCGTGTCGTCCTCGTCTCCGTCGAGGGCTCCGTCCACCCCGTCGCCAACAGCTTCCAGGAGTTCATGGACGGGTTGTACGACGACTGAAACTCTACTGAAAGCGGCGGGAATCGAACCCACAGACAAGGCGATAGGAAACCCCAAGCAGGACGCGCTGTTACCTGCTGTCGCCTTGAGCTCACGTCGGTTCGTTGTGCCGCCCTATCCCGTCTTTCCCCGTCATGTCCCGTTCTCATCCCCGCTGGAGGGGTAGAGTCGACGGGAGGCGCGGTGCCGCTCGGGCTCGTCGGCGCCTACTGCGAAGGTCCGCTCTCGCTCGCCTTCTCGCCGAGTCTCACCCACGGTCCGTTTCCTCCACGCCGCTCATCGAACCGGACGTGCAGATTTCCTGCATCCGGCTCTCGGACAGGTTTCACGCGACGCGTGTCAGTGCAGGAGAGCACGCACCTCCAGCACTCCGAGGCTCCGGTGCACCTCGTTGTACTTGAAGCGTGACATTGCTCGCGCCACCTTGTGCCTCCTGCTCAGGAAGTTCCTCACCCGTTCGGTCACGTGCCAGTCCAGCACGTTGAACGCGTGCATCGGCGAGTCGTAGGCGAAGTACGTCGCCCACCCTCGCAGGAACCGGTTGAGCTCGCCCGCTATCTCCTCCCAGCGCTCCGTCCTGCCACGCCGAAGGATTCGGCTCACTTCACCTCGGGCATGCTCCATCGCCTTCTTCGACGGTCGGGCTCCCAGGTACTTCTGGCCGGTCTTCTTGTAGACCAGGGGTCCCAGCTCGTACCCGAGAAAGCGGAAATGCTCCTTCCGCGCATCGCGAATGCTCGTCTTCGTCTCGTTGAGCGTCAGCTTCATCCCCTCGAGCCATTGCTTCACCTGCGCCAACACCTCCGCGGCACCCCGACGGGCTACCACCACGAAGTCATCGGCGTAGTTGACCAGCACCGCTTCGCTCCTCTTCATCAGCTCGCTCTTGGCGAACACCTTCAGCAACCGGTTGATGTAGATGTTCGCCAGCAGCGGTGAAATGACACCTCCCTGCGGTGTCCCCTGCTTCGAGCGCTTGCCTCCGCTGTACTTCGGGCGTCCTTGCTCGTCCCTCTCTTCCACAGGCACCTTCAGCCACATCTTCACCAGATGCAGCACCGCCTTGTCCGCGATTCTCCTCGCCACGCTCTTCATCAGCTCCGCATGGGGAATCGTGTCGAAGTACTTCGAGAGATCCGCATCCACCACTTGGGTTCGCCCGCGCTTCAGCTCCTGATGGACCTCTTGGACCGCATCGACCGCGCTGCGTCCGGGTCGGTACCCGTATGCAGCCTCGCTCAAGTCGGCCTCGAAGATGGGCTCCAGGATGAGCTTCGCCGCCGTCTGGACCACTCTATCCTTGATAGTGGGGATACCCAGTGGCCGCTCGCCTCCTCCTGGCTTGGGTATCAGCACCCTCCGTACGGGCTGGGGCCGATACGTCTTCCCTTGCAGCTCGCGCTGCAACTCCTCGAGCCAGCGCTCCTCGCCGTACTCCTTGAGCTGCTCGAAGGTCTGTCCGTCCACTCCTGCGGCGCCCCTCTTCTGCTTCGACTGCCCGAGCGCCTCCGTCAGGACGTCCCACCGATGCAGCTTGTCGTACAGCGCGTAGAACCGGAACGTCGGCTCCGCCTTGGCCTTCGCGTACAGCTTCGCTCGGAACTCTTCGAGCTTTGTAGGGGTTGTTAGGCTCACGCCAATCTCCCGCTGCGTCTGCTCCTTGCGAAGCACCCTGAACCAGGGCCCCTTCCCTCCACGGTCGTTACCCGCTTCCTCGGTAGTACGGGCCCTTCCGACTCCTGGCCGTCGCCACGCCCTGACGGCGTGTTCGGGTCGCTACCCCGCTCGGACCAGGTCTCCCGTGTTGCGCACTTCACCGTGTGCTCACATGCCGCGCCCCACCACCCCGGTGGTCCACCCGGCGACGTTGATGTCGACCTTCTCGCCGGGCGCCTGGCCTTCCCTGTATGTGCGTCAGGTCGGCTCCCACGATTGCCCTTTCGGGGCCTGCTCGGGCTTCACTCACGTTGCGGCCTGCAAGCTCGCTCGACCTCCTTTCGAGGCCTTCTGTCTCTGGGCTTCGAGTCCGAGGGTCGCCCCTCGTCCCCGCCAGATAGCTACCGAGGGGGTCGACTTCCTCCTCGGGCGGGACTTCCACCCGCTGGTCAAGTGCACCTTCACGGCGCACGCACACTGGGGGCACATGCGGCCCCACAGGGTCAAGGAGGGCACGGCGGCAGGGCCTGCGTGGCGCGCGTCACCTCCCTGCAGGGAAGTGGCTTGTCTTCACGCGGCGACCGGGGGAGGGTGGGGAGCCCCCTACCGAGGAGCCGCGTGATGTTTTCTTTTTCCAGGCGATTGCTGGCGGTCGTTGGAGTGGTCCTGCTCTGGAGTCTCTCGGGGCCCGCCCGGGGCCAGGCGCCCGACTCCCAGGGGCCCGCGCGCCTCGCGCTGCGCGCCGCGAGACTCTTCGACGGGAAGAACGCCCGGCTCCTGCCGGACGCGGTCGTCCTCGTCGAGGGACCGAGCATCCAGGCCGTGGGCACCCGCCTCCCCATTCCTCCGGGAACGCGGGTCATCGACCTGGGCGACGTCACCCTCCTGCCAGGGCTGGTGGACGCGCACTCGCACCTGCTGCTGGAGGTCCCGCTGGACAGCGATGGCTCCCTCCTGGACTACGTGGCCCGGACGAGTACCGCCGAGCGCGCGCTGCTGGGCGCGAAGCTGGGCCGCGAGATGCTGGAAGCCGGCTTCACCACGGTGCGCGATCTGGGCAACTCCGGTCGGAATGGGGACGTGGCGCTGCGCAAGGCCATCCAGGAGGGCTGGGTGACGGGGCCGCGCCTCTCCGCGTGTACCCGCGCGCTCGCGCCGCCCGGGGGGCAGATGGACACGCTCCAGCCGCTGGCGCAGGGCCTCATCGAGGAGGAGTACGCCACCGTCTCGGGCGTGGAGGCGGCCCGGCGCGCGGTGCGGCAGGCGCTCTATGACGGCGCGGACTGCATCAAGGTCATCGTCGACAACGGCCCCAACCTGCTCACCCTGGAGGAACTGAAGGCCATCACCGAGGAGGCGCACCGCCGCAAGCGCCCGGTGGCGGCGCACGCCACGAACGACGACAGCGTGCGCCTCGCGGTCCAGGCGGGAGTGGACTCCGTCGAGCACGCGTACTCGCTGCCCGAGGACGTGCTGGCGACCATGGCGCGCAAGCGCATCTTCCTGGTGCCCACCGATAGCGCGGCGGCGGATTGCGTCAGCGTCGGGGCGACGGCGGCCGACCCGGAGCTCCGGCGCCGCCTGGAGGAGCGCTGCAAGAAGGGCATTGCCCGGCAGCACGAGCGCCTCCGTCGCGCGGCGGCCGCGGGAGTGCCGCTCGCCGCGGGCTCGGACATGTACGGGGCGATACCGGGGCTGACGCGGGGACAGGCCAGCCGGCGGGTGCTCACCGCCTATGCCGAGGCGGGCCTGTCACCGGTGGACATCCTGCGCATGGCGACGGTGAACGCGGCGGAGCTGCTTCGCCTGCACGACCGGCTCGGCTCCCTCGAAGCCGGCAAGCTCGCGGACGTGCTCGCGGTGAAGGGGGACCCGCTGAAGGACCTGGGCGCGCTGGAGCAGGTCCGGTTCGTCATGAAGGAGGGCCGGGTGGTGCTGGACGCACGGGCCGGGGAAGGACAGGCCGAGGGCGCCGTGCGCTGACGGGCGCCTCCCTACCTTCTCTGAATGTGGAGGCGGCGGGATCGAAGCCGCGAAGGGCAGATCTGCCCCCACTCGGGACCAGAGGCACAACCCCCGTTTCCCCTCTGAAAGTGGGGCGCCCATCTGTCCGGGCGAGTCCATGCGCGTCCGTTCGATTTGGTCCTTTTTTGGTCCCCTTGGACCCCTCGCTGGGCGAGCGCGGCGAGCCCTCCAGCCCTGGATCTATCTTCTGGCGCTGCCGTCGTGCCCTGGTGACCTCCACCGGGCCCGAGGTGCCCGCCGTGGCTGCCGGGCTGTCCTGGTGGCTGCCACCGCCCTGGCGGCCCCCGTCCGCGGCCTTCCTCGCCCCCTCGGCTCCAGCCCTTCCTCAACAGGGCCCCCATCCCGCCTATACGCTCTCCCCGTCTGCTTGGGGCGCGCTACGTTCGCTTCCTCCCCACCCGCTTGGGGGAGCCCATCAACGTCAGGAGGTGCTGCATGGCACGCTTGTTGGCTGTGCTGCTCTGCATGTTTCTTGTGGGGTGTAGCGGCGCTGCCCAGAGCGTCCGTCGCGCCACGGGTCAACGAGAGCGCTGTGTTTATGTCCCGCGCCGTTACCTTGCATCGGGGGCACTGAATGAAGCGCTTCATTCAGCTCGCGCTGGCCTGGAAGTAGTGCCTGTGGCGGCAACGCCGGGGGCCTCACCTGTGGCGCCGCTGGGTCCATCCTCGTCACCTCTGCTCGAGGGGATTTCTGGCGAGGGCTTGGGAAACGGCATCCCCCGAGGCGTGCTCCGGATCGTGCCAGAGGGCGCCACAGCAGCGGAAGAAGCAGGGGCTGGCGGTGCGGCCGGAGAGCTCATCGTCACGGGAGGAGCGATCGTCGCTGCGGCCGGTAGTGTTCTCCTGGTCTGCTTGACCGTCAGCGCGGCCGTGGACGGGGCGGAGACCCCGATCGACATCGCGGATGAGTTCTACGGCACGCACTTCGGCGATGTGTCTGGGTGGGTCCAAGGTCAACACCCAATGACGAAGGCTCCCAAGACCCGAACGGGACCGACGTCCGCCCCACTGGCGCCTCCCGGCGTATCGCCAACATCAGAACCCGACCAGGAGACCAAGAAAAATCGGGGGCGCCTCTATGTGACCTACACGAAGCTCAACAATAACACCCACCGCTACTACGCGGGGCGAACCAGCATGGTCGTCGATCTCACCAAGTCCCTCGAAGAGCAGGCGTGGTTGGCCGTTATTTTGCGAGATGTGAATCACCACATTGATGAGAACGACGAACCAAGGAATGCCAATGCCGTGTTCGCTCCCCCGTTTCTTGATAAATTCGATGTTGGGGCCGCCATTGACTATGGTAAGAGATATGATGACGCCGCGGATTCGCGGAAGAGAGCAGCAGTTGATTGATTCTCATGGTGGCGCCCGATCCGATACCGGAAAGCCCTATCAGACCGAGAATGCCGTGCGCGGTGTGGCGAAAGACAATCCTTGGGGTAGGCGGTTTCACGACGCTGCCACGGATCGGTGGGGTCAATTCTATCCTTACACAGGGTATTAGAAATGGCGCGAATGCCGAGATTTTATAGGCCAGGGACGTTTTTGAGAATCCGCCTCGCGGACGGTTCTTTCGGCTACGGGAGGGCGATGACGCGAACGCATGATGCATTCTACGACTACAAGACCGAGAGTCCTGATGCAGACCTCGATCGGATTGCATCCAAGCCCATCCTCTTCAAGGTGGCTGTCCGTCATTTGGACCCCAACTTATGGGAGATCATCGGGCGGAGAGAGCTTGAGGAACCGCTGACTCAACCTATTGTCGCATTCAGGCAGGACATATTGGACTTCCATAACTGCACGATCTTCGACCTGGACGGTCATTCGAGGAGTGCCGAGCCCCACGAGTGTGTTGGGCTCGAGCGAATGGCTGTTTGGGATCAGCACCATGTCGAGGAACGCCTGCTCGACACCTTCATGGGGCGGCCCAACGCCACGGAGGAGCACCTGAAAGTACGCCTGAAATAGGCAGTCTCTCACAGTCAGGGTGGACGAGCGCACGGAGCGACTCAGCCTCCAGTGCCGGCCTGGACGAAGTGCCCATCCACGCCCAGGGGCAGCCGGTTCACGTAGTCGATCTTCATCTCAAGGAAGAGGTGATTCTTCTTGGTGACGAGTGACGCCGAGGGCGCGATCAGCCACCTGGGACTGCCCACGTCGAGGGCGAGAGTGGCTAAAGCGCAGGGGCTAGCCCAGCGCGCGTGGTGTTGAGCCCCAAGCCGTAACGGTGCCCCAGAAGCCCAGCCCCAAGCCGCCCCCCCCTGCTGGGTGGGCTGCTTGGGCCGGCGTGTGCCTGAAGAGGGCTGCACCGCCTCTGCACCGGCCCGGCGCACAGCCCTGGCGGCACCCGTCAGCGGTCTTCCTCGCCCCCTCGGCTCCAGCCCTTCCTCAACAGGGCCCCCATCCCGCCTATACGCCGACGGATTTGGTCCAAATTTGGTCCGACAAGAATCGATTTGGTCCCCTAATGCGAGCCGCGGCTCCTTGTTAGGAGTGGGTTCGACTCAAGGCGGCGGGCAACCTCTACTGGAAGCGGCGGGAAGCGAACCCGCCGCCTGGCACTCCCAGCGCGGGTTTGGCGGAGTTTCGTGGGAGCCTGGCGGTATTGCGATTGAGACGCTCCCGGCGGGGAGAGGCCGCCGGGAGCCGCCGGGGCTCAGCCGAGGATGAGCCGCTCGATGAGCGCCTTCTGCACGTGCATGCGGTTCTCCGCCTCGTCCCACACCGCCGACTGGGGACCGTCGATCACCCCCGCGGAGATCTCCTCGCCGCGGTGCGCCGGCAGGCAGTGCAGCACGATGGCGCCCGGCTTCGCCTTGGCCAGCAGCGCCTCGTCGAGCTGGTAGCCATTCAAATCCTTCATGCGCCGCGCGGACTCGGCCTCCTGGCCCATGCTCGTCCACACGTCCGTCACCAGCACGTCCGCGCCCTGGACGGCCTCGGTGGGGTCCGCCGTGACGTGCACGCGCCCCCCGGCCTCCGCCAGCAGCGACGCCGCCGGACGGTAGCCCTCGGGACAGCCCAGCCGCAGGTGGAAGTCGAAAAAGCGCGTGGCCTCCACGAACGAGCGGCCCATGTTGCTCGCGCAGTCGCCCAGGAACGCCACCGTCTTGCCCTTCACTCCGCCCAGCCGCTCCTCCACCGTGAACAGGTCCGCCAGCACCTGCACCGGATGGCCTCCCTCGGACAGGCCGTTGATGACGGGCACCGCCGACGCCTTGGCGAACGCCTGGAGCCGGTCATCCCCGAAGGTGCGGAACATGATGCAGTCCGCGTAGCCGGAGATGACGCGCGCGGTGTCCTCGATCGTCTCGCCGCGGGCGATCTGGCTGCTCGCCGAGGTGATCGTCGTCACCGTGCCGCCGAGCTGGTACATGGCCGCCTCGAAGGACAGGTGGGTGCGCGTGGACGCCTTCTCGAACACCGCCACCAGGTGGCGGCCGGCCAGCGTCGTCACCACCTCCTTGCGCTTGCGACTCGCCTTGAGGGCATGTGCCCGGTCGAAGAGGGACCGGTAGTCGGCCGCGGAGAGGTCCGCCAGGGAGAGGAAGTCTTGCTTCACAGTGCTGCCTCCTGCAACGAGTCGAAGAGGGGGGCGAGCCGGGGAATGGCCCTGGCCATCTCCCGTGCGCGCGCCGCGTGGGACTTCAGTTCCACCAGTTGTTTCTCCACCGACGCGGGGCCGGTGCCCCCCGCGTTGGCCTTGCGCTCCACCGCGCGCCGGGGATCCGCGCTCTTGAGCACCTCGGCGTCGAAGCGCGCATCCACCGACTGGGCCAGCTCCAGCGTCACCTTCGCCAGCGGCAGCCCCTTCTCCTGGCACGCGCGCACCAGCGCGCCCGTGGACTTGTAGGCCGTGCGGAAGGGAATGCCCTTCATCGCCAGCGCCTCGGCCACGTCCGTGGCCTGCATGTAGTCCGACTCCACCGCGGCCAGGCACTTCTCCTTGTCGAAGTACACCTTGCCCAGCGCCAGGTGGAGCATGGACAGCACGCTGGTGAGCAGCGGCCCCGTCTCCAGCAGCACCTGCCGGTCCTCCTGCAGGTCGCGGCTGTAGCCCACCGGCAGGCCCTTCACGAGCACCGCCAGGTTGGTCAGGTTGCCCACCGCGCGTCCCGCCTTGCCCCGGATGAGCTCGAAGACGTCCGGGTTGCGCTTCTGCGGCATCATGCTCGAGCCGCAGGCGATCTCCCCGTCCAGCTTCACGAAGCCGAACTCGGGCGAGGCGAAGTCGTAGAAGTCCGTGGCCACGCGGCTGGCGTGCAGGAGCGAGCGCATCGCCGTGTACGCGAAGTCCATGGCGAAGTCGCGGTCGCCCACCGTGTCCAGGCCGTTCATCGTCACGCGGGGAAAGCGCAACAGCTCGCGCGTCACCTCGCGATCGATGGGCAGGGACGTGCCGCCGATGGCGCCCACGCCCAGGGGCAGCGGCGCCACGCCCTGGAGCACGAAGCCGAGCGCGTCCACGTCCCGGACGAACATGGCCGCGTAGCCACACAACTGGTAGGCCAGGGAGATGGGCTGCGCGCGCTGCCGGTGCGTATAGGAGGGGAGGATGACGCCGCGCTCGGCCTCGGCCCGGGCCACCAGGCCTTCGATGAGCGTCGCCAGCACGTCGAGCGCCTCGGCCACCTTCTCGCGCACGTGCAGCCGCAGGTCGACCGCCACCTGATCATTTCGCGAGCGCCCCGTGTGCAGCAGGCCCGCGCGCTCACCCAGCACGCGGGTGATCTCCACCTCCACGGCCATGTGCACGTCCTCCTCGTCGGGGAGTGCCAGCGTGCCCGCCTGGGAGGCCTTCCAGATGGCCACGAGCTGCTCGCGGATGGCGCGCGCGTCCTCGGAGGGAATGAGGCGGGTGCGCGAGAGCATGGTGAGGTGGGCGAGGCTGCCCACCAGATCCTCGCGCAGCAGGGCCTTGTCGAGCGACAGCGAGCTGGTGAAGGCCAGCACCTCCGGGTGGAGGCCGGTTCCGCCCGTAGCGGCCGTCTTGGCAATCGTCATGGGGTGTCTTCCTTTCCAAAGAAGGCTTTCAACTTCCGGTTCAACGTGCGCGTGGAGCGGCCCCGCGCCGGGGCGACGAAGATGGTGTCATCTCCGGCGAGCGTCCCCAGGCACTCGAGCAGCCGCGCGTGATCGATGGCCGAGGCCACCAGGGGCGCGGAGCCGGGACGGGTGCGGACGACGACGAGCATCTCGTTGTCCTCCACCGAGAGGATCATCTCCCCCAGCTCCATCAATCGGGACTCGCCCCCGCGCGGGGGGGCCGCCTCCAGGCCGTACACCGTGCCGCCCTCGGGCAGGGACACGCGCATGGCGCCCAGCTGCGCCAGGTCTCTCGAGAGCGTGGCCTGGGTGACGTCGAAGCCCTCGCGCGAGAGCAGCTGTCCCAGCTCCTCCTGGGTGCCCACCTGGTGCGTGCGGACGATGCGGCGGATGGCGTCCTGGCGCGCGGCCTTGTCTCCATTGTTCCGAAGCGGACTCACGTTGTGGGGCCTCCGGGGTCCTGGCTCAACGCGTGACAAGTGTACCCACGCCCTTGTCGGTGAAGAGTTCGGCGATGAGGCTGTGGGGCACGCGCCCGTCGATGACGTGCACCCGCTCCACGCCCCCGCCAATCGCCTTGATGGCCATGATGGCGCGCGTCTGCATGCTGCCGCTGAAGGCGCCGGCGTCCAGGTGCTCCTGGAGCCGTGCGGCCGTCAGCTCGCTGAAGAGCTCCTTGTCCTTGAGGATGCCCGGTGCGTCGTGCAGGTAGACGAGCTTGTGCGCCTTGAGGGCCTTGGCCACCTCGGCGGCCACCACGTCCGAGCCCAGGTCATAGGTGAGGCCGTCCTCGCCCAGGCCCACCGGGGAGATGACGGGCACGTAGCCCTGGCCGAGCATCATCTCCAGGAACTCGGGGTTGACGCGCGTCACCTCGCCCACGTGCTCGCGCGAGCGCCCGTCCTCGGTGGACATGCGCCGGGCGCGGATCATCGCCCCGTCCTTGCCGGACAGGCCCACGGCCCGGTCCCCCATGTTGTTGAGGATGGTGACGAGATCGGAGTTGACCGAGCCCGACAGCACCATCTCCACCACCTTGAGGCCCGAGTCGTCCGAGACGAGCACGCCCTCCTGGCGCAGCCCCAGCTTGTCCAGCGTGCGGGTGAGCTCCGGCCCGCCCCCGTGCACGATGATGGGTTGCAGGCCCGCGGAGCGCAAAAGCTCGATGTCGCGGCAGAAGGCCTGCTTGAGCGACTCCTTCACCATGGCCGCGCCGCCGTAGCGGATGACGCAGCGCTTGCCGCGGAAGCGCGAGATGTACGAGAGCGACTCGACGAGCAGCGTCGTCTTGAAGGCGGGGCTGTAGTTGGCCAGCCGGTCATCCTTGCCCACGCCGCCGTCCGGCTTGGACACGATGAGCGAGGTGTAGTCCGCGTTGATCTTCACGTAGTCGTACGAGAGATCGCACCCCCACGCCACGGCGGACGCCTCGCCGTCGGTGAGGTGCACCTCCACGCGCACCTCGGGCTCGCGCATGCGGGCCTTGAGCACCGTGGCGTCATAGGGCTGGGGCGCGCCCTCGTAGACACAGATGCCCTGGATGCTGACCCGGGCGGGGTAGGGGTCCACGGCGTAGCCCTGGGTGCCGGCGCGCGCGCCCACGGTGGCGAGCACCCGGCCCCAGTTGGGATCGGCCCCGAAGACGGCCGCCTTCACCAGGGTGGAGCCCGCCACGGCGCGCGCCAGATCCTGGGCGATCGCCGGGGTGGGTACCCCCGTCACCTCCACCTCCAGGAGCTTGGTGGCGCCCTCGCCATCCGCGGCGATCTCCCGCGCCATCTCCTGGCACAGGTCCGTCAGGGTGCTGGTGAAGGCGTCCCACTCCGGCCCGGGACCGGTGAGGGGGGGGTGGTCCGCCCGGCCGTTGGCCAGCACGTACACGGTGTCGTTGGGGCTCATGTCCCCGTCCACCGTCAGGCTGTTGAAGGAGCAGGACACGGCCTGGCGCAGGGCGGTGGCGAGCGGCTCCGGGGCGATGGCGCAATCGGTGACGATGACGGCGATGACCGTGGCGAGCGACGGGTGCATCATCCCCGAGCCCTTGAAGATGGCGGACACCGTCACGTCCCGATCGAAGAGCCGCACCGAGCGCCACACCTGCTTGGGGCGCGTGTCGGTGGTCATGATGGCCTCGGCGGCGGCATCCGACTCGGGGCGCAGGCCCTCCTTGAGCGGGGCGAGCACCGCGCGCACCTTGGGCACGGGCAGCGGATGGCCGATGACGCCCGTGGAGGCGCAGAGCACGGCGGAGGGGGAGACGGAGAGGAGCTGGCCGAGCTCCTCGCGCAGGGTGCGCACGGCCTCGAGCCCCGCGGCGCCGGTGAGGGCGTTGGCGTTGCCCGAGTTGACGAGCACGGCCTGGACGTCCGCGGCGGGCAGGCGGGGCTCGGCGTCCTGCACGGGCGCGGAGCGGGCCTTGTTGGCGGTGAAGCAGCCCGCGGCCGCGCAGGGGGTGTCGCTGTAGACGAGCGCCACGTCCTTGCGCTGGGGCTTGAGGCCGGCGTGCTGTCCCGCGAAGAAGAATCCCGGAGGGACCCTCACGGCGTGAAGCCCCGGAGGGTGGACAGGCCGAGCGTCTCCTCCCAGCCCTTCATGAGGTTGAGGTTCTGCACGGCCTGGCCCGCGGCGCCCTTGACCAGGTTGTCGATCGCCGCCGTCACCACCACGCGGCCCGGATCATACCCCGTGGCGTCCACGGCGAGCCCCACCGTGCAGCGGTTGGTGCCCACCACGGCCTTGAGGCCCACCGCGTCCGGCGAGGACTCCACCGAGAGGAAGGGGCAGTCCGCGTAGCCCTTCTCCAGGGCGGCGCGGGCCTCGGCGGCGGTGGCGCCCCTGGCCAGGCGCGCGTAGGCGGTGACGAGGATGCCGCGCTTGAGCGGCAACAGGTGCGCGGTGAAGGTGAGCGGCACCGGGCGCCCGGCCACCCCCGCGAGCGTCTGGGCGATCTCCGGCGTGTGCTGGTGGCGCAGCACGCGGTAGGCGCGGAAGTCCTCGTCCACCTCGCTGAAGCTCATGTCCTCGCTGCCCTTGCGGCCCGCGCCCGTGGTGCCCGAGGCGGCGTCGAAGACGAGGGAGCCCTCGTCGAGCAGCCCCGCGCGCAACAGCGGCGCCACGGACAGCGCGCACGCGGTGGCGTAGCAGCCCGGGTTGGACACCAGCCGCGCCCGGGCGATGCGCTCGCGCGAGACGAGCTCCGGCAGGCCATACACGGCCTCCGCCAGCAGCGCGGGCGAGCCATGGGTGAAGTTGTAGAAGGTCGGGTAGGCGGCCGTGTCCTGGAGGCGGAAGGCGCCCGAGAGATCGATCACCCGCACGCCCGCCTCGAGCAGCCCCGGCACCAGCTCCAGCGAGGACTCGGCGGGCGTGGCGAGCAGCACCACCTCGCACTCGCGCGCCAGCTCGGCGCTCTGGTCCAGCGGCGCATAGCGCAGCTGCCCCACCGGCCCCATGAGGCCCAGCCGGCGGCCCACCGACTCGCCCTTCCAGCGGTCGCTGGTCACCAGTCGCAGCTCCACCTGCCCGTGGGCCGCCAGGATGTGGGTCGCCTCGACGCCGGAGTAGCCGGACGCGCCAATGATGCCGATCGCCGCCTTATGCATGAGCGTGCATGGATATTCGCAATGCTGCATACACGCAAGGGGCAAATACGTGGCGAACGCGGCGGCCAGCCCCCCCGCGCCCCGGAGGGCGGGAGGCTCAGGGCAGGGGCAGCGTGGTGGAGAAGGCGCCGGTCGCGTCCGACGTCGTCTCGCCGAGCAGCAGGGCGGAGTTCTCCCCCTCCACGGCCACCAGGCGGTAGAAGCGCAGGGCGGCGTTGGGCACGTCGGGCCGCGCCTGGGTCCCCTCGATGAAGCGCACATAGCCGGTGACGCGGCGGCCCTTGGGCAGCGTGACGGCGACCTCCTGGGGCGAGGGGGTCGTGGCCGCCGTCGCGGGATGCACCGTGACGATGCGGCTGTAGCGGGGCAGGTTCTCCAGGGAGGCGAAGTCGAAGCGGTAGACGCCGGGATCCAGCCAGAGCTCGAAGTGGCCCTGCTCGTCCGTGCGGCGGTCCGCCGCGACGCGGCTGGAGGCGGGCCGGGGCGTGCCCGCCACTTCCTTGAGCAGCGTGGCCTCCACCTGGACGCCCGCGGCGGGCAGTGAGCCGACGGGCCCCAGCACGGTGCCCACCACCTTGCGCCGCGTCTGGCAGACCACGTTGCCGAGCTTCAAGACGCTCACGCGCGGCACCAGGATGCTCGTCTCCGTGGAGCCGGCCGGGGCGCCCGCCCGCGGCAGCATGGTCAGCAGGAGCTCGCGGCCGCTGCCCAGCGGTGGGCTGGGCAGCGTGAGAAGCTCGAAGGAGCCATCCGCCTGGGACTCCACCTGCGGGCTGCGGTACTGCCCGCCGCCCAGCACCGAGCCCGACACGAAGAGCGTGGCCCCGGCCACCGGATTGCCCTCCCGGTCCACCACCCGTCCCTGGAGTCGCACCGGCTCCCCGTAGTCGGGCAGCAGGACGGGCTCGGTCAGCGCCTGGCTCGGATCGAGGTGGACGAGCATCTGGGGCACCAGGTAGTTCGTCGAGGTGACTTGCAGGGTGAGCGAGTCACTCTTGAGGTCCGTCCGGCGCAACACCAGGGTGAACAGTCCCGTGCCCGGCACCACGGTCGCCCGCTGGGTCAGCGGGTTCTTCTGCTCGTCGAGCACCTGCACTTCCAGGGGCACGTTCACGGGCATGGGGGTGTTGTCGTAGCGCAGCACCCTGCCGGTCATCCGCACGAGCTGGGTGGGATCGGGCAGGCGGAATTCGAGCGGGGCGCTGCTTCCCGGCTGCACGTCGCTGCTGCTGGACAGGGGTGGAAGCTCGGAGTTGGCGGTGAGCAGCTCCACCGTGTAGCGCCCCGAGGCCACCGGCAGCGAGAAGGACCCCTGCGAGTCTGGATCCAGCGTGCTGTCCTCCTGTGTGCGCTGCACTCCGGGGATGAGCAGGCTCTCGCCCGTGATGCGCAGGGTGACGGGGGCGGAGTAGGCCGTGGTGGAGGTCTCCCCCTGTTGTACGAGCACCTTCCCCTTGAGCGTGGAGGGGCCGCGCAGCAGCAGCGTCTGCTGGTCGCGCAGCTCGTCCACCGGCAGATCCTGGGCGAACAGGCCCTCCTTGGCGTTGGGGATGACCTCCACCACGAGGTTCCTTCCCGGATCGCCGCACCCGTTGACGAAACACACCTGGTCGTCCGCGCAGTCGCTGTCGTCGCGGCAGCCCAGGAACCAATCCTCGGAGGTCATGCCACAGCCCAGCAGCAGCACCCCCGCGAGCAGTACCCCTTTCAGCAGTCCCATGCCCGAGCGGCTCATGGGCAATTTCCCTGCTCGGTCCGCACGAACCACACGTAGGACGTGGCGTAGCCGGGATTGGTCAGGATGTCGCCATTGGGCAGCTGGACGATGTCCGCCTGGGGCACCCGTCCCTGGAGGGCCCGGTCGGCGACGACCACCTCGACGACATGGTCGCCCGGGGTGTTGAGCCGGCTGAACTCGGCCGAGTTGAAGATGGGCTTGATGGTGGGGCGCTCGTCACGTCTCGGATCGTCGCCCTTGGGCAGGAGGGTCACTTCCCGGTCCGCGCCACGCGGTTGGTTGGGATCGTAGTCCACGTACCAGTACGCCGTGAGCGTGTCGCCGAGGTTGGGATCCTCCACGATGATGGAGAACTCCAGCTCACAGCGGGGCTTGGACCCGAAGCCTCGGAGGATGCGGTAGGGAGGTTGCACCAGGTTCTCCACGATCCGGGGGGGGTCGTTGCGTGGGACGGGCAACTCGTCCAGGTAGTACTCGTCCTGGGGAAGGATGCAGCCTCCCAGGACCCAGACCGCGGTTCCCAAACCCCACCCCTTTCGGAGGCAGAGTCCTAGCAATTGGCTGGCCAGCCGACTCGGGGGGGATTTCGTCGTCGCCATGCGTGTTTACCCGGGGGCCACGGCAACGGGGGGGAACGAACCGTGACAACCCTGTCGTGAATTACAACAATTCCTCGTCGCCGTCTCCGGCGGGAAGCAAGGGCTCGCCGCTCTTGTCCGCTTCCAGTTTCTCGAAGTGGCGGAAGATGGTGCGCGGGTCCACGCCCAGGTCCTTGGCCGTCTTGGTCTTGTTGCGGTTGTTCCGCTCGTAGACCTCCTGGATGTAGTGCTTCTGCCAGCGCTCGCGCGCCTCGGCCAGGGGCAGCACCGGCTCCAGGTTCTCCGGCTTGAGGTCCAGGTCATCCGGCCCGATGAGCGGCTTGTCCGAGAGCACCACGGCCTTCTTGATGCGGTTCTCCAGCTCGCGGATGTTGCCTGGCCAACCGTACTTCTTCATGGCCACCGTGGCCGAGGGGGAGAAGCCCTTGGCCCGGGCGCCGAACTCCTTGGCGTACTTCTGCAGGAAGTACTTGCCGAGCACGAACAGGTCCTCGCCGCGCTCGCGCAGGGGGGGCAGCTTGAGCGTCACCACGTTGAGTCGGTAGTAGAGGTCCTCGCGGAAGGTGCCCTTGCGCACCTCTTCCTCCAGCACCCGGTTGGTGGCCGTCACCACGCGGATGTCCACGGGCTCGCCCCGGTGGTCTCCCACCTTGTAGACGACCTTCTCCTGCAGGGCGCGCAAGAGCTTCACCTGGAGCTGCAGCGGCATCTCGCCGATTTCATCGAGGAAGAGCGTGCCGCCGATGGCCGCCTGGAAGCGACCCACCTTGGTGTTCACCGCGCCGGTGAAGGCGCCGCGCACGTGGCCGAACAGCTCGCTCTCCAGGAGGTTCTCGGGGATGGCGCCGCAGTTGATGGTGACGAAGGGCCCCCTGGCGCGGGGCGAGTGGCGGTGCAGCTCGCGCGCGATGAGCTCCTTGCCCGTGCCCGTCTCGCCGGTGATGAGCACGGAGATGTCCGTGGGGGCGATCTTGTCGATGCGCTTGTACACGTCGAGCATGCCCTGGCACGCGCCGACGATCTCCCCGTAGCGCGTGTCGTCCAGGCGCTTGCGCAGCTCGGTGTTGTCCAGCTTGAGATCGTTCACCAGCAGCGCGTTGTGGATGAGCAGCAGCGCCTGGGCGGCGAAGATGGTGAGCATGTCCAGGCTCTTGGGCTCGAAGCGGTTCACCAGCCGATCGTTGCCCACGTAGAGCACGCCGAAGAGCTCGTCGTCGCGCACCAGCGGCACGCACATGACGGAGAGCATCTGCAGGTTCACCACGGACTTGCTCACCTTGAACTCGGGATCCTCCAGCGCGTCGCTGAGGATGAGCGGCTGGCGCGTGCGCACCACCTTCTCGATGATGGAGTCGGACACGCGCTCCACCGCGTCCTCCAGGTTCTCGCGCGAGAGGTTGCGCGCCACCTTCACGCGCAGCTCGCCGCTCTCCCGGAGGATGAGGAAGCCCTTGTCCGCCCGCGTCACCTCGATGGCCTCGTCCAGCAGGTGCTCCAGCAGCGTGTCCCGGTTGGCGCCGCCGCCGAGCACCCGGGTGCTGAAGGCGGTGAGGCGGCGCAACAGCAGCAGCTCGCGCCCCACCACGCCGGGCACCTCGCGGGTGGTGGAGTCGGGGTCCGCCGTCGGCTCGGCCTGGTGGGTGAGGGACAGGGGCGGCGAGGTCGTGGCGGCGGGTCCGGGCGCGGCCTCCTCGCGCGTGAACACCAGCTCGGTGGCGCCCACGCGGATGACGTCGGACGTGGCGAGCACGGCACTGTCGCGCTTCTTGCCGTTGACCTGGAAGGTGGCGCCCAGGCTGCCCAACTGGTAGCGCGCGCCATCGAAGAGCACGTGCAGGGCACTGTCCGGCACGGACGGGTCCTCCAGCGCCACGTCATTGTCGGCCGAGCGGCCGATGCTGGTGATGCGCTTGTGGAGCAGGACCGTGCGGACCTTGCCCTGGGGGGAGCGGATGGTGAGGCTGGCCATGAGCGGACGCGTTCCTAGAAGGCGAGGGTGAAGCCGGCGCTCGCGCCACCGGAAGTGGGGACCAGGTGCAGCCGGGCCCGGGGCGCGGCCGGGTCCGGGGGCGTCTCGATGCGCGTGCTCACCACCTCGTCCTGATGACGCCACAGCGCCTCGAGCACACCCAGGGCATACACTCCGTAGAAGCCCAGGGCCGTGCTCCTGTTGATCGTCGACAACAGCTCGGCCTGTTTCTTGCTGCTGGTGGGGATGTAGCGCACCTGCACCTCGCGGGGGCCGCGCACGTCATCCACCGACACCTTTTCCGTCTGGAAGAGCCCCTGGTGGGCGAAGTAGGTGGCGAGGCTGGTGGCGGCGAGCAGGCCCTCGGTCGCCGCGAACAGGGCGCCCATGCCCGTGCGGCCCTGCTGGAACTGGCCCGCGCCGAAGGGGACGAAGTTCACCAGCAGGCTGCGCTTCTCCACCAGGCGCACCGTCACCTGCCGTGACAACTCCTCCATGCGGCGGCGCTGCGCCTCGGCCTCCGCGCGCTCGAGCTCCCGGCGCTCGGCCTCCACGCGCTCGCGCTCCAGCCGCGTCCTGCGCTCCTGGCGCACCCGCTCCAGCTCCTCCGCCATGTCCCCGCGCAGGTTGTCCAGGAAGTTCACCGCCGGGGGCGGCACCGCGAAGGGATCCAGGTGGAAGTCGGGATCCAGGCGCAAGAGCGCGCGGAAGTGGCGCGTGGCCTCGTCGGTGCGGTGCAGGTGGAAGGCGCTCAGCCCCGCGAGCTTGTGCAGCTCCACCAGGTCCTGCTCGGACAGCCGCCCCCGGTCGATGCGGCTCGTCGCGCGCTCGAGCACCTCGGCGTAGTGGCCATACTCGTAGGTGGCGCGCAGGGCGGGCACCTCCTCGTCCACCCACTCCGCGGCGAGCGTGAGCCCGGGCACCCACAGCCCGAGCACGATGAGCAGGCGCAGGCAGCGGCTCATTCGGGGACGAGCACTCCTCTCACGATGTCGGACTTGCCCGGCTCGATGTAGGCCACGCGCTTCTCGGTGCGGTAGCCCGAGCGGCTGAGCTCGTACTCCACGCGGTGCTGGAAGACCGCGGGGCCGCGGACCGAGGGAATGTCGAAGGGGCGGGTCTGCGTGTCCCGCGCGGTGCGCGTCTCTTCTCCCACGCGCACCAGGGCATCCGCCGGCTCGACGTCGAAGGACAGCCGCGAGGCCTTGAGCTGGGCACGCAGCCGGAAGACGTTCTCCGCCCCCGGACGCACCTCGATGCTCTCGCGCGCGTCCTCGCAGTAGTCGCAGGAGATGGTGACCATGTGCGTGCCCGCCAGGAGCGCCGCCGAGTGTTGGGCGAGCGGCTCGGCGCTGCGCGCTCCATTGTCCACGCGGATATAGCCGTAGGGCCGCACCAGGATGGAGACGGGCACGGGGGTCTGGGCCACGGGGGCCTGGGCCACCGGGCGTGGGGTGGGCTTCTTGTCGTTCGCGGGCCGCCGCTCGATCGGGGTGGTGGGGGACGGCTTCGCGGTGGACACCGCCTCGTGGGGGACGGAGGGCGTCGTCGTGGGGGCCTCGGCCGCCGGGGCCGGGGACGAGACGGGGGAGTGGGCGGGGGCGCCTCGGACCGCCGCGGGGCCACGGGCCGGGTCAGCGCGAGGTGGACGCCCAGGCCGAGCACCGAGACCAGCAGCAGCCCTCCGCCGATCCGCGCGCCCCGCGTGCGCCAGCGCTTGCGGCGGCGCTGCCGCTCCAGACCCACGAGCAGGGTGTGCGCGCGCGCGTTGGTGCCATCGAGCGCGAGCACCTGGTTGAGGCAGGCCAGCGCCCGGGGAGTGCGGTCCTCGGCGAGCAGGCGCTCGCCGCGCTCGAGCAGGGCGGCGATGATGCGCGGGCGCATCAGCTTCTGGTACGAGGCCGGATCGGCGAAGAAGGACACCAGTTCCTCGCCCACGCGCGCGAAGCCGAGCCCGGCGAGGTAGTCCGCCAGCGCGTCGCGCAGCGCGCCCGCGTGGGCGTAGCGCCGCGAGGGCTGCCGGGCCAGGCACCTGGCGCAGATGTCCGCCAGCTCGTCCGAGAGCGTGGGCACGCGCTGGCGGGGATCCTCGTAGGCGCCGTCGAGGATGCGCTTGAGCGTGGCGGTGGCGTTGGCGGCGGTGAAGGGCAGCCGGCCGGTGACGAGCCCGTAGAGGATGGTGCCCAGCGAGAAGATGTCCGCGGCGGGCCCGGCCTCGTGGCCCTCGATGATCTCCGGCGCCATGTGCGCGGGCGAGCCCACCAGCGTGCCGGTGATCGTCATCTGCTCCTCGGCGTCGAGCAGCCGGGCGATGCCGAAGTCCATCAGCTTGAGCACCCCGTCCTCGCGCACCATGACGTTCTCGGGCTTGAGGTCGCGGTGGATGACGCCGGCCTCGTGCGCGTGGGCGAGCGCGGCGGCGAGCTCATGGACGATCATCGCCGCCAGCTCGGGGGGTTGCAGCGGGCCCTGGCCGTCCACGTACTCCTTGAGGGTGCGGCCACGCACGTACTCGGTGACGAGGAAGGCCTCGCGCGCTCCCTCGGCCGAGAAGTCGAACACCTCGAGGATGTTGGGGTGGTGCAGCCGCGCCACCGCCCGGGCCTCGCGCGCCAGGCGCTGGCGCGACTCGCTCTTGTGCGCCAGGTGGGGGTGCAGGACCTTGACCGCCACCTCGCGGTCCAACGCCGTGTCGAGCCCCTTGTAGACGACGCTCATGCCCCCCGAGCCCAGCTCCTCGAGAATGCGGTAGCGCCCGATGTGGCTGCCGATGAGCGTCATGGAGGCGGGGAGTGGGGAGGAGACGGGCGCGCGTGTCAGGGAGAAGGCGGCGGGTATGACAGCGAAGTCGGGGTGTGGAGTCTAGAAGCCGAGCCCGTCGGGGCGCAACGCATCAGTCGCGCTTGAGACGGCGGCGCGCGGCGAGCCTGTCCAGCAGGGCGTGCAGGAGCGGCTCGGCCTGGCGGGGAAGCGAGCGGTCCGTTGGCGAGTGAACGGGCAGGGTGCGCGCGAGGCGGTAGAGCTCCTCGAGCCGTTCGCGGATGAGCTCGCTGTCGGGGCGCTCCTGGAGGGCGCGGCGGTAGGCGGCGGCGGCGCCGGCGTAGTCGCCCAGGCTGAAGAGGCGCTCGCCCTCGGCGACGGGGGAGGAGGGCCCCTGGGGAATGGACTGGGGCAGGTTGCTTGCCTGGAGGGCGCGCGCGGCCTGCAATTCCTCGGGATCCACGCTCTCGCGCAGGTGGGCGAGCTTGTTGGCGAGGGCGGAATCGTCGGGGAAGGCCTGGCCGAGGGTCTCGTAGAGGTGCAGGGCCTCGTCCAGTTCTCCGCGGCGCAGGGCGCGTTCGGCTTGGGCGACCATCTCGGCGCGGGCTTCGGGGGTCATCTGCGCCTCAGGTTACCGTGCGGGGCGCGGAAGTCATCTCCAAGTCTCGGCGGCTCTCACGCCTCGTGGAGTGGCCTTCACCCGCGGCACGGTCGCCACGGAGCGCTGGACTCCGGGTCCGGGACATCCGGTGCTTGCCGCTTGACCTTGGAAGTGGGCAGCATGGGCCAACTCGGTGAGTTATCAAGGATCATCGCGGAAAAAGCATATTCAGCTTAGGCGTTTCTTTCTGGTTTTTTGAGGCGTCCACCTTGTCCGCATCCAGCACGGCGAACAGCGATCGTTCGAACGGGTCACCAAGTAGATAGGGAGGGGGGGAACGCGCAGGCCGGTCGCAGCCAGTACCCGCCTGTTCTTGCCCCTCTGGAGTGATTAGCTCGGCCGGTCAGCCGAGGCGACAACTTCCCTGCCGCAGGAGGCGGTGTGGCTCCGGGGAACAGGAGACGTCGACCTGCGTTTCGGGTCATGATCGGCGTGCGTGCATGAGGCAAACAGGCGATCACGTCGGTCCATACAGGTTGGTGCGGCCGCTGGGCAGAGGCGGCATGGGCGAGGTCTTCACCGCGCTCCACGAGCGCATGAACCAGGTGGTTGCTCTCAAGCTCCTGTCTCCGGCTGCAGTCGTTGATCCGCAGCTCGTGGCTCGGTTCGTCCAGGAGGCGCGGGCCCTCGCGCAATTTCAGCACCCAGGCGTGGTCCGCATCCTCCATTGCGACCGCACGGAGGATGGCACGGCCTTCCTGGCAATGGAGCACCTCGAGGGGCTGTCGTTGCGCGAGTGGATGAGGCACCAGCAGGGGCCAGCGCCGAGCGAAGCCGCGCTTTCTCTGTGCCAACAGATCGCCGCAGTGATGGCCGACATCCACGCAAAGGGCATTGTTCACCGGGACCTGAAGCCGGAGAACGTGTTCCTGTGCCCCGATGCCGAGGTCACACTGGGGTACCGCGTCAAACTGCTGGACTTCGGCATCGCGAAGGTGCCACCGGAGGTAAATGCCCGGGGCGATACGCAGGTGCACACTGCGGCACCCATTTTTCTGGGCACGGCCATGTACATGGCCCCTGAGCAGTGCCGGAACGCGGCGGAGGTGGATGGTGGCGCGGACGTCTATGCCCTGGGGGTGCTGCTCTTCGAACTCCTCGCCGGTCGGACACCGTTTGTCTCCGACGACGCGGTCGATTTGATTTCGATGCACATCCGCGCTGAGCCGCCGCCGTTGCGCGAGCTGGCTCCGGCCGTTCCGGGCGCGCTGTCCGCATTGGTTGCCTCCATGTTGGCCAAGGAGCCGGCGTCCCGTCCGACGATGCTCCGCTGCCGGGATATGCTCGGACGGCGATCTTGGCAGAGCGAACGGGATGAGTGTCCAGTGCCAGGGCTCGCGTCCTTCACCGAAGCACATGCCGAGCTGTTCTTCGGCCGTAAGATGGAGATCTCCACCGTCCTGAGCCTTCTGGATGAGGCGCGGTGCGGCGAGCGCCGGTGGGTGCAAGTCGAGGGACCGAGCGGGGTAGGGAAATCGTCGTTGGTACAGGCGGGCGTCCTTCCGTGTTTGAAGGAGCGCTCCTCGCAGCTCGCTCCTGCCTGGAGGGTCGCGGTCCTTCGCCCGTCGTACGATCCGGTGCATCAACTTGCCGTGACCGTGCGTGATGCGCTTGCCGGAAGCGACTTCACCTTCTCGGCTCGGGAGTTGGAGCGCGCGCTGCGCGCGGATGTTCGCGCGCTCTCGGAGATAGTAAGCGCGCACACGCCTCCGCAGGGTCATTTCCTGCTGGTGATCGAGCAGATGGAGGAACTCGCCACGCTGGGGGGCGCGGATTGTTCGGAGATTGACGTGTGGGTGGAGACAGCACTCGCCACGCTTGGTTCACCCCTGCGGTTGCTCACGACGATTCGGAGCGACTTCATCCACCGGCTGGAGCAGATGCCGCGAATGGCGGCGCGGCTCAACCAGGCTGCGCGCTATCACCTCCTACCGATGGAGGAGGAGGCGCTGACGCAAGTCATCGAAGGAATGGCCCAGCGCGTCGGACTGCGGCTCTCCGAGGGACTGTCGCTGCGGATGGTTCGTGACGCGAGGAGCGAAGGAAGCCAGCTTCTGCTGCTTGGCCAAGCTCTCCACGCGTTGTGGGGTCCCTGCGCAGCGGTGCCCAGCTGACCCATGAGCGATACGAGCAGCTCGGTGGAGTCGGCGGAGCCCTGGCGCGGCAGGCGGAACGGTTACTCGACGGGCTCGGCTCCCAGGGACGCGAACGCGCGAAGTGGATTCTCCTGGATCTCGTGCAGGTCGGCCGCGGTGTCCCAGACACGCGGCGGCCCCGCACCCGGCGGGAGGTATTCGAGGCCGGCGGGGGAGACGCGTTGTCGCTGGAGGTCTTGATGCGGCTCTCCGGCATGCGGACCGGGACTCGGGACGTCGCCGAGGAGGGGCTCCGGCTCATCGTGCTCTCTGCCGGAGATGAGCCCGCGGAGCAGCGTGTGGACTTGATACACGAGTCGCTCCTGCAGCAGGTTCCGTCACTCGCGGATTGGATCGAGAGCGAGCGCGTCTTGCTCGAGCGGCAGGCGGCTCTGGAGATCGCCGCGCAATCGTGGGAGCACGCAGGATGCCCGACGGAAGGGTTGCCTTCCGGCTCGTTGCTCGCGCACTACGGGGATGCGGCGGGCCTATCCTCCAGAAGCGGTTCCCCGGGCCGCGGGGTGAGCGAGCGTGCCTCCCGCTTTCTCACTGCCGCGCGAGGTCTTGATCGCCGTCGTGTCCGGCTCAGGCAGGGACTGGCACTCGCGGCGATGGCTGCGGTGGTCGCCATCTCCTTCAGCGCGCTCAGCGCCTACCGCGAGTGGCGGCGAGCTCAAGAGAATCTCCAGCGCATCGTCCTCGCCACGCACCAGTTCGTTTCCGACGCCGACTGGAAGCTTGGCAGGGTCGCTTATACGCTCGAGGTGCGGCGGGCCATGCTGCACAAGATCGACGAGAACTTGGCGTCTCTCCCGCACGCGGACCGTCAACTCCCCGAGGTTCGCGAGGCAATCATCGCAACGAAGCATCGACTCGGGGATTTCGCCTTTCAGAACGAATCGCTCGCTCGGGCTGAAGGCTTCCTGGATGCTGCGACCGTGGAGATCCAGAAGGGCCTGGACGTTCGACCGGAGGATGAGGAGCTCAAGCTGCTCCGGGCGCTGAACCACTCCAAGCTCGGGAAGATCGCGCTGGCCCGGGGCCGGCTCGACGAAGCTCGCGGCCATTTCGCTGATGCGCTCGCATTCCTGGATCGGCCGCCGGACCACGTCGATGATGACTATCGGCGGACCCTGGCGACGAGCTATTCGGAGCAAGGCGAGTTCGACTTGGCGTCCGGTGCTGCCGAAGCTGTCGAGCGGTACGACCGAGCCGTCGCTCTGTTCGAAGAGAATGCCCGGAGTGGTGATGCGTACGAGCAAGCACTCCTCGCCGATGCGCTGTGCTGGCGCGCGGAGGCACTCCATCGTGCGGGAAGACTCCCGGAGGCCGCGGCCGATCTCGAGCGTGCGCTCGGTCTTGCTCGCAGGCTGAATGAAGTGGAGGCGGGAAATGAGTTCATCCGGTGGATCCTCTCCCGCGCTTACCTCGGGTCGGCCTCGATGGAGGCGGCTCGTGGTGGGCCTCAGACGGACGACCGATATCGTGCGGCGGAGGAACTGGGGAGAGGTCTCGTCCGCGGCGAGCGAACCAACAAGCGCTATGGCCTCGTCCTGGCCCAGAGTTTGTTGGAGCATGAGGCGTTGCTGAGTGGTCGGGGAGCGGTCGCACAGGCCCGTTCACTGCGCGACGAACGCTGTGGGTTGGTCAGCGCATTCGTGGGGATGGATGGTGAGGACCACCGGTTTGACAGGTTCGTCTGCCATGGGTCCCCCGTCCCTCAAGGAACCGGACAGTGATGTGAGTCCATGGGGGGCTTTGTGCGCTAGAGCCCTGGGGATACCCCGTTCAAGTCCCTGGCATGTCGTTGAGCTGGCGCTCCGAAAAAAGTCCGACCCCGCGCGCGATCCGTCCGCGAATGGCGTCCTAGGGAATGGAGCCGGAATCCCAACGGAAGAACACGGACATGATCGACGCCCACCTGATTGCTCGCGAGGAGACACCGCGTGCACCGCGGTTGCCTGCGCGAAGGGCGCAGTGGAAGGGTCACCTGGGGATGAGCCGCAATGCGTGGTCGAAGGTGGCTGTAGAGGAGCTGATCCGTCGAGCCCGCAGGGGGGATAAGGCCTCGCTGGAGGAGCTCTTCCGGCGCTACCAACGCAAGTTGGTGAAATGGGCCTTGCGGACTCCTCAGCCGCCACCGGGTGTGGCGCGCGCCTCGGACATCGCGCAGGACACGGCGCTGCGCGCGTTCGACAAATTCTCCACGTTCAGTGGGACGACGGAGGCCGAGCTGCTGGTGTGGCTCAAGCGCATCCTCGCAAACCAGGCCGTGCAGTTGGACCGGGGCGCGCGGCGGAAGAAGCGCTCCGCTGGGAGCACCGTGCCTCTGGACAGCGCCGAGGCCGAGGCAACCCCTTCCCGCGGGAAGAGTCCGAGTCAGGTCGTTTTTGAGCGGGAAGCGTGGCGCCAGCTCCTCATCTACCTCTATGAGCTCCCCGAGGAGCAGCAGGAGGCCATCAAGCTCTGTCACCTGGACGAGTTCCCGGTCGCGGAGGTGGCGCGCCGGATGGGGAAGACGCAAGCGTCGGTGGCGGGGTTGCTCCTGCGGGGCCTGCGGACCTTGAGAGCTCGAATGCAGGAGGGCGCTGCCGGCGCCAGCTCGGACGCGACGCGGGCCGCGCTGCTGACGTACCTGCAGAAGCGCGATGCCGGGGAGACTGTGGACCAGGATGCTTTCATCGCGGCCTACCCGGACTGCGCCGACGAGTTGCGGGCGAAGCTGGAGTTGCTGGGTCGCATCCGCGATCTGCGTCCGAAGCCACCCCCGGCGGCGCGGGCGGGTCAACGGACGAAGAAGACATGATGGGGAGCGCGGCGATGCGTGTCGGAGAATATGTCCTTGCCCGCAGGGTGGCGTCCGGAGCCACGTGTGATGTGTATCAGGGGCACCACTCGGTCACCGGGCAAGCCGTGGCGGTGAAGATGCTCTCCCCCAGCCTCTGCTCGGACGAGGAGGTGGGAGGGCGCTTCCTCAATGAAGCGCAGGCGCTCCAGCAGCTGCGTCACGAGCACTTGGTCCAGGCCGTCACCTCGGGAGTTCTACCTACGGGACAGCCCTTCCTCGTCTTGGAGTGGCTTCCCGGAGATCTGCATCGACTGCTCAAGCGCGCCGGAGGCCAGCTCCCGGTCCAGGCCGCCACCCGTGTCGCCGCGCAGCTCGGCGCCGCGCTCGCGTTCTTGCATGACTCCCGGATCTTCCACCGCGACCTGAAGCCGGCCAACATCCTGGTGGCCACCGACAACCTCGCACTCATCGAGGTCAAGCTCGCGGATCTCGGACTGGCCAAGATCCCGCGCGAGGAGGGCCATGAAGGCGGAAAGGGGCTTGCGGCCTCTGCGATCTCGACGGCAGGACGCGCCCTCCTCGGAACGTGGGACTACATGGCTCCGGAGCAGTGGGTGCAATCCAAGACCGCGAGTGGACCTGCGGATGTATACGCGCTCGGCATTCTCCTGTTCCAGATGGTGGCGGGCAGGCTGCCATTCGTCGCCGAGCAGCAGAAGGATCTGATGTATCTGCACCTCCTGGAGAAACCCCCAATCGAGTTGCTGGAGGGCCTGGCTTCACAGGCTACCCGCGACCTGATCGCAGGAATGCTGCGCAAGAAACCGCTGGAGCGACCGGCGATGCGCGAGGTCGCTCGGCGGCTGGCGGAAACACCTCTCATGTAGCCCGGACTCCTGGGTCTCCACACTTCAGCCTGGATGACATGAACACGATACATGCCGTGCTTTGCCTCGATGTGGATGCTCCCGTCGCGGACGACGACATCCTGCCCCTTCTTCCTCCAGCACGGAGGGAGCTGAAATTCCTGCGCCTGAGCACCTTCGTTACCCAGGGGCCGAAAGGAAAGCGACCAACGTCCGGCCCTGTGGACTGGATCGCGCTCGCGAACGCCGTATCCCGGCTGGCGGGCGAGGCGCTCGCGCTCCGGGACTCATCCTCCACGCCCGTGGAGTTCTTCGTCATGGGCTTGGCGCCGTTGCCTCTCTTCGTTCTCCTGGGGGCCGAGCTTTCTGCGTGGGCGAAACCCCAGACATTTCTCAACGTTCGAAAGGACACCACGTGGGATGTCCTGAGGCTGGATGACAAGCGCCCGAGTGGGGTTCGCTACTTCGACACGGTGGTCGGGCTGAGTGATGTGCCTTCGGAGGCGAACGGCTTGGTGGGGGTCTTCATCTCAACCCAGGCCATGCTGCCGCGCGACGCCGTACGTGACTTCTTGAGGGCGCAGGGGAACGGTATCGCCGGCGTGGTCGAATGCCGGAACAGCACCGGCACGCCGGTGGATGCCGCTCATGCACCCGCGATCGCGGAGGAACTGGCGCAGGTGCTGGCAGCCACCCGGCGTGCGTATCCCAATCACTCGGGCCTGGCGCTCTTCGCCTCGGGACCGGCGTCGCTCGCGTTCATGGCGGGTCGGGCCTTCAACCCGAGGGCGATGGGGAGGGCGTGGGTGGCCAGCTATGCACCGCCCGGATACGAGCTGGCGTTCACCTTGCCGTGGAAGCCCGTATCGAGGGTGGAGTTACGCCGTGGACCGAAGCATGAGCAGGCGCGTCAGAAGGTCCTGCTGGCGGTGTTGGCGGGTGCCCAGAAATTGAAGGCCACCCTCCAGCGTGAGGATCTCCCGCCGTTCCTCGCGTCGTCCGAGGGGGAAATGCTCCTGACGCGTCTCCACCAGCTGACGATCGCCGATGCACCGGAGGGGGATGAGACGCGTCTGAGCGTCGGGCAGCGGCGGCTGACTTTCGGGCGCGGACTGCTCGAGGGCATGCGCCAGCTGGACGAGCGCCACCGGGAGCCCTTGGCTCTGCAGTATCTGCTGCATGAGCTCTTCCACTTCGATCAGGAGCTGACTTCCCAGAACTACCGTGGCGTCGGACGTGGGGGCTTCGCCTTGGAGGAGGTGGATTATTGGGCGGACACCCTGGCGATCGGCACGCTGGCGAGCTGGCGGATGAGAGAGGGGGGCCCACAGCTTCAGCGCGAGCCTGGAAGGGTTCTTGCCGAAGAGATCGACGTGAGCCTTCGGGGAATCGAGACCTTCGATCGCATGGAGAGCGGTGATCGCATGGGGAAATTGCTTGAGCGGCGTTTGCGGCGCTACCTTATCTGGGCGCTCCAGCTCGCACGAGCCAGGACGCTTCGCTCCGATACGGGCATCTGGAAGGTGCTCGGCGAGCGTCTGATTGTCGAGTTGGCCCCTCTCCACGGAAGCTTCGACGACGTGCACGACAAGGTCGTCGTCGAGGCGCTTCCCGATACCGAGATGTTCGTCGTCTGGGGGAGACGCCTAATGAGACATCAGCGACGACCCGGGTTCGATCCCGCAGACCTCGTGGACGTCGTGCGGACGTTCGATCAGAGCGCACTCCGCTCGATGATGGAATACGTGGTGGAGAAGGAGCACTCGGTGTTGACTCCGTGGGTTGTTTGACGGGGATGCTCGGGCCATGCGTAACGGTGAAACCCACATGATGGATCTGACCGAGTCACTGCGCAGGATACTTCGCAGCGTCGAGCCTTCGCAGGAGGAGAAGGAGGGCGCGCAGCGCAGCCACCGCTACCTCCGAGACATCCTGGTGACCGGAAACATGGAGTCGATCATCCGGGAGCATTTCCTGAGCGGTAGCTACCCACGGGCAACCGCCATTCGTCCGCTCGATGACGTGGACATCATCTTCGTCGTGGATCCTGGCCATTGGAAAACGCCGAGTGGCGGCGCTCTCCCTGACCCCAGCGCGGTGCTTCAGACCTTCAAGCGGGCATTGGAGTGGCGGTATCCGGAGACGGAACTCCGGGTTCAACGTCGATCCATTCGGCTCCAGATGTGGCACCTGAATGTGGACGTGGTCCCCGCAGTCAGCGCGGACGGAAGAGGCAGTGAGCGACTCCTCATCCCGGACGCGGAAAATGATGGGTGGATCCGCTCCGCGCCCAAAATACACGGTGCGCTCTCGACGGAAATCAACCAGAGGCAGGGAGGATTATTCAAGCCGTTGGTAAAGCTGCTCAAGACCTGGAATCTGGGCGCGTCCGAGGATCTGCGCCTCAAGTCGTTCTGTGTTGAGACGATTGCTGCGAGGCTGTTTGCTTCAGCTAGGCTACGCTCTCTTCAGACCGGCCTCGTTCAGTTCTTCGATTTCGTCTGCTACATCGGCGGTGGCCCGTGTGAATACCCCTGGGGAGATGATCGTGGCATGTCACTCCGCCTCGGGAATTGCGTGGTGCCGGATACGGCCGAGTGCACGAACGTGGCGGTCAGCGTCACGAGGCAAGGTCGCGAGTGTTTCCTCCGCCGGGCCGCGGCCAGCCGGGAATGGATTCTCCAAGCGGAGCAAGCCAGGACATGGAATGAGGCAGAGCGCAAGATCGAGCAGGCGTTTGGAAGCCATCTGCGAGAGCTCGGTTGGTGACCCACGGGGCGCTCCCGTGCGCGCGATCTTCGCGCTAACGGCATCTATTCTTTCTGGAGGACACCATGCAGGTTCGACAAGCAGTTCATGACTTCATTTCCGCACTCGAGCTCACCTCTGCCGAGAGGACGGCCGCCAGCGACCAGCACAAGTTCCTGCGCGATGGACTCGCCAGCCGGCTGGAGATCGAGCCCGACCACTACCCATTCCTCACCGGTTCCTACGCGCGGAGCACGGCCATCCGTCCGCTCAAGGACATCGACCTGTTCTGCGTGCTGAAGCGCACGCCCGAACTCGACCCGGCCATCAGCAGCCCGATGGATGCACTGAAGACGGTGCGACGCGCGCTTGAGGATCAGTACTCGGGCAAGACCGCCGATCCACAGAACCGCTCGGTGAACATCTCATTCTCCACCACGGGAATCGCCTACGATGTCGTCCCCGCGTTCCTCGATAAGGGCAACAGCGAGATCTTCTGGATCCCGGACCTCCAGGCGAAGACCTGGATCCGTTCCAACCCACGTATCCACGAACGCTTGTCGGTGGAGGCCAACGAGGCCGCGGGCAAGGAACTCAAGCCCCTCACCAAGGCGGTGAAGCACTGGAACCGGCGGCAGCCGGACGGGGCGCGACTGCGGTCGTTCCTCATTGAGGTGATGATCTGGGATGTGCTCGTGGCGAAGCCGGAGAACCGGCTTGATGGCCTCATCCAGATCTTCGAGGGCTTGGCTTCTCGCGTGCTCCTCGATACGCAGGATCCGGCGGCGCTGGGGCCATACATCAACCAGGGCATGACCGACGCGGAGAAGACCGCCGCGAAGACACGGTTGAGCCAGGTTGCCGTGACGCTGAAGGAGGCGAAGGAACTCGCGCAGGCTGGCCACACGGAGCGGGCCCATGACCTCCTGTACGGGCTTTTTGGGGATCCCTACCCGGAGAAGGGAAAGGAGGGGCGCTCGACCGTCATCGGCGTTTCGGCATCGCTGCCGTCCGCTCCAGATGGTCACGGCTCCAGGTTCGGGTAGACATCCATGCCATTCCCTGACAGTGACCGACGGCGGTGGCTGGAGGAACTGCGTGTCCTCCACCAACGACACCCCAACATCCTGCGGATTGAGGAGCGCCCGGTGACCTTCGCCGAAGGCACGGTCGATACCGCAGTTGGACCCCGGCGATACCGGCTGGTATGGCCGCCGGAGTTTCCCTTGCGCCCGCCCGTTACCTGGGAGTTGTCAGTCGATGGCGCAGACGTGATCGACCATCGCGCCCATGGGTACATGTTCCCGGATCTAAGTCTGTGTTTGTTCGCGCATGACCCTCGACGAGGATGGCGACCAGAGTACACAGCAGGAGAGGCTCTCGATCGGTTCGTGACGTACCTGGAGGAGGAGACTCGCGGCGAGTTCCCTCGAATCGAGGACATCCCCCTGACGACGCACTCCATCCGGGTCTCCGTGCCGCCGAGCATCGTGGCGGCGCTGCGTCAGGGGGGCGAATGGGGAATGCTGATGGTGCTTGGTAGAAAGGACGGGCGGCTCCTACGTGTGATGAGCGTGGACGGAACCTCGCCCTCGCTGATCATTACCAGACCTCTCGCGGCCGACCTTGGGGCGCAGTGGGTTGCCTCGCTGGGGTTGAGCCGTCTGCGGCAGGGTTTGTGGTGCAGGATCAACAAGACTGTGGAGCAGGTCCCTTTGTCGCTGCACATGCTTGAAGAGTGGATTCGACAGCAGCTCCCGAACGAACAAGCACGACAGTTGTTCATGGAGCAGGCGTTGATCCTGCTGGTGTTGAACGATGGGTTGAGATTCGTCCTCATGAGGACCGGAACCGCTCCGGACACGGACCCTAAAGAGAGGTTGATCTATGTAAAACCTTTCGAAGAGAACCTCGAGGAGCGCATATTCCAGCGCGTTGACGATCGCCTGGGGGACAGCAAGGGACTCCAGCGCGCGCAGGTCGCGATCGTCGGGGTAGGCAGCCTTGGCAGCAGTGTTGCGGTCGCGCTTGCGAAGACCGGCGTGGGGAGGTTCGTGCTCCTCGACCCGGAGTTCCTCGACCCAGAGAACGTGGCGCGGCACGTGGGCGGTGTAGACGAGATCTGTTTGCCCAAGGTGGAGGTCGTGAGCAGAGCGATTCGTCGGATCAACCCCGTTGCGGAAGTGCTCCAGGTGCAAGCCGCGCTCTCGTTGGATCCGGTCGGCTGGGGGATGGATCCGACGCAGCACCTCATCGAGGTGACACATAACCCGCTGGGCATTGTCGTCTGCGCCACCGCCACGACCGAGGTGGAGCGCGTGGTCAACCATCTGTGTGTGACCGGCGCATGCCCCGGGATCTTCGCCGCAGTATTGGGACGTGCGGAGCACGGGCGGATATTCAGGGTTCTGCCGGGGGTAACGCCCTGCTATCAATGTGTGCTGAACGCTCAACACGCGGAGCCCGGTCGATTTCCGCGCTTCGACCGCGTTGACATGGGTGTCCCTGCCTATCAGCAATCAGGATTCCCCGGGCTCGGGATGGACGTTGAGCAAGTCGCGCTGATCACCGCGCGGATGACGTTGCAGACTCTCGGAGAGCGGATCAAGGGTGGGCTCGATTACCCGAAGGCTCACGGGGATCACCTGATCTGGTCCAATCACGGAGGATGGGCAGTTGATGGTCCGCTTCAGGTGAGGGTGGAGCGCATCCCACAAGATCCCGCGTGCCCCGTATGTGGGATTGGGGATGAACTCCCACTGGCCTCGGAGGAGGAGAAGGAATTGGCTGCCCTGCAAGTGGACCGGTTGAAGAGGTCTTGACCAGTCAGAATGGACGGGAGAGCACGGCTTGTTTTCTTTGGCCGGCGCATAGATAGATGGTGCCCCACCCCTCGAATCCCCCAAGGCGCCGACGGTACAGGCCGCCACCCATGAGCGCGAACGGAAGGCCGAAGCGGGCTGTGCGCCGGGCCGGTGGAGAGGCCATGTAGCCGTTTCAAAAAAAGCACCGGCTCGTGATGGCTTTCACCCGCTTGGGCGTCTTCCCTATTGAGTGCGAAAGGCGGATGCGACGGAGGTGCTGATGAGGAGCGCGGAGTTCTTGGAAGAGCTGTTCCTGGACCTGATTCAGGATGTCGAACCCACCCCCAGCCAGAAAGAGGATGCCCAGCGGACACACCACACCCTGCGGTACCGGTTGGACTCTGGGAACATCGGGCTTCGTATCATCGACTCGTATCTGAGCGGCAGCTATGTGCGGCATACAGCGATTGCTCCGCTCGATGACGTCGACATCATCTTCCTTATCGATCCGTCCAAGTGGCCGCGCGGCTTTCTTGCGGATAAGCCCCGTCCCAGCGTGGTCCTCACCACGTTCGAGCGCGCTATTCGCTATCGATATCCCGACAGCGTAGTCCAGAGGCAACGCCGCTCGGTGGGGCTGGCGCTCAACAAGATGCATATCGACGCGGTGCCCGCCATTCTCGAGTCCTCCGAGAGCGGCCGAATCTATGTCTTGGACTCAGAGACGGAGGAGTGGATTCTCTCCGCTCCCAGGGTTCATGCTGAGCACACGACACATGTCAATAAACAGCGGGAGGGACGGTTTGTCCCCCTAGTCAAGGTACTAAAGTTCTGGAACAAGCGCATCCCTCCCACCGCGTGTTTGAAGTCCTTTGCCATTGAGACGATCGCGGTGCGGTTCTTCTCCGAGGTCGGTTTCAGCTCGTTCACGGAAGGTGCGCTCCTGTTCTTCGACTTTCTGGCCCAGTTTGTGGGAGAAGCCAGGCAGAACTGGAGGAGTGACTTCGGTATCAAGCTGAGCCGCTGGGCTTGGACTCCCACAGTCCCCGATGTCGCTGGCACGGGAAGCAACCTCGTGGCAGGGCTGGAGGAACAGCACCGCGTCAAATTCCTTCAGCACGCGGTGTCCAGCCGCAACCGCCTATGCGAAGCGCTCGATGCGCGGACACCGGAGCGTTGCGAGAACCGGTTCCAAGCAGCCTTTCACATCTATTAGTTCGCCAGCACACGGCCGAAACACATAGATGGGATGAGATGCCGTGATGTCCAGTCAAGCGGTCGTTACCGCCTGCGCTGCCCGCGGGGAGGAGCGTGGAAGGAACGAAGGTGAAGGGCTTACCGCGCTTGGCGATGGCTTAGAGGGAGTGCATGCGTTTGCTCATGCACCATTTGCCTGTCCGAAGGCGTGGTGGAGTGGGGGGACCCGCGGGGATTTCTTCCCCACCTTTTCCCCACGTGGAACATGCGTCTGCCCACTCTCGTGGCTCTCCCGCTGAGTCCCTTCACGTGGAGCGTGACCCGGCGACCCGCTCCAGGGTGAGGCGCGCGAGCTGGAGGATCTCCTCCTCGGAGAGTTGCCGGGTGAGGATGAGGTTGCGATCCGCTTTGAGCTGGCGCGTGGCCCCCTCGGCCTGGAGGTGGAACTGTCCCTGCTCCTGAGCGGCGAGCTTCTGGGTCCCATCCGCGCCCCGGCCATTGGAGAACATCGGCTTGAGCTTCTTGAGCGCCGTGTCCTCCTTCACGCGGCCCACCAGCCAGGTGCCCACGTTCTCGCGGCACTTGTAGTCCAGGTCCCCTGGACTCTGGGTCGCGAGCATCACCCCCACGCCCGCCGAGCGCGCGCGCTTGAGCAGGCTCTCCATGGGTTGCTTCGTCGCGGGTTGGCTTTGCGCTGGCAGGTACAGGTCCGCCTCGTCGAAGAGCAGCACCGCTTGCAACTGGGAGGAGGGGTGCTGGCTCGCCCAACGCAGGGTCTCCAGCAGGAACTGGGACACCCAGAAGAGCACGCTCGGGGTGCCGCCCAGGAACTTGGTGCTGATGACGCTCAGCCGCGTCCGTCCCGTCCCGCCCGAGCCACTCCGGCCGAGGAGCGCCTCCAGATCGAGCCGTTCCCCGCTCGCGGACAACAGCACGCGCGAGTTGAGGCGCAGCATGGTGAGATCCTGGGTGAGCTTCGTGAAGGACTTGGGATCCAGTCCCTCCGCCTCGCGCACGAGCTCCGGATCCGCCGAGTGGACGAACTGCTGGAGCATCTCGAGCGTCACGTCCCGGCCACCGAGAGGCCGGCGCACGAGCAACTGGAGCGCCTGGCCGAGCAGGGCTCGCGCGGCTTTGTCCCGTGGACTGCTCTTGTACTCGAGCATGCCGGCGATGGCGTCCGCCGCCTGCTGCACGGCCTGCTCGCGCTCCTCGGGAGGCAGGGTGTCCAGGCCTCGGGGCACCACGGGAATGGCCAGCGGACGTCCATCCGAGCGGCCCGGGGTGTAGAGCGCCACGTCCAGGCGCTCGCGCAACTGGCGGCGGCGCTCCTCGAGGGCCGGGTCCGCCAGGGGCTCGCGCCAGGCCTCCTCGCGCGCGTACCCGGCCAGGTCTCCCTTGCGGTCCACGAGGATGACGGGGATGCCACGCGCGAGCAGCTGCTCCGCGATGTTGAGCGCCACCGTCGTCTTGCCGCTGCCGGTACTCCCCAGGAAGGCGCTGTGCCGGGTGAGCGCCTGCGGATCCAGGGTGATGATGCTCTCGAAGAGCCCCTCCTGGCTACCCAGCCGCAACGGACCCGTGGGCATCCGGGGCTCCGGCGTACTCGTCTTCGAAGGCGCGTCCTTGGACTTCGGTGCGGGAGTCGTGGCGTCCTCGCTCGGACGTGGCCCGGAGGCGGGCCCCGACCCGGAGGACGGCTGGCCCTGACGGGGGCTGCTGTTGGGATCGATTCCCAGGATGTCTCCCAGCAGCTTCAGCCGGGTGAGGGGCCGTTCCGTCTGGCGCCAGGCCTGCAAGGTGCTCGCGTCGTGTGGCTTCTGGAGGAAGGCGCGCAGTGCCAGCAGGTCGCGCAGATCTCCATCTCCGAGCACCACCCGGCGTCCTCCCTTCTTCTGCAGCCGCAGGAGCTGGTCGGCCACGACGGTGCCCGTGCTCGAGGGAAACTCGGTGGTCCGCACCAGCACGGGCACCTGTCCCTTGGCGGATTGGATCGCCTCGGCCATCTGCCGGCCCAGGTGCCCACCCCGTGAGGACTTGTTGCAGAGCGCGACGAGGAGCCGCTGGCCCTCGGGTCCCGAGGTGAGTTCCAGGGAGGCGCCATCCCGCGTCCGCACGGTGACGCGCGCCGCGCTGTCCAGCTCGTCGTTGGCCGTCTTCAGGCTCCAGGCGAGCAGGATCGAGAGATCCTCGTCCTCCGTGGGGACCTGCGCCTGGAAGGTCGCGCGGAAGTCGATCCACGCCTGTTCCAGCTCCGCGACCGGCGTGGGCTGTGGCGGGTGCCCCTCCGTCTTTTCTCCGCCCTCCGTCTTCGCACCCGCGTCCTCCAGGGGGAAGCGCTCGGGCAGGCGGCCCTCCAGGATGGCGCGATCGCGGTAGCGGCGGAGCAGATCCAACACGTCGCGGGGACGCCAGCCGCTCAGCGACTCGAAGCCCGCCGGGGGGAAGGGCCAGGTGGGATCGCCCGGATTGAACGTGGCGCCCCGCCGCTCGTAGAGGACCTTCAAGCGCAGCGCCGCGATGTCCCGTGCCGTCTGGGCCGTCACCAGGTGATCGAGCTGCACGGGCTCGGGATCGTGCTCGATGCGATCGAGCATGGGGCGCATGAGCCCCTCGCGCGCACTGACCCAGAAGTCGGACAGGCAGCAGACCACGATGATCGCCGTGGGCACGTTGCCCGCCAGGTGCACGAGGAAGTTCATCGCCCGGCGGAAGGGGGGCTCCATGCCCGGCCGCAAGGCGAAGTCGGCGATGTCCTCCACCTGGTCCACGCACAGCACGAACGCCTGGCCCAGCACTCCCAGCAGGTGGCCCACCTGCTCCAGCATCCACTGCGGACCCTCCTCGTCGGCATGGGAGACGAGGTTGCCGAGCACCCGGGCATCCGCCGGGGACAGTTCCCGGCAACGCATCCACTGGAGCACCGCGTGGTGCAGGCGCACGTCCCGGTTCTGGAGGAAGATCAGCGCACGCAGCAGATCCACGGACACCGCGCGGAAGCGGGGATCCTCCCGCTGCAGCTCGTAGGCGACCGTGGACACCATCTCGTGCAGTTCCTCGTCCTCGAGGATGCGATCGGCGGCGATGAGCGGGGCGAAGACGCTCTTGCTGGTGCCCATCAGCGCGTCCGACAGCTTCATCAGCCCCGAGGTCTCATCCACGCGCTCGTCATAGGGGCGGTCGAGCGAGTCCATCACGCAGCGCAGGACATGACGCCCGTAGTGGGGCGTGTCGACCGTCATCGGCAGGTAGCCCACATAGCCCTGGGTGTGCCCGTGCACGAGGTTGCGGAACGCGCGGACCAGGTGCGTCTTGCCGCTGCCGGATTCGCCTCGCAACAAGAGGATCTTCCCCGTGTCGGGCGGGGGCGAGGCCACCGCGCGATTCAACAGGCGCTGGAAGGCACGTCGCGCGGTGGCGTTGACGGACTCCACGTCGAAGGGATCCTGCTTCCACAGGTGCTGGCCCTGCTGGATGCCGCTGAACACCTCTTCGCCGTCGGTGAGGAAGGCCTTGAGTCGGGGATCGGAGGTCATGGAGTCTCCTGGGCAGGGGAGTCGACGACGACGAAGTGGAAACGGGCGCCTGGGGTGCGCACCTCGGACTCGGACACCACGCGGGGGTCCATGGCCGACACGAGATCCGCCCGGCTCAGCGACAGCCGCCGGGTGCGGTTGGCCTCCAGGAGCGCGGCGTTGAAGGACTCGCGGTCACGCCACTCGGGTTGGAGGGCCCGCCACACGTGGGCGATGAACACCTTGTCGGGTCCGAAGCGGTGGCCCGCCGGAAGCGCCCGGGCCGTCGCGAGCACCTGCTCCGCGAAGCTCGGGGCGGAGCTTGGACGCGGGGCCGGGGCGGGGGTCTCGGGTGGGGGAGGCTCGGTGGCGGACGGGGGTTGTTCCCCGGAGAGCAGCCAGGCGCGTGCGTTGGCGAGCCGCACGGCGTCCGCGTCCACGCGGGTGGCCCCGACGGCCCGCGCGGCGAGCTGCTCCAGCGCGTGGTCCGGGTCGGTCACGTCCAGCTCCAACAGGGAGCCCAGCAGGTGGGCCTGGACGGCGCTCAGCGTGAAGGGCCGGTGGGTGTCCACGCCGAGCTGGCGCCACAGGAGCCGGTCGCGCACCTGGAGGAGCGTGGGGTGGGGCTTGCCTCCGCCGCCGAGCTGGCGCTGGAGCAGGGCCGCGCGGAACCCATCGGCGTCCGCGAGCCACGCGAGCGTCGTGGGCGAGGAGGGCAGCCCCAGTCCGAGCGCCTGCAGGTAGGTGGCCTTGAACTTCTTCCACGTCAAGCCCCGGGGCCGGGCTTCCGTGCCAAGCAGGCGCAACCCCCGGGCGAGGCCCTCGTCGGACAGGGTCAACCCCCCCCGGGGACCCACGCTCACGAGCGACTCCTGGCGCAGGTGCTCGACGAGGGCCGGGCAGCGTTGCTTCCACTGGGCGCGGCCGAAGTGGTGCTCCACGAGGGGCCCGAGCGCTTCTTCCAGCTTCGAGCGAGAACCCTTGCGCTTGGGTTGGGTGATGAGCCAACAGAGGGCGAGCCCCGTCAACCGGGTATCGAGCGTGTCCATGGGGCACCCACACTCCCGCGAGCACCCCGGGCCCTCAATCCCCCCGAAGGGGTATGGACAGGGGAGCGCGCTTCCCCCATGCGGTTGAGCGGGCAATGCGCGGCCGTTCCGCTAGTGTGCACGGCGCATGTTGACCTTCCTTCTGCTCGCCACGCTGGCCCAGGCCCCGGCGCTTCCCGGGAAAGAGAAAGCGCCCCCGGAAGACATCGAGGTTCCGGACGAAGCGCCCCCGGCCGTGGTGCCTCCCCTGCCGGTGGCCACGCTGCCCCCGGCCACTCACGAACTCTTCGAGCGCATCAAGCGCCGCGTGGCCCAGGTGCGCATCATCGAGCGGCGCAGCGGCACCAAGTCGTCCATCGGCTCGGCGTTCTTCGTGGACGCCCAGGGCCGCGCCGTCACCAACTACCACGTCATCTCCAGCATCGTGCACCAGCCGGAGGACTACACCGTCGAGCTGGTGCGCGAGGGCCAGGGCGATCAGGCGGTGCCGGTGCGGGTGGTGGACGTGGACGTGGTGCACGACCTGGCCGTCATCCAGCAGGACGTGCCGGTGAAGGACTGGTTCGAGCTGGCGGCGACGGAGCCGCCCCAGGGCACGCGGCTGTACGCCATGGGCAATCCGCACGATCTGGGCACCACCATCGTCGAGGGCACCTACAACGGCCTGGTGCAGGACGCGCTCTACGACAAGGTGCACTTCAGTGGCGCCATCAACCCGGGCATGAGCGGCGGTCCCACGGTGACGAGCGAGGGCCGGGTGGTGGGGGTCAACGTGGCCACCCTGGGCAACCAGCTCGGCTTCCTGGTGCCGGTGGTGCACGCCCGCACGCTGGTGGAGCGGGCTCGAGGGCAGGGAGGAGAAGATCCGGCGGCGCTGCTCGCCGTGGTGGGCGCGCAGTTGCTGGACAACCAGCAGCGCATCACCGAGCGCCTGCTGGCCGAGCCCCTGACGTCGCAAGGACTCGGGGACTACCGGGTGCCGGGCCGCTGGCGGCCCTTCCTCAAGTGCTGGGGCGACACGCCGCTCGAGCCGGAGAATCCGTACACCGTCACCCGCTACCAGTGCTCCTCCGAGGAGGACATCTTCCTGAGCGGAGAGCACCGCACGGGGGTGGTGGCCTATGATCATGCCTTCGTGTCGAGCGACGAGCTGGGGCCGCTGCGCTTCGCGGCGCTCTACTCGGCCACCTTCGGCGACGACGCGGGGGGCGTGGACGCCACGAAGGCGGACGTGACGAACTTCCGCTGCAAGACGGAGTTCGTGCAGGTGGGGGGCATGGAGGTGCGCGCGGCGCTGTGCCTGCGCGCCTACAAGAAGTTCCCTGGCCTGTACGATCTGGCGCTCCGGGCGGCGACGAACAACGCGAGCACCTCGGGGGTGCAGACGAGCCTGGATCTGGCGGGATTCTCCGCGGACAACGCCCGCGCGCTGGCGCGCCGCTACCTGGAGGCACTCGCGTGGACGAAGTGATCTTCCTGGAGGTGTTGGAGGGGGATGACGTGGTGGCCTCGCGGCACCGGCTGGAGCGCTTTCCGGCGACGGTGGGACGGGGCTACACCAACGACGTCATCCTGGACGATCCGAAGGTGTCGGCCTCGCACCTGCGCATCGAGCGCACGGAGGAGGGGGTGCTGGTGCTGCGGGACGTGGGCAGCCACAACGGCACGTTCCGGGTGGCGCCCTGGGCGCGGCTGGCGGAGCTGGTGCTCACGGATGATGCGCGCGTGGCGGTGGGGGACACGATCCTGCGCTTCCGTGGCCGGAGCCACGTCGTGGAGGACACGCGCATCTCGGCGGCACCGGTGGCGCCTCGGAATCACCTCTTCGAGCGGCCCTTCGCCTTCCCGGTGATGCTGGCGGCGACGGTGGTGGTCGCCCTGCTCGACGAGTACCTGACGAACTTCCAGAAGACGAACTGGGGCGCGCTCGCGCTGGCGGTGGTGCTGCCGGTGTCCGCCGCCTTCGTCTGGTCGGGGATGTGGTCGTTGGCGAGCAAGGTGACGCGGCGGCACTTCCACTTCGGGGCCCATGGCACCATTGGAAGCCTGGGGCTGCTCGGGGTGATCGCCGTTCCCCTGGTGCTGCACCTGGTGGTGTACAGCCTGGCGCTGGGCGCGTGGACGCGGTGGCTGTTCCTGGCGGGCACGCTGGGGTGGGTGGGCTTCGTGCTCTTCCACCACCTGCGCTACGTGACGCGAGCGGAGCCCCGGAGGCTCGGCTTCATGCTCGGGGGTGTGCTCGTGTGCCTCGGGGCGCTGACGCAGGCGGACTCGCTCCTGGACGAGGAGGAGTTCTCGTCCGCCCTGCCGGTGGAGCGCACGTTGTTGCCACCCGCGTTCCGGGTGGTGCCCGCCCGGAGCATGGACTCCTTTTTCGAGGACACGCGCGAGTTGCAGACGGAGGTGGACGCGCTCGTGAAGGAGAAGCCCTGAGCGGTCGGAAACCGAGCACGGCGTGGGGCTACCTTCTTCAACGCCCCTACGAAGTCCCAGGGCTCATTCCTCGTGGAGGCCTCATCGCCGCGCAAGGGAGAAGGGGTAGATTGCGCGATGATGGACGTTGCGGTGATGCACCGCGAGGTAGGGCTCGTTTCCAATCTGGATGACACTCTGCGCGGGCGGATCGGCTTGCTGGCTGAACCACGCGTCTGCCTCCGCTCGCGTCTTGAACGTGGCGACCGCTGGCGGGAGACCCGCCTCCAGCATCTCCTGAAGATGGTAGGCGAGGGCGGGGTGCGGGCCGAGCGAGCGACGGTCGGGGTCGCGCAGATACACGACCATGTAATACGCATCCGCGATGAGCACGTAGGTCAGATGAGGCGGCTTGGGATGCGCATTCAGCCATGCGTCCGCTTCCTCGCGGGTCTTGAAGACGGCGACGACGGGAGGAGGCTCATGCGCGGAGAGGCTCTTGCGGTAGTCCTCGAAGTCATAGGAATGACCCGTGGATGAAATGAATCGGATGGCGTCGATGGCAACGAGGAGCAGCCCCTTTTCTTCCGGCGAAGGGTTGTCCTCGCGGAGCCGTCCGAGCAGTCCCTCCACTTCAAGAGAAAGCTCTTCAATCGTCATGGAACCACCGCCATTGCGGCTTCCGTTGAAACGTCTGCGGAGGCCATGAGTGTCGCGGGGATGAGGATGAGGACTCCCGCACCGGCAGAGGCCACGACAAAGGCCACACCCGCGATGGCGAAAACACTTCCGACCAGAATGGATTGGTGATGGCGCTTCAACCAATCGGTTGCCGCTTCTCCGGAAGAGAACTCTCGCGGTTTGAGATCCTGCAAGTCCATGCAGTCACGATACGGTCGCATGCATCGCTTGTTGCAGTACTCTTCCTTTCCGCCTTTCCCTCGCCCCTGTGTGGTGTGCCCAAATCCGCGGGGAAGAGGGCGGCTCATGCACTCGCGCATGCACTCCAGGAGTTCCGCGTAACAGTCCCGCCCGGAAGCGAGCACGATTCGCGGAGCATCGCTCAATGCTGGGTGGACGTTCTCGACGGAGCGCCAGTCATGGTGGACCTGGCCAGGGCGTGCTTCCTTCAAGATGAGCACGAGGCGAGCGAGCTCCTCTGTCTTCGCGACCGCTGAGTCGTGAGAAGGGATCGCATGCTGGCTGGTGCCGCAGGAAATCAGCAGCACTGCCATCACCACGGCCGTATGGCTTCCGAGGCTCATCTCATGCCTCGTATCCCGGGCCCGAGTACCTGGAAACGCTGAAATCAACACCTTGGGCGCTACCTGACACATCACTTCGCGGCCAGCGCGTCCACCAGCCCCTGGGCCACCGCCGCGGCGAAGGCCTCCAGCGTGCGTTCCTCGCGCCAGCGTGCCAGTCCCAGGCATGGTGCGTTTCGATGATGACCGAGGGCATGCTCGGCTTGCGCAGCACGAAGATGCGCCGCCCTGGAACATGCCGGCTCACGAAGGTCCCCGGTTGCTCGCCATCCGCGGAGTACAGACCCACGTAGTCCTCGCCTCCGTAGGGCAGGAAGCCCGCCTCGCCCATGCGCCTCGCCAGCGCTCGTGCCAGTGCCAGCCTTCGTGACACCAACGGCGTGCCGCTGTCATCCGCGTAGAGCACGCTGTAGCCGGGAGCCGCGTCGTTGCGCGAGCACCATCGTTCCGGCGTCGCCAGCCACTCGCTCGCCTCGCCCCGCGCGTCCGAGTGCAGGCTCAGGAAGAGCGCCGCCCCCCACCGTTCCGCCTCCTGGAGGCGCTGGGGATATGCGGGCCGCTGGCCCGGTTCGCGGCGGCTCAGCTTCACCTGGAAGTGGCCCGTTGCCTCCAGCCGCCGCGCCAGCTCCCGCGCCACCCGCAGCGTATAGGTCTCCTCCGCCTCGCAGGTGACGGAGGAGTTGCCCTCGTTGCCGGGCGCGCCATGTCCCGCGTCCAGGTAGATGCGCGGGCGTCCGAAGCCTCGGGGGAACTCCACCTTCGCCACCGTGAGCGGCGCGCTCGCCGAGGGCCATGGAGTCGCGGGGGGAGCACTTGGATGGGGCGGGGTGGGGGAGGACGTGGCCGGTGTCGACTCCGCGCCGTGGGCGGACAGGCTCGTGGCGATCAGCAGGAGCCCCAGGAAGGGTTTCAGCATGGCACCTCGGACACTCGGGGGCGCACGGACGTTCCCCGCAACGACGACGGGCGGGCCCCGTGAAGGAGACCCGCCCGCCATCACTTCATCGCCCGGCTCGCGCCTGGCGCGCCTTCTCAGGCACGGACTTCAGGAGTCGTCTCCGGCTGCGGAGGCAGGCTCTTGTCCGCGCCCTCCTTGAACGGAGACTTCTCCAGGGCCGCCTCGAGCACCTCGTCCATCCGCGTGGCGAAGATGAACTCGATCTCGTTGCGGGCCTGCTCCGGCACGTCCTGCAGGTCCTTGCGGCAGCGCTCCGGGAGGATGACGCGCTTGATGCCCGCGCGGTGCGCCGCGAGCACCTTCTCCTTGATGCCACCCACCGGCAGCACCAGGCCACGCAGCGTGGCCTCGCCCGTCATCGCCGTGTCGCCGCGCACCCGGATGCCCGTGAGCAGGCTGGTGAGCGCGGTGAGGATGGTGACGCCCGCGGAGGGGCCGTCCTTGGGGATGGAGCCCGCCGGGAAGTGCAGGTGCAGGTCCGTCTTCTCGAGGAAGTTCGGGTTGATGCCGAGCGACTCCGCCTTGCTGCGCAGGTAGCTCAGCGCCGCCGTGGCGCTCTCCTTCATCACGTCGCCGAGCTGGCCGGTGAGCGTCATGCCGCCCTTGCCCGCCATCTTCGTCGCCTCGATGAAGAGCAGATCTCCACCGGCCGCCGTCCAGGCCAGACCCGTGGACACGCCCGGCACCTCGGTGCGCTCGGCCACTTCCGAGTAGAACATCTCTGGCCCCAGGATCTCCTTCACCCGGTTGCCATCCACGTTCTGCTTCTCCGTCTTGCCGCCCGCGACCTCCACGGCCACCGCGCGGCAGATGTCGGCGATGCGCCGCTCGAGGTTACGCACACCGGCCTCACGCGTGTACGCCGTGGTGAGGATCAGCAGCGCCTCGTCGGTGATGGTGATGTGGTCCGGCGTCAGACCGTGCTCCTTGAGCTGCTTGGGCACCAGGTGGATGCGCGCGATGCTCTGCTTCTCCTCGAAGGTGTAGCCCGTCAGCTCGATGATCTCCATGCGGTCACGGAGCGGCCCGGGGATGGGGTCGAGCTGGTTGGCCGTGGCGATGAACATCACCTTGGACAGATCGAACGCCACGTCCAGGTAGTGGTCGCTGAACGTGCTGTTCTGCTCCGGGTCGAGCACCTCGAGCAGCGCCGCGCTCGGGTCGCCGCGGAAGTCCGCGCCGAGCTTGTCGATTTCGTCCAGCATCATCACCGGGTTCTTCATCCCGGCCTTCTTCATGCTCTGGATGAAGCGGCCCGGCAGCGCGCCGACGTAGGTGCGCCGGTGGCCACGGATCTCCGCCTCGTCACGCACGCCACCGAGCGACAGGCGCACGAACTTGCGGCCCACCGCCTTGGCGATGCTCTGGCCGAGCGACGTCTTGCCGACGCCCGGGGGACCCACGAGGCACAGGATGGGGCCGCGCATGTCGTTCTTCAGCTTGCGCACGGCCAGGTACTCGAGGATGCGCTTCTTGACCTTCTTGATGCCGAAGTGATCCTTGTCCAGCGTCTGGCGCGCGTTCTCGATGTCGAGGTTGTCCTCGCTCATCTTCGCCCAGGGCAGATCGGCGATCCAATCCAGGTAGGTGCGCGCGACGGTGTACTCGCTGGAGGCCGCCGGGATCGTCTTCAGGCGGTTGAGCTCCTTGTTGGCCACCTTCTCCACGTCCGGAGGCAGGCCCGCCTTCTTCAGGCGCTCCTGGAGTTCGTCGAGCTCCTCCTCCTCCTCGCCCATCTCGCCGAGCTCTTCCTTGATCGCCTTGAGCTGCTGGCGCAGGTAGTACTCGCGCTGGGTCTTCGACATCTCGCCCTTCACGGCGGAGTCGATCTTGTTGGAGAGCTTGAGGATCTCGCGCTTGCGGTTGAGCAGCTCGAGCACGAGGTTCATGCGCGCCTTGAGGTCCACCGTCTCGAGGACGGCCTGCTTCTCCTCGATGGGCACGTCCACGTTGGCGGCGATGAGGTCGGCCAGGTGGCCCGGGTGGGTGATGGACTCCACCAGCTCGGTGGCGGCCGCGGGCAGCTCGGGCATCAGCTCGATGACCTCGCGCGCCAGCTTCTTCAGGTTGATGCCGAGCGCCTCGACCTCGACGTTCTCCGAGGCCGTGCGATCCTCGACGGCGTCCACGCGCGCCTTGAGGTAGGGGGCCTCCTGCACGAGGTCCAGCACGCGGAAGCGCGCCAGGCCCTGCACGACGAGCGAGTAGTTGTCCTCGCCCATCTTGAGCAGCTTCACGATGCGGGCCACGGTGCCCATGGTGTAGAGGTCGGACGCGCCGGGATCCTCCTCCTCGGCGCGGCGCTGGGTGACGACGCCGATGACCTGGTCATCGCGCACGGCGTCCTTGATGAGGGCGATCGTCTTCTGGCGGCCCACGGCGAGGGGCAGCACGCCGCCGGGGAAGAACACGGAGTTGCGCAGGGGGAGGATGGGGAGGACCTGGGGGATGTCCTCCTTGTTGATCATCCCCGGAGGCGCCATGGCGGCCGGCATGGCCGCGGCGGAGGAGGGGCCCTTCTTCTTTTCGTCGGACATTGTCTTCGATGCCTCGATGGGCGGCCCGGCCGGATCGTCGTCTGTCCCGGGCCCGTCAAGTGGTTCTGGTGGCGAATTTCTCTTCGGGGGTTGTTCCAACGTAGCAATCAAAACGGACATGGCAAACGCGACCTGTACTTTTCCCCCTCGTCGTCGGCTGCCGGACGGTTACCCGTCCCTCTATTCGAAAGGGGCGATACGGCGTGGCACACGCTACGCTGCGCCGCATTTCCCCTGGAGACTCCATGCGTCATTCCATCCCCCTGAGCGCACTGCTGGCCCTCACCCTGTGGAGCGGGGGCTGCTCCACTCCGGTGGACGAACCTGGCTCCACCCTGCCTGGCACCTGCCAGGCCAATGCTCCGCTCCTGTCGGCGCAGAAGACGGATCTGCTCTTCGTCATCGACAATTCCGCTTCGATGGCGGAGGAGCAGGCGGCGATCGCCACCGAGTTGCCCGCCTTCCTGGAAGAGCTCCGGCGGGACAACGGGTTGGAACAGGACTTCCGCGTGGGGGTCATCACCACGTCGGTCTACCTGAACGCGGACATCAATGGCCACGTCCAGTTCTCCCTCTATAACGACCAGGCCGGACGGCTGCAGCCGGTGCCGGATGCCCAGGGCCGGCCCACCGCCGAGCGCTACCTCGAGGGGTCGGATCCAGAGCTGCTCGAGAAGTTCCGCCGCCTGGTCAAGCAGGGCACCCAGGGCAGCGGCCAGGAGACGCCCTTCGAGGCCGTCCGCCTGGCGGTCACCCCCCCGCTGTCCACGGCGGTCGTGGGGGCGGGCGGCAACGGGGGCTTCCTGCGCGATGGCGCCCGGCTGGTCGTGGTGGTGGTCTCGGACGAGGAAGATTGCAGTTCCACGCAGCGGCCCGCTCCGGTGGCCCTGACGACGGACACCTCGAGGGACTTGTGCAGCGAGCAGGCCCACCTGCTCACGCCCGTCCGGGAGTACTACCAGCTCTTCCGGGGGCTGGTGGATGGCACGGGGGCGACGCGCGAGGTTCTCTGGGCGACGATCGGCCCCGTGGGGCTGACGGACAAGCGGGCCGAGCTGGTGGTGGACACGACCTCCCAGGGCACGTTCGTGCGCAACGCCGACTGCCCGACCTCCTACGGGCCCGGCTACCGCCAGCGGGAGATGGCGTCCCTGTTCGACTCGGGGCTGCGCAACCTGGACTCCGTCTGCCGGGCGAGCTTCCGTGACACGTTGGTGTCCATCGCCTCCGTGGCCCGCACGTCCCAGAGCATCGAGGTGATGAACCTGCCCGATCCCCGGCTCGTCCAGGTGCGCGTGACGCGCGAGGACGGCTCGATCCAGACTTGCAGTGTGGTCGGGGGAGACGTGTCGTATGTGCCGTCCGCGCAAGGCCGCGCCGCGCGCCTGTACTTCCAGTCCTCGTGCCCGCGCCAGCTGACGGATCAGAAGATCGAGGTGAAGCTGCTGTGCGCCAACTGAGGAGTGCTCCCCAAGGGGCTCTTCTGAAGTCTGTCCCCTGAGCACCTCCCGCGAAGAGAAGCCGTGCGTGGGGGTGTGTGATCCCCCCGCGCACCCACTCGATCGTCGGCCCCCAGGTGACATTTGCTGGCGCATGTCAGAACGCCCGGCATACTGAACCTCGTTTCAGGTCCAGTGCGGGGCAGGTGACGTGATGAGTGCGACGGCCGGGAATCTGGCGGTGACGGTGGAGGCGTTGAGGGAGCAGATCCGCCGGTTGCAGGCGGCGCCGAGGAAGTACCTCGCGGCGCTGCGCACGGGGGTGGAGCCCTTCGACGCGCTGTTGCCCGGCGGCGGGCTGCCGCTGGGGCAGGTGGTGGAGCTGTGGGGCGAGCGGGCCTCGGGGCGCACGAGTCTGGCGCTGCGGGCGGTGGCCGCGGCGCATCGGGAAGGCCGGCTGTGTGCGTACGTGGATGGACCGGGAGAACTCTACCCGCCCGCGGCGGTGGCGGCGGGGGTGGATCCGTCCCGGCTGCTCATCGTGCGGCCCCGGACGGTGGAGCACCTGGCGTGGTCGGCGGTGCAGTTGGTGCGCAGCGGCGCGTTCGCGTGCGTGGTGTTGGATTTGACGCGGGCACCTCCGGGGATGGTGCGGGGCGAGGAGGGGGTGCGGCTGTCCCCGGCGGAGGGCAAGCGGCTGATGGACGCGGCGGGACGGGGAGGAAGCCTCCTGTTGCTGCTGACGGCGTCGGAGGCCCCCGCGGACGGGATGTTGCGGCTGCGCACCGAGTCGCGTGGGGACCGGGGCCTGTCCGTGGAGGTGGTGCGCAGCCGGCAGGGAGGGCTGGGCACGAGAACCCTGCTGCCCTGGCGGGCGCTCTACCCGGAGCTGAGCGAGGGGGAGTGTCCCTGGGGAGCCCAACTGCCGCCGACCGAGGCGGTGACGGTGCCGGAGCTCGTGCGCGAGCCAGGCCCCGAGCGCGAGGGGCACCGGGGCATCCTGGGACAACGTCCGGGCCGGGACGTGCCCATGCCGTCGCTGCGGCCGATGCTGGCCTCGGAGCCGGGGCTGCACTGAGTCGAGGGGAGGGAAACGGTCATGCGCCTGGCTTATCTGCACTTTCCGCGCTTCGCGGTGCAGCGCAAGGTCATCGAGCTGCCGGAGCTCGCGGGCAAGCCCTTCGTGCTGGTGGAGGAGGTTCGGGGCCAGCAGCGGGTGGTGTGCGCGTCCACGAGCGCCTTGAAGGCGGGCGTGCGTCCGGGCACGACGCTCACGGCGGCGACGGCGCTGGAGCCCTCGCTGCGGCACTTCGCCTGGAAGCCCGAGGAGGAGCGGCGGGCGCTGGTGGCGCTGGGCGAGATGTTGATGGGGTTGGCCCCGGGCTTCCAGCTCTCGACGCCGGATGGGATGTGGCTCGACGCGGGAGCGGCGAACCTGGTGCAGGGCGAGGAGGGGCTGTGCGCGAAGGTGCTGGCCCAATGCGCGGAGCTGGGCTGGCGGGGGCGGGTGGTGGTGGCCTCGGAGAAGTTCACCGCGCGGGCCCTCGCCCGGCATGGGGAGAAGCGCTTCGCCGTGGTGCCGGATGGGGAGGAGGCCCGGGCGCTGGCGCCGTTGCCCCTGAGTGCCCTGGAGGGTCCGGAGCAGACGGCGTTCGCGTCGCTCGGGTTGAGCACGCTCGGGGAGGTGGGTGCGCTGCCCGTGGGCGCGGTGACGGCGCGAGGAGGGGCGGCCGGGATGCGGGCGCACGCGCGCTGCCGGGGCGGGGATGAGACGCCGTTCATCCCGGAAGTACTGGAGGAGGTGCTGGAGGAGCGGCTGACGCTGGAGTGGCCCGCCGAGTCCCTGGAGCCCCTGCAGTTCGCCCTCAAGACGGTGATGGATCGCCTCTGTGGGCGGTTGGGAGGTCGGCGCCGCGCGGCGGTGCGGTTGAGCCTCACGTTGAAGTTGGATCCCTCCGGGCAGGCGGTGGTGCCACTTACCCTGGCGCGGCCCACGGCGCAGTCGAAGATGTTGTTGGATCTGACGCGGCATCGCCTGGGCGACGTGCGGTTGGAGGGGCCCGTGGCGGGGTTGCTCCTGCGGGTGGAGGAGGACTGCGAGGATCGGGGCCAGCAACTGTCGCTCGGGGACGCGCCGGAGGGAGACGCGGCGCTGGAGGTGGTGCTCTCCCGGTTGGCGACGGCGCTGGGCGAGGAGTCGCTCTTCATGGCGAAGCTGGAGGACTCGCACCGTCCCGAGGCGGGGTACTCACCGCGCGCCTTCCGGCCTCCTACGGTGAGCCGGGGACTGGAGGGGGAGCTGCTCCAGGCGGTGGAGGCCCCGGAGGCCGTGCCGGGAGTGCTGCGCGAGCGGCCCTCGCGGATGCTCAGCAGCCCGACGCCCATCGAGGTGGAGATGACGCCCGAGGGGGAGTTGCTGGCGGCGCGGGTGGGCGGGAAGCGGCGCCGGGTGGTGGCGTTGATGGGCCCGGAGCGGCTCAATGGGGACTGGTGGGATGAGCGCCCGTACAGCCGCGACTACTACCGGGTGCATTTCGAGGGGCTGGGTCAGGCGTGGGTGTTCCGCGACGCGCGCGACAGCCGCTTCTACCTCCAGGGCCTGTTCGATTAGCGCGGTGGCTCGTCCGGGCTCCGCGTCAGCCGCAGCTTTCCGCGCAGCCCGGGCGAGGTGAGCACCTCTCCCTCCGCGGTCACCACCACGGCGGAGGCGCCGTGCTTCTGCGCGAGCGCCAGTCCCGCCTCGCCCCCGAGGATGAAGACGGACTTGGTCAGCACCTCCGCGTCCACCGCGCTCGGCGCGAGGATCGTCGCCGAGCGCGAGGCCATGGCCGGGTAGCACGTCCGGGGATCGATGATGTGGTGGTAGCGCTTGCCCTCCAGGAGGAAGAAGTTCTCGTAGTCCCCGCTCGTCGAGAACGCCGCGTCGGAGACCTCCAGCACCGCGAAGACGCTGCCCGGCTCGCCCCGGGGCTCCCGGATGCCCACCTTCCACGGCCGGCCCGCCTTCTTCCCCGCCGCGTAGAAGTCTCCGCCCGCCTGCACGAAGAAGTCCCGGAAGCCCAGCGCCCGGAGCTTCTCCACCGCCCGGTCCACCCCCCAGCCCTTCGCCAGTCCCCCCAACCCCAGTTGCATCCCCGCGTGCGCGAGCCGCACCCCACACCCCGCGCCTCCTCCGTCCGCCTCCGGGGCGAACTCCAGGCCCCGGTAGGAGATGAGCGCGCAGCGGTTCTTCAGCTCGGCCGGGTCGGGCAGGACGGGCGTCAGCTCCGTGCCGAAGCGCCACAGCCCCCGCAGTGCCGCCCACGTCGGATCGAACAGCCCGCCCGTCTCCTCCGCCCCCCGTACCGCGCGCCGCAATGCCGCGCAGAGATCCTCGGGCACCGGCACGAAGCTCCCATCTCCCGCCCGCCGATTCACCTCGGAGAGCGCACTGTCCGGCCGCCACTCGTTCATCACCTCGTTGACCCGGGTGAAGGCCGCGAAGGCTCCGTCGAACCCCTCTCGTGCCTTTCGGGACGTGCCCCCCACCAGCGTCACCGTCACGTGCGTTCCCATCATCGGACGCGTCTCGGTACGCACGCGCGGCTCGGGAGTGGCGGCCAACATCATCAGCAGGGCAGGGAGCACCATGGCCTCGTTCTGTCCCACGCGCGTCCGCCTCGCACCAGCCCCCTGGTTGGCTTGACCGTTTGTGTGGGTGCGTAGTACGCCCCTGGGCCTTTTGTTGAGACTGAGTTTCAACATCATCTCCTCCCCGGTGGAGGCACCTGACGTGGCGCGGGGGGCGATGCCGCCGCGCTCCTTCCTCGTGCTGCTGCTGGGACTGGTGGGGGTGGGCGTGGGGGCCCGATTGCTCGCGCTGCCCCCACTCCTGCCGGATCTGGACGCGGTGAACTTCGCCCGCTCCCTCCGAGGCTTCGATCTGGCCACCCAGGCACCGCACTTCCCGGGCTACCCCGTGTATGTCGCCCTGGCCCGTCTGGCCTCGGCCGCTGGAGCCTCCGAGGTGGGCGCCCTCGCCGTGCCCGGTATCGTGCTCGGCGCTCTCTGCCTGGGGGTGCTGGGGCTCGTGGCGCGGCCGTTCCTCGGAGCGGCCGGGGCCCTGACGGCGACGGCCCTCCTGGCCCTGCTGCCGCTTCCCGTCCTCTTTGGCGCCACGCCCGGCTCGGACGGCACGGGGCTCGCCCTCCTGGTGCTCGCGGCTTGTGCCGTCCTGGGCGCGGAGCGCTCCCGCCGCCATGCGCTGCTCGCGGGCGTGGTGGTGGGGCTCGCTCTCGGCGCCCGGCCCTCGTTCCTCCCAGCCCTGTTGGGTCTCGCGGTCCTGATGCCCCGGCGTCACGCGCTGGCGGCGGTGGGCGGCCTGGTGCTCGGGGTGGGGGCGTGGCTCGTGCCGATGGGCCTTCTCACCGGCCCGGAGCGGCTCGTGCGCATCGGCTCGGGCTTCCTGCTCGGCCACGCGGGCGAGTGGGGTGGCACCGTGGCCGTGCGTCCGGAGCTCGGCTGGCGGATGGAGCGCTTCGGGTTCGACCTCGTGGCCGCGGGCTTCGGGTTGCCGTGGCCCGGTGGCCCAGCGGACCCGACGCTCCTGCTCGCCGCGCGCATGCTCCTGGCCCTGGGCCTCGCTGGAGCGCTGGGGGCGCTCGTGCTCGCGACGGTGCGCGCCTCCCTGTCCGCCGCCGAGGGGCGGATCCTCCGGCTCGCCCTCGCGATGGGCCTGCCCTATGGGGCGTGGATGTTCCTCGGGCAGAACCTGCTCAAGGCCCGGCATGCCCTTCCACTCGTCTTCGCGGGGGCCCTGCTGGTGGCGGTGGGGGTAGCGGTGCTCGCCCGTCGCTGGCCGTCCTATGTGGGGCCGCTCGCTGGCGCGCTGGCCGTGGCGTGCGCGGCCGTCATGCTGCCCGTGGCGCTCGCGCAGGGACGCGAGCCCTCACCCGCGGCTCGGCTGGTGGTGCACGTGGCGTCCACGCTGCCTCCCTCGGGCACGCTGCTCTTCACCGGCGAGGAGGCGCGGCTCTTCGAGCATTACGTGCCCCACTACCGCGCGGGCCGTCCGGCCACGGGTGAGCAGCTGCGCCGCGAGGTGACGCGCGTGGCCGCCGCGGGTGCCGACGTCTACGTCACCTCCACCGCGCCTGGCGTCGAGGCGCTCGCGCCACACCTGGAGCCCGTGGCGCGCTTCTCCTGTGATTCGCGCGTGCGCTCGCACGCCCACGACATCATCCTCTTCCACTACCGGCTCGCAGCCCTGGCCGCTCCGCCCGAGGTCCTCTGATGCGCGTCCGTGTCCTCCTGAGCCTCGTGCTCGGTCTCACTGCCTGCGAGGAGACGCTCCCCGCCGGGTTCCGTCCCGTGCAGGACTCGGCCGAGGGCGCGGCCCGGGTCTCGGTGGCCTTCAACCGCATCACCTCGGGCCGCTACCGCGCCGTCGCGCCCACGTGCATCGGCCAGCGCTACGTCTTGCGCTCGTCGCTGGACACGGCCATTCCCCCCGGCGAGCCGCTTCCGCTGGAGGGAGGCCTCGCGATGAAGCCCGGGCAGATCGTCGAGTTCCGCAACTACCAGCCCGACATCCCCACCAACGTCACCTCGCTGTCGGCGCCCGCGCCGCTCTTCAGCCCCAACCTGGTGCGGCCCTACAACACCCGCACCGAGGGCAAGGAGACGTTCTCCTTCTGGCGCTACGCCTTCCCTCAGCCCGGAGCCTACGAGTACTTCGACACCAACATGGGCACGCCGGGCCGGCAGGTGGTGGACTCGTACTACGGCACGGTCACCTACGTGGGGGAGTCCAATGCGCCCCGGGCCGTGGTGTGCGTGGATCCTCCCGCGTGTGTCGCGTCCGCCGATTGCCTCGCGGGCATCGCGCCCGAGGGCACCGTGTGCTGCACCTGCCCGGGCGTGTGTTGCGAGACCGATCTTCATTGCTCGCTGGACCAGACGTGCCTGCGAGGCCGCTGCGTGGACAAGGACACCGGCGAATGAGCCCCTCTCTTCCGAGTCCTTCTCCGAGCCCTTCCATGACGCCGAGCCGACCGCTGCTCCTCGTGCTGTCGCTGTTGCTCGTGCCCCTGGCCGCCCGGGCCCAGGACGAGGCCCCTCCTCCGCCCGCGCGGGACACGCCGCGCGTGCCCGAGCTCCAGCCACCCGCGCCCCCGGAGGGTCCGCGCCTGGAGCTGGAGGGCCTGGAGGATCCCGCGAATCCCTCGGGCACCGCGCCTCCCGCGGAGGGCACATCCGCGACGAACGAGCAGGACACCTTCCGTCAGCGCCTCCAGCCCACGAGCACGCTGTCGCAGCGCGCGGCGGCCATCCTCGACCGGACGACGCTGGGTGGCTATGCGGAGCACGACTTCATCGTGCCGGGGCGGGGCAAGAGCACGTTCCGCAACCATCGCTACGTGCTCTTCGTCTACAGCCACATCTCCGAGCGCATCTCCACGGCGACGGAGATCGAGTTCGAGTTCGCGGGCAGTCCGCTCAAGCGTGACGGCATGCTGACCACGGGCGAGGTGTTGCTCGAGTTCTCCGTGGTGGATCTGAAGCTGACGGACTGGCTGACGTTCCGGGCGGGCGTCATCCTCGTGCCGGTGGGGGCGTACAACCTGCGGCACGACGCGCCGGCGCAGGAGCTGCCCGAGCGGCCCATCGCGTACACCACGGTGGTGCCCACCACCTGGTTCGAGTCCGGTGCGGGCTTCCTGGGAGGCTTCGACCTGGGGCGGGACTGGCGGCTGTCCTACGAGGCGTATGCCATCAACGGCCTGGACGCGAGGATCCTCGATGAGCAGGGCTTCCGGGCGGCGCGGGGCAGCCACCTGGAGGACAACAACCACGACAAGGCGCTCACCGCGCGCGTGTCCCTGTCTCCCTTCCTGGGCCTGGAGGGAGCGGTGTCCGGCTACACGGGGGCGTACGATCTCGAGGGCCGCCGGGTGAACATGCTCAACGCGGATGTCTTCTGGCGGATTGGCGCGTGGGATCTCACGGGCGAGGTGGTGCGGGCCTTCATCGATCCGGGCTTCGTGCAGGGCTTCCCCGATGGCTCCACCGGCAACACACGGGATCGCGTCCCCACGGGCATGTTCGGTTTCTACGCCCAGGCCAACTACCGCTTCCGCATCGAGCCCTTCTTCCGACTGCTGCCGGACGAGTGGCATGACGGCCACTTCACCGCCTCGCTGCGCTACGAGGAGAAGGACACGGACACGGAGTTCATCACCGTGGGGGACGCGGCGCGGCTGACGCTGGGCCTCAACTTCCGGCCCCTGCCGCCCTACGTGCTCAAGACGAGCGTCTGGTGGGAGAAGGCCGGTGGGGATGGCCTCAAGCCCCATCTGTGGACGCGGGACTTCTGGAGCCAGGGCCATTGGACGGCCCTCGCCAGCGTGGCCTACCTCTTCTGATCCGGCACTCCTCCCATGCGCTTCTTTCCATGGCTCGTCGCACTCCTGATCACCGCCGCGTGTGCCACGCCGCCCCGGCCGGCGGGAGCCCCGTCCCGCGTGGTGGTGGTGGGGCCTCGGTGGTGCCCCGGCCCGCGCCGCGCGGGGTGGTGGCCGACGTGTTCGGCGGCGAGGAGCCTCGCGACGTCGTGGCCCGGGAGGCGGCCGAGGCCCTGCGCGCGCGGGGCTTCTCGGTGCTGGGGGTGGAGACCGTCGAGGGGCTCGCGCCCACGGTGGAGGAGGCCGCGCGGCTCGCGCGCGAGCGCCAGGCGGACGCCACGGTGGTGCTGGTGCTCACGCGGTTGGATCTCTCCGCGCTCCAGCCGCTCGGCCAGGTGCAGGTGACGCTCGAGTCGCTCATGGTCGGCCCCACGGGGCAGGTGTGGACGAGTGGGGAGCGGAGGGCGACCACCGCGGAGCGGCTCTATCAATCGCGGACGAATTGGCGCTCGCACGTCCGGCAGGCCGTCATCCAGTCGGTCCGGGAGCTGCCATGAGCATGCTAAGGGGAGGAGCCGTGAAGCACTTCGTATTGGCGTGGATGGTGTTGCTGGGTGGAGTGGTGGCGCTGCCCGCGCGCGCGGCGGCGACGTACTTCACCACGCCGCAGGTCCTCAAGGAGTTCTTCCCCCAGAGCCAGCGCGTCACCTACCGCAAGGTGAAGCTCGGTCCCGCGGAGCAGGCGGCGTTGCAGGGGCGGCTCGGCTACAAGCCCGCGAAGGCCGAGTACGTCTTCTTCGTGGCCACCACGGGCGAGCACGTGGACGGCTACGCCCTCATCGACGAGGAGCTCGGCCAGCACGAGCAGATCACCTTCGCCGTGAAGCTGTCGCCCGAGGGCACCGTCGAGCGCCACGAGGTGATGGTGTACCGCGAGGCCTACGGGCAGGAGATCTCCGACGCGCGCTTCCGCCGCCAGTTCCAGGGCAAGACGGTGAAGGATCCGGTGCGCGCGGGGACGGACATCGACGTGGTGACGGGAGCGACCATCTCCTCACGCTCCATGGCCGTTGGCGTGCGCCGCGCGCTCATCCTCCTGGACGAGCTCGTCCTCAAGCCGGACGCGTCCCGCAACACCAAGGGGTAGCCCGCTCGTGCGCCAGTTCGCCCGGCCATTTCCCATCACCCGCCTGTCGCTCGAGGCGCGAGTCCTCTACACCGGCTTCCTGCTGTTCCTGGTGCTGGGGCTGGCCTCCTCGGTGTGGCTCTACGCGGACTCGTTCGGGGCCCTGTCGGCCCGGAGCGCCGCGGAGTACTACCGGGGCGGCGCCGCGCCCGCGCCCGTGGCGGACGACGCCGGAGGCCCCGCGCTGGAGCTGCCCGACGAGGCCGTGGCCCCCGAGCCCCTGCGGCTGGAGAAGCCGGCACGTCAGGTGATGGAGACGTTCCACTTCCACCTGTTCACGGTGCCCGTGGTGCTGCTCATCGTGGGGCACCTGTTCATGCTCACGTCGCTGTCGGTGCGACTCAAGGTGGGCGTCATCGCCTTCTCCTCGGTGGCCACGTTCGTGCACCTGCTGGCGCCGTTGCTCGTGCGCTTCAGCGGACCGGGGTGGGGCGCGCTCATGCCCGTGTCGGTGGTGGGCGCGGCGCTGGGCTGGTTGCCCATGCTGCTCTGGCCGTTGTGGGAGATGTGGCGGCCCCTGCCCGTGGAGGCGGACGGGGAATGATCAGCGTCGTCATTCCCGCGCGCGACGAGGTGCATGCCGTCGCGGGCGTGGTGCGGCGGGTGCGAGAGGCGCTCGCGCACGAGGTGCATGAGATCCTCGTCGTGGACGATGGCTCGCGCGACGGTACGGGCGAGGCGGCGCGGGAGGCGGGGGCGCGGGTCCTGACGGTGGGCGGAATCGGCTACGGCGCGGCGATCAAGGTCGGGGCCGCTCATGCGCGAGGCACGTGGCTGGCGCTCCTCGACGCGGATGGGACGTACCCGGAGGCGGCGTTGCCCGGGCTGGTGGCGGCGGTGCGCGCGGGAGCACGGCAGGCCATCGGCGCGCGGCCGGGCTTCGGACCTGGGGAGTCGCTCGCGCGCTCGGTGGTGAAGGCGCTCTTCCGGGGTGCTGTGCGGTGGGTGGGTGGCTTCGCGGCGCCGGACTTGAACTCGGGCCTGCGGGTGCTGCGCACGGCGGATCTGCTGTCGCTCGCGCCGGTGTTGCCGGATCGCTTCTCGCTCACCACCACGCTGACGCTGGCCCTGGCGGCGGCGGGAGATCCCATCGTCTTCCAGCCCATCGCCTACCGGGCGCGCGTGGGCCGCTCGAAGTGGAGGCCCGTGCGCGACACGTGGCGCATGGGCCGCACCGTGGCGCGAGGCATCGGCTGGCTTCGGGCGGGCCGGGCCCCGAGGACGCTCGCGGCCCTGGAGCTGCCTCCCGCGAGAGGCACGGGGTGAGCGCGCCCACGGTCGTCATCGGCGCGGGCCCGGCGGGGCTGTCCGCGGCGCATGCGCTCGTCCGGGCCGGGGAGCGCGTGGTGGTACTGGAGGCCGAGGAGCGGGTCGGGGGGCTCTCGGGCTCGTTCGACTTCGCGGGCTTCCAGGTGGACTACGGCCCGCACCGGCTGCACCAGGCGGCCGCCCCCGAGGTGCTGGAGCTCTACCGGCTGGCGCTCGGTGGGGCACTGCGGGTGCGGGCGCGCCGGGGCCTCGTGCACGTGGGTGACAAGCGCCTGCCCTATCCATTGTCCCTGCTCGGCATCGCGCGGGGGTTGGGGCTCGCGGAGGTGGCGCGGCATGGGGTGTCGGCGGTGATGGCGCGGCTGCGTCCCCCCGAGGGCCACCACTTCGGCGCGGAGGCGGCGCGGCGGCTGGGACGGCATGCGGCGCGGGTGCTGTACGAGCCCGCGGCGCGCAAGGTGTGGGGCCTGGAGCCCGAGGCGTTGGACGAGGCGCTCGGCCGGGCGCGGGTGGGGAAGGGCGGCCCGCTGGAGGTATTGCGCGCGGCGCTCGGGAGGGGAGGGGCCTCGGCGGGGCGGCGCTACTTCTACCCGGAGGCCGGAGTGGGGGCGCTGGCCGAGGGCCTCGCGGAGCACATCCGCCGGGCGGGAGGCGAGGTGCGGTGTGGCGCGGCGGCGGAGGGCCTGGTGCTGGAGCGCGGGCGGGTGCGGGCCGTGGTGGTGGCGGGGCGGGAGGTGCCGGCCCGGGCGGTGGTGGCGACGGTGCCCCTGCCACGGCTGTGCGGCTGGGTGGGCCGGCCCGAGTCCGCCGAGGGCCTGGACTACCGGGCGCTGACGCTGTTGTACCTGCTGCTCGCGATGGAGCGGGGGAGCGAGCGGGACGTGCACTACTTCGCGGACGGACGGCTCCCGGCCAATCGCCTCTTCGAGCCGCGCAACTTCTCCGGGCATGGTCCTCCGGGGCGCACGGTGGTGGGGTTCGATCTGCCGTGCGCGGTGGGGGACGCGCTCTGGAGCGCCTCGCCCGAGGAGCTGACGCGACGGGTGCGGCCCGCGCTGGAGCGCACGGGCCTCGCGGGGGTCGAGGTGCTCGACAGCCGTGTGCGCCGCGTGGCGGCGGCCTATCCCCTGTATCGCCGGGGTTTCGCCCTGTCCCGGGAGCGCGCGCTCGAGGCCTTGAGCCAGGTCGAGGGCCTCTATCCCCTCGGGAGGAGCGCGCTGTTCATCCACGACAACGTGCACCACGCGTGCGCGGCGGGTCTGGCGTTGGGCCGGCTGCTCGCGAAAGGGGCGAGTAGCAGGGAGTGGCGGGAGCGGCAGAAACCCTTCCTCGAGACGCGGATCGAGGACTGATCGAATCGAGGCTCAGCGAGTCGCCGCCGTGTCCAGCCCCCACGCGTCCTGGAGCGATTGGGGGATGTGGAACATGATCTGCTTATCGCCTCGTTCGATGGAGAAGAGCCCCTCGAGCAGCTTGCGTGAGAAGGTTCCAGAGATCCTGGCCACGAGGCCGGAGCGGTCTTGCGCCTCGTCCGTCAGGTTGAGGAACAAGCGCATCGGTCCCAGCAGATGGCGGGTCCAGTCCGGCTCCTCGGTCAGGACGGCATCGGCGATCGACTCGTCGCACAACTCGCGAATCAGCACTGTCGGGAGGCCATCGAACATCGCTCCGGGAATGAGCTGCTTCATGTAATGGATGAGCGCGTGGGTCAACGTGCGCCCGGCCTCCGATGGGGCCACCTGGCGCCGGGTGATGGCATCCCAGAGTTGCTGGCCTTCGTTCGGGTCGCGGGGCAGCAGGGCAGCGTCGATGCCCAGGATATGGCCAATCACCCGCCAGCAATGGAAGAAGGCGTCCGCCTCCTCTGGGGTGAAGTCGAGCCCGAGCTTCGTCAACGTGCGGGGCAGCAGCGCGAACGTCAGGAGCGTGATGGCTTGATCCTCTTGATTGATGGGCGTTCCCCACTCCGGCTGCCACTTCGGGTAGTGGCGCACGTGGTAGCGGATGGTCGCATGCAGGAGCCGGATCTTCTGGGCCGTGCGGACTCCGCGGCCGCCCCGCTCCAATCCCCCCTCGGCCATCACATCCAGGAGGAACTGAGACGTCTCGACGATCCGGTGGTGCACGTACTTGTCGATGCGTCCGGTGGACACGAGGACTTCCGCTCCCTTGGCGCACGCGTAGCAACTGGGAAGCGACCAGGTGAAGAGGGCCAACGACATCTGCATGCCGTAGCGGCCGAAGAGCTGCTGGCCGAGGCGGACCTTCTCTGGCTCGGCCCAGGCCGGCCAGTCGTCCGTCTGGTTCAGGTACTGCTCCACCGCGTCTGGCATCTCCGCCGGGACGATGTGCTCATTCGCCGCGATGCTCCTGAGCATGCGGGTGACGGTCTCGGCCTCGTTGTTGGCGAAGATCGACTCGACCACCGGATCGGCCACGGGGTCTCCCACGGAGCGAAAAGGCTCGAGGACCGCATCCGTCCAGCGGTGAGGGGTGGACTCGCCCGAGCTTCCGTCGTGAATCAAGGTACTGGCTGACATGGCATTCTCCGGGTGTGGCTTTGCAGCGACCCTGGGAGCATGCCTCGTGCCAGTCTCGACCGTCGCGCGAATCGCCTGTTTGGGGTGTTGGGCCGACTGCTCTCGGAAGGTGCGAGTAGCAGGGATTGGCGGGAGCGGCAGAAACCCTTCCTCGAGACGCGGATCGAGGACGGACTCGGTGGTATGTCGTCGGCATTGCGGAGGGAGACAGGGCCCCGGGCTTGGTAGCGCCCAGACCCTGCCACCTGATCGTCATGGAGCGGGACATGAAGGTGCTCGTCACGGGAGCCGCGGGCTTCATCGGTTATCACGTCTGTGAGCGGCTGCTGAGCCGGGGGGACTCGGTCATCGGGGTGGACAACCTGGACGCGTCGGGAGACGTGACGCTGAAGGCGACGCGGCTGTCGCGGCTGAGGTCGGCGCCGAACTTCGGCTTCCACCGGATGGACATCCGGGACGCGCGGGCCTGCCGGGAGCTGTTCGAGGGGGCACGGCCGGAGCGGGTGGTGCACCTGGCGGCGCGAGTGGGGGTGAGGGCGGAGCCGGTGGAGTCCCAGGACTACGCGGAGACGAACGTCTCGGGCTTCCTCCAGGTGTTGGAGTCGTGCCGGCGCACGGGGGTGGGGCACCTGGTGTTCGCCTCGTCGAGCTCGGTGTACGGAGCGGACACGCCGGTGCCGTTCTCCGAGCAGGCGGCGGCGGCGCACCCGCTGAACCTGTACGCGGCGACGAAGCGGGCGGACGAGCTGCTGGCGCACGCCTACAGCTACCAGTACGGCCTGCCCATCACCGGACTGCGGCTGTTCTCGGTGTATGGCCCGTGGGGGAGGCCGGACATGGCGCCCATGCTGTTCCTGCGGGCGATGCTGGAGGGTCGCCCGCTGGTGCTGCACGGCGAGGGCAAGCCCCAGCGCGACTTCACCTATGTGGACGACGTGGTGGAGGCACTGATGCGGGTGCTGGACGCTCCGCCCACCGGTGGCCCGCCGCGCTATCGCGTGTTGAACGTGGGCCGGGGCGTGCCCGTGGCGGTGGCCCGGCTCGTGGATCTGCTGGAGGAGCTGTTGGGCAGCAAGGCGTGGGTGGAACTCCAGGCCGCGCCCCCCGGAGAGATGAAGGTGACGTGCGCGGACGTGACGGCGCTGGAGCGCGTGACGGCCTTCCGTCCCTCCATTCCCCTGGAACAGGGGCTCGCCCGGCTCGTGGCCTGGTACCGGGGCCACGAGGGCTGAGTAGCCACTGTGGGGGGCCCGTTCCAAAACCTAGTTCCGGTCTCTTGTGGATGTTGGCTGGACAACGGCGTTGACTCCTCCCTTTGGCGCGTCATTAAGTGCTCTGCCACCAAGTATTTGGAGGAGGATGCCATGCCGCCCGCCGCCCGAATTACTGACATGCACACGTGTCCGAAGGTGGAGCCGGGGCCCGTCCCCCACGTGGGTGGACCGACAGCGTCCGGGGAGCCAACGGTGCTGATTGGCTTCATGCCAGCAGCACGCGTTGGAGATTCTCTCGTCTGTGCGGGGCCTCCTGATTCGGTATCTCAGGGCGAGTCCACGGTGCTCATAGGAGGTAAACCCGCCGCACGGCTTGGGGACCCGACCTCGCACGGTGGAGTCATCGTGGTGGGTTGCCCGACCGTGCTGATCGGCACTCCTGCTCAGGCCCAGTGTTTGGCGAGTGCCGCGAAGAAAGGAATGCCCGTCATCGCTGGAGTCGAGCCTTGATTCCCCTGGGACTGGAAACCAACGCACTTCCCAGGACATGGCCCGGCCCGCTTCTGTGTGCTCCATAGCCACCCCTGGAATTCTGCATGGGCCGGGCCAAGCGTTACGGTTTGACCACCAAGAGAGAAGTGATGTGCTTCGTCGATGTGAGCTTCCTTTTGGGAGAAAACTTCGATTCGAATTCAGCTCATGCCTGGGTTCAAGCGCTCCTGACCAGTTCGAAACTCTCCAGCGGAGATCGAGCCAACCTTCTCCTGGCGACCGCTTGTAGTTCCTACCGCGATTCGGCCAGGAGCGGGTGAGCATGAATACTCTTGTGGAATCGTCCTGCGGTCAGGCCTCGGCTCCACCTGCTTGATGACGAGACACTGGTATGTTCGAGCGGATCTTCAATGGTATCTGTGAATTCTTCGACGATCTCCTGCCTGACGAGTTCTGCCTGCCCTGTTTTCTGAAGGGAGTTGCGGAAGGGCTGCTCATTGGCTTGGGTGCGCTCATCCTGATTGCCTCCGCCCCTGCCTGGCTTGCCGTTGCCCTCACCATTGGATTGGTTGCGTTCGGTATATATGGAGCTGTGCAGTTGGTCGAGAGCTGGCCCTCGATGTCCGACGCTCAGAAGAGCGAGGCGCTCGGTAACGTCCTGGGTGGCCTGATTGCTGGGCGAGTGGGTCCAACAGTCCCGCCAATGCGGCTCCCGGCTCCAGGCGTTCGCTGGTTGTCTACTCCCGAAGGCGTAGCGGTGCCCGTGTTGGTGGTGGAGGAAGCGACCGTCGTCGTCGGCACTGGTGCGACGAGCGCTTCGGCCGCTGCGGGGAGCACGTTGATGGCGAGTTCGGGAGAAGGGGGGGGAGCGGGCGATGATTCGGATGCTGAAAAATCCAAGAAGTCCAAGGCAGAGCTTCGCGAGGAGGAGAAGAACGCTCGCATTGATGAGTACCTGGAGAGCAAAGGACGGAAAGCCGAGCCCAATCCACTTGAGGGAGTGGAGGGGGCTGGACGTCAGGGTGATAGGTTCGTTGACGGAGTGAAGACGGAGTACAAGACCCTCGATCCCGGAGCCAGCCCGAATACAGTCAAGAACGTCGTCAACAACTCGATTCGCAAGGGCGGGCAGGCAAGAAACATCATCATCGACGCCAGAGGCTCAGGACTCGGTCAGGAGGAGGCCGCTCACGGCATCAGCAAGGCGATGGTGTTTCGCGGGGACGAATTGATAAGATAGAAGTCATCGGAGACAGCTACCACGTCAGTAATTGATTCATCGGAGGTTCCAATGTCGGCACCTATGAGCGTTTTCCTCGGGACGCAAAGAAGCATTGCTGATCTCGCCTTGGACTTGCAGCGGATCTTCGGCGTTACCTTGTGGCGTATCGAAGAGCGGGACATGTTTCGTTACGAGCATCGGGGGCTGGGCTACCGGATGACGTTGCTCACGGACCATGGCCTCGAAGATGACATGGGAATCCCTTTCTCGAAGTATAAACATCAAATTGATTTTGATTCGCTCGGGCCTGGCGCCGTGCCCGAATATAGTGAGCAGCTCAAGCGGTATGTGGCTTTGTATGCCTACAGCATGATCATCGCGGACCTGAAGTGCCCGGCCATGGTCGTCTACAACCTGCAGGAGAAGATCGCCGTACACGGTGAAGGCCTGGGGTGAGCCGCTTCGGGTGATGAAGCGCGCGGCCCATACGGACACGCCGGTGCCGTTCTCCGAGCAGGCGGCGGCGGCGCACCCGCTGAACCTGTACGCGGCGACGAAGCGGGCGGACGAGCTGCTGGCGCACGCCTACAGCTACCAGTACGGCCTGCCCATCACCGGACTGCGGCTGTTCTCGGTGTATGGCCCGTGGGGGGAGGCCGGACATGGCGCCCATGCTGTTCCTGCGGGCGATGCTGGAGGGCCGCCCGCTGGTGCTGCACGACGAGGGCAAGCCCCAGCGCGACTTCACCTACGTGGACGACGTGGTGGAGGCACTGATGGAGGTGACGTGCGCGGATGTGTCGGCACTGGAGCGCGAGACGGGCTTCCGTCCCTCCATTCCCCTGGAGCAGGGGCTCGCCCGGCTCGTGGCCTGGTACCGGGGCCACGAGGGCTGAGTCGCCACGATCGAGTTTCGCACTTATTTGAGGACATCCATGGGACCCAGCAGCCAGTTGCCAGGAGCGTTCGGGTCCGCACTCAGGTAGTACTCGAAGAGGGCCTGATGGAACTCCGCACGACTGATCTCGCCGTCGCTGTCCCGGTCGAGCCTCCTGAAGGCCTCGGTGGAGGTGGTCGGAGGGATTCCAAGCGCGTCGTACATCCCCACGTACTCTTCCTTCGAGAGGCTGCCATTGCCGTCGCGGTCAAGAGCGCCCAGCAACCCGTCGACGATGTTGCCCACGGCAATCTCGAAATTCTTCGGGGCGATCACGACAGCATCCATGATGCGGATGAATTCCTGCTTCCCGATCTTCTCGCTCGCCTTGTTCTCGCGGGCCTCCAGCAGGAGGTTCCACCAGTTCATGAACCCCTTGTCCATCGCACTCTTGTTCTTTTGATCCTTCTCGTCCGCCAGGGGGGTGAACAGCTTGACCATTTTCTCGATGTCGTCCCGGGTGATCCATCCATCGCCATTCTGGTCGAACCACTTGAACACGTAATTGAACTTCTTGGCCTGCAAATCCGTTGTCACGAAGGCACCCCTCTGGATTGATTTGTCACTGTCTGAAGCCGTCTTGGCTCCGCCATGGCCACGTATCGGGCAGGCACACAGGGCATGGCAGTTGGAGCGTAGATAGTTCCTGGCAACACGGCAAGGAAAAATGAGGGGATGGAACATGTCCCGCTCCTCTCCGTAAAGAGATAGAAACTCCAAGTGTGCTGCAGCGTCTCGGGAGCGTCGAGCAGATGGACGTGCTCGATTTCGGTTGCGGGTCGGGACTGTACTCCCGCCTCTTGAAGAAGCGGGGCGCGAGGCGAGTGGTTGGCTATGACGAGGCGGAGGGCATGCTTCGCTATGCCTCCCGGCGCGAGGAGAAGGAGCGGCGAGGGATTGAATATACGTCAAGACTTGCGGACCGCCTGGAGGGGCAGTTTGACGTCGTGCTGGGGGTCTATGTATTGCATTACGCGTCCACGCGTGAGGGGCTGCATGCGATGTGCGCGAGCATGTCTCGGCTCCTGCGTCCCGGTGGGCGACTCCTCACGTTGCCGATTCATCCCGCCTACGAGGGGGACCCGGAGTATTACCGGCCCTATGGCTTGCGCCTCGTCTCCGACCGCCCCCACGAGGAAGGCGGTGCGGTCCAACTGGAGCTGAGCTACGACCACTTCGAGGCGAGTGTCACCGCGTGGTACTGGTCCGCTGCGGCCCTGGAGACGGCGCTGCGGGCGGCGGGCTTCGGGTCCATCCAATGGCTCGACCCCATGCCGCCCGGGCTCACCGACGTCGAAGAGGCGCCGGAGCCGCTGCGCCCCTACCTGCGCAAGCCTCACACGGTGTTGATCGACTGCCGGAAAGAGTGAGGCGATGCGCCCCGTCTCCTCCCCGCCGCCCGTCGGGCATGCCGGCCACCCCTTCCCCACGGGGGTGGCGCCACATGCCATTCCCCTGGAGCAGGGGCTCGCCCGGCTCGTGGCCTGGTACCGCGGTCACGAGGGCTGAGCCCGGTACTACGCAGTTCTTTACTGGGCTGTGCGCCCGCCGATCTCCGGAAAGCGCTCGTAGGCCCGTTTAAGCGCATCCAGGTGGGCAGGGTTGTCGGGGTCGAGCGGCGCATCCGTGAGCTGCACAACCCACCCGCCCGATGGCGTGCTCCGCGCCCGCGAGAGCAGTTCCGCGTCGTGGGCGGGGTCCGGGAACCCGACAGCCTGTGAGGCAGAGTCAGACCAGTAGTTCAGCCACCCGAGACAATGTGGAATCTCGGGCGCGGGGATGGAGTCTGGGCGCTTGAGCGCTGGCAACCCCCGTGGTGGCGTTGGTGGCCCATACATCTTCGGCCCCATCTGCTCCGCAATGACGAGCATCACGTTTCCCGGCGTTATATGTCCCCACAAAGCCTGTGCACCCTCTGCCACACCTGCCAATACATCCCCCGCGGCGGCGATAGCGGCTTCCTCCAGCGGCAACAGCGCATGGATTTGAAGCTGCGGCTGGGCGCCCGGATAACGGCCCGCCGGGATTTCCCATCCGCCTAGCGTCACGACATGGTCGTCATCGTCATTACAGAGGAACGGAAAATCCCCATCTGTTCTCTCTCTTTCGACCCATTCATCTCGTTGGGGCAAAGCGACGAGTCCTTCTTCCTTGGACATCGTCCATCCCAGGCGCAAACCAGGGAAAGCTCGTTCCATCCCATGAACGATGGCGAGTCTGCGCTCATCACGGTTCATGAGTGAAGGCGCGTAGACATTGAGGATGAGAGAGTTTTTTGTGTCTGACATTTCAACACCAATTCATGACTACCACATCAAGGCTGGGGTCTGCTCGGAACAGAGCTGCTTTGTGTTCTTCGCTACGAACGCCGACGACAAACTTAAAGCCACATTCCTCGGCAAGCCTTCGCTCTCGCTGTATTTCCGGCAACTTCATTTCGACGAAGAACTGCTGCGAGCGAGGCGGTTGTTTCTCAAAGTCATCCGTTTTGACCTCCCAGAGCGTGCGCGTGGCCAGTTGCAACGCGTCGAAGTTCTTCCCATTCACGTACACATCTCCACCAGGGAAGGTGTTGCCCGGCATTTTGTCGGCGCATTTGTTGTGCGGATCATGCCCGCCACGGTGGCGCGGTAAGGGGATGGGCTTGCATCTCGGGTCGTCTTCTTCCTGGGTGAGGGCGGTCGCGGGCTGCTTTCGCGGTGGTGGCTCCCGGGCCGGTGTTTTCGCCACACGAGGCTGGGCCTCCAATTCCACCATGAGCTGCCGCGAGGACTCCGACACCTCCCGCAGCCGAGCCTCGTACTCCCCTTGTGCGTCCACCCACTCTGGGCGACGGTCGATCTCCGGACCGGCGGTGCTGGAGGGGTAGAGCAGGACGAGGCCCACGAGCAACGGGCCCACCCGGGGGAGGACTTCAGCCAACGCTCTGGCGCGCCCGGGCCTGCTCCAGGTCCTCCTTTCCAATCCGCGACTCTTGCCGCACCGGCTCCATCGGCGCGGACACGAGGCGGATGCTCAGGCCTGGGGGAGGAGTTGGGACGAAAGCGTGAGGCCGTGGCATCGACGGCGGGGCAGGCGCGCTCACGCAGGCGGTGAGAAGGAGCATAAGGGCGCTACAAGCGTGCAAACGCATGGTCACGTCCTTTCAATCAAGCGTGGGAGGAGTGGGTTGAAACCTACGCTTGGTCCGGAGAGGGTGTCAAAGAACCTCCGGAGAGGGTGTCAAAGAACTTGAGCAGGCGCGACACCCGGCGGGAAGGCGAAGGGAGGAAAGCAGGCCAGGAAATCCTCCCGATGCCACCACGCCGCCGCCTCTCGAAATGCCGCGACCCCCGGAGAGATGAAGGTGACGTGCGCGGACGTGACGGCGCTGGAGCGCGTGACGGCCTTCCGTCCCTCCATTCCCCTGGAGAAGGGGCTCGCCCGGCTCGTGGCCTGGTACCGCGGTCACGAGGGGTGAGCCCGGCGGCGGGTGCCGCTCACGGCAGATGGATGATCAATCCACTTCCGGTCCTGACCCTCTTGGTCACCGTGGCGCTGCCGAACCAGGTGATGAGGCCACTGCTTCTCAGCTCGATGCTGACCGTGCCGTTGGCGGTGGCGGTCAGGGGACCAGAGCCTTCGTTGATGAGCGAGGCGGCACCGCTGACGGGCAGCAGTCTGGCATCGAGATAGCCCGAGCTCCGGAGTTGGGTGTCCAGGCTCTGGGTGGTGCCCTGGAGGAACATTCCTCCACTGCCGCTCACTTGAGCATTCACCGCCTGGGCAGTGCCATTGAAGGAGAGAATGCCAGAGCTCTTGACGCTCAAGGCGAGGTTGGCCGCCGGCGTGATCGTGGCACTCACCGGCCCCGAGCCCGCGACGGTGATGGCCGACAGCGCGGTGGCGGAGATCTGCACCTTCGAGCCGTCCTCGACCTCCGCGATGAACTCGCTGGTGGTGATGGTCAGGACACCGTCCTTCACCGTGGTGAGCACCTTGGACTGGAGGTTCGCGTCCACCGTCACCGACACGGACTGTGGGCCATCGACGATGAAGACCGGCAGTAGCGTGTCGTTCTCCACCTGGGAGAAGGGGCCGACCGGCCGTTCCTGCGTCGTGAGATTTCCACTGGAACCGGTTTGAGCAGCCGTCGCCTGGGCCAGAGAGGACTTGTTCGCACTCATGGGTTGTACCTTTTCCACTACGGGTGAATGAGTGGCGGACTTCTAGCAAATGACGGACCAGACCGGCTTCGCCGTCAACCCCGCGTGGAAGCGATGAAGGAGGAGGGCGCGGAGGCCCCGAGAGTGAGGCTGACGTGTCGGTGAACATGTCAGCCGGCACGTCAACGGGGAGCCCGCGACTGATGAGCTATTGATCCCTCGCGCCCACCCCACCTCTCGTCGTACAAATTTCTCCATGACCCATCTGTCTGCTTTCCCGATCACCCAGAAGTGGCCCGCGCAGCACCCCGAGTGGATTCAGCTCTACTCGCTCCCCACGCCCAATGGCGTCAAGGTTTCCATCCTGCTCGAGGAAATCGGCTTGCCCTACGAGGCGCACAAGGTCAGTTTCGAGACCAACGACCAGCACTCGGCGGAGTTCCTCTCCCTCAACCCGAACAACAAGATTCCGGCGATCATCGACCCCGACGGCCCGGGCGGCCAGCCATTGGCGCTGTTCGAGTCCGGGGCGATCCTGCTCTACCTCGCCGAGAAGAGCGGCCGCTTCATCCCGCGGGATGCCGCCGCGCGCTACGAGACCATCCAATGGCTGATGTTCCAGATGGGCGGAATCGGCCCCATGTTCGGCCAGCTCGGTTTCTTCCATAAGTTCGCCGGCAAGGACTACGAGGACAAGCGCCCACGTGATCGCTACGTCGCCGAATCCAAACGGCTGCTCGGCGTGCTCGACCGCCGCCTGCAGGGCCGTGACTGGATCATGGGCGAGGAGTACAGCATCGCCGACATCGCCATCTTCCCCTGGGTTCGCAACCTGATCGGCTTCTACGGAGCGGGCGAGCTGGTCGGTTTCGACGACTTCACCCACGTCAGACGCAGCCTGGAGCGCTTCGTCGAACGTCCGGCGGTGAAGAAAGGCCTGACCATTCCGGGTTGAACGCAGCATCGGCGAACCACCACGGGCCGATCGAACTCGAGCATTCGGAGCGTGAAGGCGCCCTCACTCTCCGACAACTGCCTTGCAATTGCCACTGGGTTGCATTTAATCCTCGTGATGGGACAGGGGGGACCGCGAGTGGTCGCGGTTCATTCGGAGCGAGGAGAGCATGTCCGACATCGTGAACACCGGTGCGCTCGAGGCCGTCGGGCTCGAGCACCGCTATGGCTCGAAGACCGTTCTTCGAGGGCTGAACTTCACCGTGGAGCCCGGGCGGATCTACGCCCTGCTCGGCGGCAACGGCGCGGGCAAGTCGACGACGCTCGGCATCTTCCTGGGCCTGGTACGCCCGACGGCGGGGCGGGCCCGGGTGTGTGGCCAGGAGGTGGCGGCCGATCCCCAGGCCGCGCGGTCGCGCCTGGCCTATGTCCCCGAGAACGTGGCCCTCTACGAGCACCTCAGCGCGCGGGAGAACCTCGACTACTTCCTGACCCTCGCGGGGAGCGAGCAGCGCGCGCCGTCGGACATCGACGCGGCGCTGGAGGCGGTCGGCCTGGCGCACGAGGCGTGGGGCAAGCGCGTGGGCGGGTTCTCCAAGGGCATGCGCCAGAAGGTGGCGATCGCGCTGGCCATCGCCCGGCGCGTGCCCGTGCTGCTCCTGGACGAGCCGACCTCGGGCCTCGATCCACGGGCGACCGGGGACTTCAACCGCCTGCTGGACACGGCCCGCTCCCGGGGTGTCGCCACCCTGATGGTGACGCATGATCTGCTGAGCGCCGCGGAGATCGCCGACCGGATCGGCTTCCTGGCCCAGGGCCGGCTCGAGGAGGAGCTGGCCGCCACCGGCGCGGAACGGTTCGACGTCCGGGCCTTGCATCAGCGCTACGCGCGGGCAGGGGAGGCGGCATGAGCTTCCGACACACGAAAGTGCTCCGGGTGGCCGCCGAGGAGTGGCGCGCCCTGGTGCGCAACCGGGTGGCGGTGATCGCCAGCCTCACGCTCGTGGCCCTGCTGGTGACCTCCGCCCTCCTGGGCCTGGAGCAGCGCGAGGCCACGCAGGCGGCCCGGGCCCGCTACCAGGCCACGGCGGACGAGGCGTTCGACGCCCAGCCGGACCGCCATCCGCACCGGATGGTGCACTACGGACAGTTCGTCTTCCGACCCCTCTCGGCCCTGGCCTTCTTCGATCCGGGAGTGGATGGCTTCACCGGCAACACGGTGTTCCTGGAAGGCCACCGGCAGAACAGCGCCAACTTCAGCGAGGCGCGGCAGTCCTCACTGCTGCTGCACTTCGGCCAGTTGACGCCGGCCTTCGTGCTGCAGACCCTGGCGCCGCTGCTCATCGTCTTCCTCGCCTTCGGGGCCGTGGCACGCGAGCGCGAGCAGGGGACGCTGCGGCTGCTGCTGGCCCAGGGCCTGCGCCCGTCCGAGCTCGCCGCGGGCAAGCTGTTGGCCCATGCCGGCGGGGTGGCCGCGATCGCCGCGCCGGCGCTCCTGGTGCTGGCGGCCGTGGCGCTCGCGGGCTGGGCGCCCCCCGTGCCTGGCCTGCTGCTGGTGTCCGGCTATCTCGTCTACCTGTTCATCTGGGCGGTGGGGGCCCTGCTCGTGTCGCTGCTGGTCCGGCGCGCCCGGGATGCGATGATCGTCCTGGTCGCGGCCTGGATGGGCGTGGTCATCCTCGCGCCCCGGCTCCTTCCCGAGCTCGCGGTGGCGCGCCTCCCCACGCCGACGCGCATCGAGACGGACGTGACGATCCACCGGGAGCTCAAGCGGATCGGCGACAGCCACAATCCAGACGACCCCTACTTCTCCGAGTTCAAGGCGAAGACCCTCGCCCGCCATGGCGTCGACAAGGTCGAGGACCTTCCAGTCCAGTGGGCGGGGCTGGTCGGCATGGAGGGCGAGCGCCTGACGAGCGGGCTGTTCGATCGCCACGCGCGAGACGCCTTCGCCCGCGAGGCGGCGCAGAACCAGCTCGTGCGCCAGCTCGGAGTGCTCAGCCCGCTCATCGCCGTGCGCCAGCTCTCCATGAGTCTGGCCGCCACCGACACCGAGAGCCATCAGGACTTCCTGGAGCAGGTGGAGCGGCACCGCTACGCCTTCGTCCAGGCGCTCAACCTCCTGCAGGTGACGAAGATCCCGAACCAGAACGCCGGAGCGGACCCCCGGATCTCCGCCGAGCATTGGAAGACGCTGCCGGGCTTCACCTACCGGCAGCCGGACGTGCTCCAGCTCGCGGGCGAGCGGATCCAGGCCAACCTCCTGGTGCTGGTCTGCTGGCTGGCGGTCTTGCTCGCCGGCTGTGGCCTCGCCGCCCGGCGCCTGGAGGAGGCCTCGCGATGAGCACCTGGACAGCGGAACTCCGATTGTTGTTCCGGGCGCCGTTGAGCGCCGGCGCGCTCGTGCTGCTCCTGCTCCTGACGGCCCTGTCCGTGGCGGCTGGCCTCGCGGCGACCGCCCGGCAGTCCGCCGTCATCGAGCGGGTGGAGGCCACGCAGGGACTGGACCTGGCCTCGGTGACCCAGGAGTACGGCAAGCCTGGCGCAGAGGCGGGCTCCGCCGCCTACTACACCTTCCACCTCACCACGGATCCACCGTCGCCCCTGGCCTTCGCGGCGCTCGGCCAGCGGGACGTGCAGCCCTATGTCCTGCGCGTGCGGTTGTTGGGCCTGCACTCGCAGCTCTACGAGTCCGAGACCCTGAATCCGGAGCTCGCGCTCCCCGGCGCCTTCGACTTCGCCTTCGTGCTGATCTACCTGGCGCCGCTGGTCATCATCGCCCTGATGCACGAGCTGGTGTCGGGCGAGCGGGAGGCGGGACGGCTCCGGCTCCTGGTTTCCCTTCCAGCCTCCGGTCTCGGGGTGTGGGGACGCCGCGGCCTCCTGCGCTACCTGCTGGTCCTGGGCGCCTTGCTCGTCCCGTTCGGGGTGGGCGCCGTGCTCTCCCGGGCCCCGGTGGCGGGGACCCTCGCCATCGCCCTGGCGGCGGCGCTCTATGCCGCGTTCTGGTCGGGACTGGCGCTGGGGGTCGCCACGCGGGGCCGGAGCTCGGCGGCCAATGGCGCGGCGTTGATGGCCTGTTGGATCGCGCTGACCCTGCTGGCGCCCGCGCTGGCCAACGCCGTCATCTCCCGCGCCATCCCCGTGGCCCAGGGCGTCGATCTGACCCTGGCCCAGCGCGAGCGGGTGCACCGCGCCTGGGACATTCCCAAGGAGGAGACCTTCCGGCCCTTCTTCGTCAAGCATCCGGAGTGGCGCGACACGCCGCCGGTGCTCGGCCGCTTCCATTGGAAGTGGTACTACGCCATGCACGAGGTGGGGGATGACGGGGTCGCCGCCGAGGTCGCGGACTACCGCCAGAGCCTGACGGCCCGCGAGGAATGGGCCGCCCGGCTCGGCTGGCTCCTCCCAGCGGCCGCCGTCCAGACGTTCCTCCACCGCGCCGCGGACAGCGACCTGCGGGCGCAGCTGGCCTACCAGCGCGGCATCGAGGCGTTCCACACCCGGCTCCGCGACTTCTACTACCCGTACCTGTTCCACGAGCGGCCGTTCCAGCGGGCCGACTTCGAGCGGCTGCCTCGCTATGAACCCCGGCCATCGAGCGCCTCCCTGCCACTGGCTCCGCTGCTCGGGCTGCTGGTGCTGACGGCGCTCGCCTCCGGCGCCGCCATCCGAGGCGTCCGGGCCCTGTCCTCGTTCGCGGCCCGGGAAGGACGGTGAACCTCAGTCGTAGTGGGGGCCCTGTTCTCGCCTGCCGAGTGGTATGACGAAAACCGACCCTCGAAGCGCGATCTGCTGAGGAGAATCGTATGAGTCTTCTGGTGCTATGTGAGTTCAGAGCACGAACCGACGGAGAGGCAGAGTTCCTGCGGGTGGCGCGGGCATTGGCATCCGCCGCTGCGACCGAGCCGGGAACGTTGCGCTACCAGTGGTTCGTCACGCAGAGGCCCGGTCATTATTCGATCATCGAGGAGTACGTCGACGCTGACGCGGCCGAAACGCATAACAACCATGTGGATTCACTGCTCCGCGAACTCTTCGCGGTGGCTGATCTGGTGTCGGTGTCATTCTATGGGGAACTCAACCAGTACTTGCGCGAGTGGATTTCCGGCCGCGAGGGAATTGCGATCAATGTGCCGTTGTCAGGCTGAGCACAGGTGTGCCTGAATCGCCTGCGGGGCCGGGACACCGGCCCGGCCGACGGCTCGGTTGGCACCCGGCAGCAGCCCTCCTACCTGATGTTCAGATCCTTGCCCTTACTCGACCGTGAGAACGATCTTCCCTTGGATGTGCCCGTGGGTGGCTCGCTCATGGTCCCGGGGCCATGAGGGCTGAGCCTGGCGGAGTATGCCGCCCCTACGTGGGGTGAACCACGACCTCTCGCTACGCTCCACCTGGGGCGGCATACGATTCGGTTGCTGGCGCCACGCCTCCCCGAGGAGCGACTCCCGCCACGAGGACACCTCTTCATGTTGGACATCCCGGGTTTCAGGATTCTCGGCACGCTGCGCGCGACGGGGTCGAACGTGCTGTTCCACGCGGTGCGCGAGGCCGATGGCGTCCCCGTCATCCTCAAGACGCCCATGTCCCCCTCGCCGGGCTCCAGGGAGAACGAGCGGTACCGACGGGAATTCGTCCTCCTGGTGTTGCAGATCCTCATCAACCTGCTGAGCAACGCGAAACACGCGCTGGACGGAGTGCCCGAGGGCCAGCGCAACCTCTGGGTGAGGCTGGAGGCCGAGGGCAACGTGGCGCGCATCCAGGTGGAGGATGACGGGGTGGGCATCGCGCCGGAGCTGATGGACAGCCTGTTCGCCCACGGCTTCACCACGCGCAAGGACGGCCACGGCTTCGGGCTGCACTCGAGCGCACTGGCGGCGCAGATGCTCAAGGGCCGACTCACCCTGGAGAGCGCGGGCCTCGGCCAGGGCGCCGTGGCCACGCTGGAGCTTCCACTCGCCTAGAACACCGACCGATTTAAAAACCACATCATCCCACCTGCTGCTGGGACAACTCTAGATGGCGTTGCCATGTCTCCAAATTCTGGATGCTGGCCGCACGTCGTAGATCAAAGACGTTCTTACGCACGCCCCGATAGCGCGCACGACGCCCCTGTCGTCGCGCTATATGGGCTTGTCGATGTTCCACCCCTACTCGCTTCCTGAGTCGCTCTCGCCCAGCAGGTGTCTTCATTAATTTGCGCAACTTGTGCTGGAGCGCTTCATCTTCACTGATTGCCACAGTCCGTCCTTGTCCTATCTGGGCTTGTGTACATTTCTCGCGCAATGGACAAGTCTCACAGTCCTTTGTCGCGAATTCGACTGTCTTTCCCAGTTCGAAGCGCATTGTCTTCCCCTCCGGACACGTGATGGTCCGGCTTCGCATATCTATTTTGAAGTCTGACTTCGCGAACAACTCCCCATTGCGTGCCTTCCACGGCTTGCTCAGCACTTCCCCTCCCTCCTCGAGCACGCTGTCCACGATACTGCTGTTGATATACCCCCGGTCTATGTGTAACTCGTCAATCTTCACTCCTTGCTTCTCCATGTCCTTCTCAAGCGCCGGTGTTGCCTCCGCTTCAGGTCGGTTGGCGGGCGTCACAGCACATGCCAGGATGAGTTCTTCGTCCAGCGCCGTGGCCACATGCTGCTTGAATCCGTTGAAGCGCTTGCTTTTGCTCTTGCGTCCATGACGCATCTCCCCATCTTCTACCGACACTCGTCTCTCTTCCGCCACTTGCTGGCGAACGCGGACACCTCCTCCTTCTGGGTCCGGCTCCAGGTCCTGCTTGCGAATCTGCTCGAGAGTCTGAACGTGTTCCCTCAAAGGCTCCTCTTCCATCTCCTCTGCCAGATTCTTTCTTAGCCAGGACAGCATGCTTTCCACTTGCTCGAGCAGGGCTTGCAGCGCTTTCTTTTTCTGCCCCGCTTCGCTCCAGTCCACATCCAATCCCTTCTTGATACTTTTTTCCAACAACAAGGGAATACCCGCCTCTCGGCAGGCCTGCTGCTTGGAACATCCCAGCAGCTTCGCCACGCACATCATCACCTTGCGCGCTGCGTGTCCTACCAGGTTGATGGTGTCCTCTACCCGGCCAGCTCCCTCCAGTGGCTTTGAGTCAATCGCCACTCGCAACAGCGTCTTGAGCTTTCGCTCACCGAACTCTTTCTGTTCCCGCGCCACCTCGACTGTCTTCTCCAGGAGGCGCCGGTCCATTTGGTTTCTCATCAGCCGCTGACGAAACTCATACAACGAGCCCTGGGAGAACGCCGGCTCGCTGTGACCCAACCAGCCCAACACCATCTGCACTCTCAAGTCGAAGACCGTCAGTTCCACCAGGGTGGCATCCGACACTCCCATGTATCCCTGTAAGAGTATTGCCATTGCCATCAGCCCGGGTGCTATAGCCACTTTCCCTGCTCCTGTCTGGCGGTACATGGAGGCCAGTTCCGCCTGAAAAGCCTCATCCATCAGCTTGTGCCGATTCAGACGCAGAAAAGCGAACAGCTTGCCGTTACGGCTCATCCGTTCGACAATCTGTTGCTCTTGCTCGTTCAACTCCCGCGGAGGAGTCCATCGAGCTATCTCTCCGGTCACCTTCGGCGGACTGACGGCTAAGGTCATGTGCCGACCTGATCAAATTCAGCCCCTGTTGTCCACCCCCTCACGTAAATCCTTGATTTTACTAAAAAATCAAATCGGTCGGTGTTCTAGGAGCTTGTCGGAGTATCGCCCCAAAACGTGTCCTACATACCAACCGTAGCGGTGCGTTCGACTCGCACTACTCGATATGTAGTGGGTCGTGGGAATATTCCGACAGGCTCATAGTACTACTTGGTCACTTGCCTCTTCCTCCGAGGAGGTCTTTCCCTTGGAAGCTCGCGGCTCTCCTCGGGAAGCGACCGAGTAGTACTAGAACACCGACCGATTTAAAAACCACATCATCCCACCTGCTGCTGGGACAACTCTAGATGGCGTTGCCATGTCTCCAAATTCTGGATGCTGGCCGCACGTCGTAGATCAAAGACGTTCTTACGCACGCCCCGATAGCGCGCACGACGCCCCTGTCGTCGCGCTATATGGGCTTGTCGATGTTCCACCCCTACTCGCTTCCTGAGTCGCTCTCGCCCAGCAGGTGTCTTCATTAATTTGCGCAACTTGTGCTGGAGCGCTTCATCTTCACTGATTGCCACAGTCCGTCCTTGTCCTATCTGGGCTTGTGTGCATTTCTCGCGCAATGGACAAGTCTCACAGTCCTTTGTCGCGAATTCGACTGTCTTTCCCAGTTCGAAGCGCATTGTCTTCCCCTCCGGACACGTGATGGTCCGGCTTCGCATATCTATTTTGAAGTCTGACTTCGCGAACAACTCCCCATTGCGTGCCTTCCACGGCTTGCTCAGCACTTCCCCTCCCTCCTCGAGCACGCTGTCCACGATACTGCTGTTGATATACCCCCGGTCTATGTGTAACTCGTCAATCTTCACTCCTTGCTTCTCCATGTCCTTCTCAAGCGCCGGTGTTGCCTCCGCTTCGGGTCGGTTGGCGGGCGTCACAGCACATGCCAGGATGAGTTCTTCGTCCAGCGCCGTGGCCACATGCTGCTTGAATCCGTTGAAGCGCTTGCTTTTGCTCTTGCGTCCATGACGCATCTCCCCATCTTCTACCGACACTCGTCTCTCTTCCGCCACTTGCTGGCGAACACGGACACCTCCTCCTTCTGGGTCCGGCTCCAGGTCCTGCTTGCGAATCTGCTCGAGAGTCTGAACGTGTTCCCTCAAAGGCTCCTCTTCCATCTCCTCTGCCAGATTCTTTCTTAGCCAGGACATCATGCTTTCCACTTGCTCGAGCAGGGCTTGCAGCGCTTTCTTTTTCTGCCCCGCTTCGCTCCAGTCCACATCCAATCCCTTCTTGATACTTTTTTCCAACAACAAGGGAATACCCGCCTCTCGGCAGGCCTGCTGCTTGGAACATCCCAGCAGCTTCGCCACGCACATCATCACCTTGCGCGCTGCGTGTCCTACCAGGTTGATGGTGTCCTCTACCCGGCCAGCTCCCTCCAGTGGCTTTGAGTCAATCGCCACTCGCAACAGCGTCTTGAGCTTTCGCTCACCGAACTCTTTCTGTTCCCGCGCCACCTCGACTGTCTTCTCCAGGAGGCGCCGGTCCATTTGGTTTCTCATCAGCCGCTGACGAAACTCATACAACGAGCCCTGGGAGAACGCCGGCTCGCTGTGACCCAACCAGCCCAACACCATCTGCACTCTCAAGTCGAAGACCGTCAGTTCCACCAGGGTGGCATCCGACACTCCCATGTATCCCTGTAAGAGTATTGCCATTGCCATCAGCCCGGGTGCTATAGCCACTTTCCCTGCTCCTGTCTGGCGGTACATGGAGGCCAGTTCCGCCTGAAAAGCCTCATCCATCAGCTTGTGCCGATTCAGACGCAGAAAAGCGAACAGCTTGCCGTTACGGCTCATCCGTTCGACAATCTGTTGCTCTTGCTCGTTCAACTCCCGCGGAGGAGTCCATCGAGCTATCTCTCCGGTCACCTTCGGCGGACTGACGGCTAAGGTCATGTGCCGACCTGATCAAATTCAGCCCCTGTTGTCCACCCCCTCACGTAAATCCCTGATTTTACTAAAAAATCAAATCGGTCGGTGTTCTAGGCCACTTCGACGAAACGCGTGCCGGTGAGGCCCTCCGCCTCCATGGCCTGCTTGAGGTCCTCGGAGATGATGAGGCCCAGGGAGAAGCCCCAGGTGCGGAAGATGCGCGCATCCCCTACCTTCAACGGGTCGATGCGCATGCCCGCGACGACCCGATACCTTCCTACCTTCTCAGGCTGGCCATCCTCCGGCTTCCAATACTGCACTTCCTCGCATCGGGCGTCGTCGATGCAGCGGATGGTGCGCAATGTATTGAGGATGAAAAAGGGCCCCATGTGGCCCTCGATTTGTGCGGGTAGGAATTGCACCTCTTGGATGCCCAGGCGCTCGAAGAGCTGGACCATACGACCATGGACCACGGGGGTGCCGAAGGCGTCCACGGTGAAGTCCAGCGTCAGCCCATCGGGCTTCACGGGGAACCGGATGGTTCCCTGGGGCTCGAGCCATTGGCTCTTGGTGAACCGCCAGGGATTGATTTTCTGGCCGTGCTCATCGAGGGGATGGCGTAGGTGCCAGCGTCCCTCGATGCGCATGTCATCCTCCAACTCGAAGTACCTGGGCATGCTTTTCTCTTCGTCCTCAGTCCGGAGACTTCGTCGCCAGCCGGTGAAGGAGTGAGCCCGGAGTGCATACCTCTTCAGCAACTTTTCGGAGCGCTTGCTGCAGCGTGCTCCTGCATTGAGAGGTGGTTCCACAGTCTTCAGTCGCCAGGCTGAGCCTCCTGAATACCTCTTTGTGGTACTCCTCTGGATGTGGACCTTTGTGTCCCTTGAGGTAGACGAGGTTCTCCGCTGCGTCCAGGCTCATCCCTGCCAATGCGAAGAGTTCCTCGAACCTGGGAGTCCAGGGCCCACCGGAGACTGTCGAGACTTCATTTTTGTTCGTGGCGAGGTGGTGCCAGTGATAGCCACCCTGTCCCTCGGAACCGTCGGTGCAGGCACCGACCACTGCGGCGGCCGCCGTGCCCGCCGCCACTCCCGTCACGACGATGGAGCCATCCGCCATCATCTGCACCGTCGTCGCGCCTTCCATCGACATGCCTCTGGGCAACGCGAACCGGGGAGCACGCAGCAACGCTCCGAGTCCGCCTGTAGGCACCTCGGGTAGACCCCTGGCCACTCCCATGCTGGCCACCACCATTAGCACTCGCAGCCCCGTGCCTCCCATCGCCTTGCCAAAGCGTTCTGACACCGCCTCCAGTTCCTGCACCGTCCTCGCCGCTTGTACCTCCCGGTACAATTGCAAGCAGGCCCAGGCCACCCGGGAGAGTTCCAGTACCCCCACTGCCAGTGCCAACCGGAGCGTCAGTGTCGCCGCGAAGGCTTTGGTGAACAGCGGTTCGGGCAGCAGCCATGCCGAGAAGTACACCGACACCGAGAGCACTACACTGGAGAGGAAGATGGGTGAGCTGAACAGTTCCCGCGCGGCCTCACGCACGCCCGCGCCCATGTAGCGAGGAGAGAGCTTCATGGCTAGGAAAAGGGGGCTTGTCTCCAGCGATTCGGGCAGGGGAAGCAGCGGCGGGCCGTACCGCGACACGAAATCCTCCCTCAACCGTAATTCCCACTCCGCTGGCCCCGGCTCCGTGGAAGTCCGCACAAGCCGGAACCGGCGTCCCTCCTTCCTCGGGAAGGATTCACGAAAGGCCGCGAGCACAGCCCGCCCATCCGCCACCCGCAGTTGCTCCAGTGCCGGGTTCAGTGCCACCGGCTCGAAATGGAGCTTCAGCGCGCCTTGGGATAATGCGCTTGTCCGCACCACCTTCGGCTGCACTGGAGTTCTCGAGGAAATCTCCTCCGGGGACGTGGCACACGAACTAGTCAGAACGAGCCATAGGGCCACGACTGCGCGCTGCCAGGAGCGGGTTCTCATGCGCCGACATCATGCATGGCCCAGGGGCCTCAAGCCATCACGTGCCGAAGAGCCGTCTCCCTCGTCACCTGGACCCGGGAAGATACGTGTTTGCCCCTGGAACAGGGGCTGCCCCGGCTCGTGGCCTGGTACCGGGGCCACCAGGGCTGAGCCCGGCGGCGGATGCGGCCCCCTCCGCCGCCGGAGCGGCCCTGCCTACCAGCGACCCTGGACGCGCTGCATGAAGTCGTACGGGTAGCCCAGCTCCAGGGCACTCGCCTCGTCCAGTCGCTTGACCTGGGCGTCCTCCAGCTTGAGCTCCGCCGCCTTCAGGTTGTCCTCGAGCTGCGCCACGTTACGCGCCCCGAAGATGACGGAGGTGACGGCGCGCTTGCGCAACAGCCACGCCAGCGACACCTGGGAGGCCGAGGCATTCAGCTCGGCGGCCACCGCGTCCACGGCCTCCAGGATGCGCCAGTGGCGCGGGGTGTCGAACTGGGTGAACCGGTCCTTCCACTTCGCCAGCCGCGAGGCCTCCGGCGGGGGCTGCCCCTTGCGGTACTTGCCGGACAGGAAGCCGCCCGCCAGCGGGGACCAGGGGAGGATGCCCAGGCTGAACTGCTCGCACACCGACACGTGCTCGCGCTCCAGCTCGCGCACCACCAGGCTGTACTGCGCCTGCAGCGCCACGAAGCGCGAGAGGTGCTGCGTCTTGCTCGTCCACAGGCTGTCCACCAGCCGGTAGGCCGCGTAGTTGCTCGCGCCGATGTAGAGCACCTTGCCCTGGCGCACCAGGTCCTCCAGCGCCCGCAGCGTCTCCTCCTCGGGCGTGTCGATGTCCTGCATGTGCAGCTGGTACAAGTCGATGCGGTCCGTCTTCAGCCGACGCAGGCTCTGCTCCACCGCGGAGCGCAGGTGGTAGCGCGAGGCGCCCGTGTCGTTGGGGCCCTTGCCCATGCGGAAGCGGAACTTGGTGGCCAGCACCACCTCGTCGCGCCGCTGGGAGCGCTCGAACCAGTTGCCCAGCACGCGCTCGGTGAGGCCGTCGTTGCCGTACACGTTCGCGGTGTCCCAGAAGTTGATCCCCGCGTCGAGCGCACGGTCCATGATGGCGAAGGACGTCTTCTCGTCGGCCCCCACGGTGTGCATCATCGATCCCTCGGACGCCTCGCCGAACGTCATCGTCCCCAGGCACAGGCTCGACACCTTCAGCCCGCTGTGTCCCAGCTTGCGGTATTCCATCGTGCTCCTCCGATCGCGGTGGTACGGAGCCCTTAGCAACTCACAGCGGCTTGTCCAGGGTGATGGGCAACTCGCGCACGTGCTTGCCCGTGGCGAGGCGGCGCTCGCGCCTGATCATAGAACGGCGCTGGCGCAAAGCACCGCCACCAGTCCAACCACTGAAATCACGGTCTCGAGGATCGACCAGGTGCGGAACGTGTCGGGGGTACTCGTCCCGAGATAGCTTTTGACCAGCCAGAAGCCGGGATCGTTGACGTGGGAGAAGAACACGCTCCCCGCGCCAATGGCGAGGACGACCCACTCCGGGGCGATTCCCGTCGCGGTGACGACCCCGGACATGACGCCGACGGTGGTGATCGTCGCCACGGTGGCCGAGCCCGTCGCGAGGCGGATCGCCACCGCGACCAACCAGCCCAACAGGAGCGGAGAGATGGCCTGGGCCGAGGCCAGCTTCGCCAGGAGGTTGGAGAGACCAGCCGAGACCAGGACCTGCTTCAGCGCTCCGCCCGCGCCGATGGACAGCAGGATGGCGCCCGCCGACTTCATCGTCTCCGTCCAGATCGTGTCCTGCACCTGGGGATTGCGCAGCTTGCGCCCGAAGAGCAGCGGCAGGGCGACGAGGTTGGTGAGCAGGAGCGCGGGCACCGGATGGCTCACCGCGCTCAGCCAGCCCAGCCGTGACGCGGTCCACGGCGGCAGCAGCCCGCGCAACTCCCCCGCCGCGATGAGCACCACCGGCATCAGGATGACGCAGAGCGAGGACGCCTTGGGCGGCGCGGCGACCGTGAGGTCATGCCGTTCGATGACAGGCGCCACGAGCCGGACGTCGCGAGAGGTGAAGAACGCCAGGAGCGGACCGGCGATGATCGCGGTCGGGATCGCGACCAGGATCCCGTAGAGCATCGTGCGGCCCATGTTCGCGCCGAGCGCGTTGACCGCGAGCAGGGGGCCTGGATGGGGCGGCACCAGCGCGTGAACGACGGACAGTCCGGTCAGGGCGGGCAGCATGAGCTGGAGTCTGGCCGCGTCCGGGTTCGAGCTGTGGGGCAGGGTGGCCGCGGCCGCCACCACGATCGGCAGCAGGAGCACGAGGCCGGTCTCGAAGAACAAGGGCAGGCCAACCACCATTGCCACGAACAGGCTCGCCCACGGTGCTCCCGCCGGCCCGGTGAGCTTCAGGCTGGCCTGCGCCAGCGAATCAGCCCCACGGCCGCCGCGATGCCGAGGACGGCCGCGAGGAGCAGCCGGAGGTCCGCGAGGCTCAACTTCGCACGCTCTCCGACAGGGCCGCGTTGAGCGCCAGGAGCAGCCGGCGCACGGCATACCCCTCGAAGTCTTCCACGGGGTCCACGGTCGCGGGAAACACCTCGAGCGCGCTCTCGATCATCGCCAGGGCTGGCCGGAGTCCCTCCGGACCTGGGCTCCTGGGCGCCTGGTCCAGGAGGAAGGCGGTGTTCACCAGGTTCGCCCAGCGATTGTTGTCTGCCATTGCCTGGCCGCCTCCTCGCTCACAGATGGAAGTCACCGGATGCTTCGGGCTGGTAGAGAATCTCCACGATGCGGAATCGGGTACGGCGTGCATTCGGCAACGGCCACTCGATGATGTCATTCTTCTTGAGACCCAGCACCGCCAACCCGGCCGGCGCCAGGACCGAGAGCTTCGACTGTTCGATATCCGCCTCTTCTGGATAGACCAGGGTCGCCTCGCGGCGACGGCCCGTGTCCAGGTCCTCGAAGAGGATGCGCGATCTCATGGTGACGACATCGGGCGGAATCTGGTCCTGTGGCTCCACCACCGCGCGCTCCAGCTCTCCGTCCAACTGTTCGGCCGCGGCCGCCAGGGAGCCGTCGAGGTGCCGATCCACCACCACCCGCAGGCGCTGCATGTCCTCGGCGGTGACTCGCACGGTGGGAGCGGAGGTCGTGACGCGCTGCTCGATCTCTGGACGTGAGTTCATGGTGAACCTCGGAGCCCCTGGCGCACCACGGCGCGCCAGAAGCCCTTGGGAAGAGGGGTGATGAGGGGGGAAGGCCGTCTTGCTAGGAAGCGGGGGAGCGGAGCGCCGTCGGCGGTGGGATCAACCCGTCACCATCGAGGCGCGCCCCCCAGGGCAAGGCGTTTTGCGGACACACCTTCCCTGAGCGCCGCGCCGGGGCATCGATGCTCTGAGCGAGAAGGTGGATCGGGACAAGACGCCTCCAAGTGCCATCCTGAAGGTATCTGCTCAAAGGCTCTTCCGCAACCCATGGGAGCCGGACGGGTCCAGCTCTCCCTGTCCCGGCACACCTGCTGCCGATCCCGGAAGCTGCTCGGAGGAGCGGCTACAGGCGGCTCAGCAGCTCCGCCTTCTTGGCCGCGAACTCTTCCTCGGTGAGGGCGCCCTTGTCGCGCAACTCCGCCAGGCGCTCGATCAGCGACAAGGGGTCCGTGGAGGGAGCGGTCGCCGGGATCGCGGGAGGGTTCGTGGGCCCCACGGGAGCGGGTGCGATCACGGGGAGCTCGGAGAGGCGGATGGGGCCGTACTGGCTGGTGAGCGTGAGCGACTGGCCGGCGCCTTGCTGCTGGGAGACGCCGCTGATCCGATGCTCCCCGGTGTCGTGGATCGTCACCTGCCCACTCCGTTGGATGACGAGGCGGCGGTGGTCGGGGAAGTACGCGTAGCGCAGAGTTCCTTGCGCGCCACTGGAGGTCGGCTCACCGAACTCCGCGGGCCACCAGGAGGCGCCGGACGTGGCCGGGGCGAGCAGGGGCTCCATGCGCATCCGCCGGGCGAGTTCCACGCAGAGCGCGTCGACGCGGGCCTTCAGGGCGTGGTCGAACATGTTGCCGACCATGAGCATGCCGCCTTGCGACCATTGGCCGAGCCCACCGAGCTCGGGATGGTTGAACTGGGCCTGGGTGCCGCCTCCGACGGCGAGGGCCTCGAGCAGGACCCGTACGGCCTCGCCGCTCACGCCATGCCGCTGGGCCAGCTCCGCGACGGCGCGGTGTCCTTCCGAGGTCAACTCCGGCATGACGGGCACTCCAGTGGGGGAGGGGCGGACCGGGGGCTATCCGGGCAGGGCGAAGGGCTCCCAACCCGAGGACCACGGGATGCGCGCGTAGGTGAAGTGGTGGGTGTCCTCCGTCGGCCAGGCCGCCTCCAGCGGCTCCTCCACCAGCTCGAAGACTCCATGGTCGAAGGGCTTGCCCTGACCCGGCGTGCTGCGCACCACGCGCTCGCGCAGTCCCCGCCCCGCGAGCTCCAGCGTGCGGTAGTGGCAGTAGGGATTGTTGCCATTGCGGTTGAAGAGCACATGCGCCATCTGGGTGCATCCGCCCCGGCACGCCTCGGCGTACTTGCAGCTCCCGCAGTAGCCCCACATGTGCGCGGTGCCTTCCTCCGTGCCCGCCTTGGCGTTGAAGGTCAGCTCGCGCGAGTCGAGGATGTCCGCCAGGGGCTGCTTGCGGACGTTGCCGCCGATGTACTCGGTGGGCAGGGTGGGGCAGCCCTTGATGCCACCGTCGGCGTGGATGCCCAGCACCGACAGCCCCGCCTTGCACCCGGCCCACACCTGTCCCACGTTGGCGAAGAGCAGGTCGTCATACGGGCCGAAGTAGCCGATGTTGTTGGAGGGCGCCAACGCCAGCTTTCCCTCCTCACGCGCCCGCACCGCGATGCGCGCCAGCATCCGGTAGAGGTCCGGCAGCTCCGCGGGTTGCAACAGCATCCACGCGTTGTCCCCGCCGTTGCCCATGGGGTTGGTGATCTGGATCTGCCAGGCGCTGCACCCCGCGTCCCGCAGCCGCTCGTACAGCTCGGGCATCTCGGGGGCGGACAGCCGGTTGATCTGCGTGTTCGCGCTGAAGAGCAGGCCCGCGTCGCGAAAGTGCCCCAGCGTCTCGAAGCAGTAGCGGAAGGAGCCACGCCGACCACGGATGCGGTCATGCGTGGCCTCCAGTCCGTCCACCGACACGGAGACGTGGGAGATGCCCGCCTCCTTCATGCGCCGGGCCGTCTCGCGCGACAGGCCATAGCCGCCCGTCGTCATGGTGCAACGCATGCCGTGGTCGGTGATGGCTCGGGCGATGTCGAGCCAGTCGGGGCGGAGAAACGCCTCGCCCCCCTCGATGGTGACTTCCTGGATCCCCACCTCGGAGAGCTGGCGGACCAGGTCCATCGCCTCCTCGCGCGACAGCTCGTCCTCGCGCTTGGAGCCCGCGCGCGAGCCGCAGTGGCCGCAGGCGAGGTTGCACTTCAGGGTCAGTTCCCACACGGCATAGGCCGTGCGGGGTTGCAGGACGGGCGGAGGCATGGGGGCGAGCGCGCGGTCAGGGGGAGGACTTCAGCGCAGGTCCGGCGGGGGCGGCAGGCCGTAGATGGAGGCGTTTCCACGCTCGACGCCTCCCGTCACGTTCTCCAGGTTCTTCTCCTCCAGCTCGAGCACCTTGCGCGTGCGCTCGCTCAGCCGATCCAGGATCTCGGTGCGAGGGAACTTCTTCTCGGGCTTCGTCGTCATGGGGACTCCCCTGCGGAATGGGTGAGCCCCCGAGGATAAGAATCCCTGATGGTTCAAGTCAATCGCCAGGAGGCAGAAGGACTAGAAGGTCACCGCGGCGCTCACCGACAGCGAGGTGTCCGTGGGGAATTTTCCCGGCGCGGGCATGCTGTCGTACTGCACGAGGAAGGTGGTGGCGATGGCGAGCGCCCGGGTGAGCCGCACGTTGAGCTGGGCCTGGTTGGTGACGAGCAGTCGCGAGCCCTCGATGAGGCTGGGCAGCACGCTCAACTCATCCACGAAGGCGACGTCCTTGGTGATGCCATGGCGGAAGGCCAGGCCGGCGCGCGGGCCGCCCAGCGACACGTCCGGGAGATCCGTACGCGTGGGGTAGTACTGGAAGCGCGTCTCGCGCGCGTAGCTCAGGGCCAGGTCCGTGCGCAGGAAGGACTCGCTGCCGTCCTGGCGCTTCACGTCCCACCAGATGACGCCGATACCCGCTTCGCCGCTGCCCCGGAACTCCACGCTCTTCACGTGGTCCGTCTCGCCCCGGCCGAGGATGTAGCCGCTGATCTGCGGGGTGAAGCGGTGATCCGCGCGCAACTGCAGGGCCGCGTTGAGCGCCACCACCTGGTTGGGCGCCTGCGCCTGTCCCTCCAGGGTGGGCGCGCGGCTCTCGCCATACGAGCCCGAGGCCTGGGCGGAGTAGATCCAATGCTCCGACTTGCGCTCCGCGGTGGCCAGGCCGTTGAGCGTCACGGTGGATGCGTTGCCGGTGATGAAGATGAGGCCCAGGCCCACCGTGGCGTTCCAGACATCCGGCTTGGGCGGCGGCGGCGGAACGGGCTTGCCGTCCGGGCCGGTCGTGGCGAGGTCGGGAGCCGCGCGGGAGATCTCCTGGGCGAGCAGCTTGATGGCCTCGGTGATGCGGGCGTTGGCGGCGGCGGCGCGCTCGGCGGCGGCGGCGGCGCGCTCGGCGGCATCCGCGGCGGCGGCGGCGCGCTGCTCGCTGGCGGCCTTGTCATCGACGGGTGCCGGAGTCTCGGCGGGAGGGGTCTGCAGCAGGAGGAAGGTGGACAGCAGGGCTGGGACGGAAATCACGGTGAGACATCCTGAAGAGGGCTGAACGGCGCGCAGTCTTCGCCCAGGATGGGTCCGGGTTGCAATGCCTGGGATGGAAGTGCGACGAAGGCAACCGGGCGGGACTCACCACGAGGGGCCGCGGGAGAGACGGGAGATGGACCAGAAACGAGGCATGACACACGCTCCCGGAGGAGGACGGGCCGTGTGGCGGGCGCTGGGGTATCTGCGTCGCTACCGGGGCGAGACGGTGGGGGCGTTCGTGTCGCTGCTGGTGGCCTCGGGCGCCAGCCTCGCCGCTCCCCAGATGGTGCGACTGGCCGTGGACGAGGGGCTCGCCCGAGGGGCGCTGTCCGTGGTGCGTGCGGCCGTGGGCGGGCTGGTGGCCATCGCGCTCGTGCGGGGCTTCTTCAACTTCCTCCAGGGCTACCTCGCGGAGCGGGCCTCCCAGGGCGTGGCGTTCGACTTACGCAACGCGCTCTTCGCGCGGCTGCAGCGCTTGAGCTTCAGCTACCACGATCAGGCGCAGACGGGGCAGTTGCTCACGCGGCTGACGAACGACGTGGACCAGGTGCGCGCCTTCGTGGGCGGCGGGGTGGTGCAGGTGGTGGCCTCGCTGCTCATGGTGGTGGGGTGCTCGGGGCTGCTGTTCCTCACGCACCCGCTGCTCGCGCTCGCGGCACTGGGGGCCATCGCCCCGGTGCTCTGGGTGCTCCGCCAGTTCATGGGCCGCATCTCTCCGATGTTCGGCATGGTGCAGGCCACGCTCGGACGGCTCAACTCGGTGTTGCAGGAGAGTCTGCGCGGCATCCGGGTGGTGCGAGCGTTCTCGGGCGAGGGGCGTGAGGCGGCGCGCTACGGGCGCTTCAACGACGAGTTCCTGGAGCACAACCTCCAGCTCATCCGCATCATCTCCTCGCACTTTCCCCGCGTGGGCCTGTTCGCCAACCTCGGCACCTGGGTGGTGGTGGGGCTGGGCGGGTGGCTCATCTTCCACGAGCGGTTGAGCGTGGGCGAGCTGCTCGCGTTCAACAGCTACCTGGGCTTCCTGTTCATGCCGCTCGTGTCGCTCGGCTTCCTCGCCGCGCAGATGTCGCGCGCGGGGGTGTCGGCGGTGCGCATCTTCGAGCTGCTCGATACGGCGGTGGAGGTGGTGGACAGGCCCGGGGCCCGGCAGCTGCCCGCCTTGAGTGGCCGGGTGGAGCTGCGCGACGTGCGCTTCCGCTACGCGGGGGGCGAGCGGGAGATCCTCCGCGGGGTGAGCTTCGAGGTGGAACCGGGACAGCTCGTGGCGATTCTCGGCACCACGGGCTCGGGCAAGAGCACCCTCATCAACCTCATTCCCCGTTTCTACGACGTGACGGGAGGCACGGTGCTGCTCGACGGCCATGACGTGCGCGAGGTGACGCTCGCGAGCCTGCGCTCGCAGGTGGGCATCGTGCTCCAGGACGCGATGCTCTTCTCGGGCACCCTGCGCGAGAACATCGCCTATGGCCGTCCCGAGGCCACCCTGGAAGAGGTGCAGGCGGCGGCGCGGGCGGCCCAGGCGGAGGAGTTCATCGCCGCGCTGCCCCAGGGCTACGACACGGTGGTGGGTGAGCGCGGCGTGGGGCTGTCGGGCGGACAGCGCCAGCGCGTGGCGATCGCCCGCGCGCTGCTCACCCAGCCGCGCCTGCTCATCCTCGATGACAGCACCTCGGCGGTGGATGCGCGGACCGAGGCGGAGATCCGCCGGGCGCTCGATGCGCTCATGCGCTCCACGCGGAGCACGGCCATCGTCATCGCCCAGCGGCTGAGCACCGTGCGCGACGCCCACCTCGTCATCGTGCTCGACGAGGGGCGCGTGGCCGCCCGGGGACGCCACGAGGAGCTGCTCGCCACGAGCGCCCTGTACAATGAAATCCTCGGCTCCCAGCTCCAGCCGGACTCCGTGGAGGCCGCATGAGACGGCCCGCGGACCTTCGGGGAATGGCGGAGCTGGAGGATGAGCGCGCCCGGAATCGGGGTGCCGTGGCGCGGCGGTTGTTGGGGGAGACCCGGCCCCATCGCCGCTCGCTGCTCATCGCCCTGGGCTTCGTCGTGGTGGGTGCCCTGGCGCAGGCGGCAGGGCCGTACCTGGTGGGCCACGCCATCGATCACGACATCGTGGGCCGGAATGAGCGGGGACTGCTGCGTGACCTGGCGCTCCTGCTGGTCGTCTACGGGGTGTCCATGGTGGCCCAGCGGGAGCAGACGCTGCGCATCGGCGAGACGGGACAGCGCGTGCTCGCCGGGATGCGCGCGCGCCTCTTCGAGCGGCTCCAGACGCTTCCGCTGTCCTATCTGGACCGGCGGCCCCTGGGCGACTTGATGAGCCGGCTGCTGGGGGACGTGGATCTGCTCAGCCAGTTCTTCTCGCAGGGGCTCGCGCAGTTGCTGGGCTCGGTGCTCGGGCTGGTGGGCGTGCTGGTGGCGATGGTGTCGCTGGACGTGCCGCTGGCGCTGGCCTGCTTCTCCATCATTCCGGTGATGGTGCTGACCACCTGGGGCTTCGCCGCCCGGGCCCGGCGCGCCTACCGCAAGACGCGCGAGACGGTGGGGGACGTGACGGCGGGGCTCCAGGAGGAGCTGGGCGGCGTGCGGCAGGCCCAGGCGTTCAACCGCACCGAGGTGAACATCGAGCGCTTCCGGGCGCGCAACGCCGCCAACCGCGACGCGAACGTGTCCGCCACCGGCATCACCTCCGCGTTCTCGCCGGTGATCGACGTGCTCTCCACGCTCTCCATCGCGCTGGTGATTGGCTATGGCGGCTATCGGGTGCTCGAGGGGCACGTGAGCGTGGGCCTGGTGGCGGCCTTCCTGCTCTACACGCAGCAGTTCTTCCGGCCGCTGCAACTGGCGTCCTCGGTCTACACGCTGATGCAGTCGGCGCTCGCGGGCGCCGAGCGCGTCTACGCCATCCTCGACGAGCCCCGGGAGCCGGAGGACGCGCCGGACGCGGTGGAGCTGGAGCGGGCGGCGGGGCGGCTGTCCTTCGAGCGGGTGTCGTTCGGGTACGACGCGGCGCGGCCGGTGCTGCACGAGGTGAGCTTCGAGGTGGCGCCGGGGCAGACGGTGGCGCTGGTGGGCCCGACGGGGGCGGGGAAGACGACGGTGACGAGCCTGTTGCCGCGCTTCTACGACGTCACCGGGGGCGTGGTGCGGCTGGACGGGCGGGACGTGCGCCATATCAAGCGGGCGAGCCTGCGCGCGCAGATGGCCACGGTGCTCCAGGAGCCGGTGCTCTTCTCGGGCACGGTCGCGGAGAACATCGCCTACGGCCAGCCGGACGCGAGCCGCGAGCGGATCGAGGCCGCCGCGAGGGCGGTGCACGCGCATGACTTCATCACCGCGCTGCCCCAGGGCTACGACACGCAACTGGCGCCGGGCTCCACGACGTTGAGCCAGGGGCAGCGGCAACTGGTGTCGTTCGCGCGGGCGGTGCTCGCCGATCCGCGGGTGCTCATCCTCGACGAGGCCACGGCGAACATCGACACGCGCACGGAGGCCCTCATCCAGCGCGCGTTGACCACGCTGCTCGCGGGACGCACGAGCATCGTCGTCGCGCACCGCCTGAGCACCATCCGCCACGCGGACCTCATCCTGGTGCTCGAGGGCGGACGGCTCGTCGAGCGGGGGACCCACGCGGAGCTGATGGCCCGGGGCGGCCTCTACGCCACGCTGTACGGCCAGCAATCCCCCGAGCCCCGTGCATCAAGCACACGGTGAACCTCGACAACCTCACCGTGAATCGAGGCGGAAGGCTCTTCTCATCGGCGGCGAAGAGGAGAGAGGTGGAGGAGGACGACCCTCCACCTCCCGAGCATCGGGTGAAGCTCTGGGATTAGAGCTTCACGAGCTCCACGTCATCCATGTGGATGAAGTTGGCGCCGTCCGCCGTGGTGGCCTGGGTGTGGAAGCCAAACTCCAGGTAGCCGCCGGTGACGTTGATGGTGGGCGTCTCGATCTGCGTCCAGCCGCCGTACGTGCCGAGCGTGGTGTAGACCGGCGCGGCCGAGCCGCTCGTCTTGCCCTGGAGCCGGGCGATGGCGAAGTTGCCACCCTTGCGCACCCAGGCGCGCACCTTGTAGTTGCCGTTGGCCAGTCCCGTCTTCACCTGGTACGTCCAGGTCTCGAAGGGCGAGTTGCTCCAGTGCGTCAGGTGGTAGGAGCCCGAGTGCGCACCGTTGTAGGTCTCGCTGATGGCCGCGCCGGCGGTGCCGTTCGGCGTCCAGGTCGTCCAGTCGGCCAGGCCGGACTCGAAGCTCGCGTTGGAGACCCCGGTGTTCGTGGGGGGCGGGGTGCTGCCCTGCTGGTACCAACGCACCCACTCGACCTCCATGGTCTTCGGCTGGCCCTGCGTCAGCGCGATGCTGCTGGCCGCCGGATAGCCATACCAGTTACCGCCCATGGCCAGGTTGAGGATGATGTAGTGGTTCTGCTGGAACTCGGTCTCGTTGTGATAGAACGTCGTGCCCGCGTACCTGCCATCCAGCCGGAACACCATGGTGCTGGCGGTCCACTCCAGCTCGTAGGTGTGGAAGGAGTCGGCCAGGTTGTAGCCGCCGCTCTGGCCCGTGCCCCAGTCCGCCTGGCCGCCGTTGTACCAGTGATTGGCGGACTTCATCCACGTGGGCTCGTTGGAGTGCCACTCGAGGATGTCGATCTCCCCGCTGGAGGGCCAGCCCACGCTCTGCACGTTGGAGCCCAGCGTCCAGAACGCCGGCCACATGCCGTAGCCCGAGGGCACCTTGATGCTCGCCACGAGCTTGCCGTAGCGCCGCTCCACCTTGCCCTTGGAGTGCAACCGGCCCGAGAACAGCGTGCGCTGCTGGGCGCCACACCGGGTGTCACTCACCGTCGTCGCCGCCGTGCGCTCGGCCTTGAGGATGAGCTTGCCGCCGCTCACCGACACGTTCTGCGTCCGGGGATACTCGATCTCCCCCGTGCCGAAGTTGCAGTTGTTGGTGACGGGATCGAAATCGCTGTTGAGCGTGGTCCAGTTGCCGGTGTTCAGGCTGGTGCCTTCGAACTCATCCGACCACGCGAGGCTCCATCCGGAGCCCGGGTCGTACTCGAGCTCGGACTGGGTTTGCGCGACCGCTTCGGCCCGCGCGGTGGGCTCGGTCTCGGGGGCGTCCAGCCCACATCCGGAGAGCGCCACGAGGCAATAGGCTGCCATGAACTTCGAGGAGAAGACCTTGGGGGACATAGTCGTACCTGGGGCAGGGTGATTCAAGACAGAGACGTGTCGATTCCGAAAAAGCCGTGAAACATCCGATTATCCGGAGTACTAGAAAAACTGTTGCTTGACCAGAGTTCTTCTTGGGCCCCAGGAATTGAGAAACGCGCGCTCCCAGTTGGTCCGCTCGCGTCAACGTTCCTGATTCAACCAGCTCACTGCCTGCGGCGGCAGGTATCTTCATTCCCTCACACGATGAGAACGTTCCGAACGCTGGGTTTCACCCTTGCTACCGCCGCCTCTCACGCCATGTCCCAGCCGACTCGTCTCCGCGGTCAGCCAGGACTTGATCTTCCGCGCACGCGGGCGTGAACTCCCGGTGCATTTCTCTCGGATGCAGGGAGTTCCGGCATGGGTGGTTTGAAGGACAAGGTCGTGATCGTGACGGGAGCCAGTTCGGGCATCGGCCGGGCCACGGCCCTGGCGCTCGCGGACGAAGGGGCCAAGGTCATCGCGAGCGCGAGACGCGAGGCCCAGGGCCAGGAGCTCATCGCGCGCATCCGGGAGCGGGGCGGCGAGGCCACCTGGGTCAGCGCCGATCTCCTCGTCGAGCGCGACATCGAGGCGCTCGTCGAGACGGCGCTCTCCACCTACGGCCGGCTGGATGGCGCCTTCAACAACGCGGGCGGCGGTCTGTCCAAACCCTTCCTCGACACCACCACCGAGGACTACGAAGCCATCCTCAATACCAACCTGCGTGGGGCCTTCTGGTGCATGAAGTACGAGCTGCGCGCCATGCTCGCGGGGGGAGGGGGCTCCATCGTCAATTGTGCGTCCGTGAGCGCCTCGCGCTCCATGCCAGGACTGTCCGCCTACAGCGCCTCCAAGGCGGCCCTGGTCGCGCTCACCCAATGCGTCGCGGTCGAGCACGCACAGAAGGGCGTCCGTGTCAACGCGGTCAGCCCCGGGATCATCGAGTCCGAAATGGCCACCGCCGGCTGGCGCCTCAATGAGCGGATGGGGCGCGCCTTCGCCGCCTCGCTCCACCCGATGAACCGCGTGGGCACCCCCGAGGAGGTGGCCGGCCTCGTCGCCTTCCTCCTCGGCCCCCAGTCCTCCTTCATCACCGGCCAGGACTTCGCCGTCGATGGTGGGTTCACCGCCGCGAGCGTCTCCGCCACCCTGATGAACCGTCCCCGGTGAGCACACCTCCCACCGCCGTGATTCTCAAATCAATCCCGTGAGGGCGCGTTTTTCGAGAAATTGACAGATGGACTGTTGTCATCGGATTCCGTTCAGTGTAGAACCCTTCACTGTAGGGCAAGTCGGGTTGCGGCAAGAATCGGTGGAGCGGGAGGCCTCCCGGCGGCTTTCCATTCACCTGCTGGGAGCCCTGCCCGCCCAGGCTTCGCCTGGCGAACTGAACGCTGACGAACCTTCATCGCGGGAGAAGTGTGTCGATGGCCGCAGACCCGGTCCATGGAGCGCAGTTCCATAGTCTCATCGAGCTCATTCGGCACCACGGCGAGCGCCGGCCCGACAAGACGAGTTTCGTTTTCCTGGAGGACGGCGAGAAGGAGTCGAGCGTCCTGACGTTTGGCCAGCTCGAGCAGCGCGTGCGCGCCGTGGCCGCGCAGCTCCAGGAGCTGGGAGCGACGGATCAGCGGGCGCTGCTCCTCTATCCGCCCGGGCTGGACTTCATCATCGCGTTCCTGGGCTGTGTCTACGCGCGGGTGACCGCGGTCCCGGCGTATCCGCCCCGCAACAATCAAAACCTCACGCGGCTGCGGACCGTCATCGAGGACGCGGGCGCGAAGTGGGTGCTCACGACGTCCTCGCTCGCGTCCAACCTGGGCACCCAGTTCGAGCGCGTCCCCGAGCTGAGCACGCTGCGGTGGCTCGCGACGGATGGCATCGCCGTGGAGCGGCGGGACGCCTGGAAGGAGCCGGTGGTGGGCCCCGATACGCTCGCCTTCCTCCAGTACACCTCGGGCTCGACGGGCGCGCCCAAGGGCGTGATGGTGTCCCACGGGAACGTGCTGCACAACGAGCGGATGATCCAGCTCACCTTCGGTCACACCGAGCGGACCGTGTTCGCCGGCTGGCTGCCGCTGTTCCATGACATGGGGCTCATCGGCAATGTGTTGCAGCCGCTCTACCTGGGCATCCAGTCGGTGCTGATGCCTCCGGCGGCGTTCATCCAGAAGCCCTCGCGCTGGCTGCACATGATTTCGCGCTACCGGGCGACGACGAGCGGCGGGCCGAACTTCGCCTACGAGCTGTGCGCCCGCAAGGTGTCCGCCGAGCAGCGGGTGGGACTCGACTTGAGCAGCTGGGAGGTGGCGTTCAACGGCGCCGAGCCCGTACGCCCTGGCACGCTCCAGCGCTTCGCGGATGCTTTCAAGGATCACGGTCTGCGCGTCACCTCCCTCCATCCCTGCTATGGCATGGCGGAGACGACGCTGCTGGTCTCCGGAAAGGTGCCCGCGCAGCACTCCAGCCTCTTTTCCATCCAGGCGGATGCCCTGGAGGAGGGAAGGGTGGTGCCGGTGGAAGGGGCCGTGGCGGCCAGCGCGACTGGGGCACGGGAGCTCGTGTCTTCCGGCCGCAGCCTGCTCGAGAAGGTCCGCGTCGTGGATCCGGCCTCGCTCAAGGAGTGCCCGGAGGATCGGGTGGGTGAGGTCTGGGTGTCGAGCGCCAGTGTCGCCCAGGGCTACTGGAACAAGCCGGAGCTGACGCGGGAGGCCTTCCAGGCCCGCATCGCGGACACGGGCGAGGGACCCTTCCTGCGCACGGGTGATCTGGCGTTCCGCCGGGGCGAGGAGTTCGTCATCACCGGCCGCCTCAAGGACGTCATCATCATCCGCGGCCGCAATCACTACCCCCAGGACATCGAGCAGACCGTGGAGGAGAGCCACCCGGCCCTCAAGGCCAACGGCGGCGCCGCGTTCTCCGTCGAGGTGGAGGACGAGGAGCGCCTCGTCATCGTCCAGGAGGTCGAGCGCAGCTATCTGCGGGACCTCGATGTGGGCGAGGTGGTGGGCAGCATCCGCCAGGCCGTCTCCGAGCATCACGAGCTCCAGGTCCACGCCGTGGTGCTCATCAAGACGAGCAGCATCCCCAAGACGTCCAGCGGGAAGATCCAACGCCATGCCTGCCGCAACGGCTTCCTCCACAAGACCCTGAACGCCGTGGGCGAGTGGGTGGAGAACCTCCAGACGGAGGCGAAGCAGGCGCCTTCCGCGGAGGCGCCCGCGAATGGCCACTCCGAGGAGGCCATCCAGAACTGGCTGCTCGGCCGCATGGCCCAGTACCTGGGCGTCGCCGCCGAGGAGATCGACGTCCAGGCGCCCTTCGCCCGCTACGGGCTGGATTCCGCCGTGGCCGTGAGTCTGACGGGTGAGCTGGCGGGATGGTTGGGCCGGGAGTTCGAGCCCACCCTCTTCTGGGAGCACCCGAGCGCGGAGGTCCTCGCCCGCCACCTGGCCGATGAACTGAAGGCCTGAGCGAAGGTTCTACGGCCGCGAGGCCCGACAAGTCAGGAGGTGCATTCGTGGAGTCAGTGGCGCGTCCCAGCGTTGACGTCAAGGAACTGAGTACACCCAGACGCTCTTCCATCAAGTTCAACATGTTCGACCCCGCCTTCCACGCGGACCCGTATCCGGTCTACGCGCGGCTGCGGGAGGAAGAACCCGTCCACCGCACCATCATGGGAGCGTGGATCATCACCCGCTACGCGGATGTGAAGGTTCTGCTGCGGGACAACAACTTCGGCGTCTTCGACATCCCGACCCGCATCGAGCGCAAGAGCCCGTTCCTCGAGCGCAAGAAGATTGGCGAGCTGCGTACGCTCGCCTCGGCCATGCGCCGCTGGCTCATGCTGTGCGATCCGCCGGATCACACCCGGCTGCGCAGCCTGGTCAACCGCTCGTTCACCCCCACCGCCGTCGAGTCCCTACGCCCGCGCATCCAGGAGACGGTGGATCAGCTGATCGCCCGCGTCCGGAGCTCCGGCCGGATGGACATCGTCAATGACCTGGCCTGTCCCCTGGCGGTGACGATGATCGCCAGCATGCTCGGCGTGCCGGAGGAGGCCCACTCCTCGGTGACCCGCTGGGCCGACGGCCTGTCCCGTGTGCTCGATCCGCTGCGCTCGCTCGAGCAGTACGCGGAGATGAACAACGTGGCGCAGGAGTTCCTCGCCTACTTCCGCGAGCTCTTCGCCGAGCGCCGCAGGAACCCGAAGAACGATCTCATCAGCAGCCTCATCGCCGTCACCGACCAGGGCGACCGGCTGACCGAGGACGAGATGCTCTCGGTCTGCATGCTGATGTTCATCGCGGGCGAGAAGACGACGGTGAACCTGCTCGGCAACGGCATGCGCGCGCTGCTGCTCCACCGGAGCGAGTTCGAGCGGCTGCGCCAGGATCCCACGCTCATCCGCGGCGCCATCGACGAGATCCTCCGCTACGACAGCCCGGTGCAGCTCAACACGCGTGTGCCCAAGAAGGACGTCGTCCTGCACGGGCAGACCATCCCGGCGGGGGATCTGGTCTACTTCTCCCTGGGTGCGGCCAACCGGGACCCCGCCCAGTTCGAGCAGCCGGACACGTTCGACATCACCCGCCGCGAGAACCGTCACCTCGCCTTCTCGGGCGGCATCCACTACTGCCTCGGTGCGGCCCTGGCGCTCATCGAGGGACAGATCGCGATCGGCACGCTCGTCCGGGAGTTCCCGGACATGGCGCTCGTCCCCGGCGAGACCGAGTGGATGAAGGAAATCATCTTCCGCGGTCCGCAGACGCTGCCCGTCACCTTCACCCCGTGAGGGGTTCTCCCGGGGGGAGGGTTGGTTTTCCCCCCTCGGGTTGTCAGTTCAATCCACGAGAGATCTGATGAACCGCGAACCCATTGCGATCATCGGCCTGGGCTGCCGCTTCCCGGGTGCGAGGGATTCAAGGGCATTCTGGAAGCTCCTGCGTGATGGCGTGGATGCCATTACCCCCGTCCCGCCCGGACGCTGGGACATCGACTCGTTCTACGATCCGGACCCCAGCGCCGAAGGCAAGATGAGCACCCGCTGGGGTGGGTTCGTGGAGCAGGTGGATCAATTCGATCCGCAATTCTTTGGCATCGCCCCGCGCGAGGTCACCACCATGGATCCCCAGCAGCGGCTGCTGCTGGAGGTGACGTGGGAGGCATTGGAGGACGCGGGTCTGATTCCCGAGCGGCTGGCGGGCTCCAGGACGGGTGTCTTCGTCGGGATGTCCAGCTACGACTACTACACGCTGCTGAGCCAGGACTCGCGCAACATCGACGCCCACATCGGCACGGGCAACACGAACTGCATCGCGGCCAACCGCATCTCCTACCTGTTCGACTTCCAGGGCCCCAGCCTGGTCGTGGACACCGCGTGCTCGTCCTCGCTCGTCGCCGTGCACCTGGCCTGCAAGAGTCTGTGGAGCGGGGATGCCACCCTCGCCGTCGCGGGTGGGGTGCAGCTCGTCCTGTCACCCTGGGTGACGGTGGGCTACTCGAAGTCGGGGTTCATGGCCGCGGATGGCCGCTGCAAGGCGTTCGACGCCGCGGCCAATGGCTATGTCCGCAGCGAGGGCTCCGGCATCATCGTCCTCAAGCCGCTGTCCAAGGCGCTGGAGGACGGTGACTCCATCTACGCCCTCATCCGCGGCAGCGCCGTCAACCAGGACGGGCGCAGCAACGGGCTCACGGCGCCCAACCCCGCCGCGCAGGAAGCGGTGCTGCGCGCGGCCTACGCGGATGCCGGGGTGCCGCCCTCGCGGGTGCAATACGTGGAGGCGCATGGCACGGGCACGAAGCTGGGCGATCCCATCGAGGTGAAGTCGCTCGCCGCCGTGGTGGGCGCGGATCGCCCCGAGGGCAATGTCTGCGCGCTGGGCTCGGTGAAGACCAACATCGGCCACCTGGAGGCCGCGGCGGGCATCGCGGGCCTCATCAAGGTGGCGCTGTCGCTCAAGCACCGGCAGATCCCTCCGAGCCTCCATTTCAAGGTCCCCAACCCCTACATCCGCTTCGACAAGATTCCCCTGCGCGTCCAGCAGGAGCTGAAGCCCTGGCCCGAGCGGCCGGAGCCCGCCCTGGCCGGTGTCAGCTCGTTCGGCTTCGGCGGCACCAATGCCCACCTCGTCCTGGAGGGGGCTCCTCCGGTGGCGCCGCCCGAGGACGAGGGGGGTGAGCGGCCCCGGCACGTGCTCGCCCTCGGTGCGAAGAGCCCGAGCGCGCTGCGCGAGCTGGCCCGCCGCTACCAGGCGTATGTGGAGGAGCAGCCGGAGGTGGCGCTGGGCGACCTCTGCTTCAGCGCCAACACGCGCTGCCCGCCCTTCGCGCACCAGCTCACCGTGGTCGCCGCGTCTCCCCAGGAGCTGCGCGAGCGCCTGGCATCCTTCGCGCACGAGCAGGCGACGGCGGGCGTGACGTACGCGCAGCTCAACCGTCGCAAGCGCCCGAAGGTGGCCTTCCTCTTCACGGGACAGGGCGCCCAGTACACCGGCATGGGGCGCGAGCTCTACGAGACGCAGCCCACCTTCCGGGACGCGCTCGATCGCTGCGCGAAGATCCTGCGCCCGCTCCTCGGCCGGAGCCTGCTGGAGGTGCTCTACCCCGAGCCGGGGAAGGCCTCTCCGCTCGACGAGACGGCCTTCACGCAGCCGGCCCTGTTCGCGCTGGAGTACGCGCTCGCGCGGCTGTGGATGTCGTGGGGCGTGGAGCCCGCGGCGGTGCTGGGGCACAGCGTGGGGGAGTTCGTCGCGGCCTGCGTCGCGGGCGTGTTCCGCCTGGAGGATGCCCTGCGGCTGATCGCCGAGCGGGGCAAGCTGATGCAGGCGCTCCCCAGCGGTGGCGCGATGGCGGCCATCCTCGCGCCCGAGCCCCGCGTGGCGGCAGCGATCGAGCGGTATGCCGGCGCGCTCGACATCGCCGCGATCAACGGGCCCGAGAGCATCGTCGTCTCCGGCAAGAAGGAGGCGCTCGACGCCGTCATCACCGCGTTCGAGGCCGAGGGCGTGCGCTGCCAGCGGCTTCGCGTGTCCCATGCGTTCCACTCCCCGCTCATGGAGCCGATGCTCGATGGGCTGGAGCGGGTGGCGGGTACGATCCGTCACCAGGCGCCCAAGCTGCCCTTCATCTCCAACGTGACGGGCGAGGCCCTGGCCTCGGGACAGCTCCTCGACGGGGCCTACTGGCGGCGGCACACCCGCGCTCCGGTGCGGTTCCTGGAGGGCATCCGCGCCCTGCACGCCCAGGGCTGTGAGCTGTTCCTGGAGATCGGTCCGAAGCCCATCCTGACGCACCTGGGCGCACGCTGCCTCCCGGAGGTCCAGGCCGGCTGGCTGCCCTCGCTGGCGGAGAATCGGAACGACTGGGTCGTGATGCTCGATGCCCTTTGCGCCCTTCGCGCGGGGGGCGTGGAGCTGGATTGGAAGGGGTTCGACAGGGACTACCCCAGGAAGCGTGTGTCCCTGCCGCATTACCCGTTCGAGAGAAAGCGCTACTGGTTCAAGGAAGGGGCAACCGAGGTGAGTGAGAAAGCCGCCGCAGCCACAGTGTCCAGGCCCCAGCCAGCCGAAGCCGCGAAGCCCAAGCGTCTGGAGGCCATCACCGTCGCCGTGCGCAAGATGGTGGCGGACCTGCTCAAGGCCTCTCCCTCCGAGATCGACCCCCAGGCTTCGTTCCTGGAGATGGGCGCCGACTCGATTTCGCTCATCGACGCCATCCGCCTCATCGACGCCAACTACAAGCTCAAGCTCTCCGTGCGACAGCTCTTCGAGGAGCTCACCTCGATCGAGGCGCTCGCGGCCCACATCGAGCGCCACCTCCCGCCGGAGGAGTCCGCGCCCGTGGCCGCTCCCGAGGCCGCGCCCCCTCCGGCTCCCGTGCGGAGTCCGGTCCCGGTGCTGGCGGCGGCGGAGCCACGGCGGGACGAGATCGCGCCGACCGCGTGCTCCATCTCCCAGGCGCGGGCCTCCAACCTCGTGAAGGCTCCGCCCACCGGCAATGGCGTTCCGTTCCAGCAGCCCGTGTTCCAGCAACCCGTGCTCGCCGCCCAGCCTCCGCCGCCTGCCCCGGTGGCTCCGGTCCGGCACGCTCCCCCGGCGCTCCCCGAAAGCTCGCTCGAGCGGCTCTTCGCGCAGCAACTCGAGATCGTCTCCAAGCAGCTCGATCTGCTCAAGGACGCGGGCGGAACGCGGGTCGCCCCAGCGCCCGTGGCTCCCCCGGTGGAGCCGGAGCCCCGGAGCATTCCCCCCGTGAGCGTTGCTCCGGCCGTGGCCGCCCCGGCTCCGGCTCCGGCTCCCGCCGTCCAGCCGCCCCGCGCACCCCAGGCCGCTGCCACTTCGCCCGCCTCCGTCGCGGTGGACTCGGCGGAGATGAACCAGCGGCAGCAGCAGTACCTGCGCTCGTTCATGGAGCGGTACGCGCGGCGCACGGGTGGCTCCAAGGCGTGGGCCCAGAAGCACCGTCCGGTCCTCGCCGACAACCGGGCCCTGGCCGGTCTGCGCATGCCCATCAAGGAGATCTGCTACCCCATCGTGGGCTCCCGCTACGCGGGCTCTCGCATCTGGGATGTGGACGGCAATGAGTACGTCGACATCGCGATGGGCTTCGGTGTCCACCTCTTCGGCCACGGGGCGCCGTTCATCAAGCGGGCCCTCATGCAGCAGCTCGAGCTCGGCCATGGCGTGGGCCCCCAGCCGGAGCGTGCGGGACAACTCGCCGAGCTGTTCACCGAGCTGACCGGCGCCGAGCGCGTGACGTTCTGCCAGTCCGGCACCGAGTCCGTCATGACCGCGCTGCGGCTGGCCCGCACGGCCACCGGGCGCAACCGGATCGTGCTCTTCAAGGGCTCGTTCCATGGTCATTACGATGGCGTCCTCGCGCAGGCGCAGGGGGGTGACGGAGACGCCATCCCCGTGGCCCTGGGCATCTCGAAGAACGCGGTCCGGGACGTGGTGGTGCTCGACTACGGCGAGCAGAGCGCCCTCGACTATCTGCGCCAGCACGCCCATGAGCTGGCCGCCGTGCTGGTGGAGCCGGTGCAGAGCCGCCGTCCGGAGTTGCAGCCGCGTGCCTTCCTCCACGAGGTGCGTGCCATCACCGAGGCGTCGGGCACGGCGCTCATCTTCGATGAGATCATCACCGGCTTCCGCATCCACCAGGGAGGCGCCCAGGCGCACTTCGGCGTCCGTGCGGACCTCGCCACGTACGGGAAGGTCCCCGGTGGTGGCATGCCCCTGGCGGCCGTGGCCGGCAAGCGGCGCTTCATGGACGGCATCGACGGCGGCCAGTGGAACTACGGGGACCCGTCCTACCCCGAGGCCGACCGGACCTTCTTCGCCGGTACCTTCAACAAGCCGCCCCTGTCGCTCGCCACGGCGTACGCGGTGCTCGAGCACCTCAAGGAGCAGGGCCCTCGACTCCAGGAGCAGTTGAACGAGCGCACCGCGCAGCTGGCCGCGCAGCTCAACGCCTTCTTCGAGCAGCAGCGCGTCCCCGCGCAGGTCGTCCACTTCGGCTCGTTGTTCCGCTTCGTGCTGAAGGGCAACCTCGACCTGTTCTTCTACCACCTCGTGGAGCGGGGCGTTTACGTGTGGGAGGGGCGCACGTGCTTCCTCTCCACGGCCCATACCGAGGCGGACATCGCGCACATCCTCGAGGCCGTCCGCGGCAGCGTGGAGGATCTGCGGCAGGGTGGTTTCCTCCCCGAGCTGTCTCCGGGCACCCCCGGACCGGGCGGCGGTGGCGGTGCGACCCGGCCTCCGCCGCGGGCCGTCGAGACACCGCGCCCCGGCGCTCCCGCTCAAGTGTCGTCCGCGTCCGCCGCGAGCCCAGGCACTGGCGCCGGGAAGGGGAGCGCGCAGGCACGGGAGCAGGTCCCGGAGCCCCGCACCGAGTTCTGGGAGCGGCGGCGCTCCCGGAGCACGTCCAACCGGGTGGCTGGCGCGAACGACTCGGAGAGCAAGGCCCGGCGGGCGGAGCGTGATCTGGAGTTCAGCCTCTACTTCTTCGGCAAGTACGACGCTCCGTTCCGGGACGACAAGTACGATCTCCTCTTCGACAGCGCACGCTACGCCGACGCGCATGGCTTCTCCGCGGTCTGGCTTCCCGAGCGCCACTTCCACGCCTTCGGTGGTCTCTCCCCGAATCCGGCGGTGGTCTGCTCCGCCCTGGCCCGGGAGACGAAGCACCTGTCGCTGAGGGCTGGCAGCGTCGTCGTGCCCCTGCACCACCCGCTGCGCGTCGTGGAGGAGTGGTCCGTGGTGGACAACCTGTCCAAGGGACGGGTGGGGCTCTCGTTCGCCTCGGGCTGGCATCCGGATGACTTCGTGTACGCGCCCGAGGCCTTCGGCAAGCATCGCGAGATGATGTTCGAGGGCGTCGAGACCATCCGCAAGCTGTGGCGTGGCGAGTCCATGCGCGCGCGCGGCGGAGGCAAGAACGAACTCGACGTGCGCTGCTTCCCGGCGCCGATGCAGCGCGAGCTGCCCTTCTGGATCACCGTCGTGAACAATCCGGACACCTACGTCCGGGCGGGACAGCTGGGTGCCAACGTCCTGACGAACCTGATGGGCCAGACGCTCGAGGACCTGGAGCGCAACATCGCCCTCTACCGGCAGGCCCTGCATGACCACGGACATGATCCGGACGCCGGCAAGGTGACGGTGCTGATGCACACCTTCGTCGGGGAGGATCTCCAGACGGTCCGTGACGCCGCGCGCGGCCCCTTCTGTGATTACCTCGCCACGCACTTCGCGCTCTTCCAGAACCTGGCGAAGAGTCAGAACCTGCCCGTCAACCTGGACCAGCTCACGGCGGACGACAAGCAGTACATGTTGTCCATGGCCTACGACCGATATGCGCGCACGAGCGCCTTGATCGGCACGCCCGAGTCCTGCCAGGAGATCCTCGACCACATCCGCTCGCTCGGCGTCGACGAGGTGGCGTGCTTCATGGACTTCGGGATGGAGCCCAAGGCCGTGATGGCGAGCATGCCCACGCTCGTGGCGCTGAAGGAGCGGTTTCGCGGGGATGGAGGGGGGGCTCCAGGCCCGTCCGGCCCGGCCCGCGGGCCGAGCACCACCCAGCTCCCGGCGAAGTCGGTGGAGTCCGCGGTCACCACCCTGGAGCTGACCGAGTCGCAGCAGGAGTTCCTGGTCGTCGCCCAGATGACGGCGGATGAGGACTCCATGAGCGGGCACCAGGCGCTCGCCTTGAAGCTCACGGGGCCGCTGAATCCCCAGGCCCTGCGCACCGCCGTCCAGTCCGTCATCGACCGGCACGAGGCGCTGCGGACCACCATCAGCGCCGAGGGAGACCGGCAGATCGTCCACCCCTCGGTGAAGGTGGAGCTCGCGTTCGTCGACTTCTCACACGTGCCGGAGGATGCGCGCGAGCGGGAGGCGCTCAGGTGGCTCGATGAGGAGAGCGAGACCGGCTTCGACCTGGTCCACGGGCCGCTCTTCCACGCGCAGGTGCTCGAGCTGGGGGAGCGGCTGCACATCCTCAGTCTGGTGACGCACCACATCTTTTGTGACGGTCAGTCCGTGGCCGTCATCATCGCGGAGCTCGCCGAGCTCTACTCGGCGGCGTGCGAGGGCGTCCGCCGCGAGCTGCCCGAGCCCATGCAGTTCCGGCGCTTCATCGAGCTGCAACAGCAGCAACAGGCCAAGACCCTGGCCGAGCACGAGGCGTACTGGCTCCAGAAGTTCTCCGGGTCGCTGCCCGTGCTGCAACTGCCGTTCGATCGTCCGCGCCCGCCCATCAAGACGTTCGCGGCGGCGCGGCTGACGGACACGATCGGCGGCGAGCTGTGCCAGGCCGTGAGGAAGGTGGGCCAGCGCTACGGCGCCACGCCGTTCATGATGCTCTTCGCCGCGTACACCTGTCTGCTGCACCGGATGTCGGGACAGGGCGACATCATCGTCGGGGTACCCGCCTCCGGCCGGACCGTCGAGGGCAGCGAGGGGATGGTGGGCCACTGCGCGAACCTGCTGCCCGTGCGCACGAACGTCCACGGTGGGCTTCGCTTCTCCGAGCACCTGCTGGCCATCAAGAGCGCGCTCCTGGACGACTACGAGCACCAGGCGTACCGCTTCGCGACGCTGCTAGAGAAGCTGCGGGTGCCGAGGGATCCGAGCGTCTCGCCCATCGTCACGGTGGCCTTCAACCTGGACCGTCCGGTGCCTCCCCCGAGGATGTTCGAGCTGGAGGTCGACTGGTTCCCCCGGCCCATCAGCTTCGGTGTGCCCGAGCTCGGGCTGAGCATCAAGGAGCTGCGCGGCGAGCTGAGCCTCGAGTGGGACTACAACACGGACCTGTTCGACGCGGAGACGATCCACAGGACGATGGGCCACTTCCGCACCCTGGTGGAGGGCCTCACCGCCCATCCCGAGCAGCGGCTGTGCGATCTGCCGATGCTCGCGAGCGAGGAGCGCCAGCGCTTCGCGGAATGGAATCGTACCGCCGCCCCCAGCTACGGCCGCGCGACCCTGCCTCGGCTCTTCGAGGCCCAGGTGCGCCGCACGCCCGATGCGCCGGCGTTGACCGTCGCGGGCGAGACGCTGAGCTACGGTGAGCTGAACGCACGGGCCAACCAGCTCGCCCACCATCTGCGGTCACTGGGCGTGGGTCGCGAGTCGCTCGTGGGCATCTGCGTCGAGCGCTCGGTGGAGATGGTGGTCGGGCTGCTGGGCATCCTCAAGGCCGGTGCGGCCTACGTGCCGCTGGATCCGTCCTTCCCCGCCGAGCGGCTGGCCCACATGGTCCACCACTCGCGGCTGTCCCTGCTGCTGACCCAGGAGCGCGTGGCGGGACGGCTTCCCGAGAGCGGGGTGCGGCAGGTCCGCTTCGAGGCCGAGCACGCGCTCCTGTCGCGGCAGCCCACCGGGGATCTCCCGGACGGGGTGGGAACGGAGGAGCTGGCGTACGTGATGTACACGTCGGGCTCGACGGGAATCCCCAAGGGGATCCAGATCACCCATGGCGCGCTGACCAATCTGCTCGAGTCGATGCGGGAGCAGCTCGAGCCGACGGCGCGGGACGTACTGCTCGCGGTGACGACGATCTCGTTCGACATCGCGGCGCTCGAGCTCTACCTGCCGCTGATCGTGGGCGCGCGGCTGGTGGTGACGGACAGCGAGACGGCGGCGGATGGCGAGCAGCTGGCCCAGGAGATGGCGCGCGTCACTCCCAGTCTGATGCAGGCCACGCCCGCGACGTGGCGGATGCTCATCGAGGCGGGCTGGCGGGGTGATCCGCGGCTGTGCATCCTCTGTGGCGGAGAGGCCCTGCGCCAGGAACTGGCCGAGCAGCTCCTCGAGCGGGGAGGGCGCGTCTGGAATCTCTACGGCCCCACGGAGACGACGATCTGGTCCGCCGCCCACCGCGTGGGGAAGGTGCGCGGTGAGCGCCGCGAGGATGCCTCCGAGCCCATCGGCCGGCCGATTGCCAACACCCAGCTCCGGGTGCTCGGCCCGCGGCTGCATCAGGTCCCCGTGGGCGTCACGGGAGAGCTGTACATCGGAGGACTCGGCCTGGCCCGGGGCTATCTGGCACAGCCCTCCCTGACCGCGGAGAAGTTCGTTCCGGATCCCTTCGGCGACGAGCCCGGCGCGCGCCTCTACAAGACCGGGGACCTGGCCCGGTACCTCGCCGATGGCACCATCGAGTTCCTGGGCCGCACGGACTACCAGGTGAAGATCCGTGGGTTCCGCGTCGAGCTGGGGGCCATCGAGGCCGCGCTCGGCCAGCACCCGGCTGTCGCCGACGTGGCGGTCATCGCGCGTGAGATTGGACCCGGCGACACGCGCCTCTTCGGCTACGTGGTCTTCCGCCAGGGACAGTCCCTCCCCGTGGAAGAGCTGCACGCGTTCCTGAAGCACAAGCTGCCGGCCTACATGATCCCCGCCTCGATCACCGCGGGGACGGAGCTGCCGCTGACGCCCAACGGCAAGGTGGATCGCAAGGCCCTGGCGGCGCTGGACGTGGGCCGGGCGGTCTCGCGGGTCTACGTCGCTCCGCGCAACGCGTTGGAGACGGAGCTGGTCCAGATCTGGGAAGAGGTGCTGGGCGTGAAGCCCGTCGGCGTGACGGACAACTTCTTCCACCTCGGGGGCAACTCGCTGCTCGGCGTCCGGCTCATGACGCGCATCCGCCGGCACCTCGGCCAGGAGGTTCCCCTGGCGCTCTTCATCGAGGACCCGACGATCGTCCACCTGACCCAGGTCATCTACCAGAAGAGCCTGGGGGTTCCCTCCGTGGCGGAGGGGCAGGCCGCGGCGGGGCAGGGCAAGACGTCGATCGTGAAGGTGCGGCCGGAGGGCAAGCACCACCCGTTGTTCTTCGCCGCCCAGCTCGGTGGCATCTACTCGTCCAACGTGGTGGTGGGGCTGCTGGACATGGCGCGCGAGCTGGATCCCGACCAGCCCTTCTACGGCCTGCAGGCCCCCGCCCTCGCCCCCGAGCTGGCCGAGGCGGTCTCCCGGGGCAACCCGCTCTCCCTGGACGACTGGCGGTATGACCGCGCGCACTTCGACCGCGTGGTGCTCGATTGCGTCGAGGCGCTCCGCAAGGTCCAGCCCGAGGGGCCGTACTACCTGGGTGGATTCTGCTCCGGCAGCCTGCTCGTCTTCGAGATCGCCCGGCGGCTGACGGAGATGCGGCAGGAGGTGGCTCGCATCGTGCTCCTGGATCCACCCATCGGGGGCGATGCCGTGCCTCCAGGGCCCTCGCGGTACGATGCCGCGCTCGCGGATCTCGTCTGGTTCATCGGCCGGGAGATCGGCTGGGAGGCGGGATGGGATCTCACCGCCCTCTACGCCGAGCTGGAGCCGCTCGGCGCCGACGAGCGCTGGGCGCTGGCCCTTCGCAAGCTGAAGGAGGCCGAGGCCGTCCCCGCCTCGACGGAGGCCCAGGATCTGCGGCGGCTCTTCGATGCGAAGCGGCTCAACGAGGAGATCATGAGCCGGATCCTCGACAGCTACGAGCCCCCGGTCTCTCCCCATCCGGTCACCATCCTGATCTCGGACCACACCCGCGAGGACTACACCGACGACGCGCTCAAGGCCGCCCTGGAGCGGGTGCGCCGACACATCACCGGCTCGCTGGACGTGCACTTCGTGCCCGGTGACCACGGCAGCCTGTTCCAGTCCCCGAATGTCGCGGTGCTGGCCAACCATGTGAATCGGTGTCTGGCGGAGAGCAGGCCCCGCGGCGCGTAGGCCCCAGGCGGCACCCGAGGACCGCCTCGCCCTCACAACGGCCGGGGCTGGATGCTCCGCGCGCGCTCCAGCTCACCCGCCTCCCTCCAGTGATGGGAGAGGATCTGGGCGGGAGCCTGGGAGCGCTCGAGGACGGCGGCGAGCCGCGCATGCAGCTCCCGGGCGGCGATGGGAGACACGCTGGCCCGGATCGCCTCTTCCACCAGATCATGGCTGAAGCGCTCGCCCACCAGGACCTGGGCGGCCTCGAGTTCGGCGAGCGCCGCGAGACGCTCGGTGGCGGACAGCTCGAGCACCTCGGACACGAGGGAGGTGCGGAAGAAGGGGCCCGCCAGGGCGGCGAGCTGGGCGCTCTGGAGGGCTCGGGGCGAGAGCCGCTCCAGGCGGCGCTGGAGCAGGGGGCCCACCCGTCCCGGCGGGGGAAGGCGGTGCGGCCAGTCCTTGCGCAGGCCATCCGTCTCGATGAGGTGCTTGAGCGTCTCGAGGATGTAGAGGGGATTGCCTCCGGTGTAGCGGGCGAGGGCATCGGCGTGCGCCTCGGCACCGGGCAGCTCCAGGCCCGCGAGGAGCTGGTGGACCTGTTCCTCGGAGAGCGGACCGAGCTCGACGAGGCGCGCGCGTCCCGTGTCCACCAACTGCCGCACGCTGTTCTCGGAGTAGGGCGGGAGTTCGCCGCGGCGGTAGCAGTCGATGAAGCGGGGCGCGTGGGCCGCGTCCGTGCTCGAATCCAGGAGGCGCTCGAACGCGTAGGTGAACACCTTGGAGCTGGCACTGTCCCAGTACTGCACGTCATCCGTGATGACGACGCGGTAGTCCGCCATCAACAGCCGCATGGCCTCCACGTTCGCGTCGTAGAAGCGCAGCTCGTCGGCCTCCGAGGCCAGTGGTGGTGGCCGCTCTCCCCCCAGCTCGGGAAGGATGCGGGACAGCTCCGTGCGGACCCAACCCGGGAGGATCACCTCGGGCCGGTGGGCCATATGGACCCGGAAGGCGCGGGCCTGCGAGGCGAAGGGAATGGCCTGATCCCCGAAGCGCCCCTCGAGCTTCACCCACCGTCCCTTGCTGGCCGCGAACTCCTCGACGAGACGGGACTTGCCCACCCCGGGCTCACCGCTGATGAACACCAACTGGCTGGAGGCGAAGCCCTCCTCGAGCTCGCGCCATGCGACCTCCCGGCCGGCGAGCACGGGTGGGCGCCGCACGGAGAGGGGCAGGGGAGCACCCTGCGCGGCCTGGGGCGGGGGCCTCACCCCGGTGCCCTTCTCGATCTGCCGCACCAGGGCGAGCGTCTCGGGCATGGGGTCCACATCCAGCTCGCGGGAGAGGGTCGCGCGCAGCCGCTCGAAGGCGGCCAGGGCGGCGTCACGGTCTCCCTGGAGGTAGTGCAACTGGATGAGGTGGCGGCCGGCCTGCTCGGACTCGGGCTCGTGTTGCAGCCAGGCGTGCACCAGCGCGGACGCGGTGTTCCAGTCCCCCCCGGCCATGGCCTGGGTGACGCCCTGCTGGCGCGCGGCGCGCACCCAGCCCTCCACGGCGGTGCGCGCGCCGTCCAGCCAGCGTGACAGCTCGTCGCAGTCCTCCAACTCCAGACCGGAGAGCAGCGCACCGCTCCCCGTGGACCGCGCGATCTCGAGCACCCGGGAGTGGGCGTGGGCCTCGGCCGCCGCCTTGAGCTGGGCGACGTCCAGCCAGAGACCCGGGACGGTCGCCAGACGCTCGGAGGTGGCCTCCACCAGCTCCACGCCGTCGCACAGCAGGCGCAGGCGGCGCAGCAACTGGCGCATGTTGGCGCGAATGGTGGTGGGCGGCGAGTCGGGCCACAGCAGGCTCGCGACGGTGAACTTCGGCGAGGGCCCCTCCAGTCCCAGATATGCCAGCATCGCCGCGGCCCGCCGCTCGAGCCGCACCTGTTTGCCTTCGGGGCTCTCCAGGTGCGCCAGTCCCAGCACCCGAGCCACCCATCCGTCCTGGACCCCTTCGACGCTCCTCATGTGCAACTCCCTCCAGAAGCACAAGACAATCCAGACGTCCATCTCTTCCTGAAGGGCGGAGTTCACTGGGTTTGAAAGACATCAACCCGGGAGGAAACGGGGAGCTACCTGGAAGCGGCGTGACCAGGCTGGCGGGCTTGTACTCCCGCGTGGTGGTGATCGACGAGGGCGGCAAGGTCGTCCACGCCGAGCAGGTGCCGGAGATAGGCCAGGAGCCCAACTACGACACGGGGCTCGCTCCGGGCCGGGGCGGGTAGGAGGAGGTCTTCGCGGCCTTCGAGGCTCCCTTCCGGCAGCGGCGCTGGTAAGGGGCCCCGCCCGGAGGCCTGCGCCTCGGCGAGGAGGGGGAGCCGGTGCTTCGCGCGCGGCTGCACGGGGGGCTTCCGGGTGGAGGCGGATAGGGCTGCCGCGTTGACCGGTCTCGGTGCTGCGCTAGGGTGCCTCCATTTCGGGCAAGCACGTCTCCAACGTTGATGCGGTCGGAGACGCGCTCCAGAGGGCAGTGGCGGAAGAGGATGAACGGTCCGAGCAACGAAGGGAACCCCTCCTCCCCTTGCTCGCGGACATCCGGCAACAGGTGGAGGCGACCACGGATCGGGCGCTCTCCCTTTCGATCTTCCATAGACTGTTGCCCCTGCGTGAAACCGAACTCTGCAAAAAGGTACGGATCAGTCTGCGGGCCGTGGCGATCGCGCTGGAGTATGTGCAGAAGTGGCAGGGTTCCGAGCAATCCGAGAAGCTCGATCAGACCACCAGCAGTCAAAACTCAGCGGAAATCGAAGGACAGCTCATCTCCCAGCTCAAGATGATCGCGGGCGGAGCCATCACTTCCGACCTGGAGAGTTCCCTCAAGATCGCGGCCAGCATCATTCGCAAGAGTGGGGCTTCCTCGATTCAGTCCACCCAGGTCGAGCGGCAGCCGGGAGGACAACCTGCGGCAGGCCATTGCTTCCTACCAGTCCGCCCTTGAGGTGTGGACTCGCGAGTCTTTTCCGGAAGAGTGGGCAAGGGCGCACAAAAACTTGGAGAACGCCCTCCACCAGTTGTCGGCGAGCTCATCTGGCGAAGCCGGGACGTCGTGAAGAAGCAGGGCTGTACTGTGCGCTTGCTTCAGATCGAGAATGACGTATCTCCTTCGCAGGAGAACTTGGCATTCAGGATTGTGTTGCATCTGCTGGACACTGGCCACAGCGCTCTCGGCGATGACGGCCACGCGTTTGCTGGAGTATCCCGGGCAGTGGGAGAGGAAACCTCCCACTGCTTGTACGGGCCGAGGTTCCAGTGTGCCAATGCTCGAAAGCGTACCGCATCGCCCAGCAAGACCCAAAGCGGGCGGAATTCGTTCGTGATGTTGGTTCGAGCGCCAAAGGAACTGTGGGCCTACTCGCCCGTCTCCAGGACACCTAGGCGAGTTCGGAGCACATGGGGATGGGCTGCATCTGTTGCATGGGCAGACAGAGGGTGAAGGTGGTGCCCAGGCCATGCTGGGAGCAGACCTGGATGCGCCCGCCGTGCGCCCGGATGATCTGGTCCACGATGAAGAGCCCCAGCCCCACCGAGTTGCGTCCATCGCCACGTCCCCGGCGGAACGGCTCGAAGATGAAGGGGAGCAGTTCCTCGGGAATGGGCGGGCCGTCGTTGTGGACCTCGACGTAGGACTCGCTCTGCCGGGCCCCGACCCGGAGCGTGACGGGCGTCTCCGGGTGGCCATACTGGACCGCGTTGCCGACGAGGTTGGTCAGTGCCTCCGCCAGCCGGTGCGGATCCCACATGCCGCTCGTCTGCTCGGAGATGAGTTCGATCCGCCGCTGGGGAAAGGCGCTCCTCGTTTCATCGACGACCGTGCGGGCGAGTTCATCCATCCGCGTGGAGACAATGTCCAGCCGCAGTCCTCCCATCTGCCGGAGGCGGGTATACTCGAGCACCTCGTCCACCAGGTAGCGCGCGCGTGTCACGCTGGAGAGGATTCGCCGCACGTTGGTGTGTTCCCGCTCCTCGAGTCCGTCTCGCCGCAGCAGCGACTGGGCCGCCAGGGAGATGGCCCCCAGTGGGTTCTTCAGGTCATGCGCGAGAATGGGCATGAGCCGTGTGAGCATGGGGTCCTCACCGCTACCGGGCGTCTCCGACGGAGGGGCCTCTCGGGACTGGAGTTGCACCACTCGTTGCCAGCACTCGGCGTGGGAGAGAGCGGCGGAAGCGGCTTCGGCCAGCACGTCCAGCAGGAACATCTCCCGCTCGGTCGCCGCGTGCTCGTGCGCCCAGTAGACGCCCAGCGAGCCGACGGGCGACTCGCGGCCCAGGGGCAGGATGGCGAGGCTTTTGACGAAGGTGGGACGGTAGGCCGCGTGGGGAATGCGAGAGTCGGCGTAGATGTCCTGGATCGCCACGGGCTGATGGTGGTGGATCGCCCATCCGGAGATGCACGCCGAGGCCGGAAAGCGGCGTCCCCGCCAGAGACAGGAGGGAGACTCCTCCTCGGCGTAGTAGACGTTCTCGCCCTCGCTCAGCACGAAGGTCGCGCCGTCGGCCGCCGCGAGTCGTTTCGCCACCGAGCATGTGCGCTGGGCGACTTCACGAAACTCCCGGAGCCTGGCGAGCAACTGGGCTGCCTCCAGGAGCGAGAGGACGTCCTCCATCGTGGCGCCCGCCCGCTCGGCTCGAGCTCTCAAATCCATGCGCACACCAGTTCACGCCGATGCCGTGTCGCCAAGCTGCTTCCTCCCCATGGCTTCACACCCTGGTCAAGGTTGGAAACAGCTCAACGGGCCTCGGCCCTGCGCATGGAACCGCGAAAGTGCGAGGGCGAGGATTGGCTGCCCGGTGGGTGGCGATGCGAAGTGAGCGCCTTACTCCGAGCTCACCTCCACGCCGCCTCCGCCCACCCGCCAGCATTCCTTGGTGCACCTCCGAGCGAAGTGCGCGTCATGAGAGACCAGCACCAGGGCGCCAGGGTAGCCGTGGAGGGCTTCCTCCAGTCGTTCCAGCGAGGGCAGATCCAGGTGGTTGGAAGGCTCGTCGAGCACGAGCGCCCAGGCATGTTGGCCCAGGCCCCGGGCGATGAGCAGCTTGCGCGTCTCCCCCGGCGACGGCTGTTCCGAGGCGAGCAGGTGCTCGGGATCCACCCCGAGCGCGGCGATGAGTGACAGCACGCGGCCCTTCTCGTCGGGGGGCAACTCGCGCACCGCGTCGAGCGCCTCCCGGGCCTCCTCCGCGCTCACGTCCTGGGGCAGGTACAGCACGCGCTCGCGCGGCACGCGGGCATGCTCGAGCAGGGCCCTCAGCAGGGTGCTCTTGCCCACGCCGTTGGGACCCTCGATGCGGATGCGCGCCTCGCGGGAGATGTCGAGCCGCAGCGGACCGAACAGCTCGACGTCTCCCGCGCGCAGGCCGGGCAGGTCGAGGCTGAACAGGAGCGGGTGGGGCGGGCGGACGTAGTCCACGAAAACGGAACGGCCGAGCGTCTTCTCCACCTCGATCGACTCGACGGCGGAGGCGGCGCGCTCGACCTCGCGGCGGGTGGTCGTCACTCGCCGGCCGAGCCGCTCATCCGCCCAGTTCGCGAGGTTCTTGGCCCCCAGGGTGCGCGCGTCGCTGTCGTACTTGTTCCGCATGCGGCTGCCCGCGTTGCGCGCGGCGGAGGCGGACTCCTGCTCCCGGCGCGTCTGGACGAGCCGCTGCTGGAGCCGACGATGCTCCTCCTGGGCGTGTTGGCGCGTGGTGCGGCGCGCCTCCAGCTCCGCCTCCCAGGCCTCCCGTGCGGCGGGATAGGCGCCCGGCCACAGCCGCACCGTCCCCGCGTGCACGCGCAACGTGGAGGTGGTGAGCTCCTCGAGCACCTCGCGATCATGGGAGACGAGCACGCCCACGCCCCGGAAGCGGCGCAACGCGGCCAGCAGCCACTTCCGGGCCTCGGCATCGAGGTGGTTGGTGGGCTCGTCGAGCAGCAGCACGTCGGGCTCGCGCGCCAGGGCGGCGCCGATCTGCCAGCGCTTGCGCTCACCCGGGGACAGCGTGGCCCACCGCTCGAGCGACCAGGGATCCAGGGCGAGCTGCCCGATGAGCCGCCGGGCCCGCGAGTCCGCGGCCTCCGCGAGCGCGGTGATGTCGGGAGTGAGCGCCTCGACCTGTTGGGGACAGAGCTGGATGAGCGCCGAGGGGGGCTCGAACTGGAGATGGCCGTCGGTGGGCGTCAGCTCCCCGGAGAGCAGGCGGAGCAGGGTGGACTTGCCGGCGCCATTGGCGCCAACGAGGCCCGTCCAGCCGGAGGGCAGGTGGAACTCCACGTCGGAGAACAGGGAGACGGCGTCGGAGAAGGCGAAGGAAACGCGGTGAGCGCGGACGGATGACACGAGGGGACTCCGGAATCGTTCCGGGCACGCACGAGGGGCCCGGGAGTGGCTGACGGACAGCGCTGACGATTCAGGAGTGCAGCTTCAATGGAGTACGAGGCCTCGTGGACGGAGAACACCGGACCGCTCGACGCGCCCAAACTAAACCTCCGGGATTTTTCGCGCAATCCCTTCGTGCGTTCCCCAGGGTGTTCCACCAAGCGTCCGACAGCCCACAACGCTCACGACGATGTTCATGTTTTCAGATGGCTGGAGCGCGTGTGGCCGGGTAGCTAGGCGGCCAGCCGTTTCACCCACCGCCCCGCCTCCCTGGCGGGAAGGAGTCCTCCGTGAAGAACCCCTCCGTTGCCTTCTTCCGTGTGTCCCTGATGTCCGCCGTGCTCGTGCTCGCCGCGTGCGGCACGGGGCGCAGCGCCATCGCCACCCTGGACAGCCGCAGCGACAGCCTCACCACGGGCAAGGCCACCTTCATCGAGTCCGGTGACAAGGTGACGCTGGATCTGGAGGTCGCTGGCGCCACCCCGGGCCTGCACGGCGCTCACATCCACCAGACCGGGGACTGCACCGCGGCCGACGCCGCGAGCGCCGGGGGCCACTGGAATCCCGCTGGCGTGAGCCATGGTTCCGCGGATCCCGGTCACCACCTGGGCGACCTGGGCAACATCGAGATCGGCCAGGATGGCCGGGGCACGCTGAAGCTCACCAAGCAGGCCTGGAAGATCGGCGATGGCTCCGCGCAGGACGTGGTGGGCAAGGCCCTCGTCATCCACGCGGGACAGGATGATCTCGCCACGGATCCCGCGGGCAACTCGGGTGGCCGCGTGGCGTGCGGCGTCATCGCCGAGAAGACCGACAAGAAGTAGTCGCCGTCAGCGGCCCGCCCGCCACTCGCGCAGGACGTCGACCACCAGCGCGTGGTCCTCCTCCTGCGCGAGTCCGGACACGGTGATGCTGCCCACGCATCCGAGTCCGCGCACCAGCAGGGGGAAGCTGCCCCCGTGGTCCACGTACTCGGAAGGGTCGATGTGCGGCTTGTCGGCCAGGCTCGAGCCCTTGGCGGCGTAGTAGCGCCCCATGTAGAACGAGCTGTGCCAGAAGCGGCTCACGGTGTTGCGCTTGCGCCGCACCCAGTCCTCGTTGTCCGGGCGGCAGCCGGGAAGGGCGCAGTGCAGGACGGTGAGTCCCGCGAGCGCCACGTCGATGACCACGGGGAGCCGGTCGCGTCGCGCGCGCTCGAGCAGCTTCAACCCCAGCGCGAGCGCGTCCTCGTGCGCCAGGTGGTCGAACTGCAACTCGGCTTCCTCCGCCAGCAACTGATCCAGACTCACGGACACGTGTGCCTCCCCTGGTTACAAGGATAGGGGAGAACGCGCCCGCGGGGTTAGGCTGCGCGGCGGATTCGCGAGGAGATACACGATGGCAGGCCGGGTCGAAGGCAAGGCAGTGCTGGTGACGGGGGCGGCGTCGGGGTTGGGCAAGGCGATGGCGGTGATGCTGGCGCGCGAGGGCGCGCGGGTGGCCGTCACCGATCGGAATGAAGAAGGGGCCCGGGAAGTGGCCCAGGCGATCGGGGAGTCGGCGCGCGCGTGGAAGCTGGATGTCACGAGCGAGGAGGACTGGGGGCGGGTGGTGGACGAGGTGTTGTCCACGTTCGGCCGGCTGGACGTGCTGGTGAACAACGCGGGAGTGGGCGCCGTGGCGGACATCGAGGCGATGACCCTGGAGCAGTGGCGCTTCGTGCACGCGGTGAACGTGGATGGCGTCTTCCTGGGGTGCAAGCATGCCATCCGGGCCATGCGCCAGTGCGGCGCGAAGGGCTCCATCATCAACATCAGCTCGGTGGCGGGACTGGTCGGCGTGGCCGAGTTTCCGGCGTACAGCTCGAGCAAGGGGGCCGTGCGGCTGCTGAGCAAGTCGGTGGCGCTGCACTGCGCGTACAAGGGCTATGGCATCCGCTGCAACTCCGTGCACCCCACGTTCATCGAGACCCCCATGGTCGACAAGCTGGCGACCGCCATGGGTGATCCGCAGGCGAGCCGGGCGAAGCTCGCGCGCAAGATTCCCCTCGGCTCGCTCGGTGAGCCGGATGACATCGCCTACGCGGTGCTCTACCTCGCCTCGGACGAGTCCAAGATGATGACCGGCTCGGAGTTCGTCGTGGACGGTGGCACCACCGCGACCTGAGTCCTTTTCTCCTGGAGCCCCACCATGCCCTGGTTGGACGTCAATGGTACCCGTTTGTATTACGAGGACACGGGGGGGCCGGGCGCGCCCCTCGTGTTCAGTCATGGCCTGCTGTGGAGTGGCCGGATGTTCGACAAGCAGGTGGCGGCGCTGAGGGACCGCTACCGCTGCATCACCTATGATCATCGGGGCCAGGGCCAGAGCGACGTGTGGCGCGTGGACACCGTGGACATGGAGACGGTGTACGCGGACGGGGTGGCGCTCATCGAGAAGCTGGGCGTGGGGCCCTGCCACTTCGCGGGCCTGTCCATGGGCGGCTTCGTGGGGATGCGGCTGGCCGTGCGGCGGCCGGAGCTGTTGCGCTCGCTCATCCTCATGGAGACCTCGGCGGACCCGGAGCCCGCGGAGAACGTGCCGCGCTACAAGGCGCTCAACTTCGTCGCGCGCTGGTTCGGCATGCGGTGGGTGGCGGATCGGGTGATGCCCATCATGTTCGGCCGCACGTTCCTGGAAGATTCCGCGCGAGCGGCGGAGCGGGCCGAGTGGCGGCGGCGGCTGATGGCGAACCGGCGGGACATCTGGCGCGCGGTGAATGGCGTGGTCCGCCGGCGGGGCGTGTACGAGGAGCTGTCACGCATCCGGACGCCCACGCTGGTGGTGGTGGGCGCCGAGGACACGGCGACCGTGCCGGCCAAGGCCGAGCGCATCCACGCGGCCATCGCGGGCTCTCGATTGGTGAAGCTGCCCCGGGGGGGACATTCCTCCTCCATCGAGGAGCCCGCGCTGCTCAACGCCGCGCTGGAGGAATTCCTGCGCGAGCGGGCCTAACGGCCGTCCGGGCTCCGGAGGCTCCGCTTCCTCCGGCGCAGCAGGACGATGCCCAGCATGGGCATCAGGAAGCCACCCACCGCCGCCAGCGTGCGCGGTCGCGGGTTCTCCCACCGGAACGAGAGCCCGCGGTCGCGCAGCCGCTCGAAGTCCGGCTCCGGGCATTCCTGGCCGAAGCTCGGGATGGGATGCTCGAGAGAGAGCGCGCCCTTTCGCACATAGGTCCACCAGAGCCGTTGGCCCCGCTCCGGCTCGGTGCGCGAGGTGAAGCGCGCGGCATGACAGAGCAGCGCCGCGTAGGCCTGACTTCGCTCGGGCACCAGCGCCGCGGCCTGTTCGGCGAGGTCCGCCGCCGTCGAGCGGTAGTGGAAGCGCGTGAGGTGCGGGGGCACATGCGCGTCCAGTCGCCCGCGCTCCGCCGGGGTGATCAACGGCGCGGGGACCACCTCGGGATGCACCGGGGGCGCATCCTCGGGCCGCTCCAGGCTGGGAACCCACGTGCCCAGCTCATAGTTGCCCTCCACCCAGCTCCAGTCGGGCGCACCCTCGGTGCCCAGCAGCTCCATGCCCGGGGTGCGCGCGAGCCGCGCCGCGGTGTAGAGCGCGCGTGCCTTGTCCACGTCCCACCACGCGGAGCGGGCCCGGTCGAGCGCGTCCACGTATTGGCGCGCGGGCTCCTCCCACGGCGTCCCCCGGAAGTGTTCCAGGGCCTCCGCGCCCCGTCCCTCGCGCAACAGGCGCCTCGCGAGCAGCAGGTGCAATGGCTCGCTCAGCTTGGGGGGAACGCGCGTCTCGTCCCAACGGAAGGTGGACTCGGGTTGGCATTGGAGTTTCGGATCCGAGGCGTGTGTCGCGACCAGGCGCTGCAACTCCTCGACCGACAACACGCGCTCGGCCACATAGGCGAGGTCCGGCCAGGAGCAGCTGCTCAGCGCGTGCTCGGCCGCCCCCGAGAAGTCATCGCGCAGCAACGCGAGCAACACACGCTCCACGTCCACCCTCACCCGGGGCCGCAGCGGGTACCGGTACGGGTCTCCCACCCAGTCTTCTTCATACGGGAAGCCTTCCCGGGCCTCGGCGAGCCCCTGGTCCGCCGCCATCCGGTCACCCCGGCGCAGCGCCAGCTTCGCCCGTACCCAGGCGTCGAGCGGGGTACGCTCCCGTCCGGCGAAGCGCTCGGCCAGATCGAAGCGGCCCTCGCCCCAGGCGGTTGCCGCCAGCCGATCCGCGCCCGACAGCGTGGGCACGGCCGCGAGTTCCTCCAGGAGTGGAGCCAGGGCGGGTGGGTGGCTCGTCGTCCCGTCCTCCGCCCAGATCTCCTCGTGACCCCGGGTCCAGGCGTAGGTGGTGAGCAGCCGCTGCACCACGGGCTCGTGCAGGGCCCGCCGCAACCGGGTCACCTCCTGGGTGAGTGCCCGGGCCACGAACAGCAGGGAGGTCGTGCCCGACGCGCTGCCATGGGCCGCCTGCTCCGCGTAGAGGCGGACCGCCGCCGCGTCATCCTCGCCCAGGTGTCGCCGGGCCTCCTCGCCCAGGCTCGCCACCGCCAGGCCCAGCGGATCCTCGAAGCCCTCGCGCACCAGCGCGCGCACCGCGACGAAGTGCTCGTGGGCCTCCGGGGCCGACTCCGCCATGCGCCCCAACATGAAGGCGGCGAAGGTGGAGAAGCGGCGGCGCTGCTCCGGGGGCAGGGCGAGCACGTCCTGGAAGCGCTCGCGGGCCTCGTCCCACTTCCCGGCGTGGAAGGCTCGGGCACCGGCCTCGTACAGCGCCGTCTCCTCGGTGCCGCCTCCCACGCGGGCGCCCTCCGGCTCCTGGGACTCCACCACCTGGAAGGCGTCCGGAGGCCTTGGCACCAGCCGGCCGGCCTCGATCAAGAAGGCACCGGACGGCAACACCGACAGCGTTCCGGCCCGGTCCTCCAGGAAGTAGGGCGGGAACAGGGGGCCACATGCCCGTGCCGGGCGGATGGGCAGGGTCAACGCTCCCAATACGGACAGACAGACCAACGCCTCACGGAAGAGCAAGAGCCACCTCGGATCCCCGAACGAAGCCGATGACGCGGTGCTCGCCGGCGCGCAGGCGGGGAGGCGTGCGAGCCACGAGCGAGGTGCCTCGCGCGGAGTAACCCGCCACGCCGTCGAGCACCTCGAGCCTGCCGGAAAGGGAGAGCCGCGTGGGGGCCTCGGCATCCACGTGGCCCGTGTTCTCGAGGACGATGTCCAGCGTGCCGCCCCCGGCATCCACCAGACGCGGCAGGAAACGGGGAGCGAGCGGCTCGCCGCGCACCACCGCGGTGAGCGTGGGCAGGCTCCAGGCCTCGGTATCTCCCTGGTGACCGAGCCGGAACCAGACGAGGCCCGAGACTCCCGCCACGGGCCGCTCCCGCAGCGCGGCGAGGAAGCGGGCCACCTCGCGAGGCTCCGCGGACAGGGGCGTGCCGTCGCGCAGCCGCACGCGGTAGGTGGGCAGCGCCACCTGGAAGGGCCGGTCCGTCACCCGCGCCCAGGCCTCGACGAAGCCCCGGGCCTGCTCGGCGGTGAAGAGCGTGGGCGCGCGCACCGCGTGCACCTGGAGCACGACGTCGTCGGGCAGGGAGGCGAGCCGGGGCAGGGCAGATGAGCCGCTCCACGTGGGCAGCGCCGTGATGGACAGCGACAGCTCGTTTCCGAGCACCACCCGCTCGCGCTCGAGCCAGTCCGCGTACCCGGCGAGGGCCGCGGTGGCGCAGTCATGATCGATTTCGATGCCGCGCACGCGCACGCCCCGCGCACGCCAGGCCCGGGCGAGCACGGCCACCTCCTGAAGGGACACCCCCTCCAGCGGCGCCGTGCCCTCCACGCGCATCACCGCGACCACCTCGCGGCCCGAGCGGGCCAGGGCGTCCACATCCACCGCGATGTCCACGGGGGCGCGTTGGGTTCCCGAGCGCTCGCGCGCCAGCACCCGGAGCGTTCCCAGTTCCCGGGGGGCGTCCGTGAGCGCCTGGCTCAACGCCGGGCTCCAGTCGCGCTGCCAGACGTAGGCCTCGTGAACGAGGGGCCGAGGCTCCGGCCGGGAGCAGGCCATTGCCCCCACGAGGAGCAGCAGGACGCCCCAGTACACCCCCCTGCGTCGCTGAATCGAGGACACCGTCGGGCCTTCCCCCACGCCGGATGAAGAGAGGCCCATGCTTCGCTCGTGCCACGGGCCTGTCAAGCGCGAGGGGTGTCCCTCGTGCCTTCAGCCCTGCAGGTCCGTGAGCGAGTCGTAGTCGTAGTGGTTGGTGGCGCCGAAGGGGGCTCCGAGGGCCAGGGGGTCGAGCACACCGCGCGGGGTGACGGGCGTGGTCTCGCGGAACACCGAGTAGAGGGCATCGTCGATCCGGTGGAAGGCCAGGGTGTTGGAGGCGTTCTGCGGAGGGACGTAGGGGGCGTTCGGATAGCGGAGCTGCCACGCGCGCCAGACGCGGTCCACGTTGCCGTGGTGCAGGTAGAACATGGGATCATTGGGCGAGGTGCTGTCGGCCATGTCGCCGCCAATCCAGACATGCACGGCATTGTGGATCCGCGCCGGTCCCTCCCATCCCTCCAGGTAGTTGCGGAAGCCCGAGGAGGAGCTGTTGTAGGGAGGGGCGTCGTATAGGATCTGGTCGCGGAGGACGGTGCGGACCGCGTCTCGCGATGGCAACGTGGCGCCCAGCACGCCGAGCGAGCGGTCGAGCGGCCGTGGCTGCGCCAATCGCGTGAGGCCGCGCTCCGCGGGGACGACGCGGACCTGCCAGAGGCCGGGATTGGTGAAGCGTCCCATGGCGTCCTGGCTCCAGATGGGAGACAGCCTGGGGTCCGAGAGCGCCGCATCCGTGGACCAATCCCAGTAGGGCAGCCGGAAGTCGGGGGCGCCGAGCGCGTCGATGAGGTACCCCTCGAACCGCAGCAGGAAGTACCGGTGCCACGGCAGGAAGGCGGGGCCCGAGTGGGCCGAGTTGCGATCCCGCTGCGAGGGGGGCGTGAAGAGCATCATCGACTGGTGGTGCCACGCCACGAAGAAGTCATAGATGGAGAGTCCCGGCTGCCCCGGCCAGGGGAAGCGCGCCGGATCCTTGAGCGCCAGCACCCCGTCGATGAACTGCTGCCTGGCGCCCTCGTCCGAGAGGATGTTCCGGCGAATCATCACGCACCTCCGTGTGTGTGCTCATGAGCGGAAGGGTCATGCTCCGGGTGTGGACCGGGTGGCGCCGCCTCGAACAGGTGGGGCATGCGCGTGAGCAGGTGGCGCACCAGCTCCAGGGCCGACGCGAAGGTCAGATAGGGGCACAGGTGGGACCAGAGCCGTCCCTCCTCATCCACCATCATGTGCAGGGAGACGATACGCCCCTCGACACGTACCTCGTACGTGGTGGTGATGGAGATGACTCGCCCCTGGTGCTCGAGCGTGCGCACGCTGCGCGCGAGGCTTTCGTGCTCGTGCTCGACGTAGGTGGGAAACCCCTGACGCACCCACTCCGGATGATCGAGACCCGGGGTGAACGGATCGTACTCGAGCGGTGGGACGCGGTGCGCCCCGGCACCGGCCGCCCGGCGTACTGGCTTACCCCGCTCCGCCTGTCGCTTCTTCCTGGCCGCCATGGGTGTCTCCTCCAACGAAGCGCCATGCCGCTCGCCCTGGTTCGGTTGGGTGGAGGGGGCTTGCGCGTTTCGTGATGCCGCGCGGAATGTCTTCCGTCCAGGCCGCCTTCCATGAAGGGAGCCCATGGCCACACTGGAACGCTCCTCGCCTGACACACGGGGGACCGCATGCCTCCGGGGCGGACTCAGCGAGCAGGTAGTGGATGCCGTGGGTGTGGTTTCTGGAGGGGAGGGTTAGGTTGTACGCTCCTCACTGGAGGGGGCGGCACGTAGACCGAGCCACGATGTTCGACATTCCAGGTTACAAGATTCTCAGCACGATTCGCTCCACGGGCTTGAACGTGCTCTACCAGGCCGAGCGTGAGTCCGATGGCCTGCCGGTCATCATCAAGACGCCCGCCGTGTCGTCCTCGGGCCCACGCGAGCGCGAGCGCTATCGCCGCGAGTTCGGCATCCTGCAGCGGCTGCGGACCGTGAGCGGTGTGGTCCATCCCTACTCCCACGAGCAGGTGCTCGATCGCCCCGTGCTCCTGATGGAGAAGGTCCAGGGCGAGCCCCTGTCTGACTTCGTGGGCCAGCCCATGGCGCTGCCGCGCTTCCTCGACTTCGCCCTCGCCCTGGCTTCCAACCTCGGGGAGATCCACCGTCACGGCGTCATCCACAAGGACATCAAGCCCGGCAACATCATCATCGAGCCGACTGGACGCCTGCGCTTCGTCGACTTCGGAGGGGCCTCGCTCCAGCGGGCCGAGCACCTGGAGGCGGTTCCCGTTCCCCTCATCGAGGGGACGCTGGCATACATGTCGCCCGAGCAGACCGGGCGGATGAACCGCCAGGTGGACTACCGCACGGACTTCTACTCGCTGGGCGTGACGCTCTACGAGTTGCTCACCGGCAGCCGTCCCTTCCAGGGACGTGACGCGCTCGAGTGGTTCCACGCCCACATGACGCAGCGCCCCAGGCCACCCCACGAGCTGCTGCCCTCCATTCCTCCGGCGGTCTCGGCCATCGTGCTCAAGCTGTTGGCCAAGACGGCCGAGGAGCGCTACCAGAGCGCCGAGGGACTCTGGGCCGATCTGGATCGGTGTCGCGAGGGGCTGCGCCAGGGCGCGCTCGAGCCCTTCCCGTTGGGCACCCGGGACATCCCCCGGCAATTCCATCTGCCGCAGGGGCTCTATGGACGCGAGGCCCAGGTCTCCACGCTGCTGGGTGGATTCGAGCGGGTGCTGCGCGGAGGGCAGGCGGAGCTCATGCTGGTGCGTGGCTACTCCGGCATCGGCAAGTCCTCGCTGGTGCAGGAGCTGCACAAGCCGGTGGTGCAGCGGCGTGGGTTCTTCCTGAGCGGCAAGTTCGAGCAGTTCCAGCGCGACATCCCCTACGCGACGCTGGCCCAGGCGCTCCGCGGGCTCGTGCAGCAGCTGCTGGCCGGCAGCGACGAGGAGCTGGCCCGCTGGCGTGAGCGCCTCCAGGCGGCCTGGGGGGACCAGGGCCAGCTCCTGGTGGACATCGTCCCCCAACTGGAGCTCGTCGCGGGCAGACAGCCGCCAGTCGAGGAGCTGCCGCCCACCGAGTCACGCAGCCGCTTCAACCAGGTGTTCCTTCAGTTCCTCGGCGTCTTCGCCACGCCGGAGCAACCCCTGGTGCTGTTCCTGGATGACTTGCAGTGGGCGGACCTGGCCAGCCTCCAGCTGCTCCAACACCTGCTCACCCACTCGGAGACACCCCCGCTGCTGCTGCTGGGCGCCTACCGGGACAACGAGGTCAGCCCCGAGCACCCGCTGATGCTGACGTTGGCGGCGGTCCGCAAGTCAGGCGCCCGGGTGACCGATCTCCAGCTCGAGCCGCTGAGCCTGGAGCAGGTGCGACAGCTCGTCGCGGATGCCCTGCCGGGGGCGGGGCCGGAGCTCGTCACCCCGCTGTCGGCGATGGTGCGCGAGAAGACGGGCGGCAACCCGTTCTTCCTCAATCAGCTCATGCTGACGCTGGACCGCGACGGGCTGCTGGTCCGCACGTCCGAGGGCGGGTGGAATTGGGACGCCGAGCGTGTCCAGACCATGGGCTACTCGGACAACGTCGTCGACTTCCTGGTGGGCAAGCTGCGCCAGTTGCCCGCGTCGGTCCAACGCCTGCTGAGCCTGGCGGCGTGCGTGGGCCATGTCTTCTCCCTGTCGATGTTGAGCACCCTCTCCGGACAGGAAGACGTGGGCGAGGTGGAGCAGGGACTCGGGCCCGCGCTCCAGGAGGGCCTGTTGATGCGCGGCGGCCCGGAGCAGTACCGCTTCCTTCATGATCGCATCCACCAGGCGGCCCATGCCCTCATCTCCGAGGAGGAGCAGAAGGCCATCCACCTGCGCATCGGCCGGGCGATGCTGGCCAGCCTCACCCCCGAGGCGCTCCGGGAGCAGCTCTTCGACGTGGTGAGCCAGCTCAACGCCGGGGCGGAGCTCATCCAGGATTCCGCGGAGCGCCACCGCCTGGCGCGGCTGAACGCGGAGGCGGGCCTGAAGGCCAAGGCCGCCATCGCGCATCGTCCCGCCATCATCTACTTCACCAAGGCGTTCGCGCTCATCCCCGGAGAGCCCTGGGAGACGGATGGCTCGCTGGCCTTCAAGGTGAGGCTCGAGCGCGCGGCGTGCGAGCTGCAGAGCGGCAATGTCGCCGAGGCGAGCCGCCTGGCCGAGGAGCTCCCTCCCCGCGCACGGACCCTCGCGGACATGGTGGCCGCCTGCCACGTGCGCAATGACATCTTCGTCGGGACGGGGCGCATCCAGGAGGCCTGTGCCTGCATGCTGGAGTGTCTGGCCCTGCTGGGCATCGAGATTCCCGCACAGCCTTCCCAGGAGGAGGCGGCCGAGGCCTACGCGGAGGTCTGGGCGCTGCTCGGGACGCGTCCCATCGCGAGCCTCATCGACCTTCCGCCCATGGTCGATCCGGACGTGAAGATGAAGATGATCGCCCTGTGTTCGCTCTTCGCGCCGGCGTACTTCACCAACATCCACCTGCTCGTCATCGTCCTGAGCCGGATGGTCGTCCTCTCCCTGCGTCACGGCTTCACGGAGTCGTCCGTGCCCGGCTTCAGCTGGTTGGGAGTGGTGGCCGGCCCCTTCTTCAAGCAATACCGGGAGGGCTATGCGCTGGGCATGCTCGCCCGCGAGTTCGTCGAGCGCTACAACCTGTCCCATCGACGGTCCAATGTCCTCTACAGCCTTCAGTACATCAGTTACTGGAGCCAGCCCTTCTCCGTCACCCAGGAGATCACCCTCGGCGCCTTCCATCATTCGGTCCAGACCCGTGAGATCCTGACGGCCTGTTACAGCATCATGTCCATCATCCTGAACCGCATCGTCATGGGGAACAACCTGGACGACGTCTATCAGGACTCGGTCGTGCGAGCCGACTTCGCGCGCAAGGCCGGGAACGTGGATGCACAGGACATCCTCCGCGTCTATCAACGCTACGTGCAGCAGTTGCGCGGCAACTCGCTCTCGTTCGACACGCTGAGCGGGGAGGGCTTCGACGAGAAGGCGTTCGAGGCGAACCTCACGTCCACGCGCATGTCCGCCATCCGCAGTGCCTATTTCATCACCCGGCTCCGGTCCCGCTACATGTGCGGCGCCTACGCGGAGGCGCTCGCGTCCGCGGATCAGGCGGTGGGGGTGCTCTGGGTCTTGAAGATCAGCATCAACATGCTGGACTTCCACCTCTTCCGGGCGCTGTCGCTGGCCGCGTGCTGCGAGGAGCAGGGGGCGGAGGCACGGGAGAAGTCCCTGGCGGAGATCCGGCAACACCACGCGCAGCTCGTGGAGTGGGTGGAGAGCTGCCCCGAGACCTTCCGCGCTCCCGAGCGGATGGTGTTCGCCGAGCTGACCCGCCTCACGGATCCGACGGATGCGGCCAACCGCGTCTACGAAGAGGCCCTTCGCGCCGCCCGCGAGAACGGCTTCATCCACTACGTGGGCATGGCGGCGGAGCTCGCGGCGAACTTCTGGCGGGCGCGGCAGTCACCCACCCTGGCCCTGGCCTTCGCGCGCGAGGCCCGGACGGCGTACCTGCACTGGGGCGCCCGGGGCAAGGTGCAGCAGATGGATGCCCGGTGGCCGGGTCTTGCACCGCCCGTGCGCACCGGCGCCGAGGACATCACCAGCAGCACGGACTCCACCCAGATCGACGCGCTCACGGTGGTGAAGGCCCAGCAGGCCATTTCCCGGGAGATCGTGCTGGAGCGGCTGGCGGCCACCCTGATGCAGGTGGCCATCGAGAACGCCGGCGCCCAGCGCGGTGCCCTGCTGCTGCCTGGCGGCGACACCCTCTCGGTCGCGGCCGTCTCCGGCGCCGCGCCGGACGGCGCCGTCCAGCAGTTGCCGTGGACGCTCATCGCCTATGTCAAACGCACCCAGGAGCACGTGCGCATCGACGATGCCACCCAGCCCCATCCGTTCTCGACGGATGAGTACCTGCGGTGCGGTACGGTCCGCTCGGTGCTGTGCCTGCCGTTGATGCGGCAGGAGGTCTTCGCCGGGGTGCTGTACCTGGAGAACAATCTGGCCACCAACGCCTTCGGTCCGGCCCGCATCGCGTTGTTGAGCCATATCGCCTCCCAGGCCGCCATCTCCCTCGAGAACGCGCGGCTGTACGAGGACATCCAGAAGGGAGAGGCGGCCCTGCGCCGCGCCAACGACGAGCTGGAGCAGCGCGTGGAGGATCGCACGCGCGAGTTGAAGGAGGCCCAGGCCCGGCTGGTGGACACGGCGCGTGAGGTGGGGATGACCGAGGTGGCCTCCAACGTGCTGCACAACGTGGGCAACGTGCTCACCAGCGCCGTCATCAACGTCGAGCTGATGCGGCGGTCCGTCGGTTCCTCGCGCGTGGGCCGGGTGAAACAGGCCTCGGCCCTGCTGCTGGACAACCGCGATGATCTGGTGGACTTCCTCACCCGGGATCCACGAGGCGTCCAGCTACCGGACTACCTCGCCAGCCTGTCCGCCGAGCTGCTGCGCGAGCAGGAGAAGCTGATGGGCGACGTGGAGACGATGGCCCGGCACATCGAGCACATCCGCGCCATCGTCCAGGTGCAGCAGACGTATGCGAAGACGTCGGTGCTGGAGGTGGAGTGCGATCTGGCGCAGTTGATAGACGACGCCCTGCGCATCCAGATGGGTTCGCTCAAGCGCCACGGCGTGTCCATCATCCGCGAGGTGGCGGTGCTGCCCAAGGTGCAGGTGGACAAGCACAAGGTGTTGCAGATCCTCATCAACCTGCTGAGCAACGCGAGGAACGCGCTGGATGTGCTGCCCGAGGACCAGCGGGTGCTGCACGTGCGGCTGTCCTCGGATGGAGCCGTGGCGCGCATCCAGGTGGTGGACAACGGTATGGGCATCGCGCCGGGGGTGCGCGAGAAGCTCTTCTCGCACGGCTTCACCACGCGCAAGGACGGCCACGGCTTCGGCCTGCACTCGAGCGTGCTGGCGGCGCAGTTGATGGGGGGCCGCCTCCGGCTGGACAGCGAGGGCCCCGGTAGGGGCGCCACGGCCACCCTGGAGCTCCCCCTGCGGCGCGAGGCCGCCGCGTCCTGAGGGCGGGCCCCCCACGCGGGGAGCTGGCCGTTACGGGGTGCCCGTCCCGCCGCTGTCCACCGAGCAGGTGCCTCCCACGGAGCGGGCGACGTCGAACGTCAAATCCTTCTGCGCGGTCACGCCCTCGTGGCTCACCTTGATGGTGAGCTTGTTCCGGTTGCTCTCCAGCGGCGAGCAGTAGCGCAGTTGGAAGTAGCTGTTGGAGATGTTGCGGATGTTGCCGGCGATCGACTCGAACTTGCTTCCGAGATCCTCGAGCTTCTCGGCCAGCCCGAAGCCACTCTTGCCGAAGCCCTGCAGGCTCTTGACGCTCTGGGTGTCCATGTCGGCGCCCTTGAGGCCGATGGCGAAGATGTTCGCATCGCTCTTGTTCACCGCCTCCTGGGCCTCCGCCTCGGTCGGAACGTTGATCGTGTCGCGGCCGTCCGTGAAGAGCACCACGCTCGCGGTGGTGAAATCCAGGCCCGCGCTCTTGCCCGCGTCCCGGGCGACCTTCACGTCGTCGATGCCCTGCTTCAGCGCGCCGTTCAAACGTGTCCGGGAGTCCTGGCAGATCAGGTTGGCCTTGCAGCTCTGCTCGTCGCGGATCTTCGCGAGCGTGGTGCCGATCAATGCATTGGCATCCGCGGAGAAGTCAGACAGCTTCTTGATCTCACCGTCGAAGGCATAGATGGCGATGCGATGGACGGTGGCCTCCGGGGCGGTTCCCTCGGGGATGAGGATGCGGATGAAGCGGGCCGCGGATTCCACGAGTCCCGGAAGTTGCTGGGACATACTGCCGCTGACATCCAGCAGCAGGACGGAATAGCTGGCGAAATGCTTGGGCTCCGGAACGATCTTCAACTGGCTCTCGGAGGAGATGCGGCGGTCACGCTCGAAGATCTCGAAGGCGTTCGACGGAACCTGACTCGCCAGGGGCCTGTCCAGGCAGTCGAGCACCCGGAAGTTCACCACCACCTTGCCCTCCTGGGCGGTGAGGGTCGTCCCGCTGGTGACATCGAGCTTGATGCACGCGTTCGGTTGGGGCCCGGTGGGTGGGGGGTTGTTGTTGCCACTTCCTCCCCCACACGCGGTGACAGCCGATGACAGCAGGGTCAGCAGCGCGAGCGTCGGGAGCGGGGTTCGGGGGTTTCGCATGAACACTCCAGTGTCTGTCGTTGGGGCGGGCACCTTAGTGTCTCGGAAGGGGGAACGAAAGGCGCGAACACCCTTCCTGGGTCCTTTACGACACCTGGAGCACCCCCCTATACCTGGGGCCTGGCCCGCTCGAGACCCCGGCCGCCGAAGGCATGGAGGGTGCGCGTACCAGCGGCGAACCGTCCCGAGATTCGCGCGCCCTTGGGGACGACGAACTCGCGGCCGGCGTCGAGCTGGATCTCCATCCCATTGATGGTCAACACGTAGCAGCCCTCGAGGACGGTGAGATACTCGTCGAAGTCCCGCCAGTGCTCGCCGGTATCCGCGTCGCTCCTCGCGTGGCAGAGGGTGAGCTGGGTGCCATCGGCGCCGTTGAACACGAAGGACTCGACGCCCGGCAGGCGCAGCGAGGCCTCCGCGACGCGGTTGGCCGGGCCCGTCATGAAGGCGGGGAAGCTGCCCAGGCCGAAGCGCGCGGCGTACTCCGCGTTGAGCGCGGAGAAGCGCTCCTTGTCGAACCCGGCGGCGGGATTCCCGGCGATCGCCGCCTCCAGGTTGTCGAGGCAGAAGTGCCAGCCCGTGGTGTCGCGGGCGACGTGGGCGCGGTCACCGGGAAGGGTGGTGAAGACGAGCAGGCAGCCCGTGCCCTCGGGGTGCAACTCCCACCGCAGGAGGTCTCCGTCCCACGTGTATTCGAGGACGCGCGGCGGATCGAACACCGAGATCTTCCCGGTGCCCGGCTCGCCTTCCGCGAAGAAGAAGCGCAGCTCGGCGCCGCTCTGGCGGGCGCCCTCGATGCGCGCGGGGAACCAGTGGGCCAGTTCCTGGCCGTCGGTGAGTGCGCGCCAGACCTTCTCGGGTGGGTGGGCGAGACGACGCTCGAACCGGAGTTCGACGCGGTCGCCCCGGGTCGTCAGGGTTCCATGCTTCATGGCTTCCTCCTTGGGGCCGGGCTCCGGCGGGTGGGGGCGGGCGGGTCGTCCGCCATGGTGTCCAGGTGGCGCTCGAGCGCATCGAGTCGCCGGGACCAGAGTTCGCGGTACGGCGTGAGCCAGTCGTCCAGCTCGGAGAGGGGCTCCGGACGCAGGCGGTAGAGCCGCCGCTGGGCGTCCTGCTCCACGTCCACCAGCCGAGCATCCTTGAGCACGCGCAGGTGCTTGGACACGGTGGGTTGCGTCAGCCCGAGTCGGTCCACCAACTCCCCGACGGGGCGGCGCCCCTCGCGCAGCAGATCCAGGATGCGGCGGCGGTTGGGCTCCGCCACGACTTCGAACGCGCTCATCATGACCTTTATATGCCGAGTGGGGCATATATCTGTCAAGGCATGTAAAGGCGGCCATCGGGTCGGAGTGGGCGGGCTTGTGCTCAAGCAGGGAAGGGGGCAGGGGCTTTGAGTCGCCTAAGCCCAGCAAGGGGGCCGCAGCCTCACACGACTGGCTTCCTCCACGAGCGAGATAGATGTGGCTCGCCACTTTCCGCAAGTCGGCGAAGCAGTTCCGCTTTGCCTCGCTCCAGGAGGAACGCCAACTCCTTGGGCAGCAGTGCCTTGACAGTCACCAAGCGAACATCTCCGGCCGGCGTGGGAAAAGAGGTGGGCAGCGTGGTGGCCTCCACGCCGAGCAACACTCCCACTCGTTCATCCCTTGTCACGAGTGGTTCGGGCATGTCCTTGCCTGGGACCTCCATCGACAAGACTCCTTTCAAGAGAGCCTTGCTCAAGTGCTCGTGCTGCGCCACTTCGTCGGAAACCCGCCTCAGCAACAGGAGCGTCCATCCCCCATCATCGGTGACAGGTTCGTCTGTTTCGATGGCGAGTTCGAGACCGTAGCCGCATGACGGATCCGTGCTGCCATGGAACGGATCTGAAAGCCCATCGCTTACGCACAAGGTCCATCCATTTGGACGCCGGATGATGCGCCACGCCTGCCGAGCGCTCGGCCATGTATCACCATACGGAACAATCGGGGTGATACTTTCCTCACTCAACTCCCCAAGATTGCGGAAGGCGGCTTTCCGAGCAGATTCCACCTGCCGCAGCAGCTCGGGGTTCTTGTGCGTCTCGGGCAACAGATTGCCGCCAGTTGCTACGGCCTTGGGGCCAGTGACCTCAACGAACCGGCCTCCCGAAATTCCCGTTCGTTCCAGAGCCTCCTTGATGCTCGCATCGACGATGATCGGATGGTAGTAGCCCCAAAGCCGGAACACGCGGGCCTCTCCGACCTTCGACGTGTCGATGCGCAGGCCCATTACCGATCGATACTGACCCGCCAGATCAGACCGCACATCGTCTTGGGTGAAGTATTGCACCTCCTCACAGGCCGCGTCGTCGATGCACCGAATCTCTCGTGTGACGTTCAGGATGTAATAGGGGTCGGCTTGCCCTTCGACCTCGACTGGAAAGAGCTGCACATCGTTCGGTGCCATCTCGCGAAACACCGACGCTACCCGTTCGTTGACAACGGGTGTATTGCCCACGCCGGCAAACTCGATGTCGAGCGGCTTGCCAGGCTTGAAGATGGGGATTCGTAGGGGCCCTGGAGCCGCGACGGGTCTTCCCGCCGAGAACATCCACGGGTCTTCTATCTCTTCTCCCGACGAGGTAGCAGGCTCTGCGAGATACCAGCGGCCGGGAACGTACACGTCGACCCACAAGTCAAAGAAGCGTTGCTCCATGTTCACTCCTCGGCTTTCTTCGTGACGAGCTTACGCAGCTTGGTACCTGCCGTGGAGAGTTCTTTGGCGATCTTCGACAGCTCTTCCACCAATGCAGCCCGGCACTGCGCCTTGCCTCGACAGCCTTGTGTGGCGCTGGTGATACGCTGAAGCACTTCCTCGTGGTACTCACGTGGGTGCGGACCCTGATGCGATTGGATACGCACTCTGTTCGCCAGATCGTCCAACGTCATACCGGCCCGATTGAAGACCCGTTCGAACTGCGGTGTCCACGGGCCACCCGATGCTTCGGAAACCTCGTTTTTGTCCGTGCAGATGTGGTGGATGTTGCCCTCGGGATCTCCCTGAATGGCGCTTCCGGGCCCCATCGCAACCGCTGCGACAGCTGTCGGAGCGAGCGCGACGTTCAGCACCGACGCGGAAGAAAGGGCGATGGACTGCACCTCGCCCGCCAGCGCCCCCGATAGCTGGAAGCCTCCTTCGGTTTGCGCTCGCAAAGCCGCTCGAGTGAACCCCGGCATCTTCGCTCCCCGCGCGGCCATGGCGTTCTCGCCGCCAAGCGCGGCCAAGGCGACGATGACCAGGACACGAGCACCGTTGTCCCCGAGCACCTTCCCGAAACGGTGCCCGGAATCCTCCAGTTCCGAGATGTCGTGGGCGTTCTTCGCTTCTTCCATGAGCCGCAGGAATCCCTGCCCGAGGTTCCACACGGGACCGGTGCCGAGATACGCAATCAGGGATGCCGTCAGCCCAATCGCGATGAGCTTCGTGATGGGCTCGGGTGCAACGAGCATGACGAGCGCGGTTCCGACCATTGATACAACCATCGCGCGGAGGGCGGCCGGATTCGTCAGGTCGCCCACCGCCTCCTCTACCCCGTCCCAGACGGTGTCGAAGGCGAAGAAGAGCGCCATCATGCGCCGCTCCGCGAGCTCCTTCGTGGCTCCACCTGTGAGCAGGCTCAGGCACCCCTTCGGATCGCTCTGCTGTTGGCACATCCGCTCAGATGAAGGGGGCACCGTGCGACCGTGAGCTCCGTCCACGATCCCACCGGTGCTGGCGGACGCGAGCAATGAGAGTCGGTCTCCCTGCTTCGAGTACTCGAGACCCAGGTCCAGCTTCATGTCGAGCACGAGCTGCGCGACAGCGGTCTTGAACTCCGATCCCTCTATCTTGATCGGCTGGGTGTCGACAGGCTTGTAGGTGATGGGCGCTCCCTGTCCGATGTCCAGGTTCACGACCCGCGTCGTTGCGCACCCTGACGCGAGGAGCAACCACAGGAAGGCGCGCAGGCAGGCGGAAGACCAGGGATGGCGGAGTGTCATGGGCACCGGCACTCTAGTCCACGCACATGCGACTGCCCGCGGCGAGCCCCGCCGTCCTGGCGACATCCGTGGCTGCTCGCGGGATCAGGGTTCGTGGTGTCGTCTTTCTCGCGTTGCTCATCGCCCCATGGCTCGCGTATTGGGCGCTGCGTCTTCTGGTGGTGGAACGGAAGTCGGATCCGCCAGGCCCACTTCCGAAGTGACGAGACACACCGGGTATCCTGTCCATACCTACTGGGGCGGACCTTCCGCCTGAACGGCTGCTCAGTAGGGTGGCGGGCGTGTACGCCGAGCTGCTGTGCCGATCGAACTTCTCGTTCCTCCGGGGCGCCTCGCACCCCGAGGAGTTGATCCTCTCGGCGGCCGAGCGGGGGCTGGCGGCGGTGGCGTTGGCGGATGGGGATGGACTCTATGGCGCGGTGAAGGCGCACCTGGCGGCGCGGGCGGCGGGCCTCAAGTACGTGCTCGCCAGCGAGCTGACGCTGATGGATGGGCCCCGGGTGGTGGTGTACGCCCAGGACGCGCGTGGCTATGCCCACCTCAGCCGGCTCATCTCCAAGAGCCGGATGTTGCACCCCAAGGGCGAGGCGGGCCTGCCCTGGCGCGAGCTGGCCGAGGGCAACGAGGGGCTCCTGGCGATGCTCCCGTACCCGGTGCCCACCGCGCAGGTGGCCCCGCTGGCCGAGTCCTTCGCCGATCGCTTCTACGTGGGCGTGTGCCGCACGCTGTCCTCGGGGGACGAGGCCCGCGTGGCCCAGGCCCGGAGCCTCGCGCGGGAGCTGGGCGCGCCGCTGTGCGCGCACAACGACGTGCACACGCACCACCGCGCCCGCCAGCCCCTGCAGGACGTGCTCACGGCCATCCGCTACAAGACGACGCTGGGACAGCTCGGCACGCGGCGCCTGCCCAACGCGGAGCGCACGCTCAAGGGGCCCGAGGAGATGGCCCGGCTGTTCGCCGATTGTCCCGAGGCCCTGGAGCGCACGCTGGAGCTGGCGGGCCGCTGCCACGCCACGCTGGATGGACTGCGCTACCACTTCTCCGAGGAGGATCTCCCTCCGGGACACTCGACGTCCACGTGGCTGCGCGAGCTGACGTACCAGGGGCTCCAGGTGCGCTACCCCTCCGGCGTGCCGCCCGAGGTAGTGAAGCAGATCGAACACGAGCTGAAGCTCATCGCCGCCCTGGACTTCGCGGGCTACTTCCTGGCCATCTGGGACATCGTCCGCTTCGCGCGCTCCAAGGGCATCCTCTGCCAGGGGCGCGGGAGCGCGGCCAACTCGGCGGTGTGCTACGCGCTGGGCGTCACGGCGATCGATCCGGTGCGCATGGGGCTGCTCTTCGAGCGCTTCCTGAGCATGGAGCGCAAGGAGCCCCCGGACATCGACGTGGACTTCGAGCACGAGCGGCGCGAGGAGGTGCTGCAATACGTCTACGAGAAGCATGGCCGGCACCGTGCGGGCATGGTGTGCGAGGTCATCTGCTACCGGGGACGGCTGGCGCTGCGCGAGGTGGGCAAGGCGCTCGGGCTGTCGTTGGATCAGGTGGACCGGCTCGCCAAGGTGGCGGGCTCGCACGGCGGCGAGATGTCCCCGGAGCTGCTCAAGGAGGTGGGGCTGTCCGAGGAAGACCGGCGGGTGCGGCAGACGCTCGCGCTCGCTCGGGAGATCGAGGGCACGCCGCGGCACCTGTCCATCCACGTGGGCGGCTTCGTCATCACCCGCGAGCCCCTGGTGGAGATGATCCCCGTGGAGAACGCGGCGATGAAGGGCCGCACGGTGGTGCAGTGGGAGAAGGACGACCTGGAGGCGGTGGGCGTCCTGAAGGTGGATCTGCTGGGGCTCGGGATGCTCACGGCCCTGGCCAAATGTCTGGAGTTCATCCGGGTGCATCACGGCCGGGAGCTGACGCTGGCCACCATTCCGGCGGAGGATCCGAAGGTCTACGAGATGCTGAGCAACGCGGACTCGATCGGCGTGTTCCAGATCGAGAGCCGGGCGCAGATGAACATGCTGCCGAGGCTCCAGCCGCGCTGTTTCTATGATCTGGTGGTGGAGATCGCGCTCATCCGCCCGGGTCCCATTGTCGGGGACATGGTGCACCCGTACCTGCGGCGGCGCGAGGGGCTCGAGCCGGTGGTGTACCCCTCGGAGGACGTGCGGAGGATTCTGCAGAAGACGCTGGGGGTGCCGCTCTTCCAGGAGCAGGCGATGAAGCTGGCCATGGCGGTGGGCGGCTTCTCGGCGGCCGAGGCGGATGGGCTGCGCCGGGCGCTCTCGCACAAGCGCGCCGAGGAGCGGCTGGGGCCGTTCCACCAGCGATTCATCGACGGTGGCGTGGCGCGTGGGTACCCGGCCGAGTACGTGGACACCCTGTTCAAGCAGTTCCGCGGCTTCGCGCACTACGGCTTTCCGGAGAGCCACTCGGCGAGCTTCGCGCTGTTGGCCTACGCGTCGGCTTGGCTCAAGTGCCACTACCCGGCGGCCTTCACCGCGGCGTTGTTGAACTCGCAGCCCATGGGCTTCTACGCGCCCCATACGCTGGTGGCGGATGCCCAGCGGCATGGCGTGCGGGTGCTGGAGGTGGACGTGAACCACTCGGACTGGGACTGCACGTTGGAGGAAGGAGGGCTGCGGTTGGGATTGCGGATGGTGCGCGGGCTCCAGGAGGCGGCGGGACGGCGGATAGGCGCGGCGCGAGGCGGGCAGCGCTTCACGAGCATTGGAGATCTCGCGCGGCGCACGCGCACGCCCCGGCATGAGCTGGCGCGGCTGGCGCTGGCGGGCGCGCTGGGGAGCCTCAGTGGCTCGCGGCGCGACTCGCTGTGGGAGATCCAGGCGCTGGGCCCGCTGGAGGAGACGGACCTCTTCTTTGGCATGGCGATGGATGGGACGCCGGTGGAGCTGCCCCGGATGAACGTGGTGGAGCGGGTGAGCACCGACTTCGAGACCGTGGGGGTGTCGCTGGAGAAGCACCCGTTGGAGCTGCTGCGGCCCGCGCTGCGCAAGCGGGGCGCGGTGACGGCGGCGGGCCTGGAGCGGGTGCGCGCGGGCAGCCGCGTGGCGGTGGGCGGGATGCTCATCTGCCGGCAGATGCCGCCCACGGCCAAGGGGTTCTGCTTCCTGTCGCTCGAGGACGAGACGGGGATCGCCAACCTCGTGGTGCCGCCGGACGCGTATGCGCGCTTCCGCAAGGACATCCATGGCGCGCTGTTCCTGGTGGGGCAGGGGACGCTGGAGAAGACGGGCAAGGTGATGAACGTGAAGGTGCAGCAGTTGGAGCCGATCGTTTCCTCGGTACGCGTGTAGGGGCGGGCCTCACGTGATAAGGACCCCACCCATGCGACGTGTCTGGCTTCGGGTGAGGCGGGTGATGCTCAAGATCGTGGTGACGCTCGTCATCTGCTACCTGGCCGTGTGCGCCCTGCTGTACTTCAACCAACGCCACCTGGTGTTTCCGGTGCCTCCGGGCGCGCTCGAACCCCAACTGCCCGGAGCCGCGCTCCTTCACATTCCGGGCCCCGAGGGCACGACGGTCTACGCGCTGCACGTCCCGGCGCCGCCGGAGGCCCCCACGGTGGTGCACTTCCACGGCAATGGCGAGCAGCTCGCCCACGAGGCGTGGCTGGCGCAGCGCTACCAGGAGGCGGGGCTCGGGTTCCTCGCGGTGGAGTACCCGGGGTATGGGCTCGCGAAGGGGAAGGAGGATCCCTCGGAGCAGGGCATCTACGCCGCGTCCGAGGCCGCGCTCGGCTACCTGCACCAGGAGCTGGGAGTGCCCCGGGAGCGGACGGTGTTGCAGGGGCAGTCCATCGGCTCGGGGGTGGCGGCGGAGATGGCGAGGCGGGGGCACGGCGCGCGGCTGGTGCTCATCACGCCCTACACCTCCATCGTGGAGCTGGGCGCGAGGCTCTTTCCGTGGGTGCCCGCGCGGCTGCTGGTGAAGGACCGGTTCGACACCGCGTCCAAGGCGCCGGGAATCCACCTGCCGGTGTTCATCGTCCATGGGACGCGGGACCAGGTCGTCCCCGTGGACATGGGAGAGAAGCTGGGCACGCTGTTTCCCCAGGTCTCCGTGCGCATCCTCGAGGGCAAGCACCACAACAACGTGCTCGACACGCACGAGGTTCGTGAAGAGCTGTTCCAGTTCACCCGGGGAGAGGTGCTGCGCGCCGGGCCTTGAGGTGCCACGGGTCCGGCCCGCGCGCGAGGCACGGGCCGGACCTTCGGGGACTCACGCCCGGATGGCGCGTATTACAGCGCGACGCTCGGGGAGGTCACGGAGGTGAACGCGCACGGCACGTTGCTGGACAGCGTGCCGCAGGTCGACGGCTGCGCCGGGGTCCACGTCGTCGCGTTGAGCTTGATCGCCGCCTCGGAGCGCTGGCGGTACGTCCCCGCGGGGTTGGTGGTGGGGGTGGCCGTCTGACCGCCGAAGTCGGTGTTCGTCTCGCCATAGCAGCTGCGGCTGCCCGGCACCGCCGTCCAGGTGACGACGCCCGTGCTGCTCACCGACTTCTTCTCGATGATCGAGCACACGTAGATGATCGGGTAGTCCTGGCTGCAGTCCCAGACAGACGCCTGGGCGCTGATCTGGCCCGTGTACGGACCGCTGTCGTACTTGTAGGGCTCCGTCGCCTCGACCACGCACGTCGTGTTCGGAATGGGAGCCGTCAGCGCTGACTCGGTCCGCGCGACGCCCTCGGCCTGCTTCGACCCTTCGGGAGCGGGACCGCACGCGCTGAAAGCGATTGCCACCATGGCGAGACCACACGTCTTGAAATGATTCATGTTCATTTTCTCGGGGGATGAGATGCTTGGGGGCGGAATTGACCTGATGCGTCAGGGATTACCAACACCATCGGTGATATCGGTGTGGCTGTCCATGAGCGTGGCGGTGAATTAACACATCATCTTTCCATCGTCCATGCGCTCACGGGAAAACCCGACAGCTCGTGGAGCAGGCGAGGCCCCGCATCCTGGTGTGGAGGAGCATGGCCGGGCGGGTTAACGTTGCTGCCCACACGGCTTTTTTTCGGAAGGGCGGGATGAGGTTCCGGTTGAACACCCATTGCGCTTCAGGGCCCCTGTGGCGGGCATGGCTGGTGGTGCTCTCCGTGGTGTTGATGGGGAGCCGATGCGGCGGTGTGGATGCCGTGCCGTCGGAAATGTGGCGGAGGGATGTGGCTCCCCCGTTCGACTATGGGCTGTACAGCGATGCCCGGGGGCGATTGGTTGGCGAGACCTCGGGAGTGCTGCTGGTCCATCGCAGTGCGCATCTTGAAAAAGTCTATGCGGATGCACAGGCCGGGGACGCGCGGGCCCGGAGGCTGCTGGACCAACTGGAGGTGGCGACCGAGGCCGCGGGAGTGGAGCTGGCGGACAAGGCGCTGGGGCTGGGCTGTAGCGCCTTGCCCACGTGTACGGTGCGCTGGGCGGAACTGGGCGAGTTGATTCCCTCGCCGGGCCCGGGGGGCACCCGGCTGCGGGGATTGTTGGCACGAGGCTTCGAGCGGCAGGCCCGGCGCGAGCAGGTGGAGAGCGCCGTCATCACGGCGGCGTTGAATGCCCTGCTCGTGGGGGGCGTGGCGATGGCGGTGGAGGGCCGCGCCGCGAGTGGGGAGGTGAGGGCGGGAGCGGCGGAGGCGGAGAAGCTGGCCCGGGAGGGTGTGGCGCGGCAGCGCGCTCTGGGCCAGGTGGAAGAGGCGGCGGCGCTGGAGGAAGCGGCGGCGCTGGAAGTCCGGCTGCGGGAGGCCGAGGCGGTCGCGGGCGGCGCGCGCCAGTCCAGTGACTTGAAGATGCTGGAACGTCGGCGGCCCTCCTTGCAGGAGCCACCCCCTGGCGTGGCCGCGGACCACCCGAGGTGGGTGGACTACGTCTCCTACTGGGAGAAGCGTTATGAGGAACTGGCGGGGAACCGATCGAGATCGGCGCGGTTGCCCGAGGTGAAGCCGCCGCTGGAGTGGCCGGACTACGCTGTCTTCCGGAGTCAGGTCCAGGGAGGAGTGGACTTCCAGCAGGGGGTGACGCGTGCTCTCCAGAGGGAGACCACGCTGGCCCAGTCGGAGCGGGTGTATCTGCGAGGCATGTCGCGGGCTCGGGTGGATGGGAACCTGGGACTGTCCCATGAGCCTGGGCCCGTGCTGACCTTTGTGGACCAGCTCGCGGTGGACGAGGCATCCTTGGTTCATGGAGGGAAGCCCACGGTGCATTGCTTCAGTAACAAGCAACGTGACTTCACGCGCATGAGCGAAGTGGAAGCACGCTATTGGGTTTCCATGGATGCCAGGGAAGCACTGGAAAAATATGGAGGAATGGTTGAAATACGTCGCCCTGGCCATCCCCTTTTTGGACGCAAGGTCACCATAAGCAAAGTGCATCTTATCTACGATGGTCGGCTCGTTCCTCAAAAAAGGACCAGGGTCGCGATTCAGCAGATCGCCAGAAAATTCAATGTCGAGATCCATTTTCATGAGTAACGATGAGTGGAACGAAGAAGATGATTTTTATCTCGAAATTCACTCTCCAGACAATCCGCTCGACAGAGGATTCGAGGGGCTTGAAGAACTGCTGATCATGATTGAGTCTCTCGATGAGCGCTGGAGACCAGATCGGATCTTCTCCGGAAGACGCAAGCGAAAATACTCTCGTCAGGTTCTGTGGAAGCATCTACAGGAGATGGCCGTTGGTTCATGTATCATGTTCACACTGGACAGGACGGAGCCTCCTGATGTCAGCGTGCACTTGAGCTTCCAACAGGAGCAAAAACCCGATCGTCTTTCTCTCGAATTGAGGGTCAGCCCCTTTTCCCTCGTCCGTGAAGAACTCTTGGCAAAAACGTATGTAGAACAGCTCTTGAGCTTGGTGCGGGTCTTTGCCCAGCGATATTCCATTTCGCATGGCTTGGGCCATAGCTGGGTCGACTACTGTATGGGGGTCGACCTGAACGCCGAGAATCCCTTTGATCGATCTTCTGTTCTTGAGGAGTACTGGTTGAGCGTGTATGGCTCGCGATTATTGGAACAGTTCGGACACGATCGAGTCCTTTCCACTCCTGCCTCACATATCGAGACCCTACCAGGCGGAGCCGTGCTTCTTCTCACCCGGCCGACGCCGGCGGACTTCGACTCTGAGGAAGCACGGCTGGCCCAGGCCCGGGCCCTGGTTCATCTGCGGCCCGAGTTGAAACTGGAAACCACCCTGGACACCCTGCGCCAGCGCAGCCGCGTCTTCGTCCCCATCCCCGTGCACTTCGACGAAGACGTGGCCGACATCCTCCACAAGAAGATCGCCTTCGAGGGACTCGAGAACAAGCGCCGCTTGGTCGAGCGCTTCAACCTCTACCATCCGCCTCCCGTCTTGGAGTGGCTGCCAGCGGAGCAGGCGCCTCCACCGGACGTGGAGGACGTGAAGCAGGCCATCGACACCTACGAGCGACTCTATGCCGAGCAGCTCGTCGCGCTGATGCACTCGCAGCAGGTGCCCGAGGCGACGGAGGGAACGCTGGAGGCGCTCGCCGCGGTGGACTTCGCCCTGTGGCACCTGGGCTGGGGGAAACGCTTCTCGGCGGAGGAAAAGGAGGCGTTGATTCCCGCCCTGGGGGCCTGGCTGGGGATGTTCCTGGTGTCCGCGTTGGGAGGGCAGTGGGTTCCGAGGCGCAAGCTGGAGGAGAGCGCGGTGCGGGTGGGGGACAAGGCGTGGCTGCCCTTCTTGCGTGCCCGCCATGCGCTTGGGCACGGGGAGGCCCCTCTGGACTACTCCTGCTCCCAATTCTTCCGGCAGGCGCAACGCTCCATCCGGCCGGTGGCGTGAACGGAGGAGGTTCCGGTTGAACACCCATTGCGCTTCAGGGCCCCTGGGGTGGGTCTGGCTGGTAGTGCTCTCCGTGGTGTTGATGGGGAGCCGATGCGGCGGTGTGGATGCCGTGCCGTCGGACATGTGGCGGAGGGATGTGGCGCCCCCGTTCGACTATGGGCTGTACAGCGATGCCCGGGGGCGATTGGTTGGCGAGACCTCGGGAGTGCTGCTGGTCCATCGCAGTGCGCATCTCGAAAAAGTCTATGCGGATGCACAGGCCGGGGACGCGCGGGCCCGGACGCTGTTGAGCCAACTGGAGGTGGCGACCGAGGCCGCGGGAGTGGAGCTGGCGGACAAGGCGCTGGGGCTGGGCTGTAGCGCCCTGCCCACGTGTACGGTGCGCTGGGCGGAACTGGGCGAGTTGATTCCCTCGCCGGGCCCGGGGGGCACCCGGCTGCGGGGGTTGTTGGCACGAGGCTTCGAGCGACAGGCCCGGCGCGAGCAGGTGGAGAGCGCCGTCATCTCGGCGGCGTTGAATGCCCTGCTCGTGGGGGGCGTGGCGATGGCGGTGGAGGGCCGCGCCGCGAGTGGAGAGGTGAGGGCGGGCGCGGCGGAGGCGGAGAAGCTGGCCCGGGAGGGCGTGGCGCGGCGGCGGGCGCTGAGCCAGGTGGAAGAGGCGGCGGCGCTGGAGGAGGCGGCGGCGCTGGAGGTCCGGCTGCGGGAGGCCGAGGCGGTCGCGGGCGGCGCACGCCAGTCCAGTGACTTGAAGATGCTGGAACGTCGGCGGCCCTCCTTGCAGGAGCCTCCCCCTGGCGTGGCCGCGGACAACCCGAGGTGGGTGGACTACGTCGCCTACTGGGAGAAGCGCTATGACGAGCTGGCGGGGATCCGGTCGAGATCGGCGCGGTTGCCCGAGGTGAAGCCGCCGCTGGAGTGGCCGGACTACGCCATCTTCCGGAGCCAGGTCCAAGGAGGGCTGGACTTCCAGCAGGGGGTGACGCGAGCCCTCCAGAGGGAGACCACACTGCCCCAGGCGGAGAGGGTGTATCTGCGAGGCATGTCGCGGGCTCGGGTGGATGGGAACCTGGGACTGTCCCATGAGCCTGGGCCCGTGCTGACCTTTGTGGACCAGATCGCGGTGGACGAGGCATCCTTGGTTCATGGAGGGAAGCCCACGGTGCATTGCTTCAGTAACAAACAACGTGACTTCACGCGCATGAGCGAAGTGGAAGCACGCCACTGGGTTTCCATGGATGCCAGAGAGGCGCTGAAGAAATACGGGGGACGGGTGGAGATTCGTCGGCCTGGCCATCCACTATTCGGACGCGAAGTCTCCGTCAGCCAGGTTCATCTTGTTTATGACGCGCGGTTTGTACCAGAAGTTTTCAGGAAAACCCTTCGGTTCGAGGCAAGATCTCGTGGTGTCGAGCTTCATTTCCATGTCGAGTGATGAATGGAACAGCCAAGACGAATTCTGGCTCCATCTCCATTCGCCAGCCTATCCAGTGGAGCAGGGTGCGAAAGGGTTTGAGACGATACTCGATTTCATCGAATCCATGGAAGGAAGCAGTTCGCTAGACACCCTCCTGAGTGGAAGAAGGAGGCGAAAATACTCTCGCAAGGCTGTCCGCGAGATATTCCTCGAGCAATCCAGCGAAGGGCATACGTCGTTCGCCCTTGAATGCTCCAATGCTCCCTGGATGGGGTTGTGGATCAGCCTTTCCGAGAAAGAAAGGAGTGGGCGACTCTTCGTGAGTGTGAACCTCACTCCCTTCTCGATTGTCCGGCAACCGGTGGCCGTTGAGGACCACACGAGACGGATTTTGTCGTGGGTGAGGGGTTTTGCCTCGCGATTCCCCATGACCTATGGCTTCGGGCATAGCTCCACTGACTTTTCCATGGGAACCAATCCCCTGGCGGAAGATCCATTCGCGCCCTACCGGGTGGATGAAGTCTACTGGCTCAATGTGTATGGGCCTCAGATGGTGTCGGAGATGGGGCGTGAGCATGTGTTATCCACGCCCGCCTCGATGGTTGAGGAGTTGCCAGGCGGAGCCGTGCTTCTTCTCACCCGGCCGACGCCGGCGGACTTCGACTCTGAGGAAGCACGGCTGGCCCAGGCCCGGGCCCTGGTTCATCTGCGGCCCGAGTTGAAACTGGAAACCACCCTGGACACCCTGCGCCAGCGCAGCCGCGTCTTCGTCCCCATCCCCGTGCACTTCGACGAAGACGTGGCCGACATCCTCCACAAGAAGATCGCCTTCGAGGGACTCGAGAACAAGCGCCGCTTGGTCGAGCGCTTCAACCTCTACCATCCGCCTCCCGTCTTGGAGTGGCTGCCAGCGGAGCAGGCGCCTCCACCGGACGTGGAGGACGTGAAGCAGGCCATCGACACCTACGAGCGACTCTATGCCGAGCAGCTCGTCGCGCTGATGCACTCGCAGCAGGTGCCCGAGGCGACGGAGGGAACGCTGGAGGCGCTCGCCGCGGTGGACTTCGCCCTGTGGCACCTGGGCTGGGGGAAACGCTTCTCGGCGGAGGAAAAGGAGGCGTTGATTCCCGCCCTGGGGGCCTGGCTGGGGATGTTCCTGGTGTCCGCGTTGGGAGGGCAGTGGGTTCCGAGGCGCAAGCTGGAGGAGAGCGCGGTGCGGGTGGGGGACAAGGCGTGGCTGCCCTTCTTGCGTGCCCGCCATGCGCTTGGGCACGGGGAGGCCCCTCTGGACTACTCCTGCTCCCAATTCTTCCGGCAGGCGCAACGCTCCATCCGGCCGACGGCGTGAAGGGAATGAACAGTGAAGGGTGACGAGTGACCTGAGTGGGCAGCCAGGGCTACCTCATGTCAGAGGTAGGGTGTAGCTTGTTCGGATGAACCCTGAATCCAGCGGCACTCCGTGGACCGCCCTTGAAGAGGCACGTCCGGCTGTTCATCCTCCAGGCATGAGCGGCCAGCGGCGCGAGGCGACCGACGCGGACCTGGAGGCAGTCCCTCCACACCGCGTGGCGGAACGGGTGGACGGCGAGCTGTACGTCAGTCCCCGGCCCGCCTTGCGCCATGCGCGCGCCCAGGGCGCGTTGCACAACGCCCTCTACAACCCCTTTGACCAGGGGAGGGGAGGCCCTGGTGGCTGGCTACTCCTCTTCGAGCCCGAGCTGCACCTGGGAGAGGACATCCTGGTGCCGGACCTCGCCGCCTGGCGCCGCGAGCGCATGCCGGAGATGCCCGAGGAGGTAGGCGTCACCCTCGCACCGGATTGGATCTGTGAGGTGCTCTCCCCGTCCACGGCAGTGCTGGACCGGGAGAAGAAGATGAAGGTCTATGCCCGAGAGGGCGTACGCCACCTGTGGTTGGTGGACCCGCCGCGGCAGGCCCTGGAGGTGTACGGGTTGGAAGGTGCCCGCTGGGCACCCTTGGGTACGCACAGCGGACAGGCCCTCGTGCGCGCCGAGCCCTTCACGCCGCTCCTGTTGGAGCTGGGTGGGCTCTGGGCGCGCTGACTACTCCACGAGCAGCCGGGACTCCTCCAGGTTCATGTCGGCGAGCAGATCCACGCCATGGCGCGTGAGCCGCCGCGCCGCCGCCATCGCCCTCGGGCCGTATCCGTGGTCCAGGCACCACTGCGCGTGCTCTACCAGCAGCGCCAGCTCGTAGGCGCGGCCCAGCGTCAGCGCGAACCGCCGCGCTCCCGCCTCCACCCCCGCCGGGTCCTTCATCGCCTCCATCACCCACGCCCGCGCCTTCCCGAGCGCGTCCTCCACCGCCACCACTCCCGGCCGCAGTCCCGCGTCCTTCGCCGTCGCCAGCCGCCGCCGCGCGTCCACGTCCAGCGCCTCCAGCGCACCCCCCCGGGCCATCGCCCGCAGCGCGTCCAGCGAGAGCACGTTCGTCGTCCCCTCCCAGATGGACAACACCTGCGCGTCCGCCAGCAGCCGCGGCACGCCCGTGTCCTCCACGTACCCCGCGCCGCCAAACCCCTCCACCACCTCCGACGTCACGTGCACCGTCTGCCGCCCCAGCGTCAGCTTCGCCAGCGGCGTCACCAGCCGCTGCAGGAGCAGCTCCTCCTCCGTCGCCGTGCCCGCCTCCATCCTGCCCAGCAGCTCCGCCGCCCGGAACGCCAGCAGGAAGCCCCCGTGGAACTCCGCCTCCAGCCCCGCCAGCGTGTCCACGTGCAGCGGCTTCTGGGCCAGGGGCGCGCCGAACTGCACCCGCCGCTTCGCGTAGTCGCGCGCCAGCGCCAGCCCCCGCCGCATCATCCACGCGGACGCCACGGCGTTCCACGTGCGCGTCACGTTCAGCATCGACGCCATGTTGCGGATGCCATCCGTCAGCCCCGCCACCGGCACCGCCCGCGCCCCATCCAGCGTCAGCTCCGCCGTCGGCACCTTGCGCGTGCCCAGCTTGTCCTTCAGCCGGTTGATCTGAATCCCGTTCATCCGCCCATCCGCCCCCCGCGTCTCCACGTAGAAGAGCGCCAGGCCCTTGCCCCCCTCCCCATTGCCCTCGGGCCGCGCCAGCGTCAGCGCCATCTGCGCCGTCGTCGCCGAGGTGAACCACTTCGTCCCGTACAGCTTCCACCCCTCGGAGTCCCGCCGCGCCACCGTCTGCGTCAGCCCCACGTCCGAGCCGCCCGTGCGCTCCGTCATCCACTGGCCCGACGTCCAGAACGTCGCCGGCTCCCTCGACGTCAGGTGGGGCAGGGCGCGCTCCACCAGCTCCTTGTTGTCCAGCGACAGCAGCGTGCGCGCCGCCCCGTCCGTCATCGCCAGCGGACACGAGTAGATGTCCAGCGACGGTTGGATGAGGTAGTTGAGCGCGAACTGGTGCACGCGCGAGCGGTCTCCGCTCTTGCGCTCGTACGCCACCGCCACCAGCCCCCGCCTGGCCGTCAGCGCCTCGGCTTCCTTCCACAGGGGGGACACCTCGATGTGGTCCACCCGCTGGCCCCAGGCGTTCCACTGGGTCAGCTCGGGCTCGTTCAGTCGATCCCTGAGCTGGAATTCGTAGAAGTAGCCGCCCGACAGCTCGCCCAGCTCCCGGAACTCGTCCTCGAGCGAGGCCTTCAGGTCGGGGGGTAGCACCCGCTCGAGGTAGCTGCGCAGCAAGACGTCCTCGTCATACTGGTTGCCCAGCCGGGGCGGTTCCTGGAAGAAGCTCATACGCCACAACCTAGCACCGCCCGGTCCTGATAGAGTCGGTGTCTCAACCCGGAGCATGCATGGCCGAGCAGCGGAGGCCGGGGGCGAGTCCCCCCGGATTCGAGTCCCCCGACGACAGCGAGCGAGACACCAGCCGCACCCTCACTCCCCAGGAGATTCCCACGGTCGCGGTGGGCCCTTCCTCCTCGCCGCCCCGGACCCGGCCGACTCCTGGTCTCGGAGCGCCCCCGGGACCGCCGCGGACTCCGCCCACCTTGACGGCCACCGAGCGCCGCCCCGCCGGCCCCAGTGCCTTCCTCGAGCGCCGGCCCGCCCCCCCGGCCGAGCCCCGTCGGAGCCTGCCGTCCGTGGAGAGCGTGGCCGAGCGCCGCGCCCCTCCGCCTCCCCCCGTCTCGGAGGTCCAGGGCGGGCCCCCGGAGAAGCGGACGACGCCTCCCGCGCCGCGCCTGGACACGCCTCCTCCCTTCACCGAGCCGCCGCGCCGCGCCACCCCGCCGAGCCCCGGCGCGGATCAGCCGTCGGTGGTGGTCGACTCGCGCCGTCCGGGTCCTCCTCCAGCGCCCCCCTCGGAGCCGTCCCCCGGGGTCGCCGAGCGCCGCACGGGCCCCTCGAGCGGCAACCCGGCCGGGCCCGAGCGCCGCACCAGCACCGGCACGGGGCGCCGCGCCCTCCCCCCCGAGGCGGGAGAGTCGCCGGAGGGCGCTCGCTTCTGGCCCGCCCAGCCGCGCACGCTCGAGGAATCCGGCCTCACCGCCAGCATGGTGGAGGAGCTCGTCCTCAAGGCCATCTTCTACGCGGGCGAGATGCGGGGCATGGACATCGCCAACCGCCTCAAGCTGCCCACCTCCGTGGTGGATGACGTGCTCGAGGGCCTGCGCCGCCAGAAGTACATCGACATCCGCGGCGGTGGTGGCTCGGGCCTCGGCAAGTCCACGATGATCTACCAGCTCACCACGTTCGCCACGGACGTGTTGCGGCAGATCCTCGATCGCAACCGCTACAACGGCCCCGCTCCCGTCACGCTCCAGGAGTGGATCGGCGCCGTGAAGAAGCAGACCATCCGCGGCAACCGCATCACCCGCCAGCGGATGGAGGACAAGTTCGGCGACCTCATCATCCGCGACTACATCTTCGACGGCATCGGCCCGGCGATGAACTCCGGACGCGCCATCTTCTTCTACGGGCCCCCGGGCAACGGCAAGACGGCCATCTGCCAGGGCATGGTCAACTGCTTCGACGGGGACATCTTCATCCCCCACGCCATCCTCATCGACGACTTCATCGTCCGCATCTACGACAACATCCTGCACAAGCCCGTGGAGGACGATGCCGGTGCCCAGCCCTACGACAGGCGCTGGGTGCGCTGCCGCCGGCCCCTCGTCGTCGTCGGGGGCGAGCTCACGCTGGAGATGCTCGATCTCGTGTACTCCCCCGAGGTCAAGTACTACGAGGCGCCCTTCCAGATGAAGGCCACCAACGGGATGCTCCTCATCGACGACTTCGGCCGTCAGAAGGTGTCGCCCAAGGACTTGCTCAACCGGTGGATCGTCCCGCTGGAGAGCGACGTGGACATGCTCACGCTGCACACGGGCAAGAAGGTGCAGGTGCCCTTCGACGTGTTCTCCGCCTTCTCCACCAACCTGGATCCGAGCGCTCTCGTCGACGACGCCTTCCTGCGCCGCGTGCGCTACAAGCTCGAGGTGCAGCGGCCGGACGAGGATCTGTTCCATCAGATCTTCGAGGTGATGTGCCGCAAGCGCGGCGTGGACTACGACGCCGACGTCGTGCAGTACCTCATCGACACCCACTACACGCCCAACAGCCGCCTCTTCGCGGCGTGCCAGCCGCGCGACTTGTTGGATCAGATGATCGACATGGCGCACTACCAGGGCGAGTCTCCCCGGCTCACCCAGGAGCTGGTGGATGCCGCGGTGCGCAGCTACTTCGTGCGCTTCGACAAGGACGGCGGCGCGGCGTCCTGAGCGGGCTTCACGGAGCCTGGAGCCTCAGCGCTCCGGCTCCGTGGCGGGCCGGGCGAAGGGCCCCCAGGGACTGGGCGCGAGCCACTCGCGCACCGTGTCCACGGGGACGTTGGACAGCACGTCCACGATGGACAGGCCCACCACGAAGCGCTCGCCGGAGCGGCCCTGGTCGTACGAGGGATAGCGGAACTTCTGCCACAGCAGCCGTACGTCGCGCTCCCGGAAGGGGCCCGGCCGCAGGTAGAGCGAGCCCACCGCCGAGTAGTACGTGTCCTGGCCGAGCTGGACGCAGTAGTCCGCCAGGCGCTCGGTCTTGTCCGGCAGCGAGCGCGCGAGGCTCGAGGCGAGGACCACGCGCGGCGCGAGCCCCAGGGGCTCGGCGAAGAGCGTCATGCTCGAGAGCAGCGTGCGCAAGAGCGAGCCGGGGCCGCGCTCATCGGCCGCCGCGGCGTAGAAGTGCTCCAGCCGGGGCAGCACCTGGGAGCGGAAGTAGGGCCTGCGGCCATAGAGCATCGTCAGCGTGGCCAGGTGCTTGCGCGTCCAGGGCTGGCTCGTGTCCACCACCAGGTCGCCAATGCGCGTGTCGCGGTGGGCGCCCTCGAGGGGAATCGTCAGCCACTGGTAGGCGGGCTCGGTGGGCGGGGGCAGGGGAGTGCCGGAGGGCAGGGCCACCCGCGCGCGGCGTTGCCAGCCCCGCCGCAGCCACTGCACGTTGTCCAGCACCACCAGCGTGTCCGCGCGCGCCAGTTGCTCGTGGAAGTCCAGCCACGGCAGGTAGTGGGGTTGCTCGGCGACGAGGACTCGAGGCGGCGCGCTCACGGCCGCCACTGTACTCAGTTGCGCGCGGACACGGGCATGCGCAGGCGCGCCACCACGCCGGACAGGTCCGTGCGCCACGGCCCGAAGCGCCGCCGCTCGCGCAGCTCTCCCACGCCATAGGCCAGCACCGGGCCGAGCTGACGGGGCGCGGGCGACACGGGCGTGCGCACCAGCACCAGGTTGAGCCGCTCCTCCATGGCCGTCATCCCCAGCGTCAGGCCTCCTCCCGAGGCGAGCGCGCCTCCCAGGCGGCGCGTCCACACGTCCACGTAGCCCGCGAGCAGCAGCTCCCGGTAGGTGGGCGCGCCCACCAGCCCCAGGTTCGCCGGCGAGTTGAAGTCCCCCACCAGCACCACCGGCAGCGTCTCGCCCCGCAGCAGGCCGATCAGCTCCTCGGCCTGCCCGAGCTGCACGCGCAGCCCCTCCTCGCCCGGCGCGGGCTCCAGGTGCGTGCTGACGAAGCGGTAGTGCTGCCCCTCCACCTCGGCCGCCACCGACACCCACCCGCGCGTCAGCTCCACCGGCTCCATGCGCGGCAGCTTCACCTCGCGGCGCGCCAGATAGTTGCCCGTGCGCACCTGGCTCACCGTCACGTCCGAGCGCGCGAGGATGATGTCGTAGTCCGTCAGGCGCAGATCGTCGAAGGTCGGCGCCTGTCCCCGGCGCAAGGGCACTTCCACATCCGTGTTGCGCACCCGGGCGACCTCCCGATAATGCAGGCCCCGTGCCTCCAGTTCGCCCAGCAGCAGGGGGAGCGGATCCAAATAGGGCGTCCGCGCCGGCTCGGTGCCCCCGAAGAGCGCGTCCCCGGGGGATTGGAGCCTCAGCTCGGTTACCTGCTGCAGACCAATGAGGTGTGGCCGGGCGTATTGGACCTCATCGGCGAGCGTCCGGGCGCGTGAGGAGGCATCCGGTTGGCGGCCAAACAGCTCCGCCGCGCGTGCGGGCACGTACGCCGCGTGAGGGGCTTCCAGGACCCGCTCCCCGCTCAGCTCCGTGCCGAGGCTGCGTGTCATGACCGTGAGGGCACCCGGGACGAAGAGGACGGCGGACGCGCTCTCCTCGTGCGGGTCCACCGCCTGGGGCAGTGTCGACACCTGGATGGCGCCGAACACCATCATCGAGATCCCCACCACGAGGATGTACTTCATTCTGTCACCTTCCCCCGGACCCGCCCCCGTCCAGAGCCATGCACCCAGCCCCCGCGACACCAGCACCCACCGCGTGGGTCGGCTTGAGATAGGCCGTCCGGTCCGGGTGCGCAGGCAGGCCGCGTCATTTTCCGCCACCCCGCGTGCCCCAGTGCGTAGGAGGAGACGGCTCGAGCGTCGGCCACAGAGCACTCGTGGGGGGGGGCGGCTGGCTGGCGATCATCTGGATCGACCAACGTCCACTCCCCTCGGACCGGAGAACGGGGGTAGGCTTGCGTGAAAACAGGGGTCTCCCCCCCGGAATCCGGCACGCCGGGGTGGACGGCAAGGGCCTTACTCCTTCAATCTTCCGCTCTCCCCGGATTCGCCTCCGCTTCCATGCGCTTTCTCCTTCTCAGCCGCGACGGTGACCATCCGATCGGGTCGGAACTCGCCCAGATGGGGCACGAGGTCGTGGTGGCCTCGGGACCCGAGGTGACGGCCGCCACCATCTCCCTGGTGGACGTCCTGGTGGTCGGCGCCGAACAGGTTCGCGAGAAATCCGAGTGGTTCACCCGCCTGCGCGCGCAGATCCGCGCCGCCGAGGTGTCCATGATCGGCATGGCCTCGAGTCTCGCCGATGAGGAGTTGTCCCCGCTGATGGAAATCGGCGTGGACGACTACCTGGTGGCGCCCTTCCACGCGGCGGACATCCGCGCGCGCATCACCCTGTTCGAGCGCCGCTGCTACGCCTTCATGCGCCGGCAATCCCACGAGGAGTCGGCGCGCGGGGAGATCGAGCGGCTGGCGGCCATCATCCAGACCCAGAACGACATCGCGCTGGCGGGGTTGGATCTGGAGGTGGTGATGCGGCTCATCTCCGAGCGGGCGATGATCCTCTGCGGCGCGGGCGGCGCGGCGGTGGGCATCATCGAGGGCGACGAGATGTACTACCGCGTCTGCACGGGCTACTCGAAGCAGTTCGAGGGCGCGCGGCTGCCGGTGGGCAGCACCATGGCGGGCTCGAGCGTGCTGCGCGGCCAGGTGATGCGCACGGACGACGCCGAGCGCGACCCGCGGGCGAACTTCGACGTGGCGCGCCGGCTCAAGGTGCGCTCCATGCTCAACGTGCCGCTCAAGCGCGACAACCAGACGGTGGGCGTGCTGAGCATCGTGTCGCAGGTGCCCTATGCCTTCGTGGACTCGGACGAGCGCACGCTGGAGCTGATGGCGGGCCTGCTGGGCGCCGCCATGGGCAACGCCGCCGAGCACGCCGCGAAGCAGGCGCTGATGACGGAGGTGGCCTCCATCGTCACCGCGCTCCAGGAGAGCCAGCACCTCTTCGACTCCTTCCTCAACAACAACCCGGCGCTCGCGTACATGAAGGACGAGGGCGGCCGGCGCGTCTTCGTCAACGAGCCCTTCCGTCGCTTCTTCGCGCTGGCGCCCGGCACCGACGTGAGCACCATCCCCGACGAGCAGCTCATGCCGCCGGAGACGGTCGCCCTCTTGAGCGAGCAGGACGATCAGGCGTTCAAGTCCGGTCAGCCCTCGGTCTCCGAGAGCATGATCCCCACGCCCGAGGGCGAGCCGCGCCAGTTCCTCACCTACCGCTTCATCGCCCGCGACAGCTCGGGCCGGCGCTTCCTCGGAGGCGTGTCCTTCGACATCACCGAGCGCAAGGCCGCGGAGGAGGCGCTGCGCCGCTCCGAGGAGAGCTTCCGCGCCCTCATCGAGGGCTCGCCCGAGGCCATCTTCGTGCACCGCGGCGGGCCGCTCTTGTACGTGAACCCGTCGGCGTGCTCGTTCCTGCGCCTCAAGGCCAGCGAGCTGGTGGGCCGCTCCCTCCTGGACTTCATCCACCCGGACGACCGTGCCGCCGCTGCCGGCACGCTGGATGGAGGCATGCTGCCCGGCCGCACCTCGCTGCGCGTGCGCGAGGTGCGCTTCCTGCCCCCGGACGGTGGCGTGCTCACCGCGGAGATCAGCAGCCTGCGGCTCGTCTTCGCCGGCCAGCCCGCGACGATCGTCAGCGCGCGCGACCTCACCGAGCGCAAGCAGATTCAAGCGCGGCTCGTCGTCGCCGACAGGCTCGCGTCGGTGGGAACGCTCGCGGCGGGCGTGGCGCACGAAATCAACAACCCGCTCGCCTTCGTCATCTCCAACCTGTCCTTCCTCACCGAGGAGCTGCACGCCATCACCGAGCTGCTGCCCCCGGGCCGCCTGAGCGAGCTGGAGGAGGTGCTGGAGGAGACGAACGAGGGCGTCAACCGGGTGCGGCTCATCGTGCAGGACCTGAAGACGTTCTCGCGTGGAGACGAGGAGCTGCCCACGGCGGTGGACTTGCGGCGCGTCATCGACTCGGCACTGGCGCTGGCTCGCGGCGAGCTGCGCCACCGCGCCACGGTGGTCAAGGACATGTCCGACGTGCCGCTCGTGGAGGGCAGCGAGGCGCGCTTCGGTCAGGTGGTGCTCAACCTGCTCATCAACGCCGCGCATGCCATCAGCGCGGGTCAGCCGGACAAGAACGAGATCCGCGTCGTGCTGCGCGCGGAGAGCGACCACGCCATCCTCGAGGTGCGCGACACCGGGTGCGGCATGGCGCCCGAGGTGCTCAGCCGTATCTTCGATCCGTTCTTCACCACCAAGCCGGTGGGCGTGGGCACGGGCCTGGGGTTGTCCATCTGCCACGGCATCATCACGGGCTTTGGCGGGGAGATCACCGCGAGCAGCGAGGTGGGCAAGGGCAGCACCTTCCGCATCAGCCTGCCGGCCATCCGCAAGAGCAAGCTGAAGACGGCGTTGGGAGGGTAGGGCGCGGCGTCACAGGTCGAGGGAGTCCCCGTCGAAGCCGCCCCCGGCGTCGTCGAAGCCACTGTCGTCGAAGCCGCCCCCGTCGTCCTCCAGGCTCGAGGCATCCGCCTGGGCGGCGTCGAGATCGCCCGGCTCGTTCCCATCGAAGCCGCCGAGGAACTGGTGGGCGATCGCCGTGCCGATGAAGTTGCCGGCGATGCTCCCCAGCAGGCTGCCGGCCAACATGCTCCCGAAGCCGCCCCCTCCGAAGGTGCGCTCCATGAAGCCCGGCTGGCGCAGCTCGGCACGGGTCGCCATCCGCGCGAGTGCCCGGGGATCGGCGTCCTGGGAGGCCATGCCCCGTTCCGACGCGGGCAGTTGCTCGCTCAGCTCGCGCAGGGCGCGAGTGCGTTGCTCGGGCGTGAGCTGCGCGAAGGCCTCGGCGTGAGCCTGCTCGATCGCCTCGGGAGGTGCCGTCCGGAGCAGGTAGCGATAACGGGCCAGCGCCTGGTCATCGGCGGAGCCCGTGCTCGCCGTGGCCGGGCGGGCCGAAGGCACCGAAGGCGAGGAACCTCGTCCGAAGATGCGATCCATCAGTCCCATGGCAGCGCTCCTGTGTGGCGGTGACAGGCCAGGGTAGGTCTCCTTGTCCCCAGGTGCCATGCCGTGGCCGCTGGATGCCAGGAGGCGGGGCAAGCGAGCCAGGGGCCGCTACTTCCAGAGGGTCACCAGGGCGCTGGCGGGCGAAGCCGGGTGGCCTCGGAGTCACTCGCTCGCCGGGGGGCTCTCCCGGGACACGGGCAGTGTCAGGACGAAGCGGGCACCGCCCTCGGGGCGGTTTTCCGCGTGAAGCGTGCCGCCGCCGCGCGTGACGTACTCCCGGCACAGGGTGAGCCCCAACCCGGTGCCCTTGCCCGGCGGCTTGGTGGTGAAGAAGGGCTCGAAGAGCCGCGACATCACCTCGGGAGGCAGCCCCGGGCCGTTGTCCTCCACCACCACCCGCACCCCTCCTTCCACCCGACGCGCCCCCACGCCGATATGGGCCGGACGCGAGGGCGTCACCAGCTCCACTGCGTCCGCGGCGTTGATCAGCAGGTTCAGGAGCACCTGCACCATGTGCCGATGCCCCAGCTGGACCGGCGGCAACCCCGGAGACACATCCATCGTCACCTCGGCCAGGTTGCGCAGGCGCACCGAGGCCAGCCGCCTCGCCTCGTTCAGCGCTTCTTCCGGCATCCCCGCCTCCTGGGCGCCCTCGTCGCCACGGGAGAAGCCGCGCAGATCCGTGACGATCTGCTCGATGCGCGTCACTCCCAGCCGTGTCTCGGCGAGTACGTCACACAGCTCCGCCCGATCCAGCTCCGTGTCGAAGGCCCTCGCCTCGCGCTCCAGGTAGTTCAGGTTGGACTTCACGAAGGACAGGGGATTGTTCACCTCGTGGACCACCCCGGCGGCCAACTGCCCCACCACCACCAGCCGCTCCACCTCGGCGCGCTCGCGCTCGACGCGCACCCGGCGGCGCTCGCTCTCCGCGAGCTGCTCCAACGCGTGCATGTGCTCCTGCTGCGCCGCCTTCTGCGCGTCCCACATGCGCCGGTAGGTGCGCGAACCAAAGAGGGCCACCCCACCAATGATGGCGAGGGCGAGCAACTGCGGCACCATCACCTCCACCGGCAGGTGGGCCATCGTGTCCAGCAACGCCACCGAGCCCAGCATGGCCGCGCCACTCACCAGTGTGGGCCACCAGGCATCCGGGGTGTACATGGCGATGAGCAACGGCATGGTCGCGAGCGCCGGGAAGAAGGGGCTGTTCAGCCCTCCGGTGAGGTGGACGAGCCACGTGTTGGCGAGGATGCCGATGAGGCCCGCGCACACGCCCGAGACCTTCACCGGAATCCATCCGGCGCCCACCCCCGCTCCGAGCGCCAGGAAGCCCGCCGCCCAGGCGAGCAGCATCGGCGCGAGCCGGACATAGGCGGCGAACACCGGCAGGTGGAGGAGTCCGCCGCAAATCAACAACAGGGCCGCGCAGCCAAGGTAGTTGTTCCTCTTCACCTGGAACAGGGCACGGGGCGCGGAGCCGTCTGACTTCATTCGGCGCTGAAGTCTACCACTTTCCGGCTCAACGCAGACGCGCCGCCAGCGCCTCCCGATCTTCCAGGAACCAGAGCTGATGGCCGCGGTTCGCCTCGATGACGAAGCCGCGCAGGGCGTTGCTCTCCGCCACCTGGGCGGAGATGTCGCCCAGGATGGCCAGACGCAGGCGGTAGTTCACGAACTTCTGGACGAGCTCTCCGGCCACGCCCGAGGCCAGCTTGAAGAAGGCCTCGTCCAGGCGCCCGACGGGGATCGCCACCAGGTCGGCCTGGTGCTCGGAGGCCAGGGAGATGAGGTCGAGGGCTTCCCGGAGTCGGGGGCCCTCGGCGGGCAGTTCGAGGACGCGGACTCCGTTGAGTTCGAAGGTCTGGGCCGTCATGGGTGCTCTCCAGCGCGGAAGAGGGGGAAGAAGTCCCGGGGCGTCTTCTTCTTGCGCACGCAGCGCGTGGCCGCGTCCATATAGCAGGCGGAGAAACCCCGACGGCGTTGGCCCGTGCGGCTTGGCCCCGAGCGATGCCAGACATAATTGTGCAGCAACACCACTTCCCCGGCCTCCACCGGCAGGGCCACCCCGAGGCGCTCGGCGCCCCGCGCCGCCACCTGATCCGTGGGCACCACGCCTCCGAGCGGCGTGGCCAGGCCCCAGCGGTGGCTGCCGGGCACCACCTCCAGACAGCCGCCTTCCCGGGGTGCGTCATCCAGCGCCGTCCACACCTGGAGCTCGGGGTCCCGGGTGAGGCCCCACAGCTTGCCTCCGTCCTGGTGCCAGGGCACCTCGCTGCCGCCGCGCTGGCCCTTGTGGAAGAGGATGGCCCGGTAGAGCGAGATGTCTCCGGGCGGCAGCAGCGCGCGGGCGATGCGCTCGAAGAGGGGGTTCCGCATCCACGCGAGGAAGCGCTCGTCCTTCTCCAGCTTCTCCAGCTTGCGGTAGTCCAGCGAGGGCCCCTGCCAGCCGAGCCCCAGCGGCGCGTCCTCGTAGCGCCCGGTGGGCGCGTCCATCTGCCAGAAGAAGCCCGGGTAGCTCACCCGGCCGAGCATCAAGTCGTCCGCGCGCTCGCGCAGCAGCTCGAGCCCGTGCGCGTCGAGCACCCGGCCCAGCCGCGCGTAGCCGTGCTCGGCGTAGTGCGCCAGCACGCCCGTGAGCTCGAAGGTCTTCGCGTCCACCGCCAGCATGTTCACCTCACGTAACTGGCGTCCGTGCCCTGCCACTCCCGGTAGAGCTCGTCCACGCGCCGGGCCACGTCCTCGGGCAGGGGTCGGGCACAGGCGTCCAGCGCGGCGTCCAGGTGCTCCACCGTCCCCGGGCCCACGAGCACCGAGTCCACCCCGGGCCGTCCCACGAGCCACCCATAGGCGAGCCCCACCAGTGACAGTCCCGCCTGTTCGGCCACGTCGCGCAGGCGCGCGGCCATGTCCAGCAGCCGCGGGGACCAGTAGCGGTCCTGGTACAGGCGGTTGCCCTCGAAGCGCGAGCCCGGGGCGATGGGGGCGCCCGGCGCATAGCGGCCGGAGAGCAGCCCGCCCGCCAGCGGGTTGAAGACGGTGGTGTGCAGGGGATGGCGGCGCGTGAAGGGCAGGTACTCCACCTCCACCTGACGCACGAGCGGGTTGTAGAGCACCTGGGAGATTACCGGGCGGGGCATGCCGCGCGCGGCGCACAGCCCGTTGATCTCGAGGATCTGCCAGGCGGCATGGTTGGACACACCCCAGTGCCGCACCTTGCCCGCGGTGAGCAGGCCCTGCACGGCCTCGAGCGTCTCCTCCACCGGCGTGGCCGCGTCCGGCGCGTGCAGGTAGAGCACGTCCACGTACGGCGTGCCGAGCCGCTTCAGGCTCTCCTCCACCGAGCGCACCAGATGCGCTCCGCCCAGGCCCTCGGGTTTGCCCCGGATGCGCGCCAGCCCCACCTTGGTGGCGATTCCCACCTGCTCGCGCCGGCCCCGCAGCGCTCCGCCCAGCAGGCGCTCCGCCTCGCCGTTGTTGTAGGAGTTGGAGGTGTCGAAGAAGGGCACGCCGCGCTCCAGGGCGCGCGCCACGAGGCGCCGGGCCTCGGGCGCGGGCGTGCGGCCTCCGAAGTTCATCGTTCCCATGGCGACGACGGCCGGAGGGGCGTCCGTGCCGGTGGGTCGGGGTTCGAGCCAGCGCGCGAGGGGGGACGGGAAGGTGACGGAAGCCATGAGGGGGGACGCACGATAATGAAAGTGGGGCCTTGCGGCGCCGGGAAAGCGTCAGAATGGTGGGGAACCCATGCCCTACAGCTATCTCACCCGCTTCATCACCGCGCCCGATGGTACCCGCGTCGCCTATCACACGCACGCGGTCGCCCAGGGCGAGCCCGCTCCGGAGCTCCTGTCCCGCCCGGCCGTGCTGCTCACCAATGGCATCGGGACGACGGAGAACTTCTGGCGCCACCTCGTCATGGATCTGGAGCGCGACCACCGGGTGGTGCACTGGGACTACCGGGGCCATGGCCGGAGCGAGCTGCCCCCGGGGGAGGACTACTCGCTGCGCGCCCAGGTGGACGACCTGGAGCGCATCACCGAACAGATGATGGCCGAGGGCAATGGGCGCCCTCCCCACCACGTGGCCTTCTCCATGGGGGTCCGGGTGTTGTTGGAGTTGTACCGACGCCGGCCGGCGCTGGTGGCCGCCGTCTCGCTCGTGGCGGGAAGTCCCTCCGTGCCGGACCCGCGCAACTGGGTGCTTCCCCTGCCGGGGGGACAGGCCACCCTGGCGCGGGCCTTCGCGGGGTTGACGCCCCTGGTGCCCCGGCTCGCCCCCGTCGTCCAGCCGCTGCTCACCTCACGCTGGGCCCATTCGCTCGCCCGCGTCACGGGCTTGTTACGCGCCCGGGCGCCTCGCGAGGAGATCCAGGTGTTCCTCGAGGCCCTGCGCCTCATGGATCCGCGCACCTACTGGTTGACGATGCGTGGTCTGCTCGAGGGGCCGCTGTCGTGGGATGTGCTGCACAAGCTCCAGGTGCCCACGCAGATCATCGCCGCCCGGAATGATCTGCTCGTGCCGCTGCGTGAGATGTCGCGCATGCGCGAGTTCCTGCCCGGCGCGGACTGGGTGCTGGTGGAGGACGCGGGCCACGCGGGGCTGTTGGAGGCGGGCGAGGAGATCGCCCGGAGCATCCGGGCCTTCCGTCAGGCGCACGGCGTGGGGCCCGCCTGGCCGGGCAGGGCGAGCGGGGTGCCGAGCGGGGCATAGACAGAGAGCCTTGCCGTGTCCGGGTCGCTCGGGCAATGAAGCCAGTACCGTGCGGATCGTCTCCTGGAACGTGAATGGCTTGAGGTCGGCCCACAAGAAGGGCTTCCTCGACTGGTTGGCCGCCGAGAAGGCGGATGTGGTGGGCGTGCAGGAGGTGCGCGCCCGGGAAGAGCAGCTCCCCGAGGAGGTACGCCAGCCCGAGGGGTGGCGCGTGGCGCACATCGTCTCGGCGAAGCGTCCCGGCTACAGCGGGGTGGGGTTGTTCTCGCGCAAGACACCGGACGACGTCGTGTCCGTGCTGGGCGTGGAGGAGATGGACACGGAGGGCCGGCTGCAGGTGGCCCGCTTCGGCCGGCTCACCGTGGTGAACTGCTACTTCCCCAATGGCAACGGCAAGGAGCGCGACAACAGCCGCGTGCCCTTCAAGCTGGCCTTCTACCGCCGCCTCTTCGACTTCCTGGAGAAGGGCCTGCGCGACGGCGAGCGCATCGTGGTGGTGGGCGACTTCAACACGGCGCATCAGGAGATCGACCTGGCGCGGCCCAAGGACAACCGGGAGACGAGTGGCTTCCTGTTGGAGGAGCGCCAGGAGTTCTGCCGTTGGCTGCGCGCGGGGTGGGTGGACACCTTCCGCCACTTCGAGAAGGGGAGCGGGCACTACAGCTGGTGGAGCCAGCGCTTCGGGGTACGCGAGCGCAACGTGGGGTGGCGCCTGGACTACGCGCTCGCCTCGCCCGGGGCCATGCCCTACGTCAAGCGCGCCGCCATCCACCCGCACGTGCTCGGCTCGGATCACTGTCCGGTGAGCGTGGATCTAGACCCCAAGGTCCGTCGCTGATAGGGCGGAGGTCACTCCCATGAACGCTCTGCTCTCCATGTACGCGTGGTTGGAAACCGGCCTGGTGTCGTTGACGGGCTTCTGCATCCAGGCCCCCCTGGCGGTCATCACCTGGCCGTTCGACAAGCGCAAGGTGGTGACGGGACGCGCCTTCCGGCTCATGGGCACCACCGCCGCCCGGCTCAACCCCTTCTGGAAGTTCGGCATTCATGGCACGTACGTGCGCCCCGCGCCCCGCACCGTGGTGGTGAGCAACCACGAGTCCAACGCGGATCCCTTCATCATCTCCATGCTGCCCTGGGAGATGAAGTGGATGGCCAAGGCGTCGCTCCTGAAGATTCCCGTGGTGGGCTGGAGCATGTGGCTCGCGGGCGACATCCCCGTGCGCCGGGGCGAGAAGGACTCGGCCATGCAGGCCATGGGCACGTGCAAGCGTTGGCTCGACAAGGGCATGCCGATCATGATCTTCCCCGAGGGCACGCGCTCGAAGACCGACGAGCTGTTGCCCTTCAAGGATGGTGCCTTCCGGCTGGCCATCGAGACGGGCGCGGACGTGCTGCCCCTGGCGGTGAGCGGCACGCGCCGCGCGCTGCCCAAGCACTCCTGGCGCTTCGCCACCGCGCGCGCCCTGGTGACGGTGGGCACGCCCATCTCCACCAAGGGCATGACGCTCGCGGACCTGGAGCGGCTCAAGACGATGGCCCGCGAGCAGATCCTCCAGATGCGCGAACAGTTGAAGCCGCTCACGAGCGCGGGAGACGCCCCCGCCAGCGAGCCCGCGCGGACCGCCGAGTCCTCCTGAAGCGGGGTAGAAGCTGTTTTCCGCACGCCGCAGTGCGGCTTAACCTACAGTGCGCGCCCCACCGGCTCCCGTCCCCTCGCGGACGAGGAGCCCCCTTCACAAGAGGTTGCATGGACGCGCCCGTGTCGTACCGACTGTCCCCGAAAGACCCATCCATCACCGCTCGTTACGCCGGGGGCAAGGTCCCCATGGCGACCCTCATCGAGGACTACATCCACCAGCGCCTCGACATCGAGGGGGATTTCCTCGCCTTCATCCGCGAGCGGCAGAAGGTGGTCGACTACACGCCCGTCGCCGAGCACTTCAAGTTCCTCTTCACCCGCTTCCTGCCCGAGGTGCTCATCCACTCGCAGGAGCAGGACGTGCGCATCGCCCGCGAGCACTACGATCGGGGCAATGACTTCTTCGGCTGGTTCCTCGGCCCGCGGATGATCTACACGGCGGGCTTCTTCACCTCGCCCAACCAGACCCTGGAAGAGGCGCAGGATCAGAAGATGCAGCTCGTGGCGGACAAGCTGCATCTGCGCCCGGGCGAGCGCTACCTCGACATCGGCTGCGGCTGGGGAACGCTGGTGGCCACGGCGGCGAAGAACCAGGGCGTCGACGCGACGGGCGTCACCATCGCGAAGCAGGGCGCCGCGTACGCCACCGAGCAGATCTCCCGCATGGGCGTGAGCGATCGCGCCCGCATCCTCACGCTGGACTACCGCGACATTCCCGCGGGCCCCTACGACAAGATCTCCTGCTTGGAGATGGCCGAGCACGTGGGCGTGAAGAACTTCCAGGCCTTCATGCGGCAGATCCACGGGATGCTCACCGACGACGGGCTGTTCTACCTGCAGATCGCCGGACTGCGCGCGAAGAAGGGCGCGCTGGGCTTCCACTTCGAGGATCTGGTGTGGGGCCTGTTCATGAACAAGTACATCTTCCCCGGCGCGGATGCGTCCATGCCGCTGTCCTTCGTGGTGAGCAACCTGGAGAGCGCGGGGTTCGAGATCCACAGCGTGGAGAACGTGGGCATCCACTACTCGCTCACCATCTCGCGCTGGTATGACAACTGGATGGCCAATCGCGCCGAGGTCGTGAAGACCTATGGCGAGTGGTGGTTCCGCACCTGGCAGATGTTCCTGGGCTGGTCCGTGCAGATCGCCGCCCAGGGCTCGTCCACGTGCTTCCAGATCGTCGCCAACAAGAACCTGGATGGCTTCAACCGCATGCGCTGGGTGGGAGCCACCAACCTCGGCGAGCGCGACCTCAAGAAGTCCTGACGGACGCGATGTGAGAACTCTTCCGCCCTCCTGTTTCCTCGGAGGGCGGGGTGTTGATTATTGCTCCGAATATTGGTGCATGTGGCTCTGCTCCCTGGTGACCTGTGATGAGAGAAAAGGCGAGAGAGGTGGTGCGGCATGGGAGGGCGATTTGATGAGCCCAGTAGCACCCACACGGTTGATGGTTCTGCTCATGGCTTTGGCGACAACCAGCCTCGGATGTGCCCATACGCAACCGCCAGAGCGCGAAGTCTACGTTATTTCTGAGGATGCGAGCGGAGTGGGGTCCAGCGCCGAAAGCGGAACTGGCGGCGCAGGTGCCGACGCCTATTGTAACGAATTACAAAAGCAGTGCTTCACGAAATGCTGGCGGAGGAAGCCCAGCCTTTCAAGCATTGACAAGCACTCGGAGAAACACCGAAAACACTGCACGAGCGAGTGTCTCAAGGTGTTTATGACTTGTGTCGAGGAGCAGGAGGAACTGGAGAGGCAGGAGTCACAAAAAAAGGAGCTTCATTTCCCAACCATGGATGCCGCGCTCGCCTGGTTGAGGGAACACAAGGCCGAATTGGTGCTTGGAACTGTCGTCATAGTGGGGAGCATGGCTGCCGCTCCTTATGTTATTGCCGTGCTGGGTGGTGCGCTGGTGTTGGCGCCATTGTAGACAGGATGCCGATTGGGTGGAGAAATGGCGTATATCGCGGGACTCGATTTTGAGGACGTTCTCTTTGCCTTGAACCCGTTCATTGATGTTCATGAAAAGGGCTCGAAAGAGAGGGAGGTGCTCAGTATCGCTCAAGCTGCGTTGCTCTACATACGCGACCACGCAAAGGAAGAAGACTTCGCCGAGTACTACAAGACCTTCTCCAATACATCATTCGCCGTCGATGTCGCTCATGAGTTCGCGACACGAGAAGAAGCGGAGCAATGGCTTGCCCTTGGAAAAGCCGAGCACACCGAGCGCGTGAAGATCGCTGGTAAGGGCTTCATGGTCGTTCAAGTGACAGGAAGGCTGGTTTTCATGAGTGCCCCTCTTCCAGAAGAGTTGAAGACGGATGAACAGAGGGGCGACTCCGAGTAGTTGGCGCGCGCCTACTTGGCCGTGGGCACGTGCAGCGTGAGGACGGGGCAGGGGGCCCGGGAGACGACCCGCTGCGCCACGCTGCCCAGCAGCAGGCGCGGCAGACCCCGACGTCCATGGGTGCCCATGACGATGAGGTTGAAGCCGCCCGACTCGGCCACCTGGATCACCGCCGCGGACGGCTCGCCCATCACCAGCTTCTGGGTGAGGTTGCCCACACCCTGGAGGGTGCCCACGAAGTTCTCCAGGGACTGTTTGGCCGCCGCGAGCGCCTCCTTCTCCAGCGGCTGGGGCGTCCAGCCCGGTGCGGCCACGAGGAGATCCGGCGCCACGTACTGGGGTGGCTCCCACACGTGCAGCACTTCGATGGCCGCGTTGAACGGCCGGCCCAGTTCGATCGCATAACCGACGATGGCCTGCGAGCCCTCCATCAAATCCACCGGCACGAGGATGCGAGTAGGCGTGCTCATGGACGTCCCTCCGGGTGTGCCTGTCCTCCATCAGGGAGGGGGCCCTTCTCAATCTACTCCTGGGTACGACTCGGAGTGAACGCAATGTTGCCACTTTCGACTGGCAGGGAGGACCTCCAGGCAGGCGAGGGGCCTGCACCCGGGAGGCGTGCGCACTAGCTTTCCCATCTGCCCGAGCCAAAGAGGAGCCCATGCGTCCACCAATCGATTCCGGCACCGTGCTCATCACGGGTGTCTCGTCGGGAATTGGCCGCGAACTCGCCCGTCAGCTCGCCAGGAGGGCGAGGACGCTCGTGCTCGTCGCCCGCAGCGGCGAGCGGTTGGAGACCTTGCGAGAGGAGTTGCTCGCGCTCAATCCCACACTCGGGGTGTGGGTGGAGCAATGTGATCTCTCCCAACCGGAGCACGTGGACACGTTGTTGGATTCGCTGCGCCGTAACCTCATCCGGGTGGACGTGCTGGTGAACGACGCGGGCATGGGGGACTACGGCCTCTACGAGCAGGAGAGCTGGCCGCGCATCCATCAGATGGTGCAGGCGAACATGACGGCGCCCCTGTTGCTGACGCACCGGTTGGTGCGGCGCATGGTGGAGCGCAAACGGGGAGGCATTCTCAACATCGGCTCGGGCGGGGGGAGCGTGTTCGTGCCGGGCCTGGCCGTCTACGCCGCCACCCAGCGCTTCCTGGATGGTTTCACCGAGGCGCTGCGGTTGGAGCTGCTGGGCACGGGGGTGGTGGTGACGCAGGTGGCGCCCGGGCCCGTGGACACTGGCGGCGACGAGGCGGCACAGCCTCCGGAAGGCCCGTTGGCGGCGTGGCTGCGCATCCCGGTGGCCCGGTGCGCGAGCGAGGCGCTCGCCGGCTTCGAGCGCGCCGAGCCCCTGGTGTACCCCGGTCGGGCGCACCGGTGGATGATGCGGCTGGCCGCGCTCATGCCCCGGAGGATGAAGCGGGCCGTGTGGCTGTCCGCCGCGAGACGGCTGCGCTACGGCACCGCGCTGCTGGGGCCCTCGCACCCGGAGTCCGCTCCGGGGCTGCTGCTGGCCGGTGGGCCCGGGAACGTGCGCGACGAGGCCTAGCGCGAGGGGAGGGTAGAACACAGCGTCTCACCGGGTGCGCTCTTCGGCCGCTTCTTCGTCGCTGATGAATACGCCGTTTTCCATGCGGCCGCGCTCTTCCAGGCGGTAGTGGGCGTTCTTGTCCTTCGCCATCGTTCCGTCCTTCGCGACCAGCTCGAAGGTGTCGGGGTCGGCTCCCTCGATAAGCCGGCCAACGCCATACACGGACCTTCCGTCCGTCCCGTAATAGGGGCCAAGAAGCCGGAACTTCGAAGCGTCGACACCCGGTAGGGCGCTGGCGCCGTAGAACACCGTGCCCTTGTCTTTCGACCAGTACGAGTTCCCGGTCGGAATCGTGAAGCTGTCACGGTCGGCACCATGGATTCTTTTCTCATGGAAATAGATTCCATTCTTGTCTTCACCGTACCCGTGATGGCCCCTCCTCATTTCCTTGAAGGTCGCGGCGTCCGCACCCACCACCTCGGACGAGCCGATTCCCGCCGCGTGATAAAAAACCCTTCCATTCTTGATTTCGTAGCTGTTGTTGAAAATGGAGGTGAGAAAGCCACCAGCGACAGCCATGACGACGACACCCACGAGGACGAGCACGCCCATGGCCAGAAAAACGAGCTTGATCAAACTCATGAAGCCCAACTTAGCTTGGGCCACCGTCAGCTCGTAGCGAAACGCGAGGCCCGAGAGGACGTCGGGTGGAGGACTGGTGGGCCGGGGCGAGGCTCCTCCGAAGGTACCCCAAGGCGGCGCACAGTCCTGGCGGCCCCCTGCTTGAAGTAGCCATTGAGGGCGTTGGCACGGTTGTGCTGTTCGACGAGATACGGGGGCCAGGCCGCGTCCGCGAGCACCTGGTGCCTGGCGCCCCCTCTCGACGCGCCAATACGGCAACGCGCCGCCGTTCGGGCTCAATGCACCAGGGAGACAACCTGGCAGAGGGACACCCGCACGTTCTCCAGCGAGCCCACGGCGATGTACGCCCGGTAGTCGTAGCTGCCCGGAGGTGTCGAGCCGCGACGGAAGACGACGTTCCACTTGTGGGTCGCATTGGCCGGTCTGCCGCTGTCGGGGAAGGCGAAGCGCCCGTAGCCGGAGCCGGACAGCCCGGACTGTGGCAGGTCCGGCGACCAGGCCCCCATCGCCGCCGTCCCGTCCGGCGTCGACAGCACCACCGGCAGTCCCTGCTCTCCAGGTCCCGCGGACAGGGGCGCGAGCTGACAGGTGCTCGGGTTGAAGGTGTAAAAGGCGGAGAACTCCCCGCCCAGGTAGCCGGTGGGCGCTTCGACCACCATCGAGCCGAGCGTCTCGGGAACGGTGACCAGGGTGAGGAACTCGATGACGTGGCTCAGGCCGCCGTAGCCCACCGTCACCTGCTTGTTGAGGGTGTAGTTGGAGAGCGCGGTGGTGTTACGGGCGCCGCCGCAGGGCCCCGCGCCCGATTCCTGTCCGGGCAGCAGCCAGAAGGCGGCCTTGGACTGCGTCCTATACACGCTGCCCGAGGCGCTGACGCCCTGGAGCAGGCTGGTGGAGGTGGCATTCAGCCCGTCGTACTCCCCGCCCGCCTCGGTGGGGTTGTAGCACTCGCCCCAACCGTTGCCGGAGAGCGCCATCTGGAGCTGGCGGCCGTGGTCCCACGAGCTGATGAACTCGCGGCCGCCCCAGTAGAGGCTGTCCACCGCGCCCGCCACCCGGTTGGAGCCGCCCACGGCGATGATGTCGTTCTTCACCGTGTACCGGCCGTCATAGGCCCCCACGGACACGCCCACCCGCCCTTCCGACCGTCCATGGTTCAGGTAGTGCTGCAGCGCCGCGCTACAGTCGCCGCCGAAGGCGCTCTTCAGGTCCGGGTAGATCTCCAGGTACTGCCGGGTGTGGAAGAGCGGGTGGGCGCGGCGGCACTCACTGATGCCGGTGCTCTGCCAGTGGTTGCGCGCCCCCTGCTCGGTGACGATCCCCGCCTGCAGCAGGTCGGCATGGGCGTTGAGATAGAAGCGCCAGTTGAAGACGTCGGAGGCGAAGATGTCTCCGGTGATGGCCTGCGTCCTGGTCACTGGCCCGGACTCTTCCCTCGCGCCGCCTGGCATCTCGCCACAACCCAAGGCCACGAAACTCAGCACCACTCCCAGGCCCAGCCCTGACTTCTTCCGCATAGCGGTATCTTCCTCGTTCGATGATTCGACCTTGAATCCAGTGTGCCAGAATACTGGAATTCGTGATGAGCTGGCTAGAACAGTTTCCGTACAGCCACGGGTTGCTGGCCGGCACGAACGAACTCACACGTCGGCAGACGCGCGGCCTGGAAAGGGTGCCGGGCGAGCACGGCCGCCACGAGCAGCAAGCTGTTCCCTGGACTGCCGCCCCTGGAGCGTGGCAGAACTTCCGTTGCCGCTCCGCACCGCGCACGGACGTGCTGGCCCGTGCTTCAGAGGCGATTCCTGGATTCTATCCAGACGACATCACCATAATCCCCGCTGACACCAATCACCTGGCTGAAGAAGCGCCATTCCCCCCTCCGCACGCCAACCACCGTCGTGCACTGTCCGGAGTTGGAATGCATGATGGCGGCTGGATGGGGCGAAACCCTGGTGTGTCGAGATCAGAGGGCGGCACACTGACGATCAGGGGAATCGTGGAGAGGAATCCAAAGGGATCTTCCATGAACGCGCTATTCTTGTCGCCCTGCATGGTGCGCCTCCCGCGCTCGTCACGTGTCCTGACTGGGGGAGCGCGGGGGAATGCGGATGTGACGAAGCCTGGAGGCCCTCGCTCCCCAGCATCCCCTCCACCTGGCAGCCGCCCACCTCCTCGCCCGACCGGGCCACGTCCGCGGCCTTCCTCGCTCCCCTCCGCTCCACATTGAGGGCATTGGCACGGATGTGGCGCCAGGGTGCGAGCCCGCGCCTCCTGCTGGAGGGCCGAGAAATGTCGAGCCACGCGTCTGGCTGCTCGTGCCCGGCCGGATCATGTGATTTCCGAGACATTGATTGCATGTATTGACTCGTACTACTGGAGTGGGTGGTGAGATGCGGCCTGGGTGCTCATACTCGCCAACGAACCTCGATGTCCGCACGCCATAGGAGACACATGGCGAAGCAATTCATTACCCAGGCCAATCCAATCGATTGGCCAGGAAGGAACATCCTCATGTCCTCACTTCCCGTTTCACTCGGGCGTCTGGTGCTCCCGGGGCTCCTCATGCTCGGAGCTTGCGTCAACCGTCCCACCAACCAGGAACAACCGGCGGGCACCGAGTCCCAGAAGGTGCCTCCGGTGGTCAAGGCTCCTTCGACCGCTATCCGCGCTCCGTGGTTCTCGTGCGGCGGCACCCAGAACATCCAGTTCGGCCCCAGCATCCCGCCGGATATGAGCAATGTCACCAGCCAGTTCGACGCGAACTGCTTCGCCTGGGCGGAGTTCATCGCCCTGAACTGGCCGGCCGCCGCCATGGGTGGAACGACAGACGCTTTCTTCGGCTCACCCGGCGATCTCGGAACGGTCCAATGGCAGACGTTCATGAGCAAGCAGCAGCTCTTCCCACCGGAGGGGGGGACTCCCCCTTCATGGGGCACACCGCAAAGCATCTCGGAGGACTGTCTGGCCGAGGCGAACGTCAGCTCCCAGCAGGCCAGATCCATGCTGGCGCTGAACGTGGTCTCGAAGTTCGAGACCCAGTTCACCTCGGGGAGCGGCAATCAGGCGTTCCCGCTCGATCTCCCCTCATGGCTGGGGGCCGCCAATGGCACCAACGTCTGGTACGACGTCCGGGTCAGCCAGCCTGAATACGCGTACATCGTCGAGAAGAGGCTCTTCAACGCGGCCAACCAACAGGCCCTGGTGGACGGGGGGACGGGTAGCCCCGTGGTGAACCCAATGGGCTCCTGGCAGTCGAATACCATAGGTGCCATGGAGATGAAGGCGGCGTGGATGGAGGTGCCCAATCCCCAGGACAACCGGTGGAATGCGTACAAGCTTTCCCCAGCGGTGGTGGTGGATCCGACGACCCAGAAGTGCCGGGCCACCACGGTGGCACTGGTTGGCTTTCATATCATCCACAAGACGGTCTCCCAGCCCACCTGGATATGGGCGACCTTCGAGCATGTGAACAACGCGCCCGATCACGGCGCGGATCCCGGGACGACGAGCTGGAACTTCTACGATCCCCAATGCAGGCCGCGGACGATCGAGCTGGACGAGTCGTGCTCGGTGGATGGTCGCACCTCGGTCACGGTGGACTGTACGCCGAACGTGTCCCCTCCCTACTGGCTCGGCGAGGGTTGCCCCGCTCCCGTCCCCATCCAGGTGACCCGGCTGACACCCATCGATCCGGTCGCGCGGGCCACCAACCAGACCATCCAGACCGCGATCGCCCGGAACTACCCGGACTCCGTCTGGAAGAACTACGTGCTGGTGAACACGCTCTGGTCCAGGACGCCAGGTCCAAATCCCACGACGCCCGTCAAGACCCCGCTGCCCTTCACCGGTGCGACTCCGCCCCTCAACGTCCCCATCGCCAACACGACAATGGAGACGTACCTCCAGACGGGCACGCCGGACGAGGCGAGCAACTGCATCAATTGTCACAAGAACGCGAGTATCGCCGGGGACTCGGGGTGGGCTTCCGACTTCAGCTTCCTCTTTGGGCTGGCGAGCGAGCCGCCGCCGCCCGGCAAGCCGCTGAAGCTCAGGAGCCTCGTACCAGGTGGACCGCAGAAGGTGGTGTACCCACCGACGATGCGGCGGATTCTCCGCTGAGTGCCAGAAGGAGGCTGCCCGGGCATTTCAACGGCGGGTCATGAAGTCGATGAAGGAGCGCACCGCTCCAGTGAGCTGGCGGCGGCTGGGATAGGTGAGGTAGAAGCCATCGAATCGCGGCGACCACGTTTCCAGCACCCGCACCAGCTTGCCCTTCACGAGGAGCGGCTCGACCGAGTCGTCGATGGTGTACGCGAGACCTGCTCCGTCTTGTGCGGCGCGCAACTGGACGGCGAGGTTGTCGACCACCAACGTGCCGTCGACGGGCAGGCTCACGTTCTTGCCGCGCCGCTCGAATTCCCAACGGGTGGCGATGCCATCGGGGCGCCGGGTGCCGATGCAGCGGTGATGCTTGAGCTCGAACGGGGTCTGCGGCGTGCCGCGCGTCCGGAGGTACTTCGGTGATGCGACGACGTAGACCTGCCGACGGCCGCCGAGCCTGAGCGCGACCATGTCCTTCTCGAGGCGTTCCCCGAGCCGCACGCCGAGGTCGTAACCGCCGCCAGCGAGGTCGACCGTCGAGGAGTTCACGCTCAGCTCGACCTTCACTTCGGGATGGCGGTCGAAGAATTCGCCGAGCACCGGTGCAATCAACGACACCGCCGCCGAGTGTGCGGAGTTGATCTTCACCGTGCCTACCGGCCGGTCGCGGAAGTCTTCGACGACGAGCACTGCCGCATCGAGCTCGCGCAGCGCCGGCCTCAGTCGCTGGAGCAGGTGGAGGCCGGCTTCGGTCGGACTCACGCTCCGCGTGGTGCGGTTGAGGAGCCGGACGCCCAAGCGCGTCTCGAGTCGGCGAACGGTGACGCTGAGGACCGGGGCCGTGGTGCGGAGTTCCTGCGCGGCGCGCGCGAAACTCCGGTGCGTTGCGACGGCCTCGAAGGCCGAAAGGTCAGCGAATTCGGGTCCGCGCATTCATTCGTCCTCACGAAAGACAGTCATTCGTGGCGTGCATCTTCCAGAGCCGACGTGCCGGACGCAAATTCAGCGCCCATGAACATGGAACTTCAGGGGAAGCGGGCATTGGTGACGGGCTCCACTTCGGGGCTCGGCGAAGCCATCGCGAAGCAACTGGCGGCGGAGGGGGTGACGGTCATCGTGCACGGCCGCGACGCGACACGGGCCAGACAGGTGGTCGAGGCCATCGGCGCCGCTGGTGGACGCGCGGAGATGGCCCTCGGAGACCTCTCCACCGACGCGGGGGCCGATGCGGTGCGCGCGGCGGTGGAGGGGGATATCGACATCCTGGTGAACAACGCCGGCGGCTACGAACATGTGGGATGGCTGAAGGCGACGCCGGAGCAGTGGGCCGACGTGTGGCAGCAGAACGTGATCTCCGGCGTGCGGATGATTCGGCACTTCGTTCCCGGAATGCGGGCGCGTGGTTGGGGCCGGGTCATCACCATCGGCGGTGGACTCGCGACACAGCCGGCGCCGACGCAGCCGCACTACAACGCGACGCTCGCGGCCCGGCACAACCTCGCGGTCTCGCTCTCGCGTGAGCTCGCGGGAAGTGGCGTGACGTCGAACGCGGTCGCTCCCGGGGCGATTCGGGTGCCAGCGATCGAGGGCTTCATGCGGCACGTGGCCGAAGCGCACGGTTGGGGCACGCAGTGGGACGAGATCGAGCGCGCCGCCGTTCGTGAATTCATTCCCAACGACGTGGGTCGTCTGGGCCGGCCGGAAGAAGTGGCGGATGCGGTGGTGTTCCTGGCGAGCCCTCGCGCGGCGTACGTGACCGGTGCGGTGTTGCGCGTCGACGGCGGGACCATTCGCAGCGTGTGAAGGGCCAAGACTGCGCGCCGCACCGGACAGGCTCCCATTCTCCAATACGGCGAGAAACATGCGCAGATCGTCCCTCGAGAGCGTCGTGCCCATAAAAAATCGTACAGCCGCTGTACGTTGATTTTGATTCCGTTCCAGCCCCTCGTGGCCCATCTTCGCCTCATCAATGGAAAGGAAGCTTCGAATGAAGAATCAACCTGGATTCACACGCCTCTCCTCGCTTCTCAAGACAACACTGGCCTTGTTCATGGCCTTTGCCTTCAATGCCAATGCGGCTCCCTTCGTTGACACCTTCGACCAGTTCAACTCGTCGATCTGGAGCTGCGAGTACTCCTGCCCGACTGTCTCCGGCGGCACCGCGAAGTTCTATGTGAAGAAGGGGATTGCACCCGACAACATGGGCTCCTGGTCGAAGATCCGCTACAAGCCCAAGCGCTTCACGTCGGGAACCTTCAAGGTGCGCTTCAACCTGTCGCACCGTCCCGAGGGTGCCGTGTGGTGGGGCATCGCGCTGTGGGACAATGGTCCCACCTCGGACAAGAAGAGCTTCCACGAAATCAACTTCGGCTACACGACCAACCAGTCTCTCTCCAACACGCAACTCCTTTTCGAGAGCGCGAAGCTTGGAAAAGCCTTGTCCCTGCCGATCGACACGGGGGTCGATCTCTACGACGGGCAATACCATGAGGCCTCCCTGGAGTACGATGCGGACCATGTCTCCCTCTTCTTTGACGGGAGGCTGCTGCGGACCATCACCGACAAGACCTTCATTCCAACCGACCCGATGGATTTCATCATTGGCCCGCGGCTCGTCACGGGCTCGGCGCCCCTGGTCAAGGACTTCACCGAGACCGTCGATTGGACGGAGATTTCAGACGTCGTGATGACGCCTTCGCTGCCGGACACCGACAACTCCCTGATCACACCTGTCCAGAATGGCTCCTACACCTCGAATCAGGGCGTCCCCATCCGCTTCTCCGCCAGTCCCGCCGTGGCGCGCATCGTGTTGTACTTCTCGGACTCGTATGTGGATTTCGCCACCCTGTCCCCCCCGTTCACCCACACGTGGTATCCCCCCACGGTGGGCAACCACGTGCTCAAGTATGAGACCTACGACAGCGCCCGGAACTTCCTTGGCCGCGGCACGCGAAACATCACGGTGACCAGCTCCTCCCAGGTCTATTTCACGAGCCCCAGCCTGTACCACGACATCGTGCGTGGCACGCTCCACGCCGCGGTGGTCGCGAGCGATCCCTCCCGGGGCACCCAGGACGGAGATGGCATCCAGAACGTGCTCTTCGAGTTGATCAAGGACAACACCGTGGTGTCCTCCCGACTGGAAGGACTGGCTCCCTATGACTGGTACCTCGACACGGAGGCCCTCGCCAACGGCGTCTACACCCTGAGGGCAACGGCGACGAGCACGGCCGCCGCTGGCGGTGATGTGAACACCGTGTCGCTCCCCATCACGCTCCAGAACTGAGCGCACCACGGCGGGCCCGAGGGGGCGTGACGGCGGTTGACGTCACGCCGTCTGCCGCAGCCAGGCCTCGAAGGTGAGCAGGTCGGGCACGAGCTGGCGGAGCGCCGCCACGTCGGCCCCGCCGGTCATGCCTCTGCGGTCGGCGAGGTCGGTCAGGCGGCGCATCACGTCGTTGGCGGCCAGCACCTCGGCCGGGAAGCGCGCGTAGCTGGCCTCGATGCCGCGGGCGCGGCCGAAGAGGGAGGCGATGGCGGGGCCCGTCAGTTCATCACCGACCAGCTCGAGGGTCTGGCCGAGGTGGCGCGCGGGGTCGGCGAACACGCGCGCGACCAGTCGGCCAATGTCGGCGACGGCGATGAGCTGGAGCGGCTGCTCGGGACGCATGATGAAATGGAAATGCCCCTGCGTCAGCCCGAGGTGGGGCTCGAGCAGCAGCTCCATGAACGCCGCGGGCCGCACGATGGTCGCCGGCAGGCGGCTGCGCCGGATGTGCTCCTCGATGCGCCACTTGCTCTCGAAGTGCCCGACCCCCGTGTCCGGCCCCAGCCACGCCACCGAGGAGTAGACGAGGTGCGCGACTCCCGCTCGGCCGGCGGCGTCGGCGACGGCGATGCCCAGGCGCTCCTCTTCCTCATCCGTGACGCCGTACTTCTGCTGGCCCGAGCTGGGCTGGACGCTGAAGACGCCGTACGCCCCCGCCATCGCCGCGGCGAGCGCGCCGGCATCGCCCATGTCACCCGCCACCAGCTCCACCCCCTCGAGCGCTCGCGCCCGCGGGCTCGCCGGATCGCGCACCAGCGCTCGCACCCGCCAGCCGTCGCGCACCAGCGCCCGCGCCGTCGCGCCCCCCTGCTGCCCCGTCGCCCCCAGAACCAGGATTGTCCTCGTCTCTGCCATGGTCGCTCCCTCGTGTAGTGCTAGGAACGGAAGGTGACTCCGGTTAAATACGGAGGAACCCTCCGGAAAATGCTCCGGTTGAATACGGAGGGACCCTCCGGTTCGCAAGGGAGATGAACGAGATGGAGAAACGTCCCGAAGAGCGCCCCCTGCGGGCCGACGCCGCGCGCAACCGGGCGCGGCTGCTGACCGCCGCCCACGAGGTCTTCTCCGAGCGTGGCGCCGACGCCTCGTTCGAGGACATCGCCCGGCACGCGAAGGTCGGCATCGGCACGCTCTACCGGCACTTCCCCTCGCGGGAGGCGCTGCTGGCGGCCTCGTGCGACGAGCGTCTGCTGGAGATCGCGCGGGCGAGCCAGTCACGCGAAGGGGAGGAGGGCGACGCGGCCGAAGCGCTGGCGAGCTACATCGAGCAGCTCGTCACCTCGGCGGGCCTCTACCGCGGGCTGGCCACCTCGATTGGAGTGGTGCTGCGGAGCGGCACGCCGGGCTGCCACGCGACAACGCAGGAGGGTGAGCGGCTGCTGGCTCGGGCGAAGCGAGAGCGCGTCATCAAGCGCGACGTCCAGCTCGACGATGTCGTCTGCATCGTCACCGCGGTCGCCCTGGCCGCCACGGGCGACCCGGCCCGCATCCGGCGCCTGATCGCGATGTTCTTCGATGGCATGAGGTGCGCCTGACCTCGGCTCTCGACAGCCGAGGCGCATTGCCGAGTGCCAGGGCCGCCGTGTCGCGCGGCTTTGGGTCTCCGGAACCTTCGGAGGAGTCCAGTCGAGCCGTCCGGGCCGCGAGGCATGGCGCGCAGGGTGGCACCGAGTAACACCCCTCCACCTGGACATCACCTCCTGGAGGGGAGCTTCATCGTGCCTGAGTCGGAGGCAGAACTTTCATGATGTCTCCCGCGTAACCCGCTGCAAGCCATTGCTCGAAGGTCAGCAAACCGGGATACAACGCGCGCAGTGCCGGAAGGTCCGCATGGCCCGTCAGCTTGCCATGGGTCATCGCCTGCAAGAGGCGGGCGAGCATCGGGCTCTGTGCAGCGGCTTCGGCTGGAATCTGTTGGTAGGGCACGTGCCGGCCCGTCGCTCGGCTGATCTTCGCCGCGATGTCGTTGCCCGAGAGGGCATCGCTCGCGATATCGAGGGTGCGGCCCAAGCTGGGGGTTGGATCGACAAGCAGCTTCGCCGCGATGGCGCCGACATCCTGGACCGCGATGAACTGGACGATCTGGTCCGGCGCCCCGAAGAACGTCGCCACGCCGTGGCGCAGGCCAAAATAAGGAGACAGCAGGAGTTCCATGAACGGCGCCGGCCGCACGATGCTGAACGGCACGCCGCTCTGACGAAGATACTGCTCGATCTGCCACTTGCTCTTGTAGTGGCCGAGGCCGAGGTCGGGACTCGCACCGATGGTTGAGCTGTAGAGCAGGTGCTGCACACCGGCCCGCCTGGCGGCGTCGATCACGGCAATGCCGAACCGCACCTCATCGTCGTCGGTGAGCCCGTATTGGGCATCCGCGGAGCTGGGCAGTGCCGTGAAGACCCCGTGGACGCCGCTCATGGCCCGTTCGAGGGAAGCAGCTTCTCCGAAGTCGCCACGCACCAGCTCGACCCCCAGAGCTGCCAGCTCGCGCGCCTTGCTGCTTTGCTCGTCCCGCACCAATGCCCGAACGCGCCGGCCCTCCGACACCAACGCCCGTGCGGTTGCGCCGCCCTGCTGTCCGGTCGCCCCCAGCACCAGCACCGTCTCACTCTTCTTTGCCATGATCGTCCCTACAAGTGGAGGATTGCTCCACTTGAAATACGGAGGTAGTCTCCACTTTGCAAGCAATGATTTGAAGCGAGGCATTCCACGACGACCGACCCGCCCCTGAGAAAGGGGCCACGTACCGGGGCAGTCCGCGTCCCAGCTCGCCTGCCTCCGCACGACCCGCTGCTCGCGGCCGTGGTGGGCAAGTCGGAGCCCCAGAAGCAGCCCTTGGCCAGCCCGAGCACACTCAACCGGCTGGACAGGAGGACCGCTTCTTCCACGGCTACTACGGCAACTACTGCTACCTGCCGCTCTACATCTTCGCCGGCGACTTCCTGCTGTGCGCCAGGCTGCGCACCGCTGACCTCGACGCCGCCGCGGGCTCGCTGGAGGAAGTGCAGCGGCTGGTGTGCTCCGTCTCCCGCGAAGAGCGCAAAGGCACTCCGGTGCGGGCGTACCGGGAACTTCGCTACCGCACGCTTACGTCCTGGATGTGGGAGGCAGGGGGGGCCCCGTACAGTCACCCTCGGGAACGTCACCTTCCCCGAGGGGAATGCGAAGGGGCCCTGAGCACGGCCAGCGCGAGCCGTGCCGAGTCTCAAGGGGTGGAGCGTCCGCCAATCTCCGGGAAGCGCTCGTAGGCCCGTTTAAGCGCGTCCAGGTGGGCAGGGTTGTCGAGGTCGAGCGGCGCATCGGTGAGCTGCACGACCCACCCGCCCGTCGCGGTACGCCGTGAGCGTGACAGTAGCTCCGCGTCGCGGGCCGGGTCCGGAAAGCCGAGAGCCCGTGCGGTAGCGGACGACCAGTAATTCAGCCACCCGAGGTGATGTGGAATCACTGGCGAGCGAATGTGCGAGGGAAGATTGAGCGCTGGAAGCCCCCGGGGCGGAGCATGGGGCTGCTCCACCGAATGACGAACCTGCTGCGCCATCTCCGCCGCAACTCCGTTCGGCAGCACGCGCCCCCAAAATGCGCGCGCCCCTTCCGCCATTCCTTCCAGCACATTTGCTGCTGCTGCGATCGCGGGCTCGCCTAGTGGCAGTTTTGCATGCACTTCAAACTGGTCCTGACCGCCTGCGCTGATGAGCCCTGATCTTCCCATTCCCCAAGCTGTCACGGGGTAATTCTCGTCCCCGTTGCACAGAAGGGGAAATCCCCCGTCCTCAATGCCTTTTACGAGCCACGCGTCGCGCTGCGGCAAGGCGATGGGTCGCCCGCTTTCGGAGAGCTGCCACTCCAGGCGCAAACCGGGGAGCGCCTTTTCCATTCCATGGATGCTATTGAGCGCGCGGCGGTCGTTTCCCAAAAGCGCAGGCGCGTAGGCAATGAAAATGAGTGTCCTCCGCCTAGTCATCGCTTGCACCCTGTAACAACAACATTGAGAGTGAGATCTTCATCGAGTAGCGCGGATTTGTGCGCTTCGGTGCTTACCCCAACGACATAACCATATCCACATGTCGCCGCAGCTTTTCGCTGCTTTTCTATTTGGATCATCTCTTTCTTGATTTCCTTGTCTTGGATGAAGTCAGGGTACGTGTCGAACCGATGAGTCTTGATTTCCCACAGCACACGCACGCCGACTTGCAGCGCATCGAAGCTCACACCGTCCACGAGCACGTCCATTCCGGGATAGCGGTTGGGCGGAAACTGATCGGCGCACTTGTTATGCGCGTCATCCTTGCCCTCGTGCGGCACCGGGATGGGTTCGCACCTGCGGCGACGCTCTCGCTCCAAAGCCTCGGGTGGCTCCAGCGGCGGGAAAAAATCCGGCCCCTTGGGCTCCGGCTTGGGCCCTTTTTCCGGCGAGGTCTCCTGCGGGGCGGGCTTCGTTACAGGCACGGGCCGCGCTTCCGGCACGGGCTTCACTTCAGGCACCGGCTGCGTCTCCGGCACCGGCAGCGTAGGCGGCCGAACCTGGGGACGGCCCCTCTTCTCGTAAGCCTCCAGGGCCTCTTTGATGGCGAAGCCCACCACCACCACGCCCGCCACAACTACCGCGCCCACCACGAGCTCCGGCGCCGCGAGGACGCAGAAACCCATCTCAAAAGACCCCGTCATGGACGCAGCCGCCGTTAGATTCGGTGAGCATCACCCACCCGCTCCATCCATTCGCAGGCCGTGAGCTTGCGCTGCTGGGGTACCAGCGCAAGCTCGGCCGCCCCTGTGTCCGCGTGCTCTTCCCGGACGGACATCCGGCGTTGCTTCCTGTTGACTGGACCAACCTACGCCCCCGGCCACCGCCGCTCAAGGTCGGTAGGAAGTGTCCAAAGCTGCACCCGGGCGCACTGCGCGAACTACGCGCCCTCGTCGATGACCTAAGCAACAGGTCCGATGGGAAAGGCCAAGAGGCCAGCGCGGCGCACGAGCGGCACCGGGAGTCCGCCCCGGGCGGGCTCACCCGGAGCGCTCTACGCCGCACTCCCGGAACCGATGAAGCACGAGTGGCTCGGCGTCGTGGCCAGCGTGCTGCTGAAGGCCCTGGCAAGGCCCCACTCCCGACGCGAGGCATGCGATGAGCGAAAAGGTTCGGCCGAAGCACCTGGACAGGCCGGCGCTGGTGTACATCCGCCAATCCACCCTGATGCAGGTCCATGAGCACCAGCAGTCGACCGAGCGACAGTACGACCTGGTCGAGTTCGCCAAGAAGCTTGGTTGGGATGCCGCTCGGATAGAGGTCATTGATGAGGACCTCGGCCAGAGTGGCACCAGTGCCGCTCAGCGCGCTGGCTTCCAGCGGCTGGCCGCCGACGTCAGTCTTGGGAAGGTGGGGGCCATTTTCTCGCTGGAGGTGTCGCGCCTGGCGCGCTCCTCTGCCGACTGGCACCGACTGATGGACCTGTGTGCACTGTCGGACACGCTCATCGTCGACGAAGAGGGCATCTATGACGCCAGCGACTTCAACGACCGGCTGGTGCTCGGCATGAAGGGAACCATGAGCGACGCCGAGATTCACCTCATGCGCCAGCGGCTGCGGGGTGGCATCCTGCACAAAGCGAAGAAAGGCGAGCTGGCCTTCCCCCCACCAACAGGCTACGTCTTCGACAACGGCGCTCTCGTCCTCGACCCAGACGAACAGGTGCAAAAGGCCATACGCCTTCTGTTCGAGCGCTTCCGCCTGGATGGCAGCGTGGCCCGCGCCGTACGTTATTTCACCCGCCATGGGCTGCTCTTCCCCTCGCACCATGCCCATCGAGACGGCCACGCCGAAATCCAATGGCACCCGCTCACCACCCACCGCGCGCTGACCATTCTGCGCAATCCCACCTATGCAGGTGCCTACGCGTGGGGACGAAATCGCGAGCGGTGTGCCCTCATCGATGGAGCGGTGCGGTGCAAGCAAGAGAAGCTCGCCGCGCCCGAGCAGTGGCAGGCCTTCGTGAAAGACGCCCACCCGGCGTACATTACCTGGGAGGAGTACACGGAAAACTTGAAGCGCATCGAGGAGAATGCGACTCGCATCCCTGGAGTCTACATGCGCGGTGCGGCTCGCAGTGGCAAGGCGTTGCTGCAGGGACTCGTCCTCTGCGGCAGGTGTGGACGGAGGATGCACTCGAGCTTTCCCGTTGCCAGTACCCCAGTCTACGAGTGCATCCGGACTGAATACGGTGAAGGCCGCTGCTGGTCCACCGGCGCTCGCCGCATTGACGACAAGGTAGTTGAGACCTTTCTCGAGGCGATGGCCCCGCCCGAGTTGGACCTCTCGCTCGCCGTCCTCAAGGAGGTGGAGCGACAGGCCAACAGCCTGGCCCGGCAGTGGAAGCTGCGTCTGGAGCGGGCGCGCTACGAGGCCCAACGCGCCGAGCGCCAGTACAATGCCGTCGAGCCGGAAAACCGAATCGTCGCACGCACGCTGGAGGCGCGTTGGAACCAGAAGCTCCAGGAGCTTGCTCAGGTGGAGCAAGAGTACGAGGAGGCCAAAGGCAAGCAGAAGCTCGAGCTGTCGGCCCAGGACAAGAAGGCCATCCTCGCGTTGGCGCGAGACCTGCCAGGGCTGTGGAACGCCCCCACCACCACCACCGTGGACAAGAAGCGGATGCTTCGGCTCCTCATCCAGGATGTCGTGCTTTCGCCAGTGGACGCGCCTGAGCGAGCAGTCCGCATCCGCATTCTCTGGAAGACGGGGGCCATCAGCGAGTTGCAGACACCCCGGCCCACCGCGGCGGATTCCCGCAAGGCGCCCGAGCCAGTCATTGCTGTCGTGCGTGAATTGGCCGGCAAGAAGTACAGCGACCCGCAGATAGCGGCTGAGCTCAACCGGCTTGGCCTGAAAAACAGCCTGGGCCGTGCCTTCACGAGCACGACCGTGGGGCCGCTTCGCCGAGGACACGCAATCCGCGCGGGGCGCCCCCCTGGGGTGTCCGCCAGTCCCCTGCCCGAGCAAGATGAGCAGGGGCGCTATTCCATGCGGGGTCTGATTTCGCGCTACGGGGTATCGGCTCCGATGGTCCGCTACTGGGTGAAGCAAGGGCGTATCACACCGGTGCGCGACAAAAAGAGGGGTGCTTTCTGGTTCGAGATGACGCCCGAACTGCAATCGCTGCTGGCCATGGCGCGCAGTCGTGGCTACAGACCAGGAAGGCAGCCGGGCCGCTCTGGCAACCCGCGATTGCCAGCGCGCCTCCCAGATGGCCGTTACACCACCCGTGGGCTCATTGAGAAATACGGGGTTTCTGAAAGCACGGTGCGTTACTGGGTGAAGGCCCACATCCTCACTCCCGAGCGCGATCTGCCAGGGGGGTTTTTGTGCTTCCGGCTGACCCACGCGCACGAGCGGCGCATCAAGGAGGCTCTCGCCAGAGGACGGAGCGCACGAACTCGCAGACAACGCCACCGTAGTCACCCCCATTCCAACGAATAGAGGTATTTCAATGCAGGCTCCCAGACCCCGAGCCCCATGGCCGCGGCGCCCGCGGAGGCCAACGCGCATCGTCCCGTGAGGTCGTGAAACTCGAGCCGGTCATGGTCGAGGGCCTGATAGCACCGCTCCGCCAGCACGGGCCAGGGCTCGGAAGCTTCGCGGACGGCGCACCTCCCCCCGTCCGTCCAGGGCAGCTTCGCCGCTCGCTGGAGGTTGGCGAGCCTCGGGTCTCGGGCCGCTGGCTCTCTTGGGCCAGGCGCTGACGTAGCGCAGGCGGAAACGTAGAGCAGCAGGGCAATCCACGCTCGGAAACGCATGGCTACATCCTCCGATGAAGTCAGGACCTGGCGGGTCCTGGTGGGGCTGTTCGGAAGATGCCACCCCGTCCCGACAGCAAGGGACGAGCACGCGGGGGGAGCGGCAGAGGGGCAAGGTGCAGCAGCCGCAACTCGAGCCAGGGGGGCGTGCCAATGCAGCCAACAGCTCACTCGGGCCCGTGGAGGGCTCCCAGGACGCGAGGTTGCCGGGCCTGTGGAACGGTGAGGCGCGAACCAGGGGCGCGCGAGAGGGCTCCAGCGGCGCGGCTGCTGCGGCTCGGGGCAGGTGGAGGGGGGCACACACGGCAGTCGCAGCTCGGGCCTGTGGGCGCGCGCTCGCGGACGGTGTCGGAACAGGGACCGCTTGCCCGTGACTGGAGGGGGGCCGGGTACCCAGGCCGCTCGCGCCTCGACTTATCCCTCCTATCCCTCCAGCATCGCCCCGTTTGAGCCCTCGCAGCCGTTCGAGCCGATGCCCCTGCCGCAGGGTGGGACGGGACGGGATGACGAACCCGAGGAGAATCAAGGTGATAGCGGGTAACAGCGCGTCCTGCTTAGGGTTTTCTATCGCCTCGTTCACGGGTTCGATTCCCGCCGCCTCCACAGCAAGGGATGTCGCAAGGCCCCGGATTTCTCCTCGGACATCGCGGGGCTTTCGTTTTGGGCCGAGGCCGCGAAGGGGCAGCCGGATGAACTGGTCGCGCTCGAAGGCCAGCAGGCAGCCGCCGAGGGCGGCACGGCTCCACGAGACAGGAGGGTGCAGTCCCGAGTTCCGCACCCAGGTGAGGCCATCACCCAGGTGCGAGTCGAGCCACCCCCTCCGTCTCGGAGCGCGGGTGGATCAGGGGGCGGGACGCAGCCGCAGGAGCTTGCCCTGGGAGCCGCTCTGGCCGTCCTGGAGCAGCCAGATGCTGCCGTCCGGACCCTCCTCGACCTCGCGGATGCGGCTGTTCATGTTCCACTGGTCGCCCTTGGACGCCGAGGTGCCGTTCAGGTCGACGCGCACCAGCGACTGGCTGGACAGGCCGCCGATGAACAGGTCGCCCTTCCACTCCGGCCAGAGCTTGCCCGAGTAGACCATCAAGCCGCCGGGCGAGATGACGGGGTTCCACCACACCTTGGGAGCCTCGTAGCCGTCGCCCGCGCGGTGGTCGGGGATGTCACGGCCGTCGTAGTGGCTGCCGTTGGAGGCGTTGGGCCAGCCGTAGTTGAGGCCGGGCTGGATGAGGTTCACCTCGTCGCCGCCCTGGGGACCCATCTCCTGCTCCCACAGGTTGCCGCTCGCGTCGAAGGCGAGGCCGAGCAGGTTGCGGTGGCCATAGGACCAGACGGCGGGGTGGAAGCCCCGGGCGGCCAGCGGGTTGCCCGCGGCGGGGGTGCCATCGTCATTGAGGCGCAGCACCTTGCCGAGCGTGGCGGTGGGATCCTGGGCGGGATCGAACTTCTGCCGATCTCCGTTGGTGAAGAACAGCTTGCCGTCGGAAGAGAAGGCGATGCGGCCGGAGAAGTGGCCATCTCCGCTCACATACGGCGTGGCCCGGAAGATGACCTGCACGTTGGCCAGTGAGGGCGAGGTGCCGTCGGTGAAGGTGCCCCGCGCGAGCGCCACGCCCTTGCCGCTCGAGCGCGACTCGGAGTAGCTGAAGTAGACGAGCCGGTTCTGCGCGAACTGGGGATGGAGCACCACGTCCATCAGTCCGCCCTGACCCGCGCTGGACACGGCGAGCGTGCCGGTGACGGTCTTGCGCTGCGTTCCGTCCGCCGAGACGAGGTGGAGCGTTCCCGCCTTCTCGGTCACCAGCATCCGGCCGTCCGGCAGGAAGGTCATCGCCCAGGGCGAATTGAAATCCGCGACCTCGGTGATGGAGAAGCCCGCGGCGATCGCCTCGGAGCGGCTCTCCGGGCTGTCGGGGTCGGCGCTCGTCGCGTCGCCGCAGGCGGCGAGAAAGGCGAGGGAGAGCAATGATGAACGAAGAGATGGCATGATGGGAACTCCCGCAAAGGTGGAGAGCCACGCTATAACGGACCCGCACGCTCCGTAGGTGACAAAAAAGCCAATCGCCATCGAGACAACACACGGTTGAACAGACGACACACGGGGCCTGATATGGGGCACCTGGCGTCACGCGGATGACCGACGATTCCAGGCATGAGCGGCGCCCTGTTTCTTCCTGACACCCACCCCCTCTTGTTCAACCCCGAGGTATCATTCCATGCCCGTGCAATCGATTGACATCCAGACTGCCGACGGAACGATGGACGCGAAGCTGTTCTCCCCCGAGGGCCAGGGCCCATGGCCGGGCGTGGTCATGATCTCGGACGCCGGGGGCACCCGTCCCGCGTTCGAGGCGATGGCGCAGCGGCTGGCGTCGGAGGGCTACGTGGTGTTGCTGCCCCACGTCTACTACCGCGAGGGCCGCGCGCCCCTGCTGGGTCAGGGCTCGATGGCGGACGAGTCCTTCCGCAAGCGAGTCTTCGCGCTCCTCGCCACCCTGACGCCCGAGCGCATCCTGACGGATGCTGCCGCGGAGGTGGGCTTCCTCACCTCGCGGCCCGAGGTGAAGAGGGGAGGCATTGGCGTGGTGGGCTACTGCATGGGCGGCGCCGTCGCCATGCGCATGATGGCGGGCTTCCCGGAGCAGGTGGCCGCGGCGGCCTCGTACCACGGCGGACACCTGGCCACGGATGACCCGCGGAGCCCGCACCTGCTCGCGGACAAACTCCGGGGCGAGCTCTATTTCGGCCACGCCGACAAGGATGTCTTCATGGAGGCCGCGTCCATCGCCCGGCTGGAGGAAGCGCTGAAGAAGGCGGGCGTCACCTTCCAATCCGAGCTCTATGAGGGCTCGGGCCATGGCTTCGCCGTGAATGGCTCGCCGGCCTTCACCCCTCAGGCCTCCGAGCGGCACTGGAAGACGATGCTCGCGCTGTTCGGCCGCACCCTGCGCGTCTGACGCTTCGGGTTGTCTTCATCGGCTGGAGTACGCCACGCCCACGCCACCGTAGAACGAGCGGGGTGGGGTGGGCCACCGGCACCCAGGGCCGGCGAGCGGGAGGGGGCGCCGGGGGCCAGACTCGTCCGGTCAGATGTCGCCGGAGAAGTCTCCCTTGAGCTTCACGGTGGCGTCGCGCTCGCAGCTCACGTCCAGGGAGATGGCCCAGTTGGGCGTGGTACGGACGAGGGTGGCGCTACCCGCCCAATCACCCCCGGGGCAGTGGACGCCCGCGTTGTTGTAGTTGATGGACACGCGGGAGTCCGGCAGGGTGATGGCCTCTCCCAAGGTGACGGTCCGGTCGATCTCGACACTGACGTGCATGTAGTCGCCGTCTGAGCCACACTTGTCCGAGTTGTCCTCATACGTGAGGGAGAACTCGAGGGTGTCACCGCAGCTCGAGGGCGGGGTGCAGTAGGTGAGCCCGGAAGAAACCCCCTCGTAGTACTCGCCCGTGATCGCGGGCTCCGCGATGTTCCACGCGCAGGTGGGCTTCAGCGGGCGGCAGCACGCGGTGCTGCCGTCTCCACACTTGTCCGTGTGGCAGGAGACGGGGTTGGTGGTGGTGCCCGACGCACAGGCCTGGGGCGAGACGGCGTCCTTGCCCGAGCGCGTGCAGAACGCGACCCGATTGCCGTCACAGAAGGCGGTGTTGGGCGTGCAGCTGAAGTCACCGCTCGCGGCCGGACCCTGGGGACCTTGAGGACCCTGGGGACCTTGAGGACCCTGGAGGCCGGCGGGACCGGCGGGACCGGCGGGGCCCTGCGAGGTGCAGGCAGAGAGGGAGAGGAGAACCGCGAGCGACAGACAACGAAGGGACATGGATGGAGTCTCCGGATGTGCGCGGGTGCACCGCGCGTGTGTGAGGGGATGGACTCATCCGTGTGAAGGGAAATTTTTGCGCTTTTTATTTTTTCTCGAATTCCCTCGCGCTCGCCCCAGGCGTCGCGGGGCACCCAGCTCGAGGGCGACGCGCTGGTGGCCCCGGCGGGCGAGGTACACGGTGCCCGGGCCGCAAAACCGTTTGAACCGTTGCTTCGGCTTCGCGTCGCGTGCAACCCAGAACGCACGCGACGCCTTCCACCCAGAGGGCGTTCAACCACCGACGGGGATGTACCGGAGCGGCAGCGCGACGGGCCCGCGCGTCGTGAGCGCGCACTGGTATTGAATGTTCCCCAGGAGCCGCTCCACCCGCTGGAAGCGCGCGAGCACCGTCTCCAGGACGATTCGCACCTCCATCCGAGCGAGCATCGCACCCAGGCAGAAATGAGCGCCTTGTCCGAACGCGAGGCCGCCCTGGGAGCCCCGGTGCAGATCGAAGCGATCCGGATCCGGAAATTTCCGCTCGTCTCGATTGGCGGAGGACATGAGCGGGAACACCATCGAGCCTTGCGGAATGGTCACTCCCGCGAGCGTGACGTCGCTGGCCGCGAGCCGGGGAACCCCCGGCGCCACGCCGTCGTAGCGGAGCATCTCCTCGATGAACGACGGAATCAGCGAGGGCTCGGCCCGCAGGTGGGCCATCATCTCGGGATGGTCGGCGAGGAAGAGGAGCGAGTTGCCGAGGAGGTTCGTGGTGGACTCCAGTCCGGCGATCAAGAGGAGGATGAGGAAGTCCTTGATCTCCACGTCCGTCAACCGCTGTCCCTCCACCTCCGCGCGCAGCAGATCGCTCACCGTGTCGTCCGCGGGCGCGCGGCGCCGCTCTTCGATCACCTTCCCCACATACTCCGTCAGCTTCGCGATGGTGCCGCGAATGCGCTCGGCGGCTTCGGGAGACGCGGGGGAGGGAGTGATCGCGACGATGTCATCGGACCACTGCTTGAAATAGGGAAGGAGCTGGTGATCGAGCCCGAGGATCTCGCTGATGACATACGCGGGCACGGGCAACGCCAGCGTCTGGATGAAGTCAGCGCCGTCCACGAGACCGCTCGCGAGCCTCTCGGCGGTGGCCCGCACGCGTGGCTCCAAGCGGGCGATGGTGGCGGGTCCGAACGCACGCAGCAGCAGGGCACGCAGCCGCGTGTGCTGCGGCGGATCCCGGGTAATCATTGAATTGGCCATCGGGTTGTAGCCCACCCAGGCCGGCTGCCACGCCACCGTGAAACCCGACGACGAAAAGAGGGAAGGGTTCTTGAGAACGAAGAGCACGTCCTCATAGCGGGACACCGCCCACATGCCATGCGGCTCGACCTGACACACCGGGCTCAGGCGCCGCAGCTCCGCGTAGTAGGGGTAGGGATTCGTGAGGACTTCGGGTGACATCAAATTGATCTGAGTCATGGTGTTTCCTGGAGGTGTGCCTGACCGATTCCACCTGGTGGCGGGACGGGCCAGGAACTGAATATAGGCGAAGCCATTGGTCCCGGGAGTGGACTCGCGAGTTCCCCCAATCATGTGAGGTCTGGAGCGGCTCACGTTCCCCGGGCTCGCTGACGTCTTGCATCGGAGCTCCTCCTCGCTGAGCATGGGATGGTGTCTCCACGCCCCTCTGGTTCTCCACCACCTCGCGTCCTGGCCGACGTCTTCGCACGCACGCGCGTCCATGATGGGGCGCTCGTGCTTGGCGCCGCGCTGTTCACCGCGTTGCTCGCGCAGGTCGCCATCGAGGTGCCGGGCTCCCCGGTGCCGATCACGGGCCAGACGCTCGCGGTCGTCCTCATGGCCGCCGCGCTCGGGCCCGTGCGTGGCATGGCCGGGCAGCTCGCCTACGTCCTGCTCGGGGCGGTGGGACTGCCGTTCTATTCCAAGGGGGCCAGCGGCTGGGCACAGGTGCTCGGGCCGACCGGCGGCTACCTGGTGGGCTTCATCCCCGCGGCCTTCCTCGTGGGCCTCGCGGCGCGGCACGGCTTCGACAGGGTGGCATGGAAGGCGGTCCCGCTCTTCCTCGCTGGCCAGCTCGTCATCCTGGCCATCGGCGTGCCCTGGCTCTGTGTGGCGGCCCCGCTCGACCTCGCCACGGCCCTGCACAAGGGCTTCCTGCCCTTCCTCCCCGGTGGGTTGCTCAAGGCAACCCTCGCCGGCCTGTGGATGCCCCTCGCCTGGAGGCTCATACAGCCTCGCGAGCCATGAAGGTGCGCCTGCCCCATCAACGATGAAGAACTTCATGCACCTGGTGGACCATCACGAGGCACGCTGTCTTGCTTTGAGTGCGGACGGCACGCTCCTGGCGACAGGGGGGATGGACGGACTCCGGTTGTGGAGCGCGCAGCAGGGGACCCCACTGGCAGTTCGCGCCGACGTGGGCCCGGTCAATGCGCTGTGCTTCACGCCCGAGGGGGAGCACCTGCTCATCGGCGGGCGGGACGGGACACTCCGGCGCTGGGCCTTCCCCTCTGGCGCGGATGTGCAGCGCGTGCAGTGGGAGCAGCCCGTCATCGCCCTGGCAGTGACTGCACACGGCGGCCACATCGCCGTGGGGCTGGGAACAAAGAGCACTCCCGCTGGCACCCACGTGGTCGTGCTCGCCCCGGGTGGAACCCCTGTCGAGCTGCTGTCTCAGGACGAGACCCAAGGCCACTGGTCCCTTGCGTTCTCTCCGGACGGTCGGACCCTGGCGGCACTCAACGTCGATGGGCATACCACGGAGAGCGCCTTCTTCGCCGTGGTGGAGGTGGCGACGGGCACCCTCCTGCAGCAACGTCTCGTGGGAACGCTGCACTACTCAGGCTCGGTATCGTTCAGCCCGGCCGGGCACCTGGCGGTAGCTCCAAACCCGTGGAGGGACAGCAGCGGAGGAGTCGGGGCAACCGGCTTCGCGGTGCTCGAGAACAGCCAGAGCCCGACGCCTCTTCTGACGTCCTGGTGGGAACACGAAACGGTGTTCCTGCCCGACGGCAGCCTCGTTGGCCGGAGCTGGAGCGCGCTCCACTTCCGCCCTCATCTGCACGACAAGGTCAGCGCCTCCCTGACTCTGCCAGAGGGAGGGCCCGAGGTAACGCTCCTCACGGCGGCCACGAGCGCACCGGTGGTGGCCACGGCCGTGGGAGACAACCGGGTGCTGGTGGGCTCCGTGGACGAGCTGCTGCGCCATGCCGAGGCGCATGAGTGAGGGCTGGAGCCGAGGGTCTGCCTGGCACGTGTCTTTGCGACGGCCAACGCGAGCCGGGTGTCCACGGGGAGCAGCCTCCCAAGACAGTGTTGAGTGAGCCACAAACCAGGGATGTTAAGGTAAGCAGTTTATTCTTGGATGCCTCCGGAAGAGCTGCCACCCTGATCCGAGGAAGCGCGCACCGGAGGCTCGCGCACGTTCGAGCCCTGAGGAAAGAAAGCACCGGTGCGAGCCGTCTCGGCCACGCCCTCGTGAAGGGAAGGAAGCTCGAACAATGAGCAGGACTCTTTCGATGCAAAGTCGCGCTGTACTCAGGAGAGGAGCGGGCCGCGCGCGTACGTTCGCGCTGCTCGCAGCGATCGCGTCAGCCTCGGCGGCTTGCACTGCGCCCGCGACGCCCCCGGACGCCCCACAGCCCCCGGACGCCCCGCAGTCCCCGGTCTCCAATACGGCTGTCATCTCGGGCAAGGCCCGCTTCGAGGTGCTCAGCCCCACGCTCATCCGCACGGAGTACGCGGGTGACGCCCGCTTCCTCGACGCCCCGACCTTCAACGCCATCGGGCGGGGCGGCTTCGGCAAGACGAGCTTCACGACTCGTACCGAGGACGGCTGGCTCGTCATCGACACCGGCGCGCTGACGCTGCGCTACAAGGTGGGCTCCGGCCAGTTCACCGACGAGAACCTCGTCGTCAGGTTGAAGGCCGGCACGCAGGACGTCGAGGCGCGCCCCTGGGCGAGCCGGGTCATCCCGACTTGCGCGCTCGGCGTGCTCTGCGAGGCAGAGGGCCTCGTGCTCGAAGGCATCAGCGAGGCGCGCGACCACACCGGCTTCACCGGCACCGGCTTCGCCGCGGGCTTCGAAGGGACCGGGACCCGCGTCACCTTCCAGGTCGCGCCCGCGGCGGGCGGCTCCTACGTCCTGGACCTGCGCTACGCGAACGGACTCGGCGACCCGCGCACGCTCACGCTCACGGTCGACGGCGGGTCGGCGCGCCAGTTCTCGCTGCCGCGCACCGGCAACTGGGACTCCTGGGGCCACCTGTCACTGCCCCTCGACCTGATCGCCGGGCCGCACGTGGTTGCCCTGACACGCACCAGGTCGGACACGGGCCAGCTCAACATCGACAGCCTCGCGCTGCTCAAGTCCGGCGACGCGTACCCGCAGGCGCCGAGGACCTGCGGTTTCGGAGCGCTCTGCGAGGCCGAGGCGCTCGCGCTCACCGGCCTGATGCACCTGGCGACCGACCACCTCAACTACACCGGCAACGGGTTCGCCGCGGGCTTCGAGGGCGTGGGTGACTCGATTGGCTTCGCCATCGACGCGCCCGCCGCCGGCGACTACGAGCTGACCGCCCGCTACGCCAACGGCTTCGCGTCGCAGGCCGGCGTGACGCTGAGGGTCGAGGGCGGTTCGAGCCCCCCCGTCTCCATGCCGCCCACGGGCAGCTGGGACGCCTGGAAGCCCGTCACCGTGCCGGTGCACCTCGCGGCCGGCACCAACCACGTCACGCTCGTGCGGCAGGCGACCGACGCCGGCAACGTCAACATCGACAGCCTGGCCATCGGCCCGGCCGGCACGGGCCTTCCCGCGCCGGGCAGCACGGCGGGTGGGGTCTGCGGCTTCGGCGGCATCTGTGAGGCGGAGTCCGCGGGCCTGTCCGGCGGCGCGAGGACCGCCAAGGATCACAACGGCTACAGCGGCAAGGGGTTCGCGGCGGGGCTCGACGTCACCGGCTCGCGGATGACCGTGCGCGCGGTCGGCGTTCCGGCGGCTGGCACGTACTCGCTGCAACTGCGCTACTCCCGCGGGCTGAAGACGCCGGGCGCGGTAACCGTGCAGGCAGGTACGGGCGCGGCCTCCACCCTCACGCTGCCGACCACGAGCGACTGGGACAGCTGGCGCACGGTGCGTACGGACGTCACCCTCCCCAGCGGCACCAGCGACGTGCGCCTGAGCTGCCCGCAGGCCGGCGGGTGCGCGGTCAACGTCGACACCGTGGCGCTGACGAAGACCGACGCGCCGCTGCTCGCGCCGCACGCCGCGCTCGGCGGCTACCGGCGTGGCCTCGACGCCTTCGACGGCGACAAGGGCAGCGCGATCCTCAACCCGGGGCTTCTCTACCAGGACGGCTGGTCGCTGCTGGACGACACCGCCTCGGCGGAGTACGACCCGGCGTCGCGCAAGCTCACTCCCCGCGCCGCGCACCCGGGCGGCTACCAGGACGGCTACGTCTTCGGCTACGGCCAGGACTACCCACGGGCCCTCGGCGACCTCGCGACGCTCACGGGTCCGTCGAAGCTGCTGCCGCGCTGGGCATACGGCGTCTGGTTCTCCGAGTACCTCGACTTCACCGCGGCCGACTTCCAGGAGGGTCTGCTCCCGAGGTTCCGCGCGGAGGGCGTGCCCCTCGACGTCCTCGTCGTCGACACCAACTTCAAGGCCGGCAACTACTGGAACGGCTGGGAGATCGACACCAGCAAGTTCCCCGACCCCGAGGGGTTCTTCGACTGGGCGCGCTCGCAGGGCCTGCGCACGACCCTGAACATCCATCCCAGCATCCTGCGGACCGACCCGCGGTTCGCGGCCGCGCAGGCGACCGCGAAGGGCAAGCTCACCCGGCACACCGGCGGCTGCTCGGGCGAGGCCTCCGAGTGCTACACCTTCGACTTCGGCGATGCTGACCAGTTGAAGGCGTTCTTCGGCCTGCACGACACGATGACGCAGCAGGGCACCGACTTCTGGTGGCTCGACTGGTGCTGCGACGCCAGCGAGGCCAACATCGACGGCGTCACCGGCGACGCGTGGATCAACCAGCAGTACACCGACTACACGAACTCCAGCATCGGCCGCGGCTTCGCGTTCTCCCGCGCGTTCGGCTCGCTGCAGGCGGGCGGCTACAGCAACCCGACCGCGGTGCCGACCGGGCCGTGGGCGGACAAGCGCACGACGCTGCCCTTCACCGGTGACACCACCTCGACGTGGGGGACCCTCGCGGCCGAGATCGGCTTCACCTCCGGCGAGGGCATTGCCACCGGCCTGTCGGCGATCAGCCACGACATCGGCGGGCACAACGGCGGCCTGTGGGGCATCCCCGGCTCGGACGTCGTCCACGGTCAGCGCACGGACAAGCTGCCCGACGACCTGTACGCCCGCTGGGTCCAGTTCGGCACCTTCCAGCCGATTGATCGCCTGCACAGCAACCACGGCGACCGGCTGCCCTGGCAGTACCCGGGCGCCGGGGGTGCGTCGGCGAAGAAGTTCCTCAACCTGCGCGAGGCGCTCGTGCCGTACACCTACACGCTCGCGCGTGAGGCGGAGGCGACCGGCGTCCCGGTGGTGCGGCCGACGTACCTCGCGTACCCGACCGAGCAGGACGCGTACGCGACGGCCGGCAGCGAGTACCTGTACGGCTCGGACGTGCTCGTCGCGCCGGTGACCACGCCCGGGAACACCGCCACGACCCCGGTGTGGTTCCCGCCGGGCAGCTCGTGGACCGACTGGTTCACCGGCAAGACGTACGCGGGCGGCACGACCCAGAGCCTCACCACCGGGCTGGACACCATGCCGGTGTTCGTCAGGTCCGGCGGGATCGTGCCCACGCGCAGCAAGGACGTCACCAACGACGTCCAGAACCCGCTGGACGCGGTCACGCTCACGGTGGCGGCGGGAGCGACGGGGCACGCCAGCCTCTTCGAGGACGACGGCACGACCTCCGACCGCACGCAGAGCACCCGCACGGACATCCGCTACACCGAGGACGGCCAAAGCGCGGCGCTCCGTGTCGACGGGCCTGTCGGGTCGTTCGCCGGGCAGGTGCAGAAGCGCGCGTGGACGGTGCGGTTCGTGGGTGCGCGGGAGCCGGAGTCGGTGACCCTCGACGGCAAGGCGGCGCCGGCGGGCAGCTGGACCTGGGACGTCGCGAGCCGCGTCCTGACGGTCAAGGTGGCCGAGCGTCCGACGAGCCAGGCTGTGGACGTGGCCTACCGGTACAGGTAGGACGCGTTGGCCCCGGGTCAGCCCCTGACCCGGGGACCAACACGGGTAGCCACGGTGGGCGGCTTCGTCGACGGCATGGGTGACGAAGTTACCCGCTGGTGAGCGAGTCCGTCTCCCGCTTGATCTCGCCCTTCCACGTCTCGTTGTCCTTGCCCCCAGTCACCTTGGCTGCCTTGGCCGCGCGCTGGCGCTCCACCAAGTCCGCGTGGGTGGTGAAATACGGGAGGCTCTTGCCGACGAGCTCGCGCACCGACGCGAGCTCGTGCTTGCTCAGCACCTCCTGCAATTCCTCCTTGAGTTTGGCGATGACCTCGTAGCCCTGGAGCATGGCGCCGGTGCACACCTGCACGGTGTGCGAGCCGAGCAGCAGGAACTGGGCGGCGTCGTAGCCGGTCTCGATGCCGCCCATCCCGGAGAGGGGCATGCCGGGAAGCGCGCGGGCCACCTCCATTACGTGCCGCAGCGCGATGGGCCGCACCGCCTGGCCCGAGTAGCCGCCCGGCACGGAGTAGCCCTCCACGGTGGGCATGGGCCGCAACGTCCGCAGATCCACCCCCGCGATGGAGAGGATGGTGTTGATGGTGGAGAGTCCATCAGCCCCCGCCCTCGCCGATGCCCGGGCCGACAACACCGGGTCCCCCACGTTGGGCGTCATCTTCGCCCAGACCGGGATGCGCGAGACCTCCTTGACCCAACCCACCACTTCCTCGCAGATGCTGGGGTCCTGGCCCATGGCCGCGCCCATCCGTCGCTCGGGCAGGCCGTGCGGACAGGAAAGGTTCAGCTCGAAGGCGTCCACCCCTGTCTCCTGCACCTCGCGGACGATCGTCTGCCAAGCCTCCTTGTTGTACTCCTCCATGATGGAGGCCACCAGCACCTTGTGGGGGTATGCCTTCTTGAGCTGGCGCAGTTCCTCCAGCCAGGTGGAGAAGGGCCGATCGGAGACGAGCTCGATGTTTTCGAAGCCCACCACCACCTTGTCATCCTCGCGCGCCTTCACCTTGGCGTAGCGGGGCGCGGTGTTGATCACCTTCGAGGCGTCCAGGCTGATAGTCTTGCACACCACTCCGCCCCAACCCAGATCGAAGGACTTGGCGATCACCCGGGCGTTGGTGCCCGGTGGCCCCGACCCCAGGAGGAAGGGGTTCTCGAACTCGATGCCACACACAGTGATCTTCAGCGAGGGATTCACAGGGTCCTCCAGGGGATGTCCTCACAATAGCCCGGACCCCGGGTGCTCAACCACCTGCGCCTGCCCCGGTTTGAGTGGACCTACCCCACAAGTCGGCTACACGAGAGGTCGTGTCCATGGCGCGAAGGAAGAGGCGCGGTGCCGGTCGTCCTACGAGTGTTTGTGTTCAAAACAGGCCGGCCTTCACGTCGTTTCCTACTCCACCGTGAGCTGCAGGCGGGTCGAGGCGCATAGGAAGGATTGAAGGCCTGTTGAGGGGTCCTGCCGGCCACCTACTGTGGCAGCCCAACGACTGTCACGGGAGCGAGGCGCTGGGTCGTTGTCCCGTCTCCGAGTGTCCCCTGGGCGTTGTCGCCCCAGGCCCATACCTTCCCGTCAGCGGTCACCGCCAGGGAGTGCAGGGTACCGGCGGCAAGATGCACGACCTGGGCAAGCCCTGGCACCAGGACGGGCGTGTAGCGGGTTCTCGTGGTGCTGTCGCCAATCTGGCCATAGAGGTTGTAACCCCAGCCCTTCAACGTACCGTCGGCGAGCAGTGCCATTCCGTGACCCACCCCGGACTGGATGGCCACGGCCGTGGTGATACCGGGGACCTGGACGGGAGTGGGGCTGGTGCTGACCGCCGAACCGACGCCGAGTTGTCCGACCCAGTTGTCACCCCAGCTCCACACGGTTCCGTCGGACTTCCGCGCCACGGAGGAGTTGCTCCCCATCACGGAGACGGCGCTCACGCCCGTGAGGTTCTTCACCGGGACGGGAGCGGTGCGGCTGATGGTCGTGCCGTCTCCCACCTGGCCAAAGTAGTTATAGCCCCACCCCATCACCGTGCCGTTGGCGAGCACCGCGAAGGCGTGGTCACCACCGGCCGCGATGGACACGGCCTGGGAGAGATTGAGGACCGGGACCGGGGAGTAGCGATCCGACGTCGTCCCGTCTCCGAGCACGCCAAAACCATTGCGGCCCCAGGCGCGCACCGTTCCATCGGAAAGCAACGCGAAGGAGGAGTACGCCACCGCCGCAATGGCTTTCACGCCACCGAGGCCCGGCACCTGGAGCGGCACCAGACTGCTGGTGGTCGTCCCGTTGCCAAGCTGTCCCGAGGAGTTGCCGCCCCAGGCCCAGACCGTGCCATCGACACGCAACACCAGGGAGTGATTCCTTCCCGCGGCAACAGCCAACACCCCGCTCAGACCCGGAACCTGCGCTGGAGTGCTCCTGGAGAGTGTCGTGCCATCTCCAAGCTCTCCGTTGCCGTTCTCTCCCCAGGCCCAGACGGTCCCGTCGTAGCGCAGCGCCAGGGTATGGTCGTCCGCGGCGATGCGCCATGCTCCGCTCTGTACCGCTTGGGCACTCCGCCCCTGGGACAGCACCTCTTCACCCGCCGCGCCGCAGCCCGCCATCCACAGCAGCCCAATCCCTACCGCCCACCATCTCCAGATGACAATCACGATGCTCCTCCTGAAGGGGGAAACGAGTAAGTCAAGTCTAACACGATTTCGTGGGAAGGGCCTGGGGCCTGAGCGATTCCTGACCGATCAGGGGTGCTCCCTTCGCAGCCTCACCACGACCACGCCATGACCAGTCGGCGAGTCACGGCCCTCGGAGAGACTGGACGCCGGCGAGCAGCTGGCGCGCCATGACGATGCGCTGCACCTGGCGGGTGCCCTCGTGGATCTTGTTCAGGGGGGCAATCCTTTCAGGAAGGAGAGGAGCGCGGCATTGACCTCGGCGGGGCGCTCCTGTTGGACCCAGTGGCCCGCGCCCGGGACGATGACCGGCTCGTGGAGGTGAGGCACCAGGGCCTTCATCGGCTCGACCGGCGCGAAGGCGCGTCCCGGGTCCTGTTCACCGATGACGAAGAGCGCGGGCTGATGGATCTTCATCGTGGCGAGCTCGGGCAATTCCTCCCAATCCCGGTCCATGTTGCGGTAACGGTTGAGGCTGCTGCGGAAGCCACCGCGGGAGAACTCCTTCACGAAGTACGCGAGGTCCTCTTCCGTGAGCCAGGCGGGCAGGGTGGAGGGGGCCTCGAGGCCAGCGAGGTAGCCGTCGCCTGGCTTCTTCGCGCGCACGACCGGTGACATGGGATCGTAGCCGGGAGTGCCGGTGTAGATGGTGCGTAGCGCCTTCGCGACATCCGCCTCGAACTCCGCCTCGGCGACGCCGGGCTGCTGGAAGTAGAGGATGTAGAACCAGGTGTCCTGGAACATGTGCCGGAAGAGCTGCGTGGGCGGCTGGGGCGAGCGGCCGAGGTGCGGCACACTCATGCTGACGACCGCGCGGTAGCGCTCGGGGTGGAGCGCGGCGCTGGTCCACGCCATCGCCGCGCCCCAGTCGTGGCCGACGATGACGGCGGTCTTCTCCCCGAGGGTATCGAGCAGGCCGGTGCAGTCGGCGAGCAGCTGCTTCATGCTGTACGCCTCGATCTCCCAGGGCTTGTCGCTCTGGCCGTAGCCGCGCACATCGGGGGCCACGACGTGGTAACCGGCGGCGGCGAGCGCGGGGATCTGGTGGCGCCACGAGTACCAGGACTCCGGCCAGCCATGGAGCAGCAGCACCAGGGGACCCTGGCCGGCCTCGGCGATGTGCAGGTGGATGCCGTTGGTCTGAACGATGCGGTGGGTGATTTCAAACATGTTCGATTATCCGCTCCTGTCGTTCCCGTGCTCAGGGCCGGCCCTGCTGGGCCTTGCCCTGCTTGAAGAGTTCCTGCTCCGCCTTCTCGCGCGGGTGGTCTCCCGCCAGCCTCGCGTCGATGGCCAGCTTCAGCTCCACGTCCGGCCGCGCGAACACCGCGGCCGCCGCCTGCTCCAGCACCACGTCTCCCGCCGCCTTGGCGAGCACCCAGTCCGTCATCTCGGGGCGCACCCTGGCCCGCTCACGTGCGTGCTCGGCCGCTTCCTTCAGCTCCGACTGAGCCCGCAGCGCCGCCGCCACCTCCGCGCCCGCGGGGCCCGTCAGCGCCTGGAGCATGATCGTCCCCAGGCCCCGGATGCGCCGCTCCTCCTTCCATACCTTCCCCAGGGCTTCGGACTTCGCCGCCCCGCGCTCCATCGCCACGGAGGCCAGCGCCCACTCCAGGGACCCGGCCACGCCGAACTGCGGCCAGAGCTTCCCGGCCTCGCGATAGGCCTCCACCATCTTGTCGAGCTGCTCCTGCTTCGGATCGTGGTAGCGCTGCCTGTCGAGGGCCTCGCCCAGCAGGAGCCAGGCCGCCGCGATCGTGGGCGCGTGGTTCGTCTGCTTCGCCCGCTTCAGTGTCGCCTCGGCCCAGGTCACGCCCTGGGCCATCCACTTGCCCAGCTGCGCGTCCATCTCGCCCGACTCCCACTGCTTGCGGGCCAGGACGCCGGCACTTCCCTCGAAGGACGGCAGCGTCTCCAGCCGCTTCGCCAGCGACGCCAGGCCCTGCGTGTCCCGGTGCCAGCTCAGCCACAGCAACTGCCGCTCCCAGGCCGCGGCCTTCCCCGGTGACAGCGTCTGCTCCTGCTGGCTCAGCTCCTGGCCGCGGCGCAGCGAGGGATCCGCGTCCAGCGCCTTCAGCACCTCCTCGCGCAGCGGGCCCTCGAGCAACACCGCGAGCAACTCCTGGGCCTCGCCATCCTGCAGGTGCAGCGGCGTCGTGCGCACGAAGCGCTCCAGGACGGTCACCTTGCCCAGGTACTCATGAGCGGACGCCAAGTTGCCCACGACCAGGGCGTTGTCTGGTGCCAGCCGCACCGCGTCCTCCAGGTACTTCACCGCCGAGCGCAGGTGCGTCACGTCTCCCGATGCCCGGTACCGGGTCATGAGCGCCATGGCCGTGTTGTTGGCGGCCGCCGAGTTGTGCTTCGCCTCGTGGGCCCGGAAGGCCACGTTCTTCGCCAGGGCGCGATCGGCGTCCTCGAGCCGGCCTTCGCGCAGGGCCCGGGTGGCCTCCAACTGCAGCAGATCGTCCTGGATGGTGGGCGAGCGCGGATCACCCTTGCGCAGCCACTTCTCCTCCTCGTCATCGTCCGTGGCCATGCGCGCCAGCAAGTTGGCCGCGCCGTACTTCAGCTCCGATTCCGTCGCGGTGTCGTAGACCTCCTCGCACAGGGGCCTGGCCTGGTCGAGCCGATCCAGCTCGCGGTAGACATGGGCCACCTGCAGCGTGAGCGCCGGCTGCTTGCGCTCCACCACGCCGCGCAGCTCCTTGTCGCCTTCCTCGCTCCGGCCGAGCCGGTGGTACACCTGCCCGAGTCCCAGGTGGAAGCGCGGGTCGCCCTCGGCATCCTGGCGGATGGAGAGGAAGACGCGCTCGGCCTCGCCCAGCAGGGCCTGGCGCGCCTCGCCTTCCGTCTCGTTGGCCCGCATCAGCTTCAACATGCCCAGCATGAGCGAAGTCGGCACCACCGACTGGTGACGCAGGTACTCCTCGCGCAGCTTCTCCAGGCCGGAGTCCGCCTCCACCTGCGCGGACAGCCACTCGTCGAAGATCTTCCGCTGCTGCTCCTCGCTGCCGGAGGCCACCTCCAGCCGCTTCATCACCTCCGCGGGGAGCTGGCCCGCGCGCGCCCGCGAGATGAGCCGCTCCTGCAGCGCCTTCGCCGCCTCCTCGTACTTGCGCTGCACGCTCTGGAAGGGCTGCAGGCGATCGGCGACGTAGGACGAGAGCACCGCATCCGCCTCGGGCAGTTGTCCCAGGTCGCGGTAGCACAGGCCGAGTATCATCTGCGCATCGCCCGTGAGCCGCCCCATGGGCCCGAGCGCCGTCAGGGTGGCCATGGCCCCCTTCGCATCACCCCGGGCCCGCGCCAGGCTGGCCAGCTCCACGGCCAGCTCCTGGTTGCCAGGAGACGCCTTCAGGGCCCGGGCGATCTTCGCCTCGTCGCCCTCCTGGATGAGCGCCTTGTCCTTCTCGCTCGTGGCGGAGGCCGCCTCCAGCCGCTCGCGGTAGAGGGCCACCTTGTCGCCACGGGAGTTGTCCTGGTCCTCGTGCCTCGTCCACGCCTCCACGTCGCCGGAGGCCTCCAGCCACAGCGAGGGCGCCTCACCGAAGGTGTCGATGATGGCCTCGGCCGCGTCCAGCGACTCCTTGCCGGGCAGCTCGACGTAGAGCGAGAGCGCCCGCAGGGGCTGATCCTTCACGAGCCGCTCCGCCTGGCCGCGCATGAGCGCCACCCGTCGCTCCTTCAGCGCGCGAGTGCCCGCCACCCGCAGCGCGTCCTCCACCACCGTGAGCGCCGCCCGCGCGTCCGCCGTCGTCTCCTGGCCGATCTCCCGGGCGCAGGCGTCGAGCCGCTCGCCGAACCGGGCCGAGGGCTCGCCGCTGATCGCGCTGGAGGGCAGGGTGCTGATGCCCGTCACCACGCGGCCCACCGCCTCCAGCGTGTCCTTCGTGCAGGGCGTGGGCAGGCCCGCGAGGCTCAGGCGCACCACGGCGTCCGCCGCCTGGGCCCGCGCCGAACCATCCGTGTGCGCGTCGATGACGGAGCGGTAGCGCTCGATGGCCTGCTCGCGCGGGAGGGTGGCCTCGGCCGTCCGGGCCTCCTCCAGCGCCAGCCGCGCCAGACGCTCCGGCGAGTTCAGGTAGCCGTCCACGCCCGACCAGAGAACCATTCCCGCGACACCGGCGAGCACCAGCCGCTGCCACGTGCGCGTCACGGGGCCGAGCGACTCCTTGGAGTAGAACTGGTACGCGTTGCCTTCCACCTCGCGCACCCGGTAGGCCGTCAGCGGGAACACGGGGATGAAGATCAGGCTGATGAAGTACGTGGCCACATAGGAGCCATCCGGGGCCTCGTCGCGCTTGCCGTACAGACCCACGCCGCAGCCGTTGATGCGGAAGAGGGTGGGGGCGCCCTTGAGGGGACGCGAGCCCCGCAGCGCGCTCTGGGCCGTCTGCTTCAGCACCGGCTGGCGGGTGTCCTTCACCACGCGCTTGAGGAGGGAATCCGCCTTGTCGAAGCGGCCCTTGCCCAGGAGCCACCCCGCGTACGCGAAGCGGCAGAAGACCTCGGGCTCGGCCAGTGCGGCCTCGAGCTCCGCGCGCTGCGAGGCGTCCTCGGACAGCTTCAGGGCCTTCTCCAACAGGCGGCGGCAGCCCTCGGTGCTGCCCGTGGCCTGCAGGAGCGCCGCGACCCGGCTGGCCACGCCCGCCACCCGCTTGCGCACGAGCGCCTTCATCTCGGCCTCGTCGGCCTCCTCCAGCGCGCCGGACAGGCCATCGAGCACCCGCTCCATGCCCTCACGCACCATGTCCACGCGGACCTTCATGCCGCTCCAGTCCGTCCGCTCCGGATCTGGCTCCAGCACGTCCTCGGCGAGCAACCCCGCGACATGACGCATGTGCTCGGCCAGCGTGTTCAAGCGCTCCATTTCCCCCCTCCAGGGACTGAATGAGCGCGCGACCATAGGCGATACGTTGGGTGGGAGCGAGCCCCCCGCACGGTGGGCGCCACCCTTGCAGTGCCCACCGGGTGGAGCCCGGGGAGGGCCCTCACGTGGACATGACGACTCACCGGCGCGACCTAGCCATCTGGGGCTATGCATTCGGCTACTTCGCCACCACGCTGGCCTACACCTTCAGCGGCACCTCCATCGTCTTCATGATGCTGTTGCAGCTGGCCCGCGTCCATCTCCAGCAGCAGCGGGCCGGAGGCCTCCTGCAGGTCCCCGAGTGCCCCCTCCGCTCCATTCCCCACCCTCAACAGCACCCCCATCCCGCCACGCCTACGCACTGCGCAGTGAAGCGCCTCACTCATGAGGAGTGAGGCGCTTCACTGCGCCAAGACGGTTCGGGTGGCAACTTGGATTCTACCAAGAGCAACAAGAGGCGGTCCTTGGTGAGCAGGTATCTTACATTTACTTGTGGTCAGCGCAACTGACTACACGCTCGGCGCAGACATGAAATGCGAACAGGCGAAAGTACAGCCTCTGCACAGGGAGAATCTCATGGCGCTACGCGGTTACTGGCAGACCGTCGTCTCGGCCCACGGTGCTTCGAGTCTTGCAGTCGCAGTGCTTCTAGGCTGCGGCATTGCCACCGGCGTTGCTCACTGGACGGCCGAACGTATTCTTGAGCGAGACGTCAAGCGGCGCTTCACTATCGACGCACGCGATACCGTCTCATCAGTGGAATCCCGCATCAGGGCCCATGCAGAGGTACTGCTCAACCTGCAGGGCCTCTATGCCTCGGTTGGCCAAGTCTCGCGAGACCAGTTCCACCGTTACGTCGAACACCTCGGTCTCGATCGGCGCTACCCAGGATTTGAAGCGATAGAGGTGGTTCGTTATCTGACTCCCACCGAACTGCCAAGCTTCGTAGAGAGGACTCGTTCAGACCGCAGCCTGAATCCCAACGGCTATCCAGACTTCCATATTCATCCGGCTGGCCAGCGTCCAGCCTATTATGTCATCGACTACGTCGAACCCACTCTCGTTGGCGAAAAAGTACTTGGTCTGGATGTTGGTGCGTTGCCACTGGAACTCGAAGCGCTTGAGCGCGGTCGCGACACAGGCCGGGTGGTTGCGACAAAGCCTATCAAGCTGGCGCAGGACTCTAACGGTCAGCCTGGATTCGTTCTGCGTGCGCCGATTTATAAAAACGGCTACCCGATTGAGAACGAATCACAGCGAAGAGCGGCATTGGCCGGCTTCGTAGCTGCCGTTTATCGTATGAACGACTTGATGACAGGGGTCGTTGGCGCACGAACCATGCGCGAAATGCACATCCGTGTATACGACGTCGGCTATGTAAACGAGCATTCTACGCAAGTTATTCTATACGACAGCCTGGCTCCGAACCCAAATGTGGTACGCGCGCCCGACGAAATCACTTCGCGAGTCTCGCATAGCCAAGATATCGTCGTCGGTGATCGCAGCTGGCGGTTTGTACTTGCCGCACGCTCGGATTCCCCGTACGAGATTAATCATGCGCTGCCCAACTTGATCCTTGTTAGCGGTGGTGTTTTTTCCCTCCTGCTCGCTGCACTGGTCTTGAGTTATGTGCGCACACGCCGGTTGGCAGGCAGTCTTGGGGCTCTGGGTGCCGAGCAGAAGGCCATCTTGGAGAACCCCCTCTCCGGTATCCTGTACACGCGACAGGGAACAATTGTGCGTAGCAATCAGCGCATGGCCGAGATGTGCAATCGAGCCTCCGAAGAGCTTGTCGGCCTTGAGCTTGGCGCGCTTTTTGTCGATGCCTCGAGTCTGCAAGATGTTCAGAACATCGAGTCCTCACTTGGCCGTGGCCGACCTGTAGCGCTCGATGTTCGCCTTCGCCGCCAGGATGGATCAACCATTGCCTGTGCGGCGTATGGGAAAATGCTCGCTGGCGATGGACTGGCAGGCTGTATTGTTTGGGTGATCATGGATATGACTGACCCGGAGCAAGTTGAAACAGAACGCCGTGATCATGAGGCTGCGCTCCGTGAGGCGAACGACCGCTTGACCGCAAGCCTTCAGGAGGTCGGCCGACGCAAACAACAGATTGAGTTGCTGACCGAACTTAGTGGGATGTTGCAGGCTTGTATCGACACTGGTGAAGCTTTTAAGACGATTTCCTACTACGCCGAATTGCTATTTCCGGGAGAGTCTGGCGCGCTCTACCTGATCAGTGCAGACCGGGACTCGGTGGTGCGCGGCGCCGCATGGGGTCAACCAACGGCTCATTCCGAAGCCTTTGTCCCAGATGACTGCTGGGCACTCCGGCGTGGTCACCCTTTCCGGCCACCGGAAGGCAAGTTCGGGCCGATATGTGGACATGTTGATGAAGAATCCAAGGCAACGCGCCGCTATATGTGCCTACCGCTGGTCGCACAACATCAGCCTCTTGGTCTGCTCTACCGCGAACTGTCACAGGCTGAGGCGCTTATCGACCCTGCACAGGACGATCTTGCTGTGATGCTGGCCGAGCAAGTGTCACTCGCCATCGGTAATCTAAGGCTACGGGAGCAACTGAAAGGTCAAGCCATTCGGGATCCACTCACGGGTCTCTATAACCGCCGGATGATTGAAGAGGCCTTGACCCGTGAGTCCGCGCACAGTCGCAGCAGTGGCAAGCCGCTTGCTCTCATCATGATCGATGTCGATCACTTCAAACGTATCAACGATAAGTACGGTCACGACGGGGGAGATATGGTGTTGAGAATGATAAGCTCCATACTGAAGCGTATTGCCCGTGCAAACGACATTGCTGCGCGATTCGGTGGTGAGGAATTTCTGCTGTTGATGCCGAATACTACACTCGAGACGGGCGAACAGCGGGCTTTGGAGTTGCTCGAAGAAATCCGCGCCATGCGAGTGGCCATCGGTAGCACCATGCTTACCGACGTTACTGCCTCCTTCGGCATCGCACTGATGCCACTTCATGCCGATGGACCCGAGGAACTTGTCTCAGCCGCCGACACAGCGCTCTACGCAGCCAAGAATGGAGGCCGGAACCGCATTGTATCTGCAACGATACGACTCCAAGGAGTGAACGCATTGGCTGAGAGCGCATGATTTGAAGGGCACCTCAATCCTAGGATTGCCACGTCACCACCGCAGCGGGCTCGGCTTGTATGAGATCCACCGGCTTGCCGGTTCCGATATATGCAAGGGATGGAAGTCACCAAGAGAAGGGCGCCGCGCGCAGTTTGAGGTTTCGGCAGGGGGGGCACGGAACGTATCCGTTCGGCCAGCAACTCCCCCGGGCCCGGGCTCAAGTCAGCCGACAAACCACAGTGAGTCCGCATCGTCGAGCAATTCAAGCACAGCTAGCTGACACAGAAGCAGTTCGCTCAACAGCAAGGGCCTGCCGTCGAGTACCGTGCAGTCGTGAGGTTTCCCCGATCAGGTGGCTCTCACGTGGTTTGTGTGGATCCAGGGACGCATGAGGATGGCCACATGCGAGGGACTCGCCTGCTCGCTGCCGCTGAACCACGCGAAGTGAGGGAGAGCGACGAAACCAGGTCAACTTCAATCTCTTTTGCTGCATCCATTGAGATGAGCGGCGTGAGGTGCTTCACCTTGATGATGTGAAGCGGCTCACAATCTTCATATCGGAAAATCAGTAAGCTGAGCGATAGCAGCGACGTCACGGGTGTTTTGCGCACCGCAGGCGAGTGAGACAGTCATTGAGGGAGCACACATGTGGGGACTGCTGCCAAGGCGCGAAGGGGAGTCTCACGATGGATGACATCACGTCGTTGTTGCTCGATTTCATTCGTGTAGAGAATGCGGAGGATCGATATGCCTTCCGCTTGGGGGCGCAGGAGTATGTCATTCGGAGCGCGGGTGGAGGCGTCGAGAACGTCGAACTGAAGTGGAGCCATGCGCTGCTCGCTGATTTTGTCGCCCTCCACCAACCAGGTTGTGATCCAGCGGTGATTCATCGCGTCGGCGGGACGATTCGTGATTTCCTCAAATCAGACGAATGGGCAAGACAGGAGGCGCTGCTCGGTGAGGCGGTGTCCCGTGGGCAGCCAGTGGTCGTGACGGTCCGCTCCGCTGCGGCGGAACTGTACGCCCTGCCCTGGGAGTTGCTCACCCTTGATGCGAGTGGGCAGCACTTGGGCGAACTACCCTCCGTGCTTGTGCGCTACGAGTGGCCCGAGACCAGAACCACGGTTGAATCGCCCTCGCCACGTCCGGAAGGTGGGCGTATCCTTTTTGCGTGGTCGGCGGCCGGTGGATACGTCCCCGTAGCACAGCATCTCCGCGCCATCCAGGAGGGGGCAAGAGCGGGCTATTATCCCTTTGATCTCCAGGGCGACGTCCTCGAACGCGCTACCTGCGGGAGCTTGGATGATGTGCTTAAGGCGGCCAAGGCCCCTGGGGGCAAGCCTATCTCGGTGCTTCATCTGCTCTGCCACGGGGGCACCGCAGGACAGACCTGCGGCCTTATGCTCAACAGTGAGACCGATGGCGAGCCCACCGTCATTGACGCCGGACACCTTCGCCAACTCCTCGCCCCCTACGCGGGCATGGTGCGGCTGGTGGTCATCGCTGCCTGCAACGGTGGCAACATTGGCACCCTGGGCAACCATCTTGGAAGTGTCGCTCAGGCCCTGCATCAAATTGGAATTGCCGCAGTCATCGCTTCGCGCTTTCCTTTGTCCATTTCTGGCTCGATTCGGTTCTCCGAGATCTTCTACCGGGAGTTGTTCAGCGGCCCCTCCTCCGTGGAGACCGCTTTTCTCGCCGCCCGCCGACAGCTCGCGAGAGACACGGGCCTGCTGGATTGGGCGAGCATGCAGCTCTACGCACGCGACGCCGATGGCAATGACAATCGTCCCATCGTCCTGCGCCCTTACCGTGGACTGCTCGCATTCCAGCCCGAGCACAGCCGCTTCTTCTTCGGCCGCGATGCCGAAATCACCAAAATACTCAACGGCCTCGGCGGGCTTCTCAAGGCCGGAGCGCCCCGTTTCCTCGTCATCGCTGGCGCGTCGGGCACCGGCAAGTCCTCGTTAGTGCTGGCCGGAGTGATGCCGCGCATGCTCCAGGCCCCCAGGGCCACATGGGTGTTCGCCCAGATGCGCCCCGGTGCCGAACCTCTGGTCGCCCTGGAATCAGCCCTCGCGACGAGGACAGACTGGGCCAGACCACTGCTGCTCGTGGTCGACCAGTTCGAGGAGGTCTTCACTCAGACGGAATCAACGGAGAAGCGCAGCACCTTCGCCCGCAGACTCTGGGCACTGGCGGGGGACGCCGACTCCAGAGTGACGGTGCTCGTCACCCTGCGCGTGGATTTTATTGGCCGCTGTGGTGAACTCCCGCTCGATGGCAAGGGGTTGAGTCTCGACAAGGTCGCGTATGACGAGGCGCATCGAGTTTTTGTGGCGCAGATGGCCGAAGCTCAACTTGAAGAGGCTATTTTCAAGCCGGCACAATTGGTGGGAATTACGCTTGAAGCGGGCCTCACGCGCCGGATGTTGAAGGATGTCCAGGACGAGCCAGGCGCGCTCCCCTTGCTCCAAGACACGCTGGACATGCTCTGGCAGCAGCGCAGGGGGTGGACGCTTACCCAGGCGGCCTACGATGCAGTTGGTGGAGTCTCTGGTGCGCTCAGTCTTCGTGCTGACGCGCGGATTGATGAACTCGACGAGGCTGGACGAACGATTGCGCGCCGCCTCTTTTTACGCTTGGTGAGCGTCTACTCTGATACGGCAACTGATATACGGCGACGGGCTCGCCTGACTGAGGTAAGATTGAGGCCGCGTGATTCACAGGACGAGGCGCGCTTCGATCAAATTCTCGGCCGACTAGTTGATGAGAGGCTGCTAGTGCGAACAGGCGACGGCAAGGCAACGACCGTGGAGGTTGCCCATGAAGCACTCATCCGCAACTGGCAGAGGCTTCGTGGGTGGGTGAGTGAGGACCGTGAAAGGCTCGTGGCGAGACAGGCACTCGAAAGCAAGGTCGAGGAGTGGAGGAAGCATGGAGCGCTGCTCAATGAGCGGCAACTCAGCCTCCTGGAGGAGGCCTTGAGGGACTCTTCTGATGAGCTAGGCGACGACGCGAGGAAGTTGATTGGTGAGAGCCACGCGACGATTCGGGGGAAACGTCGACGCCAGCAATTCGCCATGGCCGCGATCACATTTGCGGTTGTAGGGATCGCAGCACTTGGAGTGTGGGGCATTGTACATGCTGCAGAGCGTGATTTCATTAGTCATCTGGCTAGGGACGGCTCGTACCAGGAGAAACACCCTTCGGGTTTTCACCGCCCGGGCGTTGGCGGGCAATCCGGAGTTGATGGTTACACTGCTGCGGGACGACGAGGGATTTGTGCTGACAACCAGAACAAATCCAAGGAGGGGATTGGCGGTGAATAGTAATGATCTCAAGAATGGGGGATTCGAAATCAATCCACACTCCAGGTACTTGGCGAAGTCCCGCTCCGCGTACCGGGGCAGGCTCAGCTGGCGGCGCTGCTGCCCCGGAGAGCGGTGAGCCTGCATCTGGCTGGGGAGGAGGGCAGCGGCTGCATCGGCATGAGGCTGGACCACTTCGAAGGCCGCTCGTGGCGTGGCTTCCACCATCACGCCACCCTGTGCGCTGTCGCCCACGGCTTTCTCGTGCTGCGACGAGCGCTTTTTCCCCCTCAAGACAACTCCCTGGACGCCCACAGGTGCGTAGGCGCCTACAGCATCTCTTGCTGCGACGCATTGGGCACTGCCCGCTCTGCCTACGTCACGTCGACAGCCGCGCCCCTCCTCTCGGCCCTTCTCGTATGTGACCAAGTAGCACTAGTCGGTGGGCCCGGGAACGTGCGGGACGAGGCCTGGCGGGAGGGGATGGTAGAGTGCGTCCCCATGTCGCTCGTGAGCCGCTGTCCCCACTGCGCCCATCCCCTCGAGCCTTTCGCCGCCACGTCGCGCACGGGTGCCCGGGTCGAGCTGGCCCGGTGCGCCCAGTGCGCGGGCTTCTGGGGCGCCGCCGGCCGCATCCAGGACACCTTCGGTGAGCCCGCCAGGCACCAGCTCGTCGGAGGAGAGACGCAGCGCTCGTGCGTGGAGTGCCGCATCCTCATGACCCCCGCACGGCTCCCCTCGGGCGCCACCGTCGAGGTGTGCTCGGCGTGCCGTGGCATGTTCCTCGATGCGGGAGAACTCGCCCCGCTGGGGGTCCGGGAGACGCCTCCGCCCGCGGCCCGTCCGCCTCCGCCCGCGGCCCGTCCGCCTCCGCCCCCGGCCCGTGTGTCTCCGCCTCCACCTCCGCCCCGGCGGGCCAGGCCCGCGCATACGCCCGGGCAGCCGCATTCCGTGGAGGACCACCAGGAGAGTCGCCTGGTCGTCGTGGAGGAGGCGCCCGTCGAGCCACCTGCCCCGGGCACCTTCCGCTGCGTGGAGTGTGGCCAGGCCAGACCGCTGCGCGAGGGGCAGGCCCTCCGGGACGGGCTGGCCTGCCGCGCCTGCATGAAGGCGCGCGCGGAGCGCTGAACCGCGGCCCTCCCTTCCCCGCGACACCCCGCTCAGCCGATGATCATGTCCTCGCGCTCCAGCTTGCCCTCCTGGAAGCGGCGCAGGTTGAAGCGGGTGAAGAGCTCATCGGACGCGCCCGTGGTCATCCACTGGGCCATGCGCTCGGCCACCGCGGGCGCCATCATGAAGCCATGCCCCACGAAGCCCGAGAGCTGGAGCAGGTTCTCCAGCCCCGGCGTGCGGCCCAGGATGGGGCTGTTGTCCGGCGTCACGTCGTAGCAGCCCGCCCACTGCCGCAGCACCTTCACGTGGCCCAGGTTCGGCAACTGCTCGGTGAGCGCCCGCGCGAAGCGCGACACGAAGCGCAGCGTGGAGCCCATGTTCAACCCCGCGGGCTCCAGCGGATCTCCCATGCCGCCGACGATCTCCCCACGCATGGACTGGCTGAAGTACAGCCCCGAGTCCAACACCGACACCAGTGGCCCCAGGAAGGGCTTGAGGGGCTCGGTGCTGAGGATCTCGTGCCGGTGGGGCTCGTTGGGCAGCGACACCCCCGCGAGCTTCGCCACCTCCGGGCTCCACGCCCCCGAGGCCAGCACCACCGTGTCGCACGAGATGTCGCCCCGATCCGTCTTCACCTTGCGCACCAGGCCGTCTGACAGCTCGAAGCCCGTGACGCGCGTGTACGTCTCCACCTGGATGCCCGCCTTGCGGCAGGCATTGGCGTACCCCCAGAGGAAGGGCCAGGGGAAGATGACGCCGTCCTCGGGGTTGTAGGAGACCGCCTGCGCGCCCTCGAGCGACAGGCCGGGCACTACGTCGCGCGCCTCGTCCAGGGTGAGCATGCGCGTGGGCACGCCGTGCTTGTTGTGCAACGCCGCGTTGCGCTCCAGGCGCTCGGCCACCGCCTTCGTCTTCGCCATGAAGAGGTAGCCGCCCTGGCGCAGCCACACGTTGATGCCCAGGTCGCGCGCGAAGCGGCCCATCAGCTCGATGGAGCGCTTGGCCAGCTCGATGTTGGCCGCCGTGCCCCACTGCATGCGCACGCCGCCACCGTTGCGCCCCGACGCGCCCGCGCACAGGTAGCCACGCTCGAGTACCACCACGTCCGTCTCGCCGCGCAGCGACAGGTTGTACGCGAGCGCCAGGCCCAGCACGCCTCCGCCGACGATGACCACCCGGGCCCGCGTGGGGACCGCGCCCTCGGGCCGCAACGTCGCGGGGAAGGTGTCCAGCTCCTGGGGCACGCCGCCCACCGGGGGCTTGGACTCGTCCACCGGGAACGAGGCCAGCAACGACAGCTCCGTGGGGTAGAGCGGCGGCCGGGGCGTGAAGGGCACGATGCCCTCGGGCTTCTGCGCCTTCTCCCGGGCCAGCAGCGCCCCCACCGCCGACAGGCAGCTCTTGCCCTGGCATACGCCCGTGCCGAAGCCGGTGAAGCGCTTGACCGATTCCACGTCGCGAAAGCCCTTGGCGACCGCGTGGCGGATGTCCTCCACCGTCACGTCCTCGCAGGAGCAGACCAGTGCCTTGCTCATGACTTGCCTCCCACGGCGGCTTGCGTGAGCGATTGGACGAGCGCCTCGGCCGCGCGCCGGCCATCCGCCGCCGCCTGGGCCGCGCTCCGTGCGCCCCTCACGTCCCCCGCCACGTACACGTCCGGTGCCTCGGTGCGCCCCTCCGCGTCCGCCACCACCGCGAACACCTCGCGCGCCTCGTCGTACTCCACCTTCGCGCCGCCCTGCCGCGCCAGCTCGAAGCTGGGGCTGGGCGCCACCGCCACCAGCACCGCGTCACACGCCACCTTCACCCGGCGGCCCGATGCGTCCTGGTAGCTGAAGCCACTCACCGCGTTGTGGCCGTGCGCCTTGGGCTCGCTGCCGTGCACGGCTCCGGCGGGCGCGTCCGCGGGCGGCGAGCCCTTCAGGTCCACCACCGCCACCACCTTCGTCCCGCGCTCCGTCATCAGCCGCGCGAGCGCGTACAGCTCGGGGCCCGAGCCCACCAGCGCCGCCGTCTCGGGCGCCACGCCGTAGCGGCGCACCAGCAGGCTCGCCGCGTGGCTGGCATACACGCCCGGCAGATCGTTGTTCTCGAAGGGCAGCATCGGCGGGTGTCCACCGGGTGCGAGCAGGAAGCGCTCGGCGTACACGCGCACGAGCCGCGGCTCCCCGGTGCCCTCGCTCACCGCCGCGAGGAGGTGGCCTTCCTCGTCGTCGAACAGGCCGATGACCGTGACGCGTGTGCGCACGCGCTCCGGGGCCAGGAGACCCTCGGCCGGCGGAGGTGGCGCGTCCGCCTCGGGCACGCCCGAGAGGAGCCGGCCTCCGAGCACGCTGTCGCGCTCGAGCAGCAGGAAGGGGAGACCCTGGGCGGCGAGCACCTGGGCCGCCGCGAGCCCCGCCGCGCCCGCGCCCACCACGGCCACGCGGGTGCGCACCGTCTCCACCGGCAGGCGCTCGGGAGCGGGGGCGGTGGGCAGCAGGCCGAGGCCCGCGAGCTGGCGCGCCACCTTGGCCATGACCTGCTCGGCCACGGGCACGCCGGCGAACATCTCGTGGTGGTCCAACCCCTTGGGGAAGAACCAGTCGATGGCCTCGAACACGTCCACCTTCGCCGAGGGGTAGGCGTTCTGCCGCTCCAGCTTCATGCCGTCGCGGGCCGGCACGCGGCAGGTGTAGACGTTGGGCAGTCCGTCCACGCGCATGAGGCAGTGCGAGCACGCGCCGGAGAAACAATACGGCCCACGGGCACGGTGGTACTTGATGGAGCGGGCGAGGACGGATTCACCGGCGGCGATGAGCGAGCAGGCAACGGGCTCGCCCTCGATGGCGGGCACCGTTTCGCCCTCGAGGTCCATGGTGATGGACTTGCCGCGCGAGGCGGCATCTGGGAGGCGGCGCATAGGGTGCGCGGGACAATGTCCCAGAGGCCCCGGGCGGTCAAAGCCCGCCTGGAGCGCCCCCCCTCCCACGAGACAAAAGGGCCAGCGGGCGAGATGGCGTGGACAACGGCGACTTCTCCGCCGGAAGTGGCGCGGCGCGTCAGGCCGTGGAGCGACGTGTCATGCGCCTGCCGCAATGAAGCGGGGGCGGCGCGAGCGTGGCTTCCGCTCGTCACCACCCCCATGGGGACTACCCATGTCTTGTCAGGACGCGCCGCTCAGGAGGTGCGCTGGCCGCCGAAGATGGGCTCGGGAAAGCCCTGGGGGCGGTGGCCGAAGCGGGTGCGGATGACGGCGCCCAGGCCCACCAGCGTCGCGGCCAACATCACCATCGAGCCGAGCACCGGGATGCGGCCCACCAGGAGGAGGACGAGCAGCCCCAGGGCGAGCACCATGGCTTGGGTCTTGCGTCCGCGCGGCAGGGGCAGGCGAGAGCCCAGCTCGCTCGCCACCGCGGTGAAGCCCCAGCCCGTCAACACCGGCACCACGACGATGAGCGCCAGGGCGAGCGGAATGCCGATGACGGTGATGCTCAGCATCACCAGGGCGGGGACGAGCGCCAGCGCGCCCAGCAACCCCACCGCGCCGCTGCGCGCCGGCTCGGCGCGGATCTCCGCGCCCAGGGCCTTCATCCGCGCCGGGAAGAAGAGCTGTCCGAGGAAGCCCATGCCGAAGAGGAGGGCGAACGTGAGCAGGAAGGACGCGAACCGGCCGCCCGAGTCACGCTCCGCGTCGCGCTCCTTCTTGACTTCCTTGATGCTGTCCTTGATTTCGCCCGCCACCATGCGGCCGATGTTGGCGCCCCCGAAGGACTCGGTCCGGCCCTCCACCTTCGCCCCTTCCTGCTTGATCACGCTGCCGCCAAAGGCGGACACGTCCCCCTCCACCTTCGCGTCCGGGCCGAGCACCACGTTGCCCCCGAAGGCGTGCGCGTCTCCCTCCACGCGGCCGGAGATCTCCAGGTTGCCGCCGAAGACGACGGCGTCCTCGTTCACGTGTCCCTTCACGCGGAGATCGCCCCCGTAGACGACGGCGCTGTCCACCGTCTCGTCCTCCGTCACGTCGAGCGAGCGGCCCCGGGCGACCACGTCCTGCGAGCCCCGGCTGGAGCGGCGCACCTTCTTCATCTGGCTGCGCACGTGCTCCTTGATCTCGTCCTCGTCCAGGTCGAAGTCGGAGGAGTCCACGGCCACCGGGGGCACGGGCGGAGGCGGTGCCACGGCAGGCACGGGCGGAGGCGGCGCCGAGGGGAACTCCGCCACGTCGCGCTCTTCCTTCTCCTCGTCCGTCATCGGGCGCAGGGTGTAGATGGCGCCATCGCGCTCGAGCTTCAGCGCGTGGGCGCGCGCCACCGTGCGCAGGGCCTGCTCGGCGCTGACGTTCTTCAGGCGGATGTCGGCCGGGGTGTCCAGCTCGCCGGTGATGACCACGTTGAGGCCGCCCTCCTCGGCGATCTTCTGGATCGCATCGCGCAGGGTGCCGCGGAACTGGAGCTGGAGCGTGGGGGAGGGGGCGTCGGCGGTAGCCTGCGCGAGCGACAAGGGCGCGGCGAGCAGGGCGGCGGACAGGAGCAGGGGCGGGGAGAGCTTCATGGCGACACTCACGCTTCGGAAGGTTGGGGACCGTTGCCGGCCAGCCGCTTGATGCCGAACAGGGAGGAGAGCAGGAGCAGGGCGAACAGGCCGGCGACGGGGGCCGCCGCCGTGTTCCACAGGGCATTCACCCCGCTGCGCAGGCCCTCGAGGAAGGCCCTGCCATCCACGAGGAAGCGGGCCAGGCTCGTGCCCGCCCCGCTCAGGGCCGCGTCGTTGGAGACCAGCACCCCGAGCCCCACCAGGAGCGAGGCGGCGAGGATGGACAGGCCCGTCCACAGCTCGCGGTGCAGGGGCGGGGGCTCGGCGGCCACCCGCGCCATCACCCGGTGCACGAAGTCCGGTGGAGGCGCCGGATCCGCCAGCCGGTACAGGTCCTTCTCCAACTGCCGGTGCTCCTCGAGGATCGCGGAGCACACCTCGCACTCGCGCGCATGCTCCAGCGCGGGGCCCGCGCCCGCCTCCAGCTCGGTGAAGAGCACCTCGAGCTCCGGGCACTCCGGGATCGTGGCGGTCATGTCGGCTCCTCCTGGGCGGGAATCATCTTCTTGCGCAGCTTCTCGCGCGCCCGGAACAGGCGCGCCATGATCGTGCCCGGCGCGCAGCCCAACACCTGGGCGATCTCCTTCGTCGTGCGCTTTTGCACATAGTAGAGGGCGAGCACCTCCCGGTCGTCGGCGGACAGGGTGGCGAGGGCCGCCTCCAGGGACTGGCGCTCCTGGCGGGCGATCGCCCCCTCCTCGAGCGACGCCTCGCCGCTCGCGAGCACTTCCTTCATCGGCTCGAGCTCCTCGGTGCGCACCTTGCCGCGCCGGCGCAGCAGGTCCATGCAGAGGTTGCGCGCGATGGCCATCACCCAGAGATCGAAGGGGCGGGACTCATCGTATTTGTGCAGGTGCTGATAGGCGCGCAGGAAGGCCTCTTGCGACACCTCGGAGGCCTCGGCCTCGTTGCCGAGCAGGCGCAGCGCCAGGCCGTACACGGGGCGCTGCATCCCGCGCACGAGCGACTCGAAAGCCGAGGGGTCACCGCGCCGGGCGGCGAGGACCTCGGCCTTCCAGGAAGGGGCGACGGCCTCATCCGCCATCTGCATCCCAATGGCCCGGGCGAGGTCCGCGACGACTGCTGAGGGGTAGGCGAGTGCGTTCACGCATGGGTCTACGACCCCGCCCGTCCCCGATTGCGCCGCCGGGGACGGCGGCGGCCGGGATCATTTTTTCTTCCGGGATTCCGGGCGTTTGGCGGCCTGCTCCTGACGGGCCTGCTCCTTGGCGGTCTTCTTCAACCGCTGGCGCTCGCGAAAACCAGCGGGGGGCGTGGGGGCGGGCGGAGGCGCGGCGGCTTCCCGGGCCGGGGCGCGCCGGTTGCCGGTGGGCGCGGAATCGGGCGAGCGCCGGGCGGCCGGGCCCGTGGGCGTGGCGGCGAGCTTGGCGAGCGCGGAGTCCCGCGGCGAGGGGCGGTGGGCCCGGCTTTCGGCGGCGGCTCCCCGGCCGGCGGGCGCGGCGCCCCGGGACGCGGTACGAGGGGGGCGGGCTTCGCCGGAGGAGGCCCGGCGCGGTCCGCGGGGTGCTGGCTGCTCCTCCTCGTCCCGCTCTGGCGGCGTGTACCAGCCCTCGCGGATCTTCTGGGCGCTCTCCTCCTCGTACTCGAAGTGGAAGAGCCGCTTGATGACGAGCGTGGCGTAGGCGCCGGGGGGCAGGGTGAAGGCGATGTTGACCTTGAGGAAGCCCCGGTTGAGGTCGTCGTTCTGGACGCGGCCGATGACGAGCTTGTGCGGCACGACGACGGTGGGGCGCTCCTCGTGCTTGAAGTAGAGCATCCGCGGGGCCTCGCGCACGCGCAGATCCTCGAAGGAGGAGAGCTTCTCGCGGCCCATCACCCAGTCCACGGCCTGCTTCACCTTCGGATCCTCGATGCGGGTGTCCGGGGCGAGCAGCGGGAAGGTGGAGGCGCGCAGGGTGTTGAGCGTCTCGGGGTCCGCGTCGCGGTGGAAGAGCAGGGTGCCCGCCTGGTACTTCATCGGGAAGAGGCTCTCGCGCGGCAGCAGCACCTGGAGGTAGCGCCGCACGCCCTCGTTCCACAGGTAGCTCTGGTAGGTGAAGAGCAGCATCGCGCGGTAGTCCGCCTCGATCTGCAGGAAGGCGCGCACCCAGTCGCCGGGGTGCTCGCGCAGGGACTTGAGGATGCGGTGGTACTTGCGGCTGCCCTCGAAGGGCACGCGCGCGTCCCACTTGCCCCAGTTGTCGCGCCAGAAGGCCTTCACCTTGGCGTCCTCCGAGCGATCCAGCTCCGAGGGGCGCGCCAGGTAGTTGTGCAGCGCGGCCTCGAAGTCGCCGCGCAGCAGATCCTTGGCGATGAAGCCCTGGCCGTGCTTGAGCGAGCCGAAGCGCTGGCTGTCGAAGTAGTTCACCACGCCCAGGCGGTTGATCTCCGCGGCGGCCACGTTGAGCGGTCCGATGGACTCCTGCGTCAACATGCGCACGGTGACGGCGAAGCGGTTGGAGGTGATGTTGGCCGCGGACAGGGCCTTGTCCGAGCGCCCCAGGTACTTCAGGCGCAGGTCGGGCTCCTGCATGTCCACGTCGGCGCCGTCCACGGCGATGAGCTGCTCGGTGCGGCCCTGCTTGTCCTTCAGGCCGCAGTAGGAGATGGAGCCGGGCTTGAGGCCGAAGGCCTCGCGCAGGCGGTTGGCCGCGTCGAAGGTGGACAGCTTCTGCTTGTCCATGAGGTAGACGCGGTAGCGACCGCTGGCCACTTCGTCGAAGCGGTAGGACTCCTTGACGGAGAAATCCTCGGGTTTCTGCTTGATTCGCACCGGGCTCCCTTAACAGCCGGAGTGCCCTGAGTGGAAGGAGTGAAGGGGGGCGGGCCTGACAATCGGACAGGCGGCGGCGTAATCTCGGCTCCCCCTCATGAGACTTCCACTCCTCCTGCTCGCCCTGCTGACGGCCACCGGTTGTGCCTCCACGCTCTCCACGATGCAGACGGCCAAACCCCTCGCCCGGGGCCAGTTCCAGGTGTCTGGCGCGATGGGCGCCTTCGCACCGGTGGGCCAGCTCGGCTCCCTCATCGAACAGGGCATCGCCCAGGGTCAGGCCATCAAGCGGGCCGTCCAGGCCGGCGAGCCCTATCAACTGCCGGAGGAGGAAGCCCAGCGGTTGCTGGGCGTGGGTCTGGCGCTCGCGGTGGCTCCTCCGGGCACCTCCAACGAGTTGATGGTGCGCGCCGGCCTGCTCGAGTCCCATGCCCTGGACGTGGGCCTGCGCCTGAGCTCCACCTCCCTGCGCTTCGACGGCAAGGTGCGGCTCGCGCACGGGGGGGATCCCGAGGACGACTCGCTGCCGGACTACCAGCGCAAGTCCTATGATCTGGCGCTCGGCGTGGGCCTCTCCCGCCACCTCTTCAAGAGCCCCGTGCTGGATGCCCTGGAGATCGTCCGGATCGACGAGTTCTCCCGGTGGGACCTCGAGGTGCCCATCTACCTGAGCCTGGACCTGGGGGACATCTTCAAGCTGTACGGCGCGCCCAAGTACATCTACAGCAGCACCTCGCTGGACTCGCGGCTGGTGGACTATTCGAACTCGGGCCAGGACGTGTCGGGCTTCGACGTGCGGCTGCCCGCCCAGGTGTCCAGCCACTTCGTGGGCGCCAGCGTGGGCTTCGCCCTGGGCTTCCGCTACGTGCACCTCTTCGCCGAGCTCACCGCCGGCTACAGCTCCTGCCGCCCCGTCCTCTTCGGCCGGGAGCGCGACCTCGGGGGCGCCATCGTCTATCCCGCGGTGGGCCTGGCCATCAAGAACCCCTTCCCCCTGGGCTCCCGGGCCCACTCCGGCCCCCAGAGCCCGGGAACTCAGGAAAGTTTCCTCTGAGCTGGCCCACCAGACAGGCGTTCGTAGTCGTTCCGGTGCTCCGGGAGGTCTGGTAGTGTCCGGGGGGTGACGTCGGAATCCGGAGCGTCGAGGTGGCGCGCGTGAGTCAAGGTTCCCCTCCATCCTCGAAGACCGCGGGTCCGCGGGGGCCGCATCTCAAGGGGCGGTTTCCGGACGGGACGACCGGGGAGTTCTCGCTCGGCCAGCTCACGACGCTGGGCCGGCACCCCTCCAACACGCTGCGACTGGTGGACCGCGAGGTCTCCAAGGAGCACGCCACCATCGAGCGCGTGGGCCGCGAGTACGTCCTGCGCGACCTGGGCTCCTCCAACGGCACCTTCGTCAACGGCAAGCGCGTCTCGGAGCTGAAGCTGCGCGACGGGGACGAGATCAGCGTGGGCGCCACCAAGCTCACCTTCTACTCCGGCGAGTCCCCGGGCGTGGCCGCCCCCCTGTCCTCCGGTCTGGGTGGCACCTCGTCGCGCTCGCCCCGGGTGACGGTGGTGGCGCAGTCGCACTCGGTGCCCGCCTTCCTCGCGCAGATGGATCAGCAGGGGCCGCCGCAGAACTTCCGGCCCGCCGAGCAGATCCAGGAGCTCGCCACGCTCAAGCGCGAGTACGAGAAGCTGCGCACCGCCTACGAGTTCCATCGCCAGGTGAGCCAGCAGGGCAAGCAGGCGGACCTCTTCGAGCAGATCCTCTCGGTGTCCTTCCAGCTCCTGGCGGCCGATCACGGCGTCATCCTCAAGGCGGGCCCGGACGGCCAGTTCACCGTGCCGGTGGCCGTCAAGCACCGCCACGGCCGGCCGGACAACGTCATGGTGTCCGACACGGTGCTGCAGAAGGTCGCCGAGACGCACAAGGCGGTGCTCACCGCGGACGCCATCATCGACGAGCGCTTCTCCTCCTCGGAGAGCATCGTGGCGCAGGGCATCCGCTCGGCCATGGCGGTGCCGCTGTTGTCCAAGGGCAAGCTGGAGGCGGTGCTCTTCCTCGACTCGCGCCAGCAGACCAACGCCTTCTCGGAGAAGGATCTCACCATCCTCTCGGGCATCTCCGCCCAGGCGGGCATCGCCCTGGAGAACGCGGCCCTGGCGGCGCAGGTGCAGAACGAGGCCATCACCCGCGCCGAGCTCAGCCGCTTCCTGTCGCGCGCGGTGGCCGAGGCGGTGATCCGCGGCGAGACGGAGGACCTGCGCCAGAGCCGGCTGGCGGAAGTCACCTGCCTGTTCGCGGACATCCGCGGCTTCACCACCCTGTCGGAGAACGAGTCTCCGCAGGAGGTGGTGAGCATGCTCAACGAGTTCTTCACCCTCATGGCCGGCGTGGTGTTCCGCCACGAGGGCAACCTGGACAAGTTCATCGGCGACTGTGTCATGGCCGTCTGGGGCCCGCCCTCCAGCCACCCGGACGACGCGGCGCGGGCGCTGCGCGCGGCGCTGGAGATGCAGGACGCGGTGGACGTGCTCAACGGCACGCGCGTCGCCGCGGGCAAGCGGCCCATCGAGGTGGGCATCGGCGTCAACACGGGCCAGGCCGTCGTGGGCTACATGGGCAGCAACGAGCGCCATGAGTTCACCGCCATCGGCGACACGGTGAACACCGCCTCGCGCCTGTGTGGGCTCGCGCGCGGCGGCGACGTCGTGGCCAACGACAGCACGGTGAAGAAGGCCGGCTCCGGCTTCGACGTGGAGCCGCTGCCCGTCACCCAGGTCAAGGGCAAGGAGAAGGGCGTCCAGCCCTACCGGGTGCTCGGCCTGGAGATCACCAACACCCACCACGACTGATGACGACCCAGGACTGTCCGAACTGCGCGCGGACGCATGAGGTGGGCTCCTTCCAGGTGGGAGCGGAGGTGTCGTGTGCCTGTGGCACCCGCTTCCCCGTGCGCGCCTCGCGTGCGGCGGCCCCTTTGACCGGAGCCGAGGAAGGCCTCCTGGAGAGCACCTTCGTGGGCGGCCAGCTGGTGGTTCCCGGCTACGAGCTCTTGCGCGTGCTGGGCCGCGGCGGCATGGGCGAGGTGTGGCTCGCGCGGCAGATGTCGCTGGGCCGCCGCGTGGCGGTGAAGGTGCTGCCGCCGCGGCTCGCCAAGGATCCCGAGTTCGTCCAGCGCTTCGACAAGGAAGCCACCGCGCTCGCCACCCTCAGCCATCCCCACATCGTGCAGATCATCGACCGGGGCGTGGCGGGCGAGCACTACTACTTCGTCATGGAGTACGTGGAGGGGCGCTCGCTGCGCGACGTGATGCGCGAGCTGTCCCCGCCCGAGGCGCTGCGCGTGGCGCTCCAGGTGGCGCGCGCCCTGGAGTGCGCCCAGGAAAAGGACATCATCCACCGCGACCTGAAGCCGGAGAACATCCTGGTGGATGGGCGCGGGCACGTGAAGGTGGCGGACTTCGGGCTGGCGGGCATCCGCCGGCCGGACTCGACGGAGCGGCTGACGGCCACGTCCGTGGCCATGGGGACGCTCAACTACATGGCGCCCGAGCAGCGGCGCGACGCCAAGAACGTGGATGGGCGCGCGGACCTGTTCTCGCTGGGCGTGATGCTCTACGAGATGCTCACCGGCGAGGTGCCAGTGGGGCGCTTCCGCCTGCCGTCCGAGCGCGTGCCCGGGTTGGACAAGCGCGTGGACGCGGTGGTGGAGCGGCTCTTGGAGACCGAGCCCGAGGCGCGCCCCGCGCGGGCCTCCGAGGTGTGCCGGATGCTCGAGACGCTCGTCAGCAACGTCTCGTCCACGGGGCCCGCCCTCGAGCCGCTCGGCCCGGAGCGCAGCCGGCTGCGCTCGGGTTGGCGGCGGGTGCGCGCGGTGCTCTCGGTGACGGGCGCGTTGGCCGTCCTCGCCTACGGCGTGAGGGGGCTGTCGGACACGCCCGTGGGCCTGCCGTGGGGCGAGGGCAAGCAGGTGGTGCTCGGGCGGCTCTTGCGCGTGGTGCCCAGCCCCAAGCCCTGGCCCGCCAACACCCATGGCGATCTCTTCGTCAGCTCGATGCAGGAGGAGCTGGCCGACGGCCGGGTGCGCCTGGGCGTGGACTTCGTCGGGGGCGAGGAGAACGTGAACGCCCACGCGGGGACGTGGACGCTGGAGAACGGGCAGCTCCATGCCATCCAGGGCGGCAATGACGCCGGGGGCGGGCAGCTCATCCCCCGCGCCTACCTGGCCCACCGCTACTTCTCCAGCGACGACTTCTCCGCCGAGGTGCTCATGAGCGCGAGCGCGCTCGGCCGCGGCTACCCCGAGGAGGCGGATGCCCAGCACTTCGCCGAGCTGTCCTTCCGCGTCACCGGCTTGCAGGTGTCCGTCTACGCCATTCCCGGCACGGGCATGCGCCTGAGCTGGCGCTACACCACACCCGAGGGCCGCGACGTGGTGGGCAACAGCGCGCAGGAAGTGGAGGACCTGGTGCAGGACGAGACCCCCGTTCCCCAGGGCGCCTTCCGCGTGAAGCTCCAGCTCAAGCGCAAGAAGGACGGCGTGGAGGTGTCCGCCTACCTCAACGGCGAGAGTGCGCCCTTCGCGCACAAGTACCTGGAGGGACTCCAGGGGCGCTCGGCGAAGGTGGCGCTGGGGTGCCGCAACCTGGTCTGCACCTTCGACGACCTGGTGGTCCGCGGCCTCCAGGCCCGGAAGGAGACGGATCGTTCGCTGGCGGAAACCCCGCAGGAGTAACGCGCCCGTGGCGGACGGTGGCCCCCCGACAAGGAGGATCGGCCACCCGGGCACCCTTGTCGGCGCTCCGCCGCGTCCGCACCTTTGGCGAGGTCGAGGCCCGTGCGGGACGGTGGGCCGGGGTGGATTGGGGGCAGGGGAGCCATGGACTTGCGGTGGGCATTGGCCCCGTTTTGCGCGGCGGGACTGGGCGCGCTGATGGTGGCGGCGGTTTCCTGGAGTCGCGGAGACGTGAGGGCCTCGTTGCCTCGCGCGCCGCTGGCCTGGTTGGCGTTGCTGGCGGGGTGCTTCGCGCTCCTGTCGCTGAGCTACGGCGCGGGCCCGCTCATGTGGGTGTCTCCCGCCGTCTTCCGCCAGGCACTGGGCGTCGGACTGCTCATGGTCGCGGCGGGGCTGGCGGTGGTGGGCTCGCGGATTCGCGTGCGCGCGGACGCGCTGCGGGCCGAGGCGCCCCGGAGCCTCGACGAGGGCGTGGAGGCCTTGCGCCAGGGCCAGACGCCGGGCTGGGGCGTGTACCGGGGCCGGCTCGCGGCGAGCGATCAGGTGACGTCGCCGGGCGGCGTGGTGTGCGCCTTCTACGAGGCGGAAGTGCGCGGCGTGACGCCCGGGGGTGGCAAGGGCTCGCTGTTGTCGGTGGAGCGGGCGTCCGCGCCGGTGGTGCGCATGCGCGGGGAGAAGACGGAGGCGGCGTTGAGCTTCTCGCCGGGCCTCGTGCTGGCACCGCTGCGCGTGCGGCCCTGCCTGGTGGGACGGCCCGCCGAGGTGGGGCCGGGACTGGACGCGCCCGTGGAAGGGGCGCCCCCCGAGGAGGCGCTGTCGTACGAGCGGGTGGGCAAGCTCGGCGAGGAGTGTCTGGTGGTGGGGGAGCTGCGGCCCGGTCCGGTGGCGGGCGGGTATGAGCTGCGCGGCCGGCAGGGCGGGCCCGCGATGGTGATCCTCGGCGACGCGGCCGAGGGCACCGGGACGCACCTGGCGCGCCGGGCCTGGACGCTGTTCGTGGCGGCGGGGGGACTCACCGTGGCCGCCGCCTGGGTGCTCGCGGGCTGAGCGGCGCCCCCTCGGGCATTGTCGGTTGTGCTCCACGCTCCGCGATGCGACATCATCCGGTCGCCAACGCAGCGGCCTGGTCCGCGAGGAGTGCAACCGATGAAGAGCGGCGAGACGGTGGTCATCGTGGGAGCTGGACAGGCCGGGGGCGAGCTGGCGACGCGCCTGCGGCAGCAGGGCAGTGAAGGCCGGATCGTCCTCGTGGGGGACGAGGCGCACCTGCCCTACCAGCGGCCTCCGCTGTCCAAGGGCTTCCTGCTCGGGAAGATGGGCCGGAACGATCTCCACCTCAAACCCCAGGCGACCTACGAGCGCTTCTCCATCGAGCTCAAGCTCGGCACGCGCGTGGAGCGCATCGAGCGTGACGCGCACGAGGTCCTTCTCTCGGAGGGCAGCCGGCTGCGCTACGACAAGCTGGTGCTCGCCACGGGCGGCCGGGCGCGCCTGCTGTCGTTTCCGGGCGTGGACACCTCGCGGCTCGAGAACGTGTTCTCCCTGCGCTCCATCGCGGACGTGGAGGCGATGCACGGCCAGTTCGTGTCCGGACGCCACCTGGTGATCATCGGCGGAGGCTACGTGGGCCTCGAGGTCGCGGCGGCCGCCACCCAGCTCGGGCTGCGCGTGACGGTGGTGGAGGCCGCCCCCCGCATTCTCGCCCGCGTCACCGGACCGGAGGTCTCCTCCTTCATCGAGGCCATTCATCGCGGACACGGTGTCGACTTCCGGCAGCTCGCGGGCGTCCAGGGCTTCGAGCTCGATGAGTCCCAGCGCCGGGTACGCCGGGCGAAGATCTCCCACGGGGGAGGGGAAGAAGCGATCGAGGCGGATCTCGTCCTGGTGGGGATCGGCCTCGTCCCCAACACGGAGCTGGCCGCCCAGGCGGGGCTCGCCGTGGACAACGGCATCGTCGTGGACGAGTACGCCCGCACGAGCGATCCCTCCATCCTCGCCATCGGTGACTGCGCGAACCAGCCCAGCTCCTACACGGGCACCCGGGTGCGCCTCGAGTCCGTGCCCAACGCGCTCGAGCACGCGCGTGTCGCGGCCGCCACGCTCATGGGCAAGCAGGAGCCGTCCACCGCCACGCCCTGGTTCTGGTCGGAGCAGTACGACTTGAAACTCCAGATGGTGGGGCTGTCCACGGGCTACGAGCGGTGCGTCACGCGTGGCTCGGTCGAGAACCGGACCTTCTCGGCCTTCTACCTCAAGGACGGCCGCATCCTCGCCGCGGATGTCATTGGCCGGCCCGCGGACTTCATGGCGGCCCGGAAGATGGTCTCGAGCCGGACCCCCGTGGATGCCCAGCGCCTCGCGGACGAGAGCGTTCCGCTCGGACAGTGCGCCGTGTAGCGGCTGCCCACGCTGATGGTCTGACCGTGTAGTTGATCAGCCCTCGTCGGACAGCCCGTATTCCTTGAGCTTGCGGCCCAGCGTATTGCGGCCGATCCGCAGCGCCTTGGCGGCCGCCGTCCGGTTGCCCTTCACCAGCTCCAGCACGCGCAGGATGTGCCGCTTCTCCACCTCGGCCAGCGGCAACACGTCTCCGAGAGCCCCCTCCGCCGCTCGCGGCTCGGTGGCCAGTGGGGAGGACGCGGCGTCCACCACCTTGGGCAGGGGCAGGTGCTCCTCGAGGATCTCCCCCTCGCTGAGCACCACCGCGCTCTCGATGCAGTTCTCCAGCTCGCGCACGTTGCCCGGCCAGCGGTAGCGCTTGAGCCGCTCGAGCGCCAGGGCGTTCAGCCTCGGCTGGGGCAGCCGGTGGCGCCGCGCCGCCGACGCGATGAAGTGCCGCGTCAGCCGCTCGATGTCCTCTCCGCCTCGCTCGCGCAGCGGCGGCAACACCAGCTCCACCACCTTGATGCGGTAGTACAGGTCCTCGCGGAACTTCCCCTCGGCCACCATGCGTGCCAGGTCGCGGTTGGTCGCCGCGACGATGCGCACGTCCATCTTCAACGTCTGGGTGCCACCCACGCGCTCGAACTCGCGATCCTGCAACACCCGCAACAGCTTGCCCTGCACCGGCAGGGGCAGCTCACCGATCTCGTCGATGAACACCGTGCCGCCCTCGGCCGCCTCGAACTTGCCCGGCACCCGGTGGTCCGCCCCCGTGAAGGCGCCCTTCTCGTGGCCGAACAGCTCGTTCTCGATGAGCGTGGCGGGCAGCGCCGCGCAGTCCACCTTCACGAAGGGCTTGTCCCGCCTCGGCCCGTTCACGTGCACCGCGCGGGCGAACAGCTCCTTGCCACACCCGCTCTCGCCCCGCAGCAGCACGGTGGCGTCCGTGGGCGCCGCCTTCTGGATGAGCCGGTAGATGACCTTGAGCGGCTCGGACTCGCCGATGATGCGGTTGAAGAAGTAGCCCACCGGCGCCTGGGGCTGCTCCTTGGCCCGTTGCAGCTCCTGGTACAGGCTGGTGCGCTGCAGCGCCTGGCTCACCTGGGTGGCGATGGCCTGGAGCCGCTGCACGTCGTCCTCCGTGAAGCGCTCGCCGCCGCGGCGGTTGAGCACCTGCAACACGCCATAGAGCGTGCCTCCCGCGTCGCGCAGCGGCACCGCGAGGTTCGTCGTGGTGCGGTAGCCCGTCAGCCGATCGATGTCCGCGAAGAAGCGGCTCTCTCCCCGAGGGGTCGGCATGTTGACGGGCTCGCCGTGCTGGGCCACCGAGCCCGCCACGCCCTGGCCCCGCTTCACCCGGATTTGAGACACCTCGGGCAGGTGCGCCGCGCGCGAGAAGAGCTCGTCGCGCGCCGGATCCAACAGCCACAGCGTGCCCCGGTCCGCCTGCATCGTCACCGCGATGCGATCCACCAGTGTCTGGAGGAAGGCATCGAGCTCGACCTCGCGGCCGACGAGTCCACCGAGGGGGAGCAGCACCTGACTGACGTCCGGAGGAGTGGCCATGAAGGGCAGGGGAGGCAGCTCGAAGAGGGACAGCAGACTAGCGCAGGGCGAATCCATGTGTCCCTCCTGGCTCATGCGTGCGCCCCGGCCCCGAGCACGATGCGCTTGCCCTCGCGGGCCGGCTCGCTGGCGGCGAAGTACTGGCGGGCCTCCTCGGCCATGCCCTCCACCTGCTCGTCGTTGTGGGCGGGGTCATGGTGGAAGAGGAACAGCCGGCGGGCGTGGACGGCCTGGGCCACCTGGGCCGCGTCCACCATGGTGGAGTGGCCCCAGCCCTTGCGGGGCGCCCCGCGCGAGCCGTTGTACTCGTCCGGGGTGTACTGCGCGTCCATGCACAGCGCGTCCACGCCCTCCATCCACCGCGCGTGGCGAGCGTCCAGCGCGGCGAGCGACATCTCCATGTCCGTGGCGTAGACGAAGGAGTGACCATCCGCCTCGACGCGGTAGGCCAGGCAGCCCTGGGGGTGGGGGGAGTCGAAGGGCGTCACGCGGAAGGGGCCCACCTCCACCGTGTGGCCATGCAGCGCCGAGCGGAACGCCATGCGCGCGCGCATGGTGGACAGGGGCACGGGGAAGTTGGGCGGCTCCATCTGCCTGGCCAGCACCGACGCCAGCGCCGAGTCCCCATCCGGCCCCGGGCCGTACAGCTCCAGCTCCGTCGTGGGCAGGTAGCCCGGGGAGAAGAAGGGGAAGCCCTGCACGTGGTCCCAGTGCAGGTGCGAGAAGAAGAGGGTGGCCTTGCGCGGCGCGCCCTCGCGCATCATCACCTCGCCGAGGGCGCGGAGGCCCGTGCCGGCGTCGAGGATGAGCCGATGCCCCTGGCTCGTCACCTCCAGGCAGGACGTGTTGCCGCCGATGCCCGCCGCGTGCGCCCCCGACACCGCGATGCTTCCCCGGACTCCGTAGAAACGCACTTCCATGTCGGCTCCTCCTCGAAAACGTGGGCGCTCCCGTGTGGGGGGCGCCCTGGACGTTCCCTGGTCAGAGCAAGGCCCTTGCCAACGCCAAATGGCCGGAGTTACTGGGAATCCCAGGCCTGTCTGGAGGGCGGGCGCTCCATTCCGGCGCACCTGGATGGGGCGGGCGCTCCGGTTCGGATCGCCCATGGGGAGGATTCGCTGATCGGCAGCCTACAGGCAGGGCGCGCGAGGATTGAGTGCCCTGCACCCGTCCTGTTACGTTGGCCCCACCATGCGCACTTTCCCACTTCTGAGGTATGGCCTGCTTCTCGTCATGATGGCTTCCCCGGCACTGGCCAGGGATGAGGCAGAAAAGCTCACGATTCGGACCCTCAAGGTACCGGCTCATCCAAGGCAGGAGGCTCCGTCCATCTACGTTTCCTGGCAGGTGGTGACGGCGCTCCGCTTCGAGAAGGAGGTCGATCCGGAGAAGACGAAGTTCTTGGCATGGGAGGGGCGTTTCGAGACCCCGCTCGTAGGCGGCAAGAAAGTGGTTCTAGAGCCGCTGCGTGACCTCGACGACGGCGAGGCGTTGCCCCTGCTCGTGACGCTCGTTGACGGGACGGAGTTCACGTTCCTTGTGAAGCCCAAGAGGCGCGAGGACTGGGGATGGATCGACTATCAGGTCAACGTGTTCAAGGACCACGACAGCTACAACGCGGTCCTCTCGTCCCTGTATGACTCCCTCAACCGCGAGCGCAAGCTGAGCGAGGAGAACGAGCGGTTCAAGAAGGAAGAGAACTCGGTCGATCACGCTTACGCGACGCTTCTCGCGAACGGGCAGGTGAAGAAGACTCCGTTTCGGCGTGCGAAGTTCTGGCGCTCGAAGAACGAGGACATGGACATGATCGTCGAAGTCTTCTCGGGCCCCGGCAAGGCTGCCGCCGTGATTCACTTGACGAACACCTACTACGGCGAGCCCTGGAAGTTCGATGGTGCCTACTTGACCCGCGATTTCACCAGCTACACGGCTCGACCCTTCGCGCTTCGCATGGACCGCCCTGTGATCGTTCCCGGTCAGTCGGGAAAGATCGCGGTTGTTGTGGACAAGAGCGCCTTCGAGACAGAGGGCGGGCAACTCGCCGATCTGGCCCTCCAGATCTTCCGTGGGGACGGTCTCCTCCAGGTGGCCGTTGCGATGGATCACACACTGATTCGGCAGTAGAAGTGCCGTTCATGCCCACGACTAAAGCTCTGCTGCTCAGATCCATCGTCCTGCTTGGCACGTCTTCCGGCTGCACCACGACTGGAGGTGTGGCACTGCGTCCGGACGGCACTCCGGGTCCGCAGGAATGCCCAGCGAAGGCGCTAGAAGTCATGCGGTATCTAAGGCTGCGCGTTGGGGATGCCGCGCTGGCGGATCTCGATGCGAACCAGATCGACGCGAGGCGCATCTCGCTTTACGACGGTCCCATCGAGAGCATTCTCAAGGACGACCTCGGCACGCTTGAGGCGACGACCCGTTTGTACGGGCAGGTCTGGACAAGCGGGCCGCAGGTTGTCATCCGTTGGTACGAGGCCCACCCGCCGGACGGTGATAAGGTTCCCATCTGCGCGGTGGCCCGACTCAGCCGGGACCAGATGCGGAAGCTGCCCGAGTCAAAGCCCGGAATGGCTATTCTCGACGGCTCCGTTGCAGCGGCCTACATCGTCGATGCCTTCCGCTAGAACACCGACCGATTTAAAAACCACATCATCCCACCTGCTGCTGGGACAACTCTAGATGGCGTTGCCATGTCTCCAAATTCTGGATGCTGGCCGCACGTCGTAGATCAAAGACGTTCTTACGCACGCCCCGATAGCGCGCACGACGCCCCTGTCGTCGCGCTATATGGGCTTGTCGATGTTCCACCCCTACTCGCTTCCTGAGTCGCTCTCGCCCAGCAGGTGTCTTCATTAATTTGCGCAACTTGTGCTGGAGCGCTTCATCTTCACTGATTGCCACAGTCCGTCCTTGTCCTATCTGGGCTTGTGTACATTTCTCGCGCAATGGACAAGTCTCACAGTCCTTTGTCGCGAATTCGACTGTCTTTCCCAGTTCGAAGCGCATTGTCTTCCCCTCCGGACACGTGATGGTCCGGCTTCGCATATCTATTTTGAAGTCTGACTTCGCGAACAACTCCCCATTGCGTGCCTTCCACGGCTTGCTCAGCACTTCCCCTCCCTCCTCGAGCACGCTGTCCACGATACTGCTGTTGATATACCCCCGGTCTATGTGTAACTCGTCAATCTTCACTCCTTGCTTCTCCATGTCCTTCTCAAGCGCCGGTGTTGCCTCCGCTTCAGGTCGGTTGGCGGGCGTCACAGCACATGCCAGGATGAGTTCTTCGTCCAGCGCCGTGGCCACATGCTGCTTGAATCCGTTGAAGCGCTTGCTTTTGCTCTTGCGTCCATGACGCATCTCCCCATCTTCTACCGACACTCGTCTCTCTTCCGCCACTTGCTGGCGAACGCGGACACCTCCTCCTTCTGGGTCCGGCTCCAGGTCCTGCTTGCGAATCTGCTCGAGAGTCTGAACGTGTTCCCTCAAAGGCTCCTCTTCCATCTCCTCTGCCAGATTCTTTCTTAGCCAGGACAGCATGCTTTCCACTTGCTCGAGCAGGGCTTGCAGCGCTTTCTTTTTCTGCCCCGCTTCGCTCCAGTCCACATCCAATCCCTTCTTGATACTTTTTTCCAACAACAAGGGAATACCCGCCTCTCGGCAGGCCTGCTGCTTGGAACATCCCAGCAGCTTCGCCACGCACATCATCACCTTGCGCGCTGCGTGTCCTACCAGGTTGATGGTGTCCTCTACCCGGCCAGCTCCCTCCAGTGGCTTTGAGTCAATCGCCACTCGCAACAGCGTCTTGAGCTTTCGCTCACCGAACTCTTTCTGTTCCCGCGCCACCTCGACTGTCTTCTCCAGGAGGCGCCGGTCCATTTGGTTTCTCATCAGCCGCTGACGAAACTCATACAACGAGCCCTGGGAGAACGCCGGCTCGCTGTGACCCAACCAGCCCAACACCATCTGCACTCTCAAGTCGAAGACCGTCAGTTCCACCAGGGTGGCATCCGACACTCCCATGTATCCCTGTAAGAGTATTGCCATTGCCATCAGCCCGGGTGCTATAGCCACTTTCCCTGCTCCTGTCTGGCGGTACATGGAGGCCAGTTCCGCCTGAAAAGCCTCATCCATCAGCTTGTGCCGATTCAGACGCAGAAAAGCGAACAGCTTGCCGTTACGGCTCATCCGTTCGACAATCTGTTGCTCTTGCTCGTTCAACTCCCGCGGAGGAGTCCATCGAGCTATCTCTCCGGTCACCTTCGGCGGACTGACGGCTAAGGTCATGTGCCGACCTGATCAAATTCAGCCCCTGTTGTCCACCCCCTCACGTAAATCCTTGATTTTACTAAAAAATCAAATCGGTCGGTGTTCTAGGGCCTATAAATACGCTGAAGGACTACTCACCTCGAATCGTGTCGAAAGGCTGAAGCCCATGCAGAATCTCTATCTCGTCACACCCAACCGGAAGATCATCACCCGGCTCCAGTTGCGGAATGTGCCCTGGTTCTGTCCCTTCAAGGGCATGGATGCTCTGCACGATTGAGGTCTGCCGCGGCCGGAGGTATTGCCCATGAGGGATGAGGCTTTCGAGGTATTCATCGAAGACATCGGTGAGGCGTCCTTCCGGACGCCCGCGCTCGAGCTGAGTTTCGAGAAGTACCAGAAGGTGCTGCCGAAGCAGTTCCTGGAGTACTGGAAGGAAGAGGGGTGGTGTGGGTACGCCGACGGCTTGTTCTGGACCGTCAACCCCGAGGACTACGAGGGACTCGTCGAGTGCTGGCTGTCTGGCACGCCCTTCGAAAAACTCGACAAGTACCACGTCGTGGCGCGCTCGGCGTTCGGCAAGTTGTATGCCTGGGGAGAGCGCAACCACCGCACCCTGGTGATTCTGTGCCCCACCAGTGCCTTGATTGGAATCGAGAAAGAGCTACGCACGCCCGCGAAGGATCCCGATATCGCCGCCCAGGTGTTCTTCGCGTCCAAGAAGAAGCAGGAACTGGATATGAAGGACGAGGCTGGAAAGGCGCTGTTCCAGCGGGCGTTGAAGAAGCTGGGACCCCTCGCGCCCGATGAGATGTATGGGTTCGAGCCGGCCCTGGTGGCCGGAGGCGGGAACCGGCTCGAGAACCTCCGGAAGGTCAACCTGTTCGTCCACCTCGCCATCGTGCGTGAGCTGGCCGAGCCGCGCATTCCCTTCGCCGGAGTGGATCCCGGAGCGCAGTGAGCAGGAGCGGGCCGCCAGCGGCACCATGTGACCACGTCCATTGCCGCGCTCCTGAGCGGAGCGCGGCCTGGGCAGGCGCGTACCCCAACGCTCGGGTAAGGTGTCTCGGGTAAGGTGTCAAAGGACTCGTTCCGACATCTCGTCTCCTGCAAATCGTCTGACACCTTCTCTGGGGAATCCCAGGCCTGTCTGGAGGGCGGGCGCTCCATTGCGGTGCACCTGGATGGGGCGGGCGCGCCGATTCGGATCGCCCATTTAGGGAGACTCGCCGCCGCCGGGCATCGTTGGAAGAAGTTGAAAGAGGAGGTGAGTCGCTCACCGTACGATGAAGTCGAACCGCCCTACAGCCGCCTTGAACTCCTCCAGCGTCGCCCTCGAGCGCTTCGCCTCCGCCGGTGCGTAGAGCGTCACTGCGCTCGTGGTGGGCTGTTCCTTGAGTGGCCCCTCGAGGACCACCGGCACGAAGTCCCCCGGCCACGGCACACTCAGCAACTCCCGACCGTGCTTGATGGGCTCCAAGATGGTAAAGCACGGCCACTTTGGAAGCCTGATTGTCCGCATGTCGCAACTGTGGAAAACGCACTCGTCGAGCCGAGCCTCCGAGAAGTCACAGTTCGCGATTCCACCGTGCTCCCACCACCTGTCCACGCCAGCGCGCTGACCAAACCCAATACCGGTAAACTTGCCGACGAACCGGCACCCCTCGAATTGCATTGACGTGAGCCACTGGTCGGCCACCTCTCGCTTCGCTGTGATGGTGCAGTCGATCAGCCTCCCCCACATTGGCACCAACTGCCTCTCTGCGACGCCGAGGACCACGGTGCAGCGCCGCAACGTGAGGTTCGGGCCGAGCCAGTAGATGGCTTCCTTGTCGGTCAGTTCGAGCCGCTCGCCCTCGATGACTCGTTCCTCGTAGTGGACGTTGGAACTCGCGTGCATGTCAGAAGTAAATCATACGAAAGAAGGTGCTCGCCATTCGCCGCCCGTGAAGCTCGAAGTTCGACTCCGTGCCGGACAGAATCTCATAGTGGTACTTCTGCCCCGTAGGGCCCACCACATCGACGCCACGACCCTTCCAGTCCAACGACGGAAACATCTTCCGAAGTTCCCTCTCCACCCACCGCCCACGAGCTTGGCGCTCCAGCAGGTTCGCGCGGTGAACGAGCCCCCGCTGGAGCATCCGCCTGATGGCCCTCTCTTCCCTCACCCTGAAGTGCTGAGGTCCCCAGCGCAAGGCCACCTGTTTCGCCGCGTCCTGGAGCTGGTCCCCCAAGGGATCCGAGGCGGGAATGTCGTTGACGGACACTCCCCGTGGCAGGTGCCACCGCTCGCCGTTTCTCTCTACCTGCCTATTACCACCGCGGTGCCGGTACACCTCGTTGGCAGGCGCCCCGCTTGTGCTGGCGCTCGCCGCGCTGTTGCGGCTCATCATCGCGCCGGCGAGGGCCCCCTCGGGCCCCACCGTGATCGCCAGGGCCCCCTCCGCAGAGGCGGCCACCGCCTTGACCTGTTCCAACCGCTCGAGGCTGCGGGTCCGGCTTCTTGACGGCCACGTAGCACCTGCCTTGATACTCGGCCGTTCCCGGAGGGCAGGGCGCATCACTGCGGTGGGACATCCAGCAACCGCCCCGAATCTCCACTTCCGTACCTGGCATGCAAGGCGGCTTGTGCTGCTCCTTGAAGGGTTTCTCTGGCATCGGGTATGCGATGACTGGCGAAGAGAGCTCCTGTCCATTCATGAAGATAGGAGTGTCGCTGGCCCGGTCGCGTGTCTCCGGAGGCGTGGACGCGCGCGGCCAGAGCAGGGTATCCGTCCGGCCAATGACGTGCTGCGAGACTTGGCCGGGGCGAGGGGGACGGCGGACCCTACCCGGTCATTACGAAGCAGAGAGAAAAGCCGGAGTGGGTCCGCGTCGCCGAGGAGTACGAGACGAGCGGGCTGACGCAGAGGGAGTTCGCCGCGGAGCGTCGAGGCCTGATGCTGAGCACGTTGCAGTCCTGGGTCTACCGACGTAGGCGGCAGGAGGGAGCGCCTGTCGCCCAGCCAGTGCGGCTGCTTCCGGTGCAGGTGACGGCGGAGCAGGATGTGGCGCGCGTGGATCGCCCGCGTGCCTGGACTCCTGCCCGCCAGCCTTCCGAGGAAGTCACCTCGCAGAAGTTACCGCCGCAGTAGGGTGTTGGCAGGGGCATGGCCCGTCACCTACCCCTGGAGCATTTCTGCCCCTGGCGCGAGGAGGCCGAGGAGCTGCGCGGAGGAACCCGATTCGGGGGATCGCGACGCTGACTCATGGTGCGCGCAGTGTACCGAGCCTGGAAAGAGCATCACCGCGCGTTCTGCGGAGCCGGTCCCGGTTCGTGCGCGGAAGCGCGCCTGCCCAATCGCGAACAATTGGCTCCGGAGTGAATTCAGGAGAACAGAAGAGCGCGGAAAAACCCATCATTCACATGCCCTCTCGTTGCCGTTCTCAAGGGCCATTCTTAGTCTCGGATTCACTAATTGTTCGGATTTGATGCACAAAGCGCGTAATCCAGACTCCGCAGTTTACGCCATTTGATTCACGCAGGGCCCCCACGCAGATAGGAGTTCACAGTGATGTCCATTGAAGACAACAAGCCCGGATCACGCCCCGTCAACACAAGAACGCACTGGGCAGGAGCTTTGTCAACAAGGACTCTGTCAAGAAAGACAAGGTCTTCCCGTGGGCGATCCTGATGTCGACCGGACCCTCGACAGACCAACCAAACAGGTACATCATCGTTTCCTCGATCCACTCGATTGTCGACCATGGATACAGCGATACCACGGACGGAGTGGCTGACTTCTTCAATGGAGAGGTCGCGCGAGGACTTGCAAAAGCATTGAAGGGTATCTCCGCTTCGACGATGACTGACGGCGTGGCCCATCCGCCAGGAGCCCCGATTGCGATCATCGGCGACATGAATGCTTATTACAAGACGAAAACAGGTCAATTCCCAGGAGGCAACACCGAAGCCAAGTCGGTGCCTCGACTGCTTCATGACTATGGTCTGCGGGATGCCCGAGGCGACTTCTTCAAGGAGACATCGGAATGCACGACCGCCTCCAGCCTGTGCTTGAAGTATCACACATTCAACACCGCAACCAACTCGGGCAATGTGCTCGATTACATTTTCACCCTCTATAGCGGCAGTACCACCAATGTGGGCGACTTCCAGACGGTCGCAGACCCTCACCTGTGGTCTGACCACAAGATGATCGCCGCACGCTTGAAGTTCGGACCGCTGCCAAAATCATCGTGGGCGACGAGTTCAGCGATGCAGTCTCCACGCGGCGTGCAGGGCGCGGCGCTGCTCAGCTCCGGACTGGTGCTGGTCACGGGGGGTCATACGCGCAACTCGCTCGGTGTCGCGGCCTCCATCAGCTTGACCGAACTCTACAATCCCTATTCAAACACCTGGCAGGCGACGGGGGCTCTGAACTCGCCGCGCTACAACTTCGCCACCGTCAAGCTGACGTCCGGAAAAATCCTGGTGTCGGGTGGCCGGAATGATGAATCCACGCTCTCGAGCGCAGAGCTTTACGATCCGGTCACGCGTTCCTGGAGCTATACCGGCTCTTTGAGCCAGCGGCGTTCTGGCCACCAGGCGACCCTGCTTCGGTCGGGCAAGGTGCTGGTCACGGGCGGCGAAATCGAGAACCTCGATGGCTCGAATGTCCACGTCAGTCCGGCGACCACTGCGGAATTGTATGATCCGGAAACGGGCGCATGGTCTCCCGCAGGCGAGCTGGAACACGACAGCTCGGGGTCTGTCGCGACGATGCTGTATTCGGGCGAAGTGCTGTTGATCACAGGGTCGCAAGTGTACCTCTATGATCCCTACACCAACAGGTGGAGCCAGCATGGAGCACTGCCGGGCCACCGTGATGGCTTCACCGCCACGCGGCTCTACTCGGGCGAGGTGATGGTGGTGGGCGGCGATTCGTCCAGTTCCACGTCGGGCACTACGTTCATTTACAATCCGTATACTACCCAGTGGCGCACGGGTCCCGCTATGAACCGGTTGCACCGCAACCACACGGCGACCCTCCTCTACTCAGGGCAGCTTCTGATCGCGGGGGGTGTTGACGGCGGCACCGAGGTGTATGATCCGGAGACCAACGAATGGACCCTGCTTGACGATATCCCGGCCAGTTGCACGGGAGGAGCCGCCGTCCTTCTGCATCCAGGCAGCGTACTGCTGACGGCCGGCTGGGAGAGTTCCACCGTAGCGCCCATCTTCACCCCGTGATCCATGGCTCTCCACGCCAGCCCGTTGCCCTCAAGGCCGTAGGCCTAGCGGTGGAGGGCCCGCGATCCAGCCCATGCAACTGACGGACGCATCCGCACCCATCGTGAAACTGCCGGAGGCCACGCGGTGGAGTGGCCTCGGCGAACCCCGGTGGCAAGAAGGGTCGACAAAACCTCCTCCTGCTACTACTCGCCTTCTTTGAGGCATCGGCCTGAGCATCGCTAGAAACCGCGAAACTCGAACTCAGGGCTGGATGGATCGAGGCTCCGGGTCCGGCTTCTTGACGGCTACGTAGCACCTGCCCTGGTACTCGGCCGTTCCCGGAGGGCAGGGCGCATCACTGCGGTGGGGCATCCAGCAACCGCCCCGAATCTCCACTTCCGTACCCGGCATGCAAGGCGGCCTGGCCTGCTCCTTCAAAGGTTTCTCCGGCATCGGATAGGCGATGGCTGGAGAAGAAAGGCCCGGTCGATTCACGAGGACGGGAGCATCTTCGCGTGTGTCGCGTGTCTCCGGAGGTGTGGACGTGCGCGGCCAGAATAGGAAGAAGAAGAATCCCACCGCCAGGGCCACCGCCGTGAGTCCCCAGCGCGTTGCCGGGTGTCGTGAACGGATGGGCCGGGGAGCGCGCAGGAAGTGGGCCCGCACATCCTCCCGTTCATCGAGTTGCGCCAGCGCGCCCGCGAGGTGGATGAACCCCAGGGTCAGTTCGTGCAACCTCGGCGGCCTCGCCCCGGCCGTGCGCTTGGGGTGAAGAACCAGGGCGTCCGGATCGGTGAACCTCGTGGCCTCCGCACACCAGAGGGTGGACGAACTCCAGTCGTCGCCGGAGCCCGGCATCACGACCAGCACGGACTCCCCGGTGTCGACATGGTGCGCCGCGTAGAGGCGCCCTTGGTCCTCCGGAATGTCCGGGAACCGCTCACCCAGCAGATACGGGCCCAGACGACGTCCTTTCCACTCTGGCGTGTCGCTCATTTGATTCCTCCTGATGACGACTCTTCCTACTCGCGATGTCGGCTCGCTGTCCAGACCCGATGGGTCAGGCTGCTCGGATGCGGTAGAGTTCCCATGCTGGACGCGCGAGCGAGGCCTCTTTGGTGCTCTCCAGGGTGGGCCCGGTGCTCGTGGCCCTCGTCCTGCTCTGGCCCTCCCGCACCGTTGCTTCCGCCCTCACGGTTGTCGTCATGAGCTGGTGCTGAAATGACAGCTACATCAAGATCCCTCAGTCTTGTCGCCTACGCTCCCGCGCTAACCAGGGACGATGGCCGTCCTTTGACCATTGTTCATGGAATGGAACGCGCCTTCCCCGGCTTGCACCTGGGGTGGATGATTTCCGAAGAGGGGCAGCGCATCCCTCTTCAGGAGCGAGATGCCTTTGTCTCCCGAGAAAGGAAGGACGGGGGATTTCCGCTCCTGCGCAACGGCGATGATAGGTTCCGGGTGACAGTGACGGGATGGGAAAGGCCTGCGGGCACTTCGCCGGGTGGTCAGGCACAGTTTGAGGTTCATGCGAACCTGCCACTGAACGTGGGTGGCATGGCGGCGGCGGATGTGCTGGAGGCGGTAGGGGAGGGTGCTCGCGCGTTCTGGGGGCACGTGGATCCAGGCGGGCGCTCCACCCCTTGAGAAGGCGAAGAGGTGAAGGCGTGCAGCCGGAGGTGCCGACGCTCTGCTGGACGGCTCGCGCCAGCATGCTTCCCACCGCCTGCCCGATGCCATCGTACTCCTGGCCGATTCGCCGATATGCTCCTGGCTCCTCTTCACTCCTCGTTTGACAACAAATCGCCGTGGGTATGCTTGTGTTCGGGCTCCTCCCAGGACGTTGGCTCCCTTCCCTCTTGCTCTTGCCCCGCTTCACCCCTTGCCTCTCCTGGCCTTCCTCCTGGCTATCCCTTCGGACAAGCCCTTATCGGGGACCCCTACTGGTCTGTCTTGTCTGCGAGTAATACATATGAAGTGAGTGCTGCCAATTTCGGCAGCATCACCAGAGAGAAGAGGGACAGAATCATGAACGAGATGACTCCGAAGAGACTCAGCCTGAACAAGGAGACCATCCGGAATCTCTCGGACGAGAATCTGGAACAGGTCGCTGGTGGCAACAGACGGGACGATGACGACAGGGATCGCCGGGATTCCCGCCGACACCACCGCGGCTGCCGCCGCTACTCGCGGCGCCACGACCGCGGTCGGTGCCGTGACTAAGCGTCCGGGCCATCGCCTGCTGGTGTCGAGGACCGCCTGCGTGTAGAGGCGCAGTGCGGTTCATGGCCCGCGGTGCGGTGTTTCCGAACGCAATTCCTATCGTTTGGGGTTTTCGCGCGGGGGAGGCTCCGGCCGTGGGGATGTCAACCCAGCTGGGCCGCCACCAGCGTGGCATAGATTCCTTTGCGGGCGAGCAATTGCTGGTGCGTCCCCGCCTCCACCAGGGCGCCATCCTCCAGGGTGAGGATCAGATCCGCGCCAACGACAGTACTCAACCGGTGGGCAATCACGATGCGTGTGCACTCGAGGGTTGACAGGGCCTGATGGACCCTGCTCTCGGTGATGGCATCCAACGAGCTGGTCGCCTCGTCCAACAGCAGGATCGCGGGCTTGCGGACCAGCGCCCGGGCGAGTGCGAGCCGTTGCCGCTGCCCGCCGGAGAGTGAGGTCCCGCGATCCAGCAGCAGGCTCTCGTAGCCCATGGGCATGGCGAGCACCTCCTCGTGGATCTGCGCCAGCCTGGCGGCCTCTACCACGGCTTCCAGGGGAAGGGAGGGGTCCGCCAGGGTGATGTTGGAGCGGATGCTCGCGCTGAACAAGGCGGGGTTCTGCAGGACGATTCCCAACTGCTGGCGGACCGAGCGCAGGTCCAGTTCCGACAGATCCACCCCGTCGTACAAGATGCGTCCCGCGCTGGGCTGGTACATGCCCAGCAGCAGGTTGGCGAGGGTGGACTTGCCCGCTCCCGAGCGGCCCACGATGGCCACGAGCTGCCCGGGTTGGATTTCCACCGACACGTCGCGTACCACCAGGGGCGCGTGGGGGCCATAGCGGAACGAGACCTTCTCCAGGGAGATGTGCCCCGTGAGCTTGTGCGCCCGGCGCGCCTTGCCAGCCGGCTGCTCGGGAGGTGCATCCATCACGTCATGGATTCGAGCGAGGTAGCTGCCCAGGAGCTGCAACTGCATCATCGTGGAGACCATGTTCCCGAGCGGCCCCAGGAAGCCCACCGCCACCGCGTTGAGCGCCAGCATGCTGCCCAGACTGAGCACGCCATGGAGCACCTGCCAGGCGCCGAAGCACAGGGTGACCAGGGGCGCGCCCATCTGCAGGGTGCTCAGCAGTGATTCGACCAGGGTTTCGAGCCGTCCACGCTGGAGCGAGATGTTGAGCACGTCCACGAACATCCCCGACCAGCGGTCCAACGCCCGGTGCTCGCCACCCATCGCCTTCAAGGTCTCCATGCCGGTGAGGAACTCCACCTCGTAGGCCTCGGATCTCGCCGATGCCTCCAGGCTGCGGGCCATCAACTCCGACTGCCGTCGCCAGCTCCAGGCGAACACGCCCACCTGGAGCGCCGAGAGCCCCAGCACCAGCACCGCCAGGGGCACGTTCACGATGAACAACACCACCAGGAACAGGAGCACCATGGAGCCATCCAGCAGGCCCGAGAGCACCCCCGAGGTCAGCATCTCGCGGATGGTGGTGTTGCTGCCGAGGCGATTCATGAGATCGCCCACCGGCCTGTGCTGGAAGAACACGTACGGCAGCTCCACCAGGTGCTCCACGAAGCCCAGCGTCATGCGCGCATCCAGCTCGGTGCGCAGGTGCAGCAGCAGATAGGAGCGCACCATCGACGCCAGGAATTGGAAGAAGATCAGCGAGCCCATCGCCACGCTCAGGACGAGCAGCAGGTGGTAGTCGCCGCGGGGCACCACCCGGTCGGTGATGGCCCCGGTGAGCGTTGGCAGCCCCAGGGCGAAGAGCTGCACCAGCAGGGAGGTGAGGAGGATGCGGGGCAGCATGCCCGATTGAAGCAGGAGCTGCTCCAGGTAGCGCCGGATGGGGAGCCGCTGGCCCTTCTCCTGCACGAAGGTGTCGCCAGGCTCCAGCAGCAGGGCCACGCCCGTGAACGACCGGCGGAACTGGTCCAACGGCACCCGTCGCCGGCCCATCTCTGGATCCACCACGTCGACCCAGTTCTTGCCCAGACGCTCGAAGACCACGAAGTGGCGGAATTCCCAGTGGAGGATGGCGCCCGTCGGAAGGTAGTCGAGGTTCTCCACCTCCAGGGTGACTCCGCGGCCGCGCAGCCCGTACCAGCGGGCGGTCTCGAGGAGGGCCAGCGCGGTCGCACCGTCCCGATCCACGCCGAGAACCTGGCGGATGTCGTCCAGGCGCACCTGCTTGCCATGGTACGAGAGCACCATGCCCAGACAGGCCGCGCCACAATCACTGGCATCCATCTGCTGGATGTGGGGAATCCGCTTGCGGCGAGCGGGCAGACCCAGCCGGTGCAACTCCGGGAACCGGTTCAGCAGGGAATGGAGTGGGCTGAGCATGGCGTGTCAGTGGAACAGTGGCTTCAATCCGGGGATGATGGTCAGGATGATGCGCTCCGTCTTCACCCGCGCATCGACCGTGCCCTGCATTCCGTCGAAGTACGCGAGCCGCCTGCCATCCGCCTCGAAGAACCGGGAGGGGGCGTGGGCCCGCACCAGCACCACGGCCCCGTTGACCGTCAGACTTTCCGCCAGCTCCGGGCCCAGGTACCGGCGTACCTCTTCAGGCCCCACCAGCTCATCCCCGACCTGGTCGATGATCAGCTCCTGGTATTGGTATTGGAAGCCATCCAATTCCAGGCGCATCCTTCCTCCCTGGGTGAGGAGCGGGCGGGACCCGCCGGGAAGCATCGCGATGACTTCCATGGGCGAGTCCTCCTGTACCAGGGCAACCACCACCTCTCCCTCGGAGAGGTGCTGGCCGCGCCGGATCCGCACGTCGCTCACCACCCCCGCCTGGGGCGCCCGTACCAGCCGCTGCTCGAGCTGGAACCTCGCCAGTTCCATCTCCGCGCGCAGCGAGGTCAGGGCCTGGCTCGTCGCCTCGTTCGTGAGATCCCTCATCCGTTGCACCAGGAGCAGTTCGAACTCGTGCTGGTAGCGCTCCAGGCTTGCCTGCTCCGGCCCGGCGAAGAAGCGCGCCAGGATCTGCCCTTCCTTCACGCGCTGTCCCGGCTGTACCTCCACCGAGGTGACCCGCCCCGCCAAGAGTGCCGTCACCTCCAGCCGGCCCTTCATCCGCACCACCGCCGGGCCGGTCGCGTATTGGGTGATCCATCCAAATATTCCGAACCCGACATAGAAGCAGACCACCGTCAGCAGGAGCCAGAAGGCCCAGCGTGTCCACGAGGGAGAGAGCCGCAAGAGGGTTCCCTGTTGCTGGGCCCCAGCCTGATAATCGAGTGCCTCTTTCCGGAATATCTGATCGTGGTCTGCCATCTGGAGCCGTCCATCTCGAAGATGGCTAGGGAGTGCAGGCATGGACAGCCTGAGCAGGGGGGTTTCGCCCTCGTCCCCAGGTGCCTCCGCGTGTCGGGCAGGAAACCGTGTGCCTTCCCAGGCGATGGAAGTGTTGTAGAAGCCATCGACACCCACCCTGTTGCCGCATCACCCGCGTGAGGAAAAGGTTGTATTGGGTTGGAGGCCGGAGCTGATGACGTCTGGCGGAGCGGAGGCGGGCTTTCATGACGGGATGGACGACGCTGCTCGAGGGCCCTCTGCGGGAGCGTGCGCTGCGGTCCGTTGAGGAGATCGCGGGGGCGCTGCGGGAGCGTCAGGGGGTGGAGGGGCCGACGCTCTCGGGAGGTCTGGCGGGACTGGCCTTCTTGTTCGCCGAGCTGGACCGGGCGCAACCCCAGCAGGGCCATCGGGCCTGCGCGGAGCAATTCATCCAGGAGGCCGCGTCGGCGCTCGAGGAACTCCCACTCCCGCCGTGGCTGTATGTTGGCTTCTCGGGGATCGCCTGGTCCATTTCGAGACTCGGGGCGATGGGAATCATTTCGAGCGAAGGCCTCGAGGAGATCGACGAGGTGCTGCTGGGCCTGGTCTCCCGGCATCCTTGGAACGTGGACTACGATCTGATCTCCGGGCTGGTCGGCCTGGGGGTGTATGCACTCGAGCGGATGCCCCGTCCGGTGGCGGTCCGGAGTCTCGAGGAGATCGTGGCCCGCTTGGAGGAGCGCTCCATTTCCGCTGGGCCAGGGCTGTCATGGTGGACCCCAGCACGGCATCTGCCGAAGAAGCAGGCGGAGGTGTATCGCGAGGGACACTTCGACCTCGGCGTCGCGCATGGGGTGCCCGCCGTGGTGGCCCTGCTGGGGCTGATTGCCCGGGCGGGAGTCTCCGAACGGAAGGCTCGCGAACTCGCCATGGGAGGGGCTCGCTGGCTGCTGGCGAACCTGTTGCCCGACAGCCCGGGGGCTCGCTTCCCCTGGAGTGTCGCGCCGGGCATTCCCGTCCAGCCCGCTCGCTCCGCCTGGTGTTACGGAGATCCCGGCGCCGTCGTCTGCCTGCGGATTGCCGCCCGAGCGCTGTCGGACGGCGAACTCGAGCGGGTGGCGCTGGAGCTCGCTCGCGAGGCCGCACGGCGCCCGATGGCGCGGGCCGGGGTGCGGAACGCGGCCATCTGCCATGGCTCCGCCGGCCTCGGGCATCTCTACAACCGGCTCTACCAATCCTCCCGGGAGCCGGTGTTCAAGGAGGCGGCGACCGCGTGGTTCGCCCAGACGCTGGAGATGAGGCGTCCCGGGGAGGGCCTGGCGGGCTTCCTCTCCTGGTATCCGAAGACCGATGAGGATGATGAGGATGAGGAGAAGGAGGTGGGTAGGGAGCTGGATGGGACCCTGCTCGAAGGTGCCGCCGGTATCGCGCTGACCCTGCTGGCGGCATGTCACCCCTTGCCTCCCACCTGGGACGGCATGCTCCTGGCCGCCATCCCCGACTGAGCTCGCACGCCCATGAACCCCTCCCATTCCGAGGAGAAGTCCCAGGCGTTCGCGTTCTCCCCAGCGGGGTTCTTCGCGCTGCGCACGCCCCTGTTGCCCTTCGAGGAGCTGATCAGGTGGGGGGAGGGGCTGGAGGCCCCGCGCGTCCAGCCGGGCTCCCCGGGACTCGAGTCGGCACTGCGCCGGGACCAGGCCCTTCTCCGGGGACGTCTGGGCGAATGGCTGCGGCGGCCGGAGGTGCGGGAGGCCCTCTTCGTGGCCTCGCCGAGCCTCCATGCGTGTCTGGGTCTCTGGGAGCGGGAACCGGAGAGCGAGCGCGGAGGGAAGGTCGAGCGCAGCATGGTCCGCTACGTGCTCCGCATGGCGGGGCGGCCCACCCCCTTCGGACTGTTCGCGGGTTGCTCCGTGGGCGAGCTGGGTGAGCGGACGCGGCTGCGGCTCGGCCCTCGCGCCAGCTACCAGCGCCACACCCGTCTGCACATGGACTACGCCTGCCTTCTCGCGGAGGCCCTCTCTCGCGAGCCCGGGTTGCGCCGGTCCATCCTCTATCGGCCCAGCACCAGCCTGTACCGCGCGTGTGGCCGGCTGCGCTACGCCGAGGGACGGATGATCGACACGGCTCGCTCGTACCACCTGGTGGCGGTCGAGCCGACCGGGTACCTGGAGGCCACGTTGGCCCGGGCCCGGGAGGGCGCCTCGCCCGAGGTGCTGGCGCGTGCGCTGGTCGAGGGGGATCCAGAGATCAGCCTCGCCGAGGCGGAGGAGTTCGTCGAGGAGCTGATCGACAGTCAGCTCCTGGTGCCCGAGCTCTCGCCGCCGGTGACCGGACCGGAGGCGCTCCCCGAGCTGATCTCCCAACTTCAACGGCTCCCCGGCGGAGCGCGCTTCGCCGACGTGCTGCTCCCGGTCCGGTCCGCCCTCGAGCAACTGGATGGCGGTGGACTCGGCGCGCCGAGCGAGCGCTACCTGGAAGTGGCTCGAATGCTCTCGACGCTGCCCGCGCCCGTCGAGCTGCCGCGGCTGTTCCAGGTGGACATGATCAAGCCCGCGCCCGAGGCCGTGCTGGGGCGGGAGGTGGTCCGCGAGCTGGAGCGCGGCGTCCAGTTGCTGTACCGGCTCGCCCCCGCCTCGCCGCAGCGGGAGCTGGAGCGCTTCCGTGAGGCGTTCACCCTGCGGTACGAGGGGCGCGAGGTCCCCCTCCTGGAGGCACTGGATGCCGAGGCGGGCATTGGTTTCAACCCCTCCAACGTCCCGAGCGCCGAGGTGGCACCGCTGCTGGCCGGGCTGGTCCTGGGCGGGGAGGCCAGCGAGGCCGCGGACGCCAGTTTCGGCGAGCACGAGACCGTGCTGCTGCGCAGGTGGGAGGAGCACCTGTGCACGGGGCGCCAGGTTCTCGAGCTGGATGATGCGTTCGTCGAGCGCCTGGTGAACAAGCAGCGCCAGCCCCTACCGGACTCCTTCGCGGTGGTGGCGACCGTGGCGGCGGAGTCCGAGGAGGCGCTCGCCCGGGGGCGCTTCCAGCTCCTGTTCCAGGACGCCTCCGCCTTCGGTGCCAACCTCCTGGGCCGTTTCTGCCACGGGGATTCCCTGCTCCACCGCAAGGTGGAGGCACTGCTGCGGGCCGAGGAGGCGCTCCAGCGGGACGTGGTGTTCGCGGAGATCGTCCACCTGCCCCAGGGCCGGGTTGGGAACATCCTCGCCCGCCCGGTCCTGCGCGAGTACGAAATCCCCTATCTGGGCAGGTCCGGTGCTCCGCGCGAACGGCAGATCGATGCGTCCGATCTGAGAGTCTCCGTCAAGGACTCGCGCATCGTGCTGCGCTCGGCGCGGCTGGGGCGGGAGGTCCTTCCCCGGATGACCAACGCGCACGACTTCCAGTTCCAGAACCTCGGGCTCTACCGTTTCCTCTGCACCTTGCAGTACCAGGAGCACCTGGGCGGGCTGAAGTGGGACTGGGGACCGCTGGCTGGCGCCGGCTTCCTACCGAGGGTCACCCATGGGCGGTTGGTGCTCAGTCTGGCCAGATGGACACTCGGGCGCGACACACTGGAGGGGCTCGGCAGGGCGGAGGGAGCCCAACGCTTCTCCGCGATCCAGGCGCTCCGGGCCGAGCGGCGCATGCCCCGCTTCGTCGCGCTGGAGGACGAGGAGAGCCTGCTGCCCATCGATCTGGACAACGTGCTCGCCGTCGAGGCGTTGGTCCAGAAACTCAAGGGCCGGCCCCTGGCGACGCTGGTGGAGATGTTCCCGGGGCCGGAGGCGCTGGGCGTGGAGGGCCCCGAGGGTCGCTTCGTCCATGAGCTGGTGGTGCCCTTCGTCCGCTCCCGCCCCGAGCAGCCCGCGCGCCTCACGGTGGGACCAGGCCGCCCCGTGGAGGAGCCGCGGCCTTCCAGCCAGGCCCGTGTCTTCCTCCCTGGCTCGGACTGGCTGTTCCTCAAGCTCTACACCGGCGCGGCCACGGCGGACCGCCTCCTCACCGGCGCGGTGGCTTCGCTGGTGAAGGCCGCGCTCGGCTCGGGGGCGGCGGATGGGTGGTTCTTCATCCGCTATGGCGATCCGGACTGGCACTTGCGGTTGCGCTTCCACGGCACCCCCGCGCGCATGAGGGCGCTGGCTGGCGAGCTGTCCGACGCGCTCGCGCCGCTCCTCCAGGAGCAGCTCCTGTGGAAGGTGCAGTTCGACACCTACGAGCGCGAGGTGGAGCGCTACGGCGGACCGGAGGCCATCCTCCTCGCCGAGCAACTGTTCCAGGTGGACAGCGAGGCGGTGCTGGAGCTCCTCGCGCTGCTGCCGGGAGACGAGGGGGCGGACGCGCGCTGGCGGCTGCTGTTGTGCGGGATGGAGCTGCTGCTCTCGGACCTGGGGCTCGGGTTGGAGGCCCGGCTCGCGGTCGTCAGCGACTCGCGCGAGGGCTTCCGCCGGGAATTCCAGGTCGATCACGCCATCGAGCGGCGGATGAATGAGCGCTTCCGCGAGGAGCGCCGGGGCCTGGAGGAGCTGCTGGGTTCCAGGAGGGCGGGCACCCCCGTTCTGGCCAGGGGGCTGGAGGTGCTCCAGCGGCGCTCGGACAAGCTGGTGCCCATCGCCGCGGGGTTGAAGGAGCTGGAGGCGGCGGGGAAGCTGGGCCTCTCCATCACCGAGCTGGCCGGGGACTTCCTGCACATGCATGCCAATCGCATGGCCCGGTCGGCGGCGCGCGCGCAGGAGTGGGTCCTCTACGAGTTGCTCACTCGCCACTATTCTGCCCTGGTTGCCCGCCATCGGACGGCGGCGCCGGAGGGCTGAGCCTGGCTGACAGTGACACGCGAGCCACCATGCCCGCCCGGACGGCATCGTCGGACGACTGCAAGAGGGCCTGCGCGAAGATCATCCGGGAGGGTGTGTCCACCTCGGGGGAGATGCTCTCGAGCTTCCCGGGGAGCTCCTTGCCCAGGGCGGGGAGGAAGATGCGGATCGGGAGGCCGACGGTGGCCCTGCCGCTGTGCTTCTCCGGAAGCGCGAAGCGTACCCGGAAGTCACCCGCCTGGATGAGCCGCAGGATGGGCGCTCCGGCCTGGACCCTGGAGCCGGGGTCCAGGTAGCGAATCGCCACCACGCAGTCGAAGGGTGCACGGAACACCGCTTCCTCGAGCCGCTGGCGGATCTGCGCGAGTGATGCTTGCCGCTCGCGGATGAGCGCTCGCGCGACGGCCACCTGGGAGAGCGCGGTCTTCTGCTCGTTGCGTGCATCGGAGAGTTCATCGGTGGAGAGGACGCCATCGGGGGGCTTCAGGTAGCGCTGGAGCCGTTCGGTGGCTGTGTGAGCCTCCACCTCGACCCGTTTCCGGTCGGCCTCCGCTTGTTCGAGCTGGGCCTGGGCCATCTGCTCCGCGCTGCGCAACTGCTCCAGCGCCATGTTTCCCATGAGCGTTCCCGCCTTGACGCGATCCCCCGACTGGACGCCGAGGCGTGCCAGCTGGCCTTCGAACGGGGCGATGATCTCCACCATTTCGTTGCCGAGCACTACGCCCACGAAGCGTTCGTCCTGGGCGGAGTCCGTGGGAGATGGCTCGGCGCTGGGAGCCGGTTTCTCCTGGGGAGTGGCTACGCTCTGTCGTTCCACCTGGCCGGAGCACCCGGCCAGTACCGAGAAACCAAGCACCGCGGCCATGGTGCGCATGGCGGTGAGGTTTTGTCTCCGCACCCGAGGGCGTCAATCTCCGCTCCCCCCAGCGGGGGTCTCACCCGTCGTGCCCTGGACGGATGAGGGTCCGGGCTGCTCAGCTCGTGACGGAAAGGGAGCCCTTCAAGCCTCACAACCGGAAGCCCGAGAGGGCCTCGGTCAGCCGCGCCGTCGTGCCGCGCAGCTGCTCGGCGGACTGGCGCATGGCCGCCACCGACACCACCGCCTTGTCCGTCGTGCGTGACAGCTCGTTCACCGCCGAGAAGATCTGCCCCAGGCCCTCGTGCTGCTGCTTCACCACCTGGACGATGCTCCGCAGGCTGATGCTCGACTCCTGGAGCATCCGGGTGAGCTCCTCCAGGCGCTCGCCTCCCGTCCGCACCTGCTCGAGCTCCGCCTCCATCCGGGCGCGGCCCCGCGCGGTGATGGCCACCGTGTCGCGCATGGCTCTACTCGAGCGCCTGAGCTGCTCGCGCACCGCCACCGTCTCCTTCACCGAGCGGTCCGCCAGCGAGCGGATCTCCACCGCCACCACCCGGAAGCCCTGTCCCTCCGGCCCCGCCCGCGCCGCCTCGATGCCCGCCGACAGCGCCAGCACGTGACTCTGCTCGGCCAGGTCCCGCACCGTCTCCGTCAGCGTGGACACCTTCACGCTGTGCTCGGCCAGCTCCACCACGTGCCGCGCGATGGCCTCGAACTGTCCGCGCAGCTCCTGGATGCCCCGCAGGCTCCCGGTCAGCACCTCCTTGCCGGAGCGACCCACCTCGTCGGCCCGCTCGGCCGTGCTCAGCACGCCCGCCACCTGCCGTTCCGCCAGCTCGGACGCATGGCTGAGCTCCTCGGCCACCGCGTTCGTCCGCGTCACCGCCGTCGCCTGCCGCTCGATGCTGCGCCCCTGCTCGTCCGCCGCGCTCGCCAGCCGCTCCACCGCCCCGGCCATCTCCTGGCCCGCCTGGCGCACCGCCAGCATCAGCTCGCGCAGTTGCGACACCATCTGCCCGAGGATGCGCGAGAGCTGGCCGATCTCGTCCTCGCCGGGAGTGGCCAGTTGCAGGGACAGGTCTCCCTTCTCCACCTGCCGCGCCGCCACCATCAACTCCTTCAGGGGCCGGGTGATGGAGCGCCCCACCGCGGCGAGGAACACGAGCAGGAAGAGTCCGAGCCCCCCATCCACCGCCGCGAGTCCCCACCGGGCCCGCCGTAGCGTGCGCGCCACCTCGAGCTCCAGCTCGCTGGAGCGCAGGCGCAGGCTGTTGGCCGCTGCTTCGAGCAGCTCGGCCAGCCGCGCGTAGCGGCGCGTGTGGGCCCCCTCCAGGAAGTTCGCGAGCACCCGGCTCCGCTCCGCCTCGGAAACGGCGAAGACGCGCGTACGTACCGCCCGGGCGTATCCCTCCCAGGCCACGCGCGCGTCCTCGACGTACAGGCGGGCATCCGGGGCATCCGTCACCGACAGCGCTCGCTCGAAGCGCACGTCCACGCCCGCGGCGATCTCCTCCCACTGCCTGACCAGCTGCCGCGCCCCATCCTCGCTGGAGGGCGCGAGCATGAGGTGCAGGACCGCGCGCGCGGCGTGCAGCTCACCCAGCAGCGCCTGGACCGTGTCGTACGTCTCCGCCTGCAGCTTGAGCTGCTGGTGCACGGGACCGCCGACCTGGAATCGGTCCAGCGTGGACTCCTGGACGGCGTGGCTCGTCACGAACACCGCGAGGATGATGACGAGGAGCAGCGAGAGCTTGTGATGGACCGTCAAGCGGCGCAGCGAGGACATGGCGCTCAGTGCACCTCTCGGACGGGGATGAAGGAGCGCGCGACGATGGCCTGGCCCTCGGGTGACATCACATAGTCGAGGAAGTCCTTGAGCGGCCCATCGGGCACGCCCCGGGCCGCCAGCACCATGGGCCGGGACAGCGGGTAGTCCGCCGTGCGAATCGACTCGGGTCCTGGCGCCACGCCGTCCAATGGCAGCACCCGGACGCCCTGGACGTCAGGCGCCAGCGTCCCCCACGCGAGCGCGTGCGGATGCGAGGCCACGTAGGAGCGCACCTCGCGCGGGTGCTCGAAGGCATGGGTCGGCGCGAACGGGGCTCCCTCCAGCACCGTCTCCCGGAAGAAGTCCGTCGTGCCCGAGCCGGTGGACAGTTTCACCGTCACGAGTTCCACGGGCGCATCCAGTCCACCCACGTCCTTCCAGTTCTTCAGCTGGCCGGTGAAGAACGCCTTGAGCTGGGCCCGGCTGAGGGCGGTGACCGGATTGTCCGGGTGGACGTACACCGCGAGGGCGGCATACCCGATGATGACGTAATAGGGGTGCCGGGCCTTCTCCGTGCTCCGGAGCGAGCGCGCCAGGCCGCTCACGTCCGCGCGCCCCTCCATCAGGAGTTTGAAGCCCTCCGCGGAGCCCACGTAGTGCTTCGCCTCGACGGGCGGACCTCCCCGACGGACGAAGCCCTCGCTGAGCGGTGACAGGACGGTGTCGCCGATGCTGCCGGAGCCCGCGTAGACGAGGGGCGTGTGGGACCCGGCCGGCCGCTGGCAGCCCGGGCCGCTTCCGAGCAGCAGCGCCAGCCCGAGCACCCACGCGCGGGACCTCGCCCCGAGGCGAGCCCCGGGAGTCTGGAGATTGGAGACGGACAGGATGGCGGGGGAGTGTAACGAATGGAGCACGGGCACGGTGCACACGGAGAGTACGAGCGGAGAGGACGCATCGCCCGGACCAACGCCTTCCGCAAGTCGGTGAAGGTGGACGATACCAGCCACTGCGGCATCATCATCGAGGTCAAGCTACCGGAGCCCCAAGCGGCTCGCCTCGCCGAGGCGGTGGGACAACCATCCCAGGGCCGCCCGCACGTGCAACTCGGCGATGCCGGGACGCTGTAGAAACACGCCAGTAGTGGAGGATGTAGTCGCCGTCCTTGGCCTCGTTGGGGGTTGAGCCGCTTGATGCGGCCCTCCTCGATGATCTTGCTCACCATGGCTCCCTTTTATGTCAATGGCCGCTTGTCCTCACTCGCACGCCTGGTCCATCATCCATCCACCTCTATCCCCCCAAAGCCCCAGATCATCTCCAGGTACACTTCATGAGCGGATACGTCTTGCACCGGAGCACGCCACTGGACTCGAGGGGACTCCGAACCGCGCTGGTGGGGCTGTACCTTCTCGGGTGCTCCAGTGGCCCGCGTGCTGGACAGACGGAGGGCTACGGCTTCCTGGGGGACTCCGAAATCGTCTGGGTGCGCGGCCCCTGGGATGACATCCGTCCCTCTGGGAACGTGGATGAAGTCATCGACCAACTCTGCCCGGCGGTGATGGCGCTCCCAAGAGCACAGCAGGGCGAATACGGCCAGGAGTACTGCGGCGTCATCTACTCGTTCGAGGATGGCCTCTACTACGCGAGCATGCCCTCTCCCCTGACGAGAGTGGCGCTGGTGGGCCCGAGCAGAAGGAAGTCCTGTTTCTCTCCATCGGTGGTGAAGGACTCTCGGGGCCAGCTCGAGCCTCTTGCTGACTTCCACAGTCACCCATGGTCCTCCTCGCCCTTGAGCGAGCCAGACAGACGTGGACGAAACCAGCGTTATCGCGTTCGCATCCAGTTCGACACGACCTGCCGCATCCAGAAGCTCGTGCCGTATGTCCGTGAGGCTCGGCCCGGCGAGGTCTATGAACGCCAGTCCGGGAGCTGGAAGCTCATCGGCTACATCCAACCCGAGGACAAGGACTCGGGCTTCATCACCTCTGTACAACCATGAATACCCACCTGCATTCACGGCTCCGTTGGGAGGCATTCAGGGGAAGAGCCACCGGCCTGATGCTCTGCTGCGCCGTGTCGGGATGCGTGACGGCTCGAAGCCCTGTCCGTTACGTTCCAGCCGAAGAGGCCGCCTGGTTCAAGTTCGGAAAGGATTTGCCCGCGGAGGGCAGGGTAGAGCTTTCCGGCACCCGGGCCCGGGCCATGCAACTCGCCATGGAACGTTTCCTCCCGTGGAATGTGCGCCCTCCGTACGGAGCGGCCCGGAGCGACATCTGCATCCTCCAGCGTCAGTCCTGGGACGTGGAGATGGCTCCAGGAAGAGAAGGCACCACGCTGGTCCGCTTCTCCCTCGCCCCTGGAGCCTGTTACCGGTGGGGTCCGCCGCTGGACATGGAATCCACCTACGAAGTGGACGTGCGCAACGGGCGACTGATGGAGGGGGAGCCGATGCAGTCCCCTCCCGAGCTTCCCAGGGAAGGGCGGCTTCGCCTCGAGGGCAACGTCGCCGCGGCGATACAGCTCGCCCTGGAAGACTTCCTTCCCGGCAAGGCCTTGCCTCCCGAGGGCACCCGTCCAGAAGAGGCCTGTCTCTACCGGCCCGACTCCTACGACGTCACGGCGGCTCCGGAGCCCATGGGAGTCGTTCAGGTCCGATTCACTGTCGATGAACAGGCCTGTCCGACGAAGGCGTTGTGGGGCTCCTCTGGAGCCCTGGCCCGCATGGACAGAACCGTTCATGCCGTGGACATCCGCACGATGCGCATTCTCGCCGTCGGCAATCACGCGCACCTGAGACACACTGCACAGGCTCCCGCCGAGGGGACACCGGAGAAGGAGAAGCCAGCAGGGAGCGAACCCACGAGCCAGGAGCGCAAGGCACAGCCCCATTGAGGAAACGGGGCAGGGCTCGTCCAGTGGACGATGACCCAAAGCGGGAATGTGTTGCCCCGCCGCTTGACGGCGTTGGTGCTGACGGGTGAAGAAACCCCATGCCCCATCCCCTGTCGAAGACCCTCCTCGTCCTCTCGAGCCTGCTGTGGCTGAGCGCCTGTCAGACGGCGCGCACGGTGACGCTGGTGGGGATGGCGGACTACCACTCGCACGCGCTGCCCTTCTTCTCGGAAGGGCAGCCGGGGCAGGGCGGGGTGGCCCGGACGATGGCCTACCTGCGCGCGGCCCGAGCGAAGCCGGACACGCTGGTGGTGTCCGGAGGGGACATGGTGAACCAGGGCGTGCCCACGTGGAGTGACGTGTACGGGTGCGTGGAGTGGCCGTGGTTCAACGGCGTGGTGGACGTGATGGCGTTGGGCAACCACGACCTGGACTACGGCGCCGAGGCCTTCGCGCGCTGCCGGGCCTCCATCTCCTACCCGGTGCTCTGCGCCAACCTCCTGGGCTCGAACGGCGTGCCCTACTTCCAGGTGGACGGCCGTCCCTACCTGGTGCGCGAGGTGGGGGGAGTGCGCGTGGGGTTCTTCGCGGTGGCGGGGCCGGACATGCAGCGCCTGGTGAAGCCGGAGCACCTGCCCGTCGGGACGCGGTGGACGGATGCGACGGCCGCGGCGCGGGGCGTGGTGGACGCTCTGCGCACCCGGGAGCGCGTGGCCGCCGTGGTCCTCATCGGCCACCAGCAGCGCGAGGCCGACATGGCGCTGGCTCGGGCGGTGCCCGGGATCGATCTCATCCTCGGCTCGCACTCGCACGAGAAGGAAGGTCTGCGGCGGTTGCCCGGGACGGACACGTACCTCTTGTCGCCCTACCAGTACCTCACCTACCTGTCCGAGGTGCGGCTGCGCTTCCAGGCCGGGCGGCTCGTGGGGATGGACGGGGGCCTGGTGAAGATGGATGCCTCGAAGCCGGAGGATCCCCGAACGGCGGAGGAAGTGGCGCGGTTGCAAGCGGCGCTCGTGGCGGATCGCCCGGAACTCTTCGTGGAGATGGGCCGGCGGGTGACGCCGCTGCGAGACGACGGCGTCACCACGGGCCCGTCCGAGGTAGGCATCTGGGCCACCGAGGTGTGGCGCCGGGCGGTGGGCGCCCATGCCTTCTTCGCGACGGCCTCGACCTTCCGGGCGGGACTGCCGGCGGGACCGGTGGCGGCGGAGGTCTTCTTCGGGGCCTTTCCGTACCGCAACACGCTGGTGACGGCGAAGATGACCGGGGCGCAGCTCCGAGCGTGGGTGGAGCTGAGTGAGTCGAAGCGGGGCTCGGACTCCTACAGTCAGTTCAGCGGCGTGCGCTACACGGTGCGCCAGGGCCGGGTGGAGGACCTGCGTGTGCTCGTGAATCCCGCGACGCCCGGGTCGGGTTTCGAGCCCGTGCTGCCCGAGCGCATCTATCGCGTGGCGACGACGGATTTCCAGGCGTTCGTGGCGCCGGGCTACAAGGAGGCCTGGGCACGGGCGGCCTCTCCCCAGCGCACCGCGTGGGACTCCCAATCGCTGCTCGCGGGGGCGCTGTACACGGACCGGCCCTGAGCTCAGCGCTGTGCCGAGCCCTCCAGCGTCTTCTCCAGCACCTCGAAGCGCAGGTCGTCGCGCAGCGGCACGCCGAAGCGTTCGTCGCCGTAGGGGAAGGGCTTGAACACGCCGGTGCGACGGTAGCCGCGGCGTTCGTAGAAGGCGATCAGCTCGTGGCGCACGTCGATCACCGCCATCCGCATCTGTGTCCGGCCCCATTCCTGGCGGACGATGCGCTCGGCCTCGGTGATCAGGCGCTTGCCCAGGCCGCCACCCTGCAGGCCCGGGCTGACCGAGAACATGCCGAAGTAGCCGGCACCCTCCTCGTCGGCGATATGGGCGCAGGCCACCAACTGGCCGTCCTGCTCGGCCAGCAGCACCAGGCTGCGGTCGCGCAGGATGTCCCCGCGCAGCACCTCGGGGTCGATGCGGGCGCCGTCGAGCAGGCCGGCTTCGGTGGTCCAACCGGCACGGCTGGTCTCGCCGCGGTAGGCCGAAGTGACCAGGACGACGATGGCGTCGATGTCGGCGACGGTGGCGGTACGGAAGGTGAGCGTCTGCATCCACGCATTCTAGCCGGGCAGGCGCGAGCGAGAAGCGTGCAATGCCATAGGAGCGGCCTTGCCGCGATGCGTGAAAGTTGTCGGAACCGTGCTCCGCGAGTTGTCAGGCGTCAAGGTCCAAGTTCACTGGCCATGAGGTCGAGGAACTGTCTGACGCGTGGCTCCAGCAGACGCCTGGTCGGATAAAGCGTCACGATCTTCACCTCGCCGACGTCGAGGTTCGCGAGCACCTGTGTGAGGCGGCCGGCGGCCAGATCCTCTGCGACCAGGAAGTCGGGAAGAAGCGCGATGCCCGCCCCGGAAACGGCGGCATCCCGGATGGCTTCCCCACTATCCAACCGCAGACGGCTTCGTCCGGCCGCCTTCACCCAGGAACCATCGTCGCCACGAAAGCGCCAGCTTTGCCTTCTGGTGGCACTGCTGAACACCAGGCAATCATGGTTCGCCAGTTCATCGATCCCTCCGGGCGCGCCACGCTCGGCGATGTAGGAAGGAGACGCGCAGAGCAGCGCTCTGTATCGGGCGACGACCCGGGAGACCAGCCGCGAGTCCGGATCCGTGACACCAATCCGTACCGCCAGGTCGAATCCCTCCTCGATGATGTCCACCACGCGATCGGTGAAGCTCACTTCGGCTTGGACGTCGGGCCACGCCTGCAGATATTTCCTCAGCAGGGGAAGAATCACCCGCCGTCCGAACGCATCGGGCACGGTCAGCCGCAGGACGCCGCGTGGCGTCCCGGCTCGACTGGCCACACTGGCCTCGGCCTCATCGACCGCCGCGAAGATCTGCAGGCCCCGGTCGTAGAACGCCCGGCCTTCGTCGGTGAGGCTCAGCGTCCTGGTGGTGCGGTTCAGGAGGCGTACGCCGAGCCTGTTTTCCAGACGCATCACGGCCTTGCCCGCCGCCGAGCGTGTCATGCCCAAGGCCTGCCCACCGGCCACGAAGCTTCCGCCGTCGACGACGGCCATGAACACGGTGATGTCATTCAGATTCGTGCGCGGCATGGGGTCGCCTCGAGCGCCTGGCGCGGGCGCCCGGGGCAGTTCGCGGAATATACCAGCACGCATACGCTCCGCTCATGTGCCGGGATGGGGACGCGCCGGTTTCCCTGGGGCTCGCGGGATTCCCTTCCTAGAATGCGTCGACCCCATGCAACTCACCAAAGACACCTTTCTCGCCCAAGCCGAAGAGACGCTCACCCAGCTCGACGGTCCCGTCCTCGAAGCCCTCTCCCATCACGACGAACCCGATGTCGCCACCCTCGCGAACGCCTTCGGGACGGGCAGGGCGCGCTCCGTCACGGAGTTCATCCAGGAGCTGTGCCCCGGGCCCCTCACGCACATCGGTCTCGCGGCCGTGGTGTTGCGGGAGCTTCTCGAGGCCCGGGACGAAGTCCTGGACGGCGAGGTCTCCAAGCCAACGGTCGTCACCGGCCATGCGCGCGTCTCCGGCTCGCTGCGCGTCACCGCCCCGCTCGTCGTCCTCGGTGACCTGGAGGTTGGGGGGGTCATCCACGACGCCGGGCCCGACTCGACGGTCGTCGTCGTCGGCCGGTGCTCCGCCTGGGGGCTTCAGACGTCGGGGAACTTCCTGGTCCTCGGAGACCTCGTCGTGCGCGACGCCATCCAGGGCGTCTACAACGACGAGAGCCTCGTCGTCGCCGGTGCGCTCGAGACGCGCTTCCTCGACGAGAACGACCATGACGTCGCCGTGCATGGAGAGGAGCGCGTGAAGCACCGGTTCGAGCTGGGGCGCTCCGATGAGGAAGCGGCGTCGCTGGCCTCCACCTTCCTCGTCCCCGGCCTCTACGACGTGGAGCAGGACGAGCTCCATCACGACGAACTCTTCGAGCGGATCTCCCGGAACGAGCCTGTCTTCACGCAAGCCCCCCAGCCGCGGCAGGAGAAGGAGCCGGACGCACCCACGGCCGAGGAGCTCCAGGGCATCGACGTGGCGGGCATCGTCGCGCGTGCGCCGGTCGCGGTGAGCGCTCGCAACATCTACTACGCGCAGCGGAAGACCGGCGAGGTGTGGCTGGAGGGCTCGGGTGAGTTCCCCGTGGTCATCTTCGACGGTGAGAAGTTCCTGGGCCTGGAGCCCTCGCCTGCCCTCGATGCGACACGGGCCTCGGAGCGCGTCACCTTCTGGCGCAAGCGTGGCGATCTGTTCCTGGAAATCGAGCGCTTCGAGGCCATCGTGCAGGTGCACGCGGGCTACAACAACGGACGCAAGACGACGTTTCGCTTCGCCTTCGACGGCACGGACGCGGCCACGCGCGAGGTGCGGCGGCTGGAGGCGCGCTACACGGGGGACTTCCTCCGCGTCACGACCGAGGTTCCTGGCCGGGGCCTCCTGGAGCGAGAGCTTTCCAAGTACGCCAACGGGAAGTCCGAGTACACGTCGGCCATCATCAAGGGGACGACGCTCGTGACGAGGGATGGCGTGCGCGAGACCTTCGACGACGAGGTCTCCGCCCTGCTGGCGCTCGAAGACTGGCTCGCCAGGAAGCGGCAAGCCGGATTCGACCTGAAAATCCTCGAGTGGAAGCCGTTCGGCCTCCTCGCGCGGTAGATCGATCACCATGGAAGTGCACACCGGGAAGGAGGGATGCCCTGGAGTGGCTGCTCCCTGCTCACATGGGCATGAAACCAGCATGCGTGGGCGAGGCCAGCGCGGTCACGAAGGCTGGTTGGTTTCACGAAGCATGGGAGAGCAAAGATGAGACAAGACGAGATGGGCGAGCTGCATGCGGGAGTTGGCGTGCAAGATAGGACCGGGGTGCACTTCTTCCGTTCCTGGAAGGACAAACTCGCGCGTGGACTCGAGCGGAGACTCGGCCGTGGGCATGGGCACGAGCACGGGGGCATCTGGGAAAAGCATCTCCCATGGGAGGTAGACATCGAGCTGACGGTCGCCTATGCCACCCACAAGATCCGCCGCGTGCTCGATGATGGTCGCGAGCAGATGGATGAAGTCGAACTCCGTTCCTACAATGGGAAACCAGTGGGGCCCACCATCGAGGTGAAGCCAGGGGACACGCTGAGAGTCCTCCTGAAGAACCAGCTTCCCTTCAAACCAGAGCTGGTAGGAGATCATCCGCACAGCGGCCCGCATGGTGCCAACGTCACCAACCTCCACTTCCACGGGATGAGCGTCTCTCCCTCGGGAAATTCGGACAACGTTCTGCTCTCGGTCGGGCCCAACCAGGAGTTCGAGTACGAGGTCAAGATTCCGGAAGATCATCCCGCCGGGACCCACTGGTACCACGCCCACAAGCATGGCGCGGTGAGCATCCAGCTCGGCAGCGGCATGGCTGGCCCGCTGATCGTTCGGGGTGACATCGATCACGTCGAGGGCATCCGCGAAGCCAGGGAGCGCATCCTCGTCTTCCAGCATATTCCCTACAGGAGGGTCACGAGTCCCTACGACAGCACCCGGCAGGCGAACATGGTGGAGGAGTTCTCGCAGCTCATCGAGCCCACCTGGCGCAATGAGATGGTGCCCCAGGGACGGCGTGTCACCCTCAACGGAGAGGTCCTGCCGACCTTCCATCTCCGGCCCGGAGAAGTGGAGCGCTGGCGGCTCATCCATGCGGGCATCCACTTCCCGTTGCGCCTCCGGCTGGTCCGCGAGGGCGGCGACCCGGCCACCGAGAGCATTCCCTACTACCTGATTGCCATGGATGGCATCACGACGGGTCGCCTCGACAAGGTGGAAGTGACCGAGATGTATCCCGGGTACCGCGAGGACGTGCTGGTGCATGGCGTGGGCCGGGATGGCAGGCCCCTGGCGCCGGGAACCTACCTGCTCATGGACGAGGTGGAGCAGGACCCCAGGGCCCGGGTCCTGGCCCGCATCGTCGTGAACGGCCCGCCGAGGATGATGCGGTTGCCCAGGCCAGAGATCCTGGCCGCGCTGGCTCCGTTCGAGCCCATCGAGGATGAGGAGCTCACCAGCACGACGCCTCAGGAGGCGCACTTCGAGGTCCAGGTCGTCCGGCCGCCTCCAGAGCCGGAGTTCAAGTTCCTGCTCAATGGCAGGGAGTTCAGCCCTCATGATCCCCCGCACCCGCTCACGCTGGGAGCGGTGGAGGAGTGGGTCGTCACCAGCACGGGCGGCGCCGAGTTCTTCCCCGGTCACCCCTTCCATATCCATACCAATCCGTTCCAGTTCAAGGATGAGCAGGGAAGGGTCGTCTGGAAGGACACGATCTTCGTGCCCGTGGGCAAGGAGATGCGGTTGCGCACCCGTTACAAGCGCTACGTCGGCCAGTTCATGCTGCACTGCCACATCCTGACGCACGAGGATGAGGGCATGATGCAGTTGCTGGAGATCGTTCCGCCCAGGCAGGACGCGGGGGGCGAGCCCTCTGGTGGTTCAGGCTCGCACCATTAGAGTCCACTGAGGCGCCCTGCCTCGGCGAGTGCGTCGTGCTCGTATACCAGTACATCCGGTGTGCGAGCACGACGGGCCGGAAGCGGACGTCACTCAATCGTGGAGTCGGTGACCACGATGGGCGTATCCGCGTGATTCGATATCTGGGGATACGTCGCGTACCACGAGCCGCCCGTGTTGTTCCGGATGACCGAGCGATCGATGCGGATGTCGCCAGAGTGGTCATTGCTGACGAAGAAGATGGCGCTGCCGTGGGCGTTGACCTCGTTGTGCTCGATTCGCGTGCCGCAGAGGGACAGCGTCATCGTGTTGCCGTCGTTGTAGATGGCCCCTCCGCTGCCCCCGCCCGGGGTGCCCTCCCTGGCGGGGTTCGCGCCGTTGCCAATGGCCCGGTTGTGGGAAAAGAGGCTGTTGATGATGGTCCACGACACGCCGATGCTGCTGATGCCTCCGCCGTTGGAGCAAGCCCCGCCGAGGCCCTGCTTGCCGCCGAAGGTCGTGTTCACCACATAGACGGGCCGCCCTTCATACTGGCTGAACACACGAAGGGCTCCGCCCCCGACGTCGGGCCCGACATCCGCGCAGACGTTGTTGAAGAAGCGGGAGTTGATGACCTTCACGCGCCCACCGCGCACCCAGACCGCCCCGCCTCCGTCGAACTCCGTCTCGCTCTTGGAGCTGGCGTTCACGAACGTCAGGTTCTGGAGCGTCAGCCGGGGATGATCCTGGTTCTGGCAGTGGGAGGTCGTCCACACCTGCGCCCTGTCGCAGGTGTTCATGTACAGGATGCGATGCTTGCCCGCTCCGCTGAGCGTCACCAGGCCCTTGCCGTCGATGACGATTTCCGGCCCCTTGTCGTTGAAGATTTTCGCCGTCCTGTCGAGCGTGAGGGTGACAGGCTCCGGTCCGCAGTCGAACGTGATGACTCCGCCCCTGGCCACGGCGTCGATGAAGGCCGCGCTGGTACAGCTCGCCGGAGTTCCCGTACCGACGATGGTGGTGGGTCTGGAGACGTCGGCGAGGCCTGCCTCGGCCGGGATGCCACACGTGGCCTCCGCATTCGGATTTCCAGCGGGCGGCCCGTCCTTGGGATGGGTCAGCGGGTTGGGCACGTCTGAAGCGCAGGCGAGTGCGAACCCCGCGGCCAGCGAGAGGACGGTGGGCGCGAGACCGCGGCGAAATCTCTTCGGGTGCATGAATCCAGTGTAGAGCGGTGACGCACCTGGGGGAAACCGGGCGGCAGGCACCCGGCGGCGGCTGAGCTGAACCCGTCAGCATTTTGCTCAAGAAAAGATATCCTTGATTTACGTATTTTGATTGAAATGTTCGATTTGAAGAGATAGGGTCCTCCAACCTCTATCAAGGACGACATCGATGCTCGTGCGTGGGGTTGCGTTGTCGGTCGTGTTGCTGGCCGTGGCTTGCGGTGGTGGACCCGAGGAGTTCGACACCTCACCGCTGGCCACCCGCTCGAATACCTTGTCCATCACGGTCGAGGATCAGGTGGTCGCGAGGCTGCCGAGCAGCACCGGGGCCGTGTATGGCTATGGTGAATATCTACCGCCAGGGTATCTGACGTCGACCACGCACTATCCGGTCATCATCCACCTCAATGGGACGGGAGAGTTCGGCACGTCCACCACCGAGGCGGATCTGCTGAACATCGTGACGCGTCACGGGGCGCTGAAGAAGATCCGTTACACGGCGCAGGGAAAAACCTACTTCGGCGAGCAGCAGGTGATGGTCTTCACGCCGCGAGCGGCGACGGGCTGGCAGCCCGCAGAAGTGAATGCGTTCATCGACTTCATCATCGCCAACTACCGCGTGGACACGACGCGCATCTACCTGACGGGCATCAGCATGGGAGGCTATGGCAGCTGGACGTATGCCTACGCGTATGGAAACAGGCTGGCGGCGCTGGCGCCCATGGCCACCAACATCGGGGGTCCCGGTCCGACGGTGACCACGCTCCTGAACGTGCCGGTCTGGGGGGTGCACTCGTTCAGTGATGGCTCTTCGCTCTTGGCGGAACAGTCGTGGCTGCTCGGCGTGACGAAGAACTATGGGCAGTACCAGATGGTGAGTGTGCCGACTCCCTCGGCGTCGGTGACCTATCTGTTCAGCGCCTCCACCCACGCCTGGACGTCACAGCCGGGCGTGGTGGCCACCGGGGACTCCATCGCGCGCCTCACCGTCTACCCGGGCTCGGCCCATGACTGCTGGACGCAGACGTACGACAACTTTGCCTTCTGGGATTGGATGCTCTCCCAGCAGCGTGGCTCCGTTCCCTAGCTCTTCGCGAGGCGAGTCCCCCCTGAAGGGAAAGACTCGCCTCGCGGGCAGGCCAGGGCTCAGTGCTCGCTGAAGGTGCCCTCCGGCGCCGTGGCGGACCAGGTGTTGATGCGGACGTTGAGCGCCCGGAATTGCAGCGAGGTGTTCCAGTCCCCCATCAGCACGATGAAGTTCGGAGTGGTGAGGGCCCGGCCGTTCACCGAGCGCTCGAGGGTCGTCCCGTCCACGGTGGTCCGGACGCCGTAGTAGACGTAGGGGCTGCCGGCCGCGGGGGTGATCACCTGGGGCTGGAAGGCAGCTCCCTCAACGGGCCCGACGGCCGTGCCATACCCCGCGCCGGTGATGACGGGCGTGAAGGCTCCCCGGGTGACGCCGTCCGCCTCCGCCGCGAAGTGGCCGAAGTCGAGTGCTGGCGGCGCGTGGGTCGCGGCCTGGATGAGCCGGACCCGGGGCGTGGGCACCGCTTCCAGCGCGAACTCCTCCTTCACGACGGTCAACCGCACCTGTGCGCCCTCCGTGCCGCTCACCACGGCCAGGTAGCGCCGGCCCGCCTCGAGCGGACCCGTCGAGGCCTCGGCCAGCACCGTCGCGGCGCTGTCGCCGGAGGCCGTGATCCGAAGCGTCCCTCCCGTCGGGGAGACCGGCAGATCTCCAATGGCCGGCGCGGCTCCATACCGGAGATTGTTGGCGATGATTCGCGAGCCCTCGAGGACCTGGAGCGGGGTGGGAGACGCTTCGGCCGTGGCCGGCTGGACCGCGTGGAAGAAGTAGAGGAGGGGATCCCGCTTCAGGCGGACGGCTCCGTCCTTCCCCGAGGGAACCAGCAGCAGCGCGGGAGAGCCCTCGTCCTGCAAGGTGCGCCGGTCGTCCCCCGTGGTGATGGCGAACCAGGCGCTCGCCGCCACCAACGTCCCGCTCGGGGGAGAGAAGAACAGCTTGCCACTCTGCGAGGGCGTGAAGTTCGGTGCGCCGATGATCGCCAGTCGCTGGAGCTCCGCCGGAATGGAGACGCCACCCGTGGCCGTGTCGGCCGAGTACGGCTCCACCGCGGTGGTGTAGGGGGTCGTGCCCGTCTCGTCGGCGAGCCGGCGGTTGCGGCTGGTTCCCGTGACCCGGTCCGCCGTCACGTAGCGCACCCGGACCGAGCCCGCCTCCGCCGGCTCGAAGGACTCCTTCAGCACCAGCAGCCGCGGCTTGTCCATGCGGTCCGCCCCGGCGTACACGACGTTCCCGGTGCCCACGAGGGTGAGCCGCTCCCCCTCCTCGAGGGTGATGGCCTCCGAGGCCGCCACCGGAGCCTCCGAGAGCTCCGACTCCGCGTTGCGCACGACGAACTGCACGCTCTGGCCGGGGATCAGCTCGAACTCACGGTAGGCCGTCACCGCCTCGTCCCCGGGTTCCACCGGCACCGGAAACAGCTTCGTGTCCCCGGCGTAGAGGTCGATCTCGTACGGCTCCCACGGCGCGTCGGCCTTGTCGCTGGGGTTGTTCTTCAGACCCAGGTAGGCGTTGACGAAGCGGACGTAGGCCTTGGGTGCGACGGTGCCAGCGTCCGTGCCGCCATCGGTGCCCGCGTCCGACGGGGGCTCGATGACGGGTCCACCGTCCCCAGCGTCCGGAAGACGGTCTCCGCCGTCCGTCGGGGATCCCCCCGCGTCCGTGTCACCGGGCGGGTTCTCCGGGCCGCCGTCGTCGCAGCCGGTGGTGATCCCGGCCGACAGGGCGAGGACCGTCATCAACAACCAGACACCCAGAACGTTCCTCTTCACGCGTGCTCTCCCACAGGAAAGAGAAGACAGACATCCACGGGTGGGGGCGCGAGGGATGCGCCCCCATTCGAAATCACCCGTGCTCATGGTTCATCGCTTTTCGCACTCGCCGCGCAGCGGGTAGATGCGGCCCCTGGACAGCTCATCGCGCAGGTAGAAGTAGGCCATGACGCCCGCGTTGAACTGCGCGTGCTGGAGCCACTCCGAGACCGCGGCGGAATCCGTCCCGGCCTCGATCTCCGGGGTCAGCGGATTGTCGAGCGTGCAGAGCTTCTTCCACAGGGTGGCGCCGCCGATGGCGCTCGGGTTGCCGCTGGGCGGCTCGCTCGAGCCGGTGCCGAACTTGCCGACGCGCACGAGATCGCAGGCACCGCGAGCCGCGCCGAGCATGTTGGCGCCCCACCTGCCCCAGTCCGTCTCCCGGGGCGAGAAGTCGATGTCCACCTCCCCGTATTTGATCCACGCCTGCATGAATTCCGGAGTGAAGGTCACCGTGGTGCCGCCCGCGGCCATCCACGTCATGTAGCGCGCGCCGCCGTGCTGTCCGAGCACCCGCTCGAACATCGCGAGGTGGGGCTCGCCGGTGGAGGAGGTGCCGAACAGTCCCTTGGCGAGGTTGGCCACGCGCGCCCCGTTGAGCGCGACCAGCGTCTTGGCGGCGCCGCTCTGCCCGTCACCCGCGCGGCCGTGGCAGTTGGCGCAGATGCCCTGGAACACCGCGGCTCCGGGCGTGGTGGAGTACAACTCGCCCCACGGCTGCTTGGGATTGCCCAGCTTGTCCCTCATCCACGGTTCGATCGACTCCGGCGGCGGCGCGTTGGCGTCGAAGCGGCAGCCCGGCTTCGGCGTCCAGAAGTTGGTGGGGATGCGCTGGTGGGCGAGCGCCTCGTGCGCCGCGGTGATGGGGTAGCGCTTCAGGTACTCGAAGGGTGGGACGCCGATGCTGGACTCCCAGTGGGTGTTGCGCGGCTCGTAGGGAACCTTGTCGGTGAAGTCCTCGGAGACCCAGCGCACGTCGGGGGGATCCTGGCACGTCTCCTTCACGGCGAGCTCCGCCTGGCGCAGGCGCTCCTGGCGGTTGGCTTCCTTCTGCGCCGTGCTCAGTCCGCTGTCGCGAGGCCAGTCCAGCGAGGCGAGCCATCGCGCCACCAGCAGCGGCGCGCGGCAGTCCTGGCCGGGGACATTGGCGGGCATGTGGATGATGCGCTCGTCGGTGTCGCGGGCGACGCGCTGGAAGAGCGTGCTGGAGGGGGTCGGGCCGCGCAGGTCGGCGGCGAAGTCCGTCACCCCGAGGTTGACGTAGGAGCGCAGCCCGTTGCTCTCCTTCAGCGTGGTGGGGAACTGGAACAGGCTGCCCCCCGCGGAGAAGTCGAGCGAGGCGATCGCCGGGTTGCTGAGCACCGCGAAGCCGTTCGGGTTGTGGCACTGGGCGCAGTTGGCGATGAAATAGCCCTGGAGTTCCAACTCCTGCGTGTTGCGCGGGCGCTTGCTCCCGTACGTCTCCAGCCTGGGCAGGTCCGCGCTCGAGCGGATGCCCTGGAGGACGCCGTAGCTGATCAACCGGTCCACCTGCGACAGCTCGTCCTCGAGCACGTCCGCCTCGGCGTCCACACCGCCCTCGCCAGCGGGCCGGCGGTTGAGTTGCAGAGGGGTGAAGCCGAGGACGAAGTTCTGTCCCTCGGAGCCGGTATGACAGTCCACACAGCGGTGGCGGCCGGGGATGGCGTAGTTGCGCGTGGCGCCGGTGGCCTCGTCCGTGCGGTAGACGATGACACGGTCGGAGAAGCTCGAGCCGTCGCGGTAGCGCAGGTCATGCAGCTCCGCCACCGTCTCGTCCTCGTTCCAGAGGTACGTGCCGAAGAGCGAGTCCTTCCACGGCTGGCGCACGACGATGAGCCGCGTCTCGATCTTCCGGTAGCCCACCTGTCCCTGGGCGTCCTTCACCGGCTTGAAGAACGTCTTGTAGAAGCGGGTGTTGGGGGGAATCTCGAAGCGCTTCGTCGTGGCGTCGTACCGGATGGACGTGCCAGCCGGGACGTGCACCTGGCGCAGCTTCCTGGCGTGGTCCGAGAAGAGCGGGTAGGTGGGCGCGAAGGCGACGGTTCCGTGTTGGGCCAGCTTCTCCGCGTCGAAGGTCACGATGTCGGTGTCCGTCTCGGACAGGAAGCGGGGCAGGGCGGTGGCGCGGGCGAACCAGGCATCCTTCTCCGGATCGCCGCCCAGCGGCGCGTTCTCGGGGATGCAGTGGCCCAGGTCCGTCATCGCCTCGCCCACGCCTCGCGCCACGTCCACGCCGCCATCACTCGAGCCTTCCTCCCGCACCTCGAAGGAGCCCTCCGGCGTACCCTGCGCGAGCCAGGAGGAGAGCGCCTGTCCGAGCGCCACCGCCTGCTTGAGCTGCTCGGAGGAGGGCAGGGGCGGCATGGCGCCCTGCGTGGCCATCCGCGCCATGGCGGGGGCGGTCACCCGCAGGCTGGCGAGGTCCGAGGTGTATTGGAAGCCGCCCCTTGTCTCGGGGGCCTTGTGGCACGAGCCACACTGCGCGTCCACGCGCGCCCTCAGGTTGTCGAAGGTCTCCGTGACGACCTCGCGCGTCGCCGCGCGGCGCAGGGGAATGCGCTCGTTCGAGCGTGCCGGGGTGCAGGTGAGACGAGGCGTGCCCGCGTCATCCGCGCCGGGCCCGCTCCCCCCGTCCGCCGAGCCGGCGTCCGGGACGACCGCGGGCGTCTCCGGGGACGGGCAGCCGCCCATCGTGGCAACCACGAACATGGACACACCGAGAGCGAGGCCCGTGACGAGCCCATTCCTTGTCATCACCATGAGACGGGATCTCCTCCTACGCTGCGTGCGAGCCTTATCGGAGAACGTGGGGAGGGGTTTGAAAAAACATCGTGACGAGCGTCGGGCTGGAATCTTCCAGGACCACCGGGTTCGTCACGATTGTATGTCTTTGACGAAAAGGTGACGGCCGGAGGAGCGGGAGGCTCCTCCGGCCGTGGAGTGGCTCAGGGGGTGGGATTCAGCTCACAGGCCCTTGCACACGCCGGCGCCGCGGCCCAGGTCCCCGCCGCAGTCGAGCGGGCTGACGTCGCTGCAGGAGATGAAGCCCTGCTGGACCAGGAGGTCCTCGAAATCCTGGGTGTTGGTGCTGTAGACCCAGTCATACAGGGCCTGCTCCTGGGAAGCCTTGGCGTAGTTCACGTTCTCGTTGAGGAACAGCTTGCGCGAGAGCGGGTAGACGCCCGTGGTGTTGCTGGCGATCAGCTTGCGGACGTTGGCCGCGGTGGGGGCGATGCCGTCCACCTTGAGCGCCGCGTTACCGGTGCGCCTGGCCGAGTCACCGGCGTAGCCGATGGCGTTGGCGTTGGCGGCCGTCAGCTTGCCGATGCAGGTGGTGGCGCTGTCGGAGGTGGTGCAGGGCGAGGGGTTGCTGGCGGACTCGTCGTTGATGACGACCACGTCGGCGCAGAACGTGGTGCAGCCGAGCAGCGACTTGAAGGTGTCCGTCGTGCCGGACAGATCGTCACGGCGGTACTTCGCGATGGTGCCGGCGGTGGGGCGGCCCAGCGCGGACCAGTTGCTCACGCAGGTGCTGGCGCTGCCGCTGCCGTCGCCACAGAAGGCCTTCTTCAGGTTGGCCGTGGAGATGCTGTTGCCGACCAGGGCGCTGTAGGTGGAGCTGCTCACGAAGGCGTTCACCGCGTCGAGCGCGATGACGTTGCTGGACTCGCCAGGGCAGCACGCGCCGCTGGAGGCGGTGCCACCCGCGCAGGTGCCCGCCTTGAAGTCGCGCGACATGGGCGCGAGCGTCTGCTGGCGGCCGATACAGGACGTGCCAGAGCCGTTGCGCAGACAGCCCTCACCCACGCTCGAGCCCTTGCCCTCGATGGTCAGGCCAGCGACCGACTGGACGTTGGCGGCGATCAGGGCCTCCTTCAGGGTGTCCGAGCCGTAGAACTCGTTGTTGGGACCCAGATTCTGGACCACCGAGCCGAGCTGCTGCTGCTCGGTGCTCATGGACTCGCCACCACAGCCCACCACGGACATCGTCACCACCACGGCGGCCGACATGGCCCACTTCATCTTGTTCATGACGAATGCTCCCAGTTGCGAGGATTTGATTCTGGACAAAGGCAATGCCTCTCCGCCAAGCGGGTACGGGAACGCGGGCTTTGGGGAAAGGCGTCGAGCCCGGTCGGGGCCGGTTCGACGGGGCGCAAGGTGCCTCAAACCGCGGACTCCGCGCGCTCCAATTGCGTCAAATCTCCGCCAATGGCGGTTCACATGTCATGAATGACTGTCGTGTCACGGATGGCGCACGGCGCCTCCCGCTCCAACGCTCGCCGGGCGAGCGGACACGAAGTTGACGCAAATGGCACAGCCCACCCCGTACAGGTGGGAGGCCTGGGGTTGACCGCGGGGCTCGTCCTCTTCAATCTCCTACTGAGGCCGTGGGCGGTGGATGTGCCAGGAGAGGGCCATCAGCCCCAGCACCAGCACCAGGCCCAGGCGCACCAGGCCATTCCACCCCAGCACCGACAGCAGGGCCCCGGACGTCAGCGACGCCAGGCCGCTGGCGGCGAACACGCACAGATCATTGATGCCCTGGGCGCGGAAGGACTCGGCGCCCGAGCGGCTGCGCGCCACCAGGGTCGTCGCGGTCACGAACACGAAGCACCAGCCCACCCCGATCAGCGCCAGCCCGATCAGGTGCCCGCCCAACCCCTGCACCCAGCTCACCAGGAAGCCCACGAGCAGGAACAGCAGCCCCAGTCCCTGCACCCGCGCGATCGACATCCTCTTGAGCAGGGCGCCGATCGACAGCGAAGGCAGGTACATGCTCAGCAGGTGGAGTTGGATCACCCAGCTCGCCTGCCGGATCATGTACTTCTCGACGCCGCACATCTGGAGCGGCGTGGGCACCATGAGCAGGCTCATCACCAGGAAGGCGCTGGCCCCCATGGCCACCATCGGCCAATACAGCTCGCGCGCCCGGGCCTCGGGAGCGGCGGATGCCGTCGCCGCGAGCGTGGCCTGGGGCTGCTGGTACAGCACCAACGCGAGCGCGCCCAGCACCTGGAGCAGCGCCAGGGTCAGCAGGGCCCAGGGCACATAGTCGGCGGTCCTTCCCTCCAGCAGACTGAAGAGCGAGATGCCGGGAATGATGCCCGCGGCGCTGGCGAGCTGGATCCGGGTCAGCAGGCCCGGGGCGCTGCTGCTCTGCTGCCCTTCGAGGATGGCGAAGCGGTACTGCTGGACGAAGGCGCCTTGCAGCCCGACTCCCAGAACGGCCGCGCAGAACAGCCAGAACTCCATCCGGTGCACCGCGTGCGCGGCGAGCACCAGGCAGCCGGCCCCCAGCAGCGCCGCGGTGATGAAGCACGGCTTGCGTCCGAAGCGGCGCATGAGCTGGCTGGCGGGCCAGGTGCCCAGGGACGCGGACAGCACCAGCACGGCCACCGGCAGGGTCGCCAGCCGCATGTCCATCGCGAGTCCCTTGCCCACCAGGCCGCCCACGAACTGGATCGCGGCCACGCTGGCGATCCCCACCACCTGACACAGCAGGAGGACGCCCGTGTTGAGGGACGGCGCGGACGCGGCCCACGGGACGCGAAGACTCAACACGCGCGCTCCGCACCGGGGGGCGCGGCGGATGGAGCCTCCGCCTCGAGCGTCGCGATCTCCTCCAGGGAGAGGCCCAGACGCTGGTGGAGGAAGCGCACCATGGTCCAGTGCGGCAGTGCCCCCGCGTCGAAGGGGCCGAACTCCTCGCGGTACAGTGGCAGCCAGCGCAGGGCCTCCTCCAGCATCCGCTCCCGGTTGGGTTGCCCCTGCTGGTAGTCCTCGTACGGCAGGCTGCGGTGGTGGATGAAGAAGCGTCCGGGGAGTCGCTCCTCGCACAGCTCCCGATACTCCCGGGTCTGGAGGATCAAATAGTGCCAGACCTCGTCAATGGCCTGCTCCACCGGCAGGAACAGCCCGACCAGCCGCTGCGGGTAGCGCGAGAGCAGATACAGGTACCTCAGACACTCGAGGAGCTGACGCTCGACGTACGCGGGCTCCTCGCCGGTGGTCAGCACGAAGTGCCGGACCACGCCGGAGTAGAGCGAGTCATCGAGCAGGGCCTTGAGCGCGGCGGGTGTCACCTTGGCGGCATGGGGCTTCACGGCTCACCTCGTCCAGTCATCTCATCCTCTCGTACCAGCCACGCATACTTCCCAGACTTGCCGATCGCGATGTGCGCGCGATGCTCGAGGGCACACTCGAGCCCGGTGGCCTCCAGGACTTCCCGCCGCAGCGCCTGCGCCGCGGCCGGCTCGATGGGTCCGCCGTCGAAGGTGGTGTACAGCAGGCGCGCTCGCCGGGACGCCTCCAGGTGGAGCTGATAGACGAAGATGGAAGGTGTGGCGTCGGCGATCCAGTCGTCGAGATCGGCCTGGGAGATAATCCCCCCATGCTCGAGCCGTAGCAGCTCCTTCTCCCTCCCGCAGAACCGGCGGATCCTCAGCGGATCAGGGGAGCCATCGCTCGTCTCGGCGCAATCGCCAGAGCGATAGCGGATCAGCGGCATGTAGGGGTTGCGCAGGCTCGAGACGATGATGCTGTAGATCTTGCTGCCCTTGTCGACGGGGATCAGCTCCAGGTGCATCTTGTCGAGGTAGGGCCAGTACCGTCCGTGACGATCATTGAAATACAGATACCCCAGCTCGGTGCTGCCAAACAGGTCGATGATCGGGCACTCGAAGTGCCGCTGCAGGAAGCGCTGGACGTTCCTCGGTGTGTACTCATAGGCGTGAATGATGCTGGCCGGCTTCGGGAAGTGCCGCCACAGATCCCAGTCCAAGGCCTTCCGCACCAGATGCGCGAGGTGGTAGCTGTCGCAGTCGAGGTGATACCAGCCCCGTGGATGCGCCTGCTGGATGACGCTCATCTCCTCGAGCATGCGCTCCACCTCACCGCGCTCCCAGAGCGCCGGATCGAGTCGCAGGTTGAGATAGAGCGTGCGCGGATCGAGCCGCCGCTCCTCGAGGCTCGGAAGGGCGGAGGGCTCGGCGCCGCGCTTCCTCGCGTTGAGCCGCGCCACGTGCTCGGTCGCGAGCACCGTGGTGATCGACACGCGCTGGCAGTCCTGCTTCCAGGTGTCGGCGATGTCGGGATGCTCGCTCCAGAGCTGGTAGTACGATTTCAACAGGAAGAAGGGCGGGCGGATGATCTGCATCCGCGCGTGGTTGGTTCCCGTGGAGAGCACGAACTCCGCCGCGCCTTCCTTCAGGGCATCGGCGAGCCTCGGGGTCATCCAGTTGCCTGGGAAGCCCCTGGCGATCTCCGGCTTCTCCAGGATCGGGAAGTGCCCCTGCTCGATCGACGGGCGATAGATGGGGATGTCCCGGACCTGCTCGATCATCTCGGCGAAAGTCTGTTTATGGGCGTTCATCGGTTGAGTCTGGGAAAGACAGTCGAACGGGCCATCCAGAAGCGTTACACCCACCCATTGAAATGGCCGCGAGCGCGGCGGGAATCCTCGCGGACGATGATGCGCCCGCCGCGCTCGCGACCCAGGACAAGCCTCTCAGCTGATGCAGCCCGCCTTGGAGGAGATGCAGCCGGCCTTCGCGGGACCGGAGATACAGCCGGCCTTCGCGTGGCCAGAGATACAGCCGGCCTTCGCGGGACCGGAGATGCAACCGGCGTCCACCGCTTCCGCGGGCGAGTTGGCCTCGACCCACTGGTTCCACAGATGATCCTGGGCGAGCTGGCGAATCAGGTGCTTCATTTGAACCTCCGAGAATGGACTGGTGGATGATGCGTGATTGATCACACTTCCACTGCTCGCACCCCGCTGCGATCGGGTGCTCCACGACCTGGCCGACCGGCTCTCTGGTTTCCTGGTCGCATGTTTGTTTTAAGGACCAAATACATGGAGGTCAAGAAGTTATTTTATTGCCGTGATGACGCGAATTGTCATGACTTCTCGAGTTACTGTTTTTGAGACTGACTGGGAATCCGAGTGGATGGAAGGGGAGGGGGCGTGGAAAACCCTTCTCCTGCGCGCGTCAGGGTGAATCCCTCGTAGCCCTGGGCCGCGATGGCCTCGCACTTCTTCCTGTAGGCTCCGACGCCGCCGGCATAGGGCAGCAGGACGCGTGGCTTGCCGGGAATGTTCGCCCCGATGTACCAGGAGTTGGCCAGGGGGTAGAGCGTGCGGCCAGCCACTTCCCTGACATGCGCGACCCACTCGTCCTCGGCCTGGACGGTGGCCTCGATGCACTCGAGCCGGTGCTCCCGCAGGTACGTGATGCAGTCCGTGATCCATTCCACGTGCTGCTCGATGGAGACGATGGCGTTGCCGAACACGGAGGGGCTGCCGGGGCCGGTGATGGTGAACAGGTTCGGGAAGCCGGCGATGGACAGGCCCAGGTACGAACGCGGGCCCTCGGCCCACTTGCGCTTCAGTGACGCGTTGCTCCTGCCGCGGATGTCGATGTTGAACAGGGGGCCCGTGAAGGCATCGAAGCCCGTGGCGAACACGATGCGGTCCAGCGCGTACTCCGAGCTCCGGGTCCGGAGTCCCGTGGGGGTGATCTCCTCGATCGGTGAGGCCCTGACGTCGACCAGGGTGACGTTGTCCCGGTTGAAGGTCTCGTAATAGTTCGTGTCCACGCAGATGCGCTTGGTCCCCAGGGGATAGTCCCGGGGACACAAGGACTCGGCGACGGCCGGGTCGCGAACCGTTGCCCGAATCCGGGAACGGACGAACTCGGCGGCGGTCTCATTGGCGTCCCGGTTGGCCATCACGTCCGAGAACGTGGCGAGGAAGGAGGTGCCACCCACCTCCCAGCGCGCCTGGTACGCACGCTCCCGCTCCTCGGGGGACACCTCCAGGGCGGACTTGGGATTGACCTCCATGATGACCCCGGCCCGTGTCTCGCGCGCCTTGCGCCGGTACTCGGCATAGGTCGCCTTCATCCGCGACTCGTAGGCCGGGTCCAGGGGCGCGTTGCGCGCGGGCACGCTGAAGGTCGGGGTCCGCTGGAAGACGAAGAGGTGGGAGGCCTGCTCGGCGATGATGGGAATGACCTGGATGCCGGACGAGCCCGTGCCGATGACGCCGACGCGCTGGCCGGTGAAGTCCACTCCCTCGTGCGGCCAGCGGCTCGTGTGGAGCCAGGAGCCCTGGAAGGTGTCGAGCCCCTTGAAGTCAGGCACCTTCGTGGCGGACAGGCAGCCCGTCGCCATGATCACGAACCTGGCGGACACCTGGGCGCCGTCGTCCATCTGGAGCGCCCACTGGCCCGTCGCCTCGTCGAAGACGGTCGCCGTCACCCGCGTGTTGAACTGGATGTCCTGGCGGAGCTCGAACCTGTCCGCGACGTGGTTGAGGTAGCGCAGGATCTCCGGCTGGGTGGCGTAGCGCTCGGTCCACTTCCATTCCTGCTCGAGCTCGTGCGAGAACGAGTAGGAGTAGTTCATGCTGTCGATATCGCAGCGCGCGCCCGGGTAGCGGTTCCAGTACCACGTGCCGCCCAGGTCGCCACCCGCCTCGTAGATCCGGACCGACAGCCCGAGCCGGCGCAGGCGGTGGAGCATGTACAGGCCCGAGAATCCGGCACCGACGATGACGGCGTCGAAGTGGCTGGCGGGCTCCGTTCCGGGCTTCACTCGATTCGACTGCGCGTCTGGCATGTAGTCGTCTCCACTCGGTGGGTGGTTTCGACGTGCATGCTATAGGGACTTGTTTTTGTGCAAAGGACTTCCGGGGTAGGCGTGGATGATTCGTTTCGCTGGAATATGTCTCGTTTATTGCTTGTCATCCACGACAGTTGTGGAGCGCAAGTAATGACGGACGCGGTGGGTTGAAGCCTCCTGTCGGTGCCTGCTTCTCGACGCCCCGCGGCAACGGCATGGCGCGCCGCGTCGGTCGATTTTCTTCCAGGTGACCGATGAGTTTGGCGCTCGCCGGGGGTCTACACCCGCGAACCCCCTTTCTTGGAGGCACCCATGACCGCGAACCGCTCCCCCCGGATGATCTTCGTCAATCTCTCCGTCCGCGACCTGAAGCGCTCGATGGAGTTCTTCAGCCGGCTCGGCTTCGAGTTCAATCCGCAGTTCACCGACGAGAAGGCCGCCTGCATGATCGTCAGCGAGCAGGCCTTCGTGATGCTGCTGGCCGAGCCGTTCTTCAAGACCTTCACGAAGAACAAGATCTGCGACACGAGCACCCAGACCGAGGGTCTCTTCGCGCTGTCCTGTTCCAGCCGGGCCGAGGTCGATCAGATGGTGAAGAGCGCGATCGCCGCGGGCGGCAAGCATGCGATGGACCCGCAGGACCACGGCTTCATGTACGGCTGGAGCTTCTACGATCTCGACGGCCACCACTGGGAAGTCATGTGGATGGACCCGAAGGCCGCGGCGGGGCAGCAGTAGGCGCGCCGCGCCGAGGGTGGGCCCGGTGGACACTCGCGGCAACAGGAGAACTACACCGCGAATGACACGGGATTAGCTCCCCTACATGGAGTGGATACTCCCTTCCATCTCACATCGGTCGATTGGTTTGATCCGAAAATAGGACGTTTTTAGGGTCGAGAAGCTGTTGAGAAAAGGGAGGTCCCACATGAAGACGCTCATCCTGTGTACCGCTGTCACCACCCTGGGCTTGCTCGGTTGCTCGCATTCGCAACCCGTCGCCCGCTCGAGCGCGAACGAGCTTCCCTACCACCAGCACTTCAAGCACGGACGGGGGACGAGCCCGGCCAACTGCTCGGATTCGCAACAGGAGGCCCGCTCGAGCGCGAACGAGCTGCCCTACCACCAGCACTTCAAGCATGGCCATGGGCCGGGGACGGCTTCGTCCGATCAGGTCTCGTCGCAGGGCGAGTGCCCTCCCGAGTCCTCGAACGCCGAGAAGTGAAGGGCTCCGGTCCCCCGCGCCGGTAAGCGGGTAGCCCCTGGCCAGGCCCCTTGCCGCGGCATGGCTCCTCGTCACGTCCCCCCCTTCGTGAAGGCCCTTGGCCCGCGGGCGCTCCGCCCGGGCTTGGAGTGGCCTCGCGCCGGGGGGAGGGCGTCCCCCACGAAAAAAAAGAAGATAGGGGAGTGACGGATCCTTCTGGCGACGGTGTTCCATGCCGCCGAAAGAGGGAGGCGACAGTCCGTTGGCCATCGATGTCGAGGCTTATTATCGCCGTTACGGCCCCCAGGTGCTCCGGCGCTGCCGCTTCCTCCTGCGCGATGAAGAGAAGGCGGTGGATGCCATGCACGACGTATTCGTTCAGCTCCTGCGTCATCGAGAGGACTTGAGGAACAGCGCTCCCTCGAGCCTGCTCCATCAGATCGCCACGCGGGTGTGCCTCAACCGGCTGCGCGGCGCCCGCCGCCGCCCCGAGGATGCCCACGACGAGCTGGTGCTGCGCATCGCCTCCGCCGAGGACACCGGGGCACGCACCGAGGCGAGGGGCCTGCTGGACCGGCTCTTCGGCCGGGTGCCCGCCTCCAGCCAGGACATCGCCGTCCTCCACCTTGTGGATGGGATGACGCTGGAGGAGACCGCCCGCGAGGTGGGGTTGTCCGTCTCCGGGGTGCGCAAGCGCCTCCGGGCCCTCTCGACCGTGCTCGAGGAACTGGAGACCGCATGATGTCCCCCCACCGCACCCCGGACTGGTTGTTGGAGCGCATCGCCCTGGGCGAGCTGCCTCCGGATGAATTGGCCGCGGCCCGCGCCCGCCTGGCCCAGGAGCCCGACGGCGAGGCCCGTCTGGCCGCGCTCGAGGCGGAGAACCGCACCCTGTTGGAGCAACGGCCCCCTTCCGTCGTGGCGCGCGAGGTGGAACGCCGCGCCCGGCGGAGCGAGGCTCGCTCACTCGAGACGAGCCCCTGGCTCCGGTGGCGTCCCGCGCTCGCCCTGGTGCCCGTGCTGGCCGTGCTCCTGCTCGTGGTGGCGCGCCCCGGCACGAGGCCGGGAGCGCTGGAAGAGGAGAGCGCCGAGGAGACCCGCACCAAGGGGCTGTCGCCCCAGCTCGGCCTGCATCGTCTGGCGGCCGAGGGTCCGGAGGCTCTCACCCAGGGGACCCTGGCCTCGGAAGGGGACGTGGTGCAGGTCTCCTACGTGGCCGCGGGAGCCCGCTTCGGCGTCATCTTCTCCGTGGACGGCCGGGGCACCGTCACCCTCCATGCCCCCGAGGGTGGCCTGGACGCCATGTCGCTCAAGCCCTCGGGGACGCACGCGCTGCCCCAGGCCTATGCGCTGGATGACGCCCCCGCCTTCGAGCGCTTCTTCTTCGTCACCTCGGACGAGCCCTTCACCTTGGAGGAGGTGCTCGCCCCCGCCCGCGTGCTCGCCACGTCGGACGGCGCGCGCACCGCGCTCCTCCCGCTCGCCGAGCGCTTCCGGCAGGTGTCCTTCCTTCTCGAAAAGAGTTCCCCATGAACCGGATGATCCCAGTCCTGTTGTGGTCGGCCTTGCTGTGGGGCTCCACCGTGGCCGATGCGGCGCCCGCCAACACTGGGGTGCGCCGGCTGGCGCTCCTGGTGGGCGTCAATGACGGAGGGCCCGAGCGGACGCGCCTGCGCTACGCCGCCACCGATGCCCAGTCCTTCTCCCAGGTGCTGGGGGAGCTGGGCGGTGTGGCTCCCGCGGATCGGGTGTTGCTGCTGGAGACGGGCCGGGCCGGGTTGCTCGAGGGCTTCGAGCGGATGAAGCGCCTGGTCGCGTCGTCCAAGGCCTCGGGGGTGAGCCGGGTGGAGGTGCTGCTCTATTACTCGGGGCACTCGGACGAGGATGGCTTGCTGCTCCAGGGCGAGCGCCTGACGTATGGCGAGCTGCGCCGCGCCCTGGAGGGCCTGCCCGCGGACGTGCGCATCGCGGTGCTGGACTCCTGTGCCTCGGGAGCCTTCGCGCGCCGCAAGGGGGGCTCGCCGCGGCCCGCCTTCCTCGTGGATGCCGGCAGCCGGGTGACGGGGCAGGCCATCCTCACCTCGTCCAGCGAGGACGAGGCCTCCCAGGAGTCGGATCGGCTGGGGGGTTCCTTCTTCACCCACCACCTCATCTCCGGGCTGCGGGGCGCGGCGGACATGACGCGGGATGGGCGGGTGACGCTCAACGAGGCCTACCAGTTCGCCTTCCACGAGACGCTCTCGCGCACCGAGCGCACCCAGCGCGGCGCCCAGCACCCGGCCTACGACATCGAGCTGGCGGGCACGGGAGACCTGGTGATGACCGACCTGCGCGCGACCTCCGCGGCGCTGGTGCTGACCGACTCGTTGCAGGGGCGGCTCTTCGTGCGCGACGAGACGGGGCGGCTCGTCGTGGAGGTGATGAAGATGGCGGGGCGGTCCACGGAGCTGGGTCTGGCGCCCGGACGCTACCGGGTGCGGCGCGAGCTGGAGGGTGGGCTGTCCGAGGCGTCCTTCGTGCTCGCCGAGGGCCGCAGCACGCAGCTGGTGACCGCGAGCTTCTCCTCGGTGCTGGGCGAGGCCACGGTGTCGCGGGGAGGTCCGGTGGAAGAGGTGAGGGAGGCCGTCCCCGGCCGCAAGCGCCTGGCCTTCAACTTCGGCATCGCGCCGGCGGTGAGCAGCAACGACTGGTTCGCGCGGGGCGCGGAGGTGGAGAACGGGTGGGCGCTTGGGTTCATGAACCACGCCACGGCGCTCAAGGGCTTGTCCCTGTCGGTGTTGTCGAACGCCTACGGCGACGAGTCGGACGGAGCACTGGTCTCGGCGGGAGTGAACGTGGTGGGCGGGGGCATGTGGGGCGTGCAGGTGTCCTCGCTTCTCAACGTCACGGGCCAGGAGCAGCGGGGCGTGCAGCTCACGGGAGGAGTGAACGTGGCGGGTGGGGACGTGCGGGGCGTGCAGGTGTCCTCGCTCCTCAACGTCACGGGCCGGGAGCAGCGGGGCGTGCAGCTCACGGGGGGGATGAACGTGGCGGGCGGGAGCATGGTGGGAAGCCAGGTCGCGGGAGCGGTGAACACGGTGGGCGGGACGATGTCGGGCGTCCAGGTGAGCGGGGCCATCAACCATGCGCGGAGCGTCTCGGGGTTGCAGCTCTCCGTCGTCAACGTGGGCGGAGACGTGTCTGGCGCGCAGGTGGGGATCATCAACGTGGGCAAGGTGGTGCGCGGCGCGCAGGTGGGGATCATCAACGTGGCCGACGAGGTGCACGGCGCGCCCGTGGGGCTGCTCTCCTTCGTGAAGCAGGGGCAGTTCCACCTGGAGCTCTGGTCGAGCGACATCCTGCTCACCAACGTGGGCGTGAAGCTGGGCGGCCAGCACGTGTACTCCACGTTCGTGGGGGGCTTCGATCCGACGGATCGGTTCCAGCGCTTCAGCCTGGGGGTGGGGCTGGGCGTGCACATGCCCCTGGGCACGCGCTTCTGGGTGGACGTGGACGCGGTGGGCAGCAGCGTGCACCTGCTCCGGGATCCCTTCACCGGAAACAACCTGCTGGCCCAGGCCCGGGCGATGGTGGGCTTCCAGATCCTCCCGAGGCTCGCGGTGTTCGCCGCGCCCACGTACAACGTCTACTTCGCCTTCTCGCCCGGGGAGCAGCGCGACATGACGCGGTTCACGCCGCGCGAGCGTCCGCTGGGCGATGGCGGCTCGATGCAGTACTGGCCCGGCATCCAGCTCGGCCTGCGCATCTGACTCCGGCGACCGATGAACAGAGGACAACCCGTTGGCTCCCGCGCCGATTTCTCCGTCGGGGGCGGGCCCGTCCTTCTGCTATGGCGCCCCACCAGGAGGAACAATCGATGCGTTCTGGTCGTCCGTCCGTGGTGTCCGCTTCATCCGCCCTGATGGGCCTGCTCGCGTGTGTCCTGGCGAGTGGCTGTGCCCACATCCCTCGCTCCGAGAACAAGGCCCGGGAGGCCCAGGATGAGGGGCCGGTGATCGCGGACACGGCTCAGGGTCAGGTGCGCGGAGCCACCCTCGAGGGCATTCGCGTCTTCAAGGGCCTTGCCTACGGAGGCCCCACCTCGGGCAAGAACCGCTTCATGCCCCCCACGCGGCCCGAGTCGTGGAGCGGCGTGAGGGATGCGCTCGCGTTCGGCCCGCGCTGTGCCCAGCGCAGCGCCATTGGCGCCAACGTCGCCCCCGAGGTCGTCTCGACGCTCGTCACTCCCGACACGAAGGAGATGAGCGAGGACTGCCTGCGCCTCAACATCTGGACGCCCAACGTGGCGGATGGTGGCAAGCGCCCGGTCATGGTCTGGCTGCACGGCGGGGGCTTCGTCGAGGGCTCCGGCTCGGCCGCCATGTATGACGGGACCGCGCTCGCGCGGCGGGGCGACGTCGTGGTCGTCACGCTCAACCACCGGCTGGGCGTGTTCGGCTACCTGTACCCGGGCGCCGCGGCCGGCGAGGCATGGGCCTCCTCGGGCAACGCGGGCATGCTCGACATCGTCGCGGCGCTGCAGTGGGTGCGTGACAACATCGCCTCGTTCGGCGGCGACCCGGGCAACGTCACGATCTTCGGCGAGTCGGGCGGCGGCATGAAGGTGACGCTGCTGCTCGCCATGCCCGCGGCGCAGGGACTGTTCCACCGCGCCATCAGCCAGAGTGGAGCCATGATGAAGGCGCTGGCGTCCGAGCCGGCGGCCTCGCAGGCCGGGGAGGTGCTCGCCGAGCTCGGCCTCAAGCCCGGCGACTTCGCCGCGCTGCGGGAGCTTCCCGTGGAGAAGGTGCTGGACGCCCAGGCCGCGGTGCTCAAGAAGAACCGGGGCGCGTTCAGCTTCAACTCGCCCTTCTCCCCCGTGGCCGATGGGACGGTCCTGCCCGGCCACCCGTTCGATCCCGAGGCTCCGGCCGTCTCGGCCAGCGTGCCGCTGCTCATCGGCACCAACAAGGACGAGATGACGCTCTTCCTCTACGGACAGACGTCGCTCATGACCGATGGCATGGCGCGCATGGGCATGGGCCGGATCGCGGGAGAGGCGGCTGGTCCGATCTTCGATCACTACCGTAAGCGGCTGCCCGAGGACTCGGCCAAGGAGGTGCTCATGACCGCGGGCAGCGACATGTTCCGCACGTCCTCGCTCCTCGTCGCCGAGCGCAAGGCCGCCCAGCAGGCCCCGGTCTACGTGTACCAGTTCAACTGGGAGACGCCCGTGCTCGACGGCCGGCTCAAGGCCACGCACGCCCTGGAGATTCCCTTCGTGTTCGACAACGTGGATCTGATGCCGAGCCTCACCGGCCGCGCCCCCGAGCGCGCGGGCCTCGTCGACCAGATGAGCACCGCGTGGATCTTCTTCGCCCGCTCGGGCTCGCCCCAGCACCCGGGCATCCCCGAGTGGCCCGCCTATGACGCGGAGCGGCGCGCCACGATGCTCTTCAACCTCCAGTCCCAGGTGGAGAACGATCCGGGGCGCGAGGAGCGCCTGCTCTGGCGGGAAGTCCTCACGAAGTGAGCCCGGCGCCCGGAGGGCTCTTCCCTCCGGGCGTCAGCGGCCCCTCCTTCGCGCTACAGTCCGCGGGCTTTTCCAGGAGGAGGTCGAGACATGGGCTGCTGTCATCACTATCAGACGGTCGCGGAAGGCTGTGACTCGGCCTTCACGGTGGACACCTCGCGCGTCACCTTCGGTCGGGGCTGCCTGGCGGAGGTGGGCGAGCGGGCCCGGGCGCTCGGGATGACGCGCGTGGCGTTGTTCTCGGACGAGCGGCTGGCCCGGCTGCCGTTCTTCCAGACGGTGCTCCAGTCGCTGAAGGCCGCGGGCCTGGACGTGGTGCTCTACACCCACGTGCACGTGGAGCCCACGGACCAATCCATCCTGGAGGCGGCGCGCTTCGCCGCCGAGGCGCGGCCGGATGGCTACGTCTCCCTGGGCGGAGGCTCGGTCATCGACACCTGCAAGGGCGCCAACCTCTACGCCACGCACCCGGCGGACTTCCTCGCCTACGTCAACGCGCCCGTGGGCGAGGGGCGCGCGGTGCCCGGTCCGCTCAAGCCACACATCGCCTGTCCCACCACCTCGGGCACGGGCAGCGAGGTCACCGGCATCACCATCTTCGATCTGCTGTCGCTGGGGGCGAAGACGGGCATCGCCTCGCCCCGGCTGCGTCCCACCGAGGCGCTCATCGATCCGGACTGCACCGCGACCCTGCCCGGCGAGGTGACGGCCGCCAGTGGGATGGACGTGCTCTCCCACGCCCTGGAGTCCTATACGGCGCGGCCCTACGTGCGCCGCCCCGCGCCCGCGCGGCCGAGCCTGCGGCCCATGAGCCAGGGGGCCAACCCCTGGAGCGATCTGGGCTGCCGCGAGGCGCTGCGCCTGATGGGGCAGTACCTGGAGCGCGCGGTGGCGGACGCGGAGGACTCCGAGGCGCGCGAGCAGCTCATGTGGGCCTCCACGCTGGCGGGCATCGCGTTCGGCAACGCCGGAGTCCACGCGCCCCATGGCATGGCCTACGCCGTGGCGGGCGCGGTGCGCGACTTCCGCCCCTCGGGCTACCCGCAGGACGAGCCCCTGGTGCCGCACGGCATGGCCGTCATCGTCAACGCCCCGGCGGTGTTCCGCTACACCGCGGAGGTGAGCCCCGAGCGGCATCTGGAAGCCGCGCAGTGGCTGGGCGCGGACGTGCGCGGGGCCACGCCCGGGGACGCGGGCGAGGTGCTCGCGGGCCGGGTGCTCCAGCTCATGCGCGCGGTGGGCATGCCCAACGGGCTGAGCGGGGTGGGGTACACCGAGGCGGATGTCGACACCCTCACCGAAGGTGCCTTTCCCCAGCAACGCCTGTTGCAGAACGCTCCCCGGGAGATGAGCAAGCCGGTGCTCTCCGGGCTGTTCCGTCAGGCGTTGCGCTACTGGTAACCCCGCGGAGACCACGCCCGTGTCCGATGCCGAGACCGCCAAGCACTACCGTTACTTCCTGCCCATCACCACGCGGTGGATGGACAACGACGCCTACGGCCACATCAACAACGTCACCTACTACAGCTACTTCGACACGGTGGCCAATCACTACCTCATCCACGAGGGAGGGCTGGACATCCTCGCGAGCCCCGTCATCGGCCTGGTGGTGGAGTCCAAGTGCTCCTACCACGCGCCGCTCGCCTATCCGGATGCGCTCCGGGCGGGGCTGCGCGTGGACAAGCTGGGCAACCGCTCGGTGACGTATGGCATTGGCATCTTCAAGCAGGGCGAGGAGCGGGCCGCCGCCCACGGCTACTTCGTGCACGTCTTCGTGGACCGGCACACCCGCAAGGCCGTCGCCATTCCCGAGCGCCTGCGCACGGCGCTCGAGCGGCTCCTGCCGGCGTGACGGGTGGGGGCGGGCCCCCGGCGCCTCACGGCTTGAAGGTGTCCACCGTCCCGGAGACCTGCTTGCCGCGGTGCCAGACGGCGTGGATCGTCTTCGTCCGGGAGATGTCGGTGCTCGGGTCGCCGTCCAACACCACGAGGTCCGCCTGCTTGCCGGGGGCGAGGACGCCCCGATCCTCCAGCGCGAGGAGGGTGGCGGCCTCCCGGGTGGCGAGCGTGAGCGCCTGCAGGGGCGTGAGCCCGGCCTCGGTCATCAGCGCCAGTTCCCGGTGCTCCGCGACGCCGGGGATGCGCAGGGGAGTCGCGCCCGAGTCCGTGCCGAACCCGATGCGCACGCCCGCGTCGTACAGGGCCTTGAGGTTGCGCTGGTTCATCGCCACGTCCTTCCGGGCCTTCTCCGACTTCGGCTCCGCGCGCGTCTTCTCCACCCAGGCCGGGTCGGCGAACCGCGCGCGCAGCGCGGGCTGCACGGCGCGTTGGAAGAAGGGCTCGGCCATCCACTCGGGACGCTCGGCGTAGATGAAGGTCGCCTCGTCCAGGCTCAGCGTCGGGACGTACCAGACCGAGCGCTCCTTCATGAGCTGGATGAGCTCGGCGTCCACGGGCTGGTCGCGCACGCCATGGGCCACGATGTCCGCGCCCGCCCGGACGATCATCTTGGCGTCCTCGAGATCATGGATGTGGGCGGCGACGCGCACGCCCCGCTGGTGAGCCTCGTCGATCACCGCCTGGTAGATGTCTGGCTTCATCTTCGCGGACAGCGAGCCGCCGAAGTCGTCCAGCCACAGCTTCACCACGTCCGTCTTGCGCGCCACCATGTCACGCACGGCCTGGCGCGCCTGCTCCGCCGTCTCGGGGCGGGCGAGTTGATCCTCGCCCACCGGGCGACCACCCAGGGTCGGCGGCGCGCCCTGGGGCACGCCAATGCCCCGGTCCGCCCCGAAGAGGTCGGCGCCGGGCCCGCGGCCCGCGTGCTGCTGCGTGCGCAGTTGTTGCAACAGGGGACCATTCAGCCCGAGCGCCAGCACCGTGGTGATGCCATAGGCCTCGTACTGGCGGAGCTGCCGCGAGATGTTGGCGCGGGTGTAGTTCCCAGCACCCATGTTGGCATCCTGGACCTGACCCACATGTGAGTGATTGGAAATCAATCCCGGGATGAGTGTCTTTCCCTGATAGTCCACCACGCGGGCCTTGGCCGGCACCGTCGTGCTCGAGGCCGGACCCACCGCGAGGATGCGCCCGTCCTGGATGACGACCACGGAGTCCTCGATGGGGGCACCTCCCTGGCCGTCGATGAGCCGCGCGCCGCGCAGGACGACGGCGCCCGGAGAGGTCTTCGCGGGCGCGGCGGACGCCAGGAGCGGGGCGGTCAGGAGCGAGAAGAGCAGGGCGTGTGATTTCAGAAGGCACCTCCCAAAGGGGTCGAACGAAGCGCGCGGCACCCTATACTCCCGCGCCATGAGAATCCTCTTTCACATTGCCCACTCGCCGTTTGCTCGGCGTACCCGGCTCGCCCTCGCCGCCAAGGGGTTGACCGTCGAACTGCGCGACGTGCGTGCCCACCCCGAGTTCTTCGAGGAGTCCCGGCGGCTCTCCCCGCTCAAGACGGTTCCCGTGCTGGTCGAGGAGGATGGGCGGGTTCTCGGAGACTCGACGGCCATCTCCCACTACCTGGATCGGGCCTACCCCTCGACGCCGCCGCTGTGGCCTTCCGAGCCCGACGAGGCCCTCGCCGCCTTCGAGGTGGCCTCGCTCGTGGACCTGGCGATCAACACCGCGGTGGACCTCGGGGGGCGCTACCACGCGCTGCGCACCTCCGAGGCCTGGGAGACCGTCCGGACCGAGGCGATGGAGCGCATGCAGCGCGCGTTGGACACCCTGGGTCAACGGGCCGCGGCGCTCTCGCGTCCCACCTTCTCCCGGCGGGGCTGGTCCGCGCCGGACATGTGGTTGTTCACCGCGGAGCACTGGTTCGCTTCATTGCCCGCGCGTGCCCCCACCTTCGCCCCGGCCGCCCAGATCTGCTCCCTGGGTTGGCGTCTGCCTCCGGAGCTCTCCCGCTGGGCCGAGCAGCACCGCGACCGGCCCGACGTGCGCGCACTCGCGTAGTCCTCGCGTTTCGTTTCGTTCATGGAAGGACCGGGAGCGGTGACGCTCCCGTTTTTTTTGCCCGGGGGCGTGCCCACTTCAGCTCCTGTGGAATGCTACAGGGCGTGCCCTCGATGTCACACCCCGTGTCGGGGTGATCTCGCTTTGCCGTCAAAGCATCAGTGGCGCATTAAGAACTATTTCTACGTCCTTCAGTACCTGTACTTAATCCAGCTTTATCGTGTTACAATGGGTCCACCGGGGTAGCCAAGCTACCGGTCCTTTTTGAAAGGAATTGACTGCGTGAACCAGAACGTGCGTGGTTTCAAGTGGCTGGTCGGCGGAGTGGTCGGAATGTCCCTGCTGAGCGCGTGTGGCGCGCCAATGGAGGGGGAGGACACCTCGTCCGCGCTGAGCGATCAGGCCCTGGGCGACGTGGCGGTGAGCCTGTCGGTGGCGAGCAGCAGCCTGAGCGCCCGTGAGGACGTGGCGGTGACGGTGACCTTCACCAACGTGTCCTCCCAGCCGGTGCAGCTCTTGCGCTGGTACGTGCCCGGCACCGAGGGCGTGAAGGCCGGTCTGTTCGAGGTGTCGCGCAATGGTGAGGAGGTGGCGTACGTCGGCCCCCACGTCAAGCGCGTGGCGCCGCGCGCCGAGGACTTCGTCACCCTGGCTCCCGGCGAGAGCCGCTCGGGCACCGCGCTCCTGTCGGGCCTCTATGATCTGAGCGAGAGCGGCACGTACTCGGTGCGCTTCGCCGCCCAGTCCATCAACCAGCACAACGTGGGGCTCACCCGCGCCGCGGCCCTGGACTCCAACATCGTGAACCTGTGGATCGAGGGCCGCGCCAGCCGCGAGCCGGAGATCCAGGCCCAGGCCGTGACGGCCCAGGGTGTCACCGCCGCCAGCAACTGCTCGAGCACCCGCGCCTCGCAGATCGCCACGGCGTTCGCCTCCGCCAAGACGTACGCGAGCAGCACGTCGACCTACCTCAACGGTATTTCCTCGGGCACCACGCGCTACACCACGTGGTTCGGCACCTACTCGTCCACCAACGTGACCACGGCCCGCTCGCACTTCACGAAGATCAGCAGCGCCTTCGCCTCCGCGGCGGTCACGGTGGACTGCAGCTGCACGGACTCGGGCACCTACGCCTACGTGTACCCGGCCTCGCCCTACAAGATCTACGTGTGCGGCGCCTTCTGGAGCGCGCCGAACACGGGCACGGACTCCCGCGCGGGCACGCTGGTGCACGAGATGAGCCACTTCACCGTGGTGGCCGGCACGGATGACCACGCCTACGGCCAGAGCGCCGCCAAGAGCCTGGCCAAGTCCAGCCCCACCCAGGCCTTGGACAACGCGGACAACCACGAGTACATCGCCGAGAACAACCCCGCCCAGAACTGAGGCGGACAGGCAGAGAGAAGTTGAAGGAAGGAACGGGAGCGGCGACGCTCCCGTTTTTTTTTGCCAGGGGGTCCGTTCCGGGCTCCCTCCCAGAGGAGAACACCCTGTTTATGACGCGTGGACATGTGGGTTGGGTCGCGCTGTGCTGCCTGGCGCTGAGTGGTGGTGGCTGTACTCGCCGCGAGTCCGCGGAAGGCAAGCCCCCGGAGCCGGCGGCGCCCGCCCAGCCCTCGGCCCCAGCAGAGCCCTCGGCGCAGAAGCCCCCGGAGACGCAGGCCCCCGAGCAGAAGGAGACTCCCGCCATGGCCACGACCCTGGAGTGCAAGTTGAGCGTGCCGGCGAGCGCGCCCGTGGGCCAGCCGGTGGAGCTGCTCTTCCAGCTCACCAACCGCACCGCGGCGCCGCTGTACGTGCTCTCCTGGCGCTCGCCGCTCGAGCGCCTGGGGGGACGTGACTTCGACATCACCCGCGATGGCGCCGAGGTGGCCTACCAGGGGCCGATGAAGAAGCGCGCCGCGCCCTCCCCGGACCAGTACCTGGCGGTGGCGCCAGGGGCCACGGTGGAAGGGCGGCTCGATCTGGCCCAGGCCTACGATCTGAGCCAGCCCGGGCGCTACCGCATCGTGTTTCCCGGCCCGCTCATGGACGTCACCGACAAGCTGCCCGACACGGCGCGCTCGTTCGAGGTCATGACCGCCCGGCCGGTGACGTGCGCTCCCGTGGAGACGACGATCACCAGGCCCTGATTCGCGCGATGTCTCTGGCGCGCTCGCACCACATCCTCCATGGTGCGGCTTTACGCGGCGCGGCAAGGTGCCTCGCCGCCATCTCCGCCCCTGCATCGAGGAAGAGGAATGAGTCGCGTCCTGGAGGACCTGCTGGAGCTCCTGAAGCTGGAGCCCATTGAGGAGAATCTTTTTCGCGGACGGAGCCAGGATCTCGGTTTCCGGCAGTTGTTCGGGGGGCAGGTGCTGGGACAGTCGTTGTCGGCGGCCAGCCAGACCGTGCCCCCGCATCGCCCCGTGCACTCGCTGCACGGCTACTTCCTGCGCCCCGGCGATGCCAGCCTGCCCGTGGTCTACACCGTGGACCGGCTGCGCGATGGCGGCAGCTTCACCACCCGCCGGGTGGTGGCCATCCAGAAGGGAGAGCCCATCTTCACGGTGATGGCGTCCTTCCAGGCGGAAGAGCCCGGCTTCGAGCACCAGGCGAAGATGCCCGAGGTGCCCGGCCCCGAGGGGTTCCCCACGGATCGCGAGCTGCTCGGCCGCAAGGCGCACCTCATCCCCGAGAAGATCCGCGACAAGCTCCTGTGCGAGAAGCCCATCGAGATCCGCCCGGTGACGCACTTGGATCCCTTCGATCCCCACGTGCTCGAGCCCGCCAAGCAGGTGTGGTTCCGCGTCGATGGCGCGCTGCCCGATGACTCGCGGGTGCACCGCTACCTGCTCGCCTATGCCTCGGACTTCAACCTCATCACCACCGCGCTCCAGCCGCACGGCACCAGCTACATGCATCCCCAGATGCAGCTGGCGAGCCTGGACCATGCCCTGTGGATCCACGGCAACCTGCGGATGAATGACTGGCTGCTGTACTCCATCGTCAGCCCCTGGGCCGGCAACTCGCGCGGCCTGTCGTATGGGCACATCTTCACGCGGGACGGCCGCCTGGTGGCCTCCGTGGCGCAAGAGGGGCTCGTCCGCATGCGCCCGCCGAAGTAGCGCCGCGTCCTCCGTGGCTCAGGCCGGGGAGGAGGGGCTCGCGGACCAGGAACCGAACCAGCGCCCGCCCTGGGCGTCCTGGGCGTGGGCCACCCCGCACAGCCCTTCCTCCGTGCGCACCGCGCGCAAGTGCAGCGTGGCGCCGAGGATCCTCGCGTCGTGGAGGGAGAACGTCAGCTCCTCGCCCTCCACCCGGGGCGTCACGTCTTCCTCGAGGGGGGCGTCTCGTGGAAACAGGATGCGCACCTGCCCGGTGAGCCGCGTCCCCCGGGACTCGACCGAGAGCCACATGGGCACGGGCGCCATCTCCAGCTCCGTGGGGTAGAGCGAGAGCATCCCCCGCCACGTGCCCGCCACCCTGGAGGCGTCCAGCGGAGCGCCGCGCGGTAGCTGGGGGAAGGCGAGGCGGGGCCCGGTGGGGGTGGGGCCTTCGGGAAGCGCGGGGGACAGGCCCACCTCGGAGCCCACCTGCTGGAGGTAGCGCGCGGTGTCCTCCGGGAGCTCCACCAGCGTCTCGGTGCGCGAGGGATCGAAGGCCGAGCCCGTCCAGGGCGCCCCGGAGAGGGTGCCAGGCGCGCCCAGGCAGGGCTGGTGGAACAGCGAGGCGTAGAGCACGCAGGCCGCCAGGTAGGTGCCCGCGGGCCCCGGGTGGTGGCCGTCCTCCCCGTACAGCTCCAGCTCGGGCCGCTCCCTCCGCGCCCGCTCCCACGCCACCCCCACCGGTGCCAGCACGCCTCCTTCTTCGTGAGCGATGTGGGCATAGGCGCGCGTGAGCACCTCCTGGGCGGGCAGGTCCGCCTTGCGCGACCACGTCATGTAGAAGACCGGGCTCGCGCCCACCGCCAGGCTCTCCCGCGCGAAGAGGCGGGCGTAGGGGTAGAAGCTGTCCTCGGGCTCGTTCATCTGCACCGCTCCGTCGATGCGCAGGTGGCCCAGCAGGCTCTGCTCCTGCAGCACGACGTGGCTCCAGGCTTCCCCGCGCAGCAGCTCCCTCGCCTCGCCCCGCTTCCAGTGCGACTCGAGCGTCGCTCCACCCAGGAGCACCGCGCCCGTCTCCAACCGCGTCCCCGGAGACAGCGCCCGCACGAGGCCCTCCAGCATCGCCGGAAGATCGTTGTTGTAGGTGTAGCTGTTGCCAATGAAGAGCACGCGCACGGAGGCCTCGGGGGCGGGGCGGGAAGTCGTTGGAGGTCTAGCCCACATAGACGGACTATGTGAATGACAGTGGGATCATATCTTGATAGACAGACACGAATTGCCTATTTGTTGATTGTCTTCTATTGGCACGAAGCTTGCAAATTTTGTATATGTTTAATTGAAAATAAAAACATACAAATTTGATATGTCGACATCGAATGGCAATGATTGTCATTCGATGTCGATTTGTCTGTCTTTGCTACGGCGTGGCGGGGGCGGGCGAACCCATGTCGACGAATTCCGGCAGCAGGAAGTCGTCCGAGGCGGGCACCTTGTCGATGAGGCCCAGGTCCACGAGTTGCCGCGCCAGGGTGTCCCATCGCTCGCGGCTCATGGTGCCCAGGCCCTTGGCGCGCGTCTGCTCCGTTTCGATGAGGGGCTTCTGGGCGCGCGCCGCCTCGGCGAACGTCTCCGCGTCCATGGAGGTGTTGAGCTTGCCCATGACGGCGTTGGTGGCCGCGGGGTCGTCCAGGTAGGCCCGCCAGCCCTCGCGCACCGCCTCCACGAAGTCCTTCACCCGGGACGGCTGCTCCTTCCAGAGCGCCCGGCGGGTGATGAGCACGGCGATGTAGGGATTGAAGCCCTCGTCCGCCACCAGGAACACGGAGGGATCCGCGCCCTGGCGCCGCGCGGCGATGGGCTCCGAGGTGATGAAGCACTGCTGGCTGAAGTCCTTGTCCGCCACGAAGCGCGCCACGCCGCCGTCGTAGGGCACCACCTTCACCTTGTCGAAGCCATACTTCTTCTTCAGATACGCGGCGTAGGGCAGGCCCGGCTCCAGGGCCACCGTGCCCGAGGAGAGCAGATCCTTGATGCCCTTGGCGCCTCGCGACGCATGCGTCATCAGGGCTTGTGGCGCCGTCTGGTACACGGCGAACAGCGGAATCACATCCACGCCCCGCGCCCGGGCGGTGAGGATTTCATCCGCGCCGGCGATGCCGAAGTCCACCTGGCCCGACGCCACCATCTGCATCACCGGCACCCCGGCGCCGCCACCCTGGATGCTCACGTCCATGCCACGGCGCTTGTAGTGCCCCAGATCCCTCGCGGCGTAGAAGCCACCGAACTCGGGCTCGGCCACCCAGTTGAGGGCCAGCTTGACCTGCGCCACCTGGGGGGCGGCGCTCCCCGCGTCCCCTCCGGCGGCCTGGGGCGCGTTCTCCTTCGAGCGCGAGCACGCCCCGGCCACCACGAGCAGCACCAGTCCACCCACGACTCCAGCCAGACGTCCTTTCACGTGTGCCTTCCTCTCCAATGCAAGGGTTTCTCACGGCTCCGACGAGGCCGAGGGATGCCAGCGTTTGAGCAGCCGGAAGCCCGTCAGGTTCACCGCGCCGAACAGCGCCAGTCCCAACACCGCCGCCGCCAGCACGGAGGCGAAGAGCAGATCCGTGCGCAACTGCCGGTAGGCCGTCAGCACCAGGATGCCCAGGCCCGCGCCTTCCTCGGAGAAGCCCGCGACGAACTCGCCCACGATGGCGCCGATGACGGCCAGCCCCGAGGCGACGCGCAGCCCGGTGAAGATCTGCGGCAGCGCCGCCGGCAGCTCCAGCTTCCACAGCGTGGCGAGCCGCTTCGCCCCGTACAGGCGGAACAGGTCGCGCAGCGCCGGCTCCACCGAGCGCAGCCCGGTGAGCGTGTTGGTGATGACGGGAAAGAGCGAGACGATGAAGGAGGAGATGGCCACGGCGCGCGTGCCCGGGCCGAACCACAGCACCAGCAGCGGGGCGATGGCCACGATGGGCACCGTCTGGAGGAAGAGCGTGTAGGGGTAGAGCGCCCGCTCCAACAGCCGCGAGGAGGCCAGGAGGATGGCGATGAGCACGCCCACCCCGGCGCTCAAGCCGAAGCCGATCAGCGCGGCGCGGCCGGTGGTGAACATCGCGTTCCACAGGGCGGGCGCCTCGTGCGCCCCCGCGAGCGCGATGGCGGACGGGGGCGGCAGCAGCCAGGGGGCGATGCCGAACACCCGCGTCACCCCCTCCCACAGCGCCAGCAGCACCCCGAGCGCGACCAGGGGCGGCACCACCTGCCGCGCGAAGGAGCCGTTCATGTCGAGTCTCCTCGCTCGAGGGCTTCCTGGAGCAGGCCCAGCTCCCGGGCGAAGCCGGGCTCGGCGCGCAGGGAGGGACGGCGCTCCGCGGGCAGGTCGAGCCACCGGTCCAGCATCACCCGCGCGGGCCGTCGCGACAGCACCACGGCGCGCTGGGCCAGGTAGGCCGCCTCCGAGAGCGAGTGGGTGACGAAGAGGACGGTCATCCCCAGCTCCTTCCACAGCGCGAGGAGCTGATCATCCAGCCGGTTGCGCGTCAGCTCGTCCAGGGCGGCGAAGGGCTCGTCGAGCAGCAACAGCCGGGGGCGGGTGACGAGCGCCCGGGCGAGTGACACGCGCATGCGCATGCCGCCCGAGAGCTCCGCCGGGTAGCGCGCCGTGGCGTCCCCCAGGCCCACCTCGGTGAGCAGGGCCCGCGCCGCCGCGTGGCGCTCGGGGCCGGCACTCCCGTCAACTCGAGCGGCAGCGCCACGTTGTCCAGCACCGAGCGCCAGGGCAGCAGGTGTGCGTCCTGGAAGACGTAGGCGATGGGGTTGCGCGCGCCCCGCGTGTGCTCGAGCGGGGGGGAGAAGGTGAGGGTGCCCGCGTTGGGCCGGTCCAGTCCCGCCACCAGCTTCAGCAGGGTGGATTTGCCGCAGCCCGAGGGGCCCACCAGCGCCACGAAGGCGCCCGCGCCGATGTCCAGGTCCATGCCCGAGATCACGGGCACTCCGCCCGGGAAGGTACGCCGCAGGCCCGAGAGCCGCACGCGCACGCCCCCCGAGCCCTCGTCGGGCGCCACGGGGGGGGGGGATTCCGAGGGGGTGGAAGTCATGAGGTGCCTGGGTTCTACCCGCCCCGCGCGTCGGGGGCCAACCTCATCCGACCACCCGGTGGCTGGCACGGCCCGCGCAAGGCCCGGGCCCCACCTCCATCCCAGCGCATGGACTCCTCCCAGGGCCTCGTCGGCCTCCCCGCGGGCCCCGGGAGGGGAGCGGCGCTCAGGCCGCCTTGCGCTCCGGTGCGATGATCGCCGAGGAGAAGCGCTCCATCTCCTCGAGCTGCGGGCTCATCTGCAGCAGGAGCAGATCCACGCCGGCCGCCTCGAACTCGGCGATCCGCGCGCGCACGCGCTGGGGCGTGCCCACCAGGCCCGGCCGCAGCCCGCGGTTGGAGACCGAGTACTCCTTGATCTTCAGCTCCCGCTCGAGCTGCGTGCCGGACAGCCACTGCTCGAAGTTCGCGAAGCCCGCGGCCTGGGGATCCAACGTGGTGATGCGCTCGACCTCGGCCTGGGCCTCCTCCTGGCTGTCGCGCACGATGGCGTAGGCGGCCATGCCGAAGCGCATCGGCGGCAGGCCCTCGCGCTCGCGCCGCGCCCGCATGTCCTGGATCTTCCCGGCGATCACCTCCGGCTCGTCCCCGTGCATGACGTAGGCGTCGCACTGCCGCGCGATCATCTGCTTGGCCGCTTCGGATTCGCCTCCCGCGTAGAGGAGCGGACGCGGCGAGGACAGCGGCTTGGGCTCGCAGATGGCCTCCTTGAGCTGGTAGCGCTGGCCCTCGAAGCTGAAGGGCGTGCGCGACCACAGCCCGTCCACCACCTGCAACCACTCGGTGGTGCGGGCGTACCGGTCGTCATGCTGATCGAACTGGAGGCCGTACTGCCGCGCCTCGTCCGCCCACCACGACGACACCACGTTGAGCGCCAGCCGGCCCCCGGAGATGCGATCGATGTTGGCCGCCTGCTTGGCGAACAACGCCGGGTGGTGGAAGTTGGGCCGCACCGCCACCATCAGTTCCAGCCGGCGGGTGACCGCCGCGAGCGCCGCCGCGGTGGACCAGGCATCCAGGGCCGGCTCGGTCACGCCCTTGATGTCGTTGAGGTTGAGCTCGGCGATGAGCGTCAGGTCATAGCCGATCTCCTCGGCGCGCCTGCACAGCCGGCTCATGTACTCCCAGCTCGCTTCCATCCCCTCGTCCCGCACGTTGCGCAGCCAGCCGCCGAAGACGGGAGCCCAGAATCCGTACCTCATGCCGCCTCCCCGCGCCGCGCCGTGGCGACAATGCCCTCGAGGTAGTCCACCAACTGCTCGTGCGGATCCCACCCCAGCACCTCGAGTGGTTTGGCCACGAAGTTGGACAGGCCGTTGATGTCGTAGAAGCGGCGCACCCCGTCACGCTCGTCGATCATGAACTCGATGCCGCACAGCTCCATGTTCGCCGCGCGCGAGATGGTCTCCACCGCGTGGATGGTGTCGGCGTCCAGCGTCGTCTGCTTGAGGGTGACCTGGGGCTTGCCGACCATGCACGCATCGGCGGGGCACAGGTCGAAGGTGCCGCCGGTGGTCGTCACGGTGATGGCGTAGAGGAAGCGGCCGTTGAGCGTCTCCGCCCGGACGATGTGGCGCTCCTTCGTGGGCACGTACTCCTGCACGAGCAGCACGCTGTCGATGCTGTCGGGCGTGGAGCGCTCCTCGACGGCCTGGGCCAGCTCCGCGGCGCTCTCGTAGCGCACGACGCCCGCCCCCGAGCCGCCGATGTTGACCTTGACCACGATGGGAAAGCGCAGGCCCTCGGCGGCGCGCACCAGGTCCGCCCGGCGATGCACCACGCGCGTCGCCGGCGTCGCGTAGCCCAGGGAGTTGATCAGCGAGAGCTGGCGCGCCTTGGACGTGTCCACCGCCAGCGCCGGATTGCCGTTGATGATCCGCGCGCCGGCCTGCTCCCAGTGCGAGTAGAGCGACTGGGTATAGAAGATGGCGTGCTCGCCCTGGCGCAGGAAGGAGCTCATCGCCAGGCGGCTGAAGATGACCGGCGCCGGCGGCTTGCGCTCGTTCAAGTCGAAGTAATGCTGATCGATGCGGAGGGGCACGTAGGGCACGCCCCGCCGATCGAGGACCGCGAACAACGGTTTGAACCACTCGGGATGCTCGTAGACGACGGCGAGTTGCGGATCGCGACTCATGGGTCACCTGCGGGTGGGACGGTGGGGGAACAGGTCCTCACCCGGCGGAGGCGGGGTGTAGAACGACCCCGACCGCCCTGCAACTCTCCCCGTTTCCACCCCAGGCCCGTCTACTGACGCCGGTTACTCGTAGCGCACCTCGGAGCCGCCGGAGCGCTCCAACTGGACCCTGGCGGGCTTGGCGCCGGCCTTGAGGGTGGCGCCTCCGGACAACTCGCCACGCAATTGTTGCGTGGGAGAAGCCTCGACGTGGGTGCCCCCGCTGGCCTCCACCACCAGCGTCTCCACCTGGACCTTGCGCGCCTGGATGGTCGAGCCGCCACTGCCCTCCACCTTCATCTCCGCCGCGCGGCCCCGGAGGGTCACCTCCGCGCCGCCGCTGGCCTCCACCTCCAGCTTCTTCGTGTCCACCCCGGCGACGAGCAGCTCACCGCCGCCGCTGGCCTCCAGCTCCAGCTCGCTGGCGGGGGTGACCTCCGCGTCGACATGGGCGCCGCCGCTGGCCGACACGTGCTCGAGCCGCGGATTGGTGACGTAGAGGCGCACGTCCCGGATTCCCGAGGAGCGCCACGAGTCCTTGTCCACCCGCGTCGTCAGGATGCCGTCCTTCACCTCGAGCTTGATTCGCGCCAGGTCCTCGGCGCGGCCCTCCAGACGGACCGATTTCGCGCCCGGCTTCACCTCGGCGCGCAGGCCATGGCCCACGGCCACGCCGCGGAAGTCGGGGACCTCGATCGTGCCTGGCCTCGGGGGCGCGGCCTGGTCCTGCGCGAGCACGGGAGCGGACACCAGGAGGACGAGGGGCAGCAGCAGGGAGCGCGACATGTCGGTGACCTCGGGAAGCAGGAGGCGCGGGGGCCTCGGAGTCCTCGGGTCCTACGTCCCGAGCCCGGGCCGATTGCACCCGGGCCGCTCGCCTGCTTCGTGGCCCGACGGGCTCAGGGCTGGAGGGACACGGAGCGGGCCAGGTTGCTCAGAATCTGGTTCGTGGCCGAGCCTCCCGTCGCCACGAAGTCCACCCCATCCAGCCACTGATCATAGGCCAGGTGCAGGGTGCGGTTCGCCTCCAGGGACTCGGGCGACAAGGTGAGCCCCTCCAGCGACACCTCGGCGTTGATGACGTCGCTCGTCTCCAGGTGGAAGGGCACGGTGGGGCCTCCGTCGGCGGGAATCCGCTCGCCCTCCAACACCAGGGTCTTGCCCTCCATGTCGGGCTGGGTGCCCAGGCCCTCGGCATCCGCGTCCGCCGGGGCGAAGACGAGGTGGACACGGCAGTAGCTGTCCGGCGGAGGCCGCAGGGTGCCCAGTGCCAGCGCCTCGCCGTCCGCGAGCGTCAGGCCCACCACGTACGGCGTGCCCAGCTTCCGGGGGCTGCCTTCCGAGTGGGCCTCGGCCGTGCCGATGGGGGAGAGCGCGCGCAGCCACTTCCAGGCACTGCTCCTCTGGCAGGGGAAGATCTCCATGGCGCCGAGCGTGACGTGGGCGCGGCGAAGGACGATGCGGTCTCCTCGGTCATCGAGGAACTCGCGCGTGCTGCCCTGCGTGTGCACGTCGCCCGCCGGGCGGAAGTCGAGACCGAGGTGCAGCCGGGTGCCCTCCTCGCGATAGCCACACGCGCACAGGGCCAGCAGGGCGAGGAGGAGAGGGGCGGAGGTTTTCATAGATCGTGGACGAGCGCGGCCTGGAGGATGGGGGTGGGCCGGACGTTGCCGCGCAACTGGTTGATGACGGGCACGCGCACCCCGAGCTGCACCACCACGTCCGTGACGGGGCTGAAGAGCACGTCGGGCGACACGTACGCGATGGCGCCGCTGCCCACCTCGTCCCGGACGCCGGCCTGGTTGCTCTCGCCCTCGACGCGGCCATCCACGGCGAGCCGCAGCGCCCAGGCGGGGCTCGGCTGGAACTGCGCGGCCAGGGTGGAGAGCACCGAGGGGCCCGCGCGGAAGCCCTCGCGCCCGCGCGTGGGGAGGTAGCCCGTGGCGCTGGCGATGAAGGACCAGTCCCCCGCGTAGGCCGTGTAGGACAGCCCCAGGAAGGGATCCCACGAGCCCGTGCCGAGCTGGGCATCCAGCGACAGCGGCAGGCCCCGGGCCGTCTGGGTGACGGAGGTGGGCAGCCGGCTGCCCGCGAGCACGCTCACGAGGTGGTTGGCGGAGAAGTCCCGATCCCGGAAGAGGAAGAAGCGGGCGCTGACCTCCATGTCCCCGAGCCCCCAGCCCCCCTCGCGCGCGAGGCTGACGTCCTGGAGGCTCCGGGCCTGCAGGGGCGCCATGACGGACAGGAAGAGCCAGGGCAGGGGGGCATAGGCCACCGACAAGTCCATGCGCAGCTCGCGCAGGTCGATGTTGTCCACGCGGGGCTGGCCCGACGCGAGGCTCCAGGCGCGCACCTGGGTGGCCAGGCGCAGGCGCCCGGCGAAGGGCTGCTCGGTGCCCATGGACGTCAGGGTGGGGTCACCACAGGCACAGGTGGCACAGGCGAGTCCCTCCCGGGGAAAGAGGAGGAGGAAGCAGGCCAGGGCGGCGAGGGCGAATCGGATCTTCCACATGGCGCTCGCACTGTAGGGCCAGCCGCCCGCCCTTCCCCCTGCGGCGAGTTGTCGCGCCTACCCCTTGGAGTCGTGATGGTCGCCTACTCCACGTTTCCAGTAGCCGGTCACCCGGGTCCACTCCTTGCGCAGGCCGCGCTCCTGGGTCAGGTGCTCGCGGATGGGCTTGAGCGTGTTGGCCTCGCCCGCCACCCAGGTGAAGCCGTCTCCCGGAGGCAGTTGCACCTCGCGCAGCGCCTTCTCCAGGAGGTTCGTCGTCCCGGCCTCGGCCCCATTGCGGTGCAGCCAGGTGATGGACGCCTGGGCCTTGGTGTCGAAGCGCTGCTCCTCGGAGGCGTCGGCCACCTCGATGAAGACGAGGGCGCGCGCCCCGGCGGGGAGCTCCTCGAGCCGACGGCCGATGGCGGGCAGGGCGCTCGCGTCGCCCGCGAGCAGGTACCAGTCGAAGTCGTTGGCGACGAAGAACGTGCCGCGCGGGCCTCCCACGCCGAGGAAGTCACCCGGTTTGGCCTGGGCGGCCCACGACGAGGCGGGCCCGGCGTCATGCAGCACGAAGTCGATGTCCAGCTCCCCCCTGGCCGCGTCATACCGGCGGGGCGTGTAGTCGCGCGAGGCGGGCTTGGGCTTGCCCTCCGGCATCGTCAGCCCCTGGGGCCCCAGCACCGGCATGGACGGCATGCGCTGCCCCGGCTCCGCGAAGAACAGCTTCACGTGATCATCCGCTCCGGGACTCTGGAATCCCTCCAGCTCCGGGCCTCCCACGGTGATCCGCCGCATGTGCGGGCTGAGCTGCGTCACCCGCCGCACCTCGAGCAGTCGCAGCTTCACGGGCAGGGGTCCTCGCCGGCCGGCGCGTTCGGTTGGCTCCATTCAGTCTTTCTCCTGAATCTTGATAATGATTCGCATTGTCATATTGGACGGAGCGCCAGGGGGCAACCTGAATCCGCCTCCTGGGAGAGGAAGCAGGGGGCCCCTGGTGGGTGGCTCCCGGGTGACGGGAGGGTGAAGGGGGTGGGAAGAGGGCGAGCGGAGGAGCGGGGATGCCGGGAGCGGGCGGGAGTATGCTAGAAAACACACGCCTTCCCCCCCCTGCTCCCTATGCTGGATTCCCTCTCCGTACCGAAACGACGCGTGGCGGCCCAGTTCATCCTGCCGGGTGGCTCCTCGCGCCAGGTCGCCGTGTTCCTCGCCGAAGCCACTCCCGCGCGCGCCGGTGGCGAGCGGCTCTCGGATCTCCTCAACGACAGTGGCTCCCAGTTCATCCCCGCGCTCGACGCGGAGACGGAGACCATGACGTTCGTGCACTGCGAGAACCTCGCCATGGCGCGCGTGGCCGCCGAGCACGAGCCCAATGTCGTGGATCCGTTCAACATCCCCACCGAGCACGAGGTGGAGGTGCGGCTGACGGACGGGCAGCGGCTGCGCGGGCTCATCACCTACGTACTGCCCGAGGCCCACTCGCGGTTGACGGACTACCTCAACAGCGCCCCCTCGTTCTTCCCCATCCTCCAAGAGGCGGGGCAGGTCGTTCTCGTCAACAAGAAACACGTCGCTTATGTGGAAACCCTTCGCCGCTGAGTAGCCATGGCCCGGTTCGACGCCTTCATCGACAAGCTCTACAAGGAATCCGCTGTCGCCATCATGCTGGAGACCGGCAGTGGCATCACCCTGCGTACCGCCTCGGGCAACGTGCCCATGGTCAAGGCGGGGCTCAACACGCAGCAGATCATCGGCGCGCTCTCGGAGATCGTCCCCGCGGATCTGCGCGCGAACTTCCCTCCCGAGGGAGTGTCCACCTTCCCGTACGCGGCCCCCGCGGGCTCGGTGCAGGTGAAGGTACAGAACGTCTCGGGCCACTTGAAGGTGGCGTTGGTGCCCTACAAGGCCCCGGCCCCGGCGGCCAACACCGTCGTGGCGGCGCCCTCGGCCCCGGCCGCCCTGGATCTGCCCCCGTCCTCCGGTGAGGAGAAGCTGGAGCTGGCCTCGCCCGCAGACATGATGGAGCTGGCGGCCCGGGGCTCCGGTGGTGCCTTCACCGCGCCCGCTCCCGCCGCCGCCGCCAAGGCCCCGCCGCCGCCAAGGCCCCGCGCCGACACCGGCTCCGGCCCCGGCCGCCCCCGAGCCGTCCTCCATCAAGGTGCTGCCCGTGGAGGCGGATCCGGACGCGCACAAGACGCTGCTCGGCCTGCTCAACCGAATGCTCGACAAGAAGGCCTCGGACCTTCACATGTCCAGCCAGGTGGTGCCCATGCTGCGCATCGACGGCGACATGGTGCCCCAGGATGACTACCGCGAGCTGTCGCATGACCGGCTCAAGGCCATGCTCTGGAGCATCGCGCCGGAGAAGAACAAGAAGCAGTGGGAGGAGACGCGCGACACGGACTTCGCCTACGAGACCGATCGCGCCCGCTTCCGCGTCAACGTCTTCGAGGATCGCAAGGGCATCGGCTCGGTGATGCGGCAGATCCCCACGAAGATCATGACGGCCGAGGACATGGGTCTGTCCAAGCACATCCTCGATCTGTGCTTCCTGAGCAAGGGCCTGGTGCTCGTCACCGGCCCCACCGGCTCGGGCAAGTCCACCACGCTCGCGGCGATGATCGACTACATCAATCGCAACCGCGAGGATCACATCATCACGATCGAGGACCCGATCGAGTTCGTCCACCCGAACAAGAAATGTCTGGTCAACCAGCGTGAGGTCCACGTCCACACGCACGGCTTCAAGAACGCGCTCCGCGCCGCGCTGCGCGAGGACCCAGACATCGTGCTCGTGGGCGAAATGCGAGACCTGGAGACGATCGCCATCGCCATCGAAACGGCGGAAACGGGCCACCTCGTCTTCGGCACCCTGCACACCAACACGGCGCCCTCGACGGTGGACCGCATCATCGACCAGTTCCCCGCGGACCGTCAGGAGCAGATCCGCATGATGCTCTCCGAGTCCCTCAAGGGCGTCATCTCGCAGATGCTCGTGAAGAAGATTGGTGGAGGCCGCGTGCCCGCGCAGGAGGTGCTCCTGTGCACCAGCTCCGTCGCCAACCTCATCCGCGAGGGCAAGACGTTCCAGATTCCGTCCATCATGCAGACGTCGCGCGGCATCGGCATGTCCACGCTCAACGACTCGCTGTTCGACCTCGTCAAGCGCAAGCTGTGCGAGCCGAACGACGCCTACATCAAGGCCGTGGCCAAGGGCGAGTTCAAGCAGATGCTCGAGCGCGCGGGCTACAAGCTCGATCTGCCCACGAGCTGACGCACCCCGTTGGGAGGAGCGCCGCGCGTGTGGCGGCGCTGCTCCCTTCAAGTCCCGTGCGGAGTCGTAGGCGGCCCCGCGTAGAGCTGTGTCCCGGCAAAGTCCAGGGCTCGGGCGGTGAAGGTCCTTTCGGTGCCCTCGGCGAGCGCGTACATGCCCCTGTCCATGGGCTCGTCTTGACCGAGAGCGTGGTGGTCTCCGGATCCTCCTCGGCCGCGGCGACCGTCACCTCCACCTTCTCGGCCCCGCGCGAGGGCATCCCCCCTGTATGGTTGGGTGCCCCCGTGTCCTATTCTTCAGGGTTGTTTCACCTGGGGGAAAGGCAGCGCCATGGAGAATGAATACCGGAGTCCTGAGGCGGGGAAGGGCGGCGGTACGCAGCTCGAGGTTCGGCGGAGCCGCGGGGCACGCCGTGGTGGGCCTCGCTCTTTGTGGCGCTGGTGCTCCTCGGGCTGCAGACGGCATGCGCGACGGGCTACCCCATGGGCGGGATGCTCGCTGGCGGCGCGCGCCATCGGTGGCGGGTGCAGCGTACGAGTCCCAGGTCACAGGAGGGCGCTGGCCAGGTCCAGAGGGTGTCTTCAACGAGGACCGGGGCGGCCATTGAGGACACCGAGGGCAGTGACGCTGGCACTGAGGCGCGCGAAGCCGCAGTCCCGACGGAGGTTGGCGCGGCCGGGTCTGCCAGGGCGCCGGAGCGGGCCCGGAATCGACCGCGCGGCGTGAGCGTGGTGGACGAGGAGGTACACCCGGAGGGGAAGGGCGGTGGATGGCCGGATGGAGTGGGTGACGGGCGGCCGTTCGAGGTGCCCATGACGCTCGACTACTTCCAGGGGTTCCTCGCGCAAGCTGGCGTGCCTGGCACCGCGTTGCCCAGGGAAGGGCGCACACTGGCGCCTCAGCAGGCATTGGAGCTGGTGCAGCACCTGCTCTCCACGCCGGTGACGCTGGGCAACTTCGGGCTGCGCCGCATGGCGGCGCACCTGCTCTTGGAGGTAGCCGCTAGCGGCGAGGGGGTGACGAGGGACGAGCTCCATGCGCGAATGCGGCGCTTCTCGCGGTTGCTGGTGCTTCGTCCGGACGGATACCTGGTGAGGGCCACGACGGGAGTGGCGGTCCAGCAAGCCGGTCAGGTCGTACTCGCCGAGGACGGGGCGTTACGGGCCGGTCGCTTCGAGGTGGGCCCGTTCTACGCCATCGAGGGCGAGCGCCTCTTTCCAGTGAACCAGCAGCTCGAGGTGCCGAAGGGGGCGCGGCCGACGGGCATGTATGAGCCCGACGACAACCCGGCGCTGGCGGTTGCCGAGGGAGCGGTGCTCGCTGTGGTGGACATGGTGGAAGGTCTCTACCGGCTGGTCTTCTATACGGGAGAGACGCTCGAGGGGCTGGCGCAGCTGCCGGGCGCGGTGAGGCAGCTCTACGAGAACTCGCCGCAGTTGTGGGAGGAGTTCCGTCACAAGCCGTATGCGGCGAAGGTGCGGACGATCTCCCGGCTGTCGACGGGAATAGTTCTGACGGTGGGCACCACGGGGGCGGGAGCTGCGAAGGCCTCATCCTGGGGAGGCAAGCTCGGGAGTATGAGCGTGCCACTCTTGTCCCTCTCGGGGGATGGGCTTCTCGCGGTGCGTCTGGTCGCGGTTCCTGTAGGGGGAGCCGTTGCAGTAGCGGGCAACGCGCTGAGTGCCACCTACGTCCTGCACATGGCCAACGTGGGAGCGCAGGGTGGCGGAGGGGGGAGCGGCTGGCCTCCCTCGGGTGGTCCTGGGAAGTGGGAGCCGGCAAACGAGAGCATGTCTGAGGACTCTCGCTGCTATCAATGCCAGGTGACAGGAGCGCCGCCGGGGTGGGTCTACCGCGTGTGGAGGAACGGAGAGAAGGCAGACTTCGACGGCTACAGCATCTCGGAGGGTGTTCTGCAGGACGGCAAAGCGTTCAGCTACGCCAAGCACTTCGACGAGAACCTTGAACCCAAGGAATATTTTCGAGGCGCAAAGAAGATGCTGGAGACAGCGAAGCGCCAGATCCGGGTAGCCGATGGCGTCCCCATTCGGTGGTACGTGGCAGAGCCGGAGATGGTCGGTATTCTTGAGAAGATGATCGAGAATGCGGGCCTTCACGGGATTGAGGTTGTCTACCAGCGGGCTTCAGCGGGAGGAGTGCCATGACGGAGAGGTACTACGCAGGCGTCTACTGGCCGGCCCGGCTTGAGTCCGCAGAGGAGTGCGCCCGGCGTTCGGTTGCTTTCTTTCGTCTCCTCGCGCAGTGCGACGAGATCTACGCTCGTTGGTTCGAGCAGGGGGACTCACTGGAGGAAGCGCTTCAGAGGGAGCTCACGCCGGATGTTGGGACCTTCCTTCGCTACTTTCAGTGTGAGGAGAACCAGCTCGGAAAGGACGGATTTAGCCTTGGAGCCTGGACGGGGCACGCGGAGGCCGGGCACGGGGGCATGGTGCAACTCACTTGTGGGGATGCATCTGGAGCCTACCCCAATAGCTGCGTGCTTTATCTCCCTCGGACGGACGCTGAACCAGAGGGTGCACGCGTGCTGACAGCTCCCGTCCTGGTGAGCGTGCTGCGGGCAATGGTGCTCGCGTGGGAGCCGCTCTTCGGCGTCATCGCCACCCATGAGTTTCGTAGGGCGCTTCGACCCGCGAGAGATCCGCGGGGCTTCGCGGGTTGGCTCACCTACGTAGCGCGTGAGCGCGGGGATGTGCCTCCGCTGCCTCCGCCCGTCCGAGCAGAGCCAGTAGAGGACAAGGGGACGGTCATGGTCCTGGCACCGGAGCGTCTGAGCGCCTCCAACCCAGAGCACCTGGCGCTCGGTCGCAGGGTCCAGGAGGTGTTGGACGCGAAGGGCCTACTCCGCCCAGTGCTCTCGTAGAGGCTGCGTGCCCCCCAACGCCATGGACCCCTACACCCTGAGTCCCTGACGCCCGTGCGGCTCCGGCGCTAACCTCGCCCCCTGCATGAAGGACTCCCGCGAACCGCCTCCCGTCATCTACCTGTCCGACCGGCGGCCCACCCTCAAGGATCTCCCCACCTTCGATCCCGACAGGGTGCCCGCCACCGCCGAGGCTCCGTCCCCGGACGAGTGCTTGTCCGAGGCGGAGTTGTTCCAGGAGATCGAGGTGCGTCAGGCGCTCCTGCTCGAGCGGCTCATCCCCCTGGCCGCCCCGGCCATGAAGTACTTCCAGCTCGCGCCCCTGCGCGAGCGCCTCGACTTCCCGGGAGGCTCGCTGGAGGCGCGGCGGCGCGCCCTGGAATCGCGGCTGGGCACCCCTCCGGACAAGGTCCTGCGCGAGGCGTGGTTGGACTCGCCGGGCTATCCGCTCGGGATGGATTCCGGCCTGTCGGTCTCGGGGCAACCCCGCTGTGGCTCCCAGAGCGGCGTGCACCTGCGCCGCTCCTTGTTCCTCCTGCCCGACGAGACGCTGGCCTACTTCGAGGAGATAGGAGTCTGGAGCAGCAGGGGCTCGGATGAGTACGAGAGTTCCTTCACCCCCATGAACGCGCGGCGCATCGTGGTGCTGGACGCGGTGCGCCTGTTTCCCCTGCACCGGTTGATCGCGGGACTGCGCGGCCTGCTGTGGTTCGACCGGGGCGCGCCCCAGCTCCCGCTCGAGCCGGGACTGGAGGAGCGGCGGGCGAGCTTCCTCTCCCTGGTGCGCGACTTCTTCCAGGCCACGGCCGTCTACAACGAGCGGCTGCGCCAGATGGCGCTCGATTCCGTCTGAGCGCGGGCGTCAGCTCTCCACGCGCACGGGCTCGGCGAGCGGGGACAGGGAAGCGCTCCGGGATTCCACCGCCGGAGCCTCCCGCCGGGACGGGCGCACCAGGGCCACCAGCGCCCCGAGCGAGTCCACGCTCTTCACCCCCGGCTCGATGATGCGCAGGGCGAGCAGCGCCGCGCACAACCGCGCCACCGCGGACAGGGCGAAGAGCACCTGGAGGTTGGCCCACACGTGGCCGCCCAGGGTGAACTCCGTGGGCAGCGCGCTCGCCAGCGCCCCACCCACGGACGAGGCCAGCGCGTAGGACAGTCCCGCCGCCGTGGAGAACGCCGCCAGGTAGAAGGGCCGGCCCTGGCGCGGGGCCACCGCGAGCGGCAGCGCGAAGATGGCCAGATTGTGGCCTCCCCACAGCACGCCCGCCAGCAGCGCGTCGAGGATGAGCGGCCAGAGGAACGTGGCCGTGGGGAACAGCCACACGAGCGGCAACAGGCCCAGGATCAGCGAGCACAGCACCACCACGGGCTGTGCTCCCAGCCTGTCGATGAGCTTGCCCCACAGGGGCGCCGCCAGCATGCGCACGGCGGCCACCGCCGCGAGCTGCACGGACATGAGCAGGAAGCTCATCTTCAGGTTCTGCAGCATGAAGAAGGAATAGAAGGGCGCGGACAGGCCCACCGCCGCGTTCCAGAACGTCTGGTACACGAGCACCCGGCGCGCCCGCTCGTCGCGCAGCGGCACGAGCGCCACGCGCAGGTCCAACTTCGGCTTCTCCCGGGTGCCGGGGGGCGCCGGATCATGCTGCCGGGCCATCAGCACCGTGCACACGATGCCCGCCGCGCACGACACCGCCGCCAGCAGGGGCAGTGCCGGACCCACGCCCGTCGCCGGACGCAGCCTGTCCATCACCACGCCCGCCACCAGCGAGGCGATCAGGTTGCTCAACGTGCACAGCGCCGTGCGCCGGCCGAAGAAGCGCCCGCGGATGGACTCGGGCACCAGCTCGCCCATCCACGCCACCCAGGCGTTGTTGCCGATGACGCCCAGCACCGCCCACAGCCCCGCCACCGACATCAGCAACCGCTGCTGGCCCACCAGCGGCAAGGGCAGCCACGGCAGCGCGCACAGCGCCAGCATCATCAACCGGGAGACGAGCACCACCGAGAGCGCCATGCGCCGGTGGCCGAAGGTGGACGTCAGCCACGCCGCCGGGAACTGCACGAACTGGGCGAAGAAGGGCAGGGCGGTCATCATCCCCACCTGGAAGGGGCCCAACTCGAGCGCCAGCGCCCACGCGGTGAGCGCCGTGGAGCCCGCGCCCGCCGTCACCACCTCCGCCATGATGCCCTCGGCCACCGAGGCCCGGAGCGACCGGCGCAGGCGGCGGCGCGCCTTGTGGCTTGAGGGCACGTGCGCCGTGGTGCTCGTGGAGGGGGCACTCGCGAGGGGAGGGGCTCCGGGCCGGGCGAACGGCACGACGGAGGCGAGGGCGGCCAGACTGCGCAGGACGTGACGGTGCAGGACGGCGAGAGGCACGCGCCTGTCTCTACCCGACCCCTCCCACCCGCTCCAACCAGCCCCCCGGGCCCGCCTGCTCCGGGGCCGAGTGTCCTCCGCCCACCTCCACCGACCCCTCGGGCCCCTCGGACCCACAGGAAGCTGGTGCGGTTCATGCGGTCTTGAACTATATGAACGCCGCGGAGGAGAGGGGTACATGGAATTGGCGCGTGAGCTGGCGGACTTTCTGGGGAGCGTGGAGCAGCGGCTGGGCACCATGCTGGACGACGGAGACGCGGGACCGGACACCCAGGGAGACACGTTGATGGAGGCCGCGCGCCACCTGTGCCTGGGCGCTGGCGGCAAGCGGGCCCGGCCCCTGCTGGTGCGCCTCTTCGGCGGCGTGTTCGGCGTTCCCCCCGAGAAGCTGCTCGACGTGGCCGTGGCCGCGGAGATGATCCACTCCTCCAGCCTCCTGCACGACGACGTGGTGGACGCCGGCATGTTCCGCCGCGCCCGGCCCACGGTGAACGCGCGCTGGGGCAACATCGTCGCGGTGATGAGCGGTGACCTCATCCTCTCCACGGCGCTCTTCCGCCTGAGCCACCTGGATCCGCGCCTCACCCAGAGCGCGCTCGCGGTGGTGATGGAGATGTCGCGCGCGGCCATCGCCGAGGTGGAGTCGCGCGGCAACCTGGAGCTGTCCCTGGAGCGGCTGCGCTACGTGGCCGAGGGCAAGACGGGCTCGCTCTTCGGCTGGTGTGGCCATGCCGCCGCCACGCTCGCCGGCCAGCCCGAGGCCGCCGAGCGCTTCGACGCCTTCGGCCGCCGGCTCGGCGTGGCCTTCCAGATCGCCGACGACATCCGCGACGTGCTCGGCACCGACCCCGGCAAGCCCCGCTACGCGGACGTGCTCTCCGGCACGCCCTCGCTGCCCATCCTCCTGGCCGTGGCGCGCGATGGCTCCCTGCGCGGCAAGCTCAAGGACGCCTGGGCCTTCACCACCATCAACCCCGAGCGCACGCGCGCCCTCGGCGACGCCATCGAGCGCACCGACGCGGTGCCGCTGGCCGTCGAGCGGATGAACGCGGAGATCGCCGCCGCGCTGGAGGCGCTCGGGCCCTACGCGCACCAGGGCATGGGCACGGAGCTGGTGCGCTGGGCGCGCCAGCTCTCCGAGGGCATCACCGCCCAGGCCGAGGCCCGGAGCCGGGCGGCATGAAGGGCTACCTGTGGACGGGTGGCGAGACGGGCAGCGGTGGGCCACCCGTCTCCGGGCACCTGGCTCCCTGGGAGGCCGTCGCCACGGACGCGGTGGGCAACGTCATCGAGTTCTGGGGCTTCAAGCGCAACCAGGGCCGGGTGTGGGCGCTGCTCTACCTGCGCGGCGAGCCCCTCACCGCGGGCGAGCTGGAGCGCGAGCTGGAGCTGTCCAAGGGCGGGGTGTCCATGCTGCTGCGCGACCTGGAGCGCTGGGGCGTGGTGCGGCGGGTGCGCTCGCCCCAGGACAGCGCCTGGCGTTACGCGGCCGAGACGGATCTCATCCGCATGGTGTCGCACGTGGTGGAGGAGCGCGAGGCGTCCTTCATCGCCCGCATCCGCGCGGATCTGCTCGAGGCGCGCCGGCTCGCCGAGGCGCAGGGCCTGGTGCCCTCCGAGCGGCTGGCGCGGCTGGAGAAGATGACCACGCTCGCCGAGCGCGTGGAGCGCGCGCTGCGCCTGTTCATCAAGACGGCCCGGCTGGACGTGGGCGGAATCCTCGACGCGCTGCGCGAGGAGTCGAACCGGTAGGCAAGTCGTGAGAAGGAGCACCCCATGGACTCGCATTACGATCAGGTGATGAAGGCCCGGAACGCGGCGGACTCCGGGGCGTCGCGGCTGTACTTCGCCTACTCCACCATCCTGGACCGGGCCGCGTTCCTGGAGTGGAGGGATCAGCACAGCTACGGCTTCTTCGAATTGCCCGAGGGCAGGCTGGCCGAGGCGCTGGACGTGGACCTGGTCTACGACTTCCCGTCGCGGTGGTGGGGAGGGCGGGTGGCGGGGCTGACGGACGAGCCGGGGCGGAGCGTGTTCGGGCGGCTGTTCGAGATTGGGGGCAAGGACTGGCCCATCATCCAGCACAAGGAGGGGGCGGTGACGGGGATGTGCGTGGAGCGCGAGGTGCGCGTGCGCGTGGAGGGCCAGGAGGTGAAGGCCACGGCGTTCGTGACGTCGCCCCGGCGCTCGTCCACGGAGGGGCCGGTGAGCCCGCGCTTCATCGAGGCGCTGGTGCGTGGCGCGAAGAGCGCGGGCCTGCCCGCCGAGTACGTCGAGCGCCTGGCCCGCGGGCCCTGACACCCACTACCTGGGGAAACGCGAACACGCAGCCGCTTGATTGACTGACGCAAAGGCACACTGAAGTCCGACCTCGTCAGTCAATCGCAATGCATTACACCCGGTGAGCCGATGAGTGCGCCTTTCCCCCGAGTCAGAATCTCCGGGCCCATCACCCGGTCGTCGTGGACTCCCGAAGGGGGAACGGTCGAGACCGTCGAGCACCAGCTCCTCGTGAGAGATGTCTTTCGCATCATCTTCTTCCTTCCCCACGATCATTTCGACCTCGCGCCGGGGGTGTCCCATGCGCTCGACACTTACTTGCGCGCGGTGGAGGGCCGTCCTGAAGCGCTCGCCGAATACAATTGCCGCTGGTGGCAAGCTTTTCCGTTGGAGGAGCGTGGATGGGAACTCATTCGGGACACTTTGAATCCGAAGGAGCGCACGTTCTTCGAGGACTACCCCGCATACAAGGCCCGTTCCGCGGAGAAGGATGGGACGGATCCTTTCTTCATCCTCCACGGCGCACGCGAGAGCGGTTACTGCTTCGACTACCGTGCTCGGCTTCCCTTCCGCGAAGCGCCACCCAACTTCGTCAGCATCCTCCGCGTTACGTTGCCAACGGAGTTCCTGGAGGAGCGGGGACCCGATTTCATGCGTGAATGGGCTCTCGGCATGGCCTCTCGACTCCCCTTCGCCTCGGGCCATGCCGGACTCGCACTGGACGTCGCGCCCGTGTGTATTGAATGCCCCCCTGACTTGCGTAGGCTGATGACTCGCCATCCCGGCTTCGATCTGCGCAATGCCACCATTCATGACTTCATGGGCGCTCAGGTGGATGGGGTGCATTGGCTGAACTTTCTCGGGCAGCCAATGCTCGGCGAGCTGGGTGAGGTTGCCGGCCTTCGTGCCCGGCTTTCGTCCCCCACCACCTCCGTCCAGGAGTGGGGCGAGGGGCGCGCCGTCGTGACGCTGGGTCCGTGGCCCGAAGCGGGGGACCTGCTCCAAGGTCAGGCGCTCCCCGCGTATCGCGAGCTTGCTCGGGTGCTCGAACCCTGGCTTGAGCCGTTCGACCCGGGCTTCCTTTCCTGCTCAGCTCAGGCGGATGACGAGCCCGCGCTGCTCCAGTGGTGGAAACGCTTCCTCTGAGGCTCAGCGCGAGTTTGGTTTGCAGGCGATCCGGAATGTGAGGAGCGGGATTTGGTAGAGAATCTCGAGAAGTTCGTGGCTGAGTTTGCTCATCACGTCCAAGCCCAGAACGAGGAGATCTTCCGGGGGGACGCGAAGAAGGGCAACCTGCACGCCAGGAAGATGATTGCCGCGTTCACGCAGCTCCGTTCACACGGTGATGTCGGGCGGGACGCGCTCGCGGTGCTGTTCTCTCATCCGCGCATGGACGTGCGTGTCATGGCGGCGGTGTTCCTGCTCCGCCATCGGACGACCGAGGCCCGAGCCGTTCTGGAGGAGGCCGCGAAAGGGCAGGGGTTGGTTCCGTTCGGAGCCTCCGAGGCCTTGAAGCGCTGGGAAGAGGGCACCTGGGCCTTGGATCCCGCTGATGATGCCGTGGAGCAGCCAGAGCCGCCTCGCCCACCTCCCCAGCGCAGCAGGGCTCGCGCGGCGCGCCCCGTGAGCGACAGCCGGCGGAGCGTCAAGCGGGACAAGCCCGGCGGGTGACGAGCCCGCGCTGCTCCATGTGGTGGAAGCGCTTCCTCGCTTGAGGTTCTCGGGTCAGGCGGGAGGGGTCCCTGTTCAGTACTTCAGGGGTCCTCCAGGAGGGCTGTACTCCGAGAGACGGTTCCTCCTCGGCGGGGAGAACGGCCAGGAGGGAGGGCACTTCAAGGGTTCCCTCATCACCCGGCCGCGCGAGCGAAGGCTCGGGTAGCGTGCGGGGTACCGCGCGCCGTCCGGCGCGTGATTGTCCCTGGGGGAGTTCGTGCAACGAGAAGGTTCGTTCCTGTTGTCATGGCTGACAGTGGGGTTGGTGTGGATGGTCTCGGGTTGCCGTCCGGAGGTGCCTGACGCGCCCGTCATGGCGGGCGCGGCCCGCTTGGTGGCCCATCTCGAGCAGACTCCGGCCCCGACGGAAGTGGAGCGGGTGTCCGTCACGCTCTCGGCGGAGGGCCTGGAGCCGCGCACCCTGGAGCTGGCGCGGGTGGACGACGAGTGGAGCGGAACGGTGGAGGACATTCCCGCGGGGGACGCTCGTGCCTTCCACGCGGAGGCTTTCGGCGCGGGGGGCGCGAAGCTCCTCGTGGGCGAGGCCCAGGACGTCACGATCGTGGCGGGACAGACGGCACGGGTGGACATCGCCCTGCGGCCGCTCCTGGGTCCTCCGCCCCCCCTGCCTCCCGAGGTGGTGGCGGCCACGAGCTCCGCCGAGCAGGCGACCCCGGGGGGCACCCTCACGCTGCGCGTGGAGGCGAGGGATCCCCAGGGCAGCGCGCTCGGCTTCACGTGGTCGGCGAGCCTGGGGACGCTGGGCACGCCGGTGGAGGGCGCCTCGGCGAGCGAGGTGGCCTGGACCGCGCCCAGGTGCGTGCCCGCCGGGGAGACGCCCTCCATCACCGCCACGGTTCGCAACGCGCTGGGGCTGTCCACGTCCCGCGCCTTCACCTTCGGCGGGCTGCCGGAGTGCTCGCGGCTCGCGCCCGGCTCGTGGAGCGCCATCGCGGGGTTGAGCTGGGGCCGGGAGTCCTTCTCGGCGACGCTGCTGCCCTCGGGTGGGGTGCTGGTGATTGGCGGTGTGGCGACGCCGCTCGCCGCGCGGATGACGGAGGTGTACGAGCCGTCGCTGGGGGTCTCTCGGTTGACGGGCGGATTGCGCGAGTGGCGGCTCTGGCACACCGCCACCGTGCTGCCCTCGGGCAAGGTGCTGGTGGCGGGGAGCGGCACCGCCTCGGCCGAGCTGTACGATCCGGCGACGGGCACGAGCACCCCGACGGGCTCCATGTCCGGGCCGCGCGACTCGCACACGGCGACGCTGTTGCCCTCGGGCCAGGTGCTGGTGGTGGGGGGCTGGAATGGCCCCACTCTCGCGACGGCGGAGCTGTACGAGCCCGCGACGGGCAGGTGGAGGTCGGTGCGTTCTTCGCTCGCGGGCCACGGGGGCCATACGGCGACGCTGTTGCCCTCGGGCAAGGTGCTGGTGGTGGGGGGCGACACCACCTCGACCGAGCTGTACGATCCGACGACGGACACGTGGTCCTCCGCCGGCTCCCTGCGCCTGTCTCGGATGAACCACGTGGCGGCGCTGCTGCCCTCGGGCAAGGTGTGGGTGACGGGGGGCCTGCGGGGGGACGAGCCAGGGGCGAGCTCGGAGGTCTTCGATCCGGCGACGGGCACGTGGTCTCCGGCGGGGGAGGAGCGCGACGCCGCTGCGGCGGTGGTGCTGCCGTCGGGAAAGGTGTTGGTGCTGATCGAGGGGCGGGGGGCGGAGCTGTACGATCCGGCGACGGGGACCTGGGCCCCCACCGGCCCCATGGTTCGGCCCCGCTATCGTCCCGCGATGACGTTGCTGCCCTCGGGCGAGGTGCTGGTGCTGGGAGGCGACAACGACGAGGCCGGCGCGGAGCTGTACGATCCGGCGACGAACACCTGGCGCTCCCCGGCCTCCAAGACCCTGAACCGCACCGCGCACACGGCGACGCTGTTGCCCTCGGGCAAGGTGCTGGTCGCGGGCGGCGGTACTCCAGGGGGAGCGGTGGAGACGGCGGAGCTGTACGATCCGGCGACGAACGCCTGGTCCGTCACGAGCGGCATGCGCACGCCCCGCCGCGAGCACACGGCGACGCTGTTGCGCTCGGGCAAGGTGCTGGTGGTGGGGGGCGCGGCCACGGATGAGCCCCTGCGCTCGGCGGAGCTGTACGATCCGGCGACGGGCACGTGGTCCCCGGCGGCGGATCTGGAGACGGGAATCTCCGCGCCCCTGACCCCCGCGGCGGTGCTGTTGCCCTCGGGCAAGGTGCTGCTGGTGGCGGGGGCGCTGGCGGCGCTGTACGACCCGGAGACGAACACCTGGGCTCCGACGGGAGGACTGCTTTCGGATCACCAGACGCCCACGGCGACGCTGTTGCCGTCGGGCAAGGTGCTGGTGGTGGGCGGCGCCCCATCCGCCACGGCGGAGCTGTACGATCCGACGACGGGCACGTGGTCCGCGGCGGCGTCGCCGGGCCAGGAGCGCAGGCGGCACACGGCGACGCTGTTGCCGTCGGGCAAGGTGCTGGTGGCCGGAGGCTCTCCGGTGGACATGGCGCAGCTCTACGATCCGGCGACGGGCACGTGGTCCGAGGCGGGGACGCTGCCCCTGCCGCCCCGCTCCAGCGCCACGGCGACACTGTTGCGCTCGGGCAAGGTGCTGCTGGTGGGAGGGGATGAAGGGGAGGGCGGACGATGGAGCAACCTGTACGATCCGGCCACCAACACGTGGAGCGCCTCGGAGGACATCGGCAGCAAGCGCGCGTACCACACGGCGACGCTGCTGCCCTCGGGGCAGGTGCTGGTGGTGGGTGGCTACGCCGAGGGATGGGCCCTGGGGATGCTCTACACCCCGTGAGTGGGGCGCCGTGGTGGGGCCGGTCCGGGAGTGCTCTCCGGACCGGCTTCCCGCGCGACACCCGGGCGAGTCAGGGCACGGTGAAGGTTTGTGCCACGCTCCAGCCGCCCGCGTTGCCCAGGGAGTTGACCGCGCGCACGCGCCAGACGTGGCGGCCGGAGGAGGTGCCGCGCGTCACCTGGGTCGAGCTGCCCACGGACGTGATGACCCCATCCAGCCACAGCTCGTAGCGCGCGAGGGTGCCGCCCTGGGCGAGCGCGAGGGCGGGGGTCCACTGGTACGTCACCTGGGAGCCCGTCGGGGTGGCGCCGTTCAAGGGAGCCACCGCGTCTGGAATGGTGGGCTGGGTCATGGCGGCGCAGTTCGGCGGGGTGGTGCGATAGGGAATCTCCCCGCGGATCATCTTGGTGGCCTGCCCGGTGAAGCACAGGTAGGCATCCGAGGGCAGACCCTGGTTGTCGCGGAAATGCGCCTGGGAGGGAGGTGTCGAGGACACCTTGAAGATCTGCGTGCCCTCGTCGATCTCGTCGAACATGCCGAGGAACACCGAGGAGGCGCCGATGGAGGCGGCGCGCGCGACCTGGCTCCACAGGAAGGCCCCCGATTGCCGGTTGTCGGCGTTGGGGTCCCAGACCTTGCCCGAGCGGTTGAAGTCGCTGCTGCCCGGGTAGATCTGCGGCACGTACATGACGCCGCGAGCGGCCAGCGCGGCCTGATCCGCCGCCCAGTAGGAGGAGTTGGGGACGTCCCCCGGATTGCTGCCGCTGTTGCCGGTGTTCCAGGGCTGCCAGGCGCCCATGCGGTAGATGACCTGTTTCCACTCCTCGGGGTACGGCTCGATGTTCCAGTACCAGGCGCCGGCGCCCTCGACGAAGGCCTGGTAGGGGCCAGGGCCCTTGAAGATGTCCAGGATGGCGTGGGCGGTGGCGGGGCTGAAGCGGTCGCGGAAGAAGCCGAAGATGCCCACCACGGGCACGCCGTTGTGGTGCAGGTAGCGCGAGTCCGAGGTGAGCTTCAGGGTGTCCACCAGGTAGTGCCAGTCGCGGGTGATGGTGGAGACGAGCTCGGACTCGGGCGTGCCGGTCATGTCGTACTCGACGAAGAAGGTGCGCCCGGTGAGGTTGGCGGCGGCGCGCGCATGGCTCAGCACGCGCAGGGTGGGCAGGTCCGGGCTCGCGCCGGGGAGGAAGCGCTGCACGGCCACGCCGTCGATGCCGTGGGCCTCCATCCACTGGAAGTGCCGCAGCACCGTGCGGGCGTTGTTGGCGCTGAACAGGGTGGCCGGAGTGCCATCGGGGTGGGTGAAGCCGGTGGCGACGTGGCGTTCGGCCGGGGTGTACTCGGTCATGTCGGGCCAGTAGTCCACGGCGATCTTCGAGGGGCTCATGACGCCGCCCCAATCGGGGATGTAGTGCTGCCAGCCCGTGTTGTCGTCGTCTCCCGGGGTGCGGAACCAGCCCTGGTAGCCGCAGATGAGCTTGCCCTTGAGCGTGGTGGCATCCACCGGCGTGCCCCCGGCATACGTGGGCCCGGTGTAGGGCCCGAGGAAGGCCGTCAGTTGTTGATAGAGCGGGGTGGGCTGATCGCTCACGCGCACCTGGACGATATGCAATTGCAGGGGGCCGGGCTGGGTGAGGCGCAGGTCCGTGCCGCCGTTCTCGCCGTAGTGCAGGTCGGCGTTGTCCAGACGGAAGACCGCCGTCTTGTAGGCACCGGAGCCCAGCACGCTGTTGCCGACGGTGAAGCCCGCGAACTGGAAGTCATTGCCCACGGCGTTGTACTGGGTGCCGAAGTTGCCCGAGCCCCCGATGTCCTTGAAGTCGACCTCCATGTACAGCGTGGCGCCGGGGGTGAAGTTCACGCCCGCGGGCCGCTTGAAGTACATCAACCCCGTGTAGTTGCCACCGCCGAGGTTCTGGCCCTGATAGACGGTCTTCCCATCCAGGCTGATGGTGTTGAAGACGCCGTCCGAGCCCGACCAGGCCGTCATGACCGTGGTCACGGCCCCGGCCCGCCCGGGCAGGAGGGTGAGGCACACGAGGCACGCGAGCCATGACCACGAGAGCAGCCGTGGCCCCCAGGTGCTGCGATTCAGTCCACCGGTAATTTTTTCGTATTTCATGGATTATTACTATAATTCTTGAGATCCTGATTTTCCATCTATTCAATCCCTTGACAATTTGCGTGTACATCGTGACCGACGACGTGGCGAAGAACGAGTCCACCGTGTGGAAGGCCTCGAAGCAGGGCCTGGCGACGCCGACGCGTCTCGCCACCATCCCGGGCAGCATCGTGTCGCTCACCCCGGACGAGGCGGACCTCTACTTCGCCGACCGCACGGGAGGCCTCTTCAGGGTGTCCAAGAGCGGCGATGCCGTCACCCGGCTCGCGAGCACCGCGACCGATCTGTCCATCGCCGTCGATGCGGAGCGCTACTACTGGTTCAATGGCGCGGCCCTGACGGCGACGTGCAAGAACGGCGGCGGTTCCCAGGTGCTGGCCACCGTCCCGTCCCCCCAGACGCGCACTCCCGAAATCATCTCGGTGGATGGGGAGGGCGTCTACTGGCGCAACGCCCGCCAGGTCTGGAAGATCGCGAAGTAGGGCCGCGGTCGAGGAACGCGGGCCCGCCCCCCTCGGAAGAAGGAGCCACCGTGGAGGGCGGGTCGCCGTGCTAGGTTTCCGGCTGCGCGGACAGGGACAAGGAGATTCTCGGTGAACGTCGTTCGGTCGATCTGTTGTCTGATTGCCCTCGTCCTGGCGTGGTCCGCGCAAGCGTCGCCGGTCCGGGCGCAGACGGCGGAGGATGCCGACGCCGCCCAGCTCCACCAGCAGGTGGATGCGCTCTTCGCGCCGTGGAGCGGCGCGGATACGCCCGGTTGTGCGATCGGCATCTCCCGCGACGGAGCGCTCGACTACGTGCGCGGCTACGGCGTGTCGAACCTGGAGTACGACGTTCCCATCACGCCGGAATCGATCTTCCACGTCGCCTCGATCTCAAAGCAGTTCACCGCCTTTTCGATCCTGCTGCTGGTGCACGAAGGCAAGCTGTCGCTGGACGACGACGTCCGCAAATATCTCCCGGAACTGCCGGACTACGGCAAGACCATCACCATCGCCCACTTGCTCCACCACACCAGCGGCCTGCGCGAACAGGGGCAGTTGCTGAACCTGGCCGGTTGGCGCGGCGACGACCTGTCCACCGAGGCCGACATGCTGTGGGCCGTGACCCGGCAGCGCAAGCTGAACTTCGAGCCAGGCAGCGAAGTCGTCTACGTCAATGCCGGCTACACGCTGTTGGGGCTCGTCGTGAAGCGGGTGACAGGACAATCGCTGCGGGCATTCGCCGACGAGCGCATCTTCCAGCCGCTGGGCATGCGCGACACGCATTTCCATGCCGACCACAGCGAAATCGTGAAGCGGCGCACCTCCGCCTATCGTCCGGGAGAAAAGGGCGACTGGCGTGTGAGCATCCCGAATTACGACCACTACGGTTCGACCAGTCTCTTCTCCACGGTCGGCGACCTGCTGAAATGGCAGGACAACCTCATCCGCCCGCGTGTCGGCGCGACAGCCGTCATGGAGTTGATGTTGACGTCGGGCAGGTTGAACGACGGCCGGTCGATCGGCTACGGCGGCGGTGTGATGCTGCGCACCTATCGCGGCTTGCGCATCATCGAGCATGACGGTGCCGACGCCGGTTATCGCGCGGATGCGATGACCTTTCCCGATCAGCGGCTGAGCATCGCGGTGCTGTGCAACAGCGCTTCAGTCGATCCGCAGGAACTCACGCAGCGGATCGCCGAAGTGTATCTGGGCGACCGCATGGGCCCCAAGGTGGTGCCCGCGGTCGAGGTGCCCATGGCGACGCTGCGGGCGTTGGCCGGCACGTACTGGAGCCCCTTGACGGACGAGGTGGTGCGCGTGGAAATGAAGGACGGCGTGCTGCGTCAGGTCGGTGCTCGGACGGCGTTTGTTCCGATCGGCAAGGACACGTTCCGTCCTGGCGAATCGACGCACGAGTGGCGGTTTCGCAGGTCGGCCGACGGCAAGCACGCGCTGAGCATCCGCGACTCGTGGCCCACGCCGCGGACCTTCGAGCGCTTCAGCGCCCCGATGCCGACCCCGGCCGCACTGGCCTCGTTCGCCGGGCAGTACCGTGGCGACGAAGTCGACATGACCTATGCGGTGCGCCTGGCGGACGGCAAGCTGGCGATGCGCTGGCCGCGGCAGAAGGAAACCGTGCTCGAAGCCGTCGGTGGCGACCGCTTCGTCAGCGACATGTTGGGGACGGTGACCTTTACGCGGACCGCATCGGGTGAGGTGAATGGCCTGATGATCAGCAACCGCCGCCTGCGCCGCCTGCGGGCCGAACGCCTCGCGACGAGCAAGGCCCCGGCGCTGGCGGAAGGGCAGTGAGACTGCCTCGGTATTCCAGCAGCGCCTTGGCGACCTCGCTCTAGGGACAGAGCCGCTCGACAGACTTGATCCGCACGGCTCCGTCGATATTCGGATCGTTCGTCTGGTCGCCGATGGCGATGGTGCCGGTCGTCGTGAAGTTGTTCCGCGTGAGTTTCGCGACGCCGTCGATGCTCACCGTTGCCACCTTCTTGGTGTCCACCGAGAGTTCGTAGACATGATACGCGCTGTCGGTCACCGAGAACGCCGCGGACTGCGTGTCGTCCGCCCAGCCGATCGCCGCGCTGTCGAGGTAGATCATCTGCGAGCGATCCGCGGAATTTCCGGCCGGGGGCGTGAAGCTCCCCAGGATGGCCGCGCCGCTGTCGAGCTGGTTGTGGGTGTTCACCGACTCGACCTGCATCGTCACGCGGAGGGTGAACGGCTTCGTGGTGTCGAGCGCATTCGCCCTCATGATGAGCAGCTGCCCGCTCGTTCGCGCGCCGCTGCTCGTCGACGTCGCGAGGCGAACGTAGTCCGCGCCATACGTGAGCGTATTTGGCGTCTGCGAGGCCGTCGTCCAGCCTTGCGCCGCGATGTCGTGACCACCGACCAGCAGCGGAACGGTCGCCCGAGCCGTCCACTGTGTGGTCGACGTCTCCGGCACGCACGCCTCGCAGGCGTTCCCCGGGTTCGGCGCACCCGAGGCGTGGAACACGCCGTCAATGAAGCACTTCGGGGTGCACATGCCGGCCGAGCAGACCTGTCCCTCGTTGCACGACGTCCCGTCAGCGCGTTGCGTCCACGCGGTCGCGGACGTCGTCGGCGAGCACTGTTCGCACGAATTCGATGCGTTCACCGTCCCGTCGGTGACCTGCTTGCCGTCGATCTGACAGGTCGCGACACTGGGACTGGAATGATCGCCGCAAGCCGCTACAAAGCCGAGCACGGCGAGCCAGGAGAGTGTGGTGGAGCGAATGGGGAGCATGCAACCCGTCAGTCTACGCGCCCACACGCCCGCGCGGCGCGTCATAAGGAGCCACCGTGGAAGGCGGGCCGCGGTGGGGGGAGGCTACCCCCCTCAACCGAATGACTTCGCCTGGCTCAGGTCAGGTCGTGCAGATCCTTGCCGAGCGGAGGCGTGAGGCGGAACTCCGAGAAACGGACGCTCAGCCCCGCCCGCTCCGGCGTACAGCACATCGGTCCCACCTGATAGGACGCGGCCTCCGGGAACGGTGCGAGCCGGACCAACGGCCACGTCTTGCCATCGGCCGACACCTGCAACCGCAGCACCCCCTTGGCCACCGTCGCGCGCATCCAGAACGAGCGGGAGTCGTGTGCATAGGGCCCCGTCGCCCAATCCGACTTGCCATTCGTCAGCACGCTGCTGAGCATCGCCTGGCCATCGGACATCTCGATGCCCGCCTTGACCCAGCGCCGATTGTCGACGCGCACCATGATGCCGGCCTGGTCATACAACTGCTCATAGGCCGCCTCGACGCGGAGCTGCGCCGTGAAGCTGGCGCCCGTGCGAACACCCAGGAAATGGCCGGAGTCGCGCGTGAAGCCATAGTGGGTCTCACGCCAGAAGTCGGTCGACTTGTCCGTCGTCACCTCGAGGACGCCCTCGGCTCGCTTCCAGACCTTCGGCTCGTTCAGCCAGATTCCGTCTTCCATCGTCGTTCCCGCTCCCTTTCCAGCCGATGGCGCGGCCGCGGCCTTCTCGACGATCGTCGGCACCAGCAACGCACCCACTCCCGCGCCGAGGATCGTCCTTCGTCCGAATCTCTTCGAGCCCATTCAATGCCTCCATGTCTGGCACCGCCATCACATTCGCGGCGACGCATGTGTTTTCCCCTCGGCGCTCCTCGCCGGTCGCCCGATGGTCGGCCAAAGTGCCAAGGAGCGCAACGCCCGATCGTGCAGTGCGCTCCCTGTTCAGGCACACGCCGGCCCCAGCGGCCCACCCAGGAGGGGGCCTCAGTACGGAGTCTGCGTGACCGCGAGGCCGGGGCTCGACTCCCAGGACGTGACGTAGTTGTCCGGGGTGCGCCGCCACCACTGGCCCCACATCACGCCGGACGAGTTCCGGTACGACCACGCGGTGTTGGAGTTGTTGACCAGCCAGCTCTTGATGGACGCGTCATTGGCCGCGCCGGCCCACTTGCCCGCCCACCGCACGAAGATGCCCTTGAAGCCGGCGGTGTCGCCATGGCCGCCGTTGGCGTCGTACTCGTCATTGAGGATGTCGGCGATGTGCTGGCCCGTGAGGTTGCGGCGGGTCCAGTTCACCGCCAGCCCGCCCACGTCGCGGTAGCTCGTGTTGCCCGTGGCCTGGTAGAGCAGCGTCGACGCTCCCGCGAAGGTGCCCTGGTTGTAGGTGAAGGCCCACCAGACCTTGGTGCCGTTGGCCTGGATGTGGTCGGCCACCTGGCCGGTCGAGGGGTTGACCAGCGTGGCGCGCAGCCAGTTGTAGATCTGGTCCGCCTGCGCCCGGTAGCCCGTGTTCACCGTGTTGCGCGCGAGCAGCATCGCCGCGATGGTGGCCGGACCATTCACGCACGCGTTCTTGGTCTGCTTGTCCGTGCGCCACCACAGCCCTCCGCCCAGCTGGCTGTCCCAGGCCCGGTCCCAGATCTTGTTGAACTGCCATTGCGCCTGATCCAGGAACGGGCGGTGGCCGGTGATCTCGTAGCCACGCGTCAGGGCGATGACCGCCCACATGACGTCATCGTTGTACTCGTTCCACGACGCGAAGTCCGTGGTACCGCTGACCACGTTGTTCAGTCCGTTGAGCAGGCTGAACACCAGATCTCGGTGGACCGGATTGCGCGTCCGGTCGTAGGCGTCCTCGGCCGCCTCGATCTGCTCGCAGACCCGCCAGAAGTCGAACCGGCTCGGCGCGACCCGGTTGGTGTCGACCACGTAGTAGCCGTTGCCGCCGTTCGCGACATAGAAGGCGTTGTTGTAGGAGTCGAACGCCAGGTTCTTCTCCGTCGGGGTGAGCGCGAGGGCACCGGGCGCGGACGCCACGACCACGGCCGCGACCAGGCCATTCAAGAGACGCGAGTTCATGTAGGCTTCCTCCTTGGAAATCAGGACCTCCTGATATGGAGGTTAAATCCAGATAAACAACTTTTGCAAGAAATCAAAGGAGAAGCGACCCGGAAGACCAGGAGGGTGCACCTTCGGGGGCTCTGTCCACGGACAGGCCCGGAGACTCAGCGCCGGGCCACGGGCGGGAAGGGCTCGGCGTCGAGGCGCACGCCCACGTACGAGGGGAAGCGGTGCGTTACGGTTCTCTGTCGTTCCTTGGCGGGTCGGGGCGCCCGCTGGGTTCCATTATTGCTCCACGCATTGGGTGTTTCCCCACGCCGTCAGCAGACCGAGGCTGAGCGCGGCATCGAGTCGCGGTGCCTCGGGTGGCAGGACCCTCTTCACGCCGGAGCTGGCGAGGAGCGTGAAGGGGCTGGACCCCTCCGTCAGGCTGAGCCCTGTATCCACAGGGCGGAAACCATGCTCCAGGGCGAGCTTCTGAATCGGAGGTGAGAGGAGGAACCGGATGAACTCCTGGGCCGCCTCGCGCTGCGACTTCTGGGTCCAGCGGGTCATGATGGCCATGGGATGGTCGCTCCAATAGGTCAGCGAGGGGTAGAGGAGCTCGAATTCCTCCCAGCGGTCCCTGGCGACCTGGAGCTTGGAAAGGGCCAGGCTCTCGTAGACCACGGCCATCTCGTAGCGGGTGGAGCCAAAGCGGAGCATCTCTTCCATGAAGTCTCCGCTGGAGTTGCGCGAGACACGGAGGAACTGCTTGAGCGGCTTCAGCCAGAGCCGGAAGTCCTGGTCGGCAGCCGCCTGACCATGGCTGGGGTGGCGCCTGTGGTAGTCATCGTGCATCATCTGCAGGGCCTGGAGACCCGAGTTGGAGCAGGCCGGGTTGGTCATGCCGATGCTCAGTGGATTGTCTCCCCGCTCGGGCAGGTGTCCACGCAGCGCGTCCCATGAAAAGGCATCCTTGGAAGACCAGCGCTGATTGCTGCGCCATTTGACGATGACCAGCGGGGTCATGACCACGGACTCGTGCTTCTCGATGAGCGGGGCCTCGGCCGCCCCCGTGCGCTCGCGCCACTTGTGCTCGAGGAGCCTCAGCATGTCCTGGCTGGCCGGGCTCCAGATCGTCGGCCGCCTCTCTCCCGAGAGCAGTGCCTCCAAGCTCTCGAGGGAGCCTGCCTCCTCGAGGGTGACACGGATGAGGGGGTGTCTCTCGTGGAAGGCTTGGGTCGCCGCCCGCAGCCAGGCATGTTTCTCCGTGCCGTAGAGGATGGAAATCTCCACAGGGGTGACTGGAGGCAGGGCCGGATTGTCAGGCGATGGGTCAGCGGACCCAAGCCCACTTGGCCTGAGGACCGCAGCGAGCGCGAGGAGCGCCGCCGCCACAACCCCCACCACGGCCCAGCGCCTGCTGGGGTGCCTCGGCTTCGAGCTCACCCGCGTAGACCGAGGCGTTGCTGGCGTTGGGGGCGCGGGAGGAGGGGAGCGCTTCACCGGAGTCTCTTGCGCGGGTTGGAGTTCCGCGGACTCGGGCGCGGTGAACCCCAACTCCGCCAGGTAATGCTCCAGCGCTTGCGAGTCCGAACTCTCCGCGAGTGTGGCGAGCCAGGCCTTGAGCTCGATCATGAACGTCCGGCAGTTCGGGTAGCGCTCCTGTGGCTCCTTGGCGATGGCCCGGTGGACGATTCGCTGAAGTGGCTCGGGGAGCCCTGACCGCAGCTCCTGCACGGGCACGAAAGGCTCTGTCAGTATCGCCGCGCCAATAGCCTCCTCGATCTCGGTGTTGAAAGGCTTGCGGCCGGTGAGCAACTCATAGAGCACGATTCCGAGGGCGAACACGTCCATCTGTACGTCCGCCGCCTCGCCCCGCAGACGCTCGGGAGGCATGTAGGCCAGCTTGCCGCGGAAGATGCCCGTATGGGTCTGGTGGAGCTGATCCACGGTCTTGGCGATGCCAAAGTCCACCACCTTCACCCAACCACCCCGTGTCAGCATGATGTTGTCCGAGCTGATGTCACGGTGGACGATGCCCAGGGGCTGACCCGTGTCGGGGTTGCGCAGCTCGTGAGCATAGACCAGGCCCTTGCAGGCCCAGGCGATGATGCGGGCGGCGAGGGGAGGAGGGAGGGGGCGCTGGAACTCCGCACCCTTGCGGATCAGGGTCTTGAGGGTAGGCCCATCCACGTACTCCGTGGCCAGGAACCACGTGCCCTCATGCTCTCCGAAGTCGAAGACCTGGACGACGTTCGGGTGACGGAGTCGGGTGGCGAGGCGAACCTCCGAGAGGAACAGCTCCTGGAAGTCCTTCTCTTCCGCCAGATGGGGGAGGATGCGCTTGAGCGCCACCTCCATGGAGATGCCTCCGGGCCCCTCCTTGCGCGCCAGATAGACCTCGGCCATGCCCCCCGTGGCAATCTTCCTCACCAGGTGATAGGGGCCCAGAGATCTCTTCAACGACAATCAGTCTGCTCCTCGTGCATGGGCGCCGCGTTGATTGAGGGTCCGCTGCCAGAATCGCGCGGGAGCCGACGGGGTCGTGGCTTCGAGCGAGGCAGGAGGGGTGAGGGGCTGCTGAAACTCCGCCAGGTGCTGCTTGATCTGACGGAGGCCCACTGTCTTGCCCAGGGTGGAGAGCCACGATTCCAGGTCGGATTGGAAGAAGCGGCAGTCCGGGTAGCGCTCCTGCGTCTCCTTGGCAAGGGCCCGGTGGACGATGCGCTGCAAGTCCTCGGGCACTTCCGGGCGCAATTGCCGCACCGGCAGGAAAGGCTCACGGAGGATGGCCACGGCCGCGAAGTGGGGGTTCTGGGCGTTGAAGGGCTTGCGGCCGGTGAGCAGCTCGTAGAGAACCATGCCCAGGGCGAACACATCCGTTTGCACGTCGGCTGGTGCTCCCCGCAGGCGCTCGGGGGGCATGTAACTCGGCTTGCCCCGGAGCTTGCCCGATTGGGTGCGCCGCAGGTGGTTCGCCGCCTTGGCGATGCCGAAGTCCACGACCTTCACCGTGCCGCTACCCGCCACCATGATGTTGTCGGGGCTGATGTCACGGTGGACGATGCGCAGGTGCCCGCCCGTCTCGGTGCAGCACAGCTCGTGGACGTAGGCCAATGCCTCACAGGCCGATGCGATGATGCGGGCGGCCACCGGCAGGGACACCGGCAACGGGTGCTCGACGAGGTTCCTCAGGGACGGCCCGTCCACGTATTCCATGGCCAGATACAGCGCTCCCTCGTGCTCGCCGAAATCCAGCACGTGAGCGATGTTGCCATGGTTGAGCAGTGTGGCGATACGGGCCTCTTCCAGGAAAAGTTCCCTGAACTCCATGTCCTCGGCCATGTTGGGAAGGATGCGCTTGATGACCACCTGCTTCGAAAACCCCCAAGGCCCTGCCATGCGCGCCCGGAAGACTTCCGCCATGCCCCCTGCGGCTATCTTCTCCAGCTGCCGATACCGCCCAAAGTGGTCAGTCAAACAACACGCTCCTCCTACTCTCCGCCGCCGTAGGTCGTCTTCATCACAGCTCCGCGCGCAAGATATCCGAGTGATGTCACGAACCCATGACAACGACGTAAAAACAAATCTCCAAGTGCCCCATCCCGATTGAAGTCCCTCACCACGAAGCTGGCTCGGTTGCCCCTCAAGAGCGGGTAGATGAAGTGCAACGCGAACCGCTCGCCCGAGGCATCCACCCGCGACGCCTCCCGTGCGGTTGGCCAGGACGATGGACACGGAGCTTCCGTTCAATGTGGGCAGATCGCCCTCGCTACCCCACCGCACTCGCCGGGCGAGGGCTTACGGCGGCCTGTCTGCCCCCTGGCCCGGCGAGGCGGCGCCGAAGTGCCGCCATACGCCAGAGGGAAGGACGCGGTGGCGAGCGGCCCGCTGAGTCCCAGGAGGGAAGGCGGCCGTGAACGGGTGAGCAGGCCGCGGGGTGTTGTGTCCGCCGATGCGAGACTTCCCCTTCGACCCGGTCCGGCTGGACCTCGAACGTGGTCTGGCCGTTGTCATTGGAATCAACACCTACGCCCATGGCATCACCCCGCTGTGCAATGCCGTCCGGGATGCCCAGGCCGTCGCGGACACACTGGAGCGCCAGGGCTTCGAAGTGCTCCGCCTGCTCGATGAGCAGGCCACCCTCTCCACCCTCTCGGCGCTCCTGACCGGTCAGCTCGCTTCACGCCCGTCCCCGCCGGACCGGCTGCTCATCTACTTCGCCGGCCATGGGCTGGCGCACACCGACGACGCGAACCGGCTCTCCGGCTACCTCCTGCCCGTCGATGCCCGGCGTGACGAGCCCTCCACCTACTGGCGCATGGACGCGCTGCGCGATGCGCTGCGGGAGCTGCCCTGCCGCCACCTGCTGCTCCTCCTCGACTGCTGCTTCGCCGGCGCCTTCCCCCACGTGCCCTCGCGCGACCTGCGCGCCCCCGCCTCCTGCGCGCCCCTCTACCTCGAGCGCTTTCGCCACTTCTCCTCCCGCCGCTCCTTCCAGCTCCTCGCCTCCACCGCCCACGATGAATTGGCCTCCGACCGGCTCCTGGCCAAACCCGCCCAGGAGGCCCGGGGCGACGGACGGCACTCCCCCTTCGCCCTGGCGCTGCTCCAGGCCCTCCAGCACCCTTCGCCCGCGGACACCAACCAGGACGGCCTGCTCACCGCCTCCGAGCTCTACACCTTCCTGCGCGACCGGCTGGTCGACCTCATGCCCTCGCCCAGTCCGCAAACCCCCGCACTCTGGCCGCTGGATGGGCATGACAGTGGCGAGTTCCTCTTCCTCCTCTCCGAGGCCTTCCCCACGCTGCCCCTGGCGGCGCCCCTCTCCCGGCACTCCAATCCCTACCTGGGCCTGAGACCCTTCGCCTCCACCCATCGCCACCTCTTCTTCGGTCGCGAGCGCCTCGTTGACGCGCTGCACGGACACCTGCGCGTCCAGCCCCTGCTGCTGTTGTGCGGCCCCTCGGGCGCGGGCAAGTCCAGCGCCGTCCACGCGGGCCTCCTGCCCCGACTGGGCGATGACCCCGCCTGGCGCATCCCCCGCTCCCTGCGCCCCTCCGCCCGGCCTCTGCACGCGTTGTCCTCCTGGCTCGCCGCGCTGGAGCCCGGCCGCGCGGTGCCCTCGGCCGCGAGCCTCGCCGAGACCCCTCGCGCCGCCGCCGCATGTGTCCTCTCCTTCCTCGCCCGCCACGAGGACCTGTCGCTGCTGCTCGTCGTCGATCCCCTCGAGGAACTCGTCACCACCTGTCCCGACGACGCCACGCGCGGGGCCTTCCTCCAGGCGATGGGCGCGCTGCTCCAGGCGGGCCACCCGCGGCTGCGGCTGCTGTGGCTGCTGCGCTCGGACTACGAGCCCCACTTCCACGCCCTGCTGCGGCCCGCCGGCGTGCCCGCCGAGCCCTGGCACGGCGGCCGCCAGCCCCTGACGCCCATGAACCGGGACGAGCTGCGGCGCTGCATCGAGAAGCCCGCCGAGGCCTCCGTCCTCTTCTTCGAGCCGGGGCTCATCGAGCGCCTGCTGGATGACGTCGAGCAGATGCCCGGGGCGCTGCCCCTGCTCTCGGTGGCCCTCAGCGAGCTGTTCGACGCCTGTCTCACCAGCGGCCGGGACGACCGCACCCTCGGCTTCGATGACTACCGGGGCATTGGCGGCGGCATCGCGGGGGCACTCCAGCGCCGGGCCGAGCTCGTCTTCGCCGGAGAGCCGCCTCCCGCCACCGATGGCCAGACATCACAGCTCCGTCCGGGGCCGGGGGAGCTGCCCGCCTTCCAGCACACCCTGCGCAACGTGCTGCTGCGCATGGTGTCTCCCGAGGAGGGCGGGCTCGCGCGCCGCCGCGTTCCCCGCGCCGAGCTGGAATACACCTCGCCCGAGGAGAATCGCCGCGTCCAGCGGGCCCTGCGCACGCTCGAGGCTTGCCGCCTGGTGGTGGCCAGCGATGACGCGGGCCCCTGCGTCGAACCCGCGCACGACGCGCTGCTCTCCGCCTGGCCCCGGCTCCACGAGTGGACCCTCCAGGCGAGGCGTGAGCTGCTGCTGCTGCGCCGCGTCTCCCATGCCGCGTCCGAGTGGCACCGCCATGGCCGGGGCCGTGACTTCCTCTGGGCGGATGGGCGCCTGGAGCAACTGGAACTCGCGCCCACGGCCCTGCACCGGCAGGAGGCGCCCCTCTCCCTGAACACCGTGTCCGCGCGGGGGCCCGAGCCCCTGGACTTCAACGCCGCCGAGAGCGCCTTCCTCCGGGCAAGCGCGACACGGCGGCGCCAGCTGCTCACCCGCCGCTCCGCGGTGGCGCTCTCGGTGGGCCTCGCGCTCGTGCTCCTCACCGTGGTGGCGCTCTTCCAGGCGGACCGGGCGCACGCCAAGGCCGAGGAAGCCGAGGCCAGCGCCCAAGAGGCCCGACAGAGAAAGGAGGAAGCCGAGGCCAGCGCGCGGGAGGCTCATGCGCAGCAGGAGCGGGCCGAGCACCACGCCGAGGAAGCCCGCCGGCAGGAAGCCGCCGCCCTGAGCAACTTCGCGGAGGCCCAGCGCCAGCGCGAGTCCTCAGAACGCCACGCCCGCGAGGCGCTCGAACAACAGCGGCTCGCCGAGGCCAACGCCCGCGAGGCCCTGAACCAGAAGCAGCTCGCCGAGGCCAATGCCCGCGAGGCCCAGCGCCAGCAGGAGGCCGCCGAGGCCAATGCCCGGAGGGCGCGGGAGCAGCAACAGCTCGCCGAGGCCAACGCCCGGGAAGCGAGCACCCAGAGGAACGCGTCCGAGGCCAACGCCCGGGAGGCTCGCCGACAGCAGGAGACCGCCGAGGCCAATGCCCGGGAGGCCCAACGTCAGGAGGAGGTCGCCACCACCAACGCCCGGGAGGCTCGCAGGCAGCAGGAGACCGCCGAGGCCAATGCCTGGGAGGCCCAACGTCAGAAGGAGGCCGCCGAAGCCAACGCGCGTGAGGTCTTGACCCAGAAGGAACTCGCCGAGGCCAACGCTCGCCGGGCACGCACGCAGCAGGAGGCCGCCGAGACCAATGCCCGCGAGGCTCGACGCCAACAGGCGCTGGTCCAGCTCAACGTCCGTCTGGCCCGGGTGAGGACCCTCATCGACAAGAACCCCACCCAGGCGATGTTGGCCCTGCGCGAGGTGTTCGGCCAGGATGCGGCATCGAGGAATGACTGGCAGCAGTCCGCCCTGCAGACCAGCCAGCGCGTCATCAGCCGCGCAGTCCTCGCCGGACACGAAGGCGACGTCAACACGGTCGTTCTCAGTCCCGATGGCCTACAGGTCCTCACCACCGCCTCGGACGGTCACGCGCGTCTCTGGCGCGCGGATGGACGGGGGCCTCCGCGCATCCTCGAGGGTTCTCGACAACCCTTGAACTCCGCCGTCTTCAGCCCCGATGGCTCCCTCATCCTCGCCGCTTCGGATGACAAGACCGCGCTCCTTTGGAGCACCCACGACACGATCCGGCCCCTGCACACCTTCAAGGGTCATCGCAAACCGGTGAACTCCGCCGTCTTCAGCCCCGATGGCTTCCTCATCCTCACCGCCTCGGATGACAAGACCGCGCGCCTCTGGCACGTGGATGGCGAGCTGGTCAGCGAACTCACCGGCCACAAGAAAGAGGTGAGCTCCGCCGTCTTCAGCCCCGATGGCTCCCTCGTCCTCACCGCTTCGGATGACAAGACCGCGCGCCTCTGGAATAGGAGCGGAGAAGAACTCAGACGATTCACTGGCCATCAGGATGTGCTGGTCTCGGCCAGCTTCAGCCCCGATGGCTCCCGCATCCTCACGGTCGCCAACGACAAGACCGCCCGTCTCTGGAGCAAGGACGAGAAGAAAGCCCTGAACGTCTTCGCGGCTCATTCGGGCTTCGTGAGCTCAGCGGCCTTCAGCCCCGATGGTACCCACATCGTCACGTCCTCGGATGACGGCACCGCGCTGCTCTGGCGCGTCGACGCGGAAGAAGCCGAGCGCATCTTCACGGGCCACGCCTACGGAGTGAACTCCGCCGTGTTCAGCCCTGACGGCACCCTCATCCTCACCGCCTCGGAGGATGGGACCGCCCGTCTATGGCGCACCGATGGAAAGGACGAGCCCTTCGTGCTCTCGGGCCACCTGGAGCGGGTGAACTCCGCCAGCTTCAGCCCCGACGGCTCCCTCGTCCTCACCGCCTCGGACGATGGCACCGCGCGCCTCTGGCCCATTCGAGGCGCGGGCACACCGTTCTTCTTCACCGAGATGGAGTTCAACGTGCCCATGGCACTCAGCCCCGATGGCTCACGCCTGCTCACCATCTCCTGGGGCAACACGGTGGACCTCTTCAATACCGACGGCACCGGTCAGCTGGTGGACATGTTCCATGAACACACGAACTCCGTGAACACGGCCGCCTTCAGTCCTGATGGCGCCCTCATCCTCACGGCGGCCGATGACGGCACCGCGCACGTGCGGAACAGACGAGACATGAAAAGGCCCCCACGAATCCTCGACACGGGCCAGAAGACGTCGACCTCCGCCCTCTTCAGTCCCGACGGCTCCCAAATCCTCACCATCTCGAACGGCCGCCGCGCTCGCCTCTGGCATACCGAAGAGACTGATTCATCCTCTTTCGGCCTCAAGGATTCTGGATGTGATATGAGTTTCGCCACCTTCAGCCCCGATGGAGCCGCCCTGCTTTCCGACGGCGCGAAGCAGGGGTCCGTCTGTCTCTGGCGCACGGCTAGAAAGCAGGCGCCCCGAGTGCTCAAGGGCGCCACGGGGACGGCCACCTCCGCCACCTTCAGCCCCGATGGAGACCACTTCATCGTCGCCTTCGACAACGGAGAGGCCCGCCTCTGGGACACCCGGAACCTGACGCAACCGCCTCGCGTCCTCGGTGACCATCAAGGCCCCCTGAACACCGCCACCTTCAGTCCGGATGGAGCCTTCATCCTCACCGCCTCCGACGAGGAGAAGGCCCACCTATGGCGGACGGACGGAAGCGATAGGCCACGTGAGCTCAAGGGACACACGGATTACGTCACCTCCGCGCGCTTCACCCCCGATGGCTCCCATGTCCTCACCGCCTCCGACGATGGCACGGCCCGTCTCTGGCCCGTGAATGGACAAGGTCATCCCTTCATCCTGAGGCATGAAGAGCGCATGGACTTCCATGCCAGTCTCCACGCCATGATCACGCGGGATGGAACCCGCATCGTCACGGCATGCGAGAATGGACTGGTGCGCGTCTGGCCCCTGCAACCCGAGCCTTTGCTCGAGTACTTCCAGAACGCCACCACGGTGTGCCTCTCCGCCCTGGAGCGCGAGGAGTACCTGCTCGAGGACGCCGCCACCGCGCAGGTGGGCTACGAGACCTGCGAGCGGGCCCAGGGCCGGCTTCCCTGAGCCCGCCTTCCATCAGTCCCCGGGCTTGATGGATCCCTCGTTGAACTCCTTGCGCTTCGTTCGACTAGTTGGTAGATAGTCGGCATGAACGCCACGACAGCGGACCGCATCCTCGACGCAGCTCAGGCGATCATGATTGAGCGCGGGTACAACGGCTTCAGCTACGCGGACATCGCGGAGGTCGTGAAGATCAGCAAGCCCACCATCCACCACCATTTTCCGAGCAAGGCGCTGTTGGCGAGGGACGTGGTGGTGAGATACCGCGAGAACATCCGCTTGTCGTTCACCCACCTCGGCCGGATGGTGCCCGACCCGCTCGGGCAGTTGAAGGCCTATGTCTCCTATTGGGAGACCTGCATCCGAGAGAAGACGACGCCCTTTTGTGTGTGCGCGTTGCTCGCCGCCGAGATGCCGACGCTCCCCGAGGAGGTGGGGGCCGAGGTCCGGGACCATTTCCGAGAACTCGCGGGGTGGTTGGCCAAGACCCTGGAGGAAGGCCGGCGCCGGGGCCTTCTCGATTTCGGGCGCACGGCCGCCCTGGAAGCCGAACTCTTCATGGCCACGATCCATGGCGCCATGCTGGCCGCGCGAGCCTCGGGGGAGTGGACGGTCTTCAGCGCGGTGACGACCGAGGCGCTTCGCCTCCTCCAAATCAGAACCTGAGTCGCCGGGGCAGGGCCGCGCCTGCTCCTTTCTTTTACCCTGTCTGTCTATCAACTAGTCGGTAGAATTTCGTTCATCCCCGTTGTCCTCGAAGGAAAGCGCAATGAGTTCCTCCATGTCGACCCTTGGCATCGTGCATACCGTGATCAGCGTCGTTCCCCTCGTCCTCGGAGTGTTCGCGTTCGTGCGTGACGGGCAGATCGATCCGCGCAACCGGATCGGCAAGCTGTACACGGCCACCATGGTGGCCTCCATCGTGACGTCCTTCGGCTTGTCGAGCCGGGGCGGTTTCAATCCGGGGCACGCGCTGGGCCTGCTGGCCCTGGGATTGATGTTGGCGGGAGCCGTCACGGGGAAGATTCGAGGACTCGGGCGAGCCCTCCCCTATGTGCGCACGCTCACGTTCTCCGCGAGCTTCCTGCTTCTGCTGGTACCTGGAGTCAATGAGACCCTGACCCGCCTGCCCGTCGGCCAACCCCTGGCCTCGGGTCCGGAGTCACCGCTCGTGCAGAGGAGTCTGCTCGGCCTGCTGCTCCTCTTCCTGTTGGGGTCGAGCTACCAGGTGTTCAAGCTGCGTGGGAGCCAGAGGGCCGTCTAGCTTCGAGTTCCGTTACAGGCGAGCCAGGTCGAGTCGGCGTTGAAGCCGCCGGCCGAATCCCAGGTGCTCCCGTAGCCCGAGGCCGTCCACACTGTCGATATGACGCAGGTCGCGGTTGGTGTAGCCCTCCGCCGTGGTCCTCACCCTCCAGGAGACGTCCGCCCCTGCGCCCCATGGCATTGAGCCCCGGAAGCTACGGGTCAACCAACGTTGGCGGCCTGGGTGTCTCGCGCACGGGGACGTAGCACTTCTCGGCATGCTCGTAGAGCTGGCCACACGGAGGACTTCCCACCATCTCGAACCAGCACCCGCCGTTGCTCTCCACCTGTCCGCCCGAAGGTGGCAAGCACGGAGGGGCCTGCTGCCGCTCCAGGCGTTTCGGGGGCAGGCCGACACTCAGTCTCGCAAGGGCGGGGGATTTCTCGCGCACACTCTACTGCTCCAGCTCCCTCTTGATGCGCTCCAGTACTGAGTTGGGACGTCCCATGAAGGCATCGAGCAGACGTTTTTCGACACCGTGCGATTCCCAAACAGTGGCTGGCTCGAGCCCAATACATTCTTTTGGGGTCGCCTCTCTTTCATTGCCAAGGCTATCGAAAATCGTACAGCGGCGGAGCGGTCCCACTTCCATGCTGAATTGAACAACGGGTTGAGTCAGGTGCTCTTCAATCTTTCTCCACCCGATGGGTTCCCATGATTTCGAATGTGGAGAGCGGACAACAATCCTGAAAAGGATGGGCTTGGATGCGATCCTGTCCAGGTCCGCGTCCGGCTCGGTGGTCCTGTAATTGTAGAAGGCATCGAACGGCAGTTCGAGAACCCTTCCATAGCCGAAGGAGCCGTCTGGGAGGGGAATTCTCAAGAATGAACCTGGTTTGTGCGTTGGCCGCATGTCCTAGTATCCTGTGTAACGGTGAAGTTCGCTCCAGCGAGTCGTAGCGGCATCGTGAAACCGTCTGCCCCGCGGGTTGTTTTTTGCTACGGCGCGCACGACGTTCTCGGTTCGATGGGGCTTGCCCGTGTCGGACTGGGCGCCTCCACTGGAGTCTATCAGTTGCTGTTCTCTTCCGCGAATCCGCCAGTATGCTGGGTCATCATACCTCTGAGCGTAGTCGATGGCAGCCCCAATGTCGAATACATCCAGTTGCGCATCATCGAATGAAACACTGCTCGGATCTTTGTTCTCGTCAACGTGATGATTCAAATCACGGAGCTTGATGGCCAACTGTGCCTGGAGTCTGAGAGGCAGGTTGGGGTCAACGACCATGCTGGTCCGCCCAGAGTAGTAAAGGTTGGTTGCCTCATTGAGCTTCCTGTAGGTTGCATAGAGACGGCCGCGTTTCTTTTTGCTTTCTCTGGCGGATTCCGCATCTGGCCGTCCACTGGGAAGAGCGCGGGGAGAAGACACTGACTCAGGTTGGGGCGTGGGCGCGCTTGTCTCTACTGACACCGTGCCATCAGGCGCCTGGTGAATGAGGATCTCCATCTCGATGTTGGTCGGATGCCCAGCGCCCTTTGGGGAATACCGGCCTCGAGCCCATCCAAAAACATCTCCGAAGTGTGTACCGTAGAACCTGTCCGCGATGTCGATGGGAGTCTGCTCCCCATCCACAACCGCTTTGACGGTGAAGCAAAGCAGCAGAATACTGCCCGCGGCCGCGACGACCGCGCCGCCCGTGACCAGAGCTTCTCCTGCCGCAGCGCCAGTGCCTGCTCCTGCCGCGGTCGTGCCGCCTCGCGGCACCGGGCGGAGCATACCGCGGGGGACCCCATCTCCTGCGCCTCCGCCAGGAAGCCCTCGCAGCGGTGGTGGGGAAGGGGGACGTGGAGCCGTCGGCGAACTCGCACCCGGCGCGGGCACGGCGGCGGATGCTCCACTGTGTTCCGCCGGCTCAACGCCGCTGCTCGGGACGTAGACGCAGTACCTTGTCTGTCCAGTGGCAGGGAGAACGCTCCGGGAGGAGCTACTACACCCCACGAGCAACATGCATGTCAGCAGCGCTATCCCTCTTGGCACCTGGCGCCTCCATGCATGGGCTCCGCTCGCGAGGAGCCCCACGCGGGATTACAGGGAGGCTGGGCGGCCGAGTCAACCAAGGGACAGCGAACGCGAGGGGCGGGACTCGAACGACACCCCCGAGCCGGACAGACCCGGCTGGGCGCAGAAGGTGGCGTCCTGATCGAAGAGCGCCGAGCCATCGCGGCGATCCCTCCGCACGCGGCTGGCCGAGTGCCGCAGGGAGGAACCTCCGATGTCTCTTCACGCCCCTGATGAATGCGCGCCCGCCGCTGCCAGAAGCCCCTGGTCCAGGTTCCGGCGCAAGAAAAAGCCCATCGTGAGCGGAGGACTTGTGCGCTGGGGTGGCCCCTGTGCCGGGACGCGGAGGGCACACCCTATTGCTCCAGCTCCCTCTTGATGCGCTCCAGTACTGAGTTGGGGCGTCCCATGAAGGCATCGAGCAGACGTTTTTCGACACCGTGCGATTCCCAAACAGTGGCTGGCTCGAGCCCAATACATTCTTTTGGGGTCGCCTCTCTCGAATTGCCGATGCTATCGAAAATCCAACAGCGGCGGAGCGGTCCCACTTCCATTCTGAATTGAACAATGGGTTGAGTCAGACGTTCTTCGAGATCTCTCCACCCGATGGGTTCCCATGACTTCGAGTATGGAGAGCGGACAACAACCCTGAAAAGGATGGGCTTGGATGCGATCCTGTCCAGGTCCGTGTCCGGTTCGGTGGTCCTGTAATTGTAGAAGGCATCGAAATGCAATTCGAGAACCCTTCCATAGCCGAAGGAGCCGTCTGGAAGGGGAATCCTCATGAATGAACCTGGTTTATGCGTTGGCCGCATGTCCTAGTATCCTGTGTAACGGTGAAGTTCGCCCCAACGAATCGTGGCGGCATCGTGAAAACGTCTGCCCCGCGGGTTGTCTTTTGCCACGGCGCGCACGACGTTCTCGGTTCGATGGGGTTTGCCAGTGTCGGACCGGGCGCCTCCACTGAAGTCTATCAGTTGCTGCTCTCTACCGCGAATCCGCCAATATGCTGGGTCATCATACCTCTGATCGTAGTCGATGGCAGCCCCAAGGTCGAATACATCAAGTTGCGCATCATCGAATGAAACACCGCTTGGATCTTTGTTCTCGTCAACATGATGATTCATATCACGGAGCTTGATGGCCCACTGTGCCTGTAGATCAAGAGGCAGGCTGAGATCAACGACCATGCTGGTTCGCCCAGAGTAGTAAAGGTTGGTTGTCTCATTGCGCTTCCTGTAGGTTGCATAGAGACGGCCGCGTTTCTTTTTGCTTTCTCTGGCGGATTCCGCATCTGGCCGTCCATTGGGAGGAGCGCGGGGAGAAGACACCGACTCAGGTTGGGTCGTGGGCGCGCTTGTCTCTACTGACACCGTGCCATCAGGCGCCTGGTGAATGAGGAACTCCATCTCGATGTTGGCCGGATGAGCAGAACCCTTTGGGGAATACCGGCCTCGGGCCCATCCAAAAACATCTCCGAAGTGTGTACCGTAGAACCTGTCCGCGATGTCGATGGGTGACTGCTCACCGTCCACAACCGCTTTGACGGTGAAGCAAAGCAGCAGAACACTGCCCGCGGCCGCGACGACCGCGCCGCCCGTGACCAGAGCTTCTCCTGCCGCAGCGCCAGTGCCTGCTCCTGCCGCGGTCGTGCCGCCTCGCGGCACCGGGCGGAGCATACCGCGGGGGACCCCATCTCCTGCGCCTCCGCCAGGAAGCCCTCGCAGCGGTGGTGGGGAAGGGGGACGTGGAGCCGTCGGCGAACTCGCACCCGGCGCGGGCACGGCGGCGGATGCTCCACCGTGTTTCGCCGGCTCAAAGCCGCTGCTCGGGACGTAGACGCAGTACCTTGTCTGTCCAGTGGCAGGGAGAACGCTCCGGGAGGCGCTACTACACCCCACGAGCAACATGCATGTCAGCAGCGCTATCCCTCTTGGCACCTGGCGCCTCCATGCATGGGCTCCGCTCGCGAGGAGCCCCACGCGGGATTACAGGGAGGCCGTGCGGCCGAGTCAACCAAGGGACAGCGAACGCGAGGGGCGGAGCGGCCAGGGAGCCCTCGCGGTGTGGCGAGGGCTCCCTCGGGGGAATGTCACTCAGGGGGCCCAGGGGGCCACGATGCTCCAGGTCGAGTCGGCGTTGAAGCCGCCGGCCGAATCCCAGGTGCTCCCGTAGCCCGAGGCCGTCCACACCTCGGCGGCGTAGTGGCGGATGTAGCGGCCGGGGTAGTTGAAGGACTCGAACGACACCCCCGAGCCGGACAGACCCGGCTGGGCGCAGAAGGTGGCGTCCTGGTCGAAGAGCGCCGAGCCATCGCGGCGATCCCTCCGCACGCGGCTGCTCGAGTGCCTCAGGTACTCACCCGGGAAGTTGCGCGACTCGAACGAGTAGCAGCTCGACTCGGCCAGGCCGGGCACGAGCTTGAAGGTCGCGTCCTGCTTGAGCGTGCTGGAGCTGCCGCTGTTCACCACCTCGGTGTTGGCCACGCTGTCGATGTGCCGCAGGTAGCGGTCGGTGTAGCCCGACGTCGTCACCTGGAAGGACTGGAACGTGTTCGTGGGGACGTTCGCGCCGCTCTTCCACCACGGCGTCGCGATGGCCCAGGTCGCGTCCTGACGGAAGCCCGTGGTGTTCTCCAAGGCGTCCACCCAGACCTCGCCATTGCGGTGACGTACGTAGGAGCCGGGCTTGTTCTTGGACTCCAGCGACACGTTCCCCGAGCCATCCAGCGCGTTGCGCGCGCAGAAGGTGGCGTCCTGGTCGAAGAGCGCCGAGCCGTCCCGCGTGTCCCGGCGGATGCGGCTGCTGGAGTGGCGCAGGTAGCTGCCCGGGTAGTTGCGCGACTCGAACGAGTAGCAGGCGGCATCGGCCAGGCCGGCGACGATCTTGAAGGTCGCATCCTGCTTGAGCGTGGTGGAGCTGGTGTTGGTCACCACCTCGGTGGTGCCCAGGCTCTCGATGTGCCGCACGAAGCGGTTGGTGTAACCCGGCGTCGTCACCTGCAGGGCGCGGAACTGGCCCACGGGCAGCGGTCCCTTGTTGTTGAGCAGCTTCGAGGCGGCGATCAGATCCAGATGGGCCGCGCGAACCTGGTTGAAGTCCATCTTGAACACGGCCCGATCGTAGGTGTACAGGCCGTTCACCTCGTTCTCCACGTCGGTGATCTCCGTGTAGACGGACGCGCTCAGACCGGGGTTGTCGAGCAGCGCCCGCTGGCCCGCCATGAGCTCCAGGTAGCGCGCGGTGAGCGACGCGCTCGTGGTGTACAGGTCTCCATACCCGAAGCCATTGCCAGGGCTCCACTCGTGGCCGGAGATGCGCATGCCCAGGCCGCCGAACTCACCCAGCACCGCCGCGCGCGTGGCGGACGGAACCGGGGAGCCCGGGCCCTGGTAGACGTGCCAGTCCGCCAGGTCTCCGTTGCCACCGTCCACGGCGCCACAGCAGTTGATGCCGCTCATGTTGTCCACGAGCCGCGAGGAATCCCAGCCCTTCACCAGGTCCGCCAGCCGGGCCTGATCGTACTGACCCCAGCCTTCGTTCTGCACCACCCAGGTGATGAGGGACGGGGAGCTGCGGTGCTCGTCCACCATCTCGCGCAGCTCGCGCTCGAACTGGGCCTTGGCCGCCGTGGACGGCCCGGTCAGGGCCATGAGCGGCATGTCCTGCCAGACGAGGAGGCCGAGCTTGTCGGTCCAGTAGAACCAGCGCTGGGGTTCGACCTTGATGTGCTTGCGGATGAGGTTGAAGCCCAGATCCTTGTGCTTCTGGATGTCGAACTTGAGCGCCGCGTCCGTGGGCGCGGTGTAGATGCCATCCGGCCAGTAGCCCTGATCCAACGTGCCGAGCTGGAAGACGAACTGGCCGTTGAGCACCGGACGCAGCACGCCCGCCACGAGCTTGAGGCCCACCGAGCGCATGCCGAAGTAGCTCGTCACCTGGTCCACGACGGTGGAGCCGCTCTTGAGCGACACGCGCAAGTCATAGAGGAAGGGGCTGTCGGGGGACCACAGCTTGGGGTTGGGCACGGGGATGCGGATCTCCCCGTCCACGCTGCCCGTGGCGCTGCCCACCTGCGTGGAGCCATCGAAGGCCACGGCCTCGACCGTCTGGCCGGCGATTCCCGCGCCGCGCACCGTCAGGCGCAGGGCCGAGCCCGCCACGTCCGGCGTCATGTCCAGGCGGGTGATGCTCGCGGACGGCGTGGGCTCGAGCCACACCGTCTGCCAGATGCCCGAGGCGGCCGTGTAGAAGATGCCACTGGGGTTGTTGCGCTGCTTGCCCACGGGCTGTCCGCCCGCGTCGGTGGGATCATAGACACCGACGATGATCTCGTTGGTGCCGCCGTTGAGGGCGTTGGTGATGTCGAAGCTGAAGGCGTCGAAGCCGCCCTGATGGGTGCCGACGAGCTGGCGGTTGACGTAGACGGAGGCCTCCCAGTCCACGGCGCCGAAGTGGAGCTGGACGCGCCGGCCGCTCCAGGCGGCGGGCACGGTGAAGGTGCGGCGGTACCACATGCGGTCCTGGTGCCGCTTGATGCCAGAGATGGCCGACTCGATGGGGAAGGGGACGAGAATGCTCTCGGACAGGTTCTGGCCGAAGGGCGGCGTCTGGCCCGCGGTGGCGTTGCCGAACTGCCACTCGCCATTGAGGTTCTGCCAATCGGCGCGCACCATCTGCGGCCGGGGATATTCCGGCAGGGCGTTGCTGGGAGTCGCCTGCGAGGTCCACTGCGTCGTCAGCGGCGGCGTCTTGGGCGTCCAGGCGGCCTGCGCCCCCTGGGACGAGAACAAGCCACAAAGCAGGGGCAGCAGCCGTAGCGCCGTGCCGCCAAGATGTGTGCGTCGAGATGGTTGGGTCATGGGTGTCCTCCCACGGAGTCGACAGGGGGGAATTCAGCTGTCTCCGGGGCTGTGCCCATCTACACGGTTTCCCATGAATTAACATGAAGACAGTTATTTGAATTTTTCCCGGATTTATCCACTGAGGAACAATGGCGGATCCAGCGGCGAGGATGCCGCGTCGCGTCGTTCCGGGCGGCACTCAACGGCAGGGCCGGCGAGATCGGCGGGTGGGTGACCGGGTAGGCTTGCCAACTTAGGACTCCTAAGTTAGATCGAGACCATGACTGGGAAGCGACCGGAGTACTTCAACGAGAACAGCGAGCCGATCTCCGCGCGCATCGCGACAGGGCTGCACAAGATCGGGCTCGCGATGAAGCAGCAGGCGTGGCAGCAGGCCAATGGGGTGGGCCTGTCTGCCACGCAGGGGCAGATCCTCGCCGCGCTGGTAGCGCACGGGCCCCTCTCCGGTACGGAGCTGAGCGAGCGCCTCGGCGTGACGCTTCCCACCATCAGTGATTCCGTCCGCGTCCTCGTCGAGAAGAAACTCGTGACCAGATCCGCGGACCCGAGGCACTCGCGCGCCAGCCTCCTCACGCCAACGACGGAGGGCGCCGCACTCGGTGCTCGCGCGCGTTCGTGGCCAGAGTTCATGGCGGACGCGGTCGCTCATCTCTCCCCGGATGAGCAGCGCGCGTTCTTCGCCGGCATCGTCAAGATGATCCGGATGCTTCAGGAGCAAGGGCTCGTTCCGTTCACCGGCATGTGCGTGACCTGCACGCATTTCCGTCCGAACGTGCGCCCGGGCGCGTCGCCGCATCACTGTGCCTTCGTGGACGCGCCGCTATCGAGTGCTCAACTGCGCCTCGATTGCCCGGAGCAAGAGCTCGCGGCCGAGTCGGCGCGACGAGAGATCTGGGAGCAGTTCATGCGTCGCGGCTGACGCCATTTCGTCTCAGGCATGAGCGAACACGAATTCCGCGGCCATTCCGGCCGACGGCGACAGCGGAGCTTTGCTCCGCGAAGGAGAAGAAGAAATGAGCAACATCCCTGGCTATACCCATGGCACCTCGTCCGTTGCACGTTCACCTGTGTCCCTCACCGACTTCGAACAGATGAAGGCCAGCGTCCTGTTTGGCGAAGAGGACGTGAAGTACCTCCGCATGTCGCACGACATCGTGAAGGGGCGCGTCGAGGCGATCCTCGACGTCTGGTATGGGTTTGTTGGGAGTCAGCCGCATCTGCTCGCCTCGTTCAGTGGAAAGACGGACGGCAAGCCCCTTGGCGACTACCTTGGCCTCGTCCGCAAGCGCTTCGGCCAGTGGATTCTCGATACGTCGCGTGCCCAGTACGACCAGGCCTGGCTCGACTACCAGCACGAGATCGGCCTGCGCCACCATCGGGCGAAGAAGAACAAGACCGACGGAGCCCCCTCGACGGACATCGTGCCCTTTCGGGACCTGTTCGCGCTCATCTTCCCGGTAACCTTTACCCTGCGTCCCTTCCTGGCCGAGCAGGGCCATTCCGCGGAGGACATCGAGAAGATGTCCGCGGCGTGGCTCAAGTCATCCCTGTTGCAGGTGACGCTCTGGGCCCACCCCTACGTCAAGGACGGGGACTTCTAATGACGTTGCGCCCCGCACCCGCGTGGCGGACGACCGCCTGGCTCAACACGCCGGAGCCGCTCACTCTCGAGCGACTCCGCGGCAAGGTCGTCCTCCTCCACGCATTCCAAATGCTCTGCCCTGGATGCGTCGCCCACGGCATTCCACAGGCACAGCGCGTCGCTGAAGTCTTCGCGGGCGCGCCGCTCGTGGTGATCGGGCTGCACACGGTCTTCGAGCACCACGAGGCCATGAAGATCGAGTCCCTCCGGGCGTTCCTCCACGAATACCGGGTGAAGTTCCCGGTGGGCGTGGACGCACCGGGCGAAGCCGGCGATCCCATCCCGCGGACAATGAGCGCGTACGCGATGCGGGGAACGCCGACGACGGTATTGATCGACGCGCAGGGACGTCTTCGCCGGCAGATCTTCGGTGTTCACGACGACCTGCTGCTCGGCGCCGAGCTGCAGACCCTGCTACTCGAGGCTCATTCGGGACCAGCGTTGGGTGTGCAGCAGTCCACGACCCAGGTGCTTCCCACCGCGGCCTGTGACGACAGCGGCTGCGCTGCGCCTTCGAATGAGGAGCGCTGACGGGTAACCCATGCGCCCTACCGCTGCAGGACACGATTTCCGCCCAGCGCGTCGATCACCACGATGACGTCATTGGAGGCGCGCTCGAAGAGGCCCGGCGTGTAGTTGCGCGAGGTGGCGGTCCACACGGGGCTCGGGGAGGACCAGGTCTCGAAGTTGCTGGTCGTGCTCACGTACCCGACATGGCAGTTGCGCTGATCCGGAGGGGCGCTCGCGAGGTCGGGCGCTCCCGCCTTGTCCTCGTCGGTGCAGAAGGCCACGCCCACGGGGCCGTTGCCCACGCGGATGGCGAAGGGCACATAGGCGTTGTAGCGCCGTCCGGAGCCCGGATCGATCCGGGACTGGTAGACGGTGCGGCGCAGCGAGTCATCCCACGTCTTGCCTCCGTCCCAGGACTCCACGGCGTTGACGACGTTGGCGTGGGCGCCGCCCGTGGGGAACGGCTCCACCCCCTCGGTGACGGCCATGAGGCGATCTCCCCCGAGCTGCACCACGGTGGCCATGCCCTCGCGGTTGAGCGCACCGGCCCGCTTGTCCCGCGACACGGCCACCACGCCGTACGCGGTCCACGGCCCCGTGGTGCCACGGCGACCCTGCATGGCGATCCATTGGTGGCCGGGGTAGCCCCCCTGCGCGGCGAGCGGCTCGGAGTCGTAGTACACCTGCAGGTCGCCGTTGGCGCGCTGGAACAGGAAGGGCGCCCCGACGAAGCGGGACTCGGGGCCCACGACGGTGCTGTCGTAGACCCAGCTGTCCCCATCGTTGTCACTCCGGGTGACGGTGATGCGGAACTGCCCGTTGGCGAACTCGCGGAAGGCGCAGAAGACGGTGCGCGTGCCGGGGATGGCGTGCATCGTCACGTCGCCGAACTCCACGGCGGGATTGTTCGCGACGGAGCCGTGGACGGACCAGGTCGCGCCGTTGTCGCGGCTCGCCCAGACCGTGATGCCATGGCCCGTGCTCGCCCCGCCCAGCAACACCCCATCCGCGCGGCGGGTGATGCTGCGAATGGGGGCGCCGCCATTGGCCATCAGCACCCGCCAGCCGCCTGCCGGGAGCGCCTCCTCGAGCCGGGCGCTCGACGTGTCGCGCTCGGGGGGAGCATCGGGACCGCAGGCCCAGAGCGGCAGGGCGAGCAGGGTCAGCGCCATCGGGCGCGAGAGGGGCCAGCGGGCACGGCGGGACTTCGCGGCGGTTGGGAGCATGGCGGTAGCGTGCAGCGGATGAACTCCCGGAATCAAGGACATCCAGTCTAAACCGGATAATTGGACGCGGTCGTGGCACCGCTCAGACGTCTGCATCACGCGTCACGTCGACGACGAAGTCGAGGAATGCCCGGACCTTGGCCGACATGAGCTGCGCCGAGTGGTGGTACGCGTAGAGCGGGTACGTCTCGTCGGCCCACTCGGGCAGCACCTGCACGAGCCTGCCGTCGGCGAGGAACTCGCGCGCGTGGAACTCGAGCACCTGCGCGATGCCTTGCCCCGCGAGACATGCCGCTAGCATCGGACCGAACTGGTTGACCATCAGCGGGCCGCTCACGTCGACGGGCACCACCTTCCGTCCGTGCACGAACTCCCAGCCGAAGTGGCTGCCAGTCGATGGATCGCGCATCAAGATGCAGCGGTGCTTCTCGATGTCGCGGGGATGGCGTGGTGCTCCGTGCCGGGCGACGTACTCCGGGGATGCACACGTGACGATGTGCGTGCGCATGAGGAGTCGCGCCTTGAGCGCGGAGGGCTCCGGGTTGCCGAGGCGGACGGCGACGTCGAAACCCTCGCGGACGAGGTCGCCCATGCGGTCGCGCGCGACGAGCTCGACGAACAAGTCGGGGTGCTGCTCGAAAAACGGCTGAAGGCGCGGCGTGAGCACGAGCTGCGCCGTACCGGGGTCGACGTTCACGCGCAGACGCCCGCGCACTTTGGCTTTCGAGTCGCCCGCTTCGCTCGTGGCCTCTTCGATGGCGCGGAGGTGCGGTGCGATCGCTTCATAGAAGCGTCGACCCTCCTCGGTGAGCGAGATGGAGCGCGCGGTGCGCCGGAACATGCGAACGCCGACGCGCTCCTCGAGGCGCGCCACCGCGCGGCTGACGGCGGGCTGCGTGAGCCCGAGTGCTTCGCCCGCACCGACGAAGCTCCCGGCTTCCACCACCGCGCGGAGAATGCCGAGGCCGTCGAGCACCTGCCTGTCGAAGTGACGAGACATACTTCTGTGCATACTTAGCATGTCGAGCGTGCTGATTGTGATGGCCTTCGAATCGACGCATGGTGGTCAAAACCACAAAGGACATCGTCATGCGCGTCTTCGTCACGGGAGCCACGGGCTTCGTTGGCTCGGCAGTCGTTCAGGAACTTCTCGCCGCGGGGCACGAGGTGCTCGGCCTCGCTCGGTCTGACGCCGGTGCCGCGTCGCTCACGGCCATCGGCGCCTTCGTGCAGCGCGGAGCGGTCGAGGAACTCGACAGCCTCGAGAGCGGCGCGGCAACGTCGGATGCCGTCATCCACACGGCGTTCAACCACGACTTCTCGAAGTTCAAGGAGAGCTGCGAGATCGACAGGCGTGCCATCGAGACGCTGGGTGCGGCGCTCACCGGAACGACGCGCCCGCTGATCGTCACGTCGGCCGTCGGCGTGCTGCCGAAGGGCGTGCTCGGGACCGAGGAGACGGCGCCGGCGTCCGGGGCCGCGGCGCATCCTCGCGCGGCGACCGAAGAGGCCGCCGACGCCGTCGCCGCGCGCGATGTGCGCGTCTCGGTGGTGCGTCTGCCACCGTCGGTACACGGCGACGGCGATCCTCACTTCGTGCCGACACTGATCAAGCTGGCGCGGCGAACGGGCCTCTCCGCGTACATCGACGACGGCGGCAACCGCTGGCCCGCCGTGCATCGGCTCGATGCCGCGCGGCTCTATCGACTCGTGCTCGAGACGCGACCTGGCGGGGGGCGGTACCACGCGGTCGCCGAGGAGGGCATCCCGCTCCGCGACATCGCCACCGCTATCGGCCATCGCCTCGGGGTGCCGATTGTCGGCAAGCCTCGCGGCGAGGCCGCGCAGCACTTCGGTGGCTTCGTGAACTTCGTGGCGCTCGATGTCCCGGCCTCGAGCGCGAGAACGCGCGAGCAACTCGGGTGGAACCCGAAGCAGGTCGGCCTCCTCGCGGACCTGGAACAGGGCTGCTACTTCGCGGCGTGAAGTCGGCGATGCCGTAGCACAGGCCGTTGGCGGGCACGGGGTGCCCGCGGTGCCATTGGGGTCCGCGAGTTCCGCGGTCCGTTTCTACGCGGCGGACCGTTCAGCCGCCGAGCTGGCCGGCGATACGGAGAGGGGCAGTGCCTCCAGGCCGCGCAGGCCGATGTTGGGACGCCAGCGCAGCTTCTCCGCGGGCACCGCCAGCTCGAGGCGCGGGAAGCGTTGCAGCAGCGCGGGGATGGCGACCCGGGCCTCCAGCCGGGCAAGCGGCGCTCCCAGGCAGTAGTGGATTCCGTACCCGAAGGACACATGGCGGTTCGGGCTGCGGGTGATGTCCAGCTTGTCCGCGTTCGGGAACGCCGTCTCGTCCAGATTCGCCGAGGCGATCAGCAGGGTGACCGCGCTGCCCTTGGGGATGCGAACGCCCGCGATCTCCACATCCTCCTTGGCGAAGCGCGGCGCCACCTGTCCCACCGGGTTGGTGAAGCGCAGCATCTCCTCGATGGCGCTGTCGATGAGGTCGGGCTGCTCGCGGAGCTTCTGGAGCTGGTCGGGGTGCCGCACCAGCGCCAGCACGCCGTTGCCGATGAGGTTCACCGTCGTCTCGTGCCCGGCGAAGAGCAGGAGGAAGATCATGGAGATGAGCTCGTCCTCGCTGAGCCGGTCCCCGCCTTCCTCGGCCTGCACCAGCGCCGTCACCAGATCATTCCCCGGCTGCTCGCGGCGCAGGTTCACCAGCCTCCGGAGGAACCGGTTCAGCCGGAGCATGTGGGGGTAGTTGCGGATGAACGCGATGGGGCTCACCGACGAGGGATCCAGGACCTTGGCAATCAGCTTGCGGAAGTTGATGCGGTCGGGCTCGGGGACGCCGAGCATTTCCGAGATGACGGTCAGCGGCAGGGGCAGCGCGAACTCCTCCATGAGGTCCACGACCGGCTTGCGGACGGCGGCATCCAGCAGCTCCTCGGTGATCTGCTCCACCCGCCCGTTCAGGTTCTCGACCATGATGGGGGTGAACGCCTTCTGGACGAGGTTGCGCAGGCGGCGGTGATCCGGCGGATCCTTGAGCACCATGCTGGAGACGAGCAGCCTCAGGATGGCCGGCATCCACCAACGGTCCATGGACGTGCCGCCGGGGACGTTCCGGCGGTCGTTGGCGAACCGGGGATCCTTGAGGACGCTGACGACCTCCTCGTACCGGGGGAGGACGAAGCCCTCGCCGTAGAGGGCAGTCGAGTGGAGGACCGGCCCCAGCTTCCGCAGCTTCGCGTAGACGGGGATGGGATTGGCCCGCGCCTCCGGGCTCTCGAACTCGCGCTGAAGGTTGACGCGCACTGCCTCCACCATGTGGAACCCACCTGTCCTTGGCCCCTGGGCGGGGCGGTTTGGGGGGTAGTTATGCGCGGGGGGCCCGGTCAGCACCAGGGCCCATATTGCGGTGAAAATTGACCGGGTTCAGCGGCCCTGCTGGCGGTGCCGCTCGCGCCAGGCCCGGGGGGTCATCCCGTGCGCGCGCCGGAAGCCGCGGACGAACGAGGTGACGTCCGAGTAGCCGACCTGGCTGGCGATGGACTCCACGCTCGTCGTCGTCTCCAGCAGGCGGCGCCGCGCCTCGGCCATGCGGTGCTCGCGGAGCCAGTCGCCCACGGTCAGCCCGGTCTCCTCGCGCACCGCCGTGGCGACGTACGAGGGCGTCCGGTCCACCGCCGCCGCCACGTCCGCCAGCGAGATGGGCTTCAGGCTGTGCGCCGCGACGAAGGCGAGCACGTCCTGCACCAGCCTGCCCGGCGACGGCAAGCGCCCAGAGGCGTGCTCGCGCGCCTCGCGCCGGAGCTCCGTCAGCAGCAGCATGAACAGGGCGCGCGCCGCGCGTTCGAAGTCCCACTGCCGTTCGCGCAGCTCCGTGTCCAGCGCGGCGATGAGGTGTTCGAGCCGCTGGCGCCGCGCCTCACCGATCGCGAGCCTGAAGGACCATCGGGAGGCCAGGCTGCTCGCCAAGCCCGCCACCGACGGCCCTCTTGTCACCGGGGCGTGGTTCGGCGGCTCCAGCTCCAGCGAGCCCAGCAGCGTGGGGTCGAAGGCCACCAGCCAACCCTCCAGCTCGCCCACGTTGAGGGCGTGGATCTCCACCCCCGCGGGGATGAAGTGGAGCTCCCCCGGGCGCGCGTCCACCTGCTCGAGGTGGCGACCGTGTCCCTTGCCGCCGGTGACGAGGAAGAAGAGGGCGAAGGTGGCGACCACCGGCTCGTGCGAAGACGAGAGCGTGCGGCTGGCGATGCGGCTCACGTGGAGCGGGAGACCCCGGGCGCCGAGTGCCGCCAGCGTGAGGATCCGGGGTCGCGGCTTTCGGGGTGGGTGCGGCATGGAAGCAGCCTACGCCGCGCGGGGGCGCGGTGCGCGGCAACCTCTATGGGTGTCCTCCCGGCGTGGGGTCAGGGCAGCTCCTGGGCGATGCCGCCATAGGGCTTTCCCATCCCATCCTGCGTGCTGCTCACGCGCAGCAGCACCAGGTGCGACTTCGCGTTGAGCACGTCGGGCGACTTCCAGGCATTGGAAAAAAAGGTGTCGGGCCGCAGAGTGACCTTGAGCGTCTGTCCGGGAGCAAGGCCCCGCTCGCCGAAAGAGGTGAAGAGGTTCTCGGATGAGGCAACTTCGGATGTCTCCTCCTCCTCGCCTGTCTTGATGACGGGCGTGGTCTGGCCATCGATGTACAGCTGTGCCTGGATACTGGCATTGGAGAGGGTGCGCTCGCCGATGTTGGTCACGTCCAACGTGATGACCGGCTGGGTCCTGCCGAAGTTGCCGCGCCCGATGGCCACCTTCACGTTCCGCAGCGCCAGCGCCTGGTTCCCCGCGCCAGCGCTCACTCCATCGCGCAACGCGGCGGTGAAGTCCACGGTATCGGCCGCTTTCAAGGCCGGGGCGGAAGACGCCGACGCGGTGTAGAGAGGGGTCGTGCTGGGCAGGCTCGTGAACGGGGGCGCCTCCACGTCGAGGGAGTGATTCATGCCGTCGGCCACGCTGGTGTTTCGGATGACGAGCTGCCAGCGCCTGGCGTTGAGGACGTCTGGCACCACCCAGGCGCTACTGAAGAACGTATCCGGGGTCACCGTGTTCGTGGTTGCCTCGCCCGGCTTCAGCCCCTGAGCTCCAAACGACAGGAACAGTGTTCCGCCGTGCGAATCGTGTTCATCCACCACGGGCCCGGGCTGGCTGTCGATGAACAGACGCGCATCGTAGCTCGCGGAGGAGAGTGTCTTCGTCGACGTGTTCCTCACCGTGAGCTGGATGCGCGGCTTGGAGCTCCGAGAGTTGTTCCCGGTGATCGCCAGTGAAAGTTTCTCGACCTTGAGCAGGGGCGAGTCCAGTGCTACGTGTTCTCCCTTGGCGAAGAGCGCCTGGCCATTGTCCGAAGGCGCTTGGACGGTGGTGGGCTGCGTGCTCTCTTCCTTCTGCTCCTGGGCGGTGGTGGGCTGCGTGCCCTTCTTCATCCCCGCTTTCTTGGTCGAGGCAGCTTCCGGCGCGGGCTGCGTCGACGCCGCCTCCGCGAGGTGCGTTGAGGCAGTGTCCGCGGGCTTTCGCGTGGCGGGGGCCGGGCTCCGCGCACACTGAGAGGCGATCGCCACGCACACCACGGCCGAGACGAGGGCCAGCTTGCCGAGGGTGTCCCCGGACTTTCCGCACCGCATCCTGGACTGAGCTGGTGCCGCGGGCCCCGCGGCGGAACGGTCTCCGTCGCGGGGCGGCTCCTTCGGGCGCGTGGGGCTGGAAGGCGCCTCAGTGCGGCTGATACAACTGGTAGGAGAACGCGTAGATGGAGTCCGATCCCAGGAGGGCCGCGGTATCGGTCGAATAGACGTCCACGTAACCCCAGTCCCAGTAGTGGCCGCTCACCCAGTTGTCGTAATAGTGCAGACCATAGCCATACGGCACGAGCACGGAGGCCGTGAAGTAGCCAAAGACATCCGCGACGACGTCCTTACGGCTGATGTTCGTGATCCCCTCCGTCTGGAACACGACGGAGACGCGGGCGAAGCTGGCCGCCTGCTGGTTGCTGTCGAAGGCCTGCCCAGTCACTATCAGCTCACACCCCTCCTTCGCCCGGAAACGCATTCCATACCCGTAGTTCACGGGATGGGCGTCACTGGCCCAGCAGGGCTGGATGTAGGACAGGGTCCCGATCCGGCTCGCCACCGAGGGAGACAGTGACAGCGTATAGCTTCCCGTTCCACTGGAGGAGGCGATCCGGAAGTAGTACGTGCCGGGCGACAGGGAGAGGCTGTACGTGCTTCCTTGGGAACCGCGACCCATGCTGCCCAGGTTGGAATTGAAGATGTCCAGGAAGAAGGTGCTCCCCGCGGTCTGCCCGTCCAGTCTCACGCGCAGGTTCGTCTGGGTGGTGACCTGGTAGGCGACCCAGTCCTGGTCATAAACGTTGTCGATCGTCCGCTGGAGCGTGGGCAAGCCCGATACGGCCCGGGCCTGGGTCACGTTGTCATCGGGCTCGGCCGAGTCCGGGTTGGGCGAGAACGTCGCCAGCAGGTAGAACGGGGCGGTCGCCGACGAGCCCGCGTAGGAGGTGACGCGGATGAAATAGTAGCCTCCCGGGCTGGCCGACAGGCTGAGCTGCTCGGTCGAGCCCGGCCCGTACATGGAATCGAGCTGGTTCTCCAGGTACCCCGTGGACGCATTCAGACTGAACACGCTCAAGTCATAATCAATGGTCGTGTCGTTCGGGGGCACCACGAGGGTCGTGAGCTTTCCGGCGGAGGGCGTATAGACGTAATACCAGTCCTCCTGTCCCACGGCGGTGAGGTAGTCGCCGTAGACGGTCTCCAGGTTGATGGCAATGGCCTGACCCGGATCGTGATTGTTGGCGGCCAGGGGTGACATGAGCGCGGCACTCGCGGAGAGAGTCTTCATCCCCTCGGGAGGCGCCACCGGTACACGCGGCACCTGGGAAAGCGGCTGCTCCGAACCACAGCCCAGGACGGCCATCGAGGCACAGAGAAACGCCAGGATCTTTCTTCGCATGTCTATTCTTTCCTTGATCATCCGGTCTCGGCGGCGGGTCCCCCCCCCTGCCTCGACGGGATGCGTGGCTAGATAGAGCCGCGCCGCTTCATCTGTCAAATCTTATCGTGCATGGGCTCAGTCTCCTCTTCAACCGAGCCGCATGGACAGCTCGACATCTTCGGCGAACGGCGTGGACAGGTAGCCCGAGGCGGGCGAGCGGACGCGCGCCAGGTAGTCGGGGCTGAAGTCGGCGTTGTCGGCGATGATGAGCGCGCCCGGCCTGAGGCGGCTCTCCACCCGGTCCAGGATTTCGGGATAGAGCGCCTTGGCGCCGTCGAGCAGGAGCAGGTCGATCGTTTCCGGGAGATCGACGGCCAGCGTCCGCAGCGCGTCTCCCTCGCGGATCTCCACCAGGTCGATGAGACCACCGGCCGTCAGGTTCTCGCGGGCGCGCACCACCTTGGACGGCTCGAACTCGCTGGTGATCAGACGGCCGCCGCCATTGTCACGCAGTGCCGCGGCGAGGTGCAGGGTCGAGATGCCGAACGAGGTCCCGAACTCGACGATCGTCCGCGCGTTGCGGCTCCGCGCCAGCATGTAGAGCAGGGTGCCCGTCTCTCGTGAAACCGCGAGCGGAAAATCCTTCAGGCGCCCATAGAAGTCCAGGTAGTCGGTCTTGCTACGCATCCGCCTGGCCCGTTCTTCGCTGGAAAGATCGGCGAAGAACGGGCTCGTCGTCGGCGACGTCGAGGCGGCCTCTTCGAACAACCGATCCAGCAGCGGTGCGAGCGGGGAAGTGGTGAGGGTGGTCATGCATGTCTCCGGTTCAAGGTGCGTTCGTCGTTGAGCTGGATTAGAATGCGACGAATCCGTCAGGTTTCCTATTCGCATTGCCGTGCCCCCACATGACCGACCGCAAGAACCCCGGGATTTCCTCACGAAAACAGCCTCAACAGGCCCGCTCGACCCAACTCGTCGCCGCGATCCTGAAAGCCGCGGCTCAGGTTTTGGCGAAGGAAGGCGCGCGGCGCTTCACCACCGCGCGGGTGGCCGAGCGGGCCGGCGTCAGCGTGGGCTCGGTGTACCAGTACTTCCCGAACAAGGCGGCGATCCTCTTCCGGCTGCAGAGCGACGAATGGCGGCAGACGTCCGAGCTGCTGAGCGGCATCCTCGAGGACGTCCGGAAACCGCCGTTCGAACGGCTGCGCCTCCTTGTCCACGCTTTCATCCGCTCGGAATGCGAGGAGGCCGGGATGCGCGTGGCGCTCAACGACGCCGCCCCTCTTTATCGCGATGCGCCCGAGGCGCGGGAGGCGAGGGCGTCGAGTGACCGCAGCGTCCAAGCCTTCATGCGGGAGGTGCTCCCCGAGGCCACGAAAGCGACGCGTGCATTGGCCACCGAGCTGGTCACGACGACGCTCAGCGCGGTGGGAAAGGATTTTTCGGAAAGTCCCCGGACACCCGCGGAGATCGACGCCTTCGCCGGGGCCATGGCCGATATGTTCTGCGCCTACCTTGAACGCCTCGGGAATCGTTGAAGCAGCCGCCAGCACTCGCCGCCCACCTCCACTCCTCTCCCTCTTTACATGTCGATTGTCGAATCGAGTTTCGAGCCCGGAGGGCGGAAATTAAAGCTTGCCTCGGAGGGACACGAACATGGACGCGACGCAGGCTGCGGTGCAGGCGGGTCTCGAGGGCGTGGTGGTGGCCGAGACCCGGTTGAGCGAGGTGGACGGCGAGCGGGGGAGGTTGGTGATTGCCGGCGGGGACGTGGAGTCACTCGCCGGAGCGATTTCCTTCGAGGAGGTGTGCGCGAGGCTCTGGGCCCCGTACGCGAAGGGGGCCTTGCCTCCGTCGCTCCAGGCGGCCCTGGGCGAGGCTCGGGTGCGCGCCTTCGGGTTGCTCGAGCGGGGAGGGGATGCGTTGGAGGCGCGGGACGCGATGGACGCGCTCCGGGCCGCGGCGGCCCACGTTCCGGCGCACCCGGGCGAGGAGCTGGACACGTTCGTCCTGCTGACGGGCGCGCTGGCGGTGTTCACCGGCGCCTGGGCGAGGCGCGGACGCGGCCTGCCACCCGTGCGTCCGGATCCCTCGCTCTCGCACGCGGCGGATCTGCTGCGCATGGTGACGGGCGAGTCCCAGCCCGAGCGGGCGGCCGGACTCGAGGCCTACCTGGTCACCGTGTCCGACCATGGGCTGAATGCCTCCACGTTCACCGCGCGGGTGATTGCCTCGACGGGCTCGGATGCGGTGTCGGCGGCGGTGGGGGCCATCGGGGCGTTGAAGGGACCCCTCCACGGAGGCGCACCCGGGCCGGTGCTGGACATGCTGGACGCCATTGGCGCTCCGGAGCGGGCCGCCGCGTGGCTCGAGTCGGAGCTGCGGGCCGGGCGCCGCATCATGGGCATGGGCCACCGCATCTACCGGGTGAGGGACCCGCGCGCGGCGGTGCTGGAGCGCGCGCTCGAGCGGCTCGAGCAGCGGGGCTTGAAGACCGAGCGGCTCGCGCTGGCGCGAGCGGTGGAGCGCGCGGCCGATGAGCTCCTGCGTCAGCGCTACCCGGACCGGCCGCTGCGCGCGAACGTGGAGTTCTACACGGCGGTGTTGCTCGATGCGGTGGGGCTGGAGCGCTCGCTGTTCCCGGCCGTGTTCGCCTGCGGCCGGGTGGCCGGGTGGCTGGGCCATGTCGCCGAGCAGCGGGCCACCGGCCGGCTCATCCGCCCCGCCTCCCGCTACGTGGGGCCGATGCCGGGCTGAGTGGGTCGCAGACGTTGAAGGGCCCCGGCGACGGAGGTGAATGTGCGGCCGGCGAGGGTCATGTCGTCAACGTGTCGAGCGTGTTCGGCCTCATCCGAGTGTGCCGCCTGGCCTCCCGGCCAGGAGGAGTTGGTGCTGCTCTCCGGCGGTCACGACGGGGTGATACTCCTGATGATCTTCGCCATGTGGACGCTGCCGATGCTCGGCGCGCCCATGTGCAGCGACCTCATCCAGACAGAATCACCTGGATCGTGTTCCCGAGTAATGCGGAGCGCCTCCCCGAGGACTTCTTCCTGACAGTGGACGCAAGAGGACGGCGTGTCACATTCACCAACCTTGAGCACCTCGACCGGCTGGAGGCATTGCTCCGCGAGCACTGTAAGCGCCCCCCTCGCGGACGGACCCTCGGTGTCGGCTGGTCCCCCCGTCGCCGGGGCCGGCCAGCCGGGCGTCCGTGAACCGGCGCGAGCCTCGGCAAGAAGGCCTCGGGAATCGTTGGAGCAGCGGCTGCATCCGCCCCTGACGGAGCGAGAGCGCGTGCAGGGCCGCGGATTGAAGTCCATGCACGCGGAGATGTCACTGACCCGAGAGGAAAAGGGAAGCGTCGCGGCGCCTCAGAACCGGGTCCACTTCTGGGCGGCCGAGCGGTTGCAGTCCCAGATCTGCACCGCGGTTCCCAGGGCCGTGCCCGCGTCGGACACGTCCAGGCAGAGATTGCTCCCCAGCGCGCTGCGCACCTCTCCGCCGCTGATCGTCCATTTCTGCGCGGCCGTCCCGTTGCACTCCCAGATCCGGACCCGAGTGCCCGGCGTCGTCTTCGCGTCGGACACATCCAGGCAGCGGTTGGGAGCGAGGGTGCTGCGCAGCTCCCCACGGACGGTCAGGAACCATTCCTGCGCGGCCGAGCCATTGCACTCCCAGATCTGCGTGAGAGTCCCCTGTGCCGGGTTGCCGTCGGAGACGTCCAGGCAGCGATTCCCGGCCACCCCGCTGCTGAAGCGGGCGCGCGGGCTATAGAGCGACTCCGCGCCACGGGTGTCCCCATCGGACAGCGAATCTTGCCGCCCGAGGCTCCCTCCCCCATCCCTGCGGACGATGGTCGGCTGGCCATTGGAGGAGAAGGCGTAGGCGTCGTAGTGCATGATGGAGCCATAATCGTAGGGGCCCAGGTCCATGCCATCCGCTCCCTGCTGCGCGTAGGTCTGGAAGTTGTGCTGCGTTCCGGACTGGACGTTGCCCCAATTGATGATGATGTGGTTGTCCCGGTCGGCACGGCTCTGCTCGTGCCAGAGGCCCACGGCATGTCCGATCTCATGGATCGCGGCGGTCAGGCCGCATCCACTGGCCAGGTCCACCGTCTGCTCGCCCCCCATCCTGCCGACGTACGAGCTACAGCCAGAACCCGGCCGGAACCGCAGGTAGTCCGCTTCCGTCGTGCGCGGCTTGAAGCGCAAGGAGGTCTTGGATTCCCAGTGGCGGATGGCGGACGTCACCCGGCCGCTGTCGGGCAGGCCCGCATCGATGACGTAGGGGACAGTGGCCCCCGGCCAACGCGAGTACGTGTCCGTCCGGGCCACGGACTGGCCGCTTCGGGTCGGCGCCTCCCGCAGGTCGAGCAGGATGTCCCCCTCCAGTACAGCCATTCCGTCGATCTTCTCGTAGGTGACCGTCTGGAACCCGAGTCCCGGCAACGCCACCCGGGCGGTCACCACTTCACCTGACCTTCCGGGGAAGGCCTGCTCAGTCTCATGGGAGAGACCACAGCCGCCGAGCAGCAGGGCGCTCAGCGCGGAAGTACTCATGGACAGACGGGCGAATCGATGATGACGGCTCATGTGGGTTGTACCTTTTCGTGGCGGCTCGGTTCGGGTCGAGCGTGAAAGGACCCTAGCAGGAAGCCACGAAGAAGAACCGCAATACGAGCAATACGTGTAATACATGTATAGAATAATTATCCGGTGTCCCTGGACCCGGCGGGGGAGCACCCGTTGGGGAGCGTCTTGACCTCACTATTCTTGTCTGTTATCGGACGGTGGTGTCTATCCAACATATCGACCATATCACCTACGTGTCTGCGTTCGAGGACGAGAACGACTTCATCGCACGATGGGGCTTGCTTGGCTTCAAGGAATACGTTCGCGTCCACACCCCGCGATATCCCGCGGCGCATATCGCGCTGGCGAGTGGCGATGATCCGAACTTTCCATGGGCGATGATGACGGGTCTCTCGGTCAGTGACGATCCGAAGTCGGCCATCAACCTGTTCATCCAGCGTTACGGCGCGGGACCGCAGCACGTGGCCTATAACATCGGGCCCGAAGAGGACATGGAAGAGCTCCACCGCAAGCTGGTTGCCCGCGGTTGGCGCTTCATGACCGAAGTGCTCACCTACCGAGACAGCACGGGTGCTGGAATTCGCCAGATGTTCGTGGCGCCCCAGGTTCCTTACGGTCCCTTCTCCGAGCTCGTCCAGCGGATTCACGGTCCGTCTGGTCAGCCCTTCGACGGGTTCGATACCACCAATATCGACAACCTGTACGAGGCCTATGTCGACTACAGCGTTCATCTGGACAACCGGAAGTCCGCGGTCCGGGTCGGAACGGCAAACCCTCCTGGCAGCAGCCTTCTCACTCTCGGATAGGGACTCAGGATGAGCGGACGATTGAGTGGACGCAGGGTACTCGTGACCAGCGCTGACCGGTATGCCGGCCCGCCGGTCTGCGAGCTCTTCACCAAGGAAGGGGCCGAGGTCATCGCCGACACGACCGACTACCTCGACCCCAAGGCCCCCCAGCGGGTCGTCGACGCAGCGGGAAGGATCGACGTGCTCGTGACCAACTTCGCGGGTCCCCTGAGGATCACGCCCTATTCAAAGATGCTCGGAAAGGTCCAGGACTTCGTCGACGAAGACTTCCAGGCCTACCTGGACGAGATCGTCTGGCCCATGGTCCGCTTCGTTCGCGCGGTCGTTCCGCAGATGATCGAGCGGCGCTCCGGCAAGATCGTGGCCTTCACCAGCGCCGTTGCCGTCCGGGCCATCCCAGGGCTGGCGGTCTACTCCGCGGCACGGGGTGCCCAGAACGCCTTCGTCCTGGCCACCGGCGCGGAGGTTGCCCCCTACAACGTGCAGTTCAACGCCATCGCCCCGTCGTACCTGGAGAACGTCACCTACTTCACTCCAGCGATGCTCGCCGAGCCTGGAATGCGCGCTTCGCTCGTGGCCAACATCCCGGCCGGCCGGACCGGCGAAGGGTATGAAGCCGCCGAGCTTGCTCTCGCGCTCTCCACCGATGCCAGCAACTTCATGGCTGGACAGGTCATCTCGATGGCCGGAGGCTGGTGCATCTGAGGCGGTGGCACTCCGCCAGCGTCAGGGAGCAACCAGCACCACGACTTCCTTCGTGTAAGCACTGCCGTCCGAACCCTTCACCGTGAAGGTGAAGGACGACAGTCCGCGGAAGCCGCTCGCGGGCTGAAGGCGCGCGGTGTGCCCGTCCGACTGCAGCGTGACGGTTCCATTCTTCGCCGCGGCCACCGTGTAGGTCGGGGACACGCTCAGGAACCCGGCGGTCCATGCGGACAAGTCGATGTTCACGGCGGTCCCCGCGGTGGTGGACGCATGCGGCTCCGCCAGCCAGTTGATGTAGTGCTCGATGAGGGCATAGCCGTCGGCGGCCTTGGTCATCGCGTCATTCACGTTCGGCTGGGACCCGGTCGCCATTTCCCAGGTGTCGGGCATGCCGTCGTTGTCCGTGTCCGTGGGCCGCGAGCCACCTGCGATGGAGCCATAGCCGTTGTTCGGGAGGCCGGTCTGCGCCTGACTGGTGTAGAGCCCTCCGTCGGGCCCGGCGGTGTTGGCCCCGGTCCCCGTCGTTCCGCTGCCCAGCTTCGACACCTGACTGATGAGCAGCGCATCCACCGGATCCCGCGGCAGCGGCCCCGCCATGGAGATCGCCACGCGAGCCGCGGAGGCGGTGTCGAGGGGGGCGGTCGCGGTGGTCTCGCTGGACCAGGGGCTCGAGAGCACCGTGCCCGGCCCCTGATACCAGTAGGGCGTCGTCGTCGCGCCGTCGAGCTTGCCGTTGCGGTTCGTGTCCTTGAGGTTGCCTTGGTAGTAGATGGATTGGTTCTTGTCGACCTGGAACCAGGTGTTGTCCGTCCCCGTGGAGGCCGGCCCGAAGACGAAGTAGTTGTTCAGGATGTCGTGCTTGAAGTTCGTGCTGGTGTGCGTCGTGTAGGCCGCCGAGTAGTTGTAGATCAGGTTGTTGACGAACACCGTGTTGATCTTGGCGAGCGGGTTCCGGTTGTGGGAATGGGCGAAGATGTTGCGGTACCAGGCCCACTGACTCGAGACGGACTCCGTGTGAGCGCCGAACTGTTGCCCCGTGGGGTTGGCGATCAGGGAGTCCTGTATGGTGATGTCCGTGACGGGGGCGTTCTGCCAGTCGTCGCTGACTCCATCGATGTTGTTCCAGGGACCAAATTCGAAGGAGGAGTGATCGATCATCACGTTGCGCGCCCGGTAGAGGCTCAGCGCGTCGTCCGTGGTGCTCGCGGTCTCGCTCCCCGGACGAATGCGCAGGTACCGACAGATGATGTTGGACGACTTGGCGAAGGAGATCTCCCCGCCCCGGAACCCGATGCCCTCTCCCGGAGCCGTCTGGCCCGCGATGGTGATGTTGCTTTTGACTGACACGGCGGTCTTGAGCTGGATGTAGCCGCCCACGTCGAACACGACGATCCGGTTCGAGCTGCTGACGGCATCCCGGAAGGAGCCAGCGCCCGAGTCATTGAGATTGGTCACGTGGTAGACCGTGCCGTTCCGTCCGCCCGTTGCGTTCTTGCCAAATCCCTGCGCACCTGGAAATGCCAGGGGGGACGCCAGTAGCGGGGCCCCCACGGTGTCGCCCACTCCGTCGGTCGCGATGGTGTCGTCGGTGCTACAAGCGGTAGAGACGAGCGCGATCGGCACGGCGAATTTAAGTAGGTTTTTCATGGTTGGCTGCTTATTCTACTTTTCATGCCGTTGAGCGTCAATGATGAGGATGTTAGATTTCAGGATGACGCGCCGCGGTGGTGCGCTCAAGTCAGTGACAGTGCAAAGGGATGCTCTGGCTGTGCTGCCGATTCTTGATGTGCGCTCAGCACATGCGGCACGTCGGTAGATGCCGCCGGGGTAGCGCACACATGATGTGCGTATGGATGGTTGCTTGTTTGATTTCCAAGCTTGTCAGTGAATCGGCCAGGAGTGCTGTCTCAGCCTGCTCGATGCGGTGGGGCCGGAGCGCTCGCTGTTCCCGGCCGCGTTCGCCTGCGGCCGGGTGGCTGGGCCATGTCGCCGAGCAGCGGGCCACCGGCCGACTCATCCGCCCCGCTTCCCGCTACGTGGGGCCGATGCCGGGCTGAGTGACTCCTTGAACCCAGCCCTTCTCAGGGATCGACCGGGTACCACCGGGTATAGGCGTAGTGATAGAGGTGTCTGCCGACCGAGACACCGTCCGCGGACAGGCGGAAGTTGGCGAGATCATAATACTCCGCCCCAAACACGAAGTCATACGGCAGTGTGCCAAGAGCCGCGGGCAGATCCACCGGGATGCTGAATGCGCCATTGGCATCCGACAGGCCGCTGGCAGAGGTCTCCTTCCGGTAGGTGCTCGGTGTGTAGACGACGAGGTTTACGGGGGTGTTCGGCAGCACGCGGCCGTACCGGTCCTTCAAGACGCCTTGGAAGGTAGCGGCCGTCTGGATGCGCCAGGAAGGGCCCTGTCCATAGTTGATATAATCTTCGACCCCGGCGTGGTTGAGAACCTTGACATCCGTCAGCGCGCCAGCCGCCACGGCCACGCGGAGGGTATAGGGTTCGGCGGGGAGCACGGAGTCGAGCGAGAGCACGCGCACATACCAGGTGCCGGGAGACAACGTGAAGGCGGCCTGGGTGTTCTTGTTGACGGTGGCGAGCGGCGCGCCATGGATGTTGGTGCCAAACAGGTGAAGCTGATAGGCCCCCGTGGCCGCCGTGCTCAACGAAAACGCGAAGGTGTTCTCCTGGGTGAGGGTGATGCGGGTCCAGTCCTCGTCGAAGCCGTTGTCCAGCGTGCGAATGGCCGTGACCCCATCGACGGCGCTCCTGGCCTGCCAGGGGTTGTCATTGGGCTCATCCACGTCGGGAAGGGATGAGTACAAGACGGCCAGTGTATAGGGGTTGACGGGGTCCGCCCCCTGATAGGCATGGACCATGATGAAGTAGAAGTCACCCGTGGCAGCGGAAGTGCTGGCCTGCTCATAGTGCGTGGGCGCGTAGAACGAATAGGCCTGCGGCGCGAGCGAGCCGTCCACCGGGTTGTACTTGTAGAGGTACAGATCATAGTCCAGACTGGCGTTGTTCACCGTCTGGAGAAAAGCCGTGACCTTGCCATTGGCCGGCACGTAGACGTAGTACCAGGCCTGCTCGCCCGGCGTGGCCAGGGGGGCGCTCACCTGGGTGTTCAGGTCAAGGTACTGCGCGGTTCCCGGTGTGTTGTTACCCGCGAACGAGGTGGTGTCGCCTACCGCTGCCTGGTTCGTCAGCCGTTGCAGGTCGACCCGGCCATGGATCTTCGGCTCTTTCTTGTGACCTGTAGTGGCCGCGACCGGGGCGGCAGGTTCCAGTTCCTTCGCGCGGCGCAGCGACGCATCCACACGCTCCGGGGTGGCGGCAATCACGGGGGACGACGCCAGAAGCAGCAATGACAGAGCGGTCCGAGCCCTCTTCAAGGCAACCAGTTTCAAGGCAATCTCCTCTCAAAGATGCGGCGTGCCGGTATAGAGGAGTCCAAGAAGAAAGATCAAGATATGCTTTCCTCCCGTAACGAGGAGGTGGCGCCCCGTGCGCCGCTCGCGCCGCGGTGGTGCGCTCGAGTCAGTGACAGTGCAAAGGGATGCTCTGGCTGCGCCGCCGGTCCCCGAAGAGCGCTCAGCGTGCGTGACACGCTGGTGACACATGCTGCCGCCGGGGTAGCGCACACACGATGTGTGTTTGATGGCTGCTTGTTTGATGTCCAAGCTTGTCGGCGAATCGGCCAGGGGTGCCGTCTCAGTCCACGGCCTTCACGTGCTTCTGGTACTCCGTCCCATCGGGTGCCAGGGTCATCCGCGCGTGGTAGAGGGCGAGGTGCTCCTCGCGCGCTCGTGCCGCGGCCTCGGGTGAGTGGAGCTGCCAGCGTTGGAGTTCGGCATTGCCCAGCGCGATCAGCGGGAGCAGCGCCATTCCGGACGCGGGCGGAATGCCCAGGGCGTCGGCGGCTGTATCGCCCTGGAACGTGCGCGTCAGGGTGTCGAGCATCTGCCGGGCCATGGGGACGGTGAAGGGCGAGCCCTTCACCGAGCAGAGCACCTGCGCGGTGGCGTCCAGCAGGGCCGCGGTCAGGGCGCGCGTGTGCTCGTCCGGCGGCGTGAGGGTGGAGTCGACCAGGTCGAGCAACTCCCCGGCCTGGGCATGGTTGCGCACGGGCAGGAAGAAGCCCTCGTCCAGTCCCAACAGGTAGCCGACGTACCACCAGTGCCGGTAGAGGGCCTCCTGCCGCGGCTCGGTGAGGAAGAAGCCGAGTGTCTCCAGGGCGCGGAAGGGCACCACGGTGAAGTCCAGCCAGGTGCGCGCGACGTCGGTCTGGTTGATGGGGACGCCCCATTGCTGGTGCTCCCAGCCGTGCTGGAGCGCGGTGGCGCGCACCCGGGCGTGCAGCAGCCGGACCTGGGCGGTGTGGATGTAGCCGGGCGCACCGCGCACCAGCCCTCCGGGCAGCATGCTGTGCACGCGCCAGATGCCTGTCTCCAACAGCCGCCTCGACGCCTGGGTGGCGAGCTGGCCGGTGCGCGTGAGCAACCGGGCGATGGCCGGCGCACGGTAGGTGTGCACCAGCGAGCCGGCGGAGAAGGCGAGGTCGCTCCAGAGCGGTGGAATGGACTGGGACACGACGTCGCCCTGGTGCAGCGCCTCGCGGTCGACCCACTCGGGCACGGTCTCGAGCTGGCGCAGCAGCGCGGCGATGGCCGGCGGTGGATCCTTCAAGCTGTCCAGGCCGTGGGCGAGGCCGGCGTTGAGTTGCTGCCTGCCGTCCTTGCCCAGCGCGTCCAACTCGCGGATCACCGCGTCCGCGAGGGGATCTCCCACGGACAGCATGCGTGCCGTGAAGTCCGCTTTCTGGCCATGCCGGGCCCGCGCGGCCTCGTGATGGACCCACCTGCCGGGCAACCCGCTGTCCTGCTCCGTCGCGATCATGACGTCCTCCCTGTCCTGGTGCACTGCCGAGCCTCGGCCAACGGGATTGCTGGCCGATCGTCCAGTTCTTGTATCACCAGTGACTGGACGATCGTCAAGTGCTTGCTGGACGATCGTCCAGTGGATTGCTGGACGCTCGTCCAGTCCATACAGTGACGGGAGAGGAGGACGGATGAGGGCGGAATCGGAGCAGACGAGGGAGCGGATGATCCGCACGGCGCTCGAGCTGTTCACGGAACATGGCTACGAGGGCGCGTCCATCCAGATGATCGCCACGGCCATGGGGTTGTCCAAGGCGGCGGTGTCCTACCATTTCCGCACGAAGGAGGATTTGCTGGCGGCCGTGGCGGAACCGGCATTCACGGATCTGCAACGGTTCCTGGACGAGGCGGAGGCCGAGCCGGGGAGGGCGGCGCGCTGGCGCATGGCGGTGCGGGGCTATGTGTCGTTGCTGGTCAAGCACCGGGGGCTGCTGAGCCTGCTGGAACAGGATCCGATCGCGGCGGCGAGCCCGGTAGTCAGCGAGAAGATGGATCGTTTCGCCGAGCGCATCCGGCTGCTCTTCGGGGAGGAGTCGATGACGCCCGAGGACCAGGTGTACCTGGCGGTGGCGCTCGGTGGGTTGCGCAACGCGGCGGCATGGTTCCCCTCGTTCTCGGACACGGAGCTGAACCAGTACCTGCTGTCGGCCGCCGAGCGAATCCTCGGGCGCACCGCGCCACGGGCTCGCCGGTAGGCCCCTTGGGAGTTCGTTCACGTGACGACAGGTGTCCGGGCCCTGGGGCCGTCTCCGAGCCGTCGCTCTGTGACGTCCCGCACGGGAGCCCGCATCCTCCCGTCGACAAGCCTGGACCCATCTGCCAAGGAGGAGGCACCGCGTCGTGAGCGCGGTCATTCAGCCAAAGGGGATGGATAGATGCAGCGCATTCGAGTGGGCGGCTTGCAGGTGGATTCCCGGCTCCATGCCTTCCTCATGCAGGAGGCGCTGCCCGGCACGGGCGTGGACGCCGAGGCGTTCGGCTCCGGACTGGATGCCCTCGTGCACGCGTTGGCCCCCGTCAACCGCTCCCTGCTCCAGCGCCGGGACGCCCTCCAGAAGGCCATCGACGACTGGCACCGCGCCCACCCCCGGCCGTTCGATCCCAAGGCCTACCTGGCCTTCCTGGAGGAGATTGGCTACCTGCGGCCCGAGCCTCCGCCCTTCAGTGTGGGCACCGCGAACGTGGACGAGGAGATCGCCCGGGTCGCCGGCCCGCAGCTCGTCGTGCCGGTGACCAATGCGCGCTACGCCCTCAACGCCGCCAACGCCCGCTGGGGCAGCCTCTATGACGCCTTCTATGGCACCGACGTCCTTCCCGAGGACGGGGGCGCCACGCGCTCGGGGCCCTACAACCCCGTGCGCGGCGAGCGTGTCATCGCCCGCGCCCGGGCCTTCCTCGATCAGGCCTTCCCCCTGGCCCGGGACTCGCACCGCGACGTGACGTCCTACGCCGTGGAAGGGGGCGCCGTGGTGGCCACCCTCGCGGAGGGCCAGCGCACGGGCCTCGCCCAGCCCGCGAAGTTCGCCGGCCTGCGTGGCGAGCCGTCGCGCCCCTCGGCCCTGCTGTTCGTCAACCACGGCCTGCACGTGGAGCTGTCCATCGATCGCGACCACCCCGTGGGCCGCACGGACAAGGCGGGCGTGGCGGACGTGCTCGTGGAGTCCGCGCTCACCGCCATCATGGACGGCGAGGACAGCGTGTCCGCGGTGGATGCCGAGGACAAGGTGCTGCTCTACCGCAACTGGCTCGGGCTGATGAAGGGCACGCTGTCGGCGCACTTCGACAAGGGCGGCAAGAAGGTGGAGCGCCGCATGGCCGCGGATCGCGTCTACACGAAGCCGGGCGGGGGCGAGCTCACGTTGCACGGCCGCAGCCTGATGCTCGTGCGCAACGTGGGCCTGCACATGTACACCGACGCCGTGCTGGACAAGGACGGCGCGCCCATCCCCGAGAACATCCTGGATGCCGTCGTCACCTCGCTCGTCGCGCTGCATGACCTGCGCGGCCCCAACGCCCGGCGCAACAGCCGCGCGGGCTCGGTCTACACGGTGCGGCCCAAGATGCACGGCCCCGAGGAGGTCGCCTTCGCCGACGACTTGTTCTCGCGCGTCGAGCAACTGCTGGGCCTGCCCGCCCACACCCTGAAGATCGGCATCATGGACGAGGAGCGCCGCACGAGCGCCAACCTCGCCGCGTGCATCCACGCGGCGCGCGACCGGGTGGTGTTCATCAACACCGGCTTCCTGGATCGCACGGGCGATGAGATCCACACCTCCATGGAGGCGGGACCCATGGTGCGCAAGAACGACATCAAGTCCACGATGTGGATCAAGGCCTACGAGGATCGCAACGTGGACGTGGGGCTGGCGTGTGGGCTCAAGGGCCGCGCGCAGATCGGCAAGGGCATGTGGGCCGCGCCGGACAAGATGGCCGACATGCTGGCGCAGAAGGTGGGCCACCCCCAGGCGGGCGCCAACACCGCCTGGGTGCCGTCGCCCACGGCGGCCACCCTGCACGCGCTGCACTACCACGAGGTGGACGTGGCCACCCGACAGGAGGCCCTGCGCCAGCGCGCGCCCACGTCCCTGTCCGCGCTGCTCACGCTCCCCCTGGCCCCCGAGGCGAAGTGGACGCCCGAGGAGGTGCGCCAGGAGCTGGACAACAACCTCCAGGGGATTCTGGGCTACGTGGTGCGCTGGATCGATCAGGGGGTGGGCTGCTCCAAGGTGCCGGACATCCACGACGTGGGGCTGATGGAGGACCGCGCCACGCTGCGCATCTCCAGCCAGCACGTGGCCAACTGGCTGCGGCACGGCGTGGTGACGGAGGCCCAGGTGCTGGAGGGGCTCAAGCGGATGGCGGCGGTGGTGGACCGGCAGAACGCGGGGGACCCGGGCTACCGGCCCCTGGGGCCGGGGTTCGATGGGGTGGCCTTCCAGGCCGCGAGGGAGCTCATCTTCAAGGGCCGCGAGCAGCCCAACGGCTACACCGAGTGGATCCTCCACGCGCGGCGCCGCGAGGTGAAGGCCTCCCGGCGGTAGGGTCGCTCACTGTCACATTCTGGACAGAACGCAGCCGCTGCGCTTAATCCCCCCCGGGGAAACTGGTTTCCCTCCTTTGGGGGTTGTTCATGAAGAGCAGCACGCTGTTCGCCGCGATTTCGGTGGCCGCACTGGGTATGGGCTCCGCTCAGGCGGCTACCCTGACGTTCACGGTTCAGAACAAGATCACCACCGGCGCGATTACCAATACATATCAGAACACGTGCGGGACGATCATCCCGAGCCTCGGCCCGGTCGCGGCCAACGGGATCTCGGTGACGCACCAGACGGACTGCGGCACCTCGACCGCCCTCGTCTTCGAGTACACGAACGGCAACAAGGTCTGCCGCTTCAACCTGAGCACCATCTACACCCCGCCCAACCCGATCCTGGGCACCTCCGGGTACTGGACGCCGAGCGGCTCGGGCACCTCCCGGGGCAGCACGTCCGCTACCTGCAAGGCGACGCTGACCTCTCTGGGTTCGAACGGAAACTATAGCTGGGCATTGTCGATGCAGTGAGGCTCTGGTGGCCGAGCGACTCCCGAGGGTTCGGCCACCGGCTCTCTCGGAACGCGGGAGCGCGGGGGCGGCTTCCGGCTCGAATGGGGATGGGCGAGGGGCGGGGGAGCAACTGTCGCCATCGTCTCGCGATAATCGAGAATCCTCATTTCCCGAGACGCCCATGCAAATCCGCAACGCCCTCTCCACCGCCGCCACCGCCCGTACGGCCGCCGCCACGACCGTGACCGCGCCGCCCGCCGGCCTGGAGCTCGGCAACCGGGGCCCCCAGGTGAAGCAGTTGCAGGACGCGCTGGTGAAGCTCGGCTACATGACGAAGGCCCAGGTGGCCACCGGCCCCGGCATCTTCGGCGAGAAGACGAAGGCCGCGGTGACGAAGTTCCAGGCGGACCACAAGCTGCCCACCACCGGCTACTACGGGGACCTGACCCACGCGGCGCTCAAGAAGGCGCTCGGCTCGGACTCCAAGCCCCCCAAGCCCGGCACCTTCACCAAGCCGCCCGTCGTCAACGCGCCCTCGCCCAACTCCAACTCGCGCGGCGGGGCGGACATCGACACCATCGTCCTGCATCACACGGGCTCCAACAACGGGGCGGGGGACCTCGCCTGGATGCGCAATCCCCAGAGCCAGGTGTCCGCCCACTACATGCTCGACCGCGACGGGAAGATCTACCAACTGGTGGGCGACGAGAAGCGCGCCTGGCACGCGGGCAAGGGCGAGCTGCACGGGGTGCCCACCGACGTGAACGGCCGCTCCATCGGTATCGAGATCGTCAACGACGGCTCGGGCAAGACGCCCTTCACCGACGCCCAGTACAAGTCCCTCACCCAGCTCGTGGGCTACCTCAAGCAGGAGTACAAGGTGCCCGCCAACAACATCCTCGGGCACAAGGACGTGGCCGTGCCCAAGGGCCGCAAGAGCGATCCCGCCGAGAACTTCGACTGGAACCGCCTGCGCGCGGGCCTCTGACGCCCCGCTCAGCCCTCGGTCGACACGACGATGCGCCCGCGCACCTGACCGTCCATCAGGCGCCGGGCCGCGTCGATTACTCCGGACAGGGGCACCTCGAGCGCGCCGATCGCCTGGATCGTCTCCGGGCGCAGGTCGCGCGCCAGGCGCTCCCAGGCCTGTTGCCGCAGGGCGAGCGGCGCCATGACGCTGTCGATACCCAGCAGCGACACCCCCCGCAGGATGAAGGGCATCACCGTGGCGGGCAGGTCCGCCCCCTGCGCGAGCCCACAGGCCGCCACGGCGCCGCCATAACGCGTCTGCGCACAGGCATTGGCGAGCGTGTGGCTGCCGACGGAATCCACCACCGCGGCCCAGCGCTCCTTCTGCAGCGGCTTGCCGGGGGAGGACAGCTCGGCGCGGTCGATGATGCGGCTGGCGCCCAGCGCCTGGAGATAATCCCCCTCGGAGGCCTTGCCCGTGGCGGCCGTCACCTGGTGGCCGAGCTTCGAGAGCAGCGCGACCGCGACCGAGCCCACGCCCCCCGTCGCTCCCGTCACGAGCACCTCGCCGGCACCGGGCTTCAGGCCGTGGCGTTCGAGCGCGAGCACGCACAACATCGCGGTGTAGCCCGCCGTCCCGATGGCCATGGCCTGACGGGTGTCGAAGGCCTCGGGCAGGCGCACCAGCCACTCGCCCTTGAGCCGGGCACGCTGCGCGAGGCAACCCTTGTGCGTCTCGCCCACGCCGAAGCCGTTGAGTACGACCCGGTCGCCCACCTTCCACGCGGGATGGCGGCTCTCGGTCACCGTGCCCGCGCCGTCGATGCCCGCCACCATCGGCCAGGAGCGCACCACGGGCGAGCGGTTCGTGATGGCCAGTCCATCCTTGTAGTTGAGCGTCGAGTGGCGGATGGCGACGGTGACATCACCCTCGGGCAGGAAGTCCTCGTCCACCTCGCGGACGTGGGCGGTGAAGTCAGGGTTCTTCTCGAGCACCAGGGCCTTGAACATGGGGTTCTCCTCGGGGGTGGATGAGGTGGCGGAAGTCATCGATGGCGACGGTCAGGGGGAGGGGCGAGCGCGCGAGCCGGGCGCGCAGCACCGCGCCCTCCCAGGTGGACCAGAAGCCGCGCGCGAGCCGGTCCGCGTCCAGCGAGGGCTCGATCTCCCCACGCGCCCGTGCACGGCGCAGGGCGGCGGCGAGGATTGACTCCCAGGCGGCCAGCGAGGCGTCGAGCCGCACGCGGAAGTCCTCGTGCAGTCCCCCCAGCTCCTGTCCGAGCGCACCGATGAGGCAGCCGCGCCGCCAGTCGAAGCGGCGCATGCCCTCGGTGGACTCCTCGAGGAAGCTGGAGAGCTGGGCGGCGAAGGTCGCGTCCGAGGCCGCGCCGAAGCAGCGCTCGAGCCGCTTGAGGAAGAAGGCCTGGTAGCTGTCGAGCAGGGCGAAGCCGAAGGCGTCCTTACTGGAGAAGTAGTGGTAGAAGGAGCCCTTGGGCACCCCCACCGAGCGCAACACCGCGTCGATGCCGGTCGCCGCCCAGCCCTGTTCCAGCACCAGTCCCAGGCCCTCACGCACCAGACGCTCGCGTGTGTCCTCGCGCTGCCCACGCCGCTCGGTTCGCGAGCGGCTCTCGGGAGGTTTCGCCATGGGAAATGAATAGACCGGTCGTCTAGAGAATTCAAGACAACGTGCGCACCCCACCCGAGCGGTCGGGTGCGGGTCTTCGCTCAGGGAGGGGGAGGGCGGTTGCGGGCCGGGTGGGTGACGCCTCGCGCGTCAGGGGGACACAACCCGTGCCGGACGCGAGCGCCCCGGAGCGCCATGGCGGCGCATCCGGGGAGCCCGCGAGGGGGGTGCTCAGGGGATGAGGGGCGCGAGCGCGGGGGCGATGTACGTCTGCTTCGCCTGCTGCACCGTCGTCCAGTCGTCCTGGAGCAGGCCACCGGTGTCATCGGAGTTGGGATTGAGCGACCAGAAGGCGAAGCTCATTCCGTTGCCCGAGAGGTAGGCCGTGAGCGTCTGGATCCACTGACGATCCGAGTCGATGAGCAGCTTGGTGCCGAACTCGCCGAGCCACACCGGGGCGCGGTTCTCCTTCACGAGGAAGCCCCAGGTGGCGTCCCACACGCCCGGCAGGTTGGCCGGGTAGCCGGTGGAGCCCTTGTTCTGGAACCACGGCTGGCCGTAGACGCTCTCCGGGTAGTCGTGCGCCGAGTACACCACGCGCCCCGGCACGTTGAGCCGCACCGGGTAGTCGCGCGCGCCGCGCAGGTTGCCGCCCCACCAGTACCAGTTGTTCTGATAGATCTCGATGCCCTCCACGATGATGAGCAGATCCGGGTTCACGCCGAGGATGGCGTTGCCCGCGCGCTCGGCGGCGAGCCGCCAGTCGGTGTCGAGGTTGCCATCGCCCCAGGTGGCGCGGCCGTGCGGCTCGTTGTGCAGGTCCACGCCCACCACGGTGGGATTGCCCTTGTAGCGCTGGGCGAGCATCTTCCAGTCATCGATCCACGCCTGCTCCTCGGTGGCGCGGTTGGAGCGGTACCAGAGCTCCGACTGGCTGCTGGAGTCCGGGCGGTGCCGGTCGAGCACGATGCGCAACCCGCGCGCCCCGGCCGCCGCGATGATGCGATCCATCACCTGCAGGGACGTGAGCCCGGCGAGCTCCGGATTGAGCGCGTTGTTCATGCTGAGCGGATCCGGGGACACCCCGTCGCGCAGCATGGTGTTGCTGTAGGGCAGGCGCAGCGAGTTGTAGCCGAGCGACTTCACCTGATCGAGCAGGCTGCCCAGCGCGCGGCGATCCAGCCCGTAGGGCACGCGCGAGGGGCCCTCGAAGCCAAACCAGTTCACGCTGGTGAGGCGCACCACCTGACCCGTGGACGAGAGGATCTTCGCCCCCTCGGTGTGCAGGTAGCCCGCGGCGCCCGGCGGCGGCGTTCCGGCGTCCGTCCCCGCATCGGTTCCGGCATCGGTGCCCGCGTCGGTCCCGGCGTCCGAGCCCGCATCCGAACCGGCATCGGTGCCCGCATCGGTGCCGGCGTCGGTGCCCGGGGTCGTCCCGTACACGCCGTCCGAGGCGCACAGGGACAGCGTGGCCCCCGGCTGGAAGAGGGCCGAGCACGAGGTGGCCGTGCCCCCGGCGTTCACGGCGCGCAGGCGCACCTGCGTCCCCGCGAAGGACTGGCTGCCGGTCCAGACGTTGGCGTCCCAGGCGGCCTGGCTCAACGCCGTCCACGAGCCCCCGTTCACCGACACCTCCACCCGCGCCGGGGCGGGGGAGGCCGTGATCCGGGCCTCCATCCACCAGTCATTGCTCGACGTCTGGAGGAAGAAGGACACGGGGGCGGCGAGCCGCTGCTCCCACCCCGTGAGCGCCGACTCCTCCTCCGCGACGCCGCCTCCACACGCGGTGGTGAACAGCACCGCGCTCAGCAACATCCCCATTCTTTTCATTACATGACCTCCGGGTGTACGCGCTCGACGGCTTCCTGGGTGAGTCGGAAAGAAAAATGCCATCCAGGAAAAACACGAAAAGTCCCAGAACGTCAATGCGTATTCAAAACACCGAATGCCAGTCGCAAAATCCAAGAATCCGTCACAACCCGTCGGGCCCCCAAAGAGACTCCGTGACGAGTGTGTGACAATGGAGGATGATGGGCGAGTAGTTCATGAAGACAGGCCGCGATCGTTATTTGCCCGCTGCGAAGAAGCGTCGGCAGGCAATGGTTCGACGTCGAAGACATCCAACCCCGCCCCTGCGATTGTTCCTGCTCGGAGGGCGGCGAGGAGCGCGGCTTCATCAACGATGGGCCCGCGCGACGTGTTGATCAGGTAAGACTCACGCTTCATCGAAGCGAGTTCATTCGCTCCGACGAGACCTCGTGTTTCCTCGTGAAGGGTTAGGCGGATGTTGCGATCTTCTTCCGCGATATGGCGAACGGTTGCCATCATCAGCCCCCAGGCCAGCTCAGGAGTCGAGTTCATCATCACCGCCAGGCCGGAGGCAGGGGGCTGGATATTGGTTGAAATGACAGCGATGCCTGTCTCGCTTGCCGCGATCCTGTCCAGATTGGCGTAATCGTCCAGAACTGCGACTTCAAGCATGTTTGTCTCTCATTGGCAGGCTGCGTTCGTCGGACGCAGCCTTGGGTTGGAATTCAACTCTGTTGGGTCAGATGGATAAGAGACCGTCGGTTCCTTATTATTCGCTCCCATGGTTGCCAGTGTGAAAGCGAAGCGCCAGCGCAGGGAGCATGGAACGTCCCGCGAGGCGCCCCTGGGGAGGGCTGGAGGGCGGCGCGGCGCGCCAGCGGAGGCCGAGTTCCTGCGCGCGCGCAGCGAGGAGCAGCGGGAGGTCCGGCGCCGTGCCATCCTCGATACCGCGGCTGCGATGCTCGAGCAGATGCCGGTGGCCGAGGTGGGCCTCAACGAGCTCGCCCGGCGCGTGGGGCTCGCGAAGTCCAACGTGCTACTTCGAGTCGCGCGAGGCCGTGCTCCTCGAGCTGCTCGACCAGGCCTGGAAGGACTGGCTCGCGGCGCTGCCTGCCGGAGCTCGGCGAGCGGGCGCAGGAGGTGTGCAACCATGCCCTCCTGGCCACCACCGCCATCTGGACCCACTCCCGCGCGTCCAGGAGCGTGCTCGCCGCCTACGAGGTGGACCGGTCTCTGGAGGCGTTCCGCATCCAGTTCGCGCCGACGCTCCAGGCAATGCTGGTCACGCTCGTCACGGGCACGCTGGCCCGTGCGGCCCCGGCGTCAGGGGCGAGGAAGGTCTGAGGCCTCCAGCAAGATGGGAGCGAGCGATGGGGTGCAACTGATTGGAGCTCAGGGCTGCTTGTTCCCCAACAGCTCCTTGGCACGCGTGATGGCCGACATGGCGTTGGGCCAGCCGACGTAGAAGGCCAGGTGGGTGATGAGCTCGACGAACTCCTCCTGCGTCACGCCGTTCTCGAGGGCGCGCGGGAAGTGGAAGTTCATCTGCTCCGTCTTTCCGGTCGCCACGAGCGCCGCGCAGGTAATCAGGCTGCGGTCGCGCTTGGACAACTGCGGCCGCTCCCAGACGTCCCCGAACAGTACATCGTCGGTCAGCTCGACCAGCTTCGGTGCGAAGTCGCCGATGGCCTTCTGTGCGGCGGTGGTGGGCTTGGGGGTGCTCATGGTTCGTTCTCCTTTCAGGGCTGCGTTCCGTACTGCGCGTCGGTGACCTTCTCCATCCACTCGACCACCTTGCCGTCGAGCCCCTCCTGGATGGCTAGGTGGGTCATGGCGGTGGTCGGGGATGCGCCGTGCCAGTGCTTCTGACCGGGCGGAATCCTCACCACGTCGCCCGGACGAATCTCCTCGACGGCGCCGCCCCAGAGCTGCACGCGACCGGCGCCGGACGTCACGATGAGCGTCTGCCCGAGCGGGTGGGTGTGCCACGCCGTGCGGGCGCCAGGCTCGAACGTGACGGAGGCGCCCGAGGTGCGCGCGGGGGCGTTCGCCGTGAAGAGCGGGTCGACGCGCACGGTGCCCGTGAAGTTCTCGGCGGGACCCTTGGTGGAGGGTTGCGAGCCACTGCGCGTGATGCTCAGCGCCGGAGTCCCTCCGCGCGAGGCGACCGGGGAAACGCCCGCGTCGGGAGGTGCGCTTTTCGGGCTGGCCTGGGCAATGGCCATACCGAGCAGCGGGAGCGAGAAGAGTGTCGCGGCGAGGAGTTTCATTCCATTCTCCGGTGGGGTGATGGGTGGCTCACTGTTGAGGTACGCCCCGGTCCCGCCGAGGACTAGGCGCCATGGAGCAAACAGGCCTTGAAGCAGTGCTTCATAGTGAGGCGTCAGCTCCACCCCTCGAGGAACTCCCGCCACTGCCGGCCCGCGGCGCAGGTCACTTTCACAGGCGCCCGCCACGAAGCCGAGCGAGAGTTCGCCTCCATGGGCCACCACCAGGTTCAAGATGGAGGGGATACTCTTGCCGCGAAGCGCCTCCCGCAGATCGCTCCCGAGCTGCGGAAGCGCGCCGGCCAAGGCCCCCAGGATGGAACGGCGGGAGTGCGGCATGACGGTGAACCTCTCGTGAGGAGCTTCCATGGAAGTACGCCCCAGATCCTCGGATGACTATGTGCCAGGGAACCAATAGGCTCTTAAGCAGTGCTTCACAGTGAGCTTGAACTCCTGGGTATCACGAGGCGGAAACCCACAGGTGCTCCCGCGATGAATACGGCTCCCTTCCCGCAACTCCAAGTGTTCCTCGCCGTGGCGCGCCTGCGCAGCTTCAGCGGCGCGGCACGCGAGCTCGGCGTCTCCACCCCCGCGGTGAGCCAGTCGGTACGGCAGCTCGAGGAGCAGCTGCGCGTGGTGCTGCTCACCCGCACGACGCGCAGCGTGTCGCTCACGGAGGCGGGCAGGCGGCTCGTGGAGGGCGCGGGCCCCGCCCTGGGACAGGCGCTCGCCGCCCTCACCGAGGTCTCCGCTCGACCCGGAGAGACGGTGGGCCGGGTGCGACTGTCGGTGCCGCGGGCGGCGGTGCCCTACGTCATCACGCCGGTGGTCCCCACCTTCCGCGCGCGCCACCCGCGGGTGGAGGTGGAGGTCGTCATCGAGGACCGCTTCGTGGACATCGTGGCGGAGGGCTACGACGCGGGGGTGCGGCTGAGCGAGGCCATCGAGCGCGACATGGTGCAGGTGCGGCTCACCGACGCCTTCCGTTTCGTGGTGGTGGGAGCCCCGAGCTACCTCGAGCGCCACGGGACGCCCCAGCGCCCCGAGGATCTCCTGCGCCACGAGTGCCTCACCTTCCGCATGCGGACCACCGGCGCGCTCTATGCCTGGGAGCTGGAGCGGGGCCGCAGGAACTGGCGCGTGCCGGTGCGCGGGGGCGTCGTCACCAACGACAGCCAGCTGGCGGTGACCCTGGCGGAGCAGGGCCTGGGGCTGGCGTACGCCTCCGAGCCCGCGGTGAAGGAGCAGCTACGCGAGGGCCGGTTGCGGCGGGTACTCGAGTCCTATGCGCCCACGGTGCCCGGCTTCTTCCTCTATTTTCCCAGCCGTGCGCAGCGCTCCCCGGCACTGCGCCTCTTCGTGGACGCCGCCCGGGAGCTGGCCAGGCACGTGCTGTGAATCACATGCGCTCAAAGACGTGCATGCGTCCTGTTCAACTCCACCGCTCGAACCGGTACGCCAGTTCCGGGCTTCCTTCTCCCGTGTACGCGAGCTGAGCGACGAGCACCGCGAACGGCTCGGAGTAACGGGCCATCCGCAAGGGGCCCGCGTCCATGGGCTCGAACCCCACGTCGCGAATCAGCTCGGCGGCAATCCCTTTACTGCTCGAATCATCCCCGCAGTACACGAGGCTGGGTCTGGTGGTTCGTTGTCGGACCTCGAAGACACCAAAAAGCACTTCGCTCGGCACGTTGTTGAACGCCAGGACGACCCGGGCCCTGGGAACCTTCTTCGCGAGCTCCTCCGCACCCGAAGAGGTGTGGGCGACGACGAGGTCGGTGTTGCTCGCGTTCAATGGAAGCGAGCAGCTCACGATCACCTTGCCCGACAGGTCGCCTGCCCGGGCCAATACATCGTCCACCTGGGACCAGTGCACGGCCAGAAGGAGCGCGTCCGCGTCCCGCGCGGCCTCACGCGGTGTTCCTGCTCGCGCGTTCCCGCGGGCATCCCGCACGAGCGCTTTCAGCTTCTCCTGGCTGCGTGAGTAGCTGAACACGACCTCGTGGCCGGCACGCGCGAAGAGCGTCCCCAGCTTGCCCCCCATCAATCCCGAACCGAGAATGCCAACGCGCATGCGACGCTCCCTTGCCTGAGTCTCCGCGGCTCCGTCCCATCTGGCTCAGAGACCGGTCCTCTTCTCCAGGTGTTCGGGATAGCGAGCCCCATGCACGGTGATCTTCGAGGCGGCGCTCTCGATCTCACGGAGATCGTCAGGCGTCAGTTCCACGTGGGCGGCTCCGATGTTCTCCTCGAGGCGGTGCTGCTTCGTGGTGCCCGGAATGGGAACGATCCACGGCTTCTGGGCGAGGAGCCATGCCAGGGCAATCCGGGCAGGGGTCGCCTTCTTCCGTTCCGCGACCTTGCCGAGCAGCTCGACGAGGGACTGATTCGCCTTGAGCGCCTCCGGCGTGAAGCGGGGAAGGCTGTTGCGGAAGTCGCTCTTGTCGAAGCTGGTCTGCTCGTTCATCTTGCCCGTCAGGTAGCCCTTGCCCAGGGGGCTGAAGGGAACGAAGCCGATGCCGAGCTCCTCGAGGGTCGGCAGCACTTCCGCTTCGGGGCCTCTCGTCCACAGGGAGTATTCGCTCTGGAGCGCGGTGACCGGCTGGACCGCGTGCGCGCGACGGATCGTCTTTACTCCCGCTTCGGAAAGACCGAAGTGCTTCACCTTGCCTGCCTGGATCAGCTCCTTCACCGCGCCCGCGACCTCCTCGATCGGCACGTTCGGGTCGACGCGGTGCTGATAGAAGAGATCGATCCGGTCGGTCTTGAGCCGCTTGAGCGCCGCCTCGGCGACTTGCTTGATGTGCTCCGGCCGGCTGTTCATGCCGCTCTGCCCGCCATTGGCATCGAATTCGAAGCCGAACTTGGTGGCGATCACCACCTGGTCCCGGAAGGGGGCAAGGGCTTCGCCCACGAGCTCTTCGTTCTTGTAGGGGCCGTAGGCCTCGGCGGTGTCGAAGAAGGTGACGCCGCGCTCGAAGGCCGACCGGATCAGCTTGATGGCCTCCCGCGTGTCCGTTGCCGGGCCATAGCCAAAGCTCAGTCCCATGCAGCCGAGGCCGATGGCCGAAACCTCCAGGCCGCTGTTTCCAAGTCTGCGTTTCTGCATTGTGTTTTCTCCTTTCGAGTACCTTTTTGGGAAGAACGGGGCCGCGGCTATTTCAGGGTCGCGGCGTCGATCACGAACCGGTACCGGACGTCGGAGGCGAGCACGCGCTCGTAGGCCTCGTTGATCTTGCTGGCCGGGATGACCTCGATGTCGGCGCCGATGCGGTGCCTGGCGCAGAAGTTCAGCATCTCCTGGGTCTGGCGGATGCTGCCGTAGGTGAGGGTGCTCCCCTTGAGACAGAGCTGCTCCTCCCCCTTGCGGCAGTTCGCGCAGTCGCCGCAGGAGTCGACCAGACAGCCGACACCGACGCGGTCGCCGACGGCATGCCGGGTGACCTTGGAGCCGACCTGGGCGACGACTCCGGCGATCTCGTGGCCGGGGACGACGGGGTAGGTCGCCGCGCCCCACTCACTGCGAGCATGGTGGATGTCGGAGTGGCAGATGCCACAGAACTTGATCTCGATGAGGACGTCGTGCGGGCCGAGGTCACGACGCTGGATGGTGGTCGGACCGAGGGGCCTGGTCGCGGCCGTGGCCGCGTAGGCATTGACGGTGCGCATGTTTCTCCAGATGGATGTGGGGGAGGAGCCGTTGCGCCCCGTTGATGAAAAGAAGTACGCCCCAGAGCCTCGGATGACTACGCGTCAGGGAACCAATAGGCTCTTAAGCGGTGCTTAACAGTGGGGCCCGTACTCCTCTACAACCCCAGCCGAGCGCAGCGCTCCCCTGCGCGGACAGCCCTCCTCACCGCGTACATCCTGGACACAGCCTGGTAGCCGTCGTAAGTAAACAGGCGTTTACATGTCTGGGCCGAGAGCGTCGGCAGGAGGAGTGCAAATGCTCGAAACGAAGGCGCGCGCGGGCAAGCTGCGCGTGGGGATCATCAGCGCGAACTGGGGCGCCAGGACCCATCTGCCCGCCTGGCGGATGTTGAGCGACGACGTGGAGGTCACGGCGATCTGCACCTCGCGCCAGGAGACGGCCGAGGCGGCGGCCAGGGAACACGGCATCGCCCGGCCGTTCTGGAGCTACGAGGCGATGTGCGCCGATCCGGACATCGACGTGATCGACGCCGGCACCAGCCCCGTCCTGCGGGAGAAGCTGGTGACGGCGGCGTTGAACGGCGGCAAGCATGTCTTCAACCAGTTGCCGTTCGCACCGTCGCGGGAGGCCGCCGAGCGTCTGGTGAAGCTTCAGCGCGACAAGGGCGTCACCGGCGCCGTGGCGGCCAGCGTGGTGGGCCTGCCGCACCTGACGCTGATGAAGGAGATGATCGACGAGGGCTACCTCGGCGAGGTCTTTCAAGTGCACTGCCACTGGCAGATGAGCTACTTCCTGCCGGTCATCCCTTTCTTCCCCTATGTCTGGTTCGGCAAGGCTGGCCACGGGGTCAGCGTCACCCGCAATCACGGCTCGCACATGCTGCACGCCCTGTGGCACGTGTTCGGCCGGATCGAATCGGTGGTCGGCCGGATCGAGACCCAGCTGAAGACGTGGGAGCTCTCGCCGGGCGAGACCATGACGGTGGAGACCGACGACACGTGTCACGCACTCCTGCGCTTCGCCAACGGCGCGATGGGCACGATGGCCACGTCGTGGACGGCGGCGGACAGCCCGGGCTTCTGGATCGAGGCCTTCGGCAGCAAGGGGCGGCTGCGTCTGGAGGCGCTGCGCTATCCGAGCGTGGCGACGGCCAGGCTGTATGCCGCGAAGGCGGCCTTGGGCACGATGGCTCCCCAGGGCCAGGAGGTGCCGGTACCCGAGCGCCTGTTCACCGTTCGGGGCAAGGTGCTCGACCCGAGCGTGGGGAGCGACCCCTCGACGGGCGGGCAACTGCTGTCGATGGTGCGTCTGTTCGACGCTTTCGCGACGACGGTCCGCAACGGCGGTGAACCGCTCGCCAGCTTCAATCGGGCCCTCGAGGTGGAGCGGGTGATCGGCGCGCTCTACGAGTCGAACGTGCGCAAGGCGTGGGTCGAGCCCGCCGCAGGCTGAAGCCGCGGAGCGCCACTCAACCGGGGCGGGCTCGGTTCCGGGATTGCCCGTCGCCGACAGCCCCCCCCGAGTCGGCACTGGGAGCGAGCTGCTGCAAGTCCAGCTCCTCCAGGTCGAGTTCCTGCTCGACTCGCTGGAAGGCCGCATCGCCGATGGTGCCGTCCGCCCGCAGCGCGAGGAGCCGATGTCGCTCGGCCGAGGTGGCCCTGCGCGCGATGGCCGCCGCGTCGACGAACGCGCGGCCATCATTTTCGGCCGCCCCGTGAGGCTCGTTGCCATTGCCGGCCAACTCCGCTTCGGCGCGCCGGAGCATGAGCTCGTAGCGGCGACGCAGCAGCCCCGACAGCTCCTCGCCGGGCAGCTCGGCCGTGGTGGCCGAGAGCGCGGCGCGCAACGTCTCGACACGGGCGAGTCGCACCTCTCGCTCCACCGAGCCGTCGTCCTCGAGCTGGAGCATGTTGAGGAGTGGGCGCAGCGTCATGCCCTGGACGACGAGCGTTCCGAGCACGACAGAGAAGGCGGTGAACAGGACCAGGTCGCGGTAGGGAAACCCGGGCCCGTCGGACCCGCCGGTTGGAAGGGCAAGCGCCGCGGCAAGCGTCACGATCCCTCGCATGCCGCACCACCCGACGACCGCCGCGGCGCGCTTCGACAGGGCCACCGTGTCGTGAGGCCCCGCCGTGCCGTCCGGCGCTGGACGACACCGCCAGCGACTGAAGGCCGCGGCGCCCGACACCCAGGCGATGCGCGCGAGGATCGTCGCGACGCACACCGCGCCCGCGACGCCCGCGTACTCCACGAGCGTGCTCGAGTCGAGCCGGCCGAGGATCGCCTTGAGCTGGAACCCGACGAGGATGAAGGCGAGCACGTTCAACACGAACACGGCGAACTCCCAGACCGCGTACGAGGGGATCCGGAGGCGTGCCGGGGTGATGTCCGCGGCGCGGCGGGCGGTCGCCATCGCGAAGACGACCACGGTGAGGATGCCGGAGAGATGGAGCCGCTCGGCGAGCATCCAGACCGCGAACGTCCCACAGAACTGCACGACGACCGCGAGGGCGACGTCGTGTATCCGCGGGGTCACCAGGAGGATGACCCGCGACAGCACGAACCCGAGCACCACGCTGCCCACGGTGACGACGAGGAGCAAGGGAATGACGCCTGTCCCCGACAGCGTGCCCGCGAGCGTCGCGCTGACGGCGAGACGGTAGATCAAGAGCGCGCTCGCGTCGTTGAAGAGGCTCTCGCCCTCGAGGATGACGAGGAGTCGATGCGGCGGACGGAGCTGCTTGAGGACGGCGGTGGCGGCCGCCGCGTCAGGGGGCGCGACGATTGCGCCGAGCGCGACCGCGACGGCCCAGGGCATGCCGGGCACGAGCAGGCGGGCCACCCCCGCGACGACGACGATGGTGAGTGCGACGGCGCCAAGGGCGAGGCCGGCAACGGTCCGCCAGTTCGCCCGGAGGTCGCGCGGGGACGCATCGAAGGCGGCGTCCAGCAGCACCGGCGCGACGAAGAGCGTGAGCGCGAGTTCGGGATCCAGGACCAGTGTCGGCGTGCCGGGCACGAGCGCCAGGGCGGCGCCGGCGAGCGCCACCATCGCCGGGTAGGGAGTCCCGATGCGTTGGGACAGCGCGGTGAGGCCCGCACCGGCGAGCAACAACGCGATGATGATCTCGAAGACGTGCATGCATCCTGTTTAACCCAACCGCTGCGAGCTGGGGATACTTACCCGTGAGGACATGTTCTTCATCTTGACTCGAAAGGTCAAATCCAGTCTGCTGGGCGTCGGGCTGGGAGGGAGTCACGTGGCGGACGAGACGAGCGGGAAGGGTGGAGGGAGGGGGCCCTTCGAGCGGGGCGGTGCCTACGACGAAGTGGGTCCCGAGCTGGGCCGCCTTCACGACGCCTGGGATGTGGAGACGGGCAAGGCGGTGCTGCAACTGCTGCCCACCGAGCGCGTGGAGTGGCGGCCCGAGGGGCCCTGGCGGGTGAGCCTCTTGTGTGAGCCAGAGCCGGTCACGGTGACCGTGCGGGTGGAGGAAGCGCCCGCATCGATGCCCGTGGTGGAACTGGCGGACCTGCTCGTGCTCACGAGTGCCGCGGTAACCCGCGTGCAGGACAGTGACCGGCTCCGGGCCCACCTCGCCTCGGGCCAGCTCTCCTCACACCCCGCCGGAGGCCAACGCACGGGGCACGCTGTCGCGAGTTGGAAGGGGCTCATGCTCGGCCTGGGCGTGTGGCTGCTGGCGAGTCTTTCCGCGAGCCCGGCGCCCCATGGTCGGGAGTCGGCCACGGGGACCGCCTCACGCGAGGAGACTCCGTCCCCCGTCGACCTCGCGGCGGTGGAGCCGACGGTTCCCGCCTATCCCATGCCCAAGGAGCCCTTTCTCAATCAGGTGGTGGCTCCCTGCCCGCGCAAGAAGGTTGTCGTGGAGATCAACGGGGGGTGCTGGGTGGAGACCGCTCAAAAGCCTCCGTGCGACGACACGAATGAGGCCGAGTACCAGGGCAAGTGCTACATGCCGGTCTCCAAACCCAGGAGGCTGCCACAATCCGTCGAGCCGTGAACGAGGCCCCGGGCCATCCCCAAGACTCGAGCTAGACATCCTCGTCAGGCAGCAGCATGCGCAGCAACTCGTCGTCGGGCCCGAGCGGGCGCCAACCTGGCGGTGGTGGCGTGGCGAGAAGGGCCGCCATGACCTGCCTGGCACGCTCCTCATGGGTGACTGGAGTGAAGGCACTCCACGACCCCAGGGTAATGGCGACCTCTAAACGAGCTTCTTCGTCCAGCACGGCTGGCCAGCCGTTGGGGAGACCCTCCCAAAGCTCTCGCACGAGTTGCCCCCGTACCAGGCGGGTGAGTCGGTTGCTCCGCTCCGCTTCGGCGACCAACCCGCTGAAGACCTGCACTGCGTTGATGTCGTCTCCGCCAAGCTCCTGGGCCAGCTCTACCAGCGGGAGGGTAGGGCGCGCCTCGGCGAAGGCGGTGAGTGAATCGTAGCCGCGCTCGCGGACCCGCTCATACAGGCGGACCCTCCAGTTGCCCTCCCAGGAATGTCCCTCTTTCATCGCCCTCTCCAAGGAGTGAAGTTCACCGGAATATTATGGCGCCTCATCTCCCGAGCGACGAGCTTCAGGATCGCGTTCGGCGTCAGCATCCGGCCAGCGACGGTCTCGGCATCGCGCAGCGCCTTCATGATCATCTGGTTCCATTCACCGGGCCATGTGCGGCCGAGGCGCCAGTTCCCACCGCCGTGTATTGCTTGGTGGTGTGCCTGCTCCAGCTCAACGCAGAACTGGTTGATGTCCATTTCGCCGGTGAAGCCGCGCTGCTCGAACCAATCGCGGAACTCTTTCGGTAGGACATGGTGCTGCGGTGACTCGGCCATGCCAGCTCCGCCTTTGCCCGTCACCCGCATGCTCCGCACCTCGGGCCCGTCCCCGAGAGCCTCGCGCACGCCGCGCGGCAAATCGTCTTGCGCCTGTGCCATATCGCTTGGCCAGCGTGAATACGGACAGCGGCGCTGACGGCGGGAAGAGAGAGGACGCCCGCCTGCACGAGTCGGCGCATCATCTCCACCCACTCGGCGGAGACGACCATCCGCGTGCCCATCATTACACCGTCGCCTCCCATCACCAAGCCCACTCCAAGCGTAGCGGGAGTGGACGGCGGCAGTGAGGGCAACGATATTTTCATCGCTGATAACATCGTGACCATCTCAACGATCTGAGCCAATAAAATCACCTGCTCCCTGCGCCTCATCGCTGCGCGAAGAGTCTCCGTGGTCGAATTGAACTCGCCGGAGAGATGACCTATGAGCGCGGGGAGGTCTTTTGCTGCGGCCTGCACCTGCCCTGGCTCCAGGGAGGAGAGCGCCGTCATGGTGGGATCGAGCATCTTTTGTAAACGATCCATGTCCACGAACAGCGTCTCCACGCTGATGATGCCCTGCGCGAGCACCACGTCGACGAGATTGAGGAAGTCGAGCCATGCCGCGAGCAGGAGCGAACTCATCATGGTGGCTTCGATCCGTGGGCCGGCAAGGCGCAAGAGGGCGAGCTGCATGTCCGGGTCATCCACCTCGGAAGCAGCGTTGGCCAGCCGGGTGGCGGCAGCGAGTTCGACGTCAATCCACCGCAGTTGGCGTTCGCCATACTCGACGTAGCGGATGAACACGCCAGCGGCTCTGCCGGCGATGCCCCGCTCGCTGGCCTTGAGTCTGGATAACTCTCCGGAGATTCGTCGACTGGCGCCCGAGACGTCGAGAACGGCACCGCGAAATGCCAGATGGGTCGCGAGAGCGCCGCCGTCTCGGCCTGCCGCCGTCTTGGACTCCGGTGGGGCCCGGCGTTGATGGAGCCGCCGGGGTGTCTCGGGCTCAGGCGGAGAGGGGAGGGCCCGCGGAGGCCCAGCGCCTGGCTCTTGTGCGGACGCGACAGCCTCGCGTGGCGTGTAGCGCAGGTTCATCCCTTGGCCGGGCGGTGGTGTGAGCGACACACAGCCGGTGGACAGCAGGGCCAGTGCGAGAAGCAGGCCCGCCCACCGTGTCCATGGAGAGTCAGCACGCATTGTCTACCCCCAGACTCGCGGAAGCGAATGGAGCCTGCTTAGCTTAGTGGCTCTCCCGCACTTCACCTCTTGTCGGATTCGTCTTCAGTCGAGGAAGCGACGCCACCAGCGACGGGCCATGTCTGGAGGACAGTCGCGCCAGGAGACGTGCTCGGGGTGGGGGAAGAGCCAGGGCTTGAGCACGTGCGCCAGTTCGCGGTAGGCGGGCAACGTGTCGCCCCGGAGCAGGTCTCCCGCCTCGGGCTCCACGCCGAGCGCCACCACGGCCCGATTGCCCCCGAGTGGTTGCACGGAGGTGGAAGGGGAGTGCAGCCGGGAGCGGAGCGCCTCGGCCCCTCCCACCTGGGTCAGCACCTCCGGACCGAGGAAGTTGAGCCAGTGCACGCCGTCCACGCGCGAGCCCAGGTCGCGCTGGCCATGCGTCACGTCCAGTCCTGGGTAGCGCAATGCCTCCTCGTGGAGGTCCTTCATGGAGGGCCCCCAGAGATTGGGAGAGGAGAAGGCCAGTCCCGCGTGGCCCGACACATAGGGCAGCAGCGCGGCCAGCTCCATGATCTCCGCTCGCATCCGCTCGAGTCCGTGCGCTTCCAGGTGCTCGGTGGGCCAGGAGAAGCTCACCAGACTGACCTGGTCCTGGACGGGCGGGCGCCACGGCAGACGCGCCCAGTAGAAGAAGCCGTAACCGGTGACGCCGGTGGCTCCAATCGAGAGTTCCACCGTGCGGTCGAACTGCTCCTTCATCTTCTGCTTGAGGAAAGACTCCTCCGTCTGCTCATCCAGGAAGGCATCCCGAGGAGGTGGCGCCAGGGTGTCCCGGATGTCAGCCCAACCGTCCGCATCGAGCGGCATGGGCTCCTCTCCCAGGGAATACCCGGTGAAGGCGTCTGCCCCCAGGCCCGCGTTCCGCAAGTACACCTCGAGCGCATGACTGACGGGTGTTGCGAGTTCCCGATGCCCGAAGGGCAGGTGCAGCACGAGACGGAGCACTTCCCGCTGGAGGAGGCGTCCTCCGTTGTCGGGCGGGGCATGGCGACGAATCCGAGGAATGGGATGCTTCATCACCCTCTCCAATGGGATACTTTCTATTGCGTCTGGAGCTGCTTATCCCATTCATACAATTTCTCGAGCAGATCCGCAGTGCAAGCACCGGACACATGCTCGAAGGACACTGACGTCCCGGTGTTTCAGGCCGCGCGCGAAGGTGAGGGCACGGGGCATCTGTCATTGGCAGCCATCTCCAGCGCACGTGGACCGAGGCGTCCGCCACCATGGACCCATGATGGGAATGCACACCGGTTGGAAAAGCCCAAGAGCTTTGTCATCACCCGAATGCGCCCGTATCCGTTGCTGTCCCCACGATCGCGACCCTCCACGCGATGCACTCCCGGCAGGACGCACCGCGTCATCGCCTCCCCACGCCGCTGTCAGCGCGGCTTATGCCCCCGTTGCGCCCGAGAGCCCTCCCGGGCGCTGTTATGCAGGGGTCGCGAGCCGCCTCACGGCTACAGTGGGGGGCTTCCGCAGGCCCGGCGCCGTGAGGCGACGGCCTTCCGACCGTAGAACCGAGGACACGAAGCAATGGCGATGGACGAGGATTTTCGCAAAGCGGCGCTCGACTACCACCGGCTGCCCCGGCCCGGAAAGCTGGCCATCGAGCCGACCAAGCGCATGGCCACCCAGCGCGATCTCGCGCTGGCCTACTCCCCCGGCGTGGCGGCCGCGTGCGAGGCGATCGTCGCCGACCCCGACGCCGCGCGCGACCTGACGGCCCGAGGCAACCTCGTGGGCGTCATCACCAACGGCACCGCCGTGCTGGGCCTGGGCAGCATCGGTCCGCTCGCCGGCAAGCCCGTCATGGAGGGCAAGGCCGTCCTCTTCAAGAAGTTCGCCGGCATCGACGTCTTCGACATCGAGGTGGACACCACCGACCCCGAGCGCTTCGTGGACGTGGTCTCCGCGCTCGAGCCCACCTTCGGCGGCATCAACCTCGAGGACATCAAGGCCCCCGAGTGCTTCGTCATCGAGCGCGCCCTGCGCGCGCGCATGAAGATCCCCGTCTTCCATGACGATCAGCACGGCACCGCCATCGTGTGCGCGGCCGCCATCCGCAACGGGCTCGTGCTCCAGGGCAAGAAGCTCGAGGAGATCAAGCTCGTCACCTCCGGCGCGGGCGCCGCGGCGCTCGCGTGCGTGGATCTGCTCGTGGAGATGGGGCTGCCCGTCGCCAACGTCACCCTCACGGACATCAAGGGCGTGGTCCACGCGGACCGGGGCGACGAGATGGCGCCCAACATGGCCCGCTACGCACACAAGACCTCCGCGCGCACCCTGCCCGAGGTGCTCGGCGGGGCGGACGTGTTCCTGGGCCTGTCCGCGCCGCGCGTGCTCAAGGCCGAGTGGCTGCACCTGCTGGCGCCCAAGCCCATCATCCTCGCGCTCGCCAACCCCGAGCCGGAGATCCGCCCGGACGCCGCCATGGAGGCCCGCCCCGACGCCATCGTCGCCACGGGCCGCTCGGACTTCCCCAACCAGGTCAACAACGTCCTGTGCTTCCCCTTCGTCTTCCGCGGCGCGCTGGACGTGGGCGCCACGGAGATCAACGAGCCCATGAAGCGCGCGGCCGCCGAGGCCATCGCCGAGCTCGCCCGGGTGGAGGCCAACGAGGTGGTGGCCCAGGCCTACGGCGGCACGGCGCACGTCTTCGGGCCCAGGTACATCATCCCCAAGCCGTTCGACCCCCGGCTCATCCTGAAGATCGCCCCGGCGGTGGCCAAGGCCGCCATGGACTCGGGCGTGGCGCGCCGGCCCATCGCGGACTTCGAGGCCTACCAGCGCGAGCTGGAGCTGTTCGTCTACCGTTCGGGTCAGCTCATGCGGCCGGTGTTCGAGCTGGCCCGTCGCACGCCCCGCCGCGTGGCGTACGCGGAAGGGGAGGATGACCGGGTGCTGCGCGCGGTGCAGAGCGTGGTGGACGAGCAGCTCGCCGAGCCCGTGCTCATCGGCCGGCGCCGGGTCATCACCGAGCGCATCAAGGAGCTGGGGCTGCGGCTGGAGGTCGGCCGGGACGTGCGCGTGGTGGATCCGAGCGAGGACACCGACATCATCGAGCCGCTCATCAAGCGCTACCAGACGCTGGTGGATCGCCGGGGCGTGCCGCTCGACGCCGCCGCGCGCCGGGTGGTGCGCCGGCCCACGGTGGCCGCCTCCATGCTCCTGGAGTCGGGGCAGGTCGACGCCGCGTTGTGCGGCAGCCGGGATGACTGGGGACGGCACATGACGTACGTCATGCCCATCATCCCCAAGCGCCAGGACGTGGGTCGCATCTACGCGCTCTCGGCCCTCATCCTGCAGAACGGCGCGCTGTTCTTCTGCGACACCCACGTCAACATCGATCCCACCGCCGAGCAGGTCGCCGAGATGACGCTGCTGGCCGCCGACGCCGTGCGCCGCTTCGGCATCACCCCCAAGGCCGCACTGCTGTCGCACTCGAGCTTCGGCGCCGGCAACTCCCAGTCCGCCATCAAGATGCGCCAGGCGCTCAAGCTGGTGCGCCAGCGCGCCCCGGAGCTCGAGGTGGACGGCGAGATGCACGCCGACGCGGCGCTCAGCGAGACGCTGCGCCACCGGCTCGTGTCCCACAGTCCGCTGACGGGCTCGGCCAACCTGCTCGTCATGCCCACGCTGGACGCGGCCAACATCGCCATGACGCTCCTGTCCGCGGCCACCGAGGCGCTGCTGGTGGGACCGCTGCTGCTGGGCATCTCCAAGCCCATCCAGGTGCTCGTGCCGCGCGTGACGGCGCGTGGCATCGTCAACATGACGGCCCTGGCCGCGGCGCAGGCCCACGTGCTCGAGCAGGGCACTCCGCGCTGAGCGGGCGCCCACCCGGGTGGTGGACCGGACACCCCGGGTGGGCATTTGCTTTCGCCGGGGGTACCCGGCGCGTTAAGCGTAGGGCCATGACCCAAGCCACCGACTTCGTCATCGCCCCCGCCGAGCGTCCCAGCCTGCCCATCGAGGGCACTTCGGCCCGCTTCCCCGTCCGCCGCATCTACTGCGTGGGCCAGAACTACGGCGCCCACGCCCGGGAGATGGGCGGAGATCCGACGCGTGCGCCGCCGTTCTTCTTCTCCAAGCCGGCCGACGCGGTGCGCGTACCGGGTGAGCCCGTGCCCTATCCGTCCTCCACCGAGCGGCTCGATCACGAGATCGAGCTGGTGGTGGCGCTCAAGGGAGGTGGCATCAACGTCACGCCCGAGCAGGCGCTGGGCCTGGTGTACGGCTACGCGGTGGGGGTGGATCTCACCCGGAGGGACTTGCAGGCCGTGGCGAAGAAGGAGGGGCGCCCGTGGGACGCGGCCAAGGGCTTCGATGCCTCGGCGCCCATCGGCGTGCTGCGCCGGGCCGAGGGCGGGGGACTGCCCACGGGGCGCATCCATCTCGACGTCAATGGCCAGACGAAGCAGGACGGCCAGCTCGCGGACATGATCTGGAACGTGGCGGAGATCATCGCCAAGGCGTCGCAGTTGTGGCGGCTGGAGCCGGGAGATCTGATCTTCACCGGCACGCCCCACGGCGTGGGCCCCCTGTCGCGCGGAGACCGCGTGGAGGGCGGCATCGAGGGCGTGGGCACGGTGTCCTTCACCCTGAGCTGACGCGCCGCCCGCCCGCGCTCACTTCCTCGCGGGAGCCGGAGCCTTGGCGGGAGCCTCGGTCGGGGCCTTGGCTCCCCGCCGCAGGGCCGTGACGCTCTTCTGGACGGTGCGTTGGGCCTCGTCCAGCGCGGCCTTGGGTGTGGCGAGCTTGTGGAGCACGGCGTTCATGGCCGAGGTCGCCGGGGACCAGACCATGGTCATCTCCGGCAGGTTGGGCATGGGCAGGGCCGTCCGGGCCTGCTCGCGGATGGCGGCGAGCACGGGATCCGCGCCGATGGCCTTGTCCTCGTAGATGGGCGCGAAGGCGGGGTTCTGCCGGCCCTGGGTGGCCATGAGGCGTGCGCCCTCGGGGCCGGTGAGGTAGCGCACGAAGTCATAGGCGGCGTCCTTGTTCGCCGAGTGCGAGGAGATGCCCACGCCCTCCACCGTCATCCACGGCCGCAGCGGCTTGCCGCCCGCCTCGTCCACGGTGGGCAGCGGCGCCAGCCCGTAGTCGATGCCCTGGGCGATCTCCCCGACGAACCAGGGGCCGGAGAAGACGAGCGCCGCCTTGCCCTCGTTGAACAGGCTCGTGACGAGCGCGGTGGAGGGCTCGGCGGGCAACAGGCCTTCCTGGGACGTCCAGCGCAAGAGCAGCTCCAGGGACTTGACGTTCTCCGGTGAGTCCAGCCGCACCTGGGGGCCCGGGTCGAACACCCGCCCGCCAAAGGCATGCATCAAGGCCGCGTGGTAGTAGAAGTCCGTGTACGGATAGGCGAGGCACACGCTCGACTTGTCCGGCGTCTTCGCGCGCAACGCCTTGCACGCGGCGAGCATCTCGCCCGTGGTGCGCGGCGGGGTGGGCATGAGCTTCTTGTTGTAGAGGAGGGTGATGGCCTTGAAGTCCAGGGGCAGGGCGTAGACGGAGCCCCGGTAGGTCATCGCCTCGAGCGTGCCCGGCACGTAGCGCTCGCGCACGGCGGGCTCCAGGAAGAAGTCGAGCGGCTCGAGCAGCGCGCCGCCCTCCACCCAGCCGCCGAGCCTGTCCTGGGGGAAGACGAAGACGTCCGGGCCCACGCCGCGCGACAGGGTCGCGGAGATCTTGTCCGTGAAGGCATCCGAGGGGATGGCGAGCAGCTTCACCCGCGTGCCGGACTCGCCCTGGGCGGCGTTGTACGCGGCCACGACCTTCTCCAGGGCGGTGCGCTCGGCGGCGCGGTAGCCGTGCCACACCACCACCTCGGCGGCGCGGGCGCTCCCGCTCCACGAGGCGAGCAGCAGCGCAAGCAGCAGGCAAGGCAACGAACGGCTCTTCATGCGGGGGACTCCTTGGGGCGCGGCCGGGTGGCCGGGAGGAGGACCATCGCATGCCCCGACCGCCGGCTCACCCCTGGGGGGCGGGCGCGGACACCCGGGGCAGGGTGAAGCAGAAGGTGCTTCCCCGGCCCTGCTCGCTGCGTACGTCCATCGTGCCCCCCTGGGCCTTCACGAGTCCCCGGCTGATGGAGAGTCCGAGCCCCGTGCCCTTCTTGCCCGTGCCCTCGACGCGCCAGAAGCGCTCGAAGAGGTGGGGCAGCGCCTCGGCGGGAATGCCCGGACCGGTGTCATGCACCAGGAAGCGCACGGCGGACGCCTCGGGCACCACCTCCACCGTCACCGTGCCCCGCTCGGGAGTGAACTTGAGCGCGTTGCCCACCAGGTTGCTCAACACCTGGAAGAAGCGGTCCCGATCGCACCGCACCTGGCAGTGCTCCGGCGGCAGCCGCGTGCGCAGCTCGATGGAGGCCTCCACGGCCAGCGGCTCGAGCAGCAGCAGGCCCTCGCGCACCAGCTCCTCCACCTCGTGGGACTCCAGGTTCAGCTTCACCTGGTTCGCCTGGAGGCTCGCCATGTCGAGCAGATCCCGGATGAGCCGATCCATCCGCTCCACCGAGCGCTCGATGGTGTGGGTGTGCTTGCGCATCCGCTCGCCGGCCTCGTCCTCGGGAAGCAGCCGCCGCAGCAGCCGGGTGCTCATGCCGATGCTGCTCAGCGGGTTCTTCAAGTCATGACTCACCACGGCGAGGATGTCCTCGCGCTCGCGCACGGCGCGCTGGGCGTCGCGCTCGGCGTTCTCCGCCCGGGTGCGCTCGCGCTGCTGGGCGGTGGCCTCGTCGCGCGCGGCCTGCTCCCGGGCTTGCAGGCCGATGCGCTCCTCCTCGCCGCGCAGGCGCTGGGACTCGGCCCGGTCCAGCGCGAACGCGGCCGCCCACACCAGCACGGTGAAGATCATCACGTTGCCCGAGGCGATGAGCGCCAGGGCGAAGGGGAGGGGGAAGGCCGCGGAGCGGTAGGCCCAGAGCACCACGCCCACGATGAGGATGGGCAGCACGAACGCCGGCGGCAGCAGCCAGCGCGCGAGCGCTCCCCCCAGGCCCGGGCCGGAGACGACCCGCATGACGCCCCGGGTGGCGCGGGCCTCGAGGACGCCGAGCGCCAGCAGCAGGAAGCACGCCGTGGTGTGCACCGCCATCTGCGTATAGCGCGCGATGCCGGTGAATTCCTGCTGCCCGTAGAGGTAGCCCGCGAGGCCTACCAGGGAGATGACGCCCACGAGCGCGGCGAGGTACTGCGAGGGCCAGCCCACCACCCGCGTCTCCATCTCGAGACACAGCAGCGCCATCCCGAGCAGCAGGAAGCACAGGGTGGTGTTGGGGGCCATGCGTCCCGGGTAGCCGAGCTCCACGTGGCGCGCGGGGTCCACCACGAGCAGCTCGTCCAGGCCCAGGTTCACGTCCAGCACGTACTGCACGAGCGTCAGGGAGCTGATGAGGACCACGAGCACCGCGCTCGCCACCGAGGCGCGCCGCAGCGCGGGCGGGGGCCGCGTGAGGCCGGCGATCAGCAGGGCCGCTCCCGAGAGAATGAAGCACAGGGCCGTGTTGGCCTTCATGGTGGGCAGGCCCGGCCGCAGCCCCTTGAGCGAGGTCAGGTCGAACACCCACGCGGTGAGGACCACGAGCCCCACCGCCATCACCACCGCGCCATGAACACGAGACAACCGCCGCAGGAGTACGGAGACACGTTCAGCGATCTGCTCGCCCGCCATCCGCCCTCCTTATCGCGCCTCCCTGGCCTCCTTCCATGGCGACGAATGGCGGAAGCCTTGGAGTTCACTCTCCGGCTTCGGTCGCGACGCCTTCGGAGCCGTCGGAGCTCTTCGCGTTGAGCACGATGCGCTCACCGGGAGGGGCGCCCGGCATGACGAAGTCCCGCTCCTGGACGCTCTTGTCCGGGTTGATGACGCGCACGTGGTGCTCGCCCTCGAAGACGGGGTACTCGGCCAGGGGGGCCACGCCCAGGGATTGGCCATCCAGGAAGACCTTGGCCCCCGACTCGGCGAGGATGAGCACGGAGCCCAGGTTCACCCGCATGTTGAACTGGACCTTCTCCTGGGTGGCGCGCACGTCGATGCTGCGCGCGGTGCGCAGGCCCCGGTTCGCATCCACCAGGGAGATGAGGTGGCGGCCGGGCGTCATGGGCACCGTCTGGGGCGAGCGGCCCACCTGGCGGCCATCGACGTAGAGCATCACCTCGGGCGTGACGAAGATCTGCACGGGCGTGAGGGGCGCGGAGGAGCCCGCCTTGGCGGGAGGCGGGCTCGGTGCCACCGCCACGCCGGCGTCGGGCGGCGCCGCCGGCACCTCCTCGACGACCATCGTGTTGACGTCGGCCACGCCCGCGTCGGGGCCCAGGTACTCGGGCTCGTGCTGGATGTTCTTCCAGATGAAGCCCACGGCGCTCACGAACAAGAGCGTGCCCACGAAGGCGAGCCCTCCCACCGCGGCGCGCGAGCGCATGGCGGACGGAGGGGGAGGCGCCGCGTACACGGGCGCTCCTGGCGGCGGCGGCGCGGAGCCGGGCGTGCCTGGAGGCGGGGCCGCGTACACGGGCGTTCCCGGAGGTGGCGGCGCGTGGCCGGGCGTCCCCGGTGGCGGGGCCGCGGAGCCGGGTGCCACGGGGGCGGGAAGCGAGGGGGGGGTGTTCCGGGCCAGCTCGGCCAGGCCCTGCTCGATCAACGCCTTGCGGAAGCGCCGCGTCTCGTTGTCGTGGGGAATCTGCCGGATGAGGAACTCGGCGAGCGCGGTGGACGAGGGCAGCTCACCCACCAGGGCCTCCAGGGCCTCGCGGAAGGCGAGGGCCGTCGGGTAGCGCTCCTTGGCGCGCTTGGCCGTGGCGCGGCGGATGATCTCGTTGTAGGCGAGCGGCACGTCCTCCGGCAGCGGCGGCAGGGGCCTCGAGAGGATGGCCTTGTCCCGATCGATCGAGTCCTGGAAGGGTTTGCGCCCCGAGAGGCACTCGTGCAGCAGCAGGCCCAGGAGGAACACGTCGGTGGGAACGGACGAGGCCTCGCGGCCGCCGAGCAACTGCTCGGGCGCGCTGTACAGGCGGCGGTTGCGCACCCGGCGGCCATCCTTCTCGCGCGGCGCCACGCCGAGCGCGCCGTAGCCCGTCACCTTCACCTGGCCCTTGGCGGAGATCATCAGCGTCTCCGGACGCAGGTCGCCATGGACGTAGGGCGTGCCGTCGTCGTTGCCCGCCATGTGGGCGAAATGAACACCCGTGGCCGCCTCCATGGCGATGAGCGCGGCGAACAGGGGCGGCAGCCGCGGACAGCCCTCCAGCACGTGGCGCAGGGGCTCGCCGTCGGCGTACTCCGTCACCCGGGCCACGCGCCCGTCCAGGGTCACCAGGGCGTGCACCCGGAGGATGTTGGGGTGTTCGATGACGACGGCGCGCTCCGTTTCCTTGTGAAGTCGCGCCAATGCCGCGGCGTCCTGGGTGACCTCGGCAGGCGCCCAGATCAACACCACGGGTCTGGGGGGCTGGCCGTCCTCGAGGGAAAGGGCGAGATGGGGCCGATTGGCGCCTTCGCCAGGAAAGAGGGGGCCGAGCAACTGGTAGCGAACCTGGCTCATGGGTTCGACGTTTTACGGCTCTCTCACATCCTCCGCCAGACCATGGCGGGACGAAGCACACATTCCTGCCTGGTGGGCTACGGATCGAGCAGGGGCATGAGGGGCCCGATGTCCAGCGAATTCGTCCGTCCCGGACGGAAATCCAATAAGTCGTGGATTCCGGAAAAATTTCTTCACGAGGTTGGGAAACCGAGGTAAAAATCCACGTGTACTGAATTACTTCACTGAGTCTGTCTTTACCTACTTTCACGGGCAGTCCAAGGGGCCTGCAATGCGGGAGTGGGTCTGGGATGGTCCTCCGAGGAGTCCCGGATGCGTCACGAAAATGATGCGGAACGCGAGGCGAGTCGGCTCGGTCCGGTGTTCGTGTTTTCCGGGCAGGGATCGCAGTGGGTGGGAATGGGGAGGGAGCTGCTGGAGCGCTCGACGGTGTTCGAGATGGTGTTGAGCGCGTGTGACGCGCAGGTGCGCCGGCACCTGGGGTGGTCGCTGCTGGAGGCGGTGACGGAACGGGAGGCGTCGCTCGGGGACATCGAGGTGAGCTGTCCGGCCATCGTGGCGATGGAGCTGGCGCTGGCGGCGCTGTGGCGCTCGTGGGGAGTGGAGCCGGCGGCGGTGGTGGGGCACAGCATCGGCGAGGTGGCGGCGGCGCAGGTGGCCGGGGTGCTGTCGCTGGAGGACGCCATGCGCATCATCTGCCAGCAGGGGCGCACCATGGGGCGGCTGCGGGGCCGGGGGGCGATGGCGGTGGTGGGGCTGACGTGGGAGCAGGCGGCGGAAGCGCCGCCCGGGCTGGAGGGGCGGCTGTGGCGCGTCATCCACGCGAGCCCCGACTGGACGGTGGTGGCGGGGGAGCCGCTCGTGCTGGAGCAGGCGCTGGCGCATTGGCGGAGGCAGGGCGTGGTGGCGCGCTGGGTGGACTCGGAGGTGGCGGCGCACTGCCCCCAGGTGGAGCCCTTCGGCGAGGAGCTGCGCGAGCGGCTCGAGGGCCTGTGTCCCCGGACCGAGCGCCTGCCGCTCTTCTCCACGGTGACGGGGGGCGACGTGGCGGCGCGGCGGCTTGGCGCGGAGCACTGGGTGCGCAACCTCACCGAGCCGGTGTTGTTCCGCGAGGCCACGGGCGCGCTGATCGCGCGTGGGCACCACATGTTCCTGGAGATCAGCCCGCACCCGCTGGTGAAGCACTGGCTGGAGTCGTGCCTGGAGTACGCGGGGCGGGCCGGGACGGTGCTCGCGTCGATGCGGCGGGGACGCGAGGCCACCCAGCACATGCTGGAGACGTTGAGGCGCCTGTCCGGGCCCCGCCCGCGCGAGAGCCGGGCCGGCACCCGGTTCCGCGTGGTGGACTCGTCCGTGGAGGACGGCTGCTAGGCCGCCCCGGGTAGGTTCTGTTTCCCCTTGAAGGGGACGATCAGCCGCGGTGCCGCTCGGCCGAGCGGAAGAGGAGGGTGAGAGAGTAGTCGAGCAGCGCCTGGCGCGAAGTCATGGAGCGCCGAGCCCGAAGGAAGGGCAACCAGACGCGGTCGCCCACGAGCACCTGAGCCTCCTGGAGCTTCTGGCGCGGAATCCACTGGCCGCCGAGGTGGCGCACCAGCACTTCGCCCAGGTAGGCGCCAATGGCGGGCACCGCGTGAGCGTCGAGGGCTTGCCTTGGGCGGCTCTTGGGGAAGTCCTCGCGCCAGAAGTAGAAGTCGGCGTCGGTGAGGGACTCGGGCGTCGCCGCGAAGACGGAGGGCACCTCCGAGTGCAGCAGCGCCACCAGGTGCTCGGCGAGGGTGCGGTAATGCTCGCGGGCGCGCTCCGGATTCTCCACGTCCGGGGGCAGGGCGGAGTCGGCGGGGCGCCACTCCTCGGGCTCGGAGGGGCGCCACGCGTTGAGCTCGGCAATCCGGCGCTGGCGTTGGTGACTGGCGGCGCGGTCCACCACACGCGACAGGAGCGGAGCCAGGTCCGGGTGGAAGCGGGGCTGCACGGGGGCGAGCAGGGCACTGCGTTCCTGCAGGGAGCGCAAAAGGGTGTCGAAGTCGAGGTCCGGCCGGAGGTGCGCGTGGGCGCGGGCCTGGGCGAGCCGAGCCTCCTTGCTGGCGAAATCCGCCGCGGTGGGCCACGTCACCAGGAGCACGGAGCCATTGGGCAACTCCTCTACCCGGTGAGCTGGTGTCGACAGCATCCGCTCGCGGCCGACGGTTTCCACCAGCTTGGGACCGAAGACGTTGAGCCAGCACACCTCGTAAATTCTATCGAATCCGTCTCGGAACTCAGTCTCGTCGTCGCGGCCGAAATTGGGAGCGCCCGCCAATGCTCTGTCGTCGGTACTGTGGGCCATGGCATAGGTAACCGGGTAGCGAGAGGCCCAGGTGCGCACCAGTTCTACTAAGTGGTGACAGCGCTCTGCTTCCGCGAAGAAAGAGAGCGGATTCACTGTGAGCATGATGCCCAGTTCGGAAGCTCGCGGTGGGAGCCAGAGCCTGAGCCACATGTCCAACGCGGGCCACGCCGTCCGGTAGAGCCCGAGGTTCGTTCTGTTCCCATCGCGTTCCTCTTCCAGGGACTTCCAGACGGCGGCGCGGGCGTACTTGCGTTGCCGTTTGCCTTTGACGACGTCCGGCATCCATCCATCGGCGTACTCCTCGATCGCCTGAAGAAACGGCGCCAGCTCGTGCTCTAGTGTCGCTTGTGGACTGAAGGCACCGTCGAAGGTGAGCAGGAGGCGGTCCTCCGGCTTCAAATCGTGCATGCGCAGCACCTTCATTGGAACAACACCTCCACTCCCGGAACGACTTTCTTGGTTTCGTTCACGGCTGTCCTCAAGGCGTCTACAGCCGTGGGCTTGAGTTCGCCTCCCTCGTAGACGAGGCGGACTCGCTGGACGGGCACCTCGCCAGCCGCGCCGAAAAGACGTTGGAGGGAGTCGCGGCGGACGTCCAGCGTCTCTCCGTACTTCCGCAGCGCTTCTCTAGCGTCCTCAATCATCTGCGCTGCCACTGCTTTGCTGTCTAGTTCCGAGAAGTTGCGGCTCTTGAAGCTGAACGTCTCCACGCGACGTGGATGTCCGCCAGTGCCTGCCTCTTCGATGACGAGCACGTCCGCGTAGCGCAGGCCGGGGCCCGGCTTCCTCACGCCCACCTGCGTTTCGATGCGGGGCCGGTCGAAGTCCCCGAGGAAGCGGCGCTCGGCCCGAGGCTTCAATGCGTCCTCTCGCAGCAGCCTCACCATGTCGCGCTCGAAGGCCAGTCCCCGGGCAAACCACGCGCGCATCCGCTCGTAGGGCGCCCACTTGAGGGGGCCCTCGAGGGCTTCGCCCTTCTTCACCTCATTGAGGCGCTTCTCGTAGTAGTCGACGTACTCGCGCCAGCGTGGGTTGCCCCGGGCCTCGGACGGCGGGGCGTCGAGAGCCGGGCGGTGCTTCTCCAGCCTCCTCACGTCCATGGGCAGGCGTGGGCCCGTGGCCTCCAACTCCGCGGCCGCCAGCTTCGCCTCCACCATCGCCGGTGTGTGGCCGACGCCCTCATCCACCAGCGAGGCCAGGGTGCCCTGGCGCACCAGGGGGGAGCCCGAGGACCCGGGCCTGGCCCTGGACAAGAGGGGCCGCGCCCTGGTCACCTCTCCCCGGGCCTCGTACAGGGCCAGCGCGGCGTCCATTCCCCCCACGGCCACGAAGCGGCCCGCTTCACGTCTGGCTTGGATGTAGCGGGCCAGCTCTCGCAGTCCCTCCTCGCCCGCGCCCAGCCGTGTTTGCAGTTCCCTCGTCCTCTCCGCGAGGAGACTCACCCGCCCCCGCACCGACTCGAGTCCCCGCTGGAGTCCGGCTCCTGCTCCCCGGGCCTCGTAGACGGTGCGTACGCCCTTGCCCCCCACGTACAGGGTGGCCAGCAGCGCGACGGGCGTCAGCTCGCGCATGGCCTGCTCGTACTCGCCCCGTGAGAGAGAGGACAGCCCGTGGCCCGTCCCCGCCGCGAGGTAGTAGAAGCCCAGCGGCACGCCGAAGGTGGCATGGTCCACGCTGCCCAGCAGCACGTTGCCCGCCGAGTAGTGCTGCCTGGCCGCCTCCCACTCCACCTCGTCGAGGTCCTGCTGGTAGGACGGGGGGAGCTGGCCTCGTTGCCGGGCGTAGTGGGTGTACCAGACATTCTTCTGCTGCTCGTGGGTGAGCAGGTCCGTGACGGCGCGGCCCGCCCCCCGCAGCAAGTCTCCAGGCTGGAAGTCCCTGTCCGGACGGGCCGAGAGCTTCAGGCCGCGCGCCTCCAACTCGGCACACGCCCGGGGCATGCGCCCCAGCGTGGTCTCCAGCCGTTTGTCCCGGGCCAGCCAGAAGAGAAGCTCCCGCAGCTCCTCGTCATAGGCCGAGTCGAGGAGGTAGCGGACGAACACCTCGGCATGGGCGAGGCCATACCTGTCGGTGGCCTGCAGGAGGAAGGACAGCCGCTTGCGGTTGAGAAGGCCGGCGGCGTCCTCACGCACGGGCCCCAGCGAGCCGAGTCGCACGGCATCCCAGTCCGTGAGCGACTCCACCAGCCGAGGCATGTCCACGTGCTCCTGGAGCGCGACGTACTCCGCGGGCGAGCCGCACGTGAGGAAGGGGGCGAGGAGTGCAGTGCTGTCGTGGGCGGAGAAGTCGGGCCAACCCGTGGGCACGCTCCGTCCCCCACAGGAGACGTCCGCGGGCGCCTCGCCCGGGCTCCCCAGGTCAGCCTCCGCGCCCAGCGTGACGCAACCGGTGGAGAGCAGCACCACCCCCAGCAGTGCCGCCCACCCGTGCGCCCGGGCCTCAGCATGCATTGAGCACCTGCCACGTCATGACGCCCCCTGGCACAGGGCTCCTACTCTAGCAGGTAGCTTGATGGCCCTGAGCGATTCGCTTGAGGTGGCGGGGGAGCCGCGCGTGCTGGAGCAGGCGCTGGCGCATTGGCGTCTGTTCAGCCGCGGTGCCGCTCGGCCGAGCGGAAGAGGAGGGTGAGAGAGTAGTCGAGCAGCGCCTGGCGCGAAGTCATGGAGCGCTGAGCCCGAAGGAAGGGCAACCAGACGCGGTCGCCCACGAGCACCTGAGCCTCCTGGAGCTTCTGGCGCGGAATCCACTGGCCGCCGAGGTGGCGCACCAGCACTTCGCCCAGGTAGGCGCCAATGGCGGGCACCGCGTGAGCGTCGAGGGCTTGCCTTGGGCGGCTCTTGGGGAAGTCCTCGCGCCAGAAGTAGAAGTCGGCGTCGGTGAGGGACTCGGGCGTCGCCGCGAAGACGGAGGGCACCTCCGAGTGCAGCAGCGCCACCAGGTGCTCGGCGAGGGTGCGGTAATGCTCGCGGGCGCGCTCCACGTCCGCCACGTCCGGGGGCAGGGCGGAGTCGGCGGGGCGCCACTCCTCGGGCTCGGGGGGGTGCCACGCGTTGAGCTCGGCAATCCGGCGCTGGCGCTGGTGACTGGCGGCGCGGTCCACCACACGCGACAGGAGCGGGGCCAGGTCCGGGTGGAAGCGGGGCTGCACGGGGGCGAGCAGGGCACTGCGTTCCTGCAGGGAGCGCACAAGGGTGTCGAAGTCGAGGTCCGGCCGGAGGTGGGCGTGGGCACGGGCCTGGGCGAGCCGAGCCTCCTTGCTGGCGAAATCCGCCGCGGTGGGCCACGTCACCAGGAGCACGGAGCCATTGGGCAACTCCTCTACCCGGTGAGCTGGTGTCGACAGCATCCGCTCGCGGCCGACTGTCTCCACCAGCTTGGGACCAAAGACATTGAGCCAGCATACCTCGTAAATTCTATCGAATCCGTCTCGGTACTCAGTCTCGTCGTCGCGGCCGAAATTGGGAGCGCCCGCCAGTATCATGTCATCACTGCTGTAAGCCATGGCATGTGTGACGGGATAATGAGAGGCCCATGCGCGCACCATTTCAATGAAGTCATGGCAGCGTTCCGCCAACGCGAAGAAGGAGAGGGGCTTCACGTTGATGAAGATTCCTAGTTTGGGGGGCAGCGGTGGAAACCAGAGACTGAGCGACATGTCCAACGCGGGCCACCTGGTGCGATAGAGCCCGAGACCCGAGGTGTTCCCGTCGCGCCGCTCCTCAAGGGCCTTCCAGAAGGAAGGGCGAGAGTATTTTCGTTGCCGCTTGCCATTGACAACATCCGGCATCCACTCGTCGGCGTGCTCTTCAAGTGCCTGGAGAAAAGGCTCCAACTGTTTCTCCAGCGCCGCCTGCTGGTCGAAGACCGTGTCGAACTCGAGTCGGAGGCGGTCCTCCGGTTTCAGATCGTGCACGCTCAGCCGCTTCATTGAAACACCACCTCGACTCCCGGAACCACTGCCTTGATTTCGTTTACGGCTCTCTTCAACAGGTTTACATCCGTGGGCTTGAGGGCGCCCCCCTCGTAGATGAGGCGGACCCTCGGGACCTGCACCTCACTGCCCCCTGGTAAGAGGGACTGGAGGGAGCCTCTACGGATATCCAGCGTCTCGCCGTAATTCTGTAGGGCCTCGCTCGCGTCCGCCTTCATTTGCGCCTTCATTGCTTCTTCCTCTAGTAGCGCGAGATTTCGGCTCTTGAAGCTGAACGTCTCCACTCGTCGTGGCTGCCCGCCAACTCCCCCCTCTTCGATGACGAGCACATCCGCGTAGCGCAGGCCGGGGCCCGGCTTCCTCACGCCCACCTGCGTTTCGATGCGGGGCCGGTCGAAGTCCCCGAGGAAGCGGCGCTCGGCCCGAGGCTTCAATGCGTCCTCTCGCAGCAGCCTCACCATGTCGCGCTCGAAGGCCAGTCCCCGGGCAAACCACGCGCGCATCCGCTCGTAGGGCGCCCACTTGAGGGGGCCCTCGAGGGCTTCGCCCTTCTTCACCTCATTGAGGCGCTTCTCGTAGTAGTCGACGTACTCGCGCCAGCGTGGGTTGCCCCGGGCCTCGGACGGCGGGGCGTCGAGAGCCGGGCGGTGCTTCTCCAGCCTCCTCACGTCCATGGGCAGGCGTGGGCCCGTGGCCTCCAACTCCGCGGCCGCCAGCTTCGCCTCCACCATCGCCGGTGTGTGGCCGACGCCCTCATCCACCAGCGAGGCCAGGGTGCCCTGGCGCACCAGGGGGGAGCCCGAGGACCCGGGCCTGGCCCTGGACAAGAGGGGCCGCGCCCTGGTCACCTCTCCCCGGGCCTCGTACAGGGCCAGCGCGGCGTCCATTCCCCCCACGGCCACGAAGCGGCCCGCTTCACGTCTGGCTTGGATGTAGCGGGCCAGCTCTCGCAGTCCCTCCTCGCCCGCGCCCAGCCGTGTTTGCAGTTCCCTCGTCCTCTCCGCGAGGAGACTCACCCGCCCCCGCACCGACTCGAGTCCCCGCTGGAGTCCGGCTCCTGCTCCCCGGGCCTCGTAGACGGTGCGTACGCCCTTGCCCCCCACGTACAGGGTGGCCAGCAGCGCGACGGGCGTCAGCTCGCGCATGGCCTGCTCGTACTCGCCCCGTGAGAGAGAGGACAGCCCGTGGCCCGTCCCCGCCGCGAGGTAGTAGAAGCCCAGCGGCACGCCGAAGGTGGCATGGTCCACGCTGCCCAGCAGCACGTTGCCCGCCGAGTAGTGCTGCCTGGCCGCCTCCCACTCCACCTCGTCGAGGTCCTGCTGGTAGGACGGGGGGAGCTGGCCTCGTTGCCGGGCGTAGTGGGTGTACCAGACATTCTTCTGCTGCTCGTGGGTGAGCAGGTCCGTGACGGCGCGGCCCGCCCCCCGCAGCAAGTCTCCAGGCTGGAAGTCCCTGTCCGGACGGGCCGAGAGCTTCAGGCCGCGCGCCTCCAACTCGGCACGGGCCCGGGGCATGCGCCCCAGCGTGGTCTCCAGCCGTTTGTCCCGGGCCAGCCAGAAGAGAAGCTCCCGCAGCTCCTCGTCATAGGCCGAGTCGAGGAGGTAGCGGACGAACACCTCGGCATGGGCGAGGCCATACCTGTCGGTGGCCTGCAGGAGGAAGGACAGCCGCTTGCGGTTGAGAAGGCCGGCGGCGTCCTCACGCACGGGCCCCAGCGAGCCGAGTCGCACGGCATCCCAGTCCGTGAGCGACTCCACCAGCCGGGGCATGTCCACGTGCTCCTGGAGCGCGACGTACTCCGCGGGCGAGCCGCACGTGAGGAAGGGGGCGAGGAGTGCGGTGCTGTCGTGGGCGGAGAAGTCGGGCCAACCCGTGGGCACGCTCCGTCCCCCACAGGAGACGTCCGCGGGCGCCTCGCCCGGGCTCGCCAGGTCAGCCTCCGGGCCCAGCGTGACGCAACCGGTGGAGAGCAGCACCGCCCCCAGCAGTGCCGCCCACTTGAGCACCTGCGACGTCATGAAGCCCCCTGGCAGAGGGCTCCTACTCTAGCAGGTAGCTTGATGGCCCTGAGCGATTCGCTTGAGGTGGCGGGGGAGCCGCGCGTGCTGGAGCAGGCGCTGGCGCATTGGCGTCTGTTCAGCCGCGGTGCCGCTCGGCCGAGCGGAAGAGGAGGGTGAGAGAGTAGTCGAGCAGCGCCTGGCGCGAAGTCATGGAGCGCTGAGCCCGAAGGAAGGGCAACCAGACGCGGTCGCCCACGAGCACCTGAGCCTCCTGGAGCTTCTGGCGCGGAATCCACTGGCCGCCGAGGTGGCGCACCAGCACTTCGCCCAGGTAGGCGCCAATGGCGGGCACCGCGTGAGCGTCGAGGGCTTGCCTTGGGCGGCTCTTGGGGAAGTCCTCGCGCCAGAAGTAGAAGTCGGCGTCGGTGAGGGACTCGGGCGTCGCCGCGAAGACGGAGGGCACCTCCGAGTGCAGCAGCGCCACCAGGTGCTCGGCGAGGGTGCGGTAATGCTCGCGGGCGCGCTCCACGTCCGCCACGTCCGGGGGCAGGGCGGAGTTTGCGGTGCGCCACTCCTCGGGCTCGGGGGGGTGCCACGCGTTGAGCTCGGCAATCCGGCGCTGGCGCTGGTGACTGGCGGCGCGGTCCACCACACGCGACAGGAGCGGGGCCAGGTCCGGGTGGAAGCGGGGCTGCACGGGGGCGAGCAGGGCACTGCGCTCCTGCAGGGAGCGCAGAAGGGTGTCGAAGTCGAGGTCCGGCCGGAGGTGCGCGTGGGCGCGGGCCTGGGCGAGCCGAGCCTCCTTGCTGGCGAAATCCGCCGCGGTGGGCCACGTCACCAGGAGCACGGAGCCGTTGGGCAACTCCTCTACCCGGTGAGCTGGTGTGGACAGCATCCGCTCGCGGCCGACGGTTTCCACCAGCTTGGGACCAAAGACGTTGAGCCAGAAGACCTCGTAGATCTTGTCGAAACCATCCTTCCGAGAAGTCTTCTCGTCGCGTCCGAAACGGGGTGAGCCCGCCAGTTCCGTGTCATCGGCGCTGTGAGCCTTGGCATGACTGACCGGGTAGCGAGAGGCCCAGGCGCGCACCATCTCCACAACCTGGTGACAGCGCTCCTGCTCGGTAAAGAAAGAGAGAGGCTGCACGTTGACCGCAATGTCCAGCTTGGGAGGTCGGGGAGGTAGCCAGAGCCAGAGAGTCATGTCCAGCGCGGGCCACTCCGTGCGATAAAATCCCAAGCTCGTGAACACATCGTCACGCCCCTCTTGTAAACCCTTCCAGATTGCGGCGCGAGCGTACTTGCGTCGACGCTTGCCTTCTGCAACGTCCGGCATCCACCCATCGGCGTACTTTTCGAGCGCTTGGAGAAAGGGCTCCAGCTCTCCTTCCATTGAGGCCTGCTGGTCAAAGCCTCCGATGAAGGTGAGCCGAAGGAGATCCTCCGGCTTCAAGTCGTGCACGCTCAGTCGATTCATTGGAACAGCACCTCCACTCCCGGAACCGCTTCCTCGGCAGCGGTCACGACTGCATCCAGGTTGTCTACCTTCGTGGGCTTGAGTGCACCCCCCTCGTAGACGAGGCGAACCCGCTGAACGGGAACCTCGTCAGCCGAGCCGAAAGAACGTTGGAGGGAATCCCGGCGGATATCCAGATTCCCCCCGTACTTCTGCAGAGCTTCCTTCGCGTCCTCAATCACCAGACGTCTCAGTGCTCCTTCTTCCAGCAGCGTCAGATCGCGGCTCTTGAAGCTGAACGTCTCCACTCGTCGTGGCTGCCCGCCAACTCCCCCCTCTTCGATGACGAGCACATCCGCGTAGCGCAGGCCGGGGCCCGGCTTCCTCACGCCCACCTGCGTTTCGATGCGGGGCCGGTCGAAGTCCCCGAGGAAGCGGCGCTCGGTCCGAGGCTTCAATGCGTCCTCTCGCAGCCGCTTCACCATGTCGCGCTCGAAGGCCATCCCCCGGGCAAACCACGCGCGCATCTGCTCATAGGGCGCCCACTTGAGGGGACCCTCGGTGGCCGTGCCTTTCTTCACCTCATTGAGGCGCTTCTCGTAGTAGTCGACGTACTCGCGCCAGCGTGGGTTGCCCCGGGCCTCGGACGGTGGAGCGTCGAGAGCCGGGCGGTGCTTCTCCAGCACGCCCACGTTCTTGGGAAGGCGCGGGCCCGTGGCCTCCAGCTCCACCGCCGCCAGCTTCGCCTCCACCACGGCCGGTGTGTGGCCGACGCCCTCATCCACCAGCGAGGCCAGGGTGCCCTGGCGCACCAGGGGGGAGCCCGAGGACCCGGGCCTGGCCTTGGACAAGAGGGGCCGCGCCTTGGCCACTTCCCCCCGGGCCTCGTACAGGGCCAGCGCGGCGTCCATTCCCCCCACGGCCACGAAGCGGCCCGCTTCACGTCTGGCTTGGATGTAGCGGGCCAGCTCTCGCAGTCCCTCCTCGCCCGCGCCCAGCCGTGTTCGCAGTTCCCTCGTCCTCTCCGCGAGGAGACTCACTCGCCCCCGCACCGTCTCGAGTCCCCGCCGGAGTCCGGCTCCTCCTGCCCGGGCCTCGTAGACGGTGCGTACGCCCTTGCCCCCCACGTACAGGGTGGCCAGCAGCGCGACGGGCGTCAGCTCGCGCATGGCCTGCTCGTACTCGCCCCGTGAGAGAGAGGACAGCCCGTGGCCCGTCCCCGCCGCGAGGTAGTAGAAGCCCAGCGGCACGCCGAAGGTGGCATGGTCCACGCTGCCCAGCAGCACGTTGCCCGCCGAGTAGTGCTGCCTGGCCGCTTCCCATTCCACCTCGTCGAGGTCCTGCTGGTAGGACGGGGGGAGCTGGCCTCGTTGCCGGGCGTAGTGGGTGTACCAGGCATTCTTCTGCTGCTCGTGGGTGAGCAGGTCCGTGACGGCGCGGCCCGCCCCCCGCAGCAAGTCTCCAGGCTGGAAGTCCCTGTCCGGACGGGCCGAGAGCTTCAGGCCGCGCGCCTCCAACTCGGCACACGCCCGGGGCATGCGCCCCAGCGTGGTCTCCAGCCGTTTGTCCCGGGCCAGCCAGAAGAGAAGCTCCCGCAGCTCCTCGTCATAGGCCGAGTCGAGGAGGTAGCGGACGAACACCTCGGCATGGGCGAGGCCATACCTGTCGGTGGCCTGCAGGAGGAAGGACAGCCGCTTGCGGTTGAGAAGGCCGGCGGCGTCCTCACGCACGGGCCCCAGCGAGCCGAGTCGCACGGCATCCCAGTCCGTGAGCGACTCCACCAGCCGAGGCATGTCCACGTGTTCCTGGAGCGCGACGTACTCCGCGGGCGAGCCGCACGTGAGGAAGGGGGCGAGGAGTGCGGTGCTGTCGTGGGCGGAGAAGTCGGGCCAGCCCGCGGGCACGGCCTGCCCTCCGCAGGAGACGTCCGTGGGCACCTCGCCCGGGCTCGCCAGGTCAGCCTCCGGGCCCAGCGTGACGCAACCGGTGGAGAGCAGCACCGCCCCCAGCAGTGCCGCCCACTTGAGCACCTGCGACGTCATGAAGCCCCCTGGCAGAGGGCTCCTACTCTAGCAGGTAGCTTGATGGCCCTGAGCGATTCGCTTGAGGTGGCGGGGGAGCCGCGCGTGCTGGAGCAGGCGCTGGCGCATTGGCGTCTGTTCAGCCGCGGTGCCGCTCGGCCGAGCGGAAGAGGAGGGTGAGAGAGTAGTCGAGCAGCGCCTGGCGCGAAGTCATGGAGCGCCGAGCCCGAAGGAAGGGCAACCAGACGCGGTCGCCCACGAGCACCTGAGCCTCCTGGAGCTTCTGGCGCGGAATCCACTGGCCGCCGAGGTGGCGCACCAGCACTTCGCCCAGGTAGGCGCCAATGGCGGGCACCGCGTGAGCGTCGAGGGCTTGCCTTGGGCGGCTCTTGGGGAAGTCCTCGCGCCAGAAGTAGAAGTCGGCGTCGGTGAGGGACTCGGGCGTCGCCGCGAAGACGGAGGGCACCTCCGAGTGCAGCAGCGCCACCAGGTGCTCGGCGAGGGTGCGGTAATGCTCGCGGGCGCGCTCCACGTCCTCCACGTCCGGGGGCAGGGCGGAGTCGGCGGGGCGCCACTCCTCGGGCTCGGAGGGGCGCCACGCGTTGAGCTCGGCAATCCGGCGCTGGCGTTGGTGACTGGCGGCGCGGTCCACCACACGCGACAGGAGCGGAGCCAGGTCCGGGTGGAAGCGGGGCTCCACGGGGGCGAGCAGGGCACTGCGCTCCTGCAGGGAGCGCAAAAGGGTGTCGAAGTCGAGGTCCGGCCGGAGGTGGGCGTGGGCACGGGCCTGGGCGAGCCGAGCCTCCTTGCTGGCGAAATCCGCCGCGGTGGGCCACGTCACCAGGAGCACGGAGCCGTTGGGCAACTCCTCTACCCGGTGAGCTGGTGTCGACAGCATCCGTTCGCGGCCGACGGTTTCCACCAGCTTGGGACCAAAGACATTGAGCCAGCACACCTCGTAAATTCTATCGAATCCGTCTCGGTACTCAGTCTCGTCGTCGCGGCCGAAATTGGGAGCGCCCGCCAATGCTCTGTCGTCGGTACTGTGGGCCATGGCATAGGTAACCGGGTAGCGAGAGGCCCAGGTGCGCACCAGTTCCACTAAGTGGTGACAGCGCTCCACCTCCGAGAAGAAGGAGAGCGGCTGCACGTTGATGAGGATTCCCAGTTCGGGAGGCCGTGGTGGGAGCCAGAGTCCGAACGACATATCCAACGCGGGCCACTCCGTCCGGTAGAGCCCAATGGATGTCCTGGCCCCATCGCGCTTCTCTTCCAGCGACTTGCAAAGGGCGGCGCGGGCGTACTTGCGTTGCCTCCTGCCTTTGACGACGTCCGGCATCCACCCACCGGCATACTCCTCGAGCGCCTGGAAAAAGGGCTCCACCTCGCGCTCCGGCGCTGCCTGTGGACTGAACGCACCGTCGAAGATGAGCAGGAGGCTGTCCTCCGGCTTCATGCCGTGAGGCTCTAATACTTTCATTGAAACAGCACCTCCAATCCTGGAACGGCCCTCTTGGTTTCGCCCACGGCTCTCTTCAAGAAGTCTACCCTCATGGGCTTGAGATCGCCCCCCTCATAAACGAGGCGAACCCGCTGGACGGGCGCTGCACCGCCCTCGCGGAAGAAGGGCTGGAGGGAGTCCCGGCGGATATCCAACCTCTCTCCGTACTTCCGCAGAGCTTCCCTCGCGTCCTCAATCATCTGCGCCTTCAAATCTTCGTACTTCAACCCCGAGAGGTCGCGGCTCTTGAAGCTGAACGTCTCCACGCGCCGTGGATGCCCGCCAACTTCTCCCTCTTCGATGACGAGCACGTCCGCGTAGCGCAGGCCGGGGCCCGGCTTCCTCACGCCCACCTGCGTTTCAATGCGGGGCCGGTCGAAGTCCCCGAGGAAGCGGCGCTCGGTCCGAGGCTTCAATGCGTCCTCTCGCAGCCGCTTCACCATGTCGCGCTCGAAGGCCATCCCCCGGGCAAACCACGCGCGCATCTGCTCATAGGGCTCCCACTTGAGGGGACCCTCGGTGGCCGTGCCCTGCTTCACCTCATTGAGGCGTTTCTCGTAGTAGTCGACGTACTCGCGCCAGCGCGGATTGCCCCGGGCCTCGGGCGGCGGGGCGTCGAGAGCCGGGCGGTGCTTCTCCAGTACGCCCACGTTCTTGGGAAGGCGCGGGCCCGTGGCCTCCAGCTCCACCGCCGCCAGCTCTTGGGAAGGCGCGGGCCCGTGGCCTCCAGCTCCACCGCCGCCAGCTTCGCCTCCACCACGGCCGGTGTGTGGCCGACGCCCTCATCCACCAGCGAGGCCAGGGTGCCCTGGCGCACCAGGGGGGAGCCCGAGGACCCGGGCCTGGCCTTGGACAAGAGGGGCCGCGCCTTGGCCACTTCCCCCCGGGCCTCGTACAGGGCCAGCGCGGCGTCCATTCCCCCCACGGCCACGAAGCGGCCCGCTTCACGTCTGGCTTGGATGTAGCGGGCCAGCTCTCGCAGTCCCTCCTCGCCCGCGCCCAGCCGTGTTTGCAGTTCCCTCGTCCTCTCCGCGAGGAGACTCACTCGCCCCCGCACCGTCTCGAGTCCCCGCCGGAGTCCGGCTCCTCCTGCCCGGGCCTCGTAGACGGTGCGTACGCCCTTGCCCCCCACGTACAGGGTGGCCAGCAGCGCGACGGGCGTCAGCTCGCGCACGGCCTGCTCGTACTCGCCCCGTGAGAGAGAGGACAGCCCGTGGCCCGTCCCCGCCGCGAGGTAGTAGAAGCCCAGCGGCACGCCGAAGGTGGCATGGTCCACGCTGCCCAGCAGCACGTTGCCCGCCGAGTAGTGCTGCCTGGCCGCTTCCCATTCCACCTCGTCGAGGTCCTGCTGGTAGGACGGGGGGAGCTGGCCTCGTTGCCGGGCGTAGTGGGTGTACCAGGCATTCTTCTGCTGCTCGTGGGTGAGCAGGTCCGTGACGGCGCGGCCCGCCCCCCGCAGCAAGTCTCCAGGCTGGAAGTCCCTGTCCGGACGGGCCGAGAGCTTCAGGCCGCGCGCCTCCAACTCGGCACACGCCCGGGGCATGCGCCCCAGCGTGGTCTCCAGCCGTTTGTCCCGGGCCAGCCAGAAGAGAAGCTCCCGCAGCTCCTCGTCATAGGCCGAGTCGAGGAGGTAGCGGACGAACACCTCGGCATGGGCGAGGCCATACCTGTCGGTGGCCTGCAGGAGGAAGGACAGCCGCTTGCGGTTGAGAAGGCCGGCGGCGTCCTCACGCACGGGCCCCAGCGAGCCGAGTCGCACGGCATCCCAGTCCGTGAGCGACTCCACCAGCCGAGGCATGTCCACGTGCTCCTGGAGCGCGACGTACTCCGCGGGCGAGCCGCACGTGAGGAAGGGGGCGAGCAGTGCGGTGCTGTCGTGGGAGGAGAAGTCGGGCCAACCCGTGGGCACGGCCTGCCCTCCGCAGGAGACGTCCGCGGGCGCCTCGCCCGGGCTCCCCAGGTCAGCCTCCGGGCCCAGCGTGACGCAACCGGTGCAGAGCAGCACCACCCCCAGCAGTGCCGCCCACCCGTGCGCCCGGGCCTCAGCATGCATTGAGCACCTGCCACGTCATGACGCCCCCTGGCACAGGGCTCCTACTCTAGCAGGCGAGCAGAAAAGTCAGGACGGGCAGGACAACTCCGGGCATGCGAAACACGCCCGCTCAGGCGAACAGTTGTGTCAGGAGCTCGCGCCGGGGCGACACCGTGTGTCGCCAGGGCAGCCGGGTGAGGCGCGGACGCTTCCGGGGTTGGATCGCCTCGTGGACGGACAGGCCCCCGGGGCCGCCCAGCAGCAGGCCCAACGCCGCGGCCATGAGCGACAGGTTGTACTCGTAGCCACCCTCTTGGATGTCGAAGCCGTTGGGGCCATGCACCTTGGCGATGGCCACCGCCTGCGTCACCAGCACGGACACGGCCGCCACGCGCGTGCCGATGCCCAGCAGCGACAGCACCCCGGCGGCCACCTCGGTCCACCCCGTCAGGAGCGCCCAGGTGCGGCCGGGTTTGATCCCCAGCTTCTCGAAGACCTGCGACGTCTGCTCCAGGCCCTGGGGCTGGAGCTTGGTGATGCCGTGGTAGAGCATCGCCGAGCCCAATGTGGCCCGCAGGGGAAGTGCCGAGTGGTGGGCCAGTTGCCCTTGCAGCAGTGCTGTCGTGGTCGCCGTCATCCTGCCCTCCGGAGTCGTGGTGGAGTCGTGGTCCGGGTAGCGTCCGCATCCCCCCGCGCCGTGGCAACGGGGCCCGGGCGGGGGAGCGAGCGGAGGGCAGGCACGGGGCTCGCCTACCCCGGGGTGAACCAGAGCACGGACAGCGGGGGCAGGGTCAGCACCGCCGAGGCGTCCTGGCCGTCCCAGCCCTGGGGCTCGGTGTGGATGCGACCCTTGTTGCCCATGCCGGAGCCGCCGTACTCACCGGCGTCCGTGTTGAGCAGCTCCACGTAGCTGCCGTGCCGCGGGAAGCCCACGCGGTAGTTCTCCTGGGGCATGGGCGACAGGTTGGCGATGCACACCACGTGGCCTCCCGGCTGGCGCGAGCGCCGCACGAAGGCGAGCACGTTGGCCGCGGCCGAGTCGGGTTGGATCCACTGGAAGCCGAGCGGCTCGCTGTCCGCGTCGTACAGGGCGGGGTGCGAGCGGTAGAGCCGGTTGATATCCGCCACCATGGACTGGATGCCGGCATGGCCCGGGCTCTCCAGCAGGTGCCAGTCCAGGCTCTTGTCGTTGTTCCACTCGTTCGGCTGGCCGAACTCGCCGCCCATGAAGAGCAGCTTCTTGCCCGGGTGTGCCCACATCCACGCGAGCAGGGAGCGCAGGTTGGCGCGCTTCTGCCAGTCGTCTCCCGGCATCTTCCCGTAGAGCGAGCCCTTGCCGTGCACCACCTCGTCATGGCTCAGCGGCAGCATGAAGTGCTCGCTGAAGGCATACAGGAGGCCGAAGGTGAGCTGGTTGTGGTGGTGCTGGCGGTAGATGGGATCCTTGCTGAAGTACATCAGCGTGTCGTGCATCCAGCCCATGTTCCACTTGAAGTGGAAGCCGAGGCCCCCCTCCTGCGTGGGCTGGCTCACCTTGGGCCACGCCGTGGACTCCTCGGCGATCACCACCGCGCCGGGGAACTTCGCGCGCACGCGATCATTGAGCTCGCGCATGAAGGAGATGGCCTCCTCGTTCTCGCGGCCTCCCCAGCGGTTGGGAATCCACTCGCCCGCCTTGCGGCTGTAGTCGAGGTAGAGCATGGAGGCGACGGCGTCCACGCGCAGACCATCGATGTGGTACTCCTCGAGCCAGAAGAGCGCGTTGGCGATGAGGAAGTTCTTCACCTCGTTGCGGCCGAAGTTGAAGACGTAGGTGCCCCAGTCCGGCTGCGAGCCCTGGCGGGGGTCGGCGTGCTCGTAGAGGGCGGTGCCGTCGAACTGGCCGAGCGCGTGGGAGTCCCGGGGGAAGTGGCCGGGCACCCAGTCGAGGAGGACGCCGATGCCGTTGTCGTGCAGGTGGTTGACGAGGAAGCGGAAGTCATCCGGGTGGCCGAAGCGGGCGGTGGGCGCGTAGTAGTTGCCCACCTGGTAGCCCCAGGAGCCGCCGAAGGGATGCTCCGCCACGGGCATCAGCTCCACGTGGGTGAAGCCCATCTTCTTCACGTAGTCGGTGAGCGCGGTGGCCATCTCCCGGTAGGTGAGGGAGCGGTCGCCGTCCTCCATCACGCGCCGCCACGAGGCCAGATGCACCTCGTAGACGGCCCAGGGCTCGCGCTGCACGTCCTTGTGGGCGCGCGCCTCCATCCACCGCGAGTCCGTCCACTGGTACTGATCCAGGTTGTGCACCACGGAGGCCGTGGCGGGAGGCACCTCGGTGCGGAAGGCGAACGGGTCCGCCTTGAGGATGCGGTGGCCGCCGTGGCCGGTGCGGATCTCGAACTTGTAGCGCGTGCCCTCGCCGACCTCGGGGACGAACAGCTCCCAGATGCCCGAGGAGCCCATGCGCCGCATGAGGTGCAGCCGCCCGTCCCAGCTGTTGAAGTCACCCACCACGGACACGCTCGAGGCCGTGGGCGCCCACACCGAGAAGGCCACGCCGTGGATGCCATTGTGGTGCACGGGATGGGCCCCCATGCGCTTCCACAGCTGCTCGTGGCGGCCCTCGCCCGCGTAGTACAGGTCCTGATCGCCCAGCGTGGGCAGGAAGCTGTAGGGGTCGCGCAGGGTGAACGTCTTGTGGCCCGGGTACTCCACCTCCACCTGGTAGTTGAAGGCGTCCGTCTTGCCGTTGACGCGCGCCTCGAACACCCCATCCACCCGCTTCGTCATGGGAACGCGTCCGCCGAACTCCGGCAGGACGTGGATCGCCACCGCGTCCGGGCGGTACGTGCGGACCACCACCCCGTCTCCATCCGGGTGGATGCCCAGCACACGGTGGGGCTCGGGATGCCGCAACTCCACGATCTGTTGCAGCTCGGCGTCCACCTGTTGCCGCTCGTTTGGCTTCTTCACTTGCGGACCTCCATCCTCATCAGGGCCTGGACGGGGATACGCACCCAGTCCGGCCGGTTCTGTAGCTCGTAGCGCACTTCGTAGAGCATCTTCTCCAGCTCGAAGGCCCCCAGCATCGCGGTGAAGCTCGCCTCGCTCTGCGGCAGGAAGGCCGCCCCGGCGGTGGCCGCGCGGTAGCCCTCCAGGAAGGCCTGGCGCGCGGGGGCGAGTCGCTCTCCCTCGGGCTGACCCTCCAGCCGCACCGTGGCCTCGGCGTAGTCGAAGGAGCGCAGCATGCCCGCCACGTCCCGCAGCGCCGAGTACTTCTCGCGCCGCTGGGCGAAGCTGCGGCCCGGCTCGCCCTCGAAGTCGAACAGGAGCCAGTCGCCTCCCGAGCGCAGCACCTGGCCCAGGTGCAGGTCGCCATGGATGCGGATCTTCTGCCCCGAGGGCGGCACGTGCGCGAGCTGCCGGGCGTGGCCGATGAGATCCTCGCGGCGGTTCTCCAGCTCGGGCGAGTGGCGCGCCGCCTGGCTGAGCGTCACGCCCATCTCCCCCACGATGGAGGCGCTCCAGCGCTGCACGTCCTCGGCGAGCAGGGGCTCGGGGGCGAACGCCGGATCATCCGTGCTGGAGGCGAGCGCGTGGTGCAATTGACCCAGGCGCTCGCCGAGCACGCGCAGGTCCGCGAGGAACGTGTCCGACAGGCGCGCGCCCTGGCGGAAGCAGTCCAGGGTGTAGCGCCAGCCGTCGGTGACGTCGGGGATGAAGCGGTGCACCACGGCGAGCGTGGCGCCCGCGGGCCCCTCGGACTGCAACGCGCCGAGCAGGGTGGGCGTGGCGCGGAAGGACGTCCGGGTCGCCAGGAAGCGGCCCACCTCGTACTCGGGGTTGATGCCGGCCTCGAGCTTGCGGATGACCTTGAGGATGAGCTGCTCGCCCACCACCACCGAGGTGTTGCTCTGCTCCACCTGCAGCCGGCGCACGGGCAGGGGAGAGGGCAGGGCGATGAGCCCCTCGGGCGTGTCGAGCCACTCGCCCACCAGCTTGCCGGAGGCGCTGGGCAGCTCGCGCTTCTCGCGGATGAGCTGGAAGAGGGCGCGCAGCACCTCCACGTCCTCGAAGGCGTCCTTCACGCCCTCGTCGGAGGGGAGCACGGGCAGCAGGTAGCGCTCGGGCGAGCCCAGCTCGTAGACGACCTCCACCACCGCCAGGGTGAAGGCGCGACCGCCGGGCAGCGGCACGGTGGCGTTGTCCACGGTGGACACGGACTTGATGGGCCAGGCCTTGCCCGCGAACCAGCGCTGGCCGCGCAGGTAGTCCGGGAGCTTCGTCAGATCGATCGGTGCCGTCATGGCATTCCCCTCCCGGGAGCGAGCTTCTCGAGGCGGAACCACAGGAACATGTAGGGACCCAGGGTGAGCTGATAGGGCAGGTGGGAGATCATGGGGAAGGGCGTCTCGCCCATGAGCTCCACGGGGACCTGTCCTTCCCAGTCGCGCAGGTCCAACACGGCGGGCTGCGCGAAGCGCGACAGGTTGCAGACGATGAGGATGGCCTGCCCCTCGTACTCGCGCATGAACGCGAGCACCTTGCGGTTGTCCGGATTGAGCCAGCGCAGCTGCCCCATGGCGAAGGCGGGGTAGCGCTGGCGCACGCGGATGAGGCGCTTGACCCAGCTGAGCAGCGACGAGCGCGTGCGCTCCTGGGCCTCCACGTTGATGCTCTGATAGCCATACACCGGGTCGCCGATGACGGGGGCGAACAGGCGCGCGCCATCGGCCCGCGAGAAGCCCGCGTTGCGATCGCTCGTCCACTGCATGGGGGTGCGCACGCCGTTGCGATCACCCAGGTAGATGTTGTCCCCCATGCCGATCTCGTCCCCGTAGTACATGACGGGGGTGCCGGGCAGGGTGAACAGGAGGCTGTGCATCAGCTCGATGCGTCGCCGCCCGTTGTCCATGAGCGGCGCGAGCCGCCGCCGGATGCCCAGGTTGATGCGCATGCGTGGGTCGGTGGCGTACTCCCGGTACATGTAGTCCCGGTCCTCGTCCGTCACCATCTCCAGCGTGAGCTCGTCGTGGTTGCGCAGGAAGATGGCCCACTGACAGTTCTCGGGGATGTCCGGCGTCTGCTGGAGGATCTCCACGATGGGCGTGCGGTCCTCGCGGCGCACCGCCATGAACAGGCGGGGCATCACGGGGAAGTGGAAGCCCATGTGGAACTCGTCGCCCTCGCCGAAGTAGACGCGCACGTCGGCGGGCCACTGGTTGGCCTCGGCCAGCAGCATCTTGTCCGGGTACTCCGAGTCGATCGCCTTGCGCAGCCGCTTGAGGAAGGCGTGCGTCTCCGGGAGGTTCTCGCAGTTGGTGCCCTCGCGCTCGAACAGGTAGGGCACGGCGTCGCAGCGGAAGCCGTCCACGCCCATGTTCAGCCAGAAGCGCATGACGTCCAGCATGGCCTCCTGGACCTCGGGGTTGTCGTAGTTGAGGTCCGGCTGGTGGCTGAAGAAGCGGTGCCAGAAGTACTGCTTGGCCACCGGATCCCACGTCCAGTTGGAGCGCTCGGTGTCCAGGAAGATGATGCGCGCGCCCTTGTACTTGTCGTCCGTGTCGCTCCAGACGTAGTAGTCGCGCTTGGGGCTCTTCGGATCGCGCCGGGCTTCCTGGAACCAGGCGTGCTGGTCGCTCGTGTGGTTGACGACGAGCTCGCTGATGATGCGGATGTCGCGCTTGTGCGCCTCGTCGATGAGGCGCTGGAAGTCCGCGAGCGTGCCGTAGTCCGGGTGCACCGCGTAGAAGTCCGCGATGTCGTAGCCGTCATCCCTCAGGGGCGAGGGATAGTGCGGCAGGAGCCACAGGCAGGTGACGCCCAGGTCCTGCAGGTAGGGCAGCTTCTCGATGAGCCCGGGGATGTCCCCGTGTCCGTCGCCATTGGAGTCATGGAAGGCGCGGATGTGGAGCTCGTAGATGACGGCTTTCTTAAACCAGAGCGGGTCCGTCTGGGTCATGGGTGGGGGCCTTGGCCTTATTCGTAGTAGTCGAACGCGTGCTCACTGCGACGGAAGCGGTAGACGGCCCAGATCGACGCGGGCTGCTCGGGCGTGAGTCGCACGTGCGCCGTGGGTCCTTGCCACAAGCCGCGCGTATCCGTCATCAACTCATGCACCTGGAAGGTCTCGTCGGGGGCAATCCCCAGCTCCTCCAGGGGCACGTGCAGCACGGATTCCTGCGCGTTGTAGGGATCGAAGCTCACCGCCACCAGCACCTGGCTCGTGCCGTCCGGGGTGCGCTTGAGGTACGCCATCACCTGGTCGTTCTCCGAGCGGAAGAAGCGCAGGTTGTCGTAGAGCTGGAAGGCGCGGTGGCGCTGGCGGATGCCGTTGAGCCGGGCGATGTAGTCGCGGATGTTGCCGGGCTGATCCGGATCCCAGACCTTGAGCTGGTACTTCTCCGAGTCGAGGTACTCCTCCTTGCCCGGCGCCACGGGGGTGCCGTCACAGAACTCGTAGCCACAGTACATGCCCCAGACGCTGGAGAGCGTGGCGGCCATGGCGGCGCGCAGCCGGAAGCCCGGGGGACCGCTGCGCTGGAGGAACTCGGGGAGGATGTCCGGCGTGTTGGGCCAGAGGTTGCCGCGCATGTAGTCGGACACGGGCGGGCTCGTGATCTCCTCGAGGTACTCCTCCATCTCCTGCTTGAAGTTGCGCCAGGTGAAGTAGGTGTACGACTGCTGGAAGCCGAGCCTGGCCAGGGCCTTCATCACCTTGGGGCGGGTGAACGCCTCGGCGAGGAAGACGACGTCGGGGCGCTCGGTCTGCACCTCGCGGATCATCCACGCCCAGAACTGCAGGGGCTTGGTGTGCGGGTTGTCCACGCGGAAGATGCGCACGCCCAGGTTCACCCAGTGCATGACGACGGACTTGAGCTCGGGCCACAGCGTGTCGCGCGCGGGGCCGAGCCAGTCGAAGTTGACGATGTCCTCGTAGCGCTTGGGCGGGTTCTCCGCCGTCTTGATGGTGCCGTCGGGCCGGTGGAGGAACCACTCGGGGTGTTCCTTCACGTAGGGGTGGTCCGGCGAGCACTGGTAGGCCAGATCCATGGCGATCTCGATGCCGTGGGCGTTGGCCTCCTTCACGAAGCGCGCGAAGTCCTCGAGCGTGCCGAGCTGGGGGTGGATGGCCTTGTGGCCGCCCTCGGGGCCGCCGATGGCCCAGGGGCTGCCCACGTCCTCGGGGCCCGCGGTGAGGCTGTTGTTCTTGCCCTTGCGCGCCTTGAGGCCGATGGGGTGCACCGGCGGCAGGTAGATGACGTCGAAGCCCAGGTCGCGCACGTAGGGCAGCCACTTCTCCGCGTCCTTGAACGAGCCGTGGGTGCGCCCGTCGCGCACCGCCGAGCGCGGGAAGAACTCGTACCAGGAGCCGTAGCGGGCCTTCTCCCGGTCCACGAAGACCTCGAGCACCCGGTCATAGCGCGTGGACACCGAGCGGTCCGCGTACGCCGAGGCCGTCTGGAGCAGGGTGGGGTCCATGGCCGCGGCGATGGTGCGGTGGTTCATCCCCGCGTCGAAGAGCTTCGCCGCCTCGAGGAAGCGCTGGGCGTGCTCGGGACTGCCGGCCTTCTCGGCGCGCTCGGCGTGGCCGCGCAGCATCGCGGCGCCCTCGAGCAGCTCGCTCTTCACGTCGCGGCCGGCGTCCACCTTGCGCTTGAGCTCGGACACCCAGGTCGCGAAGAAGTCCGGCCAGGCCTCCACCGTGTACTCGTAGCGGCCGTTGCTCGGCAGCGGCAGCGAGGCCTCCCACAAGTCATTGCCCCTGGCCACCATGGGCACCTCGGCCCACTGCGTCGCCTGGGGCTTGGGCGCGGATTGCCTCCAGCGCACCACCGCCACCAGGACATCGTGTCCCTCCTTGAAGATGTCCGCTTGCACGACGAGGGACTCGCCCTCGACCCGCTTCACCGCCCAGCGGCCCGCGTCCAGCTGCGGCCGCACATTCTCGATGACCGTGCTTCCGATTCTCTCGCTCATAGATGGAGGCGGCCCCTTATAGGTCTCCGCGTCGTGATGCCGACGCCGTCTTTCACCATGGGTTGATGATGGACGCTCCAGGCGTCCGGCCCGTTTGCTGGTGAACGTTAGGAACGGCCTCGCGGGGTGCCCACCCGCGCGCGTCACTTCGTTCGCGCCCCACGCCCCGCCGCGTGGGCGGGCAGCCGAGCCCGCGGGACTTGCTGGCGAAGGAGGGCAGGACAGGGGGCTCGCCCCACGCGAGGGACATGACCTCGAAGATGACCTCGCGCGCTAGACTTGACAGGTCAGGCGGGCGGGAGCACCATGCGCGTGTCGTTCAGGAGGGGGGACGGGGAAGGAGTTCGGTGACGAAGCTCGGGGGCCTCGCGACTCCACGTCCGTCCAGGAGAAGAAAGGGGGTGATACGAGCCGCGTCCTCGACATGCCCTCCGGGGAGAAGGAGAGAGGGGAGGGGAGGACCGCGGCGGGTCGCGCTTCGGCGAGGAAAAGACGAAGCGGGCGACTACGGCTGGGGCTGTGCCGGCGGGGACTTGTGCTTGTAGAAGAGGACCAGCGTGTAGCAGTGGAACTCGTTGTCGCTGGACTGGCAGACGACCCGGTCGACGATCTCCAGATCCGAGTTGCTCTTGAGCCAGCGGGTCACGTTCTCGCCCAGCTCCTCTCGCTCCTTGGCCTTCGTCGCGGAGAACACCTTCACGCCCGTGAACATCGCCTTCCACTCCTTGCGCTGTGATTTTGTACTGAGTGTACGGAAGGTTACCGCGCGCTCTCCATAGGTGTCAAAAAAGCTTACCTCTGGGCTTACCTGTGGTGATCGCGACCCCCGGGGGTTCCCCCTTGGAAGGGCATGCCTAGATTGCAGGAGTCGGTGGTCGTAGCGCCCGGGGGAAGGGCCTTCGGGCGTGTTGGGGATGGGCGAAGGGGGCAAATCATGGACGTGAAGACCAAGAAGGACCTGGCGGTCGACTTCATCAACGAGATCCGCACGATGGATCCCGCCGCGCTCAACGCGCTGATCGTCAAGGAAGCAGGAGAGGATCTGGCCCAGTTCTTCTTGAACTACAGCGCCAACCTCATCTCCAAGGATCCCTCGCGAGTGCTGGAGAACACCTCGTCGCTGATGCTGATGGGCTACCTCATCCGCACCCACGAGGAGCGCAACACCCAGGTGAAGCAGTCGGGCATCCAGGGCTACGCGTTCGCCTGAATCGGTCGGGGCGGGGTGCGCCGAGGCTCGACAGCTCCCACGGGAGCCTGTTAGGGAGCGGCGCCCATGCTCATCGATTTGCACGCGCATTCCTACCTGTCCAAGGACTGTGACCTGGACCCGCGCGCGGTCCTGGATCGCGCCGCGATGTTCGGCCTGGATGGAGTGGCCTTCACGGAGACCAACACCCAGGACGGATGCGACGAGCTGTTCGAGATCGGAGCCAAGGCCCGGGTGAAGGTCTTCGTCGGCCTGGAGCTCATCACCGACCGTGGGCAGTACCTGTGCTTCTTCCCGAAGCCGGAGAACGCCCCCGAGCCGGTGCAGCTGTGGGGCAGCAACCGCGAGAAGCCGTGGAGCGCCGCCGAGTGCCTGCCCAAGGTGCGCTCGCTCGGCGCGGCCATCGTCGCGGCGCGGCCGTATGATCGGGACTCGAACCACCCGGCCATGGACTACGTGCGCTCGCTGAGCGGGCTGGTGTGCGCGGTGGAGGGGTACAACGCCCGCGTGAAGCAGACGGCGAACGACCTGGCGGTGGAAGCCGCCGAGGCACTCAAGGTGCCCTGCACGGGTGGCAGTGACGCGCGCGCCACGGTGGACGAGGTGGGCTACGGCGCCACCTTCTTCAAGACGCCCATCCAGACACAGGAGCAGCTCGTGGCGGCCCTGCTGGCGGGCGACTTCCATCCCGTCATGGCCGGCGAGCTGCCCCGGCTCACGCGTCCCGGCGAGGCCCAGGCGGCCCGTGCTTCCGGCAAGCATCAGCGCCGCGGGGGCGGTGGGGGTGGACGCCGCCGCCGGTAGTCACCACCTCCCTTCGAGCTTTCGACTCGAGGAGGGGTGTTCATGAAGCCGTGGAAGAACGCGTGGTTTTCGGTCGCGGTGCTGCTCGCCGCCTGCTCCCACTCCCCGCGGAACCCGGATGGCACTCCGGACGGCGACCCGGGCCCCGCGCTTCCCGCCCCCGATACGAGCCACGACGTGAAGAACTACAGCCGGGTCATCGGCTGGCCGGAGGGCAGGACGCCCGTGGCTCCGGAAGGGTTCGTGGTGACGAAGTACGCCGACGGCCTGCGCAATCCCCGCTGGCTCTACGTCCTGCCCAACGGCGACGTGTTGGTGGCCGAGGCCAACACCGAGCCCAGGAGCCAGGGCGCGCTCCGGGAGGCCCAGCGCTCCGGCAAGGCCGGTTCCCAGCAGATGGGCGACAGTGCCAACCGCATCACGCTCCTGCGGGACACCGACGGCGATGGGGCTCCGGACGTGCGGGAAGTCTTCCTGCAGGGGCTGAAGCAGCCGCTGGGCATGTTGCTGCTCGGGGAGCGGTTCTACGTCGCCAACACGGACGGGCTCTGGCGCTACCCGTACGAGCCGGGGCGGACCTCCATCGTGGGCGCGGGCCAGAAGCTGCTGGAGCTGCCCGCCGGGGGCTACAACAACCACTGGACGCGCAACCTGCTGGCCAACGCGGACGGCTCGAAGCTCTACGTGTCGGTGGGCTCCGCCAGCAATGTCGCCGAGCACGGCATCGAGGAGGAGCGGCGCCGCGCGAACATCCTGGAGGTGAACCCGGACGGCAGCGGCGAGCGCATCTACGCGAGCGGCCTGCGCAACCCCGTGGGCATGGGGTGGGCCCCCGGGACGAACACGCTGTGGACCGTGGTCAACGAGCGGGATTACCTCGGGGATGAGCTGGTGCCGGACTACCTGACGGGAGTCAAGGAAGGGGGCTTCTACGGCTGGCCCTACGCCTACTTCGGCATCCACGAGGATCCCCGGCTGGCCGGACAGCGGCCGGACCTGGTGAGCCAGACGCTGGTGCCGGACGTGGCGCTGGGCGCGCACACCGCGTCGCTGGGGCTCGCCTTCTACACGGGCAGCGCCTTCCCCGAGAAGTACCGGGGTGGGGCGTTCATCGGGCAGCACGGCTCGTGGAATCGCTCGGAGCTGTCCGGCTACAAGGTCGTCTTCGTGCCCTTCGAGGACGGTCGCCCGAGCGGAGAGCCCGAGGACTTCCTGACGGGCTTCATCGCCAACCCCAAGACGTCCGAGGTGTATGGCCGGCCGGTGGGGCTCGCGGTGCTGCCCGACGGGGCCTTGCTGGTGGCGGATGATGCGAGCAACACCGTCTGGCGTGTCGCGCCCCGCCGCTGAAGCCCGCTCGCGCCGCCCCCGGAGGTGACGGCGCGAACGGACGGGGGAGCCGGGCCTACTTCGCCGCGTCCGGCTTCCCCTCTTCGACGCGGGACACGACGCCGTCGGCGAGGAACACCCGCCGCTTGCCACCGGGGTAGATCCACTCCTGGTTCACCCGCTGGCCCTCCATCGTGCGGCGGATGCTCTCGGGAGGACCCCAGGACATCTCCACCGCCGCCTCGGGCATGTTCTCCAGCACCCGCTTCTGCTTGATGGCGTCCTGGAAGCGCGCCGGGAGCTTGGCCAGGCGCGGCTCCTGCGGTGGCAGGTGGCGATCCAGCTCCGCCAGCAGATCCTCCTTCTTGTCGAGCCCCGGCCGGAGCACGAGGATGACGGGCGAGCCGGGCGCGCCTTCCACGTCCAGGTAGACCCAGGGCTGGGTGCGGGGCGAGTACAGCACCCGCTCCGCCATGGTCCAGGACGTGGGGAACTCCACCTGGGTCACCCGCACCGGGGTGCCGGCGGGCACCAGGGCCTGCACCGGGCCGGGGTTGATGGGTTTGCCCTGGGTGTCGTTGAGCAGACGCACCTCCTCGGGAGGGTAGGGCGTCAGCAGCCGCTTGGAGGCGTCCCCGAAGAAGGGGGTGATGTAGCTGGAGGTCTTCAGGTGGCGCACCGCCGCCGGGCCCGTGGTCAGGTCATGCTGGAGCGCCGTGCGGTCCTCCGCGCTGAGCTTGGTCTGGCTCACGCAGGCCGTGGCGAGCACGGGGAGGAGCAGGGACAGAGCGAGGCGTCGTGTCATGGAAGGGGCCTCGCGTCAGAAGGAGAAGGCGAAGGCCCGGGTGGTGACCCGGGGAGCCTCGCGGCCACCCGTGACGTCCGCCACGAGCACCGCGCGCTTGCGCGTCTCCTCGACGATGCGGCCACCGCCCGCCTTCTGGTAGGCGTCGATGCCCTGGATGATGTGCGAGGCGAGCAGGCCCAGGCCGCCCAGGCCCCAGAACCAGGGCACCACGAGCGCGCTCAGCACGCTGCCCACCACGATGAGGGCCACGTCGATGACCAGGAACAGGATGAAGCCGCTGGTGTCACCGGCGATGAGGTGACCCGTGCCGAAGCCGATGAGCAGACCCAGCACGAGCGCGAGCACGGGCTCGGTGCCGCTGCTCACCGCGCCACCGGTGTCCAGGGGCAGCAGGGGGCCGTCCGCCAGCGCCAGCCGATGGGCGTCCGTGAGACGCAGGGCAGGCGTCTGGGAAGGCTTGAAGGTGGCCGCCAGCTCCACTCCCTCCAGCAGCCGGGCATGACGGCCCTCGGCGCTCTGGGCGAAGGAGATGGAGGGATCCGCGGCGGACTCCGCGGGGGTGACGGCCAACAGGGAAGCAACCAACAGTGAGACGAGCATGAAGAGCGACCTCGGTGGGACTACGGTGAGGACGCCCTCCTTACCTCAATGGCCGGAACTCAACGATGCATTGTCGTCCGGTCGTGAGCGCTGCTCTCCACAACCCTTCAGCGGTGGACAGATGGGTCCGCGGCCGTCGGGATCCGGCACCAGCAGGAAACGGCCCAGACCACGGGCATCGGTCAACTCGGGATGGCCACAGAGCACGCAGCGGCGGGGTGGACGCTTGGAGGGGGGGAAGGGCACGAGATCCAGTGTCCCCCCGCTCCCGCGGGCTCGCGACTTTTCCGCCCCTCAGCTGCTCTTGGCCGCCACGGGCGCGCTGGACGCGCCGCTGGAGCCCGAGGACGACGAGCCGCCCGACGACGTGCTCGAGGAGGAGGACGCGCTGTCGCTCGAGGACGAGCTGCTCGACGAGGACGAGCTGCTCGACGAGGACGAGCTGCTGCTGCTGCTCGACGACGAGCCGCCGTCCTTCTTGGTGGAGCCGTAGAGGTCGGCGTACCAGCCACCGCCCTTGAGGACGAAGCTGGAGCGGCTGACGACGCGGCTGAGCGTGCTCTGGGCGCCACAGGCCCTGCAGGACTCGGGCGTCGGGTCACTGACCTTCTGCAGCACGTCGATCGTCTTTCCGCAGGAACTGCAGGCGTATTCGTAGATGGGCATGGACGGGCCTCTTTCTAGGTCGTGGAGGGTGGGGTGGAATCCGGCGTCCGCTTGCGCAGGGCCTCGGCCACGCCCAGGCGCTCGAGTGCGCGGAGCACCAGCTCGGACGGGGCCCCATGCTTGCGTCCCACCGCTTCGGCGAGCGCGGCGAGCGACGGGGCCTCCGGGAGATCATCACGCACCAGGAGCTCCAGCTCCCGGCGCAGCATGTCCGTGAAACGCTTCTTGATGCCCAGGTCGAGCAGGTACTTGTCGCGCCCGAGCAGATCCAGCTTCTGGGTGAGGTTGCGCGCGGTGAGGGCCTCGCGGCGGAACCGCTCGCGCACCTCCTCGACCTCCTTGGCGATGCCGCCGCGGTTCTCCACGAGCTTGAGCTCGGAGGGGCTCAACCCCAGCGCCCAGCCCACCCGGCCCGAGGCGCCCCGGTGCTCGGTGAAGGCGGACAGCAGGGACGTCTGCTCGCGGCGCTTGAGGGCCTCCAACAGCCCGTGCGCCTTGAGCGCGCCCTCCACCTCCTCCAACGTCAGATCGCCGCGCGCGCCGTTGTACTGCTGCTCCAGGTTGCGCAGCAGGGCGAAGCGGTGCTCGCTCGCCTCCACCAGCGCCTCCAGCGCGTCCTTGCCCGTGGGGCGCAACAGCTCCTGGTAGCTCGTCTTGGGAGCCTCCAGGCGGGTGAAGCGGCCGCGGGGCTTGGGCAGATCCCTCTTGAGGAAGCTGGGGGCCTCGTGCTCGTCGGCCTCGGGGGGAAGGGACTCGGCGGCCGGGCGCTTGCGCGGAGCGATGCGCGACTGGACCGTCTCCCCGGCGGAGGCGGGGGCCACCTCGGGCCGGGCGGGCACGGGCGCCGGCACGGGACGCGAGGGGGGGAGGGCGAACGTGGGGACATCCGGGGCGGGAGGCGCGGGGGGCCGCTTCTCCTCGTGCACCCGGGCCAGCTCGCGCACCACGTCGTAGTAGCCGCAGCCCTGCCGCGTCGCGGCGAGCTCGGGGGCGGTGCCCTGGAGGACATCGATCACGGCGAAGGGCCCGAGGGGCGTGGCCCCGGGCTCGGCGTCCGTCAAGGTACGGACGCGGAAGTCGTCCGACTCGGCCAGCAAGGCGAGTGCCTCGCGGACCTCGGTGGGGGTTGCAGGCGAATGGGCTCGCCGGCAGTAGTCGGAGACGGCCACCGCCACGGGGGTGGGCACGTCATCGGGTTGCCGTTGTCTCTGCCAGGGACGGTTCATGAAAATCGCGGAAAAATGCTCGTTTACGAGGCCGGGTGCCTCTATCTTCGCTGGCGGACGGGTGTCAATGAATCCGGCGGACGCCAATCTAAACAGTCCGTGGATGTTGCAAGTCGGTACTACACCTGAGCAGAAGGGAGTGCATCCCGCACAGGCGGGTGCACACCTTGTGACCCATGAGGGCCGCGTGGTGGCTCGGGAGGCAGGCGAGCTTTGAACCGGAATATGGACGAGGTGCTTCAGCACTACATGGCGCAGCACGGGCTGAAAAGCACCCGTCAGCGCAGCCTCATCATCGACACCTTCTTCTCGGTGGGGGGTCACCTGTCCGTCGAGGAGCTGTGGAACAAGGTCCGGGAGCAGGACATCAAGGTGTCCGTGGCCACGGTCTACCGGACGATGAAGCTTCTCGGGGAGTGTGGGTTGGCCCACGCCCGCAACTTCGGAGACGGGCAGACGCGCTACGAGGCGGCCGCGGGGCGCCACCACCACGATCACCTCATCTGCACCCACTGCGGCACCATCGTCGAGTTCGAGGACGATCGCATCGAGCAGATGCAGGAGGGCGTGGCGCGCAAGCACGGCTTCACGGTGACGTCGCACAAGATGGAGCTGTACGGGTTGTGCCGGAACTGCCAGCGCGGCGGCAAGGCCAAGAGCGAGGCATGAGGCGCGTGGGCCGGGCCTTGGGACTCGCCCTGGTGCTCGCCCTGGCCGGCTGCCACCACGCGCCCGAGGTGTCTTCGCCCGGACAGGCGGCCTCTTCCCCCTACCTGCGTGCGTTGTGGCTGCCCGCGGTGGGGCCGGCGCCCTGGAACTGGCGCGCCCTGCCGGGGAAGGTGGTGCTGGTGTCCTTCTTCGCCTCGTGGAGTTTTCCCTCCCTGGCCCAGTTGCCCACGTTGCAGGCACTCCAGAAGGAGCACGGCGCCCAGGGTCTCCAGGTGGTGCTCGTGGGGTTGGATCTCGACGGAGCCCTCACCCTGGCCCCCTTCGCCGAGCAGTACGCGCTCGAGTTCCCGGTACTGGTATCCGACACCGCCCTGCAGCAGGGCCAGAGCGCCTTCGGGCTCATCCCCGCGCTGCCCGCCACCTTCCTCCTGGACAGGCAGGGGCAGGTGGCCGGCGCCTGGCAGGGGATGGCCGGCCATGGGGCCCTGTCCGAGGCGGTCCAGACGCTGCTGAAGCGCTGACGTCCCGGGACTTCACTCCACCGGCTCGCCCGTCTTCTGGGTGTACCAGCCCTGGGGATTCATCAGATGGAGCGAGGCCGTGGAGCCCACCTCCACGCCCACGGGGAGGACGCCGAGCTTCACCAACAGCAGCGCGCTCGGCACGCCGCCCGTGCTCGACACCCGGCCCCGCACGTCGAGCCCCTGGCCCCGGGCGTGCAGGGCTTCCACCTTCGCGCCCGCCTCGCCGAGCGAGAGCGTGCCGGACAGCTCCAGATCCTTCGCCTCGAGCAGGGGAGCCAGGAGGCGGGGCAGCACGCCCTGGTGCGTGAGCAGGGCGATGAACGGAACGGCGTTGGAGAAGCGCCCCGTGAAGCGTCCCCGGAAGGAGGGCGGGGACAGGGTGAGTGTGGCCTCGGGGAAGGCGAGGGCGCCATCCCAGCCGCGCGCGTCGTCCCCGCCGGTGCGCACGGTGACGTCCTCGAGCCGCAACTGACTGCCATCGAGCACCACCGCGTCACGCTGGAAGGCCAGCTTCTGGGCATCCACGTCCAGGAGGACGCGCCCGCCCAGGGTCGCGCCCCCCCAGTGCGCCCGGAGTCCCTCGGTGCTCAGCGACAGGTGGGCCTCGCCTCGCCCCTTCTCGGGGCTGGCATACGAGGTGGCCTCCAGCAGCGCCCGTCCGGACTCCACCTGGAACGACGGGCCGATCCATCCGTTGAGCAGCCGCAACTCCACGGGCTCGCTGCGCGCCGCCCGCACCTGGAGGTGCACCTCCGGCAGGGCCGAGCCCAGGCGCGGGGGCCGGGCGCTCATCAGCAGGGCCACCTCGGGGATGCCCACCGCCGGGCCCTGTCCTCCCTCCAGCCGCGCGGGCCCCAGGGTGAGCTTGAAGCCCAGCCGCTCCTCGCCGTCCTCCCGCGTATAGATGTCCGAGGCGAAGCGCCACGGGGCCTTCAACACCAGGGGCCCCACGGGCAACTGGAGCGGCGCGCCCGCTCCCTTCAGGGAGGTGCCCGCCGCCACCCGGCCCTCCTTCACGTGCAGGTCCACCTCCACCCGGCCCGCGCCTCCGCTCATGCGCAGATCGGACAGCCGCGGCACCAGCTTCCGGAACGCGCTCGCCGACGGCACCCGGGCGGTGAGCTGGAGCCGCCCCTCGGTCAGGCCGGTGATGATGTCCAGCCCCTCGGGCTCCTGGCGCCGCACCTCGAGCGTGGCCCCCGCCGTGCCCCCCTCCACGTGCGCCACCGTGTCCTGCTCGAGGGACAGCTCGCCGGGCCCGAGCGACACCCGGGCGTCCTCCATGAGGATGCGCTCGCCGGGTTGGAGATCCAGGTTGCCCGATACCTCCGTGATGCCGGTGAGCCGGGCGCCGTTCCACGCGAACTCGTGCACCCCGTGCACCCGCACGTCCTTCAGGTGGATGCGCCAGGGCTCCTTCTCTCGCGGGGGTGGAGGTGGGGACGGCTCGCCCTTCTTCGGGGTGACGGTGTGGATGTGGGCGCGCAGCCCCCCGACGTCGACGGAGGCCGTCTCGAAGCGCCGCAGGAGCAGCGCGCTGAGCGACACGTCCACCCAGACCCGATCGATGGCGAGCCGCCAGGTGGCGTGGTTGGGTTCCTGGCGGTGCAACGAGAAGTCGCGCAGGTGGACGCGCCCGGGAACGAAGGACCAGGCCTGGCGCCAGCGCAGCTCGGTGCGGGGGATGAGGCGGTTGAGCAGTCCGGCCAGCAGCCCCGTGGCGAGCAGGACGTTGACGAGCACCTGGAAGAGCAGCAGCGCGCTCGCGAGGACGAGGAGCACGCGGCGCCACCGGACCTTGGGGCGGGGGAGGGACACGGGGGAATGGTCGGCATTCGGCGCGTGGACGGGAAGCGCCATGCTGGGGAGTGTCCTCGGGGAGAAAGAGCGCGGGGCCCGCTACAGCCCTGGAGCGGATTTCTTGCCGGAGGGGTCGCCACTGGTACCTTCCGCGCACTCATGACGGTGCGGCGAAAGCTCCTGGCGGTGGCGGCGTGCGTGGCCGCCCTCCTGACCGTGGTCTCGGCGGCGGATGCGAAGGGTTTTCGCCGCTACCTGAGCCTGCGCCAGGACGTGGAGGCCATCCACGAGCGCAACCAGGCCATCACCGCGCAGAACGAGGCCCTGCGGCGCGAGATCAACGCGCTGCGCACCGACCCTTCCGCCCTCGAGCGCGCCGCGCGCGAGGAGCTGGGCTACATCAAACCCGGCGAGATCGTCTTTCACCTGGAGTGACACCATGACCTCGCACCCGGCACTCTCCGCCGTCCTCAAGCTGCCGCGCCTCGCGGTGCGGGCCGTGCCCATCGGGGCGGTGCTGGCCACGTTCGTCCACCTGGCGCGCGGGGGCTTCCGGAGCCTGCACTCCCTGGGCTGGGACGAGGCCGGGCTCGTGCTCTTCCTGCTCGCCGGACTCGGGGTCATCGGCTGGCGGCGCTTCACCCGCGACGCCGTGGGCGCGCCGCTCTTCCTCCAGGACGACCTGGAGCTGGGCGCGGTGTTCCTCGCCTCGGCCTACATCGTGGTGGCCATCGCCGGCGCCGAGCTGTTCCCGCTCGTCTATCTGCTCATGGCGTGCCTCGTCGCCTTCCTGCCGCACCGCGCCAGCCTCGCGCTGGTGGCCGTGGCGCTCGCGTTCGACGCGCTGCTCACCCTGGGCGGCCCCGAGCGCGGTGGCCTGTCCTCCTTCCTCACCCACACGCTCTTCCTGTCGCTCTTCGCGGTCCTCAACCACCTGGTGCTCGCCGCGCGCATCGCCGCCGCGCGCCGCGCCGAGAACGCCGCGGTGGACAAGCGCATCAAGGAAGTGGAGGAGCGCGCCCGCACCTTCCGCCTCGTCAGCTCCGGCGCCCATGACAACCCTCCCGACGAGAAGGATCAGGAGAAGTGGCTGGTCGCCTCGGTGAAGGAGATCGAGGGCGCGGTGGGCGCGGCGCTGGAGATCGCCGAGACGGCGCTCAAGACGAACACCTGCGCCGCCTTCCTGCTCACCTCGGACGACAAGGGCCTCAAGCTCTACGACTGCCGCAGCGCGAGCGATCACGTGCAGCGCGAGCGCTTCAACGCGGGCGAGGGCGTGCTGGGCGGAGTGCTCAAGCGCCGGGCCCCGGTGCGGATGCACTCGGCGCACGGGCTCAAGGGCATCACCTGGTACGACGGGAGCGCGCCCACGGTGGGCGCCGTGCTGGCCGTGCCCATCATCGAGGGTGGGGGACTGGTGCGCGGCGTGCTCGTGGCGGATCGCCTCACGCACAACCCGTTCTCGGATGACGACGAGAAGCTCTTCACCACCATCGCCGCCGAGGTGCTGCGCTCCATCGAGGTGGAGCGGGTGATGTCGTACATCCGCAAGACGCGCGACGAGAAGGACAGGTTCTTCCGCGCCATCGAGGAGCTCAACCGCGCGGGCAGCCCCGAGCAGGTGTTCCTCGCGGTGCTGGAGAGCGCGCGGCAGCTCGCGGGGCTGGACTTCAGCGCCGTCACCATCGTGAGCGAGGTGGAGGGCAAGCGCGTGCACAAGGTGGCGCGGATGCTCGGCGTGAGCGCGGCGGGCAAGGCGCTCGAGGGCCGCATCTTCCCGGACAACAACGGCCTGGTCGCCAACGTGGTGCGCTACGGCGCGCCGCTGCCCGGACGGGATTTGAAGGCCATGGACCGCCAGGTCATCTTCGACGAGGAGAGCCAGATCCGGGGGCTCGCGGCGCTGAAGATCTTCCCGCTCACGGCGGGAGACCGGATCCTCGGCACGCTGGTGGCGGGCTCGCGGCGCAAGACGGCGTTGGATCACGACGTGCTGCGGATGTTGGAGGTCATCGCCATCCAGGCGGCGCAGGCGGTGCTGCGCGCCCAGCTCTACGAGCAGATGGAGCGCATGGCGACGACGGACGGCATGACGGGCCTGTACAACAACCGCACCTTCCAGGCGAAGGCGGACGAGATGCTGGCGCACTCGCGGCGCTACGGGCGCAAGTGCTCGCTGGTGCTCACGGACGTGGACCACTTCAAGAGCGTCAACGACACGTACGGCCACCTCACGGGAGACCAGGTGCTCAAGGGCGTGGCGCGCATCCTCAAGCAGCAGGCGCGCGACACGGACATCGTGGCGCGCTACGGCGGCGAGGAGTTCGCCATCCTCATGCCGGAGACGGACGCCAAGGGAGCCAAGGTCATCGCCGAGCGCATCCGCGAGGCCATCAAGGCCGAGGTGTTCCAGACGGAGATGGGCCCGCTGAAGGTGACGCTGTCGTTGGGCATCGCGACGGCGCCGGACCACGGCGTGGACAAGCTGGTGCTGGTGGAGCAGGCGGACCAGTGCCTGTACTACGCCAAGCGCCATGGCCGGAACCAGTCCGTCACCGTGGCCGAGGCGCAGGGCGGCCGCAAGCTCCAGGCCGCCGAGGGGTAGGGCGGGGGCTGAAAAACCCGCCCCCCTCGCACTCGCACGTGGTCCGATGCGCCGAGGCGAAACTGTTCAGCCATGTCTTAAAACGAGCGCGATGAAGTTACGAAGACACGGTTCGCTTACGGGTAGAACAGACATGCGAACGGGAAGGTGCGGAGTGCCCTCCGGGTAAGGCCCTGACCGATGGGCGGGTCTGCTACGGTGTGCGGCCCGGGTACTCCGGCCCCTGGACCCAGCGACAAGGCAACAAGTCGCCGCCACTTTGGATAGCCCCATGAGCAACTCCATCGACCCGTCTCGCCGATCCGCTCAGCCGAAGATTCCATCGTCCTCCCCCGAGAGGACGAAAGCCCAGTCTTCGAAAACCCAAGACGCGCGTGCCGAGGGAAACACCCACACCTCGAACGCTCAGTCGCCTTTCACGGACGTCGAGACGCCGAGCGATCAGTTCACGACCCCACCCCCCGCGTCGACCACGAGCGGTCCGTCCCTGAGCGTTCCCACCAAGGGCTCGCACGTTCCCCCCACGCGCACGGCACCGAGAATACGTGAGGCCGCGGATCCGCTGGTGCCTGGGCATGCGGTGCCTCGCACCATTCGCGCTCGTACACCCATGCCCGTCGAGCACCAGGGCGGCAAATGGGATGTGGCCGAGGTCGTGATGAAGAACAACGAGCCTCATGTCCGCCTTCAGTCCGCGGGCATTCAGCCTCGTCATCTCTTGATGGAGGAGTACCTGAAGGGCCGCATCGTGGAGTACCAGGGCCAGCCGTACCGGTTGGCTGGTACCACCGCCCCTTCCTGGGGTGGCGTGCCCAGCGAGCACCACCTGCTGCTGCATCCCCTCGACCCCCATCAGCTGGAGAACGAACCCAGACGGGTCGTCCCCCAGAATGATCTCTTCAAACTCTCTTCTTCCAAGTCGCCGAAGAGCCCTCCGGGGCGGGTCAAAGTGCGCATGGACGATGCGGATCAGGTCGCCTACCGCTTTTCCGCATCAGGTGAGGTCTACACGTTCGGTGCCATGAAGCACGGCGTCTTCCGGCTGAACCCGGCCACTCCCGCGGAGACCGTGGAAGTCCCCTTGAAGGATTTGAACCAGGTCCAGGTGCGGCTCAAGGGTCGAGAGCTGGAAGGGCTCTTCACTCTCGCGCAGGGTCCAGATGGCCGCCTGCAAGCCTCCGGAACGGACAGAACAGGCAAGCAGCGCACACTCACCATCCGTCCAGAGAATGTCGCGGCTCGCTATGTCCAGGTGTACTCGCCGGACTTCGAGGAGCCCGTCGCGGTGGACGCATTCGTTCATCGCGAGGCCAAGGTGCGTGGCACGGCGCTCCAGGGCACGGGGACCACTCCCCTCCGAGACCCACTCATCGGCTCACAGCCCCAAACCGTCCGCTCGAAGCTGGGACCTGGCGCGAGCACGCTCCCCCAGTTGGAAGAGTTCCTGAGAGAGCCCACCCAGAAGGGTCCCGTGGACTTCTTCAGCATGGGTCTGAGCAGTGACGGAGAAGCCGGCAAGGTCATGGAGGCGCTGTTCGACTACCGGAGCCGTCACCCGGATGAGCGCATCCGCGTCATTGGCAACGAGTCGGAATGGAGCGCCTTCCCCAGCAACAAGGAGCTGGGTCAGCGCTTCAAGGAGGCCAACATCGAACTGGTCTTCCCACAGACCACGTCCAAGCAGGTGATCAACCACGCCAAGGGCATCTTGATCGGAGACCGCGCGATCTTCACCACGGCTTCGGTGATACCCAAGGCCATGAAGAAGCTCGACATCACCACCGAGCTGCCCTCGGGCGTGGCGCCGCTCTACAGGAAGTATCTCGACCTGGCCCTGAAGCCGGGCTACCTGCCCACCCAGGGCAAGCAGGAGCTGGTGGGTCTGTTGAGCGAGCTCGCCGAAAAGGGCGTGGTGGTGAACGACCCTGTTGCCAAGCACCCCTACGTGTCACGCACCATCGATGGTCTCATCACCGGTGCCCAGGACAGCATCCGCTTCGTTGGCAGCGATCTCAAGGACACGAACACCGCGCGCAAGCTCATCGAGCAAGCGAAAGCAGGACGCGACGTTCTCATCCAACACCGGGGTCTGGATCCAGAGTCGGAGCGCCTGCTGTCCGAAGCCCAGCAAGAGCACCTCAACCTGCAGGTGGAAGACATCAGCGACTGGAAGCCCTACCCGCACTTCAACACCGTCATCGCGGACGGCAAGCAAGCCTATGTGGGAACCGCGTTCCTCTGGTCCAACCAGCTCCAGATGGTGCACCACGGTCTTTCCTACGAAAACGGCGTGGTGTTGGAGGGCGAGTCCGTGAAGGACCTGCTGCGCCAGCTCGATGAAACAGAGGCCTCGGTACGTTCCTCTCCCCAGGCCTCCTCGTGATGCTCGGTAAGGCGTCTACCGGGCGAGCAGCTTGTCCGGAGTAATGGGCAACTCCCTCACCCGGATGCCCACCGCGTCGTAGACGGCGTTGGCGATCGCGGCGGAGACCCCGGTGGCGCCAATCTCTCCCAGGCCCTTGGCGCCCAGCGGACTCACCTTGTCGTCGAACTCGTCCACGAAGATGACGTCGAGCGCCGAGGGGATGTCCGCGTTCACCGGAATGGCCACGCCCGCCAGGTTCTTCGACAGCCACCGGCCGAGCTTCGGCTCGTACGCGCTCTGCTCCATGGCCGCCATGCCCCAGCCCCAGATCATCCCTCCGATGATCTGCGAGCGCGCCGTGCGCGGATTGATGACTCGGCCCACGCTGTAGGCCCCCACCATCCGCCGCAGGCGCAGCAGTCCAAGCTCCGGATCCACCGCCACCTCGACGAACACCGCGCCGAACGTCCGCATCGCATAGGGCGTGCCCAGGCCGCTCATGTTCGCGGCCTCTCCATTCGGCGCGAACTTCCCCTCGGCGGCCAGCTCGCTCAGCCTGGCCCGCCGCAGCACCTCGCCGAGCGGCCGCCCCGCGCCTCCTCCCTTGCGGCGCACCCTGCCATCCCGGAGTTCGAGTTCCTCCGGGCGCAGGTCGGCGGCGCGTGCCACCTGCTCGCGGATCTTCGTCGCCGCGTCGAGGATCGCCGAGCCCGTGCAGACAATCGTCGAGGAGCCATAGGTGGGCCCCGTGGAGGGCAGCCGCGAGTCGCCGGCCGTGAAGGTCACCGCCTCCACCGGGATGCCCAGGGACTCGGAGACAATCTGGGGAAGTGCGGTCAGGCCACCGGTGCCGATGTCCGCGCTGGAGCCTTCCAGCAACGCCGTGCCATCCGCCCGGAGCCGGAGGCGAACCGTCGAGCCGAAGCGGAACGCCCCCATCGTGCAGTCCGCCATGCCGCAGCCGAGCAGCCAGTCGCCCTCGCGGGTTCCTCCCCTGGCGCGTGTGCGCCAGCCGAAGCGCCGCGCCCCCTCGTCGTAGGCCTCGCGCAGCTTCTTCGACGACCAGGGCTTGCCATCCGCCGGATCGTTCTCCGCGTAGTTGAGCAGCCGGAAGTCGAGTGGATCGATGCCCACCTGGCGCGACAGCTCGTCCACCGCGCAGCCCATGGCGAAGGAGCCCGGGCCCTCGACGGGAGCGCGCATCGGGCTGGGAACGTTGACGTGGCCCCGCCGCACCCGCTGGGACGTGCGCAGGGTGGGGGATGCGTAGAGTGCCCGGCCCGCCTCGGTGGCGTACTCGACGTAGTCGTCGGACACGCTCGTCTGGTTGATGACGTCCTGCCCGATGCCCGTCAGCCGCCCCTCGGACGTCGCCCCGAGCGTGACCGTTTGTTCCACGCGCGGCTGATAGGAAACGTTGGCGTACATCTGCGCGCGCGTCAGCACGAGCTTCACCGGTCGCCCGGCCACCTTCGCCGCCGCCGCCGCCAGGAACTCGTGCGGCCAGGTGTAGGCCTTGCAACCAAAGGCGCCACCGGTATGCGGGCAGATGACCCGAACCTGCTCGGGCTTCAGGCCGAAGGCCTCCGCGAGCGTGCCCTGCGTGCCGGCGATGTGCTGCACGGAATCGAAGACCGTGAGCTGATCACCGTCCCACCGCGCGAGCGTGGCGCAGGGCTCCATGGGGTTGTGGTGGCGGCTGGGCTGGGTGTAGCGCGCCTCGTGCCGCAGCGCCGCGGTGGCGAGGCCCGCGTCGAGGTCTCCCTTGGCGAAGTCGGCGGGGCCCATGATGTAGCCGCTGTCCCGAGGCTTCACCGGCTCCCCGGCCCCCTGTGGAATGAACGCGCCCGGCGCATAGCCGACGCGCACCAGCCGCGCACCGTGCTCGGCCGCCTGCAACGTCTCGGCGAGCACGAGCGCCACGGGTTGTCCCTCGTGCCGGATTTCATCCCCCTGGAGGGGCATGAAGACACTCGCGGCGGGTGGGGCGGAGGCGGCCTTCAGCCGGGGCATGTCCCGGGCGGTGAGCACGCGGACGACGCCCGGGTGGGCGAGCGCCTCGGCCGTGTCGAGCGACGTGACGCGTCCCGCGGGAATGGGCGCCGTCACGTAGACGGCGTGCAGCGCGTCGGGGAGCGGCTGATCGGCCGCGTAGCGCGCCTTGCCGGTGACCTTGTCCGCCCCATCCAATCGGGTGAGAGGCTTTCCCATGCTCATGACGCACCTCGCGCCGCATCGCGCACCGCCCGGGCCGCCGCGTTGCGGGCCAGGGGAACCTTGAAACCGTTGTGTTCGAGCGCACGCGCCTCGGTGAACCCGAGCGCGAGCGCCGCCTGCGCCTCCTTGCTGTCGGGCCGGGTGCCCACCAGGGCCCGTTCCGCCTCCACCAGCCGCCAGGGCTTCATCGCCACCGAGCCGAGCGCCACGCGTGCCGAGCGGATGACGCCGTTCTCCAGGGTGAGGGCCGCCGCCGCGGAGACGAGCGCGTACTCGTAGGACTCGCGCTCGCGGACCTTGACGTAGGCGGAGTGGGGCGCGGGAGCCGCCAGCTCCACGGCGATGATCAGCTCACCCGGCTCGAGCACGTGGTGCTTCTCGGGAGCCTGCCCGGGCAGCACGTGGAGCTCGCCGATGGGAATACGACGGCCTCCCTTGGGGCGCTCGGTGATGACAACGGCGTCCAGGGCGGCGAGGGCCACCGCGGGATCCGACGGCTGGGTGGCCACGCAGGCATCGGTCCACCCGAAGATCGCGTGCCGCTCGTTGGAGCCGTGGCGGGCGGCGCATCCGCTGCCGGCGACGCGCTTGTTGCAGGGGAGGGTCTCCTCGGCCCGGAAATAGGGACAGCGGGTGCGCTGGAGCAGGTTGCCGCCGATCGTCGCCAGGTTGCGAATCTGCGGAGAGGCCGCCTTGAGGATGGCCTGGGAGAGCACCGGGTAGTCCCGCACCACGGCCTCGTGTTCGCCGATGTCTGAGAGCCGGGCGAGCGCGCCCAGGCGCAGTCCTCCCCCGGTGGTGCGCTCGATGCGCTCCAGGCCCTCGACGCGGCCGATGTCGACGAGCGCCGCCGGGGCGATGATTCCCAGGCGCATCCAGTTGAGCAGCTCGGTGCCTCCGGCGAGGAACGAAGCCTCGGGTTTCGACGCGGCCTCGAGCGCCTGCCGCGGAGACGTGGCACGGGAGTAGTCGAAGGGTCGCATCAGGGCACCTCGGCCTTCTTGTCCGCCGCCGCCCGGACGGCGTCGACGATCTGGGGGTAGCAGGCGCAGCGGCACAGGTTGCCACTCATCCACTCTCGGATCTCCGCCTCGCTGCGCGTGTGTCCCTCGGCGATGCAGGCCGTCGCGCTCATCACCTGGCCCGGCGTGCAGAAGCCGCACTGGAGGCCGTCATGATCGATGAAGGCCCGCTGCACGGCGGAGAGCTGTCCATCCCGGGCGAGCCCCTCGATGGTCGTCACCTCGCGTCCGTCCGCCTGCACGGCCAGCATCAGGCAGCCGTTCACCCGGCGGCCGTCCAGGTGGACCGTGCACGCGCCGCACTCGCCCTGGTTGCAGCCCTTCTTCGTTCCGGTCAGGTGAAGCTGCTCGCGCAGCAGATCCAGGAGCGTGGTCCGGACGTCGACGGTCACGCTCCGACGCTCGCCGTTCAGGACGAGGGTGATGTTTCGCGTCCACTTCGAGATGCTGGGATCAGGGGAACTCACGCACGCTCTCCTTGAGGAACACGTCCGGAGCAACGTGGGCAGGGCGCTCCTGCTGACGAAGCTTCGAAAGCAACACGAGGGCGGCCTGGGGTAGGGTCTGGCGGTGACTTCGAGCGAACAGGGCCGTGTGCCCCTGGCGGTGACGACGAGCGGCAAGCCTCGAGAGGGTCTGATCCTCCAGGCCCGCGAGGCTGCTCGGGCCTGGGGTCTGCCATTTATTCCCAGGCGCAAGAAGGCGCCGCTCGGCCCGCTGCTCGCGACCACGGCCGAGGCCCTGCTCGTCTTCGAGCGCGAGGGCGAGGTGTCCCTCTGGGATTCGGAGAACTCCTTCAGCTTCAATCCGGGCATGGCGCACCTGCGCCGGTTGCGCTGGCTCGAGGGCGATCGCGGTGACGCCCTGGCGCGCGTGGCCGAGTTGCGCGCCGGGGATCACGTGCTCGACTGCACGTTGGGGCTCGGCCAGGACGCGCTCGTGGCTGCGGTGGTGGTGGGCCAGCAGGGGAGGGTGGTGGCGCTGGAGAAGAGCCTCGCGCTGTACGCCGTGGTCTCCGAGGGCCTGAAGACCTACGACGCCGGCCCCGAGTCCTGCCGCGTGGAGCCGGTGCACACCGGCGCGCACGCGTACCTGCGCGCGCTGCCCTCGGGCTCCTTCGATGTCGTCTTCTTCGATCCGATGTTCGAGAAGCCCAAGAAGTCCCAGCCCGCCTTCGAGATGCTCCGGCGCTTCGCCGAGCATGCCCCCCTGACGCCCGAGGTGCTGGAGGAGGCCCGGCGCGTGGCGCGGCGGTGGGTGGTAGTCAAGGGCGCCAAACACTCGGAGGATCTGCGCAAGCTGGGGCTCGAGGCCGAGCCCGGCTCGCGCTACACCTCGGTCATCTGGGGCCGCGTTCCCGCGCTGCCGCCCGCGCGGGAGTGAGTCTCAGCCTTCTCCCGGAGGCGGCTCCTCGCCGCCCTCGGGGGACAGCTTCGCGCTCCACGCGCCCGCCTGCTCGTGGGGCATCAAGTTCCGTGACGAGCGGTAGTACTGCAGGGGCGAGTCGTAGAGGAAGTTGGACACCCGGCTCGTGTACAGACACGCGTAGCGCTCCACCTGCTCGCCGAACCGGCTGTTCTCACTGCCCTCCTTGAAGAGCAGCCCCCAGTACGGGTTGAAGCCTTCCTCCACCTCGCGCTCGAGCGCATCGGCGATCTCCGTCGCCTCGCGCAGCGCCCGGCGCAGCGTGTCCAGCGCCACCTTGGCCCCGCGCCGCTGCTCCTCCAGCGCCGTCTGGGCCTCGGCCGTGAGGCCCCCGCGCTCCAGCGTGCGATCCAACTGGTTGAGCAGGTTCTTGTGGTCGCCCACCTCTTCTTCCAGCCGCGCGCGCGTGCGCTCCACCTCGGCCAGACGCTCAATCCGCTCGCGCTGGCCATACGTGTAGGTGATCTCGTCCTCGATCTCCTGGACGATCATGCACGTGCGCCACAGCGAGGTCTTCTTGGACTTGAGGATGTCGCCGTAGATGTGGTCGCCCACGTAGAGGATGCGCTCGCCCGAGCGGCGCGTGTACTGCTCGAACTGCACCAGGTTGCCGCCCTGGTACACCTTGCCGCGCTCCAGCCCCGAGGCCTCGCCCACCACGCGCGCCTGCTCGCCAGGCCCGGCCACCTCCAGCTCCAGGAAGGGCCGCTGCTCGGCGAAGAAGGCCGGCTTGGAGGCGAGCGTCACCACATAGTCGAAGTAGTTGCGCCAGTTCGGGTACTCCGCGAGCTGCCCGTCCAGCAGGTAGCGCATCACCACGTCCGTGTAGTCCCAGGCCGAGTTGGTCAGCAGGAACAACCGCTTGCCGCCCGAGCGCAGCTTGTGCAGCGCGGGACCCAGCTCCGGGTCCTGGAAGATGTAGCGCGACAAGTCCTTGCGCACCTCGCGCTTGAGCGAGTTGTCGCGGTGCACCGAGTCGATGGCCTCGCGGATGTCGTCGTTCAGCCGGCCATAGTCCACGCGCTGGCCGAGCGACTCGAGCAGCTCGATGATGCCCGCGAACAGCCAGGCCTCTGGCAGGGCGAAGAGCGTGTCGATCCACGCGAAGCGTGGCTCCTTCAGCCGCACGCGCTGGTTGCGGTAGAGCGCGCGCCACACCTCGCGATCCAACGGCCGCAGTCCGTGCCAGGCCCGCCCCACGTAGCCGAAGCGGTCCATCTTCAGCAGGTTGCCGTTCTCCTTGTCCACGGCCAGCCCGCGCATGACGAAGTGGTGGTCGTACTGCAGGCGGCCGATGATGGAAGGGTAGCCCCGCTCGCTGATGAGCCGCGCGAGCGTCATGTCATACGCGAGCTCTTCCAGCCGGCGCATGTGGTAGATGGCCAGCGTGTAGTCCATGTCGAAGCCCACCAGCTCGATGCCCGACATGCGCAGGTTGCGGTTGACGAAGATGTCGCGCGCGCGCGGGCCCTCGTGCGGCCCGTGTTGCGGGACACTCAGCAGGCGGTGGAGTTCGGCGTCGGCGAGGAGGGCCTGGGCGCGGTGCTCGGCTTCTTCGGCATGGGCCTGACTGCGCGAGGAGCGGAAGCTGCCGTGCAGCGGATCCGAGGTCGTCGGACTGCCGGGGATGGGGCCAGTCGGAGAGAGTTTGGAAGACAAGGGACAGACAGACATACCACGCGGCCCGGGGGGTCAACCACCAGGCCCGGGCTCCCCATCCCCGTGTCCACGTCCCTCACGGAACGTTGCAGGTGGGATCCACCGGCTGCTGCGTGCAGTCCACCATGCGCGGCTTGCCCGTGAGGCCGTCCACCTGGAGCACGTGATCGAGCTTGCCGCTCTGGCTCTGGGTGATCTTCAGGGGCTTCTGGGGCGGATTTCCCGTCACCTGGCACGTGGGGTTGCCCGGGGTCTGGTGGCGGGGCGCTCCGCCCCGGCCCAGCCAGCACAGGCCGTCGAGGGCGGACACGTCCAGGGTGGCGGGGATGGCGATGCCCTCGCCCTGCGCCACGCACTGGCAGCCGCCCTTGTTGCAGGCGTTGGTCAGACAGGCCGCGGCGGGGCAGGAGTCGCCCCAGCGGTGGGCCGTATCGCACGGCAACTGCTCCCAGCGCAGCACGGTGGCGCCCATGACGTTGGTGGTCACGGACAGACGCACCGGGTACTGACTCGTGCGCGCATACGTGCGGGCCTGGTTGGCCAGGGAGGAGATCTCCCGGAGCGCGTTGCGCTCGCTCTGGCGGCGCTTGACGATATCCATGTTCATCACGGCCATCGAGGCGAACACGCCCGCGATCGCCACCGTCACCAGGATCTCCAGGGTGGTGAGTCCCGCGCGAGCACGTCTCGTCTTCATTGCAGCACTCCCGCCAGGGCGAAGTTGCGCGGCATGATCTCCAGGGTGGAGGAGCGCCGCTTGTAGCCATCCTGCGGATGCTTGTCCGCGTCGAGGATGTACTCGCCGGCGCCGTCCTTGCGGACGAGCGACGAGTCCAGGCGCGCCGTGCGGGTGATGACCTGCACCTGCACCATGCGCACGCGGCTCATCAACGCGTCACGCGCGGTGGGCGAATTGATGGGGTCCACCGTCCACCCCCCGGGCACCAGGGGGCCACACTTCACGTCCGTGCACTTCTCCAGATGCGGGCGCTCGGGCGTGGTTTCCGGGAACCACAGCACGGGCGACTTGGGCAACTTGAGGTCCTCCATCACGCCCAGGCGCAGCCGGATCATCTCGACGTCGTGCGACAGGGTCACCCAGTCAGGGGTCGCCGCGGGATTGGCGACCGAGGAGATGTCCCTGCGCTCCAACACGGGCGTGCCGGTCCTCCAGTTGACGCGGAAGGCCGAGCCGCGCATGAGGAGGATGAAGCCGCCGGAGCGGTCCGCCCCCCAGTAATCCAGCGTGCCATCGTTGGGACGCGCGCCAGCGGCCAGGCTCATGCACGGGTTGTTGTTGGAGGCCTGGCCCTCGGTGATGCCCGGGCTGACCACGATGCGCGCGTAGGGGGCCGACGCGTCCTGGTTCACCGCCGTCACCCGCATGATGCAGGCGATGCGCGTCTCGGGTTTGACGACCATCACCAGCCGATTCATGAGGCCCACGGGCACCGTGCTCGCGCACAGCTCGTTGCCCGAGCGGTACAGGTCCGAGGCGTTGGCCGCGTGGGTGCACAGCGTCAGGGGCACCATGCCAATGGGATTGGCGCCGTTCATGGCCTCGGAGTCCCAGCTCCACACCTGGAGGACGTCCGAGATGCGCCCGGCGTAGGCGCCCGTGGGGGGCGCGAAGGTGGGGTCCGCGGGGAACGCCCCCGTGCCGTCGAAGCGCTCCTCGGGGCTGACGTTGATGGCGTAGCGCACGTCGTCGGCGGCGCCCAGCCTGCCGAACACCATGCGCGCGCTGCCCACGCCCATACCCGCGCGTTGCAGCTCCACCACGAGCATCTCGCGCACGGCGCGCAGGGTGTTCTGCGCCTCCATGAGCGATTCCTCGAACGTGCCGCGCCGCTGCAGCTCGGCGGCGCTCCACAGTGCCGCGGCGAGCACGATGAGCGACAGGGAGCTGGCCACCATCAGCTCCAGCAGCGTGAAGCCCCCAAGAGGGGAGGGGAGGCGCCGCTTCATGGCCCCACCCGCGTCTGCAGCGCCACGGCGTGGTAGTCGTCGCGGCTCAGCTCGTCCTGCCAGCTCACCGTCACCCGCACGTTGAGCGTGTTCTTCAAGGGCATATCCTTGATGACCTCGCGGTCCACGGCTGGACTCCCTTTTTCATTGCCTTCGAAGGGCGGATCCACGTCGATCGTCACCCGGTAGGGACGCGCCACTTCCGAGTTTGCTCCGGCCACGGGCGGCGTCTCGGAGGGGATGCCGCTGGCGTTCCAGTACAGGGTGATGGGCGGGTCATCATCCAAATCCTTGATTTCTTTGCAGGGTTCGAGCTCGCCGGCCTTGCATCCCATGCGGGTGACGCGCTCCAGCCACCACTCGGCGATGGTGTAGGCCTGGGCCTGGGCGAGGTTGCGCCGGTTGAGCCGCACGATGGACACCACGGTGCTGGCGACCACGCCGATGCCCAGGATGAGCACCGCCGCGGTCATCAACGTCTCCAGCAGCGTGATGCCACGCCGGCGCCGCGAGGGACGCCTCATGCTCGCCGCCTTCCTCACGGCTTCACGACACCGGAGGGATCCGCGTCCCACATGTGGACACGCACCTGGCCCCCGCCGGAGCCACTGGCCTCGTTGTTCCACTTCTTCGGGTCTCCCCGCACCAGCACCTTGCCGTCCGCGGTCAGCATGATCATGTGCCCATCATGCATCACCGGGGTAGCCAGGCTGTGGCCGCCCAGCTCGGTGCCGGTCGCCTGCTTGTCCGGCTCCGGCTTCGCGGAGTTGATGCTGTAGAACATGCCGCTCTCGGTGCCGCTGAGCGAGCAGGCATTGGCCGCCTTGCCCACCGCGGTGCTGGTGTTGACCAGCTCGTTGCCCGTGCTGTCCCGGGCGAGCGCGATGCCGCCCCACACCATCTGACCCACGCCCAGCTGCTTGATCCACAGGGGGACGGCGGTGTTGCAGCTGGCGCCCGTGGGGTTGCGATCCTCGAAGGCGAGCACGTAGCCGTGGGGCGGGGTCTTCAGCAGGTCCGCGGGCTCGTCGGAGATGTCCGGGTTGTTGGCGGTGCCCACGAACAGGCGCACGCCCTTGCCCGTGGTCTCGCGGTAAAGCGTCGCGGACATGGTCGAGTAGACGCCCTGGTACTTCGCCTCGTTCTGGTACTCGGTCTTCGGGCTGTTCTTCAGCTCCGTCTGGACGTCCGCGATCTTGCACACCTGGAGCACCCGGCCGAAGCCGCCCGCGGCGTCCACCTTGTTGGTGGCGATGCGGTAGATCTTGCCCTGCGTCGTGGCGGCGTAGATGAGCTCGGCGGTGCCGTCATCGTTGGCGTCCACGGCCAGGGGCTCACCCGAGATGCCCTCGTTGAGGGCCAGGGGGATCACGCCCGCGGTCTTGGTGGCCGCTTGCGTGCCCGGCACCTGCACCGGCATGCCCGTCTTCACGTCCACCAGGAAGATCGATCCGGCGGTGTTGGGGTTGGGGACGTAGTCGGTGCCCACCAGCGCCACCCAGCGCAGGCCGCCCTTGGGGCCGAAGTCCATGCGCGCCACGGTGGGGGCATGGCGCGAGCCGCGCGTGTCCGGCAGCAGGGTGCTCGTGGTGCCCAGGTCGTCGAAGGCGTCCTCCACGGTGAGCTTGCCGGTCTGTCCGCCGAAGTCGACCTTGTCCGAGGCCATGTCGAACTCCCACATGGGCTGGGGGAAGGAGCTGCTGGTGGGATCGGTGACGTCGAGCGCGAACACCACGCTGTGCGAGGGGCCGGTGGGGGCCACGAGCACCGTCTTGGCGCCCTCGGTGGAGCCCACCGTGTCCTTGGGGCCGATCGTCCACGCCTTGTCGGACACGGCGTTGGCGGAGAAGCCCTTGGTGGGATCGTAGGCGCCAAAGCCCAGGTCCACGTCCGCCACCGTCGGAGACGCGTCCACGGAGGCACGCTTGCCATTGCCCTGACGCAGGTAGGTCTCCACGTAGAAGGGCAGCAGCTTGCGCGGCATGTAGGCGAACTTCTCCACGGCCTCGCCGTACTCGCGGGGGTAGGGCTTGGGATCGCTGGGGTTGGCGGGGCACTTCTGCGACGACTTCACCTTGAAGTAGCCATTGGCCTCGGTGGTGGGGGTGCAGGCGTCATTGCCCATGCGCAGCACGCCGGCCTCCACGCCATACAGGAAGCCCTGGGTGGAGCCCACGTAGGACATGGTGGAGCGCTCGCTCACGCGCAGATCCTTCATGAAGTTGTTCACGTAGGCGTTCTGCTCCTGGCCCTTGGCGAGCGACACCCAGGAGGGCATCGCGGAGGCGCCGATGATGGCCGCGGTGGACAGCTGCACGCCGCCCATGGCCCAGGTGCGCTTGGTGTCCTGGGCGCCGCCGGTGCGCCGCTCCCAGCCATACAGCCAGTTGCGCAGCAGCGCGCGGTCCGCGTCGTCGGGAGGGCCTCCGCTGGCATCCAGGTCGCACACCCAGTTGCCGCCGTTGTTCGTTCCGCAGTTGTTGCTGGAGAAGGCCTCTCCGCCGTTGGTGTTGGTCAGCACGCTCTTCAACTCGGTGCGCTCACCCTGCGGATTCATGGTGATGAGCTTGCGCCAGTTGATCGGATCCGGCGCGCTCGAGGAGCGCAGGTCGCTCGCGAGCTTGTCGCCGCTGTCCCACTGCACGCCGTTCGTGGTCAGGGTGCTGGTGGGCAGCTCCGGATGGAAGAGCTTGCGCAGGTAGAGGTGGCCGCGCTCCGACAGGTCCGGCCGGCCATCCACCACGCGCACGGAGGGCTGCTGCTTGCCGGGCTCGAACCACTTGCGGCCGGGCGTCTCGAAGGTGCCGTAGAGGACCGTGTTGGCCACCGCGGACACGGCCGCACGGCCGTAGTCTCCCGCCTTCACCGCCTTGTAGTAGACGTTGATGTTCTTGATGGTCGGCTGGCACTGGTCGTACTTGCTCTCCATGATGGCCTGCCAGCACAGCTGCGAGCCGGTGAGGCTGCGCTCCAGGAAGTCGCGCAGCGTCACCGTCTGATCGCGCTTGCCGTTGGTGGGCGGGGAGTCGAGCGGCACGTCCACCCAGGTGGGGTTGGGGTTGACCGTCATGACCGGGCTGGTCGAGGAGCAGTTGGACGTGCAGACCTTGCAGTCGAGCGCGACCTGGTAGCGGATGCGCGGCTGCTCCCCCGCGGGGCGCGAGCTGCAGAACGCCGCGTCGGTGCTGCTCGACGCGTAGTAGGACTCGTCCTGGGCCCGGAACGTCACCTCGGTGATGGTGAAGTCCTGGGCGATGTCCGGGGTGAGATCGCCCGACACCACGCCCGAGCGCACCCGGCCGCCGTTGGACTTGTGGATCATGAAGCTCACGTCGTTGAAGTCGCGGTCACCGCCACCGGGCAGGTCCTCGAAGCCGAGCACCCAGCGGTACTTGTCGGTGGAGGGCGCGCCCACCAGCACGTGGGGCATCAGGTCCTTGCCACTGGTGTCCGCCTTCACGAACGCGCGCTCGTGCGGCATGATCAGCTTGTTGTAGGCCGGCACGTTCTTGAGGCGATCCAGCGTCGCCTGGTCCAGCCAGCCCGACAGCCCCAGCTCGCACTTCTTCTGGTCGGTGGTGTAGGCGCAGCCGATGTCCAGCTCGGCCACCGACTTGAAGCTCTGGCCGTCCACCGTCTTGGTGGTGGAGGGCTGGGGGTTCTGATCCAGGTTGAGGAACGTCTTGGAGAAATAGACGTAGGTGGGCGTCTTCAGGTACAGCGCGCAGACGTTGGTGTTGGCCTTGAAGCTCAGGCAGGGGTAGACCTTGGCGCTGCCGGTGCTCACCGGACCGTGCCCGGCCGAGCCCCACGACACGGCGAAGAAGACGAGCTCCCGGTCGCCCTGGATCTCCCCCAGGTTCACCGTGCGATCGTTCTCCTGCTCGAGCGTGTTGTCCGGCGCGGGGGACAGGGGCCGGCCATCGGCGTCATAGGCGGAGACGTTGTAGTCGGGAATGCCATTGAGGGAGTTGGTGACGTCCGCCACCGGACCCAGGTTGCCGCCGGTGTTCTTGTCGCTGTCGTCGTCGGAGTGCAGGAAGACCAGGTGGCCGATGCCCCCGTTCTTGTTCTTCGGGTCGCGGGGCTCGAGCAGGTTGGGCACGCTGCGGTAGAGGCCCCGGTCGCTGAACTGATCGGCGCTGTCCGCGTTGCCATCCACGCCCAGCAGGCCGACCGTGATGTTCGGACGCGTGGCGTTGGCGGCCACGGGCTGCCCGCTCGAGAGAGTGGTCGAGGCCGTGAAGTGGGCGCCGCAATCCTTCGAGGCCAGCTCCGGCACGTAGAGGGTGGTCTTCTTGCTCCCGTACGTGTAGTCGAACTTGTTGCCGCAGCGCCGCCCCGAGCTGTCCAGGGAGGTTTTGTCGGTCATCTGGAACAGCGCTTCGTGGAAGTCCGCGATGCCGTTGCCGTCGTTGTCGGCGAGCGTGTCATCCGAGCTGTCGGCCAGGTTGGCGCCTTGGTTGATGAAGTCGCGGTCGACCAGGTCCTTGTAATAGAAGTAGCCGAGCGCCGTGGAGTTGCCGGCCTCCTCGTACAGGTAGCTGACGCGCACCTGCTGGGAGAAGGGGAAGTAGATGCGCTCGGGGTTGAGCACCTCGAGGTTGGTGTCCAGGCGCAGCGCCGGCGGGTTGTCCTTGGTGAGCGAGATGGAGCTCAGGTCCTTGAAGTCCAGGGCCTTGAAGTCGGGCTGCCGGTCCTGCTCGGTGGCGTCATGACAGAGCTCGAGCGATCCCGGACTCGATTGGGCCCAGGACGAAGAGGCGCACAGCAGTCCCAGAAGCAGGGTAGGGCGTGAGGCGTGCATGCGTGTATCTCCTGGAGGCCGTCAGGGCGCGGGAGCGGAAGGGGCGGGGGATTGGGCACCGCGCAGGAAGGACAGCAAATCATCGACGTCCTTGGGCTGCAGTTGCCTCGGATCACACAACGTCTTGGGATTCACCGCCCAGGGATCCTTCACCCACTGGCGCAGCTCACTGCTCTTGTGCGAGGCCAGCCACGTGGCCAGGTTGTCCGTGGCCTTGGCCCCCGGAGAATCATTCCGGGCGGGCTGGGCCACGTGACAGTTGCTGCACGCGCTGGTGAAGACCTTCTTGCCATGGCTGGCATCTCCTGCTTTGGCAGGGAGTGCCATCAGGAGGACGAGGAGCGGGAAGGAGCGATTCATCACGGGCCTCCAGGGGAAAACCACGGGGAACTTCAGAGCTTCGTGCCTTGGGACAGATCGATGTCGTTCTTCGGCGTCGGAATCGAACTGGCGCTGCTGACCGGGCCGCAGACCTTCTGAGCGCCGCCACCACAGCCGTTGTTGATTGGAGCCACCGGGTCGGCGAACACGAGCGCGCGCACCACCGAGCGCGCCAGCACCACTTCCCCGGTGCCCCGCACCTCACCCACCGACACCACCCACACCGCGTGGTTGTTGTCGATGCGCGGATCATTCACCACGAACGCGCCCTCGTCTTCGTCGTCGTGCACGAAGACCCGGTAGGTGACGTTGCGCTGCTCGGGGAAGGACAGGTAGGGCTTGTTGTTGATGGCGCGCGTTTCCTTCGCGGCCGTGCTCACGTTGGGATCCACCGCCTGGCCTGCTCCCGGCAACAACGTATAGGGGGTGTTGGGGATGACCTCGTACCAGCTGCGCCCGGTACCCGGGAAGTTCGCCTCGTCCACCTCGCCCCGGGCGTTGTACCCCGGCTTGGAGGCCATGAGCGTGCCCAGCTTGAACATCACGTCCGTGAAGTTGGAGGCCTTCCCCTGGTAGGCGGAGTTCTCGTTACCGAAGTCGCTGTGCTTGGACAGCAGCATCGTGAGCACCTCGCGCCCCTCGGCCAGCCCCGCCTCCGCCGCGAAGAACGCCTCGCGCGAGTGCCGCTCGCGCCCCTGCAGCTCGCTCTCCTGGCTCACCACGCGCAGGCTGACCAGCGTCGCCGCCGTCACCACCGAGATCACCGCGAGTGCGATGAGCAACGTCATGCCGCGGGGGGAGCGTCGGCCTGCGCGCACCTTTTTCATCTGGGAGCCTCTCCGGCGTGGGGGGCGAGGTCCTCGGAAGGTGACGGGGGGCACACTCCGAGTTTCGCATTTCACATGCAAATACCAGCTCTTCCCATCCTCCCATCTCTTTACAGTCTGTCAAGAAGTGACTGTTCGGGATCGACCGGAAGTCTGGCCAGGCAGGCGGGGGAGGGGGAGCCCGGCAGCGCGTGCGGGGCCGGAAAATCCGCCTTCCGCCGGGTTTCGAGGAGCAAAGCACGGGCAGGCACCGGAATGACAGCGTCCAGGCGGGGGGCGCTGCGTCCTTGCTTGCCGGTGGATGAGCCGGCGTGGCACGCTCACGGCCCCCCCGACGTCCCCGCCCGCGTGAAAGGAAGGGATGAGCAGCGCCTACCGGTTGAATGGACGCATCGAGGCCGGCGAGCTCGCCGAGCTGTATGACGCCGTCCAGGAGCCCGGTGGGTCCGGGGTGGTCATCAAGCTCTTCCACCCGAAGACGTCGGATCCGCGCTACGCCACCACGCTCGCCGCGACGTACAGCGTGCTCAACCCGCTGCGCTCCGAGGGCATCGTCCACGTGCTGGACGTGGGCTTCGTGAAGAACCGGCTCGTCGTGGTGCGCGAGGCGGTGGACGGCTCCAACCTGGGCGTCGCGCTGCAGCGGCTCAACACCAAGGAGGTCCTCCTCCCGCCGGCCGTCGCGCTCAACCTCGTCATCCAGTTGCTCGAGTCGGTGGAGCGCGCCCACGCGGAGGGCATCGTCCATGGCGCCCTCACCCCGGGCAACGTGCTGCTGTCGCGCTCGGGCGCGCCCCACGTGTGCGACTTCGGAGCGCTCCACGCGCTCCTGGCGGTACCGGAGCTCAAGCGCGCCTTCGTGGGCCGCGGCCGCAGCGCCTACCGGGCGCCGGAAGTGGGGCGGGGGGGCGAGCCCGACGTGCTCTCGGATGTCTACTCCATCGGCGCCATCGCCTACGAGCTGCTCACCCTGCGCGAGGCCGTCATTCCCGAGGGGGGCATCAGCACCCGCCGCGCCGGACTGCCTCCGCCCAGCCGCCTGGATCGGCGCGTCCACGCGCGGTTGGATCCCCTCATCCTGCGCGCCCTGGAGCCCACGCCCACGCGGCGCTTCCGCTCCTGCGCCGAGTTCGCCACCGCGCTGCGCGGCTTCCTGGCCAACCAGGGTGGACTGCCCGGCACCGAGGAGCAACGCCGTTTCATGACGGAGCTGCTGCCCAACCAGGTGTCCTTCGGCGCCTCCGGCCCGGTGCCCATCACCGAGCGCTTCACCCTCACGCCCATCTCCGGCGTGACCCTGGCCCAGGTGAGCGCGGACGCCCTGGACAAGTCCGTGGTGGCGCGCCCCTCCTTCAGCCCGGCGCTCAGTGAAGCGGACACCATGGACGCGCCGCCCGCCTTCGAGGAGTACTCGGGCTCGTTCCAGAGCGGTCCCTCCCCCGCGCCGCCGGAGCCCGCCCTTCACGCCCCTCCCGTTTCCGGGCACCCCACGCTCGATCGGACGGGCTCCGCGGATACCCACATCCGCGACAGGGTGTTGATCCATCCCTCGGACGCCGAGTCCGCCGAGAGCGAGGACGACGCGCCTTCGAGCGTGGGCAGGAGCCCCCTCGGGGCCCCGGGGGATGAGGCGCCCACCTGGGTGGCTCCTCCCGGCGCCGCGCCGGTCAGGTCCCGCCGTGCGGCCGTGTCCCAGGGCTCGTCCCGGGAGGGGACGCGCACGGGCAGGAATCCCCGCCTGCGCGTGGTGGAGGACTTCACCCGGCCCGTGGCCCGGCCGGACACGGATGATCTGATCGACACCGCGCCGCTGCGCTCGCGCCCCGCGCCGGCGCGTGTCGCGGCGCCGCCCCCGAGCCCACGCCCGCGCCAGAGCCAGCGCCCCCCACGGCCACCGCCCCGGAAATGCCCGCGGTGCTCGCCGAGCGCCAGCGCATGTTGACCGAGGAGCGCAACCTCCTGGAGGACGCGTGGAGCCGGAGGCGGATGCTGGCCGTGGCCAGCGCCATCGCGCTGGTGGGCCTCGCGTGCTTCGCCCTCGGGGTGTGGAAGTTCTCCCAACCGCCCCCGGTGGACACGGATCCCAAGGTGGACGCGGTCAGCGGCGCCGTGCAGCAGTACCTCCAGGAGCCGCCGCCCGCCGTGCAGCCCATCTCCCCGCCGCCGCCCGCGCTCCCGCCTCCCGAGCCCGCCCCCGAGCCTCCCGCCGCCTCCAGCCTCGAGCCCGCTTCCGCGCCCTCCAAGGCCAACCTGGCGTGGATCACCCTCGAGGCCAACCGCCCGGCGCGCGCCTACATCGATGGCGTGCGCGTCAAGCGTCCGCTGCCCCTGGTGCACTATCCGCTCAAGCCGGGCATGCGCGAGGTCACCGTGGAGACGCTGCGCACCCCGCGTCAGCGCGAGGTGTTCAAGCTGCGCCTGGAGCGTGGCGAGCACAAGAAGGTCGAGCAGATTTTCCCCGCCCCCCGCCGTCGCTGAGGCCATGGACCGCACCCGCGTCTTCATCGTCGAGGATCAACCGACCCTCTTGCGCAACCTCCTCAAGGTGCTCGGCACCTTCGCCGAACTGGAGCTGGTGGGCAGTGCCCAGCAGGGCGAGGAGGCGGTGGAGGAGGTGGTGCGCACGCGTCCGGAGCTGGTGCTGTTGGACCTGGAGCTGCCGGACGTGCATGGCATCGAGGTCACCCGGCGGCTCAAGCGCCGCGCGCCCGAGGTGGAGGTGCTCATCCTCACCTCCTTCGAGGACGAGCAGAAGGTGTACGAGGCCATCCAGGCGGGCGCCTCGGGCTATCTCGTCAAGCGGGTGGGGCCGGAGAAGATCCGCTCGGCCATTCGCGAGGTGATGGAGGGGGGCACGGTGCTCGAGCCCCTCATCGCCAAACGCTTCTGGAACTACTTCCACTCGCTCCAGGCCCGGCCCCCCGAGCCCGAGCGGGCCCCCAACCCCTGGGGCCTGACGCCCGCGGAGTTCGAGGTGCTGCGCTACGTGGCCAAGGGCCTGTCCAACGCCGAGGTGGGCCGGGTGATGACGCTGGAGCGGCGCACGGTGCGCACGCACCTGTCCCATATCTACCGGAAGATGGGGGTGCACTCGCACGTGGAGGCGGTGGTGCTCGCCCTGCGCGCGGGGCTCGTGGAGCTGTGAGGCCCTTCACCAGCGCACGGGCAGCACATCGAAGCCGCGGAAGTTGAGGCTGTGGCACTTGAGGCGCGCGGGCCGCGTCTCGTCCAGGCGCAGCCCGGGCAGGTGCTCGAGCAGCAGGGTGATGCCGGTCTCCAGCTCGCGGCGCGCCAGGCCCGCGCCCATGCAGTGGTGCGTGCCGAAGCCGAAGGACAGGTGGCGGTGCTGGGTATGGTCCCGGGTGATGTCGAAGCGGTCCGGCTCGGGGAAGGCCCGGGGGTCGCGGTTGGCGGCGGCCATGCCCAGGAATACCACGTCGCCCGCGTGGATGAGCCGGCCACGCAGCTCCACGTCCGCGACGGCCACGCGGAAGATGAAGGGCACCGCCGGGTGGAAGCGCACGCTCTCCTCCACCGCGGCACGCACCCGCTCCGGCTCCTCGCGCAGCACCTGGAGCTGCTCGGGGTGGGTGAGCAGATCATGCACGCAGTTGCTCAGCTGATCCGTCGTGGTGGTGTGGCCAGCGAACATCAGCAGGATGGCGTTGGCCACCAGCTCGCCCGCGGTCATGTGGCCCACCTCCTCCGCCTGCACCATCATGCCGAGCGCGTCCGGAGTGGGGTGGGCGCGGCGCTGCTCGATGAGGGGCAGGAAGTACGCCTTCATCTCCATCATGGCCTGGTTGGCCCGGCGCGCCGCGCCCAGCATGCTGGCCCCCGCCGCGGGCGCGGCGAACTCCGCCAGCGTGTCCGACCAGCGCCGGAAGCGGTCACGATCCTCCGCGGGCACCCCCAGCAGCTCGGCGATCACGCGCGTGGGCAGCGGGTAGGAGATCTCCTGGGCGAGGTTCATCCCGTGCCGCTCGCGCACGCCCTCCAACAGCTCCGCCATGGTGTGGTGGATGCAGGCGCGCATCTCCTCCAGCTTCATGGGCGTGAAGCCCGCGCTCGCCTGCCGGCGCACCCGCGTGTGCTCCGGGCCCACGCGCATGGCCATCTGGTCGCGCGTGGTCTCCATGAACTCGCGGATCGTCTCCGGCTCCAGGCCCTGGATCTGGTACTCGAAGAACTTCCAGCGCTCGGCGCTCAGGCGCGGATCCCGGAAGCAGGCCATCACATCTTCGTGGCGGGTGACGACCCAGGCCTGGAGCGGCTCGGACCAGTGCACCGGCTCGTGCTCGCGCAGCTCGTGGTAGAGCGGAATGGGATTGTTCAGGTTCTGCGGACTGACCGGATTGCGGTCCATCCCCACCAAGGCGACAGTGCTCTGCATGGGCGACTCCCTCGAGGCGCGCAGCCCGGTGGAGCCGTGTGCCCGCTGGGCACGGTCACGGCCACGGACTCCGCGTGCCGGGAGCTGTCAGCAGAGGCTGTGCCAGCGTCTGTCCCAGCGCGGGAGCGCGCAGACGGACTGGAAAGATGCGAGCCGGTTCACGCTGGCCTCCCTCGCGCGTGAACCCGGGGGCAGGGCGGCTTTCGGCTCGTCAACAGTCCCGCTGGAGTAGGAAGCACCCCGAGGGTCGGACCACACCCGCCCGTCCTGGTGCGCGAGGACTAGCAGGTGGTATCGCGCACCAGACGCAGGTGGGACTTCTTGCCGCGCGGGGACGAGGCGGCGGAGCGTGCGTGCGCCGAGCGGCCCGGCGACGGGCGCTGGGCGTACTCCGGGGCGTGTCGCTCCGGCACGAACGGGTCCGCCGGTCCGCGCAGCCCCGAGCGCAGGAAGACCAGGAAGAGCACCGGCAGCAGCAGGGACACGAGCACCAGGGGCAGGAAGGCGCTGGTGAAGAGCTGATCGAGCGCGGGCGCGGGATCCGGCATGACGAGCAGGGCGGTGAGCAGCAGCCACCACAGGCCGCACCCCAGCAGGCCCAGGCCACCCACCCACAGCTTCACCCGCGACCAGAACGTGCGCTGATCGGGAAAGGCGAGCAGCTTGCCCGCCTCCGGCTCTCGCCGCAGGGGCCTGGCCTCCTGGGAGCGTGCCAGCCGCCAGGTGCCTTCCGTCGCCCCCGCGCTCCGGCCCGAGCGGACCGCGCTCCGGTGGCGCCAGCGCATCACCAGCGCCGACGACAGCAGCACGTAGGCCACGAACACCGGGGGCCCCATCCCGAACGCGTCCCCGGCGCCATGGAGCATCGCCGCGCAGCCAAGGCCCGACAACAAACGCCCGAGGACAGGAGAGGAGGGAAACACCGGCATTCCCCAACGGTAGCAGACATGCCGACCATCTCCAGTTTGCCGCCCCCGGGGGATGCGGGAAGGTGGACGTTCGCGCGGGAGGTTTCCGCTGGGAGTGAAGCGGGTTCAACCCCGCTCCTCTTCCTTCCGTGGGCCGCTCAGGGGAGGGGGCTCACGATGGGGTCGGGCATCACCCAGAGCGCGGAGGGATCGGTATAGGCCTGGTCGAAGGCGTAGAGGATGCCCGACCAGCGATCCCAGAAGACGGACCAGCTGTACTCGGTGGGCGGCGAGGTGAGCAGGTTGCCGTCGCGATCCGGCTGGCTGTAGGCGTAGTCGGCATAGGTCCACTCCTGGGTGCCGAAGTCCGTCTTGAGCAGGGGCGTGAGGGCTTGCAGCAGGGCGGAGCGGGACACCTCGCCCGGCAGGACTTGCGCCGGGGCGAAGACGGGCTGCGCCATGTCATGCTGCTCGCGCCAGGCCACGTAGTTGTTGCCCACGGCGATGAGCGCGTCGCGCCAGGCGGGCGTGGACGCGTGGCGGGCCTCCTCGTAGAGCGCGAAGGCCGCCACGAGCAGGCTCTTCCAGCTCATCGCCGGCAGCACTTCCTCCAGCCGGTGGGGCCGGGGCGTGTCGTGGGCGTGTGCGAGGGCGTACGCGTAGGCCAGCCGCGCCTCGGACTCCACGGCCCCCGCGAGCTGGAACTCCGCCAGCACGCGCTCCGACGTCACCTCGCCCGTGAGGCCCCGGCGCCAGTCCAGGAACAGCCGCGCCGAGCCGCCAATGTCCGTGAAGATGGCCAGGTTGCCCTCGTGGAGCACCCGCTCGAGGGAGAGGGCCAGCGCCTCCGCCTTGTCGAGCGGATGGACGCCCGGCGCGCTCCAGTAGAGCGCGGCGAGGCGCGAGGAGGTGGTGAGCAGCGTGCGGACATCCAGCAGCGCCGCGCCGTTGAGGGACGTGGTGAGCGAGGCGACGGACGTGGCCGCGTCGATGCTCAGCCCCTGGAGGACGAGCTCCAGGGAGAGCTGCTCCAGGGTGGCCAGCACCGTGCCCGTGATGCCCGCGCGGGTGAGCGATTGCAGGACCGAGAACGCGGGCTCGCCCCGGGCGGTGGTGATGATCTTCCGCGCGAGCGCGGCGGAGAGCATGCCCTGGCCTCCCGTGCGCGAGGCATGGGGCGCGAAGACGAACCAGTTGGGCCGCACGAGGCTGCTGCCGCCCGGCTGGAGCGTGGGATCCAGCAGCCCGCCCAGCTCATAGGCGATCTCGATGTAACCCAGGGTGATGCGGCGGTTGTCGTCGAGCGGGGTGGGCTCGGCTTCGGCGTGGGCGCGCGGAAGCAGGACCAGGGAGGCCAGCACCAGGGCGGCGGGGGCCCAGGTGGACACGGTGCGACGAAGAGGGTGGTTCACGGCGATGCGCTCCAAGGTGGGCGGGCGGGGTGGGGCGGCGCGCAAGATACTCATCGCCTCCCACCCGCCAAGCCGTACCCCCTCCAGCCGTGAAGAATTTTGGGAATCAAATATCATTTTTGAGTGCAAACATTCTTGCTTGGTAGGAATTGCGGCGCCCCGGTGGTGGACGGTCTGTCTGGTATTGGGAGATGTCGAGGAGTCGTGTACCTTGCCACGGCGTATTTCCTGCCGAAGGTCGAACGTGCCCCACCGGACGCCGTCTCTCCCTGCTCCTTCCGCTCCTCTTCTCCCGACTGCTCACACGCCGCCCGGCGCCGCCATCCGCGCCCCGGAGTCCGCCCCCGCGTCCGTCGCGAACGTGGTGTCGGCGCCCCTGCCTGTCGCCACGGCCTCGGCGCGTCTGGCTTTCGAGCTGTTGATGGCCCTGGATCTCGATGGGGATGGGCGGCTCACGCAGCGCGATGCCGGCCTGGCGCGCGAGGCGGGGCTGCGCTTCGCGGTGGATCTGGAGCTGGGCCCGGGCGTGCGGCTGGAGCTGGCCGGCGCGGAGCGGCTGGCGCACGCCGCGGACGTGCTCGCCGAGGCGGTGCTCGAGGGGCGGGGGGACGAGCCCGGACTGCCCCTGGAGCGCCTGCTGGAGTCGCGCACCACGGCGATGCGCAAGTTGCTGGACCGGGGCTGGGAGGGGCTCGTGCGCCGCTCGGACCGGGCCGTGGATTTGAAGAAGGCCCTCGAGGTGATGCCCGTGAAGGATCCCCAGGGCCGCGCGCGCGTGTACGTGCCCGCGCGCGACCGCCAGGCGCTCAAGAAGCTGCGCGCCGAGGCCCGCCGCGTGGGCGGCCTGGAGACGGTGCCGCTGCACAAGCCCCGCGGCGCCGAGGACTGGCGCACCCTCATGCGCGAGCCGGGCATGCTCTACCTGCCCAAGCCCTACATCGTCCCGGGCGGCCGCTTCGTGCAGATGTTCGGCTGGGACAGCTACTTCAATGCCCGGGGCGCCCTGTCCTCCGGCCGCGTCGAGCTCGCCCGGGACATGCTCGAGAACCAGCTCTACGAGATCGAGCACTACGGGAAGATTCCCAACTCCAACCTCAGCTACCACCTGTCACGCACCCAGCCGCCGCTCATGCCCCGGCTGGCGTTGGAGGTGAACGCGGCGCGCTCGGATCGGCGGCTGCTCAAGCGCGTGGCCCGCGTGGCCGAGATGGAGTGGGAGGAAGTCTTCCGCACCGGACCCCGCGCCACGCCTGGCGGCCTGTCGCGCTACCTGGACGACGCCGAGGGGCCCGACGCCGAGGACCTGTCCGCCTTCTACGACGGCGCGCGGCCGGACGACGCCGAGTTCCACCGCCATGACCGGGCCATCCGCGAGAGCGGCTGGGACATGTGCCACCGCTTCGCCACCGCCACCCACCACCACGAGCCGGTGTGTCTCAACTCGCTCCTGTTCCAGTACGAGATGGACCTGGCGGCGGTGTGGCGGCGGCTCGAGGGAGAGGGCAGCTCGCGCGCGGCCCGCTTCACCCGGGCGGCCCGGGCCCGGGCGCGCACCATGCGCGCGCGCTTCTGGGACGCCGAGCGGGGCCTCTTCTTCGACCATGACTTCGTGGCCGGACAGCGCTCCACCTACGAGAGCCTCGCCACCTTCTATCCGCTGTGGACGGGCTGGGCCTCGCGCGAGGAGGCCGCCAGCGTGGCCGCCGCGCTCCCTCGCTTCCTGCACGACGGCGGATTGACCTCGAGCACCCGCGCCTCGCGCGAGGCCGTCGGGGGCGAGGACCTCCAGTGGGACTGGCCCTTTGGCTGGGCGCCGCACCAGGTCATCGCCGTGGAGGGCCTGCGCCGCTACGGCTTCCACGCCGAGGCCGACGCGGTGGCCTACCGCTGGCTGTCCATGGTGCTGGACATCGCCGGGGGCCACAACGGCCTCGTCAAGGAGAAGTACGACGTGGTGCGCTGCTCGGCCGAGGTCCCCGTCGAGTACGGCAACCAGGGCGCCGACCGCGGCGCGCTCCTCACGTCCCGGAGCGAGCGCACCCTGGGCTTCGCCTGGACGAATGCCTCGGTGCTCCTGCTGCTCGGCGGCCTGTCGCCCGGGCTGCGCGAGGCGCTCGACGCCGGCATCCCCGCCGACCGGGTGCTCGGGCCGCGGGACCTGGTGGGCTCCAGAGGCCCCCGCGGCAAGCGCGCCGCCTGAGCCTCCCGCCCACCTCCTGGAGAAATTCAGCGGCCGGATTGACCCCCTGGTGGGTAGAGGTTGACCCATCCGTTGTTCTAGAGGATGGTCGAGCCCGCGAACGGACACGAGCGGGTGAGCGGACGGATGGAACGGCCCGAGAATCCCGGCACTCCGGGTGAAGAGGTGCCAGAGGAGGCACAGCGGGACGGGGCGCCCACGGCGGAGCAATCGCTGCGGGCGAGCAACCTGCTGTTGCACGCGCTCACGGAGGTGCAGACGGAGTTCATCCAGGGCCACGACACGCACCAGCTCTTCGACAAGCTGTTGTCGGTGCTGCTCAAGCTCACGCACAGCGAGTACGGCTTCATTGGCGAGGTGCTGTTCACGCCCGAGGGCACGCCCTTCCTGCGCACGCGTGCCGTGGCCCACGTGGAGTGGACGGACACGCTGCGCGAGTTCTACCGCCGCGAGGTGTCCACGGGGCTGGAGTTCCCCCACCTGCAGAAGCTCTTCGGCGCCGTCATGGTGAGTGGCCGGCCGGTGCTGGACAACGCGCCGTGCCGGGAGGAGTTCGACACGCGGCTCGAGGGCCACCCGCCGCTGAGCAGCTTCCTGGGGCTGCCCTTCCACTCGCCCACGGAGATGGTGGGCATGGTGGGGCTGGCCAACCGGGCGGGGGGCTTCGACACCGGGGTCATCACCTTCCTGCGGCCCGTGCTGGCCACGTGCTGCGCCATCCTCCAGGGCCTGCGCAACGAGCAGCGGCGCCGACGGGCCGAGGACGCGCAACGGCGCTCGGCGGAGAGCTTCCGCCTGCTCATCGAGCGCTCGCCGGACGCCATCTTCATCCACCGCCGCGGCACGCTGCTCTTCGCCAACTCGGCCGCGGTGCGGCTCTTGGGGTACACGAGCGGCGAGCAGCTGCGGGGCCGCGAACTCGAGACGTTCGTGCTGGCCGGGGGCGAGGTGATGCTGCGCGAGTCCCCCGGGAGCAGTGGGCTGCTCGAGGTGCGCTTCCGCCACCGTCAGGGCCACGAGGTGGTGGGCGAGGTGGTGACGTTGTCGCTCGTGTTCGACGGGCGGCCCGCGGAGGTGTGCATCGCGCGCGACATGACCGAGCGCCGCCAGGTGCAGCAGAAGCTGCGCGCCACCGAGCGCATGGTGTCGCTGGGCACGCTGGCGGCGGGCGTGGCGCATGAAATCAACAATCCCTTGTCCTATCTGCTGAGCAACCTGCACTTCGTGGAGGACGAGCTGTCGGCCATGGCCGAGGCGGGCGAGCCACTGGGGAGCGAGCGGGGAGGGGAGTTGCGCGAGGCGCTCAAGGAGGCGCTGTCGGGCAGCCATCGGGTGCGCGACATCGTGAGGGACTTGAAGACGTTCTCGCGCGACACCGAGGATCAACGCGGCTGGGTGGACGTGCGGGGCGTGCTCGACTCGTGCGTGAACATCGCCTGGAGTGAGATTCGCCACCGGGCGCGGCTGGAGAAGGACTACGGCGAGGTGCCACCGGTGGAGGCCAACGAGTCCCGGCTGGCGCAGATCTTCCTCAACCTGCTCGTCAACGCGGCGCAGGCGATTCCGCACGGGGATCTGCGGGCGAATGAGATCCGCATCTCCACGTACCACGAGGGCGAGGAGGTGGTGGTGTCGGTGAAGGACACGGGGGCGGGCATCTCCGAGGAGAACCTCCGCCGGCTGTTCGAGCCGTTCTTCACGACCAAGCCGGTGGGCGTGGGCACGGGACTGGGATTGTCCATCTGCCATGGCATCGTCACGGGCATGGGCGGACGCATCACCGTGGACAGCACGCTGGGCCAGGGCACCACGTTCCGGGTATTCCTGCCCATCAAGCGCCCCGTGGGCGTGTCCGCGTAGGGCCGCGGGGTTTCTCCTTCGCCGGCCGCGAAATGGTGATAGATGCCAAGGCCCATGCCCATTTCCAGGCTAATCATTGCTGGCTTCGCCTTACTGTTGCTCTCCTGCGGCAGTACTCGCCATGCTGAACCTTCACACGCCGAGGAACTCACCGGATTCGTGCTCATCATCGAGGAGGCATCGGATGGTCAGGTTCACCACTCCTGGCAACGCGCTGCCGGGTTCGACCTGTCGGGGTATGGCAGTCTCTCCAGTCATGGGAGCACGAGCGGACGCACATTGTTCTGATAAGTGTTTGGAAGAGTATATGGTTTGCCTCAGGCTGCAAGAGCTGAATGCCTTGGAGTTTTCCGCCGCGAGTGGCGCGGCCGAATGGTTGAAACGGAACCGAAAGGAACTCCTTGTCGGAACGATCGTCATCATCGCAGGTGTTGCTTTCGTCACTCTCTCGGCCGGCGCTGGTCTAGTGATTCTGGCGCCTGTGGTCCTCGTGGCGGGTTGAAAAAGGATGCCCATCTCACGACACGCTGGAGCACACACATGAATTCCGAGCCACTCATGCTTACCCTGCGCCTTCTCCACGATGGAGATCGTCGTGCCACCACTTTGAGCAACACGAGGCGCTCAAGAGCTCGAGGATCGCGCTTTATTTCATCCTGGAGCGGAACGAGGCAGGGGAGTTCGAGGAGTACCTCAAGAATTTCAATACGGGCCCTTTGACTCCGGTTCTCTCCTTCCCGACGAAGGAAGAGGCCGACGCATGGCTTGAGTCCCACCCCGCACCACCTCACGGAGCGTACATTGGGGTAGGGAAGTTGCTCTATCACCTCGCATACGCCCGCGAACTCAAGCACCGGAAGTTGCTCCCTCTTCCCACCCGGGAAGAGTGGGCACGGATGGCGGAGGAGCCCGAGGAAGAAGAGGCTGAGGAGGAATCTAATCATCCCCCTCCAAAACTCGGCACGGAGTTCCACCTCTTCGACCTCTTCTTCCGGCAGTGGTCTCCATCGGGAATGACCTCTACTCCGTGGGGTACAATCGCAGACACCGGATGCGCTTGCTGCTGCGCATTCCCACGCCCCAGGAGTTGGACACCAGAGCGCCGTGACATGACTCCTGGCGTGAGCCGGGCATGACGCGGGGCAGGGGATTCACGGCACCCCGCCATCCACGCTGGTCGGAACAGGGCGGGAATTCGTTACCGGTAACAGGCACTCCCCTTTGTAAGCGACCGTCTGGGGTGGGCAGTCTGGAGGTCGCTGCTTGAGTGAAAGCCAGCACGCGCCGGACAGCTCTACTTCAAGTCTTGCCGTACAGGGTGCCAGCTTCTGATTCCTCACCGGCAACGGCGCCTGCTCGTGTTGGGCAGTTCCCGGACCGACCCGCACATCCGTGGCCCACTCTTCATCTGGCACCCGGACACCCGGCGCGACAGATGTAACAAGCCTCACGGCCACCAGGGCCAGCAGCACCGCCGTGGCGAACACGAGCCTTCTGGGCCAGCAACTCCGCCGCTCCACTCGCGTGGGAGTAGGAGCGGGTGCGGAAGGCCGAACAGACCAGGACGGCTTGGGCCTCGGAGGCCGGAGGAGGTGCCGCTCAGGGGGGCCCCCCTCCTGTGTCGGCGGCACCTCTTCCCACTCGAAGATGCTCGCGTCCCATGTGGCTTCCTCACCGGCAACTGCCTCGCTCAACGCCGCATGGAGCGCCGCGCCACTCGCGTAGCGCTCCGAGGGGTCCTTCGCCAGCAGCCGGACAATCACGTCACTCAGCGCCCGAGGCACCCGGGGATTGACGAGCGCGGGCGCCACCGGGCGCGCCTCGACGATCGCCATCTGCAACATGTCCGCTGGCAGCCATTCGGAGAAGGGTTGATGCCCGGTAGTCGCCCGGTAGAGGCAGACGCCCAGGGCATACAGATCATCGGTGGGTTGGAAGGCGTAGTGGGTGTCGGGGTACTCGCGGCTCTTCCACAGGAAGCGTACCGCCTCGGGGCTGAGCTGGTGCAGGGTGGCCGGAGGCAAGGGGCCCGTGGTGAGCGGGGCCGCGCCCTCGTACCAGCCCACGCCGAAGTCCAGCAGTACCGGCTGCCCATCCGACTTCCGAATGAGGATGTGCTCGGGCTTGAGGTCGCGGTGCAGCACGCCCCGCGCATGCAACTCGCCCAAGGTGCGCGCCACCGTGGCCCCCGCCGTGGCGAGCTGACGGAAGGTGGTGCCGTCCGTCTCGGCCCACACGTCCAGGGCCAGGCCGGGCACCCAGTCCATGACGAAGCCCAGATAACCCTCGCGAGGGTGAGGCCAGCGCGCGCAGCCGTGGAAACCCACCACGTGAGGGTGCGCCGCCTGGCTCATCATCAGCGCCACCTCGCGCTCGGCGCGTCCGTCACGTGCATACAGCGCGAGCTTGAGCGCGTAGAAGTCACCCGGGCGGTCCACGTCCTCCACGAGGTAGACGGCGCCCTGGCCGCCCACGCCCAACCGTTTCACCACGCGCCAGCGGCCCACCTGGGTGCCCAGTTCCAATGCGTCCGGGTACGGCGTCATCTCTCCATGGTTCGTGGTCATCCTCGCACCTCCGCGCTCGTCTGGTACCCAGCCAGTGGCCCTCATACTACGGGATGTTGGCGGACGTAACCTCGGACGGAGGGTTTTCTCCCCACGGAGAGATGACACGAGAGGTAGGGTTGCAAAGCCCCACCGCGGGACAATGGCCTGGGGCTCCCCCCGGATTCACCTTGAGCGCGGACCAGGTGGAGGGGAATCCATGCTCCAGAAGAACCCGCCGCGCTCCGTCGCTCGGCTGCTCCTGCTCTCGCTCGCGGTGCTGGGGGTTGGCGCGTGTGTGGAAGGCCCGACCACCACCGACGGCAGTACCCATCTCAACACCAATGGAACGTCATGCCCGGTGGCCGCGGATATCGGCCTGCCCGCCCTGAGCGACGAGGAGATCGCCCAGGTGCTCCTCAACGTGAACATGGGCGAAATCCAACAAGGCGAGCTCGCGCGACAGCAGGCGACGAACTCGGAGGTTCGGCGATTCGCCGAGCAGATGGTCCAGGAGCACACGGCGGCCCACCAGGAACTCCAGGCGCGCCTGCAAGCCCTGGGCATCACGCCCCGCGAAAGCCCACTCAGTCAGCAGCTCATGGCGGAGTCGAACCAGCTCCTCATGATCCTCCGCGCGAGTGCCGACACGGGGACATTCGATCTGGCCTACATGGACGTGCAGGTCTTCCTCCATGCGAAGACCTTGTTCCTGATGGACAGCGTGCTCCAGCCCCAGCTCCGAAATGCCGAGCTGCGCGATTTCGCCCTGGCGATCCGAGGAGCGGTGCAACGCCATCTCGACACCGCCATCGCCCTCCAGAAGAACCTTTCCCCGAGCCCATGACGGAGGACCGGCTGGTCCGGACCCGAATGGCTTAGAGTGTCCGCATGCTCTGGCTCCGGCTCCTGGGGGTACTCGTCTTCCTCGTCCCATTCGCGTGGACCTCGGAGGCACGGGCGTGCAGTTGCGGGCGCGAGCCGGACGACCGGGTCGCCTTCCAGAAGGCTCGCGCGCGGGCCTCCACCATCTTCCGGGGGCGGGTCGAGGACCTCCAGCCCGTGGGGGGCGAGGGGCATCCGCTCGAGCATCGCGTCACCTTCACCGTGACCGAGACCTTCAAGGGCAAGGCCCGGACCCAGCGCACCGTCACCACGAGCGTGTTCGGCACCGCGTGTGGCTACCAGTTCAAGAAGGGTGTCGACTACCTCGTGTACGCCGAGGGCTCCGAGTCCAAGGGCCTGAGCACCCACAGTTGTTCGCGCACCCGCCCCGCGGACCAGGCCGCCGCCGAGCTCGACTTCCTGCGCGGCGGTGCCTCGCCCTTTTTCCAACGCTCGAAGGTCAGCTGCACCCGGTGCGACCTGGAGGCCACGGCGCGTGTCCTGGTGTGTCCGGGCGCCGGGCCCTGTCCGCCCCTGCCCGAGGCCGAGGTGGCGGAGGCCCTGGCACAGGCCCGCCCCTTCTGGACGACTCCCGTGAAGGCACGGGCGTTCCCCTACGGTCCCCTGGTGTCGGGCGTGGCCTCGGGAGGGCGGGCGTTCCAGCTCGAACTCCGACAGCCCTCCCGAGCGGAAGAGGCCTGTGTGCACCGGGTGCTGCGGCGCTGGTGCGAGCGGCTCGTTCCGGCCCGCTCGGAAACGGAGCCGGGCCTGAAGTGCGTCGGCCCGTCCGGCGAGGAAACCCTCTGCAATGAGTGGATCACCCGCCATCCCCCGGGATGACGGTGCCAGCACGGGGATGGCGGGTGCGTCACGGAGCTCGCTCCGGCGGGCTCAGGACAGCGAGACCGGCAGCCGCTGGGGCCCGCGCATCAACACACCCGTGCGCCACTTGAGCGACTGCGCCGACGTGGCCAGGCGCAGCTTCGGAAACCGGTTCACCAGCGTCTGCAGGGCGATCTGCCCCTCGAGCCGCGCCAGCGGCGCTCCCAGGCAGTAGTGGATGCCCATTCCGAAGGACAGGTGCCGGTTGGGCTCGCGGCCCAGGTCGAGCGTGTCCGGATCCTTGAACTGGCGCTCGTCGCGGTTGGCCGAGCCGATCGCCGCGAAGACCAGATGCCCTCGCGGAATCGTCACCCCGCCCACGGTGATGTCCTCCTTCGTGAAGCGCTCGGTGGAGACCTCCACCGGGCTCGCGTAGCGCAGCAGCTCCTCGACCGCCGGCGCGATGAGCCCGGGCTCCTTCCTCAGCCGCTCCAACTGCTCGGGGTGTTGCAAGAGGGCGAGCGTGCCGCCGGAGATCAGGTTCACCGTGGTCTCGTGCCCGGCCACCAGCAGCAGGAACACCATGCTGACCAGCTCGTCCGCGTTCAGCTTGTCTCCCGCCTCCTCCGCCTGGATGAGGGCCGAGAGCAGATCGTCTCCCAGCGACGAGCGCCGCCGCGCGATGAGCTGGCGCAGGTAGCGGGTGAACATCACCACGCTCGGGACGGAGAGGATCACGTCCCACAGGCTCGTGTTCGAGATGAGCCGGTTGGACCAGTGCTGGAACTTCCGGTAGTCGCTCGGGGGCACGCCCAGCATCTCGGCGATGATGGTCACGGGGACGATCAGCGCGTACTCCGAGACGAGATCCATGGAGCCCTTGCGCGCGGCCTCGTCCAGCAGCCGGTCCGACAGCGCCTGGACGCGCGAGCGCAACTGCTCGATCAACCGCGGCGTGAAGGCCTTGTGCACGAGCGAGCGCAGCCGGGTGTGATCCGGCGGATCCTTGCTCAGCATGTTCTGCGAGACCGGCTCGAAGATCTTCAGGAGCCAGGGCATCTGGGCCCTGCGCTCCGCACCGGCGGCGCCGAAGACATCCTTGCTGAGGCTCGCGTGCTTCAAGACCTGGGAGACGTCCTCGTAGCGCGTCACCAGCCAGGTCGGCTCCTTCGTGAGGCTGGTGAAGTGGTAGACGGGCGCTTCCTGGCGCAGGCGCGCGTAGAACGGAAACGGGTTGGCCTTGAATTGCTGCGAACTGAAATCAGGCGGCGTGATGGTCGGCATGAAGGTCCTCGCCCGGAAGGATTTATCACGCTCCGGACGGGGACGCGGCGGGGGGGGCGCCGCTCAGCACGGGCTCACGGCCGGAATTCCCAGTGCCAGGGCTCGGAGGGCACGGTGCGCTTGAAGCCGAACTCGGCGGCGTGGGCGGCCATCCACCGGTAGGTGGCGCTGCTGGTGCTGCCCACGTTGACGTCCACGGCGATGCCGCCCTGGTGGTTGGAGTAGCCCGGCTTGGCGGCGAGGTTGCCGGTGCCGTTCAAGTACTTGCGGTAGAGCTCCTGCTGCTCGGCCATGGAGCGGAAGCCGCTGTTGACGTGCAGGTTGATGCCGGCGCGGGCGGCCGCGGCGTGCATGCGGTTGAAGGCGGCCGCCGCGTCCGAGCGCATCTCCTTGCCATTGGGAATGCCGCTGAGGTTGATCTGCCGGGGCACGCCGTTGACGTAGCCGGTGACGGCGCGGCCACCGCCCGAGGGGGCGGAGGGGCCCGAGCCGCCGCTCACCTTGATGCCCAGCTTGTCCCACGTCTTGGGGCCCACGATGCCGTCGGCGGTGAGACCGCGGGCCTTCTGGAAGGCCTTCACCGCCGCCTCCGTCTTGGGGCCGAAGGCGCCATCCGCGCTCCCCGCGTTGAAGCCCAGGGCGTTGAGCCGGTTCTGCAGGGCGCGCACCGCCTCGCCCCTGGCGCCCTCGCGCAGCGTGGGGCCCGAGCCCCCCGAGGACGCTCCCGCCTTGTTGAGGGCGCCCCACGTCTTGGGGCCCACGATGCCGTCGGTCGCGAGGCCGTGCGCCTTCTGGAAGGCCTTCACCGCCGCTTCCGTCTTGGGCCCGAAGGCGCCATCCACCGCGCCCGGGTTGAAGCCCGCCGCCTTGAGCTTGTTCTGCAGCGCGGTGACGGAGGCGCCCCGGGCCCCCTCGCGCAACACGGGGTTGGACAGGGCCGCGGTGGTGCGGAGGGCGGCGGAGGGGGCGGCGCGGGAAATGGCGACCATGGGGGCGGACTCGCTTGTTCGCAGGGGGAGCAACTGTTCCTATTTTCGTAGGTCCTGAAAAAAAGTTTCCTCCCCATGTGAGGAAAAGGGGCTGAGCCGCGGCGAGCCCCTTCCCGGGCGAGGCTCGACCCTTCGTGGTCGCCCCCACTCCCGCTAGCAGGAGACGAGGGTGCACGACGTCGCCGACGTGCAGCTCCAGCACTTCGTCTGCGGGTAGAAGGGGTTATCGAAGCCGGGGCAGTCGTAATAGAACATCTTGTAATAGTTCGACTTGTCGCCCTCCAACGTCCGGTAGTCGGGATCGCAGTCGTACTGCTCGATGCCCACCACCGTCGTGCGCGTGGCATCGCTGTAATAGGTCCGGGTCCAGCCAGACGAGGGCAGCGGCTGCTGCACGGACTCCACGGGCTGCGCGCCAGCTTCGGCGCTCTCGGCGTCGTCCGGCGGGCCCATGCAGGCGGCGAGGGAGAGGGCGAAGCCCACGGCGATGAGGCTCTTCTTCAACATGCTCATTCTCCTGGTGCGACACGCCGCGGGGACGCGGGTGTCCGGTGGCGAGCACGGCGGCACGCGGCGGCGCGGAGTGGACTGCCATGTCCGCGCGAACCAGGCGCTGGGTGTGCCCTGTGCTCGTGTCTCAGTCATGACTGTTTCCGGCTCCACCCACCAGTGTCCGCGCCCGACAAAGGTGTGGCGTCTGGCGACAGCGCCGTGGCCTGGGCTGAGACTGGCTCAGACGGACGCGTGGCGTGACTCGCCCGCCGTGAACCGGAGGGAGTGCTGACGGGCGCGCAGTTCCTGCGGCGTCGTTCCCGTCCAGCGGCGGAACGCGCGGTAGAACCCGCTCGGCTCCGCGTACCCCAGGAGGAACGCCACCTGCTGCACGGAGAGGGATTGATCCTTCAGGTGCATCAGGCACAGCTCCCTGCGCAGCTCGTCGAGCAGATCGTTGAACGCGACCCCCTCGTCCTTGAGCCGGCGTTGCAGGGTTCGCGTGCCCAGGGCGAGGCCTCTGGCGATGCGCTCCTGGGAGGGATCTCCGCCGCGCAGCTCCTCCCTCAACAGGCCGCGCACCCGGTGGGCGAGGGGCTCCTCCCCTGGGACGCGCTCGAGGAGCGCCGCGGCATGGCGCTCGAGGTGGGCGCACAGCAGGGCATCGGCGTGGCGCAGCGGTATGTCGAGCACCGAGGGATCGGCGCTCACCCGCGTCCTCGGCCGCTCGAACCGCACCGGACAGTGAAAGGCCTCGGAATAGACGCTCGGCTCGAAGGCACACGCGTGTTGGAATTCGATCTCTCGCGGCCAGCCGTCTCTTCCGGTGAGCTGGCGGGCGGTGGTGAGCCACATCATCACGAGCATCTCGGCGAGGGCGCCCACCTCCGCGATGGCCGGAGGCAGCTCCCGCTGGAAATGAACGACGTCGCCGTCCCGTACCCGCTCGGGGATGAAGAGTTCATGGGCGAGACGCTGGTGGCGCCGCACGCGCGTCAGTCCGTCCTCCAGCGTGGCGCTGTGGCCCAGGAGGTACATGAGCACCCCTCCGTATTCGGGACGGTGCTCCCGGCCGACGACGAGGCCCAGGGGAGCGGAGGTGGCGTGCGCCGAGGCCGCCTTCCACAGCGCCACATAGCGCTCCAGGGGAACGCGCCCGTCCAGGTCGGTGAGCGCGGCTTCCGGGATGTCCAGTCCGGCCAGGAGCGGCCGTACATCCAGGCCAGCGCGCTCGGCCCCTTCCACGAGGTGCCGGACCGCGCCGGCGTGCACGCTGCCCGCGAGCTCCGGTGGCGTCACGCCTTGTCTCCGGAGTCCTTCCCGCCGTCGCCCGGGGACACCGTCAGTCGGGCCCGCGGGAGTCCTGAATGCAGATCGGTCCATTCCATCTCCGCGTGAGAGCTGAATCCGCGGAACACTCGATTGATGTGTCCCGTGCGTGCATCGGTAGCAACAGGGGCGTGATGGGAGCGTGATGGGTTGGGCTCAACGGCGGGGGGGCGGGTCGTCCGCTTCGTCACGGAAGACGAAGTGCCTGGGGACTGGCGAGGTCGAGCCCAACGCGCGCTTGAGGAAGGCGGGGCGCACGTCGAGTCGCTCGAGTTCCTCGAGGGCGAACCATTGGAATCTCAGCACGACCCCGGACTCCGAGCCGAAGTACGGACCGGGGCCGGTCAACACGGGGCTGTCGTCTGGGAGGGTGACCTCGAAGTACATGCCGAGCTCGTGGTAGTGGCGGCCCGCGTGCGGGAAGAAGTTCTCGGCCACCCACAGCAGACGGCACACGGCGGCCTCGAGCCCCAATTCCTCTCGCAGCTCGCGGAGCACGGTGGCCGCGGATTCTTCTCCGGGCTCCACGCGCCCGCCTGGTAGCGCCCAGATGGTGTCTGACTCCAGGCGGTGGAGCAGCACGCGCGTGCCCTGGCGGATGACGGCGGCGGCGCGCAGGTGGAAGCGATGCGTCGGCGTGTCGAAGGAGAGCATGGGCGGCGAGCATACCCAGCGAGCCAGGGGAGGGGAGTCCCCTGGTCCGGGCCGCCTCTCAGGGCCATGGGGTTCACGGGTCCTCTGGAACTAGGCATTGCCCTTTGTACGCGACCGTCACGGGGGACGCGGCGCGTAGAGGTGTTCCGCCAACCGCGCCCGCCCGCGGTGTTCAAGAAAGAGCGTGACGAAGCACAGGCCGAAGCGCGCCAGTGCCAGGAGGACAAAGCGCGGCTTCTGGCCGAGCGTCAGGAGCCGGGCGGGCTCATGGGGGCCGCCTGGCTGAGGGGGGCGGGGTCGTGGCGTCCAAGAAGCTTGGCTCGTGGGTGAGGGAGCAGCCAGCAAACGCGCTGCGGCTCGATGAAGCCTGGAGCTACAGCTACACCGTTAAGGGCGAGACCCGCCCGGCAAGCGTGGCTGTGCGGCTGGGCCTCTCCAACCCCGGCGCTGAGCCCTGGACGCTGGCGGGGGCGGCGTTGGTGGACTCTACGGGGGAAGAGGTGGAACTTTCCCGGTGGCAAGAGGCACCCATTCCCGCGAATGGTGCCGGTGCCGTCGTGGTGGGCATCGAGGGGAACCCGCAGCTCGGCTACCCCTGTACCCTCAAACTCTGGGAGGCAGGGGGGCCACGCACCGTCACCCTTGGGAACGTCACCTTCCCGGTGAGCCAGAAGGCGGCGCCCTGAGCACGGCCACCGCGAGCAGTGCCGAGCCTCACGGGGCCGAGCGCCCGCCGATCTCTGGGAAGCGCTCGTAGGCCCGTTTGAGCGCGTCCAGGTGCGCGGGGTTGTCCAGGTCGAGCGGCGCATCGGTGAGCTGTACAACCCACCCTCCCGTCACGGTACGCCGTGAGCGTGACAGTAGCTCCGCGTCGCGGGCCGGGTCCGGAAAGCCGATAGCCCGTGCGGCAGCGGCCGACCAGTAGTTCAGCCATCCAAGGTAGTAGGGAATCTCTGGCGAGCGGATGTGCTCGAAGAGCTTGAGGGCGGGCAACCCCCGGCGTGGGGACGGCGGCCCTTCAAGCGTGGGTGCTGTCTGATACGCGATGTCCCCTTCAGCGTCGTCTGGCGTCGCACGCCCCCATAGCGCACACGCCCCCTCCGCCACGCCCTCAAGCACAGCCGCCGCTGACGCGATCACGGGCTCGTCCAGTGGCAGTCTTGCATGCACTTCAAGCTGGTCCTGACCGCCTGGGCTGAAGAGTCCCGATCTCCCCCTTCCCGAAACCGTCACGGGATAGCTCTCGTCGCCATTGCACAGGAGCGGGAATCCCCCGTCCTCAATCCTTTCTACGAGCCACGCGTCGCGCTGCGGCAACGCGGCAAGCCGTCGCCTCTCGGTAACTCTCCACTCCAAGCGCAAGCCGGGGAGCGCCCTTTCCATTCCATGGACGCTATCAAGCGCGCGGCGGTCGTTGCCCACGAGCGCAGGCGCGTAGACGACGATTCCGAGTCTTTTTCGCGTAGTCATCGTTTGCACCCCGTGACGGCGATCTTGAAGGTGGAATCTCGCTTGAGCAGCGCGAGTTTGTGCGCGTCGGTGCTCACGCCAACTACGAAGTCATATCCACATGCCGCCGCAGCTTTTCGCTCCTTGTCCAGTTGCTTCATTTCCTTATCAATCTCCTTGTCCTGGATAAAGTCAGGGTACGTATCAAATTGATGGGTCTTGATCTCCCACAGCACACGCACGCCGACTTGCAGCGCATCGAAGCTCACACCGTCCACGAGCACGTCCATTCCGGGATAGCGGTTGGGCGGAAACTGATCGGCGCACTGGTTATGTGCGTCATCCTTGCCCTCGTGTGGCACCGGGATGGGTTCGCACCTGCGGCGGCGTTCTCGCTCCAAAGCCTCGGGTGGCTCCAGCGGCGGGAAAAAATCCGGCCCCTTGGGCTCCGGCTTGGGCCCTTTTTCCGGCGAGGTCTCCTGCGGGGCGGGCTTCACTTCAGGCACGGGCTTCACTTCAGGCACGGGCCGCGCTTCCGGCACCGGCTGCGTCTCCGGCACCGGCAGCGTAGGCGGCCGAACCTGGGGACGGCCCCTCTTCTCGTAAGCCTCCAGGGCCTCTTTGATGGCGAAGCCCACCACCACCACGCCCGCCACAACTACCGCGCCCACCACGAGCTCCGGCGCCGCGAGGACGCAGACCCCGAGCCCCATGGCCGCGGCGCCCGCGGAGGCCAACGCGCATCGTCCCGTGAGGTCGTGAAACTCGAGCCGGTCATGGTCGAGGGCCTGATAGCACCGCTCCGCCAGCACGGGCCAGGGCTCGGAAGCTTCGCGGACGGCACACCGCCCCCCGTCCGTCCAGGGCAGCGTCGCCGCTCGCTGGAGGTTGGCGAGCCTCGGGTCTCGGGCCGCTGGCTCTCTTGGGCTCGGCGCTGACGTAGCGCAGGCGGAGACGTAGAGCAGCAGGGCGATGCACGCTCGGAAACGCATGGCTACATCCTCCAACCAGGTCAGGACCTGGCGGGTCCTGGTGGGACTGTTCGGAGTATGACAGCCCGCCCCGACAGCAAGGGACGAGCCTGCGGGGGGAGCGGCACACGGTAGCCGCAACCCGGGCCTGTGGAGGGCTCCCAGGGCGGTAGCGGTGCCAGCGGGCGCGCTCTCGCGGACAGTGAGGAGGCCCCCGCCTGTCGCACACCGCCCGGCTTGGGGGAGTTCCATCGCCTTGTTCACGGGTTCGATTCCCGCCACCTCCATGCAGAGCAACCCGCCGCTTTGAGCCGAGCCCACTCTTAACGATGAGGCGCGGATCGCCTTGGGGGACCCGCTGGTTGGCGGTGTCTGACAAACCGCTCGCGGCCCCTGCCGTCCAAGGCCGCGCCATTCATCCAGGCGGAGTTTCTTCTGACGCGTGCTGCCGCTGGCCGATCGCGTGAGTGTCATCCTTTCTGCATCAGCAGCTCCTTGGCCGTCTCGAGGAAGAGCCGGAGTGGCCCGGAGCGCTGCGCACGGCTGGGAAAGTAGAGGAAGAAGCCTGGGACGGTAGGGGCATAGGCCTCGAGCACCCGCACGAGCCGCCCGGTGCGCAGCTGATCCTCCAGCGCTGGCTCGAAGGCGTACGTCAGCCCCAGGCCCTGTTCCACCAGGGACAGCCTCAGCGCGTTGTCGTTGGTGACGATGCTCCCGCGCACCGGCACGCGCCAGTTCTTGCGCCCGCGCTCCAGCTCCCAGGCGAAGAGCGCCCCCGTCGTCGGCACGCGGAGGGTGAAGCACTCGTGGCGCAGCAGGTCCTCGGGGCGCTCGGGCGTCCCATGCCGCTCGAGGTAGCCGGGCGCACCCACCACCACGAAGCGGAAGGCGTTGGAGAGCCGCACCTGCACCATGTCGCGCTCGATGGCCTCGCTCAGACGCACGCCCGCGTCGTAGCCCTCCGCCACGATGTCCACGAAGCGATTCTCGACGACGACCTCCACCTCCACCCGAGGGTGGCGCGCGCGGAAGGTAGGAAGCACCGGGGTGATGACGTAGGGCACCGCGACCCCCGGCACCGTCAGCCGCAGCTGCCCCACGACTTCTCCCGGCTGGGCCGACACCTCCTTGAGGGCCTCGAACGCCTGGCCCAGCCCGGGCCCCGCGCCCTCTACCAGGCGCCGCCCCGCTTCCGTCAGTGCCACGCTGCGCGTGGTGCGGGTGAGCAGCACGACACGCAGTTGTCCCTCGAGCTGGCGCACGGAGTGACTGACCGCGGCCGTGGAGACGCCCAGCTCGCGTGCCGCGGCGCTGAAGCTGCGCAGGCGCGCCACATCGAGGAATACCTGGAGGTGCGGGAGGACGGCCGTCTTCATCAGGAGAGCTCCTGCGGGCCCCGGTGGGCCTCGCCTCATGCGTGTGCGCCCCCGCCTCGCGAGGCGGGGGGCGGCTGCTCGGCGGACTGCTCGAGGACCCCCAAGGCCCGTGGAGTTCGCGCCGCATTGTCAAAGCTGATTTAACAGCCCATCAACACCTCGCCGTCTAGTCCCTGGCGGCAGCGGGCCGTATTTCTCTGGACGTCAACGGAGGGTCCCTCCGGTCCCCAGGGAGAGACGTGATGCGGGTGCTTCAGCGAAATACGGCGCTGATGCGTGGACGGCGCTGTTCCAGGCCACAGAAGGGATTGGACCGATGAAATACCTCACTGCCTTTGCGCTGATCACCGTCGCGCTCATTACCTCCGCGTGTGCAACCACGGCCGGAGACAATCAACCCGGGCCGCTGCTCATTCAGGAGCAAGGCAGCTTCGCAGCCGGCGGAACGGTCATCACCGCGCCCGGCACGTTCGACCCAATCAAACAGGGCGGTTACAACCCCGCGGGGCCCGACTCCGCGGGGCAGACGTTGCACGGCGATCACGTTTCTGTGTCCTATGAGCTCCCGGCAAGTGCCAGAAAGCTTCCGCTCGTGTTCTGGCACGGCCATGGCCAGTCCGCGAGGACGTGGGAGAGCACGCCGGATGGCCGAGAGGGATTCCAGAACATCTTCCTGCGCCGTCGCTTTCCGGTGTATTTGATCGATCAACCACGACGCGGCCGCGCGGCACGCAGCACTCAGCCCATCACGATTACGGCTGCGCCTGACGAACAGCTCTGGTTCGGCATCTTCCGCCTTGGCCTGTGGCCGGACTTCTACCCAGGCGTGCAGTTCTCGCGCGATCCGGAGGCACTCAACCAGTTCTTCCGGCAGATGGTGCCCAACACGGGCCCCTACGACGCGGAAGTCAATTCCAACGCGGTTTCCGCACTCTTCGACCGGATCGGGCCCGGCATTCTCGTCACGCACTCACAGAGCGGTGGACTCGGCTGGAGCACGGCGATCAAGAACAGAAATGTGCGAGCCATCGTTTCCTACGAACCGGGTGCTGGCTTCGCCTTCCCGCCGGGCGAAGCACCTGAGTTGACGACGTTCACCGGCGCCACGGTCAGAGGCGTCGAGGTGCCGCTGTCGGACTTCATGCAGCTCACGAAGATCCCGATCGTCATGTATTACGGCGACTTCATCGCTGAAAATCCAACCATGAATCCGGGCCAGGACCAGTGGCGAGTCACGCTCGCCATGGCAAGGCAGTTCCGCGATGCGGTGAACCGCCACGGCGGTGACGCGACTGTCGTGCATCTGCCCGAGGCCGGGGTTCGCGGCAATACGCACTTCCCCATGTCGGATCTCAACAATGTCCAGATCGCCGACCTTCTGTCTCGGTTTCTCGCGCAGAAGGGGCTGGATTGAGCTGGGTTGAGATGTACCACCGAAGAGCAGACGTCGTAGGACGATGAAGGGAGCAACACACATGCGTTCGAAGAGGAATCAGCCCGAGCGTCCCGGCACGGCAGGAAGCAGCCGGCGTGACGTTCTCAAGGGTGTGGTGGCGATGGGTGCAACTCCGCTCGTGGCCGGGCTCGCAGGATGCGCGGGGCCGACTTCATCGCTGAAAATCCAACCATGAAGGGGCTGGATTGAACCTCCAAGAGGAACTCCCATGAACGTGTTCGCTACGGTCGTTCTCTCCCTATTTCTCGCCGCTTCCGCATCCGCTCAAACCATCACCATCGCTCGGCGCGGCACGCAGCCGTCGCGGCAGGGGCCGGCCGAAAACTTCACCGGCTCCGTCCGCGTCGACCCGCTGTTTCAGGCCAGCGATCCGGCGCGGGCGGCGGGCGCGCTCGTCACGTTCGAGGCGGGCGCGCGCTCCGCATGGCACAGCCATCCGCTCGGTCAGATCCTCATCGTCACGGCCGGAACCGGGCGCGTGCAGCAGTGGGGCGGACTGGTCGACGAGATCCGGCACGGGGACGTCGTCCGCATTCCGCCGAACGTGAAGCACTGGCATGGAGCGGCGCCGACAACGTCGATGGCGCATATCGCCATCGTGGAACAGCTCGAGGGCAAGAGCACCGATTGGCTGGAGAAGGTCACCGAGGAGCAATACCGCATGCCCGTAAGGGGACCATCCGCTCCCCAGGCATCAACGCAAACCGCGCAACCGACGCCCGCCCAGAAACTGATCGGCGACTTCTCGCCGAAGCTGGTCGAACTGACCGACGAAGTGCTCTTCGGTGATGTGTGGACGCGCCCTCAGCTCTCGCCTCGCGACCGCAGCCTCGTGACTGTCAGCGCGCTCATCGCCATGAACCGTCCCGACCAGCTCCGCTCGCACCTCGCCCGCGCCCGCGACAACGGCGTGACGCAGGAGGAACTGGTCGAGACGATCACGCACCTCGCCTTCTATGCCGGCTGGCCGAGTGCAATCACCGCCGTGACCGTGGCCAAAGAGGTCTTCGAAAAGAAATGAGGTCCTACGACGTATGGGAGGAGAGATGCAGAAACGCAGACTCGGAAACAGCGACCTGGAAGTCTCTGCGATCGGGTACGGCAGCATGGGGCTCAGCGCAAATTACGGCCCACCGGTCGACCAGCAGGAAGGAGTCAAGATCATTCGCGCTGCCGTCGAACTCGGCGTCACCTTCTTCGACACCGCCGAAGCCTACGGCCCCTTCAGGAACGAGGAGTTGGTAGGCGAGGCGCTTGCCCCCTTCCGAGAACAGGTGACGATCGCCACCAAGTTCGGCTTCGGGCTCAACCCGGACGGTAGTCGCTACGGACTCGACAGTCGGCCCGCGCACATCCGGCAGGTGACGGAGGGCTCGCTCAAGCGGCTCGGGGTCGAAACGATCGACCTTCTGTATCAGCACCGCGTCGACCCGAATGTGCCGATCGAGGACGTCGCCGGCACGGTGAAGGAGCTGATTCAGGAGGGCAAGGTCAAGCACTTTGGTCTATCGGAGGCAAGCGCGAAGACGATCCGCCGTGCACACGCGGTTCATCCGCTCACCGCAGTGCAGAGCGAGTACTCACTGTGGACGCGGGATCCGGAACAGAACGGCGTGCTGGCGATGTGTGAGGCGTTGGGGATCGGCTTCGTGCCATTCAGCCCGTTAGGCGCGGGCTTTCTCACAGGAAAGATCGATACCACCACTCAGTTTGACAGCACCGACTTCCGCAATCAGGTCCCGCGCTTTGCTCCTGAGGTCCGCGCGGCAAATCTGGCCCTGGTCGATCTGCTGAAGCGGATCGCCGAGAGGAAGAGGGCGACGCCCGCACAAATCGCACTCGCCTGGTTGCTCGCCCAGAAGCCGTGGATCGTGCCAATTCCCGGGACCACGAAGCTGCACCGGTTGGAGGAGAACGTCGGCGCGGCGGATGTCGAACTCACGGCGGACGACCTCCGAGAGATCGAGGTCGCGGCTGCGAAGATCACGGTGCAGGGAGCGCGGCTTCCCGAGTCGGTGCTGAGGCTGACGGACGGCTGAGCATCGCCCGCAGTATAGATGTTGATCACCTATGATGATGCCGCGGTAGCAACAGGGGCGTAATGGGAGCGTGATGGGTTGGGCTCAACGGCGGGGGGGCGGGTCGTCCGCTTCGTCACGGAAGACGAAGTGCCTGGGGACTGGCGAGCTCGAGCCCAACGCGCGCTTGAGGAAGGCGGGGCGCACGTCGAGTCGCTCGAGTTCCTCGAGGGCGAACCATTGGAATCTCAGCACGACCCCGGACTCCGAGCCGAAGTACGGACCGGGGCCGGTCAACACGGGGCTGTCGTCCGGGAGGGTGACCTCGAAGTACATGCCGAGCTCGTGGTAGTGACGGCCCGCGTGCGGGAAGAAGTTCTCGGCCACCCACAGCAGACGGCTCACGGCGGCCTCGAGCCCCAATTCCTCTCGCAGCTCGCGGAGCACGGTGGCCGCGGATTCTTCTCCGGGCTCCACGCGCCCGCCTGGTAGCGCCCAGATGGTGTCTGACTCCAGGCGGTGGAGCAGCACGCGCGTGCCCTGGCGGATGACGGCGGCGGCGCGCAGGTGGAAGCGATGCGTCGGCGTGTCGAAGGAGAGCATGGGCGGCGAGCATACCCAGCGAGCCAGGGGAGGGGAGTGTCCCCTGGTTCGGGCCGCCTCTCAGGGCCATGGGGTTCACGGGTCCTCTGGAACTCCGCCATCCACGCTGGATGGTTCTCTCCAGGGGTGAAGCTCAGGCTTCTTCGTCAGGCAGGAGAGTCAGCAGCAGTTCGTCGTCGGGCCCGTGCGGGAGCCATCCGGGAAGCGGCGGCGTGGCGAGGAGTGAATCGCCAACCTTGTCAACGCGCTCTTTATGGGTTTCAGGAGTGTAGGCAAACCACGTGCCGAGCGCCACGGCAACCTTGAGGCGGTTTGCGTCGTCGAGCACGGCCGGCCAGCCGTTGGGAAGACGCTGAGACAGTTCGCGCACGAGTTGCCCACGCACCAAACGCGTGACCTTGCGGCTTCGCTCAGCCTCGGCCACCAACCCACTGAACACCTGCACTGCCGCGATGTCGTCCGGACCAAGCTCGTCCGCCAGCGCCACCAGTGAAGCGGTGGGGCGCGCCTCGGCGAAGGCGGTGAGCGAATCGTAACCTCGCTCGCGGACCCGCGCATACAGGCGCGCCTTCACATTGCCCTCCCAAGCACGCCCGTCGCTCATCTCCCACCACAGCGGACAAAATTCATTGAGATTCTGTACTTCATCATTTGCTCCGCGACGACCTCCAGGATCGTGTTCCGCGTCAACATCCGGCCGGCCTTGGACTCAGCCTTGAGCAGCGCATCCATGAGCATCTGGTTCCATTCGCCGGGCCACTTGCGCCCCAACTTCCAGTTCCCACCACCGTGGATTGCCTGGTGGTGTGCCTGCTGCAGCGTGACACAGAACTTGTTGATGTCCATCTCGCCGGTGAACCCGCGCTTCTCGAACCACTCGCGGAACTCTTTCGGCATGACGTGGTGCCGAGGGGGCTCGGCCATGCCGGCCCCTGTTTTGCCCGTCACGCGCATGCCCCGCACCTCGGGGCTGTCGCCCAGCGCCTCGCGCACGCCCCTGGGTAGCTCGCCGTGTGCCTCGGCCATCATCACCTGGCCGGCCTGAATCCGCACGGTGGCGCTGATGGCGGGCACGGAGAGGACGCCCGCCCGCACCAACTGGCGCATCATCTCCACCCACTCGGCGGAGACGACAATCCGTGTGCCCATCATCACGCCGTTGGAACTCACCATGAAGCCCACGCCGAGCGTGGCGGGGCCGGCTCGCGGCAGCAGCCGGGGTAGGGAGAACCTCAGCGCCGACAGCATGGTGAGCGCCTCCATGGCCTCCTTCAGTGCCAGCGCCTTCTGGAGGACTTCCGCCCCCTTGCGTATGGCCTCACGGAGTGCGGCGAACTCGCCGGTGAGGTGTCCTACCAGGGCGGGCACGTCTTGCGCCGCGGCCTCCACTTGCTCTGGCTCCAACGAGGAGAGCGCCGTCATGGTGGGCTCGAGCATCTTCTGGAGGCGGTCCATGTTCATGAACAGCGTCTCCACGCCATAGAGGTGCCGGGAGAGCGCGGCGTCGGTGAGGTGGAGGAAGTCGAACCACACGGCCATCAGGAAGGAGCCCATCATGGCGGCCTCCAGCCGTGGGCCGGCGAGGCGCAGGAGGGCAAGCTGCATGTCCGGGTCCTCCACCTCCGAGGCGGTGGTGGCCAGCCGGGTGGCGGCTGCGAGCTCGGCGTCAATCCACCGCAGTTGACGTTCGCCGTAGTCGACGTAGCGGACGAAGATGCCGTTGCCGACACCGGCAACGCCCGGGTGGCTGGCCTTGAGCCTGGAGAGCTCGCTGGATAGGCGGCGCGAGGAGCCGGACACTTCGTCCAGGGCACCGAGAAACGCCACGTGGGCCGCAAGGGCGCTCAGCCACGCATTCCCCTCAACCCTGCCAGGGCCCGCCGCTATCACGGCCTCCCGCGAGTCCCGGCGCCGGTGCAGCCGCTCCGGTGCCTCGGGTCCAGGCGGGGAGGGTGGCGGGGAGGAGCGGGCAAGCCGAGACTCCTCGCTCGGCCCTGCGACCGCCGCGGACCCTGTGGCCTCGTGCGGCGTGTAGTGCAGCCTCATCCCCCGGCCGGGCGGAGGCCTCAGCGACGCACAGGCGTTGGACAGCAATGCCAGAACGAGCAACAGCCCCGTTCCCATTGCCCCTGGCGAGTCAGCGCGGATTGTCCACTCCCAGGCCCATGGAAGCGAAGGCGCCCGGGCGCAGCGCGCCTGCGCCTTCCGGAAACAGCAACGTACCGCCGGTGCAGCCTGCGGCTGTTGATGACGAGCTGGGGCGCGCCGAGCGATGGGGGGTGGTCATATCGTCCTCGGTCGTTCGAGGGATGGCGGGGCTTCTCAGGGGGTGGGGCGCCGCTCGGCCCTCAAGCGCAGGGCGCGGGGGCCGCGCAGTTGCAGCGAGTTGCCCCAGTTCAAGCTCTGCTCCTGGCCGGGAGCGAACGAGACGTGGCGCACCCGCGAGACGAACTCCTCGAGCACCACCTTCGCCTCCAGCCTCGCCAGGGGCGCGCCGAGGCAGAAATGCACGCCATGCCCGAATGACAACGAGCCCGGATTGTCGCGGGTGATGTCGAACCGGTCCGGCTCCACGAAGCGGCGGGGGTCGCGGTTGGCGCCCGCGATCAGCAGCATGACGCGCACTCCCTCGGGAATGGGATGGCCCGCGACCTGGGTGTCCTCCGAGGTCACCCGCACGATCGCCTGCAGGGGCCCGTCATAGCGCAGCGCCTCCTCGACGGCGGAGGGGGTGAGCGAGGGATTGCCCAGCAGCCGCTCCAGCTCCCGGGGGTGGCGCAGCAGGGCCACCAGGGCGTTTCCCAACAGGTTGGTCGTGGTCTCGTTGCCCGCGACGAGCAGCAGCCGGGTGAAGGAGATGAGATCCGGCACGTCCAGGTAGCCCTCGCTGGCCTCGAGCAGGGCACTGATGAGATCCCCGCGTGGCTCGTGCCGTCGCTGCTCGATGATCTGCTCCAGGTAGGCGTGGAACTCCTGGAGGCCCGCGAGGATGGGGGCCGGGTCGCGCGTGCCCACGCTCATGGCCATCGTCTGCACGACGTGGTCCGACCAGCGCTTGAAGTCCTCGCGGCGCTCGGGCTCCACGCCGAGCAGCTCGCTGATGACGATGACGGGCAGGGGAATGGCCAGCTCCTCCATCAGGTCGAACTCCTCCCGGGCGAGCATGCGATCGAGCAGCTCGCGCGTGAGGGCGCGCATCCACGGCTCCAGCTCGGCGACGCGGCGGGGGGTGAAGGCCCGTCCCACCAGGGCGCGCAGGCGCGTGTGCTCGGGCGGGTCCGCGGAGATGAGGTTCTTCGTGTTGCCGAAGTACCCGCGCGCCTTCTCGCCGCTCTCCGCCTTCAGCGACACCACGGGGGCCACGCGTTGGGAGGAGAATATTCCCGGGTTCTTCAGTGCGGCGGTGATGTCGTCGTAGCGGGTGATGGCGTAGGCCCCTCCGAAGGCCTCCACCTGGAGGACGGGGGCGGCCTCTCGAAGCGAGGCATAGAAGGGGTAGGGGTCGCGCAGGTGCTCGGACGACCACGGCATGGCGGCAGGGGGCATGGGGAACTCCGGCGGGGGGGCGAAAGGGAAGTATGCCCGACAGTTCCCACGTGAAAGGCGTGCTTGCCCTGGCGAGGAGTCGTTATACGGTGAGCCTCTATGGCGAAGGCTCCCGCGAAACCCGCCGCGCGTAAGGCGGATCCCGTCCTCCTCTCCCTGTTCGACGTCCAGGAGGCCACGCTGCCCAATGGCCTCCGGGTACGCCTGCTGGCCAACCACCAGACTCCGGTGGTGAGTCTCTACACCTTCTTCCAGGTGGGCAGTCGCAACGAGCGGCCCGGCATCACCGGCATCAGCCACCTGTTCGAGCACATGATGTTCAACGGGGCCAAGAAGTACGGCCCCAAGAAGTTCGATCAGACGCTCGAGTCCAACGGCGGCCGCTCCAATGCCTACACGTCCACGGACATGACCGTGTACTACGAGGACTTCGCCTCGGACGCGCTGGAGACGGTGCTCGACCTGGAGTCGGACCGGATGCGCTCCCTGCGCATCAACGACGTGGCGCTCCAGAGCGAGCGCCAGGTGGTGCTGGAAGAGCGCCGCGTGCGCGTGGACAACGACATCACCGGCATCATGGACGAGGAGCTGGGCACGCTCGTGTGGAAGGCGCACGCCTACCGCTGGCCCGTCATCGGCTGGCAGAAGGACATCGAGAACATCTCCCGCCAGGACTGCGAGCAGTACTTCCGCACCTACTACGCGCCCAACAACGCGGTGCTCTACATCGTCGGGGACATCGATCCGAAGAAGACGCTGGCGCTGGTGCGCAAGTACTACGGGGACATCCCCAAGGGCCCCACGCCCGCGCCCGTGCTCGACGCCGAGCCCGAGCAGAAGGGCGAGCGCCGCGCCGAGGTGCGCCACCCCGCCCAGTCCCCGGCCCTGATGATCGCCTACCGCGGCCCGGCCGCGCGCGACGAGGACACGCTCCTGCTGGACGTCATCCAATACGCGCTGGCCAAGGGCGAGGGCAGCCGGCTCACCAAGAAGCTCGTCTATGACACCCAGCTCGCCGTGTCGGTGGGCGTGGACTGGGGCTGGCGCGTGGACCCGGGCATCATCCTCTTCTTCCTGGAGCTCAAGCCGGACTCGGATCCGCGCAAGGTGGAGGAGGCGCTCTACGCGGAGCTCGAGCGTCTGGTGGCCGAGGGCCTCACGGAGCGCGAGCTGCAGAAGGCGAAGAACAACCTGCGCGCGGACCACCTGCGCGAGCTGGCCACCAACAGCGGCCGGGCCCACGCCATGGGCCACTACGAGGCGCTGCTGGGCTCGTGGCGGGACGGGCTGAGCCTGCCGAGCGTGTACGCGGCCGCGACGAACGAGCAGGTGCGCGCGGTGGCGGCGAAGTACTTCGCGCCCGAGCGCCGCTCGGTGGTGACGGTGCGGCCCACGGCCCCCGTGGACCGGGCCGGGGATGAGGCGGCGGTGGACGCGAAGGAGGTCGCGTGATGGCGGCCCGGAAGAGCACGACCCAGAAGAAGCCAGCCGCCCCGGCGACGAGCGCGCTGATGTTGCCCGCCCTGCACGAGAGCACCACCTCCAGCGGGCTGACGGTGCTGGCGGCCGAGCGGGGACCGCTGCCGCTCGTCGCCATGCGGCTCGTCGTGCGCGCGGGCAGCGCGGTGGACCCCAAGGACAAGCACGGCCTGGCGGACTTCACCGCGCGGCTCATGCGCCGCGGGACGCTCAAGCGCAGCGCGGACGAGATCGACGAGGCCATCGAGTTCGTCGGCGCGAGCTTCTCGGTGGGCAGCAACGAGGACCTGCTGTCGTTCTTCGTCACCACGCCCGCCGAGCACTTCCCGGCGATGATCGGGCTGCTCGGGGAGATCCTCCGCGAGCCGTCCTTCCCCGAGCGCGAGGTGGCGCTGGCGCGCGAGCGCACCCTGGCGGGCTTCGCCAACGATCTGGATGATCCGTCGACGATCGCCGATCGGGCCTTCACCCGGGCGCTGTGGGGCGGGCATCCCTACGGCCATGACATCGGCGGCAGCTCGGCGCACGTGCGCACCTTCACGCGCGAGGATCTCGTGCGCTTCCACGGCGAGCGGCTGGGGCCCAAGGTGGCGCTCCTGTCGGTGGTGGGCGCGGTGGATCCGAAGCTCGTGCTGGACGAGGCGGAGAAGGCCTTCGCGGGCTGGACGGGCGGACCGGAAGTGGCACCGCGGATCGCCGAACTGGGGAAGATGGCCTCGGGCCGCATCCTGCTCGTGGACAAGCCGGATCAGACGCAGACGCAGGTGCGCATCGGGGGCCCGGGCTTCCGCATGGGGCATCCGGACTACTTCCCGTCCACGGCGATGAACAACGTGCTCGGCGGTGGCTTCACCTCGCGGCTGGTGAACGAGGTGCGCGTGGAGCGCGGCCTGACGTACGGCATCAGCAGCTACTTCGACATGCTCAACGTGGGCGGCGTGTTCGCCATCTCCACCTTCACCCAGACGGAGCGCACGCGGGAGATGATCGACGTGACGCTCGCCGAGGTGGCCAAGGTGCGCGAGGGCGGCATCGGCGCGGCGGAGCTGAAGAAGGCGCAGCGCTACCTGGCGGGGCTCTACCCCATGCGCACCGAGACGAACGAGTCGGTGGCGTCCATCATCGGCGACATCCGGGTGCACGCGCTCGGGGACGACTGGGTGGAGAAGTTCCGCGAGCGCCTGCACGCGGTGAAGCCCCGGCAGACGCTGGAGGTGGCGGCGAAGTACCTCTTCCCCAACCCCCCGCTCATCGTGCTCTTGGGCAAGGCGTCCGCGGTGAAGAAGCAGCTCAAGGGGCTGGGGTCGGTGAAGGTGGTGCCGGCCTCGGACTACGAGTGAGCGGCGCGCGCGTCCCCGTCCTCTTCGAGGGCGGGGGAGTGCTCGCGGTGGACAAGCCCGCGGGGATGCTCGTCATCCCCGGGCGCTCCGAGGACAGCGCCCCCTCGCTGCGCGAGGTGCTGGAGGTTGAGCTCGAGCGCAAGGTGTTCGTGGTGCACCGGTTGGATCGGGACACCTCGGGCGTGGTGGTGTTCGCCCTGACGCCCGAGGTCCACCGCACGCTGTCCATGGCCTTCGAGGCGGGAGCGGTGCACAAGCACTACCTGGCGTTGGTGGAGGGCCGGCTGGAGGCGCCCGTCGTGGTGGACGCGGCGCTCGCGCCCGCGCGCAAGGGCCGCATGCGGGTGGCCCGGCCGGGCGAGGAGGGCAAGCCCTCGACGACGCGGATTCAACCCGTGGAGGTGTTCTCCTCGGCCTCGCTCGTGGAGGCCGAGCCGCTCACGGGGCGCACGCACCAGATTCGCGTGCACCTGTTGTCCCTGGGACACCCGCTGCTCGTGGATCACCAGTACGGGCGGGACACGCCGTGGACGGCGCGCGAGCTGGGCGGGGAGGGGGAGGACGTGGTGCTGGCCCGCACGCCCCTGCACGCGGCCCGGTTGGAGTGGCCCGCGCTGCCGGGCGTGGGCGCGCGCCGCCTGGAGTCCCCGCTCCCCGGGGACATGGCGCGCACCGTGGAGCTCGCCCGTCAGGGCTTGCGCTGACCGAGCCGCGCGGCGATCTCCGGCGCGGAGCGCACGGGGGCGAGCGCGGGCTCCAGGCCGACGGCCTCGAGGTCGTCATACCCCGCGTCCAGCGCGCGCTTGAGCCACTCGGCGGCGCGCTCCAGTTGAGCGCTGCGCGCGTGGTTGAGGGCGGCCTGGTAGGCCTCCTCGGCGCGGCCGGTGCTCTCGAAGGTGGCCGCGAAGAGCGCCGCCGCCGCGTCGAAGTCTCCCCGGGCCACCGCGATGTCCGCGAGCAGCGCGTCGCGCCGGGCCAGGGACTTCCAGGCGAAGTCGCGCGCGGTGCGCTCGGCCTCTTCCAGCCGCCGTGCCTTCACGAGCAGACGCACCGCCAGCGCCACGACCGTCTCGGAGGGCTCGCGCTCGAGCGCGGCGAGCGCGGGCGCGAGGGCGCGATCCGGCAGGCCCGCGGCCTCGTAGGCCATGGCCCAGCTGAAGGGCCGCGTGTCCTGGGGCGGCTGCACCTTCTCCAGATGGGACAGGGCGGCGCGGGGGTTGCCCTCGGCGAGCGCCACCCAGGCGAGCAGATCCCTCGCCGCGTTGGTCTCCGCGCCCGGCCGGGCCGACGAGAGCGCCAGGTGGGCCAGCCGCGCCGCCTCGGTCTCCTGGCCCGAGCGCAGCGCCTGCCAGCCGCGCGCGAGCGCTTCCGGCTCGGGCTCCGCGGTCTGCACGGGGGGCAGCGGCTTGACGTCGCGGGTCACCGACAGGGCCTGCCAGCAGTCGTACGCCATGCGGCCGAACATGAAGGCGGAGAAGAACGCGCGCAGGAAGAGGAACAGGGCCGTCACCGCGCCCGCGAAAATCACCCCCACCCACAGGGTGAGTCGCTGCCGGGTGGGGCCCAGCACGCCGCGCAGAATCTGTCCGCCGTCCAGGGGGAGCACGGGCAGCAGGTTGATGATGCCCCAGCCGAAGTTCACCCACATGAGCTGGCGGAAGATGGTGTGGGCCAGCGGCGTCTGCGGGGGCACGAAGTGGTTGACGGCGATCATCAATCCGCCGAACAGGAAGCCCGCGGACGGTCCGGCGGCGGTGACGGCCACGTCGCGCCAGCGGCTGAGCATCCGGTCCGGGTACGTCAGTCCGCCGAAGGCATAGAGCCGGATGCCCGCCACGTCGCAGCCCAGGCTCATCGCCATGAGCGCGTGTCCCAGTTCATGCAGCAGGATGGAGACGAAACAGACGGCCACCCACGACAGCACGCGGCGCCAGTCGTCCATCTGGCCGTACAGGCCGAACATGGCGGTGATGAGCCAGAAGCTCGGCTCGACGACGACCGGGATGCGGCCGAGGTTGAAGTGCCAGGAGAAGGGAGAAGAAGAGTCCGTGCTCATGTGCCTCGTGAATCAGCTCTCGGAGGGAGCCACGGGGAAGGCGTTGGAAAACGCTTGCTCCCCAAGGGCGTCCTCGATCTTGGCGACGAAGTCGTCGCCGGACTGGTCGATGATGACCTCTTGCTGGATCTTGCCCGCCCCGAAGGGACCCAGCTGCACCTCGAAGGCGCTCTTGCCCCCGCTGTAGACCGCCAACACGGCGGTGCCCTCGTAGGGGGGCGCGCCCTCCACCTGTCCACGCACGTTGACGGTGATGGTGACGAGGAAGGGCCGGCCCTGGACCTGGGGCTCGATGCGCGTGAAATCGTACGTCGCTCGCGCCACCGGCAGCTCCGGCTGCACCGCCGTCACCACGTAGGGCGTGGCGAAGGTGGCCTCGCGCCCATCGCCCAGGTTCACGCCGACGGTGTATTGGCCCACCGCCAGCGGCTCCACGGTGCCCTCGAACAGGCCATGGCCCAGGTAGGTGAGGGGGAGGGTGCGCGAGCCCATCACCAGTTGGGGCTGTCCCACCATCCGGGCCGCGGGCTCGCCGTAGTCCACCAGGAAGGCCGGATCCGTGTCGAGCCGCACCCGGACACTCGTCGACTCGTTGGTCTTCTGGGTGAGGGGCGTCACGTCGAGGATCTGGAAGGGCTTCAGGGTGGAAGAGGGCTCGCACGCGCTCAGCACCGTGGCGAGCACCGGGATCAACCGCTTGCTCATAACCGGTACCTCAGGCCCACGCAGGCGGAAAGACCGCCGAGCTGGGCATCGACGAACGAGGCGCTCGCGGCGGCACGGCCCGCGCGGACCTCGAGAAGGGTGCTCACCGCGCCCAGACGCCAGACGGCCTGTGCCGCGACAAAGCCCATGAAGGTGCGCCCTTGCTGGACGAGCGGGGTGTCGAAGAAGGAGCCCGTCGCGCGGTGATTGTAGTACGTCGGCCCGGCGCCCACGCGGCCGTGCAGGGAAAAGCGTCCAAGCTCGAACGCCAGCCCCCTCACCGAGAACAACAGGGGGTAGGCCACCACCCGGGAGTCCACCGTGCCCAGGCCCTCCACGAGGGGGTGGGAGGTGGAGCGCCGCAGGCCCGCCTCGGTCTCCAGGGTGAAGCGACCGTGGAGGAGAGGAAGCTGGAAGCCCACGCCCAGCGAGGCCAGCGGCCCCCGGTTGTCCCCCCCGGCGAAAAAGCCCCCGGCCAACACCTGCACGGAAAAGGGGTGGGAAGGAGGCGGGGGACGGGGAGGAGCCACCACCACGGGCCCGAGGACGAGCCCGGGCATCACCTCGGCCAGGGGCACCACCAGGGCGGGGGGGGCGGGCGCGGGGGTGAAGCGTGCCACGGCCGCCACCACATGGGTCGTGAGACGCGCCGAGCCGGTGCCATCCGCCCGCTGGGCGTCCACCACGACCGCGTTCGCGCCGGGCTCCGGCTTCACGCGGAAGACACTGGGCAGCTCCTCCTGGGTACTGGCGCCCTGGACCCGCAGGCGCAGTTGCGAGCCCGGCACGGGCTGCTCCCCCATGAGGACGAGCCAGCCGCCCCCACCCGCGGGGAGGGACTCGGGGCTCATCACCGCGAGCAGGGGCTGCTCGGGGGGCACGTCGAGGGGGATGGTGCGCAGCGAGGGCCGCTGGCGCGTGGAGGTGACGCGCACACTGGCCTTGCTCACCCCCGGGGGCACCTGCACCGTCACCTTGGCCTTGCCCCGGCGGTCGGCGCGGGCGGGGCCGAAGCTGCGGCCAGCCACCTCCACCACCACCTGGGCGCCCGCGGCCGTGTCCACGGTGAGCTCGTTGCGGCCCAGCAGCGGAATGGGGACGCGGGTGATCTCCGGCGGGCCGTCGGGCGAGTCCGTCCAGAAGGCGAGCACCGCCAGCAGCGGGTAGCGGATGTCCGGTGGTGTCCAGATGAACAGGGACTCGCCGGGCTTGGAGGAGCGCTGGGGCGTGAGCCGACCCGTGGAGGCCGCGGCCCGGAGGGGCGGGGCGTCCGGTGGGGTCGCCACCCGCACCACCACCACCGGATCCCGGCCGAGCAACACCTCGGGGGGCAACAGCGTCACCGGCAAGGGCTCCGCCCCCGCCAGGCCCGGCAGGGCGAGCAGCAGCAGGGTCAGGAGCATGCGCATAGGCAAGGGCCCTTACCGTCCAGCCTCCCCGGCGTCCGTGTCAACCCTCGGCGGTGTCACCCGGGGCTTCGGCGGGCTCTTCCACGGGAGCCGTCATGGGCTTGTCCGCTGGGCCTGTCATCTTCGCGTTGGGCGGGCTGAAAGTGGGCTTCTCCGCGCTGGCGCCCCCCGTGGCGTGCACGAGCGTCTTGGTCTCGGACTTGAAGGTGATGTCCACCTTGTTGCCCCGCACCGCCGTCACCAGGCCGAGGCCGAAGGTGGGGTGCTGGATGACCTGATCCACCTTGTAGGTGTCCTTGGGGGTGTAGCGCGGGGCATTGGCGATGTCCTTGCCCGCCAGCTGCTCCTCGAAGGAGATGATGACCTTCTCCTCGTCCGACGCGCGGCTGGCGCGCGGGGCGCGGGGGGTGCTGGAGCCGCCGCCGCTCGAGCGCGACGAGGTGCTCGGCCGGTCCGTGGTGCCGGGCGCGGACCGGAAGGCGTGGTCGCCGTTGCAGGTGTTGCAGCGCACGCGAGCGATCTTCGTGCCCACCATCGCCAGGATGGTGTGTGCGAGCGTGAGCCTGCAGCGGGTGCAGAACGCGTCGACCTCGCCGCCGACCTTGAGTTGGGTCGCCATGGGTGTGTGCTTCTCGCTTCTCTATGTGGAGGGGGGATGAAAAGGGGGGCGCAACATAACGGCAACACCGCTCGGGAGAAACCCCCTTTGTCGGCCGAGGGGGGATGGTGCCTGGATGCCTGGGGTCCGGCAAGCCGGGGCACACATGGGGAGTGACGGGGGGGGGCGGAGCCTTTGCTTGTGCCTGGAGCCGGGGCACGTAGAGTAGGCCCCCGGTGGCGTCCGAGAGCACAGAGCAGAAGGTGGAGCAATCCCCGCGCACCTCGTGGATCGTCCGGGCCATCGAGAGCCTGGGGCGGGTGTTCGTCGAGGGAGTGGAGGAGCTTGGCCGGCTGGCGACGCTCGGAGCGGACGTGGCGCGCTGGAGTGTGCGCCCGCCGTTTCGCGCGGCCAACTTCTTCTTCCAGCTGGACTTCGTGGGCGTGGGCAGCGTCTTCATCGTGCTGCTCACCGGCCTGTTCACCGGCATGGTGTTCGCCAACCAGTCCGCGCGCGCCTTCGCCATGTTCGACGCCCAGAGCCTCGTGGGCCCCACGGTGGGTCTGGTGCTCACACGCGAGCTGGCCCCCGTGTTCTCCGCGTTGATGATGACCATGCGCGCCGGCTCCGCCATGTGCACGGAGCTGGGCACCATGCGCGTCACCGAGCAGGTGGATGCCCTGGAGACCATGGCCGTCAACCCCGTGCAGTACCTGCTGGTGCCCCGGGTGCTCGCCGGCCTGCTCATGGTGCCCGCGCTCACGCTGCTCTTCGACACCTCGGGCATCTTCGGCGCCTACATCGTCGCGGTGTCGGTGCAGAACGTGTCCCCCGGCACCTTCATCGCCCGCACGCAGCAGTGGTTGGATCCCATCGACGTCTACGAGGGCCTCATCAAGGGCGCCGTCTTCGGCCTGTCCGTGGCGCTCATCTGCTGCTTCAAGGGGTACAACGCCACCGGCGGTGCCAAGGGCGTGGGCCAGGCCACCACCGCCGCCATGGTCAACAGCGCCCTCTCCATCTTCATCCTCGACTTCATCGTCGGGGTGCTCCTGCACTGATGGGCGACCCGACTCCCGCGCGGCCGATGATCGACATCCGCGGCCTGCACAAGTCCTTCGGCCCGAACAAGGTCCTCACGGGCATCGATCTGGCCGTGCCCGAGGGCAGCACCTGCGTCATCCTCGGCGGCTCGGGCTCGGGCAAGACGGTGCTCATGAAGCACATGATCGGCCTGCTCAAGCCGGACTCGGGCCAGGTCCTCATCGACGGCGAGGACATCGTCCCCTTTGGCGCCGAGGGCCTCGAGCGCGTGCGCCACAAGTTCGGCATGGTGTTCCAGGCCGCGGCGCTCTTCGACTCGATGACCGTCTACGAGAACGTGGCCTTCCCCCTGCGCGAGCACCGCCGCCTGCCCGCCAACGAGGAGTACGCGCTCGTGCGCTCCAAGCTGGAGATCATGGGCCTGCCGCGCTCGGTGGAGTCGAAATTTCCCGCCGACCTGTCCGGCGGCATGCGCAAGCGCGTGGGCCTGGCACGCGCCATCGTGATGAATCCGAAGATCGTCCTCTACGACGAGCCCACCACGGGGTTGGATCCCATCACCACCGACTACGTGGACGAGATGATCCTCGCGGCCCAGCGCGAGCTGGGTATCACCAGCGTCGTCATCAGCCACGATGTCGCCTCGGCCTTCAACATCGCCAACCAGATCGCCTTCCTCAGCAAGGGCGTCATCCTGGAGCAGGGCTCCCCGGAGCAGTTGCGCGCCTCCGAGCAGCCCGCGGTGAAGATCTTCCTCCAGACGTGGTTTGGTAAGAACGACTAGGAGTCACTCCCGGTGAAGCGCTTCGTCACACCCTTCCGCGTCGGTCTGCTGGTGCTCATCGCCGGAGGATGCCTCATGGCCTTCATCCTCTTCACCCGCAAGGGCGGCATGGGCAGGGACGAGGCCATGGAGGCCCACGCCTACTTCCGCGATGCCTCGGGTCTGGGCACCAAGAGCCGCATCCAGATCGCCGGCATCCCCGTGGGCGAGGTGACGGGCGTCACCCTGGAGGGCACCCGCGCCAAGGTGACCGTGCGCGTGCGCCGCGACGTGGTGCTCCACCAGGACGCCGCCCTCATCAAACGCTCCGAGTCGCTGCTCGGCGACTACCTGCTGGACTTGAACCCCGGCACCGAGATGACCCCGCCGCTCAAGGACGGCGAGGAGATCCGCAAGGTGGTGGACGTGCAGGGCATGGAGGCCGCCTTCGCCTCGCTCAGTCAGATCACCGAGGACATCCAGCAGGTGACGGGCGCGCTGCGCGACGTGCTCGGCGGCGAGAAGGGCACGGGCTCGCTCGGGCGCATCGTGGACAACATGGTGCGCCTGTCGGACTCGGTGGACATGACGGTGCGCTCCAGCTCCGAGCGCCTGGACGCCATCCTTCGCAACTTCGAGGGCGTGAGCAAGGACGTGCGCGGCATGACGCACTCCAACGAGGAGAGCGTCGGCCACATCGTGAAGAACATCGAGGTCATCACCCAGGACACCCGCGAGGTGCTCGTCACGGTGCGCCAGATCATCGGCAGCGGGGAAGGGGACCTCAAGGACAGCGTGTCCAGCCTCAAGAAGACGATGGAGCGGTTGGATCGCTCGCTCGCCAACATCGAGGAGGTCACCACCAAGGTGAAGAACGGCGAGGGCGCCGTGGGCACGCTGCTGAGCGACGAGCGCCTGGGCCAGAAGCTCGCCGAGACCGTGGAGGACGTGTCCAGCCTCGCCTCCACCCTCACCGGCCTGCAGACCGAGGTGGGGCTCCAGGCCACGTGGCTCACCGGACAGGAGACGTCGAAGAACAGCCTGTCGGTGCGCCTGGCCCCCCGGCCGGACAAGTACTACCTGCTGGAGGTGGTGGACGATCCGCGCGGCATCACCGAGACGGTCTACACCCAGACCAACCCGCCCTCCTCGGGCGAGCCCGTGCTGCAGCAGCAGAAGATCACCCGCCAGGGCTTCACCTTCAGCGCGCAGTTCGCCAAGCGCTACTACTTCACCACGCTGCGCTTCGGCATCATCGAGTCCACGGGCGGCGTGGGCGCCGACTTCCACTTCTTCAAGGACCACCTGATGCTCAGGCTGGACGCCTTCAACTTCTCGGTGGACGAGCTGCGCTACCCGCGCATCCGCACCTCGCTCCGGGCCCAGGCCTTCGATCGCATCTTCGTCACCGTGGGCATGGACGACCTGCTCAACGCACCCCAGCGCGACATCAACACCCGGCGCATGCTCGCCGGCCGGGATTTCTTCTTCGGCGGTGGCCTCTACTTCACCGACGATGACCTCAAGGCGCTGCTGCCCGTCCTTCCCACCCCTTGACCTGACCGGCCCAAAAGTCGTACCTCGCCTCGGCACGGGCCCCTGGGAGCCCCCCGTGCCGTTGTCCGCCGGCCCGCTCCCCCTGGATGGCCCATGTCTCTTCTCGTCGTTGGCTCGGTCGCGCTGGATTCGGTGGAAACCCCCTTCGGGCTCAAGGAGGACGTCCTCGGTGGCTCGGCCAGCTACTTCTCCACCGCCGCCTCGTTCTTCACCCCCGTGCAGATGGTGGCCGTGGTGGGTGAGGACTTCCCCCAGGCCCACCTCGACTTCCTGCGCGCGCGCGGCGTGGACATCGATGGCGTGTCCCACGAGAAGGGCCGCACCTTCCGCTGGAAGGGCCGCTACGGCTGGCAGCTCAACGAGGCCGAGACGCTCGACACCCAGCTCAACGTCTTCCAGAGCTTCTCGCCCCAGTTGTCCGAGCGCCACCGCGACGCCCAGTACGTCATGCTCGGCAACATCCACCCCGAGCTCCAGGCGCGCGTGGTGGACCAGGTCAGGTCTCCCCGGCTCGTGGCCGCCGACACCATGAACTTCTGGATCAACGGCAGCCGGCCCGCGCTCCTCAAGACGCTCGAGCGCGTCAACCTGCTCTTCGTCAACGACGCCGAGGCGCGCCAGCTCTCCGGCGAGCACAACATCATCCGCGCCGCCCGCGCCATCCTCGCCATGGGCCCCCAGCGCGTGGTCATCAAGCGCGGCGAGTACGGCGCCATGCTCGTGGAGAAGGATCACCTCTTCGTCTGCCCCGCCATGCCCCTGGCCGACGTGTTCGATCCCACCGGTGCCGGAGACACCTTCGCCGGCGGCTTCATGGGCACGCTCGCCACCGCCGCCGGCTCCCTGGACATCCCCATGCTGCGCCGCGCCATGGTCATGGGCAGCGTCATGGCCTCCTTCACCGTGGAGAAGTTCAGCCTCGAGCGCCTGCGCGAAATCTCCCGCTCCGACCTCCACCAGCGCTTCTCCGAGTTCAAGCGCCTCACCCACTTCGACGACCTGCCCGTCATCGACGCCTGACCCGCCCCCCTCCAGCCAGCCCGCCAGACCCTCCCGGAATCGCCTCTTGACGGATTTTTACAATCCACCTAGAGTGGATTCCCGTTAATCCGGACTCCCTCGAAACCATGGGGAGGGCCGTGACATGGTGGGTCCGAGAGAACCGGGCTCTGGAGGGCAGCGGGGTGCCGATCGATAACCGGAAGACCACGCGGTTCACCTCGCGCCTGCGCTGCTGGTGCGAGTCGGAGGACATCACCCTCTATGCTCGGGTGGCCAACTTGAGCGAGGGGGGGATGTTCCTACAGACGAGCACACCCCTGGACGCGGGCCGTCGGGCGCGGGTGCGGCTGGGGGGCGGGGTGGTGCACGAGGTGACGGCCGAGGCCACGGTGATGTGGAATCGGTCCCGGCGTCAGGACAAGGGCCCGGCTGGGATGGGCCTGCGTTTCGAGGGGTTGGATTCTGGCGCCCAGGACTTGTTGAGGCGCATCATTTCCAACGAGCAACGGGGGCCCCCGTTCGGCCTTTCGTAGAGACTCCACCACATGCGAATCGCGATCATCTCCGACATCCATTCCAACATCGAGGCTCTCACGCAGGTCCTGCGCGTCACGGAAGAGCAGAAGGTGGACCGGATCGTGTCGCTGGGCGACATCGTGGGATACGGCGCCTCGCCCAACGCGTGCTGCGACCTGGTGCGCTCGGTGACGGAGGTGACGCTGCTGGGCAACCACGACGCGGCGGTGGCCGGGCGCATGGACTACTCGTACTACTACGACGCCGCCCGGCACGCGCTCGACTGGAGCGCGAGCGTGCTGTCCGACGAGAACATGGAGTGGCTCAAGACGCTGCCCTACACGTACCGGATTGGGGACGTGGGCTTCTGTCACGGCTCGCCGGTGGAGCCGCGGGCGTACGAGTACATCTTCGCGTTGGAGCAGGCGCGCGAGCTCGCGCCGTACGTGGAGCACCTGCCCGAGGTGACGTTCATCGGGCACAGCCACCTGTGCAAGGCGTTCGCCATCGGCAATGGCGAGGTGCATGACGTGGTGGCGCAGAAGTTCGGCATCCGCCGGGGCTACAAGTACATCATCTCGGTGGGCAGCGTGGGGCAGCCGCGCGACTACGACAACCGGGCGTGCTTCGTCATCTGCGACACGGGCGCGCGCACGGTGGAGTACATCCGGGTGGAGTACGACATCGAGTCGGCGGCGCAGAAGATCTTCGACGCCTCGCTCGCGCTCAACTTCGGCAAGCGCCTGTTCCTCGGGGTGTAGCGGCCGGGAGGGCCTGGCCCTGGGGGAGGGGAGTCCGTGGCGCGTGAGAGTGCCCGCGCCTCGTTGCTGGGGAGGGCGGTATGCGTGCGTGGAGCGCCAGGTGGGTGGCCTTGGGCTATGTGCTGCTGGGGCTCGAGGCCGCCGCGCAGACGGTCAACCCCACGGCGCAGGTGACGCTGCACGAGGTGCCCATCACCGTGACGGCGTCCTCGGTGTTGGAGGATGCGAAGAACGCCGGCCGGTATGCACCCGCCAACCTTCTCGATGAGGACCCGGGAACAATCTGGGCCGAGGGTGTGAAGGGCAATGGCGTGGGGGAGTGGGTCGAGCTGGGCTTCCCGCCGGGAACTCCGGTGGAGGCCTTCCTGGTGACACCCGGCAATCCCAAATCCCCGAAGCTCTACCAAGCCAATGCCCGCCCGAGAAAGGCTCGGCTGGAGCTGAAGCTCGAGGAAAACAAACAGCTGAACTACGAGTTCGAGTTCCCACGCAACTTCCCCGCCGGTGGGTCCATCTACGTGGCCTATGCGAGGAAGTTGGCTGTTCTCTCGGCGCGGCTGACGGTTGTCTCGGTCTGGCCCGGGAAGAAGTACCGCGACCTGTGCATCGCCAACTTCATCCCGGTGTTCCGGGACGCGGAGAAGTCGTTCCGGGGACAGGGCAAGGAACTCGCTCCCACGCTCGCGGTGTTCATGAGCCAGTCGACACCTGTCCAACATCTTCTGCCGTCCAAGGAGGGTGACGAGCCTGCATGGCTCCGGACCTACCAGAAGGTTCCCCACGATGGGCCACTGCGTTCACCGGTACAGGCGTCCGATCTGCGCAAGAAGCCCCTCAGTGAATGGGGTGATGAACGGCACGCGCTCTACGAGGATAGGGCCGGCGCCTGGGTACAAAGCGAGTTGTTCCGGCTTACACCGGCCCCGCGCGGAATGGGCTACGTGTTCGATCCCCTTCTTCCTCCCAAGCAACCCGACGCATTCGCGAACTTCAGGATTCGATGGCGCATGGTCGATGGGCAGTGGAGGATCTTGGAACTCGATCTGAAATACAGGGAAGAGACTCCGCCTTGAGCGGAGTGCGTTCCGGTCCGCCAAGGTGCCAATCTACTTCGCGGGCGATTTAACACGCGGCACCGCTGGTTTTGGGGGCTTGGGCGCGGGTGGTGATGCGTCCTGGGGGTACAAGGAGTTCCAGTCGCGGTCTCCCAGTTTCGATACGAACGCCTCCATGTTGGTTCGGGTGGTCTCGGCCAGCATGTAATCGAACTTGAAGCCGCAGGTGCCGAAATCACATGGCTCAAGTCCATCTACAAGGTACTCCTCGTACCTGTCTTCGATCTCGCGAGCATAATTACTCTTCACCCAGGCGTCCTTGGTCTCAATCAGCTTCTTGGTGAATTCCTCGATGCTCGCGTCGGCGGCCTTCTTGATGTCCTCTTCGGTGCTCTTGTCGCTCAATGCACTGAGCACCTTCTCCCGCGCGTAGTTCTGGAGCAGTGAATAGGTGTTCTTGTTGTAGTATTTCTCCGAGGGGAATTGTTTCCAGTAGGCCTTCTCCACCTGACTGGTGAACTCCTGGTGACTTTTGCTCTCGGCGAAGAGCTTTTCGACTGCTTCTCGGAGTCTCTTGGAGTCGGGAGTCGCAGCGGCCTTCGGCTCGTTGGGCGCAGACGTTTCGGCGGACGTTGGTGGGGAAAAACCTGTCCGGAGTGCCGGCTCCGCACTCTTCGCGAACTCATCGGGACAACCGCTGATGTAAGCGGTCATGTTCGCTCCGATGCCCTTCTCCACGTCTTCCACGGTGAGCTTCGCGCAGCATTTGTCGGTGCGGGATGGGCAATGCACGCGCTTGGACAGCATGGCCATCCGCATGAAGTGACGGAAGTCATTGGGAGAACGGAACACCTGACAACCTTCGGACCAGTTGTTCACCTCGCGATTCTTTCCCCAGGCCCCTCCTTCTTCCCTGGCCGAGCGGTGCATGTTCGTGCCAGCCGCGGTGCCAAAGGTCACGAGCACGTCATCCTTCGTCAGCGTCAACGTCCTGGGCGGCGGGGGAGTTGTCGCAGAGGCGCCAACGGCCGTGGAGGGGCTCGATGTCGGGGGCGGAGACTTGAAGACGAGCCGGACGCACACCCGGATGGGCGAGGTGTCGTCATCCGCCACTTCCATGCTCGAGACCTGGTTGCCCTCCTTGTCGAAATCCTGTGTCTCGGCGCCGCTGGGTGCCTCGAGCCGGATGTACCGCTCGTTCCCGCCGATCCGGGCCTTGAGCGCGTTGAGCACGGCCTTGGCCGCGTTCGTCCGAAGTTCGAGGAGCTTGGGCGCGTAGGACTCACGGTTGCGTGTGTCGAGTTCTTTCTTCACCGCTTTGTCGAAGGCGGCCTTTTCGGCCTTCGTTCCGCGCTTCATCTCCTTGAACTCTTCCTGGATGCTGGCGATGAGTTCCTTCTGGGCCTTGGCGTCCTTTCGGATGAGCGCCTTTCGGATGTCGTCGTCCGTCCCCTTGTTGAACGCGCTCTCCGCGCGTTTCAGGAAGCGGCCGATGGGGTAGCGCCGCCGGGCGGGAATCGAATCGAGGATGAGCTGGAGTGCGGCGAAGGAGTTGGGGGGCTTGCGCGCTCCCAGGTGCAATCCCACCCGGTAGGAGTTGTTGTAGATGCCGGGAGCGACCGCGCCGACCTCATCTGGAAGCAGGGAAAGGTCGTCGAAGTTGGGGAGCTGTTTTCCCTGTGCATCCTTCTTGGTGTGGGGCGCTTTGGGGTCGTACCCAGGCTCCGTGGTGATGGGAAAGGTGAGCACCCGCCAGTGCATGCACTGAAGGCATGAGACATCCGTCCCCGGGAGGGGCCAGTTCTTCAGGGGCGGGCGATCCTTGTCCGAGAGGATCTTGTCCACGAATCCCTGTGCATTCGCCAGGTTCTCCGGGCGCAGTTCCGGATCCTCCAGGACGGTCTTCTCTCCCTCCTTCAGCAGGGCGGGGTCGTAAAGCACGATCAGCAGGTCATCGAACTTGTTCGAGATGGAGCGCTCCCGGCGCAGTCCCACGAACTGGAGCGTGAGCGGCTTCGCGCGGAGGAACTCGATCTCCTCGTTGTCCTGGAGGTGGTACTTCTGGTTGGTCGGGTCGAGCTTCTTCTGTGCCCGGAGGCTCTCGCTGGTGTACTGCTTGAGCAGGCCGACCACGCAATCCGAGCATTTCGTCTCCTGGAGGGTCGCGTGGTGCGCCTCGTTCTCGGTGACCGTTGGCACGGCGGCCTTCTTGGGGGGGTCCGCCTGCCCGGCCTGCGCCTCTCCTGGCTGGGGCTGAGGCTCGGTGGCGGCTGGTTTCGCCTGAGGAGCACCCTGCTTGGGTGGGGCTCGGGTCTTCTTGGTCACGGCCTTGACTGCCATCGAAATCCTCGGCTGGAGGCGGGCTCAGCTTCCGTGCAGCTCGGTGAGCTTCTTGAGCGTGGTTTCATCCAGGCGGCCGGTGAGCTCGAGGCCGCTCCGATGCTGGAAGGCGCGGATGGCGCTGCGCAGCGCTGGCGTCATCTGGCCCGTGGGCTCAAGCCCGTAGCCCAGGTTGATGAGCCGGGCCTCCGCCCCCGAGATGCTCTCGTCCGGCACGCTCTCCAGTGGGTTGAGGTGTCCCAGTTCGAGTTGCCAGCTCCTCCCGTCGCATTGGAGCAGGGCGCGGGTCGCGGCGTATGGAACCCTCTGCTCGAGGAGCCCCTGGTCGTTGGTTCTTCCCTCTCGCGGCTCATTCCCGAGGGTGAGCGTGTAGGGCGTGTTGGCCAGGGGCTTTCCCTCGGCGTCCTTGAGGGCGAGTCTCACCAGCCGTGTCCTCAGTTGAAGGACGATGCGGTGGGACTGACCGGTGGAGAGACTCACCGTCATGCCCTTCGCGGAGGTGGGCTTCGGAATGACGATCTCGTCCCCGGGGAAGAGGACGTGGGGATTGGGGCGCTTCTCGCGCAGCTCCGCGTTGTCCGGGTGCTCGTAGAGCTTCTTGTAGTCCGCGAAGCCATGGCGCCGCGCAATCAGCAAGAGGCACTCGCCCTGTTTGACGACATGGGTCTTGGTCATCGCCAGAACCCCCCCTTCCAGGCACGTTAGCAGAAGCGGCGTGTCGCGAGAGCGGTAGCGGCTGGATGACAGGGAAGGGCGCTCGACGGGCGTCGGAGCTGATGACCTGGGATGTAGGGGAGCTGTACACGATGAGACACGTCATGGCCTTCGCGTTGCACCACGCGAGGGGCATGCGACATTCTTCATCCATGGCCCTCCGCCGCACTCCCGAGTCCGAGTCCACCGGGCGCAACGCCCCGTCCGTCGAGGCGGCCTTTCAGTCGGCCCCCGAGGAACTGGTGGCGGAGATCCTCGAGGGGGAACTGCACCTCAGCCCCCGTCCAGCCCGGCCCCACGCCAACGTCTACTACAACCTCGCGGGCCTGCTCTCGGGGCCCTTCAAGTTCGGCAAGGACGGGCCCGGCGGATGGGTCCTCCTCGCCGAGCCCGAACTCCATCTCGGCCCACGTCCGGACAAGGTCGTGCCGGACCTCGCCGGATGGCGGCGTGAGCGGCTGCCCCGTGCCGTCGGTGGCGCGGACGCTCCCGCGCATTATGAACTCGTTCCGGACTGGGCCTGCGAGATCCTCTCCCCGGGCACGCGGCGCGTGGACCAGGGGCCGAAGATGCGCACCTACGCTCGCGAGGGCGTGCGGCACTTGTGGCATGTGGATCCCCTCACGCGGACGCTCGAACTCTTCCAGCTCGCCGAGGGCCAGTGGCGGCGCGGCGAGTGCTTCACCGGCGAGGGCCGCGTCCGCGCCGAGCCCTTCGAGGCCGTCGAGCTGGACCTGGCGCTCGTCTGGTCCGAATGAGCGCCAGGGTTGTAGTGGCCGGTGTTGGGGTAGGGCATTGGCTGCGAGTTGCTCCGGTGGATGATCCGCATCCAGTTTTCGAAGGGGGTCGTCTTCAAGGAGCTGGAGGCCCGCTGAGTCCCCAGGCCTTCTGGACCAGGGCGTTGAGCCAACCTTGCCCGCATGGCGACGGAGTGACACCAGCTCCGACTTCTGCTCTCCAGTGAATAGGAGCACCGCGCCTTGGACGGACGAACCATGGACGGCCGAGCCGCCCGTTGGGTAGAGGGGAAGAACATTCCCCTCTGGAGGAGGCCCGCCCATGCCCAAGTCCGTCCTGGAAGCCGATGTCGCCATCGTGGGAGCGGGGCCCGCCGGGACGGCCGCCGCGCTGCACCTGGGTCAGCTCGGGGTGAAGCGGGTGGTGCTCGTGGACCGGGCGGACTTCCCTCGGGACAAGACCTGCGGCAGCGGGGTGAGCCCCAAGGGAATTGGTTGTCTGAAGACGCTGGGCGTCTGGGACGCGGTGGAGCCGCATGCCTATTGGGTGAAGGGCCTCCGGCTCACCACCCGGGGCAACGAGACGATGTTCCTGTCGGGTGGCGAGGCCGCCGCCGCCATCATCTGCAACCGCCGCACGCTCGATGAGATCCTGCTGCGCCGCGCGCAGTCGCTCGGAGTGGAGTTCGTCCCCAACTTCCTCGTGCGCTCGCTCATCGAGGAGGGCGGGCGAGTGGTGGGCTTCCAGGACGACGAGGGCCGCGAGGTGCGCGCACGCTACACGGTGGTCGCCGACGGCGGACACTCCAAGCTCATCCCCGAGCGGGGCCCCAAGTCCATCCTCCAGGCCATCATGGGCTGGTGGGAGGGCGTCGAGTTCACCCCCCACCACGTGGAGATGATCTTCGATCCGCGCGTGGCCCCCTGGTACGTCTGGCTCTTCCCGGAGAACGACACCCGGGTGAACATCGGCATCTGCTACCGGGACGACGCGCACCAGCACAACGCCCGCGCCCTGTTCCAGCAGATCCTCGACACCCACTTCGCCCCCCGCCTGCGGGGCGCGCGGCAGCTCGGCACCTGGAAGGGACACCCCATCCTCTACTCGTACACCATCGAGAAGCTGCACTCGCCCGGGCGCGTGGTGATCGGCGAGGCGGGTCGCATGGTGCATCCGGCCACCGGCGAGGGCATCTACCAGGGCATGCGCTCGGGCATCCTCGCGGCCGAGGCCCTGCGCGACGTGCTCACCGGCGCGAGCACCGAGGCGCGCGCCTTCGAGCGCTACGAGTCGCGCTGCCGCCTCGCGTACTCCGCGTCCTTCGCGGCGACCCGGCTGCTGCAACCCCTCATCGACTCGCCCGTGCTCGACACCGTGGCCAAGGTGCTGCCCAAATCCTTGCGCAACCGGGTGGCGGCCACGCCGTGAGGTCTCACCGCGAACGGCACGTCAGATCCGCCGGGGCGCCGCCCAGCTCGCTCAAGCCCTTGCAGCTCGCCAGGTCTCCGCCCTCACAGGCCGCGTGCAGCAGCCGCTCCCCCTCGGTGCTCTCGCCCTGTCGCAACGGGGGACTGAGGAACAGCACGCCCAGCACTCCACACGCCGAGGCCGACCCCGAGGCGCACCGCGGCCGGGCTGCTTGGGTCACCTCGTCGAGGAACTCGCACGCCTGGCCCGCTCCGAGCAGACACGCGCGCTTGAGCAGTCCGGGCAGCTCGAACACCGGCCGGACCGCGGGCGGCTCGTTGCGGAGCTCATCGTAGAGGGCGAGGCAGCCCAGTGCCGCGCCCCGGTCGCACGCGTGGCGGAAGAGCGCCCGCCGGTCCGTGGCGTTCTTCTGGCGTCCCTGGGAGTCGAGTGTCTCGAGCACCGTCAGCCGGCACGCCTCCGGCGAGCCGAGATCGCACCCCCGCGAGAGCAGTTGCTCGGCGCGCGGCTCGGCCCAGGGTCCTTCGGCTCGTAGGAGCATCCCCTGGCGCGCGCACGCCTCGCCATCGTTCGCCTCGCATGCGCGGGCGTAGAGCCCGGCGGCCTTGTCGGCATCCTGCGCGACGCCGCGCCCCGAGTAGAACGCCTCCCCGAGAATCCGGCAGGACAGGCCGTCACCGGCGTCACAGCCCCGCTGCGCGAACAGCGCCATCCATTCCCACTCGGGCTCCACGCCGTTGCGCAGGGCCTCCTCGGCGAGCCCTTGCACCGCGAGCCCACACGCGCTCCCGGGAAAGCGATCGCAGGCGTCCTCGAGCGCCGCCCGGGCCGCCACCGCGTCCCGCTCCACCCCTTGTCCCCGCAGCGTCATCAGCGCCTTCAGGGCACACCCCTCGCCGTCTCCCAGGGTGCAGGCCCGCTGGAACAGACCCGCGGCCGCGACGAGGTCCGGGCCGTTCTCCTTCGCCAGGCCCCGCGCCTCCCACCGTCCCAGCTCGGTGCAGCCCTCGGCCACGTCCAGCGCACAGGCCCCGCGGGCAAGTTCCACCCGCCGTTGCACCTCACACTCCGACAGGGTGTCCCGCGGCGAGTCCCGGAGTGCCTCGCGGCAGCCAGCCGCATCCGCGCAGGCCTCGGGGGAAGAAACGGCTGGAGACGCCACCTCCGGCACGAGCGGGGTTTTCGGGGGCGCGGTAGCGCAGCCGCCGAGGGCCAGCCCCAGGGTCAGGAGCGCGACGGAGAGGGAGCACGGCGCCTGGGAAGCCACGGGAGCACGAAGGTTCATGCTCCCATCACACCCCCGGCATCTTTCCGCGTCGTGACGCCTTCATGAAGAATCATGAAGAGGCGTGCCGGACATGGCCCGGAGCCGGGGGGAGTGTTTCCAGCTCAGGACTTGAGGTAGCGCTCGAACACGAAGCCGAAGTCCTTCACCCAGTACTTCTGCTGCGCGCCGAGGAACCAGGAGAAGGCGGCCTGGTTGAGTTCCTTGAAGGTCTCCACGAGCGGCGCGCTGCCCGCCTGGCCACGGCCCAGGGTGGTGGAGGCGAGCTCGATGCTGGTCTTGGCCAGACCGAGCGCCACCTCGTTCTCGTGCATCAGCTCGGAGATGCGGAAGAGGGCCTTGTAGAGATCCTTCACCTGCTCGAGGTGCTTCTTGTGCACGTCGATGGAGAAGCTCTTCGCGCCGAGCTGGAACTTGATCTCCACGTCCATGTCGATGGTGCCCGCGGTCTCGAGCCGCACGTTGGACACCGGGTGGGAACCATAGCTGTAGCGGTGCAGCATGCGCTTCTTGCTGGTGGCGCTGGTGCCATCCAGGTGGACGAGGGCCTTGTTGGTGAAGCAGTACTCGTCGGACTTGGACTTGATCAGGAAGAAGATCTTCTCCTGGTCCTCGTGCATCACGTAGTCGTCGGCATCCACCTTGTCGTAGTCGGCCGGAGCGATGACCGCGCCGATGTCACTGAGACCAAGGGCGTCGGCGGCGAGTTTTCCGAACATGTTCATTCTCCCGGAGTAGGGGCCGTGAGGCGGCCGCGCGAAGCATAGGCGAATGACCTGCCCTGAAAAGGGGACCCGCGGCAACTCCTGGGCGAACTCCGCGGCTGGGCGGAGTAGTAGCGGATGACGGCCTTGGTCACGAGCCGAGCCGACCATGCGTTCCAGGTCAGGTCACGCCTTCCGGCCCAGCAGCCCCAGCAGATCGTTGCGCACGTAGCCGTCGAACCATCCCCACGGCGAGTCGGCACGCGCGGCGAGCTGCTCGACTTCCTCGCGGGGCTGGCGCAGCAGGGCGCGGCCCGCGCGGGTCAGCTCCAGGTAGTCGCGCAGCAGCCGCTTCTCCTGGCGGCGCAGGAGTACGCCGCTGCGCTCGTTCGGCGACAGGGGCCCCTCGCGCAGCAGCCGCTCGTCCTCCTCCAGCGTGGTGGGGAATGCCTTCAACCGCTCCTCGCACGCCGCGGCCAGTGTCCCCAGCACCCGCTCCTCGCACGCCACGCTCACGGGCGCGATCGTCTTCGGGCCCGACAGCAGCCGGTTGGACAGGGCGAGGAACTCGTCGGGCGACGCGTGCGCCATGCGCAGGAAGGAGAACACCGACCAGGACGCGAGGTACTTGCCCTGGCGCGACACCTTGAAGGGATGTTTCGCCGTGGCCGAGCCGAGCCCGAACATCTGCTGCTTGATCGACGCCAGCGGATCCCCCGCGGGCAGCCCCACGGAGAGGTACACCTCGTCGTTCTCCTCGTTGCCGTCGGGCACGAAGCCCGAGTGGAGCAGGAACACGTCGCTGCTCTTGGCGCCGTAGTGTGTATGGATTTCCGCCCCGGCCGGCACCGCGCGCTGCGCGATCATCCGGAACGTCTGTCCATCCTCCGAGGTCGACCAGAGCACGTCGGGCGGTTGGCGGTGGTTGAACATGTCCGACAGCGGCACGAGGCTCGGTCCCTGCAGGCCCCCCTTGAGCGAGAACAGGCGCGAGTACAACGAAATCCGCGCCCAGACGTACTCCTCGAAGCCGAAGCGCTCGAACTCGGGCAGCTTCCCGTGCAACTGCGCGTACTCCTGCTCGAAGGACTGGCGCTGCACCTCCACCAGCCGCTCCAACTGCGAGCCCTTCAACTGCGCGCGCTCCTGCTCCGAGTAGAACAGGGGCACGTGGGGATAGGCCTCGGGCAGGCTGTCCACGAAGGGCTTCCAGAAGGAGTCCGCGCCCCGGTGCTTCTCCTCGAGCAGCCAGGAGGCCAGGTAGAGGAAGTCATTGTCCGGCTGGAGCTGGGACTGGATGCGGCGCCCGATCTCCGACGCCTTCGCGCGCTCCAGCGTGAACAGGTGCGTGGTGGGAATCTGGAGCACCACCTCGCCCTCGGCGATGTCCGAGCGCGCCAGCACCGAGCGCTCCCCATCCGCCTGCCGGACGATGTGCATCTTGGGAAAGAGCGCTCCGCCTTGCTCCATCCACCGCAGCAGGCTCGACAGCTTCTGCTCCGAGGACTCGGCGGAGGTCCTCAATCCAGACGTCGCGGGGGGGCTCGGGGGGGATGCGGAGTTCATGGGTGGCTGGGGACGCTACCCCAGGCCAGCACGAGCGCGGAAGTCGGCCGCGCGGGCCCTACCGCGAGGTGTCCTCCACGAAGGCGAGCACCTGCTGGAAGGGCACGTCCGACAGCAGGCCGAACAGCTCGTGGGAGGCGAGCCGCGCCCGGGAGACGCTCGGCGAGGCGATGCCACAGAGAAACCTCGTCAGTTGCCGGGGCGTGGCGAGGGCCTCGTGCCGCTCGGCGCGCAGTTGCTTCAGTCTCGCCACTTCCCGAGCCCCCGGGGCGGGGACGGCCAGGGCGGGCAGGGGGCCGGGACGCTCGCCCGCGCACCAGTCGCAGTGACCGCAGTCGGCCTCCAGATCCTCGCCGAAGTAGGTGAGCAGGAAGCGGGTGCGGCACCCCTCGTGGCCCGCGAAGTCCAGCACCTGGCGCAGCCGCCGCACGTCCCGGCGCTCGCGCTCGTCGAAGCGCTCGATCATCGTCCGGGTGAGCGTGGCGGCCTCGACGTCGCCGCGCGTGCGCCGGTAGCCCTGGCGCACCCCCGTCACCTGGAGCTTCAGCGCTCCCTGTTCCTCGAGGTAGTTGAGCGCGGCGATGATGCGCGCGCGCGGCTCGCCGAGTTTCCGGGAGATGTCGTCGAGCTTGAGCAGGGACCAGGTCCGCTTGGGCTCGGCGAGGGCGAACACGCGGCGCAGGAAGTCCGCCCGGGAGGCGTCGAAGCCGGCGAAGACCTCGTCGAGCGGTCGCAGGGCCTGGAACTTGTACTCGGTATAGAACGGACCCGTGGACTCGAGCACGCCGTCCAGCTCGAGGTAGGTCATCAGCGTCTCGATGACCAGCGGACGCACGTCGTGGGTCTGGGACAGCTCGTGGAGCGAGACGTCGAAGGTGTCGCCCTGGCCGAGCACGTGCTCGAGCACTCCGGCCACGGCCTCGGGCGTGGGCGTGTCGCCATAGGTGAAGTTCTCCAGGACGACCACGTCTTCCCGGGCCGCCAGCAGCTCGCAGTCCGAGGGCTGGCCGTCCCGTCCCGCGCGGCCGATCTCCTGGGCGTAGTTCTCCAGGCTCTTGGGCAGGTTGCAGTGGTAGACGGCCCGGATGTCGCTCTTGTCGATGCCCATGCCGAAGGCGATCGTGGCGACCACCACCGCGTCGGCCGAGTCCATGAACCAGTCCTGCACCTCGTGCCGCACCTCGGGCGCGAGGCCCGCGTGGTACGCCCGGGCGGGCAGGCCGTGGTCGGTGAGGAACCGGGCCGTCTCCTCCGCCGTGCGCTGGAGCGTGACGTAGACGATCGTCGCCCCCCGCGGGCGCGAGCGCAGGCGAGACAGCAGCAGCTCCCGGCGCGCGTCGCCACCGGGGGTGGGGGAGACGTGCAGCGTGAGGTTCTCCCGGTGGAAGCCCGTCTGGACGACATCCCCGGGGGCGATGCCGAACGCGCCCGCGATGTCCCGGGCGACCGAGGGCGTGGCGGTCGCGGTGAGCGCCAGCACCCGCTCCACCTTCAGCGTCCGGGCGAGCGGGGCGAGCTTCATGTAGTCGGGCCGGAAGTTGTGTCCCCACTCGCTGATGCAGTGGGCCTCATCCACCGCGAGCATGGAAATGCGCACGCCGCGCAGCGTCTGCAGGAAGCGCTCGTTGGCCAGCCGCTCCGGCGCGATGTAGAGCAGCTTGAGCGTGCCCGCCTTCAGGTCCGAGTAGAGTCGGCGGAGTTCCTCGGGCCCGAGCGTCGAGTCGAGCCGGGCGGCGGGGATGCCCCGGCCCTGGAGGAAGTCGATCTGATCCTTCATCAACGCGATGAGCGGGGAGATGACGAGCGTGAGGCCCTCCAGCATCAGCGCGGGGAGCTGGTAGCACAGGCTCTTGCCGGCCCCGGTGGGGAAGATGGCGAGCACGGACCGGGCCTCCAGCAGGCGCGAGACGACGGGCTCCTGCCCCTCGCGGAAGCCGGAGAAGCCGAAGACGGACTGGAGCACGTGGGCGGGGGAGGGCATCTGGGGCTCGGGAGGGGAGGAGGGACACGCAAGCATGCGGCGGTGGAGGGCCCCGCGCGAAAAAGGGGTGCGTCCGCCCGGAAATGGCGTAGAAAACCGGACCCATGCGCACCTACAGCCCTCGTGTTGGCCGGACGTTCGCTGCCCTCTTGACCGCCTTGCTGCTCGCCGCCCCCGCCGGCTGCCGCAAGCCCGCTCAGCCCTCGGAGGCCTATGTCGAGGCGCAGACGCGCTTTGGCAAGCTGTACGCGGCCAGGGGGGACGATGCGTTCGCGGACCCCGAGCTGACCGCCATCGAGGGGCTGCTCGCCCAGGTGCCCGCCAACAGCCTGGACGCTCCGGCGGCCAACGAGCTGCGCGCGCGCATCGAGGAGGGCAAGCAGCAGGCCCGTTCCCGGCAGCGCGCGCTGGAAGAGCTCCGCGGCAAGGCCAGCGAGCCGGCGCGGATGCCAGCGCAAGGGTATGGAGGCACCCCGTCGTTCCCTTCCTCGCGGCCCACCGAGCCCGCGGCCGAGGCCGAGGATGCCGGGACGGATGCCGGCACGGCGGGCGGCGCTCCGGGGATCGGCACGCCCGCGAAGGAGCTGGCGAGCGGCTTCTCCGGCTGCTTCAAGCAGGGTGAGTCCTTGCAGGTCCAGGGCCGGGGGCTGCGCGACCGCTGGGAGTTGTCCGACAGCCCGGCGTGCCGCGAGCAGTTCGCCACGCTCCAGGATCAGGTGTTGATCATCGAAGAGGGCAAGGTGCTCGCCCTGGCGCCCAGGAAGTCCATCCAGGCGGTTGCCACCGATGGGGGCACGCCGAGCCCCGCCGCGGACGCGGGCCGTTGAATGAAGCGCGTTCTCGCGCGGTTTCCTTTCTCCCACCCCTTTCCCTTCTCGTCGCGCCCCTCATGAACGAACAGACCTTCATGAAGTTGATGCAAGTGCTCCCCAAGTCCGCGCTGTCCACGGCGGTGGGGATGGCCACGCGTCTGCCCGCGCCCGCGCCGTTGCACCGGGCCGTCATCAAGACCTTCGCCCGGCTCTACAACGTGGACGTGGCCGAGGCCGAGCACACGCTGGAGCACTACCCCACGTTCGCGGAGTTCTTCACCCGCGGGCTCAAGGGCGGCGCGCGCCCCATCGATCCGGGGCAGAAGGTGGTGGTGTCCCCGGTGGATGGCGCGGTGTCCCAGGTGGGCTACTCCGAGCACGGCCGGGTGCTGCAGGCCAAGGGCATCCACTACACGGTGGGCGAGCTGCTCGGCGACGAGGCCGCGGCCAGGCCCTTCCACGGCGGTGCGTGGACGACCATCTACCTCTCGCCGCGCGACTACCACCGCATCCACGCTCCCCTGGGGGGCAAGGTGACCGGCTACGCCTACATTCCGGGCGAGTTCTGGCCCGTCAACCCGGCCTCGGTGAAGAACAAGCAGTCGCTCTTCTGCGTGAACGAGCGGCTCGTCACCTATCTGGACACGGTGGCCGGGCAGTGCGCGGTGGTGAAGGTGGGCGCCACGTGCGTGTCGCGCATCAAGGCGGCCTATGAGGACGTCATCACGCACCAGGGCAAGCCCGGCAAGGTGCACCGCTATGACACGGGGATTCCGGTGGACAAGGGTGGGGAGCTGGGGCGCTTCGAGATGGGCTCCACCGTCATCCTGCTGTTCGAGCCGGGCCGGGTGAAGTGGGACGACAGCCTGCAGCCCGAGGCGGTGGTGCGCATGGGTCGGCGCATCGGGGAGATTCCGTGAGCAAGATTTCCGGCGTCAAGGGCATGAACGACATCCTCCCCGGCCAGGTGGAGGTGTGGCAGCACGTGGAGCGCACGGCGCGCGACGTGTTCTCGCGCTTCGGCTACGGCGAGGTGCGCACCCCCACGGTGGAGGACACCGCGCTCTTCGTGCGCAGCGTGGGCGAGGAGACCGACATCGTCGGCAAGGAGATGTACACCTTCGAGGACAAGGGCGGCCGCAGCCTGTCCCTGCGCCCCGAGGGCACCGCTCCCGCGGCGCGCGCGTACATCGAGCACTCGGTGGTGAACCAGGAGCCGCTCACGCGCTGGTTCTACATGGGGCCCATGTTCCGCTACGAGCGCATGAAGACGGGCCGCTACCGTCAGTTCCACCAGATCGGCGCCGAGGCGTACGGCTCGAAGGAGCCCGCCCAGGACGTGGAGATCATCGACCTGGTGGTGCAGCTGCTCCAGACGCTCGGGCTCCGCGACGTGTCGCTCAACATCAACTCGCTGGGGGACGAGGCGTGCCGGCCCGCCTACCAGGAGAAGCTGGTGGGGCACCTGCGCGCCCACGTCGACGAGCTGTGCGCGGACTGCAAGGTGCGCCTGGAGCGCAACCCGCTGCGCGTGCTCGACTGCAAGGTGGAGCGCTGCCAGCAGATCGCACAGGCCGCGCCGAGCATCCTCGAGTCCCTGTGCGAGCCGTGCCGCGCGCACTTCGGCGACGTGCAGCGCAAGCTGGGGGCGCTGGGCATCAAGTACGAGGTCAACCACCGCATCATGCGCGGGCTGGACTACTACACGCGCACCACCTTCGAGTTCATCGCCGCGCACCCGGTGCTGGGCACGGCGAGCACGGTGGGCGGCGGGGGCCGCTACGACAAGCTGGTGAAGAGCCTCGGGGGGCCGGACGTGCCCGCGGTGGGCGTTGGCATCGGCCTGGACCGGCTGTGCATCCTCCTGCAGGAGAGTGGCCAGCGCTTCTCCCAGCCCACCCAGCTCTTCATCGCCGTGGCGGACGAGGGCTCGGCGGACGAGGCGCTCGTGCTGGCCAGCCGCCTGCGCCGCGAGGGGCTCCGGGTGGAGCTGGACACGCGCGGAGGCAGCCTCAAGAGCCAGATGAAGCGCGCGGACAAGGTGGGCGCCACCTACACCCTGGTGCTGGGTGAGCGGGAGCGCCAGAGCGGGGAAGCCCAGCTCAAGCCCATGGCGGGTGGAGATCCCCGGCCCGTGAAGCTCGCCGAGCTGGCCCAGGAGCTGCGCGCCTCGGGCAAGCCCGCCGCCTGAGAGCCTTCGGGGCTCCCGCGCGTCACGCCGCGCGGGGCCCGAGCGCCGATGAAGCCCTTCCTCACCGTCATCGCCGGACCCACCGCCTCGGGGAAGACCGCGCTCGCCGTGGAGCTCGCCCTGCGGCACGGGGGGGAGATCGTTGGCGCGGACTCGCAGCAGGTGTACCGCGAGTTCGACATCGGCACCGCCAAGCCCTCGGCCGAGGAGCGCGCCGCGGTGCCCCATCACCTCGTCTCCGTGGTGGAGCCGCTCGAGCCCTTCTCCGCCGCCGAGTACCAGCGCCGGGCGGACGCGGCCATCGCGGATATTGTTTCCCGGGGGCGGCGGGTGTTCGTCGTGGGCGGCACGGGCATGTACCTGCGCATCCTCCTGCATGGGCTCGTGGAGGCGCCCGGCGCGGATCCGACGTTGCGCGCCGAGCTGGAGGCGCTCGCCGCCGCCGAGGGCCGTGAGGCCGTGCACCGGCAGCTCGCCCAGGTGGATCCGGAGACGGCCGCGAAGCTGCCTCCGCGAGATCTGGTGCGCGTCATCCGGGCGTTGGAGATCCACCGCCAGACGGGCCGGCCCGCCTCCGAGTTCCGCCGGGAGCATGCCTTCGCCGCGAGCCGCTATCCCTTCCGGATGTACGTGCTCTCACCGCCGCGCGAGGCGCTGTACGAGGCCATCGATCGGCGTACGGAGGCGCTGTTCGAGCGGGGCCTGGTGGAGGAGGTGCGAGGGCTCCTCGCCCGGGGGTATGCCGAGGCGGCGCCCATGCGCAGCGTGGGCTACGCGCAGGCGAAGGCGGTGGTGGAGGGCCAGCTGTCGCTCGAGCGGGCGCGAGAGCTGGTGGCCCAGGAGACGCGCCGCTACGCCAAGCGGCAGCTCACGTGGTTCCGCAAGGAGCCCGGGGCGCTCTTCGTGGAGCCGCCCTATGACGCGCTGAGGGCCGCGGAGCTGCCTCAGGAGGCGTAGCGCCCCGTCTCCCCGGCCGAGTCGAGCGGCGCCTCGGTGGGAGCGGAGGAGGTGGGAGGCACCAGGCCCATGAGCTGGCGCAACAGGCGCTCGGGATCCACGGGCTTGGGCAGGAAGGCCTCGGCGCCGGCGTCGAGCGCGCGCTGGCGCACGTGGGGCCGGTTCATTCCGCTCATGACCACCACGCGCGTGTCACGCGTGAGCGGGTGTTGCTTGAGCCCCTCGCACAGCCGCAGTCCGTCCACCCAGTGCAGCACCACGTCCAGGAGGATGGCGGTGGGAGGCCGCCGGGCCACCGCGCAGAACAGGGCCAGCTCGTCGGCGAAGGCCACCACGTGGGCGCCCGTGGACTCGAGCAGCTGCGTCATGGCCTCGCGTTGATCCGGATCGTCGTCCACGATGTAGTAGAGGTCCGGCTCCATCGTGGGAATCGTCGTGGGCAGGGGCTCCACGGCGGTGCGGACCCAGGAGGACATCGTCTCGCGGATGCCGGCCCAGCGCGCCACGGACAGCAGCACCTGGGGAGAGGGGGCGGGGAGGCCCAGCACACCCGAGCCCACGGTGCCCGCCGCGGCGACGCGGTGACGAGCGGTGAGGAAGGCCTGGGGCGCGCGGCGTCCCGCGCGGCGCAGCCACGTCACGGCGCGTGCGCCCGCGGCCGCGTCATCCAGCAGATCCCCCAGGCCGTCGCGCACGTACCGGCGCTCCAGGGCGGGGGCCTCCAGGCCCGCGTCCAGCAGGGCCACGGCGGCGCGGCTGCACGAGGCGAGGGTGTCCGACAGGCCCACCTGGAGCGGGTGGCCGAACGCGGCCGCGCCCACCACGAGCTGTCCGGGTGCCACCAGCGAGCGGCCCGGCCCGTAGGGCAGGCGCGTGGTCTCCAGGGCGAGCAGCTCGAAGCCCTCCTCCACGAGCCCGTCGCGCGCGGCCATCATCAAGGCCTGGCACAGGTCCGCCGGCGTCACCGCGGGGCCATAGGCGAGCGCGTACACCGAGTGGGCGCCCGGCAGGAGCACGAGCCCATCCACGGAGGGCAGGGGAGACATCCACAGCCGGGCGAGCGGCGGAGGGCCCATGCGGGGCGAGGGCAGGCGCAGGCGTGCCTGCACGGCGGCCACGGACGGAGCGGGCTGGAAGCCCGGGAAGAAGGAGTCGCCGAGCGACGCGCCCGCGCCCGTGGCGAGGGCCACCGCGTGGAAGCGCTCGCCACTGCCCTGGGCGCGCACCACGAGGGGACCATTCTTGCGCACCACCGCGGGAGCATCCGGCGCCGAGGGCAGGTGCTCCACGCGCTCCACGCGCCGGGGCACGAAGCGCGCGCCCTGGGAGGTGGCCGTGCCCGCGAGCGCCTCGCGCACCAGCGCCAGTCCGCCCTGGCCCTGCGGCCACGCATCCACCACCCACAGGCCACCAGCCGACGCGGGCATCACCTCGCGCTGGCCATGGGAGAGCAGCTCCACGCCGCGCAACTCATGGACGCGCCACTCCTGGGGCACGCGGGCGCCGAGCGCGGCCAGGCGCGAGCGGCACTCGGGCGTGAGGATGGCGGGGGGAGCCACGGAGTCCGGATCCGTGCTCTCGTACACGCGCACATCGAGCGCGCACCCACGGGCCCGTCCGTTGAAGATCAGCGAAGCGGCGAGTCCCGCTCCGGCGATCCCCCCGCCGACGATGGCCACCCGTGATCCGCTCGCCAGCCTGCTGCCGCTCATCCGAGCCCTTGCTCCACCGTCCATCGCGACCTCTGGGGGTAGTGAAATCGTCTGTCAGTGCCGTTGTGCTGCCTTGGGGGACGCCAGATCCGAGGCGCCGTACACCACCACGCGATCCCGGCCCTCGCGCTTGGCTTCGTAGAGCGCCGCGTCCGCGGCCCTCAGCAACTCGTCGGTGCACGCGCGCGGCTGGGCGGGGGAGTGATCCGCGATGCCCACGCTCACGCTCAACCCGAAGGGGGCGGGCCGCCCATCGCTGCGCGTCACCTTCACCGTGCGCAGGCCCGTGCGGATGCGCTCGGCGAGCACCGCCGCCTCGGCGGCCGTCTGGTGGGGCAGGAGCGCCACGAACTCGTCGCCGCCGAAGCGCGCCGCGAAGTCCACCTCGCGCAGGTTGGTGCGCAGGAGGTTGGCGAGCGCCAGGATGGCGCGGTTGCCCACCTCATGGCCCATGCCGTCGTTGATGGCCTTGAGGTGATCCAAGTCGATGACCACCACGGACAGCGGGTAGTCGTAGCGGCTCGAGCGCTTGAACTCCTCGTCCAGCCGCATGGACAGCGCGCGGAAGTTGGCCAGGCCCGTGAGCGCGTCCGTCTGGGCCATGGCCTGCAGCCGCTGCTGCTGCTCGCTCTGGCGCAGCGCCCGGTTGATGCGGGCCATCAGCTCGCGCGCGCTCGCCGGCTTGTGCACGAAGTCCACCGCGCCCAGCTCCAGGCAGCGCTCGAGCGTGGCCTCGTCCGAGTCCCCGGTGAGGAAGATGACGGGCACGGACTCGGTGGCGCGGTCGTGCTGGAGCGACTCGAGCACGGCCAGACCGTCCTCGCCGCTCTCCAGGAAGCGATCCAGGAGGATGAGATCCGGGTGCCGCTCCCGGGCGAGCTCCACTCCGGACTGGCCATCACTGGCGCCCAGGACGTGGTAGCGGGCCGAGAGCAACTCCGTCAGGCTGTCACGGGTGCCCGCATCATCCTCCACGACCAGGATCAGGGGCCTCTCTCCGTGTCGGTCGCGCTGCCGCATGCTCTGCTCCGCTTCCTGCGCCTGGCCCTGGAATCCGGAGTGCGAGTCCCGAGCGAACCGCTCGGAGGCCTCGCCTGCCCGCTCTTCCTCCGCCGCCCTGCCCATGTCCTCCATCACCCAAGACCCCCGGCCGCCTGCTGATCCCCGGGGATTTCCTTCTCCGGGGATGAACCACTCAGGAGCAAGGGCCGTGCCGCTCGACCATCCCGATTTCGGACCGTGATTCCGAGGGGTTGCGATCAGCGAGTGGGCCGCCCGGCGGCGGGATAGGCAAGAGTTGCAGCATTACCGGGAATGAGGCCCGGTAGGAATTCCCGGCGGGGAGGGGTCAGCGTCGGGGATTGAACTGCACGCGCCGACCGCCACCACCCCCCATGATCTGAGGAGGAGGGGTCTCCAGCCCGAACTGCCACCACATGGGCTCGTAGGGCTTCATCTTCAATTTCTTGTCGTTCTGCAGGGCCGACAAGCTGCTCTTGAGCTTTTCGTCGGAGGGGTTGGCCTCGACCGCCCGCCCGAGCACCTTGAGAGCGCCGTCCTTGTCCTTGTTCTGCAGGAGGCACCAGGCGTAGACGGCCCACACCACGGACTCCTTCTTGCCGGAGACGACCGCGGCCTCGAAGGACTTCTTCATGGCGGCGCTGTCCTTCTTCTGGAAGAAGAGGGCGCCCTCCATGGCCTTGGCCAGGTAGTTGCGCGGGCTCGCGCGGGCGAAGTGCCCCTGGGCGCCCTCCAGGTCCTTCGACATGTACTTCAACATTCCAATCTGGGAGTGCACCTCCGCGCCCACGAGGAACTGCCACTTGTCGTAGACGAGACCGGACTCGAGCATCTTGACGGCCCGCTCGATGCGCGCCTGGGCTTCCTTCTGGCTGGTGGGCTGGCCCTGGAGCTCGCGCTGCACGGCGGCCATGATGGCCTGGAGCTTCTGCCCGATGCGTCGGCCGAGCCAGATGTAGGAGCCCACGAAGGCGAGGGTGCCCGGGACGAGGGCCGCCCAGATGTTGAAGCCGGCGAACTTGATACCCAAGGTGATGGCGAGGCCCACACCCAGGGCGATGAGGAGGTTGTACATGGCGCCCGTTTAGCGATCAGCGCGGGGGACCGCAATCTTCGGATGCGTCCGGCGCGGAGTCGCGGTATACGTCTGCCCGTCCCACCCCCAAGGGGCCCTCTGTCGAAATTGGTAGACGAGGCGGACTCAAAATCCGCTGCGGCTGACCCCGCGTCCCGGTTCGAGTCCGGGGAGGGCCACACCCGGGATGTTGTCGCCCAACGAGCAGAAGCACGCCTCCCAGGCGCGGATGAGTCCCTGACATGCCCGGCGAGAAGAGCCCGATGAAGGTGCTGCTGGTGGAGGATGACGCCGGTCTGCGCGAGGGGATGGCGGAGCTCATCGCCGAGCAGACCCTGGTGCGCGAGGCGGGCAGCGTGGCCGAGGCCCAGCGGGCGCTCCAGGAGGAATCCTTCGCCCTGGTGCTCACGGATCTGCGCATCGGCGACAGCGGAGGCGGCGGGCGCATCATCCTCGAGGCGGCGCGCAAGCGGCTGCAGCCGGTGGCCATCGTCAGCGCCTCGTCCGCCGAGGAAGTGGTGCGGGTGCTGCGGCCCCACGAGCCGGACGCGGTGCTCAACAAGCCCTTCCAGATCGAGGACATGATGCTCCTGGTGGAGCGCTTCGTGCGGTTGCGGCGCGAGGTGGAGCGCCTGGCCGCGGGGGACGTGCCGCCCGAGGACGCCTGGACGACGGAGCCCACCACGGGCCTGCGACTGTCGCAGCGACCGGACGGGGGCTCGTGGCTGCGCCTGGCGCCGGGCTCCACCTACCGCCCGCCCGTGAGCCGGGGCCGCGCGGCCCTGGTGGTGGAGGGCTCGCTCGAAGTGGACGGCGAGACGCTCGGGCGCGATCACTACTTCTTCCTGGCGACCGGACCGCGCGAGCTGCGCACCCAAGAGGGGTGCCTGGCCGTCTCGCTCCCCGTGGACGCGTGAGTCTCTGGCCCGACACCTTCCTGGACGAGGCGCGTCTGGGGCGACCCTCGCGGCGCGCGGCGACCGCGGCGCTCGAGGCCCACCTGGCCGTGCTCAAGGGCGAGCCCCTCAAGCTCTCGCTCGCCGAGGCCCTCAAGGACGCGGGAGGGCTGGGAGGCCAGGAGCGGCGCTTCACCGCGCTGGCGGTGCGCGAACTGTCCCGGCACCAGCGGCTCCTGGATCTGGCGGCGCGCACGTTGGGCCACGCGCCGAGCAAGATTGGACTGCTGGAGGATCAGGCGCTGGTGCGCTACGTGCTCTGGCGGAGGCTCTTCTGTGGCGCCAACTGGGCGCGCATCGGCCCCGAGGTGAAGCTGCCCGGCCCCGTGCGCCCGCGCACCCTGAAGGATGACTTCCTCCAGCGGGTGGTGGAGGCGCCGCTCGCCGAGCCCTCCTTGCCCGAGTCCGTCCCGGATCGTCTGGCGACGCGCTACTCCTTTCCCACCTGGCTGGTGCAGCGTCTGGCCGAGCTGCATCCGGAGCCCATGCTGGAGGCGATGCTGGCGGCGCTGGACGAGGAGCCCGCGCTGCACCTGCGCGCGCGCCCCACGGGCAGCCGCGACGAGGTGCTCGCGCGGCTGGCGGAGGAGGGCGTGGCGGCGGAGCCCGTGGTGCTGGCGCCGGGCGCGGTGCGCGTCGCCGAGGCGAGCCACAAGGTCTTCGAGACGCGGGTGATGCGCGAGGGGCGCCTGCAGGTGCAGGACGTGGGCAGCCAGCTCATCGTCGAGGCGTGCCGTCCCATCCCCATCATTGACGAGGGTGGGAACGGGGGCTCGCTCGCGGGGTGGACGGTGGCGGACGTGTGCGCGGGGGCGGGAGGCAAGACGCTCGCGCTGGCGGACGAGGTGGGCAAGGCGGGACGGGTGTTGGCCGGAGATCGCTCGCGCCGCCGGCTGGCGCATGCGCGCGAGCGGGCCCGGGAGTTGTCCCTGCGCCACGTGTCCTTTCCGCACCCGCTGCCCCTGGAGTCCGCGGACGTGGTGCTGGTGGACGCGCCATGCAGCGGCACGGGCTCGCTGGCGCGCGAGCCGGATCAGAAGTGGAAGCTCAGCGCCAAGGCCGTGGCGGAGTTCCACACGACGCAGCTCGAGTTGCTGCGCGAGCTGGCGCCCCAGGTGAAGCCCGGTGCGCTGGTGGTGTACGCCACGTGCTCGCTGCTGCCGGAGGAGAACGACACGGTGGTGCGCGACTTCCTCGCTCGGGAGTCCGGCTTCAGCCTGGAGCCCCTGGCGCCCGTCTTCGGCCCCGAGCGGGCGGCCCTGCTGTGCGACGGCCCCTTCCTGCGAGCCCTGCCGTCGCGGGTGCCCGGGGGCGGCTTCTTCGCCGCCCGGCTGCGCAAGGGGCCGGGGCCGGGTTGACAGTCCGGTCGCGCGCACGCTACGCAAGGAAAACCCCCTTTTTCCGCGAGGTTCGCGCCCGGTGGCAGCCGACCCCAAGCAGTCCGAAGCCCTGCGCCAGATCCAAGAGGCGTTCGAGTCCGCTCAGCAGAAGATGAGCCAGCTGCGCAAGCAGGTGGAGACGCACTCCGCGCTGGCGCAGGCGAAGGCGCGGAGCGACCTGCTCCAGCAGGAGAAGGAGCGGGTGATGCGCGAGCTGGGCGAGGCCGTGTTCAAGCAGGTGCAGAAGGGGCGCCTGGAGTTGCCCTCCTCGTTCGCCCCCCTGCTCAAGGCGATCGATCAGGTGCAGCTCAAGGTCGAGGCCCAGACGCGGGAGATCAGCGATCTGCTCCAGGAAGGGGAGGAAGCGGCCCAGCGCCTGAAACAGAAAAACACCGGGGCCGCGCATTCGGGAGTAGCGACCCGCACGAAGAAGTTGTAGAAGAGCGCCGCTTTCGACGGCGGCCACTCCCCAGGTGGCCAACCGAGTTGTGGGGCTATAGCTCAGCTGGGAGAGCGCTTGAATGGCATTCAAGAGGTCATCGGTTCGATCCCGATTAGCTCCACTGGAAGAAGAGACGAGGCCCGGTGGTCACCCCATCGGGCCTCGTCTCCCTCCGCCGAAGGCAACAGAAGATGAGGGGCTATAGCTCAGCTGGGAGAGCGCTTGAATGGCATTCAAGAGGTCATCGGTTCGATCCCGATTAGCTCCACAACGTGAAAGGCCCACCCGGTGAGAATCGGGTGGGCTTTTTGCTTTTCCGCCTCGTGAGGCTTGAAGGGCATTCAAGAGCACACCGGTGCGGATCCGGCCAGCCCCACAACGTGAAAAGCCCACCCGGTGAGAATCGGGTGGGCTTTGAATTTTTCACGCTTCCGAGGGGCCGCCCGGAGCGGCCCGGCCCTGCTCAGGCCTCGCGGATCATCAACATCTGCAGCAGGTCGCGCAGCATCTGCTTGAGACCTCCGGCCTCGGGCAGGGTCTGCAGGATGCGCGCGGCGGCGTTGGTGGAGCGCTCGATGATGCGCTCGGTGGCGGAGCGCCCGCCGTGGAGCTCCACCAGCTCGCGGGCGCGCTGCAGCATCGTCTCGTCCTTGGGGCCGGGGATGCAGAGCGTCTCCATCTCCTGGCGGGCCTCGGGCGTGGCGCGCAGGTAGGCGGCCAGCAGCGGGAAGGTGCGCTTGCCCTGCGCCAGGTCCGAGTCGGTGGGCTTGCCCACCACCGAGGATTGGCCGTACAGCCCCAGCAGATCGTCACGCAGCTGGTAGGCCGTGCCCACGTAGCGGCCGAAGCGCTCCAGCTTGTTGATGATCTCCGGCGCCGAGCCGGACAGCATGGCCCCGCAGACCAGCGGCGCGGTGAAGCCGTAGAGCGCCGTCTTCAGGTAGGCCACGCGCAGCGCGTTGTAGATGGACAGCTCGGCCAGGGGCTGGTGCGGCAGCCGGATGTCCATGTACTGCCCGGCGGCGGTGTAGCGGCACACCTTGAGGAAGTAGCGCGTGGCCACGTCCGCTTCCGGCAGGTTGCAGCCCAGCATCACCTCCAGCGAGCGCCCGTAGAGGTGATCCCCGATGACGATCGCCAGGTTCTCGCCCAGGCGCCCCTCGCCGAGCATCTTGTGCAGCGCCGCGCCGCCGCGGCGGGTGTCGGCCTGATCCGCCACGTCGTCGTGGATCAACATGAAGGTGTGGAGCAGCTCGGTGGCCGCCGCGAACCGCCACAACCCCGAGGGGGCTCGCGTGTCACCCCGTCCCAGCGCGTAGCCCACCAGCACCAGTGCCGGCCGGATGCGCTTGGAGGGCCGCAGGCTGTAGCTGCGCACCTGCTCGAGCACCTTGTTCCACGCGGGATCCAGATGGCGCTCGTCCTCCAGCTCCAGGATCTGATGCAACACCACCTGGGTCTGGTACTGGACCGTCTTCGCCCAGGAGGTGAAGTCAACGGGGGAGGGGGGAGCCTGCTGCTGCTCCGCCGCCGGCGCCTCGGCCTGGGTAGAAGACTTCCGCTCTTTCATGACCGAGTAGGGTGCACTCGAGGTTCCGCGCGTCGGCATTGTATCTTGCACTGCGGCCACCAGCGTCAGCATGTAGAACCTCCGGGGCTTACTTCGGGGATCAAGCTCGCCCCTCGGACATTCCTCGATATTTTACTATCAGAAAAATTTTCTTCGAGCAAACAACTTCTTCGTAGGGAAGGAATACTGCCGCTGAAAACGGCAAGGAAGAGCCCCGCTGTGGAAACGTGGCTTGGGTCACGCAATACCCGTGAGGTTCTTTCAGCGGCGGACGTTTCCCCGCTCCCGGAACGAACAAGCGGCCGAGCCCTCGAGGAGCTACGGCCGCCTGGGTGTGGGTCTGGGTGCGCTCGGGTGAGGGAGCGACTCAGGGGGCGTTCTTGAAGATGGCCATCACGTCCTTGAGCAGCTTGACGGACTCGGCATGGGGGCGCTGGAAGGCGTTGCGGCCCATGATGGAGCCGAAGCCACCGCCGGCGGCGATCTGACGGATCTCCTCGAGCAGGTCCTCGGTCTTCTTGGACTCGCCGCCGGAGAAGATGACGATGCGCTTGCCGTTGAAGGCGGACTTCACCACGTCGCGGATGCGGTCGGCCATGGTGGCGGTGGGGATCTTGAACTGCTCGTAGACCTTCTTGGCCTCGGCCTGCTCCAGGAAGTCCTGGGGCGGCTTGACCTTGATGATGTGCGCGCCGAGCTGGGCGCTGATCTGCGCCGCGTAGGAGATGACGTCGATGCCCGTCTCGCCCTGCTTGCTCATGTTGCCGCGTGCGTAGGCCCACACGATGGTGGGCAGGCCGTAGTCCTTGGCCTCGGCGATGATCTCGCGGAGATCCTCGTACATCTGGTTGCGCGCGCCGGAGCCCGGGTAGATGGTGTAGCCCACGGCCGAGCAGCCCAGGCGCACGGCATCACGCACCGAGGAGGTGATGGCGGAGATGGGGTAGTCCGTCTTGGCCAGCGTGTCCGAGTTGTTCAGCTTGAGCACGAGCGGGATCTCGCCCATGTACTTGCCGGCCACCGCCTCGAGGAAGCCCAGGGGCGCGGCGTAGGCGTTGCAGCCCGAGTCGATGGCGAGCTGGATGTGATAGTCCGGATCATAGCCGGCCGCGTTGGGCGCGAAGGAGCGCGCCGGGCCGTGCTCGAAGCCCTGATCCACGGGCAGGATGACCAGCTTGCCGGTGCCCGCGAGCGTGCCGGTGTTGAGCAGGCGGGCCAGGTTGGCCAGCGTGCCGGGGTTGTCAGACGGGTACCAGGAGAGGATCTGCTTGACGCGGTCGGTGTACGCCATGGGGTTCCTCGATAGGGGGGCTCGACGCCCCGAGACTGGATAGGCGGCGCGGATTCTTCCCACGCGAGCGGCCCACAACCAAGCGATCATTCATTTCTTCGTCACTCTGGTGTCTCTCTTGCGGGAACGATTCAGCCTCCCGGGAATTCCAGCCAGGAGATGCCGCGACGCGTCGAGCCGGATCCAGGGTATTCACGGGGCAACGGAGGGAAGTACGTGGTGGAACGCAGCACATCGCGACGTGTCATGGGGCTGGGCTGGGTGCTCACCGCGACGTTGGCGGGAGCGCAGATCGCGCCGCCCCCGGCGCCCGTCCCCAGCGGGCAGGTGGAGTCTCCCGCGGCGCCGGACGGGACGCCCCGGATGCCGGAGATCACCCCCCAGGTGGGCGAGGCGGCGGAGCAATCCGTGCCGGACGAGGGCCCGTCCTCGGCGCCCGGTGAGGTGAAACGCACGCCGCTCACGCTGGAGCAGCTCGTGCGGCGCGCGCGCGAGCAGGACGCGCGGGTGGAGGCCGCGCGCGCGGAGCTGCGCCGGTTGCACGCGCTGCTGAGCGAGGCGCGCTGGGCGTGGTTTCCCAAGTTCGAGACCCGGGTGGGCCTGGGCGGCCCCATTCCCGAGGCCCGCAACGACGGCCTGGGCGGTCCTCCCACCACTCATGCCTCGCTGGAGGGAGATCTCGACTTCGGCCGCGTGGGCGTGACGGCGTTCGTCGAGTCCAACGCCGTGCTGCCCCTCTATACCTTCGGGAAACTCAAGGCCCTGGAGCAGGCCGCGGAGCAGGGCCCCGTCATCGGCAAGGCGCTCCAGGCGCGCGCCGAGGACGAGGCGGGGTTCCAGGCCGCGCAGGCCTTCTACGGCTACCAGTTGGCGCGCTCGGGGCTCGTGCAGCTCGAGGAGACCTCCCAGCGGCTGGAGGACGCCGCCGGGCGCATCCAGGAGATGCTGGCGGCGAAGTCCGATCAGGTGTCGAGGATGGACCTGTACAAGGTCGGCTTCTTCCGCAAGCAGCTCGACGCGCGCCGCGCCCAGGCCGAGCAGGGCCGGCAGTTGGCGCTCGCCGCCATCCGCCTGCTCGCGGGCACCCCCGCGGACGAGCCCGTGGACGTGGCCGAGGTGGAGCTGGAGCCGGAGGAGGCCGAGGCACCACCCGCGCTCGAGCAGGCCCTGGCCACGGCCGAGCGACAGCGGCCGGAGATCGCCGGCATCGCCGCGGGCATCGTCGCGCGCGAGAAGGAAGTGTTCATCCGCGAGCGCAGCTTCTATCCGGATCTCGGCCTCGCGGGCTTCCTCACCCTGCGCTTCACGTCGAGCGCCACGCGGCAGCGGGATCCCTTCGCCTACGATCCGTACAACGATCGGGAGGCGGGGGTGGGGCTGGTGGCGCGCTACACCTTCGACATCCCCGTGAAGCAGGCGCAGTTGGATCAATCCCGGGCGGAGCTGGACAAGCTCAAGGCGCAGCAGCGGCTGTTGTTCTCGGCCATCCGCCTGGAGGTGACCCAGGTGCACGGGGCGCTGGTGGCGGCACGCGATCGCGCCCAGGCCCTCAGCCAGGCCGAGCGGGAAGCACGGCGCTGGGTGACGGCGGCCCTGAGCGCGTTCGAGCTCGGCACGGGAGGCACGCGGGATCTCATCGAGGCGTTCACGGCGTTCGCCCAGGCGTCGGCCGATCGGGCCCAGAGCTGGCATGACTTCCAGGTGGCCCGGGCACAGCTGGACCGGGTCCTGGGCCGGGTCCCCGGCGCGCCATGAATAACCCGGCCGCGCGGAGTGTCCTGGCCCTCATCGTCTCACCCCGTTTCACCCCTCAATGCCGGAGCCCCCATCCATGCTCGTCTCCCTGCTCACCGCCGTGCTCCTCACCGCCTCGCCTGGCCCGCTCGAGGTCGTGAAGGAGGGCAACACCAACGTCCAGAAGGTCGCCTCCGCCAAGGCGGCCACCGCGGAGCAGGTCTACCAGGTGGTGGAGCGCTTCGTGGACTTCGGTGAGCTGTCCAAGCGCGCGCTCGGCGAGACGTGGAACAAGCTCACCGCCGCCCAGCGCAAGGACTTCTCCAGCACCATGGAGGGCCTGCTGCGCGCCTCCTACGCCCAGAAGGCGCTCGGCCAGGGCCGCACCCAGGTGCACTACGGCAAGGAGTCCATCGAGGGCAACGAGGCCAGCGTGGACACCACCGTCAACGTCAACCGGGACAAGTACCCGGTGAACTACAAGCTCTACCGCTCGGGCGACCAGGCCGCATGGCGCATCTACGACGTGGTCACCGATGACGTCTCGCTCCTGGAGACCTACCAGGAGCAGTTCCGGAAGATCCTCGCCACCAAGGGCTTCGATGGGCTGCTCGCCACGCTCAAGGCCAAGCGGGCGCAGATCGAGAAGACCCTCATCCCCTGATGCGGGGACGAGAGGGCAGGGGCCCCCGATAGAGGGCCCCCCTTCGGCGGTTACAGGGGCTTCTCGTAGACGCGGAAGATCTTGGAGCGCTTGCCGCCCATGGACTCGATGGCGCGGTTGACGAGGTGGTTGTCCTCGAGCGTCCAGGAGATCTCCCCGCCCTCGAAGCCCAGCTCGCGCGCGGTGCGCAGCGTGTCCAGGTAGAGGATGGCGTCCAGGCCCCGGCGCCGATAGCCCTCGACGGTGCCGAGCAGGATGAGACGCAGCCGGCGGATCTTGCGCGAGGCCAGCAGCAGCTTCGCGAGCCCGATGGGCAGGCCGAACGTGGTGAGCCGACCGTTGGCGGCCTTGAGGGCCTCGTTGGCATCCGGGACGGTGAGCCCGAACGCCACCGGCTCACCCTTGACCTCGGCGATGAGCACCAGCTCCGGACGCACCATCTGCTTGAGCTCGCGCGCCAGGTTGTCGAACTCGGCCTCCGTCATCGGCACGAAGCCCCAGTTGTTCTCCCAGGCCTTGTTGTACATGGCCTTGATGCGGGCCACCTCGCCGTCGAAGTCCTTGAGGTTCACCGGGCGCACGGTGACGCCCTCGCGCTGACGGATCTTCTCCGCCACGCGCGCCACCTTCTCCGGCGGCGGGGTGGCGGAGGACAGCTCCCACGCGTACAGATCCTTCACCTTCGCGTAGCCGTTGGCCTCGATGAGCGCGGCGTACCAGGGCGGGTTGTACGTCGTCATGATGGCCGGCGGGGTGGAGAACCCCTCGACGAGCAACCCCACCTCGTGGTTGGTCGAGTAGCTCATCGGGCCGATCACCGAGGTGAAGCCCTTGGCGCGCAGCCAGCCCGCCGCGGCCTCGAACAGCGCCCGGGCCACGCCCGCGTCGTTCACGCACTCGAAGAGCCCGAAGAAGCCGACGTTCGTCTTCTGGAACTCGTTGTAGCGCGGGTTGTTCACCGCGGCGATGCGTCCCACCACCTGTCCCTCCCGGCGGGCGAGGAAGAACTCCACCTCGCCGAACTCGAAGAAGGGGTTCTTGCGCGGGTCGATGAAGTCCCGGCGCTCCATCTCCAGGTGGGGCACCCAGTTCGGGTCCCCCCGGTAGATGGTGTAGGGGAAGCGGATGAAGGCCGTGCGCTCCGCCGAGGTGCGCACGGGCGTCACCTCCACGTTGGCGGGGAGGGGAGGCAGGGGAGTGCCTGCTGCGGTGGACGGTTCGGCGGCGGCCATGGGTGACTAGCTCCTGTCTTCGCGACCGTTGCGGATGAAGAGGTTGGCGCCCTTCTCCAGCAACAGCCCGGGGATGTTCGCGCGCTTCTCCCACAGCTTCAGCGGCATCTGCCCGAGCTTGCGCAGATCCTCGGACTGGAGGTTGGCGGCGCGCCAGGTGAGGTTCTCCACCGCGTCGAAGAGCCGGCCGGCCACCTCGCGCGAGGACATGCGCGAGAGCTGATCCAACGAGAAGCCGTTGGGGGCGAGCTCCCCGGCGGCCGCGGCGGCCCACTTGTCCGACGCCTTGTTGTTGCGCACGAAGGTGTGGGGACGGGCGATCTGCACCGGCGTGTAGCTGGAGGGCCGCGTCTGGGGGATGACGTCCATCTTCTTGCCAATCTGCTCGAAGATGTCGAGCACCCGATCGAGCTGCTCGTCGGTGTGCGTGGCCATGTAGCTGGTGCGGATGAGCGCGTGGCCCGGCTCCACCGCGGGCGGAATCACGGGGTTGGCGAACACGCCCGCCTCGTGCAGCGCCTTCCAGAAGCGGAAGCACTTGACCTGATCGCCGATGAGCACCGGCACCACCGGCGTCACCGACACGCCCGTGTCGAAGCCCATGGCGCGGAAGCCGTTGTGCATCTTCTCCGCGATGTCCATCAGGCGCGCGCGCCGCTCGGGCTCGGCCTGGATGATCTCCAGCGCCTTGAGCGCGCTCGCCACGGAGGCGGGCGTCATGGACGCGGAGAAGATGACCGAGCGCGACTTGTGGCGCATGTAGTTGATGACGTCCTGGGGCCCGGCGAGCACGCCACCCAGCGACGCGAAGCTCTTGGAGAACGTGCCCATGACCAGGTCCGTCTCCGCCTCCAGGCCGAAGTACTCGGAGGTGCCCCGGCCCTTCTCGCCGAGCACGCCCATGGCGTGCGCGTCATCCGTCATCACCCGCGCGTTGTACTTCTTCGACAGCTCCACGATGCGCGGCAGGTCGCAGATGTCGCCCTCCATGGAGAACACACCGTCGGTGACGATGATGCGCCCGGCCTTGGGCTCCTTCTCCACCGACTGCTGCAGGAGCTGCTCGAGGTGCTCCAGGTCGTTGTGGCGGTACTTGCGCTCGGTGGAGAAGGACAGGCGCACGCCGTCCACCAGCGAGGCGTGGTTCTGCCGGTCCGCGAAGACGATGTCGTGGCGGCCCAGGATGGAGGCCATGGCCAGGTTCGTCTGGAAGCCCGTGGAGATGACGAGCGCCGACTCACGGTTGAGGAACTTCGCGAACTGGTGCTCCAGCTCCTCGTGCAGCGCGAGCGTGCCGTTGAGCAGGCGCGAGCCCGAGCACGTGGTGCCGTAGCGCTCCACCGCCTTGATCGCCGCCTCCTTCACCCGCGGGTCCGCGCTCAGGCCCAGGTAGTTGTTCGAGCCCACCATGATGACGCGGCGGCCCTCGATCTGGACCTCGGTGGCGCCAAAGGACTCCTCGATGGCACGGAAGTACGGGTAGAGTCCCGTGGCCTTGGCGATGCGGTAGTCGTTCCAGTTGCGGCACTTGTCGAACACGTCACTCATGGCGGTCTTCTCTGAATCCGGGGCGCACGCCGGGGCCGTGGGGTATCCGGGCCTCGCGACGAGGGTCCTTCTCGGGGGGGCGGCGTGGCGTCAATATTGAGTCACCTCCCGGGTGTCAAGGCATCGGCCCCTCCCACGGGCTCCCTCCTCGGTGGCACTCGGTGCCTCCCCGGCTCGTGACGACTCCCACCCGTGCCCTTGCCGTGCGTCCGAGTGCGCAACCGGCTGCACACCCGGACTCGATTGCCCTGGTTGCGGGGGGGCGAGCCCCGGGGTTGGCCGGAAGGCCCGGAGCGGGGGAGGGGTTCGAACTGGAATCGGGAGGTCCGTGACAGGAATCCGGAAGTTTGCTCTTTGAGGGCCTCCACTGGATTGGGGTCAAGGCTTGGCAGAGTCGCATCGACAGCGGTGGTTCGAGACCTTCCTGCGGGCGTCGCTCACGCGGCCTGGGCGGGTGCTCCTCGCGTTCACGCTCCTCGCGCTGGGAGGCGCCCTGCTGGCCGGACGCCTCGAGTTCCGCGGCTCCTTCGTGGAGCTGCTGCCCGACGAAGCACGCGAGGTGAAGGATCTCGCACGCGTGGCGCAGAAGTCCGGCGGCGACGGCTACCTGGTGGTGCGCGCACAGGGCCTGCCGCCCGAGCAGCTGCGCGCCTTCGCCGGCACGCTGGCGCGCCAGCTCGAGACGCTGCCCGAGGTGCGCTACGTGGAGCACCACTTCGACGTGGGCTTCTTCGAGGAGCGCGGCCTGTGGCTGCTGCCCATCGAGAAGCTGCGCGAGCTGCGCAAGGAGGCGGAGGCGCGGCTGCGCTACGAGAAGCAGAAGGCGCTCGCGGTGGACCTGCTCGACGAGCAGGACGCGCCGCCGGACTTCGAGGCGCTCGTGAAGAAGTACAGCCCCGAGGCGCCCATGCGCGAGTACCTCTCCAGCCGGGACGGCACGGAGATGTACCTCATGGTGAAGCCGGACGGCACGGCGGCCGATCTGGTGTTCGCGCAGAAGCTCGTGGATGACGTGCGGCGCGAGGCCGAGCAGCTCGCGCGCGGCACGCCCGGCGTGAAGCTCGACTACGGAGGGGCCTTCCAGGCGCGGTTGGAGGAGGACGCGGTGATGCGCACGGACCTCACGCGCGCGGGCGTGCTCTCGGCGCTGATGGCGGTGGGCATCATCCTCCTGGCCACGCGGCGGCTGTGGGCGCTGGCCGTGGTGGGCGTGCCCGTGGTGTTCGGCGTGGCGTTCACGTTCGCCTTCGCCGAGCTGGCGATCGGCCACCTCAACATCGTCACGGGCTTCCTGGTGGCCATCCTCATCGGCCTGGGCCTGGAGTACGGCATCCACCTGGCCATGCGCTACTGGGAGGAGCGGCGTGAACTCCCGGTGTCCGAGGCGCTCTCCGCGGCCGTGCGGGGCACCTTCTCCGGCGCGCTCACCTCGGGGCTGACGAACGCGGCGGCCTTCTTCGTGCTCGTGTTCGCCCAGTTCACCGCCTTCCAGCAGTTCGGGCTGCTCGCCGGGGTGGGCGTCCTGCTGGCGGTGCTCAGCGCCTATGCCCTGGGCCCCGCGCTGCTCGTGCTCGCCGAGCGGCTGCGCCCGGGACGTCAGGCGGCGCGGGAGCATGCCCCCGAGCCGTCCACGCCGGCCTTCGTGCCCTCCGGCAAGAGCTGGCCCACGGCGGGAGTCGCCAGCATCCTCGTGGCGGTGCTGAGCCTGGCGGCCTGGTCGCTCTACGTGTCACCCCGCGTGGGCTTCGAGACCGACATGCGCAAGCTCAAGGGGGACTCGCCCACCGTGCGGCTGGACGAGCACATCATCCAGGAGACCGGCACATCGCTCAATCCCGCCATCCTCCTGGTGAAGGACTTGGAGGAGGCCCGGGTGGTGCGGGAGGTCATCCAGGAGGTGAAGCAGCGGCATGGCGCCGACTCGGCCATCAAGATGTCCGCGTCGCTCAATGATCTGCTGCCCCAGGACGTGCCGGCGCACGCCGAGCAGATCTCCGCCCTGCGTGCCTCGCTCGACAAGCTGCCCGAGGATGTCCGGGCGGACTCCCGCGTGGTCACCGTGACGAAGATGCTCGAGTCCCAGCCCCATGGGCCCGGCCAGGTGCCCCTGGAGGTGCGGCGCCGCTTCGAGGCGCTCGATGGCAAGGGCCTGTTCCTCCTGCTCCTGCCCTCGGTGTCCAACCACGACACGCGCGAGCTCGCGGCGTGGTCCTCGCAGGTGGGCGAGGTGATCGACGGGGCCCAGGCCCGGGGCGTGGACCTGGCGGTGCTGGACAGCAACCTCATCGCCGCGCGCATCTTCTCCATGGTGCGCGCCGACGGGCCCTTCATCCTCTGGTCGGCCGCAGCGGTGGTGTTCCTCGCGCTGCTCGTCAGCCTGCGCAGCTTCAAGCGTGCCTGCCTGGTGGCCGGGCCGCTGTTCCTGGGCATGCTCTGCCTGGCGGGGGGGATGTACCTCTTCGACGTCAAGCTCAACTTCATCAATGCCGTGGTGTTGCCCAACCTGCTCGCCATCGCCGTGGACAACTCGGTGCACCTCTTCCACCGCTACGAGGAAGAGGGGCCGGGCTCGCTCGGCCATGTCGTGCGGCACACGGGGCTGGCGGCCGTGGTGGCAACCCTGTCCAACGCCGCGGGGTATGGCGCTCTGTTGATTTCCCACCACGCGGGCTTGAGATCGATTGGTCAGATTGCACTTCTGGGCGTCATGTGCACCTTCCTGGGCACCACGGTGTTCTTTCCGGCCCTGCTCGCGTTGCTCGAGCGACAGAAGGGTCGGAAGGGTGGTGGGGTCGAGGTTGGGGCGGGTCGGGTTCAGAGCCTGGAAATCGGCGCTCCCCCCGGGGAGGTGGCCGTAGAGCCAGGGGAGCGTAAATCTGCGTGAAGACAGCGACATTGGAGCGCCGCGTCCTTCCGGACGCGCCTGAGGTTCGGTTCAAGCCCGTCGACGTCGTCATCATCGTCGCCTGTGCCTGTGCCGCATTCCTGCTCGTGGGGCCCTACCGGTGGGCTCCCGGCGCGGCCAGCTCCGCTGTCACCTTCTTCATCTTCGCGCTCGGCCCCCTGGTGCTGCGCACCCTGGAGTCCTACTTTCCCCGCCAGCGCCTGCTCTCCTTCGTGGCCTCCTTCTGGCTGCTGCCCGTGGTGGCCCTGGGCCATGGCGCCATGTGTCCGCTGGTGACCGCCGTGTCGCCCGGACTGCAGGACGCACAGCTCGCCACCCTGGATCAGCGCTTGTTCGGCGCGCAGGTGTCGGTGGTGCTTGGCCAGCTCTCGCCGCCCTGGCTCACCGAGCTGCTCATGCTCTGCTACTACGGCTACTTCCTGTGGCCGCTGGTGCTCGGGGCGACGCTCTACTTCGCCAGCAAGCGCGAGGCCTTCGACGAGTACCTCCTGGCGCTCAGCCTCTTCTTCGCCTTCAACTTCGTGCTGTACTCGCTCGTGCCGGCCATCGGCCCGCGCTACTTCCTCTTCGCGGCCTTCCCCGAGACGCTCCAGGGCCTGTGGTTCACGCCCTACCTGGAGTCGGCCATGCGCCAGCCGGGGTTCGCCAAGGATTGCTTCCCCTCGGGCCACACCGGGGCCACGCTCGTGGTGCTGGTGTACGCCCTGCGCTTCGAGCGGCGCGTCTTCCGGGTGATGCTGCTGCCGGGGCTGGGCCTCATCGCGGCGACGCTCGTGGGCCGCTTCCACTACGCCACGGACCTGATGTGCGCCGTGCCCCTGCTGCTCGGGGTGGTGGGCTTCGCCATGGCCTATACCCGTTCGATGGCGCGGCGCGGAACTGTGGAGCGTCCGGTGGGAATGGACGCTATCGTGCGCTCCTGAACAAGGGAGCGTGACGCATGAGCAGGCCGGTACTCGCGGGTAGGGTGGCCCCCCTGGGCACCACCGTGTTCTCGGAATTCAGCGCGCTGGCCCTCCAGCATGGCGCGGTGAACCTGGGACAGGGCTTCCCGGACTTCGATGGGCCCGAGGCCGTCAAGGAGGCCGCGCGCACGGCCATCACCGAGGGGATCAATCAGTACGCCCCGGGCATTGGCCTGCGCGCGCTGCGCGTGGCCATCGCCGAGCACGCCGCGCGCTTCTACGGCCAGCAGCTCGATCCGGACACCATGGTGACCGTCACCAGCGGCGCCACCGAGGCCATCCTCTGTGTGCTGCTGGGGCTGGTGGACCCGGGCGACGAGGTGGTGCTCTTCGAGCCCTTCTACGACTCGTACGACGCCAACGTCACCTTCGTCGGAGCCCGGCCGCGCTACGTGCCCCTGCGCCCCCCGGATGCCACGCACGCCACGTGGTGGTTCGATCGCGACGAGGTGCGCGCGGCGTTCGGCCCCCGCACGCGCCTGCTCATCATCAACTCGCCCCACAATCCCACCGGCAAGGTGTTCACCCGCGAGGAGCTCGAGTTCCTCGGCGGCCTGTGCGCCGAGCACGACGCGCGCGTGCTCTCGGACGAGGTGTACGAGCACATCGTCTTCGGCCCGGCGCGGCACGTGCGCGCCGCCACGCTGCCCGTGCTCGCCGACCGCACGGTGACGGTGAGCAGCGGGGGCAAGACGTTCAGCCTCACCGGCTGGAAGGTGGGGTGGTTCATCGCGCCCCCCGCGCTCAACGACGCCGTGCGGCGCGCGCACCAGTTCGTCACGTTCGCCACCGCCTCGCCCCTGCAGGTCGCCATGGCGGCGGCGCTGCGGCTGCCGGACTCGTACTTCCAGGAGCTGAGCCACACCTACCACGCCCGGCGCGAGCGCCTGCTCGCGGGCCTCACGCGCGCGGGGCTCAAGGCCCACTCCCCCGAGGGCAGCTACTTCATCCTCGCGGACATCTCCGGACAGGGGCACGGCGACGATGTGGCCTTCTGCCGCCACCTGGTGACGCACGTGGGCGTCGCCGCCATTCCGCCGAGCGTCTTCTACGGGCCCGAGCACCGGCACCTGGGACGGGGCTTCGCGCGCTTCGCCTTCTGCAAGACCGACGCGGTGCTCGATGAAGCGACCCGCCGGCTGAAGGAAGGGCTCGCCCCGTCACGCTGAGGGCCTCCCACGCGCCGGGCGCTCGCTTCGCGGCTGGCTCGATCCGGATGCCCGCTCCAGCTACAACGCCCGCGCCATCCAACGAAAGGGCGGTCCGCTCTGAGCTTCTTCGGCGAGTTGTACCTGCGCTCCACGCTGCCCTTCCTCTCCCCGGAGACGACGGAGAGGGAAGTGGCCTACCTCGAACGTGCCTTCCAGGGCCTCGCGCTCCCGGGCCCCCTCGTGGACCTGGGCTGTGGCCATGGCCGGCACGCCGCTCCGCTGAACACCCGGGGTGCCCTGGCGGGCCGCATCCTCGGCCTGGAGCTGGATGCCCTCACCCTGCGCGAGCGCCTCCCGGGCTTTCCCGTGGTGCGCGCCGATCTGCGCTCGCTTCCCTTCCGCCCCGGCTCCCTGGCCGGGGCCTACGCCTGGTACTCGACCCTGTTCGTCTTCTCCGACGAGGAGCACGTGGCGCTGTTGCGCGAGGTGGCGCGCAGTCTGCGACCGGGAGGCCTGCTGGTGTTGCACACCGTGCCGCGCGAGCGCCTGGAGTCCGAGCCCCAGGCGTCCTTCTCGGGCCAGTTGCCCGACGGCAGCCACCTGGAAGAGCAGAGCCGCTTCGACGCGGTGCGTGGTCGGGACGAGGCCACCCGCCGCTTGACGCTGCCCGACGGGCGCGTGCTCTCGGGCCGGTACGCCATCCGCTACTACCGGCTCGAGGAGTTGACCCAACTGCTGGAATCCACGGGGTTTTCGGTGGACTGGATCCACGGCGGGCTGGAGGGGGAGCCGCCCTCGGAGTCCTCCCTGGATCTCATCGTGGGCGCGCGGGTGCGGCCTGCCTGACATGAGGGGCGGGAAGAACCTCGCGATAGTCTTGCGCGACGCGGCCCGGGAGATCATCTACACAGGGGGCACCCGACGCCCCCCAGGTGTTTGTCGGCGCCCTCCAGGAAGACGTCGAGGCGGTCGGCGGGAAGCTCGACGCAGGACATCATCCAGTGGACTCGAACCAACATCGCGGCCCTCGCGTCACAGGGCTTGGCAGTCTTCCGCGGCGGGTGGACCTCTACGAGGTCGGCCCGCGCGACGGCTTGCAGAACGAATTGCGCACACTTCCCACGCGCGACAAGGCACGTCTCATCGAGGCGTTGATCGCCGCGGGCGAGAAGCGCATCGAAGTCACGTCCTTCGTCCACCCCAAGTGGATTCCCCAGCTGTCGGACGCCGAGGAGCTCCTGCGGCTGGTGGGGCGGCGCGAGGGCGTCACGTTCTCCGCCCTGGTGCCCAACCTCAAGGGCCTGGCGCGCGCGAAGGAAGCGGGGCTGGAGGAGGCGGCGATCTTCATCTCCGCGTCCGAGGCCCACTCGCAAAAGAACATCAACAAGAGCATCGCCGAGGCGGTGGCCGAGGCTCGGCAGACGAGTGAAGCGGCGCTCAAGGCCGGCCTGCGGGTGCGCGGCTACCTGTCCACGGTGTGGGGCTGCCCCTACGAGGGCGAGGTGCCCGTCTCACGCGTGGTGGAGATCAGCCGGGCGCTCATCTCCGACGGCATCTATCAGTTGAGCCTCGGGGACACGATCGGCGTGGGCACGCCCCGGCAGACGGAGACGATCCTCTCCGCGCTGCTCGAGCACCTGCCGGTGGAGAGTCTGGCGCTGCACCTGCACGACACGCGCGGCACGGCCCTGGCCAACGCGCTGGTGGGCCTGCAGATGGGCGTGACGACGTTCGATGCCAGCATCGGCGGACTGGGCGGCTGCCCCTATGCCCCGGGCGCGGCGGGCAACCTCGCCACCGAGGACATCGTCTACATGTTGCACGGCATGGGCGTGGAGACGGGCATCAACCTGGATCGCCTCGTCGAGGCGGGCATGGTGGCCCAGGAGCTCATCGGCCGGAAGCTGGCGGGGAAGTTCCTCCAGGCCGCGCTCGGCGAGCGCGAGAAGAAGGCGAGTCGCCGGGCCCGTAGCCAGGCCTGACCGTCGCTCGTCCTCTCGTTCGGACTACTGCACGGTCCCGGCCGCGCTGCCCGCGGTCAGGGGGCCGCGCTCGGACTTCTCCGCCGGGGACGCCGCGTGCGCGGGCATCTCCGTGGGGGCGGGCTCCGTCGTCTCGACTGGCCGCAGGGCCGGCGTGGGCTCCGCGGCCACCGGGGGCTCCTGCGCGCTCAGGACCGCGGGCTCGCTGGTGGGCGTGGGCTCGGCGGGAGCGGGCGTGGACTCGGCGGAGGCCGCGGCCGTCTCGGTGGGGTTGGCCGAGGGCGTGGGCTCGACGGGGGCCACGGCCGTTTCGACCGGAGCGGGGGAGGGCGCGGGCGTGCTGGCCACGGCGGGGGCCTCCGGGGCGAGTCCTGGCGGCAGCTTGCGCGGCGGGACGATGACGGGGGGCGGCACGGGGCAGCGGGTGCAGGGGCCGCGCAGGGGCACCGCGAGCACCTGGCCGATCCGCAAGAGGATGCTGCGCAGCCGGCTGGCCTTCTTGATGGCCTGCACGCCGGAGCCGTAGCGCAGGGCGATGCCGCCGAGCGTGTCACCCGAGCGCACCCGGTGCATGACCATGTTCTGATCCGGCTGGAGCGCGAGCAGCGGGGCGATGCGCCAGCCCAGCTCCTGGGCGCGCGGGTTGTAGAAGCGCACGTGGAAGTGATCGCGGTGGCCGCGCGCGTGCTTGATGAGGGCCGAGTCCCCGAAGAGCGAGGCGACCCACTTCGGATCCTCGCCCTTGCTCAGGGCGTACTCGCGCAGGACCTTCTGCACGCGCTTGTCCACGAGGATCATCTGCACGTCGGTGTGCTGGATGAGCGACTTGATGAGCGCCCAGTTGAGCTCGAGATCGATGTACTTCTCGCGCTCGCGCGCCCGGATGGGATCCACCGTGGGGTAGTAGAAGCCGAGGTCCAGGTCCCGGCCGGACTGGTGGCTCTTGTGCGGGCGCAGATAGCCGCCGTCGCGGGAGCTGATCTGATTGACCCGGAGGGCGGGGGCCTTGGGGTAGGCGGCGCGGACCTCGCGGATGGCCCGGATGGTGTAGTCGATCGTCTCCTGGGTGGCCCACGCCAGCTCGGGCGACACGACGATCCACGCATCCCCCTGCGGGAACTGGACCGAGTTCACCATCCGGCCGCTGTGCACGAAGCCCACCGAGATGGAGCCGAGCTCCTTGGGCTGCTTCTTCCACATCTCCGTGAGCGCTTCGTCCGAGTACTCGGCCGTATAGAAGGGCCCCGAGGGCATCGAGGAGTCCGCGCTCGTCTCGGTCTCCTCCTCGCCCTCCGCGCCCTCGGAGGCGTCCGCCGACTCCTCGTCGTCCTCTTCCTCCACCTCGGTGCTCGGGGTGGCCGGGGAGGGCGCCGTGGCGAGCGTCTCGACCGGGGTGCTCGTCACCGGGATCGCCTCGGGCGAGGGGGACACCGAGGGAGCCGGAGCCTCGGCTGGCGGCGGGCCTTCCGAGGAGGCGGTCGTCACCGGGGGGGCGGGGACGGTGGACGCGACATGCGCGGTGCAACCCGCGCACAGCAACAGGACTATCCAGGATGGGGAACGCACTGAGTCACAGCATCGCCTGAAATTCCTGGTCCACCAAACAAAGGATCCAACCTGGCGGTACAGCAGGCGAGCAGGCGGGAAGAACCCGGGGGGTAGGGAGGCGGCGTGCCGGGCATGCCGGACGGGTTGACGCCCGGAGGGAAGCAGGGGGAGAAGCGTGCGTCTTCCTCACCCTCGCCTCGGGACGGACATGACCGCTCTCCGCCTTTCCTCGCGCCTGCCAGGCCTCTGGTGGCTCATCGCGACAGCCCTGTCCGCCGTGCCCGCCCGGGCCGCGCCCGTGTCCCTGTCCAACGCCGGCTTCGAGACGCGTCTGGCCACCGGGCGGCCCTCGGGGTGGAGCGTGAGTGGCCCGGGCCGGGTGGAATCCAGCGCGGACGTGCGGTCCGAGGGCACGGTGGGGCTCGTCATCGCGCACCCGGAGGCGGGCGCCGAGACCACCGTCGAGTCCGAGCCGGTGAAGCTCCAGGTGGGCCACCTCTACCGCCTCAGTGCGTGGGTGCGCACCCGGGGCGTGCGGGCGGACGCCCAGGCGCGCTACCCCACGGCGCTCGGGGCGTGCGTGTCCATGCAGAGCTTTCCCTTCACCAACTGCTCGCCCTCGCTGGGGGCGGAGCAGGAGGGCCGCGTCTCGGTGCTCTTCTTCGCGCCCCAGGCCACGGACAAGGTGCGGCTGCACCTGGGCCGCAACGGCGCGGCCACGGGCTCGGCGTGGTTCGATGACGTGCGCCTGGAGGAGGTGGACGACATCGGCGCGTACATCCCCCCGGAGTCCGTGCGGTGGGCGGGCAAGGGCTTCCGCTACGACGACGGCGGGTGGAAGTACGTCCACATCGAGGGCGCGCCGTACGAGCGGGGCCAGCAATACGGCGAGCTCGTGGCGGAGGACATCGTGCGCTACATGGAGAAGCTCGGCACGCAGAAGAACCGCCAGGATCTGGTCAACGGATGGGAGCAGGTGCGGCTGCTGACCGACTCGCTCTTCCTGCGCCGCTACGATCCCGAGTTCCTCGAGGAGATGCGTGGCATCGCGGACGGGGTGAACCGGGCGGGGGTGAAGTTCAAGAACCGGGAGCTGGAGCTGCTGGACATCGCGGCGCTGAACTCGGCGGTGGACCTGGGCCAGCTCGAGAGCGCCAACCGGGTGAGCGCCACGCCCTTGTCGGGCCGCACCTTCCTCAAGGCCGAGGACGAGACGGCGCGCGCGGGCGAGGGAGACCATTGCTCGTCCTTCGTGGCCACGAAGTCCGCCACGCGCGGGGGCGACTTCATCATGGGCCAGATCTTCATGTGGAACGGCTACACCGGGGTGCACTGGGACGTGATGCTGGACGTGCAGCCCACGAAGGGCCACCGCTTCATCATGCAGACGTTCCCCGGAGGCATCCACAGCGGCGCCGACTGGTTCATCAACGACGCGGGGATCGTCATCGGCGAGACGACGGTGGGCCAGACGCCCTTCGATCCCGACGGCACGCCCCAGAGCAACCGCATCCGCAAGGCCGCCCAGTACGCGTCCTCCATCGACGAGGTGGCGAAGCTGCTCAAGGAGCGCAACAACGGCCTGTACACCAATGACTGGACGCTCGCGGATACGAAGACGGGCGAGGGTGCCTGCTTCACGCTCGGCACCAAGACGTCGCGCATGTGGCGCACCGGCGACGCGAAGCACGCCGCGGACACCCCGGGAGGGCTCAAGGACTTCATCTGGGCCAACAACAACAACCGCGATCTGGAGATGCGCAAGGAGTCCATCGCCAACCCCCTGAACGCCCCGGTGGACCTGGCCTTCAACACCTGGAATCGGGACATCGCCTTCCAGAAGTACTTCGAGCAGCACGGCCGGGGTGGCATCGACCTGGACAACGCCATCCGCATGCTGGCCTCCAGCCCCATCAACCGCCCGCATGCGTGTGACGGGAAGATCACCACCGGGGAGATGGCGCGCCAGCTCATGTTCCTCGCCCATTACGGCAAGACGACGCTGCGCGAGAAGAAGGTGGGGGGCCGGTGGATCGCGGACCTGCCCGGCGCCACGCCCCACCTGACGCTCGGCTACACCACCTTCAGCCCGGTGTTCGTGGCGGACAAGCTCAAGGCGGCCCGGCGTGCGAAGGAGACGAAGGCTCCGGCCGGCAAGCGCGACCTCACGAAGCTCCAGGAGTCGCTCGGTTTCGACGAGAAGCGCCTGTGGGCCAACACGGTGTTTCCCGCCACGGACGGGGAGAACTGGCTGGTGAGTGGCACGGCGGCCTATTGGAACCTGCTCCACGATGCGCCGGACGAGGCGGACAAGGTGTTCGAGGCGCGGCGCGATTCCCTGGCGGAGCTCAACGCGCGCTATCTCTATCTCACCTCACGCGAGGAAGACGTGGTGCCGGTGGCCGCGCGCACCTCGTACAGCCGCTATGGCACGTATGCCATTCCCCGCATCAAGGGCACCTTCCTGTTGCACCAGTTGCGGCTGCTCCTGGGCAACGCGTCCTTCGCGAAGGTGATGCGCACGGTCCACGAGCGCTACACCCAGAAGAACATCACCACGAAGGACTTCGTGCGCACCGCGTCCGAGGCGGCCGGGAGGGATCTGGCGCCCTTCGTCTCACAGTGGGTGGAGCGTGCGGGACTGCCCGCGCCCCGGCTGCGCGCGAGCGTGGCGAAGGCGAGGGAGGGCCATGACGTGACGCTCGAGGTGGAGCAGGGCGGGGTGCCCTACCACTTCGTCACCGCCGTGGAGCTGGTGACGGACAAGGGCTCGGTGCTGGAGCGCGTGGAGGTGAAGGGGGCCCGGCAGTCCTTCACCTTCCACGTGGCCGAGTGGCCGGTGCGCGTGGTGTTCAACCCCACCAACGACATCCCCGTGCCGCGCGAGCACTTCCAGGTGCTCTCCAATGCCCTGGATGACTTCAGCCAGCTGCTCTTCGTGCACGGCACCGCGCGAGGGGTGGAGGCCGGCCGCACCCTGGCGCTCGAGTTCCGCGACACCGTGGCGGATGCCTTCACGGATCAGCTCTCGCCGCTCAAACCAGACGCCGAGGTGACGGACGCGGAGCTGGCCGGACGCGATCTGTTCGTGCTCGGAGGGGCCGAGGACAACGCGCTGGTGGCGAGGCTGGCGGCGGAGAAGAAGCTGCCGGTGGAGCCGGGCCGTCGCTTCTTCCGCTGGCGGGGCCAGACGTATGGCCGCCCCGAGGATGGACTCGCGGTGGCGCTGCCCAATCCGTGGAACCCGAAGCGGATGCTCTACCTGTACCTGGCCAACAGCGGCACGCAGCTCTGGCACATGACGCGCGCCTTCCAACCGGGACAGCTGCGCGGCTGGGCGCTCTATCGCAACGGCGAGGTGACCGCCAAGGGCTACCATGATCTCGATGCCCTGGCGGTGGAACTGCCCGCGCCCGCCGCCGCCCCCGAGGCGCCCCAGGTGAAGCCACTCGGAGCGGCAACGGAGACGAACTGAACCCCGGGAGAGTGGGGGCGGGCGGGTTCTCGGACCCGCCGGGACCGGGTCACGCCCCCTGGAACCTGCGGTAGCGGGAGACGACGGCCATGTACACCGCGTAGGCCACGAGTCCCGCGGCGGCCAGGGTCAACAACACGTCGCCATACGGCTGGCGCGCCAGTGTCGCCAGGGTTCCATCCAACCCCCGGGCCTCGCTCGGGTTGGAGCGCAGCGCCGCGATCAGGAAGAAGAAGCCCATCATCACGAACACGACGCCCCGGGCGGCGATGCCTCCCTTGCACACGCGCATCGCCCAGCGCTCCTGCGAGGCATTCAAGTCCCGCAGGCTCAGCTTGCGGCGGAACTTCTCCGTCCACGCCTTGGTGAGCTGCGCCACGCCCATGCCCGCGATCACCAGCCCGACCACCGCCACGAGCGCCTGTCCGAACGGCTCCGACAGCAACTTCGCCGTCCACGACTGCATGCTCTGGTCACCATGCTGGCCCGCGCCGCCGCGGCCCAGCACCAGCCGGAAGGCCGCCACCGCCAGCGAGGCGTGAATCACCGCGCTCACCCCATAGGCCGCCCGCACCACCAGCCCCTTGGTCCCCGAGCCCTTGCCATCCGGATCCATCCACGCCTGCACCACCCGCCACAGCACGTAGCCCAGCAGGCCCACGGCCACCACCGCCAGCAGTGCCGTGCCCCACGTCCCGCGAGCCAGCGAGGCCAGCGCCCCGCGCGTGTCCGTCATCTCTCCGCCCTGGCCAAAGGCCACCTGCAGCGCCAGCACTCCAACCACGGCGTACACCACGCCCTTGGCCAGGTAGCCCATGCGCGCCAGCGGCACCATCCAGGGGTGATGCAGCGCCTTCGCGCCGAGTCGATCCCCCTGGTTCTTCAGCTCCACGGCTTTGCGGCCCAGTTCGTTCATCCCCGTTCCCCCTCATGCCCGGAAGTGCGCGGAATCCTCGTCCGGTCGTCCGTGCCGGAAGGTAGGCACCCGCCGTGGAATGTCTCGGCGAGCGCACGTCCGGCGGCGCCCAGACCAGCCGGACGAGCCCGTGTGGATGTAGAGATCCGCTCCGGCCAAACCTCGGCCGCGGGGTGATCTCCAGCGTAGGGGAGAGGCGAACAAGCGATCCTTGCCGCCTCTTGCGCCTCATGCTGGACTGATGGAGCAAGCTCTCTCACCCCCTTGCCAGCCGGTGATCCGCCCATGAAGAACTACGATGCCCTCGCGCCCTTCCAGGTCCTCGGCGCCAACATCCAGAACATCCTCGATGCCTTCGGTGCCTTCTCCGTGCTCGCGGGCAAGATCATGCTCGATGAGCAGCTCGGTACCCAGGCCGCGGATGGCTCCATCCTGTTCGATCCGGAGAAGTGGTACCCGCTGGCCAACAACCTGCGGGCGATCGAACGCATCCAGAACGAGTACGGCAGCATCGTCATCCGCCAGATGAGCGCGGCCCTGCTGCGCAACGCGAAGTTCCCGCCCACCGTGACCAACATCGAGAGCGGACTGAACTCCATCGACGTGGTCTACCACATGAACCACGCCAAGAACGGCGCGGCCCTGTTCACCCCGTCGACGGGACAGATGGGCGAGGGCATTGGTCACTACACGTGCAAGCCCGTCGCGGGGAAGAAGCAGATCATCTGTGAGACGAACACGCCCTACTCGTGCGTCTTCGATCAGGGTGTCGTCCTGGCCATGGCCCATCGCTTCCAGCCCACGGCCACCCTGGTGCACCAGAACCCCGCGCAGTGCCGCAACAGCGGCTTCCCGTCCTGCTCCTACTCGGTGACCTGGAAGTAGGGCGCGAGGGGCTCACATGGTGGCGGTGGACCAGGAGACCTCGGCCCACTTGCCCATGCCGGACATGTCCCGGTGGAAGTTGCCCGTCCACAGGGCGTACTCGAGCAGCTCGTCGAACATGCCCTGGAAGAGCGTGTACACCTCGTCCACCGCGTCCAGGGCCGCCGTGAGCTGCTCTTCGGTCAGCTCGTGGCGGGTCATCATCTCCTCCACGGCGTCGCTGGTGATGGTGTGGTTGGCCTCCATCATGTCGTGCGTCTTGCCGAAGTAGTGCAGCTTCTTGCTCGTCTGCGCCTCGAAGTCCTCCGCCGCCTTGCAGAAGGCGTCGAACGCCACGTCGGCGGTGCCCTCCACCGCCTCGACGATGAGGAAGCGGATGCGCGGATCCGGGTGGCGCGTCACCAGGCGCGTCAGCTCGTACGCCAGCATCCGCGTGTGCCGGCAGTGCTTGCCCCAGAGCATCCTCAGCACGCTGGCCAGGTCCATCGTCGTGTTCATGTTCAGCGTGCGCAGATCCTTCACGTACATCCGCCAGTGCTCATCCTCCTCGCGGCTGTGCACGTTGAGCATCTGCTGAACCGGATCCTGCGAGCTGTCATCCCGGATGACGTACTTGTTGAGATCCATGAAAGCCATCGCGAAGGGCGCCAGACACGGCACGAAGGCGAAGCGTTCGCGCGCCTCGATCGACGAGTCCTCGATGAAGCTGAGGAATGAGGACCGGGACAGCTCCTGCTTCTTCTTCTCGATGTGATCCAAGACACGCTTCATGGCCTTCTCCTCGCAAGGAAAAAGTGGAATCCGGCTCTTGAGGGTGGGTCACTGGTCACCCCCGGCCCTCATTCGCGTGTGTGAAAAATTACCCCGGCATTTCATGGAAGTCAAAAGTATACAAGGCAGAAAGAATGGATTCTCGCGCCTTTCCCTCTGAAGGTTCACCTGTTCGTCACATGTAAACGTGCACGAGTGGAAAAAAACTGGCGCGCAGGTCAGAAGTGACTCATCTGGTGGGTTTGACCCAGTCCGGACACGCGAAAGCCCGCACGTGCGCGGCGCGTCCCCCCTCTGGAAAACGGGGGAGGGACGCCGACTTCAGGCGCGGAGCGTGTGGGGGAGGGGGGCGCGACTACTGCCGGGACAGCCGGCTCAGGGTGGTGGATTCCACCGCCGAGCCCTCATCGAAGCGGGTCGCGACGGTGTATTCGCCCTCGGGGGTCGCCTGGCTGCGCAACACGTACAGCGTCGTCCGGGGAACACCCAGCAGGGGAATGCTCGCCTCGAGCACGTCTCCCACCTCCAGCGGGACGGACATGAGCAACAGGCAGCCGCCTTCCGAGGCGTTGATGACGTGGGCCGACAGTTGCGCGCCGTCCCGGTACAGCGTGATGGGTAGCCTCAGGGGGTAGCGCATATGCCGACGGCGTTCATCCTCGTGGGACACGGGTTGCGCTCCTCTCGACCATGGGCGGGCTGACCAGCAGTGAATGTAGCACGTCCCATCATCCGGTCACGGCCCGCTGAATCGCTTCACGGAACACGCTCTCCGGCTGCGCGCCCGACACGGCGAAGCGCTCGTTGAAGACGAAGAAGGGGACGCCGCGGATGCCCCGCTGGTGGGCCTCGTCCGACTCGCGCTGGGTGAGCTCGTACTCGCGCGGATCCTCGAGCAGGCGCGTGGCCTCCTCGTCCGAGAAACCGTGCGCGATGGCCAGGCGCCGCAGCTCCACCGGATCGGCGATGTTCCGGCCCTCGAGGAAATACGCGCCGAAGAGCGCGCGGGCGAGCGCCTTCTGGGTGCCCTTGGGTCCCGCGTGCCGCAGGAGCGTGTGGGCCCACTGGGTGGGGTAGGTGAGGGGCTGCCTGGACAGCTCCAGGGAGATGCCACTCTCCCGGGCGGCGGACTCGACCCGCTCGAACATCGCCTGGGGATCCACGCCGTACTTCGCGCGCAGTTCCTCGTGGAGATTGTTCCCGGTGCGGGGCGTGTCGGACCGGAGCATGAAGGCATGGTGTTCCACCCGGGCCGTGGAGGCCATGCCGAGCGAGTCCAGCGCACGAGCGAGCCGCTCCGTGCCGATGAAGCACCACGGGCAGACGATGTCGGAAAATACGTCGATCTTCATGGGGCCATCCTGTGGGCGTCCGCAGGTTGACGCAACACGTTGTCGCGCTCCCTCGGCCGCCCCCCAGAGTCCCATTGCCCCGCCGCGAAGTTGGGCCTATGGGAGAGGTCTACCCAGCGAGGACGCCGCATGTCGCAAGTGCCTCTTCACATCGCCACGGACTTCCCAGCCCCCTCGGTGGACGACTGGCGCCGGCTCGTGGACAAGGACCTGAAGGGCAAGCCCTTCACGTCGCTCCAGTCATCGCTCGAGGGAGGCCTGTCGCTGCGGCCCCTCTACACGCCAGAGGACGCTAGCGGCACCCCTCCGCCCGAGCCTCCCGGCGTCGCCCCCTACGTGCGCGGCACCCACCCGCTCGGCCTCACCGAGGGCGGCTGGCTCGTCTGCCAGGAGTACTCCGAGCCGGACGTGGCGCTCGCCTCCGAGGCCATTCGCGTGGACCTGGAGCGCGGCTCCCTCGGGGTGTGGTTGTGCCTCGGCGAGTCGCGGGGCATCCGCGTGACGGACCTGGCCTCCCTGGAGCGGTTGCTCGCCCATGTGCCGCTCGCCAGGACGCCCGTGTACCTCGAGCCGGAGACGAGGCCGCTCTCCTTCGCGCACCTGCTGTTGCAGGCCGCGCAGAAGGCCCAGGTCCCGCGCGAGAAGCTTCGCGGCGGCCTCGGCCTCGATCCGCTCGGCGCCCTGACGCACACGGACGCGCTGGCCGCCAGGCCCGGGGTGGAGTGGGACGCCGAGGCGGTGTCCCTCGTCAAGTCGCTGCGCCAGGAGGCGCCGGGCCTGCGCGCGCTGCTCGTCTCGACTCGCTCCTACGCCGACGCGGGCGCCACGTCCGTGCACGAGCTGGCGTGGGCCATCGCCACGGGCGTGGAGTACCTGCGCACGCTGGAGCGCGCGGGCATGCCCCCCGAGGACGCGGCGCGCTCCATCCAGTTCGCCCTGTCCGTCGGGGGCCAGTTCTTCCCGGAGATCGCCAGGCTGCGCGCGGCGCGGCTGCTGTGGTCCAAGGTCGTCGCCGCCTCCGGGGGCTCGCCCGGGGCGCAGGCCATGGCGCTGCACGCGCGCACCGCGAGCGCCACCAAGACCCAGAGAGATCCATGGGTGAACATCCTGCGCGCCACCGCCGAGTCGTTCGCCGCCGTGGTGGGCGGCGCGGACAGCGTGAGCACCTCGCCCTTCGACGAGGCGCTCGGGACGCCGGACGCGGGTGCCCGCCGCCTCGCACGCAACACGCAGCTCATCCTGCGCGACGAGTCGAGCCTCAACCGGGTGGCGGATCCCGCCGGGGGCAGCTACTACCTCGAGCAGCTCACCGGGGAGTTCGCCCGCGCGGCGTGGGCGGAGCTGCGGCGCATCGAGGGGCTGGGCGGCATGGCCCGGGCGCTCGCCACGGGAGAGGTGGCCCGGGTGCTCGAGGAGACGCGCGCCGCGCGGGACAAGGCCGTGCGCACGCGCCGCCTGCCCATCGTGGGCGTGAGCGAGTTCCCCCACCTGGGCGAGACGCCCGTGCGCCGCGAGGCCCGTCCGTCCGCCCCGAGCAACCCAGCGCTGCGTCCCACGCGGGTGGCCGAGACGTTCGAGGCGCTGCGGGACGCGAGTGACCGGTACCTGCTCTCGCACGGTGTGCGGCCGCGCGCCTTCATGGCCAACCTGGGCACGGTGGCCGAGCACACCACGCGCTCGACGTGGATCGTCAACGCGCTGGCCGTTGGCGGTATCGAGGCCCAGGAGCACCACGGCTTCGCGGACGCGGCCACCGCGGCGGAACTCTTCGCCGGGTCCGGTGCCGCGCTCGCGGTCATCTCCGGCCCGGACGCGCTCTACCCGGACCAGGTGCCCGCGCTGTGCGCCGCGCTCAAGGCCCGAGGGGCCCGGGTGGTGGCGGTCGCGGGCCGTCCCGGTGACCACGAGGCCGCGTTCCGCGCGGCGGGCGTGGATCTCTTCATCTACGCGGGGGCGGACCTGTTCGCGCTCCTGTCCTCACTGCACCAGCAGCTCGGAGTGGCCTGATGCGCACCCACGTCCCGGACTTCTCCGGCATCGACTTCGACGCCCCTGAAACTCGCCCCTCCGCGTCCGCGCTCGAGGCCCAGCGCCAACACGCGCGCGAGGCCAACCGCGGCGCCGAGCCCTGGCTCACGCCCGAGGGCCTGCCGCTCAAGCCCTTCTACACCCCCGAGGACCTGGAGGGGGTGGAGCACCTGGGCTCGCTGCCGGGCCTGCCGCCCTTCGTGCGCGGCCCGTACTCCACCATGTACGTGCAGCAGCCGTGGACGGTGCGCCAGTACGCCGGCTTCTCCACGGCCGAGGCCTCCAATGCCTTCTACCGCCGCAACCTCTCGGCCGGACAGAAGGGGTTGTCCATCGCCTTCGATCTGGCCACGCACCGCGGCTACGACAGCGACCATCCGCGCGTGGCGGGCGACGTGGGCATGGCGGGCGTGGCCATCGACTCCATCAAGGACATGCGCATCCTGTTCGATCGCATCCCGCTCGATCAGATGAGCGTGTCGATGACGATGAACGGGGCGGTGCTCCCGGTGCTCGCGCTCTACGTGGTGGCGGCCGAGGAGCAGGGCGTGCGCCCCGAGCAGCTCAGCGGGACCATCCAGAACGACATCCTCAAGGAGTTCATGGTCCGCAACACGTACATCTACCCGCCGGGCCCGTCGATGCGCATCATCGGCGACATCTTCCGCTTCACCGCGGAGCGGATGCCGCGCTTCAACAGCATCAGCATCAGCGGCTACCACATGCAGGAGGCGGGGGCGACGCAGGACCTGGAGCTCGGCTACACGCTGGCGGATGGCGTGGAGTACGTGCGCGCGGGGCTCGCGGCGGGCCTGAGCGTGGACGCGTTCGCGCCCCGGCTGTCGTTCTTCTGGGCCATCGGCATGAACTTCTTCATGGAGGTGGCCAAGATGCGCGCGGCCCGGATGCTCTGGGCCAAACTCATCAAGGGCTTCTCGCCCAGGAGCGACAAGAGCCTCGCGCTGCGCACGCACAGCCAGACGTCCGGCTGGAGCCTCACCGCCCAGGACGTGTTCAACAACGTGGTGCGCACCTGCGTGGAGGCCATGGCCGCCACCCAGGGCCACACCCAGAGCCTGCACACCAACTCGCTCGACGAGGCGATTGCGCTCCCCACCGACTTCAGCGCCCGCATCGCGCGCAACACCCAGCTCTACCTCCAGCTCGAGAGCGGCACCACGCGCGTCATCGATCCGTGGGGCGGCAGCTACTACGTGGAGCGCCTCACCCATGAGCTCGCCCAGAAGGCGTGGGCGCACATCCAGGAGGTCGAGGCGCTCGGCGGCATGACCAAGGCCATTGAAGCGGGGCTGCCCAAGCTGCGCATCGAGGAGGCGGCGGCGCGCACCCAGGCCCGCATCGACTCGGGCCGGCAGGCCATCATCGGCGTGAACAAGTACCCACCCGAGCACGAGGACACGATCGAGATCCTCAAGGTGGACAACTCCGCCGTGCGCGAGGCGCAGATCGCCCGGCTGCGCGAGCTGCGCGCGGAGCGTAACGCGGACGAGGTGCGCCGACGGCTCGACGCGCTCACCACGGCCGCGGAGCGGCGCGAGGGCAACCTGCTCGCGCTCGCCATCGACGCGGCGCGGGCCAAGGCCACGGTGGGGGAGATCAGTGCCGCGCTCGAGAAGGTCTTCGGACGCTACGAGGCCACGGCGCGCGGCGTGACGGGGGTGTACGCGAGCGAGGCGGGCAAGGACGCCCAGGGCATCGCCGAGGCACGCACCCGGGCCGACGCCTTCCTCGCGCGCGTCGGCCGCCGGCCGCGCATCCTCATCGCGAAGATGGGGCAGGACGGGCACGACCGCGGCCAGAAGGTCATCGCCACGGCGTTCGCGGACCTGGGCTTCGACGTGGACATCGGGCCCCTGTTCCAGACGCCCGAGGAGTCGGCGCGCCAGGCCGTGGAGAACGACGTGCACATCGTGGGCGCCAGCTCGCTCGCCGCGGGCCACCTCACGCTCGTGCCCCAGCTCAAGCAGGCGCTCGCGGCGCTGGGCCGCGAGGACATCATGATCGTCGTGGGCGGCGTCATCCCCGTGCAGGACTACGACGCGCTGCGCACCGCCGGGGCCTCGGCCATCTTCGGCCCCGGCACCGTCATCGCCAAGGCGGCCATCGAGCTGCTCGACAAGCTGACCGCCTCGCTGGGGGAGGCGTGAAGCCACTCACGGCGGACTCCTACGTGGAGGGCGTGCGCGCGGGCAATCGCACCATGCTCGCCCGCGCCATCACCCTGGTGGAGAGCGAGCACCCGCGCCACGCGGCGCTCGCGCAGGAGGTGCTCGCACGGCTGCTGCCCCACACGGGAGGCAGCCGGCGCGTGGGCATCAGCGGCGTGCCGGGCGTGGGAAAGAGCACGTTCATCGACGCCCTGGGCATGCACCTGGTGGGGGAGGGAAGGCGCGTCGCGGTGCTCGCCATCGATCCCTCCAGCACCGTCACGGGCGGCAGCATCCTGGGTGACAAGACGCGCATGGCCCGGCTGTCGCGCGAGCCCTCGGCCTACATCCGTCCGAGCCCCTCGAGTGGCACCCTGGGCGGCGTGGCGCGCAAGACGCGCGAGACGTTGCTCCTGTGCGAGGCCGCCGGCTTCGACGTGGTGCTGGTGGAGACGGTGGGGGTGGGGCAGTCGGAGACGGTCGTCACGGACCTGGTGGACTTCTACCTGGTGCTCATGCTCGCCGGCGCGGGCGACGAGCTGCAGGGCATCAAGCGCGGCATCCTGGAAGTGGCGGACATGGTCGCCATCAACAAGGCGGATGGGGACAACGCGCCGCGGGCCCTGCGCGCCCAGGCCCAGTACCGCGCCGCCCTGCACCTGATGCGCGCGGGCGCCGAGCCCGAGGTCCTCACGTGCAGCGCCCTCGAGGGCACGGGCATCGCCGCCCTGTGGTCCTCCATCGACAAGCACCTCGGCACCCGCTCGGCTTCCGGGGAGCTCGCGCGCCGCCGCCGGGCGCAGCAGGTGGACTGGATGTGGGCGATGATCCAGGACGGACTGCGAGCGGCCCTGCGGGCGCACCCCGAGGTGGCCGCCCTCATTCCCACCCTGGAAACCGAGGTGCGCGAGGGACATGTCACCCCGACATCCGCCGCACTGCGCGTGTTGAATTGTTTCCTGCCGAAACCGCCCGCATGACGGGCCGCGTCGGAAGCCGCGGCGCCCGGTTCAATCGCTTGCTCCGGCCCTGAGCGCGCTCTAAGTGTACGAGCGTGAGAAACGTTCAACTGACTCCCGTTCCCAGCCCCTACAAGCCACGTTTCCACGTGCGGATCGTGACGGCGGCTTCGCTCTTCGACGGACACGACGCGGCCATCAACGTGATGCGCCGCCTCATGCAGTCCTCGGGCGCGGAAATCATCCACCTGGGTCACAACCGCTCGGTGGCGGAGATCGTCGACTGCGCCATCCAGGAGGATGCCCAGGGCATCGCCATCACCTCCTACCAGGGCGGGCACGTCGAGTTCTTCAAGTACATGATCGATCTGCTGCGCGAGCGCGGCGCGAACATCAAGGTGTTCGGCGGCGGAGGCGGCACCATCCTCCCGGCGGAGATCGAGGAACTCCACCGCTACGGCGTGGCGCGCATCTACTCGCCGGACGACGGCCGCGCCATGGGCCTGCAGGGGATGATCGACGATCTCGTCTCCCAGTGTGACTTCGAGAAGCGCTCCGCGGACTTCAAGCCCCTGCTCGAGTCGCCGCCCTCGCGCGATCCCTCGAAACTCGCCTCGCTCATCACCATCGCGGAGAACTTCCCCACCGTGGGCGAGGAGCTTCGGGGAGCGCTCTCCCGCCTCGTCGACAAGGGTCCCAAGGTCCCCGTGCTCGGCATCACCGGCACCGGCGGCGCGGGCAAGTCGAGCCTCGTCGACGAGCTCGTCCGGCGCTTCCTCGCGGACTTCCCGGACAAGACGCTCGCGGTGCTCTCCGTGGATCCGTCCAAGCGCAAGTCCGGCGGCGCGCTGCTCGGCGATCGCATCCGCATGAACTCCATCGACCATCCGCGCGTGTACATGCGCTCGATGGCCACGCGCCAGAGCAACCTCGCCCTGTCCAAGCACGTCGGCGACTCGATTGAAATCTGCAAGGCCGCCGGGTTCGATCTCATCGTGGTGGAGACCTCGGGCATCGGCCAGTCCGACACGGAGATCACCGAGCACTCGGACGTGTCGCTCTACGTGATGACGGCCGAGTACGGCGCCGCGACGCAGCTCGAGAAGATCGACATGCTCGACTTCGCCGATGTCATCGCCATCAACAAGTTCGACAAGCGCGGCTCGCTCGACGCGCTGCGCGACGTGCGCAAGCAGTGGAAGCGCAACCACAACGCCTTCTCCACGCCCGACGAGAGCCTGCCCGTCTACGGCACCATCGCCTCGCAGTTCAACGACCCGGGCATGAACCAGCTCTACCGGGCCGTCATCGACACCATCTCCAAACGCACCGGGGCGCCGCTCCAGTCGGGCTTCCAGCTCACCCCGGGCATGAGCGAGAAGAAGTGGATCATCCCGCCCGAGCGCACCCGCTACCTCGCGGAGATCGTCGAGACGTGCGAGTCGTATGACCGGTTCGTCCGCTCGCAGGCGGCGATCGCCCGGCGGATGTACCAGTTGCACGGCACCATCGAGGCGCTGCGCACCAACGTGGGCAAGAAGCGCCTGGAGATCGTCGAGCCCAAGGACGCCTCGGACGTGGTGCAGGTCACCGAGCGCGTGGAAGGGGAGCCGGCCTACCTGGGCGAGCTGGTGGAGCTGTACCGCGACCTGGAGTCGCGTCTGCACACGGACTGCCGACGGCTGCTCGGCGAGTGGCCCGCGACGAAGCGCCGCTACGCGGCGTCCAAGTACCAGTTCCAGGTGCGCGACAAGGTCATCGAGCTGGATCTCTACACCGAGTCGCTCTCGCACCTGCGCATCCCGAAGATCGCGCTGCCGCGCTACGAGGACTGGGGCGACATCCTCACGTGGCTCTTGCGCGAGAACGCCCCGGGTGCCTTCCCGTTCACCGCGGGCGTCTTCCCCCTCAAGCGAGAGAACGAGGACCCCGCGCGCATGTTCGCCGGCGAGGGCGGTCCCGAGCGCACCAACAAGCGCTTCCACTACGTCTCGCGTGGACTGCCCGCCAAGCGCCTGTCCACGGCGTTCGACTCCGTCACCCTCTACGGCGAGGACCCGGACTTCCGGCCGGACATCTACGGCAAGGTGGGCAACTCGGGCGTGTCGATCGCCAACGTGGACGACGCCAAGAAGCTCTACTCGGGCTTCGATCTGGCGGACCCGTCCACGTCCGTGTCCATGACCATCAACGGCCCCGCGCCCATGCTGCTCGGGTTCTTCCTCAACGCCGCGGTGGATCAGCAGTGCGAGAAGTGGATCCGCGCCCAGGGACTGGTGGGGGAGATCGACAAGAAGATCGACGCGCTCTACCAGGAGCGTGGGCTGCCCCGGCCCCGCTACCAGGGCGAGCTGCCGCAGGGCAACGATGGGCTCGGGCTGCTGCTGCTCGGCGTGTCCGGTGACGAGGTGCTGCCGCGCGACGTGTACGAACGCATCCGCGCCTCCACGCTCCAGTCCGTGCGTGGCACCGTGCAGGCCGACATCCTCAAGGAGGACCAGGCCCAGAACACCTGCATCTTCTCGACGGAGTTCGCCCTGCGGCTCATGGGCGACATCCAGCAGTACTTCATCGACAAGAAGGTGCGGAACTTCTACTCGGTGTCCATCTCCGGCTACCACATCGCCGAGGCCGGGGCGAACCCCATCTCCCAGCTCGCCTTCACGCTGGCCAACGGCTTCACCTTCGTCGAGTACTACCTGTCGCGCGGGATGCACATCGACGACTTCGCGCCCAACCTGTCGTTCTTCTTCTCCAACGGCATGGATCCCGAGTACTCGGTGCTCGGGCGCGTGGCCCGTCGCATCTGGGCCAAGGCGATGCGCGACAAGTACGGCGGCAATGACCGCTCGCAGAAGCTCAAGTACCACATCCAGACGTCCGGCCGGAGCCTCCACGCCCAGGAGATCGCCTTCAACGACATCCGCACCACGTTGCAGGCCCTGCTCGCGCTCAATGACAACTGCAATTCCTTGCACACCAACGCCTATGACGAGGCCATCACCACGCCCACCGAGGAGAGTGTGCGGCGCGCGCTCGCCATCCAGCTCGTCATCAACAAGGAATTCGGTCTGTCCAAGAACGAGAACCCCAACCAGGGCTCCTTCATCATCGAGGAGCTGACGGACCTGGTGGAGGCCGCCGTGCTCACCGAGTTCCGCTCCATCTCCGAGCGGGGCGGGGTGCTCGGGGCGATGGAGCGCATGTACCAGCGCTCCAAAATCCAGGAGGAGTCGCTCTACTACGAGACCCTCAAGCACGACGGCACACTGCCCATCATCGGCGTGAACACCTTCCTGGATCCCAAGGGCTCGCCCACCGTGACGCCGCCCGAGGTCATCCGCGCCAACCGCGAGGAGAAGGACTACGCCATCGCCTCGCGCGATGCCTTCCGCAAGCGCAACGAGCAGTCCGCTCCCCAGGCGCTCGAGGCCGTGCGGCGCGCCGCGCTCGACAATGGCAACATCTTCACCGCGCTGATGGACGCCTGTAAGGTCTGCACGCTCGGGCAGATCTCCCGCACGCTGTACGAGGTGGGCGGGCAGTACCGGCGCAACATGTAGCGCCCGCGAGGGGGACGAGGCGCGCGGAGTCCCCCCCGCGGGTCCGTCCTCACCGCAGCGCGGGGTAGTCGGTGGAGTGACCTTCCCAAGAACCCTGCTCCGGGGGTTGTCGTACCCATTGGGTACTCTTCCGGACTGGCTACCCATAGAGGGGTGGTTGGGAGGAGTCCCCATGAAGGTGTGCTGCACGGCTGTGCTGCTGATTCTCCTCGTCGGATGTGGCACCGCCTCTCGGGTCGTGCGCCTGGACACGGGCCAGACTGCCCCCCTCGTCTTCACCCCTCGTTCCGGCGCCAGGCCAGTAGCACTGGGCAACGGTGAGTTCGAGGATGCCGTATCGGAGCTGGCTCGGGATGCGCGGCCTCCCACTCGGCCCCAGGAAGCTGCCCGGCGGCTGTTCGAGGTGGAGGCGCGGAGCGGTTCGTACACGTACGAGACACCCACCCGCCGCATCACTCCGCTCAAGCCAGGCGAGTACCTGGAGGGGCAGTCAACGATGGCGGAGGTGGAGTTGACGCGCGACTACCTGCGCTGGTGCGAGCGCACTGGCAGGCCCGGGGATTGTCTGCGCCTGCTGACGGAAAGCCCCACCGTCAACGGGGATGGTCGTTTCGCGCTGGCCATGGCCCTTTCCAAGGGCGCAGTACTGGACGAGATGCTGGAGGCGTTCAAGGACATGGCCGACCCACACGCCATGGTGGCGGCGGTGCTCTGGACCTGGACCACCTACATGGTTCTCGTCTCCATTCCAGACGTGACGGTCTCGAAAGGCATCGCGGCCGTGATGACCGCCACGATCATTTCCTACGTGGGCGTCGATACCTTCTGGGGCCTCGTCGTCGGCTTCAAACGGCTGATGGACGAGGCGGAGCGGGCCACAACGTTCAGCCAACTGCGCGCGGCGGGCGAGCGGTACGGCAAGCTCATGGGTCGGAACGCGGCGCGAGCGTTCGCCATGCTGGCCATGGCGGCCATCGGCAACACGGCGCCGGGGCTGGCCACGAAGGTGCCGGAACTACCCGGCTCGATGCAGGCGGCGGTGCAGGCGGAGACACAGGTGGGCATCCGTCTCGCGGCGGTGGGGGAAGTGGAGATGGTCGCCGTAAGCGCCGAGTCTGTCACCATCGCCCTTGCTCCGGGTGCTGTCGCCATGGCATCTCGGGGGGGCCAAGGAGATGGTGATGGCGCCGCTGGATGGACCCGACATGGCAAGCAGAGAGCCAATGAAGCTCGCGCGGGTGATACACATCGACAAGTAGGAGATGCGAATCGGGTCATCAGGGAGGGACGCAAGTTCGTTGATTCTGAGACGGGACATACGGTGCACGTTTCTGGCGATCGAGTCGTCATCACAAACAAGAATGGCAAGATCGTCACGCACTTCGAAAATTCAAGATCAAACACACAGTCGCGAATCCAGAGCGGCAAATGGGTGCCAAAAAATGAATAGCAATTCATTGTACAAGCTGATCAACGTCTTTCGACGCCTCAGCAAGGACGAAGCCGTGATCTATCGATGCTTCGAGTTGATTCCGGAACAAGGCTTTGTCGTCCAGAGCGCTGATCGGATCAATCTACCGGTAGACATGGAAGACATGCGATTCCATGAGCGGCAGCTCTGGGAACTTTTTTGCGAGGAGGCTCCCGATCAACGAGGTGTGCCCTCGGCTTCTATCGAGGAAGCCATCGCCGCGTTCGATGCAAAGTTTGGCAATTAACATAGGCACATCGCGTACAGGGGCGCCCGCGAGGGGGACGAGGCGCGCGGAGTCCCCCCCGCGGGTCCGTCCTCACCGCAGCGCGGGGTAGTCGGTGTAGCCCTTCTCCTCGCCCGAGTAGAAGGTCGCCCGGTCGGGCTCGTTGAACGGACCGCCCCGCTTGTAGCGCTCGGGCAGATCCGGATTGGCGAGGAACGGCACGCCGTAGGCGACGAGATCCGTCTCGCCCCGCTCGAGCGCATCCTGGCCGGTGCGCGCGTCGTAGCCCCCGTTCACGATGAAGGCGCCCTTGAACTCCTCGCGCAGGAGGGGCGAGATGCGAGCCTTTCCCGGGGCGGACCCATTCGGGAGCGACTCCGTCACGTGCAGGTAGCCGATGCCGAGCTCGTTCAGCTTCCGGGTGAAGTAGGTGAACGTCTCGACGGGCGTGCTGTCCGACATCGAGAACATGGAGAAGGTCGGTGAAAGCTTGTAGCCGACCCGCCCAGCGCCCCAGACGTCCACCACCGCCTTCGTGACCTCCAGCGGCAGCCGCGCGCGCTTCTCGATGCTGCCTCCATAGGCGTCGGTGCGCTGGTTGGCGCCATCGCGCAGGAACTGATCGAGCAGATAGCCATTGGCGCCATGCAGCTCGACGCCGTCGAACCCCGCCGCCTTGGCGTTCTCGGCCCCGCACCGGAACTGCGCGACGATGTCCGGCAGCTCGTGCGTGTCGAGCGCCCGCGGCGTCACCAGCGGCGTCATTCCCCGCGAGGTGAACACCGTCCCGTCCGCCGGGATCGCCGATGGGGCGACGGGGAGGGCACCTCCCTGGAACTCGGGATGGGACATCCGCCCCACGTGCCAGAGCTGGGCGTAGATGATTCCCCCCGCCGCATGCACCGCGTCGGTCAGCGTCTTCCAGCCGCGCACCTGCTCGGGCGAGTGGATGCCCGGCGTGCGGATGTAGCCCACTCCCTGCCGGCTCACCTGGGTGGCCTCGGTGATGAGCAGTCCGGCCGAGGCGCGCTGGACGTAGTAGGTGGTCGCCAGGGGATTGGGAACATTGCCCTCGAGCGCGCGGCTGCGCGTCATGGGCGCCATCACCATCCGGTTCTTCAGCTCGACTTCCCCCAGACGGAACGGAGAGAAAAGACTCGGTTTTGTTTCCATGGCTGTCTCCTCGATGAGGTGCTTCGGCGCGACGGTCATGGACGGAAGATGTCGAGGCGGTTATGGACGTTCCATGTCAGTTGCTCCAAAAAAATTGTCCGAGCGTCCAGGCCCCGTGGGGAATCCCGCCGCCGATGTCCTGGCGGATGTGCTGGATTCGATGCGCCTGACGACGCTCATGCATGGCGGCTTCGACCTGGGGGCGCCCTGGGGCCTGCGGTTTCCTGGCATCGAGGCCGCGCACCTCATCGTCGTGGGGCAGGGCCATGCCCGGCTCGAGCTCGAGGGAGAGCGCACCCCCAGCAGCCTCGCCGCGGGCGACCTGGCCCTGCTGCCACTCGGGGGGAGCTATTCGCTGCGTGACGCCGAGGGGAGCCCGCTCCATGTCCTGGGTCAGGGCGAATGCGAGCGAAACCGCACGGTGGGGCCCATCCGGGTGGGCGGCGACGGCGATCGGACCCGCCTCGTCACGGGCTCGTTCCAGTTCGGCACCACCTCTCGCGCGCCCCTGTTCAAGAAACTCCCGCGCGTCCTCCATGTCGCCGCGGATGATCCGGAGGCCGCCTCCTCGCTGGCGTCCACCGTGCAACTGCTCCTCGCGGAGAGTGCCTCGCCTCGCCCGGGCGCGACGGTCATCATGGCCCGGCTGGCGGAGATCCTGCTGGTCCAGGCCCTGCGCACCCATGTCGAGAAGCCGGGCCTGTGCTCGCTCGTGGATCCTCCCATCGCCAAGGCGCTCTCGCTCATCCACGAGCGGCCCGCCGAGGACTGGACCGTCGAGCGCCTCGCGACGGCCGTGGCGCTCTCGCGCTCGGGTTTCGCCGCGCGCTTCAGCGAGATCGTGGGAGACCCGCCGTTGGAGTACCTCGCGCGGTGGCGGATGACGAAGGCCGCCCAGTCCCTGCGGGAAACCGCGCTGTCCCTGGGAGAAATCGCGCGACAGGTCGGCTACCAGAGCGAGGCGTCGTTCAACCGGGCCTTCAAGCGCTGGGAGGGGGTTGCCCCGGGCTCGTACCGCCGGGAGCGGCGTCCTCCGCTTGCCCGCTAGGAGAAAACGTCTCGACGGAAGAGAAAAAAGCACCTCCCCCAGGCAACCCGGACCGCCCGCTCACGAGAATCTCTCAGCGGATGGGAATTGGGGAGCCCTCCGGTCCTCGCGGCGAACCCTCCCCACGAGGGGTTGGACATGAGCAGCTACCGGATTCGCTCGGGTGACACGTTGAGCAGCATCGCCCGGCGCTACGGCACCACCGTGGACGCCCTGGCCAACGCCAACAACATCCGGGATCCGAACAGGATCTCCGCGGGGCGCCAGTTGGACATTCCCAGCCAGCGGGCGCCCTCCACGAGCCCCCGGGTTCCGCCACCGCCTTCGCGTCCGTCCGCCCAGGCCCCGCTCCCCGCGCCGCCCCCGCATCGGGCCGACACCTTCACGCCCGGAGCGCAGACGCCGCGGGCCACCACCGAGCGGACCTGGAGCGATCCGAACAATCCCGGGAAGACGTACCCGAGCCGTGATGGCGTGCCGCGCTTCAGCCAGGGGGACACGGACTGGGCGGGCTCCCGGCTGGGCGGGGCGGGTGAGGTGGGGGCGAGCAGCCGCGACAGCATCCAGCAACAGGGTTGTGCCATCACCGCCAGCGCCATGGCGGTCAGCGCCCTGAGCGGCCAGACGATCACCCCGGCGCAGATGGATGGCTACCTGGACCGCAATCGTGGCTACAGCGGCAACAGCGTGGACTTCACCCGCGTGGGCGGAGCCGCCAACACCCAGCCGCCCATCACCTCCACCCGTGTCCGGGGCAGCCTCACGCCCGAGGGCATCGACCAGCAGCTCGACGCCGGTCGTCCCGTGCTGGTGGGCGTGAACTACCGCACCACCAATACCGAGAAGCCGGACCACTGGCTGACCGTCACGGGGCGCAACTCGGACGGCAGCTACCGGGCCATCGATCCGAACGGGGGCGGGGAGCTCACCCTGCACCGGGACGGCAATCAACTGGTGGCGTCGACGGCCGAGGGTGCCCGCCACGACTACCGCTTCAGCGGTCAGGGCGTGACGTTCTCCGGTGGCAACCCGGTGCGCCCCAACGGCCAGGACGTGGTCGCGAATGCCAGCCCCGAGGAACTCGCGCCCACGGAGCTGGCTCCCACCGAGCTCGCCCCCACCACGGACGTCGCCGCCACCACCGGGGACAATGCCATCCTGGGCCAGCTCCAGACGCGCGGGGCCTCGCCTCGCACCGCCTCGCAGGATCGCGCGCCCGAGGGCATCGAGGGCTCCCAGCAGATGGCGGAGAATGATCGCGCGCGCCTGGAGCGCTTCCGGGACACCTTCCAGCAGGTGGGCAACGAGTACGGCCTGCCTCCCGCGCTGCTGGCCGCGATCGCCAGCCGCGAGTCCCGTGGCGGCAATGGCCTGAACCCGGATGGCACCGCGAAGTACGATCCCAACGGCTACGGGCTGATGCAGATCGACGCCCTGCACAACCCGGAGCTCATCCGGGGCGGGCCCTATAGCCGGGAGCACGTCGCCGCCGCCGCCGGGCTGCTGCGTGACAACCTGCGCGCCATGCAGAGCGCGCATCCGGAGTGGAGCCCCGCCGAGCAGCTTCGTGGCGCGGTGGCCGCGTACAACATGGGCCCGGGCAATGTGCGGACGGTGGCGAACATGGATGTCGGCTCCACCGGGGGCGACTACTCGTCCGACGTGTGGGCCCGCGCCCAGTACCTGGCCTCGCGGGGTTTCTAGGAGCGCCGCCTGGGTCCGGACGGGGCAGGGGAGGCGGACGGCGCATCCTCCGGGTTCAGCAGGAGCGCCCGCGCGGCCGCGAGCAGCTCGTCCGACAGCGGCTGAGAGGCCGTGGCCCGCGCCAGCGTCATGGCCCCGAAGCACACCACGATCGTCGCCAACGCCTTCTGGCGTGCCGTCCTGCCCGGCTCGTCCTCCAGATGCGCCTGGGCCTCGCGCGCCAGCGCGTCGAGCTCCTCGGCGAGCATCGCCTGCACCTCGGGGGAGGAGCGCGTGAGGTCCGACAGGACGGACGGCATGATGCAGGCCGTCGTCGGGTCATCCCGGAGCTGCCGGTTGAGGTAGCGGCGCACGAAGTGGCCCAGCCACTCCTGGCCTCGTAGCTCCTCGAGCCCCGCCCCCCACCGCGCCCGGCGCTGCTGGAGGAAGGCCCGCAGGCTCTCCACGACGAGCGCCTCCTTCGAGGCGAAGTGCGCGTAGAAGCCTCCCACCGTCAGGCCCGCGGCGCGCATGACGCGCTCCACGCTCGCCCCCTCGAAGCCATGCTTGCGGAAGAGCGACTCCGCGGCCGCGAGGATACGCGTGTGTGTCGACTGTTTGTGTTCGGGTCCGTACCTCATGGGTGAGGGCCTCCTATCCCTCCTGCTCACCTGACCGGGGCCACCGGAAGATCATGCAGGTGGTGACACCATGGGCATAGCGCCTGCCCGCGTCATCCCTCTGCCTTCCCTGGGCGGTCGCCATGCGGCCCCCCATGTGGATGATTTCCGCCTCGCAGGTCAACTTCCCCTGCTCCTGGCCGATGGCCCGCACGAACGTCGTGTGGAGATCCATCGTGGAGAAGCCGTCACCCGCGGGCAGCAGGGTCATGGGTGGTGCTCCCTCCCTGTGGGATGACGGTCATCATCGAATGAAATCATCGGTGGTTGCTTCGGAACGTGGCCAATGGGATTATGGTCACTATATCAATCCCCATTCAAGGCCGTCCGCCCGGGAAGGCACCGGGCGGGCTCGAGCAAGAGGAGAGCGATCCAGATGGAGAAGCGGCGCGTGGTGGTGACCGGGCTGGGGCTCATCAGCCCCTGCGGCACCGGCGTGGAGAAGAGCTGGGAGGCGCTCGTGCGAGGCCAGAGTGGCGTGGGGCCCATCACGCTCTTCGACGCGAGCGGGTTGGACTGCCGCATCGCCGGAGAGGTGAAGGACTTCCGTCCCGAGGACTTCATCGAGCGGCGGGAGGTGCGGCGGATGGACCGGTTCTGTCAGTTCGCGGTGAGCGCCGCGGACATGGCGATGAAGGACTCGGGACTGGTCATCACCCCCCAGAATGCCGAGCGGGTGGCGGTGCTCGTCGGCTCGGGGATTGGCGGCATCGGCAGCATGGAGGAGACGTTCCGGCGGGTGCTGGAGAAGGGGGCGGACCGCATCAGCCCCTTCTTCATCCTGCAGATGATCATCAACATGGCGCCGGGCTACATCTCACTGCGCCACGGCATCAAGGGCCCGAGCTGGTCCACCAACTCCGCGTGCGCCACCAGCGCCCACGCCCTGGGCGAGGCCCTGCGGGGCATCCAGCGCGGGGACTACGATGCCGCCGTGGTGGGTGGCGCCGAGGCGCCCATCACGCTCCTGGGCGTGGGCGGCTTCGCGGCGATGAAGGCGCTGTCCACGCGCAATGACGCCCCCGAGCGCGCCAGCCGGCCCTTCGACGTGGATCGCGATGGCTTCGTGGTGGCCGAGGGCGCGGGAATGCTGGTGCTGGAGACGTGGGAGCACGCCCGGGCGCGCGGCGCGAAGGTGTACGCGGAGCTGTCCGGCTATGGCGCCAGCTCGGACGCGTACCACGTGACGCACCCCGCGCCCGGCCACGAGGGCGCCCAGCGCAGCATGCGGCTGGCCCTGGCGGACGCGCGGCTCACGCCCTCGGACATCGGCTACATCAACGCCCATGGCACGTCCACGGACGTCGGCGACGCGCTGGAGATGGAGGGCATCGCCCAGGTGTTCGGCGAGGCGGCCCACCGGGTCGCCATCTCCTCCACCAAGTCCATGACGGGGCACATGAATGGCGCGGCCGGCGCGGCCGAGGCCGTCATCAGCGTGCTGGCGCTCCAGCGCGGGGTGCTGCCGCCCACCATCAACCTCGAGAAGCAGGATCCCCGAATCACGCTCGACTGCATCCCCCAGCGCGCGCGTGAGCGGCGGGTGGAGGCGGTGATGAGCAACTCGTTCGGCTTCGGGGGGACGAACGTGTCGCTCGTGTTCCAGCGGCCGGCATGAGGCGGGGGAGTGGCTCGCCCCCCCGGTCACTTCTCCAGGTGGTTGACGATCTGCTGGACGTCCTGGGCCCGTTGTTCCGCTCCGGGGATGGGCTCGCGCTTGACCTTCTGCCAGGCGGTCCGGGTATCGGGCTGCTCCTTCATGTCCTGCAGGCCCTCCGCGGCCGTCGCGGGGGTATGGCCCGAGTAGTCCGTGCGCTGCGGCATCCCGAGTTGCTGGCGGATCTTGTTCTCCGACGGAGCATTGGGACGGCCCGGGGTCGGTTGCATCCCCACCGTCTCGAACTCTTCCTTGAGCTGGGCGTGGAAGTTGATGTTGTCCTTGAGCCGTTGGCCGCCTCCGGCTTCCACCTTGTTGGCCGCGTCGAAGGCGGGGTGGTGCTGGAGATTGCTTTGCTGCACCGTTCCCACCTGCATGCCATTGGCCGCGCGATGGGCGTGAACCATCTCATGCCCCATGCTGTTGGCGCGATTCTGGGGGGAGCTGGCTTCATTGGCGTTGTATTTCACCGTGCTGGCCCGGCCCTCGCCCGCGTGACCACCGGCACGGTAGGCCGAGTTTGTTTCGAGGAGCGCCTTCTGCTGGTGCTTCTCAATCACCCTGGCGCGGCCCGCCTGGTCATTCGGGTCCAGCGCGGCCAGATCCTTGCCGATGGCCACCCGGTCGAACTCGCCCAGCCGGGGCCCGTGGGTCATCTTGTTGCCGGCATGGATGTCCACGGCCGTCGCCGGATTCTGCGCCGTCCCCAGGGAGCCATTGTTGAGCTTCGCGGTGCTGCCGTTGATGTCCGTCAGCATCTTGTTGCCGACGGACTGCGTCCCATTTGGATTGTTCTCCATCAGCGTGTGGATGGAGGCCCGGGAGTCGCGCGTGTGATCGGCGAACTCATGGGGCGCCAGGTTGTCCCGGCGGGTGCGGATGCCGGGCAGCTCCGGATGCACGACGCCGTGGTCGGTCTTCTTGAGGGAGGCCCGGCCCTGCTTGAGTTCGTCCTCGAGCGACGCGTTCACGCTCCGAGGGGGCTGACCGGGCGCGGCGGTCACGGCGGGCCGCGACGGGGGGAGAGGCGGAGCGGGGGGCGGGGCGGTGGTGCCCGACAGGTTGACGCCCCCCCTGGCCGAGGGCCTCATGGTCGTGGAGAGTGAATCGGTGGCCGGAGGCGGAGCGGTGGGGCCCGTGGCCTGGGTGCGCTGAGTGGACGTGGGGGCCGACGTGGGAGTCGTTGGCGAGGTCGGCGCGCTGCGCGCCGTCGAGGTCGTCGGAGAAGGGGACGGGCTGACGTTCGGCCGGTTGACTTTCATCATGAGTCACTTCTCCAAATGGTTGACGATCTTGGTGACCGGCGAATCCGTCAGGTTGAACCGCTTCGAGACACCGAGCCGGTTGTCGAGCGCCTCGTCGACCCGCTGCAGCTCTTGATGGTTGGCGCCTCCGGGAACCTCGCCCGAGTAGTTCGTGCGCGGGGGCATCCCGAGCTCCTTGCGGATCTTTTTCTCCGTCGGAGCATCGGGATGGCCCGGAGTGCGCTGGAGGCCCACCGTCTCGAACTCCTCCTTGAGGAGGGCGTGCTGATTGATGACCTGCTTGGGGTAGTTCACGTCCCCTGGAGTCTGGGGATCGTACTTCTTGAGCATGGAGTTCTGGGCATGCTTGCTGGCTTCCAGCGGGGGGACCTGGAGGCCATGGGCCGCGCGATGGGCGTGAACCATCTCGTGCCCCAGGCTGTTGGCGCGGAAGTCCCCGGGACGCAGCGCCACGTCCCCGGGATCGCTCCTTCCCGCGTTCGGATTGTATTTGACGGTGCTGGCGGCGCCCGTGCCGGGCTGGCCATCGAAGCGGTACGCGGGCTTCGCGGACGCGAGCTTCTCCTCGGCCGTGTTTCCCGAGACCCGGGGGGAATGGGTCATCTTGTTGCTGGAGTGGATGTCCACGGCCGTCAGCGGTTTCTGGGCCGTCCCCGTGGCGCCGGGGTTGAGCTGCCCGGTCTTGTTGTTGATGTCCGTCAGCATCTCCTGACCGGTGGGATTCTCCATCAGCCGGTGCGTGGAGGCCCGGGCGTCGCGCGTGAAGTCGGCGAACTCATGGGGCTGTGAAAACGGCTCCCGGCGGGTGCGGATGCCCGGCAGGTCCGGATGCACGACACCGTGGTCCGCCGGCTTGAGCGACGCCCGATTGAGTTCGTCCTGGAGCGAGGCGTTCACGCTCCGGGGAGGCTGGCCGGGCGCGGTGGTCACGGCGGGCCGCGGCGGGAGAGGCGGCGCGGGGGGAGGGGCGGTGGTGCCGCTCAGGTTGACGCCACCCCTGGCCGAGGGCCGCATGGTCGTGGAGAGCGAATCGGTGACCGGGGGCGGGGGAGTGGGGCCCGTGGCGCTGGTGCGCTGGGTGGGCGCCGAGGGTGAAGTGGGAGCAGTCGGCGAGGACGGCGCGCTGCGAGCCGTCGGGGTCGTCGGCGAGGGGGCGGTGCTGACGTTCGGCCGGTTGACTTTCAACATGAGAGCATTGTCGCTCGTCGCGGGGCGAAAGGTGTGTGCCCGGCCTCTTTACTTCCTCGAGAGAAAAAGAGTCTCGATGGATGAGAAGGGGATGTCGTTCGTACTCCAGGGGGCGGGGAACACCGATTGACGATCGGTTTTTGTTCCCGTACCGTTCTGGACGTGAGTTCCTCCGGTCCCGTTCGTCCGCCTCTCCTCGGTGAGCTCGAAGCCGCCGTGATGAATCACCTGTGGTCGGGGGGAGAAGGCGACGCGAAGTCCGTTCACGTGGCGCTCGGCAAGCGGCGGGGGATCACGCTCAACACGATCCAGTCGACGCTCAAGCGCCTCTTCGAGAAGGGGCTGCTCGAACGGGACAAGGTCAGCCACGCCCATGTGTACAAGGCCCGGGTGAGCCGCGAGGAGTTCCATCGTGATCTCGTGGGCGAGCTCGTCGGCGGCTTGATGGATGGGCAGGCCGAGGCCGTGGTGTCGGCGTTCGTCGATGTCACCGAGCGCGCGGGGCTGGAGCACCTCGAGCGCCTGGAGGCGCTCGTCGCGGAGCGGCGGCGGAAACTCGAGCGGGGCCCACGATGAGCCCTGGTCTGCACAGCGCGCAGTTCTTCCTGCTGGCGGCGGTCGTGTTCCTCGCCCTGGGCTCGCTCCTCTCGGCCCTGGGCGCGCGCGTCTTCGCCTCCCGGTTGTCGCGCTGGGAACCGAGGGCCCGTCATCGTTTCCTCGTCTTGTTGGCGGTACTGCCAATCCTCACGGCGCTCGCGCTGATGCTGTCCGCGAGCCTTCCGTCGCTGCTCTCGCTCGTGGTGCCGCGTCTCGACCATTGCGCCACGCATGACGATGGGCACGCGCACCTGTGCTTCATCCATCTGCCCAGGAGCGGAATCCACCTGGCCTGGGTGCTGGGGCTCGTCTTCGTCGTGAGCCACGTCTCGCTGCGCGCGGCCCTCGGAGCCCTGGACGTGGTGCGCGCGGTGCGCGTGCTCGGTGCCCTCGCGAGGACCGGCGAGCCACGCCACGAGCTGGGCGTCACCGTGATCGAGACCTCGCGGCCCGTGTGCCTGACGGCGGGCCTCTTGCGCCCCCGGGTCTTCCTGTCACGCGGGCTGCTCGACTCGCTCGGCGAGGAAGAGCGCGCCATCGTCCTGGCCCACGAGCGGGCCCATGCGCGCCGCCGCGATGCCCTCGTCGCCAGCCTCGTGCGCGCGTTGGGTGTGTTTCACCTGCCCCCGGTGGCGCGCTGGCTCGTGCGCGAACTGGAGATCGCCGCCGAGCAGGCCTGCGACGAAGACGCCGCCAGCGCCGTGGGCGATCGCATCGCCGTGGCGTCCGCGATCCTCCGCGTCGAGCGCGCGACACGACACGTGGTGGCTGGACGGCTCGCTCCCGTGGCCGTCGCGTTCGGGCAATGCGCGGTGGAGCGGCGCGTGGAGTCGTTGCTCGCCGAGCCCGCGCCCTCGAGGTCGCTGCGCGGGGTGGCGCTCTGTCTCGTCGCCGCGCTCGTGGGAGTCCTCGGTACTTCCGCCGGGTTGCACCACCTCACCGAATCCCTTCTCTCCGTCGTCGCGCACTGACCTGCCATGGCCCTCGTTCGCCTGATCCGTCTTCGTCCGCGTGGAAAACCGATGGTCGCTCGGTTTTTGGTGGGCCTCTGGCTCGTCCTCGTGTTCGCCGCGGGCGCGGAGGCACAGGAGCCCGAGCCGGGCCCGGTGCTCACCGAGCGCGAGGCCGTGGCCCGTGCGCTTCGCCGAGCCCCCCTGCGCGACACCCTCGAGGGAGATGTCACCGCCGAAGAGGGACGTGGATGGGCCGCGGGCGCGTATCCCAATCCGCAGCTCGCGTACATGCGTGAGCAGACCTTCGGCGCTTCCGGGTCGCGTGAGGACTATGTCTCGCTGTCCCAGGCTCTCGACCTCGGGGCCCGGCGCGCGCTCCAGGGCGAGGCCGGCGGGGCGCGAGCACGTGCCGCACGGCGGGAGGGTGAGGCCACCGGGCTGTCGGTCGCCGCGCAGGCCCGTCTGCGCTTCCACGAGGTGCTCTATCGGCAGGCCCGGATCAACGCGCTGGAGGGGTGGGGCGGCCGGATCGAGCAGGCGCTGACCTTCGTGACGCGCCGTGAGCAACGAGGTGATGCCGCGACGTACGACCGGAGGCGTGTCGAGCGGGAGCGCGCCGTGGCGATGGGCCGGCTGGAAACGGAGCGAGCCGCGCTCGAGCGGGCACGGGCACGGCTCCAGGCGCTCCTCGGCGCCGATGCCTCGACGATGACCGTGACGGGAACACTCCTGCCCGACACGGAGCCCGCGGAGTTGCTGGCCCTGCGCGCCTCGAACGGCTCGCGTCCCGATCTGCTGGCGCTCGATCTGCGCCTCGAGGCCGCCACGCTCGAGCGGCGGGCGGCTTCTCGTTGGTGGGCACCGGACCTGCTGCTCGAAGGCGGCTGGAAGGGCGTGGATCTCGGAGGCCAGGGGCGCACCGATGGCTTCCTGTTCGGGGCGTCCTTGTCCCTTCCCCTGTGGGATCGAGCGTCGGGGCTCGCCCGTGTCGCGGCGGGCGAGGCCCAGGCCGCGCGAGGGCGGCGCGCGCTGCTCGAATCGGAACTCGACGGGGAGTTGGCGGGCGCGCGGGCGGAAGCCGTCCGGTTGCGCCGCGCGGCCTCGGAGTTCCACGAGCGCACCACCGAGGTTTCCGGTGAACTCGTACGCATCGCTTCCGCGGGGTACGAGGGCGGGGAGTTGGGGCTGCTCGAGCTGCTCGATGCCCACCGGGGCGCCACGGACGATTCCCTCACCGCGCTCGACATGGCGCACGCCGCGCGCCGGGCGCGCATCGAGCTGGATCGGCTCACGGGAGCTGGGTTGCCATGAAACGTCTGATGATTCTCCTGCCGCTCGTGCTCGTGGCGGCCTGCCACTCTCATTCCCACGAGGGGGACGTGGGGCACGGTCATGCACATGGCCATGACGCGGCGGACGAGCGGCCCGCGCTCTCGTTTACACATTGGACCGAGGCGAGTGAGCTTTTCATCGAGCTGCCCGCGCTGGTGCGTGGTGAGGAATCACCTTGCGCGGCCCACGTGACGAAGCTCGAGGGCTTCGCGGCGCTGGCCGAGGGGAGGGTGAGCGTGGTGCTGCGGGGTGACTCCGGCGAGGAGCGCTTCGACAGTCAGGGCCCATCGGTTCCCGGCATCTTCCGCCCCGTGGTGAAGCCGGCCGCCACGGGCAGGCGTCGGCTGCTCGTGGAGATCCGCGCGCCGGGTCTGTCCGCGGACCACGATCTCGGCGACGTGACGGTCTTCGAGAGCGCCGCCGCCGCGCGCGCCGGGATTCCCGAGGAGCCCGAAGCCCCGGGCCGCATCCCCTTCCTCAAGGAGCAGCAATGGCCCATCGAGTTCGCGACCGCGCTCGTCTCCGAACACGCCCTGCGTCCGACCCTGCGCGCGACCGGCGAGGTGCGTGCCCGGTCCGACGGAGAGGTCCTCGTGAGGGCGCCCGCCGCGGGCCGGGTCGCGACGAGTGGAAGGGCCTTTCCACGCCTCGGCGAACAGGTCTCCGTCGATGATCCGCTCGGGGTGATCGCGCCCCGGCTCGAGGCCGCGGACGTGGCGTCCCTCGAACTCGCCATCACGCGCGCGGACCTGGAGCTGCGCTTCGCGGAGCGCGAGCGCGAACGTCTCGAGAAACTGCGGGCCGAGGGCGCGGTGCCCGAGCGACGTGTCGAGGAGGCGGTCCGTGCCACCGAGGACGCCCAGGCCTCGCTCTCGGCGGCGCGGCGGCGGCTCGAGCAGTTCCGCCGCGTACAACGGACGGCCGGCGGCGGCGAGGGCACGGTCGCGCTGCGTGCTCCGCTGTCGGGCACCGTGACCGAACTCCACGTCGCCCCGGGCGCCTTCGTCGAGGTGGGGGCGCCGCTGTTCCGGGTCACCGACCTCACCCAGCTCTGGCTGGAGGCCCGCGTGGCCGAGATCGACGTGGGCCGGCTCGGCACGCCCCGCGGTGCGTCGTTCCTCGTCGAGGGCGGCGAGGAGGCCATCGAACTTCCCGCCGATGCACTGGTCACTCGGGGACAGGTCATCGATCCGCTCACGCGGACGCTTCCGCTCGTGTTCACGGTGGACAACGCGGGGGCCCGGTGGGCGGTGGGGGCCTTCGCGCGCGTCCTCATCGTCAACGGGGAGGAGCGCCGCGCCCTCGCCGTGCCGGAGTCGTCGGTGGTCGACGACAGCGGCGTGTCCGTCGTCTTCGTGCAGGTCGAGGGAGAGTCCTTCGAGCGCCGGGTGGTGCGCCTCGGGGTGCGCGACCGGGGCCACGCCGAGGTGTTGAGTGGCGTTCGCACCGGAGAGCACGTCGTCACGCGCGGCGCATGGTCCGTGAAGCTCGCCGCGTCGAGCGGCTCCATTCCCGCCCACGGGCACTCGCACTGAGGGCGCCAGCATGATCGACGCGATTCTTCGTGGCTCCCTCTCGCATCGCCTCGCGGTGCTCATCGCCGCGAGCGTGATGCTCGTATGGGGGGCGTACACCGCCTCGCGGATGCCGGTCGACGTCTTCCCGGATCTCACGGCGCCCACGGTGACCGTCATCACCGAGGGGCACGGCATGGCGCCCGAGGAGCTCGAGACGCGGGTGACCTTGCCCATCGAGTCCTCCCTCAACGGTGCGCCGGGAGTCAGGCGCGTGCGCTCGGCGACGGGGGTGGGCATCTCGGTCATCTACGCCGAGTTCGACTGGGGAACGGACATCTACCGCGCGCGGCAGACCGTGAGCGAGAAGCTCCAGCTCGTGCGCGACACGCTTCCCGCCGAGGTCGAAGCGCCGGTGCTCGCCCCCATCTCGTCCATCATGGGGGAGATCCTCTTCCTCGCCGTGACGACCGGGAACGGGACGGAGATGGAGGCGCGAGCGTTCGCGGACTTCACGCTGCGCAGACGGCTGCTCGCCGTGGCTGGTGTGTCGCAGGTCATCGTGACGGGTGGCGAGCGCAGGCAGTTCGAGGTGGTGCTCCGGCCCGAGCGTCTGGCGGCCCAGGGGGTCACGGTGGGGGAGGTGGTCCGGGCGCTCGAGGAGACGAACGCCAACGTGTCGGCGGGCTTCGTGAACGAGGGGGGGCAGGAGTACCTGGTGCATGGCATCGGCCGAGTGCGCACGCCCGAAGACGTCGCGGAGACGCTCGTCACCTGGCGGGGGGAGCAGCCCGTCCTCGTGCGTCACCTCGGCGAGGTCCGGATGGGCGCCGCGCTCTCCCGGGGGAAGGGCTCCTTCGGTGGTCAGCCCGCGGTCATCGTCGGCGTGCAGAAACAACCGGGCTCCAACACCCTGGAGCTCACCCGGCGCATCGACCGGGAGCTCGATGAGCTGTCGCGCACGCTGCCCGAGGGAATGACCCTCCAGCGCGACATCTTCCGCCAGGCGGACTTCATCGAGGTGGCCATTGGCAACGTGCTCGAGGCGCTTCGGGATGGCGTCGTGCTCGTGCTCCTCATCGTCCTCGCCTTCCTGCGCAGCGGGCGCGCGAGTGCCATCACCCTCATCGCCATTCCGCTCTCGCTCGTGACGGCGGTGTTCGCGTTGTCGGCGTTCGGCGCGACCCTCAACACCATGACCCTGGGCGGCATGGCCATCGCCGTCGGGGAACTGGTGGACGACGCGGTCATCGACGTCGAGAACGTCGTGCGGCGCCTGCGGCAGAACGCGCTGCTGCCCGAGGACACGCGGCGCCCCGCGCTCGAGATCGTCCTCACCGCCAGCCAGGAGATTCGCGGCAGCATCGTCTTCGCGACGCTCATCGTGGTGCTCGTCTTCCTGCCGCTGTTCTTCCTCTCCGGGGTCGAGGGGCGTCTCTTGCAGCCGCTCGGCGTGGCGTACGTGGTCTCGCTCGCCGCCTCGCTCTTCGTCGCCGTGACGCTCACCCCGGTCCTGTGCTCCTACCTGTTGCCCGGCTCGAAGGCCGTCTCCGCCGCGCACGAGCCGCGCTTGTCCCAGTGGCTCAAGCAGCGGTACACGCCGCTGCTCGAGCGCGCCATCCAGCGCTGGCGGCTCGTGGCCTCGGTCTCGTTCGCCTTGCTGGCGACGGCGGGCGCCGCGCTCGCGCTGTCGGGCCGCTCCTTCCTCCCGGAGTTCCGTGAGGGCACGCTGACCATCGCGGCGGTGACGCTTCCGGGGACATCGCTCGCCGGGTTCGATGCCACCGGAAGGCGCCTCGAGCAGATCCTCCTGCGGCATCCCGAGGTGGTCTCCGTCGCCCGCCGTACGGGACGCGCCGAAATGGACGAGCACGCCCAGGGGGTGAACGCCGCGGAACTCGACGTGAGCCTGCGCGAGACGGACCGCTCCCGGGAGGAGTTCCTCGAGGCCCTGCGGAGGGACTTCTCGCTGCTGCCGGGGGTGAGCATCACGATCGGTCAGCCCATCTCCCACCGCATCGATCACATGCTCTCCGGCACGCGGGCGAGCATCGCGGTGAAGGTCTTCGGAGACGATCTCGCCGAGCTGCGCCGGGTGGGCACCGAGGTCGAGGCCGCGATGCGCGGTGTGCCGGGCGTGGTGGATCTCTCCCGGGAGCAGCAGGCCGACATCCCCCTCGTGCGCGTCCGCTTCGATCGCGTCGCCATCGCCCGCCATGGCCTGCGCGTCGCCGACGTCGCGCGCGCGCTGGAGGTGGGCTCGGGCGTGCACGTCGTGTCGCAGGTGATGGAAGGTCAGGCGGTCTTCGATCTCGTGGTGCGCACCGAGCCGAGCCGGGTCCAGTCCCTCGAGGATCTCCAGGAGCTGCTCGTGACGACACCGCGCGGAGCCAGGGTTCCGTTGCGCGCGCTCGCGCACGTGCACCGCGACCGGGGACCGAACGAGATCGGCCGCGAGAACGTGCAGCGCAAGCTCGTCGTGAGCTGCAATCTCGCGGGGCGTGACGTCGTGAGCGTGGTGCGCGACATCCAGACGGCGGTGGAGCGCTCGGTGCGCCTGCCGGCCGGCTACCAGATCGTGTATGGGGGGCAGTTCGAGAGCGCGGAAGGCGCCACCCACACCCTGGGGTTGCTCGGCCTCGCGTGCCTCGTGGGCATGTTCGGGCTGCTGTACACGGCGTTCGGCTCGGTGCGTGACGCGGTGTTGGTGATGGTGAACCTCCCCCTGGCGCTCATCGGAGGCGCGGCCGGCGTCCTGCTCCAGGGAGGGGTGCTCTCGATCGCGTCGCTCGTGGGCTTCATCACGCTGTTCGGCATCGCGACGCGCAACGGCATCATGCTCGTCTCGCACATCCGGCACCTGGTCCACGCGGAGGGCGTACGGAACATCGACGAGGCCATCCGGCGCGGCGCCCAGGAGAGGCTCGTGCCCATCCTGATGACCGCGCTCGCGGCGGGGCTCGGCCTGGTGCCCCTCGCGCTCTCCGGTGGCGAGCCGGGCAGCGAGATCCAGGCGCCCATGGCCATCGTCATCCTGTGCGGCCTGTCGAGCTCGACCGCGCTCAACATGTTCGTCGTGCCCGCCCTGTACCGCCGCTTCGGCGCGCTGGCGCGCGAGGGGGCCTCGGCCCGCGGCGTCAGGCCTCGGCGCGCGCGTTGAGGATGGCGTGCAGCTGCTTGGACAGCTGCGAGAGCTGGTTGGCCGTCTGCATCGTCTGAGAGGAGGTCGTCTCCGCCTGACGGGCCGTCTGCGCCACCTCGAGGATGGCGGTGTTCACCTGCTCCACCGCCGTCGTCTGCTGCTGGGTGCTCAGCTCGATCTCCCGCGCCACGTCCAGGTTGCTGCGCACCAGCTCCGCGATGCGCCGGAAGTTGCCGGCCACCTCGCTGAACTGCTTGGCGCTGCTCTGCACCGCCTTGGAGCCGTCCTCGGTGGCCATGATGGTGGTGTTGGAGGCGGCGCGGATCTCGTCGATGAGCACGCGGATGTCCTTGGTCGCGCCGCCCACCCGGTCCGCCAGCTTGCGGATTTCATCCGCCACCACGGCGAAGCGCTTGCCGTGCTCGCCCGCGCCCGCGCTTTCAATCGTGGCGTTGATGGCCAGGATGTTCGTCTGCTCGGACAGCTCGTTGATGATGTCCAGGATGCCGCCGATCTCCTGCGAGCGCTTGCCCAGCTCCAGCATGTGCGTGACGATCGCGTCCACCTGGCGGCTCACCACGTCGATGGCCTCCTGGGCGCGCTGCACCGTGTCCTTGCCCGTCTGCGCCGCTCCCGCCGTGTCGTCCGCCACGCGCGCCACCTGCTGGGCGCTGCCGGCGATCTGCCGCGACGTGGACAACAGCTCCTTCACGGTGATGGAGATCTCCGTCGTGGCCGAGGCCTGCTCGCGCGCGCCGGACACCTGCTGCGAGGCCGCCGAGTGCAGCTCGGCCGACGAGCCCTGCACCTGGGCGATGGCCGTCTGCAGCTTGCGCTCCAGGCTCCGGCCGATGACCAGGGCCACCAGCGAGGTGAAGAACAGGAGCGCGAGGCCGTCGATCCAGAAGAACCGGTCCAGCTCGGCCGTCTCGTCCGTGCGCCCCTGCTCGCGCGCCGCGAGCAGCTTCTGCTCATGCTGGAGCAGCTCGGCGACCGTCCCCCGCAGGCTCTCCATCACCCGCGGGCCCTCACTGGTCTTGAGGCGCGCCAGGGCGGCGTCGAGCCCCTGGTCGCGGCGCACGTCGATGTTGGCGCGCAGGCTCTCCAGGCGCTGCGCGGCCAGATCCTTGAACGTGTCCAGGCGCCGCAGTTGCTCGGGGCTGCCGGAGAGCGAGGTGCGCAGGGGCTCGAGCTCCCGGACCAGGCTGGACGAGGCCTGGCGGAAGGGCTCGAGCGCGCCCTCGTTGCCGGTGATGAGGTAGTCGCGCTGTCCCGACTCCGCGTCCTTCACGATGGAGAAGACCCGCTCGATCTGCCCGATCGTCTGATGGCTCTCCTCGACGAGGAGCGCGGCGTTCATGAGCTTCTGGGTGCTGTTCCGGGTCAGGAAGATGAAGCACATGATCAACGTCGAGATCAGGAGCAAACCCACGAAGAACTGCCGCCCCACGGTCCATCTCGAAAACATCGTTTCGTCTCCTCGGCCGGGGGAGGGCCCCCCCAACACCAGCGTTCCCGGAGTGTACGCGAACCGTGGGCGTTCGGCGCGCCCCTCCGCCCGCTCCCTCTCGCCACAAAGCGGTTGACGGCCCGTGCGGGCCCGGGGAAGCGTGGAGGACATGGATCAAGACTCGAGGACGCGGCCCCACGCGCTGGTGACGGGGGCCTCCAGCGGTATTGGGCGGGAGCTGGCGGTGGTACTCGCGCGCGAGGGGCACGCGCTGGTGTTGGTGGCCCGGCGCACCGAGCCCCTGCGCGCCCTGGCGGAGCAGCTCGAGCGCGCCCATGGCACCCCCTGTGTGGTGGTGGGCGCGGACCTCGGCACCCCCGAGGGCGTGACCGAGGTGACGCGCGAGGTGGGGGCGCGGGGGCTCGACATCGAGGTGCTGGTGAACAACGCCGGCTTCGGTCTGGCCGGCCCTGTCGCCATGCTGCCCGCCGAGTCCCAGTTGGGGATGATCGATCTCAACATCCGGGCGCTCACCGCGCTCACCCGCGCGTTCCTCCCGGGGATGATGGCTCGGGGCCGGGGCTACGTGCTCAACGTCGCGTCGACGGCGGCCTTCCAGCCGGGCCCCCTCATGGCCGTCTACTTCGCCACCAAGGCGTACGTGCTGTCCTTCTCCAACGCGCTCCACGAGGAGATGCGGGGCAAGGGCGTCCGGGTGACGGCGCTGTGCCCGGGCTACACCGAGACGGAGTTCGCCACGCGCGCCTCCGAGCACCAGCGGCCCCGGCTCTTCGCGGGACCGCTCGGCAGCGGCAACGCGCGCCAGGTGGCCGAGGTGGGCTACCGGGGCATGAAGCGGGGCAGGGCGGTGGTCATTCCGGGCTTCCTCAACGTGCTGAGCACCTGGTTCGCGCGCTTCGCGCCGCTGGCGCTCACGCTGCGCATGACCCGCTACCTCACGGGAGCGGGAAGCGATGTCCGGAAATCCCCAGGAGTTCCGGGCAATTGAAAGACGCGCTCGGGTTTCGTTGACGGAGTCATTAACCTGGAGCCTTCCGCGGTGTGATGACGGAGGAGGATGATCCCCATGCGCCGAGCCCTCCTGTTGAGCATCCTGGGCCTGCTGGCCCTACCGGGGTGTGCGTCCGGCCCCCGGGAACGCACGACTCCCCCGAGCCTCACGTGGCCCGTCACGCAGTGGAGCGAGGAGAAGCGGGCCCTGCATGTGCTGCGGCGGCTCGCCTTCGGGCCCTCGCCCCGGGACTGGGAGGAGGTGCGCCGCGTGGGGGCCTCCTCCTGGGTGGAGCGGCAGTTGTGGCCCGAGCGCATCCCCGACGAGGTCCTGGAGCAGCGGTTGGCAACCCTGCCAACGGTGACCCTCGGCATGAAGGCGCTGATGGAGCGCTACCCGCTGCTCCAGGAGCACGCGCGGGAGCTGGGCCTCCGGCTGGAGACGCAGGAGGACCGGGATCGGCTCACGGAGATGCTGGGACGGGACATGTTGCCCGGACAGGTGGACGAGGAGCTGCGCACCCAGAAGCTCCTGCGCGCCGTGGACGGCCAGCGCCAGTTGCAGGAGGTGCTGGTGGACTTCTGGTTCAACCACTTCAACGTGTCGGTGGACAAGGGGCCGGTGCGCTGGATGGTGATGTCCTTCGAGCGCGATGCGCTGCGGCCCCACGTCTTCGGGCGCTTCCGCGAGCTGTTGGCGGCCACCGCGAGCCACCCCGCCATGCTCTACTACCTGGACAACTGGCGCAGCGCGGGTGAGGGCTCCACGCCGGGCAAGGGCAAGAAGGCGTCCACCGGACTCAACGAGAACTACGCCCGGGAGCTGCTGGAGCTGCACACGCTCGGGGTGGATGGCGGCTACTCGCAACAGGACGTGCGCGAGGTGGCGCGGGCCTTCACGGGCTGGACGATCGACGAACCCGAGCGCGCGCCCGTCTTCGTCTTCCGGCCCGCCATGCACGACGTCGGAGACAAGCACGTGCTCGGCGTGGCGCTGCCCGCGGGGGGTGGACAGGAGGACGGGGAGCGGGTGCTGGACATTCTCGCGCGCCACCCCGCCACCGCGCGCTTCATCGCCACGAAGCTGGCGCGCAAGTTCGTGTCGGAGGCACCGCCCCCGGCACTGGTGGAGCGGCTGGCCCTGGTGTTCCTGAGCACCGAGGGAGACCTGCGCGCCGTGTACTCGGCCCTCTTCACCTCGCCCGAGTTCTGGTCCGACGCCGCCCTGGGCTCGCTGACCAAGACGCCCCTGGAGCTGGTGGTCTCCAGCCTCCGCGCCCTGGGGGCCCGGACGGATGGTGGGCCAGCGATCTCCCGCGTGGTGGAGCGCATGGGCCAGAACCTCTACCGCGCCCCCGCGCCCACGGGCTACCCCGAACACGCGGCCCCCTGGGTGAACACCGGAGCCCTCGTGCAGCGCATCAACTTCGCCCTCACGCTCGCCGAGGGCAAGGTGCAGGGCACCCGCGTGGAGTTCCCCTGGGGATGGGCCTCGCCTCCCGCGAACGCGGCGGCGCTCCTGGACTCGCTCGCCCCCCGGCTCCTCTTCGAGCCCCTGTCCGCCGAGACCCGCGCCACGTTGCTCGCAGCGCTCACGCCCGGTGAGAGGGATTTCATGCCGGATGGGGAGGTGCGGCCCCTGGACGTCCGCCGCGCGGCGGGCCTGCTGCTCGGCTCCCCCGAATTCCAGAAGCAGTGAGGTCAAACGCCATGCCGCACCTGTCGCGCCGTCTGCTGCTCCAGGCCTCGGGCCTGTCCCTGCTGGGGATGGCCACCGCGCCCACCTTCCTCGCCCGCGCCGCGCAGCAGGTGCCCGGAGGCGGGCGCCGGGTGCTCGTCACGCTCTTCCTGCGCGGAGGGGCGGATGGGCTCTCGCTGGTGGCTCCGGTGGGGGACGCGGACTACAACCGGCTGCGGCCCACGATCGCGCTGCGCGCCACGGGGGAGCGCGCCGCGCTGCGCCTGGATGACACCTTCTGGCTGCACCCGGGGCTCGCCGCGCTGATGCCCCAGTGGAGCGACGGCACGCTCGCGGTGGTGCACGCGGTGGGGCTGCCCCAGGCGATGCGCAGCCACTTCGACGCCCAGGACTTCATCGAGACCGGGACGCCCGGGGTGAAGTCCACCCGCGAGGGCTACCTCAACCGCGCGCTGGAACAGCTCCCCCCGGAGCCGGCGAGTGCCTTTCGCGCCGTGGCGATGCAGGACACCCTGCCGCGAGCGCTCGCGGGCACGGCTCCGGCCCTGGCGCTGGAGACCCTGGCGGACTTCCGGCTGCGCGACCCCCAGCGCGGCGCCACCTTCGCGTCCCTCTATGCCGGAGCGGTGGACGAGGCCCTGCGCACCACGGGCGCCGAGGCGAGCGCGGCGCTCGCGCGGGTGCGGGATGAAGGCCTGGCGGACATGCCCCCGGCGCACGGGGCGACCTATCCCCGCTCGCCGCTGGGCAAGCGGATGCAGGACATCGCGCGACTCATCCGCGCGGACGTGGGGCTCCAGGTGGCCGCCACCGAGATGGGAGGCTGGGACACGCACATGGCGCAGGGCATCACGACGGGCCACTTCGCCTCGCGGGCCCGGGAACTCGGCGAGGCCCTGGGGGCGTTCGTCCAGGACCTGGGGCCGCGGTGGAGCGACGTACTCGTCGTGGTGATGACGGAGTTCGGCCGCACGGTGAAGGAGAACGGCAGCCGGGGGACGGATCACGGCACGGGGAGCGCGATGCTGGTGCTCGGTGGCGGCGTGCGTGGGGGGCGCGTGGTGGGGCCGTGGAAGGGACTCGCGGCCGAGCACCTGCTGGAGGAGCGGGACGTGCCCTCGCTCACGGACTTCCGCACCGTGCTCTCCGAGGCGCTGGAGGGACACCTGGGCGTGCGCTCCCTGGCGTCCGTCTTCCCGGGCTTCCAGCCCCGCCCCGAGGACCGGCTGGGGTTGCTGCGCGGGTGACGTCGGCCATAGCTGGCTCATCAAGGATTATTACATCAATGGCGTAAGTCCCCACGGCGACCAAGCTAGCCCGGTCGGTTCATCCCGCAGGACACTTCAACATCTTTTCGCAACTCGGAGAGTTCATCTTGAATCAAAATCAAGCTCAAGCGCTTCTGCGGATAATCGCACAGGCCAGCGCCCAGCTTTCGAATCATCAAGGGTCACTCGTTCCTGTTTTGGGCATGGTCATCACGGTCGCCGAGCAGCTAGGCATGAAGGACGAATAGCGGTGGTTTGAACATGAGCTTTCGGGCTACGCAAAGGGACGGCGAAATGCTGGGCCCATGATGCTCGGAGACGTGCTCGGTGTCGCAGAAAACAGTGATATTCCGGAGCGAGTTGCCCGCCATGCTCAAGCAGATTTCTCGGCATGGAATCACGCAAAGCTTGGTGGCTTCGGTGATCTTTGAAGGCATTCAGCAGGCGTGGCCGTATATCCAGGCGTTAGCGAAAACCCTTGGTGGCCCGTAGTGTCTTCCAGCTTGATTGCAGTTCTGCTCATGTAGGGAGGGCCCCTAGGCTACGGATGCGGCTACCCACGTGGCAGGAATGCCGTTTTTGTGTCCTGCTCCCGAGCGCCCAGCCCCGACCTGGTCACGACTCCGGGGGCGGACTGTCGAGGCCCCGTAGCTGCTCCTCGGCTGCCTGCCGGTATCGCGGCACAATCTCCACGGCGAGCACGTCACGCATCTGCTGGCGGGCACCTTCGAGATCTCCAGCGTCTCGGAGACTCGTCATCCGGTACATCGAGCGCAGGAACCGGCTTTGAGCCTCTCGGAAGCGAGAGAGAATCATCCCCATCAGGGCCTCGGCGCCTTTCGGGCTCTTTAGGGCCTCTTCCGTCTCGGCTTCGCTGATAGCTGCCGTGGGGGCGGTCCGGTGTAGAAGGGCGCATAGGTCATCGGTGAGTTCCAGGGCGTGTCCCTTCTGGATGCGTTGCGCGAGAACGGCGAGTTGCGGCCGGTCGGGCAGGTTCGGATTGAGCCGCCCGGTCGCGAGCACCTCCGCCAGCCCAGCCGATTTCTTGAGGGTTCTTTCGGCCTGCGCCCGGTAGAAAGGGACAATCTCCACGGCGAGCACGTCGCGCATGACTTGTTGCGCCCCGTCGAAGTCCCCTTGCTGCTGAAGCTCATTCACACGGTCTCGGGCTTCGTCGAGTCGATTTGACCCTTCCCCAATACGGCGGTGAATCTCTCGAAGCAGCGTCATTGCGGTGGAGTGACTACGCAACGCATCTTCCGCGTCCTGCTGACTGATGGCCGCCTGCTGTGCAGTCCGCGAAAGGAGGGCGCGCATCTCGTCGTTGAGTTCCAACGGGGCGCCGTTCTCAAGAATGTCGCGACACAGCACCCATACATCATCCAAGTCCATCTCTTCGGCCATGCGCGCGCCTCCTCCTACTCTTTTCCGTGGCACTTGCCAGAAGGCCATTTGTGCTGCCCCTCACACAAGCGCAGGCAGTCGTGGCAATTCCCCGTCCAGTCGTCCTCTACGCACTCGTTGTAGTTCTCAATGCACTTCTGTTTCCACTTGGGTAGGGAAGCGTTGTTGGAGAAGTCGTCCTCGTCCTCGTCAACATCGGAGCCGGTTCTCACAGCCCGGAGCACCTGATCAACCTCGGATTGCGTCGCCCCACAAGCGCCTACCGGATCCTGTGGATGCTTCTTGATGCAACACGTCATGGTGGAGTCGCTAGGCCGGCAGTCCATCGTAGCCGCTTGCGCTAGGACTACGGGACGGCTCGACGTGTAGGCGTAGCGCGTTGTCCCACCGGAGTAGGCGTAATGCGTCCTACCAGCCGAGCAACCGGATGCAAACACCCCCCAAGGTAGAGCGCTGATGACGAAAAGGCAGGAAGTCAAGTTTCTCATGTGGCCAGCGTAGAATAGTCCCTTTTTGAGATGCTACGACGGGCCCACGCGCGGGGGGCTGGCCGCTCCCATCCCTTATCTGGTAGGTTGACCCGCGATATGCGGAACTTCTTACCTCTCCGGTCTACTCTGCTTCTCGTCCTCATGGCGCCCGTTGCCATGGCCCGTGGACGCGATCCCAACGTTTGGAGCGCCTATGTTCGTGGGCGCCCTGACGAATGGGTTCGTCGGTTGAATGTGACCCCCGAGGCAGTAACCGTCCTCCGGTTCCAGCAGCCTTGCGACCGAGAAGGAACAAAGATCCTGGGCTGGGAAGGTCGCTTCGAGCCTGTGGAGTGTGCCGGGAAAAAGGTGCTTGTTGAGCCGCTTCAGGCCCTTGACCCGGAAGATCGCTTCCTGATGGTCGTGAAGCTAGCGGATGGGACAGAAGTACCCTTCACCCTGATGCGTGCCACAAAAAAGGAAGGAGAGTGGCCCGACCAGCAGGTGAACGTCTTCATCGAACCGGACACCCACGAATCACTCCAAAAGGACCTCGAAGAGACCCGCAAGCGGGAAGAGGCGCTTTCGGAAGTTGTCGAGCGGCGTTATCGAGAGGACACGGCAGACCACGCGCTCGCAAAACTCCTGGTGACAGGGGACATCAAGCAGACCGCGCTCGTTCAACGGGAGAAGTGGGTACTCAAGGGCCGGTCCGCGCGAATTGTCGCTCGCGTCTACGGGGGTAAGACGAAAGCAGCGGTTCTGTTCACCGTGACGAACCGCGACCCGTCTAAGCCCTGGAGTTTGGCAGAGGCTCGCCTACGAGCCATGCGCCCAGGAGAGGACCAAAGCCCACCCTTCCTGTTTGGCGAGGCGAGACCGTTTGCCCTACGTGCCGACTGCGACGAGATCGCCCCGGGCGAGACCGGGAGCATTGCGGTCGTAGTGGACCGGAACGCCTTCCATACTGAGACTGGGCTCGTTAAGACCCTTGCCTTGGAAATCTACCGCCAAGATGGCCTGCTAGATACCCACGTGGTCCTGGATCGTCGGCTTCTCCGCGAGTAATACCCCCAAGCATGCCGCCGACCAGAGCACCCATACTCTCCTCTTTGGTTCTCCTTCTCGCTACTGCTGGGTGCCCGTCCGGGGGCATCCCGTTGCGCACAGACGGAAGCCCTGGATCTGAAAAGTGCTCGGATGAGGCCCTAAAGACAATGCGGATTCTGCGGATGCACGTTGGGGCCTCTGCGGACGTGGAACTCGACGCCAACCAAATCGACGCGAGCCCCATCACGCTCTACGATGGACCGGTAGAGAGCTACCTTGATGGCTCGCTCGGCAACTTGGACCCGGGGACCCGTTTGTACGGGCGGGTGTGGACGAGTGGACCGCAAGTTGTCGTCCGGTACTACGAGGCGAAGCCCCCGGACGGAGAAACTGTGGCCATTTGCGCTGTTGCCCGGCTTGGGAAAGGCCAACTCCGGAAGCTTCCTGAGTCAAAGCCCGGAACGGCCATGCTCGATTACTCGGGCGCCTCGGTCTATGTGGTCGATTCGTTCCGGTGAGCGCCGGACCCCTGCCCGAACGCTCCGCCGGTCGGTTCACCTCGGGTGCGTGCCCCGTGTAGTGTGGAATGTAGCTGCGAGCGCCAGAGGAGACCTGAATTGATGGTTTTTGACCCCCATCAATCCAGGAGCAGGGGAGTAAACAATTAGTACCAACGAGCAATCACATAGTTGTCGATGGGATTCAAACATCCACTTCGATGATGACCCTGAATGCCACGTTCATAACGGGAGCGCCTTCCTGCCAAGCATAGACAGGTTTCAATATCAGACCGTGGTCGTCCCATGTCTGCGCTTTCATGCTCGGGAGCCGGTAGGTTGCGGCCACCGCCTATCCAGGGAGAGGCCCATGCACCGTCCCGCAGCAGTCGCAGCCCTCTGTCTCACGCTGTCCGCGTGCGCCTCCGGCCCGCGCAGCGCCGAGGCGCTGCTGCTGCAGCATCCGACCGCGACGTCCACGCCGGCGCCCACCCCTGCGGGCCCGGCCGTGCCCACCTCTGCGGCCCCGGCCGTACCCGCCCCGGCGAGCGAGACGCTGGCCGCGGACACGCTGCGCACCATGCCCGGCGGCGCGACGTTCACCGCGCCCTCGGGCTGGACGGTGACCACGCGCGAGGCCTCGGTCCTCCTCGAGCCGCCCGAGAAGGATACCCGGGTGGTGCTGGTGGACGTAGGCACCGCGGCGGACGCGGACGCGGCGGTGGCGGCGGCGTGGAAGGCAGCCGACCCCGCCATGCAGCGCAAGCTCCAACTCGCCACGCCGGGGCCGGGCCGCGACGGCTGGGAGGAACTCCGCAGCTACACCTACGAGACCTCGCCCAACGAGAAGCGCACCGTGTACGCGATGGCGCTGCGCGCGGGCGGCGCGTGGACTGTCATCCTCGTCGACGGCACGAACGCCACGCTGGAGCGGCGCGATGCGCCCACGGGCCTGCTCATCGGCAGCCTGCGTCCCAAGGGCTACGCGCGCGAGTCCTTCGCCGGCAAGAAGCCGCACCCGCTGGACGCCGCCCGTGTGGAGGCGATGCGTTCGTTCGTGGATCGCTCGGCGAAGGAGCTCGAGGTGCCGGGCGTCGGCTTCAGCCTCATCCAGGACGGCAAGGTCGTCTTCGAGGGCGGCGTGGGCGTGCGCGAGCTGGGCAAGCCGCAGAAGGTGGACGCGGACACGCTCTTCATGGCGGGCTCCAACACCAAGGCTCTCACCACGCTGCTGCTCGCGCGGCTGGTGGACGCGAAGAAGCTCGCGTGGGAGCAGCCGGTGGTGCAGGTGGACCCGTCCTTCAAGCTGGGCGACGCGGACACCACGTCGCGGGTGCTGGTGAAGCACCTCATCTGCGCGTGTACGGGCATGCCGCGGCAGGACATGGAGTTGTACTTCGAGTACGAGAACGCCACGCCAGCCTCCTCGATGAAGCTGCTGGGCACGATGCAGCCCACGAGCAAGTTCGGCGAGGTGTTCCAGTACAGCAACCTGATGGCGGCGGCCGCGGGCTTCGTGGGTGGTCGGTTGCTGTACCCGAATCGTGAGCTGGGCGCGGCCTACGACGCGGCGATGGACAGCCAGGTGTTCAAGCCGCTCGGGATGACGGACACCACCTTCGACTTCGCGCGCGCGCTGCGCCGCAACCATGCGAGCCCGCACGGGTGGGACGTGGACGGGCGCACGGTGGTGGAGAAGATGGACCTCAACTACGAGGTGGTGCCGATGCGGCCCGCGGGCGGGGTGTGGACGAGCGTGCGCGACCTGTCGCGCTACGTGCAGTTGGAGCTCGCGCGCGGCGCGCTGCCCGACGGCAAGCGGCTCGTCTCCGAGGAGAACCTGCTCGCGCGCTACGCGCCCCAGGTGTCGGTGGGTGAGGACGTGACGTACGGCATGGGCCTGGGGGTGGACCGCACCTCGGGCGCCACGGTGGTGCACCATGGCGGCGGCATCTTCGGCTACCACAGCGACATGCTGTGGCTGCCAGAGGCGGGTGTGGGCGCCGTCATCCTTACGAACGCGGACTCCGGCGCCTTCATGCTCGGCGCCTTCAGGCGCCGGCTTCTCGAGGTGCTCTACGACGGCCGGCCCGAGGCCGAGGAGGACGTGAAGGCGCGGGCCCAGTCGCTGCGCACGACGATTCAGCGCGCTCGCGAGCGCCTCACGCTGCCGCCCGACCCCGAGGCCGTGCGCGCGCTCGCCCCGCGCTACCACAGCGACGCGCTGGGCGACCTCGCGGTGCGCACCGGGCGCGACGGGCGCACCATCTTCGACCTCGGTGAGTGGAGCACCGCCGTCGCCACGCGCAAAGAGGAGGACGGCAGCCTCACCTTCGTGAGCATCGAGCCGGGCAACGTGGGTACGGAGTTCGTCGTCACCAACCGCGAGGGCCGCCGCGCCCTCGTCGTGCGCGACGAGCAGCACGAGTACGTCTTCGACGAGGTGGCCCCGGAGCGCTGAGGCGAGCGCCGGGCCCGGGCGGCGGACAGCAGTGCGCGGGACGCCGCCGCCCGGAGCGCCGCGATGCGTCCGTTGCGGAGTCCGTGACGGACCCAGACGCAACCGGAGGGCGTATAGGTGGGATGGGGGCCCTGCGGAGGGAGAGGGTCGCTCTACGTCGTGAACGCGTTTCGCTGAGCGCCAGCGGCGCTCCGGCGCTCCAGGGCCATGGACACGGCGAAGAAGGTCAATCCTCCGATGGCCATGGCCGCGCCCACCACCCCCGTGGCGTTCCAGCCGAAGCCCGCGGAGATCACCAGGCCCCCGAACCAGGCCCCAAGCGCGTTGGCGAGATTGAAGGCCGAGTGGTTGAGCGACGCGGCCAGAGTCTGTGCATCGGCGGCGACGTCCATGAGCCGCGTCTGCAACCCCGGCACCAGCGCGAAGCCCATGCCGAGCGCGAAGGCGGACAGCGACGCGGCCCACGGGTTGCGCGCGGTGAGCCAGAACGACATGAGCGTGAGGACGTTCCAGAGCAGCGCCGCGACGATCGTCTTCGGCAGCGAGCGGTCCGCGAACGAGGCGCCCACCAGATTGCCCACGACCATTCCGAGCCCCACGCCCGACAGGACGAAGGGGACGAGCGTCACGCGCAGTCCCGCCAGCTCGGTCATCGTCGGCGTGATGTACGTATAGACGGCGAACAAGCCTCCGAAGCCCACCGAGCCCACGCCCAGGGTCAGCCAGACCTGTACGCGCCGCAGCGCTCCGAGCTCACGCAGCGGACTGGCCCCCTCGACGGCGGCCGACCTCGGGATGTTGAGCAGCGTGAGCAACCAGGCGCTCGCGGCGATCCCTCCGATGAGCAGGTACGCGGTGCGCCAGCTCGCGTACTGGCCGATCCCTGTGGCCAGGGGCGAGCCCACGACGCACGCGATCGTCAAGCCGAGCATGAGCCGTCCGACGGCACGTGCCCGCGCCGCGGGCCCCGCCAGGTCCGCCACCACGAGCGCCGCCATGCCGAAGAAGGTGCCGTGGGGAAAGCCCGAGAGGAAGCGCAGCACCATCAGGCTCTCGTAGGAGCGGGCCACCGCGCTCGCGATGTTCCCGAGCGCCAGGGCGGCCATCATTCCCAGCAGCGCGCGGTGGCGCGGGAGCCTGGCGCACGCTACCGCGAGCACGGGCGCTCCAATCATCACGCCGAGCGCATACGCGCTGATGACATGCCCCGCTTGTGGCACGGAGATGTGCAGCTCCCGGGCGACGTCCGGCAGCAGGCCCATGATGGAGAACTCGCTCGTGCCGATGGCGAAGCCTCCGAGCGCCAGCGCGAACTCGGTCCAACGGGTCTGGGTGCGCGGCACGGCGGACGACGGGGCAGGGGTGGCCGTGGCGGTGGTGGAGACGGGAGAATGCATGGAGGGCCTTGGGATGAGCGTGCTTGCTGGCTTTCGGAACCAATGCCAGGACGGCATACGATATGAATCGTGTCACGTTCCGAATCAGGCATACTCTATATGAAGCAGGGAGGCGATATGCACGATCCGGCGGATTCGAAGCCTGAACGGGTGAAAGAGGTAGGACGCACGCTCACCCGTGAGCGGCGCAAGCGGATCCTGGATGCCCTGGCGAGCGACCAGCGTGTCCTGGCGAGTGACCTGGCGGCCCGATTCGGCGTGTCGGAGGACACGGTCCGTCGCGACCTGCGCGAGCTCGCCGAGGAGGGGCTGCTGCGACGTGTCTACGGGGGCGCGGTTCCTCGGTCACCGACCTCGCTCACCTATGCGGGACGGCGGAGCGAGTCGGTGGAGGCCAAGAGCGCCATCGCCGCCACAGCGGCCCGCTTCCTGCTCCCCGGTCAGGTGGTGTTCTTCGACGCGGGGACCACGGCCATGGCGGTCGCGACGCACGTGCCGAAGGAGCTGGCGTTGACGGTGGTGACCCACAGCCTGCCCGTCGCCTCGGCGTTGGCGGAGCATCCGACGGTCGAGGTCATCGTGCTCGGGGGGAGGCTGCTCAAGGAGTCACTCGCCATGTACGGGGCCGAGGTGGTCGATGGCTACCGCGGGGTGCGCGCGGACGTGTGCGTGCTGGGGACCGCGAGCGTGCACCCGGAGCTCGGCCTGGGCGTCTTCAGTCACGAGGACGCCCAGGTCAAACGCGCGATGGTGAGCACGGCCGCGGAGGTGATGGTCGTCGCCGCGGGCGAGAAGCTGGGCACCACGGCCCCATACCTCGTGGGGCCGCTGTCGCTGGTGGATCGGCTCGTGACGGACAGCGCCGCGCCCGACGAAATGACGCGGGCCCTGTCGCACGCGGGCATCGAGATCGTGCGCGGGTGACGGGGCCCGCCCTCCGTCAGTGGTCGCTGAGCAGCGCCGCGAGCTTGTCCTGCAGGCCCAGGTGACTCGCGGCGAACTCCAGCATCCGCCGCTCCTTGCGATCGATCCGCCCGTCCACGAGCGCCATGTCCACGAGGTTCTTCAGGAAGACCTCGGCCTCGGGCGTGCCGCGCTGCACGAGCCGGGTGAACAGCCCCGGCCCCGCGTTGATGGCCATTTCCACGTTGCTCCAGGGCACGCTCCAGCGGCGCGCGCAGTCCTCCAGGAGCTTGCGCTCGGTGCGATCCACCTGCCCATCCGCACTGGCGAGCGCGGCCATCATGTAGAGCAACCGCTGGCGCTCCTGGGGATCCGTGATGACGTCGTCCCCGTGCTTCGACGCGGGCGCGGATTCGGGCTCCACGGGCGTCACGCCCTCGAGGGGAATGGCGCGCCGCTGCCGGGGAGGCGCCACGTCGTAGCGCCGCTGCGCGCGGGCGTCCCACGATTCGAAGGGATCGGCCGAGGCCAGCACCCAGTCGCGCTCGCCGCGGCCCAGCTCCGTGCCGCAGTAGTCGCAGGTGATGGCGGCCGAGTCCGTCAGGGCGGCGTTGCACTGGGGGCAGCGCGAGGTGGACATGCCGTTGTCCGTGTTGGTGCGAGCGCCATGCTTGCGCACGAGCGTGAACACCCAGCGCTGGGGCACGGTGGGCAGGGTGGGGGGCTTGCCGTCCACGGGCCCCTGGCCCATGCGCGCGCTCCAGCGCACCTCGACGTGGGCCTGGTCGAACCCGCCCGGCACCACGTCGAAGCCCCGGGTGGTGACTCCGCCCACGGCGCACTCGAGGAACACCCGGCGCAGGCGCCGCTGCCGCAACTGCTCCAGGTCCTCGTTCAGCCGGGAGATGAACTCGGGGGCCGCCACCTTGTTCAGACCCTGGGTGTGGGTGCGGCTCTGGGCGTCCACCCACTTCCAGAACAGGAGCGAGGCCCGGTCCTCGAGGACTTGCAGGTTGAGGGCGGGATCGGCCTCGCGCGCCGCGAGCAGGTGATCCACCTGGGCGTAGTGGCGCACGTACTCCATGCCCTGGGTGATCTCCGAGAGCGTCCAGTCGTAGTTGCCCGAGTTGACGATGGCGTCGCAGTAGCCGCAGCGGTTGGAGGCGCCGCCGTTGTACGGGGCGCCGCAGTTGGGGCACTTGCCCTGGAAGAGATCCTCGCCGATGCGCGTCTTCACCCCGGGCTTGCGCACGAAGGACCAGACCTCGGTGAAGACCTCGGGGGGCACGCGCCGGGCGGCGGCGATGGCCTCCTCGTCCGAGGCGGAGGCGGCCACGTCGTTGTCGCGCATCTGGGCGCGCACGCGCAGGTGCACGGTATCGAACCACTCGCTCTGGTCGAGCCCAATGAGCTGCACGTCCAGCACCTGGATGTCGGTGATGGCGTCGCGCACGCCCTGGGCGCGCATGAGCTGCAACTGCACGTCGAAGCGCTGGGCGGTGGCGTCCGAGAGGAAGGGACGCACGGGGGACATGTCGCGCTGGAACCAGGCCTCTTGCACCTGGAGGAAGAGCTGGCGCGTCTTGTCGAGCAGGGCTTGCGGCTCGAACTGGGGATCCTTGAGGCGCAGCGCGTTGACCCAGCCCTGCACGTCCCGGGAGGAGAAGGTGGTGCGGTACTCGGCCTCGCGCTGCTGGAGCGCGCGCTGGGTGGCGCCCGTGGGGTGGAGGTTCTTGCGGTAGAAGTGCCAGCCCAACCAGCACAGCCCGATGAGCGGCAGCATGATGTGCGGGTAGCGGAAGGTGAACCGCACGAGCTCGAAGATGAGCCAGATGGGAATGCCGCCCCCGCCGCCATCCGAGTCATGGTCCCGGGAGGGGGCGGTGTAGTGCTCACCCCCTCCACCGCGGGCATCGGCCACGAGGGGGAGGAGCAACAGGGGCCCGAGACTCGCGAGGAGCCAGGGAGCCCGGCGGACGAGGGAGCTGGGGAGCGCGGTTCGCATCACCCCCAACACTAACCGTTTCCGCCTTGTCAGGTCCCGGGACTCGCCGCAGGCTGGCGGCCGAGTGGCGGCCCGGTGGAGGGCCGGTCTTCAGGGAGGGGTACATGGCGGAGTTCAAGGTCGACGCACGCGGACCCATCGAGATCTGGACCATTGACGGCGAGGGGCGGCGCAACGCCATCAGCCGGGCGATGCTGGCGGAGCTGGAGGCGCTGGTGGGCCGGGTGTCCCAGGGGCACGACACGCGCGCGGTGATCATCACCGGGGCGGGGGACAAGGCGTTCTGCGCGGGAGCGGACCTCAAGGAGCGCGGCACCATGAGCGAGCCCGAGGTGCGCGCCTTCCTGGACGGGTTGCGGCGCACCTTCCGGGCGATCGAGAAGAGCGATTGCGTGTTCATCGCGGCGCTCAACGGGGCGGCGTTCGGCGGGGGCACGGAGCTGGCGCTCGCGTGTGACATGCGGGTGGCGGCGCCCGCGGCCGAGCTGGGGCTCACCGAGGTGAAGCTGGGCATCATCCCCGGCGGTGGCGGGACGCAGCGGCTCACGCGACTGGTGGGCCCCGGGCGGGCCAAGGATCTCATCCTCACCGGGCGGCGGCTCAACGCGGCGGAGGCCTTCAGCATCGGGCTGGTGGGCCGGCTGGCGCCCGAGGGGCACCTCTTGGACACGGCGTATTCGCTCGCGGAGAGCATCGTGGAGAACGCGCCCCTGGCGGTGGCCACGGCCAAGCACGCCATCGACGAGGGCGTGTCGCTGGAGCTGGACGCGGCGCTCGCGCTGGAGCTGCGGCACTACGAGACGGTGCTCGCCACCGAGGACCGTCTCGAGGGCCTCAAGGCCTTCGCCGAGAAGCGCAAGCCCGTCTACAAGGGTCGCTGAGGCGCGGGCGCGGCGTCCCCCGGGGTCTCAGCTCGCGGCCCCGGGCTCGAAGCGCGCGAGGAAGACCTTGAACTGGAGCGAGAGGAAGATCGGACGCGGCGCCACCAGTCCCACCTGGGCGAACATCGCGAACAGGGCGGCATCGGACTCGATGGGCCGCATCTTCGCGAAGGCCTGGCGCCGATGCTCCAGTGACTCCGGGGGGAGGCCATACGCCCGCCATCGCCGCAGCTCCACGTTCATCAGCTCGGGGTCCATGCCGACGCGGCAGCCCAGGACGAGGGGGGCTCCGGGCTTGAGCCGCCGGGTCACCTCACGCAGCAGCTCGACGCGGGCCTCCGTGCCTTCCACATGGTGCAGCACCCCCATCATCTGCGCGCCATCGAACGGGGGCCCGGGGGGCAGGGTGTGCAGCTCGCCGACGTGCAGGTTCGTCCGGGAGAGCATTCCCTCGGCTTCCAGGCGCTTGCGGGCGACGGCGAGCATGGCCTCGGAGGGATCGATGCCCGTGAAGCGCCAGCCCGGCACGTCGAACCGTTGGTAGGGCATCAACTCCGCGCCCGTGCCCAGTCCCACGAAGAGCAGCGACGCGGCGTCCTGGCCGTCGAGCTGAGCAGTCAGCGCGCTGACGCCGAGCTCATACATGGCCTGGGCGCCGGCGAGGGTGACGGACGCCTGGGTGTCGTAGTGGACGGCGCGGTCGGCGCCAAAGCCCGGAACGATGTGGTGGACGGAGGGGTCGGAGTGCTGGTGGGCCATGATGCATCCTCGGGGGGCCCGCGGGAGGCGGGCGATGTGGAGGGAGGATGCGTCGGGACGTGAAGCCGCGGGAGAGCGGGGATTCAGGGCGGATCGGCGGGAATTTCGGTCACCCCCCGCCCATGCTCAGCCCTGGATGAACGCGCGTGGGCCCGAAGGGGACTCCGAGCCCGCGCGGACGGCCGCCGCTCAGGCGTTGCGGCGCACCATGGCCACGTCGTAGTGGCGCCCGGTGATCTCACCCGTGGCCGACGAGCCCGGCCGGTACAGGCCACCGGTGCGCTCGTCCACGTAGAAGCGGTTGTTGGGGTTGGTGTCCTGGCCCTTGCTGGCGTGGCGGGTGCCCGGATCGTGGAAGGTGTAGTAGGTGCGGCCCTTGTCGTCCGTGCCCCGGCCGGTGATGGTGACGAAGTGGTCCGTCAGCCCGTCCGCGTTGTAGCTGGCGTCCTTGTGGCTGACGCCCACCACCACGGGCTTGCCCGCGTTGAGCTGCTGGTCGATGTAGTTGCGGCCCTGGGCGGCCTTCTGCGAGTTCACCGTGAGCCGGCCCTTGCTGTCCTCGCTGGTGCCGAGCTGGATGCGCTGATCCGGCCCCGTCACCGTGGCGCCCGCAGCCTTGGCCATCGCCGTGGCCGCCTTGAAGCACGCCGTGTCGCTCGGCGTGTAGCCGTGGCCGCCCTCGAACTGGCTGTAGAAGGGCACCTGCACCTTCTTCGCCGCCTTGTTGTCCCCGGTGGGCTTCACCTGCTCGGTCTGGGCCGGGGTCGGCGCCTGGGTGGTGCCACCCTCGCGCTCGCGCGCCAGCCGGGACAGGGCGTCCCTGGACTCGCTCTTGTAGCGGTCGGAGACCCCCTGCTGAACGTCCTTCGAGCTGCTCGAGAAGTACACCAGCTCGCCGCTGCCGTTCTTGCGGCCGCGCTCGGCGTAGATGTCCTTGATGAGCTGCTCGTCACTCACCTTGGCGGGATCCCTCCCGGCGAGCGCGCGCTTGAAGATGTCGTCGGCGGCCTTGGGCCCGTGCTGCACCGAGGTGGACCAGGCCACGTCGCGCAGCGCCTGCGAGCGCTGGTTGACGTCGAGGCCCGTGGCCTTCTTGATCTCCGCGGCGCCCACGTCGTAGTGGGTGGCCTTGATGTAGTCGTGCTGGGCCTTGTCGAAGCCCTGGGGATCCTTGGCCGCGAGTTGCTTCCAGGCGGCGGAGAACTCCTTGGTGCCGGGGGCATGGCCGGACAGCGCGGCGTGGTAGTCCGGGTGGCTGGTGCGCAGCGAATCGACGAAGGCCTTCGCCGAGCCGTTCTTGGACGCGAACTGGTACGAGCCGTAGGACACGCCGCCGTGGTCGCCCTTGCCGGTGGAGACCGTGCCCGGGCCGCGCGCCTCGTACTTGCGGCTCAGGCTGCCCAGCTCCTCGTTGGCGGCCGGGGTGGAGGGCGTGGACGGCTTGCCGCCGACCGGGTCCGCTCCGCCCGTCGAGCCCGAGCCGCCCGGCACCGTGAGCGTCTGCCCGGTGGAGATCCTGTTCGGGTTCTGGATGTCGTTGGCCTTGGCCAGCGCCGATACCGTGGTGTGCAGGTTCTTGGCGATCTCCGACAGCGTGTCTCCCGGACGGACCGTGTAGCTGCCACCCTGGGTGGACGCCTGGGGCGCGCCGTCCCCGTCCTTGGGCAGGGAGGGGCGGGGCTTGCTCTCGAAGTTGTCGGGGACCTTGATCGTCTGCCCGGCGGCGAGCTTGTCCGGGTTCTTGATGCCATTGCTCTTGGCGAGCTCGGCGACCGTGGTGTTGTAGCGCGCGGCGATGGCCGACAGCGTGTCTCCCGAGCGAACCTTGTAGTTACTCACTCCCGTCATGAACCGACTCCGCCTGGGCAGGCCACGTCCCTACCGGGGCCGTGGAGGTGATTTTCAGGATCATCGAACTTTCGCTGAGAAAGTTTCCTCCCATTTTCTCAAAGGGACCACCCACGGAGAGCGTGGATGAGGCGGTAGGCTCACCGGCCGAGTCGTCCGAAAGGGAGAACGAACCGATGGGCAATGCGATGCGTCACTGGATGGGAATCGTGGTGGGGATGGGCGCCCTGGCGGCGGGGGCGCAGCCGGCGGGGGATGTAACAGGCGTGTACAAGGCGGCGGGTGGGAAGCTGGCCATCGTCCAGGGCGACAACGAGACGCTGGTGCACTACCAGGGCTCGTTTCCCCAGGGAGACAGCGCGGGCACGTGCGAATGCACCCTGGTGGTGAAGAGCAAGACGGCCACGCGCTGGACGCTGGCGGGCCCGGACCTGGCGCCCGGCAAGCTGAGCCTGGACGTCGCGCCGGGACGCTTCGTGCTGGCGGGAACCAACCCGGGCTGCTGTGGCGCCGGGTGGCCGGGCCGTGAGGAGTTCTCGCGCGCCCAGGCGGCCACGCCTCCCGCGTCGTGCAAGGTGAGCGCGCCTCGCGTGTACTTCCAGGCCACGGACGAGGGCAACACCCAGCGCAAGGCGTACGTGGTGCAAGGCGACACGGTGGAGGCCTATCTCCCCGCCACCGAGCCGGACCTGGTGCCCGCGCGCTTCAAGGGAAAGAAGACGACGGCGGGATTGCTCCAGCGCACCCAGCTCGAGTGCACGGCCGCCCCGGCCGCCGCGGCCCCGCCCGCGGTGAAGGCCGAGCAACTCCAGCCGCTCGCTGGCAAGTGGGTGGAGCTCACGAAGAAGGGCAAGGGCTACGTCATCTTCAAGCCCTGCTCGGCGGAGACCCGTGCCTTCACCGTGCAGCCGGACGGCGCGCGGGTGGAGATCCAGCTCGGGCAGGAGAGCACGAGCGCCCAGGTGACGAAGCTCCAGCCCGGCGCGAGCACCGGGGCCTACGTGTTGGAGCTCACCCCGGAAGGCGGCCAGGGTGAGCAGGTGGAGTGGAAGGTGACGGACGCGGCCAAGGGCATCGTGTCCCTCACCAGCCCCGAGCTCTTCTCCCAGAGCCACACCTACGTGCGCGACGCGAAGAAGGGCGCGTTCCGCGTGGAGGCCGAGAAGAACTGCGAGAGCGAGCACGACTAGCTCTCGCCGATTCCAAGAAACCGCGCCTCCAGGGCGTCTTCGTGGGCAGCCGCGCCCTGGTCGAGGACCTGAACCACCTCCCCGTGTGAATTCACTCGACATGTCCGGAGGAATCGATAGTGATAATCAAAATCAACTTCCGGACTCCTCGAATGAAAAGACTCCCCCTCGGCGTCCTGTTCTTCCTGGGCTGTGCCCACGCGCCCGCGCCCGCGCCGTCCACCGAGACCCCGTCCACTCCCCCGCCCAAGACGCTTCCCGCGCGGGAAGGGGAGGGGCACCTGGGTTCGCTGCGGCAGCTCACCTTCGCGGGGGAGAACGCCGAGGCGTATTGGGCCTTCTCGGGCGAGGCGCTCACCTTCCAGGCCCGGCACGAGGGGCAGCAGTGCGATCGCATCTACTGGCTGGATGCGAAGACGGGCGCGACGCGGCCCATCTCCAGCGGCGAGGGCGTCACCACGTGTGCCTACGCGCTGCCGGGAGATGACGAGGTCATCTACGCCTCGACGCACGAGTCCGGCGCCGCCTGCCCGCCCAAGCCCGACATGCGCCAGGGCTACGTGTGGCCGCTCTATGAGGGCTACGACATCTACAAGGCCCGGGCGGATGGCTCGGACCGCAGGCCCCTCACGCGCACGCCGGGTTACGACGCCGAGGCGACGGTGTGCCCGAAGGATGGCTCCATCGTCTTCACGTCCGTGCGCGACGGGGATCTGGAGCTGTACCGCATGGACGCGGACGGGGGGAACGTGAAGCGGCTCACCTTCACGCCCGGCTACGACGGCGGCGCCTTCTTCAACCGCGACTGCACGAAGATCGTCTGGCGCGCGTCGCGGCCCGCGCCGGGCAAGGAGCTGGAGGACTACCAGGCGCTGCTGGCCCAGGGGCTCGTGCGGCCCACGAAGCTGGAGCTCTATGTCGCCGACGCGGACGGCTCCAACCCCACGCAGATCACCTACCTGAACGTGGCCTCCTTCGCCCCGTCCTGGCACCCCACGCGCGAGCGCATCCTCTTCTCCACCAACTACCCGGATCCCCGCGGACGGGAGTTCGACATCTGGGCGGTGAACGTGGACGGCTCGGGCCTGGAGCGCATCACCACCGCGCCCGGCTTCGATGGCTTCCCGCTGTTCTCCCCGGACGGCAAGCAGCTCGCCTTCTCCTCCAACCGCGAGACGGCGCCGGGCCGCCAGGACACCAACGTCTTCATCGCCGAGTGGAACGACGACGTGCCGGCCACCCCGGCCGCGCTCCAGCCGGCGGATCGGGTGATGGAGGACGTGCGCTACCTCGCGGCCCCCGAGCAGGGCGGCCGGGGCGTGGACACGCCGGGGCTCGAGCAGGCGGCGCGCTACCTCGAGCAGCGCTTCACGGCGCTCGGGCTCGTGCCCGCGGGGGACAGTGGCACCTTCCGCCAGCGCTTCTCCGTCACCACCGAGGTGAAGGCCGGCACCGGCACGGCGCTGGAGCTGGGCTCTCTCCGGGCGAAGGACGAGGCGTTCCTGCCCCTGGGCTTCTCGGCCGACGGGGACGTGAGCGGCGACGTCGTGCTCGCGGGGTACGGCGTGCGCGCGAAGGAGCTGGGCGTGGATGACTACGCGGGGCTCGCGGTGAAGGGGAAGATCGTCGTCGTGCGGCGCTTCGTTCCCGATCAGCCCGCGTTCGCCTCGAGCGAGGCGCAGCGCCGCTATGGAGACCTGCGCCACAAGGCGTGGGTGGCGAAGGAGGCGGGGGCACGCGCGCTCATCGTGGTGGACTGGCCCGCGGGCGCGGCCGCGGGAGCCCACGGCACGCCCACCGAGGCACGCCTGCCGCCGCTGCGGCCCGAGGGTGCCCAGGACGCGGGCCTGCCGGTGGTCATCCTCCAGCGCGCGGGCTTCGAGCCCGTGCTCCAGCAGCTCGAGCAGAAGAAGAAGGTGCGCGGCCGGGTGGCGGTGCGGCTCGAGAAGGTGCAGAAGGACGCGTGGAACCTCGTGGGCCGGCTGCCCGCGGCGTCCCCCGAGGCGCGCGCCGGCTCCGGCGTGGTGGTGGTGGGCGCGCACTATGATCACCTGGGCACGGGCGGACGGGGCTCGCTGGCGCCCGACAGCCACGAGCCGCACCTGGGCGCGGATGACAACGCCTCGGGCGTGGCGGGCCTGCTGGAGGCGGCGCGGCTGCTCGCGGCGAAGCGGGAGCGGTTGCACCGGGACGTCTACTTCACGGCCTTCTCGGGCGAGGAGCTGGGCGTGCTGGGCTCCACGGCGTGGACGCGCTCGCCGCCCGCGGGGCTCGCGATGAAGGACGTGGTGGGGATGATCAACCTCGACATGGTGGGCCGGCTGCGCGGCAACCACCTGGCGGTGCTGGGGGTGGAGTCCGGCCAGGAGTGGCGCGACGTGCTCGCGCCCGCGTGCGCCCTGGCCCGCGTGCAATGTGATGGCTCGGGGGATGGGTATGGGCCGTCGGACCACACGCCGTTCTACGCGGCGGGCGTCCCGGTGCTGCACTTCTTCACGGGCGCGCACGGCGACTATCACAAGCCGTCCGACAGCGCGTCGCGCATCAACGCGGCGGGGCTCGCGCAGGTGGGGCTCATCGTGTCCGAGGTCGCCGCCGAGGTGAGCGCGAAGCCCGCGCGTCTCACCTACCGCAACGTGCCCGCGCCCGCGCCGGCCGGGGACATGCGCTCGTTCAACGCCTCGCTCGGCACCGTGCCGGACTACGCGCCCCCCGAGGGCACACGCGGAGTGCTGCTCGCGGGCGTGCGGCCGGGTGGGGGAGCGGACAAGGGCGGCATGAAGCGGGGGGATGTGCTCATCCGGCTCGGCACCCACGACGTGGGGAGCGTGGAGGATTTGATGTACGCGCTCAACGCCTCCAAGCCCGGCGAGACCGTCACCGCCGTCGTCCTGCGCGAGGGCCAGGAGGTGAAGCTCTCCGTGACGTTCCAGGAGAGCCAGCGACGCTGAGTTGTTGGAAAATCATCGTGCGGTGTCTTCGTGTTGTGCGACGCGATGCTGTCCGTGGATTTCGTGGACCCTCCCCGAGGGGCGTTGGGGGTTCCCTATCGTCCCTGAAGCGTCTATGACGTCTGGCGTCAATTTCCGGTCAACCCAATGGGAGTGTGCTGAATGAGATCCAAGATCCTGTTGACTCTGATGGTGTTGGTGGCGACCCCCGCGCTCGCGGATTTGGAGCGCAGTGGCCCCGCGAGCGCCACGTTCTCCGGCAAGGGGCCGGCTGGCTTCAAGCTGGAGGGGAAGACCGAGGAGGTGACCCTCAAGGACGATGGCAAGACGGTGGTCATCTCCGTGCCGCTGGCGACGCTCAAGACAGGCATTGATCTGCGCGACCGTCACATGCGCGAGAAGTACCTCGAGGTGGAGAAGTTCCCGCACGCGGTGCTGGAGGTGCTCTGGACCGCCATCCAGTTGCCGGAGGATGGGAAGACGACCACCCAGACGGTGCCGGGGAAGATGACCCTGCACGGCAAGACGAAGGACGTGTCCGTCACCTACACCCTCAAGCGCACGGGGGATGCCTACGAGGCGAGTGGCAAGCTGCCCATCAACCTCAAGGACTTCGACATCAACCTGCCGAACTACCTGGGCGTGACGGTCAAGCCCGACATCGAGACGCTCACCTCGTTCCAGTTCAAGAAGAAGTAGGAATCACTCTCCCATGCGTCAGTCTCTCGTCGTGTTGTTCTTGTTCGGGCTCCTCGCGTCGCCTCGGGCCGAGGCCTACACGTGGATGATCCGCCACGGCTACTCCAGTTGCGCCGCGTGCCATGCGGACCCCTCGGGAGCCGGCCTCGTCACCGCCTACGGGCGGGCCCAGTCCGAGCTGCTGCTGGCCGCCAACTATGGCAAGCCGAAGGAGGAGGTCAGCTCCAGCACGGGCTTTCTCCTCGGCGCGGTGAACACGCCGGACTGGCTCCTGTTGGGGCTGTCCTTCCGCGGTGGCGCGCTCGTCAACCAGGCGGGGTCGGCGGACCCGACCGTGCGGCCGGTGCAGATGGCGAGCGACATCCGCGCCCAGGCCACCTTCGGTCAGTTCCGCGCCAATGCCAGCCTGGGCTTCGCGCTGCGCCGCGCGCGCCTGGCGGCCCTGACCACCACCGAGGCCAACAACGTCGTGTCGCGCGACCACTGGCTCGGCTGGGACAACGAGAACCAGACGTTGCTGGTGCGCGCGGGCCGCATCAACCTGCCGTTCGGTCTGCGCAACGTGGAGCACACCTCGTGGGTGCGTGAGCGCACGCGCACCGACACCAACGAGCACCAGCAGTACGGCGTGGCCGTCGCCTACAACGGCGAGGGCTTCCGCGGCGAGGTGATGGGCATCGCGGGCAACTTCCTGCTCAAGCCCGACGAGTACCGGGAGCGCGGCTACTCGGGCTACTTCGAGTGGTCCCCGCGGACCAACCTGGCGCTGGGGGTGAGCAGCCTCGCCACGCGCGCCGCGTACGACGTGGACTCGCGGCAGCCGGACTTCTGGCGGCAGGCGCACGGCGTCTTCGGCCGTTGGGCGGTGAGCGGTCCCGTGGTGTTGCTGGGTGAGGTGGATCTGCTCGTCAATTCCTCTCGAGATCAGAGCGCGGGGCTGGGCTACACCGGCCTGCTCCAGGCGGACATCGAGCCGGTGCGGGGTCTGCACGTCATCCTCGCGGGCGAGGCCCTGCGCACGGTGGGGGGAGTGGGCACCAACGTGGGTGGAAGTTTGGGACTGGCCTTCGGCTTCCTGCCCCAGGTCGAGTTGCGCGTCGATGGTGTCGTGCGGAGGTTCGCCACCGAGACGGGCGGCACCAATACCTTGTCCATTCTCAGCCAGTTGCACTTCTTGCTATGAACAACCCATCCAACCGCGGCTTGCCGCACATGCTGGCGCGAGCCAGCCTCCTGGGAGTCGTCCTGCTCGGCGCCACCGCCGCGCGGGCCACTCCCGGGTTTCCACCAGTCATCCGCACCGAGCTCGGGCTCTCCACCCAGCCCTCGTGCGCCGTCTGCCACCAGGGCAATCCCGCCGTGGGCACGGTGACCACGCCCTTCGGGGCGTCGCTGCGCGCCCGGGGCCTCGTGTTCTACGACGATGCATCGTTGCGCAAGGCGCTGACCGCGCTGGACACCGAGAAGGTGGACAGTGACGGGGACGGCACTCCGGACACGGAGGAGCTGAAGGCGGGCCGGGATCCGAACAAGAGCGACGGGGCCAGTCCGGGCGGGGAGCCGGGTGGAGGCAATGCGCTGCCCGATCCCTCCTACGGGTGCGGGGCGGCGCCGGGCGCTCCGGTGGGTCTGCTGCTCGGTGGGCTGTGGCTCTTGCGCAGGCGCCGTCGGGAGTAGGCGTCCGAACGGGCCCGCCCTCATCATTCCTTTCGGTCGTGAGGGCGGGCGATTATACAGGGGACTCCTTTTCACGCGGAGTCCTCCTCATGACGATCAAGGTTGGCGACGAAGCCCCGGACTTCAACTTCACCCACAAGAATGGGAGTCCGGCGAGTCTCAAGTCCCTGCGTCAGCAGAAGGCCGTCGTCCTCTACTTCTATCCCAAGGATGAAACCCCGGGGTGCACGGCCCAGGCCTGCTCCTTCCGCGACGCCTACGAGGACTTCGTCCAGGTGGGCGCCGAGGTCATCGGCGTCAGCTCCGACGAGACTTCTTCGCACGAGTCCTTCGCCACCCGGCACCGGCTGCCCTTCACGTTGATCAGCGACGCGGACGGCTCACTGCGCAAGAGCTACGGTGTGCCGCGCTCGTTCATGGGGCTGCTGCCGGGCCGGGTCACGTATGTGATCGACCGTCAGGGCATCGTCCAGCACGTCTTCAATTCGCAGCTCCAGGCCACCAAGCACATCACCGAGGCGATGAACGTCCTCAAGCGCCTGAGTGCCACCTGACGGATACGCGGCGAGCGCGTGGGGCTCGTTCCTGGTGGCGCTCCTGGCTGCTGGGGGCCTTGCTGCTGTCCCTGGTCCTGCATGGGGCCCTGGGTCTGCTGCTGTGGCGCGCGAGGCCTCCCTCGCTCGCCTCTCCCCCCGAGGCCCGTGAACCCATCCTGCTCGAGTTCACCGAGCACGAAGCGCCTCGCGAGGTCGCCGGGGCGGAGCCTCCCGCGGTGCCGCCCCGGGAAACACCCCGTCGGTCGCCCCAGGGGCCTCCTGTGAGAAAGCCGGCCTCCGCTCCGGCGCCCGTCACGGCCCCGGAGCCCATCGCGTCGTCAGGCCCCTCGAGGAGTCCCGAGGCCGGGGCACCGTCCGTCGTCCCCCAGGTGCCCGACGTGCCGCGAGCGGTGCGGCTGTTTCCGGGCCCGGGAGGACTTCCGGTGGAGCAGGGGAGCGCGGCCGAGGACGCGCCCCGGGGCCACACCTGGAGACCGGGGGACGGGCCTTCACCCGAGCAACGCCTGGCGGAGGAGCGCGAGCGGGTGCGGGGCCGGGTGCAGGGCTTCCTCGATGACGGCCTGGCCACGGTGCGTGTGGAGAATGGCCTCGTCGACACCTACTTCGGCCAGATGGACCATGCGCTGGAGAAGGGGCTGACGGGCGCGTCGCTCTTCGACTACCAGGGCGTGCTCCGGCACTTCTTCCCCGCGATCAATCCGCGCGAGTTGATGAAGGGGGCCGCGCGCTACGGGGCCACGGGCAGTCCGGACGACGCCACCGGGGGGCCCTCGGGGACGGAGCGCCTGGAGGACGTGGCGCGCTCGGGGACCGCGGGCTCGAGGGCTCGCCGGGCCCGCGATCCGTTGGGAGAGCTGGACAGGAGCGTGGCGGGCGCCAACACGTTGTCGGTGGATCTCGAGCTGGAGCAATCGCCCACGGGACAGTTGTTGGGGGTGAAGCTGCTGCGAGGCTCGGGCAACCCCCTCTTCGACACCTATGTCCTCGAGAAGGTCCCTCCGTCCCTGGCGACGTTGGGCCCCGCGTCGGAGAACTTCGCCGCGAGGACCCGGGCGCCCACGGTGCGCAGCGTCTGGAATGTCGAGGGCCACGTGAGCTTCTCGCGCACCATCAAGCTGTCGAAGCTGCACACGCTCGACGCGGCGGACGCCGCCTATGTCTCGGCGCTGCTCGCGACGAACCTGCTCGGGGGCTCCTTCGATGAAACGCGGGGCGAGGTGACGATCGTCGACGTGCGCCGGCCCCACTTCGACATCCGGACCCGGCTGCTGCGGGTGTACTGAGTCGAAACAAACAAAACAAAACGAACGGAAGAGCCCGGGGGATGCCGGGTGTCGGCACCCTCCGGGCTCTGAACGACGCCTGACGCGGTGCGGCTCAGGCGTTGGCGGTCTTCTCCGGCACGTTGATGCCCTGCCGGCCGAGGTAGTCCATCGCCTTGTCCTTCACGTTGGTGCGCAGCTCCGGCCCGGTCTTGGGCGTGAGCAGCAGGGCGGCGATGCCGCCGACGGCGCAGCCGATGACGAAGGCGCCGATGCCAGCGAACGAGGCGCTGGCGGGCTTGTAGGTGGTCAGGCCCACATAGTGCAGTGCATCATCCGGATCGAATTCCTCCCACCGGTTGCGCGCGTACTTGGGCAGATCCTTCAGGAGCTTCCTGGCGAGGAATTTCCGATACAAGTCACTCTTCGCCGCCAGCTTGGCCTTTTTCGCGAACATCATTCCGTCCTCCTCTGTCCGATGACCCGCAAGGCACGGAACTCCCCCACGGTAGTTCGTCCTTGGTAGGAAGAAAGGTAGGCAGGGTCGTCCGGGATGGCACCCCCCGGCGTGCGCTTGTCCACTCGGCTTCATGGCCAGCGCCCGCGAGGAAGTCGAAGCAGCCAGGCGAGCCCCTTTCTGCTATGCCCCCGGCGCCATGTCATCCGACCAGAAGCTGCTGGAAAAGCGCGCCCAGGTGGAGCGGGGCGGGGCCGAGAAGTACCACGCGAAGAACCAGGAAGCGGGCAAGCTGTTCGCGCGCGAGCGCATCCGGCTCCTGGTGGACGAGGGCTCGTTCGTCGAGGACGCGAAGCTCGCCAACAACCTGGATCCGGAGCTGCCCTCGGACGGTGTCATCACGGGCCTGGGCCGGGTGGCGGGGCGTCCGGTGGCGATCATGGCCAACGACTCCACGGTGAAGGCGGGCAGTTGGGGCGCGCGCACGGTGGAGAAGATCCTCCGCATCCAGGAGACGGCCCGGAGCCTGCGCTGTCCGCTGCTCTACCTGGTGGACTCGGCGGGAGCGCGCATCACGGATCAGGTGGAGATGTTCCCCGGCCGGCGCGGCGCGGGCCGCATCTTCTACAACGAGGTGCACCTGTCCGGAGAGGTGCCGCAGGTGTGCCTGCTCTTCGGGCCCTCGGCGGCCGGCGGCGCGTACATTCCCGCCTTCTGCGATCTGGTCATCATGGTGGAGGGCAATGCCTCCATGTACCTGGGCAGCCCGCGCATGGCGGAGATGGTCATCGGCGAGAAGGTGACGCTCGAGGAGATGGGCGGCGCGAAGATGCACTGCTCGGTGTCCGGCTGCGGCGACGTGCTGGTGAAGACGGAGCAGGAGGCCATCGAGGCGGCGAAGAAGTACCTGGCCTTCTTCCCGGAGAACTTCACCCAGACGCCGCCGGTGGTGGAGGCGCGCGCGCCCAAGACGAGTGGCAAGCGGGTGGAGGAGATCATCCCCGCGGATCAGAACAAGCCCTTCGACATGCACGCGCTCATCGCGGAGCTCATCGACGAGGGGAGCTGGTTCGAGGTGAAGAAGCTCTTCGCCCAGGAGCTGATCACGGGCCTGGCGCGCATCGGGGGCCGCCCGGTGGGCATCGTGGCCAACCAGCCCAAGTACAAGGGCGGCGTGCTCTTCGTGGACTCGGCGGACAAGGCGGCGCGCTTCATCTGGCTGTGTGACGCCTTCAACATTCCGCTGCTCTACCTGGCGGACGTGCCGGGGTTCATGATTGGCACCAAGGTGGAGCGCGCGGGCATCATCCGCTCGGGCGCGAAGATGATCTCCGCGGTGAGCGAGGCGAGCGTGCCGCGCATCTGCGTGGTGGTGCGCAAGGCCTATGGCGCGGGCCTGTACGCCATGAGCGGGCCGGGCTTCGCGCCGGACGCCACCCTGGCGCTGCCCCAGGCGATGATCGCGGTGATGGGGCCCGAGGCGGCCGTCAACGCCGTCTACTTCAACAAGATCCAGGACAAGCCCGAGGCCGAGCGCGCCGCCTACGTGCAGCAGCTGCGCGACGAGTACAAGGAAGACGTGGACCTGTTCAAGCTGGCGAGCGAGCTGGTGGTGGACGAGGTCGTCCCGGGTGAGCGGCTGCGTCATGAATTGTTGCAGCGCTACGAGTTGTATTCTCGTCGTTTCCAACCCCGGGCCGCCAAGAAGCACGGCGTCTACCCGGTTTGATGGTCCTCCCAACCCCCTCTGCTATACATCCCGACCATGGACTTCGAACTTCCCGAAAGCCATCGAGCTCTTCAGGCTTCCCTGCGTGACTTCTGCGAGCGCAAGGTCCGTCCCTTCGCGCGCGAGTGGGACAAGGACGAGACCTTCCCGCTGGAGGTGGTGCGGGAGCTGGGTGGACTGGGCGTGCTGGGCATGCTGGTCTCCGAGGAGTACGGCGGAGCGGCCATGGACTCGCTGGCCGTGGCGGTGGCGGTGGAGGAGATCGCCCGCTACGACGGCTCGCTCGCCCTCACGGTGGCCTCGCACAACGGCCTGGGCACCAGCCACCTGCGCGTCTTCGGCAACGAGGCGCAGCGGCGCAAGTACCTGCCCAGGCTCGCCAGCGGCGAGTGGCTGGGCGCGTGGGGCCTGACCGAGCCGGGCAGCGGCTCGGACGCCGCGGGGATGAAGACGACGGCGGTGCGCCACGGCGACACGTGGGTGCTCAACGGCGCGAAGATGTTCATCACCCAGGGCACGGTGGGTGACGTGTTCGTGGTGCTGGCGATCACCACGCCGCAGAAGAAGCAGAAGGGCATCACCGCCTTCATCCTGGAGAAGGGGATGAAGGGCTTCAGCCAGCGCTCCATCCACGGCAAGCTGGGCATGCGCTCCTCGGACACGGCGGAGCTGGTGCTCGAGGGCGTGGAGGTGCCGGACAGCCAGCGGCTGGGCGAGGTGGACGCGGGCTTCATCGACACGATGAAGATCCTCGACAAGGGCCGCATCACCATCGGGGCGCTGGCGGTGGGCCTGGGGCGGGGGGCGCTGGAGGAGTCGGTGCGCTACGCGCGTGAGCGCACGGCCTTCGGCCAGCCCATCTCCGAGTTCCAGGGCCTGCGCTGGATGTTCGCGGACATGAAGACGGAGCTGGACGCGGCGCGGCTCCTGGTGCACCGCGCGGCCCTGCTCGCCGACGCGGGCCGGCCCTACAGCCAGGAGGCCTCCATGGCGAAGCTGTTCGCCTCCGAGGCGGCCACGCGCGCCTGCAACAAGGCGGTGCAGATCCACGGCGGCTACGGCTACACGCGCGAGTTCCCCGTCGAGCGCTACCTGCGTGACGCCAAGCTGTGTGAGATCGGCGAGGGCACGAGCGAGATCCAGCGCACCATCATCTCGCGCGAGGTCTTCAAGGGCGCGTGAAGGGGCACGGGATGACACTGCCGCCCGCCGAGCGGGTGAAGACCCTGGAGGCGCGCCTGGGGGTGGTGTTCCCCCGCGCGGAGCTGGCGCTCACCGCGCTCACGCACAAGAGCTGGGTCAACGAGCACCGGGGCGAGGGATTCCAGGACAACGAGCGGCTGGAATTCCTCGGGGACGCGGTGGTCAACCTGGCGGTGGGCCACCGGCTCATGGAGCGCTTTCCCCAGATGCGGGAAGGGGAGCTCACGCCGCTGCGCGCCCGCATCGTCAACGAGGATGGCCTGTCGCGCATCGCGCGCCGCCTGGCGCTGGGTGAGCTGCTGCTGCTCGGACGGGGTGAGGAGCTCAGTGGGGGCCGGGACAAGAGCTCGCTCCTGGCCAACGCGCTGGAGGCGATCTTCGCCGCGCTCTACCTCGAGGCGGGCCTGGCGCCGGTGATGGGGCTGGTGGATCGGCACTTCGCCGAGGCCCTGGATGGCGTGGCCCAGGCGCTCAGCCGGCTGGACTACAAGACGAAGCTGCAGGAGACGGCCCAGGAGCAGCTCAAGGTCACGCCCCGCTATCAGTGCATCTCGGAGGCGGGCCCCGACCACGAGAAGGTCTTCGAGGTGCAGGTGTCGCTGGGGCCGGACGTGTACGCGCGCGCCACGGGCCGTAGCAAGAAGGAGGCCGAGCAGAACGCCGCCCATGCCGCCCTGAAGTGGCTGGCACGGGGGGAAAAGCCGGAACCTCCGGATTCCCCGGCGAATTCCGGTCCGAAGGAGGACAGACCGGGTTGAAACTACTTGGTCCCACTGGACGAGACGAATAAGGTCGCGCGTCGGCCCACGTTCCACCGTTGGCTCGGATGCCCGGCCGCCCGCAATGACGCGCGGCGGGCCGTTGTTCTCGCGCTGTCCTGGGGAAATCCTCTCGTGAGAGGGGGTTTGCCTGATCACCTTCGACCTTCGACGCTTCAGATGCCTCCTCCCACCCACCGCAGCGGCTTCGCCGCGCTCATCGGCCGTCCCAATGTGGGCAAGAGCACGCTGCTCAATCAGCTGACGGGCGAGAAGCTCGCCATCGTCTCGCCCAAGCCGCAGACCACCCGCAACCGCATCCTGGGCGTGGTGACGCGACCGGAGGGCCAGGTGGCCTTCCTCGACACCCCGGGCATCCACCAGGCCAAGGGGGAGCTCAACCGGTACATGGTGGAGGTGGCCCTGCAGGCCGCGGACGAGGTGGACCTGGTCCTCTTCGTCATCGAGCCCACGGGCACGGAGAAGCAGGAGGTGAGTCCGGGCAACCGCCACATCCTCGAGCGGCTGCAGAAGACGGGCAAGCCCACCTTCCTCGTCATCAACAAGATCGACACCATTCCCAAGCCGGTGCTCCTGCCGCTCATCGACCTGTACCGCCGGGAGTTCCCCTTCGCCGAGGTGATTCCCATCTCCGCCAAGGAGGACGACGGGGTGGAGGGCCTGTTCCAGACGGTGCTGCGGCACATGCCCGAGGGTGAGCCCTTGTTTCCCGAGGACGTGCTCACGGACCAGGCGGAGAAGACGCTGGTGGCCGAGTACATCCGCGAGCAGGTGTTGCGGCATTGCCGCCAGGAGATTCCCTATTCCACGGCGGTGCTGGTGGACTTCTTCGACGAGTCCGAGCGCGAGCCGCCACCGGGCACGCCGCCGGGCAAGCTCGCGGGGCTCATCCGGATTTCGGGCTCCATCTACGTGGAGCGGGACAGTCAGAAGGCCATCATCATCGGCAAGCAGGGCCAGATGTTGAAGACGATCGGTACGGACGCGCGCAAGGCCATCCAGCGGCTCTTGGGGGCGCATGTGTACCTCTCGCTCCGGGTGCGCGTGGAGCCCCGGTGGAGCGAGCGGCCCGAGGGCCTCAAGAAGCTGGGTTACGAGTAGAAAGCCACATGAAGCCTCTGGTCGCCATCGTGGGACGCCCCAACGTGGGCAAGTCCACGCTCTTCAATCGCCTCGCCCGGCGCCGCATCGCCCTGGTGGAGGACATCCCCGGAGTCACCCGCGACCGGCATTACTGGGACGTGGAGTGCGAGGGCCGGTTCATCACCATCATCGACACGGGCGGCTTCGTGCCCGGGGAGAAGGACTCGCTCCTGCAGCAGGTGCGCGAGCAGGCGCAGCTCGCGGTGGAGGAGTGTGACGCCATCGTCTTCGTGACGGACGCGCGCGCGGGCCTGACCACGGCGGACCAGGAGGTGGCCGCCTACCTGCGCCAGAGCGGCAAGCCCGTGGTGGTGGCCGCCAACAAGCTCGACAGCGAGTCACAGCTCGTCCAGGCGCACGCCTCGGAGTTCTTCCGGCTGGGCCTGGGCGAGGTGTTCCCCATCTCCGCCGAGCATGGCCTGGGCGTGGGCACGATGATGGAGGCCGTCGTGGGCAAGCTGCCGCCCATGGACGACGAGGAACTGGCCGCCAAGGCCTTCGCCGAGACGGCGCTCGACGAGCCGGCGACGGAAGCCGACGAGGCGGCGTTCGGGTACGTGCCGGAAGGGGAGGAAGGCGAGGACGGGGAAGGGGACGAGGACGGGGAGGAGGGCGAGGCCCCGGCGGCGACCCCCCTCGGGGCGAAGCAGGAGGAGGACGAGGAGGAGGAGCGGCCCATCCGGATCGCCATCATCGGCCGGCCCAACGTGGGCAAGAGCACCCTGGTCAACGCGCTGCTCAAGGAGAAGCGCGTGGTGGCCAGCGAGGTGCCGGGGACGACGCGGGATCCCATCGACTCGGAGCTCAAGTACAAGGACCGGCAGGTCATCCTGACGGACACCGCGGGCATCCGGCGCAAGAAGACGATCGCCCACCGGCTGGAGAAGTTCTCGGTGGTGGCGGCGCTCAAGTCCATGGAGCGCAGCGACGTGGCGGTGCTGCTGATGGACGCCACCGAGCCCGCGGTGGACCAGGACGCCAAGCTGGCGGGCCTGGCCGAGGAGAAGGGCCGCGCGCTGGTCATCGTGGTGAACAAGTGGGATCTCATCAGCACGGATCAGCGCAAGCAGGAGATCTTCCGCGAGGAGCTCAAGTACGCGCTGAAGTTCGTGCACTACGCGCCCATTGTCTTCACCTCGGCGCTCACCGGCTCCAAGGTGGAGAAGGTGTTGGAGCTGGCGGTGGAACTGGCCGACCAGTTCCGCTACCGCTCGCCCACCCCCCAGCTCAACCGGCTGCTCAAGCACATCGAGGAGAGCCACCCGGCGCCCATCGTGGGGCGGGGGCCGCTGCGGGTGTACTACATGGCCCAGGTGGGCACGGCACCGCCCACCTTCGCCATCACCTGCAACCGGCCGGAAGGGGTGCCGGACATGTACCGGCGCTACATCACCAACCAGTTGCGCAAGACGTTCGACTTGCGCGTCCCCATCCGCCTGCTTTTCCGCGAGCGGCCGGGGCAAGAGAAGCGAGCGGCCCGCAAGAGGCCGAAGCAGACCGGGAAGCGATAGCCGGTCCGCGTTGACACTCCGGGTGCGCGCTCCGTAGATTGCGCGCCCTTCGACCCCCGAGCAGAGGTGCGCACCACCGTGGCCGAAAAGTCCGAGAAGATGACGAAGCAGGAGCTGACCGCGCAGGACGCCTTCCAGCTCTATGGCGCCGAGGCGAGTGACTGGCTGATGAAGCGGCAGCAACTCATCGGCGCCACGCTGGGCGTGCTGCTGGTGGGAGGGCTCATCGCCGCGACGGTGCATTACTTCTCCAGCCGCGGCGAGGAGAAGGCCTCCAAGCAACTGGGCCAGGCACTGACGGTGCTCGAGCGGCCGGTGGTGACCGGGGTGGATCTCCAACCGGCGGAGGCGGGGCAGGAGCCGCCCTTCAAGTCGGAGAAGGAGAAGGACGAGGCGATCGTCAAGGCGCTGAGCGACTTCCGCGCGGAGCACGGGAGTTCGGACGCGGCGGTGACGGCGGCGCTGCCCCTGGGCAAGGCGCAGTACCGGCTGGGCAACTACGACGGGGCGCTCGCCTCCTTCGACGAGTACATCGCCAAGGGCGAGAAGAACGAGCCGCTGATGGTGTCGGCGCGCGAGGGCCAGGGCTATGCCCACGAGGCCAAGGGGCAGCTCGACCAGGCGCTCGCGTCGTTCCAGGAGATGGCGAAGCTGGACGCGGGGGGCTTCCTGCAGGGCATGGGGCAGTACCACCAGGCGCGCATCCTCGTGGCCCAGGGCAAGAAGGACGAGGCGGCGCAGTTGCTGGCGGACCTGAAGTCGACCCAGACGAACACGGCGGCGGGACGGCTCGCCACCGAGCGGCTGGCGGTGCTCGCGGCCGAGGGCGTGAAGATTCCCGAGCCGAAGGCTGCTCCGGCCGCGACCCAGGACGCGGGGTAGACGCGGGCCCATGAGGATTTCGCGCTGGTGGAAGTCTTGGGTGGGTGGGCTCGGGGCGGTGGGCCTTCTGGGGGCCTGCCAGACGGTGCCGGTGTACGGCAACCCGGTGACCTCCGCCCCCGTGCAGCCGCCCCGTCACTACTTCTCGGTGGACTGGTGGAAGCCGCTGGTCGAGCCCACGCTGCTCGAGTACGCCCCGCGAGAGCAGGCCCGGCCCGCCTATGACGAGCAGAACGAGCGGGTGATCGCGCTCACCCGGGACGGGTATGTGCGCAGCCTCGGAGCCGGGGGCCAGGAGGCTTGGAGCTACCAGGTGGGCACGCTCTTCTACGCGGGCGCCACGGTGGACGACGGCACGGTGTACGTGCCGGGCACGGACGGCGGACTGCACGCCCTGGACGCGCGCACGGGTCAGTTGAAGTGGAGGTACGCGGCGGAAGAGGCACTGGCGACGGTCCCGGTGATCGCCGGCGATCTGGTGCTGGTGGCCTCGCAGAGCGACACGCTGTTCGCGGTGAAGCGCGCCACGGGAGAGCTCGCGTGGCTGTACCGGAGGGATCCTCCGGCGGGCTTCACCATCCACCGGACGTCCGCGCCGGCCGTGCGGGGTCAGACGGCCTGGGTGGGCTTCTCCGACGGCTCGCTCGTGTCGTTGGACCTGGCCGATGGCGGCGTGCGCTGGGACAAGTTGCTCGCACAGGCGGGCACCCGGCAGTTCATGGACGTGGACACCTCGCCCGTGCTGGATGCCTCGGGCCGGGTCTACGCCGCGTCGTACACCGGAGGCCTGTACGCCCTCGATGCCGAGACGGGCGACGTGGTGTGGACCACGGTGGCGCAGGGCATTACCTCGCTGATGATCCACGGAGACGTGGTGATCGCCACCGGGGATGACCGCCTGGATGCGTACCTGGCGGACAATGGGAAGCTCATCTGGTCGCGCACCCTGGAGGAAAGGGCCGGACTGGAGACGGTGTTGGTCAAGGGCATGCTCCTGGTGCCCGCCCAGCGCTCGCTGCTCTTCGTGGATCCCCGCACGGGCCACTCGCGCATCGCGTGGAACCCGGGCAAGGGGATCTCGGCCCCGCCGCGGGTGGTGGGGAGCAAGGCGTACGTGCTGTCCAACAACGGCTACCTGTACGCCCTGCGCCTGGATGGGAGGAGTGGTTGACCTCGGGGGCGGTGAAGAAGGCGGTCCGGGTGGTGGCCGCCCTCATCTCCCGGCCCGGGGATGACACCCGGTTCCTCGTCCAGCAGCGCCTGCCAGGGGGAAGCCGTGGGCTGCTCTGGGAGTTTCCAGGCGGCAAGGTGGAGCCCGGGGAGTCCGAGCCCGAAGCGCTCGTTCGCGAGTGCCGGGAGGAGCTGGATGTGACGCTCCACGTGGGAAGGCAGCTATGGGCGGGCAGACACGAGTACCCGGATCTGACGGTGGACCTGACGCTGTACGCGGCCCGGCTGGAGTCGGGGGAGCCGAAGGCCCTGGGAGCCCAGGCGCTGGCGTTCCTGACGCCGGAGCAGATGCGGACGCTGCCGTTCTGCGAGGCGGATCTCCCGCCCCTGGAGGCGCTGGTGGCGGGCAGGATGGGTCCGCTGCGCTGATGGTGCGACGCACCTTCCAGCTCATTCCCGGCGTGGGCCCCTGGAAGGAGAAGGATCTCTGGGCCCGTGGCATCCACACCTGGGAGGACTTTCCGGAGAGTGGCGTGGTGCTCGGGCAGAAGCTGGATGGACTGGCGCGCCAGCGTCTGGCCATGGCCCGTGAGGCCCTGGAGCGCGGGGATCTGGCGGCGCTGGCGGCCATGATTCCCCCTCGCGAACACTGGCGGCTGTACCCCGAGTTCGCGCGCGACGCGCTGTACTTCGACATCGAGACGAATGGAAACCAGGAGCAGGAGCCCACGGTGGTGGCCCTGTTCGACGCGGACGGCCTGCGCGTCTTCATCCTCGGACGCAACATGGACGAGCTGCCCGAGGCCATGGCGCAGCGGCGCTTGTGGGTGACGTTCAACGGCTCGTGCTTCGACGTGCCCGTGCTGCGGCAGTACTTCGGCAAGCGCTTTCCCACGCCCGAGGCACACATCGATCTGCGTTTCGTGTGCCGCCGGCTGGGCATGGGGGGCGGGCTGAAGGAGCTCGAGGACAAGCTGGGCTTGGGGCGGCCTCCCCATATGAAGGGCGTGAACGGGTGGGACGCGGTGCTGCTGTGGCGCGCCTACCTCGCCCGGGGCGACGTGGAAGCCCTGCGCTTCCTGGTGGAGTACAACCTCTATGACTCCTTCCAACTGCGCGCGTTGATGGACACGGCCTACAACCGCGCCCTGGACGATCTGAACATGGACGCCGTCGCGCGGCTGCCCGTGTTCGAGCGGGGCGAGGTCCTCTATGACGTGAGCCGGCTCATCCTGGAGCTCGGGCCCACGCAACGCGACCTGAAGGTGCTCGAGCGGGTGCGCGCCCAGGATCGGGATCTGCGCCAGGACTGAGGCCGACAGCTCGGGGAGGTCGGGCGGCCGTGTCAGTCCGGGCTGGTAGGGTGGTTGACGCTGGAGGTTCGGCGCTCGAGCCCTACCTCTGGCATTCCCCGGCGCGGCGTTGGCGTGCAGCACAAAGGAGAGCCCGAAGATGTCCATCGACAGGCCCGAGTCCTCGACCCCTCCCAAACTTCTCTTTTCCGTGGATGGAACCCGGTACGAACTCGTTCGGAAACTGGGACGCCGCCATTCAGGAGATCTGCTGTTGGCCCGGCGCCGCCACGCGATGGGACCGGCCGGATGCGTCGTTCTCAAGCGGTTGTCGCGCCCGGTCAGTGAGAAACAGAAGCAGCGCCTGGTACAGGAGGTCCAACTGGCGTACCGGCTCGACCATCCCGGCATCGCCAAGGTGTACCAGTGGATGTTGCATGGGGGACGGCCCTACGTGGTGATGGAGTACGTGGAGGGACATTCCCTCGAGACCGTGCTGAGCGTCGCGGCCATGCGGCAGCGGCCCATGTCCGAGGCCTTCGTCTGCCACGTGGCCTCCGAGATCGCGGATGCATTGCATTATGCGCATACCCGGACGGATGAGCGGGGACGGTTCCTGGGGATCGTCCACCGGGACATCCAGCCGGAGAACATTCGGGTGGGCATCAGTGGCGAGGTGAAGCTGGTGGATTTCGGAGTCGCGTACTCGCTGTTGCCAGGACGGGATGCCACCACGGCCTCGGTCTTGCGCGGGGACATCGCCTACGCGTCCCCCGAGCGCATGCGCATGGAGCAGGTGGATCACCGCTCGGATTTGTTCTCGTTGGGCCTGGTCATGCTGGAGCTGCTCACGGGCAAGCACCTGTTCGACCTGGAGGACGTGGAGCAGGCGGCACGCGCAGCGGGCCCTGTGACGGCGACCGTCCCCGTACGGGACGAGCTTCGCTGTGAGGAACCCAGCTGGGTGCCGGTGGCGGAGATGGCCGCGCGCATCGAGCGGTTTGGCCCCGCGGATGTGGAGCGAGCCACCCAAGGGCTCTCCGAGCCCCTGAGGGCCGTGGTGCACCGGGCCCTCCAGCGCGAGCCGTCCGCCCGTTATGCGTCGGGACTGGAACTGCGTGACGCGCTCCGGGCCTTGCTCGTGGTGAAGGGGCGGCCCTACGGACGGCCGGAAGCGGCGCGCGAGGTGCTGGTGGCCGTGAAGGAGGCGGAGTTGCTGCGCGAGTCCGCGGATGTCCTCGAAGCGGATGTCTTCCCGGAGCCCTCGCGCCGGACGACGATCGAACACTGACGTCAGGCCTCAGCGAGAGCGTCGTTTCTTCGCGGGTGGCGGCGGCGGTTTTTCCTTTTCCCCGGAGACCTGGAAGGGCATCCGGATGTCGGCGATCTCCCGGCCCTGGGCGTCGGTCATCGAGGAGCCAGTTTGCGCGTCGATGACCAGGACGTAGCCATGGCCGGACTTGAGCGGTGTGGGTAGGGAGATCCGGTAGAGCAATCCGTCGGAAGACTCCTCGGCAGTGTCATCCGAGACCAGGGCGCGATCGGCCTCATCGAACAAACGGACACGGTAGTTGCGCAGCACCTGCGAGCTGCGCAGTTCGAGCGCTGACGTGGGCTCCACGATCGGACGTCCTTCTTCCTCGCCAACCACGGGAATGGACTCCGTACCGGCATCCGCCAGGGTGTAGCGGAGCGTGAAGGTCGCAGGTCCAGGTTGTGCGAGTGCCGCGTCCGGCGGGGAGATGACGGCCGTGCCGGCATCCTCGGTGGGGGCGGAGGGCTTCGAACATCCGGCCAAGTCCAACGCGGCGACAGCGCCAACGACGCTCAAGGAGAGGAGTCGCATAGAGGCGGGAGACCCTATGTCCCCAAGCAGGACCCGAGAAGCGCGAACATGCACCGGGTACGGAGCCGCCCGCTGGCCCTAGGCGCACACCTATCGTTGGGTCTGATAAGATGCGTTATGTAAACTAAGCGATTGGGCCTGGCGGGCCTCGGGTCCGGCGCTCGCCAGGGCCCTCCCCACCTCCGCCCGTGGAATCAACGTCCTGCTCGTGTGTTCGGAGGCCCGGAATTTTCGGGCGCTTGACGGCGACCCTCGATTCCCGGAACAACTCCGCGCCCCTGCCGCCCCGACCGAAAGGAAACCCATGAAGCGCCTGCTTCTCACCGCCTCTTTGCTCGGCGTCGCTCCCGCGCTCGCCGACGAGGGCATGTGGACGTACAACAACTTCCCCTCCGCCACGGTCAAGGCGAAGTACGGCTTCGAGCCCTCCCAGGACTGGCTCGACACCGTCCGTTTGTCCTCGGCCCGCTTTGGCTACGGGTGCTCGGCGAGCTTCGTCTCCGCGGATGGCCTGGTGATGACGAACCATCACTGTGCTCGTGGCTGCATCCAGCAGCTGTCCACCGCCAAGAAGGATCTCATCGCCAACGGCTTCTACGCCAAGACGCCCGCCGAGGAGATTCAATGTCCGGCGCTGGAGATCAACCAGCTCCAGGAAATCACCGACGTCACCGAGCAGCTCAACACCGCCACCCGGGGTCTCACCGGCAAGGCCTACGCCGACAGCCTCAAGGCCGAGATGGCCAATCTGGAGAAGGCCTGCACCACGAGTGAAGAGGTCCGCTGCGACGTGGTGACCCTGTACCAGGGCGGCCGTTACAACCTCTACAAGTACCAGCGTTTCCAGGACGCGCGGCTCGTGTTCGCGCCCGAGCACACGATCGCCTTCTTCGGCGGCGATCCGGACAACTTCGAGTTCCCCCGGTACGACCTGGACGTGGCGTTCGTGCGCGTCTACGGCAAGGACGGCAAGCCCGCCCGGCCCAGCCACTACTTCAAGTGGTCCGAGCACGGCGCCAAGGAAGGCGAACTCACCTTCATCTCGGGCCACCCGGGTAGGACATCGCGTGGCCTCACCATCTCCCAGCTCGAGTTCCTCCGGGACGTGTCGCTGCCCCGACATCTCTTCCGGCTCTCGGAGCTTCGCGGACTCGTCACCGAGTACCAGAACCGCGGCGCCGAGCAGAAGCGCACCTCCAACAACCTGCTCTTCGGCGTGGAGAACGGCCTCAAGGCCGGCAAGGGCAAGCTCGAGCAGCTCGCCGACAAGAACTTCTTCGCCCAGAAGCTCGCCGCCGAGCAGGAGCTGCGCTCGAAGGTCAACGCGGATCCGAAGATGAAGGCCAGGTACGGCATGGCCTGGGACGAGATCGCCCGCGCCCAGCAGACCTACCGGAACATCTTCAAGGAGTACGAGGCCCAGGAAGGCGGCCCGAACTCGCAGTTGTTCAACCTGGCGCGCACCCTGGTGCGGGCCTCCGAGGAGCTGCCCAAGCCGGATGCCGAGCGGCTGCGGGGCTACAACGACGCCAGCCTGTCCACCCTCAAACTCCAGATGATGAGCAAGGCGCCCATCTACCCGGAGCTGGAGGTGGCCCAGCTGACGTTCTCGCTCACCAAGATGCGTGAGGACCTCGGGCCGGATCACCCCTTCGTGAAGAAGGTGCTCGGCAAGGAGTCTCCGCGGACCCTGGCCACCCGGCTCGTCAATGGCTCGAAGCTGGCCGACCTCAAGGTGCGCGAGCAGCTGTTCTCCGGTGGCAAGGCGGCCATCGCGGCCTCGAAGGATCCGATGATCCAGCTGGCGCTCCTGGTGGACCCCGATGCCCGCGCCATCCGCACCCGTTATGAGACCGAGGTCGAGGCCGTCGTCCGCAAGAACAGCGAGCTGGTGGCCCAGGCCCGCTTCGACATCTACGGCACCAAGATCTACCCGGACGCCACGGGCACCCTGCGCCTGTCCTTCGGCGCCGTGAAGGGCTACCCGGAGGACGGCAAGCAGGTGGCGCCCTTCACCTTCGTGAGCGGCACCTTCGAGCACGCCACCGGCGAGGATCCGTTCGCCCTGCCCAAGAGCTGGCTCGCCGCGCAGAAGCAGCTGTCGCCCAACACCCCGATGAACTTCGTCACCACCAACGACATCATCGGCGGCAACTCGGGCTCGCCCGTCATCAACCAGAACGCGGAGATCGTCGGCCTCGTCTTCGACGGCAACATCCAGTCGCTCGGCGGAGACTACGGTTACGACGAGACCGCCAACCGCGCCGTCTCCGTCCACAGCGACGCCCTCATCGAGGCGCTCCAGAAGGTCTACAAGGCCGATCGCATCGTCCAGGAGCTGCGCCCCGGCACCGCGTCCACCGGCAAGGGCGGCTCGGGGCCGCAGTAACCCCACTGCGTCCTCGCGGACAAAAGAAGACAAAAACAAAGGGGCTGCCCAGCGTGAACGGGCAGCCCCTTTTTGTTTTGTCCTCTTTGTTTTGTCCTCGTCTTTTGTCTTCCGCCCTACTCCCACTCGATCGTCGCGGGCGGTTTGGAGGACACGTCGTAGACGACGCGGTTGATGCCGCGCACCTCGTTGGTGATGCGCGTGGAGATGCGCTCGAGCACCGGGTACGGCAGCCGCGCCCAGTCCGCCGTCATGCCGTCCACGCTCGTCACCGCGCGCAGCACGCACGTGGACTCGTAGGTGCGCTCGTCGCCCATGACGCCCACGCTCTGCACCGGCAGCAGCACCGCGAACGCCTGCCACAGCTCCCGGTACAACCCCGCGTCCCGGATCTCCTGCTGGACGATGGCGTCCGCGCGGCGCACCAGCGCCAGACGCTCCTCGGTGATTTCCCCCAGCACCCGAATGGCCAGACCCGGCCCCGGGAACGGCTGCCGGGACACCATCTCCTCCGGCAACCCCAGCTCGCGGCCCAGCACGCGCACTTCGTCCTTGAACAGCTCGCGCAAGGGCTCCACCAGCTTGAGGTTCATCTTCTCCGGCAGGCCGCCCACGTTGTGGTGGCTCTTGATGGTGACGGAGGGCCCCTTGTACGACACGGACTCGATCACGTCCGGGTACAGCGTGCCCTGCGCGAGGAACTCCGCGCCCCGCACCTCCTGCGCCGCCTCCTCGAACACCGCGATGAACTCGCGGCCGATCGTCTTGCGCTTCTTCTCGGGATCCGTGACGCCCGCGAGCTTGCCGAGGAAGCGCTCGCGCGCGTCCACCGTCTTGAGCGGCACGTGGAAGCGGTCCACGAAGAGCGCCTCCACCTGCGCGCGCTCGTCCTGCCGGAGCAGTCCGTTGTCCACGAAGATGCACTGCAGCCGCGCGCCGATGGCCCGGTGCAACAGCAGCGCCGCCACCGAGCTGTCCACGCCACCCGACAGGCCACAGATGACCCGGCCGTGCTCGCCCACCTGCCGACGGATGGCCTCCTGCGCCTCCTCGATGAAGCCCTTCATCGTCCAGCTCCCGCTCACCTTGCAGTCGGTGAACAGGAAGGCGCGCAGCATCTCCTTGCCCGCGGGTGTGTGCACCACCTCGGGGTGGAACTGCAGCCCGTAGATGGGACGGGTGCGGTGCGCCGCCGCCGCGAAGGGCGAGTTGCCGCTGCGGCCAATGGACTCGAAGTCCGGCGGCAGCGCGTCCACCCGATCGCCATGGCTCATCCACACCTTCACCCGCTCGCCCACGCCGAACGCCGCCAGGGGCCCGCGCGACGTGAGCACCTCCACCTCCGCCGCCCCGTATTCGCGGTGCGCCGAGCGATCCACCCTGCCGCCCAACAGCTTGGACAACAATTGGAGCCCGTAGCAGATGCCCAGCACCGGCACCCCGGCTTCGAAGACGAAGGCGTCACACCGCGGCGAGCCCTCCGCCTCCACCGAGGCCGGGCCTCCCGACAGGATGATGCCGCGCGGGGCGAAGCGGCGGATCTCCTCGGCCGGCAGGTCCGGCCGGTGAATCTCACAATACACACCGAGCTCTCTCACCCGGCGCGCGATGAGCTGCGTGTACTGACTGCCGAAGTCGAGGATGAGAATCTTCTCTGCGTGGATGTCCACCACACTCTCCCTGGGATGCGCGCGTTGACGGATGCGGCCCTTACCGCTAGAAACTTTCGGAAATCAACCTTTAAGTCCCGCTCGAAGAGGTCCTGGATGCGCCTGCCCGCCGTTGCAACCGTCTTGTTGCTGTCCTCCGCCGGTTGCGTGAAGGAAATCTCCTCGGATGAGCGCCTGGATCGCGAGACGGAGTTCCTGCAGGCCCGTGGCACGCCGGACGCCGCCGAGCTGGGCAAGGTGCACTGCGACGACACGGGGGATGCCCTCAACCAGGCGCGCAACGTCAACCGCCCCGAGACCGATCGGGTGATCAGCTACATCGAGCTCTACAGCTCGCTGCTCAAGCGCAAGGCCACCTTCGATGCGGCGATGACGCGCAACCCGGACCTGAACTACACCGAGGGCAGCCAGAAGCTCGTGGCCGCCCGGGACAACTGCATCCAGCAGGCCGCGGACGTGAAGGTGGAGTTCGAGACCTACGTGCGCGAGCTCGTGAGCGTGCCCACCGTGCAGGAAATCAAGGGCGGCAACACCGTCACGGTGGCCCGGCTGGACTTCAACACCCTGCGCCAGGCCATCGACACGCTCAACCCCGAGGACAAGGAGCAGCTGCTCGCCCGGGTGCTCACCACCGAGAAGCAGGTGGCGCCCTCGGGCGGTGACGAAGAGCCCGCCCCGCGCAAGCGTGGCAAGTAGTCGCCGCGCCGCACGGCTCCCCTCCGCGCCCTACTCCACCCGGTAGTCGGGCGCGCTTCCGGTGTGATGCGCACGAACCGGGCCTTGGCACGCAGCTCGTCGATGAAAGGGGGCGCCTTCGCGCCCGGCTCAATCGCGGATGCGCAGGCCCTCGGTGCTCGAGGACTTCTCGAAAACGGAGGCGCTGGCCGAGGGAGCCTCGGACGCCATACCCGTGAGCAGGTGGGCCGACAGAGACGAGGGCTTCACGGCGGCCTTGAGTGCCTCGGCGCGCAGGGCGCCCAGACGCTTGCGCCACAGGAACGCACCCAGGCCCACCACCACGAGCCCGCCCACCACCACGAGCTGCCCTTCCTTCATCCGCTCGATGGCGTAGTCGAGCTTGTCGCCGAAGTGGAAGCCCAGCCACACGAAGAAGGGCGCGGACAGGAGCGCCGCGAGCCCATCCCAGAAGATGAAGCGGGCATAGGACATGCCCGCCGAGCCGGCGGTGAAGTACGTCACCGCGCGCACGCCAGGCAGGAAGCGGGCGATCATCACGATCTTCTGCCCGTGCAGGGCGAAGAGCCCCTCCACCCGGGCGCGCTTGTCGGGCGTGACGACGCGGGCCAGGAAGCCCGTGGGCGAACGGCCCACCTTCGAGCCCAACCGGCGGCCCGCCAGGAAGATGAGGCTGTCGCCCACCAGGATGCCGCCGAAGCCAATCAACATCATGCCGGCCAGGCTGGCCGCGCCCTTGTGGGCGAGGAAACCACCCAGGATGAGCGAGATGTCCTCGGGCAGGGGCACCCCCAGGCCACACGCCACCAGGATTCCGAACACGGTGACGTAGGCGAGGACGCCGTGAGTACTGCCCAGCAAGTTGGTGAGGAATTCTTGCACGCTCGTCTCTCTTCGCTTCCGTGGAGGCCCCGCCCGGACACTACCCGGCGCCGCCCTTGAAACGCCCACGCATCAACCACGCCTGCTTCGCGAAAACTCCGGGGCCGCCTCCAGGATAGCGCTCATGCCTGTCCGCTCGCTCTTCCATGGAGACGCCCTGCTTCCCTGCGTAGGAGCAACCAGGCACCCGCGCCAGGGAAAAGGACTCGATGAGGTAGGTCCAGGTGGCAACCCACCCTCCACCCTGTACGCCAGGAACTTCCCGTCACGCACACGCTCCGCTCCGCCCTCGGCGTTGGGGCATCGCCGCGGGCGGAAGGTAGCACGGAGCCACGACAAGGAGCGGATCACGGTTTGCCCACGAGCGACTTCATGGCGCCCTGGTTGTCGCGGACCTTCTGGCTGAAGTGGAGGATGACGCCCATCAGGAGCTTCACACAGGCCTGGGGCTTCTGGGTGGTGAGCTTCTGGAAGTCCGCGTGGCGGATCTCCACGGCGAGCACATCGGTGAGGGCGGTGGCGGTGCACAGCCGCTCTCCCTTCTGGATGAGGGCGAGCTCGCCCAGGGGCTCGCCCTCTCCCACCTCGGCGAGCGCCACCTCTCCGCCCGCGGGGCTCCTGGCGCTCAAGCGCACCGAGCCCTCGTGGACGATGAAGAGCGATTCTCCGGCACGCCCTTCCTGAAAGAGGGCCGAGCCCTTGGGAAAGGCCCGGGAGACCCCGATGGCGGCGAAAATCTGGATGCCGACGTCGGAAAAGTCCTTGAAGAGCGGGCAGGCCCTGAGTGCGGCTGCGACCTCCATGAGGGGGGGTCCTAGCACGCGGGGGAGCGCACGTCACTTCGTTAGCGGCTGGCGCGGTGCTCGCCGGCGGTCTCCACGTAGTGCCGGGCGGACTCGAGCAGGAAGGTGCGCTCCTCGGGGGTGAGCGGCCGCTTGACCTTGCCGGGCGAGCCCACCACGAGCGAGCCCGGGGGAATCTTCGTCCCGGGCGTCAGCAGCGTCCCCGCGCCGATGATGCAGTCCTCGCCGATCTCCACGTCGTCCATGACGATGGCGCCCATGCCCACCAGCACGCGGTGGCCCACCCGGCAGCCATGCAAAATCACCCGGTGCCCCACCGTCACGTCGTCCCCGATGACCGTCTCGGTCTGGCCGGTGACGTGGATCATCGTGAGATCCTGGATGTTGGTGCGCTGGCCAATGCGGATGCCGTTCACGTCTCCGCGCAGCACCGAGTTGAACCACACCGAGCTGTCCTCCCCCAGCTCCACGTCGCCGATGACCTGCGCCGACTCCTCGATGAAGCAGCTCGGGTGGATGCGCGGGGACTGATCACGAAAGCGGCGCAGGGCCATGGCGGAACACCTCGAGAGGGGGGAACGGGCTTTCAGGCGACGACGCAGGACTCGGCGGGCTGGGGCAGCTCGGCGGGCGGCATCACCGTGGGCGGGCTGAGCACCTCGAGCTGCTTGCCGGCGAGCTGGTTGGGCGTGGCGCTCTCCACCTTCACCTTCACGAAGGCACCCGCCGGAGCGTCCCCGTCGAAGTTCACCGTGCGGTTCTCCGCCGTGCGGCCAAAACGCTTGAGCGGGTTGTAGCGCGAGGGGCCCTCCACCAGCACCTCCACCTCCTGCCCCACCAGCGCCTGGGTGATCTCCCCGCTGATGCGCCGCTGGATCTTCTGCAGCCGCTCCAGCCGCTCGATCTTCACCTCGTGGGGCACCGGCCCCCACTCGTTCTCGCGCAGCGCCGCGCCCGTCTTCGGCCGGGGGCTGTAGATGAAGGAGAACTGGTTGTCGTAGCGCACCTGCTCGGTGAGCGCGAGCGTGAGGGCGAAGTCCTCCTCCGTCTCCCCGGGAAAGCCCACGATGATGTCCGTGGTCATCGCGATGCCCGGACGCGCCGCGCGCAGCTTGCCCAGCCGCTCGAGGTACTCCGCCACCGTGTAGTCGCGCCGCATCCGCTTGAGCACCGGATTGGAGCCGCTCTGCACCGGCAGGTGGAAGTGCGGGCAGATCTTCGGCTGGGTGCGGAACGCCTCGATCAGCTCGTCGGACAGGTCGTGCGGGTGGCTCGTGGTGAAGCGCACGCGCTCGATGCCGGGCACCTCCGCGCAGCGCAGGAGCAGCTGCGCGAAGCTCACCCCGCCCTGGTACGAGTTCACGTTCTGCCCGATGAGCGTCACCTCGCGCACGCCCACCTGGGCCAGGCTCGCCACCTCGGTGAGCACGTCCGGGAAGGGCCGGCTCACCTCGCGGCCGCGCGTGTGCGGCACCACGCAGAAGGAGCACACGTTGTCGCAGCCCTTCATCACCGTGACGAACTCCGTCACCTTGCCCCGGCTCGTCTCGGGGTCCGCGCGCGGGAAGACGTACTCCTCGGAGTCCACCCAGGCCGTCTCCACCACGCGCTCGCGCTCGCCCTTCACCCGGCCGATGATGTCCGGCAGCTTGGGGATGGAGTCCGGGCCGAAGACGAAGTCCAGGTAGGGCACCTTCTTGAGCAGCTTCTCCTTCTCCTGCTGCGCCACGCACCCGCCCACGCCCAGGAGCGTGCCGCGCGCGAGCTTCACCGTGCGGTAGCGGCCCAGCGCGGAGAGCATCTTGTCCTCGGCCTTCTCGCGGATGGAGCAGGTGTTGAGGATGATGAGGTCCGCCTCCTCCGCCACCGGCGTCGGGCGGTAGTCGAGCGAACCCAACACCTCGCCCATCCGCATCGAGTCGTTGACGTTCATCTGGCAGCCGAAGGTGTGGATGAAGTAGCGCTTCATGGGTCTTTCCGTATGAAGAACGGGCCCTTATCCGACGGGGCCCGGCGGATTGCAACACCCGGGCGGGCGGGCACGCGGGCGCTTCAGGCCCGGGTCAGTGCCCGCTGCATCCGGGCATGCAGGGCGACGAGGCGCTCCTCGTGGGGGGCGAGCAGCTCCAACGACTCCTGGCCATGGCGCCGGGCCAGGGGCTCCAGGTCCTCGATCCGACGCAGCTCGGTGCGCGCCTTGGCCGCCTTCTCCGCGGACGCGGCGTCCGCTTGGGTCTCCAGCTCCACGAGCCGGGTGCGCAGCCGGCGCGCCGTCCAGCGCTGGCCACAATAGGCGCGCAGCAGCACCGTGCCCAGCTCCACCCGCTTCACGTCCAGTCCCGAGGCCTCCAGGCCCGCCTGGTGGGCGTCGGCCACCGCTCCCGGGCCCCCCGAGGGGCCCTCGACCCGGGCGAGGAAGGCTTCCTGGTAGCGGATGAGCCCCTGGAGCTCCTCCTCGGTGAGGGGGTGGGCGGACAGCCGCAGCGTGCGCGAATCGATCGCCTCCATGGCACCGGAGGGGGTCGCGTCGAGGTCATCGAACATGGAAGGGGACATGGGGCCTTTCCTGGGTCAGACGGGGACGAGCTGCTCGGCGATGCGGGACAGCGCGGCCACGGAGTTGACCACCACGGCGTGGTGGCAGTGCTTCGAATAGGTGAGCATCTCGCTGTCGCCAAGGCCCCAGTTGTCGCGCCCCTCGGGACAGACCCAGAGCAGACGCTTGCACCTGCGCTTGAGCTCCTCGAGCGCCCAGGCATTGGCGGCGTTGTGGTTGTTGCGGCCGTCCCCGATGACCAACACCGTGGTGCGGCGCGTGATGCTCCCGAGCTGATGGCGCGTGAAGGTGGCCAGCGCCCGGCCATAGTCGGAGTTGGCGGTGAGCGAGACGGCTCCCCCCAGCGTGGCCAGATCGATCGCCCGATCCACGTCCCGCTCCTTGAAGTGCCGCGTCACCTCGCCCACGTCCGCCACGAAGACGAACGAGCGCACGCGCGCGAAGAGCGACTGGAGCGTGTGGGTGAAGAGCAACATCATCCGCGAGGCGTTGCGCACCGAGTCCGAGACGTCACAGAGGACGACGAGCTCGGGGCGCTCGGGGCGGCGGGAGCGGAACCAGGGCACCATCGGCACCCCACCCCACGGCAGGTTGTGGCGCAGGGTGCGGCTCACGTGGAGCGTGCCCTCGCGCCGCGAGCGCCGCTTGCGCATGAGCCGGGCCTTGAGCTTCTCCGCCAGGGCGCGGACCGCCGCCTGCATCTGCTTCACCTCGGCCTGGCTGAGCCGGTGCAACGGCTTGTCCTCCAGTCCGCCCGAGGGCTTGCCGATGCGCGCGTCCGCCTGGCGCTTCACCTCGCGCCGCGCCGCGTCCTCCACCTGGCGCAGGGCCCCGTCCATGTGGCGCGAGACGATCTCCACGCCGTCCGGCCCCAGGCCCTGCTCGCGCAGCGTGTCCGCGAAGGACTGGAGCTCCGAGCGGGCCCTCTCCAACCCCGCCGCCACCATCAGCCGCCGCGAGAAGAAGCCCATCTGCAGCGGACCCCTCATCCGGGAGAAGTCCAACTGGAGCTGGGCCGTGCGGAACAGCCGCGCCAGCACCGCCGGGTTCCCCTCGAGCACCGCCTGGGAGAGCGGGGACATTCCGGGAAGGCGCCGGTGCAGCTCGTCGAGCACCGTCCTCAACGACTCGCCCTCGAGCAGCCCCTGCTCCTGGAGCCGCCCGGCGAGCGACGGCTCGAGCGCCTCGAAGGGCCTGGACGTCCCCGAGAAGAAGAAGTCGAAGGCACGCTGGAACACGTCCCCGTCCTGCTCCCGCTTGATCAACGTGGTGCGCAAGACGGCGCGGAAGACGGCCTTGTCCTGGAGCCCCACCTCCGCGGCGGCCCGGGTCGCATCCGCTACCTCGGACGTGCTCACCCGCACACCGTTCTGGCGGAGGACCTCGGCGAACTCGACGATGCGGGCGTCCATCGGGGCTTTGTAACCTCCACCCCGCCCCACTTCCAGAGACCCGGAGGGCCCCGGGCTCACCCCACGTTCATCCGGCCTCTCGAGGGCACCGTGGCGTCCAGGGCTCCCAACACGCCGTCCCACAGCTCCGCCCGGGCGCGCAGGGCGGACAGGGCCGCCTCCCGTGCTTCCCTCCACCGCTCGGGGTCCTCTCCGCACAGCCGGCACAGGAGCTGCTCCGCCCGGACGCCATGCTCCTCGCCGTCGAGCTGGATGTGCCGCTCCAGGTACAGCCGCAGCGAGGCGCACCCGGTGCCCAGCGGCTTCACGGCCGTGAGGATGCGCTCGAAGACCGCGGGCAGCAGGGACTCCCGGCCGAGGAGGAAGGCCGCGGCCACCTGATGGGGGCGCAGCCGGGTCGTCGCCAGGGTGTGACTCACGAAGGCGCGTGCCGCCACGGGCGCGTGCTCCAACGCCCTCTCCAGCGAGTGACCGGAGCGCAGGGACTCGACGAAGCGCAGCACCGCGTCCTCGTCCGCGCCCACCTCGCGCATGGCCTCCCGGTACAGCTCGAAGTGGCTCTGGTACACCCCGGGCCGGACCTCGTCCGTCTCCTCGCCCAGGACGATCTCGTTGATCATCCGCGCGCACTCGATGTCCGCCGGGGGCGCCCAGGGAACCTCCACACACGTGAGCTGGCGCTGGAGCGTCTTGAGCAGGCTCATGAAGTCCCACACGGCGAACACGTGGGCGCCCATGAAGGTGTGCAGGGCGTTCAAGTCCGAGAGCCGCTCGTACACGGGATGCCGCAGGAGCGCCTGGCGCGGCGCGTCCGTGGCGGACAGGAGCCTGGAGAGAGGAGCTGGGTTCATGGCCGGGGCGTGTAGACGCCCACGCGGGGGCGGCGCTACCCACCCCGGGCCGGATGTCTCCTCAGACGTGCTGACGCGGAGAAGGTCTCCTTCTCGCGTGCGCGTTTCACCGGGAGGCGGGGTCCGGCCAGATGATGTGCCCGGCCTCGGGACGGGCCTGGCCCGTCACGACGTCGCGATAGACGGCCTTCAGTGCCTCGGGGCCCCGATGGTGTTCGATCCGCAGCCAGGAGCTGGCGGCCACGAAGGCCTTCATGGCCTCCGCCAGCCGGGACTCGAAGGTCTCCAGTCCCCAGTCCGTCACCCGCTTGCGCAGCCGATCCGGTGCGAAGAAGAAGGTGGGCGTGGGCCCCGGCAGGGGGTCGCCCTTCGCTGGGGGAGGCGTCCGCTGATGCGTGCCTCCCACGAGGGTGCTCTGGCGCAGCCCGTCCTTGAGCTGCCGATGGATGCCCCGCACCACGGCCGGGTCCCCGGCGAAGTCGACGAAGACCGCGGGCGTCTCGACCCACAGCCCGGCCATCGCGTCATAGGGGACGAGCTGCTGGTACAGGCCCAGGCCGCCGAGCAGGGCGAGGTTCTTGCGCGACGTGAGGCCCACCACCTTCATCCCGTGCCGCGAGAGCAACCACGCCAGGCCCATGGCGGTCTTGCTCGAGGCGCTCGACAGGATGACGGTCCGCGTCCCGGCATGCTCCGCCTCGTACAGCATGTCATCCAGCAGGAACGAGGTCGTGAAGAGCGGCCGCAGCAGCGCGCGATGATTGTCGAAGGACTCGTCCACCTCGACGCGCGTGTAGCGATTGTAGAAAGGCGACAGGCCCGCCCGGTGCGTCGCCGCATCCAGATAGCCACTGCCGGTGCGCTGCAGCCGGGCCACGAAGTGCGTCGACATGGGCACGAGGCCGAAGAACCTCAGTCCCACGGGGGCCTCCGGGGAGGAGGAGCGCGAGACCCGCGCGTAGCCCCAGGCGGGAATCCGGCCCCGCCAGTCGGGAGCGGTGGGAAAGCAGCGCCAGTAGCCCAGCGCCTCGCCCATCACCCCGTAGGTGATGTTGTTGGCCGTCAACGCGAAGCGCTCGACCGTGAGCACCGCCTCTCCCGGCGCGAGGGGCTGCTCCACCGGATCCGACGAGGGCTCGAGGAAGACCCGCTCCAGATTGTCTCGCGCGACCAGGAAGTCCCAACCCATCGACATGCAGACACACCCTTCTCTGATTGCTCGTGGGGAGCGTGAAGTCCGAAGGGTGACTCTACGCCGCCCGCTCGAAAGACATCACGGATTCCACGTGGTGCGTCTGGGGGAACATGTCCACCACCTGGAGCGCCCGGGGTGCATAGCCCGCCTGCGCGAGGGCCGCCGCGTCCCGCGCCAGCGCGCCGGGATCACACGCCACGTACACCACGCGCTTCACCCCCAGTGCGGTGAGCCACTTCGCGAGCCCCGGCGCACCGGTGCGGGGAGGATCCACCAGGGCCAGATCGAAGCGCTTGCCCTCGCGGATGAGCCCCTCGCACACCTTGCGGGAGTCCCCCTGGACGAAGCGTACGTTGGCCACCCCGCCCTCGCGCGCGCTGCGCTGGGCCAGGTCCACCGAGACCGAGGACGACTCCACCCCGAGCACACTCGCCGCGCTCGCCGCGAGCGGGAAGGTGAAGTTGCCATTGCCCGAGTACAGCTCCAGCACCGAGTCCGTCTCGCGCGGGGCCAGCTCGTGCACGGCCGCCGTGACGAGCCCCACGTTGGCCTCGCCATGCGCCTGGGAGAACGCGTCCGGACGCAGGAACAGCGGCACCTCGGGCACCAGCGGCGACAGCGAGCGCAGCACGGGCTTGCCGATGATCCGCGGCGAGCCTTCCTTCGGCACCAGCACCGCGCCCTCCAGCCGCAGCGCACGCACCGCGGCCTCGCACGCCTCGACGTACCGGGGCGCCACCTGCCCCTTGAGCAGCACCGCGAAGGCGGCCTTGCTCCCCTCGGCCAGCAGGTGCACCTCCTCGGCCTCGCGGGACAAGGGCTTGAGCAGCGGCCCGAGCTTGCCGGGCAACTCGGCGAGCGCCGGCATCAACGCGGGGCACACCTCCACCGGCACCCGGTCATGACTGCGCCGCCCGAAATACGTCAGCTCGTCCTTGAGTGGATGCAGCACCGCGCGCCGCCGGTAGCCGAAGTCCCACGGCGCCACGAGCAGCGGCCGCACGGCGAAGGCATCCCGCTTCAGGTGGCCCAGGTGCTCGAGCGCGGAGAGGACGATCTCCTGCTTCGCGGCGCGCTGGGCGGACTCGTTCAGCTCCAGCCAGTCACAGCCCCCGCACCGCGCGCTGATCGCGCAGGGCGAGGGCTTGCGATCGGGTGACGGCACCAGCACCTCGCCCACGAGGTGCCCGCGCATCACCTTTCCCTCCTGCTCCAGGCGCACGCGCACCCGGTCTCCGGGAAACGCCCCGGGCACGAAGACGGTGCGGCCCTCGTAGGAGGCCACACCCTCGCCCAGTTGCCCGAGGCGCTCGATGGTCAACTCGATGGGAGTGTCCGGCAGCACGGGAGCGGGGAGCGTCTTCAGATCTTCATCTCGCGAAGATCCGGAGCGGTCTTGAACGAGGCCTCGGTGAGCGAGCGCACCTGCTCCACCGTCACACCGGGGGCCACCTCGCGCAGCACGAGCCCCTCGGAGGTGACATCCAGGAAGGCGTACTCGGTGACGATGTGGTTGACGCACTTGAGGCCGGTGAGGGGCAGCGTGCACTGCTTGAGGATCTTCGACTTGCCCTCCTTGTTGGCGTGCTCCATGGCCACGAAGACGCGCTTGGCGCCCACCGCCAGATCCATGGCGCCCCCCGGGCCCTTCACCATCTTGCCGGGGATCATCCAGTTGGCCAGGTCACCCTGCTCGCTCACCTCCATGGCGCCGAGCACGGCCATGTCGATGTGGCCTCCGCGGATCATCCCGAAGGACAGCGCCGAGTCGAAGTAGGCGGCGCCCTTGACCACGGTCACCGTCTCCTTGCCGGCGTTGATGAGGTCCGGATCCTCTTCACCCTCCAGGGGCCAGGGGCCCATGCCGAGGATGCCGTTCTCCGAGTGGAGCATGATGTCCATGCCCTTCGGGACGTAGTTGGCCACCAGGGTCGGCATGCCGATTCCCAGGTTCACGTAATAGCCATCGCGCAGCTCCTGGGCGATGCGCTGGGCGATCTGCTCACGGTTCAGGGGCATGGCGTCCTCTCAAGCCTTCTTCTGCACGGTACGGCGCTCGATCCACTTCTGCAGGCCCTTGGCCTGGATGATGCGGTGCACGAAGATGCCGGGCAGGTGCACCTCATCCGGGCCGATCTCCCCGGCCGGCACGATGTGCTCGGCCTCGACGATCGTCGTCCTGCCCGCCATGCACATCATCGGCGAGAAGTTACGGGCGGTCTTGTTGAACACCAGGTTGCCCCAGGTGTCCGCCTTCCACGCGCGCACGATGGTGAAGTCCGCCTTGAGCGGCGTCTCCAGCACGTGCAGGCGCCCGTCGATCATCCGGGTCTCCTTGCCCTTGGACAGCTCGGTGCCCGCGCCCGACGGCGTGAAGAAGCCGCCGATGCCGCAGCCTCCGGCGCGGATGCGCTCGGCGAGCGTGCCCTGGGGGTTGAGCTCCACCTCCAGCTCCTTGGAGATGAACTGCCGCTCGAACTCCTTGTTCTCCCCCACGTAGCTGGCGACGATCTTCTTCACCTGCTTCGCGTTGAGGAGGATCCCCAACCCCAGCTCGGTGGTGCCGCAGTTGTTGGAGATGATGGTCAACCCCTTGGTGCCCTTGCGGTGGATGGCCGCGATCAGGTTCTCGGGATTGCCACACAGGCCGAAGCCGCCACTCATCAGCGTACAGCCATCCGGGATGTCGCGAACGGCCTCGTCCGCGCTCGGGATGATCTTGTTCATGAAACCCCTCCTTCATGAGAACGGGGCCAGGGCCTTGCTCACGTCGGGCCCCCGCCCCGCCCTCCTCTCCCCGTGGGAGAGCGAGTCCGTATGGATTAGCGCTCCACCATCAGCGCGATGCCCTCGCCGCCACCAATGCACAGCGACGCCACGCCCCGCTTCTTGTCCAGGTCCTTCATCTCGTGCAGCAGCGTCACCAGCACGCGCGCGCCCGAGGCGCCAATGGGGTGGCCGAGCACCACCGCGCCGCCGCGGGGATTGACCTTGGCGGGATCCAGGCCGAGCAGCTTGTTGTTGGCGATGGCCACCACGGCGAAGGCCTCGTTGATCTCCCACAGGTCCACGTCGCTGGCCTTGAGCTGGGCGCGCTTGAGCAGGGAGTTGATGGCGTCCGCGGGGGCGATGGTGAACTCCACCGGCTTGCGCGCGGCCCCGGCATAGCCGGTGATGCGGCCGAGCACCGTGCGGCCCTCGGCCTTGGCGCGCTCGGCGCTCATGAGCACCAGCGCCGCGGCGCCGTCGTTGATGGACGAGGCGTTGGCGGCCGTCACCGTGCCGTCCTTCTTGAACACGGGCTTGAGCGTGGGGATCTTCTCCGGCCGGGCGCTCTTGGGGCCGTCGTCCTCGCTCACCACCACGTCGCCGCCCTTGCCGCCGGGCACGGTGACGGGAACGATTTCACGCGTGAACAGGCCGGCCTTCTGGGCCTCGATGGCGCGCCGGGTGGACTCGAGCGCGTACTCGTCCTGGGCCGAGCGGGGAATGCCCTGGCTGGTCGAGCACTCCTCGGCGCAGCTACCCATGTGCACGTTGCCGTACACGTCCCACAGGCCGTCATGGATGAGCGCGTCCTTGAACTCCACGTGGCCCATGCGGGCGCCGCCGCGCAGGGCGTGGCTCAGGTAGGGCGCGTTGCTCATGGACTCCATGCCGCCGGCCACCACCACCTCGGCGTCACCGAGCGCGATGGCCTGGGCGCCGGCGATCACCGCCTTGAGGCCCGAGCCGCACACCTTGTTGAGGGTGACCGCGGGGACGCTCTCCGGGATGCCCGCGAAGATGGCGGCCTGACGCGCGGGAGCCTGCCCCACGCCCGCCTGGAGCACGCAGCCCATGATGGTCTCGCTCACCTGGTCGGGCGACACGCCCGAGCGCTCCAGGGCGGCCTTGATGGCGATCGCGCCGAGCTGCGGTGCGGTCAGTTTGGCGAGGGAGCCCTGAAACGTCCCAATGGGAGTTCGCGCCGCGCCCACGATGACCACTTCACGTGCCATGATCCGCCTCCGGGGAGAGTGCTGAGAAAAGCTGAAAAAGGACGAGGTTCAATAACCTCGGGCACGGCCCTTATCACCGTGCCTCCCGAGGGGGTCAAGCCCACTTCCCCCCTCTCCGTCATGACGCACGAGGTCAGCCTCGCACGAGTGCGTGAAAACAAACGGCCGGGCTCCCGCTGGGGAACCCGGCCGCCGTGCCATCCCTCGTGCGAGGGATGAAGCCGACTACTTCTTGAGCTTGCTCGCCATGACGTCGCCGAGGCGCGCCTTGGATCCCTCGGCCTGGCGGCGGAGGTACTCGCGGTAGTCCTCACCCTCGCCGATGAGGGCCTTCATCGACAGGGCGACCTTCCGGTCCTGGGTGTTGATGTCGATGATCTTCACCTCGACATCCTGGGCCTCCTGCACCACGTCACGCGGGTTCTCGACACGCTCCTCCTTCAGCTCGGAGACGTGCACGAGGCCCTCGATGCCGGGCTCGATCTCCACGAAGGCGCCGAAGTCCGTCACCTTGGTGACCTTGCCCTTCACGCGGCTGCCCACCGGGGTGCGCTCGCTGAGCGTGTCCCAGGGGTCCGGCTGGAGCTGCTTGATGCCCAGGCTGAAGCGCTCGTTCTCGACGTCGATGTTGAGCACCACCGCCTCGACCTCGTCGCCCTTCTTGAACATCTCGCCCGGGTGCTTGATGCGCTGGGTCCACGAGATGTCGGACACGTGCACCAGGCCGTCCACGCCCTCCTCGACGCCGACGAACACGCCGAAGTCGGTGACGTTGCGGATCTGACCCTTGATGACCGAGCCGATCGGGTACTTGTCCTCGAGCAGCGTCCAGGGGTTCTGCTCGATCTGCTTCATGCCGAGCGCGATGCGCTTGGCCTTGGGATCGATGTCGAGGACGACGGCCTCGACCTCCTGGCCGACCTCCAGCATCTTGCTCGGGTGCTTGAGGCGCTTGGTCCAGGACATCTCGGACACGTGCACCAGACCCTCGACGCCCTGCTCGATCTCGATGAACGCGCCGTAGTCGGTGATGGAGACGACCTTGCCCTTGACGCGCGTGCCGACCGGGTACTTCTCGTCGGCGCGGTGCCACGGATCCTCCTGGATCTGCTTCAGGCCCAGGCTGACGCGCTCCTGCGCGGGGTCGAACTTGAGGACGACGACGCGGACCTCATCGCCCACGTTGAACATCTCGGAGGGGTGACCGATGCGGCCCCACGACATGTCGGTGATGTGGAGCAGGCCGTCGATGCCGCCCAGGTCGATGAAGGCGCCGTAGTCGGTGAGGTTCTTGACCACGCCCTTGAGGACCGCACCCTCCTTGAGGTTCTTGAGGGTCTCCTTCTTCATCTCCTCGCGCTGCTTCTCGAGCAGCACGCGGCGGGAGAGCACGATGTTGCCGCGCTTCTTGTTGAACTTGATGACCTTGAACTCGAATTCCTTCGAGATGTACTGGTCGAGGTTGCGCACCGGGCGGATATCCACCTGGCTGCCGGGCAGGAACGCCTTGACGCCGATGTCGACCGAGAGGCCACCCTTCACGCGGCCCACGATGGTGCCCTTGACGATCTCATCGCGCTCGCACGCGGCGCTGATCTCGTCCCAGATACGCATCTTGTCGGCCTTCTCCTTGGAGAGGACGACCATGCCGGTGTCGTTCTCGCGGCTCTCCAGGAGGACCTCGACCGGGTCGCCCGCCTTGACGGAGACCTCGCCACGAGGGCTGGTGAACTCGGAGATCGGAACCTGGCCCTCGGACTTGTAGCCGATGTCGACGATGGCATAGTCCTTGGTCACCTGAACGACGGTGCCCTTGACGATCTCGCCTTCCTTGAGGATGCCTTCGCCCCCTCGCTCCTTGAGCGAGGCCTCGAACATCGCGGCAAAATCCTCGTCGCCGACCTCTCCGATCTGCTGGTTCACATTCTGCTGCATTTGGTAGGGAATCCTTGGGAAACGGTGCTACTGCCCCCGGTTGTTGGACGTCGGCCACTCGCGGGGAGCTACGAGTGGCCCGCGATCAGCACCACAGTGGAGCTGACTCGAAGCCGCGCACCCTAGACACCGGTTGGACCGGCAGTCAAGGGAGCACGCGGCCAGGCTTCTGGATCTGTCAATACCGTCGCGGCGCCAAGCGTCCTTCGTGACCCACGAAGAGGCTCATAAGGAGGTTTCGTGCCTTGGCGGGACTGTAGGTCCTGGTGGGTCTCGATGCATGCGGATCATTGGTCCCTGGTCGCAGGGCGATCAGCCGAGCGGCTCGGATCCAGAGCGGACCCCGGGTTTTTCGCGCGCATTCGCTGTCACGGCTGCCAACAAGCGTCGGCTCGTTGTCATCCCCGCCAATGAGGGACGCATGGCGGGAGGGGGCGGAAGGTAGGTTCGTGCGCGATGGCCACCAGGCGCCCCACCCGCCGCGAGAAGACTCCGCGTGCTCCCCGCTCCCCCTCCCCCGCGTCCTCGCGGCGCCGCTCCCCGGAGCAGGCGCGGGAGGCCATCCTCGAGGCGGCCGAGCCGCTGCTGAGTGAACGGGGGCCGGACGGGGTGGGACTGCAAGCGGTGGCGCGCGCCGCGGGGGTGAGCCATGCGCTCGTCACGCACTACTTCGGCACCTACGAGGCGCTGGTGCGCGAGGTGTTCCAGCGTCGGGCCCGGCTGCTGGCGGATGGCTTCTGGCAACGGATGCTCGAGTCCAGGGAGCCCCCCGACATCGGCCAGTGGTTGGAGCTCTTCTCGCCGATCCTCCAGGACGAGGGGAACGTCCGGCTGATGGCGTGGGCGCTGCTCACCGGGCGCGGCGAGCACCTGTCCCTGGACCAGGGTCCGCGCCGGGTGATGGATGTGCTGGAGGCGCAGGTGGGCCGGGTCGCTGCCGTGCAAGGGCAGCCGCCCCCCTCTCGCGAGGCCCTGGAGATGACGCTGCTCGTGGGACTGTGCGCGGCGCAGGGGTACACGCTCGCCCGGCACGTGCTGCTGCCGGGGCTCGGGCGAACCGAGGACGCTCAGGCCGACGCGCGCTTTCGCGCCGTGCTCGCCGCGCTCCTCGATGCCGCCCTCGGATTGGAACCTCCCCGAGGGCGCTGAAGGTCCTCGCTCAGGAGTCCTTCTTCATCCGCGCCAGACGGGAACGGTACAGCCGCACCAGGAAATCATGGAGGATGAGTTCCTGGGCGCGTTGATCCTCCGACAGCAGGCGGTTGACGTGCATGTGGAGGAAGCTCTCCGCCAGCCGTTCCACCGCGACGGTGAGACGGCCCTCCCGCTCGGTCTGGCGCAGTCGTTCCACCACGGGCCGCAGCCGCTCGCCGCGGCGCCGCAACGCCAGCAACCCCGGCCGCGCTGGACCGCGTACATCCGGGGAAGCCGCCATCAGGGCCTCCAATTCCCGGCTCTCCCGGCGGTAGCGCTGAGCAAGCTGCTCCTCGAAACGCTTGTCCACCCGGAACTCGGCATGGAAGGCCGCGCGGGCCCGCTCTTCCACACGCAACTTGTCCTCCAAGCTCAGTCCCAGGTCCTCCAGCAGCGCATCCATGCCCTTGAGGGCCATGCGCCAGCGCACTTCCGCCCCTTCATCCCCGGGGTAGGCCTGGAGCAATGCCAGCACGGCCTCGCTGTCGGCGCTGAAGATTTCCTCGGCCAGTTCGATGCCGACCGGTCCGCCATAGCGCTCCACTTCGCGCTCGTAGGTGTCGAGCTGCACACGCCAACCCGTCCCCTCCTCCAGACTGGCCTCGCACGCGGCGCGCAGCGCGGGCCACACCTCCGACTCCAGGCGCGCGGGCGTCCCGTGGAAGCGCAGCCGCAGGTGCACGTTCGGATCCTCGTAGCGCAGGAAGAACCAGCGATCCACCGCCCCCGAATCCAGCACATGGCGCAGGGTGTCTCCCAGCACGCCGCTCATCAACCGATCCAGCGTGGCCGAGCCGCCGTACAGCTTGAGATACAGCCACTCGGAGCCCGGAGGAAAGCGGCGGGGCACGGCGTGGGGAATGAGCGCCGATGAAGCGGAGCCCCTGGAGGAGGCCTGGCGGACGAAGGGCACCACCACCTCATGCACGTAGTGGCCATCCCCGCCCTCCACGCAGAGCGCGTCGGGACCCGGGAAGAGCTCCTCCAGTTGGAGGAAGGAGCGGTCCTTCACCAGATGCACGAACGTCTCCACGCTCAGGACATTGTCCAGATCCACGGGCAACCGGTTGTCCTCGTCCACCAGACGCACCCAGCGCGGCAGTCGGAGCCGAGCCCGCAGGTGCTGGACGGCGGCGAAGCGCTCGGCGCCCCGCGTCTTCCTCCACTGCCGCAGGGTCTCTTCGTCCACGCGCCACGTCGCCAGCGAGAGCACGGTTCGACCATGGACCACCCGAGGCAGGAAACGCGCCTGTCCCAGGGGACCCCATTGGAAGCGAAGCCCCATGCGGTGGGGGTTCTGCATCATGCACAAGAAGCGGTACACGCCCAGACCATAGGACGCGTAGTTGTGGGCGTTGCTCAGCCGGGGGATGACCTCCTTGCCCAGGCGCCGCGAGCGCAGGACGACGCGCTCCCCCTCCACGGAGACCCAGAGATCCGCCACGGAGATGCATTCGGCTCTCTCGGCGCCCGACTGCCCGAGGAAGGCGATGTCGTGGCGCCGCAGCTGGGGCCTGCAGATGACGTTGCCCATGCGGCCCTGCGGCAGATGGACGATCTCCGCGAAGACGGCGTCCGGCCGCAGGGCCTCCTCGGCGCGCAGGTGCTCGCGCACGCAGCGCTCCAGCTGTGGATCTCCGTGGCAGAAGCGTCCCAGGTACAGGGCACCCGAGGGACCATGAAGTTGCTCGAGGGTTACCTGGAACTCGCCCTGGTCCACCGCCTGGGCGGAGCGGGCCACCACCGTGCCCACCACCCCGAAGGCATCCGGCAGGGGGCTGGTCACCGGAGCCTTCATGGCCTCCAGATCCTCTGGAGTGAGCACCAGTTCCTGGAGCCCCGAGGCCCAGAGCGCCTCCAGTCGGCGCAGCAGGTACTGATGGCGGGACTCCCAACGGCTCCGCGCGCCGCCGCTCGCGTCCTCCCCGGGAAAGAGGAAGCCCGCCAGCAAGGGGCCGGTCCCCGTCCCCCGTCCCCGGGAGAGCGCGAAGCCGATGCCACCCTCCTCGTCCAGCGCCTCCATCAGCGGCACCGCGCGGTTCTCATAGCGCTCGAGGAAGAGGGTGCGGAAGCGGTTGAGCAGGTGTTCGTCGCCCTCGGGCGGAGTGATGGACTGGAGCACCTGGACGCCGCGCAGCATCTCCTCCACCACCTGCGCACCCAGGGTGGCCTCGGACACTGGCCGGAAGGTGTCCACCTGGAAGAGGCGGGGCAGCTCGATGGGAGTGGGCAGGACCTCCAGGCCACGTGCCAGCTCGCGATAGAGCTCGGGCGCATGCCCCGGGGCTCCGGCATCCATCCGGGACAGGGTCTCGTGGACGGCGGACAAGCACTGCCTCAGGGGGGCCAGACCGGGCACGTCCCGCGCGCCCTCGAGCAGGTAGGGCACGGGCTCGGGGCCAGTCAGAGGGGGCGCCCAGGTGGGAACCAGGAGCTGCTCGGCCACCAACGTCTCGAGGTAGGTCAGGGCCTCCTCGAGCGACACCTCGGGATCACTCGCCACCAGCCCGGCCGCCAGTGCCTCCAGCTTCGCGCCGTCCCGGGCCGCCTCCAGCGTGGCATCCAGATAGGGCGTGGGCTCCACGCCAACCAGGTGATAGGAGCGCTCGCGCCCGCGCACCCGCATCTCCAGATAGCGCCACCGTCCCGCGGCACGGTAGAGACTGGTGTTGGGCACGTAGAGCAAGGCATCGCGGACCTCGGGGAGGACGCGTACCTGCTCTACCAGGGCACAGACGTAGTCCATGTCCAGCCGGGTGTGGCGGCGAAGAGTGGAGCGCTCGGAGACACACAACCGGGTCCGTGAATCCATCCGGCCCACGGAGAGGCCCGCGAACAATCCGAAGGGGGTGGCGCGGCCCGCCATGCGCGCGAAATAGCGCACCAGGGAGCGCTCCACCTTCTGTCCGCGCTCCGACTCCGGCTCGGACGCCCACACGCCCAGGCTCTCGTCGAGCACCGGTGAGGCGAGGAAGAGGGCCTCGCGCACCACGGGATCCGCGACCCAGCGCATCAGCCGCTCACGCAGCACGCGCCGGTCCCGCTTCAGTGCATCTTCCAGGGTGATTCCAGAGACCGCGTCGGCCGACTCCACTCCCCGGGCCCACTCCACGAGGGCGTCAAAGGCAAGCAGGGGGGTGCGGAGGGCGAAGAATCCCGAAGCGGTAAAGCTCGGCAGTGGCCGGGATTCAGTCATGGACGCGGTCACGAGGGGCAACAGCCGAGGAGCAGGAGTGCTCACTCAGGCTGTTCCCACCACTTCAGCTCACCACGTCGGAGGACGAGACCACGTCGGAGGACGAGTAAAGCTCATCGCCTTCGCGCCTTCGCGCACCGAGACCTCGGAATCGGCGAGAGCGCGCAGCGTCTCCTTCTTGAGCGACAGCTTCGAGTCCGGCTTGGGCGTCTTCTTGTCGTGGTCCATGACTTCCTCCGGGAGAACAACGGGGAACTCAGGAAAGAGTAAAAAACCCTTCACACCCTGTCAACAGTTACAATACCGATGCAATGACTGACGAGGAGCCGTTCCCCGATGGGCTCGACGAGTGACGTGTCACCTCCGCGCTTCAGCCGAACAGCTTGAACGTCTCGCGGGCGATGACGAGGCGCTGCACCTCGCTGGTGCCCTCGTAGATGGTCTGCACGCGGGCGTCGCGGAAGTAGCGCTCCACGGGGAACTCGTCGATGTAGCCGTAGCCGCCGTGGATCTGCACCGCCTTGTCCACCGCGCGGTTGGACATCTCGCTGGCGAACAGCTTCGCCATGGACGCCTCGCGGGTGAACGGCTTGCCCTCCTCCTTGAGGGTCGCCGCGCGCAGCGTGAGCAGCTCCGCCGCCTGAAGCTCCGTGGCCATGTTCGCCATCATGAAGCTCAGGCCCTGGAACCCTCCAATCGCCTGGCCGAACGCCTTGCGGTCCTTCGCGTAGCGCACGCTCGCGTCCAGCGCCGCCCGGGCCACGCCACACGCCTGCGAGGCGATTCCAATCCGCCCACCGTCCAGGGCGATCATCGCCAGCTTGAAGCCATCCCCCTCCTTGCCCAGGAGGTTGTCCGCGGGAATGGCGCAGTCCTCGAAGGTGAGGCTCACCGTGTTGGACGCGCGCAGGCCCATCTTGTCCTCGTGCTTGCCCACGTGCAGCCCCGGCGTGCCGCCCTCCACGATGAAGGCGGAGATGCCCTTGCCCCCCTGCCCTCCCGTCTGCGCCCACACCACCATCACCCCCGCGAACTCACCCGAGGTGATCCACTGCTTGCTGCCGTTGAGCACCCACGTGTCCCCACGCCGCACCGCCGTGGTGCGCATGGCGCGCGGATCCGAGCCCGCGTGCGGCTCGGAGAGCGCGAACGAGCCCGCCACCGCCTCGCCCGACGTCAGCCGCGTCACGAACTTCTCGCGCTGCGCGTCGGTGCCGTACGTGTGGATGAGCTCGGCGCACATGTTGGTGACGGCCATGGTCACCGACGTCGACGCGCACGCCGCCGACATCTCCATCATCGCCAGCGAGTACGCCACGACGCCCGCCTCGGCGCCCCCATACTTCGCGGAGATGTTCACCCCCATGAGCCCCAGCGAGGCCAGCTCCCGGTACAGCTCCGTGGCGAAGGTCTCCTCCCGATCGAAGGTGCGCGCCTGGGGCGCCACCCGCTCGCGCGCGAACTTGCGCGCGGTGTCCCGGATGAGCGTCTGGGTCTCGGTGAGTTCGAGGTTCACGGGGGGCTTCCTACTTGATGGCCTTGAGGTTGAACGGGTACTCGATCGGGTGCTCTTTCTTGTCCGAGGGCTCGGGGAACGTGATGCTGGTGAGCACGTTCACCACGCACTCGTTGAGCCGCTCGTTCTTGATCGTCGTGCCCGCCTTGGCCACCTGGGCGTTGCGCACGAAGCCGTCGGGAGAAATGGTGAAGGTCGTCAGGATGCGGCCCTCCTCCACATTGCTGCCCTTCCTCGCGAGGATCTCCTCGTAGCACTCCTGGATGTCCCGCGAGTAGTAGTTCATCACCATGCGGATGGAGTCCGGGGTGAAGGGCAGCTTGGTGACGTCCGGCGGCTGCGGCCGGGCCGGCGGCGCGGCCTTCTTCCCCGAGCCACCCGGCTCGGCGGCCGGGGTTCCCGCGTCCGTGGCCACGGATGCGCTCTTCTTGCCCGCCGCGCCCTGCGCCAGCGCCAGGCCGGCCGACAACACCACCGCCATCGTGATCAACGGTCGCTTCATGGGTCGTCGACTCCCTAGTCCTTGAGCAGGTTGGCCGAGATGACGATGCGCTGGATCTCGCTCGTCCCCTCGTAGATTTCGGTGATGCGCGCGTCGCGCACGTGGCGCTCCACGTCCATCTCCTTCGAGTAGCCCATGCCGCCGTGCACCTGCAGGGCCTTGTTCGCCACGCGGCTGGCCATCTCGCTCGCGTAGAGCTTGGCCATGGCGCTCTCGGCGGAGTGGCGCACGCCCTGATCCTTGAGCAGCGCCGCGCGCAGCACCAGCAGGCGCGCCGCGTCGATCTCCGTGGCCATGTCGGCGATCATGAACTGGATGGCCTGGTGCTCGCGGATGGGCTTGCCGAAGCTCTTGCGCTCGCCCGAGTAGCGCACCGCCTCCTCGAAGGCCGCACGCGCAATGCCCAGCGCCTGCGCCGCGATGCCGATGCGCCCGCCGTCCAGCGTGCTCATCGCCACCTTGAAGCCATCGCCCTCCTTGCCCAGCATGTTCCGGGCCGGCACGCGCATGTCCTCGAAGAACATGCTGCACGAGTGCGCCGCGCTGATGCCCATCTTCTTGTCGGGCTCGGCCCGGATGAAGCCCGGGGTGTTGGTGGGCACCAGGAACGCGGTGATGCCCCGGTTGCCCGCTTCCTTGTTCGTCATCGTGAACAGCACGATGGCGTCGGCCTTGGGGCCGTTGGTGATCCAGTTCTTCGAGCCGTTGATGATGTACTCGTCACCCTTGCGCACCGCCGTGGTCTTCTGGGCGGCAGCGTCGCTGCCCGCCTCGGGCTCGGTGAGGCCGAAGCAGCCGAGCTTCTCGCCCCGGGCGAACGGCGTGAGGAACTCCTTCTTCTGCTCCTCGGTGCCGTAGCGCTTGACCGGATCGCAGTAGAGCGAGTTGTTCACGCTCATGATGACGCCCGTGGAGGCGCAGCCGCGGCTGATCTCCTCCATGGCCATGGCGTAGCAGACGTTGTCCAGGCCCGCGCCGCCGTACTCCTCGGGCACCGCCACGCCCATCAGGGACAGTTCCGCGAGCTTCTTCACCGCCTCGGTGGGCCACTGGTGGTGCTCGTCCCACTTGCGGGCGTTGGGGGTCAGCTCGCGCGCGGCGAACTCGCGGCATACCCGCTGGATCTCACGCTGGATGTCGCTCGGCTCGAAGTTCATGGCACTCCTGGGGAGAAAGACGCCGGGTACATAGTATGGGCCATGTGTCCCGGATACAGGGTTGGCTGAAAGGCGGGGCGCCCGAGCACCCGCCGGGCCGTCTACCGGCCGGAGAAGACCGCCGGGCGCTTCTCGAGGAAGGCCTTCATGCCTTCCTTCTGGTCCTCGGAGCCGAAGAGCACTCCGAACGCCTGGCTCTCCAGCTCGTTGGCCGTGCGGAGATCCTGATCGGCGCCCAGCTCGATGACGCGCTTGGCCTGGGAGAGGGCCATCGGGCCGTTCTTGATGAGCTTGGCCGCCACCGCCTTGCAGTGCGCGAGGAGCTGGTCGGCCGGGAGCACCTCGAGCACGAGGCCAATCTCCTTGGCCTTGGCCGCGTCCAGCCGGTCGGCGGTGAAGATGAGCTCCTTCGCGCGCATCTTGCCCACCGCGCGCGCCAGGCGCTGGGTGCCGCCAAAGCCCGGGATGACGCCGAGGGTGGCCTCGGGCAGCCCCAGCTTCGCCTTGTCCGACGCGTAGATGAGGTCGCACGCGAGCGCGAGCTCACACCCGCCGCCGAGCGCGAAGCCGTTCACCGCGGCGATCGTCGGGATGGTGAGCCGCTCGAGCAGGTGCATGACGCGGTGGCCGAGCGCGGAGAACTCCCGCGCCTGTGCCGAGCCGATGGTGGCCATCTCCGCGATGTCCGCCCCCGCCACGAAGGCCTTGTCGCCCCCGCCGGTGACGATGAGCGCGCGCACCTGCGAGGGCAGGAGCAGCAGCGCCGACTCCATCTCGAGGAACGTCTGGGTGTTGAGGGCGTTGAGCGCCTTGGGGCGGTCGATGGTGAGGACGGCGACGGCGCCCTCGGTGTCCAGCCGGATGTTCTCGTAGGCCATGGTGTTGTCCCGTCCTAGTACTTGTAGAAACCGCGGCCGCTCTTCTTGCCGTACCAGCCCGCGTCCACGTACTGACGCAGCAGGGGGCTCGGGCGGTACTTGTCGTCGCCCAGGCCCTCGTGGAGCACCTCGGCGATGTAGAGCACGGTGTCCAGGCCGATGAAGTCCGCGAGCTGCAGCGGGCCCATGGGCTGGTTGGTGCCCAGCTTCATCGCCGTGTCGATGTCCTCCACCGAGCCCACACCCTCCATCAGCGCGAAGCACGCCTCGTTGAGCATGGGGATGAGGATGCGGTTGACGATGAAGCCCGGGAAGTCCTTGGACACCACCGTCGTCTTGCCCATCTTCTCCGCGAGCGCCCGCGTCGTCTGGTACGTCTCCTCGGAGGTGGCCGCGCCCCGGATGATCTCCACCAGCTGCATGATCGGCACCGGGTTCATGAAGTGCATGCCGATGACGTTCTCGGGGCGCTTGGTCGCCGCGGCGATGCGGGTGATGGAGATGGACGAGGTGTTGGTGGCGATGATGCCCCCCGGCTTCACCACGCCGTCCAGCTCCACGAAGATGCGGCGCTTGAGCTCCTCGTTCTCCGTCACCGCCTCGACGGCGAAGTCCACGTCCCGCACCTCGGTGGCGCGCTCGGCGGTGGCCAGGTTCGCGTACGCCGCCTGGAGCCGGGCCTCGTCCAGCTTGCCCTTCTCCGCGAGCTTCTTGAGGCCCGCGCGGATGCGATCGGCCCCCTTGGCGAGACCCTCCTTCGACACATCCACCAGCGTGACGCGCAGGCCCGCCTGCAACGCCACCTGGGCGATGCCCGACCCCATCTGTCCTGCCCCGACGACGACGACGTGCTCCGTTGCCATGGCGTTCGCGACCTCTTTCGAGCGGTTTGGAACCGGGCGGGCTATAGCCCCCGCCCCCCCACCGGTCAACGACTCCCGGCCATCCTCAGGTTCCGCTCCACCCGGAGATCCTCGGTTCCAAGTGTCAGGCGCTCCACTCGGGGCGGCAGGGACGGTCCGTGCTGTCCCCGGGGAAACACCCAGACCTCGTACGTCCCGGCGGCCAGTTCCGCCTTCACGGTGAGTGACGCCGGGGGGCCGCTCGGGAAGGTGAGCATCACGCGCTTGAGCAGGTCGCCCTCCGCGTCCTTCACCTGCACGTCGAGCGCGCGGACGTCACTCCAACCCGGGCCCTCCAGCCGCCACACCAGCTCGCGCTCGGGCACGTCCGAGCCCTTCCACCACCACAGGCCCAGCGCCAGCAGCAGCAGCAACGGCAGCCGCCGCACGAGGGGATGCCGACGCCAGTCCCTCCGCCCCGCCTCGTCCTCCACCCGCCCTACTCCTTCTTCACGGCGGCCTTCTTGCCGCCGCGGCGCGTGCCCAGCTCGGAGATGGCGATCTTGGTGCGCAGGGGCTCGGCCTGCTCCTTGTCGTCCTTGTCCGCGGGCACCAGGCGGATCTGCGCCTTCACCTCGATGGTCATCCCCGACAGGAGCTTGAGCACCTCGTCGCGCAGCTTCTCCGACTGGAGGAAGCGCCGCAGCTCCTCGGAGACGACCCGACCCACCTCGTCCTTCGTCTTCTCCGCCTGCCCGAGCACGTAGCCGAGCACCTCCTTGGGCAGCTTGAGCTGGCCGGCCATCGCGCGCAGCCCCTCCTCCGTCATGAAGAGGGCGCCCAGCCCCGCCACGGCCACCTTGCGCATGAACTCGGGCACGAAACTCGCGCGAGACCCCTCTCCCCGCTCCTGCCCTTCGTCGAGCAGCGGATCGAAGTCCTTGTCGGGTTCCTTGCCGGTCGTCATCGGGGGGCCTCGTGGGGGGACGGGGAGGCGACTAGCGTACCACCGGGAGCTTCACCGCCACGCGCATGTTCTCGGTGGAGACGCGGCCGGCGATGTTGCGCGCCATCGTCCGGAAGGCCAGGGCCTCGGGGCTGTCCGGCGCGCTGAGCACCACGGGCACGCCCGCGTCACCCGACTCGCGGATCTTCAAGTCCAGGGGAATCTCTCCCAGGAAGGGGATGCTGAACATCTGCGCCGCCTTCTGGCCGCCACCCCGGTTGAAGATGTGCGTGGCGTGCGAGCAGTTCGGGCAGATGAACTGGCTCATGTTCTCCACGATGCCCAGCACGGGAATGTGAACCTTGTCGAACATCTGCTTGGCACGCACCACGTCCGCGAGTGCCACGTCCTGCGGCGTCGTCACCAGCACCGCGCCCGCGGCCCGCACCGACTGGGACAGCGTCAGCGCCACGTCGCCCGTGCCCGGGGGCAGGTCCAGGATGAGGTAGTCCAGCTCGCCCCAGCGCACGTCGCGGATGAGCTGCATCAGCGCCCCGTGCAGCATGGGCCCACGCCAGATGAGCGCCTGCTCCGCCTCCACGAGGAAGCCGATCGACATCACCTTGAGGCCGTGCTTCTCCATGGGCAGCAGCGTCTTGCCGTCCGGGCTCGTGGGCTTCTCGGTGATGCCCGTCATCAGGGGCACCGACGGGCCGTAGAAGTCCGCGTCGAGCAGGCCCACCGTGGCGCCATCGCGCGCCAGGGCCGTGGCCAGGTTCACCGACACCGTGCTCTTGCCCACCCCACCCTTGCCCGCGCCCACCAGGATGACGTTCTTCACCTGGGGCAGCAGCGCCTGGCCCTGGGGACCGCCCATGCCGGCGGGCGCCGAGCGCACCTGCGCGCCCCACTCGATGTCGAACGTCTTGAGGCCCGGCACCTGCTTGAGCGCCGCTTCCGCGTCCGCCTGGATCTTCCCCTTCATCGGGCAGGCGGGCGTGGTCAGCTCGATCTTCAGCTTCGCCTTGTCGCCCTCCACGCGGACGTCCTTGACCATCCCGGCCTTCACGAGGTCGATGTGCAGCTCGGGATCCATCACCTTCGACATCGCCGCGAGGATGTCGCGCTCGGAAACGCTCATCTGGAGTACCTGAATCCTTGTGGAACCCCGAGGGCGGGGGACGGCCCTCGGATGGGGCGCGCAATAGCCAGCGGGCCCGGTGGTGTCAACCTCCTCTAATCTTCCACCGGCCCGGATGCACGCCGCCTCATTCGAGCGCCTCCACCCGGTACTCGCCCGCTTCCCGCGTGAGCCGCACCGCCCGTTGCTCTCCCAGGGGGAACGCCGCCCCCTCCTCCGTCACCTCCACCGGGCCCTTCACCGAGAGTCGCGCCCGGCGCACCCGTTCGGCCGCCAGGGGCTCGCGCTGGAAGTCCTCCCGCAGCCGCTCCGGGGTGTACCGGGCCCGCAGAGAGGAGGACAGGAGCGACCAGGCGGTCTCCCAGTCGGCGGCCTCCGTCGCGTCGAGGAACCGCGACAGACAGGCCCGGGGCGCGTCCTGGGGGGACTCCTCGACGACCCGCCAGCCATCCTTCGACTCGATGAGGGACAGCGAGGGGCCCTGGGCCCGGAGCGCGGGAAGGGCCGCGAGCACCTGGGCGATCCGGGCGCGCCGTGCCTCCGTGTCCGCGTAGTGCGTGAGGAACGTGGCGCGCTCCTCGGGGGAGAGGCTCGTCAGGGCGGAAGCGGCCTCCAGCCGGTTCTCCTCCAGGGCCCGGACATAGGCCGTGGCCACCTCGCGGGGGCCCGGAGCATGGGCACAGCCCACGAGGGACGACACCAGCGCGAGGCCGACGGTGAGCGGAAAGCAGCGGAGGGGAAGCTGGCGGAGCATGGGCACGAGGGACCTCCGAGGTTAGCGGAAACCCCCGTGCCGCGCCGCTGGAGAGACGACGCCCGAGCTCAAGGGGAAAGACCCCCACGACGCGCGACGCAGCGCGGCCATGTAGGGCCGCCCGGTTCAAGGCCCCTCGAAGTGGGTTGCGGTGCCTGCTTCGCCAGGTGTCTTTTGTCGGTTCTGTCCAGAATGAAGGACTCGAACATGACAGATGCCATCTTCCCCCATCTGCCACCCGGGACGGATCTCTCGGACCCAAGGCAGTTGCGTCTGAGCGCGGCCCTGCCAGAACTGCCGACCAACGAGGAGCCGCCCCCTCACTGCCCCATCTGTGGTTCAGCTCCGATCGCGCCCGAGAACTCGGGGATGGACTTTCCGGAAGGCACGGTGGTCTACGCCTGCCTGGGCGCCTACGCCCCTCCAGAGCCGGAGGAGCAGGAGAAGCCCAGGGGGTGGGAGGCTGTTCCCCCTTGTTGGAACGTGTCCGCCGAGAGGGCGCTAGAACTCGTGGGCAGTTGGTGCCTCCGCCATCCAGAGTGGGTCCCCGTCGGTAGGCTGTTGCAAGGGGTGAGCAACCGACCCGCCCCCAAGTTGCCCGAGTCTGGAATCGGAGTGTGGTTGCGGTTACGAGAGCTGAAGGCGGAGCGACTCCCTGGCTCCTGCCCCATCTGCGGGTCGGGCGCGGCGCACCAGGACGACTCCTTTACCCGTTATGAATGCGGTGCATTGTTCGGCTTGACGAGTCGCGTCCCCGACGCTCAGGGGAATCTTGTTCCGGAGCAATGGGACGGAGAGTTGCCCTGTGGGAAGCCCTCCCTCCTCCAACTCCTGACGGTGCTCGGCAAGAGATTTCCCCCCAACAGCTGGGCCGCGGATACCTGCAGGAGAGCCCTTCAACTCGTCCGTGCATGAAGGATGGGCCCAGCGTCTTCTCGGGCGCTTGACGGCATCTCAGGGCACCTGCACGCCGTTGGCCTTGATGACGTCCCGGTACCAGAGCGCGCTGTCCTTGGGGATGCGCTGCTGGGTCTTGTAGTCCACCCAGACGATGCCGAAGCGCTGCAGGTAGCCGCGATCCCACTCGAAGTTGTCCATGAAGGACCAGACGAAGTAGCCGGCCAGCGGCGCGCCCGCGTCCATGGCCTTGCGGGCCGCGAGGAAGTGGTCGCGCAGGAAGTTGAGCCGCTTCACGTCGGGCACCCGGCCCTGGGCATCCGGCGGGGTCGAGAAGCTTGCCCCGTTCTCCGTCACGTACAACTTGCGCGGCCCGTAGTCGACGTGCAGCCGCGTGAGCAGCTTGCGCAGGCTGTCCGGGTGGACCTCCCAGCCCATCTCCGTCCACTCCGACTCGGGCGCGAGGTGCACCGTGCGCGGGTGGTTCCTCTCCTCGGACACCTTGTCGCTGCGCAGCACCGCGCGGTTGTAGTAGTTGACGCCCAGGAAGTCGGTGTCCACCGCGATCGCCTCGAGGTCCCCCGGCTGCACCACCGTGAAGCCCTCGGACGGCAGGTGTCCGGCCTTGATGTAGTCCGCGATCATGTCCGCCGGGTAGTGACGCCCGTACAGCGGATCCAGGAACCAGCGGTTGAAGTAGCCGTCGTGGTGGCGGAACGCGTCGTAGTCGGCGGCGCTCGGCGAGGCGGGCTCCGCGGGCGACAGGTTCAGCGTGATGCCCACCTGGGCGCCCGGGCTCGCGGCGCGGATGACGGGCACCGCCCAGCCGTGCGACAGCAGCACGTGGTGGCTCGCCGCGAGTGCCAGCCGGAAGTCCTTGATGCCCGGCGCGTGCAGGCCCTTCTCGTGGCTGAGCAGGCTGATGCACCAGGGCTCGTTGTGGGTGATCCAGTTCTTCACCCGATCCCCGAGCGCGCGCGCGACGACTTCCGTGTACTCGACGAACGCCTCGGCGGTGGAGCGCCGGGGCCAGCCGCCCTGATCCTGCAGCGTCTGGGGGAGATCCCAGTGGTAGAGCGTCACGAACGGGGTGATGCCCGCCTCGAGCAACCCGTCCACCAGGCGGTTGTAGAAGTCGAGCCCCTTCTGATTCACCTTGCCCCGGCCCGTGGGCAGGATGCGCGGCCACGCCACCGAGAAGCGGTAGGCCTGCATCCCCAGGCTCTTCATCAGGGCGATGTCCTCGCGATAGCGGTGATAGTGATCACACGCCACGTCGCCGTTCGTCCCGTCACCCACCTTGCCGGGCGTCTTGGAGAAGCGATCCCAGATCGACTCGCCCCGCCCGTCCTCCGTCGCGGCGCCTTCGATCTGGTACGACGAGGTGGCGGTACCCCAGAGGAAATCCTTCGGGAAGCTGATGAGTGACATACGTGTGCTGGAGCCTCTTGAACGAGGGAAGAAGGAGGGGCGCTACGCCTCGGCGGTCTTCTCCGGAGCGGCCGCGGTGCCCTGGCCGTGGAGGTGGCAGCTCACCCAACGGTTCGCGTCCAGTTGTGTTCTGCCCGGCATCTGCTCGCGGCAGACGGGCAGGACGTGGGGGCAGCGCGCGGCGAACGGGCAGCCCGGAGGCGGATCGATGAGCACGGGCGCGCCCGGCTTGCCCTTGAACTCCCCCGTCATGGGATTGGTCGGATCCGGCACCGCCGACAACAGCAACTGGGTGTAGGGGTGCGCCGGGCGCTGCATCAACTCCTCGCTCGGAGCGCTCTCCACCAGGTGCCCCGCGTACAGCACCATGGTGCGGTCCGCGAAGTAGCGCGCGCTCGCGAGGTCGTGCGTGATGTACAGGTAGGAGATGCCCCGCTCCTCCTTGAGGCGCTCCATCAGGTTGAGCACGCCCACCCGGATGGAGACGTCCAACATGGAGATGGGCTCGTCGGCCAGGATGACGGAGGGCTCGGGCGCCAGGGCACGCGCGATCGCCACGCGCTGGCGCTGTCCACCCGAGAGCTGGTGCGGATGCTTCTCCGCGACCTCCGCGGCCGGGTTGAGGTCGACCGTCGTGAGCAGCTCGTGCACGCGCGCCCGGAGCTCCTCGTCGGTTCTCGCCTTGTTGTGCAGCATCAGCGGCCGCTCGAGGTGGTAGCCGAGCGTGTGCACCGGGTTCAACGAGCCGAACGGATCCTGGAAGATCATCTGCACGAGCGAGCGGTAGTCACGCGACGCGTGCTTCGGCTCCTCGGCGAGGACGTCCCGTCCCTTGAAGACGATCTTCCCGCCCGACACGGGCATGAGCCGCGCGATCAACCGCGCGATGGTGCTCTTGCCACTGCCCGACTCCCCCACCAGCGCGATGACCTCGCGCTCATGGAGGGAGAAGGAGATGTCGTTGAGGGCGCGCAGGCGCTTCGGTTTGAAGCCACCGCCCACGTTGAAGTACTTGGTGAGGTTCTTGACCTCGAGGAGCGGCTGACGCTCGGGAGCGGGGGTCGTCATGGGGCGTGGAGGTGGCAGACGCTGAGGTGGTGGGAGCCGAACGTGCTCACCTTGGGCTCTTCGGTCCGGCAGTGAGCCATCACCTGCGGGCAGCGGGGGTTGAAGCGGCAGCCCGGGGGAGGAACGCGCATGTCCGGCGGCGAGCCCGGAATGCCCACGAGCTTGCCACGCGGCCCACGCAGCGAGGGCGCGGAGCTCAACAGCCCCTTGGTGTACGGGTGCTTGGGCGTGTGGAACAGCTCGCTCGAGGTGGCCGTCTCCACCACCCGCCCCGCGTAGAGGATGGCGATGCGCGTGGAGAACTCGAGCAGCAGCGACAGGTCGTGCGTGATGAACAGGATGGAGAAGCCCAGCTTGTTCTTCAGCTCGGTGATCTGCTGGAGGATCTCCTTCTGCACCACCACGTCGAGCGCCGTCGTGGGCTCGTCCATGATCATCAGCGGCGGATCCAACGCGAGCGCGATGGCGATCACCACGCGCTGGCGCATGCCGCCCGAGAGCTGGTGCGGGTAGCTCGACAGGCGCGAGCTGTCGATGCCCACGAGCTTGAGCAGCGAGGCGGCCTTCTCCATCGCCTGGGCCTGCTTCATCGGCACGTGCGCCTGGATGGCGTCCGCGATCTGCTCGCCGATCGAGAGGATCGGGTTGAGGGCGTTCATCGCGCTCTGGAACACGAACGACATCTTGCTCCAGCGGAACTGGCGCAGCTGCTCGTTGTTCATCGCGAGCACGTCCTGGCCGTCGAAGAGCACCTCGCCGCCGGTGATCATCGCGGGCGGGCGCAACAGCCGCAGCAACGCCTGGGCCGCGGTGGACTTGCCACTGCCCGACTCGCCCGCGAGCCCGAGCACCTCGCCGCGGCCGATCTCGAAGGACACCCCGTCCACGGCGCACACGGGCCCGGAGGGCGTCATGTACTCCACGCGCAGATCCCTCACCGAGAGCAGTGGCTGCGCGGGGGCAGTCGCGATTGCGTTAGCGGCCATGACGCTTCACCACCGGGGTCGACAGACCCTCTTCCAGTTTGTTGAGCTTGAGCATGCGCGTCCAACCGCGATCCGTGCGCAGCCGGGGGTTGGTCATCTCGTCGATCGCGAAGTTGATGAGCACGAGCGCGAAGCCGACGAGCGCCACACACACGCCCGTGGGCACCACCGTCCACCACGCGCCCGTCAAGAGCGCCGCGTTGTTGCTCGCCCAGTACAGGTTCGTCCCCCAGGTGACCACGCCCACGTCGCCGATGCCCAGGAACTCCAGGCCCACCTGGGCGCCAATGGCGTAGATGGTCGCGGAGATGAAGCCGCTCATCAGCAGCGACGTCATGTTGGGGAGGATCTCCCGGAAGATGATGCGCAGGTGGCCCTCGCCACTCACGAGCGCGGCGGACACGAAGTCCTTCTCGCGCAACGCCAGCATCTGCGAGCGCAGCACGCGCGCGTTCCAGGCCCACCCGGTGACCACCAGCACCACGCCGATGGTGACGGGCCCGGGCCGCAGGTAGGCCGCGATGACCACGGCCATGGGCATGCCGGGGATGATGAGGAACACGTTGGTGAGCAGCGACAGGGCGCTGTCCACCCAGCCTCCGAAGTAGCCCGCCGTCATGCCGATGATGGCGCCAATCACCATCACCGTCAGGCCCACGATGAAGCCCACCGTGAGCGACGTGCGCGCGCCCGCCACCGTCTGCGCGAGCACGTCCTGGCCCTGCCCCGTCGTCCCCAAGGGGAACTCGGCCGAGGGCGCCTCGTGCGGCGCCCCCACGAACGCGCCCGGGTCATGCGACACGAGCAGGGGCCCGAAGAGCGCCATCGCGATGAAGAAGAGCACCAGGCCCACCCCCACCGACGCCTTGCGGTTGCCCAGCAACTGCCAGAGCAGTCCCGTGCGCGGACTCCTCCGGGCCACCGGCTTCACGCCACCCGCCTCGCCCATTTGCGCAACACTTTGATTCGCGACTTGCATTGTAGGCTCCCGCCCTCGACTCCCGTTAGCGCGCACGCGTCCGGGGATCGAGCCATACATAGAGGATGTCCACGAGGAGATTGGCGCCCAGCACCGCCAGGGTGATCGTCAGGAAGATGCCCTGCATGAGCGGGTAGTCCTGGTTGCGCACCGCCTGGATGAGCAGGTAGCCCTGCCCGGGGTACGAGAACACGATCTCGGTGAGCAGCGAGCCGGACAGCACGAAGCCGATCGCCATGCCGAACCCGGTGATGTTGGGCAGCAGGGCGTTGCGCGCGGCGTAGTGGAACATGATGCGCCCCTGCGACAGGCCCTTGGCGTTGGCCAGCGAGATGTAGTCCTCGGCCAGCACACCCACCATCGTGCTGCGCATGCCGAGCATCCACCCGCCCAGCGAGGCGACGACGATCGACGTGGCGGGCAGCACCATGTGCTCGGCGACGCTCGCGATGAACTCACCGCTCAGCGACGGCGCGATCATGTCGCTGTAGGCGTGGCGCAGCGGGAAGGCGCCCAGCGAGTAGCCCAGCCCGTAGAGCACCACCATCGCCAGCCAGAAGTAGGGAAAGGCGCCCAGGAAGCTGAGCAGCGGGGGCAGCGTCGAGTCGAGCCAGCCCCCGCGCCGCCAAGTGGCGATCACCCCAAGCAGCGAGCCCAGCGCGAAGCTGATCATCACCGCGGTGCCCGACAGCAGCAGCGTCCACCCCAACCCCGTGCCGATGACCTCCGTCACCGACGCCGGGAAATAAGCCACGGAGATGCCCAGATCTCCCTGGAACATATGGGACAGATATGTGAAGTATTGCTGCAGCAGCGGCTCGTTGGTGAAACCAAACGCGGCGCGCAGGGCCTCGATGGCCTCGGGCTGGAGTTGACCCGCGAAGCGCGCGAACATCGCCGACGCGGGGTCTCCCGGCATCATCCGGGGGATGATGAAATTGAGCGTGAGCGAGGCCCACGCGGCGAGGGCATAGAGCCCCAGGTTCTTCAATAGATGACGCACGGCGCTTGACTCTCCGCGATGAAGATGTCTCGGGCTTGAGCCCGCTCCGGGACGGAGCGGGTGGGTCTGCTGGGGCTGTGGGGGATCCGCTTCACGAGGGAGTGCCCTTTCGGACCTCCTTCACGCATCGTTGATTACCACGAATCTCCAGCGGAAAAAGCCCTCCAATCGATTTCCGCAAACGTTTCGATTCCCCCAGAGGGTGTTGCGGCGCGTCAATTGCTGCAATGCGTCGAGCAAAGTGTCTGCATTTGAACGGCGACGCGCTCCGAGGCGCCTTCTACCGCTGCCGGGGGACGGCGCCCGGAGGCCGGCAGCGGGAACAATAGACATCTCCCTCATACACGAACATGTCTGACTGAATCGTGTCAGCGCATGCCGAGCATGTCTGGATGGAAGTCTTCCCCGCGCTGGCGGGAGCCGCCTGGAGATCCGTCACGCCCTCCAGCCGCGCGTAGCCGCCCGCGTCCAACCAGAGCCCCTCGCAGTGCGGGCAGACCTCCACGGGGCCGGCGCGCGTCACCACCCGGGCGAGCCGCTGGCCACAGTCCGGACAGGCCAGGGGGGCGCTGGCGCAGGTGGCGCACGTGCCGCGCTCCGGGGGAATCAGGTGGCCCTTCTTCCGGCAGCGCGAGGGGGCCCGGCGCGCCGCTCCGAGGAAGGCCCGCAGGGGAGGACGATCCGGCACGCGCGCCCACGCCCCCCGGGGAAACCACAGCCCGTGGCACTGGACGCACGTGCCCACCTCCACGTGGGAGACACGCAGGGGCCGAAGCTGCTCGTTCGCGCACAGGGGACAGGGTCGCGCCATGCGAGGCACGAGGCTACTCGAAGCGCTCCCCTCTTCCGAAGCCCTCCAGGCTCCACGCCGTCGGGCAGAAGGCATACGTGCCCGTCTGGGCGCCGCCCCCCAACAACAGCCGCAGCAGCGAGAAGCGCCGGCCGCCACCTCCGAACGTCTTCAGCTCGAAGGGCCCCGGCACCTTCGCCAGCTCCATGGCCCGCGCGCACGCCTCCTCGAAGCCGCCCTCCGTCCGGTCCACCAGCCCCGCCGCGCGCGCCCGCTGCCCGCTGTACACCCGCCCCTCCGCCAGCGCGTGGATCTCCTCCGTGGTGCGCCCCCGCGCCCGGGCCACCCGCTCCAGGAAGGCCTGGTAGGTCTCCTCCATCTCCGCCTCCATCAGCTCCCGCTCGCGCTCGGTGAAGCCGCGCGAGGAGGAGAACATGCCCGCGCTCTCGCCCCGGGTGATGAGCGTGCGGTGCACCCCCAGCTTCGCCAGCAGCCCGGAGACGTCGAACTTCCCTCCGAACACGCCAATGGAGCCCACGATGGCGTGCGGCGTGGCCCAGATCTCCCGCGCGCCCAGCGCCGCCATGTAGCCGCCGCTGGCCGCCACCCGGTCCACGAAGGCGATGACGGGCTTCTTCCGGGCCACCCGCTGCACCGCCTCCAGGATGATCTCCGAGGCCACCGCCGAGCCCCCCGAGCTCGCCACGTACAACACCACCGCGCGCGAGCGCCGATCCCTCCCCGCCGCGCGCAGCGCCTTCACCACCGTCTCCGAGCCCGACAGCTCCGGACCCACGCCCGTGCCGCCCTTGCCCGTGACGATCATCCCCGACACCGGCACCACCGCGAGCCGGGGCTTGCGCTTCAGCTTCCGCCACCGCACCGGCGGCCACGGCAGCCGCGCCCGGTACAGCTCCATGGACTCCACCCCCTCCCCCTCCTCGTCCTCGCCGGTGCTCAGGCCCAGCCGTTTCGGCAGGTCCATCTCGTCGCACAGCCCGTCGACGAGCCCCTCGGCCGCCGCGCGCCGGGCACTGTAGGGCCCCACGTCGATCCACCGCCGCACCTCCTCGGGCGTGCGGCGCCGGCCCCTCGCCACGGTATCCACCAGCTCCCCGTAGCGCTCATCCAGGAAGGCCTCCAGCGTGCGCCGCTGGATGTCCGACACCTGGGGGTGCGTGAAGAGCTCGGGCGCCGTCTTGTACTCGCCGCGCCGGAAGAAGTGCGCCTGGATGCCCAGCCGGCCCAGGCCCTCGCCCAGCGCGGTGGCCTCCGCCGCGTAGCCCACCAGCTCCAGCCGCCCCGCGGGGCTGAGCAGCACCTCGTCCGCCGAGCACATCACCTGATAGCCCAGGCTGTCCGTGCTCACCGCCCAGGCCACCACCCGCTTGCCCGCCGCCCGGAAGTCCGCGAGCAGCTTCACCAGCACGTCCCGCTTGGCCGGCGGCACCGCCAGCTCGCCCATCTCCAGGAGGATGCCCTTGATCGCCGGATCCCTCGCCAGGAGGGCGAGGTCCTCGCGCAGGCGCTCCAGGGACGTCACCGTGGCGGGCTCCGGACGCCCCTGGGTACCGAGCAGACCCAGGCGGGGCGCGCGCCCCGGCTCGCGGTAGGCGGGGTCTCCCGACAACCGGAAGCGCACGTAGGAGGGGCGACTCCGGGCCCCCAACAGGCGCAGCGGCAGGCCCAGCAGGGCACGGAGCAACAACAACAGGTTGACCAGGGGAACGAAGAGCAGGCGCACGGCAGCCGCGCCTAGTGGAGCCCGGGAGGCGAAGCAAGCCCTGTTCTTGGCTGCTGTCAGGTCGTGATAGGCTGCCCGCCCATGCACTTGTCCCGCTTCTCGCGTCTGTTGGCCGTCCTCGTGCTCGTCTCGGGAGGCGCCGCCCTCTCCCAGCCCCAGCAGCGCCGGCAGCTCAACTCCTACCAGGACACGGAGATGACCCTGGAGGAGCGCAACGCCGCGCGCGCCCGGCCGAAGTCCAACATCAACGCCTACACCAAGGACATCAAGGTCAAGGAAGAGCCCATTCCCTGGAAGGCCATCGGACTGGCCGTCATCGCCTTCGCCGTCACCGCGCCCTTCGCCTGGCGCGCCTACAAGGGCACCACCCGCGACATCGCCGCGGCCAACACCTTCGGCGTCTCCAGCAGCCGCGGGAGCGAGGACGCCAGCGAGCAGTAGTCCCGCGCCATGCCCGGCCCCCGCTCCAAGACGTGCGCCGCTTGCGGGCGCGTCATCGCCCCGGTCGAGCTGTACTATCGCTTCACCCTCGTGCTCGAGGGGGAGCAGGACGTGATCGGCACCGCCGCGCGGCCGGGCACCCCGGACGCGGAGGATGAGCTCGCCACGTTGCTCAAGCGGCTCGAGAACGGCTCCGAGTCCCCCCAGGAGCTGGAGGAGCAGGTGCACTGGGAACGAGGCGGCAGCGTGTGCGGGGCCTGCCGCGCGGTGGTGGTGCGCACGTTGTCCGCGCCCCCGGACGTGGCCGGGCCCCACTGACTCAGGACGTCACGCCCGTGCCTTCCACCGACACGTCGAGCTGATCGAAGGCATGGCCCAGGGCCACGATGCCCAGGGCCACCTCGGTCACCAGCACCAGCGCCGCGGTGAAGCCCGCGAAGGGCAGTGCCCACACCCCGGCGTCCAGGAGCTGGTACAGCCCGAAGCCCACCACCGCCGCCAGGAACGCCGCGGGCAGCATCCCCACGAGCAACACCACCATCGTGCCCACCAGCGTCAACAGCCGCTGGCCGATGGCCTCCAGCCCCCGCGCCCGCTCGCCCTCGGGCGGCAGCCAGGCCGGAAAGAGCACCACCGCCGCGTTCTGCACGAAGAGCCCACCCAGCGTCACCGCGGGCAGGAGCCACACCGCCCCAGCCCCAGCGCCACCCACAGCTCGTCCCACCCCTCCGCGCGCCACACCGAGCCGCCCACCGCCACCGCCAGCAGCCCCACCTGCGCGACTCCGAGCACCAGCGCGGGCGCGGCCAGCTCCGCGGCCACCACCTGCCGGCCCGTGAGCGGCAGCGCGCGCAGCTGCTCCAACCGGGGGAGATCCATCCGCAGATCCATCCGCACGGCCGACGGGCCGAAGAAGCACAGCAGCACCGCGAAGCCCCCACACAGGGGCGACAGGAAGCCGCTGAGCTGGGCGAGCGCCTCGCCCGGGCTCTCGCCCGAGGCCGCCACGGCCACCCCCCCACCCAGCAGCGCCGCGACGACGAGCCGTCCCACGCTCCCCGTCCGTCTGCCGGCGATGAGGTTCTTCCAGAGGATCGCCACCTCCGGCCGGCCCACCGCCGCGAGCCGGAAGGGCGGCGCGCTCGCCCGCGGGGGCATGCTCCGGCCCCCGCGCTGGGCCAGCTGCTCCCGGATCCGGGCCCGCTCCTCGGCGCGCCCCACCACCGACTCCTCGAAGGGCACCGCCGCCTTCATCACCCACGCGTAGTGCACGGCGAGCAGGCCGAGCCCCAGTGGCAGGCGCCGCAGGAAGGCGCCCACGTCCTGTGCGAGCGGCAGGGCCACCAGCGCGCGCCCCGGCCACAGCGCCGGCGACGTGCTCAACGCGAGCACCCACTGCCGCAACATCAGGGGATTCCACCCCTCCTCCGGAAAGGGATGGTGGCTCAACGCCTCCATGGCCGCGCCAATCAGCACGGCGCACACGGCCGTGAGCAGCACCCAGCGCACCACCGTGCCGGACGTGCCGCGCCGGGCGAGCCGCGTGCGCATGAAGGAGGCCGCCGTCACGTGCAGGCTCACCGTGGCGAGCGTCACCGTGGTGCCCAGGAAGAAGAGCACGGGGTGCGGCGTGAGCACGCGGCTGACGAACACGGTGGCGGCGAGCGCTCCCACGGCCGCGCCCCCGAGCCCCCGCGCGAGCTTGAAGTGCAGCAGCTCCCGCCTCGACACGGGCGCGGGGAAGAGGTGCTGGACTTCCGTCTCGCTGAAGGACAGCGCGGGCCGATCGGGCCCCAGCGCCCAGGCCGACAGCAGCGTGCCCAGCATGGCCGTGCCGAGCATGAACTCGCTGAAGAGCCGGGCCATGGGGGACACCACGCCCCACTCCTGCTGGTAGCCCAGGCGCCGCAGGAACAGCGAATAGACATACAGCGCGCCGACCAATGCCCCCACGAGGTACTTCGGCTGGCGCAGCCGCCGTACCTGGTGCAGCACGCGGTTGCGCGCCGAGGCCGCCCAGAGGAACACCACCGCGCGCGCGAAGCTCATGTCGCCTCGCGCTCCGGCCCGGGCGCCGCGCTGGTGATGCGGATGAAGAGCTCCTCCAGGGACGCGCCCGCGGCCTCGGGCCCGCTCAGCCGCGCGCGGATCTCCGGCAGCGACCCCAGCGCCACCACCCGCCCCCCGGCGATGATGAGCAGGCGGTGGCACAGCTCCTCCACCAGCGGCAACAGGTGCGAGGAGAGCACCAGCGCCGTGCCCTCCTCCGCGCGCCGGCGCAGCGAGGCCTTCATCCGGCGGATGGCCAGGGGATCCAACCCCGTGAGCGGCTCGTCCAGGATGATGAGCCGCGGCGTGTGCAGGAAGCCGCACGCGATGGACAGCTTCTGCTTCATCCCGCGCGACAGCTCGCCCGGCAGGGCCTTCTCCTTGCCCGTGAGCTCCATCTCGTCCAGCAGCGCCCGGGCGCGCGGCTCCCAGTCCTCCACGCCATACAACCGGGCCACGAAGTTCAGGTGCTCCCAGACGGTGAGGTACTCGAAGAGGCGCGGCTCGTCCGGCAGGAACGCCAGGGAGCGCTTGGCCTCCACCGGATGCTGCGCCAAGTCATACCCCGCCACCGTGATGCGTCCGGCCGACGGAGGCAGGATGCCCGCCAGGCAGCGCAGCGTGGTCGTCTTCCCCGCGCCATTGGGCCCCACCAGGCCGAGCACTTCGCCCGGAGCGAGCTGGAACGTCACGCCCTGTACCGCCTTCACCTCGCCGTAGGTCTTCTCCAGCCCACCGACCCGCAGCACCGGCGCCGTCACCTCGCTCATAGGGGTGACAAAATACGCGCCCCCCCAGGGGGTTTCCACTGCGGGCGGCGGGCTCGAACCATTAGGGTACGTCCCCCCTTCGGAGCAAAGCTGCCCGGTGCGCACGAGCTGGTGAGCCCTTTTCCATGACGCCCATGACACCCATGACGCCCGCGAAGACCGTGAAGACACTGCTCACCCGCCTCCACACCGCGTACCCGGAGGCCCGCTACGAGCTGAACTGGACGACGCCGTATGAGCTGCTCGTGGCCACCGTGCTCGCCGCGCAGTGCACGGACGAGCGCGTCAACCGCGTGACGGCCACCCTCTTCCAGAAATACCCCGGAGGCCCCCAGGCGCTCGCCGACGCGGCGACGGCCGAGCTCGAGGAGGACCTGCGCCCCACGGGCTTCTACAAGCAGAAGACGAAGGCGGTGCAGGCACTCAGCCGCGCACTGCTCGCGGACTTCGGCGGCGAAGTGCCCCGCACCGTCGAGCAGCTCACCACCCTGCCGGGCGTGGCGCGCAAGACGGCCAACGTCGTGCTCAACACCGCCTTCAACCTGCCCTCGGGCATCATCGTCGACACCCACGTGGTGCGCGTGAGCCAGCGGCTCGGACTCACCAAGAAGAAGAAGCCCGAGGAGATTGAACAGGAGCTGATGAAGCTCGTCCCCAAGGAGGAGTGGACCTTCCTCGGGCCCGCCACCGTCCTGCACGGCCGCTACACCTGCATGGCGCGCAAGCCCAAGTGCGACGCCTGCCCCATGGCCGACTTCTGTCCGAAGCTCGGGGTGGAGGAGGCGCCGCCCGGGTAGCACGCGCCTACGGCTGGGGGAGGACGCCCTCGATTTCCCGCACCTCGTCCGCCGAGATGTTGTTGCGCTCGCAGAACGGGAGGATGTCCTTCTCGAGGCGAGGCACTTCAGCGGGCGGCGCGGGCCACCCGGGCGAAGTGGTGGGCGAGCCGCTCGAGCCACTCCCGGTTCTCGCCCTCCGCCGCGCGCAGCTTCGGAAGCTGGGCGCGCAGCTCGTCCACGTTCTTTTCGTACAACTCCACCAGCTCCTCCGCGCCCTGGGTGAGCCAGCGATCGAGCTCGTCCGCGGTGAGCTCCAGGTGGAACTGGAGTCCATACGAGTCACCGAGCCGGAAGGCCTGCTGGGTGTAGCGATCCGTCGAGGCCAGGAGCGTGGCGCCCGGCACCGGCTTGAAGGTGTCCTGGTGCCAGTGCGCCACGGTGGCTCGCGGGCGCACGCCACCGAGCACCGGATCCGCCAGGCCCTCCTTCGTCCAGCGCACCGGGGCCACCCCCACCTCCAGGCCGTTCTTTCCCACGAAGACCTCGGAGCCCGCCGCGGCCGCCAGCAGTTGCGCGCCCAGGCACAGGCCCAGCACGGGCCGCGAGAACGCGAGCCGCTCGGTCAACAGCGCGAGCTCCTCCGAGAGGAAGGGGTGACGCTCGGCCTCGTAGACACCCATGGGGCCTCCAAGCACCACCACCAGCTCCGCCTCCACGTCCTCGCGCTTGACGCTCCGGAAGCGCTTGACGAGCGTGAACCCCGCCGCCTCCAGCGCTGGACCGAGCATTCCCGGGCCCTCGTGCTCCTCGTGCTGCATGACCACCGCGCGCATGGCTCTCCCCCTCGATGGATGGGCAAGGTCGTCCGTGCAATCTACCCATTTGGCGCTACAGTGGGGGGCTGGTTTCCCCCGAACCCACCCGAGTCCCCTCACGAGATCCGTCCCCCGCCGGAGCTGTCATGAGTGCCCGCCTCACCTTCGATGATTCGCTCTGGCCCCTGGTCATCTTCCGCCCCACGGGCGTGATGACGAACGCCCAGTTCGAGGAGTTCCTCACCCGCTCCGCGTCCTACCTGGAGCGGGGCGAGCCGTACGTCAGCATCACCGACGCGCGCCAGACGGGAATGCCCCCGCGCGATCAGTCCCGGAGGCTATCGGAGTGGCTCGACGCGAACGCGGACCGGCTGCGCGAGCGCGTGCTCTGCAACGCCATCGTCGTGACCTCCGCGGCCGTGCGCCTGTCGATGAGCCTCGTCTTCCACCTCAAGCCCCAACCAATGCCCCACCGGGCCATGTCCGACATGGAGTCGGCCCTCGAGTACGCGCTCGACAAGCTCCGGGAGGCGGGGCGCGTCGCCGACGCCGAGCGCATCCAGCGGCACTTCGCCACGTCCAACACCCACGTGGGCTGACGCCCGTCCACCTCAGTCTCCCGGCGCCTCGTCCGGTGCCCGCGCGCAGTCCTCGTGACGCAGCGGCTTCTTCACCTGCTTCGTCACCAGCTCGCCCCTGGGCGCGGAGAAGGTCCAGGTGCGGGCGTGCAGCTCGGCGCGCGGCCCCGTGTCGCACGTCGGGTCCGTCAGCCACTCCTCCAGCACCACTTCGTTGCGGCCCCCCTTCAGGCGCTTCGCCTCCGACGAGATACCTTCCTCCGGAGGCTCGACCACCGTCGTCGTGACATCCTCCTTGCCCAGCAGCCCGAGCACGAGCAGCCAGCCGTGCCGCGCCCCCGCGCCCTCCCCTTCGATGGAGCGGAAGAGGGTCGCCACGAGGCTGCCCCCCTTGGCCCACACCCGGGCGCTCCCTCCCAGCGACCAGCCCGGCACCATCGCCGGACACGCGCGCGGCTCCCCCTCCTCCCACATCACCCAGCGCGTGGTCGCCAGCGGCTCCAGGGCCTTGAACACCTTCGCCATCTCCGCGCCCGAGGCCCGATCACACACGCCCAGCACCACGGCATGGGTGCCGGGCCGCAAGCCGGGGACCTCCGAGCCCTCGATGATTCGGGGGAAGCCGGGCCCGAGCTCCACCACGCGCGCCCAGCTCTCCGCGCGCTCCTGGTAGGACGACAGGACGGACTCCGCCTCCTCGCGCGTGCGGCCGCCTCCCCACATCAGCAGCGTCCGCTCGCCGAGCGAGCCGATCGGCGGAAGCTCGGGCTGGGCCGCGGCCCGCGGGGACAACAGCCACACGACGACGAGGAACAGGAGGCGCATGCGGCCGGGCATCATACGGCCCGCGCGGACCCCAGGGGATGGTCCGCGAGCGCGCTCGGGGACCAGGCCAGTTGCTCGACCCGGAGCCCGGGCAGGGCGCGGAACAGCAACCAGTCCCCGCTGCCCGCGAGCGGCCCCTTCACCAGGTGCCCGGTGTCGAGCACCTGCCGGCCAATGGGCGTGGAGGAGTCCTCGAGCGCGAGCTGGAAGCGCACCCGCTCGTGCCGCCCATCCTCCAGCACCACGCCGCCCTCCACGCACACGCTGTCGTCGCGCAGGAACACCCGCGAGGCCTCCTCCACCCGGCCATAGGAGTTGTCCGCGAGGATGAGCTCGAAGCGCCCCTCGCGCAGCACCGAGGGACAATCCCCGCTCGGGGTATGCCCCACCACGAGCCGGTGGATGCCCTCGTGGGCGAGCGCCGCGATGAGGCCGGCGGAAGGCAGGCCGGGATGGTTGTTCGCGTCGGCCATGCGCCCGTACACCACGCTCGCGGGGTTGACGCGCTGGCCCGGAATGGGGGCCTGGTAGGCGATGAGCGGCTCCCAGCCCGGAACGCCGCCCTCCAGACGGCCCTCGGCGAACGCCGCGAGCTGCTCGGCATACCAGCCGTTGAGCGCCTCCCGCCACGCATCCACCCCCTCCACCCGGCCCCGCGAGGGCACGAAGCCAAGGCTCTCCTCGCGCACGCCGCCGTGCACGAACAAGGTGTTGCCGATGCGGTGGGCCAACTGGCACACGGTGAGGTAGTCGCGCAGCACGCCCCCGGGACCCAGGTCCTCGAGGAAGCTGTCCACCACGTCCTCCTCGCTCACGGCGCTGTCTTCCCGGGCCAGCTCGGCCTGGCGGAACTCGAAGGCCCCGCGCGCGCCCATGGTGTTCGCGAAAATCCACCGCAGGAGCTCGGGCCGGGGCGCGCGGCGCATGTCCTCGGGCGTGCGCGCCAGGGGGTGTCCGTTCAACTCGCGCACCAGGCGCAGCTTGTTGATGTCCCGGTTGCCCGCCAGCAGCACCACCTGCGTGGGAAACTCGCGCCAGGCGTTGAGCAGCGTGCGCACCACCCGGCGCCCGTCGGGACCCCGGTCGAGCGCGTCGCCGCCATAGACGAAGGTGGCGCCCGGCCGGACGACGAGCCGCCCCCCATGCTCGAGCGACACGTGGGGGTTGTCCCGGCAGAAACTGGCCAGCTTCTCCCAGAGCCCCTCCACGTCCGTGAGGTAGGCAACGGGATGAGCGGCGGGGGATTTCTCTGGCAGGGAACTCGCCATGTGGGGAGCGTGCCCTGCCGCGAGGGCTTCGTCACCCCTCTTCGTGGGGGCAACGAAGCCCCATGTCCGCTCTACGGGCAGGGCGTTCCGCAGATGATCTTTCCGGTGACGGGATCCTTCCAGCACGGCGGCTGGCAGTCATCCGCCTGCACGGACGAGGAAGCAAAGCCCATTCCCAGGGCGAGCACGGCGGCGGCGAGGGCGATGATGCGCTTCATGAGGAAGCTCCTGGAGTGGAGGGGTTCACTGCTCTTCCCATTCTACCCAGGGAAACCGGGATGTTGTCGGAAAAATGCCAACACCGCGCGGCGTCACGCGAGGTCCCGGTTCAGGGAAACCTCGCGTGTACCCCCTGGAATTGTTGTCTGGCGAAAACCAGGACCGTGGGAATTGACCTCCCGAAGACAATCAACTGTCCAAGGGAACAGGGGCGAGGCCCGCGCACATGCGGAAATAAAAGGACTTGTTACCCAGACTCCGGGCCGAGACGACACGGACCCCGGAGCGAGGGCGCCCCTTCCCTCCCCGAACGATGCACGCGATCCGATTCATCCCGAGCGAGGTGTTCATGAAAGCACTCACGTGTGTGGCGGTGCTCGCGCTGGGCGGCACCGTCCTGGCGCAACCCCCACCACCCCCGAAGTCGTTTCCCCTGGGCGTCTCCCCGGTGCTGTACGAGCTCTCCGTGCCTCCGGAGCGGCGACCCACCGCGTCACAGATCGCCCTGGGCGAGAAGCTCTTCAATGACAAACGCCTGTCCGCGGACGACTCGGTGAGTTGCGCGACGTGTCATGACCCCAAACGCGCCTTCACGGATGGGCTCCCCCGGTCCGAGGGCATCAAGAAGCAGAGGGGCCAGCGCAACAGCCCCACGGTGCTCAACGCCCTCTTCAACGCCACCCAGTTCTGGGACGGGCGCGCGGGCTCGCTCGAGGATCAGGCGCTGCTGCCCATCATCAACCCCATCGAGATGGGCATGCCCGACGTGGAGGCCGTGGTGGCCAAGGTGAAGGGGCTGCCCGAGTACCCGCCCGAGTTCCAGAAGGTGTTCGGCCGCGAGCCCACCTCCGAGGATCTCGCCACGGCCATCGCCGCGTTCGAGCGCACGCAGTTCTCCGGCAACGCCCGCTTCGACCGCTTCCTGGCGGGTGACTCCAAGGCGCTCAGCGCGGCGGAGAAGCGCGGGTGGGCGCTCTTCAACGGCAAGGCGCGCTGCAACAGCTGCCACGCGGGCAACGCCGTGTCCCCCCTGTTCTCCGACCAGAAGTTCCACAACATCGGCATCGCCGCGCACCAGCACGACTTCACCCAGCTCGCCGCCGAGGCCCTGCGCGTGGTGCGCACCGGAGACGCCAGGCAGATCGACGAGCTGGCCATCCAGACCAACCTGTCGGAGATGGGCCGCTTCCTCGTCACCAAGAACGAGAACGACATCGGCAGCTTCAAGACGCCCACCCTGCGCAACGTGGGCGTCACCGGCCCCTACATGCACGACGGCTCGCTCGCCACCCTGTGGGACGTGATGGACCACTACAACAAGGGCGGCATCCCCAACCCCTTCCTCGATGGAGGCATGCAGCGGCTGGGCCTCACCGAGCCGGAGATCGACGACCTGGTGGCCTTCCTCTTCGCGCTCACGTCGGAGGACCTCGCGGCGCTGGAGAAGAAGGAGCTGGCGAGCCAGCGCGCCCGGAAGAACAAACGCCCCGAGCGCGATACCGCCGTGGCCCTGGGCAAGAAGGGCAACCTCGGCGACCTCGGGCCCAACCCGGATCTCTCCATCTCCAACCCCGCCGATCGCGGCTTCTATGGGCCCGTGGGCCCGTCCTCGGAGAAGTGACCCATGAAGCACATCAAGAGCATCGAGACGAAACACCACGAGGAGCGCGACGCCTTCTTCGAGGGCCTGCGCCGGTTGGATCGCCGCGGCTTCATGAAGCTCGCCGGCCTGTCCGCGGGCATCGTGGCCGCCAAGAGCCTCATCACCCCGCACAGCTTCCAGCTCGTCAGCGTGGCCGACGCGGCCCCCTCGGCCCGGCCCCGCTTCACCTTCGCGTACATCTCCGACACGCACCTGTACAAGAAGGAGCTCAACGATCGCTTCGTGCGCTCCATCCTGCGCGCGGTGGATGACGTGAACCGGTTGGATCCCCAGCCGGACTTCGTCCTCTTCGGCGGAGACCTGGCGCAGCTGGGCAAGAAGGAGGAGCTGGACCTGGGCCGGGAGATCCTCAAGTCGGTCAAGGCCCCCGTGCGCATGATGGTGGGCGAGCACGACTGGTTCCTCGACATGGGCGAGCACTGGCGCACCAACTTCGGCGAGCCCCAGTACTCGTTCGATCACAAGGGCGTGCACTTCGTCACGCTCCTGAGCGTGAACGAGAAGGACTTCTGGACCGAGCGCGGCATGACGCCCGAGGAGCGCATGCAGACGGTGGCGGGGCTCGACAACGGCGTGCAGTCGCGCTTCGAGGTGGGCGCGGCGGGCCGCGAGTGGCTCAAGCAGGACCTGGCCCGCGTGGACAAGAAGACGCCCCTCATCGTCTTCAGCCACTCGCCGCTCTACAAATACTACCGGCCGTGGAACTTCTGGACCGAGGACGCGGACGAGATCCAGGCACTGCTCAAGCCCTTCGAGAACGTGACGGTCATCCACGGCCACACGCACCAGATGCTCAGCAACCAGATCGGCAACATCCAGTTCCACGGGATGCTGTCCACCGCGTGGCCGTGGCCCTACGCGCCCGAGGGGCTGCCCTCGCTCACGGTGCAGATGAACCGCGCGGATCCCTTCAGCAACTTCGACGGGTGCGGCGACGGCCGCTTCGACGTGACCGCCGAGGGGCTGGCGGACAAGCTCTACAACCTCTGGGACCGGGATCCCGTCACGGTCCGCTCCAGCTACCTCGCGTCCAAGGGCAAGAAGGACCGCCCGGCCGCGACGAAACTGCCGTCCTACTAGGAGCCCACACCATGAACGCACGCAAGACATCCGGCATCGTGGCGCTCGGCGCCCTCGGTCTGCTGTCGCTCGGAGCCGCGTCCGCGAAGGACGCGTCCACCCCGGGCACCTCCCCCGCTCCCGCGACACATCAGGTTCCCCGCTCGGCGGAGGGCAACGTGGTGATCGCCCTGTGCGACGGCGAGACGACGCTCGAGGTCAAGGGCGTGAAGGATCCGGCGCAAATCGACAAGAAGCAGGCCCAGGACATCTCCGATCAACTCATGGCCGAGTGGCATCGCAAGAACCCCCAGGCGAACTGGGATCCGGTGCCCCCTCGCGTGGCCCTGGCCCAGCCGCCCACGCCCCCGCCGGCCGCGAAGTCTGACGTGAAGAAGCAGGGGGAGAGCGCCGCCTCGGACGCGGCCGCGGTCGCCAGGCAGAAGGGCGACCAGGAACAGGCGGGCCATACGTACGGAGCCTTCGGCGCCCGGGACGAGGCGCTGTGGAAGGCCTCGGCCGAGCAGATGGTGAAGGAGGGGCACCGGGTGTTCCATGACTCCAAGGAGCTGGGCAGCACCGTGGCCATCTCCTGTGACATGTGCCACCCGGACGGGGCGAACACGCACCCGGAGACCTATCCGAAATACCAGGTGCAGCTCGGCCGTGTGGCGCTGCTGCGCGACATGGTGAACTGGTGCATCGAGAACCCCGTGCGCGGCAAGCCACTCGCCGAGGATGACCCGAGGATGAAGGCCATGGAGGCCTATATCTTCGCCCAGCGCAAGGGCGTGAAGCTGGAGTACGGCAAGCACTGAGCGGCGGGGAGCGTGCCGCCTCTGTGGGGGGTGACCATGGCTTGGAACGAGGTGCTGGAAGGCTCGGGGGTGTGGGTCCACGCGTATGAGGTCCGGCACTTCGGGCCCACCAACGCGTTCGCCGTCCAGCTCCACCCGGGAGAACTCGCGGTGGTCAGCCCGCCGCCGGTTCTGTCGGACGCGGACCACGCCGCGCTCGGGGTCCACGGCCGGGTCACGGCGATTGTCGCCCCCCACTCCGGGCATGATCTGGGTCTGCCCGCGTGGCAGGCCCGTTATCCCGAGGCCCGCTCCTACGCGCCCTCGGCGGCGCTCGCCGCCCTGACCCGGCCCGGCCTGAAGTCCTTCACGGACCTCTCGGGCCTGCCCACCCCTCCCGAGGTCATCTTCCGCGAGCTGCTCGGATCCAAGAATGGAGGCACCCTGGTGCGCGTGCTCCGGGGAGCGCGGCCCGTGCTCTATATCGACGAGCTGCTGGGCAACCAGGCCGCGCCTCCACCCCACCCCTTCTGGAAGTTCGCCTTCTGGGTGAGCGGCAGCGCTCCGGGGTTGCGCATCAATCGCATCTTCAAGACGGTATTGTGCACCGAGCCCGGGCGGATCGCGCGGACCCTGCTGGAGGCCTTGGAGGGTGAGCCCATCCTCGTGCCCGCCCACGGGGCGCCGCTGCGCCGGGCCGAGGATGTCATCCGCGCCCGGGCCCTGCTTCAATCAATTGCATCATGAGAGGAAATCAAGATCCTCATAGCCCAGTTAGTAGGCGATGCAGTCGAACTTCTCGATGACGGACCTGAACGCTTCCTCGGTGGTCTTGCGGCGCCTGGCGAGGGCCGGGGCGTAGAACGTTACGGCCGTTGTGCGGGGAGGATCCCTGTATTGTCCCTCCACGATGATCGGTCGAAAACCTCCCGGCCACAGGACGCTATTGAGTTCGCGGGCTCGCCCAATGGGGTCCAAAATGGTGAAGCAGGGCCACTTCGGGAAGCGGATGGCGGCAGGGTCGCAGCCCATGATGCGGCAGCCATCCAGGCGGGCCTCGGTGAAGTCGCAGTCCTCGATGGAGCCGTGTCCCGCCTTCTCTGAGTAGTCAGGCCAGTGCCCGAAGTCGCAGCCCGACAGGCGTCCCTTGAACCGACACCCCGTCAAGGAGGCGAACACCCACTGTTGGTGGTTTTTCAGTTCCTGCTTCACCTCGAAGGTGCAGTCGATGAACCGCGTGCCTTCGTCGAAGAGCAGATTTCTGCCGGAGACCTTGAGGACCAGGGCGCATTTCCTGAAGGTGACATTGGAGCCAAGGAAATAGAGCGACCCCTTGTCCGTCAGCTCCAGCCGCTCGTTTTCAATCTCTCGGTCCTCGTAGAAGACCTTGTTGTAGAGCATCCGTCAGCCTTTCAGAAGGTGATCATCCGGAAGAACTCGCCCGCCATGCGTCGGCCATGCCGCGCCAGGTTCGAGTCCGTGCCAGAGAGAATCTCGTACTTGTAGCCCCCAGGGACTTCCACATCGACCCCCTTGTTCCGGCTGAAGTTGTAGAGATGTTTGAACTGCTTGCTGACTTCGTCCTCCACGAAGCGTCCCCGAGCCTCTCGCTCCAGCAGTCGCGCCAGCCAGTATTCGCCCTGCTTCAGAGCCTCGTCGATGGCGTCTCGCTCATTGCGCGAGAGCCTGTGGGGCCCCCACTTCCTGGCGGCCTGGGTGACGGCCTCCTGGAGCGTGTTGCCCACCTTGTCCTCGGCGGGAATGTCGGCGGCTGATTTTCCGCGAGGAAGGTGCCAGCGCTGCCCATCGCTGAGTTCCACCTGCCGGTTGCCGCCCCGGTGGCGAATGACGGTTTCGGCGGAGCGGCCCCCAGGGGCCTGCCCTGCTCCACGGCCCTGCCCCTTCTTGAGCATCACCACGGCGATGGGGCCCTGCGGGGAGGTGGCCACCGTGTCCACCGCCGCCACCGCCTGGGCCAGGGCGCCCTCCGTCGCGAGCGCCGCCTCCGTCACCTCCAGGCGCCCCATGACAGCGGCGCCGCCCTGGGCCTCGAACTGCTTCCCCGCGAGGTTGAAGCGCGGAAGCGACTTCACCCGCGGCAACACCTGCCCCAGCGTATGCCCACCGAGCGTGGCCACGGCGAGAATCATGGCCCGGGCCGCGTCCTCGCCCAGCACCTTGCCGAAGTCCTCGCCTGCCGCGTGCAACTCCTCGAAGGTGGTGGCGTGGTGCGCCGTGTCCGCCATGCGGGCCCAGCCATCCATCAGCCCGTACAGCGTCTCGAGGCCCACGTAGCCCATCAGCAGGAGGGTCATGCCGGCAGCCAGTGCCTTGCTCGTGGGCTCGGGCACCACCCACATCATGCAGTAGAGCGCTACCGTCCAGACGACCGTGGAAACGAGCATCCGCACGTCCAGCAGCTCGTGCACCAGGGCCCCGCGCGTCTCATCGAGGACGTGGCCGAAAGCCAGCGCCAGGGCGAACGCCCGCCGGTCGTCGGTGCGCAGATAGGGCCCGTCGTCCAGAAGACCCAGGCAGTCACCGCCTCCTCGGGACACGCACCACTGGAGGTACCTGGCCCTCAGGGCTTCATCCGCCTCGGAGGTGAGCACCACCGGGCCCTCCTGGCGCTCGGGTACCAGGGTGTAGGCCTGGTCACGGTACACCTCCAGCAGCCAGTCTCCCTGGCTGTCCACGGTCTCAACGCCCTGGGGTGGCGGCAGCAGGTGGAGCAGTTCCCGGGCTGCCGCTTGTGGAGTCTTCGTCCCCAGCCGCACGTCGCGCGAGAGGCGCAGGAAGGCTCGTTGGAACTCGGCCTTGGGGATGGGCACCGCCCGGGTGGCGACGGCGCCGGGTTGCAGGAAGTCCACGTCGTACACGGTGGCGGACTCGAGGCCAGGCTCCGCCATAGCGGCCACATGCTCCTGGGGCGCCGGTGGGGGCGTCAGCGAGGTGGAGCCGTGGGCCACGAAGTTGCCCCGTGGGGTGTCCGTGGCACATGCCAACTGGGAGAGGACGAGGAGAGCCCAGGTGCTAACGCAGGGGCCCAGCCGCGCGCCCATGGGGCGAGCGCCAGGAAGACGGGTGGACACGGCGCACCTCCGGAAGCGACGCAGCCAACAACCGTCGCTCCGGAACTACACGAAAATGCGGTTGTGCCCGTCAAGAACTGAGCCGGGCATAGGTCCTCGTGGAGTCGGTCGAGCCCACTTTTAAGGTTCGACCGTGCTATACTACCTGCTTCCAATGATGACGTACTTGGTCCACTGGATGCGAACGCTCGGCCTGCTCACGCTGCTGGCCGGGTCCATGACGGCAAGAGCCCGACCCAACCTGCCCCATCTTCGAGAAGCTCCGGTGTACAGGAGCATCCATCTCATGGAGAGTTCCGAGTCCGCGCCACCGGAGGTGTACGTGTCGCGAGAAGGGGTGACGACGCTTCGATTCGAGCAGCCCTGTGATCCGAGCAAGACCAGGCTCTTGGCATGGGAAGGTCACTTCGAGCCCCTTCTCGTTGGCGGAAGATCCGTGGTCATTGTTCCGCTCAAGGATCTAACTCCGGGAGACCGTTTCTTGCTGATGGTCACGCTCATGGATGGCACGGAACTGTCCTTCACCGTCATAAACAGCAAGACCTCCTGGGATGGCCAGGTGGATGTCTACGCGGATGCGAATTCTCCCGAGACCATCCGGGTGCTGCTCGAAGAGAATCAGAGGCTTCAAGACGAAAACCGCCGTCATCATGAGCAAGGGACATCGATTGATCATGCCCTCGCAGCTCTCATTGCGAGGAATGAGGTTTCGATGACCCCGTTCAAGGAATTGGAAAAGACGCTGTTGCATGAGGACGGAGCAGAAATCCTGATCTCTTTGCTCATGACGAAAGAGAAGATGCCGAAGAGGAAGGTAGCCATGGTCTTCACTGTGACGAACAAGGATCCCGAGAGGCCGTGGGAATTGATGGACGCTCGCCTCTCGGCGCTGGCTACTCAGGAGGCCAAGGCATTTGCCCTGCGAGAATTCCCAGACTCAATCGCTCCGGGTAGAACAGGCCGTATTGTCATGGTCATCGACTTGTCTGAATTGGACCCCAAGAAGGACGGCGACCAACTGGTGTTCGAGCTTTTCAGAAACGGCGGGCGTCAGCAGAGTCGCGTCGTCATGAATTACAACGGCCTACTGCGCTGACCTGCGTACCCATTTCCTGCTTTGTGGATACAGCCGGGAAGGTTAAGACACCTCCATGCGTCCTACGACAGCAGTACTATTCTCGACAATCACCCTCGCCGCATACCTCTGTCTCGGCTGCGCGGGCTCAGGTGTTTCGCGCAGACCGGATGGGAGCCCCGGACCGCAGAAATGCCCAGACAAGGCGCTCGAAGCCATGCGGTACCTACAACTCCGGCCTGGGGACAGTTCAACTGCCGAAATCGATGCGAACCAAAGCAGCCAGAGCCCTATCTCGCTCAATGATGGCCCCGTTGAGAGTTACTTGACCGAAGACCTTGGGCCGTTTCCTCCTGTGACTCGTTTGTACGGGCAAATCTGGACCGGTGGGCCCAACGTGGTCATCCGGTATTATGAAGCGCGTCCTCCAGACGGTGAGCCGGTGCCCATCTGCGCCGTCGCCCGATTGGGTCACGGTGGACTTTTGAAGAAACCGGGTTCACTTCCTGGAAACGCCGTACTCGAATTTTCTCGTGCAGGGATTTACATCGTCGACAACTTTCGTTGAGCGCGCATCTGAACGTACGAGCCCTCACCGTGACGGACCAAGAACAGCTTGTTTGGCGGCGACTCGAGCAACTGGAGCAGCGTTTACTGAATCAGGGCGAGGCGCTCGAACTGAGTGAGGAGACCCGTGCCCTGCTGAGTGGAGGCGCCCGACTCGTGAATCCTAGCCCCGAGGATACGGAGGACGCCCTGCGTGGTGTCTCGACGGCGACCACCCTCCTGCGGGAGATCGGTCGTCGTATCCGGGACGGCTCCGTGCGCTTAGGCACTGTAAAAGAATAAATTGACCACCTTCATTCAGCGGCCTACTCGGAGGCCAATCATAGACATTGGCAACATTATTTATTTACGGCGCCTTAGTTCGAGTTTCGCACTTTTGATGCGCTGAGAGAGGAAGAGAAGAAGGGGCTGAAGAGTGGGCTGCTCCTCATGCGAGCTGGCGGCAGGAGGGCGAGCAGGAGGGGCGAGAGGCGCCGCAGGACGTTAGAAGTCATCCACTGCAAGCTGATGGCGGAGGTGGGGAGCGTCGAGTCGAGCTGGCTGTCCCCTCTCGCCAAGGGGACACCATGTTCTTGCCGGATTCCTTCCTCCAATTGCTCCTGGCGCTGGGCGCCACCATGAACGCGCCCACGCGGGCCTCGTGGGTGACGGTGGTCAAAGGCTGGCTGTTCGCTGGACGCCGCACTCTGACGGGGGTCCTGGTGGCCGCTGGAGCCGTGGGCGACAAGCACCACTCGGCCTATTACCGGGTTTTCGCCACCGCCCGCTGGAGCCTGGATGCATTGGGCCTGGCGCTCTTCGCCCTGGCCAGGCCCTTGCTTGAACCGGGCGCAGTGCCCCTCACTCTGGACGATACCCTGGCGCGCAAGCGGGGCGTGAAGATGTTTGGCACGGGCATGCACCATGACCCGTTGGCCAGCAGTCGCCAGTGCGCTGTCCTCAGCTGGGGGCACTCGTGGGTCGTGCTGGCCGTGCGCGTGCAACTGCCTTGTGTTCCAGGCCGCTATTTCAGCCTGCCGCTCCTCTTCCGCCTTTATCTCAATCGCAAATCCGCAGCGCGCTGGCGCCTGACTTATCGCACGCGGCCCCAGCTGGCTGTCGAAATGCTCAAGTGCTTGAGCAAGGGAGTGCCCGAGCGACGCTTTCACGTGTATGCCGACTCGGCCTACGGCGGACAGAGTGTTCTGGCCCATCTCCCTGACCGGTTTGACCTCACCAGCCGAATGCCATTGGATGCCCGGTTGCACGCCCCTGTCCCCGCGCGCCGGACGACGACTCGGGGTCGGCCTCGCCGGCGTGGGCCTCGCTTGCCCAACCCGGAACAAATGTTGGAAAAGCAGAAGGCGCGGCACCTGACGCTGCGACTGTATGGACGTCAAGACAAGGTGCGTGTCGTCGAGGGGCTGGTGTATTGGTACAGCGTTCCCAACCGTCTGCTCAAGGTCGTCGTCGTCGAGCCCCTGACGGGAAATCGACCCGTGCAAGCTTTCTACTCCACCGTCTCCACACAGACGGCGGAGGAGGTGTTGCAGGGGTACGCCGGACGATGGTCCATTGAGGAAGCCTTCCAAGGAAGCAAGAGCCACCTGGGTTTCGAGGAGCCGCAGGGTTGGAGCCGCTTGGCGGTGCGGAGAACCGCTCCTATGGCCATGCTGCTCTACAGCCTGACCGTGCTGTGGTTCGCCAGAGAAGGGCACACCCACTACGAGCCTCCCTTCCGCCCCTGGTACCGCCACAAGGTGCGCCCTTCCTTCGCCGACATGCTCACCACCTTGCGCTACGCCTGTTTGCGCTCGGCATTTTCTGCGACCCCGCGCGATGAGCAGGGTCAACAAAAACCGCTCCTCCTCCTCCCGGGCTCCTCCCAAGCGGCGGCTTGAGCCTCGCCAGAAAGTGCGAAACTCGAACTTAGGGAAGGTGGATTCCCAAGTCGATGCCCTGCGCGACAATGGCGACTTCGCTGACGCGCGGAAGGTGATCGAGGATGCTCTCACGGCCGAGGTCGTTCCCCACTACCAGGAACAGCTCGAGATCCGGCTCGATTATCTGGCGACATTCGAGACGATCTTCCTGACCGGGCAGGTCGAACAGGACTTTCACCCGTGGGGACAGATCCGAGCTTTGGCACTTCGGGTTCAGCGAGGCAAAACGCTGGAACTTCGCGACGATCTGCGCGACTTCCTGCGGCGGACCGCTCCTACCGTGGCCATCAGCGAGACCGAAACGGAAGAGTCGCTCAGGATCGTGGGGGGCACCGAGGCACTCCTGGCGGTGATGTTGAAGCGCATGGACGACGGAAAGCAGCGGCTTTCACAAGCTCTTCACCGGATGATCCGTTGTCAGGAAGCAGGAGATCTCGAAGGGGCACGTCATCAACTGCGAACGGTGCTGGCCGTGGAGATTGTCCCGCAGTACCGCCGCATGGCCGAGGAGAACCTGAGGAGCCTGGACGTACTGCCCTCGGCGTCGTGACCTTATTGGCGGAGACTTCGTCTCCGCGGCAGTACGACTCTCCGGGAGGTGTCGCGCGACTTCGGCATGGCCCAGTCAGTAGACGATGCAGTCGAACTGCTCGATGACGGCCCTGAACGCTTCCGCTGTGGTCTTGCGGCGCCTGGCGAGGGCCGGGGCGTAGAACGTCACGGCCGTTGTGCGGGGAGGATCCCTGTACTGCCCCTCCACGATGATCGGGCGAAAACCTCCAGGCCATTGGATGCTGTTGAGTTCACGGGCTCGCCCGATGGGGTCCAAGAAGGTGAAGCAGGGCCACTTGGGGAATCGGATGGTGGCAGGGTCACAGCCCATGATGCGGCAAGCATCCATCTGGGCCTCGGTGAAGTCGCAGTCCTCGATGGAGCCATGCTGATACCACGGCAGGCTCATGTATTCAGGCCAGTGGCCGAAGTCACACCCTGTCAGCCGCCCCTTGAACCGGCAGCCCTTGAGCGACGCGGCCACCCAGCTTTGGTAGTTCTTCAACTCCTGCTTCACCTCGAAGGTGCAGTCGATGAAGCGAGGCTGCTTGAGGCTCAGGCGCCGAGCGGACACCTTCAGCACGAGGGTGCAGTTCCTCAGCGTCAGGTTGGGGCCCAAGATGTAGTTCGCCTTCGTGTTCGCCAGCTCCAACCGCTCGTTTTCGATTTCCCGGTCGTTGAAGACGACGTTACCGAGCGAATCCATCGCCGCCCCTTTCAGAAGATGAGCATCCGGAAGAACTCGCCCGCCATGCGCCTGCCATGCCGCGCCATATTCGACGCCGTTCCGGAGAGGATCTCGTACTTGCGACCGTTCGCCGGGTCAACCACGTCGACGCCCTTGCTCAGGCTGAAGTCGTAGAGGTGCTCGAACTGCGTTTTCACCTTCAGTTGTACGTAGCGCCCACGAGCCTCTCGCTCGAGCAGTCGCGCCAGCCAGTATTCGCCCTGTTTCAAGGCCTCGTCGATGGCGTCTCTCTCGGCTCGCGAGAGCTTGTTGGGTCCCCACTCGTTCGCGGCCTCGGTGACGGCCTCCTGGAGCAGGTCGCCCACCTTGTCCTCGGCGGGAATGTCTGCGGACGAGCCTGCTCATGTTGGGGGTCCCGGAACCGCGCGCGAAGGTCCTGGTCGAGCGCCGACCATGACGGACCGGCGTTCCTGCTCGAGGCTGCCGGAGCAGGCGGCGTGTGCAGTGCCCCCGGGAAGGGGTGTACCTCAGTTCGCGACGGCCCTCGCGCGGCGCGCAGGATCGGTGAGGCGGGTCAGGCCCGCTCTGGTCGTACCAGGCGGCGGGTTCGATTCCCGCCGCCTCCGCTAGAAGTTGCCCGCCGCCTTGAGTCGAACTCACTCCTAATGAGGAGGCGCGGATCGCCCTGGGGGACCAAATTGGTTCTTGTCGGACCAAATTTGGACCAAATCCGTCGGCGTATAGGCGGGATAGCGTATAGGCGGGAGAGAAGCCATGTGGAGGGTGAGGGCTGGAGCGGAGAGGCCGAGAAGGACCGCTGCCGGGGCTAGCAAGGCCGCGCGCCGCGCCAGTACACGGGACGGTGCAACCCCTTGGGGCACACCCCTGCCCAGGCCGCCCTCGCTTGAGGAGAGAGGCAGGGGAGTTGGGGCGTGTTGACAGCGGCTGCGCCAGGTTGAGCACCACGCCCGCTGGGGTGGTCCCCGGGCCGGGGCCCGCTTCAGAGCCTGCGTGGGAAGTGCCAGGTGCTCCAATATCGAGCGCACCCCAGCGGGGGCCGTCACATCCGCCAGCACCTTTCGCCTACCGAGCACCTGGTGGGTGGGCAGGGGAGCAACCGTGGACGCTCCAGGCATGTGACTGCGAGTGTGGCCTACCGGCTCCGAAGGTGTGTTACCACCCTCCCCGAGAACAGGGTCGGCGTCCACCTGCACCCCGTCCGGGGGCACCCAGGGGCGCTGACCTCCGACAAGAAGAGGACCCATGAAGAACGATTGGACGCGGGCCGCGACGCGGGGACCCATGCTGCTGCTCATCGCCAGCTGCCTTGCCGCTGGACCCGTGCTCGCGCAGGTCTCACCCCAGAACTGGCAATTCAAGGTGAGCACCACCAACAAGGTGACGTGGGTGGAGTCGAAGGCGTATGGCTCGTGGCAACCCCAGAGGACACCCAGCCTGGCGAAGGCCCTCATCTCGACGGGCCCTGGGGTCGTGCAGCCCCCGGGCAAGAGCACCCACTTCCTCCAGTTGGATCTCCTGTCCGTGAACTATTTCGGCTCGGGAGGCCACATCGGGGTGATGGCGCGAGGAGACCTCTACACCCCGTCGCCGGTCTACCAGTCCACCCCCTATCCCTTCCGAGGCCAGGGCGTGATCCTCGGGGACGTCTCTGGCTACCCCACGCACTTCCACCCAGGCGTGGGATATGGCTTGCAGTGCGGTGCCCCTCCCGTGACCAACACGATCGCCATCGAAGCCGCCGGAGACCACACCTTCGGCTACTGGCCGCCCAACTGCGTCTTCGGGTTCGACAGCTACGGCCCGGCGATCCAGAACGGCAAGCAATACCGGGTGACGATCGCGGCCACGTACCATGACGACGGAGGGGGACTCGGGCATTACACCACCTCCTGGTCTCTGTGGGATCTCGACACCTGGACGTATCTCGGCTCACGTCAGGTCTCCTACACCTACGAGAAGCAGCTGCTGAACGGCCAGCCCGTGGGCGGCTGGTTCATCGGGGAGCTCTCCTTCCACGACAATTGGGTCTTCTATCTCAACAACGTCTCGGACTGGTGGCAGTAGAGCACCCCGGTGGTGTGTGTCTGGCCTTCGTTTGAGCTCGTGAGGAGAGAGCCGATGTCGAAGCTTGGAGTCGTGCGCGTGGTGGTGACGGGCGTGATGGTGACGGGCCGGCTCGGAATGTGACGCCGCGTCCCTTGCTGTGCCCCTCTCTTGCACAAGCGGCCTGAGCCGAGGTCCAAAATGGCGAAAGTCGAGTCAGATGATCCGGCAGGACTCCTCGAAGCTCAGCCGCGGTCCGCGCGGGTGGAGCTTCGACTCATCGCCATACCCCAGCGTGCAGATGAAGTTCGACTTCCAGGTCGTCCCCTGGAAGAAGCGCTGGTCCACCAAGGTGTTGTCGAAGCCCGACATGGGGCACACGTCGAGCCCCAGCGCGCGGGCCGCGAACATCATGTACGCCCCTTGCAGCGAGCTGTTCCGGAAGGCCGTCGCCTCGCTCAAGCGAGCGTCATTGGCGAAGAGCGCCGTGGCGTCGTAGGCGGGGAAGAGCCTCTTCGAGTGGTCGAAGAAGCGCTCGTCGAAGGCGACGATCACGGTCACCGGGGCGGTCCGGATCTGCTCGATGTTGGAGCCCATGACGCACGGAACGAGTTTTTCCTTCTCCGCCTCGCTCCGCACGAACAGCAGCCGGGCGGGCATCGAGTTGACCGAGGTCGGTCCCCATTTCATCAGCTCGTAGATGGCCTCCAGCGTGTCCTGGGTGACGGGTTGGTTCGTCCAGTGGTGGTACGATCTGGCGTGGGTGAAGAGTTGTTTCACGGACTCGGGCGAGATGGGCGGGCGCATGTCGTGCTCCTTCGAACAGGCTCACCGCGAAGATGCCCTCGGGACGCCGGTCTTGATAAGGCCGGTGAATCCGGACAGATTCTCCGTCCGGGCGGACAATGGGCATGGACCTCAATGCGGCGCTTGTCTTCGTGCACGTCGTGAACAGTGGCAGCTTCACGGGCGCCGCGCGCGCGCTCGGCATTCCCGTCTCCACCGTGAGCGACCGGGTCGCCGCGCTCGAGGCCTCCTTCGGCAGCAGCCTGCTCACGCGGACGACGCGCACCCTCAAGTTGACCGACGTGGGGCGCGAGTTCTTCACGAAGGCCGAAGCCGCGGTGAATGCACTTCTCCGCGCGGGCGAGGAGGCCTCCCAGGCGCAGAAGAGCCCGACCGGCGTCTTGAGAATGACGGGACCGAATGATTTCGCGACCCGGGAGATCGCGGAGTCGATCGCCGAATACCGCGCGAGATTTCCGGGCGTCCGGGTCGAGACCCATTTCAGCAATCGCGCTGTCGACTTGATCGCGGAGGGGTTCGACATCGCGATTCGCGGCGGCCACCTCGACGACTCGAGCCTCATCGCGAAGCGAGTCGGCGCGGGATGCCAGGTGCTGGTGGCGAGTCCGGCCTACCTGCGCGGTGCTCCCGCGCTCGACGCTCCGAGAGAGCTCTCCCGGCACCCGCGCATCGGCTTCCTGCCGAGTCCGAGGAATGGCGCGGAGCCGCTGTGGGTGCTCCAGACCGCCGAGGGCAAGACAACCCGCGTGAAGCCGGAGCTCACGAACACCTCGACGTCGTTCGCGCTGCTCATCGCTTTGGCAAAGGCCGGCGAGGGCATCGCGCTTCTTCCGGAGAACTTGATACAGGACGAACTCGAGGAGGGCGCGCTGCTCCGGGTCCTTCCCGAATGGTCCACGGCGCGCGCGCCCGTCCACCTCGTCTATCTCCGCCATCGCTTCGCGTCGCCGAAGATCCAGCAGATGCTTCCCATCCTGGAGCGGCGGCTGCGAGCGCTGCTCACCCCGCGGCCCGAGCGGAGGGGAAGGCTCCCCTCGGAGTGACGCGGGTGGCCACGGTTCAATCCGCCCGGTGAGCCGCGTGACGACCGGATCGGCCAGCACGACGACTTCCTCGCAGTTTCTCGCTGGCTACAAGTCGTCTGACACCTTTTCCGGCTCGACTATCTGGCGACATTCGAGACGATCTTCCTGACCGGGCAGGTCGAACAGGACTTTCACCCATGGGGGCAGATCCGAGCCCTGGCTCTCCGGGTTCAACAGGGCCAATCGCTGGAACTCCGCGATGACCTGCGCGACTTCCTGCGGCGAACCGCGCCTACCGTGGCCATCAGTGAAGCCGAAACGGAAGAGTCGCTCAGGACCGTGGGGGGCACCGAGGCACTCCTGGCGGTGATGTTGAAGCGCATGGACGACGGAAAGCAGCGGCTTTCACAAGCTCTTCACCGGATGATCCGTTGTCAGGAAGCAGGAGATCTCGAAGAGGCACGTCATCAACTGCGAGCAGTGCTGGCCGTGGAGATTGTCCCGCAGTACCGCCGCATGGCCGAGGAGAACCTGAGGAGCCTGGACGTACTGCCCTCGGCGTCGTGACCTTATTGGCGGAGACTTCGCCTCCGCGGCAGTACGACTCTCCGGGAGCGGAGTGTGCGCCATGAGCAAGCAACACCACCGTAACCTTGACCGCTCGGCAGGGTTTGCACTGGCAAAAAATCGTAAACCGGGTATTCATCTGCTTACTCGCGTAGCAGCCTGCCTGAAGTACCGGTTCTCGAAGCCGTTTTGAACGAAGCCTTTTTGCTGTAAGAGTGGGCGCCAGCGATTGCGCTTCCATGCGCGTCACAAATCCACACATCAAGAGAAACAAGAACAATTCATGATGAAAGCCTTCCGGAGTAGGACGTTGGGGGTTCACCTGCGCATGTCGTCCATGGCCATCCGCTTGGGGGTACTGACCGGCCTGATAGCGGGACTGACGATCTCGGCACAGGCGCAGGCGCAGACGACCCCTAGTCGGATGCACATCACGGACTTGGAGGTGGATTACGACCTGGACCAGATGACCATCCATGGCCGCAACTTCGTCACTTCCACCGGACTCGCGCCCAGCGTTTACCTCATGGATATTGGGGTGCAAGTCAAGACCTATACCCCTTACACTGTCGTCGTCGCCCTACCTCCGGTACTCATGCGCTCCGGCTCTTACCGGCTAACGATGTCGACCGGCTCCAATGTAGAACAGAATGACTCCTTCGATGTGACTCTGGGCGCGGTGGGACCCAAGGGCGAGAAGGGTGAGAAGGGCGACACCGGTCCGCAGGGGGTGCAGGGCATTCCGGGCCCGCAGGGTCCCAAGGGTGACACCGGTCCGCAGGGGGTGCAGGGCATTCCGGGCCCGCAGGGTCCCAAGGGCGACACCGGTCCGCAGGGTCTCAAGGGCGACACTGGTGCTCAAGGGCTTCAGGGCATCCCCGGCCCTGGCGCGAGAGTATTCAGTACGCCTTTTTCTACTCTCACGTCGGTGGTCTCTAGTTGTACTCCAACCGCAGTCATGGACCTAGCGTGTAGGTCAGCAGTCCACCGGTATTGCGCACGGAATGGATATGCGACGGGTTTCGGTCCTTTCGAACACGGCGCCGGAAACGTGGCGTTCGCCTGTGTGAAGTAAGACCGCGTCTAGTAAAAATGCGTTTGTTACGAACGTTCATCAACTGTTGAGGAGATTGATGACGTGAGTCGCATGGGGCGGTAAAGTCGCCTTCCGGCTCCAGTACTCCTCGCCAATAGAAGGGCCCGGACTCGCGAGACGATTCCGGGCCCTTCGCCTTTTCCTCAGCCTCCTGGGGCCTCGCATTCTTCTTCGCGGATGTTCCTAGGGACGTTGGAGCGGACGGCGAGCGGCGCGCATGCGGTGGAGCACCTGATATCCGAGCCCTCGGTACAGCCGCACTGCGGGTTCGTTCTCCGCTCGGGCGACGAGGTGCATCACCTTCACCTCGTCCCAGGAGAACATCCACCGCAGTGCCGCCGCCACCAGCTTCCTCCCCAGTCCCCGGCTCTGGGAGTGGAGGCGGCGGTTTCGATTCCCGCCGCTTCCACTAGAAGTCAGATGCCCGGAATGACGTCGCGGATCCTGTCCCCGAGGAAGTCCGTCACGGAGTCGAAGGCGTCGCCGGCCAGCTTGCCCACGTCGCCGCCCAGGTCCGCCAAGCCCTCCAGCGCGTCCTTCGCCACGCCCACGCCCGCGCGCGCCAGGTTGTCGAGGTGGCCCACCGCCGCCTCCGCGAGCTGCCCGCCCACGCCAGCCAGATCCTTCAGCGCATCCACGCCCGCGTCGCCCAGGTCGGCCAGGGCCCCCATCACTTCCTTGCCTCCCTCGGTCAGGTTGTCCTTCCAGGCCTTGGCGACCTCCTTGAAGGACTCCACGCCATCCTTGAGCAGATCCCTGGCGAACTTCTTCGCCCAGTCCGCGCGCCGATCGACGAAGTCCTTCACGGCGGTGGCCGCGGCCTTGGCCGCCTCGCCTCCCTTGCGCGCCAGATCCGACAGCGTCTGGCCCGCCCAGTCGCGCACCTTCGCGGCCGCCTCGCCCGGGTGCTCCGCCACGTAGCGCAGCGTGTCCACCGCGGCCTCGCCCGCCTGGGCCAGGCCGCGCACGACGTCCTCGGCCACCGCCAGGCCCTGCTCGCCCAGCGCGCGCACCGAGTCCCACGCCTTCTTCGCCAGCTCGCCGCCCTTGGCCAGCGTGTCGGAGAGGAACCGCTTCGCGTTCTCCGCGGCCTCGCCCGGGTGGCTGGCCGTCCACGCCAGCAGCTCCAGGCCCTTCTCGCCCAGCTCCTTCGCCTTGTTCACCGTGGAGCTGACGAGATCCCTCGCGCCGTTGATGAGCTCCTGGGCCTTCTCCTTCGCGGCGCCGGTCAGCTTCTCCCAGCCAGCCTTCAGGCCCTCGAGCGTGTCCACGGCCTTCTTGTAGAGATCCTTGCCGAACTTCGTCGTCAGATCGATGCCCGAGTTGACGATGCTCTGGATGCCGTCGAGCGCCTTCTTCGCGGCCTCGCCCGGGTTCTCGGCGATGTACTTCAGCGTCTCCAGGCCCTTGCTGCCCAGCTCCTTGGCCTCGGAGATGACGTTGTCGAGGACCTTCTGGGCCTCCTTCGCGATCTCGCCTCCCTTGGCGATGGCGGCGTTGAAGGCCTCACTGGCCTGCCGCGCCACCGCCTCGCCGTAGCGCGAGGGGTTGCGCACCACGTCCGCCATCTTGTGGATGAAGCCCGCGGTCAGCTTCAGGCCGTCACCCGTGGCCTCCGCCGCCGATACACCCGCGAACTCGGCCAGCTTCACGGCGCCCTTGGCGCCCGTCTCCACGCCCCACTGCGCCAGCTCGGCGGCGCCCTCGGGGCCATAGTAGGCGGCCAGCTGCGCCATGCCCGCCGGGCCCTGCGCCGCGGCTCCGGCCAGGTTGACGGCCTTCATCCACCCCGGGGCCTCGTAGTTCTCGGGGTCCGCCTCGTACTTCGCCTTCTCCTGGTCGAAGCCGATGTCCATCGCCAGCTCGGCCGCGCCCAGCACCACGCTCGTGCCCACGTCCACGGCCACGCCCGCGCCCCCGGTGAACACACCGGCGACGTCCAGCGCGATGCCCAGGCCCGCGTCCACGACATTCAACGTGGCGGCGGTGTGCGCGAAGTAGCCCAGGTCGTTGTTCTTGCCGTGCAGCTCCAGCGCTTCCTTCTCGTACTTCACCGCGTCGATGGCGTTGGGCACCGCGCCCGCCACCGGGATGGCCTTCGCCAGGTTCTTGAAGACCTTGCCGGCCACCTCGGCGGTGATCTCCACGCCCATCTTGCCCAGCGCCTTGTCCAGCACCTTCAGGCCCTGGCCCACGACCTTGCTGCCCACCTTGTCCACCAGCGGCCCCAGGCCCTTGAGGGTCGTGTTGAGGGCGTCGGCGCCCACCCCATCGGTGAAGCGCAGCAGCGACTTGAGCGCCGCCCCGTCCATGTCCTTCACGGCGTTGGCCAGCACCTTGCCCGCGTCGTCATCCAGCCTGGTGGCGAGCTGGGAGAGCTGCCCGGCTACCTTCGGATCGGAGAGCGCCTCGTTGAGCACCGAGTGCTCCAGGCCGCCCAGCGCGCCCACCAGCCGCTTGCCCGCTGCGGCATCCAGCGAGTCGAGCTGTCCCACCAGGTTGTCGAGCGCCTTCGGATCGGTGACGCCCCCGAGGACGGACTCGAGTGAGTCGGGGCCCCCCAGCTTCGTGGCGGCGGCCTTCAGCTTGTCCAGCTGCGCGGGCGACAGCTTCGAGGCCAGCGCCGGATCCAACCCCTTCACGGCGACCTCGGCCAGACGCGCGCCCTGCTGGGCCACCTCGTCGGCCTGGGAGACGCCCGCGTTGCGCAGCATCTGGGCGAACCCGGTGACGTTCTTCTTCAGATCGGGCAGCTCGGCGGCGAGCTGCGCGGCGGCCACGGCCTTGTCCTGCACGGAGGCCTTGGGATCGAACAGGGTGATGGCGGCGCCGGCCGCGCGCAGCGGACCGTCCAGCTTGCGCAAGTCATTGGCGAGATCGGGGAACTGCTCGCCCGCGAAGTCCTTGAGCGCCTTGCCCAGCGCGAGCGTGGCCTTGGCCTTGTCCACGCCGGAGGAATTGGGGTCCGCCCACGTCGACACGGCGCCGATGAGCTTCTCCGCCGAGGGCAGGCCCTTGAGCGTGGTGTCCAGCACGCCCTTGAGATCGGCCGGCTTGAGGATGTCACCGGCGGCCTTGGCCAGCGTGAGGCTGGCCTTGGCCTTGTCCACCGCGGACTTGTCCGGGTTGCTCAGGGTACCCAGCGCGCCCAGGGCCTCGGAGTTGGTGGCCAGCTTCGCCAGCTTCGAGTCCTTCACGCCCAGCCGCTCCAGCGCGTTGGGCACCGTCTGCGGGAACTGCGAGGCCAGCTCCCCGAGCGCCGTGGCCTTCTCCGAGAAGGAGCCGGTGGCCAGCTTGTTGAGCGAGTCGTATGCCTTCTTGATCTCCTCCTTGCCCTTGCCCTGCAGCTCCGGGAAGAGCTTGGGCAGATCCTTCGGATTCTCGGGCAGCGCCGAGGCGCGCTCCGGCTCCGTCGAGGGCTCCGACGACGGCTCGACGCCCCTGGCCCGGGCGCCGCGCGCGGTGGGGGCGCCAGACGTGGTGGCCAGCTGGCGGACCGTGGTGGACGAGGTGGAACCCGTGGCCGCGGGGGTACCGATGGCCGTGACCGGGGACTCGCCGCTCAGCCGGTTCTGGGCCCGGTTGTCGCCCGCGGAGAACTGGTTGCGGTTGAAGAGCTGGGTCTGGGGCTTCTGGGTCTGGAGCTGGGGCTGCTGGGACTCCGCCTGCTGACGGGCGGCGGCCTTCGCGGCGGCCTCGGCGGCGGCCTTCTCCGCGGCGCGACGGGCGGCTTCCTCGGCGGCGCGACGAGCGGCGGCCTCGGCGGCGGCACGACGGGCGGCGGCCTCGGCGGCGCCAGAGTCAACGGGGCGGGACATGGGGGAGACTCCTACCGTTCAGGAAATGAGGCGGGTTTTCCCGATTATCGGCAAAACCGATGGCGGGTTGCGAGCCCCCCCCTCTTCCCCTCGACGGCAGAGCGAGCGGGCTGGCATTCCGCCTTCAATCCCGCACGGGAACGGAGGAGATGACGGAGCGCGTCATGGGCCCTCCCCCGGTCCGCGAAGCGGGAGCCGCGCCGGGCAGGTCCGATGAGCGGACCCGGGCCCGGGGACTCCCTTTTCGAACTACTGCCACTGGTAGACGCGCACCCAGTCGACTTCCATCGTCTGGGGCGTGTTGCGGATGAGGTCCACCGTGGACTGCGGCACGCCAGGGTACGGGTAGGTGGCTCCGTTCACGCCCTGCGGATAGCTCCCTCCGACGGCCAGGTTGAGGATGATGTAGAAAGGCTTGTCATACACCCAGTTGCCGTACCGGGTGACCTCGGACTTGAGCGTGGTCTTCACCAGCACGCCGTCGATGTACCACTTGACGTCCGAGGGGGAGAACTCGGTGCGGTACACGTGGAAGTTGGCGACGGAGGAGTTGGGATAGAAGCGGCTGTTGATGGGCGTATTGCCCGAGTAGCCCGGGCCGTGCAGGGCACCCGAGATCCAGTCGCTGTAGCCGACGTTCTCCATGATGTCGAGCTCACCGCACGCCGGCCAGCCCACCGTATTGATGTCATGGCCGAGCAGCCAGAACGCCGGCCAGAGGCCCGCGCCCACGGGCAGCTTGATGCGCGACTCGATGCGGGTATGGCCGAACTGCCGCTTGCCGGCGCTCTCCAGACGGCCCGAGGTGAAGGGATAGCCGTTGTTGGATTGGAGGCGGGCGGTGATTTTGAGCGTGCCGTTGCTCACCGACACGTTCTGGGACGAGGTGGTGTATTGCTGCTGCTCGTTGTTGACGTGGACGTTGGTGACGTACGACCAGTTGGAGGTGTTCACGCTGGTGCCGTCGAACTCGTCGCTCCAGATCTGCACCCAGCCGGCCAGGGGCGCCTCCTGCTTCGTGGCCGCCTCCTCGATGGGTTGCTCGGCACCGGCCCCACATCCAGCGGAGACCAGCAATGCGCCTCCCAGACTCCATGCCAGCAAATGCTTGAACCCACTCAGACGCTTCGAATTGGAGATCATGTTCATGTCGGAATTTCCCCTCACCCCGGCGCATCACTGTTGGCGTGGCGCCCGTGAGAGAAAACCTGTTTAACATGACTCCAAGTAAAGTTCCTAATAAATGATTTCCCCGGAATGACTGACGCATCGGGTCAACGCGGGTGCACCCAGGGACTCTGGACGGATGCACCGTGCAGATCCAAACAGTGGGGCTGCCGCCAATAATGGGGCGAACGCAGCATCCAATCGAGGGGGAGAGCCGTGCGACGCTTCTTCAAACCGGTCGTGGTGATGTCCGCCGTATTCGTGCTCGGGAGCCAGTCTGGCTGTAGGGGCTCCGATGAGAATCTCGAGGAGGGGCTCACGCCCGAGCAGCTCCAGGCGCGTTGGACCTCCGAGCACGCGGGCCGTCCGGTTGGACACGCGGCCTCCTTCGAGTTGTCCGGGAGCCCGCTGATCCTCACCACGGAAGGCACCGCGCGCGTCGACGCCCCCAGCACCCTGGTGACGGGTGCCAGCTTCCCGGACAAAAAGTACTACGTCTTCTTCTCCGAGGCCCAGGTCGGCGCGCAGACGGGACTGTTGCTGCTGGAGGGTGAGCGGATCTCCGTCACCGCGGGCACGCTGGGGGCCGTGGCGCTCTCCAAGGCGACGGCACGCACGCACCGGGAGGATGGAAGCGCGGCGCCCGCCGTCGAGCTGAAGACCCGGATGGACTCCAACGTGAGCGATCCCCAGGTCACGTTCCCGGAGGACTGGAGCCTGGCCCAGAAGGCCCTGTTCTTCTCCGATCCCGTGGCCATCCAACCCAGCGGCCTGAGCCTGTCTGGTTTCACCCGGGGCGTGCTGGTCACCGCGAGCGGCTCCACGGCGATCTCCGGAAGCGTGAAGGTGGACTCCGCGAAACACATGTACTGGTACACCACCTCGTTCATCGAGAACCAGGCGAGCGTGATCGAGTCCCCCCGGTTCGCGCTCGGTGGCGCGCCTCAAGCCGGGGCGCTCGCGTCCTCGGAGCTCTCCCCTCCCCCGCCACTGCCCGGCGGGCTCGTGGGCGTGCAGGGCCGCGTGCTGCTGCAACCCGGGAGCGCCCGCAGCGAGGGCTCCTTCCAGCTCACCCAGGCCATGACGGACTCGGGCCTGCTCGTTCCGGCCGAGGTGCAGGTGGCCTTCGACGAGAAGAAGGTCCTCAAGGTCCCCCAGCACGGGCGTGAGCTGCTCACGGTCGTCTACCGGGAGAAGACGATGCGCGGGGACGCGGTGCTCGCCGATCTCCAGGTCACCGGCGGCGGCAAGGAGGCGGTGCGCGTCGCGATCGACGAGCCGGAGACGCTGGTGGGAGAGCTCTGGGATGCGGTGGGCGATGCGGGGATCGCCGGCCCCGTCCTCGCCATTCCCATCGCCATCGTCACGCCCTTCGTCGCCATTGGCGAGTGGATCTCCTGCCTGTTCTCCACCTGCCCCGTGGCCTATCCCCTGTGGATGAAGGCGGGCACCGTGTCGCGCTTCCACGTCATCGTGCAGGGTGACCTGCCCCCCGGCACCTATGACGCGGAGGTGACGCTGACCGGCCGCAACTACCCCGCCATCACCATCCCCGTGCACTTCACCATCGAGTGAGCCGGGGCGATGGGTGCCCTGATACCTCCGGGCACCTCGTTCGTCAGTGATCGAGCGACGGGCGGCCCCCCGACCGCAGGCTCTCGTCGATGAAGCGCAAGAGGGGCGCCATCAGGTGACCGCGCTCCGGGCTCTCTCCGAAGAGGTTGAGCTGGATGCCCTCGAGCTCCGGGAAGCCCTCGTCGACGGACAGGGCCCGCAGGCCCTCGGTCACGCAGCACTCCGGGAGCACGGCGACACCCAGGCCCGCGCGCACCGCCGCGGTGACGCCCATGATGCTCTCGCTCGTGTAGAGCACCCGCCAGGCCCGCCCGAGTGCCTCCAGTGCCTCGAAGCCCCGCGCGCGGAAGATGCACGACGGTGGCAGCGTGCAGATGGGCACGGGCGCCGCCGCGTCGATCCGGAAGTCGCGCGCGCAGACCCAGAGCAGCCGCTCCCGGCGCAACAGCCGCCCCCCCTGCTGCCCCGGGTTGGCGCACAGGGCGATCACCACGTCGAGCTCCCCGCGCTGCTGCGCCTCGAACAGCGTGTCGTTGAGGCCTACCTTCACCTGGATGTGCACGCGGGGATGGCTCTGGGAGAAGCGCGACAGGATGCCGGGCAGGTGCTGCGGCACGAAATACTCCGCGACGCCCAGGCGCAGTTCCCCCGCGTTGTCCGGCTCGGCGAAGCGCTGCACCGTCTCGTCATTCAACTTGAGGATCTGCCGCGCGTAGCTCAGCAGCAGCTCGCCGTCGGCCGTCAGCGAAGGCAGGCGGCTGCCGCGGTCGAACACCCGCCGCTCCAGCAGCTCCTCCAGCCGCTTGATGCGGATGCTCATCGCCGCCTGCGTCCGCCCGAGCTTCGCCCCCGCCGCCGTGAACCCCCCCGCGTCCACCACCATCACGAAGGAGCGGAGCAGATCCATGTCCAGGTCCGTGTACCCCATGCGCTCCATATTCAGGATTTATGGAGCGCATATCAACTATCAATCACGCATATTCTTCGAGGGGTTTATCTAGCTACTCGCGAACGCGGCCACCCGAGAGCCGCCGAGGAGAAGCCCATGAAAGCCGTCGCCTACCGCCAGTCGCTGCCCATCACCCACGCCGAGAGCCTGATCGATGTGAACGTTGCCGCCCCGGCGGCCCCCACCGGGAGGGATCTGCTGGTGCGGGTGGAGGCCATCTCGGTGAACCCGGTGGACGTGAAGATCCGCGCGCGGGTGGACCCGAAGGGTGAGAACAAGCAGCTCGGCTGGGATGCCGCGGGCACGGTGGTGGCCGTGGGCCCCGAGGTGAAGTTGTTCAAGGTGGGCGACGCCGTGTACTACGCCGGCTCGTTGGATCGCCCGGGCGCCAACGCGGAGCAGCACCTGGTGGACGAGCGGATCGTGGGCCACAAGCCCCGCTCGCTCGACTTCGCCGAGGCAGCCGCCCTGCCCCTCACCGCCATCACCGCGTGGGAGATGCTGTTCGATCGCCTGCGGGTGGCGCGCGGAGAGGGCTCGAAGGGGGGTTCGGTGCTGGTGCTCGGGGGCGCGGGCGGCGTGGGCTCCATCGCCATCCAACTGGCGCGGCGGCTCACGGGGCTGACCGTCATCGCCACGGCGTCCCGTCCGGAGACCCAGACCTGGGTGCGCGAGCTGGGCGCGCACCACGTGGTGGATCACCGCGAGCCCTGGGCCGCGAAGGTGAAGCAGATCGTCCCGGAAGGGGTGGATTACGTGCTCGCGCTCACCCACACCGAGCAGCACTTCGATGAGATCGTCGAGGTGCTCAAGCCCCAGGGCGCGCTCTCGTTGATCGACGATCCGGACGCACCCCTGCCCATCAACAAGCTCAAGGGCAAGAGCATCTCGCTGCACTGGGAGTTCATGTTCACCCGCTCGCGCTTCCAGACGCCGGACATGATCGCCCAGCACCAGCTGCTCGACGAAGTGGCCCAGCTCGTGGACGCGGGCCAGGTGCGCAGCACGCTCAAGACGAACCTGGGCACCATCAACGCGGCCCACCTCAAGCAGGCCCACGAGCTCATCGAGAGCGGCCGAGCCCTGGGCAAGGTGGTGCTCAGCGGCTTCTGACCGTGGCTTCCCGAGGCGCCCGAACAGTGGACAGGGGCCTCGTGATACCGTCCCGCCTGATGGCTGCCCCACTCGCGTCCGCCTCGCCCGCCGTGTCTCCGTTCTGGAATGTCCGCGGACGGTCCCACGCCGCCGCGCTGTCCCTCGTGCTCCTGGCGGTCCTGGGGGGCTGCCGCAAGTCGGACGCCGAACGGGCCGCCGAGGAGCGCGCCAGAATCGAGGAGAAGATCCGCGATTCCTACACGCTGGTGCCCTACCGGGCCCTCAAGCTGACCATCCGCGCCGAGGGGCAACCCCACGCGCCCAAGGAGATCGCCGCGCTCTGGAAGGCCCTCGAGGCGACGCGGGCGCTGCCCGACAAGGCCGTCACACAGGAGGAAGCCCGTCAGATCGCCAAGCAGTATCTGGACCTGGGGGTCGCCTTCTACAAGGCGAAGAAGACCCTCGAGAAGCGGGACGAGGACGAGTTTCCCCTGCTGTGGACCCGCTGGAACCCGGACGAGCCTCCCCTCTTCCTGGGGTACGACATCGGGCAGGAGCACGCCTTGCTGGCCGCCGTCTGGCTCCTGCTCGACAGCGCGGACCGGGGCAACCGGGTCCCGGCCACCGACCTGGTGTTCTACGAGCTGTCACGCGCCACGCCCCAGCCGACGTGGGATCCGACGTTCCGTGTCCTCATCCACGCCAACCGAGGCCTCGCGTTCTGCGAGGCGAAGTACCACTACGCGGCCGAGGAAGAGCTGAACGCCTTCTTGTCCGAGGCGGAGGCCCTGCCTCCGGCGGCCTTCCCCGGCTACCGGGGCATGGAGCCCGAGCAGACGCGTGAGGCACTGCTGGCCGCCGGCTACTTCCTGCGCGCGTGGAACCGCATGGCGCTCGACCGTGAGCGCGCCGCGGAGGACGACATCGAGCGCGCACTGCACTCGCTGGAGAAGCTGGGCGTGGAGAACGAGCTGACGTGGTGGGGCTGGGCCTTCATCCACTTCCGGCGCGAGCGCTACGAGGAGTCCGCGGAGTCCCTCGACAAGCTGGCCGCCAGCCCGTACGTCGGCCAGAAGGAGCGCGAGGAGATTCATGCCTGTGCGGAGGAGCTGCGCGGGCATGGAGATCGGCTGCCCATCTTCCTCCAGACCCGCGCCGCCATCATCCTGGGGCAGGCGCTCATCGCCCGCGCGGGCGGGCCGGAGGGAATCCTCGTCACCGTGCTCGGCCCCGAGCGCGCGAAGGAGATCTACTCGCCCCTGGCCTGGCTGGATCGGGTGCGCCAGGGCATGGGCGAGGTCTCACCGGAGCAGGTGGCGAGCGGCGCGGGGGACGCGCTCGACACGATCCGCGAGGTGGGCGGCAAGGGATGGCAGGAGCTCAAGTGGAAGCTGAAGGCCGCCATCTCCCGTGGCACCGCGGACTCCGGCCCGAAGTAGCCCCGCAGCAGGCTACTGAGACGGAGGAGGCGTCCGAGGCCGTGGACCCGTCGAGTCGCCACGCTCCACAAGGCCCAATGAGGCCGCCGCTGCATTGCCTCGGGGATAGAGCTTCCCAAGCCAAATCCGGGGATCACACCCCTGAGCGGGAATGATAGTCTGAACACCGGTTCAGACCTCACGGACGGGACACATGGCAGCGACCTCGAAGATCGAGTGGACGGACGCAACGTGGAACCCTGTTCGCGGCTGCTCCAAAATCTCCCCGGGATGCAAGCACTGCTACGCCGAGACCTTCGCCGAACGGTTCCGAGGTGTGCCCGACCACCCCTACGGGCAGGGCTTCGACCTACGTCTCGTGCCTGAGAAGCTCGCTGAGCCCTTGCGATGGGCGACGCCAAGGAAGGTCTTCGTCAACTCGATGAGCGACCTGTTTCACAAGGACGTTCCCGACAACTACATCGTATCAGTGGTCCGGGTCATGACGGTGGCGAACTGGCACACCTACCAAGTGCTCACCAAGCGCTCGGAGCGGATGCGTGACCTGCTGAGGACCAAACTGCGCTTCGCAGCGGATCACTCGCACATCTGGTGGGGAGTCAGCGTGGAGGATCGACGCTATGGCCTACCGCGAGTCGAGCATCTGCGCTCCGCCCCAGCACGTGTTCGCTTCCTCTCTGTTGAACCTCTGCTCGAAGACCTTGGTCAATTCGAGTTGAGCGGGATCCACTGGGTGATTGTCGGGGGCGAGAGTGGGGCTGGTGCCCGACCCTTGCAGAGGGCGTGGGTCACCTCCGTGAGGGACCAGTGCCGCCGCGCGCAGGTTCCGTTCTTCTTCAAGCAGTGGGGGGGGGTCCAAAAGAGCCGAACTGGCCGTGAGCTGGATGGCCAGACATACGATGCACTTCCTGATGTACCCACGGTTGCCTCGGTGATGGAGCGCCAGCGACGATTGGAGGCAATCGCAAATGTTGAATACGAGGGGAAGGTGGTGTGAGGGATGAGCGATGCCGAGAAGGGGGGAGCTAATGCTCAAGCGCTCTACGATGGCCGTGATCAGACGTGGGTCAAGCACTTCATCCTGAGGAAGTACCTCGAGCGATTTGCGCACATTGTTGGCTCGAAGTGGAATCCCATCACGTACGTGGACGGCTTTTCGGGCCCGTGGAACACGCAGTCGTCGGCGTTCGAAGACAGCTCCTTCGCCATTGCCCTTGAGGAGTTGCGGAAGGCGCGCAACACGCTTCGGGCTCGTGACATCGAGCTGGGTATCCGCTGCTTCTTCATCGAGAAGAATCGGGCCGCGTACCAGCACCTCGACAGTTTCGCGAAGGCCACCACAGACGCCGAGGTCCGCACGCAGAACTGCGACTTTGAGGAGGCCATCCCGGAGATTCGCCGCTTCATCGAGGCTGGAGGCAAGAAGGGCTTCCCCTTTATCTTCATCGACCCCAAGGGATGGTCCGGCTTCGCGATGGATAAGATTCGCCAGCTTCTTGAGCTTGAGCCCGGAGAGGTGCTGATCAACTTCATGACCCAGCACATCCGACGGTTCATCAACTCCCCGCAGGAGGTGCATCGCGAGTCCTTCGAGCGCCTCTTCGGAAGAGGCGAGATTCAAGAGGAGATCATCGGGCTGACCAAGCAGGACCGTGAGGATCGGCTCGTGGGCGCCTACGTCCAGAACGTCAAGCGTACGGGTCGGTTCAAGCACGTTTGCACGGCGGTGGTGCTGAATCCGCTGAGAGCCACCACGCACTTCCATCTCATCTACGCAACCCGCGATCTCAAAGGAGTCGAAGTCTTCAAGAACGCCGAGCGGAGCGCGATGAATGAGATGGAGGCGCGCCGTGCTGAGGCTCAGCGGCGCGACCGCATGGAGCGGTCCGGCCAGGGTGAGTTGGTCCTTTTCGGACAGCGCGAGGACCCAAAGTCGGACCACTACGAGCAACTCCGTGACCGCTACGTCACGAAGGCTCGCGATAGAGTTCGCAGGATGCTCGAGAAAAATGGGCGCGTTCTGTACGACGACGCATGGGGATTCGCACTCGCTGCGCCGCTCACGTGGGAGCAAGACGTGAAGGGATGGCTCGAAGACTGGAAGAAGGAGGGTTTCCTCACCATTGAGGGACTAGGTGAGCGGGAGCGCGTTCCGAAACTGGGCCACGGAGTCCACCTTGTCTGGCGCGCTCGCCAGCGCTGACTGGCCGAAGTGGGAACAGAACCTGCGCAAGGGGATGGAGCGCAGGGGCCTGGCGGGACGGCCTCGGTGCCGTAATCCGCCGATGTGTTCGGGCCCATCCTTCTCTACTAAGCCATCCCAACTAAATCCGTTCAGGCGAAGCAGCGCCGAAGCCCGATTTCTCGGCCTCGGCGGTGGTTGCCCCTGACAGAACTTACTTAGGTTGGCTTGGGTCCGCGCGCCCCCTGCCCTTCCCCTCCAGGACTCAACGGCCCGTGCCGAGCTCCACCAGCGCATCGGCGAGGCGGTCCATCTCCGCGCCCTCGAGCCCGGTGGACGCGAGCTCCTCGCGTGCCTTGCGCCGCACGGCCTCTCGGTCCAGTCCACCGGGAACGCGCGGCACGAGGGTGCTGATGCGCGCGCTGATCCGCGCGAGCGCCGGCCGCAGCTCGCCATCGAGGGAGTTCACGGGGGCCTCCGCGCTGTCGGGGGCACGGAGTTGGATTTGCTTGGCCGCGTCCATCTGCGCCTGGAAGAACGCGGTGATGGCCTCGTCCCTGGGCGCCGCGAGGCCCAGGGCCGCCGCGGCCTCGTGGACCTCCTTCCGGGCGGTGTCCAGCACCCGTGCCTCCTGCGCGAGCACCTCGATGGGCTGGCCCGCGCGGCGCTTGGCCGTGGCCACCCGGGGCATCAGCGCCAGCCGCTCGGCCGTCGCGGCGAGCAGCGCGTCCACCGGCGTCGCGGTGGGCCCGGTGGCGCCGGGGCCCAGGTGCCGGGCGCGGATCCGCTCGAGCGCTCCGCTCGCCTCCTGTTGCAGGAGCCACATGTCCAGATCGGCGGCCAGATCGGCCCGCGAGGGCTCCACGTAGAGCGCCACCACGTCCCGGGTGAACGGGCCCACCCGCTCGATGCCGGAGAGGCCCTCGGCCCAGCGGGGACCCTCGAAGGTATTGGTGAGCGCCGCGTCGGCCTCTCCATTGGCCAGCGCCTCGCGCACCGCCGCGTTGTTGGGAATGGCGACGATGTTCGCGTGGTGGAAGTGGGCGCGCGCCACGCGCTCCAGGTGTCCGCCCCGGTTCACGGCCAGGCGGAACTCGGGCCGGTCGAGCACGCGCAGGAGCGCGAGCGGCTCCTCGGGGGGACTCGCGGGCGGAGGAGCCCAGGCCGGGCGCCGCAGGAGCAGCAAGGCCCCGTTGCGAGCCACCGGAACGGTGTAGCGCCCGGTCAGCGAGCGATCGGGCCGGACGGTGATGCCACTGGTCGCCACGTCGAAGCGGTGGGCGCCGAGGTCCGCCACCAGCTCCGGCCAGCGGAAGCGCACCCATTCGAGGCGGTAGCCGCGGTCGGACGCATAGGCTTGCATGAGCTCGGCATCGAAACCGGACGCCTGCCCGTCGTGCAGGGTGCTGAAGGGCGGGTAGTCGCTGCTCGTTCCCACGCGCAGGACGCGGGGCTCGCTCGAGGGCGGGAGGGTCCGGGGCTGGACCGCGCACGCCGCGAGCAGGGCCAGCACGGTGCCCGCGAGGAGACGGAGTTGTCGGACCTTGGGAGGAGAAGAAGAACGCATTCCCCGAGTCTGCCCCAGAGTCACGCCTCCCGGGTGAGCGGAGAGTGGCTCGCCCCCGACGACCTCATCGGGGGCGAGCACCGTGTCCTCACGTCATCAGTAGATGACGTAGGAGGCCGTACCGCTGCAGCTCGTGTCGCGGAAGCAGCCGACACGGATTTGATGCGGCATGTTCTGGCCCACGACGTTCACGCGGTAGACGACGTGCGAGAGGCTCCCGCAGGTGCCGAAGGCGTCGTCGTTCTCGGCCGCCACCATGCCCGACGACTCGTGCACCCGCACGATGGTGTCACCGACGCCCGAGGCGCCCTCCAGGCCGCAGGTGCCCACATCGATGACCTGGCCATACGACAGCGTCACGTTCTGGTTGGCGGTGTTGCGCGAGCCGCTGCTGGTGTTGGTGAGGTTGAAGGAGAACGTGCCCCGGACGAGGTTGGCGTTCGGGGTCACCTTCCACACCACGACGCCACCGCAGAGATCGCTGTTGGTGCAGCCGGCGCGAATGGTGTAGTCGCCCGAGGCCCCCACCCTGTGCTTGAAGTAACACGAGCTGGCGGCGATCTCGGTGCCCTGTGCATCGGAGAGGCGCAGCGAGGTGTCACCGGCGGCGAAGGCGCCCGGCAGGGTGCAGGTGCCCACTTCCACCACATCACCCGCGGAGAGACTGATCACCTTGTCCGTCGTGTTCTGTTGGGCATTGTTGGTCTCGCCCGTGAAGTAGGTGAACGAGGTGGCCGGGCGGTTCTGGGGCGGCATGTCGGCGCACAGCCGCGGGCTGGCGTTGTTGGTCGCGGCGCACAAGGTGCGGATGGCGTTGTAGACGTAGGTGCTATGCTCGCCGGTGCAGCCCGTCTCGGGGCACGTGTTCACCACGTTGCAGGTCCCGTTGGCGACATAGTCCGCGTCACCGCGCACGGCGATGCTCGCCACCGTGTAGTTGTCCATCTCGTACACGGCCGAGCCCGAGTTGCCCGCGAAGGTGTCCGTGGTGGACACCAGGAAGTCCAGCGACTCCGCGTTCGCGTCGCGCACCGTGCCACCGGAGGCGATCTTGAAGGGGATGGCGCTGCTGCTGCCGATGACGGCCAGCTTCTGCCCGACGGCCAGCGGGGTGTTGCCCTTGCGGACCGGGGCCGGGGTGAAGCGCGGCGTGGCCGGCCGGTCCAGGCGCAGGATGGAGTAGTCCATGTACCAGCTCAGCTCATGCGCCACGATGGCGGTGCAGCGGAAGATGTCCTGCGTGGTGACCTGCTGCAGCGCTCCCTCCGCGGTCCGGTAGAAGTTGAAGACGAAGCGGGTGTTGGCGCACTCGTCGGGGGTGGGGACACAGTGGGCCGCGGTGAGCACCAGGTCATCGTCGATGAGCGTGCCGGAGCAGAAGGCCGCCCGCGGGTCATCCCGGAAGCGCTCGGTGGTGCAGAGGTTGCGGCCTTCGCCCAGCGTCTGGCCGGTGAAGACGACGTGGTTGGGATCCGTCGCGTCGATGAGCGGGGGGTGCATCAGCGCCACGGTGGACTGCTGTGCCCGCGCGCGCAGCGTGGCGTCCGGGTGGGCGTAGACGTCCAGCCGGTCGTCCGTGCCATAGACCACCTCGCTCTTCTTCTCTCCGAGCGCGCCCTTCTCCGCTTCCAGCCCATTCGCCGGGCCGCAGCCCGCCGCGAGCGTGAGCGTACACATCACCGCGCCCACGAAGGGGCGCACCAGGAACCCGTGCTTGAAATGTTTCATGGGGGATGTCTTTCTTGTTTTCTCGGGGGGCAAGAAAGCCTGCCTTGGCAGGCAAGCGCAAGTTGAATACCCCAGAAAAGCCGTATTCGTAAGAAGAATTGAACGTCGTGTGGGGATGTTTGAACTTTCTATGATGGCTTTGCATTGTCGCTCCCGCGTCGCTGGAAAGGGGAACTCCGCTCGTCAATGGACTCGGTATACGAGTCCGGCAATCACCCCACACCGTCCACTGGAGAGCACCCATGCCCGTCACCCTGATCAACCCCGATGGAATCCCGAATACCGACGCGTTCCGATACCGACAGGTGGCGATTGCCACCGGCACCCGGCAGGTGCACATCGCAGGGCAGGTCGCGTATGACGCGAATGGACAGCTCGTCGCACGGGGTGACCTGGCTGGACAGGTGGCGCAGGCCTACCGCAACGTCGCCATCGCCCTCGCGGCCGCCGGGGCGACGTTCAACGACGTCGTCCGACTGACGTTCTATGTGGTCGACTGGAAGCGCGAGATGATATCCGACTTCCTCGCCGGCATCGATCAGGTCGCCGAGGAGCTGAAGATCATGCCGGCGCCGGCCTCGCTGATCGGGGTCTCCATGCTCTTCGAGCCGGGCGTCCTCGTCGAGATCGAAGCCACCGCGGTCGTGGGCTGACCCACGGGGGGTGGACCTGGCCGTGTACGTGGCGGACGCTGATTCACGTCAGGGGCATGGATCCACCGGCCCCTGGCGCGATAAGCCTACGCGCTCATGCCAGGAGAAAGACCATGAAGAGGCGGTTCGGCGCGCTGTCACTCGCGGTGGCGGCGACGCTCTTCTTCGGACAGCAGGCCGAGGCCAGCTCGCACGACGTGGAGACGGAGCTCCTCCGTGACGACTCCGAGGCCCAGGACAAGTGCCCCTCGGCCTGCTCCACCCAGAGTGAGTACTGGACGGGTCAGTGGCGGACGGCGGCCCCCGAGAAGACGTCCAGCTGCCACTGTGCCCTGCCCCCTTTCGAGCACCTCGTCATCGACGCGGGCTCTTCAGGCACCCGGCTCCTGCTCTACGAGGTGGCGCGGGGTCCCCAGGGATGCCAGGTCACTCCCTCCAAGAAGCAGGAACAGAAGAAGGATTCCACGCTCAGCGCCCTGGCGGACATGGACGTGAAGAAGGCGGAACAGGAGCTGGGTGAACGGATCACCGCCCTGGCGCCGACCCGCGTGGTGCTGCTGGGGACAGGGGGCTTCCGCCAGAAGGGAATGCAGGGGGAGCGCAAGATGCGGGAGCTGCGCGGGCGCCTCGCCAGACACGTCCAACAGGTGGAGATCATCTCGGGAAAGACGGAGGGCGAGCTGGCCTGGCTGGCCACGCGTCCCGCGGAGAAGACTCCCTTCTCCACCCTGGAGATCGGAGGCGTTTCGGTGCAGTTCGCCACCGGCGAAACGGGTGGCGACATTCAAAGCGTCAGTGATGATGCCGTGGGCATCCACGTCCTCTCCGAGGAGCTGGGCAAGGACAAGGCGAACTGCCTGAAGGAAGAGGAGAACTTCACCCGCTGCATGGCCGCCGTCGGGCAGCGGCTGGAATCCTCGCAGCTCGTGCGCAAGGCATCCAAGCTGATCCCGGAAGGACAACACCGCCCGGTGTATATCATTGGGAAGGAGCTGGATGCGTTGTTCCAGCCGGGCAAGGAGCTGAGCCTGGCGAACCTGGAAGGGATCGGGAAGAAAACGTGCAAGGACGCGCGCACGGGTGATGACAAGGCGAAGGCACGCTGCTTCAACCTGGCGTATCTGTCGGCCCTGTTGAAGGCGGTGAAGGTCGAGTCCATTCGCAAGGGGGCCGACTCCTGGACTCGCGCGGCCGCGGTGCATGCCGACTACTTCCCGAATTGCCGCTGACTCCTGCCTGCTCCGGCCTCCGTTTCCCGCGAGGTAGAGGATCATGGACCGTATCGACGCCATGCGCGTGTTCGTCTCCGCGCTCGACGAGGGCAGCCTGGCCGGCGCGGGCCGCGTCCTCGGACGTTCGCCAGCCGCCGTCACGCGCGCCATCACCTTCCTCGAGAACCACGTGGGGGTGCAGCTGCTGCACCGCACCACGCGCTCGATCCGCCTCAGCGAAGCCGGCGAGCGCTACGCGGCCGCGTGCCGCCGCATCCTGACCGACCTCGAGGAAGCCGACATGCTCGCGGCGGGCGAGCGCGGCGCGCCCCGGGGCCTGCTCTCCATCACCGCGCCCCTCGTCAGCGGAGCCCGCATCCTCCGCCCCATCCTCGACGCCTTTCTCGATCAGCACCCCACGGTGAAGGCCCGCCTGCTGCTGCTCGATCGCACCGTGAGCCTCGTGGATGAAGGACTCGACGTGGGCTTGCGCATCGCGCACCTGCCCGACTCCACCCTCATCGCCACGCGCGTGGGTGAAGTCCGCAAGGTGCTCTGTGCCTCGCCCGCCTATCTCGATTCGGCCGCGCCCATCGAATCCACGGCCGATCTCGTGCACCAGCGCTGCATCCAGATGACCGCGTTCGGACAGGAGTCCTGGAACTTCCCCCCGGTGAGTGGCTCGAGCGGGACCCGGCACGTGACGATCGAACCGAGGCTCGTGGTCAACACGGTGGAGGCGGCGGTGGAGTCCGCGCTGGAGGGCCGCGGCATCACGCGCGTCCTCTCGTATCAGATCGCCGACGAGGTGGCCGCGGGCAGGCTCCGGATCATCCTGGCCGGGGACGAGCCCGCGCCGCTCCCGGTGCATCTCATCACCCCGGAGGGGCGGCTGTCCGTGCCGAAGGTCCGCGCCTTCTTCGACTTCGCGGCCCCCCACCTCAAGGCGGAGTTCGCCCGCCGGCAGCGCGCCTGCGCGGACTGAGGGACGAAGGCCCGGCTCAGGCCGGCAGATGGCGCGCCAGGAAGTCGCGCATCAACGGCACGATCTCGTCGGCCTTGTCCTCGAGGGCGAAGTGCCCGGTGTCGAGCAGGTGGAGCTCGGCGTTGGGCAGATCGCGCAGGAAGGCCTTCGCGCCCTCGGGCGGGAAGATGCTGTCGTTGGCGCCCCAGGCGATCAACGTGGGCGGCTGGTACGTCCGGAAGAACTCATGGAACTTCGGATAGAGCGCCACGTTGTTCCGGTAGTCGTAGATGAGATCCAGTTGGATCTCGATGCTGCCCGGCCGGTCCAGGAAGAGCTGATCATGAAGCCAGGCCGCCGGATCGAGGCGGGACACGTCCTTGACGCCATTGACGTACTGGGACCGGGTGCCCTCGAGTGTCATGAAGGGCCGCACCACGTCGCGACGCTCGGGTGAATTGTCGGCCCACAGCGCCTTGATGGGATCCCAGAACGCCTGGAGGCCCTCTTCATAGGCGTTGCCATTCTGGGTGATGAGCGCCGTCACCCGCTCGGGATGCCTGAGCGCGAGCCGGAAGCCCGTCGGCGCGCCATAATCCATCACATAGAGCGCATAACGCCTCGCACCGAGCTGCTCGAGCAGGCCATCGACGATCTCCGCGTAGCGCGCGAAGCTGTACGTGAACGCCTCGCGCGAGGGCATCGCCGACAGGCCAAAGCCGGGAAGATCGGGTGCGATCACATGGTAGCGATCCGCGAGCGCGGGGATCAGATTGCGGTACATGTGCGACGAGCTGGGGTAGCCGTGCAGCAGCACGACCACGGGCGCATCGGCCGGACCCGCCTCGCGATAGAAGATCTCCAAGCCCTCGACCTTCGTGGTCCGATGGTGGGTGACGGGAAGGCGGGTCGACGGGGTAGCGGACATTTCGATTCTCCGGGGTGGTGTTGACGAGGACTGATCTATTTCCCCTTCCCTCGCGGAAGAATGCGCTTCTCTTTCAAGTCAGTCTTTCGCTCCACGCAAGAATCACCGCCGAAGCTGTCGCCCAGGCTCATCGATGTGAGGCCCCGCCCATGGATCAGACCTCCCCCGCCATCGTCGTGCGCGACTACCGCCCCACGGACGTGGACGCCCTGATGGCCCTGTTCCGCACCGCGGTGCTCCAGGTGGCACGGCGCGACTACACCGAGGCCCAGGTACGGGCCTGGGCCGAGCGGATGGACCGGGAGCGTTGGCTCGAGCGCCTGGCGGCCAGGCCGACCTTCGTCGCCGAGGTGGGCGGACAGATCGCCGGCTTCAGCGACCTGGAGCCCGATGGCCACATCGACATGCTGTTCGTCCACGCGGACCATCAGGGACGGGGCGTCGCCTCCGCGCTGTTCGAGCACATCCTGGCCCGCGCGAAGGTGGCGGGCCTCGAGCGCCTCTACACCGAGGCCAGCCTCACCGCCCGGCCGTTCTTCGAGCGCCGCGGCTTCACGGTCCTCGCGGCACAGGACGTGCCCGTCGCCGGGGAGGTGCTGCGCAACTTCCGGATGGAGCGAGCCCTCTAGCCGAGCGCTCAGCCGGGTGGACGGCTGGGGCGACTGAGAATGTACGCCGCCCCGACGAGCATCAGCGACCCGGAGAGGGCCAGCACGGGCCACTTCACACGCAGGACGAAGGCCATGAGCGCGAAGCTCACCCCCATGGCGGAGATCGCGCTCGCCTTCACCTTCACCGGCACGGTGCCGTACTGGTTCCACTCCTGGAGCCGAGACCCGAAGTGCGGATGCGTGTACAGCCAGTGATGGAAGCGGGGCGAGCTGCGCGAGAACGCCCACAACGCCAGGAGCAGGAAGGGCGTCGCGGGAAGCAGCGGCAGGAACGCGCCGAGCATCCCCAGGCCGACACAGATGAACCCGATCGCCGTGAAGAAGGGCCGGAAGCGCTGGTTCCGCTCTTCATCGACGCTCGGGGAACGTGGCTCCATCGTCGGTTCGTCTGGCACCCCCCCACGTATACACCACGAAGAAGAGGGCGGAGCACCTGGCCGGCCATCACAAATGTCCCGTCCTCCATCCATCGTAGCGGAGTGGCCGCGATGGCGCCGCGCTCACTCCTCACCCAAGCGCCAGAGCCGTAGGAGTCCAGCCATGAATCGCAAGATGGAGCAGACCGAGTCGCAGGACACGAAGCACTCGACGGAGCAGCAGACCCTGGAGAGCAAGCAGCTGACCCTGGAGGATCTGGCCCTGGTCTCGGGCGGTAAGATCGTGCTCGAGGACAGCTGCAAGAACAGGATCGAGGTGGGTTGAGCCCCCTCGCACCGGGGGAGGCACGTCGCATGGCGGCCTCCCCCGGGCCGGTTCCCCCTCTGTCATTGGCACCCAAACGGGGTGGTGGCGCCTGAGCGTGCCGCCACCCCGTGGCATTTCCATCCCCATGCCCGGCGCCGCGTTCCTGGTGCGTCTCGAGGGTCGTGCCTGGTTGGCGACGGGGAAGGCAAATGCCTCGGCATCAGCGGCTTCTTCCGGCGCGTCACCTTCGAGCCATCACAAACAGCCAGCCTCTATTCCATCGTGATGAGTGGCCGCGATGGCGCCGTGGTCACTCACCGGTACCCATGCGCCAGAGCGGTAGGGAGTCGGTCATGAATCAGAAGACGGAGCAGACGCAGTCGCAGGACGTGAAGCACCCGACGGAGCAGGAGGCTCTGGAGGGCAAGCAGTTGACCCTGGAGGATCTGGCCCTGGTCTCGGGCGGCAGGATCCTCCTCGAGGACAACAAGGGGAACCGGGTCGAAGTGGGTTGAGCCCCCTGGCACCGGGGGAGGGGCTTCGTCTGATGAGCCCCTTCCCCGCGGGCCAGTTCCCCTCCATCACCCTCGAGGAGCGGCGGCGCCTGACCGCGCCGCCGCCCCGCGGCAGGTCCTCATGCTCAGCGCTGCTCCCGTCTTCACTCCTTCCGAGCCCCATCCCGAGTCTCTCGTGCGGCTCCCCATCGTGCGCCGGATGCTCTCGGATCCGTTGGTGCGGTTCGTGCCGCGCGCCATCGACCAGCGGTGGTACTACGAGCGCATCGTTCCGGTGTCCCTGGCGGGCTTCAACCCCTTCCTGCGGAGCGTCTTCTACGCGAACAACTCGGCCCTCTCGTACTGGCTCGCCGCTCCGCACCGCTCCGCCCGGGACTTCAACGACAACGACAACCTCGTCCGGGAGGTGCTGTTCGCCGCGCACGACTACCTGCACTGCTGGTCCGCGGAGGTCATCGCCGTGCTCGCCCCCTGGGTCCGGTTCGATACCGGCCCCATCCTCCGCGACAACATCGAGGACTTCGTCTTCTGTCATCTGCTGACGGAGGCCGCCGCGGTCGCGCTCGACTACTGGTACCTCTCGACCTTCGACCTCGTCGAGCGGATACCGGTGGGCACCACGATCACCACCCTCACGGTCAGCTATCACGAGCGCAACGTCTCCGAATACCGCCGGTTCTGCCCGGCCTGGGACGCGCAGCGCCCCGACTTCTTCGGCCAACTCGCCCGGTTCTATTGCTCGGGCGTCTTCAATGGTTTCAGTGTGCAGGACCTGCGCAGGAGCCCGCAGATCCGCAAGTGGCTCGCGCACGAGCTGAGCTATGGCGCCACCCAGCGCGAGTACGCCCGGCTCTGGCTGTCCTTCCTGGCCGCCGAGGAGATTGTCTATGAACCCCAGAAGCTGGCCGCTCCGGTCTCCTTCCAGGAGAAGTGGAAGCAGCAGCTGATGCACGACCTGGGACTCGTGATGTTCACCAAGATCAAGGAGGACTCGGACAGCGGGCTCGTGTTCGGCGCGCGGAATGAGCCTCCCGCGAGCCCGAGGGAGCGCCAGCCCGACTTCCGCTTCGTGAACGCCAACGTCGTCCCGCTTCCGCCAGAAGCCGTGCCCTCCCCCGAGAGCTCGCGCTACCACGCCCTGCAGCGCGTCTCGGCCATGGACTTCGACAGCGTGTCCCAGGAGACCCGGCGGGCCATCGCGCGTGCATTCCAGCGCGAGGAGCACGGAGAAGTGTCGCGGCTCATCGAGCAGGCGGAGCGCATTGCCCCCGTGGGAGCCGAGCCACGGGATTTGTTCGTCCTCAATTAGCGGACCGCCCGGAGCCCCCGGAGGAGTAGACCTTGTCTTCGAACCACCCGAGCCCTTCCAGCCACCCGGCGGACCCCTGGATGGTCCCCGTTCCGGTCGCGCCCGCGGGATTCACTCCGTTACACGCGCGCCATGCCCGGTGCGCCGTCCAGGTCGACCTGGGCCGCATCGGCCCCTTCGGATTCTCGGCGCCGCCGCGGCGGGAAGCGGAACTCTTGTACGCGGACCTCCAGACCAACGCGGACAACAACGTGGCCCGCCGGCTGGGAGCGGGCCGGGCGGGTGTCCACGCCGGCAAGTACCTGAAGGGCGTGGGTCGCACCCTGCTCGCGGCGAACTGGAGCGACCCCGAGGACAGCTACCACAACAGCGGGCACCTGCTGCCCTCCGCCGCCGCGAGGGAGTACCTCGCGAGCTGTTATCTGGAGGGGCTCCAGGCGGGCGAGACCCTCGTGCGGTGCGAGGGGTTGCTCCTCGCGCCGTTGCCACCGGAGGCCGAGCGCTACGTCGCGTCGCTCCTTCCCGGCTGGGAGCCGCACCACCTCGCCCCAGCGGATCGACGGCTTCAGGCCATCACCGTCAAGGAGGCGGGGTTCGCGCGCATGTCCAACTTCACCTGGGCGCTTTCGCAATGGCGGTGCGGCGCCCCGTTCCTCATCGAGCTGTTCTCGAGGATGGCTCGGTACCTGGGGGGCCCCTCCCAGCCGGAACCGCGCCCTGGCGACCTCACCCCGGAAGTGATTGCACGACACCTGGAGCACGCCACCGAACGGCTGGTCCGCCATTTCGAGCGGTTCTTCCACGCGGGCGTCTACTGGGGCTCCTTCCACAACAACTTCACTGCGGATGGCCGGTTCCTGGATTTGGAGACACCCGTCATCTTTGGAGGCCCCTTCCTCGGTGTGCTCGCCACGCCGGGCAAGCTGCCCGAGTCGCTGGACCCGGGGGATTCCCGACCAGTCGTCGGGTGTGAGGTGCTGCGCTGCTTGCGGCAGGTCCGCACCTTCCTCGCCTTCCTGGTGGATCGGCTGGAGTGGCTCGGCCGGAGCGCACCGGACGCGGGCGAGCTGGAGCGCCGCTTCCTCCGGGACACGGCCGAGGCCCTGCGCGCGCGGTTTCCGCCCTCGCACTGGCTCCATGACGCGGGAGCACTCGGGGAGAGGCTGACCACGAGCCTCGCCTCGGTGCTCGCCCTGCCGCCCGGAGCCGAGGCGGAGCTGGGGGCGTTGGTGGAAACTCAGTGTCGGATGATGCTGAACGAGACGCCCAGGCACACGAACTCCGTCAGGCTCGTGCCGGTGGACATGCTGCTCGCCCATCCGGAGCCAGCGCTCCCGGTGGTGGCCGGCGTCCCCCACTTCCTCGAGGACTTCGTGGGACAGACGCCCGTGGGCCGGGCGTTCAACGAGTCCCTCCGTCAGGTGGACGGGGCCGAGGATGTCACCACCGCCCTGCGGGCGATCCGCGCGGCGGAGACAACCCTGCGCGGCTTCGCCCCGGCCGACACGACGTGTTCCATGCTCAGTGGAGCGTGATTTTGTCGACGGTGATCGTCGCGGTCTTGGGGAAGTGGACCCGGTATTCGAGGACGCGGTTGAGCACCGTCTGGGGGAAGCTCAGGCGGAAGTCCTGGTACTGGTGGGCGGCGGCGAACTGTTGCGACGTCAGGTCCATGCTGGCCAGAACGGTCCCCGTGGTGTTGTCCCTCACGTCCACGGTCGCGACCACCTGGGCACCGAGCGAGTTGTTGTCCGTCTTCACCCGGAACGTCACCTTGCGGTTTCCAACCGGCACCTGGGCGTCATAGGGGCCGTAGACCATGTGCCCGGCCGCGTCGAGCGAGGGTGAGGCCTGCCAGCCGTCGCCGCTCGAGCGTCCGGCGTGATGCGCCACCACGGCCCCTTCCGCCTCGTACTGGCCGAGGCGGGTCGTCGTGGTGACCTTGTCGATGTTGATGGCCGCCTGGTCCTTGTAGTCGGCCCGGAACTCGAGCTGATGGCCAGCGACGTTCTCATAGGTCAGGCTGAAGTCCTGATAGACACCAGAGGCCTTGAACTGGTGGCGGTAGACGTCGAACGACGTCAACACCTGCGCCGTGGTGGCATCCCGGATGTCGAGCGTCACGACGTGGTCGTTGTTGCCGGTATTGACGTCGATCTTCATCTTGAACGTGGTGGAGAGCGGCCCGGCCGGGAAGGTCGAGACATAGGGGCCGTAGAGCATCATGCCGGCGTTGTCCTGGGAGACGTTCGCCGTCCAGCCATTGTCGCTCGAGCGGCCGACCGTGTGAGAGAAGGGCGAGGCGGCATAGCTCGTCGTCTCCGCCTCGTACGTCTTCACCACCGTGGAGGGGTCCGTGGGCAGGAGGTAGGACTCGCGCATGAGCTGGAAGTAGTTGTCCGGCCGCACGAAGACGAGGTTGCCGTTGCCCTTGAAGGCGTTCACCACGTTGACGAAGCTCTGGACGCTGTTGCCCTCCCACGGATTGGCCTGGATGCTGACGAACCGGGGAGACGTGCCGTTCCAGCCGGAGATGGCTTTGTTGATCTCCGAGATCATCGAGCTCTCCGTCGGGCAGTACGTGGCATTGAGGCCCTGGCTCGGCATGACGTTGTTGTACACCGTGATGCCGCCGCCCGCGTTCTGCGCGGTCAACCCCAGCAGGGCCGGCGCGTTGTACGCGAAGGAGTTGCCCACGTTCGTGTTCGTGGCGCCGTCGATCTTGTTCCACACGGTGAGGACCTTCAACCCCGAGCGGTTCATGTAATCGCCGGTCAGCGACACGTAGTTGTCCAGGTGGGACGCGTTCCCCCAGTAGTTGGGATAGGTGTAGCCCAGTCCGGTGGGGCCCGAGATGAGGTTGTCATTGGGCGTGGCGGTGGCGTACAGGTAGTTCAGCACGCCGGGCATGGCATCCAGCATGGCGGGCGAGATGGTCCACCCGATGGGCACCTGTCCCCGGGCGGGGCTGTCCCAGAACTTCTTGAAGAGATGCTCCACGTACTGCAGGTTGTCCCCATCGCTCAGGATGAGCGTGATGTAGATCTTGTTGTTCAGGGTGGGCTTGTTGGGAACGGGTTTGACGTTCACCGTCCGGGACGTCCCGCCGAACACCGTCAGGTTCGAGGCGAAGTCACTGGCCACCGTGGAGATGCCGTACTCGGAGACGCGCTGGACGCCCGAGGCCTCTTCCGGCCACCAGCCCATGTAGATGCCCCCGCTGCCGTAGGGCATGGCCACCAGGAACTTCCTGAGCAGCGAATCCTCCGCGGCGACCCGGGGATCCAGCCACACGACGGCCATCTTCGTGGCGGTGGCGTAGTCCCGCAGGAAGCCCTTGATGTCCGGCGCGAGCCCGATGATCACCCGGTGCGTCACCTGGGACCAGTAGTTGTCATACAGGTACTGGTAGACCTGGAGCTTCGTGGTGAACCGGCCGCGCAGATCCACCAGGATGGGCAGGTTGTAGGGAGCGGACGTCAGCCGGGCGACCAGTGCCGGGGAAGCGACGACGCCATTGCCCAGACCCGCGATGGTGGTGGCCAGGTTCAGCGTGTCGGGCACCGCGGTGTCGTAGACGACGATACCCGCGACCTCGCTCCTGTACTTGCTCAAGAGGCTCCAGTTGTCGGCGACGTCCGTGTAGCCGAGCCCCAGGGAATTGAGCCAACCGTACTTGCCATCCTGGCCGCGCACGGCGGTGTCGTACGTGAAGATGCGGGGTTGGGTCCTGTTGACGAGCCCCTTGAGAGTCGTGAAGAGCGCCGCCTCGTCGGCATTGGCGGCGGTCAGGTCCATCACGTCCAGCGTCGCCGCGGGCGCGGTGAAGGACGGGAGCACCTGATTCGCGGGCCAGGTGAGTCCAGCCGCCAGGGCCACCGCGGGGCGGCACATCCCCCAGGCCGACAAGGTCATGGCGAAGACAGGCGCCCACCGGGCCCATCGGTCGATCTTCATGAGTCACTCTCTCCCGATTCCGACAGCGTTGACGCACACCGAAGAAGGCGGGCCACGCGATGACGATCAGTGAGGAGTAGCGGCGGAGGCCCACCGCTTGATACACCTCTCCACCCATCAAATCAAGATTAATGAGAAAATCACCAAGGTAACGGAGAGTCGCTCAAGGCGACCCGGCTCAGTGCAAACGTACTTTCAGGTGCTCCTCATCGGCATTGGGCCGTCCCAGGAAGGTGTCCAGCAGGCGTTCCTCAACTGACTCCTGCTCCCAGACCGCCGCCCGCTCAACCCCCACGCATTCCTGGGGCTCGGCGGCTCTCTCATGGCCAGCGGTGTCGAAGATGTTACAGCGCCGGAAGTCCCCCAGGTCCTGCATGAACTGAACGACAGGCTGGGTCAATTGCTCCTCAAGATCCCTCCGCCCAATGACCTCCCACGCATTCAGGGCCAGATGGCGGATGGCAATTCTGAAGAGGATGGAGCTTGACGCAATCCTGTCCAGATCAGAGTCCGGACTTGTAGTTCTGTAGTTATAGAAAGCCGCGTACGGGGACTCGAGCAGCCTTGCATAGGCAAAAGAGCCATCGGCGAGGACGATCCTGACGAATGATCCTGTTGTGTGCTTCTGTTTGCGCATTTCTCAAGTTCCAGTGTAGGGATGGAGTTGGCCCCATTGTTTCGTCGCGGCGTCGTGGAACAACCTGCCCAGCGGATTGTCTTTTGCCACGCCGCGCTGGACGTTTTCAGTTCGATATGGCGGATGAGTGTCGGATTGGGCGCCCCCAAGGGAATCGATCAATTGCTGTTCTCTTCCACGGATTCGCCAGTAGGCAACGTCGGTATATCTGTTCTCATAGCCGATGGAGGTTCCGACATCGAACTGGTCCAACAAGGCCGGCCGGAATCTAGAGACCTCCGGCTCATCGTTTTCGTCGATGTGGTGGTTTGAATCTCGTGCGTTGATGGCTGCCACTGCCTGCGGGCGAAGAGGCTTGTTCAAGTCGACCACCATGCTGGTGCGCCCTGCGTAGTAGCGTCCGGTCTGGGGATTGTACTTCGTGTAGGTCGCATAGATGCGGCCCCAACTCGTCTTATCCCCACCTTCATGCGCTTCTGGACTTCGCCGAGGAGTGGGAAGCGCATGCGGCTCGGATAAAGGCTTGACATCAAACGTGGGCGTAGATTCTCCCGGGGCCACCGTGGCTTTGGGGGCGTAGCAGCCTTGGAACCAGCCTTGAAGATCGCCGAAGTGCGTGCCGTAAAACGTGTCTGCGATGTCGATCGGCGTCTGCATCCCGTTCAAGGCCGCCTTGACGGTCAAGCAGACCAGGACAACGCTACTGCCTGCCACAACTACAGCACCGCCTGCCACGAAGGCATTTCCCGTCGCAGTGGCAGTTCCTGCTTCCGCTGCGGTCATGGCGCCTTGTGGCACGAACCGGAGCACGGCACGCGGAATGCCCTGACTCAAGCCCCCGTTGGAAGTGCCCTGGGCAGGCGCATTCCCATACATCCCAGAGTAACGAAACGTGTGCTGACTGGTAGTGGGGCGGAAGCCTCGCGTTGCACTACCACAACCCACGAGGAATAGGAGCAGCAGCAGGGCTACCAGGGGTCGCGTCATGAATCCACGCGGAGCACTCAAGACAGGTTCTTGCGGGGCCTGGGGGGGCGCATTGAGGAGGAAGTCCGGTCTCGCCCCCCGGGTCTCGTAGCCCGTGCCAATCGTCTGCACGAAGCCCACGGACGAGGCCCCGAGCACGTCCCGATCGATGACGCCACCCTCCGTCATGATCGCCTCGACCCTCTCCAGGTCCAGCGGCTGGCTCGTCCCCGGAAGACCACCTCGTGGGCCGTCAGCTTCGCGGCGAGGCGCTCGGCGAATGGACGGTCATCGGAGCTCCGGCTGAGGAAGGCGATGCGCATGGCCGGCAGCCTATCCCCGGCGCCGCCACGAATTCTGCACGAACATTCCTCGGCGGGTGCACGGCTCCCCCATCCGGGTTGCACGCCGGAGGTCCACTCTCCGGCTCCATGATCCTCGACACGCCACCTCCTTCTCCTCCTCCGCGACCGGCCCCGAGCCTCGTCCGACGCGCCGGCGCGTGGCTCATCCGTCACCACGTCCTCGGCAGCCTCGCCATCGTCCTCTTCGCCACCACCGTCATCTCCAGCCAGATGGTGGACCGGACGGACTTCGCCAGCTCGGAGCTGGAGCGGGGCGTCATGGAGCGCTGGGGTGCTCCCGTCGTGCAGCCCGCGCCCTCGCTGCGCTACGTGCAGAGCGGCACCCTCTTCACCGAGCTCAAGCCCCTGCCCTTCGCTCAACAGCACGTGCAGGTGCAGGCGGGGATGAACTACCGCAAGCGCGGCCTGCGCTACTTCTCCGGCTTCGACTTCACCCTCTCGGCCGACTACGCCGCCGTCAACCGCGAGGGTCATGACATCGACGTGGCCTTCATCTTCCCCATCGAGGTGGACAAGTCCCAGGTGCTCCTGTCCGACTTGAGCTTCCTCGTGGATGGGGCCGAGGCGGACCTGGACCTGGGCGAGTCCGGCAACCGGCTCGTCTGGACGGGCCGCATCCCCCAGGGCGCCACACGCCGCTTCTCCATCCGCTACCACGCCCGGGGCCTCGACTCCTTCCAGTACAAGCTGGATCCCTCCCTGCCCGCCCACGACGTGCGCCTGCAACTGAACGTGACGGGAGGCGAGAACTACGACTATCCGCCCCAGGTCCTCGCCGCCAGCAAGGTGGAGGCCGGCCGCGGCACGGTGGCGCTCGAGTGGGCCTTCCAGTCGCTCGAGTCCGGGGTGAGCCTGGGCGTCATCCTCCCCTCGGTGGAGGCCTATGACGAGCTCATCTCCACCATGGCCCGCCGTGCCTGGGTGCCCTTCCTCGGGCTGATGGCGCTGCTGGCCGCCTTCAGCCTCCACCACCGGCGGCCCCTCGCCATCTACGAGGCCTACCTCCTCGCCGCCGTGTATGGCTTCTACTTCGTGCTGCTCGCCTACCTCGCCGCCTTCATGAACTTCTACGTGGCCTACGTGCTGGCCACCGGAGGAATGGGCGCCGCCGTGGTGCTCTACGCCCGGCGCCTCTACCCCCACGAGCGCACCTCCCGGCTGGCCGCCGTCTGGGCCGCCACCCTCGTGGTGCCCACCACCGCCGTCATCCTCCAGGGCTACACCGGCCTCGTCTACACCCTGGAGATCCTCGCCGCGCTGCTCGGACTCATGGCCCTGTCCACCCGCGCCGAAGTGCGCGCCCTGCTGTCGGATCTCCCCCCGGGCGGCGAGCCGCCGCGCGCCCCCTCCTCTCCCCAGGAAGTGATGTGACCCATGTGGATGCCTGCTCTCGTACTCGGGTTGTTGTTGACCACGACGGATGCTCCGCCCTCGGGCTCGGCGACGGTGCCCCTTCCGGAGTTGATCAAGCTCTACGGGCAGAAGGAGCACGAAGCCGCGCCCCCCGAGCCTCCCGCGCGCGCCCTGGTGGTGAAGAGTCAGCTCAAGGGACGTCTCACCGCGGAGGCCATGCTGGTAGAGGCGCACTTCGAGGTGGAGGTACTCGCCGATGAAAGCTGGACGCAGGTGAAGCTGCTGCGGCTCGACGCGGACACGTACCTGACCGCGCTGCCCTCTCTGGAGGGCGCCACCGTGGCGGCCCTGGACGAGCACCTGACGTTGGTGACGCGGCGGTCCGGCCGCCATGTCTTCGACGTGAGCTTCACCCTGCGGCCCACGGCGGCGGGCCCGGAGCGTCAGGCTCAACTGCGCTTCGGCCCCCACGTCACGCCAGTGCCGCTGCGGTTGGAGGCGGATGCCACGGCCTTCACCCTGACGGAGCCGGCGCTCGCCTCGAGCGAGGAGGTGGAGGTGTATCCCCGCCAGGGCGTGCTGCGGGTGGGCTGGCGCACCACCGTGGCGCCGAAGGTGGCGCGCCAGGTGATCCGTCCTCCACTGGAGCCGAGCATCCCCGAGGCCCACGCCACCTGGGTGTCCACGCTCGAGGGCAAGGCCAGTCTGCGGGTGCGCTACGCACTGCGGCTGGATCGTGAGCAACCCCTGGAGCTGACGCTGCCCGAGGGCCACCACCTCGAGCGGGTGTTGCTCGACTCCGCGCCGCTCGTGCCCGAGGAGAAGGAGGGCCGGTTGCTCGTGAAGGTGGCTCCGACACGGGTGGGCGAGACGGAGGCCACGATGGAGGTGGTGCTGACGCGGGATCTGGGCGTCTTCCACCTGTCCGGCCGGTTGAAGCTGGCGCTGCCCCGGGTGTCCTGGCCGGTGGCGACGCTCCAGGCGCGGGCGCACTTCCCCGCCGTCTTCAACTACCGGCGCGAGGGCGGCAGCATGGAGCCCGACGAGGCGAAGGCCGAGGACGCTCCGGACACGTCGACGTCCCTGCCCGGCAAGGTGCTCCACTTCCGCCAGTACCTCGTGGCGGCCTCGGCGCCCACGCTGGAATTGGGCTACTCGGTGGACATCTCCCAGAGCTACTTCCGCTGAGGCCGTGGGCCCGTGAGGCTCCCCGGACACGAGGATGCGGACCGGGGACCACGCCTCATGCCCTCCTCCCAAGACCGGTGAGAAGGTGGGCGACTTCCTCCGGCGCCTGCGCGGAGAGGAGCTCAAGTCCGCGCCGACCGTGACGAGCGCGCAGCTCTCGCTCGCCGACACGCTCAACAAGAAGGGCGAGGCCGCCTACCACGCGAAGAAGCTGGACGAGGCGGTGTCGCTCTACCTGGAGGCCATCGCCAACAACCCCGAGCACGGGCAGGCGTACAGCAACCTCGGGCTCGCGTACCAGAAGCTCAACCGTAACGCCGAGGCCCTGTGGGCCAACCGCAAGGCCATTGCCCTGGCCTCCGGGCCCAACACCGACACGGTGAAGGCCAGCTCCTATTTCAACATCGCCCGCGTCTACGAGAACGATGGCCTGTGGGCCGAGGCGCTCGACAGCTACCAGTCCGCGCTCGGCCACAAGGATCATCCCGCCTACCGCGGTGGCATCGAGAAGATGAAGCAGAAGCTCGGCCAGAACTGACCCCGGACTCCCCACCCATGAACTTCCGCTCCCTGTCCCTCGCCCTCCCTCTCCTCGTGCTGCTGTCCGGTGCCTCCTCCCGGGCCGCGGGTCCCAAGGAGGTCGCGGTCGCGGATCGCTCCCTCTGGCCCCGGCCGCTGCGCTCCTCCCAGGACTTCGATCTCGCCTCGCGCGCGGAGAACCTCGTGTTCGCCCAGGTGCTCGGTGAGCTGGAGGCCCGCGCGGAAGGGTTTCCGGCGCTGCTCGGCGTCAAGCAGGTGCATGACGAGTCGGTGCGTCGCTGGCTCGAGGGCGTGAAGGACACCGTGGCGCGCAACCTGCGCGCGGCCCGGGCGGCCTGTGGCACTCCCTCCGAGCCGGGCTGTGGCGTGGAGGAGCCCACCGCGGAGAACGTCGTGCGGCTGGGCGGCGCGTTCGTGGCGGGCCTCGGCCCCGAGTATCGAGCCTGGCTGGCGATGGACTCGCGCTTCTACACCCTCTATGTGAAAGAGCAGCTGCGGCTGGCGGCCCTGTTCCCCTCCCCGACCAGTGAGATCCTCCCGCTCGGGTCCGGAGAAGTCACCGGCTCGGACTGGCCGGACCGGCAGTTCCTGCTGACCTTCGACGATGGCCCCACGCCCGCGGGCAAGGGCACGGACCGCCTGGTGGCGCTGCTCAACGCGCGGGAGGCCAGGGGCGTCTTCTTCGTGCTCGGCGACGCGCTCGAGACGCGCCTGGGCAGGACGAGCGCGGCGTCACTCCAGGCGCTGTACCAGGGGCAGTGCGTCGGCTCCCACGGGCAGCGGCACGTGTCGCACCAGAAGCTGGCCACGTGGAAGGAGTCGGTGGAGGGCTCGCGCGAGCGCATTTCCACCCTGGGTCTGGCGGGCACCCGCAAGGTCCTCTTCCGGCCGCCCTATGGGCAGCGCTCGCCGGAGTTGACCCGGTGGTTGTCGGGCCAGGGCGGCGAGGTGATGCTCTGGAACATCGACTCCCAGGACTGGAACGCCACCGTCGCGCCCGGGCCCACCACGGACCGGGTCGTCACCCTGATGCTGTTGTGGCGGCGCGGCATCGTCCTCTTCCACGACGTGCACGACAAGGTGCACGAGGCGGTGCCCCGGCTGCTGGACTTCGCCCGGGACACGGGCCTCACCTGGAAGGACTGCGCGGCGCTGTGAGAGCCCCGCTCACGCGGCGCGCTCGTACTCGACCAGCAGACCCTTGAGCTTCTGGCCCATGGCGTTGAGGTCCTGCATGGCGTGCTCGGTCTGCCGGGTGCTGCTGAGCATCTGCTGGGTGGCCTGACTCACGTCGCGCATGGCCTGGCGGATCTGCCCGATGCCGGTGGCCTGCTGGGCGGCGGAAGCGGAGATCTGCGCCGCGGTGAGCGACGCCTGGCCGAGCAGATCGCCCAGCGTCTGGATGGTGCTGCCCGCCTGCGACACCACGCGCGTGGCGGCGGTCACGCTCTTGGTGCCCTCCTCCGTGGTCATCACCGCGCCCTGGGTGGCCTTCTGGATCTGCCCCAGAATCTGCCGCACCTGGGTGGTGGACTTCTTGGACTGGTCCGCGAGCGCCTTCACCTCGGCGGCCACCACGGCGAAGCCCCGGCCGTGTTCACCCGCGCGGCTGGCCTCGATGGAGGCGTTGAGGGCGAGCATGTGCGTCTGCTCGGAGATCTCGTTGACGGTGGTGATGATGTCGCCGATGGCCTGGGCCTGCTCGGCCAGGGAGAGGATGCGCGAGGCGATGGACTCCACCTGCTCGCGCACGGTGGACATGGCCACCACCGCGTCCTCCACCATGCGCCGACCGTTGCGGCCCACCTCCTCCGCATGGCGCGCCGACTCGCTCACCCCCCGCGCGCGTCCCGCCGCCTCCTCGGACGTCTGGGCGATCTCCTCGACGGTGCTCACCGTCTCGGCCACCGCGCTGCCCTGCTCCTGGGAGCTGGCCACCTGCTGCGTGGTGCTCACCAGGACCTGCGACGTGGTGGCCGCGAGCTGGTTGACGAACTCGGCCACCGTCCGCAGGGTGTGCTCGCGCTGCCGGGCCTGCTCGGCGAGCTGGGCCTCGGCGGCCTTGCGGCGCTCGGCCATGTCATTGAAGGCGCGCGCCAGCTCTCCGGTCTCGTCGCTGTTGTTCACCTCGATGCGGTGCTCGAGGTCGCCACGGCCCAGCTGCACGGTGCCCTTCACCAGCTTGTCCAGCGGGCCGGTGATGCTCCGGGTGATGATCCAACTGCCCAGGCCCACGATGAGCAGGCCCAGCAACGTGCCCGAGGCCAGCACCCAGATGCTGCGCCAGGCGCTCTCCCGGGCCTGGCTCTCGAACTCCGACCAGCGCAGATCCTCGAACTTCAACATCTCACCGAGTCCCCGGCGCACCTCGTCCATCAACTGCCGGCCCCGGCCCGAGCTCTCGCGGACGGCCCGCGCCACGGCATCCATGCCTCCGGACTGTTCGCGCAACTGGCGCGTGCGATCCAGGGTGGCGAGCCGCTCGCGGATGATGGGCTCGAGCCGATCCAGGCGCGCCAGTTGATCGGGAGAGCCAGTCAGGTCGCGGCGCAAGAGGAGGAGATCCTCGTCCAGCCGCTGAAGGGCCCGCTGGTAGGGCTCCAGGTAGATCGGATCTCCGGTGATGACGAAGCCGCGCTGGCTCGTCTCGGCGTCCACGATGAGCGAGAGGACCATGGTCATGCGGCGGCCCTGATCGCGGCTGTCCACCAGGCCCTCGGTGGTCTCCTGTAGCTGCCGGGCGCCCTGGAACGCCACCAGCGCCACGATCAGCAGCACCAGCAGCGACAGGCCAAAGCCCAGGGCGATCTTCTTTCCAATGCTCATGAGGCCCCTTCCTAACAGGAGACAACCTGTAGCGGGCTGTCGCGCCCGCTACCGCCCACGAGACCAGGCGACACTTGGAGCGCGCGGATCCGCTGATCCTGGAGGGCCAGAAACCCCGGGGGGTAGACGACCGGGCGGGGGCGCCTCAGATCGCGAACGTGGATCACCCGGCGATCAGCGTCCTCCCCGAGCGTGCCCCGCCAGGGGATCAGCTCTGTGCACCCGGAGGCAGAGCGGTGGACGCGCGGCGGTTCCACGGGAGGCGAGGACATGGCCGGATTGGACTGGGTACAGGTCGACGTGGGCTTTCCCATGAGCCTCGAGGCGGTGTGGTGCGAGGCCCTGGAAGGCGCGGTCCGGTGGACGGGCACTCCCGGCGCGTTCTGGGACGCGTTGCTGCGCGCGCGGATCCTCGTCCGGGAGGGGGACTCGGTCCGCCTCACGCTGTGCGATCGCTACGTGCAAGTCCTCGAAAAGAGGCAGAAGGAAGCCGAGCGCGCCGGTGGAACGAGTGCCTCGGGTGGCTGCGGGACAACGGCAAGCGTTACGCGCTGACGTGGCTGGCCCAGGCGCGCGCGGTGGACGTGGAGGACGGGCACCTGGTGCTCGCGGCCCCCGACGCCTACTTCCATCAATGGGTGGAGGAGAACTATGGCCCCCTGGTGGAGGGACTCGTGAAGGAGACGGGGCTCGCGGGGGTGCGCTGGCGGCTCGCTGGTTCCCCGGACGCCGGGCGGCAGGCGACAGGGGCGTAGCCGGGGGCCCGCGTCAGCCGCCGGTGTTCTTGATCACCGTCATTGCCTGCTCGTGATCGCTCTTGAACAGGCGGGTGAGGAGATCGCAGATCTTCATCTCCATCGCCATCTTCATCTGGGCCTCCAGGAACGGACGCATCTCCGCCGGAGCCTGGGCGAGCATGTCGCGCTCGGCACGGGTCTCGAGAAGGAAGCCCGTCTGCACCTCGACTGGAATACCTGGAACACTCATGCGTGCACCCTCTCCGCCCAGGGCATTGTCTTATCGTATCAGCGCGCCAGAAGTTGCTCCGGAATTCCAGGAAGTGCCCTCCACCACGGCGAAAGCGGCTCCCTTGCCCTCCGCGGGAAGCAGCTCCAGCCGGGCCCCGAAGGCGCGCAACATGGACTGGGCGATGGTCAGCCCGAGCCCCGTGCCCCCCCGCTCCCGGGCCGTCGTGAAGAAGGCATCGAAGACGCGTGCCCGGTTGGCCTCGGAGATGCCCCGGCCGTCGTCGCGCACCACCACCCGGCCCCCCTCGGGCCCGCCTTCCGCCTCCAGCCGCACTCGCACCCCCTCGCCTCCGTGCTGGGCCGCGTTGGTGATGAGCTGCCAGAGGAGATCCTCCAGCACCTCGGCGGGCAGACCCAGGACGACTCCCGGAGGCACGGGGCCCACCTCCACCGCGAGCCCCTCGGCCCGGCCCCGGGCGGCGAGCGCCTCGAGCACGGGGGCGACTTGCGTGCGCGAGGGCCGGGCCACGAGGGAGTCCGCGCGCGCGAGCTCCAGCAGCCGCTGCACCAGCCGGGTGAGGCGCCGGGCATCGGCGTCGATGTTGGAGAGGAAGCGCTCGCGCTGGGCGGCGGACATGCCCTCGGCGCTGTCGCGCAAGAGCTCCACCGCGCCCTGGATGGCGGCCAGCGGCGTCTTGAACTCGTGCGACACGTTGGCCGCGAAGGAGCGGATGTACTGGTTGCGATCCCGGAGCGCGGTGGCCATGCCCGCGAGGGACTCGGACAGTTCGGCGAGCTCGCGCACCACCGGGTGGGAGATGGGCGCGAAGCCCTCGGGAGCGCCGGTGGCGATGTCGCGTGTCTGCCGCACGAGGGCCCGGACGGGACGGACCACCAGCGCCGCGCCGGCCAGGGACATGAGTGTCACCACCCCCAGGAGCACCAGCCCGATGGCGGTGAGATTCCAGCGGTCCGCGTAGACGGCCTTGACGAGCGTCATCGGCGTGCGCGAGAGCACCACCGCGCCCCAGATCCGATCCCCTTCCCGCACGGGCAGCACCACCAACACCCGCACGACGTTGTCCCGGCTCGCGGATGCCAGGGGCGCGTCACCGGTGAAGGACAGGCGCATCCGCAACACCGCGCGGTACTCCCCCCGCAGGGCCTCTTGAACCTCCTGCCGGCCGATGAGGGTGGCGCCCAGGTCCGACTCCGAGGCGGAGCTGGCGACGATCACCCCCTGGAGGTCCACCACGCGGATGCCCGCCAGGGTGGAGCGGTTCACCTCCTGGAGCAGCGCGGAGAGGGGCTCGGCGGCCTCGCGGGCGTGGGGCTCGGCGGGGAGGATGGACCGGGGCGGGGGTGCCTCCACGGGGGGCAGCACCTCGTCCGAGGCCCGGAGGGACGGAAAGATGGGCCGCAGCGACGAGCCCGCGATGGGCACGGACGGACCGGGCGACAAGGCCATCAACCCGTAGCCGGGCTCCACGCGCTCGCGCAGCCGGGAGCGGTACAGCTCCGCGACGACGACACCCTGGGTGATGAGCTCGGACTCCGTCTGGCGGATGAGCTGATCATCGTAGATGCGCACGAACAGCAGGCCGAGCAGCGCGAGCACGAAGGCCCCCAGGCCCACCGCCGCGAACACCAGCCACAGGCGCGGGCGGGAGCGCCCGCCGTCAGGGGATCGCGAGCCGATAGCCAAGGCCGTGCACCGTCTGGATGACCTCGCCCCCGGCCTCGGCGAACTTGCGCCGGATGTGCCGTACGTGGCTGTCGATGGTCCGATCACTCACCACCACGTCCTCGTAGACGCGGGTCATCAGCTCGTCGCGGGTGAACGCCTTGCCGGGGGCGCGCAGGAGCGCGGCGAGCAGGTGGAACTCGGTGACGGTGAGCACCACCTCGTGCTCGTTCCACCAGGCGCGCCACAGATCCACGTCCAGGCGCAGGGGGCCGCGCTGCAAGACCGGCGAGGGGGCCGCAGGCGGAGGGCTCGCGAGGGCGCGGGAGCGCCGCAGCACGGCCTTCACCCGCGCCACCAGCTCCCGGGGGCTGAAGGGCTTGGTGAGGTAGTCGTCGCCGCCCAGCTCGAGACCGAGGATGCGGTCCACCTCGTCATCGCGCGAGGAGAGGAACACGATGGGGCAGTCGTGGGAGCGGCGCACCTCGCGGCACATCTCCAGGCCGTCCATCTCCGGCATCATGATGTCCAGGACGATGAGCGCGGGCACCGAGCGGCGCACGAACTCCAGACCCTCGCGGCCGTCGCGGGCCTGCTCGACGTGGAAGCCCGCCTGCGTGAGGGCGAACCCCACCACCTCGCGCAGGTGCGGATCATCGTCGACCACCAGGATGGAGGCGCGCTCCGTCATGGATTCTCCTCGCTCGGGGGTGGAACCCCCTCGGGCCCGAGCCGCTCGATCTGGTAGCCGTGGGGATAGGTGGGATGGGGAGCCTGGGTGGCGAGGAAGGGCCGCTTGCGCTCGGGCGTGAGGCGCAGCAGCCGCGCGCGGGTCTTCATGGCCCCCATCACCGTCTGTCGCAGCCAGGAGGGGGGTTCGGGGAAACCGAAGGCCCGCAGGAGCGGGGGATCCATCAGCGCATGCACCGCGGGAGCACCATATCCGTGCAACGACTTGGGCAGGAACCAGCCGAGGAACAGGTCGCGGGTGGCCTCGCCCACGCGGCGGCTCTCGTCGGTGTAGCGGAAGTGCTCGCGCTCGTACTGGAGGTTGAAGCGCTCGAGCTCCTCGAGAGTGGCGGGGATGCCGCGGATGTTCATCCGCCGCCCCACCTGCTTGAAGAAGTGGAAGCCGGCGAGCCGCTCGTGGTCCGTGTAGGGCCGCCAGCCGAAACGCTCCATCCACCGGATGGGCTCCAGGACGAAGGTGGAGAGGACGTAGAGGTAGTCGTCGTTGGAGATGTCGAAGCGGTGGTGGAGCTGGTTCATGCGCCGGATGGCGCGGCGGCCCCGCTCGCTGTCGTAGCCGGACTCGAGGAACTCGGCGATGAGCAGATCCGTGTCGTCGTAGCGCTTCTGGGTGCGGCGGGTGAACTCGCCCGTGGAGTCGAGCAGCTTGCCGATGCTCGGCACGGCGTAGGTGCGGAACAGGGCGAACTCCAGCGCCTTGCGGCTGTCCCAGACGAAGTCGTGGTACCAGCTCAGGAAGAGGATCCGGTGATCATCCTTCTCGGGGTCGAGCCGTTGGATCTGATCGAGGATGGTGCGTTTGAAGAGCATGGGGACGGGTCCGGGCCCGAGCCTACCATCCGAACACGTCAGAACTCCTCCCGGGCCTGGGCCAGGGAGAACTCCGCGTGGGAGGGAAGGACCGGCCCCTTCCTCTCCACCAGCCAGGCGGGGGCGCCCTCTGGCAGGTAGAAGTCCTCCTCGAAGGGCGACAGCCCCAGGTGACGCAGGTACTCCTTGAGCATGTCGAAGGTGAACCGGTCCTTCACCCGGCGGGCCTGATACTGCTCCACCTTCTCGAAGGGAAAGGGCTCGCCGGACTGGTCGAAGACCCACTCGCCTCCGTCATTGGACGCGCTCACGACTCGCACGTAGTTGAGCCACTCCGTGCGATGCGGGCCGTACACCTCGAGCATCACGGCACCAAAGCGGCCCTTGTCCTTGCGAATGGTATTGGGCACGGCGACCACACGCAGGCCCCGGCAGCCCAGCGTCCGGGCCATGTAGCGCATGGGGCTCGAAGCGTCGGTCCCCCCCCACCCGTTCTCGACATACGCTGTCCAGGGGCTGCGTGTCGGTAAGAAGAGGTACCGCTGCGTCTCCGGAAGGGTGATGGGCAGCAGGGCGGAGAGAGATTGATCCAAGGTTCCTGAAACTGGGCGCACCTCCACGGCGATGCCACGGGGTGCCTGCAGTCCTGCCTGCCACGCCGCGAAGGCGCGAGCGGCGTGCTCCGCACCCGTCTCCAGGAATCCCAGCTCCGATGTGACAGGCGCCCAGCGGTCCTCCAGTAGCAGTCCCTTCATGTTCTCGGTCTTCAAGTACACCTCGCCCTTCAGGGCACGATGAGGAGGATGATCTCCGCGTTGGGGTCGTTGGAGGTGGTGCGCGACTGGTGACCAGGGCCACGGCTCGATGCGGGCGTGTCGTACTCCACATGGTAGCGGCGGCCGTTATAGTCGAATTGCAGGTCCGGTCGATTGACTCCAACGCGCTGGGCATTGCGCGCCGTAATCTGCTGCTGGTTCACCCGGATATTCGTGGCGCCTATGGTGTCCAGGTATTCAATGTCCACCTGGAGCTGTGCGTTCTGGCTCGGGCTGGGGCCGATGGGACGGTTCGGCTTACGCAACCTGGGCACCTTTGGGCTACTCGCGACATCCTGTGGTAGGCGCGAGCTCGGAGCCACTGGCGGCGTCGGGTTGTTGCCAGCGAGCGCCTGGACCAATCCCCGCGATGGCGCCGGTGCGCTCGTCGCCGTCGTAGGAGCGGGCACCGCTGACGCGGAAGCGGTGTCTGACGCGGGTGCAGCGGCTCGCGTCACCGGTGTTCGCGACGTCGGAGCCTCGCCCCCGAGGGCCTCCTTCCTCGCGGACGGACGGAGGGCGGGTCCCGAGTCCATCCGCACCACGCGAGAGAAAACGCCCTGCAGAACCCTGGTCCCCGTCAGGGTCAGCAACATCACCTTGAGTTCGCTCTGGACTGTTTCACCCAGGTGCTCACGAACCTCGAGCATCAACCGGGCAACGCGGGGAGTCGTGGCCGGAGAAAAGAGGGTGGGCACGATGAGCGCCCCTCCCGCTCCACGGTAGTAGGCGTACCTCGCATGCCCCGAGCTGGAGGCACTGGCCGCCATGTCCGTCAGGGCCGTGTCCCGGTCCGGATAGATGGACGGATTCAGTGGCTCCGTGCTCGTGAGTCCCAGATCGACATGAGACTCCGGAACCAGCACGGGCAGCGGCAACCCCTCGCAATAGAGAAGATACCCACCCGCCGTGAGACCAAAGCCCACCGCCGTCACACGGTGCTCAACGAAGTCTCGATGCGCTCGTGGGTGGGCTGCTTCCGTGGAGAGCCGGGGCAGTTGCACGCCTCTTTGGCGCAACTCCTCTGCCCGTTGGGGCGTGGGTAACTCGAAGTCGACGTCGACAGGTTGTTGCCCGGCCCACGCTCCGTTCTGCCCATGCCACGGAGCGCCGCCCATGAAGGGTTGCGCGGCACATCCCGTGAGAAACAGCAAGAGCACCAGCGCGTTCAACCGATGGGCGCTCCGCATTCTGGAATGACCAGTGTTCGTCAGAACTCCTCCCGGGCCTGGGCAAGGGTGAACTCCGCGTGGGAGGGAAGGACCGGCCCCTTCCTCTCCACCAGCCAGGCGGGGGTGCCCTCCGGCAGGTAGAAGTCCTCCTCGAAGGGCGACAGCCCCAGGTGACGCAGGTACTCCTTGAGCATGTCGAAGGTGAACCGGTCCTTCACCCGGCGGGCCTGATACTGCTCCACCTTCTCGAAGGGAAAGGGCTCACCGGACTGGTCGAAGACCCAGTGGCCCCCATCATTGGACGCGCTGACGACTCGCACGTAGTTGAGCCACTCCGTCCGATGCAGGCCGTACATCGTGAGCATCACGGCACCAAAGCGGCCCTTGTCCTTCCGAATGGTGTTGGGCACGGCGACCACACGCAGACCCCGACAGCCCAACGTCTGGGCCATGTAGGACATGGCGCTCGCGGCATCGGTTCCCCCCCACCCGTTCTCGATATACGCCGTCCAGGGGCTGCGTGTCGGCATGAAGAGTTGCCGTTGCACCTCTGGAGTGGTGATGGGCAGCAGCGTGGAGAGGGCCTGCTCCAGGGGGCCTGATACCGGACGCACCTCCACGGTGATGCCGCGCGGTGCGAGCAGCCCTGCATGCCACGCCGCGAAGGCGCGCGCGGCGTGCTCCGCATCGGTCTCCAGGAATCCCATCTCCGACGTGACAGGCGCCCAACGGTCCTCCAGCAGTAGTCCGTTCATGTGTTCGATCATGCCGCGCAGGTGAAGTGCACGCCCTCGCTCCAGCCGAGCGCGCCGAGGGTGGCGCGGATCTCCTCGCGGATGCCGCGCACGCCCACCGCCGCGATGAGGTGCGTGTCCTCCGGTGGCGCTCCCAGGGACTCGGGCCGCTCCACCGGAATCCCGTGGATGCGCGTGCCCACCTTGCGCGGGTGCACGTCGATGAAGCGCGTCACCCGGGCACCCTCGGCGAGCAGGAAGCGCGTGAGCAGGAGCCCTCCCGGGCCCGTGCCCCACACCGTCAACGAACGCCCCGCCACCTCGCGGCTGCGCGTCAGGTAGCGCGCCTTCACCCAGATGAAGCGCTTGTGCGCGTACCTCGGATCCGTGCGCGTCAGCCGCTCCGCGCTGTCCCGCCAGCGAAACAGCACCTCGGGCAGGTTGTACATCCCGTGGCCCCGATCGATGAGCCGCAGCCACAGCTCGTAGTCCTCCGGGAAGTCCCCGTGCGCCCACCCTCCCGCGGCCACCACCGCCTCCCGCCGCAGGCACACCGAGGGATGGCAGATGGGACTCTCCACGAAGCGCTCGCGGTGCAACCGCTCGGGCGAGTCGAGTCCGTTGAGCCACGCCGCGTAGTCCCTCATCGAGGGGCTCACCGGCTGATCCTCGCGGAAGAGCTCCACGCCGGTGCCCACGCCACCCAGACTCGGATCCGCCTCCAGGGCCGCGACACTCGCCTCCAGACGCCGGGGCAGCGACTCGTCATCCGCGTCCATGCGCGCCACGTAAGGCGAGATGGCCCGCGCGAGCGCGAGGTTGAGCGCCGCCACCAGTCCGCGCCCTGCCCCCTCCAACACTTCCACCCGGGCGTCACGCGCCGCCAGGTCCTCGAGTACGCCGCGCGTCCCATCCGTCGAGCCGTCGTCCACCGCCAACACCCGGAGGTCGCGCAGCGTGCCATCCAGGAGGCTCGTCACCGCGCGGGCCACGGTGCGCTCGGCGTTTCGGGCGGGCAGGAGGACGGTGACGACCGGAGGCGACATCACACGCAGATAGACCATGTTCGCGTATAGTGAAAAAGGGCTGAATAAATCAGCCCCATCCTCGTCCAGGCGCGGCTGTCAATCCCCGTGCCTGTCCACTACACCCCAGGGAGAACACCCTCGATGAAGAACGCATCCTTGGTCTGGAGTTGCTGTGCCGCGCTGGTGCTGTCCGCGTGCGGTGACAACCCCCCTGCTCCCATCACCGTCACGGGAAAGGTGTTCGGCGACTCGCTCCAGGCCGTCTCGAAGGCCTCGATCCTCATTCCGGGCAATGGCAGACAGCCGGTGGCCGTGGACGGCTCCGGCGCCTTCAGCATCTCGGGCGTGACGCCTCCCTACGATGTCATCGTGGCCGACAAGGAGCGCCGGGTCGCGACCGTCTTCATGGGGCTGACGCTCGAGACCCTCACGGTCCCCCTCGAACTCGACACGGATGCCGCGCAACCCGACCCCGAACACGAGGCCACCGTGGAAGGGACCGTCACCGGTGAACAGCCGTCTTCAGCCATCGCCACGACCAATCTGCTGTTCGCTTCGACGGGCGGCGACATGTCTGGTTCCGTGGAGCCCTCGGGGACCTACTCGCTGAACGTGGACTGGAGCGGCGCCACCTCGGCCACGGGCACGATCTACGCCCTCCAATCGGAGAGCAGCAGTCCCGGCTCTCTTCCCACGCGCTATCTGGCCTTCGGACAGCGCGACAACGTGACCGTCTCCAAGGACGCCACGCTCCCCGCGCAGGACATCGCCCTGAGTCCCGTGACGAACTCCAGGCTCGCGGGCAACTACATCGTGCCGGAGGGATACGCCCTCTCGTTGAGCACCTTGAGCCTCGCCTTCAAGCCGGGCTCCGAGTTCAGCTTGGGCTTCGCGTTCGCCTCCTCGGGCGCGTTCGACTACGCGGTGCCCCAGATTCCCCAGACCACCTTCTCGATTCTCGCGTTCGCCATCCCACGCGATGCACAGGGAGCGGAGGGTACGCTGCTCTTCAAGCGGGGATTGACCGCCGGTACCACCAACGTCTCGGTGGAGATCCAGGCGTCCGCGCGTCCGGCCCAGCCCGCGGACGCGGCGAAGGACGTGACGCGGACCACCGAGTTCTCCTGGTCGCCGTTCGCGGGCGGCGTGCATGTGCTCACGCTCCAGGAGGACAAGAGCAAAAACCAGACGCCCTACACGGTGACCCTCTACACGAGCGGGACCCAGACCACGCTGCCGGACCTGAGCGCGTTCGGCATGGACCTGCCCGCCAATACCGAGTTCACCTGGAAGATCCAGGGCTTTGGCCCCGCGGCCTCCATGGATGCCCTGATCGGACTGGTGGAGCATGGCAACCCCCTCGAGCAGGGCACGGGGGACATCTCCGTCAGCACTTCCGAGACCCGCACCTTCACCACGGCCGCGACGCCCTGAGTCAGGGGGTGTAGAGCGTCACGCCGAGTCCCGGACGGACCGTCGCCAGGGCGAAGGTGTCGGCCTCCGGGACCGCGTCCGAGACGAAGTAACGCACGCCCACCATCGAGACGGAGCTCGTGGTCGTCCCGGTCACCGAGCCGAACAACGAGCCATGGAGACCCAATGCGCCCTTGTACGGACCGTTCACCCTCCGGCGACCGCGTCCGGCGAGGGGTGTCAACGCGTCGCGTGCGCGTACACCTGGCGGGAAAGCTCCACGATGAGCGAGCGCGCCACCGCCTCATCGGGGATGCCGCGGGTGAGCACCACGAGGACGTAGGCGGGATGGCCCGGGGGGTAGACGATGGCGGCATCGTGGAGGACGCCGGAGATCTGCCCGGTCTTGTGCGCCACGGGTGTGCCCGGCGGGAGTCCGGCGGGAATCTCCCGATTGAGTTCCTGGGCCAGGAGGATGGAGCGCATGGCGCGGGTGGAGGCCGGAGTGGCCGCCCTGCCCTGCTCGAGGGCGGACAACAGCGAGGCGAGATCCCGCGCCGTCGCGGTGTTGTTCAGACCCCGGGCGTGGGCCTTGCCGTCCTCCACGCCGCGCAGGACGGTCATCCGCCGGGCCCCCAGGGCGCGCAGGGTCTTCGTCACGCGCCGGGCGTCCACCCGGGAGAGGACCAGGTTGGTGGCCAGGTTGCTCGAGCGGGTGATCATCCGCTCCACCAGCTCGCGCAGCGGCACGGGTTGTCCGAGTCGCTCGTGGAGGGCGGCGTCCTCGTCGTCCTTCGCGTCGAGCTCATAGGGCGAGCCGTCCACGATGGAGGCGAACTGGCGGGTGAGTGTCACGGGCTCCTCCAGGGACAGGGTGCCGGCGTCCACCTGGCGGAAGACCTCGAGCATCACCGGCACCTTCATGGTGCTGGCGGCGTGGAAGGAGCGATCCGCCTCCAGGTAGAGGGAGTCCGGGGAGCCCCCGAGGCGTTGGTAGGCGACCGCCACGGACGCGCCCTTCACCTGGGAGATGCGCTCCTGGAGTGCCTCCCGGAGGGAGGACGGTGCGGGCACCGCGGCGAGGAGGACGAGGAGCGGGAGGGCGAGCATGGCGGAGCTCCTGGGCGTGGACACGCCGATGGGCACAGCTCCGGCGTTCCGCTCCCATGGGGCCAATATATGGAAAAGAGCCATCTTCAGGGCGTGAACAGCTCCGCCGCCGCGAGTTGAATATCGCCATCGACGACATGTCCTCCCGCGATGAGGACTTTGCCGTCGTGCAGCAGCACCGCCGTGATGGAAGGGGGCGTGCCGTCGCTGACACAGGAGGGGGCTGTCCAGGTGACGCGGCTGCGGAAGGCATCGCGGCTCGGCGGGTCCAGCACGCCTGTCGAGGCCTCCCAGTAGAAGGAGAGGTCAGAGCCCTGCGGATCGCTGGCAACCACTTCATAGGTGAGCACCTGGCCCGGGGTGGCGGAGTCCGAGGATCGGTAGGTCCGGAGGATCTCGGGAGGGAACGAAGGGGAAGGCGGCGTGTTGCTGATGCACAGGGCGACGGTTCCGGTGTTCAGCCCGCCGTGTCCGTCCGAGACCAGGACCGTCAGGCGGCAGTTGTTGCAGGCGCCGGCGGGCAGGAGCGAGGGGGTGAATCGAGCGGAGCTGGAGGAGGCGTTGGTCCAGGAGCCGGCGCAGGAGGCGCTCCACGCGTAGGAGAGGCTGTCGCCATCCGGGTCGGAGGCGGAGATGGAGACAGAGGTCGTCTGCCCGACGGGAATCCGCGTGGGAGAGGCCGTGAGGGAGGCCACCCGAGGAGAGCTGTTGAAGGCGATGGAAAGCTGAGCCTCTCCCGTTCCGCCGTTGAGGGAGACCTGGATGGTCAGGACAACGCGAGAGGACAGGCCACGGGAGTCCGTCACGGTGAGGGTGAGGGACTGAACGCCGGCGGAGGCAGGAGCCGTCCACGAAGTGGAGGCCTCGGAGGGTGAGGAGAAGGAGCCCGCGGTGGCCGTCCAGTCATGGGAGAGGATGTCGCCCGGGTTGGGATCATGGGCCGAGGCCACCAGGTGAAGAGAGCCGCCAGCGGGCACGGAGGTGGAGGAAGCCTCCAGGAAATCAATGAGCGGGGCCTCGTTGTCGAAGGCGGGTGATGGAGCAGGAATGGAGCAGGAAGGAGGGGGAGCTGGCCATCGGCCCAGGTGTCCTGTGCGCCGTCTATTACCGGCCAAATCCGCACGACAGACACCGTGGGTTCGTTTTTCTCACTGCTACTCGCGCTCGAACCACGCCTGAAGCAGCTCCACGAACACGCGCGTCTTGGGCACGAGTGCACCACCGACGGGAAAGACGGCATGCACCTCGAGCCCAGGCGGTGTCGACTCTCGCAGGATGGCCACGAGCTGCTTCTTCGCGAGATACGGCTCCACGACCGAGGACGGAGCACGGACGATCCCCATCCCCGCGGCCGCGGCCCGCGCCGCGAGCGCCAGGTCGGACACCACCAGGCGGGGGCGCAACGTGACCCGCCTTGGCCTTCCCGCGACGACGAAGGCCCAGTCCATCGGCGCATCGCCCTTGGGGACCGCGATCGTGTCGTGCGCCGAGAGTTCTTCTGGCGACTTCGGCTCGGGTCTCCGCGCGAGATAGCGCGGGCTGGCGTAGTAACCCCCGTCGGCGACGCCGAGCCTTCGCGCGATGAGCGATGAGTCCTCGAGCGAGCCCGCCCACACGGCGAGATCGAAGCCTTCGCGGACGAGATCTCCTCGATGCTCCGACACGTGGAGCTCGACGCGCACCTGCGCATGCCTGGCGAGGTAGGTCGCCACGACGCTGTCCATCACCAGGGCCGCCAGCGCCGCCGAGGTCGTGACACGCAAGACGCCGCGCGGCTCGGCCTTCGCGGAGAGGACCACGGCCTCGGCGTCCCGCACCGAGGCGAGTGCGCGCGACGCATGCTCGAAATAGGCGCGGCCCTCGTCGGTCAGTCGCAGCGAGCGCGTGGTCCGCACGAGCAGCGGCACGCCGAGGCGCGCCTCGAGCTCCTGGACGCGCTTGCTGAGCGTCGCCTTCCTCCCCCGCGTCGCCCGCGCGGCGGCGCTGAACCCCTGGGCCTCGACCACCGCGACGAAGGCCCGGAGCTCCTCGAGCGCATGTTCCGATTGGTACGGCATGCGTTCCAGTGTGTCTCCACCGAGGGGAATTGTCCATGTCTCCCCTGGATGCGAAAGATGGCCGCATCTACCTCGCAGCACCACAAGGACCTGGCCATGACACGACAGAGAACCTGGTTCATCACGGGTGTGGGCAGTGGTTTCGGCCGCCACATGACGGAGCAGCTCCTGACGCGCGGCGACCGCGTCGCGGGCACCGTTCGCAAGCTGGACGCGATGAACGACCTCGAGGCGCGCCATGGCGAACGCCTCTGGCTCGCGCACCTCGACGTCACCGATACGCCGGCCATCAAGCAGGTGGTGAACCGGGCGTTCGCCGAGCTCGGGCGGGTGGACGTGGTCGTCAACAACGCCGGCTACGGCCTCTTTGGCGCCGCCGAGGCGCTCACGGATGAGCAGATCGTCCACCAGCTCAACACCAACCTGCTCGGCTCGATCCAGGTCATTCGCGCCGCCACTCCGCACCTGCGCGCACAGGGAGGTGGGCGAATCCTCCAGGTCTCGACGTACGGCGGACAGGCGGCTGGCGCCGGGGGGTCGCTCTACCACGCGAGCAAGTGGGGCATCGAGGGCTTCGTCGAGTCGATGATGCAGGAGCTCGCGCCGTTCAACATCGGCGTCACGATCGTCGAGCCGGGCGGCGCACGAACGAAGTTCCGCTTCGGGAGCGCGAAGGTCGGCGCGAAGATGGCCGTCTACGAGAGCACGCCCGTGGGCAGGGTTCACGCGCTCCTCGAGGACACGTCGCGCCTTCCCCAGGGCGATGCCGCCAGGATGGCCCAGCGGATGATCGCGAGTGTCGATCAACATCCCGCGCCCAGGCGCCTGGTCCTCGGCGGCGACGCATACGCGGCGCTCGTGAAGGCGCTCAAGGAGCGCCTGGCGGACATCGAGCCCCAGAAGGACTTCGCGGCCTCCACCGACCTCGCGTGACGGTGCAGGAGCCGAGCCTCTTCAGCCGTCAGTCCATGCAACAAGTCCACCGAGGTGGCCGGGCACGGCTATCATCCGGGGCCAGCACCCTGGACCGACGAGGCGACACGCATGGAGAAGAGCTGGCTCAAGTACTACCCCCCGGGCGTTCCAACCGAGATCGATGGCACGCGCTACGCCTCGCTGGCCCACCTCATGGACGAGTCGTTCCGCACGTACGCCGATCGCCCGGCGTTCGAGTGCATGGGCCAGTCCATCACCTACCGCGAGCTCGATGCCCTGTCGCGTCAGGTGGGGGCGTGGTTGCAGGCCCGGGGACTCGCGCGCGGCTCGGCCGTGGCCCTCATGATGCCCAACGTGATTCAGTACCCGGTCTGTGTCGCCGCCATCCTGCGCGCGGGCTGCACCGTGGTGAACGTCAACCCGCTCTACACCCCGCGCGAGCTGGAGTACCAGCTCAAGGACAGCGGGGCCGTGGCCCTCTTCCTCCTGGAAGCCTTCGCTCCCACCCTCCAGAAGATCCTGGGGAACACCGCCTTGAAGCACGTGGTGACGGTCGCCGCGGGCGCGCCGGGCACCGCCTCTCCCCTGCCCCAGGCAATCCCGTTCGAGCGCGTGCTGGCCGAGGGCCAGACGCTGCCGCTCGCCCCCATCACCGTGTCACCCGACGACATCGCCTTCCTCCAATACACGGGGGGCACCACCGGCGTGGTCAAGGGCGCCATGCTGCTGCACCGCAACCTGGTCGCCAGCATGCTGCAGACCGAGGCCTGGCTGCAGCCCGTCCTGCACAAGCGCCAGGGCCAGCTCACCTTCGTCTGCGTGCTGCCGCTCTACCACATCTACGCGCTCAACAATTGCGCGCTGCTGGGCATGCACGTGGGCGCGATGAACATCCTCATCCCCAACCCGCGAGACATCACCGGCCTCATCCAGACCCTGTCCCATCGGCCCATCCATGCCCTGCCGGGGGTCAACACCTTCTTCAACGCCCTCGTCCACCACCCCGACCTCGGCAAGCTCGACCTGTCCCAACTGCTGATCACCACCTGTGGTGGCGCGGCGGCGCAGCGGGTCGTCGCGGAGAAGTGGTTCTCCCTGACCGGCGTTCCGCTCCTCGAGAGCTACGGCCTGACGGAGGCCTCCCCCGGAGTGACCTGCAACCCGCTCACCGACACGGAATACTCCGGTGGCATCGGTCTGCCCCTGCCCTCCACCGAGGTCTCCCTGCGCGATGACGAGGGAAAGGACGTGCCGCTCGGAGAGCCCGGGGAGCTGTGCATCCGCGGCCCCCAGGTGATGGCCGGCTACTGGAACCGCCCGGACGAGACGGCCCGGGTCATGACGCCCGACGGCTTCCTCAAATCCGGCGACATCGCCGTCAAGGACGAGCGCGGCTTCCTGCGCATCGTGGACCGCAAGAAGGACATGATCCTCGTGTCGGGCTTCAACGTCTACCCCAACGAGGTGGAGGGTGTGGTCGCCGCGCACCCCGGTGTCCTGGAGGTGGCGGCCGTGGGCGTGCCCGACGCGCACTCGGGCGAGGCGGTGAAGCTCTTCGTGGTGAAGAAGGACCCGGCCCTCACCGAGCCCCAGTTGCTCGACTTCTGCCGCGAGCAGCTCACCGGCTACAAGCGGCCCAAGTCCATCGAGTTCCGCGCGGAGCTTCCCAAGAGCAACGTGGGGAAGATCCTCCGCCGGGATCTGCGGCCCTCGACGAGCTGACTCATCTCGCGGCTTCCAACTGCTGGAGCCGCGTGGCGAACTGCGAGAAGAACGCCGCGTGCACGCGGTCCAACCCCAGCAACTGGGCCTCGGAACCGAAATACTCGCCCTGCCAGAGCAGCGTGGCCTTCCCCTCGGACGCCTCGATGGAGACCGTGGCGCTCGCCGCCAGGGGATGGCCCTGGAGCGAGGCGTACCGCAGCTGCTTCGGGGGGGAGAACTCCATCAGGCGGTAATGCAGCACGGCGCCCGTGGGCTCCATGCGCTCGGCGAGCACCGTGCCCTCCCTCAAGGGGCCGTTCAAGGCGTGTATCCAGGAGATGTTGTTCGCCCAAAGGAGCCCCTCGCGCGAGTCCGACAGGGTGCGCGTGAACTCCGTCCAGAGCACCTCGGGCGGGAGCTTCGTGGGGAACGTCTTGGTGAAGCGCCGCACGCTGGAGCCAGGTGCGGTCGGCTGCAGCGGAAGAGAGAGCGGGTCGAGGGCGGTATCCGTCATGGCGGACACCACCATAGCCGATCACCCGAGGTAGCGCGGCGCGACCTTGCCCGACATCGTCGCCTTCATGAACTCGGCGCGCGCCGCCTCCAACGCGTTCCAGGTCCGCACGTCGAGCACGGACGGCACGGTCACGCCCTCCCCCGCCTCGAGCCCGGCGAGTGCGGCGTCCACGAGCTGCTCCGCGGTGAGATAGGCCTCGTTCGGAAAGACCGCGTCGCTCATGCCTTGTGACGAGAAGAACTCGGTGCGGATCGGCCCGGGCATGACGAGCTGAATCTGGATCGGCTTGTCCGCGTACTCCAGCTGCAAGGACCGGGTGAAGTTCAGCACATAGGCCTTCGAAGCGCTGTAGGCGGCGCCACTCGCCGACGGCAAATGCGCCATGACCGAGCCGATGTTCACCAGAACGCCCGCGTTGCGCTTGCGGAAGGCCGACAGCGCCGCGTGCGAGAGGCGCGTGAGCGCGGTGATGTTCAACTTGATGATGCGATCAAGCTGATCGGCGGTCATGTTGGCGCTTTTGCCCAGACCGCCCGCGCCGGCGTTGTTGACGAGGAAGGTGACGTCGTCGGACGCGACGCGCGCCTCGACGTTGGACAGATCCGAGGGACTCTCGAGATCCGCGACGACCGTCTCCACGTGGACCCCGTGCGCGCGAGACAATTCATCCTTGATGCTGGCGAGGCGGTCAGGCCGACGCGCGACCAGCAAGAGCGAGTAGCCACGCGCCGCCAGCCGCGCGGCATACGTGGCACCAATGCCCGAAGAAGCTCCGGTGACAACCGCCAAGCCTTTTTCCCTGCCCATGATCATGATTCCTCGCGGTGAGGCGCGGAGAGGGACGTCCGTCCCTCCACTCCGCGCGATTGTTCCTTCACGTCAGCAGCGCAGCGACCCGCCTCAAGCATGGGTTCTGGGTGAGGGCTTGTTCTCCGCGATCCACCGCTTCTCGTCTTCCGTTCCCGGGCGAGGCGGTCGAAAACCCTGGACCGTCCAGAGCTCGAAGGGCGTCTCGTCGACGTGGAACTCCCAATCGAAGCCCCGGTCCTTGATGAAGGGAGCGACAGCCGCATCGACCTTGGCGAGAAATCTCGTCCTGGCCTCATCTGAATTCAGCGTGCGAGCGATATGATCCGCATGAATCCTGACGAAGTTCTTCGTCGGCTCTCCGCCAATATAAATCGAGTCCGCCGCGATCTCCTGGAAGACCACACCGACATAGAACTTCGGCAGAACCGACGAATAGATCTCCGTGATTCTCTTGGAGAGCGCCTGCTTGTCCTCGCCGGTGAATGCACCCACCGGGTGATAGATTTTCCACAATGGCATTTCCGTCTCCCTGACATGAAGGCCAACGCGCGGACTTCCCTTCACTTGCGCAGCGGACGACTGACCGAGCCGAAGCGCTCGACCACTTCCACCGCGCCGCGCGTTCATATTACGTACATAATATGAACCTCCAGCCTCGTGTCAAGCGAGACGCATGGCGCCCCTGCCTCTCCACTCCAGCACCCGCCCCTCACCTCGAATTGATATGTGTTTGCCGCCCCCCGTCGGACACCTGGGGCGACCCCGGCCCCAGCTGTACAGGAAGGATGTAAGAGTAGAGGAAGGATGGATGACCCGTGGGGGTGGCGGCAGGAAGAATCCATCCCCGCGGGTCGAGTTAACAATCGTGGCGGCCTCCATCGAGTGTATAAGATCGAACGGTCCTCTCGTATCGGAGTTCCCGTGATGCTGTTACCTCGCGATGTCTGGAGCAGGGTGCTGGTGTTGGTGGGGAGTGCGCTCCTGGTGTCCTGCGCGAAGGAGGCCCCGTCGCCCGCCAACGACGACGCCGTGGCCTCCATCACCGCGCCCCTGGCCGCGGCTCCCGGCTGGTCCTCCGCCGCGCCCATGGCCAGGCCAAGCTCGCAGCATGCCGCCGTCCTGCTCGGCTCCGGCAAGCTCCTGATCATCAATGGCACCGACAGCTCGGGCCCCATCTCCAGCGCGGAGCTCTACGACCCGGCCACCGATACGTGGACCTCCGCGGGAGCGCCCGGCTTCCAGGGCAACATCACGCAGGCCGTGCTGCTCCCCAATGGCAAGGTGCTCGTGCTGACGGAGTCCTCCCGGACGGGTCACCTCCATGACCCCGCCACGGGCACGTGGACGGACACGGGCGACCTGTCGGATGACCGCGCGCTGCCCAGCGTCACCCTCCTGGAGTCGGGTCGGGTGCTGGTCGCCGGTGGCTCGAATCGCGCGGGAGTCCAACTCACCTCCGCAGACCTGTACGATCCCGTCACCAACACGTTCACTCCCACCGGCGCCATGACGCTGAGCCGGGGGTCGCACTCCGCCACGCGACTCCAGGACGGCAGGGTTCTCGCCGTGAGTGGCTACGGCCAGGGCGGTGAGGTCCCCGGCGCGGACCTCTACGATCCCGCGACCGGCACCTGGTCCGCCGTCGCGCCGCCCCTCGTGCCGCGGTACTTCTTCACCAGCACGTTGCTGCCCGATGGCCGCGTGCTGATCACCGGTGGCTCGGACGCCAGCGGAATCGTCCTGTCCGACGCGGAGCTGTACGATCCGGGGAGCAACACGTGGACCGCCACGAGCAGCATGGCCCTCACGCGCTCGCGCCATGCGGCCACGCTGCTGCCCGATGGCAAGGTGCTGGTGACCGGCGCCGGCATCGGCCAGACTCCGCTCTCGGAACTCTATGATCCCGCCACCGGCCAGTGGTCCCCCGGGGACACCATGGCGGACGGGCGGGCGGGCCACACCGCGACGCTGCTGCCGTCCGGCAAGGTGCTGGTCGTGGGTGGCTACGACGCGGCGGGCGCTGCCACCCTCGCGAGCACGGAGCTGTATGACCCGGGCGTCAACCGGTGGACCCCGGCCGGCGCGCTGGGTGGAGCCCGGGTGGATCCGCTGGTGGCGCTGCTGCCCTCCGGCCGCGTCCTCGTCGCGGGAGGCCGCAACAGCGGAGGCGCGTCGCTGGCCTCGGCGCAGCTCTATGATCGGGCGGCCAACACCTGGACGTTCGCGGCGTCCCTCTCCCTTCCGCGTGAGCGCGCCACGGCGACGCTGCTGCGCTCGGGCTCGGTGCTCGTGGTCGGTGGCCTGAGCGGGGGCAGCTCGGTGGGCTCGACCGAGCGCTACGATGCGGCCACCAATGCCTGGAGCCCGACCGCGCCGCTCGCCAGTGCCAGGCACTTCCACACCGCCACGCTCCTCACGGACGGCCGGGTGCTCGTCGTGGGCGGGCAGCGCGACGCCACGGTGCTCGGGACGGCGGAGCTGTATGACCCCACCGCCGACGCGTGGACCCCGGTGGCCTCCCTGACCACGGTCCGGTCCGCGCATGCCGCCGCGCTGCTTCCCGATGGCCGGGTGCTCGTCGCCGGGGGACGCAACGGCGCGGGCGCGGCGCTGGCCACCGCGGAGGTGTACGACCCGGCCAGCAATACCTGGACCCCCACCGCGGGGCTGGCCCAGGGCCGCGAAGGCCTCACGCTGACGCTGCTGCCCTCCGGCCAGGTGCTGGCGGCGGGAGGGCTCACGGGCGCCACGGGCCTCTCGTCCACGGAGCTGTATGACGCCAGTACCAACACGTGGGTCGCCGGGCCCGCGCTCTCCCAGGCGCACGGGTACCACACCGCGACACTCGCGCCTTCGGGCAAGGTCCTGGTCGCGGGCGGCCTGAGCGCGCCGGGCACGCCCTCCACCTCGGCGGACGTCTATGACCCCGCCCATCATGACTGGACCTCCGTCAGTGCTCCGGCTTCAAGCGGAGGGCTCGTCGCGGCCGCCCTGCCCTCGGGCGAGGTGCTCCTCGCGGGCGGCTCGGCCGCGACGGGGGCCGAGCTGTACGAGGACACCGGCGCACAGCCCGCGTGGCGCCCGGTGGTGAGTCAGCCGGACGTCCTCTTCCCCACCTGTCCGAGCGTCCTCCAGGGCCAGGGCTTCCGGGGCATCTCGGGCGCGAGCAGCGGCAACTTCGGTGCCTCCCCGACGGACTTCCCCCTGGTGCGCCTGCGGGGCGCCGAGGGAGGACGACTCTGGACGCTTCCCGCGACGGACATGTCCGCCACGAGCGCGACGGTGACCGTCCCGGCCGACTTGCCGCCGGGGACGTACGCCCTGTCCGTCTTCGCCAATGCCATTCCGGGTGGGCGCATGGTGACGGTGCTCCCCAATACCGCGCCCACGGCGCAGCCCCAGACGGTCTCCACGACCCGCGGCACGCCCGTGGCCATCACCCTCGTCGGGACCGACCCGGATGTGGGGCAGACGTTGAGCTGGACCCTCGTCACGCCCCCGCAGCACGGGACGCTGAGTGGCACGCCGCCGTCCCTCACCTACACGCCCGAACCGGGCTACGAGGGCCCCGACAGCTTCTCCTTCCGGGTTCGGGACTGCGGCCAGGACAGCAACGTCGCCACCGTGGACATCGACGTCACGAATCCGCCTCCCACCATCACCTGCCCCGCGGACACCGCGAGCGAAGCGGTGGGCCCCGACGGTGCCCCGGGCAACTGGCCGCCCGCCACGGCCACCGACGAGGGAGCCGACCCCACCATCACCTATTCGCCGCCCAGGGAGAGCACCTTCCCCCTCGGGAGCACGACCGTCACGGCCACGGCGACGGACGATTCGGGCGGCACGGCGTCGTGCTCGTTCCAGTTCACCGTCCAGGACACGACGCCTCCGTCCGTGACGTGCCCGGAGGACATCCAGGTGCGCTCGGATGATGCCTCGGGCACCTCCGTGACGTTCACGCTTCCCGCGGCCACGGACGCCGTCTCCTCGACGACGGTGACCTCCTCGCCGGCCTCGGGCAGTGTCTTCAGACATGGCGCCACGCGCGTCACCGTCACCGCCACGGACGCGGCCGGCAACTCCGCGCAGTGCTCCTTCCAGGTCACGGTCCAGGCGACGGTGGTGTCCATCGCCGGAGGCGGCTGCCAGAGCACGGGCAGTGGGACGGCCTCGTCGCTGGCGCTCCTCCTGTTGGGGCTCGCCTCGAGGAGCCGCCGTCGCCGCTCCACGCCAATGAGCTTTCCCTCGCGTCCACGGGCTCGGGGCCGGGTGCTGGTCGCGCTCCTGGCCGCCCTCCTTGCCCCCGCCGTCCATGCCCAGAGCGCCGGGCCCATCCTCCCGATGGACCTGGAGCGCCTGCGCTTCAATCCCGCGGCGACGGACTCGCTGCTGGTGGACACCGGCCACGTGCTCCCCGAGGGGAGCTATCGACTGCTCCTCATGGCCGGCTACGAGCGCGGCATCCTGCTGCTCAGGGGCAGTGATGGCGTGGAGCGCCCCATCATCGACTACCGCGTCGCGGGCTGGCTCGCGGGGGCCTGGTCTCCCATCGAGCGCCTGGAGCTGTCCGCGCGGCTGCCCATCATCATCGCCCAGGGAGGCTCGGGCGCGGAGTCGCTGGTCGGAGTGACGGCGCCGACCTCCTTCGGACTGGGAACGCCGGAGCTGGGCGCGCGCTATGCGCTGCTTCGCCGCGAGGACGGGGCGCCGGTGTTCCTCGGCCTGGGACTGGACATCGGACTGCCCGGCGGAACGGCGAGTGCGTTCGGTCGGCAGAATGGCTGGGCGGGGTTCCAGTTCGCGCCCCGGGTGGCCGTGGGACGCGAGGTGGGTCCGCTGTCGCTGGGCGCCAGCGCGGGCGTGCGGATCCGCTCCACGGAGGTCGAGCCCGGCCGGAACTTCGGAAGTGAACTCGAGCAGGGGCTCGTGGTGGCCACGCGCGGCGAAGGCCTGCGCGCCGAGATCGCGCTGGAGGCGGCCGAGTCGCTCGTGGCGCCGGATGTGGCGCTGGAGTTGCTCGGTGGCTTGAGGCTGCCGGTGGGCCATGGCTTCGAGGCGTTCGCGCTGGCGGGGCATGGCTTCACGGACATTCCGGGCACGCCCTCGTTCCGCGTGGCCGCGGGAATCGCCTGGGCTCCCCCCTACGTGCCTCCTGCCCGTGAAGACGTCTGCAAGGAGGGCCGCACCCACACGCCAGAGCAGTGCCCGGAGCTGGATGACGACGGTGACTCGGTGGCCAACGCGCAAGACCGCTGCCCGCTCGAGGCCGGCGCGGTGGACAACGGCGGCTGCCCGGATGGCGACTCGGACGGGGACGGCGTCGTGGATCGCCAGGACCGGTGCCCCTCCGAGCCGGGACTCCCGCGCTACCAGGGCTGCCCCGCCCCCGACGCGGACGGTGATGGCATCGCGGACGACGAGGATGCCTGCCCCCACGAGGCTGGCGTCGAGACGAATCGTGGCTGCCCGGTCCAGGAGGAGAAGCCCACCGAGGCGCCGCCTCCCGAGCCCCCGCCCGAGCGGGCACCGCCGCGCGAGGAGCCGCCTCCGCCCGAGCAGGCCGCACCGCCCACGGACCACCATGTCCTGTTCCCGGTGGGAGAGTCGTCCCTCCAGGAGGAAGAGAAGCGGCAGTTGGATGCCATCGCGGACTACCTCAAGGCCCACCCGGAACTCTCGGTTCGCGTCGAGGGGCACACGGACGCCACCGGCCCCGAGGAGCTCAATGTCACGCTGAGTCAGCAGCGCGCGGACATGGTGCGCGAGTACCTCATCCAGCGCGGCATCGCGGGCTCCCGCCTGACCGCCAAGGGGTACGGGTCCAGCCGCCCCGTGGCGGAGAACAGCACACCCGAGGGGCAGCGCGCGAACCGCCGCGTCGAGTTCATCACGGAGAAGCGCTGAGCCTCCGGGGCGCCCGAGACGGCAGGGACCTGAGCCCGCGGGCTTGTCCCTGCCGTCTCGGTCTACGGCACGAGCACCACGCGCCCACGAACTTCTCGTCGCTCGAGGAGTTCGTGGGCGCGCGCCGCCTCGGCGAGCGGGAGCACGGTCGTCGGCGGAGGAGGCAGCCGCAAGGCGAGCAGCTCGCGCGTGGCCGCTCGCAGCACGTTTCCGTCGAGCGTCTCCGTCGAGTAGCCGGTGAGGACGCGCCCGTCGAGCAGGCTCCAGGCGTCGAAGGAGACCGCGCCACCGGCCGCCGCGCCGACGAGGCAATACCGACCGGTTGGGCGAAGCGCGGAGATGAGTGTCGGGAAGAGCGGCCCCGCGACGCCATCGAGCACCGCGTCGGCGCTTTCGGGGGAGTATAGGAAGAACCCAAGGCCCAGGTGGGGCCCCGTTGTCCATACCCCCTTGGGGGTACGGACAACCTTCGCCCTGGGGGATTAGATCCGCGGGATGAAACGGGATCAGATCCACATGAAGCCCAGGGAGCGCCTGCTCATCGGCCAGTTGGTGGAAGCGCTGAACCACGCCAAGACCCTCTCGGAGATCGTGCGCACCACGGAGGACAGCCTGATCCGGTTGACGTCCGCGGACTGCATGGCCCTGTGCGCCTCGCGCATCGGACAGCCCTCGCTGGACGACTGGTTGGTGGCGAAGATGCCCGAGGTGTATTTCGCCCAGTATGAGGAATGGAAGAAGGATGACTTCATCCGTGCCGCCAACGTGCGCAATCCCAACCGGGTCATGCGGGATGGAGACATCATCGCGCACAAGGATCTGCAGGCCACCAAGATCTACCGGATCGGCCAGGACATGGGAGTGCCGCTCGAGCACGTCATGTCGGTCTATCTGACCCAGGCGGGTTGGGACGGCAATGGCGGCTTCAGCGCCTACCGCCTCAAGCCCCGGCCCTTCTCCGACCACGAGCGCGACCTCGTCCAGTACGTCGCGCCGCACCTCTCCTCGGCCATCCAGCGCTGTCAGGTGTTCGTGGAGCGGGAGCTGACGGGCCGGCTGCTGGAGGCGCAAACGGCGGCCCAGAAGACGGCGAGCCTCGTGCTGACCACCCGCTTCGAGGTGGTGCAGCGCCTGGGTCCCATCGACAGGCTGATGGAGAAATGGTTCACGGACCTCCCGGGGCGATTGCCCCTGGCCCTGTTGGAGAAGCTGAACACGGCGATGAGCCAATCGAGCTTCCTCCAGACCGGGGTGGGGATCTGGGAGATGGAGGGCGGCCGGAAGACCCTGCGGGTGACCTACTTCCAGTTGCCGCCCGTGGGGAACAAGTCGTACTGGCAACTGCGCTTCCAGGAGGTGACGCATCCCCAGCTCATCGTCTGGCTCAAGATCCTGACGCCCAAGGAGATCGAGATCGCCAACCTCTTGTACAAAGGCCTGTCCGACAAGGAGATCGCCCACCGGCTCCTCAACAAGAAGGGCGAGAAGAACAGCCACGAGACCGTGAAGAAGCACCTGCGTCACATCTACGAGAAGCTCAAGCCCTTCGGAGTGAGCAATCGGGCCGACTTCATGGTCCGTGCCCACCTGCCCTGCGAAGACGAGGAGGATTGAGGGGAGCGACGGCTCGGCGCGAGCCCTTCAGCTTCCGGCGCGGCGGCGCTGCTCGCGCCAGACCCGGGGGGTCATTCCGTGGACGCGCCGGAAGGTGCGGATGAAATGGGTGACGTCGGCGTAGCCCACCTGGCTGGCGATGCGCTCGATACTGACTCCCGTGTCCAACAGGCGCCGCCGGGCCTCGACCATGCGATGCTCGCGCAGCCAGTCACCCACCGTCAGCCCCGTCTCCCGACGGATGGCGTTGGCCAGGTGCGAGGGCGTGCGCCCCACCGCCGCCGCGACGTCCTGGAGCGAGAGGGGCCGCAAGCAATGCGCTTCGATGAAGGCGAGTGCATCACGCACGAGCCCTCCGATCATGGGCGGCGCGAGCGGCGCGCGCTCCTGCAACTCGCGCAGGAGCTCCGTGATCAGCAAGACGAACCAGGCGTGCGCGGCGTTCTCCACGCCCCACCGGGCCTCTCGCAGCTCGGCCTCCATCTCGGCGACCAGCTGCTCGATTCGCCGCCACCGGGGTTGCCCGGGTCGCAGCCGGAGCAGTCCCCGAGCAAAGAGGCTCCGCTCCGGAGTGGGCTTCGCCTCTCCGCGGAGCCGGGGTTGCCCCGGCAACCGCTCCGGTCCGATCGAGCGGAGCAGCATCGGATCGAAGCACACGATCCACCCCTGGAGGTTGTCCACCTCGAGGGGCTGGTGCTCGATGCCCGCGGGGACGAGGTGGATGTCCCCCGCCTGGAGTTCGAGCGGCTCCAGGTGACGGCCTCGCCCCCTCCCCCCCGTCAGCACGAAGATCATGAAGAAGGTCGACACGAGCGGCCCGGGTGGAGGCATGACCGGGTGCCATGGCACGCGAATGACACGCAGGGGCAGGTCCCCGGTGCCCATCGCGTCCAGGGTGAGAACGTGGGGAGGCGGATGCTGAGGAGTGCGATGCATGAGGGAGGTCTCGGCCCGCGCAGGATCTCATACGTTGGGGCGATGATCCGACTGGGACGACGCCCCGGGCACGGGGAAGGACGCGCTCGGCACCCCGCGCTCACCGGGGACAAATGCCGGCGGTCCTCTCGAGCCGGAAGATTTCCGTCCCCTTCCAGGTGCAGTAGAAGCTGGAATTGGGATTCGAGTTGGCGTTGAGCTGGCAGTTGGACTGAGCCTCCTGGCAGGAAATGGCGTTGGTGTTGATGAAGTTGTGCGAGGGGCAGACGTACCCCTTGTACTGCCCCGTCCCCGTTACGGCGGCACAGACCAGGGAGTTACACGCGCCCGCACTCACGTCCCGGCGGTAGATGACCCGGTCGTTCCAGGTACAGAAGAAGCTGCTGCCCGGATTCGCGTTGGCGTTGAGCACGCAGTTGTTGCGAGCCTCCGCACAGGAGATCTTCTGGGTGATGATGAAGTTGTGCGAAGGGCAGACGTAGCCCTTGTAGGTCCCCGTCCCTTGTGCGCCGGAACACTCGTCCGCGAGCGCCTCGGAGATATCCGGGGACGCCACCTGCTCGGCGGAAGCGAGCTCTTGTCTGGATTCCAAGGAAGTATCGGACGTGACCATTGCGTTCTCTGGTGTCTCAAGAGCCCCGCCGCACCCCATGGCCCACGAGAGGGCCACACCCCAGATCATCCCACCCAGCAGAGAAGTCGTGTCGCGTTTCATCACTGCTCCTTTTCGAGAGAGAAATGACAATAAGTCAAATCCAGAGAGAGGACAAAAATAAGGATATGAGACTGACGGGACAGGCAACACCAGGGCTTGCTCTCGGACGACTCGCATCCCACCAGGTACGCTGGCGTCGTGACCTCGGACAGCCCCGGACGAATTCGTCCACTCGCCTTCTCTGAGTCTGTCTATGCCTCCCATGCTTGCGGCCCGCCACCAGCGCGCGTGCCCACGCGCCGACAACACGAGGCTCACGATGCCTGTGAGGTTGACATGGCGGCCCCGGGAGGCTGGCGTGGTGGGATGCGTCGACTCCCGCTGCTGCTCCTCGCCCTCGGTCTGCTGCACTGCTCCCATGCACCTCCAGCCGCCCCCACGGGCTCCGATTCCGCCACGGCGGCAGCCCCGGCGATCGCGGCGTATCCCGAGCCCGCGCCGCCCTCGCTGAGGCTCCCGGACACGGTGCGGCCGGTGCGCTACGCGCTGGAGCTCACCCTGCTGCCACAGGAGGCGACATACCCCGGCACCGTGAGCATCGACGTGGAGGTGCGGGCGCCGGTGCGCCAGGTGTGGCTGCACGCGCAGGACGTGGAGGTCTCCTCGGCGCGCGTGGAGCGCGAGGGCCACGGCTTCGAGGCCCGCATCGCCACCGCGGACACGGGGCGCCTCGGGCTGCTGCTCCCCGAGGAGCTCCCCGCGGGCCGCGCGCGGCTGGTGCTGCGGTTCACCGGACGGGTGGAGCGCACGCGCAGCCAGGGGTTGTACGGGGAGACGGAGGCCGGCGAGCCGTACCTCTACACCTTCTTCGAGCCCATCGACGCGCGCCGCGCCTTCCCCTGCTTCGATGAGCCCACCTTCAAGGTGCCGTGGCAGCTCACCTTCACGGTGAAGGAGTCGCACGTGGCGGCGGCGAACGCGCCAGCCGTGCGCGAGGAGCCGCTGCCCGGCGGCCTCAAGCGCGTCACCTTCGCCGAGAGCAAGCCCATGCCGAGCTACCTCGTCGCCTTCATGGTGGGGCCCTTCGACGTGGTGGAGGCCGGCACGGTGGGCCGCACACCGGTGCCGCTGCGCTTCATCGTGCCCAGGGGGCGCGGGCCGGAGACGGCGTATGCCGCGAGCGTCACCCCGCGCATCGTCGAGGTGCTGGAGGACTTCTTCGACCTGCCCTACCCCTTCGAGAAGCTGGACGTCGCCGTGGTGCCGCGTTTCTGGGGCACCATGGAGCACCCGGGCATCGTCGCGATGGGCCAGCCGCTCACGCTCATCAAGCCCGGCCAGGAGACGCTCGAGCGGCGCCAGCGCTACGCCACCATCCTCGGGCACGAGCTGGGTCACTACTGGTTCGGCGACGTCGTCACCTGCCGCTGGTGGGACGACGTGTGGCTCAACGAGTCCTTCACCAGCTGGCTCGATCGCAAGACGATGGACGGCTTCGAGCCCTCCTGGGGCTTGGGCCGCGAGTTCAGCGCGAACGCGCTCGCGCACGCGATGGGCACGGACTCGCTCGTGAACACGCCCCCGGTGCGCAAGCCGGTGGCGAGCAATGACGACATCATTGGTGCCTTTGACAACGGGACCACCTACTCCAAGGGCTCCGCCGTGCTGGGGATGTTGGAGCCGTGGCTCGGCGAGGAGCGCGTGCGCGACGTGATGCGCCAGCACATGCGCACCCACGCCTGGAAGACGGCCACCTCGGACGACTTCCTGCGGACACTGAGCGAGGTCGCCGGAGCGGACGCCGCGCGCGTCTTCAAGAGCTTCGTGGATCAGCCCGGCGTCCCACGCATCCAGGGGGAGTTGCAGTGCCAGCCCGGCGCCCCCACGCGGGTGCGGCTGCGCCAGGAGCGCTTCTGGCCCGCCGGCTCCCTGGGCGAGCAGGGCCAGACGTGGGCGGTGCCGGTGTGCGTGCGTGCCGGTACCGGAAGCCAGGCCGAGCGCGGCTGCACGCTGCTCACGCAGGCCGAGGGCGAGCTGCTGCTGAAGGCGCCCGGCTGCCCGCGCTGGGTGCTGCTCAACGCGGACGGCCGCGGCTACTACCACTCCGGGTACGCGCGCCCGCAGCTGGACGCCCTGCTCGGGGCCCCCGCGGGGACGCTGAGCGAGGACGAGCGGCTCGCGCTGCTCGCCGACGTACGGGCGGGCGTCTCGCGCGGGGACCTGCGCAGTGGAGAGGCGCTGCGCGCCGTTCCCGCCACGGCGAAGGACCCGAGCCGGCTCGTCGTGCAGCGCGGCCTGCAACTGCTCGGGGGCGTGCGGGTGGACCGGCTCTCCGCGGAGGACCGCGCCCGCTATCGGGCGTGGATCCGCGGCCTCTACGCACCGCGCGCCCGGACGCTCGGATGGGTGGCCAGACCCGGGGAGGACGAGAGCCAGCAGCGACTGCGCCTGCTGCTGCTGTCGTTCGCGTCGGGCGTGGGCGAGGACCCCACGCTGAGCCGGGAGGCCGCGCGGCTGGGCCGGGCGTGGCTCGCGGACCGCGACGCGGTGAAGGAGGACGTGGCCCGGGTGGCGCTGCGGGTCGCCGCGAAGCGGGGTGACCGGGCGCTGTTCGACACGCTGCTCACACAGGCGCGCGGCGCGAAGGACCGCCGCGAGCGCTCGGTGCTGCTCTCCGTGCTCGGCTCCTTCGAGGACCGGGCGCTGCTGGGCGAGGCGCTGGGCCTGGTGGCCGGAAGCGAGTTCGACGTGCGCGAGACAGTGGAGATCCTGAGCACGGCGCTCAACGACGCGGACTCGCGGGCGCAGGCATGGGCCTTCTACCGCGAGAACTTCGACAGCCTCGCGGAGCGGATGCGCTCCGACGAGCTCGGCAATCTCATCGAGGAGGTAGGCGTGCTCTGTGACCCCGCCCAGCGTGCGGAGGCCGAGACGCTACTGGGCCCGCGGGTGAAGCGCATCGAGGGCGGACCGCGCGCACTCGCCCGCGCGCTCGAGTCCATCTCGCTGTGCGTGGACTCGGAGGCGCGCAACGCGCCCAGCGTGCGCGAGTTCCTGCGCGCGCAGGGGCTCTCCGGGTAGAGCAACACGCGAGCCCCCCGCGTTGGCTACTTCGCGAAGACCTCGGCGAGGAAGTCATTCATCGCGAGGTAGGCGCGCCTGGCCACCTTGGCGTTGTACTGGACCTTTCCCGGGGTGTTGGCCTCGACGATGGTGAAGCTGTGCACCGCGCCGCCATAGGACACCAACTCCCAGTCGGCCTTGGCCTTGCGCATCTCCTCCTCGAAGCCCTCCACCTCGGCGGGGGGGACCTGGGGATCCTCGGCCCCATGCAGCACGAGCACCTTGGCGGTGATGGCGCCCTCGGTGGCGGGAATGGGCGCGTTCAGGCCGCCATGGAAGGACACCACGCCGGCGACAGGGACGCTGCTGCGCGCCATCTCCAGCACCGCGGTACCGCCCAGGCAGAAGCCGACGGCGCCCAGCTTCTTCGCGTCGAGCCCCACCGCCTTGCCCTCGGCGCGCAGCACGTCCAGGGCCTTGTTCACACGCACGCGCATGAGGTTGCGATCGTGCTTCAACACGTCGGAGACCTTGCCCGCCTCGGCGGGGTTCTTGGGGCGTACGGCCTGTCCGTACAGGTCGGTGACGAAGACGATGTACTGCTTGCCCGCCACCAGGATCGCCTGCTTCACGTTGGGCTCGTTGACGCCCAACCAGTTGGGAACCAGCACCAGCCCCGGACGGGGAGTCTTCACGGAGTCGTCGTAGACGAGCACGCCCTCGAACTTCGTTCCCTCCAGCTCATAGACCACCGGCTTCTGCACGGGCCTGGCCGCCGCCGTCATCGCCAGAAGGCCCGCAAGCACTCCCAGGACTCGCTTCATGTCGTCGTCTCCTCGGGTGGAAAAGCGCGCGATTGAGTGTTCCGGGCCCACTCGCTTTGCAAGCGGATTCATCACGGCCGGACCGCCCTCCCCCCACGGCCTTGGGCTGGCCCTCGCGCCGCAACGTCCTCCACACGAGTCGTGCCATGATACGAAAGCCCGAGCCACGCGCGGACAGTCGAGGCTCACCGAGGGGGGCAATGCATGCAGCAGGTCGAACTGAGAGGCGATGACGAGGAGACCATCCTGCATCCGTCGGAGCTGGAGGAAGAGATCCGGCGAGGGACGGTGCTCGGCTCGGCGGAGATTCGCTACGCGCCCTGGACGGGGACGGAGTTCGCCCGGATCGACACCATCCCGGCGCTGGCCAGTGCCGTGGAGACGCCAGCGGCGCGGGTGGCGACGCGGCTGGCGAAGAAACCCTTCCCGTGGACCACCGCGCTGCTGTGCGTGCTGATGCTCCTGGCTTTCGGCCTTCAAGTCTGGCTGAGCCAGAGGGGGGTGGAGCTCACGCGGGTGGGCGCTGTCGGGTTCGAGCCGACGCTCCTCGAGAGAGCCTGGTGGAGCGCGTGGACGGCGCCCTGGCTCCACGTCAACACCCGGCACCTGATCTTCAACCTGCCCCTCCTGGCCTACTGCTGCTTCCGGGTCGAGCGGGTGCTGGGCATGACAGGCCTGCTGCTGGTGCTGCTCGGAGCGGGCCTGGGGGCGGCAGTGCTCATCGTTCCTTTCTCGGAGAGGTCGGTCGTGGGCTCGTCGGTGTTTGTCTTCGGTGCCTGGGGCGCCCAGCTGGGCCTGGGTCTCCGGCTGGGAGAGGCCATTCCGCGCGGGCAGCGCGCCGCCTACGGCTGGCGCTCCTACATCCTGTTCGCCCTCTTCTCGCTGCCCAGCTTTTCGGCCCCGAACATCTCGGTGCTGGGCCACGTGGGCGGCTACCTCGGAGGGCTGGCCGTGTCACTGTGGGCCCCCGCGGAGACGCTGGCACCGCGCATGGGCCTGGCCCTCACGCGGCTGCGCGCGCTGGGAGTCGGCCTGCTCCTCCTGGCGCTCCCCGCGGGACTGGCGTGGCTGCTGGCCTCCTCTCCGACGTTGATCTGCTCGCTCGACCGGCCCGCCGGAGAGCCCCGGGAAGGGCTGGAGCTGTCGATCTGCTGGCGCCTGGCCAACCACCGGGGCACGTTCATGGGGCTGAATACGTGGCAGGTGGAACAGAGTTCCGGCAGCGCCGTCTTCGCGGCCACGCACCTGCTCCGGCAGCCGGACCAGTTGGATCCCGAGCTGCTGCAACAGGACTGGGAGCGGCGCCTGGGCGGCCCCTTCACCCGGGCCGAGGTTCCGGCCCTTCAGGAGGGCTGGCGGGCCTGGACGTTCACCGGGCAGGACCGCCGTGTGTTCGAACAGGCCCGCGTGGAGGGAGTCCGTATCTACCGGGTCGGCTGGTACACGGAGCGCTCCGTGGCGCCGCCCTACCAGGCGTTCTACGAGGCCGTGATGAAGACGGTCCGGCTGTCCGAGCCGGCGGAGCTGAAGAGCCGGAGGGAAGCCTGGTCGAAGCTCCAGGACTCTCCCGAGCACACCTACGAGTACGCCGAGACCTTGCAGGAGGTGGGGCGCTACGAGGAAGCGCTGGCACTCTTCGCGAGACTGGAGACCCGCGAGGATGGCTATGAATGGGAGTCCACCCGGGCCCGCTTCCGCATCTGCGCCGCGCATCCTCGACTGGCGGCCTGCGGGGGCCCGTGGCGGGAGAACTGGCTGAAGAAGGCGATGCAGGAGGACGTCGGGATGCGCGTGCCGGCCATCCAGTGGCTGGCCGCCGAGGGCCAATGCCCGGAGGCCCAGAAGCAGGCGAAGCAGCTGCGAGCCCTGCCCGAGACAGAGGTCGATTCCGACGAACTCGAGCAGGCCCTGAGCGCCTGCGCCACGCCGTGAGGGGCACGCCCGCGCTTTCTTGGAGCCCCTGGCTGCCCAACGTGACCGGATGAGGGGGGCGAATCGCGCTTCACCCTCGGCCGCGCTACTCCAGGCGCCGCCAAGAGTTTGGTCCCAGCGAAGGGGCACGGCCTTCCAGTGCCACGGAGGGCACATGAAGGTAGTCCTCCGCCAGAGGGAACCCCTCGCGCTCGGCGAGCCGCACGAGGGCCAGCCCTTCGACAGAGAGCAGTGCTTCGGTGGCGAGACGCTCGGGTGACTCGCTGTCGGCATTCGACTCGAAACGGTCGCCGCGCTCGGACAGAAATCCTTTGAGCGACTCTTCGAAGTCCTCCGCGTCCCGGGTGACCAGGGCCGGGCGGCAGCCCCGGATCGCCCAGGAGATCCGCCAGGGCCCCGCGCGCCAGCCGCATCCAGAGACTCGCGCCACTGAAGCCCTCCGTATAGGCACGGATGGGGTGGCTGGTGATGGGCAGGGCCTCCTGCGTCTCCGAGTCCAGGGACGTGTAGTGGCTGCACCGCCGCGGGCGGGAGCCCTCCAAGGCTGCGAGCAACACCTGGGCTCCGTAGGGATGCCCGTACAGAAAGCGCCCATCGGCGCTGAAACGACTCCGCTCCCGGGCCCACCAGCGCTCCACCTCGGCGACCTGCACCTGGCGGGCGACCACGGCCGGCGCGGGCAGCAGTCCCCGCGGCACCTCCGCCGCCCCGACGGCCTCCTCCGCGTCCTCGCCGGGCGCCCGCGTGTCGGGCGCGGGATCCTCCACCTCCTCCACGAAAGGAGTCCGGAGGGGCAGCCCTGTAATGGCCGCGAACGATTCGACGGCGAGCGGGCTGACGTCCTCCTTCAGCACCCGCAGCAGGGCCTCGGCGGCCGCCAACCGCCCGCTGAACCCCAGCGCCCAGACGGCCTCCTCCCGGAGCGACGCCTCCCGGGTACTCGCCACCACCTGTTCGAGGTCCTTGGCAGTGCCTCCCACAGCCAGGGCGAACAGCCCGAGGCGGGCCTTGCTCCCGCCCGCATTGATGGCCGACCGGCACGCCCCCCACGCGGCCTGCAGCCCCCGCCACAGTCCTGTCTCCAGCGCCGCAAGCTGCACGGCCACATCCTCCGCCTCCAGCCCCTGCCGCACCAGGTCGGTCGCGAGTGCAAGGGGCGCGAAGCGTGCCGCGCGCACCGCCGCGGCCTTCAGCGGGGCAGCGGCTCCAACCACCCAGGAGAGGATGTCGCCCGGGTCGCTTTGTCGGCGGCACAGCACGTCCAGCAGGACGGCCTTCCTCTCGGGCTCCAGTCCCGGCAGCCGTCGCAGCAGCGCTGCGGAGACATCCTCACGCCCGCTCAACTCCAGGGCCCGCGCCAGTCCCTGAAGGAGCGCCTCATCGCTCTCCGGCAGCCGCTCCAGGAGCGTTTCGAGCCAGTCGGTATCGGCGGCGCCGAGCAACGCGGAGGTAGCCGCACAGACCCGGGGCATGTCCTGCCCCTCCTCCAGCAACGGCAGCAGGAGCTTGGTCGCGACCGGATGCCCCCCGACAACGAGCCCCTCCAGGTGCGCCGTCAGGCGAGGCTCGTCATCCTCCCGCACTTCGGCCAGGGAGTGGTCGGGGGACTCCAGCAGCCGCTCCCACTGCGCCCAGAGGAAGTCCGCCTCGCTCAGGTGTTCCTCCACCACGTCCCAGACGATGGCGGCGCGCCGGGCCCTTCCCACCGGAGAGGCCGTCATGACACTGCCCCGCTCAGGTGACATCGCGGGGACTGTCGCTGAAGCGCAGCTCCGTCCACAGGACGTTGGTGAAGTCCCGGTCATATATCTCGCGGGCCAGCTTGACACCGAGGATGTACTGGCTCGGCCGCTGCTTGACCCGGAATAGCTGTGGCGCGTCCTTCACTTTGTTCCGGTCGAGTACGATTTCCCCAATGTCGATGACACTACCCTCGGAGCCGTACTGGACCCCACTCGCCGCCTCATCAAGGCAATCCAGGGAACCAATTGGATTGACGATGCAGTAGTCTTGGCTGTGGACACGCTTCCGGTGGTCATAGAGGGTGAAGGGCAGGTACTCGATTTCGACCCCTTGGCAATGCTTCTCGATGGTCTCCCGGAGGGCCTTCGAAACAACCAGCATGCCCTCGGTGTTGCCAAGAAGGTCGGCCAGCTTCATCCCCCGGCTCTCCGGGCTCATGAAGAGCTTGGGCTCCTTCGGGTAGACGGACAGCAACGGCTTGCCCAGCGAGTATCTCGCCGAATCCCGGGCCGTGCCCTCCACAACGTCGTGGAGGAAGCACAGGCTCTCGTCGTTCGGGTCGCCCATCGTTTCGATATGGAAGAAGTTCATGGCGGAGTGGGATTCGAGGAAGTTCAGCTCCCTGGGGGTTTGCCGCTCTTCGGAGGCTTTGGCGTCTGGGATTGCGTAGGCCTGGCGAAGTCCTTGTCCTGCATCTCGTCCAGTGAGCCCGTTCCCCGCTTGCCTGCTTTCTTGATGGCTTCGTAGAGCCGCTTGGAGAGCGATTCCAGCGCGTCCTTGCAGTCTTTGTACTTCGGGACTTTGTGCTCGCGGATGGGGTCCTTGACCAGGGCCTTGAAGATGTCCTTCAGCTGGGTCTCGACGTTGCGGCTGTAAGCTACATGGGAGCACAGAAAGGCCGTCTGCCGATGGCGCGGGAGCTGGAGGGCGTTGGCCACCGCTTCGTCCATTGGCAACAGGATCATGTTCACCTTGTGGTTGAGGTTGTACTGGACGTTGAGCAGCCGCCCCCGAATGGCCATGGAGATGCGGCCCGGGTCATTCATCCCCTTGCCCACGTCGACCAGTACCTTGCGGAGCGAACTGTTGGGGATGATGTGGTTGGCTTCATGCCAGTAGGGCCGGTAGCACTTCGCCTGGAAGTTATCGCCATGGTCCAGATCCCACGTGCCGCCCTCGGGCTTGTCCTGCCGCTGCCCCGGAGCGGGGATCTCGAAGGCATACCAAGGCGGGAAGAGCTTTCCCTCCTTGTCCGTGCGTGCCGCCGTCGCGACCTTTCCGTCCAGCTTTGCCAGTGCCTTATAGGCCGGCCAGTTGTACAGCGCCGCGTCGCCCCGGGCCCGCTGGTAGGCCTGCCAGCGGTGGCTGCAGGAGTTCTTCCGCTCGACCTTGGAGATGTGCCTGTTGAGGCACGCCCCCCCCCTCCACGCCCCCAGCCTGCTTGTGTCGGCCAGGGAGGTTCTCATCATCGAGGGTGTGTTGTTTCTCGGACATGGCTTCCCTTCCGGAAGGGCTCCGGAGGACTCAGTTGATGCGAACCTTGCGCCCACGGATGCGGTGGACTTCCTCCGCCTCGGAGACCAAGTTGACGCCTCGCAGCACCACCGTGCCGTCCCGCCGCAGGGTGAGACTGGCCTTGCCACACTCTAGCACGACCTCCTTGCGCCCGGTGATGACCACCCGCTCACCGTCCACCCGTGCCTCGGCGGGTACCCGCGAGAGAGGCTGGGCCAGCAGTGCATCCGTGAGCGGCGTGTTGCTGGTCGGCTCCAGCAGCATGAGCAGCACGGGCTGCGCGGGGTCCCCATCCGCGAAGAGCAGGAGCGCCTCCGGCCAGACAGGCGGCAACAGCTTCAGTGCGTCGAGGTCCAGAGTAGCCGAGGTGCGGGCCTTTAGGGGCCCCCGCACATTCCCCGGGTAGTCCACCCAGACCTGGTGACCGGCCTCGACACGCACCACCCACCCCCGGCGGGGCTCGCGGATGCGCTCCTCCACGTCAGGTGCCCGGGTCGACTGCTCCTCTTGCCTGGCTCCCATGTCTCTCCCCACGCGTGACTTTCCGTTCCGGGCGGAGGCCCTCAGTATTTGTCCCCACACTCCGGGCAGGTAGGGTCCGACTTGCGGCCACCCACCGAGACGACGGGCCCCTGAAGCAGCGGGAAGGGGGGGTGTTCTTGTCGTTGTGCAGCATCAGGTCGAAGGAGCGCGCCACGTTCTTCCCCTCGAACAGCACGTCGAACGAGTAGTTGACGAACTCCGCCTTGCCCTTCGTCTTCCCCGAGGCCACGCCACCACCAGCCGTCCCGGCCTCGTCTCCCGTGCTGGTACTGAAGTTTGAGTCCTTCAGACATACCGGCTTTCTTCTTCACTGGCCCCACTCGCAGCGATACCAGCAGTTCGCGCGTCCCGACACGAGGCGCATGCGCATGCCCCACCAGGACCACATCCGTCGCGGGCTTGATGAAGGCCCCTCTGGCTCGTACTGGTAGCTGGCCGTGTCCGAGCCCTTCCAGCGCTGCCCCGCGAGGCAGAGCGGAACCTGCTCGCTGGCGAGCACCGGCTCCTTGCCTGGCCGCATTGCGAACGTGGCCTTCACTACCAGCGTGAACACGGGACGCATCTGCTCGTCCGCCAACGGGAGCGGCTCGAACACGAATGGCGTCGTGTTTTCGATGAAGGGATGGCCCACGGCGCGCCATTCTACCAATACTCCTGCGCCTTCGCGAATGGACCGCCCGACCACCTCGGCTCGCCCGCGAATACCGTGCCGAGCAACTCGCGGGGTGGTGCAATTCCAAGCCACTCCGCAATGCCCGGAGGCCCAGAAGCAGGCGAAGCAGCTGCGAGCCCTGCCCCCTCCGTGTCCACCTGGATGGTGACGGTCCACGTGCCCGGCATGGTGAAGTCCACAGTGGCCAGATAGTCCCCGCGCGCCTCGCGGGTGACGGCGGGCGCGGGCGCACCATGGCCGTGTCCGGGCATCCACAGGCTGACGGAGACCCGCGTGGCCTCCACCGGTGTCCCGGCGGTGTCCGTCACGTGGATGCGGAGCCTGTTGCCGCGCGGTTGCAGCGTCCCCTCGAAGCCCGCCTCGAGCCGCACCAGCCCGCTCGCGGTGTCTCCTCCGGCATCGGGAGCCGTGCCAGGCTCTCGGACCCGGGAGAGCACGCGCAGGCGAGTAGGACGGAGAGCAGGACATTGGCGAGGCGAGCGGGAAGACGCATGGCCATGGTTACGGCGAGAACAGCAAGGACCAGTGTGGTGATGCAGCCGATGGACGCCCAATGCGTGGGAACGGGCAAGCAACAAAAGGGCACCGCCCAGGCATCCCGCGACCCATGGACTTCTTCGCGGTGAGAGCGCGCGTTGCGGTGGAAGCAACAACACCAGACCCGCCGCTGCTCCCGTGGCAACAACCAGTGCATCCAAGAACAATCAGCAACCCGATTTCTCCCTGTGAAGACGGACAAACCGGTGTTTGGCATGGAGTCTGCATTACGACACTTCGCCCAGAACGAATCCGGGTGTAGCCCCCCCTTTTTTGGAGAACAGCCCCATGCAGATGTCCAAGCTGGTATTGAAGGCCGTGTCGGTGCTCGCGATCGTCATGCTCACGGCCTGCCCCAGGCCCACGGTTTCGGTGAAGGGCGAGTACTACGACGACACCGTGCGAGGCCGTGGCTATACGTTCTCGGGCGGTTTTACGTGGCAACTCCTGTCCACGAACGGCGGCGTCACCCTCAGCGAGGGCAGTTCCGAGATCGCCATTGTCCTCAAGGGCTCCAGCACCCGGCCCCCCAAGCTCAAGAGCAACGTGACCACCCTGACGGCCTTCTCATCCAAGGGCGAGGCGATTGCCCGCGCCCAGTTCCCGCTCGTCGAGACCGCGCCTGGCGTGTATGTGCTCGCGGACCCGAACAAGGTGGACTCCTGGACGTCTCAGTTCACCGACCTGGGCGGGTTGCAGCTGCTGGTCGACAGCACGGACCCCGGCGCCCCGTTCCAGTTCGCCGTGTACGGCGGTGGCGAGGAACTGGCCTACACGGTGGTGGGCAAGTAGTGCGAGCGCCGCGCCGCGTTCCATCTGTCGCTCGATCCTACCACCCATGTCACCCCCTCCGGTATGATGGGAGGAGTCTGGCGGGAGCGCCAGGGTGAGGAGCGGACATGGGTCGGGGAAGGCGTCCAGCCACCTACGAGGACATCGAGGCCCTTCCGCCCGGATGGGTGGGGGAAATCATCGACGACGAGCTGTGGGCCTTCCCCCGGCCGGCGAAGTGGCATGCCCGAGCGGCCACGGTGCTCGGGGCCCGGTTGGGTAATACCTTCGACCTCGGGCAGGGGGGACCCGGGGGATGGTGGCTCCTGCTCGAACCGGAATTGCACCTGGGCCGCCAGGTGCTGGTGCCGGATCTGGCGGGCTGGCGCCGGGAGCGGGTGCCCGGGCTGCTGGAGCGGGATGACCCCTTCTTCGACGTCGCGCCCGATTGGGTGTGCGAGGTGCTCTCCCCGTCCACGGCCGCGCTGGATCGGGGGCGCAAACCCGCCCTCTATCACCAGGAAGGCGTGAGCCACTCCTGGCTCGTGGACCCCCGCGCCCACTCCCTCGAGGTGTACCGCCGGGGAAGGAATGGCTGGACGCTGGCCGCTCGTCACACGGGGGACGAGACAATCCGCGCCGAGCCCTTCGACGCCGAGCCGCTGGAATTGGGGCTGCTCTGGGCTCCGAAATCCATTCCCCCGGCGCCCCGGCCCTGACCTCGAGCGTCTTCTCCCAAATCCTACCAGAGTTGCCTGGCCTCGCTGGCGAGGCTGCGCGCGCCCCCGGCGTGGAACTCGGAGGATTCTGACGGCAGGCCACATGCCAGGCGTCAAAAGTCCTCGCGGGCCTGAGCAAGGGTGTACTCCTTCTGCGCGGAAAAGAAGGACCCCGTTTTCTCCACGAGCCAGGCTTTAGCACCCTGGGGCAGGTAGAAGTCCTCCTGGAAGGGGGACAGCCCCAGGTGGAGCAGGTACTCCTCGAGTATGTCGAGGGTGAAGCGGTCCCTCACCTTGCGTGCCTGATAGCGCGCCAGCTTCTCGAACGGGAAGGGCTCTCCGGACTGGCCGAAGACCCAGCGGCCTCCATCGTTCATGGCGTAGAGGGTGCGGAGGTAGTTGAGCCAGTCCGTCTGCCGTGGGCCATACACCTCCAGCGCGACGACGCCATAACGCCCCTTGTCCTCGCGGAGGGTGTGGGGTACCGCGCCCACTCGCATGCCCCGGCAGCCCAAGACCTGGGCCAGGTAGGACATGGCGCTCACGGCATCGGTGCCCCGGTACCCATTGTCGACATATGCCGTCCAGGCACTGCGCGTCGGAATGAAGAGGTGCCGCTGCTTCTCCCCACCGGAGAGGGGTAGCAGGGCGGAGAGGACCTGCTCCAGCGAGCCATCCACTGGCCGAGCAGTCACGATGACGCCCTCGGACGCCCACAGCCCTCCCTGCCATGACGAGAGAGCACGGGCAGCCCGTTCCACATCGGTCTCCAGGAAGCCCATGTCCGAGGTGACCGGCGCCCAGCGGTCTCCCAGGAGTAGTCCGTTCAGGTCTTCGCTCATTCGATGGGCCTCATCCTTTAGGGAACAATCAGGAGAATGACCGCGGCGTCCTGATCATTGGAGGTGATGCGGGACTGATGACCGGGGCCACGACCCGACAGGGGTGTATCGTACTCCACGTGATAGTGGCGACCTCGATGGTCGAACTGCAAATCCGGCCGGTTGACTCCGACGCGCTGGCCATTATTGTACGTGATTTGTTGTTGATTGACCCGGATGTTCGTGGCGCCTATCTGTCGTAGGTATTGGATGTCCGCCTGGAGTTGCGCATTCTGGGTGGAACTGGAGCCAACAGGCCGCTGCAGCGGCTTGACCCCAGGCACTGTTGGCTTGACCGCAGCATCTCGAGGCAAGCGTAGACCAGGAGCCACCTGCGGTGTCGGATTGCCACCCGAAAGCGCCTGGACCAGGCCCGGTGATGGAGCGGGAGAACCCGGCATCGGAGCGGGCGCTGTTGGGGCGAGAACAGGGTCCGGAGCGGGTGGAGCGGCTTGTGGCGCGGGTGGGCGCGCTGCCGGGGGATGGGCGCCAGGAACCTCCTGCCTGGAAACCGGACGGGGCTGCGGCTCCGCGCCCACCTTCAGCACACGGGAGAAAACGCCCTGAAGGACCTTGGTGCCCGTCAGGGTCAACAACAGCACCTTCAGCTCGTGCTGGGTCGTCTGTGCCAGGTGCGTGCGCACCGCGAGCATCGTCCGAGCAATGCGCGGGGTGGTGGCTGGCGAGAAGAGGGTGGGCACGACGAGCGCGCCCCCCGCTCCCCGGTACCACGCATACCTCGGCTGTCCTGCCTCCGAGGCGCTGACCGCCAGATCCGCCAGGGCGGTGTCCCGGTCCGGGTAGATGGAGGCATGAAGCGGCTCGGCGCTCGTCACTCCCAGGTCGACCTGGGACTCCGGGATGAGGACGGGCAGCGGTAACCCCTCGCAGTAGAGGAGATAGCCACCCTCGGTGAGGCCAAAGCCCACAGCCGTGACTCGGAGATCGATGAAATCACGATGCTCGCGGGGGTCAGCGGTCCGCTCGGAGACCCGAGGCAGTTGGATGCCGCCGCGTCGCAGCGCCTCCGCCTGACGAGGCGTGGCCGCCTCGACGTCGATGTCGACGGTCCGAGAACTGCTCTGCCCGTACCACCGGGGAGCCGTGGAGGGAAACCGCGCAGCGCATCCCGTGAGGAGCAACAGGAGTGCAAGCCAGCTCAATTGATGAAGCCACCCGGTGGTGAGTCGCACCAGGGCAACGATGCCGGACAGGCGTGGAAGCCTGAAGGACGAGAGAAGTAGATAGCTTCACCGGCAACCCAGGCGCATGGCCACCGCGTAGGTGCCCAGGCCACGTGTCTCCTCCAACTCGCGCACACCGAGCGCCGCCACCCCGCGGGCCTCCGCAGCCTTCCCCTGGGCGAGCAGGATGTTGCTCTCGAGGAGCCAGGTGACCGCGCCGGAGATGTGACCCGGAACTCGCTCGCGAGGAGCAGCGCGGGGGTTCATGGAAACGTGGCGGAGGAATATCCGTTATAGCGGACGCATTGGCAACCGTGCTAGAAGTCCACCACCCGCCGGGACAGGCGCGCCTGTGGAACACTGGCGTCAGGGGAAAGGCATACAGGGGTTGAAGACTGTCTGCCCATCTGCATCCAGCATTCCCCCGGGCCTCGTGCCCATCATTCCCGTCTGGGCATACCTCGCGGTGTCCTGCACACGGACCAGGAGCTTGCATTGCCGCCTCTCATTCGTCGTCTCGTTTCGCCCGCCGTCGTTGCCGCGCTGGGGGGGATGCTGCATGGGGAGGCGCTTGCCCAGGAGGTGCCGGATCCAGATGGGTTCCGCGTGGGAGGCTCGTTGCGCTTCAGCTACTTCATCAAGGGGTGGGAGGGGCAGGAAGCCAACCGCCGGCGCCTGGGTGACGTGGTCTTCGACATGTTCCAGGTCACCGCCAACGGCCGTCTGTCCAAACTCCAGCTCTCGGCGGATTACCGTTTCTACGCGGGCTACTCGTTGCTGCACCACGGCTACCTCACCTACGCCTTCTCCGAGAAGACCCAGCTGCAGGCCGGAGTGCACCGCGCGCCCTTCGGTCTGCTGCCCTTCGCGTCGCACAACTGGTTCTTCGCCCTGCCCTACTACCTGGGCTTCGAGGACGACCATGACCTGGGGCTCAAGCTCCTCCACACCGACGGGCCCTGGAACCTGCAGTTCGCCTTCTACAAGAACGACGAGGGCAACTACTTCGGCCGCAGCACGGCCAGCACGCGCTACTCCTACGATGTCGTGCCGGTCCGCTCGGCCAACCCCACCGAGGCTTCCCTGGGCGTGGATCAGGCCAACTCGGAGACGAACCAGCTCAACGCCCGGGTGGCCTACCTCTTCACTCACGGGCAGTCCTCCACCACCGAGCTGGGCCTCTCCGCCCAGGCGGGCCAGTTGTACAACGCCGTCACCGGCCGCTCGGGTCTGCGTTGGGCCGCCGCCGCGCACCTGGAGGGCAACCATGGCCCCTGGAACGTGAAGCTCGAGGCGATTCACTATGTCTTCCGGCCCGCCAACCCCGAGGGCTCGGACAACGGCTTCGTGACGATGGGCGCCTACGACGCGCCCTACAAGGTGGCCAGCGCGGGCACGCTCGTGGCGGCGGGCGTGTCCTACGGACTGCCCATCAACTGGGGCATCCTCTCGCGCATCTTCTTCTACGACGACTTCAGCATGCTCAAGAAGGTGAAGGCCGGGTACGCCCCCGTGTACCAGAACACGGTCGGCGCACTCATCCACACGGGCCCCGTCTTCACATACATCGACCTGGCCACGGGCAAGAACCACCCCTGGCTCGGCACGAACTACAACGACGCGCTGGTGGAGGGCTCACCCACCGCCCCCTGGGAGACACGCTTCAACATCAACACGGGCTACTACTTCTGACCCGGCACGGGCCGCCGGGCCGCACGCCCTGCTTGCCTGGAGACGACATCCCCATTCATATTCCCGGCCGAGGGACGTCATGGCCGATGAGGTACTGCTCGAGACGCGGGGACTGACCAAGGAGTTCGCGGGCTTCGTCGCGGTCAAGGGCGTGGACCTGCGCGTGCGCCGGGGCACCATCCACGCGCTCATTGGCCCCAACGGAGCGGGCAAGACGACGTGCTTCAACCTGCTGACCCGCTTCCTGCCGTCCTCGCGGGGGAGCATCTTCTTCCAGGGCCGGGACATCACCCACGCCAGGCCCGCGGCCGTGGCCCGGCGGGGGCTCGTGCGCTCCTTCCAGATCTCCGCCACCTTCCCCCACCTGAGCGTGCTGGAGAACGTGCGCGTGGCGCTCCAGCGGCAGCGCGGCGCGTCATTCGACTTCTGGCGCTCGGAGCGGGTGCTGGGTGCCTACGACGCCCGCGCGCGCGAGCTGCTCGACGCGGTGGGCCTCGCGGGCCACGAGGACCTGCTCGCGGTGGAGCTGTCCTACGGGCGCAAGCGCGCGCTCGAGCTCGCCACCACCCTGGCGCTGGAGCCGGAGCTGCTGCTGCTCGACGAGCCCACCGCCGGCATGGGCCACGAGGACGTGGACCGCATCGCCTCGCTCATCCAGAAGGTCGCCGCCCAGCGCACGGTGCTGATGGTGGAGCACAACCTGGGCGTGGTGGCCCGCCTGTGTCACACCATCACCGTGCTCGCACGCGGGGAGGTGCTCGCCGAGGGCGACTACGCCACCGTGTCCCGCCACCCCGAGGTGGTGCGGGCCTACCTGGGGGCCGAGCATGTCTGAGGCCCCGTCCTCCGCGCCCCTGCTCACCGTCTCCGGGCTGAACGCCTGGTACGGCGAGTCGCACATCCTCCACGGCGTGGACCTGGAGCTGCGTCCGGGCCGGCTCGTCACGCTGCTCGGGCGCAACGGCGCGGGCAAGACGACCACGCTGCGCGCGCTGATGGGTATGGTGCCCCGGCGCGAGGGCTCGGTGCGGCTCGAGGGCCAGGAGACGATCCGGCTCGCCTCGCACCGCATCGCCCGGCTGGGCATGGCCCTGTGCCCCGAGGAGCGCGGCATCTTCGCGAGCCTCGACGTGGAGGAGAACCTGATGTTGCCGCCCGTGGTGCGCCCGGGCGGACTGTCCCGCGACGCCGTGCTCGCGCTCTTTCCCAACCTGCGCGAGCGGCTGCGCAGTCCGGGCACCCGGCTGTCCGGCGGCGAGCAGCAGATGCTCGCCCTGGGCCGCCTCCTGCGCACCGGGGCCCGGCTGCTCCTGCTCGACGAGCCCACCGAGGGCCTCGCCCCCGTCATCGTCCAGCAGATCGGCGACATCCTCCGCCGGCTCAAGCAGGAGGGCTTCACGATCCTGCTCGTCGAGCAGAACCTGCGCTTCGCCAGTGCCCTCGCGGACGAGCACTTCGTGATGGAGCACGGGCGCGTCATCGACCGCATCTCCGGCGCCGAGCTCGAGTCCAGCCGCGGCCGGCTCGAGAGCTACCTCGGGGCCTGAACCCCCCCGCCCTTTTCCCCGACCTGGAGCACCCGATGAGTCCCTTCCGCACCTCGAAGCTGGTGGCGCTCGCGAGCCTGCTGGCCGCCACGCTGTCCCCTCCCACCCTGGCCCAGCCCAAGCCGTCCGCCCCGGCCAAGACGCCCGCTCCGGCCCCGCTCCGGCCAAGGCGCCCACGCCCGCCCCCGCGCCCGGCGCGGGCATGACCGACAAGGTCATCAAGATTGGCGTGCTCAATGATCAGTCCGGCCTGTACGCGGACATGAGCGGCCAGAGCTCGGTGCTCGCCGCGCGGATGGCGGTGGAGGACTTTGGCGGCAAGGTGAACGGCACGCCGGTGGAAGTGGTCGCCGCGGACCACCAGAACAAGCCGGACATCGGCGCGAACCTCGCGCGCCAGTGGTTCGACGTGGACAAGGTGGACGTGATCGTCGACGTGCCCACGTCCTCGGTGGCGCTCGCCGTCAGCGAGATCGTCAAGGGCAAGAACAAGGTGCTGCTCGACTCCGGCGCGGGCACCGTGGAGCTGACGGGCAAGGCGTGCTCGCCCAACACCATCCACTGGACCTACGACACCTACGCGCTGGCGCACGGCACCGGCAGCGCCGTGGTGGCCAGCGGCGGCGACACCTGGTTCTTCCTCACGGTGGACTACACCTTCGGCCAGTCGCTGGAGAAGGACGTGTCGGACGTGGTCAAGGCGAGCGGCGGCAAGGTGCTCGGCTCGGTGCGCCACCCGCTCAACACCGCGGACTTCTCCTCCTTCCTGCTCCAGGCGCAGTCCAGCGGGGCGAAGGTGATCGGCCTCGCCAACGCGGGTGGGGACACCATCAACGCCATCAAGGCGGCGCGCGAGTTCGGCATCACCGAGGGCGGACAGAAGCTCGCGGGGCTCCTGGTGTTCATCTCCGACGTGCACGCGCTCGGGCTGGCCACCGCCCAGGGGCTGCGGCTGACGAGTCCCTTCTACTGGGACACGAACGAGCAGACGCGCGCCTTCTCCAAGCGCTTCGCCGAGCGTAACGGGGGCCGGGTGCCCGACATGGGGCACGCGGGCGTCTACGCGTCCGTGCTGCACTACCTCAAGGCGGTGCAGGCGCTCGGCGCGGACGGGGATGGCCGGGCGGTGGTGGCGCGGATGAAGGAGCTGCCCACCGAGGATCCGCTGTTCGGCAAGGGCAGCATCCGCGCGGATGGCCGCAAGCTGCACCCCATGTCCCTCTACGAGGTGAAGGCGCCCGGCGAGTCCAAGAAGCCCTGGGACTACTACAAGCTGGTGCGCACGATCCCCGCGGAGCAGGCCTTCAAGCCGCTCGCCCAGAGCGAGTGCCCGCTGGTGAAGAAGTAGCGAGCGCGCGCCATGTCCACCGTCTTCGGCGTCCCCGTGCAGGCGCTGCTCGGCCAGCTCCTGGTGGGGCTCATCAACGGCTCGTTCTACGCGCTGCTCAGCCTGGGGCTGGCCATCATCTTCGGCCTGCTCCAGGTGGTGAACTTCGCCCACGGCGCGTTCTACACCCTGGGCGCGTTCGCGGCCTGGTTCCTGCTCACCCTCGCGGGGGTGGGCTACCTGGGCGCGCTGGTGCTCGCGCCGCTCGCGGTGGGGCTCGTCGGGGCGCTGGTGGAGCGCACGATGCTCAAGCGCCTGGGCGGGATGGATCCCATCTACGGGCTGCTGCTCACCTTCGGGCTCGCGCTGATGATCCAGGGGCTGCTGCAGAACCAGTACGGCAGCTCGGGCCAGCCCTACGAGATGCCCGCGTGGCTCAGCGGCGGCTATGCGCTCGGCTTCATGTTCCTGCCGCGCTACCGCGCCTGGGTGGTGGGCTTCTCGGTGGTGGTGTGCGGGGCGACCTGGTTCGTCATCGAGCGCACCCGGCTGGGCGCCACCCTGCGCGCGGCCACCGAGAACCCGGCGCTGGTGCAGGCCTTCGGCATCAACGTGCCCCGGCTGGTGACGCTCACCTACGGGGTGGGCGTGGCGCTCGCCGCGCTCGCGGGAGTGCTCGCCGCGCCCATCTACCGCGTCAGCCCGCTGATGGGCGCGGACCTCATCATCGTGGTCTTCGCGGTGGTGGTGATCGGCGGCATGGGCTCCATCCTCGGCTCCATCCTCACCGGCTTCGCCCTCGGGCTCATCGAGGGCCTCACCAAGGTCTACTACCCCGAGGCTTCGAGCACGGTCATCTTCGCCGTCATGGCGCTCGTGCTGCTCGTCAAGCCCTCGGGGCTCTTCGGGAGGACGGCATGAGGCGGCCGCCGCGCTGGGTGCCCGTGGTGGGGATGGTGGCCGTGCTCGGGCTCGCGCCCCTCACCGGCGTCTACCCGGTGTTCCTGATGAAGGCGCTGTGCTTCGCGCTGTTCGCGTGCGCGTTCAACCTGCTGCTTGGCTACGCGGGGCTCTTGTCCTTCGGACACGCGCTCTTCTTCGGCGCCGCGGGCTATGCCACGGCGCACGCGGCCAAGGTGTGGGGGTGGCCGCCCGAGGGCGCCGTCCTCTTCGGCACCGGGGTGGCGGCGGGGTACGGGCTCGCGGTGGGCGCGCTCGCCATCCGGCGTCAGGGCATCTACTTCGCCATGGTCACCCTGGCGCTCGCCCAGATGGCCTACTTCTACTACCTGAAGGCCCCCTTCACCGGAGGCGAGGACGGCATCCAGGCGGTGCCACGCGGCCAGCTGTTCGGGGTGGTGGACCTGGAGGCGATGCTGCCGCTGTACTACACCGTGCTCGCCGTCTTCCTGGGGGGCTACCTGCTCATCCAGCGCGTGGTGCACTCGCCCTTCGGCCAGGTGCTCCAGGCGGTGCGCGAGAACGAGCCGCGCGCGGTGTCGCTCGGCTACGAGCCGGACCACTACAAGCTGCTCGCCTTCGTGCTCTCGGCGGCGCTCGCGGGCCTCGCGGGCGGCATGAAGGCGCTGGTGTTCCAGCTCGCCTCGCTCACGGACGTGCACTGGCACACCTCGGGCGCGGTCATCCTGATGACGCTCCTGGGCGGCCTCGGCACGCTGCTCGGTCCGGTGGTGGGCGCCTTCCTGGTGGTGGCGCTGGAGCACTCCCTCGCCCAGCTGGGCTCGTGGGTGCTGGTGGCCGAGGGCACCCTGTTCGTGCTCTGCGTGCTCACCTTCCGCCGGGGCCTCGTGGGCGAGCTGGGCCGCCTGTTCCGGCGTCCCGGGTAGCGAGACTCGACCCTGCCGGCACCTCCTCCCCGAACATGAGCCTGATCCGGGGGGTGGATGGCGCGCTCGCCATCGCCGCTCAGCGCGTCCAGTAAATGGACGAGGTCCGGTCGTTCATCGCATCGCCGATGTAGGGGCAGGCGGTACCGCAGTTCACGACCGACCCTAAGTAGTTGACGTGCTCATAGTGGTACGAGTTGTTGCAGCCTGCGAACGCCAGGGCCGAGGAGATGATGTCATTCCAGCCCGAGGGCATGGATGAAACGAACATATTGCTCTGGGCGCAGGTGGACGCGTTGTAGAAGATCAGCGAAGCGCCACCGTAGTTGGAGTGCTGGTATTCAACGGCAATGACATTCTGCGTGGGGGTCGCGTCCGTCTCCAGTAGTTCCGGTGTGAGCTGGTCCGGAGTCACGGTGGGTGGCAGTTGGACGGCCCCATTGGTGGCGAAGGCAATCGCCTCGGCAAACGAGGCAAAGCAGTCCTGCTTCGCCGGCGGCAGATCACTGGGAGGCGCCTCTTCCGGTTTGAAAGCCACGGCCTCCATGACGCAGTGCTGCGCCTGGGCGGGCGCGGCATCTTCGAAGCCTGGCTCCTGCTCTTCCGCTACCTCGAGGCCGCCGCAGCCACCCAGCACCAGAGCCAGACCTGTAAGCATCCCTTTCAACAGTGAACTCCTCATGACGTGTCCTCCTCCCGATGTGAGCAGGTTCTCGGGCTCACGACGAAAGCTTGGAGTTTGGTTGAGCTGTCCTCAACCCGCCCGCCGGGGCCAGGAGGGTGAGGTCTAGCGAGCCGTCGCGGCAGCGCGCCTGGTGTCAGGCGGCGAGCACGGCCTGCTCGCGCTCGGGAGGGAGGCCCGCGCGAGTCTTCAGCTGAGCGGTCGGCCAAGGGGGCATTGCGCCAGGAGAATCGGACTGGGTAGAAAGCCCGCCCCATGTCCTCGCTTTCGTGTCACCGCCATCCGCTCATCTCCGCCACCCGCGCCTGTGGCGAGTGCTTCCAGCCCATCTGCGCCGGATGCTCGGTCTTCGCGAGCTCCTCGAGCGGGTGTCCCACCTGGAGGCCGCGGGACATTGCGTCCCGGAGGCCGCTCCGGCACGGTCCACCTCTGGCAGGTCCAGCAAGCGCTGACGCCGACACCTGTAAGGAGAAGCCGCATGAGCAATAGCGACTCCATGCCTCCCAATCAGAACGCGCATGTGCTGAACGATGTGCAAGTCCAGCGGTTCATGGAGGAGGGCTTCGTCAGGATCGACGAGGCCTTTCCCCGGCAACTGGCCGATGCGGCCCGTGCCATCTTGTGGCGGGACACGGGATGCCATCCAGAGGATCCGTCCACCTGGACCAGGCCGGTCATCCGGCTGAACCAGTATGGACAGGCGCCGTTCGTCCAGGCCGCCAATACGCCCATCCTGCATCAGGCCTTCGACCAGTTGGTCGGACCGGGACGGTGGGCGCCACTCGGTACGCTCGGCACCTTCCCCATCCGCTTCCCCTCCTCCGAGGACCCCGGAGATGCCGGCTGGCACATCGATGTCAGCTTTGGGACCGAGGATCCCGACTTCATGTCCTGGCGCGCGAACGTCACGTCCAGAGGACGGGCGCTGCTGATGCTCTTCCTGTTCTCCGATGTCGGAGAGAAGGATGCGCCCACGCGGATCCGGGTCGGCTCCCATTTGGAGATGGCCCGCAGGTTGGCGCCAGCAGGAGAAGCCGGTCTGACCCTCCGTGAACTGGCCGCCAACGGCTTCGCCGAAACGAAGGCCCTGCCGGAAGTGCTCGCAACGGGAGAGGCGGGAACCGTCTATCTTTGCCATCCCTTCCTCGTTCATTCGGCTCAGCCCCATCACGGGACGCGACCGCGGTTCCTCGCACAGCCGCCGCTGCTTCCCACGCAGCCGCTGCGGCTCGAGCGGCCGGACGCCGCCTATTCGCCCGTCGAACGGGCAATCCGCAACGCCCTACGAATGACCACCTGAGCATGTGCCACCCGGCTGGCTCGTACTCCCCGGGTAGTGAATGCCTCCACATAAAACACCCCCCAGGTGCTCACCACCAAGCACCTGGGGCCAAAAGCAGAAAGGGCTCCATCAACGAGCGTGCGAGGTAACACCCCCCCGGCACTGCATTCAATACAGCAAGGAGCGAATAGCGGTGGTTGAGTACCCGGGGACTCCTCCATCCCCCAGTTGGCCTTGGGAGTTGTCGCCCCAGACCCACGCGGTGCCGTCCGAGCCCACCGCCAGCGAATGGTGGTAACCCGCGGCCACGGCCACCACCCCGCTCACCCCCTGCACCTGCGCCGGCACCCAGCGCCCGCTCGTGGTGCCATCCCCCAACTGGCCGTAGTAGTTGGCGCCCCAGGCCCACACGGTGCCGTCCGAGCCCACCGCCAGCGAATGGTTCAAGCCCGCGGCCACGGCCACCACCCCGCTCACCCCCTGCACCTGCGCCGGCACCCAGTGGTCGCTCGTGGTGCCATCCCCCAGCTGGCCAGCGGCGTTGGAGCCCCAGGCCCACACGGTGCCGTCATGACGCACCGCCAACGAATACATGGGGCCCGCGGCCACGGCCACCACCCCGCTCACCCCCTGCACCTGCACCGGCACCCAGCGCGCGCTCGTGGTGCCATCCCCCAGCTGGCCAGCGGCGTTGGAGCCCCAGGCCCACACGGTGCCGTCATAACGCACCGCCAGCGAATGGTTGTAGTTCGCGGCCACGGCCACCACCCCGCTCAACCCCTGCACCTGCACCGGCACCCAGCGATCGCTCGTGGTGCCATCCCCTAGCTGGCCGGCGGCGTTGTAGCCCCAGGCCCACACGGTGCCGTCATAACGCACCGCCAACGAATGGTAGGAACCCGCGGCCACGGCCACTGCCCCGCTCAACTCCTGCACCTGCACCGGCACCGAGCGGTTGCTCCAAGTGCCATCCCCCAGCGCGCCGTAGGAGTTGTAGCCCCAGGCCCACACGGTGCCGTCATGACGCACCGCCAGCGAATGCATTTCGCCCGCGGCCACGGCGACCGCTCCGCTCAGCCACTGCACCGGCACCGAGCGGTTGCCCATGGTGCCGTCTCCCGACTGTCCGGCGTAGTTGGCGCCCGCGGCCCAGACGGTGCCATCTGGGCGCAATGCCAGGGAATGAGTTTCGCTAGCCGAGAGACGGGCTCGCGACGGCGAGGCCCACAGAGGAGCGCCGAGCTGCGCTTGTTCCCCCGACTCGACCGTGGGCTGACCACAACCCACCCCCGTCAGCACTCCGAGCCAGACTCCCAGCAGTCTGGACATCCATCTTCCTGTATTGCCTTGCATTGCATGACTCCTGGTCAAAGGGGATGAGGCCATGCACCTTCGCGATGGAGGGACGGCCCATCCATCTGGTAACTCAATCTTTCACCAAAATAAAGAGAGGAACCCAAAGAACTCGACGTTGGTGCGTCCACGAAGAGCGCTCGGACGGTCTTCATGGTGCCTCATTCGGAAGCCGCACATCGAGCCTCCTCCAGTCTATATGCCTATCTTCATGAGGACATGTGCCAGAAGTCACGGTCCCAATGCGGTGTCTGGCTCACCCAGGCGTCACGCATCGCGGGCTGCGCAGTCGCCACAGCTCCGTGCCGTGCCACGGCTCGGTGGCCTGGAAGAAGGCTGAGATCGTGCTTGAACGCGACCTGGCGTGAACAGGAGAAGCGGCGGCGAGCGTGGCGCCCGAGATCAGGACTTGAGCTTCTTCATCGGGGAGCCCAGCGGGGTGCCGGACGAAAGTTCATCCGTCGAGCGGTGCTCGTCCCCGAAGGCGTCGTCCGAATGGAAGCTCCGCTTTCCCAGGAGCGGCGTTTCGGTCGGCATGATCATCAGGGCCCGGGAGAGACGCCGCTCGGCTCGTTGCTGTTTGAACGCCTGCACCTGGGGGGCGTTCTTCATGCGATTGAAGGCCAGCCGATCCTTGCGTCGCAGGACCTCGATGATGATGCCGTTGTGATCGCTGTAGGCGTACGCCTTGCCCTGGAGCCTGGTGAACTTGTCGGTCAGGCCATGGAAGGCGAACACCGGATTCCAGTCCTTGTCGTCCGGGTCACAGCCGACCACCTGGCCCTTCTGGATGACGGCGGCCGTGTGGCGGGTGCATGCGATATCAAAATGGGTGTCAAACCCACTGTTGGTCCCCGAGAGACTGAACGTCCGATGGCCGCCAAATCCGACAACCTCTTGCAGCCCCTCGTGGATGCTGGTCGTCCAGTCCTGGCCCCCGAACTTGTTCTTCATGTATGACTTGACGAAGTCATCGCTCGGTTGATTGGTGTCACCCACCAGAAGATCGAGTTCCGAGCCGCCCGTCGTGCGCAGGATGTTGTTCTTGATGTAGTTGGCCGCCGCGTCCCGGTCGCCGCAGATGCTATTGGGCGTATGGACGAAAGCCATCAACCAGCCCATCAACTCCAGCATCATGCACACGGCGTTCTCGTCCTTGTTGGTTCCGGACGCGGACGGGGCGTGGTGATGGATCTTGATGTCCAGGGGATCGATGATGCTGTACGTGTTCTTCAGGACGGTGAACCGGTGGCGCGCATCGCCGGTGGGGTCCACGCCATGGATCACCTCATAACCGGCGATGGTCTCCCCTTGCAGATCACTCCCATGGATTTCTCCCAGCACGATGATCTCGGGCGGGCGAACGCCGACCCCAGCTCGCGCCCGCGCCCGGTTCATCGTGCTCTTCTTGATGGTGTCGATGACGCCCGCCAGGAAGGTGAGGAATTCCTTGCGGTCCTGGGTATTCTTGAAACGATTCGACAACGCCTTGGATTCGGTGTCGTCGGCGAAGGTGATCGTCCTGTCCTCTTCCAGTTCCTTTCCCAGGGTGCGATCGAAGACGGGATGGGGATAGGTCACCACCCGGTTGGCATCCATCGGGTACATCTTGTGGGCATTGGCCTGGGTTCGTTTCTTGAACGAGTTGCCACTCAATGCAGTGCCCGCCGTGTCGGCCTTGGTACCCGTGGACTCCAGGGATTGATAGACAATGAGCACGAGGTACCCTCCCGGGACACGATGACGCCCTCCAGGAGAATAGTTCTCCAGCGAGGGGGCATACAAGCGCCCGATCCGGGCCCTCCCCCTCCCCTTTGGCCCGGAATTCGCGCGGAAAACCGCGCACGCGACCCCGGCGCGCGGGGTGCACCCCAGCTGGAGCAGGGAGGCCGAGAAACGGGTTGTTGACAGAACGGTCCATAACCCCTATATCCACGGTCATGGTCAGGCCACGGGAATTCGATAGGGACGTCGCCTTGGAGAAGGCCATCGACGTATTCTGGTCGAAGGGCTTCGCGGCGACCTCGACCGACGATCTGCTGAACGCGATGGGGATCGGTCGACAGAGCCTCTACAACGCCTTCGGTGACAAGCGTCAGCTCTACCTCGAGGCGCTGCGCACCTATCAGCGCAACACGACGAGCGGGCATCTCGCGCGGTTGACGTCCCCGACGTCGCCGCTTGACGGCATCCTGGACCTTCTGGTCGGGCTGGTGTCGGAGGACGACGCGCGGCGCAGACTCGGTTGCATGGGCGTCGGGTCGGTGGGCGAGTTCGGGACGACGGACCCCGAGCTCGTCGAAATGCGGGAAAAGATCTCCCCCGTGTTGCACGCGCGTCTGGTGGGACGGATACGCGAAGGCCAGGCGAAGGGTGAAATAGACAGTAGCCTGGAGCCCGCGGAGGCGGCCGCCTTCATCCAGATGACGATGACGGGCCTGCAGGTGGCGGCCCGAGGTGGGGCTGGGGCCGAGGACCTCCACGGCCTGGCACGTTTCACAGTGGATCGCCTCCGGGCGAAGTAGAGACCTGGCTTCGCCAGGAGATGCCGGATTTCGGCTGGCTAGTTATGGACTGTTCTGTCAACAAAGGAGAATGGCGATGAGTGAAGCTTCGGGCAAAGTTGCGCTGGTCTTCGGTGGCTCGCGCGGAATCGGTGCTGCGACCGTCTCGCGACTCGCGAAGGACGGCCATGCGGTGGCGTTCACCTACGTGTCGCGCGAGGACAAGGCGAACGAACTGGTGAGCGCAATCACCGCTGAGGGCGGCGACGCCCTGGCGATCAAGGCGGACAGCGCAGACGCGAGCCAGCTCCGTGCGGCAGTGGCGAAGGCCGTCGACCGGTATGGTCGAATCGACGTCGTTGTCGTCAATGCCGGCATCCTCCGCATGGCGACGATCGACGCGGTCGCGCTCGAGGAGCTGGACCTGATGCTCAACGTGAACGTGCGCGGCGTCTATCTCGCGATCCAAGCGACCGTCCCCCATCTGAAGGATGGCGGTCGAGTGATCACCCTCGGCAGCAACGTGGCGATCCGCACCGGCAGCCCCGGCTCGAGCGTCTATCAGCTCACCAAGGCGGCGGTTGCGGCGATGGTGAAGGGCATCGCCCTCGACCTCGCCCCGCGCGGCATTACCGTCAACAACGTCCAGCCGGGACCGACCGACACCGACATGAACGCGGGCGCCATCGAGATGCTGTCGAAAATGAGTCCGCTCAAGCGCGTCGCGCACCAGGACGAGATCGCCGGGCTGATCGCATACATCGCCCGTGACGAGGCTGGCTACATGACCGGTGCCAGCCTGACGATCGATGGCGGTTTGACGCTCTGAGCGTGCCGAGTGAGACCAACGGAACCCGAATTCGGAGAATGGTCATGCGTTCGCTAGAAGACTTTCGCTTCCAGATCGATGTTGGTGACGATGTTCTGTCCGACTTGCGGCAGCGTCTCTCGAATACGAGATTCGCGCCCGATCTTGACAATGACGACATGAAGTATGGTCTCAGCACGGCCTATCTGAAACCCTTCATCGAGCATTGGCGCGATCGCTTCGACTGGCGCACGGCCGAGGCGGCGATGAACGGATTCAATCAGTATCGCATCGAGATTGACGGAACGCCGGTGCACTTCATCTACGAGAAGGGGCGAGGGCCGTCGCCGACGCCGATCCTGCTCCTGCATGGCTGGCCATGGACGTTCTGGATGTGGCGGGATGTCATCAGGCCGCTGTCCGATCCAGCATCGTTCGGTGGAGATCCGCGCAATTCCTTCGACGTCATTGTTCCATCGCTGCCTGGCTTCGGCTTCTCGGCACCGGTAGGTCGTGGCGATCTCAACCACTGGAAGATGGCTGACCTCTTCCACACGCTCATGACCAGGTACCTCGGCTACGAGAGATATGCGGCGAGCGGCGGCGACTATGGCGCGCTGATTTCAAGTCAGCTTGGCCACAAATACGCATCGTCGCTCTTTGGGATTCACCTTGGCCACGATCTGATCCCGGCCTATTCCATGGACGACGAGCGTCCTTGGGATCTCACTGGGGGGCAGATGATCCCCTCGGGCACGCCCGAGGCGCTTCGGCAAGCCATTCTCCGATTCCAGGACACTCTTGTTTCGCACGTCGCCGTGCACATGCTCGACGGCCAGACCATCACGCACGGCCTCAATGATTCTCCGGCGGGCCTGCTCGCCTGGCTTCTCAAGCGGTGGCACAGCTGGAGTGACCATCACGTCGACCTCGAGGATCGCTTTTCGAAGGATGAGGTGCTCACCCACGCGACGATTTACTGGGTGACGCAGACGATCGGGTCATCGATCCGGGCGTACAAGAATGCCAATCTCTATAAATGGAAGCCATCGCACGATCGCCGACCGCAGATCGAGACGCCCGCGGGCTTCACGTTCCTGCTGAGTGAGAGTTACCCTCCAGGAGCGACGAAGGAGAACCGCGTCGAGATGTTCCGTTCGGGTCCCACCAGCCACTGGTTCAACCCGGTGAACATCAAGGTCCACGAGCGTGGCGGTCACTTCGGCCCCTGGGAGAATCCGGGAGCATACATCGCGGATATTCGAGAGACCTTCTCCATCATCCGGGGGCGGTAGGGCGCGTCGTGGAGTGGACGCACTCCGTCAAGCCAGCTACAGGGCCGTATGGCGATTCAAGTCCAGGACCCGGCGCCCCCTCCCGCCCGCTTCCGCCGCCAGCTGCTCACCGTCATGCTCCTCACGGGCCTGGTGCCGCTCGTGGCACTCGGTGTCCTCATGTGGCAGGGGCTCGAGGTGCTGCTGTCCATCTCGCTGGCCCCCGTGGAGCAGGTGCTCGAGGCGTTCTCCACGGGAGCCACGCCCGCCGAGCAGTCCCAGGCCGCGCTCGACGAGGCCCGGCTCAACCTCGCCCAGGCGGAACTGGCCCGGCGCTCCCTGGTGCGCTGGACGCCCCGGCTGTTCGGCGTCCTGCTGCTCGTCTCGGCCGCCGCCCTCACCGGGGCCGCCGTGCTCCTCGGCCGGGCCCTCACCCGTCCCGTCTCCATCCTCACCCAGGGCATGTGGGCCTATTCCCGAGGAGACCTCTCGCGCCAGTTGCCCGCTCCCGACGTGGCTCGCGATGAGCTCCAGTTCCTCCTCGTCCAGTTCAACCGCATGGGCCAGGAGCTCGCCGCCCAGCGCGAGCGGCTCAAGTCCTCCGAGCGGATCGCCGCCTGGCAGGACGTGGCGCGCGCGCTCGCCCACGAGCTGCGCAACCCCCTCACCGCCATGCGGCTCGCCCTGGCCCGGCTGTCGCGAGCGGACGCGCCCCCCGACGCCACGCGTCTCGCCGAGGCCGTCGCGCTGCTGGACGAGGAGTTGGAGCTGCTCTCGCGGATGACCCGGAGCTTCTCCGACTTCGCCCGCCTTCCCGCGCCGCGCTTCCAGCCCGTCGCCCTGCGGCCCCTGCTCGCCGAGGTGTGCGCCCTCTACGCGCCCACCTCGCCCGTCGCCGTGGAGCTGCTCGCGGGCCCCGAGCCCCACCTGTCCGCCGATCCCGACGGGCTGCGCCGCCTCTTCGGCAACCTCCTCAAGAACGCCCTCGAGGCGTCCTCCCCCGGGGCCGCGCCCGTGCGGTTGTCCATCGAGACCCAGCCCTCACGCCTGCGGGTGCTCCTCCGGGATGGGGGCGCGGGCATCACCCGGGTGGTCGAGGGGGACGCCCTCACCCGGGGCCTCTTCAGCACCAAGCCCGAGGGCAGCGGCCTGGGGTTGCCCATCGCCCAGAAGATCGCCCACGAGCACGGGGGCTCCCTGCGTCTGGAGCCCCTGCCCGAGGGCGGCACGCTCGCGCTCGTGGAACTGCCCCTGGGGTAGAGTGGTGCCGTGCCTTCCCTTCCGTCCCTGCCACGCCCCGCGGTGCCCGGCCCGCGCATCCTCCTGGTGGATGACGACCCGGGCGTCCTCAAGGGACTGCGCGGCCTGCTCTCCGACGAGGGCTTCTCGCCCGTGGAGGCGCGTTCGGCCGCCGACGCCGCGCGCCTGCTGGACGCCCCCGGCCCCCCGCCGGCGTTGATGCTGCTGGATTTGCGCATGCCCGGGGAGACGGGACTGGAGCTGCTCGCGCGCCTGCCCCGGCCGCTGCCCCTGCCCGTGGTGGTGCTCTCGGGCGAGGCGTCTCCCGGGGAGGCCGTCCAGGCCCTGAAGCTGGGCGCCACCGACTTCGTGGAGAAGCCGCCCTCGCCCGAGCGGCTGCTCACGGCGCTGCGCAACGCGCTCGCCCTGGGCGAGCTGCGCGAGGAGCAGCAGCGTCTGCGCGAGGAGCTGGCCCGGCCCGGCCACCTCGTGGGGGACAGCCCGGCCATGGAGGCGCTGCGCCAGCTCATCGCCCGCGTGGGCCCGAGCGACACCGCCATCCTCATCACCGGAGAGACGGGCACGGGCAAGGAGCGCGTGGCGCGGGCGCTCCACCTGGCCTCGGGGCGCAAGGGCCGGCTCGTCGCGGTCAATTGCGCCGCCATCCCCTCCACCCTGTTGGAGAGCGAGCTGTTCGGCCACGAGCGCGGGGCGTTCTCGGGCGCCACCTCGCGCCGGCTCGGCCGCATCGAGCAGGCCCACGGGGGCACGCTCTTCCTGGACGAGCTGGGCGACATGCCCCTGGAGCTCCAGGCCAAGCTGCTGCGCGTGCTGGAGACGAAGGAAGTGGAGCGGCTGGGCGGCAGCCTCCCCATCGAGGTGAACGTGCGCGTCCTCGCCGCCACGCACCGGGACCTGGCCCAGGCGGTGCGCGAGGGGCGTTTCCGGCAAGACCTCTACTTCCGGCTCAACGTGTTGCCGCTGGTCCTGCCGCCCCTGCGCGAGCGGCCCGAGGACATCCTCCAGTTGGCGCGGGCCTTCGCGGCGGAGTTCGCCGGGCCCCGCACGCCCCTGGAGCTGGCCCCCGGCGCCGAGGAGGCCCTGCGTGCCTGGTCCTGGCCCGGCAACGTGCGCGAGCTGCGCAACTTCATCGAGCGGCAGAACCTGCTGCGAGGCGATGGCCCCCTCGTGCTCCGGCCCGAGCAACTCGCGGGCCCCACGCCCCTGGCGGACAGGAGCGGGCGGCTGGTGCCCGGCGAGAAGAGCTACCGCGAGCACGTGGACGGCTTCGAGCGCGCGCTCATCCAGGCCGCGCTGGACGAGGGCGGCAGCATCGCCGCGGCCGCGCGCCTGCTGCGCATGGACCGGGGCAACCTCTACCGCCGCGCCAAGGCGCTCGGTCTCTCCACGCAGTGATCCGGGACGTCGGGATGTCATCCGCACATCCGCCCGGGCACATCGACGATGTGGAATCCACATCCTCCTCGCGCGGCGGGAGCCCTGGTTTCGCGGGGTTGCGCGCTCCCTCGCGTTGGAATGCCTCCTGCTCAGTCCTGTCCTCATGACCCGAACCGCGTATCGCCTCCTCCTCCTCACGCTGCTTCCCTCGGGGGCCCTGGCCCAGGACAACGCCGAGTCTTCCGCGCCCCCCGTCCCCCTTCCACCGCTCCAGGCCCCACCCTCCGCCGGGTCATCCCCCGCTGGGGAGGACTCCAAGGTGCTCGCCACGCCACGCTCGAGCATCCTCGGCGAGGAGCACGCGCTGGCGGCCGTGGAGTTCCAGGGGCTGCGGCACCTCACGGAGCCCCAGGTGCGCGAACTGGCGCATGTTCCCCTCCAGGGCTCGTTGTCCTCGGTCCAGGCGGGCGCCCTGGTCCGGCGGCTCGCGCGCACGGGACTGTTCTCGAAGGTGGATTCCACGGTGAGGCTCGCGCAGGGCTCGGCTCCGGTGTTGGTGGTGAGCCTCGAGGAGCAGCCCTTCATCACGAGCGTCGTCATCGAGGGGGTGAACGAGGGGGAACTCGAGGACCTGGAGGATGAACTCTTCCAGCAGCCTCGCCAGGGCTCGGACGACGAGGACGATGAGGACGAAGACGAGGACAAGGACGAAGACGAGGACGACCCGGTCGACGTGCGCATCGGGTTCGGGCCTGACCGGCCGTGGGCTTCGTCCTCGGAGGGCCAGTTCCATCCGGGGTTCGCGTGGAGGGGATTGTCGGCGGGATTGAAGCGGGTGGTGAAGCGGCTCCGGGACCGGGGCGATGTCCTCGCGAGCCTCGACGCCACACTCTCGCCGGACGGCCAGTTGGTGCTCCGGGTGGACACGGGGTTCGTGGATGCGGTGGAGGTGGAGGGTGTGGACGAGGACGTGGCGGCGCGAGTCCGCGAGGCGCTGGGCATCCAGCCCGGGGATCCCCTGCTGCGCAGCGATCTCAAACGCGCCGAGGTCCGGCTCGAGGAGCGACTGCCCTTCCTGTCCCTGGAGGAGGTGAAGGCCTTTCCGCGGACGTCGGTCCGCTTCGTGGAGGAGCGCCAGGCGGATGGCACGCGTCACTACCGCCCCGGGGAGGGGTCGCGGCCCTCGCGGATGAAGACGTCGGGGGCCCGCTCCCGGCGGAGGCGGGACGAAGCCCCGAACTTCGCGCGTCGGAGCAACCGCGTGCTGGTGCGAATGCACCCGCGGGGCCAGGAACTCTCCTTGAGGCCGGCGCTCCTGCACACCCCGGTCACGGGCCTTGCGCCCGCGCTGTGGGGCTCGCTGAAGCTGTGGGACGCACGGGATCGGGTCCATCCCACCCTGGAGGCGGCCCTGGCGTTGCCCCTGCGGTTGGGCAACCAGCGCGTCCCCGGAGATCCGGAGCAGACGGCGCGCCAGCGCGAGATGTCCTGGCTGGTGGGAGCGAAGTTGGAGGTGCCGGCGCTGGGGCTGGCGGAGATCGGCCTCCAGGTGCACGACTTCACGGACAGCGCCGATCGCTGGCGCATCGGACTGATCGACTCGTCCCTCTACTCCGCCCTCCTCAACCGTCCGGACGCGGAGTACTTCCGGCGCCGGGGCTACACGGGCCTGGCCACCTGGCGACTGGGGCGGCGTTGGCTGTTCGGCGCGGAGTACCGCCGGGACACGTACTCCTCGCAGCAGAGCCTCTCCCCTCCCCTCCGCCTGCTCTGGCCGCATGGCGTGACGCCCTTCGTCAATTCCGCGGTGGACGAGGGCCAGATGGCCTCGGTGGTGGGCCGCGTGGAGTACGCGAGCGACGCGGATCGCGTCCGCGACGTGGGCTCGCTCTTCCGGGCTCCGGAGCTCTCCCTGCTCGGGCACGCGGGGGGTTGGGCGGAGCGCTCGGCGTCACGCCACGTGCTGACGGTGGAGGTGGGCAAGCCCGAGCTGGGGGGAGACGCCCGGTTCGACTTCTGGCGGGTGGTGAGTGACAACGTGTTGTACGTGATGACGGGACACCACGAGGGGCTGCGGCTGCGCCTGCGCGGCGCGGGAGGAGAGAACCTGCCCCGGCAGAAGGAGGAGGGGCTGGGCGGCTGGAGCGCGCTGCGCGGCTATGACTTCAAGGAGTTCCGGGGAGACGTCTCGCTGCTGGCGAGCGGCGAGTACCGGTTCGGCTTCGTGGGGGCCTTCGCGGACGTGGGGAGTGTGTACCGGAAGCAGGAGGGCTGGATGAAGGCCCGCCTGGGCGTGGGCGCGCAGGTGTACTTCGGGGACTGGGTGCACCTGGCGGCGGCGTGGCGCACGGACGCGCGGGCCACGGCCATTCCCGACGTGCGGCTGCTCTTCTCACGGCCCTTCTGATGAACACGAGGGGCTCGAGAAAGAACACCGTCGGTAAGGGGCTCTTCGGGGTGGGGCTGGCGGTGGTGGGACTGCTCGCCACGAGCGCGGGAGCGGAGGAGGCCCCGCGGGTGGACTGCGTGGCGACGCGGGCCGGGCGGCGCGTGGTGGCCCGGTCCGAGGCGCTCGGGCTGGTAGCGCCCGAGTTGGAGCGGCTGATGCGGCTGGGACTGGCGGGGCGGTTGGAGGTGGAGCTGACGCTGCTGCGCCACCGGCCGTGGTGGTTCGCCGAGCGGGTGGAGACGGCGCGGCTGACCCTGGTGCTGGCGTACTCGGCGCGAGAGCAGCACTGGGCGTTGGATGGGCGGGCCCTGGCCGGGGGACCGGGCGTGTTGGAGCTGGAGCGGGTGGCGTGGACGCTCACCGAGGAGCCCGCGGGCGAGTCTCCGTGGTCGGTGGAGGTCTCGGTGCGGCTCCAGGTCGTGACACCGGCGAGCCTGGGCCGCATGGCGCGCTGGCTCACCCAGGGAGAGCAGACGGAAGAGGAGCGCTCGGCGCTGACGCGCGGCCTGCTGCTCTCCCTGGCGGAGGATCTCACCCGGGGGGCCCAGGGACGGTGCACCGTCACCGTGCCCTGACGCCTCCTCGGCCCGCCGTATCAGTCGCGGTCCGGCGCGCCGAGCGGGAAGTTGGGGCGGTAGGGTCGTGCTTCATCCACGGCGCGCGCGAACGACGGCCGGGCCAGCAGTCGCTGGCGATACGCGCGCACGTGGGCGAAGCGTGCATCGATCGCATGCGTCCAGTCCGCGTAGAACAAGAAGGGCGCGGCGGCGCAGTCCGCGAGGGTGAAGTCCCCGCCCGCCGCCCATTCCCGGTTCACCATCACTCCGTCCAGCCAGCCGTAGGCCGTCTCGAGCAGCGCCCGTGCCTCCGCCACCCCCTGGGGGTCGCGCTTGTCCTCGGGCCGGAGTTGGTTGAACACGATCTTCTGCTGCGGCGTGGACACGTAGTTGTCGAAGAAGCGATCCAGGGCCCGGACCTCCAGCGCGGCCCGTGGATCCTCGGGAATCAGCCGCACCGGGCCCGGGTGGTGGAGTTGCAGGTGCTCGATGATGATGCTCGCCTCCGCCACCGTACGGCCCTCGTCCACCAACACCGGGAAGCGCTTGAGCGGCCAGCGCTCCGCCAACTCCTCCATCGCTCCGGGCTCGTCGACCCGGCGCCACTCGAACGGGAGGGCGTTCTCGTAGAGAGCGATCAGTACCTTCTGGCAGTAGGACGAGAACGGGTGTGCGTAGAGCTTCAGGGTCATCGAGGGTTCCTCCGGCCGGGCCACTTCGACTGCTTTCACTTCGCAAGCGGTTGCGTTCTAGGGGAAACCGCTCCTATTTTGCAAGCAGTCCTCGGGAGTCCATTCCATGGAAGGCGCGCGCCGCTCGGGCTGCCCCATCAATCTGACGCTGGAAGTGCTTGGAGATCGCTGGAGCCTGATCGTCATCCGCGACGTCATGTTCGGCAACCGGCGGCATTTCCGGGAGCTGCTCAACCAGTCCGAGGAGGGCATCGCCTCCAACATCCTGGCCGCGCGCCTCAAGCATCTGCTCGAGGAGGGTCTGCTGTCCAAGCGCGATGACCCCACCCACCGGCAGAAGGCCATCTACAGCCTCACCGAGCCCTCCATCCAGCTCGTGCCGTTGCTCGCCCAGATGGGGGCCTGGGGGCTGCGCCATACTCCCGTCACCGAGGAGCTGGCGATCCGCGCGCGGCTGTTGGCGGAAGGCGGCCCGCCCCTGTGGGAGGCCTTCATGGCGGAACTCCGGGCCCTGCACCTCGACGCGCCCGCGCCCGCACGGTCGGTGATCGCGGAACTCCAAGCCGCGTTCGAGAAGATCCGCGCCCGGAAGACCGGGGCACGCCCGGGCAGGAGCCGCGAGCGGTAATGTATGTCACGTGGCAGTTTCAGGGGGAAGAGATGGGCCAGAAGAAGCCGGATGCGCGGCTGGTGGAAGCTCGGGCGAACGTTGACGCGGCGACGAAGCTCAAGAACGCAGGCCGGTACCTCGAAGCCCGCATACGGATCGAGCACGCACTCGCCCTTCAGGAGGCCGCCCTCGGCGAGCGCCATCCCGACGTCGCCACCTCACTCAACAACCTCGCGCTCCTCTACCGGGAGCAGGGGTTGTACGACCGAGCCGAGCCCCTCTACCTCCGCGCGCTCGCCCTTCATGAGGCGGCCCTTGGCGAGCGCCACCCCAATGTCGCCACCTTGCTCAACAACCTCGCGATCCTCTACCAGGCGCAGGGGTTGTATGACCGGGCCGAGCCCCTCTACCTCCGCGCGCTCTCCCTTCGGGAGGCCGCCCTCGGCGAGAGCCATCCCGACGTCGCCCAAACCCTTCACAACCTCGCCAGCCTCTACCGGGAACAGGGGTTGTACGACCGGGCCGAGCCCCTCTTCCTCCGCGCGCTCGCCCTTCGGGAGGCCGCCCTCGGCGAGCGCCACCCCGACTTCGCCCAAACCCTCAACAGCCTCGCCAGCCTCTACCTGGCGCAGGGGTTGTACGACCGAGCTGAACCCCTCTACCTCCGCGCGCTCGCCATTCGGGAGGCGGCCCTCGGCAAGCGCCATCCTGACATCGCCCAAACCCTCAACAACCTCGCGCTCCTCTACCATGAGCAGGGGTTGTACGGCCGGGCCGAGCCCCTCTGTCACCGCGCACTCACCCTTCAGGAGGCGGCCCTCGGCGGGAGCCATCCTGACATCGCCCAAACCCTCAACAACCTCGCGCTCCTCTACGATAAGCAGGGGTTGTACGGCCGGGCCGAGCCCCTCTACCTCCGCGCGCTCGCCATTCGGGAGGCGGCCCTCGGCAAGCGCCATCCCGGCGTCGCCCAAACCCTCAACAACCTCGCGGGCCTCTACCGAGCGCAGGGGTTGTACGACCGAGCCGAGCCCCTCTGTCACCGCGCACTCACCCTTCAGGAGGCCACCCTCGGAGGGAGCCACCCCGACATCGCCACCTCGCTCCACAACCTCGCGCTCCTCTACCATGAGCAGGGGTTGTACGGCCGGGCCGAGCCCCTCTGTCACCGCGCACTCACCCTTCAGGAGGCGGCCCTCGGCGGGAGCCATCCTGACGTCGCCACCTCGCTCAACAACCTCGCGGGCCTCTACTATGAGCAGGGGTTGTACGACCGGGCCGAGCCCCTCTACCTCCGCGCGCTCTCCCTTCGGGAGGCCGCCCTCGGCGAGCGCCACCCCAAGGTCGCCACCTCGCTCAACAACCTCGCGGCCCTCTACTATGAGCAGGGGTTGTACGACCGGGCCGAGCCCCTCTATCTCCGCGCACTCGCCCTCCAGAAGGCGGCCCTCGGCGAGCGCCACCCCGACGTCGCCCAAACCCTCAACAACCTCGCGCTCCTCTACCATAAGCAGGGGTTGTACGACCGGGCCGAACCCCTCTACCTCCGCGCGCTCGCCCTTCGGGAGGCCGCCCTCGGTGAGCGCCACCCCGGCGTCGCCCAAACCCTCAACAACCTCGCGCTCCTCTACCGAGCGCAGGGGTTGTACGACCGGGCCGAGCCCCTCTACCTCCGCGCACTCGCCCTCCGGGAGGCGGCCCTCGGCGAGCGCCACCCCGGCGTCGCCACCTCGCTCCACAACCTCGCCAGCCTCTACCATAAGCAGGGGTTGTACGACCGGGCCGAGCCCCTCTACCTCCGCGCACTCGCCCTCCGGGAGGCGGCCCTCGGCGAGCGCCACCCCGGCGTCGCCACCTCGCTCCACAACCTCGCCCAACTCCGCCAGGCCCAACACCGCCTCGCCGACGCCCTGCCTCTCTACACGCGCGCCTTTTCCATTTCCGAGCAGCGCCTGCGTCAGGAGGCTCTCGGCTTCTCCGAGTCGCGCCTTTCCAGTTTCCTCCAATACGTGCGTGCTTCCGCGGAGATGCTCTACTCCCTGCTGCGCGCATACCTAGAGGACGCCCGCGTGCAACGCTTGGCCCTCGGCGCCGTTCTCCTCCTCAAGGGCCGCTCCGTCGAGGAGACGGCCCACATCTCCCGCACCCTCTACCTCGGCTTGGGCGCCGAGGACCGCGACACCTTCGAGCGGCTGCGGGGCCTTCGCACCCAACTGGCCACCCTCTCGCTCGTGGGCCCCGGCTCACTCCCCCCCAAGGACTACCCACTGCGCCTCAAGGCGCTGGCCGACGAGGGTGACTCGCTCGAAGCGGACCTCGCCAAACGCTCCGCTCCCCTGCGCGCCCTCACCGCCCTGCCTCTCCCCGCCGAGATTGTCGACCGCGTCGCCGCCTCCCTCCCCAAGGACGGCGCGCTCGTCGAATTCATCGCCTACAGGAACAGTCCCCTCGTCCCGAAACCCGGGACGCCGCCGGCAAGCACTCCCGAGCAGCTCCGCGACCTCGACCACGCCGCCCTGCCCTCACGCGACGCCCTGGCCTACCGCGACATCTCCGCTCCGGAATTCCAGCCCCCACCCGGGACGCCCCCGGCAAACACTCCCAATCAGCTCCGCTACCTGGCGCTGGTGCTCTTCCCCGATGCCTCCACCCAGGCCGTGGACCTGGGCCCTGCTGCTCCGATAGACCGCGCCGTCTCGCGCCTGCGCGACGCCCTGGCTCACCGCGACAGCTCCTTCCTCGCCCCAGCCCAGCAACTCCACCAACTCGCCTTCCAGCCCCTGATGCCCCTGCTGGGCTCCACCCGCCGCCTCCTCCTCTCTCCCGACGGCCAGCTGGGCCTCGTCCCCTTCTCCGCCCTCCACGACGGCCACGACTTCCTCCTCGATACCTTCGACTTCCTCTACCTCACCTCCGGCAGGGAGCTGCTGCCGCGTCCCCAGGGTGTGGCCCCCTGCTCCTCCGTCTTCGTCCTCGCCGACCCGGATTTCACGGCCTCGCCTCCCGCCGCGCCCTCCTCGGGCGGCCCCACCCCCACGCGGGTCGAGCCCCCTACCTCCCTCGAGGGCTTCTTCTCCACCGTGCGCGCGAACCTCGCCAGTAGCGTGTGGCCCCCCCTGCCGGGCACACGTCAGGAGGCCCTGGCCATTCAGCGCCTGTTGCCCCAGGCCCAGCTCTTCCTCGGCTCCGAGGCCACCAAGGAGCGACTGCTCCGCCTTCCCACCCCGGGCATCCTCCACCTCGCCACCCACGGCTTCTTCCTCGAGGACTCCTCCGCTGCCCCTCCCCCGGCCTCCCCCGCCGTCGGCCAGGTCGAGGCTCCCGGTCCCATGCACAGCTCCCCGGGACCCCTGCTCCGCTCCGGCCTCGCCCTCGCGGGCGCTCGCGCCCCGGCGCCTGACGCCTCCTCTTCCTCCACGCACCACGCCGCCCTGGTCACCGCACTGGAGATGGCCGGGCTCAACCTCTGGGGTACCCAACTCGTCGTCCTCTCCGCCTGCGACACCGGCCGAGGCGATGTCCACCTGGGCCAGGGGATTCAGGGCCTGCGCCGCGCCCTGGTGGTCGCCGGGGCGGAAACAGTCGTCATGAGTCTCTGGAAGGTGAACGACGACTCCACCCGCCTGCTCATGGAGACCTATTACCTCCACCTCATGGCCGGACAGGGCCGCGCCTCCGCGCTGCGCGAGACCATGCGCTCGCTTCGGGCTTCCCATCCCCACCCCAACGACTGGGCCCCCTTCATCGTCCTGGGCAGCGATGCTCCTCTGGTTGCCATCTCTCCCTGAACGAGTCCGTTCGTCACCAAGACCCAGGCTCGGCGCGCGCTGGAGAGACATTGGACGGTTTCGTCCTCACGCCCGCCGATCTCTGGACGAATTCGTCCAGACGGTCACCCTCCCAGGGAGGCCTCCATCGAAGAAGTCCTCAGGGACCCATTGGCGCACGTATGCTGACCCCGCGGGCGGCCCCAAAGCGCGCCTGCAAACGCGAGGCGAGGAGGAATGTGTGCGGAGACTGCATCAGGTCATCAGGATTCTGCCGAGCGTGGCACTCCTGTCGGGTTGTGGTTCCAACGGAGGGTCAGCGGCTGTCGATTCCGCCGACATCCCGCGCGGGAATGGAACCGCGGCCCTCCTGGAATCGGCTCCGCCCTCGGCGCAGGAGACCCCCACTTCCACGGTCCCCCATCTCGCGGATTTTTGCGCGGATGCCACGGGTCCTGGGACCTACAAGGGATATACCTGCGAGGACTCGAACAACTTCATCATCGCCGAGAATGTGTCCTGCCAGGACGCGCGCCGCAAGTGCGAACTCAATGCCAAGGCCAATCCATCCCTGAGCTTCTACTGTACGTGGAATGACCGGGTCGTCTATCGCAAGGAGATTTCGGTGGGGGCCTGCAACACCGAGGTGTGCCAGTCCACGTCGGGGACTGGCAGACGGGTGCTCTACTCCTGCATCTCCCCCACCGAACTCCAACCCGCCATCATCTCGAACAGCATCACCTGTCAGTCCGCGTTCGACAATTGCAAGCTCAATGCCGACATGAACACACATATCAGCGTCCTATGCACGTGGAATGACCAGGAGATCTTCCGCAGGGAACTGGTCGCTGGTGTTTGTGGAGCCCCGTCGCCCCAGTAAGAAGGGAGGTTGCCGTTCTCACCATGGACACAATATGGGAAGACCCTGAAATCTCTCATCACTGGAGGGGGGTGATGGCATGCCGTATGATAAAGATTGGAGTGTCCTTGCTGAGCACCGTGTGCGGGGGACCGATGGAACCATCGTCCCCGAAGACTCGCGAGCAGCGGCTGGCGGTCCACGACTTCCAGGCCGCGAATACCAACAGCGCGCGGGACACGACGACCTCGGCCCGGATCCCCATCTTCGTGGCCGCGGGCGAGACGGTCATGATTGGCACCTGGGGTATCACGGGCAGCGCCTCCTCGGGTGATACCTACCTCCGGCTCTTCGCTCCAGACTCGACGGAGGTGGCGGAGAATGACGATGCCAACCCCGAACAACTGGGCTCCTGGCTCGCCTATACGGCCGCCACCTCCGGCATGTATCTGCTCCAGGCGGGATGCCTGGGAAACAGCGAATGCTCGGGCACCATCGGGCTCTCGCGTCGCGAGGCCCTCTTCCCCGCGACCAGCCTGAGCAATACCAACGACGCCAGGCTCAACACCTTCAACAGACAGTATTACTTCAATGGAGGAGAGACCATCCGCGTCAGCACCTGCGCCGCCACGGCGTACGGCGCCAGCGCTACGGGTGACACCTTCCTGCGCATCTTTCAGCAGACCAACGGCAGCTACACCACCGAGGTGGCGGCCAACGACAATGCCTGCGGTAGTGGTGGCACGGCATCGGAGATCGTCTATTCCGTTCCCGTCTCCGGCTATTACCAGATTCGTGTCGGCTGTGCGGCCAACACGGCCTGCGGTGGGACGGTGGCTGTCTACACCGAGTAGCGGATGAGCCCATCAGTGATGCCGCGCCATTGCAGCGCGGGCACGAACGCATGCGAGTGGCGGGCCGGCACGGTGACGATGCTCTCCACCGCCCCCAGCCTCCAGCCTCCGGCCTCGCGGGCGCTCGCGCCCCGGCGCCTGACGCCTCCTCTTCTTCCGCGCACCACGCCGCCCTGGTCACCGCACTGCGTCACCACGACCCGGGCTCGGCGCGTGCTGGAGCGGCGTTGGACGGTCAGGTCCGGCCAGATTGTCCATGGGCATGGATGGTCATGGCGGGAATGCGGGCTGTTTCCCGGGTGTGCGGTTCTTTAGCATCGACCCCTCTCATGCAGAACCCAGGAGTACCATGAACAAGCCCGAATTTTTCGTCACCCCCGGCTATGGGGACCGCCAGCTCGATGGCATGCATTACTCCCAGGCGCTGAAGATCGGCAATCGCGTCGAGACCTCGGGCCAGGGCGGCTGGAACGACGACTGGGAATTCCCCGAGTCGCTCACCGAGGAGATCGTCCAGGCGTTTCGCAACGTGGGTCGCACGCTGGCGACCGCGGGGGCGGGCTGGGAGCACGTGGTGCACGTGAACTCGTATCACCTCGGCTTTCCGCCCGAGGTCAACGAGACCATGGTCAGGCTGTTTCGCCACTACATGCCCAATCACGCTCCCATCTGGACCTCGCTCGGCGTCGCGGCGCTGGGCGATCCTACGATGCGGGTCGAGATCCGCGTGACGGCCATCGTGCCCTGACGCGAGCTTGTCGCGCCGCTGCGCTACGGGTCGACCGCGGACGCCGCGTCGCCGAAGGTCTGCCTGACCCAATCGACGAAGACCTTCAACCGGGCATGCTGATGCCGGTTGGGCGGATAGAGGACATGGAGCGGCAGCGGCGGGCGCGACCAGTCTTCCAGCAACGGCACCAGTTCACCCGAATCCAGATAGGGCTGGACACAGCGCCGCAGGTGCTGGCCGATGCCCAGGCCCGCCAGCATCAGCGCGAGCAGGCCGTTGCCTTCGTTGGTCGAGAACTCGGCGGCGACGATGTCGTGGCGTTCGGCGCCTTTCTCGAAGATCAACGGATCGGCCTTGCCGGTGGCGGCGAAGAAGTAACCGGCCCGCAGGTGGTGGCGTTCGAGCTCGCGTGGCGTGGCCGGCGTGCCCATGCGTTGCAGATAGGCGGGCGACGCGCAGGTGACATACCGCAGCTCGGTGAGCGTGCGCCCGACCATGGCCATGTCGCCCAGCTTGCCGGCGCGCAGCACGCAGTCCACCCCTTCGCCCACGATATTGATGGTGCGGTCGCTGATGCCCAGCGCGATCGTGATGTCGGGATACTCGCGGTGAAAGTCAGGAAGGGCCGGGATCAGCAGCGTGGTGGCGAAGGTGGCCGGCGCATCGACACGCAGGTGGCCGCTGGGCTTGAGCTTCCTGCCGCGCACCGCGTGGTCCATGGCGTCGAGCTCGGCGATCAGGCGCTCGGCGCGGCGGTAGTACTCCAATCCGTCCGAGGTGACGGCGAGCGCGCGGGTGGTGCGATGCATCAGCTTGATGCCGAGATGCTTTTCGAGATCCGTGACCAGCTTGCTGATCGTCGAGCGCGGCTGGGCCAACTGGTCGGCCGCGCGGCTGAACGAGCCGGTCTCGACGACGCGCACGAAGGCGCGCATGGCCAGGAGTTGGTTCACGGTAGCCATCCCCGAGGAAGAGGGTCGGGTCCAGGGGCGCGTCGGCGGGGTGTCACCGGCGGGAGCGAGACGGCGAGGCGGAGGTCGCCGGGAGGGGTGAAGCCAGGAGCCGGGCGACGTGATCACGGAGGATCTCCTTGACGCGCGCGGCACGGTCCCCGGCGAAGTCCGGCCAGCCCAGGTCCCCGAGCGTTCTGTCCGCCCCATCATGCACGACCCACAACTGACCAAGGATGAGCAGGGCACGAATCCGGGCCCGCTCGTCTCCCTCCTCGAGCCCCAACACCTGGGTGACGAGCGAGATGACCATGGACTTGATGGGCACCGTGAACTCCCGCTCGATCAGCTCGAAGGCGGGATGGCCGGAGGAATGCGTCTGGCATCGCCCGAGGAAGCGGCGCCAGCCTTCTTCGTCGGTCCGGGGCATCGTCAGGTCCGCTATCAGCTCCACCAGATCCTGGAGCGCCTCGAGCATCGCCTCCCGCCGTCCGCTCGCCCGCGCCGCTCGCGCCGCCTCCAATACGGGAGCGAACCCGCCCATCACCCGATCAATGACCCACCGCCCGCACGCCTCGTGCAATCCCTCCTTGCTATCGAAGTAGTATTGCAGCGCCGGCGGGTTGACCCCGGCTCGCGCGGCGATGAGCCGGGTCGACGCCCCCAGGTAGCCTTCCTCGGAGAACACCTCGAAGGCCGCCTGGATGATCCGCTCCCGCGTCTCCTCTCCTCGGGCGTAACCGCCTTCCCGGGGTCGCCGCCTCGGCCGCGACCCCTCCGTTCCGCCCGCTCGCCTGGTACTCACGTGTGCTCTCCCTCCATCCATCCTGGTCCATCTAGAAAAAATGTTCCAGTTGACAGAAATCTTCCAACTGGAAGACATTGGATGAACCCAGCCCCTCCACGGCGGCTCCGAGCCGTCCGGGTGGGGTGTTTTCCAGGAGGACCCATGACGAATCAGATCCATTCGGCGCCCGTGCTCGTGGCGGGGGCGACGGGCAAGCAAGGGGGGGCCGTGGCGCGGTCATTGCTGGCGCGTCGTCAATCGGTGCGAGCGTTGGTGCGAGATCCCCAATCACCGAGCGCCGCGGCCCTGAAGGCCCTGGGGGCCGACCTCGTCCGGGGAGATCTCATGGACAAGGCGTCGCTGCTCGAAGCCTGTGCGGGAGTCCGGGCGGTGTTCTCCATCCCCCCGCTCACGCTCGAGACCCTGGGGACGGATGCCGTGCGGGTGATGGGCAAGAACCTGGTGGACGCGGCGAAGGACGCCGGTGTCCCGCACTTCGTCCACACCTCGGTGTCGGGCGCGGGGGACTTCCATCGCAAGGCACCGGGTTGGAAGGAGGGCCGGTGGGATGTCGCTTACTGGGAGGACAAGGCCTATACCGAAGAGCTCGTGCGCGACGCGGGCTTCCAATACTGGACCCTGCTCAAGCCGGCCTTCTTCATGGAGAACTTCCTGCGTCCCTCGTTCATGTTCGCCCATTCGGTGGGGGATCGCCTGGTGACGGTGCTCAAACCCCACACGGTGCTCGCCCTGATCGCGGTGAAGGACATCGGCGAGGCGGGGGCCGCGGCGATCCTCGAGCCGGAGAAGTTCCACCGGGTGGAACTCGAGCTCGCGGGCGAGCGGCTGACGATGAAGGAGATCGCCCGGATCCTGGGCGAGGCCTGGAATGTCTCGCCCGAGGCTCCGGACCTCACTCCCGAGGAGGCCATGGCCCAGGGCATGCCGCCCGCGTTCGTGAAAAACTATCAACAGCTCAACGAGGTGGGCAGTCCCGCCACACCCGAGCAGGCGCGGAGCCTGGGACTGCCCTTGACCGATTTCAAGACCTGGGCCCACCTCGTCGGCCGCTGAACCATCTACACTGCTCGCCATGTCACGATGGCTGATCGCGCTGTTGGTTCTTTCGGGGTGTGTGAATTCCGTCACGTCGTCCGATGCGGGGACTTCCAGCGACGCGGGCGACGCCGGTCAGCCCTTCGATGCAGGCGTGCGCGATGCCGGCGACTCCCCTGGCTGGGGTCACGGCACCCAGGCCGGCACGTTCGTCAACGATGTGTGGACGCCCGGGCGCGACGGCGACGGCCGGGTGAACGAATCGAGCTGGGCGCTGGTGCCGCACGGCCGGTGGGTGAGCGTCGCGGGCACGAAACTCGAGGACCTCGGTGCGCAGGTGCAGGCCGCCATTCCCGGGTGGAGGGACTACGGCAGCCAGGGCTGGGGCGGCGTCACCGAAGCGTGGAACGCGCCGGCCTTCGACCTCGCCGGCCGCCGGCTGTGGCGTCACGGCGGTGGTCACGGCGACTCGAGCAACAACGGCATCTACCGCTTCGAGCTCGACTCGATGCGCTGGTCGATCGAGCACATGCCGAGCGACACCCGTCTCTGGAGCCAGGCGTACCGCGAGTCAGGCACCTTCGCGGGCTGCCCCGAGTCGCGCGCGGCCTACGACGCCGAAGTCGCCGCGGGGACCTGGGCACAGCGCGACCACTGGTACTACGACGAGATCTTCTGGGACCGCACCGCGAGCAACCCCATGGGCAACCCCACGGCGCGGCACGTGTACGACGGCTTCATCTACGTGCCCGAGAGCAACGAGCTGATCGTCGCCTGTCGCCGGCTGTGGCGGTACTCACTCGCGAGCCACGAGTGGACGCGCAAGACGCACCCGCGCGCCGACGGTGACGTCTACGCCTTCACGGAGGAGGTGATCGCGGTGCTCGATCACGAGTCGAAGCTGGTGATCGGCTCCTGCGGCTCCGGGGGCCCCTTCGCGGCCGACTACGATCTGCGCACCGACACCTGGCTCGCCCCGCGCGCGACCTGGGGCAACTGGGACTGGAGCGGTGCTGCCTACACGCAGGAAGGCGACATCGTGACGATCTTCGTGCCACCGAACAGCTCCGGGACCTACGCCTCGCCCGGCCGCTGGCAGCGCTACGATGTGGCCACCCACACCGTGCTCTCGTCGGGCTCGACGTGGAACTACGAAGGTGGCCTGTCGCTCGCCTCGTTCCCCGACACCGCTCACGCCACCGACGGCCACGGCATGGTCTACGTGCCAACCGAGGGCCTCTACTGGGTGTACACGAAGCTCAACAGCGGCATGGCCTGGCTGGAGCTCGACCTCAAGACCACGCCCGCGACGCTGCGGCCAAAGACCTTCGCCAACGCCGCGCCCGCCTTGCAGAGCGGCATCGCGCGGCGCCGGGCGATCTACTTCCCCAGCCTCGACGCCATCGTGTGGATGAGCCCCGCGAATCAGGACGTTCTCGTCTTCCGCCTGTGAGACTTCCGTGCGAGAACCCGCCAGGAGGCACGAGCGACATCATGGGCGCAATCGACCCCAACCGCATCCGCGACGTTGCAACTCACACCTTGGAGAAGGCGCTCTCGAAGAGCTCGACGGAGCCGTTGCCGCTCGAGCCCCTCGCGAACGCGTCGCTTACCGAGGCACCCGTCGAAGGTTCGAGCGGTGGGCTGCGCATCGAGCTGTCGTTCACGATCCCGAACAGCTCCACGCCTCAAGTGGTCGCCGCGAGGACGGATCCAATGCGTCTCGCCTTCGAGCAGTTCGCAAGCAAGCTCGGCGTCGAGCACAGCCTGCATAGCAAACTGGAAGACCCCCTCACCCTGCGCCTGGTGCTCGTCGCTCAGGGCCCCGAAGAGAAGGTCCGTGCGTTCACCAGGGCCGCTATCGAGTTCATACGGGAGTGACCATCGTTCAGAGTCTTCGGCTGATCGCCTCGGCGATCATGATCGTCGTCACGTTCGTCGCCACCGGGGGTTCCAATGGCCATGGCCATTCTCCTTTCCTTGACAATCAAATCGGCCGCTTCCGCGCGGGCTCATTCGTGGTTGAAGGCATTGAGCAGGAAATGCCCAGCGCGATCGAGCGCGACCCGGCTGCTTTCCAGATGCGTGACATCGAGTTGGAAGACGTGATGCATCTCCTCCCAGATCTCGAGCTGGACAGGGACACCTGCCTGCCTTGCGCGAGCGGCATATTGCCGGGAGTCATCCAGCAGACGTTCGTCGGTTCCGACCTGGATGAAGAGCGGCGGGAGGCCATGCAGCTCGCCCAGGAGCGGCGAGGCGAGCGGATCGGCGGCGCTTGCCGCCCCGAGATACTTCCGGGCGCAATCCCGCAGATACTCGTAGCCGATCAACGGATCCTCCACGGACGGATCCGTCATCGACGCTCCGGTGAAGGCCAGGTCGGTCCACGGGGAGAAGACCACTCCCGCCACTGGCGAGGCGCCGCCAGACGACCTGGCCAGCTGCGCGAGCGTGACCAGCGTCAACCCGCCGCCCGCTGAATCCCCGACGATCGCGACCCGTGTGAAGCCTCGAGCGGCCAGCCAGTGCCATGCCGCCAGGGCCGCCTTCGGCGCGGCCGGCAGCGTCGTCTCGGGCGCCAGGGGATAGTCGATGACGAGCGCGGGAACCTGTGTGCGGCTGACGAGCTGGCTGACGAAGCCGCGGTATGCCTTCGCGGAACCCTGCACGTAGCCGCCGCCATGGAGATAGAGGATCGCGCGACCCGGCTCGGCTCGCGCTGGACGCACCCACCAGCCTCGTACGCCCGCCTCATCGACGGCGTCGAGGGAGACGTCGCCGGTCAGGGGACTCGCGGAGATGAAGGCATCGTAGATCGCCCTGGGCTCGCCGCTCGCGGCTTCCCAGAAGCGGGCGAACCGCTCGCGCAAAACGCCCGCACGCGCGCGTTCGTCCGCCGCGATCCTGACGATCGCCGTTTCGGATGGCTCACTCTTGAATGTACGCATCTTCCAATCGCTCCAGCAAAACTTTGTCCTGGAGGTCATTGTTGGGGATGAGTCCAACGCCCGAAAGACATCACGATCCAGACTTAGCGTCCAATGGGATGGACGATCCGCCTCGGCGGGGTCTGCGTGCCTATCGCCTGGTCGCCAGGCCTAGAGCTGTACCGTCTTTGGGAACTCCGTCGCCAGGTGATCAAGGAAGGCGCGCACGGACGGCAGAAGCCCTTTCCTGTGGGGAATGAGCGCGGTGATCGTGGAGTCGCCGGCAAGCCAGTCCGGCAGCACACGCCGCAACGCACCGGAACGCACCGCCGCCCGGCAGATGTAGCCAGGCAACGCCACCACGCCGAGCCCCTTGAGCGCCGCTTGCTGCAGACCGACCATGTCGTCGCTCAGCAGCCTCGGGGTCAGCGGCATGACGACTTCGTCTCGCGCCCTGCTCGCATGGCGAAGCCGCCACATCGGCACGACGCCGGTCCGCATCATGAAAAGCGAAGGATGGTTTTGAAGATCCTGGGGTGTCCGCGGCGCGCCGTTTGCTTCGATATAGCTCGAGCCCGCGAACAGGAACCACGAGGCGGAAGCGAGCGTCTTCTGGACGAGGTTGGAAGCGAGGAGCGGGTCGGAATGCGCGCGGACGGCGATGTCGTAGTTCTCGCCAACGAGGTCGACGGATCGATCCGCGGCATGCGCGACGACATTCACCTTCGGATACCGCGCGAGGAAATCGACGATGATGTCGGACATCGCGAACTGCATGGTCGCCACGCCAGCAGTGCATCGCACCGTACCGGTCGGTTCGGCCAGCCGATGGCGGATCGTCGTTTCGGCCAACTCCGCCTCTCGGAGCATCGCCACCGCGTGCCGATAGAAGTCTTCGCCGGCCTCGGTCATTCCGAAGCGGCGCGATGTCCGGTTGAGCAGCCGGACGCCGAGATTGCTCTCGAGCTGCTGCATGCGGTGACTGAGGGTCGATTTGGGCATACGCAACGCCCGGCCCGCCGCCGTGAACCCACCGCGGTCGACCACCTGGACGAAAAAGAAGAAGTCGTTCAGATCCAGCACGTGCCACCCATCGTCCAATCAATTGGACGCTGCGTTGCGACTTTGCCGGTTTCTGGTCCGAGGGTCCAGTCGCTAGGATTTCCTTGTCACGACACACAACTGAAATCCCTTGCAACCGTCCAGGAGGACGTCATGACCCATCGCACCTACGAGCCGCTCACTGCCAACAACACGGCCCTGGTTCTCGTCGATCATCAGGTAGGCCTGATGACCGGCGTCCGGGACTATTCGACCGGAGAGCTGAAGCACAACGTCGTGGCCCTGGCCAAGGCCGCCAAGGCGCTCGAGCTGCCGATCATCGTCACGACGACCGCGCGCGACAGCATGTGGGGGCCGACCTTCCCCGAGCTCGTCCAGGCCCTGCCCGGCATCAAGATCATCGATCGCTCCTCGGTGAACGCCTACGACGACGAGCGCGTCGCCAAGGCCATCGAAGCGACCGGGCGCAAGAAGCTCATCTTCGCCGGCATCTCCCTGGAGGTCTGCGCGGCGTTCCCGGCAATGACCGCCGTGGCGCGGGGACTGGACGCCTATGTCGCCGTCGACGCGTCCGGGACATTCAGCGAAACCAAGCGTCAGGTCGGCTTGCTGCGCATGCAACAGGCGGGCGTCATCCTGTCCGACTACGCGACCATGATGGTCGAGATCCTCAAGGACAACGGGCGGCCAGAGGCCGGCGCCGTGTATGGCGCGCTCGACATGCCCTGGGCCACACTCGTGGGCCAGATCGCCCACGCCTACGGAAAGTGAGTGTGTGCCGAGCGGCCTGTACGGCCGGGCCGAGCCCCTCTACGTCAGGGCCCGGGAAAGAGCACCTCGCGGACATGGGCGTCGGCAGCCACCCCGGCGCTCCGCCCTACCCGCCCATCATCTTCGCCATGCGCCGCTCCATCTCCTCCGGCGTCACGTCCTCCACGTGCTGCGCGAGCGTCCACTTGTAGCCCTCGGGATCCTCCACCTGCGCCGTGCGGTCTCCGTAGAACTCGTTCCGCAACGGCCTCAACTGCGTGCCTCCCGCCTTCAGGAAGCGCTCGTTCAGCGCATCCACGTTCTCCGTGTACACGCACAGCCCCACCGGCGTGCCTCCAAAGTCCTTCGCGCTCTTGTTGCCGGAATCGCCTTGGGCATGTGGTGCTCCTGGGGTGGGGCTCCCCGCTCCATACGGGGACGGTGAGCCTCCCCGGTGCCACTCGTCCGGGCAAGTCCGGATGGCGGTGGTATGTTCCTCGCCCCAACAATATGTCTGGGGTACCGAGGGTCCATGCGCCGCGCTCTCACACTTTTTGTTCTGCTCGGTGGGATCGGAGTTTCGCTGCCCGTGGCAATTGTCGCGATGATCTACTTCGCGCATGGCTCCCTGGAACTCGATCCAACGGAAGAGCAGGAGGGGAAGGCGCGTCTGGCCGCGGGCATGATTTTCGCCGGGGCTGCCCTCGCCCTCTTCGTTCTGGGCGGGGGGCTGCTCAGGTGGTTGAAGAAACCTTGAGTTGCAGTTGCGTATCATCCGCTACTCAACGGAGTCCCCTGAAAGGCATCTCATGACCCGACCCTCCACGGAACGCTTCACCGATCGCGTCGCGGACTACGTGCGCTACCGCCCGGACTATCCACCCGAGCTCCTCGCCTTCCTGCATGGCCCGGGAGGCCTCGCGCCCTCGGCGCCGGTGGCGGACGTGGGGGCCGGCACGGGCATCTCCACCCGGATGTTCCTGGAGGCGGGGCACCCGGTGGTGGCGGTGGAGCCCAATGCCGCGATGCGCGCCGCGGCGGACGCCTGGCTCGGTGGGTTTCCGGGCTACCGGAGTGTCGCGGGCAGCGCCGAGGCCACGGGGTTGGCGGATGCGAGTGTCGCGCTGGTGACGGCGGCGCAGGCCTTCCATTGGTTCGATCCCGAGCGTACCCGGCGGGAGTTCGCCCGCGTCCTGGTGCCGGGGGGCCGGGTGGCGCTCTTCTGGAACAGCCGCCAGCTCGACAGCACGCCCTTCCTGCGCGGCTACGAGGCGCTCCTGCGCCAGTATTGTCCGGACTACGCGAGCGTGGCCGAGCGCTACCCGAGCGATGAGCAGGTGGCGACCTGGTTTGGCGCGGGGCTGCGCCACCAGGTGGTGTTTCCCCATGCGCAGCGGCTCGACTTCGAGGCGTTGCGAGGCCGGCACCTGTCCTCCTCATTCGTGCCCAAGGAGGGACAGCCGGGCTACGCGCCGACGATGGAAGCCCTGCGCGAACTGTTCGAGCGCGAGCAGCGCGACGGCCACGTGCTGTTCACCTACGACACCCGCCTGCACGTGGGCGAGGTGTCGTGACCGGAAGGCGGGGTCTTCGGGGTGAAGGGCCAGCCGCCTTGTCGTCAGGGGAGCACCCGGCCCCCCAGGAAGGGTGCAGGGCGGGAGAGGGGCCTCGCATGGGGCTGCCGTGCCGTCCTCCTGCCTGGAGGGCTCCCGCAATATGCCGGGGATCCCACCGCTTCACTGTAGTAAGTTGGCGGGAATGGTACGTACTTCAGTGCTGGTGTTCATGGGGTTCCTCGCCTTCGCCACCCTCGACGCATCCGCCGCGCCGCCCGAGGCGGCTGCCGCGAAGTCCGTGGCGGAGGCATCGAAGCGGCTCGAGGGTGCTCGTGCCGCTCTCACGACGGCCGTTCAGCGGATCGAGAAGGATCCGCCGAGCAATACCGACCTCGATGCGGCTCTCGCGGCGGTGGAAGCGCTGAAGAGCGCGCTCGACGCGGGCGCGAGCTTCGAGACGGCGGATCTCGACTACGCCAGAGCCGTCCTCGCGGCGCGCAAGGAGCTCCGGACGCAGCGCGAGTACGTCGAGGGGCGCCGAGCCAAGGTGCACATCTTCGACTCTCGCCGGCGCATGGACGAGGCGCTCGCGACCCTGAATGAGCGCATGGCGAAGGTCTCGGGGAAGGAACCCAGCTCCAAGGAGATGGACGATGCCCGGGCCTCGGTCGATGCGCTCAAGAAGCTGGCGGACGAGAGCCGGCCCCTGACGAAGCAGGATGAGAAGTTCGCCGCGTACATCTCCGAGGTCGACGCGACCCTCGCCCGCCACCAGAAGGCGATCGATGACCGGTGGTTGGCGCAGTCGGCGCAGAAGCAGCGCGGACTCCTGGACGACAGCCGCAAGGCGCTGGCCGCCGCGGTCGCCGAGTTGGGCAAGGCCTGGTCAGACGAGAAGTTCTCGGCCACCGACAAGGCGATCACGGCGCTGCAGAAGCAGCTCGACGAGGGCAAGCCGCTCGAGGAGCGCGACAGGGCGTATCGCGGGGAGGCGGACAAGGCTCGCGCCGAAGTCACGCAGGCCCGGCGCAAGATGGAGGAGTCGGTGGCGCAGGCGGGTGTCTCGCGCATCAAGGTGGAGATGGGGCCTGCCCAGGAAGAGCTCGTCGCGGCCGCCAAGGCGCTCCGTGCCCGGAAGCCGACTCCCGAGCAGTTCGCCGAGGCCAAGACCGCGGCCTTCGTCGTCCGCAAGCTGGTGGAGAAGTACGAGCCGCAGGCCGCGGCCAGCCAGCCGATCGCCCAGTACCTCACCGAGGTGAAGAACACGCTCACCGAGGTGGAGGTGTCCCTCGAGGTTCGCGGCCTCGATACGGCCCGCGCCGACTTCACGCAGGCCCTGCGCAATCTCGAGAAGCGGAGCGTGACCCCCGAGCAGTTCGAGGAGGCCAACACGGCGATGGTCATCCTGCAGAAGACGCTCGAGACGGCTCACACGAAGAACCCCGCGGTCAGCCCCTCCGCCGCCGAGGCGCGTCAGCTGCTCAAGGATGGGAAGGCGACCATCGAGCGGCGCCGGTACGAGGTTGATCTGCAGCAGCAGCGCGCGAAGGTCGACGAGGCGCGCAAGAACGCGACGGCCCTGGTCTCCGGGATCCAGAAGGAGAAGCCCTCGGACGCGCAGATCCAGGAGGCCGAGAAGGCCATCCAGCAGATCGGCGTGGTGCTGGAGGCCGGCGTTGCCTTCGTGAAGAAGGACCGCGACTACGCGCTGTACGCCAAGGAGTCCAAGGAGCGCATGGCGGAGCTGACCGATCGCGTCAACCGGCGGAAGATCGTGCTGGCCGCGGCGGACGCCCGCGTTCAGCTCTCCGAGCGCCTGGCCACGGCGAAGGAGAAGCTCGAGGCCGCGAAGCCCGCTACCGCCACCGACGGCGACATCGATGCGGCCTCGAAGGTCGTGGACGAGCTCATGCAGATGTTCGAGACGCGCGCGGAGCTGGAGCGGCAGGACGCGGGCTACGCGTCGTACGCGGAGCGGGCGCGCAACGAAATGGTGAAGCTGATGGAGGCGCTCGAGTTCGCGCGGCAGGCGCGGGCGTTGCGGAAGATCACCGGTGAGGCCCTGGCCGCCGCCAGCGCGACGTCGCAGGCGGCTGCGTCCGCCGCGGACCTGCGCAAGAAGAAGGATCTGTACGCGAACGCGATGGACAAGCTGAAGACCTGCCAGGACGAGGGCGCGAGGATGGTGAAGGAGAACGCTGGCCTCGCTGGGATCGACGTGCTCATCGGCGGAGTGCCCACGCGGCCCCAGGACGTGATGGCGCAGTGTGCCCAGAAGGCCGCGTCGCTGCAGGAGCCCCAGAAGAGGGTCGACGTGCAGATCCGGTTCGAGGACGGGCCGAGGAAGGCGTACGATCTGGCGAAGTCCCTGCTGTCCAAGGGGCGCAAGAACGAGGCGCTCGATCAGTACAACGGTTGCATCGCGGAGGGGCGCATCCTGGAGAACCGGTATCCCGATTTCAAGGATCACAAGTTCGACGTCAGCGGCACCAGCATGAGCGTGCTCGAGCTGATCCAGGTCTGCGTGAAGGAGCGCAAGCCGCTGCAGGCGGCCCGTTGAGTCTGCGCCAGGGCGCGGGGGACCTTCACCGCGCCGCGGCCCGTGCGATAGAAGCGGCTTCGAACACCTGGGGAGGAAACAATGACCAAGACCGCTGACTTCCGCCGCATGCATCAGTCCGGCATCCTGCTCCTGGCCAACGCCTGGGACGCCGGGAGCGCGCGCCTCGTCGAGAGCCTGGGCGGCAGGGCCGTCGCCACCACCAGCGCCGGGGTCGCCTGGGCCTGGGGCTACAAGGATGGCCACACCCTGCCGCTCGAGCGCCTGCTGCAGACCGCCAGCGCCATCACCCGTGCCATCGAGGTGCCCCTGAGCCTCGACATGGAGCGCGGCTTCGGCAACACGCCGGAGGAAGTGGCCGCCGCCGTGACCTCCGTCGCGCGCCTGGGCGTCGCGGGCCTCAACATCGAGGATGCCAACCTGCCGCCCGAAAACCTCGTCGCCCGCATCAAGGCGATCCGCGCGGCCCTGAAGCGCGAAGGCCTCGACATCTTCATCAATGCCCGCACCGACGTCTATCTGCGCGGGCTTGTCCCCGAGGGCCAGCGCGCCGCCGAGTGCATCCGCCGCGCCGGACTCTATGAGGAGGCGGGCGCCGACGGCATCTTCCCCGCGGGCATGACCGACCTGGGGGAGATCTCCGCCATGGTGAAGGGCACCCGACTGGCGGTGAACATCATGGCCCGCCCCACCCTCGCCCCCGCCGCCGAGTTGGAGAAGCTGGGAGTGCGGCGCATCACGGCGGGCAGCGCGATCCCCGAGGCCATGTACGCCCATGCGGCGCGGCTGGCGGGCGGTTTCCTGAAGGATGGGCTGTCGGCCCCGGTCACGGCCGAGTCGATGCCCTATCCGCAGGTGAACGGGCTGATGAAGGCCTGAGAGCAAGCGCCAGGGCAAAGAGAGCCTTGGGCTGGCCGTGGGACAAGCGCGTGAGAGCGCCAGGTGGAAGGACTTCGCCATCTTCATGCTGGATGCGGGTGGCCACGTGGAGACGTGGAACGAGGGCGCCGAGCGGCTCTACGGCCATACGATGGAGGAGCTCGTCGGGCAGCACGTCTCGACGCTCTACACGCCCGAGGACCTTCGGGTGGGCCGCGTGGACGAAGAGCTCGCGGCGGCCAGCCATCACGGCCGATACGAGTCCGAGTGCGAGCGCGTGCGCAAGGATGGGAGCCGCTTCTGGGCGCATGTCGTCACCACGGCGCTCCGGGACGAGGAGGGACGGCCGCGGGGCTTCGCCAAGGTGACGCGGGACGTGACGGAAAAGCGGAAGGCGGAGGAGGAGAAGGAGCGGCTGCTGCGCGAGCTCAAGGCGGCCGTCGCGGCCCGCGACGAGTTCCTGTCCATGGCCTCGCACGAGCTCAAGACCCCGCTCACCTCGGTGAAGCTGAACCTGCGCGCCCTGGAGCACCGCGCGGAAAAGACGGTCGAGCAGATGGAGGGCGCGGGGAGCCGCAGGCTCGTGCGCATCCACGGGCAGATCCATCAGCAACCTGCTCTCCAATGCCATCAAGTACGGGCCGGGCAAGCCCGTCGAGGTGGATCTGCAGCGGTTGGGCAAGAGCGCGCGCCTCGTCGTCCGGGACCATGGCATCGGCATCTCGGAGCGGGACCAGGAGCGCATCTTCGATCGCTTCGAGCGGGCGGTGTCGAGCCAGCACTATGGAGGCTTTGGCCTCGGGCTGTGGATCAGTCGGCAGATCGCCGAGGGACTGGGAGGCAGCATCCAGCACGAGGTGCTTGGGCAGGGAGAGACCCAAACGGCCACAGCGAGGACACGGCGGTTGACCGTTGGAGGGCAGGCAATCTGGGTGCGCTCGGCCCACGGGGAGTAACTCCAACTCGAGCAGCACGGGCGAAGCGCGCTGGCGGAAGCGCAATTGGGTGGGACAGCCCTGAAGACCTTTCAGGCCCTCGGCTTGGAGTTTCTCGAACGCCTCGCGCTGCACGAGCGGCCACCAGGGAACTGGAGTCACGAACTGCCCGAAGCGGCCTCGAGCCTTGCCCACGAGCGGGCCAAAGGTTGCACCGGGTGTCAGCACGGCTCCTGGTGGGAGGAGTGGGCGCACCAACCCGCACAACCGTTCATACTCCTCGATGGGCTCGGGCCGCGATTCTTCGAAGTCGGCCAGGGATGCAATGGGTGTGAGGTCTACCGAGGGGTACGCTTTGGAATTGTCACTCCAGGTGGCCTTGCAGGTAGGACAACCGAGAATGCCCGGAAGCCGCCATTTGTGAATGCCGTCAACGTTGCCCGTGTAGCCCGCGGACCTGTCTTCCTCGATTTTGAAATATCGCATTCGTGGCTTCTCGGTTCAGTCCTGGCAATAGGGCACGAGTGGGGCATTCACTTTGAACAAGAACATGAGCTCGAACGCGAACTGCCAGATCTCCTCCGGAGTGGCCCCTGGGTTCTGCCCCTGGAACCGACGCCACGCCTCGTTCCACTGGCCGCCCTCGGGCCCTTCACTGTGGAGCCATCGGTGGAATGTGATGGGAAGGCTGACGGTGAAGGCGTGAATGTCGATCCCCTTGCCCTTGAACCACTCGGCCAATTCCGCGCGGGCCTCTTCCCACGAGGACACCGCCGCAGGTACCTCGTCGTCCTCGCGCGGAGTTGGCGTTGAGGTAGCACAAGCGGCCAGCAACACGCCTAGTAGTGCGAGCCATCGTGTGGAGGTCAGCAGGATGCTCATGGTGAAGTCGCCTCGCGCTTTGATTACCTACTGCGCGAGGGCGCGGAACACCTTGCTGGCGCCGTCGTAGGCACCGGGGTTCCAGTACACCTTGTCGGCGCCGCCGCGGCCGTCGATGTTGGCGAAGAAGAAGTCGGTGTTCTCCGAGCCGCTGAAGCCCGTGTTGTCCATCAGCGGGCTGCTGCCGAAGTCGGTGCCGGAGCTGAGGTAGATCTGCATGCGGCCCTGGCGGAAGGTAGGCCGCCAGAAGATCTTGTCCGCCTTGCCATCCCCATCCACGTCCGCGAAGTAGAAGCGCGAGGTGTCCACGCCGCTGGTGCCCTCGTCGTGCGCGAACGAGAAGGAGAAGGCGCCGGTGCCGGCGGAGCGGTAGACGCGCGTGCGGCCCCCGTCCTGGCCCGGGTTCCAGGTGAGACGGTCCGCCTTGCCATCCCCGTCCACGTCCGCGAAGTACACGCGCGTGTCCTCGCTGGTGTTGGCCCCGTCCGTGCTGCGCACCGCCGCGCCGAAGGACGGGGTGGTGCCCTTCCGGGCGATGAAGGTCTCGAAGGCGCCCGAGCGCTCCTTGGGGTTCCAGCGCAGCAGATCCGCCGCCCCATCCCCGGTCACGTCCGCGAAGAACAGCCGCGTGGACTCACTGGTGCTGGCCGCCGCGGTAAAGGCGACGCGGTCGCCGAAGGTGCCATCGCACCGGGACGGGTAGATGCGCACCTCGCCGTCCGCCAGGGTGGGCCGCCAGAGGATCTTGTCCGCGCAGCCATCGCCCGTCACGTCCGCGAAGAAGAAACGGGTGGTGGCGACGACACTCACCGCGCCCTCGTTCTTCACCGCGGCGGCGAAGCTTCCGTCACACCCGGACTTCGCCACCCACGTCTCGCCCTCGCCCGCGGTGTAATTCCACGAGATGCGGTCCGCGCAGCCATCGCCCGTCACGTCCGCGAAGAACAGCTGCGTGGAGGCGGACGTGCCCGAGGGCACCGTCGTCAGGGTGGAGCACGAGGCGAAGATGGACGGGCGGATGGTGGCGAGCACCGCGAAGTGATCCGAGGGCGTCAAGCCTCCGCTCTCGGTGCGATCGATGGAGGGCGAGGTGGAGGTGATCTCCCCGCCGCTGTGGAGGATGTAGTCCAGCCGGGAGTACTTCGTGGAGGGCGTGCCCCCCTGCCAGGCATTGTTGAAGGTGGCGTCCTCCTCGCGGGTGGTGCCGTCGAAGCGCGCCGTGCGGTACAGGTGCCCGAGCGACTCCAGATCCTCCATGGTGCTCTCGTCCGGCGTGGAGGGCGACTGGGCGTCGGTGTTGAAGTCCCCCATCGCCACCACGGGCAGGCCCGCCGGCTTCGTGACGAGGAAGTTGCCCATCTGCGCGGCCTCCTTCTGGCGCCCCAGCGAGCAGATGGCCGAGTAGGCGAAGTGGGTGTTGGCCACGAAGTAGACCTGGCCCGTGCTCAAGTCGCGCAGGCCCACCCAGGCGATCTTCTTGCCCTCGGCATGGCTGAAGCACTCGGCGGAGGCGGCATAGGGGTTGACCAGCGCCTCGTTGCCGCTGCCCACCTCGGGGGCGATCTCGAACCGGCTCTTCTTGAAGAAGATGAGCTTGGGGCTGCCTCCGCCCGGGTTGTAGACGCCGTAGGGCTTGTCGGTGCCGGTGAGGCCCGCGATGAGATCCGCGGGGATGCTGGGGCCGCCCGAGGGGCTCTGCGCCTCCTGCACGCCGACGATGTCCGCGTTGTTGGCGAGGATGCGCTGGATGACGGCCGCCTTGCGGTTGGGCCAGGCGCGCACGCCCGTGTCCAGCGGCCCGCGCACGTTGTACGTCATCACCCGGAAGGCCTTGTGCCCCGTCACCGCCGCCGCCCGGAGCTCACCGAGCGGCGCGGCGGCGTCATCTTCCGGCACCGCCTCCTGGGGACCACAACCCCAGAGCAGGGACGTCAACAGGGAGGACACCACCACGGGGCGCGCACGGCCGCGGAACGAAGGGCTCATGCCCTGTCTTATACCAGTAAAACGTGGATTGGCCTCGAGGTCTGGAATTGGACACCGATGGCTTCCCTGCCACGAAAAGACGCGAGCGGGCCCCTCCAGCACGGTCTATGCCGGGCTCTCGTCGAGCGGAACGAGCTCCCGGTGGAGCGCCTGCTCCTTCAAGGCGAAGCGGAGCAGGCTCGTGCCGTCATCCCCCTCCGCCCAGTAGGCCCGGACTCCCTCGAAGAGCGCCTGGTTCTGTTCGGGCCAGCTCGTGGGGAGGAAGACCCGGAGGACCCGCGGATCGTAGAAGCGGAAGTAGAGATCCCGGCTCACGGAGTCCTTCACCATGAGGAACTTGCGGAGGTGGCGCCGCACGTCCTTGAAGGGCCGTTGGCTGGACAGGAAGATCCCCCAGTTCCTCCCCCACCCTTCCTGGACCAGCGACCGCAACAGTCGCGAGTCCCCGGGCAGATGGACCACGTAGGGCGCGATCTCCGCCATCGCCTCGCCCTGGGCTCCCTCATAGAGGGAGCGATACTCCTCCACCGACTCGCGGAGCAGGACGGGGATCCGCTCGTCCCGCGCCGCATCCAGCACCGCGAAGAGAGGCTCGGTCAGCCCGGAGAGCACCTCCAACGCGCGAGCCTTGCGCGCCAACCGCTCGGCGGATTCGGGGCCAGCGGGCGGAGGCGGTGGGGTGTTGCACTCGAAGTACACGGAGAAGTCGGTCTGGCCCGCGCGCACCCAGGCTCCGTGGGAGACCTCGGCTTCATCCACGCGCTGCCCGTCCAGCAGCGTGTCCGCTCCGCTTGCCAGATGCTTCAAGCGGCACGTCGCTCCGTCCCAGGCCAGCTCGAAGTGCGGAGCGGACACGCCGGTGTCGTCGGCAACCACCAGCTGCGCCGGCTCCGCGCGGCCGACACGCAGCACCCGCCCCGGCTCGACCACCGCCTTGCGGCCCGCGTTCGCGCCCCAGCGCACCTCGACGATGAGTCTCTGTCCGGCGTTCGCCACCATCACGCCCGCGATGGATCCGTGCACCAGGTCACGAACTCGTGTGCCAGCTCTTCCTTCCAACGCCTGCGGGACTCGACCTCCCCCTTGGCCGAGAAGAACCCCATGTTGTCGAAGACCAGTTGTCCCTCGAGGGGAACGATCAGGACCAGCTCCTGCCCGGCCGGCAGGCCATGCGGTGCGGCTTCCACACTCGAGAAGAACAGCATCCCCTGCTGCCGGGTCGAGCCGTCATAGTTGAGGACAGAGAGGCCGATCAGGGGTTGATCGAGCACTGGAGGCTCCTGGAGGCGCGCACCCACGACGCAGGAGTACACGGGCTTCTGCTCGCGCAAGACGCGGATGTTCGGAGTGGCGGGAACCAGCTCGTTGCCCAACAAGACTTTCTGGACCTTATGGAGAGGACGCGCGGTTCGGACCAGCAGATAGCTTCCCGGAGGAAGCGACCAGGGGATCTCCAGACCCCGGCTCACGGCACTGCCTCGAAGCCAGTCGAGGTAGGCCTGCGGAAGTTTCTGGCCGGCTTCCGGTTGCGCACGAACGAACCGGCCTGAAGACAGGGGCTCCACGCCCCAGGCATCGTCCGGCGAAAAGGGCTGCTCCAAACGGAAGAGCGGGGCCTCGTGGTAGCCCAGGTGGTGGATCTGTGTCCGGGGATCGACGGTCAAGCCAAAGGGGCTGGTCAGCCGGTTCACGTCCAGACGGGCAACCTGCCGGGAAAGGCTCTCGAACTTCACTTCCATGTTCTCGGTCATGCGCGCTTCCTTTCAACGAGGCGCTAGAGCTTCGGAGAGAAATGCATCAGGTGCAGGCTTCCATCCGGAAGCCGGCACACCCTCCAGGTCACCTGATTGAACACGACGGGCTGGGCAGGTTGGCCATACTCCGAATTGAATCCGGTGCGCTGCTGGGAGATTGTGTGCTCGCCGCCCGCCGTGGTGATGCCATCGGGTGGCAGCGCATCGATATCCGTCTTGTTGGCATTCATGATGTCCCGAAGGTCCCTTTCTGCCTGGCTGCCCGAGCGATAGGTCGTTGTATTCGCCTTATTGGGGCGGTTTTGAGCAAGCGTCGCGGGGTTCTCGTTGTTCAGAGGAACGTGATCGCCAGCATGACCCACGTTCTTGCCCGGCCCCTGCCTGCCTTCGGAATTCACGAACACCTCCTTGGCGTCCGCCCTACTGTAGGTCTTCGGCGGAGGAGGTTGCGGCGGACTCGGGGGGGCGGCCGGTTGTGGAGTCTCCGGGGGCGGCGCCTCGCGAGGCGCGTTCCGACTCTGCTTCCATTGTGTGTACTTGCCCGCGATATACCGCCCTGCACCCGCCGTGACAGCGCCCAGTCCCACGGACCAGCCAAAGGCCGACCAACTCCACTCCGCCCCCGGATTGGTGATCCAGTCGCCGATGTATCCGAGGGCGCCGCTCGCGGCCCCCGCGCCCATGAAGGCCAACACGCCCGCCGTCGCGGGCAGGAAGGCGAAGGGCAATGAAGCAACGGCACCGATCAGCGCGCCCCGGCCCATCTCCTTGAGAATGCAGAGGAAGCAGAAGTCCGTCTGGTTGAGCGCCTCGTTCAGACCGAAGCCCACGGCGCCCGCGGCAGCACCTCCCAATACGACCGCAGCTGCCGTCACGGCCAGGGCCGGCAATGACACCGGTGCCGTCAGGATGACCGCAGCCGTGACGGCGATACCGACCACGGCACCTGCCACCGCCGAGGCGACCCCACTCCAGCTCCAAAGCCCCTGCGGATCCGCCGAGTTGATCGGATCGTTGTTGGCGTAGCTGTAGAAATGGAGCCCACCCAGGTACGTGGTGGGATCTTCTGTGAGGTAGCGCCCCAGCAGCGGCGAGTAGTACCGGAAGCGGTTGTACTGCAGCCCCGTCTCTTCATCGTGGTACTGGCCAGGAAGACGGAGGGGGTTGGAGATCCGGTCCACCAGGACCGACGCCTGGCCATAGGCGCTGTACTCCGCGGCCCAGACGACGGAGCCGACCTCGTTCGTGAGGCGGATCGGAGCGCCCCGGTGATCCGTGTGGTAGGAGTAGACGCGGCCATCCACACGCATGGCCAGGGGCGTATACGTCCCCGGGATGTAGAGGAAGTCACGGGTGAGGGTCCGACCACCGGACTTCTCCACCTCACCGATGAGCGTCTCACCCGCCCAGACGTAGCGGACCTCCGCCGTCGCTGTGCGCTTCCAGATGCGGCGCCCGAGCGCGTCGTATCCGAAGGAGACCCTCTTCCCTCCGGGACCGCGCGCCTCCACGAGCAGGTTGCGAAGGTTGTATCGGTAGATCCACTCGCCCTCGGCGGAGCGCAGGGACACGAGGTTTCCGCGTGCATCGTAGCGACACCAGGTGTCCCCCTGCTGGATCAGCCGATCGAGGGAATCAAAGGTGGCGCGCTGCTCGTTCCAACGCACACGGTTCCCCGCGTGATCGTATGCGAAGCCCTCTCTCTGGCTGGGGTTCTCGGAATCGACCTCGAGAAGCTGCCCTTCGGCATCGTAGGTGAACCGCCGGCTCCCGAAGTGAGAATCCTTGCACGATCGCAGCCGGGCCTCGGCGTCATACTCGCATGTATACGAGAAGAGATCCCGAGCCGTGGCGAAGTTGGAGCGCCGGGTCACCACCGAGACGGGCCGCCCGAGCTGTGATTGCCGGATGACGGTGGTCAGATCATTGGGACCGGAGAGCTCGATCGTCCGCTCATCCGCGCCATATCCAAAGCGGTAGAACTCCCCCGTCCAGGTGCGGATGCTCGAAGGACGATGGTCTGCATCCTGGGTGAACTCGACCTGCTCGCCAGAGGGATACGTCAGCCCCGTCAGTGCACCCGACTCGTCATAGGCATACCGGACGACGAGCCCATCCTGGTGCTCCTCGAGGACACGGCCCTTGTCGTCGTACACATACTTGACGGTGGAATCCGCGGCGGACGCCTCGACGAGCCTGCCCCCCGCATAGACGCGCGAGAGCCTCTCTCCATCGCCGTAGGTGATGACGACGGGCTGATCCTGGTCGTCGTATTCGACGTGGGCCAGCAGCTCGGAGCCGGTGAGGATCCGCTCGACGAGCCCACGGGAGTTGTACACATACGACTCGTGCGAGCCGTCCGCGCGGATGACACGATCAGGGCGGCTCCACCGGCCATACTCGAAGCGTGTCTGGTGGCCATTCCCATTCCAGATGGATTCGAGCAATCCCCCCGGGCCGTACTCGTATTCCACCTCGGCGCCGAGCCGGTTGACCACGACCGAGATCAACTCCGGCGTCTTGTACTCGTAGCTGCGCCGGGTCCCATCGGGGTAGATGAGCTCGTTGAGCAGCCCCTGCTTGTCGTAGCCCACGTCGAAGAGCTTGTGGGAGCCATGCGCTGCGCTGGAGAGCAGGCCTCGCGAGTCATAGGCCAGACCGAGGCGCAGGCCCTTGGGATCGGTCAGGGCGAGCAGCTTTCCCTGGGAGTCGTTCTCCAGCCGCCACCGGCGCCCCAGGGGGCTCGTCACACCATTGACGAACCCATGCCCGTCCAACGTGTAACGGGCCTGGTTGCCCTTGGCATCCGCCACCAGCACATCCCCGGTCGCGGACTCCACGGAGGAGCTCAGCGCGGACGATTGGAACGACCGGGCCAAGGACTCGGCCAGGAAGTGCTTGCGCAGCGTGGACAACTGCGTGTCATGGATTCTCAGCATGCCGATGGTCCTGGTGAACGATCACGACCCGGCCTTCGTCACGAAGGGAGCGCCCCCTGACGACGCATCCGCCATGCACTTGGATTGAGCGGGAACGCCGATGAGCACCGTCGGACAGCCCGCGACCACCACTCCGCCATGCGAGGTGGGATCTCCCAACCGCGCCGCGGGCTTGCCGCCGATGATCACCGTCGATTCGCCCTGGGAGATGGAGTCCGGAGGCCCCACGCACACGGCCATGTCACCCACTCGCGCCGCGGGCATGTAGCCGATGAGCACCGTTGGCTCACCCACCGACACGGGCCCTCCCACATGTGGCACCGGGCCCGGCTCCGATTTCGGGCAGGTATGCATGTCACTGATTCGAGCAGCTGGAGGCATGGGGTGCTCTATCCTCGGCGGGTCCGTCTCGTCGGAGCATAGCCACAGCACCTGATGGCGCACCACCCTCAACAGCCGCTCCACCTCCCCTTGCGTGGGTGGCGGCAACGCCTCGAAGCGCGCGCCTCCCTCCCCCGCTAAGTGACGGGTTGGTCGAGAAGCGTGGCGAGGGCGCGGTACTCGGGCCGCAATCCGCGCTCGGCCGCGCTGCCGGCCACGACCACGGGCAGCAGCACGCCCTCCAGCTCCGGATGGGCCGCGAGCCGCACGGCGATGGGCGCCATCACCTTCGCCTCGATGAGCCGCTTCAAGGGCCGGGCCCCCAACTGGGGCTCATACCCGTGCCGGGCCAGCCATGCCCGCGCATCCGGCTCCACCACCAGCTTCAGCCCGCGCCGCAAGAGGCCCGCCCGTGACGCCGCCTTCTCCAGCTCCAGGTCCACAATGCGCAGCACGTCCGCCTCCGACAAGCGACGGAACGGGATGATGTGATCGATGCGGTTGAACAGCTCCGGCCGGAAGGCCTGGCGGATGGCCCGCGTGAAGTCCTCCGCGCCCCGCTCCGCCCCGAACCCCGCCGGCTCCGAGTGCACCACGCCGAGATTGCTCGTCATGCACACCACCGTCATCCGGAAGTCCACCAGGCGCCCCAGCCCATCCGTCAGTCTCCCCTCCCCCAGGATGCCCAGGAGCAGATCGAAGACCTCCGGGTGCGCCTTCTCCAGCTCGTCGAAGAGCACGAGCGACAGGGGCTGCTGCCGCACCCGCTCGGCGAGGCTGGTGATGCCCGGGCCCACCTCCATCAACCGCTGGGCCGAGCCGGGCAGCATGTACTCGGACATGTCCAGGCGGATCATCCGCTGCTCGTCGCCGAAGAGCGTGCGCGCCAGTTGCTTGGACAGCTCCGTCTTCCCCACCCCCGTGGGTCCGGCGAACAGCAGCGTGCCCACGGGCTTGTCCGGATCATTCAGCCCGGCCTTGAACCGCGCGAGCACTCCGGCGGCCAGCTCACACGCCCGCTCCTGACCGATGACGCCCTTCTGGAGCTGCGCCGCGAGCGTCTGGCGCTCGGCGGGGACCTCGTCGCTGATGAGCTGGAGCGGCAGGCCCGAGTAGCGCGCGTAGGCCGCGGAGGCATCGCGCGGGTAGAGCGTCCGGGACTGGCCGCGCTCGCCCTGCTGTTCCAGCCAATCGAGGAAGCGGAACGCCTTGCCCGGAAACAGGCTGTCGCGCTGGAACGTGTCCAGGTGGGCCACGAGCTGCCGCAGCCCCACGGGGTGGATGCTCACCCGGCTGCGCCGCACGGATTGGTAGCGCTGCATGAGCTCGGGCATCCGCGCGGCCGGGGGCGGCTCGATGCGCAGGACGCGGAAGGGCCGCAGCGCCTCGGGGAAGCGCCGCTGGCAGCGCTCGAGCTCGGCCTCGGTGCACTCGGCGATGAGGGAGATCTCCCCGCTCATCGCCGCCGGCAGGAGCAGATCTCCAATCGATGAGCCATCCGGCTGGGGCGCGAGCAGGGACGTGAGCCGATCCACGAAGAGGTAGTCCTCCTCGTGTGACAGCGCGTCGATGAGCTTCAAGCAGCGCTCCTGCCACATCCCCAGGTACACCATGCCCGCGACAATGCGCTCGGCGCTGGTGCGCCAGATGTCGGGCAGATGCACCGTCTTGTCCTCGCGCCGCCGCTCGGCGATCCGCCGCGCCAGCATCGACACGTGGCTCGTCTTGCCCGTGCCCGTGCCTCCGACGAGCAACAGCGACGGAGGGGGCCGGCGCTGGGCCAGCTCCAACCACTCGCGCATCGCCTCGGCGTCGTACACCAGGGCCGGCTGCCGGCCGCCCAGGGCGCGCGACGTCAGCTCCTCGCCCACCTGCTCGAGCACCTCGGGGGGCGGAGGCCGCCGGGCGCCACCGCGGACCTCGCGCCGCGCACCGAGCGGATCCCACGCCCGGACGTACTCCTCGCCCTCGTGGCGGAAGTCATAGAGGCCCTTGGGTTTCTCCCCGAGCAGCGCGGTGCTCAGCGCGTTCTGCAACACGTCCCGCGCGATGGAGAGATCCTCCACCACGAAGGACCAGTCGAAGCGCGGCACCCGCACGCGCCAGGCGCCGCCCGCCATCCGCCCGTAGACGTAGGTGAGCCGCAGGGGAATGAGCGCCTGGGAGATGACCGACCGCTTCTTGTGCACCGTCTGGGGATGGATCTCCACGGTGATCGTCCGGGCCTCCAGCTCCTCCTCCCAGAGGAAGCGCTCGATCGCGGCGTCATCCTCGCGCAGCAACTGCCGCACCTGGGTCTCCAGCAGCGAGAGGACCTCGGGCTCGCTCGTGCCGTAGGCGGAGGGAGGCGGCTTGTCGAAGAAGCTGTCCCAGACGGGCAGGAGCTGCCCCGTGAGCCGGCCATCATGGTGGGTGGTGAAGTAGACGCGCAGGCTCTTGTCACTCATGGCGCCCTCCCCGCTCGGGGTCCGCCGGATTCTGGCTCATCCGCAACCGCCACAGCACGGGCAGGGCCTCGGCGGGAGAGCGCACCCGGTGGGTGCCGCTGTAGGTGAGCAGGTAGTCGTCCAGCTCCAGCTCCGCCAATCCCTGACGCGTGGGAGGCTCGAAGCGGTAGGCCCGGACCACGGGCATGGCGGCCTCGGGATCCTCGGGCAGGGGGCGCACACCTTCCTGCCGCGCCTGGTGGAAGGCCTGGAGCCGGGCGCCATGTCCCGCGAGCAGCACCGCGGGCGCGGGGGCCTGGGCGTCATGGACGCGCACCTTCACGATCTCCGGCAGCCGCCCCGAGGATTGCCAGACGTGCAGCCCGCTCTCACCCTCGAGGAAGGGACGGATGCCCGGACCCACCAGCTTGATGGCGGCGTGCACCGGCTCCACGGTGGAGGCGTGCAGGAACTCCCGGAGCTGGCGCAAGCCCCCGGACACCACGGCGCCTCCGGGCAGGTGCGCGGCGAAGGACTCGATCGCCCCGCGCGAGTGGGCGTAGGCCGTGCACAACCACCGGGTGAGCAGCGAGCCGGAGGCCGCGCCCCGGCGCCACTGTCCCAGCGGAAGCAGCTCCAGCAGCACGGTGTGCTGATCCGGCCGGGCGAGTCCCCGGAGGACGCGTTGGAGGAAGTACACCTCGGCCAGCGCATCGAGCAGTTGCTCGCGGGTCGCGGTCCGCACCGGGGCGAGCGCCCGGCGATCGAAGAGGTTGAACTGCTGCGCCTCGATCATCTCCCGGGCCTCTTCCTCGGGCGCGCGGGCGAGCGACTCGAGCTGGGTGGCGAAGTGCTCCAGGTACAGGCGCATGGCGTCGAGCGTGTAGAGCGACTCGGCGTGTTCGCGCTCACCGGCCTGCAACCGCTCCAGGTGGAAGCGGACCTGCTCGGACAGGGCACCGAGCGCCTCGCTCTCGCGCATGGCGCGCACGGCCTCGTGGGCCTCGAGCAGCTTCTCGCGCAAGCCCGAGATGGGTAGCTCCAGGAGGGGCTCCAGCGCGAAGCCCTCGGCCACGGGCTCGCGGGGGATGAGCGCGTCGGCCTGGACCTCGAAGCGCTCCTCGCGGGTGTAGAGCTGGAACAGGCGCAAGAGGGACTGGGGACCGCGGATGATGGCGTCGGAGAGCACCTGGCCCACGTGCTCCTCCAGGTAGCGCTTGAGGGGCCGCGCGCCCAGGCGGGCATCGAAGGCCTCCTCCACGATGCGCCGCTTCACCGCGTCGTCCGCGGACACGAAGATGTTGCGCGAGGTGAGCCCCTGCCTCGCGAGCAGCCGCGCGAGTTCCTTCTCGACGACCTTCTCCCCCACCTCGCGCGAGAGCGGCGAGAAGTGGACGATGCGATCGATGCGGTTGAAGAGCTCGGGGGGGAAGAAGTCGCGCACGGCCCGGTCCGCCTCGAGCGCGAAGGTGCGCGCGTCCGGCTCTCCGATGCCCACGGGCGGCTTGCGCCGGGCGCCCAGGTTGCTCGTCATCACGATGACGGTATGCGTGAAGTCCGCCGTGTCGCCCGAGGCGTCCGTCAGGCGGCCCTCGTCGAAGAGCTGCAGGAGCAGGTAGAGCAGCGAGGAGTGGGCCTTCTCGATCTCATCCAACAACACGAGCGAGAAGGGCTGCTCGCGGATGAGCCGGGTCAGATGGCCCTCGGGTCGCCACGGATCCCCGGTGAGCCGGGCGACGGCGTCCGGCGTCTGGAACTCGGCCATGTCGAGCCGGATCATCCGCGAGGCGTCGCCGTACAGGTAGCTGGCCAGCGCGCGCGCGAGCTCCGTCTTGCCCGTGCCGGTGGGGCCGGTGAAGAGATAGACGCCGTAGGGCCTGAGGGGATCGGTGAGCCCGGCATGGATGCGCGCGACGAGATCGCACGCCTCGCGCACGGCGTCCGGTTGGCCCATCACCTTGCGCGAGAGGGCCTCGTGAACCTCCTCGGGCGCCAGGGGCTCCCGGGCGCTGAGCAGGGTGGACGGCAGCCCCGTGCGGCCCGCCAGGTGCGTGAAGAGCTCCTCCACGCCGAGCGTCCGACCCTCGCGCTGGGAGCCCGTGGCCAGCTCGCGCAGCAGATCCAACGCCTTGCCCGGCAGCGCGGCGCCGGGGAACAGGGACGAGGCCTGTTCGAGCAGCACGGGGAACAACAGGGGATGCCAGGACAGCGCGTGTTTGGACTCCAGCTCGCGCGCCTCGTGCAGCAACATGCGCAGCGTCTCGTCGGCGCTCGTCGGGCGCACGTGCACCTGGGTGAAGAGCGCGGCGAAGGATGGCGCGTCCGACTCCAGCCGCTGGAGCTGCTCGGGCGTCACCGCGCCCACCAGGGTGATCTCTCCCCGAGCGAGCGCCCCCTGGAAGAACAGCGCGAGGTGGGTGTCACTGTCCCGCGTGCGGCCCAGGAGGCCAAAGGACTGGAGATCCTCGACGAAGAGGATGCGGCGCCCTCCCCTGGCGTCCTCGAGCACCTGGAGGCAGCGCTGCTCCCAATCCCCGACGTAGCTCATACCGGCGATGATCCGCTTGCCGGCGATCGTCCACACCTCGGTCACCTTGTCGAGGTTGCGATGGGCCTGGAAGCCATCGGCGTCGAGCTGATCGGCGACGAAGTGCTTGAGCAGGGTCCGCTTGCCACACCCCGGGGGCCCGACAAGCAACACCGGCGTGCGCCGCTCTCCACCGAGCAGCAACTGCAATTGCTCGCGATAGGGCACACGGGGCATGCCGATCGCCAACGAGCCCTCGGCCGCCTGGAGCGTGAGATGGGTGCCCAGGGTGTGGAGCACCCGGGTGCCACTCCCCTTCTTCGGGCGCTTCTTGCCCTTGCCGGGTCGATCCTCCACCTCCAGGTCCGACCAGGGGCCCTTCTTCCCACCGAGCTGGTCGAGCAGTGTCGGAGGCTGGGCGACGAACGAGAACGCCTTGAGGCTGTCCTTGCGGTTGGAGCGCAGCGCTTCGAGCTCCTCGGACTCCAGCCGCGCCCAGGCGTGGGTGAAGTAGAGCTTCGCCTGCTCCTCCAGGGACTGGCCCGCCTCGACGGCGAACCACTCCTGCTGGCGCGCGGGATGGTAGGCGATCAACAGGGGCTCGCTCCGGGTGCGCCAGCGCGGCTCGAGGATCAACGGAAACAGGCCGGACAGCCGGGGCGTATCGGTTCCCGAGCGCATGCGCTTGAAATCCAGCTCCAACTGCACGCGCTCCAGCCGGATGCCGCGAGGCAACTGGAAGCACGCCAGCTCACGTGGGGGCAGCTCTCCCAGGAGGCCGCGCAGATCCTCCACGAGCTTCTGTTGAAGCTTGACCGCGCTCTTTCCCTCACGGCTCCGGGTATACGAACCGAGTCCGAGCGTGGTCCACCGCATGGTCCCCGAGGCACTCCGGCTCTGGTAGACGGCGAGGGTCAGGTTCATGGCGTGGCGGCCCGGAGCACGTCGAGGACGAAGGAGGGAGCGCTCTCGGGATCGAAGCTTCCCGAGCGCTCCAGGTGCAGGAGGTGTTCGAGCAGGAGGTGCTCCCAGTCCTGGAAATACCCCCGGGCACCAAGCGAGACGGTTCGCGCGCCATCGCAAAGGACGACGTCTCCCCCGGGCTGGTACTCACGCACGGCGGGCATCAATCGCAGCTCCTTGAGGGGAACGGGCGCGGGGGGGGCGATGGCGGGCAGCTCCAGCTCCTTCTGGGACAGGTGGGGCCTCATCGCCACGGGTTGGACCGTGAGCAGGACGGGCTCGTCGCGTGGCGTGGGGGGAAAGCGGTGCAGTCCGGCCTCGAGCGCCAGGAACGAGCCGGCATGGGGGCCACTGACCGACAACAACACCTCGTGGAACGCGCGCTCGGGCTCGCCAAGGGCCCGCGACAACGCCTCGACGGAGAGGACCTCGTCGCGCCACCGGCGCTTGTCGTCCTTGTGGTGACGGCTGACGGAGAGGCGGCCGCCGGCCACCCACCCGCGGCGGGGCAACTCCTCGAGCAGCGGCGACAGCCAGGCGTCGAGCGCACGCGTCTCCCCCGCCTCCTGGACAATGAGCGTGATGCCATCGCGCTGGGGCTGCAAGGCGAGCAGCACCGAGGGCAGCATCCGGCGCAAGGCACGCGACTGCTCCCGGGCGTCCTCCACGAAGGTGGAGATGTCCTGCTGCTCGAAGAGGGCCAGCAGCGCCAGCTCCTCGGCGGCCGAGAGCGCCGCGCGCAGCCGCTGGACCTGGGTCCAGAGCAGATCGAGCCGGCTGTGCTCATGGTGCAGTTGCCCGAGGGAGAGGGCCTCGGGACCCCGGTTCGGACGGACCCCTTGCGCGAGCTGGGCCACGAGGAAGCGTACCTGCTCCACGAGCCGCTCCACGGCATCCATCCGGAGGATGGCGTCGAGTTCCCGCCGATCGGCCTGGAGGGCTTCCACCCGCTCCAGTTGATGACGCGTCTGCCTGGGGCTGCCCGGGGACAACGTCACCGAGAGCCCCTGGGGACCGGAGTGGAGGGTGACTTCACCGCCCTGGGCCTCGGGGCCCGCGGCGGAGAGCGTGCGGGCCAGGGGCACGACGAGCTGTTGATCCAGATGCCGGCGCAGCGCTCGTGCACCATGGGCCTCGTGATAGCCGGACGCGGCGAGCGAGGACAGGAGCTCGGGCGGCACCTGGAGATCGAGCCCGCGCTGGAGCAGGCCGCGCCGCTGTCGCAGCTTGTCCACGGTGAGCCGGGCCACCTGCTCCACCTGGGCGGGGGTGAGCGGGTGGAAGGCGATGAGCTGGTCGATGCGGTTGACGAACTCGGGACGGAAGTGTCGGTGCACCTCGCGCAGGTAGTGCTCGGTGTCATCCACCGGCGCGGCGCCAATGCCCATCGGGGAGCGGCGGTGCGCGACGCCGAGGTTGCTCGTCATGATGATGAGGGCATTGTGGAACCAGGCCGTCTGGCCCTGGGTGTCGGTGAGCCGCCCTTCCCCGCAGACCTGGAGCAGCAGATCGAACACGGCGGGATGGGCCTTCTCGATTTCGTCGAGCAGGAGCACGCAGAAGGGCTGCTGGCGCACCCGCCGCGTGAGCAGTCCGGGCCCCCGGGCACTGCCTCGGATGAGCCGCTCGGCGGCCCAGGCGTCCATGAACTCGCTCATGTCGAAGCGGAACATCCGCTCCGGTGAGCCGAAGAGGAACGTGGCGAGCAGCCGCGCGAGCTCCGTCTTCCCGACCCCGGTGGGACCGACGAAGAGGAAGGTGGCCAGCGGCTTGCCCTGGGGTTGGAGCCCCGCCTTCACCATGCACAGCGTCTCCACCACCCGGCGTACCGCCATCTCCTGCCCCACGAGCTGGCGACGGAAGTACGCCTCGACGTCCGTGGCGAGCAGGGCGCGATCCTCGCGCAGGAGGAACTCGGGGACGCCCGTCTTGAGGCTGAAGAGCGAGTACAGCCGCTCCCGGGTGAGCAGGGGCACCTGGCCATCACCCGTGCGCACCTGATGGAGGCTCGCGCGCAGCTCCTCGTACAGCCGCACCGCCTTGCCGGGCATCGCGCCACCGGGGAGATAGCGCTCGGCCAGTTCCACGAGGGGCGCCACCGCGTCCTCGGCCAACTGGGGCCGCGAGGGCTCCGCCTGCCGCTGCCAGGCGGCCCGCGCGCGCAACGCCTCCCGGGTCTGCTTCGTGCTCAGGGGCTCCAGGCGCACGCGCGCGAGCAGGGAGAAGAAGCCCGGGTGCTGGTTCTCCAGGAGGTCGAGTGACTCGGAGGTGAGCTCCCCGAGCAGCCGCACCCTGCCCTCCTCCAGGAAGGGCTTCATCACGCCGGGGATGTTGACGGACTCCGTGGAGTGCTGGGCGAGCAGCTCGCCCAGGTTCTCGAAGAAGAGGACGGCGTCGAGCTCCCGCGCGGCGCGCATCACCCGCAGGACGCGCTCCTGCCACTGGCCGAAGCCAGACATGCCGGCGATGAGCCGTGAGCCGCTCGTCGCATACACCCGCCGCGGGCGGCCCGCCTTGCGCTCGGCGCGCATCCACGCCTGGAGCAGCTCCGTCTTGCCCACCCGTTCCGGACCCACGAGCAACACGCCCTGCCGCTTCTCACCGCCCACGAGGGTGGACAGCAAGGCGAGCTCGGTGTCCCGGCCCAGGAGCGGTGGCCCATGGCGCGCGTCCTCGCGGTCGTGCAGCGGCACGGACACGGAGAGGAGCACTTCATGGGCCTGGTCGCGTTGGAGCTTCTCCTCCAGCTTCTTCCGGGCCTTGAGGGCCTTGTCGCCCGCCTCCTCGCGCCGGAGCGTGAGCGCCAGGGTCTCGAGCGTCACGGTCCGGGGAGGTAGGAGCCGCAGGAAGTCGGGAGCACTCAACTCCCGCGCGGCGAGCAACCGCTCCAAGTCGGCGCGCACGGTCTCGCGCACGTCCTGGGCCGGGCCCACGAAGACGGTGTGATCCAACGCGGGGACGAAGACCCAGGTCTCGGCCGCGAGCGGGACGACGACCGCGGCCAACTCGACGAGCGTGGAGGTGGCGAGCCGCTTGGGGAGATCCGCGCGCGCCACCCGGATCTCCATCATCTCCAGCCGGATCCGCTCGGGAAAGGAGAACCGGGCGAGCTGCTCGGGCTCGATCCGGGCGAGGTGCTCCTCGAGGAACAGCCGCTGCTCCGCGAGGCACGCCTCGAGGGTGGACGCATGGCTCGTCAGGGCGGGCGCGGCCACGGGAAACACCTGGTAGTCGCCATTCCAGAGCTGTTGGCAGAGGAGCGGAGTGGAGAACTCGAGGGTCCCGGATGAGGCGTCGGAAGGGGCCATGCGCCACCCATCCTATGCCGAGCGCATGCTTCCATCAATCCCTATCTTCAATAAATGACAATGATTGCAAAAAAACAATCGCCAAGTTTAAGATGTTTGTATTTATTTATTCAAAAAAACACAAACAAAAAATACCGGATTCCACGCAATCAATTTCAAACAAACACAAGACAATGACATATCAAAAAACATGTCTGCATTTATTGCTCACCAAGACGCTCTATGTGGGCATCGCTCCGAGACACCGTGCATTCGACGAGGGGGGCGGTTGCTCCGTTGGCGCATGGACCTACGGACTGAGCTTGCTGACGGTGAGCCGGTGCCTGGCAAGCCACCGATGGTACCCCCAACCGAGGGGCAGCCATCTTCTGAACCGGGCCTGTGGCTCGACCTGGAGCCGGTAGGGGGCGTCTCCGAAGAAGCCGAACTCCACCCACTCGGGTCCCACGGCCCGAATGGAGAGGATCCCAGGGGTGTAGGGAGCCCCGGCCGAGACGGAGTCCAGGAGCTGGCCCTCGCGCCCCACCAGGTACACGGACAGCAGCTCCTCGAAGGGACAGTCCTGGGTCAACCACACGAGGCAGGAGCCGTCCTCCAGCTCGAGCTGCGCTTCCAGCAGCAGGCCCTCGACGGAGAAGTCGAGCACCCGCCCGTCACGGACCAACCGAGAAGTGCCTCGCTCGGAGTCCACCCCGGCGAGCGAGAACCGCCGCACTTCACGCATGCGTTCGCCCCTCACGGACGGAACTGTACGAGAAGGAACCTGGGCGGAGTAGCGTCACCGCTCCCTGGAGGGAGGAGCCTGACCGTGGACGACACCGAATCATCCCCCTTGCCGTTCCCCACGAGCCTCTGCCACCGCTGCGCGGCACCCCCGAAGTACGTGCGGACGAAGACGTCCACCTTCATCCTCTGCCCCCTGTTGCCGGGCAAGTACCCGCCCCAGCCCGTGCTGCGCTGTCCCCTCTTCAAACCGCGAGGAACACACGAATGACTTCGAAATGGGATGTGCGGACCCGGCTCGTTCGGGCCGACGAGGCCGACGAGGAAGGCGCACCGCTCAACACCCCCCTGGTGCTCTCCACCACCTTCCGCGCCCACCCGGAGGGCGTGGGTTTCTCCGCCGTGGACATGGGGGAGCAGTCGCCCTTCTTCTACGCCCGGTGGTCGACCCCCACCGTACGGACCCTGGAGCGGCGCCTGGCCGACCTCGAGGGCGGCGAGGACGCGCTGTGCTTCGCCAGTGGGATGGCGGCCATCACCGGACTGCTGCTGCACCTGCTCGGGCCCGGCACCCACCTGGTCATCAGTGACGTCTGCTACGCGGGCACGGCCGAGTTCGTCCGCGGGACGCTGCGGCGCTATGGCGTGGACGTCACCCCCGTGGACACCTCGGACCTCGAGCAGGTGCGCGCCGCGCTGCGCCCCAATACCCGGCTCGTCTACCTGGAGTCCCCGTGCAACCCCGTGCTCAAGCTGACCGACATCGAGGCGGTGGCCACGCTCGCGCACGGCGTCGGGGCCCGGGTCGCCGTCGACGCGACCCTCGCGACGCCCATCGGCCTGCAACCCCTGGCGCTCGGGGCCGACTTCGTCCTCCATTCCCTGACCAAGTACATCGGCGGCCACGGTGACGTGCTGGGCGGGGTCGTCGTCGGGAGGCGGGCAGAGCTGGCCGCGCTCCGCCAGGACGCGCTCATCCACCTGGGCGCCGTGCTCAATCCCTTTCCCGCGTGGCTGCTCCTGCGCAGCCTCTCCACCCTGCCCCAGCGCATGGCGGCCCACGAGGCCACGGCCCGCGAGGTGGCCGCCTTCCTGGAGAACCATCCCCGCGTGCACCACGTCCTCTACCCGGGGCTCGACTCCCACCCCCAGGCGGCCCTCGCCCGCCGGCAGTTGCGCAACACCTCCGGCATGATTGCCTTTCAGGCGGAGGATGCCCCGGCGGTGGCGCGCCGCCTCGCCGAGCGGTTGAAGGTCGTCCACTACGCCGTCTCGCTCGGCAAGCCCCACAGCCTCGTCTTCTACCTGCCCACGGACGAGCTGCAGCGCACCTCGTTCCAGCTCTCCCCGGAGCTGCTGGCGCGCTACCGCGCCTGGGCGGGCGACGGCGTCTTCCGGCTGTCGATCGGCCTGGAGGCCCCGGCGGACATCATCGGGGATCTCGAGCAGGCCCTGGCCCCGTGAGCCACTCCAGACGGGAGGATTGCCTGCATCATTTTCCACCTCGTCGGCTCATTTGACCCGAGGGGAACCCACCTGCCCGGTGCGAAACATCCCTTCTGTACTCTTCCAGTACTCTTGAAGGAGAACGCATTCGATGAGCACCCTGCGGCGATTCCGTGGTCTTGCATTCCTGGGCATGCTGGCTGGCCTTTCGGCCTGTGAGAGCGCGGACGAAAGCGCGAAGAGCAACGGCGGCACCGAGCTGGACCCGGCCCCCGGCGTCACGATTTCCAATCTCCAGGTGGTAGGCACCGACCAGAGGCAGGTGCCCACGTTCGCGAATGGAAACTTCGGTCAGATCCGGCTGGGAGTGGAGAAGAGGACCGAGGAAGCCGAAGTGAGAGCGCTGCGCCCGACCCTCACCGCGCTGGCCAAGGTGTTCCGTGTGGACCCCGTGGAGCTTTCCTTCCAGAGGGTTGTCACGGACAACATCGGCGAGCGTCACTTCGTCTATGCGCAGCGCAAGCATGGCCGCGAGGTCGTGGGTGGCACGCTCGTCCTCCACACGAGGAATGACGCCGTCTACGCGGTTCACGGCAACGCTCGCGCCGATCTCGACGCGCCGCGGGACGCGCGTCTCAGCCCCGAAGAGGCCATCGCCGTGGCCAGGCAGGACTCCGCGCAGCTCGCTCAGCTCGAGATCGAGGCGCTTCCGCGGATGGTCTACTGGCCGGCGGGTGAAAAGCTGGAGCTCGTGTACCGGGTGAACGTGGCGGGGCTGCGCCAGGACGGGACGCCCGTGGATGACGACGTCCTCATCAACGCGGTGAGCGGGTCGGTCGTGCAGCGGCTGACGAACATCCACTCGCTCAAGAACCGGCAGGTTCACAACGCCAACTACGGCACCACCCTCCCGGGAACCCTCGTCCGGGCGGAGGGCGGCGCGGCGGTCGCGGACCCCGTGGCCAACACCAACTATGACCAGCTCGGGAGGACCTACGACTGCTACAAGGCTGTCTTCAACCGCGACTCCTACGATAACGCGGGGGCCAGGCTCGTGAGCTCGATCCACTATGGATCCAACTACGCCAACGCGGGCTGGCTGAGCTCGAAACAGCAGATGATTTACGGGGACGGCGATGGCGTGACGTTTGGAAACATGGCCGCCGCGCAGGACGTGACGGCTCATGAAATCACACATGCGGTCACGTCCGCCACTTCCAACCTGAACTACTTCGCCGAGCCGGGTGCCCTGAACGAGTCGATGTCCGACATCATGGGCAGTGTGTGCGAGTGGTACCGAGACGGCAAGGTGGTGAGCGCCAACACCTGGAAGTGCGCGGAGGAGATCTATACGCCCAGCACGCCCGGCGATGCCCTCCGCTACATGAACGACCCCAAGAAGGATGGCCAGTCGCTCGACTACTACGACGCGAGCTACAGCCCGTTCACCGATGTCCATCTGGCCTCGGGGATCCCCAACCTGGCGTTCTATCTGCTGTCTCAGGGCGGCCAACATCCGCGGGGCCGCTCCACCATCACCGTGCCCGGAATCGGCATCGCCAAGGCAGCCCAGATCTTCTACCGGGCCAATACGGTGCTGCTGCTCGGCAAGACCTTCGCCAACTTCACCGACGCGAAGATCGCCACTGAGCAGGCCGCCGCGCAGCTCGGGTACAGCACGGCCGACATCGCCGCCGTGAACGCCGCCTGGCAGGCCGTGGGCGTGAAGTCGAACAAACTCACCTACAGCCAGAGCCTCTCCCTTGGACAGTCGATGCGGTCGTTTGACGGCCGGTTCACGTTCACCTTCCAGTCCGACGGGAACCTGGTCCACAAGGACGCGCAGGGCACTGTGCTGTGGACGTCGAATACCGCTGGCCTGCAGGCGAAGTCGGCTCACATGCAGGCCGACGGCAACTTCGTGCTCTACACCACGACCGAACCGACGGTCGGCGCAGCGGTCTGGGCGACCAACACCGGCGGGCATCCGGGGGGGGGCGCCTTTCTGCTCGTCCAGGACGACGGCAACGTCGTCGTCTATGCCGGGGACGGCGGCACCCCGCTCTGGGCGACCAACACCGGCGGGCGCTAGGGAGCCTTTCTGCTCGTCAGGCGGGTGCTGAGAGGCAGAGGCGGGGGGGCTTCTGCCGGGCGACAGAGCCGGCGTACAGCGGTTGACGCCGGGATGATGAAGCTGAAGGGGCGGTTGCTCTTCCTGGCGCTCCGCCGCCTCATCGCCAAGAGTTGTGACGCCCATGCCGAACGACACTCCCTCGCCGTCCCTGCTCGTGGACGACTCCCTCTGGCCCCTGCTCATCGTCCAGCCACGAGGCGCGGTCCCGCTCGCGCACTTCGAGGAGTATCTCGTGCGGCGGCTCACCTACCTGCGGCGCCCGGAGAAGCACGTCGTCCTCTTCGACATGAGGCACACGCCCATGCTCCCCTCCGAGATCCGCCAGCGTCAATCCGAGTGGCTCAAGCAGCACGCGGCCCTGATCGAGACCCAGGTGCTCGGCCATGCCCTGGTTGTCACCTCTCCCCTGTTGCGGTTGATGCTCTCCACCTTCCACAAGGTCCGGCCGCGCAATGGCCGCCATCTCGTCACGCCCCATCTGAATGACGCGGCGCGCTGGTGCCTCGGCGTGCTCGAGGAGTGCGGCGGCAACCCGCCCACCCGGCGCATCGAGGCTCACTTCGGCCTGACGCCCCAGGGACGCCAGGCGACGTGAGCGTTCCAGCCCGGTGAGGAAATGGTGCGAGATACCGTCCGGCAGCGGAGCCTTCTCACGTATAAGACGACGGCATGATGCTCGATGAAATGGGCCGCGAGGTGTCCTTCGAGGACATCTCGGCCCGCTACCGTGGCCATGATTTGCTGAACTGGTTCCTCGAAACGCGCGACCTCAACGACGAGGCGCCACGCCCCCGCATCATCGAAGGCGGCCTCGACGTCGCCCACGACCTGCGGACCAGCGACGGCCCCTGGGCCTTCATCATCGACGGAGATCTCGTGACGACCGGGGACCTCGTCTTCACGACCGAGGGCGCCGGCACTTGCGCGCTCATCGTGACGGGCAACGTCCGCGCGCGGAACATCGCCTATGGGGGCAGCGCGCGCGTGGCGGTGGACGGCGATATCAAGGCGTCCGGAGTCATCACTGGCAGCTGGGGAAGCGATGGCGCGGTGCTTGGAACCCGTGGAGTTCTCACCGCGCGGGCGCTGCTGCTCGACCCGCACACCCCTGTCTGGGCGAACGCGGGCGGGCCGCGCTCCGTGCCCGAGGCTTTCCGCACCCTCATCGTCGGCGGCAGGGGCTGGCGGGAGTTCGAGCCCGACATCGACGCCAACATGCCCGAGAACGACGAGCAGCTCTTCGTGCCCGAGGTGCTCAAGAACGGCATGCTTGACCTCTACCTGGCCAGGAAGCACGCGGAGCGGGGCGGCAGCCCGTTCCTCCCCGAGGTCGAGCAGGCCCTTCGCGCGAAGAAGGGCCTTTGAACTGCGTCCTCGAAAGTCATTGAATCGGCGGCGCGGCGCCCCCTGCGGTCACTGGGGGACGCGGAGCCCCACGAGCCCGTCGACCACCGAGCGCGAGACCTCGTTCGGAAGCGCCGGCAGGAGGGCGCGGGCCGCGCCGGGGAGGTTGCCCGGGTGGAGGATCATCACCTGCACGACCCGCGACTGCTCGTCGAGGAGGATGGCGAAGTAGCGGTCGTCGAGCGGCCGGCGCCACACCGGCGCATAGGCGCTCGCCCGGTTGTCCGCGTCGATCACCGCGCCACGCTCCATGGCCTTGAGCGCCCGCGCGTCGAGGAGATCGGAGCCGGAATCGAACTGGCCGATGCCACAGCCAGCGATGCCGCACACGGACCCGCCGAGGCTACCGACCTGGAAGGACCTGAGCCCCGTGCTGATGATGTCGCGGTTGCCCCACTGGCTGCCCGACGACTCCGCCACGACCTCGAACACGTTGATCTGACCGCACCCGTCGCCCACGGCCCCGTTGGTGTTCGCGAAGCAGTGACACGGGTGATAGCCCGACCATCCGTCGCGGTTGAGCTCCGAGGGGCTGAAGCCGACCCACGGCGCGTCCTGCTGGCGCTCGTCCTCTCCGGGCTTGATGCAGCTCAGCGGCTTGAGCGTCGGGTCGTCGGAGTAGGGCATGGAGGCGAGCATCACCACGAGCTTGGAACCCGGCCAGCCGTCGTAGTCCAGCGCCGAACCGGGGCAGTACGGGTTGCTCCCCGGACCGCAGGGGAACTTGCGGTCCTGCATGGCGTAGAACGCGCAGTTGTTCCCGAGGTCACCCGTGAACGGCGTCTTGTCTCCGGGCCCGGAGATGTGGAGGTTGTGGAACGTGGTCGGAGCCCGCCGGTCCCAGAACGATTTGATGACCCACTGGCCCGTGGGCTCCGCGACCGGCTGGTAGACGGCGAGCTGCTTGACGCGCATCGGTCCTTCGAGGACCAGCGTCATCTGCTCGTTGTACGGGGACAGGCGGTTGGTCGTCACCTGGTGCTTGGTGCGGCAGCAGTACTCTTTCCCCCCCCAGGGGTAGCTGATCCATCGCGCCTCGACATCACAGCGCGGGTCGCCCTCGCTCGCCTCGATCCGGCGGCCCCAGTAGCCAGTTGCGCCGATATTGGTGAAGGTCATCGTTCCGCCCCGGGTAACGGGCCCCGTGTTTGACGGCACGGGCGGATCGTGAGGGGGAGTGGCGGATGGGTTGCCAGGCTTGGCGGGGGGCGCGTCGTCCGCCTTCGGGTCGGCACTGCATGCCGCGACTGCGAACGCCACGGTGGCCGCGGTGATGAGGAATCGGAATCGCCAACCACTGCCACCAAGTCTGTTACCTGTGACTACGCTCATCTGTGTTGATTTATCATCGATAATCGACTGGATCAAACGAAGACAGGGCGTCACGAACAGAAGCTTCTTGGTGATCTCGTTGCGCCATGACGTCGAGCAGCCCGTGCTAACTTCTTGGATTATGAGCACGGCGCTGGTGCTGCACGCGGCGGGCGCGAGCACCAGGCCGGCACGGAGGCCCCATGCATCCTAGACGTCGCCGGATGGTACGCCCCGCGAATGAGTGGAGACCACTTCGTAGAGGTGCGGTTCGTACTTCTCCACCAGCGCCGCCGCGGCCCGCATGTGCGTCTGGGCCGTCGGGTTGCGCAGCATGGCCTCGAAGTGCTCGCGGCTCGCCCACTGCGCGTAGTTGGTCACCCGGGTGCCATCCACCCCCCGGTGGATGTTCGCCGAGATGAACCCCGGCAGGTATCGCATCACCTCCTCCGTCGCCTCATCCAGTACCTTCACCAGCTCCGCCTGCCGCTCGGGCGCCACGGTGAAGACGTTGATGAGGGTGCACACCCCACTGCCGGGAACGATGCTCGTCGTGGTCGCTTCCATATGATTAGGCTCCTAACTACCTGGGTAAAAAAAAGAGGCTCAGGGCTCCCGCACATGGGGGATGCCGGCGGCGATCTTCGCGAGCAGGGCCGCGAGTTGCTGGCGCTCCTCGGCGGACAGGCCGCTCATCAGGGCGGCGGTGCGGCGGTAGTGGTCCGGGAGCAGGCCCTCCAGCCGCTGGCGCCCCTTGGCGGCCAGGCGCACCATCGACATGCGTCCGTCCCCCGCATGGGCCCTGCGCAAGACGAGGCCCTCCTTCTCCAGCCCGTCCAGCAACCCCGTCATCGTCGCGCGCGTGACGCCCGTCCGCTCGGCCAGCTCGGCGGGACGCAGGCCCTCCTCCTCGCGCTGCAACTGCATGAGGACGATGAAGCGCGCCTGGGACAGCCCATGCCGCGCGAAGTGCGCCGCATAGGCTTGCTCCACATCGTCCGACACCCGCAGCAACGTCAGACACGTCTCCACGGCCGACGCATCCGACCCCGGATAGCGTTCCGCGTCCTTCTGGAAAGCCTCGTGTCCGGGAAGCTGTTTCAGTTCGAGCGCCATCTCGTTAGGAGCCTAACCATCTGGGCGCCCAAGTGCAACGGGAAACCGATCAGTAGGGCCGCAGGTGGAAGCGCTGGCAGGTGTTGTCCAGCCAGCTGTACTGCTGGACCGTGCCCCCCTCGGACAGGGAGCAGCTGGACACGTCGAGGGCCTTGCCACTGTGCCGGGCGATGAGCCGGGTGGTGCCATCCGCCAGCGGCTCGATGCGCCACTGGGAATGGGTGCCCGAGCAGGAGCCCGTGACGGTGCGCGCGGAGTTGGCGGTGGAAGCCCCCTCGATGACGAGACAGCTTCCGGAATTGGAGACCGGCGAGATCTGGAAGTACCCATCCCCGGTAGGGGTGAAGTTCCACCGCTGACAGTTGTTCCCCAGCCAGCTCCACTGGTTCACGCGGGTGCCGTCCGCGGTGCCGCAGTTGGCCACGTCCAGCACCTTGCCACTCGAGACGTTGACGATCGCCACCGGTCCCACCGGCTGGAGCTGCCACTCCTGACAGGTGTTGCCCAACCCGGACCACAGGTTCACGGCCGACCCGTCCGCGCTCGCGCAGTTGGCCACGTCCAGCACCTTGCCGCTGTTGCGGTTCTGCAGACGGAACCACCCCTCCGAGGTGGCCACGGGCATCCACTGCTGGCACGCATTGCCCAACCACGACCACTGGCCCACGCGGGTGCCGTCCGCGGTGCCGCAGTTGACGGCGTCCAGGGACTTGCCGGTGCTGCTGTTCACCAACCGGTAGTACCCGTCAGCGGTCGGATCGAGCACCCAACCGGTGGCCGCACTGGAGCAGGAGGCCAGGACCGCGCTCGCCCCATCGCCACTCGAGCCCCCGCTCACTCCCATGCACTTGTTCGCCGACCGGCTCACCAGCTTGTAGGCCGCGCCGCGCACGGCGGTCGTGATGGGCGCGCGCTCCCCGGAGGGAACCGCGAGCGACGTGCCGAGGGAGACGGGAGTGCCGAAGGAGGGCGTGCCGTCCGAGTTCCAGGTGAAGGACTGCGCGCGGGTCGAGCGCGTCCGCGAGCAGCCCTGATTGGCGGCGCTGTTGGCGTGATAGACGATCCAGCTTTGCGTGCCATCCGGCGAGGTGAAGAAGCCGTTGTGACCCGGCCCGTAGACGCCATTGGCGTCGGAGCGCTGGAACACGGGGCTGGTGGACTTCTTCCAGGAGGAGAGGCTCAGCGGATCACTCCCGGTGAGCGTCAACATTCCGAGCTTGTAGTCCGGGGTCCCGCAGAAGCTGGCCGAGTAGATGAGGAAGGTCTTGCCGCCGCGCTGCAGGACCACGGGACCCTCGTTGACGGGGGCGCCCTGCGTCTCCCAGCTGTACGTGGGATTGGAGAGCAACACCTTCGTACCGCTCGTGGTCCAGGGGTTGCTCATCTTGGCGATCCACATGTTCTGGTTGCTGCCCTCGAACGCCGAGGAGAGCAGGTACAGCGAGCCGTTGACCTGGAGATAGGAGCCATCGATGTTCCAGCCGGTGCCCTGGGGCTCGCTCTTGAAGGCATAGGGCCCCATGGGATCGTCTCCCGCGCTCTCGAGCACCACCAGGTGCTGGTTATCGAAGTTGCCTCCCGTGCCGGCCGTGAACATGAAGTACCAGCGGTACCCATTGGGGCCATTGAGCCGATGGAACTCGGGAGCCCAGAAGTTACAGCACCGGCTGGCCGTGGTGTCCGACCAGATCACCACCGGCGTCGCGGTACTCAGCCCCGCCAGGGTCGGCGATTTGCGCATCATCATCTGCGAGGACCATGTCGTCGTTGCCAGGTAGTAGTTGCCATTGTAGTACTGCAGCCAGGGGTCCGCTCCATCCTCCAGCAAGGGATTGCGAAAGGAGGTCTCACCGACCGCGAGCGCGGGCGGAGCGGGGAGAACCAGAACGGCCAGGCCAAGCAGCAACGCGGTGAACGCCCGGGAGTGTGCCATGTATCACTTTCCATCAGGGGATGCGGACACCTGCGCGCGAAGCCGGTCTGGCCATCACCAGGGCACGAGGCCCTGGATGCCATGCCAGCGGAGGGAGCAGCCTGTCCGGTGCGGGAACAGGGGATGTGAACGTTCACATCCCCTGGGCCGAAGCTGCGCTCATCCACGAACATTGTCAACCGCATCTCAAACGGCGCGGTGCATCATGGGCTCCGGCACGGACTCCGCGCCCAACACCCCACGGCCATGGGTGTTCGGCACCGGACAGTGCCATGAGGGACGCCGTTCACCCCGAGGTCAGCCGCGCCAGGCAGCGGCCGAGCGGAAAATCACACCCCGCTTGAGCGGATGACTCGTGCCAGCCATTTCCTGACTCGTGCCAGCAGGGCCTCCCAAGCCATTCAATCCCTGACGGCGCAATGCATCATGAGCAAGGCGCGCCGGGTCCAGGGCAGCGCGTCATGAGACGGCTTCCCTGCTCCTTCGGGTTTGTCATTGCACGCGGGTTTCATCCGTTGGTACCTTCGCGACGCCCCAGGGATGTGAACGCTCACAATTCGACCGGAGACACGGATGTTCAGCGCCCCCCCGCTCCCACGCCCTTCCCGCCTCACCTCGCTGGCCTCCGCGTTGAGCGCCCTGTGCCTCGTGCTCGCGGGCCCGGGAGCGTGGGCCCAGACGACGAGCGCGTCCGCTTTCGCCATGGGCTACTTCACCGAGTCTCCCAACGGACTGGCCAGCGACTATGGCCTGCACCTCGCGGTGAGCGACGACGGACGGGAGTGGACGCCGCTCAACCAGAACGCGCCCGTGGTGACGCCGACCCTCGGCACCAAGGGCCTGCGCGACCCGTTCATCCTGCGCAAGCAGGACGGCACCTTCGTCGTCCTGGCCACGGACCTCTACGGACTCGACTTCTCCAAGCAGAACCAGTTCATCCATGTCTGGGACTCCCGCGGCCTGACGTCCTTCGAGAACTACCGGCGGGTGAAGCTGCATGATCTGCCGACCCATTCGTGGGCGCCCGAGTCCTTCTGGGACGCTCAACGCGGGCAGTACGCGGTCATCTACTCCGCCTTCAACGGCACGCGCGACGTCATCCTCGTCAACTACACGAGCGACTTCGTCACCTTCTCGGCGGCCCAGACGTACTTCGACCCGGGCTTCAACGTGCTCGACGCGACGATGCACTCCCACGGCGGCGTCAACTACCTGTATTTCAAGCGCACGAGCGACAACCGCCTCATGGGGGCGCGCTCCACGTCGCTGGCGCCGGGCGCCTTCAACGCGTCCATCTACACACGGGCCTTCGATGGGCTCGGCGCCACCGAGGCCCCCATCGTCGTCAAGTCGCTCGACCGCGACGAGTGGACGATGTGGGGGGACATCTACACGCCGGTCAACGGCCGCTTCTTCGCCTGGCGCTCGGGGAACATCACCCAGGACGCCTGGGAGCCGCTGAGCCAGCGCCTGTACACGCAGCCCATCAACTCCAAGCACGCCACCATCGTGGCCCTCACCTCGGCGGAGAAGTCCGCGCTGATCAGCCGCTACGGCACGCCGGCGTGGATCCGCCTCAAGTCGTACAACTACCCCGACCGCTACGTGCGCCACGCCAACTACGAGGGCCGTGTGGACCCCTACCCCATGGATCCCTATACGGACTCGCAGTTCCGCCTGGTGGGCGGGCTCGCCAGCTCGAGCGGCGTGTCGCTGCAGTCGGTGACCGATCCGGGCCTCTACCTGCGCCACTCGGGCTTCGAGGTGCGCCTGGCCCGCGATGACGGCTCGGCCAGCTTCGCCGCGGACGCGACCTTCACGCGCGCGGCCGGCCTGGCCAATGCCTCCTGGACGACGCTGCGGTCCTGGAACTACCCGGATCGGGCCCTGCGCCACCAGGGCTTCCGCTTGCGCATCGATCCCATCAACGCCTCCTCGTCGCTGACCGACCGGGAGGATGCGACCTTCGCCCTGACCCGCTGAGTGACAACCCCTCCCATGCACCTCGGTGCACGACCCCCAACGCAGGTGTGAGAAACGACATGAAATCAATTGGCTCCATGGTGGTGGCAGTGGCGGTGGGTGCGCTCGCGCTCATGGCTGGCGCGTGCACCCAGGACAAGGCGACCATCGGCGTCTCGATGCCCACCAAGTCCTCGGCCCGCTGGATCGACGATGGCAACAACATGGTCAAGGCCCTCCAGGCGAAGGGCTACAAGGTCGATCTGCAATATGCGGAGGACGACATCCCGAATCAGCTCGCCCAGATCGAGAACATGCTCACCAAGGGCTCCAAGGTGCTGGTGATCGCCGCCATCGACGGCACCACCCTGTCCAACGCGCTGCAGCAGGCGGCCGATCAGGGCATCAAGGTCATCGCCTATGATCGCTTGATTCGCGACTCGAAGAACGTCGACTACTACGCCACCTTCGACAACTTCCAGGTGGGGGTGCTCCAGGGTGGCTACATCGAAAAGGCGCTCGGCCTGAAGGAGGGCAAGGGCCCCTTCAACATCGAGCTCTTCGGCGGCTCGCCCGACGACAACAACGCGTTCTTCTTCTACAACGGCGCCATGTCCGTGCTCAAACCGTACCTCGACAGCGGCAAGCTCGTGGTGCGCTCGGGGCAGGTGGGAATGGACAAGGTCTCGACCCTGCGCTGGGACGGCGCCGTCGCCCAGGCGCGCATGGACAACCTGTTGAGCGCCTACTACGCCGACAAGCGCGTGGACGCCGTCCTCTCGCCCTATGATGGCCTCAGCATCGGCATCCTCTCCTCGCTCAAGGGCGTGGGCTATGGAACCCCGACGCAGCCCATGCCCATCGTGACGGGCCAGGACGCGGAGGTGCCCTCCGTGAAGTCCATCCTCGCCAAGGAGCAGACGTCCACGGTGTTCAAGGACACCCGCGAGCTCGCCCGGGTCACGGCCAACATGGTGGATGCCATCCTCACCGGGAAGACGGTCGAGGTGAACGACACCCAGACCTACAACAACGGGGCGAAGATCGTGCCCTCCTTCCTGCTCAAGCCCGTGAGCATCGACGCCACCAATTGGAAGCAGGTCCTCGTCGATGGCGGCTACTACAAGGAGAACCAACTCAAGTAGGTTCGACGGCAAGGAATGTTAACGCTCACGGCATCCGGGCCGTGAACCGGCTGTGGAGAAAACACATGGCAATACCCGCATCCCGTTCCAGCGCCCGACGAGCAGTCGGACTGGGTCTGACCTTCGCCCTGTCCGGCGCGCCGGAACCGGTCGCCGCGGAGCCCGTGGCCCCGGCACCGGTCGCGTCAGCCATTGCCGGACCGTTGAACCGGGATGCGATCCTGGCGGCGCAGCGCCTCGACGAGCCCCAGTGGTACAAGGACAACATCCCCTTCCTGGACACGCCGGACGACAAGATCGACGAGGTCTATTACTACCGCTGGAGCACCTACAAGCGGGCGCTGCGCTACACCGTGCCCGGCACGGGCTATGTCTCCACGGAGTATGACGTCCCGATCGGCTACGCCGGCAACCCCTACACGGCGCTTCCAGATGCGGCCGGCTACCACATCCAGGATGGACGGTGGCTCGCCAATCCGGACTACGCCGGGGACTACCTGGACTTCTGGCTGCGCGGTGCCGGCTACACCGGAACCTTGAACTTCTCCGAGTGGATCATCGATGCCGCCTATCAACGGGCGCTGGTGACCGGAGATCAGCGGGATCTGATCTCCCGCCTCCCGGAGCTCATCGGGCTGTACCAGCGCTGGAATGGCCGACTCGTCGACAACTTCCCCCTCAACGGTGGAGCGTCGAACGCGAAGCTGTATTGGCAATCGCCGCTGTCGGACGCGACGGAGTACACCGAGACGTCCATGAAGAGCAGCAATTGGTTCGGCGGCGGTGCCGGCTACCGCCCGACCATCAATGCCTACATGTACGCCGCCGCCACCGCGATCAGCAAGCTCGCCCGCGCCGCCGGAGACACCGCGACCGCCGACGATTACGCGTCCAGGGCCGCGTCCATCAAGGACGGCGTGCAGAAGGCCCTGTGGGATCCCCAGCGATCCTTCTTCTTCCAGGTGTACACCACCTATGACGACTCCAATGGAGCCTTGAAAGGCACGCGAACCACCTGGCGTGAGCTGATGGGGTACGCGCCCTGGGCCTACAACCTTCCGGACGCGCAGTATTCGTCCGCCTGGCAGTTCCTGACCCAGCCCGACGGTTTTGGCGCCGCCTACGGTCCCACCACGCTCGAGCGCATGCACCCGCTCGAGGCAGAGCAGGCCGTCATCGCCAACGCCACCCGGTGGACCTCGGGCTCCGCCTCCAACGGCTCGTACATCGGTCAGATCGACCTGGCCACCAGCAGCGTCACCTTCACGGTCGACGCACCGGGCGACGGCACGTACCCGGTGAAGGTGTTCTACGCCAACGCGACGGGCGCCAGCAGCACGCATCAGTTGTTCGTCAACGGCGCGTCGACGCCGCAGACCGTCACCTACCCGGCGACCCCTGCCTGGGGCCAATTCTCCGCTCAGCAATTCGTGACGGTGCAGGTCGCGATGCGCGCCGGGTCCAACGCCTTGAAGTTCCAGAAGGGCACCGGCTACGCCGAGCTGGACAAGATCTCCGCCAATCCCTACTTCAACTACCAGGCCATCCCATCCCAGCCCAATCGCGAGGACTGGAACTGCTGCCATTGGAACGGCCCGAGCTGGCCGTTCCAGACCAGCCAGGTGCTCGCCGGTCTGGCCAATCTGCTCCAGAACTACCCGGCCCAGTCCTACATCACGGCGGCGGACTACCGGGAGATGCTCAGCGACTTCACGGCGCTGCAGTACAAGGAGGGCAAGCCCTACGTGGCCGAGGCGGCCAATGGCGACACCGGCCAGTGGATCTACGACGGCTTCAACTTCAGCGAGCACTACAACCACTCCTCCTACATCGATCTCGTGCTCACCGGCCTGCTGGGAATCAAGCCCCAGGCCAATGACACCCTGGTGCTCAAGCCACTGGTGTCACCATCCTGGGACTACTTCGCGGTCCAGGATCTGCCCTATCACGGCCACAAGCTCACCCTCGTGTTCGACCGGTACGGCACCCGCTACGGTCAGGGCTCGGGTCTCCGGGTCATCCAGGATGGCCAGTTGATCCACAGCGCGGCCACGCTGGGTGAGACGACCCTCAAGGTCGCCCCGACGGTGCTGCCGGCGGCCAGACCGCGGATGATGAACGTGGCCGCCAATCCGCTGACCATGGAGCAGGATTGGCTCAACCGAACGATCACCCAGCCCTACCCGCGCGCGTTCGCCTCGTACACCAACCCGGTGTCCAACGGGCCGCGATGCCACAGCGGACAGACGTGCCGGCCGACCACCTATGATCAGCCCATGCGGGCCACCGATGGGTGGATCCGGTATGACGCCATCCCGGACAACCGGTGGACCAACCTGGGCTCCCCGAATGCCACCGACCACCTCGGCGTGGACTTCGGAGCGGTGCGGCCCCTCCAGCAGGTGAGCCTCTACCTCTACGATGACCGCGATCGAATCCGCGCGCCGGCCGCGTATGACGTCCAGTACCTGGACGGGCAGACGTGGAGAAGCATTCCCAACCAGATCAAGACGCCGGCCACGCCGGTGGGCAATGATCTCAACACGGTGACCTTCCCGGTCCTCTCGACGTCTCAGCTGCGCGTCGTCTTCACGCCCCAGGGTGGCAAGTTCGTGGGCGTCACCGAGTTGCAGTCGTGGTACCCCCAGCCGCCGCCCGTGCGGCTCGTCAGCAAGAACAGCGGCCTGGAGCTGGCGGTGACGGGAGACTCCATGGCCTTTGGCGCCGAGGTGTCGCAGCAGGCCGCCACCGGGGCGCGCTCGCACCAGTGGAACGTGGTCCCAGCGGAGAACGGGTTCTCCAAGCTCATCAACGTCCAGAGCGGACTGGTGCTGGGCATCCGCGACGCCTCCACCGCCGCGGGCGCCCTCGCGCTGCAGTGGGGCGACACCCTGACCCGGGATCACCTGTGGTCCATCGTGGACATGGGCAATGGCTACTCCAAGCTCGTGAACGCCCACAGCGGGATGGTGCTGGGCATCCGCGACGCGTCCCGGTCCGTGGGGGCCCCCGCGCTGCAATGGCACGACACCGGCACCGACGATCATCGGTGGCGCATCGAGGCCGCCGCTCCCTCGTCCGCGGCCCCGTGAGGCCCCGGACGGCCGACATGACGGGCCCCGTGCACGAGACGCACGGGGCATTCCCTTCCACCAGGACTTCCTCATGACCGCTGTGCTCGAAATGCGGGGAATCACCAAGACGTTTCCCGGCGTGCGTGCGCTCCACGACGTCCACCTCACGGTCCAGGCCGGCGAAATCCATGCGTTGATCGGCGAGAACGGCGCGGGCAAATCCACCCTCATGAAGGTGCTGAGCGGCGTCCATCCGCATGGCACCTATTCGGGAGAACTCCTCTTCGAGGGCGAGGAGCGGCGCTTCTCGGGCATCTCGGACAGCGAGAAGCTCGGCATCATCATCATCCACCAGGAGCTCGCCCTCGTCCCCCTGCTGTCGATCGCCGAGAACATCTTCCTCGGCAACGAGCAGGCGGAGCACGGCGTCATCGACTGGTCCGTGACCCACGCGCGCACCCGGCAACTGCTCGATCGGGTCGGACTCCGGGAGTCCCCCGACACGCTCGTGACCGAGCTCGGCGTGGGCAAGCAGCAGCTCGTGGAGATCGCCAAGGCCCTGGCCAAGGAGGTCAAGCTGCTCATCCTCGATGAGCCGACCGCGAGTCTGAATGAAAGCGACAGCAGCGCGCTGCTCGATCTGCTGCTGCGGTTCAAGGAGCGGGGCATCACCTCCATCCTCATCTCCCACAAGTTGAACGAAATCACCCGGGTCGCGGACTCGATCACGGTGCTGCGCGATGGAGCGACCATCGAAACCCTGGACTGCCGCCGCGAGCCGGTCAGCGAGGACCGGATCATCCAGGGCATGGTCGGCCGGGGCATGGCGGACCGCTATCCCAAACGAAACCGGGTCCCGGGCGAGGTGCTCCTCGAGGTGGAGGGCTGGACAGCCCATCACCCGGTCCATCCCGCGCGGCGGGTCGTCAAGGACGTCTCCCTGACGCTGCGCCGCGGGGAGATTCTTGGCATCGCCGGTCTGATGGGAGCGGGCCGGACCGAGTTCGCGATGAGTCTGTTCGGCCGCACCTACGGCCGGGACATCCGTGGGCGCGTGCGCGTCGAGGGCCGGGAGGTCGACGTCAGCACGGTGGAGAAGGCCATCCGCCAGGGAATCGCCTACGTGACCGAGGACCGGAAGACCTATGGTCTGATCCTCTCCGAGGACATCCGCAAGAACGTGACGCTCGCCCATCTGGACGGGGTGTCGCGCTTCCAGGTCATCGACGAGGTGCGGGAGCTCGCGGTCGCGAACGAGTACCGGGACCGGCTGCGGATCCGCTCCTCGAGCATCTATCAGGAGACCTTGAACCTCTCGGGCGGCAATCAGCAGAAGGTGGTGCTCAGCCGCTGGCTCTTCGCCAATCCCAAGGTGTTGATCCTCGATGAGCCGACCCGCGGCATCGACGTGGGGGCCAAGTATGAGATCTACACGATCATCAACGAGCTCGCCCGGACGGGCAAGGGCGTGCTGATGATCTCCTCCGAGATGCCGGAGCTGCTCGGCATGTGCGACCGGATCCTCGTGATGAGCGAAGGCGCGCTCGTGGCGGAGTTCACGGCCGAGCAGGCGTCCCAAGAGAAGATCATGCAGGCCATCATGCGCAAGGGAGCACACTGACGATGGATACCGGGCTGACCCAAGAATCCCAAGCGTTGCGGACCGCCCCGCGTCCGCTTCCCTCGGTGGGGAGTTTCCTCAAGGCGCATTTCCGTGACTACGGCATGCTCCTGGCGCTGCTGGCGATCATGCTGTTCTTCCAGGTGTCCACCGGGGGAACGCTCCTCAAGCCGCTCAACCTGACGAATCTGGTATTGCAGAACAGCTACATCGTCATCATGGCGCTGGGCATGCTGCTCGTGATCGTCTCCGGGCACATCGACCTCTCCGTCGGCTCGGTGGTCGGATTCGTCGGGGGCCTCGCGGCGGTGCTGATGGTCGAGTACGGCCTGCCCTTCTTGCCGACGATGGGACTCTGCCTGGCGGTGGGTGGGCTCATCGGTGGCATCCAGGGGTACTGGGTCGCCTACATGCGCGTGCCTTCGTTCATCGTGACGCTCGCGGGCATGCTCGTCTTCCGGGGGTTGCAGCTCGCGCTGCTCGGGGGCCGGTCCGTCGGTCCCTTCTCCACCGGGTTCCAGAAGCTGAGCTCTGGCTTCATCCCCGACGTGTTCGGCGGGGGGGCACTCAACGCCACGTGCTTGCTCCTGGGCGCCACGACCGTGGCCGCGAGCCTGTGGGGGGGCGTTCGCCAGCGCCGCCAACAGCAGCAGCATGGGCTCGAGACGGTGCCCTTCGCCCTGTTCGCGTTCAAGAACGGGCTGCTCGCCGCGCTCGTCCTGTCCTTCTGCTATCTGCTCGCCACCTACCGCGGCCTGCCGAACGTGCTCCTGATCATGACCCTGCTGGTTGCCCTGTATGCCTTCGTGACGAACCGCACCGTGATGGGACGGCGCATCTACGCCCTCGGCGGCAACGAGAAGGCCGCGAGGCTCTCCGGCATCAAGACCGAACGGCTCACCCTGCTGGCCTTCGTCAACATGGGAGCGCTCGCGGCACTCGCCGGCCTCATCTTCGCGGCGCGCCTCAACACCGCGACCCCGAAGGCGGGCCTCGGCTTCGAGCTGGATGTGATCGCCGCCTGCTTCATCGGCGGGGCCTCGGCCGCTGGCGGCTTCGGCAAGGTCACGGGCGCGGTCATCGGCGCGTTGATCATGGGCGTGATGAACAACGGCATGTCGATCCTCGGCATCGGCATCGACTACCAGCAGATCATCAAGGGGCTCGTGCTCCTCGCCGCCGTGTCGGTCGATGTCTACAATCGCAAGAAGTAGAGGGCGTATGTCCACCTCGTCGGCTCTCCAGCAATTCCTCTCCCGCCTCGGCCCCGATGGAGTGCTCGCCTGTACGTGCGGCAGGCACCACGGCGTCCAGGTGAAGCAGGTGCTCATCGAAGAGGATGCGCTGCGGCAGTCCGCCAACCTCCTGCGGCGGCAGTGGGGGCAGAGCCCGACGATCTGGGTCCTGAGCGATGAACACACGGAAGCCGCCGCGGCGGAGCGCTGGAAGACCAGCGTTCACGCCGGAAGGCTCGTCGCGCGGATCCTTCCCGGAGTACCCCGGCCGGTGCCGACGCTGGCGCTGGCGCAGGAACTCGCCGCCGAGGTGCGGGCCGCGTCGCCAGATCTCCTGGTCGGCGTGGGCAGCGGCGTCATCAGCGATCTGGTGAAGAAGGTGTCCCTGGACACCGGCCTGCCCAACTGGTGCATCGCGACCGCCCCCTCGGTGGATGCCTACAGCTCGACGACCGCGGCGCTCCGCCTCCAGGGCTACCATCAAGCCGTCCCCGCGCGGCCCTCCGAGGTCATCGTGGGGGACCTGGAGGTGCTCGCCCGCGCCCCTCGCCTGCTGTTCCTGGCGGGCCTGGGAGATCTGCTGGCCAAGTACCTGGCACATCTGGACTGGCACCTCGCCCGGCTCGTGACGCAGGAGGCCTTCTGTGCACCCCTCGCCGGGCTGGCCCTCGACTCGGCCCGGGAAGCGCTGGCGGCCGCGCGGGCCTGGCGGACCCAGCCCCTCGAGGCGGTTCGCGCCCTCACCGAGGCGGCACTCGCCTCGGGCTTCGCGATGCAGGCGGTGGGCAGCTCACGGCCAGCGGCCTCGGCCGAGCACACCATCGCGCATTTCTGGGAGATGGCGGGCGCGGTGGCCGAGGAGGAGAAGGATCTGCACGGACTGTTGGTCGGCGCCGCGTGCCGGCTCGTGCTGCCCGGCTACGTCGGCTGGTACCGCCAGCTCGGAGGGGTGGCGGTGGACGTGGAAGCCCGGCTCGCCGCCCTGGAACAGGCACCGCCCTGGCACGAGCGCCTGGAGGCGGCGATGGTGCCCTTCCGTCACAAGATGGAGGGGGAGATGCGCGGCCGGACCTTCGACCGCCAGGCGCTGGCCCAGCGCCTCGACGCGTTCGCCAGGCAGAGGGATGTCCTCCAGGGCATGGCCGAGCCCCTGCTGAAGGAACTCGCCGACGCCATCGCGCTGCTGGAGCGCATCGGCTTTCCCTTCGCGCTGGAGGAGCTGGGAATCGACGCGCGCCACGGGATGCCCCCCGTCCGCCATGCCCGGCTGCTGCGCAACCGCTACACGACCTTCGATCTCGCGCACGAGCTGGGCCAGGAGGACGCGCTCCTCGCCCTGATCTCGCGCGGCGCGCTGGAGTGACGGGCGGCGCACTGCCCGCCGCCGGCCTCAGCGCGCCTTCGCCGCGGCGGTGCTCTGGCGCAGGATGAGCTGAATGGGCACCAGGACATGCTCCTTGGTCTTCGCACTGCCCTCGATCTGTCCGAGGAGCAGGTGGATGCAGCGCCGCCCCACCTCGGCGAAGTCCTGGCGCACCGTGGTGAGCGGGGGCGTGAAGTAGCCCGCCTCGGGGATGTCATCGAAGCCGACGATGCTGATCTGCCGGGGCTTCTCCCGGTTGACCTCGTGGAGCCGACGCAGCAGCCCCAGGGCCATCTGATCATTGGCCACGAAGACCGCGGTCGCGTCGGGCTTGTCCAACAACTGCCGGCCCAGCTCATAGCCGGAGTGGGCACTCCAGTCCCCCCGCAACAGCGCGGGGATGGGGGCTCCCGCCTGCTTGAGCGCCGCCTGCCACCCGGAGATGCGCTGCTCGGCCTCGATCCAATCCGCGGGCCCGGCGAGGTGCCAGACGGTCCGATGGCCGAGATCCAACAGGTGCTGCGTGGCGGCCTTCGCGCCGCCGATCTGATCCACGGCGACCACGGGCACCGCGTTCGTGGAGCCGGCACCGACCGCGACCACGGGAAGGTTCGGGGGCAACCGGCGCAGGGCCTCCAACGCGGTGGTATGGGGCGCGATGACCACGACCCCGTCGACCGCCTGGTCCCGCAGAAGCTGCACCGCGTCGAGGACCGAGGTGCGGCTGCGCGAGCGCAGGCTGGTGATGCTGACCGCGTAGCCCGCGTTGTGCGCCGCCTCCTCGATGCCGAGCAGGGTCGACGCGGGACCGTAGTGCACGGTGTCCAGGCTGACGACCCCGATGACCCGCGAGCGCCCCGTGACCAGCGCCTGCGCCACCGAGTTGGGCCGGTAGTTGAGTTGCCGGATGGCCGCGAGAACGCGCTCGCGGGTTTCTCCCTTCACGTGCGGACTGTCGTGCAACACGCGCGAGACCGTCTGATGCGATACCCGGGCCAGCTTCGCGACATCCGTCATGACGGCGGGCCCTTGCCCACCCTTCCGAATCTTACTTCCCTTCTGTGATCCACTGCTCATACTCGACAGCCTATCCCCGTCTGGTTGACCGCGCCCCTGAATAAATACGCCGACACCGAGCCTGTTCCCGGCTCGGCCCAGACAGGCTGGCACGTGTCATGCGCTGGCGCAACGCATCATGTCTTCCCTCCAGAAGCCCTTGCTTGACGTCCCCCCATGTGAACGTTCACAATTCTTGGCCATGGGATGTCCTTGCGAGAAAGCCTGGTCACGTTCCCACCCCTCGAAATCCACTTGGAGGTCCCCATGAAGCGCGGGGCGTTTGTCATCGGGATTGATTTTGGAACGGACTCGGTCCGGGCGGTGATCGCGGACGCGGCGGATGGGGAAGTGGTGAGTGTCTCGGTTCAGCATTATCCGCGATGGGCCCGGGGGCTCTATTGCGAGCCGAACGAGAACCGCTTCCGCCACCACCCGCTGGATTATCTGGAGGCGATGCAGGCGGCGATCACGGAAGTGACCGCACGGGCGGGACGAGAGGTCGCCTCCCGGGTGCGTGGCATCGCGGCCGACACCACCGGCTCGACGCCCGTCCTCACGGACAAACGCGGCGTGCCCCTCGCGCTCACGCCCGGGTTTCGCGAGGACCCGGACGCCATGTTCCTCTTGTGGAAGGATCACACGGCGGTGGCGCAAGCGGAGCGCATCAACCAGACAGCGCGCACCTGGGGCGGGGCCGACTTCACGAAGTACGAGGGCGGTATCTACTCCAGCGAGTGGTTCTGGGCGAAGGTGCTGCACGTCGTGGAGACCAATCCCGCGGTGTCCCAGGCGGCGGTCAGCATCCTGGAGTTGTGTGATTGGATTCCTGCCGTCCTCACCGGGTGCGACGACCTCGGCAAGCTCAAGCGCAGCCGCTGCGCCGCGGGGCACAAGGCGATGTGGCACGCCGAGTTCGGCGGCTACCCAGCGGATGAGTTCCTCGCCCGGCTCCATCCGCGCCTGGTCGAGTTCAAGGCCTCGCTCGGGCAGGAGACCTTCACCTCGGACATCCCCTTTGGCACGCTCTCCGCGGAGTGGGCGGTGAAGCTGGGCCTGCCGCACGACACCCTCGTCGCCGTGGGCGCCTTCGATGCGCACATGGGCGCGGTGGGCGGCAACATCAAGCCCCATCAACTCCTGAAGATCATGGGGACGAGCAGCCTGGACATGGCCGTGGCGCCCCGGACGCGGGGGCCGGAGCGGCTGGTGCCGGGCATCTGCGGCCAGGTCGACGGCTCCATCATCCCGGGGATGATGGGCTACGAGGCGGGACAGTCAGCCTTCGGCGATGTCTATGCCTGGTTCAAACGGCTGCTCTGTTGGCCCCTCGATGCCCTGCTTCCCTCCCAGACCGGAACCGACCCGGAGACCCGCCGCGTCCTCGGCGACGCGCTCATGGAGCGCATCCTTCCGGAGCTCGAGCGCGCCGCGAAGGAGCTTCCGCTCGAGGACGGCTCGCTCCTGGCGCTCGACTGGATGAACGGACGCCGGACGCCCGACGCGAATCAACGCCTCAAGGGGGCCGTCACGGGCATCACCCTGGGCACGGACGCCCCGCGGCTCTACCGGGCCCTGGTGGAGGCGACGGCCTTCGGCTCGCGCGCCATCGTCGAGCGCTTCCGGGCGGAGGGGGTCCGGCTCGACAGTGCCATCGCCATTGGCGGCGTGGCGCGCAAGAGCCCCTTCATCATGCAGACCGTGGCGGATGTGATGGACATGGAGATCTCCGTCTGCGCGGGCGACCAGGCCGTGGCGGTGGGGGCGGCGATGTTCGCGGCGACCGCCGCGGGCCTCTACCCCCGGGTCGAGGCGGCGCAGGAGGCCATGTCCCCCGGCACCGAGCGGACGTACCGGCCCGACCCGGCGCGCGCCCACCACTATGCGTCGCTCTATTCGAAGTACCTCGAGCTGGGCGGCTTCGTGCAGAGGCAGCTGACCCGGCAGGACGACGCCCACCCTTGAACATGACCGGTCCGGAGCCGGACCGGGACGAGAACCAGGAGCATGAGCATGATTGACTTGAAGACGCAGGAAGTGTGGTTCCTCACGGGCAGTCAGCACCTGTATGGGAACGAGGCCCTCGCGAAGGTCGCCGCCAACTCACGGCAGATCGCCGAGTACCTCGACTCCTGCGGCAAGCTGCCGGTCCGCGTGGTCTGCAAGCCCACGCTCACCGACGCCGAGGCGATCCAGAACGTCTGCCTGGAGGCCAACAACTCGCCGAACTGCGTGGGCGTCATCACCTGGATGCACACCTTCTCGCCGTCGAAGATGTGGGTCGCCGGGCTATCGCGCCTCCAGAAGCCCCTGGCCCACCTGCATACCCAGACCGAGCGGGAGCTGCCCTGGGACAAGATCGACATGGAGTTCATGAACCTGAACCAGTCCGCCCATGGCGACCGTGAGTTCGGGTTCATCGGGGCCCGGCTGCGGCTGGAGCGGAAGATCATCGTCGGCTACTGGAAGGACGAGGATGTCCTGGCGAAGCTCGACGGCTGGGCGCGGTCGGCCTGCGGCCTCGCCGAGTCGCGGCGCATGAAGATCGTCCGCTTCGGCGGCATGAACATGAGGGAGGTGGCCGTCACCGGCGGCGACCGCCTCGAGGCGCAGATCCAGCTCGGCTGGTCCGTCAATGGCCACGCGGTGGGAGATCTGGTCGGACGCATCGCCGACGTGAGCGACGCCGAGGTCGATGCCCAGCTCTCGGTGTACGAGGACTCGTACACCCTCGTCCCCGCCCTGCGGAAGGGCGGCGAGCGCCGTTCGGGCCTGCGCGATGCGGCGCGACAGGAGATCGGCATGCGCGGCTTCCTGCGCGAGGGCGGCTTCAGCGCCTTCACCACCACGTTCGAGGATCTCCACGGGCTCAAGCAACTGCCCGGCCTCGCCTGCCAGCGGCTCATGACGGAGGGCTACGGCTTCGGCGCGGAGGGTGACTGGAAGACGGCCGCGCTGCTGCGCGTCATGAAGGTGATGAGCGCGGGACGCCCCGGGGGCGCCTCCTTCATGGAGGACTACACGTACCACCTGGCCAAGGGGCGCGAGCTCGTGCTCGGCGCGCACATGCTCGAGGTCTGCCCGTCGATCTCCGACAGCAAGCCGTCGCTCGAGGTGCACCCGCTCGACATCGGCGGCAAGGCGCCGCCCTGCCGTCTGGTCTTCGCGGCCGGGACCGGTCCCGCGCTCAACGCGACCCTCGTCGACATGGGGGGACGCATGCGGATGATCGTGAACGAGCTGGAGGTGGTGAAGGCCGAGAGCCCGATGCCGAACCTGCCCGTGGCGCACGCCGTCTGGAAGCCCCTGCCCGACTTCAAGAGCAGCTGCGAGGCGTGGATCCTCGCGGGCGGCGCGCACCACGCGGGCTTCAGCCGCGCCGTCTCCGTCTCCCAGCTCCAGGACTTCGCGGCGATGGCGGGCCTCGAGTTCATCCACATCGGTCCAGGGACGAGCCTCACCGCCCTCAAGAACGAGCTGCGCTGGAACGACCTCGCCTACCGGCTGGCCCGCTAGTCGCGCGCCGGCTTCGCACCGTGTCACGGCGGGCCCGACACCCGGCGTGACACGGCTTCCCCTTCCTCAAACCCCAGAGCCGTACCTCCCTCCAGAGAGCCACCCCATGAAGAGTGTCACGTTCAAGGTCGCTTCCGCGGTCGTCGTCTTCCTCGCGCTGATTCCCGGTGCCGTGCTGGCCAAGGACTCCATCGTGCTCGGCTTCTCCCAGGTGGGCGCCGAGAGCGAGTGGCGCACGGCCAACACCCAGTCGATCAAGGAGGCCGCCACCCAGGAGGGCATCACCCTGAAGTTCTCCGATGCCCAGCAGAAGCAGGAGAACCAGATCAAGGCCATCCGCTCCTTCATCGCCCAGCGGGTGAACGTGATCGCCTTCTCGCCCGTGGTCGAGACCGGCTGGGAGCCCGTCCTGCGCGAGGCCAAGGCGGCCCGCATCCCCGTCATCCTCACCGACCGCGCCGTCTCCGTGAAGGACGAGTCGCTCTGGCTGTCCTTCCTGGGCTCGGACTTCGTGGAGGAGGGCCGCCGCGCCGCGAAGTGGCTCGTCAGCTACCCGCCCATCCAGGAGCTCGCGGCCAAGGGCGAGGTGAACATCGTCGAGCTCCAGGGCACGGTGGGCTCCGCTCCCGCCATCGATCGCAAGAAGGGCTTCGAGGAAGTGCTCAAGGAGCAGCCGAAGTTCAAGATCATCCGCTCGCAGACCGGTGACTTCACCCGCGCCAAGGGCAAGGAAGTCATGGAGGCGTTCCTCAAGGCCGAGGGCAAGAAGATCAACGTGCTCTACGCGCACAACGACGACATGGCCATTGGCGCCATCCAGGCCATCGAGGAGGCCGGCCTGAAGCCCGGCAAGGACGTGGTCATCGTGTCCATCGACGCGGTGAAGGGCGCCTTCGAGGCGATGATCGCCGGCAAGCTCAACTGCACGGTGGAGTGCAACCCGCAGTTGGGGCCGCAGCTGATGCGCCTGGTGAAGGACGTGGTGGCCGGCAAGCAGGTGCCCCGGCGCATCGTCACGCAGGAGTCCGTGTTCCCCCAGGAGAGCGCCGCCCGCGAGTTCCCGAACCGCAAGTACTGAGCCCCAGAGCCTCGCGCGCGGAGGAGAGGAACATGACGCAAACCGTTCCAGTGCTCGAAATGAGGGGAATCTCCAAGCGGTTCTCCGGCGTCCAGGCGCTCCAGGGCGTGGACTTCCGCCTGCTGCCCGGCGAGGTCCATACGGTCATGGGCCAGAATGGCGCGGGCAAGTCCACGCTGATCAAGATCCTCACGGGGGTTCATCGTCCGGACTCGGGCCGCATCCTGCTGCAAGGTCAGGACATCAAGCCCCGGAGCCCGCTCGAGGCACGCAAGCTGGGCATCAGCACGGTGTACCAGGAGGTCAACCTCTGCCCGAACCTCTCGGTCGCGGAGAACATCTGCCTCGGCCAGGACGCCTCCGAGACCTTCGCCATCCGCTGGAAGCAGATGCACCAGAAGGCGGAGGCGCTGCTGGCGGACCTCAATCTCCAGCTCGACGTCACCGCTCCCCTCTCCTCCTACTCCATCGCGGTGCAGCAGGTGTGCGCCATCGCCCGCGCCCTGAGCGCGCGGGCGAAGATCCTCATCCTCGACGAGCCCACCTCGAGTCTCGCCGAGGACGAGGTGAAGATGCTCCTGTCGGTCATGAGGAAGCTCCGGGCGCAGGGGATGGCCATCCTCTTCGTCACCCACTTCCTCGAGCAGGTCTTCGAGATCTCCGACCGCATCACCGTCCTCAGGAACGGAGAGCTCGTCGGCGAGTACCCCGTCCAGGAGGTGTCGCGCATCGAGCTGGTCACCCGGATGGTCGGCCGTGAAGTGGCCGGGACGGGCCCGGGCCGGGGCAAGAGCGCGCGCGTCCCCGCGGGCACGCAGGCCGTCGCGCACGAGGCGCCGACCTCGGCCGAGGGGCCCTTCCTCAGCGCGGAGGGACTCGGCCGGCGGGGCTCGGTCCAGGACGTGGGCCTGGAGGTGCGACGGGGCAAGGCCCTGGGCATGGGAGGGCTGCTGGGCTCGGGACGGACCGAGATCGCCCGGCTGCTCTTCGGCATCGATCGGGCCGAGAAGGGCTCCATCAAGATCGAGGGCCGGGCCGCGCGGATCTCCTCCCCCCTGGAGGCCATCCAGCACGGCATCGGCTTCTGCCCGGAGGATCGCAAGCACGAGGGAATCGTGGGCGAGCTGTCGATCCGCGAGAACATCCTGCTCGCGCTCCAGGCCAAGCGGGGCATCTTCCGCACGCTCTCGCGCAAGCGTCAGGACGAGCTCGCGGCGGGCTACATCGAGGCCCTGGGCATCAAGACCCCGAGCGCGGAGAAGCCCATCTCGCAGCTGTCGGGGGGAAACCAGCAGAAGGTCCTCCTCGCCCGCTGGCTGGCGACCGAGCCGCGCATGCTCATCCTCGACGAGCCGACCCGCGGCATCGACGTGGCGGCGAAGCACGAGATCATGGGGAAGGTGATGGAGCTGTGTGACAAGGGAATGGCCATCCTCTTCATCTCGTCGGAGATCGAGGAGGTGCTCTGCTACTCGGACCGCATCGCGGTCATGCGCGACCGGCGCAAGGTCAGTGAAATCAAGTCGGGCGAGGCGGACGAGAGCATGGTGTTCAAGATCATCGCGGGGGGACAGGTATGAGCGCGGCCACGAAGTCCCCCGGGGCGTCCCGGGCGTCCGAGTCCCTGCGAGCGCTGATCAGGGGACGGCTCTTCTGGCCGCTGATCACCCTGGCCCTGTTGCTCTCGTTCAACCTGGCCTTCAACGCGCACTTCTTCTCCGTCACCGTCCGGGACGGCCATCTGTATGGCAGCCTGATCGACATCCTCAACCGCGCCGCGCCCCTGATGATCGTCGCCATGGGGCTGACGCTGGTGATCGCCACCCATGGCATCGACATCTCGGTGGGCGCGGTGGTGGCCATCTCGGGAGCGGTGGCGGCGACGCTGATCGGCGGTCAGCTCTCTCCGGGCGGTGGAGCACCGGAGGCGGCCGGCCATCCGATGCCGCTCGTCATCCTCGCGGCCCTGGGCGTGGCGATGGCACTCGGAATGTGGAACGGCGCGCTCATCTCCTTCTTCGGCATGCAGCCCATCATCGCCACGCTGATCCTCCTGGTGGCGGGGCGCGGCGTGGCCCAGCTCATCACGGGCGGGCAGATCATCACCATCTACCACACCCCCTACTTCTTCATCGGCAATGGGTTCCTCGCGGGGCTGCCGTTCTCGCTCTTCATCGTGAGCGCCGTGCTGCTGTTCCTGCTGGTACTCACGCGCCGGACCGCGCTGGGACTCTTCATCGAGGCGGTCGGGCTCAATCCCGTCGCCGCCCGCTTCGCGGGAGTCCGGGCACGCGCCATCACCTTCTGGGCCTACGCCTTCTGTGGCCTGTGCGCCGGAATCGCGGGGCTCATCATCAGCTCGAACGTCAAGAGCGCGGACGGCAACAACGCGGGCCTGCTCTTCGAGCTGGATGCCATCCTCGCGGTGGTCCTGGGCGGAACATCGCTCAATGGCGGCCGGTTCACGCTGGTGGGCAGCGTGCTGGGGGCCCTCATCATCCAGACCCTCACCACGACCATCTACTCCGTCGGCGTGCCGCCCGAGGTGACGCTGGTGGTGAAGGCCGCCGTCGTCTTTCTCGTCAGCATCCTGCAGTCCGATCGGGTGCGCGACCGCATCACCTCGATGGGCAAGCTGGGGGAAGCACTGTGAGGAACGAGACCGACTCCAGGTTCTTCGCCGCGCCCCGCGTCCTCCCGGCTCGCGCGCCCGCGCGGCCCCGGCTGGATCCGCGGCACCTGCCGTTCATGGTCACCCTGGGACTGTTCGGGGTGATGTTCGGCGCGGGCTCGATCGCGTTCGACGGCTTCTTCTCCCTCCAGGTCTTCCTCAACCTGTTCATCGACAACGCCTTCCTGCTGATCTCCGCGGTCGGGATGACCTTCGTCATCATCTCCGGCGGCATCGATCTGTCGGTGGGCTCGGTGACCGCGCTCACCACCATGGTGCTGGCGCACCTCGTCGAGAACCGGGGCTGGAGCCCCGCGCTGGTCATCCCGCTGGTCCTGCTGATGGGAGCCACCATCGGACTGATCCATGGGGTCGTCATCCAGTACTTCTCGCTCCAGCCCTTCATCGTCACCCTGGCGGGCATGTTCCTCGCCCGGGGGCTCTGCTACCTCATCAGCGTCGACTCGATCGCCATCTCCCATCCCTTCTTCACCGACGTCTCCGCGATCCGCTATCCCCTGCCCTTCGAGACCTCCGTCTCCGTCAATGTCGTCATGGCGTTGGGGGTCCTGCTCGGAGCGGTGTACCTGGCGCACTTCACGCGCCTGGGGCGGACGCTGTATGCCATTGGCGGCAGTGAGCAGTCCGCCCTGCTGATGGGCCTGCCGGTCGCGCGGACGAAGATCTTCGTCTACACGTTCAGTGGTTTCTGTTCCGCCCTGGCGGGCATCGCCTTCACCTTCTACATGCTCTCTGGCTACGGGTTGCACGCGCAGGGAATGGAGATGGATGCCATCGCGGCGGTGGTGGTGGGGGGCACCCTGCTCACGGGCGGCGCGGGCCATGTCCTGGGCACCCTGGTCGGCGTGTTGATCTACGGCACCATCCAGACCCTCATCATGTTCGAGGGCAGCCTCAGCTCCTGGTGGACGAAGATCGTCATTGGCCTGCTGCTGCTCGTCTTCTGCCTGCTGCAGAAGGTGCTGGCGAGAGCGCCCGCGCGCCAGGGGTCCACCCGCGCGGCCCGGCAGGACTCCGCGCAACCCCACCCCGTTTCCTCCCCCATCGAGCGGACCGCCCAGGCGGGCGGGTAACCCCCACGCAGCACCCTTCCCCAACGGCATCGAGGCGCCATGGAATCGAAATACCACGCACTGAAAGAACGAGCCTGGGCGGCGAACATGGAGATCCCGCGGCGTGGGCTCGCCATCTATACCTTTGGCAATGTCTCCGCCCTGGACGCCCGGGCGGGCGTCTTCGCCATCAAGCCGAGCGGCGTGCCCTATGACCAGCTCCAGGTGGAGCACATGGTGGTGGTGGACCTCGAGGGGAGGATCGTCGAGGGCACCCTGCGGCCCTCCTCCGACACGCGGACCCACCTCGTCCTGTACCGCAACCTCAAAGGCTTGGGAGGCATCGTCCACACGCACTCGACCTATGCCACCGGCTGGGCCCAGGCCCACCTGCCCATCCCCATCTATGGCACCACCCACGCCGACCACCTCGCCGAGGACGTGCCCTGCACGGAGGTCATGAGCGCCGAGGCGGTGGAACGCGACTACGAGATGGAGACCGGCCAGCAGATCCTGGAATGCTTCCGCCACCGCGACCCCCTGCACACGCCCATGGTGCTGGTGGCCGGACATGCGCCCTTCGCCTGGGGAGAGACCCCCGAGAAGGCGGTCTACAACGCCGCCGTGCTGGAGGAGCTCGCGAAGATGGCCTTCATCACCCGTGGGATTCATCCCGAAGCCGCGCGTCTCCCCGACCGGCTCATTCGCAAACACTTCGAGCGCAAGCACGGACCGAGCGCGTACTACGGCCAGAAGTAGCGCGGACCGCCGGGCACACGCGGTGGCGCGTGCCCGGCGGTCCATCCCGCCCGGCCCTCAATCCGCGATGAACGTCGCGTCCGCCTTGTCCGTGGCGGTGGAGAGCGACTGGACGTAGAGCAGGTAGTTGAAGTGGCGCAGGTAGCGCCCGGCGTAGTTGTAGGACTCGAACGACGAGCCCTCGCTGCTCGCCAGGCCGGAGCGCTGGTAGAACGACGCATCGTTCTTGAACGAGGTGGAGCCATCACTCTTCTCCACCCAGGCCTCCAAGTTCTTGTGCCGCAGGTAGTAGCCCGGGAAGTTCGCCGACTCGAACGAGACCGTTCCCGAGCCGGACAGGCCCGGCACGAGCCGGAATTGCGAATCCGCCAGGGGATTCACATTGGTCTCGAGCCGGCCCCGGAACTCCCAGTGACGGATCACGTAGTTGGGCAGGTTGTATGACTTGAACCGGAAGGGCGTGGCCCCATCCGCCAGCGGAATTCCGAAGTTCGGTGTCCCGTCCGCGTTCCAGTAGATCTTCTGCACGCGGGTGTGGCGGTTCGGATCGTACAGCGGGTCCCCGTTGATCTGCTGGTAGGGGCGCGCGTGGTAGACGAGAAGGTCGCTCTGGCCGTCCTCGGACACGGTGAAGAAGTTGTGGCCGGGGCCGTACTGGCTCGTGTTCACGTTGCTGACGAACACGGGCGTCGGCGACTTCCGCCAGGAAGCGGGATTGAGGAGATCACTGCTGTCGGAGGCCGTCAGCATCCCCATGCAGTAACGGTCATCGGTCTTGCTGGCGGAATAGGTGACGAAGATCTTCCCGTTCTTCTTGAGGACCGCGGGGCCTTCGTTGACCCGGAAGCCCTGGGTCTCCCAGGCATACTCGGGCTTGGTCAGCAGCACCGGGGAGCCCGCGAGGGTGGTGGGGCTGCTCATCTTCGCGATGTACACATTGCTGTCTGGATTGTACTGCGCCCAGAGCATGTATCGCTGGCCGTTGTGCTCGAAGGTGGTGGCATCGAGCGAGAACGAATCCACTCCCGTGGAGATGGCGCCCTTCTCGGTCCAGGACCCGGTCAACGGGTTGGTACTGCTGTTCTCGAGGGCATACATACGGATCCTCCAGATATCGTTGGAGGCACCCGCCGCGAAGTAGATGTACCACTTGCCCGAGATGAAGTGGAGCTCCGGCGCCCAGATGTGCGCCGCCATCTCGCCGGAAGAATGCTTGCGCCAGACCACCGTCTCCGCCGCGGAGGCCAGGCCCTGGATCGACGTCGCGCGCCGCAGGATGATCCGGTCGTACTCCGGAACGGAAGCCGTGAAGTAGTAGTAGCCGTCGGTGTGCTTGAAGATCTGGGCGTCTGCCCGCTGGGCAATCAGGGGGTTCGTATACTTCGGGGGAGCAGCCAGGGCAGTTCCCGCCGCGAGGCCCAGGGACAGGGCCGCCACGACCAGGGAGAGCACGCGCTGCGGGAGGGATGAGCGTTTCGTCATTGAAGGTTCTTCCTTTCCTCGGGTCATCACGAGACAGGGTTCAGCTCCGGGTCACGGACTGACTTCCTTGAACGTCGCGTCCGACTGCCCGGTCGAGCTGTTGATGGGATCGATGCGAAGCGTGTAGTCGTAGTGACGGATGTAGGAACCCGGAACGTTGTACGACTGGTAGGACGTCCAGGCCGGGTTCGCCAGGCCCGCGACATCCCGGAAGGTGGCGTCCTGCTTGAACTGGTCCGTGCCATCATCGCGCGCCAGGACCAGCACGTAGTTGCTGTGTTTGAGGAAGTAGCCGGGAAGGTTGACCGACTCGAACGAGACGGCGCTGCTGCCATCGGCCAGTCCAGGAACGATGCGGAAGCGTGAGTCCTCGACCGGAGACACGTTCGGATCGATGCGGGCTTGATAGTTGTAATGGCGGGCGTAACGGTCCGGGAAGTTGAAGGACTGGAGGCGCCGGATGTCACCGGCCTGTCCCGGCTCCTTCAGCACGGTCAGGTGCCGGACGAAGCCCGTGAGCGAGGGGAGCTCCTTCTTGGCCGACCAGGAGGCGAAGGTGTTGGCCGATTCGCTGTAGTAGTACTTCCCGGACGAGTATCCGTCGAAGAGGATCCGCCAGGAGCCATTGTCCAACTGGATCAGGGCCGGACCTTCCACCCAGTTGCCCCAGCCCGCCCAATCCCCGGTGCCCTTGAAGGTGTAGGGTCCGGTCAAGCTGGAAGCCGTCGCGTACTCGATGTACTTGCTCGTCTCGTTCTTGGTGAACGCATGGTAGGTGCTGCCCAGCTTGACGATGAACGTGTCGATGTAGTTGGGCCCCAGGCCCGACAGGGGCACGGGGCTGGACCAGGCGGTCAGTGAGGTGTTGAGCGCCTTGATGACATGAGGGGTGAAGTTGCTGGTGCCCGTGGTGCGCAGCGAGACGATGATGTTGATACTGCCGTCGCTGTCCTTGAACCACTCGGGCGCCCAGGTGTTCTGCAGGTTCGCCGTCGGAAGCGTGACATTCTGCATGAAGGTCCAGTTCACGCGATCGGTGCTCTTGGCGAAACCAATCGTGTTGCCGTCCCAGTTCGTGGTGTACGTCACGTAGTACACCCCGTCCGTATGTCGGAGGAGGCTGGGGTCGCGGATCAATCCCGACGGAGGTGTATAGGCGGGCCCCTTCATCAATCCGTAATGGGTGCCGTCATAGGACTGGTACACGTACATGTTCGATTCACTCGAGTTCGTGAACGCGGTCATGGTGTACACCGGGGTGGCGGCGGAGGCCGGGGCCGGCAGGAGCGTGAGCACCGCCAGGGCCAGCGCGCTGGGCCCCAGGAAGGTGGAGCTGAGCCCCTCTCTCTGGACCCGGGCCGGCTCGGAAGCGGCCTCGTATGTGAGCGTTAACATTTCGGGACGCATCGAATCGATCGTTGCTCTCGTCTGGGGCATGAATAAGACTCCTGCGGTGTCGGGGAAGGGACCGCTCGCTGGACATCAACAGCCACGGTCATACCTATGTGAACTCTTTCTTGGGTGTACGGTCAAGACATTGAATTCACATTTTATGGCCGCCGCGTCACGGGGTCTGTACAACGCATTGCATCAATGTTCGAGAGAGTACGCTCTCTATCTCAAGGAGACATCGTCAACTGATTCTCCCACGCGAAGCGCGACGGCGTGGGGCCGCAGATCCAGATTGCCCTGTACGCGTACGGCAACGTCGACCCGCGTGCCAAATCCAGCGAGATCCGCCAAGTGCTGCTCTTCACCACGGACCTGGACCTGCTCTCCGCGCACCTCTTCTCCCTGAGAACGTCCGGCGGCGACGAGTACTGTGGAGAGGTCATGCGCGACGCCTCCATGCAGCTCGCCTGGAGCAACACCAAGTGGACGTGGCGTCCGTCCCGGCCAAGAACCTGCCGGAGCCGATGTGTGGGCTAGACGCCGCCGACCACAAGGCGTGGCTGGAGGTGCACGAGCAGGAGCGGACGCGACTGAAGGTCGTCCACTACGCCGTCTCATAACGGATTTCAGTTGAATGTTCCGGTCAAAATTGACCTATTGGGGCTGGAGGAGGAGTCATGCCCCGGCCCTATTCGGTGGACTTGCGTGAGCGCGCAGTGGCGGCCTATAGACGTGGTGGCAGAACCCTGGAGGAGGTGGCCGCTGAATTCAGTGTATGCACCAAGACACTTTCTCATTGGCTGACGCTCGAGGACGAAACGGGGAGCCTGGAGCCACGGCCAAGGGGCGGAGGCAACTTCTCGGCCATCCGGGGGGAGGTGCTGGAAGCGCTTGATGGCCAGGTACGTACACAACCCGATGCCACGGTGCGGGAGCACTTCGACGCGTTGGTGGCCCGAACAGAAGTGCATACCAGTTCCTCGGCGGTCTGGCGGGCACTGCGACGCCAGGGACTGGGGCTCAAAAAAAGTCGCTCGTAGCTTCGGAGCAGCGCTCCCCTCGGATTCAGGCACTGCGGCGTGTCTTCCTCCTGCTGATGCTCCTGCTCGACCCGCGACGGTTCGTCTTCCTCGACGAAACCGGCTGTCACACGAGCATGACGCGCACTCGCGGACGTGCTCCCCGAGGCGAGCGCGTGGTGGGGTACGTCCCCAGGAATCGCGGCGTCGTCACCACCGTACTGGGCGCACTCTGAGCCATCCCCTCATTTTAACAGGCGAGCAAGGGAGCGCCGCGTAGGCCGAGTAGTGCGAGAAGTAGGACCCGCATGCTTACTTCCGCAGTCATGCGTAAGCCTCGCCTTGATGACCAGCAGGTGCATACCTTTCTGGAAGCCCTCTTCGAAGAAGACCTGCACGCCAAGCGCGTGTTGTCCCTGGCCTACGCGGTCCTGGGTGTCATTCACGCCGCCAGCCTGGGTGTTCATCTCATTGGCAAGGCCCTGGCGTGGGCCCGAGGCACCAAGAGCAAGCATGGGGTGAAGCAGGTGGACCGGCTCTTGTCCAACCAAGGGATTGATGTCTGGGAGCTGTTCGCACAGTGGGTGCCCTTTGCCTTGGGACAGAGAAGCGAGGCGCTGGTGGCGCTGGACTGGACGGACTTCGATGCGGATGGGCAGACAACGCTGGTGGCGTCGTTGGTGGCGAGCCATGGACGCACGACGCCCCTGGTCTGGCTCACGGTGGAGAAGTCCGCCTTGGAGGGGATGCGCAATGAAGTCGAGGACTTCGTGCTCAATCGACTGCGGCAGGTGGTGCCCGAGCGGGTGCGGCTCACACTACTGGCCGACCGGGGCTTTGGAGACCAGAAGTTCTATGCGCTGCTCGAGCAACTGAAGTTTGACTACGTGGTGCGCTTCCGTCAGTGCATTCAAGTGATGGATGAGACGGGAGAGAAGAAGAGCGCGGGGGAGTGGGTGCCCGAATCGGGCCGGGCGGTGCGCCTGGTGGGAGCGCGAGTCACCCAGGACGAAGCACCCGTGGGGGCAGTGGTGTGCGTGAAGCAGAAGGGAATGAAGGAGGCGTGGTGCCTGGCGACGAGCTTGAAAGAAGCGACGGCGGCCTTCGTGGTGGGGCTGTATGGCAAGAGGTTTCGAACGGAGGAAACATTCCGGGATCTTCTGTAGCCGAAATGGGCGTTCCCGCCGTGGACGGGAGGGTCTCCAATGAGAGATGGGGAGCGAGAAGCCGATAGAGGCTGTCGCTCTGGGAAGAGACCAGGTCGCGGAGTTGCAATACGTGCCGCCCCCGGGGTGCGTTCCACAACCCCGGAATCGGTGTTCCACATGGCCGGAATGGGCGTTCCACTTGCTCCGGAATCAGTGTTCCACTTCCCCCGGAATCGGTGTTCCACATGCTCCGGTGCACGCACAGCGCAAGCCTCGCTGCGGAGTGTGCGGCCGGCCCGCCCCCGGCTACGACGCGAGCCCTGGGCGGTTGTGGCGGCACCTGGCGCTGGGACAAACCATCTTCTGGCTGCATTACGCCCCGCGCCGTGTGCACTGCCGCGAGCATGGGGTGAGAGTGGAGCGGGTGGCCTGGGCGGCGCACGACTCGAGCTTCACGCGGGCCTTCGAGGAGCTGGTGGCCTGGCAGGCGCAACGCCTGGACAAGTCCTCCATCTGCCGGCTGCTGGGCATCAACTGGCGCACGGTGGGCACCATCATCGAGCGCATTGTCGAGGAGCGCCTGTCGCCAGGCCGCCTGGAGGGGTTGCAAATCATTGGAGTGGACGAGCTGGGCTGGAAAGCCGGGCACAAGTACGTGAGCCTGGTGGTGGACCACCTGCGCTCGCGAGTCGTCTGGGTGGGAGAGGGGAAGAACGAAGAGACCCTGGACGCCTTCTTCGACGAGCTGGGAGAGGAGAGGACGAAGGAGTTGACGCACGCGACGATGGACCTGTCGGCGGCCTTCAGCAAGGCGGTGGGCAACCGTGCCCCACATGTGCGCAAGGTGTTCGACCGGTTCCACGTGCAGAAGCTGGCGAACGAAGCGCTGGATACGGTGCGCCGGCAAGAGGTGCGCGAGCAGGCGGGGAGCCAGGAGGGAAAGGCGCTCAAACAGAGCCGCTGGGCGTTGCTGAAGAATCCGTGGAACCTGACGGTGCGCCAGGGAGAGAAGCTCAGCGAGTTGAAGAAGACGAACCAGACGCTCTACCGGGCCTATCTGCTCAAGGAAAGCCTGGCACGGGGCATGGACTACGTGCAGCCCAAGCGAGCCTCGGAGCACCTGGACAAGTGGTGTCAATGGGCCAGCCACTCCAGGCTCGCCCCCTTCGCGAAGCTGGCGAAGACAGTCCAGCGGCACAAGGACGGCATTCTCGCCTACGTGGAGACGGGACTGAGCAACGGAGTGGTGGAGGGAATCAACAACAAGATTCGAGCCCTCAGCCGCCGCGCCTATGGCTTCCGCAATCCCAAGGCATTCAGGGCGATGATACTGCTGTGCTGCGGGGGCATGGAGTTCACTCCGCCGTTGCCAGTAGCGGCGTAGCCCCTCGCCGTAGAAGCAGGCGGCTGGGGACCGAGCCCCGCAGCGCCGACAGATTCGACTGCAACCCGGCCAGTAGGGCAGCGGAGCCAGGCGCTCTGTCATGCACAGCTGCGGCTTTCGGCACCCCAGGTCGTGCCCCTGTCTCATTCATGCCTCGAACTCTCGCGGGGACTTGAATCCCATGGCCATCGCTCGGCTCCGCACGCCCTTGAGCCCCATGTCCTCCCCATGCGCACGGCCTCTTGTCGACAGTCCTGCCCACTCGACGTACCGAAGACCCACATTCCGCGACATGAAGGACTTGCGTTTTGGAATGGGCCTGTCGTCGGTGAGGGTCCGCTCGACGGAGAGGCGGGACCGGCTGCTGTTGGTGAGCGCGCTAGCCTGCGCATTGCTGACGCTGCTGGGGGCGGCGGGGGAGAGCTTGGGGATGGAGCGTTACCTCAAAGCCAACACAGTGAAGACGCGCACCTCCTCGCTCTTCCGGCAGGGCTGTGAGTATTACCAAGCCATCCCGATGATGCCGGAGGAGCAGCTCGTCCCGCTGATGGAGCGATTCGCTTCGCTGTTACGTGAACAACCAGTTTTTCAGGAATTTCTCGGCCCAATATGAGGGGATAGCTCAGGGCGCACTGGCTCTGGACGGCATTCGGGCGCTGATGACTATCGAAGGAGCCACGACGGCCGGTGTCTTCGAGGCCTTTGTCGAGCACATGCTCGTCCCCAAACTCAATCCGGGCGACATTGTGGTCATGGACAATGTGGGGGCGCACAAGCCCGCGCACATCCTGGAGCGTATTCGCGCCGCCGGTGCCCATGTTCTCTTCCTTCCACCCTACTCGCCGGACCTCAATCCCATTGAACTGCTCTGGAACAAGCTCAAGGAACTGCTCAAGAGCATGGGCGCGCGTACCCTACAGGCTCTCGATGACGCCATTGCCAGGGCCATGGACCTCATCACTCATGACGACATCGTCGGCTGGTTTCGGTATTGCGGATATAATATATAGGAACATTCAACTGAAATCCGTTATCAGTCAGCGAGTGGAAGAGCGCCGCCAGCTCAGTGCCGTGCGCCGCTGTCCTTTAGCTCCCAGGCGTCATTCGCCAGGGGGGCCACGTTCAACGACTGCCGGACCAGCCTCCATTTGGGCAGGTGACGGTCCATCAAGGCGTTGAAACGATCGTCGTGATGACGCACAAGAAGATGCACCAACTCGTGAATGATGAGGTACTCAATGCATTCCGGTGGCTTCTTCGCTAGCTCCAGGTTCAACCAGAGGCGGCGTGCCTCCGCGTTGCATGAGCCCCATTTGGTCTTCATCTTCTTGATGCCCCACCCGGCGACCTTCACGCCAATCGCGGCCTCCCACTTCTCAAGGAGAGGCGGGACGAGCTCGCGAAGGCGCTCGCGGTACCAGCGATACAGAAGCTGCTTGCGATACTCGGCGTCGGCTCCGCGCTGTACGTGAAGCTCGAGGGTCCTACGATTGCGGAGCACGACTCTGTTGGCCCCCATGGCGTCCACGACATCCAAGCGATAGCGTCGACCGAGGAAGTAGTGGCTCTCCCCGCTGACCATTTCGCGTTCGGACTCGCGGGGCTGATGCTCGAACGCCGCTTGCTGTCGCTTGATCCACGGCAGCTTGCTGATGACCGCGACCCTCACGGCTGCGTCGGATACCGCTAACGGCGCCGCCACCCGAACTCGCCCATCAGGTGGGTAGACGCCGAGATGAAGGTTCTTGATCGCCTTCCGGACAACGGCCACACGCACGCCGCTGACGGTCAGGGTATGGGTCTCAATAGTCATTCTGGCTCTTCACCAGTTCCAAGATTCGATCGACGAGATCTTCATCACCGTCGAAGGCTGCTCTGATGGCCTGCCGGACCCTGCGCGTTTTCATCGTGTTGCTGCGCCATCCATCCTGCATGCTCGACCGAACCGCGCCGTCCACCTTAAGAGCAAGAGCCTCGTCGTTCCCGAGGTTGTCATACAGCGCTCTCTTAGCGGCCGAGTCCAGCGACTTCGGATAGCCCCCTACTGTCGGACCGTTCTTCGCTTGCCGGGTCAGATCGACAATCTTCTCCAAATATTCTTGGTAACTGAGAGCGTTCTTCTTGCGTTGCTCGATCAGTGAGTCGAGCAACTCAGACATCTTCTCGTAGTACTTCGGATTGATCGGCGACTCGTCGGTGATGAGCCTCCGTACGTTGTTCTCGATCGTTTCCGCAGCAGCCTTCTCCTTCTTGCGAATGGCCTCGGGCAGCGCATTCACTGCTTCCGCGCCGCGCTCGACGATGAGTTGTACCAGCGACAAATCGTCAAACTCGGAGACCGTCTCGCTCTCCTCCGCATGGATGTATGTATCGATGAGGTGGCGCATCGCAGGTTCGTACTGCTTCAGGTCGATTGCGTCACCACTGTGCAGCTTTATCTGCGTACGGAGGTTTTCATAGAACGTCACATCCTTCTTGATCGACGCGGCCTCGGCTTCGGTATAGCCCGCCGCGGTCATCTCACCCGCCAGGTTCGCATACGCGCGAACGAGCGCCGCCGTGAGTTTATACAGCGCGAGGCGCTGCGGCTCATTCTCCTTGAGCTGGGCCGTATTGCCATGCTCCTTTGAGGAAAAGTAGCGATAGAACGCCTGATCGTCGCGAGGCGCCTCGACGGGCTCGCACAGCGCGCGCACGGCCTCAAGAGCCTCCTCCAGCCGTTCCTTTGCCTTGCTGAGGCGGTCCTCGAGTAGCCCGGCGACGTCCTCCTTGTCGTAGCCATCGAGAGCTCCGGAGGTGTAGTCCGTGACCGCCCCCTCAAGGCTCTTGAACAGGTCTTTATAGTCGACGATGTAGCCGAACTCCTTGTCGTCGCCGTCAAGCCGATTCACACGACAGATGGCCTGAAACAGGCCGTGGTCGCGCATGTGCTTATCGATGTAGAGATACGTAGCCGGAGGCGCGTCGAAGCCGGTCAGGAGCTTGTCAACGACGATCAGGAGCTTCACCTGCCCCGGCTCGTCGATGAACTTCTTCTTCACCGCCTTCTCGAAAGCGTCGATCTTGCCGACGGCCTGCTCAGGCAGCTCACCGAACCAATCAGCAAGCATCTGACGGTAGATAGCGTACTTCTCGAGCGCGTCCGTCGCTCCCTCGCCGCTCTCCTGGCCCTTGATGTCGGCCGTCCGTGGCACGTACGAAGTGACGATGGCGCACTTGCCCACCAGCGGTGTCTTGGCGAAAAGCTCGTAGAACTTGCACGCCTCGTAGATGCTGCCCGCGACCAGCATCGCGTTGCCGCGCCCGCTCTTCAGGCGGTCCCGGGTCTCCATGTCGAACATGATGTCAGCCACGATCCTCTGGAGGCGTGACTGGCTCGACAGGACCTTCTGCATAGTCCCCCAGCGCGCCTTGAGCTGGGCCTTGGCCAGTGGTGTGAGCCCCTTGGTCTTAGCCTCGAACCACTGATCGATCTTCTTCGATGACGTGATGCTCTGGTCGATGTCGCGGGCCTCGTAGCGGAGGTCGAGTACAACGCCATCCTTCACCGCCTCATCGAACTTGTAGGTGTGAATGTAGCGGCCGAAGATCTCGATGCTCTTCTTCTTGTCGGCCTTGAGGAGCGGCGTCCCGGTGAAGCCAATGAACACAGCGCCAGGCAAGATTCTCGTCATCGCCTCGTGGAGGTCGCCCGACTGGGTCCGGTGGCACTCGTCCACGAAAACGAACAGCTCGCCCTTGGCCCGGAAGTCCTTGGGCAGGGCCTTCTTCAACTCCTCGACGTAGCCCTTGATGTCCCCGACCTCCTCACCGTCTTCCTTGCCACCGAACTTGTGGATGAGGGAGCACAGGAGCCAAGGCGCGGTGGCGTTGAGCTGCGCGATGAGGTCGCCGCCTGATTTGGTGCGGTGGATATCCTCGGCAACGCCCTTGAAGACCTTCTCGATCTGCTCGTCGAGTTCGGTTCGGTCGGTGATGATGAGGACGCGGGAGTCCTGGACGTTCTCGCGGATCCACTTGGCGAGCCACACCATGGTGAGGCTCTTGCCGCTGCCCTGCGTGTGCCACAGGATGCCACCCTCGCGGCGCCGGACGTGTTCCTGAGCGGCCCGCACACCGAAGTACTGATTGTGGCGGCAAAGCTTCTTGATGCCCGCGTCAAAGACCACGAAGTCGTGGATGAGTTCGAGGAACCGCCTCTTGCCGCAGAGCTGCCGCAGCGCTCGGTCGAGCAGGTTGTCCGCATCGTGCCCGGGTGGAGGGTTTTCCTTCCAGGTCAGGTAGTATTTCTCGGGCGTTTGAATGGTGCCGTAGCGCAGCCCCTCGGCATCGTTACCGGCCATGACGTATTGCATGGTCGAGAAGAAGGGCTGGATGAAGTCCTTCTTCTGGTTGTCGAGGTTCTGGCGGATGCCCTCGGCCACTGAGACCGTAGAGCGCTTGAGTTCGAGGACGCCAAGCACGATACCGTTGACGTAGAGGACGATGTCTGGCCTCTTGCCGTGCGCCTTGGGATCGGCCGGCTTGACCGTGACCTCCTCAGCGATGGCGAAGCGATTCTTCTCGGGGTTCTTCCAGTCAAGGAGCCACACCGTCTCGAACTGCGCCCCGACGTCAGCCTTGATCTTCACGCCGTAGCGCAGGAGAGCGTAGACGTCGCGGTTGCGGTCGTAGAGGCTCACGCCTGTGTTTCCGGCGGCCTTGACGACCTCAGCGATGGCGCGGCGCATGACGTCGTCGCCGTCCTCACGCTCGCCATAGCCCTGATAGACTCGGAGAAAGTGCTCGAGTTGCCCCTCGATAATGTTGCGGTTATCGCCCTCACTCAGGTCGCCGAGGTACTCGTACTTCAATTCATCAACAAAGAGCTTGACGACGCGGCGCTGGGTCTTCTTTTCGGCCTGACCGATGGTGCTCATACGAGTCGCGTCCTTCCTGTCAGGAGTTCCTGCATCATTCCTTGCTTAAGGGCATGGGTCTTGTCACGACGTCTCTCAAGTGCGCGGAGTTCGGCGTCCATATCCGAGACCACGTTGATGATGGCTATCTGCTCATCGATTGGAGGGATTTGCAGCGGGATCTGCGCCAGCACCGAGCCGCTCAGGGATGGGAGCGCGGTCGTGCTCACCAAATCACCGAGTTTGGTGTGCAGAAATGCAAGGTGAGCGAAGCGCGGCTCAAGACGGTCGCGTTGAACAATGAACGCGGCCATGTTGTTGTCAAGACAGCTCGACTTCGCGAGGAGCTTCTTTCTTTCCAGGAAGACTGCCGCCCCTACCTTTGCAAATACAACGCTGCCTGTCGGAAACACAGTGGCACCGAGCTGCTTTCTGACACCTTCGGAGATCCAGTTGTTCGACTGGATCATGAACACACCGTTCCCCGCATGGTTCATGTCAGAGACTTTGAAAAACGGGTAGTCGCCTGCTGCCGCCCCTTGGGCTCTCGTAGGAAAGCCGCTGCCTCCCTTAAAGCGCCCGATATCTCCAGCGCGCACCATTTCCCATTTGCCACCGAACCCAGGCAGGCGAGTCTGGCCGGTGAGGAGTTTCTGCATGGACGCATGCTTGAGGTTACGCTTCTTCGCGATGAGCCGGTCCAACGCGCCGATCAGTGCATCCACATCGCTCAGTGCCGCCGCGATGGCCCGCTGCTCCGGCAGCGGCGGAATCTGAACTAGGAGCGCAGAGAGTGTGCCCTGATTCAGGTTGATCATTGTCGAACCTACGGACGCGCTCTCGATTGCAGCAATAGCTCTTGAACTCGATAGCACCCGCTGCAGGAACGACGGAGCAATCCCCTCCCCACATCGCACAATCATCGAGCCGGTGCCGCACAGCCAGCCGGCTTGACCTGCTTTCACAACGGCACATCTCCCCATGTCGCCACGTCGGCCGATAAGGATGTCGTTCTCGCGAACACGAAAATCTGCGAGTGCGCGGGCGGCAGATTCGGTGACCGTCATACTCTCGGTGGGCGATAGGTTGCCGTCCACTATATGCATTGGGTTGATCACTGGAACGCCGTCATGCGTGTAGTCCGACTTGTGCAGTGCGCTACCGAACGGTCCGGTCCTGAAGCGCACGTAGTCGCCAAGCGGTCGAGCCTCCCAGTCAGCCGGAAGGACGCCCATCTCTGTCTGCTTGTAGCCAAGCTTCAGTTCCATGTTGCGCCCATCTTCTTGACGTGCTGATCCACCCGAGCGGCAAGCATCGAGAGTTCGGCCGTGAGCGTCGGTAGCGGAGTGTCATAACGTTCGGCAAGCTCACGAATGCGGCCAGTGAGCGTCTGTGACACTCTGTCGAGTCGACCTGCACAGATGCCTCAAGCGAGGTCAGCCACTTGTCCTCGACAACGAGCATCTTGATGTCGTCCTCGGTCAGCCTGCCGTACTTGGCTGCAACCTTCGCGGTAAGTTCCTCCTGCGCCACCTTGGCCGTCGCGTTGATGACCGCCTCCTTCTCGATGAGCGCCAAGTAGTCGCCGAGCACCTTGCGCTCATCAACCGTGTCGGGCTCGCTTTTTACTTCCTTAAGCCGAGCGGACACTGAGGCCTTAGTAAGCTTGTCCTTGTCGTTCTTTGCCTCTGCCAAGAGACCGTCTTCGCCGCCGTGCTCCTCGGCCAGTTCCTCCATCGCCTGCGCGACGGCGGCAGCTTCCAACACCAGCTTTTCGATCGCCGCCTGTTCGGCGGCAAAGTGGCGAGCGATGAGTAGGGTGGTCGGAATCAGCTCCGCTTTGAACTTCTGCTTGCCGATGATGAAGTCCGGCTTATCTTTGGACTTCTTTTCCTTGTCGTCGCCAATCGGCCGGGGCTTGGCAGCCTCGCTCCAACCGTCGCTGACGATGAGGTAGACGTCATCCTGCATGACCTCAGCCCAGTAGTCCATGAGGTGCTGGTAGACATCGTAGGGGTCGAGCAGTTTGGCCTTTTGGAAGGTGCCCAAGAGTTCCTCAGAAAGCGTGTCGATGAGGACCTTGGGCTTGTCGCCCTTGGCGATGGCACTCAAGCGTGGCGCACTCTCCGCCCGCCACTTGGCGAAGAGCTTCTTGCTCTGGGTGCTCCAGGCCGTGAACTCAGTGTGCCCGAAGATGGTGGTCTTGATGTCTGCCGCTGTGACCTTGAGTTCGGCATAGCCTGGACGGCTGGCCTTCTTGAACAGCGCCTCGCGCACACCCGGGAAGGCCTTCCAGTACCGGTCGAGGGCATCGAGGTCGCGGACGGGGATTCCGCCGCGCAGGTGGCCGTCGATGTCCTGGATGTCCTCCGGCTCGCTTGAGTCGATGTAACGCGGGATATTGAGGTTGAAGTCGTTCTTCGAGTCACTGATCTCGGCGAGCGAGACCATCCGCGAGTAGCGGGGGAGCTCGAGTTGCCGGGTGAACGCATCGACGATCTTGTGGATATCCTGCGCTCGCAGGCGGTTCTTGTTGCCGTCCTTTATGAAGCCCTTGGAGGCATCAACCATGAAGATGCCCTTGCGGTCGGCGGCGCCCTCTTTGTCGAGCACAAGGATGCAGGCGGGAATGCCAGTGCCGTAGAAGAGGTTTGCCGGCAGACCGATGATGCCCTTGATGTAGCCGCGCTGGACGACCTTGCGACGGATCGTGGATTCAGCGCCACCACGGAAGAGCACGCCGTGCGGGAGAATCACCGCGCCTTTCCCGGTGCTCTTGAGACAGGCGAAGATGTGGAGGAGGAAGGCGTAGTCGCCGTTCTTTTGCGGCGGGACGCCGAAGTCGAATCGGCCGTAGAGGTCGTTGGCCGGGTCAAAGCCGTTGGTCCAGGCTTTGGTCGAAAAGGGGGGGTTGGCGACGACGAAGTCGAAGGTTTTGAGGGCGTTGCTCTTGGCATCCTTGAAGTATGGCGCGGACAGCGTGTTGTCCTGCCAGATCTCGCCGGTGGGGCAGTCATGCAGGATGAGGTTCATGCGAGCCAGCGCCTTAGTGGCGTTGTCCATCTCTTGGCCGTAGAGCGCGAGGTCGAGGCCGGTGGCACTCTTGGCCTCGTCGTGGGCCTTGATAAGGAGGGAGCCTGAGCCGCAGGTGGGGTCATGGATGGTTTGGCCGGGGCTCTTGGCGCTGCCGACGCCGATGACCTTGGCCATGATGCGAGAGACCTCGGCCGGCGTGTAGAACTGACCCTTGCTCTTGCCACTCTCGGTGGCGAAGTGCCGCATGAGGTACTCGTAGGCATCTCCGAGCAGGTCGTCGCCCTCGGCGCGGTTGCCCCTGAAGTCAAGATCGGGGTTGTCGAAGAGGGCAACCAGCTTCGATAGCCGATCCACCATGTCCTTCCCCTTGCCCAACTTGTCGGCGTCGTTCCAGTCAGCGACGTCGATCACGCCCTTCAGGTCGTTTGCCTCGGCGAGCTTGGCGATGATCTTGTTCATCTTGTCGCCGATTTCTTTGTCCCCCTTGAGCGCGACCATGTCGGCGAAGCTGCCGCCCTTGGGGACGTCGAGATCGTAGTTCTTCTGGCTGGCCGCCTTGTCCGAGACGTACTTCACGAACAAGAGCACCAGGACGTAGTCCTTGTACTGCGATGCATCCATGCCACCGCGCAGTTCGTCGCAGGACTTCCAGAGTGTGGAGTAGAGTTCGGATTTCTTGATGGCCACTAGAGTAGGCTCCCCGGAGAGACAGCTCGAAGGTGCTGGGTAGATGGGGCGGTCAAGTCAATTGTCCTCGCTGGTCGATCTACCATGCTCTCCGCTGCTCCTCACCAGTTCCCCGAATGCGCGACACCTCGCAGCGCCTACTCGCTCATGGACTCGGCGCCGACCGCCTTGAGGAGTCGCCGACACCTCCGGTTACAAGCCGGTTACACCCGACGAGGCCCCTCATTCGTACTCTTCTCCGCGTGCTCAATCGGGCACCGACGTACGAAAGGACGCACGATGAAATCGGCACTCAAGCTTCCCGTCATCCTTGGCTCGGCCGCGGTGCTCGCGGTCTCCGCTCTCCTGCTGGACCAGCCCTCTCCGGGTACACCGCCCGCGCCGCCACCCGTGAGGCCGACCGTGGCCCCCGTCCCCAGGACGGATGCGAATCAGCCCATCATCCAGATTGCCCTGCTGCTGGACACCAGCGGCAGCATGGACGGCCTGCTCGACCAGGCCCGCTCGCAGCTGTGGAACATCGTCAACCGCTTCTCCCACGCGAAGCGCGACGGCGTGGCGCCGCAGCTCCAGATTGCCCTGTACGCGTACGGCAACGCCGACCCGGGCGCCAACTCCCATGAGATCCGCCAGGTGCTGCCCTTCACCACGGACCTGGACCTGCTCTCCGAGCACCTCTTCTCCTTGAGAACGTCCGGCGGCGAGGAGTACTGCGGAGAGGTCATCCGCGACGCCTCCACGCAGCTCGCCTGGAGCAAGGATCCGGACGCCATGCGGCTCATCTTCATCGCTGGCAACGAGCCCTTCACCCAGGGCCCCGTCGAATTCGATAACGCGGTGAAGAGCGCCCGCGAGCGCGGCATCACCGTCAACACCATCCACTGCGGCGACTACGAGGAGGGCGTCGCCGGGAAGTGGAAGGACGCGGCGGTGCTCGCCGACGGCAGCTACATGAACATCGATCAGAACCAGCGCGTGGTGGAGATCGCCGCGCCGCAGGACGCGGAGATCGCCCAACTGGGCGCGGAGCTGAACAAGACGTACGTCGCCTACGGCGCCGCCGGCAAGAAGAGCCAGTTGCGCCAGGAGCAACAGGACAGCAACTCGCGCGGCGTCTCCATCGCCAGCATGGTGTCCCGCTCCGTGGCCAAGTCGTCCGGCAACTACTCGAACGAGAGCTGGGACCTGGTGGACGCGGTGAAGAAGAACCAGGTGGACGTGAAGTCCGTCCGGGCCGAGGACCTGCCGGAGCCGATGCGCGGGCTGGACGCCGCCGGCCGCAAGGCCTGGCTGGAGGCGCGCGAGCAGGAGCGGACACAGCTCCAGCAGCGCATCCAGACGCTCAACGCCGAGCGCCAGCGGTTCCTCGCCCAGGCGCGCGAGCAGCAGGCCGCTCCGGGGGCGGACACGCTGGATGGGGCCATCGGCCAGGTCGTGGAGCGCGAGGCGAAGAAGCGTCACCTCACGCTGGAGTAGGATGCCGTCATGGCCGCGCGCCGAGTGCTTGTCGTGGAGGATGACCCCGCCATCCGGCGGGGAATCGTGGATGCCCTGCGCTTCGAGGGCTATGAGGTGCTCGAGGCCGGAGCCCGCGTGGAGGGACAGCGGCTGGCCGAGCGCACCCCGTGCGATCTGGTGTTGCTGGACCTGGTCCTTCCCGACGGAGACGGGCTGGAGCTGCTCCGGGCGGTGCGCAAGAGCCGCCCCACCCTCCCCGTCATCATCCTCACCGCCCGGGGTCAGGAAGAGGACCGGGTCAACGGCCTGAAGCTCGGCGCCGACGACTACGTGGTGAAGCCCTTCTCGGTGCGGGAGTTGCTGGCCCGGGCGGGCGCGGTGCTCCGCCGCTCGGCCGAGCGGCCCATGGGGACGGGCCGCATCGACTTCCCGGGAGGGCACTTCGAGGTGGAGCGGCGCGAGCTGAGCTTCGACGACGGCTCGCGGGTGGATCTGTCCGAGCGTGAGGCGGACGCGCTGCGCTACCTGGGTGACAACGCGGGGCGCGCCATCTCCCGCGAGGAGTTGCTGGAGCGGGTCTGGCACCTGCCCCCCCGGGGCGTGCAGACGCGCACGGTGGACATGACCATGGCGCGCCTGAGGGAGAAGCTCCGGGACGACTCCGAGGAGCCCCGCGTCATCCTCACCGTCCGTGGCAAGGGCTATATGTTCGCCACGCGAGGCGCCGCCTCGTGATTCGCTCCTGGCGCATCTGGATCGCCGTGAGCGCGTGCCTGTGTCTGGCGCTGGCGGGCGTGGTGGCGCTGTCGGCCTTCGCCCTCCGGCTGGACCGCGCGGACCGCCAGGCCCGGGAGAGCGCGGCGCGGGAGGAGAACGCACGGCTGGCGCTGTGGCGGCTGGACTCGGATCTGCTGCCGCTGGTGGCCCGTGAGAGCGCGGTGGCCCCGGAGGCGTACCGCCCCGTGTCCGCGGCGCGCGGGGTGCTCGACCCGAAGCTGCGTCCCATGCCGGAAGGCGGGGCGCTGCTGGCCTCACCGCTGCTGTCCCCGCTCCCGGAGCATGTGCTGCTCCACTTCCAGGTGGCCCCGGATGGGACGGTGTCCTCGCCCCAGGTGGTGGAGCCCGGGCTGCGCGAGTCGGTGGGCGCCACGCTGCCCGCGTCCGAGCTGGCCACGCTGGAGGACCGGCTCGGAAAACTGCGGAGCCTCCTGGGCGGTACGGACCTCCGGCGTTCCCTGATCGACCCGCCCCCGCAGGTCCGGCGTCCCGAGCCCAAGGTGCGCTACGAGAGCACGCTCGCCGAGGTCTCCCAGGTGGCGAAGAACGTGAGCGAGTTCAGCGCCCGCTCCCGGAGCGCGAGCCAGGCCCTCCGGGGCGTGAGTGGATCCAACTCGAACGCCTACGAGGACAACCTTCAGCGCGCCCCCGTGCGGCCTCAGCGGGGGGAGGGAGACGAGATGCGGGCCCTCTGGGTGGGCGACACGCTGCTCCTGGCTCGGCGCGTCTGGCTGGACGGGCGGGAGTACATCCAGGGCTGCTGGCTGGACTGGCCCGCGCTGCGCACGTGGCTGGTGGGGCAGATGGGAGATCTGCTGCCCTCCGCGACGCTGGAGCCCGTCGCGGGCAGGCCGACGCACGGAGATGGCCGGATGCTGGCGGCGCTACCGGTGCGGCTGGTGCCGGGACAGGTGCCGGAGGGCGGGTATGACACGGCGTCCATCTCCTCGCTGCCGGTGGTGCTGACGGTGGCGTGGAGCGGCGTGCTGCTGGCGGGCGCGGCGGTGGTGGCGCTCCTGGTGGGCGTGGTGGCGCTGAGCGAGCGGCGGGGCGCGTTCGTCTCCGCGGTGACGCACGAGCTGCGCACGCCGCTGACGACGTTCCGGATGTACACGGAGATGCTGGCGGCGGGCATGGTACCGGACGAGGCCCGGCGCCAGGAGTACTTCGACATCCTCCACCGCGAGGCGGAGCGACTGAGCCACCTGGTGGAGAACGTGCTGGCCTACGCCCGCATCGAGCGCGGGCGGGCACCGGCCCGGCTGGAGTCGGTGGACGTGCGCTCCATGGTGGGGCGGATGGAGGAGCGGCTGGCGGAGCGGGCGGCGCGGGCGGACATGGAGCTGTGCGTGGACGTGCCGGCGGGCGTCTCGGTGCTGACGGACCCTTCCGCCGTGGAGCAGGTGCTCTTCAACCTGGTGGACAACGCGTCCAAGTACGCGGCCCCGGCGGTGGACCGGCGCATCCACGTGGAGGTGGAGCGGCGCCGGGGCCGGGTGGGCCTGGTGGTGAGGGATCACGGGCCCGGCGTGGACGCGGTGACGGCGCGGCGCCTCTTCGAGCCCTTCTCCAAATCCGTGCAGACGGCGGCGAAGACGGCGCCGGGCGTGGGGCTGGGACTCGCCCTCTGCCGGAGGATGGCGCGGAGCATGAAGGCGGACCTGCGCCACGAGCGCGTGGCGGAGGGTGGAGCGCGGTTCGTGCTGTGGCTCCCCCACTCCACCGTGAAGACGTAGTTCTGCCCGTGGCGCGAGTCGTCCGTCTGGCCATACGGTATGATCTCATCAACCATTTTCTCCTGGTGACGAGGCCGGTCGTCGCCCGACGGCGACCGGAAACCCGGCCTCGTGGCAGCTCACCCTCACCCCCCCCCAAGAGCCATGAAGATCAAGAACATCGGCGTCGCTGTCGGCGCCTCCCTGCTCACGTTCGTCCTGGTCACCGAGCCCCAACTGCTCGGCGTACCCGCCGCCGACGCGCGCGGCACGTACTTCCATACCGAGATCCATCCGCCTCACTGGATGCCGTGGACCACCGATGGCGCGTCCGCGATCGAGAGCGGCCCCGCCTTCCTGACGCACGGCCTGCGCTGCAGCGGCCGCTACTGCGACGACGTGAGCCTGCTCAACGTGGAGTCTGGATATACGCAGACGAACAGCTGGTGGACGGACTCCTTCTCCGAAGAGGGCACGCACGAGCAGGTGTGCGGCAACAACGGCTTCGTGACGGGCCTGGGCTGCTCCGGCGACTACTGCGACAGCATCGCCCTGCGGTGCTCACAGATCAACAACGGCGGTGTGCGCTCGAACTGCTACTGGACGGAGTCCATCTCCGAAGAGAGCGGCGGGTCGTTCGTGGCCCCGGAGTCCATGTACCTCGCGGGCGTGCGATGCTGGGATCGCTACTGTGACAACAAGCAGCTCTATCTCTGCCAGGCGGACAACGGCGGGCCGTCTTTCGACTTGAGCGCGATGGCGACCCGGTACGCGCCCCGCCTCCGCTTCGACCAGGAGACCACCACGGGCTCTGGCGAGCAGAGCAAGTGCTTCCCGAGCGACGCGGCCACGTACTTCGAGCAACGCGCGCAGGGCGCATCCCCCGTTTCACTCTGCAACAAGGACTATTCGACGATTCGGAACAACCGGGTCCCGGCCTACTACACCGCCACCCAGGTGGGGACGAACACGGTGCTCATCCGCTATTGGTACTTCTATGCGTGGCAGAGCACGTGCTTCGTCAGCTCGGGCTCGCACGCCGCGGATTGGGAGTCGGTGGCGGTCCTCGTCGTCGATGGGCGGCTGAGCCGGGTCGCGTTCTACCAGCACGGCGGGTGGTACAGCCGGGAAGCCGGTTCGTTCGAGACCGTGGAGGGCACGCATCCCATCGGCTACGTCGGGAAGAACGCCCACGGCACCTACCACGACTCCGGGGGCTCGGGCGGCTGCCTCTACTTCGAGGACTACCGCAATCCCGGTGGCAACGACTACCACATGGACACCTGGAACAACCTCGTGCCCCTCACCCGAGGCGGCAACTCGCCCGCGTGGATGAACTGCACGGGCTCGGGTTGCTTCGATGGTATCGGCCATCCGATCGAACAAACGGGAGACCTGCGCTCGATGCGCGGCTGCGCGAAGGACGGCTGCGGCCGGTCTTCCCTCGGTGAGAACATGCCCTTCCAGAACGATCCGATGGGCACGGACCATACGGCCATCTACATCCAGCACAGTGGCAAGGTGATCGATGTCCCCGGGGCGAGCACCAGCGATGGGGTGAAGCTCACCCAGTACTCCAACTGGGGCGTGGACAACGAGCGCTGGCTGCTCGAGTCGACGGGAGACGGGTACTTCACGTTGCGCGCACGTCACAGCGGAAAGTGCATGGACGTGGCCGGAGCATCCACGACGGCCGGCACGAACGTCATCCAACACACCTGCAACGGCAGCGACAACCAGCGGTTCCGCCTGCTCCCCTACGGCAACGAGTACTTCGCGATCCAGGCGAAGCACAGCAACCAGTGCCTGGACATCGCGGGCGGCTCCATGGACGACGGCGGGTTCCTGATCCAGTGGCCGTGCAGCTGGACGGCGAACGAGAGCTTCCGCTTCGCGCCGTGACACGGCCCGGCCGGGGGGGGAAGACCGGAGTCCACTTCCCCGGCGGGTGGGAGAGGAAGCTCTCCGAGGAGACTGGATGCCCAGGAGGGTGATCGCTCGCTCCCTCTTCCGGGTGAGTATTTTCATGGGCTTCCGAGTGTTCTCTTCCGAGGAGTGACTCCCTACTCTCGGCAGAGATATCGGCTGCCTTCTCCGAACGAGAAAACGAGACAAGACCATGCCCAAAGGCAGCAGCAAGACCTCGAGGTCCGCCGCTCCCAGCCGAGGCCAGCACACGGATGAAGCACCCCGAGGCGGAGCGATGTCCGTTCGCGAGTCCATCGCCGACCTGGTGGCGAGGTACGCGTGGGCCTACGACACCCGTAACTGGGACGCGCTCGTCGAGTGCTTCACCCCGGACGCGTCGCTGTCCCTGCGAGTCGCCGGCGGCGACCTGGCCGGACCGTTCCGGGGACACGCGGAGATCATGCGCCTGATGCGGGACTCCGCCGCGGCGCAGGACGACCGCAGGCGGCACGTGTGCACGAATCTGGTCGTTGACCTCTCCGGTCCCGACACGGCCACCGCGCGCTCCTACCTGACACTGATCTCGGTGCGGGGCGAGCACCTCGAGGTGGTGACCACCGGGACCTACACCGACGAGGTGGTCCAGACCGGGGGAGTCTGGCGGTTGCGCGCCCGGCACATCGAGCTCGACCTCCCCGCGGACGGCCGGCGCCCGCGATGAACCTCGGACTCATCCCCGCCAAGTGGGCGGCCCTCACGCCCCGGCGAACCGCGCTGGTCGACATCACCCACCAGCGGCGCATCGACTGGGCCACCTTGGACTCCCGGGTGTGCAGGCTGGCCAACGGCCTGCGGGCCCTCGGTCTGCGCTCCGGTGACCGGGTGGCCGTGCTCAGCCGCAACAGCATCGAGTACCAGGAACTCTACTTCGCGGCGGGCCGCGCGGGCCTGGTGCTGCTGCCGCTGAACTGGCGGCTGTCCACCGAGGCGCTGCGCACACTCGTCGTCGAGGCCCAACCCACCGTCCTGGTCACCTCGGCCGAGTTCCGGCTCGTGGCCGAGGACCTGGGCCGGGCGGTCGACCTGGTGCGCCTGCTCCACTCTGGACTCAACGGGGATGGCAGCTACGAGGAACTCATCGCCTCGGCGCCGGATACCGAGCCGCCCTGGAGCGAGCAGGTCCAGGACACCGACCCCTGCTTCATCCTCTACACCGGCGGCACGACCGGAATGGCCAAGGGCGTGGTGCACTCCCATCGCAGTGTGGCCGCCGGGATGCTCAACCAGACGGTCGCGGAGCGGGTCGTCCCCTCGGACGTCTACCTGCTCACCGGGCAGATGTTCCACATCCCCGTGGTGCTCGCGATGAACTACCTGGCCCACGGCTGCCCCGTGGTGCTGATGAACTTCGACGCCCGGCGGGCGCTGGAAGTCATCGAGCAGGAGCGGGTCTCGGCGTTCCTCGGCATCACCACGATGCTCAACTGGATGCTGGCGGTGCCGGGGTTCGACCACTACGACCTGTCGAGTCTGCGCAACATCCAGTACGGCGGCGGCCCGATGCCCAGCACGATCGTGCGCGCGATGGCGGAGTCCTTCCCGTGCGGGTTGATCCAGGGCTACGGGCAGACCGAAGGGGTGACCATGTCATTCCTGTCCCAGGAGGACCACCGCGACGCGCTGCGAGGTGTCCATCCGCACCGGCTGCGCTCCTGTGGCCGCGAGGGTTTCGGCACTCGCATCCGGGTCGTCGACGCGGACGGCCACGACGTGCCGCGCGACCGCAAGACGCCCGGCGAGATCGTGGTCCGCGGCGCGGCCAACATGCTCGGCTACTTCCGGCGGCCGGACCTGACCGCGGCCACCTTCCGGGACGGGTGGATGCGAACCGGCGATGTGGCCACCTGGGACGAGGAGCGCTACCTGTACATCGTCGACCGGCTCAAGGACATGATCATCTCGGGGGGAGAGAAGATCTACAGCGTCGAGGTGGAGGAGGCGATTGGCAAGCACCCGGCCGTGCTGGAATGCGCCGTGATCGGGGTGCCCGACGAGCAGTGGGGAGAGTCGGTGAAGGCCTTCGTGGTGCTCAAGCCGGACCAGACGGCGACCGCGGAGGACATCATCGACGTCGCCCGCAAGCACCTGGCCTCCTATCAAAAACCACGTTCGGTGGAGTTCGTCGCCGAGTTGCCGAAAGCACCCACTGGCAAGGTGCTCAAGCGCGAGCTGCGTGCACCGTACTGGGCGGACAGGAACATCTCGTGAAGACACCAGGCGTGTTCATCAGTGCGACCGGGGCCTATCTCCCCGAGCGAGTGCCAGTCGAGTGGGCCGTGGCCCAGGGACTTCTGGGCGAGACCACGGCCAGGCGGTACGGCATCAAGAGCGTCACGATCGCGGGCGACCTCCCCGCGCCGGAGATGGCGCTCCGGGCGAGCCGGCAGGCGCTGCAGCGCGCTGGCCAGGACCCGGCGGCGCTGAGCCTCCTGCTGTACGTCAGCACCTGGTACCAGGGGCCCCACGGCTGGTGTCCCCAGTACTACGTCCAGCGACACACCGGCTCCGGACAGGCGACCGCGGCGGAAGTGCGGCAGGCCTGCATGGGCATGTTCTGCGCCTGCGAGCTGGCCGCGGCCCACCTGATGGCGGCACCGGAGCACGCGGCCTCCCTGATCACCTCCGCGGACAACTACAACACCTCGAAGATCGACCGCTGGCGGTCCAGCCCGCACTCCCCGCTCGGCGACGGTGCGTGCGCGCTGCTGCTCACCAGGAAGAGCGGTTTCGCACGCCTGGAGGCGATCAACTCGGTGACACTGCCCCAGTACGAGGAGAGGCACCGGGGCTCGATCCCCCTGTTCCCGCCGGAGGCAACCCTGGACACCAGTCTCGACCTCGGGAAGGCCAAGGAGCAGTGGCTCTCGACCACGCACGCGGATCCGCGGGAAATGGCGACGCTGATTACCAGCACCATGCTGGAGGTCGTCGACAAGACCCTCCGGGAGGCAAGCATGGACATGTCCGAGATCACCCGGATCGCCTTCGTCAACTGGTCCGAGGAGCGCGTGAGGGAACGCGCCGCGGTCCCGCTTGGACTGCCCATGTCCAGGTTGACCTGGGAGTACGGCCGCACCATCGGACACATCGGCGCCTGCGACCAGGTGCTCTCGCTGGACCACCTGCTCGTCTCCGGCGAGCTGAACGAGGGGGACAACCTCCTGCTGCTCGGTACCGGAGTGGGGGCGAACATCGCGTGCATGGCCGTGCGGATCCTGCACCGGCCGCATTGGCTGGCCCCGTGAGTCACTCCAGGTTCTTCAGGGCGACATCCCGCCACCGGGGCTGGTTCTCGAGCTCGGCGGTGTCTCCCACGAAGGCCTCTCGCGCGGTGGGATCGTTCGCCAGTTGGTAGCGCATCCAGGCGGTGAGGTAGCCCCGATGGTGGCTGCCGTCCCCCTCGATCGCGGTATGGCCCGCGCCCTCGGCCATGGCCATCGCGGCGGCCAGCCCGGGAGGCGTCTGGCCATACGCCTTCACGTTGGTGGAGGTCGGGGAGACGATTCCATCCCCCGTGCCGCCCATGATGAAGAAGGAGGCCGTCAGCAGCGAGGTGTCGTACTTGTCCTCCGGATCGCACCACCGCAGGTCCGGCAGGGCGATGGAGACGACCGTCTTGATCATCGGCCCGCGCTCGAACCGGGTCTGGGCGTTGATGACCCCGGTCGAGCCCTGCGAGTGCCCCGCGGCGCCGATCCTGTCGGGGTCGAGCTTGCCGTGGAAGGGACTGTCCGGATCACCGTTCCGCGCGGCCATGTATTCCGCCGCGCCCAGGATCTCCGCCCCCGTTCCGGTAGTGGTGGAGTACGTGTCGATGACCACGAATCCCCACGTCGCCAGATGCGTGAGCAGCTCGTCGTAGTTCGAGGGCAGCGCGTGGGTCCCGTTTCCCCAGACGATGATCGGATGGCCCGAGGTCAGTTCCACGGGGTGGTAGATCTTGTAGAGATCCTTGTTCGCGCCATCCTTGACGACGAAGGAGACCGCTTCGAACGCCCCGGGTCGGGCATACAGGGCCTCGATGGGGCCACGAGTCAGTTCAGGAGCGGCACAGGACAGCAGGGCTGGCGCCAGGAAACACAGGAGGGCCGCGGGCAGGAGCTTGTCGCGCTTGAGCATGTCAGTAGACCTTGAGCAGACGCGCCCGGTACTCGAAGCTGGGTTGGAGTGACTTCTTGTCCTTCAAGAGGAGCAGCGGCGACACCGTGAGTTGACCCGAGAGCAGGCTCGCGCCAACCGACTCCATCAGCTCCTTGGACGCGTGATGCCAGCCTTCGACCAGCCATTGGGTGCGGAGGTCCTTCTTGTCCCGGAGCACCACCGCGGGAGGTGGTTCCTGGTCGCCGAGCGCGCCGGGCACGACCTTCAGGACGAAGGCATCGAAGAGCTCGTTGCCCGAGCGCTCCTCGAGCCGGGCCTCGAGGAGCTTTCCGCTCCGTGCATGACGCACCTCGAGCTTGACCGTGAACAAGGCCCCCCTGCTCGCCAGCGCATCGAGCGACTCGCGGGCTTGCGCCATCGCCCTGATCCGATGAGCCCCCTGCGGATCATTCCCGAAGAGGGCCGTGAGCCGCTCGCTCTGGAGTGGAGCGGAAGGGGGAGGCGCACCCCCGGGAGTTCCCGTCCGGCCAAATTCCCTGGCGGCCTCCGCGTAGTTCTTCATGAGGCCCGCGACGGGGTTGGTGACTCCGAGCTGCTCGGGCGTCCCCCCGTCCGTATGCGCCAGACCCCCCTCGAGGGAGCCCCGCATCTGCCCGAAATAGGGATGGCCGCCGATCCCTCCGGCACGTACCCCCGCCGTATCGTCATCGATCCAGTCCTGCACGCGCGCGGTGAGCTTCTCCGACTCCTCGTCCTTGGACTCGGGCCGCAGCTCCGGATCGCCCGGGCGCAGCGTCCGGCCATGGGACTCCGGCGCCACGGCCAGCGAGCCCGGGCCCGGGGTGAGGACCGACCACGAGGGCAGGAGGTGGGGCCGGCGCGGCGCCTCCTCGGGCGCCGCCGTCTCCGCGAGGGGTGAGTCCTCCGGGCCCGTCACGGGCGCGGGAGGCGGTGGAGGGCTCTCGGCGGCGGCCACCGGTTTGGGCGGAGCGCGCTCGGCCCGCGGCCGGGTGATCTTCTTCTCCTGCGCGGGGGGCGGAGGGACCGCAGGCGAGGGCCGGGTCGGCGCGTCACGGAATTCCAGCTCCACGGGAACCGATGAGGAGCGGGCCCACTCAGAGGGCGTCACGAGCGAATCCTCCCGCACTCCCCGTCCTACCCAGATGGCCAGGAGCGCCAGGTGCAGGAGCACCGACACCAGCAGGGGGAGGAGGAGCCGGGTTCTGGACGAGCACTCGCGCATACCGGGAGTCACTATCAACCTGGAGCGTGACCGGGACAAGGTGCTCGGGAGCTGAACGCTCACCGCAAGCCCAATTTTCCAGATTTCTGTAGAATACCAGTATTACATAATAATATTGATTTAAATTCCGCTTTCCCTAGTTTCTCTGGTTTGAAGTCACACCCTTTCATCCCGGAGAAAGAGGATGCACCTCCCCGACAGACAAGCACACGCGCGGAAGACGGCACGGGGGCTCAGGTCGGCGGCGTGCCTGCTACCACTGCTGAGCTTCCTCGGTGGTTGGAGCGCGCAAGCGGCCTCGACCTTGTTGTCGTTGAAGCGTCCCGCCTATGCCTCCTCGCAGGAGGGCAACAACTCGGCGGAGCTGGCGGTGGACGGCACCACGGGCGCGCGCTGGGCCAGCCAGTGGGGGGTGGATCCCCAGTGGATCTACGTGGACCTGGGCGCCACGGCGCAGCTCGATCGGGTCAAGATCCAGTGGGAGGGTGCGTACGCCAAGGACTACAAGGTCCAGGTCTCCAACGACGAGCTCGCCTGGACGGATCTCTATGCCCGGACGAACTGGGCTGGCGGCGTCGACGAGCAGCCGGTCACCGGCAACGGCCGGTTCGTGCGCGTGCTCGGCACGAAGCGGGCCCTGAGCGCCTATGGCTATTCCATCCTGGAGTTCGAGGTCTACGGAACCGGAGGCGTGAACACGCCGCCGCTCCAGTATGGCCCCAACGTGGCCCTGAACCGGACCGCCACCGCCTCCTCCACCGCGCAATCCCTACCGCCGGGCAACGCGGTGGATGGCAACGCGTCGACACGCTGGAACTCGGCCTCGACGGACGAGGAGTGGATCTCCATCGACCTGGGCAGCACGCGCACGCTTGGCCGGGTCGTCCTGAACTGGGAAGCGGCCGCCGGGCGCGTGTTCGATCTACAGGTCTCCCCGGATGGCTCGCAGTGGACGACCGTCTACCGGACGCTGCACGGCGCGGGCGGAAAGCAGGACATTCCCCTGTACGCCTCCGGCCGTCACGTCCGGATGAAAGGGTACGCCCGGGCCACGGGGTATGGGTATTCCCTGTTCGACTTCGAGGTCTACGACTACGTCGACGGCCACCCGAAGCCCACCTACACGATTCCGGCCCTCCCCACCCCCAGCTCCATCCAGGTCGGCCAGGGCAGCTACCTGACGAACGACTACAAGATGCCGCAGCCCCGGTATCCGCAATACCGCGCCGACACCTTGAAGGCTCCCCTCCCCTCCAATGACTGGTGGCAGTCGCTGCTCATCAAGCCGCTCGGGGACATGATCGTCACCCAGCCCCTCAAGTCGAAGTTCTCCAGCCAGGGGCTCGGCATCCTGACCCCCGGCGCGGGCTACATCAACGGCGACAAGTCCGCGGTGAACGCGGACGGCAACCCGGACCTGTACCTGATGGCCAACACCATCGACACGTCCAAGCTGGCCAACCGGGTGACCGGCTACGGCGACTGGTCGGTGGACTCCGTGCTCAGCGACGACGCCACGGACAAGCTCAAGGTGACGTTCGTCAAGGGCTCCCCCTACCTCTACACCCAGTTCAGCGATCCCAACTCGGTGGAGATCTACTCCGCGCGCATCACGCAGATCCTCGATGACCAGGGCAGCGCGATCCTCACCACCGATGGCGCGACGGTGACGACCGACCGGATCGCCGTGAAGGTGTCCAACCCCGATGGCGGCGGCACGCTCCAGACGCGCTACTACGGACTCTTCGCGCCGGCGGGCACCGTGTTCCGCAAGGTCGGCCCGAAGATCAAGATCCAGCTCGGGGGCGGCCAGGGCTATCTGTCGCTGGCGGCCCTGCCCTCGGCGGCCGACCTGAGCTACTTCCACCAGCACGCCTACGCGTTCGTGACGGGCACCCGCGTCAGCTATCTCTTCGACGAGGCGAGCGCACAGCTCACCACGACCTTCACCCTCACCACGCAGCTCAAGCGCACGGGGTTCTCCGATCAGACGCTGACGGCCCTCTTCCCCCACCAGTGGAAGAACTCGGGCTCGCCCCTCACCGCGCTCTCCTACCCCTCCGTGCGCGGGACCCTGAAGGTGCGCGAGGGCAACACGTTCTTCACCACGAACCGCTTCCAGGGAATCGTCCCCCAGTTCACCGAGCCCAACAACCCCGAGTACTCGCGCGCCCTGTTGAGCCAGTACCTGCTGACGCTCGAGCGGGAGACGGCGAATGTCACGCCCGCGGTGGATGCCTACTGGCAGGGCAAGGCGTTGCACCCGCTGGCGATGGGCGTGCTGGCCGCGGACGAGATCGGCGACACCGTCTACCGCGATCTGTTCCTGTCACGGCTCAAGCCCCTGTTGACGGAGTGGTACACGTACACGCCGGGCGAGAAGGACTTCTTCTTCTATTACAACCCGGACTGGGGAACGACGTACTACCGGGTCAGCGAGTTCGGGGCCAACACGGGCATCACGGACCACCACTTCACCTATGGCTACTACGTCTTCGCCTCGGCGGTGCTGGCCTCGTACGACGCGAACTTCCGCACCCAGTACGGCTCCATGGTGGAGCACCTGATCCGCGACTACGCGAACCCGACCCGGACGGATCCGCTCTACCCGTTCTTCCGCAACTTCGATCCCTACGAGGGCCACTCGTGGGCCGGGGGCTACGCGGACAACAACAACGGCAACAACCAGGAGGCCGCGGGCGAGTCGCTCTTCGGCTGGGTGGGTCAGTACCTGTGGGGCGTCACCACCGGCAACACGTCGTTCCGCGACGCGGCCATCTACGGCTTCACCACGGAACTCAAGGCGGTGGAGCAGTACTGGTTCAACTATGACGGGGACAACTGGTTGCCCGAGTGGCCGCACAAGACGGTGGGCCAGGTGTATGGCTCGTCGAACTTCTACGGCACCTTCTTCAGTGGCGCCCCGGTGCACATCTACGGCATCCACTGGCTGCCCACCGCCGAATACCTCACCAGCTACGGCTTCAACCCCGCCAAGGCGGCCAGCCTCTACAACGGCTTCGTGAAGGACAACGGCGGACCGGAGACCACGTGGCAGCACGTCGTGTGGCCCATCCAGTCGTTGAGCGATCCCCAGGCGGTGCTGGCCAAGTGGAACGCCACGCCGGTGCAGAAGAACGAGCTCTTCAACACGTACTGGTTCGTCCACAACATGGCCAGCCTCGGCCAGCGCAGCGCGGACATCTGGGCCACGGGCGGGGCGAGCGCGACGGTGTACAAGAAGGGCACCACCTACTCGGCCCTGGTGTGGAACCCCACCGCCACCGCGCTGCCAGTGACGTTCAAGAACGCGTCCGGAACCACTGGAACGGCCACCGTGCCCGCCCGCTCCCTGGTGCGCGTGAATCCCCTGCAGAACAACTGACGCGGCGGGAGTGAGAAAGAAGGGCCCGTGCTCCGATCCGTGGAGCACGGGCCCTTTCTTTTCGCGTCAACGTCCTTCCATCAGGACTGTCACTTACCAGGAAAACGGATTCTACTTGTTTTACCTGCCTAGGCAGGGTATCGAGGCACGTCTCCGGCCGCCACATGACGTGTGCATGGCCGGGAATCCACCCGGAGAACCCAACCATGAGCACTCAGCGTACGCGTCCCCTCGGGCGCCGACTCGCCGCCGCCAGTGTCGCCACCACCGCGGTCGCGGTCCTCGCCGCCGCTCCGTCCGCCTCGGCCGCGCCCAATCCCACCGGACAGGTCACGGGACTCGCCGGCAAGTGCATCGACGTGGCGTCCTCCAACACGGCCAACGGCACGCCCATCCAGCTCTACGACTGCAACGGCACCGCCGCCCAGCAGATCAACTTCAACGCGGATGGCACCCTGCGCGCCCTGGGCAAGTGCATCGACGTCACCCAGTCCGGCACGACCAACGGCACGCCCATCCAACTGTGGGATTGCAACGGCACCGCTGCCCAGCAGTGGATCCACACGCCCAACCAGGATCTCGTCAACCCCCAGGCCAACAAGTGCCTGGACGTCACCGGCGGCAACAGCGCGAGCGGCACCCGGCTGCAGCTCTATGATTGCAACGGCACCGCCGCCCAGAAGTGGACGCCCCCCGCCCACCCCCGGACGTACCGGCGCACGGTGGTCTACTACCAGACCCAATACAACGGCGGCACGTATGTCTCTCCGCTGGGCCTGACCAACAACAACACGCGCGTCACCGACGTCATCGTGGCCGCCATCCACCTCAACTCCCCCACGCAGGTGCACCTCAACGACCATCCGCCGAGCGACGCCCGGTTCCAGCAGATGTGGCGCGACCTGGCCACGATGCAGGCCAAGGGCGTGCGCGTGCTCGGGATGGTGGGCGGCGCCGCGCAGGGCAGCTTCCAGCGCCTGGACACCGACTTCAACACCTACTACCCGATCCTCAAGAACATCATCACCACGTACAAGCTGGACGGCGTGGACCTGGACGTCGAGGAGTACATGTCGCTCGCGGGCATCGAGCGTGTCATCCGCGCCCTGCGCACGGACTTCGGCCCCAACTTCGTCATCACGCTCGCCCCGGTGGCCACCGCCCTGTACGGCGGCGGCAACCTGTCTGGCTTCAACTACGAGCAGCTCTACCGGGACGTGGGCTCGCAGATCTCCTGGTTCAACGCCCAGTTCTACAATGGCTGGGGCTACATGGGCACCCCGGCCAACTACCAGTCCATCATCAACCGCGGGCTCATCCCCGCGCAGAAGGTGGTGGCCGGCATGCTGAGCAACCCGGGCAATGGCGGCTCCGGCTACATCGACATCCCCACCGCCAAGAGCACGGTGAGCGGCCTCGTCGGCACCCACCAGGCGTTCGGCGGCGCGGCGAGCTGGGAGTACTTCAACTCGCTGCCGGGCAACACCGGCGCCCCGTGGCAGTGGGCGGCCGAGCTGTCCTCGGCCATGGGCCGGTGAAGCTCATCCCGGGGGGCGGGGCGCGACCTCCACCGTCCCGTCCGCCTCCACGCTCACCCGCACCGGCAGGAAGCGCTCGATGAGCCGCGCATGGGTGGTGAGGTGCTCCGTCACCCGCTCGGGGAGGTAGCGCGTCGTCCCCGGCGCGGCCGGACCCAGCTTCCCCGCCGCCAGCAGCGCCGCCGGCAGGAGGATCTGATCGCCGAGGTGCTCGTCCAACGCCCCCGCGCTCTCCATGAAGCGCGCCAGGGACTCCGCCGCCTCGCGGCCCACCGCCTCCGCCGGATGGCCCCGCCGTCCCAGGGCGGTGAACCCCGCGATCGTGTGCTCGAACTGCGCCAGCAGGAAGGTGACCGTGCCCACCGAGCGCGTCGTGGGCAGGGGACGGTTCGCCGCGTGGCTGTAGAAGCCCCGCTCGCGCAGTGCCGCCACCGCCGCGTTGGACTGCCGCTCGGCGATGCCAAAGGGCAGCCCGCCCACGAACGAGCCCACCGCGATGTCCTGGAGCGTCCCACGCGCCGTGAGCACCACCCGCCGCGGGGGCTCGCGCACCGGCTCCACCTGCGCGACGAACTCCCCCGCCCCTTCCGGGTAGAAGCCCGCGTGCACCAGGCGCAACGTCATGTGCAGCCCGAACGCCCGAGCCATCGGCTGCCACACGCCCGCCAGGTAGTGGTAGCTCGGACTGTGCGGCAGGTGCGTCCCCCCGCGCAGGGTGAGCGAGCCGCCTCCCGCCACCGCCAGCGGGTAGAAGAGACACTGGAAGAGCAGCGGCGTGCTGCCCGCCGTCCCCACCTCCAACACATAGTCCCCGGGACGCACCGGCCCCGGCTCGAAACGCAGCTCCGAGGCTCCGACCTCCGCCCCCTCGCTCCGGCCTCCACTGATCGCCTCCGCCCCCCGCACGCAGGCGAGGTGCTGGGGCCTCAGCCCCGAGGGCTGGCGGTTCGCCCGCGCCCGGGACAGATGGAAGGAGCGTCCGGTAATGAGCGACAGCGAGAGCGCCGAGCGGAGGATCTGCCCACCGCCCTCCCCTTCGCTTCCGTCCAGCTCCACCGGTGCGTCATCGCGGCCCGCGTCCTTCATGTCCCTCCAGGGGATGTGCTCCACTCGCTCGCCCCAAGCCTAGGTGCCTCCCAGCGGCTCGGCCAGGGGGCTCGTGGCCATGCGCCTCGTCGCGGGTGGAAGAGGGTTCAGCCCCAGTCACTCACGGGAGGCGCTTCACGCCGCTCGCCGATGCTCAAGTCGTCGGCACCGCGGCCTCCCAGGCCCTTGTCCTTGAGGCGCTCCTCTCCCACGTCCCGATCCGACACGTCCCGGCGCAGCACTCCGTCCTGGTGCCGGGCCTCGCGCTCCACTTCCCCCACGGCGCCATCCGCCTGGGGGTTGTCCGTCCGCTTGTCCGCCGGGCCCTTGTTGTCCGCCATGGCCGTCTCCTTCTCGGATGGGCCTCGCGCTCCATGACACGAAGCCGGGTGATGAGAGGAAGGTCCGAAGCCTCCCGGCACCCGACAAGGGGCCAGGGCGCCCTCGCCTCCTCACGCTCCGGCTGGCGGTTCCACCGGGAGGCAGGGAGGCATCCCCGCCCGGCCTCCCTCCGGGTGGGACGGGTTCAGGTGGCCCCGAAACGGTGCGCGAGCAGGCCCCAACACAGGCCCCGGTCGCTCACGAGGCAGCGGTCGAGCCCGAGTGCCCGAAGGCCCTCGAGCAGGATGAGGCAGCCGGCGGGAATCACGTCCTCGCGCTTGGGCGGGAGTACGGGTCGATGGCGTGCTGCACGGCGAAGAGCGTCGTCACCCGCCGCTCTGGAGCGGAAGACGGTGTGCCGCCGTTGGTTCGGAAGAGAATCGGGCCTGCCGGGGCTCCAGCTCGTCACCCCTGTGCTCGGCCAGCAGGCCGTACAGTTCGGGACGGCGACCGCGGATCCAGCGGCGTCCGGTGCTCAGCGGGAGCAGGCCGAGGTCGAGGTCCGCTACCACCATGTCGTCACCCGCCCGCCAGGTCTCCGCCAGGATGCGGCCGTAGGGGTCGAGGATCATCGCGTTGCCGGTGCGAACCTCATCGTCGTCCTGGCCGACACCATTGCTGAACAGGAGGAACATGCCGTTGTCGTGGGCACGCGCTGGCAGCCAGCGCATCAGCCACTCCCGGCCCTTCGGCCCGCGGAACTCCGCCTCGATGGCGTGGGGGTCTTCCGCTCTTCGCCGCCAGAGCTCGGGCTCGATCCGCCCCATGGCGTGCGGGCTGCGCGAGTTCGTCCCGCCGGTCTGATGCGGTGCCATGAGCACATCCGCACCGAGGAGCGCTGTCGCGCGGGCGTTCTCGACGAGGTTGTTGTCCCAGCAGATCAGCACCCCGACCCGGATTCCCAGCGGCGTGTCGAAGACGGTATAGCGATCGCCACTCGCCATGTGCTCGCTCTCGAAGGCGTGGAGCTTGCGATGGGTATGAACCGTCCCATCCGGCAGACAGACCGCATAGGCATTGTAGAAGCGGCCGTCGGCGCCCTCTTCGATGAGGCCGGCGCCCAACACCAGGTCCTGCTCGCGAGCCAGCGCGCGGAGGACGTCGACCGAGGGGCCTGAAGGAACAGGCTCGGCCAGCGCCGAGATGCCCGTCCGGTCGAGATGGCGGACATGCCAGTAGCCCGTCACGCACATCTCCGGGAAGGCGATCAGCTTGACCCCGTTGGAGGAGGCCAGGCCGGCGAAGTACCGGATGCGCTCGAGGTTGTAGGCCTTGTCGCCCGGCAGATGCTGGAACTGCACCGAAGCGACCCGTATGCTCGTCATGGCTCGAACTCCCGTCTGTCGGTAGGCGTGCGTGGGCAGTGCCGCCGGTGCGGTGGCCGACCTCGGACGCGGGAGGGAGCATCCGAGACGAGAGCAGTCCCGGTAAACTGTCGACCTTTGCCCCATGCCTGCCGAAAAACGCACACCCCAGTTGGATTGGGACGATCTCCGTCACTTCGCGGTCCTGGCCCGGCACGGCAGTCTGGCCGCCGCGAGCCGGGCCCTGGGCGCCGCCCGCTCGACGATCGCGCGGCGTGTCGAGGGACTGGAGCGCCGGCTCGGCAGGCCACTGCTCGTTCGGACGCCAGACGGTTTCAGGCTCACCGACGATGGCTCGACCGTGTTGGCGCAAGCGACCGCGATGGAAGAGGCCGCGCTGGTGGTGCAGCGTCGTCTCGCTGGCGATGACGGTCCGAAGGGACCGGTGCGGCTCACCACGTCCAGATCCCTGGCCCATGGCTTCCTGGTGGACCGGCTGGGACCGCTCCATGACCGCCACCCCGGGCTCGACGTCGAGCTCATCGCCGAGACACGGGTGCTCAGCCTATCCCGCTCGGAGGCGGACATCGCGATCCGTCTCGGTCGGCCCGCCGACAGCGATCTGCTGGCCCGGAGGGCCGCCACGGTGGGTTATGCCTTCTTCGCGCCCGCTCGAAAGCGCGATGCGCTTCTTTCCCGCGAGCAGCCACCCCTCGTCGGGTATGGAGCGGACAATCAGACAGCCGAGGCGGCCTGGATGGCGTCCCGCTTCCCCAGCCATCGGATCATCTTCCGAAGCAACAGCCTCCAAGCCCAGGCGGCGGCCGCGCGGGCCGGGTATGGCATCGTGCTGCTGCCCTGTTTCCTGGCCGCGAGCTACCCAGGCCTCGTGCGGATCCCGTTCGGCCCGCTTCCGCCCGAGCGCGAGGTCTGGATATTGATGCGCCGCGACTCGGCCCGGGTGCCCCGGGTGAAGGCGGTGGGAGACCATCTGTTCGAGCTCTTCCGTGACGAGCGCGCGCTGCTGTCCGGATCCCAGGCCCAGGGGGAATAGCCTCGGCCCAGGCTCCAAGCCGTGGGCCCTTCACCGTTCGCGCGCGCGCGGCACTCCGGCATTGTGGGCCGCCATGCGAAGGGCGACCGCGTGGAGGCGAGAGCGGAGCGAGAGGGGTGCGAGGACCTCCACGCCATCACCAAGCCCGGCGAGCTGGTCCACCGCCACGTCTTCGCTCTCCAGCCGGAGCTCCGCCGTCCGCCAGCCCTCCGCGTCCTCCGGCCCCGCCGCCGCGAGCATCTCCCGCACGGCCTCATGGGGGAGAAGGTGCGGCAGCAGGCGGCAGGCCCGCCGTGACAGGCGCACCGTGCAGGGATGGCGCAGCAGCGAGCGGTCGAACTCCGCCGAGGTCTGCTCCCACCAGGCGGCCAGCTCGAAGCCCTCGGGGCGTGTGAAGCGCGCTCCGGTGAGCGTGGCGCGCGCCACGCGGCTCACCCGGTAGGTGCGCACCTCGCCGCGGTGGCGTGCGACGAGGTACCAGGTGCCCCCCTTGAGGACGAGCCCGAGCGGGTCCACGCGTCGTCTGACACCCTCCTTCCCGTAGCGCAGGTCCAGCCGTCGGCACTCCCAGACGGCCTCGGCCACGGCGGGCAGCGCCCCGAGCGGCTCGGGCCGCGAGAACCACCCGGGTGCATCCAGGTGGAAGCGCTCGCGCAGGGCCCCTGCCCTCGCGCGCAGGGCCTCGGGGAGCGTGGCGTCCACCTTCGCGCGTGCGCTGGCCGCCACCGCGGCGAGCCCCAGGTCCGACACGGCCCGGGGCGCGCCGGAGAGCAGGAGGGCCGTCGCCTCGGGCGCTGTCAGTCCATCCAGCCGCGTCCGCCACCCCTCCACCAGGCGGATGCCGCCCTGCGGTCCAGGCTCCGTCCACAGCGGCACGCCCGCGGCCATCAGCGCGGCGACGTCCCGGTAGAGCGTCCGGACGGACACCTCCAGCTCGGCGGCCAGCTGCGGCGCGGTGGCCTTCCCACGACGCTGGAGTTGCAGGAGCAACGCCAGCAGGCGGCTCGATTTCATGGCCGGCAGTCTGCCCGAGAATCCCTGACAAGAGGTGTCAGGGAGGGGCGTGCAGGCTCCCGCCCATGACCAGAACCCAGTACTACGTGGCGGCGAGTCTCGACGGCTACATCGCGGATGCGGAGGGGCGGCTCGAGTGGCTCTTCCAGTTCAATGATGCCGAAGGAGTGATGGAGCACTACAACGTCTTCCTCGCGGGCATCGGCGCCCTCGCCATGGGGGCTCGGACGTACGAGTTCCTCCTCGGCGAGGGCAAGGAGTGGCCCTATCCGGGGCTCCCGACATGGGTGTTCACCCACCGGCAACTGCCCGCCTTCCCAGGCGCGGACGTACGCTTCACCTCGGAGGACGTCCGGGCGGTGCATGCCCGGATGGTCGAGGCCGCCGGGGGCAAGAACATCTGGATGATGGGGGGAGGGGACCTGGCCGCGCGGTTCGCGGCGCACGGCCTCATCGACGAGCTGCACCTGTGCGTCGTCCCCGTCTTCCTCCGCGCGGGGGCGCCCCTCCTGGCGGCGGCCCTGCACACGCCGCTCGAGCTCGCGGGGGTGACGCGCTTCGGACAGGGGCTGGTGGAGCTGCGCTATGTCCTCCCCGCGGGCACCCGTGGGTCGATGTCATGACCGAGCGGCAACAGTACAGCCAGCAACGCTCCGCGAGCGACGCTGAACGTCAAAGGCTGGAGCGCCCGCCGACCTCCGGGAAGCGCTCGTAGGCCCGCTTCAGCGCTTCCAGATGCGCGGGGGTGTCCAGATCAAGCGACGCCTCCGTGAGCTTCACAACCCACCCACCCGTCGCGGTACGCCGTGAGCGCGAGAGCAGGTCCGCGTCGCGGGCCGCGTCCGGGAACCCGACGACTCGTGCGGCAGCAGCCGACCAGTAGTTGAGCCACCCCAGGCGGTGCGGAATCTCAGGCAAGCGGATTTTCTCTGGGAGCTTGAGCTCTGGTAGCCCTCGCGGTGCAACCCCCGGCTTGTGCACTGGGTCCCTTGTTTGCCGCGAGATTTCCACGGTCGCTTCGAACGGCGTCGCGTGCCCCCAGAAAGCGCGAGCACCTTCTGCAATGCCCTCCAGTATGTCCTCCACGGTCGCGAGGACAGAATTTTCCAAGGGCAGTTCCGCGTGGACTTCGAGCAGCGCCTGGCCGCCGGGTCCAAATCTTGCCGGTTCCGCCACACCGAAGATCGTCACGGGATGGCTCCCATCATTATTGCAGACAAGTGGAAAACCCCCTCTTCTCCTGGCTTGGGTGAGCCATACATCCCGCTGCGGCAGAAGGCGTAGTTGATGATCTTCAGAAACAGTCCACTCCAAGCGCAACCCAGGCAGCGCACGTTCCATCCCATGGACCACGGCCACGGCACGGTTGTCATCGTCCATCAGCGCGGGCGCGTAAACATGAATGCTCAGGGTGTTTTGTATGAATGACATTTCAGCACCATGTCATGAGGACGATATTAAAACCGGGCAACAGTGCCTCCAACAGTTTCTTGTGAGCATCGGAACGAACGCCGATTGTGAATCGATAGCCGCAGGCCGCTGCGAGCGCACGCTCACTCTTCGCCTCCTCCACTTGTTTCTCCAATTCGGCTCGCCGCACGAAGGAGTTGTACGTCTCGATGTCGTTGGTCTTGACTTCCCAAAGTGTGCGCGTGGCCAGTTGCAGCGCGTCGAAGTTCTTCCCGTTCACGAACACATCCCCGCCGGGGAAGCTGTTGTCCGGCATCTTGTCGGCGCATTCGTTGTGCAGGCCATGCCCGCCAAGGTGGCGCGGCAATGGGATGGGCTTGCATCTCGGGTCGTCTTCCCTCGTGGGGGCGGACGCGGGCTGCTTCTGCGGCGAGGGCGCCCGGGCCGCTGCTTTCGCCGGGCGAGGCTGGGCCTCGAGTTCCACCATGAGCTGCCGCGAAGCCTCGGAGACGTCTCGCAGCCGCGCCTCGTACTCCCATTGAGCGTCAACCCACTCCGGGCGGCGGTCGATCTCCGCTGAGGCGGTGCTGATGGGGTAGAGCAAGGCGAGGACCGCGAGCAACGGGCCCACCCGGGGAAGCGCCTCAGCGAACGTCCTGGCGCGTCCAGCCTGCACGAATCCCTCCGCCCCCCTCGACACCTCGGCGGCTTGCCCGCTCGCCCTCGCGGCACGGGAGAAGCGCTCAAAGGCCCGTTCCGCTGCGGTCAGCTTGCCACCCAACCTCTCCCATTGACGCGGCTCCAAGTCACTGCGCGCCCGAGACCACAGCGCCCGGGCCTGCTCCAGGTCCGCCTTTCCAATCCGCGACGATGGCTGCACCGGTTCCACCGGCGCGGACACGAACCGGATGCTTGGGCCCATGGGGGGAGTCGGGATGAAGGCGTGGGGCCGTGGCATCGACGGCGGGGCGGGCGCGCTCGCGCAGGCGGAGACAAGGAGCAGGAGGGCGCTACAAACGCTCAAACGCATGGCCACGTCCTTTCAATTTGGAGTGGGTAAAGTACGGGAGTGCCACCAAAACGGAGCAAGCCCACCCGGGCGAGGCGGCGTCAGCCCGGGGACGCGTCGCCGCGAGCGAGCTCGACGAGCAGCGCCAGGGACTCCTCAGCCCGAGTGGCGGGGACGAAGAGGTGATCGTGGAAGTAGGCCGAGACGGGGTTCACGCTGATGCCCCGGGCCGCCATCCGATTCGTGATGGCGGCGAGGAAGCCCACGGCCTCGAGACTGGAGTGGACGGAAAGGGTCAGCATCCGGAAGACGGCGGTGTACGGGAGCCCGGCTGCCTCGGCCTTCTCTCGCGGGAGGATGAGGGTGAGCCCCTCCTCCTCGTGGAAGAGCCCGAGGGGCTCGAGGGGCGCGACCTCGAGCAGGGAGCGCCGGGTGGTGACGAAGACGAACTCACCCTCCCGCAGTACCGGCTTCATCGACTTCAGCAATACGCCCAGGTTCGTCTCGCCGGACATGGCGTTGCCTCCTCCTCATCCACGACAGTTGGAGTCCTTCACTATGCACGGCCAGAACGAACGGGTGTGTCGGCTTTCGCCCTACAGGACGGAGCACGACCAGGCAGGAGGGCCCCGCGAAGCACGCTCCACTGGCGCACCAGGAGTCAACCTGGGGTACTCCATGGGTTCATATGGAGACCACCAAGTTGCTCGTACCGTGCGTGCCGATGTTGGTGGTGCACCGCGCGGCGCGCCATCCCGCGGCGCCGGAGCAAGCCGAGTCCAGGTGTTTCCCCGCCGCCGTTCTGTTCGCGGACGTGTCCGGCTTCACCCCGCTCACCGAGCGCCTGGCCCAGCGAGGCTCGGCGGGCGCGGAGGAGTTGTCACGGCTGCTCGAGCAGCTCTTCGGCCCGCTGGTGGAGGTCGTCACCGCGCACGGCGGGGAGATCCTCCACTTTCCCGGGGATGCGCTGCTCGCGTCATGGCCCGGACGGGAGGGAGAGGGAGCGCTCGCGGAGGCCGTGCTCCGAGCCGCGGAGTGCGGGCTCGCGTTGCAGCGGGCGATGCGCGAGCCCCTCATGCGGGAGTTGTCGCTCGCCCTGCGGGTGGCGGTGGGGGCGGGCCTGGTCCAGGCGGTGGTGGTGGGAGGCGTCTCTGGACGATGGCAGGTGCTGGTGCGAGGCGAGCCCTTCGTGCAGCTCCGGGAGGCCGGGAGCGCCGCCGTGCCGGGCGAGGTGGTGGTCTCCGCGGCGGCCTGGCGGTGCGCGGGGGCGGACCTGGTGGGCGAGGCGACGTCCCTGGGCGGAGCGCGCGTGAAGTCGGTGCGGGCCCCCGCGCCTCGAGCGCTGTGCCCGCCGGAGCTGCCCGAGGGCGCGGACGCGGCGCTATGGCCCTTCGTCTCGCGGGTGCTGCGCGCGACGCTGGAGGTGGGCGCCGGGTGGCTCGCCGAGCTGCGCCGGGCGACGGTGCTCTTCCTGCGGCTGGACGGGCTCGCGGAAGAGGCCTCGAACGCGCTGCTGCCATGGCTGTCGGATGCCGTGCGCGCGATGCAGGAGGCCGTCTACGGCCTGGGCGGCAGCGTCAACCAGCTCCTGGTGGACGACAAGGGCCTGGTGCTGGTGGCGGCGTTCGGACTGCCCACGTGCGCGCACGAGGATGACGCGGCACGGGCGGTGAAGGCGGCGCTCCAGGCGCACACGGCGCTGCGGAGGCAGGGAGCAACGGCGGCCATCGGCATCGCCACCGGGCGGGTGTGCTGCGGGCTGCGGGGTGGCGCCACCCGATACGAATACGCGTTGATGGGCCGGACGGTGAACCTCGCCGCGCGGCTGATGCAGGAAGCCCGGGATGGCATCCTGTTCGACGAGGCCACGGCCCAGGCGGTGGGCGAGCGCCTCCTCGTCGAACGTCTGCCCCCGGTGCGAGTCAAGGGCGTGGCGGAGCCGGTGCCCCTCTTCCGTCCCGGCGGCCTCGCGCAACCGCGCGCTCCCCGCGCGGATCCCCACGCCCTGGTGGGCCGCGCCGCGGAACGCGCGCTCCTCGACGAGGCGCTGGAGGGCTTCGCCCGGGGCCAGGGGGGCGTGCACGTCCTGGAGGGAGAGGCGGGCGTGGGGAAGTCCAGCCTGCTCACGCACGTGGCGCGCGGTGCCCGGGCACGTGGGCTGCGGGTGCTGTCCGGCGTGGCGGACGAGGCGGAGAACGCCACCGTCTACTACGCCTGGCGCGCCGTCTTCACCGCGTGGCTCGGCCTCCCTCCCGCCACGTCCGCCGAGGACCGGCGCGCGGCGCTGTGGGCCCGGCTGGCCGGGGATCCCGAGGCGGAGGCGTTGGCGCCGCTGCTCAACCCCGTCTTGCGGTTGGATCTGCCGGACACGGAGCGCACCACCCACCTGCGCGATCAGACGCGCGCGGACGCCAAGTTGTCGTTGATGGTGCGGCTGCTGCGCGAGACGGGTCCCGCGGTGCTGCTGCTCGAGGACGGCCAGTGGTTGGACTCGTCCTCGTGGGAGCTGCTCCGGCGGGTGGCGCGCGATCTGCCCGGCTGGTTGTTGGTGTTGTCCACGCGGCCGCTCGCGGACAACCCGCCGCCCGCCCTGGAGTTCCTCCTTCGGCTGCCCTCCACCCGCCGCGTGGTGCTGTCGGCGATGGCGGACGAGGACATCCTCGCGCTGGTGTGCGCGCGACTCGGCGTGACGCGGCTCCAGGAGGAGGTAGCGGCCTTCATCCTGGCGAAGGCCGAGGGCCACCCCTTCTACAGCGAGGAGCTGGCCTACACCCTGCGCGACAACGGGCTGCTGCTCATGGAGCACGGCGAGTGCCGGCTGGCCCCGGCGGCGCAGGAGCTGGACACGCTGGGTCTGCCCTCGACGCTGGAGGGCCTCATCACCAGCCGCATCGATCGGCTGACGACGGTGCAGCAGCTCACCCTGAAGGCGGCGAGCGTCATCGGCCGCACCTTCGGCAGCCGGCTGCTCGGGGACGTGCACCCCCTGCCCGATGAGCGCGAGCGGCTGACGGCGCACCTGTCGCGCCTGCGGGCGCAGGATCTGGCACTGCCGGTGGGCAACACCTCCGAGTCGCTCTACCTCTTCAAGCACGCCATCACCCAGGAGGTCGCCTACAACCTGATGCTCTTCTCGCAGCGGCGGCGGATCCACGAGGCGGTGGCGCGCTGGTACGAGCGCATGCACACGGAGGAGCTGCCGCTGCTCTACCCGCGGCTGGCCCACCACTGGCTGCGCGCGAACGTGCGCTCCAAGGCGCTGGAGGCGTTGGAGAAGGCGGGAGAGCACGCGCTGGCGACGTACGCGCCGAGCGAGGCGGTGGGCTTCTTCTCGAAGGCGCTGGAGCTGGAGGCGGAAGGGCCGGAGCGGGAGGCGCCCTCGCGGCGCGCGCGTTGGGAGCGAAGGCTGGGACGCGCGTTGCGGTGGTTGGGCCGGCCCGAGGCGGGGCGGCACCTGTGCCGCGCGCTGGAACTGTTGGGCCACCCGGTGCCCGAGGAGCGCGGGGTGCTGGCCATGGGGACACTGCTCGGGGCGGCGCGGCAACTCCTGGGGAGGGCGGGCCTCGTGCGCTCGCCGCGAGATGACGCGGACCGGGAGAAGTGGGTGGAGGCGGCGGAGGCGTGCTCGGACCTGGGGCTGCTGACGTACTACGAGCTGGACATGCCGCGGCTGGGCTACTTCGTGTTCCAACTGGCCAACTTCGCCGATCGCTCCGGCGTGGCGAGCCTCCGGGCGAGGGCCTACGCGTCGTTGACGGTGTTGATGGGCGCGGTGCCGGCACACGGCGCGGCCAGGGCCTACAGCCGGGCCAGCCTGGAGCTCGCGAGCGAGGCGAAGGATCCCCACGGACAGGGGCTCTCCAGGCTGTCGCTGTCGCTCTACCTGATGGAGGCGGGCCGCTTCGCCGAGGCGGAGGAGACGGTGAAGGAGAGCATCGCGGGCTTCACCCGCCTGGGCAACCTGCGCCAGGCCGATGAGGCGGGCCTGGTCCTGCTCAACCTGCACATCGTCCAGGGACGGCTGAGCGAGGCGGCGGCGCTGGCGGCGGCGCTGGTGGCCTCGGCCCGCCGGCGCGAGGACGCGCAACTGGCGGCGTGGGCGGGGGAGGATCAGGGGCGCGTGCTGTGGCGCGAGGGGCGAGTCGCCGAGGCCGCGAAGCAATGGGAGACGGTGGAGCGGGAGCTGGATGCGCGCGCCGTGACGTCCCTTCCGGGCTCACTGGCGTTGGCGTGGCTGCGACAGGGCCACCCCGAGCGGGCACGTGCCCTCGCCGAGACCTGGGCGGAGCGGATGTTCCGCATCCCGCTCACCATCCCGGTGTTGGATGGGCACAGCGCCATGGCGGAGACGTTCCTCGATTTGTGGCTCGCGGCGCGGGAGCGAAACGAACGGGAGGCCCCGGCGCTGGAGCGACTCGCCCGGCGCTTCTGCGAGGCGCTGGAGCGGGGAGTCCGGGCGTGCACGGCCGCGCGGCCGGCGGCGTGCCTGGTCCGGGGCCGGCTGCTGTTGGCGGAGGGGCGGCGCCGGGCCGCGCGGCGGAGGTTCGAGGAAGCCGCGCGCTCGGCCAGGGAGCTGGGCATGCCGTGGGAGGCGGCGACCGCGCACCGGCTGCTCGCCGGACTGGACGAGGCGGATCGTGAATGGCACCTCGCCGAGTCCCAGCGGCTCACGCCCGGGTAGAAGTCCCCAGGGGGCAGCGAAAGGTGTCAAAATTGTCTACGCCAATCACTCAACACTCGATGAACCATGCGGGCCGCTGCCCGGTGGCCTTTCCGCCGGCCTCCCGGAACTCGGCGCGCATGCCATGTCGACGGACCTCCTTCATGAACGGAGTGAGATCCATTCCGCCCACCACCCAGAGTGCTCCACCCATCGGCACCTTGTTGATGACCTCGAGCCCCGCCGGTGACAGCACGCCGACGAGCGCGTCCGCGATCGAATCCGAGTCACCACCGTCCTCTGCCTGGGCTACACCACTCAACGCCTTGTTCAGAGCGCTGGCGAGCTCCGGCACTGCGGCCTTGCGAAGGTTCTCCCGTATCTCGGGCAGAGCCACCTTCTTGCTGGCACGCGTCGCCGGAGTGGCAGGTACCTCCAGCTCGGCGGGAAGCGGAATGTCCATGGCCTTAATGGCCTTCCAGCACTCCTCCTTCTTGCACCACTCGGTGACGTTGCGTCCGTCGGCGGTGCTCTTGATGGCCGCCTCGATGGGGCCGAGGAGCCCGGCCAGGGCGTCCTCGACCCGAGTGGGCAGCTTCTGCGCTCGCCAGATGGCAGCGAGGTCCAACCGGTCACCAACACGGGCGGCGAGGTACGCAACGGAATAGGTGACGATGTTCGCCCTGTAAGCTCCGACCCTGGCCTCCTTCGCGAGCGCCTGGGTCTTGCGGAAGATGAGCGCCTTCGCCACGAGCTCGTGGAAGTGGCCTTCGTCGGGGAGGAAGTCGGGCTGCTGCTCCTTGAACCGGAGCGTGAACTGCACGAAGTTCTTCTGCGCGCCCTTGCTGACCAGATGCGGCAGCTGGCCCCAGCTGTGCTCGTAGACAGCGAGGTCCGTCTTGGTGAACATCTGTGACATGGGGTGGATGCTGTCGAACTGGCGCTGCTGCGCGGGGCTGGCGGCCTTCGCGCGGGCCACCAGGTACTGACCCCGTGCCCGCTCGTAGAACCAGCGACTCTGTTCTCCCGGAGCCCAGATGGTGCGCGAGAGGCTCTCCATCTTCTGATGGTACGGATCGTTCGCGGAGAAGTCCGCCTCGTTCACCTTGTTCTGACTGTTCGCGTACAGGGAGATGCGCGGGACGAGCGTCTCGAGAAGCTCCGCGCGGACCTGCGAGAGCTTCATCTGCACATAGACCCGCGACATGTCCGCCTGGTCCTTCTTGCCCGCGCGGTGGATGGACGCGGTCGTCTGACCCCCGTTGACGATCTGCAGCCCCTTCACCCGGGACAGGCCCGTGGTCCCATCTGGAAGGAGCTCCGTCTCCACCTCCTCCGCCACGACAGTCAGGCCGTTGTTGTAGGCGAAGAAGAGCTGCGGCTCCTTGAGCAACGTGTCTCGGATTCCCCGGTTGATCTTCCCGCGAGCCTGGAGGAACGAACGCACGTTGAGCTCGAGGAGCCGCTCACCGTAGTCGTCGTAGAGCCTGTGGAGCACATCCCCGGGCACCACCGCCAGATAGGCCCCGTATTCGCCCTCGGAGATCGGCACCGGCAAACAGGGAATGGAGCGTCCGAACTCCTCCACGAAATCGATTTCGATGGCCTCGCGGGCGCGCCCCGAGCTCAAGCTCCGGTGCAGGCGCTCGATGTCCCAGATGTCCGCACGCACCTCGATGTGTGCGTGCTTTCCGAGCTTGAGCGGCTTCTGCTGCTTGTGCTCACGCACGATGCAGTCGGTGAGCACGATGACATTCACCCGCTCCAGGCTCCCGCTGGTGAACAGCCCCCGGACGCGATCCGCCATGTCATGCGCGGGATGGGCCTGTTCCATCTTGTCCGACAGGCTCGTCGAGGCCAGCTGCACGAAGTTCAGGGCACGCTGGATGACCTGTTGCACCTCCGTCATGCGCAGCACCACGGGTTCAACATCATCCCTGTAGATGCTCGTGACGATGTCGAGCTGCTCCTCGTCCTCGCTCACGCTGTAGCCGTTGACCTTGAGCTGGCGATTGCCAACCTCCTTCCGGAAGTAGCAGGTGTGCCCATCCTCGATGGCACCCGCCTCCGAGATGATCTCCATCACCCGATCGGTGAAGGCATTCTCCTTGAACTCCGCGAACTGGGCACCGCCAGCGCCACTCGCCTGCTCTCCCCTGGCGAGCGAGACGATTTCCGCGTGGAACCGGCGAGCGAACTCGAGCAGCTCCGGACTCGGGTTCCCGCTCACAGCTCACCCCCGTATTCCTGGGTCTGGTAGACACTGTTGACCCGATAGGTCACCTTCGCCGCTGTCTCCGAGTTCGGGAAGCTGACCGCCCATCCAATGGGTGTCACCTCCGCTTCGAGCAGACGATTCGCGTAGTGCGGGCGGGGATCGAGAGGGTAGAGAAGGAGGACGCCCCGCTTCTTCGGTCGGACGTGCCGGATGAAGGGACCGCTGGGCTCCTCGGGCTCCTGCTTTCGGCGTGTTCGCCCCGGATCACGCTGGAAGCCCTCCTTCGTGAGTTCGAGCGCCCGGGCGTACGTGTTCGCATCGAGGTCGATGGTCTCGTCCCTGGGATTGACCAATCGGCGGATGCCGTACAACTCCCTCCGCTCCTTGTTCTTGACGTCACGGAACGTGAGCGTGATGGGCAGTCCGGCCAACGTGTCCGGCATCCCATCCTCCCCGTCCTTTCGACCGATGAGGGCGACCGTCCAGTGCGTCAGCTCCTTCTGCTGGAGCTGCTTGTTGATGAACTCGGAGAGTAGCTCTCCCCTCGCTTTGTGCGGACCCTCGGGAACCTGGAGCGCGGCGAGAAACATCGAGACCTCCGTCCCCGGCACGTCCTGCCAGACATACGAATGCTTCCACTGCTCCGGCCGATCCGGTCGGGACTGCGTCCACCCCTGGGGCCTGGGCCCCAGCTTCTCGAGGAACCGGATCGTGGTGGTACGGTTGTGCTCCAGCGTTCGCCTGCGTGGGTCGAAGAGCGTCGTCTCGATGATGTCCCCGGCGAAGGAGAGCTGGAGCTCCACCCCGTTCCTCATCTTGACGGGAGAGGTCACCAGCAGCGTCGGATGCGAGCGGACCCGCAAGCCGTAATCCGCGGGTGTGCCGCCCACGGCGGCCATCCTGTCGAACTCCTGCCGCAGCTCCTCGCTGGCCTTCGTCACGTACTGGAACCAGTCGTCGAGTTCCTCGGTCATGTACAGCCGGCAGAGGTCCAGGTAACCAGGCCTGTAGCCGAACCAACGTCCCATCTGCATGAGGGTGTCGTACATCCGCGAGGCCCGGAGGAAGTAGCTCACGGACAACCCCTCGAGTGTCAGACCTCGCGCGAGCTTGTCACCGCCCACGGCAATGACACTCAACCCCGTGGCTTTGTGATCCTCGTAGTCGAGCACGTCGCCAGCGGTGCCGTTGATCTGCTTGACCTTGATGGCGCCGACCGCAGCCTTGAGGTGCCCGGAGACATCGTCCCAGGACAGCTCTGGCAGCGCCGGGTCCTTGATGGTCCCGGAGGTGGAAACGAAGTCCTTCTCCCAGAGGCGGCGGAGCTCCTCGTGTGCGCCCGTGATGCCGGCGGCCTCTCCCAGCTCCAGCTGGTCCCGCAGCTTCTTGAGCGTGCTCTTGACCTGCTCGTGGACCTCGTTCTGCACGTTGGTGAAGCGCGTCACGTGGATGAGCATCGAGTTGTGCTCTTTGGTCTGTCCACGGGCCCGACGCGCGGCGCAGGCCAGGATGAAAGCGTGCACGGCTTGCTGGAGTGATGGAGGAAGCGCGCGCTTCTCCTTGTAGCGGGGCTTGTGGTCCTTCTTGTGGATTGGAGGCATCCACCCACCCCGTTCGTCGGGCTCGAGTGAATCCGCATGGTCCTCGATATGGCGGATGAGCCCGAGCGGCTTGCGCTCCTCCAAGCCCAACGAGGAATCCGGCTCGAGTCCGAAGACACGCACGGGGCCCACGTAGTCAGACGAGGCAGGCAGGTTGGTGATGAAGCTCTTGGGGAACAGATCCTCCCCGTGCTCGTCCGTCCTGCCCGCGTCGTGGATGAAGATGTTCGCGAAGGGCGTGGCCGTGTAACCGACGTAGGAATTCTTCTCGAAGAGGTGCAGCAGCTTCCGGATCTGCCGGTTGATGGAGGTGGGGTCGTGATCCGGGTCCGGCCTGCCCTCCTCATCGAACTCCTGGGATCGGGTATCGATGGAGGCGTGGTCAGCCTCGTCGTCGATGACGAGAAGCGGGACGTCCGCCACCACGCTCCGCTCCACTCCATCCACCTTGATCTTCTTCTGCGCGAAGCGCTCGACCCACGAGTTGAGGTTCTCCAGGACGCGCGCGTTCTTCTTGACCACGAAGAGCAGCGGCAGGCGCAGGGCCTCGGGGCTGATGTGGAAATTGCGCCGGACACTCACCTTGAAGTCGCCGTCATCGGCTCGCGTCGTGATGGTATTCGCGCTGATGCTCGGGTCGATCTGCCCGACCCCGATGTGCTTCCGCTTGGAGCCCTCGACCGCCTCGTCCTTGCTCTCGTACCCGAGGAATCCTTCGTCGAGGCGGATCTGCGTCTGGCTGCGCAGGCTCTTGTGGATGCCCGCGAGCACGATGATAATCTTGTACCCCGCATCGGCGGCCTTGCAGATGAGGCCCGTGTAGTTGGCGGTCTTGCCCGACTGTACGTGTCCCACGACCAGTCCCCGGCGGCTCCAGATGCCCTTGCGGTTCGGGTCCTCGAGCCGGCCCAGTGTTTCGTCGGTGAGCTCGTTGAGTGTATCGATGCTCGTGGAAGACCAGCGTTTCTGCTGGAGCAGACGCTGATACCGCTTCCAGAACTTCCACTCGATGCCCGACTTGCGGCCGTTCAGCCAGGCGACATGGTCCTCGTTGTTCTCGAGGGTCGCCGAGCTGCCCATCCACACCGAGAACGAAGACTCGAGATCCGCGATGAGTCGCTCGCGGTCGACCTGGTTCTTGAGCGTCGGATCCATCAGGAGGGCCGTGTCGACCTTCCCCGCGATCACCTCCCGGGTGAGCGCGATTCCCTGCAACACCTGCCCCTTGATGAGGACCTGCGCGATGGTCCATGCGCTGTCGTACTCGGCATTCATCTCTTCGCTCCTCTCGTCGATCTTCGCGGATGGGCGGCTCAGCGTCGCTTCGTTCCCAGGGCCTGGATGGTTTTCGGGTACTGCTCGAACGGGCGCATCGTGAGGAGCCGCTCCCGGGCGGATTCCACGGTCTCACCATCGGCGAGCAGGGACTTGAAGAGCTCCTCGAGCACCTCGGCGACCTTCGCTGGCGGCTCGTTCTCGAAGGCAGCCGCATGGGCCTCGGGCTTCTCGGCCGCATCGAGCCAGATGCGCTGGACGGGCACCGTCTCCTCAAGGAGGCGGAGCAGCGCCTGGAAGGGCTTCGGGTCGCTCCCCTGCCGCTCCATGACGAAGCTCACGAGGGGATGGTCCCTGCGGATGCGATAGCCGAGCCGCCCCCGGATGGTGACCGGTTCCCAGGCATCGTCGATTTCACGCGTGCCCGGTGCCTTTCCCCTCGCGCCCCTGTGGACGAACACCTCACGAGCCATCTTGCGGACCGTCTCCGCGAGTTCCCGCAGCCGCTCCTCCAGCTCGGGGGGAGGCCGGGCGCGGGACTTCTTCACGTCGATGTCCCAGTCAGCATCCGTGGAGTTGGGGATGTCCACCTTCAACCGGGCCAGCTTGTAGTGCTCCTCGTTGGAATACCCGAGGTTGAGCCAGCCTCCAGCCACGAGCAGCCGGCGCTCACGGTAGATGTAGAACCCCTGCTGGCCGTTCCATCCGCCCGGCCCGGCGGCGGCCTCGTGCTCGTCCTCCGTCATGCGATCCTTGTGCGGCAGGACGTAGCCGGTCACCTGAACGCGTGCGCCATGAAGCTCGAGCGTCTCCTTCGGAAACTCGTACGTGGCCACGTGCGAGCCACAGAAGGGATCCCACGGCCGCACCAGCGAATCGGCCTTGCTTCCGTTGAGGTAGATGCGCAGGGCCGGCTTGTCATCATCTCCCTCGAGGTAGCGATGGAAGACCATGCCCAGGTGCCGTCCCACGGCTCGCGCGAGGGCGAGGAACCGGCTCTGGGCCTGTGCATCGCCCTTCTTGCGCACCCGGCCGATGATGCGGTCCATCTGCTCCCAGAGGACGAGCGTCCCCTGCTTCGGTCCGTCCAGTACGGCCAGGCGTGGCGTGGAGCTGCGCTCCTCCGTTTTCAGCAGGCGCCACTCCCCGGTCTGCCCCACATAGTCGAGATCCCAGCGGCGGACCGCGCGCGTCTCTCCCGCCTTGATGCTGGCCACCGTGAGGCGGCGGGCCTGCGAGAAGGAGGCGGTCTTGAGGCCGAGGCCGAAACGGCCGAGATCATGTGGCGCTCGCTCGTCCAGGGGGCTGCGGTTGCCGGGGCGCATGGCGTCCGCGAGCTCCGCCTCGGACATGCCCCGGCCGTCATCCCTCAACGTGATGTACGAGTCCGCCCCGTTCCAGTGGAAGGTGAGCCAGACGTTTCGTGCTCCCGCCGTGATGCTGTTGTCGATGAGATCGGCCAGGGCCGTCTGCACGCTGTAGCCCACGGCCCGGAGTGCCTCCAGCATCGAAGAGGCTCTCGGCGCCGCGATCTCGTACTCATCCCCCAAAGACACCTGGCCCGCCTTGCGCAAACGTCCTCGTCTCCCTGGCGCGCATCGGGGAACGCTCATCGTCTCCCGACCCGGAACGAGCAGGTCCGCTCGGATGCCGCCCGCCGTACCTTACCGGGGAGACCCCTCACGCTGGAAGGCGCGGAGGGTGAGCCCGGAATCTACCAGGACGGGGTCAGCCATGAATACCTCCGGAGTGGTATGGCGCTCGGGCATCCTTGCTCGGTGGGCCGTCATGCGAGCGCGTTCCCCACCCCTCCCCGACACACCCATCCCTGGCTCCGAGGTTGGTTCGTTCGCATTTACCTTTGAAGTAGCTGGCCGCGAGGTAGGCTCCTCCCGTCGCCGTGCCGTGAGGGCACCTGGCACTTCACGGGAAGAAGGGCATGGCACTCAGCCGCTCCGAGCAGATGTCGCGAATCCGAGGGAAGGACACCTCTCCCGAGCGCATCCTCCGCTCCGCGCTCTGGAGGGCCGGGTTGCGTTTCAGGCTGCAGGCCCGAACGCCTCATGGAAGGCCCGACGTGGTCTTCCCGAAGGCGCGGGTGGCCGTCTTCATCGACGGGTGCTTCTGGCACGGCTGCCCCGAGCACTACGTCCGCCCCCGGACCCGCAACGAGTTCTGGTCCTCGAAGCTGCTCGAGAACGTGGAACGGGACCGCCGCCAGACGCTCCAGCTCGAAGCCGAGGGATGGCGCGTGTGCCGCTTCTGGGAGCACCAGATCTTCGAGACCCTGCCCGAGGCAGTGGACACCGTGCGTGAGGCGCTCCAGCAAGAGCGGTGGATTCCCCCCAACTCCTGGAGGGTCGTGCAGGTCGACGCGCTCCCCGGAGAGGGAGACATGGAGCAGCGGTGGCTGGAGGAGCTGAGGGTCTCGCTGCCCCGGCACGCGCTGGTCGCCCGGCGCAGCACGAAGAAGTGGAAGCGGACGCGCGAGCATCCCCGTAGCAGCGTGTAGAACAACGTGCGCGGCCACGCTCGAAGTGGCAGCCCCGACCGGCTGGGTTATAAGCCCCATCGACATGGGCCAGAGCACCAAAGCGAAGCTGGCGAGGATCCTCAGGGGAGAACCGCCACGGCTGCTGGACCTGTTCTCCGGCTGTGGCGGGCTGGCGCTCGGCTTCGTGACCGCGGGCTGCTACAGCGTCGGAGGAGTCGAGCTCGACGAGGAGGCCGCGCGCTCCTATGCCTGGAACTTCCATCGCCAACCGGATGGGAGCCCCGACGAGCTGCAGGCCCACCCCAAGGACATCCTGAAGACCGAACCCCAGGCGCTGCTCAAGGAGCTGCGCTGGCGGGTGGAGAAGGGCGTCGACATCATCGTGGGTGGACCGCCCTGTCCGGCGTTCACCCGGGTCGGCCGCGCCAAGTTGAGGGAGATCTCCAACGATCCCGAGGCCTTCAAGAACGATCCCCGTGCCCGGCTCTACGTCCGCTATCTGCGGTACGTGCAGAAGCTGCGTCCCCTCGCGCTCGTCATGGAGAACGTCCCCGACGTGCTCAATTGGGGTGGGCGCAACATGGGCGAGGAGATCTGCGAGTTGCTGGAGCGCAACTACCAGTGCGCCTACACCCTGCTGAATGCCGCCAACTATGGCGTTCCCCAGATGCGTGAGCGCTTCTTCCTGGTGGCCATCCGAAAGGACGTGGGGCTCAAGCCTGGCTTCCCCCTTCCAACCCACCGGGGCACCTTCCCGCCCGGCTATGCCGGTTCACGCAAGGTGGCCCTGAAACACATCGGCACCGATGACTCCGCGGACAGCCGCTGGTACCAGCCCGCCCCGGGACCCGCGTCGGATGCGCAGCCCTGGGTGACCGCGAAGGAGGCCCTGAGGGATCTACCCCGGTTGACCGACCACCTCGATGGACGGGATCGCCGCGGTGCCCGGTACCTCGACGGCAGGCTTCCCTACGGCGAGCAGTCTCCCAGCGACTATGCGCGGCTCATGAGGAAGTGGCCGGAGTTCGAGACCCCTGGATACCTACGGGACCATGTCACGCGCTGCCTCAAATGGCGTGACTACCGGCTATTCGAGGGGATGAACGCGGGCGACGACTACCCGAAGGCCCACGATCTCGCCGAGCGGCTGTACAAAGAGGAAGTCGAGAAGTGCCAGAGCAGGGGCGAGCCCGTCCCGCGTCGCGCCGACTACGTCCCTCCCTACGACCGCAGCAAGTTCCCCAACAAGTGGCGCAAGATGGCCGAGGACGAGCCCGCCCGGACGTTGATGGCGCACCTGGGCAAGGACACGTACAGCCACATCCACTACGACTCCACCCAGAAACGGGTCATCTCCGTGAGGGAAGCGGCCCGCCTCCAATCCTTCCCGGACGGCTTCCGCTTCTCCGGCACGATGAACCCGGCGTTCCGGCAGATCGGCAACAGCGTTCCCCCTCTGCTCGCGTGGGCCATCGCCCACGAGCTGCTCTTCCTGATGGGTGCGCGCATCACGCATCCCTTCCCGGAGTATGGGCAGGCAACGCGCACTGATTCGTCTACCAAGGCGCGGGTCGCATAGAAGAACCAGGTCGGGGACACACGAGTCCCAGCGGCTCACGCCCGGGTAGAAACCTCCGGGCGTCGGTTCCCCTCGGTGCTCAGGACGGCACGGGCAGGGCGCGCAGCAGGGTGACATCCGAGCCGGGCGGCTGGATGCGCAGGAGCAACATGCTGCCGGGCCTGGCCGAGCGCAGCGCCTCGGCGGCCTCCTGGGCATTGGCCACCTTCTGCTCGCCCACCTGCCGCAGCAGCGAGCCCGGTGGCAGCTCCGCCCGCTCCGCCGGGCTGCCGGGATCCACCCTCACCACACGCACGCCCTGGCCCTGGGGATCATCCGCCAGCCGCATGCCCAGCCGACCCCTGGCGGGGGCACTCTCCTCCTCGCGCGAGGGCACCTCGGGCTCGCCCCGCTGGGCGGGCCGCGTGCCGAGCGTCACCTGCAACGCCAGCGGCTTGCCGTCGCGCAGCACGTGGACGGAGACGCGGCTGTCCGGACGCAGCAGGCCCACCGTGCGGGTGAGGCTGCCCGCCGAGGCGATGGGCGTGTCGTCCACCCGGGTGATGATGTCGTTGTCCTGGAGCCCCGCCCGCGCCCCGGGGCCGCCGTCGTTGACATCGGCGATGATGGCGCCCTTGTCCACCTCGAGTCCCAGCGCCTTGGCCAGGTCCGGCGTGAGATCCTGCGCGGCCAGGCCCAACCAACCCCGGCGCACCACGCCGTCCTTCTCCAGCCGGGGTAGCAGCGAGTGGATGAGGTTGCTGGGCACGGCGAAACCAATGCCCGTGGCCTCGCGAACGATGGCGGTGTTCATGCCGATGACCTCGCCCTTGAGGTTGAAGAGCGGGCCGCCCGAGTTGCCCGGGTTGATGGCGGCGTCCGTCTGGAGGAAGTCGTCATAGGGCCCGGCGTGGATGTCGCGGGCGCGGGCCGAGAGGATGCCCGAGCTCACGCTGGAGGCGAGGCCGAAGGGGTTGCCGATGGCGAGCACGAAGTCGCCCACGCGCACCGCGTCCGAGTCGCCCAGCGCCACGTGGGGCAGATCCCCGGGCGCGTTCTGGAGCTGGAGCACCGCCACGTCGGTGAGCGGATCCCTCCCGAGCACCTGGGCATCGAACGCGCGCCCGTCGTCGAGCTTCACGCGCACCCGCTCGGCGTTCTCCACCACGTGGTTGTTGGTGAGCACCAGACCCTTGGCGTCGACGATGAAGCCCGAACCCTGGCCCTGCTGCATGGGGCCTGGCGCCCCACCCTGGGGCGAGTCCGGCAGGCCGAACTGCTCGGCCCAGCCCGGAGGCAGGCGGAGCATCCCCCGGGTGGCGGCGACGGGCGCGCGCGCCAGCACCTCGACGTTGACGACGGCGCCCTTCACGGCCTCGACGAGCGGGGCGAGCGAGCCGGGCGACGGCACGGTGACGGAGGGGATGACGGGGGCCGCCGCGGTGGCGGCGGGAGGCGCGGCGGCCGGAGGCGGCGCGCCGAGGGCCTGGCAGGCGGACGCCATCATCATCAGGGGAAACAGGACGCCGCGCACGGCATGGCGGGAAGAAGAGGGAGAGGACACGGTGGGGACTCCTTTCGGGCCGGGTTCCATACCCAGAGCATCCGTTCTGGAGATGTCCGTGTGCATCCTCCGCGCCAACGCCCCATGCCGACGCGGAGAGCCCCGCTTCCCTCGGGCGCGGCCCACGGGACCGCTCATTCCCGGGGGCATGTCCGAGGGGATGTCGGGGCAAAATGCCCTAAGCGCCGGGGGCATGGGGCATTCCTCCCGGGGCGTCGTCACGAGGAGGCGAAGAGTTCCTCGTAGGCCTCGGGCTTGAAGCCCACGAGCACCCGCGAGCCCCGCACGAGCACCGGCCGCTTGACGAGCTTGCCGTCCGCCGCGAGCCACTCGACGAGCTGCGAGTCACTCGCGGCGTCCACCTTCTCCTTGCCGAGGGCGCGGTAGCTCTGCCCACTGGTGTTGAGCCACTTGCGCACGGACACCCCACTCTGGGAAATCCACTTCGCCAGCTCGGCGGGGGTGGGCGGCTGCTCGACGATGGGGCGCACGCGCGCGTCCACGCCGTGCTGCTCGAGCCACTGCAGGGCCTTCTTGCAGGTTCCACAACCGGAGTACGACAGCATCAGGACGTCGGTCTTCATGCCGCCGCTTGTACCAGAGGCGGGCGGCGGGGCTCGCGTCCGGAGATGTGGACTCCGACGCCGAACTCACTGGGGCGGTTCTTCCTCCTGACGGAGGACCTCGGCGGGCACGTTGCGGCGGAGCGGCTCCAGGATGACGACCACCCAGGCCGTCAAGGGCGCGGGCAGGGCCACCAGGGCGAGGATGAACAGAAATCGGATGACACGAAAGGCGAAGCGCAGGCTGGCGCGCACGAACGCGCGCACGGCCTTGGGAAGCAAGGTCATGGGGAACTCCTCCAGGTGAGAGACTTTCCAGCGACGGGTGCCGGGAAAGGCTCAGTGGAGGAGCGCGCGATGAAGGAGGAAGAGGCGGCGCGGTGGGGCCGCGGTGCGCGACTCCCGGAGGGAACCCGGGCTCGCCACACGGGCGGGAGCACGGGGAGAACCCTCGGCCGGGTGCTCGAGATGGACGGAAGCCTCCACCGCTGGGCGCCGGCGCGCCGACTCGTGGCGCTCGACCCAGACAACCACCGCGGCCTCGGAGGCCGGATGCGCGTGCGCCGGCAGGCTCGCCCCGAGGACCGAGAGGCACGCCAGCGCGAGCCTCAACCACCGGGCGATGTGATGCGGGAAGCCGCGCATGAGCCTCAACCTGACCATGAACGCGCCAATGTCAAACGCTGGAAGGGCGCGGCCATCGCGGTCATGCTGCGCACATGTCGAGTCCCTCACCCTTTCGCAGTGAAGCCGCTCGAAGCAGGTACCTGAAGGCCTACGAGGAGTGGAGCGCAGGCTGGCCAGTCCCCTCCGAGCAGCGCTTCGTGCCGACGTCGTACGGCTCGACGTTCGTCCGCGGCTCGGGCCCGGTGGACGCGCCCCCCCTGGTGCTGTTGCCGGGCGCCGGAGCCACCTCGCTCATGTGGTCGGCCAACGTCGCCGCGCTCTCCGCCCACCACCGCGTCTGGGCCGTGGACAGCATCGCGGACTACGGCCGCAGCGAGCCCTCGCGTCCGGTGCACACGGCCCAGGACTTCGTGACGTGGCTGGACGAGCTCACCACCGCGTTGGCACCCGGGGGACGCTTCGGACTCGCGGGCGTCTCCTATGGCGCCTGGATCTCCGCGCAGTACGCGCTGGCACGACCCGAGCGGCTCTCGGCCCTGGCCCTCATCGCCCCCGCTGGCACGGTGATGCCGCTGGGCCTGGGCTTCATGCTGCGGGCGGTGTCGTGCGCCCTGCCCTCGCGCTTCTTCACGCGCCGCTTCATGACGTGGCTCGCCCATGATCTGTCCGTGGGGGACGCCCAGAGCCAGTCCCAGCTCGAGCGGCGCATCGAGGAGGGCTACCTGGCGATCCGCAGCTTCAAGGCGCGCCGGCTGGTGGAGCCCTCGGTCCTGAGCGACGAGCAGCTACGGGCCCTGCCCTCGCCCACGCTCTTCATCGTGGGAGAGAACGAGCGCATCTTCCCGGCATCCGCCGCCGTCGAGCGCCTGCGCCGCGTGGCCCCTGGTATCGACATCGATCTGGTTCCCGGAGCGGGGCACGACGTCACCCTGGTACGGGCCGAGTACGTCACCACCCGGCTCCTGGGCCTGTTCGGCGCGGGCACACCCGCCGAGGCCCGGGTGTCTTCCGTGCATCCGGCTCCTACGGGTTGACCCTTCCCGCGGACACGCCCACTGGGACAGAGTGCGTGGACAGGGGGAGAGACATGGGAACGCTTTCCACGCTCGCGACGCTGATCCGCGCGAGTCTGGGTACGGCGGTGCGGCGCATGAAGCGGGGGCCGCTGAGGCCCGGGTGGAGCTTCGCGTACGAAGCCACCGTGGCCTTCATGAAGGCAAACAACGAGCGCCTCTACCTCCGTCCCGCCCCGGAGCAGCGCGAGGAGGTGGAGCGGCTGGCCCGCACCACCTCTGCCCTGCGGCGGGTGCACCGGGAAGAGGTATCGGCGGGAGGCGTGCCCTCGGTGTGGTTCTCGCCTCCCGAGCGCTCCGGCGACGCGGTGGTGCTCTACCTGCATGGGGGCGCGTACGTCATGGGCTCCCCGCGCACGCATGGGGATCTGCTCGCACGGCTGGCCCTGGGCACGGGCCTGCGAGTCCTCGCACCGGACTACCGGCTCGCGCCCGAGCACCCCTTCCCCGCGCAACTGGAGGACACCCTGGCCGTGTACCGGTGGCTGTTGTCCTCGGGCGTGTCGCCACGGCGAGTGGTGTTCGCCGGGGACTCGGCGGGAGGGGGACTGGCCCTGTCGACGCTCGTGGCCGCGCGAGACCAGGGCACGCCGTTGCCAGCGGGTGCCGTGGTGATCGCGCCCTGGGTGGACCTGGAGTGTGGCGGGGCCAGCGTGGAGCGCAATGCCGCCTATGACTGGGGCGACAAGGCCATGCTGTTGCACTGGGCGGGCTGGTTTCTCGGCGGCGCCCCCGCGCGCGAGCCGCTCGCCTCTCCCCTTCACGCGGACCTGAGGGGCCTGCCCCCGCTGTTCGTCCACGTGGGCAGCGCGGAGCTCCAGTACGACGATGGCGTTCGCATCACCGAGAAGGCCCGCGCCGGGGGCGTCCAGGCGCACCTGGAGGTATGGCCGGAGATGGTCCACGACTTCCAGACCTTCGGCGAGGGCTTCCCCGAATCCGTTCGCGGCACGACGAAGTTGTGCGAGCACCTCCAGCGGGTGCTGCTCGACGCGGAACGTCAGGAGGGGCCGGGCATCGGAGGGCCACCGTGACCACTCACAGGGAGACCACACGATGAAGGCCTATGAACTGCAGAGCACCACCGGCGCCGAAGGTTGGGTCCAGGTCGAGAAGCCCCAGCCCCAACCGGGCCCCGGACAGGCGCTCGTCCGCATCCGCGCCGTGTCGCTCAACTATCGGGATCTCATCATCGCCAGTGGCACCTATCCGGGTACGAAGACGCCCATCATTCCCGTCTCGGATGGCGCGGGGGAGGTGGTCGCCGTGGGCGAGGGAGTCACCCGCGTGAAGCCCGGGGACCGGGTCGCGCCCACCTTCTTCCAGGTGTGGACGGATGGCCCGGGCACCCCCGAGAAGGTGGGGAAGGCGCTCGGAGGGAGCGTGCCCGGCGTGCTCGCCGAGTACGTGGCCCTGGATGCCGAGGGGCTCGTCGTCCTGCCGGACTGGCTGTCCTTCGAGGAAGGCGCCACCCTGCCCTGCGCGGCCGTCACCGCCTGGAACGCGCTCGTGCCCCAGGGAGGACTGAAGGCGGGCCAGACGGTGCTCGCCCAGGGGACGGGCGGCGTGTCCATCTTCGCCCTCCAGCTCGCCCGCGTTCTTGGAGCACGCGTCCTCCTCACCTCCAGCCATGACGACAAGCTGGAGCGCGGCAAGCGGCTGGGAGCGGAGGGACTCATCAACTACAAGAAGTCGCCGAACTGGGAGGAGCAGGTGCTCGCGCTCACGGGTGGGGAGGGCGTGGACCACGTGCTCGAGGTGGGCGGAGCCGGCACCCTGCCCCACTCGGTGCGGGCGACGAAGAAGGGGGGCCACATCGCCCTCATCGGCCTGCTCTCCGGCGCTCCGGGCAAGGCCGACAGCGTGGACACCGGCGGCAAGCCGCTGCGCATCGAGCGCACCTACGTGGGCAGCCGCGCCATGTTCGAGGACATGCTGCGAGCGATGAGCCGGGAGAAGACGAAGCCGGTCATCGACCGCGTCTTCCCCTTCGCCGAGGCGCGCGAGGCCCTGCGCTACATGGAGTCCGGCGGCCACTTCGGGAAGATCGTCATCTCCGTGTGAGACACCCCTCGGAGTTCAGCCGCTCGAGGGCCTGACGCCGCACGTCGCGATTGTACCTCTGGGCGCCGCTCTCCGCGCCGAAGATGGTGCCCGGGTACCAGAGGTAACCAGGGCAGCTCCGAGGGCCATGTCTCACGGCCAGCGCAAGACGACGCTCACCGGCACATTCCGGCCAAGGATGAAGGCTCCCGGCTTGGAGCCATCCTCCATGGCGATACGCCCGTCCACGTCGCCCAGCACGATGCACACGGGGTACTTCCGGCCATCCGGGAGGATGGCCTGGGTGTAACGGCCCATGACGGCCGGCAGCCTTTCGTTCCCCCACTCCTCGTCGATGCCGGGGCCTGTCCAGAGCTGGCCGTGGAGCAGCGTCCCCGCCGGCAAGTTACCATCCCCCCGAGTGATGCGGCTGATGACAGGGCCGTCCCGGTAGACACCTTCCTCGCCGGGTCTGCCGGGCTGGTTGATGTCGATGATCGCCTCGAGCGGACTGCCCTGCCTGACCTTCAATTCCTGGGACATGGCCTCGGTGGCCTCCTGGGGGCAGTCGGTGGGCTCCGGAGGCTTCACCTGCGCGGCGGGACACCCCAGCCCGGCGGTGGCGCACAACCAGACGGCGAGGAGACTCGAGGGAGAGGAACGAGGAGCGGTGGGCACGGGCGGACTTCCTTTCGCGGAACGGCGAGGCCCGGGCAGCAGCGCCTCGGGCGGAGGCGCGAGTGTGGAGAGCACCAGCCACAAGGCAAGGCCGAACACGCCAAGGCCCACGGCACCGAGCAGGAGTTGGGTCCCCCAGGCGCGACGCGGAGGGATGGCAGCAGCAGGGGGCGCGGGGCTCGCCTGCTCCTCGGCTGAAGGCGGGGACACCTCCGGAGCCGCGCTCGCGCCTTCCGGCTGTGAGCCCCGTTCCTCGCTGATGGGCGGGCCCTCTTCTTCAGGCCCCTTGAACTCTGGCGCCAGCAATCCCTGCGAAGGCGCCACTTCTTCCTCCTGCTCCGCCAAACCCTCCTCGGCGGGAAAGAGCGGCACCTTCCAGGCGGGAGAGGTACTCCCCTTCTCCGCGGCCGCCTCCAGCGCCTGGAGCAACGCCTCGGTGCTGGGGTAGCGATCCTCGGGACGCTTCTCCAGCAGCTTCATGGCGATGTCGCTCAAGGCGCGCGGTGCCAGGGGGTTGAGGAGGTGGGGGGGCATAGGAGGGACGGTGGCGATGGCCGCCACCAGCTCCTTGTCCGGCAGCTCCGGGTCGAAGGGGTGCAGGTCCGTGAGGGCCTGGTAGAGCAACACCCCCAGCGCGTACAGGTCCGCACTCGCACCGCCCTGGAAGGGCTTGCCCCGCTTCCACGCCTCGGTGCGCGCGTAGGCCAGCAGTTCCGGCGGCAGCAGGTGCAGCACGCCTTCGGGCAGACCCATGGTTTGAGTGAGGGCGCCGGGCAGGCGCGCGGTGCCGAAGTCGATGAGGAAGGGGCGGCCGTCCGCGCGGCGGATGAGGATGTTCTCCGCCTTCAAGTCCCGGTGGTAGACGCCGCGCGCGTGCAGCGCCCCCACGGTGCGCACCACATCACTGAAGGTGCTCACCAGCTTGGTGGCGTGAGGGGGCGTGCGCCAGCGCCACCAGTGCCAGGTGTCCCCGTCCACGTAGTCGGTGACGAGGAAGGGGTAGCCCGTGCTGGGGCTGGGCCAGAAGTCCACCCCGTACACGCGCAAGAGGTTGGGGTGGGAGGCGTAGGTGAAGAGGGCCGCGGCCTCGCGCGCCAGCCGACGGTAGGTGTTCTTCTCCTCCACGTACTCCGCTTCCGGGTACTTGTCCTCGAAGAGGTGTGCCCGGGAGTCGGAGAGGGGGCGGAGCGCCACCTTCATGGAGTAGGACTGGCCGTCGCGCTCCACCTTGAAGACGCGAGAGGAGCCGCCGCGGCCCAGCACATGGGTGATGAGCCAGGGCCCCACCATGTCACCGGGCTTGAGTTGGTCCGGGTGCAGGGCATGCGTCGTCATGCGTCGTCGCTCCTACAGCTTCACGTTGGGGATGGAAAGGTGCCGGGTGCCGCTCTTGTCCACGATCTCCAGGCGGAGGCCGTCCTTCGCGTTCCAGAAAGGCGCTTCCGTCTCCACCGCCACGAGGCCCTCCTCACCGGGAGCCAGTTGCGCCTTGTCCATGCCCACGGAGAGCACCTTCACCGGGGTACCGTCCAGCCGGGTAATGAGCGCGGAGCCGGGCAGCCAGGGTGGCTGCCCTGGCAGGTTGCGCACGCGGACGACGGCGAGCGCCCAGAGGCTGGCGCGGTAGCCCTCGCCCGCCACGTACTCCAACCCACTCTGGGTACTCATGCGGATACGCTCGAGGCGCCTGGCCTGCACGCCTTGGAGGTCGAGGCGCCCCGAGAAGACGAGCCCGGCGGGCCCACTCGTCCTGACCTGGGCCTTGAGCGCTGCGAGTTCCGCCTCCAGTGCCTCGAGCGTGCGCGGGCGACGCACCACCTCTACCTCCTTGTCCACCACCCCAGGGCGCGTCACCAGCGCGAGCGTGGCTTTCGCCGGGGAAGCCCCGTCCCGGTAGCGCACCCGCACCACCAGCTTCTCCTCGGCCCCCAAGTCCACCGAGGGCTCCAGGGCCACGAGGGTGTCTCCCACGTCCACCCAGGTGAAGCGGAAGGTACGGCTCTCCACCTCCACCGCGGCCTTGTCCAGGGCGGCGTCGAAGCGCAGGTAGGTGGTGACGCCAGCGGCCACGCGCACCTCCAGGCCCGGCTCGTCCGGGTTGCTGGGCAGGGTGACGCGGCGCTCCTGACGCTCGCGGGCGGGAGACGGGGGCTGCGCTCCCGCGGTGGCTCCCATCAAGAGGAGCGCGAGCGAGAGCAACGGGAGAAGTCGGGCCAGGGTGGATACCTCCTGAGTCCACCGTAGCAGAGGTCGCATGCAGGACCACCATTTGCGGTACCGTGCCGCGCCCCCTGCACGAGCGCAGTGCCACGCTCGCCCCCGTGGAGCCCTGCTTCCACCTGGATGTGGTCCCGCTCCTGTCTCGTATGGTGGACAGTGTCGCCATCCATGAGCGTCAGCGCAGGAGCATTGAATTCAACGCCTGGAGGATTCCCGAGCCAACAGTTCTACTGGGTGGCCAAGCGGCATCGGCCCTGAAGGAAATATGTGTCAAACCCCGAGTGTCCGCAGGAACTTATCGAGACTCTTCGAGCCGGCCGCGCCCTTGGAATGAGCGCGTGCGGTTGGGAAATCCAGCTTCGTGAAGATGTCGGGCCCGTCTTTGGTCTTCGAGTAGGGACGGCCAAGGAGGTTGGTCAACTCAACGACGCCCTTGAGCTGCCGCTCCCCCATCTGCCCCTCGAAGCGGTTGTACGCCCGCTCGTCGCGTTTTGGCGCGATGCCGTGTCAAGACTCGCCCCCTGGCACGCCCCCAAGGCTCCCATCGAGCCAGACATCACCCAGTTTCTGACCGCTCTCCTCCAGGATGGCCTTCAGGGCGGATTCCCGCTCGATGGCTGGAGTGACAGTGGTTCCTTTTTTGTTGTCGTTTTCCACCAGGAAAAGGTTTTCTGGATCGACAACGGCGTTCACGACCGTCTCCGAGTGGGTCGTGAGGATGATTTGCCGTGAGGAAGCTTGTGCCCGGACGATGAGCTTGCGAAGTGGCCATGGATGGATGGCGTTTTCTGGCTCCTCGATCACGAGAAGGCCAGCTTCTCCTGATGCTTCTTGGTGAAGCGCAACAAGCAGGGCTAGCGCATGAAGCACTCCGTCTGAAACGCTCCCCTGCCCGAGTTCATCGGAAATCCCATGTTCTTTGAAGAGAAGGATCAAATGTCCAGATGGGATCCTGCGCGCGAAGACATCTTCGATTCGAGGGTAGACCTCCTGGAGCTCTTCGAGAACCTTTCGGAACCGAGCACTTGGTTCTGGCTTGGAGCCTCTGAGTTTGGCGACGGCGGAAGCCAGCCCTTCTCCCGTCGGGCCAATCGTCGAATCCTTGGAATCTTCAAAGGACAAGTCCCTTCTCAACGCAGAAGCGTCCAGCCTCAGTCTCTTGACCTGGCTGACATCCCGAATATGCATCATTGGTCTACTTGGCATTCTTTGCCAGTTGATGAGCCGTAGGAGCTGTGGCTCGACCTGATCTTGCGTATTCGGGGTGAATGCTTCGCTTATTACCTTCTTCAGGTTTTCTGGATTCGAGAAATCTGACCCCTTCAGGTTGCGTGCGTAGGGGAGGATCTGGCTGTACATCAGAGCCCAGAGTACTGGATCGGCACCGGCGTTTGTGTCGATCCTGCTCCCGTCAAAAGCTACATCAAGAGCACCTTTTGGGCTGCTGAAACGAAGTTCTTCGCGATTGATTCTCACTTCATCTGTCTGATCAGACCCTGTCACTCCAACGCCAACCTCGATATGAATCGGTCCAGAAGTAGAGGACTCCTTCTCCTTTCCCATGATGATGGGTAGAATCGACAGGGCATTTTGGACTGCGAGTGCTGGCAACTCGGCTCGAATCGAAAAGTAAAGCCCAGAGCGCGCGGGCCGCTTCTCGCGGCGAATGAGCTGGTCATATCCGTGCTCTTGGATGGGTTCGACGGTTCCGCGGTGTAGAACCTCCCCAAATACCTCCAAGGCGCGAACCAGGTTCGTTTTACCTGCCCCGTTGGGCCCAACGAAGACCATGAACTTCCTCAGGTCGAGACCGAGGTGTTTTATGGATTTGAAGTTCGAGACTTCGAAATGCGTGATCATGGGTCTTCTCGCGTGAGGCGCTCTCGTCGAGATGAGAACCTACTCGGTGCGATTCGTCCACACCCGGGTGGCTGGAAGTAGGTTTCTCGCCAGTCCAGCGTCGGCTACTGTCCCGCGCGCCTTGGCCCTCGCGATCTTCCTGTTCACCTACGTCTTCATCGCCGGCGTCCGCCTCCCCTTCCCCCGGTTGGACCGCCCTGGCGGCGCCCTCGTGGGCGCCGTCCTCATGGTGGTGGCGGGCGTCGTCGCTCCCTCCCAGCTCTTCGGCTCCAACGAGGGCTCCCCTCACGCCGTCGACATGGACACGCTCATCCTCCTGCTCGGGATGATGCTGCTCGCCGACTACCTCTCACGCGCTTCCTTCTTCCGCGCCGCCGGCGCCTGGGCGCTCCAGAAGGCCCATACCCCCCGGCTCCTGCTCGTGGCCGTCGCCGCCACCAGCGCCTTCCTCTCCGCCTTCCTCGTCAACGACACCGTCTGTCTCATGCTCACCCCGCTCGTCCTCGTCGTCGTCGAGGACGCGCGCCTGCCCCCCATCCCCTACTTGCTCGCCGTGTGCATGGCCTCCAACTCGGGCTCGGTCGCCACCTTCACCGGCAACCCCCAGAACATGCTCATCCAGGGCGCCTCGAAGCTGCCCTACGCCCAGTTCGCCGCCTACATGGCCCTGCCCGCCATCGTCTCCACCGCCGTCGTCATCGCCGGGCTCCTCTACATCTTCCGCCACGATCTCTCCCACGAGCGCTTCTCCACCCATCCCCCTCCCGTCCCCGTGGATCGGCCCCTCCTCGGGCTCACGCTCGTCACGTTGCTCGGCGTGGTCGCCGCCTTCTTCGCCGGCCTGCCCATGAGCTGGAGCGCCCTCGCCGGCGCCGCCGTGGTGATGACGCTCGCCCGGCGCGTCTCCCCCCGCGAGGCGCTCGAGCGCGTGGACTACGTGCTGCTGCTCTTCTTCGCCAGCCTCTTCGTCGTCGTCTTCGGCGTGAACCAGGCCGGCTGGGCCGAGGACATCCACCGCCTCTTCTCCCCCTTCATGTCCGGCCCTCCCTTGCGCGAGACGCTCGGCTTCGCGGGGCTCACCCTCGTGGCCAGCAACCTCTTCAGCAACGTGCCCTTCGTCATGCTCGCGCGCCCCTGGATTCCCTCCCTCCAGGAGCCGGTGCTCGGCTGGCACGTGCTCGCGCTCGGCTCCACGCTGGCCGGCAACCTCACCCTCGTGGGCAGCGTCGCCAACCTCATCGTCTTCGAGGCCGCCCGGGACAAGGTCTCCCTGAGCTTCCTCGGCTACCTGCGCGTGGGCCTGCCCATCACCCTCGTCAGCTTCGTGCTCGCGCTCGCGGTGCTGCTCGCCGAGCACGCGCTGTTCTGAGGCCTCAATCCGGATCCGGCAGCTCTCCGGGTGGCAGCTCGGGGGGACGGGGCTTCACCTGCACCGGCCGCTCCCGGCTCGGCGCCTCCGTCTCCGGTCCCGCGTCCGGCAGCGGCACCCCGCTCTTGCGCTCCTTCGGCGTCAGATCCTCGGCGAAGCGCGAGGACAGCACGTCCACCAGGTCCGTCATCCGCTCGCGGAACAGCGCGGGCGTCTTGCCCACCTTGAAGGGATCCAGGTGCTCCAGGCCCCCGTCCACCTCGTCCAGATCGAACGGGTGCCGCCACAGCTCCGAGCGCCCCTCGAGCCAGAACATCCGCGCGTAGCCCCGCAGGTACGCGCCCGCCTTGCCCCGCTTGCTGCGCATGCCGTAGTCCTGGATGACGAACTCCACCACCGTGTCCGCGCGCAGCGTCTTGAGCAGATCGTAGTCCGGCGACAGCGCGGGCACCTCCTCCACCAGGAAGCTCTCCAGCACCGTGGCCACGTGCGCCGGATCCACCGTGTTCAGCCACGGCGCCTCCCGCGGCAGTTGCCGGAAGGTCATCACCCGCAGGCGCTCGGACAGCTCGAAGCGCGTCATCGACGAGGCGAGCTTCGCCTCGAGCCGGCGATCCGCGTCCTGGGGCGACAGCTTCTTCAACTTGTCCCGGTAGGAGCCGTCGTCCTGGAACACGTGGCTGTGCGGACCCGCGCGCAGCTCGATGCGTGAGATGAACGCGGGCCGCCGTACCTCATCCAGCGCGGAGCCCGACAGCCTCCGCGCTGAACAGCCCACGAGGAGAAATGCCAGGAGTCCGAGGAATGCGCATCGCGTCATGCATCACACATACACTGGATCCCCGCGCCTACCCAGTGGTGGGCGCGACGGGTGGCGAGCACCCGACGAAGCCGCTCAGACGAGGACGAGATCCTCGAAGGACTGGGTGTGCCGGGCGTCCGTGGCGCTGCCGCCGAGGCGGACCTCGTTGCTGCGCTGACGGGCTTCCGTCAGCTCGGACACCAGGACGAGCACCTGCGGGTGGGTGAGGATGAGGGTGTCGAAGTCCTCGCGGGGCAGCCGCAACAGCGAGGCGTTGCGCACCGCCGTCACCGTGGCGGTGGCGGGCGTCTTGTTCAGCAGGGACATCTCGCCGAACAGCTCGCCCTCGCGCAGGTGGGCCAGGGGCTGGCCCCCCTTGCTCACGGCCACCTCGCCGGAGAGCACCACATAGAGGCCATCCACCATCTGGCCCTCGTGGATGAGCACCTCGCCGCGGCGCACCTCCCGGGCCCGGAAGCGCTCCACCAGCTCGCGCCGGTCCTTGCGCCCGAAGGGCTGGAAGAGCGCCGAGGTGTTCACCACCTGCGACAGGAGCCGCTGCCGGCAGAAGCGCCGCAGCGCCCGCGCCACCTGGGGATTGAGGCGCGCGAGTTCCCCGAGCACCGGGGCGGAGATCTCCAACACCTGCGTCTCCTCGGCGGCGCCCACCACCGACGCCGAGCGCGGCGCCCCGGACAGGAGCGCCATCTCGCCGAAGAAGGCCCCCTCGCCCAGCACGGCCAGCTCGCGGGTCGTCCCGTCGGATTCGCGCACGATGCGCACGCGGCCCGCGCAGATGACATAGAAGGCATTGCCCCGGCTGCCCTGCTCGATGATGCGCGCGCCCTCGGGGAAGCGGCGCAGCGGGCAGCGCTCGAAGAGCGCGATGAAGGCCTCGCGCGGCAGGTCCGAGAACAGGGGGATCTCCGGCAGTGCCCGCTCGCCCGCGGGGGGCGCCGACACGGGCTCCTCGCCTCCCCCGCGCCCGGGCGCGTGCGCCGCCGCCAGCTCCACGGCGTGCAGCAGCGAGTCCGCCTCGATGACGAGCTCCGGAAAGGACGCACTCGGGGGCGACGCGGGAGGAACGGGTGCCTCGGGGGGCACAGGTGCCTCGGGAGGGACCGGCGCTTCGGAGGGTATGCGGATCGCCGGCACTTCCATCGTGCGCCGGCGCAAACCCGGCGGAGACGGAGAGGGAGGCGGGGGCGGCTGAGCGGGCGGTGGGGGGGGCCGCTCGGGGAGGGAGGCCTCCAAGGCCTCGTCGATCTCGGGAGGCAGCTCGATGAACAGCGCGGTCCGGGGCGGGGGCTCGGGCGGCGCTGGGGGAACGGGCGCGGGTGTCCGCGCGGGGGCTGGCCCGTCCCGCCCCGGCGCGCGTAGAGGCTCGCGAGCGTGTGCTGGACGCTCTGATGGGAGGGATCCAGCTCCAGGATGCGCTTGCTGGTGGCGATGGCGCGCGGCAGGAAGCCCTCGCGGGCGAACCCCTCGGCGGCGGCCTGGTAGGCGAGGATGGCTCGGCGCGAATCTCCGCCCTTCACCCAGGTGTCGCCCAGGCGCAACCGTGACTGGTGGTCCTGCGGCTCCAGCGCGCAGTACGCCTCGAGCAGCTCGGCGGCCTTGCCGAAGCGGCCCCTGGCGATCGCCTCGTTGGCCTGTTCCCTGAGCTGCCGGGCCTCCATATCAGCGGGATCCCTCGGCGGCGGTCGCCGTCTTCGACAGGGCGAACGTGGCGGCCTCGCGGACCCGGCGGTAGTAGTCGCCCTTGAGCGCGTCCAGGGCGCCCGCCTGCTCCCCCGTGCCCGTGCGCGCCAGCGCGGCGGCGGCCGCGGCGCGGATCTCCGGCAGATCATGGTACAGGTCGCGCGCCACCACCTCGGCCACCGAGCCATCGCCCACTTCTCCGAGCGTGGTGAGCAGCTCCCGGCGGCCGACGCTCGTGGGATCCTCCAGCGCCTTGACCAGCACGGGCACGGACTGCTTCGCCTTGAGCCGGCCGAGGATCGTGGCGGCCAGCACCGACTCGGGACCGCCCTCGGACACCACGGTGTTCAACGCCTCCACCGCGGAGGGCGGCGCCCCGGTGTGGGTGAGCGCGTCGAGCAACACCAGCTTCTCGTTGCTGATCTTGGGCAGCAACTCCACCAGGGCGGCCTGACCGGCCTCGCCCTGCTCGGCGAGCGCTCGGGCCAGTTCCTTGATGAGTTCCCGATCGGGATCGAACATGCCGTCCCGGGCGGCGGCCACGCCCTCGGGCCCCAGGCGCGTGAGGCCCACCAGGGCGGCGGTGCGCAGCGTCACGCTGGAGTCCTGGGTGAAGCCCTTGAGCAACTCCATCGCCCCGGGAGCACGCACGGCGCCGAGCGCGCGCAGCAGTCCGGCCAGGGGCTGCAGGCGCGAGGCATCCACGTCGTCGAAGAGCTCCGAGGGCGGACGCGGCTGCACCAGCGGCCGGCCCAGCTCGCGCGCCTTGGCGGCGTTGAGCGCCTTCACGCGCGACATGAGGCCGGACTGCTTCTCCTTCGTCAGCGCGTCGCGATCCGCCTCGGTGGCGGCCGGCAGGCTGGGGTCGAAGCCCTGGCCATACTTCTCGGGCAGGGGCTGGGAGATCCAATCCTGACGCGCGGCCTGGACGGCGGCGAGTTCCTGCTCGAAGGCCTTCTGCAGCACGGAGGAGGAGGAGGGGTCCGCGATGGCCGCGACCGCGTCCACGGCGAGCGCGCGCAGCGAGGCATCCGCCTGGGAGACGAAGGGCAGCACCTTGGGGAGGAGCTCCTTGGCGGAGGGGCCAAGGCCCACCACCGCCTGGAGTCCACTGGCGGCGGTGGGGAGACGGGACAGCCGCTCGGCGATGGGCTCGAGCGGACAGCCTCCGCGATCGCGCATGGCGCGGGCGACGCGGATGGCGTCGGCGGTGACGGCGTCCAGCGCGACGGCGCACAGCGCGGCATCCGTTTCGGGCTGGCGGGGCAGCTCGAGCAGGCCGTCGATGGCCAGGGGACTCACCGCGCTCTTCTCCCCGGCCACGGCCTGCAACCGCACGATGGCCTGGGGCTCCTGGAGCCGCACGAGCGCGGTGATGGCGGACTCGCGCAGCTCGGGGAAGCTCTCGTCCAACAGGGGGAGGATGGCGGGCGCGGCGCGCTTGTCGCCCAGGTCCCCCAGGCCCCGCACCGCCGCGGCGGCGAGGACGACCTGGCTGTCGCGCACCAGCGGCAGGAGTCGGTTGAAGGCCTCGGGGCGACCACTCTTGCCCAGCTCCTCGGCGGCCCCCACGCGCTCGGGCAGCGAGCCCTCGGAGAGGGTGAGCAGGTTGCGCTCCCAGATGCCCTTGGATTCGGCGGCGACGACCTCGGCCATGGGGCCCGGCACGTTCGCCTGCATAAGCGCCTGGACGATGACCTGCCGGGTCTGCCGGCCGCGGCGGCCGTACTGCAGGGTGAGGTAGGCCTTGGCCTTGTCGTTCTTCACCTGCGCGAGCGCCATGGCCGCCTTGCCCTGGACATCCACGTCGGAGTCCTCGAGCAGCTCGCCGAGCAGATCCACCACGCGGGGATCCTGGCTCTTGCCGAGCGCGGCGGCGGCCTCGCCCCGGACGATGGCGGCCATGTCCTTGGCGGCGCGCGTGAAGAGGGCCAGGTCCTCGGAGCGCGACTCCTCGGCCAGCTTCTTCACGGCGAGCGCTCGCACCTCGGGACGAGGGCTCTGAAGGTCCGCCAGGAGTTGATCCCTGTTGCCACTGCATCCGGAGGACACGAGGAGGGCCAGGACGACGAGGAGGGGGCGCGCGCCGGTTCGCATCGTGCGGCGGGTTATATCAGCGGCGCGCGCGAGCGCCCAACTCAGCGACCCTTACGGGGCCCTCGCCCCCTGGGCGCCCCAGCACCCTCGCGCGGCGGGCGAGCCTTGCCGAACGAGCCGCCCGCTCCTCCGAAGGTCTTCCGAGCGGGCCTCTCTCCGATATCGCCGCGCGGTCCGGACCGCGGAGCCCGGGCGGGAACCCGGCGCTCGGCGCTCGGATCCGCACTGAAGGAGCTACGCTCGGGCCGCTCGCCGCGCCCGGCGCCCGCGCCGAAAGGCTTGCGGGCAGGACGTTCACCCCGCTCGGCATCGGCTCCGAAGGACCTGCGCTCGGGTCGCTCACCGCGCCCGGCACCCGCCCCGAAGGGCTTGCGGGCCGGCCGCTCACCGCGCCCGGCACCCGCCCCGAAGGGCTTGCGGGCCGGCCGCTCGCCACGCTCGGCATCCGCCCCGAAGGATCTGCGCTCGGGCCGCTCGCCCCGGCCGGCACCCGCCCCAAAGGGCTTACGGGCAGGACGCTCCCCGCGCTCGGCATCGGCACCAAAGGACCTGCGCTCGGGCCGCTCACCCCGCCCGGCTCCCGCGCCAAAAGGCTTACGGGCCGGACGCTCGCCGCGCTCGGCATCGGCACCAAAGGACCTGCGCTCGGGCCGCTCGCCCCGCCCGGCTCCCGCGCCAAAAGGCTTACGGGCCGGACGCTCGCCGCGCTCGGCATCGGCGCCAAAGGACCTGCGCTCGGGCCGCTCACCCCGACCAGCGCCCGCCCCGAAAGGCTTGCGCGCGGGACGCTCACCCCGCTCGGCATCGGCGCCGAAGGACCTGCGCTCGGGCCGCTCGCCCCGACCGGCTCCCGCCCCGAAAGGCTTGCGGGCAGGACGCTCACCCCGCTCGGCATCGGCGCCAAAGGACCTGCGCTCGGGACGCTCGCCCCGACCGGCTCCCGCCCCGAAAGGCTTGCGGGCCGGCCGCTCCCCGCGCTCGGCATCGGCGCCGAAGGACCTGCGCTCGGGCCGCTCACCCCGACCGGCTCCCGCCCCGAAGGACTTGCGCGCGGGACGCTCGCTCCGCTCCTCGCCCCTCTCTTCCTGCTCATCCTCCCGAGGCGTCCACGTGTTGCGCTCGGCACGGCCACCCGCCGCGCTCCGGAACGCCGGCCGGGAGCCCCCTCCCCCACGAGGACCGGCCTCCCGGCGCTCGGGACGACCCGCGGGGGCCCGCGCCGGCTTGCGCTCCTCGCGCCGCGGCGGCGCCGCCTCCTCGCTCACCTCGTCGTCATCGTCCACGTCCCCCTCGAAGCCCGGCGCCGAGCGCCCGTGCCGCCGGGGAGGCAGCTTCGGCTCCTTGTCCGCGGGCGTGGCCTTGCCATCCGCCACCTCCTGGAGCTGGCGCACCTGCGCCTCGGAGAGTGGCCGCAGTTCGCCGGGGCGCAGCGTGTCGACGGAGACACCCGCATAGGAGGGGCGGTACAGGCGCACCACCGGACAGCCCACCGCGGCGCACAGGCGCTTGATGAGGTGCGGGCGGCCCTCGGCCACCACGAGCTTGAGCCACGTGTTGCGCTCGGCCCGCTCGAACACGTCCACGGACAGCGGCGTGGCCATGCCGTCCTCCAGCCGCACGCCACCGCGCAGCTTGTCCAGCGTGGCCGCGTCCGGCGAGCCCTTCACCTTGGCCAGGTAGGTGCGCGGCACCTGGAAGCTCGGGTGCGTGAGCTTGTGCGCGAGCGCCCCATCGTCCGTGACGAGCAGCGCCCCTTCCGCGTCGTAGTCCAACCGGCCCACGGGGAAGAGCCGCTTGCCCGTCTGCTCGATATAGCTGGCCACCGTGGGGCGGCCCTGGGGATCCGACAGCGTCGTCACGACGCCCACCGGCTTGTAGAGCAGGAAGTACGAGCTCTCCTCGGGCGGCGTGACGAGCGAGCCGTCCACCATCACCAGGTCTCCCGGGGACACCTTGGAGCCCAGCTCGGTGACCTTCTCGTTGTTCACCGTCACGCGCCCGCTGGTGATGAGCTCCTCGGCGTGCCGACGCGAGGCCACTCCCGCGCGCGCGAGGTACTTCTGCAAACGTTCTGCCGCCATTTGTCCTACACCTTCCGCCCGTCAACCGGGCTCGGACCCCGAGCCGCCCTCGGTGGGCGGCGGTGGGGTCGGGTTCAAGAGGCTGGTGGCGGCCTGCTGCGTCTTGTCCGCGGCATTCATGGCCTCCTCCAACTCCTCGAGCGCGGCCTCGGAAGCCGCCACGCTCTTCTCCATCCGTTTCTGGAACTCTGGATCCGCCAGCGCCTCCACCGTACCACTGGCCGGGGGGGCCGCCGGGCGCTCCTTTTCCACAATCTCCTGGTGCTCCTGCGTCAGCTCGTGGAATTCACGCAGCGTGGGCAGGGCGGACAGGTCCTTGAGGGCGAAGAATTCGAGGAACTCGCGCGTCGTCCCATAGAGCATGGGCCGGCCCACCTCCTCCTTCTTGCCGAGGATCTTGATCAGCTTGCGATCGAGCAGGGCCTTGATGACCGCGCCGCAGTCCACGCCGCGGATGTCCTCCACCTCCGGGCGGGTGACGGGCTGGCGGTAGGCGATGATGGCGAGCGTCTCCACGGCGGCGCGCGTGAGGCGCTGGGGTTTGACGCGCAGGTAGCGCCGCACGTACTCGGCCGAGTGGGGATCCGTGCGGAACTGCCAGCCGCCGGCCACCTCGTAGAGCACGATGCCGCTGATGCCGTCGCGGTGGATGCCGGAGAGCTGGTTGAGCGCCTCCTGGATCTTCTCCCGGTCGATGCCCGTGGCCTCGTAGAGCTGGTTGAGATCCAGGGGCTTGTCCGCCACGAAGAGCACGCTCTCCACCACGGTGCGGATGCGCTCGGAGGACAGGCCGCGGCTCTTGACCAGCAGCTTCTCGAAGGAGGACTGGAGGTCGGGCGCCTCGTCGGCCTCGATGGTGGCGACGTCGGCGTCCTCCAGGTCGTCCACGTCGCCGGGGCCGGTGACGGCGGCGATCTCCTCCTCGGTGAAGGGGCTCGGCCCTCCCGAGCCACGTGCTGGCTTGCCCCCGGCGTCCCCGGGGCCCTCGTTACCGGTAGTCACTCTCGTCCATCTCCGTGGGGAGCAGGTTCTTCAGTGCGTCCCCGTTGGGCCGCAGGAGGATGGCCGCGAGCGGCTCCTCCTGGCTCACCTTGAGCAACCGCCGCTTCACCATCTCCAGGATGGCCAGGAAGGTGATGACCACGGCCTGGCGCGTGCGCTGCTCCTCGAACAGGCTGTCGAACGTGCAGGATTCCTGCCCCGCGAGCTTCTCCGCGATGCGACGCATGGCGTCCGACAGGCTCACCTTCTCGCGCACCACCTCGTGCTGGAGCTTGGGCGCCAGCCGCTCCATCACCCGGTCCAACGCCTCGATGAGCTTGAGGACGCTGAACTCCTGCAGGCCCACCTCCTCTTCGGGGATGGGCACGGCCTCCACGGGCACGCGGCGCGGGAAGATGTCCCGATCGAGGATGTCCTGGCGGGCGAGCTGCTCGGCGGCATCCTTGTACTTCTGGTACTCCAGCAGCCGGCGCACCAGCTCCTCGCGCGGGTCGCCCGCCTCCTCCTGCTGCAGCTCGGCCACCGCGTCCACCGCCTGCTCGGCCACGTCCTGGCGCGGCAGCAGCATGCGGCTCTTGAGGTGGGCGAGCGTGGCGGCCATCACCAGGAACTCCCCGGCGATGTCCAGGTTGATCTCCCGCATGCGCTCCAGGTACTCGAGGTACTTCTCGGTGATGAGCGCGAGCGGGATGTCGAAGATGTCGAGCCGGTGCTCCTTGATGAGGTGGAGCAACAGGTCGAGCGGACCCTCGAAATTGGGCAAGGCGATGCGGAAGGCGTCACCCGGCGTACGGGGGACGTCCGCGTCGAGCAGCTCCTCGGAGGGAGGATCGCTGGGACCGCCGCCTGTGCTCACCCGAGGTCCTTCACGGGATCAGGGAATACCCACGGCGCGACGCACCCGCTGCAACAACCGGGTGGCTTCGGCGCGGGCCCGTTCGGCGCCATCCTGGAGGATGCGCTCGAGTTCGGCCGGATCGTTCTGCAGCTCCGTGTAGCGCTGGCGGGCCGGCCCGAACGTGTCGAGGAAGGCCGCGAGGAGCAGCTTCTTGTAGTCGCCATACCCCTTGCCGCCCGCGCGCCAGGAGGCATCCGCCTCGGCGAAGCGGTCCGCGGGCAGCATCAGCTTGAGCAGATCGTAGAGGGGGGCGTCCTCGGTGGGCTTGGGGGCCTCCACGGGGGTGGAGTCCGTCTTGATGCCCATGATGCGCTTCTTGAGCTCCTTCTCGTCGCCGAAGAGATCAATGGTGTTGCCGTAGGACTTGGACATCTTCTGTCCGTCCACGCCCGGCACCGTGGCGGTGTCCTCCTGCACACGCGCCGCGGGCAGCTTGAGCAGGCCGGGGGCGTGCCCCTTCTCCTTGCCGTCCGGGTCCTGCGGATCGTAGCCCGGCACGTAGGTGAGGTTGAACTTCACCGCCCAGTCGCGCGCGAACTCGATGTGCTGGATCTGATCCTTGCCCACCGGCACGAAGTCCGGGCTGTAGAGCAGGATGTCGGCGGCCATGAGCACCGGGTAGGCGAACAGGCCGAAGTCGGCGCTGATGCCCTTGGCCAGCTTGTCCTTGTAACTGGTGGCACGTTCCAGGTTGGCCACGGGCACCACGGTGCCCAGCAGCCAGTACAGCTCCAACACCTCGCGCACGTCGCTCTGGCGGAAGAGCACCGCCTTCTTCGGATCCAACCCGAGCGACAGGTAGGCCATGGCGGCCTCGCGCGTGTAGGTCTCCGCCTGGCGGGGATCCCGGAGCGTGGTGAGCGAGTGGTAGTTGGCGATGAAGAAGTAGGCCTCGCCCTGCTCCTGCAATTGCACGAACTGCCGGATGGCGCCGTAGTAGTTGCCGATGTGCAACCGACCCGAGGACTGCACGCCCGAAAGAATCCGCATGACTCCCACGCCTATAATCGAAAGGGGTGACAGCCCTGGTTCGCACACCCTTGGCCCCCCTGCAACTTTCCTGCGGGTACGGGCAACCCACCCCCCCAGCCTGCTCCCTACCCAGGCGGGGGGGAGGAGGGTCCGTCCTCGTGTTGACATCAAAAGGTGTGTGAAATCAACGGGTTGAGGAGAACGCCGGGTTCCGCTACCCTGACACTCTCGTCTCTCGCGAAGAAGGAAGTCCACGGCATGGAGCGCTTCAAGGGCAACCTGGCCAGCTATGGGCTGTCGCTGTTGATGCCCGCGTTCGTCGACGCCTCGGGGCTCGAGGGGACGCTGAAGGTGGAGCGGGGGGCGGTGCGGCGACAGTTCTTCATCCGGGACGGGCACCTGGTGGGCGAGAGCTCGACGGAGCCTCGGGAGCACCTGGGACAGGTGCTGGCGCGCATGCGCATCCTGGACGCGTCGCGGGCGGCCCAGGCCTTCGAGGCGGCGGAGACGGCGCGCGTGCCCTTTGGCACCTTCGTGGTGGAGCGGGGGCTGGTGGAGCGCGCGCGGTTGCTCGAGGCGATGGAGCACAAGGCGCGCGAGGCGCTGTTCGACTCCTACGGGTGGCAGTCCGGGGAGGTGGAGTTCGTGCCGGGGCTGCCGGCGCCGGGCCGGGTGGTGGAGCTGCCGCGGATGGCGCTGAGGGAGCTGCACCGGGACGCGATGACGCGGCAGCGCGAGTGGAAGGTGTTCTGGACGCTCTTCGCGGGACCGGGGACGACGTTCGGGGTGTGCCGGGAGTTCGCGCTGGAGGCGGCGTCGACGGCGGAGGAGCACCTGCTGCGCATGGCCGAGCAGGGCGTGACGCTGGGGGCGCTGCTGGCGGCGAGCCCCGAGGGGCCGGTGCACGGAGCGCGCTGGGTGCTGCGGCTGTACCGGCGGGGCGCGCTGTTGCCGCGCCAGACGCAGGAGCCGAGACAGGACGAGGCCGCGGCGCTGGCGGCGCTGCTGGAGCAGGCGCGCCGGCGGGTGGAGGCGGGCCAGTACGAGGAGGCGGTGGCGGTAGCGGCCCAGGCACTGGAGCGGGCGCCGATTCCCGAGGCGCACGCGCTGTACCGGGAAGCGGAGGTGCGGCTGATGGTGGCGCTGGCGGACGAGGTGCTGGCGCTGGATGGGCGGCTGCTCTTCGAGCCCCTGCCCCGCCCTACTCCGCCCTCGCTGACGGCGGACGATTTGTATCTGTATTCGAAGCTGCGGGGCAGCCGGAGCGTGCGCGAGGTGCTGCGCAACACGGCCATGGGCGAGCTGGCGGCGTACCGGGCGCTGCGGCGGCTCATGGCCGCGGACGTCGTGCGGCTGCGGCCCGAGCAGGAGGACACAGCGGCCCGCGGACGCACGAAGACGGATCCGTATGGGGTTCCGATCGTCGTGGTGGGCTGAGCGTCTCAGTCAAGGAAACGGCGCCACCAGCGCCGAGCCTCCTCCTCGGTGAGGACGAGCTTCGTGTACCGGGGATCCCTCTCGGAATCCCAGCACTGATCGAGGAACAGCGGCTCGAGCCAGGGCTCCAGCACCCGAGCGAGTTCGCGGTAGGCGGGAAGGCTCGTCCCGGTGGCCAGGTCCCCCGCCTCCGGCCTCTCTCCGAGGGAGACCAAGACGCGCTGCTCGTCTAGCTCCACCAGCGTTGTCTCGGCGGAGTCCAGCCGGGATTTCAAGGCGATTGCGCCTCCGAGTTGAGTGAGCGTGGGAGGTCCGAGGAAGTTGAGCCAGTGAACTCCATCCACGTGATGGCCCATCCACCGCTCGTGGCGCCATGCCGCTCGCAGATCGATGCCTGGATAGCGCAGGACCTGAGCGCGAAAGGCATTGTCCGCGGGTCGAAGGCACCAGTCGAGCTCAAGGGCCAATCCTACGTGGCCAGAAGCGAATGACAGCATGGAGGCCATATCGAGGGCCAGCTGGCGCACGCGACCAGGGCCATGCTCTTCGAGGAACTCGATGGGAAGTGTAGCCGTGAGCACGCTCGCCATCGTTCGCTCTGGAGCGGGCCGCCAGGGGATGCGTGCCCGGTACTCGAGCTGGTAGCCATTCTGGCTGTCCTCTCCCCCGGTGAAGCGAAGCCTTCGCTCATAGCCCCGCTTCTGGATTTCTCTCCGCTCCCAGGGTTCGTAATCAGCAGGGAATGAGCGGCGCTTCGTCGTCTCCAGGAGACGTCGAACCCAACTCCACTGCTCCTCTTCTAGGCGCATGCCCTCGTCATGCGAGAAGTAGACGTAATTGATGCTTTGGGGACCCTGACCAACCCCGTGAATGTAGCTGTCGATGGCGTGGCTCACCCCGAGAGAGAGTTCAGGATGATCGTGTGGCATGTAGAAGACGATGCGCACGACTTCACGTGCTAGCAGTTGCCGCCGCTGGCGCGGAGGCGCTTCCTCATGGAGCATCCATGGGCCCGGGGGAATGCCACGAAGGCGAAGTCGGGGGTACTGGCCTGTCATAAATCAATGCCCCATTGCCAGAGTCCGCCGGGCGTAATGAGCGCCACAGGACATCTTTTTGTCAGGCGCTGGTATCCCTTCAACTGCTCTTTCACACCAGAAGAGGTGTTGGGACTGAGCCTGCGGCTTTCGTGACAGGGAAACTTGAATTCGTAGACGCATTGTATGTCGGTACGGCTCGCCTCTATGGAAGCGTGAGCCAGGTTGAAGAGAGAACAGCAGGCACCTCCTCATGCGATGTTCAGGATACTTCGGGGTTATACCGCTGAGCGTCTTCGGGCGCGAGACAGGTGCTCCTCGTCGCTCTCAGCGAAGCGCCGCGCCAGTTCGGCCTGACCCTCCGCGCCATGCTCCAACACGTACGCCAGTTCCGCGGGCAGCAGCGCCTTGACGGTGACGAGACTCACCTCTCCGTACGGCGTGGAGAATCGCTTCGGCAGCGTGCGCGACTCCACGCCCAGCAACACGGCCACCCTCCCCTGCTTGTTGATGAATGACTTGGGCATTCCCTTTCCAGATACCTCCATGGAGAAGAGGCCCTCCTTCACCCCCTCGCGCACATGCTCGTGATGGGCGACTTCATTCGCCACACGATCCAGTAACAGCAGAGGCCAGCCCTTCGAGATGTCCTTCACGGCCGCATCCACCTCCAGGGCGAGTTCCAGGCCAAAGCCCACGGAGGGCTCCAGGCGCTCGATGAACGGATCCGAGAGGCCATGAGTCACGAGCAAGGTGCGTCCTGCCTCGCGACGGATGACGCACCAGAGCTGCCGCTGCCCCGGCCACGAGTCACTCATGGCGATAGGCATGATGACTTCCTCATCCAGCGAGCCCAGGGTGCGCCAGGTGGCCTCTCGGGAGGTTTCCGCCGACTCGAGAAGCTCGCGGGATTTCTGGTTCCTCGCGCGCTCATCCGCACCAAGACTGCTTGGACCGGTGACCTCTGCGAACTTAGGCCCCGTGGCCCCCATGTCTATGAGGGCATTCTTGATGGCCTCGGACACGATGATGGCTATCCAACCCCAGGTGAGAAGCACTTGAGCCTCGCCCACCTTGGTAGGATCGATGCGCAGTCCGATGACAGAGCGGTACTCTCCCTCGTTTTCAGGTTGCCCATGCTCCGGCTTCCAGTAGCGCACCTCATCGGAGGCCTCGTCGTCAATACACTTCACGACTCGCGTGATGTTGAGGAGGAAATAGGGATCGGCTTGGCCGTCCACCTGCACCGGAATGAGTTGCACGTCACCAGGAGCCAATCTGGCAAAGACATCTGCCACTCGGGCATGAACCACTGGAATGGACGCCCCCGCCAGCATGGAGAAGTCCAGCGCCATGCCAGGGACATAAAGAGGAACCCGAATCCGTCCTTCGAGATGGACGGGCATGCCCCGCCTGAACATCCAGGTTCCGATCGTCTGGCCCTGTTGATTCACGGGGTCATCCAGTTCCCACCGACCAGGGATATGAACATCGTCCAGAAGCCTGAAATATTGTCCTGCCATGTTGGTATTCCCAAACGAGGTTTTCATTCGGTCAGCAGCCTGTTGAGTCGACTTCCAGTCTTGGCGATCTCCGCGGCCAGCTCCCTCAGCGCTTTCCTCAATGCACTCGCGCATTCCTGTTGAGTGACGCAGGTTTTTGACGCCTGCTCCAACTTGTCGAAGACGGCTTGATGGTACGCTTCGGGATGTGGCCCCCTATGACTGGGGAGTTGGACCTTGTTGGCCGGGTCCTCCATCGACATGCCCGCCTTGTCGAAGAAACTCTTGAACCGTTGTGTCCAAGGCCCTCCGCGCAAGGTGGACACCTCGTTCTCGACCGTGGCGATGTGGTGCACTTGCGGCTTCTTCTTCGGTGGGTCGGAGGATGCGGGAGGGAGCCGTGCGGCCATGCTCAAGACATTCGCGGGCAGGACGACACTGAACGTGCCCTCCGACACGGCGACCTTCACTCTGTCCGCTTCCTGAACCGCCGTGAGCACGTCACGGATGCCGGCCTGGGACTTGAGCGAACCCTCGGCCTTCGCGAAACCCGGCAGCTTCGGCGCCTTGGACACGAGCGCCGCCGTCTCCCCTACCGCCGCCGTGCCCAACAAGAGGAGGATGCGCATGCTGTTGGGTCCAATGACCTTGCCGAAGCGCTTCCCCGCCTCGTGCAGCTCCGCGAAGGTGCTGGCCTCGGCCGCCTCTTCCCATAACTGGAAGTAGGCCCGTAGCAGGTCGAACAACTCCCAGCCCAGGTACCCCCACAGCAAAACGGTCAGTGCGGCGGCCACGCCCTTGGAAACGGGCTCGGGTGCCGCGACCAGCGCCATGTAGCCAGTGAGGGTGAGGCTCAGCGTCGTCCACAGCTGCGTCGTGGAGAACATGGAGCGCAGTTCCGCGTCCCGCGCCTCCAGCGCTGTATTCACGGAGAGCGCCAGGGCGATGTCGCGCTTGTCCTCACCGTCCAGCCCTGGCCCGTCCTTGAACAACTCCAGGCAGTCTCCCGGAGTGCATTGCCGCTCGCAGAAGCGCCCGTAGGACTTTGCCAGAGGTGTGCGCCATGCCTCTCCCGTGACCGAGGCCAGCGCCAGCTTCCGGTGGAGGTAGAGCGGAAAATGGGAGCCCGCCACCCGCAGCGGCATGTTCAGCACCAGGGTGGACATGGCTTCGTTGAGTTCGAAGTCGCTCACCTGCACGGCCCCGAACCGGGTGGGCAACGTGAGGTGCACCCACTCGTCCGCGGCCTCACTCCTCGCCACTGCCTCGGCCCTCACTCCAGCCATCGGCGCGGCACAGGCGGCATGGAGGAAAAGGACGAGGAGGACCCAAACCCCCAACCAGGGACGCCGCTGCGCGTCCGCCGGACACGAACCCTCAAGACGTGTGAACACAGCGCACCTCCTCAGTCAATGAACCACTGCCTGGCACCGCACGAGACCGGACTCAGAACCCCGGAGGCCGCTCGCCCGCGACGCCCGAGGCCCGCTCCAGCGCGATCCCCACCCGCCCCAACGTCCCCTCGTCGAAGAGCCGTCCAATCAACGTGACCCCATGCGGCACGCGGCGCTTGGGCGAGAACGTGGGCAGTGGCCGTAAGGGATTGGGCGCCCAGTCGCTCCGCGCCCGCTCCACCTCGACGAAGCCCGTGCGCAACGTCAGCGAGGGATGGCCCGTGAAGTTCGACACGGTGAGCATCTCCTCGCGCAACGAGGGCACGAGCAGCAGATCCACCTCCCCCATGATGCGCGCCATCTCCCGCGCCACCTTGTGCCGCAGCCGGTCCGCCTGCACGAAGTCCACCGCCGACAGGAAGCGCGACTGCCGGAAGAGGTTCGGCCACGCGTCGGGCACCTGCATGGCCAGCGCGTCCACGCCGTGCTCCAACGTGAGTTCCTCGAACGCCGCCGCCGCCTCGGCGAAGAGGATGACGTTGAGCGAGGAATACGGCCAGTCGGGCAGCTTCACCTCCACGGGCGTCAGCCCCAGCGTCTTGAGCGTCTCGAGCGCCGCCCGATCCACGTCCGTCGCCGGGCTCTGCTCCATCCACGCGGGGAGATACCCCACGCGCAAGCCCTTCACCCCCGCGGTGGCATCGAAGTCCAGCCGCGAGGGCACGCTCGCCCCATCCCCCGCGTCGGGGCCGGAGAGCGCCGAGAGCACCAGCAGCGTGTCCTCCACCCCCCGCGCCATTGGCCCCAGCTTGTCGAGTGTCCAGCTCAACGTCATCGCCCCGGTGCGCGGCACGCGCCCATACGTGGGCCGCAGCCCCGCCACCCCGCAGCGCATCGACGGCGCGACGATGCTGCCTCCCGTCTCGCTCCCCAGCGAGAAGCCCACGCACGCCGCCGCCGTCGCCGACCCGGGGCCCGCGCTGCTGCCCGACGAGCCCTCCTCCAACACCCAGGGGTTCTTCGTCTCGCCCCCGAACCAGATGTCATTGAGCGCCAACGCCCCCAGGCTCAGTTTCGCCACGAGCACCGCCCCCGCCCGGTGCAGCCTGTCCACCACGGTCGCGTCGGTGGTGGGAATCCGATCGCGGAAGGGCTCGGCGCCGTAGGTCGTCGCGATGCCCGCCGTGTCGACGAGATCCTTCGCCCCCCAGGGAATGCCGTGCAGGGGACCGCGATACCGGCCCGCGGCGATCTCCTTGTCCGCGCGCCGCGCCTGCTCGAGCGCCAGCTCCGGCGTGAGCGTGATGACGCACTGGAGCTTCGGATCGAAGCGCCGCAAGCGCTCCAGGTAGATGTTGGTGAGCCGCTCGGACGTCAGCGCGCGCGACTCCACCCACCGCGAGAGCTGGGACACGGGCGCGAAGGCGATGTCCTCGTCCTTCTGGGGCAGCGGCGCCCCCGGGGCCTTGCTCCGGACGAAGCGGTTGCGCGAGGGCACGGTCTTCACCCCCGGCAGCGACGGATCCCACCGCGTCGCGGGGGCCAGCGACGGCTCCAGTTCCACCCGGCGAGGCCCCGTGCGCCGCTCGAGCAACGGCGCCATCATCTCGCGCCAGTTGCCCGCCGCCTGCGCGCGCTCGGCCGGCGTCAGGGTGACGCGCATCAACTTGCTGGCCTCCTCGAAGGTGGCCGCGTTCACCTCCGGTCCCACGGACGGGGCGGTGCCGAACGCGGGCGGAGAGCCCGCCGGAGCCGGGGCGCCCGTTCCCGCGTCGGGAGGCGCCGCCTCCGCCCGGCCCGCCACCACCGCTCCCGCCACGCCCAGCACACTCCGGGTCAAGAACCACCTGCGTGATGAATCCGACATGGGAAACCCTTCCTGGGCGGGTGACGCCACCCCCGGCCCTGGAATAAAGCGCATTCCTCCCCTCCTCAGGAGTCCGAAGCATGTCCCTCGCCGCCGTCTCGCGCCTGTCCCCTGTCCTCGTGCTCGCCCTGGGCCTGAGCCTCTCCGCTTGTGGTGGCATCCCCGAGAGCGCCTGCCTCGTGGGCTCGGAGCAGTACCGCACGGAGCTGTTCTTCGGCATGGATCGGGCAAACGACGTGCCCGTCACCGACGCCGAGTTCAACGCCTTCGTCGACACCGTGGTCACCCCCCGCTTCAAGGACGGGCTGACCGTGTACGACGCCGATGGCCAGTACCTCATGGACAACGGCAACCTCGTCCACGAGAACAGCAAGATCCTCGTGCTGCTCCACGATGGCAGCGCCGCGCGCTCGGCGGACATCAACGCCATCCGCGAGGAGTACAAGCAGCGCTTCCACCAGGAGTCCGTGCTGCGCATCGACTCGCCCTCGTGCGTCGCCTTCGACTGAGCGGCGGGCCCCCGCGCTGACCTCCCAATGGAGGAACACGGGTTCGAATCCCGTCGGGGACACTTCAATCGGGGCCAGAATCAATGCCAGGCCATGCTGCCATGTCCGGCGAATCACCCGTCCCCACCCCCGGCGGCCTGCCCACCCTGCACTTCCCCCCCGAGCTCCCCATCTCGAGCCGGGTGGAGGACATCACCGCGGCCATCACCGCCCATCAGGTCGTCATCGTCGCGGGGGCCACCGGCTCGGGGAAGACGACGCAGCTGCCGAAAGTCCTGCTCGCCATGGGGCGCGGCCGCCCGCGCCAGATTGGCGTCAACCCAGCCCCGGCGTATCGCCGCGACGAGCGTGGCGGCGCGCGTGGCACGCGAGCTCGGCACGGAGCTGGGCACGCTGGTGTCGTGCATCGGCCTCGGAGGCGCGCACATTTTTTCCGGGGGCTTGGCGCGCCTCACTGCTCAAGCGACGAGGGCGGTGGCGTGGTGTTGAGCCCCATGCCGTCGCGCTGCCCCACAAGCCCACTCCCCTGCTACCTCCCTTCCAGCAGCAGGGGCCGCTTGGGCCGGCGTGTGCCTCCAGGAGGCTGTTCGCTCTGCGCACCGCCCTGGCTCACAGCCCGGGGGCTCCCGTCCGCGGCCCTCCTCGGCCCCTCGCCTCCTTCCCTCTCCCTCTACACGGCCCCCATCCCTCCTAGCGCTTGCGGTAGCGCTCGTTCTCTTCGGTGAGGGCGTCGTTCTTCTGTGTTCGGACCGCATGATGGGGCGCACCAACGGCTCGGCGTACTTGTCCCCGGCCTGCGCGCCCGACGAGGCCACCAGGACAAGAAGCAGGAAAGACCGGATGGGTAGGCCAGGTCACATAGTCCGGCCAACTTCCCAGGAGGGGTAGAGGGCATCCACTCCCTGGGGAGGTCGCCTAGAGGACGAGGCGCACAGTCCTGCGACGACGGCCGTCGTCCAGCAGCGCCTCGCGGCTCTCCTATAGAAGGAAGACCGAGAAGGCAGGTGCAGTGCAGTAGACTAGAAACTCAAGGCCCCCTTGAAGCTGTCAGACTCCGGGGTCACGATGTTAAATCCATTTTTACTTGGATTTCGCATCTGGGGGGACTCTATGAGACTAGTCGGATTAGTGGGTCTACTGCTGGCGGCGGGGTGTGCGACCACCCGCGTCGTCCATATCGACGTTGAGAACGGTCAGCGAGTCACCTACGAGTCGGTCGATGTCGAGCCTGTCGAGGTGACTGAGGACGAGTTCAAGGCGGCCCTCGCGCAGCTCGTCCTCGACATGCGGCTGGACGTGGCGTTCCGCGAGTTGGACGAGGCGGACCAGCGCGGGTGGGTGCGGTCCAGGACTCTCCTCGCGTCCTCGAAGGGCCTCGCTGATTCGGGCTCGGGGACTTCGCCTGAGTCGTTGTACGCGCGCATCTGCCCCGACGCGGACGACTGCCTGACCCTGGTAGGTGGAACGGGGTTGCCGTTCGGGCGGAAGGACCGGACGCTCATGGCCTTGTCCTTCGCGCTTGATACCGTCTGGGAGAGCGTCGAGGTGGAGGTCGGCAAGATGCTGAACCCGGTAGCGCTCAAAGCGATGTTGACCTCGGCCGCGCTGACCGTGCTGCTCACGATGACCCTGCCCGAACCCGTCACCAAGGTTATCGCGGTCGCGTTGACGGCGGCCATGGTGGCCTACCTCGGTGTGATTCCGGTCTGGGAGATGGGCCGAGGGTTCGTTCGGCTGTGGGAAGACTCAGAGAAGGCGACGAGCATCGTCGAGTTGCAGGACATCGGGCACCGGTTCGGGCGCGTGTTGGGAACGAACGGCACGCGCGTCCTGGTGCTGCTCGTCACTGCGGCCCTTGGCGGAAAGAGCGCGATGGCGGCCCAAGGCCCCAAGCTCCCCGGCTTCTCCCAGGCCGCCATCCGCGCGCAGGCCGAGGGCGGCTTTCAGCTCACGGCGGCGTTGAATGGTGGGGTGGGCTCAATCTCGTTGCCTGCCGCTGGCGTGCTCAACGTGGCGCTGGCTCCGGGGGCGGCTGCGGCTCTTGCGATGTACGGAGAGGGGCGGTATCCGGGCGACGCCGTGGGCCCTGTTCACCACATCTGCACGAACAAGAACCCCATTTCCGATGTGACCGGTGGTCCTTGGACACCGAGATGCGAGGACGTATTCAAGAAGGCAGGGATGAGCCTCGAAGATGTTGCAAACAAAGTGCGGCTCGATGGGCACGAAGGACCACATCCAGAGCAATACCACGAGAGGGTGGTGCTTCGTCTGGAGCGAGCGGTGTCTCGCTGTCGGTCCACGGAGACGTGTCGGTCCAGTTTGACGACTGAACTAGCCAAGATTGCCAATGAGCTTCTGACGCAGGGATCCGAGTTGCGCAGTCTAATTGTGAAGTAGGAGAGGCAGCATGGGGCGTCACTTCTATTGGGTAGGAATAGCTAACGTGCCTCAATGGGTGGTTAAAACGCCAGGACCAGCGACCGGGGGCACCTTCGACGAGCCTTGGATGTTCGCAGACGGTCGCATTCTTCCAGACCTCGGGCCTATGAAGGCCGAGGTTGCGCACCAAGGCGAGAGGCGCGCGTTCGTACTTTCTGGGATAGAGCAAGCCCCCATCGTCAATGAGGCGGTCGCAAACGTCTTCAGGGCCTTTGCATCTAGTGATGTGCAGTTGATCCCGATGATTATCGCCGGGGAGCCCGAACAGTACATCGTTGTCAATGCGACCAAGGTGATTGATGCCATAGACGAGGCACGGTGCCGGGAGGTTCACCACTATGACGAGGACGACCCCTCCCCTGACTATGAAGGGGAGTACCGCTGGATCTACGGCCTGCGAATCGACCCCTCGAAGACCGAGGGCGCGCATGTCTTTCGGCTGAAGAAGTTCAAGATCGCGTTCGTCGTTTCAGAGGACATCAAGAACGCACTCGAAGGGGTAGGGAACCTTGGAGTGTCGTTCGAGCGTGTGACGGACCCCAGTGGAGGAAAGAATGACCAGCGCGCGTGAATGGCCCCAGAGAAGGTGTCAGACGATTTGTACGAGCTCGTGGGCTCCCGTCTGCGGCCTTCCTCTGCCTCTCTGCGCCCACCCTCTGCCCTCGACAGTGCTCCCATTCCTCTCATGCGCCACGTCGTCCGCGTCCGCTGACTGGCCCTCGCGGCGACTCCATGGCCTGATGGCTTCCGGAAGGGAGCTCCAGGGACATGTCGGCGAAGCAGGACGCAGTGCGGGTCTGGGGACGTGAAACTTCCGCGCGCGAGGTGTGGCCGCGCGTGGAGGCGGTGGCGACGCCCGAGTGGCGGGAGAAGCTGGCCTCGTGGTGGAAGGGCATCACCGAGCAGGGCGTCCTCTTCCACGAGGGAGGTGTAGAGGCCGACTCGCTCGTCGTCGGTCCCCGGCCGCTCGTCGTCTCCGGCAGCGTCCGGGTGAAGGGGTTGCTCTCGGACGGCCATGCGGCCGACCACACCCTCCTGGTGGTGCTGGGAGACCTGGAGGTGGAGAACGTCGCCACGTTCTCCGCCATCTTCATCGCGGGCAACGCCCGGATTCGGGGACTCCTCTTCGGCGACTCGCTTGGGGACGACGTCTTCTGTGTCGGCGGCGGGCTGACGGCACGCACCCTCGTCGAGGAGCACCACCACGTCCACGTCTATGGTGCGCTCGACGTGGACGTGCTCGTGGGCAGCAAGCTCACCGCGACGGGACGGCCTCGAAAGACGCTGGAGCCGCACGAGGCGCTCCTACCGGGCGCCTTCACCGTGGAGGACGAAGACGAGGACGGCGTCATCGACTCGACGCTGGACCGGAAGGGGTTGCTCGCGAAGCTGCGCGCGGGGAAGCCCGTGCTGGCGGACGCCCGGCTCGACCCCGTGGAGAAGGCCATCGCCGCCGTGAAGGAGAAGGCGGCGCGGGGCGAGAAGGCCACGCGGCTCGGGCTCGCGCAGAAGAAGCTGAAGGCCATCCCCGAGGAGGTCTTCTCCCTCACCGGGCTGGAGAGCCTCACGCTGGACACGAACGACATCGCGGAAATCTCCCCGCGCATCGGCGAGCTTCAAGCGCTGAAGAGCCTCAGCCTGGAGAGCCTGCCGCTGAAGACGCTGCCCGTGGAGCTCTGCCGGCTCCCCACGCTCAAGAAGCTGAGCCTGCGGTACTGCAACAACCTCTCCCGGCTCCCGGACGCGTTCGGAGAGCTGGAGTCCCTGGAGGAGCTGTACCTCGACGCCATGGCGCTGGAGGGTTTCCCCGAGGTGCTGACCCGACTGCCTCGGCTGAAGAAGCTCTGGTGGTGGCGCTTCTACAAGATGACGCCGGGGCGGGTTCAGGTGCTGGTGGACGGGCTCGGGCGGCTGCCGAAGCTGACGCATGCCGGGTTCTTCCAGGGAGAACTGTCCGCGCTGCCGGGGGGCCTCGCGCCGCTCGCCCGGCTGAAGCAGTTCAAACTGGGGCTGGACCGCATCCCCGAGGCGGAGGTGAAGCGATTGGAGGCGGCGCTACCTCCCGGCCGCCTGCACGTGGGGTACTGAGCGTCTAAGAAGGATGGGAGGCCTGTGGAGGGAGTGGGCTGGTGCAGAGAGGTCGAGGAGGGCCGCGGACGGGGGCCGGCCGAGTGGTGCGCCAAGCCGGTGGCGAGGCCGCGCAGTCCCCTTGGGGTACAAAGTCGAACGTCCTCCTGAACGCCGGGCGCGCAGGTGCCCACACGATTCGTCAGGGGCGGAGCGTGCGCTTCAGTGATAGGCCATGCAGCCATGTCCGGCGACTCACCCGTCCCCACCCTTGGCGGCTTGCCCACCCTGCACTTCCCCCCCGAGCTCCCCATCTCGAGCCGGGTGGAGGACATCACCGCGGCCATCACCGCCCATCAGGTCGTCATCGTCGCGGGGGCCACCGGCTCGGGGAAGACGACGCAGCTGCCGAAAGTCCTGCTCGCCATGGGGCGCGGCCGCCCGCGCCAGATTGGCGTCACCCAGCCCCGGCGTATCGCCGCGACGAGCGTGGCGGCGCGCGTGGCACGCGAGCTCGGCACGGAGCTGGGCACGGACGTCGGCTACCAGATTCGCTTCGAGGACCGCTCGTCCCGGCAGACGGCCGTGAAGTTCATGACCGACGGGGTCCTGCTCGCGCAGATTCACAGCGACCCGCTCCTGAGCCGCTACGACACCATCGTGCTCGACGAGGCCCACGAGCGCAGCCTCACCATCGACTTCCTGCTGGGGTGGCTCAAGCGCATCCTCCCCAGGCGCCCCGATCTCAAGGTGGTGGTGAGCTCGGCCACCATCGAGACCGAGCGCTTCTCGCAGTTCTTCGGGGGGGCTCCGGTCATCCAGGTGGAGGGCCGTACCTTTCCGGTGGACGTGCTCTACGAGCCGCCCCCCGAGGACGCCGAGCTCGCCGACTCCGTCGCCGATGCGGTGGCGGACGTGCTCTCGCTCGACCCGGACGGGGACGTCCTCGTGTTCCTCCCCGGGGAGCGGGAAATCCGCGAGGCCGAGAATGCCCTGAACGCGCGCGAGCTCCGCGGCACGGTGGTGCAGCCCCTGTATGCGCGCCTGTCGGCCGCCGAGCAGTCGCGCGTCTTCGCCACCCTCCCCGAGCGCCGGGTCATCCTCGCCACCAACGTCGCGGAGACGTCGGTCACCATCCCGGGCATCGTGTACGTCGTGGACACGGGGGTGGCGCGCCTGTCGCGCTACGACCCACGCTCGGGCACCACGCGCCTGCACATCGAGCCGGTCTCCCAGGCCAGCGCCGACCAGCGCAAAGGGCGCTGCGGACGCGTGCGCGAGGGGATCTGCGTGCGCCTCTACGACGAGGTGAGCTTCACCACGCGGCCCGCCTTCACCGACCCGGAAATCAAGCGCACCGGGCTCGCGGGGGTCATCCTGCGGATGAAGTCCCTCGGCCTCGGTGACGTCGAGGACTTCCCCTTCCTCGACCCGCCCCAGCCGAGGGCCATCGCCGAGGGCTGGCGGGTGCTCGAGGAACTCGGGGCCATCGAGGGCAAGGAGCGCACCTTGACGCCGCTCGGGTACCAGCTCGCGCGCTTCCCAGTGGACCCGCGCATCGCGCGGATGATTCTCGCCGGCGCCGAGTACGGGTGCCTGGACGAGGTGCTCATCGTCGCCGCGGCGCTCAACCTGCAGGACCCGCGCGAGCGGCCACGGGAGCTCGCGCAGAAGGCGGACGAGTTGCACCGGCGCTTCCGTGACGAGCACTCGGACTTCACGGGGCTCCTCAAGCTGTGGGCGTTCGTGCGCGAGGCCGAGGGCCGGGGGACGTCCCATCTGCGGCGCGTGTGCCGGGACAACTTCCTGTCCTTCCTGCGGGTGCGCGAGTGGCGGGACGTCCAGCGCCAGCTCGAGGAGACCGTCCGCGAGCTGCGCCTGCCGCGCAAGGGCCGGGGCGCCCCGGCGCGCGGGGACGTCCTGCACCAGGCGCTCCTCACCGGGCTCCTGTCCCGCATCGGCCAGTGGAATCCGGAGCAGCGCCACTATACGGGCGCGAAGCAGACGCGCTTCATGGTTCACCCCTCGTCGGCGCTCGCGAAAAAGCCCCCCGCCTGGGTGATGGCGTTCGAGCTCGTGGAGACGTCCCAGCTGTTCGCGCGCACCGTGGCGAAGCTCGACCCGGAGTGGCTCGCGGCGGCGGCCCCCCACCTGCTCAAGCGCAGCTACTCCGAACCGCACTGGTCGGAGAAGTCCGCGCGCGCCGTCGTGAAGGAGAACGCGACCCTCTTCGGGCTTCAAGTCTTCAAGGAGCGCCCCGTGTCCCTGGCCAGCATGGACCCCGCCCGGGCACGGCTGATGTTCCTCGAGCATGCCCTGGTGCGCGGCGAGTACCGCACCCGGGGGGCGTTCCAGGAGAAGAACCGCCAGGTGCTCGAGCGCGTGGCGCGCCTGCGGGACAAGGCCCGGCGCAGCGAGCTGCTCGACGAAGAGGCGCTGCTGACGTTCTTCGACCAGTGCGTCCCGGAGGACGTGACGGACGGGGCGAGCTTCGAGGCCTGGCGCCGCAAGGCCGAGGCGGCCGACCCCGACGTGCTCGTCCTCTCGATGGAGGATGCCCTCTCGCACGACCCGGGCCTGTCCCCGGCGTACTACCCGGACGCCATCACCCTGCACGGCACGTCCGTACCGGTGACGTACACCTTCGACCCCGCGGCCGAGGACGACGGCATCACCCTGAGTGTGCCGCTGCTGCTGCTCGCCCAGTGGGTCCCGGGTGAGCTCGACTGGACCATCCCCGGGTGGCAGCGGGAGAAGCTCACCGCCCTGCTCGAGCAGCTCCCCCGCGCCCAGCGCAAGCAGCTGGGGCCGGTGCCAGACCTGATCGACCGTCTCGAGAAGGAACTGGTGCCCTTCCGCGGGCCGATGATTCCAGCGCTCGCGCGTGCGGTGTCCCGGCTGTGTGGGGTGGACGTGCCCGAGGAGTCCCTCCGGGCGGATGCCGTGGCGCCGTACCTGCGCATCACGCTCCGGGTGCTCGACGAACGGGGAAGAGAGCTCGCGCGCAGCCGCGACGCCGACGCGCTGCTCGAGCAGTATGGGGGACATGCACGGGCGGCGCTGCGCAGCGCGGCACCGACTTCGGACTGGGAGCGCAAGGGGCTGACGGCCTGGACCTTTGGCGAGCTGCCCCCCATGGTCACCCGGCGGGTCGGCGGACTTGAGATCCGCAGCTACCCCGCGCTCGTCGACCGGGGCGCCGCCGTGGACCTGGTGCTGCTGGAGACCTCCTCCGCCGCCGACGCGGCCACGCGCACGGGGGTCCGCCGGCTCCTGATGCTCGCCGCGCGCGGACACGTGGCCGTCAGCGCCGCGCGCATGCCGCCGCCCTTCCCGTCCCTGGACGGCGCGCCGCCCGCGCGGGGCCAGGCCGACGCCTTCCGGGCGCTCGTCCTCGCACGCAGCGTCGACGATGCGTTCAAGCTCGCACCGGGTGCGCCGCTGCCCCGCACGAAGGCGGCCTTCGAGGCGCTGGTCCGTGAGGGCTCACCGCGCATCGAAGGTGCGGCCCGGGACTGGGCGGAGGCCGTCAAGGCCACCGCCTCGGAGCTCGCCGCGACGCTCGCCGCACTCAAGGCCGCATCAAAGGGGCCGAGCGGCGCGGCGGCCGTGCGGGACATCCGCTCGCAACTCGGGCACCTGTTCCCCGCGAACCTCATCGAGTGGATTCCCTTCGTGCGCCTGCTGGACTACCCGCGCTACCTCCGCGCGGCCCAGGCACGGCTGTCGCGTGCGGTGGCGAACCCCGGCAAGGACGCGGGCAAGGCCGCGCCCTTCACCCCCCTGTGGGAGACCTTCCTCGCCAGGCGCGCCACCGTGCGTGACCAGGAGGCGGCGCGGGAACTGCGTTGGGTCTTCGAGGAGCTCCGCGTGGCCATCTTCGCTCCGGAGGTGACGACGCCCGTGTCGGTGACGGTGGCGAAGGTCGACGCGGCCCTCGCGGCGCTGCGCTAGGAGCGAACGCATAAGAGAAATAGGGGAACGGTTGAGGGCAGGGGGTTGGGGCAGAGAGGCGTGGGAAGGCAGCTGACGGGAGCCCAAGGGAAGTGAGCCATGCCAGTGCACGCAGAGAGCGGCAACATCCAGCCCCTGTTTCTGTCCGTTGCTACCGCCCTGCTCCTGGCACTCACCGCCGGTTCAGCGCAGAGTGGCAACAAGCCCGGCGCGGCGGCCAACACCTCTTCCAAAGACAGCAAGCAAGCCGGAAACGCCCCAAGCAGCCAAGGCTCGAACAGCACCGCGGGTACACAGACAGGAGCGGCCTGTGGCAGCCAGAACAGCACCGCCACCTCCAGCGCTACAGCCGCCAACAGCACTTCACTCGCCAGCCGCCAGACCCTGCCCCACGCCACGCCGGCGCCAGCTCCCGCCCCGGCACCAGCCCCCCGGCGGCTACCCGCTGCACACTGGCATCCGCACCACCGTCTTCTGGGCCGGCGAGCTAGCCAGCCCCGACAACGGCTACACCCCGAACGTCGCCAGTGCCTGGCAGAATGACTGGCAGAGCCACTTCGGCGGTTTCGACGACCCCGACAACCGCTGCGGCTACAACCCCTGCGCCTTCACGCCGCTCGAGAACGCTTTCTACTTCGCCCTGCCCTTTAGCGACTACGGCAACAACGGCCCCAAGAAAGACCTGGGCATGGTCTACTGGTCGAACGGCAAGCTGGCCGACGGCCAATCGATCCTCAAGAACCGCTGGATCCAAATTACCGCCAATGGCCGCACTGTTTACGCGCAGTGGGAAGACGTCGGCCCGTTCAACGAGAATGACTCAGCCTATGTCTTCGGCTCGGCCGCACCGAAGTACAGCCAAGCCGGCCTGGACGTCTCACCAGCCGTCTCGACCTACCTCGGCATGGGCGGCTCAGCCGTCTCATCATGGAAATTCGTCGACGCCAGCGACGTGCCGAGCGGTCCCTGGAAAACGACGATTACGACCAGCGGACCGGGTTGGAACTAAAGTTATCTCTTATTGTTTCGAGCCAATCACTGGAGCGCCAGGCTCGCCGATGGGGAAATAGCCGGGTGGCGGGTTGCCATTGTTGGCCAGCGCAAAGGCCCTCGCCGCTGCCGCCTGGTTGTTGACCGAGATGATGTTCGCCATGCTCATGCTCTTGGGCACGACCACGGTCTGGACACTGAATCCCACCCTGCCTCCCGAGTCAGTGGCCTTGAGGACAATCAGATAGACCCGCCCGTTGCCACTGTCCACGCGCTCGGCGCGCAAGCGCAGCGTGCCCGGAGCAATATCCTTGGCGTCCGGCGAAAAGATGACGCCGGGGCTGGTGGGTGCCTGGTCATCCTCGTCGCCGAACACAAACGCCTGGAGAGTGACCCCAGGACAATTGTCGATCACGTTGCCCATGAATCCGACATTGACCAGATTGTTGTTCGGGGGCCAGAGAAGGGGAGCGATGACCCAGGAGCTCACCACGGGAGCTGGATTGGAGGCGCTCCTCTGCACCGTCGCCGAGTTGTTGGTGGGATTGGCATCTGGCGTGTCGGAAGTGACGCTGGCCGAGTTGATGATGGGCGTGCCGTCGGCCACGTTGCAGTTGACGGCCGCCACGAGGGTGATGGTGGCCGTGGTGGAAGGAGCCAGCGAGGCGAAGTGGATGCTGCGGTTGTTGCCGGCTCCACCACAGACTCCACCCTGGTTCGCGGCGCACGAGACGAAGTGGGTCGAGGCGGGCAGGAAGTCGGTGACGACGACGTTGGTGGCGGTGGCCGGCCCCTGGTTGGTGAGTGTCAGCGTATAGGTGATGTTTTGTCCGGTGACCACCACCGAAGCAGGGCTGGCCTGCTTGCTGAGTTTCAGATCGGCGTCCAGCGGCAGCACATAGACGTAGGCCGAGCCGGCGTCGCCAAGAGCGCCGACGACCACGGTGCCGCCGCTGATCGCCACCGAGACGCCGAAGCTGTCAAAGGCCGCCGCGTCGCTGGCGGTGAGCTTCGCCTGCTGGCTCCAGGCCGTGCCGCTGCGCACGAAGACGTAGGCCGAGCCGGCCTGCTGGCCCGCCGCCGTGTCGTCAGCATATGCGCCGACGACGGCGATGTCGCCGCTGATCGCCACCGACCAGCCGAAGAAGTCACCGGCCGCCGCGTCGCTGGCGGTGAGGTGCGCCTGCTGGCTCCAGGCCGTGCCGCTGCGCACGAAGACGTAGGCCGAGCCGGTCTCCGAGCCCGCCGCCGTGTCGTCGTTAGGAGCGCCGACGACGGCGGTGTCGCCGCTGAGCGCCACCGAGGTGCCGAAGCTGTCAAGGGCCGCCGCGTCGCTGGCGGTGAGCTTCGCCTGCTCGCTCCAGGCGGTGCCGCTGCGCACGAAGACGTAGGCCGAGCCGGCCCCCGTGTCGTCGTCAGGAGCGCCGACGACGGCGGTGTCGCCGCTGAGCGCCACCGACCAGCCGAAGAGGTCACCGGCCGCCGCGTCGCTGGCGGTGAGCTTCGCCTGCTGGCTCCAGGCCGTACCGCTGCGCACGAAGACGTAGGCCGAGCCGGTCTCCGAGCCCGCCGCCGTGTCGTCGCCACGAGCGCCGACGACGGCGGTGTCGCCGCTGAGCGCCACCGAGGAGCCGAATCTGTCAAAGGCCACCGCGTCGCTGGCGGTGAGCTTCGCCTGCTGGCTCCAGGTCGTGCCGCTGCGCACGAAGACGTAGGCCGAGCCGGCATCCTCGCCCGCCGCCGTGTCGTCACCATATGCGCCGACGACGGCGGTGTCGCCGCTGAGCGCCACCGAGGTGCCGAAGCTGTCAAGGGCCGCCGCGTCGCTGGCGGTGAGCTTCGCCTGCTGGCTCCAGGCGGTGCCGCTGCGCACGAAGACGTAGGCCGAGCCGGCCCCCGTGTCGTCGTCAGGAGCGCCGACGACGGCGGTGTCGCCGCTGAGCGCCACCGACCAGCCGAAGTTGTCAAAGGCCGCCGCGTCGCTGGCGGTGAGCTTCGCCTGCTCGGTGACGATGAGCGGGTCAATGGTCACCGGGTAGGACGCGCCGCGGTCATCCACCTCCAGCCGCACTTCGTCCCGCGCCAGGCGCATCCGGGCGGGCAACCGGCGGCCCCTGGCGTCGAAGGCGGCGAGCTTGCTGTAGCTCAACACCCGCTCGCCGTCCGCGCCCAAGAAGGCCACCTGCTCGCCGTCGTCCTCGAGTACGGCCCGCAAGGCCCCACTCACGCCCAGGCGCAGCACCAGCGCTTCGCCCGACTCACGCCCCGCCGGCGGCGCCGCCAGGGTGAAGCCCTGCTCGAGGCCCTGGCGCTCGTTGACGTACCACTCCGTCAGCGGCCCGCGCTGGTACTCGATGCGGTTGTCACGGACGAGCCGCTCGGCCGCCGCCACCGGCTGCATCTGCTCTCCGTAGCCGTAGCCGCGCAGGCTCATGCGCCACTGCCAGGAGCCGGCCGAGGGCCCGCGCGCCGCCAGGTGCAAGCCATCTTCGCTGAAGCTGGCGCCAAAGCCCTGGGCCGGGTTGGAGGACTGATAATCCCGAATCCGATAAAGAGACTTCTCGACGGCCTCGCGCAGCGCCGGTGGGAGGTCGGGGTGCTCCTGGTGGCGTGCGGCGCTGGGGGAAGGGGCGGCCCGCGCCAGTCCTCCCGCATCCGCCACTCCGGCCACGGAGAGCGCCAGGAAGAAGCTGGCCGCTACCACCCTGAGCAGGAGCCTCGGCGGGGTGAAACGACGAGCTTCGAGGTGACTCCAACCGTTTGACATGTTTGATATGTTTGACATGGCCGGCACGGTGGATCAGGGCCGCCGGCGCCGGCAAGCCCCGGCTCCCGTCGTTGTCTGTTATTGGCAGGCCTGGCGTACCGGGGGGCTGGGGAGTTGCCCGAAACCCAGCTGGACTCAGTGTCGCCAAGACCCGTCCCCATCCCCGGCGACTTGCCCCTCCTGCACTTCCCCCCCGAGCTCCCCATCTCGAGCCGGGTGGAGGACATCACCTCGGCCCTCGCCGCCCATCAGGTCGTCATCGTCGCGGGGGCCACCGGCTCGGGGAAGACGACGCAGCTGCCGAAAGTCCTGCTCTCCATGGGGCGCGGCCGCCCGCGCCAGATTGGCGTCACCCAGCCCCGGCGTATCGCCGCGACGAGCGTGGCGGCGCGCGTGGCACGCGAGCTCGGCACGGAGCTGGGCACGGACGTCGGCTACCAGATTCGGCGCGCGGACACGTGGCCGTCAGCGCCGCGCGCATGCCGCCGCCCTTCCCGTCCCTGGACGGCGCGCCGCCCGCGCGGGGCCAGGCCGACGCCTTCCGGGCGCTCGTCCTCGCACGCAGCGTCGACGAGGCGTTCAAGCTCGCACCGGGTGCGCCGCTGCCCCGCACGAAGGCGGCCTTCGAGGCGCTGGTCGGTGAGGGCTCACCGCTCATCGAGCGTGCGACCCGGGACTGGGCGAACGCCGTCGCTGTCACCTCCTCGGAGCTCGCCGCGACGCTCGCCGCACTCAAGGCCGCATCCAAGGGGCCGAGCGGCGCGGCGGCCGTGCGGGACATCCGCTCGCAGCTCGGGCACCTGTTCCCCGCGAACCTCATCGAGTGGATTCCCTTCGCGCGCCTGCTGAACTACCCGCGCTACCTCCGCGCGGCCCAGGCACGGCTGTCGCGTGCGGTGGCCAACCCCGGCAAGGACGCAGGCAAGGCCGCGCCCTTCACCCCCTGTGGGAGACCTTCCTCGCCAGGTGCGCCACCGTGCGTAACCAGGAGGCGGCGCGGGAGCTGCGGTGGGTCTTCGAGGAGCTCCGTGTGGCCATCTTCGCTCCGGAGGTGACGACGCCCGTGTCGGTGACGGTGGCGAAGGTCGACGCGGCCCTCGCGGCGCTGCGCTAGAAGCGAGCGGCTGCGCGGCCGAGACGAGCGCATCGGCGTCCTCGAAGTGCTGCCGCCCGACTGCCCACCGCCGGCCGGTAGGCGGGTAGTACGGCCCGCGCTCCCGGTGACATCATCAAACTCGCTTCAAAGTTGTTGGTGGGCTTCTGCCATGGCACATCGACAAACGTCCACAGGGAATGAAAGAGCGCCGTGATTTCCCCGGCCTCCGCGAGAAAACCCGGGGCACGCTTCAGGTGCGCGGACACGCGTGCCTTCTTGGGCATGCCAGGAAGACCTTGAGGGCGTCGAGGTCACGGCTCATTGTCTCCATCTACCAGACAGTGTGTCGGGAATCCCGTGATTCACAGGGACCCGCGCGAATCGTTACCTTCCCGAAACGGAACCAAATGAAACACTTCACGGGAAACGCATGCGTGCTCGACACGAAATGGAGAGAAGGCAGCCATGGCTGACGATGAGAACACGACGGCTCCCCTGACAGTCACGCGGCGGACCGCGCTGGGCGCCGGCGCGACGCTGCTGACGCTGTCGCTGGCTTGCGAGCAACCTCTGTCGCCGCAGGCCCCCGTGCCTCCGCCTCCGGAGGTTGGCAACCCGCTCGACCTGCGAACGACGGTGAACGGCCATGCGGTGGAGGTCGCGATCGACACGCGCACATCGCTGCTCGACCTGGTGCGCGAGCGGATGGGGCTGACCGGCGCCAAGAAGGGCTGCGACCACGGCCAGTGCGGCGCCTGCACCGTCCACGTCGACGGTCGTCGCGTCGCGTCGTGCCTGACGCTCGCGGCCAAGGTCGAGGGTCGCGAGGTGACGACGATCGAGGGGCTGGCCAACGGCGAGCAGTTGCACCCGATGCAGCAGGCGTTCATCGACCACGACGCGTTGCAGTGCGGCTATTGCACCCCGGGCCAGATCATGGCCGCGGTCGCCTGCGTGCGCGAGGGCAACGCCACGTCGCGCGAGCGCATCCGCGAGTACATGAGCGGCAACATCTGCCGCTGCGGCGCCTACGTCGGCATCGTCGCGGCGATCGAGGACGCCGCGTCCAAGATGGGGAGGGGCTGATGCAACCGTTCACCTATACCCGGCCGACGTCGGCCGCCGAGGCGGTGGCCGCGCACAGCCGCGCTGGCGCGGACGCGCGCTACATCGCGGGTGGCACGTCGCTGTACGACATGATGAAGCTCGACATCGACCGGCCGCGCCACCTGATCGATGTGACCTCGATCCGCGGGCTCGACCGGATCGACACCAGCGGCGACCAGCTTCGGTTCGAGGCGCTGGCGCCGATGAGCGCGGTGGCGGCCGATCGCACGCTGCAGAGCGACTATCCCCTGCTCGCCGAATCGCTGTGGAAGGCCGCCTCGCAGCAACTGCGCAACATGGCGACGGTGGGGGGCAACCTCCTCCAACGCACGCGCTGCCTGTATTTCCGCAACGGCACCGGCAACCCGTCCGCGGTCGGCACCTTCCCCTGCAACAAGCGCGAGCCTGGCTCCGGCTGCGCGGCGATCGGTGGGATCGACCGCGGCCAGGCGGTGCTCGGCACCAGCGACGCGTGCACCGCGGTGAGCCCGGGCGACTGGCCCGTGGCGCTGGTGGCGATGGACGCCTCCCTCGAGTTGCTCGGTCCGACCGGCTCGCGCACGCTGCCAGTGGCCGACCTCTACCGCCTGCCCGGCACGACCCCTCATCTGGAGTTCACGCTCCAGCCGGGCGAGATGATCATCGCGATCGTCGTGCCCAAGACCCGCGCTGGACGCGCGTCGACCTATCACAAGATCCGCGACCGCGAGAGCTACGCCTTCGCGCTCGCCTCCGCCGCGGTCGCGCTCGAGATGGATGGCGACCGGGTGGGCCGCGCGCGGATCGCCCTGGGCGGGGTGGCGACCAGACCCTGGCGCGCCACCGCCGCCGAGCAGTCGCTCGTCGGCCAGCCACTCACCCCCGAGACCGCGCTCGCCGCGGGCCGCGCGGCGCTCTCCGGCGCGACGCCGGGCCACGACAACCGCTTCAAGATCGAACTCGGCGCGCGCACCGTCGCCGACGCGCTGCTGATCGCCGCTGGGAGGAATGCCTGATGACCACCGACCCCTTCCCTGACCGCGCCCGCGTCGACGCGCGCGAAAAGGTCATGGGCCGTACCGCCTATGCCGCCGATGTGCCCCTGCCGGGCCTGCTCTACGCGATGACCGTGCCAGCGCGGATCGCCAAGGGCCAGCTCACCTCGCTGTCGCTCGAGGCGGCGGCGCGCGTGCCCGGCGTGGTACGCATCCTGACCGCCGACGACTTCCCCCCCCCGCCCCCTTCGGGAGGGCTGCCCCTGCCGCCAACCCTCATCCGCGAGATCGCCTATCGGGGCCAGCCCGTGGCGCTGGTCGTCGCCAAGACGCTGGAGGCCGCGATCGAGGGCGCCGAGGCGGTGCGCGCGACCTATGCCGACCAGACCTTCAGCGCGCTGATCGACAGCACCGGCGCGGTGCACGAGCCGTTCGCGGGTGTGGAGGCCGGCAACGCCCGACTCGCCATGGAGACCGCCTCGACATCGCACGCCGACACCTACGTGAGCCCGGCGCAGCACCACAACCCGATCGAGATGCTCTCCACCACCGCGCACTGGTCGGATGGCAAGCTCACCGTGTGGGAAGGGACACAGATCTCGGGCCCGATGACGACAGGGCTCGCGCTCATGCTTCGGCTGGACCGCTCACTGATCGAGGTGAAGAGCCCCTCGGTCGGCGGCAGCTTCGGGCAGAAGGGCGCGTTTCAGCTCCAGACCACGCTCGTCGCGCACGCCGCGATGCTGCTCGGACGCCCGGTGAAGCTGGTCATGCCGCGCGCGCAGATCTTCCACAACGCGGGCTTCCGGCCGAGGAGCCGCCATCACGTCAAGCTTGGCGCGGACGCGGGCAAGATGGTCGCGGTCCAGTACGACGCCGACCACCAGCAGTCGCGCTCGGGCAACTTCCCTCCGCGGTACCACGAGGCGACGGTGCAGATGTACGGCATCGCCGACTATCTCGGCACCGCCAGCAACATCCGCATCGACACGCAGACTCCGGGCTACATGCGCACGCCGTTCCCTCAGCCCTCCCAATTCGCGTTCGAGAGCGCGGTCGACGAACTCGCCTACAAGCTCGGCGAGGATCCGGTCGCGTTCCGTCTGCGGCATGACACGACGATCGACCCGCTCCATGGCAAGCCGCTGTCGTCGCGGTTCCTGAACGACTGCATCCGCGAGGGGGCGCAACGCTTCGGCTGGGAGCGGCGGACCGCGGCGCCGGGGTCGATGGCGTTGCCCGACGGAACACAGGTCGGCTGGGGAATCGGCTGCGGCGCCTATCCGTCCATGACGACGCCTTCGCTGGTGACCTTGCGCGTCTACGCCGACGGCAGGACGCGCTACGCCGCCTCCGGCCACGAGATGGGTCAGGGGATGCGCACCGCGATCGCCTCGGTGCTGCTGCGCGAGCTCGATCTGGATCCCAACCGGCTGGAGATCTTGATTGGCGACACCAGTGCCGCGCCGCAGCACCCCACCTCCGGCTCGTCGGGCACGACGAGCGTCGTCTCCGCCGCCGCCACCGCCGCGGCGAAGATGCGCGAGGCGGCGGACGCACTGTTCGCGGGTCGCGAGCTCTCCGGCAACCTGCACCAGCGGCTCCTCAAGGTGCGTCGCCCGTACCTGGAGATCGAGGCGTCGCAAGTCGGGCCCGGACAGGATCCCAGCGTGCTGGACGCGCTCAGGCATGGCGGCTTCGGGGTGTGGGGACCCCACTATCCGTCGTTCACGTCGTTCAGCTACATCGCCCACTTCGTCGAGGTCCACGTCGAGCCGCGCACGCGGCGGGTGCGTGTGCCGCGGGTCGTCAGCGTCGTCGACTGCGGGCGGGTCGTGAGCCCGAGGACCGCGACGAGCCAGGTGCTGGGCGGCGTCGTCTGGGCGATTGGCGCGACGCTGCGCGAGGAGACCGAGGTCGACCCGCGCTTTGGCGGCTGGCTGAACTGTGACCTCGCCGACTACGTCGTGCCGGTGAACGCCGACGTGGGCGACATCGACGTCACCTTCATCGACAAGCCCGACCCGCTGACCAATACGATTGGCGCCAAGGGGCTGGGCGAGGTGGCGATGGCCGGTGCGTCCGGTGCGATCGCCAACGCCATCTACCACGCGACCGGCAAGCGCGTGCGCAAGATGCCGATCCGGATCGAGGACCTGCTGTAGGCCCCCCAGGCGCGCCTCCCGCTGGCGGGCGGCTTTGCGCGAGCGCGCGGCGTCCCTCGAAAGAGGGACGCCGGGAGCTACTCCCCCCTCTGCTCCCGCCCTCTACCCCCAATAGGGCTCCTGTCCTTCCTATGCTCTGAGAGGTGATGTATCACCCCGCCCAGGATGATACATCACCTCTCAGCGACGCGCGACCGCTCGGACAGCATGCGGGCGGAGTCCAGGGAAGAGGGTGAGCGCGCCACCTCGACGGGGCGCGTCGACGTCATTGCTCGAGGTCGGACTCCCGCCCGTCCTTCTCGTCGATGTTGTCGAGAACCGCCTCCGCCACATCGGCCAAGACGTCCAGTTGCCGTGGGGTGAGCACGTCGAAGAACACCTCCCGGATGTCCTGAAGGTGGCGTGGGGCCGCGGCCTGGATGATCTCGCGCCCCGCCTCGGTGAGAGCGACCACGCTCCCGCGGCTATCGTCTTGGCAGGCCTGCCGCTCGATGAGGCCGCGGGTGGCCATTCGCGACACCTGATGTATGAGCCGCGTTTTCTCCCAGCGCAGCAGATCGCGCAGTTCGAACACCCGGAGCCGGCCGTCGGGTTGTTGGAAGAGCCCGAACAAGACCGCGAAATCGGCCCAGGAGAGCCCGCTGTCCTCCATGAGCTGTCGGCTGATGTGACGGCGCAGGTCGTCCTGCATCCTGAGCAGCCCCGACCATGCGCGTCGCTCACGTTCGTCAAGCTCCTTCATTCAGGTTGCCCTCCACTGTTGTTGTTGTCGCGCCCACGCGCATGAGCGCCTCGAGATTCACGATACGCGGGCCCCATCGATGGCGACGGGCCGCCGATGCCTCGCGAGCTGCGCGAACCACGCCGTGCGCTTTTGACAAGCGAATCTGGGTGATTGAGCATATAAACAGGAAGGTGATGTATCACCTATCAGAAAGGAAACACCATGGGAAAGGTAGAAGGGCGCACGGCCATCGTCACGGGCGGAGGCAAGGGGATGGGCGCGGCCACGGTGCGCCTCCTCGCCGCGGAGGGCGCCAACGTGATCGCGGCCGATGTCGACATCGCGAGCGCCGAGGAGCTCGCCGGCGAACTCGGCCCGAAGGTGACCGCCGCCACTCTCGACGTCAGGTCGCCGGAGTCCTGGTCAGCTGTGGTCGACGGCGCCGAACGGCGCTTCGGTACGGTCGACATCCTCGTCAACAACGCCGGGATCGCCGACCCTGGCGAACTGAAGGACTGGGATCTCGCACGGATGCAGCGGATGCTGGACGTCAACCTCATCGGTGTGTTCAACGGTGTTCAGGCCGTCGCACCGGGAATGCGGAAGCTCAAGCGGGGTTCGATCGTCAACATCGGCTCGGTGGGCGGCTTCCAGGGCATCCCGCGGATGTCCGGCTACGTCGTCGCCAAATGGGGCGTCCGCGGACTCACGAAGACCGCGGCGCTGGAACTCGGCCCATACGGGATCCGCGTCAACGCGGTGCACCCCGGGCAGACCAGGACGCCCATGACCGCCGACGTCGTGTTCGACACCAGCGGCATCGCCCTCGGCCGGGTCGGTGAGCCCGAGGACATCGCGCGCGCCGTGCTCTTCTTCGCTTCCGACGACTCCAGTTTCGTCACCGGTGCGGAGCTCGCCGTCGACGGCGGTCAGCTCGCGGGCCCGGCTGACTACTCAGGGCTGCCCAGGTAGTGGGCGCTCTGCCCATGAGGTGCACACCCCTCGTTCCCTGCCTGGGGCCGGCGTCTACTCGAGGCCGGCGATGAAGCGATTGATCTCCACCTCGTCGGCCTCATCGAGCAAGCGGTCGGCATCGCGCGGCTCCGACATGTCCGAGCAGAAGATCGATTTCAAGAAGACGCTCGATTCCTATCAGGCGAAGCGCGGTGTCTACCGGATCGTCGACGTTCCACCGACGCAGTACCTCATGGTGGACGGTCACGGAGACCCGAACACCGCACAGCAGTACACCGACGCGCTCTCCGCGCTATACCCGGTCGCGTACAAACTCAAATTCGCGAGCAAGCAGCAGCTCGGGCGCGACTACGTTGTGATGCCGCTCGAAGCGCTGTGGTGGTCAGACGACATGGCGTCGTTCACATCCTCGCGCGACAAGTCCAAGTGGGACTGGACCGCGATGATCATGGTGCCGGACTGGATCACGCCCGAGATGTTCGACGCCGCTGTCGCCAAGGTCGCCGCCGGAGATCGGCCGGCGAGCCTCGACAAGGTGCGTCTCGAAACACTCGACGAGGGGCGATGCGTACAGACGTTGCACGTCGGCGCGTTCGACGATGAGGCGCCGGTGCTCGAGAAGATGCATCACGAGTTCATCCCGGGTGAGGGGCTCGCGATGACCGGCAAGCACCACGAGATCTACCTCAGCGACTTCCGCAAGGTCGAGCCGGCGAAGCTGCGCACGATCCTGAGGCAGCCGGTCGCGTAGGGGTCGGCGGCAGGCCTGCATGGTGTGGATCGTGCCGCTGGCGCTGCTGCAGCGCGCCTTGTGGCGCCGCGAATGGCGCCTGAGGCGGCGCGCGGGAAGGAGCCGAAGAAGGAGCGGATGCCGAGAGTAGACTCTCGCGAAGCTGCTGCGCAGGACGCAAAGCGTTGGATGTCTTCACCTGTGCCTGGTGTAGAGGCAGGCGCCGGGTGTTGGCGTACTGACGGCACCCAACGCCGTGCGCGCCATTCTGGAGCACTTGTCACTGCCCACGCGGCTTGATGCCGCTGGCCGCAGCGCAGGGACCACCCCAGCACTCCTGGGGTTGAGCCTCGAGCCGTCACGCTGCCAAAGACGCCCACTCCCCTGTTGCCTCCCCTGGGCGGCCCTTTGGGCCGCCGTATGCCCCATGGGGCTGCACCGCGTCTCCACCGGCACAGCGCACAGCTCTCATCGCACCCTCGGCTCCAGCCCTCTCCCTCCATATCGCCCCCATTCCGCCTATACGCTTCCGGAGCCTGCCAGATATTGAGCTTGTCGTTAGCGATATAATCGCAGTGCTTGAGAGGCAATCCAGGAACTCAAAATGAAGTCTGCGGCGGGAAAGCACTGTAGGCGCCCGGGGGGCCTTGCCTGGACGATGGAAACGAGGGTAGAAGCACGGGGCATGACGTTTCGAGTAGGAGTCTGCGAAATGACCTCTCGTGTAATGGGGCTCGGCGTGCTGGTCGCCACGGTGGTTCATGCCCAGGCAGTGGCTCCACCTCCAGCTCCAGCTCCGTCCATGCCAGTGCCTGTTCCCCGGTACGTCCCCGAGGGAGCGGGGGCACCCATGGTGGGACAGCCGGGCGAGCAGAGCGCGCCCATCGACCGCTCGCCGAATACGCGAGTACTTCCTCCGACAAGGGAGCTTGGACTCTGGGCCGCGGATGAGCCGAAAGCGGTCAAGAAGCCTGTGCCGGCGTCCCCGCCAGACATTGACGAGCTACTGGCTGCTCGGCCGAGTCCTGGCGCTCCTGAACTGCTGAGCTGTCGTCAGCGAGTCTTGCGCGCCTCCAAGTCCTCGGGCCAAGAGGAGACTCGACACAACCTTCCTCGTACGCCCCGGGAGTGCGTCACTGCGCGCCTCCTTCTTCACTGTGCGAATTTGGAGTTGATTGAGTTTATTCGCCAAGCCATGCACACTCCCAGGCTTGGAGGTGTTGACCCAATTCCGGCGCGACGCGCTGAGGTTGACGCCGTGTTTTACTGGCAGTTTGGGCTGTGCGAGCCATTTCGGAGTTTGCCGCAAATTGAGCTGCTTTATAGCGACATAGCTTTCGCACTGGATAAGCAATTCAAAGGGGAGAAATGAAAACCACAGAAAGCGTGTTGTGGTTGTTTGATAAAGTTAATGATGTCCGCGTTGCAGCGGCCCGAGATGCCGAAAAATTGGATGCCCTTTCCAAAGATCCTGCGCTCGAACGCGAGGCCTTGGAGAAATTCCCTGACGAGCCGATGCTATACCAGCAACTACAAGCCTTACTGGAGACCGACCGGATTTTGGCGAGACAAGGGGTCTTTTTGACTCCGCGGTCCTTTTGGGAGGAGAGTTAATATTGCAGTTCCTTCTGGTGAGCGGTTACGCCGCCGGCACTGGGCGCTGGCGTGCGCTCATGCAAGTCGGCTGGCCCTCCGGGCTCCCAACGCCGTGCGCGCCCTTCTGGAGCACCTGTCACTGCCCACGCGGCCTGCTGCCGCTGGCCGCAGCGCGGGGGCCACCCCAGCACTCGTGGCGTTGAGCCTCGAGCCGTCACGCGGCCAAAGACGCCCACTCCCCTGCTGCCTCCCCCTGGGGGGCCCTCCGGGCCGCCGTGTGCCCATGCGGCCCGGATGGTTGACGTCGTACGGTAGGAAAAAACGCCCAGGGGGCTTGAACCTCACGCCTGGCACAGGCGTCGCTGGGCGCTTCGGCGTAGCCGGCAACGGCTCGCCGATGCGAGCGCGCGGCCGGGCTCAGCCCTGAACTTCCGCCCTGAATGCAATCTCAATCAGCTGCTCGGGGAAGGCCAAGGCAGACACGCCGATCAGATTGCTGGCAACCTGCGGCACCGCCTGCTTGTAGACCAGCGGCCGCACCTTCGAACTGGCTGCGAAGGCAGACGGAACGTCGAGCACGAACAACGTTTCTTCCACCACGTCCGCCATGGTCGCGCCCAGTTCGGCCAGCAGCATCTCGGCATTCTCGTAGGTGCGCTTCATCTGCGCTTCCATGGTCGAGAAGTCCGCGGGCTTGCCGTCCGCGCCCAGCGCTGCCGGAGCGACGAGCTCGCCCTGCGGGGTGTGCGAAAGCTGGCCGGAGACGTAGATGGTGTTGTTCAAGCGTACGGCCTGCACGTAGCCATACGCCTTTTCCCAAGGAACCCCGAAGCTGGCGGTCTTTCGATTCGAGCTGCTCATGATGTCGCCCTCTGAGTGGAAGCCGAATTCTAACGGTCCCACCGCCGGCAGCACCCCCCATCCGAGGGAGCCTCGCACTCCTCCGGCGAGGCATCGCGGCATGCGCCGGGCCAGGGCGGCGATGCGCGCCCGCCTCAACTCCCGAACGTCTTGCGCCACTCGCTCGGACTGACATGCAGCGCGCGCTTGAAGCTCTGGCGGAAACTCACCGGGCTCTGGAACCCGCTTTGTTCGGCCGCCGCGTTCCCCTGCTACGTCCTTCCAGGAGGAGGGGAACGCGGCGGCCGGCGTGTGCCTCCAGGAGTCTGCGTGACCAGGAGGCGGCGCAGGAGCCGCGGTGGGCCTTCGAGGAGCTCCGCGTGGCCCTCTTCGCTCCGGAGGTGACGACGCCCGTGTCGGTGACGGTGGCCAAGGTCGGCGCGGCCCTCGCCGCGCTGCGCTAGAAGCGAGTGGCGGTGCGTCCGCGACGAGAGCCAGTGATCTCAGCCAACTCTGGCGATCAGCTTGCCGCGGTTGCGGCCGTCAAATAGCCTTAAAAAAGCGTCCGGAATGTTTTCGAACCCGTCCACGAACTCCTCGCTATACTTTATCTTGCCCTGAGAGACCAAGGGACCCACCTCCGCAAGGAATTCCGGATGGCTTCCAAGGTGATCTGGCAGTGCAAAGCCGCGGATTTCAATGAACCTGTAGAGGAACGACTTCAACAACTCCGGAAGGCGGTTCGGTCCGTCAGGCGCATGAGGGAAGTCATATTGTGCGATAGTGCCACAGATGACGATCCGCGCGTGATGATTGAAGTAGGGCATCAACGCTTCAAACATGTACCCACCGACGTTGTCGAAAAGCCTATCGAGGCCATCGGGCAATGCGCGGGCAAGTTGCTCGGCGAAGTCAGGCGCCTTGTAGTCGACAGCGTCGTCGAGACCGAGGTCATCCTTCAGGTACCGCACCTTTTCAGGCCCACCGGCTATGCCGATAACGCGATGCCCTCGCAGCCTGGCAAGCTGCGCTGCTACCGAACCTACTGATCCTGCTGCGGCAGTGACGACGAACGTGCCGCCGGGCTTTGGATCAAGGAACTTGCTGACGCCGAGCCATGCCGTCAGGCCAGTATGACCCAGCACTCCGAGCGCGGTTGATAGCGGCGCCGCCTCAGGATCGATCTTCTGGAGGTCAGCGCCGTTGGAAAGCCCATATTCCCGCCAACCCGACCAGCTGACGACATGATCGCCAACGGCGAAATTCGCATTTCTGCTCTGTTCAACGACTGCGACGGTAGGACCTGACATTGGTTGGCCAATATCGATCGGAGGCAGCTCGCTGGAAGCATTACCCATCAGATTGCGCTGATAGGGATCCATCGAGATCAGCAGGTTGCGAAACAACACTTCGCCGTCACCGGGAGAAGGTATCGCCTGCTCGACGATGTTGAAATCACTCAATCTGGCTTTGCCATTCGGGCGTGCCGCTATGACGATCTGGCGGTTCGACGTCTTTGCCATGTCATTTCCTTCAAGAGCCTACAGCTATCCGAGGGGGAGCGCTTTGCCGACCAGCTCACCCGGCGTTCAATATTTTTGTGACGGTCGACACAGAAATAGTAGGGACGTTGCCAAGAGGAGTCAATGGGTTTATGTAGCGACCGATGCGGAAATCTGGACAGGCATCGCAAGCCGACGAGACGACAACGGCCCGCGCCCGCGGGCGACCACGTGCGTTCGACCGAGAGGCCGTGGAGGCCGTTGCCCAGGTCGCGATGCTGGGCTGGGACGCCCGCACCGGCGGCTAGTACTACTCGGTCACTTCGCGCCTTTTCCGAGGGGATTCTTCTCCTGGAAGATCGAGGCCGCCCTCGGCATGTGACCAAGTCGTACTAGATGCCGAGGTGGCCCCGCTTGCATTCTGGAGGTTGAATTTCCGTGCTCCCCATATCCCCCGGCGCACTCCTGTCGCTGGTCCTCTTCACCGGCGCCGCAGGAGCCGCCGAGCCACCCCGCGCCCCCGCTTGTATCGCCACGACCCGCCTTGACTTGCTGGCGGAGCCCACCCGGCAGGCTCGTGAGGTGTGCATCAGCGCGGACATGCCGACAACGTTTGATTTTGACTCCCTCTTGCCGGCGGGCGCCGTGGAATTGCCGCCAGACACTCGCTCTGTGGGTGTTGCACAAGGCGATGACTTCGTGACCGTCAATCCCAATCGGGGGTTTCTGCCCGGCGAGCGGGTCAAAATAACGGTGCGCTTCGCGGATGGCGCCGCCCCGGCCACTGCGAGCTTCTGGAAGGAGCCGTGCGAGCCTCAAGGGGCTGTGCGCCCGCCGCTCTCCGGGAAGCGTTCGTAGGCTCGTTTGAGAGCGTCCAGACGGGCGGGGTTGTCAGGTCGAGCGGCACGGCCGCGAGCCCGAGGCGCACGAGATTCATTCTACAACGGCATGCGGTCCTTCGCGCCTCCGAGCAGTTCGAACACGGCGTCCCATGTCTGGGAATCAGATTCAGCGCGCGGTGGCATGCAGTAATGAGCGGGCCGCTTGTCTTCGTCTGGGGCCCTCGTGTCAGCGCCTGCGGCAAGCAGCAGCTTGACCATGGGGAGGTCCAGTCGAAGTGCCGCAAGCCCGAGAGCTGTGTACCCGGAAATCCCGCCCCAGTCGTTGATGGTCCGGGCGGCCCCCGCGTACAGCAGCAGAGCCGCCATGGCCAAGTAGCCCGAATCCGCGCATATCCGCAGCGGCGTGTCGCCTCCGCCGCTGCGCACATTGGGATCGGCCCCCGCCCTCACGAGCACCTCGAGGGCCGCCACCTCTCGCTCGCAGACGGCCGTCAACAGGGGAGTTTGGTCCCGCTCGACATCCCAGGCGTTGACGTCCGCGCCGTGCTCGATGAGCGCCTGGAGCACGTCGAGCTCGCCCCCATCGTAAAGTGCGAAGATGGCCTCTTGCAGCGGACGCAGCCCCCGACCCTCTGCCCGTGGCTCGTTTGGATTGGCTCCCCCTTCGAGCAGTGCCTTGACCCGTGCTGTATCGTGCTGCTTGATCGCTGCGAAAAGCTCCCTGGACATGATTCACCTATCCGCCATCGGATGACCTGGGGCGCAATTCGTCCCTTCGAGTCGCTTCAGGTACGCGATGCCTTTTTCGAGGTCACCAATTGCTTTATCGTGGCCAGGATCAGACTTTCCTCCGAAGCATTTTTTTCTTTATCTCCTCACGTTTATCAAGGACTTTCTGCATGGCCTTGAGACGATTCCGGATATTGGAGCAAGGGATCTCCGGCTCCCATCTCTCATTCGATGAATTAGGATGCCTCGGATCGAGGATGGGGATTTTCGTATAGAGTACGCGCTTTTGCTCTTCGAACTCGTCAAGCTTACTGTTCTTACAGATTTGACCCTCGTGACGGGGAACACGGTCATACTCATCCACACTGGTGTAGAACTTACCCGTCGCTGGATCTATCGTGTTCCACCAAGTCTTGGGTTCCCTGGTGGCCATCAGCGGGGCCGAATCAAAATCAGGCTCGGCATCCTCTGGTACACGCTCCTCCATAAGCCGCCGCGACTCCTCCGCCAGCTCTCGCAGACGGGCCTCGTACTCCTCTTGCGTGTCCAACCACTCCGGGCGACGGTCGATCTCCGGTCCGGCGGTGTTGGAGGGGTAGAGCAGCACAAGGAACACGAGCAACGGGCCCACTCGGGGGGGAACTTCAACCCACGTCCTGGCACGGCCCGCCTGTGCGAGTCCCTCCGCCCCCCTCACCTGCTGGAAGCTCAGCGGTTTCCGGCCCGGGGCCGCTGGGAAAAAAGGGCATCAACGCTTCAAACATGTACCCACCGACGTTGTCGAAAAGCCTACCGAGGCCATCGGGCAATGCGCGGGCAAGTTGCTCGGCGAAGTCAGGCGCCTTGTAGTCGACAGCGTCGTCGAGACCGAGGTCATCCTTCAGGTACCGCGCCTTTTCAGGCCCACCGGCTATGCCGATTCGGTCGGCAGCGAGGGCCATTCGGAACTCGGCGAACTCGTGCGCTCGGCTCGTGCCGTTACGCTCGACCGCCTGAAGGCGCACCGGCGGCTAGTGGAATGCGGTACCTGCCGACCGTTGAGTGCGCACTGAAGCTCGCCGAGCGAGCACCAGGGCTGGCTGCTCGGCGACCCACGAGTGGGAATCAGTTGCAGCCACTACCCTTGGTCGGACCGAGGTCCGCCCATTGGATCCTGCCGTCGGGGACGCCCCAGCGCGCGTTGGTATAGCTCTCGAGGTCGATCAGCGCGTCGGCGTTCCCCTTGTTCTGGGTGCAGCAACCACTGCAGTCCGAGTCGGCGCACGTGTCGAGCACGGTGACCACGATGGTCTTCGTGCCGGACTTCAAGCAGAGGTCGTGGAGCTTGAGCGCGTTCATGTTGGGGAACACCGCGACGATGTTGTGTGCCGCCACCCACGCCTCCGACTTCTTCCCCGAACACGCCGCGAACTGCCCTGCCCACGTGCAGCCGTTGTACTTGGTGCACTCCTCGCTGCCCGGATCCGGGTACGACGTGTAGTTGGTCTTGCTGGCGGTCTTCCAGACGAGGCCGGGAGCGTCACAGCCCGTACCGGAAGGAGGCGGCGTCGTGCCTCCGGACAAGCCAGAGATCGTCAACTGCTCCCACGAGCCGAGCGCGGCGCCATACGCGAACACCGTGCTGCCACCGCCGTTCTCCGCCGACACCCAATGGCCAGTCGTGACCGTCTGCAGGCCGACGACGTCGCCGTTGGCGATCGCACCGGTCCCGCTCTTCTTGACAATGCGGAACGTCTCCCAGTCCTGGCGATTCGCGCTGGCGGCGTTCAGCGTGGAGCCACCGCCGTTGGCGGCCTGGAAATACTGCCCGGTGCCCGCGATGATGAAGATCTTGTCCCCACTCTCGAGGGCCCCGCCGTTGATGTCCTCGATCGAGAACTTCTCCCAATCCTGGGCGCTCGTCGCCGTCGCGATGACCGCGCCGCCGCCGTTGTTTTGAGCGCCCACATAGCGGCCGCCGAGCACCGTCTTGAAGCTCACGCCGGAGGCGAGCAATGCGCTCGAAGCGGTCTCTGTTGCAACGTCTTGCCCTTCAGGTGAGTCACTCGTCGGGGCGCACGCATTCGCGAGGAACAGAATCGCGCACGCGGCACGAAGGGAGGGTCTTGAATACTTATTCTGGAACATGATTGCCGCCTTGATTGAACGAAGGTTGGAGCCGGTCTCGCAAACAGGGAATCCTTTCAAGCTACCGGTTTCCAGGATTCTTCGAAATCCCCATTTCGAGGGAGGATCCGGTCACCCTTTGGAGGTACGGTCTGGCCTGGAATAGCTCTCATCCCAACCGGCCTCCCCACCTGGTTCACCTGGGGTCCCCGTCGAAGGGTCGAGGTCATCACCGCGGTCGCGCAGAACGTGCTCACCAACTACCTCAACGTGGTCGCCGGCACCGAGGTGGACTTTCCCCAAGGTGGCCTGAAGGCAAGTGCGAGCGGGGGCTGCATCCACGTGACGCGGGCAGACGCTCGGGGAGCGGTCAGGCGGCCGAGCGGATGTTGCCGCCGCCCGAGTCCGGACACACCCTGGGCACTGGGGATGTGTCGGGGTGAGGGGGTTGGTACACGTGGCGGACGCGGACATCGAGTCGTCGATCGGACAACCGTCTCAAGTCACCCTCAAGACCGCCTTCACCGTCTGCTTCGCGGTGCTCGCGGTGGCCGTGTTCGCGGTGCTCATCGTCAAGACGGAGGCGGCGCTCATCCTCACGGGACTCGCCGCCCTGTTCGCCATGGCGTTGGATCACCTCGTGAGCCTGCTCGTGCAACGCGCGAGGTTCAAACGGAGGTCCGCCATCGCCGTGGTGCTCGCCGCGGTGCTGGTCGTCCTGACGACGCTCGCGCTGATCGTCATTCCGGCCGCCATCACCCAGGGCGAGGCGTTGGCCAACGAGGCACCGGAGCTCATCGAGAAGGTGCGCTCCTCGCGGTTGTTCAAGCTGGTGGATCAGCGCTTCAACGTCGTGGCTCAGCTCCAACCCAAGGAACAGGGCCCCGCCGGGCTGGCCTCGGGCGCGCTGCCGCCCATTCTCACCGCCGTCACCGGGGCCTTCAGCCTGGTGGGCGCGACCATCACCGTCATCTTCCTGATGGTGTTCATGCTCGTCTTCGGCCCGGGGCTCGTCCAGCGGATCCTCTCGCAGGCGCTGCCCGAGCGCCGGCCCCGTTACGAGCGCGTCCTGGAGAAGGTGTACAGCGCGACGGGCGGCTACCTGAGCGGCCTCACCCTCATCTGCAGCATCAACGCCCTGCTGACCTCCACGTGCCTGGCCCTGCTCGGCATGCCCTTCTTCCTGCCCCTGGGCATCGCGAGTGGCTTCTCCAGCCTCGTGCCCTACGCGGGGCCCATCGTCGCGGGCGGCTTCGTCACCCTGCTGACGCTCGCCACGGCGGGTGTCTGGAAGGCACTGCTCGTCTTCGTCTACTTCGTCCTCTACGGGGTGACGGAGGGCAACGTGCTCGCGCCCCTCGTCTTCCGGCGCACGGTGCACGTCAACCCGCTGCTCACCCTGTTCGCCGTGGTCTTCTTCGGGGAGCTCGCCGGCATCATCGGCGCGGTGATGGCGGTGCCGCTGATGGCGACCTCGCAGATCATCCTGCGCGAGCTGCTGCTCATCCGCCGCGAGAAGCTCGGCGATCGCGTGCCCGTGCCCTGACCCGGCGGGGCTACGTCTTGCGGGCGGGTTTGCGCGCGGGTGCCTTGCCGCCCATGCTGCCGCCCCGTCCGCGCACGTCATCTCCTCGGGGATGGGCGTGGTCATACACCGCGCGCAGGCGGGCGCTGTTGACGTGGGTGTAGATCTGCGTGGTGGCCAGGTCCGCGTGGCCCAGCATGGCCTGCACCGCGCGCAGGTCCGCGCCGCGCTCCACCAGGTGCGTGGCGAACGAGTGGCGCAGCTTGTGCGGCGACAGCGGCTTGCGGATGCCGGCCTTGAGCGCGTAGCGCTTGAGCAGCTTCCAGAAGCCCTGCCGGGTGAAGCCATCTCCCCGGGGGGTGACGAAGAGGGCCTTGGACTCGTGCTTGCCCAGCAGCACCGGCCGCGCGCCCTCCAGGTACGCCTGGACCTTCTCCGCGGCGATGGTGCCCACCGGGACGATGCGCTCCTTGGAGCCCTTGCCCTTGGCCACCAGGTAGCCCGCGCTCAGCTGGATGTCGTTGATGCCCAGCCCCACCAACTCGCTCACGCGCAGGCCCGTGGCGTAGAGCACCTCCAGCATCGCCTTGTCGCGCTGACCCACGGGGGTGCGCTCCTCGGGCGCGGCGAGCAACTGCTCCACCTCCTCCAGGGTGAGGAAGACGGGCAGCTTGCGCGCCGAGCGGGGCGTGTCGATGTCCTCGGTGGCATCCTTCTCCACGTACTTCTCGGCCACCAGGAAGCGGTGGAAGCCACGGATGGCCGCCAGGTGCCGCGCCTGGCTGCGGCGCGACAGCCCCCGGGCGTTGAGCGCCGACAGGTGGCGGAGGATGTCCTCGGCCTTGACGCGCTCGGGCTGGGTGATGTCCCGCTGCTTGAGCTCCGCGAAGTACACCGCCAGGTCCGCCGCGTAGGCATCCACCGTCTTGCCCGACAGTCCCCGCTCCGCGCGGATGAAGGCGATGAACGCATCCAGATAGGCTTCCATGCCGCGCCCCTCAGTCCAGCTGGCCCTTGCCCTGGCGCAACACCTCGATCTGATCGCCGATGAGCGACACCACCGTGCTGGCCTCCAGCAGCGTCACCCCCGCGTCGAGGATGAGATCCAACCCGTGGCCGAGCGCGTCCTTGATGCTCCGCGCGTCGGTGAGCGGCTCGCCCTCGAGGTCCGTGGCCGAGGTGGTGACGAGGGGACGGCCCAGCCCGGCGGCCAGCGCACGCGCCAGCTCCGAGTCCGGCACCCGGATGCCCACCTGCTTCTGCTTGGACATCATCACCTCGGGCATCAGCCGCGTGGCCTCGAGGATGAAGGTGAAGGCGCCGGGCGTCAGCCCCTTCATGGTCCGGTAGGCGAAGTTGCTCACGTGCGCGTACTTCGCCACGTCCGAGAGATCCGGACACAGGATGGACAGGGGCTTCTTCCGGTCGCGCCCCTTGAGCTTGTACAGCCGTTCAATCCCCTTCTTCGAGCCGAGATCGCACCCGAGGCCGTAGTAGGTGTCCGTGGGGTAGGCGATGACGCCGCCGCCGGAGAGGATGTCCACGGCGCGTTGCACGTGCCGGGGCTGGGGGTGCTCCGCGTTGACCTCGAGGATGGGTGCGACTGGCGCCATGGGGTGTCTCTCCGCTAGGCCGCGCCCGGCGACTCATCCGCGTGGGACTCGCCGCTGCGCTGGATGGCCCGCCGGGTGAGGACGGGGCCGATGAGTTCGTGCGCGGTGATCATCGCCACGATGAGCACCTCCACCTGGGGGCCGAAGGTGGGGAAGGTGCGCGAGACGAGCGCCGCGAGACCGAAGGTGACGCCCGCCTGGGAGATGAGTCCCATCCACAGGTTCTGCCGCAGCCGGGGATCCTCCGCCGGAGCGAAGTGCCGGCACGAGCCATAGATGGCCACGGCGCGCAACACCACGAGCAGCATCGCCGCCGGCCCCACCATGAAGAGCGTGCTCAGCTGGAGCCCCGCGCCGGCCGCGGCGAAGAAGAGCGCGAAGATGGGCAGGCCCGCGCGTTGGATGGCGTGGTGGATGCGCTCGCCCTCGCGCGGATCCAGGTTGACGATGAGCGCTCCGGCCGACAGCGACACCATGAGCGGAGACAGGTGCATGCGCGCGCCGGCCTCCGCCGAGGCGAAGCACAGCCCCACCAGGAACAGGGGCAGCTCGCGCTTGACCTGCCGCATGTACAGCAGCAGGCACAGCGCCAGCACGGCGCCCACCACCATGGAGCCGAACAACTCCCACCCCACCCCCGTCACCAGCCCGCCCACGTCCAGCCCGCCGCCGAAGCTCGCCCGCGCCAGGCCCGCCGCCACGGCGAAGCCCACCATGACGACCAGGTCGCCGATGATGACGAGCGCCATGAGGAACTCGGTGAAGGAGCCGCGCGCGGCCGTCTCCTGCACGATGGCGATGGTGACGGTGGGCGAGAAGGACACCACCACCATGGAGATGAGCGCGCTGACGGCCAGCGCCTGCGCCAGCGTCATGGACGCGAGGAAGGGCAGCCACGGCCGGAGCGCGAGGAGCGCGCCGAAGATGACCAGGAAGGTGATGCCACACACCAGGCAGCACAGGGTCACCACCTTGATGCCCACCCGGCGGATGAGCCCCCACTCCAGCTCCGTGCCCGCCACCAGCGCGATGAGGCTCACCGCGAGCCCCTTGACCAGCTCCAACCCCTTCACCCCCGCGCCGGGAATGAAGCCCAGCGCGTACGGCCCCACCGCCACGCCCACCAGCAGGTAGCCCGTGAGCCGGGGCAGCCCCACGCCCTTGGCCACCTTGCCCGCGAACAGGCCACACAGCAGCAGCGCCCCGGCGGCCAGCGCCACCGACGTGCCCGTGTCCACCCGCCACAGCTGGGCCCGGGAGATCGCCGCGAGCAGCACCAGCAACAACAGCAGGCGCATCAGCGCGGGCTTCATCGCACCCCTCCCCTCATCCTCGAGGTGATGGGGGAGAGCACCTGGCTGAAGGCCCAGTGGCCGAGCACCTCGTTGATGAGCGCCCCCGCCACCACCACGTCGAAGACCCGCTGCGACAGGGGGCCGGGCACCAGCACCAGGTACTCCACCACCAGGCACAACGCGAGCCCGCCCTGGGCGATGAGCGCGTAGCCCAGCCGCGGCGGCAGCGCCAGGGTCTGGCCGGCGAAGCGCTGCGCGAGCGCGCCCCCCATCACCTTGCCGAGGAAGCGCAACCCCAGGTACGCCGGCACCAGCGCCCACGCGAGCACGTCCCGCGGCTGCACGTGCGCCCCCACCAGGAAGATGAGCAGCAGGTACGCGGGCCGCTCGAAGCGGCCGAGCACGCGCGCCGCCCCCACACCGCCCGGCCGCCCACCAGCGCCAACGTGGCCCCACACGCCACCCCCGTCAGCAGCGTGGAGACGCGCAGGTAGGCCGACGCGCCGGACACGAGCGCCACCCCGCCGAGCAGCACCGCCATCAGCTCGCCCTGATCGTTGAGCCCCTGCATGAGGATGGCGATCAGCCCACCACACGCCACCCCCAAGAGCAGCGCGAGCGCCACCAGCCCCAACCCCTCCCCGGGATGCGCCGCCGCGCCGAAGGTGAGCGCCACCATGAGCACCCCCAGGCCCACCAGATCGTCCAACATGGTGAGCAGCGCCACGGACAGCCCCGTGCGCCGCTCCATGCGTCCACTGCGGTAGCCCAGCACCGCGAAGTGTCCCGAGGACAGGCTCGCCGCCGCGCCCAGCAACGCCGCCGCCCCCACCGCCTTGCCCGGCGGCAGCCCCAGCGTGAACAGCAGCGGCCCGGCCAGGGGCAGCGCCACCCACAGGAAGGCCGTCCCGGAGTGCGCCAGCGCCGCCACGTACACCTCGCGCGGCAGCAGCCTCAACAGCCGCGGCTCCAGATCCAACCCCACGCTCATCCCCGCCACCCCCAGCCCCAGGGACAGCAGCGGCTGCAGCGAGTTCAAGTCGCTCCAGGACAGCAATCCCAACAGATCCGGCCCCAACACCGCGCCCAGGGCGAGGAAGAGCAGGCCACTGGCGGCGAGCTGCACCAGGACCGGCGAATGGCTCGGTTCCAGCACCCGGCGGTGGGAGGCCAGCAGCGACAACGCCGAGATGGCGAGAAGAACGAGCAGGGCCTGCACGACCCGGGTGCTTAACACCGCCGGGCGCGCGCCGTCACTCCCGTCGATGCAGGGGCGCTCCGATCACCGGCAGGGCCACCAGCCGGCCCATGGGCGGATCATCCGCGTCCATCTCCAATTGCACGCGCTGCACCAGCCGCTCCACCTCCTCGGTGGGCAGGGACTGCAGCACACTCACGAGGATCAGCTTGTCCTCGTCCGCCCCGAGCGCGAGTCCGCGCAGGCCAGCGAAGACGGGAACCTCGGCCGACAACGTGGCCGCGGCGCTCCGGGCCCGGACGACCAGCGGCTCGGGAATCCCAAAGTCCCGGAACCGCCGGATGGCTCGTTCAGGCTGGTCCACATGGTCGAGAAAAGCGAGCAAGAGGTACACGGCTCCGGTGTCTATCCGGTCCGTGCCCCTCCCGTCACGCTACTCCGTGCGCTCCGGGGTGGCTTCGTCGGCCGCCACCGGCGCACGCTCCTCCTCGGCCGCTGGAGCCGCTGGAGCCGCCGGAGCCGCCGCCGCGCCCGCCTGGGCCTCCTGCAGCGCTCGCGCCGCGCGCTTGCCCTCCTCGATGAGCTTCTTCACCTTCTGCCCACCCTTGCGGCCGATCTCCTCGTAGAAGTTCGGTCCCCGCGTGGCCTTCACCCGGTCTCCGCCCTTCTTGCCAATCTCCTCGTAGAACTTGGCGCCACGCTCGGCCTTCACCGTCTCGCCGCCCTTGCGGCCGATCTCCTCGTAGAACGAACGGCCGCGCTCGGCCTTCACCGTCGCGCCGCCCTTGCGGCCGATGGTCTCGTAGAACTCGCGACCTCGCTCGTTGCGCACGGTCTCTCCGCCCTTACGCCCCGCCTCAGCCACCGTCATGCTGCCCTTGTTGTCCTTGTCCTGTTGCATGTCCTTCTCCTCCTGCGTTGCCCCGTCCCCACGAGGGTGCCCCTTGCTTGAAAACTTGGGACGGAGGCGCCCCGATGCAAGCAAGCTCTGTACTCCGCCAGCCGTTCACAACTGGTGGGATGCATCTGAAACCCCAATGATTTCAGTTACTTATGCTCAAAAGCCCTCCATGCACGCCAGACTACGGCCTGTCCGCCTGGACGCTTCAATGTTGAGAACACACCAGCCCGCGTTGTGGATTCCCGATAGATCTCCCACCCCGGCACCCTGCGGGTGGGCGATCACGTGAGGGGTAACGGCCCCGGCGAGCTCTGGCTTGGAATCCGGATCCTCGGGCGGGCGGCCTGGAGAGGGCTCGCCTTCCCGTCCGCCACGGGCACCAGGAGCCGTCCGGGGACGTTCAGTGCCGCGGGGCGGAGCCCTCGTGCTCCAGGGCCTCCAGGGCGGCGGTGATGGCGTCCACGAGGGCCGCCTCCCCTCCCGCGCCTTCCACCCGGGCGCCCTCGCGCGTGACGTAGAACGAGTCCATGGCGCGGTGGGCCTCGGTGGACACCTTGGCCAGGGCGATGCTCGCTCCCGAGCGCGTGAGGGCCGAGGCGATGGCGTGCAGCAGGCCCACGCGATCGCGCGCCAGCACATCCACCACGGTGAAGTCCCGCGAGGCGCGGTTGTCCACCGTCACCCGGGGCGCCACGGGGGGCAGGTGCCGCTGCGGCAGCGCGCCCGCGCGGCGCCGGCGCAGCACCTCCTCGATGGGGGCCGCGCCCGTGAGGATCCGCAGGAGGTCCGCCCGGGCCTGACGCCAGCGCGAGCGCTCCAGGCGCTGTCCCTGGGGAGGCCGCACGTCGAACACGTCCAGCGCCAGCCCGTCCGAGGTGGAGACGATGCGCGCGGAGAGGATGTCGATGCGGTGGGCGGACAGCACGCCGGCGAGCAACGCGAGCAGACCCGGTCTGTCCCGGGCCGCGAGGGTGAGCTCGCTGGAGCCCGCGTCCGGGTGGTGGCGCAGGGCGGCGGCCAGGGGCTGGCGCGCGGCCCGGGCGAGCAGCCGGCCATGGAGTGTGGCGCGCGAGGGATCCGTCCCGAGGAAGTAGCGCTCGGGGAGGCTGCCTTCCAGCTCGAGTGCCCGCGCCTCGCCGAGCACGCGGGCCCAGCGCGCGAGGAAGCGCTCGCGCACGAGCGGACCACCGGTGGGCGCGCTCCGGCCCACCAGGTGCGCGCGCGTCTTGTCATACAGCTCGCGCAGCAGTTGCCCCTTCCACGCCGTCCACATGCGCGGCCCCACCGAGCTGATGTCCGCCCAGGTGAGCAGGTAGAGACAGGTGAGCTTCTCCACGTCCCCCACCCGCTGGGCGAAGTCGGCGATGAGCGCCGGATCGCTCAGGTCGCGGCGCTGCGCGGTGTGGCTCATCGCCAGGTGCTCCTTCACGAGGAACTCGGCCACCTCGCGCTGGCGCGCGGTGAGGCCCAGCCGCTCGCCGAGCGCCACCATCAACAGGCGGCCCTTCTCCGAGTGGTCTCCCCCCATGCCCTTGCCCGCGTCGTGCAGGAGCATGCCCAGGTAGAGCGGGAGCGGGTCCGACAGCTCGCGCATCTCGCGCGACAGCTCGGGCTCCTGCGCCACCAGGTCTCCAGCGCGCAGGGTGTAGAGGCGGCGCACGGCGAAGAGCGTGTGCACGTCGACGGTGTACACATGGTACAGGTCGTGCTGGTGGTGGGCGGTGACGCGGCCGAACTCGGGCACCACCGCGCCGAGCAGCCCCATGTCATGCAGCTCGAAGAGGAGCTCGCCCCGGGTGCCGGGCCGGGCGAAGAGGGCCTTGAAGGCGGCGGTGACGGCGGGCGTGGCGCGGGCGGCCTCCAGCGCGGGCAGGGCCTGCACCGCCTGCCCCCGGGCCCACGAGTAGAGCGTCAGGCCGTGCTCCTCGGCGGTGCGCACGAAGTCGAGCATCGAGGCGGGCTCGCGGGTGAACAGCGCGGGGTCGGACACGGTGAGCTTGCCGTGGAAGACGCGGAAGGGACCCAGCCGGCGCCCCGGGAGCAAGGAGACGCGGCGCGCGGCGCTCAGCTCCTCGCAGCGGGCGATGAGCGCGTCGGCGGCCTGGCGGATGGCGCTGGCGGCGAGGTAGTCATCGCGCATGAAGGATTCCACGGGCAGCACGGGCCCCTGCTGGTAGCCGAGGAAGCGCGCCACCTCCTCCTGCAAGTCGAACGTGAGCCGGTCTTCCTTGCGTCCGCGCAGGAAGTGCAGGTGGTGGCGGATGCGAAGCAGGAAGTCGCGCGCGGCCTTGAGGCGCGCCACCTCCGGGCCCGGGAGGATGGACTGCTGAAGCAGACCGGTGAGGCCGCGCGTGTGGAAGCGCACCCGGGCGATCCACAGGGCCGTCTCCAGATCGCGCAGGCCCCCCTCCCCCTGCTTGAGGTTGGGCTCGAGCAGGAAGACGGAGTCGCCGAACTTCTCGCGGCGGGCGCGCAGCTCCTGGGCCTTCTCCTGGATGTAGGCGTCAGCGCGGTGGGTGAGCAGCCGGGGCAGGACGTTCTGGGTGAAGAGCGCGAAGGTGGCGGCGTCGCCGGTGAGGAAGCGCGCGTCGAGCATCGCGGTGCGGATGGTCTGGTCGCCGTCGGCGGCGCGGATGCATTCGTCGGGCGAGCGGGCGCTCCAGCCGACGGCGCGCTTCAAGTCCCACAGGAGCGTGGGGAAGGCGCGAGCGAGCGGCGCGGCGGCGGCCTCGGGGACACCCGGGGGGCGCAGGAGGAGCAGATCCAGGTCCGAGTGGGGGGACAGCTCGCGGCGGCCGTAGGAGCCGAGGGACACGAGGGCGAGGCCCGGAGGGGCATTGAGCTCGGCGGACAGCTCGGAGAAGAGGCCCTGGACGAGCGCGTCGGTGGTGGCGGCGAGAAGGCGGCTGGTGGACAGGCCGGCGGCGCCGCCGCGATGGAAGGCCTCGACGCGGGAGGAAGCCTCGCGCAGGTACTCCCGGGCCCGGGGCAGACGATCCGCGGGGCCACCGGAGGGAAACACCGGGAGCGAGCCAAAGGTCTCGTGGTGGGTGGCCGCGGGGGGAGACGGGATGGGCGGGACGCTCATGGAGGGCTCGGAACCGGTCGGTCGTCCCGTCCACCATCGCTCAGGTCCGGGCCTGGCCCCAAGCGTCAGATGCCCCTGGGCGTTCAGACCTCGTCGAACCGCCCTCCTGAGATGCGCGGAACACCGATGCGACTTGCGTGCTGAGGATGGGCGTGAGCCCGACGCCAGCCGAAGTGAAGTCCAGCGGCCTGCCCGGCCGAGAAACCGGAACGCGCAATCTTCCGGGGGGCGCTATCCGCTCCCCGCTGGTGAACGCCCAGGATCAGTCCAGGAAGCGGCGCTCCCAGCGGAGTAGTTCCTCGGTGGTCGGGTAGAGGTCATCCAGGTCACTGTGATACAGGTGGGGTTGGAGGAGCCGGGCGAGCGCGCGGTGCAGGGGGAGCGTCTGGCCCGCCTCCACGTCTCCGACCTCCGGTTGCTCTCCCAGGGTGATGAGCACCCGGTCTCCGCTCATCTCCTGGAGGGAGATACCCGGGAGTGCCAGGTGCGCGCGCAGACCGGGCATGCCGCCGATCTTCCCGAGCACGGGCTCCCCGAGGAAGTTCATCCAGTGCACCCCGTCCACCCAGGTGTTCATGCGAAGTCTCGCCCTGCTCACGGCGAGGTGCACTCCCGGGTAGCGCGGCCGGATGAGTTTGAGGGCCTCGCCAGAACGAAAGCCGTCCGAACAGAGGACGAAGTCCACATACCCCGAGTTGAAGGGGAGTTCCGCGGCCAGATCGAGGGCCAAGGCACGGACCCGGTCCGCGCCTCGTTCCTCCAGGAACTCCGTGGGGAGTCGCACATACAGGACGCTTGCTTCGTTCTTATGCGCTGACAAGGGAGGTGGGCAGACATCAAACCCCACGTAGTGCACGCGGAGCTCATCCACTCTCATGGATTCGCCATCCAGTACCAGATATGCCGACGGGTCTGGTTCTGGCTTCAATGCTCGCATGCGGAGCCTTTCCCATGCGGAGTCGTCGAGTGGATCGAGTTGTCCCTCGCCTGCGTCATACCAGGCGAGTTGGTAGGGGTGTATCTGTTCGCGAATGATTTGTAGAGCTCGCAAGACGGCGGGAGCGATTCGCTCGTTGGGGTGCCGCATGTAGAAGCTCATGAGCAAGGCATCGCTCGCGACCAACCGGCCGCCCTTGGTGTGGTGCCGCAATCTCGGGTATCGCATGGGGACGCCTCCTACTCGAGCTCGATCTGTTCCACTCCCCACCGTGGGGAGACGAGCTGAGGGGTTACATTGAGAATTCTATAATAGACCTCACCCTGTGTATCGTAGCGCCAATCACCTTCAGTATACCTTGTCCAATTAGCCGGGCTGGTCTCCGGGCAGGGAAACTTGAGATCGTACACGCGAACGATGATGCCCTTCTCATCCAGGATGATGATGTCCGGCTCGATGGTGCCCGCCAGACCCTTCCAGCCCTGCTCCGTCACGATCTGGCTCACCCAGTCCTCCTCCATGAACACCCATTTCCCGCTCTTTCTGTTGAACTGGAAGCGGGGACGGAGCCGGTAACGAGCCGGCGATATCAACTTGTTCAGCGCCTCGCGCAGGCACGGCCAGGCCTGCTCGTGCTTGAAGAGCCCCAGGTACGCCGCCCACGTCGTCCGGTCGCCAACCTTGACCTGATTGCAAAGCTCCGCGCTCGGGCTCTTGCCCTTGAAATGGTAGTCGTTGATCTTCTGGTCCGCCTTGCGGGTGCACTGCGCGATGGCCTTCTCGATCTTCGAGCGCAGGTCCGCAGCCAACTCCGCGCCCCGGCGCTCGGCCGAGCCGATCTGGGGTATCATCACCGCAACGGTCGCCGCCGTGCCGGCGGCCACCGCCTTCATCCCCAGGGAGGGGGCGCGCTTCGCTGCCGCCGCCATCTCGGTGGAGCCGGTGCAGCGCTCCCACTGGCCGGGGTTCTGCTTGAGGCAGCATTCAGGCGTCAGGTCTCGTGGACCGCACTTCACCGCCACTTCGTCGGGCTCCGACTCCGCCAGACATCCCGCCTGGAGCACGGCCAGGAGCAGCAGGGGCCCGTTCTTCATGGTGGGGAGCATGGTGCTCACGCTAGCATCGGGAGCCGGGACACCATGAGCACATCCACCAAGGACGGATTGGCAACCCCGGGTGGCGAGCAGCCGCCGGAGGAGGCCGGAGGGCGGACGCATCGTTGGTCGCGCCGCCGGGTGTTGCGCTGGACCCTGCTCGGCCTGGTGCCCGCCGCGGCGGGAGGTGGATGGGCCGCCTTCAAGTGGCTCGGCGAACGCGAGAGGCGCGTCGAGGATGAGGAAGAGGGGCCCGTCGACGGATATGAGGCGGAAGCAGGGCTGGCGAGGGGGGCACCGGCCGAGGGGAGAATGGGCGATGAAGCCTTCGCCGTGCTGATAACCCAGCAGGCCACCTGGCCCTGCTTCGCGGGCAGCCCGAAAGCGAGCCTCAGGCTGGCCAAGGCCATCGAGCTCGCTCCCACCTACGCACCGGCCCGGGTGTTGTCCGCGTGCTGGTACATGCACACAGATCGGCTGGACCTGGTGCCGGAGGTTCTCTCACACCCCTCGGTTCGGGACACCCCAGAGGCACGCTTGCTGCTGGAGCTCGCCGAGCGCCGGCCCCGTGCTCCCGACTGGCGCCATGCCTTCTTCGACGCCTGGCAGGCGCTCGGACGGCCCGATTTCAGCAAGAGCACCCTGCTCCCCGAACCGCTGGAGTGGAATCACGTGATCTCGGACGGGTTCACCCGGTCGCCGAGCGACGAGACCTGGCGCTTGCCGTTGATGGTGCTGTACTCAGTGTTGGCGGAGGAGGAGCAACAGTGGCTGCTCGAGCAGGTTCGCGCCAGCCAGTCCGAGCCGCTCCTCATGGCGCTACGTGAGCAACTCCTTTCCCTCGAAGAACAAGCGCCGCTGCGTCTGTTCCTGCTGTCCGCGGTGGAGGAGCGGCTCGGGCAACTCGCCGGGCCTTCCCCGCGGACCCTCCAGCTCGCTCTGCTCTCCTTCCTGGCCGGCAGTTCGCCCGAGGCTCCCTTCGAGCGGCGCGACTTGGAGGCGCTCGAAAAGCTCGTCGCGCTGCCCGAGTGGAAGCAGCCCTCGAGTGAGCAGTTCTTCCGGGAGATGCTGGGGCGTATCGACATGATGTACGCGCCCGGCCACCATGCCTGGGGGATGGCTTCCCTGGCCCAGGGAGTGTCCCTCGGCTCGTGGCTCCTGCGGCGGGCCAGGGCCAGCAGGGCCCGTCTGATCGAGGATGAGCAGCGGTGGATGGGACGACTGCTGTGGGAAGTGGGGGCGTGCCTGCGCGAACAGCGCTCACGTCTGGAATTGGAGATGGGATTGCGGCTCCAGATGTTCGGCTCCGAGTTGACGGGGCACAGCGCGACACGGGAGGAAAGCATCGACTTGTGGGTGGAATTGGGAAAGTGGGAGGAGGCATTGAAGCAGGCTGCCTTTTACCGCTGGCCCCTGGCCCCGTTGCAGGAGGAGTCCTGCGAGCCCCGGGCCCGGAATGAGCACGTGTGGATGCAAGCCTTCGCGGGCAAGGGCAAGCTGCCCTGAACTGAGGAGGGACCCTCCCGGGCTTCGCGCGGGGGATCCGGACGCGGCGGGGATGAATAGCTCTGGCTGACTCAGGCCGCCTGTCGGGCGCGCTCCAGCAGGAAGTCGACCACCTGGGGCCAGTATTGCTGGAGTGAATCGGTCGAGGTCTCACCAATCACGGTGATGGGGTCCACATAGCGGCGCTCTCCCGAGAGTCGCTCCACGGTCCATGACAGGAGCGTGTCTTGGTTTGGCTAGCATCAACAACGTCGAGCATCCTACAGGCGCGCCACCATCTCGTCCGGACGCCTCAACCCGGTGAACGGTTACCTGCAATCCATTCTGGCTCATGATGTCGACTCCTTCGGGTTGCCACGGTTCATGCGTCGGCGATTCGCCGTCGCGGACCTTGTTTGTCTTCACTTGACGCCGGTGGTCAGCACCATGCGGAAGCGCGCTTCGTTGCGCATCATCTTGGCGTAGCCTTCCGCCGCCCGCGCCAGCGGCAGGGTCTCGATCCGGGCGCGGATGTCCCGCAGCAGGCTGAAGTTCAGCATGTCCTCGGCCTCGACCGGGGAACCCGTGTTACTGCCCGAGATGGAACGCTCGCCGAACAGCAGCTCGGTGACGGGGACCTGCAACGGCTCCGCGCCCGCGCCGACGATCACCAGCCTCCCCTGGCTCTTCAACCCTCCCAGCAGGGGCCCCATGCTCGCCGGACTGGAGGCGGTGGCGACGATGACGCTCGCGCCGCCGAGCGCCTGGAGCGCCTTCGCCGGATCCTCCGCCGCGCTGTCGATGTAGTGGTGGGCGCCCAGCTCCAGCGCCATCGCCTTCTTGCCCGCGCCGCGCGCGATCGCCACGGTGCGATAGCCCATGTGGCGGGCGAACTGGATTCCGAGATGCCCGAGTCCGCCAATCCCCTGGATGACCACCAGATCGCCCTGCCGTGCCGGCGACTTGCGCAACGCATTGAAGGTCGTGACGCCGGCGCAGAGCAGCGGCGCCGCGTCGACCGCGCTGAACTCCTCGGGAATCGCGACCAGGCCATGCTGATCGGCGATCATCGCCTCGGCATAACCGCCATCGAAATGAATGCCGGTGAGCGGCTGGCTGGCGCAATTGACGAAGTCGCCCCGGCGGCAGGACTCACACTCCCCACAGCGCCCGGACAGAAAGCCCACGCCCACGCGCTGGCCCACCTTCCAACGCGCGGCGACCCGCTCGCCCACCGCGGCGATGTGGCCCACCACCTCGTGCCCTGGCACCCGGGGGTACTCGAGTCCCGGAAAGCCACCTTCGACCGTCAGCGCGTCGGTGTGACAGATGCCGCAGGCCTCGACCGTGAGGAGGACCTGCCCGGGGCCGGGCCTGGGCAGCGGGCGCTCCACGAGCTCCAACCTGCCTCCACCCAGGGCCTGAACCGCTCGATAGGTAGCTGCGGACATGTGCGTCGTTCCCTTCTCTGAATCACTTAAATATGACCGGTCGTACAAATACGAGGCGTGAGGACAGGGGTCAAGCGAATTGGCGTTCTTTCGTTGGGGAGGAGGTCGGGTGGCCGCCAGGGGGCAAGAGCGTTGCCCTCGTGGACCGGCCCCCATTATCTAGAGCGAAACGAGCACAGCGGGAGCGGACACGTGGGAAGACCCAGCATCCGGGAGAAGATCGTGGAGGCGGCCTTGGATCGCTTCCATCTGCTTGGTTACAACGCCTGCGGCGTTCAGGAGATCGTCGAGTCGGCGGGTGCGCTCAAGGGCTCCTTCTACAATCACTTCAAGTCCAAGGAAGCGATGGCCGTCGAGGCGATCGAGCGGTACGGCCAGAGTGTCGGCCTCGACATCCTGATGGACGAAACGCGCGATCCCGTGCAGCGCTTGCGCGACCACGTCGACTTCCTGGTGACGCGCCTCGTCCACCAGGACTTCGAGCGCGGCTGTTTGATCGGCAGTCTGGGCAACGAGCTTTCCCACAGCGCGCCCCTCGTTCGCGAGGCGGTCGAACGCGCCCTGGATCAGTGGACCGGGCTCGTGGAGAAGGCCTTGCGCGAGGCGCAGCGCGACGGGCGGCTCGCGAGCGGACTGGATCCCGCGCGGACCGCGCGCTTTCTCGTGAATGCCTGGCAGGGAGCGGTCCTGAGGATGAAGGTCGTCAAGAACCGGGAGCCCCTGGACGACTACCTCGAAGTCACGTTCCGCTCCATCCTCCGCTGATCCGGGGTTCTTGAAGCGCGCGGTAACGGGCACCTGTCCGCTCGAGTGAACAGGTCCTGTTCTCCGCTCAGGACAGTGGCCGCGTGGCAACAGGCCCGCCCGGAGGGAGCGCTCTCGCGTTTCCCGGGTTTTTGGCCTTGGTCTGGAGTTTGCTCCTGGGGTTCGCCGCAGACTTCAACCTACCCCAATGGAGCGGTTCTCCATGAATCTGTCGGCCACCCTGTCCCCTCTCTTCACTCGAAAGCGCTTCCCCCGGCTGATGACCGCCGCCGCGGTGCTCGCCCTCTCCGCGGCCTGCGGTGGACCCCTCGAGGAGACCGCGTCCCTCGACGACGCCCCCGGCACCCTCGAGGGCACGCTCGCCGGCGCCCTGACCAGCCGCACGGGCACGGTCTACATCCGCTTCGCCCACGAGATGAACGGCAACTGGTACCCCTGGAAGGTCACCTCGAGCGACGCGACGTCCTTCATCACCGCCTGGAAGCGCTACCGCGCGTTGCAGAAGGAGATCTTCCCGGCCGCCAAATTGGTGTTCAACGTCAACCGTGAGTCCGTGAGCTCGGGCATCGACTGGCGCAAGACGTTCCCCGGCGCCGCTTATGTCGATGTGATGGGCGTGGACTACTACAACCAGTACCCCTATGTCGCGACGGTGACCGACTGGAACAATGCCATCCAGCAGACCGACGGCTACGGCGCTCCCAAGGGTCTGGCCAGGCACCTCGAGTTCGCCAGGAGCGTGGGTCTGCCCCTGTCCATCTCCGAGTGGTCCGGCAACGCGGACAACGGTGACTCCCCCTTGTTCATCGAGCAGATGCACAACTTCTTCAAGGTCAACGGTGGCACCGGCGCCGGCAAGGTCCTCTACGAGGTCCTCTTCAACGTGGACAGGGACAACCGCCGCTGGATCCTCAACCCCAACACCCGCATGCCCAACTCCGCGGCGCGCTACGTGCAACTCTTCTGAGCCGCGGCTCAGTATCCGCTGACACGTTGCACGCCCGGACTGTCCACGTGGGACGGTCCGGGCGTGTCCGTCTTCAGGGTGAACGTGAAGGCCGTTTCCCCTTCCTTCGACGAAGAGACCTGGATTGCTCCACTCACCCGGCTGGGTTCACCACTCGAGGCAGATCTTGCCGAAGTGGCGACCCGACTCCTGGCGGCGGAAGGCGTCGGCGATGCCTTCGAGCGGGAAGCTCGAGTCGATCACCGGCTTGATGCCGTTCGCCTCGATGGCGCGGATCATCGCGAGCTGCTGCTCGCGCGAGCCAACGGTCAGTCCGCTGATCCGCACGTTGCCCGACATGATGGCGGCCGTCGGCACCTCGCCGGCGAAGCCCGCCAACACGCCGATGAGCCCGATGTGGCCCCGCAGGCGGCAGGCCGCGATCGACTGCGTGAGCGTACCGGCGCCACCGATCTCGACGACATGATCGACTCCGCGCCCGCCGGTCAGCCGCCTCGCGGTGACACCCCAGGCTTCGTCTCGTCTGTAGTTGATGACATGGTCCGCACCCAGTGCGGTCAGCCGTTCGAGCTTCTCGTCGGAGGACGAGGTGGCGATGACGCGCGCACCGGCGGCCTTGGCGAATTGCAGCGCGAAGATCGACACGCCGCCCGTGCCTTGGACGAGCACGGTCTCACCGGGCAGGAGCGTTGCCTCCACGAACAGTGAGCGCCAGGCGGTGAGCCCGGCGCAGGTGAGCGTCGCGGCCTCGGCGTGGCTGTAGCCGGCCGGCGCGCGGGTGAAGGCGGTCGCGGGCGCCACCACCTCCTCGCGCGCATAGCCGTCGTCCGCGTCGCCGGGCACCGAGGACAGACTTTCGATCGTCGGCTCGCCGCCCAGCCAGCGAGGGAAGAAGGTGCTGACGACCCGGTCACCGGGCGCGAACCCGGTGACCCCCTGCCCCACCTCGACCACCTCGCCGGCACCGTCGGACATCGGGATGCGGCCGTCCGACGTCGGGGCCTTGCCCGTCACGACGAAGTAGTCGTGGTAGTTGAGTGAGCTGGCGTGCAGCCGCACCCTGATTTCACCTTTGCCAACTGGCGGCAGCTCCACCTCTCCGAGAACCAGCCGCTCGAGCCCACCAGGTTTCCTCAGCCTGATCGCGCGCATCCCGTCCTCCCTCGTTGGAGGCCGAAGATAGTACGTGCCAATGACCAGGTGGGGACATCCCTCATGGCGTGGCAGCCGCACCTTCGAGGAATGTCTTGCATCACACCTCAACGAAGCGTGTGCCGGTGATGCCCTCCGCATCCATGGCCTGCTTGAGGTCCTCGGAGACGATGAGGGCCACTCGCCATCACCATGGTTACCCATTGGTGAATGTCCTAGGAAATGCCTGGACGACCTCGGCGAAACGTTGCACGGCCGGAGATTGCTCGTCTCGCCGGTAGGCAATGGACGTCTCCATCCTCGCGCGCACCCCGGTGAGCGGACGGTAGGCGACGTCGATGTCGATGTTCATCCGAACGATGGACTCGGGCACCAGGGTGACTCCGAATCCCGCGGCCACCAGATTGAGGCCCGCCATGATGTTGGTGCCGCGATAGGCGGTGCGGGAGACGAAGCCCGCGATGCCCTCGATGGTGGGAATGCCCAGCTCGGCCCTCGCACTGGAATAGTCGATCAACGACTCCTTCATCAGCATCTCCACCGGAACACTGTCCCGTCTGGACAGCGGGTGATCGGCGGGAAGGGCCACCATCAACCGCCAGGCCCCCACCCTCGCCGTGAGCAGCTCCGCGGGCATGGAGTGCGAGGGGGCCGTGATGAAGCCGACGTGGAGGCGCCGTTCCAGGAGCGCCGCGACCTGGTCATTCGGGTGCATCTCGTGGAACACCAGCTCGATGTCCGGCGCGCGCTGCCGGAAGGCCTTGAGCACCCGGGCCAGGACGCCCGAGAGCGCGGCGTTGAACGAGAACCCGATGTCGAGGCGCCCGAGTTCCCCCCGGCCCGCCCGGATCGCCACCCGGGCCGCCCGCTCGGCCTGCTCTTGCGTCCGGCGTGCCTCCTCCAGGAAGAGCCTGCCCGCCTCGGTGAGCTCGACCGTGCGCCGGGTCCGGTTCAACAACCGCACCCCCAGCTCCTCCTCCAACGACTTGATCTGCATGCTCAGCGCGGGCTGCACGATGCCCAGCCGCCTGGCGGCCCGGCCGAAGTGAAGCTCCTCGGCCACGGTGACGAAATAGCGAAGATGGCGCAGCTCCATTCATCAGTCCCAGTGATGAGTGAAGCCCTTTCTATATATTGGAACTCTTTATCCGGCCACGGCATGTTGTGAGTCGAACCCGCCCCACGGAAAGAGAGACGTGAATGAACTCGCATTGGCTGAAGCCGAGCGCGTGGACGCTGTCCTGCGCCTTGATGATGGCCGCCGTTCCCATGCGGAGCGCCCACGCGCAGGACAACGGCGCCACCGACATCCAGAAGGTCGTGCCGCAAGGCAAGCTGCCCGGGCAGCTCGCGCCCTATTACCTCAGGAATGGTGAGGGCGAGCGGTGGCTGGTGGGCGGGCTGGTCGCGACGCTGATCGCCCGTGGAGAGGACACCGGAGAGATGTTCGAGATCGCCATCCTGACGGGCGGGCGCGACGCGAACTTCCCCCTGCACACCCACGCCCGTTCACACGAGGCCCTCCTGGTGCTCGACGGCGAGGTCGAGGTCTGGCTGGGCAATGGGCACTACCTCATGCACCGGGGCGACTACGCCAGCATCCCCCCGGGGACGCCACACGCCCTCAAGATGCTGAGCCACCGGACGCAGCTCATGTCCTGGTCCACCGGAAAAGAGGTGGGGCCGCTCTACAAGGCGCTCGGCCAGGCCTACGCCGGCCATGTCCAGCCGGAGAAGGTGGACCCCACGATCGCGGCGGACCTGAAGAAGAAGGCGGAGGCCAGCGCGGATGTCCGGTTCGACGCCAGACCCCTCGCCAAGGGCACGCCCCAGCGCGTCCAGAACGCCACCATTCCCGACAAGAACGTGCCCTACGTGCTCGCCGCCGGCGAGGGCCAGAGAATGGTCGCGGGAGATCAGCTCTTCACCTTCCTCGGCGATCAGAAGAACAGCGATGGCAGGTTCATCGCCGTCATGACCGAGGGCCCTCCGGGTCCGATGATCCCGGCGCACTATCACGAGAAGCACACGGAGAACTTCTTCTGCCTGGATGGCTCCATGACGATGCGGGCCAACAGTGAGACGCTGAAGGTGTACCCGGGCGACTTCGTCCACGTGCCCGCCCGCACGATCCACGCCTACCAGCTCAACAGCCCCTATACGCGCTTCGTCGGATTCCTCACCCCGGGGCTCTTCGAGTCGTTCTTCCGCACCCTGGGCGACAAGTACGACGGGTATGTCTATCCCCAGAAGCCGCTGCCCTTCCGCTTCGATCGGGTGCTCGCGAAGATCAACGAGCTGGATTTGAAGCTCGTCGAGTCACCCGCGCCGAAGCAGTAGGCGCGGCCGACGGGGGCCGACCGCTACGGCACCGCCGTCGGCGCCTTGGCCACCTGGCGGCGGCCCCCGACGAAGTCCTCCACGCCCTGGGCGATGGCCTGGGCCACCTCGTCCTGGTACGCCTCCGAGCCCAGCCGCTTCTCCTCCTCGGGGTGGGACAGGAAGGACGTCTCCACGAGGATGGCCGGCATCTTCGCGCCCAACAGCACGTAGAACAGCGCCTCCTTCGTGCCCAGGTTCTTCACGTCCGAGTAGTTCGCCGACAGGTGGCTCACCAGGTTGCGCTGCACCTGGTTGGCCAGCCGCGTGGACTCCTCGGTGTTCGCCTTGGTGGCCAGGTCCGCCAGGATGAACTGCAAGTCACTGATGCCCTTCTCCGAGGAGGCGTTCTCGCGCGCCGCCAGGCGGATGGAGTAGCGGTCCGCCGAGGTGTTGAGCGTATAGGTCTCGATGCCGCGCAGCTTGGACGTGGTCGCCGAGTTGCAGTGGATGGAGATGAAGAGATCACCCCGGGTGTCGTTGGCCAGTCGCGCGCGCTCCTCGAGCTTCAGGTAGCGATCCTCGTCACGCGTGAGCAGCACCTCCAGGCCGCGCTCGCGTAGCTCCCGCGCGAGCTTGCGCGCGATGACCAGCGTCACGTCCTTCTCCCTCAACCCCTTGCGGCCGATGGCGCCCGTGTCATGCCCACCGTGCCCCGCGTCGATGACCACCCGGCGCACCTTCAACCCGAGCTGCTCCGCCAGCGTCAGCTCCGCGCCGTTGGACACCTTCGCCGCGGCCTTGAGCCGCGCCTGCGCCATGTGCTCGTCCACCGCCGCGGTGACGGGCTTGTTCGCCTCGAGCAGCTCGGCCGACGTGGGCGCCGCCCCCGCCTTCGTCTCGGCGAACTTCACCTCCACGGCCTTGGGCTCCACCGGCTTCGTCTCGGCGACCTTCACCTCGGCGGTCTTCGTCTCCACCGACTTCGTCTCGGCGGTCTTCGTCTCGGCCGGGGACGACGGCGTGGCGGACGCATCCCGCGCCTGCTGGCTGATGGCGTCGAGCAACGGCGACGAGCCGGGCCGCTCGCCTCCCGTCGTGGCCGAGGCCTGCGCGGCGGCGGGCTCCGCGGGCTTGCTGAGCTCGACGCGGATGACCGGCGGCTGCGGCGTGGGAGCCGGCTTGACGGGTGCCGGAGCGGATGCCACGGCGGGCGCGGGCGCCGGCTCCGCGGGCTTGCTCCGCACGGGCGTGGGCGCCGCCTTGGGCGGCGGGGGGAGCGAGGCCAGGAGCGACTTGAGCTCCGCGATCCGGTCTCCCTTGGAGTGTTTGGCCAGGAAGCTGGTGATGATGCGGCGCGCGGTCTCGGGCTGATCCATCCGCTCGAAGTAGATGCGCGCGAGCGTCACCGCCGCGTCGTCCGCGAGCCGGTGGTTCGAGTGGGCCTCCACCACGCGGGTGTAGTCGGCGATGGCCGCCTGCTGATCCTCCACGACGAACGAGAGGCGACTGAGCGAATTGAGCAGCTCGGCCGCGGTGTAGAGGGCGTCCGGAGCGCGCTCGCTCTTGGGGTAGTGGCTGGCGACGGCCTCGAACTTGCTGGCCACGTTGAGCCAGTGGTGGCGCAGCTTGCGCCGCGCGGCGTCGTCCTTGAGGACGTAATAGGAGCGGCGCGCCTCCTCGTAGGCGACCTCGGCGGGATCCCGCTTCGCCTGGGCGGAGAGCGGCAGCAGCAGGGCCAGGAGCGGAGCGAGGTGAGCGCGCATGAACGAAGCCTCCAGGTAGGGCGAGGGCTACAGACGTGTGTCATGGCCCTCCCCCCCCGGCAATTTTTCGCCCCTCAGCGCACCCACTCCAGGGTCCGGGCCAGCTCCTCGTCGATGACCCGGGCCTCTCCGGGCAGGGAGGACAGCACCGCCGCCAGCACCTTGTCCCCGTTGCGCACCGGGGCGCGGCCGCCCCGCAGGCGCGCGCGCACCGCGTGCTTCTGGTCCTGCTTCCAATAGGTGGCGGGGAAGATGGCTTCCCGGCGGGACTCGGGCAGGGGCGAGTCCGGCGTCAGCCACACCAACATGCCCTTGCGCAGCGGCTCCAGCTCCGCGCGCAGTGTCCGTTTGAGTTCCCAGGCGAAGAGGCCCAGGGCCCCGAGTGCTCCGAGCACCACGCCCCAGGGCACGAGCCCGAGGGCCCGCGCCCGGGCGCGCACGTGGCGCTCCTCCCGGGGCTTGTCTGGTACCTGGGGATCCACCAACAAGGGAATACGGGCACCTCGGCCCAGGCCCTCGACATCCTCGACGCGCGCGCGCACGCCACTGGCCGAGTAGCTCACGGGCCCTACATTATAGAGCACCTCCAGGCGTGCCTCGGCGCCGTCGCGCTCGTCCAGCGGGGGCAAGGTCATGGTGACCAGTTGACCATCGAACGGCTCGGCGCGCGCGAGAAAGCCCTGCTCTTCCACGACGAAGCGGCCGAGCAGCGCCGCTCCCGCCCCGAGGGCCACCATCAGCGCGAGCCCCCCGAGCAACACCCGGCCGAGCCGGGCGAGGGCACCAGGGACACGGATGAGCGAAACGCGCCGGGGCGCTTGAGGAATGGCGAGTTGCATGGCCCGCATCCTATACAGACCTTCCCGTACCGACATGAAACCGGAGACCGAGAGTGGAGCGAAGATGCTCGGGGTAGAGAACTCCTGGCTGACGCCGGGGGGACGGTTGCTCCGTCGGTTGGACGTCTTTCTTTCCGAGCCCCTGCGTCGGGCGCCCCCGGAGGATCTCGGCCGCTACCGGCTGCTCATCCTCATTTCCCTCGGCCTGCTGCTGCTCAATGCGCTGAGTCTGCTGGCGCTGCCCTGGAGTCCCGAGCCCTGGGTGCAAGGCCCGCTGGCGATCCTCATCCTGGGGGTGACCACGTTGGCGCTGGCGCGGTTGCGCCGTCAGTGCTCGCCCCAGAAGACGGCGCTCCTGGTCTGTTCAGCATTGGCCGTGGCCCTCGTGTTCATCTGCACCGCCCGGGACCTGCCCTACTCGGCCTCGCACGCGGCGACCATGTTGCTGCCCGCGTTGTCCGTCTATCTGGTGGGCGCGCGCCTGGGATTCTTCCTCACGCTCCCCGTCTGCCTGGTCCTGGGCGTGCTCCACCCGATGCGCTACACGCTGCTCGGAAGCATGCCGCGGCAGGAACTGGTCCAGTTATGGATATTGGACGTGTCCGCCGCCATCTTCATGCTGGGCATCTGGGGCGTGTGCTGGATGCACGCCTCCGCGCTGGACCAGGCACGCGTCTCCCGGGAACAGGCGCTGCGCACGCTGCATGAGAGCGAGCACAAGCTGCGCACGCTCATCGAGAACACCGACGACCTGGTGTGCTCGATGGACATGCAAGGCCGGATCATCATCGCCAACTCGGCGATGCGCGACTACTGCCGCGCCCGCTTTGGACGGGAGATTCACCCCGGCGAGTCCCTGCTCTCCGACGACCCCCAACACCGGCAGATGGAGCACATCCTCCAGCGGGTGCTGCACGGGCAGTCCGTGAGGCTCGAGGATGGATCCCTCGAGAGCAACCCGCCGAAAGTGCTGGAAATCTCCGTCAAGCCCGTGCTCGGCGAGGACGGGCAGATGGTCGGAGTGACGCTCTTCGGCCGGGACGTCACCGAGCGCCGCGAGGCCGAGCACAAGCTCACCGAGATGCACCGCTCCCTGGTGGATGTCTCGCGACAGGCGGGCATGGCGGAGGTGGTCACCGGGCTGTTGCACAACGTGGGCAATACCCTCAACAGCATCAACGTCTCGGTGCACCTGGTCACCGAGCGCATCCGCGCCTCGCGCGTGGGCAGCATGGTGCGCGCCGCGGAGTTGATCCACACGCACCGCGAGGCACTGGGCAGGTTCCTCGAGCAGGATCCCCGGGGTCAGCAACTGCCTTCCTACATGCTCGCCCTCTCGCGGCAGCTCGTCGAGGAGCAACAGGCGCTGCTGGCCGAGCAGCGCACCCTCACCGACGCGTTGGATCACGTCAAATCCATCATCGGCATGCAGCAGGAGCACGCGCGCGTGTCCGCGCCGGTGGAGCTGGTGAAGGTGTCCCAGCTCATCGACGATGCCTTGCGGCTGCACGCCGTCTCCTTCCAGCGCTCGGGCATCGACATCCGCCGCGAGTACGAGCAGATCCCTCCCATCCTGCTCGACCGACACAAGCTGTTGCAGATCCTGCTCAACCTGCTCAGCAACGCCCGCCACGCGCTGCTCGACAGTGAGCGGGACGACAAGCGCATCACCATCCGTCTGGCGGCCCTGCCGGATGATCGGGTGAGGATCCAGGTGAGCGACAATGGCCAGGGCATCTCGCCAGAGCACCTGACGCGCATGTTCACCCAGGGCTTCACCACCAAGAAGGACGGGCATGGCTTCGGCCTGCACATCAGCGCCCTGGCCGCCATCGAGATGGCGGGCACCCTCTCCTGCGAGAGCGAGGGGCCGGGCCTGGGCGCCACCTTCACCATCGATCTGCCCATGCAGAGCGAGCGCCCGGGGTAGAATGGAGGAATGCAGTCCACCTTCCTCCTGGCCCTCCTCGTGACCACGCTCAGCACCCAGGCTCCCACTCCCCCGGACTTCGGCGACGAGGCCGCGGCGCGCTTCGCGGAGCTCGCGCTCACCTGTGTCCATCGCGAGTACCCGAACAAGATCGCCCACGTGATGAACGGCGACGCGGACGCGCGCCCGCCGCGCGAGCTCACCCCCTCCTTCTACGGGTGCTACGACTGGCACTCCTCGGTACATGGGCACTGGCTGCTCGTGCGCCTGGCGCGGCTCCATCCCCAGGCGCCCTTCGCCGCACGGGCCCGCGAGGCGGTGGCCCGGAGCCTGACGCCCGAGAACATCGCGGCGGAGGTGCGCTACCTGAGCACCTCGGGCCGGGTGTCCTTCGAGCGCCCCTATGGGCTCGCCTGGCTGCTGCAGTTGGCGGCGGAGCTGCGCGAGTGGGAGGAGCCCCAGGCGCGCGCGTGGTCCACCGCGCTCGAACCCCTGGAGGCGCACGCGGCCGGGCGCTTGCGCGAGTGGTTGCCCAAGCTGTCGCGGCCCATCCGCGTGGGCGAGCATGATCAGACGGCCTTCGCCTTCGGGCTCGTGCTGGATTGGGCCCGGCGCTCCGGAGATGAGGCGATGGTGAAGCTGCTCACCGAGCGCGTGGAGACGTTCTACGGCAGGGATGTGCGGGGTCCACTCGCCTATGAGCCCTCGGGGCATGACTTCCTCTCCCCCTGTCTGGCCGAGGCGGACCTGATGCGGCGCGTGCTGCCCCCGGCGCGCTTCGCCACCTGGCTGAGCGGCTTCCTGCCGGAGATTCCCTCCAAGAGCGGCACGTCCTGGCTGGAGCCGGCGGTGGTGACGGATCCGGGCGATCCGAAGCTCGCGCACCTGGATGGTCTGAACCTGAGCCGGGCCTGGATGCTGGAAGGCATCCTCTCGGGCCTGCCCGCCCAGGACAAACGGCGCCGCTCCCTGGAGGAGTCGGCGAGGCGCCACCGGGAGGCGGGACTCCGGTCGGTGACGGGGGCCCACTATGAGGGAGGGCACTGGCTGGGCAGCTTCGCGGTGTACCTGGTGACCGGCAGGGGCCTGCCCCGTCCCTGAGCGCCTGTCCGCCCCTCGGACGACGGCACGCCCGGCCCGCTTCGCCCCCATGCGGGCACCGGGGCGGTGCTAACCTGGGGGCACATGAAGCGTCTTCTATGGGTCCTGTTCGGGGTGGTCATCCTCGGCGTGGTGGCGGCGGGTGGCGCCTGGGTGTGGGTACAACGGGAAGTGCAGCGGGCCGCGGCGCCTCCGGGGGCGCCCACGGTGGAGTTCGTCGTCTCCAAGGGCACCACGGGTCGTGGCCTGGGGCGGCAGCTCGCCTCCGCCAAGCTCATCCATGATGGCCGGATATGGCGCTGGTTCCTCTTCCGCCGCGGCGCGTTCGCCCCCAAGGCGGGCCGTCACCTGGTGAGCCCGTCCATGACGATGGCGGAGATCGCCACCGCGCTCGAGTCTCCCCCGCTGCCCGAGGACAAGCCCTTCGTCATCGTCGAGGGCTGGCGCCTGCGCGACACCGATGCCGCGCTCGCCGCCGCGGGGTTCATCACCTCGGGGGCCTACGTGGAGGCCGCCAGCCACCCCGAGCGCTACAAGGCCCCCTTCCAGCTCCCCCAGGGAACCCTGGAGGGCTACCTCTACCCGGAGACGTATGGCGTCGTGCCCGGGGCGTTCAACGTGGAGGAGCTCATCCAGCGTCAGCTCGATACCTTCGCCGAGCGCTTCTACCTCCCCCACCGCGAGGCGCTGTCACGCGGCAAGCGCACCCTGCACGAGGTGGTGGTCATGGCCTCCATGCTCGAGCGCGAGGAGCCCGTGCCCGCCCAGCGCGCCATCGTGTCGGGCATCCTCTGGAAGCGCATCGACAAGGGCTTTCCCCTGGGGGTGGATGCCACCTCGCGCTACAGCCTGAGCGAGTGGAACGACCGCAAGGCCTTCCTCCAGCGCCTGCGCGACACGACGGATCCCTGGAACACGCGCCATCGCAAGGGCCTGCCTCCGGGCGCCATCGGCTCGCCCACCGTGGAATCGCTCCAGGCGGCGCTCGCCCCCCAGACCAACGAGTACTGGTACTACCTGCACGACTCCGAGCGGCGCCTGCACCCCTCGCGCAACGCCGAGGAGCACGAAGCGCTGCGCCGCAAATACAACGTGTATTAGTGCCGCCCGGGCCCTGTTACATTCGAGGCCCCCATCTTCCTCGACGAGCCCATGACCTCCCGCACCGAAAACCTCAATGTCGTCGGCATCGACCGCATGGCCACTCCCGCCGAGATCAAGGAGCGGGTCCCGATGACGGAGCGAGCGGCCGAGTCCGTCCTCGCCGGCCGCCGCGCCTTGGTGGACATCCTGGAGCGCAAGGATCCGCGCCTGTTCGTCATCGTGGGCCCCTGCTCCATCCACGATCCCGTGGCGGGAATGGACTACGCGCGCCGCCTGCTCGCCCTCTCCGCGGAGGTGCGTGAGACGTTGTGCGTGGTGATGCGGGTGTACTTCGAGAAGCCGCGCACCACGACGGGCTGGAAGGGCTTCATCAATGATCCGCGCATGGACGACTCCTTCCACATCGAGGAAGGCATGGAGCGCGGCCGCCGCTTCCTGAGGGACGTGGCCGAGCTGGGGCTGCCGGCCGCCACCGAGGCGCTCGATCCGATCGCGCCGCAGTACTACGGCGACCTGGTGTCCTGGACGGCCATCGGCGCGCGCACCGTGGAGTCGCAGACCCACCGGGAGATGGCCTCGGGCCTGTCGACACCGGTGGGCTTCAAGAACGGCACGGACGGCTCGCTGGAGTCGGCGGTCAACGGCATCCTCTCCGCCTCGCACGCGCACAGCTTCCTGGGACTGAACGAGAACGGGGTGTCGGCCATCATCCGCACCCGGGGCAACGCCCACGGGCACCTGGTGCTGCGCGGCGGCGGCGGACGGCCCAACTACGACACGGTGTCCATCACCCTCGCCGAGCAGTCGCTCACCAAGGCGAAGCTGCCGTGCAACCTCGTCGTGGACTGCTCGCACGCCAACTCCAGCAAGAAGCCCGAGTTGCAGCCGCTCGTCATGCGCGACGTGGTGCACCAGGTGCGCGAGGGCAACCGCTCGATCGTGGGCCTGATGATCGAGAGCTTCCTCGAGGCGGGCAACCAGCCCATCCCCGCCGACCTGTCCAAGCTGCGCTACGGCTGCTCGGTGACGGACGCCTGCGTGGACTGGAACACCACCGAGACCATGCTGCGCCAGGCCCATGAGATTCTGCGCGGCGTGATCTCCACGCGCCGCGCGGCGTGATGTCCGGCAACCGCGTGCGCTGGCTCGTCGCCGGCGCCTTCCATCCCTCGCCCACGGGAAGGCGCTTCCCGCTCACCGAGCAGTCCTTCGCCGAGGAGCTCCGGCGCGCCACCACGGGCCTGCGCGTCACCGTGCCGGACCGCATCGGCTCGGGCGACACGAGCACCCACGCGCTGTCCTTCGGCTCGCTGGACGCCTTCGGGATGTCCGCGCTCATCGCCTCCCTGCCGGAGCTGCGTGCCCTGAGCGCCCTGCGCGAGGCGATCTCCAGCACGCGCCCCCTGGCGCCCCAGGACGCCGCCCACCTCCGGGACATGCTGGGCCAGGGCCGCCTCACCGAGGCACTGGCGCGCGCCCGCTCCTCCCGTTCCGCCTCGCTCGCCCTCGTCGAGGAGGCCCTGTTCACCACCGTCCGGGAGCTGCTCCAGCATCCGCTCGTGGCCCGGCTGGAGTCGGCCTGGCGCGGGCTGCACTGGTTGTGGACGCAATGCCCCGCCTCCGCGGGCATGGACCTCGAGGTGCTGGACGTCGGACCCGAGGCGCTCGTGGACACCCTCGCCGCGAGCCTCGAAGGGCCCGCGCTCCAGCGTCCCGATGCCTGCTTCCTGCTGGACGTGGGCGAGGACCCGGCCATCCCGGGGAGGCTCGCCGCGCTGGGAGAGCAGGCCTGGTTGCCCCTCGTCATGGCCGCCCCCGCGTCCCTGGGCGGTGCCGGGCTCGCGGGCGCCCAGGACGTCCGCCCCCCGGACGCCTGGAATCACCTGCGCGCCGACGAGTCCTCGCGCTGGCTGTGCGCCACGCTCAACCCGGTGGTGATGCGCGCCGAGCGGCACGGAGAGGTGCACGACGAGTGCCTCGCCAGTCCCGTGCTGGGCGTGGCGGCGCTGCTGGCGGCGAGCTTCCGCGACACCCACACCTTCGCGCGACTCGTGGGTCCGGGCAGCGCGGTGCGCGCGCCCGCCGCGTGGCAACCCCAGGAGGGACGGGGTCCGGTGGCGACCGAGGCGTGCCTCTCCCTCCGGGAGCAGCAGCGGCTGGCCTCGCGGGGCCTCGCGGGGGTGAGTGGGTGGTGGGACTCGCGGGACGTGAACCTGGCGGCGGCTCCCACCGTGTACGGTGGCCGGGACGCGGCGCCCCTCCCCGCGCAACTGCTCACCGGCCGCATCGTCCGCCTCGCCCAGGAGGTCGCCGAGCGGCTGCCCCCCAGGCCACTCCCCAGGCCATCTCGGAGGTGTGCGCCCGCGCCGCGAGCGCGTTCCTTCCCGCGGGCCCGGGCCGCCGCTGCGAGCTGAAGGGACAGGTGGTGTCCCTGGGCCGGGGCGAGCGGGGCCTGCACGTGCGCGCCGCGCTTCCACCGGAGCTGGCCGGCACCCGCCTCGAGCTCGAGCTCACCCTGCCCCTGCGCGGTTGAGCTCGTGCCGCGCGCGGGACTGGCGCACGGACCGAGGGGATGTGCGATGATGAACGGCGCGTCCGGACGCGACAGGGAGGACCGCCGGTGGGCAAGACATTTCACGACGATCTCCGGCTGGAGTTGTCACTCACGGCGGGCGGCAGCACCTTCTCCATCCCCGGTGGGCAGATCAAACACCTGTCGGTGCAGCTGGCCTCGTATGGCTTCACCGCGGCGGTGACCTTCTGGACCTTGCTGGAGAAGCAGGACGCCCCCCTCTTCACCGCCTTCCAGAAGCCGGATCTCATCGAGGTGCGCGTCTCCATCGCCGCGGAGGATCCCGAGCTCACCTCGCCTCCGGCGCCGCTCGTCCTCAAGGGCCTGGTGCGCGGCCGCCGCCTGGTGGCGGAGGAGCACGGCACCGTCCAGGGCTCCAATCGCGTCTTCCGCCGCTACACGCTCGACTTCGCCGACGCCGCCCAGGTGCTCTGGCGGCAGCACCGCCCCATCGAGCTGCACACCCACTTCTCCATGAAGGAGCTGCTCGAGGCGCACAAGGCCAGCCTCAAGCTCGCGCTCGACTGGACCGAGCTCAAGCGCAAGCAGCCGATGATCTGCCTGGCGTTGGGCGCGGACGAGCCCGGGGTCAGCTTCTACGACTACGTCTGCTGGTACGTGGACGCGCACCAGGGCGTCTTCAGCTACGACAGCCAGAAGAACGAGTACCTCTTCGCCGACAGCAAGCCGTCCTCGGGTCAGGCGGCGCCGCTCGGTCCGCTCCGGATCCACCGCACGCGGGTGCTCCTGCCGCCGCCCATCCGCCATGGGGCGCGGGTGCTCAACGCCGTGGCCCAGGGCCCCACCACCACGCCGATCGATCAACCCCAGGCCGTCCAGGGCACGTTCCACGACGTGCTGGTGCGCACCCCGCTGGCCAACCGGGCCGATGAGCGCGAGAAGCTGGAGAAGACGCGCCTGAAGCTCCACCAGCGCCAGCTCCAGGTCGCCTTCAAACGCTATCCCACGGTGGATGTCTTCCCCGGCGCGCTGCTGCGCCTGGAGGGCTCGCTCTGGCCCGCGTCCCTCACGGGGCTCGGCGAGGACATGCGGGTGGCGGAGCTGGACTTCGAGGCCCATGCCGAGGGCGCGGGCCCGTACGAGCAGCAGCAGGACCTCCAGGCCCCCTACGCGGTGCGGATGTCGCTGCGGCTGGAGTCCACCTCCGAGACCGCGGTCTCCCTGCCCGCCTACCGCGTCCCCCGCTACCCCATCCACGTCGAGGGCCTGGTGCACAGCCCGGGCGGCGAGCCCGAGGATCGGCGCTACCTCATCGTCGAGGACGAGAAGACCTCGATCACCGACTTCCGGATGACCGTCCCCCTGTGGAACAAGACCGTGAGCGTGCCCGCCGAGCCCACGCACGTGCCGGGCCAGTTCTTCTTCCCGCCGTACAAGCGCACCCGGGTGCTGGTGGCGCTCCACCACGAGCGCGCCGAGCTGCTGCGCTTCCTCGCGTGGAAGGAAGGCGTGCGCACACCCCAGTCCGGCCAGGGCGATCAGATCCTCCTGGGCGAGAGCAAGTCGAGCCAGACGGCGCTCACCCATGACTTCCAGGAGGACAAGCCCGTGTGGCGCATGCTGCGCACCTCGGGGGGTGACACCCAGGTCATCCGCATGCGCGAGGGCAACCTCTTCATCCAGGTGAAGGAGACCGGGGCCTCGAAGACGCCCACGCCCACCTATGACGTCACCCCTCAAGTCGAGGCCGCCAAGGGAGACCTCTCGGCGTCGGTGGGCGACTCGCTCGGACAGACGTCGGCGGCCTTCCAGGGCGCGATGAGCGCCTCGCGTGCGAAGATGCAGAGCGCCCAGGCGGCGATGAAGACGGCGATGAAGGCGGCCCGCGCGGAGGTGGGCGCCAAGGTGGCGAAGGCCAAGAGTGGGATGAAGAGCGCCTCCTCGAAGCTGTCCCAGGGCTCCGGTCAGCTCTCGGCGGCGAGCGAGTCGGCCAAGGCCTCGCTGAAGAAGCTGCGGTGAGCAACCAACGAATGGATGGGGGACACCCATGCAGGAACTGAGCGCGAAAATCGCGGAGCTTCGCGGACAACTGGAGTCCTTCAGCACGGGCGTGGTGGCCCGCCTGACGCCCCTGCGCGGCGGCGTGGACTCCCTGTCGGGCAGGCTGGAAGAGACGCTCGCCTCCCTGCGTCCCGAGGTCTCCTCGGTGGACGGCGGGCTGACGGGGAAGATCGAATCGCTGGACGCCGAGCTGGCGGAGCTGGAGCCCTGAGTGAAGGCGCTGTGGACGCGGTTCGACCAGACGGCGGACGAGGTACAGGGCCTGCGCACGCGGCTCGACGGCTCCGGGGAGCGCGTGCGCGACTCGGTGAAGGAGCTCACGCCCTCGGTCTCCTCGCGGTGTGATGCCCTGGAGGAGCAGGTGAAGGGCTCGCACGACTCCTTCGCCCAGCAGCTCGAGTCGCTCGGCCAGGACACCGCCAGGCGCCGCGAGGCGCTCTTGAGCGAGGGCACGGCCCGTCTCCAGCAGCGCAAGGAGGCGGCGCGCGCCAACACCGCCCGGAGCAAGGCGGAGCTCCAGCAGGAGGTGGCGGGGCTCGAGGCCCGGGAGCAGCAACTCCAGGAGCTGCTGCGCACGACGGGGAGCGAGACGGATGCGCACCTCCAGGGCGCCCACTCCCAGCTCGCGACCACGGTGGACTCGGTGTCCGGCCAGGTGGCGCGCACGCGCGGCTCCGTGGACGCGGAGGTCCAGCGGTTGCTCGCCGCGCTCGAGGCGGTGCTCGCCCCGGTTCTCCCCGCCCTGGAGCAGCTCCACCAGGAGATCCAATCCGCGAGCGAGTCCTCGAAGGCGACCGTGCGACGTCAGGTGGAGCAGCTGCGCTCCGGACTCCAGCCGCTGCGCACCCAGGTGCAGGGCGCCACCCAGGCGGCGGATCAGGTACTCCAGACGCTGGAGACCACCGTCGGCGCCGCCCTCCAGGCGGGTGCCCAGCAGCTCGGGCAGATGCTCGACGCGTTGGATCAGACGCTGGGCGGGCCGATGCGCTCGCTGAGCCAGCAGCTCGAGGTGGTGGAGCAGTTCCTCCAGCAGGTGGGCGAGCAGATCGACACGCTCATCACCCAGGGCGTCGGCGCCATCGACGCGCTGATGAGCACGGCGCTCACCACCTTCGAGTCCATCCAGGCCCCGGCGCGCCTGGCGATCGACTCCGCCTTCAAGGTGTTCGACGGGCTGACGGACACGCTCGAGCAGTTGGAGAAGCAGCTCCAGGCCATCTTCACCGCCCTGCCCGAAAAGCTCGAGCAACTCCAGACCCTGTTCAAGACGCTGGTGGGCACGCTGGAGTCGCTGCTGGCCCGGGCGGTGCAGATGCTGGAGGCCATCCCCGCCGCGGATCTCCCCAAGCCACTGGTGGATCCCGCCGTCCAGGCCATCAAACAGGTGGTGACGCAGATCTCCACCCAGCTCGGCACCCTCACCTCGCAGGTGGGTCAGCAGATGACCACGGTGCAGGATCAGGTCATCTCCCAGGTGGAGCAGGTCCAGGCGCAGGCGGTGCAGCAGGTGCAGACGATGCAGGAGCAGCTCCTGCAACAGATTCAATCCCTGACCGAGTCGGTGCAGGGCGGTATCGATCAGGCCGTCACCCAGGCCGAGCAGTTGGTGGCGCAGGTGACGCAGCAGATCGGCACCGCGCGCGACCAGGTGGTGAGCCAGGTGGAGGCGATGCAGGCCCAGGTGGCCACGCGCGTGGAGTCCCTCCAGGAGCTGGTGAGCGGGCAGCTCGCGACGCTCCAGCAGACCCTCGCGGACGGAGTCCAGGCGGCGGCCGATCAGGTGGCGGCGGTGGAGGCCCAGCTCGAGCAGCAGCTCGCCGCCGCCCAGGAGCGGGTGCGCTCCGGCCTGGACGCGATCGGCGGCACGGTGGACTCGGCGCTCGCCGGGGCTCGCGAGGGCATCGAGCGCATCGAGACCACGGTGACGCAGCAGGTGGATCAGGTGCTCGGCGCCTTCACCCAGCGGGCCGGGAGCGTGGGAGCTCCCGCGGCCGAACAGCTCGACGGAATGCTCGGTCAGGTGGACTCGACGAAGGAGCGGCTCCTCGTGCCGTTGGACACACTGGAGGCCTCGCTGCGCGACAACAGCCCCTTCGCCCCGGTGGTGGAGCAGGCCCGCACCCAGGTGGACTCGGTGATGGGAAGGACCGAGACCCGGGTGCGCGAGCTGACGGGCTGAGCGCTACTTGCCGCCGAGCTTGGGGGCTTCCGGTGCCTTGGGAGCTTCCGGCGCCTTGGGGGCCTCGGGCGGTTTGACTTCCGGAGCGCCCTCGGGGGCCGTCGGGGGCTCGTCCAGGGAGGGACCCTGGGGAATGGTGTCGCGCAGGATGCGGCTCGTGGCCAGCTCCACGTCCACCGCGCTCGCCAGCGGCGGGCTGAGCAGCACCTGCCAGTTGCCGTCCGGCGCGGTGAAGAGGAAGGAGAGCGCCACCGAGCCCTCCTTGGGCGCCTTCACCTGGAAGCGCTGGATGGTGCCCGGGTAGATGACGGCCGTCTGCAACACGGTGGTGTCCGGAACACCCACGCGGGCGGCGACCTCGGAGTACGCCTCGTTGGCGTACTGCTTGGGGTCCACCTGCCGCACGAGCATGTACAGGGGCCGGCCCATGTTGGTGCCCACGGGCGACTTCACGGCGATGTTGATCTGACTCGGCCCACAGGCCCCCAGCACGAGCGCCAGCAGGCCCAGGCACGCGCGTCCACGCGCGCTCATCGCGGCACTTCCCGGAACGGCACCCACGGGTCTCCCTTGAGGCCGAAGCTGATGTCCACTCCCCGCTTGTTCACGTTGTTCCCCTGCAGGACCAGGCTCCACTGGCGGCGCTGATCGGTCGTGACCAGGGCCTCCTCGAAGAGACGGAAGCAGCTCCAGATAGAGCGATTCCAGGGCAGGGACAAGAACTTGGGATCATCGCGCGAGGGCGAGCGCAGCTCCAACACGATGGAGGACACCTGCTGATCCCACCAGTTGAGCGGGAAGTCCTGCCAGGAGGGGCTCTGGTTGAAGCCGTAGGCGGTCGTCTTGCCACACTTGAGGGACGACATGGTGACGAACACCCCCGGCATCGGTGGGGGCGGCAGGGGCTGGGGCTGCACCTTGAGCATGAGCGGCCGAGGGCGGCCCTCGTCGTCCCACAGCAGCTTGGACAGCCGCGCCACCTGGCTGAGGGTGGGCAGCAGGGACTCGGGCAGTTGTAGCTTGTCACGCAGGGTGCCGCGCAGCGCCCATTGGGTGCCCCGCTCCACGCACACGCGCGAGTACACCTGCTCCACGAAGTGCCAGAAGGCGCCATCCTTGCGGCGCAGCACCTCGAGCTCACTCGGATCCACGTCCTCCTTGGCGTCGGGGTTGAAGGGGTAGCGCGTGAGCAGGGGCCGCAACATGCGCGACGAGGCCTCCTCCCACTCCCGCCCCAGGGTGTTCTCCAGCTCTTCCTTGCCCAGGCGCTGCACCGTGAGGAAGGGCGCGAGGAAGGGCTGGCGCAACTCGCCGGTGATGCCCTGGGAGTCCAGCCACGCCTGGGCCTTGCGCAGGTAGGAGCCCTCCTCCTCGAGCAGCATGGCGAGGGCGACCTTCTCCAGCGGGGTGATCATCTCCGACAGCTGGGCATCGGTCGCGGTGCCGTCCTCGGGCGCCGCTTCCTTGTCGGGGGCCGGCGCGTCCTTGGCAGCCGCGTCCTTGGCGCTCTTGGCCTTGGCTCCGGCATCCAGCTCGTCGCGCATCTGCGCCACGAGCGCCTGGTAGGGGGCGAGCGCGGCATAGAAGCCACTCTTGTCGGCCACCATGAGCTGCACGACGGGGCGGAAGGGCGCCACGGCGTTGCGCAGCGGCTCGTAGTAGGGCCCCTCGAGCGGATCCAGGTTGGCCCGTTCGGCCACCTCGCGCAGCATGTCCACCTGGCCGGAGGAGGGCTGGGACAGCCGCCCCAGCTCGTCGATGAGCAGCTTGCGCGAGGTGTTGAAGCGGTACTGGTCCACGGTGTGGAACAGGCCATCGCGGTAGCCCTGGGAGAACCCGTTCACGCGCTTCTGCACGTACTGGGAGCGCCGGGCGGCCTCGTCCGTGGGGAGCTGGGCGCTCTTGATGCGTTGGGTGAAGTCATCCACCAGGGGCTTCAAGTCGGTCTCGAAGGCGGTACGGCTGAGCACCATCGCCCCCGGGCGCACGGCGGCCTGGGCGTTCACGGTCAGCTGGCCATTGGCCTCCTGGATGTCGAGCTCCTTCTGGAGCAGCTCCCGGGAGAGCTTCTCGGGAACGAACTCGAAGGACTCCTGGAGCAGCTCGATGCGGTAGGGGCCCTTGTTGCTGCCCGGCAGCCAGAGCCCATCCCGGGTGAGCAGCTCCGAGGCGCCCATCTTGCGCACCGCGAGCAGCCCCGAGTAGGCATCATCCTCCATGCGCAGCACCGCCGTGAGCGCCTCCCGGTTGTTGCGCAACCACTCGAGCACGTCGACGGTGGTCTCGATGCCCTGGAAGTAGCGCGTGTTGACCTGCACCGTGGAGGCGTCGAACAGGTTGAGCAGCGTGGGCAGGGACGCGTAGACGTCCAGGTCGGCCAGCTGCGCGAGCAGCCGCTCGCGCTCCTCGCGGCGCAGGTCGAACTCGGCGATGCCCCGGGGGCCGGCCTCGAGGGAGCGGCGCAGGAAGCGGAGGTGATCCAACCAGGGCTTGAGCTGGCTCTCGAACGTGAGCCGCTCCGCGAGGGGCCAGCAGGACCAGACCTCCTCGTTGTTGGACAGCTGCACCGTCGTGTCGCGGCGGCACGGCGGCGTGCGCTCCCAGGGCTGATCACTGGCGAGGATGTAGGTGGCGATCAGCGGCTCGCTCAGCTCGAGCGCGGAGATCCACGTGCGGTGGGACGCACCGGACAGCGTGTCCGGCGCGGCGGACTTGGAGCCGAACCGGCGCGAGCCCTTCTGGAGGTTGGACATCACGAACGTGCCCAGACCGTCCCCATTCGAGGCGTGGAGGGTGGCCAGCAGATACACGACCTGCTCGGGGCGGCAGGCCTGGGGCTGCTTGCGGCAGCGCTCGAGCGCGGGCCGCAGGTGGATTTCCCGGATGCCACTGGCCAGGCGCTGGCGCAGCTCCAGCGTCTCGTCGGGGAAGCTGGTCTCCAGGGGCGGCCACCAGCGCTCGGCGCGCTCGAGGTGCAGCAGCGCCTCGGCGGCCTTGTTGACCTGGCCCTCGACGACCTCTCCCCTGCCCTCCAGCCCCTGCTCGCGCAGCTGCGTCACCGTCTCCTCGAGCACCGTCACTTCGTCCTGGGCGTCGTCGAGCAACAGGTAGAAGTTCGCGTAGGCGGCCAGCACGGGCAGACAGCACACCGCGGCGATGCCCGCGGCGCGGCGCAGGTGGGTGCGCAGGTACAGCTTGCGCATCGAGTCGTTGGCGCCCTCCGCGGCCACCACGGACAGCGTGCCGCTGGCGCGCGCCTCGGGCGTCAGCGAGGAGAGGTAGACACGCGAGAGCAGCGGCTTGAACGAGAGGGTATCGCCCTCGAGCAGCGCGGTGACGAAGCGGCCGAGCCCCGAGAACGAGCGCCCCCCTTGCGAGTAGAAGCGCTCCAGCCGCTCGAAGGAGTCCACGGGCAGCGACGTGAGGCCCAGGGCCAGGTACTGCTCCTGGTTGCGCAGCAGCGAGGACAGCCCGTCCTCCTCGCCCTGCCGGGGAATGTCGAAGGCGAGCGCCGCGCCATGCGTCTTGAGCAGCCGGGCGAAGTCCTCGAAGCCCTCCAGCCCGTCCATGTTCGTCAGGCACAGGCGCGTCTCCACCGGACCGCGGCTCGCCTCGGACATCAGGTTGAGCTTGCCGCGCAGCAGTTGGGCGAAGCGCCGCTGCTCGTCGGGCGGGGTATCCGACAGCCAGCGCACGTCCAGGACGATGACGGCCAGTCCCTGCTGGCGGTGGCTGAAGCTCCTGCCCCACATGCGCCGCAGGGCCGTCCGGGCCGACAGCGTCTCGTCCTCGAGCAGCGGCGCCGACACCTCGTGCACCACGCAGTCGGGGCCCAGGTACATCTGCAGCAGTGGATCCGACGTGTAGCTGGGCAGGTACTGGCGCGCCTGGCGCTGCCAGTCCACGTCCAGGCCAATGAGCTTCGTCTTGCCGCTGCCCGCGGGTCCGAACACCACCACGGTGGGCAGATCCACCACGGCGGCGCGGTGGGCGAGCGGCAGTCCATTGAGGAAGGTGCGCCGCACGTGCACCAGGCGCTGGGTAGCCATGGGCGGAGGGCCACTGGCGGCCGGAGCGGCCGCGCGCCGGGCGCGCCACCACTTCACCAGCTTCCAGCCGAGGAACACGGCGAGCGCCAGGCCCAGCAACAACAGCACCCAGGGTACGTAGGGGCCCACCGCGTTCCAGAACTTCCGGAACGCGGACTCACTGGCGGCGACCGACTGCGCTCCCGCCTCCATCGCCTTGGCTGGATCCGCCGCGCTCAATGACTCCGACACGACCACGTTCAGCAGCCACCCCACGGCTCACTCCTCTCCACTGGCCGCGGAGGGACCAGGACGGCCCGAGCGTACAGCCAACTGGAGCGCCTCCAGCACATCTTCCAATTCATTCAACGTGCCCAGGAGCTCGTCCTGCCGGCCCTCCTGCTCCTTGGGGGCCAGGCGCGTGCCACCCGACTCCGGATAGAGCGCGCTCACGTCCGCGCGCACCCTGGCCAGCAGCGGCTCCACCGCCACGTGGAGCGAGCCCAGCTCGTCGCGGATGATCTGCTCGAGGTGCCCCAGCTGGGACCGGGCCCCCACCGGCTGTGTCTTCTTCTGCGCCTCGTCCTTCATCTCGACAACCACCAGAGCAAGACCGGGAGTGTGACCACCACGGCGCTGGAGACGAGGTAGTAGCGCAACGGGAAGGCATGGACGAGGGGGGCCTGTCCGACGGCTGGAGGGGGAGCGGGCACGGCCTCGGGTTTGGGGATGCGCGCCGCCAGCCGCTCCTTGTACTCACGCAGCCGTGCCTTGTTGCCCGTGTAGCGGCCCTCGAAGCCGGCGGTGAGACAGAAGTGCAGCATCTCGAAGACCAGCGGCGAGGCCACCCGCTGCGCGAGCTTCTCGTCGGCCAGCTCGTAGAAATGATCGCCGCCCGCGTCGGTCTTGTATTCCTTGTATTGGAGCAGGCTCCACTGCGCGTCCTCGGCGTCCGTGAGCCGGCGCAGCACCCGCTCGTCGAGCAGGTAGACGAAGGGCCGCATCGCCTCCCTGATTTCCTCCTCCCGGTACGCGCTGCCCAGCGCCTGCTCGAGACCCTTCACCTCCGCCAGCAGTTGCTGGTGGACGAGCGCCAGCCCCTGGGCACCCACGCGGACCTGGGGGATCGGCTCACCGTCGATGGGCTCTGGCGGCAGGGATTGATCCAACACCAGACGCACCTGCCGGTAGGTCTGCAGGACGATCTGCCAATGCTCGAGTTTCATGAGGAGGTCTTCACCGGGAAGGCGCCCGCTCCCGCGATCGACGAGCGCAGCACCACGGAGGCCTCGCCGTTCCAGGCCTCCAGCAGGCGCTGGATCTGCTCGAGGAAACAGGCCACGAGGGGCTCGGCGCTGGAGTCGAAGGGCTCCAGGATCATCTCGTAGACGTGGAGCAGGCCCGAGCCGCGCAGGGCCCCGTCCGGAGCCACCGTGGCCTTGAGCTCGCGCACCCAGGGCAGCACGCGGTTGAAGGGCTCGTCGACGGGGGTGCCCAGGTAGTTGAGCAACGCGGCCAGCTCGTTGCGATCCAGGGTCGACTTGACCTTCCAGGCGAGCAGGCGCGTCAGCCCCGCCACGTCCTGGCGCAGCGTGCTGTCGCGGTGGGCCTCGAGCCGGCCCGCCAGCCGCCAATCGAGGCCCTCCACGTGCCGGCCCGGGATGGAGATGCCCACGCGGCCGACGGCCTCGGTGATGAAGTCCGGCTGGTGCCAGAGGGCTTCCACCAACAATTTCTGGGGTTCGGCGAAGGCCTCGGGCAGGGACACGAGCAGACTGTGACGCGGCCGCATTTCCGCGTCCAGGGACTCATCCAGCTCGTAGCTCGGCCCCTCGCCCGGGAGGAAGGCGGGACGCATGGGCATGCGCCCCGAGCGGCCCAGGGTGAACACGCCGGTGATCGAGTGCAGCCGCAGATCCCTGCCGGCCGTCATGCCGCGGATGGGGAACTCGGAGCGGGTGCCATCGGCGATGAGCGGCTGGGCGGGCTCGGCCTTGAGGTTCTCCACCGGCACGACGAAGGGCACGAGGAAGTCCGGGTGGGTCGAGCGGCCCACGGACCAGGACTTGTCCAGGTCCAGGCACAGGCTGAAGCGGCTCCACTCCTTGCGGTGCGAGGGCACGGAGACGTGGAGGAAGAGCCCCTGCTCGGGCATCTGGAAGAAGGCGCGCACGCGGTGCAGCGGGTGCTCGTAGACGCCCGCGTCGTCCAGCTCGGCCGGAGAGTCGCCGAGGAAGAACTCGCACGGGGTGCCCTGGGACGTCTCGCTGGCGGGCGTGTCGTAGAGCACCGACACCTGCTTGAGGTGCTGGCGCAGCGCGTGGAAGACGGCGAGCGAGGGGCGGTACTCGTCCAGGTGGCGCACGTGCAGGCTGAACATGCCCACGGGATCCCTCCGGGCGAAGCTGGACTCGAAGCGCAGGATGAGCCGGTAGCGCCCATCCGCCAGCCGCACCACGTCGGTGCCCGCGGGGGCGATGGGGAGGACGCGCAGGTGGCGCCGGGTGCGGAAGCTCCCGGGCGAGCCATGGGCGGGTGACAGCCGCAGCTCGGTGCCCCGCGACAGCACCACCGTCTCCGTCATCTTGTCCCCCGGCAGCGCCTGCACCATCGCCACCGCGGGCAGGGGCTGGAGCAGGAAGTCGAAGAAGGAGGAGAAGAGCCGCAGCCAGGTGGAGCGCACGTTGTGCTGCGTGGCCGCGCGCGTCTGCACGGCGAAGAAGGCCATGGACTCCACGAGGCGCCGCACGTGCGGATCCTCCCGGTCCAGGGGCACGGTGGGGTAGGCCGTCAGGAAGCGCTGCCGGAAGCGCTCGAGCGCATCCAGCTCGTTGAGGTACTCCAGGTAGATCCGGTCCGACGAGTCACTCACCGCCACCTCACCCCACCTTCACGAGCGAACCACCCACGGTGGTCATCGTCCCCTTGAGCTCCGCGACGCCCGAGGACTCCAGACCGAGCTTGGCCTGGCCCTCCACCTTCGTCATGGGCGCGGACAGTTCCGCCTGGGCCTTGCCGGCCATCTTCAGGTTGACGCCCTCCACCTTGTTGTCTCCCGCCGAGGCCGTGAGGCTCGTCTGCATGCCCTTGAGATCGAGCTTGGACGTCGCCTCCACGGTCACGTTGGTGTTGGAGGACAGCTTGGCGTCCTGGGCCGCGCTCTGGGTGAGCTTGGCCTTGGTGTCCAGCGTCATGTCCTTGGTGCTCTCCACCTTGAGGATGTCCTGGCTGGCCCAGCTCGAGGCCTTGGCGGACTTGAGGGTGAGCGTGCCGGTGGCATCGACGGTGAAGTCCTTGCAGGTGATGGTGATGCTGTCCTGCTTCTGCACGACGGTGCTCGTCTCCGAGTCGCCCTGGACCTTGAGGGTGATGCTCGTGCCGTCCATCACCACCGTCTGGGTGATCTTCCCGTCGGCGTTCTCCACCTTCACGGTGACGCCCTTTTCCTTGTCCAACTCGACGGTGCAGACAAGTGTGCCCATGATCGACCCTCACCGGTGGGAGGCGCGAGGGCCCCCCTCCCTCTTCACGACGGCTCTTCTTTCACCTGGATGAGCAGCGTACCTTCGTTCAGCTGGATCTTCTGGGTGTCCTTGTCATGGGTGCGCTGCATCAGGAACACGGGTTTGTCCTCCGTGTAGTAATGCTTGAGCGCGGTGCCATTCTCGGGCGTCTTGCCCACGAGCAGTTGGACGCCCTGCCCCGCCTGGGGCATGCGCGCGCCGGTGCGCCAGTCCAGGAAGCGCTTGATCCACGCGCGCTGGAAGTCGAGCCCCACGAGCACCCGCTCCCCCTTGTAGGCCGGGAAGTAGAAGTGGCCGGGCAGCAGGTTGGGGTTGAAGGGCGCGGGGACGATCTGATTGGCGAAGAGCGGCAGCTTCACCTTGTAGCCCTCCACCGAGGTGTCCGGATCGGTGTAGGCCTGCCACGTGTCGTCCTTCTCCCCGCCCTGCTCGCTGACGATGAGGCCCTCGACGTAGCGCGGGTAGACCGGGGGCTGCCAGGCGGGCAGGTCCACGTGGGTCTCCGCCTCGCGCTCCAGCCGGGTGCTCAGGCTCAGGGACATCAGGGCGTAGTCCTCGCCGTACACCTCTTCCTGATCCTCGTCCGCCACCTCGGCGAACAGCTGCAGGCCGCGCACGCGGAAGACCTCGTCCTTGGCCACGCCCGCGGCGCTCCAGGCCTCGTTGGCGGGCAGCTTCACCCGCGTGCCCGGGGTCACGGCCTTCTCGGGGAAGGAGCGCCAGACGAGCTCCAGCTCCGACTCACGCGGCTTGAGCCGGGCCGTCTCGAGCTTCACGCGCGCCTGCACCTCGTCGGAGATGGGCGTGCACAACAGCACGTCCTGGCGGATGCCGGTGACGGCGTGCGTCTGGGTGACGGCCTGGGTCTGGGGGCTCACCGCCGTGGCGTTGAGCACCGTCACGTCGTGGCGGATGACCTCGGGCATCAGCACCTCCATGCCCGACAGGTTGAGCGCGTGCAGCGTGAGCGGCGTGCCCGAGGTGTCCTTGGCGCCCGCGAACTTGTAGCCGTGCGTCGTGTAGTCGTGGGTGAACACGCCCGCGCGGCCGTGCACGTACCACATCACCCAGTCGTAGAAGCTGGCCCCGTCCTGGGGAGCCAACCCCAGGAACAGCACCGGGTGCGACGTGCCGAGCCCCGCGTCCCAGTCGTAGCTCAGGGAGATCTTCTCCCCCTTGTGCGCCTCCAGCACGTCCTTGACGGTCTTCCCGGTGTAGAGGGCCGTGGGGTGGTGCTGGCGCCACAAGAGCTGGGCGGCGTCCTGGAAGCGGATGCCATAGCGGCGGTGGAGGATGAGGTTGCTGTCGCCGGTGGTGATGACGTCCTCGACGAGCGACTTGTCGGTGACGAAGCCCTTCACCTTCAGCTCCGTCGGAGTCACCCGCGCCGCGACCTCCGGCAGCACGGCCTTGATGACGAGCGCGACCTCGATCAGATCCGCCTTGAGGAAGTCGGCGAGCAGGGCGTCCTTCTGCTGGCCGCCCTGGGCCGCGTTGTCCGTGAGCAGGAACTCCACCTCGCCCCGCAGGCCCCAGCTGAACAGCTCCAGCGCGACGCGCTTGATGCTGCCGGCGATGACCTTGTGCGCCGTTCCCCCCACCGTGAGGGTCAGCACCACCGACAGCCGATCCTCGAACGTGCGCTCCATCATCGCTCCTCGTCCTCATCCACGCGCACCTGCGCGCTCACGGTATGGAAGAGCAGCCGCAGCGTGCACGGGGCGCCGAGCAGTGTAGCGGTCAGCACGAAGTGCAGCCACAATCCCGAGTCCCGGCCCTTGAGCTTCAGCTCCACGTCCTGCAGGCGCGGCTCGTGCGTCTGGATGGCGTGCAGCAACTCGCCCGTGAGCGTCTTCATCAAGTCCTGGGTGCCGAACTTCTCCGTGTAGCGCCCCAGGCCGAAGCCCTCGACGAAGTAGCCGTAGCCCTCCTTGGTGTTGAGCACGGACTCGAGGTTGAGCCGCACCCGCTCCAGCTCGCCCTGGCGGCCCGGCGTGCGCGGCGCGGCGCCGGTGAACTTGTCGAGGAACGAGGGGCGGCTCATGTCACCCCGCCTTGCGCCAGAAGAGGAAGACCTGGGTGCCCTGCAGCGCGGGGGTGGTGTAGAAGGCCATGCCGTTGTCGCGCAGGGCGTACTGCCACTCCTCGCCCAGCGACAGCTTGTACCAGGAGATCTCCGGACCGAAGGCGTGGGGGAAGGCGGGGTGCGGCACGTGCTCCAGGGGAATTCCCCGGAGCGCCAGGCGGCGCACCGCGGGCAGGCGCGAGGGGCTCGCCACCTTCACCCCCTCGAGGGTGACCGGCCGGTTGGGATCCTCGTTGCGCACCAGCAGATACAGCTCGCTCGTCACCCCCTCGTCCAGCGCGGGCAGCGGCGTGAGGACGAACTGGCCCTCGCGCGACTCGAAGGGCTTGTAGGTGAGCCGCGTGTCCTCGGGACGGAAGGCCCGGTTGAACAACTCCATCCACCCCCAGAGCCCCGCGCCCGGATCATTGTGGACGTAGGTGGGCAGGGCGTCATCCGGCACCAGCTCGAGGAAGCAGCACACCTCGAAGTAGAACTGCCGCAGGGACTCGAAGAAGCGGTACGGGTGGGGAAAAACGTTGTTGCGCATGTCGGCGCGCAGCGCCTGCAGGCGGCGCACCTCGAGCAGCGTCCGGCGGGCGCTGGCCAGCCGCTCGCCACGCTGGTAGCTGTCCAGGAGCAGCGTGCGCAGCTGCCCGTGGGCCTTCTCCAGCAACGAGTCCAGATCCCCGAGGAATCCGTCGAGGAAGGGATTGGGCCCCACGAGCAACAGGGGCGGCACCTTGCGGGCCGACGGGCTCCACACCCCCTCGAGATTCTTGGAGAACGTCATCAACTCCAGCGTCGAGCGGGCCCGGTCCACCGCCGGCTCGCTGGACAGCTGCACGCGCTGCAGCATGCGCTGCACGGTGGGCGGCGAGTCCGCGTAGAGTGGCACCCCCTCGGTGCCCCGCGTCTCGTCCATCAGGTGGAGGTAGACGGTGACTTCCGCCCTGCCGGTGGCCTCGAGCGAGAACGAGGGCTCGGCGGCGTTTCCCGGCACGTCCACCAGGAAACCTCCCGGCAGGATGGCGGTCAACGAGGGCAGTGACAGGCTGCCTTCGGCCAGCAGCGCCTCGCTCCAGGTGAGCGAGGCGATACCGACCTGGGGCAACCCGGACAGCTCGCCATGCAGCCGCGCCTCGGCCGAAAGGGCTTCGTCCTGGGCGCGGAAGTGCTCGGGAAGGAGCGTCTGGCCAACCTGCCAGCGGACCCGCGCGAGCTTGTGACGCTGCATGTCGTGGACTCCTGGACTCCGGGACGTCAGGCCGTCTCGGTGACGCCCCACTGCTTGACGAGGTTCTTCCCGGACGCCGTGGCCAGGTTCACCGTCTGCTCGAGCGTCTGCGGCTTCACGCCGATCTGCAGGGTGAAGTTCTTGGGCGACTGCACCTCGCTGGACGGATCATCCGCCACCGACAGGTTCAGCTCGTCCCCGCTCTTCTCCAGCAGGCCCTTGAGCGCGGCGTCCACCGAGTTGGACTTGTAGTACTTCTTCGCCTTCGGGTCGTACTCGTAGACCACGTAGGTGAGCTCCACCTCGACGTTGGACCACGAGCCGAGCAGCGCCGCGGCCAGGGTCTGCTTGTTGTTGGTGGAGATCTGCGCGGACAGGTACATCGCGTCCGTGATGCCCGTCTCCCACATGTAGTGGTTGAGCACGCCCACGACCTTGCCGGCGAGCACCTTGTCCGGCTGCTCCGGATCCTTGATGGTCTCCTGGTCGGCGGCGAGGACGATGTCACCCACCTTCAGGGCGGTGATGTAGCCCACGGCCGACTGCTTGTCCTTCTTGAAGTTGAAGCCCTGATACACGTCCAGGGAACGAGAAAATTGAGGCATGAACCCCTCCTGCGTGGTGGCGTTGGGTAGGATTTACGACGGACGCCCGGTCATCCCAGGCGGGACTCCAGCATCAGTTCCGCGTTGAGGCCCTCGAACTGGATGTGCGGCAAGACGGCGATCTTGCAGTCATACCAGCCGATCTCCCCAGGCCGCGACTCCACCATCACATTGGTGGCCTTGAAAGGGAAGCGGCGAAGCGTGAGATCGTCCGGGTTGACCACCGTGGTGACATACCCCGACAGCCAGGAGTCGATCTGCCGCTGCACGTAGCCGGCGTCGGCGGTGCTACCGATGTTGTCGCGCATGATGCTCTTCACGTAGTGCGCGAGTCGGGTGATGGAGAAGGTGTAGGCCAGGTTGGTGACGAGCTGCGAGTTCTCCGAGTCCTTGGCGTCCTTGAACTTCTGGGCGCGCTTGATGGACTGGGTGCTGAAGAACGTCGCCTCGCTGGAGCCCTTGCGGTAGACGAGCGGGATGAAGCCGTTGCGGGCGAACTCGTACTCGCGGTAGTCCGGAATCGCGATCTCCACCGGCGCCTGGATCATCTTCTGGCCGCGCAGGGTGAAGGTGTCCACCGGCAGCCCCGTGACGAGCCCGCCGCCCTTGGGGCCGCGGATGGACTGGCACCAGCCGGACTGCTCGAAGGCCTTCACCAGGTTGCGCCCCATCAGCAGCGCGGCGCTGCCCCACAGGTACTTCGTCGAGTCACCCTGGGCGTGCTCCTTGAAGTTGAGCACGTCGCAGGGGTTGGTGTCCGGATCCCACGGCTGGCGCACCACGTAGCGCGGCAGCGTCAGGCCGATGTACGCGGCCTCTTCCTTGTCGCGCAGCTCCATCCACTTGCCGTAGCGCGGGTGGTTGAGCACGCCGTCCAGGTTCTTGAGCGACTCGAGCTGCTCGATGCTGTCGCAGTCGAAGAACTTGTAGCTCGCCGAGGCGATGAACGGGCAGTGCGCGGCGTTGGCCACCTTCGCCATGCGCTCCAGCCAGGTGATGTCCGCGCGCGAGGCGCTGAACTCGTACAGACCCAGCATCACCCCGTACGGCTTGCCGCCGAACTGGTCGTACTCCTTGATGTAGATCTTGTCGAACAGGGCGCTGGAGAAGATGCTGCTCGAGTTCTTCTCGAAGTCCTCGGCCAGCTCCTCCTTGTCCACGTCCAGGATGTCGATGGTGATGTCGGCCTGGAAGTTGGTGTGGCCGACCAGATCCTCGAGCCCGCGCCACGCGGACTCCATCTTCTGGAACTTCTCGTGGTGGAGGATCTCGTTGACCTGCGTCTCGATGAGATCATCGATGCGGGCGATGGCCTTCATCACCTCGCCCTTGTCGAAGCGCACCTGCCCCACGTCGTCCTGGATGGGCTCGACGTTCTGGAGCAGCGCCGCCACGGCGGACATGAAGCGCTCTTCGCCTCCCACCTGCGCCTCGTCCGCGGCGATGGGCACCAGACCGGTGCCGATCATCGGATTGGCATTCAGGGGGACGTCGAAACCGCGAACCTTGAACAACTCGTTGAGATAATTCTTTTCGGCCATGAGCGATGGGCTTCCCGGCAAGAAGAGGAATGGAGAGGAGGAGGATCAGGCCTTGACGGTCGCTTCGGCGGGGACCGTCTCGGAGACGAGGGCCGGCTGTCCGGACTCGGCCGCCGGAGCCTTCGACACCGGCAGGCGCATGGACGCGAACCCCTTGAGCTGATCGCTCTCCAGGAGCTGCTTGAGCTGCTCCTTGTTGGAGAACAGCTCGTACAGCGTGCGCCGCAGCTCCTTGCGGTTGTCGATGTCCGACTGCATCTCCAGCAGCAGCTTGCGCATCAGGAGCAGCGCCTTGAGCTTGGGCACGTGATGGACGATCTCATCCGGGTGGAAGGACTTCATCCGATCGATGGGCAGCGTGACCGACATCTTCGCCCCCGCATCGGTGCTGATCTTGTCCTCCACGTCGAACGACAAGGACATTCCCATGTCCTTCATCAGATCATTGATGTTGGAGCCGTTGACCGACCGCAGCTGCCGCTCCTCCAGGTCCTGCTGCCGATCCTTGGAGCTACCGAGCGAGAAGTCTCCCGTCACCACGACGCGGAAAGGCAGCTTCACCTCTTCCTGCTGGCCGTTGATGTTGGTGCGGTAGGTGAGCGTGATACGAGATTTGGGCAGAGTATCCTGGATGGGCACGGCATCTCCTTACACGAGTCGGTTTGCATCCCCCGAGGAACCCCTGACTCCGCCGCCCGGCACCGCAGGAGAACAACCCACTGTGTGTGGTGGTTCGACACTTTAGAGAAAAGCGGACAAACGGGTCAAGGGCGCTTGCTCCATACGTCGGTGTTCCTCTCGGAAGGACTCGACGTGTCCCCCGAGAAGAGGAGAACCTGTTGGGTATACAGCGAGGCATCCTGGAGCGGCTCGTAGCCCAGGTAGCTGTCCTGCTCGATGCGCAATATGCCCTCTTGATCGCGAAGCACGAGGAACACCGTCAGCATGAACACCGACTCTGACAACAGGGGCAGCAGGTCCGTCTCGAAGCGGCGGCGCGCCTCGACGGCCCAGGGCACGCCATTGCTGGAGATGGGCTCGTCGCAATAGAGTTTCACCTCCATGCCTCCGGTGGGAATGGACGCGAACCCCCCCATGGCGTCCCCCTCCCCCAGCGTGGTGGCGCCCAGGCGCATCTCGCGCGCGGGCACCCGCTGCTGGCGCACCTCGCGGCGCACGGACAGCTCCACCTCGGGGAAGATCTTGGAAAAGAGCCAGTGCAGGGTGCTGGGACTCGTGGGGCGCAGCATGCGCAGCCGATCCACCTGCGTCTGTGCCCACCCCGGCAGCAAGGCCTCGTCCCGCTCCGGGTACAGGCCCGTGAAGCATTCATGCAACAACAGGTGATCGAAATAACCGATGAATCGTTCCAGCCGATCGTGATCCAGCTGATCCATCGTCTGCATCAAGAACGAGGGCAGTGGCGATTGCGCACTGAGCAGCCCCATGTTCACCGTGATGATCACCCGCTTGCTCGGCTGATGGATGAACTGGATGTCGTGCACCAGGTGGGACTGGTGCACGGTGGTGCGGTGGCTGCGGTACTCGATCTGCGCGTCGCCGTAACCGGACGCGGAGAGCACCGCCAACAGCGCGGGGATGTCGAAGCCGCGAATGCGCTCGCGGATGCGCCGCTCGACGGGGCCGTCCATGGCCCTACTCCTCATCCCCGCCCGTGCTCATGCCGTCTTCCTGGGCGAGGAAGGCCTCCAGGTCCACGCGGTAGAGCTGATCCAACGCGCGGAACCCCAGCGAGTCGGTGCTCTGCAGCAGGGGCTCCACTTCATCCGCCTTGGTGCTCAATCCGGCGAAGAACCGGGAGAACATCGCGGGCAGGTACACGCGGGGATCGAAATGCTCCACCACCTGCAGCACGTCGGCCGCCACCACCGTCGCGCGCCGGAAGTCCTGCCGCTCGATGAGCGTGTCGAACGCGGCCAGCTTGCGCATCAACTGCGCCAGCGCCGGCGACACCGGCATCGTGGGCCCGGTCGACGCGGACGCGGCACGCGAGGACTCGGCGGGCCCCGTGCGCGCGCGCGCGGGAACGACCTCTGCTTCCGCCTCGGGTTCCGGCTCCGGCTCGGATTCCGCCTCGGGCTCCGGCTCGGGCAGCGAGCGCAGATGCCCTTCCATCCACTGGGTGAGCCGACGGAAGGGCGCCTCGCAGGCGTTGCGCTGCAACACCCGGTTGAACGAGGCGAAGATCTCCTCGCTCAGCGCGAGCGCCTGCTCCAGCGGCTCGCGGTTGCTCGCCTGACTCCAGCGCTGCCACGTCTCGTTCTTGAGGCGCTCGTGGTGCTCGATGTGCTTGTTGAGCACCTTGAGCAACCAGCGCAGGCCCGCATCGGCGAAGACATCCTTGCGCTCGCGCGGCCCGAAGTACTGCCAGTTGATCAGCAGCGTGCTGGAGAGCGAATGGAACATCGTCGGCAGCGCCTCCAGGCCGCCCTCCATGAAGAGCCCCAGAAGGTAGGGCCCCACCAGGCGGACGTCGTACAGACCCTGCCCCAGCAGGGTCTGCGCCGCGTGAGCCGCCTCGGTGTAGGCGCTGCGAGACACCAGGTCGTTGACCTTCTCCAGCCGCTCGTCCGAACTCTCCAGATCCGGTGCCTCGGCCGTCAGCGACTGGGTGAGCAGCTGGGGCTCGAGCGGAGACAGTTGCTGCGCGGGTTCAGCCATTCTGCACCGCCACCTGGCCCGGAGAGAGCACCTGGATGACCCCGCCCCAGTTGCACATCAGTTTGCAGTTGCTGTCCACGGCCGGCATGTTGCCGATGAGCACCTTGGGACAGCCGGGCACCCAGGGCGCCGCCGTGGCGGGCACGCAAGGCATGGGCGTGAGCACCCCCATCGCGGCCGCCGTCGCCGCCGCCACCGTGGGGTTGGCCGGAGACTGACACATGCCGAAGGGCAGGATGTTCACCAGGGGCTTGTTGTCCATGATGTTGGCCGAGGGGGTCGTGGACAGGGTCTTGTTGGTGGGCAACACCACCAACGACGAAGGCGCCACCCCGAAGCTGCACTGCAACATGGCTCCCATGACGACCTGGACTCCCATGGTCCATCTCCTTGACGCCCCACTCGGAGCGACGGGGTATCCTCACACACCCGCGCCATCCTTTTCCAGCAGGTGCCCGCGCAGCTCGGTGAGCGAGCGGAAGAGCGGATCCGAACTCTTCCGGTGGAGCGCACCCGTCAGGTACTGCGAGCGGCACCACTCCTCATCCACCCTCCCCTTCACCCGGCGGGCATACAGGGGGATGAATTCCGTCCGATCGGGCAGGTGCTCGCCGCCCATCTGCAATTCGAGGCAACGGCGGATCTCCTGCATCCAGGCGCTCTCGTTGGGCTTCTGGGTCCCGGTGAAGACGAGCAGCACCTGACGGTAGTGACCGGCCACCCCGCCCGTGGGCGCCTGCATCACCGTGGCGGCGCGGACGAAGGGCAGCTGCTCGATGGCCCGTGCGACCTCGGCGCCCGGGTATACCCGGCCGTCGCGCCGGGCGGTGCGCGGGCCACCGTAGTGGTACACCCCATAGGCGCGCGTGAGGACCACGTAGCCCGGAGGCCGCTCCTTGTCCGGCAACAGCGTGAAGACGCCCAGGTCCCCCGGCGCGTGCTGGCCGCTCATGTTCACGTCCCGCAGGGCCCAGCTCCGGCCCGCCGCGGGCGGCGCCTCGGCGTGCAGATCCCTCACCTGCCGCGGCGAGGCGAGCACCGCGCCTCCGGCGGCGCCATCCACGAGCACGTTCGCGGAGGGTACCGCCGCCATGCCGCACTGCTTGACCCAGGCACGCCACGCCAGCCAGTCGATGGGCTCCTCGGGGTTGCGGAACCAGTGGGCCACGTTCTTGAGGGGCAGGCGCGCGCGCAGCAGCAGATCCCTCAGCGCGGGCGTGACACCCAACGCACGCACCGGATGCTCGGTGAGCAGCGCGGGGTTGGCCTCCAGGTCCGCCAGCTCCAGGTGGAGGTAGGTGGCCCCGCGCAACAAGGTGGTGAGCAGGAACGCGGGCAGGTGTTGCAGGGGGTGGTAGCCCGGGGCGCACAGGTGCTCGCCCGGACCCAGCCCGAAGGTGAGCAGGCCGTCCACCAGCGCTCCGCGCCAGGCATCCTCCGCCGTCAACACCGCGGGAGTCCCCGAGGGCTCCACCAGCGGAGAGAACAACAAGCCCACGGGCTCTTCCGGCTTGAAGGTGTGCGAGGTGAAGGCTGGAGCCGCCTGCCCCCGACTCTGCAACACCTTCTTCTCGAAGCCCGCCACCAGGAGCGTCTGGTGGGGCTCGGTGGCGATGTGGTCCGGCTCGAGCGTGGCCAGCCGGTTCGCGATGAACCGCCGGCCCTGCGGAAGCAACAGGCTGACACTGGCGCCCAGCCCCAGGGCCGCCGCGAGGGAGATGAGCAGCTCGCTACCCACCGGGTAGAGCAGGCACACCTTGGCGCCCGCCTTGACGCCTTGCCGTGCCCACTCGGTGGCCCGCCGCGCCGCCTGCTCGTGCAACTGCCGGTAGCCCAGCACCTGCCAGCCGCTCCGGCGGTCATAGTGCCGCAGGGCGATGCGGTCCGTGTTCGCGTGGCGCACCACGGCGTCGTGGAAGAAGTCGTAGTGCTGGCCCACCCGGCTCTTGAGCGGAGCGCCGCGGCCCACGTGGGCCGCGACGAGCGCGGCGAAGAACTCCTCGGACCGGTCCCAGCTCTCCTGCTGCCAGGTGGGAACCCCCGGCTCCGCGGGGGCCCCCGTCTCGAGCTGCTCGAGGATCTTTCGGACGTCGAAGGCCATCCCTACTCCCGCCTCCGCCGCCGCGAGCGCAGACCCACGAGCGCCAGCAGGGCCAGCACGCCCGCGCTTCCCCAGGCGCCGCTCGCGGAGCACCCCAGACCATTGCCCTGCCCCGACAGGGTGCGGCCCGCGCCCTTCACGGTGAGCACCATGTCGGCCGTGGACGAGTCCTGCAGCTTGATCAACACCTTGTCCTCGACATTGCCCGAATCGGTGGGATCGAACGACACCGTGAACGTGGCGCTTCCCTGCGCGGGGATGTCCAAACCGCTCGCTCCCACATTCGTGCTGAAGGGCGACCCCGTTTGGCCCTGCATGCTCACGAGCACCCGCTGGGCCTGGGACGAGCCATTGGTGATGGTCATGGTCTTGGACACCGGATTCGCGTTGACATCCACCCGGCCGAAATCCACTTCGGTTTGATCAATCCCCAGGATCTGCTTCGTCGCCTTGCCGGCGAGCTGCACCTCCACCGAGCGCAACAACAGGGGCTCTTTCGTCCCGAACAACAGCGTGCTCTTGGAGAGCGTCTCCCCCTGGGGTTGGTACTCCACGTCCACGTACAAGGGGACGTCGGGCTCGAGGAGCCTGTCCTTCAAGGACAGCAGATCGATCTTGAAGCGCTCGCCGGTGCTCGACGTCTCCTCGGGCTCGGCCAGTTTGACGGTGTCACTGCTCAGGTTCCTGAGCGCGATCCGCTCCACCCGCCGGTCGACCCCCGCGCGCAGGCTTCCGAAGTCCAGTGTCGTCGTGTTGACGGAGAGCACCGCGCGGATTCCCTCTCCATGCAACGCCACCGGCAGCTTGTCCCTGAACTGGCCGAACTCGAGCTTCAGATTGCAGTTCAACGGGCCCTCGGCCAGGGGCGTGAAGAGGATGCGCAGCTCTTTCGTTTCGAAGGGCTCCACGGTGAAGCCCCCCGCCTGCGCGGGATCCGACCTGAACTGTGAGCACCCCGGCGCCGAATCCACGGTCGCGCGGATGAAGGTGATGGCCTCTCCCGTCGCGTTGCCGATGTGCAGGACGCGAACCGCCGGGTTGTTGATGAGCTGCTTTCCGTACTCCAGCTCGGACTCCACCGTGATCGGCTCGAGAACCCCCTTGCCGACCAGCCTCGCCGACACCGCCGGCACGCGATACCCCGTGACGGGAGTGACGATCAGCTGAACCTCGGCGGAGGTCCGCTCCGCCGTGGGCTGGAACGTCACCGAGATCGGCAACTCCGCGTTCGGATACAGCAGGTAGGGGGTGACGACCGGTTGGACGATGAAGACGTCCGACCCGTTCGAGGACATGGTGATGCTGTCGATTTCAACCGAACCATTGCCCGTGTTGTGCACGGTGAGGGTCTGCGCCTGGGAGTAATTGCCCACCAGGATTCCCTTGAACTCCAGAGTAGGGGGCGTGATCGTCAGGACGGGAGCGGTCCCCTCCCCCACGGCATCCTTCGACACGTCCCGCGCATTGGACTTCACCGTGACGAGGGCTTCACGGACCCCCATCGCGACGGGCTTGAAGGTCAACGGAATGGAGACCACCTGCTGCGAGGCCACGTCCACGGGCAGCGCGAGCCCGCCATCGGCGCTGGGGCCAACCGCGAAGATCTGGGACGGGTCGTCCGGAGAGGACGTCCCCCCATCCGTCGAGACCTTGTTCGTGAAGGCGATGTCCTGGATGGTCAGGGTGCCCTGCCCCGTGTTCTTCACGGCCAGCTGCGCCTTGGCGGTTGCCTGCACGTTGATCTTTCCAAAGTTCACGGGTCCCGTCGTGGTGAGGAACGCCTCCGGTCCCAGTGCATTGCCGCTCATCGCCAGACTGATGCTCGGCAGACTCGCGGAGTCGGTCTGGATGACGAGAGTGCCCTTGTGCGCCCCATGGAACGTCGGCACGAAGTCCACGAAGAACTCGGAGTAGTCCGCCCTGTTCTTCTGCAAGGTACGATTGGTCTCGAAGTTCACGACAGTGAATGGGTTCGGCTCCGAGGCACTCGTGCTCGTGGCGCTCACGAGCCTCAGGGGATACCCACCATTGTTCTCGACCCTGACGGTGTATCTCACGGAAGCCCCGACAGGGGTGTCCGCGAAACTGAACTCCCGCTGAGGGGTCGTCAGGCCCACACCATCGACGCCCGTCCCCGTCAACGCCACGGGGTCAACGGTATTGATGGCGTTGCTGTAGACCCGCAGCGTGCCTGGCACGGATCCCAACGTGGTCGGCGTGAAGACCAGCTCCAGCGTACGCAGCCCGGTCTTCGGGGCGAGCACCCAGGGACTCTCGGTCGAGGGCAGCGTCACGGGAGGATCGAAGGAGTATCCCGCGGACAGCTCGATCCGATTGATGAGCAACTGGGCCTCCCCACTGCTGCTGATGGTGAGGGACTTCCTCGCGCTGGCCTGCAGCAACTTCTGCTCGTTGAAGCTGAGCGAGGCAACGGACAGCCCGATGTTGGCCGACAAACCCGTGCCTCTCAGCGGGAAGGTCATGAAGCCTCCCGTGATGTTCGCGGAGACCTTGAGATCCGCCGAGACCAGGCCATTCGCGGTGGGCACGAACTCCACCGGCAAAACGACCGTCTCGGCGGGCAGCAACTTGGTCTTGGCCGGGACCTGGGGTCTGAACTGGGGGGTGGCGGGCTCGACGGTGAAGGCGTTCAGCGACAGCTCCGCATCCCCCGTGTTCTCAAGGGTCACATTCCTCACGAGCCGCGAGCCCACGTTCACATTGCCGAAGTTGAGCTCTCGTTGGGTGGGATCATCGGTCACGGTGATCCTCATCCTGGGCTCGGCCCCACTGCCTGACAAAGCAATCCGGGTGACATTGGAGGCATTGCTGTCCAACGCAACGCTCTCATACGCGGGGCCAGTCGCCGTCGGCGTGAACTTCATCTGGAACTCAAAATTCCGCTGACTGGGCCCGAGCGTCACGGCCGTCGTGAATGTGCTGCTGAACGGGGAACCCACCGCGAACACCGGCGGTTGGACCACGATGTCCTGAGAACCATCGTTGGAGAGGGTGACCTTCTGCGCCACCGTGGTTTGCACCGGGGTGGAGCCGAAGTCGATCCGGCTGGTCTCGGGATCCACCTTGAGCAGGATCCGTCCGTTTCCTGAAAGCTGGAGGCTCACGGACGAATTGCCCGGATCGTTCGTGGAGAGGGTCAGGGCGCCCGTGAACGAATCAACCCGTGTCGGGGAGAACGTCACCGTGAGCACCTGTGGACCGCCGGTCCTCGTCACATCGAAGGGCAGCGAAGGCGAGACCGAGAAGGGAGCGCCACTCGTGGCGATATTGGAGATGTGGAGTTTACCCGTGCCCGAATTGCTCAAGGACACCTGCAAGCTCGTTCCTCCCGGAACACCCACGTTCTGATCACCGAAGGCGAGCGGCGTCTTGACCATCTGGAGCACGGGCCTCACACCCGCTCCACTCAGGCCCACCGAGAGGTCATCGATCGCAGGGTCGCTGCTGAAGAGCTTGAGAGTGCCCCGGACGGGAGTCTCGGACTCAATCGTGGGGAGGAACTGCACCGTCAGCGTCGTGGTTCCAGGGTTGATGACCACGGGGGTGTTGCGGCTGATGGGCGGGTCCAGCGTGAACGCCGAGTTTCCCTCGATGACGACATCCGCGAAGGTCACGGGGCCGGAACCCGAGTTGGTGATCACCACCGGCATCCGTTTCACCACCCCCACTCGCACCTCGTCGAAATCGACATCGGGCACGGGATCGATCGCGGGTTTGACTCCCCGGCCCTTCAGCTTGACCGCGTAGTTGCTGTAGGTCGGGTCCGTGTTGACGAGGGCGAAGGTGGCCTGGACAAGGGAGTCCGAAGCCTCGGGCGCATGGAAATTCACATTCAACGACAGGGAGGACACTCCCTGCCCCTCGGGCTCGAGGGTGACCGCACCCGAGGGTTTGTTGAGGAGGGTGAAGGCCGCGTGGGTGGGATTGCCGATGGAGGTGAAGGTGATGGCGCGCGTGCCCGAGTTGCTCACCGTCACCGTCATCATGGTGTCGGTCCCTCCCCTCTTGTCACCGAAATCAAGTCCGTCGGTGGGACTCATGACCAGCACCGGCTTGTTGCCACTGCCCGACAAGGGAATGGTGTAGGTGCTGTAGTCCGGATCCGTGTTCACCAGGGCGATGGAGCCCGAGACGGGAACTTCCGTGTCAGTAGGGGCGCGGAAGCGCACCGTGAGCGACAGCGTGGAGTTGGCGCCGCCACCGGCCTGGAGGGTGACGGGACTGGCGGGCTTGCTGAGGAGGGTGAAGGCCGAGTGGGTGGGATTGCCGATGGAGGTGAAGGTGATGGCGCGCGAGCCGGTGTTGGTCACCGTCACCGTGGCATCCGTGTCCGTGCCGGCCCGCCGGGCCCCGAAGGCCAGGCCCGCCGTGGGGTCCCTCACCAGCACCGGCTTGTTGCCACTGCCCGACAGGGGAATGGTGTAGGTGCTGTAGTCCGGGTCCGTGTTCACCAGGGCGATGGAGCCCGAAACCGGCGTCTCCGAGTTGGTGGGGGCGCGGAAGCGCACCGTGAGCGACAAGGTGGAGTTGGCGCCCCCACCGGGCTGGAGGGTGACCGAGCCCGTGGGCTTGTTGCGGAGGGTGAAAGCGGCGTTGCTCGGCTCGCCGATGGAGGTGAAGGTGATGGCGCGCGAGCCCGTATTGGTCACCGTCACCGTGGCGTCCGTGTCCGTGCCGGCCCGCTGGGCTCCGAACTCCAGGCCCGCCGTGGGGTCCCTCACCAGCACCGGCTTGTTACCACTGCCCGACAGGGGAATGGTGTAGGTGCTGTAGGCCGGGTCCGTGTTCACCAGGGCGATGGAGCCCGAAACTGGCGTCTCCGAGTTGGTGGGGGCGCGGAAGCGCACCGTGAGCGACAGCTTGGAGTTGGCGCCTCCACCGGGCTCGAGGGTGACCGCGCCCGTGGGCTTGTCGAGGAGGGTGAAGGCGGTGTTGGAGGGGTTGCCGATGGAGGTGAAGGTGATGGCGCGCGAGCCCGTGTTGGTCACCGTCACCGTGGCGTCCGTGTCCGTGCCGGCCCGTTGGGCTCCGAACTCCAGGCCCGCCGTGGGGTCCCTCACCAGCACCGGCCTGTCCGAGCTGCCCGACAAGGGAATGGTGTAGGTGCTGTAATCCGGGTCCGTGTTCACCAGGGCGATGGAGCCCGAGGCGGGGGCTTCCGTGTCCGAGGGGGCGCGGAAGCGCACCGTGAGCGACAGCGTGGAGTTGGCACCTCCTCCGGGCTCGAGGGTGACCGAGCCCGTGGGCTTGTTGCGGAGGGTGAAAGCCGAATGGGAGGGGTCGCCGATGGAGGTGAAGGTGATGGCGCGCGAGCCCGTATTGGTCACCGTCACCGTGGCGTCCGTGTCCGTGCCGGCCCGCTGGGCTCCGAACGCCAGACCCGCCGTGGGGTCCCTCACCAGCATCGGCTTGTTGCCACTGCCCGACAGGGGAATGGTGTAGGTGCTATAGGCCGGGTCCGTGTTCACCAGGGCGATGGTGCCCGAAACGGGGACTTCCGTGTCCGTGGGGGCGCGGAAGCGAACCATGAGCGACAGCGTGGAGTTGGCGCCCCCTCCGGGCTCGAGGGTGACCGCGCCCGTGGGCTTGTTGCGGAGGGTGAAAGCCGAATGGGAGGGGTCGCCGATGGAGGTGAAGGTGATGGCGCGCGAGCCCGTGTTCGTCACCGTCACCGTGGCGTTCGTGTCCGTGCCGGCTCGCTGGGCTCCGAACGCCAGCCCATTCGTTGGGTTACTCGCCAGCACCGGCTTGTTGCCACTGCCCGACAAGGGAATGGTGTAGGTGCTGTAGTCCGGATCCGTGTTCACCAGGGCGATGGAACCCGAGACAAGCGCCTCCGAACTGGTGGGGGCGCGGAAGCGCACCGTGAGCGACAGCGTGGAGTTGGCGCCTCCACCGGGCTCGAGGGTGACCGCGCCCGTGGGCTTGTTGCGGAGGGTGAAGGCGGTGTTGGAGGGGTTGCCGATGGAGGTGAAGGTGATGGCGCGCGAGCCCGTGTTGGTCACCGTCACCATGGCGTCCGTGTCCGTGCCGGCCCGCTGGGCTCCGAACGCCAGGCCCGCCGTGGGGTCCCTCACCAGCACCGGCTTGTTGCCACTGCCCGACAAGGGAATGGTGTAGGTGCTGTAGTCCGGGTCCGTCGCGTCCTGGTTGGTGAGGGTGATGGAACCGGTGACCTCGTCCTCCGTGACCGTGGGCACGCTGAAGCGCACCGTGAGCGACAACGTGGAGTTGGCGCCTCCACCGGGCTCGAGGGTGACCGCGCCCGTGGGCTTGTTACGGATGCTGAAGGCGGCGTTGCTCGGCTCTCCAATGGAGGTGAAGGTGATGGCACGTGAGCCCGTGTTGGTCACCGTCACCGTCTCCTCGGGCTCCGTTCCTGCCCGGCGGACCCCGAAGTCCAGCTTGAGGTTCTCCGCCAGCACGGGCTTGTTCGCACGGCCCTTGAGCTGAATCAATTTGCTGTCGCTATTGGGATCCCCCTCGATGTCCAGGACGAGTTCTCCGTTGACCTCCTCCTCCGTGTCCTCGGGCCCCTCGAAATTCACATTGATCGTCTCCTCGTGCCCTCCTGGGATGAAGATGGGACCCGCCGTGGTTGGATCCAGGGAGAAGCTTGGGTGCGAGTAGGCGGCGAACGAGGGGGTGATCGTGAGGGTGTCGCTTCCCGCGTTGTATACCCTCACACTTTCTTGATGGACGGTCTTCGCGCGAACCAAACCGAAGTCGATCGGGGTCTCGTCCACCTCCGTGGCGAACTCCACACCAGTGCCAGAGAGGTCAACGGACAGCACTTCCTCCATGGCGTCACTGGTGATTCTCAACTGGCCATTGAACTGGCGCATCTGGTCAGCGCCAGGAGCGAACTTGACCTTGACTCCCAGGGGCGGATAACCCAGCCCCTCCGGATTCAAGACAAGTCCCGCGTCCGGAACGACTGGATCGACGACAATGAACCCTTCGCTGACTTCGATCTCGGAGATTGTCAGCGAAGCAGCGCCATTATTTCTGACACTGACTGACTTCGGATTGCTCTCCGTACCGGCCACCTGATGGTCGAACTCCAGTGTCGTGGGAGCTGCCAGGATGTGTCGTTCGACAACCGTCAGTTCGAGGTCGGCGTGCGAAATGCAGTAGCCAGTGCTGGTCGGTACCAGTACGAATTGGTTGCCTTGCGCTGTCCCCGCGTCCGTTGCCCCCGGCGTCCCACCGTCCGCACCCGCGGCCGTGCCCGTATCGGTAATCCACCCGATTCCATTGACCTTGTCCAAAACGGAGACCGCTACGCCATTCGCTCCGTTACTGGGCCCGTCGCACCTGTAGCTACTCGCTGAGCAACCCCGGCTCGTCGATTGGATGTTGGGATACCCGGCGTCACCAGTCGTCAGGGTGCGGTCGTTCAGTTTGACGACAACCTGCCCGGTGCCCGGCGCATTAACCGTGGCGCCATAGACATTGGCCTTGGCTCCCACGACGACCAGCCCGCGCGGAAGGATATAACCAAGGGACCGCTTGAATTCAGCAGAGTCGACCGCTCCCGGGCAGCGATACGCATAGGGGCTCCGGCACTTCAAACAATCCGTACTAGCTAAAGGTCCGCCTCCGTCCCACTCCAACCTGAGCATCCCCGCGTCGCGGTCGGTGATGACGCGAGTCCCCGCGTCGGGGTTGATGACGAGCGCCTCCTCCATGGCGTTCACCCAGAGCGAATCCTCGAGCGCGGCCCTTTCGGCGTCGCTCGGCCCGCAGGAGACCAGGCCGCCAAGGAGAAGCAGAGCCAGCACGTAGAGTCGGAACACTTGTCACTCCCCACGAAAAGAGCGGTAGGATTCTACCTGATCATGAGCTTACCTTCATTCCCGATCCGGCTCGCAATCACCGCGACACTGCTGGGCTGCCCGCTGGCCGCCGCGCAAAGCGGGGATCGGCTGCCGGGCTTCGAGCTGGAGCGACTGGAGACGAACATCGGGCGTGGCACGCTGCTGGTCGGCAACGGCGAACTGCTGGTGCCCCAGGGACTGAACGTGAACCTGCTGGGGCATTACCAGCACCTGCCGCTCGTGCTGCGCGACGCTGGGGACAGGCTCGAGGTCGTCCAGGACCGGGCCACGGCCCTGCTCTCGGCCAGCTACGGGATCCTGCCGTGGCTGGAGGTGGGCGCCCAGCTTCCGATCGTGCTCTTTCAAAGGGGAGCGAACCCCAGCGGCGTGGGCTTGGCAGAGCTGACGGCGCAGGGATTGGGAACTCCCGTTCTCCAGGTGCGGTTGGGGGTGCTGTCGCGGCGCCGCCGGCAACCGGTGGATCTGGCGGCGGACCTGGGCGTGGGTCTTCCGTTCGGCACCGGGACGGCGCTGGCCGGCGATGACGGATTTCGCTACCACGCGCGGATGACCGCGGGAATGGAGCTGGGCTGGTTCCAGACCTCGCTCGAGGCCGGCGTCCTGTTCCGGCCCAACATCCTCCTGCCCACGTCGGATTCGGATTGGGAGGTCCGCTCGGGGGCGTCCCCGGAGGTGCGGCTCGGGGCCGCGCTGGCCACGGTGGGCAAGGGTCTGCGAGGGGAGTTGGCCCTGCGGGCGACGTTCGCCAACCCCAAGCCCTCCTTCGAGTTGCTGGGTGGCATTCGCTTCCCCCTGGTCCCCTCGTTGGACGCCTTCGTGCTGGGCGGCCCGGGAGTCGGGGAGGCGCTCGGGACGCCGCTCTACCGCGTGATCATGGGCATTTCCTTCCGCAACGAGCCTCCGCCCAAGATCTCCTTCCTGGATGAGCGCGCGGACCAGGAACTGCAACTCGTCCTGGCCACGCCCCCGTCCACCTCCACGGAGGAGCCGGTCCGTCCGGTCGCCGCCTGGGAGCTCAATGCCCTGGGTCGTGGAGAGGCCCGGGTGGCCGACGACATGGCACCCCCCACGCCGCCCAAGCCCTACCAACCCGGTCCCCAGGACAAGGTCGTGCTCCGTGGGGAGTTGCACTTCGCGCGGGGCAGCTCGGAGCTGCCGGGAGTGGTTCCCCTGCTGGATCAGGCCGTCCTGCGGATGGCGGAGCGTGCCAACGCGGGCCGCATCCTCATCGAGGGGCATTCGGACAAGGACAGCGCTGACTCGTTCATGTCGGTCCGGCGCGCACAGGCGATCCGGCGCTACCTGATCGATCAAGGCATTCCCGCGACGCAGGTGCGCATCCAGGGCTTTGGCTCGGACTGGCCCGTCAGCGCCCAGCCCGCCACCGAGCAGGAGCGGCAGCTCAATCGCCGGGCGGAAGTGCTCGTCATCACCGACTCCTCCGCCCCACCCACCACCCAGTCCTCCCCTCCCTAGCCTCCCCGTCCACAGCCCCGGCGCCCCGCGCCGGTGGTGGGAGGAGGGTTCACCGGCGCGAGGAAGGAAGGGCTCCGATGCGGACCAGGAACCGCGTCTTGCGATCCATCTCCCGCTGCAGCTCGTCCAGGTGGCGGGACGAGGTTCTCTCGGGCGCCCTTTGGGAGGAAGACGGACCGCCCCCTCGCACGGGCATGAGGACGGGAGTGCTGGCGCCTCGCGACACCGCCACCTCCACGCGCGGGGCCGCCCCGTCATTCGCGTTGCTGGGGTTGCGCCGGACCAGTGCCGGACGAACGGGAAGCGGAGGGACCCGCTCCGCGACCGCACGGCCATAAAGCCAGGCACCACACCGCCAGAGCACATCATAGCGCTGGTGGAGCAGCGTCCAGAACCGGTCGCGCATCTCCAGGGCCCGGACGAGCGCGTTCTCCTCCTGCTTCGCGCCCCCTGGCTGCCCGAGCAGCATGCGCAATTGCCCGACGAGCTGCTCCGCCGCGTCAACCTCGTCGGGAGTCACGGGAGAGCGGCCCGCGATTCGCGCCGCGTTCCTGCGAAACAACGCCACGAGCGACAGACAATCCTCCAGGACGTCTTGCCGCGCGTGAAGCCAGACCTCGTCGATGTCCGGGTCGGGCAGGAGATGAGCCTCGGCGAAGGCGTCCGCGGCCTTGCGCAACCTGCGCCGCACCTGTTGAACGCGCTCGAACAAGGGGCCGAACGAGGCCGCCTCGCGCTCGCGTTCCACCCGGAGCGCGGCGAAGGCCAGGCCCTGCACGAGCCGAGGGAGCAGCGAGAGATCCCCGACATCGACGTGCGGCAACCCGCTCACGCTCTGGGCCCCTCCGCCCAGGACCTGCTCCACCGCGTGGCTCACACCGTGGTAGGCGAGGACGATGTCGGCGCAGCACTCCTCGATGAAGCCAGGCTCGAGAGCCTTGGCGGCGGAGAGGAAGGACTCGTAGGCCGATTGCGAGCTGATGCCCTCGAGCGCCAGGGTATCCACCGCCCCCGCTGACTCAGCCCCCTTGGCGCCATCCACTCGCATGCGCGGCAGATTATCGGGAGTGATCCAGGGTCGCAACGCACCGTCGACCAGGCAGGACGGCGGGCGAAGCCGGTGCCGATCCAACTCGCGCTCGATTTCGTCCTATCATCCGGCCGCTCGTCGGAAAGGAGTCCATACCTCATGAAGTTCAGCAAGGCCCTCCCGTGGCTTCCATCGCTCCTGGTGCTCGCGGGGTGCCCCAGTGAGCCGGAGCCCAAGCCGCCCCAGCTCGACAAGGTGTCCGTCACCTGTACCCCCACCACCCTGGAGGCCGGCCAGGGCGCGCAGTGCTCCGCCAGCGCCACGGACCAGAACGGTCAACCCTTCACCGTGTCCTCCTACACCTGGTCGTCCGGTGACGAGACCCTCGCCAAGGTGGATGCCTCGGGCAAGGTCGCCACCGTGGTCGTCTCCAGCGGCACCGTGGCCATCCGCGCCAGCGCCAGCGCCGGTGACACCACGCGCCAGGGTGAAGCCTCACTCTCCGTCACCCCCAAGCCCCCCACCGTTCATTCCACCCCCGTCACCGCCGCGGAGACCTGGCGGGCCGCCAACAACCCCCACCTGGTGAGCGCCGCGCTCGTGGTGGACGGGGGCGCCACGCTCACCCTGGAGGCGGGCACCGTGGTGCGCTTCGCCCCGGGCGCGGAGCTGCGGGTGGCCCACGGCTCCCTGCGGGCCCCCGGTACCCCGGAGGCCCCCATCCTGCTGCAGGCCCAGAACGGCGCCACGCGCGGCTCCTGGAACGGCGTGGTGCTCGCCTCCAAGGACAGCGCCTCGACACTGGAGCACGTCACGCTGTCAGGCTGCGGCCCCCAGAGCGCGGGCGCCTGTCTCGTCATCCGCGACGGGGCGGCTCCGGTGCTCAAGGACGTGTCGGTGCGCGACAGCGCGTCCACCGGCGTCCTCGTGGCCAGTGACGGCAGTTCCTTCGGCGCCGGCTCGATCCGGCTCTCCGTCTCGGGCAGCGAGGGCCCCGCGGTGCGCATCGATGCCAACCAGGCCGGCACTCTTCCCACGGGTGGCGCCTTCACGAGCAACAAGCCCGACGCCGTGGAACTCACCGGCGCGCGGGTCTCACGCACCCAGACCTGGCCCAACCCGGGCATTGCCTTCATCGTCAATGAGGAGCTGACCGTCGGCGACAAGACCACCCCGGCGATCCTCACCCTGGCCGCCGGAACGGTGGTGCGCTTTGGCGCCAACCTGGGACTCTTCGTGGGCTCCACTGGGGACATCCATGGAGGATTGGTGCTGGACGGCACGGCCGAAGCTCCCATCCTCCTCACCGCCCACGCGGACGCCCCCCAGCCGGGCCATTGGCGGGGTGTCCATGTGATGACCTCTGCTGCCTACGCGGGCCGCATCTCCCATGCCACCATCGAGTACGCGGGCGCGGAGCCGAAGCCCGACGACTTCACCACGCCAGGACAAGGCAACCTGAACCTCTATGGCAACCTGATCCAGGCCACGGCCTTCATCGCCACCGATCTCGTCGTGCGCAGGAGCAGTGAGCCCGGTCTCGTCCTGGTGGATGGGGGGGGGTTCGCCGCGGGCTCGGCGCGGCTGACGTCACGCGAGAACGGCACCTACCCCATCCTCATGCAGCCCGGTAACGTCCGCACACTGCCCCCGGAGCTCACCTTCCAGAACAATGGCATCAATGCGTTGGCGCTCCACGATGGAGAACTCTACGACACCCAGACGTGGCCCAACATGGGAATGCCCTACCTGCTCCGCGGTACGATGATTGTGGGTTTCACGACCCCACCCACGTTGACCCTCGCTCCCGGGACGGAGATCCAGCTCGCCCAGGGCGCGGCAATCCTGATCGGCGCTCGCGGCCGGCCGGGTGCCCTGAAGGCCGTGGGGACAACGGACGCCCCCATCCGCTTCGTTCCAGACATCCCCAATGCCCCCAATGGCCATTGGGCCGGACTCCATTTCTGGGACGCCACGGGAAGCCGACTGGACCATGTGCTCGTCTCGCACGGAGGCGGGGAAAGCCCTCCCTACCAAGAGGACGCCGTCTATGGCTTGGGCAATGTGAACGTCCACCGCGAACTCGGGAAGTTCATGACCAACAGCACCATGAGCAAGGCGAAAGAGTGCGCGGCAACCCGAGACAGTGGGCTCAACGATTACCTCGAAGACCCCTCGCTCAATAACAACTTCGCCGACAACCCGATCGATGCACTGTGCTGGAATACAGCACCTCGGTGAGTAGCCCGTCCCCAGTCAGCGCCACCCGCTGGCTGGGGATTACTTCAACTCCCGCTGGAGTGACGCCAGCAGGTTGAGGGCCTCGAGCGGCGTCAGCTCGTCCAGCTTCGTGGCCTTGAGCGACTCCAACACCTTCTGCTGCGCGGGCTCCAGCTTCGGCCCGCCTTCCCCACCGAACAGGCCGAGCTGACCCGGGGCCGGCGCCGACGTCCGGGCGCCGCGCCGCGCCAGCCGGGGCTTGCCGTTGTCGTCGAACTCCCCCGACTCCAGGTTCTGGAGGATGTCCCGCGCCCGCGCCACCACCTCCGGCGGCAGGCCCGCGAGCCGCGCCACCTCGATGCCATACGAGCGGTTGGCCCCACCCGACACCAGCTTGCGCAGGAAGAGCACCTTGCCCCCCTGCTCGCGCACGGCGATGCACAGGTTCCTCACCCGCGGCTTCTCCCGCGCCAGATCCACCAGCTCGTGGTAGTGCGTGGCGAAGAGCGTGCGCGCCCCACACTTGTCGTGCAGGTGCTCGGCCACCGCCCACGCGATGGACAGGCCGTCATACGTGGACGTGCCCCGGCCAATCTCGTCCAGCACCACCAGGCTGCGCCGCGTGGCGTGGTGCAGGATGTGACTCGTCTCCGTCATCTCCACCATGAAGGTGGACTGCCCCCGCGCCAGGTTGTCCGCCGCCCCCACGCGCGTGAAGATCCGATCGCACAGTCCAATCCGCGCCGCGCTCGCCGGCACGAACGAGCCCACCTGCGCCATCAACACCGTGAGCGCCACCTGCCGCATCACCGTGCTCTTTCCCGCCATGTTCGGGCCCGTGATGATGAGGATCTGCGACTCGCCCGAGTCCATCTTCACGTCGTTGGGGACGAACGCCTCCCCCGCCCCCAACATCCGCTCCACCACCGGATGGCGCCCCCCCGTGATGCTCAGCACCTCGGAGTCGTCCACCACCGGCCGCACGTAGCCGTACTCGGCCGCGCACCGCGCCAGCGACAACAGCGCGTCCGCCGTGGCCACCGCCTCCGCCGCCGAGCGCAGCCGCGGCGCCTCCTTCACCACCTGCGCCCGAAGCTGCTCGAACAGCTCCAGCTCCAGCGTGCCGCGCTGCTCGTCCGCCGTGAGGACCTTCTCCTCGTACTCCTTGAGCTCGGGGGTGATGAAGCGCTCGGCCCCCGCCATCGTCTGCTTGCGGATGTAGTCCGCCGGCACCAGGTGCAGGTTCGACTTCGTCACCTCCAGGTAGTACCCGAACACCCGGTTGTAGCGGACCTTCAGCGAGCCGATGCCCGTGCGCTCCTTCTCGCGCGTTTCAATCCGCAGCAGGTAGTCCTTGCCCTGCGTGGCGAGCGCCACCAGCTTGTCCAGCTCGGCGTGGAAGCCCGGACGGATGAAGTTGCCCTCCTTGAGCGTCGCCGGCGGTTCGTCCACCACCGCCCGCAGGAGCAGCTCCGTCAGCTCCGGCAATGCCCCGAGCGGTCCACCCAGGGCCTTGAGCAGCCCCGCCTCGCACCGCGCCAGCACCGCCGCGAGCCGCGGCAACTGCGCCAGCGACACCGCCAGCCCCCTCAGATCCCGCGCGTTGCCCGCCCCCAGCGACAGCCGGCCGCACAGCCGCTCGATGTCCCCCACCTCCTTGAGGGCCACCGTCAGCTCCTCGCGCCACACGCTGCGCTGCGACAGCTCCTCCACCGCGTCCAGGCGCGCGGTGATCTCCGGCCGCGAGCACAGCGGCGCCCCGAGCCAGCGCGCCAGCTTGCGCGCCCCCAGCCCCGTGGCCGTCCGATCCAACACCCCCAGGAGCGAGCCCTTGCGCCCCCCATCGCGCAGCGTGCGCAGCACCTCGAGGTTGGCCCGCGAGGACTCGTCCATCAGCAGGTGCCCGCCGCGCTGCTGGCGGCTGAGCCGATCCACGTGCGCCGCGTCCGTCTTCTGCGTGTCCTTGAGGTAGCGCAGCGCCGCGCCCGCTGCCCCCGTGGCCAGGGGCGCGTCCTGCAACCCGAACGCCTCCAACGACTGCACCGCGAAGTGGCCCCGCAGGAACACCGCGGCCCGCGCGGGCTCGAACGCCGCCTTCTCCAGCTCCGCCACCGCCGGCGTGCGCGTGAGCCGGGACACCACCAGGGCCGTCTCCGGCGAGTCCCGATGCCCCTCCGGCACCAGCAGCTCGCGCGGCTCCACCCGCGCCAGTGCCTCCACCAGCTCCTGCGTCGTCTCCGCCTCCAGGGAGAAGAACTCCCCCGTGGACGCCTCCAGCAGCGCCGCCCCGAAGCCCTCGGCCCCCGGGTACACCGCCGCCAGGAAGTTGCTCGCGCGCGGCTCCAGCGCCTCCTCGTCCAGCACCATGCCGGGCGTGATGACACGCGTCACCTCGCGCCGGACGATGCCCGGCCCGGCCCCCGGCTCGTCCACCTGCTCGCAGATGGCCACCTTGAGCCCGTGCTCCACCAGCCGTGTGATGTAGCGCCGCGCCGAGTGGTACGGCACCCCCGCCATCGGCACCTTCTCCGCGTTCTTCGCCCGCGCGGTGAGGGTGATCTGCAAGAGCTCCGAGGCGCGCACCGCGTCCTCGAAGAACATCTCGTAGAAGTCCCCCAGCCGGAAGAAGAGGATGGCGTCCGGATTGAGCGCCTTCACCTCGAGGTACTGCCGCATCATCGGGGTGAGCGCGCCGATCTCCCGCGCCCCGGCCGAGGGCTCGCCCGCCCCCTCCACCGCCGCCTCGACCTCGTCCCCGCTGCCCTTGACTGCCTTCGCCTGCGTCGCGCCCATCGCCGCCTCTTGTCTCACGCGTTCCGTCGGGGATCAACAGAACATCTGACCTCCGCCGTCCACCCGTTCACGCCTACTCCGCCCATGGGCCCATGCCCGCCTGGAGGGCAGGCACCCCGGGTGGGAAAGAATCGGTGGGAGCCCCGACCAAAAACGTGGCCTCCGAGGGCGCGGGTGTGCGAACTGTCCCGAACATGGACCCCCGCCCCGCGCCCCCTGTTCCCCGGCTGTTCCGGGCCGCCGTCGCACCCGTCCAGGCCTTCTTCAAGCTCGAGGCCAGCAGCGGCATCCTCCTGGCGCTGTGCGCCGTGGTGGCCATGGTCTGGGCCAATTCCCCCTGGGCCCACGGCTACGAGGCGCTCTTCGAGGCCCCCCTGGCGCTCGGCGCGGGCGAGGCCCTCTCCCACTTCACCGTGCGTGAGTTCATCAACGACGGGTTGATGGCGATCTTCTTCTTCCTCGTGGGGATGGAGATCAAGCGCGAGCTGGCCACGGGCGAGCTGCGCTCCCCCTCCCGGGCCCTGCTGCCCCTCATCGCCGCGCTGGGTGGCATGGTGGTGCCGGCGGCCATCTACGCGGCGTTCAACGCGGGCACCCCGGCGCTCAAGGGCTGGGCCATCCCCATGGCCACCGACATCGCCTTCGCCATCGGGTGCCTCACGCTGCTCAAGGGCCGGGTGAGCCATGGCCTGGTGGTGTTCCTCACGGCGCTCGCCATCTTCGACGACATCGGCGGCATCCTGGTCATCGCCCTCTTCTATGGCTCGGGACTGCACGTGTCGTGGCTGCTCGGAGCCCTGGGCGTCACCCTCGTGTTGGCGGCCTGCAACCACTACTACGTGCGCAATGGCGTGGTGTACGCGCTGCTGGGCACGGCGCTCTGGTACGCCCTGCACCATGGCGGCGTGCACGCCACCATCTCGGGGGTGATCACCGGCATGATGATTCCCGCGCGCCCCACGCGCCGCGGCCGGGAGGTGCTGCAGGAGCTGCACGGGTTCGTCGATCGGCTCCTCAACGAGCCCGAGGACGAGGAGGTGCGCTCCAGCCAGTTGCTGTACATCGAGGAGCGGCTGGAGGACATCGAGCCGCCGCTCACCCGCTTCGTGCACCTGTGGCACGGCTGGGTGGGCTATGGAATCGTCCCCCTGTTCGCCCTGGCCAACTCCGGCATCTCCGTGCGTGGCATGCACCTGGCGGATCTGCTCGCGCCCCTGCCCCTGGGGGTGATGGCCGGCCTCTTCGTGGGCAAGCAGACGGGAATCTTCCTGTTCACCTGGGCGAGCGTGAAGGCGGGGTTCGCGGAGATGCCGGGCCGGGCGCGGCTTGGACAGTTGCATGGGGTGGCGGTGGTGGCGGGCATCGGCTTCACGGTGGCGCTGTTCGTCGCGGGGCTGGCGTTCGCGAACGAGCCGCGGCTGCTGGCGGAGGCGAAGCTGGGCATCCTGCTGGGCTCTCTGTTGTCCGCGGTGGTGGGCTACCTGCTGCTGCGCTTCTCCCCGGTCCTCCCCGCGCCCGAGCCCGCGCCAGACCCGAGAACGGACGCACCCTGAAATTCTTGGGGTTTGCCGGGCGCCCGGGCCCGTGGAAAGGTGCCGCCCACCGTGCTCTTCCAGGACTTGAACCGCCTCCGGCAGATTGGGGTCATCGCAGCGCGCCACGGCTTCGGCGAGTGGTTCGAACGGGCCGGGGTGTGGCGCATGCTCGGGCGCCGCGAGAAGGTGGAGGTCTCCGCCGAGACCCAGCGCGCCAGCACCGCGCGGCGCTTCCGGATGCTCCTCAATGACCTGGGCCCCTCGTTCGTGAAGCTCGGGCAGGTGCTCTCCACGCGCGCGGACCTGCTGCCTGGCGAGTACGTCGAGGAGCTGGCCACGCTGCAGGATCACGTGGAGCCCTTCCCCCTGGAGCAGGTGTATGCGCGCATCCGCGAGTCGCTCGGCAGCGACGCCTCGGAGCTCTTCCGGGAGATCGATCCCAGGCCCCTGGCCGCGGCGTCCATCGCCCAGGTGCACCGCGCGGTGACGCTCGAGGGCGACGAGGTGGTGGTGAAGGTGCAGCGGCCGGGCATCGCCGAGCAGATCGACTCGGACCTGGCCGTGTTGCGCTCGCTCGCGCGGCTGCTGGAGGCCGTGGTGGAGGAGACGAGCCTCTACTCCCCCACGGGCATCATCGACGAGTTCGACCGGGCCATCCACGAGGAGCTGGACTTCGTGCACGAGGCGGCCAACATCCGCGCCTTCCTCGAGAACCACCGCAACCGGCCGTACATGACGATTCCGCGCGTGTACGAGGCGCTCAGCAGCCGCACGGTGCTGACGATGGAGTTCGTCCGGGGCGTGAAGGTGAGCCAGGCGCAGCTCTCACCCGAGGACCGGCGCGAGGTGGCCGGCCACATCCTCGACACGAGCTTCCGGCAGCTCTTCGAGGACGGGCTGTTCCATGGGGATCCGCACCCGGGCAACCTGCTCGTGCTGGAGGGCAACCGGCTGGCGCTGCTGGACTTCGGCGTGGTGGGCCGGCTCACGCGCGTCATGCAGGAGACGCTCGTCATGCTGGTGATGGCGGTGGCACTCAAGGACAGCGACTCGGTGGCGCGCATCCTCTACCGCGTGGGCGCGCCGGACTCGCGCGCCAACCTGATGGGCTTCCGCAACGACATCGAGACGTTGCTCGGCAAGTACCTCACGACAACGCTGGGCGAGGTGGACTCGCGCAGCCTCATGCGCGACCTGTTGGACCTGGCGGTGCGCTACCACATCCGCGTGCCCAAGGAGTACGCCCTGCTCGGCCGCGCCTCGGTGTCCACCGAGGGCATGCTGCGCAGCCTCCACCCGGACATGAACGTGCTCGAGGTGGCGATGCCCTACGCCAAGGAGCTGCTCGCGGACCGGTATGATCCGAGCCAGTTGCAGGGCGGACTGATGCGCACCCTGCTGCGCTTCCAGTCGATGGCGGCGGACCTGCCCACGCAGCTGTCGCAGATCCTGCTGGATCTGGAGTCGGGGAAGTTCAGCGTGACGGTGCGGGCCGAGCAGTTCGATCGGCTCAACGACAGCCTGCGCAGCGCGGCGCTGGTGATGTTCCTGGGCCTGTGCGCGTGCGGCACCATCGTGGGGGTGTTCATCTCCTTCGCGCAGACGGGGCCCTGGCAGTTCCACGGCCTGCCCGTGCTGGGCCTGTTGGGGCTCGCCCTGTCGGCGGGGCTCTTCGGGGCCACCTTCACCTGGTTCCTGTTCGGCAAGCGCTTCGGCAAGGTGCGCGTGAGCCGGTGGCTGGGCAACAAGAATCCCCCGCGGTGAGGAGTCAGGAACGGTGCCGCTCGGCCACGCGGTACAGCCAGGTGAGGGAGTGGTCCAGGAGCGACTGGCGCGAGCGCATGTAGTGGCGTGCCCGGACGAAGGGAAACCAGACGCGGCTGCCCACGCGCACCTGGGCCTCCTCGAGTTTGCGGCGCGGGATCCACTGGCCGCCGAGGTGGCGCACCAGGACCTCGCCCAGGTAGGCGCCCACCGCGGGGATCGCGTATCGCTCGATGACCTCCGGTAGATAGCGCGTCGGGAAGTCCTCGTGCCAGAAGTGGAAGTCGGCGTCCGTGAGCGACTCGGGCGTCGCATTGAAGACGGAGGGCGCCTTTGTGTGCAGCAGGGCCACGAGGTGTTCGGCGAGGGTGTCGTAGTGCTCGCGCGCCGCTTCCGGGTCGTCCACGTCCGAGGGCAAGGCGGAGGTGGCCGGAGCCCACTCCTCGGGCTCGGGCGGCTGCCAGGCGTTGAATTCGGCCACCTTCCGTTGGCGTTCGTAGCTGGCGACATCGTCCACCACGCGGGAGAGCAGCGGCGCGAGGTCCGGGTGGAAGCGGGGCTCCACGGGCGCGAGCAGGGCGCTGCGCTCGCGCAGGGTGCGCAATACGGTGTCGAAGTCCAGGTCCGGCCGAAGGTGGGCGTGAGCACGGGCCTGGGCGAGGCGTGCCTCGTCACTGGCGAAGTCCGCGGCGGTAGGCCACGTCACCAGGAGGACGCAGCCATTGGGAAGTTCCTCCACCCTCCAGGCGGGCGTGGACAGCACGCGCTCACGGCCGACGGACTGCACCAGCTTGGGGCCGAAAACGTTGAGCCAGAACACCTCGTAGATTTTGTCGAACCCATCTCTTCTTTGAATCTCGTCATCGCGGCCAAAATTGGGAGAGCCCGACAGGTTCAAGTCATCGGAGCTATGGGCCTTGGCATGATTGACCGGGTAGCGGGAGGCCCAGGCGCGCACCATTTCCACGAACTTCCGGCAGCGTTCCGCCTCCGCGAAAAAGGAGAGCGGTTTCACGTTGATGAGGATGTGCAGTTGGGGAAGGCGCGGCGGGTGCTTTAGCCCCAAATAACCATCCAGTGCGGGCAACTCCGTCCGGTAGAGTCCAAGGTCCGAGCTATTTCCATCGTGCCCCTCCTCCAACGCCTGCCAGAATGAAGTACGAGAGTACTTGCGTTTTCGCTTACCCTTGACGACGTTCGGCATCCATCCATCCGCGTATGCCTCGAACGCCTGAAGAAAGGGCTCCAACTCATTCTCCTGTGCGGCTTGAGGATCCACGTCACCTTTGAAGTCGAACCATAGACTATCCTCCGGTTTCAAATCATGCACGCTCAGCGATTTCATTGAATCAGCACCTCCACCTCAGGAATTTTTGCCGTGGTCTCGTGCACAGCCTCGTCCAATAGGCTTGGACCCCTGGGCATGAGCCCACCGCCTTCGTAGACGAGACGAATCCTTGAAACCGACACCTCGCGGCCCTGCCGGAGGATGGGCTGGAGGGAGTCTCGACGGATATCCAGTGTCTCACCATACTTCCACAGGGCTTCCCTTGCATCTTCAATCAACTGAGCTTTCAAGGCATTGAATTCCAGCCCCGAGAAGTCTCGACTCTTGAAGCTCAACGTCTCGACACGAGGTTGCCGCCCAGCGAATTCACCCTCTTCAATGATGAGCACATCCACGAAGCGCAGGCCCGTGTCCGGCTTTCTCACGCCCACATAGGTTTCGATGCGAGGTTTGTCAAAATCGCCCAGGAAGCGGCGCTGAGCCCGGGGCAGAGCCGCATCTGCCTTCAGCCGCTCCACCATGGTGCGCTCGAAGGCCAGCCCCCGGGTGAACCACCCCCACAGCCGCTCGTAGGCCTCCCAGCGCAGAGGACCCTTGGAGGCCTTGCCCTCCTTTATTTCCGCCAGGCGCCTCTCGTAGTAGGCGACGTACTCGCTCCAGCGTGGATTGCCCTGGGCCTCGGGCGGCGAGGCATCGAGCGAGGGACGCTGCTTCTCCAGCACCGCCACGTCCCTGGGCAGTCGCGGGCTCGAGGCTTCGAGTTCCGCCGCCGCGAGCTTGGCTTGCACCACCTCCCGGGTGAGGCCCGCCCGCTCATCCACCCAGGCGGCCAGGGTGGCGGGGTGCTCCATGACGCCGCCCTGTTTCAGCGAGGGGCGTGCGGCTTCATTCGCCGCGGAGGCGCCTTTCGTGCCGCCTCTTCCCGTCGAGGAGCCCGTGGCCTCGGGGTGGGCCCTGGACAGCATCGCCTGGGCCTTGGCGACGTTCCCCCGCGTCTCGTGCAACGCCAGGGCCGCATCCACCCCCCCCACCGCCACCAGGCGTCCCGCTTCCCTCCTGGCGCGGATGTATCCGGCCAGCTCTCGCATCCCCTCCTCGCCCAACAGCTCCCGCCCCCGCCGCGCCATGTCCTGGAGGCCCTTCACCCGCGACTCCACCACCTCCAGTCCACTCAACACCCGCGTCCCTACTCCCGGGACGCCTCGGCCCTCGGAGAGCCAGGCCGCGCCCTTCCCGCCCGCGTAGAGCGCCACCAGCAAGGCCGCGGGCGCCAGCTCGCGCACGGCCTGCTCGTACCTGCCCCGCACCAGCGAGTGCGCCCCCTGGCCCGTCCCGGCCACCAGGCCGTAGAAACCCAGTGGCACGCCGAAGGTCATGTGGTCCACGACGCCCACCGCCACGGAGCCCGTCGAGAATCGCTGCTCGAGTTGCTCGTGCTCCACCGCGTCGAGCGCCCGCTGGTAGGGCGGCGGCAGTTGGGCCTTGAGCGCCTGCAACGCCATGAGCGTGGATTGGGCGCCGTTCACCACGGAGCTGGTGGACAGCGCGTCCTTCGCCGCGCGGGACAGGCCTCGGCCTACGTCACTCCATTGGAAGTCACGCTCGGGATGAGACGAAGGCTCGATGCCACGAGCCTTCAGCGCCGGGTCCAGGGAAGGCAGTTGCTCGAGCAGCTCCGTGAGCCGCTTGTCCTGGGCGAGCAGGCGGAGGATGTCCTTCAGATCATCGTCATGGCAGGAGTCGAGGACGAAGTGGGCGAGCACCTCGGTATTGGCGGCGCCGTAGTGCTCCAGCGATTGGAGCAGGAAGACGGTGCGCTGGCGGTTGAGCGGGCCAGACGCCTCCTCGCACACCGGCCCCAGCGCCCCGAGCCGCACGGCGCTCCATGGATCCAACCGCGCCACCAGCCGGGGCATGTCCACGCGCCGCTGCAAGGCGAGGAAGTCGCCGGGCGAGGCACAGGAGAGGAAGGGCTCCAGGAGCGCCTGGGAATCGCCAGAGGAGAGGTCGGGCCAACCCGGGGCAAGAGCCTGGGTGGCACAGGTGGACACCTCCCCAGCCACGCCGCCGGAGCCACCAATCGCGCCCGTGGCGCAACCCGCCAGGAGCAGGAGCGAAACCAGGGCCAGGCGTGCCGGGCGCACCAACACCCTCAGGGCCCGGCGAGTCCGGGCTTGTCTCCCTCGGCGACAGGTGCGTCCCCGGAGGAGCCGCCCAAGCGCCGCGCCAGCCGCGTCTTCATCCGGTCCGCCACCACGTAGAAGGCAGGCACCACGAGCAGGCTGAGCACCGTGGACAACGACAGGCCTCCGAGCACCGCCACCGACATGGGGGCACGCGTCTCGCTGCCCGCGCCCAGCGCCAGCGCCGCCGGCACCGCCGCCATCATCGTGGCCAGCGTCGTCATGAGGATGGGCCGCAGGCGCACCGGCCCCGCGCGCAGCATGGCCTCGGTCGCGTCCGCGCCCTGCTCACGCTGCAACAGCGCGTAGTCCACCAGGATGATGGAGTTCTTCTTCACGATGCCCATGAGCAACAGCAGGCCGATCATGCTGAAGATGTTGAGCGTCGTGCCCGTGGCCGCCATCGCGAAGGCCGCTCCGGCGATGGACAGCGGGAGGATGGTGAGCACCGTCACCGGGTGCAGGAACGAGTTGAACTGCGAGGCGAGCACCATGTAGGCCACCAGAATCCCCAGCACGAGCGCGAAGAGCAGGCTGCTGATGGACTCCTGGAAGGCCACGCTCGAGCCGCCGAACACCACGCGCGTGCCTCCGGGCAGCTCCCGCGCCAGGCGCTCCACCGTGTCCATCGCTTCCTGCTGCGTGGCGCCCGGGGCCACGTTGGCGAAGATGCTGATGGCGCGCTCGCGATCCCTCCGGGTGATGGCCTGCAGCGCCGGGCGCTCCTCTTGCGCCACCAGCGACGACAACGGCACCAGTTCACCCGACTGGGTGCGCACCTTGAGCAGTGACAAGTCCTCCGGCCGCGCGCGCTGATCCTTGAGCAGGCGCATGCGCACGTCGATGCGCCGCCCGCCCGTGCTGTACTTGCCCACGCGCACCCCGCCCACCAGCGAGTTGAGCGTGCTGCCCACCGCCTCCATGGACACCCCCAGATCCGCGGCGCGCGCCCGATCCGGGGTGATGCGCAGCTCGGGCATGCCAATCTGGTAGTCGGTGTCCACGTCCACCACCTTGCCGCTCGCCTGGAGTTGCTCGCGCATCTGCGTGCTCGCCTCGATGAGCCGCTCCCAGTCCGCGCCGCGCACGCTGAACTCCACCGGGAAGCCGCGCGAGGCGGTGAAGCCACTCTGCGACAGGTCCATAACCACCGCGCGCAGGCCCGGATAGGAATTGAGCTCCTTGCGCAGCACCTGCTGGAACTCGGCCTGGCTCATGCGCTGCTCGGGCGGAACCAGGGTGACGTTGAGCATGCCGCCATTGACGCTGCTCACCCCGCCGCCACCGCCCACCACCGCGTAGAGCCGCGCCACCTCGGGCCGCCCGAGCAGGAAGGCCTCGGCCTTCTGGAACAGCCGGTTGCTCTCCTCCAGCGTGCTGCCCACCGGCGTCTGCATCCGCACCATCAACCGGCTCTGATCCTGCGAGGGCACGAACTCGCTCGACAGCGTCTTGAAGGCGAACCCGGAGACGGCCAGCAACACCACCGCTCCTCCCAGCACCCACCAGGGGTGGCGCAGCGCGCGCGCGAGCACCCCCCCATAGCGCCGCTCCAGCCACTCGAAGGCACGATCCACGGCGAGCCCCACCCGGCCACGCCCCTCGCGCCCCGTCTTGAGCAGCTGCGCGCAGCGCGCCGGCGCCAGGGTGATGGCCTCCACGTACGACAGCAGCACCGCCACGCACAGCGTGACGCCGAACTGGAGGAAGAACTTGCCGATGATGCCCTTCATGAAGATGACGGGCAGGAAGATGGCCACCACCGCCAGCGTGGCCGCCAGGGCCGCGAAGGTGATCTCGTGCGTGCCCTCGCGCGCGGCGCGCACCCGGTCCGCGCCCTCCTCCGCGTGCCGGAAGATGTTCTCCATTACCATGATGGCGTCATCCACCACGATGCCCACCGCCAGCGACAGCCCCAAGAGCGTGAAGGTGTTGAGCGTGAAGCCCAGGAAGTAGATGACCGCCACCGTGCCCAGGAGCGACATGGGAATGGCGAGGATGACGTTGAAGGTGCTCGAGAGCGAGCCGAGGAACGCCCAGCACACCAGCGCCGTCAGGATGCACGCGAGCAGCAGCTCGAACTCGATTTCATGCACGCTCTCCTCGATGAACTGGGTGGAGTCGAAGTTGACGCTCACCTCCAGTCCCTCGGGGGCATCCGCCTGGATCTGCGCCATCTTCTCGCGCACGCCCTGGGCCACCGCGACGGCGTTGGCGCCGCGCTGCTTCTTGATGCCCAAGCCCTGCGCGGGCTCGCCGTTGACGCGCGCCAGGCGGCGCTGGTCCTCGAAGCCGTCCTCCACCAGCGCCACGTCGGACAGGTAGACGGGAGCCCCCTCGGCCTCGCGCACCACGAGATGGCGCAGCGTCTCCAGATCCAACGCCTCGCCCATCACGCGCACGTTGATCTCCCGGCCCTCCGCCTCGATGCGTCCGGCGGGCAGCTCCACGTGCTCGCGTTGCAGCGCGGCGAGTACGTCCGCGACAGTGAGCCCCCGCGCGTCCAGCTTCGCCGCGTCCACCCAGATGCGCACGTTGCGCTCCAGCGAGCTGTTGAGCGCCACCTCCCCCACCCCGGGCACCGTCTGCAACAGCTCCTTGAGCCGGTAGCGGGCGAAGTCGGAGAGGTACTGCGGGGAGAAGGGGCCGGACACGCCCACCGTCATGATGGGCTGATCCTCGGGGTTGCTCTTGGAGACGACCGGCGGATCCATGTCCTCGGGCAGCCGGCGCTGGGCCTGGCTCACCTTGGCCTGCACGTCCTGCAACGACAGATCCACGTTGCGCGCCAGGTCCAGCTCCACCGTGATGGAGCCGCTCGACTGCCGCGCGCTGGAGGTGATGGACTTGACGCCCTCCACCTGCATCACCGCCTCCTCCAGCGGCTCGATGATGTCGCTCTCCACCGCCTCGGGCGAAGCGCCCTCCCACGTCACGCCGATGCTGATGACGGGGTAGTCCACATCCGGAAACTGGCTGATGCCGATGCGCTGCGCCGCCACCAGGCCGAAGGTGATGGTGGCCGCCATCAACATCCAGGCGAAGACGGGTTTCTTGATGCAGACCTCGGTGATGTTCATCGCACCGCCCCCACGCCGCCATCCGTGCTCATCACCCGAGGCTCGCCGGTGAAGGACGGTTCGTCCCCCTTGGCCAGCCGCACCGCCACGCCCTCCTTGAGGGCCTCGCCACCCCGCACCACCAGCTGCTCGCCGGGCTCGAGCCCCTCACGCACCTCCACGCGCCCATCCGCCGTGCGCAGGCCCAGCTCCACCACGCGCTCGCGCGCCTTGCCCTCGCGCACCACGAAGGCCAGGAAGCCGCGCTCGCTCGGGCGCACCGCCGTCTGGGGAATGACGGGCGCCCCGCGGGCCGTCTCCACCGGCACCGTCACCGAGGCGAACGAGCCCGGCCGCAACCCCTGGGCCTCCGCGCCCGCCACCTCGGCCATCACCTTCACCATGCGGCTCGTCGGCTCCGCCGCGTCCGCCACGTGGATGACGCGGCCCTGCCAGGCGCGCCCGTCCCCGCGCACCGTGAAGCGCGCCGGCATGCCGGGCTTCACCCGCCCCACTTCCGCCTCCGCCACGGTGAAGTGCAGCAGCAGCGGCTCGCGGCGCAGCAGCGTGGCCAGCACCGTGCCCGGCTGTACGTACTGCCCCGTCTGCACCGTGCGCGTCTGCAGCACCCCATCCAGCGGCGCCTTCACGTACGCGTCACGCAGGTTCAGCTCCGCCTGCTCCACCGCCGCCTTCGCCGCCGCCGTGTCCGCCGCCGCCCCGAGCGCCAGCGCCTCCGCGCTCTCGAGCTGCTCGGCGGGCAAGAGGCCCGGCTTCACCTCGTTGACCGACGCGCGCCGCTGGGACGCGGCCTGCGCCTGCATCCGCGAGGCGTCGGCCCGATCCAGCGCCGCGCGCGCCGCGCGCACCGCGATGCCGTAGCGCGTGGGCTCGATCTCCGCGAGCACCTGCCCCTTCTTCACCGACTGCCCTTCCAGGAAGCGCACCTGCTCCACCACGCCCGCCACGCGCGCGGTGATCTGCACCTGCTCGAACGCCTCCACCGAGCCCACCGCGGAGATGACGTACTCCACGTCCCGCGCCGCCACGGGCTCCACCTCCACCGGGAACTCGATGGGTCCACCCCGTCCACCCCCCCGGCCGCCTCCCTTGCCGCCAGCGGAGGCTTCCCCGGACGGCTTGCCACACGCCAGGGTCAGGATGAGCGCGATGCCCAGCCCTCGTGTCATCCCGTGCCTGCTCACTTACGGCTCCTTCCCAAGGGGATCGAGTCCCACCGCGGCCCGAAGCTCCAACAGGGCCGTGCCCAGCGCGTACCGGGCCTGCGCCAGGGAGACCTCGGCTTCGTATTGACTCACCTGCGCGTCACTCAATGCCAGCGAGGAAGCAAGTCCCTGACGATACAGGATGCTCGTCTCCTCGGCGTTCTGGCGTGCGGCCCGGACGGCCACCTCGCCGCGGGCGAACGACGCCTGGGCGGTGCGCAGCGACACCCGCGCGCTCTCCACCGCCACGTCCACCCGCCGCTCGCGTGCCACCGTCTCCCACTCCAGCGCCCGCGCCAGGGCGAGCCGCTCGCGGCGATCCGCGTAGCGCTCGCCCCCATCGAACAGGATCCAGGACAGCTCCAGCGCGAGGAACCCATTGCCCGTGCGTCCGGACAGGCCCGACTCGTTGTTGAAGGTGTACTGCGCGGAGGCGGAGAGCGCGGGGAACAGCCGCGCCAGGGGCTCGCGCGCCAGGGCCCGCTGCTGACCCACCCGCAACCTCGCGGAGAGCAGATCCGGCCGGCGCTCCAGGGCCCCCTGCTCCAGTCCCGCGAACGCATCCACGGGGCGCGAGGCCTCGCCGAGCAGCGTCTCGGGCGGCGCCAGCGGGCCCCGCGTGGGCGCCACCAGGAGGTAGCCCAGCTCCAGGCGGCTCGTCTCGGCCTGTCCCACCGCCTCGGCGAGCGTCGCCTCCGCGGTGGCCACGTCCAGCTCCGCGCGCGTCACGTCATTGGTGCTCGCCAGCCCCGCCGAGGCCCGCGCCCGGGCATCCTCCAGCGACTGCCGCGCCAGGGCGAGCCGGCGCTCGGCCGCGTCCGCCACCTGGAGCAGCCCCAGGGTGGACAGGAAGGCATTCGCGGCCTGGAAGGCCACCTGCCGGCGCGCCTCCCGCGCATCCAGGGCCGTCGCTTCCTGATCCCTCGCCGCCGCCTGGTACAGCGGGAAGCCGCGCGCGTCGAAGAGTGGCACCCGCACGGCGGCAGTGGCACCCAGGGCATTGGCGCGCTGGACGACCACCGTCTCGCCGCCCACTTCCCGCGTCAGCTCCTGCGGACGGCGGGTATAGGTGCCACTGGCGGAGAGTCGCGGCAGGAAGAAGGCCCGGGCCTTGGCCACCCGCGCCTCGGCCGCCTCGGCCCGCGCTCCGGCCGCCCGGGCCGTCTCGTTCTGCTCGGCCGCGAGCGACACCGCGCGCTCCAGCGTCAGCGGCTCCTCGGTGGACGGAACCGGCGAGGAGGTCTCCTCCTGGGCTCGCACAGCGGGCGCACATAAGACGAGCCAGGCACACAGGGGAACGGCGAAGGAGGAGCGCATCAGGGGCACGAAGAACAGGGGGGCGATCGGCCTCCATATCGGACATGGGCGGGCGCGACCACGGGAAACGCCCAGGGTTGAATGCTGCACCAAGCATCGGGCTCGACGCCCGGAAATGGACGGGCCCTGCGTTTATTCCTGGTACCGTGGCTCGTCCATAACCTGAAATTGACTTTGATTATCGATTTCAACTAGGACGCGGAGCGTCACCTCCTCGAAGGGGCCGCGGATGCGCTGGTTGGGATGGGTTCTCGGGTTGCTCGTGAGCGTGCCGGTGCTGGCACAGCAGGGCGAGCCGTCCGTGGACGGTGGGGTCGCGCAGGAAGCACCGGCGGAGGAGACACCGGTGATACAGACGGTGGTGACGGCGTCACGCTCGGTGGAGCGGCTCCAGGACACACCGGTGGCCGTCGAGGTCATCACCCGCAAGGACATCGAGGCCACGGGCGCGCGGGATCTGGCCGAGGCGCTGGGCGCGCGTCCGGGCCTGGAGTTGCGGCGCGGCTTCGCCGGCACGGAGCTGCGGGTCCAGGGTCTGTCCCCCGAGTACACCCTCGTGCTGGTGGATGGCGAGCGCGTGACGGGGCGGCTCGGCGGCGCCCTGGACTTCTCCCGGTTCTCCACCGAGGACATCGAACAGGTGGAGATCATCCGGGGCCCCTCCTCGGTCCTCTATGGCAGCGACGCCGTGGCGGGCGTGGTGAACATCATCACCCGCAAGGCCCAGCGGCCGCTGGGGGCCACGGCCCAGGCCTCGCTCGGCAGCCTGTGGCAGTTCGAGGCGGATGGCTCCGCGGAGCTGCGCGGCGAACGCGCGGGACTGAGGCTCAGTGGCGGCTTCCAGCGCCGGGATGGCTACGACCTGACCCCGGACACCCCGTCCACCACGGGCAGCTCGCTCGAGGGCTTCCAGGTCTCCGGGCGCGGCGACGTGCGCGTGACGGACGCGCTGCGGCTCGAGGCCCGGGCCGGTGCGTCCCGGCAGGTGCAACGGGGCGTCGACGAGGGCGCGGCCGGCGCGCTGTTCGATCGCGCGAGCCAGAACGAAAGCCAGGAGGTGACGCTGTCCCCCTCGTGGATGCTCTCCCCCACCGGCTCGCTCCAGCTCTCGGGCCGCTACTCGCGCTTCCGCCATCGCTACGTGTCGGATCAACGCCAGTCCTCCGCCCTGGATCAGGTGGAGGAGACGCGCGAGCAGATGGCGCGGGTGGGCCTCCAGCTCGACCAGACCCTGGCCCAGGTGCACCAGCTCGTGGTGGGCGTCGAGGCGATTGGCGAGACACTCGACTCCGATCGACTCTCGAGCCCGGGCCAGCGTGGCCGGCTGTCCCTCTACGGACAGGACTCCTGGAAGACGCCCCTGCCGGTGGCGTTCCACGTCGTGCCCGGCCTGCGGCTGGACGTGGACTCGGAGTTCGGCACGGTGCTCACCCCCCGGCTCGCCGTGCGGCTGGAGCCGGTGGAGACGCTCACGGTGCGCGCCAGCTACGGCCTCGCCTTCCGCGCGCCGAGCTTCCAGGAGCAGCTCATCGACTTCGAGAATCCCAGCGTGGGGTATGTGGTCGCGGGCAACCCCGCGCTGCGCCCCGAGCACTCGCGCGGCGCGACCGTGTCCGCGGAGTGGCGCGTCGGCGGCCGGAGCCTTCTGTGGACGAACCTGTTCCGCAACGATCTCTCCGACATGATCACCGTGGTGCAGGATCCCACCTCCCCTACCCTGCGCTTCACCTACGACAACGTCGCGCGTGCCACCGTGCAGGGCGCGGAGGTGGGCTGGAAGCAGCGGCTGCCGCTCGGGGCCTGGCTGGATGTGGGCTACACGTTCATCCACGCGCGGGATCTCGAGGAGGACCGGCCCCTCGAGGGACAGAGCGCGCATCGGCTCACCACCCAGCTCGGCCTGCGCTACCGGCCCTGGCGCCTGGAGGCGTCCGTGCAGGGCTCCTGGGTGGGCCCCCGCCCCTACTACCAGGCCCCCGACGGGACGGAGCGAACGGTCCACGCCCCCGCCTACACGACCCTGGACGCTCGACTCGCCCATGGGGTGCTGGAGTCGGTCCGGCTCTTCGTCGCCGGCCGCAACCTGCTGGGCGCGGGAGATGCCAACTACCTGCCCATTCCACCCCGCGCCTTCTACGCGGGGCTCATCCTCGACGTGTGAGGGAGGACGCATGCAACGCATTGTCAGGCAGTCGCGACACCGCTGGGCCCTGGGCCCCTTCCTGCTGCTCGGCCTCGCCGCGTGTGGCGGGGACATCCAACCGGAGCCGGGCCCCCAGCAACCCACCGATGGCGAGCCGGCCCCCTTGTTCCGCCACACCCGCGAGTCTGACGGCTCGGTGACCACGATCGTCGATGCGACCGATGGGGCGGCGTGGCACGCCCTGGATCTCGACACGGGCGAGGCCGCGGATGCCGCCGTTCAGTCCGCCTGGGATTTGTCCTTCCAGCGCTTCCACATCCGCACCCGTGGAGGCGTCAACGGCACGGGTGGCGTCACCGTGGCGGTGCTGGCGGACGCCTTCGAGTCAATCACCCAGGCGCCCGCCTCGGGCTACCACGAGGACGCCGCGGACGGGGACGACACGGACAGCGAGCCGGACAACGTCTTCGAGCGGGTGGAGGACGGCTGGTACAGCTACGACGTGATGACCCACACGCTCACGCCGCGCGCGCGGACCTACGTCCTGCGCACCGACGAGGGCCGCTACTTCAAGCTGCGGATGCTGAGCTACTACGACCCGGCTGGCTCTCCCGCGGTGCTCTCCTTCCGGTGGAAGCAGGTGGATCCACCGGCCCTTCCCTGACCCACGCACGAGGACACCACCCATGAAGAACGACCCTCTCCCCAAGACCCGAGTGACCGCTCTGACGCTGGCCGTGCTGCTGGGAGCCTGTGGCGTGAACGAGCCGGTGGATCCCCCGGCCGAGGCCCCGCGGTGCGAGGCGAGTCCGGTGCGCTGCGCCGAGCAGAGCATCGATCAATTGAACCTGCTCACCACGGTCTCCACGGGGGAGATCCGCGAGGAGGGAACGACCGCGGGCGAGTTCCACACCTACGTGGACGCGCGAGCGGGAGGCTCCTCCTCCACGCAGTCGTATACCTATGTCCGCTTCACGTCCCAGGGACTGAGTCGGGTGGCGGTGGAAGATCAAGCGGCCCTGGCCTCGACGGACTGGGACATCGCCTTGCGCCGTTACACCATCCGGGTGAACAGCGGCGTATCCGGCCCCTCGTGCGTCGCGGTGGCCCGGACTCCGGCGGGCACGGCCTTCGAGTCGGTGACGGCGGTGGACGTCGCCTGGGAGTTCCGCACCGAGGACTACTTCACCGAGTCCTGCGAGGCCATCCCCGGACAGTACGGCCTGGGACTGGCGACACGGCTGGAGGATTTCTGGGGCTATGAGGCTTGCCTGTCCATGAGCGGCGCGGTGTTCGTGCTGCGCCTGGCGGATGGCAAGCACGTGAAGCTCCAGGTGACGCACTACTACGAGCCGGAGCCGCAGCGGGTCTGCGACGAGACGGGCGAGGTCCCCCTGCCCAACGGCGCGGCCCAGCTCCGGGTCCGGTGGGCCTTCCTGCCATGAGGCTCCCCGCGTGGCCGCTGCTCCTGCTCGCCGGGTGTGGCGGCCCGGCGCGGCCGCCGCATGAAGGGCTCGGGGAGGAAGCGCGGACGCTGCTCCAGGGGGGACGACCCACCGAGGCCACGGCGGAGCCACCGCGTTTCGAGCCCGGCGAGCCGGTGGAGTCGGTGGTCTCTCCCGGGGGCCGTTTCCGGATCCACTTCTCGCGGAGCGGGACCAACGCGGTGGCGCTCGCGGACGCGGACGGCAACGGGGTTCCGGACGCCGTGGACACCGTGGCGCGCACCTACGACGCCGTGGCGGACTTCTACGCGGGGTTGGGCTACCGCTCGCCGCCCGAGGACTCCGGAGCGCCTGGCGAGGCGGGAGGCGACGGACGCTTCGACGTCTACCTGGTGGACTTCGCCGGACGGGCGGATGGGGCCTTCCGGCGGGAGGACTGCCTCTCGGTGGAGCTGGGCTGCCGCGGGTACATGCTCCAGGAGAACGACTTCGCCGGCTACGGCTATGCCTCCTACGAGCAGGCCGTGACGACGCTCGCGAGCCATGAGTTCTTCCACGCCGTGCAGGCCGCGTATGGCACGGCGCTCGGGCGCGTGGCGGAGGAAGGCACGGCGGTATGGGCCTCCGAGCGCTTCGCTCCCGAGCTGGACGACCTGGAGCACTTCGTCCCGACGTACCTGTCGCGCGCAGAGCGCAGCCTGGTGGTGGAGCCGGACGGACCGGCACAGTCCTTCAGTTATGGGGCCGCGCTCTTCTTCCAGTTCCTCGGCGAGCGCCTGGGCGACGGGGTGATCCGGGCGATGTGGGAGGAGAGCGTGCGCGCGCCCTCTTCTCACTGGGCGGAGCTGCTGGAGACGGTCCTGCGCCGCGACGCGGGCACGGACTTCGACACCGCGTTCAGCGAGTTCGCCACATGGAACCTGGCCACCGGGGAGCGCGCGCGGGAAGGCAGCGGGTACGCACGGGGCGCGGGCTACTCCGGACTGGCTCCCGCCGCCAGGGAGCTACCGGTGGACGAGCCCTCGGTACGGGTGGCGGCCGCCTCGGCGCGCTACTTCGACGTGCCGGGCGGGACACCGGACGTCTCGGTGTCCTTCGAGCCGAGGGAAGGCACGGACAGCGCGGCGGTGCACCTGCTGGTGGCGGCGGTGACCGAGCGCGAGGTACTGCGCATCGTCCGCGCGGACGGGCCCGGAGTGCTCTCCGCCCGGGTCTCCGCCGAGGATGCCAAGCGCGTGGTGGTGGCGGTGGTGAACGGGCGCCACTCGGGCGACGGACGCTATGGCCGGCTGCGCATCTCCTCCGAGTCACCGTCCGAGGAGCCCGCCCGCGGGTGCCAGACCGCCCCCGGAGCCATCCCCGGGGCGCTGCTCCTCGCCGCCGCGTGGTGGGCCCTTCCGAGACGACGGACTCACTGAACGTCCCGGGCCGCTGGCACGGCTCCGGGTGTCGTGCAACGCGGCCCGCTCAGGGCGTGCGGATCGGCGGCAGGGTCACGCTGCCCATGCCGTTGCCGAGGAAGAAGCCCGGGTGGGCCGGCTGGTTGTAACCCATGTTCTGACCGGCGACCTGCACACGGTACTGCGGATCGTGCATCAGCGTCGGGATGCGGTAGCTGGTCTCGATCGGGGTGGTGAAGAGCAGCAGGGCGGTACTGTCGTTGTTGCGCAGCACGACCTCTTCGCGCCAGTCACCGAGGATGTCGGCGGCGATCACCGGGTTGGACTTGGTGCTGTTGTTGGACGCGGCGCCGTAATCCGAAGCGGTCAGCAGGCGGGTCAGGCTCAGGGAGCTGGGTACCCATTTGTCGATCTTCACGCCATCGAGCAGCTCGCGCGAGAGGTCGCCATCCCACCACACGGCCATGTTCACGCTGCTCGGGCGCTTGGTCGAGGAGATCTGCACGCCCCCGGCGCTCATCAGCACCGAACCGGCGGTGCTCCAACACTCCTCGCCCGGATCGGCCGGGTCGATGTCCGCGCACATGCCGCGGCCGACGTCCGCCCCCGAACCGTAGCCCCACAGGATGGCGCCGGTGGCGGCATCATGAATTTCCATGCCGCGATTGCTGCCGTACTTGGCCGGATCCTCGTGCACCATGAAGATCTGCTTGCCGCCGCGGTTCGGGTTGAGAACGCCGGCGTGCAGCGCATCGCCGTGGCCAAGACCGGTGCGGTAGCGCAGGCTCCCGTCGCTGTTGATCGTGGCGGCGCCATAGATGATGTCGTCTTTGCCGTCGTCGTTCACATCGGCGACGCTGAACCAGTGCGCGCCCTCGCCGTAGGAGCCCGAACCCGAGGTCGGGCTGTCGTGGAGCCAGCGCTGGGTCAGCTTGCCGTCACGCCAGTCCCAGGCCACGAGCACCGAGCGGGTGTAGTAGCCGCGAGCGAACACGGCGGAGGGCCGGGCGCCGTCGAGATAGGCCACGCCGGCGAGGAAGCGGTCCACGCGGTTGCCGTAGCTGTCGCCCCACTTGGACACGGTGCCGCGCGCGGGCAGGTAGTTGGTGGTGGCCAGGGCGACACCGGTGGCACCTTCGAAGACGGTCAGGTACTCCGGACCGGAGAGGACGTAGCCGGAGCTGTTGCGGTAGTCGGCCGAGCTGGAGCCGATCACCGTGCCCTTGCCGTCGACGGTGCCGTCGGCGGTCTTGATCATCACCTCGGCCTTGCCGTCTCCATCGAGGTCATACACGACCATCGAGGTGTAGTGTGCGCCGGCGCGGATGTTCATGCCCGGATGGATGCGCCACAGGCGTTTGCCGTTGAGCTTGTAGGCATCGATGTAGGTGTTGCCGGTGTAGCCAGACTGGGAGTTGTCCTTGGCATTGGTCGGCTGCCACTTGAGCACGATCTCGTATTCGCCATCGCCGTCGAGATCGGCCACCGAGCCGTCATTGGCCTCGTAGGTGTAGGCCACACCGTCGGGCGTGGTGCCACCGGCGGGCTTGTGGAGAGCGATCGTGAGGTAGGGATTGGCCAACACCGTGGCGTTGCTGCCGGACTGCTCGACACCGTTGAGAACAGGCTTGACGGTGTAGGTCGAGCTGGTGGTGCCCACCGTGTCGGTGTAGTTGGTGCCGCCGGTGAGCACACTGCCGTTGAGCTTGGTGGTACCACGGTAGACATTGAAGCCGATGCCCGAGGGATCGGTGCCGAGCAGACGCCAGCTCACCAGCATGCCTCTGGCCGCCGGGACGGCGACCACGCCGCGGCCGAGCTTCTCGACGTATTTGGCGGTGGCCGCGAGGCTCGAGCTGGAGGACTCGCTGGTCCCGGTGGAAGAGTCCGTGGCCGCCTGGGCCCCGGAGGCCAGCAGCATGACGGTCAGACCGCCAAACAACTTGCTATGCATGGTGTCCTCTCGAGTTCGATCTGCCCGGAGGCCCTTTGACCGAGGCTTCCAGTGTTCGCAGGAGAAGTCTTAATCGAATCGTTTCGAACAAGCAAGACTTGAAATTCCCCCAAAACCGGTTATTTCTTCAAACACCTGCACGGCATAGGGTCTGATTTTCCCCTGGACGAAAAATATCGACTGCGATCGAAACCCAGCAGGGATTCATTTACAGCAGGAAGGTCATTTTCTCGAGGAGGTTCATATGATCAAACTCCCGAAGCAACGACTTCAGTCCGGTTCGATCCGTGGCCTCGTCGGAAACGTTTGCGCTCTTGCTCTCTTCCTGGTGGGTGTCGGCTGTGCTGCCCTTGAGCGCTCGGAGGAAATCGGAGCAAACGCTGGCATCAGGGGGCAAGGGCATCATCCAAGACTTCAATGGTCGCGAGGCTGAGCCAACCCGGAGGGGTTCAGGGGCAGCTCCAGCACGAAGGTGGCCCCCTGCCCCGCTCCCTCGCTATGGACCGTCAGCGAGCCACCCATCTCCTGGGCCGCCAGCGCGCTGGAGTGCAGGCCAAAGCCATGGCCATTCTGACGCGTAGTGAATCCGTACTGGAAGATGCGCGTGAGATGATCCGGTGCGATTCCCATCCCCGTGTCTCGCACCTCGATACGGACGAGGTCGGCGGCGGCGAGCTCCAGCTTCACGACCAACCGCCGTTCCTCCGTCGGCACCACATCCATGGCGTATTTGGCGTTGCTGAACAGGTTGACGAGGATCATCAGGACCTTGTGCTTGTCGGTGAGCACAGAGGGCAGCGGGGCCAATTGCCGCTCCACCTTCACCTGATGGCGGGAGAGACCGGCCGCGTTGATGCGCAGTGCGTCCTCCACCAGCTCCGCCAGGCTGACCGGCTCCTGGAGCCGCGGCATCCGGGCATGGTTCTGTTGCACCTTGACGATGTCGCCGATGTGCTCGGTGTACCGGCCGATGTCACCGAGCAGCTCGAGCATGTTCCCCCGCTCGTCCAACAGGTTCTGTCCCAGCTTGTCCAGGAAGGGAAGGAGATGCCGCCCACGCTCGTCCTGGGTGACGAAGGTCGTCAGCTCGCCCTGGTGCTCCTGGAGCATGTGGGACACCCGGCCCACCTGCTCGAGCTTCATCCCGCCCATGCGCTCCCGGGCGAGCTGGGCCGCGGTGTAGACGCTGTTGAGGACATTGCCCACGTTGTGCAGCACGTTGGTGGCGATCTCCGCCATGCCCGCCTGCCGTGCCGCCCGCATGAGCTGCTGGTGGACATCCTTCAGCTCCTGGGTGCGCTCCTCGACACGTTGCTCCAGACCCTCGTTGGCCTGCCGCAGGGCCTCCTCGCGTTGCTGCACCTCCCGGGCCATCAGCTCGAAGGACCGGGCCAACTGTCCCAGCTCGTCCTCGCGCGAGGTCTCCAGGGAGACCCCGAAGTCGCCGGCCGCCACCTGGGTCGTGGCCCGGGTGAAGGTCCGCAACGGGCGGGAGAGCTGATCCCTGAGCACCCAGAACATGATGAGCAGCTCCACGAGCAGCGACACGAGGCCGAACACCAGCACATAGCGCGCGGCCTCGATGGCCTTCGAGGTCACCACGCTCTCGGGCAGCACCGTGACGAAGTTCCAGCCCGGGCCCTGCAGCCGCGCCACGGCGATGTACTCGCCGTACTCGGGCAGATCCACCACGGTCTGCCCGGGCTCGAGGCGCTTCACCGCGTCGAAGATGCTCCGCAGATGGGCCTGCTGCTCCGCGGTGGCGAGTCCCGGCAGAGAGCCCTCCGGCTGTTTGGGGGCCAGGATGTCGTAGCCGCCCGTCGTGCTGTCCAGCTTGATGTCGGGATGGGCGACGAGCTGGCCATCATCGCGGAAGATGAGGTTGTACGCGCCGGGCAGGTGATCGATGAGGGTGCGCGACAGCAGATCATCGACGATCACGTCGTTGCCGAGCGTCGCGACATGCTTGCCGTCCTGGTCCAGCGGGGTGACGGCGGAGATCAGCCATTTTCCGGAGACGTCATCCTTGTAGCTGCGGGTCCAGGCCATGCGCCGCAGGGGATTCTCCTGGGGCCGGGCGATGAGGGCGTACTCGAAGGAGAGCAGCGGGTAGTCGGGGCTGGCGTCCTGGGTCCAGTTGGGGACCTCTGGCCAGTAGAGCACGTTCACGCTCTCTGTCAGGAAGACGTACGTGTTGGCGTAGCGGGTGCGGTAGGCGGGCCCGTATTGGGCGATCACGTCATACGAGGCCAGGAGCCGGCGCTGGAACGCGGTATCGACCTTCACCCCCGGGGCGATCCAGACGCCCGGCACCCGCGTTCCATCGAAGCCTTGGGGCCGAGTGCGAATCGTCCCATCGGACCGGAGCTCGAGCATGCTGTTGAAGCGGGAGGTGGGATCCTCCTGGCTTCCGGCCTGGAGCCGTTCTTCGAGGGCCTGCTTGAGGATGGCGTGGACTTCCTCCACCAGGACGAAGATGGCCTGCTCCCGTTGGCCGCGCTCTTCGACGTGCCGAGCCAGATGCTCCAGGCTCTCGTCGCGCATGGTGCGCAGGATGTGGAGATAGCTGACGAGGGTGGTCAAGGCGATGACCACCCCGATGCGCCCCGCCATCTGCAGGAGGGTTCGGCGCGCGAGGGTAGAACGGGCGTTGGATGGATACGGCATGAGTCCACCAGCATCCCTCATGGGATGGGGGTGTGGACAAGCGCACCGGGAGTATGTGCCGCGCCCCGGGGCGGAAGGCTCGGTGCTGGAGACCGTCGAAGAAGTCGACCTCGTCCCCCCAGCGCCTCGCCCGGATGCCCTGTTTGGGCAGAATACCGTCCTTTCATGCTGTTCATTGAAAACATGTTTCAGATATGAATAGAATCATCAAATCACCTGATTCAAGAAAGGGAGTTCTTCATGGGTCTGTACTCGTCTCTTTGGCTCAAGCGTGTTCTACGCATCTGTGTGGCCATGCTTGTCCTACCGGTGGCTGCATTCGCCCAGACACTTCCGCCGGCGTCGCAAGTGGCCGGCCAGATCACCATCGGCTGGAACCTCGGGAATACGCTCGAGGCCATCTGCGGTGAAACCGCGTGGGGCAACCCGACCGTCACCCAGCAGTTCATCAACAGCGTCAAGGCCGCTGGGTTCAACGCCGTGCGCATTCCCGCTGCCTGGGATTGCCACGCCGATCAGAGCACGCTCACGATCGATCCGGCATGGATGGCTCGCGTGAAGGAGGTGGTGGACTACGCCTACGGCCAGGGGATGTATGTGATTCTCAACATCCACTGGGATGGTGGCTGGCTCGAGGAACACCCGTTGTATTCGCATCAGCAGGCCGTCAACAAGAAGCAGCGCGCCTACTGGACGCAGATCGCCAACACGTTCAAGGCCTACAACGAGCGCCTGCTGTTCGCCGGCACCAACGAGGTACATGCCGACTACGGCACGCCGACGACCGAGCACATCACCGTGCAGCAGTCGTATCTCCAGACCTTCGTCGACGCCGTGCGCGCGACGGGCGGGAACAACGCATCACGGACGCTCGTGGTGCAGACCTACAACACGAACAGCTGGCACGGCCTCGATTACTTCTCGCTGCCGTCGGACACGATCGCGAACCGGCTGATCGTCGAAGTCCATCACTACGATCCCTACGACTACACGCTGAACACAAACAACACCTGCTCTTCCTGGGGCGCCCCCTATCCGTCGCAGAGCGCATGCTCCTGGGCGCAGGAGGCCTACCATGACGATCTGTTCGCGCGCGTGAAGACGAAGTGGATCGCCCAGGGAGTCCCGGTGATCATCGGCGAGTACGGCGTGGCGACGCGGCCGAACCTCAACCTGGAATCGCGACAGTACTACCTCGAGTACGTCAATCGCACCGCGGCTGCCAACGGCATCAAGACCTTCTACTGGGACAACGGCGTCAACCCCAGTCAGACCAACGGCTTCGCCCTGCTCAACCGGAGCAACGGAGCCGTCGTCGATCAAGGCGCCCTGGATGCCATACGGCGAGGCGCGGGTATTGGCAACCCGAACAATTTCACGCTCACGGTCACGAAGTCGGGTGCGGGCAGCGGCACGGTGACGTCGTCGCCGTCGGGGATTGATTGTGGAAGCACGTGCGGCGCGAGCTATTCGAGCGGAACCTCCGTGACCCTCACCGCCGCCGCGGCGAGCGGCTCGACGTTCGCTGGCTGGAGTGGTGCGTGCAGTGGCACGGGAACCTGCACGGTGTCGATGACGGCCGCGCGTTCGGTGACCGCGACGTTCAACACGAGCGGAGGCAGCACGACGTGTTCCAACCCCATCACGTTCTCGGGCAGCACGGGCAACTTCAACACGGCCGGCGCCGTGTGCTATCGGACCAATGCCACCATCAACGGTTGGGGTTGCCACAACTTCGACGGCCGGACGGTCACCGTCGGTGGGCAGGCGCGAACCTGTAGCCAGATGCCTTTGACGCGCTCGTCCGACGGTTACTACTACTTCGCCGTGTCGGGTGGGGAGTATCCGTGGGCGGGCTTGTATACGTGGTAGGAGGAGCGTGAGGTCGTGCGCCCTCGGCGACTCTCAGCGCCCCTGGAAGACGGGGGCCCTGCGGGCCGCCGCGGCCGCGAGCCCCTCGCCCAGATCCTCGCTCCCGTAGCTCTCCGCCTGGAAGCGCGCCTCCTCCTCCAGGGCCCGCTGGAGGGCGGCCCGGTCCGGCGCCAGCCCGCGCTTGAGCGCGCGGGTGGCCAGCGGGGCATTCGCCGCCACCCGGGCCGCGAGCTCGCGGGCGCGCGCGAGCACCTCGGACCCTGGCGTCGCCTCGAGCGCCAGTCCGAGCCGCACCGCCTCACGCCCATCGAAGCGGCGGCCCGTGAGGAGCAGCTCCGCGCCCCGCTGCGCGCCCGCCCGCCAGGGCACGAAGTACGTCGCCCCCATGCCCGGGTGCAGGCCCAACTGGACGAAGTTGAGCGCGAGCTTCGCGTCCTCGGCGACGACGCACAGGTCGCACGCGAGCGCCACGCACAGCCCGGCGCCAATCGCCGCCCCCTCCACCGCGGCCACCGTGGGCACCGGCAGCTCCAGCACGGAGAGGTAGCGCGCATAGAAGTCGAGCATGAAGGTGCGGGCCTCCTCCGAGGACACCCGGCGCAGCCGCTCGAGCATCTGGAGGTCTCCCCCCGCGGAGAACGCACCGCCGGCCCCGGCGAGGACGACCGCCCTCACGTCGGGGCGCTGCCGCAGCTCGGCCACCCGGTCACGCAGGGCCTCCCCGAGCTCGGGCGTCATCGCGTTGCGGCGGGCGGCGTCATTCAGCGTGAGGGTGGCGACGACACCCTCCACCTCGAGCAGGACCGCGGTGGATGAAGTGGACATGGAGGTGCACTCTATAACGAGAAGGTCGTAGACCGAGCTGAGTCGCGGAGGATGGAGACACTTATACAGACAACTGCAATATCGGCTGGGTAAACTCCATCGACTGGCAATACACGTCGTTGGGGACCATCTACACCACCAGCCATGTCCAGGACGGGGCCGGCAACGAATCCACCTGCTCGACGCGGTGGACGGTGACCGACACCGTGGCCCCGTGGATCGAGCTGGTGGGTCCGGAGGAAATCACCCTCGACGCCGGCTCGGAGTTCGTCGATCCGGGAGCCATGGCCCACGACCTCTGCATGTATGCCCCCGGGGGCTCCGCCAACATCACTGCCACCGGCACCGTCAACACCCAGGTTCCGGGCACCTATACGCTCACCTATGCGGTGACAGATCCCTCTGGGAATTCGGCCGTCCCTCGGACGCGTACGGAGAAGGTGCTCCCCACCCCGTGGGACACCTGAGCACGGGCCGCTCCGCCCACTCGGCCACCCTGCTGCCCTCGGACAAGGTGCTGGTCGTGGGCGGCCAGACCGCGGACTCGTCACTCGGCGCCACCTCCGAGCTGTTCGATCCCGCCACGTCCACGTGGTCGCCGGCCGGCTCGATGGATGCTCCGCGCCAGAGCCATACGGCCACCCTGCTGAGGGGCAAGGTGCTGGTGACCGGCGGGTACAATCCCCAGACGGGCATCCAGTCCTCGGCCGAAGTCTATGAGCCGGGCTCGGGCTGGAAGGGATTCTCGGCCTCGATGAACGTGGACCGGTACAAGCATACGGCCACGCGGCTCGACGCGGACAGTGTGCTGCTCGTGGGTGGATTCAGCAACGCGGACCAGAGCGCGACCACGGCGGAAATCTATTACCAGCCGTGAGCATTCACGGCGCGGGTCCCTCTCCGGGACCCGCGCGATGTCAGCCCTGGAGACCGTCGAAGAAGTCGACCTCGCCGGTGTCCAGCGAGTAGTCCGCGCCCACCACCAGCAGCCCCTCCTCCTGGATGAGCCGCTCGAGCAGCCGACTGCCGTGGCGCAGGTGGGCGCAGGACTGCCGCACGTTGGCGCGCACGGCCTCGTGCACCAGGCGCTCGGGCTGCACGTCCGGACCGGCGGCGTGCACCACGCTCTCCACCGCGGGCCGGCACCGGTCCACGATGTCGTGGATGTTCTCCGACGGCGCGTCCACGCGGTGCTGGATGAAGTCCAGCGTGGCCTTGATGGCGCCACAGCGCGAGTGGCCCATCACCACCACCAGGCGAGTCCCGAAGGTGGCCGCCGCGAACTCCACGCTCCCCACCAGCGAGGGCGCCACCACGTTGCCCGCCACGCGGATGACGAAGAGATCCCCCAGCCCCTGCTCGAAGACGATCTCCGAGGGCACCCGGGAGTCCGAGCACGAGAGGATGACGGCGAACGGATTCTGCCCCGCCGCCACCGAGGCCCGCGCCGACTTGCCGATGGCCGTGTCCAGGCTGCGCACGTTCTGGACGAAGCGGTGGTTGCCCTCGCGCAGACGCTGGAGCGCTTGAGTGGCGGACAGGGGAGCGGGAGGAATGCCTGCGATGGTCATGTCCACGAGCCTCTCCTCCTGGGAGGGGCGCCGTCCAGGGAGATTCACGGGCGTGTGACGGGCGCCGGGCCATGGTAGAGGCTCCCGCACCCCGGGGAAGCACCGTGCCCGGGTCCCACGCTCATGCCCGAACCTACCCCCACGAAGCGGGATGCCTTTGGCTCCACCCTCGGAGCCTTCGCCGCGACGCTCGGCTCCGCCGTCGGCCTCGGCAACATCTGGAAGTTCCCCTACCTCACCGGCTCCAACGGCGGAGCGGCCTTCGTGCTCACCTACCTGTTGGCGGTGGCACTCGCCGCACTGCCGGTGATGGTGGTGGAGCACGCCATCGGCCGGCACCTGCGCGTGGACGCGGTGCAAGCCTACGCGCGCATCGTGCCGCGCCAGCGCTTCTGGGCCGCCGTCGGCTGGGCGGGACTTGCCGCGTCGATCCTCATCATGGCCTTCTACACGGACGTGGCCGGGTGGGTGCTGGCCTACGTCTTCAAGTCGCTGGGTGCCTTCGTCTCGGGCGCGCCCCTCACGCCCGCCACGTTCCAGGCGCTGGTGGGCGGCACGTGGGAGCCCGTGCTGTGGCAGCTCGCCGTGCTGACCATCACCGTGGGCGTGGTGGCCGCGGGGGTGTCGGGCGGCATCGAGAAGGTGACCAAGACACTCATGCCGCTGTTGCTGCTGCTGCTGCTGGCCTGCGACGTGCGCGCGCTCACGCTGCCGGGTGCGTCGGCCGGCGTGGCCTACCTCTTCACGCCCGACCTCTCGAAGCTCTCGAGCACGGTGCTGCTGTCCGCCCTGGGGCTCGCCTTCTTCAAGCTGTCGCTGGGCATGGGCACCATGACGACGTACGGCTCGTACCTGCCGGACGACACGCGCCTGGTGCCCAATGCGACGCGCGTGGCGCTGGCCGACACGCTGGTGTCGCTGCTGGCGGGCCTGGCCATCTTCCCAGCCGTCTTCGCCCTGGGTGACACACCGGCGGGCGGCCCGGGCCTGCTCTTCGTCACCATCCCGCGCGTCTTCGCGCAGATGCCCGGCGGCGAGCTCTTCACCGCCCTCTTCTTCGTGCTCGCGGCGGTGGCCACCCTGGGCGCCATGGTCAGCCTGATGGAGGTCCCCGTGGCGTGGCTCATCCGCTCCGCCCGGCTGCGCCGCCCCACGGCCGCGCTCCTCACCGCGCTGATCATGGCGGTGCTGGGCATCCCCGCCACCCTGTCGCAGGGGCCGGCACTCTCGCACCTGCGCGTGCTGGGCCGGGACCTCTTCTCCCTCTTCGACTTCGTGTCCTCCAATGTCCTGCTGCCGCTGGGTGGTCTGGCCGTCACGGTGGTGGGTGGCTGGCTCGTCCCGCGCGCCGTCCTCCGCGACGAGATGAGCAAGGGTCACGGCGAGCCTGCCTGGTACGACAGTGGGGTCCACGTCCTCGTCCGCTACGTCACCCCCGTCCTCATCCTGCTCATCCTGCTGCACAGCCTGGGACTCCTCGGCGGCACCTGAGCGTAAGGGGTTCTATTCCGGAGCCTCACCTCCGCCCTGTTGTCCGTCGACGTGGCGGATGAGGTTGTCGCGAATCCTGGCGACGGCGCGCTGCACCTTGGCGAATTCTTCCGGCTCGAGGCCGGCCGCCTTGACCAGGGTCTTCTGCAGACCCTTCTCGCGCAACTGGCGACCCGCATCGGTCAGGCTGACGATCACCTGGCGCTCGTCGGACGGATCACGTCGGCGCCGCAGGTAGCCGAGGGTCTCGAGCTTCTTGAGGATCGGCGTGAGCGTGTTGGATTCCAAGAAGAGCCTGGCACCCAGGTCGCCGACCGTTTGATCGTCCTCCTCCCACAGGGCGACGATGATGATCCATTGGGTATAGGTCACCCCCAGCTCGTCGAGGATGGGCTTGTAGGCCCGCCCGTACGCCAGGTTGGCCGAGTAGATCGCAAAGCACATGAAGTCCGCCAGCTTGGGGACCTTCGGGTTCTGGGGTTTGGTCATGTCGGCCTTCGTGCGATGGAGACCTCCTACATATAGTTCGGACCCGATTGAATCGGAAGGTTGACGAACGCCACATGCTCGGGTTATCAACTCGGAACCGATTAAATCGGTTCCGACCAATAGGAGCAGTCCATGTCCCCCATCGAAAACGTTCTCTACACTGGCAAGACCCACACGACCGGCGGCCGCGACGGCGCCACGCGCAGCTCGGACGGCCGGCTCGACGTCAAGCTGTCGCCGCCCGGGTCTCCCGGCGCGGGCACCAACCCCGAGCAACTGTTCGCCGCCGGCTGGTCGGCCTGCTTCATCGGGGCGATGAGCTATGCCGCGCGCGGCCTGAACGTGACCCTTCCCGCCGGTGTCGCGGTCGACGCCGAGGTGGATCTCGGCACGACGGCGGGCGCCTTCTTCCTGCAGGCGCGCCTGAAGGTGAGCCTGCCGGGCCTGGAAGCCAACCTCGCCCGCTCGCTCATCGAGGCGGCGCACCAGACCTGCCCCTACTCCAAGGCCACGCGCGGCAACATCGCCGTGACGCTCGACCTCGCCTGAGCCCTCGCGGCGCGGCGTCAAAGCCTCGTCGGGCTCGCCAGCGCGCCCGCTGGCGAGCTCGACTCCAACCAACCAGAGACTTCCAGAGCAACCCATGCTCGACCAAGACCAGCACGCCAGGAGACCGTCCATGACCTTGAAGCCCGACGACCTCGCCAATCCAGGCCGGCGCCGACTGCTCATCGCGGGGGCCTTCGCCGTCAGCGCGCTGAACCAGCTCGCGTGCACGGCGCTCGCCGAGCCCACCCCGTCCGCCTCGCCCACTCCCTGGGCGCCGCTCCGTCAGATCGACGCCGGCGACCTCTCCATCGGCTACGCCGATTTCGGCCCGTCCGACGGCCCGCCGGTGATCCTGCTGCACGGATGGCCCTACGACATCCACAGCTTCGTGGACGTCGTCCCGCGGCTGACGGCCGCCGGGCGCCGGGTCATCGTGCCCTACCTCCGCGGCTACGGGACGACACGCTTCCTCGCCGGGGACACCGTTCGCAACGGGCAGCAGGCGGCCCTCGCCGTCGACGTGATCAACCTCATGGACGCACTGGGTCTCGCCAAGGCGGTGATCGCCGGCTTCGACTGGGGCGCGCGCACCGCCGACATCGTCGCGGCGCTCTGGCCAGAGCGCTGCACGGCGCTGGTCTCGGTGAGCGGCTACCTGATCGGCAGCCCGCAGGCCAACCAGGAGCCCCTAGCGCCGGAGGCGGAGCTTTCCTGGTGGTACCAGTTCTACTTCGCCACCGAGCGTGGCCGCCTCGGCTACGAGCGCAACCTGCGTGACTTCACCCGGCTCATCTGGCGGACCGCCTCGCCACAATGGCAATTCAGCGAGGCGACCTTCGCCCGCTCGGCCCAGGCCTTCGACAATCCCGACCATGTGGCGCTCGTCGTCCACAACTATCGCTGGCGCCTGGGCACGGCGGCCGGTGAGGCGCGCTACGACGCCATCGAGAGCCGGCTCGCGCAGTTCCCCGTGATCGGCGTGCCGACGATCACGATGGAAGGCGACGCCAACGGCGCGCCCCACGCACAGCCGACGGCCTACAGGGCGAGGTTTTCCGGGCCCTACGCCCATCGCCTGATCACCGGCGGGATCGGCCACAACCTGCCGCAGGAAGCGCCCGATGCCTTCGCCCAGGCGGTGCTCGATGTGACCGGGCTGCCCTGACCGGAAGAAGGCGGCAGCCCGCCGCCTTTTCTTGACCATCCGTTCCAAAATCATGTATCCAACGACCATGGCCAGACCCAAGGCGTTCGACACGGAGGAGGCGCTGGACGCCGCGATCGGCGTGTTCCGCGAGCATGGCTTCGAGGGGACCTCGGCCGACATGCTGGTCAAGGCCATGGGGATCGGCCGACAGAGCCTCTACGACACCTTCGGCGACAAATGGGGCATCTATTGCGCCGCCGTACGGCGCTATTCAGCCCTGGAAGGCGAAGCCCATACCGCGGCCCTGCGCAGTCGGCCGCGGGCCATCGAAGGCCTTCGGGCCATGGTGGAGCGCCTGGTCGAGGACGCCGGGCAGGCCTGCCTCGGGGTCGGGTCCATCTGTGAGTTCGGCCGCGCGCGGGCCGATCTGGCGAAGATCCACGACGCCGCCCAGCGGGCGCTGCACGGCGCGATCCTCGAACGCGTGCGCGCGGCCCAGGCCGATGGCGACGTCGGCGTCGAGCTGAAGCCCGAAGAGGCGGCGGGTTTCCTCATCTCGAGCTTCGCCGCCATCCGCATCGCCGCCCGGGGCGGCGCCAACGCCGCCCATCTGCGCGGCCTGGGCCGGCTCGCGCTGCGCGCCCTGCGGTGAGCTTTTCTTTTTTTTGCGCAGTTCTGGAATGAACGTTCAAACAAAGGAGAGAACAATGAAAGCTGTCGTGATGACCCGCCAGGGCGGGCCCGAGGTCATGGCGTTCGTGGAGCGTCCCGAGCCGGTCGCGGGGCCGGGCGAGGCGCTGGTGGAGATCGCCGCGGCGGGAGTGAACTTCATGGACACGGGCGTGCGGCGGGGGCTCGCCTGGAGCGGCATGCCGGACCCGAAGGTCCTGGGCGTCGAGGGTGCCGGGCGGGTCCTGTCGGTCGGCGCAGGCGTCGATCCCACGTGGGTGGGACGCCGGGTCGCCTGGGTCTACGCGCCCGGCAGCTACGCCGAACGGGTCGCCATCCCGGTCGACGCGCTCGTACCGCTGCCCGACGCCATCGATGATCGCACGGCGGCGGCGGTGATGATGCAGGGTCTGACCGCGAGCCACTTCGCCACCGACTTCTACCCGGTGCAGCCCGGCGAGGTCGCACTCGTCCACGCCGCCGCCGGCGGCCTTGGCCTGCTCCTCACCCAGATCATCAAGCTGAGGGGTGGCCGTGTCATCGGCCGCGTGTCGCACGAGGACAAGGTCGCCGCCGCACGCGAGGCGGGCGCCGATCACGTGATCGTCGACGCCGAGGGCCAGTTCGCCGACGAGGCGGTGCGTCTCTCCGGAGGCGACGGTGTGCACGTGGTCTACGACGGCTCGGGTCCGAAGACCTTCCAGGCCTCCCTGGCCTCCTTGCGCCGCAGCGGGACCTTCTGCTGGTACGGGCCGGTGCTCGGCGGGCCCGGTCCCATCGACTTGATGAGCCTGCCCAAGAGCATCAAGCTCGGCTACGCGGTCTTCTCCGACCATGTCGCGACCCGCGAGCTGCTGCGCAGCCACACCGCGCGCCTGTTCGACTGGATCGCCACTGGCTCGCTGAAGGTCAGGATCGGGGGCGTCTATCCGCTGGCCGAAGCCGCGCGGGCCCATGTGGACATGGAAAGCCGCCGCACGACCGGCAAGCTCCTGCTCATCCCGTGAAGCGCCCCGTGGATGCCGGTGCCACCGGCAGCAGCAGCGTCGCGCGCAGGCCACCGCCGCTACGGTTGGCGAGCACGAGCTCGCCGTCCAGCGTGGCCGCCAGTTGCTGAGCGATGGCCAGCCCCAGTCCGGTGCCGCCGGTATCGCGGTTGCGCGAGCTTTCCAGCCGGTAGAACGGTTGCAGCACCGCCTGCATCTCCTGTTCGGGAATGCCCGGGCCGCGGTCGCACACGTCCACGGCCACGCGCCCGTCGTCGAGCCGGCGCATGCCGACCTCGGCGCCGCCGCCGTACTTCACCGCGTTGTCGATCAGGTTCTCGACGACGCGCCGCAATGTCGGCGGCCGCGTGCTCAACGAAACGCGCGCGCATTCGCCCAGCGTGACCGGCTTGCCCGTGTCCTGGTAGTCGCACACCACGCTGTCGAGCAATGCGTGCAGGTCCAGCCGCACCTCCGGGCCGGTGGCTCCATGGGTGCTGCGCGCGTAGGCGATGCCCTCGCGCACCAACTGCTGCAACTGCTCCAGGTCGCCAATCAGGCGATCGCGCTCGGCGCCCTCCTCCATCGCTTCCAGGCGCAGCTTCATGCGCGTGATCGGAGTCTGCAGATCGTGCGAGATCGCGGCCAGGATCTGCAACCGCTCCGCGAGATAGTGGCCGATGCGCGCCTGCATCGCATTGAACGCGGTAGCGGCCTTGACCACTTCCACCGGCCCTTCCTGCGGCAGCGGCGGATGCGCGCGGGCCGGGTCCAGCCGCTCGACCGCGTCGGCCAGTTGCACCAGCGGCCGCGTCGCCAGGCGCACCGCCAACCACGCGCACAACAGCAGCAGCGCCAGCTGCGCCGCCAGCACCACCGGCAACCAGCGCGCGATCGGCATCACCGAGGGTGTGACCTCGATGGTCAACGGCTGGCCATCGGCCAGGGTGAGTTCCACCTCGAAGCGCTCCGGCGAGGTGGACACCGTGCGCGCCCGCAGGGCGTAGCGATGGTTCAGGCTGCGGTCGATCAGGGCGGTGACCTCGCGCGCGCGGTCACTGGTCAGCGGCACACCGGGCCGCGCGGGGCCGAGCAGGTAGCGGTAGGTGCGCCGCTCCAGGCGCGGCGCCCATCGCGCGCGCTCGGCCGGGCTCAGGCGTTCGAGCAGGGCCACGCTGACGGCCACGTCCTGATCCAGGTTGGTGAGCATCATCGAACGCGCGGCCACGTAGCGCTCGGAGAACAGCAGCGCGAAGGACAGCGCGTGCGCGAGCAGCAAGCCGGTGAACAGGATCAGGGTCAGGCGCGCGCCGAGAGTGCGTGGCAGCAGGCGTCGCCAGCCGGTGCTCGGGGTGGCGTTCATGTGTTCTCGCCGAGCAGGACCACGGGCTGGCAGAACACGTAGCCCTCGCTGCGCACGGTCTTGATGTAGGCCTGCTCGCGCGCGTCGTCGCGCAGGCGCTGGCGCAGGCGGCTGACGAGCAGGTCGATGGAGCGGTCGAACAGCTCGGCGTCGCGGCCCCGGGTGAGGTTGAGCAGTTGGTCGCGGCTGAGCACGCGCTGCGGGTGGTCGAGGAACACGCGCAGCAGACGGAACTCCGCGCCGCTGAGCGGATAGGCGGTGCCGTCCTCGTCGAGCAGGTGGCGCGCGGTGGTGTCCAGCCGCCACTGGCCGAAGCCGATCAGCCGGCCGGCCTCGGTGACCTGCAGGTTGGGCGGCATCATGCGCGAGCGCCGGATCACCGCGTTGATGCGCGCCAGCAGCTCGCGCGCGGAGAACGGCTTGACCACGTAGTCGTCCGCACCCATCTCCAGGCCGACGATGCGATCGGTCTCCTCGTCGCGCGCGGTGAGCATCACCACCGGCACGTTGCGGTGCTTGCCGGCGCGCAGGTTGCGGCACAGGGACAGACCGTCCTCGCCCGGCATCATCACGTCGAGCACGATCAGGTCGACGTCGCTGGTGTCCAACGCCGCGCGCATCTCGCGGCCATCGGCGGCGAGCGTGGTGCGCAAGCCGTTGCGCTGCAGGTACTCGCCGACCATGCGACGGATCTCGCGGTCGTCGTCGACGATGAGGATGTGGTCTGTATGGGCCATGGTGTCGTCCGTGGGAAGGATGGCGACGGCCGCCGCCACGGACGCCGCCATGTTAACCCGCCAGTGTCAGCGCGCGGCCAGCAGGGCCTGTATCTGCGCCTCGGTGCGGTCGTAGGCGCCCTCGCCGAAATGGCGGTACACTACCCTGCCCTCTCTGTCGATCAGGTAGAGCGCGGGCCAGTACTGGTTGCCGTAGGCGTTCCAGATCCGGTAGCCGTTGTCCTGCACCACCGGATAGTGGATGCCCAGGCGCTGCACCGCCTCGTGCACGTTGGCGTTCACGCGCTCGTAGCCGTATTCGGGCGTGTGCACACCGACCACGACCAGGCCCTGGTCGGCGTAGCGCGCGTGCCATTGCGAGACGTGAGGCGCCACGCGCAGGCAGTTGATGCACGAGTAGGTCCAGAACTCGACCAGCACGACCTTGCCGCGCAGTCGCGACATGCTCAGCGGCGGGCTGTTGATCCACTCGCCGCCGCCACTGAAGTCCGGCGCGGTGGTGAGCGTGGCCGGCCGCGCCTCGTCCGCGCGGGAGGAGGACCAGGCCAGCACGGTGAACACGGTGACGATGGCGACGATGAGAAAAGCACGGAGGTAGGTAGGCATGTTCACAGTCCGGTGGAGATGGAGGGCAGCCATGGCAGCAGTCGCGCGGTGAGCGCGGCATCGAGCTGCCACAACTGGAGCAGGGCCATGGCCACGGCGCAGACGCCGAAGCCGCGCCGCACCCAGGCGGTGTGGCGTTGCAGCGGGCGCAGCCGGGCACTGGCCCAGCGACCGCCGTAGATCAGGGCCAGCAGCGGAGTGACCGCGCCGAGCGCGTACACGCCGAGCAGGGCGCTGGCGCGCGCGGTGGCCTGGGCGCTGGCGGCCAGCGCCAGCACCGAGGCCAGCACCGGCCCGGCGCATGGCGTCCAGGCGATGCCGAGCGAGACTCCGACCAGCAGCGCGCCGCCCGCGCCGGCCGCCCGCGGTTGCCAGGCGAACAGGCGCGAGCCGGCCAGCCAGCGCTGCTGCAACCGTTCGAACGGCGTTGGCCACACACAGGCCAGCCCGGCCAGCAGCAGCACCACGAGCGCGGCCACGCGCACGCCTGCCTCGAACTGGCCGGAGGACGCCGCCAGCGCGCCGATGGCGATGCCGCCGGCAGCGAAGGAGGCGACGAAGCCGACGACGATCAGCAGCGGTTCGCGGCGGTCGCCGCCGGCCCCGCGCGCCAGCACGATGGGCAGCATCGGCAGCACGCACGGCGAGAGGATGGTGGCCACGCCAGCCAGCGCGGCCAGGACGAAAGCCCACATGTCAGCCACCCACCTTGGCCGGCGACGGATCGGCCGGCTTCACCCCAGCGGCCTCGAGGATGACGTCGGCGACCTCGCCCGGATGGGACAGCATCGAGACATGGCTGGCCTGGATCGAATGCAGTCGCGCGCCGATGCGCTGCGCGGTGGCGGACTGCAACTGCGGGGCGAGCATGCGATCCTCGCGGCTGAGCACGTACCAGTTGGGCTTGTGCTTCCACGCCGCCCGCGCGACCGGCTCGGACAGCGCGCTGGCCTTCAGCGGGCCCTGGGTGCTGTAGATCAGGCGCGCGGTGGCTGGATCGAGGTCCTGCGCGAAATCCTCGGCCACCGCCTCGGCCGGCAGCCACAGAAAGCCGTCGCGATCCTGCAGTCGCGTCAGCCCCGGCGCGGTCGGGAAAGGCTCGCCCTGCTGGGCCGAGTTCTCGCCAGCATCGGGCGCGAACGCGGACACGTACACCAGCGCGACCACCTTGTCGTCGTCGCCGGCCTCGGTGATGACCGTGCCGCCCCAGGAATGGCCGACCAACACCACCTTGCCCGGCGCGGCGGCGATGGCGCGACGCGTGGCGGCCACGTCGTCCTGCAGCGAGGTCAGCGGGTTCTGCACCGCCAAGGCGGGCACCCCCCTGGCCTCCAGGCGTGGGATGATCTTGTTCCAGCTCGAACCGTCGGCGAAGGCACCATGAACCAGGATCACCGTGGGCGCGGCCGGATCAGTAGGCACCGGACCCGAGCACGCGGCGACCGGAATCAGGGCGGTGGCCACCAGCGCGGCCAGCATCGTCTTGCGAATCATTGAGAGCACTCCTGTGGAAGGAGCGCTCATTGCAAGCCACGACTGTATCGCCGCTGTTTCCGCGCGGACGGCTTCTTGTCACACAAGGTGTCGGCGTGGCGCGGCGCTACGTTTCGACACACAACGCCCGCGCCAGCCACGCCGGTGCGCGGTCGCGTGACCTCGCCCCGTGCCTGTCGCCCACCGCCGGGCATTTCGTATCGAAATGTATCGACCGCCGTCCGCGACACAAGCGCTGACAAAACTCCGGCCTACCCGACACGGTGCGGATACCTCGCGCCCTTTCAATAGCCACCATCCCATTCAACGCCGCCATGGCGAGGAGCCGTCCATGTCAACGCAACGTCCCGCAGGAAAACCTACCATGTCCCATTCCGAATCCCGCAATCGCAAACCCCTCGTCGGCGCGATCGGCGTCGCCCTCGCCGGCGGCGTGCTGCTCAGCACGCAGGCGCTGGCGATGCAACCACTGACCCTCGGCGCGATGGCCGTGGCCAGCGCTGGCGAAGGCGGGTGTGGCGAAGCCGGATGCGGCGCCAGCCACACCACCGCCAAGACGGGCACTACCGCCAAGACGGGCACCACCGCAGCGCCGGCCGCCGAGGGCAAGTGTGGCGAAGGCAAGTGCGGCGAAGGCAAGTGCGGCGATGCCTCCTTCGCCCGCACCGACAGCAACCACGACGGCAAGGTCTCGCGCGCGGAGTTCCTCGCCGTGGCCGCCAAGCGCGCGGCCGACTTCGACCGCATCGACAGTGACCACGACGGCTACATCAGCGAGCAGGAGGCGCACGACTTCCTGCGCGCGGCCTACGAGGCGAACGGCAAGACCCTGCCGAAGGGCCGCTTCGCCAACATCGTCGACTGAACAAACACCCCGCGCCGCCGCCTCCGCGCGGCGGCGCCCCGGCGGAGCAACGAGATGAATCCCACCCTGCACACCGCCTCGGCCGGGCTCGGCCTGCGCCGCGGCATGCTCACCGATCTGCTCGCCCTGACGCCAGATGCGGTCGATTTCCTGGAATGCGCGCCGGACAACTGGATCGGCGTGGGCGGTTCCTTCGGAAAGGTGCTGGACGAACTGTCCACGCGCTTTCCGATCACCTGCCATGGCCTGTCGCTGTCGCTGGGCGGCACCGACCCGCTGGACCGCCGGCTGCTGGTGCGCACGCGCGAATTCATCGACCGCCACGCGGTCACGCTCTACAGCGAGCACCTGAGCTATTGCGCGGCCGACGGCCAGCTCTACGACCTGCTGCCGCTGCCGTTCACCGAGGAAGCCGTGCGCCATGTCGCCGCGCGCATCTCGCAGGTGCAGGACATGCTGGGCCGGCGCATCGCGGTGGAGAACATCTCCTACTACGCGGTGCCCACGCCGGCGATGAGCGAGAGCGAATTCATCAACGCGGTGCTGGCCGAGGCCGACTGCGACCTGCTGCTGGACGTGAACAACGTCTTCGTCAACGCCTGCAACCACGGCTACGACGCCTTCGGATTCCTCGACCAGCTGCCGCCCGATCGCGTGGCCTCGTACCACGTCGCCGGCCACATCGACCGGGCCGACGGCCTCAAGATCGATACCCACGGCGCCGCGGTGAGGGGCCTGGTGTGGACCCTGCTCGACCATGCCTACGCACGCTTCGGTGTGCGCCCGACCCTGCTCGAACGCGACTTCAATTTCCCGCCGATCGCCGAGCTGCTGGCCGAGGTGGCACGCATCCGCGACACACAGGCCACGCACCTGCCACGGCCGGAGCTCGTGCCATGACCGCCACGCTGCGCGCGCTGCAACTGGCCTGGGCGGCGCATGTGCGCGATCCCTCGCGACCGCCGCCACCGGGCGTGGCCCCGGAACGGCTGGCGCTATACCGCGCCCTGTGCGTGAACGGCGTCGAGTCGCTGCTCACCGGCAGCTTCCCGCGCCTGTACATGCTGTTGGGCGAGGCCGGGTGGCGTCGCGCCATCGAGGACTTCTACCGCCGGCATCGCTGCGATACGCCGCTGTTCCCGCAGGTCGCCGGCGAGTTCGCCGCGTGGCTGGCCGAGCCCGACACGGCGCTACCGCCGTGGGCAGCGGAACTGGCCGACTACGAATGGAGCCGGCATGCGCTGCTGTTCGCCGAGGCCACCGCCGCACCCGTCCCCGTGGCCGGGCTGGCTCTGGACGTGCCGCTGGCGCTGTCGCCACTGGCCCACGTGCGCGGCTATCACTGGCCGGTGCATATGGAGTCGGCACTGCCTCCCGACACCGACGCACCGCCGGCCGCGCCCACCCTGCTGTTGCTGCGGCGCGACGCGGACCATGTGCTGCGCACCGACCTCCTCTCGCCGTTCGCCTATCGCCTGTTGCAGGCCATCGCCACCGGAGCCGACAGCGCGCGGGCACATCTCTCCGCGCTGGCACACGAGAGCGGCACGGCGGCGGCCGACATGCTGGCACACGGGCAGGTGCTGCTCGCCGAGCTGTGGTCCGCGCGCATCGTCGTGACGGCCAGTGCTCCCGCCGACGCCGACCCCTTCCACCCCGAATGAATGGAGTCCTCGCCATGAACCCGATCCCCCTGCCCCACCGCTTCGGCGGCTGGAAATTGTTCCTGATGCTGGCCGCGCTGCTGATGGGTGCCGCGGGCGCCGCCTACCTGATCGGCCCCGACGCAGTGGAAGGCAGCCGCCGCGTGATCCGCGTCACCGCCCGTACCTCCTTCGTTCTGTTCCTGGCCGCGTTCACCGCGTCCTCGTTCGCCTCGCTGCTGCCCGGCCCGTTCACCCAGGCGTTGCTGCGCGAGCGTCGAATCGTCGGCCTGTCGTTCGCGTTCTCGCACCTGCTGCACGCGATCGCGATCTACGCCTTCGGCCAGCTCAATCCCGAGTTCTGGCCCGGCCGCTCCACCTTGACCAACCTGCCCGGCACGATCGGCTACGTGGCCATCCTGCTGCTGGCGGTGACCTCGCATCGCGGCCTTGCCCGGCGCATGGGCTCGACCGCCTGGCGACGGCTGCACGTCACCGGCATGTGGGTGATCGCGGCGGTGTTCACCTATTCGTACTTCAAGCGCGTGCCGATGAACTACTGGTACGCCGTGCCTTCGGCGCTGCTGTTCACCGCGGTGGTGGTGCGGCTGATCGCCAGGCGTGCCCAGGCCCTCCGGCGCGGCACCCGGTCTCCCTTGGCTCCGACCGCCGCTTGACGTGCCGGAGGAATGCCCAGCGCCGCACCCGCCGCCGCGTCGAGTCCACAAAGACAGGAAAGGCTCCGCATGACCACGAGCTCCGCACCCGCGGCGGCGGCAACAACCATCTTCATCGCCGACGACGTGAATCACAATCGCCAGCAGTATGTTGGCAAGAAGATCGTGGCGCTCGGACCGCGCTGATCTTATTTAGGCTTCAGACGTGCGCCCCGTGGCGCGCGAAGTAGAACAGGACATCCTCATGCATCCTCCGCGTTCCCATCGAAGCATGTTCGCCATTTCTCAAAGTCTGTTAGCCATTTCGGCATTCTTCCTTCTCACGGGCGCCAAGGGCCAGGACCCGGGCGGCGCATCATCCCCCGTTGCCCCCTCGAACGGCGTCTATCGGGGAGCGACGCTGGCCGCGCCATCGTTTACGGGCTCGCCGGCGGCGGGCAGGATCAATGGTCTGCTCGATCCCGTCAGAGAGTTCACGCTCACTCTCACGGAAGGTACCAACATGGCGGCAGCGCCGTCTCCAGACGCGACGCGGATCGCGCTGGCGCTGCAGGGCGCGCTCTACGTGGTGCCGATCTCCGGAGGAGAGGCAAGGCGAATTTCCACCTGGAGCATGGAAGTCACGCACGCGGTATGGTCGCCTGACGGCTCGCGCATCGCGTTCCAGAACTACGACACCGAAGGCAATTATCACATCTGGACGATCGCTCCCGATGGCTCGAATGCCACTCGCGTCACGACTGGCCCGTTCGATGATCGCGAGCCGAGTTGGAGCGCCGACGGCTCGCGCCTCATCTTTTCTTCTGACCGCAGCGGCGACATGCAATACAAGATCTGGAGCATCGGCATTGCCGACGGTCAGTATCAGCAGCTGACCACGGGAGCGGGAGCCGAAAGCCATCCCGCGCTGAGCCCTGATGGCACGAAGCTGCTGCTCGTCGAGAATGGTGGCGTCGTCCTGGTGGACCTCGTCACGGGTGCACGCACCTCTCGCGGGGCTGGCAGCGCGCCCGCGTGGACACCCGATGGAAGCGGCGTGATCTCGCAGGGTGGCGGCTCTTGGAGCGTGAACGGAGTCCCCGTGAATGCCGCCAGCGAGGACCTGTTTCCGTTCCCGGCGCGCTTTCTGCCGGACGGCCGCTTCTTGTACACCGGCGACGGCAAGATCAGGCTCCGTACAACCACGGGTGAGAGTGTCAGCGATGTTCCCTTCAGCGCCCAGATCGCGCTGCGCCGGCCTGTTTTCACGCCGAAGGCGCAGCATCGCCTCGACGATCTTGACTGGCGTACCGTGAAGGGCATTTCAGCTCCGATCCTGTCTCCGAACGGGGAGAAGGTCGCCTTCGTCGCGCTCAACGACATCTGGGTGCTGAGCATCAACGGCGACGGCCAGCCGGTCCGGCTGACCGACACGAGGGACTACAAAGCCAGTCCTGGATGGTCGCCCGACGGCAGCTTCGTCTACTTCTCCACGGACAGGGATAGTGGCGGTGTTCTCGCCGTCGACAAGGTGGAGTTGTCCTCTCGCAAGCGCAGCCGGCTTGTCCTCCTCACCGGCATCTCGATGGCGTATCCCTCGCTTTCGCCCAGCGGCCGGCAGCTCGCCTATTGGACCGGGGGGGGCCGGGTGGAGGTCTATGATCTCGCGGCACGCACGAGCACCGTCATCGTGAATCCTTCGCTCGGAACGGGTGTCAGCCGCCCTTCGTGGTCATCCGATGAGCGGCTGCTCGCTGTCTGTGACGCCGAGCGGGTGAACAACCGGTTCAGGGAGGGATACAACAAGCTCAGGATCATCGACATCAACAACAAGACGGCGGTGTTTCACGCGGTCGGGCCAACGCCCGCGAGCATTTCCGAGCGGAATGAAGCAGGCCCCGTGTGGTCGCCCGATGGACGCAAGATGGCGTTCATCATGGATTCGTTGCTGTATGTCATGCCGGTCAATCTTGATGGCTCGCCGAGCGGTCCCGCCGCTCAGTTGACCACATACGCAGCGGACATGCCCTCGTGGGGACCGGATTCCAATACGCTCCTCTTCATGGCGAGCGGTCACCTGCGCACGCTCAACCTCTCGAGCAGGGCCACGCACGACATCGCTCTCGACATGCAGTACAAGCAGGCCACGCCCGCCGGCATCACCATCATCCACGCGGGCGGTCTCTGGGACGGCGTGACCGCGACCCTCCAGTACAACAAGGACATCATCATCGACAAGAATCGCATCATCGCGATCGAGCCGCACGGAACGAGATCCGCGGACACCGCGAACAAGTACATCGATGCGTCCGGTTTGACCGTCATGCCGGGGCTCTGGGATTCACATGTCCATCCTCTCGACGTCTTCAACAATCAGGCCTACGGACTCGCCTGGGCCGAGATGCTCGCCTGGGGGGTGACGTCGACGCTTTCCATGGGCGGAGATCTGTATCAGAGCGTCGAGGTCCGCGAGGCGCTGGATGCTGGAGTCCTGGTGGGCCCTCGGGCGTTCATCGCACCGCCGCTCTACGATGGCTCGCGAGTTTTCTACCCGTCCGCCAGAGCCGTGCGCAACGAGCAGGTCGCCGAGCTCGAGATGAGCAGGATGAAGCCCTTCGACGTCGATCTGCTCAAGGCCTACGTGCGGGCTCCCATTCCAGTGATGGAGATCGTCGCACGTACGGCCCACGAACTCGGTCTGCCGAGCTTTTCGCACTTCCTCTCTCCGGGAATCCAGACCGGCCTGCTGGGCACGTCGCACCTGTCCGCGACTGAGCGGCTGGGCTATTCGTGGTCGATATCCACTCGCTACCAGGACGTCCGCGAGCTTCGCACCCACGGACTGTTCAACATGGTTGCCACCACGGGCTCCTCGCAGAACGATCCGGTTGTCCGCGGCGGAGGTCTGGTCACGATGGGTACGGATTTCCCGTTGGCGCCCGCGGGCAGCGGACTGCACACCATCATGCGAGAGGAGGCCACGACACTGGGCGCTTTCGAGGTGCTGAAGACCGTGACCATCAACGGTGCGCTCAACGCGCGCGTCGGCAACGAGTTGGGAAGCATCGAGCCCGGCAAGCTCGCCGATCTGATCGCCATCCGCGGCAATCCTCTCGAGAACGTAGCGAATGTTGGGAACATCGTGTACGTGGTCAAGAACGGTCTGGCGACCACGCCAGAGGAGATCAGGGCGCGATTCACCACGACCAGGGCATTGACGCAGCGAGCGAAGGCGCTCGATGCGTTCGCCAAGGCCTGCAGGAAGGAGCCGGAGTGGTGCCATCCGCCAGCCATGGCTGGCCATTGAGCGTCCGGCGTTTCCGTTCCCCGAGCCCGCCCGGGTGCTGAAAAAGGCCTTCGACCCCCAGACGGCCCACTACCAGATGGGTAAGGCTGTGGGATCGAACCGCGAATGTTGGGGGGAGCGGCAGGGGTCCCGTCTCTTTTTCAGCAGCCAACCAAGCGGCGGAATGCCCCTGCTCAACCTGCATTTCGGGGTGGTGGGAACTGGTTTCTGCCGCTAGTGGTACTCCTTCCATGTCGAGATCGCATCCCTTGACGTCGAAGGAGCAGCAGCAGGAACCCCACGGCGACATCTTCGTCGGCGATGGCGAGATGGCCAGGCTGATGCGGGCCCACGACTGGGCCTCCACTTCCCTGGGCGCGCCGGAGAACTGGCCGAACGCGCTGAAGGTGGCCCTTCGGCTGCTGCTCACCTCGCGGTTCGAGATGTGGCTGGGCTGGGGCCCCGACATCAACTTCTTCTACAACGACGCCTACCGGCCCACGCTGGGGGTCAAGCACCCGAAGTCGCTCGGGGTGCCGACCCGGCTCCTGTGGGCCGAGATCTGGGACGACATCAAGGATCGCCTGCAGACCGTCTACGAGCGGGGAGAGGCGACCTGGGACCGGGCGCTGCTGCTGCTCCTGCGCCGCAACGGCTATCCCGAGGAGACCTACCACACCTTCTCCTATAGCCCGCTGCTCGGCGACAGCGGCAAGGTGGAAGGGGTGTTCTGCGCCGTCTCGGAAGAGACGGACCGGGTGATCAGCGAGCGGCGCCTGGCGTCGCTCCGCGAACTGGCCTCCCGGCTCGCTCCCGCCTCGAGCCGGGCCGAGGTGATCAACGCCGTCCGGGAGGGGCTCGGCGGCAATCTGTACGATCTGCCCTTCAGCCTGACCTATCTGTTCGACGAGGAGGGTCAGGGGCAGCTGGCCTGCGCGACCGGGATTGAGCCCGACCACGGCTGCGCGCCCGCGATCCTGGGCGCGAGCGGCGACCTCTGGGACCTGAGCGCCATCTGGGCCGGCGAGGCCAACGTGACGGTGGACCTCCGCGGCCGTGAGGCCCTGCCGACGGGCTCCTGGGACAGGCCGCCGACCACCGCCGCGGTGGTTCCGCTGATCGGCCAGGGCGGGGAGCGTCCGCGAGGAGCGATGATCGTCGGACTGAACCCCTACCGCCCGGTAGACGAGAGCTATGTGCCGTTCCTGAAGCTCCTGGCGGGGCAGGTGTCGTCCAGCCTGGCCAACGCCGAGGCGCACGAAGCCGCGCACCAGAGGGCCGCGGCGCTGGCGGAGGCCGTGGAGATGCGCCAGAAGGCGGCCGACGTCCTGCGCCAGGCCAATGAGCGGCTGACCTCCGAGGTCGAGCTGCGCACCCAGGAGCGTGATCGCTTCCGCACGCTGTTCCAGCAGGCTCCCAGCTTCATGTGCATCCTGTCCGGCCCGGACCACGTGTTCGAGCTGGTCAACGACGCCTACCTGCAGCTGGTCGGCCACCGAGACCTGATCGGCCTTCCGGCGCGCGAGGCCCTGCCGGAGATCGAGGGCCAGGGCTTCTTCGAGCTGCTGGACGGGGTCTATACCCAGGGCGAGGCCTTCGTGGGCCGCAACATGCCGGTGATGATCCAGCGCGCGCGCGGCGGTGCGCTGGAGGAGCGTTTCGTCCACCTCGTCTATCAGCCGATCATGGAGCCGGACGGCAAGGTGTCCGGCATCTTCGTCGATGGCTACGACGTCACGCACCAGAAGCGAGCCGAAGAGCAATTGCAGAACCTGAACGAGACGCTCGAGCAGCGGGTCGCGGCGCGCACGGACGAGCTGGCGGACACACTCGAGCGCCTGCGGCGGGAGACGGCCGAGCGGCAGAAGATGGAGGCGGCGCTCCGCCAGGCCCAGAAGATCGAGGCCCTCGGCAAGCTCACGGGGGGCGTCGCCCACGACTTCAACAACCTCCTGCAGGTGATCAGCGGAAACCTGCAACTGCTGGTCAAGGACATCGCCGGCAACGCCCGGGCCGAGACCCGCGTGCAGAACGCCCTGGCCGGGGTGGCGCGAGGCTCGAAGCTGGCCTCGCAGCTCCTGGCCTTCGGCCGTCGTCAGCCGCTGGAGCCCAAGGTGGTGAACCTGGGCCGCCTGCTGAAGAACATGGACGATCTGCTGCGGCGGGCGCTGGGCGAGGACATCGAGATCGAGACCGTGGTGTCGGGCGGGCTGTGGAACAGCCTGGTCGACCCGAACCAGATCGAGAACGCCATCCTCAACCTGGCGATCAACGCCCGGGACGCCATGCAGGACGGCGGCCGACTGACGATCGAGGCGGGCAACGCCCTGCTGGACGACGAGTACGCGAGCCAGCACGAGGAGGTGAAGCCCGGGCAATACGTGATGCTCGCCGTCACCGACACCGGCGCCGGGATCCCGCCGGACATCCTGGAGCGCGTGTTCGAGCCCTTCTTCAGCACCAAGCCGGAAGGGAAAGGGACCGGTCTGGGGCTCTCGATGGTGCACGGACTGGTCAAGCAGTCCGGCGGCCATATCAAGCTCTACAGCGAGGTCGGCGAGGGCACGACCATCAAGCTGTACCTGCCGCGCGTCGCCCAGAGCGAGGACGTCCTCACCGACATCAGCAAGGCGCCGGTGCGCGGCGGGACCGAGACCATCCTGGTGGTCGAGGACGATGACGACGTGCGGGAGACCGCGGTCGGCCTGCTCTCCGAACTCGGCTACCGGGTGCTCAAGGCCCGCGATGCGGCCAGTGCCCTGAACGTCGTCGAGAGCGGAATCCCGATCGATCTCCTGTTCACGGACGTGGTGATGCCCGGCCCGCTGCGGAGCCCGGAACTCGCCCGCAAGGCCAAGGAGCGCCTCCCACACATCGGGGTGCTGCTCACCTCGGGCTACACCGAGAACGCCATCGTCCATCACGGGCGGCTGGACCCGGGGGTGGAGCTGCTCTCCAAGCCCTACACGCGCGAGGCCCTGGCCCGAAAGGTGCGGCACGTGCTGGGCAACGAGGCACAGCATCGGCTGGTCAAGCAGCAGCGGACCGAGGCATCCGCCCCGGTCCTGGCGGCGGAGGACGTGCCACGTCGCCTCACGGTCGTGCTGGTCGAGGACGATGAACTCATTCGTTCGAACACGGCCGAGCACCTGGTGGACCAGGGTCACGTGGTGGTGGAGGCCCAGGACGCCGAGAGCGCGCTCACCGCGCTGTCCACCAGCCAGGCGGACGTACTCCTGACCGACGTGGGGCTGCCGGGGCGCTCGGGCACGGAACTGGCGCGCGAGGCCGTCGCCCGCTGGCCACACCTGAAGGTGATCTTCGCCAGCGGCGACGACGCGGGGTTGGCGGAATCGGGCCTGTCGAACGCCGTGGTGCTGCTGAAGCCCTACACGCCCAAGGACCTGGCGGCGACCCTGGCCAAGGTGTCGAAGAATTCGAATCGCAGGACGTGAGCCAGAGCGAGACTCGACCCTGACGGAACCGCGATGGGGGCTACTTCCGCTCGAGCAGGGCGAGCCGCAGCCCGAGCCCCACGAACACCAACCCCGTGGCGCGCTTGAAGAGGGAGGACGAGCCCACGCGGTGCTTCGTCCACTGCCCGGCCCGGCTCGACACGAGCGCCACCACCGTGTTCACCAGCGTGCCCGAGGCATTGAAGAGGAACCCGAGCAGGACGAGTTGCGCCGCCATGGGGCCGCGCTTCGGGTCCACGAATTGAGGGAGGAAGGCGAGGAAGAACAGGGCCACCTTGGGGTTGAGCACGTTGGTGACGACGCCCTGGCGGAAGATGGCCCACAGGCGGGCGTGCTCGACGGTGGGCGCGGCCAACCCGGTGTCGCGGCTGAGGAGCGCACGCACGCCGAGGTAGAGCAGGTAGGCCGCGCCCGTGAGCTTCACCACCTCGAACGCGAGCGGCACGGCCATGAGCAGGCCCGAGAGCCCCGCGGCGATGGCCACGGTGTGCACGAGGCATCCGGCCGCGATGCCCAGCGCCGAGACGATGCCCGCCTTGCGGCCCTCGCTCACGCTACGAGCCACCACGTAGAGCATGTCGGGGCCGGGCGTCACGTTGAGCGCGAGCGTCGCGGCCAGGAAGAACATCGAGGTCGTCAAGTCGAGCATGACGAGTCTGTATCACGTTCCGCTGCACGTGCGGCCCCTCTCACGGAGCCACACGCCGAGCATGGCGGTGGCCGCACGTCACCGGCATGCGGGTGAACATGCGGCCAAGCGCGTTCGCGGCGAAGATGACGGAGTTGGGCTAGAACCCGTTCCATGGGCGCGGACGCACGAGACGCGGGGCCTGGGCTCTTTCCTCCCACGCGCTGGACCCTCATCCGCTCGGCACGGGCTTCGCCGGAGGCGCGCCGCGCGGCGCTCGAGTCGCTGCTGGGCACCTACTGGCGCCCGCTCTACGTCTACATGCGCCGCCAGGGCCTGGACGCCGAGGCCGCGCGCGACGCGGTGCAGGGGCTGCTCCTGCGGCTGTTGGAGCACGGCTTCCTCGAGCGGCTCAACCCCGAGAAGGGCCGGCTGCGCGGCTACCTGCTGACGGCGGCGCGCAACCACCTGTCCCACCGGCACGAGCGCGAGAGCGCCGCCCGGCGGGGCGGTGGGATGGCCGCGCTGCCCCTGGACTTCGAGCTGGCCGAGCGCATCGCCTCCCAGGACGCGCAGGGTCCGGACGAGGCCTTCGAGCGGGAGTGGGCCTCGAGCGTCATGGAGCGAGCCCTGGAGCGGCTCCGGGCGGAGTACGAGGGAGGCGAGCGCAAGGGCCCCTTCACCCTGGTGCTCCAGTTCTTCCGTCCCGGCGAGCCGCCGAGCTACCGCGACGCGGCGCAGGCGCACGGCATGTCCCTGCCGCAGCTCAAGACGTTCCTCCACCGGGCGCGAGTGCGCTACCGGGAGCTGGTGCGCGAGGAAGTGGCGGACACGGTGGACGCGCCCGAGGAGGCGGAGGCCGAGCTCGCCGAGTTGCTCCGGGTGCTGAAGCGATGAGCGAGACGTGTCCACGCTGCGGTGCCTCGGTGGACGAGGGGCGCCTGGCGGTCTGCGCCAGCTGCCTGCTGGGCGAGGATGGGGCGGGCCCGGAGCGCATTGGCGCGCTGGAGCTGGAAGAGGAGATCGGGCGCGGGGGCATGGGCCAGGTCTTCCGGGCGAGGCACGTGCGCCTGGATCGGCCGGTGGCGGTGAAGTTCCTCACCGGGGAGGCAGCCTCCAGCCCCGAGGCCCAGGCCCGCTTCGCCCGCGAGGCGCGGGCCCTGGCGCTGTTGGATCACCCCCACATCGTCCGGGTGCATGACTTCGGAGAAGAGGAAGGCGAGCGCTACCTGGTGATGGAGCTGGTGGAGGGCCGTGGCCTGTCGGAGCTCTTGCCCCTGCCTCCCACGGAGGCCGTGCGCGTGGCGCTCCAGGTGTGCGACGCGCTGGCCTACGCGCACGCGCGCGGCGTGGTGCACCGGGACATCAAGCCCGCCAACATCCTCGTGGACGAGGAGGGGCGGGTGAAGGTGACGGACTTCGGCATCGCCCGCATCGTGCGCTCGGAGGGCCGCCGCGACACCCTCACCGCCGTGCACACCGTCGTGGGCACCCCCGAGTACATGGCCCCGGAGGCACTCGCCGGGGCCGCGCCGGATCCGCGCATGGACGTGTACGCGGTGGGCGTGCTGCTGCACGAGATGGTGACGGGCCGGCCGCTGACGGCGGGCTCGCCCACCCTGACGGGGGCGCTCGGGACGATGGTGCGGCGCGCGGTGGCGTTGGATCCCGCGCGGCGCTACGCCAGTGCCCACGCCCTGGGGTTGGACTTGCGGCGCCTGGCTGACGGCGCGGCGGAGGCGGCCCTGCCCCCGGACGAGGCCGTCTGGTTGCGCACGGTGGCGGTGCTCCAGGCGGTGGCGTGCGCGCTGGTGCTCTGGGCGCTCGTCGTCTCGGTGACGCCGCGGGTGTTGGCGCCCGAGCAGATGGATCTGCTCACCATGCAGCCCGTGGCGCGGCTCGCGGACGGCCGGTGGGTGACGAAGGCGCGCTTCGAGACGGGCCCCATCCTCGGGGCGGTGGCGGGGCTGGCGGTGGCGCTCGCGGCGTATGGCCTGCTGCGTCGGCACTGGCGCCAGGAGGGCCTGGATGCCCCCACCCCGGAGCTTCCCCTGCGCGAGGCGCGCGTCTTCCTGGGGGTGGCCAGTGTGAACTCGACATTGTTCGCGCTGCACCTGGGGCTCGCGTGGTCGGCGGGCCTGTCCTTGCCCCACTTCATGCCGCTGATTGGAGGGCTGCTGGAATTGGGGACGCTCTACCTGCTCTGTGTCGCCGTCTTGGAGGCCTGGCGGCGCCAGCGGGCACTCTCCCGCGAGCCCCGGCTGTGGTGGGGGGTGGTCCTGATGCTCCTCCCACCGGCCATCGAGCTGGGCCTCCAGCTCCACGCCTGGCGGCCCTGAAATAAAAGGCACCCCGCAACCGCGAATCTCCCTCCCGGTATTTCCCCGCGAAAGGGAAGAGCGGCACCCCACTACGAGGGCACTGAAGCCCCGGGTGTCCGCGCTTCCCCGAGGGAGAGAAGCCATGGAGACGAACATCACCCCGGGAGCCGTGTCGAGCCAGTTCATGGTGGCGGCCTACCTGGTCTACCTGCTCGTGAGCATCACGCTGACCATCTGGGTGGCGCGCACGCTGCAGCGCAACGGCGCGCCCTTTCTGCATGAGGCCTTCCTGGGCAAGGAGGTGCTGGCGGACTCCGTCAACCACCTGCTGGTGGTGGGCTTCTACCTGATGAACATCGGCTTCGTGGCCCTGGCGCTCAAGGAGCACCAGACCATCTGGACGCTGCAGGAGATCATCGAGCTGGTCTGCGCCAAGATCGGCAAGGTGCTGGTGATGCTCGGCGGCATGCACTTCTTCAACCTGTACGTCTTCAACCGCATCCGCCGCTCGGCCATGGTGCGCCAGATGCCGCCCCCCGTGGCGCCGCGCGAGTACACCAAGCTGCCGGCCACCGCGAAGGCCACGTGAGGTGAGCCATGCGAGCCCTCTGCGTGCTGTATGACGAGACATGTGGCTTCTGTGTGAGCTGCGCGCGGTGGTTGGAGGAGCAGTCCACGTGGGTCGCGCTCGAGTGCCTCGCCTCGGGAGGCCAGGAGGCGGCGCGGCGCTTTCCCGAGCTGCGGCGCTCTGGCAGCCGGGAGGAGCTGCTCGTGGTGGATGACGAGGGGGGCGTCTACCGGGACACCCAGGCCTGGCTGATGGTGCTCTGGGCGTTGGAGGACTACCGGGAGTGGGCACTGCGGCTGTCGAGCCCCACTCTGATGCCGCTGGCGCGCAACGCCTTCGAGCTGCTCTCCAGCAACCGCCGGAGGTTGTCCGGCTGGCTGCACCTGGAGGACGAGGCGGTGCACCAGCACCTGGTGCGCGAGGCGGGGCCACCGGATGCGCCCAGATGCGGCCCGGACGACGCGGCCTGCCGCCTGCCGTCGCTGGAGCGATGCGGCGGCTGCGGCCAACCCAGGGTGAGGGGCCGCGAGCTCTGCCCGCATTGCCTCGCGGAGGTCGTGGCGCGGGGATAACCTCCGGGCGGAGCGACCGGTTTACCCCCACTCCAAGAGACCCACGCATGAGCCCAATCTCCCCCCTGCCCGCCCGCCGCACCGCGGGCCTGCTCGCCGCACTGCTGCTCGCGGCTCCCGGATGCAAGCGCGATCAGCCCGAGGCTCCAGGCGCCACGGCCCCGGCCAAGGCCCCCTCGGGCGGGAAGATCGCCCTGTTGCTGCCGGAGTCCAAGACGGCGCGCTACGAGAGCCATGATCGGCCGCACTTCGAGCGCCGCGTGAAGGAGCTGTGCGCGGACTGCGAGGTGCTCTACAGCAACGCCGACCAGAGCGTCTCCAAGCAGCAGGACCAGGCCGAAGCCGCCCTGGTCAACGGCGCCAAGGTGCTCGTGCTGGATCCCGTGGACTCCGGCGCCGCGGCGGCCATCGTCGCGCGCGCCCGCCAGTCGAAGGTGGCGGTGCTCAGCTACGAGCGCCTCATCCTCAACGCGGACGTGGACTACTACATCTCCTTCGACAACGAGCAGGTGGGCAGGCTGCAGGGCCAGGCCCTGGTGGACAAGCTCAAGGCGGACGGCAAGACGCAGGGCAGCATCGTGATGCTCCACGGCGCGCCCACCGACGACAGCTCCCGGTTCTACAAGTCCGGCGCCCACAGCATCATCGATGGCAGCGGGCTCACGGTGGGCGCCGAGTACGACACCCCGGACTGGAGCCCCGACAAGGCCCAGCAGGAGATGGAGCAGGCCATCACCCGGCTCGGCAAGGACAAGATCATCGGCGTGTACTCGGCCAACGACGGCATGGCCGGTGGCGCCATCGCGGCGATGAAGGCCGCGGGCATCGATCCCCTGCCCCCCGTGACGGGCCAGGACGCGGAGCTGACGGCCGTCCAGCGCATCCTCACGGGCGAGCAGTACATGACGGTCTACCTGGCCATCAAGCTCGAGGCGGGGATCGCCGCCGAGGTGGCCGTGGCGCTGCTGCGCGGCGAGAAGCCGCCGGCCGAGCGCATCAACGGCAAGGTGAACAACGGCACCAAGGACGTGCCCTCCATCCTGCTGACCCCCGTGGCCGTCACCAAGGAGAACGTGAAGAGCACGGTGCTCGCCGACAAGTTCTGGACGGCCGCGCAGCTGTGCGAGGGCGCGTACGCGAGCGCCTGCGCCAGCGCGCAGCTCACTCCCTGAGCCATCGCGCGCTCACGCTATAGCCCCCCTCTCGGCAAATCCCCCCCGCAACCGCGAGCCCCCTTCCCGGTACTCCCTGACAACGAAGCGCGTGAACGAGAGGATGGTCATGGGAGCGACGCGGAAGGTGGTGCTCGCGGGAGGCAGCGGTTTTCTCGGCCGTTCACTCGCGCGGGAGCTGGAGGCGAGGGGTGACGAGGCCATCATCCTCACCCGCTCCCCCGCGCCGGGCTCGGTTCGCGAGGTGGCCTGGGACGGCCGGACCCTGGGGGACTGGTGCGCGCGACTCGAGGGCGCCATGGCAGTGGTCAACCTCGCGGGCCGCAGCGTGGACTGCCGCTACACGCCGGAGAACCGGCGCGAAATCCTCTCCTCGCGGCTCGACTCGGTGCGCGTGCTGGGCGAGGCCATCCGCCGGTGCGCCACGCCTCCGGGTGTCTGGGTTCAAGCCGCCTCGCTCGCCATCCTGGGCAACTCGGGCGACGCCGTGCGCGACGAGCGCTCACCGCCGGGCGAGGGCTTCTCCGTGGACGTGTGCCGCCAGTGGGAAGCGGCCTTCGCCGAGCAGCGCTCGCCTGGCACACGCCAGGTGCTGCTGCGCATCGGCTTCGCGCTGGGACGGGATGGGGGCGCGCTCGACAAGCTCGCGAGGCTGACACGCTGGGGGCTCGGCGGCGCGGTGGGCAGCGGCGAGCAGTACATCAGCTGGCTGCACATCGCTGACCTCAACGCCCTCTTCCTCCGGGCCATCGAGGACCCGTTCATGGCGGGCGTGTACAACGCGACCGGGCCCTCGCCCGTGACGAACGCGGAGTTCATGCGCACGTTGCGCCGGGTGCTGCACCGCCCCTGGAGCCCGTCCGTGCCCGCGTGGGCGGTGCGCGTGGGCGCGCGGTTGATGGGCACGGAGGCGGAGCTGGCCCTGAGCGGGCGACGCGGCATCCCCCAGCGGCTGATGGCCGAGGGCTTCACCTTCCGCCACACGAATCTCCACGAGGCCCTGGCGGATATCCTCGGCTAGAGCTTGCGCGGGCGGATGCGGCGCAGGGGGAGTGCATGCGTCGCTTCACACTTGTGAAGTAGGCTGCACGCGCATGGGGGGCTCTGTGTCGTTTCGGTGGCTCCCCCCCCACGTCAGGTTCCCGTTTCCCGGGGCGCTTCCGCCCGGCACGACCGTTGTAGAGGGGTCGTCCCACCATGTATTGCTCGTCCTGTCGCCAGGAGCGGCTTGGAGGTCAGTTCTGCGCCGCGTGCGGCAAGCCCATGACCTCGCGCTCCCGTGAGGCTCTTCAGCAAGAGCTGGCCCACGTCCGGTTCCTCCTCGAGGAACTCCCCCATTGGGACGCCTCGTCCGTCCCCAAGGGCGCGCGCAACTACCTGACCCAGCGCTACGAGCGGCAGGTGCGCATCCTCCTCGGCGTCATCCCCGACGCGGCCGCCGCCGAGTCTCCCGCACCTGTCGCCGCTCCCGAGGTCGTGGCCCCGGCACCCACCGTCGAGCCCGCTGGGGTCGCCGAACCGCCCGCCGCGCAGGCCGTCTCCGAGCCCGTCCCCTCCGAGCCCCGGGGCGGTGGTTGGGATGCCGCCCCGGCTCCCTCCCCGGAGCGCTTCTCCTCCGAGGAGTCCACGCGCGAGGAGACGCACGAGGCGGAGCAGGAGGACGCACAGCAGGACGAGACGCCCCTGCCGCTGCCTCCCCTCGTCACCGAGCCTCTCTTCGACGCGCCCGCCCCCCGCACCGCCACCGCGCGGCTCGTCGAGGAGGTCTCCACCTGGGACACCCTCTGGAAGCCCTTCCTCTACGAGAGCATCGGCTGGTTCATCGGCGCCTTCCTCATCGTCGCCGGCTCGCTCTACCTCGCCTTCGATAGTTGGGCCGGGCTCACCTCCTTCTCGCGCTCGCTCGTCGTCTTCGGCATGACCGCGGGCTACTCCGCCGCCTTCTCCATCTGCGGCTCCCTGCTCGCCCGCCGCGAGGCCCTCGTCGGCGCCGGGCGCATCCTCGGGCTCATCGGGGCCGCCGTCGCTCCCTTCGCCGGCATCGCACTCGGTCCCGTCGCCCGACTCGAGCTCGAGGGCATCCCCCTCGCGCTCCTCCTCCCGCTGCTGCTGGGCTGGTCCGTCGGCGCCGCCGTGCTCGCGCGCAAGCCCGCCGAGTCCTTCGACGCCCCCTCGCGCCCCTTCGTCCAGCTCGCGCTGATGGGCACCACCTTCATGATGGGCTGCGCGCCCCTCTTCGCCCACCTCGGCGACGCCGCCTTCTGGCTCGACGTGCTGCCGTGTGTCCTCTTCTTCGCCCTCGCCCGGCAGCGCATCCCCGAGCCCCGGAGCGGCCCGGCCATCGCCTTCGCCCTGGCCGCGCCCCTCTACCTGCTGGCCCTCTACTTCGTGCGTCTGCACCTGGCCCTGCGCTTCGTCGGCATTCCGCCCGCGCTCGGCAGCTACGCGCCGCTCCTCGCCCTCCTGCTCGTCGCCGCCCTGCGCCTGCGTCCCTTCCCGCCGGAGAAGGCCGCCGATGCGCTCACCGTGGGCGCCGTCGCGCTCCAGGCGGGCTGTCTCGCGCTCGCGGCCACCGGCAAGCCCCCCGCCTTCTTCCTCACCACCGCCATCTTCACCTGGAACGTGCTCGGGCTCGGGCGGGGCGAGGGGCTCCGCGTGCGCTGGCTCTACGCCGCCTACGCGGGCGCCTACCTCTCCTATACCTCCTCCAGTCAGCTCATCCCCGGCATGGTGAAGGCGCTCATCGAGGCCCTCAAGGCCCGCCTCGGCTACGCCGCCTCCGGCAAGCTGCCGTTCAACTACGGCGCCACCTCCGCCGTACCCTTCGTCCTCGCCGGGGTGCTCCTCGCCGCCTGGTTGCAGGCGCGCGCCCGGCGGACCTCCTCCGCCCTGGACGAAGCCCGCACCGAGGTGCTCCTGCGCTCCACCGCCGTCGCCAGCCTCGTGTTCGTCCTCCTCGGGCACGCGGGCCCGGATCAGCGCCCGGCCTTCTGGACCACGCTCGGCCTCATGACCCTGTGCGTGGTCAACGGCCTGCGCTTCGAGCGGCCCTACCTCTCCATCGTCGGTTCCGCGCTGACCTTCTTCCTCACCCTCTCCGCCGGCCTGCTCTTCGGCGCCGGGACGGTCTCGCTGCTCTGTGGCGCGGTGGCGCTCGGCTTCGCCGGGCTCGCGCGGGGACGCACCGGCCCCACCCTCGCCGCCTTCAGCGCGGCGGCGGGCTGGCTGTCCCTCGCTGGCTTCACCTCCAGCCTGTCCGCGGGCAACTCCGTGGCCGCCCTCGGGGGCATGGCCCTGGCGGGGGCCGCCGCGCTCCTCGTGGCGTGGAACCTCGCCCACCCCGTCCTGTTCGCCATCGCGACCGCGACCGCCACCGCCCTGGTGCCCCGGCTCGCGGACTTCGTGGACCCCTCGTGGGTGCCCCTGGCGCTCGCCGTGTCCGGCCTGGGCCTCGCCTTCCTGGGAGGGCGTGGGGGCCTCGTGCGCCATGTGGGCCTGGCCGGCGTGGCGTATGCCCTCCTGGCGTTCGTCTGGGGCTCGAGCCTCCTGATTCCCTGGCTCGGCGTCATCGTGCTCCTGGCCGCCGCCGCCGTGGCCGTGGCCTCGCGTGTCACCCCCGAGGTGGGGCCGATCGCCGTCGTCCTCGCGGGCATCGCCCTCCTGCCGCGTGTGGCCGCCTTCTCCGTCTGGCCGTGGATGACGCCCTCGCTGTCCATGGCGCTGCTCGTCCTCTGGTCGTTGGGGGCCTCGGTGGCCGCCGCGCGCTGGGGCCGCAACTCGAATACCCTCACCGCGGGGCTCGTGGCGCTCGTCTTCCCCATGCTGGTGGTGCTCTCGGCCGCGGGACGGCAGTCGTATGCCCTGATGCTCGGCGCGGCGCTCGCGGCCCTCCTCACCGCGCGGGTGCTGCACCCCACCGTCAGCCTCCTCGCCGCCTCCTTCTGGGCGGGCCTGTCGCTGGGCATTCACCTGGATGCCCCGCGCACGCTGGCCATGGCCACCCTGTTCAGCGGGCTCGCGCTGCTCGAGTCGCACCCCAGGACCTTCCGGGTGCTCACCGGTGAGCGCCGCTTCGCGCTCGTGGCGAGCCTGTGCGCGATGCCCTTCCTGCTCGCGGCCTGTGGCGTGTCGAAGGGCCTCGCGACGCCCGTCGTCCTCGTGGGCGCCATGGTGCTGCCGCTGGCGTGGACACGGGCCAACCGCCAGCCCTTCTTCGCGTCCCTCGCGCCGCTGTACGTCCTCGTGCTCGGAATCGAGTCCACGCGGCTCCGGCCCGGCATCTACCTGCTGCCCCTGGTCGCGCTCGCGGTGGTGCGGGCCGTGGAGCACAAGCAGGCCATCCGCCGGCTGGTGCTGGGGGGAGACGAGGAGCCGCCCGTTCGGGAGTTCTCATGGTGGATGCAGTTCGCGCTGGGGGGCGTGGGCGTGGCGATGACGGTAGGCGGCTCGCCCGAGTGGTCCTTCGTGCCGCTGGTGGCCTCGCTCGTCCTGCTGCCCGGGCCGATGCCCTCGGTGCGCGTGGGGGTCGGCGTGGCGGTGCTGGCGGCGCACCTGTCGCTCCATCCCGGCGCCATCCTCCTGCTGCTGGGGCTCGGCTTCCTCACGCACCATGTCCCCGCGCGGCTGTGGTCCCTGTTCCGCTCGCCCCCGGACCCGCGCCTGCGGCTCGTGACCGTGATGGGGGCGCTCGGCCTCGCGGTGTGGACGAACGTGGCGCGGACGCCGACGCCCGGGTCGCTCCTCCTGCTGGCCGGTGTGTTGGGCGTGAGTGCCTTCCTGCTGTCCCGCGCCTACCTGCTGACCGCCTCGCTGCTCACGCTCGCCAGCGCCTCGCTGGGCCAGACGCCCGAGCACGGCTTCCTGGTCTGGACGACGGAGGCCGCGCTGGCCTTCGCCGGGGTGGGGCTCGGCGCGGCGGTGCTCTCCGCGCTCTGCCAGGTGGGGCGCCTCCAGCGCTCGCTCTCGCGGTGGAGCGAGCGGCTGTCCCCGGGGCTGCCCGGCACGTGGAGCGAGCCGCTGTGGGCCGCGGGGTCGCTCGCCACGCTCGTGCCCCTGTCGCAGCACCTGCTGGACGAGGGACCAGGGGCACTGCCGTTGCCGGTGGCGGCGCTCGCGGGGCTCGCCGCGCTGGTGCTCATGGTGACGCGTGAGCGCGTCATGGCGAACCTGGCCACGGCGCTGCTGGCCGGGGTGATCCTCGCGGCGGTGCCGCCGCTCTGGTCTCCCGCAGTGGTGGCCGTCACGGGCCTGGTGCTGTGCCTGGTGGGCACATGGGTGGAGGGACGCGGCGCGGACGTGGGGGCGGCCCTCCATCACTCCGGATGGGTGCTGTCACTGCTGTCCTTCCTCGGGCTGCGGAGCCTCACGCATCCGGGCATCGCGGTGTGTCTGGTCGCGAGCCTGGGCGTGGCGTGGACGGTGGTGTACCGGCGCCGCGAGCGCGAGGCGATGGGCTGGTGGGCCTCGTTGCTGGTGGCGCACGGACTGCTCGTGCACGTGGGTGCCATCTACTCCACGGGCCGGGGGGCGGCCTTCCTCCTCCCCTACTTCGGGGCGATCAGCGCGCTGCTGGCCACGCTGGTGCTCTCCGTGGCGGGCGCGTCCGTGCGTCGGCGGGTGGGGCATGCCTTCGCGGGGGTGGCCCTGGCGGAGGTGCTGGCCGGGCTGGTGCTGGTGCCCGGGGCCGCCGGAGTGGTGCGTGAGGCCCTCGTCGACTGCGTGTGTCTGACGGTGCTCTTCTTCGCGCTCGTGCGCCGGGGTGTGCGCGAGCGGGACGAGGGCTCGGCCTTCCTCGCGCAGGGGACGCTGGTGCTGGGCTATCTGGCGGTGCGGCTGCACGCGCTGGCCTCGGGGCTGGGCACGGCGGACAGTCTCGCGGCGCTGGTGGGCGGCGTGCTCTTCTCCGGACTGCATGTCTTCGTCCAGCGCGAGGGGGCGGGGCTGCCCGCCTTCCGCCGGCCCGCGCTGTGGGGGGCCTACCTCTTCCCGCTCGCGGGTCTGCTCGCCGCGCCGTGGAGCAAGCCCCTGGCCGTGGCGGCCCTGCTGGTGGGCTACGCGGCGCACTTCGCGGCGCTGGCGGCCCAGCCCTCGCAGCGGGGCATGGGCTCGCTGGTGTCGGCGGGTGCCTTCAACACGGCGCTCTTCTTCGTCTGGCTGGGCACGGGGTCGGGAGAGCCGCAGTACTACGTCATCCCCGCGGGCCTGTCCCTGCTGGTGCTGCTGCGCGTCTTCCACGACGCGCTCGAGCCCGACACGCGGGTGAAGCTGCGCGCGCTGGCCGTCACCCTCGTCTACGTGGCCGGGGCGTGGAAGCCGCTGCTGTTCCAGGACGGCCGGGCCATGCTGGGGTGCGTGGCGCTGTGCGTGGTGGGCGTGGCGGCCGGCATGGCGCTGCGCATCCGCTCCTACGTGTACCTGGGCAGCGCCTTCATGGTGACGTGCGTCGTGGCCAACCTGGCGCGCTTCGGCATCCAGGAGCACCGCCTGGGCGCCGCCTTCCTGTCGCTGCTGGGCGTGGGCGTGGTGGGCTTCATGGTGCTCTTCACCGCGAAGCGCGCCGAGCTGCTCGAGCGCTACGAACGGGTGCGCGCGATGATGGCCACCTGGGAGGGGTAGGCGCGCGCCTGGAGCCCTGACACCCGACGGAGTCGGACCCGCGCTCACACCCGCCCGGTTTATTAACCCTCGTCAATGCGGACAAGGGCGCCCCCCCCTACTCTACGCGGCCACAACGTCGCTGAACGTTCTGGAGCCCTCGCGATGAACACCACCCGCCTTCACACCCGCTCCCTGGGAATTCTCTTTCTCCTTCCGTTCTTCGCCTACGGCATCGGCACCGCGCTCGTCACCTCCGTCCTGAAGGAGCCGGAGCACCTGGCCATGGTGGTCGGTCAGAGGACGCCGTTCGTCGGGGGCGCGCTGCTGCTCCTGTTGAACTCCATCACCGTCGTCGGGATTGGCGTGCTGTTCTTTCCGATCCTCCGCGAGCGGAGCCCGAGCATCGCCCTCGCGTACGTCTGCACGCGGATCATGGAGGCGCTGATCCTCATCGTCGGGGTGGTGTTCCTTCTGTGCATCCTTCAGCTCGGAGAATCCGCGCGAGGGCAGACGACGCCGGAGCTGGTGACCCTGTCCACACTTCTCTCGAAGGGGAACTTCTGGGCGTACCAGCTCGCGATGATCATCCTGGGGGCCGGCAGTGTGGCGTTCTGCCTGTCGCTGTACCGCTCCCGGCTTCTTCCCTCGTTGCTCCCGCTGGTGGGCGCGGTGGGCTACGGGCTTCTGGCGCTGGGGGCCGTGCTCGAGCTCTTCGGGCTGCCGTGGGGCCCCCTCTTCTCCGGGCCCGGGGGCCTGTTCGAGCTGTTCCTCGGCGGCTGGCTCATCGCCAAGGGGTTCCGGACGGTCACGCCTTCCGTCGCGGCGTAGCCGGCTTGCCGCGCGTGGCGATACGCTTGCGGATCCGGCTCAGCGACTCGGGCTTCACACCGATGTAGCTGGCCAGTTGGTACTGGGGAATCCGCTGGAGGATGTCCGGCCGCGTCTTCGAGAGCTTGAGGTAGCGCTGCTCCGGGGTATCGGTGAGATAGGAAGCGAACCGCTCCTGCTGTTCCGCCAGGACCTTCTGCATCACCATCCGGGAGATGCTCTCGAAGCGAGGGAAGCGTCGATACAGGTCCCCCTCGCGTTGCTCGGTGCCCACCACCACCGTGGTGTCTTCCGCGCAGACCAGGAAGTGATCCGCCGGGGTCTGGTTCATCATGCTGTGAATCGAGAGGACCCATTCGTCCTCGGTGAAGAACCCGTTGCTCCGCTCTTCACCATCGACGACGTAGTACTGGCGGACGCAGCCCTGGAGGACGAAGTAGGCCTCGGTGCTGACCTGACCCGCCATGAGCAGGTGCGTACCTTTCGGACAGGTCTTCACCACCATGCTGTCCAGGATGGCCTGGGCTTCCTCGTCCGACAGAGGAGAGATGCGGCGGAAGTAGTCGACGAGCTTGTGGTTCATGAGAGCACTGCGCGACCGGCGAGAGCCCCATCATCCCATCGAATCGGCGGACGTGGCCCGAAAAGATGGTTCACGGACCCGGACGTGAGTGGGCGCGTGCCGTGCCTGCCGTTCCACGGGTCGCGGGCATCGCTCGTTGAAGGCCGCGGGAAGGTCTCCGAGCATCATTCCGGGACACAGGAAGACTCCGTCTGGACTGTGCTCCGGCAGTTTGCCTGTTCCGGTTTCACGGGCTATCCATGTCAGACCCTCGCGTTAGTGTTTTCGCATCACGATGTATCGGGGAGAGTCCTTCATGGATGAACGCAGAGCACTACTCATGACATGGCGTTCAGCTTGGAGACGACTCTCTATGTCATGTGAAAGCGCCTGCAACCCTATACTCGAATTGTCGTATGGGATTGCCCCACCCAATACGTTTCATGACGAGTTCGTAGCCTCTGGTTCTCGTCTGGGATACGGAAGCCGCTCGAAGTTCCATCGGCTGGAGCTGTCTGCGTGATGTGACCCGCCACGGTGTCTCCAGGTGGTGGCGGGTGCTTCACGGATATCGGGTCCTCGGCCATATCAAGGCGCGCCCGCCCACCATCGGCCGGCACGTCCGGCACTCGTACCCCTCCAGTGCTTCATTTCAAATTCCTTTGTCGGGCGGGCCCATGTGGGAAGGCGCCCGTGCAGGCGGTCTATTGCTTCATCCCAGGTGTTTCACCCGCAGTAAGGAGGCAGCATGAGCAAGAAGAACGCAGACACGCAGTCCGGAACCGACGCTGAGACTTCCACCAACATCCGGGCGATCCAGCCCCGCATGGGCCGGGTCAAGCAGATCCGGAGGCTCCGCGAGAAGAGCACGATGACGCTTCGCGCCGCCGCGAGCGTCGCGGGCCTGGCGGGGGACAACACCAAGGCGCCCAAGCAGGGGCGGCTGCGGCAACTCAAGGCCGTGAAGCAGCTCGCGGCCCGCCTGACGAAGTCCGTGGGGCAATCCGAAACCAAGAAGGCCGTGGCCCGGCCCATGCAGCTGCGCCAACTCAGCGCGCGGAAGACCCTCCACGCCGCCGTCCACGTCGTGGGCGTGGGGCCGGTCACCGAACACCCCTCGAAGACGACGCTCGCCCGCACCGCCCAGCTCCGGCAGTTCGGCGCCAAGAAGCAGCTCGCGCTCAAGGCCGAGGCGAAGTAGCCCGTTCCGCCTCAGCCGTGAGTCCTTGAAGTAGTCCGCTTCCAACGGAGGGCCACCCGCGGTGCACCACGGGTGGCCCTCCTCTCACCAGGCAGAGAAATCAATGCACTACACCAACCTCGCACTGACCGCGGCGATGCAGGAAGTGGAGAGTGGCTCTACCGGCTACCTCTCGAGCAACCCTCTGGAATTACTTCGGGAGCGGGTCGTTTCAGCCATCGAGAACGTCCCTTTCTACCGTGAGCTGTATGGTCCGTTCGGAGCCGTTCCTCCCCTGGAAGGTTTCCTCGAATGGTTCCAGCGGCTGCCCGTCGTGAGCAAGTCCCAGCTCCAGGCCGCGGGAGAGGCCCGGCTGCTCAACTCCCGCTACGACTCCTCCGAGCTGATCCGCAAACCCACCAGCGGCAGCACGGGCGTCCCCTTCACCCTGCTGCTCGACAACCGCGTCTTCATCTTCCGCAAGTGGCGTTTCCAGAAGCCCCACCTGCAACTCATCTCGAGCTCCTCGAAGCAGCTCACCTATGTCTTCCCGTGGGACTTCGTGGTCAGGACTCCCCAGGAGGCGCGGCAGGTGGGTTCCGCCAACACCCCGGGAGAGTCCGCTTCCGAGAAGTCCGCGGAGCGCGAATCCGAGCCCCTGACGCGCCAGATGAAGGATCACCAGCAGCGCTTCACCGCCCTGCCCAAGAAGGCGAAGCGGCATGGCACGGACTCGCCACCCGAGGAGGCGCAGACCCAGGCGTTCAACAAGGCCTTCACCGTCAATTCCCTGCTGCCTCCTCCGGAGCTCTTCGAGTCCGTGAGCGCGCTCGAGCCCGCGAGCCTGATGGGCTTCGCGAGCGTCATCGCCGGGCTGGCCCGATGGATGCACAAAGAGCAGCTGCGGCTGCCCACCGTCAAGCAGGTGTGGACCACCTCGGAGGTGCTCTCGCCCGAGGGAGCGGACGCCATCCGGCAGGTCTTCGGGTGCGAGCCGTTGAAGATCTACGCGAGCAACGAATTTGGCTTCATGGCGTGGCAGGCGGAGAAGAACGCGCCGCTGCTCGTCGAATCCGACCGTCTCCACGTGGAGTTCATGCGACCCGGAGAGCAGACGCTGGCGGCAGCGGGTGAGCTGTCCCGGATCGTGGTCACCGATCTCTTGAACGACACCATGCCGTTGATCCGCTACGACGTTGGCGACGTGGCGCGTCCGCGCGGGCCGTTCCGGGTATCGGACTCGCTCGTCTGCACGACCCTGGATGGTCTGGAGGGCAAGGAAGCCGATCAGATCCAGCCGCCCGATGGCCGCTCGGTGACCACGTTCCAGATTCTGGGTGCCATCAAGGACACGCTCCCCCACGCGCAGTACCGGTTCGTGGGCCTGTCGGCGGAGCGGTACGTCGTGCAGTACGTGCCCGGTGTGGGCTTCGACCCCGCCAACCTCGAGAAGACCACGGCGGTGCTCGAGGAGATGCTGGGCAAGGGCGTCGAGGTGCTCACCCAGCGGACGGACGCCATCCAGCGCGAGCGCTCCGGCAAGCTGCGCCCCGTCGTCAACCTGGCCAAGGTGGCGCCCGGCATGCAGCGCAAGCTCGCGGAGCTGCTCGGCGTGCTGCCCCTGATGACGGTGGACGAGAGGCAGGTGGCCCGCACGATCGTCGGCACCACGCTCGCGAAGGTGCTCCCCCTGTTCAAGGACACCGGCGCCCTGGACGAAGCGTTGGAGCTGTATGCCGACCTGGCCATCAACTCGCTCCAGTTCGCCCAGCTCCTGACCACCCTGGAGAAGGAGCTCGCGCGGGAGATCGACGATGAGGATCTCCTGGATGCGGAACTCATCACCGTGGGCGACCTGGTGGAGTTCGTGCTGCGCCTTGGCAAGACCTCTCACGAAGGATGACAAACATGTCCAGACATCAACGGGGCGTCTCGATTCCGAAGCAGTGGTGCAACTTCCTCTTCGACTACCCTCAGTACGCGGTCCACGACGTTCCCAAGGAGGTCTCGCTGCCCGGCCACGGGGCGCGCCGCGTGAGCGTCGTCCCCCAGCAGCCGCGCTCCCTGGTGATGCAATCCAACAGCACCCAGGAGCCGTTCCACGAGATTCCGGAACGGTTGCTGGAGCTGTATGCCCAATACCGCCCCACGCCCCTGCGCCGGGCGCGGCAGCTCGAGCAGCGCCTGGGGGTCAACGCGCGGCTCTATTACAAATACGAGGGGCTCAACGTCTCGGGGAGCCACAAACTCAACTCGGCGCTCGCCCAGGCCTACTACTACGCGAAGGCCGGCGTGGAGGAGCTGGTCACGGGGACGGGCGCCGGGCAGTGGGGGACCGCGCTGGCGTATGCCTGCAAGCTGTTCGGTCTGCGCTGCACGGTGTTCATGGTGGGCGCGAGCCTGCGCCAGAAGCCGCAGCGCCGGGCGATGATGGAGATCTTCGGCGCCACCGTCCATGAGAGCCCGAGCGACGTCACGGAGGTGGGCCGCAAGGCGCTGCAGAGGGATCCGGGCCGCGTGGGCAGCCTGGCGACCGCCACGGGCGAGGCGCTGGAGATCGCCCATGGAGGCAAGCGGATCCGCTTCGCCGTGGGTAGCGGGGAGAACTGCGTGGTGTTGCACCAGACGCTGATTGGCAGCGAGGCCGTCGAGCAGATGGATGCCCTGGGAGACTTCCCGGATTACGTCGTTGCCTGCATGGGGGCTGGCAGCAACTTCGGCGGCGTGGGGTTGCCGTTCCTCCGGGCCGCCCGGGAGCGGAAGAGCCAGCTCCGGCTGATGGCGGTGGAGCCAGCGGCGTGTCCGAAGCTCACCCGTGGCGTCTATGCGTATGACGTCAATGACTTCTCCGGCACGACGCCCATCCACCGGATGTACACGCTGGGAAGCCACTACATCGCGCCACCCATCTTCGCGGGAGGACTGCGCTACCACGGGACCTCGGCCTTCCTGAGCGCGATGTACGCCGACAAGGGCTTCGACGCCCTCGCGGTGCCCCAGCCCAGTGCACTCGACGCGGGGCTCCTGTTCGCCGAGAGCGAGGGGATCCTACCGGCCCCGGAGTCCGCCCACGCCGTGGCGGGTGCCATCCGTCTGGCCAGGGAGAACCCGGCCGAGGCTCCGCCGCGGGTCATCCTCATGAATATCAGCGGCCACGGGCTCTTCGACCTGAGTGCCTACGAGCGCGCCCGGAACAACACGTTGGAGTCGGATCTCCCCGATGACGCGATGCTGACCACGAGCCTCCGTCACGTCCACGAGTTCAACGCGCGAATCGAGCAGTCCTCGTCGCCGTAGTCCCGCCCAACGCCAGGAGCGATGCCATGAATCACAGTGCTCTTCCCGAGGAAACGCCCGAGCTGCGGGCGGCGAGAACGTTAGGACAGTCCCTGGGCGCGCCTCCGTCCGGGAGCGATCCCCGTGCCTGGATTCGCGAGGCCTGGAAGAAGGCCGCCGAGCTCGGCGTCTTCGAGGTGCTCATCCCCGAGGAGGCGCTGAACGTGGAGGTGGTGCTCTCGGTCCTCGAGGGAGTCGGGATGGGGTGCGCGGGGGAGGGCTTCCCCCTGGCGCTCGGTGCCCACTGCTTCGGATTCAGCGCACCGCTGCTGTGCTTCGGGAGCGAGGAGCACAAGGGGCTGCTGCCGTCGCTGCGGGACGGCAGTGTCATGGGGGCGCTCGCGGCCACGGAAACGGAGGCGGGCTCGGATGTCATGTCGCTCAAGACCCGCTTCCGCCGCGACGGCGACGACTACGTCCTGCAAGGGGCGAAGTGCTTCATCACGAACGCCCGGGAGGCCGACTACTTCCTGGTCCTCGCGACGAAGGACCCCCGCCTTCACTTCCGGGGCCTGAGCGCCTTCCTGGTGCCTCGGGCCACCCGGGGTCTGGAAGTCGGAATCGACGAGCCGCGCATGGGCATGCATGGCTGCTCCGTCAGCTCCGTGTGGTTCGACGACGTGCGGGTTCCCCGGAGCGCGATGGTGGGCGGCGTGGGACAGGGCGCCTCCGTCTTCCAGCATGCCCTGACGTGGGAGAGGAGCATGCTGGCGGGCTTCCACCTGGGCGTCATGCGCAGGCAATTCCTGGCGGCGCTCGACTACGCGAAGGAGCGCCGCCAGTTCGGCCGTCCCATTGGAAACAACCAGTATGTCGCCGGACGCATCGTCGACATGCTGAGCCGCTACAGGACGTCCCACCTCCTCGTCCGGAATACCCTGACACTGCTGTCCACGGGAGCGTTGACTCCGGGCGAGGCCAGTCTCACCAAGTTGTATGTCAGCGAGGCCGCGCTCGCCTCCGGGACGGACGCGTTCCGGCTCCATGGCGGCATGGGCCTCATGGAGGGCTCGGAAGTGGGGCGCGAGCTCCGGGATGCCCTCGGTGGAATCGTGTACTCGGGCACTTCGGAAATCCAGAAGGTCATCATCGCCGCGGAGCTGGGGTTGGGCTCCTGACAGGGATTGAGGAGGTTCAAGATGAGCGAGCAGACGTTATCGACGATTCTCATGGGCGCGGCGTCACGCTTCACCTCACGGACCGCGCTCGTTACCTCGGGAGGACGGCTCACCTACGGGGAGCTGTTCGACCGGGCCCTCCGGCTCTCCGCGTACCTGGTGGAGACGGGGCTGCGCCCGGGAGACCGCGTGGTCATCTGTCTACCCAAGGGCGCCGAGCTGTCCGTGTCCATCTTTGGTGCGTTGCTGGCTGGCGGCAGCTACGTGCCCATCGACTACACGATGCCGGCCGCGCGCGCGTCACTCATCCTGGGGGACGCGGGGCCCAGCCACCTCATCACCACCCGGCAGATCGCCGCCGCGCTCCTCCAGGACGAGGCTCGCGGTCTGGCGGAGCCCGCGGCGGGAGGCTCGACACGGCAGGAGGTCGTGTTGTCGCTCCGGGCCGCGCCGTCCTCGAAGGAGGGCCGTGGCCTCCCCTGGAGCGAGGTGATGACGTGCGCGCCGCTATCGGCCGCGGTCCCCGTGGATGAGATGTCGGTCGCCTATGTGTTGTACACCTCGGGCTCGACGGGCCGGCCCAAGGGCGTGATGCAGAGCCACCGCAGCGCCGTGGCCTTCGTGGAGTGGACGGCCCGGCATCTGGGGCTGCGGCCGGAGGATGTCCTTTCCCAACATGCCTCGCCCTCGTTCGACCTGACCATCTTCGACTTCTTCGCGTCGGCGCTCGCCGGAGCGACGCTCGTGCCGGTGCCGGAGTGGTTGTTCGGCCAGGTGGGGAAGACCTGCCGGTTCATCATCAAGAATGGAATCACGGTGTGGTATTCGGTCCCCTCCGTGCTGCTGCGGCCCGACGAGGGCGCGCCCCTGCGGGAGCTGGAGCGCTCCGCCCTCCGGCATGTGATTCTCGCGGGAGAGGTGATTCCCAAACCGGGCCTCAAGGAGCTCGCGGCCCATCTGCCCCAGGGGTGCTCCCTCTCGAACTGGTTCGGGCCCACCGAGACCAACGTGTGCACGTTCCACGATATCGGGCCGGAGGACCTGGCCACGGACGGACCGGTGCCGATTGGCATTCCGTGTCCCTATGCGGAGATTCGTCTGGAGGGGCCCGAGGGTCCGTCCAACGAGGAGGGCGAGCTGCTCGTCTGCTCTCCCACGGTCATGGAAGGGTATCGAGGGCTCGACGAGCTCACGGAGCAGCGCTTCGTGCGCGAAGCCGATGGGCGGAAGTTCTACCGGACGGGAGACATCGTCCGCGTCGAGTCCGGCCGTCTCAGCTTCCTGGGCCGGCGTGACCGTCTGGTCAAGATTCGTGGCTATCGCATCCAGCTCGAGGAACTCGAGCAGGCCTTGCGCGAGCATCCCGCCGTGACGGAGGCCGCGGTGGTGACGTTCCAGGACGAGGGGAGGGATCAGCTCGGCGCGGCCATCGCGCTGCGAGAGCCCTCCGAGGAACTCGTGGGCGAGGTCCGCCGCCACTGCGCGGAGCGTCTGCCTCCCTACATGGTTCCCTCGAGGCTCTTGCGGCTCGATGCCCTCCCGCGCAACAGCCGCGGCAAGGTGGATGTGCAGGAGGTTTCCAGGCTGGTGTCACTCGCCTAGGAGGTTCGTGATGTTGATTCCCATCGAGGAAGATCTGCCCGGCTTCGATTTCGAGCATGACGCGCCATCCCTGGGCCGGCCCAAGGTGGCCTACGTGGTGGCGCCCTCCGGAGCCCCACCCGCCCGGGGGTTCCCTGTCTGTTATATGTTGCATGCGTTTGCCGGGGACCGGTTGTCCTGGGCACGTCATGGCAGGGAATTCCTGGCGGAGCACAGGGAGCGCGTGCTGTTTGTCTTTCCCGAGAGCGGCCGGCGCTGGTTCATGAACGATGCGTCCGGCAAGCGGTACGAGGACTACCTGGTGGAGGATCTCATCCCGGCCGTCGAAGCCTCGTTCCCCGTGGAGCGGGCCGCGCGTTCGCGAATCATTGGCGGCTTCTCCATGGGGGGCGCGGGCGCCGTCCACGTCGCGTTGCGCCACCCGGGGATGTTCTCCCGCGCGTTCGCCATCTCCGGGGCCTTCTATGCCTCGGAGCGGCAAGGCGATCCGTATGCTTCACAGCGCGCGAGCGGTTGCATGATGCCCACCGAGGCGGAGCACGACCGCGTGTGGGGGCCCGTTGGCAGTGAGATCCGGCGGCTCTACGACACGGGAGCGCTGCTCGAGAAGGCCGCTGCCATCGGGTCCCCGCCAACGCTCGCGCTGGAGGTCGGCACCGACGACTATCCGCGGGTGGTGGAGCAGAACCGCAGGGTTCATCGGAAGATGAACGAACTCGGTCTCCCGCACGCCTATGCCGAGCACCCGGGAGATCATGGCTGGGGCTTCGCGGCCTCCTCGGCCCGGCGACTGCTGGCCAGGCTCCTGCCGGCGACTGATTGACCCTCATCCATGCGGGCGAGGACGCCCCCCTCCTCTCGAGATTTGCTGGCGGAGGCCAGCGCGGTGGGGGGGCACTACTCGGCGAGCTCGCGGAGCAGCTGTTCGACCCCACGCGCGGAAGCGTCGTCCACCGGTGACAAGACAAACATGCTGAGGCCATCGCTACCGTCGACGGAAAACACCGACGTCTCGAACACGAGCTCGCCGACGTTCGGTCGGACGAGTCGCCTGTACCTCACCCCGTGCGTGCTCAGCTCATTCTCGGCCCACAGCCGGCGGAAGTCCGCGCTCGTCTCCATCAACTCGTCGACGAGCGCGGCAGCTTCTTCTGATGCTCCCGCACGCTCGATGTCGACGCGAAACGCGGCGAGGCACGTGCGATGCATGTCATCGGCATGCGGCAGGAACGCGGTGGCTTCGGGATGAAAGACCCGGCGCAGCATGTTGCGATCGCGCTCGGGAATCGCGGCGTAATCGCCGATCACCGCCACGGCGGCGCGATTCCACGCGACGATCTGAAACGTCGGCGTCTTCACGAGCGCGGGCACGTGCAGGTTGTCGAGCACGCGCTGCAGCGCCGGCGTGACCTCGGCGGGCGGCGTGTAGCGGCGCGGTGGCGGACGCGCGTGAGCGAGCAGGAACAGCATCTCGCGATTCGTGTCGTCGAGCTCGAGTGCGCCAGCGAGGCGTTCGAGCACATCGTCGGACGGCACGCCGCCGCGACCTTGTTCGAGCCACGTGTACCAGGTGACGCTCACGCCGGCGCGCGCCGCGACTTCCTCGCGACGAAGTCCGGGAGTGCGACGCCGCTCGGTCGATTCGGGGTGAAGCCGCTCGCGGCGAGCGCGGAGGAATTCGGGGAGGGTGGTAGTCGCCATACCGGTATGCGGGCACGCCTTTTCGAGCGGACTCGCGCAGCTTACGGTTCGCTCATGACCACGACAATGCCTCGGGCAAGGGCGCTCAGAACGGAGCTCGTATGCTGACGCTGCATCACCTCGGACGTTCGCAATCGGAGCGGATCGTCTGGCTCTGTGAGGAGCTCGGGCTCGACTACGAGCTGAAGCGCTATCAGCGCCGGGCCGACAACCGAATGGCCCCGCCGGAATACAAGGCGCTTCATCCGATGGGCACGGCGCCGATCCTCACCGACGGCGACCTCGTCCTCGGGGAATCCGGGGCGATCTGCGAGTATCTGATCCAGACCCATGGCAATGGCCGGCTCGCCGTGAAGCGCGGCGAACCCGGTTTCACCGACTATCTCTACTGGTTCCACTTCGCCAACGGGACGCTGCAACCGGTCGTCTTGCAGGTGAGGAGTCTGGAGCGCGTCGATCCTTCGGACAAGAACGCGCCGCTGCAGATGGCCAAGGACCGGTTCAAGCTGATCTTCTCGACCTTGGAGAAGCGGCTGGGGGAGGCGCCCTATCTGGCCGGCCAGGAGTTGACGGCGGCGGATATCATGACCGTGTTCTCGTTGACCACGATGCGGCTGTTCAAGCCGTATGATCTCTCGCCCTGGCCGAACATCCTGGCCTATCTGCAACGCATCGGCGCGCGGCCGGCTTATCGCCGGGCGATGCAGAAGGCCGATCCGGATTTGACGCCGGTACTGGGGGCCGTCCCGGAATAAGCCCATGCACTCACCCCGTCGGGGCCTGCGCGGGCTTCACTCACTCAGTTCACCTTCACCGTGATGGCCGTGGACGTGGTGACGTTGCCCGCCGCGTCATACGCCTTGGCCGTGAGGGTGTGGTTGCCCTTGGCCACGCCGGTCAGCAGGTTCCAGCTGTAGCTGTAGGGCGCCGAGCTGTCCGAGCCCAGCACCTTGGTGCCGTCATAGAAGACCACCTGGGTGACGCCCATGTTGTCCGACGCGCTCGCCTGGATCGTGGCGCTCAACCACAGCGAGGCCCCGTTGGCCGGCGAGGTGATGGCCACGGTGGGCGCGGCGTTGTCCACGGTGACCGTGCGGCTGGCGGACACGGTGACATGGCCCACCCGGTCATAGGCCTTCGTGGTGAGCGTGACGAGGCCATCGGCCACCGCCGTCGTGTCCCAGCTCACGGCATGAGGGGCCAGGGTGTTGGTGCCCAACAGCGTCGTGCCCGCGTAGAACTCGACCTTCTCCACCTCGAGGTTGTCACTGGCGGTGGCGCTGATCGGGACCGTTCCCCGGACGAAGGCGCCCTGGGTCGGAGCGGTGACGGCCGTGACCGGCGCGGTGTTGTCCACCGTCACCGCCACCCCCGTCGAGGTGCGCACGTTGCCCGTGGCGTCGAACGCCTTCACCGTGAGCGTGCGGGCCCCGTCCGCCGCCCCCGAGGTGTTCCAGTCCAGCGCGTAGGGCGCGCTGGTGTCGGACCCCAGCAGCGTCGCGCCGTCGTAGAACTCCACCCGTGTGACCCCCACGCCGTCGCTGGCGGTGGCCTCGAGCAGGAGGGTGCCCCGGAGCCAGGTGTCCCGCGCGGGGGACACGAGCGCCGCTTCCGGCGGGGTGTTGTCGATCATGACCGAGACGTCGACGAGGGAGGTGCGAACATTGCCCGCGCCGTCATGGGCCTTCACACTGAGTCTGTGGTCGCCATCCGCCACGCCCACGGTGTTCCAGCCCACCGCGTAGGGCGCGCTGGTGTCCGTGTCGAGCAGCGTCCCATCCACGAAGAACTCGACCTTCACCACCCCGATGTTGTCGCTGGCGGTGGCGCTGATCTGGACGAGGCCCTGGAGCCGGGAACCCGTCGCCGGAGCGCTGATGTCCGCCGTGGACGGCGCGGTCTTGTCCAGCGTCACCCAGATCGCCGGGGAGGTGCTCGCGAGGCCCGTGGTGTCGAAGGCCTTCGCGGTGAGCGTGTGGATCCCATCCGACGTGAACAGGGTGTTCCAGGTCATGGTGTAGGGCGCACTGGTGTCCGTGCCGCTCAAGACCCCGTCCACGTAGAACTCGACCTTCACCACCCCCTGCGCATCGCTGGCGGCGGCCTCGAGCAAGGCGCTACCGCCCCGGATGAAGGCCCCCTGCGCGGGGGACGTGAGCACCACGTCCGGAGGGGTGTTGTCCACCGTCACCCCGACCGCGGCGGAGTCCCCGATGTTGCCCTCCAGGTCATGGGCCCTGGCGGTGAGCACATGCGCGCCATCCGCCACGCCCACGGTGTTCCAGCCCACCGCGTAGGGCGCGCTGGTGTCCGTGCCGATCAGCGTCCCATCCACGAAGAACTCGACCCGCGCCAGGCCCTGGTCATCGAGGGCCGAGGCCGTCACGGAGGCCACGCCCGCCACCCGCGCGCCCGGAGCGGGTGCCGTGAGGGACACCGTGGGGTTGGACTTCACGCTGAAGGCCAGGTCGTCCTGCTCGTTATAGGAGGAGCTGTTGCTGCAGGCCGAGCTGGCGCTGCCCCCCACGCGGAGCTGGGCACGCACCGCCTGCGAGAAGCCCGCGGGCAGGTCGAACTCCGCCGAGAGCACCTGTGCCCCGCTCGTCGCCGGCACGATCGTGGTCAGAAGGGTCCACACGGGCGTGGAGGTGTTGCTCGTGATGAACAGGTCGAGCGCATCCGTGCCGGGTGACACCGAGCCGACATGGACCTCCGCCCGGACGCGCTGGCCGGACGCGAACGGCGTGCCCTCGAGGCTCGACAACCGGATGCGCTTGATCACCCGCCCGCCGGTCCACGGGGCCTCGGAGCAGGCCGAGTAAAGCGTGTTGGGCGAATGGGGCTCGGCGCCCGCGCGTTCCCTCACGAGGTTGGTGGTGTCACACACGCTCGTGAGCGTGGCGCACCGGGGCACGCGGAGCGTGGCGTCGTAGAGGGCGCTGACGGGCTGGAGGGTGCTCACCGTGACGGCGGCGCTCGTCGTCATGCGGTTGAGCGCGTCGTAGGCTCGGGCCGTCAGCGTGTGGTTGCCGTCCGCCTCCGAGGTCGTGTCCCAGTCCACGCCGAAGGGCACCGTCGTGTCCCGGGCCAGGAAGAGCCCGTCCACGTAGAATTCGACCCAGGTGACCCCGACGTCGTCCGTGGCGTCCGCCTGGAGCGACACCACGCCCGTAAGCGCGGCCCCGCCGCCCGGTGAGGTGAGGGCCACCACGGGGGCCGTCACATCGATCACCACGGTCCGCGAGGACGTGGCCACGTTGCCGTGCGCATCGGTGGCGCGCACGGTGAGCGTGTGGGTGCCGCCGACCGCCGTCTGGGTGTCCCAATAGAAGCTGTAGGTGGCACCGAGCGCGGAGCGCAGCAGCGTGCCGTCCAGGAGGAACTCGAGCTTGGACACCCCGGAGTCATCGGACGCGGTCCCCGAGACCTGCACGGTCCCCGAGAGCGTCGTCCCCCCGACGGGCGCGGTGAGCGTCACGGTGGGCGGCGTGATCTCGACCGCATAGGTCACCACCACCGGGGCCGAGACCGTCACGTTGCCGGCCGCGTCGTAGGCCCGGACGGTCAGGGAGTAGGCGCGATCCACCTGGTTCTCCCACCACGTATTCCACGTCAGGGTCCCCAACCCATTGCTGACGGTGCCGCGCAGGTTGGCCCCGGCGTAGAGCTCCAGCTTGCTGATGCCCCTGTTGTCCGAGGCGTCCACGAGGACGGGGACGGAGCCCGTGACCCGTGCACCCGCGAGCGGCTCCCGGATGGCCACCACGGGCACCTGGTAGTCGTTGTCCGTCGTCACCTGCACGGGCTGGGAGGTGCCCACGTGGCCCGCCAGATCCCGCGCCCGGGCCGTCAGCGTGTGGACGCCGTTGGGCAGGCCCCGGGTGGACCACACCACGCCATAGGGCTCCCGGACATCCGTGCCAATCAGCGTCTCGCCGTCGTAGAAGTCCACGGCCACCACGCCGAAGTCGTCGCTCGCCGAGGCCATCACCGTGACCTTGCCCTCCAGCGTCTCGCCGCTCTTGGGGGTGACGAGCACCACCTGGGGGGGCGTGGCGTCCGTGGCCCGCATGACCGGGAAGACCAGGTCGTCGCGTTCATTGAGCTTGTTCTGGGACTGACTCGTGCCACAGGGCCCCGTGCCACCCAGGTAGAAGGCGGCGCGCAGGGCCTGAAGACCTCCCACGGGCAGCACGTACTCCGCCGAGAGCGTCTGCGATCCCTGGTAGCGCGGCTTCAGCTCCGTGACGAACGTCCACACCGGCGAGGTCACATCCGCCGCGGAGTACAGCTCCAGCGTGTCCACGGACGCGGACGCGAAGGTGTAGGCCTGCACGTCCACCTCGACGCGAACCCGCTTGCCCTCGGTGAGGGGCGTCCCGTCCGTGCTGCTCACCCGGATGCGCGAGATGGACTCGCTCAGCCCGGTGTACGTGTCATCGAGGCACCCATCCAGGGTGTTGGGCGTGTTCAGCTCGGTGGTGGCCCGTCCGTCGACCAGGGTCCGGGTGTCGCAGCGCTCCGCCAGGGTGTCACACCGGGGGGCCTTCAAGAGCGGATCGTAGCGCGCGTTGCCCACGTTGCTCGCCTCGAGCGTGACGGGCGCGCTGTCCACCGGCGGGTTCGCCCCATCGTGGGCCCTGACCTTCACCGCGTGGGCGCCGTTGAACACGCTCGCCGAGTCCCAGTCGAGCGTGAACGGGGCCGTGGTGTCGCTGCCCACGATCACTCCGTCCACGAGGAACTCCACGCGCGAGATGCCCCGATCGTCGCTCGCGCTCGCCTCCAGGGTGACGGTGCCACTGACGACCGTTGCCGGAGCGGGTGCCGTGAGCGCGACCGAGGACGGTGGGACGAAATCATTGTCCACGATCACGTTCACCGAGTGCTCCGAGACCTGCCCGGCCAAGTCATAGGCCCGCGCGGTGAGGGTGTAGGGGCCGTTGGACAGCGAGCGCGTCGCCCAGGTCCACGTGTAGGCGCTCTGGGTGTGCGTCGCGAGCAGCGTCGAGCCCGCGTACAGCTCCACGCGCTGCACGGCGACGTCGTCGCTCGCCGTCACCTGGACGGGGACGCCGCCGTTGACCGTGGCGCCTCGCGCGGGCGAGGTGATGGCCACGCTCGGGGGCGTGGTGTCCCGTGGTGCTGGCGCCACCGAGAAGACGAGGTCGTCATGGTCGGTCCGCCAGCTGATCCGCGAACAGGGCGTGGGAGGGTTGCCACTGCTGAGGATCTCGGCCCGGAGCACCTGCACGCCCCCCACCGGAAGCAGGTATCTGGCCGTGAGGACCTGGAGGCCCAGGGCGTTCGGCAACAGCTGCGCGATGGGCGTCCAGACTGGCTGGCTCGCGTCGGCCGCGGCGAAGAGATCCACGTGCTCGAAGCCGAGATAGGGGTTCATCTCCGCGTAGACGGTGACCTGGACCGTGGCCAGCTGGCCCTCCTGGAGTGAGGTGCCCTGGCTCGGGAAGACGACGATCCGCTCCACGGAGGGGTCGGCGAGGTGCCTGCCACCGATTCCATCCGGACACAGGCCCCCGAGGGTATTGGGCTGGTTGAGCTCGGGGCCCGCGGTCCCCCTCCCCTCCAGGAGCCGCCCCGAGTCGCACCGGTCCCCCACGCTCGCGCAGACGGGCGTCCCCCAGGCGGGCTCGAATACCGCCTGTCCGGCGTTCTCGAGCAGCACCTCGATGGGAGCGCTCGCGCCCGGGTTGTAGTGGGCGTCATACGCCCGGGCGCTGAACACCAACGGGCCGTTGAGGGAGCCGACGCTGTTCCAGGCCAGCTCATAGGGCGCCGTGTCATCCCAGCCGAGCCGGCGGTCGCCGAGGAAGAACTCGACCCGGGCAATGCCCGAGGTGTCCGTCGCGGTGGCGGTGAGGGTCAGCGTACCGCTCACCACGGCCCCGGCGGAGGGCGAGGTGAGGACGACCTGGGGCGGCGTCTGGTCGTCCCCATTGCCCAGGGTGTACAGGAGCCGGCTGGACGCGGGTGGCCAGGCCCCGGTGAGCACGTCGGGGTTGGCCCGGGAGGTCAGCTCGGTGGAGACCTCACCGGGCGTGGCCAGCGGGTGGCCCTCCAGATAGAGCGCCGCCGCGCCCGCCACGTGCGCGGTCGCCGCCGAGGTGCCCGTCAGCAGGTGGGTGCTGGTGTCGCTCGTGCTCCAGGCCGAGGGGATGTCCACTCCCGGCGCGAAGAAGTCCACGCAGGCGTCGGAGTTGGAGAAGAGGGGCTTGGAGTCATCGATGTCCGAGGCGCCGATGGTCAGCGCGGCGGGCACGCGGGCCGGAGAGCGCTGGCAGACGGTGGACTGCTCGTTGCCCGCCGCGACCACGAAGGTGACGCCCGCGTTGATGGCACGGGTGACCGCGTCGTCCAGCGCGGGCGAGCTGGCGCCCGCGGCGCTGAGGTTGGCCACCGCGGGCTTCTCGTGGTGGGTGGCGATCCAGTCGACGGCCGCGATCACCGCGGACACGTCCCCTCTGCCCATGCAGTCCCACGCCCGCACGGAGTGCAGCGTCACCCCCTTGGCCACACCGTACGTCGCGCCGCCGATCGTCCCCGCGATGTGCGTGCCATGGCCGTTGCAGTCATCCGCACCGTTGCCGTCCTCGACGAAGGAGACGCCGGGCACGGCCCTGCCCCCGAACTCGGCGTGGCTGAAGCGGATGCCCGTGTCCAACACGTAGACATGCACGCCGCTGCCGGTGGCGTCATAGTGGTACGTCCCGTCCAGCGGCCGGTTCCGCTGATCAATGCGATCCAGTCCCCAGGGGGCATGGGCCTGGGTGCCCATGAGGGTCAGCTCGCTGTCCTCCTCCACGTAGCGCACGCGTGGATCCTGGCTCAGCCGCCGCGCGGCCTCCTCCGTCATCGTCGCGGCGAAGCCCTGGAGGGCGCGCGAGTACACGCGCTTGACGCTCGCCCCATGCTGCGTGGCGATCTGCCTGGCGAACTGCCCCGTCTGGGTCCTGCCCACGCTCTTGTCATCGAGCACGACGATGTACCGGCCCGCCACGGGCTTCTCCGCCTTGAGCAGGCGGCCCTCCGTGACGAGGGACTTCTCCGTCGCCCCCAGGGAGGCGGCTTCATCGGCTGGGCGGGGAACGACCGGGGATTCGCAGGCGGTGAGGACGAGTCCCGCCGCGAGCAGGGGCACCAGGATGCGCATGGAACTCTCCAGGAAGGCCTCAGTGCTTTTCCTGGTTATTGCAGAAATCCAGTAAAGTTGGATCTCGCTCCATGCGAAAAGCAGGAAGACGGGCCGGCGCTGGACAGCAGTTCCTCGTCCGAGAGCGGCCTGGTATGTGCGTCAGGTCGGCTCCCACGATTGCCCTTTCGAGGCCTGCTCGGACTTCACTCACGTTGCGGCCTGCAAGCTCGCTCGAGCTCCTTTCGAGGCCTTCTGTCCCTGGGCTTCGAGTCCGAGGGTCGCCCCTCGTCCCCGCCAGATAGCTACCGAGGGGTTCCCCCGCGTGCTCGTCCCTTGCCATCGGGGCATGCTGACATACTCCCCAGCGGGCCCGACTTGAGCCTGCCCCCTCGCTTGGCGAAAAGACGTGACGATGCGCTTGCGAACCTGGAGCGCGCTCCTGTTGCTGCTCACCACATGCGCTAGCGCGCCCGCCCCGCCGTCGATGCCACGGCCCCATGCCTTCGCGCCGACTCCCACCTCGGGCCCGCGCATCCGGCTCGTTTCGGCGCCGATGGAACCAACACCGGAACGGTCGTGGATTGGAAAGGCGGATCTGGACAAGGCCAGGGCACTGCTGTCTCGGGCGCGCAAAGACATCGAGCCGCGTCAGTGGGAACAGTTGGACCGCAAACTCACCGCAGCGGAACGGGCCTTCGAGCGCTTCTCCCGTGCCGCGAGGACGAGCGGGCAAGCCGCAGAGGTGGCGAGGGGAGTCGAGGGCTTCGCGCAGGCTGGACGCGCGAGCGAGGCTCCTTTGGCGCTCTCCAGGATGGGTCCGGTGCTCGTGGCCCTCGTCCTGCTCTGGCCCTCCAGCACCGTCGGGCCGGAGCAGGACAGCCGCCCGCCCTGGGTCGACGCTCAACGGGAGTTCGAGGCACGGCTGCGGGACGTCTCGGAGTCCTCACGGCAGCTCATGGTGGAACTTGAGGCCCAGCCTCGTGCGACGAAAGCACCGGCACGGGAGCCCTCGCCGCAGAAGCAGCTCGCGTCCGCCCTCGTGGAGGAAGACGACCCGAGATGCAATCCCATCCCCTTGCCGCGCCACCGTGGCGGCCATGACCCGCACAACGAATGTGCCGACATGCTGCCGGGCAACACCTTCCCTGGTGGGGATGTGTACGTGAATGGGAAGAATTTCGACGCGCTGCAACTGGCCACGCGTACGCTCTGGGAGGTCAAGACGGATGACTTTGAAAAACAACCATCCCGCTCTCAAATGTTCTTTGTCAGGATGAAACTGCCGGAAATACAACGCGAGAAAAGGCTCGCAGAAGCATGTGGCTATAATTTTGTCGTTGGCGTCAAAAGCACCGCACATAAAATTGCTCTTGAGAGCCTGGATCGCAACCTCAACATCGTCATTATGGACTGGTGCTGACATGGTGTTTGGTCGAAATGGGATTACTATCAGCGTGTACGCGCCTGCGCTCGTGGGCGACGATGAACGCCCGCTTGCCATCGTTCATGGAATGGAGCGTGCGCTTCCTGGATTGCGCTTGGAGTGGACGACCTCGGAGAAGGAAGACCTCATCCCGCTACATCACCGCGATGAGTGGGTTGCGTCCAACAGGACAGACGGAGGGTTTCCGTTCCTTTGCAACGATGACGATGACCACCTGGTGGCGATTTCCGGGTGGGAAAATCCGAACGGTCTTGCCGCAGATGGCATGCCGCATTTTGAAGTTCATGCGCACCTGCCACTCGACCCAGCCAGTATCGCTGCGGTAGCGGATGTGCTAGCGGCCATTGGGGAAGGCGCACGCGCGTATTGGGGGCACGCCACGCCATCCAACGCGACCGTGGAAATTTCGCGGCAGACGGTCGATCCGGTGCGTAAGCCAGGAGTTCCGCCACGGGGGCTGCCCACGCTCAGGTTCCCAGACTACATCTGCTCGCCTGAGATTCCGCATTGCCTCGGGTGGCTGAACTACTGGTCGGCCGCCGCTGCTCAGGCCATCGGGTTTCCGGACACGGCGCGCGACGCGGACTTGCTCTCACGGGCGCGGCGCACCGCGACGGGCGGGTGGGTCGTGCAGCTCACGGACGCGCCGCTCGATCTCGATAACCCCGCCCACCTGGACGCGCTCAAACGGGCCTACGAGCGCTTCCCGGAGATCGGCGGGCGAGCCACCCCTTGAGACTCGGCGCGGCTCGCAGTGGCCATGCTCAAGGTTCCGTCTTCGGGCTCACTGGGAAGGTGACGTTCCCGAGGGTGCCGGTACGCGGCCCGCCTGTCAGGCGACAGGAATTTTTGACCCCCTTGACAGAGTGCAAGCGTCCTCGACCCAACCCGATGCTTGCGACGACCCATGGAAGGCCTCCTTCGCGCCAGTGACTGGCGGACGGATGCTCATACCCGGGGGCACCTGCGGCAGGTTGTTCTGCTTTGTCACTTCTTACCTGACTGTACCGAATCAGAAGGACGCTTCTGACACCGAGTCTTTGCATTCCTCCGACATTGAACTATTTCAGGCTTATCGGAGATGCTAGGTAGAACTCGTTCCTTTGAAGCTGGAGGTTTGCTGTGAAGTTGTTCCGAGTATGCCTGACGTCGCTGATGGTCCTGCTGACCGCCTGCGGTGATTCGACGGATCCAGAAGGGCCCCCTGATTCCGGTCAGCCACGACCGGACGCGGGCACGCAGCAGCCGGATGCTGGCACCGAAGTGCCGGATTCAGGCTCGGAGCCTCCGGACTCCGGGACGGAGACGCCCGACTCGGGCACCGAGACTCCGGACTCTGGCACTGGGACCCCGGACTCGGGCACGGAGACTCCGGACGCTGGCACCGAGGTTCCGGATGCGGGCACCGGGACGCCTGATTCGGGGACCGAGACGCCGGACGCGGGCACGGAGACGCCCGATGCGGGCTCCGACGCCGGGACGAGCGTCCTCGACAACTGGAGCTTCGAGGAATGGCCCGGCGCGCTTCCCTCCCAGTGGCTGGGCAGCAAGTCGAACCTCACCAGCGACGCGGTGCAGAAGGTGACGACGAATCCCTACCAGGGCCTCAACGCGGCCCGGCTGATCAATGACACGGGCACGCACAAGCGCTTCACCACCGTCGCGAAGTCCATGCCCGCCGGCCGCTACTCCTGCACCTACCAGGTGCGGGGCTCCGGTGAGATCCGCAACGCCTTCTTCGACACCGATTACTCCTCGTACTCGAGCTACACCACGGTCGAGACCCAGGACTGGACCCGGGTGTCGTACGCCTTCAACCTCGCCAACCCCGTCTACGACACCTTCGAGTTCGTCTTCAGCCTCCGGAACACCCGGAGCGACCACCTGATCATCGACGACGTGCGCTGCGCCCGCGCCCCGGAGCCGTGTGACATGGTCAGCTGCCAGTCATGGGAGCGCTGCGTGAACGCCACCGCGACCTGTGAGCCGCTCTCCGGCCGCTGCAACAACGCCACCCAGTGCAGCGAGTGGCAGACCTGCGATGCGTCCCACACGTGCGTGACCGCGGCGGACCGCTGCGTCCGCCATGCGGATTGCGCCGGCACTCCGCAGACGCCCGTCTGTGATACCGCCTCGCACCTCTGCGTGGAAGGCGACCCCTGCGCGGGCGTCGTCTGCAACAACCCGGCGACGAGCTGCAACCCCACGACGGGCGTGTGCGAGCTGTCCCCTGGGGCCTGCTTCACCACCTACGACTGCCGCGGCGACCTGCCCGCCTGCGACCCGGCGACCCGTCGCTGTGTCTCCGCCGAGCACCCCGCGAACATCATCCGCAACGGCGGCTTCGAGAACTGGAGCAACACGCCCATTCCGTACTACGGCACCCCGTACATTCCCGACTACTGGTACGGGCTGGACAACGGCGTCGCGGATCCGGGCTCGGAGATCAAGCCCTCGCGCCTCGTGCCCTACACGCAGGCGGTGCACGGAGGCTCGCGTGCGCTCCAGTTCGTCGTCCCCATCCAGGTCGCCGAACGCTTCACGCTCCAGAAGTTCAACGTGCCGACCGGCAACTACTCCTGCTCGTACCGGGTGAGGGGCCACGGCACCATCCGCCACCGCATCTACTCGAGCGCCGGCTGGAGCCCTCAGACGGACTTCATCACGGTGGACAGCGATGCCTGGGAGCCGGTGTTCTTCCGCTTCACCGGCAACGTGCGTGACTGGCGCCTGTTCTTCTACCCCGGCCGCAGCGTGGCGGACCGCGACCACCTCCAGGTGGACGACGTGGTCTGCACGAAGGACTAGCAGGCCCGCGTGAGAGGCATGCGCCTCCCCGGAACCTCCTACTCGGACTTCGCCGCCTCGTGGAAGCCGGGTAAGAGGCGTCATGCTCTCTGCTCCCCCGTGCGGTTCTGCCTCCGCGCGGCGCTGGCACCTTCCACTCCTCTTCGCGCTGTGGGGCCTCTTCGCCTCATGGTGCGTCGCGGGGTCTCCGCCCTGCGTGGATCTGGCCGCGCATGGCGCCCAGTTGGAGACCCTGAGGCTCGCGCTCCGGGGAGATCCCGCCGTGCGCGCGGTGTATGGCGTGCACTTCCCGTGGGGCTATGGCCTCATCTACTGGCTGCTGTTGCCCCTGGCGATCGTCACCAACGGCGCGGTGGCCGTGCGGGTGGGCCTGTGGCTCGCGCTGATGCTCTACCCCGTGTCCCACCTCGCCCTGGTGCGCGCCTGGCGGCGCTCGGACGCGGTGCTCCTCGTGGGCCTGCCCCTCGCCTTCAACCTGTCGTACTGGTACGGCCTGCTCTCCGGGCTGTTCGCCCAGTCCCTCGCCTTCCTCACCCTCGCCGCCTTCGTCCGGGCGCTCGAGGCTCCGAGCCCCAGGAGGTTCATCTGGGTGAACCTCCTCGCGGCGGCCACCTTCCTGTCCCACCTGGTGGCGTTCGCGGCGATCAGCGTGGCCATGGCGGCGGTGGCGTTGAGTGGGCGACCGTGGCGCGCGCGCATCCAGGGGCTCGCCGTGAGCATGGGACTGCCCGTGCTGCTCTCCTTGCCCAAGGCCTGGAGCATGGCCACCCGGGCCGTCACCCCCGGCGACTGGCCGGTGACCGAGTACAACGCCGCCTCGCACATCAACTGGTTCTTCAAGACGTACCAGCCCGAGGGCTGGCTCGCGGCCGTGGGGCCGCTGCTGGTGACGCTCGCCTTCGGGGTGTACTGGCTGCGCCGCCGGCGCGAGGAGCCCGCCGCCCCGGCCATGGCCTTCCTCGCGCTCGTGGCGCTCTACCTCGTCACCCCCAAGACGCTCTCGGGCATCTTCCTCGTGAGTGTGCGGCTGCCGGTGCTCGCGGGCATGTGCTCGCTCTTGATGGTGGACTGGCGCGTGCTGCCCCGGGCCCTGCGCGCGGGCCTCGTCCTGCTGAGCCTGTTCTCCCTGGGCGAGACGGCCGTCTTCCACGAGCGCTTCGCCCGGGCGGTGGAGGGCCTCGACGAGGTGATGGCCGGTGGGCCACCGGGGCGCAACGGCTACTTGTCCCTGGTGGGCGCCACCGTGCTGGGCAGCCGCCACATCTACCTGGCGCACCTGGGGCAGTGGCTCACCGCCACCCGGGGCGGCGTGGGCCATGACTTCTTCACGGATGCCAGGCACCACCCGGTGCACGCCCTGCCCGGTCAGGCGCCGGTGAGCGACGTGCGCGCCGCCACCCTGGAGCAGCGCCAGTGGTTCGACACCGTGCTCGTCTTCGGCGAGGGCACGCCGCCCGAGCCCTTCGACACCTGGCGCGAGACGGCGCACGCCGGACGCTGGCGCCGGCTCGAGCGGCCCTGATCCCCGCGCGGCGCCCGCCGCGGCAGTGGGACTCCCCCCTGGATTCGAAGTATCGCAATCACGATGTCGTCATGGCGCTGAAGCTCATTGTTGGCGAGGCCAATGCCGCCCTTGGCCATTGCCTTAAAAGATTGGAGTTGCCTTCGGTCGCATGGAGACCAACAAGTTCCGCCGACAGCTTTTCGAACGAGCACAGACGCCACATCGAAGAACTGACAGCCTGACGGAGTACGCGCTCAGGGCTCCTCGCCGCCAGACGGTATTTGACTTCCAGGTCGGCGTGCGAAGCGCCACTCACAAGGCCATGCTGGAAATCGAGGAACCGCAACTTCAGGGCGTTATCGTCCTCATGGATTGGTGCTGAAATGTCCGCCACACAAAAAGACCAGATGACCATGATCGTCTACGCGCCTGCGCTTGCGGTCAATGATGGCCGTCCATTGGCTGTTGTTCATGGAATGGAACGCGCAGTTCCTGGTTTGTGCATCGGGCTTATGATTTCTGACGAGGGACAACTTGTTCCGTTACAGGATCGTGATGCACTCGTTGCCCGTGAGAGTAAGCGCGGGGAGTTTCCGACTCTGCGCAGCATCGATGACAACTTCCGAGTGAGAGTAATGGGATGGGGGAAACCGGCGGGGATGTCTCCTGGCGGTCGGGCACAGTTTGAATTCCATGTGTCAGTGCCTCTGTCCGCGGACGGCATCGCGGCTGCGGCGGCTTTGCTAGAGGCTGTGGCGGAGGAAGCACGCGCGTTCTGGGGGCACGCGACGCCGTTCAGCGCGGGGGTGGACATTGCACGCCAGACGAAGAATCGGCCAGACGACCTGGAGCCGCCTCCCCGTGGCCTGCCGGTGATCAGGTCCCCCAGTGCCATGCGCTCGCCAGAGATTCCGCATCGCCTCGGGTGGCTGAACTACTGGTCGCCCGCTGCCGCACGGGCCATCGGCTTTCCGGACCCGGCCCGCGACGCGGAGCTGCTGTCACGCTCACGGCGCACCGCGACGGGCGGGTGGGTTGTCAGGCTCACCGATGCGCCACCCCGCTCACCTGGACGCGCTCAAACGGGCCTACGAGCGCTTCCCGGAGATTGGCGGGCGCTCCACCCCTTGAGCACCTGTGCGCCAGCTCCATGCCGCTCCGGTCCGAAGCGCCGAAGGGGCACGCCGAGGGCACACGCGGGCAAAGAAAAAGCCCAGCAACCCCGGAGGATTGCTGGGCTTCTTTGGCGAGGAGTACGGGACTTGAACCCGTGGCCTCCGGCGTGACAGGCCGGCGTTCTAACCAACTGAACTAACTCCCCACAACGACTGCCTTCCCGATGGGGAAGATGAAGACCCTGGAGTCCACCGTGAAGCCAGACTCCAGGGTCTTCGATGGTCGGGGCGACAGGATTTGAACCTGCGACCACTTGCACCCCAAGCAAGTGCGCTACCAGGCTGCGCTACGCCCCGTTGTGCTGTCTCCCGCGCGGTGCCTTTCGGCGTCGGCGAGATGGGCTGCCTTATGCCCCTACCCCATCTTCAGGTCAAGAAAGAGATCGGGCAGCCCTCGAAAAAATCACCCGGCTTTCGCCTTCATTCCGCCCGCGACACCTTCACGGGCTCGAGCCCCTCGAACTCCTCGTCCATGTCCTCGGGATCCAACCCGGCGGCCTCGGCGGCGTCGGCGGCGGCCTCCTCGGCGGCGTCCAGCTCGGAGTGGTTCTCCGGAATCTGCTCGCCGTTGAGCGCCGCCTTGAGCACCGCGCTCGGCCGGAAGGTCAGCACCCGGCGCGCCGAGATCTCGATCTCCTTGCCCGTCTGCGGGTTGCGGCCCACGCGCGCCTTCTTCTGGCGCACCTGGAAGTTGCCGAAGCCCGAGATCTTGATCTTGTCCCCCCGCTCGAGCGTTTCCTTGAAGGTGTCGAAGACGAGTTCCACGATCTCCGCCGACTCCTTCTTGGAGAAGCCGACCTTCTCGTAGACGCCCTCGATGATGTCCGCCTTGGTCATGCGCGTGCCTTCGCGTCCCTCTTCCGGGGTGAACCCGGCGGACTGTGACAGTCTTCCCCAACGACTGTCAACCCACCGGTTTCACTCAGGTTTTTCGCGTTCTCAGGCGCGCAGGGCGCCGCCCAGGCGCTGGTTGACCTCGGCGATGATGCGCTGGTGGGCGGTGCCCACCTCCGCGTCGGTGAGGGTGCGCTCGGGCGAGCGGTAGCGGATGGCGTACGCCAGGTTCTTGCGTCCCTCGGGGATGGGCTTGCCCGTGTAGACGTCGAAGACGAGCGCGTCCTCCACCAGCGGCCCGCCGACCTCGAGGATGACCCGACGGACCTCGTCGTTGGGCAGCTCCAGGGGCACCACCACGGCCAGGTCCCGCAGCACCGCCGGGAAGCGAGGCAGGCCCCCCCAGGCGGGCACGAGCCGGGCGGCGGCATAGAGCGGCCCCGTGTCCAGCTCGAAGGCGAAGACGTCCCGAGGCAGCTCCAGGGCCTTGGTCACACGCGGGTGCAGCTCGCCCACATGGCCGAGCACCGTGCCGTCGGCCAGCTCCACCCGGGCACAGGCGCGCGGATGGTACGCCGGGGCCTCCGCGGGGACGAAGCGGACTCCGTCCACATGGAGCGCGTGCAGCACCCCCTCCACGGCGCCCTTGGCGTCGTAGAAGTCCGCCCTCGCGTCCTTCTGGGTCCAGGTGCGGCCACCACGCAGGCCCCAGCACAGGCCCGCCAGACGAGGCACCTCTCGCGCGGCCGGCTGCTGACCCTGGCCGCCGGCGGGGTCGCGCAGGTAGGCCCGTCCCATCTCGTACACGAACACGGTGTCCACCTGGTGCCGCACGCTGCGTGAGAGGTTCTCCAGCAGGCCGGGCAACAGGCTCGTGCGCATCACCGACTGCTCGACGCTCAGCGGGTTGAGCAGCGCCACCGGCTGCTCCTTGCCCCCGAGGGCCTCCAGCACGCGCGGCATCACGAAGGAGTAGTTCACCACCTCGCTCAACCCCGCTCCGGCGAGTGCCTGACGGGCGCGGCGCTCGGCCTCGGTGGCGGGCGGCTCGGGGGCCAGCTCGGCGAGGCCGCGCGGCAGCTTCGCGGGGATGTTGTCGTAGCCGTGGACGCGGGCGAGTTCCTCGAAGAGGTCCTCCTCCCGCTCCACGTCCACGCGGGCGCGGGGCACCTCGAAGGTCGTCTGCCCGCTCCCCTCCTCCACGGCCTTGAAGCCCAGGGTGCCGAGAATGCGCCGGCAGTCCGCCTCGGCGATGGCCACGCCGAGCACCTTCTCCACCCGGCCATAGCGCATGGACACCCGGCGCAGCGGCTGGGGCTGGGGGTACACGTCCACGCGGCCCGGCGCCACCGTGCCACCGGCCAGCTCGGCGATGAGCGCCGCGGCCCGATCCACCGCGGGCACGACGGCATCCAGGTCCGCCCCGCGCTCGAAGCGGTGCGAGGCCTCGGTGTGCAGGCCATGGCGCTTGGAGGAGCGGCGGATGCTCGAGGGCTGGAAGTGGGCGGACTCCAGCACCACGCGGGTGGTGCTCGCGCTCACCTCGCTGTCCTCGCCGCCCATCACTCCGGCCAGGGCCTGGGCCCGGTCGCGGTCACAGACGAGCAGATCCTCGGCATCCAGCGCGCGCTGCTTGCCATCCAGCGTGGTCATCTTCTCGCCGGGCCGAGCGGTGCGGACGATGATCTCCTGGCCCGCCACCTTGGCCAGGTCGAAGGCGTGCAGGGGCTGGCCGTACTCCAGGAGGACGAAGTTCGTCACGTCCACCACGTTGCTGATGGGGCGCACGCCGCACGCCTTGAGCCGGTCCTGGAGCCACTGGGGCGAGGGGCCGATCTTCACGTTCTCGATGACGCGGGCCGCGTAGCGCGGGCAGCGCACGGGGTCCTCGATGCGCACCTTGATCTTGCTGGAGGCGGGCTCGCCGGACTCCGCGAGCCGGGGCTCGGGAAGCTTCAGGGGCGAGCCCGTGGCCACGGCCACCTCGCGCGCCACGCCCAGGTGGGACAGGGCATCGGGCCGGTTGGGGGTGACGTTCACCTCCAGCACCACGTCATCCACCCCGAGCGCCTCGGCGATGGGCGTGCCGGGCACGAGCTCCGGCGGGAGGATGAGCAGGCCGGAGGACTCCTCGGACAGGCCCAGCTCCTTGGCCGAGCAGAGCATGCCGAAGCTGTCCACGCCGCGCAGCGGAGCCTGCTTGATCTCCACGCCATTGGGCAGCTTCGTGCCGAGGGTGGCCAGGGGCACCTTGTCCCCGACCTTGAAGTTCTTGGCGCCGCACACCACCTGGAGCTTCTCCGGGCCGCCCAGGTCCACCTTGGTGACGGACAGCTTGTCCGCGTTGGGGTGCTGGACGGACTCCTGGATCTGCGCCACCACGACGCCGCGCAGGGCCTCGCCGGGGCGATCCAGGCCCTCGATCTCCAGACCCACCGCCGTCAACTTGCGCGCCAGCTCCTCCACGGCCGCGGGCAGCGCCACATAGTCCTTGAGCCACTTGACCGAGATCTTCATCAGAACTGCTCCAGGAAGCGCGCGTCGTTCTCGAACATCATCCGCAGGTCATCGATGCGATAGCGCAGCATGGCGATGCGCTCCACGCCCATGCCGAACGCGTAGCCCGTCACCTCGGTGGCGTCGTAGCCGCTGTACTTGAAGACGTTGGGGTGCACCATGCCGCTGCCGAGCACCTCCAGCCAGCCGGTCTGCTTGCACACGCGGCAACCCTTGCCGCCGCACGAGGTGCAGGAGATGTCCACCTCGGCCGAGGGCTCGGTGAAGGGAAAGAAGGAAGGCCGGAAGCGCGTGCGCGTGTCCGAGCCGAAGAAGGCCTTCACGAAGGCGTCCAGGGTGCCCTTGAGCTCGGCGAAGCTCACGTCCTTGTCCACGAGCAGCCCCTCCACCTGGTGGAACATGGGCGTGTGGGTGATGTCCGAGTCGCGCCGGTAGACGCGGCCCGGCATGACGGCGCGGATGGGCGGCTTGCGGTTGAGCATGAAGCGCACCTGCACCGGCGAGGTGTGCGTGCGCAGGAGCACCGGGCTGTCCGCCTTCTTCGCGTGGCCGAGCGAGGCCTCGTCCACGTAGAAGGTGTCCTGCATGTCGCGCGCGGGGTGATCCTTCGGGAGGTTGAGCGCCTCGAAGTTGAAGTAGTCCAGCTCGATCTCCGGCCCATGGGCCACCTCGAAGCCGAGCCGCTGGAAGGTGCGGACGATGTCCTCCATCGTCCGGGACACCGGGTGGCGACTGCCGGGGGTGACGCTGCGCCCGGGCAGCGTCACGTCCAGCCTGGGGCCGCGCAGCTCGCTCTCGAGCGCCGCCTCCTCCACGCGCTGGATGGCCTCGCCGAGCAGCTTCTCGATCTCGGCCTTGACCTGATTGGCCACCTCGCCCAGGGCGCGGCGCTCGTCGGGGGGCAACTTGCCCATGCCGCCGAGCACACCGGACAACTCGCCCTTCTTGCCGAGGTAGCGGATCCGGAGCGCCTCCACCGCGGTGGGTTCCGAGGCGACGGAGATCTCGCGCCGTGCCGCATCCGCGAGCGACTGCAAGCGGTCTCGCATCGGACTTCGCCTTCCTCCCCGGGCTCATGCCGGGGCAAAAAAAAAAGGCCGCCCACAGGGGCAGCCCGGTTCACTTCCAGGAGCGGAGGACGGCCCGGGAACACCCCGGACCGCCGCCACTGCCGCTTCTTCTCAGGCCGCCTTCGCGATGTTGGCGACGGCGGCAAAACCGGCGGGATCCGCCACGGCCAGATCGGCGAGGACCTTGCGATCCAGGGCGATCTTGTTCTTGGCCAGACCGGAGATCAGCCGCGAGTACGACAGGCCCGTGAGGCGAGCGGCCGCGTTGATGCGGACGATCCACAGCGAGCGGAAGTTGCGCTTGCGCTGCGCGCGATCACGGCTGGCGTAATCCAGCGCGCGCTCCACGGCCTGGTTGGCCCGCTTGTAGCAATTCTTGCGGCGGCCCCGGTAGCCCTTGGCCAGCTTCAGAATGCGATTACGACGACGACGGGCCTTGAATCCTTTTTTGACGCGCATGACTCACTCCTACCTTCGAGGTGTTTGAAAACCCCCGGTGCTCTCGCACACCGTCAGGGCCCTCTTGCTGCCACTGCGACTGCGACTGCGCTTGCCGACTAGTTGGCCCCGTACGGGAACAGCTCCAGACGCACCTTCTTGGCGTCCATGTCCCGGAGGTGACCCGTGCCCCGGTGCTCGCGCTTGAGCTTCTGGCTCTTGGCGTGGGTGAACAGGTGCTTGCCATAGGCCTTGGCGAACTTCACCTGGCCGGACTTCTTCACGTGGAAGCGCTTCTTCGCGCTGCTCCGGGTCTTCAACTTGGGCATGATGCCGTTTCCTTCCTTCTCGCTCGACGTCCGTCTGGAGGTGGCGGGCCTCGAGAGACCCTCCACCGGGTTCATCTATTTCGCGCCGCCGGACTGAGCCGCCGGAGCCGTGGGGGCCGCCTGGGCCACCGGTGCATCCACCGCCGGGGTGCCTTCTCCCGGAGCATCGCTGGGCTTCTTGCCACCCGCCGGGCCGCCCGCCGCGGGCTTGCCCGCCGCCTCGGCCTTCTCCGCCGCCGCCGCCTGCTGCCGGGCCAACTCGCGCGCCCGCTGCGCCACCTTCGGGTTGGGGGCGATGATCATGAACATCTGCCGCCCTTCCATGCGCGGCATCTGCTCCACCACCGCCACGTCCTTCAGGTCCTTGATGACGTCGTCGAGGATGGCCGAGCCCAGTTCCTTGTGCGTGATCTCACGGCCACGGAACATGATCGTGACCTTGGCCTTGTTCCCCTCCTCGAGGAAGCGGCGCACGTTGCGAACCTTGAACTCGTAGTCATGCTCCTCCGTCTTCGGGCGGAGCTTGACTTCCTTCAGATGGACGACGACCTGCTTCTTCTTCGCTTCCGAGGCCCGCTTCTTCTCCTCGTACTTGAACTTGCCGTAGTCCATGATCTTGCAGACCGGCGGCTTGGCCATGGGGTTGACCTCGACGAGGTCCATCCCCTCGGACTGAGCACGCTCCAGGGCGGCTTCGATCGACAGGACACCGAGCTGCTCTCCCGCGGGTCCTACAACGCGGACCTCGCGAGCGCGAATACGGCGGTTCGTTCTTTGGTCGCGAGCGATGTGACAGTCCTCCAGCTAGTGGGAGTAGGTACCCCCCTCGGAAGGGGGGCAAGATACTTGCCAGCCTCCGGGAGTCAAGGGCCCTCAGAAGGTCCCGGACTCCAGGGAGGACAGGTAGGACATCAGGGCCAGGCCGCTTCCTTCTCCAGCAGGGCCTCGAAGAGCTCCAGCTTCATGCTCTTGAGGTCCTCTCCGCCGTAGCGGCGGGGGGAGACCGCGCCCGCCTCCACCTCGTTGTCGCCGATCACCAGGGTGAAGGGGATCTTCTGCACCTGACCCTCGCGGATCTTGGCGTTGAGGGTGATTCCCCGCTCGTCCAGTTCCACCCGGTAGCCCTTGGAGCGCAGCCGGTCGCGCACCTGGCGGGCGTAGTCGAGCTGCCGGTCCGCCACGGTGACGAGCGTGACCTGCACGGGCGCCAGCCACGCCGGGAACGCCCCCGCGAAGTGCTCGATGAGGATGGCGATGAAGCGCTCGAAGGAGCCGTAGATGGCGCGGTGCAGCACGACCGGGCGGTGCTCGGCGTTGTCCTCGCCCACGTAGGTGAGATCGAAGCGCTCGGGCGCCAGGTAGTCGAGCTGGATGGTGCCCAGCTGCCACTTGCGGCCGATGCTGTCGGACACGTCGAAGTCGATCTTCGGGCCGTAGAAGGCGCCATCGCCCGGCTTGAGCTCGTACTGCAGACCCAGGCTCTCCAGCGCGCTCTTCAGGCCGCCCTCGGCCCGATCCCACAGCGAGTCATCGCCGAGCCGCTTCTCCGGCCGCGTGGACAACTTCACCGAGTAGCTCAGCCCCACGGCCTTGTAGACGTGATCCAGGATGCGGACGAAGTGCTTCACCTCGTCGGGGATCTGATCCTCGCGGCAGTAGATGTGGGCGTCGTCCTGGGCGAACTGGCGCACGCGCGTGAGGCCGCCCAGCGAGCCGGCCGCCTCGTTGCGGTGCAGTACGTCCTGGGTGTGCAGGCGCAGGGGCAGGTCGCGGTAGCTGTGCTTCTTGAAGCCGTAGTACAGGTGGTGGCTGGGGCAGTTCATCGGCTTGAGCGAGAAGTCGTGCTCGCCGCTCTCGTTGTCCAGCACGAGGAACATGTTCTCCTTGTACTTGCCCCAGTGGCCGCTCGTCTCCCACAGGCCCTTGTTGTAGAGCAGCGGGGTCTTGATCTCCACGTAGCCGTTGTCGGTCGTCAGCCGGCGCATGAAGGCCGACAGGGTGTTGTAGAGGGTGGTGCCCTTGGGGGTCCAGAAGGCGCCGCCGGGCGAGAACTGGTGGAAGTGGAAGAGATCCAGTTCCTTGCCCAGCTTGCGGTGGTCGCGCTTGCGCGCCTCCTCCAGCCGGTTGAGGTGCTCCTGGAGCGCCTTCTTGTCGAAGAAGGCCGTGCCGTAGATGCGCTGGAGCATCGGGTTGCGATGATCGCCGCGCCAGTAGGCACCGCTCGTGGACATGAGCTTGATGACGCCGATCTTCCCGGTGCTCGGCGCGTGGGGCCCGAGACAGAAGTCCACCCAGTCGCCGTGGGTGTAGAGCGTGAGCGTCTTGGCGCCCTTGGCCGCGATGTCCTTGACGATCTCGACCTTGAACTTCTCGCCCTTGCCCTCGAAGAGCTGGATGGCCTCCTCCATGGAGACCTCGCTGCGCACGAAGGGCTGGTTCTGGGCGATCTCCTTGTTGGCCTCCGCCTCGATCTTCTCCAGGTCCTCGGGCGTGAAGGGCCGGTCGCGGAAGAAGTCGTAGTAGAAGCCGTCCTCCGTGGACGGGCCGATCGTCACCTGGGTGCCGGGATAGAGCCGCTGCACCACCGCCGCCACCACGTGCGCGGCGTCGTGCCGGATGAGCTCCAACCCCTCGGGGCTCTTGGAGGTGAAGATCTGCAGCTTCACGTCCGACTCGAGCCGGCGCGACAAGTCCATGTCCTCGCCGTTCACCCGCGCGAAGAGCGCGGCCTTGGCCAGGCCCGCCCCAATGCCCTCACGCACGAAGTCAGCGATGCTCGTGCCCCGCGCCGCCTGCTTCTGGCTGCCGTCGGGGAGCGTCACCGTGATTTGATCCGCCATGGGAGACCTCGGAAAAGAACACGGGCGGCAAGGCTGATCAGCCTGCCGCCCGCGCGTTGAAAACCGTGATGCTTGTGGGTCGTAGTGGGATCGAACCACTGACCCCTACCGTGTCAAGGTAGTGCTCTACCGCTGAGCTAACGACCCGTTCGCCGCGGGACTCGTCGTCACGAGGCGGGCGGGGAATTACAGGGGGCGCCCTCGGCTGTCAAGGAAACAGCGACACGCGTGCGCGCTCTTCCCGCGCGGACGCCAACAACACCCGGGCCCGGGCCGTCACCGCGTCGAACATGGCGGGGGTGAGCCGCCCCGTCTGGGTGTTCTGCTGGCTGACGTGGTAGCTGCCCAGCAGCACCGGAGCCCCCGGCACGGCCAGCTCGGCCCCGTGGCCGAAGGCGGGCCGGGGCGAGGGAAGCTCCACCCCCGTGCGCTGCATCCAGGCGAGCGTCGCGTTCCAGGCGATGCTCCCCAGCGCCAGGACCACCCGGACGGGCAGCAGGGCCAGCTCCCGGTCGAAGAAGGGCGTGCAGCGCACCAGCTCCTCCGGCAGGGGCTTGTTGTCGGGAGGCGCGCACCGGCAGGGCGCGGAGATGAAGGCCCCGGTCAGCTCCAGCCCGTCGTCGCGGTGGTCGCTCCGGGGCTGATTGGCGAACCCCGCCCGGTGCAGCCCGGCGAACAGGAACTCTCCCGACCGGTCCCCCGTGAAGTACCGGCCCGTCCGGTTGGCACCATGCGCCGCGGGCGCCAGTCCCACGATGACCATGCCCGCCCGGGGATCTCCAAACCCCGGCACCGCCCGGCCCCAGTACGTCCAGTCCCGGTAGGCCCGGCGCTTCTCCCGGGCGATCTTCTCCCGCCACTCCACCAGCCGGGGACAGGCCCGGCAGGCGATGATTTCCTCATGAAGGAGCCCGAGGCCCGCCACGTCCCGCTCCATTGCTTCGCGCTTCGCCACGCCCCTTGCCTAGCTCCCCTCCCCCCCAGGCGCCAACCCCCCCGGCTCCGTTGCCCGCTACCGGGCCCGGGATTCAGGGGGTGGGCTTCTCGCCCGTATAGACGGACGTCTTCTGGTAGCGCTCCACCACCACGCTCAGCACCACCTTGAGGATGGCCGTCGTGGGCACCGCGAGCAGGATGCCGGTGAAGCCGAACAGCTCGCCAAACGCCAGGATGGCGATGATGACGGCCATCGAGGACAGGCCCACCTTGTCGCCCACGACGCGCGGCGTGATGATGAAGCCCTCGGCCATCTGCCCCACCACGAACGTGCCCACCACGACGGCGAGCTGCCACGCGCCCTGCCAGGACAGCATCACCCCCAGCAGCGCCAGCACCACGCCCACGCCCGTGCCCAGGTAGGGCACCATGTTGCCAAAGCCCGCGATCACCCCGATGACGATCGCCATGTCGATGCGCGCGAACCCCAGCCCCACGCTGTAGAGCACCGACAGGATCGCCCCCACCGTCACCTGTCCGCGCACGAAGGCCGACAGCACGTCATCCACCTCGGAGAAGCGCTGGCTCACCAGCCGCTCCGCCCGGCGGGGCACCAACCCGCGCACCAGCTCCACCAGCCGGGGGTAGTCCTGCAGGAAGAAGAAGGCCAGCACCGGCACCACCAACAGCCCCAGCAGCGTGGTCACGAAGCGCGCCGTGTTGCCCGCGAAACTCGCCACCAGCCGCGCCGCGGTGGGTCCCGCGCTCTGCAACAGCTCCGACGCCCGTCCGCCCAGCTCCGTCATGCGCTGCTGGAGCAGATCCGGCAGGGGATGGCCCAACAACGACTCCACCTGGGGCACCACCTGCGAGCTCGCCCGCACGAAGAACTCCGGCAGCTTCGCGGCCTCGTCCCGGAAGACGGGCACCAGGTAGAGCACCCCTCCGGCAGTCGCCAGCGTGCACGCGGCGAACACCGCGCTCGTCCCCCACGTCCGATCAATCCCCCGGCGCTCCAGGCCCGTGACGACGGGGTTGAGCACATAGGCCGTGCCCAGCGCCAGCAGCACCGGGACCGCCACTCCGCCGAAGACCGAGAGCAGCGCGAACACCAGCCCCAGCACGCCCACCATCACCGCCGACCAGACGAAGTCCACCCGCCGGGCCTCGGCTTCCGACAGCAGGGCCTCGGGCTCGCTCCGGACCACCTTCAGCGCCGGTTCCGCCGGAGTCTCTACCGCCCTCGGGGCCACGGGCGCCTTCACCGCCTGCGCCTTGCCTCTCTTGTTGCGTCCGATGACCGCACCCCTTCTCTTCTTGCCCACCCTTCCAGGCGAGCCGTGACCCCGAAGCTACACCGGAAGCGCGCCCGGGCGGCTCACGGGGACTGCCCACCCCCCGGCGCCCTCTCCCGCAGCTGGATGGTCAACGCCGCCCGGGCCCGGCCGGGCTCGTAGTACGTGGTGTAGGGCCAGTAGCCGTCCTTCTTCACGTCGACGCGGTGCAGGCCCTCGCCCACGTGCAACCCCCCCTGGGCGTCCCCGAAGTCCGAGCAGAAGCCCTGGGCGACCCCATCCAGGTACACGTCCGCGTCCCCGGGCTCGCACCGCAACACCAGGTTGCCTCCACGCGCCCGTCCGGTCCGCAGCATCTCGCGCGCCCGATCCACCGTCGGGGACTGCACCGCCCCGGGACCCGACGCACACCCGAGCCCCAGCCCGCACACCCACACGGCCCCTCTCCACCCGCGCCTCCACCACCCACCCGCTGCCCGCATCCGCGCTCCCTCCTATTGAATGAGGATCGCCACCCGGCCCTCGGCCAGCAGCCGCGGCTCGAGATCCCCCAGCTTCTTCACCGCGTCCGGCCCGAGCTGGAGATCCGAGCCCTCGAGCCGCGCCGCCTCGATGACGAGCGGCTTCGCGCCCACCCTCCCCGCCTTGCGCGCGTCCTCCAGGCGCTGGAAGAACCCCGCCACGCCCGTGATTTTGCGCGCCTCCGCGTCCAGTGACGCCAGACCATAGAGCCGCTCGCCCGAGGCCGCGTCGATCAACCGGGGCGCCAGCACCGGGGTCATCCCCAGCTTGCGCGCATCCACCACCAGCCCCGTGGCCTTGCTCGCCTTGGCCGGGGACTCCGTGCTCCGCTCGGAGGGTTTCGTCTCCGGCTCCGGCGTGACGAGCACCTGGGTGAGCGCGCCCAAGGGCACCTCCACGTCCCACTGCACGCCCCCGTCGGAGTAGTAGCGCTTGCGGACGACCTGCTGGCCGCGCAGCACCTCCTCGATCCGGCGGTGCGTTTCCTCCCGGGCCATCTCCTCACCCACGGTCCGGTCCGAGCGCAGCGGCACACCCTTCACCAGCTCCATCAAGTCGGCCAGGGCGTGCTCCTTCGCCGAGCGCTCCGCCCCCAACCTCGCCTGCGCCGGATTGCTGGCCTTCACGTCCGGGGGGCCATTGCCCGTCACCCGGAGCACCTGCCGCTGCCAATCCACGCTCCCACCCGCGGCCAGCACCGACAAGGGCGCCCACACCCCGAGCACTCCCAGCACCCGCCACCCGCGACTCCACCACGCTGCGCTTCGCATGGCCCGGGATTCAACGGCGTGCTCCCCACCCGGTCAAGGCGGCTCGTCCGGCCGCCCTTCAACGGAGCAATCAGGGAGCAATCGGGGAACGCGTGGCTCAGTGGCCTCGCGTGCCGCGCGACACGTACTCGTCGATCATCTGCCGGTGCCGCGAGGTGAGCAGCGTGAAGCGCACGCCCGAGCGCTCGTGCGGACGAGGACTGGCCTCCACCCACTCGCGCACCACCTCGCCCTCGGCGTAGATGACTTCCTCGGAGCCGGGGAGCTGGAACTGCAACCCCACCCGACTGGCGGACTGCTCGGGCTCGATGAGGCGTCCCAGACTCACGCCCTCCTGACTGATGTCGCTGGCGTGCACCATGTACGGCACACCCGACATGTACTTGTTCAGGTAGATGTCGAGGGGAACCCGCGCGTTCTTCCGCTTGTCGCTCATCGTCACACCCTTCCGGTGGCACCACTCCGGGGACAGACACCGCTACAGGCCGCTTCCTGCCTGCAGCGCACTGCCCGCGAGGGTAGGAGCATCCGGACAAGCCGCAAGAAAACGGTCAGCAGGAATACGCGGACGCGCCTATGTTTCACGCCGCTCTTCGAAAGGCGGATTCCCACATGCGATTGGGTGTACTGGCAGCGGCGGTCATCGGTTTCACTGGAATGCAGGCCCTGGCGCAGGCCCCGGCTCCGGCTCCGGCCCCGGCCTCCTCGTCCTCGGCTTCGCTCAAGACGGAGGATGACAAGGCGATCTACGCGCTCGGGCTGTCGATCGGCCGGAGCATCAAGATCTTCGACCTGAGCCCGGCGGAGATCGAGATCGTCAAGAAGGGCCTGACGGACTCGCTCACCAACGCCAAGCCCGCGGTGGACCTGGACACGTACGGGCCCAAGCTGCAGGCGCTCGCCAAGGGCCGGCAGGAGAAGGTCGGCCAGAAGTTCCTGGAGGACGCCGCCAAGGAGAAGGGCGCCGTGAAGCTGCCCTCCGGCATCATCTTCAAGGAGCTCAAGGCGGGCACCGGCGCGAGCCCCAAGGCGACCGACACCGTGAAGGTCAACTACCGCGGCACGCTCACCAACGGCACGGAGTTCGACAGCTCCTACAAGCGCGGCGAGCCGGCCGAGTTCCCCCTCAACGGCGTCATCCCCTGCTGGACCGAGGGCGTGCAGAAGCTGAAGGTGGGCGGCAAGGCGCAGCTCGTGTGCCCCGCCAAGCAGGCCTACGGGGAGCAGGGCTCGCCTCCCACCATCCCGCCCAACGCCACCCTGGTGTTCGAGGTGGAGCTGCTGGGCATCGGCGGTCAGGGCGCCGACGTGCCGCGCGCCACGCCCGAGCCCAAGAAGTAGCCACGGCTCATCCCTGCCCGCGCCAGGCCGACACCGAGGCCCGGGCGAAGTCCACGAAATCCCTCGGAGGCCGCCCCGTCACCTGCTCGACGGTGGCGGTCGTCCGATCCTCCGCCCCCCGGGCAATGGCTCCATCCATGGACGCCAGCAGCGCGGCGTAGTCCCGCGCCATTCCCAGGCGGCTCCAGCGCTCGGCGAGCGCCTCTTCCGACAGGTTGACGTGGCGCACGGGCCGGCCCAGCGCGGCGCCGATGATGCCCGCCGCTTCCGCGTAGCTCAGCGCGCGAGGCCCCGTCAGCAGGTGCGCCGTGTTGTGCGCCTGCTCGTCGATGAGCGCCCGGACGCCCACCTCCGCGATGTCGTCGGCGTCGATGAAGGGCACGCGTCCCTCGCCCGTCGCCGAGTACAGCGCCCCTTCATCTCGCAAGGTGGCCTGGTGCTGCCCCTCGGAGAAGTTCTGCATGAACCACGAGGGGCGCAGCACGGTCCACTCCGGCGCGGTCTCGCGCAACAACCGGTGCACGCCGCCCATGGCCGGTCCACCCTCCGGCAACGACGAGGCGCTGAGCAACACGAACCGGCGCACCCCCGCCGCGCGCGCCCGCTCGACGAACGCCGACATGATCGGCAGCGGATCCGTGTCTCCCACCGGCGCGACCAGGTAGACGCGCTCCACGCCGTCCAGCGCGCGGGCGTGGCCCTCCGGTTGGTTCCAGTCGAAGCGCACAGCCTCGACTCCCTCGGGCGCGCTCCCCGAGCGGCTGGCCAGACGCACCGGCCAACCCAGCTCCTTCAGCCGCCGGACCACGCGGCCACCCGTCTTGCCCGTACCACCCGTCACGAGAATCCCAGGCTTGCTCATCGTCATCCCTCCTTGGTGTCCAAGGGAATGGCCATGGCCCGCAGCGCGATCACCGGGTTCCAGTAGTCCCGGTACTTCACGATCCGCCCATCCCGGAACTCGACCACCGAGATGTACTTCTGGTTGTACGGCCTGCCGGTGGCCACGGCCTGCCCCTCGCAGGAGAACTCCGCGATGAGCACCCGCGGATCCTGGGACTGATGGAAGACCGGCTCGCTGAGGCGGTCGATGCGCAGCATCTCGGGGAACCTCCGCAAGTGCTCACGGATGGCCGCCTTGTCGTCGAGCCGCTGGGGGAAGCCCGGGGGGGCATAGGGGAAATCCAGCGAGCCGTCCTCGGCCCACATGTCCACGAAGCCCTCGGCATTCCCGTCGAGCAGGGCCCGGTAGCCCGACACGAACAGCCGGATGTTGGGGTTCTGGAGCGCGTCTTCCTGGTGACTCATCCACATGGTTTCTCTCCCCTTCGCGACTTCACGTTGGAACGGCTGCGTTCCGACGTATAAATAGGGCAGTGGACGATGGAACGCAAGCGTATCGTCGTAACGTGAAGACCATGAACGGAAAGCCCATGCGAAGAACGCAGAGGAAGGTCGCCGGAGCGGCGGTGCTCCAGGCCGACGTCACCAGCGCCATCACCCGCGCCCTGTTCCGCGAGCTGGCGAAGACGGGGTATGCCGCGCTGAGCATCGAGGCCGTGGCCAAGCGCGCCGGGGTGGGCAAGGCGGCCATCTACCGGCGCTGGCCCTCGAAGCTGGAGATGGTGTCGGAGCTGCTCGCCGAGGTGGGCACCGATCTGATCGACATCCCGGACACGGGGTCGCTGCGCGGCGACGTCGCGGCCCTGCTCGAGCAGACCCGGGCCCTGCTGCGCCGGCCGCTCATCACGCGCATCCTGCCGGACATGCACGCGGAGATGCGACGCACACCGGCGCTCTCCTCGGCGGTGCGCACGGGAATCCAACAGGGACGGCGCGCCCGGGCCCAGGAGCTGTTGCGCCGGGCCATGGACCGGGGCGAGCTGTCACCCGACCTCGATGTCGACCTCGCCCTGGATCTGCTCGGCGCCCCGCTCTATTGGCGGGTGATCGTGACGGGGCAATCCACCCCGCCGGACTACCTCGAGCGGCTCACCGCCATGACCCTCGGCGGCCTGCGCGCGCTCTCCGAGCAGGCCGCCACCGGGAAGCGCTGACCGCTCACTGGCCGAGTGCCTTCTCCGTGGCGCGCAGCAGCGGCTCGGCGCTCACCGGCGCGCCCGTGGCCTTCGTCATCCACACATCGGGGGTCAGGGCGCCCTGGCTCGCCATCCGCTCGAACTCCGCGCCCAGCTTGCCGGACTTGCGCAGGTGCTCCTCGAGCTGGAAGGCGATGAGGTGTCCCAGCGGGTAGTCCGCCAGGTACAGCGGGTAGGAGATCATGTGGCTGTAGATGCCCAGGAGCGGCGTGCCCTGCCCGCCCAGCACGGGCGCGTAGTAGCGATCCCACGTCTCCTGGGCGATGCGCACCACCGCCTCGCGCAGGCTCGCGGGCGTGGCGTCCGGGTGCTCGTACATCCAATGCCAGACCGCGATGTCCACCAGCGCCACGCCGGCGATCTCCCACGTCTGCCAGAAGTCGTTGAGCACCCGCTCGCGCTCGCTCGCCGCGTCGGGCTTCGCCAGGCCGAGCAGTTCCATGTCTCGTGCCTGGAAGACGAAGGCGAGCGCCTCGGTGAAGGCGTTGTTGGGCACGCCCGCGAGCAGCGTGTGGTCCACGTTGTAGAGCGAGAACACCTGCTCCACGTTGTGCCCCATCTCGTGCACCGCGATGTTGTAGCCCTTGTAGTCCATGCCGCCCGGGCCCACGCGCGTGCGCAGCCGGGGGAAGTCGCCGCGCCGCGCCGCCTGCATCGCGTGGCCAGCGCCGCGCGCCGGATCCACCCGGATGTGCTCGGCGAGGAAGGTGGCCTTCTCCTTGGAGAACCCCAGCTCCTGGAGCAGGCGGGGCATGTCCCGGGCATAGGCGTCCGCGGTCGGGTAGCGCTTTCGCGTGAGCGCGTCCAGCTCCGCCTCGGGGCGCGTCGCGTTCGCCTTGAAGCCGGCGTACCACAGCTCCTGCGGCTCGAGCGCGCGGCCCAGGCGCTGCTCGATGACCTTCGCCACCCGGGGCACCAGCGGAGAGGTGAGCACCTGCTCCAACAGCGCCTTCACCCGGGCCTCGGGCAGCTCCCGTCCCAGCTCGAAGCTCCGGGCGAGCGCCGTGGGCGCCACCGGCACGTAGGGGTCCACCTTGCGCGCCGCGTGGAAGTGCGCCAGCAGCTTCGCGTAGCGCACGTCGTCCTCGCGCGCTCCATCCACCACCACCGGGCGCTGGGGCACGTCCGCCTCCACCTCCTCCGCGGGCGCCGCCTTCACCGTGTTGGTGAAGGGATCCCAATCCACGCGCGGATTGTCGATGACCGCCGCGGGGATCGTCTGCGTGACGATGCGGCTCATCACCTGGATGATCATCCGCTGCTTCGCCACGCCCTCTGGATCCGCGTAGCGCGACTTCAGCTCGTCGCGCAGGTTCCAGTGACTGATGAGCCGCATGCCCTTGGGAAAGAGCCGGCGCCCCTGGGCGTCCACCAGGTGGTGCATCCAGAGGTTGTACTCGGCGATGTAGAGGTCCGCGGCCGCGCTCGCGCGCGTCGCCTCCTGCCGCACCTCGGCGGGCACGCGGCTGTTGAAGCGACCCGTGAGCCGGACTTCCGCCCACTGGCGGCGCGTGTAGCCCGGGCCCTGCTCCATGCGCTCGGTGAGCGTGGTGAGCGGGAAGTTGAGCAGCGCCACGAAGCCCACCTTCGCGCGGAACAAATCCTCGGTGACGTGCGCGCTCGGATCATGGGCGGCGAGCAGTGCATCCACCGGAAGCAACGGCCCCAGGTCCAGATCCGTGGGGCGCCGCAGCTCCCGGCCCACCTCGTTCAGGTGTCCATCGAGCTGCTCCAGCGCCTGCTCCAGCCGGGCCAGGGTGGCGTCGAGCGCCGCCTCGTCGGGGATGAAGTACTCGGTGACGAAGGCCTCCAGGTCTCCGTCCTCCTCGCGCCACAGCGCGGCCACCTGCGCCACTCCGCGCTCGATGCGGGCCCGGTGCGCCTCACCATGGCGGGCGACGAGCCGGGCCACCAGCTCCGGACGCGAGGGAGAGGACTTCATGGACGAGGTCTCCGGGGAAGACGGATGGGGGGAGACGGCGGATGAACCCGAGGCACAACCCAGGCAGGTGAGCAGGGCGGCCACGGATGCGCGGGGGGCGCGGAACCAGGACTTCGAGCGCGAGGACACGCGAGGGACTCCGGAAAGAAGAAAAGGGCCCGATCCCAGTCGGACCGGACCCTTTTATGGGGAACAGCTGAGAAAGTGATTCAGCGTTACACCGGGCGAACGTTCTGCGCCTGCAAGCCCTTGGGGCCGCGGGTCACCTCGAACTCCACCTGCTGGCCCTCGGCCAGGGTGCGGAACCCATCCACCTGGATGGCGGTGTGGTGGCAGAACACGTCCTCGCCACCGCCGTCCTGCGTGATGAATCCAAAGCCCTTCGCATCGTTGAACCACTTCACGGTACCAGTCGCCATTTGCACTCTTCTTCCGTCGACACCCGCGCGGACCTTCGCCGCCAGGTCCCGGCTGGAGAAAGCCCAGCCAAGCGGCCACCAATGTAAGCGAGTGCTTCAGGCCTGTCTACCGGGTGGTCTGCCTGGACTTACCAACCGCACTGCTGTCCCTTGTTCTGTTCCTGCAACCAGCGACGCAGGGGAGTGAAGTATTCCAGCATGGCCGAAGCATCCATCTCCCGCTGGCCGGTGAGCGCCACGAGCGCCTCGGGCCAGGGCTTGCTCGCGCCCAGCTCCAGCATGGCCTGGAGCCGTTTGCCAGCCTCCTTGTTGCCATAGATGGAGCACTCGTGCAGCGGGCCCTGGTGGCCGGCGGCCTGGCAGAGGGCGCGGTGGAACTGGAATTGGAGGATGCGCGCCAGGAAGTAGCGCGTGTAGGGCACGTTGGCGGGGACGTGGTACTTGGCGCCCGCGTCGAAGTCCTTCTCCGAGCGCTCCACCGGCGCGCGCACGCCCTGGTACTTCTCGCGCAGCGCCCACCAGGACGCGTTGTAGTCCGCCGGCGTCACCCGCCCGGAGAACACCTCCCAACGCCATTGATCCACCAGCAGACCGAAGGGCAGGAAGGCCACCTTCTCCATCGCGTCCTTCATCTGCAGGTTGATGAGGCCCTTGTCCCCCGTGGGCACGTCCTTCAACAGGCCCATCTGTTTGAGATAGCCCGGGGTGATGGACAGGGTGATGGCATCACCGATGGCCTCGTGAAAGCCATCATTGGCGCCCTGCTGAAAGAGCACCGGCAGCTTGTAGTAATACGTGTAGTAGTAGTCGTGCCCCAGCTCGTGGTGGATGGTGACCAGGTCCTCCTCGGTGGTCTTGATGCACATCTTGATGCGCAAGTCGTTGTCGTAGGTGACGTCCCACGCGCTGGCATGGCACACCACCTCGCGATCGCGCGGCTTGGTGAACTGCGAGCGCTGCCAGAACGTCTCCGGCAGGGGCTTGAGGCCCAGCGAGGTGAAGAACCCCTCGCCCAGCTTCACCATGCGGATGGCGTCGTACTTCTGCTTCTTCAGCTCCGCGTCCACGTCCAGGCTGGGCTGGCCCTTGTAGGGCTCCACGAGGCCATAGATGTTGTTCCACTCCTGCGCCCACATGTTGCCCAACAGGTGCGCGGGAATGGCCTTGCCCGCGGGCACCTTGTCCTCGCCGTACTGCTTGGCGAGACGGGCGCGCACGTAGCAGTGCAGGTCGTCATAGAGCGGCTTGACCTGCCCCCACAGCCGCTGGGCCTCCTGCTCGAAGGCCTCGGGCGGCATGTCGTAGTTCGAGCGCCACAGCGCCCCCAGGTCCTTGAAGCCGATCTCCTGGGCACCCGCGTTGGACAGCGACACCAGGCGCTCGTAGAGCGGACGCATGGGCTGGGAGATGGTGTGCCACCCCACCCACGCCTCCAGCAGCGTGTTGTAGTCGCGGTTGGTGGCCATGACGTCGGACAGCTCGCCCAGGTCCTTGCAGGCCCCCTTGCCATCCTTGCCGCAATACTTGCCCTTGCCGTAGATGCCCTCGAGCTTCGCGGCGATGGACGCCAGCTCCGAGCGCTGCGCCGGCTCGTTGGGCGCGGGCAGCATGGAGGACAGCCGCAGCAGCCGCAGCACGCGCGCGGACTCCGCATCCAGCCCCTTCACGTCCTTGAAGCGCGCGGCCTGCGGGATGGCCTGGCTGAGGTAGGCCATCACCTCCTCGTTGACGCTCGCCGCGTTGCGCTCCGTGTCGTCGGTGATGTAGGTGGATTTGATCCAATCGGCCGTGGCCTGCTTCACCCACAAGCGCTTGAGCTCGTCATTCACGCGGGTGGCGAACTGGCGCGCGTCCTCCGCGGTGAGGGCCGCCCCGTCGGCCTGCGTGGTGGCGGACTGGGGGGGAACCGTCGCGGGGGTCGCGCCGGGAGCGGCCTCGGAGGGCGCGGCCGTGGCGCCATGGGCCGAGGACGTGCAGCCAGCGGAGGCGGCGAGCGGCACGGCCAGGAGGGCCGCGCGCAGGAAGAAGGAACGGAGCGGGGTGTGAGTCATGAGGGGGCGAACGCTAGAGGAACGGGATCCGGATGCAACCCTTCTCGGCGTCCAAGCATCCCGGCACGCCTCCAGGTGACTCCCCCATCCCCGCGCGGGATGCGATAAGACCGCATGGATGTCGTCGCCCCTGCGCCTCGTCCACCTCCTGTCGTGGGTTCTCCTCTCCGCGTGCGGCCCGAGTCTTCCCGACGACGCGGAGTGTGCACCCTATGACTTTCCGCTCTCCCCCGCCCCCGCGAGCACCCAGCACGTGTCCTGCTCGAGCACCCAGTGCGGGGACGGCCTGAATCCGCCCACCAGCGGGCCGCATTGCGCGAACACCTTGAGCTGCCGGGCGTATGACACCGAGCCCAACCGGTGCATGTGGGTACACAACCTGGAGCACGGGCACGCCGTCTTCCTCTACAACTGCCCCGAGGGTTGCCCCGAGATCGTCGCCACGCTGACGGAACTCCAGAAGGAGGCCCGCGTGGGAAGCAACGGCGTGGTGCGCGCCCTCGTCGCGCCGGACTCGCGCATCCCCACGCGCGTGGCCGCCCTGCTGTGGCGGCGCTCCTGGAGCGCGGACACTCCCGACCCCGTGGCCCTGCGCTGCCTGCTGCGCCTGCAAGACCAGGGCGCCCCCGAACCCGAGCTGTCCTGCCTTCCATGAGCCCTCCGCCTGCCCTCGAGCGGGTGCGCGCCATCGACTGGCTGCGTGGACTCGCCGTGCTGATGATGATCCAATGCCACGCGCTCGTGCTGCTGCGGCCGGACCTGCGCGTGAGCAAGGCGGCGAGGGAGCTGCTCCGGGCGGACGGCGTGGTGGCCCCGGCCTTCCTCTTCTCCGCGGGCTTCGCGCTCGCTCTCCTGCTGGTGCGCAGCACCGCGAGCGGCAGGCGCGGCGAGCGGCTCGGGCGCAACCTGCGGCGGATCCTCCAGGTGCTCGGCGCGGCCACGCTCGTCAACTGGATGTGGTTTCCCCTGTTCCAGGAGCCACGGTGGCTCGTGCGCATGGACATCCTGCACTGCGTGGGACTGTCGCTGCTGCTCCTGCTGGGCGTCGGCGCGGGCCTGGCCTCACGGCCTCGCGTGCTGCGCGGAGTGACCCTGGCGCTGGCGTTCATCACCTTCTTCCTCTCGCCCCTGAGCGAGGACGTGAGCGGGCCCTGGGCCTTCCTGCTCAACAAGTCCACCGGGGCGGTGTTTCCCTTGTTGCCCTGGCTCGGCTTCGCCTGGCTCGGCGCGTACGCGGGAGCCGTCACCGGAGAGCAGGGCCGCTCGGGGCTCGTGAGGGCCCTGCTGCTGCTCATCGGGCTCGGGTTGGCCGGCTCGTACGCCGCGCGGCCCCTCAAGGCCCTCTACCCGGACCACCACTTCTACGTCACCAACCCCTCCAACGCGGCCGAGCGCTGGCTGTGGGTGTGCATCCCGCTGCTCGCGCTGGTGGCGCTGGAGGCGTGGCGGGGTTCGGAGGGAGTCCCCTCACGGCTCCGCCGCTTCGTGGAGTCCTTCGGCTCCTCGTCCCTGTCCGCGTACGTCATCCACCTGGGGCTGCTCTACTTCCACGTCTTCGGCTTCAGCTTCGAGGTGGTGTGGGGCAACCGCTGTGGCTGGGGACAGTATGCCCTGCTGACGGGGCTGCTCATCCTGCTGACCTACGCGCTGTGCCAGGGCCTGGAGCTGGTGCGAGACCTGCCGCTGCGACGGCTCCTCTCCCGAGCCGCCCGGCAAGGTCGTGAGGAAGAATTCGCGCGACCCCGGTAGATCGAACGCGCGGCTGGTGCGTTTGCAGGGCCCATGTCCACGGACCGCCCTGGAGCGCACATGCCCTCGTCCAAGCCCAACCCCCTGAGCCGTTGGGGAGGCGCCGCCCTCGCCCTGAGCCTCGTTTCCGGATGCAGCACGTCCTCCAACCCCGCCGCGGTCATCCAGGGCAAGGAGGTCGCGCGGAAGGAAGTCCTCGCCGACAGCCCTCCTCCCCCCCCGCCCGAGCCCCAGCAGGAATTCGTGGCGGCGCCCGCCAGCAAGAAGCTCGATCAGCGCGAAGTCCTCGCCGCCCCCCCTGCTCGCCGCGCGCCCCAGATGGAGCTCGAGGCGGCACCCGCCCCCGCCGAGGTTGAAGCAGACGCGGTCGTGGACGAAGGATCGGCGACCGCGGGAGTCAGCGCCGCGTCCGCCGGGAGGGCCCTCGCCGCCCCCCAGGCCTCCCTCGCCCCCAAGATGGAGATGAAGCGCGCCGCGAAACCCGCCCCCGCGAAGCTGCCCACTCAATTGTACGACCGCGCACCCGAGCCCGTGTCGCCGGGCAACACCTTCGCCGAACACACGCCCAACGCCTTCACCGAGACCGCCGCGGACAAGCTCTCCACCTTCGCGGTGGACGTGGACACGGCCTCGTACACGGTGGCCCGCCGCTACCTCACCCAGGGCTCGCTGCCCCCGGGCGCGTCGGTGCGGGTGGAGGAGTTCGTCAACTACTTCAAGTACCGCTACGCCCCTCCCGAGGAGGGCGCCTTCCGCGTGCACCTGGAGGGCGCGCCCTCCCCCTTCGCCCAGGGCCGGCACTTCGTACGCGTGGGCATCCAGGGCAAGAGCGTCTCGCGCTCGCAGCGCAAGCCCGCGCACCTCGTCTTCCTCGTGGACACCAGTGGCTCCATGAGCCAGCCGGACAAGCTGCCGCTGGCCAAGGAGGCGATGAAGATCGCGGTGAAGAACCTCAACGAGAACGACACGGTGGCGCTCGTCACCTACGCGGGGAGCACCCGGGACGTGCTGTCGCCCACCCCGGCGACGGACCTGGAGCGCATCTACAAGGCCATCGACTCGCTGGAGTCCGGGGGCGGCACCGCCATGGGCTCGGGCATGGAGATGGCCTATCGGCACGCGGTGAAGAAGGCCTCGGCCCGCGTGGTGTCGCGCGTGGTGGTGCTCACGGATGGCGACGCCAACATCGGCCCCAACCTCTCCGCGGACACCATGCTGCGCGGCATCGAGGGCTACGTGAAGGAAGGCGTCACCCTGTCGACCATCGGCTTCGGCATGGGCAACTACCGGGATGACCTGATGGAGAAGCTCGCCGACAAGGGCAACGGCAACTGCTTCTACATCGACAGCCACAAGGAAGCGCGCAAGGTCTTCGAGCAGCAGCTCACCGGCACCCTGGAGGTCATCGCCAAGGACGTGAAGGTGCAGGTGGAGTTCGACCCCAAGGTGGTGCGCCGCTACCGGCTGGTGGGTTACGAGAACCGGAACATCGCCGACCAGGACTTCCGCGACGACAAGGTGGACGCGGGCGAGATTGGCGCCGGCCACAGCGTCACCGCGCTCTACGAGGTGGAGCTCACCCAGCCCCAGGCGTCCCTGGGCACGGTGCGCATCCGCGCGAAGACGCCCTCCGGGACCGAGGCCGCCGAGCAGGCCTTCCCCTTCGAGCCGAAGATGATGCGCGCCTCGCTCGAGGCGGCCTCCGCCGACTTCCGCTTCGCCCTGGCGGTGGCGGCCACCGCGGACGTGCTCCGGGGCAGCCCGAGCGCCAAGGAGTGGAACCTCGCCACGGTGCAGAAGCTCGCCGAGGGCGCCACCGAGGGACAGTCCGACCGGGCGGAATTCACCCGGCTCGTCGCCCAGGCGCGTGGACTGCTCGGCGCCACGGCCCGCGACGCCCGCTGAGCGGCCATGTGCCCGAAGCGCTCCCCGGAAGACCAGCCAGGAAGGCTCTCGTCCCCCCACCGTGTCGCTGCTTCACGGCGGGGGTGGAGCCAAGGTTGTCGCGGGAGGCTTCACCCATGGAAATCGGTCATACGGTTCGGGCTTTGCTGACGGGAGTTCCCCACCTCCTCCTCGGAGGCCGCTCGTCGGTCAGGGCGGGAGCCGAGCGGCTCGCGTCCGCCCGGCTCGGTGTGCGTGGACTGCCGGTGATCATCCCCATGGATTCCGTGGCCTTCAACCAGGGCGGGCCCATTCCCAGCCGGTACACCGCGGATGGGGACAGCCTCACTCCGCCCCTGTTGTGGCGGGACGTGCCCGAGCGGACGCGCTCGCTCGTCCTCATCGCCGAGGATCCCGACGCCCCCACGCCCCAGCCCTTCGTGCATTGGATCGCCCTGATGCCCCCGGAGGCCCGCAGCCTGGGCATCCTGTTGAGCAAGGAGCAGGCGACGACGGTCGAGACGGGTCGCACGACGCTGCTGCGCACCGGTTGGGTGGGCTGCTCGCCGCCCCGTGGTGACTCCGCGCACCACTACCACTTCCAGCTCTTCGCCCTGGATCGGGAGCTCCACCGCGGCACGCACCCGGGACGCTCCTCGCTCCTGCGCCAGATGAAGGGCCACGTGCTGGGCTTTGGTGAACTGGTGGGCACCTACCAGCGCGGCGCGCTCCACTGATTCCCCGACCAGGACGGGAGGGATCAAGTTGCTGGCTCGTGGCAGCAATGCTTGACGCGGCAAGCCACGCCGCTGTCACAAGCGATTGCTCGTGTTCTGCTCAAAGGCTGACAGTTTCACTTGGCCGTTGCGTGACCAGTCCATTGCCTCTAGCGTCGCCGCCGCTTCGACACGCGGTTGCTGCTCCATGGACTTTCATTTCGCATGGCCCGGAGCAGCACACGCGAGTCAGTGCACCCTACCCGACAAGTTGGAGAGTACATGGAACGGCTGTTCGCAAGGCGCAAGACTCCCGCGTGCGCGCTCGTGGCGCTACTGGCGTTGACGGCGTGCCCCTCGAAACCGGAGCCGACGCCCGACCCCGACCCCACGAATCCCCCGCCCGAGCAGGCCATCGACAAGCCCCTGGAGCCGCTGCCGGACTGGCCCCGGGTGCAGAGCACCATCCCTCGCGACGAGGAGCTGGAGAAGCGCATCGACGCCATCGTGAGCGCGATGACGCTCGAGGAGAAGATCGGGCAGATGACCCAGCCCGAAATCAAGAGCATCACGCCCGAGCAGGTGCGCGACTACCACATCGGCTCGGTGCTCAACGGAGGCGGCGCCTGGCCCAACTCGAACAAGGCCGCGACGATCCAGGACTGGACGTCGCTCGCCGACAGGTATTGGGAGGCCTCGATGGACAAGACGGCCAACCCCCACCAGATCCCCATCACCTGGGGAACGGACGCGGTGCACGGCCACAACAACGTGAAGGGCGCGACGTTCTTCCCGCACAACATCGGCCTGGGCGCCACGCGGGATCCGGAGCTGATCAAGCGCATTGGCGAGGTGACGGCGCGCGAGGTGGTCAGCACCGGCATCGACTGGGTCTTCGGTCCGACGCTCGCCGTGGTGCGCGATGATCGCTGGGGCCGCACCTATGAGGGCTACTCCGAGGATCCCGCCCTCGTGGCGGCGTACGGGGGGAAGATCGTCGAGGGGCTCCAGGGTCAGCTCGGCAAGGACGCCAAGGCCAACGAGAAGGTCGTCGCCACGCCCAAGCACTTCCTGGGGGATGGCGGCACCCTCAAGGGCAAGAACGAAGGCATCACCTTCGTCACCGAGCAGGATCTGCTCAACATCCACGGCCGCGGCTACGTCACCGCGCTCGAGGCGGGTGCCCAGACGGTCATGGCGTCCTTCAGCAGCTGGAAGGATGCCTCCAAGGGCGAGAGCGCCAAGCCCTACAAGATGCACGCCGGCAAGTACCTGCTGACGGACGTGCTGAAGAACAAGATGGGCTTCGACGGCTACGTCATCTCCGACTGGAACGGCCTCGGGCAGATCAAGCCGGACAACAGCGACTCGCCCATCACCTGCACCGCCGCGAACTGCCCGGAGGCGATCAACGCCGGCGTGGACATGATCATGGTGCCCTCGGACTGGAAAGCCTTCATCACGAACACCATCGACTCGGTGAAGAAGGGGGAGATCAAGCAGGAGCGCATCGACGACGCGGTGCGCCGCATCCTGCGCGTGAAGCTCCGCGCGGGCCTGTTCACCAAGCCCAAGCCCTCCGAGCGCATGACCACCGCCCAGGTCGGCACGCCCGAGCACCGGGCCGTGGCGCGCGAGGCGGTGCGCAAGTCGCTCGTGCTGCTCAAGAACAACGGCAACACGCTGCCGCTCGCGCGCTCGGCGAAGATCCTCGTGGCGGGCGAGAGCGCCGACAGCCTGAGGGATCAGTCCGGTGGCTGGTCCCTGAGCTGGCAGGGCAATGACAACACGAACGAGGAGTTCGGCGGTGGCACCACGCTGTGGGGCGCCATCCAGAAGATCGCCCCCAATGCCGTGCACAGCGCCGACGGAGCGCTCGCGGACGCGAGCTACGACGTGGCCGTGGTGGTGCTCGGGGAAATCCCCTACGCCGAGGGCTACGGCGACATCGGGGACAACTTCACCCTGGAGTACTCCAACATCCGGCTGAGCAACTCCGGCGGCGCCCCCTTCAAGGGCAAGAGGGATCTGGAGCTCCTCAACAGCCTGAAGGCCAAGGGCGTGAAGAAGATCGTCACCGTGCTGTACTCGGGCCGCCCGCTCTACACCCACAGGGAGCTCAACCGCTCGGATGCCTTCGTCGCGGCCTTCCTGCCCGGCACCGAGGGGGACGGCATCACGGACGTGCTGTTCAAGAAGGAGGACGGCTCGGTCGACTTCGACTTCACCGGCAAGCTGTCCTACTCCTGGCCCAAGAGCGCCTGCCAGACGGCGATCAACCGGCTGGATGCGAGCTACGAGCCCCTCTACCCCTACGGCTACGGTCTGAGCTACGCCCAGGGCCAGGAGCAGGGCGCGCTCGAGGAGGCCAGCCCGGCGAAGGGCTGCGGCGCGGGCGACCTGCCGACGGACACCACGAACCAGCCGCTGGTCATCTTCGAGCGCGGCAACCAGAACGGCTGGGTCATGCGCATTGGCGCGGATCCCAAGTGGGACATCGAGGTGCGCCAGTCCACGGGCGATAGCACCCAGACGCTCCAGGGCGAGGTCATCGCCACCCCGACGGGTGACCGCGTGGGCAGCCAGTGGGCCGGCATCGAGGCCACCTGGACGAAGGCGGGGCAGATCCTCATGCAGGCGTCCGGGGAGCGGCGCAACCTCCAGGCGTACCGCAACTCGAACAGCTCGGTGGTGTTCGACCTCAAGATGAGCGAGTACCCGACCAGCGGGGTGACCGCCCGGGTGGACACCCCGTGGCCCCAGCGCGCCGAGCTCGACGTCACCCAGGCCTTCAAGGCGCTGCCCCTCGGGGAGTGGACGGAGGTCGCCCTCCCGCTCGTGTGCTTCAATGACGAGAACGTGAACTACCAGGAGGTCGACACGCCCCTGTTGCTCACCACCTCCGGCACGATGAAGCTGACGATCGCCAACATCCGCTGGGTGCCGAACAAGCCGGGCACGGTCACGTGCGCGGGCGCCCCGACCCCGGCGGCCCTCTCCGGGAAGAAGTAGTCGGAGGCCTCGTTCGACGCGCCTCCAGGGCGGGGTGGGAAGGAGCCGGGCGGGTGGGCCCCCCTTCCCTCCCCGCCTTTTTGTTCCCTGGCGACGGACGGCGACCTTGAGGTAGGGTGCGCGCACCCTGAGGAGCGCTGCAACGGGGAGGACTCCCCGCCAGGCTCAGGTTCCCGTAACGGCGCTCGCTGACTCGTGGCTTCCGAGGCCCGGGTGTGGCGAGCGACTCCCCGCCCCATCCGACCCCTGCCGCCACGCAGGAGCAACCGCATGAGGGCTGTCGTCGATTTGAACAAGTTCACGGATTACAAGGTCGCGGACATCAAGCTGGCCGAGTGGGGCCGCAAGGAGATCGCGATCGCCGAGACCGAGATGCCCGGTCTGATGGCGATCCGCGACGAGTACGCCAAGCGCCAGCCGCTCAAGGGCGCGCGCATCGCGGGCTCGCTGCACATGACCATCCAGACCGCGGTGCTCATCCAGACGCTGGAGGCACTCGGCGCGGAGGTGCGCTGGGCCTCGTGCAACATCTTCTCCACGCAGGACCACGCCGCGGCCGCCATCGCCGCGGGCGGCACCCCCGTGTTCGCCTTCAAGGGCGAGACGCTGGAGCAGTACTGGGACTACACGCACCGCATCTTCGAGTGGGCCGATGGCGGCTCGCCCAACATGATCCTCGATGATGGCGGCGACGCCACGCTGCTGCTCCACCTGGGTGCCAACGCGGAGACGGATGCGTCGGTGCTGGCCAAGCCGGGCAGCGAGGAGGAGACGATCCTCTTCGCCGCCATCCGCAAGCGGCTGGAGAAGCAGCCGGGCTGGTACTCCAAGACGCTCAAGAACATCCAGGGCGTCACCGAGGAGACCACCACGGGCGTGCACCGGCTCTACCAGATGGCGAAGGAGGGCCGGCTCAAGTTCCCGGCCATCAACGTCAATGACTCGGTGACCAAGTCCAAGTTCGACAACATCTACGGCTGCCGCGAGTCGCTGGTGGACGCCATCAAGCGCGCCACGGACGTGATGATCGCGGGCAAGGTGGCCGTGGTGGCCGGCTATGGCGAGGTGGGCAAGGGCTCGGCGCAGGCGCTGCGCGGGCTGCAGGCCCAGGTGTGGGTCACCGAGATCGATCCCATCTGCGCCCTGCAGGCGGCCATGGAAGGCTACCGCGTGGTCTCCATGGACTACGCCGCGGACAAGGCCGACATCTTCGTCACCGCCACGGGCAACTTCCAGGTGCTCACCCACGAGCACATGAAGCGGATGAAGAACAACGCCATCGTGTGCAACATCGGCCACTTCGACAACGAGATCGATGTGGCGAGCCTGCGCCAGTACAAGTGGGACAACATCAAGCCGCAGGTGGACCACGTCATCTTCCCGGACAACAAGCGCATCATCCTGCTGGCCGAGGGCCGGCTGGTGAACCTGGGCTGCGGCACCGGCCACCCCAGCTACGTGATGAGTTCCTCCTTCGCCAACCAGGTGCTGGCGCAGATCGAGATCTTCACCAAGCCGGGCCAGTACAAGCCGGGCGTGTACATGCTGCCGCGGCACCTGGATGAGAAGGTGGCGCGCCTGCAGCTGTCCAAGCTGGGCGCGGAGCTCACCCAGCTCACCCCCGAGCAGGCGAAGTACATCGGCGTGACCCAGGAGGGTCCGTACAAGAGCGACCACTACCGCTACTAGCTAGCGGTGGGAGTACCGGGGAGCGGTGGCGCGCGTCACCGCCGCCGCTCCCTCCCCCGAAGAATCGCGGAATCCAGGTATTCGCTAGAATTGTCGGCCTAGGCTGGATCTTGCAAGGTGTCTGACCGATCGAAAAGATCGCGGCACCACATGAAGCCAGTCATACTGGAGGGAAGCCGCCACCCAGGGGGGAGGACGCGGATGGATGCCATCCCGCAGCACGCGCCGGAACTGGAAGCCACGGTCATCGAGTCGCTCGCGCGAGCCCGGCGTGCCCTGGAGCAGGCACAAAAGGCGGATGGGCGCTGGTTGGATTTCCGCTTCCGGTTCGTGGTGGGCGACCGGGACGTCATCAGCTCGCAATGGGTCACCGCCTATGTCGGACAGGCATTGGCCCGGGTAGGAGCGGACCCGGCCGTGTTGCGGCGGGCGCGTGACTGGTTGAAGGCACACGCTCATAAGGAGGGGGGCTGGGGCTTCAGCCTGGCCACCCCCGCCGACGCCGACTCCACCGCCAACGTGGTGCACTTCCTCTCCCACACCCGGGGCGAGCCCTCCGACGAGGCGGCGCTCGCCGAGGCCTGCGCGCGGCTGCTGCACTATTGGGACGAGACCGAGGGGGGCTTTCGCACGTACCGCCCCGCCGAGCAGCCCTCCCTGGATGGTTGGGCCAGCTATCCGGGCAGTAGCTGGTGTGACGTGCACCTGTGCGTCAGCGCCCTGGCCGGACGGGTGCTGCACGCCGTGGGAGCGCCGCGTCACCGGCCCGTGCTCGAGGCCTGTGCCCACCGGGTGCGGCAACGACAGTCTCCCGAGGGCTTCTGGGACGCCTATTGGTGGCACGGCCGGACGTACACCACCCGCCACGCGGCGGAGCTGCTCCAGCTCGAGGGAGACACGTCCGGGGCGGTGGCCCGCGCGGTGCGTTGGACGCTGGACACCCAGCGGGAGGATGGGGGCTGGGGCAACGGCATCGGGGGCGCGTCCACCGCGTTCGACACCGCGCTCGCCCTCGCCACGCTGCGGCTCGACCCCGGGCCCTCCGGCGCCGCGCTGCGCTCCGGTCTCCAATGGTTGGTGCGAACCCAACGGCCCGAGGGGGATTGGGACAGCGCCCCCCTCATGCGGATGCCTCGCCCCGGGGAGCACGCGCCCTGGGAGGATCCCCAGGGCTGCCTCCTGCTGCCCGTGCTCACGGATCGCAACCGGCTCTTCACCACCGCCACCGTGGTGTCGGCCCTGGCCGATTGCCTCGAGGGGCCGCGTCCCGGCCGAGGGCTCTCATGACAATCCAATACAGCCCGCCTGTCCTGTCTTACTGTACTCCAGACGGGTTGTTTTCCGACCCAGGGGAGGTCATCAATGACTTACAGAAAAAGAGAGGCAGACACTTTGACTTCTCATTGGCCACTCTTTATTCTTCTAATCGCTTTCGGCGGACGGAATGACTGACCGCCGGGAGCGAACCTGGACAGATACTCGTCCCCCCATCCAGGACCACTATCCCCAGCGAGGTAATGCCATGAGCAACGAGACCCTCTCCGAGCAGCCTGCCAATCTCACCGAGCTGAGCGACGAAGCGCTGGATGATCTCATCTCCGGCGAGGCGCAGGAATTGAGCAACACGCAGGCCTGGCAGTAAGCCCTACCCGCAACCCTGTCGTTCCCACGGACGGGCGCCCTGAACGCGCCCGTCCGTTGTTTGTTTGGACAGCCAGGGTTGTCAGGCATTGAAGGAGGGGGCCCATGAGCGATGCATTGGATGCGTACCTGAGACTCGCCGCGCCGCACCTGTCTCCCGCGCTCATCTCGTCCGAGGCGTTCGGGAATCTCCAGCGGATCGCCCGGCAGCTCCCGCCCGCCTCGGCCTCCGGCTTCGAGTGCCGGCTGGGTCAGCCCCAGGCGCTGGCGGATCTGGGCGTGAGGTTCCTCGCCGCGGATGGCAGCCGCGCGGTGCTCGCCGGACGGGGAGACCCCGGAGGGCGGTTCGAGCTCTCGCGTTTCACCCACCCCGTCTGGGAGCGTCTGCGGCGCTTCGGCGCGCGCTGGGACGAGCCGGGCTCACCCCTGGCGCGGGAGATTGGCGACATCTTCCTGGAGTTCGACGTCGAGGGGACGCCCGAGCAGGAGCCCATCCCCTCCTTCTTCATCGAATACGAGCGGGGGGCGACGCGCGACCTGGAGGTCATGGAGCAGGCCCTCGCCCTGCTCTGGGGCGAGCCGCTGGCTCCCGCCATCCGGGAGCGGGTGGTCGCCTGCCTCGAGGCCCTGCCATCCGGCGGCCAGGTGTCGGCCGTGGGCGCCATGTTCTCGCGCCGCTTCGAGGGGGTGCGGCTGTGTCTGCATGGCCTGACGCCCGACACCCTGCCGGACTACCTCGAGCGCGTCGGCTGGCCGGGAGCCTCCTCCGAGTGGGAGCCGCTGCTGTCGGCGGTGGTGCCTCACGTGGAGCGCCTGGCGCTGAGCCTGGACGTGGACGAAACCGTCCAGCCCCGCCTGGGCGTGGAGTGCCATCAGGCGGAGAGCCTGCACGAGGCGGACACCGCGCGCTGGTCGGCGCTGCTCGAGGTGCTCGAGGCTCGGGGCCTGTGTCTGCCCACCAAGCGGCGGGCGCTCGTGGACTGGGTGGGGCATCTCCACCTGCGCTCGCGTCCCGAGGCCCTTCCCTCCCACCTGAGGACCTTGTCCGCGGGACTGGCCCCTCACGCCCTCCCCGTCTTCCTGCGGCGGCTCAACCACGTGAAGCTCGTCTTCCAACCCGGCCGCCCTCCCGAGGCCAAGGCCTACCTCGCGCTCATCCAGCGCTGGCTGGGCCAGGATCGGCGGCGGGGGCGCTATGTCTTCGGAGACCTCGACGAGGTCCGCGCCTCGCTCGCCCCGTGAAGCCCTCGCCTCCTCCCTCCCCCTCCCGCCAGACACCCCCATCCTCCGCCAAGGCATGGCCCTTCGGAGTGCATGACGGCTAGAGTCTTCCGCCCTGGACGCGATGGGAGGAGCCAGAGGATGACGGCGAGTCAAATCTCCATGGAGGGAGAGTCGGGGTTGGGGACGGAGATGGAGTTGCAACGGCGGCTCTCACTGGCGACGGCCACCGACACCGTGCGGGGATTGTCCTTCCACAACCTGCTCGACGCGGTGCGCATGGAGCTGGGCGACGAGGCCATGGCGCGCTGCCAGGCACAGTGCGTGGAGGCGAGCTTCAAGAGCTTCTTCACCTATCCCGTCAGCGACTACCTCCGGCTGCAGTACACGGCGGCGTGGATGCTCCAGGAGAAGTACGGCTCGTTCGACAACGCGATACGCCGCATGTCCTCGGGGCTCGCGCCCGGCTTCCTCAGCTCGGTGGTGGGCAAGGCCTTCATGCTGCTGACGAAGGAGGGGCCGCGGCAGCTCATCAACAACATGCCGGTGGCCTTCCGGGCGGCGGCGAGCTTCGGGGAGCTGTCCGTGCACTGGACGGGAAGCCGTCGGGGGATACTCGTCACCCGGCGCGACTTCCTGCTCTACCTCAGCCACGAGGGCGGGTTGGTGGGGCTGTTCCGCACGCTGGGCATCACCACCGCCGAGGTGCGGGGCCGGCAGGTGGGGCCGCTGGACAACGAGGTGGAGTTCTCCTGGGATTGAGCGCCGGGCTCGCCTGCCCTACCCGGCGAGCAGCGCCGGAGAGGCGTCCGGCTCCGAGCGGGGCCAGGGCTGATCTCCCGCCTCGGGCAGCGTGAGGGTGAGCAGCGTGCCGCGGCCCTCGTGGCTCTCGGCGCGCAGCGTGCCGCCCAGGCTCGTGACGATGGCGTGGCTCACCGACAGGCCCAGCCCCGTGTGCGGGGCGCGCGCGGAGACGACGGGCTCGAAGATGCGCGAGAGCGCCTCGGGGGGCAGGCCCCGGCCGGTGTCCTGGACCTCCACCACCACCTCGCCTTCCTCGCCCGTGTAGACGGCCACGCGCAGCACGTTGCGCGCGCAGTTCTCCACGTCCATGGCCTGCACGGCGTTGAGCAGCAGGTTGAGGAAGAGCTGGCTGAGCCGGGCCTCGTCCGCGTCCACGGGCGGCACCTCGTGGAAGTCGCGCTCCAGCCGCGCCCGGGCCACCAGCTCGCCGCGCACCAGCTTCAGCGCGTTGTCCAGCACCGGCCGCACGTCCACGCGCGCCCGGTGCTCCGGCGGCTTGCGCGAGAGCGTGCGCAAGTCCTGGACGATGTGCTTGAGGCGCAGCGCGCCCTGCACCGTCTCGGACAGGGCCTCCAGCACGTCGTCCAGCGCCTGCCCCGCCTCGCCGCGCAGACGTGGCAGTTGGCCGAGCCGCTCCAGCTCCTCGCGCGCGAAGGAGAGGTTGGCCAGCATGAAGGCCAGCGGGTTGTTCATCTCGTGCCCCACCGCCGCCGCCAGCGAGCCCAGCGCCGAGAGCCGATCCGCCTGGAGCAGCCGCGCCTCCATCTGCTTGCGCACCGTCACGTCGCGCGCGAACAAGCGCAGGCCGGGCGGATCGCTCAGCTGCAACACCGTGAGCTCCCAGTCGTGGCCGCGCAGCTGCACCGTGGGCATGGGCTCACCCGCGGGCGCGCCACGCCAGGCCCACTGCAGCGCGGCCTGCACGATCGGGTGCTGCGCCTCCTGCTCCAGCAGCTCCGGGAAGGCCGAGTACGTGGCCGCGTTGGCGTAGCGCAGCTCGCCCTGCGAGCTCAGCTCCAGCAACGGCTCGGGATGCAGCAGCGGAAAGGAGGCCAGGCGGTACATGGGCTCCTCCAGGGCGCGCATCGCCGAGACGTCGCGCACCAGCAGGCCCAGGCGAGCCCCGGCCGCGCCCTCCTGGGGGACACAGGGGGTGATTTCCGCCACGTACCAGCGCGGCTCCCCCTCCACGTCCAGCCGGTAGTCCAACCTTCCGCCCAGGCCGCGCTGGCGCACCGTGCGGGCCAACGACAGCAGGGGCTCGCTCGCCTCCTGGCCCAGCAGCTCCGACAGCGTGCGCCCGTCGGCGCCGGTGATGTCCCGACCGAAGGCGCGGCCCGAGGGCGCCCACATCCGGTGGCAGCGCTCCTGCCCGTCCAGCTCCGCCACGACGTACTCGGCGCCGAGCATCGGCCGGCTGGCGGTGGGCGTGCGCTCCGCCTCGGACGGAAGGACGAAGCCCTCCACCCGGAAGGGCCCCATCAACATCTCCAGGCCCGAGCCATCCACGTTCATCCGCGTGAGCACGGCGACGATCGCCTGGGCCTCCGCCTCGGACAGCCGCGGGGTGAGGATGATGCCATCGGCCAGGGTGGGCTCGGTGTAGAGGAACGGGACGAGCCGCGTGTGCTCGTGGCCGACGAAGCCCGCCAGGGTGGCGCGGATGGCGTGCTCGTTGGAGTGGCTGGCGAACACGGACGTCACGTCCGCCTCCCCCGAGATCACCGCCCGGAGCGCCCGGCGGTAGGTGCCCAGGAAGCGCTGCTCCCCGAAGAGCGAGTCCGGGGAGAGGCCCCGCTGGGCCAGGAAACGCAGGGGCAGCAGATGCCCTCCCGTGGAGTGCGGGGCCACCCAGGCGGCGCGCTGGCCTCGCAGCGTCTCGAGCGTGAGCGGCGTGTCCGCGCGGCACACCAGGGCGGCGTGGTAGTGCCAGCTGCCCGAGCGCACCGCGCGCACCACCGCCCGGGCCCGCGGCTCGTAGGCGTCACATTGCTCGGCCGTGGCCCACGCCATGTCCACCTGTCCCCGCTGCAGCTCGGCCTCCAGGAACTCGTAGGTGGGCGCCAGCTCCATCACCACGGTGCGTCCCAGTTGCTCGGACAAGGTCCGGCCGAAGAGTTCGACGCGGACGTGCTCCCGCACCTCCCCGAGCGACGGGTAGAGCAGGAAGCGGATGGGCCTGAGCGACGGCATCACGTTGTACGGTCCTCCTGAAGGCTCGCCGGTGGAGTCCACGGATACACCCTCCGCGGCCCTTCGGGGTGACCTTCAACGTCGCATCATACTATCACGAGGAACCGCCTCATTTTACACACTTATCCCGTTTATCTTGACTGGTAAATCTGTCAGCATGAACCTGGAATCCAGTGATTCACGTGAAAGTTGCATGGGCTCAAATGAATTGGGGATGCGCCGCGTCACCCAGATGGGTTAGATTAGAGCCCTTGCGCCTTCCGTTCCTCCAGCTCTTGCTGTGCGCCCTGCTGTCCCTCCAGCAGCCATCCGTGCTCGTCCAGGCGGGGTTCTGGCAACGGTGCGCGCAGGGACTGGAGGTCGAGGACTCCCCCCGTCCGACACTGGCCGAGAGGGCGGAGCTGCCCGGACTGCGTTCGGGCTGCCAGATGCGCTGGTCCGCCGGAGCGGCGAGACGGTGGAGGCTGGAGCCCCGGCACGAGTCCCGGCCCGAGAGCCGGGTGGCCGCGGCGCTCCCCTCGCACGAGACGCATATCGCCGTGGCACGTTGGCGTGCGGCGTTGATGCCGCCCCGCGTTCCGCCGGACGACGAGCAACGCATCGGGGGGTAGGTGCCTCGGGCGCCCATCCCCTCGGTCCGACAGAAGCGTCTCCCTTTCTTCATTCTTCAACTCCATGGGGCTCGTGGTCCCCGGGCATGTCGTTGCCCGGGCGCCATGGCGCCGCTGTGTCATCGACTTCACTTTTTACGCCATGAGTGTGAACTTCCTTTCCCGGCTTCGTCCTCACCTCCCCTCCGTGCGCTCGGGCCTCGGCCTGCGCGAGCTGCTTCCCGAGTGGAAGGCCCTCTTCTCCTCCCGTGATCTCAAGGAAGACGTCGTGGCCGCCTTGCAGGTGGCCAGCGTGGCCGTCCCCCTGTCCCTGGCCATCGGTCTGGCCTCGGGAGTGTCCCCGGAAATCGCCCTGGTGACGGCCATCGTCGCGGGCGTCGTCGGCTCCTTGTTTGGCGGCACGCCCCTGCTGGTGACGGGCCCGACCGCCGCCATGGCGGTGCTCATCGCCTCGGCCGTGCAGCAGTACGGCCTGCGGGGCCTGCTCACCATCGGCCTGGTGGTGGGTGTGCTGCAGGTGCTCACCGGCCTGCTGGGGCTCGGCCGCGCCATCCGCCTGGTGCCCATGCCGGTGGTGTCGGGCTTCACCGCCGGCATCGGCGCCATCCTCCTCGTCTGGCAGCTCCCGCGCGCCCTGGGCCTGCCGGCTCCGGACCAGAACCACGTGTTCGACGTCCTGGCGCACCTGGGTCAGTTGATTCATCAGACCCAGCCCGTCGCGCTCGCCCTCACCGCGCTCACGCTGGCCATCACCCTGACCCTGCCCCGGGTGGCGCCCAAGCTGCCCTCGCCCCTCATCGCCGTCGCCGTCACCAGCGCCCTCGTCCTGGGCCTGCGCCTGGACGTGCCGACGCTCGGCGCGCTGCCCCACGCGCTGCCCCTGCCCGCCATGCCGAGCATGCCCACGTCGGGCTGGGTCCAGTTGATGAGCACCGCGCTCGTCGTCTACGCCCTGTCGTCCCTGACGGCGGTGACGGCCGGCGGCGTGGTGGCCAGGCTGTCTCCGCGTCCCACGCATGATCCGGATCAGGATCTCGTGGGCCTGGGACTGAGCAACATGGCCGTGTCGCTGCTCGGCGGCATCCCGGCGGCGGGTGCCTACGCGCGCGCCGCGCTCAACGCGAAGGCCGGGGGACGCACCCGGCGCGCCACGCTGCTGCACGCGCTGCTCGTGCTGGGGGCGGTGTTGCTGCTGCTGCCCGTGCTCGCGCACATCCCCATCGTGGCGCTCGTCGGCGTGCTGATGGCCCTGGCGGTGCGCATGCTGCGCCCGCGGGAGCTGCTGGGACTCTGGAAGGTGTCGCGCACGGAGGGGACGGTGTTCATCGTCACCTTCGCGTCCGTCGTGCTCCTGGACTTCATCGTCGGCGTGCAGGCGGGCATCATCGTGGCGCTGGCCATCGCCGTCGCGCGGCTGGGCCGGGGCCAGGCGGGAATCGTCCACACGAACTCGGCCGGGCCCTACCGCTTCCTGCTCACCGGCCCCATCACCTTCCTGAGCGCCGGGAAGATCGAGGCCATGCGCAACGAGGCCCACGCGCTGGAGCCCGGGCGCGGCATGGTGTTCGACTTCTCGGACGTGACGGCCATGGACGTGTCGGGCGCGGAGCTGATGACGCAGCTGGTGCGTGAGCTGCTGGAGGCCCAGCACCCGCTCGTCATCCAGGGCGCGCTGCCCGAGGTGCAGCGCCTGCTCTTGCGCCAGGCCGGAGAGGACTCGCGCTTCGAGGAGCTCTTCGCCCTCACCGAGTCCGACGTGGTGGCCCGCCTCCAGGGCCTCCAGGGCGCGACGCAGACCTCGCCGAGGGATCGGTTGGTGCACGGCGTGGAGCGCTTCCGCCGCGCGCGCCGCCCCCGCTACGGGGAGCTGTTCGGCCGGCTCGCCAAGGGCCAGACGCCGCACACGCTGCTCATCACCTGCGCCGACAGCCGCATCAGCCCGAGCCTCATCACCTCCACGGATCCCGGCGAGCTGTTCATCGTGCGCAACGTGGGCAACCTCGTGCCCGAGAACCACTCGCCCCTGTCCCCCGCGGTGAGCAGCGCCATCGAGTACGGGCTGGAGGTGCTGGGCGTGTCGGACGTCATCGTCTGCGGCCACTCGGCCTGCGGCGCCATGAAGGCGCTGCTGAGCAAGGACAAGCCCGAGGGGCTGCCCGGGGTGGTCAACTGGCTGGCCGAGGCCACGCCCGTGCTCGGCAAGCTGCCCCCCAACGCCACCCCCGAGGACGCGGCCAAGGCCAACGCCCTGGTGCAGCTGGACAACGCGCTCACCAACCCCGTGCTGCGCCGCAAGTACGACGCCGGCGAGGTGCGGCTGCACGCCTGGTTCTACGACGTGGGCCACTCGGAGGTGCTGGAGTTCGAGCCGAAGACGGGCGAGTGGGCTCCCCTCGGCCTCCCGGTGCGCGACAACGCCTCCCACGCCCATGGCGACGGGAGCCCGTCCTCGCGGGGTGACGGCCACGCCTCCCAGGAGGACGCGGCGGCGCCGGGCATCTAGTCACGGTGGGAGGGGGGCCCGGTCACCCGAGCCGGGCTCCCGCCCCCGCCCGCTGGCAGGCGCTGCTAGAAGGCGCTGAAGGTGGTGATGGTGTAGGTGTCCTTGATGCCGGGCATCGTCTGGATCCGCTCGGTGACGAAGCGACCGACGTCCTGGGCCTTGTCGAGGTGGAACTTGGCCAGCAGATCGTACCCTCCCGAGGTGGAGTACACCTCCGCTGCCTCGTCGACCTGGTCGGCGATCATCGCCGCCGTCTTGTACGTCTGCCCCAGCTCACACTTGATCATGACGAAGATGGTGTGCACGGCCTCCCACCCTATCACGCCGCGTTGGTCCTGCTCGTCCAGGACCTATTCCGCCCGCAGGGCAAGCCCCAGCTCCACCTTCGCCGCGCGCCGCGCTGGCAACCACGCGGAGAACAGCCCCACCGTGCCCAGCAGCGCCGCCACGCCCAATAGAGTGGGGACGTCCGCAGGAGTGACACCGTAAAGGAGGCCGCGCATCATCTGCCCGAGCCCCACCGCCGCCGGAAGGCCCACCAGGAGCGCGATCCCAATCAGCCGCGCGGCGGCGCCCACGACCAGCCACACCAGATGACCCTCGCTCGCCCCCAGGGCACGACGGATGGACAGCTCGCGCGTGCGCTGGGAGACGCCGTAGGACACCACGCCCCAGATGCCCAGGGCCGCCAGGAACAGCGCGAGCCCTGAAAGCGCGGAGAGCAGATCGAGCGTCATCTGGTAGCGCCGCTGGCCACGCACCACCAACGCGCCAAGCTGCTCCAGCGTGGGCACCGGCAACTCGGGGTCCACGCCGCGCACCACCTCGCGGACCTGCGCGAGCGTGGGAAGGGGCGCGCCCCGTATGAGGAGGTGCAGTTGGGTGGGCCCCGTCTGGGCCACCGGCACATAGAAGGCCGGAGCCGGGGGCTCCGTCAGCTCGCGGTGGCGGATGTCTCCCACCACGCCCACCACCGTCCACCACGTGTTCCCATCGAAGGTGAAGCGGGTGTCCAGGGCGTCCCGGCCTCCGAGGAAGGTACGAACGAAGGACTCGTTGACCAGCGCCACCGGGGGCGCACCCGGAGCGTCTGTCTCGGCGAAGAGGCGGCCGCGCTTCAGTGGCACCCCCAGGGCCTTGAGGGCGCCAGCGCTGGCCACGCGGTGCTCGGCGTGCCGACGCACCGTATCGTCCGTGCCCTCCATCATGATGCCCGACGACGAGGTGGAGCCTCCCAGGGGAACCTCCCGCAGGAGCCCCACGGCCTGGACGCCAGGAAGCGCGGACAGCGCCGCCTCGAGCTGGACGGCGGCTCGGATGCGCGCGGCCTCGTCCGGGTAGCGCTGGTCCGGCAACTGCACCGCCGCGGTCACCACGCCTTCCGGCCGGAAGCCCAGGTCCAGCGAGGAGAGCTGCGCGAGCGTGCGCACGAGCAGACCCACCCCCGTGAGCAGCACGAAGGCCAGCACGAGCTGCACCACCACCAGACCCGCGCGCAGCGGGTGATGAGCACCCGTGCTGCCGTGCCCCCCACCCAGCAGCGGCAGGAGCGAGACGCGGGCGGAGTCGATCGCGGGCACCAACCCGAGGACCATTCCAACCCCCAGACACATCCCCACCGCGAAGAGCAGCACCGGCAGGTGCAGCCCGGGCGAGGAAAGGCCGCGCAGCGTCGACGGAAGCAGCGCGGACGCGAGGTCGGTCCCCCAGAGGGCGAGGAACAACCCCACCGTGCCGCCCAGCATGGACAACAGCACGCTCTCGGCGAGCGCCTCCCACACGCGACGCCCCAGGCTCGCCCCGAGCGCGACGCGGATGGCCCCCTCGCGCCGACGGTGGATGGCGCGCGCCAACAGGAGGTTGCCCACGTTGGCGCAAGCGATGAGCAGGACGAAGGCGGCCGCGCCCCAAAGGGCGAACACCACCGAGCGCACGGGCCCGGTGACGTTCTCCTGCCACGACTGGGCCTGCACGCCATGTGGCGGCTCGGTGCTCGTGCCCACACCTTCATGCAGCAGGGCACTGCGGCGGGCGGCCGCGGCGCGCGCGGCCTCCAATGACACGCCGGGCTTCAGCCGGGCGAGCACCGTGAGATGGTGATCGCCCTGGGCCTCCGGGGTCTTGCGCAGCTCGAGCGGCAGCCAGACATCGACCTCGCGGCCGGAATCACCCAACACGAAGCCCGGGGGCAATACGCCCATGACGCGCACCGCGCTGCCATCCAGCCAGAGCGTCTGGCCGACCGCCGCCTGCGCGGTGGAGAACAGCCGCGTCGCCAGCGAGTGGGAGACGAGCGCCGAGGGCGCCGCGCCGGGCCTGGCGTCCGCGGGCTCGAACGGGCGGCCCGCCGCGGGCCCCACGCCCACCGTGGAGAGGAGGTTGGGGGTGACGCGCGCCGCCAGGAGCCGCTCGGGCAGCTCCCCTCCCGTGCGGTTGACGGAAGTATAATGAAAGCCCACCACTCCACTGAAGGCGCCTGTCTCCTCCGCCCACGCGGCCACCTCTGGCTCCGAGGGACTCACGCCCCCCTCCGTGGGCTGGGTGCAATACAGCCGCACCAGCTCCCCACTCCTGGAAAAGGGCAACGGGCGCAGCACCAACGCGTGCACCAGGCTGAAGATCACCATGTTGATGCCCAACGCCAGACCAAGCGTGAGCACCACGGCGAAGGTGAAGCCCGGGGTACGGCGCAGGCCCCGCCAGGCGAACCGGACATCTCTGAGGAGCGACTCCATTGGGACTGCGACCTCCCGGGCATGGGCGGGCTGGAGCAACAGTAGTAGACACCTTACTGACAACCACCAAACTTTGTTGACAAACGGGCAAGCACGATGCGAGCGTTATTTTACCCAAGGTGGGGGGTTCGCGCCATGGGAACACCTTACATTGGGCCACATAGGAGGAAACAATGAGCGACAGCATTCTGCAGAAGCTCTCGGCGAAGCTTGTCAAGAGCGAGGAGAAGGATCAGGGCGCGCTCGACGCGGCCCTCGATGAGCGTCTGGGCGACAGCCTCGACGAGTACCTGGACATCATCGCGGCCGGCGCGAACCACTCGAGCTACCACCAGAACAACCACTCGAGCAGCTAAGAGACTGTTTCGACAAATGCCCCCGTCCTCTCCTCGCTTGGAAATCAACCATTCAGGACTGAGGTCCGCCGAAACCGACTCCCAACACCCTCGGGGCTGCAGCTCGAGTCTGTAATCCCAGCACCTCAGCTCGAATCCGAACTGGGGTGTCTTTTGACCGGGTGACAGCCGAGACGAAGGGGGCCCGCCTCACGCTGCTCCCTTGGAGCAGTGGCCCACCACTTCGCTGAACTCGAATCGAACTCGAGGAACCCGACCCATGTCCGCGACCCCCGTCCCCACCACGACTTCAAACGAAGCCCTCAGCTTCGACATCGTTCTCAAGGTGGCGGAACGATGCAATCTCGCCTGCGATTACTGCTACTACTACATGCAGGAGTTCAGCGGATACAAGAACAAGGCATTCATCACCCAGGAAGTCATGGATGAGCTGCCCGGGTTCCTCGTGCGCTCCGTCAATGACCTCAAGCTCGGGCAGCTGCACGTCGTCTTCCACGGTGGCGAGCCGTTGCTCTTGAAGAAGTCCATCTTCGACAGCCTTTGCACGACGATCCGCAACACCCTCGAGGGCAAGGTCAAGGTCGCCTTCGCCATCCAGACCAACGGTGTCCTGATCGACGAGGAATGGATCTCCCTCTTCGAGAAGCACAAGTTCAAGGTCGGGGTCAGCATCGATGGGTCCCGGGAAATCCACGACCGCCGGAGGCCTGATCACGCGGGCCGCGGCAGCTACGAGGCGACCGTGCGCGGGCTGCGTGCCCTGCAGGCCGCGGCCAGCCAGGGGCGCCTGAACAACGTGGGCGCCATCTGCGTGGTCCATCCGTCCAACGAGAGCGACAAGCTGCTCGAGCACTTCGTCCGCGAGCTCGGAATCCGCAACCCGAACCTCAACTTCCCGCGAGGCGGGTGGGACAACCCGGACGCGGTGAAGTGGAACCAGGAGGTCGAGTCCCACCGCAAGCTCGTGCGCTACACGCTGGATCAGCTGATCTACCCGCAGTTCCACTTCGTCAGAAGCATCTCCGATGTCCTCCTGGCGCTCAGGTCCACGCAAGGCGCCGAGTTCAACGACCAGCGCAAGTCGCGCCGCCACCACATCGCGACGATCTCCAGCGAAGGGGATATCCTCGTCGATGACAACATGCTGGGGCTGGACGAGCGGTTCGCGAACACCGGCGTCAAGATCTTCGGCAAGTCCTTGCGCGACCTGCTCGAGAGTCCGACCTGGCAGATGCTCAACGATGCCATCGATCAGGTTCCAGCCGAGTGCCAGGGGTGCGAATGGTTCCGCTCGTGCCGTTCGGGCGAGCTGTTCAACCGCTACTCGAAGGCGGAAGGGTTCGCGAAGAAGTCCGTCCTCTGCGACACCATCAAGATGATTCACGAGGAGGTGGCGGGATTCCTGGTGAAGAAGACGCGGGTCTCGGTCGAGGATCTCGCCGGGCGGCTGTCACAACCGACGACGTCCACCGCCAAGGACACGTACCAGGCCTTGATGAAGTAGCCCGGAAGCAACGCGAGGGTGGACCCCATGGTGTTTTCTGTGTTCTCGAATCCGCACGAAGGCGCGTTCCTCCCCCTGGCGGAGAACCTCAGCTGCCGGATGTTCCGAGGCCTGGTGGCACATGCCAACTCGCACGCGGAGCAGCTTGGCGCCGCGCGGGTGGACCTCGGCAATGACGCGATCACACCCCGACGCTTGTCGGTGGGAGGGTGGATGCCGGAGATCGGCGCCGCCTCCATGGGGATCGGTCGCGGGGTGACGAAGGACAGCTGGTCCTGGATCTCGGGTCAGCTCATGCTGGCCGCGTTCCTGAGCCAGTTGATTCCGTCGCTCGAGCTGGAGTTCACGGGGCCACACCCGGTCACGGTCGCCGGGCACTTCCTGCGGGATGAGCGGCTGCTCTTCCGGGGCGACAGCCAGCAGCTCCTCGTCAAGAACGGCGCGGGCCAGACGGTGCTGGCCTTGGAGAAGCTGCAGGTGCCCGGAATGGCGCCGGCCTGGCTGAAGAGCCAGGGGAACTCCGTGCGGCTCGGGAACGCGGCCGTTGCGCTGCTCGGCAACGACGAGTGGATGAGCTACTGGCTTCCGGAGGGACACCGCGGTGTCCTTTCCGCCGACAGCCGGGGCGACACGGCGCGGCTCGAGTCGGCGATGGCGATCATGGAGGAGTGCATCCCGGAGTACTTCCTCTGGGTCACCACGGTGCTGCGGGAGCTCGTCCTCATCGAGGCCCACGAGCATGGGACGCAGAACCAATCCTTCGGATTGTATCCAGGCCACGTGCATGGCTCGGCCGCGACGGTGCTGACCGCGCTGATCATGCTCATCCACGAGTGCTCCCACCAGTTCTTGAACCTGCTCTTCTGGCACGGGCGCCTGGCGAAGCCTTCCGCCCCAGCGGGTTATTCGATCCTGAAGAAGACGAAGCGGCCGTTGGATCGCGTCCTCGTGGGCTTCCATGCGGTCGGCAACGTCCTTCTGGGGCTCATGCCGCTCCAGTCGTTCGCGGGGCGCGTCGATCGCGAGGAGCTCGAAAAGCAGCTACGAACCCATGAGTCCTGGGCCGTCGCGCTGGATGAACCCCTTCGCCAGCACGGTGCCGAACACCTCGAGGAGATGGGAAAGGAAATCTACTACCCGCTGCGCAAGAGGCTCGTCGACGCCAACCTCTTGCCTCCCGCGTAGACCCCCTTTCTCGCGACTGTCACACCCGGACTGACGCACATGGTCAAATCGTCGCGCATCGGAGAGGAGCGGGCGCTCTTCCGAGCGGAGGTGTTCAAGTACCAGAAGACCCGCTTCTATGGGATTCCCGTCAACGGCAAGCCGCTCTCGAGCGTCTGGCTGCTGGTTCCCACGGCCGCGCTGCTCCTCCTGTATTACGCATTTCTCACCTCGACCTATCAGCCGCGGGTGTCGGCGCGGCTGAGCCAGCAGCAGGGCGCCGGAACCGTGGTGGTCTCGGTCGCGGCTCGTCAGGAGTTGCTGGAGGGCATCGGGCCCGGGGACGAGGTTCGCCTCGAGCTCGAGGGGGGCCAGCGCTCGTATCCCCTGCGGGTGAGCGGAAAATCACGTGGTGCGTGCGCCCTGGGGCCTGGTTGCACCCAGGTCGAAGGTAGGATCGTGGGTGTTACGGCCGATTCCGAAATCCATCTGCCACGGACAGCGGAGGCGGCGCTCGTCCTGCCACCGCGGGCCGTCCTCGAGTGGCATCAGTGATTTCCGGCGCCGCGGACCGCGGCGCTGGACGGAGAAGTGAATCCATGTGGAACAGGCGTCGACAGCTCCCGATGGTCTTCCAGGCAGAGGGCTCCGAATGCGGCCTGGCCTGCCTGACCATGATCGCGTGGTATCACGGCCAGGAGACCAGCATCGACGACCTGCGCAAGCTCTTCCCCGTGTCGCTCAAGGGGCTGTCCATGCGTGGCATCATCGATGCGGCCAGGCAGCTCGGCTTCAAGTCGCGGGTGATGCGCTGTGACCTCGATCAGCTCCCGGCGGTGAAAACGCCCGCGATGCTGCATTGGGATCTCGAGCACCTGGTCGTCTTGAAGCAGGTGCGACGCAACACGTTCACCATCCACGATCCGGCCAAAGGCACCAAGGTCCTCCGGCGCGACGAGATTTCCAACCACTTCACCGGAATCGTGCTCGAGCTCGAGCCGGCCGATGACTTCTCCAAGGTGGCCCGGGGCAAGAAGCTCACGCTCTTCGATGTGCTCGGCTCGCTCGGGCAATGGAAGACGAACCTCATCCAGATCTTGCTCCTGTCCGCGCTGCTCGAGCTGCTGCTCCTGACGCAGCCGATCATCATGCGGACGATCGTCGACAACGGCATCGCCAACAAGGATGAGGGGTTCATCCTTCGCGCCGCCGGCCTGCTGATGCTCGCCGCGCTCCTTCACGGCGCGACCAACTTCATCCGCGATTACGCGGCCCTCCGCGCCGGCACCACGTTGAACCAGGAGATGATGCAGCGGGTGTTCCGACAGGCGATCCGGCTGCCGTTGGCCTTCTTCGAGAAGCGGCCCATCGGCCACCTGATCGAGCGATACAGGGTAACGGACGAGATCGAGCGATTCATGCTCGGCACCTTGCCGTTGGGGCTGATCGACGGCCTGATGACCCTCTTGTCCATCACCATGGTGTTCCGGTTCTCGTCGGCGCTCGGAGCGGTGTCGCTGCTCACCGCCGCCGCGTACTTCGTGCTCAAGAGCTTCGGTTATCAGGGTGCTCGGAGCCGTGAGCAGGCCCTGGTGTTCGCCAAGGGCGAAGAGAACGGCATCCTGATCGAGACCCTGTCCACGATCTTCACCACGAAGGTGAACGGAATCGAGGGAAGGCGCTACCAGTCCTGGCTCCACAATTACGGCCGGTTGATCCACGAGCAGAAGCGGTCTGGCAAATTCGAGATCGCCTATCGGAGCCTCAAGTTCATGCTCGTTGGCTTGAACGTGGCGCTCTTCGTCCTGCTCGCGGGCAACCAGGTGGCCGGCGGGCTCATGACGATAGGAACATTGCTGGCCGCGATCTTCTACAACTCGCACTTCCTCACCCGGGCGACGCTGCTGGTCGAGCGCTTCTTCGAGTTCCGGATCCTCGGCGTCCGCCTCGAGCGGCTGGAGGATCTCATCCTCGCGGAGCCGGAGTCGCCCGAGGTGCTCACCCCCGCCCTGGCCTCCTCGACCGCCACGCCCGTTCGCCGCCCGGTCGAGTGGGCGCTGAGCGGCGAGCTCGCCGTCGAGTCCTTGTCGTTCCGGTACAGTCCCATGGACGCGGTGATCCTCGACAAGGTGAACCTGCGGATCGCCCCGGGTGAGTTCGTCGCCATCATCGGGGAGAACGGCGCGGGCAAGACGACCTTGCTCAAGTTGCTGCTGGGTCTCTACCGGCCCACGGACGGGCGGATCCAGTACGACTCGAAGAACCTCCAGGAGATGTCACTCGCGATGCTCCGCTCCCAGATCGGAGTGGTGACGCAGGACGACCAGCTCTTCAACGGCACGCTCGCGGAGAACATCGCGCTGCTCGACCCGGAAATCGACATCGAGAGGGTTGCCGCGTGTGCGGAGCTGGCGTGCGTTCGCCAGGACATCGAACGCATGCCCATGGCCTACAACACGCGGGTGGGCCAGCTGAGCTCCCCCCTGTCCGAAGGCCAGAAGCAGAAGGTCCTCCTCGCCCGCGCGTTGTACCGCAAGCCCCGGATCCTGATGCTCGACGAAGGGACCGCCAACATCGACGCCCAGAGCGAACGGCAGATCCTCGATCATCTCCAGAACCTGGACGCCACCAAGATCATCATCGCCCATCGTTCGGCGACCATCGAGCGCGCCGACCGGGTGCTGCTCTTGCGCAATGGCCAGTTGACCGAGATGGCGCCCCGCGCGCTTGATGTTGTGACCGCCTGACGACAACCCCGTCATGGCCACCCATTGAGAAGAGGAGACGACATGCTGTCCGCGTTCTCGACCCCTTATGAGGGTGACTTTGTGCGCCTCGCGGAGAACCTCGTTTGCCGGAGCCTGCGCAGCGTGCTCGCGAAGACGAATGCCCAGGCGGAGCAGCTCGGCTACCCGAAGCTGCCCATCAGCGACGAGGCCATCTCCCCCAAGCGGCTGTCGGCCCGCTCGTGGACGCCCGAGCTCGGCGTCGTCGCCATGGGGCTCGCTCGCGGGGTGACCCGGGAGAACTGGTCATGGCTCTCCGGGCAGCTGATGCTGGCCGCCTTCTTGAACGAATTGCTGCCAGAGCTCCAGCTCGAGGTGACGGGCCCGACCCCGTTCTCGGTCGCCGGCCATTTCGTCCGGGAGGACAAGCTGCTCTTCCGGGGAGACAAGCAGGGGCTCACGGTCAAGAACGGCGGTGGAACGACGGTGCTCGAGCTGCGGAAGCTCGAGCTGCCTGGCATGGCACCGGTGTGGATCAAGGATCGCCAGGACGTGGTTCGATTGGGGAGCGCGGCGGTCGCGGTGCTGGGCGGGGACGAATGGATGGCGCACTGGTACCCGCAGGATGAGCGGCGGCCCTTGTCGGAGGCGCCGCTGCGGGACAAGGAGCATTACGAGAGCGCGCTGTCCCTCCTGGAAGAGTCCATCCCCGAGTACTTCGTCTGGGTGACGATGTTGCTGAAGGAGCTGGCGCTGCTTCGCGGACGCGATGCGGGCACGGACAGCGGCTCGTTCGCGCTCTACCCTGGCCATGTGCAGGCCTCGGTCTCGTTCTCGTCCCCCATCAGCAACGTGATCGTCCTCGTCCACGAGTGCTCCCACCAGTACTTCAACCTGCTCCTCTGGCACAGCCAGATGGTGCGGGCGGATGCGCCGGAAACCTATTCCGTCCTCAAGAATACGAAGAGACCGCTCGAGAAGATCCTTCTTGGCTTCCATGCCTTCGGCAACGTGCTCCTCGCGCTTCGTACGCTCCAATCCTCGAAGTACCGCTTCGACGAGAGCGACATGGAGAAGCAACTGCGAAAGCACCTGGCGCTCACCGTCGGGCTGGACCAGGAGCTGCAACCGCTCTTCGAGACATATCTGAAGGAGGTGGGCAAGGACATCTACCTGCCCCTTCGCAAGAGGCTCGTCGCGGCGGGTTTCCTGCCGTCCGTGTAGAGGAGGCCGACGACCATGGCAGCCAAGGAGCCCACGATGCTCTTCTCCAAGTTCTCGAATCCCTATCAGGGGAACTTCCTGCCCCTCGCGGAGAATCTCAGCTGCAGGACCTTCCGGGCACTGCTCGACAAGGCCAATGGCTTCGCCGACGAGCTGGGCGTCCCCAGGATTCCCATCCCGCGTGACGCGATCACGCCGCAGCGCCTGTCGGTCCGCGGATGGATGCCCGAAATGGGCGCCGCGGCCCTGGGCCTGACGCGGAACGTGACGAAGGACAACTGGTCGTGGATCTCCGGGCAGTTCCAGCTCGCCGCCTTCTTGAACGGGCTGGTGCCGTCCCTCGAGGTGGACATCGTCGCCTCCCATCCCCTGGCTGTCGCCGGCCATTTCGTGCACGGAGATCGCTTCATCGTCACGGGCGACCACACCGTGCTGACGATCCGAAATGGGGCCGGGGACACCGTGCTTCGCCTCAACAAGCTCGACACGGGGGGAATCTCAGCGGTGTGGGTGGAGAACGAGCAAGCCGCGCTGCGCGTGGGAAGCTCGGGCTCCGCCGTGCTCACCAATGACGAGTGGTTGAGGTATTGGCACCCGGAGGCCAGGCGAGGGATCCGCTCCGCCGAGCCCGGAAGCAAGGGCCGCTTCGAGGCCACGATGGCGCTGTTGGAAGAGCGCCTGCCAGAGTACTTCGTCTGGATCGCGGGTCTGCTGCGCGAAGTCGCCCCACTGGAGGAGTGCACGAGGGGCACGCACAGCCAGTCCTTCTCGTCCTGGCCGGGTCACGTCCATGTCCCCGTGACCAGCCCGCTCACGACCATCGTCATGCTCATCCACGAGTGCTCGCACCAGTATTTCCACCTGCTCCAGTGGAATACCCGCGTGGAGAAGGTGAATGCACCGAAAGCCTATTCGGTCCTGATGAAGACCGAGAGGCCGCTCGACAAGATCCTGCTCGGCTTCCACGCGTTCGGGAACATCCTGCTCGCGCTGCAGGCGTTGGACTCCGTCAAGGGTGTCTTCGAGCCAGCCGAGATGGCTCGCCATCAAGCCGAGAACAGGGCGTTCGTCGTCGGCATGGATCGAGAACTCCAGGTGCTCCACGACGAACATCTCGAAGGAGCGGGCAAGGACATCTACCTGCCGCTTCGAGCGAAGCTCGTCGCCGCGGATGTCCTGCCTTCGGCCTAGAGGAAGCGGAGCGCGGCCGCGTTCAACGGCAGCCGCAGCCGCGCACGGCACCCCGGGCCCTCCATCCGGTTCTCCAGGCGCAGGCTGCCCCCATGTGCCTCGGCGATCTGCCGGCTGAGCGCCAGGCCGATGCCACTGCCCTCCGGCTTCGTCGTGAAGAAGGGCACGAAGAGGTTGGCCGTGTCCGCCAGGCCCGGGCCCTCGTCCTCCACCCAGACCTCCACCGCGTCCGCCGAGGGAGCCGTCCACGACACCCACACCCTGCCCTGGCGCTCGCGCGCCGCGTCCACCGCGTTGCGCACCAGGTTGATGAGCAGCTGCTCCAACTGATCTCCGTCCGCGCTCACCGTGAGCGAGGGCCCCGGGCGAACCTCCACCGGCAGCCGCGTCTCCAGCGCCACCACACGCCGTACCCACGGGTCCACCTCCAGCGGCGAGAGCTTCGGAGGGGGCAGGCGCGCCAGCCGGGCATAGGCGGACATGAAGCGCCCCAGCGCCTCGCTGCGACGCGCGATGATGCCCAGACCCATCCGCGCGTCCTCCTCCCAATCCGCCGGGCGAGGGCTCTGCGCCAGCGTGGCCTTCAGCGAGTCCGAGATGGAGTGGATGGGCGCCAGCGAGTTGTTGATCTCATGGCTCAGCACCCGCACCATCCGTCGCCACGCCTCGCGCTCCTCCTCGCGCAGCGCCAGCCGCAGGTCCGCGATCACCACCAGTTGGTGGGGCAACCCGCCCTGCCGGAACGTCCCCCGCCGCAACTCGTACGGACCGCCCTCCACCGCGAAGGTGCGCGTGAGCCGCCGCGGCACGACGCCCTCCAGCAACTCCGCCAGCCCGAGCTCCTCCGCCTTCTGGTTCATCAGCCACGCGCGAGGCAATCCGAGCAGCCGCTCTCCGGCACGGTTGACGAGCTTCAGCGTCCCCTCCGCGTCGAAGGTCAGCACCGCGACGTCGATCTCCTGCATCACCTGGGAGAGGAGCACGTCCGCCTCCATCGCCCCCAGCCGCTGCTCGCGCAGCGTCTCGGCCAGGGCGTTGGTCTCCAGGTGCACCTCGCCCAGGGAATCTCCCCCCCGCGCACCGCGCCCACGCACCGAATAGTCCCCCTCGCGCAGGGCCGCGAGCAGGTTGGCCACCGTCTGCAGCGGCCGGGTGGCGCGCTCGCGCACGGCGAAGGCCGCGCCCAGGTACACGCCCAACACCAGCACGGTGAAGGACCAGCACACCTTCGCGCTCGCGTCCCCTCCCCAAAGGAGCACGAGCGCGGTGACGGAGCCCGGCAGCCCCGCCAGCAGCGCCAGCAGGAAGATGTGGACATCGTGCGCGAGCGGCTTGCGCCGACTCACCGGGCGCCCTTGATGCCGTAGTACTGCATGCGACGGTAGAGCGCGCTGCGCGACAGGCCGAGCGCCTTCGCCGCCTCACTGACATTGCCCTCGTGGCGGCCGAGGGAGCGCTCGATGAGGTAGCGCTCCACCTCCTCCAGCGTCATCTCTTCCAGCCGGGCCTGACCCTCGCGGCCCCCTCCACCGCGCCGCAGGAGGAGGTCCTCCGCCATCACCTCGTCCCCGCTGGCCATGAGCAGCGCGCGCTCCACCGCGTGCTCCAGCTCGCGCACGTTGCCGGGCCACGGGTAGGCCATCAGCGCGTCCAGCGCGGAGGGCGACAGCTTCAAGCCGGTGCGCCCGTAGCGCTGCCCATGCACGCCGAGGAAATGCGCGGCCAGCGGGGCGATGTCCTCGCGACGCTCCCTCAACGGCGGCAGGTGCACCTCCACCGTGTTGAGCCGGTAGAGCAGGTCCTCGCGGAAACAGCCCTCGGCCACCGCCCTGGACAGGTCCACGTTCGTCGCGGAGACGACGCGCACCGACACCCGGCGTACCTTGGAGGAGCCCACCGGGTGCAGTTCGCCCGTCTGGAGCACGCGCAGGAGCTTGGCCTGCTGCGTGAGCGGCATGTTGCCAATCTCGTCCAGGAAGAGCGTCCCCCCGTCGGCCAGCTCGAAGCTGCCGATGCGATCCGTCTTCGCGTCGGTGAAAGCCCCCTTCACGTGGCCGAACAACTCGCTCTCGAAGAGGCCCTCGGACAGTCCTCCCGAGTTGACGGCGACGAAGGGCCGCTCGGGGTGACCCGAGGCCGTGTGGATCCACCGCGCCACCACCTCCTTGCCCGTGCCGTGCTCTCCGGTGATGAGGACGTTGGCCCCCGAGGGCGCCACGCGCTCCACCATGCGGCGAATGGGCTGCATCGCCCGGGACTCGCCGACGAAGGCCGGGCGCTCCCCGCCCTTGCGCAGGTGGGTGTTCTCCTCCTCCAGCCTGCGGGAACGGCGCAGCGCCCGGCTCAGCTCGAGCTGGGTGCGCAGCGTGGCCAGCAGCCGCGTGTTGTCCCACGGCTTCTGCACGTAGTCGCGCGCTCCGCCACGCATGGCCTCCACCGCCCCCTCCACGCTGCCCCACGCCGTCATCACCACCACCGGCAACAAGGAGTCGAGCTGGCGCACGCGCGCGAGCAGCTCCAACCCCTCTCGCCCGGAGGTGGTGTCCCGCGCGTAGTTGAGATCCATCAACAGCACATCCACGTCCTCGGACTCCAGCGTGGCCAGGACGCCGGCCGGGGACTGAGCGGAGTGGATGACGTACCCGTCGCGCTTGAGCAGGAAGCGCAACGCCTCCAGGACGTCGGCCTGGTCGTCGGCGATGAGGATGCGCGGCTGCGGCGCACCGGCGGGGGTGGCGGATGCGGACTCGGACACGGCGGCTCTCGGAGAGGTCAGCGGAGGCGCTCGTCCTGGACGACGCGGCCGTCGAAGAGGCTCACCATGCGCGTACCGAGCCGCGCCTGGTTCGGATCGTGCGTCACCATGATGAGGGTGGCGCCGCCCTTGTGGAGCTCGGAGAGCAGCTGCATCACCTGCTCGCCGTTCTTGGAGTCGAGGTTACCGGTGGGCTCGTCGGCCAGGAGGATGAGCGGCGCCCCCGCCACGGCACGCGCCACGGCCACGCGCTGCTGCTGGCCGCCGGAGAGCTGCCCCGGCATATGCCGCGCCCGGTGGCTCATTCCCACCTGCTCCAGCGCCCGCTCCACCCGCTGGCGGCGCTCGTCCGCCGGCATGCCGCGATAGGTGAGCGGCAGCTCCACGTTCTCATAGACGGAGAGATCGCCGATGAGGTTGAAGCTCTGGAAGATGAAGCCGATGTGCTGGTTGCGCACCAGCGCCTGTTCCGCTGGGGACAGGTCCAGCACCGACCGGCCATCCAGCAAGTAGGAGCCCTTGGAGGCCGTGTCCAACAGCCCCAGCAGCGCCAGCAGCGTCGTCTTCCCCGAGCCCGAGGGCCCCACGATGGAGACCCACTCACCGGGCCGCACCGTGAAGTGGACGTCGGAGAGCGCATGCGTCTCCACCTCCTCCGTCTCGAAGACCTTCGTGATGCCCTCGAGCTGCAGGAGGGGCTTCTGCTGGGTCGTCGAAGAAGGGGTCTCCACCGGGGCCGTCTCCTGAACCGAAGTCACCTTCATCATCGCAGCCTCACGTACTCGATTACGGACACCGCCCCCGCCCGCTAGAAGGCGCTGAAGGTGGTGATGGTGTAGGTGTCCTTGATGCCGGGCATCGTCTGGATTCGCTCGGTGACGAAGCGACCGATGTCCTGGGCCTTGTCGAGGTGGAACTTGGCCAGCAGATCGTACCCTCCCGAGGTCGAGTACACCTCCGCTGCCTCGTCGACCTGGTCGGCGATCATCGCCGCCGTCTTGTACGTCTGCCCCAGCTCACACTTGATCATGACGAAGATGGTGTGCACGGCCTCCCACCCTATCACGCCACGTCGGGAAGCGGTTCCGACGCCCCACCCTTGCTCCGGCCCAGGCTCGCCAGCCTCCGCATGGAGCTCTTGCCCACCACCACGTCCACCATCTTGCGCGCCCGTGTCCAGACGCTCTCCTGCACGTAGGGGATGCCGTGGCGCTCGCACAGCGCGCGCACCTTGGGCTGGACCCGCTGGTACTGGAGCATCGACAGATCCGGGAAGATGTGGTGCTCGATCTGGTAGTTGAGCCACAGGTGGAGGTAGTCGTTGAGATCTCCCCCCGTGCGGTAGTTGGCGCTGCCCAGCACCTGCTGCAGGTAGCGCTCCCCACGCCCCTCCGGCGCCGAGTCGAAGCGGTAGAGATCCTCGCCGGTGTGGTTGGGCCCCACGACGAGGAAGGTGTGCAGGTTGGTGAGCACCTCGGCCATGAGCGAGTTGCCCAGGGCGCTCAGTCCCGCCCAGGCCCCCAGGGGAAGGAAGAGCGCGGGCAGCACGACGAAGTTCCACGCGGCATAGGGCGCGTAGCCCGAGCGCAGCACCTCCCGCCACTCCTCGCGCGTGAGCGGACCGTCCGGCCGGCGCTTGCGCCGCAGCGAGGCGAGCGTCTCCGGAGCGTAGTAGCTCGCCCGCCAGGTGATGGCGAGCAGCGCGAGCTGCGTGTAGCGCAGCGCGAGTGGAATATCGCCCCGGCGCAAGGAGCCCTCGGCGTTGCGCTCGAGCAGATCCGGATCCGCATCCTCACCGGTGTGCGAGTGGTGGAGCACGTTGTGCTCGAAGACCCAGGCCTCGGGCAGCATCCAGTCGAACCAGTCGACGAAGCGACGCGCGCCCTTGGCGAAGCCCTTGCTGGTGCGCTCCACGGGGGCGCCCGGTACCCGGTCATACCCGCGGTGGCCCACGTGGTGCATGAGCAGCCAGCGCGTGGAGCGGCCGAGACTCAGCGCCACCGCGCTCAGGGGATTGGGAGCCAGCCAGCACGTGGCCAGACCCACCGCCGTGGCCGTCCGACCCCAGCGCTCGATGCGCCGCAGGTGGGTGAGATCCGCCTCGCCCACGGTGGCATCGATTTCCGCGCGCAGCGCGCGCACGTCACGCAGGAAGGCCTCGACGTCCACGGACGAGGGATCGAAGCCGGAAGCGGCGGGGGACGACATGCACGAACCTCGAGGACTCGGACGGGGGCATGGAGCGGGCCCCTGTCCGAGAGCATCGGGCCACGCGGGACTCAGGTACTGGCTACGGGGGGCGACTGGGTCGCCATGATACTGAGATCAATGGCGATCACCGCCAACAATCCCACACACGGCAGGAGCAGGACGATGGTGCCGAAGGTGAGGAACAGGAACGAGCCGATGAAGCTTCCCAGGATGAAGGCCACGGCGAGGCCGAGCTGGAGCCGGGCCCGCTCGAATTGAGGGGCGACGGGCAGCTCGAACAGGCGGAGCAGGAAGCCGCGAGCCCCCTCCCGCCTGCCACCGTCGAGCACCCACACCGCCATGCGCACGATCTGGATGCCCAGATCCGTGAGCACGCCGGTCAGGTGCGTGGGACGCACCACCGCGCCGGACACGCGCGTGGTGAGGGCGTTCTGCAGCCCCATGCTGAAGGCCAGACCGTACGTGAGCAGCTCCTCGTGGGTCTCCGGGCGGTGATGGCCCCAGAAGGCCACGGAGCCCAGCGTGAAGATCTCCACGGCGAGCGCGGGGATGTACTGCCCCCGGGCGCGATGGCGCGACGACTCCAGCAGCGCCTCCGAGGCGATGGCTCCCAGGATGAAGGCCATGACGAGCTGTCCGGCGCCGATGGCGTTGTCCAACCGTCCAGCGGCGAACGACTCACCGAACCAGGACACGTTACCCGTCATGTGGCTGATGCGGACCCCGAAGGCGAAGAAACCGATGGCGTTGACTCCACCGGCAACCCCCGCCAGCAGCAAGGCCAGCGTGAAATAACCGAAACGACCACGGGATTTGATTCCACTGAAAGGCATAGAACGGGCGGTAACCTGAGGGATGGAAACAGTGGGCGGCCCGGCTAACAATGTCCGGGCGCGTCAATATTCCCATAAGTTCAATTAACTTTCAAGGTTTCCGAACAATTCTAATATTACCCACTCTTCGTGAGTACGCCAGACTCCCACAAGTCTCGTGGGAGTGTTTGCTCACGGGGACGCGTCAGCTGACGGGGCGCTGGAGGGACTGAAGCAATTCCAGTGCCTCGGTGACGGCTTGCCAGACCTGCATCGCCTTGAGGCTTTCCTCACCACTCTGCAGTGTCCGCTTGGCAACGCGTTCCAGGGGCGCCAGGGCATTCTCCACCAGGGTCAGCTGCCGCCCCAGGTCCGGTGACAAAGATGTCACGGATGTCACGGCCGCGCGTTGCAGGGCCTGTGCCGGTGGGGAGACCACCGCCGCGGGCACCGGGCGATCCGCCATGGTCTTCACCGCCAGTGTGAGCTGTTCCATGACCGGACCCAGGTCCACCGCCGGCGCGGGCGCCACCGAGCGCTCGGCGAGCGCGCGGAGGACCTTGGCCAGGTGTTGCAGGTAGGGCGAGAGATCCGTCCCCGGGGGCACCTGCACCACGGGCGCGGGAGACTCCTTGCGCGCCAGCTCCAGCATCGCCTCGCGCAGGGCTTCCAGCCGCGGCGCCATCTCCGCCACGGGGTTGGCTCCCGGGGAGCTCCGCGCGCCCTCGGCCGCGAGCACCACCGCGTCGCGCACCGAGCCGAGCTGCTCCTCGATGGCGCCGAGCTGACCCGTCACGCGCGCCACCGGATCATCCTCCTTGCCGCCCATGCGCTTGACGCGCGCGAAGCCCTGCTTGATCTCCTCCCAGCGCGCCGCCTGCTCCGGCGACAGCCGCCCGCGCAGCTCGCGCAGCTTGAGCAGGTTCTGCTCCGCCGCGGTGGTGAGCGTCTGCGACTCGCCCTGGTAGTGGTCGTCGATGAGCCGCTCCAGCTCCTCGTCCGTCATGGCGGCCACCACCTTCTCGGTGACCTTGCCCATGTTGCGGTAGGAGCCCTGCAACTTGAAGGGAGGCTCGGTGCGGAAGCGCTCGTCCTGCGCCGCCGAGGCGATGTACTGCAGGTTCACCTTGAGCATCACGTCCTGGACGCGGAAGAGCCGCTGGAAGATGGCGACGATCTCCTGCAACTCCGCGGCGGCATAGCCATAGGACAGCTCGCCCGTGGGAACGTCCTCGCCCCGGGCCATGCGGATGAGCTTGTGGATGTCCGCGGGCTCGCGCGTGGCGAGCGGCGCCAGGGCCGCGTTGGAGGTGAGCGCGTTCTCGATGTAGCTCAGCGCGAACAGGTCCTGCTTGCCATCGAGGATGTCACCCAGGTTGTAGGTGTCCGCGCGGTTGGCGAGCATGTCTGGGATGCGGAAGCGATCGCCCGTCTCCGTATAGGGATTGCCCGCCATCACCACGCAGAACTTCTTGCCGCGCAAGTCATAGGTGCGCGTCTGGCCATTCCACACGCCCTCCACGCGGCGCTGGCCGTCGCACAGGGAGATGAACTTCTGGAGGAACTCGGGATCCGTGTGCTGGATGTCGTCGAGGTAGAGCATCACGTTGTTGCCCATCTCGAAGGACAGGTTGATGCGCTCCACCTCCTGGCGGGCCGTGGCATTGGGGGCCTCGGCCGGATCCAGGGACTTCACCGAGTGCCCGAGCGCCGGGCCATTCACCTTCACGAAGGTGAGCCCGAGGCGGCTGGCCACGTACTCCATCAGCGTCGTCTTGCCGTAGCCCGGAGGCGACATGAGCAGCAGCATGCCCATGCGATCCGTGCGCTTGTTCTCCCCCGCCGCGCCGAGCTGCTTGGCGAGGTTGGCGCCGATGAGCGGCAGGTACACCTCGTCGATGAGCCGGTTGCGCACGAAGGAGCTGAGCACCTTGGGGGTGAACTCGTCCAGACGCAGACGGCGGCGCTCGCGCTCCAGGAGATCTCGCAGCAGCCCCCGGTAGGCGTGGTACGCGGGCACGCGCACCTGGCGGAAGGCGCTCAGGCGGGAGAGGAACTCATCCAGCCGCAGCGCCAGCTTGCGCTCGTGCACCCGCGGGTGCTGGCCGAGCAGTCCCGTCACCTCGGCGGACGTGAGGGCCCCGGCCACCTCCCGGTCCAGCTTGCGCTCGGTGAGCAGCAGCACCGCGGCCTCCACCGCCACGTGGGCCGCCGCGCCCGGTCCACCCTCGCGCCGCGCCAGGTACGCGTCCACCCAGGCGCGCACCACGCGCAGGCGCTCGGGGAGGCTCTTCTCCAACCCGCGCAAGTCGTCCTCGAACGCCGAGCGCGTGCCCGCGCGATCCAGGTGCGAGAGCAGCGCGTCCTTGACGGCCACCGCCTCGCCACTGGTGGTGAAGCGGGGCCGCTCCCCGCCCAGCTCCTCCACGAGGTAGCGCCCGGCGAGCCGCGCCTCCGAGGGGCCGGGCGTCACGCCCACCGCCGTGAGGAAGGCGCCGATGCGCTCGCCGGCCTCGTCGCCGAGCACCAGCAGCTCCGCGCCCTCGCCGAAGGCCGCGCGCAGGCGGTGCAGGCTGCGGGCCCGGCGATGCAGGAGCGCCTTCTCCTCGTTCTCCCCACCCAGGGCCCAGTACAGCGCGGCCCAGGCGCGCGGCGTGGGGGCGAAGCGCAACAGCCCCGCGCCCGTGTGCATGGGCAGCAGCTTCTCGAGGATGGCCACCGCGTCCGCGTCGTGGATGCCCCGCTCGTAGCCCTCGTCGTACTTGTCCGCCGAGTACGCGCGCACCTTCTCCAGCAGCCCGCCCGGCTCCAGCGCCGCCTGCCGTAGCGCCGCGAGATTCACCCCTCCCCTGCCCTCCTCCGCGTCCAGCAGCACCTGCGCGGCGAGGTACTCGGCGCGGTACACCTCGGGCGTCTCGGACACGAGGTGCTGCTCCCACAGCTCGCGGTACTTCGCCAGCTCGGGGTCCTCCAGCTTCTGGGCGTAGTCCGTGCCCGTCAGTTGCAGGGAGAGCGCGCCGTCGCGCGGCACCAGCGTCAGGTCCAACGTCTGGGTATTGACGTTGAAGCGGTGCTTGCCGAACTTGATGACGGGAGCGCCCGAGCCCTCCTCGTACAAGTCATTGCGATCGCGCAGTGCGCGCAGGGCGTCCTGGCGCGCCGTCTTCACGCGGCTGAGCACCTCGTCCGCGCGCACGCTGTCCTGCAAGTCCAGGAGCTGCTGGGCGAGCTGCCGCAGCTTGAGCACCATGGAGTCCGAGGCGAAGTAGGCGTTGAGCTCGTCCTCGGCCTTGAAGGACTTCGCCCGGCGGTTGACTCCGGTGAGGATGCGCTCGGCGGCACCGAAGAGGTTCTGCGCGCGGCGCTGGCGCTCGTCCACCAGGGCCTGCTTCTTCTGCCCGAAGGCCTCCAGCAACTCCTCGCGCTTCTGGGTGAGCTGGCCGAGGAACTCGTCGAACTCGCCGAAGCGCCCCTCCATCTCCTCCAGTTGCACGGTGAGGCGGGAGAGGCCCTCGTCGCACTTCTCCGGCGAGTCCGCCACGCTCAGCGCGCTCTCCACCGCCTGGCCGAGCAGCTTGAACTGGGCGCCGAACTCGGCCCGCTTCTCGCGGCCCACCAGCTCCTTGCGCCGGGCGCCGAGCCCCGCGCGCACGCGGTTGAGGCGGCTGAACAGCTCGGAGATGCCCTCCAGGATGCGCGCGCGCGCGAGTGGATCTCCCACCTGGAGTCCGCCCACCGTCTCGCTGAGCACCTCCAGTCCCTTGCCCACCTGCTCGATGTCCTCGCCGAGCGGGGCCAGCTCCAGCGTCGTGCGCACGGGCTCGAGCCGGGCCAGCAGATCATCCAGGCGCGTGGCGAGGGGCCGCAGCGCCTCGTCGCCCTGGAGGAAGCCCACGGCGTCGGCGCTGACCCGGTCCGTCTCGGAGATGACCTGCTGCTCGAGCGTCTCCAGCCGGGCCACGTCGATGTAGCGCACCTCCTTGAGGGTGATGAGGTGGCCGCGCTGCTTGCGCAGGTCCGACAACGCCATCATGAAGCCCTCGGCGTTCTGCAGCTCCTCGGGGCGCACGCGCAGGAGCATCTGCTCCTGGGCCGCGAGGGCCTCGGCGATGGCGTCCTCGGCGCGCTTGCGCAGGGCGAGCACCTTCTCGAACTCGTCGATGATGAGCTCGGAGGTGCGGCGCAGGGACTCGATGCCCTCCTTGAGCCGCGTCTCCTCGTGGCCGAGCCAGTAGAAGGCGTCGAGCATGCGCGAGGCGGCGGCGGCCAGGTCCTCGTAGGTGCGGCGCGAGGGCTTGTCCGAGCGGGCCAGCCGCACGAGCGTCAGCGCGTCGGAGATGCCGCGCACGAGCTCCGCGTTGCCCACCTTGCCGAGGTAGCCGGGCGCGGGAGGCATCTTCGCGGCGTGCTCGGCGGAGACGAAGGGCGTCTGCCACACCTGCATGGGGTGCACACGCGTGGGCTCGTTGGACGTCGTGCGGAAGACGACCATGCGCCCGTCCGCGAAGAGGCTGAAGCCGTGGCACTGCAGCGGGTTCTGCACCTCCTTGCGCACGAGGTTGTACGGGAAGAGCACGTAGGAGCCGTCGTCGCCGCGGAAGAAGACGTAGAGCACGTCCTCGCCGTTGGGCGAGCGGATGGCGCGCTTGAAGCGCAGTCCCTCGCCAATGCCCTCGAAGACCTTGTAGTCGCCCGTCTGGAGGTAGTAGCCGCCGGGGAAGACGATGCCCTGGTCCTCGGGGAGGCGCACGCACGCCTGGCCCACGGCGTCGATGCGCACCACGTGCTGGGTGCGGGTGTTGAAGACGAGGTAGCGGTGCTTCTGCTCGCGGAAGGGCAGCACGCGCAGGAGGATGAGTCCCCCCACCTTCGCGTAGGCGAACTCGGCGTCGTCCAGCGACTGATCCGGATCGTCCACGGGCTCGCGGTAGATGCCCTGCCCGTCCGCGGTGTTGTTCTCCACCTTGATGGTCAGGTCGCCCTTCACCGTCTCCACGAACACCTGATCCAGGATGTTGACGTGGGGGTGCTGGCCGAACACGTAGTTGTCCCGCGTGGCCACCGTCCATTCGAAGTCATGGGCCGCGGGGAAGACGTGGTCGCGATCGCCCTGGTTGTCCAGGTAGGTGGCGTTGCCCTCCACGTCGAGCGAGAAGCGGAAGACCTTGATGTCGCGCTCGGACTGGCCCGTCTGGAAGATGGCCAGCAGCCGCGACTCGTTGCGGCGCAGTTGGATGAGCCGCGCGTCCTTGTAGTACTTGTAGAGTTCCCCGAAGTCCTTGACGAAGCGCGGATCCACCAGGAAGCCGCCGGCCTCGGTGGGGGGCACCTCGGAGAAGTCGAAGCCCTCGGCCGTCTTCTCGAACTTGTGCAGCGAGAAGACGTCCGCCACGGACGTGCCCTTCTTCAGGCCGATGAAGACGTTGTAGCCGAAGAGCAGGTACTTGCCGACGCCGACGATGTCGCGCGCCACGCAGTTGTTCTCGGTGCGCACGCGCTCGTTGCCGATGACGGTGAGCTCGGTGCCACCGAAGAGCTTCTTGCGCCGCTCGTTGAGTTCCGCGGCCTGGGTGCCAAGCGCCTCCGCCTGGGTGAGCAGGCGCGCGCGGATGACCTCGTAGCTGCCGCCCTCCAGCGTGGCCTCGCCAGCGGGGGTGGGGCTTTGTGTTGCCATCGTCAGTTCACCGGAAGAAACGGAGAGTGGGTGCGTCGAACCGCGGACGCCGCGCCCCGGAAACACGGAGGGCGCGGCGCCAGGTCATGCTCGGAGGAGGCGGGCCGCGTCTCAGCCCTGGGTCCGCTCGGGAGCGGAGGCCCGGACGGCGGGCTCGGACTCGACGAGCGACTTGAGGTTGGAGGCGGCGGCGGTGGTGGGCGCGGGCGCCATGCGGTGCAGCAGCGCGGCCATGGCCAGGTTCTGCGCGTCGCTGGTGAGGCCCGGCTTGGAGAGGATGTCCTTCAAGTCGGCGGACAGGTCCTTCTGGCCATTGAGGTAGCCGGCGAAGGCCTGCTTGAGCGTCTCGCTCTGGTCGAGCGCGCCGTCCACGGACTGGCCCACGGAGATGGCCTTGATGAAGCGCTCGAAGAACTGACCGTCGCCTCCGACGATGTTGATCTTCGCATGGCCCATCGTCTCGGCGAGCACCTTGGCCTGGTGCTCGGCGATGTCCTTGCGCACGTTGATGGCGGCGAGCTCCACGTCGCGCTCCTTCTGCAGGCGCAGGCGGAACTCCTCGTGCTCGCGCGTGGCGCCCTGGAGCGCCTTCATGGACTCGGCCTTCTCGGCGAGGCCGCGCGCCTCGGCGAGCAGCTTCTCCTCGATGGCCTTCGCCTCGGCGAGCAGCTTCTCGCGGGTGGCGATGGCCTCGGCCTCGCCGCGCTTCTGGATGGCGTGGGCCTCGGCCTCGCCGATGCTCGCGCGCGCCAGCCCCTTCTCCTTCTCACCCGCCGCCTCGGCGACGAGCTTCTCGCGGGCGATGGCGGCCTCGGCCAGACCCTGCTTCTCGATGACGGAGGCCTGCACCAGGCCCTGCTTCTCGAGGACGGCGGTCTCCGCTTCCTTCACGCGCACCGCGGCCAGACCCTGCTTCTCCTGGGCGAGCGCATCCGCCTCCTTCACGCGCGCGGCGGCGAGCCCCAGCGCGGCCTCCTCGGCCTGGATGCCCTCGGACAGACGGATCTTCGCCTTGGCCGTCAAATCGGAGGCCTGCAGCTCGGCCTCGGCCAGGGTGAGCTTCTCCTTGGCGGTGAACTTGGACACCTCGTTGCTGGCCTCGGCGGCCTTGATGTCCTTGACGAGCTTCTCCTGGGCCTGGGCCTCGGCGGTGATGAGCAGCGCGTCCTTCTTGCGCGAGGCCTCGGCCTTCACGCGCAGGTCCTTGATGCGCTCCTCCTCCTCGGCCACCGTCTTCTCCACGGCGATGCGCGCGCGCACCACGTCGGCGATGGCTTTCTTCTCCGCCTCGAGCTGCTTCTCCTTGCCGATGCGCGACAGCTCCACCTCGCGCTCGCGGTTGATGGCCTCCAGGGCGCGGTCCTTCTCCACGCGCTCGGACTCCACGCCCACCACGCGCTCGCGGTTCTTCTGGGCCACTTCCACCTGGCGCTGCTTGTTCTGATCGTTGATCTGGACTTCTTCCTCGGCCTTGATGCGCGCGAGCTGCTGCTTGGCGTACTCCTCGCTCTTCACGCGCTCGGCCTCGGCCGTCTCGCGCGCCTGGATGGACTCGATCTCGCGCTTCTGCTTGGCGGCGGCCTCGGTGCGCTGGCGCTCCAGGGCGAAGATGGCCTCGTCGGCCTCCACGTTGCGCTTGGTGATGGCCATGCGCTCGCTCTGGCGGAACTCGTTGGTGTGGACGTTCTGGACGCTGGTGAGCTCGGTGATCTTCCGGATGCCCTGGGCGTCGAGGATGTTGTGCTTGTCGAGCATGTCCACGGGCGTCTGCTCGAGGAAGTCGATGGCGCAGTCCTCGAGCATGTAGCCGCTCAGATCCTTGCCGATGACCTGGACGACCTGATCCTTGATGGCGTCGCGGTGCGTGTAGAGCTCCTCGAAGTCGAAGCTCTTGCCCACCGTCTTGAGGGCCTCGGAGAACTTGGCCTCGAAGAGGTGCTCGAGCGTCTGCTCGTCACTGGCGCGCGCGCAGCCGATGGACTGGGCCACCTTGAGCACGTCCTCGCGCGTCTTGTTCACCCGGACGAAGAAGGTGACCTTGATGTCCGCGCGGATGTTGTCCTTGCAGATGAGGCCCTCCTTGCCGCGGCGGTCGATCTCCACCGTCTTCAAGGAGATGTCCATCACCTCGGCCCGGTTGATGATGGGCCACACGATGGAACCAGTGAAGGTGACGACGGGCTCGCCCTTGAAGGGGTTGATGATGAGCGCGCGGCCCTGGTCCACCTGCCGGTAGAACCTGGAGACAACGAACGCGGAGCAGAAGAGGAAGAAGAGTCCTCCCGCGATTCCGGAGGCGACGATTGGCAGTTCCATGTCGGTGCTTTTCCCGAACGAAGTAGACCGGGGGGCTTCTGTGAAGACGCGGCCGGTTCCCCCTGAAACGACTCCGGCGCGGTACGAAGAAAGGAAGAAGAAGACGGGCGGGCTAGCGGGTGCGGACCCTGTCGCGGGCCATGGCCGCGGCGGTGAGCGGATCCTTCAGGTGCTCGATTTCCTGGGGCAGGAGCCAATCCACGGGCTCCACCTCGTAGGCGTCCCGGGTGGCGTCGTAGGCGAGGATGAGCGCCTTCTCCCCGCGCTTGAGCTCATTGGCCTTGTCACACACGATGTTGAGGATGAGGCCGGCCCCGCCATCCTCGACGGTGGCGTGGCCGAAGCGCCCATCCACCCGGCCACTGGCGACGACACACACCCGGCCCATCAGCTCCGCGCGGCGCGGGGCCTGCTGCACGGCGAAGAGTGGACGCAGGGGCCGCACGGCGAATCCCGCGAGCACCGCCCCCACCCCGAGGCACAGCGCGGCCAGTCCTCCCGTGACGAGCACCCCCGGAAGCGCGCCGAGCAGCGTCTGGAGCGGACGGCCCACGGCCAGCGACAGCAGCCAGGAGAGGAAGACGACGAAGCTCACCGACACCGTGGTCGGCACCCCGCCGAACCCGAGCACATCCAGGAAGGAGCCATGGGAGTGCCCCTCCAGGGCCGCCTTGGCTCCGCCCTCGACCGCTCCCTTGGCGCCTCCCTCGAGGGCACCGCCCACATCGCCGTCCAGCACGTCGATGCCCACGGCGCCCACGATGACGGTCAGCCAGTAGCCGACCACCACACCCAGGGGGATGGTGAACAGGACGGTGGGAAAGGCCAGGATGGCGGCCAGGAAGTCGGTCATCTCACCCAGCGAGAAAGAGGTGGCGGGAGCTTATTCCAGGAACCGTGGATCACGAACCACCCCCGGTCGATTTCCACGCCTCCCCGCCTGCCCTCCGAGTGAAGGAGGGACGCATTGACGCGACGCTCCCGGCTGCACAGCCATGAAGGAGGCCGCGTGCACGGCACGTGACCGGGGAGCCGTGACGCGGACATGACGCACATCGAGCGATTGCAACAGGTGGGTATCCACCGGGTGGGCAGTCCCCAGCGGGGGTTCCACTACCGGACGGCGGACGGCAAGCGCGTGCCCGCGAAGGAAGTCGAGCGCATCGAGGCGCTGAAGCTGCCTCCGGCGTGGAAGGACGTGCTCATCAGCCCCGCGGGGACGTCGCGGCTGCAGGCCATGGGCAAGGACAGCGCGGGCCGGTGGCAGTACCGCTACCACGAGTCCTTCACCCGGCGGCAGGAGGCGCGCAAGTTCGAGCGCATCGTGGACTTCGCCCGGGCCCTGCCGAAGCTGCGGCGGCGCGTGTCACAAGACCTGCGCAAGCGGGGGCTGGGGCGGGATCGGGTGATGGCGTGCCTGTTGCGGATCCTGGGCACGTGCTTCATCCGCCCCGGCAGCCAGCAGTACGCCGAGGAGAACCACAGCTACGGGCTGGCCACGCTGCGCTCCCGGCACGTGAAGCTCAAGGGTGACACGGTCATCTTCGACTTCCCGGGCAAGAGCGGCCAGCACCAGCACCGCGAGCTGAAGGATCGGCAGGTGGCGCGGGTGGTGCGCGAGTGCATGAAGGTCCCGGGGAGGGATCTCTTCAAGTTCGTACTGGATGACGGCCTGGTGGTGGACGTGCGGCGGCGCCACATCAACGAGTACATCCGCGAGATCATGGGCGAGCGCTACAGCGCGAAGGACTTCCGCACCTGGGCGGGCACGCTCATCTGCGCCTGCGCGCTGGCACGGGCCAAGGAGCGGGTGGCCCGGGAGGCGGGCGCACGGGGAGTGAAGAAGTCCATGGTGGCGGCGGTGAAGGAGGCCGCCGAGCACCTGGGCAATACCCCGGCGGTGGCACGCGCCTCGTACATCTACCCCTCGGTGCTGGCGATGTTCGAGAAGGGGCACGTGGTGGAGCGCTACTTCGAGTCGGTGGAGGAGCTGGCCCAGCAGGAGAAGCCCGGGCTGCACGGGGCGGAAAAAGCGCTCCTGGAGATGTTGGGGGGCTGCCAACGGCCCGCCGTGTAGACTGGGCCCCATGGACGACACTCCCTCGGTGCTCGATGTGGAGCAGATCTCGCGCTTGCGCGAGCTGGGACAGGAAGACGCGGGTGAGATGTTGCGGGGGATGTTCCAACGCTACCTCGAGAGCATTCCGCCCCAACTCACGCGCATGCGCGAGGCGCTCGCCGCGGGCAACACGAAGGTGCTGGTGAGCGAGGCGCATGGGCTGGCGGGCAGCAGCGCCGTGTACGCCCTGCCCCGGCTGCGGCACTGCTGTCTGGCGTTGGAGACGCACGCCCGGGAGCAGCGGCTGGACGAGGCGGGCGCCCTGCTGGACGCGGTGCAGCGGGCCTTCGAGGAGGCCGGCCCGCTCGTGATGGCCGAGCTGTCCGCCCGCTGAGGGGCCGGCCGCTCACGGCGGTGTGTCCCGCGCGTCAGACCTTCCGGCCTATCAGGACGCCCGGGATGGAACCCAGGATCGCCGACAGTGCGCCGAACGCCCACCGCTTCTGCTCGGCATCGCCGCGGAGCGCGAAGCCCAGGGCCAGCAGGAACAGGATAATGAACATGACGGCGAGCAACCGCAGGACGGTGCGCGCCTGCCACCGCCGCTGCATGCCATCCCGGCGGGCCTCTTCCAGACGGAGCTTCAATTCCTGCTCGCTCTCCCGCTGGGTGAGTTGTATCTGGTACCTCGAGAGCAGCTCGGTGGGCATGACGGACCACGGCGGGGGCGTCCGTTCAGCGGGCGCCGGGTCGATCACTGGGGCGTTGGTGGACAGGCCTCCACGCACCACTTCTTGCCTCTCGGGGGACGGCCTCGAGTGTGTGCGCAGGAGCATGGCGGAGCCTCCTGCGTCGGATTTCCATGCGACATGACGTGCTCTCCTTCCTAGTAAGACTCCCCTCCCTTCATAAGGAGAGAGTGATGAGGGATGGGGTGTGATAAGCCTTGCGCGGAGCTTCGTTCATGAACCCGGTTTCCCCTCCCGGTCCCCTGCCGAAGCCAGTTTCAGCGGCTCAAGCCGCCTCGTCGGCGGACGGTTCATCCTCGCCCTCGCCCACCATCACCCAGGGCGGGAAGGGATCCTCGAGCTGGCTCCAGGCCGTCGGGCCCAGGGCGAGCTCCTCGTCGGTGAGCAGGCACTCCTCGAGCGCCCCGCGCAGCAGCGCCTGGTCCACCTGGCGGGTGATGAAGACGAGTTCCTGTCGCCTGTCTCCCCAAGGCTCCCGCATGTGCTGCTCGAGCTCGGCGCGGACCTCGGGCTCCTCGGGCCACTCCTCCCGGGGCACGGCGTCCCACCACAGCCCCGCGGGCTCGAAGGAGCAGGCCCCACCCGCCTGGGCCCACACGCCCGTCACCTCCATGCGAGTGGCCAGCCAGAAGAACCCCTTGGAGCGCAGCAGGCCCTTCCAGCTCCCGTGAATGAACTCCCACAGCCGCCCGGGGTGGAAGGGACGGTGGGAGCGCAAGACGAAGCTCTCGATTCCATAGGCCTCGCTCTCGGGAATGGCCTCGCCGCGCAGCGTCCGCGACCAGCCGGGAGCACGCTGGGCCTTCTCCAGCTCGAAGAGCCCCGTCTCCAGCACGTCGGACAGCGCGACCCGGCCCTGCTGGACACGCACGAGCCGTGCACCCGGATTGAGCTGGCGGAGGATGGACTCCAGCTCGCCCACCTGCTCGGGTGACACCAGGTCCGTCTTGTTGAGCACCAGCACGTCGGCGAACTCCACCTGCTCCACCAGCAGATCCACCACCGTGCGCTCGTCCTCCTCGCCCGCGGCGAGCCCCCGCGCCCGCAGTTCCTCGGTGTCTTCCCAGTCCTTCAGGAAGTTGAAGGCGTCCACCACCGTCACCAGGGTGTCCAGCCGGGCCACGTCCCCCAGGCAGCGGCCCTGCTCGTCCGCGAAGGTGAACGTCTCCGCCACCGGCATGGGCTCGGAGATGCCGGTGGACTCGATGAGCAGGTGATCGAAGCGGCCCTCGCGCGCGAGCCGGCCCACCTCCACCAGCAGATCCTCGCGCAGCGTGCAGCAGATGCAGCCGTTGCTCATCTCCACCAGCCGCTCGTCCACACGCGACAGCGAGGCCCCACCCTTCACCAGCCGGGCGTCGATGTTCACCTCGCTCATGTCGTTGACGATGACGGCGACCCGGCGGCCCTCCCGGTTGTTGAGCACGTGGTTGAGCAGCGTCGTCTTCCCCGCCCCCAGGAAGCCCGAGAGCACGGTGACGGGCAGGCGTCCATCCCTCATGGCTCGCCCTCCCGGTACAGCACCTGCTCGAGCGGGTCGTCCGTCCTCTTCCTGGTCCAATGGCTTCCGGGCATGGCGGGCACTTTTAATGCCACCCCCATGCATATGCAACCCGGTTGCATGTAGTAATGAGGGACAGAACCCGGGAAGGGCGGAGCCGCGGGAGCTAGGCCCGCTTCTGGGCTTTCTGGGCGGGTTGCCGCGCCGCCTTCAATGACAGGTTCGTCTGCTTCACCTTGAGGAGAAGCGAGAGGAGCGTCTCGGCCTCTTGATCCGTCAGATCCGCCATCGAGTGATTGAGGTTGTCGCGGGCGATCACGAGGCCCTTGGTCGCCACGAGGCGCCCTTTCTTCGTCAGCTTGAGCGTGTAGGCCCTGCGGTCCCACACGTCGCGCTCCCTCGTGATGAAGCCGAGCGCCTCCAGCTTGTCGAGCAGACGCGTCATCGCACCGGAGTCATAGTCGATCTTGGAACAGAGGATGGACGCGGACGCGGGCTCGGGCTCGGTGTCGCACTGCAGAATGGCCACGAGCACACGCCACTGCGCGAAGCTCACCGAGAGGGCATCCTTGAGACGCGCGTCCAGGTCCTCGTTGATGAGCTTCGCGAGCTCGTTGAGCAGGTAGCCCACGCTTCGCTCGATGCTGTAGTTCTTCTCGTTGTAGTACGGCATCTGGGTTCCTCTCTGGTGGCGACTCACTCGAGCTGAAGGCCGCAGTCGCTGCACGCGCCCGCGACGAGCGGGGCGGCCGTGCCGCACGCGGGGCACGGCAGCTCGCCGTCCTCCGGTATCTCCCGGGGGGCCTGGTCCTCGGGGAGGAGCCCCTCTCGGTGGAGGCTGTCCAACCAGCGCTGTTGGAGCAGGCCGGCGACCCGGGGGACGTCCTCGGGACGCACGAGCACCTGGAACTTCGGGGAACAGCTCGGCTTGCCACACGCCTCGCGGTGGACGAAGGCCGGCACGTCCTCGGCCAGGCAGGCATCCACCAGCTTCCGGGCATCCGCGAGCTGCATCTCCGCGCACGGCACCACTTCCGCGTCCGCCAGGACCTTCTCTGCTTGGTGAGGAGTCATCGGCCACAGTGAAGCGCAGCCAGAGGCACCCGTCCATGCCCTCCCGCATGTCCCTCCCGGACGCCATAGCAGCCTCCGCCATGCCGGTGAGCAGGCATGCTTCCAGGATCCCCGCGCCCCACGCGAGAAGTCCCTGGGCGGGGCGAACCCGTGGAGTCGAGTCCCCCCGACAGCACGGCGGAGAAGGAGCCTGACAGTTGGCGTCCCCGGGAGCCGTGCCGAAGTTGGCTCCAGGAACGCCTCACGCGACTCACATACGAGGGGAACGAGACCATGGACGCCATCGAACTGTTGACGCAGCAGCACCGCGAGGTCGAGGAACTGTTCGAGAAGTTCGAGAAGACCGGCGAGGGCAAGGAGGAGTTGCTGAGGGCGCTGTTCGTGCGTATCGCGGACAACCTCGCGGCGCACGCCACCATCGAGGAGAAGCTCTTCTACCCCAGCGTCTACGTCGGGCCCACGGCGGACAAGCTCCAGGAGGCGGTGGAGGAGCATCTGTCGGCCAAGCGCGTCATCGCGGATCTGCTCGACATGGAGCCCTCCGACGCGCAGTTCAGGGCGAAGGTGAAGGTGCTCCAGGATCTGGTCGAGCATCACGTCGAGGAAGAGGAGAAGGACCTCTTCAAGCAAGTGAAGAAGCTGCTGACCAAGGAGGAGCTGAGCGTCATGGGCGAGCAGCTCGAGGCCATGTTCTCCGAGCTCATCCAGACCCAGCCGCGCATGCAGGTCCCCCGTGAGATCGGCGAGGCGGCGCCGCTGAGCTGAGGACTATCGCGTCTCACTCAACCAGCGGCGCACCTCGTCGAGGTACTCGCGCGGCAAGGCGTGCCCGCTGTCGAAGGCCTTGCGCGCCTTGCTCTTGGACGGCGCGGCCTCGAACAGCGCCTGGCTGTTCTCCGCCGTGGAGAACGGGTCGCGCGTCGCGGTCAGCAGCAGCCAGGACTGATGAATCCCGCCCATCCGGTTCACGGGCGCGGCGTCGCCCAGCACGGGGTCGACGTGCGGTGGTACCATCGTCACCAGATGCGTGACGCGTGGCTCGCGCGAGGCCAGCAGGAGCCCCACCTGGGCGCCCATGCTGTAACCCGCGACGAGCACCCGCGGTGGCTTGCCCCCGGCCAGCACCCGCGCGAGGAGCGCCCGCGCATCGCGCACGGTGTCCACGATCATCGCCTGATAGGGCGCGGTGTCCCCGCCGTGCGCCCGCTTCGCGAGCTCGCCGGGCCGCGCGTCGGGAGTCGCCCGTGCCCCGTGCCGCCTCGCGTCCATGAGGTAGACCCGGTAGCCGGAGCGTAACAGGTACTCCGTCAGCGCCCCGCCATACGTGGGCGCGGCATCGGACAGCCAGTCCTCCTTGTTCCGGGTGAGGCCGTGCAGGAGGACGGCCACGGGCGGATTCGCGGCGTCCCCTTCCGGTTCCAGCACCTGTACGGCAATCCGTTCCCCATCCTCTGCCTGGACCTCCATCGGCACGGCGGGGCGGGCGGCATGGGCCACGGAGGTGGACAGGAAGCAGAGACCCAGCAAAAGCAAGCGCGTCATCGCGGTACTCCTCCTCGAAAGAGGGCACCCACACTGCCAACGCACGGGTCAACCCCGCGTCAATCACGCGTTGACACTCGTTTGACACGGCCGCTGGTACCCTCCTCGCTTGCGTCCGGAACAGGAGTCCGGCGCTCCCTCCATGCGCGTACTCATCGTCGAGGACAATCGTGACCTCCAGGCCAACATCGCCCGGTTCCTGGAGCCGGACTTCCTCCTGGACTTCGCGGCCACCGGCCCCCAGGGGCTCGCGCTCGCGCTGGCCAACGCCTACGACGTCATCGTGCTCGACCTGATGCTGCCCGGCATGAGCGGCATCCAGGTGTGCGAGCGTTACCGGCAGCTCGCACCCCGGCTCGTTCCCATCCTCATGCTGACGGCCCGGGACACGCTCGAGGACAAGCAAGAGGGCTTCCAGGCAGGCGCGGATGACTACCTCGTCAAGCCGTTCTCGCTCCGGGAACTGCGCTGGCGCCTGGAAGCGCTGGCACGCCGGCCCGTTCCCCCGAGCGGGCGGCGACTGATCCTGGGAGGACTCACCCTGGAGCCAGAGAGCGGACAACTGCGCTGGGGCGAGCGCACCGTCCGGCTCCATCGCACCGAGGCCCTCATCCTGCGGCTCCTGATGGAGGCCGCGCCCGCCGCCGTCTCCACGGAGGCGCTGGCGGAGCGGCTCTGGGGGGACGACGCGCCGGATTCGAGCGCGCTACGCACCCACGTCTACGCCCTGCGCAAGGCGCTCGCCGGGCTGGGAGTCGACCATGCCATCACCACCCGGCGAAACGAGGGGTACAGCCTGGATGCGCGCAAGTGCCAGACCGGTCCGTGACCTCCTGCTGCGCTCCATGTGGCTTTGCGCGGCGTTCGCGCTGGTGCTCATGGGCGCGTTCTTCACGCTCTTCAGCTATGACCTCGAGGACGTCATCTTCAACCGGCTCGTCGCCGCCGAGGCGGACCGGCCCGAGCCGGGGCATCCGCCGGGCATCACCACGTATTCCGGCCAAGCCTCGCTGCCTCCCTGGCTGAGAGAGCGACTGGCGGAGAAGGCGTCCCAGGGCGAATACGAGATCCCCACCGAGGGCCACGGACACTTCCACGTCGCGGTGCGCCCTGGCGCGGCGAACGGGACCCCCCGGTATGTCGCGCTCGACGTGTCCGCACTGACGAGCACGACGTCCCAGCTCCGGCGAAGGACCGGCCTGCTCCTCACCAGCGCGCTGCTGGCGCTGCTGGCCGCCGCGCTGCTCGGCCACATCGTGGCCCGCCGCCTCGGTCGGCCGCTGGAGCAACTGGTGGAACGGCTGCGGGAAGAGGACGGAGCACTCCCCGAGGACGATGGCCGAGTGGCCGAGGTGCGCGCGCTGCTCGAGGCGCTGCGAACGCGGGACGCACGTATCCAGGAGTTGCTGGAGCGTGAGCGGCGGTTCAACCGCGACGCGAGCCACGAGCTGCGCACACCCCTGGCCGTGGCCCAGGGGGCGGTGGAGATCCTCGAACTCGACCCACCCCGGGACGCGGAGACATTCCGCCGCCTTCGCCAGGCCGTGAACCAGATGGGCCTGCTGACGGAGGGCATCCTCTGGTTGGCGCGGGAGCGCCGCTCCGAGGAGCGCTGCGAGCTGCTCCGAGTCTCACGTGAGCTGGTCGCGCTGTACGAGCACCTGCGCCAGAGCGACCACGTCGAGCTCTCCATCGAGTCCGCGGGAGAAGTCCTGGCCCCCCTCCCAGCCCCCGTGGCCCGGGTGATGCTGGGCAACCTCCTCAAGAACGCCCTGGCCTACACGAGCGAGGGACGCATCGTCATCGGCATCGAGCCCACGGCGTGGACCCTCTCTGACACCGGCGTCGGCTTCGGCTCGGTCGAGCCGGGGCAGGAGGGCTTTGGCATCGGACTCTCCCTGGTGGAGCGGCTCGCCCGGCGGTTCTCGTGGACAATCGCCATCGACACCCTGGAGCCCCATGGCACGCGGGTGCGGCTGACCTGGGAACGGAAGAGTCATGGCTGATGGGCCGGTCGCCTGCCGTTGAGCCACGCCGCCGCGTCATCACGACGCCTCCGCACCTGCTTGGGGTACCATGCGTTACGTCCTCGAGTCCCGGCTCTACAACAAGTTCGTCGTGACGGGGTGCAAGCCCGTCCGTGAGGAGGCGTCTCCTTGAAGGTCGAGCTCGTCACCCTGGAGGTCCCGTTCCTTCACCTGGAGAACCCGGCGGCCCGGGAGTCCTTCATGGACATGCAGCGAGTCCGCGCCGCTGCTTATAGGGCGGACTTCGGCGACCGCTACATGCCTTTCGACACGAGCGACTTCGTTGCCCGCCATCATCTCTTCTATGTACAGACGGAGTCGGGGCGAGAGCCGGTGGCGGCCTTCAAGCAGGTCGCGCTCGCCACGTGCGATGCCCATGGGCTCGAGCTGCCCGCGCTGGGCATCTTCGGGGGCCGGAGCCCTGAGCACGTGGAGGCGCTTTCCGAACTCATCCTCCAGCATCGCCGCTCGGGCCGTCACCTCCTCTACGGGGGGAGCTGGGGGATGCGCTTCTGGGCGCGCATGGGCTATGTGCCCCTGCTCCACCGTGGTCAGCCGCTTCCCAAGGTGGCGTACTCGGAGCCCGGGGAGGAGCTCGTTCTCATCTCCCTCACCGAGCCCTCGCCCTGGGCGCTGGAATGCCGGGAACGCCAGCGCCAGGTGCTCGAGGAGCGCCGCTCCTTTCCACCACGGGCCCCCAGCAGCACCGGCGCGGAAGGTGTCAAAGAACCCGTTTCGGCGCCGCGAGTCGTTTGACACCTTTCACGTGCGCTGGCGACAGGTGATGGCGCGGTGGAGCAGTTCACGCGCCAACGCGCAGTCACGCTTCCCCACAAGCCTTCCGCAAGCGCGGCACGGGCCGCCTCCTTGCTGCCAGGTGCTGAGCCTCGTCCGCTTCCAGGCTGCGGCGTCTCGAGGATGACCCAAGCGCCCTGCTCTACCCAACGGGGATGCACGGCCTCTCCACCGACCCTCCTCGGCCCCTCTTCGCCTGCCCCCCCTCCATACAGCCCCTCTCTGTCTTATGCTCCTCATCTCGTTCGCGATGACCTGCCTGGCGCCGCTGGGGCAAGGGGCGGCCCTCGGGCCTCCGGTGCCGTGGGTAAGCTTGCTGACGGCCTGAGCCGGACCACCCGCCAACGCTCGAGGACCCTCGATGACCTTGCATTCCGTCTCTCCGACCCTCGTGCTCGACGTGCCGGGCAGGCCCTCCTGTATCGATGTCGCGGCCGCGGTCGGCGCTGTCTTCCGCCAGATGCCCGTCGTGCATCGCATCTTGCTCGAGAACATCGTGCGCACCCAACCGCCAGAGGACGCGAGGACAGCGGTCGCGCACTTCGCGGCCTGGCAGGAGCATGGGCGCAGCGACGAGGAGATCCGCTTTCTTCCAAACCGCATTCTGATGCACGACACGACCTGCGGTCCCGCGCTGACCGACATCGCCGCGATGCGCGACGTGGTGGCGAGCAAAGGCGTTGATCCCGCTCGCCTCAACCCGGTGCTACCGGTCGCGACCTCGACCGACCACTCGGTGGCGGTGGACTTCTTCGGCCGCGAGGACGCGCTCGAGCGCAACATGGCGCGCGAGATGGAGCGCAATGCCGAGCGCTACCGCTTCATGAAATGGGCGTCGCGAACCGTCACCGGCTTTCGCGTCTTTCCGCCGGGCTCCGGCATCATGCACACCATCAACATGGAGCGGCTCGCCACTGTCACGGAGACCGCGCCCGGCCACGACGGAAGCCTCACCTGCTTTCCCGACGCACTGGTCGGCACCGACAGTCATACGCCGATGGTCAACGCGATGGGCGTGCTCGCCTGGGGCGTGGGCGGCATCGAGGCCGAGGGCGTGATGTTCGGCGTGCCCGTCTCCATCCGCCTGCCCGACGTGATCGGCGTACGACTGACCGGCCGTCTGCCCGACGGCGTGTTCGCGACCGACCTCGCGCTCCATGTCACCCACAGGCTTCGCGAGATGAAGGTCGCGGGCGAGTTCGTCGAATACTTCGGCCCCGGCGTGTCGACGCTGACCGTGGGCCAGCGGTCGGTCGTCGCCAACATGGCGCCCGAATATGGCGCGACCACGGGGTTCTTCCCCGTCGACGAGCACACGCTCGACTATCTGCGCCTGACCGGCCGCTCCAATGCTCAGGTCGCCTTGGTCGCCGCGCAGACCCGGGCGCAAGAGCTGTGGTTCGAGCCCGAGGCACGGCCGCGCTACACCCGACTGCTCGAGGTCGACCTCGGCCAGCTTCGGCCGTCACTCACCGGGCCCAAGCGACCGCAGGACCTGCTCGCGACCGCCGAGGTGCCGGCCGTGCTGGCGCCAGCGCTGGCGGGGGTGCGCGAGGGTCCACTGCCGCCCGATGCGCTCGCGATCGCGGCGATCACCTCCTGCACCAACACGACCGATCCCGGATTGCTTGTCGCGGCGGGCCTGGTCGCGCGCAAGGCCCGCGCACTCGGCCTTCGGACACCGCATTGGGTCAAGACATCGATGACGCCGGGCTCGCCCGCGACCGCGCGTCGGCTCGCACGGGTCGGCCTGCTCGAGGCGCTCGAGGCGCTCGGCTTCGGCGTGGTGGGCCATGGCTGCGCCACCTGCATTGGCAATTCGGGACCGCTTTCAGCGCCGGTTGTCGAGGCCATCGAGCAGCAGGGACTGAAGCCGATCGCCGTCCTTTCGGGCAACCGCAACTTCCCGGGCCGTGTCCACACACAGGTGGACAACGCGCTGCTCGCGTCGCCGCCGCTGGTGGTCGCCTATGCGCTGGCGGGGCATGCCGCGATGGACATCGCGCACGATCCAATCACCACCGACGCGAGCGGCCGGCCGGTGACGCTGCACGAGCTGTGGCCTGGCGCCGCCGAGGTCGAGCAACTGACCCGAGAAGCCTGGGCGCCGGGCGATATGGACCAGGCGTATGGCGCGGCGGAAGCGTCGCGTGTCTGGCAGCAGCTTTCGGCACCGGGGACTCCACTGTTCCCCTGGGATCCGGCCTCCACCTATCTGCGACCGCCGCCGTTCGTCGCCTTCGCCGAGCCGCGCGGCGATGCCGGAGCCCTCTTGATGCACCCGATCATGGTGGTCGGCGACGACATCACCACCGACCATATCTCACCCGCCGGCGCGATCCCGGCGAGCAGCGACGCCGGGCGGTGGCTGATCGAGCAAGGCGAGGACCCGACCGACCTCAACGTCTATTCGTCGCGTCGTGGCAACTGGGAGGTGATGCTGCGCGGGCTGTTCACCAATCGCAGCGTCATCAACCACCTGGGCGACGAACTGCGAGCCGGCGCGAGTGTCTTCGCCGCCACGGGCGAGCGGCTCCCCGTCTGGCAGGTCGCCGCGCACTACCACGAGCTGGGCCAGCCGGTCTGCATCGTCGCCGGCGAACGCTATGGCACGGGCTCGTCGCGCGACTGGGCCGCCAAGGGCGTGCAGCTGCTCGGCGCCAAGGTGCTGTTCGCCAACAGCCTCGAGCGGATCCATCGGTCCAACCTGATCGGCATGGGCGTGCTGCCGCTCCGCCTGCCCGAGGGCTGGCGCCCAGAGGCGCTCGGCCTTCGCCCCGGTGATGTGCTGGAGGTCGACTGGGCACCGGAAGCATGGGCACCGCACCTGGAGATCACGACGACGCTGCGGCGCGCCGACGGGCGCATCGAGCGCGGCACGGCACAAGCGTTCATCGAGACGAAGGCCGAGGCCGACCTGCTGCGTGCTGGCGGCATGATCGCCAACATCCTCGCCCGGACGGTGGCGGGTCGCACCTGACGTGGCACGGCGGGGGCACGACGCGACGGCCCCGCCCATGGTGGTCGTGTACGCACCGTGCGCGATGGGCCATACTTCGCCGCCTGCCCCAAACCCCATGCATCCCCGGTCGTCCTTCATCACCCTCCTGCTCGCACTGGTCGCTTCGCTGCGCCCCTGCGACGCCGCGGCCACGTCCCTCGACCACTACGCCTACACCCAGCACCTGGTAAACGAAGGCGCTCCCGCCGACATCTGGACGCTGGAGCAGGCCCCCACGGGATACCTCTGGCTCGGCACCGGCATGGGCCTCTATCGATTCGATGGGGTCCGCTTCGACCGCTATCCGCTGCGGGAGGGGCAGCGACTGCCCTCCTCCAACATCAACGCGCTGAAGGTGCTGCCCAATGGCGACATCTGGCTGGGTTTCTTCGCCGGAGGCGCGGCGCGACTGCGTGATGGCCGCGCCACCGTCTTCGGCCCCCACGAGGGGATGCCACCAGGCCGTGTGCTGAGGTTCGCCAGCACCCCGGACGGTGTGCTCTGGGCCGCCGCCGCGAGCGGATTGGCCAGGTACGAGGCGGGGCAATGGCGTGCCGTGGGCCGGGAATGGGGCTACGACGACGGCGCCGCGGAATATGTCTACGTCGATCGGCGCGGCGTGCTCTGGGTCTGCACGCCACGCCGGCTGGTCTTCCTCCGTCCGGGGGAACGGCGGTTCCATGACACGGGAGAAACGATCTCCCGAGATGCCGTGCTCGCGGAGGACCCCGATGGCCGGCTGTGGCTGAGCGAGGATCTCCAGGGGACACGGCCTCTGCCGGATCACGCCCGGTCCGTCCCGCCGGGCACCGCCCCCGCGTCTTCAGCGGCTCCGCCGACATCCGACGCCTCTTCGTCATCTTCCACGGCGGGCGCGCCTGCCTTCGCACGGGCCAAGCAGATGCTGTTCGCCCGCGACGGCAGCCTCTGGCTCACCGTCTGGGGGGCCGGCATCTGGCGGCTGCCCTCCCCGGCCAGTATTCCGACCGGACGCGGCCTGCGCCCCTCGGATCCGCTGGAGAAGTTCGAGCAGCCCGATGGACTGGCCTCTCCGGTGGTGGTGCCGGTGCTCGAGGACACCGAGGGCACCGTGTGGGTAGGCACGAACGCCGGACTGGCGGGCTTCCAGACGAAACGCCTGCAGGACATCCCCGAGCTGGCGTCAATGTCTCAAGGGGGCTTCATGCTCGCGGTCCTGGATTCCCGGGTGGTGGCGGGCAATCGGCAGACCACGCTGGTCCTGGACCCTCCCGCACCACCTCGCGCCTACGGCGGTCCAGTACCGAACCGCACGGCCACCTACGCCGCCGATGGCGCGCTGTGGTGGTTCACCGGACGGGAGGTGTTTCGGCGCGCGGGCGACACGCTGCGGAAGTTCGAACTCCCCGTCGGCACCGTTGATTCGCAGGTGGTGGCCTCCATACCGAACGGCGAGGACGGCATGTGGCTGTCCATCGTCGGCCGTGGGATCTTCGTCGCCACACCCGAGGGCATCCACCCCGAAAGGCGGTTCGGCTACAGCCCCGCCCCCAACGCCATGGCGCTCGGTCCCGGCAACGAGGTCTGGCTGGCGTTCGAGGACGAAGTGGTCCGGTGGTCCGGCGGCCACTCGACCCGATACGGTGCGGGCGATGGGCTGGCGATCGGCCGCGCCACCACGATCCACGCGACCGACAAGAACCTGTTGGTCGCCGGCGAAAGCGGGGTCGCGCGTTTCGACGGCCAGCGCTTCGCGACGATTCTGGAAAGCCGGGACACCGCCTTTGGTTTCATCACCGGCATCGTCGAGTCGCTGGACGGGGATCTGTGGATGAACGGCGGGCGGGGCGTGGTCCAGGTGAAGGCTGGCGACATCGAAAGCATGTTCTCGCGGCCCGGCGGTGCGCTGAACTACCGCCTGCTCGACTGGCGCGACGGACTGCCCGGCATCGCCATGCAGGCGGGCCCGGTCCCCACGGCGGTGAGGGATCAGCGCGGTCGGTTGTGGTTCGCGACCAACCGCGGCGTCGCGTGGCTGGAGCCAACCGGGTTGCTCAGGAACGAGCGCCCACCCCGGACCGAGATCCAAAGCGTGCGGGCCGGCGACCGGACCTATCTCGCCGGAGAAGATCTGCATCTGCCGGAAGGGACCCACAGCGTGACGCTGCGCTACACCGCGGTCACGCTCGCGGCGGCGGATCGGGCACGCTTCCGCTATCGGCTGGAGGGCGTGGACGGCGAGTGGCACGACGGCGGCTCGCTGCGCGAGGCGACCTACGCCAATCTCACCCATGGCCGCTATCGCTTCCGCGTCGTCTCCTCCAACGGCGACGACGTGTGGGACGAAACCGGCGCCACGCTGGACTTCACCATCGAGCCCACCCTGGTCCAGACAAAGGCTTTCGCCATTGCCTGTGTGGTCGCGCTGTTGGCCATTGTCTGGGGTGCGTACCGGATGCGGGCCCGCGCCATCGAAAAACAGGTCCAGTTGCGACTGGAAGAGCGCCACCGCGAACGGGAGCGGATTGCCCGGGAACTGCACGACACGCTGCTCCAGGGCGTGCAGGGCCTGGTGCTTCAGTTCGACAGCGTGGCCAGGCGCATCGTCGACCCCGAGCTCAACGAAAGGATGGAGGGCGCGATCGTGAAGGCCGAGGGCCTGATCACCGCCGCGCGTGACCGGGTCTCCGATCTGCGCGCGACCGACGGGCCGCTCGGCACGGCGCTCGATGGTGCGGCGCGGGAAGTGGCGGACGGAAAGCTCCTCGTCAACGTCTCCGTCACCGGCGACGAAAGGCCGCTGCGCGCCGCCGCCCGCGACGAGCTGCTCATGCTCGCCCGGGAGGCGGTGGCCAACGTGGTACGCCACGCGAAGGCCCGCTCCATCGTCGTGTCCCTGACCTATGACGAGCAGCGTTTGAGCCTGTGCGTGAAGGATGACGGCATGGGCCTGGACCCCCTCTACGCCAACCACAACGGCAAGCCGGGCCGCTACGGCATCAAGGGCATGTTCGAGCGCGCCAGGCGCCTGGGTGGAGCACTGCGGATATTCAGTGCGCCGGAGGGTGGCACGGAGGTGGAAGTGCGGCTCCACGCGGCATCCGCCTACGCGGACTCTTCATCCGGCCGTTCCTACAGTCTGTTGCACCGGTGGATGAAACGGCTCAAGGCCGCCAGGCCCGGCGGAGAATAAGGAAGGAGGGACAGCCTGTTGCTCCGTTGAGCGGTGACGGACTGCAAGAGGAGGGACCCCGTGCTGAACGAAACCAAGACAACAGCTTCTCAAAACATGGGCCGCTGGCTTCTGGGCTCATTCATGACAGGGGCCGGCACGGGCCACCTCACCTTCTCGCGGGAGCCTTTTCAGGCGCAGGTGCCCGACTGGGTGCCGATGGACAAGGACACCGTGGTCCTGCTCTCGGGGGTGGTCGAGATCGGACTCGGGCTGTCCTTGATTCTCAGTACACGGCACAAGGTCCCCATGGGACTGGGCCTGGCGGCATTCTACGCGCTGATTTTTCCCGGCAATCTGCACCAGTACGCCAAGCGCATTTCCGCGTTCGGTCTCGATACGGATACCAAGCGGTTTCTACGGCTGTTCTTCCAGCCCGTGCTGATGGGTTGGGCGCTGTGGTCCACCGGTGCGTGGAAGGCGTTGCGGCCAAGGTAATCAGGCCGCTCCCAGGCGGGCAGCGGGCAGGCAGGTCAGCGCTTGCCAGCCGGCAAGCCGCGCCGCCTGGGAGTTCCACCCGCGCCCTACCGGCGACCCGGGCCCGGCCGGAACCACGTGGGCTCGGACCGGACCGTCGTGCCTCCCGTGAACATGCCGCCGGTGAAGAAGGCCTCCTCGAAGAAGTGGTACGGGTGGACAAGCTCGGGGCGGCTGGCGGCCTCCAGGCGCTCGGCGAGCGGGGCCGGAATCTCCACGTCGAGCGCGCGCAGGTTGGTCTCGAGCTGCTCCAGCCGCGTCGCGCCAATGATGGTGGACGCCACGCCGGGCCGGCGCGTCACCCACGCGAGAGCCACCTGTGCCGGAGGCCGATCCAGTTGGCGGGCCACGTCCCCGAGCGCGTCGACGATGTCCCAGTTGCGCTCGGTGAAGAGCTTGAGGAACCCCGGGTTGCCGGAAGTGGAGATGGAGGGGAGCCGGCCCTCCCCCTTCGCCCCTACGCCCTCGCGCGTGTACTTGCCCGACAGCAGCCCCGACGCCAGGGGGCTCCAGGGAGTGATGGCCGCTCCGAGCGCCAGTGCCGCTGGGATGTGCTCGCGCTCGATGTTGCGCTCGACGAGCGAATACTCCAGTTGCAGCGCCGCGATGCGCTCCAGGCCCTCGCGCTCCGCGAGCGTCTGCGCGCGAGCGAAGTACCAGGCCGGCACGTCGGACAGACCGATGTAGCGGACCTTGCCCTCGCGCACGAGGTCGGTGAGCGTGTGCAGCACCTCCTCCACGGGCGTGAGGCCGTCCCACGCATGCAGCCAGTAGAGGTCCACGTAGTCCGTCTTCAGCCGCCGCAGCGAGCCCTCCAGCGCGCGGTAGATGTTCTTGCGGCCATTGCCACCCGCGTTGGGGTCCCCCGGCGAGGTGTTGACGGTGAACTTCGTCGCGATGACCGCGCCGTCCCGCCCGCCTTGTTGCGCGAAGTACTCGCCGATGAGCTGCTCGCTGGTCCCGCCCGTGTAGCCGTCCGCCGTGTCCAGGAAGTTACCGCCCGCCTCCAGGTAGCGCGCCAGGATGCGGTGGGCGGTTTCCTTCGGGCTGCCCCAGCCCCACTCGGTGCCGAAGGTCATGGTGCCCAGGCACAGCGGGCTCACGCGCAGGCCGCTGCGGCCCAGCAGGTGGTACTGCGCCAGCGAGTCGATTCGATGGGTCGTCGTCATGTGTCTCCCCTGTGGATGGCTTCAAACTGCCTTCCAGGGGCCGCGGAATGAAGACGCGAAACCCGCACACACTCTTTAGAATCCCTTAGAAATGGCCCTCACGCCCCTCAATGCCCTGGCCGTGTTCGTCACCGTTGCCCGGCGTCGCAGCTTCACCCAGGCCGCGAAGGAACTCGGGGTCTCCTCCTCCGCGGTGAGTCAGGCCGTCCGCCAGTTGGAGGAGAAACTGGGACAAGCGCTGCTCGCCCGTACCACGCGCAGCGTGTCGCTCACCGAGGCCGGACGCCGGCTCATGGAAGACGCCGCGCCGGGTCTCCAGTCCGCACTGGCGGCGCTCGAGCACCTGTCCGCCGACACCACGCAGCTCACGGGCTCGCTTCGCCTGTCGGTGCCCGCGTTCTCGCTGCCGCTCGTGGTCGAGCCCGTGTTGGCGAAATTCCTCGAGGTCCATCCGCACGTCCACGTCGACGTGTCCGTGCAGGACGGGTTCGTCAACATCGTCGAGGAAGGCTTCGACGCGGGTATCCGTCTGTCGGAAGCGGTGGAGCGTGACATGGTCCAGGTGCGCCTCACGCCCGCCTTCCGGTTCCTCGTCGTGGGGGCCCCTTCGTACCTCGAGCGGCACGGGACTCCGCGGCGGCCGAAGGACCTGGCCGACCACGCCTGCCTCGGCTACCGCTCGCCCTCGACAGGGCTGCCGTATCACTGGGAATTCGAGCAGGGTCGGCGGGAGCTCAGCGTGCCAGTGAAGGGGCCGCTCGCCTCGGATCACGCGCCGCTGCTGCTGAGCATGGCCGCCGCGGGCCTGGGCCTCGCCTACGTGGCCGAGAGCCAGGCCGCCCCCTGGCTGCGCACCGGTGCGCTGAGGCCCGTGCTGGAAGAGTGGGCGCCCACCGTGCCGGGACTCTTCCTGTACTTCCCCAACCGGACGCGCGCCTCCCGCCCGCTGCGCGCGTTCCTCGACATGGCGCGAGACATCCTCCCTCGCCGCTGAGCCTCCGCGCGATTGAATGGGGCCGGGCTGCTGCGCCAGACCTTCGCCCCCCCATTCCCTCTCACACGTCTCGACCACCCAGGCAGGCGAGGACCTCGCGCGGGGACGTGCTGACTCCGCCTTGCCCATGAGCCAGTGTGAAGCTGCCGCGCAGCAGCCCAGCCCCCTCCTATCGATCCTCGGGACGGTGCGCGGAGAGCCGTGACGCGAACAGGGAGTCCGCATGACTCAACCATGACACCCAGGCGGAAATAAAAATGATTTGCTTCCGCTCCCATGTCCCTTCCGCGCGCTGTCCTCTCCGGTCTCCTGTTGGTGGCACTCGCGTCCGTGAGCTGCATGCGTGGCGCCACGACTCCACCCACTCCCGAGGACACGGCCTCGATCGCTCCCCAGGCCCAGCCGCCTCGGCCCGTCCCGGAACCCCACCCCGTTCCAGAACCCGAGCCCCTCCCCGCCGACATCCCTCCGCTCCCGGTGCCCGCGAATGTCCCCGCGTCCTTCGCCGAGGCGGGCCTCATCGCGCCCACCACCGCCCCGGGACTCCCCGACACGGGGAAGGTGGACATCGCGGCGCTGCGTGATGCCGTCGCCGACCCGAAGCCCATTCCCGAAGAGCTGGTCCGACGGTGGGAGGAGCGGGATCGGACGCGCGAGGGTCGTGTCGAGGGCGGCGTGGAGGGGGGCGTCATCGGAGGAGTGGTGGGGGGCGTGCTGGGAGGCGTGGTGGCAGAGGCCTCCAGGCCAGCGGAAGCACCGTTGATGCCCGCTCCTGCTTCCGAGTGGGAGGCGGCCGAAGAAGCAGCGAAGGAGGAGGAGCCCTCCGTACAGGCGAAGCCCGACGAGCCCCGGGCGCCCCGGCCGTTGCTGCCCAAGGTGGAGTCCGCCCCCCGTCTGGCCAAGGTGCTGGTGCAGGACGAGCAGGGCCGCTACCAGCCGCTGAAGGCCCGCGCGGTGCGCGTGGTGACGTACATCCAGGGCGCTCGCGCACGCACGGTCGTGGACTACCTCTTCGAGAACGACACCTCCCGCTCCCTGGAGGGCACCTTCTATTACCCGCTGCCGGGTGGGGCGACGGTGGCGGGCTTCGCGCTGTACTCGGGTGCGGTGGCGGTGGACTCGCCCTCGCTCTTCCAATCGGCGGAGCTGTTGCCCCCGCTGGGGGACTCGGGCAGGGCGGAGGAGTGGGTGGCCGCGGCCCCGCCGAGCCCCGGGGACGCGAAGCACTCGTGGGGCCAGCCGCAGGAAGCACGGGTCGTCGAGCACAAGCGCGCCCGCGAGGTGTACGAGGACGTGGTGCGGCACAACGTGGACCCGGCGCTCCTGGAGTGGGCGGGAGCCTCCACCTTCAGCGCTCGCGTCTTCCCCCTGCCCCCGAAGTCCCTCAAGCGCGTGGTGCTCGCCTACGAGCAGACGCTCCTCTTCGATGGTCAGCACCTGCGCTACACGTGGCCCCTGCCGCCCGACGCGGGCCACTCGCTCCAGGTGTCGGCGCGCATCCACGTGGACCCGCGGCACGCACGCGCGATGACGGTCCTGCCCGCGGCGGGGAGCCCGCGGGAGCTGGGACCCTGGCGGGTATGGGATTGGCCGCGATTGACGGGGGATGGGGCGCTGCAGGTGGCCCTCGCGCCCTTGCGCCCGGACGCGGACGTGCTGGTGGGCAGGGACCCCGCGGGGTTGCCCGGGCAGGCCTTCTTCGCGCGGGTGCGGATGCCCTCGAGCTTCATCGCGGGAGAGGGAGCGGCGCCCACCGGGCGGGCGGTGCTGGTGGTGGACACCTCGCTCTCGGCGGAGGACGGCAACGCGTGGGCCCTGCAGGGCGCCCTGCTGCGCGCACTGCTGGAGCGGGACGACAGCCTCACCGAGTACGCGGTGCTGCTCTTCGATGTGCGGCCGCGCTGGCTGCATGGCCCTGGATTCCGGCGCAATACGCCCGAGGCGCGCCGGGAGACCCTGGGCGAGCTGGAGCGGGTCTTCCTCGAGGGCGCTTCGCATGTGGATGGGATGCTGGGCGAACTGGACCGGGCGAGCCGCGACTGGCTGAAGCCGGCGGCGGGCGGCGGACGGGTGACGGCCTTCCTGCTCTCGGACGGCAACGTCACCTGGGGACGCGGACAGGTGGACGCGCTCGTCTCGCACCACCCCGCCTCGGACACCTTGCGGTGGGTGAGCTACCGCTTTGGCGAGTCGGCGGTGAACACGGAGCTCTTCGACGCGCTGGCCCGGGCAGGCGGAGGCCGGGTGGTGAGCGTGCTCTCCGGCTCGGAGGTGCCGGCGGCGGCTCGTGCGCACCGGGCGCCCTCGGCGGTGCTGGCACGGGTGGAGGTGCGTGGCGCGAAGGTGATGGACCTGGTGGTGGCGGGTCGTCCCCACCTCGTCTTCCCGGGACAGGAGTTGCTGGTGGCCGGACGGCTGGTGGACGAGGGCCTCGCGGAGCTGGCGGTGACGGTACGCTCGGACGGCCAGGAGCGGACGATGCGGGTGCCACTGCCACGAGACCGGGACAGTGCCTTCGCTCCGCGGGCCTGGGCGGAGGGATGGGTGGCCCGGCTGGTGGCGCTGGAGGATCCGCGAGTGGACCGGATGGTGGTGGCGCTCAGTCAGCACTACCGGCTGGCCAATGCGCGCGCCTCCATGCTGGTGCTGGAGTCGGAGGAAGACTACGTGCGCTACGCGGTACGTGACGAGCAGGTGGACCTGTCCGGGCTGGAGGCGCTGCGGCGGCGCGAGCAGGATCAGGAGCGCGAACGGTTGGAGGGGCTGGCGCTGGACGGAGTGCCGGACTCGGGCCGCGAGGTGCTGCGGGTGCTGGGCGCGAAGCAGGCGGAGCTCGGCTCGCGGCTGAAGGCCCAACCCCTGCGGGACGAGCCCTACGCGGGAGGCGAGGAGCGGCTCCAGGCGGAGCTCGAGTACCGGCGGGCGCGGCGGGCGAACAAGGACGATGTGCTGGTGTACGAAGAGGTGGCTCGCGAGCGGGCCTTCGCCGGAGACACGTGGGGCGCGGTGCGGGCCCTCTCGTCACCCGTGGAATTGCGGCCGAAGGACCCCGAGGCCCTGCGGATGGTGGGTTATGGGCTGCTGGCGCTCGGCCAGTACACGGCCGCCACGGAGCTCTTCGAGCTCGTGCGGCTCAACCGCCCCTTCGAGCCGCAAGCCTACCTGGAAGAGGCCCTGGCCCTGGACGCGGCGGGACGGCCCGCGGAGGCGGCACGCGACTGGGAGATCATCCTGGCTCGAGACTGGGCCCGGCATGAGGAGGAGACCCGGACGGTGGCGGCGTACCACTATGCCCGGATGCTGATGGCGCTGGCGAAGCAGGCCCGGCTCTCGGGGGCGGAGGTGGAGACACTGGAGTCCCGACGGCGCGAGCTGGCGAAGCTCGTGGGGCCGGCGCCCATCGACTACCAGCTCACCCTGCACTGGAACTCGGACTCGACGGACATCGACCTGTGGGTGGTGGAGCCGAGCGGCGAGCGGTGCTCCTACCGGCGGATGCGAACGCGGTTGGGTGGAGAGCTGCACTGGGACACCACGGATGGCCTGGGGCCCGAGCTGTACCACGCGCGCAAGGCCGCACGCGGCTCGTACCTGGTGGCGGTGCATTACTTCGGCAACAACTCGGCTCGCTACGTGGTCCCCACGGCGCTCCTGCTGGTGACGGACCGGGGCGTCTTCTCCCGCGATGACGGGTACCAGCGGCAGTTCCAGCTGCGCATCCTGCCGAAGGCCGAAGCCGCGCTGCTCCTGCGCGGCGAGGAGGTGGTGCCGGGAAAGCGGGCGGCGAAGGCCGGAGCCGGAGAATGAGGGCGGCGCTCGTGGACATCGAGCACGGCCCATCCGTCTCCCTTCCAGGGGGAGACACACCCACACCCTCAGTAAACTCCGCTTGACCTGCCCCACCGGCCATTCCAGGCTCTCTGGTTAAACCCATTGCAAGGAGAGTCGGGATGAAGAAGCTGACGCTGATGGCGGGAATGCTGACGCTGGTGCTGGCAGTGGGCTGTGGACCGGTGGAGGGCGGGACGGCGGACCCGGGCGAGGAGTCGCCGCTGGGGACGGACACGGCCGCGCTGACCACGTACCCCGAGTGTTGTTCCGCCATTCCGAACTCCGGGTACACGGAGGCGTTCTGCGACTCGGTGGCGTACTCGCCGGGGCGCTGCAACCAGGTGTGGGGCGGCGGGGCGTGCCAGTGGAACAACACCAACTGTCCGGTGACGTGCTGCCAGCCCAAGAGCGGCAGCACGGTGAGCTGGAACTACTGCAACCCGTACGCGATCTCCGCCGACCGCTGCAACGCGGTCAACGGCGGGACCACCTGCAACTGGACCTGCTGAGCACGCCTCCTCGCGAGGGCTCCCTGATTGGCCATGCCCACCGGGTACAGCTCCGCGGAGGGAGGATACGGCAGATGCGGCGCCAGAAACGCCGCCTCCCAAGGCTCTAGCCCATCCGTCTGACCCGAAAAATCGGCCCCCCTTCCCTCCTATCGTGGACGTCCACTCGCTTGGGGCGCGAGCAGTCCGTACAGGGTGGCCATCACCGGCGTGGGCACTCCGGCCGCCCGGCCCCGGCGCACCACCGAGCCCATCAGGGCCTCGACCTCCAACCGCTTGCCCTGCTCCAGGTCCACCAGCAGCGAAGCGCGCATCTGCGGAGGCAGGCCCTGCAACTCCTGGACGAGTGACTCGGGATTCCGGGCAACGGTCACCCCCTCGGAGGCGGCAACCCGGATGATCTCCGACGCCGCCGCCGTATAGGTGTCGAGCGCGGGCGGACACGTCCGCAGCAGGCCGATGGGCAGGCGGGTGGCGCCGGTGAGTCCGGCGAAGGGCGCCAGGAAGACGAGCTTGTCCCAGAGCGACACGCGCGCGTCCGGCACCGCGTCCGTGTGGATGCCAGCACCGGCGAGCGTGTCGCGCAGGGCGCTCACGCGCGGGGAGATGCGCGGGGTGTCCCCGAAGAACTCACCGAACGTGATGCGATGGTGCATCCCGGTCTGGGTGAGGACTCCGGGCGCGGTGATGGCCACGGAGATGTAGGCCGAGCCGCCGAGCACCGCCTCCCGACCCACGGCGGAGGCCACCTCGTCGGGACTGTCCACGCCGTTCTGCAGGGTGAGCACCACCGCCTTGTCCCCGCCCGCCAGCAGCGTCTTCACCGTGGGGAGGGCCCCGGCGATGTCGTAGGTCTTCACCGCCAACATCACCACGTCCACCGGGCCCACCCGCGCCGGGTCCGACTCCGCGCGCACCGGGACGCGCACGTCTCCGGCCGGGCCGCGGATCTCCAGCCCCCTCTGTCTCAGCGCCTCCAGGTGCTCACCCCTCGCGAGGAAGGTGATCTCATGGCCCGCCTGGACCAGCTTCGCGCCGAAATAACCGCCGACGGCCCCGGAACCCACGATGGCGAATCGCATGGGCGCGGAGCATAGAGCCTGGTGACTCCGCATCCCAGTGCGACCCGCGCTCGCGGGCGCTCACGCCGCCTTGCTGTGCTCGCGCGGAGTGGTGCGGGCTCGCAAGGTGCGGCGCCGTCCCTGGCGCAACACCTCCAGGCGGACCTCCGGCCCGGTGGCGAGCGCCAGCAGGCGCTGGACGTCGTCCACGGTCGTGAGGGGCCACTCGTTGATGCCCAACAACAAGTCGTCCGCCTCGAGCCCCGCCTCGGCCGCGGGCGTGCCCTGGCCCACCTTCATGACGCGCACCGCGCGAAGCTGCCCCGCCTCCTGGGCACGCTGGGCCGGCAGGGTGATGGCCGTGGCGGCGATGCCGAGGAAGCGCCGTTCCACCTTGCCGCGTTGGATGAGCAGGCTGGCCACCCAGGCCGCCGTGGTGGCGCTCACCGCGAAGCCGATGCCCTGCGCGTACGGCAGCACCAGCGTGTTGAGGCCCACCACCTGTCCGTGCACGTTGAGCAACGGCCCTCCCGAGTTGCCCGGGTTGATGGCCGCGTCCGTCTGCAACAGGCCCTCGAGTATCACTCCGTCCGGCAGGGGCAGCGTGCGGTTGATGGCGCTCACCACGCCCATCGACACCGACTGCTCCAGGCGGAAGGGGTTGCCGATGGCCAGCACCAACTGCCCCACGCGCACGTCGTGGGGATCCGCCAGCGGCAGCGTGGGGAACTTCGCGCCTTGCTCGGCGCGCACCACCGCCAGATCCGTGGGGGCATCCGCGCCCACGAGCTCGGCGCGCACCTCGCTGCCGTCGTGCAGCTCCAGCATGAGCCGGCCCTGGCTGCGCACCACGTGTCGGTTGGTGAGGACGTAGCCGTCCGGTGTCAGGAAGAGGCCCGTGCCGTGGCCCTGCGCGTGCTGCACCGCCACCACCGCGGGCATCGCCTTGGCGACGAGCGACTCGAGCTCGTCGGAGAACTGTTGGAGGAACTTCATGGCGTCACTCTCCCTTCACGAACGCTTGCCAATCGAGACGGGCACCTCGCGCACCTCGCCCGCACGCAGGACCCTCGCCTGGACCTGGGTGCCCACCTTCTCGTCGCCGAGGTAGCCGAGCAGCTCCTCGATGCTGCGCAACGGCTGGCCTCCGAGGCTCACCAGCACGTCCCCCATCATCAGCCCGGCCTTGTCGGCGGGGCCCCCGGGCTCGATGGTGAGGAAGATGAGCCCGTTCTCTCCGCCCGCGCGCTCCCAGAGCCCCTGGGGCAGTCGCACGGGGTACGCGCCCACGCCGAGGTAGCCCCGGCGGATGCCTCCGTGCTGCCTCAACGCCTGGGCGACCCGGCCGAGCGTCTCCCCGGGGATGACGACCGCCGCCGTGCGCGACAGGGCCGCCGTCGGCATGCCGAGGACGCGCCCCCGGGTGTCCACCACCGCCCCCCCGGAGAAGCCGGGAGGCAGATCCGCGTCCGTCTCCAGGTAGCGGTCGATGCGGCCTCCCGCGTAGGTGCGCCAGCTCTCGCCCAACGTGCTGACGATGCCCAGCGTCGCGCGCGCGGTGCGGCCGGGACGGCCCAGGGCGAGCACCAGGTGACCCACCTTGAGTCCCTCGAGCGGCGCGGGCACCAGCGGCGTGAGTCCGGAGGCGTCCGCCTTGAGCAGGGCGAGATCCGTGGACGGATCCCTCCCGACGAGCTCGGCCGGGACGGTGCGGCCATCGGCGAGGCCCACGGTGATGGAGCCCTCCTGCTCGATGGCATGGTGGGTGGTGAGGATGTGTCCCTCCGCGTCCCAGACGATGCCGGTGGCACCGTGGCGGCGACGGGCCTCGACCCGGACGAGGCCGGGAGCGATGCGCTCGACGATGGAGGCGAGGGACTCGGAGAAGGCGCTGAGATCGGCGGACATGGAGGGATTCCTTGAGCGATTTCTTTCACTCGAAAGCTAAAGGCCTCGCCCGCGCGGCACATCGGCGAGACGGATGGGCCTCGACCTACCCGAATGGGTAGTCCCCCTGTCCATCCGGTCAGATCGTCACGAGCCCCAGGCGCGCCGCCCGGACGACGGCCTCCGTTCGCCGCTGCACGCCCAGCTTGGCGAGCACCGCGTTCACATGGAACTTCGCGGTGTGCTCGCTGATGTCGAGCCGCTCGGCGATGGCCTTGTTGGACAGGCCCTCGGCGAGCAGCGTGAGCACCTCTCGCTCCCGGGGTGTCAGGCCCTCGGGCGTCGAGGTGGGCGCCGAGACGCGCGGTGTGGCGCGCACCGCGGCGAGGGCCGGGTCGAACACGGTGAGTCCTCGCGCCACGGCGCGCAGCGCGGCGAGCAGCGGAGCGGGAGCCACGTCCCGGAAGAGCAACCCCCGGGCCCCCGCGGAGAGCGCGCCTTCTCCCGCGGCCTCATCGGGCACGAGCGCGAGCACGGGCGCCCCCAGGTCCGGGGCATCGAGTTGCCCCGCGGATCCGGTCGGGTGCAGGCCCACGTCCCACAGCACGACGTCGGGAGCGGCCTCGGGACTCGAGCTCTCCACCTCCGCCAGGGTACCGGACGCCGTGACCACGACGTCACTCCCCTGCTCCGAGAGGGCTCGGGAGAGCGCACCCCGAGCGAGCGGGTCCTCGGCGACCAGGGTGAGGCGGACGGGTGTGGCGTCGGAGTCCCGCACGATCCTCCTGCCTAACGGGCACCCCTGCGCTTCGCCCGACCCGGTCCACGGCGTGGCTCCAGTTGCCTGGCAGACAAACAGGTGACACGAGACATCAAAGGAACTCCCTCGAAATGGGGATATCAGGACGATCGCTTATCCGCTAGCTTGGTCCGAGTTCCTGGTGGTGACGCGGGGCATGTCCCGACCGCGACAGGAACCCGGCCATCTGGTCCCCCTCACATCCCCCGAGTTCAATGAAGATCAAAAATATTGGAATGACTGTCGGCATCGCCCTCCTCTCGCATTCCCTGGTGGCGCAGGCCGGAGAAGCCTTCAACAACACCGGCACCGTCTCTGGTTGGAACTCCATCAACAAGGAGCACAAGGGGTCTGTCACCGAGGTGACGAATGTCACCCATTCGGGCCCGACCGCCATCAAGGTGACGCAGATCTACGATTCCGCGTACAGCGGCCGCTACCATTCGGAGGTCGTGAAGAACAACGTGTATCGTCGCGGCGATACCGGCTTCTACGGTTTCGCGTTCCGCCTGCAGCAGGACTGGCAGTTCCAACCCCAGTCGTACAACATCGCCCAGTTCATCGCGGATTTCTCCAATACCGGCTGCGATGACTACATGCCGTCCAGCATGATCTGGCTCTCGGGCAATCAACTCTTCACGCGCGTCAAGCAGGGCTCGGTCTGCTCTCAGAAGACCGTCACGTTCGGCAATCTCGCCACCGTCACCGCCGGGGTGTGGCACAAGATCGTCATCCAGGCGAAGTGGGCGAGCGACGGCACGGGTTTCTACAAGCTCTGGTTCGATGGCCAGAAGGTCCTCGAGCAGTACAACCTGAGCACCACCGTGTCCGACGACCGGTACTTCCAGTTCCGCGTCGGCCTCTACGCGAACGGCTGGCACGACAGCGGGTACATGCAGGGCAGCCAGGGGACGCGCAGCATCTGGTTCGACGAGATTGGCGCGGGCACGACCTTCGCCGACGCCGACCCCGATCAGTGATGAGAGATACTCTTGCACCGCCCGCGCCGCGAAGCTGGCCGGGCGGCTGCTGATGGAGATGCCCTCCGTCAGGCTTTCTTGACCTGGGCGCTGTTGAACATCCCCTCCGGGGTAGATGACGCGCGGCCCATGGGGCAAGGTCGCACCACCAGCGACTCCCGCGAGGGAGCCAAGCATCGGAGGAGGCACATCATGTTGGCGGAATCGCTCAAGGGGAAATCGGTCATCGTCACCGGCGCCAGCAAGGGCATCGGCAAGGGAATCGCCCGGGTCTTCGCGCGGCACGGCGCCAAGGTGCTGGTGGTCGGGCGAGATCTCCAGGCGGCCGAGGCGGTGGCGCGGGAATTCGTCTCGGCCGGTGGCACGGCCAGCGGCTTCTCCGCCGACGTGACCCGGCTCGAGGACATGGAGAAGATGGCCAGGGTCGCGGCCGAGCTCCATGGCGGAATCGACGTGCTGTGCGCCAATGCCGGCGTTTTTCCACAAGTGAAGATGGAAGACATGTCGCCGGAGACCTGGGACGAGGTGATGGCGACCAACCTCAAGGGCACCTTCCTCTCGGTCAAGGCCTGCATCCCCTATCTGAAGAAGTCCAGCCAGGGGCGCATCGTCATCACCTCGTCGATCACCGGCCCGACGACCGGCTTTCCCGGCTGGACCCACTACGGCGCCAGCAAGGCCGGGCAACTGGGCTTCATGCGCACCGCCTGCATGGAGCTCGCGAAATACGGCATCACGGTCAATGCCGTGCTGCCCGGCAACATCGTGACCGAGGGACTCGAGAAACTGGGCCCGGACTACATGAAGGGCATGGCGGCGGCGGTGCCGCTCGGCAAGCTGGGTGAGGTCGAGGATATCGGCCATGCCGCCCTGTTCTTCGCCAGCCGCGAGGCCGGCTACATCACCGGCCAGACGCTCATCGTGGATGGAGGTCAGGTCCTCCCCGAATCGCCGGACGCGCTGGCGCAGATGTAGGGCTCTGGGGAGCACGATGAACAGGTATCTACCGACAGGACTGCTGGCCGGTTTCCTCTTGTGCACGAGCAGCGCCGCGAACGCCGAGAGCCCTGCCCGGGCCTTCGTCCGGCTCGACGAGGCAACCACCGGGCGTGTCGAGCGCGCCGTGGAGCTGCGGATACAGCGCTCCGCCGATGGCGAGCAGGGCTATGCCGTGAAGAACTCCGGCAAGTGGCGGGACGGGCCTTGTCGGAGCGGGGGCCCTTCCGGACTGAGCGTGCTGCTCGTCGACTTCGACTTCGATGGCCATGCCGATCTGTGGGTGACGGGCGTCACCGACGGCCAGGGACGTGTCCGCTGCTCGGACGTCTGGTTGTACAAGCCCCAGCTGAAGCACTACGAGCGGCACTCCGAGCTGTCGAGCATCCAGAATCTGGAGATCGATCCAGACGCGAAGCAACTGGAGGGCGGCATGTGGAACTGCGGTTGCGCCGGAATGTGCTTCTTCCATGAGACCCACGGATGGTCCTCGGGCTCACTCTCGAAGCTGTCGCGCCGGGAGCAGGATTGTGGGTCAGAGGACATCGTGTATCGCGAGTTCTCGGTGGACTCCGGAGCCATGAAGCTCACCCGTGAAGTCAAAGGCGAGCCGGGCTTCGAGGAATACGATCGCCGTCAAAAGGGCATCCTGAAGTTCCTCGACTGGGGGAGCGTCAAGCAGGTCCGCCAGTGGGAGGCGGTCCGCAAGAGCGGGCGAGGCCCCTGAAGAGGTGGCGGCCGCTCAGGGAGCGAGCTCGACGTCTCCCCAGAAGCCAATCCAGTGGTCAACCCGCTTCATCGACGCCTGGGGCGCCTCGTAGGACCAGGCCGCGCGCTCGCTCCGGCCATTTCCGTCCGAGACATCGTAGAACTGGACGCCATGCGGACACGCCCGGTCGCTGTCCGTCTTCGGCGCGAGCCGAAGCAGCTCCATCTGAACCGACGCACGCGGAAAGTAGTGGTAGCCGCCGACCTCGACGGTGTCGGCGCTCTCCGCGATCACCCTGCCTCGTAATGTCGCTCTCATGTCGCGTGTATCCTAACGCCTCGAGGGGAAACTCACCGATGCGTCACCTCATTCAGATGATTCGAGGCCGCGTCGAGGAGGCCAAGGCCGCCTCGACCCTGGCCACGCTCATCATCCATGGGCTCTCCACTCAGTGACGCCGCAGGCTCCCGCTCCCCTCGAGGCGCACGTCGCGCAACGAGGCGTCTCCCCAGAGATCCACATTGCCAGAGCCATCGATGTGCACCGTCACGGTGGTAGCGACGGTGGCGCTCACGTTGCCGGAACCCGCCATGTACAGCTCCGCCTCCGAGCTGGTGAGCCCCCGGGCCTCGAGGTTCCCGCTGTTGTTCACCCGGGCCACCAGGCGCGGCGCCGAGCCGGTGAGGCTCATGTCGCCCGAACCCTCGAGGACGGCCTCCAGGCTCTTCGTGGCGCCGTCATAGGTGAGCGAGCCGGAGCCAGACAGCCCCAGGCGCACCCCGTCCAGCACCTGCTCCCGTGGAGTGCACAGCGTCATGTTGCCAGAGCCAGAGAGATTCACGGTGAGGCTGGAGGCCGGCCCGCAGTAGTCCATGTCTCCAGAGCCCTCGAGCTCGAAGCTGAGCGCGTTCGACTGGGTCACGCCCTCGACGAGGAAGTCGCCGGAGCCATCATTCTCCGCGCCGAGGAAGCGCGGCAGCGTCGCCACCACGCGGCCTTCACCCGAGTACGACAGGTTCTCGGTGTTCTCGATGAAGAGCGTCTCCCCGGAGACGCGGGTGGTGACGAACGGGAGCAGGTTCTCGTCGAGCGTGAGGGTGACGGATCCGGCGGAGGCCTCGCGCACCACCACATCCAGGGAGGAGTGATTCTCTACCCGGGTGAAGCCGGTGAGCTCGCGCGGCTGAGTGACCTTGTGGCCATTGCCCTGCTCTCCGAACCAACCGCAGGCGGGCATAAACATCAGTGCCGCCACACTCCAACCCAGGCTCTTCCGCATGTTCCCTCTCCTGAAAATGACGCCAGCCGACCGCGCTGATTCGCGAGTCCTGTCACTAGAACACCGCATCCCCTGGGAACTGTCACCCTGGATCAGTGCTTGCCCCCGGTGCGGAGGCAGGCGCAGGGGACGGGGTTGGCCTCACCGTCCGTCAACGGCTCAGGGCAGCGGCGATAGCTCGATGTTGTCGAAGTTCGTGTCCCAGCCGTTCGACGTCGCCAGGGTGACGGACGAGCAGGTGCCCTGCCAGTTCGTCACGACGTGGGTCACCTGCCCCGGCGTCAAGGTGAAGGTGCGCGTGGGCTGGTTGAAGCAACTCAGGGTGAGCGTCGCGCCCGTGTCCCAGGTGAAGGCGTCGAGGCCGACGACCGTCCGCTCCCCGTAGATGCTGAGCTCTCCCTGGTTCACCCCCCCGCCGTTGAAGGAGATGCTCTTCGTGGTGAACCCGCCCCAGGGCGACGCGAGGTACCACTTGTTGAACACGAAGTAGAAGGGGCCGTGGATGCCGGTGATGGCCTCGTCCGCACCGTCGAAGGTATCGAAGGTGACCAGGTTCGACGAAGGACCCACGGGGATCGTCAGGGTGCTGGTGTTGTTGCCCGGAACGCTGTCCGTCTCGGACGCCGCGACGGTCGCCTGGAACTGGAACGTCCCGGAGATCGAGGGCACCAGCGTCATGCGAACGACGGCGCTCTCCCCGGCGGACAGGCTCGTGATGTCGCAGTGCATGTTGTCAGTGGTGTAGTAGCCGCACGTGCCCACCGACGCCTTCGGAGTGAAGACGAAGGGCGCGAGCCCGGTGGGAACGGGAACGTCGAGCGTGAGGTTGGTGGCCGCCCTCGTGCCGTGGTTCGTCACCGTGATGTCATAGTCAAGCGCGTCGCCCCGGACCCCCGTCCCGGCGGGGAAGGCATGCTCCACGGACACGTCGACCGGGGATGCGTCCCCCGTGGCCGGCACGAAGGCGACGTCCACCCAGAAGTTGGTGTTCATCCACGCATCCGAGGGGAAGCCGCTGCCATTGAGGTGGCGCACCCCATTGCCGCCCGCCGCGACGGCGGACGGTGCATGCAGGGGCGGCACGTCCACGCCCGCGCTGCTGAAGTAGTTGGGCGTGATGGCATAGTAGCCCACGGTCGCGAAGTACGACACGACATAGGTCGTGTTCGCCGCGAGGCTCACCGGCGTCGGGAACGTCAGCTCGCGCCAGCCGAAGCTGCTCTCCCCAGGCGCCTGCACCGTGGTGCCCAGCAGCTCGCCGGTGGCGCTCCACAGGTGGCCCACGTGCGGCCCGGTGTCTACGCTGCTCTTGTAGTAGCGCACCTTCGTCACCGTGCCCGCCACGTCCGTGCGGAACTTCAGTCCCACCTCGGTGGGGGTGGCGTCGGCATTCACGAACTGGGGGTCGCCCGTCACCACGTTCCACAGGCTGCAGGGATTGCAGACGCTGCTGGCGAGGGTGGTGGCGGTGACGGTGGCGGACGCGGGGCTCAGGTTGCCGGCGGCGTCACGACCGCGCACGGTGTACTCGTACGTGGTGGCGGGCATCAGGCCGGTGTCGCGGTAGCTCGTGGTGGTGCCGGACAGCTCCGCGATGAGCTGGCTGCCCCGGTACACCAGGTGCGCGCGCGCGTTGCCCTGCGTCTCGCCCGAGCCGTCCACGGAGACGTACCAGGTCAGGTCGATGGCGGTGGACGAGTTGGGCGTCGCCACCACGTTGGTGGGCGCACGCGGAGGCGTGGTGTCGTTGGGCTGGAAGGCCACGTCCACCCAGTAGTTGCTGGCCTGGTAGCTGTCCGTGGGAAAGCCGCTCGTGCCGTAGTGGTAGAGGCCGTTGCCGCCCTCCGTCCCGCTCGCGGGCGCGTGCAGGGGCGGCACATCCAGCGCGGAGGCGAAGCCATTGCTCGTCGCCGCGTAGTGCCCCGCGGGCGCGTGGTACGACGCGACGTAGTTCGTATCCGCCGCGATGGCCACGGGTGTCGCGAAGCGCACCTCCTGCCAGCCCGAGGCCGTCTCGCCCTGGAAGGTGGCGGTGGCCAGCAAGGCTCCCGAAGCCGACCACAGGCTGCCGGTGTGCGTGCCCGTGTTGCCCGCGCCCTTGTAGAAGCGCACGCCCATGATGCGTCCGGGCGCGTCGCTGCGGAAGCGCACGCCCAGTTCCACCGCGGCGCTGTCGTCCGCGGCCGCCACGGCCGGCACGGCGGAGGCGTCGAAGAGGGAGCGCTCACCCGGCAGCAGCGGCTGCGCGGCCTCTTCGGTGCGCGGTGTCTCCGGGGCTGTGGGCTCCGCGGGAGCACAGCCTGCCTGGACCCAGGTGAAACCCACTACCAGCGTCGTGACCCAGCGTGATGCATGTCGAAGCACGTCGGACTCCTTTGTGGTGAAGGCTGGCGGTGGAATCGCACACCGTTGGTTTTGGAGTCGAGCGCTTCATGTCGAGGACCACCCCCCAGCCTTCCGCCGCCCTCCCCCGCCCCAGGACTCTGAAGGATAGGATGCGGGCTACCTGACCCGAGATGGGTGTCCGAGCTGGGTGTCAGGCGACTCTGCTCGCAGAATGAGGATGCACGTCCGATGAAGCAGAAGATGACGGGATTCCACCTCGATGGTGAGAACCACTGGGTCGCCGAGCTCGAGTGCGGCCACCGGCAGCACGTGCGCCATGAGCCACCGTGGATGGAGCGCCCCTGGGTCCTCACGGAAGAAGGGCGGCGCAGCCGTCTGGGCATCGAGCTCGACTGCAGACGTTGTGACGAGGTCGGCCACGCGGTCGCCGAGGCGGTGCGCGAAGCCTTGGCAGCCGCTGCCCGGCAAGCCTATGAGGAGGCGGGCCTGAGCGGCCTTTGTGCCGAGGGCCGCTGGGAGCTCGCGTTGGATGCCATCCGCGCCACCGGGCTCACCTCGGCGATCCACCGTGCGCTGACACGCCCTCAATGAGTGCTGGCTCGCACCTTCTGGGCGAGACACTCGATCAGGAACTCCACCGTCGCCCGGACCCCGGGCAACTGACCGCGCCGGTGGGGCATGAGGAGGGTCGTGGTCACGGTCCCCGCCACCCACTCGGGCAGCACCCGGACCAACTCGCCCGATCGCAGGGCCCCACGACACATGCTCTCGGGCAGGCAGGCCACGCCGAGACCGGCCTTGGCGGCGCCCAGCAACACGGTCGATTCGTTGGCCGCCATGACGGTGATCGGACTGACCTCGACGCGCTCGCCCGCGGGGCCGAGCAGGCGCCAGCCCATCGGGTTCAGCGCGGCCACGAGGCCGTCATGGCGCCCGAGCTGCTCGGGCCGCTCCAGCGGTTCCCGTGTCGCCAGGTAGTCGGGGGCGGCCACGAGGATGATGGGCTCGCTCACGAGCTGCCGCTGGACCAGACCCGAAGCCGGAAGCGGTGTGAAGTGGGAGCGCACCGCGATGTCGTAGCCCTCCTGCACGACATCCACGAAACGGTCGGTCACGTCCAGTTGCACCCGCAGCTTGGGGTAGGCGCGCGCGAGCTTCGGCAGGTGCTCGGCCAGGTAGAGCTGTGCCGTCGGTACGCTGGCGGTCAGCCGAACCGTGCCACTGGGCTCGGCGATGCGCCCGCGCACCACCTGCTCGGCGGCCTCCGCCTCGATCAGCACCGCACGCGCACGCTCGTGGAAGTCACGCCCGACCTCGGTGAGTGTGAAGCTGCGCGAGGTACGATGGACGAGCCGGGCATCCAGGCTCGCCTCGAGCTCCGCCACCCGCTTGCTGATGGTCGCCTTCGGCACGCCGAGACGACGCGCCGCCGCCGCGAAGCCACCGTGTTCGATCGCGGCCACGAAGAGAGCCAGGTCGTTGAGGTTGAGCATCGAGCCCCCAAAGTCCATACGGGTAGACGTTGCGTCACCGTTCTAGCCTCTACCCGGTCAAAGTCCACGACGACAGAGTGATGGGACCCGAATCAACGGGCTTTCAACCACGGAGAATCTCGTGTCCCCCATCCTCTTCTACGGCGTCCCGTCGGGCTGCTCGTTCGGCTCCATCGTCGCGCTCGAGTGGCTCGCGCGGCCCTATCGGCTTTGCCGCATCGAGATGCCGAGCGTCGTCACGAGCGACACGTACAAGCGCATCAACCCCCTCGCGGAGACGCCCTCCCTGATGACGGCCGACGGCAGGGTCATCAGCGAAACCATCGCCCTCCTGAATCACCTCGGTCCGCTCGGTATCGACCGGCGGCTCGCCTTCCCCCAAGGCACCCACGACTTCGACCGCTGGAACCAGATGTTGGCCTTCCTCAACACGACCTTCTTCGGCTCGTTCAGCCCGCTCTGGTACGCCTACGAGCACGCGTTGGAGCCAGAGGCGAAGCGGGCGCTGACCGATTACGGCCGAGCCAAGGTCGAGAAGGCCCACGCCAGGCTCGAGGCCCTGCTCGGTGACCGCCCCTGGCTGCTCGGCGAGCACCGCACCTGGGTGGACGCCTACTTCATCGGCATCGCCCGCTGGACCAGGTACCACGACGCGGTCGACCGCCGTGCATTCCCGAACGTGCGGCGGCTCATCGAGAAGCTCGAGGCCGATCCAGCGGTGAAGTTCGCCCACGCGATCGAGCAGCAGCGGCCAGCCGTCTCGGCGGGTGGCTTCGAAGGCGAGGTCCGTCTCGAAGACGCGGTGGAGTCCATCCGGCGCGCGGCTGCCTAGGACGAAGCAGGGCCGAGCTCACGCGAACCGCGTGTCAGGTGCCCGCGCCGTGCACCTGGGCCTTGCTCATGACGTGGTCCACCGCCAACAGATGCCACGCGGCTTGAGTGATGCGGGCGTGTTGTTGTGGCTCGGAAGCAAAGACGGCGGTGGCCTGTTCCAGCGGCACACCGGCGGCCGTGGACTCGGCCTGGATGACCTCTAGCACCTTGGCCGGGGTGAGGATGAGCCCGTCACGCTTGCAGATGGCGCCCAGAGCCAGGCTGATGCGCAACCGCTGCCTGGCCTCGGCCCGGGTCCTCTCGTCCGCCAGCCACGTCTGGAGCGACTCCTCCTGATGCTTGTTGCTGAACTTGAGCTTGGTCACGGAGCGACCCTCGCTCGCGCCCCAGCGCAGGCGGATCTCCTCGTTGACCAGCTCCTCGGGGATGTCCACCTGTGTGCGTGCGGCCACCTCCTCGAGCACCCGCTGCTGGCCCTCGAGGAACCGTGCTCGCGCGGCCTCCTGTTGCAGCTCCTTCGCCACACCGCGCATCACTTCATCCAGTGTCGCCCCGCGGCCAAGGGCCTCGAGGAACTCCGGATTCGTCGGGTCGGGGTACTTCACCTCGCGCGCGGCCTGGATGAGGAGGGCGAAGCGCGCGGGCTGACCCCGTAGCGCCTCGAGGGGGTAGTTCTCGCCCAGGACGATGTCCACGAGCACGCTCTCTCCCGGCAGGTGACCCACCCACTGCTCGTACAGGCCCGGCAGGAGGGGGTCGGGCGCCAGCGGGAGCCAGACGTCGGTGCGCACGCTGAAGGGGATGAGGCGCCCATTCGAATAACCCGCGATATCGACCAGCACCTCGTCACCCCAGGCGAGGCCCTCCGTGCGCGGACGCATGCGCTCGGAGGCATGGGCGCGCGCCAGCTCCTGGAAGCGTTCCTGGACCCTCCGCGCGGTGATGGGCTCCGGGGCGGGGACGATGACGGAGAGGCCTTCCAGTGACGGCGCGATCACTGGGGGCATCTGGACCTCACCGCCTTGCGCGGCCCTGCGGGCCGGCGAGGTGTACATCGGAATACCGGCTCGCTTCTTGGCGGGGGGCGAGGATTTCTGGTTCGAGTCCATGAAGTCATCCTTCCAGACAAGGACCCTACCCGAGCCGCCGGAGATCCGCAGGAGGCTCAGGCGAGTCCGCGCCCGTCAGGGTGAGGACTGGCGTGAAGTGGCCGGACAGGCCCAGCCCGCCCCTCGGCCCATTCGAGCCAGGAGCACGGGCAGTGCTTCAATGCCCACTCGCGGAGTTCTTGGCCATGGCGCCCGCCAGGCCCTGAGCCAGCGCACCCGCCGCGCCCGCGAAGCCCTGGGCCATGGGCCCGTGTCCACTCGCGGCGCCATGAGCCATCGAGCCCACCGCGCTCGCGGCCCCGTGCATCAGCCCAGTCGGTCCACCCGTGGCGCCGTGGGCCAGCGAGCTCACCGCACTCGCGAGGCCCTGGGCCAGGCCCCCGTGTCCACTCGCGGCGCCGTAGGCCAGCGAGCCCACCGCGCTCGCGGCCCCGTGCATCAGCCCATGCGGCCCGCCCGTGGCGCCATGGGCCAGCGAGCTCACCGCGCTCGCGATGGCCTGGGTCAGGGGCCCGTGTCCACTCGCGGCGCCATGGGCCAGCGAGCCCACCGCGCTCGCGGTCCCATACATCAGCCCATTCGGCCCGCCCGTGGCGCCATGGGCCAGCGAGCTCACCGCGCCCGCGAGGCCCTGGGCCAGGCCCCCGTGTCCACTCGCGGCGCCATGGGCCAGCGAGCCCACCGCGCCCGCGGCCCCATGCATCAGCCCATTCGGTCCGCCCGTGGCGCCGTGGGCCAGCGAACTCACCGCACTCGCGATGGCCTGGGTCATGGGCCCGTGTCCACTCGCGGCGCCATGGGCCAGCGAGCCCACCGCGCCCGCGGCCCCATGCATCAGCCCATTCGGTCCGCCCGTGGCGCCGTGGGCCAGCGAGCTCACCGCGCCCGCGAGGCCCTGGGCCAGGCCTCCGTGTCCACTCGCGACGCCATGGGCCAGCGAGCCCACCGCGCTCGCGGCCCCATGGTGCAACCCATTCGGCCCGCTCGTGGCGCCATGGGCCAGCGAACTCAACGCGCTCGCGATGGCCTGGGCCAGGGGCCCGTGTCCACTCGCGGCGCCATGGGCCAGCGAGCTGACCGCGCCCGCGATGCCCTGGGCCAAGGGTCCCGTCAACCCCGAGTGGCCCGTTGGCTTCGTGGTGGCCTGGTGCGGCGTCCGCGCCATCGCGAGGGCATGCAGGATGCCACCCGGAACGGTCCCGGACTGAAGCACCCCGCTCATCAGCTTCTGGCCAATACCCGTACGGCCCTGGGCCAGACCGGCCGCGTTGTGGGCGAAGCCCAGGGCGTTGTTGGCGGCCAGCGCGAGGCTCTGTTTGCCGCTGGCCACGCTCGCGAAGCCATCCATCTGCCCGAGCTGCGAGAGAGCCTGCTTCACGCTGGCGTTGCCAGAAGTCAGCCCCCCCATGAGCTTCGGGGTGGGGTTGGACACTTGCGCCAGGGACTGCTGGGCGGACTTGAAGAGGCCAGGGAGCTGGGAACGAATGGAACCGGACATGGAGAAACCCTGGAGGCGGGAGCGATTTCGACAACAACCAGGAGCCACGCTGTCCTGATCGCGGGGAACTACCCATTATCGCGTCCGGCCTCGCGAAGTTGCGGATCGTTTCTGCAAGACTTTTGCCAATTCTTGAGAAGAGGGAAGTCCGCCCCCACCGGGAGGAACCGGACGTGGGGCCGGCACGGTGACGATGCTCTCTCAAGGGGCATTCGGGCCGACATCGGCCGACGACAACGGCGCGTGGTCGATGGGGTCGGTGGAGTACTCATCCGCGCCGACGTCGTTGGCGGCGCGCAACTGCCCATCCATGTCTTCCGCGACGTAGGTGTACGCGCCCGTCGCCGCGTTGATGGCCTGACTCGTGGAACTCAGCTTCTGCAGACCGTTGACCGCGGTCAGGGACGGATTCACGTTGCGGATCTCACTGGACGTCCGCGACTTGTTGCTCAGGGCCGAGCCGTACCCGATGTTGCCCTGGAACAGGGTGTTGCTCGTCTTGAGCTCGTTGTAGAGGGTGCCCGTCGTGTTCCGGATGAGGTTGTTGGCGACCTTCGAGTCCACCGGTGCGTACGTATATTTCTTCCCGATGAGGAGGCCCGCCGTGCTGTCGACGACCGTGTTGTTCACGACCTCGGCCCGGTAGACCCTCCAGTGTTTGCTCAGATCGCTCGCGGTATAGGTGCTGGAGGTCGGCCCTCCGTCGAAATCGCCCCCGTCGATGAGGAGCGCGTCATCGGTCAGCTTCGCCAGGTAGTTGTTGTAGACCTTGTGGTCGGTCCCGTAGAGCCGGATGCCGCCCACGCCGGACTTGCTGCCATCACCCAGGATGAAGTTGCCGTAGATGCTGTTGTTGTTTCCGTGCCGCGCGGTGAGCTGTCCCTGCGACGTGATGATCGTGTTGTAGCGGATCGTGTTGTGGCCGCTCTTGATGGAGATGAACTCCGGGTCCCCGTCGCAGTTCTCGAACAGGTTGTACTGCACGGTGGCGTGGGCATCGAGCAGGGACAGGGCGGACAGGCCGAGGCGGATGGTCTCCAACCCGTTGGCGAGGCGCGGCCCGACGTCGTGGAAGTAGTTGTACTCAATCACGTCATACTGGGTCATCTGCGAGGAGTAATTGCCATCCAGGGCGATGACCGGATCGATGTTGCTCTTTCCGCCGAAGTCGTTGTGGTCGATCCGGTTGTGGTGGCTCCCGGCTCCCTTGATGAGCAGCCATTTGATCTGGGTGCCGTCCTCGATCAGCGCGAAGGTGTTCCGGGTGACCCGGATGTTGTTGGAGCCATCGAGCACGAGGGCGCTGTTGCCGGTGTTGGTGAACTTCAGGCCCGAGATGACCACGTGGGAGGAGCTGGTCACCTGGAGGGAGGCGCCGCCGGAGATGATGGCCTTGCCCCGGTTCGCGGCCTTGAGGGTGATGGGACTGGAGGAGGTGGCGTTCTTGCCCTTGAGGACGAAGGCGCCGCTGTTCGTATAGGTGCCGTCCGCCAGGACGATGGTCGTGCCCGCGGTCGCGCTGGCGAGGGCCGTGGTGAGTTGAGCGGCGGTGGAGACGTTCACGATGTTGCCCGAGGGCGCTTCCGCGGCGCTCCCGTGAACCTCCACCTCCAGGTAGCTGTTCCAGGCATTGGCGGAATTGCCATACCCCACGAGCCTCACGTACCGCGCGGACCCGACATCCGGGAAGTCGAACGTCTGGAGGCCGCTCGTCAGGCTGCTCGTCGCTTTCGAGCGCACGGTGGAAAACGTGGTGCCGTCCGGGGAGGTCTGGATGTCGAAGGTGGAGGTCCGCGAGGCGCCGTTGAGGAAGGCGATCTTCACGAAGGCCACCTTCTTGGGGCTACCCAGGTCGAGTTGGAGCCACTGTCCATCTCCCTCCGCGGACCAGCGGGTGGTCAGGTCTCCGTCGACGGTATTGGCGGGGACGTTGCCATCATCCGTGCTCGCGGTGACGGAGGTGGGCGGAATGGAGAACCGCTCATCCGCCGCGAATCCCGGGAAAGGAGTCAGACCCAGGAGCAAGCTCGAGCCAATCACAAGTTGCCGACGTGCCATGTGCATTCCTCTGAGGTGCGTCACAGTGTCGGCCAGCTATACATGATTTCCTGTTTATACTGGAACAACTTGCTCATGACGCACGTCAGGTCTTGGGAGAAAGGCGCAGGAGCCGCCACGGGGACCGGGGTGGCGGCCTCGCGGGCCGCGGTGCAGCCAGAGCCCAGCAGCCCCAGCACGCACGTCCACACCCACACTCGCATCAGGCTCATGCGTTCACGGCTTTCTGGGGCGTTGTCCAAAAGACCCTCCGCTGGCTGGTGAGAGGTGGATGTTCGAAGTGACCCGGACCTCGGCTCACGCCTTCCTCATCGCAGACGGGTGGACCATCAACCGGAACAGTCCGCGCTCCTCCAGCAGTTTTTGCACGCGCCAGGCGAACTCGACGTGCTCGGGATTGCTTGGGGTGAGCCGCTCGGAAGTCAGGGTGACGAGTGTGCCCTTGTCACCTACGGGCTCCACGAGCACGGGCGCTGGCAGCGCTGGCACCTCCCCCCGCTCTCGCGAGAAGTACGTCATCCACCCCACGAAGCAGCCGAGCCGACTGCCACCGGAGAGCTGATCCCAGAGTCCGTCCTCCGTCGCGACCGCCCACTCCGGTTCCCAAGCTACAGCCAGGGCGCGCATGACGCCCGCGACGACTGTCGCACTGAGCAGGTTTCCGCTACCCAGCGCCTCTTGCGGAAAGAAGAGCCATAAGAAGTTCGGTGCCACCTCTGCCTTGGACCCACAGCCGAACATGACCATCCCCCCCTGGTCCTGGTTCTCGTGTCCCGTCCAGGCGCCGAAGTGAAAGCCGTCCTTCCCGCTCTGGTACCTCTTTCGTCCGAAAAACTCCTCGAAGGTCGCGCGCGAAGGCTCGAACTGGAGTTCAGCCAGATTCGCGACGGCGGTGTTCTGTCGATACCATCTGGCATAGCCCGGATGACACTCCGCGAGGAGGCGGAAGAATGTCTCCGCGCGCCGAGCGCACTCCTCGGCCGACTCCGGCCGCCGTCCCCAATACCCTTTGATTGCGTACGACTCGCTCATGCGTGCTGGCCTCATGGCTCCGGTTTTGTGTACACGACCTCAATGGCGTGGAGACCTCGAGCATCGAAGTGCTTCCGAAGCACAGCCACCATCCGCGGCTCCGCGACGTGCCAGCGCACCGGCAGCCCACCTGCAAGCCTGAGCTGGCGTCCTGCTTGATCAATCATGCCCTCCAGGCCCTCGTACTTGAATCTAGGGTTCAGTTCCTCATTGAACCACTTCTGGTACTCACGCGCCTTCGCTTCAAGCAGGGTGCCCGTCTTCGGATCGTAGCCGTCGTAATTCACGCACTCCCCGTCTCGACAAACCCTGTAGGCCCATCGCCTGGGAGCCCCCGTCACCTGGGCCTGATAGTCCCGCGCCTGCTCGGACATGCTCGTGGTGTCCTCCACCCATTGCCCGGGCCCTCCAACCGGAGGCCACCCACCACCGCCTCCCGCCCCCTGGACGCTCGTGTTGGCCATGTGCAGGACGTAGGTGGAGCTCAGCGCCGACGCCGCCGCGGTGGCGACACTCCCCACGGGTACGGCCGCCAAGCGCACTGCCAGGAGACCGTCACCCGAGAGCGACAGCAGGGGTACGGTGAGACTCCCCAGCTTGCCGCCCCAGGCGGCTGCCTTCGCAGCTCCAGCACCGGCCGTGCCCACCGTCAGCACCGCACCCGTCGCCAGCCGCGAGATGGTTCGCACCTTCTCCGCATAGGGCTTGTGGCGGAACTCCTCCCACAGCCGCGGAGAGTTCTCGTAGAGCTGCCTCACCGCACCTGGGAGCTGGGCGAGCCCCTCGAGCGTCTCGCCCGTGTGGAACACGAGCCGATAGAGGCCCTCCACCGTATCCACCTCCATGAGCATGTGCGCTGCCATACGGCGCATCCCGAAGTTGCCCAGCGTCACCGGCGTGGAGAGCAGGTGCGGCAACAGCGCCAAGGCCTGCTGGGGCGACAGCGTGCGCCCATCCTTGGGGAGTGCCGCGCTGGGCACTCCGGCCTGCACGAGGAACCCCTGGAAGTAGTTGAGGCTCATGGGCACCGTGAACGGCCGCCCGTCGCCCACTCCATCCGGCCATCCGAGGCCCTTCCCCTCCAGGTTCTCCTCGTCGTCTAGCTCCCTCGCGCGCCGAGGCCGTGCACCCTCCTCGGCCGCGCTGACCTCCACCGGACCAGCCGCCTCAGCCGCCTCAGCTGCATCGGCCTCGAGGTTTTCGCTGGGAGCGTCCTGAGTGACCGAGACCACCGCCCGGGCATCACCGGCGCGCTCCTCGTGTACCGTCCTCTGGCGCTGGACGCGCCCCCAGTGGCGCGTCGGGCCAGCGATCATCCCGCCCATGGGATAGCCCATCGCGCACGCCGTCTGCAGACCGAGGAGCACCAGCACCACCCCATGCGAAGCCCACCACGGCCTGCCCCGCGGGCTCCGCCGATCCTCGAGCTGCGTACCGCCGCCCTCCCCCGCCCCAGGACTTCGGTATTCATTCGCCATGGCGCTGGCCTTTCCCCCAGATGAAACTCTCCTGAAGGATAGGATACGGGCCACCCAACCCGAGATGGGTGTCAGACGACTCGTATGTACTGCGCGCTGGACTCGTCTCCGTCATAACCACTCAGGCCTGTACAGTGGCCCGACGTCCGGAGTAGGAAGCCGACGCGGTCGACCGCCGTGCATTCCCGAACCTGCAGCGGCTCATCGAGAAGCTCGAGGCCGATCCGGCAGTGAAGTTCGCCCACGCGATCGAGCAGCAGCGGCCAGCCGTCTCGGCGGGTGGATTCGAAGGCGAGGTCCAGCGCGAAGAAGCGGTGGCGTCCATCCGGCGCGCGGAAAGAGTTAGGAACTTTTGAGTTCCTTCGAGCCACGCACGGCCATGGACATGGGAAAGAGGGCGCGGTGGTTGATGTTGGAGTAGTACACCGCGAGGTAGAACTCACCCGCGACCTTCACCCATGTTCGTTTGGCTGGGTGGGCCTGTCTCATCAGCCAGGCTTCCGCTTCTTCGAGCGTGGAAAACGAGGCTTCGGCATCGGGCGGATCGAATTCCTCGAGCCAGGAGAGATACTGGTGGAGACGGCGATTCCATGGCAGGCGCCGGAAGTTGGTTTCGCGGACATACACCACATCATGGGGTTTGTTGCCGATCAGCACCTCGGCGAAGAGAGGTGGGCTCGGATGTTTCTGGAGCCAGGCCTCGGCCTCTTCCCGCGAGTCGAACGCGGCCATGACATATGGCGGTGCGTTGGCCTCGAGATGTTCGAGGAAATGAGCGAAGGCTTCGTGCTGACGGGTCGAGGAGATGAAGCGAAGCGCGTCGAGGATGACCTGAATGGCCGGCTGTTCATCCGCGGCCGTCGGATCATTGAGAAGCCGCTCGAAGAAGGCCTCTGTCTTGCACAACTGTTCGTGCAACTGCGTGGAACGTTCATCGGCGGCAGGAGGAGAGCCGTGATGCCAGCCACCCACTCGAGAATCATCGAAGGGATACCATTGGCCCGTGGCGGAGATGAAATCCAGGGCATCCCGTGCGAGGCCGAGAATCCGCGCTTGATCTAGAGACTGCCCGTCGTTCCAACGTCTTCCAATCGTCTGCTGTGCATCCGAAAGGATGAGCGGATTCGTCATGGCATCACCGCCAGGGAGCGGAGTTCGGATGCGGTATCGTAGAATGCGAGCATGACGAAGGATCGGAAGGTGTGAAATGAAGACGGAGGAAAGCGCGCTGTGGTTCTGTGCGAAGATCAAGGCGATTCGGACCGAGGCAGGACACGACGTAGAAAAACTCGAGGCGCTCGCTCAATCCCCGGAACTCGTGGCCGAGGCTGCGGCTCGGTTTCCCGACGACCCTTTTCTGGCAGCACAGGTTCGCACGGCAATTGAGTTGGAACTCCCTCTGGCGAGGAGGGAAATCTTCCTGCTGGACGGTCCGCCGACGGATGAGCAGATCGCGGAACTCCACCGCCAGAACAAATGAGCGGTCTGGGAGCGTCAAATCAGAGCGCCGCCTCAGCGCACAACGCAGGCGGCGCCCATGGGCCCCTCACGGCCAACTCCAGACAGCACTCACCGGCAGCTCCCGACTCAGCACGGCGGCCCCTTCCTTGGAGCCTTCAAGCTTGGGCACGCGCCCGACATGGTCGCCCAGGATGATGCACACGGGGTACTGTCGACCATCAGGGAGCACGGCCAGGGTGTAGCGGCCCATGACAGCCGGGCGCTTCTTTTGCACATCCATCTCGGAATACGTGTCGTAGATACCGGGGCCTGTCCAGAGACGGCCGTGGAGCAGCGTCCCCGCGGGCATATTGCCATCGCCCTCCACGATTTGGCTGACGACGGGTCCATCCTGGTAGACCCCCGGCACGCCCAGGCCGCTCGGCTGGTTCACATCCACGACAGCCGTAAGGAAGCTGCCCGTCAGAATCTTCAACTCCTTGAACATGGCCTCGGTTGCCTCCCTGGGGCAGTCAGCGGGCTCCGGGGGCTTCACCTGGGCGGCGGGGCAGCCCGCGCCGACGACAGCACACAGCCAGGCGGCGAGGAAACTCGAAGGGGCAGAGCGCGAAGGAGTGGGCACAGGTGGGCTTCCTTTCTCGGGGCCAGACCCAGGCAGCAGCGCCTCGGGTGGGGGCGCGAGTGTGGAGCGCACCAGCCACAAGGCAAGGCCGAGCACGATCAGACCCGCGAGTAGGACCCTGGGCCACGTTGTGCGCCTCGGGCGGGCAGGTGCAGCGGGGGGCTCCTGAGGAGCCGCCTGGGACGCTTCCTTCTCAGGCGGCTGAGCCTCCTCTGGCTCCGCGGACGCCGTCTCCGGCGGCTGGGCGGGCTGTTCCGCTACCTCCTGGAGCATTGGCTCCGCGGCTGGACTGCCCTCGACAGCGAAGAGCGGCCGCCTCCAGGCGGGGGACTGCCTCTCCTTCTCGGCGGCTTTCTCCAGCGCCTCGAGCAGCGCCTGGGTGTCCGGGTACCGGTCCTCGGGCCGTTTCTCCAGCAGCTTCATGGCGATGTCGCTCAGGGAGCGCGGCGCCAGGGGATTGAGCAGGTGCGGGGCCTTTGGAGGACGGGTGGCGATGGCGGCCACCAGCTCCTCGTCCGGCAACTCCGGATTGAAGGGGTGCAAGTCCGTGAGGCCCTGGTAGAGCAACACCCCCAGGGCGTACAAATCCGCGGCCACGCCCCCTTGGAAGGCTTCGCCTCGCTTCCACGCCTCGGTGCGGGTGTAGGCCAGGAGCTCGGGCGGAACCAGGTGCAGGGCGCCCTCGGGCAGGCCCAGCGTCTTCGTGAGCGCTCCCGGCAGCCGCGCGGTGCCGAAGTCGATGAGGAAGGGGCGGCCGTCCGCACGGCGGATGAGGATGTTCTCCGCCTTCAAGTCCCGGTGGTAGACGCCGCGCGCGTGGAGTACGCCCACGGTGCGCACCACGTCGCTGAAGGTGTCCACCAGCCCCATGGCGTGCGGAGGCGTGCGCCAGCGCCACTCGTGCCACGTGTCCCCCTCCACGTAGTCGGTGATGAGGAAGGGATAGCCCTGGGCGGGATTGGGCCAGAAGTCCACCCCGTACACGCGCAGCAGGTTGGGGTGCGACGAGTAGGTGAAGAGCGCTGCCGCCTCGCGCGCCAGCTGCCGGTAGGCGCTCTTCTCCTCGACGTACTTCTCCTCGGAGAAGCCCTCCTTGAATTGGGTGATGGGGCGCAGCGCCATCTTCATGGAGTACGGGCGGCCGTCGCGCTCCACCTTGAAGACGCGGGAGGAGCCTCCACGGCCCAGCACCTGGACGATCAGCCAGGGGCCCACCACATGGCCGGGTTGGAGGTGGTCCGGGTGCAGGGATTCCATTGTCATGGGGCCTGCCTCCTTTCTAGAGAGCCACGTCGAGGGTGGGGAGGGGCCGGACGCCGCTCTCGTCCAGCAGCTCGAGGCGGAAGACATCGCCCATCTTCCAGGAGGGGGCCTCTGGCTCCACCGTGACGATGCCCTCTTCACCCGGCGCGAGCTGTGCCTTGTTCATGTCCACGGAGAGGACCTTCAGGGCGGTGCCGTCCGCACGGATGAGCCGCGCCACGCCTGGCCTCCAGGGGCTTTGCCCCGGAAGGTTGCGCACACGGACGACGGCGAGCGCCCAGGAACTGGCGCGATACCCCTCTCCGCCCGCCACCTTCAGCCCACCCCACGCGCCCTCGGGTGCTCTCATGATGCGTCGGGCCTGTACCCCGTCCGGGCCCAGCCGCCCGGAAAACACGAGCCCGGCCAGCCCGCTCGAGGCCCGAAGTGTCGCGAGCTCCGCCTCTTTCTCCGCCAGCGCCGCCTCCAACGATTCGACGGTGCGAGGGCGGCGCACCACCTCTACCTCCTTGTCCACCCGCGTGGGGTGGGAGGCGAGCACGAGCGTGACACCCACCGGGGAGGCTCCGTCCTTGTAGCGCACCCGCACCACCAGCTTCTCCTCGACGCCCAGGTCGACGGAGGGCTCCACGGCGACCAGACGCTCCCCGACATCCACCCAGCGGAAGCGCATCGACCGACCCTCCACCTCCACCGAGGCCTTGTCGATGGGAGCGTCGAAGCGGATGTAGGTGGCGGTACCGGCGGCCACACTCACCTCCGGCCCGGCCTCCTCCGGGTTGCCGGAGAGGGTCACACGCCGCTCCTGGCGCTCGCGGGCGGGGGGATGGGGCTGAGCTGCTGCTGTGGCTCCAGTCAGAAGAAGCGTGAGCGACAACCACGGGAAAAGTCGGGTCAGGGCTGGGCACCTCCGAAGTCGCGAACCTAGCAGATGCCGCAACCAGGACGGCTCGCCTTCGTCGCTCCAGCACCGGCCGTGCCCACCGTCAGCACCGTCCTCTCGCATGGACGCCCCCCAGTCACGCACGTCCACACCCACACTCGCATCAGGCGCATGCGTTCACGGCTTTCTGGGGCGTTGTCCAAAGGACCCTCCGCTGGCTGGTGAGAGGTGGATGTTCGAAGTGCCCCGGACCTCGGCTCACGCCTTCCGCATCGCAGACGGGTGGACCATCAACCGGAACAGTCCGCGCTCCTCTCGGCGCCACATCCCCTCCGAGTCGTCTATGTGCCAGTGTCCAGGGCCATGAGCATTGCCAACACACCTGAGCCGCCCTACGTGGCGGTCATCTTCACCTCCGTGCGCACTCCGGTCGACGAGGGCTACGCGGTGACTTCCGAGGAGATGGTCTCCATGGCCGCCGCGCAGCCAGGCTTCCTGGGCATGGAGAGCGCCCGTGGCACCGATGGGCTGGGCATCACCGTCTCGTACTGGCGGGACATGGAGTCGGTGCGCGCGTGGAAGGCCGTGGCTGAGCACCGCACGGCCCAGCGGCTTGGCCGTGAACGGTGGTACCGCGCGTACCGGACCCGCATCAGCCTGGTGGAGCGGGAGTACGGATTCTCGCCGGGAAGGTGACGAAGGACTCGTCTCGAGGTGAGTGAAAACGCCAGAAGGCCCTCCCCTGCCCCCGTGGACCGAGGGCCTGGGGGAACACTCACGCCGCCACGCGCACCGCTTGTCCCAAGGCGAGCGCGAGGTCCTCCTGCAGGTCCTCCAGCTCCTCCAGCCCCACCGAGTAGCGGATGAGCCCATCGGTGATGCCGCGCCGCTGCCGCTCGGGCGCGGGGACGGACGCATGCGAGTGACGGGCCGGCACGGTGACGATGCTCTCCACCGCGCCCAGCGACACACCGAGCAGGGGCAACTGGAGCGCCTCCACGAAGGGCGCCGCCCACTCGTCGCGCGCGAGCCGGAAGGACACCACCGCGCCCGCTCCCGGGTAGAACACCTCCTTCACCTCGGTCCTGTCCGCCAGCCAGCGGGCCAGCCCCGCCGCCGTCCTCACCTGCCGCTCCATGCGCACGCCCAGCGTCTTGATGCCCCGCTGGAGCAGGAAGCAGTCCTGCGGGCCCAGCACCGCGCCCACCGCGTTCTGGAGGAAATACACCTCCCGCGCCAGCTCCGCGGTCTTCACCGCCACCGTCCCCGCGACGATGTCGCTGTGCCCGCCAAGGTACTTCGTGGCCGAGTGCACCACGATGTCCGCGCCCTCGGTGATCGGCCGCGAGACGTACGGCGACAGGAACGTGTTGTCGACGATGAGCAGCGCGCCACAGGTGCGCGCGAGGATGGACATCGCGAGGATGTCCGTGCGCTTGAGGAACGGGTTGCTGACGCTCTCCACCAGCAGTGCCTTGGTATTGGGACGGATGGCGGCGCGCACCGCGTCCGGGTCGCTCGTGTCCACGAAGGTGGCCTTGAGCCCGAAGCGGCTGAACACGCGTGTCAACACACGGTAGGTGCCGCCATAACAGTCGTCGGTGACGACGAGGTGGTCCCCCGCGCTGAACAACATCAGCACCGTGGAGATGGCGGCCATGCCGGAGCCGAAGGCGAAGGCGGCGTGGGCCTCGTCCAGCTCGGCGAGCACGCCCTCCAGCGCCTTGCGCGTCGGGTTGCCCGAGCGCGCGTAGTCGAACTCGCCGGGCTGATCCAGCCCCGGCTGGTCGAACATGGACACCTGGTAGATGGGCACCGCCGCCGCGCCGGTGGCGGGGTCGGTCTCATGCCCGGTGTGCAGCAGGCGCGTCGCGAAGCGGGTTCGCACAGCGAGCTCCTTCGAGCGCTTGGGCCAGGTCGGCGATGATGTCATGACAGTCCTCGATTCCCACGGAAAGGCGAAGCAGTCGGTCGGAGATGCCCAGTTGCTCCCGGCGCGCGACGGGGATGTCGGCGTGGGTCTGGGTGGTTGGATAGGTAATGAGCGTCTCGACGCCGCCGAGCGACTCGGCGAAGAGGCACACCTGGACGGAGGCGAGCACCCCAGGCACCAGGGCCGCCTCGGTGACGTTGAAGGACAGCATGCCCCCCACGCCCGGGTAGAAGACGCGCTCCACCAGCGGGTGCGTGGCCAGCCACGCGGCCACCTCGCGCGCGTTGGCCTGGTGCTTCTCCATGCGCAGGGCCAGCGTCTTCAGCCCGCGAATCACGAGGTACGCGTCCTGCGGCCCCAGGATCGCGCCAATGCCATTCTGGATGTACGCGAGGCGCTCGCCCAGCGTCGCGTCGCGCACCACCAGCGCGCCCGCCACCACGTCGTTGTGCCCGGCGAGGTACTTCGTCGCGCTGTGCACCACGATGTCCGCGCCCAGCTCCAGCGGCCGCTGCAGCCACGGCGTGAAGAAGGTGTTGTCGACGATGAGCAGCGCCCCGGCCTCGTGCGCGATGTGGGCGATGGCCGGAATGTCCGCCGTCTTCATCAGTGGGTTCGTGGGAGACTCCACGAGGATGGCCCGCGTGTTGGGACGCAGCGCGGCCCGCACCGCCTCCGGACGCGTGGTGTCCACGAAGGTGAAGGGCACGTGGAGGATGCGATCCACCAGCCGGTACGTCCCGCCGTAGAGGTCCTCGGTGAGCAGGACGTGGTCCTCCGGCCCGAAGAGCTGGAGCGCGCAGTGCAGCGCGGCCATGCCGGAGCTGAAGGCGAGACCCTGGCTGCCGCCTTCCAGCCGAGCCAGCGCGTCCTCGAGCGCGCTGCGGGTGGGGTTCTTGGTGCGCGAGTAGTCGTAGCCGGTGGACTGGCCGAGCGCGGGATGCTGGTAGGTGGCGGACTGGTAGATGGGGACGGCGACGGCACCGGTGGTGGGGTCCCGGCGCACGCCCGAGTGGACGAGCGCGGTGGCGAGTTTCATGGAAGGGGCTCTTTCATTCGGCGAGGACAGGGGAAGAGGTCAGCGGCCGCGCAGCGCCTGGGAGATGCGGAGGATGTCGGCCAGCACGCCCGAGGCCGTCACCGCGCCGCCCGCGCCCGCGCCGCGCACGACGAGCGGGAAGTCGCTGTGGCGCGTGGTGGTGAAGGACACGAAGGACTCGGAGCCGCGCAGGTCCGCCCCGGGCTGGCCGGCCTCCACGGGGGCGGGGCCCACGCGGATGACGGGCGAGCCGGTGCCCACCTTCGACGGATCGATGCGCGCCAGGTAGCGCAGCACCGTGCCAGCACTCCGGCAGCGCGCGACACGGTCCGCGAAGGCCGCGTCCAGGGCCTTGAGCCCGTGGAGGAACGCGTCCACGGAAGCGCCGGGCCGCGGGTCCTCGGGGACGAAGGGCTCCAGCGCCACGTCGGACAGGGAGAGGGGCAACCCCAGTTCGCGGGCGAGGATGAGCGCCTTGCGCGCCACGTCCGTGCCGCTCAGGTCCTCGCGCGGGTCCGGCTCGGTGAAGCCGCGCTCCCTCGCGGTGCGCACGGCCACGGACAGGGGGACGCCCGCCGTCAGCTCGTTGCAGATGAAGCCCACGCTGCCGGACAGCGACGCGGTGATGAGGCGCACGGTGTCGCCCGTGCGCACGAGGTTGGCCAGCGTGTCGATGACGGGCAGGCTGGACGCCACCGTCGTCTCGTAGTGGTAGGCCACATGGTGGCGCCGGGCCTCGGCGAGCAGCGTCTCCCGCTCCTCCCACGGCAGCGCCAGCGGCTTCTTGTTGGCCCCCACCACGTGGATGCCCCGGCGAAAGGCCTCCGTGTAGAGCGCCTCGATGCCGCCCGCGGCGGTACAGTCCACGAGGATGGGCACGGGCAGCCGACGCAGCTCGTCCAGCAGCGGCACCAGCGTGCGCGTCTTCGGGCCCACCGGCTCCTCGCGCGCCAACCGCTCCTCCAGTCCCTCCAGCGGCAGGCCCGCCGCGTCGAACAGGGCGCGCCGGCTATCGGCGAGACCCACGACTCGCAGGGCGATGCCGTGCTTGTCCTGGAGCAGCGCCTGCTGCGCGCGCACCTGTGCCAGGAGCTGGCCGCCCACGGTGCCCCGGCCGAGGAGGAAGAGACTCACCTGCTGGTGCGCCAGGTTGAAGGCCGCGTGCGTGGTGCGCACGGCGATGGTGGTGTCCGCCGCGTCCACGACACAGGAGATGGAGCGCGAGCTGGCACCCTGGGCGCTCGCACGCACGTTGACGCCCACCGCGCCCAGCGCGCCGAAGAAGCGCCCCGCCACGTTGGCGCCCTGCCCCATGGCCTCGGCCACCAGCGTCAGCAGCGTCACCGGCTCGCGCAGGGCGAGGGGCTCCACCTCGTGCCGGGCCAGCTCCTGGGCCAGCTCGCTCTCCAGGGCACCCCGGGCGCGGAGCAGGTCCGGCCGGGGGACGACGACGGCGATGGACTGGCCATTGGCCGACTGCGTGGACAGCCACACCGTGACGCTCGCCTCGCGCAGCGCGGCCAGCACGCGCTCGCCGAGCTGGAACTGGTCCGACAGCTTGCGCACCTCGATGCCGAGCAGCGCGAGCTCCTCCCGGGTGGCGATGCACGTGGGCCGCTGGCCGTCGCGCGAGCCGATGGCGTCGATGAGCGTGCCCGGGTGGTCCGGGTGCATCGTGTTGCGGATGCGCAGGGAGATGCCCGCCTCGATGAGCGGAATCATCGTGCGCGGGTGCAGCATGCGCACGCCCACGGCGGCCAGCTCCAGCCCCTCGCCGTGGGTGAGGTGCGCGACGGGGTAGGCGTCACTCACGAGGTCCGGGTCGGCGGTGTGCAGACCCAGCACGTCCGTCCACACCGTGACTTCGGTCGCGTCGATGCCCTGGGCCACCAGCGCCGCGGTGTAGTCGGAGCCATTGCGCCCCAGCGTGGTGGTGCGCCCGTCCGGCGTCGCGGCGATGAAGCCGGGGAGGACGGGCACGGAACTCCTCCAGCCCGCCACGGCCGCCTGGAGCCGCTCGCGCGTGAGCGCCACATCCACCCGCGCCGCGCCGAAGCGGTCATCCGTCACCAGCAACTGCCGCGCGTCGCGGAAGGTGGCCTCGGTGCCCGAGGCCGTGAGCAGCTCCGCGAGGAGCGTGGCGGAGACCAGCTCTCCGAAGGAGAGCACCCTGTCGCGAGAGGGCGCCGAGCACTCGCGGGTGAGGGAGATGCCCTGGAGGAGCTGCCGCAGGGGCTCGAGCAGGGAGTCCACCCGCGCCGCGAGCGCCGTGGCACGCGCCGGGTCCAGCGCGGCGGCGTTCGTCTTCGCGAGGTGGGCGATGCGCGCCACCCCGCTCAGCGCGCCCTCGAGGTCTCCCTGGGTGGCGAGCCCCGCCGCCTCGATGAGCCAGTCCGTGGTGTCGCCCATGGCCGAGACGACGACGGCGAGGGGCCCCTGTTTCGCGTGTCGACCAATCAGCTCGATGACCTGACGGAGCCGCCGGGGCGAGCCCACGGAGGAACCTCCGAACTTCATCACCTGGAAGGGAGCGCTGCTCATCTGCGAACCTCTGGAGGGCCGCACGGGCCCGGGAAGACGGTCAAAGGCAGACACGTTCCGCGCTCCGGGCACACGAGGGCCCGTCGCGGCGCACGTGCGCCCACGGCATGAGAGGAATGGGGAGGAGGTGAAGCCCTGGCGGACGCGGACTCGCGTTCGCCGGAGGGCTAGCGCATTCGAGCGGGGTCCACGCGGAGCTGGCGCATGCTCGCGGCCGGGAGACGGCACGGCATGAGGCGGTCAGCGGCGGCGTTCAGGGATGCGGCACGGGTGGATGGAACCACGGGAGGGTCCTCTCTCACCGAAGCGGAGGGGTGGCCTCTGCTTCGGACGCTTGGATTGCCCGGGAGGTATTTCTCCTCGAGCCGCATCGTTTGGACACCTTGGAGGTCCGACTCCAGGTTGTCGAGCCACCGCGCGAAGCGGTGGCCGCTCTTGATGCTGAGACAGCAGATAGACGCACTCCGGGCGTCTGTCAATCCCTTGGTTGCCGGAAGATGGATGTTTCCTCGACGCTCCCCCTCGGCTCAGCACCAACCCTGCCCTGCTGAACCTGGACGTCATCACGGGTTCCCTGCCCGGTCCACCTGGGCCAGGGGCGAGGGATGATCCCTCCCCGCCCTACGAATCGAAGCCCGCGGCAGGCCTCCCGCGCGCGGTGATCATCAAGGCGTTTGGAACGTCCACTGTTGATTCGTGCCGCCGGTCCACTGCCACTGCTGGACATTGGCTCCGTTGGCCGTGGAGCCGCCTGACACCTCCAATGCCGACCCACCGCTGCTCAAGGGCGTAAGACGATAGAACCCACCACTCGTGGCGGTGATGGCCCAGTGCTGGTTCGCGGCGCCCGTATAGGTGTAGATATCGACATTCGTTCCGTTGGCCGTCGAGGGGCTGGTGACCTGCAGGACCTTGCCGCTTTCCACGCCGGTGATCCGATACACGTCGTCGCCCAGGTGGGTCAGCGTCCAGCGCTGATTGTTCGCTCCGCCATAGGACCACTGCAACACGTTGGTATTGTCCGCCGTCCCATGCCCCGCGACATCGAGCGCCTTGTCGAGGCTATCGCGCGGTGTGATGCGATAGGTTCCGTCAGCGATGATTCCATTGCCCTCGCCGCCATTGTCGGTCAGGAACTGAGTCAGCGGCGAGTACCACTTGTTCGCGATCTTGACGATGCCCGCGTCGTTGGGGTGCACGCCATCGCCCGTATCCGTGGCCGGGTTGAAACCGGTCCATTGATCCACGACGACGATCGGCGAAGCCGTCGTGCTCTTGCTCGCCGCCCAGGCGGGAATCGCGGCGTTGAACTCGATGGTCCGCCGCGGACAATCCGCGCAGCTCCCCGGTGCCACTGGAATGATCTGCGCCACCAGGATCTTCATGTTCGGATTGCTCGCGCGCATCTGATCCACGAGCTTGCTGAAGGCAGCCAGGAGCTGGCTGGGCGTTCGCGCGCTCCAGACATCGTTGGTGCCGAAATGCATGAGCACGATGTCCGGGCGTGTCGCGCTCAACCAGCCGGGGAGAAGATTCTGATCCGCCACGCTGGTGGCCAGATATCCACCATGGCCTTCGTTGTCGCCGTCGTAAGCGACCCCGCACCCCTGGGGCGGCAGCGTGCCGACGAAATCGATATTCGTGAAGCCAGTGCTTTGCAGTTGGTTCCACAGCAGCGCACGCCAACACCCCGGTGATCCGGTAATCGAATCCCCGAGCGGCATGATGCGTGTCTGTGCATCCGCCGGCCGCGGGCAGGCAAGCAGCACGAAAAGCAGAACGGCCAGGATGTTCGTCAAGCGCAGCGCATGAGTCCGGTACATGACACTTCCTCGTGTATGATGCGGAACTTCCATTGATGCGCGAGCGAGCGGGCGTGCACGCCCGTGCGGGGGGAACGATAGTGCATTACTCGATGAAGCCTGTCAAAACGCATTTTTCGCGACAGCACTTCTTAGCCAGCGTGCCTTGAAAATCACACTACGGCTGTCAACGACTTGCCTTGACGTGCGACACCCGGTCGTTCGTGTCGGAGAACGACTCCTTTGACACCTTTCCCGAGACCTTTGGAGACCTCTCTCGGCACGAACCAGACACTGAGATGCCAGCTCGGTGGAATGGACAACCCTCCGGGCAGGCCCCTCCCTGGCTCCTCCCGAGTCGGCTCCCTACGTTGCGCCTCCCCACCCCTCGGCGGAGGCGTTACGAATGACACGGCGAATCCCAGTTCTCACTTGGGCTCTCTCGGCCCTCCTCGCGTGCGGGGGGTGGCCTCCGGAGGCGTTCCCGCCGCCCCAGGAGCTACCGGGCTCCGCGATCCCCCCATCCCAGTCGCCCTCCCCCGGGCTCACGTGGGTGACGGTCCCCGCGTCCGATTCACGAATCCAATACATGGGGCGGGTCGACGTCTCCGATGCGTCCGCGGTGTTCTCCCACCCGGGAGTCTCCGTCAAGGTCCGGTTCAAGGGAGACGCGATCGCCTTGTTGCTGAAGGATCGTAGCGCGGGTGACAAGCGGACGACCAATTACTACCAGGTCACGCTCGACGCCCAGATGTCCATGAAGTTCGCTGTCCACGGAGACCAGGCGGTATATGAGATGGGATGGGGCCTGGCGCCAGGCGAGCACACCCTCGAGCTCGTCAAGCTGACGGAGAGCGAGGTCGGTACCAGCGAGTTGCAAGGCTTCAAGGTCCACGGAGAGCTCCTGGACCCTCCGGCCCGTCCGGCCCTGAAGCTCGAATTCATCGGGGACTCCATCACCTGCGGTTACGGGAATGAGGCGTCCATCCCGGAAGCCGACAACCCGACGACGGGCTTCCATTCCATCAACCAGAACATCACCCGCTCCCATGGCTGGCTCACCGCGCGCAACCTCGGCGCCGAGGTGATGACGGTCTGCTATTCGGGCCGGGGGATGTACCGCAACAACACCGGAGACACGACGGGAACGCTCCCCCAACTCCACGACCGCGTCCTTCCCAGGCAGGCCACCCCACGTTGGGACTTCGCGCGCTACACGCCCTCCATCGTGGTGCTCAACCTGGGCACGAACGACTTCGCCCCGGGTACACCAGACGCCGCCCGGTTCACCGCGGCCTACCAGGACTTCGTCGCCCGTCTCCGGAGCTACTATCCCAAGGCGAGGATCATCTGCGCCGTGGGCCCCATCATGAACGACTGGTACCCCGCCGGGCAGAAGCACTGGAGCAAGATCCAGGACTGGGTTTCCTCGGTGGTGAAGGACTTCAACGCTCGGGGGGACGCCCGCGTGCACTACCTCGCCTATGCCCCGCAGCAAGGTCCCTACGGTGAGGACTGGCATCCCTCGACCGCGACCCAGGAGGCCATGGCCACCCGGCTGACGGACTTCATCCGCTCGCTGAAATGAACGGTGGCACCCCGCGCCGCCCGGGCGCGGGAGGCCCAGCGCGGGGGAGCGGCGACCGGGGAGCGTACAAGGGATTGTCTCTCGGAATGCTTGCTCTTGATGAGGTCATGGCCCTCTCGAACTCTTCCCCCCAGGGTTCGCGTTGTTCCATCCAGGTATGTTGAGCATTCCTGGCTACACCCTTCGAAGGCCCCTCAGGATCACTGGCTCCAACCAGCTCTTCCACGCGGTGCGCGATACCGATGGCCTTCCCCTCATCCTCAAGACGCCCGTGGCCTCTCCCCCGGGCCCTCGAGCAATCGAGCGCTACCGCCGTGAGTTCAGCATCCTTCAGCGCCTCCAGGACGTGCGCGGCGTCCCCCGCGTCCATGCCTGCGAACAGCTCCAGGAGCGCCCGGTCCTCCTGTTGGAGGAGGTAGAGGGCGAGACCCTGTCGGAGTTCACCCATGGCCCCCTCGAGGTACTCCGCGCCCTGGACCTGGTGATCTCCCTGGCGTCCACCCTGACCGAGATCCACCTTCGGGGTGTCATCCACAAGGATCTCAAGCCCTCCAACATCATCGTCACCCCGTCTGGCGAGACACGGCTCATCGACTTCGGCATCGCCTCCGTGCAGCTCGTCGAGCACGTGGATGCCCCCCCCGCCACGCTCATCGAAGGCACCCTGGCCTATATGTCTCCCGAGCAGACGGGGCGCATGAACCGCGCGGTGGACTACCGCACGGACCTGTATTCGCTGGGCGTCACCCTCTACGAACTCCTGAGCGGAACGAGACCCTTCCAGGGGCACGACGCGCTCGAGTGGTTCCATGCCCACATGGCACAAGCGCCCCAGCCCCCGCTGAAGCTCGTACCGGACCTGCCTCCCGTCCTGTCCGCCATCGTCCTGAAGCTGCTGGCCAAGGTCGCCGAGGAGCGCTACCAGAGCGCCGACGGCCTCAAGGCCGACCTCGAGCGGTGCCGGGAGGACCTGCTCCGGGGCGTGCACGAGGACTTCCCCCTCGGCGTGCACGACCATCCCACGCGCTTCCAGCTCCCCCAGCGTCTCTATGGGCGGGCCTCCGAGGCCGCGGCCCTGCGCCAGGGTTTCGAGCGCGTGGCCCGGGGGGGACGGCCCGAGCTGATCCTCGTCCGGGGTTACTCCGGCATCGGCAAGTCCTCTCTGGTGCACGAGCTGCACAAGCCGGTGGTGCGCCAGCGTGGCTTCTTCCTCAGTGGCAAGTTCGACCAGTTCCGGCGGGACGTTCCCTACTACACCCTGGCCCAGGCCATCCGCGGCCTGACACAACAACTGCTCGCGAGCACCGACGAGGAGCTGGCGCGCTGGAGTGCTCGCCTGAACGAGGCCTGGGAGGGCCAGGGCCAGGTGCTCGTGGACGTGGTGCCCCAGCTCGCGCTCGTCGCCGGCACGCAGCCCCCGGTCCAGGAGCTGCCTCCCTCCGCGGCCCAGCACCGCTTCAACCGCGTCTTCCGCGAGTTCCTCGGCGTCTTCGCCACCCCCGAGCACCCCCTCGTCGTCTTCCTGGATGACCTCCAGTGGGCCGACCTCGCCAGCCTCCAGCTGCTCCACCACCTGCTCACCCACCCGGAGACGCCTCCGGTCCTGCTCATCGGCGCCTACCGCGACAACGAGGTCGGCCCCACCCACCCGGTGGCGCAGGCGTTGGAGGGCTTGCGCGGGGCCGGTACCCAGATGACCGACCTCCGGCTGGAGGCGCTGGGCCTCGCGCAGGTGCGACAGCTCGTCACCGACTCGCTCCCGGGAGCGGACGCCGGGGTGGTCGAGCCGCTCTCGGCCCTGGCGCTCGAGAAGACCGGAGGCAACCCCTTCTTCCTGCTGCAGTTCCTGCTGACGCTCAACCAGGACGGGCTCCTGGTCCGCTCGCCGGAGGGCTCATGGCGCTGGGATGCCGGGGCCACCCGTGCCCGGGGCTACTCCGACAACGTCGTCGACTTCATGGTCGGCAAGCTGCGCCAGCTCCCCCTGGGGACCCAGCACCTGCTGCGGCTCGCGGCCTGCGTGGGCAACGCCTTCCCGCTCCAGTTGCTCGGCCTGCTCTCCGACACGCGGGAGTCCTCGGTGGTGGAGCAGGGTCTGGAGCCCGCGCTCCTGGAGGGCTTGCTGGTGCGGAGCGGTCCGGAGCACTACCGCTTCCTCCACGACCGCATCCAGCAGGCGGCCCACTCCCTCATCCCCGAAGCGGAGCGCAAGGCCGTCCACCTGCGCATCGGCCGGCTGCTGCTGGCGAGCCTGAATCCGGAAGAGGTGCGGGAGAAGCTCTTCGATGTCGTGAGTCAGCTCAACGCCGGGCTGGAGCTGCTCGACAACGCCGAGGAGCGACTCCGGGTGGCGCGCCTGAACATCGAGGCCGGAGGGAAGGCCAAGGCCTCCACCGCGTTCCACTCGGCCATCGCCTATTTCACCACGGCCTTCCAGCTCCTCCCGGAGGACCCGTGGGAGACCGCCGCCGGGCTGGCCTTCAGGAGCCAGCTCGACCGGGCCCTCTGCGAGTTCATGAGCGGCAATGCCGCCGAGGCGCGCCGCCTGGTGGAGGAACTCCGGTCCCGGGCCCGCACCCGCCCGGACACAGCGGCCGTCTACCGCTTGAAGAGCAGCCTCCACATCGCCGCCAGTGAGATTCCGGCGGCCATCGCCTGCCTCCTGGAGTGTCTTTCCCTGTGGGGCATGCCCATGTCCCCGCGCCCCTCGTGGGAGGAGGTCGTGGCCGCCAACGAGGAGGTGTGGAAGCTCCTGGGGGAGCGCCCCATCGAGAGCCTCGTCGACCTGCCTCGCATGGAGGACCCGGACCTGGAGGCGGTGATGAGCGTGCTGGGCGCCCTGTTCGTGCCGGCGGTCCTGACCGACCCGAACCTGCTCATCCTCAGCCTGTGCCGGATGGTCTCCTTGAGCATCCGCCATGGAAACAGTGGCTCGGCCGCACTGGGGTATGGCTTGTACGGCATGGTGCTGGTCTCCACCTTCAGGCGCTATGAGGAGGCCTGGTCCTTCGGTCGGCTCGCCTGGGCCATCATCGAGCGCTACGATCTCTCCGCCTTCCGAGGAAAAATCCTCTACACCCAGGAGAGCATCAACAACTGGATCGAACCCCTGTCCAACTCGCTGGAGGTTCTCCGCAGGGCCTTCCATCTCGCGTTCCAGAGCAGTGATCTCCAGCCCGCGGGCTACTGCGCCAATCACCTCGTCACGCTCCGGCTCATGCTGGGACATGACCTGGAGGAGGTCTACCAGGAGTCCGTCGTGCGCCTGGCCTTCATGGCCAACGCGAGCTTCCCGGACATGCAGTTCATCCTGCTCCACCAGCAGCTCTACGTGCAGCAGTTGCGCGGCCTCTCCCCCTCGTTCGGTTCGCTGACGGGGGAGGGTTTCGACGAGGCCTCCTTCGAGGCCGGGCTGACCCCCGACCGCCTGAGCAACATGCGGTTCTGGTACTGGACCCTCAAGATGCAGGCGCGCTTCCTGTGCGGTGCCCATGCCGAGGCGCGCGAGGCGGGGGCCCGGGCCGCGGAGCTGTGGTGGTCCTCGCTCGGGCAGGTGCGGCGCCTGGACTTCCACCTCTTCTACGCGCTGACCCTGGCCGCCTGCTACGGCGACATGTCACCCGAGGAGCAACCCCGGACCCTGGAGTCCCTGCGCGAGCACCAGCAACTGCTCGCCGAATGGGCCAGCCTCCAGCCCGCGACCTTCCGGGCTCCCGAGCGGATGGTGTCCGCGGAGCTGGCCCGCATTCTGGATCGGGAGGGCGAGGCCCTCCGGGCCTACGAGGAAGCCCACCAATCGGCGCGGGAGCACGGCCTCATCCAGCACGTCGCCCTGGCCTGTGAGCTCGCCGCCCGCTTCTGGCGCGAGCGGAAGATGCCGACGCTCGCGGACACCTACGCGCGCAAGGCCCGGACGGCGTACCTGCGCTGGGGCGCCAGGGGCAAGGTGGCGCACCTGGACGCCCACTGCCCCCATCTGGCCTCTTCCCCCGGCACGGAGGGGACCACCACCGAGACGGACTCCACCCAGGTCGACGCGCTCACCGTGGTGAAGGCCCAGCAGGCCATCTCGGGAGAGATCGTCCTCGAACGGCTGGCGGACACACTGCTGCGCGCCGCCCTGGAGAACGCCGGGGCCCAGCGCGGCGCCCTGTTGCTGCCTCGCGGTGACAGTCTCCCGGTGGTCGCTGTCGCGGGCTCCTCGCCGGAGGACTCCACCCCCAGGCCGGACGAATTCCGTCTGCCCTGGACCCTCGTCGCCTACGTCAGGCGCACCCGTGAGCACGTGCTCATCGGTGACGTCTCCCAGCCCCATCCGTTCTCGTTGGATCCCTGGTTCGAGCACGGCCGCGCCCGCTCCGTGCTCTGCCTGCCCCTGCTGCGCCAGGAGGAGTTCCGCGGGGTGCTGTACCTGGAGAACGGACTCGCCACCAACGCCTTCACTCCCGCTCGCCTCTCCCTGCTCGGGCATCTCGCCTCCCAGGCGGCCATCTCCATCGAGAACGCCCAGCTCTACGCCGAGGTCCAACGCGCGGAGAGCGCCCTGCGCCGTGCCAACGATGACCTGGAGCGGCGCGTGGAGGAGCGCACGCAGGAGCTCAAGAATGCCCAGGCCTGCCTGGTGGACTCCGCGCGCAAGGCGGGAATGGCCGAAGTGGCCATCCATGTGCTCCACAACGTGGGCAACGTCCTCACCAGCGCCGTCATCAACCTCCAGAGCATGCTCGAGATGGTGAGCGCCTCGCGCGTGGGCCGGCTCAAGCAGGTCACCTCCCTGTTCGAGGAGCACGGCGGAGAGCTGGCGGACTTCCTCACCCGCGATCCGCGCGGCACCCAGCTTCCGGCCTACCTCTCCGCGCTCGGTGACGAGCTGCTCCGCGAGCGGAAGACGCTCCAGGAGAGCATGGAGGCCATGGGCAAGCACATCGAGCACATCCGCGCCATCGTCCAGGTCCAGCAGGCCCATGCGCGCAACACGCTCGTCCTCGAGGAGTGCGAGCTCTCACTCCTCATCGAGGATGCCTTGAGCATCCAGATGCCCTCCCTCCAACTCAACGGCGTCACCGTCACCCGGGAGTTCTCCACGGTGCCCAGGCTGCGGCTCGACAAGCACAAGGTGTTGCAGATCCTCGTCAACCTCATCAGCAATGCCAGGTACGCCATGAATACCCTCCCCGAGGGGCAGCGGCAGCTTCACGTACGGCTCGCCGCGAAAGGCCACACGGCCTATCTCCAGGTGGCGGACAATGGCATGGGCCTGGCGCCAGAGCTCCGCCCGCGGCTCTTCACCCAGGGCTTCACCACCCGAGAGGGGGGACTGGGCCTGGGCCTTCACTCCAGCGCCCTGGCGGCGGAGATGCTGGGCGGCCGCCTTTCCCTGGAGAGCGAAGGGCCGGGCAAGGGCGCCACGGCCACGCTCGAGCTGCCCCTCGGGTGAGGTTGGCCTCCAGATTCGCCTCGTAGTCCTTCGCCGTCTGCCCGTCGATGCCCTCGGCTCAGAAACCGAGCCCCCTCGGCCGGTGGGGACGCGGCTTGATGCGGCGGGTGGTTTCTCGTGAAGTCGGCGGGAGTCGAACCCGCGTAGACTCGCGGAGGTGAGCGAGTACGTCACCCATCGCGGCGCCCTGCCGAAGGAGGCGCTGGAGTCCCTACGCGGCGCCCTGCTCGCCTCGCGCTTCGTGGCGAGGAGCCCCCTGATGGGCACCTTCCAGGGCAGCCGCGGCTTCGCCCTCATCTTCACGGAAGCGGGACGGTCCACGCTCGAGGAGCGCTTCCCCTTCCTGCGCGACTACCTGGCCCGGATACTGGAGCCCCGGAGCTGGCGGGGGCTCCTGCCGTGGCGCGAGCGGCTCCTCGGCCCCCGGCCCGAGCGACGCCGCCCCAACGCCTTCTATCTGAACCTGCTGCTGCTCGAGGCGGGCCGGGGCGTGGGCCGGCACATCGACGCGACCCTGCAGGAGCCCAGCGGCGTGCCGGGCGCGACGCCCGAGCACGTGAGCGTGCTCTACCTGAACGTGCCCGGGGGCGCGAAGGGCGGCGCGCTGGTGCTCTCCCGGGGACAGCTCGCGCTGGGCGAGGTGCGTCCGCGGCCGGGCATGCTGGTGCACTTCCGGGGCGACCTGACGCACGAGGTCCAGCCCTTCACCGGTGGCCCCGAGGGCGCGCTCCGGGCGAGCCTCGTGTGCGAGCAGTACGCGTTCGCTCCCGAGGCGCTGGCGCGGCTGCCCGCGTTCCGTATCCAATCCAAGGCGGGCTTCTCCGCGTATCTCGAGGAGCACCGCGCTCGCGGGAGCTGAGGCCCGGAAAAGAAAAAACCCCGTGGACTCATCGTCCACGGGGCTTCGTCTTCGAGTTGCGGGGGCAGGATTTGAACCTGCGACCTTCGGGTTATGAGCCCGACGAGCTACCAGGCTGCTCCACCCCGCGATACCGTTTGCTGCCTTTGTTGCGCTTCTCTTTGTCAGACACCAGAGACCCTGTCACCTGATTTCGACAGGGTCTCTGGCCTGTCAAGTTGCGGGGGCAGGATTTGAACCTGCGACCTTCGGGTTATGAGCCCGACGAGCTACCAGGCTGCTCCACCCCGCGGCGAAGTGAGAGGCTTAGTACCGCCCTCCCCCTGGACCGTCAACTCTTTTGATCGAACGCCGGGAGACACGTCTGGGATTCCCCGTGTCTCCCGCGCGCTCGGGGCACGAACTACTTGCCCAGCTTCTGCTTGAAGAGATCGGCGAACGTGCCGAGCCCCTTCTTGCCGCCACCCACGGGCTGCTGGGTCTTCGTCCAGGCCTCGACCTCGGCGCGCTCCTCGGCGCGCTCGGCGGCGGTGATGGACAGGCGGATCTTCCCGGAGGCGTCGATGTCCACCAGGGCCACCTTCAGCTCCTGGCCGAGCGAGAACTTCTTGCGCAGGTCCGTACCGCGCTCGGTGCCCGTCTCGGAGGCGGGGATGAGCCCCTTGCCGCCCGGGAACGCGAGGAACACGCCGTAGGGCTCGATGCGATCCACCTTGCCCACCACCACCTGGCCCACCTTGGGGCGCGGCGCCGCGGGCTCGGCCGGCTTCTTCTCCTCGGGGGCGGCGGCCGCCGGACGCTCCTCGGCGGGGCGCTGGGCCTCCTCCTCGGAGATGCGGCGCAGACCGATGCGCTTGTCGTTCGCGTCGATCTTCTCCACCTGCACCCAGATGACCTCGCCCTCCTTCACGGCGTCGCGCGGGTGCGCGATGCGGCGCTCGGACAGCGCGGAGATGTGCACCAGGCCATCCACGCCCGGGCGCAGCTCCACGAAGGCGCCGAAGGGCTGCAACCGCACCACCTTGCCCTGCAGCCGGTCGCCTTCCTTGATCTCCGAGAGCGCCGTCTTGAAGGGATCCTCCTGGCGGGCGCGCATGGAGAGGGTGATCCGCTCCTTCTGCTTGGACTTGTCCGGCGAGTTGGGCTGGCCGGGCTCCATGCGGAGGATCTCCACCTCCACCTCGTCGCCCTGCTTCACCACGTCGCTCGGGTGGGCCACGCGCATGTAGGACATCTCGGAGACGGGGATCATCCCCTCCACGCCGCCCAGGTCCACGAAGGCGCCGAAGTCGCGCACGCCGGTGATCTTCCCCTTGACGACCTTGCCCACGTCCAGCGTCTGGCGCGTCTTGGCCGCCAGCTGCTTCTGCTCGTCCTCGAGCAGCGAGCGGCGCGAGAGCACCACGTTGCGGTCACGCACCTCGGTGACGCGGAAGGTGAGCTTCTCGCCGATGAAGGCGTCCGGCTTCTCCACGAAGCGGATGTCCAGCTGGCTGATGGGGCAGAAGGCGCGCACGTCGCCGATCGCCACCTCCACGCCTCCCTTGTTCACGCTGAGCACCAGGCCTTCCACCGGCATGCCGGAAGAGCGGGCCTCGGCGAGCATCGCCATGTTGGCGCTGCCCTTGGCCAGCGCGCGGCTGAGCAGGATGCCCCGGGCGCCCGCCTCGATGACGTGCGCCTCGATGGTGTCCCCCACGCCGTAGCGCAGCACACCCTCGTCGTCCTTGAGCTCGCGCAGCTCGATCATCGCCTCGCTCTTGGCGTTGGACAGCGTCACGAAGGCCGTGTCCGCGCCGAGCTGGAAGATGGTGCCGGTGACCTTCTCACCCACGCGCACCGAGCGCCGGCCCGGCACGCCGCCATCCTTCTGCTGCGCCTCGAACATCTCCGCGAAGGACTTGTCCTCGGGGACCTCCTCGTAGAGCGCGCTGGAGGGCGCGGGCACCACGGGCGCCTTGGGCGTCACGGGGGCCGGCGTCGGAGCGGCCGAGGCCTCGGGGGCCGCCTCGGCGGTGGGCTCGGACGACGCCGCCGGGGCCGGGGTCACCGGTCCGCGCGTCTCCACCGCGCCCGAGGCGCGCTTGACCACCACCATGGGGCCCTGCTGGCGCTCGCCACCGCCACCGCCGCGGCCACCACGCTCACCACGCGGACGGCGCTCCTCGCGGGGCGCCCCCTGCGGCTTGCTTCCCGCCTCGCCCGTGGGCTTGGGGGCAGCGGCCTCGCGCTCGCCACGCGGGCGATCCGAACGGCGGTCCTTGTCGCCGCGACCACCGCGCTCCTCGCGCTCGCCGCCACGACCCGCGGGAATGCCGAGCATCACGTCACCAAAGGTGGCCTTGGGCTTCTTGGGGCCAAAGCCCCCTGCCCCATCGCCGCCACCAGAACCCACGGAACCGTTCTTCTCGTCGCTCACTGCGGGGACCTTCCTGAACGAAATCGAAATCCAGCGCTGGGGGACCATGCCCCCCCGCTGGGGGAAAAAGGCGGCGCACTCTACACACGCGCCGTGTCTGGACGGAAGACGCATCTGGTCATCTTCCGCACTCCGGCCTTGAATCCCCCCATAACGCGGGCGGACACGAGGTCCATCCCTCCCCCTCCCCGAGGGGGCATGCCCGCCTGCTCCGCACCCGCCCCCGGACTCCAGGCGAGCGGGGCATGGCCTAGGCGGATCGTTTGCGCCGCAACACCCGCTGGAGCACCGCCCTGGCCTCGGGGACGCCCAGGGCGCTGGTGAGGGCGAAGTAGACGAGGCCAAAGGGCAGCACCACCAGGGGGAAGACGAGCACCGGGTGCAGGTGGGGCGGAGGCAGGACGCTCCCTCCCCACTCCGTCAGGACCCGGGGGGTGGGACCCAGCAGGTGGGTCAGCGCCACCTTGACGCCCAGGCCCGTCAGACCCGCCGCGAGCGCCGCTCCCCACAGCTTCACCATCCCCTCGGGCGGGGGCACGGGACCAATCAGGGAGGCGAGCGTGCGCCGCAGCATCAGCGCCTCGAACCAGGCCATCAGCCCCCCGGCCAGGGGCAGGAAGGCCGCGCCCAACTGGGAGGGCAGGCCGAGCAGCCCCGGCAGCCGCAGCGCCAGGAACCAGGCCAGGGCGGCGCCCAGCACCACGCGCAGCGTGGCGAAGCGCAGGGGCGTGCGCGTGTCCTTGAGGGCGTAGAAGGTCGAGGCGTACAGGCGCCCCAGCGCCGAGGCGGCCAGGCCCAGCGAGGCCCCCATCAGCACGTACCAGAGGTAGCGCGTGTCCGCGGCGGTGAACCGGCCCCACTGGAAGAGCGCCGCCGCCACCACGTCGCCGATGAAGAGCAGCGCCGCCGCCGAGGGCACCACGAAGAAGGCGATGCGGCGCGAGCCCGCCTCCAGCCGCGCGTGCAGCTTGCCCGCCACGGCCTCGCCCGCCCCGGCCGCGCGGGACATCTCCGGCAGTTCCGCCGCGGAGATCGCCATGCCGAAGAGGCTCACCGGAATGAGGTAGAGGGTCTGCGCGTAGGTGAGCGTGGACAGCGCCCGGACGGCGATGAGCGAGGCGTAGGACGTGTCGACGTAGGCGCTGATCTGCACCACGCCGCGGCCGAGCACCACCGTGGCGAAGCTGCGCAGCACCTGGCGCACGGACTCGCTCGCCGTGGACAGGTGGGGCCGGAAGTGGCCGAGCACCCGCAACACCGAGGGCACCTGCACGAGGAACTGCAGGGCACAGCCCACCACCACGCCGTAGGAGAGCACCACCACCAGGGACTCCTCGGCGAGCCCGCTCAGCCCCGCGCCCACCAGCGAGGTGACGATGGCCAGGTTCCACACCACCGGGGCCACGTAGGACAGGAAGAACTTGCGGTGGCTGTTGAGCACGCCCAGGCACCACGCGGACATCACCAGCAGGCCCGTGCCGGGAAAGAGGATGCGCACCAGCCGGATGGTCATCCGCCGCGCCTCCCCCTCGAAGCCCGCGGCGATGGTGTCCACGAAGAGCGGCGTGGCCAGCATGCCCAGCGCCACCATCACCGCGGTGGTCAGCGCGAGCAGGCCGAACACCGCGCCCGCCACCTGGTCCGCCTCCTTCTCGTCCCCCTTGCCGAGCAGCCCGGCGTACACGGGAATGAAGGAGCCGGACAGCACCCCCTCGCCAAAGAGGTTCTGCAGGAAGTTGGGGATGCGCAGCGCCGCCTTGAACACGCCCGCCGCCATCCCATTGCCCAGGAAGTAGGCGATGAAGACCTCGCGCACCAGGCCCACCAGCTTCGAGGCCAGGATGCCCGCGGCGACGAACAGCGCGCCACCGCCCTTGGCGGCGCGACCCTGTACTGTGGGACGAGGAGGAGGAGAGGAGACGGGAGCTTCGGAGCCAGGAGAGGGAACGGTCAAGACGGCCGCACTCTATGTCGACGCCTTCACGGGCTTGAAGCCCGAACTCCCTTGCCCCCCCGGGTTTCCCTTGACGCTCCCCCCAACGGACCGCGATGGTCAACCGCTTCGCGTCGGCCCCCCGGCGCCGCGACCTCCCATGCCCAAAGTACTGGTCATCGACGACGAGACGAACCTCCGCAAGGTGCTCGCCGCCATGCTGCGCCGGGACGGCTTCGACGTCACCGTCGCGGCCGATGGCGAGCAGGGCCTCGCCGAGTTCCACAAGAACGGCGCCGACATCGTGGTGACCGACCTCGTCATGCCCAAGGCCGGCGGCATGGAGGTCCTGCGCGCCGTCAACGCCGCCAACCCCGACGTGCCCGTCATCATCATCACCGCTCACGGCACCGTGGACTCCGCCGTCGAGGCCATCAAGGCGGGCGCCTTCGACTACGTCACCAAGCCCTTCGATCAATCCGAGCTCTCGGCCGCCATCGCCAAGGCCGCCAAGGCCCACGTCGTGGCCCAGCGCTCGGTGCGCGCGGATGCCAAGGCCCGCGCCGCCATCATCGGCGAGTCGCCCCAGCTCCAGGACGTCTTCAAGATCATCGACAAGGTGGCGGACACCCCCTCCACCGTCCTCATCACCGGCGAGAGCGGCACGGGCAAGGAGCTCATCGCCTCCGCGCTGCACGGCGCCTCCAGCCGCCGGGACAAGCCGTTCATCAAGATCAACTGCGCCGCCATCCCCCACAACCTCCTGGAGTCCGAGCTGTTCGGCTACGAGCGCGGGGCCTTCACCGGCGCCGTCACCTCCAAGCCCGGCCGCTTCGAGCTGGCCGACGGGGGCACGCTCTTCCTCGACGAGATCGGCGAGATTCCCGTGGAGATGCAGGTGAAGCTCCTGCGCGCGCTCCAGGAGGGCGAGTTCGAGCGCGTGGGCGGCATCAAGACGACGCGCGTGGACGTGCGCCTCATCGCCGCCACCAACCGCGACCTGCAGGCGGAGATCGAGGCCGGACGCTTCCGCAAGGATCTCTACTACCGGCTCGCGGTGGTGCCCATCACCCTGCCCGCCCTGCGCGAGCGCCGGGGCGACATCCGCATGCTCGCGACGCACTTCGTGGAGAAGTACAACCGCAAGCTCAACAAGAAGATCGAGGGCATCGCCGACGACGCGCTCGTGCTGCTGCAGGCCTACAACTGGCCCGGCAACATCCGCGAGCTGGAGAACCTCATCGAGCGCGTGCTGCTCTTCGCCGATGGGCCGCTCATCACCGCGAAGGATCTGCCCGAGCCGGTGCGCCAGGCCTCCTCTCCAGTGCCCGCCTCCCCGGCCGCTCTCGCGGAGACGCCTCCGGGCGAAGGGGGCCTCAAGGACATCGTCCGCATGAAGGCGGCCGAGCTGGAGAAGGATCTCATCACCAAGGCCCTCGAGGAGACAGGCGGCAACGTCACCCGGGCGGCCCGATTGCTGCAAATCAGCCGCAAGTCCCTTCAAACGAAAATGAAGGAATTTGGCCTGCGCGACACGACCGCCCAAGATGGGCGGGATGACGGCTCCGAGGACTGAGGCCGGTGGCGAAATATCGCCGCGAAATCAACGGTTCCGGTCCCCGCGCCACCCCCCTCTTCACCCTCTGGGAGCCTGAATGCGGCCGCCTCTTCCCACCCTTGGACCTCAACCGAAGAAAAGCCCCCTGGGGCCGGTGATAGGTCTCTCATTGCTTCTGGGTCTGTGCACCGGAGGCGTGTGGTGGTGGAAGCACCGGCCCGCCTCGCCGCCCTCGGCCGATGCCGGGGACTCCCCCGAGAAGGCTGGGGCCGAGGATCCCGCGAAGGCCGGGGCGCTCGCCGCCACTCCGTCTTCGACCAACCCCGACGTGCCTCCCCTGGCCCCCACGACGGTGGATCCAATACCCGCCACCCCACCCCCGGGCGCGGTGCCCGCCGTCCCCGGCGAGCTGTCGCGAGCCACCATCCGCGTGGAGGGCCCGTTGGAGACGGCCGTCGTCGCGGCGGCCGGAGCGGCCGTGGGTCCCGCGCTCGCCCAGGTGGTGACGCGCACGTTGGTGTGGTGGGTGGACGTGCCGGGAGACATCCGCCGCGGGGACACCCTGGACGTGCTCTATGAGGTGCGCTCCAACGAGGAGCCCCTCGTGCACGCGGTGCGCTTCTCCAGCGGCAAGACGGGCCAGACGCACCGCGCCTACCGCTTCCAGGCCGCGAGCGACAAGAACGCCCGCTACTACCTGCCGAGCGGCGAGGAGCTGGAGCTGCGCCTGGTGAATTCGCCCCTGGACGACTACGAGCAGGTGACGTCGCTCCTGCGCGATGGCCGCAAGCACAAGGGCGTGGACTTCAAGACGCCCGTGGGCACGCCCATCAAGGCGCCCTTCACCGGGATTGTCCGGCGCAAGAACTGGGCCTTCCGCTTCAACGGCAACTGCATCGACCTCGAGGAGGTGGGCGGCAAGCACCGCCACGCCCTCTTCCTGCACATGGACGAGCTGCCGCGCTCGCTCAAGGTGGGAGACCGGATCGCGGTGGGCAGCGTGCTGGGCCGCAGCGGCAACAGCGGCCGCTCCTTCGCGCCTCACCTGCACTACCAGCTCGAGGCCGCCAACGAGCGCATCCTGGACCCCTACGAGAACCACCGCACCTACCGGCGCTCGCTCCCGGCGTCCCAGCGCGCCGCCTTCGAGACCGAGATGCGCCGGCAGGAGGGGCTGCTCGGGGCCACGGCGATGGCCGGCTCGGGGGGCGCGGGCAATTGACCGCATCCGTTTCTTGACACCCCCGTGCCCGGCGGCTAGCGTCCCCGAAATTTCTCAACATTTCCCGGGGGTTAGGCGGTTGGGTGTGCTTGCCGGGGGGTGTGATTAACGGAGGTCGGATGTCCAGGCTTCGCGCCGTTGCCGCCGTCCTGACGCTGGGGGTGCCCTTCGCCGCCACGGCGGCGGACATCACCCGCGTCGCTTCTTCCTTCGAGGATGATGATCCCTTCGGGCTCTTCATCGACGCGGGCGTCGAGTACGCACAGCGCAACTCGAGGATCGTGCGCGAGACGTCCGTCGCCACTCCCGACGGCAGTGCCACGCCCCAGCTCCGCGATGCGTTGGAGTACGGGCGATACGAGGCCCGGCTGAACCTCGACCTGGCGGTGGGTATCTCCCGGGACGTGGAGTTCTCCTTCGGCCTACCGCTGGTGCTCCTGCAGAACGAGTACTGGAACCGCCCGAGAGCCGAGCAAGGCCCACGCGCGGACATCTCCGACATCGACCTCTCCAGGGGTCTGCGAGTGTACCGCTGGGGTCTGGGCAACGCGCGCTTCGGCCTTGGGTGGGCCATCTTCAACCAGCGCAAGGACGACACCAAGCCCACGTGGGTGGCGCGCCTCAACTACGAGGCGCCCACGGCTCCGGCGTTCGATCCGAGCTACGACACCGCGGCGACCGACCGCACGACGGTCGGGGACCGGGTGCACAAGTACACTCTGTCCACGGCGCTCTCGCGGAAGATCGGCTTGGCCGAGCCCTACTTCAATGTGGCCTACACCATCCCGGTCCGCGGCCCGTTTGCCTACTCCAACTGCGACAACACCTTGGGCATGGGCACCCCGGAGAACTGTGGCAAGCCCGGGTGGAGCCGAGGAGAGACCGGCATCCAGGCGCCGCACGTGGTGGGCGTGACGATGGGCTCGGAGTTCCAGGTTGGAGACCGGTCCGCGCGCATGCTCAAGCTGGACGCGCGCGTCGTGAGCAACTTCGTGTCCGCGGGCCGCTACTACAACGAGCTGAGCGGTGCGTTGGGCAAGCTGCTCTACTCCTCGGAGTACCTCCAGTTGGGAGGACAGCTCGGCGCGACGTTCCAGCTCAACGAGTACATCTCGTTCCGCGGCACGGCCTCGTTCCTCTACAACACGGACCACGCCCTCACGGCCGAGTCCGTGGGCCGGGACACCAACGACGATGGCAAGGTGGACTTCCTGGACGTCGCCAACAAGCCGGAGGACCGCAATCCCAACTTCAATCCCACCTGGGATCAGCCCGGGGGGCGCTTCTACGCCGTCGGGAGCAGGGATCTGCACTTCAGCGCGACGATCAACTTCACCTTCTGAAAGAGGCGCCTTCAGCGCTTCTTGAGCCCGAGTCCGAGCCGGTACACGTCCTGACCGGACCAACCGGCGCGGCGGGCCAGCTCGGTGCTCAGGGGCTTGAGCTTGTCGCCCCGGCCGAGCCCCGCCTCCAGCGCACGCAGCAGCTCCTCCTCGCTCCAGCGGTGCTCGCCGGTGCGCCCCTCCACCAACACCACCACCTCTCCCCGGGGCTCCTCGGCCGCGTAGCGCTCGCCCAACGAGCCGAGCGTGCCGCGAGCGAACTCCTCGTGCACCTTGGTCAACTCGCGCGCCACCACCGCGCGCCGCTCGCCCAGCGCGTCGCGCAAGTCGGAGAGCGTCTCGGCCAGTCGGCGCGGTGACTCGTAGAGGGCGAGCGTGGCGGACAGAGGGGCCACCTCTTCCAGCATGGCCTGGCGCTCGGGGCCCTTGCGCGGCAGGAAGCCCAGGAAGTGGAAGCGCCCGGTGGGCAGGCCCGAGGCACTCAAGGCCGCCACCAACGCCGTGGGACCGGGCACGGGCACCACCTTCACGCCGCGCTCGAGCGCCTCGGCCACCAGCTTCTCGCCGGGATCGCTGATACCGGGGCTGCCCGCGTCCGTCACCAGCGCGCAGTCCTCGCCGGCCACCAGCCGATCCAGGATGCGACCGGCGCGCTGGCCCTCGGCGAAGGCGGGCAGGCTCACCGTGTCCGCGGCGATGCCGAAGTGCTCCAACAACACGCGCGAGTGCCGCGTGTCCTCGCAGGCCACGAAGGCCACCTGCCGCAGCGTCTCGAGTGCCCGCGAGGACACGTCCCCCAGGTTCCCGATGGGCGTGGCCACCAGATAGAGCGTTCCCGACATCGACAGCCTCACATGCCGGCGTCGAAGGCGCCCGGCAGGTGCTCCACCGTCGCGCGCTCGCCGCGGCCCACCACCGAGATGACATCGAAGCGCAGCTCCCGATCTCGCACGCCGTGCGCCATCAGGTAGTGCATGGCCGCCTTCACGACCCTGCGCTGCTTGGCGAAGGACACCGTGTGGGAAGGGTCTCCCCACACCGCCGTGGAGCGCATCCGCACCTCCACGAAGCACACGGTATCCCCGCGTTCGGCCACCACGTCCAGCTCTCCGTGGCGGCACGCGTAGTTGCGCGCCCGCACCCGATAGCCCTGGGTCTCCAGGAAGCGCACCGCGGCCTCCTCGCCCTCGTCCCCGTACTGCTTGCGCTCGCCCCTCGTCCCTTCCCGCTCCATCCCCACCCTCCCCGGCGGCCCCGCCTCTCGGGGCCTCGTGCGCTACAGATTGACAGTCCCGTCCGACAGCTGCGGGAAGCCCGCGAGCGGCGTGACGTGGAGCACCTGCGTGATCGTGCCCAGGTGCTTGAGCATCCGGCCGAGCAGGGGCAGCCGGGACTCGTCCACGCCGATGAAGGCGTCCTCGACGATGAGCGGCAGCTTCACGCGGGCGCACACCTTCTCCACCAACGTCAGCCGGAGGCTCAGGAAGAAGAGATCCACCTCGCGAGGAGGCAGCTCGCTCAGCGGCAGGCGCCGGCCCGAGGCCCCGAGCACGGAGGTGCGTCCATCCCGATCCCACTCCACGCCGGTGTAGCGGCGCTCGGTGAGCGCGCTGAAGTACTGCACGCACCGCTCCCGGGCGAGCCCCATGACGGCCTGGATGTCCGTGGCGAGCAGATCTCCGGCGAGCCCCAGCAACTGGGGCGAGGGATCCTCCAGGGCCTGCGGACCGTGGGCGGCCGTCTCCATGCCCGGCACGGCACCCCCGGCCATGTGCGGATTGCGCGCGAGCGCGATGGAGTCCTTGATCCGGCTCAGCTCGCGCTCCACCTCGCGCAGGTCGCGCACGAAGGAGCCCTTCTGCTCGATCTGCGCGTTGAGCAGCTCGATCTGCTGGCGGATGATGGGCAGCTGGTTTGCGGCGTCGATGAAGTCGGGGTGCTTCTCCTGGGAGATGAGCTGCGTGCGCAGCTCGGCCACGGTGGAACCGAGCTGCTCGCGGCGCTGCAGGCGCGGGGGGATGTCCTGGGGGGTGTCCACGTCGAACACCTCCATGGCCTTGCGCACGGGGCCCGCCTCGGCCTCGAACTCCTCGGCGATCTTCTTCTCGCGCGCGACGAACATCTCGCCCCGGCGCGCCACCCGATCCTTGTCCTGCAGCTCCTCCACGAAGCGCAGGGCGAGCACGGCGGCGAAGCCGAAGGCGGGCACGTCCAACAGCGCCACGTAGCGGACCGCCTTGGGCACGAAGAAGCTGGCGATGAGGCACGCCACGCCCACGCCCACGGCGATCCAGAAGTTGCGGTTGCGCACCAGGGGCTCCACGTCGGGCAGACGCGCGGCCTCCTCGTCGGCCACCTCCTTCTCGGACATCAACCGCGCGAGCGCCTCGTCGCGCCGGGCGAGGACCCGGCCATAGCGCTCGGCGCGCGCGACGATGTCCGCGGGCAGGCCCATGGACTCGGGGGTGGGCTCGGCGTTCCACAGCGCCTCCGCCTCGCGCACCTTCTCCTTGAGCGGCTCGGTGCTGCGCAGCTTCGACTCCAGGCTGAAGACCTGGGAGTTGAGTCCGTCCACCTCGAACTGGAGGTTGTCCACCTCCTTGCAGAGCACGAGCTCCTTCTCCAACTCGCGCTGCCTGGCCTCGGCGGCGGGGATGTCCGAGGCGGGCAGCACCGACTGCGCGGCGGCGAGGCCCGACGAGGAACTCGTCCGCACGGCGGGCATGCCCGGGGAGGACAGCGTCCTCGCGGCGGGCATGCCCGGAGTGGACATCGAGCGTCCGCCGGAGCGGGGCCGACGCGAGGGCAGCTGCGCGGCCTGGAGGGTGAAGAGCTGTTCGAAGGTGGTGCGCGGCGGCAGCCCCGCCTGACCACGGAGGAACTGATTGGCCTCGCCGGTGTCCTGCGTCACGAGCTCGGGCTGCTTCGTGGTGGGGTTGAGCCGATGCAGCGTGCCCCCTCCGCCCATCTCCCGCAGCACGCGGTAGGTGAGCGTGTCCTGCCCCACGAACGTCAAGGCGCCCTTGCCCGGCTTCTGCGCGGAGACGGAGAAGGCGGCATCCCCGCCTCGGCCATCCGCGTAGAGCAACGCGAGTGTCAACCCGGACAGCGGACTCGGCTCCGCCGTGGGCGGCTTGAGCACGAAGTACCCGGTTTTCAGGGCGAAACGGCCGGCGGGGGAAAACCCCCGGACATTCTGGACGGCGAGCTCAACGAAGTGCATGCGCCCCCCATTCTAGCGCGTGCGGATATGAAAAAAGGGAGCGTCCCTGAACGGGCGCTCCCCAAAAAGAGACCGGCCGGGCAGGCCGGAGTCGACTCAGGCCTTGGCCTGGTGGGCCTTGGCGGCGCGGCGCATCTCCGCGTCCTCCTGGCTCTCCACGCGGGAGGCCTTGCCCTTGAGGTTGCGGATGTAGAAGAGGCGGTTGCGGTTGACGTGACCGCGGGTGAGGACCTCGATCTTCTCGTAGCGGGGGCTGTGCACCGGGAAGATGCGCTCCACGCCCACGCCGAAGGACACCTTGCGCACGGTGAAGGTGGCGCGGTTGTAGCCCCGCGTCTTGCGGATCACGAGACCCTCGAAGGCCTGCACGCGCTCCTTGTCGCCTTCCTTGATCTTCCAGTGAACTCGAACCGAGTCACCCGTTTGGAAAGCGGTGACGTCCTGACGGAGGTTCTTGGCCTCCACGTACTCGATAGCGCTGCGACGCATGACTCACTCCAGAAAAGCTTGGACTGGCGGTACGAAAACTTGAGAGCGGGCCGTCCTACCAGAGAGCCGGGGGGCGGACAAGCCCGCAAAGCACCACCCGGATCTGGAAACCACCGGAAGGACTACAACTCCTCCTCTTTCTTCTGCAACAGCTTCACGTCCGCCTTGCCCAGTTCCAGGCGAGCGAACAGATCCGGCCGCCGCTCCTGGGTGAGCCGCAGCGCGTGCCAGCGCCGCCACCGGGCGATCCGCGCGTGATCCCCACACTGGAGGACGGCGGGCACCTCGGCTCCCCGGAAGGAGGGAGGCCGGGTGTAGTGCGGATGCTCCAGGAGGTTCTCCTCGAAGCTCTCGGTGATGCTGGAGGACTCGTTGCCGAGCACCCCGGGCAGCAGCCGCGCCACGGCGTCCACCACGGCCAGGGCGGCCACCTCGCCTCCGGTGAGGATGAAGTCGCCCAGCGACACCTCTCCATCCAGGAAGGGCATCACGCGCTCGTCCACCCCCTCGTAGCGGCCGCACACGAGGATGAGCCCCGGCTCCCGGACAAGCTCACGCGCCCGGGCCTGGGTGAAGGTCGGGCCCCGGGGACTCATCAGCAGGACCTTGGCGCCCGCGGGAGCGCGGCTCCGGGCGGCCTCGATCGCGGCCACCAGGGGCTCGGGCTTCATCACCATGCCCGCGCCGCCGCCGTAGGGGGCGTCGTCGGTGACGCGGTGCTTGCCCTCGGCGTAGTCGCGGATGTGCGTGACGGTGACGCCCAGCAGGCCCTTCTCGCGTGCCTTGCCGAGGATGCTCGCGCCCAGGTAGCCCAGGACGCTGTCGGGAAAGAGGGTGAGCACCTCCACGGGGTACATCACGCCTCCTCTTCCGGTCCGCCTCCGCCCACCTCCAGGTACTCCGGAGGCTTCACCACGAGCCGCCCACCCGGGATGTCCACGGTGGAGACGAAGTCGTCGGCGAAGGGCACGACGAGCTCCTCACGGCCCTCGGCGCGGATCACCAGGTTGGGCACCTCGCCGGTGTCCCAGAGCTCCTCCACGCGGCCGAGCACGTTGCCGGCCTCGTCCACCGCGGTGAGACCCACCAGATCGCCCTGGAAGTACTCGTCCTCCTCGGGAGGCTCGAGGTCCTCGCGGAAGACGAGCACGGTGGCGCCCACCAGGGCCTCGGCGTCCTCGCGGCGCTCCACCTCCTCGAAGACCACGAGGGTCTCCTTGGGGGTGGGCCGCACGGACTCGATGCGCAACAGCCGCTCCTGGCCCGCGCGGGTGCGCACGAGCACGCGCTCGACGTAATCGAGCGACTCGGAGGCGGGATCGAAGGGGCGCACGGCCACTTCACCCTTGAGCCCATGGGCCCGGGCCACGTAGCCCATTTCGAGATGAGGCTTGAGGGTCACTGGCCCTCGGGAGGGGCGGAAGAGGCGGCCTGGGGAAGGCGCCGATCGTCCTGGATTTCCAGGCGGACCTTCTGGCCCTGCTTCTGCCCCGCGGCGCCGAGCAGCGTCCGGAGGGCGCCCACGGTGCGCCCGTCACGGCCGATGACCTTGCCCACGTCCTCGGGGGAGACCTTCAGCTCGAAGAGCCGGGCCCCGTCCACCTCGGACGCGCGCAGGCCAACCTGATCGGGGTGATCGACCAGGGCCCGCACCAGATAGAGGATGAGTTGCTCCACGCTGTCGACTCAGCCCCGGCAGGGACTAGGAAGCGGGGGTGGCGGCGGCGGTGCGCTTGTGGCGCTTGATGAGCTCGCCAACGGTCTCGGAGGGCAGCGCGCCGCTCTTGAGCCAGTACTCCAGACGCTCCGCGTCGAACTCCACCTTGGCCGGGTTCTGGTTCGGATCGTAGGCGCCCACGGCCTCGATGAACTTGCCGTCCCGGGGGTTGCGGGAGTCGGTGGCCACCACGTGGTAGTACGGCTTCTTCTTGGCGCCCGCGCGGGCGAGACGGAGGACAACGGCCATTTCTGATGCTCCAGGTGAAAACTGAAGGTGAGACAAGAAGGTGATCAGCTTGGAGGGGGGCGCTCTTAACGCCCCCACGAGCGGATTGTCAAGGAAGCTCGGGGCTTTGCGGCGTTTCCGAGGGACTCTCCCCTCCCCGGTTGGCCAGTTGGCCACAGGCGCCGGCGATGTCCCGGCCCCGATTCTGCCGGATGAAGGCCGCCACGTGCCCGGCGCACAACAGTTCCCGGAAGCGCTCGGCGCGCTCGTCCATGGTCGTCTGGAAGCCCAGGCCGGGGTTCTCGTTGTAGGGGATGAGGTTGACCTTGGCGGGGATGCCGTCGAGCAGCTGGATGAGGCGCGCGGCGTCCTCGTCCGAGTCGTTGAAGTCGCGCAGGAGCACGTACTCGAAGGTGATGCGGCGGCCCTGGCGCAGGGGGAACTTGCGGCAGGCGTCGAGCAGCGCGGCGATGTTCCACTTGCGGTTGACGGGCATCGTCTTGGAGCGCTGCTCGTCGGTGCTCGCGTTGAGGGAGATGGCGAGCTTCACGTCCGTCTCCTGCCCGAAGCGCTCGATCATCGGCACGAGCCCCACGGTGGACACGGTGATGTGGCGGTGGCTGAAGTTGGGCCCGTCCTGGGACTGGAGGATGGAGAGCGCCGTCTTCAGGTTCTCGAAGTTGTGCAGGGGCTCGCCCATGCCCATGAAGACCAGGTTGGAGAGCGGGCGCAGGGTCTCCAGGCTCTCGTTCCTGCGCACCTCGCGGTTGACCGCGTGCACCTGGGCGACGATCTCCCCCGGGGTGAGGTTGCGCTTGAGGCCGAGCGTGCCCGTCATGCAGAAGGTGCACGCCATGGCGCAGCCCACCTGCGTGGACACGCACAGCGTCTTGCGATCCTCGGAAGGCATGTAGACGGACTCGATGTAGCGGCCGTCCCGGGTCTTCCAGCGGTACTTGATGGTGCCGTCCACCGAGCGCTGCTCGGCGTCCTTGACGAGGGGGACGATCTCCGCGCGGGCCTTGAGCTTCTCGCGCAGGGCCTTGGACAGGTCCGTCATCTCGTCGAAGGAGGTGGCGCCGCGCTGGTGGAGCCACCGGTAGAGCTGGCCGGCGCGGAAGGCGCGCTCGCCGAGCTGCTCGGTGAGGAAGCGGGTGAGCCCCTCCAGGGTCAGGCTGGAGACCTCCGTGCGCGGCGTGGCGGCCGGGGTGGGCGCGGGCACGGGCGGAGCGGCGGTGTCGACGGTGGCGCTGGCGGGCTCTGTCGGCGTCATCATGGTTCCAACGGAGAGGTGTAGGAGCCACTTCCCACAACCAGGCCGGTGGAGTCAAAGGAGGGCTCGTCCCCTTCCCCGCCCTGGATCTATCCTCGCTCGTTCCGGCCCCCGTCGCGTCGCGGGCGGCCCTGGTACGACGGAGGGACACACACCATGCGCATCGACACCCGAGCAGTCGAATACACCCACGGCGACAAGTCCTTCGAGGGCGTGCTGGCCTACGACGGCCACCGCGAGGGCAAGCGTCCCGCCGTCCTGGTCTTCCATGGGTGGGAGGGCCGCAGCGAGGCGCAGCTCGACTTCGCCAAGAAGCTCACCGATTGGGGATATGCGGGTTTCGCCTGCGATCTCTACGGCAAGGGACTGAGAGGCACGACACCCGACGAGTGTCGGGCGCTCATGACCCCCCTGGTGTCGGACCGAGCGACGCTGCGCGAGCGCATCCTGAAGACCGTCGAGACCATCCGGAACCAGCCCGAGGTGGACGCCACCCGGGTAGCCGCGATCGGGTTCTGCTTCGGAGGGCTGTGCGTGCTGGACCTGGCGCGCACGGGCGCGGACGTGCGGGGCGTGGCGAGCTTCCATGGCCTGCTCGGCCGCCCCGAGGGCCTCGCGGAGACGGAGATCAAGGCCAAGGTCATGGTCTTCCACGGGTGGGACGATCCCATGGCGCTGCCGGAGGACGTGGTGGCCCTGGGCCGCGAGCTCACCCGGTGCAAGGCGGACTGGCAGGTGCACGCGTACGGCGCCACCATGCACGCCTTCATGGCGCCGTTCGCCAATGATCCCGCCTCGGGCATCCTCTACAGCGAGAAGGCCTCGCGCCGCGCGTGGACGTCGCTCGCGCCCTTCCTCGCCGAGGTCTTCTTCTCCTGAAAGACGAAGGCCCAGTCCCCGCGAGCTGCGCGGGAGCCGGGCCTCAAAGTCCATGGGGCCTCCTACCGAGGCCCGCCGGGACTACTTCTTGCCGGAGTACTCGTAGCCGTGGATCTCGGTCTCGCGGAAGAAGTACGCGATCTCGTTCTTCGCGTTCTCCAGGCTGTCCGAGCCGTGCACCGTGTTCTGGTCGATGCTGGTGGCGAAGTCACGGCGGATGGTGCCGGGGGCCGCGTTGGCCGGGTTGGTGGCGCCCATGAGATCACGGTTGCCCGCGACGGCGTTCTCACCCTCGAGCACCATCAGGACGACGGGGCCGGAGATCATGAAGCTCACCAGGTCCTTGAAGAAGGGGCGCGCCTTGTGGACGGCGTAGAACCCCTCGGCCTGCGCCTGCGACAGGTGCTGCAGGCGGATGGCGACCGGCTTGAGACCCTTCTCCTCGAAGCGGGAGATGATCTTGCCGATGACGCCCTTCTGAAGCCCGTCGGGCTTGATGATGGACAGCGTACGCTCGATGGCCATGGTCCTGGCTCCTCGTTGTGTCGTTGGGAAGTGAGGCGGAAAACGGGGGAACTAGCGGCTCTTCTTCGGAGGACCGCGCTTGATGGCCTCCTGCAGCGTGGTGCCCAGCTCGGCGGGGCTGGCGGCCATGAGGAAGCCCGCGGCCTCCATGGCCTTGATCTTCTCGGACGCCGTGCCCTTGCCGCCGGAGATGATGGCGCCCGCGTGACCCATGCGCTTGCCCGGAGGAGCCGACTGGCCGGCGATGAAGCCCGCGATGGGCTTCTTGAACTCGCGCGCCACGTACTCGGCACCGGCCTCCTCGGCGTTGCCGCCGATCTCGCCGATCATGATGACGGCGTCGGTCTCGGGGTCGTCGTTGAAGAGCTTGAGCACGTCCACGAAGTCCGTGCCGTTGACCGGGTCACCGCCGATGCCCACCGCGGTGGACTGGCCCAGGCCCAGCTGGGTGAGCTGGTACACGGCCTCGTACGTCAGCGTGCCCGAGCGCGACACCACGCCGATGCGGCCCGGCTTGTGGATGTGGCCCGGCATGATGCCGATCTTGCACTTGGCGCCCGGGGTGATGACGCCGGGGCAGTTGGGACCGATGAGGCGCACGCCCGGCTTGCCCTGGATGTAGCGCTTGGCCTTCACCATGTCGTTGACGGGGATGCCCTCGGTGATGGTGATGATGAGGGAGATGCCCGCGTCGGCCGCCTCCATGATGGAGTCCGCGGCGAAGGGGGGCGGCACGAAGATGACCGAGGTGTTCGCCCCGGTCTGCTTCACCGCGTCGGCCACCGTGTTGAACACGGGGACCTTGCCCTCGAAGTCGGTGCCGCCCTTGCCCGGCGTCACACCGCCGACCAGCTTGGTGCCGTACTCCAGCATCTGCTTGGAGTGGAACGAGCCCGCCGAGCCGGTGATGCCCTGGCAGAGGACCTTCGTGTCGTTGTTGACGAGGATGCTCATGGCTTGACCTTTCTCTGCCTGGAACTACTTCACCGCGGCGACGGCCTTCTCGGCGGCCTGGCGGAGGTTGTCGGCGGGGGTGATGGCGAGGCCGGAGTTGCTCAACAAGTCCTTGCCCTGCTGCACGTTGGTGCCCTCGAGCCGGACCACGAGCGGGATCTTCAGCTGCACTTCCTTGGCCGCGGCGATGATGCCCTCGGCGATGATGTCGCACTTCATGATGCCGCCGAAGATGTTGACGAGCACCGCCTTGACCTGCGGGTCGGCGAGGATGAGCTTGAAGGCCGCCGTCACCTTCTCCTTGCTCGCGCCACCGCCCACGTCGAGGAAGTTGGCCGGACTGCCGCCCACCAGCTTGATGGTGTCCATGGTGGCCATGGCCAGACCCGCGCCGTTCACCATGCAGCCGATGTTGCCGTCCAGCGCGATGTAGGCCAGATCCCACTCCTTGGCCTGGGTCTCGCGCGGCTCCTCCTCCGCGAGATCACGGTAGGCGAGCAGATCCTTGTGCCGGTAGAGCGCGTTCTCCTCGAAGTCCACCTTCGCGTCGAGCGCCACCACGCCGCCATCCTTGGTGATGACCAGCGGGTTGATCTCCACGAGCGAGGCGTCCGCCTCGGTGTACACGCGGTAGAGCGCGGAGCAGAACTGCACGAACTTGTTCACCGTGGGGCCGGTGAGCCCCAGACCGAACGCCAGCTTGCGGCCCTGGAAGTCCTGGAAGCCGGCGATGGGGTCCACCGCCTCGCGGAGGATCTTCTCCGGGTGCTTCTCGGCCACTTCCTCGATCTCCACACCGCCCTCGCGCGAGGCCATGAAGGTAATGCGCGAGGTGGCGCGATCCAGCGTCACGCCGAGGTACAGCTCCTGGCCGATGGCCAGGCCCTCCTCGATGTAGACCTTGTTGACCGTCTGGCCCTCGGGCCCGGTCTGGATCGTCTTGAGCTTCATGCCGATCATCTGCTGGGCGAGCTGCTTCGCCTCGGCGGGGCTCTTGGCCAGCTTCACGCCGCCGCCCTTGCCACGGCCGCCCGCGTGAATCTGGGCCTTCACGACGACCACCGAAGTGCCCAACTCCTTCGCGGCCTTCTCGGCCTCGTCGGGAGTGGTCGCGAGGATGCCTCGCGGCGTGGGGACTCCATACTTCCGGAAGAGTTCCTTGCCCTGGTACTCGTGGATCTTCATCGAAGCTCCGGGTGACGCGGATAACGCGCGACTGGCCGCCGGGAGCCAGCCCCCCGGGACGGCTGCCTCTCTCGCGCAGAATGGCCCGCTTGGCAAGACCCGAGTGTCAAGGGCCCTGCTCTGGCGGACGGAAAAAGACCGAGGCTCCGGCCCGACGAATTCACGCCAGACGCGGAGCCTCGGCAAAACTAAAGCGGGGTGACACGCGAGCGCTAGCCCGGACCGCCCGTCGCCTTCTTGTCACCTTCCTGATTGAAGAAGATGTCCTTGATGATCTGCTTGGTCACCTCGCGGTTCATCACCGCGATGGAGGTGGTGAGCGGGATCTCCTTGGGGCACACCTTCACGCAGTTCTGTGCCTTGCCGCAGTCCTGGATGCCACCCGGGCCCATGAGCCCGCGCACGCGCTCCTCGGAGTTCATCTTGCCCGTGGGGTTCATGTTGAAGAGCCGCGCCTGGCTGATGGCGGCGGCGCCCATGAACTCGTTGTCGATCGTCACCTGCGGGCACGCCTCGAGGCAGCTGCCACACGTGATGCACGTGGACAGCTTGTACATCACCGAGTGATCCGCCGGAGACTGGCGAGGACCGGGGCCCAGGTTGTGGGTGCCGTCGATGGGGATCCACGCCTTGACGCGCTTGAGCGCGTCGAACATGCGATCACGGTTCACCGCCAGGTCGCGCGTGACGGGGAACTTCTTCATCGGCTCGAGCGTGATGATGGGCTCGCCGCCGCCGATGATGCGATCGATGAGCGCGGAGCACGCCATGCGCACCCGGCCGTTGATGTTCATGGCGCAGCTGCCGCACACCTCTTCCAGGCACGCGGCGTCCCAGATGACCGGGGCCACCTTGCGCCCGTCGGTGGTGACGGGGTTGCGCTGGATCTCCATGAGACAGGAGACGACGTTGGCTCCCTGGCGGTAGGCGATGCGGAACTCGTCGTAGTGCCCCTGCTGATCCGGACCGTCCTGGCGCCAGATGCGGAAGGTGACGTGCTTGGTCGTGTTGCTGACAGGCGCTTGCGTCGTGGTCGCGTGGTCCATGTCGTTCCCTCTCTGCTCAGGCGTACCAGCGCGGCTCGGGGTCGAGCACGGGCGTGGGGATGTCCTCGTAGCTGATCTGCGGCGTCTCGGGCGAATAGGACGCGAGCGTCGTCTTGGCCCACTTCTCGTGGCGCTTCTTCCACAGCCCCATCCAGTTGGGATCCTGCGTCGGGTCCTTCGAGGCGGGCTCGGGCAGCGAGAAGTCCGGCTTGTAGTGGGCGCCGCGGCTCTCGTCGCGCAGCAGCGCGCTCTTGGTGATGACCTCGGCCAGCTCGAACATGTTCCAGAGCTGGTTGGCGTAGGAGATGCTGCGGTTGGCCACGTTGCCCGTGTCCAGCGCGTTGATGTTCTTCCAGCGATCCTTGAACTCGCGGATCCGATCCAGCGTCTTCTGGAGCCGGTCGTTGTAGCGCACGACGGTGACGTTCTCCGTCATGATGTCGCCGAGCTCCTTGGTGAGCCCGTACGCGTTCTCCTTGCCGTCCATCTTCTTGATGGAAGCGAAGCGCTCCTCCCAGAACTTCTTCGCCTCGGCGAAGTGCTTCTGCAGATCCGCGTCGGTGGCGCTCTTGGTGTTGCTCTTGGCGAAGGACGCCATGGCCGGGCCGCTGAGCATGCCGGCGTAGATGCAGGACAGGAGCGAGTTGGCGCCCAGGCGGTTGGCACCGTGGTAGGCGTACTCGGCCTCGCCCGCGGCGTACAGGCCGGGGATGCGCGTGGTGTGGTTGACGGGGCTGCCCACCAGCGGCGTCTGCGTCTTCGAGTCCGCCTCGAAGGACACGTGCAGGCCGCCCATCGAGTAGTGCATGCCCGGGAAGATCTGCATGGGCACGTGGCGCGGATCATCACCCACGAACTTCTCGTAGATCTCCATCACGCCGCCGAGCTTCTCGGTGAGCTTCTGGGCGGGGATGTGCGTGACGTCCAGGAACACGGCGTCGCGGCCACCGATGCCCAGGCCCAGCTCGCGGCACACGGTGAAGATCTCGCGCGTGGCCACGTCGCGCGGCACGAGGTTCTTGTACTTGGGGTACTTCTCCTCGAGGAAGTAGAAGCGCTCGCTCTCGGGGATCTGCCGGGGATCGCGCACGTCGCCCTTCTTGCGCGGCACCCACACGCGACCGCCCTCGCCACGCACCGACTCGCTCATCAGGCGCAGCTTGTCCTCACCCGGGATGGAGGTGGGGTGCACCTGGATGAACTCACCGTTGGCGTAGATGGCCCCCTCCATGTACGCGCGGCCCGCGGCGGTGCCCGTGTTGATGATGGAGTTGGTGGAGCGGCCGAACACGATGCCCGGACCACCGGTGGCCAGACACACGGCCTCGGCGGGGAAGGTGCGGATCTCGTTGGTGCGCAGATCCATGGCCACGCTGCCGATGCACCGGCCCGTGCCGTCCTTCACCGTGCCGAGCCACTCCCAGTACTCGTACTTGGTGACGCGGCCCTCGGACTCCCAGCGGCGCACCTGCTCGTCCAGCGCGTAGAGCAACTGCTGGCCGGTGGTGGCACCCGCGAAGGCGGTGCGGTGGTGGAGCGTGCCGCCGAAGCGGCGGAAGTCGAGCAGACCCTCGGGCGTGCGGTTGAACGTCACCCCCATGCGATCCAGCAGGTAGATGATGCCGGGGGCCGCGTAGCACATGCCCTTCACGGAGACCTGCTCGGCGAGGAAGTCTCCGCCGCGCAGCGTGTCCTTCACGTGGATGTCCGGACTGTCACCCTCCCCCTTCGTGTTCACCGCGCCGTTGATGCCTCCCTGGGCGCAGACCGAGTGGGATCGCTTGACCGGCACGAGCGACAGGATGTCGACCTGATGCCCCGCCTCGGCCAGCTTGATGGTGGTCATCAGCCCGGCGAGTCCGCCGCCCACCACCGTGAATCGCGCTGCTGCTGCCATGCTGCGTCTCCTTGGTGTCCCCGAGAGCCCGTCGCCGGGTTCACGCGCCGGCGCCGCCTGCCCATGCGGGCGCGGGAAACCGGACCTCTCGGTGCAGTGCTACGTCAAGTTAACTGGTGGATTCAGCAAGCCGCAAAGATTACCGGATCACGGAGAATAAGCGCGCTCCATCACCGGCATCAGCCACGCTCCGCCCGGCCCCACGTGGAGCATCCCACGGGGGCGGCCAGGCGGAGCGGCGGCGCGCGGCGATTACAGCTTGACGCTCTCGACGGTCTTCTTCACCGAGTCGTAGGAGCGGGCCAGCTCGGCCTTCTCCGCCTCGTTGAGCTCCACGGTGTGGATCTTCTCCACGCCGCCCGCGCCGATCTGCACCGGCACGCCGAAGAAGACGCCGTTGATGCCGTACTCACCATTGAGCATGGCGGCGGCCGGGAGCACGCGCTTGCGGTCGAGCAGGAAGCTCTCGGCCATGGCGATGGAGCTGGCGGCGGGCGCGAAGTAGGCGCTGCCCGTCTTGTACAGGCCCACCAGCTCGGCGCCGCCCTTGCGGGTGCGGTCGATGATGGCGTCCAGCTTGTCCTTGGCGATGAGCTGGGTGAGGGGCACGCCGCCCACGGTGCTGTGGCGAACGAGCGGCACCATGTCGTCACCGTGGCCGCCGAGCACCAGCGCCTCCACGTCGCGGATGGAGGTGTTGAGCGCCTCGGCGATGAAGAACTTGAAGCGGCTGGTGTCGAGCACGCCCGCCATGCCCACGACCTTGTTCGCCGGCAGGCCGGAGATCTTCTGGAGCGCGTACACCATGGCGTCCAGCGGGTTGGCCACGTTGATGACGAAGGCGTCCGGGCAGTGCTGCTTGATGTTGCCCGCCACGTCCCGCATGATCTTCAGGTTGACGTCGAGCAGGTCCTCGCGCGTCATGCCCGGCTTGCGCGGCACGCCCGCGGTGATGATGACCACGTCCGCGCCCGCCACGTCCTTCCAGTCCGTGGTGCCGGTGACGCGACAGTCGTAGCCGTCCACCGCGGAGAGCTGGTTGATGTCCAGCGCCTTGCCCTTGACCAGGCCCTCGGCCGCGGGGATGTCGTAGAGGATGACGTCGCCGAGCTGCTTCTGCACGGCGAGCAGGGCCAGATTGCCACCAATCTGACCACCGCCGATGAGGCCGATCTTCTTCTTGGAGTGAGCCATGTGGTTTGTCTCCTCGTGACGACTACATGTTCTTGATGATGGCCTGACCGAACTCCGAGCACTTCACCTCGGTCACGCCGGTCTGCTTCTCCTGGTTCATCAGGCGGGCGAAGTCGTAGGTGACGGTCTTGCTGGCGATGGCCTTGTCCATGCCCTTGATGATGAGGTCGGCCGCCTCGTTCCAGCCCATGTGGCGCAGCATCATCTCGCCCGAGAGGATGACCGAGCCCGGGTTCACCTTGTCCAGGTCCGCGTACTTGGGCGCGGTGCCGTGGGTGGCCTCGAACACGGCGTGGCCGGTCAGGTAGTTGATGTTGCCGCCCGGCGCGATGCCGATGCCGCCCACCTGCGCGGCGAGCGCGTCGGACAGGTAGTCACCGTTGAGGTTGAGCGTGGCGATGACGTCGAACTCGTCCGGACGCGTGAGCACCTGCTGCAGGGTGATGTCCGCGATGGAGTCCTTGATGAGGATCTTCCCGGAGGCGAGCGCCGCCTTCTGCTCGGCGTTGGCGGCCTCCTCGTTCTTGGCGGCCTTGGTGGCCTCCCACTGATCCCACGTGTAGACCTTGTCACCGTACTCGCGCGCCGCGAGCTCGTAGCCCCACTTGCGGAAGGCGCCCTCGGTGAACTTCATGATGTTGCCCTTGTGCACGAAGGTGACGCTCTTGCGCTTCTCCACCAGGGCGTACTCGATGGCGGCGCGGATGAGGCGCTCGGTGCCTTCCTTCGACACGGGCTTGACGCCCAGACCCACGTCCTGGGGGAAGCGGATCTTGCCGAACTCCTTGGGGAACTCCTTCTTGAGGATCTCGAGCACCTTGGCGGCCTGGGCCGAGCCCGCCTCGAACTCGATGCCCGCGTAGATGTCCTCGGTGTTCTCCCGGAAGATGACCATGTCGACCTTCTCGGGGGTCTTCACGGGGCTGGGCACGCCCTTGAAGTAGCGCACGGGGCGCAGGCACACGTACAGGTCGAGCAGCTGGCGCAGCGCCACGTTGAGCGAGCGGATGCCACCGCCCACCGGCGTCGTCAGCGGGCCCTTGATGCCCACCAGGTACTCGCGGAACGCCGCCACCGTCTCGTCGGGCAGCCAGTTGTTGACCGTCTTGAAGGCCTTCTCGCCGGCGAGCACCTCGAACCAGGAGATCTTCTTCTTGCCGCCGTAGGCCTTCTCCACCGCCGCGTCGAAGACGTTCTGCGAGGCGCGCCAGATGTCGCGGCCGGTGCCGTCTCCCTCGATGTAGGGGACGATGGGGTTGTTCGGCACGGTCAGCTTGCCGTTCTGCAGGGTGATCTTCTCGCCGCTCGGAGGCGCCATGGACGAAGCTCCTGATGATGAGGAAATGAGGGGGACTTAAGGGCGGCGGATGCTTTGCGCCTCTGGCCCCTGGCGTCAAGGAGTTTGGCTGCCCGTCGAGCGTCCTGACTTATCGGAGCCAGTCCGCACCACGTCCCACCACCCGAAGTGCATCACCCGCTCGTCCATGAGTCGCAGCCAACCCGGTGCGTGCTGGTAGCGCACGGGCACCAGCCCCACCTCCTCCAGGGCCCGGGCCACGAACGCGAAGGACCAGAAATACAAGGTCACCGGGGGATCCGCCTCCGGCAGCCGCCAGCTCGCCTCCTCGTGGGCCTCGAGCCCCGGCCGGCGCTCCAGCACCGTGAAGAGCAGCCGTCCCCCCGGGGCCAGGGCCCTCGCCAGGTGTCCCAGGGTCCGGGGCAGGTCCTCGCAGAAGTCCAGGCACCCCACCGCCAGGGCCACCCCGAAGCGGCCCTCCTCCCCGGCGAGCGGCTCCCGGTAGCTGTGCGACCGGTAGGTCCCTCGAGGTCGGCCCCGCCGCGCCACCTCGAGCATCTCCGGCGAGAGATCCAGGCCCACCACCTCCACGTCCGGCGGCAACGCCCGCGTGAGCAGCCCCGGCCCACACCCCATGTCGAGCACCCTCGCACCCGGAGTCACCGTCTCCGCGAGGAAGCGCTCCACACGCCCCTCGTAGCGCTGGAGCGAGGGAAAGAAGGCCTCATAGGCCTCGGCGATCTCCCCATAGGCGCTCCGCACGCCCCGCTCCTGCGCGTCGGGTTCGAGGCGCTCGGGCCCCGGCTCATGATCCGTGGCCCCTTCCGTGGATGGACTGCCCGTCCGGCTGACGCTCATTCCCCGGGTTGTAGTGCATGCATCCCGCCCCCTTCCATCACCCAGCGGGGGCCCTGGACTCCTCGTCCACCGTCCAGGAGTGAATCCATGCTGACCCTCTGTGAAGGGAAAGCCCACACTCGATGGAAATCTACACCTAGAATACCCTTCAACTCCTGGTGGAACGCGATTCCGCCGGAACGAGAGGACCCTCCGGGTCGGAAAATCCTTCGAAACCATGATCCAAACCATGATCCGAAACGCCACCGACGAGCGCATCCAGTGCCTGGGGCAGAACCTGAGGATCGTCAGCTCGGGGCTCGGCTCATTCTGGCGGCTCGCCAGCCGGTTCATGCTGGAGGAGAGCATGGGGACCACGGGGCCCGACGGACTCGTCCAGTTCGATTCGGAGGCGTGGTACCCGCTCACGGGCCATCTCCGGGTGCTCGAGCGGATCCGCAAGGATTTCGGAGACGTGGCCTTGCGGCAGGTGGGGGCCTCGACCCCGAGGTTCGCCCGGGCCATGCCCGCTGGCATCGACGTCCGCGCCGCGTTCCAGAAACTGGACGTGATGTACCACCTCAACCATGCCGTGAACGGCCAGCCGATGTTCTCCGAGCACACGGGCCAGTTCCAGGACGGCATCGGCCACTACCTGGTGCGCTCCGTCCCCCACCACAAGCAGCTCCTCTGTGAGAGCACCGGCCCCTATCCGTGTGCCTTCGACGAGGGGTTGCTGCTGGCCATCGCGCGCTCCCATGAGCCCTCGGCCATGCTGACGCACCTGGAGCCCGCGACGTGCCGCAACCGGGGCGCCGACCGCTGCACCTACTCGGTGGCCTGGACGTAGGGCCCCGGGCTCAGGCGGAGTCGAGCACGCGCTGCAGCTCGTCCGGCCGGGGGGCCGCGCTCATGGCCGTCTCCAGGGTGATGGCCGTCTGCTGGTAGAGCTGGCTGAGGTGCTGCTCGAAGGTCTGCATCCCGAACGGCTCGCCTCCATGCTCGATGACGTCCTTGAGCTCGTGGGCACGATCCTCGCGGATGAACTGCTCCACCTGCGGCGTCTGCACGAGGATCTCCTGCGCCACGGTGCGCCCCTTGCCATCCGCGCGGGGCAACAGCCGCTGCGAGACGATCGCCTTGAGGCTGTCCGCCAGGCGCATGCGCACCATCGCCTGCTCCTCGGCGGGAAACACCGACACCAGGCGGTTGATGGTGCGCGGCGCGTCCATCGTGTGCATGGAGGTGAACACCAGCCGGCCCGTCTCCGAGGCCTTGAGCGCGATGTCCACCGTCTCCATGTCGCGCATGTCGCCCACGAGGATGACGTCCGGGTCCTGCCTCAGCGCGGCGCGCAGCCCGATGGCGAAGTTCTCCGTGTCCGGGCCGATCTCCCGCTGGGAGATGGAGGACTTGACGTTCTTGTGGATGAACTCGATCGGATCCTCGATGGTGAGGATGTGCAGGTTCTCCGTGCGGTTGATGTGATCGAGCATCGCCGCGAGCGTGGAGCTCTTGCCCGAGCCGGCGGCCCCCGTGACGAGCACCAGCCCCTGCTCATTGCCGGCGATCGTCTTGAGCACCTGCGGCAGCCCCAGTCCGTCGATGGTGGGGATTTCGTCCGGGATGATGCGCAGGATGCAGGCGATGGTGCCGCGCTGGCGGTAGATGTTCACGCGAAAGCGCGCCACGCCCGGCAGGCCGTAGGAGGTGTCGTACTCCTGCAGGCTGTCGAGCTGCGTCTTGGTGAGCGGGTCGGAGATGACGTGGAGCGCCACCTGACGGGTATGATCCGGGTGGAGCTTCTCCATCTTCAAGGGCCGCAGGACCCCGTTGACCCGGTAGATGGGAGGGTCACCCGGCCGGAAATGGATATCCGAGGCGCCATTCTGCACGCCCACCGTGAGCAACTTGTTGAGGGTTGACTGATCCAAGCGAGTTGATCTCTCCCGTTGGTCGCGAAGTCTAGCCACAACCCCCCGGGACCAGCCAAAATCCCGCCGAAACGAGCCCTGGGTCCCCCCACCCTCGCGCTCGCCGCCCCCCTTGCTCTTCCTGGCCCGCGAGCACGAGTCCAGGTACAAGTCCACTTGCCCCCCTGCTCAAGAGGAGATGAATCCTTGTTCCGGATTCGCGTCGATGAAGCCCAGGCGCTCGTGGAGTTGCAGCTGGAGGGCGTCATCCGCGAGGACGAGATGCGGCAGTTCATCGCCGAGTCGCTCGCGGCGACCCGGACGCTGACCGCCCAGGGCCGCTACATCCGGGTGCTGTCCGACATGCGCCTGCTCAAGGCCGCCTCCCCCGAGGCCGCCGAGATCCTCCGCCAGGGGCAGCAGACCGCCATCGAGGCGGGCATGCGGCGACTCGCCCAACTCGTCGACAGCGAACTCACCGCGCTCCAGCTCAACCGCATCGCACGCGGCAGCGGCATGTATCGCATGATGCGCCGCTTCCAGGACGAGCAGGAGGCGCGGCGCTGGCTCATGTCGGATGAAGAGCAGCACGACACGGCGTGACTCACGCCCCCCGCGCCCGCTCGCGCAGCACCGTGCGCTCCACCTTGCCCAGCGCGTTGCGCGGCAGGGCGTCGATGGCGAGGAAGCGCGCGGGGACCTTGAAGCCCGCCAGCGAGCCGCGGCACCACGTGCCGAGTTCCTCCGGCAGCGCGGCGCCCGCGCGTACCACCACGAAGGCCACCGGTACCTCGCCCCAGCGCGCGTCCGGCACGCCCACCACCGCTACCTCCCGCACCGCCGGATGATCCGCCAGGACCTTCTCCACCTCGGCCGGGTAGATGTTCTCCCCTCCCCGGAGGATCAGATCCGTGCGCCGCGACAGCACCGTGAGCCGCCCCCGCGCGTCCAGCCGTCCCACGTCCTTCGTGCGCAACCAGCCGTCTCGCAGCGCCTCGCGCGTGGCCTCGAGCCGGTTCAGGTAGCCGGCCATCACCGTGGGACCGCGCACCTCGATGTCCCCCTCCGCTCCCGCCCCGAGGGGCTCACCCGCGGGCCCCACGACACGCACCTCCAGCCCCGGCAGCGCCCGGCCCGCCGTGAGCCCATCCGCCTCGTCCGGATGCTCGGTGGCCACCTGGGAGCACGCCTCCGTCAGCCCATACGTCTGCAGGGGCCCGAGTCCGACCGCCCTCGCCCGCGCCAGCAGGGGCGCCGGCACCGGCCCTCCGCCGATCAGCGAATACCGGAACGAAGCGGGCACCGGCCTGTCCCCACGCGCCTCCAGCACCTGCTCCAATGTCGTGGCCACGAAGCTCGCGTGGGTGATGCCCTCCTCGTCGAGCGCCCGGTTGGTGTCGTCCACCGCGAAGCGCTCGCGCAGTACCAGACAGCCCCCGTCGTAGGCGGTGCGCGTGAGCATCGCGAGGCCCCCCACGTGGAAGAGCGGCAGCGTGCCCAGCCAGCGTGGCGCCGGGTGCGCGCCCAGGTTCGTCGCGGAGCAGCGCGCGGACGCCCGGAAGTTGCCCTCGGTGATCACCGCGCCCTTGGGCCGGCCCGTGGTGCCCGAGGTGAACAGGATGACCCGGGGCGACGTGTCGTCCAGGTCGACACACTCGGAAGAGGGTCCGCCCACCGCGTCCGCGAAGGACTCCAGGGGCTCGGCGTCCGGGAGGCGGGCCCGGAGGGGCTCGAGTGCCAGCAGGAGCCGGGGTGCCACGTCCTCGACGAGGGGCCGCAGTTCCGCCGGAGTGAGCCGCGCGTTGAAGGGGGCCAGCACCGCCCCCACCCGGCCGAGCGCGAAGAAGAGGTGCGCCAGTGCCACGTGGTTCGTCGACAGCACCCCCACGCGATCTCCCGGCCCCACGCCGCGAGCCCGGAGCGCGGCCACCCACCGGCCCACCTCGGTGTCCATCCGCGCGTACGTCCAGTGCTGGCCCGCGAACGTGAGCGCCAGCGCGTCCGGACGCGTCCGTGCGCCGGCCTGGATGGGACATGAGCCCTTCATGAATGCACTCCCTGGCCCGGTGTCCGCGGCAGCAGGATGCGGCCCCGACTCGGGCGGAATGGGTGGAGGTCCGGCTCGTTCTGGAACAGGTGCCCCACACCGAGCCCCGAGGCATATCGCCCCGACGGCAACGCCGCCGCCAGATGCGCGGCGCCCGCCCGGGCGATCACCCCATCGAGCGAGCTCGTCACATAGGCGTCCACGCCCCGGCGGGCCGCCTCGCGCGCCAGGGCGAGCGTGGGCAACAAGCCGCCCAGCACCATGGGCTTGAGCACGAGCAGGCGCACCGTGGGCGCGGACGTCAGCAGCATCCGGGTGGCTCCGGGCAGTGCCAGGGATTCATCCGCCGCCAGGGGACACGGCGCCCGCGCGGCCAGCCGGCACAGGGCCTCGAGCGCCTCGGCCGCCACGGGCTGCTCGCACAACTCGACGCCCTCCCCGGCCAACACCTCCAACGCACGCTCCGCTTCCGGCTCCGTCCACCCGCCATTCGCGTCGATCCGCACCCGCGCCGCTCCCGCCACCCCGCGCACCGCCGCCAGGCGGACGGCGTCCTCCTCCACCGGGCGGCCCGCCACCTTGAGCTTCAGCGTTTCATACCCCTCGGCCACCGCCCGCCGCGCCTCGTGCGCCAGCTCCTCGGGGGACGCGGCGCCCAGCAGCGCGTTGACGTGGACCTCCGCGCGCGCCCCGGACGACAGGAGCTGGCTCAGGGGAAGTCCCCGCCGTTGCGCCAGGAGATCCAGACATGCCTGCTCCAGCGCATGCCGGGCCGCGGGGTGATTCGCGGGGAAGCGCTCCTCGCCGCCTTCCGCCCAGGGCCCAGGGAAGGGCGGGCCCGCCGCGTCTCGCAGCCCCGGGAGCAGCGCGGTCAACACCCGCTCGCACGCTTCCGGCGACTCCGTGCCGAACTCCGCGAGGGGCATCGCCTCGCCCCACCCCACCCGCCCCGCGTCGTCCACCAGCCGCACCACGAAGCCCTCGCGAGCCGCGTAGACGCCCGCCGCCGTCCTCAGCGGTCGCACCATCTCCAGGCGCAACCGCTCGAGGCTCGCTTCCACGATGCGCATCACGCCTACCTCAGGTACAGCCCCACCGAGAACAACAGGCCAAACACGAGCTGGAGTCTCGCCGTCCCACCCAGGGCCAGGTTGAGCGGCGCACCCTCCTCGCGGAGCACCCGCTTGAGCAGCGGCACCGCCAGGGGAGCGCTCAACCACGCGAGCATCACCCACGCGCTCGACAGGCCCAGGCTCCACATCGTCAGGGGCGTGGCGAAGGCGAGCGCCAGGAGCGCCACGTACTCGGCCCGTCCCGCGCTCAGTCCCAGGCGCACCACCAGGGTGCGCTTGCCCGCCTTCACGTCCGTGGCCGCGTCGCGCAGGTTGTTGACCACCAGCAGGGCCGTGCCGATCGCCCCCACCGGAATGGCGGCCCACCACGCCGCCGGCGTCACCGTCAGCGACTGCACGTAGAAGGTGCCCGGCACCGCCACCAGCCCGAAGAACACGAAGACGAACACGTCGCCGAGCCCGTGGTAGGCCAGGGGAAAGGGGCCACCCGTGTACGAGTAGCCCGCCAGCACCGACGCCAACCCGATGGCCACGATGGGCCAGCCGCCCACCACCACCAGGTAGATGCCCGTGAGCACCGCCAGCCCGAAGCACACGAGCGCGCTCGCCAGCACCGTGCCCGGAGAGATGAGCCCGCTCTGCGTCACCCGCTGGGGTCCCACCCGCTCCGCCGTGTCCGCGCCCTTCTTGAAGTCGAAGTAGTCGTTCGTCAGGTTGGTGCCCACCTGGATGAACATCGAGCCCACGAGCGCCGCCAGCGCGGGCAACCACCGGCCCACGCCGAGCCCGAACGCGAGCGCCGTGCCCACCATCACCGGCACCAGCGCCGCCGTGAGCGTCTTGGGCCGGGCGGCCATCAACCACGTCTTCAAGGTGGGGCGAGGCGCCTGCACCGCGGGAGCAATCGCGTTCATGGGGTGGGCTGGGACTTCGGAGGCGAGGAGGGATCCACGGTGGCGACCGGTGCCGGGCTCGCATCGGCCCCCGTGCTCTCGAACTCGGGGGACTCGTACCAGGGCGTGCGGATGAAGGAGAGCACTTCCTGGGCGAACTCCTCGGGCACTTCCAGGTGCGGCGCGTGGGTGCACCCCTCGAACGCGCGGCGGTAGACCACCGGCAGCTCCTCCGCCATCCGCCGCGCCGTCAGGGTGAACTTCTCGTCCAGCGATCCCGTGAGCAGCAGCGTGGGCAGCCGCTGGCGTTGCAGCTCCGGCCAGTAGTCCGGCTGCACGCCCAGGCCCAGGCACTCCAGCGCCCCGGCCAGCCCCTCGGCCGTGTTCGCCAACCGCCGGGCCCGCAGGGCCGCGCGCATCTCCTCGGGCAGACGCTGCAATCCCGCGAACAGCGGCAGTGACTCCCAGTAGTCCATGAAGGCCGTGAGCCCCTTCTGCCGCAGGAAGAGCGCCAGCTCGCTGTCCTTCACCCGCCGCTCCGTGCGGTGCTGCCGACGGTGCAGCCCCGGCGAGCCGCTCTCCATGATGAGCCGCGTGAAGCGCTCGGGCCGGCGCATCACCGCCGCCAGGGCGAAGCGCGCTCCCTGCGAGTAGCCCAGCAGGTTGGTCCGCGCCACGTTCAGCTCGTCGAGCACCGCGTAGAGCGCGTCGAGCGTCTCCAGGAAGCCCTCGCGTCCGGGGCGCGTGGGCAGCGGTGTCTGTCCATGTCCCGGCAGCTCCACCACGATGGCCTTGACGTGCGGGCTCCACGAGGAACGCAGGTGATCGAACGACGTGCGGTTCCCCGTGAACCCGTGCACGAGGAGAAGGGGGTGTGCCCCCTCTCCCCACGTCTCATATGCCAGCTTCAGAGCCATGGGCCCTCTCCCAGTGCGGCGGCCATCCTCGCGAACAGCTGCCGGTGCGACTCCACGTTCCTCGCGCGATCCCTCACCTGGACCTCGATGAGGTTCAACCCGCCCTTGAGCCCCTCGGCCACAGCCGAGCGCAGCGCCGCGGGCGACTCCACCCGCCGGTAGCGCGCCTGGTAGAGCGCGGCGGCGTGCGCGAAGTCCATGCCGTGGGGCGTGCCCCACAGGGTCTCATAATGCGCGCGCGCGCCCTCGGCCTGGGCGATGGGCAGGAAGGAGAAGATGCCTCCCCCGTCGTTGTTCACCACCACCAGCGTCAGGGGCACGGCGTTGCGGCGCGCCAGCAGCAGGCCGCCCATGTCGTGCAGCAGGGCCAGGTCCCCCGTGAGCAACACCGTGGGCCGCCCCGAGGCCGCCGCCATCCCGAGCGCGCTCGAGACGATGCCGTCGATGCCATTGGCGCCCCGGTTGGCCAGCACCCGGAGCCGGCGACCCGCCGAGGGCGCGAACGCGTCCACGTCCCGGATGGGCATGCTGCTGGACACGAAGAGGTTCGCCCCGTCCGGCAACACCGCCACCACCTCATGGGCGAGCCGCATCTCCGTGAGCGTCGCGTCCTCCGAGAAGGCCGACTCCAGCGCCGCCCGGCACCACTGCTCGGCCCACAGGAAGCCGCGCGCCCAGGGTCCCAGGCCTCGCGACAACCCCTTGCCGAGCGCCTCGCACGCCGCCACCGCCGAGCCCTCCACCACGCGCGAGGCGCGGTGCGAGGGATCGAACAGCGCGCCCTCGTCACTGAAGAGCACCACCTCCGCGCCCGAGCTGTCGAGCCACGTCTGGGGCGCCTTGGGCGTGAGCCCGCCACCAAAGCGCAGCACCAGCTCCGGCCGGTGGTCGCGGGCGAAGGGCTCGTGCCGCAACATCGCGTCGTAGAGCGACAGCGTGAGGGGCCCACCTCCATAGCGGGCCTGGGACGTGGCCTCGGCCAGCACCGGATAGCCCGTGGCCTCGGCCAGCGAGGCGATGGCTTCCGCGAAGCCATCGTTCTCGTCCCGGGGGCCGCAGACGATGACGCCCCGCTCGGTGGCGGCCACGCGCGCGCGCACCGCCGCCAGCGTCAGCGGATCGGGCTGGCGCACCGGCGGGCTGATCCGCGTGAGGGGGGCGCCCGACCGCCCCACCCGGGCGAGCGAGGACAGGTGCTCCGAGCTGGAGGCACCGGGCACGGGCGCCAGGGGCTCGCGAAACGGCACGTTGAGGTGCACCGCGCCCCGGGGCGCGCGCTGGGCCACGCCCACCGCCCGGGCCACCGTGGCGCGCAGGTGCACGAGCGCCACGTCCTCCGACTCCGGCAGGCCCACGTCCACGAACAGCCGGGAGAACTCCCCGAACATGCGCGCCTGGGGCACCGTCTGGGGCGCTCCCCAGCCCTGCAACTCCAGGGGCCGGTCCGCGGTGAGCACCACCAGCGGCACCTGCGACATGGCGGCCTCGATGATCGCCGGATAGAAGTGCGCGCCCGCCGTGCCGCTCGTGGCCACCAGCACCACCGGCACGCGCGACTGCTTGGCCATGCCCAGGGCGAAGAAGCCCGCGCTGCGCTCGTCGATGACGGACCAGGTGCGCAGACCCTCGGCCATGGCGCACGCGTGCGCCAGCGGAGAGGAGCGCGAGCCCGGGCACACCACGGCGTGCCTCACCCCACCCCGCACCAGTTCCTCCACGAGGGCCCGGGCCCAGAGTTGATTCACGTGGGCGTCAAACATGTCCGCCTCCGAGCGCCCGCAGCATCGCCAGTCCCTTCATCTCCGTCTCGTGCCACTCCGCCTCGGCGCGCGAGCCCGCCACGATACCAGCCCCCACGAAAAGCCGTGCCTGGCGGGCCTTCACCCGGGCCGAGCGCAGCGCGACCACCTGGTGGGCCCGCCCGGGACCCACCCAACCCACCGGCCCCGCGTACCAGCCGCGGTCCAGCGACTCGTGCGTGGCGATGAACTCCAGGGCGAGCGCCCGGGGCGTGCCACCCACCGCGGGTGTGGGTTGCAGGGCCGCCACCAGCTCGGCCACCCCCACCCCCTCGCGCAGCGTGGCGCGGATGCCCGTGCGCAGGTGCACCACGTTCTTCAAGGGCAGCAACGCGGGCTCCCGGTCCGACTCGACCCGCTCGGCCAGGGGCTGGAGCGTCTCGAGGATGTAGCGCACCACCGCCTGGTGCTCCCGCTGATCCTTGTCGCTCGACTCCAGCTCCCCGGAGCGCGCGGGAGCGGCGGAGCCAGCGAGCGCCTCTGTCTCCAGCTGGCGGCCCTCCAGCCGGCAGAGCGTCTCCGGCGTGGCGCCCAGGAAGGCCGTGCCGTCCGGGGCCTGGAAGAGGAAGGTGGCACAGCGCGGGTTCTGCTCGCGCAGCCGCGCCAGCGTGTCCACCCGGTCGAAGTCGTGCTCGGCCTCCACCTCCACCGCCCGCGCCAGCACCACCTTGAGCAGGTTCCCCGCGCGGATGGCCTCCACCGCGCGCTCCACCCGCGCCTCGAAGTCCGGCCGGAGCGAGGACACGCGCAGCGTCTGGGGCATGCCCCGCGGATGCCGGTAGTCCGAGGGGAACACGGCGCCCATGCGCGACAGCCGCGAGCGCACCCGATCCTCGGCACCAGGCCCCTCGGGCGCGAAAACAGCCAACGCGAGCCCCTTCTCCGTGCGCCACACCAACGTCTCGGGCAGCGTCCACCGCCCGAAGCCGAACGGACTCCACCCCGCGTCCTGCCCACTCGCCGAGAAGCGCATGCCTCCGAACCAGGGCCCGGGAAGCTCCGGGGGAGGCGCCTCCAGCCAGCGCACCGAGTCCGGCGCCGACAGCTCCCTCAACACCGCCAGGGCCCGCGCCGCGCCCGTGGCCTCCCTCACGCCCGCCTCGCCCCAGCCCGCCGCCGCCTCGCGCCCGAGCGGCCGCTCCCAATACACGGACGGCTCTCCGAACGCTTCCGCTCCGGCGAGCGGATCCACCGCGGGCAGGGGGATCCACCCCGCCACCCAACGGCTCGCGTCAGTGGATCCGAGTGTCGTCATCAGCCGTCCTCATGCGTCCCGCCACCGTCCCGCGCCACCGTGCGCGCCACAACCTCTTGTTGTCCTGTCCGCGCGTTGGGCTATACAAGCAATACGGGGTTCAAAACAACGTGAACTCCACGGGCGACCCGGCGGTGCACGCGGGGTGCCTCTCCCCAGGCGAGGGCTCGCATGAGCACCGAAGTACGTCAGATGTTCTCCTCCATCGCCACGCGTTATGACGTGACGAACGAGGTGTTGTCCCTCGGCATCCATCGCCTGTGGCGGCGCAAGGCGGTGCGCCTGAGCGGCGCGAAGCCCGGAGATGCCGTGCTCGACTGCGCCACCGGCACCGGAGACCTGGCGCTGGCCTTCAAGCGCCAGGTGGGCGAGGCGGGGCGCGTGGTGGGCACTGACTTCTGCAAGGAGATGCTGGACAGCGCTCCGGCCAAGGCCGAGCGCGAGGGGCTGCGCGTGGAGTTCCAGGTCGCCGACGCCATGGCCCTGCCCTTCGCGGACGACAGCTTCGACGTGGCATCCATCGCCTTTGGCATCCGCAACGTGGATGATCCGGTGAAGTGCCTGAGCGAGATGGCCCGGGTGGTGCGCCCTGGAGGCCGGGTGGTGGTGCTGGAGTTCGGCCAGCCCACGGGCTTCTTCGGCGCCCTGTTCCGCTTCTACAGCAAGGTCGTCATGCCCCGCGTGGGCGGACTGCTCACCGGAAACCGGGCCGCCTACGAGTACCTGCCGCGCACCTCCGCCGCTTTCCCGGCGGGCGACAGATTCCTGGCCCTGATGGAGCAGTCCGGCGGCTATAAGGAAAGAGTGGCCCATCCCCTGACGTTCGGGACATCCTACGTCTATGTCGGTACCGTCCGCTGAGCAGCGGAAACACCTCATCGAAAGAATCCTCGGGTCCGTGGACCCGCGGCTGTCCGACTCGATCCGCGAGGAGTTCGCCCGGCTCGCGCCCGGCTCACCGCCTCCCGCGTCGAAGACGATCGTGATCGGCGGACACCGGTCCGCGGGCAAGACGCGGCTGCTGCCTCTCGTCAGCGCGCTGACCGGCAGGCCCGGGGTGGATCTGGACGTCGAGCTGGAAAAGCACTCGGGCCGCGCGCTGCGTGACTGGGTGGCCACGGACACCGATGGCTTCCGCCGGGCCGAGCGCGACCTGTTCCTGTCCCTGCCCGCCGGAGGGCTCGTGGCGGTGGGGGGCGGCTTCCTGTCCCACCATCCGGAGGCCCTGCGGGACTGCCACATCCTGCTGGTGCCCATCACCTTCGAGACCTACCGCGATCGCCTGCTCAAGGACACGCGCCGGCCGCGACTGCGCCCGGACATGAGCCTCGAGGAGGAGCTGAGCTCCATCTACGAGCAACGCGAGCTGCTGCACGCCCGTGTCCCCACGGTGAGGCTCGCCGCGTTCCTGCGAGCCTTCGCCGATCCGGAGAATCCCCGATGAAGTCCGCGCGCCTCGTCGTCACCCTTCCCCCGGTCCTGCGAGGCGCCGAAGCCCTGCGCTTCGCCACCGACGCCCGGAGCCAGGGCGCGGACATGTTGGAGGTGCGCACGGACCTGCACCCGGCCGACGCGGTGGACGCCGCGGCCCTCGCGCGCATCCTGGAGTTGCTCGTGTCCGAGCGCGGCGTGCCCCTGCCCCCCGCGTGGGTGACCGCCGCGCGCTGGGTGGATCGCGACGTGGTCCACGCGAGCGCGCTGGACGCTCCGGCGGGCAAGCTGCTCGCCTCGCACCATGCCGATCGCCCCCTGGAGACAGCCGAGGCGCTGCGCCTGTGGGAGGGGCCCCTGCCGGAGGGCGCCCTGGTGAAGCATGTCGAGCCGCTCGGCGAGCCCTCCGCGGCACGGATCGCCGTGCTGCTCGAGACCCAGGCGAGGCTGGGCGAGCGCTTCGGCGTGGAGCGGGTGACGGTGCTCACGATGGGACCGGTCGCGCTTCCCGTGCGCGCGGTGCTCTCCCGGCGCAACCTGCTCGAGTACGTGGCCATCGGGGGCGACTGGAAGGCGGCGCCGGGACAGCGGCTGCTCGCGGACGCGGCGCGCGAGGCCCGTGCTCCCGCCCGAGAGGGACGGCTGGGCATCCTCGGCACGTCCATCGCCCACTCGCGCTCGCCCCGCATCCACCCCCAGCCCTTCGATCGCATCGACCTGGCCGAGGACGCCCCCGTCGAGGCGCTCGTGGACGCGCTGCTGCCCCACTACCGGGGCTTCGCCATCACCAGTCCCTTCAAGCCGCGCCTCGCCCGGCACACCGGCGCGTCGATCGACGCCATCAACACGCTCGTGCGCCGCGGAGACCATTGGGAGTCCTTCAACACCGACACCGAGGGCGCCCGCACGGTGCTCGAGCGGCTCGGTGGAGGGGACCTCTTCGTGCTCGGAGATGGAGGGGTGGGTGCCGCGTTGCGCGCCGCCGCCTCCGAGCGCGACCACCTGCGCTTCCTGCGCCGCGCCTCCATCTCCGAGCCCCTGAAGGGCACGGGCATCTGGACGTGGCCGGATCGCATCACGCCCCCGGAGACCCTGCGCTTCGAGGGAGCCCGCGTCGCCGTCATCGCCTACGGCGCCCCGGCCCGTCGCATCGCCACCGAGATCACCCGCCGCGGAGGAGTTCCCCTGCTCCTCGGCGCGGCGTGGTTCATTGCCCAGGCCCGCCGGCAGCGAGCCCTCTGGGAGTCCGCCACATGAACACCTTTGGTACCTTGTTCCGCCTCACCACCTTCGGTGAGAGCCACGGCCCGGCCCTGGGCTCCATCATCGACGGCTGTCCCGCGGGCGTGCCCCTGGAGACGGCGCGCATCCAGGCCGCGCTCGATCGCCGCCGGCCCGGCCAGTCCACCATCACCACCGCCCGCTCCGAGCCGGATCAGGTGGAGCTCCTCTCCGGCGTCTTCGAGGGCAAGACGCTCGGCACGCCCATCGCGGCCATCGTGCGCAACACCAACCAGCGCTCGGGGGACTACGACAAGCTCAAGGCGGAGGATCGCCCCGGCCACGCGGATGCCGTGTGGCGCGAGCGCTTCAAGCACCGGGATCACCGCGGTGGCGGACGCACCAGCGGCCGCGAGACGCTCTGCCGGGTCATCGGCGGCACCATCGCCGAGGCGTATCTCGAGCGGCAGTTCCCCAAGGTGTCCACGGTGGCGTGGGTGTCGCAGGTGGGCGAGCTGGTGAGCGCGGTGCCGGAGCTGGGCCTCACGCGCGCCCAGGTGGACGCGCACCCCACGCGCTGCCCGGATCCGGTGGTGCGCGAGGAGATGTCGCGGCGCATCCTCGTCGCCAAGGAGGCGGGAGACAGCCTGGGTGGCAGCATCGACGTGCGCGTCGAGGGCCTGCCCGTGGGCCTGGGCGAGCCCATCTTCGGCAAGATCAAGGCGCTGCTCGCGCAGGCGCTGGGCAGCGTGGGGGCCGTCACCGGCGTCGTCTGGGGGCCGCCGGATCTGCTCGAGCGCATCGCGCAGCCGGGCCTCCAGTTCCACGCGCGCAAGGACACCTACGGCGGCATCCAGGGAGGCCTCACCAACGGCGAGCCCCTGTTCCTGCGCGTCTACTTCAAGCCCCCCGCCACGCTCGCGGACCATGCGAAGGGCGGACGCCATGATCCCTGCATCATGCCCCGCGCCGTCCCCGTCCTCGAGGCCATGGTGTCGCTCGTCCTGGCCGATCTCGCCCTGCAGTTCAACGCCTGGCCCCACTCGACATGACCACTCTTCCTCCTGGCGCCTACACTTCTCTTCCTCCTGGCGCCTACCGCCCCGCGAATGACCGCTGGGGTGCCTTCTCGCGCGTGAGCGCCACCCTGCCCGAGGGCAGCCTCGTCGTCGTGGACAAGCGCGTGGTGAAGCTGCACCCCACCCTGCTGCCCGCGATCCAGGCGCGCCGCCCCCACGCCATCCTCCAGATCATGGGGGGCGAGCGGGCCAAGTCCTTCGAGTCGCTGGAGCAGGTGCTCTCCGCGGGTCTCACGCTGCCGCGCTCGGGCACGCTCGTGGCCATTGGCGGAGGAACCATCGGCGACGTGTCCACCATGGCCGCGCACCTGCTCAAGCGCGGCGTGCGGCTGGTGCAGGTGCCCACCACGCTGCTCGCGGCGGTGGACAGCAGTCTCGGCGGCAAGGGCGCGGTGGACGTCACCGTGAACGGGCGCGTGGTGAAGAACCCCGTGGGTGTCTTCCACTACGCCGAGGAGACGTGGCTGTGTCCGGAGCTGTTCGAGAGCCTCTCGGACACGCAGCGGCGCGAGGGCGCGCTCGAGGCGTGGAAGATGGTGGCGAGCCTCGACGCCCAGCTCTTCCAGGGCTACACGCGCCGGCCGCCCTCGCTGGAGCGTCTGGTGAAGGACGCGCGGCGCCTCAAGGAAACCGTGTGCTCGCAGGATCCCTACGAGCAGCAGGGCCTGCGGCGGGTGCTCAACTTCGGCCACACCTTCGGCCACGTGCTCGAGAGCGTGTCGCACTTCAAGCTGTCGCACGGGGACGCGGTGGGCCTGGGCATGTTGTGCGCGCTCGACGTGGGGCGCGCCGTGGGCGTGACGCCCGACAAGGTGGCCGTGCGCGTGGAGACGGCGCTGGAGAACGGGCCGGGAGTGCTCGGCCGCAAGCGCGCGGCGGCGCTGCTCAAGCGCGCGGCGCTCGAGGACATCGAGGTGCTGCTGGCCGCGGACAAGAAGTCCGGCGCGGCGGGAGAGCTGCGCATGGTGTTGCTCACCGACATTGGCGTCGCCGAGGTGCGCGACGTCTCCGCGCCCGAGTGGCGCGCGCTCTGGCCCGCCTGGACGAAGGGAGTCCGCCCATGACGAGTTCATCCCAGACCCGGCTGCACGTCGACCCGAGCCGGCTCACCCCCGCCGTCCTCACGCCGCCCATCTCCAAGTCGGACGCCCAGCGGGCGCTGGTGCTCGCGCACCTCACCGGAGCCTGGCCCCTGCCGGATCTCCAACGCGAGCCCGAGCACTTCCTCCCCGCGGACGTGCGCGTGCTGCGCCGGGGCATCGAGGCCCTGCGCCTGCCACCCGGCACCGTACGGGACGTGGACTGCGCGGACGGCGGCGCCCCCTTCCGCATCCTCGTCACCCAGGCCGCGGTGACGCCCGGCGCCCACGTGCGCCTCACCGGCACGCCCCGCCTGGGCGAGCGTCCCCACGGCCCGCTCTTCGAGTCCCTGCGCGAGGCGCTCGGGGGCTCGGGGCTCGTGCTCACCGAGGGTAAGCCCTGGCCCGTGGAGATCCGCGCCCCGGAGCGCACCGGCGAGCCCGTCTTCCGCGTCCCCGGCGCTCAGAGCAGCCAGTACGCCTCCAGCCTGTTGCTCGGCTGCGCGGCGCTGTTCCTGCGCGAGCGCCGGCCCTGGCGCGTGGAGATCACCGGCACGCTCACCAGCGCGGGCTACCTGGAGCTGACCGTGTCCTGGCTGCGCCGCTTCGGCTTCACGGTGGACGAGCGGGACGGCCGCTTCGAGGTAGCGGACTACCGCGCCCCCGAGCGCACCCCGGCCATGCCGGGTGACTGGTCCTCGCTCGGCTACCTGCTGCTGCTCGCCTGGCGCACCGGCGGGAGCGTGGAGCGGGCGGACCTGGGCAGCGCGCACCCGGACCAGGCGCTGGTGCGGCTGGTGGAGCGCGCGGGACTGCGCGCCGAGCCCGGTCCCAACGCCACCCTGCGCCTGGTGGGCGAGGCCCGTGACGGTCTCGTGGCCTCGGGCAAGGAGTGCCCGGACCTCTTGCCCACCCTGGCCGCGCTCGCGTGCGTGCTGCCACGTTCCTCCACGCTCACCGACGTGGGCATCCTCCGGGTCAAGGAGAGCGATCGACTGGAGGGCATCCTCACGCTGGTGGAGGCTGTTGGCGGGAAGACGGTTCTGGAGGGCGAGACGCTCACGATCCATCCTCCCCCCACCCCGCCCCGCCACTTCGCCATGGACAGCCGGGGAGACCACCGCATGGCCATGGTGTCCGCGACGCTCTCCGCCCTCTCGGGAGCGGCCCTGACGCTCACCGGCCCCGAGTGTGTGGAGAAGAGCTTCCCCGGCTTCTGGCAACAGCTGGAACGCACGGGAGCCCGGCTCACCTGAGACCACGGGTGCCCGGAGGGAGACGCGGCCTCTCCGGGCGCCGCTCTTTTTTGTTGAAAGCTCTCCGCCGCCTGTGAAAAGTCCTCCCATGCCAAAGGATACGCTGACCATCACGGACAACCGGACCGGGAAGACGTACGAAGTCCCGATCGAGAACGGATGCATTCGGACCAACGGCCTCAGGCAGATCAAGGTCTCAGACGATGACTTCGGTCTGATGGGGTATGACCCAGCGTTCCTGAATACGGCGAACTGCAAGAGCGCCATCACCTTCATCGACGGTGACAAGGGCATCTTGGAGTACCGGGGCTACCCCATCGAGCAGCTCGCGGAGCGCTCCTCCTTCCTCGAGGTCGCCTACCTGCTGCTCAACGGCGAGCTGCCCAACGAGAAGCAGATCGAGGAGTTCAAGTACCTCGTCACGCACCACACCTACGTGCACGAGAACATCAAGACGTTCATGGACGGGTTCCGCTACGACGCGCACCCCATGTCCATGCTGTCCTCCACGGTGGCCGCGCTCTCGGGCTTCTACCCGGACGCCAAGCACACCAAGGACGAGCGCAGCCGCCGCATCCAGATGACCCGGCTCATCGCCAAGATGCCGACGCTGGCCGCCTTCTCCTACCGCCACAGCATGGGCCTGCCCTACGTCTACCCGGACAACGATCTGTCCTACGTGGGCAACTTCCTGGCGATGGTCCGCAAGATCGGCACCACCACCTACAAGGTGCACCCCACCCTGGAGAAGGCGCTCGACGTCCTCTTCATCCTCCACGCCGACCACGAGCAGAACTGCTCCACCACGTCGGTGCGCACCGTGGGCTCCTCCGAGGTGGATCCCTTCAGCGCGGTGGCCTCGGGCATCGCGGCGCTCTACGGCCCGCTGCACGGCGGCGCCAACGAGGCCGTGCTGCGCATGCTGCGCGAGATCGGCCACGTCTCCAAGGTGCCGGACTTCATCAAGCAGGTGAAGGGCGGCGAGGGCAGCTCCAAGCTCATGGGCTTCGGCCACCGCGTCTACAAGTCCTATGATCCGCGCGCCAAGGTCATCAAGCGCGTGGCGGACGAGGTCTTCGAGATCACCGGCAAGAATCCGCTGCTGGAGATCGCCGTGGAGCTCGAGCGCATCGCCCTGCAGGACGAGTACTTCGTCAAGCGCAAGCTCTACCCCAACGTGGACTTCTACTCGGGCCTCATCTACGAGGCCATGGGCTTCCCGGTGGAGATGTTCCCCGTGCTCTTCGCCATTCCGCGCACCGTGGGTTGGGTGACCCAGTGGGAGGAGATGGTGAAGGATCCCGAGCAGAAGATCGCCCGTCCGCGTCAGATCTACACGGGCTCCAAGCGCCGGGACTACGTGCCCATGAACGAGCGCAACCAGAAGTAGCCCGCGCCCCGCGCGCGTCCCACCAGAGGGTCGAGGTGAGAGTCCTTCCGGATTCTCCGCCTCGGCCCTCTCGACGTTTTCGGGGTCACGGAAAGCCATACGGCGCGTACCACGGGCGTTGACAGTTCACATCCCCATGGATATTCCGCGCCTCGAACATGACGATCGATCTCACCTGCCAGAAGTGCGAGGGCACCTTCGAGCTGGCCGCTCAGGATCTCATCGAGGGGACGGAGAAGCTGGTGTGCCCCCATTGCGGCCAGAAGTCCCCGACGAACATCCAGGAGGACTTCGTCGCGGCGCTCACCGAGATGCGGACCCAGGTGGCCGCGTTGAGCAAGCGCTTCGGCGTCTCACTCTCCCTGGAGACCGAGGATCTCGAGGACGAACTCGACGAGGACGAGGAGTCCGACGAGGACGAGGAGTCCGACGACGAGGAACTCGACTTCGACGAGGACGAAGACGAGGAGTCCGACGACGAGGACTACGACGAGGACGAGGACGAGCGCTGAGGCTCGCCTGTCCACCGCCCCCAGGCGGATGAAGGGGGCCGCACGGGGCGGTTGACTGGAGGGCGAGCAAGCACGTTCCCCAGCCCTCCCCGCCCCGTCATACATGTGCAGGTTTGAAGGGTGAAAACGCCCATTCCTGCCGCCACGTTCCTGCTGGGTCCGCTCTCCGCCGCGCTGCTCACCCTGGGCGCTCTGCTGCTGCCGGGCTTCGGCCCCGCGCCTTCACCCAAATCCACCGAGCCAGCCCCTCCGGTCTGTCAACCCAAGGAAGGAGGCAATCCTTCCGCTTGCAAGGAGCTGGTGGAGTTGGAGGTGCGGGACGTCATCCCGCTCGTCGAGGCGAAGACCCACGCCGTGGTGCTCACCACCCCGGATGGCGCCATGGTGCTGCCCATCTTCGTGGACGAGTCGGCCGCGGTGGCCATCGCCTTCCGGCTCGCCCACCTGCGCTCGCCCCAGCCCCTGTCGCAGGATCTCCTCGGCTCGATGGTGGTGGAGCTGGGTGCCAAGGTGACCGAGGTCCGCATCGATGACCTCAAGGACGACATCTACGTGGGCCGGGTCTTCCTCGAACAGGGGGCTCGAAAGATGACCCTGGACGCCCGCCCCTCGGATTCCATCGCCATGGCGCTGGATGGCCGGGCGCGCATCCGGGTGACGCGCAAGGTGCTGGACGAGGCGGGCATCAGCCGCGAGGAGATCGACTCACTGCGCGGCGGCGACGGCCCGGGCGTGGGTGGCAGCGGGGAACCGGACATGAACGACGCCCCGCCCTTCACGCCGCATGGCCTCCACCCACGCGAAAGCCTACCGTCCCCGCATCCCGGCATGAAGCCGGAGCCGGGCCGCCTGGACGAGATCAGTCTCTAGGACAGAGAAGCCGTCCCGGCTGGGGTGGCTGGAGCAAGACGACGAAAACCTGGCCCCCCCTCCTGGGACGCCAGGTTTTCTCGCAACGAGAACGACGAAAAAACAACACCACGGCCCGCGCCAACGCCGTTGCTTGCGCCCGCGCGTGCGCAACATCTATTCCCGGGGCCGCGAAACTGTCAAGGCACCCCCCGGCGCCTAGGATGGTCGTCCATGCGAAAGGCGAAGATCATCTGCACCCTGGGGCCCTCCTCGGACTCGGCGGTCGTCATCGAGGCGCTCATCCGTGCGGGCATGAACGTGGCCCGGCTCAATTTCTCCCATGGCACGCCCGAGGAGCACCTGCGCCGGGTCCAGCGCATCCGGCGGGCGTCGAGCCGGCTGGGCGTGCCCGTGGCCATCCTCCAGGACGTGCAGGGGCCGAAGATCCGCCTCGGTCGCTTCGAGGGGGGCCGCCTGGAGGTGAAGGTGGGCGAGCAGGTGGTGGTGACGACGCGCAAGGTGCTCGGACAGGGCCACCTCATCCCCACGCCCATCCGCTCGCTGCCCCGGGACGTGGAGCCGGGCCACCCCATCCTCCTGGATGATGGGCGGGTGCGCCTGCGGGTGGACGCGGTGTCGGGCCAGGACGTGACGTGTACCGTGGAGCAGGGAGGCGTACTCAAGGACCACAAGGGCCTCAACCTGCCGGGGGCGCACGTGTCGGTGCCCACGATCACCGCCAAGGACAGGGAGGACCTGGCCTTCGGACAGGAGCTGGGCGTGGACTACGTGGCGCTGTCCTTCGTGCGCACGGCGGACGACATCGAGCGGGCCCGCGCGCTCGTGGCCGGGCGGAACACGCCGCTCATCGCGAAGATTGAAAAGCCCCAGGCGGTGGACAACCTGGACGCCATCGCACGCGCGGCGGACGGCATCATGGTGGCGCGCGGGGACCTGGGCGTGGAGATGCCGCTGGAGAAGCTGCCCTCGATGCAGAAGCAGATGGTGCGCCTGGTCAACCGCCTGGGCGGGCTGACCATCGTGGCCACGGAGATGCTGGAGAGCATGATCACCAACGCGCGGCCCACGCGCGCCGAGGTCTCGGACGTGGCCAACGCCATCCTGGACGGGGCGGACGCGGTGATGCTCTCGGGCGAGACGGCGGCGGGGAAGTTCCCGGTGGAGGCGGTGTCCACCATGGCGCGCATCGTGGAGGAGATCGAAACGGGCTCGGAGCGGATCGCCCGGGACGTGCCCTTCGAGCACGCCCGGGACGACATCTCCACGGGCGTGGCGGCGGCGGCGGTGGCCGCGGCCGAGCAGATGCGCATCGGCACCATCGTGGCGTACACGGAGCGCGGCCGCACCGCGCAGCTCATCTCCGAGTTCCGGCCGAACGCCCGGGTGGTGGCGCTGACGCCCAACCCGGAGACGGTCAACCGCATGGCGCTCTACTGGGGCGTGACACCGCGGAGGGTGGGCCGCTTGCAGTCCACGGACGCGATGCTGCGGCAGGTGCGCCGGCTGTGCCGCGAGGAGGGCCTGTGCCCCAGTGGCACGCCCGTGGTCATCGTGGCGGGCGTGCCCCTCAACGAGCCGGGCAGCACCAACATGATCTCCGTGCACCGCGTCTGAAGCACCTCACCCCTGGGTGGGCCACCACTCGGGCCGCTCGAAGTCCTTACAGACACCCGAACGACCCGCGTTGTAGACGCGCTGGATTTCGCTAACATCCAGCGCCCGCTTGTACAGCGAGAACTCGTCCACCCCGATCTTCGTGTACTGGGCGATGTTACCGTTCAGGCCAGAGCCGAACTTCAGGGGGGCGGTGTTCGTCAGGGAGCCGCTGCGCACGGCGGCGTTGCCGGTCCCCACCAGGCCCCCATCCACATAGAACTGGATACCCGTGGGCGAGCTGGCGCGAGCGACCCTGACGGCGACATGGTGCCATTGGCCATCGTTGGGCACGAGGTCAGCTTGCTGCGCAGAGGACAGCCAGCTATAGGGCAGGCCGCCAGTCGCGAGAAAGAGGTTCAACCTTCGGTCTGTCAGCGCGATGCGATAGCCCGTGAAAGGGTTGTTGCCCGCCATCTTGTCCACCAGGACAAAGGACCCGGCGTAGGTGAGTGCGGTCGACAATTGCACCCACCCCTCGAAGGAGAAGCTGGTCATCCCGAAGTTCAGGCTGGGATGGTCCGCCACCTGGACATAGTCATGCACGCCATCGAGTTGCCAGGCCCCATGCACCTTCCCGGCGCTGGGCAATGCATTGTACATGTCGTACGCGATCCGGTCGTCGAGGTTCACGCCATTGCTCGACAGGCTATAGGAGTCGTCGAAGTTTTCATCGAAGCTCCACCACCCCACGCTGCTCGCGGGCTTGGTGACGCAGGACATGCACGCGAAGTCATTGGGCGAGACAGCCGACCAGTTGCCGCCCAGCACCTGGCTGCGATACGGCTCGTTGAGGCAGGTGACGCAAAACCCGCTGTTCGTTGGATACAAGGGGGTACTGGTCCCCGGGGGGGTCTGGGCGCACGGGTTGGTGCCCCAGGTGGTATATTGGCAGCCCGCGAAGTTGTTCGAGACGGCGTCTTTGATGGCCACGCCCGGATAACACAGTATGGGGTAGTCGGCCTGGGCGGCCGAGCCCACGGTCAGCAGCAGGAGCAGACCCACCTTCATCACCGCATCTTGAATGCTCACGAGATTCTCCTGGAGGGGTCTGCCAGGGAATGCACGGCCTGTACCAGCACTCGCGAGCCCCTCCCTTCCGAGGGAGGGCGGCCGCCCGCCGAGCCAGACATGTCGACACGCACGCAACACACGGGCTCGGGGACGTGGACCCACGGGCTACGCTCCCTGGCTCCACCCCCTCCACGAATCGCTCGAGGCCAGGGCAGCCTACGGCTTCGGCAGGGCGCGCACCACCTCGGCCATGACCGGGTCGAAGGTGTCCCGGGGCGTCCAGCCCAGCACGCGCTGGGCCTTCTCGGTCGAGAACGTCCCCTGGAAGCTCATGAACGCGGGGAGCTGCGTCGACGGGACCGAGGGCAGCGGGCGGGTCTTGAAGAAGTCCGTGTACCGATGCCAGGGCGTGTGCCCGTCGGTGATGTTGAACGTCTGGCCCACGGCCTCGTCGACGCGCAAGGCGCGGATCACGGCATCCACCAGGCTGAGGACGTGGACATAGCTCAGGGGGCGCCGGCCCTCGTCCACCTGCGCGAACTGTCCGGCCGCGATGTCCTTGGGCAACCGGGTTCCCCAGAAGGAGCTGGGGTGAGCGCCGAGGATGGCCGGAGGACGGAGGATGACCGTGCGCAGGCCCCGGGCCGCCACGGCCTCCACCTCGCGCTCCGCCTCGATCTTGGTGATGGAGTAGGCATCCTTGTCATCCGCCAGGGGAAGGGACTCGTCCACGATGCCCTCCCGGTCGCGCAGCGGGTAGACGGCGATGGTGGAGATGTGCACGAAGCGCTCGCAGCCGGTGGCGAGCGCGGCCTGGGCCAGCGTGCGCGTGCCCTCCACGTTCACCCGCCGGGCCTCGGAGACATCCACCGCGGCCTGCACCGCGCAGTGCACGATGGCCTGGGTGCCTCGCACGGCGGCCTCCACGGAGCGCGCGTCCGTCAGATCTCCCAGCACCGCCTCCACGCCGAACCGCTCCAGCTCCGCCCGGGCCTCGGGGCGGCGCACCAGCGCGCGAACCCGGACGCCCTGCTCGCGCAAGCCCCGGGCGACGTACGTCCCCACGAACCCGCTGGCCCCCGTCACGAGGACGATCTTCTCCTTCAGCTCCATATGAACCTCCCGTGGTGATCAGGCTGGTACCCGTTCGGGAATTCCATGCCATTTCCCCGGAAAAATTGAAATCCAGCCGTAATGCGAACGTCGTCCCCACACGGCGCCACGCCCCCCCTCGAACAACATATGAACCACACCTTGCTCAAGAGCCTCCTCCCGAGAGTCATCCCCAGGACAACTCCTCACCCACCGGGCACAAGAAGATCCAGTAGCCGGCGTCAAGCGTCTGGCCGCGCGTGAAGCCTCTCACGCGCGGGCCATCGCCGGGCCGTCCCCCCACGACGGCCAGCCCACGTCACTTCAGCGGCGCGACGTATGCGATCAGCTTGCCCAGGTTGCTGACGAAGTCCGCGGTGGAGATGCCGTTCAAACGCGGCTTCTTCTCATAGGTGGCCGGCGGATCCTGGGAGTCGTAGGGGGAGGTGTCGTAGATGTCGCCGACGTGCTTGCTGCGGTACGCGTCACCGAGGTAGGGCGCACTGGGCCCGTTGCCGCGGTACGGGTTGGTGACGAAGGAGGCCGCGACCGCCGGGTCGCTGCGCACCACGGGCGTCAGCCAATGATCCTTGGTGCCCAGGTCCTGAATCAGCGTGTCGACCGTCTCGTCCGTCACCGTGGGCGTGGTCATCACCGCGTCGGCATACAGGTCGGGAAAATCCACCTCGCGAAGCGAGAAGTACTTCGGCAGCGCCCGCGGCTGGGTGGTCTTCAGGGGCGACTTCGCCACCATCTCCGCGATCGCCACGTCGCTCATCGAGCTGAGCTGATCGTAGGTCGCCCGCAGGTTGGCGAGGTTGATGCTGCGACCCGCCGAGTAGTGCGACGGCGTGGCGCGATGGTCGTAGTCCACATAGTAGGCGCCATTCCAGATGTTGGAGCCGTAGCGGTGCACGAACAGCGGCCGGTTGGTGCCCAGCTCGATGAAGGTCGGGTGCGTGCGGCCCGTGAGCAGCGGGTTCTCGGCGATCATCTGTTCCGTCAGCCGCGTGCTCTCGAGCCAGGCAATGGCCTCGGGCACCCGCGCGAGGTACTTGCGGTCGCCGGTGAGCCGGAAGTAGTGGAACAACTGCTGGATGTTCGTCTGGGTGGTGTGGGTGGCCAGGGCCCTGGGCTCATAGCTGCGCGCGCCGGCCGGAGCCCCCGCGAGGCGGCCGTCCTGATCGGCCGACAGGTGTTGCAGCCCCCATCCGGCCTGCGGCGCCGGCTGTTGCAAGCGGCGCAGCGCCTCCATCGCGCGCGTGACGGGCTCGATGAGCCGCGTCTCGCCGAGTCCGATCACGCACATCAGCAGGAACTTGATGTTCTCGCCGGCGACATCGTCGTTGAACGTGACGTGACGCGTGTAGTCGCCGTCCGCCATGCCCTGCGACGCGCCCGACGGCAATTGCTCCGGATTGGGCCGTGGCATGGACGAGATCGCGTTGGGCGACGGCGGATAGCGCTGCGGCCAGCCACCGTCGGCGACTCCGCCCTTGTACTGCGCGTCGAGGACGAACGAGATCGCCTTGTTCAGCGGCTCGAGGAAGCGCGGATCGCGCTTCTCGAGGTACAAGCGCAGGAGGACCTGCGAGGCCACCGCGGTGCCGGCGTCGTCGAAGGTCGCATTGCCGTAGTAATGCTGGAACTCCTCGAGCCGCCAGCCGTTGATGCCGACGGTTTCGTACCAGTGCTTCAGCGACTCCTCGCCCGCGAAGTCGTAGATGTAGTTCCAACCCCCGGCCGGATGTTGCGCCTCGATCAGCGCCAGGCCGCTGCGTTCGGCCGCCCGGTAGAACGCCTCGTCCCCGGTGGCGTGATAGGCGTCGAGGAAGGAATGAGCCGCGGTCGGCGTGCCGGGAGGCTGGATCCAGCACATGGTGCGCTTGGCTTCCATCTCACCCCAGCTCTTGGACAGGTCCGCGAGATAGGCCCAGACGTAGCCACCTCGGTAGGACACCCGCTCGTCCATGTACACGGCGGCGCGCTTCATGGCATCGCGAGCGCGGCTCGCCCGGTCGTCGGTGGGTGTTGGCTCCGTGGGTGTCGGTTTGTCGTCGTCGCCGCGGCACGCCACCATGGCCAGCGGGGCAACCCCCAACAGCATGAATGTCCTGCGATTCATCATCTCGCTCCTGTGGTCCAACGGCAGCGCCGACGTGTCGGAGACGCGGCATTCACACGCGCGCTCCCGCTTCGTTCGCGACGATTGCGCGAAGGGCATTCGGTTTCAACTCGCGCGCCGACGCGGACCCTGCGCGGGATTGACGCTGCGCATCACCCGTTGCACCCGCTCTCGTAGCCGCTCAAACGTCTGGCTGCGCGTGAAGTCGCTCACGCGCACGCCACCGCCGGGCCAGCCCCCCCACGACGGCCCAGGCCACCCACCCCAGCGCGGCCAGACCGGAGAGCACCCCCACGGCATCACCGATGCGAGCATAGAGCGTGGGCACCCTCCCCACCGGCAGCTCCGCGCGCAACACGCGCTCCTCCGCCGTGAAGTGATCCATCTCGCCGTACACACGCCCGTAGCCATCCACCGCCACCGACAGGCCCTGGTTGGCCTGCCGCAACAGGCTGAACCCCTGCTCCACCGCGCGGAACACCGCCTGCCGCATGTGCGGCGCGCTGATGCCCCGCCAGTCGCTCGCGGGCAGCAGGAGCAGCTCGAGGCCCCGCGCCGTGGGGCCGGCGAAATCCGCCGGGAAGTCCCCATCGAAGCAGATGGCACCGCCCAGGTTGCCCACGCCCGAGTCCCTCAGCACCGGCACCTCCGGGCTGCCAGGGATGGAGTGAGCCGCTTCCCAGCCCGGCACCGGCCGGGCCTTCACGTAGCGCCAGGCCACGTTCCCCTCCGGCCCCACCAGGATGAGCTCGTTGCGCAACATGCGCTCCGCCGAGGGCTCGAAGCTCGCCACCGCCATGCCGAGCCACACGCCGCGCTCACGCGCCAGGGCGCTCCCTCGTGAGAGCAGGGCTGGCAGTTGCCCGGCCAGCACCACCGCGTTGCCCTCGGACCAGAGGATGAGCTTCGCCCCTCGCTCGGCCTCGCGCTCCGACAGGCGCAGCAACTCCTCGTTCACCGCCCCCGAGGCCTCGGCGAAGGCACGCCAGTCCTCGTCACCGAAGGCTCCGCCCTGGATGAGCCGGGACAGCCCCGCCTCGCGTCCCGTGGCCACCTCCCCCGCCACCGTGATGCCCGCGACCGGCACGCGCTCGCCCACGCTCCCCGCCCCCGCGAGCCGCAGCGCGCCGAAAACGAGGATGGCCCCGAGCACGCCCGCGAACACCGCGACCCCGGGCAGCACGCGGCGCCCCTCGTCCCGGTGCTCGAAGGCCCAGTTGACCACGGAGGCGAACCACGCCAGGAGGAACGTCAGGCCCCACAGTCCCGTCACCGACACGAACTGCACCAGCACGGGCGCCCCCGCCTGGCTATAGGCCAGCGACCCCCAGGTGCCGAACGGGTTGCCCACGCTGCTGAAGAGCTCCAACCCCGTCATCGCCGCCGGCAGGAAGAACGTCCCCGCGAAGGACGCCCGTGGCCCCACGATGAGCCGATCCGCCAGGAACGTCAGCGCCAGGAAGAGCGCGCCGCCAAGGGCCATTCCGAAGTTGCCCGCGACGGACCCCGGGAACACCTCCAGGTTCGCCAGCCCCGTGGCGAGGGTGTTCACGCTCAGGATGCCGACGAAGCCCACCCACGGCCGCTGCTGGCGGACGAAGAAGAGCAACAAGGCGCCCATCAACCAGCCGGGGAGCAGCGACCCACGCGAATTCAAGAGCATCGACATGCCAGCCCCGCCCACCAGGGCGAGCCATGGCAGGAACACCGGCGAGCGCCGCGAGCCTTCTTCACCGCTCATCCCACTCCTCCTTCTGCCTTCTTCGAACCCTTCGTGTGAGCCAGACGTTGGAGCGCCTCCTGGGCCTCGTCACACCAGCGCAGGTGTGCCTCCAGCCCGAGCAACCCCGCCCGAATGGACAGGTGCGAGTAGGGCTCCTCCGGGTGGCCCTCGCGCGAGCGGCGGAAGTCCTCGTCGATGAGCCGCAGCGCGGCCAGCAGTCCCTCGGCCTCGGCGCGGCTGCGCTCCACGTGCGCCAGCGAGTCCTCCGGTCCCACCCGGGCGCCGAAGAAGAGCTTGAGCAACAGCTCGTTGCGCTCCACGTGGGGCACCACCGGCCGCCGCAGCCACTCCGCGAGCACCTTCCGCCCTTCCGCCGTCACCCGGTACACCTTGCGCACCCTCCCCCCTGGCGAGTGCTCCTCCCGGTCGAGCACGACCAGCGCCTCCGCCTCCATCCGCTCCAGCGTCGGGTAGAGGTTGCCGTAGCTCTCCTGCCAGAAGTGCCCCACCGTCCGCTCGATGGCCTGACGCAGGCCGTAACCGCTCATGGGCTCCCGGCACAGCATCCCCAGGATGGCGAACTGACAGGTGTTCTCTCGCGCCAAGATGACCTCCTGGCCTCCCTATATATCAGTCTGATACAAGTGCACCACGAGAAATGACGTCCCTTGGGGCGGGCCGCCCTGGCCGCGCGTCCACCACGGCCGAGAGATCGAGGAGCGTCGGGTTAGAGTGCGCGCCACGGCGAACGGTTTGCCGTCGCGCGATGGCTCGCGCGCCTCGTCTCCCAGGAGATTGTTCCATGCGAACGTTCACCACGACATGCTCGTTGCTTGTCTCCGCCCTGTTGTTCCTCGGTTCGGCGCCCGCGGAGGCACAGACCTTCACCTTGACCCCCACCTGCCCGGCCCCCTGCGGTAGCGACTACCTCGGCCCGGTATGGACGAAGCCGAGCAACGCGATCTACGACTCGCACACCATTGATGTGAGGCTGACTGCCGCGACCCTGCTGCGCTCGACGAGCCAACATCTCGCGAAGACGTTGCTGGCGACGAACCCGAAGCTGCTGCTGAAGCTGGAGATGGGGTGCCTGCTCGGCGACTGCTCGGTGTCGGCCAACCTGTACAATGACCAGACCGGAGCCCTGCTCGCCTCCGTCACGGGCAAGGCCGTGGTGTCCAATCCAACCGCGACGCGCAATATCTGGTACTCGGTGACGAAATTCGCCAACGAGACCGTGGCGCCGTCCGTCACCTTCCAGGTGCTCGGACAGACGTACTTCGCGGGCTGACCGGGAGCTTGATCCAGCTTGCTCGAGTCAGGCGCCTCGCTCAGTTTCGATTCAGGATCCGGGGGGAGGGCTCGCCCTTCCACCACAGTTCCAGGGCGTCCGGCTTCACGCCGACCCGCAGGAGGTCGACGCCATCCACCGCGAACAAGCCGCCATTCGTCAGCGGCTCGAGGCGACGCGGCTCCGGCCAGAGAGGATGCCCCGGGCGCGCGATCCACAGACCGTCCTTCTCCGCGGTGACGACGTACTTGCCATACGCCCCGGGCGCGGCCTTGGCGGTCGCCGCCGAGACCGTGACCGGATGGAGTCGGGCCTCGATCTCGGGCAGCGCCCAGTCGTAGTCCGCCTGGATTTCAGGCGCGGGATGCGCCGCGGCCAGGGCTTTCAGGGCCAGGGCGTGTGCCTGATCGAGCGCCTGTGCTGGCGGCGTCGCGACGTCCGGGACAACGCCGGTCCCCTCCCAGTTGGCCTTGCTGATCGGATGGACCGGACGTCCGGTCGAGACACTCAGCATGAAGCCCGGCGCGATGGGCACGAATTCATTGGTGTTGGCCGCACCCGCCGTGGACGCCCCCACCAGCTTGCCCAGCTTGAACTGCTGCACGTCGTAGGCGAAGGATTCCGCCGCCGAGGCGGCGCCTTGGTCGACCAGCACATAGAGCGGCTTGCCAATCATCCGGCCCGCGGGGAGGTTGTCGAGTGCGCGCGTCTGGATGGGCTCGCGTCCGGCGTGAAGGAAGGTGATCTCCAGCGTTCCCGCCTTCAGGAAGTGGCTGACCAGGTACTGCACCGCCTCGGAAGAGCCCCCGCCATTGCCGCGCAGGTCGATGATCACCGCGTCGCCGGCCTTGAGGAAGCGCATCGCGCCGTCATAGGCCTGGCCCGTCTCATCGCTGACCCATTCGAATGCGGTAATCTTCAGGTAGCGGATATTGCCTGGCAGGATGCGCATCTCGGCCAGGCCATGGTGATCACGGCGCGCGGTCGCCGCGTCGAAGCCCGCCAGGGCCTCGCCCGCTCCGCCCGCCGACGAGGCGATGGCGGCGGCATGGCGCTGCGGGTCGTATTGCATGTAGGCGTGGCTGTCATGGCTCGCCTCCCGGAGATCGCTGGTGATCAGACTGGCGAGCTCGTTGGGATTGCCGACATTGTAGCGTCCCGCCGCCCTGGCCTTGTCCAGCCTGGCCAGGATGACCGGCGTCTTCTCCGGGAAGACGTACGACGTCCTGTAGGCGGCCTTGACGGCGTTCAGCACCGCGTCGCGCTGCACGGGCGACAGGATCCGCGCGGCCTCCGCCTCCGTCATGGGTGTGCGCACCTGGGCCTCGGCTGCGACGCCGACCCCCATCAAGGCAAACGCCATCGCGGCGGCTGAAAGAACTTTCAAACGCATGACGACTCCGACAATGAAAAAAGAGGTGCTCTAAGGCTCGGGTTTCGCGGCCTGCGCCTGGGCGGCCTGCCTCATCCGCTCCCCAAAGGGTTTACGGGTGAGGGCTTCGATTGCTTCGGCGGCGATCTTCGAAAGCGGCGCCGACAACTCCGAGTCGAGTTGAGCCGCGGCGGCGTTGGTGGCCGCCCACTGTTTTCGCAAGGCCGGGATCATCGCCTCGGCCTTCGCCGACAGCGCGACAATCCGCTCTCTCGCATCGGCGCCAGGTCTCAACTCGACCAGCCCGTCCTTGGCCATCTGCGACACCGTCTGGCTCACCGCCGAATGGGTGATGCCAATCTCGTGCGACAGAGCCCGGATCGAGGCCGGCCCCAGCTCCATCAGGGCGCGCAAGACCGGCGTATTGCGCGGCCGCCATGCCAGACCGGCGGCCGCGTAGGCGGCTTCCACATCACGGTCGAGGAGCTCGACCAGGTGGCGCATGAGCGTGCCCAGGGTGGGCGAGGCGGTAGCCATGAGGGGGGATGTATAAGCACTGTTACATTCTGTCAATGGTCTCGCCAGTCCAGAGCAGGCTCAGCTCTCGAAGGCTCCCTGACCGGCTCGTCGCCATCCCGCTGCCGGCGCCCATGTCAGCTGTGTGCCTGCCTCATGGGTATTGCCAATTATTTTACCTCAGATATATTTTCCCAGGCTAACGAATCGTGGCTGAACTGGAAACCCACAGGAGACGGTCCATGTCGCACGAGCAGACGAAGTCCGAGACGAAGTCCTGTCCCTTCAACCCGAATGCCCCCGGCTTCGACGTCAATCCGTACCCCATGTTCAAGGAGCTGCGGACCCAGACGCCCATCTCCTACTGGGACCAGGGCCATGGCTGGATCGTCACCCGCTACGAGGATGTCATCGCCGCGCTGCGTGACAACAAACGCTTCTCGACCAACTCCGCCGATTGGGAGTTCGCCAGCACCATGGGGACCGCGGCGCTGATTCCCGAGAGGGACGAACTCAACAGGGCGAACCTCTTCTCGCTGCCCGACGCGGACCATACCCGGGTGCGCAGGCTCGTCAGCCCGGCGTTCACCCCCCGCGCCGTCGAGTGGCTGCGGCCGGACATCCAGGCGATCGTGGATGAGCTGCTCGACGCCGCGGAGGCCAAGGGCACGATCAACGTGGTGAGCGACATCGCGGACCCCATTCCCGCGCGCGTCATGAGCTCGATGCTGAAGATTCCCAAGGGGCGTGAGGTGCTCTTCCAGCGCTTCACCGAGGCGTCGATCAAGAGCCTCCTCCCCAGCCTGATTCCTCCCGAGGAGTTGGTGACGGTGCGCGAGGCCATCCGCGAGGGCATCGTGCTGATACGCGAGACGATCGAGGAGCGGCGCCGCAACCCCAGGGAGAACGACATCCTCACCACCCTCATCCAGACCGAGGAGCAGGGCGACAAGCTGAGCACCCCGGAGCTGCTGTCGCTCGTGGCCTCGCTCATCGTGGGTGGCTTCGAGACCACGGTGCACCTCATCGGCTTCACCCTGTCCAACATCCTGCGGCGGCCCGAGCTGTTCGCCCAGCTCAAGGCCGAGCCCGAGCTCGTCAAGAACGTCCTCGAGGAGGTGCTGCGCCACGACAACTTCGGCAAGCTGGGCCTCACCCGCTACGCGCGCGAGGACCTGGAGCTCGGCGGCGTGAAGATCAAGAAGGGGCAGAGGCTGTTCCTCATGACCAACAGCGCGATGCATGACGAGGCCGCGTTCCCCCATCCCGAGACATTCGACGTGCGCCGCAACAACACCACGACCATCGCGTTCGGCAACGGGATGCACTTCTGCCTCGGCGTCCACCTGGCGCGGCTCGAGGGGCGGATCGCCGTGGACACCCTGCTCAAGCGCTTCCCCGACATGAAGCTCGTCAAGCCGCCCACGTTCGGTTCCCATCCGGTCCTTCGCAAGATGGAGACGCTCGAGGTGCAGTTGCGCGCCCGCTCCTGAGCGGGCGGCATTCGAGATGCGAATCCAGGCGGGGGACTCTTGCACGAAAATCTGCTCGCCCCCCGCCCCACTGGCTTCTAGCCTGGAAACATGAAGCTCTTCGAAACGTTGCTGCAGGAGTCCTCGCTTCACGACCACGCCGGCTCGGCCTCCAACCGGGCCGCGCTCAAGGCGAAGCTGACACCCTCCGACACCGTGAAGCAGGTGGCCGAGGACTTGAAGGTCTCCGAGGGAGAGGACCTGCGCTTCGACGGCGGCCTCGTGGTGAAGGGCAACCTGGTCATCGAGGACCAGGGGCGTCTGCTCGTGGCCGGCGATCTGGTGGTGGAAGGCAACATCATCCACGAGGGCTTCGACTACTCCCTGCTCTTCGTCGGCGGCTCACTCGCGGCGGACAACCTCCTCTTCCACGGCGAGCTCGTCGTCCTCGGAGGCTTCACGCTCAAGGGCGTCGCGTGGACCTACTACAGTGACTATTCCACCTACGCCGACACGCTGTCCGCCAGACTCGTCGTGGCGGATGACCGCGAGGACGCCATCGGGAAGGTGAGCGCGGACCACCACCTCGTCGGCCACTCCAGCCAAATCGGTCCCAAGCTGCGCGAGCTGCTCGAGAAGGGGCTCGTGGATGAAGAGGGCAAGTGGTCCTACACCACGCTCGCGAACAAGCTGCTGAAGAAGGAAGCACTGCTGCCGTGACGTGATGCCATGCCCGCACGGGCCTCGAGCATGGACGAGATGTGGAACCGGCCGCTAGGGTCCGCGCCATGTCCGCCACCCGCTATGGCTTCATCGACACGACAGGGGAACTGGTCATCCCCAGCCCCCATGGAACGCCCTTCGCCTTCAACGAGGGGCTGGCCCGCATGCCCGCGGGGGATGGCTGGGCCTTCGTCGACGTGAAGGGACAGCAGGCGCTGAAGGTGAGGCGCGCCTTCTCGGGCTTCAGCGACGGGCTGGCGCTGACGGACACGGGCTTCATCGATACGCAGGGCACGCTCGTGTTGCCAGTGGCGTTCAAGGCCAACTTCACCAGGTACGTCATCGCGGGAGCCTCGTACGCGAACGTGGGCCGCTTCGGCTCGGGGCTCGCACCGGTGATGCGCTCCGGGGCAAAGGCCACGGACGGCTACATCAATCCCCAGGGCGAGGTGGTGCTGGATGGCTTCGGAGGCGGACTGGCCCGCCCCTTCCTGAAGGGCAAGGCGCTGGTCGCGCTCAAGAAGCCCCCCAAGGGCGAGTACTGGCGCCTCATCGACCCGAAGGGAGCGTGCCTCGCCACCTATCCCTTCGAGACGATGAGCACCTCGTTCTCGGAGGGCCTCGCGCTGGTGCAGAAGGGAAAGACGTTCGGCTTCGTGGACGAGGCCGGCACGTGGGTGCTGGAGCCCACGATCTCCTGCTGGGAGGGCGAGCTGTCCGAGTGCTGGTTCAACGAGGGACTCGCCCGGGTGAAGGTGAAGGGGCGCTATGGTTTCATCGACAAGAAGGGGGCCCTGGTCATCGAGCCCCGCTTCGAGGCGGTGAATGGGGCGTTCTCCGAGGACCTGGCCGCCGTGAAGGAAGGCGGCCTGTTCGGCTACGTTCGCCCGGACGGAAGCTGGGCGGTGACGCCCCGCTTCGCCGTGGCCCAGCCCTTCTCCCACGGGCGTGCCGTCGTGTTGCTCGCCGAGTGAGCGCGTCCAGCTATCCAGCCTTGTCCATCCGGCCCCACGACCCTTCCTCCAGACACTCTCGGAGCACCCAGCGCATGTGCTCGTCGAAGTCGAAGGTGCAGCCAGAGAGATCGGGTGTCTCATCCAGGAGCCACGTCGCGAGGTCGAAATCGTCGTGGTAGGCCTGCATGATGAGCGCCCCTTTGGCCCGGCACAGCTCCGTATCGAAGCTGTAGAAGTCGCTCACGTACGAGTCCGCGATGTATTGGAATGGAACGAGCCGCCTCCTCACCTCCAACTCGCGGCGGGCGGCTTCCTTCTCTTCTTCCCCGTCGCCGAACGAGTCCTCCTCCACGAACTCCTTGTTCCATTCGTGGCGCTCCAACACCTCCGCGGGGCTCAGCATTCGGGCCCGCTCCATGCCACGCCAATTCGTCGCACAGAACAAACCGTGCTGAGTGATGAATTGAAGGTACGCTTCTGGAAGCACCTTGCCCAGCGTGCTCTCCAGCCGCCTTAGCTCCTTTGCATCAACTGGCGTCACTCGCACCGCTCTGACGGGAAGCTCCTTCTCGCGCTCGAGACGATCCTTCAGGGCTGCAATGGCTTCGATGGCACTCAGCACGTTTACGGCTCCTCGGTTCACGGGGGATTGTACGTGGCGCGTGGGTCAGGCGGTCGTCCAAATCCACTCAGTCTCCGGACTCCTGGGCCCGTGCGCGCACCTCCGCGGCGAACAACTCCGCCGCGGGTGTGCGTGGCGCGCCCTTGCGCCACAGCAACGCCGCGAGCTCGGAGCGCGGCGCCGGAGACAGGCGCTTCACCACGAGCCGCTCGGCCTCGGCGAGTCGCGGCTCGGGCAGCACGGTGACGGCGAGGCCCGCGCGCACCATCGCGAGCACCGTGGCCACCGCGTTCGACTCGAGCGCGATGTGCGGGGCGAGCCGCATGGCGTCGAAGTAGGCGTCCACGCGCCCGCGCACGCGCGAGCCTCGCGAGAGCAACGCGAAGGGCTCGTCCACGAGCTGCTTCACCCCCACGGACTCCGCTCCCGCCAGTGCGTGCCCCCGCGCGACGACGAGCGCGAGCCTGCTGTCGAAGACGGGCTCCGCGTCCAGGTCTGGTGAGCGCGCGGGCGCGTACGCCAACCCCACGTCCAGCTTGCCATCGGCCAGGCGCCGCTCCACCCGCCGCACGAGTGCTTCCTCGGCGCTCAGCGCCAGGCGCGGATGCCTGCGCAGCACGGCCGCCAGCGCCGGCACCACGACACCGCGCATGCTCGGCGGGTAGCCCACCCGCAGCGCTCCCGTGGCCAGTCCCCGCAGCGCGCTCACCGCCACCCTGCCCGCGTCCACGTCCTCCAGCGCGCGCGAGGCGTACGTGCGGAAGAGTTCTCCCGCCTGCGTCAGCCGCACCCCCGTGCGCGCGCGCTCGAACAGCGGCGAGCCCAGCTCCTCCTCGAGCTGGCGGATCTGCTGCGACAGCGTGGGCTGCGAGACGTGGAGGTGCCTGGCGGCACGTCCGAAGTGGAGGGCATCGGCGACGGCGGAGAAGTAGCGGAGGTGGCGCAGCTCCATTCCCCCATCATAGGCAATACCTATCGACTCCATGGGAACAAACGAATGGAAGAATCGTGGGCCTTCTTTACATTTCTCCTCGTCGCGAAGGAGAAACCCCATGAAGGCATCGGATCTGTTCGTCAAAGCGCTCGAAGCGGAGGGCGTGCGTTGTGTCTTTGGACTCCCGGGTGAGGAGAACCTGGATCTGCTCGAGTCGATGCGCGCCTCGGGCCTGCGCCTCGTCGTCACCCGCCACGAGCAGGCCGCGGGCTTCATGGCCGCCACGTGGGGCCGGCTCACCGGGCGCGCGGGCGTGTGCCTCGCGACGCTCGGGCCCGGCGCGACCAACCTCGTCACCGCCGCCGCCTACGCCCAGCTCGGCGGCATGCCCATGGTCATGGTCACCGGGCAGAAGCCCATCCGGGCCAGCAAGCAGGGCCACTTCCAGATCGTCGACGTCGTGGGAATGATGCGGCCGCTCACCAAGTCCACCCGCACGCTCATCTCCGCCGAGCACGTCTCCTCGGCGGTGCGCGAGGCGTTCCGCCGCGCGGAAGAGGAGCGCCCCGGCGCCACGCACCTGGAGCTGCCCGAGGACGTGGCCCGTGACTCCTCCGAGGCCACTCCCCTCGCCCCCTTCACCCTCCGCCGGCCCGTGGCCGACGAGGCCTCCATTGCCCAGGCCGTCGAGACCATCTCGTCCGCCCGCCGCCCGCTGCTCATGATCGGCGCGGGCGCCAACCGCAAGCTCACCTCGGAGATGCTCCGCGTCTTCGTGGACCGCGTGGGCATGCCCTTCTTCAGCACCCAGATGGGCAAGGGCGTGGTGGACGAGACGCATCCGCTCTGGATGGGCACGGCGGCGCTGTCCGACGGGGACTTCGTCCACCGCGCCATCGAGGCCTCGGACTGCATCGTCAACGTGGGCCATGACGTCATCGAGAAGCCGCCCTTCGTCATGCGCGACAACCGCCGCACGGTCGTCCACCTGAACTTCTCGTCGGCCGAGGTGGATCCCGTGTACTTCCCCCAGGTGCAGGTGACCGGCGACATCGCCAACGCGGTGTGGCGCATCGCCGAGGGCGTCGGCGGCCCGCGCGCGCACTGGGACTTCTCGTCCTTCGAGCGCGCCCGCATGGGACTCGACGCGCAGCTCGCGCGCGGCATCGACGACGACCGCTTCCCCATCTACCCCGCGCGGCTCGTGGCCGAGGTGCGGCGTGCCATGCCGGACGACGGCATCGTCTGCCTGGACAACGGCATGTACAAGCTCTGGTTCGCCCGCTACTACCGCTGCCGCCGGCCCAACACGTTGCTGCTCGACAACGCGCTCGCCACGATGGGAGCCGGGCTCCCCTCCGCCATTGCCGCCAGGCTGGTGTATCCACGGCGCAAGGTGGTCGCGATCTGCGGTGATGGTGGGTTCATGATGAACTCGCAGGAGCTGGAGACGGCGGTGCGCCTGCGGATGGACCTGACGGTGGTCGTGGTGCGCGACGACGGCTACGGGATGATCCGCTGGAAGCAGGGCGAGATGGGGCTGCCGGACTTCGGCATGGAGCTGGGCAACCCGGACTTCGTCCGCTACGCGGAGGCATATGGCGCGCGGGGACACCGCCCGACGAGCGCCTCGGAGTTCGGCACCACGCTCGCGCGCTGCCTGGAGTCGGGCGGCGTGCACGTCATCGACCTGCCCATCGACTACTCGGACAACTCGCGCGCGCTCGGAGCCGGTGCCGAGGAAGCCGCCGCACGCTGAGCCCCGGACACGAGACAGAAAGAGAGGAACGCCATGCTGGCTGAACGCTATCCGTATTACCTGGCCAACCGCCCGAGACAGCCCAACGCGGAGCTGGCCGTGACCGACAAGTATTCGGGCGAGGTCGTGACCCACGTGGCGCTCGCGGACGCGGGCACCGTGGAGGAGGCCATCGCCGCGGCGGTACGTGCCACCGGCCCGATGCGGCGCCTGGCGCCCTACGCGCGGCAGGAGGTGCTCGAGCACTGCGTGCGCCGCTTCCGCGAGCGGGCCGAGGAGTTCGCGCTCGCGCTCTGCATCGAGGCGGGCAAGCCCCTGCGCGACGCGCGAGGCGAGGTCACCCGGCTCATCGACACGTTCAAGGCGGCGGCCGAGGAGGCCGTGCGCAACGAGGGCGAGATGCTGAACCTGGAGGTCTCGCCGCGCGCGGCCGGCTACCGGGGCTTTACCCAGCGCGTGCCCGTGGGCCCGTGCTCGTTCATCACGCCGTTCAACTTCCCGCTCAACCTGGTGGCGCACAAGGTGGCGCCCGCCATCGCCGCCGGCTGCCCCTTCGTGCTCAAGCCGTCGGACCGCACCCCCGTGAGCGCGATGCTCATGGCCGAGGTGCTCGCCGAGACGGCACTCCCCGAGGGCGCCTTCTCCGTCCTCCCCACCCGCCTCGCGGACGTGGGACCCTTCATCGAGGACGAGCGGCTGAAGCTGCTCTCGTTCACCGGCTCGGAGAAGGTCGGCTGGGAACTCAAGGCGCGCGCCGGCCGCAAGAAGGTGGTGTTGGAGCTGGGCGGCAACGCCGCGTGCGTGGTGGACCACGACCAGGGCGAGCGCCTGGACTTCGTCGCGGACCGCGTGGCCCATGGCGCCTTCTTCCAGGCGGGACAGAGCTGCATCTCGGTGCAGCGCGTGCTCGTGCACGAGTCGCTGTACGGCGCGCTGCGCGAGCGGCTCGTCACGAGGGCGCGGGCACTGCGCTCGGGCAACCCCAGGGACGAAGCCACCACGCTCGGCCCCATGATCGACGAGCCCGCGGCGCGGCGGCTGGAGGGGTGGATCGAGCGCGCGGTGGCGCGAGGAGCGCGCGTGCTGGCCGGAGGAGGACGGCGTGGCGCGTTGCTCGAGGCCACCGTACTGGAGGGCGTGCCGGCCGACGAGCCGCTGTCCGCGGAAGAGGCGTTCGGGCCGGTGGTACTGCTCCAGCCCTTCCGCGCGTTCGACGAGGCACTGCGCGCGGTGAACGACGGGCGCTATGGATTGCAGGCGGGTCTCTTCACGAACGACCTGTCCAAGGCGATGCGGGCCTGGGACGAGCTGGAGGTGGGAGGCGTCGTCGTGGGGGACGTGCCGAGCTTCCGCGTCGACACGATGCCCTATGGCGGCGTGAAGGGCTCGGGGCTTGGGCGCGAGGGCGTGAAGTACGCCATCGAGGACATGACCGAGCCGCGACTGCTCGTCCTGCGTCAGGGATGAAGACAGCTGACGTTTGAAAGTTGAAAAAAGTTGAAATGGGAGTCCTCGAAATCGAGAGTCTTTCCTCTCGATTTTCGATAAAACAAAACACACTCCCCACTTATAACGCGACGTGGCATTGTCATGAATGACATGACTGCGCACCCAACTTTCAAACACCTGCTGGCACTCGGCCGCGTCAAATTCCTGCTGTATAGCCCGATTCTCTACACGGTGGGAGCCATCATCCCCACCGTATCGGGCGGCGCCATTGATGCCTCCCGCTTCATTCATGGGGTGATCTTCACGTGGATCACCCACCTGATGACGCATTACTCCAACGAGTATTTCGACCTGGAGCCAGACCGGGCCAACACGTCTCCCTCTCCATGGACAGGCGGTAGCCGGATCCTCGTGAAAGGGATCATGGAGCCGCGGCACTCCCTGTACATCGCGTATGCCTTGACGGTGGTGTCCATCGCTCTCGCCCTGCTCATGCCGACCCCCAGCGCCCGCCTCCTCGGCCTGGCCGCCATCTTCTTCTCCTGGCAGTACAGTGCACCGCCGCTCAAGCTGGAGGCCGTGGGCCTGGGCGAGTTCACCGTCACCCTGGTGCTCAACACCCTGGTTCCGCTGCTCGGCTATTGCCTCCAGAGCGGCGGACTGCGGCCCCACACGCTGCTGCTGGTCCTCATCCCGCTCGGCATCATCGAGTACATCCGGATGATGGTCATGAACATGGCCGACTGGGAGAGCGACGCGAAGACGTGGAAGAAGACCCTGGTGGTGCGCATCGGAATCGAGAACGCCGTGAAGATCCATGGCATTGGAATGGTCGCGGCGTACCTCTCGCTGATTCCGCTCTACCTGGCGGGCGTACCGGGCATCGTCCTGCTCGCCCTGAGCACCACGGCGTACATGGGGTTGGGTTATGCGTGGCGGCTTCAGCGGGGAGCCTGGAAGAAGAAGGAGACGATGTGGATCATCCCCTACGTGGCCTCCACCCATAATGGATTGGGAGGCTCGGCCGCGCTGATCGGGATGATCATTCTCAAGCCTGGCTTCTCGTTCTTCGCCATCGAGCTCTTCCCGCTGTATCTCTATCTGGGAGGCTTCCTCCTGCTGCGCGCACTGGCTCGCCGCAATCGGAATCAGGCCAGTCCCCCGCCCATGGGTGTGACGACTTGAGCCGGAGTGCCCTCGGCATCCCGAGGGCCTCCTGCTTCAGCACCTACCCACCGTAAGAGAGGCCGTGCCCGACCGGGTAGAGCACCCCGGAGGCCGTTCCCACCTCGGGAATGGCCACGGGCAGCCGGCCCGAGGGGTTCACCTCTCCCAACAGCACCCGCGCCAGCGCCTTCATGGAGACGGGCTGGTAGCCATAGGTAGCCACGTAGGTGGACACCTCCGGCAGGTGGGCGATGTCATACGGCTCGCGCACCGAGACGACCACCACCGGCTTGTTCGCCCCCTGGAGCGCGCGGACCAGCGCCTGCTGCTGCTTCGACGTCCAGACGCGGTTGACCAGCACCACGGTGACGTCCGCGCGCGCGGCCGAGGCCACCGCCTCGTCGATCTTCGCCTGCGTCGGCGAGGTGCCCGTCTCCACGGTCTCCACGGACCGGCCCCGCCGGGCCAGCTCCTGCGCCAGCGTGGCCGTCGCCGTGACGCCCCACCCCGTCACCAGCACCTTGCCCGCCTCGGGCTTCAACGGCAGCACGCCCGCCTCGTTCTTCACCAGGGTGATACCGCGCTCGGTGATGGCGGCGGCGGCGGTCAGGTGCTCGGCGGCGCCCACCCGCTGGAGCCCGGCGAGCTCCACCAGGGGCTGGGCGAGCACCCCCCGCTTCTGCTTGAGCGTCAGGATGCGTCCCACCGCCTCATCGAGCCGCTCCTGGCTCACCTCCCCACTGTTCACCGCGTCGCGCACGGCGTTGTAGGCCACTTCGATGCGCTGCGGCATGAGGAGCAGGTCCACGCCGGCCTTGAGCGCCTCCACGGGGACGCGCGCGTCGCTCTGGTCACCGTAGGGCTTCGCGCCCTGCATGGAGAGCGAGTCGCTGACCACCACGCCCTTGAAGCCGAGCTGGCCCCGCAGCAGGTCCGTCATGATGCCGTGGCTGAGCGTCGCCGGCAGGCCCGAGCTTTCCAGCGCGGGCACCACGATGTGGGCGGACATGATGGCATCCACCTCGGCGTCGATGGCGGCCACGAACGGCGGCAGGTCCACCGCGTCGAACTGCTCCCGGCTGTGATTGATGATGGGCAGCCCGTAGTGGCTGTCCACGTCCGTGTCGCCATGGCCGGGGAAGTGCTTCACGGTGGACGCGGTGCCCTCTCCCTGTTGGGCGCCCACCTGCACCTGCGTGAAAGCCGCGACCCGCGCGGGATCCAGTCCGAAGGAGCGCACGCCGATGACGGGGTTGAGTGGGTTGCTGTTGACGTCCGCGACCGTGCCGAAGTTCTGGTTGATGCCCAGGGCGCGCAGCTCCCGCCCGGTGATGGCCGCCGCCTGGCGCGCGGTCTCCACGTCCTGCGTGGCGCCCAGGGCCATGTTGCCGGGAAACTGGGTGGCCGGCTCGCCCACCCGCACCACCACGCCATGCTCCTGATCCGTGGCGATGAGCAGGGGAATGGCCCGCTCCTGGCGCATCGCCACCTCCTGCAACCCATTGGACAGCCGGGCGATCTGCTCCGGGGCTTGCAGGTTGTTGGCCCAGGTGAAGTAGATGATGCCACCCAGGTGGTAGCGCTCGACGAGCTGCTCCGCCGTGTCCAGCCCGTGGTCCTTGCGGTTGCTCTCCACCATCTTCGGATCCGCATCCGTGACGCTCTTCCCATAGGCGTGGGTCATGAAGAGCTGACCCACCTTCTCCTCGAGCGTCATCACCTTCAACTGGCAAGGCACCCAGTCCGGCGAGGAGACTTCGGGTGGAGCACTACAGTCCGGTGTGGCGGGCGGCGCCGGAGGAGGCTCCTCCTCGCAACCAGCGCTTCCGAACATCAGTCCGCACAGCGCGATGGACGTGAACCACCTTCCACCAACCTTGATCATGGGAGTTCCATCTTCCAGGGGGTAAGTCGGGTTTCGCGGACCATACCCGGGAACACGGGCCCTGCCTCAACGGGGGTGGAGTGCGGAAACGATTCAGGCCCGGGACGCGAGGAAGCGCGGGCCCAGGGCCAGACACAGGGCGCCCACGGATTCTCGCGCCGTCCCATCGCCGCCCCGGAGGGCAAGCGGCCCGAGGGCCTGGAAGCGGGCCGGTGATACAGTCGCCGCCGCTCATGGAACACACGGCCCATCTGTGGCTCTTCTTCGTACTGGTGTTTGGGATTGTCGCGTTGCCGGGTCTCGACATGGCGTTCGTGCTCGCCAGTTCCCTGGGAGGTGGGCGGAGCGCGGGGATGTCCGCGGTGGCGGGGATCGTCTCGGGTGGAGCCTGTCACGTGGTGATCGCCGCGACGGGAGCCGCCGTGCTGCTGCAGGTCATCCCGGCCGCGTTCAACCTCCTGCTGTGGCTCGGTGCCCTGTACGTGGCGTGGATCGGCTTCTCCCTGTTCCGCAGCGGAGCGGCCTTCACCGCCTCCCCGCTCGAGGGGGGGCGCGAGACCTCGGCCGCGTTCCGCCAGGGCATGGTGACGAACCTGCTCAACCCCAAGGCCTATCTCTTCATGCTCGCCGTGTTCCCCCAGTTCCTGCGGCCGGAGTACGGGCCGACCTGGATCCAGGCACTGGTGCTCGGGGCGATCATCACGGTCACCCAGGCCGCCGTGTACGGCGCGATCGTGCTGGTGGGAGACAGGGCGCGTGGCTGGCTCGAGTCCAACCCCCGCGCCAGCGCCGCGATCGGCCGGGGCCTCGGCGCGCTGATGGTGCTCGTCGCGGTGCTGACGATCTTCAAGGAATGGCGGAGCGCTTGACTTCGTGGGGGCGTTCGTGGTCCTCGCGCGCATCGGACGCGACCAGGATCTGGTGGCCGGGAAGAGCGCCCATCGCCCGGACTCCGGGTGATTTACCTATTTTCCAACATTTTCTAGATTAAACAGTTCTTCTGCTTGTTGGGATTCGTGCTAATGAGCGCCGCGCGGCGAGCCATCGCCCGCGTTGCCTCATCACGGCCTCTCACCCCCCGTCCCCCCCCTCTTCCCGACGGGGCGTGGCGAGGCCCTCCGAGCCAAGGAGCAGAGTCATGACGCGTCATCGTTTCGTGAACGAGGGAGCCGGCGTGTTCGCCGCGCTCGTGTTGGCGGGATGTGGTTCCACGCCGTCGGAGACGAGGAGTGAGGTCCGTCCGGGCGCGGCGGAGCCCTCCGCCGCCGTGAGCGCGCCCCTGGCCGTGAGCAAGACTTTCACCAAGAAGGTCTACGTCCACCTGATGCCCTGGTTCGAGAGCAATACCACCTCGGGCAACGGCTCCTGGGGAGTCCACTGGACCATGGCCAACAAGAATCCCAACGTGGTGGATGGCACGGGCAAGCGGCAGATCGCCTCGCACTACTACCCGTTGATCGGACCTTACGGCTCGGGCGACAAGGATGTGATCGAGTACCAGCTGCTGCTCATGAAGTACGCGGGCGTGGATGGCGTGCTCATCGACTGGCCCGGCACGCTCAACTGCGTGGACTACCCCAAGAACAAGCAGAACGCCGAGGCCTTCATCAACAAGACGGCCGCGGCGGGTCTGGAGTTCGCCATCGTCTACGAGGACAACAACCTCACGCTGGCGCCCGGCTACGGCTGCTCCGTTCCCGACAAGTACGCCGCGGCCCGCAACGACATGATCTACATGCGGGACAACTACTTCTCCCGCGGCAACTACATCAAGATCAACAACGCGCCCCTGCTCCTGGACTTCGGTCCGCAGACGTTCAAGTCGCCGGGCGACTGGAGCAACATCTTCTCGCCGCTGTCGACCAAGCCGACCTTCCTGACGCTCTGGTACCAGAACGGCGACGCCGGAGCCAACGCCCAGGGCGAGTACCCGTGGATCTACTCGGATTTCACGACCGGGTTGCAGAACTTCTATAACAACCGTCCGCTGGGCGTGAAGTTCGGCGTGGCCTACCCCGGCTTCAACACCTTCTACACGGCGGGTGGATGGGGCGGCCCGACCTGGACCCTGCCCTACAATGGGACGGGCACGTTTGGCCAGACCATGGACATGGCCAAGAACAGTGGCGTGAACTGGATCCAGCTCGCCACCTGGAACGACTACGGCGAAGGCTCGATGATCGAGCCGACGCGCGAGTTCGGCTACGGCTTCCTGACCACCCTGCAACAGAAGCTCGGCGTGCCCTACGGGCAGAGCCAGCTGGAGCTCATCGCCAAACTCCATGAGCAGCGCAAGCAGTACGCGGGCGATGCGTCCAAGCAGAACCAGCTCAACGAGGCCTTCAACTACTTCGTGGCCCTGCAGCCGGACAAGGCCGCGACCATCCTCGGCGGGGGCACCACGAATCCGCCCCCCACGAATCCCACGGTCATCAACAGCGGCTTCGAGTCCGGCATGACGGGCTGGAACACCTGGTCACCCAATGGCACCGCCGGGGCCGCGTTCACCGAGACCTACAACGGCGGCTACAACAGCGCCTACCACCTGACCCACTACAGCCCGGGGGCCTTCGAGACGTGGACGTACCAGCAGCTCAACGGCCTGACCAACGGCAACTACCGGGTGCGCGCCTGGGTCCGCAAGGGCGGTGACTTCGGCTTCTCCCGCCTCCAGGCCAAGACGTGCGCGTCCTGCACCCCCGCCGCCACGGAGCTCGGTACGTACGGCGCCTGGACCCAACTGGAGACGCCCACCATCGCCGTGACCGCGGGCTACCTGGAGTTCGGCCTCCACACCCTGGCCACCAGCGGCAGCAGCTACGTCCACCTGGACGACGTGCAGCTCATCCGCCAGTAGCCCTCGGGCCATTGCGCGCCCACCCGCCCGGCAGGCGGGTGGGCATCCGCGTGGAGGCCGCGCCGTCTCCACCGCGTCGTCACATGCACAACGTGTCCGCACACCGTTCCTCTGCACGGAGGCAGACATGAAGAACGAAGACACGCTCACCACCGAGGTCGAGCTCCAGACGCGGCGCATTCCCTCCATCGGCTTCCTCGGAGTCGCCGTGGGGTGCATGGCCGTCAGCGCCATCCTGATGATCTCGGGTCGCAAGACCTGGGCGAACTTCATCGGCCAGTGGGCGCCCTCCATCCTCATCATGGGCACCTACAACAAGATCGCCAAAACGTTCTCGCCCCCCTACAGCGAGCAGCAGCGCGTCCAGCACGGCGGCCACGCCTCCCTCCTGAAGTCGCCGGGCGAGCTCGGCCATCAGGTGGCGCCCCACTCGGTGAGCTGAGACACCAGGGCCCCTCGGCTGCCCGCCTGGGGCCCTGTCTTCCCGTGCCTACGGCTTCGGGCGCTCCGGGTCGCGGGCGCGGGGCCGCAGGTAGCCGAGCACGAGCGCACTCAACTCCTCCACGAGCTCGGGAGTGCCGATCAGCTCGGGCCGCTCGACGACCGCGGCCCAGACGGCGCTGCGCAGGGCGCGGATGATGATGAAGACGACCAGGCTCAGGTTGCGTGGACGCTCGAACTCCAGGTTCTGTGAGAGCACGCCCTGGACGAGGAACTCCACGCGTGCCTCGATCTCCTGCACGACCTGAAGGGGGCCGATGCGCGGCGCCTGCTCCAGCAGCACCCGCTGTAGCTCCGGATTCACCCCGTAGACATCCACCAGGGCGCGCACCAGCTCCCGCACCTCCTGCGCCAGATCCGAGATCGGGCGCGGCACCAGCTTGTCGGCGAGGATGCCCAGGACGCGCTGGTGCAGCCGCTCGACCAACATGGCGACCAGGGCCTCCTTGCTCGGGAAGTACTGGTAGAGCGAGCCGATGCTCACTCCGGCCCGCTCGGCCACCTGCTTGGTCGTGGTGCCCTCGTAGCCAGAGCTGACCAGAACGTGAGCCGCCGCCTCGAGGATCAGCTCCACCGTGGCCTTGGCGCGCTCCTGGCGGGGCCTTTTCCGAGGGGAAGCCCGGTTGCGTCCGCTCATGGCACCTCGTCTCCCAAACCTGAGCCGGATGCGAATTTCGCTCCCACGAGCCAGCCCTTACTGTTCCCGCCAGAACTCGTCCAGCCGAAGTCTCGACTCCAAGACGCCGGCGAGGCTGAGCGTTCACCCGTGAGCATGCGTTCTGGATTTCCCATGAGCAAGCCCTCCCTGTCCACGACCATTCCCCAGCCCCGCTCCCGCCCCCTCGTGGGCAACGTGCCCGACGTGGGCTTCGAAACGCCCCTGCAGAACATGATGAAGCTCGCACGCGAGTTCGGGCCCATCTTCCGGCTGTCCTTCCCGGGGGAGAACTTCCTCCGGGTGATCAGCTCCTACGAACTGGTGGCCGACGCCTGTGACGAGACGCGCTTCGAGAAGATGCTGGGCCAGGTCCTCCTGCAGCTGCGCGACCTGGGGGGTGACGGCCTCTTCACCGCGGATGCGCGAGAGCCCAACTGGGGCAAGGCCCACCGCCTGCTGATGCCCGCCTTCAGCCCCGCGGCCATGCGCAACTACCACGACGGCATGTACGACGTGGCCGACCAGATGCTCACCCGCTGGGCGCGCTTCGGACCCGACACCGACATCGACGTGTCCGACAACATGACGCGGCTCACGCTCGACACCATCGCGCTGTGCGGCTTCGACTTCCGCTTCAACAGCTTCTACCAGCGGGAGATGCACCCCTTCGTGGAGTCCATGGTGCGCGCCCTGGCCGAGGCGGGCGACCGGACCCGCCGGGTGCCCCTGCAGACGCAGCTCATGCTGCGCACCCAGCGTCAGTACCAGTCGGACCTCCAGTACATGTACGAGGTGGTGCGCGAGCTCATCGTCCGGCGCCGCGCGCTCCCGCCCGAGGAGGCTCCGAAAGATCTGCTGGGCCTGATGCTCGAGGCGAAGGATCCGCTCACGGGGGAGAAGCTCGACGACGACAACGTGCGCTCCCAGCTCATGACCTTCCTCATCGCGGGCCACGAGACGACGAGCGGCCTGTTGTCCTTCGCCGTCTACTTCCTCTTGCACTACCCCGAGGTGCTCCAGAAGGCCTACGAGGAGGTGGACCGGGTGCTGGGCTCGGAGGCGCCCCGCTTCGAGCAGATCTCCCAGTTGCAGTACATCGATCAAATCCTGCGCGAGACGCTGCGCCTGTGGCCCACCGCGCCGGCCTTCACCCTGCACGCCAAGGCGGACAACACGCTGCTGGCGGGGCGCTACCCGGTGGGGGTGAAGGACACGCTCATGGTGCTCATCCCCATGCTGCACCGCGACCCCACGGTGTGGAAGAACCCGGAGCGCTTCGATCCGGAGCGCTTCGCCCCCGAGGTGCGCGACAGCATTCCCACCCACGCGTGGAAGCCGTTCGGCAACGGGATGCGCGCGTGCATCGGCCGGGCGTTCGCGCTCCAGGAGGCCACGCTCGTGCTGGGCACGATGCTGCAGCGCTTCCACATCTCCACGCCCGAGCCCTACACGCTGCGCATCCGCGAGACGCTCACGCTCAAGCCCGATGGGCTCAAGCTGCGCGTGCGCGCGCGCAAGCCCGTCTCCCGCGCGCCCGCGGCCCGACGGGCCCCCACCCCCGCGCCCGTGGCGTCCTCGTCCCAGCCGACGGAGAAGACATCCTCGCATGGCACGCCCCTGCTGCTGCTCTACGGCTCCAACTCGGGGGCCTCGGAGGCGTTCGCCCGGCGCATCGCCAGTGACGGACTCGCGCGCGGCTACACGGCGAAGGTGGCCCCGCTGGACGAGTACGCCGGCAAGCTGCCCAAGGAGGGCGCGGTCGTGATCGTGACGGCCTCCTACAACGGCCAGCCCCCGGACAACGCGCGCGCCTTCCACACGTGGCTGTCCAACGTCCCCGCGGGCGCGCTCCAGGGCGTGCGCTACGCCGTGTTCGGCTGCGGCAACCGGGACTGGGGCGAGACCTACCAGGCCGTGCCCAAGTTCATCGACGAGCGGCTGAGCGCGGCGGGGGCCCGGTCCCTGCTCTCGCGAGGCGAGGCGGATGCGCGGGCCGACTTCTTCGGCGACTTCGACTACTGGTACGCCCCCTTCTGGACGCGGGTGGGCGAGGGCCTGGGGGTGGCTTCCAGCGAGGTGGACGCGGGGCCTCGCTACACGGTGGAAGTCGTCCCCCCGGTGAGCGCGGAGCTGGTGAAGCAGAACAAGCTCGAGCTGGCCACGCTGGTGGACAACCGCGAGCTCGTCGACATGACGTCGCCGTTCGGCCGCTCCAAGCGCCACCTGGTGTTCAAGCTGCCCCAGGGGGTGACGTACGCGGCGGGTGACTACCTGGCGGTGCTGCCGGAGAACCATCCGGAGCTCGTGGAGCGCGCCGCGCGCCGCTTCGGGGTGAGCCCGGACGCCACCGTCATCCTCGGCTCCGCCCGGGGCGACCAGGGCTCCTCGCTTCCCACGGGAAGGCCCGTGCTGGTGCGCGAGCTGCTCGGCCGGCACGTGGAGCTGTCGGCGCCCGCCACGCGCAAGGACCTGGAGCGGCTGGCGGAGAAGAACCCCTGCCCTCCGCACGCCATGCACCTGGTGGCCCTGGCCCGGGACGCCGAGCGCTACAAGAAGGAGATCCTCGACAAGCGCGTGAGCGTGCTGGAGCTGTTGGAGCAGTACACCTCGTGCATCCTCTCGCTCGGAGATTTCCTCGAGCTGCTGCCGGCCATGCGCGTGCGGCAGTACTCGGTCTCCTCGTCCCCCCTGGCGGACCCCACGGAGTGCACGCTGACGGTGGCGGTGGTGGACGCGGAGGCGTGGAGCGGCCAGGGCCGCTTCCGTGGCACGTGCTCGAGCTACCTGGCGCGGCTGCGTCCGGGCGAGCAGGTGGCGGTGGCGGTGCGCACGCCGAACGTGCCCTTCCACCCGCCCGCGTCGAACGCGACGCCCATCGTCCTGGTGGCCGCGGGCACGGGGCTGGCGCCCTTCCGGGGTTTCCTCCAGGAGCGCGCCCTGCGCCACGCCCGGGGGGAAGCGGCCGGGCCCGCGCTGTTCTTCTTCGGGTGCGATCACCCGGAGGTGGACTTCCTCTACCGCGAGGAGCTGGCGCAGTGGGAGCGCGAGGGCGTGGTGAAGGTGTTGCCCGCCTTCTTCCGTCAGCCCGACGGCGACGTGACGTTCGTGCAGCACCGGCTGTGGAAGGAGCGCGAGCAGGTGAAGGCGCTGCTCGACCAGGGCGCCCTGCTCTTCATCTGTGGTGATGGGCGGCTCATGGCTCCCGCGGCCCGTGAGACGCTGGCGCGCATCCAACAGGAGAAGGTGGGCTGCTCCTCGGAGGAGGCCCTGGCGTGGCTGGCGGCCATGGAGAAGCAGGGCCGACTGGCCTGCGACGTCTTCGCGTGACCCCACCGCGCCCGCCGCTCGGGCGGGCGCGGCGACGCTCATCTGGCATGGCGAGCAGACCACGGCCGGGGATGACAGCGGACATTCAGAAACAGCGAATGCGCCAGATGATAGGAATCACCCAGGGGGAAGATGTTGTGCCGGACGATGAAGCCAATCGGCCCCTTGAACTCCGTGGGACGTCCCAGCTCCAGCTCCCGCTCGTAATAACCCAGCTTGGAATCGCAGGACGCGAGTGAGCCTGGTGATCTACAGCCGCATCAGCCAGAGCGCCGAGCTGGCACCCGTGGAAGGCTAGCGCCGCAGGGCCCAGAGCGCCTGGTGCAGCCGGGGAGTGAGTGGGAAGTCGACGCAGCGGAAGTACTTTCGCAGCTCCTCGCCCACCACCTCGCTGGCCATGGACTCGGGCTCGGTCAGGGCCTGGTGGAAGGCGAGCGTGAGCGCGGCCGAGGGCTGCGTCCGCGCGAGCTCGGCCAGGGGGGGCCGCTCGGCGAACCGTTGGCAGATGGCCTGGTGGAGCCGGGCATGTCCATGGGTGTCATCCAGCAGCGGCAGCAGCGGCAGGGGCGCGTTGTCCTTGAGCAGGAACTGGAGCTCTTCCAGTGTCTCCTCGGCCTCGCGCTGCTGCTGGCCGAGCGCCTCCGCCTTGCGCCTGCGATGGAGGTCGAAGAGCGTCGAGTTGAGCGTGGCCAGCTCGCGCTGCTTGCGGAGGATCAGCTCGTTGAGCGGCTGCTGCCTGCGGTACTGGGCCACCACGGAGGCGATGTCCTGTTTCACCGACTCCGGAACCAGGCCCGGATAGAGATGCGGCGGGCTGCCCAGGAAGACGCGGAACAGGGGCGCCCTGCCCCGCTCGAAGACCAGTCCCGCCTGGGTGTTGAACTCCATCGGGCACACCTGGTGGTCGATGAGCCTTCCGCGCGTGAGCAACAGCGAGGAGATCGTCCGCCCGGAGCTGTAGCCAGAGGACGAGCCCTGGCCCGTCCCGTCCGACAGGCAGACGCCATCCTTGAACTTGGCCACTTCCTCCGTGTCCGGGCAGATGGAGCAGACGGCACGCAGCGCACGGGTATTGTTCAACCCCGTCCGCTCCAGATGGATGACCTTCTCGTCGTGGGCGTCGCACCAGGCGAGCGCGGCGCCGAAGGGAATGGGCGGGGTGGCGTCGATATGGGAGATGACCATCCGCCCCTGCCCCGACTCGGGGAACAACACGGAGACCGAGCAGGACGTGGCGTTGTACGTGGTGACCCGGCGCAGCACGGCCTTCTGGCGAACGGCATACACCGTCCAGGGCCCCTGGATTCCCGCCTCGTGCACGTCGATGCCAATGCCGCCATGCACCCGGTGCTGCTCATCCGCGGAGTAGCGGAGGATCCACTCGACGGCATACAGGTGCAGGTCCAACGGACGCAGCACCAGGGCGTGATTCCAGCCCAGCACCACGTCATAGGCCCCCCGGGTCTGCCTGCGCAGGGCCGGGTAGAACCAGGTGTCCGACTGATAGGCATTCAACGCCTGCTTGAAGTGCGCCTCGTGCTCCTGCCTGGCCTGCTGGGCGCGCTCCCGGAGCGCGGGCTCCTCGTACCTGCCGGTCCACTCGCCCTGGGTGAGCGGACGCGACTTGACCATGGCGTTATTGGCTTCCAACACGGTGCGCCACGGCAGCGTCTTGTGCATGGGTGGAGAAGATAACAGCACCCGTCACAGGGGAAACACCCGGCGTCTGGGATGCTTCCACTCGCCGCGCCACGCCCGGGAAGGCGTACGATCCACCCCGTCGGTGCCACGCCTCCCTGGAGGAGTGGCTTCCGCCCACGAGGACACTTCTTCATGTTGGACATGCCGGGATACAGGGTCATTGGCACGCTCCGCGCGACGAGTTCGAGCGTGCTGTTCCGCGCGGTGCGCGAGGCCGATGGCGTGCCGCTCATCCTCAAGACGCCACTGGCCCCCTCCCCTGGCACCCTCGAGAAGGAGCGGTACCGGCGGGAATTCACCATCCTGCACCGGCTCCGGGACGTGCGCGGGGTGACCCATGCCTATTCCTGTGAGTGGATCCACGGGCGGCCCGTACTGCTGCTGGAGCAGGTATCGGGCGCGCCCCTGGCCGAGTCCAGGAGCCAGCCGATGGAGATCTCCCGGTTCCTGCCCCTGGCCATCTCGCTGGTCTCCATCCTGGGAGAAGTCCACCGCCGTCACATCATCCACAAGGACATCAAACCGTCGAACATCCTCCTGGAGCCGTCGGGGGAGGTGCGGCTGGTCGACTTCGGCGTGGCGGCGCTGCAGCAGGTGGAGCACCAGGGAGTGGCACCCGTCCATCAGATCGAGGGAACCCTGGCGTACATGTCCCCCGAGCAGACCGGACGGATGAACCGCCCGGTGGACCACCGCACGGACTTCTATTCGCTGGGGGTGACCTTCTACGAGCTGCTCACGGGGCGCAGGCCCTTCCAGGCGAACGACGCGCTCGAGTGGTTTCACGCGCACATGGCGCATCAACCGCGGCCTCCCCACGAGCTGAATCCCCAGGTGCCGCTGGCCTTGTCCGCGCTCGTGATGAAGCTGCTGGCGAAGGTGGCCGAGGAGCGCTACCAGAGCGCCGAGGGCTTGAAGGTGGACCTGGAGCAGTGCCGCGACGCCCTGGGCCAGAGCACGCCGGAGGCCTTCCCCCTGGGGACACGCGACACGCCCCACGGCTTCCAACTGCCGCGGCGGCTCTATGGGCGTGACGCCCAGGTGAACGCCCTGCTCGAGGGCTTCGAGCGCGTGGCGAGCACGGGCAGGCCGGAGCTGCTGCTCGTCCGCGGGTACTCGGGAATCGGCAAGTCCTCGGTGGTGCATGAGCTGTACAAGCCGATGGTGGGGCGGCGCGGGTTATTCCTGAGCGGCAAGTTCGATCAGTTCCGGCGGGAAATGCCCTACTCGGCCCTGGCCCAGACGATCCAGCAGCTGGTCCAACAACTGCTCGCCGAAAGCGACGAGGAGCTCGCCGGCTGGCGCGAGCGGATGAACCAGGCCTTGGAAGGCCAGGGTCAACTGCTCGTGGACCTGGTGCCCCGGCTGGAAGTGGTGGTGGGCCGGCAGCCCGCGCTCCAGGAGCTGCCCTCCAGCGAGGCGCAGCGCCGCTTCTTCCGGGTGGTGCGCCAGTTCGCGTCGACCTTCTCCACGCGGGAGAACCCCGCCGCGGTGTTCCTGGATGACATGCAGTGGGCGGGCACCTCCAGTCTGAGGATGCTCGAGTACCTGCTGTCGGGGCCCAGGAGCCCGCCGGTGTTGTGGCTGGCGGCCTACCGGGACAACGAGGTGGGCCCCGACCACCCCTTGAGGTCGACATTCCAGACCTTGCGCGAGGCGGGAGTCCGGATCACGGACATCCAACTGGAGCCACTGGGCGTGGCACAGGTGGAACAACTGGTGGGAGATGCGCTCCCGGGAGCGGGCACGGACGTGGTCGCCCCCCTCGCGGCGCTGCTGCACGAGAAGACGGGAGGCAATCCCTTCTTCCTGCTGCGCCTGCTGGAGACGCTCCACCAGGACGGCCTGCTCGTGCGCCTGCCCGAGGGCGGGTGGCGGTGGGACGACGAAGGCGTCCGGACCCGGGACTATTCGGAGAACATCGTCGACTTCATGGTGGACAAGCTGCGCCAGCTTCCCCCGGACACGCAGCACCTGCTGCGGCTGGCGGCCTGCGCGGGCAATGTCTTCTCCCCGCGGGTGTTGGTGATGCTCCTGGGGCTGCCCGACGTGCACCCGGTGGAGCAGGGCCTCGAGCCCGCGCTCCAGGAAGGCATGCTGGGGCGCGTGGGTCCGGAGAAGTACCGCTTCCTGCATGATCGCATCCAGCAGGCGGCCCACGCGCTGAGCTCCGAGTCGGAGCGCCAGCAGGTGCACCTGCGCATCGGCCGGTGGCTGCTCGAGACCCTGTCCCCGGAGGAGCTGCCCGGCGCGCTCTTCGACGTGGTGTACCAGCTCAACGCCGCGGCGGCCCTGATCGAGCAGCCCGCGGAGCGCCACCGGCTCGCGCGGCTCAACGTCGAGGCGGGAACCAAGGCCCAGATCGCGCTCGCGCTGAACCCCGCCCGCGCCTACTTCACGACGGCCTTCACGCTCATTCCCGGAGACCCCTGGGAGACGGACCCCGTGCTGGCCTTCAAGGCGCGGCTCGCCCTGATACGCGCGGAGTACATGAGCGGCAACACCTCCGAGGCCCAGCGGCTGGCCGAGGAGCTGAGCCTCCGGGCCCGCACCCGCGCGGACACCGTGGCCGTCTCCTTCCTGATCCAGGACATCCACTTCGCCCGGGGGGAGTTCCTCCTGGGCATGGACCGCGTCATGGCCTGCCTGGCGATGCTGGGCATGCCGGTGTCGCCGCAGCCCACCTGGGACGAGGCGGTGGCCGCCCATGAGGAAGTGTGGAGCCTGCTGGGCTCACGCCCCATCGAGAGCCTCGCCGAGCTGCCCCTCATGACCGACCCGGACATGAAGCTGGGCGTGGCCGCCCTCTTCAAGCTCTTCCCCCCCGCCCACTCCAGCAATCCCCACCTGCTCATCGTCATCCTGAGCCGGATCGTCTCCCTCACCGTGCGCCACGGCTTCGTGGCCGACGCCGTGAGCGGGTACGCCTGGTTCGGCGTCATCACCGGCTCGTTCTTCGGGCGCCACCGGGAAGGAATGGCCTTCGCGCGGCTCGCCCACGGGTTCGTCGACCGGCACGGCCTGCCCTACCGGGCGGGGGTGCTGCTGAGCACCCACTTCTGCAGCATCTGGGTCGACCCCCTCTCCCGGGCACGGGAGCTCATCCTCGAGGGCCTGGGCCATGCGCGACTGACGGGGAGCACCTCGTCCGCCTCTCACTGTGGCGCCGCGCTCGTCAACCTGCGCCTCGCCATGGGGCACTCCCTGGACGAGGTCCACCAGGAGACGATCGCGCGCGGCGAGGTCGTGCGCAAGACGGGCTTCGTGGATCCCCACGAATGGCTCCTCGTGGTGCAGCGCTACGTGCAGCAGTTGCGCGGCCACTCGCCGTCGTTCCAGAGCCTGGACGGGGACGGCTTCGATGAACGGGCCTACGAGGCCCGGATGACGCCCCAGCGCATGGGCGCCACGCGGTGTCACTACTGGCTCTTCAAGCTGCAGTCGCGCTACATGTGCGGCGCCTACGCGGAAGCGCGTGAAGCCGCGGAGCAGGTGGCCGGGTTGCTCTGGGCCACCACCGGCAGCATCAATGCGCGCGAGGGCCACTTCTTCCGCGCCCTGGCCCTGGCCGCGTGCCCCGAGGCGGACCCGTCCCGACGCCAGGAGGACCTCGCGGCCATCGCGCGGCACCATCAGCGGCTCGCGGGATGGGCGGAGAATTGCCCCGAGAACTTCCGCGCGCTCGAGCGGCTCGTCTTCGCGGAGCGGGCCCGGCTCGAGGGGCGATCGGAGGAGGCGATCCACGCCTACGAGGAGGCCATCCGCGCGGCCCGGGAGAGCGGGGCCATCCAGTACGTGGGACTGGCCAGTGAGCTCGCGGCGAGCTTCTGGCTTGCGCGCCACCTGCCCCTCGTCGCCCAGGGCTTCGCGCACCAGGCGCACGCGGCGTACCAGCAATGGGGCGCCTACGCCAAGGTGCGGCAGCTCGAGTCCCAGTGGCCGTACCTCGCGGCCCCGGAGGCCCGCCGGGACGCGCAGACCACGACCACCAGCGGCACGGACTCCACCCACATCGACTCACTCACGGTGGTCAAGGCGCAGCAGGCCGTCTCCGGCGAGATCGTGCTGGAGCGCCTGGTGACGGCGCTGATGAAGGCGGCGATCGAGAACGCGGGCGCACAGCGGGGCGCCCTGCTGTTGTCCCAGGAGAACACGCTCGCGGTGGCGGCCCTCTTCCGGCTCTCACCGGACGGCGCCACGCTGGAACCGGACGAGGGAGGCCACCACGAGCTGCCGTGGACCCTGCTCGCCTATGTCCGGCGCACGCGCGAGCACGTGCTCATCGGCGATGCCTCCAAGCCCCACGCGTTCTCGGCCGATCCGTACCTGGCGCGCGGCACGGCGCGCTCGGTGTTGTGCCTGCCGCTGATCCGGCAGGAGGTGTTCTCCGGGGCCCTCTACCTGGAGAACAACCTGGCCACCAATGCCTTCAGCCCGGCGCGGCTGGCGCTCCTGGGGCACCTGGCCTCCCAGGCGGCCATCTCCATCGAGAACGCGCGGCTGTACGCGGACGTGCAGCGCGCCCGGATGGAGCTGTACCAGGCCAACGACGAGCTGGAGCGGCGGGTGGAGGAGCGCACGCGCGAGCTCAAGCAGGCCCAGGCCCGCCTGGTGGACGCCGCGCGCGAGGTGGGCATGACGGAGGTGGCCTCCAACGTGCTGCACAACGTGGGCAACGTGCTCACCAGCGCCGTCATCCACCTGGAGATGATGCGCAAGGCCGTGGGCGCCCTGCGCGTGGGCCGGCTGAAGCAGGCCTCGGCCCTGATGGTGGAGCACCGTCAGGACCTGGCGGACTTCCTGACGAAGGACCCGCGCGGCGGCCACCTGCCGGACTACCTGGCCGCCCTGAGTGACGATCTGATGAAGGATCAGATGCGCCTCATGGAGGACATGGATGCGATGAGCCGGCACATCGAGCACATCCGCGCCATCATCCAGGTGCAGCAGACCTACGCGCGCAACGCGCTGCTGACGGAGGAGTGCGACCTGGCCCAGCTCATCGACGACGCGCTGCGCGTCCAGCTCGCGGCGTTGGAGCGCCACGGCGTCACCCTCCACCGTGAAATGTCGGCGCTGCCCCGGGTGAGCGCGGACAAACACAAGGTGATGCAGATCCTCGTCAACCTCATCAGCAACGCCAACCACGCGCTGGGCCAGATGCCCGAGGGCAAGCGCAACCTCTGGGTACGGCTGACGGCGGAGGGGAACGTGGCGCGCGTCCAGGTGGAGGATGACGGGGTGGGCATCGCGCCGGAGCTGATGGACAGCCTGTTCACCCACGGCTTCACCACGCGCAAGGATGGCCATGGCTTCGGACTGCACTCGAGCGCGCTGGCCGCGAAGCTGATGAAAGGCCAGCTCACCCTGCGCAGCGACGGGCCCCAGCGGGGCGCCGTGGCCACGCTCGAACTCCCACTCGCCTCGCGAGCAGTCCCCTAGCCGCCGACGAGCAGCCGGGCACGGCCGTCCTTCCGTCGGCTCCGGGAGAAGCTGGGGAGCACCCGCGCACCTCCATCCGAAACCACGGGTGCGCGTCCGGGGAACGGTCTCGTGCGTTCCACTGTTGGAACATCAAAAAATTTGATGGATCTTCCGTCCATTCTGGCGACGGCGTATCCGTCGCGTGTGGTTGCTCATTGGGCGCGCCGCGTCACGGGCCGGCCGTTGAACACGTGGCATCGTCTCGGATTGGGCCTTGTACCGGGCGCTTCCTGCGTCAAGAACTGCACCATGCACGATTTCCACCCTGTGCTCGCAACCACCCTCGCTCCACTCTCCGCGCTGCGTGGCCGCGGCGTGCACCTCGCCCACGCCTCGAGCGGGGCTCGGCGCCATGCGTGATCAGAGCTCGTCGGCCATCGTGGAGCTGTCGACCCTTCAAGAAGAGCGCGCGCGGATGATCCTCGACAACATCGAGGACTATGCCGTCTTCATGCTCGATCCCACCGGGCACGTGAAGACGTGGAACAAGGGCGCGGAGCGCATCAACGGCTACACCCTGGGGGAAATCCAGGGGCGGCACTTCTCGATCTTCTACCCTCCGGCGGACATCGTCGCCGGCAAGTGCGAGCGCGAGCTGCGGTGCGCCACGGCCGAGGGCCGCTTCGAGGAGGAAGGCTGGCGCATCCGCAAGAATGGCGAGTCGTACTGGGCCAGCGTGATCATCACCGCCATGCGCGACCCCACGGGCAAGCTGGTGGGGTTCGCGAAGATCACCCGGGATCTCACCGAGCGCCGCAAGGCGGAGGAACAGCTCCGCCAGAGCGAGGAGCGCTTCCGGTTGCTCGTCGCGAGCATCAAGGATTACGCCATCTTCATGTTGGAGCCCGATGGGCGGGTGAACAGCTGGAACCCCGGCGCCCAGCGACTCAAGGGCTACCAGGCCCAGGAGATCATCGGGCAGCCCATCAGCCGCTTCTACCTGGAGGAGGAGGTGGCGCGGGGCAAGCCGTGGGATCTGCTGCGCGAGGCCGCCGAGCAGGGCCGCGTCGAGGACGAGGGCTGGCGCGTGCGCAAGGACGGCTCGCTCTTCTGGGCGAACGTGATCATCACCGCCGTGCGCGACGAGGAGGGCCGCCTGCGGGGCTTCGCCAAGGTCACGCGGGATCTCACCGAGCGCCGCAAGAGCGAGGAGCAACTGCGGCGCGGCGAGGAGCGCTTCCGGCTGCTGGTCTCCAGCGTGAAGGACTACGCCATCTTCATGTTGGACCCCCAGGGGCGGGTGATGACCTGGAACGACGGCGCGGCCCACCTCAAGGGCTACTCGGCCCGGGAGATCGTCGGCGAGCACTTCTCGCGCTTCTACCCGCCCGAGGACCTCGCGAGGAACAAGCCCGCCCAGCAGATCGAGGCCGCCAGGCGGGACGGCCGCGTCGAGGACGAAGGCTGGCGCGTGCGCAAGGACGGCACGCGCTTCTGGGCCAGCGTGACCCTCACCGTGATGCGGGACGCGAAAGGCGAGCTCCTGGGCTTCTCGAAGGTGACGCGCGACCTCACCGAACACAAGCGCACGGAGGAGGAGCGCCTCCAACTCGCCCAGAGCCAGGAGGCGATCCGGCTGCGCGACGAGTTCCTCTCCATCGCCGCGCACGAGCTGAAGACACCTCTCACGGCGCTCCAGCTCCAGATCCAGGGCCTGAGACGGGACATGGCCTCCCTCGAGCACAAGCACGAGGCCCGGATCGAACGCGCGCTGCGCAGCACCGGGCGGCTGTCCCATCTCGTCGAGACGTTGCTCGATGTCTCCCGGATCTCCACCGGACGGCTCACCCTCCACCCGGAGCGCATGGATCTGGTCGCCACGGTGCGAGACGTCACCGAGCGCCTGCACGACTCGGCCGCATCGGTCGACTGTCAGCTCGTGCTCCAGGAGGCGCGGCCCATCGAGGGCACGTGGGATCGGCTCCGCATCGAGCAGGTGATCACCAACCTGCTGTCCAACTCGTTCAAGTACGCGGCCGGCCACCCGATCGAGATCTCGATGGAGCGGGAGGGCGCCGAGGCGATCCTCGTCATCACCGACAAGGGGCCCGGCCTGCCAGAGAAGTTCATGCCTCGGCTGTTCGGCAGGTTCGAGCGCGCCGCGCCCATGAGCCACTACGGCGGGCTGGGTCTGGGACTGTACGTGAGCCGGGAGATCGTCGAGGCCCATGGCGGGATCATCTCCGCCGAGAATGTCCCGGAGGGAGGCGCCCGCTTCACCATCCGCATGCCCACGGATCTCCTGGCGCCCAGCGCGGCACCGGACGAGGCCGCCGCGCCAGGGCCGGAAAGACCCAGGTGAGAAACCATCCCGCTACTGGAGCTCGACGTGGGCGAAGAGCCGGGTGTCACGGATCTCCATGCCCGGGTCGCGGTTCAGGCGTCCGGTGAAGAAGTCCGCATAGCCGCTCGCGTGGGCCCACCAGGTGGAGGTCGCCTCCACACCGTAGGCGCCCGCGGGGAAGGTGGTGACCGGGGCGAGGTCCGTGGGGAGCGGAAAGGGAGTGAACGAGGTGATGGACGTGGGAGCCATCACGCTCCAGGCCAGGGGACTCGGTTCTCCCATCCTATTGAGCTCCACCTCCGTCAGGTGCGCGGAGCCATCGGGAATCCAGCTCAGGACCAGGCCGGCGCGCGAGGCGCTGCCCGGGGCCTCCAGGGGGCCCACGGCCGGCGAGGTGATGCGCAGGGGAGCCAGGAAGGTGGCCGTCACGGCGGAGGTGGCACCCACGGGCACCTCCGTCTGAAGCGCGCCCTCGGGGAACGTCGACGCCTCGCCCGAGGAGATGCGGAGCCTCGGGGTGAGGGTCTCGAAGGGGGCCGTCCGGGCGATCGCGGGAACCGCGAGGGGCAGCGTCCCGAAGGCACTCGTGCTGAAAAGGAGCCGGCCATCCAGGAGGTACTGGAGCGAAGCGGTCATCTCACCCCCCCGCGACCCATTGCCCCCCACCGCCACGTCGAGCATCTGATCCACCGGGTGATCGAGTTCGAGCTCCAGCCCGCCCACGGTCGCGCCGGAGCCCACGGCGATTCCCCGCTCGAGTCCCACCCGAAGGACCTTCTGCTCGGAGTCATCGGTCTCCTGGGCGAAGAGGTCCACGGTGCCGGGCGCGTCACCGCGGATGTCGATGCTGAAGGACCCATCCGCGGCCAACCGCGTGGAGCCATGGAGCCCCTTGCCGCCCGCGGAGACGGACAGGAACCTGGAATCGACCACGCCCGTCACCCGGCCGGTGAGCGTGCCCTGCTTCGTCCAGGGAGTGCTCGACATCGGGTACAGGAAGAAGGGCAACCGGACCTCATTTCCCTCGAGCGCGAGGTAGGTCCGTACCCGCACCAGGCCGGTGGAATACACCATCACCAGGCTCACGTCCTGGGGCCCCACGATGGCCAGATCATGGAAGCGCGCCACGCCACTCTCGTCGAGGCGTTCACGGAACCTGCTTCCATCGCCGAGCAGCACGTGGATGCTGCTGTAGAGCGACGGATCCCCGGTGATTTCACGCGGCACGTGGACGGTGAAGGTGGGCGGGGTCTCGAGAGGGGGCTCCTTCCCCGGGCCACCGGGAGGGGTCTCGGGGAAATGGCAGGCGACGAGGAGCAGCGCGAGCAGCGGAAGCAGTCGGGTCTGGATCATCGGGTCGCACTGTACGCAAGCGCGCCCGGCAACCTGACAAGGGGGCCGAGGGAAACTCCCTAGGCAATCGTCCGCGAGGGGAAGTCGATCTGATCCCACCGATTGCCGGTCATGATCGCGCGCTGCTCGGCGGCACCGAGCAGCTCATGGGGATAGCCGAGGGGGATGGCGGTGAGTTCATCCAGGCGCCGGAGCTGCTCGTCGCTCAGCTTGACGGTGGTGGCGGCGAGGTTGTCCTCGAGCTGGGCGCGGGTGCGCGGTCCGATGACCGGAAGCACGCCCCTGGCGCTCACCCAGGCGATGGCGATCCGGCCCGGGCTGGAGTCGAGCTCCTCGGCGATGGCGCCGAGCGCGTCGAGGAGGGGCTCCGTCCGCTTGGGGTCGTCATGGAGGACGCTGCCCTTCAAGTCGGTGGCGCGGCCCTTCTCCCCCTTGCGGTACTTGCCCGTGAGCAGCCCGCCGCCCATGGGTGACCACCCCATGACGCCCAGCCCGAGGCCCTCCGCCATGGGCAGCAGCTCGCGCTCGGTCGTGCGCTGCAGCAGGCTGTATTCGGTTTGAAGCGCGACGAGGGGCGCCCAGCCGCGCAGGTCCGCCAGGGTGACGGCGGTGGCGATCCGCCATGCCGGGAAGTTGGACAGGCCGCCATAGACAATCTTGCCGGCGCGCACGAGATCATCCAGGCCGCGTGCGATCTCCTCGACGGGCGTCACGCCGTCATCCATGTGCGCGAAGTAGAGATCGATGCGGTCCGTCTTGAGACGCCTCAAGCTGTCCTCGACGGACTGCACCATCACCTTGCGGCTGTTGCCGAGCACTCCCAGGGAGGGGGCCCGCACGGCGCCCCGGCTGTATTTCGAGGCGATGACGAAGTCATTGCGACGGGGCGCGAGGAACTCGCCAATCAAGGTCTCGGATTCACCGAGCTGGTAGTTGTCGGCGGTGTCGATGAAGTTGCCACCCGCCTCGGCATAGCCTTGCAGGATGCGGCGTACCTCATCCGGCGCGGCACCATAGCCATACGCCGTGCCGAACATGCCGGCGCCGAGCGCCAGCTCCGACACCTTGAGACCCGTCCGCTGTCCGAAAATCTTGTAGCGCATCACGCAACTCCTGCTCATGGCCCGCGTCGCGCGGGCTCCGTTCGACTCGCGGCAAGATAGGAGTTGAGCTTTCCATATGACAAGAACGCACGAAAAAGTGGGGTACACACCAAAAAGTAAGGTACCCGGGGGACACGAGGAGCGGGAAACGCGAGAGGGGCCCTGGCCCGCGAATGAATCGCGATGGCCAGGGCCCCTCGGGTCACGACGTGTGGATGGACCGCTCTGCGGGAAGCACCTCCCGGGTGGCTCCGGGAGGCGCTCGCCGGTGCTTAGTGCAGCACCTCGGCGGTGACCTGGTTCTCCACGGCGACGCTGATGCCGCCGGCCACGAGCACCTTGCCGTCATCGAGCAGGGTCGCGGTGTGCGAGTAGCGGTGCTCGATCATCTCGGTGGTGGGGATCCACGTGCCCGTGAGCGGGTTGTACATCTCCGCCTTGCCGTGGGTGCCGGTGAACTTGTCGTACCCGCCGGCGACGGCGACCAGGCCCGTGGGGAGCAAGGTGGCGGTGTGGTTGCGGCGCGGCTGGTGCATGCTGCCGGTGGCGGTGAAGGTGCCGGAGGCCGGGTCGAACAGCTCGGCGGTGGTGGAGGGCGTGCCGTCGACGCCGCCGCCCATCACGAGCACCTTGCCGTTGGCGAGCCGCGCGGCGGCGTGGGAGTTGCGGGGCTGGGTCATGTTGCCCACGCGCGTCCAGGTGCCGGTGGCCGGGTTGTACACCTCGGCGGTGGCCGAGCGCACCTCGCCGGTGCCGCCGCCCGTGGCGAGCACCTTGCCATCGGAGAGCTGCGTGAGGGTGAAGTTGGCGCGCGCCTCGTTCATGCCGCCGGTGGCGCTCCAGGTGCCCGTGGCCGGATCATACAGCTCGGCGGAGGTCAGCGCGGCGTTCGTCGCCTTGTCGATGCCGCCCACCACCAGCACCTTGCCCGAGGGCAGGAGCGTGGCCGTGTGGCGCGCGCGGAACGTCGCCAGGTTGCCGGTGAGCGTCCAGGTGTTGCTGGCCGCGTCATACAGCTCGGCGGACTTGGTGGCGCTGGCGCCATCACCGCCGACGATCAGCACGCGCCCGTCGTTCAGCTTGGTGGCGGTGTGGTAGCGGTGGTTGGTGCGCGTGTCGGCGAAGCGCGTCCAGGCCCCCGTGGCGGGATCGTAGATTTCCGTGGAGGGGTTGTAGCCGCCGGTCACCATCACGCGGCCATCGTTCAGCTTGGTGGCGGTGTGGAGGATGCGGACCTGGAACATGGGGCCCGTGGGAGACCAGGTGCCGTACGTGCTGCACGCGTCACCCACGCCGTCGCCGTCGATGTCGCTCTGGTCCGCGTTGGGGATGGAGACACAGTTGTCGACGTAGTCGATGATGCCGTCGCCGTCGGTATCCTTGTCATCGGCGGGAACGACGACGAGCGCGGTGGAGGTGACGACGAGGTTGATGTCGTCGTAGTCCGCGTCACCGCTCGCGTAGAGGTCCTCGAAGCCGACGTGGTAGTTGTTGTTGCCCAGGTCGGTCACCGCGGCGTGGACGATGCCATCCGGATTCCGGCTGCCCGGACCCGAGTAATAGGTGTAGCCCGTCTCGGGCACGCGGATGGCGAAGACGAGCTCGCCGCCCTTGAGGAACGTGCCTACGTCGTACTCCGTCCCCGCGGGCGTGGTGTTGCCGGTGCCCACGTGCACGGTGCCATCGGGGCGCACCAGGAACGTCTGGCTCTTGTAGCCGGCGGTGCCATTGCAGAAGGTGACGGTGACCAGGGCCGCCTGATCGAGGGAAATGAGCTTGGCCGCCGGGATGTGGCCTCCCGTCGACTGCACCACGCACTGAGCGGCCGAGGCCGTGCCCGGAGCGAAGAGACCCGCCGCCGCCAGCGCCGCGCCACCGAGGAAGGACTTCAGGACCCGCTTTGCCGTGGACTTCATGGTTTTCATCGGCTCTCCGGAATACAGTTGGGGAGGAAAATTCCGTTAATGAGCGTTTTATACGCCCCTCAAACGGAGATGACAAGCCAGAAAGTCAGGTTTTGCGCGAAGAAGCTCCGCGCGCCTCTTGACGCGATGGGACGCGAGAATGTGGGGGGAAATCACACGGCTCGGAGAGGGAGGCCCGGAGCGGGGCCTCGACCTTCTCCGAGGAGAACTAGCTCGCGGACGCCAACCAGGGCGTCGTCTGCGAGAAGTCGTAGATGCGCTCGACGGCGATCTGCTTGTAGCGCTCGGCCTTCACCGCGCGCCGGGCGCACTCCCAGACCATCTCCACCGGGGGCCGCTCGGGCTCCTTCTTCTTGCGGCGCTTGGCCTCGGCCTTGATGGCCTTCACCGCCACGCGTGGGTGGAAGCAGAAGGCCGAGGAGAAGAGCAGATGGCCGGCGAAGGGGATGAGCCGGGCCTCCAGCACGTCTCCCGTCTCCAGGCCCACCATGTGGCGGCGCTCGGTGACGTCGAAGTCCTTGCCCGAGTGCAGTTCGCGCAGGCGCACCAGGCCCTTGCCCAGCTTGCGCACCTCGAAGAGGCCGTGCACCGTCTCCGTGAAGCACCGGAAGGCGTTGGCCTCCTCGGGCGGTCCGCTCTGCAACCGCAGCTCGTACAGCTCCGCCGCCGGCGTCTTGCCGGACGCGGGCGAGACGCGATCGTACAGGTAGTAGTCCAGGAAGGACGCCATGCGCAGCTCGAAGAGCTGGTCGTCCTCGAACACCTCGCCCGTCAGGCGCAGGTACTCGGCCTTGGCGACGAGCAGGTCCGGCTTGCGCGCTTCCTGACTCCCGAAGGCGATGAGCTGATCCAGGTAGGGTTGGTACGACAACGGTGAAAGAGGGGATTCCATGGGGGCGGCGAGATCCTACTCTCCGGCCATCAGCTTCGCGAAGCGGGTGAAGAGGTAGCGCGCGTCATGGGGCCCCGGCGAGGCTTCCGGGTGGTACTGGACGCTGAACGCCCGGGCATCCGGCACGTTCAGGCCCTCCACGGTGCCGTCGTTGAGGTTGAGGTGGCTCACCACCGCCCTGCCCTTCACGCTGGCGTCATCCACGGCGAAACCATGATTCTGACTGGTGATTTCCACCTTGCCCGTGAGCAGGTCCTTCACCGGTTGGTTGGCGCCCCGATGACCGAACTTCATCTTGTAGGTGCGCCCGCCCAGCGCCAGGGCGAGGATCTGATGGCCCAGGCAGATGCCGAACACCGGCACCTTGCCGAGCAGCGAGGCGACCACCTTGTCCGCGCCCTTCACCGCCGCCGGATCCCCGGGGCCGTTGGCGAGGAAGACGCCATGGGGCTTGTCGGCGAGCACCTCCTCGGCGGTGGTGCCCGCGGGCACCACCTTCACCCGGCACCCCACGTCCACCAGGTAGTGGAGCATGGAGCGCTTGAGGCCGTAGTCGTAGGCCACCACGTCGAAGCGCGGCTCGGCGACGGGGCGCGGCTCCTCGCCGAGCAGGCTCGGGGACGGGGTGTTGAAGAGGTAGGGCTTCGCGGTGGACACGCCGGTGGCCAGGTCCATGCCCTCCATGCCCCGGGCGTTCCGGGCGCGCTCCACCAGGGCGCTCGCCGAGTGGCCGTCCGTCGAGACGACCCCCATCTGCGCGCCGTTGAGGCGCAGGTGGCGCACGAGCCGCCGGGTGTCGAGCCCCTCGATGCCGACGATGCCATGGCGCTTGAGGTAGGCGTCGAGCGTCTCCTGGGCGCGCCAGTTGGACTGCTGCGCCGAGGCGTTGCGCACCACCATGCCCACCGCGTGCGGCTTGGGTGACTCCTCGTCCCCGGGGTTGGCGCCCACGTTGCCCATCTCCGGGTACGCCATGGTGACGATCTGCCCGACATAGGAGGGGTCGGTGAGGATCTCCTGGTAGCCGGTCATCGACGTGTTGAACACCACTTCACCCACCGTCTCGCCGGACGCGCCCAGGGCGCGACCCTCGAAGGTGGTGCCATCCGCCAACGCCAGCACGGCCCTCTTCATGACCTGGACTCCTTCGTCTGCCCGTTCTCGAAGACCAGCCGGCCACCCACCCACGTCTGGGCGACCCGGCCCGTCAAACGCCGGCCATGGAAGGGGGTGTTGCGGCTGCGGGAGAAGAACCGCGTCGCATCCACCGTCCACTCCACGTCCGGCTCCACCACCGTGATGTCCGCCGGGGCTCCGACGGCCAGATGGCCGCCCGGCAGCCCGAATGCCTTGGCCGGCCCGTCCGACAAGAGGGCCACGGCCCGCGTCAGGCTCAGCGCGCCCTCGCGCACCGCCGCCAGGGTCAGCCCCAGGGCGGTCTCCAGTCCCACCACGCCATTCCACGCCTTGTCGAACTCCACCTGCTTCTCCAGCACGCCGTGGGGCGCGTGATCGGTGGCGATGGCGTCGATCGTTCCATCCGCGAGCGCCTCGCGCACGGCCAGCACGTCATGGCGGGTGCGCAGGGGCGGATTCATCCGGGCGTGGGTGTCGTAGTCCCCCACCGCCTCGTCCTCCAGCGTGAAGTGGTGCGGGGTGGCCTCGGCGGTGACGCGCAGGCCCCGGCGTTTGGCCTCGCGGATCAAACGCACGCTCCCCTCGCACGACACGTGGGCCACGTGCAGCCGGCCACGCGTCTCCTCCAGGAGCACGAGATCCCTCGCCACCATGGCCACCTCGGCCGAGGGCGGAATACCGATGAGCCCCAGGCGCGTGGAGGTGGGGCCCTCGTGCATCACACCCTTGCCCGACAGCGTCAGGTCCTCCTCGTGCACCATGACGGGCAGGTCGAACTGGGTGGCGTACTGGAGCGCGCGGCGCATGAGGCCGGCGTTCATCACCGGGCGGCCGTCGTCGGTGATGCACACGCAGCCGGCGGCCACGAGCGCCCCCATCTCCGCCATCTCCTCGCCCTGCAGGCCCTTGGTGATGGCGCCCGCCAGGTACACCCGGCACAGCCCCGCCTCGCGCGCCTTGGCCTTCACGTACTCGGTGACGAGCACGCTGTCGTTGACGGGCTTGGTGTTGGGCATGGCCACCACCGCGGTGAAGCCACCGGCCACCGCCGAGCGGCTCCCGGTGAGCACCGTCTCCTTGCCCTCCTCGCCCGGCTCGCGCAGGTGCACGTGCAGATCGATGAAGCCCGGCAGCACCCACCGGCCCTGGGCGTCCACCACCTGGGCGTCCGGCGGCGCTTCCAGCGGGGCCTCGGACACCTCGGCCACCCGCCCGTCGCGCACCAGCACGTCCCGCACCCCATCCACGCCGTGGCGCGGATCGATGACGCGTCCGCGGCGCAGCAGCACTGTCGTCGGCTTCATCGGCACACCACCTCCAGGACGGCACGGCGCACGGCCACCCCGTGCGCCACCTGATCGAGGATGACGCTGTGGGGGCCATCGGCCACGGCGGGAGCGATCTCCACCCCGCGATTCATGGGGCCGGGGTGCAGGACGAGCGCCTCCGGCTTGAGCCGCTCGGCGCGGGCGGCATTGAGTCCGAACAGCCGGGAGAACTCGCGCGCCGAGGGAAAGAAGCTCTCGCTCTGGCGCTCGGACTGCACGCGCAGGCACATGACGGCGTCCGCCTCGGGCAGCACCTCGTCCAGGCGCGAGGTGACGCGGGCCCCGAGCGCCTCGAGCCCCGGGGGCAGGAGCGTGGGCGGGCCGCACAGCACCACCTTCGCGCCCAGCGCGGTGAGGCAGTGCAGGTTGGAGCGCGCCACGCGGCTGTGGAGGACGTCGCCGATGATGAGCACCGTGCGTCCGTCGAGCTTTCCCCAGCGACGTCGCAACGTGAAGGCGTCCAGCAGGGCCTGCGAGGGGTGCTCGTGGGTGCCGTCCCCCGCGTTGATGACGGCGCAGCGCACGTGCCGGGCCACCAGGTGGGGCGCGCCCGAGGAGCGGTGGCGGATGATGAGCGCCACGGGGCCGGTGGCCTCGATGTTGCGCGCGGTGTCCAGGAGCGTCTCGCCCTTGGACACGGAGGAGCCCGCCATCGTCCAGTTGAGCACCTCGGCCCCGAGCGCGTGAGCGGCCATCTCGAAGGAGGTGCGGGTACGGGTGGAGTCCTCGAAGAAGAGGTTGGCCACCACCTTGCCCCGGAGCACATGCGAGGCGTCGGGACTGCCGTGCAGGTGGGCCTCGGCCCGATCGAGCAGCGCCTCGATGTCCGAGCGACGCAAGCCCTCGATTCCCAACAGATGACGCATGAGGCCCCCGCGTACCGTGGCACGCGCGGGGCGTCAAGCGTGGGTTTCAGCGCACCGGCGTGAAGAGGCGATCCGTGCGCAAGCCGGTTCCACCGAAGAAGCCGCTCAACCAGCCACCGTGGCCGAGCGCCAGCCAGATGACCATGGCCTTGCCCTTGATGTGGCCGTAGGGCACGAACGCCACGCCCATGCCGGTGCCCAGGCCGTAGCGGCTGTCGGAGCTGTTTTCCCGATTGTCACCCATGACGAAGACCTGACCCTCGGGGACGACGTAGGGCCCCTCGTGCGGCGTGCGGGCGGACGGGGCGTCCTGGAGCACGGCGTGCCGCTTGCCCGACAGGTTCTCCTCGTAGAGCCGCCGGTGCTCGGGGAACCAGCCCAGGGAGTCGTGCTTGTTGTAGACGGTCAGATCCTCGTCCACCAACGTGCGCTCCTGCGGCACGCCGTTGATGCGCACCTCGCCGTCGACGAGCTCCACGGTGTCGCCGGGCACGCCCACCACGCGCTTGATGAAGTCCACGTCCGTCTGCACGGGGTTGTTGAAGACGATGACGTCCCCGCGCGCCGGGGCGCGGACGATCTGGAACGGCACGTAGTTGGTGTACGGCAGCCGCACGCCGTAGATGAACTTGTTGATGAAGACCTGATCGCCGATCTCCAGCGTCGGCAGCATGGAGCCGGAGGGGATGCGGTAGGGCTCGATGATGAAGACGCGGATGACGACCGCCACCGCGAACGCCTTGGCGAAGCCGGAGATCACCTCCCAGGTGTCCTGCTTGCGCCAGACCCCGAGCAACTGGGTGGCGAGCGCGTCGAACGCCCGCGTCTCCTGCTCCAGGCGCGCCATCTCGCCGGCGACGATGGCGGTCTCCACCTGCATCGCCTGCTCGGCGAGCCGCACGGACGCCTCGGCGGAGATCTTCTCCGGCACGCGCTTGTGGATGCGCGCCACCTCCTCGAGCAGCTCGCGCGCCTCGCCGCGCAGCACGCGCAGCGCCCGGGCCCGGGGCACCGTCATGCGCCAGAGGAAGAGCCCCAGGAAGTACAGCACCATGCCCCCCGCCAGCGCCTGCATGAGCGGCTGGCCCCAGGCGGCGGACTCGGGCAGGAACTCGATGAGCAGCAGGTAGGGGATGTACGCCAGGCCGATCACCACCAGGGGCGCCCACAGGCTGGTGAGCCGCTCGCGCCACAAGAGCGCGCGGCTCGCCCTGAGCTGCTCGGGACTCTGGCGGGCGGACAGGGTGGCCTCGAAGCCGGTCGGAGTGGTGGTGCTCAGGGACATGACCTATTCCTCCGTCTTGAGCACCGCGAGGAAGGCCTCCTGCGGGATCTCCACCGAGCCCACCTGCTTCATCCGCTTCTTGCCCTCCTTCTGCTTCTCCAGCAGCTTGCGCTTGCGGCTGATGTCACCGCCGTAGCACTTGGCGAGCACGTTCTTGCGGATGGCGGAGATCGTCTCTCGCGAGATGATCTTCGCGCCGATGGCGCCCTGGATGGCCACCTCGTACATCTGCTTGGGAATGACTTCCTTGAGCTTCTGGCACACCTCGCGGCCGCGCTGGTAGGCGCGCTCCTTGTGGACGATGACGCTGAGCGCGTCCACGGGGTCGCCGTTGATGAGGATGTCCAGGCGCACCAGGTCCGCCTCCACGTAGCCGGCCAGCTCGTAGTCGAGGCTGGCGTAGCCGCGCGTGACGCTCTTGAGCTTGTCGAAGAAGTCGAAGACGACCTCGGCCAGGGGCATCTCGTACGTCACCTGCACGCGCGTGCCGCTGGTGCCCAGGTACTTCATGTCCTTCTGCACGCCGCGCCGGTCCTGGCACAGCTTGAGCACCGCGCCCAGGTAGTCGTTGGGCACGTGGATGTGACAGGTGAGGACGGGCTCCTCGAACCTGGCGATCTTCTGCACCGGCGGCAGCTTGGCCGGGTTGTCCACGTGCGTCACCGCGCCCTGCGAGTCGGTGATGCGGTAGACCACCGAGGGCGCCGTGGTGATGAGCGACAGGTTGTACTCGCGCTCCAGGCGCTCCTGGACGATCTCCATGTGCAACAGGCCCAGGTAGCCGCAGCGGAAGCCGAAGCCGAGCGCCGTGGAGGACTCGGGCTCGTAGGTGAAGGCCGCGTCGTTGAGCTTGAGCTTGGCCAGCGCGTCGCGCAGGCCCTCGTACTGCTCGGAGTCCACCGGGAAGATGCCGGAGAACACCATGGGCTTGACTTCCTTGAAGCCCGGGAAGGGCGCGTCCGTGGGGCGCAGCTCCTCCGTCACGGTGTCACCCACCTTGGCGTCCTGGAGCTCCTTCACGTTGGCCACCAGCACGCCCACCTCGCCCGCGATGAGCTGCTGCACCGGGCGGGAGAACGGGCTGAAGACGCCCAGTTCCTGCACCTCGAAGGCCTTGTTGTTGCTCCACAGCTTGATCTTCTGCTTGAGCTTGAGCGAGCCCTCGAGCACGCGCACCAGCGTCACCACGCCGCGGTAGTTGTCGTACCAGCTGTCGAAGATGAGCGCGCGCAGCGGAGCGGCCGGATCTCCCGAGGGGGGCGGCACGTTCTTCACCACCGCCTCGAGGATGTCCTTGATGCCGATGCCCTCCTTGGCTGAGGCCGGCACGGCACTGGAGCCATCGATGCCGATCACGTCCTCGATCTCCGTGCGCGTGCGCTCCACGTCGGCGCTCGGCAGATCGATCTTGTTGATGACCGGGATGATCTCCAGGTTGTGATCCAACGCCATGTAGACGTTGGCGAGCGTCTGGGCCTCGACGCCCTGGGAGGCGTCCACCACCAGGAGGGCGCCCTCGCACGCGGCGAGCGAGCGGCTCACCTCGTAGGCGAAGTCGACGTGTCCCGGGGTGTCGATGAGGTTGAGGACATACTTCTGGCCGTCGTTGGCGGTGTAGTTCATCCGCACCGACTGGGCCTTGATGGTGATGCCCCGCTCGCGCTCCAGCTCCATGTTGTCGAGGAACTGGTCCTGCGCCTCGCGCTTCGTCACCGTACCGGTGGCGTCGAGCAAGCGATCGGCCAGGGTGGACTTGCCGTGGTCGATGTGCGCGATGATCGAGAAGTTGCGGATGTGGGCGTTTTCGGACGGCATGGTCAAGGGGCCTCGGGTTACGAGGAAGCCGGCTTGACTAACACCGAACCCCCCTGAAATCCACGTACACGAGGGGGGCGGCAGCAGGCTTCCGCCCGTCCGTCGTCGCCCTCCCCCGGGGTCCGAGGAGGCCCCCAGGAGCCCACCCATCGCGCGCAACCTCCCGGAAGCACTGGCCCTCCAGGGTGGGCTCTCCTTCCCGGGTGGAAGTTCAGGGAGTGGGCGCCGCGACGGCCTGCCCGCCCTCGGCGGCCGGAGGAGCCTCGACCGGGGCCGCCACCTTCTCGGCCGCCAGCTTCGCCGCCTCGGCCTCGGCGCGCTTGCCGGCCTCGGCCTCCGCCAGCGTCTTCATGGCCGCCAGGCCCTTGTCGAAGTCCTTGCCGAGCATGGCATCCCGGTCGACGACGAGGCTGAAGGCCTTGCCCATGAAGTTGTCCTCGCCGCTCATCGCCCAGGTCACCTCGACGCCCTCGGCCGCCGGCTTGAACGTGAAGGTGGTGCGGGTGGTGGACGCGAAGGGGCGGATGAACTCCAACTGGATGCGCACGAGCTCGTTCGGCTTGCTCTCCTCGATGAGCATCCGGCCCTCGCCCACCTGATCATTGCCGGACCAGCCGTAGCGCGCCCCCTCGCCCATGGGCGCGCCCTCGAACGTCGTCTTCTGGCTCGGGTCCAGCGCGTTCCACGGCAGCCACCCGCCCCACTGGTGGAAGTCATTCACCAGCGCGAAGGCGACGTCCGGCGGCGCCTTGAACGTCGCGGAGCGCTGGACGGAGTAGGTGGACGGACGCGTGGCGATGACGCCGAACAGCGCGACGATGACGACAGCCAGACCCAGGAGGATCTTCTTGAGCACGGAGAGCCCTTTCAACCGACAGGCGGAGGAAAGAGCGTCATAGGGAATCGGCTTCGTGCCCCACAAGAGTCCGGCGGTGTGGACGCCCCGGACCCCGGGGATGCTTCAGCGCCCGGCCTTCTCGCGGAAGAAGGCCACGGTGCGCCGGGTGCCCTCGGCCAGGTCCACCGTGGGCTGCCAGCCGAGCACCTCCCGGGCGAGCCGGTTGTCCACGCACGAGCGCATCTGCTCGCCGGGCCGGCCCGGGGCGTGACCCGCGGCCTTGGGAGAGCCGGCCGCCTGGGCCAGCAGGCCGAAGAGGCGGTTGATGTCCGTCTCCATGCCGGTGCCGATGTTGATGGGGCCCGAGTAGTCCTTCTCCGCCGCGAGCAGGTTGGCGCGCGCCACGTCCTCCACGTAGACGAAGTCGCGCGTCTGCTTGCCCTCGCCGTAGATGGTGCAGTCCTGGCCGGCGAGCAGCCGCGTGCTGAAGATGGACACCACGCCGGCCTCGCCGTGCGGGTTCTGTCGCGGGCCGTACACGTTGGCGTAGCGCAGCGCCACGTACTTCAGCCCGTACTGGGCCTTGTAATAGTTGAGGTACAGCTCCCCCGCGGCCTTGGACACGCCGTAGGGAGAGATGGGCCGGGTGGCATGGGACTCGGGCGCCGGGAAGACGTCCTGCTCGCCGTAGATGGCCCCACCCGTCGAGCTGAACACCACCTTCTGCACGCCCGACACGCGCGCGGCCTCCAGCAGGTTGAGGAAGCCGAGGATATTGGCGTCCGCGTCGAAGCGGGGATCCTCCACGCTGCGGCGCACGTCCATCTGCGCCGCCAGGTGGCAGAGGATCTGCGGGCGCTCGGAGCGCACGAGCTGCGCGGCCTCCGGGCTGCGGATGTCCGCCACTTCCAGCCGCACGCGCGGATCCAGGTTTTCCTTCTTGCCGCTCGACAGGTTGTCCAGGGCAATGACCTCATGGCCCGCGCGGACGAACACGTCACACACATGCGAGCCGATGAAACCCGCTCCACCCGTCACCAGGACTTTCACTCTGAGGCTCCTGCCACCCCAGGGGTGGCGTTCGAAAACGTCGCGCAACGTGCGACGAAGTTAGGAGCCCGACCCCTGGCCGGCAACCGTCCTGAACCAGGAGATGGTCTCCCGCAGACCTTCTTCCAGGCCGACGCGGGGCTCCCACCCGAGCCACTCCCGCGCCCGGGTGATGTCCGGCTGACGCTGCTTGGGATCGTCCTTGGGCAGCGGCAGGTGGACGATCTTCCCGCCTCCGCCCGCCGCCGCGCGCACCGCCTCGGCGAACTCCCGCATCGTCATCTCCCGGGGATTGCCGATGTTCACCGGCTCGCTGACGTCCGAGAGCGCCAGCCGCACGAGGCCGTCGATGAGGTCCTTCACGTAACAGAAGGAACGCGTCTGGGTGCCGTCGCCAAAGACGGTGAAGTCCTCGCCCCGCAGCGCCTGGCACACGAACGCCGGCACCACCCGCCCGTCGTTGAGCCGCATGCGAGGGCCGTAGGTATTGAAGATGCGGACAATGCGCGTCTTCACCCCACGCGAGCGCGCGTACACCATGGTGAGCGCCTCGCCGTAACGCTTGGCCTCGTCGTAGCAGGAGCGCGGGCCGATGGAGTTCACGTTGCCCCAGTAGTCCTCGCGCTGGGGGTGCACGAGTGGATCTCCGTAGATCTCGGAAGTGGAGGCCTGGAGGAACACCGCGCCCCTGGCCTCGGCGAGCTTCAGCCCGTTCTCCGTGCCCACCGAGCCCACGCGCATCGTCTCCAGCGGCAGCTTCGCGTAGTCGAGGGGCGAGGCGGGCGAGGCCAGGTTGAAGACGTAGTCCACCGGGCCCTCCACCGACAGGCCCTCGGTGATGTCCTGGCGCAGCGACTCGAAGCCCGCGCGCCTCAGCAGGTGGGCCACGTTGCGCTCGGAGCCCGTGAGGCAGTTGTCCACCGACACCACGCGCGCCGCCCCATCGTCCAGCAGTCGCTCGCACAGATGGGAGCCGAGGAAGCCCGCGCCACCCAACACCACCACCCGCTGTCCCTTCATGCTCAGCGCCCCACTCATGACCGCGTCCCCAGTTCGTCGAAGGTCGCCTGGCCCGGCAGTTGCGCCTTGTACTTCTCCAGCACGAGATCGATCCCCTGCCGGATGTACTCGGCCACGGGAACCTTCGTCTTCTGGTTCAACGCCTTGAGCATCTCGTTCTGCTCCGGCGTGATGTAGATGGTCGTGCTGATCTTCTTTCGGGCCATGGCGATACGTGAAAATATATGGAGTGACATGGCCCTTGTAGCGCTGTTTTCGGCGCTTCTGTCGTGAATCCCTCCGAATTTCCGAGGGATGAGCGCTTGACTCCCGGTAGGTCTTTGTGGTTGTGCGCCCGACGCCGGAGCCCCGGCGTCAGAGCCCGGCGGTGGCGCGGAACACGAGCCCCTCGCCCTCGAGCGAGTAGGCACCATCCGCCGCGCTCACGAACACCGAGGCACCCCGGGGCAACGCGAGCGTCTCGCCCGGGAGACTCAGGCGGGCGGAGCCCTCGGCGCACAGGAGGATCTCCGGCCCCCGGCGCGCCGGACGCGAGACGGCGCCCGGCCGCAACTGCAAGCGAGAGAGGCGGAACTCCTCGGAGGGGGTCGGGTAGACGGACTCCCCCTCCTCGTGGGGCTGCGCGACGAGCACGTCGACGGGGCCGCACCGGAAGTCCAGCACGCGCAGCAGCTCCGGCACATCCACGTGCTTGGGCGTACAGCCGCCGCGCAGCACGTTGTCCGAGTTGGCCATGAGCTCCACGGCCACCCCGCCGAGGTAGGCGTGGAGGTTGCCCGCGGGCAGGTAGATGGCCTCGCCGGGCCGCAGCCGCACGAGGTTGAGCATCAGCGCGGCCACGACGCCGGGATCTCCCGGGTAGAGCGAGCCGAGCCGCACCGCCTGGCGCCACTCCGCGTGGAAGGGACCGGGCCGCGCCAGACCGGCCGCGCAGGCCTCCACCACCCCGGCCACGAGCGAGGCACGCCGCTCGGACGGGAACGTCATCAGCGCCTCGAACATGCGCGAGACGCCGCGCGCGTCCGGCGAGGCCCGCAGGGGAGAGAGCAGCGGCTCCAGCGCCGCCACCCCGAGCGCGTCGAAGAGCGCGAGCGTCTCGTCCGCGCGGCGGAAGCCACACAGGGCCTCGAAGGGCGTCAGGGCGCAGGTGAGCTCGGGCTTGTGGTTGGCGTCCTTGTAGTTGCGATGGGGCGCATTCAGGGGGATGCCCTGGGCGTTCTCCCGCGCGAAGCCCTCGCGCGCCTGAGCGAGGCTCGGGTGCGTCTGCAGGGACAGAGGCGTCTCGGCCGCGAGCACCTTGAAGAGGAAGGGCAGCTCGGCGCCGAACCGGCGCGTCACCCCCTCGCCCAGCTCGCGCTCCGGCGCGGAGCGGATGAGCTCGAGCAACGTCCGGGAGGCCCCCTCCCGGCCCACCCGCGAAGGGCCTCCGGGGTGGGCACCCATCCACAGCTCGGCCTGGGTGGTGGAGGAAGGCGCGGGCTGTCCGAGCAGCTCGGCGAGGGCCGTTCGCGAGCCCCACGCATACGGTTGGATGACGTTGTCGAGCAGGTACATGACGGCGGGAGGCTAGTTCGCGGCGGCCACGAAGGCCTGGAGCTGGGTCTCGCGCTTGAAGTCCGTGAGGTAGCGCGACGCGGCGTCCTTGGAGGGGAAGCTGCCCATGCGGACCCGGTACCACGTGCCCTTGCCGGGGACCTCGGCGGGGACGATGAAGGGCGCGTAGCCGCGGTCACGCAGCTTCGCCGCGAAGCGATCGGCCTCCGGACGGCTCTGGAAGGCGGACAGCTGCAGGGTGAAGGCACCACCCGGAACGGCCTCGGTGGGGCGCTGGGTGGCGCGGGCGATGGCTTCCTTCATCCCACCGGCGGCCGGAGTGGTCCGGGTCGCCACGGGCGCCGACTCCACCTTGCCGGGCGTGGCGACGGGCTTGCTGTCGGCCACCTTGGGCTCGGCCGGCTTGGGCGCGGGCTTGCTGTCGGCCACCTTGGGCTCGGCCACCTTGGTCTCGGCCGGCTTGGGCGCCGGGGCCTTGGCGGTGCCGGTGGGCGCGTAGTCGTCGTCGGTGGGGCTGGGCGCGGGAGGGTTGTCCTCGGTGGGCTCGGCCACGTCGGCGGGCGGGGGCTCCGCGGGCTTGGGCTTGGGAGCCGGCGGAGGAATGGCGACGGTGACGGTGCCGGGCTTGGAGGGCGCGGCGTCCGGGCTGCTCTTGCGCGTCAGCTCGTCCTGGAAGGTGAGCGGCGACTCGGCCTCGCGCGCCTGCTGGAGCGCCTGGGCATTGGCATCGAGCGCCGACAGGAGATCCGGGGCGGCGGCGGACTGGGCATTGCCGGCGAGCTGCTTGCCCACCACGACGCCGAGGACGAACACGGCCCCCAGCACGATGATCCCGGCGATCAACAGGCTCACGACCTGCCGGTTGTCGAGCGAGACGTCGAACTTCTCCTTCATCCGATGGGCATCGCGCATGGCGTAGCGGTCCTCGATTGTAGCGGAGCCCCGGCCCGGCCACACGAGTGTCGCGGCCTGTAGCGTCGAGGTGCGGCGGAAGGTACGCCCCACCTACCTGCCGGTCAAATTCAGGGCGAGCCTAGACGATCCACCCACCGCCCAGCATCCGATCCCCCTCGTAGACGACCGCGGCCTGGCCGGGAGTCACGGCGCGCGCGGGGGTGTCGAGCCGGATCGACACGAGCCCATGGGGAGACACCTCCACGCGGCCCGCCGCGCCCGGGTGGCGGTGGCGGATGCGGACCATCACGGAGCGCTCCGGCGGGGGCGGCCCATCCACCCAGTGGGGCTGCAAAAGTCCAAAAGAGCCGCGCGCCGTCTCGTCCGCGGGGCCCACCACGACGCGGTTGGACTCGGGCTCGATGCGCTGGACGTAGCGCGCCTCCCCGCCCCCGAGGTTGAGCCCCCGGCGCTGCCCCACCGTGAAGCGGTGCACCCCCGCGTGCGTGCCGAGCACCTGCCCCGCCGTGTCGACGATCTCCCCCGCGGGCTGGGGCCCGGCCACCTTCTCCACGAAGCCGGCGTAGTCCCCGTCGGGCACGAAGCAGATCTCCATGCTCTCGGGCTTGTGGCTGGTGGGCAGCCCGTGGCGCTCGGCGACGGCGCGCACCTCGGCCTTCGTCATGCCGCCCACGGGAAAGAGGATGTCGGCCAGCTCCGCCTGCCCGAGCGTGAACAGGAAGTAGCTCTGGTCCTTGGCCGCGTCCACGGCACGGCGCAGCACGTAGCGGCCCCCCTCCTGCTCGACACGGGCGTAGTGCCCGGTGGCGAGCCGGGCGCCCAGGGCGCGGGCGCGCTTGAGCAGGAAGTTGAACTTCACGTCGCGGTTGCACGCCACGCAGGGGATGGGCGTGCGGCCCCCGAGGTAGGACTGGACGAAGGGGTTGATGACCCGGTCCTTGAAGAGCTCCTCGGCGTCGGCGACGTAGAACGGGATGCCGAGCTTCTGCGCCACGGCGCGGGCATCGTCGATGTCATCCGGGCTGCAACAACTCCCGCACTGGGCCTTGCCCTCGTAGGACCAGACCCGGAGGGTAATCCCGATGACTTCGTGCCCCTGCTCCTGGAGCAGGGCGGCGGCGGCCGAGGAGTCCACTCCTCCACTCATGGCAACGACGACTCGCATGGTTTTCCTCTTACACGTCCGCCCCGCCGCATGCGACCCCCTCGACGCCTCGAAGAGGGCTCCCCGGGCTCTTCCGGCTTCCCCTGCCCTCCCGGCGGGAGCGGGGAGCCCAGGCGGGCGGGCAAGCGTCCGGAGAGGGGGACGTCCGCGACCGGGTGGGGGCGGGAGCGGCCCTCCCCGCGTCAGCGGCCAGCGGGCCGAGCGCATGTCCCGGTGCTCCATCCACCCATGCGGGTTCTTTTATCAAAAGCGTGAGGGCTGGGAATGATGTTCGACGGAAAGCCTATAACTCATTGCCCGGAGGTATGGCCATACCGGCAGTGCATTTCCTTTTCCTTTTTTTCCTGTAATCCCTATCAAGACATCGCCTCTGGCGCGGTGTCTCTGCATGGGAGCGCCCAATGGGACTCGAGAAAACCCTGTCACAGTGGAAGTGTTGCATCCGTGCCGTTCAGCTGACGGGTCTGGCGTTGTTGGGTGCCGGATGGAGCATGCCGCCGCGGCCACTTTCCACGAACGTGTCGCACCAGGTACTGACCGGGCAATCCCAGCAGATGAGCGTGCTGTATGATGCCAGACCGCGCTCGAGGGGCGACCGGCTCAGCATCGAGCTCGACCTGTCGGATGACACGCAATACGGCTTCGTGCTCAATCGGCTCCGTGCGGCGGGCAAGGATGAGCGGAACTCGCCCGAGCTCTTCAACAGGCTGGTCAGATTGAGGCGACGTGCCCTCTCCCGCGGGAGCGGGCAACCCGCGGCCGCGGCGCCGACCGAGCAGCCGATCTGGTGCGACCACTACCTGATCGTGAAGCCTCCGATGCCCATCAATGATGGCGGGTCCATGCGCTATGAACCGTATGTCCACGTGAGCTGCCAGGGAGGAGCCACCTACGTCTACGCGGACATCGTCGCCCATGAAACCAATCAGGGGGAGACCCAGAGCAGGATGGTCGCGTCCAACGCGGGCGAGGAGTACGGCGGTGGAACCAACTTCATCGATGTGGGCACCGCGGCCACGGTGAACGTGGCGGATGGACGCCTGCTCCGGCTGGAGTCCATCGCCCTGGCCATCGATGACGTGACGGGCCGGGACGTCTCCACCTACACCGTGGCCCGTACGTCCGTTGCCTTACTGCAGGAGGGAGGGTTCACGCTCCTCCACCCGCGCGAGAACGCCCCGAACAGCACGTCCGACATCGTCCTGTGTCAGCTCCGTGGCGGCGCGGACTGCGACTACGCGGTGGCCGGCTACTCCAATGGCGTGCTGATGGCTTATCCCCCGACGCCGACCGGAGTCGCGGCGTCGAGGACCGACGCCCCGGGCGTGCTCGACCCCGCCGATTACTGGGAGTTCTCCGCGCCGTTCAACAACCGGCGGCTCTACATCCCGGTCCGCACGGAGATCAAGGCAGGGGCTCGCAACTACTTGCAATGCAAAGTGGACAGCTACACCTATGGTCGGGTCAGGCTCCACACCGATACGGGCGTGGTCTGCTCCAACACGGTGGACTTCAAGGAGCTGCTTCCCGTGGGCCACTACGAGGCGACGTTCAATCACCTCGCCGACACCTCGTACGGCATCAACCAGAACAACCCCGAAGACTGTGGAGCGAACAAGGTCCTCAACAGAGCCACCACCTTCACCATCACCATCCTGGGAAAGGCCAGATGCACCAGCGCGGAGGGCGTCGACTACCTGGAGCCGTTCTACAAGTCCCAGGCGATCGATGGGCGCGCGTTGACCACCCAGCGGCTCTTCTTCCGCAATAGCTGCATGGCCGAGGGCACTCGAATCCAGCTGGCCGGGGGCCGCGTGGTTCCAGTGGAGCAGGTGAAGCTGGGGGACAAGGTCCTCGCAGGCGCCGGCCGTGCGGCGTTGACGGTGACCGACGTGGCACGCGGCAATGAGATGACTCCCTTCGTGCACCTGCGTGACAGCCTCGGCCACCAGGTGACTCTCACCGAGATGCACCCGGTCATCACCGCGAAGGGCCAGGTGGTGGCGGCGAGGGATTTGAAGGCGCGGGATCAGGTCCGCACGGACAAAGGTGTCGCCTCGCTCACCGCGGTGAAGCGCGTGCCGGTGAAGGGCAAGCGCGTGTTCAACCTGAAGCTGGGGACCGCCGAGGAACTGGCGGGAGTGGATGCGCTGGGCCGGACGATGTTCGCGGGCGGCTTCCTCGTGGGGGATCTGACCATGCAGGAGGAATTGGAGCGTCCCGCGAACAAACCGACGGACGTGCTGGCCCGTCTGCCCAAGGCCTGGCACCAGGACTACCTGAACGCGCGGAGGCGGTAGGCCGAAGGAGTCACGGAGGGGGAACCCCGACCATCCACCCCTCGCTCCAAATCAGGCACCACGCGCCTGACGCCAGCCCGTCAGCAGCTCCCGGAGGGTCTCCGGCGTATTGCGCGAGGGCTCGTCGAGCACCTGCTCCATGAGGAAGCGCGTCGCTTCCCCCACCATCGGCGAGGGCCCCACCCCCAGGGCGGACATGATGGCCCCGCCGTTGAGCGCGAGCTCCTTGGGGCTCAGCGGCGGCTTCGTGGCGGCCAGGGCGCGCAGGCGCTCCAGGAGGGTCTCGAACTCCGGCATCCGGGCGGGCTCGCGCACCTGGAGCCGGGCCCGGGCCACGGCACACAGCCCCTCGAGCTGGGCGAGTCCCACCTTGGCGAGCAGGCGGCGAAGCGCGGGATCCGCCGCCCCCACGAGGTGCTCGACACCCGCGTGCGTCACCAGCAGGCGGATGTGCTCGATGCATTTGGTGGGGAACTTGAGCCGGACGCCGATCTCCTCGGCGCGCGGGGGCTCGACGAGGTCCGCGAGCAGGGCGGCCATCCGGAGCTCCGCCTCGGCGGGGGCGGCGACCGCGGCGGCCCGGGCCCGATGGGCGGCCTCGGGCTCCGCCTGGGCCAGCTCGGGCAGGAAGACTCCCAGGAGGCCCGTGTCGGCGAGCAGCTCCAGCCCGAACTCCGCTCGCCGGGACAGCAGCAGCTTGACGAACTCTTCCCTCACCCGCTCGATGGCCACCTTCCGGAAGACCGGAAGCGAGGGCGGAATGGCGGCCTGGGTGTCCGGATCCAGCGTGAAGTCGAGCACCGCGGCGAAGCGCACGGCACGCAGGGGGCGCAGCCCATCCTCGGAGAAGCGCTCGAGCGCCGAGCCCACGCAGCGGATGAGTCGCCGGCCCAGGTCCTCCTGGCCCCCGAAGGGATCGACGAAATGCCCTCCGGCGGGGTCCCACGCCATGGCGTTGATGGTGAAGTCGCGCCGGGCCAGATCCTTGGCGATGTCGCGCTCGAAGGTGACGGTGTTGGGGCGGCGGCCGTCGTGGTAGTCGCCCTCGCTGCGGAAGGTGGTGACCTCGACGTGCACGCCTCCCATGAGCACGGTGACGGTGCCGTGCTGGATGCCCGTGGGAATGACCTTGGGGAAGGCGCGTTGCACCTCCTCGGGCCACGCGCTGCTGGCGACGTCGAAGTCCTTGGGCGCAACGCCCCGGAGCGTGTCCCGGACACACCCGCCGACCAGGTAGGCGGCATGGCCCTCTTCCCGCAGCCGCTCGATGACCTTGCGGATGGGCGGGGGAACCGGGGCATCGAGCAGGAGGGTGGGCATCGTCATGAGGCGGGCTCGGAGGGCGGAGAAGCCCGGGAAGGTGACATGTCCCCTTCCACGCGGGCAAGCACTGGTATACCCCGGGCCCCGGGCGCCATCCGGGAAATGACGCTGGAGAAGGAGCACAAGCCGTGAAGGGACGTGTGTTGATCATCGCGGGATCGGACTCCGGGGGCGGAGCCGGCATCCAGGCGGACGTGAAGACGGTGACGGCCCTCCAGGGGTACGCGGCCACGGCCATCGCCGCGCTCACCGCTCAGGACACGCGCACCGTACGGGCCATCCACGACGTCCCCCTGCCCTTCATCCGATTGCAGATCCAGATGGTGCTCGAGGACATCGGCGCGGATGCCCTCAAGACGGGCATGTTGAGCAAGCCCGAGGTCATCGCCGCCGTGCGCGAGGAGCTCGACCGCCACGCGCCCGACGTCCCCCTCGTGGTGGATCCCGTCATGGTCGCCAAGGGAGGCGCCCGGCTGCTGGACAGCGGGGCCGAGCGGGCCCTCATCGAGCTGCTCCTGCCACGCGCCGCCGTCATCACCCCCAACGCCTCCGAGGCCGAGGCGCTCACGGGCCTGCCCGTCACGACCTTCGAGGAGCAGGACCGCGCCGCCGAGCGCTTGCTGAAGATGGGTGCTCGGGCCGTGCTGCTCAAGGGCGGCCACGTACCGGGAGACGTGGTCCGCGACGTGCTGCTCAGTCCGGCGGGACGTCATGAGTACCGGGGCGAGCGCCTCCCCGACTCCTCCACGCACGGCACGGGCTGCACCCTGGCGTCGGCCATCGCCACGGGGCTCGCCCAGAAGCTCGAGCTGCACCAGGCCGTCGAGCGCGCCCATGCCTACGTGCGCACCGCCATCCGCACCGCGCCCGGCTTCGGTCACGGCAATGGACCCCTCAACCATACCCACACCGTGAAGTCCTACCCCTGACGGGCCTCACGGCCGAGCAGCTCCCCGGCCAGCGCGAGCAATTGCTCGCGCAACCACCGGCCCCTCGGATCCAGGTCCGTCTGCCGGTGCCAGTAGAGGTGGAGCTCGACGGGGGGGAGCGCGAGCGGCACCGGCAGCAGGTGGTTGCCCATGGGCACGCCAATGGCCCGCGCCTGGCGCCGTGGCAGGGTGAGCAACAGGTCCGACTCCGAGACGATGCGGCAGGCCGCCTCGTAGTTCTGGCAGCGCACGGCGATCTGTCGCTGGTGGCCCAGGCGGTTGATCACCAGATCCTCCATGGCCAGCCCCGTGCGCCGCGACGACACCGTGACATGCCGCGCGGCCAGATACGCCGCCACGTCCAGCTTCTTGCGCCGCTGTCCACTCACCACGCAGAAGCTGTCGCGCATCAGCGCCGTGTGCAGCAGTCCGGCGCCCGTCAGTTGCGCCACGTCGATCGCCAGGTCCAACCACCCCGACGCCAGATCCCTCTCCAGCTTGGAGCGCTCCACCCGGACGCTGGAGACCCGGACCTTCGGGGCGCTCGCGCGCAGGCGCTCCACCAGGCGCGGCAGCAGCGCGGGCTCCAGCTCGTCGTTCATCGCGAGGGTCACCTCGGTCACGTCCCGCTCGGGCTCGAAGCCCCGGGTGCGATGCACCGCCTGCTGGAGCAGCGCGAGCGCCTCGCGAATCTCCGGGGCGAGCCGCTCGGCGAGCGGCGTGGGGGTCACTCCCCTTCCCTCCCGCACGAAGAGCGGCTCGCCGAGCTGTTCGCGCAGCCGCGCCAGCGCATGGCTCACCGCCGACTGGCTCAGGAAGAGCACCTCCGCGGCCCGCGTGAGGCTGCGCTCCTGGAGCACGACGTCGAAGACCCGGAAGAGGTTGAGATCCAATCCCGTCAGGCGTGACGGTTCATGAGCCCGATTCATGCGAACACATGACCAGGATTCATTGGATTCATCAACACCCCCTGCTCCAGGATGCCGCGAGCAACGGATACGGGAGGAACGATGAACTTCGAGCCAAGCGCCAGGAGCCAGGAATACCTCGAGCGCGTGAAGCGCTTCGTGCGCGAGCACATCGAGCCGGCGGAAGCGCGCTACGCGGCGCAACTCCAGGCGGATCAAGTGGGGGGAGACTGGCGGCGCTGGCGGATTCCCCCCCTGATGGAGGAGTGGAAGGCCAGGGCGCGCGCCGAGGGCCTGTGGAACCTCTTCCTGCCCGACGCGAAGCTCGGCGCGGGCCTGAGCACCCTGGAGTACGCGCCCATCGCCCAGGAGATGGGCCGCAGCCTCATCGCCCCCGAGGTCTTCAACTGCAACGCCCCGGACACCGGCAACATGGAGGTGCTCTGGCGCTATGGCTCCGAGGAGCAGAAGAAGCAGTGGCTGGAGCCGCTGCTCGCCGGGGAGATCCGCTCGGTGTTCTGCATGACGGAGCCGGACGTGGCTTCCTCGGACGCCACCAACATGCAGGCCACGGCGGTGCTGGACGGCGACCACGTGGTGCTCAATGGCCGCAAGTGGTGGTCGAGCGGCCTGGGCAACCCCAAGGCGAAGGTCGCCATCTTCATGGCGCGCACCCCCGCGCCGGACCAGGACCGGCACCATCAGCACTCCATGGTGCTCGTGCCGCTGGACTCGCCCGGGGTCACCGTCGAGCGCATGCTCCCGGTGTTCGGTGAGTACGACATCTCGCACGGCGGCCACGGCGAGGTGCGCTTCGAGAACGTGCGCCTGCCCGCCTCCAACGTCATCAGTGGCCTGGGCAAGGGCTTCGAGATCGCCCAGGGTCGCCTGGGTCCCGGCCGCATCCACCACTGCATGCGCTGCCTCGGCGCGGCCGAGCGCGCGCTCGAGTTGATGATCGACCGCGGCATGAAGCGCACCGCCTTCGGCAAGCCCCTGCTCAACCTGGGCGGCAACCGCGAGCGCGTGGCCGAGGCCCGCATCGCCATCGATCAGGCCCGGCTGCTCACGCTCTACGCGGCGTGGAAGATGGACGAGGTGGGCGCGCTCGGGGCCATGTCGGAGATCGCCGCCATCAAGGTCGTCGCGCCGAACGTCCTGCAGAAGGTGGTGGACGACGCCATCCAGATCTTCGGTGGCGCGGGCGTGTCGAACGACACCCCGCTCGCGGGCTTCTTCGCCCAGGCGCGCACCCTGCGCCTGGCGGATGGTCCGGACGAAGTGCACAAGGGCGTCATCGCCCGCATCGAGCTCGCCAGGCGCGGCTTCTCCCGGAGCGACCGGTCATGACCTCACAGCGAATCTTCATCACGGGTGGTGCCAGTGGGTTGGGCAAGGCCATCGCGCTGCGCTACGCGCGCGCGGGCTGGCGCGTGGCCATCGGCGACGTGCACGAGGCGCGCGGCAAGGAGACGCTCGCGGAGCTCAAGGCGCTGGGCGTCCAGGCCCTCTCCGTGCACTGTGACGTGACGCGCGAGGGCGATCTGCGCGCGGCGGCCGAGCGGCTCAACGAGGAATGGGGTGGCGTCGACGTCGTGGTCAACAACGCGGGCGTCGCCCAGGCGGGCGGCATCGACGAGGTGCCGATCTCCGACTGGCAGTGGGTGGTGGACATCAACCTGATGGGCGTCGTGCGCGGCTGCCATGTGTTCACGCCCCTGTTCAAGCGCCAGGGCCACGGCCACTTCGTCAACGTCGCCTCCATGGCGGGGCTGCTCGACATGCCGATGATGGGCGCCTACAACGCCACCAAGGCCGCCGTCGTCTCCCTCTCCGAGACGCTACAGAACGAGCTCGCCGACTCGAAGATCGGCGTGACGCTCGTCTGCCCGTCCTTCTTCAAGACCAACCTGGCCGACTCCCTGCGCACCAGCAATCCCGCCATGCACGCCGTGATGGGCAAGCTGCTCAACCGCTCGAAGATCACCGCGGAGGACATCGCGGATCAGATCTTCCAGGCGGTGAAGACGCGCGAGTTCTACGTCCTGCCCCACCTGGAAGGCCGGCAGGCGTGGCTGGCCAAGCGGCTCCTGCCACGCCGGATCTACTCCGAGCTGATCAGGAACCAGGCGCGCCGGATGAGCGGCTTCGGCACCGCGAAGGCCTGAGGAACCCATGTCCGCGACCCCAACCACTGATCAAGCCGGAGCCGTGCGCAAGGGCGAGGAGCTCGACGTCGCGGCCGTGGACGCCTGGCTCAAGCGCCAGGAGCCCTCGCTGGAGGGCACTCCCGAGGTGACGCAGTACTCGGGGGGCGCCTCCAACTGGACCTACCGGCTGAAGTACCCCCAGCGCGACCTCATCCTGCGCCGGCCCCCGGCGGGCACCAAGGCGAAGTCCGCGCACGACATGGCGCGCGAGTTCAACGTGCAGAAGGCGCTCAAGCCCGTCTACCCCGCCGTGCCCACCATGGTGGGGCTGTGTCAGGACGCGACGGTGATCGGCACGGACTTCTACGTCATGGAGCGCATCCCGGGCCTCATTCCGCGCTCGCGCCTGCCCGCGGGCATGACGCTGGACGCCGCCCAGACGCGCCGCCTGTGCCTCAACGTCATCGACAAGCTGATCGAGCTGCACCGGGTGGATCCCCAGGCCGCGGGGCTCACGTCGCTCGGCAAGGGGCCCGGCTATCCCCGGCGGCAGATCGAGGGCTGGTCCGAGCGCTACGAGAAGGCCCGAACGTGGAACGTGCCGAGCTACCGCCGCGTGCGCGACTGGCTCAAGGCGAACACCCCCGAGGACATCGCCACGTGCGTCATCCACAATGACTGGCGCTTCGACAACGTGGTGCTCGACCCCGAGCGGCCCACCGAGGTCATCGGCGTGCTCGACTGGGAGATGGCCACCCTGGGCGATCCCCTGATGGATCTGGGCAACACCCTCGCCTACTGGGTGCACCCCGACGATCACATCATCCTGCGCAGCACCCGCCGCCAGCCCACCCACCTGCCCGGCATGCTCCGGCGCGAGGAGGTGGTCGCCTACTACCTCGAGCGCATGGGCCTCAAGCCCGCCAACTGGGCCTTCTACGAGGTCTACGGCCTGTTCCGCCTCGCCGTCATCATCCAGCAGATCTACTACCGCTATCACCACAAGCAGACGCGCAACCCGGCGTTCAAGAACTTCTGGGTGCTCGTCAACTACCTCGACTGGCGCTGCCGCGGGCTCATCAAGCGGGAGGGCCGCTGATGGGCGCGGTGTACCTGGTGCGCCATGGTCAGGCCTCCTTCGGCAAGTCGGACTACGACGCGCTGTCGGAGACCGGCTTCGAGCAGGCGCGCGTGCTCGGCGAGAGTCTGCGCTCGCGCCTGCCCCGGCCGGACGCGCTCTTCACCGGAAGCCTGCGGCGCCACCGGGAGACCGCCGAGGCGTGCCAGTCCACCTGGGGCGTGGACCTGAAGCTCCAGAGCCTCCCGGGCTTCGACGAGTTCGACCAGGACGAGCTGATCCGCCTGCACACGCCCCGCTACGCGGACCCCGCCACGCTCCGCCAGGAGGTGTTGTCCACCGCGGATCCGCGCCGGGCCTTCCAGGAGCTGTTCACCCAGGCGGTGGCCCGCTGGGTGAGCGGCCAGCACGACGCCGAGTACAAGGAGACCTGGTCCGCCTTCCGCCAGCGCTGCACCCAGTCCCTGGACACCGTCCTGAAGACCCTGGGTCCCTCCGCCACCGGCGTGGTGTTCACCTCGGGGGGACCCATCACCGCGGTGTGTCAGGAGCTGTTGCACCTGCCGGACGAGCACGCGTTCCGCATCAACTGGATGCTCACCAACTGTGGCGTCACCAAGCTCATCTACAGCGAGCGGGGCCGCTACCTCTCCACGCTCAACGAGCACTCCCACTTCGAGGGCGCGCGCCGGGCGCTCATCACCTACCGGTAGCGCCCCCCTCGCCCGCGGTGTCCGCTTTTGGGATCGACCGCCCGGAAGCGAACGCGCACGGGAGGCGGGGGGTAGGAATTTCAGGCGGTTGCGGGCCCAGGGGGGTGGCATATCATTTGCTCTGAATGAGGGGGTCCCCCACCGGACCCCCAGCCTTCACGCGACCCTGCCATGGACATTCCAAGGACCGCCAAGAAACGCCGCCGCACCCCGCTGCTCTACGGAGCGCTGATCCTCGGGGTGCTCGTCCTGATCACGTTCGGCATGAGCCAGTTGGGCCAGGCGGCACCGGAGGTGGATGGGGCCTCGGTGTGGATCGACAGCGTCAAGCAGGGGGAGATGATCCGGCAGGTGGTGGGCACCGGCACGCTGGTCCCCGAGAACTTCCGGTGGATCACCGCCGACACGGCCGGCCGCATCGAGCACCTGCCGCTGCGCCCGGGCGCCAGCGTCAAGGCGGACACGCAGCTCATGGAGCTGTCCAACCCCGACGTGGCGCTCCAGGCGCTGGAGGCCGAGCGCCAGCTCGCCGTGGCCGAGGGGGAGTTGATGGCCCTGAAGGAGGAGCTGGAGATCCAGCGGCTGCAGGAGGAGTCGAGCCTGGCCCGGCTGCGCACGGAGCAGGTCACCACCCGGCGGCGCGCCGAGAGCAGTACGGCCCTGGGCGAGAAACAGTACATCGCGTCCGTGGAAATGCAGGAGTTGAACGAGAAGTCCGAGGAGCTGGGACAACAGCTCCAATTGCAGCAGCGGCGCCTGGAGGTGATTGCCCGCAGCATGACGGACCGGCTGACGGCGCAACGCGCGCAGGTGCAGCGCCTCAAGGCCGTGGTGGACTTCCGCCGCGGTCAGGTCGAGTCGATGAAGGTGCGCGCCCGGACGGACGGCCTCTTGCAGGAGCTGAGCGTGGAGCTGGGCCAGTGGGTGACACCGGGCATGGTGCTGGCCAAGGTCATCCAACCGGGGGTGCTCAAGGCCGTGCTGCGCGTGCCGGAGACGCAGGCCAAGGACGTGCAGCCGGGCCAGTCGGTGAAGGTGGACACGCGCACCGGGCTCGTTCCCGGCAAGGTGGCGCGCATCGCCCCGGCGGCCGTCCAGGGCACGGTGCTCGTGGAGGTGTCGCTCGAGGGCGAGCTGCCCGCGGGGGCCCGGCCGGACTTGAGCGTGGAGGGAACCATCGAGCTGGAGCGCCTGAACGAAGTGCTCAACGTGGGACGCCCCGCGGGGGCCCAGCCCTCCTCCTCCATGGAGCTGTTCCGCCTGACGGCGGACGGCACGCACGCCGAGCGGGTGAAGGTCCACCTCGGACGCAGTTCCGTGAATACCATCGAGGTGCTCGATGGCCTGGCGGTGGGTGATCGCGTCATCCTCTCGGACATGTCGGCGTGGAGCGAGGTGCCTCGCGTGAAGGTTCAATGAGCGGGGCCGTGGCCGAGGTACCAGGCTGCCCGAGGGGGTGAGTGCTAGACTGCCACCACCTCCATGAGTCCCCCTGCCCTGTCCCTGTTGGATGATCTGCGCGGTGGACTCAGCGGTCCCCTGCGCGCCACCCCGGAAGAACTCGAGCTGTATGCCCATGACTTCGGGGGACTCGTGCGCCGGGTCCCCCGGGTGGTGGTGCGGGCGCGGTGCGAGGCGGACGTGGTGCACACCCTGCGGGTGGCCCGCGCCCATGGGGTTCGCATCACCGTGCGCGGCTCCGGCCACAGCACCCGAGGCCAGACCCTGGACGAGGAAGGCATCATCCTCGACAACCGCGCGGAGGGGGGCGAGGTGCGCCTGCTCGACGAGGGCCGCGTGGAGGTCTCCGCCCGCACGCGATGGGCCCAGGTGGAGGAGGCGCTCAACGCCGCGAGCAGGACGCTGCCCGTGCTCACGTCCGCGCCCGGCACCACCGTGGGCGGAACACTGTCGGAGGGAGGCTTCGGCTCGCGCTCGCTCCACCAGGGCACGCAGGTGGATCACGTCGAGCGGCTGCGGCTCGTGCTCGCGGATGGCACCGCCCTCTGGTGTGGCCCCGGGGAGGACCCGGATCTCTTCCGCCTCGCGCTGGCGGGCTGTGGACAGGTGGGTGTCATCGAGCGCGTGGTGCTCGACACCCTGCCCTTGCGGCCACTGACTCGCCTGCAGCTCAACCCCCACGGCGGCCTGAGCGACCTGGTGGAGGCCGTGGCGTGGACCGAGACGTGGCGGGAGTCCACCCCCGAGCACTTCCTCGGCTTCTGGAAGGAGGGCCGGTTCTGGTCCGTCTTCGGACGGGACTTCCCCGACGAGACCAGCGCCGCGCGGGCCTCCCCACCCGATCCCCTCGCGCGCATGACGCGGGAGCGGACGGAGCTCGATGCGCCCCCTCAACTCCTCACCTGGAGCGACGAGGACGACACGCGCCAGCGCCATCCCTGGCGCCGCCGGGTGTGGTGCGACTACTGCCTCGATCTGGAGGGGCTGCGTGGCTTCGCGCGCTTCCTCGAGGGATGGCCCGGGTGGATGTCCGGGATGGAGGCCGTCTCCCTGCTGGGGCTGGCCCACCCTCCGGGCCGGACGCGTGGGCCCTTCGACATGAGGCCGCCCACCCCACGCGCGGAGCGCCTGTATGCCTTGGGCCTCTACCACGGCGTGGACGTGGGGGACGGGTCCGGACTCCAGGCGGCCGAGGCGCTCCACCAGGCCTGCCTCGAGTGGTGCGTGCGCGCCGGTGGCCGTCCCTCCCTGCGTGGGGGGAGCCTCCTCGACGTGGCCACCCTCCGGGGGCTCTACGCGGAAGATCTCTCCCTCCTGCGGACATGGCGCGCGTCCCGGGATCCCTCCGGACTGCTCAACCCCCACGGGCTGCCGGCGGGCCTCCTGCTGGAGTAGGACTCTCCTCGCCTGGCTGTCGATCGCCGTACACTTCACGCGCTCCAGGTGCTCGCGGAGCCTGCTTCCCGCCCACGGGCCGCACACCTTCTCCGCATGTTCTTCTTCTTCTCCAGCAAGCTCGGTTGTGTGGGCTCCATCCTCGTCTCGATTGCCCTGTCCGCGATCCTCTACGCGATCTTCCGCGCGATGAATGCCTCGTGACGCGCGTCGAGGGTGACCTGCGTCAGACGGCCCCAGGCGACGAAGGCGGCGAGCACGCCGAGCAGGAGCGGAAGGGCGAGCACGTAGCCCTCACCGCGCACGACGTGCACGCCGACGGCGAGCACCATCACCAGGGTGAGGCCCAGCGCCGCCAGACCCGTGAGGACGGGCTTGATGCGGGTGGCGGCCGGCAGGACGAGCCCGAGCGCGCCGAGCACCTCCGACAGGCCGATGAAACGCACCAGCGCGACGGGGGCGGCGCCCACCCAGGCGACCTGGGAGGCCAACAGCTCGTAGGGTGTGAAGAGCTTCACCAGCCCCACGCCCATGAAGACGAGCGCGAGCACTCCCTGGACCGCCCACAGGCCCAGGTGCAGGCCGTGCGACGAGGAAGCGGAAGACAGCATGGAAGGGGCGGGATTCGCGGCGGCGTTCATGGTGGGCTCCTGTGCCTCGTCGGGATGGCCATGAAGTAGCGCTCGAGTGGACGCGCCACCAGACCTCGCGCGGGCACACGCTGTTCCACCCATGGAACATTGACGCCACCGGGGAGCTGTCATAACCGCGTGACGTCATGGGAACGCCCGACCTGAACCTCCTGCCGCTGTTCGTGGCGGTCGCCGAGACGTGGAGCATGTCCGCGGCGGCCCGGAAGCTGGGGATTCCGAAGTCCTCGGTGAGCCGGGGGGTCGCGGCGCTCGAGGCGTCGCTCGGCGTGCAGCTCTTCCACCGCAGCACGCGCAAGGTGGCGCTGACCACGGCGGGGAGCGCGTTCTACGAGAAGGTGCGGCCCGTCGTCGCCACCCTGCGCGACATCACCGGGGGACTGCCCGAGCAGGAAGCGGAGCCCTCCGGTGAGCTGCGCATCACCTCGCCCATGGACATGGGGCTCACCTTCCTCGCCCAACTGGCCGCGGAGTTCTCCGCGCGCTACCCGGGCATCCAGCTCGACATCCGTCCCACCAACCGCACCGTGGACCTCGTGGGCGAGGGCTTCGACGCGGCCATACGAGTCGCCATGAAGCTCACCGACTCGACGCTCGTGGCCCGGAGGCTCAGTGGCCTGGAGAGCGCCATCTACGCGGCGCCCACCTACCTCGCGCGGCGAGGCGTGCCTCGCTCCTTCGCGGACGTGGCCTCACACGACTGGGTGGCCTTCACCCAGTGGAAGCGCTTGCCCCCACCGCTCGTGTCTCCCCCGAGGCCCCGCCTCGTCACCGATGATCTGCTGTTCGTGCACCGGGCGATCCGCGAGGGCCTGGGGCTCGGACTGATTCCCACCTTCCTGGCGCGGCAGGACGTGACGGCCGGACTGCTCGTCCGGGTGCTCCCCACGTGGGCCCTCAAGGCCGGGAGCCTCTTCTTCGTCCACCCCCCCACCGAGCACGTGCCGCGCAAGGTCGCCGCCTTCCGCGACTTCCTCATCGCCTTCATCGAGGCCAATCCGCTGATGGCCAGCAGCGACTGACTCAGGCGAAGTGGATCGCCGACAGCCGCGTGCCCATGAAGGTCCCGTTGTAGGCGATGGTGCCGTGGTCCGCTCCCGCCGCTCCGGCGATGACCATCAGGGGCAGCAGGTGCTCCTCGCGGGGGTGGGACAGGCGGCTGGCGGGGGCCTGATCCCAGCGCGCCAGCCGAGCATCGCGCTCCTTGGGCTCCAGGGTGGCCGTCTCGCGCAGCCACGCGTCGAACGCCTCGGCGATGGGCTGGGTGCGCGGACCGAAGCCCGCGCGCAGGTTGTGGTACGACATGCCGCTGCCGATGATGAACACGCCCTCGTCGCGCAGCGGCGCGAGCGCGCGCCCCATGGCCAGGTGCTCCGCGGGATCCAGCCCTTGCTTGAGCGACAACTGGACCGTGGGCATGTCCGCGTCCGGGTAGGTCAGCTTGAGCGGAATGAAGGTGCCGTGGTCATAGCCCCGGTGCGAGTCGGTGGCCGTCTGGAAGCCCGCCGCCCCGAGCAGCTCCCGGACGCGCTCGGCCAGTTGGGGGTGGCCGGGCGCGGGCCAGGTGATCTCATACGAGGCGGGCGGAAAGCCGTAGTAGTCGTAGAGCATGGGCGGACGGGCGCTGGTCATCACCGTGGGCACCGCCTCCTCCCAGTGGGCGGAGATGACCAGGAGCGCCCGGGGGGCCGTCTTCGGCACGCTCCGCAGCGATCGCAGGTAGTCCGCGAGGGCGGTGAGCCCCGGCTTGTCGTTGAAGCCCAGCTCGACGAACGGCCACGGACCGCCGCCGTGCGGAATGAAGACGACGGGCATGCGCTCGCCAGGGAAGCCCGCCCGCTGCTCGGCCGAGCCCGCCAGCGCGGCGAGCCCCGCCGCTCCAGCCAGTCCCCCCACCAGCGCCGTGCGCCGCGTCACTCCATCCTCGCTCTCGTCACTCATGTGCCTGCCTCCGGTGCTTCGTATCCGACAGGAGATCCAATGCAGGGGTCGCCCCCCGCGCGCTAGGGGTCCAGCGCGCATCACTGCGTTGCGAATCTGGAACGCCGCCCACACCCGGGCGCTGGACTTGGGTTAATCTGGAAGGACAGCCCGGATGTGCGGAGGTCGCCGCCATGAAGGCATCTGAAACCGCCAGGTCGCAGCGCGCACCCGCGAGTTCCGCCCAGGTGCCCTCTCCGTGGGTGGAGCCCCGCGTCACCCAGGCCGGACGGGAGCTGCTCCGGGAAATCCTCCAACCCGACAACGCCGCACCGGACACCCAGCGGCTGGGGACTCCGGACGGCACCCCTCGCCCGACGACGCCCGCCCCCGTCCCCTCCCCGAGAGAGGACACCCGCCCGGACGGAGAGCTCCGTCTCCCGCCTTCCCCTGGAAAGGTTCCCCCGGAGCAGTTCCAGCCCGGCGCCAGCGCGGAGCCCCCCGCGCCCATGCCCGGCCCGGTGCCCTCTACTCCGGGCCCCTCCGCCACCTTCGAGTCCCTGCTCGACGCGGACATCGCGGCGTACCTCGACGGGAACGACACGGGCGAGCGCGCCGCCACCTTCAGCGCCAACACCGTCCAACTGCTGGAGGCGGCGAAGGCCCTCGGCGAGCGGCCCGTGGCCGAGCCCGAGCCCGGCCTGTTGGGCACCCTCACCGGCATCTCACCGCTGATCGACGCCTTCACCCGGGGCTCTCGCGGCTACGAACACGAGGAGACGTGGCTGCGCGTGGTGGCGCAGCTCCGCGACATCACCAGTGCCCTCGGGGGCGTGGTGGGAATGATCGGCCTGGCCGCCACCGTCTCCGGCGCCATCCTCAGCCTGCTCGTCCCGCCAGTGGGTGCGTTCCTGCTCACGGTGGGACGCTTCTGCGACGTGGCCGCCATCATCCTCGACGTGGTGGGCCTGGCGCTCAGCGCGTTCCTCACCGGCTACAACTACTACCGGTTGAAGAACGCCACCGACCCCGAGGAGAAGCGGCGATTGCTCGGGCTGGTCCGCCAGGATGCGACGGCGGCCCTGTTGAGCACGGTGGCGGTGGCGACCGCGTTCGCGCCCGGCGCGGTCCGCAGGCTGGCGGGTACTCGCGTCGGACGGGCCGCGGGCAGACAGCTCGGGCGGCTCACGACCCGGGTGGGGACGACCCTGGCCCGTGCCCCGGGGGCGGGAGCGCTCCGCTCGGCGCGCCAGCTCGCGGCCCGACGCCTCGGCCGCATCGGCGAAGTGACCACCGGGGCGTTGCACCGCGGCGCCGAGAACCTGCGCAACCGCGGCTGGGTCCAGGCGCTCAACCGCCGGACCGAGGCCATGCAGCAGCGTCTGCTCACCCGCCTGGCCAATCAGCCCCGCCTGCTGAGCGCCTACGAGCGCAACATCGGCCTGTCGCGCGTGCTCCACGAAGGCTCGGTGCGTGCCCACCACCTCGACTTCGGCCGCCGCATGCGCGAGACGCTCCAGGAGCTCCAGGCCCAGGGGCTGCCGATGGCGCAGATCGGCCAGCGGATGGAACAACAGTTCGGCGTCCGCTTCGGCACCGAGCAGTTCGTCGTGGCCCAGAGCGGCTCCCGGTTGCGCGTGCGTGCCGTGGCTCGCGGAGGAGGCCTGCCGGACACCACCTTCAACTCCATGCAGACCCGCTTGCAGCAACTCGTCGCCGCGGGCACCACGGATATAGCGACCCTGGAGCAGCAACTGGCCCGGGAGTTCAACGTGCGCGAGCGGCGCACCCTGTTCTTCAACCTGGAGCAGGAGGCCAGCGGCAACATCATCTTCCCCCGCGAGGACACGGCGTTCCTCACCCAGATGCGTGCCCAGGAGCTGGCGAACATCCGGCGGATCCAGGCCGCCAATCCCGGCAGGTCGCCCCAGGATCTCGCCAATCTGATCAACGCCGATCCCTCCATCCGCAGCCGCTGGACCGCCGACGAGCTGACCGCCCTGGCCGGCGCGACCACCCTGCCCAAGACGCCCCACCACACCATTCCGGCACAGCTCGCGCCCCACCTGCGCGAGGATCCGCGCTTCATCCAGACCGTCAACGACACGCGCTCGCCGGGCTACCGCGCCTTCGTCAATGCCGCCTACCCCGGCGTCCCCATCATCAATGGCCGGGGCGATCTGACCACGCTGCTGGGCTCCGGGGGAATCACCGGCATCACCGACCCGAGCTACTTCACCGGCCCCAACAACCTCGAGTTCATCCGCCAGCTCCAGCGCGAGGGAACCGGCCTGTGGGTGAATCCGCACAACCAGGCCCAGCGGATCTTCTTCAATCCGCACTTCGTGGTGGGCCACGATTGGGACTGGGCCAACGAGCTGGCCCGGAAGATCTTCGGCGAGTTCGCCCTGCGCGAGGGCGAGGCGACCACGCGGATGCTGGGCGAGGGCGTCCGTCAGACCGGGCGCACCGCGCCGCGCTGGCTCTGGCCCCCCACGAGCGGGGCCGGGACCGGAGGGTCCGCATCATCCCCGGAGGGCCCCGTCTCGAGCACTCCGGAGTTCGCGCCTTCCCCCTCCCCCGAGCCGTCGCTCGTCACCCCGCCGGCCCGCTCCCGCCAGGGCCGGTCCGGCGCGTTCCTCTCGTCCCTCTCCGAGCGGATGAGACGGGCGGTGATCGTGCCTCCCACGAGCACGATGCCGGCCGAGGCCATGCCAGCTCCCGTGGAAGAGAGCACGGCGGCCGCCTCCTCCGCCCCGTCCTCCCCGGAACGGCTCCCGGAGCCGCCCCCCAGCCCCGTTCTCCACAGCCCCCGCTCACTCCAGGAGATCCGCCAGGACCGGGAACAGGTGGCCACGGCCATCGAGGCGGTACGGACACTCGTGACGGCCTCGACCACCGCGCAGCGCGACAGCCGGGCCGCCGCCGTGGGCGCCGAGCGGCTCGCCACCCAGGATGCCGCGCGCCAGCGAGCCATTGGCGGAGAGCGGCGGGACATCACCTCGCAGAACCAGCGGCTGACCCAGGCGGGTACCGCCCAGCAACAGATGAGTGCCCAGGGCGAGCGCGCCAGCGGTGAGTCGCGCAAGGGACAGAACGAGGGCCAGCGGACCCAGTCCCAGGGCAACTCCGTCAGCGTCGAGGCCAGGCCCGAGGATCCGGACACCCGGGGTTGGCTGGAGCGCGCCTGGGATGCCACGGCGGGTGCCCTCTGGTCGGAGCTGGTGGCGCCGGCGATCCGTCTGGTGCAGCGCAAGATGCGGGAGGTCATGGAAGGCATCTCCCGCTTCATCGCGCGGATGATCGACCAGGCGCTCGGACTGGACGACATCGAGGCGCAGATCAACGCGGGCGGCACGGACATCCAGGACCGGCAACGCTCGCTGCGGGAGACGGACGGCTCGCTCGCCCAGAGCGAGACGGAAGCGGAGCGCAACCAGCAGACCAATCAGCGCAACGTGCAGCAGGCCCGTGCGCGGGAGCAGGAAGCCACCGAGACACGGAGCGAGGCCGAGCAGTTGCTGTCGCTCCTGCGGGAACAGGCCACGGAGCTGGAAACCGAGGAGCGGGACGCGGTGGCCTACCTGCGCGAGTTCCGCGAGCGGTATGGCCCCTACTTCGAGTTCGCGCGCACCGAGGGCGATGCCAGTCCGGACGGGGCGTCCCCCGTCTCCGCCGCGCCGCCCGCGACGAGCGGAGTGCCCGCCTCCTCGGACGAGGGCCGCATCGCCGAACTCCAACTGCTCCCCGTGGAGGCGTGGATCGCGGCCGTGCGCCAGGGAGACGAGACCGCGAGCGCCGAGCTGGCCGCGGTGGACCGCGAGAGCGAAAACGCCAGCGCTCCGGCCTCGCGCGCCGAGGAGCGGGCCGCCACCGCGCTCGCGCTCGGCACCTTCCAGGAGGGCCGGAGAGCACGGAGCACACGCCTCGACGCGCTCCTCACCGAGACCCGCGCCTGTGTGGGGTTGTCCATGGACGAGGGCATGGCACGGCTCTCGTCGATCCTGGACCGGGTGCTGGAGCTCGCGCACGAGGTCGAGTCCGAGCGGACGCGGGCGCTCGGCACCATCGGCCAGTACCATCTGCAATCGATGCGAACGGACACGCCGGCCCCAGCGGCCATGGGAGTGGGGTGACACATGGGCGCCGAGGAGATCTCCGAGAAGCTCAACGAGCTGCTCCTGGACGTCGCCCTGTCGCGCCGCCAGCTCGAGAAACAACCCCAGCAGTTCCTGCGGATCCTCGTCGACACGGCCATCCTCTTCCCTGTCTTCGATGGCTGGCCATCGCCCATGGATGGCTGGATGGAGGAGGCGGAGCGGCTGGATCGCGAGATCCGGGCGGAGGTGGAGCGGGCGCGAGGACTGGGCCAGCAGGAGGACGCGGACCTGGCGAGCACCCTCCATGCGGAGACGATGGGGCTGCTGGCGGTGAGGCGGGCCCTGGTGAGCATGCACCGGGGCGACCTGGAGGGCGCGCTGCGCGTGCTGGAAGCGGCCCGGCGGCCCGAGCTGCCCCCGCTCGTCCGGCTCTGGGAAGCGGCGACCCGGGCGCGGGTCCACGTGCGGCGGCATGCCTTCGACGAGGCGGAGCGAGCCCTGGCCGAAGCCACTCCCCTGCTCCCCCGGCTCAACTTCGGAGAGGAGGGCATCGCCGCCTCCGTGCCCATCGCCCAGGCCGAGCTCGCCCTGGAGCGAGGCGCCCCCTCCGCCGAACGCGCCCTGCGCGAGGCGCTCGCGAAGGTGCCTCCCGAGTGGGTGGAGGAACGCGTGCGGTTGCACCAGGGACTGGCGCTCGCGCTGGTGACACGGGCCGAGGCCCTCCCCGCGTTGGAGCAGTTCGAGCGTGCGCACGAGCTCGTCGCGGCCGCCGGCATCCAGAGCGAGGTGGTGTTGATGGATCTGGCCATCGGCAGCCTGCGCCTGGGGCTGGGGGACATCTCCGGGGCGGAGAAGGCCTTCCACGAGGCCCTGTCCCTGTCGGAGGCCCATTCGAGCCCCTCGCTGGAGCCGCTGCTGCGGCTGAGTGCCGCGCGCGCCCGGGCCGCGGCCGGAGACTTCACCGAGGCGGCGGCCCACTGCCTGCGCGCGGCCATCGCCTTCGCGCAGCGGGGAAGCGCCACCGGCTATGTGGGGATGATCAGCTTCCTCCACTCGCTGCAGCTCGAGGCAAAGGACTACGCCGAGGCCTACCGCACACTGGCCACGGGCCTGAGCGTCTCACGGCGCCTGGGCATCCCCGGCGCCGAGGCACTCCTGCGCACCCTGGTGAACCGGATGCGCGACACGGTGCTCGGCCCCGAGCGCTTCGATCGGATGGTGGAGGAACTGCTCCGTCAGGCGAAACAGTAAGGCACCAAAGTCCGCCCCGCCCGGGCTCAGGAGCCGCCGCCCGATGGGCGCTTCCGGGCCGTGGTCTTCCGGGCCGGTGTCGGCTGTGGCTCCTCCCCTTCCGCTTTCTTCGTCACGACGGCCTTCTCCGACACCGGAGCCCTCTCCACCGTGGGTGGCGTCTCCGTCGTCGGTGCCTTCTCCACCTGCTTCGCCTTCTCCTCGAGCCGGGCACGCCGTACCACGCGCTCGGCCCGAGCCGCGGTGGCCCGGGTGCGCATCCGCTCGCGCAGCGTGGTCTCCATGTCCTTGACCTGGAGTCCCATGCGCTCGGAGACCTTGGAGAAGACCTCCGCGCGGGCGGGCCCCATGGGAAGGTAGCGCGCGATTCGCAGGACCCGGTCCAATCCCTTGTCACGCTCCTCCTGGGAGGCGGACTTCATCGCGGACGTCTCCGTGAGCAGGTGCTCCATGAGGGGCTTCGCACCCGCGAGCAGCTTCTTCATGCCCTCGGCGCCGTTCTTCATGGCGTAGGTGTCGGGATCCTCCCCCTGGGGCAGCGAGACGACCCGGGTCGGAATGCCGTGAACGAGCAGCGAGCCACTGTTCCACTCGACCGCCCTCCTTCCGGGCTCGTCTCCGTCCAGCATGAGGATGAGCTCCCGCGCGCCCGCGTCCTGGAGGCGCGAGATGCGGGCGGGTGACACGGAGCTCGGAAACACGGAGACCGTGTTCTTGAAGCCCAGTTGATGCATCCAGATACAGTCGAACCCACCCTCGACCAGCACCGCGGATTGCTGCTCGCGAATGGCATCCTTGGCCAGATCCAACCCCAGCACCGTCTGGTCCTCGCGGTAGATGGCGGAGTCGAACAGCCGGAGATACTTCTTGCCCTCCCCCTCCACGAGCCGCCCCAGGAACGCGAGCGTACGTCCCGTGGGAGTCCGGACCGGAATCATGATCCGGCCATGGAAGAAGTCGGCGTACCCGCCCTTCGGATCGGCCTGGATCAGCCGCGCCTTGACGCCCGCCTCGAGCAGGCCCGCCTTCTCCAGCGCCTGGGCCAGCTCGTTCCCCGTCCCCGGAGCCCAACCGAGCCCGAAGACCTTGACCATGTCGTCGCGGATGCCTCGCTCCTTCAAATACTCCCGGGCCTTCGTCCCCTTCGCGCGATCCACCAGACACGCCTGGTAGTGCGAGGTGGCGAAGTCGATGGCGCTCTGCAACTGCTTCTTCTCCCGGAAGAGCGGATCGAACGTCTGGAGTGTCACGCCCGCGCTCTTGCCCAGCTCCCGTGCCGCGTCCTCGTAGTTGCGGCCCAGGTAGCGCTGGATGAAGCGGATGGCGTCCCCGTTGATCTGACAGGACGAGCACCGGAAGCTGCGCGTCTCGGGCGAGACCACGAAGGACTTCGCGTCGTCCGGATGGAAGGGACACGCTCCCCGGAAGTTCGTCCCGTCCCGCTCGAGCTGGATGTAGCGGGAGATCACCGCGACGATGTCCGCCCGCTGCAATATCTCTTCGATTTTCTCTCTGTTGAGCAAATGAGCCCCCGCGCAATGACGCCATTCAATCAGCCGCAACCGCTCATCCCCGTGCCCTCGTGAACAACCGGCTCTCCAGCTCGTCGGACGTCAGGCCGATACTGGCGGACAGCCGCTCGAGGAAGGTCGTCCGGGCGGGTCCTCGAGGAACGTTCCGGACAATCCAGTACACGCGCTTGTGCACTTTCGGATCCTCCAGGGAAGCCGCACGGACCGCCCCCTGGAGCGACTCGAGCACGTGCTCCATGAGCGGCCGGGCCGAGTCGAGCAATCGCCGCACTCCCTCGGTGCCTTCCCGCATGGCATGGGTGTCGGGATCCTGACCCTCGGGCAGCAGGGCCACCCGTGTCGCGATGCCCTGGGTGAACACCGCGGCGCTGTTCCACTCGACGGCCCTTCGTCCCGCGACATCTCCGTCCAACAAGAAGATCAACTCCCGCGCTCCCGCCTCCTCGAGCAGCTTCATGCGCATGGGAGTGAGCGTGTTGGGGTACAGCGCCACGGTGTTGCCGAACCCGGCCTGATGCATCCAGATGCAGTCGAAGCTTCCCTCGACCAGCACCGCGCACCCGCTCCGGCCAATCTTCGCCCTCGCCAGCTCCAGACCATAGAGCGCCTTGCCCTCGTCGTACGTGAGCGTGGTGACCTCGGGCATGAGGTACTTGACCCCTTCCCCCTCGACGAGCCGGCCCATGAACGCGGAGGTACGCCCCTCCCGGGAATGGATCGGCAACATGATCCGGCCCCGATAGGCATCGGCATGCGCTTGACCCGTGCGGGACAGCAAACCCACCTTGACGCCCGCTTCCCGCAAGCCCACCCGCTCGAGCACCCGGGTCAGCGAGTCTCCATCCGACGGCGCCCAGCCGAGTCCGAAGGCCTGGATCCGCTCGGGTTGGACTCCCCGCTCCTCCAGATAGGCCCGCGCCCGCTTTCCCTGGCCGGGGTCCGCGAGGCACGCACGATAGTGCTCGGCGGCCAGATCGCACGCCTCCTGGCATTGCTTCCGCTCCCGGGCGAACGGATCGTACGCCTGAAGCGAGACACCCGCCTCGCCCGCGAGCTGGCGCACAGCGTCATCGAAAGACAGACCCAGGTAGCGCTGGAGGAACACGAGGGCATTGCCCTCCACGAGGCAGGACGTACAACGGAAGACGCGCGCTCGTGGCAGGACATGGAAGCTCGCGGCCTCATCCACATGGAAGGGACACTTCCCCCGGTACCCCTCGTCCTCGCGCCGCAGTTCGAGGTAGCGCGAGAGCAGGGCCCCGATGTCGATGCGTCCCAGGATCTCCTCGACGTCTGCCTTGACGGACATGGCCATCTCGCGCGCCAGGGGGTTGGCTCCGGTGTGAAAGGAAAGGGGTTGCCCTTCAATTCACGCGATAGACCGTGACGATGACCCGGAGTGGAGAGGCATATCGATTGTAGATCTCCACATCGTAGCCGTATGGGTTCGAGGAATCATTGTAGCTGCGCCGCACGATCTCCACGTCGATCCTGAACTGGTCTCTTATCGAGTAGGAGCCTTGGACCAGGAAGCGCTTTTCGGGGTCCATCGCCGCGGTGGACTCGACCACGAAGGTCACGAAGGGAGGCCTGTCCGTGAAGGGCGTACCGAACCTGAAAGTGTTGTTGGCGGGCACCACCTGGTCCACGATCATGACCTCGCGCATGTAGCGCTCGTCGTGGGCGTGGCCGATGGGAGAGTAGTTGTTGTGCAGGTGCGAAACCGGAGCGAAGCGCGCGTCCGCCTCCGTCTCGGTGTAGTACCGGCCGTCGTGGTCTCCGGCGGTGAAGTGGGTGTTCAGGTGCCCGAGCAGTTGGGTGAGCTGCGCCCGCACGGTGCCCGCGTTCAGGGTCCGGGGCGAGCCCGAGGAGATGGCCGCGCTGCCGATGAGCTGGGAGCCCCGGGTGGCGTCATTGGCCTTGTTGAGCAACTGCAGGAGCGCGGCGAGCTGCGACTGCACCGTCGTCGCGCCCGTCACGTCGGCGTGGGACTCGGCACCCACGTACGAGGCGCCCGCGTCGTTCAGGACCGAGGACATCAGCCGGGTGAGCGAGGGAAAGCCCAGGGTGCGCTCGGGCACGAATGCATTGGTCTGGACCACGCCGAGCTTCACGTAGCGGTGGAGGATGCCGGTGGGCGGGACTCCCTCCAACAGCTTCGTTCCCGGGGCGTCGTCCCGTACGGGCGCCTGCCAGTAATCACCCGCCACGAAGAGCCGGCTCGTGTTCGTCCCGCTGTTCAACTGGAGCTCCAACTCCAGCTCCTGCAGGGCGATGCGCAGCCGGCCCTCCGAGGAGATCTCCACGTGGCCCTGCACGCCCGGCCCCGTGAGCGTGGACAGCGGCGCGCCCCGATCCTGCCCTCCCTCGACGAAGGACCAGACCCCGGCTCCACTCCGGGACAGCACGCACCAACCATCCCATCGGCGGACATAGGGGAAGGTCTCCTTGGCCGGAGGAGACACCGGGTAGCCGGGTGCGAGCGAGCCCCGCACCGGGAAGCCCGCCCCCGCCACCAGGTGGACGCCCAGGTGGCGCTCGCTCACGTCGTTGTAGAACTCGTAGAGCCAGTCACTGCCCTGGAAGTCCTGGGGCACGTTGGTGTCGTTCGCGTACACCTCGGCCGCGTTCTCGCTCGACCACTTCAGGGTGAGCTCCGTGGGGTTCGTGGCGCTCCCCTTCACGTCGTGGACCTCGAGCCGGAAGAGGTAGTGGCCCGTGGAGGACAGGGGCTCGGCTTCCACGCCCGCCGCGCGCTGGGACAGCGTGAGCAGCGCATTGCCCCGCCCCGGGTTCTGCTGCGAATCCAACGGGTTGCCGCCCGAGGGGCAGCGCTTGATCTGCAGCATCGCCTGCGTGCGCGTGCACGTGTCCGCGCCGTGCAGTCCCGGATCCCGCAGCGCGGGATCCTCCAGGAACAACACCGGGCGCTCCCACACGTCCGCGTAGAGCATCTCCCCGGCGGTGGGCGTGCCTGGCGCCGCCGGCAGATCCGGCTGGGTGCCATAGGTGAAGGGCGCCGAGCCGGGAAGCGTGGCGGTCAGCCCGTCCGCGTACACGCTCCCGGGGGTGATCTGCAGGGTGTTGCCAATCTCCAACCGCCGACCCACCGGCCCACCGCTGCCCACCACGTCGAACAGCGCGTTGGAGATCCGATCATTGACGATGGCGACCAGCTCATTCCAGTCCGCGTCGGTGAGCATCCGCCCCTGCTGCTGGTAGACGCCCGAGTAGCGCTTGGAGGGGTTGTGCGAGTTTCGGGAGATCTGCGTCTTCATCGAGGTGTCCCTGGAAATGGAAGACAGGAATCAGGGTGAGGGAAGGGAAACGGCGGGCAGGGGCTGGCCCAATGACTCATCCGAGACGAGGACGATGTCCAGGCCCGTGGGAAGGGACTCGCGCACCTTGGCGACCACCGCCTGATCACGCAGGGCGTAGCGCAGGTGATGGTGGGCGCCCAGCTCGCCGCCGTCCTCCGCGCCATCGAGCAGCCGGGGGCCACTGGCCGGAAGGAGCACCCCCGCGCCGGGCGTTCCGAAGACCGTGGAGCGGAACACCGGAGGATCGTCGAAGCATTCGGAGGCTTCGTCTCCGTCGATGAGCGCCTGGAGCGAGGCCGGGGGCAGGCGGCAATAGCGGAAGCAGTTCACGGGCTCGGTGGGGTCCTCCGTGAGCGCCACCGTCCCGGCGAAGAGCGAGTCACTCGCCCAGCATCGCCGCGTCTGGAGCGTCTCCATCACGGTGGCGCTCAGCAGTTCGATCAACCCGGCGCTCTGCACCCGCATGAGCAGGCCGTCCTGCACGCGAGCAACAGGCGCGTCCACCCGGGTCACCTGGACCGAGAGCCGCGCGAGGGCCGAGCGCTGGATTCCCACGTGCCCCGACGACAGGGTGAGGGTGCCCTGGATGATGCAGTCCTCGAGCACATGCTCCTGGTCGCCCGCGTCGAGCGTCACGTCCCCCACCACCACACAGTTGCGCAGGACGAGCCGGCCAGCGACCACCTCCAGGCCCTGCGGCTCGACGATGACCCGGTTCTCGATGAGGTGCTCGCCGTCCGTCTCGAAGCGGCGGCTGGGGAGCGAGCCGGGACGGCGGCGGGGCCGGGAGCGCCAGGGATCCTCCGGCGCATTGGAGCTGTCACCCTGCTGCCAGCCCGGCGCGAAGAACCCGACACGGGGCAGCACGAAGGCCAGGACGCGCTTGGGGTGGAAGTGTCCCTGGCGGGGAGAAGGAGCGCGCAGATCCGGCGTCCGGCGGGACGTGTCCTGGAAGCGGCCCGGAGCCAGGGGGACGCCATGCGGGTTCATCTGCAGGGGGGGCCGGGGAGTCTTGTCCGCATACGGAGGCAACGAGACCTTCCGGGAGATGTACCGGAAGTCCACCGTCGCCACCGGCAGCGCGGGTGCGCGCACCGCCCGCCGGCGGGGATTGCCCGTATCCGGCACGGGCAGGGCCCCGACGGCTTCCGGCGACGCGAGCGGTTGACCGATGCGCGGCGTCACCGCGACGCGCCGCCAACCCTCCTGGAGGTACACGGGCAGCGCGGGTTCCCGCGCCGGATCCTCGGTCTCCCAGGCAAAGCGCCCGAGCGTGAGCAGGATCTGCTCCACCGCGCCCACCGTCCCCTTGCGCTGGCGCAGCGCCACGGTCTGCGCCAGCTCCTGCCGCCACTCCGCGTCGCTGGGGGAGGCGAGCTTCACGTCGAGCAACTGGGCGAGATACGGCAGCACCCACCCCTGGCTGTCCGGGTGATCCGGGAGCGAGTCCGCCAGGCGCTGTGTGAGCGCGCCCCGGATGAGATCCATCACCTCGCCGCACGCCTCCAGGTAGTTGCGCAGGTCGCCATTGTCCCGGCTGCGGTACACCTCCGGAAGCAGCCCGTAGAGCTGTGCGCCGATCCCCGTGCCGCCCGTGTTTCCCGTGCTCACAGCGAGTACTCCTGGAAGTTCAGGGTGAGGCCCGACGCTCCGGCCTCGAGGTGGATGACGTGCGCCCGGGACCACGCATCCAGGCGCTGCTTGCCCGGCGTCCCGTCCATGACGCAGACCGAGTTCTCCACGCCCGGGACCGCCTCGACGACCTTGTAGACATCACTGAGGTAGAGCGGCTGGCCCAGCTCCCGCCGGCGCAGCGACAGCGCCTCCGCGAGCACCTCGCGCACCGCCTTCACCACCGTGTCCGGGTTGTACGCCCGGGTATCCACCTCCACCGTCACATCGAGCCGCACGGGCTGGGGCTTGTAGGCGGACACCTCCACCTCCACGCCCGGCACGGCGTGCGCCTGCAGGTACTCCTTGAGCGTCTGCCGCAACGAGCCGAGCCCACCTCCGTCCGCGGGGACCACCACCACCTCCACGCGCTGCTGGCGGGAGTCGCCGCTGCGCCCGAGGAAGGACAGCGCCTGCCAGACGCTGCTGTGCCCCTCGGCGAGGCTGGCGAAGTCGCTCGTGGACACCGCGCGCTCCAATGACAACACCGTCGCCGGGGCGCTGCGTCGCAACGCCTCCACGCCCTCCATGTCGTTGCCTCCCGTGGCGCGCAGGGGCTGACCCACCGCCTCCACCAGCGGATGCGGCCGACTCGGCTTCACCAGGCTGCCCTCGGCCAGGTTGCCCACCAGCCCCGAGCCCACCCGGAAGGAGACGCGCACGTTGTTGGTGCCCGTGGGCAACCGCCGGCCATTGCGCCCATCGCCGAACACCACCGCCAGATCGCCCTCGAGCACCACCCGCACCATGTAGTGGGGATCCGTGGGTCCGGAGTCACGCAGGCTCACCACCTGGAGCCACTTGCGGCCCTCCACGATCACGTCGAGGTCCGCGCGCACGCCCGAGGGGCGCGTGGCGTCCGGGACGAACGAGAGGTCGCGCTCGCGCAGCACGAAGGATTGATTCGTCCGGGTGGCATCGCCGCTGCCGAGCACCCGCTCCGGTCGCCGCTCGCCGTGTCCCGCGACCACGACGTTGGCGTGAAGCACCAGGTTGTCCACGGTGCTGCCCGCGGGCAGCGAGTCGGCCAGGATGAGCGAGCCTCCCTGCACCGCGCGCACCCGAGTGAGCCGCGGGGGCTCGCCTCCCTCCTGGCGCATCACGAGCAGGCGGCCATAGCGCAACGCCTCGGGCAGGACCTCGAGCGGGACGGCGTTGCCGGTGAGCGGCGTCGTGTTCACGTTCCACCCCACCAGGCGGGCCACCTGCTGGAACTGGCCGAACACGCGCGTGCTCGCCACCGGGAAGTCCTCGCCCCCGCGGCCCGACCAGCCCTGCTCCGGCCACAGCACGGCGCGCCGCGCGTCCGTGTCCACCACCACGGAGCCCACCCGTCCCCACGCGGCCTGACTGCCCGTCACCGCGACCACGACATCCCCCGCCGCCAGTCCCTTGGGCTGCGTCACCGTCAGCGAGGCTGGCAGGCGCGAGTCCGGATCGTCCGCCACCAGCGTCACGTCCACCTCCCACGCCGCCGACACGGGAGGCACCAGGAAGGACGGCGGATTGGCCAACTGGGAGGCGTCGTTGCTCCCCAACCGCTGCCTGAGTTGCAGCGTCGTGTAGCCCTGACCCGCCTGCGTGCTCGGGGTCACCGGAACGGCCGAGGCCCCCACCACCCGCACGTGGCGCTCCGCCACCTTGCCCTCGAAGGCCCGGGGATCCGCGAGCGTCTGGCCGATGAGCCGGCTCCAGTCCCCGACGACCTGGACACGGTGCTCCACCTCCGGGGGCGAGCTGCCCTGGATCGGCCCCGAGCTCAGCCAGACCGCCACCGCGAGCAGCATCGGCCGGGCCACTGTCGCCCGCGAGAGGATGAGCGGGCCCACGGCCACGTCCAGCTCGAGCCGCCGCCCGTCGATCGACGTCACCCGCCGGTAGCACCAGGTCTGCCCGTCGGTGAGGGTGACGAGATCCCCGGGCAGCAGCCCCTGGGGCTCCACCTTGAGCCGGAGCACCCGGCCCACCGTCACCGCCGTGCCCACCACCGGGCCCACGGGCGCCAGCCGCTCGCGCGGCCGCACATGCACCCGCGTGCGGCCCCGGAGGAAGGCGTCCGTCTCCAGCGCGGGGGTCACCGTCACGAGAGTGGAGGCCAGTCCCAGCACCACGTTCTCCACCACATGGGCCACGAGCCGGGGCGTCGCCTCACCCTCGCTCTCGAGCACCAGCGGCTCGCCCACGTGGATGCCGGAGAGCGCGCCCTCCAGCTCCAACACCTGCGTCCCCGCGTCGAGCACCGCCGGGTTGACGCCATACCCCGACGGGCGCAGCGCGTTGAGCCGGGAGTCGATGTCCAGCTCATCCAGGGTCTCGAAGACGATGGGCGCGCCCCCATCCGCGGGCGAGTAGCGCGCGGCGAAGCCCTGGCCCACCCTGCCCCGCGCACCGGGTTTGGCGTCGAGCACCAGCGGCGTGGAGGCGGAGGCCGAGGGCCGCGGGTGGTAGTCGATCATCTCCACCAGGCGCCGCAGGTTCTCCCATTGCGTGGCCGTTCCCAGGTACGCCTCGTTGGCGTAGGCATCCAGGTGCTCGGTCAGCACGTGGGAGGCACGGGCCAGGGCACGGGCGATCTCCCAACCCCAGTCGGGCACGGGGGCTCGTGGTGCCTGATAGCGCGCGAGCAGGCTCGCCTGACGCTCCGTCTCCTGCTCGGACTCGGACGCCCGCAGCCCCGCCCCCCCCTTGGACTCGGGCACCTGCATCGCCTGCCATTGGGGAAACCGCTCGGCGAGGCGGATGCGGATCTCCTCGAGCAGCGTGGCCGCGTTGGCGTCCACGTAGCGCAGCCGCCGCAGTCCCGCGCGGTTCCACCGGGTGATGTCCGTCGCCTTGCTCATCCCCGCCTCCCCCCCTGGAGCTTCAGCGTGTACGCGCCCCGCTCGGGATGCGCGGGATCATTGTCACAGGTGGCGATCTCGATGCCCTTGAGCAGGATGCGCCCGGAGGCCGCCTGATCCAGGTAGCGCGAGCCCACGCGCTTGAAACGATCCAGGAACACCGTCTCCACGCCTTCCAGCGCCGTGAGGGCCTGGATGAGATCGCTGGCGTTGATGTCCTCGCCGAAGCGCAGCCGGCCCGGCTCGAAGAAACCTCCGGGAGCGCGGCCCAGTGCCTGCTCGATCGCGGCGCGCACCTCGGACTGGAAGTAGTCCGGGGCCACGCGGATGGACAGGCCCAGCAGGATGCCCACCGGCACCGCGTCCTCGAGCTGCACCTCCTGGCCGATCATCCGGTAGCGCTCCACGTAGCTGGCCAGCACCGCGCGGAAGGTGGCGTCCGTCCACTGGGGAGGCATGAGCCCCCGCTCGATGTGGAAGCGCTCCACGCGCCGCCGCAGCTCCAGGGGCACCGTGGCGCTCGCATCCGAGCCCTCGCGCGTGTCGAGCCTCCGGTCGTTCCAGCCGATGACCGCCACCCGCACCACGGACCACGAACCGCTCCACTCGATGGACGCCTGCGCGTGACGCACCAGCGGGTGCTCCTCCAGCAGCCGCCCGTAGTCCTCCACGGTGACCATGCGATGCTGCACGTGCAGCTCGCGCGGGCCCGCCTGCCGCGCCGCCTCCATCAGGAAGGGATTGCCGGCCCAGGCTGCCTCCAACTCGGCGCGTGCACCCGCCTCATCGTCCGCCGGGTTGCTCTTGATCTCCCCGGCCGCGAACGCCATCCGCTCCGCGTCGTACCCGATGAAGCGCAGCAGCCGGCGCACGGACTCGGGCCGGCGCGCCGTCTCCAGGTAGGCCTCGGCCGCCACCCGGTCCGCCATGTCCGAGAGCTGATCCAACACCGCGGCCATCGCCTCGACGAGCACCACCTCCAGGTCGGCCGCCGTCCACCGTTGGCGCTCGGGGAAGCGCGCCGCCAGCTCCTCCATCATGAAGAGGCGGAAGCCGTCGTAGTCGCGCACCTGCCAGTCGAAGTCGTTGCCCACGTCGGGCAATGGCCTGGGCAGGCCGCGCACCACGCGTCGGCCACAGCCCGGCAGTCCCGGCTCGAAGACGATCTCGGAGTACGGAGTCTCAGCCACCAGTGCCTCCCACGGAGAAGGTCTGCTGCTGGGACACGCCCAGCGTGGTCAGCCGGTAGCGCACGGTGATCTCCATCTGCTCGCCGCTGCCGGTGACCTCCATCTCCAGGCTGCCGGGATCCACCTCGCCCCGCAGGGCCTCGGCCAGCGCCGCCTGCAGCCGCCGTCCCGTCACGTCCCACAGGGGCGTGCCATTGGGCTCGAAGACGAGGGTGCGCGCGCCGCCCCCGAAGTCCGGACGGAACACCCGCTCCCCGGGCGTGGTGAAGAGCACCTGCTCGATCTGCTCGCGCACGTGCTGGTTGCGCCGGCTGATGGCCGGGCCCTGGGTGCCCACCCGGAAGGGAAACGCCAGACAGGGGGGGTCTCCCAGGCGCTGGCGCTGATCGAACGAGTCACTCATGCGTCCCTCACGAGGTCGTCACCTTCATGGACAGCGTGCTCATCTCCCCCTGCGGAATGGGGGGGGACGTCGGGCCGCCCGGGGGCCCGGAGGTGTGCATGTGCGTGGCGAACAGCGACAGGAAGCTCTGGCCCTTGATGACGGGCTCGCCGCCACTGCCCCCGAGCATCACCTGGGAGGCCTCGACGACGACCTTCTGCGCGGACACCGTCGCCCCGGACGAGCCCAGCTCGATCCGATTGCCGTTGGCATCCTCCACCAGCACGCCGCTCGAGCCGAGCTGCACCGAGTTGCCATGCGAATCCTCGATGCGCAGCGTCTTCGCCTCGGCGTCCAGCACCACCGTGGCGCCCTCGGCGTCCGTGAGCGCGATGGAGCCCTTGGGCTCGAGGCTCACCTCCGCCCCGCTCGGGTGATGGAGCAGGAGGCGCTCCTGGTCCGGCTCATCGTCGAACTGGAGCACGTGCCCCCCCGGCGTCTGGAGCAGACGCGTGGTGGGAGGCGTCTTCGCCGCCGGCTCGGGCACGTCCGCGGACTTCTGCCAGAACGTCCCGGTCCAGATGGGCCGGCGCACGTCGCCCTCCTCGAACTCCACCCACACCTGGGCATCCACCTCGGGCAGGAGGAACCAGCCCTGGCCCGCGAGTCCCCCGAAGGGCATGCACGGCAGGGCCCAGGGCGAGGGCTCCTCGCCCAGCACCGAGGGCACCATCACCCGCAGCCGCCCGAGCTTCTCCGGGTCCTCGTTGTCCACCACGAAGCCGCGGTACTTGCCGTAGTACTTCTCCCGGACCTGCCGGGTGAGCTGGACGAGCAGTTCATCCGTCACGAGAAGAGCCCCCGCAGCGCGTTGACGGCGCCACTCCCGAGATCATCGCCATAGGCGTTGCGCAGCAGGCGGATGGTCTGCAGGTAGCCCTCGTGCGAGAAGACATGCGAGACGCGGTCCACGTAGAACACGCCCCCCAGCCACTCGCCAATCCCATCCACCGAGACCGGCTGGCCCACCCGCAGCACATGGCCATAGGCAGTGCCATCCACCTCGCCCTCGGCCTTGATGCGCATGGAGAAATCATTCGCCCGGCGCTGGGCGCGCGCGGTGAGCTCCTCCTCGTCCGCCGAGCCCTCGCGCGTGAGCAGCCAGGTGAAGTCACGCAGCTCGCGTCCACCCTCGGCGGGCCGCGAGCCGAGCAGGGGCAGATCCGGTGTCAGCTCCCGCCGGCGCGCGCCGCTGCCTTGCTGCGCCGCCAGGTCCACCGCCACCTTGTTGGGCTGGTGCCCGTCCGTCGTCACCGACAGCGAACGGCAGTGGGTATCCGGCCCCGCGTACACCCGGAGGGTGGGCTGGGGCGTGGCCTCCAGGCGCATGGGGCCGAAGTAGATCTCCCCGCCCTGGAAGAGCAGCTCGTAGCCGTTGGCCTCGGCCCGCGCGCGCAGGAAGCGGATGTCCGTGGAGTCCTGCGGCAGCACGAGCCCGCTCATCCCCGCGCCGCTGGTGGGATCCACGCTCAGCCCATGTTGTCCGGCGATCTCCAGGAGGATGAGCTGATCTCGCGTGGGGACGTCCGCGCCCCAGACCCGGCGCACGTGCTCGCGATCGAGCGCGAGGGACTCGTCCTGGCACTCCACCGTCACCCGGGCGCTCGCGGTGTTCTCGGGGTAGTCGGCGCGCACCTGGCGCACGAAGCCGCGGAAGACCTCCTCCGTCCGGTGACCGAACACGGCCTCGATGCTCAGCGGCTCCCAGGGGACGAGCACCTCGGCGTCCTGCACCACCCAGCGCCCGTGCTCGTCGCGCCGCGTCTCGAAAACGAGCGTGGCCACACCCGCCTGTTCCCGGCTGCACTCCACCCGCACCTCACCGAGAAAGGGGTAGAGCTCGGTGATGGGACGACCGCGCACCCGGATGTTGCACTCGGCGGGGGCGCGGAAGCGGTCGGAGAACAGGTCGTCCAGCATGGGCTACTCCCCCGCCCGGGGAATGAGGATGATCTCGCCCACGTTGCGCTCGAGCGTGAGATCGCCGCCATAGAGGAAGGCCGGGTTGGCGTCCACGATGCGCCACCACAGGCGCGGATCGTTGTAGTAGTGCCGGGCGAGCAGATCCAACCGGTCCCCCGAGCGCACCATGTGCTCGAGCACGCCGGTGGCGGGCCCGATGGCGCGCGGCCGGACGCCGCGGAAGACCTCGCCGAGCACCGGATCCGGCGCGAAGGCACGGGCCTTGTCGTAACGCGAGCCTCGCAGGAACATCAGAACACCCCCTTGAGCACGTCGGCCGACAACCGGCCGACACCCACCGCGGCGCCCACGAGCTGGCGCGCCTTCTCCCGCAGGTAGAACGGGTTGTTGCCCTCGATGACCTGCAGCGTGAGCGAGGCCGTGGCCCGGTACGGGATGAGCGAGGGCAGGAAGTCCTTCTCCTCCACGCGCACCGAGGTGAGGAACACCGGCAGCACCTGTCCGCCCCAGACGAAGAGCAGGACGGAGGCGAACTGATCCCGGCGGAAGGCGCGCTCGGTGCCCAGCCCGAGGCTCGCGAGGAGTTGCAGGCCGCCCGGCCCCTGGGACTTGGGCTCGATCATCGAGCGGAGCGTGTCCAGCTCGGGCTGGATGCCCAGGGAGCTGGCCACGGCCTCGCCCTCGTGCATGCGATCCGTCGCGTCCAGGAGGATCTCCAGCGTGAAGGACTCGGGCTGGACGGTGACGCCCTGGGCCACGCGCGGGGTCTCCGTGGGCAGGGCGAAGTCATAGCCTCCCCGGAGGCCCGGCGTGCCCCCCGTGTTCACGGTGAGGGTGCGCGTCCGGGAGAGGGTACTCGGGTTGAAGTCGAACACCAGGGCCAGCGGTGGAACGGACAGCCCGTACTCCACCAGCGCCCCTCGGGTGACCCTCAGCATGGGTGAGCTCCTCGCATGGTTTGCCCCGGGTTCATCGCGTGCCCTCCACCGTGGCCAGCAGCGCCGTGGCGATCCGCCGGGCGATCTCCCCATCCGACAGGCCCGGATCGAGCTGCAGGGACAGCCGTGCGAGCGGCAGCGAGAGCTCGGCCTGGACGGGGGCGCGTGACAGCTCGCGCCCGAGCAGGTGGACGATGGAGGAGGCCCGGTGCTCGAACCCGGCGGGCAGCCGCAGGTGCAGCGTGTCGATGCTCAACATGGGACAGCCTCCGGGAGGTAGCGGCGCAGCGGGCCCAGCTCCGCGAGGGAGACGTCCCGCCCGTCCTTGCCCAGCTCGCGCCAGATGGCGAGCGCGAGGTGCCGCAGCCCGATGGGCCCTCCGGTCCCGGCGGCCAGGTAGGCCGCGTGCAGCGCCGCGTTGCGGATGCCACCTCCCGACAGGCTCACCGCGGTACCGAGCAACTGGGGATCCACGTCGGGCTCCAGGGGAGCCCGGGGAGGGAGCTGGCCCCGCCACAGCCGGGCCTGTGCCTGGGCATCGGGCCGGGGAAACTCCACCACCAGTTGGAAGCGGCGGGTGAAGGCCGGATCCAGGTGCCCCTTGAGGTTGGTGGTGAGGATGCAGGGCCCCTCGTGCTGCTCGATGCGCGCGAGCAGGTGGCTCACCTCGAGGTTGGCGTAGCGGTCGCGCGCCTCCCGCACCTCGCCGCGCTTGCCGAAGAGGCTGTCCGCCTCGTCGAAGAGGAGGATGACCTCGCGACCATGCGCGGCCCCGAAGAGACGGTTGAGGTTCTTCTCCGTCTCGCCGATGTACTTGCTGACGAGCGCGCCCAGGTCCACCCGGTACAGTGGCCAACCCAGCTCCGTGGCCAGCACGGACGCGGCGAACGTCTTGCCCGTGCCCGACGTCCCCGCGAACAGCGCCACCGGGCCGCCCACGGCGCGGCCTCCCCACTGCTCCACCACCACCTGGCGATGGCGGATCCACAGGAGGAACTCGCGCAACAGCTCCAGCCGCGAGGGAGGCAGGATGAGCTCCTCCCAGCGGGCGGTGCCGGCAACTCGCAGCGCCCCGGGGATGACGAGTGGCGGCTCGGGTGCGCCCAGCAGGCGCGCGGCGACTCCCCGCCCGGGACGGATGGCGGCGTACGCTCCTGGCTCCTCGCGCTCGATCAACCCCAGGCGCCGCAGCGGCGCGTCTTCCGCCAGTGCCACCATCAACCGCTGGCCCTCCTCGTGCCGCAGCGCGAGGAGTTCCTGGAGGAGCGCCGCGCTCGGATAGGAGGGCTGGGCCGCGCCCGGCTGGAGCTGCTGGAACAACCAGCCGACCTTGGGCTCCACCTCCGGCGCGATCACGCAGGCCAGCACGTCGTACTCGAGCGCGGAGAGCGCGGCCGCGCGCAGCCGCTTCCAGGCCGAGTCCTCCTCCTCCCGACCCCGCCGCACTCCCGCCTGGGCGGTCCGCAGCGGTTCCAGCAGGGTGTCCTCCAACGGCCCGCCCGCCCGGAGCCGCACGAGGCACTGTCCGAGCAACTCCACGCGCTCCCACTCGGCGCGCAGTGGCTCGCCACTCATGGCGCACCCCCGTGGAGCGTCACCAGGAGGGGGTTGCCGCGCACCTCGAGCTCGGCGCCCTGGGGCCCATCCGCCACGCGCCGGTAGCGGCGGACGGCGTAGAGCACGGCCTGACCGGGCTGGGTGGTGAATGGCAGGGCGACTTGCGCCCGGGAGCTGGCCGGTAGCTGCCGGGGATCCGCCTCATGGATCGCCACGCTCACGTCGACTCCCGAATCCACCGTCCGCCACCCCTGCTGCCGATCCCACACATCCCAGCGCAGGCGCACGGAGGTCCCCGGCTCGCCGACCACCAGCACCTCGGGTTGGAAGCTCACGAGTTCCGGGCTGCCCACCTCGAAGGCGATGCTCCGCAGACATTCGCCGTCGCGCACGAGGCAGATCTCCGGGGCCCAATCCTCCCGCTCCACGTCCACGCGCAGGAACGCAACGGGCGGTGTCCACTCGCGCCCGGGCCCACCCGGCCCACCGCGCGTGCGCACCCGCGTGACGACGGAGCCCACCCGGGGCCCCTCGACGGCGCGCGTCCGGGGCACCACCGGGACGAGCGCCAGCTCATAGGCCACGGAAGGCCGATAGGTGACGTCCTTCTGGGTGGACCACAGCCGGTTGATGTCGTCCAGGCTGAGCGGTTGGAAGAGCACCTGGATGCGGATGACCTCGCCCTGATCATCCACCGCGTCCATGAGGGGCTTCTCGTGGAAGAAGCGGATGACCTCGCCGAGCAGGCGCAGATCGTTCTCGCCCGCGCTCACCGAGTCCTCGACGACGGCGAACGCCGTCACCAGGCAATGGACCCGGATGTACCAGGACTGTCCGGGCAGCACGTCCGGCCCGACCAGGGACGGCTCGAAGCGGTGGAAGAACAGGTTGATCCGGTGCTCGGAGCTGGATGCGTCCGTGACGGCCTCGGCGGGGGTGCCAATGAGCACCCGAGGGGTGAAACCCTGCGCGCGGAAGCTCTCCCGGACGAACTCCGCCACCGAGCGACAGGCCACGGACACCGAGGATTCGGGCAGCGCCATCTCAGGTGCTCCGGAGGTAGTGGCGGCTGAGCAGGCTCGGGGAAGCGGCGGGCGCCGCCGGCCTGGGCGCCAGTGCGGGCGCGGTGATGGTCACATGGACCTCGCCGATATGGACGCGGGGCGCCGGCGGCTCGCTCCGGGGAGGAAGGACCGGCGCGCGCTCCGGGAGGGCCGGAGGTCCGGGCACTTGCGCGCGCTTCGACGTCGCCCCACGCTCCGTCCGGACGCCCTCGGAAGAGGTGGGCGCGACCGCCCGGGGTGCGTCCGGGGTAGAAACCTTGCTCCCGACATCGCCGGAATCCTGGCCGGCGCCCGCCCACGAAGACATGGACGGCCCCCGCGCCTGCCGGGAAGAAACGTCCTGCGCCGCTCGCGATGAGGGCGCGCCACGAGCTTCTCGAGGTGCCTCCCCTCCCCCCGAGGAGACGGTGAGCTCCGCCACGGCGTCCCCGAGAATCCTGGGGTGCACCGGCCCGCGCGTCTCGCGAGGCGCGGGCAAGGGCTCGAGCGCCTCCCTCCGGGAGGGCACGGGCGCTGGCGCGGGGCTCGTCCCCACCTCCCGTTCACCCGCGAGTCCGATGGGGGCTCCGATGGGGGCCTCTTGCGCGATGACCTCGGGCATCGCCCGGGAGCCAGACGAAACCACCGTGGGCGGAGGACGTGGCACGTGGACGCCGGCGACGCGGTGCTCGGCTCCGCCCGGTGCATGCGTGGGGGTCTCCACCGAAGCAGCCGCCGGAACGCGCGCGCGCTCCGCCTGCCCCTCGAGGACTCGAGTCGGGGCGGACGGGAACCCGGCACCCACCGGGGCCGTGTCCGTCACCACCGGCTCCAGCCTCGCGCCGTCTGCCGCGGGCAACGTCTCCACGACCCGGGCCACGTCGCCTGCTGTCGCGAAAGGGGGCTCGGACACATCGCTCGAGAGCGGTGAGCCGTCTTCCACCCATCCCGGCGCACCCTCGTCGCGCATCAGGGCATTGCCGGTGTGCCGGGACTCCGGGCGCCGGAATGCGTCAGCAAGGATATCGGACAGGAACCCCATGTACGGACTCCAATGTCACGCCACCTGACCCGTGGCCCGCTCGACCAGACGCAAGTACTGCCGCCGACGATGCAGCGGGAGCGCCAGGATGTCCCGCTCGCTCCAGTGATACGCGGAGGCCAGGGTGTGGACCTCCTCCAGCAGTGTCGACTCCATGAACAGGCAGGAGTACGGCTCCAACGTCACCACCTGGGTCGCCCCACATCCCGGGCATGTCGCGCCCACCCGCGTCACCACCCCCGGAGACACCGCCTCCAGGGCCTCCTCGATGAGGGCGATGTCCCCTTCCTCCAGCCGTGCCACGTCGGCCGGGAACAGACACCGCTCCAGCAGAGCCCGGACGTCCGCCGTGACCCGCTCGGCCAACGCCAGTTGATCCGCTCCCGTGGGAACCCTCCCGCGCACCCGCCCCTGCCCCGTCTCCACCTCCACGAAGGGGAAACCCGCGCCCGCCTCCTTCACCGGCAGCTCCGCCACGTTCAGCTCGAAGTCGAAGCGCTCCTGGCACCCCGTGCAGCGCACCGTGTGCCACGGCTGCTCGTCGCCCAGCCACGTCCGCAGCCGCCGCATGAGGAACTGCCGATCCGCGATGCACAGCTCCTCCACCTTCGCCAGCTCCGGCGGCTCGCCACCCAGGTGCTCCAGCGCCGCGACCAGCACACGGCTGACCTGGCGGGGCAACGGTTCCCGCCGCCGCGCGCCCTCCAGGATGCTCAGCTCCAGCGCCCCGTCGGGCTCGCGAAAGCGGAACTGCCGCCGCAGCTCCCCTTCCCGCAGGAGGCCTCCCGGCAAGCGCATCAGGTCTCCGCCGGCTCGGGAACGCTCGTGTCACGCTGCCAGCCCTCGTGCTGCAACGTGAGGGTCTGGATGCCCACCGCGTTCATCGAGCCCGCGTCCAGATCCGGCAGTGCCTGGAACTCGGACACCCAGGCGCGGAAGATCTTGTACGACAGGGCCACCTTGCCCTGGAGGTTGAGCACGTTGAGCACGAGATCCTTGCGAAAATTCTTCAAGGACATCGCGGCGTCACCCTCGACGTTGTTCACCAGGTTGGCCCAGTTCTCGAAGACCGGATCGTGCGTGAGGCCCTGCTCCAACACGAGCGGCTCGTAGCTCGTGCCGCCCGGCAGGATGCGCTCGTGAGAGGGATCTCCCGCGGTGCGCCACTTGATCGCCTCCGTCTTCCTCTTCAGGGCTCCCACCTTCTTCAGCCCGGCCACCGGCTTGCCATCGATGAGCAACTGGAACTTGAACGTCCGGTACGGATCATGACGGTGCGTGTTCACCGTGAACAGCGGAGCAGCCATGTCTCACCTCGGGTGGCCTATTGCTGGAGCTTCTGCTGGATGCGGATGATGACGAACTCGGCGGCCTTCAGGGGCGCGAAGCCCACCACGGCGATGACCTGGCCCCGGTCGATGTCCCCCTGGGTCATGGTGTCACCCAGGCCGCAGCGCACGAAGTAGGCATCGGAGGCCTTGTCGCCCTGGAAGGCGCCGGCGCGGAACAGCCCATCCATGAAGGAGCCGATGTTGGTGCGCAGCGCGGACCACAGCCGGTGATCATTGGGCTCGAACACGGCCCACTGGATGCCGTTGTAGACACTCTGCTCGATCATGATGGCCGTGCGGCGCACGGACACGTACCGCCACTCGGGATCCGCCCGGGTCGCCAGGGTGCGAGCCCCCCAGAGGACCGCGCCGAAGTTCGGCAGGACGCGCAGGCAGTTGACGCCCAGGGGGTTGAGCTGATCCTGCGCCCCGTCGTCCACCTGGAACTCGAGGCCCGCGGTGCCCAGCAGCGAGGTTTCCACGCCCGCCGGCGCCTTCCATACTCCCCGGCGCGCATCGATGCGCGACCACATGCCCGCGGCGAACGCCGAGGGAGCCACCGTCACGGTGGGGCTCGCCTTCACCGTCGCCCCTGCCTTGTAGAACGGGTTGGCCACCTTCACCCGCGGGTAGTACAGGACGGAATAGGTCGAGGTCGGCAGCCGGAGCTGGTTCACCTCCTGGGCCGACTTCAACTCGAAGCCTGGCGGAGGATCGATGATCAACACCCGGTTGCGCATCTCCTCGCAATGGGCGAGCGCCGCCGCGATGCCCGGATTGCCCGTGCCATCCGGTGGCAGGGATTGGTCCGGCAGCACCACCACGCTGATGTCGGAGATCTTCTTGAGCGGGCCTCCGAAGACGGACTGGTAGTCCTGTGCGCGGGGAGGCTCGGCCGCGCCGCTGGTGAGCTTGGTGGGCTCCACCGCCGCGGGAACCAACGGCAGCGAGCCGTGCACCCGGGTGGGCGTGGAGGCGGGCTCCAACCGCATGGCCTTGGCCAGGCTCGGACCCGCGCCCGAATCATAGATCTCCACGGAGGACGAGGCGGAGGCGGGCGAGCGCAGGGTGAACCGGTGCGTCGCCGCGTCATAGGTGCACGTCACCCCCTGGAAGGGCTCCTCGCTGGGAGCGATCTGCTGGATGGCGTCCTGGACCGCCTTCGCGACCAGCGCGGCATCCGCGTCGCCGTTCGTCCCTCCCAGTTTCAAGGACGTCTTGGTAAAGGAAAGGGTCTTCGCTCCCAGACCATCGATGTTGACGCTCAGGGACAACTTCTCGGGAAGACTGGAGAACCGGTCGCCCGCCACCGGGCTCGCGATCGCGGCCCCCACCAGGGTCCCATGTCCCGCCAGGTCCTCGGCGGTGGTGTCATTGACGAACTCGAGCTTGACGGTGCCCGCCGACCCATCCACCAACCCGAGCGCATACGTGGGCGCGCTCTCGTTCATGGACAAGTTGGAGAAGGTGGCATCCGCCTTGAACTCGCTGACACCTTCCACCAACTCCAGATGGCCCACCTCCAAGGTGAAGACAGGCGCGGCGGTGGAAAAGGAAGTCGGCCGGGTGACCCGGAAGTAGATGTCGTTGCCCCACTCTCCCTCGCTCGTCGCCGACAGGGTGAGCAGCGGCTCGGGCGTATCCGCATCACTGCCCAGCGTGGCGAAGGCCGCCTGGGCGCCGGTGGGATCGGCAACCCGGACGATGTACGCGTCCTTGCCCCCATTCTGGTAATAGGCGAGCGCCGCGAAACCCATCGCGTCCTGCTCACTGCTGATGGCCCCATAGGTGCGCTCGTAATCGTCCAGGCTGTGCACCAGGACGGGAGTCCCCAGCGGTCCCCGGGTCGCGGGACCCACGAACGCAGTCAATGAGGTCGCAACCCCTTCGATAGGTTTTGCACCACTGGGAATTTCCTCGAGATAGACCCCGGGGTGCAGATAGGCCGCCATATCGCCGCTCCTTAGGCAAAGGCATTCCACTCGCCAGATCCTCTCGTGGATCCTGGCGTCACTCCGTGTACCGCCGCTCTCGATTCGGAGAGAACAAGCCTGGGCTGGCTGAGCGCCCCCCTGACCATCACAGCACTTCCATACCATGGTCCCGCGGTATGAGGCCATGGCGAATTTCATATCGTTCAGCATCAGGCTCCAGCCGCGCATCACGATGTGTCTGGCTCTCTCCAAGAGCTCCTTTGATTACACGCGGGCTGCACCTGAGACACATGGACTGCATTTCAACCCAGGCAACAAGAGCACGGGCATCCCGTCTTGACACAGAGGTGAGACGAACGATCTATGTCTTTCCCGTATCGCGTCAGCGATCATGCCGCTGCCCGAGACGCGTGTTGCTGGACGGTGTCGCCTCCTCGAAGTGGAGAACCCCATGAGTACAGGCAACACCCTCGACGAATCCGCGCGCACCGTGGAAGCGGAGTCCTTCATCCTCCCGTTCGAGCGCATCTGCGCGGCGGACCTGCCCCACGTGGGCGGCAAGGGGGCCAACCTGGGCGAGCTGGCCCGCGCCGGGTTCCCCGTGCCTCCCGGCTTCTGTGTCACCACGGCCGCCTTCGATGCGTTCTTCGCCGGCGTCGGGGAGACCCAGGCGTTGTACGCGGCGCTGGAGTCATTGGATGGGAAGGATGTGGAAGCGGCGCGTCGCGTCGCCGAGGCCACCCGTGCCGCGCTCGGCCAGGCGCCCCTTCCCCCGGCCGTGGCCGACGCCGTGCTCGCCGCCTGGAGGGCGCTGGGGACCGAGGCCGCGTGGGCGGTGCGCTCCAGCGCCACGGCGGAGGATCTGCCGGACGCCAGCTTCGCGGGCCAGCAGGACACCTTCCTCAACATCCGCGGGGCCGAGTCCCTGCTCGACGCGGTCCGGCGCTGCTGGGTGTCGCTGTTCACCGATCGCGCGGTGCTCTACCGGGCCCGGAATGGCTTTGGCCATCGCGGGGTGAAGCTGAGCGTGGTGGTGCAGCGCATGGTGATGCCCGAGGTGTCCGGCATCCTCTTCACCGCGGATCCCCTCACCGGGCGGCGTGGCACCGTATCCATCGACGCGGGCTTCGGGCTGGGCGAGGCGCTGGTCAGCGGGCTCATCAACGCCGACCTGTACAAGGTGGACAAGGCGACGGGGGAGTTCCTGAGCGTCCAGGTGGGTGACAAGGCCCTGGCCATCCGTCCCAGGCCCGAGGGCGGAACCAGGGAGGAAGCCTTGCCGGAAGCCACCCGCAGCGCCCGGGCCCTGGATGACGTGACCGCACGGGAGCTGGCCGCCCTGGGCGCGCGCATCGAAGCGCATTACGGCGAGCCGCAGGACATCGAGTGGTGCATCGAGGCCGGGCGCATCTACGTGGTCCAGGCCCGCCCCATCACGAGCCTGTACCCGCTGCCCACGCCCGCTCCGGACGACGGGGGCACGCATATCTACCTCGGCTTCGGCCACGTCCAGATGATGACGGACCCGATGCCGCCGCTCGCCCTCCAGGTGTGGCAGTTGACGATTCCATTCGGCAGGACGTCGTCGGGCACGGAGGAGCCTCCCCACGAGACCCGGTCCGTCGCCGTCGCGGGCAGCCGGCTCTTCCTGGACGCGACGCCCATGCTGCGCCATCCCCTCCTGCGGCGGCGGATGGTGGGGATCGCCCGTCACGTCTACGAGGATCTGGGCCGGGGCATGGACGCGTTGGCCAACCAGCCGGCCTTCCAGCGCGGCGCACGCGGCGGACGGGCCACGGTGAGGGGCGTTGGCCGCATCGCCTTCCCCCTGGTCACCCGGATGTTGCACCGGCTGTTCGTCGCGGATCCCGCCTCACTCCTCTCCCGGGTGGAGACGTTCAGCGAGTCGCTGCTCACCGAGATGCGGGCCCGGCTCGCGGCGGCGGCTCCGGGCGCGGCACGGCTGCGCGAGTCGCGGCGTGTGCTCTCGGAGCTCATGAGCCGCGCCCTCGCCCTGCCCCCGAACCTGCTCGTGGGCGTGGTGGCCAAGGGGCTGCTCGGCCAGGGAATCCGGAGGGGACTGCTCGGCGGGACACTGGAGGATCTCTCCGCGCTGGAGCGGGGCCTGCCCGGCAACGTCACCACCGAGATGGATCTGGCCGTGGGAGATCTGACGGATCTCGTCCGCCCCCATCCGGCCCTGGCCGCGGTGCTTCACGACCGTCCCGCCCCCGAGGCCCTGGCCGCGGCGCGTGACCTCGAAGGAGGGCCGGCCTTTCTCACGGCCTGGCGGGCCTTCCTCGAGCGCTATGGCATGCGGGGACATGGGGAGGTGGACCTGTCCCGGCCTCGTTACAAGGAGGATCCCTCGCTCCTTCTCGCGACCATCGTGGGAGGAGCCGGACCGGCGGGGGCGAACCGGTCCGCGGGCGAGCACCGGGCCCACCACGCGGCGCTGGCCGCCAGGGCCGAGGCCGCGGGCGAGCGACTCGTCGCCGCGTCCCGACGCGGTCTGACCGGAAGCCTGCGCGCCCGGCTGGCTCGCCGGTGGGTACGACTGGCCCGCGCGGGCCTTGGGCTGCGGGAACACCCCAAGTTCCTGCTCGTCCGTGTGCTGGAGCTCGTGCGTGACGCAGTGCTCGAGGCCGGGAGTCTCCTGGTGCGGCGCGGGGCGCTCGGGGCGCCGGACGAGGTGTTCCTGTTCCGCTTCGAGGAGCTGATCGCGGCGCTCGAGGCCGAGCGAGCGCCCGATCTACGGCCCCTCGCCGAGGAGCGGCGGGCCGCGCTCCGGCGCGACGCCAGACGAGCGCCTCCCTTGGTGATGGCGAGCGATGGCGAGATTCCCGTGCTGGCGGGCCGCGAGGATCTGCCACCGGGAGCCATGTCCGGGACGGCGGCCTCGGCGGGCGTGGTGGAGGGGCGGGCGCGCGTGGTGCTCGATCCGACGCGCGAGGTGCTTCACGCGGGAGAGATCCTCGTGGCGCCGCATACGGATCCAGGCTGGACGCCCCTGTTCGTGCACGCGTCTGGACTGGTGACCGAGGTGGGCGGGCTCATGACGCACGGCTCGGTGGTGGCGCGCGAGTACGGCATTCCGGCGGTCGTCAGCGTGACGGGCGCCACGCGGCGCATCCACACCGGCCAGCGCATCCGCGTGGACGGCACCCGGGGCATCGTGGAGCTCCTGGACGAAGGTGCCGCGTGAGCATGACTGGTGCTCATAAGTTTCGAGGGCTCGGTGCCGGGTCGTACCAGGCGCGGCGCAAGAGTCCTTCCTGGTGAAGGGGATCGAAGTCCTTGTCCGTGGTCAACAACAACGCGCCGGTCGCCGCGGCCGTGGCGGAGATCCACAGGTCGTTCTTTCCCAAGGCCCGTCCACGGGCTTCGCGGAAAGCATCGAGCGCGGCGTAGTGTTCCAGGACTTCATTGGAGTGGATGTCGACGATGACGAGCTGCTGAATCAGTTCCCGCAGTGCGGTGACCTTGGACGTTCCCCAGCCGCGCTTCCTCGCGAATGCCAGGGCCTCGCCCACGGTGACGATGGAGAGCAGAGACCGCTCGCTCCGGCTCCGCAAGGCGTGTTCGCTGGCGGCCCTGGCGCCCAGGGCCGTGGCCCTGAGCAGGTGAATGAGGATGTTGGTGTCGAGCAGGACAAGACCACTGGCCGCAGTCACGAGAACCCCTCGAGCGCGGCCACGAGTTCCTCCTCCGACTCATCACCCGGCCACTGGCCGTAGATGGCATTGAAACCCGACCGTTCATCCTGGGCCACCCGTAGTGCTCGGGTGTCCAGCGGAACCCGCAGCGGCCTGGGCAAGCGGGACCACAGAGAGGTCTCCTGCGCGCTGGCCTCCTGCATCTGCTCCACGTCGATCCGCGAGACAGAACCAGAAGGCCGGAACACCGCCATCCCCGACACCACCACCTGCTTGCCGAAGAGCGACGCCATCCGTGTGGGTTCCAGTCGCTCCGCGACCCCCTTGAGCAAGGCACCGGATTCCAGCACCAGGGTGAAGACCCGATCACTGTGCCGGATGGTGTCGAGCGTGCCCGCGATCCGAACGGCCTGGGGGGCAGGAATCTGGCGGCGGAGCCGGATCATCCGCTCTACTCCCTCGGAGTCGATGGGAATGGTGCGGCCATTGACGATCTCGATGGCCTCCACGCCTTGTTCGAAGACCCGGGCGAATGCACTGAACGTCTCGACGAGTCCTTCATCGAACGTGTCGCTGTCCGTGGCTCCGGCGAGCGCGTCCTCGAGCCCCTCCTCGAAGAAGTCCACGGCCGTCCGGGCCAGATCGAGGCCGTGCGGGGCCTCACCCGGCCGGAGGTTCGCGGGGAGGACCTGCCTCAATGGGCGTGACTCGACCCGGAAGACTCCAGGCTCGGACGGGGGCTCGATGAGCAGATCGAACTGCGCGGCAGAGCGCATCCACGCGGGCTGGGTTCCCCGCGCGGTGCTCCGTCCCTCGATGCGCAAGCGCAGCGCCCGCTGCGCACCCTCGACGAAGATGTGCAGCAGTTCCTGGAGAAGAGGCGCCGGGATGCGCTCCGGACGAATGACCGACCCCTTCAACTTGATTTCATGCCGTGAACTCACGAACGCCCTCCTCGACCACCACGGCCCTTCCTTAAGGGTTCCAGCTTCGCGCTGCCAGGGAGCAAATCCAGGGCCATACCCTCGAATGGCCGCTCGCCGCCCACCGCGTCGCGAGAACTCCAGGAACCCGAGTCCTTTTGTCAGGAGGCGTCCCGCATGGAGACTCCGCGTCCTCGCGCATTGGATTGAGGCGGACCAAATCCACGCCAAGGAAGAGAAGATCGGCCGGTAGCTCACCCCCGGCCGGACCTCACGTCACGGGAGCGGGATTGAAGAGCACCAGGGCGTTGTGAAGCTTCCACTGTTCCGCCCACGTCTTCTTGCGACCGCTGGCCACATCCAGCATGAAGCGGAAGAGTTCCCACCCCACCTCCTCGATGCTGGCGGAGCCATCCGCGATGGTTCCGGCGTTCACGTCCATCAGGTCATGCCAGCGCCGGGCCAGATCGCTGCGCGTGGCGACCTTGATCACCGGGACCGCGGCCAGGCCATAGGGCGTGCCACGACCGGTGGTGAAGACATGCAGGTTCATGCCCGCGGCCAGTTGCAGCGTGCCGCAGATGAAATCGCTCGCGGGAGTGGCCGCGTACGTGAGTCCCCTCGTCTTGAGCTTCTCTCCGGGCGACAGCACCCCGGAAATCGGCGACGAGCCGGACTTGACGATGGAGCCCATCGCCTTCTCGACGATGTTGGACAGGCCGCCCTTCTTGTTGCCCGGCGTGGTGTTGGCGCTCCGGTCGGCACCGCCTCGCTTCAGGTAGGCGTCGTACCACGCCATTTCCCGGATCATGGCTTGGGCCACCTCCGGGGTGGTGGCGCGTGCGGTCAGTTGGGCGATGCCATCACGCACCTCGGTCACTTCCGAGAACATCACGCTGGCGCCAGCACGCACCAGCAGGTCGGTGCAGAAGCCAACCGCCGGGTTGGCCGTCACCCCCGAGAACGCATCGCTACCACCGCACTGGACCCCCACCACCAGCTCACTGGCCGGCACGGTTTCACGTCTTCGCGCGTTCAGGCGCGCCAGATGGGTCTCGGCCTGCCGCATGATGCTCGCCACCATCGACATGAAGCCGGTGTGGCTGTCGTCCTGCAAGCAGACCACGCTTGGCTTCCCGCCCTCCTCGGCTCCTCCCCGTTGACCGACGACCGGGAGCGAGCCGGGTGGCATCAAGCGCTCGGGCTGCAACTTCTCGCAGCCCAGGCTCACCATCATCACCTCGCCGCCGAAGTTCGGGTTGAGGCTGATGTTGCGCAAGGTCCGGATCGGCACGATCGCGTCGGGCACGTCGATCGCCACGCCACAGCCATAGCCATGCTCCAGGGCCACGACATCGTCCACGTTCGGGAAGCGGGGCAACAGCTCGGTCTTGATGCGCTGGACGGCGAACTCCGTGACGCCCGCCACGCATTGAACCGTCTGGGTGATCGCCAGGATGTTGCGCGTGCCCACGGAGCCATCCGGGTTGCGGTAGCCCTCGAACGTGTAGCCCTCCAGCGGCGGCAGGGGCGCGGCCTTCGCGGTGGCCAGGGGGAGGTCATCCAGCCCACGCGCCCCCGGCATGTCGAGCAGGCGCTCGTGCACCCAGCGTCCGGACGCGATGTCCTCCAGGGCGTAGCCGATCGGCACCCCGTAGCGCAGGACCGCCTGACCCCGGGGCAGATCCACCAGCGCGACCTTGTGCCCTTGCGGCACGCGCTCCTTGAGCACGAGCCCCTCGGGCAATACCGTTCCAGCCGGCAACCCACCCTCGTTGGCGACGATGGCGACGTTGTCATCGCCATGCATGCGAATGGTGAGGGGCTGCGTTCGCATGGACTCCGCGCGATCGGTCATCTGCCTTCTCCTTCTCTAGAACTCCAGCTGGAGCCGCGCCGTCACGGCACGTGTGTCGTCCAGCGCGGTGACATTGAGCGGATCCTCGACCGTGGCCAGGATGCCATTCACCGTGAGGCGGACGCGCTCGTTGACGTACCAGTTGATCCCCGCGGTCGCGGCGTGGACCTCGATCCCATTCGACACCTCGACAGCGGGCGTTGTCAGGCCTCGTGCCACGTCGTAGCGGACCGCGAGTTCCAGGGCGCCGAACCTGCCACGCGGCACGAGGCGTTGGAAGCGGCCACGCGTGGCATCGTAGGCACGGCTCTCTCCCGTCAGGAACCCGCTGGCCTGCACATACCAGGTGCTGAGCCGGCCCCGCGCGCTCCGGCTCGCGTAGCGCCCCTGGGCCGCCTCCGCCTGCAAGGAGAGCGGACCGTAGACGCCAGCGAGCTCGAGCACTCCCTTGGTGCTGTCCACGGAAGAGTTGTCGTTGAAGCCCAAGAGCAGGAAGCGGGAGCCATCGGCGAGGTGGCCGGCCGTGCGCACCCGCAGCGAGACGCCGGGCTGCTTGCCGTCACCCATCAGGTCCGTGTGCTCGCGAGCCACCGCCACACCCACGTGCAGCACCCGCCCCTCGGTGCGCCAGGGCGCGAACGTCACCCGGCCAGACCCTCCGAACCCCCGATCGTGACTCGCGTTGTTGCGATCGAGGTTGTACAGCGCCACCCCGTAGGTGAAGACCCCGACATCGCCCGCGTATCCAACGCCGATCTGGAAGCCGGGCGCCAGGGTGCTCGCGAGAAAGCTGCGCTCCTGCATGACGACGTACAGATCGTTCGTCTGGTCCTCGATCGAGAAGGCGGGCTTGAACTGGCCGACGGTGAGCTGGCCCGGCCCCAGCGTCCTGGAGATCCACAGGTCCTGTGCCTCCACTCCATCTCCGGCGAAGTCCACTTCCACCAGGTAGCGCCAGCCGAGTGCCTGCCCGGCGGCGCCCAGTCGCACGCGCCTCAGCTCCGTGCCACTCACGTTCTTGGTGCCCAGCGCGTCGTTGCGGAACGCGCCGCCGTCCACCTGGATGCGCCCTCTGAGTGTCACCTCGAACTGGCCATTGCTCGAGGTGACGTTGAGGCCGCCCGTGGACGGCAGGGTGATCTGGCTCGTCGCCGTTGGCGCGTTGGCCGGGGGCGGCGCCTCATCGGCGCGCACCGGAGCGGCGAAGCTCCACGTCATCAAGCTGGCTACCATCCAACCGCGCTTCAAGGTCCGCATGCCCTGCTCCCAGACGCTTCAACGCATGAGGCAGGGGCGCTTGGGGTCGAACTTCCACCCCGGCACCAGGTACTGCATGGCAGCCGCGTCGTTGCGCGCCCCCAACGCCTGGGCGCGGTAGAGGGCGTGGGCACGCTCGAGCTGGTCCGGATCCAGCTCCACGCCCAGCCCGGGGCGATCCGGGACCGTCAACTGCCCGCCGGAGATGCGCAGCGGCTCGCGCGTCAGGCGCTGGCCGTCCTGCCAGATCCAATGCGTGTCGATGGCGGTGATGCGCCCGGGTGCCGCCGCGGCCACGTGGGTGAACATCGCCAGCGAGATGTCGAAGTGGTTGTTGGAGTGCGAGCCCCAGGTCAACCCCCACTCGTCACACATCTGCGCGACGCGCACCGACCCCTGCATCGTCCAGAAGTGCGGGTCGGCCAGCGGGATGTCCACCGAGCCCAATTGGATGGCGTGCCCCATCTCGCGCCAGTCGGTGGCGATCATGTTCGTCGCCGTCGGCAGACGCGTCTGTCGGCGGAACTCCGCCATGATCTCGCGACCCGAGTAGCCCCGCTCCGGGCCGCAGGGGTCCTCGGCATAGGCGAGCACTTCTCCGCTGCCGCGGCACAGCCTCACCGCCTCCTCCAGCGACCAACAGCCGTTGGGGTCCAGGGTGATGCGTGCGTCCGGAAAGTGCTCGGCGAGCGCCGTCACCGCCGCCATCTCCTCCTCGCCCCGCAGCACGCCGCCCTTGAGCTTGAAGTCCCGGAAGCCGTAGCGCGCGTACGCGGCCTCGGCGAGCCGCACCACGGCCTCCGGCGTCAGCGCCTCCTCGTGGCGCAACCGCAGCCAGTCATCCTTCGCGTCTGGCTCGGAGCGGTAGGGCAGATCCGTCCGCTTCCGGTCGCCCACGTAGAAGAGGTAGCCGAGTACGTCGACGCGCTCGCGCTGTTGCCCATCGCCGAGCAGCGCCGCCACGGGCACCTCGAGGAACTGGCCGAGCAGATCGAGCAGCGCGCACTCGAGTGCCGCCACGGCGTGGATCGTCACCCGCAGATCGAAGGTCTGCTGTCCGCGCCCCCCGTCGTCGCGGTGGGAGAAGCGCCGGCGCACCGAGTTGAGGATGTTGCGATGGTTGCCCAGACGCTGCCCGAGAACGAGCGGGATGGCCTCCTCGAGCGTCTGGCGGATGGCTTCGCCGCCGGGCACCTCCCCCACGCCCGTGTGGCCAGCGCTGTCCTCGAGGACCACCACGTTGCGAGTGAAGAAAGGAGCATGGGCACCGCTCAGGTTCAGGAGCATCCCGTCGTGCCCGGCCACCGGGACGACGCGAACCTTCGTCACCGTTGGCGCTTCGTTGTGTCCCATCACCAGATGCGTCGTCATGGCCCGTGTCCTTTCTGTCCTGGGTGACCGCTCACGACCGGAGGTCCTCTACGCCTGCTTCAGCTCCAGGCGCCGGATCTCACCGACGACGAGCAGGTAGCAGACGATGGCGAGCAAGGCGTTGGCGCCCACGAACACGAGCGCGGCGGCGAAGGAGCCGCTCTGCTTCAAGAGGTAACCGATGATGATGGGCGTGGTGATGCCCGCCGTGTTGCCGAAGGTGTTGAAGACCCCGCCGCTCAGGCCCGCGACCTCCTTGGGCGAGGTGTCCGACATCACCGCCCAGCCCAGCGCGCCCACGCCCTTGCCGAAGAATGCGAGGGACATGATCGCGACGACCAGCCACTGAGAGTCCACGTAGTTGCACACCACCATGCTCGTGGACATCAGCATCCCGACCACGAGGGGCGTCTTGCGCGCGAAGGTGAGCGAGTGGCCGCGGCGCACCAGGCCGTCGGAGATCACTCCGCCCAACACGCCACCGATGCACCCCGCCACCGCCGGAAGCGACGAGACGAAGCCCGCCTTGAGGATGGACATCCCGCGCTCCTGCACCAGGTACACCGGGAACCAGGTGAGGAAGAAATAGGTCAGCGTGTTGATGCAGTACTGGCCCACGTAGATGCCCATCATCATGCGGTTGGCGAGCAACTGTTTGATGGTGCCCCGCTGAAGGGGGACCTTGGCCACGGCCCCCTTCTCCAGGTTCACGAGTCCGCCGCCGCGCTCGATGTGCTCGAGCTCCGCGCGGCTGATGCGCGGGTGGGCCTTGGGTTCGTGAATGGTGTACAGCCACAGCGCCGCCAGCACGAAGCCCAGGCCCCCCATCACGAAATAGACGCTCCGCCAGCCGTGGGCCTGGGTGAGGTAGGCCATGAGGGGGGTGAAGAGCACGGCCGCGAAGTACTGCGCCGAGTTGAAGATGGCGGACGCCGTACCTCGCTCGGCGGTGGGGAACCAGGCCGCCACGAGGCGGCTGTTGCCCGGGAACGCCGGTGCCTCGGCGAAGCCGACCATCAGCCGGCAGAGGAAGAACGCACCCACCACGGAGGCGGCGGGCAGCGAGCCCACCACTCCCGCCAGCAGCGTGAAGAACGACCAGAGGACGATGCTCCACGCATAGACGCGCTTGGTGCCGAAGCGGTCGAGCAGCCATCCGCCGGGGACCTGCCCCAACACGTACGCCCAGGCGAACGCGGAGAACAGGTAGCCCATCTGCACCGGATCCAACCCCAGCTCCTTCTGCATCGTCGAGCCGGTGATGGAGAGGGTCGCGCGATCCGCGAAGTTCAGCGTGGTGACGATGAACACCATGAACAGGACGAAGTAGCGCACACGGCTGCGCGTTCGTTCGCCTGCGGTGCTCACGGCGGATACGTCTTCCATGCGAAACCCTCCTCGCTGCGGGTTGCGGGTGAAGCCCAGGCGTCAGTTCAAACGGTCAGCGGCGTGACTCGGAGGGCGGAACGAGCTTCCCGTCCACCCGCCGCCACAGCTCGAGCGGGTTGCCATCACGCAGCGCCTCGGGCAACAGGGCCTGCGGCAGGTCCTGGTAGCAGACGGGACGCAGGAAACGCCGGATGGCGAGCGAGCCGACCGAGGTGGCACGCGGGTCGGACGTGGCCGGGAAGGGGCCCCCGTGCACCATGGCGTGGCACACCTCGACCCCCGTGGGGAAGCCGTTGACGAGGATGCGCCCCGCCTTGCGCTCGAGGACTGGCAGGAGCTGGCGCGCCACGGGAATGTCCGCCTCGTCCATCTGGAGCGTCGCGGTGAGCTGCCCCTCCAGGCGCTCGGTCGCGGCGCGCATCGCCTCCACGCTCTCGCAGCGCACCACCAGCGAGGAGGAACCGAACACCTCCTCCTGCAGCACGGGATCGTTCAGCAAGCTGCCCGCATCGGTCGTGAAGAGGGCGGCGCGAGCCTGGTTCGGCCCGTTCGTGGCCACTCCACGCGCGATCGACTTCACCCGGGGATGGGCCGACAGACGCCCCACTCCCTCGTCGTACGCCGCGTGGATGCCGGGCGTGAGCATCGTCGCACACGGACTGTCACGCAGCACCCCGGCGGAGGCCTCGAGGAAGGCCTCGAGGCCAGGGCCCTCGACCGCGAGCACCAGACCCGGGTTGGTGCAGAACTGCCCCGCGCCCAGCGTGAGCGAGGCCACGAACTTCCGCCCGATGTCCGCTCCGCGCGCCGCCAGGGCGGCCGGCAGCAGGTACACCGGGTTGATGCTGCTCATCTCGGCGAAGACGGGGATGGGCTCGGCACGGGCGGCGGCGACCTTCATCAGCGCCATGCCCCCGCGTCGCGAGCCGGTGAAACCCACCGACTTGATGCGCGGGTCCGCCACGAGCGCGGTGCCGACCTCGTTGTCCGAGGCGAAGAGGAGCGAGAAGACGCCCTCGGGGAGGCCACAGTCGGCCACCGCCTGACGGAGCGCGCGCCCGACGAGCTCCGACGTGCCCGGGTGGGCGTTGTGCGCCTTCACCACGACGGGACAGCCCGCCGCGAGCGCGGACGCGGTGTCACCACCCGCCACCGAGAAGGCCAGTGGGAAGTTGCTCGCGCCGAACACCGCCACGGGCCCCACGGCGATGTGACGCTGGCGCAGGTCGGAACGCGGCGCGGGCTGGCGCTGCGGCAGGGCGGGATCGATCCGCGCCTCGAGCCACTCGCCTCCGCGCACGACCTCCGCGAAGAGCCGCAGCTGGCCGACCGTGCGGCCCCGCTCACCCTCGATGCGCCCACGCGGGAGTCCCGACTCCGCGCAGGCTCGCTCGATCAGCGCGTCGCCCAGGTCGAGAATGCGCTGGGCCGCCGTCTCGAGCAGGCGGGCGCGCGTCTCGAGGTCGGTGTCGCGGAACGCGTCGAACGCTTCCCACGCGAGCTGGCAGGCCCGCTCCACCTCGGCCGGAGTGCCGCCGCCGTAGGCCGGCTCGAGCCATGCGCCACGCGCCGGGTCGTGTCCGCGGAACGTCCCCGCCGTGCCGCGCACCCGCGCCGCGCCAATGAACATCTCTCCAGTGAGAGCCTCGGAATGGGTCGCCATGGATGGGTCCTCGTTTCAGGAGCGTCCGGCGAGGAGGGTCTTGAGCTCACCGAACTCGCTCTCGGTGAGGTCCAGCAGCGGAGGACGCACGGGTCCGGCGGAACGGCCCATCGCGCGCATGCCCGCCTTCACGATGGAGACCGCGTAACCCTTCTTGCGGTTGCGGATCGAGATGTACGGGAGCACGAAGTCACGCAGACCGGACGACACGGTCGCGAGGTCGCGCGCGCGGACGGCGTCATAGAAGCGGAGCGCGAACTGCGGCAGGAAGTTGAAGATCGCCGAGGAGTAGGTGGTGACGCCCATCTCCAGGTACGGGAGGGCGAAGGTCTCCGCCGTCGGCAGTCCGCCGATGTACATGAGGCGGTCGCCGATGCGCTGGTGGATGCGCGTCATCGTCTCGATGTCACCCACCCCGTCCTTGAAGCCGACCAGGTTGGGGCAGCGCTCGCACAGGCGCGCGAGCGTGACGTCATCCAGCACGGCGTTGGCGCGGCTGTAGAAGATGACACCCAGCCTGGTGGAGGCGCACACCGCCTCGACGTGCGCGGCGATGCCGTCCCGGTCGCACTCGGTGAGGTAGGGCGGCAGCAGCAGCAACCCGTCCGCGCCCGCGGCCTCGGCGGCCCGGGCGAGGTCCTTCGCCATCGCGGTGCCATAGCCGGTCGGAGCGATCACCGGCACCTTGCCACGCGTCTCCTCCACCGCCGCCCTGACGACCCGGTTCACCTCGTCCGCCGTGAGGGAGAAGAACTCGCCCGTCCCGCCGGCCGCGAACAGGCCCGCCACGGGGTACTCGCTCAACGAGGCCAGGTTGGTGCGATAGGCGCGCTCGTCGAAAGCGAGCGTCGCGTCGAAGTGCGTGACGGGGAAGGACAGCAGCCCCTTACCCAGCTGCTTTGCCATATCCAACGGAGTCATCTGCGTCATGGGCCTTCATCTCCTCGGGTCGGCCTCGGTTCGCGGTCCGTCCCACGCGAAGCAAGGTACGTGGTGGCTCGATGTCGCTCCAAACCAAAGAGGGCATGTACTCATGCGCGAAGTGCATGAATGCGACGCTCCGCGCCATGACGCCTCCGCGAGGGGCTGGCGAGACTTCGTGCCCCTGCCCGCTCGAAAGGAGCCTACCCACCGTGAAGGCGCGGTGCGTCATCGTTCAATCCCGTGCGACCCCCGAATGCACGGCGCGCGTGCGGAAGAATGCCAGATAGACTTCGCACGGGCTCCATCCATGCTGGGGACGCATCAGTGTTCGAGTTCAGCCAGCTCCGTTGCTTCGTGGCCGTCGCCGAGGAACTGCACTTCGGGCGCGCGGCCACACGGCTCAGCATGACCCAGCCGCCGCTGAGCCGGCAGGTGCAGTTGCTGGAGCACCACCTGCGGACGCAGCTCCTCGAGCGCACGAGCCGTACCGTCAAGCTGACCCCCGCGGGCCGCGCCTTCCTTCCGGAAGCACGCCGGCTGCTGAGCCTGGCCGAGAGCGCCGCGTTCAGCGCGCGGCGTGTGGCGAGCGGTGACGCCGGCACGCTCAACCTGGGCTTCACCGCGGCCTCGGGCTACAACTACCTGCCGGGTCTCATCTCCGCCCTGCGCTCGCGCCTGCCCGGCGTGGACCTGATCCTCAAGGAGCTGGTGACGACCGCGCAGGTGGATGCCCTGATGTCCAAGCAGCTCGACGTCGGCCTGGTACGTGTGCCGGTGGATCACCAGGACTTCGCGTCGCGCTGCGTGCTGCGCGAGCCCCTCATCGCCGCGATCCCGCGGACGCATCCACTCGCCGCGCAGCCATTCCTGGCCCTGGGGGACTTCGAACGACAGCCCTTCATCATGTACTCGCCCTACGAGGCGCAGTACCTCCACAACCTCGTCCTGTCGGTGTTCGGCAGGGCGGGAGTGGCACCCCGGTACGTGCAGAACATGAGCCAGATCCATTCCATCCTGGCGCTGGTGCGCGCGGAAATGGGCCTGGCGCTCGTGCCGGAGGCCGCGGCGGCCCTCAACTTCGAAGGGGTCGTCTTCAAGGCCGTGCAGATGGAGCTGGCGAAGCCCGTCGAGCTCTTCCTCGCGTGGAGCCGCACCAACGACAACCCCGTGCTCGGCGCCTTCCTCGAGACGGTGTTCGCCGCGTCGGGTACGGCGGGGACGGAGGACCGCCCCACCCCACGTGCCGACTGAGTCCTGGCGAGAATCTGCTCTTGCCCACCGCCGCGCACTGATATGGAACTGACCGCTTCCTGAACCTCCGAGGAGAACCTCATGAAGAGAGCGATGGGTCTTGCCCTGGCACTGTGCCTCCTGAGCTTCGGCTCAGCCCGTGCGGCGGATACGATCAAGATCGGCCTCCTGGCGCCCATGACCGGTTCCTGGGCGAGCGAAGGCCAGGAGATGAAGAAGAACGTCGAGCTGCTCGCCTCCGAGCTGAACGCCAAGGGTGGGCTCCTGGGCAAGCAGGTCGAGGTCATCATCGGGGATGACGGTGGAGATCCGCGCACCGCGTCGCTCGCGGCGCAGCGCCTGAGCACCCAGGGAGTGGTGGCCGTGATCGGCACCTACGGCTCGGCGGTGACCGAGGCGACCCAGAACATCTTCGACGAGGCGAGCATCATCCAGGTGGCCAACGGCTCCACGAGCGTGCGGCTCACCGAGAAGGGCCTCAAGTACTTCTTCCGCACCTGCCCGCGCGATGACGAGCAGGGACGGGTGGCCGCGGCGACGCTCGAGGCGATGAAGGCGGCCAAGGTGGCGCTCCTGCACGACAACTCGGCGTATTCCAAGGGCCTGGCCGACGAGATCCGGGGGATCCTCAAGGCGAAGAAGATCAACGTCGTCTTCTTCGACGCCCTCACGCCCAAGGAGCAGGACTACTCCACCATCCTCACCCAGCTCAAGGCGGCCGGTCCGGACGTGGTCTTCTTCACCGGCTACTACCCGGAGGCGGGCCTGCTGCTGAAGCAGAAGAAGCGGATGGGGTGGAACGTGCCCTTCCTCGGCGGGGACGCCATCAACAACCCGGACCTCGTGAAGATCGCCGGCAAGGACGCGGCGGAGGGCTTCCAGTTCCTCTCGCCCCCGGTGCCCAAGGATCTCGACACCCCCGAGGCCAAGGCCTACCTGGCGAGCTACACGAAGAAGTACAACGAGACGCCGGGCTCCATCTACGGCGTGCTGGCGGGTGACGGCTTCCGCGTCGTGGCGAAGGCCATCGCGGAGACGAAGTCGACGGACGCGGACAAGCTGCGCGAGTACCTCACCACGCGCCTCAAGGACTTCCCGGGCCTCACGGGGAAGATCTCCTTCAACGCGAAGGGTGATCGGCTCGGCGAGCTGTACCGCGTGTACAAGGTCGAGAAGACGGGCGACTTCGCGCTGCGGAAGTAGGCACGCCGCCCGGCGCCAACCCACATGGAGCACTTCTTCCAGCAGCTCACCAACGGACTGGCCGTCGGGGGCATCTACGCGCTCATCGCCCTCGGCTACACCATGGTCTACGGGGTGATGAAGCTCATCAACTTCGCCCACGGCGACCTCTTCACGTACGGCGCCTATCTCGGGATGACCCTGCTCACCTCCTTCTTCCTCCAGGACCGGCTGGGGATGGTGGCGGGGCTGGTCATCCTGGCCGTGATGGTCATGGGGCTCGTCGCGCTCATCGGCGCCGTCCTCGAGCGCGCGGTGTACCGGCCCCTCCGGGAGTCGCCCCGGCTCTCGGCCGTCGTCTCGGCGCTCGGCGCGTCCATCTTCCTGCAGAACGCGCTCATGCTCCTCTACGGCGCCCGCGTCCACGTCTACCCGGAGGACCTGCTTCCCCAAGCGACGGTGAACGTGCTCGGGCTCGAGGTGCCCCTCATGCGGATCGTCGTCGTGTTGGCGTCGGTCGTCATGATGGCGGTCCTCTACCTCTTCGTGCAGAAGACGAAGATCGGCACCGCGATCCGGGCGGCCGCGATCGACCAGGGAGCCGCCCGCCTCATGGGCATCGACGTGAACCGGGTCATCCTGCTCGTGTTCCTGATCGGTCCCGCCCTGGGCGGCGCCGCCGGGCTGCTCGTCGGGCTCTACTACGGGCAGGTCAGCTTCACGATGGGCTGGCTCTACGGGATGAAGGCGTTCACCGCGGCCATCCTCGGGGGGATTGGCAACATCCCCGGTGCGATGGTGGGCGGCCTGCTGCTGGGCGTCATCGAGGCCCTGGGCGCGGCCTACCTCTCCCTCGCGTGGAAGGACGCGCTGTCCTTCCTCGTGCTCATCTTCATCCTGATCGTTCGTCCCACGGGACTGCTGGGCGAGCGGGTGGCGGACAAGGTATGAGCCGCGGCCTGCTCGTGTCCTACGCGATCCTCACCGTCGTGCTCGCCGGGGCCCCGCTCGTCCTGGACGCGTACTGGGTGGACGTGCTCAACAGCGTGGGCCTCTACGCCCTGCTGGCCTTGAGCCTGAACATCATCCTGGGCGACGCCGGGCTCTTCAACATGGGCCATGCCGCCTTCTACGCCGTGGGCGCGTACACCACGGCGATCCTGAACACCCGGCTGGGCCTGCCCACCCTGTGGGCCCTGCCGGTGAGCGGACTGGTGGCGGCGCTCTTCGCGGCGCTGGTGGCCCGCCCCGTCATCCACCTGCGGGGGGACTACCTGCTCATCGTGACGATCGGGCTGGGGGAGATCGTGCGCATCGCCCTGGTGAACGATGTGTTCGGCCTGACGGGCGGGGCCAACGGGCTCTTCGGCATCGCGCGCCCTACCCTCTTCGGCCTGAAGATCCGCCGCCCGCATGAGTTCTTCTATCTCATCTGGGCCTTCGTGGCGCTCACGGTCTTCCTCTTCCACCGGCTGGAGCAGTCGCGGTTCGGGCGGGCACTCAACTACCTCCGGGAGGATCCGGTGGCCGCCGAGGGCAGTGGCGTGAACACGGGCCGCTACAAGCTCCTGGCCTTCGCCCTGGGGGCGGCCTGGGCGGGAATGGCCGGCAACCTCTACGCCGCGAAGATGACGATCATCTCCCCGGAGTCGTTCAGCTTCTGGGAGTCCGTCCTCCTCTTCCTGATCGTCATCCTCGGCGGCTCCGGCTCCATTCCCGGGGTGCTCCTCGGCGCCTTCCTGGTGGTGGGACTGCCGGAGCTCTTTCGCGGCTTCGCCTCGGCGCGAATGCTCGTCTTTGGTCTGGTGATGATGGTGTTGATGGTGTTCCGCACGCAGGGGCTGTTGCCCTTGCGGACCGTGCGCTTCAAGAAGTCCGACCTCGAACGGGCCCGGGCCGCGCCATGAGCGCCCTTCTCGAGGTCCGGGGAATCACGAAGGCTTTCGGTGGGCTGACCGCCGTGCGCGACGTCTCCTTCGAGGTCGCCGAGGGGTCCGTCGTGGGGCTCATCGGCCCGAACGGCGCGGGGAAGACGACGACCTTCAACCTCATCACGGGCAACTACCGCGTGGATCGCGGGACGGTCCGGTTCAAGGAGCGCTCCCTGGTGGGACTGAGGCCCCATCAGATCGTGTCGCTGGGAGTGGCCCGGACCTTCCAGAACATCCGCCTCTTCCAGCAGCTCTCCGCCGTGGAGAACGTGCTCGCCGGACGCCATTGCCGCACCCGCGCCGGGCTCCTGTCGGCCTTGTTGCGTCTGCCCGGACAGGTCCGCGAGGAGCGCGAGGCGGTGGCCCGGACGATGGAGGAGCTCGCCTTCGTGGGGCTGTACGGCCGGGCGATGGAGCTGGCGAAGAACCTGTCCTACGGGGACCAGCGCCGCCTGGAGATCGCCCGGGCGCTGGCGACAGAGCCCAGGCTGCTCATCCTCGACGAGCCCGCGGGCGGCATGAACGAGCAGGAGACGGACCAGCTCGTCGAGCTGATCCGGAAGATCCAGCAGCGGGGAATCACCCTCCTGCTCATCGAGCACGACATGAGCCTGGTCATGCGAGCCTGCGAGCACCTGGTGGTGCTGGAGTATGGCGAGAAGATCGCCGAGGGGCCGCCCGCGGCCGTCCGGAAGGATCCGAAGGTGATCGAAGCCTACCTGGGAACGGAGGAGGTCTAGCGATGGCCGAACCGCTCCTGGAGCTGAAGGACTTGAGGGTGAAGTACGGGAACGTGGAGGCGCTCCACGGCATCGGGCTCACGGTGCGGCGGGGAGAGATCGTCACCCTGCTTGGCGCCAATGGCGCGGGGAAGACCACCACCCTGCGAGCCATCAGTGGTCTGCTCCGCCCCTCGGCGGGGGAGATCTGGTTCGAGGGAAAGCCCATCCACGCCCTCCCGGCGCACGAGCTGGTGAAGAGAGGCATCGCCCAGGCACCGGAGGGGCGGCGCATCTTCGCCACCCTCACCGTCCGCGAGAACCTGATGCTCGGTGCCTTCACCCGGACGGACAAGCCCGGAATCGCCGAGACGCTGGCGTGGATCCACCGGCTCTTCCCGGTCCTGGAGAAGCGAGGCACGCAACTGGCGGGGACGCTCTCGGGGGGCGAGCAGCAGATGCTCGCCATCGGGCGGGCGCTCATGGCCAGGCCGCGCATCCTCCTGCTCGACGAGCCCTCGCTGGGGCTCGCGCCACTGCTCGTGAAGGCGATCTTCCAGACCCTTCGGGAGATCAACCAGACGACGGGCGTCACCATCGTCCTGGTCGAGCAGAATGCCCGCGCGGCCCTGAAGCTGGCCCACCGGGGCTACGTGATGGAGGTGGGCCGGCTCGTCCTGGAGGACTCGGCGCAAGCGCTCCTGTCCAATCCAAAGGTACAGAACGCCTATCTGGGCACCAGGGTCTGAGCGCGGGGACGCGTGGGGCCGGACTCCAGGGATGGGGCAGGAGGAACCCTTTTGCCCCATCCACCGCTCGCCAACGACCGAAGACATCAATCGCCCAGGAGGTCCTCCCGTGTCCGCCTGGCCTGGTCCAGCTCCGCCTGTCCCTCGGGTGTATCGGCACTCGCATACAGCGGCGCCGCCTCGGCCCGCTCGATCTTCTCTTGAGTCCTGATCATGACGGCGGCCACGCGGTAGGCCCACCGAACCATCTTCTCGGTGTCCTCCAGCGGATCACCGCGACTGATGGCCGCGGAAAGCACCTGCACCGCGATCCAGTCACGCTTTGTCAGGCCCGGCACCGTCACAACACTCGCTTCACTCATGAGACTCCCTCCTCTGACCTTGTCGCGCTCCAAGTGCCCGCGCAGCGTACCCTGGATGGCCATGCCGGTGAGCACCTCGGACCCGTAGTGCCAGGCCGCCGCCTCCCAGTCCGCGAGCAGGAGGGACGGAGACGGATTACTTAGCCCTTGCGCTAAGTTTTCATGCCGTGATACTTAGCTTCATGGATCAGTATCCAGAGCAACTGAACGGCATTTTTCAGGCGCTGGCGGACCCCACTCGCCGAGCGGTGTTGGGGCGGTTGGGCAAGGGACCCGCGAGCATCAGCGAACTGGCGGAGCCTTTCGACATGGCTTTGCCCTCCTTCATGAAACACATCCATCTCCTCGAGGAGAGCGGATGGATCCAGACGCGCAAGGAAGGTCGCGTGCGGACATGCGCCCTTCAAAAGAAGCCATTCGCCGCTGTCGAGACATGGCTGGCCGAACAGCGCTCCCTTTGGGAGGGCCGTACCGACCGGCTCGAGTTGTTTGTCACCACCCACCAGAAGAAGGAAGGATCGGAATGAGCCCCTCGCTGAATCCAGAACTCGACCTGACCCTCTCGCGAGTCATCAAGGCGCCCCGGTCGGCCGTCTGGCGCGCCTGGACGGACCGCGCGAGCTTCGAGCAGTGGTGGGTTCCCGCGCCCGCCCGATGCAGGGTCCAGGAGATGGAACTCCGTCCCGGCGGTTCCCTCGTCACCCTGCTCAGCGAGAACGGTGGCGACTTCACGCCGCACCTGCGGGGTTGCTTTCTCGCCATCGACGAGCTCGAACGTCTCGTCTTCACGAACTCCCTGGTCGGTGGATGGAGGCCCGCGGAGGAGCCCTTCATGACCGCGATCATCACCCTGCGCGAGCATCCGCTGGGCACCGACTACGTCGCCCACGTGATGCACAAGAGCAACGCCGATCGAAACCTGCATGAGAAGATGGGCTTCTACGATGGGTGGGGCACCGTCACGGAGCAGCTCGCCCGGCTCGTGGAGCGACGATCGTAGCCCGGGAGGGGGTCCATGTCAGACCCCCCGGGCATGGTGGCGCCCCATGACCGCCCTGATGCCCGGAAGCCCTGTCACCGCCCATCTCGAGGCCTATCCCTCCCGCCGGCCGGGGGCCCTCCCGAGGGCCGTGCGCCCCGTGAACCCCCGCGCCGCCGCGCTCCACGCCTATGCCACCTCCCAGCTCGGCGCGGAGCTCATCTCCACCTACGGTGCCGGCCGTGGCATCCCCGGCTCCTGGCTCCTGCTCTCCGGGTTGGAAATCCACCTCGGCCAGAGCCTCCTCGCCCCGGACCTGATGGGCTGGCGGCGCGAGCACATGCCCCGCCTGCCCCGGAGCTCCTCCGGCATCGCGATCGCCCCGGACTGGGTCTGCGAGGTGCTCTCCCACGCCGAGGAGCGCGCCCAGCGCCTGCCCCTCTACGCCCGCGAGGGCATCCGCCACGTGTGGCTGGTGGACCCCGAGGTGCGCACCCTGGAGGAGCTCGAGCTCGACGGCCGGCGCTACTCGTTGCGTGCGCTGCACTCGGGCTCGGAGACCATTCGTGCCGAACCTTTCAGCGCGCTGGAGTTGCCGTTGCGCCTCCTGTGGGGGGAGTGAACGAGAGCAACTCCGGGCTGCTGGCACTCCGTGGTGGGACTCCGTGAGCGTCCTGCTCGCCTCCCTTCTGGGCGGGCCTCAGTATTGAGGCCAACCCGAGGAGTCCCAGCGCAGATCATTGATGAGCAGCTTGGGCGCGCCGTTGTCGGTGGCATCGTAGGCGTGTCGGGCGATGACGTTGTCGTTGTAGATGTCCTGTCCACCCGGCCCCTTCCAGACCGTGTTGCCGGCATCGAGCACCGTTCCGCCCCCACTCATCATGCTCACCCCATTCTTGTCCAGGTAGGGACCGGTGATGCTGGTGGAGCGCCCGTAGACGATCTTGTACGTGCTGTCGACTCCCCTGCAGCAGGCGTCGATGGAGGCGAACAGGTAGTAGTAGCCATTGCGGTAGGTGATGCTGGCGCCTTCGATGCCATTGGCGCGGGAGGCAATGGAATAGAGAGAGCCGGTGGGCTTCATGGTGTTCTTGTCGAGCCGCGTCAACTTGAGGCCGCTCCAGAAGGAGCCAAAGGCAAGCCAGGGATTGCCCGAGGCGTCAATCACCAGGTTCGGATCGATGGCGTTGTAGTTGTTGGCGCTGGTGGTCCGGATGACCAGCCCGTCGTCCCGCCAACTGCCCGCGCCCACGCTGGTGGCGGAAACCAGTCCAATGGCCGAGGTGTTGGAGCCAAAGCTGGAGATGGAATAGTACAACCATACCCGCCCATTGTAGAGCTGCACGTCGGGTGCCCAGACGTCATTGCGCGTCTGATTGGGGACATGGCTGCTCCACCAGGAGGGCGGATTCAGGAAGATTTGCGGAACCGTGTACCACTGGGTGCCGTTGTCCGAGCGCCTGACCTGGATGCCTTGCCCCGTATGGAACTCGTACCAGGTGCTGCCCTCCTTGATCAGGGTGGGATCGTGCGAGATGCGCTCCCCCGTCAGTTCCCAGAACTCCGCCTGGGCGGAGAAGGGAGTCAGAGCGGCCATGGACGAGGCGAGTGCGAGGGACACACCAAGGCGGGAAAATGTCATTTGCACGGTATTCCTGTTTTCAGTGGTGTCCTCGACTATTGCCATGATTGATGTTTGATGGCAAATCCATGGCGCGTCGGACCGGGCGTCATTTCCGCTGCTTCGAGACGATCTCCGGACGTTTGGGAAGGTGGCGCAGACCCTTCCAGACGAGGGATGAGATATGCGCGGCAACCTCCTCGACGGGTGGCTTGCGCACGCCCCTCCACCACTGGCCGACGAAGGTGACCATGCCGACCAGGGCGTGTGCGTAGATGGGCGCCACCTTGGGCTCATAGCCCGCGGCCTTGAACGAGGTGAGGAAGATATGGCCGACGCGCTCGGCCAGCTCGTTGAGCAGTGACGACATCCCACCGCGAGCAGAGGTAATGGGTGTGTCATGCGCGAGGACGGCGAAGCCGTCGGGGTGATCCTTCACATACGTCAGGAACGCGAGGGTTCCCTGTTCGACGCGTTCACGGGCACTGCCCTGCGCGATGGCCTCGGAGATGCGCCGGACCACGTACTCCATCTCTCGGTCCACGATGACGGCGTACAGGCCCTCCTTGCCGCCGAAATGCTCGTAGATGACAGGCTTGGACACCTTCGCCATCTCGGCGATTTCCTCGACGGAAGCCCCCTCGTATCCGCGTCGGGCGAAGACAGCGCGTCCGACATCGATGAGCTGGGCTCGTCGGGCGGAGGCGGGGAGGCGTTGAGCGCGGCTGGCCATGGAAAACATTCTAGTACACCCGACTCCACCCCCGCGCCGCATTTCGCAGTGCGTCGTATGACTCGGCCATGGGGAACGGCGCGAGCGCGCTCCCGGCAACCTACGCAGAAGTAGATTCGGACCCACGCGTGCCGCCATCGGGCGCTCGAGGGCCACCCATCCGCAACTGATTCGCGGCCATCCACGCCTGTCGGGAGCATCCGGTTTGACAATCTAATTACGCTTTCGTAACTTACGTGCCCGTAGGTTTCAGGCGAGCAGGTGGCTCTCGAGAGCAGGGAGCAGCCACCGTGACCGACGCACCGGCGGCGATGAGGGACGGGGGGGACGCGACGGCCAGGTAATCTTTTGCCGCAAGGCATCATCCACCAACAAGCCGCGTCGAACCCCCTCGGCACAGGCCGCCGGGGCCAAGACCCAGGGCGGCAGCGTCGAATCCATTCGTGAGTGCAGTGCCTGGTCCCCCCACTGGAGGTATGCCTTGTCCTGGTTGCGAGCAATCGCCGTGTCCGTGGTTTTGTCGCTGTGCGTTATCGCGGGTCCCGCGTCCGCATCTTCGTCCTTCCGCGTCATCGACATCACCGTGCGTGATGGAGTGACCCTGAAAGGCAACGTCTTCACGCCCGATACTCCGGGGCGCTACCCGGCCATCATCTTCATCACCAGCTGGGCGCTGCCCTCCTTGGAGTACTACGTGCAGGCGCAGCAGTTCGCCGATGCCGGGTACGTCGTGGTCTCGTACACCCCGCGAGGCTTCTACTCATCGGGGGGCGGCATCGACACGGCTGGCCCCAAGGACATTGGCGATCTGAGCGAAGTCATCAATTGGACACTTGCCCATACTCCCGCGGATCCGGCCCACATCGGTGCGGCGGGCGTCTCCTATGGCGCGGGCATGGCGTTGATCGGCGCGGCCTTCGACTCACGCATCCGCGCCGTGGCCGCGATGAGCTGCTGGACGGATCTGACGTACTCGTTGTTCGCGAACCAGACGCGCCATCTGCAGAGCGCCGGGCTGCTGTGGCTCTCGGCGGAATTGACCGGACAGCCCTCGGCGGAGCTGCGGCAGGCCCTCTCGGACTTCTTCGCCAACCAGAACCTGGACAGTGTCATCGCCTACGCCCAGACGCGCAGCGCCGCGACGTACCTGGATCGCATCAACGCGAACCGTCCCGCCATCCTCATGGCCAACGCCTACGGCGACAGCTTCTTCGGGCCGAATCAGCTCACCAGCTTCTTCACCCAGCTGGCGGGGCCGAAGCGGCTCGAGCTCCGCCCGGGTGACCATGCCATCGCCGAGCTGACCGGCATCTTCGGCATTCCCAATGACGCCTGGACGAGCACGCGCCGTTGGTTCGACCAGTACCTGCGCGGCGTGGACACGGGCATCGCCGCGGAGAACCCGGTGCAGCTCCAGCTCCGGGGCCAGAGCACGTATGAGTCGTACCCGTCGTGGAGCGCCGTCTCGACGAGCACCACGCGCTACAACCTGAGTGATGTGTACGGGTGGAGCAACGAGGGCGACCTCCTGACGAGTTCTCAGACGGGCTGGAGCAAGACGATTTTCGCGGGTGATGACACCCTCGCCAACGGAGGCGTGGCGCTGCTGACCAACGGCGTGGAGGCCATCACGGGTGAACCGCCCACGGCGTGGATTCCGGGGGTGAATCGGGCGAAGGCGGCCGTCTGGCAGTCGGAATGGTTCACGAGCCCGCGACGCGTGCGCGGGGCCTCGCACCTGAGCCTGACCGTCACTCCGGGCAACTCCGGGCAAACGACGGTCATCGCCTACCTCTACGACTCGGACTGGGGAGGGACGGGAAGCCTCGTCACGCACGTCGCGGTCACGCTCCGAGGCGCCGTTGCTGGCCAGCCCCATGCCGTGGACGTGGACTTCCCGGCGACGGCCTATGACATTCCCAGCGGCCATCGCCTCTCGCTCGTCATCGACACCGTCGATGCGCTCTACGCGGACAAGGCGCCGGACTTCTCCACGGTGAGGTTCTCCTCGCCCGCGAACAGCCCGTCCTATGTGTCCCTGCCCCTGAAATAAAGGGGGGCGGAGGCGTGGGCGCGTGGACGAGAAAGGCCAGCGCATCCCGCTGCCTTGGTAGGCCCACGAGGCAGCGCCACTACCCAGGCTTGCGCCTTGCCACCGCCGCATAGGCGATCACCGCCGGCAGGCGCAGCTGCACCTCGGTGCCCGCGCCCGCGCGGCTCCACAGCTCCAGCTGACCGCCCAGGCGCTGCGCGCGCTCGTGCATGCCCACGAGGCCCCAGTGCCCGGGCCGAGAGCCCTGCGCCAACACCTCCCCGTCGATGCCCGTGCCGTCGTCGCGCACGCGCAGCAGGAAGGCGCCTGTCTCGTAGACGAACTCCACCTCGACGGCCTGGGCCCGTGCATGCGCGAAGGCGTTGAGAATCGCCTCGCGGCCGATGCGGTAGGCCTCGTCGAGCACCGCGCCCGGCATGTCGCGCGGCGTGCCTTTGACGACCACGCCGAAGCGCGTGGAGCGCTCGCGCGCGAGTTCCTCACCCAGCACGGCGAAGGCTCGTGGCAGGTCCTGGTCAGCGGTGTATTCGGCCCGCAGGTCGCGCACGCGGTCGCGCGCTTCCTCCACCACCTGGTCGGCGCGGTCCAGCACCGCCTCGATCCTGCCGCGCGTGGGGTGCGCCTCGGGCAGCTCGGCGGCCAGTCCCTGGATGCTGAGGATGAGGCCCTGCGTGCCCTGCAGCAGCGTGTCGTGCAGCTCGCGCGCGATGCGCTCGCGCTCCTGCGAGCGCGCCTCCAACCGCGCGCGCAGCTGCGCGGCCACCTGGCGCAGCCGCAACTGGTAGATACCCCACAGCAGCGCCGCGGCGGCCAGCGCGCACAGCGCGTGGAACCACGTGGTCTGGTGGAAGGCGGGCCGCACCGTGAAGGTGAAGACGGCGCCGGTGTCGTTCCACACGCCGTCGTTGTTGGCGGCCGTCACGCGGAAGCGATACGAGCCCGGCCCCACGTTGGTGTAGAACGCACGCCGCCGGTTGCCGGCCTCCTGCCAGTCCGCGTCCACGCCCTCGAGCTGGTAGCGAAAGCGCACACGCTCGGGAATGGTGAGGCTGAACGCGGTGTAGTCGATCTCGAAGGCGGTGGTGAGCGCCGGCAGATGCAGGCCCTCGCTGGCCGCGTAGGCCGTGCCCGCCGCCGTCACCGTACCGACGTGCACGCTGGGCGCGAACGGATTGCGCGCGATGCGCCGCGGATCGATGCGAAAGACATTGGTGCTGGTGGGCAGCCATAGCTGGCCGTCCTCGCCCTGCAGCAGGGTGGGGATGGGGCCGAGCGGCTCGGGCGAGCCCTCCAGCCCATCGTCCGCCGTGAAGCGCTCCACCTGCACGGCATGCGCAGGGTCGCGCACGAAGGCCTCCACCTCCTCGCGCGGCACGCGCACCGCACCACCCGCGCCGTGGATCCACAGCTCGCCCTCGGCCGTCCGCGCGAGGCCGGACACGCCGCGCAAGGCGGGGCCACTCGCGGGCATCAGGGCATGGAAGCGGCCTTGCGCATAGAGCGCCACGCCCGCGTTGCCGCCCACCCACAACCGCTCGCCCCAGGGCCGCAGCGCGGCCACGTTGCCGACCTGCAGTCCCTCGGACGGACCCAGCATTCGCGCGCGGCCGTGCTCCACACGGGCGAGCCGGTTGTCGAAATAGCCGAGCCAGACGCGCCCGGCCGGATCCGCCTCGATGCTCACCACCGAGTCCCTGGGCAGGTCGGCCACGCCGCCGTTGGCGCTCCACTGGCCGTCCTTCCAGCGGTGCACGCCCAGGCCGCGGAAAGACATCCACAAGCCCCCCTCGTTGTCCTCGGCGATGGCCTGCACGGCGCTGCCACGCTTGTTGATGTCGACGGGCGGCTCGATGCGCTCCAGACGGCCCTTCGGCTGGCCGCCGGCCAGGCGCCACAGCTCGCCGACCTTGCCGATCCACAGGTCGCCCGCGCGGTCGCGGTGCAGCACGATGATCGACTTGTGCGGCGATGGGCCGTCCAGCGGCCCCTGCACCTGTCCCGAGGCGTCGCGCAGAAAGAGGCCGTGGCGGCTCGTACCGATCCACAGCCCGTTGTCGGCGGCGGGGGCGAGCGCGACGTTGGGCCATTGGGGACCTTCGGGCAGCGCGGGCACCACCTTGTTCCTGCGAAAGCGGTCCATGCCGGCGTTGGTGAGCACCCAGACGTTGCCTTCGCGATCCTCGAACAGACTCAACACGGTGCTCCCGCTCAGGCGCACGGCGGCGCCGGTGCGCTGCACGTCCGCGAACGGTTCGGTCTTCGGCGCCCCGGACAGCACGCTCGCCGACGGCAGCCGCGCCAGGCCTTCCTCCAGAGCGATCCACACGCCGCCCTGGCGGTCGAACAGGCACAGGCCCTGCGTCCCGGCGCTCGCGCTGCCGAAGCTCTTGCCGTCGAACCACCGCTGGCGGTCAGCCAGTGGCATGAGGCCCCCCGTCACGATGGCGAACCAGGGCTCACCCGCGCCATCCACGCAGACGTTGATGCCACCGAGCAGAGTGCGCTCGCCGCCGGAGGCGTCACGCGGCATTGGCACCGGCGCGAAATGCGCCGCGCCGCGCGGCCTCGCGAAAATCTGGAACGAGGTGGCCGCCCACACCGTGCCACGCGGATCCACCGTCACGGTCTGCACGTTGCTGTTTGGTTTCAGCCCGCCGTCGTCGACGACCTGCCAGCGCCGGCCGTCGAAGCGGTACAGGCCACGCGAGGTAGAGGCCCACACGTCGCCCTCCAGGTCCTGCGCGAAGTCGGTCACGGTGCTCGGGGAGAGACCGTCCTCCTGGCCGTAGCGCGTGAGCACGCCCTCGCGCAGCACGTGGATGCCGCCCAGTTGCAGGCCGATCCACAGCTCGCCCGAGCGGCCGACGTAGAGGCGGTAGGCTTCGTCGGTGAGTGGACGGCCCGTGTCGGGCGCGGTGTAGAGCTCGAAGCGCATGCCGTCGAAGCGGAGCAGGCCGAGCGGCGAGCCGATCCACAGCGTGCCATCCGGCGTCTGCGCGATGCCGTAGGCATTGCCCGGCGCGCCGTCGCGCTCGGTCCACGCCGTGTGATGCATGTGCTCCAGGGATTGGGCTTCGGGCGGCGGCGCCTCGGCGGCGAGGACCGATGCACGGGGCAACAGGCACGCCGTCATCAGGGCAACACGCAGCAGGAACGTGGCGGCTCGACTCATCGGGGACTGGTTCGGGTTCGGAGGTGAACGGGCGGGGCGCGCCGACTGTACGCTCCCCAGAAGCAGCGCCGCCAGCGTCAGCCAGGCGCCTTCGCGGCCCCCTCCCCTCTCGCTTCCGCTCGCGATGTCTGTGGGTACCACGGGCCCGCTCGCCGAGTGAATGCCCGGCCGCGCCTGGAGGCACTGGCCCTGGCGCGCTAGAGATTGAACCCGATGTCGCCGATCGAAATGCTGGGCCCGAACATGAAGGACCACTTGCTGGAGGGGACCCGCAGGTCGGTGTTCGGGTCCTCGCCGGGCTTCAGGTTGCGCGTGACGTCGCCCCGGAACTCGTGGGCAATCCACGCCTGGACACCCACCGCCGCTCCCGTGCCGATCGGCACGCGCAGTCCCACGCCGCCCACGAGCGCCAACGTGGGCGGGAAGTGGATGTCGCTCGACTGGGGAATGAGCCCCAGCCCCATGAGGCCGATCTCGATTCCCAGCAACCGCTCCTGACCTTCTTCGTTCAGCAGGACCAGACGGGACAGCACCCCGAAGTTGAGCGTGAGCTGACCGCTGGGTTGCGTCACACGGTAGAGGCCCGCGGGAACGGCGCCCGTCGCATAGAGCCGCAGGAAGCCTCCCTCGACGATGGCCGACCATTGCGCCGAGGGAAGACCCGTCCGGTCCGTCGCGCTCAGGGCGTAACGGGACTCGTCGGCGACATGCGCGACCTGCACCAGGATCCGATCGAACTGACCGAGGCCGCCCTGGACGGGGATGATGCGCTCCTCTCCTCCGGGCCGCAGCAGCATCCGCTGCTCGACATGACTCTCTCCCCGGGAGGAACCGTCGCGCTTCGTGACATCGATCCGGAGGATGATCTCCTGGATTCCCTCCTCGGGGTTGAGCCGCTCGCGATGAACGATGACCCGACAGGTGTGCCGCATGGCGTAGTTGATGCGGTAGGGCCGGCTCGGTTCAATGAGGTGATCCACGCCGTCCTTGTCCGCGCAGACGAACTCGATCAGCCGGGAGACATCCGTGGGGACGCTGGCTTCTCGCACCGCCCGCTGGACGCGCTCCTCGACCTGCGCGAGGTCCGCGGTCGACAGCTCACCGGGAAGCGAGGGGACCCGGTAGCCGAAGCGCAGCGACACGAATCCACCCGCGGTCGTGTCTCCGTGAACCAGCGTGGTGTTGCCCTGGGTGATGACGCGATAGGCCCCTTCGATGGGGAGCAGCACGAAGCGCCCCTGCTCTCCGCTGCCAGTGACCTGCACGAGCGCGGGACGATTGGTGGGGATGAAGTCGAGGGCCCCGTGGTTCGGCAGCTCGAGACTGACGCGTGGGTAGGGCAGCGGCTGGGTCTTCGCGGTCGTCGAGGCGACCACGGTCCGCTCGAGGGGAGAACTGGCCGCCGAGATGGTGACCTGCTGGGACGAGGTGCCCCCCGTGCGCAGGAGCACATAGGTGCCCTCGGAGACCTTCACCACACGCCCCACCGCGGCGCGCTCGCCATTGACCGTCCAGAGCAGGCCTTGGGGATCATGTCCACAGGACGGATCCAGACGCACCACCAGGGCCGATTCCGCGGCATCGCGCAACACGGTGCCCTCCACCGCGGTCAGGGGACAGGACAGGACGGGCAACGTGGCGGACACCGTCGCGTCGAAGGCGTCCCCGCGAGCCAACAGGACGCGGGGGACGAGCCGCAGACGAAGGGTGATCTGGGCCTCCAGCCCCGTGACGTTGCGGATGGCGATGAAGTCCTCGGTGGGCTCGCACCGGGCGGGAGCGCAATCAGCGGAGGCGACCGCCTCGGGATGGGAGACCATCACCCGGCCTGGCCCCTTGGACAGGTCCACGCCACTGGACTGGAAGAGCGGTCGGGTCAGGATGATGCGGCCGGGCCGGAGCTGGAAGGACTCGGGCGCCACGAGGGTGCCGTTGGCATCGTAGGTCGTCACCTCGGGACCGCGCTTGCCATGGGGCGGAATCCAGAAGAGCGCCGCATCCGAGGGGAGACCGGACGCCAGGGGCACGGTGCACTCGGACTGCCTGGCTCCGGAAGACGGATTGAGGCAGAGCTCCATGCCTTCGCGGGGGCCCTCCTGCTCATTCTTCGCCGGTACGAACCAGCCCACCGCGACGTCCTGGAGACGCTGTCCCTTCAGCTCGATGCGCCCATCGTCCGGAAAGAAGCTCATCCCCGCGGTGTCGATGATCGGAAAGGGCCCGGTGGCGATGACGGTGACGATGTCCTGGCTCGACGCGCACTGAGATGCGTCCTCCGCGACCTTGAGGTCGAGTGTCCGCGCGGCTCCCTCGGCGCCTGAAGGAGGCGGCCGGATGGAGCGCCCATCCGCCGACAGCAACCACCCTCCGCTCACCGGGCCGCACACGATCCCCTGCTGAATGACGGGGATGGCGCGTCCTCCTTCGGGGACCTGTTTGATGGGCGCGGCGGCGGCGGCCCAGGCGAGGAGGAGCGTCAGGAGCGCCATTCCACGGGGCAGGTGCCGGTTCAAGAGCATCAGTGCGGCGGGAAGCATTCTGGGCCCCTGATTTAACCCGGACCCGGCCCTGACTGAACGAACGAATCCGGGTCCGCATACCTCCTGACGCTCCTCGGCCGGCTCGCCGCCGTCCGACCCGAGGACCCCCTGACCCCATGGAAAAGTTCAGTGGGCAGGGAGGCTGCCCTCATGGCGTGGGGGCGGCACGGGCTACCAGGCCGTCACGATGGCGCCGCGAAACGTCTCGTCGATGAAGCGCTTGACCTCGGACGAGTGGTACGCCCGGACCAGGACCTGGAACTCGGGACGGGAGCGCTCGCTCTCGCGCACGGCGAGCACGTTGGCATACGGAGAGGCAGCAGCCTCTCTCACCAGCGCGTCCTTCAGGGGATTGAGTCCCGCTTCGAGCGCATAGTTGGTGTTGATCGCCGCCGCATCCACATCGTCGAGCGAGCGAGGGAGCTGCGCGGCATCGAGTTCGATGAACTTGAGCTGTTTCGGGTTGGCTTCGACATCGGTGACGCTGGCGTCGATCCCCACTCCCTTGCGCAACTGGATGAGCTTCTCGCGCTCGAGCAACTTGAGGACACGCCCACCGTTGGTGGGATCATTCGGGAGCGCCACCCGCGCCCCCTTGGGCAGTTGCCCCAGTGCGGTGTGCTTGCGCGAGTAGACACCGATGGGAAACGTGACCGTGCGCGCGATGGAGACAATCCGGTAGCCGCGGTCCTTCTTCTGTTGGTCCAGGTAGGGCTGGTGCTGAAAGCTGTTGGCGTCGAGCTCACCGGCCGCCAACGCCTCGTTGGGCTGCACGTAGTCGCTGAACTCGATGATCTTCACCGTCAAGCCTTCCTTGGCGGCGACGCGAGCGGCCACCTCGAGGATCTGTGCATGGGGCCCGGCGGTGACACCCACCTTCAAGACACGCGGCTGAGCGGAAGCCACCGCGGAAACGGAAAGGACGAGGAGAAACAAGCCGCGAAGCATCGGAGCCTACTTTCGCGAGAGCCGGCGCACGAGAACATCGCCAGCGAGTTGAACCGCATTGACCAGCACCATCAACACCACCACCACGGCGGCCATCACCCACGGCTGGAAGCGCTGGTACCCATAGCGGATGCCGAGATCTCCCAGCCCGCCGCCCCCCACCGCACCGGCCATCGCCGAGGAGCCGATCAGGCTGATGACCATGACGGTCGCCGCGGCGACCAGGCCAGGCAGCGCTTCGTGGAGCAGCACCTTCCAGACGATCTGCCAGCGGGTCGCCCCCAGCGAGCGGGCCGCGTCAATCAGCTCGCGATCCACCGCCTGGAGCGCCGTCTCGAAGAGCCGCGCCACGAACGGGGCCGCGGCGAAGGCCAGCGGGACGATCGCCGCGCGAGTGCCAATGGCCGTGCCCACCAGGAGCCGTGTCAGCGGAATGATGCTGACCATGAGGATGATGAACGGCGTGGAGCGGGTGGCGTTCACGATGAGCGCGAGGACCCGGTGGAGCCACGGCCGCTCGTAGAGGTGGCCGGGAGCGGTCAGCAACAGCCCGACTCCAAGTGGCAGCCCGGCGGCGATCGCGAGCACGCTGGACACGCCCACCATCACCAGCGTCTCCAAGAGGGAATTCCCCAGCAACTCAAGCATCGCCGGCGACATGGCCGAGCACCTCGACTCCAATGTGACGTTCGCGCAGGAAGTGGATCGCCGCGCCCATCCGCTCGGGCTCGCCCGAGGCCAGCAGGGACAGGCTTCCCCACCTGCGGCCCTGGATGTGCTCGATGCGCCCGGCCACCACGTCGACGTTGAGCTCGAACCGCCGCACCAGCACGCTGACCAGCGCCTCGTGCGCGGACTCGTCGGGCACCGCCAGGGTGATCAACGTGGCCGCTCCGACGCCCGGTCGACGCTTCGCTTCGAACCGAAGCGCCTCCGGAATGGGCGAGGCACTCAGCTCCGCGGCGAAGCTCCGAGCGGTCTTCGAGCGGGGCTGGGTGAAGATGTCGAAGACGCGACCCTGCTCGACGATCCGACCACCCTCCATGACCGCTACCTGGTCCGCGAGCCGCCTGACGACGTCTCCCTCATGCGTGACGAAGACGATGGTCAGCCCCAGCTCCTCGTTGAGCTCGCGGAGCAGCTCGAGGATCTGCGTCGTCGTCTCTGGATCGAGCGCCGAGGTGGCCTCGTCGCACAAGAGCAGCTTGGGAGAGGTGGCGAGCGCCCGCGCAATCCCCACGCGTTGCTTCTGGCCTCCGCTGAGCTGAGACGGCCACGCTTCTTCCTTGTCCTTCAGTCCCACCCGCGCCAGCAGCGAGCGCACCCGAGGAAGAATGTCCGCGCGCGAGTGGCCCGCCAGCTCGAGCGGCAAGGCGACGTTCCCAGCCACGGTCCGCCGCGCGAGCAACCCGAAGTTCTGGAACACCATGCCGATGTCGCGTCTCGCATTGGCCAGCGCCGGTTCGTCGAGCCGCGTCAGGTCGCTCCCGTCCACCTCCACGGAGCCTTGCTCTGGCCGTTCGAGCAGGTTGATGGTCCTCAAGAGCGTCGTCTTGCCCGCGCCGCTGCGCCCGATGATCCCAAACATCTCGCCCTTGGAGATCTCGAGCGAGACTCCGTCGAGCGCCCTCTCCGCTCCCTTCGCGGAGGAGAAGGTCTTCACCAGATTTCGCAGCCGAATCACTGAAGCCCTCCGGGCTCGAGGCCCAGACATGGAGTGGGTTGGAACGCCGCGAACCCAGCACCTCTTCGGCCGCATCCGTTATAACGGACACCCGTCCAATGTCAACGCCAACGGCTTGGAGGGCTTTCATCCCGGTACAGGACGGTCGAGTATACTTCTTCCTTCTCGCGGGATACGCGGCCTGTATTCAGGTGCTCGTTCGTGGTGGGTGAAGTGGAAGAGGATGAACCTTCAAGATCGGTTGAAAGCGCTCACCGACCTGCTCAGGCCGTGGTCCGAGCTCTGGTCACGTTCCATCCTCCAGAACTGGCCGGAGTCCGGAGCCGCTTATCCCGAGGCCTGGCTGCCCTACGCTGAATCACTCGACGACGAGGGTGAACGGAGGCTGGATGCTGGGGAGCTTCCAGGTGAGCCTCCCCGATCGCTGTACTCGCTCGTGCTCGCTCTTCGTGAGCTGACAGCCCTGCCCTGGCATGAAGGCGTTCAACGTCTGACGACCGCGGACGCACAGGGACTCAATGCCAAGAAGGCTCATGAGATCGAGCGGGTCCTCGCCCTGCTCGGACCGAGAACCAGGACGATTCGCCAGGCGGTCGACATCGGTGGCGGCATGGGACATCTCGCTCGTCTCTGTGTCAGGACTTTCGATTGGACCTTCCACAGCATTGATCGTGATGCCGCTTTGCAGGAGAAAGGTCGGGACTGGCTGCGAAGGGCAAGGAGCCTGCCGCGGGAAAAGCTGTGTTTCATCCACTCCTCCGTCGAAGATGGGCCGCAGGGTGAGATTGATCCGCTCTTTTCCGGTCAGGATCGGGTCTCGATTGGCCTACACACCTGCGGGTCGCTCGCGCTGACGCAGATTCGCAAGAGCCAGCAGGCAGGACTCCTCCTGAACTTTGGTTGCTGCTACGACCAGATGGATGCCGCACGGGACTACCCTGTCTCCCGCCTCGGGAAGGCGCATGCACTTCCCATCACCCGACGTGCCCTGTTCCTGGCGACGCGTGGACGACACCACAAGACCGAGGCGGAATTCGCGCTGATGAAGCGCGTCTACCAGCAACGGTTCGCGCTCGATCTCCTGCTGAGGCGGAAGTTTCCCGCGCTCGGCTTCGTACGGGCGGGGGATGCACCCAAGAAGCTCTATGCCGGGAGTTTCGCGGCCTATGCGCGTGATCGCCTGGAGCGCCTGCGACTCGATGTCGGCATGACGGACGCCGAGCTGGATTCCTTTGAATCGTCCGCTCGTCTCGAGGCGAGGCGCATCTTCCTCTACCATCTGCTGAGGGATCGCTTCGCGAGGGCCCTGGAGCTCGTGATCCTGCTCGATCGCGCGCTCCTCCTCGAGGAGATGGGCTTTCAGGTCGAACTCCTGCAGGTCTTCGAACCGCACCTCTCCCCACGCAATATCGCCCTCATCGCGTCAAGGGCGGAGATTTCCTCGTGAACGAATCAGCAACGGTGGTCCACGAAGCCGACTCGCCCTTCGGGTCCGTGTACGTCGTGGACGAGGGCGACCAGCGCTCGCTGCGTTTCGACAACCCGGATGGCACCCTCCAGAGTGCCATTCTCAAGAGCGATCCGCTGGCGGTCCCCATCGACTACGTGCGCGTGGCCACCGCCGGGCTCGCGCTCACCCAGGGCCGCTCTCGAATCCTGGTGGTGGGCCTCGGCGGAGGCTCGTTTCCCATGCTTCTGCACCGGCTCCTGCCCCGCAGGGCACGGATCGACGTGGTGGAACTCAACCCGGTGGTGGTGGACATGGCCCGGCGCTTCTTCGGAGTCCGTGAGGACCACCGGCTGCACATCCATGTGGATGACGGCTCCCGCTTCATGACGCGGCAGGGCTCACGCTACGATCTCATCTTCCTCGATGCCTTCCTGGACCGAGGCACTCCGGATCACCTGAAGGAATCGCGCGTCTTCGAGGATGTCCGGCACAGGCTCTCGTTCGGGGGCGTGGCGGTGATCAACGTCGCGCTGGAGGATCCACGGAACGTGGCGAAGCGAATCGAGACCTTCGCCCGTTCCTTCGAGGACTGCGCGATGCTGCGAGGTGCCCCGCAGTACAACAACCTCATCCTGGTGGGCACGCTGGAGCCCCTCCCCCCCGAGCCCCTGTTCCGGCAGCGACTCTGGCGGCTCGCGCGCGAGCTGGACTACCCAGAGCTGGTGGAGAGTGTGGTGTCCTTCAAGCGGGTTTCTGGCTGAGCTCCTGGCGCTGCGCCGCATGGGCATTCAGGAAGGCCCGGGTGTAGCGCGCACCCGACTCCACCAGGAAGTCGTAGTCGGCCGGCATGAGGCGGAAGTCCGACGTGCCGATGTAGTCGGTGTAGATCGGCACCGTGCGGCCCCGGTCCGTCGGCGCCATGTCCTTGCGCTGACTGGAGGCGAGGATGGTGTTGAGCAGACCCGACATGAAGTCGCCCACGGAGAGGGTCTTCCTCGTCCGAAAGCCTCCCAGCAGGCGGGTGGTGAGGTCGACGTTGCGCGCGTCCATGAACTTCTGCAACTCCCCCATGTCCACGAAGCCATCCTTGCTCTCGTCGAGCTGCGTGAAGATGTCCTGCACGTGGGTCGAGCCAAAGAGCAGGACGGCGTCATCCTTCGTGAACTTGCCGCTCGTGAAGAGGTCCTCGCACTCCTTCCGGCTGATCCGCCCGTCTCCGTTGCGCTCGACGTTCGCCAGGGACTCCAGGAGCCTGCCGAAGGCGCTCTCCAGGTCCGCGACCCTGGCGTCCCGCTTCTGGATGGCGACATCTATCGCCTTGCGCGCCCGGGAGAGCTTGGTATCCGGGCGAGGCGGCGGGCTGGCGCCGTCGGCGAGCCAGGCGGAGGTGATATCCTGATCATCGGCATTGAACGCGGTGAACCCCAGCGTCGCCGGGTTGGGCGGAAAGAACGTCTTCGCCGGATCGGCGAGCTGCTCGATCTGCGAGAAGGGCCGCAGCCGGCGCAGGAAGGTGTCCTCGGGACGCATCGAGAGCCACCAACCATCGAAGGCGCGCAAGGGGTAGTTGTTGAGAACACCGCCGTCCGTGTAGAGGTCTTCCTCGTCCCAGGCACCACTGCCCGTACCGAGCGTCCGGAAGACCCGGTAAGGCCGCATGAGCACCGGGAGTGACATGCTGACGGTGACGGCGACCCGCACCGGCATGTTCGGCGTCGTCTTGGGATGGCAGTACTCGATGTTCATCCGGGAGACGTTGGTGATCGGCACGCACAGCTCCCGGCCGGTCCGCTCGAGGAGCTGCGCGAAGGTCACGTCCTTGGAGCCTGCCCCCGAAGCGAGATGCTCTCCGACGAACTCGAGCAGGCGCGCGCCAGGGTTCATCCCGTAAGAACGAAAGATATTGAAGAGTCCGCCGAGCATTCCCATGCGCGCGTCCTGCATGAGCCAGGTGAAGTCGGTCGACTTCAAGATTCTAGCCATCTCCTGCGCTGGGAACCCCAGCGCGGTCCAGGTCGCGCACAGGCTCCCGACGCTCGCGCCCGCGACCCGCTTGATGCGGTTTGGGTAGATGCCTTCCTCCTCGAGGACCTGGAGTGCTCCAGAGTACGCGACGCCCTTGACGCCTCCTCCCTCGAAGACGAGGTTCTCCCATGGCCACTTCGTCGCTCCGCTCGGCTCCGAACGCATGGAGGACCCGGTGTTCGATGCTGTTTCTAGATTTTGATCCATCCGATAAGCCTAACCCCTGCGTTCTCCCTGGATCAAGCCAAGGAGAGACAACTCATCCAATGCCAAACAGAGCGCGAGGGAAGCGCGGGTGAAGGACCCGTCAAGCGGGGCCTCCGCCACCCACGGGCTGCGGGGACTTCGCGCAATAGATGTTGGGAGCCACGCAGCGAGCGGGCTCGGCGCTGCCGGTGAGGCTCTCGGCGTGACCCAGGAAGAGGTAGCCCGTCGGAGGTAGCCGGCGCAGCAGCGAGCTCAACACCCGGGCCCGGGCCTGGGCCCCGAAGTAGATGAGCACGTTGCGGCAGAAGATGAGCTCGAAAGGCCCCTCCGGCCAGCCGTGCTCCTCGTTCAGGTTGACGCGCGCGAAGCGCAGCACCGCCCGCAGCTCCGGACCCGCCTTCATCCACCCCTCCTGGCCGCGCACCCCCTTGAGCATGAAGGTCCGCAGCAGGGGCCGGGGGATGCCGGCCGCCCGCTCCACCGGCCAGAGCCCCTGCCTCGCCCGCTCCAGCGCCCAGGTGGACAGGTCCGTCGCCAGCACCTCCAACTCCCACCCCGAGCCCGGTGGGAAGTGCGAGAGCAACGCCATCGCCAGCGAGTAGGGCTCCTCTCCCGTCGAGCACCCCGCGCTCCACACCCGCACGCGCCTGGTCATCAGGCCCTGCGCCGCTCGCCGCGTCCACTCCGGGAAGACGCGCTGCCGCAGGAACTCGAACTGCCCCGGCTCGCGGAAGAAGTGCGTCTCGTTGGTGCAGAGGCAATCCAACATCCGCACCCGCTCCTCCTCGTTGCCGCGCATGCAGACGAACCGGTAGTAGGCACCGAAGGACGTCAGCCCCAGCGCCCGCACCCGCCGGGACAACCGCCCCACCAGCAGCGCCTGCTTCGAGGGGCCCAGGTGGATGCCCGCCTCCCGCTCCACCAACGTCTGGAAGAGGGAGAACTCCCGCTCCGACAACGGAAGCGGACCCACGCCGGACACGATCGCCTCCGAGGAGCTTCCCGCTCTCATGCGCCCCCACTGGCCGCGGCGCCCACGAGTCCCAGCAACTCCTCCGCGGACAACACCCGGTCCAGGTCCAACAGGAGGATGAAGCGTTGCTCCTGCCGGCCCATGCCTCGCAGGTAGTCCACCGGCGTGCGCGTGCCGAAGGCGGGCGGCGGCTCGACGTCGTCCGGCGCCAGATCGAGCACCTCGCTGACCGAGTCGGCCAGCAGCCCCAGCGTGGTGCGCTCGCCGTCCATCACGGCCTCGACGACGACGAAGCACGTCCAGCGCGTGATGGGTCGAGGACCCAGTCCCATCTTCACCGCCAGGTCCACCACGGGCACCACCCGGCCCCGCAGGTTGATGACTCCCAGCACGGCGGAAGGCATCCCCGGCACCCGCGTGATGGGCACGTGCTCGATGATCTCCCGGATGCGCAGCAGCTCGATGGCGTACGTCTCGCCGGCCAGGGAGAAACCCAGGTACTGCGCGGGGCGGATGATCTCGGAGAGGGTATTCGTGTTCGTGAGCATGTTGGGAGGTCCTTCATCCTAGAAACGCTTGAAGTCGTGATCCGGAGTGGGTGACATCCGCATCGGCAGCACCTGCGCCACCGTCTTCAGTCCCCGCGCTGGCCAGTGCTCGGGAGAGGGCATCGGGGCGGGACCCGGCACGTGTACCGGCTGCGCCACCCGCCCCGACTCCACCACCCGGAAGAACGTCATCATCTGCTGCAGCGACTCGGCCTGGGCCGCCAGCTCCTCCGCCGTCGACGACAACTCCTCCGCCGCCGACGCGTTGCGCTGTGTCACCTGGTCCACCTGCACCATCGCCCGGTTCATCTGCGCCACTCCTCCGGCCTGCTCCCGGGACACCGCCGCCACCTCCTGCACCAGGTCCGCCGTCTTGCGAATCGACGGCACCAGTTCCTTGAGCAACCTTCCCGAGCGCTCCGCCACCTTCACGCTGCTGCCCGCCAGACTCCCTATCTCCTTGGCCGCCTTCTGGCTCCTCTCCGCCAGCTTCCTCACCTCCGAGGCCACCACCGCGAATCCCCTCCCGTGCTCCCCCGCCCTCGCCGCCTCCACCGCCGCGTTCAACGCCAGCAGGTTCGTCTGGTACGCAATCTCCTCCACGATGGAGATTCGCTCCGCGATGGCCGCCATCGCCTCCACCGTCTCGTTCACCGCCTGTCCGCTCTCCTGCGCGTCCGCCGCGCCCTTCACCGCCATCGCCTCCAACTGTCTGCTCGTCTCCGCGTTCTGGCTGATGGAGATGCTCAGCTGCTCCAGGCTCGTCGTCGTCTCCTCCACCGAGGCCGCCTGCGTGCTGGTGCCCTGCGACAGCGCCTGTGCCGCCGCCGCCACCTGCCCCGAGGCTCCCGACAACGAGCCCACCGCTCCCCGCACTTCTCCCAGCACGCCGCCGAAGCGCCGCACCATCTCCCTCAGCCCCTCCATCATCCGCGCCGTCTCGTCCCGCCCACGCACCTCGATGGCCGCGGTGAGGTCTCCCGAGGCCAGCTTGCCGGTGAGCCCCACCGCCTCCTGTAGAGGCCGGACGATGCTGCGCGACAACAACCACGCCAGCAGCACCGCCAGCACCGGCCCCACCACGCCTCCCGCCACCAACATGAGCTTCACCAGGCCCACCCCCCTGCTGGATATCTCGCTCCGCTGGTCGCGCTGGAGCTGCTCCTCGTGGCGGATGGTGTTCGCCAGCTCTCGCATGGAGGCCAGGATCTTCTGTCCCTGGGCCTCCTTGACGTATGCCACGAGCTGCTCCAGGGGGACACGGCCCGCGTCCACCTCCCGGCGCAGCGCCACCTCGCGCTCGGCGTAGGGGAGGAACTTCTGCTGGTAATGGTCCAGCAGTTGTCGCAGCCGTTCCTGCTGGTGGGGGTTGTCCATCGTCAGCGACTTCACCTTCGCGTGGCTGGCGAGGAACTCGGACTGCCGTTGAGGCACGAACTCGAGGAAGGCCTCGTCGCTGGTGAGCGCGAAACCCTGGAGCCGGGCCTCATGATCTATCAGGGCGATGCCCATGCTCCGGACTTCCAACAGGCCATCGTAGGAGCGGTAGTTGTCCACGGCCGACTCCACCAGGGTCTGGAAAAGAAAGAAGGTTCCCCAGGCCACCACCGCGAGCAACGAGACGAACGTGCCGAAACCGAGCTGCAGCTTCCGAGTGATGCTGACGTTTTCGAACATGGAGGACCCCTAGAAGCGCTTGAAGTCGTGGTCCGAGCCGAACGACGCGCGCTCGGGTACCCCCGGGAATGACGGGGTTGGCAGCGTCTGCGCCACCGCCTTCAGCCCCTGCGTGGCCGGGGACATCGGGAGGTGCGCCGGTGCGGGCCTCGGCGAGCGCGCCGGCTGCCCCATTCCCTGCACCGCCCACCCCGACTCCACCACCCGGAAGAACGTCATCATCTGCTGCAGCGACTCGGCCTGGGCCGCCAGCTCCTCCGCCGTCGACGACAACTCCTCCGCCGCCGACGCGTTGCGCTGTGTCACCTGGTCCACCTGCACCATCGCCCGGTTCATCTGCGCCACTCCCCCGGCCTGCTCCCGGGACACCGCCGCCACCTCCTGCACCAGGTCCGCCGTCTTGCGAATCGACGGCACCAGCTCCTTGAGCAACCTTCCCGAGCGCTCCGCCACCTTCACGCTGCTGCCCGCCAGACTCCCTATCTCCTTGGCCGCCTTCTGGCTCCTCTCCGCCAGCTTCCTCACCTCCGAGGCCACCACCGCGAATCCCCGCCCATGCTCCCCCGCCCTCGCCGCCTCCACCGCCGCGTTCAACGCCAGCAGGTTCGTCTGGTACGCAATCTCCTCCACGATGGAGATTCGCTCCGCGATGGCCGCCATCGCCTCCACCGTCTCGTTCACCGCCTGTCCGCTCTCCTGCGCGTCCGCCGCGCCCTTCACCGCCATCCCCTCCAACTGCCTGCTCGTCTCCGCGTTCTGGCGGATGGAGGCGCTCAGCTGCTCCAGGCTCGTCGTCGTCTCCTCCACCGAGGCCGCCTGCGTGCTGGTGCCCTGCGACAGCGCCTGTGCCGCCGCCGCCACCTGCCCCGAGGCTCCCGACAGCGAGCCCACCGCTCCCCGCACTTCTCCCAGCACGCCACCGAAGCGCCGCACCATCTCCCTCATCCCCTCCATTATCCGCGCCGCCTCGTCCCGCCCGCGCACCTCGATGGCCGCGGTGAGGTCTCCCGAGGCCAGCTTGCCGGTGAGCCCCATCGCCTCGTGCAGCGGCCGGACGATGCTGCGCGACAACAGCCACGCCAGCAGCACCGCCAGCACCGGCCCCGCCACACCGCCCGTCACCAGCATCCGGGAGACAGACAGCGTCTGCGCGTCGGTCTCCTCCGTGAGACGGCGGCGCTGCTCCACCACTTCCTGCTGGAGCAGCGCCGATGCGCTGGACATACGCTCCATGCTCTGTCCTCCCTTGTCCTCCTTCACGTACGCGACGAGCTGCTCCAGGGGAACCCGGCCCGCGTCCACCTCCCGGCGCAGCGCCACCTCTCGCTCGAGGTGGGGGAGGAACTTCTGCTGGTACTGGTCCACGATCTGTTGCAGCAACTCCTGCTCACGCGGATATCTGGCCGTCAGCACATTCAGCCGGGCATGGGACTCGAGAAACACGGCCTGACGCTGGGGCAAGGACTCGAGGATGTCTTCGTTGCCCGTGAAGGCGTACTCCAGCGCCCGGTGCTCCATGTCCATCATGTTGATGCCGAGGACATGCAGCTCCAGCCGCACATCATGGGAGCGGTAGTACCCATCATTGTTCACCAACATCTGGAAGAAGATGTAGGACCCCCAGATGACGGCGGCGAGCAACACGACGAGGAGTCCAAATCCGAGCTGCAGCTTGCGGGCAATGGTGAAGTTCTTGAGAAGCATGGTCGTCCTTCGAGCGGTTGGAGGGTCCAGGTCATCAGGGCGTCAGCCCATGGCGGCCCGCTGGCGGATGGCGGTGCGCAACAGGGTGGGCACGTCCAGGACGAGCCCCACGCGACCACTGCCGAGAATGGTGGAGCCGGACACGCCGGGCAGGTGGCGGAAGAGCCGGCCCAGCGGCTTGAGGACACACGGGCCCTCGCCATACAGCGCGTCCACCACCAGGCCCGCCCGGCTCCCACCGTGGCCCAGCACGACAACGCTCTCCCGGGCCGACACGGGGCCGTCCACCCCCAGCACCTCGCGCAGCCGCAGGTAGGGCAGCGAACGGCCTCGCAGACTCAACAGGCCGGCACCGGACTGCCCGTGGCGATCCGCGGGCAACTCCAGGCACTCGCGCACCGCCGCCAGCGGCAACACGTACGTCTCCTCGCCCACGCCCACCGAGAAGCCCTGGATGGAGGCCAGCGTCAGCGGCACCCGCAGCGTCACCGTGGTGCCCTTCCCCTCCTCACTGTGCAACGACACCAGGCCCCGCAGCGCCTCCACGCTCCTGCGCACCACGTCCATGCCCACCCCGCGCCCGGAGACCTCCGTCACCGCCTCCGCCGTGGACAGTCCCGGCAGGAAGACGAGCTCCTCCAGCTCCTCCACCGTCATCCGCCCGGGATCCATCCCCAGCTCGTGCGCCTTCTCCCGCAGCCGCGCGTAGCGCAGACCCCGGCCATCATCGGACAGCTCCACCACCAGCGAGCCCGGCTCATGGAAGGCCCTCAGCACCAGCGTGCCGCACGCCTCCTTCCCCGCCGCCCGCCGCTCCTCCGGCGTCTCCAGCCCGTGGTCCACCGCGTTGCGCACCAGGTGCAGCAGGGGCTCGCGCAAGCCCTCCACCAGCGCCGTGTCCACCTCCACGTCCTCGCCCTCCAACACCAGCCGCGCCCACTTGCGCTCCACGCGCGTCAGGTCGCGCACCGTGCGCAGGTGCTGCCGGAACAGCGGGCCCACCGGCACCATCCGCACCCGCATCACCTCTTCCTGCAACTCCTCGTGGAGGCGGTCCGCCTCGCAGTGCACCTCCTGGGCCTCCTCGGCCGTGCCCGTGCTCAGCACCTGCGCCAGCCGCGTGCGAGCGATGGCCAGCTCTCCCGTCAGGATGGCGATGCGATCCAACTTCTCCACGTCCACGCGCAGCGTGCGCCCGCGCCGCCCACCCACCTCCACCGCCGATTCCTCCGGCCGGGCGTACACCCCCCGACGAGACTCCTGCCGACGCAAGGACTCGCAGCAGTCCCGCAGCCGCGCCACCAGCCCCGCGTCCTCCTCCGCCGGCCGCTCCCGACCCTCCAGCACCGCCCGCAACAGCTCCCGCAGCCGGTCCACCGCCGCCAGCAGCAGCGTCACGTGCTCGTCGGACACCGGCAGACGCCGCTCCAGCAGCGTCTCCAGCACGTCCTCCAGCACGTGCGCCACGTCCGTCATTCCGGAGAAGCCCAGCGCACCCGCCGCCCCCTTCACCGAGTGCGCGGCCCGGAAGATGGACCGCAGCCGCTCCTGGTCCGGGTGCTCCTCCAGCGAGACGAGAATCTCCTCCATTTCGGTGAGGAGCTCTCCCGACTCCTCCGCGAAGGTGGCGAGCAGCCGCTCGCGATCCAGTTCCAAAGGTCTCCCCCCTCTCGAGAAATCGCCGCCCACTCAGGACAGCTCGTCAGTGGCGATGCCGCGTGCGCGGTACAAGGCCCCCGCCCCTCCGTCGCGAGCAGCTCCAGCGGCTCGCGGGCCTCGGGCTCAACCCCACTCCGCCCCCCGCCTCCCTGATTCCTTGACGGGTGCAAGGAATCAGAGAGCACTTCGCGATATCGAGATGAATGGGAATACGGGAAACCGGGCCTGCCCGCCTGCCGGGGCCAAACTCAAAGCCTCATCCATGGGCGTTAGCGAACACTTGCCTGTCATCACAGGACAATGGTTGCCATTTCTTCCGGAAGAACAGGCGAATACATCGTCTACCAGCCGACGATGAATTGCCCTCACGAACGGTGGGAGCTGATCCTACCATAAGGTTGTTGCCTCACGGTCCACAGCCGTCGGGAAAGGTGTTCAAGCAATGGAAAAATCCATGTCGTGTATTGGGAATGATCCACCCTGACAACACTCCCACACCCGGAAATGTGGGTTATGTGAGGAATTAGCTACCCTCGAGCGCCACCCGTCCCACGGTGAACGGGCCGGTGAGTGACTCTCGGCTCATCCCGGAGGATGACGCGGAACGCCGCCGAGCCCCGATGCTGGAGCATCTGGGATGGCCCACGGCAGGTGCGGGTCTGGCCCCGGTGCGAGGGCCACTGTGCGTCTTGCACGCAACAAAGCCCCTGTTCCTGCTATGTGTCCGCGTGGATCGTGTGGCTACCTCCGGTCCGCAAAGGTGAATCCCGTGCTCCACATGAATGGAAAGAATGGCATGTCTGGATTTGGAATTCGACTCGTCTTCCTGGTGTTGTTAGGATTTGCATGCACGTGCACCCCGACAGAGGAGCCGTTCGAGCCCTCGGGCGATGGGCTCGAACGGCTCCAGCACTACATCGACGAACAGTTGTTCGATGACCTCTCGAAGTTCGTCGCGGCCCAGACCTACCGCGGGGCGGACCTGTCCGAGGCCCAGGTCGTGGCCAATCTCCAGAAAATCCAGGAGGAGGTGCGGCTCCAGGTCGAGCAGTTCAACGAGGAGCAGAAGGTCCACAAGCTGGTTCCCTTCGAGTGGAAGAAGAGCATCGATGGCCGGGAGTACTGGCTCTTCGGCGTGCGTGTGGGCTCGGGGCCGCACCGGGTCGCGCTGAGCAGCCATCTGGACACGGTGCCGCCGGGGACGCTGGCGGGCTGGGAGCCCTTCAAGCTCGTGAAGGAGCAACGGACCTACTTCGGCAAGGAGCAGGAGTTCTACGTCGGCCGCGGCTCCATCGACGACAAGGGCCCCGCCCTCATCGCCTTCAACGTCCTGAAGGCCGTGGCCCGGCAATACGACGGCGACGCCAGGCTCGATGGCGTCACCCTGGAGGTTCTCTTCGACACCTCGGAGGAGACCGACATGGCGATGCCCTACTACCTGGAAGACAAGCCGGAGGAGAACCCGGACCTGGGGGTCATCTTCGACGCCATGTGGTGCATCCGCGCCGAGAAGGGACTGGAGCGCCCCGTCTTCACCATCAAGCGCGGGACCACGGCGCCCACGGGCGTGTGGATTGAGTCGCTCGACACCCCCCAGGGGCCCGCGAACCAGATTCCCGACTCGGCCACCGCCGTCATCCGCTCGGACTCGCCGGAGGCCCTCCAGAGATTCGCCCAGCAGGTGGAGGCCCTGTACCAGAACCACGTGTTCGACGACCCCGCCTACCGCCGGGCCCAGCTGCGCGTGGACGCGTCGGGACTGACCAACAACCGCCTCGTCCTCGAGACCCGGGTGAGCGGCGCGCAGCACGGCTCGGCACCGGACGAGAACCGGGAGGAGGGCGCCAACCCGCTGATCTCCCTGGCCAACTTCTTGAGCGCCCAGGTGGGCACGCACCTGGCACGCAATGAGATCAGCGAGCTGAGCCGGTTCATCACCTGGAGCTGGGGCACCCAGGTCTTCGGCGAGCACCACCCGGACCTGCTGTTGCGCAACGATGAGGTCTTCACGGCGGGCAACGGGACGACCTATGCCGTGACCCGCTTCTACACCAACCCCGCGAGCGCCCCCGACGTCGCCGCGCGAGTGGCGATCGACATCCGCTATGCCCTCGGCCACCACAGCGTGGCGTGGGACGGGAAGACCGAGGGACTGGTCGGAGGCAAGGCCTCCAAGAGCGTCTTCCAGGACACCTTCGCGACGCTGCTGCAGCAATTCCCCGCCGAGGCCGGTTACACCGTCGGGTTCCAGACGGCGACCTCGTTCCCGCCCGATGTCCGGCTCCCGGAGGGCAATACGTTCCGGCGCGTCAACCGTGCGTTCGAGCAGGTTCTCGACGAGCAGTGCCCGCGGAGGGCCATCGGTGGTGGAACGGATGCCAAGGGCAATACGAATCTGATCGCCGCCGGCGCGCTGTTCTCCGAGAAGATGGGGCCGCCCATCAACTACCACGGCATCAACGAGGGCGCTCCGGTCGAGGATCTCCGCAAGAGCGCCAACATCCTCTACCGACTGTTGACGGATGAGGTGGAAGGCGCCGCGAAGAAAGCCTCCACCGTCCGGCCCCTCTTCACGCCGATGCGCATCACGCCGGACTTCCACTAGTCCGCGACGGGAAGCCTCCAGCGACGTTCCGCGCGACCTCCTCCCACCCTCCGTGGAAGGGGTCGCGCGAGCACCTGCTCGAGCGGAGCGCCGGGATTTGCCTTGCCGCCACGGCTGGCTGCAAGACAATGAGGCTTCCCATGCCTCCCTCCGACCCTCCGGGCAGCGCGGCGCCGCTCGGCACACAACTGCTCGCCGAGCACTTCCGGGCGGACGCCATCGCCCGTGAAGCCGCGGTGAGCCGGTTCATCAGCCGGGTGTCCTGCATCTTCATCGTCTCCACGCTGGGGCTGGGCGCGTTCATCGGCTGGCCCCGCTCCCTGTCCGTCGCGGGCCTGTGTGCCTTCTTCGCCGTCTACTACGGGGGGGTCTCCCGGATGCTGCGGCGAGGCTGGTTCCACCCCGCCGTCCACTGGGTCAACATCGGCCTGGAGACCACCACCGGGGCGTTCCTCTTCGTCTGCGACACCCTCTTCGCCAATGCGGAGCAGGCCCTGGCCAACCCCATGTCCGTGCTCTGGAGCGCGACCATCGTGCTCGCGGCCCTGCGGGGCAGGCGCAACCTGGCCCTCTTCGCCGGCGGCCTCGTGGCCGCCCAGACGCTGCTGCTCTACTTCCTGCTGGCCTGGCCCCGGCTCGTGGAGCCCGTTCCGCTGATGTTCACGCCGCCGCTCGTGGTGCTCCGGGCCGCCTACTACTTCGTCATCGGATGGCTGGCGGCGCTCGTGGCCGGCTACCTCACGCACAGGGCCGAAGAGGCGCTGCACGCCGTGCGAGAGCAGGATCTGCTGGGCAAGTACTTCCTCCACGAGCGGCTGGGGGTGGGTGGCATGGCCGAGGTGTTCCGCGCCACCTACAGCCCCGAGGGTGGCTTCGAGAAGGCGGTGGCCATCAAGCGCATCCTCCCGGCCTACGCCGAGGACGAGGACTTCGTGACGCTGTTCCGCCGGGAGGCGGAGCTGGGCTCGCTGCTCAATCACTCCAACATCGTCCAGGTGCTCGACGTGGGCCGGTTCCGGGACACCTACTTCATGGCCATGGAGTACATCGAGGGTGTGTCCCTGCGCGAGCTGCTCAAGAGCCACGGGCCACTGCCGCTGGCGGTGGTGGCGTACCTCGGGGCCGAGCTGGGCGAGGCGCTCGACTACGTGCACCGGCGCACCTCGAGCGAGGGCCTGCCGCTCAACCTCGTGCACCGGGACGTGAATCCGCCCAACATCCTGCTGTCGCGCATCGGCGAGGTGAAGCTGGGAGACTTCGGGGTGGCGCGCGCGGCCATTCACGTCCGGCTCACGCGGGCGGACCGGGTGCGCGGCAAGCTGGGCTACCTGGCGCCGGAGCAGGCGCGAGGCCAGGCCTTCGACGGGCGAGCGGATCTCTTCGCGCTCGGACTCACGCTGCATGAGGCGCTCACGGGACAGCGCGTCTTCCAGGGAGAGGATGCCTCGGACATGGTGCGCGGCGCCCCGCCGCCCTTCCTCGTGCCGCCCTCGGCGCACCGCCCGGAGGTCCCCCCGGCGCTGGATGCCGCCATCATGGAGCTGCTGCGGTGGCAGGTGGCGGACCGCACGGACCGGGGCCAGAGGCTGCGTGAGCAACTGTGTGCCCTGACGGGAGCGTCCGCGCCCCTTCCCCACGGACAGCGGGAACTGGGCCGCCTGGTGCAGGAAGCCCTCGCGCGCAAGGCGGGCCTGGTTCCGGTGCGAAACACGGAGCAGGAGACCCGGGTGGAGCACCTCTCCTCCCCGGCGAGCAGTGAGGCGCCCACGGCGGTGCTGCCGGGCGGAGATCCGCTCGCGGAGTGCCCGGTGTCCCATGGAATCAAGGATGGAATCGGCCGGTGAGCCGCCAGCCTGGGCTGTCGGGAACGCGCGCTCCCGGAGGGGGTTCGAACGAGCGTCACAAACGGCATGACGTCAATCCCTGACAGAGGGGGTGGAGATTGCGTCATCACCGTGAATCAGGAAGTCCGAAACCGGCTGTCGTGGCCGGGAAGAACCCGCCAACAGGCTCACCGCGCACGAGGGGCGAGCGCTGGAGCGTGTTGCTGCTGCTGCTGTTGAGTTCGATCATCGTGGCGGGGCTGGGGCTGTTGTTGCAGGCGATGAAAGTGACAGGGCCCCACCTGGTCCTGGCGCTCGTGGGCTCGCTGATGCCGAGCTTCCTGCTGCTGGGCTACCGGTTGCTGAGCGCCCAGCGCATGTTCGGTGTGCGGCGCGAGGAGGTGAGGAACTACCAGTCCTTCCTGTGCACGTATGCGGAAAGGCGGACCGATGGCGCCCTGCCTCCCGTCTTCAGCCGGGAGCTGAGCGATGAGGTGATCGAGCAGCAGGGCTACCTCCGGCAATTCATCCTCGGGGTGTTGCTGCTCGCCGTGCCCTTCTTCAGCCTGGCCCTGATGCTGGTCACCCAGGGGCTCGATCTCATGAGCCCGAACGGACTGCTGGGGCTGGAGTTGGCCGGCTGCGGCATCTACGTCTACACCCTGGGGCTCGCCATCTTCCGCATCCGGACGGCGGCCCTCTCCGCCGAGTTCGTCATGTCCGCCGCCCTCCGGGCGCTCATCCTCATGGTGCTGGGCTACGTGCTGGGCTCCATCGGCTTCTTCCATCCAACCCAGAGTATGTCGGCCGCCTTCCTGTATTTCTCCCTCGGGCTGTTCCCCTCGGTGGGGATGAAGGCACTCAATCAGCGGCTCCGGCAGACCCTCCTTCCGGATGCGCCCGGCACCGAGCCCCTGCCCATCACCTATGTCGATGGCATCACGGAGCAGGTCGCCGAGCGGCTCGAGGAGCTGGGCATCTTCGATATCCAGCACCTGGCCCGGGGGGAGCCCGAATGGTTGGCGCTGCGCACCCTCTATCCCCTGTCGCGCATCATCGACTGGATGGATCAGGCCCTCCTCATCTCCTACCTGCGCGAGGAGATCCTCCATGCGCGCGAGGTGGGCATTCGCGGGGCCATCGACATGCGGTCTCTCTGCCGGCAGAGCCGCCGCGCGGGCTCGTCCGACTCGAACCCGGAGAAGGCCCGCCTCCCGGATACCAGGGGCGAGCAGTCCCTCAAGGTGCTCCAGGAACTGGCCAAGAGGAGCAAGCTGTCACTGGAGACGATCCAGTGCATCGGTGGCGAGCTCCAGGGGAGCAGCCTGGTCGATCTGCTGGCCTGTCTCCAGAACGGATGCTGCCCGGACAGGAAGCGGAATGTCCCTCGCGGGTCGACCGCCCTCGAGGCGCAGTCCGAGCCGCGCGTGGCGTGAAGGAGGAAGCCGCTGGCGCCTCACAGGTTCCGCTGGAGCCGCTCCTGGGCCTTCACGATGGCCGCGGTGCGGGTGGTCACCTCGAGCTTGGCGAACACGTTGCGCAGGTGCCACTTCGTGGTGGAGAGCGCCACGTTGGAGCGCTCGCTGATCTCCTGGTTGCTCAGCCCCTGGGCGAGCAGCTTGAGCATCTGGAGCTCGCGCTCGGTGAGCGGCTCGAGCGGCGCGCTGGGCGGGTCCGCGAACTCCCGCGGCCCACTCATCCCCGCCGAGAGCACGTCCTGGAACCGCTCCGTGTACCGGGAGGGCAGGACGTGGCTCAGCTTCCGCTGGGTGGCGGCCGCGACGATGACCTCCTGCAGCCCCGGCGTCTCGTCGAGCACGCCGCGGGTGAAGCCGAAGCGCTGCACCAGCGCGAAGCCGCGATTGAGCGCGGCGAACGCCGCCGTGGGATCTCCGGCTCGCCAGTGACACACCGCGATCGCCGCGAGCAGCGCGCTCTCCCGGGACACGTAGCCCACGTCATGGGCGCTGGCTCGCAGCGTCTCCAGCAGCGCGTGCGCCTTGCCGTACCGCCCGCGCGCCATCAGCACCCACGCCTGCGCGAGCCCGAGCCGCTCCCAGGTCTCGTCGTAGAAGCGCCGCTCGCTCCACTCTCCGCGCCGCATGCGCTCGCCCAGGCCGAACTCCTGCGCCACCACCCGCATGCGCTCCGGCGCCTGCTCCATCAGGCTGAGCCGGATCTTCTCGCCGCACACATGGGCGAGAAAGCGCGTCTGGTGACCGCACTCGAGGACGCTGTGGAGGTAGTCCAGGAGCTGCCAGGCCTCCGTGTGCTTGCCGCGGATGGACTTGATTCGGACCAGCACGAGGTAGGCCATCGCGCAGGTCTCGAACGCGGGCGCCTGCGGCAACAGGGGCAGCACCTCGGTGCAGAGCGCCTCGGCCTCGTCGAGCCGGTTCTGCTCGTAGCGGGCGTTGGCCAGTGCCGTCGCCGCGTTCACCCATACCGGGTTGCGCCGGCCGCGGTTCGCCTGCGCGAAGGCCACTTCGCACCGCTCCGCCGCGTCCTTCATGTTCCCCTGCGCCCGGTCCGCCAGCGCGATGAGGACGTCCGTGTAGCCGTTGATGAAGGGGCTGTTGAGTCCCTGCAGTGTCTCGCGCGCGCTCAGCGCGAGCCGGCGCATCGCATCGAACCTGTTCGTCCGGAGCGCCTGGTAGGCCTTCGCCGCCAGCAGCACGCCCGCCATGAAGACGTCCGGGTCCTCATGGCCCGGCCACGCGTCCAGCTCGATGCCGGAGCCCGGGGCCGCGCCGGACAGGATGGAGTGCAACAGCGTGAGGCGCTCGAGCTGCTTCGACAGCCGCTCGTGCCCCGGTTCGGACGTGGAGTGCGCGGCCGCGAGGCGGTGCCTGGCGTCCCGCAGCGCCGAGGAGGCCTGTGCGTAGCGCCGGGACAGGATGAGGCACGCGATGTGCGCCACGCAGAGCGCGGGCGAGCGGATGACCTCCTCCGCCGTCAGCTTCTCCGTCCAGTGGAGCACGGAGGCGATCTCCCCCTCGCGCATCCACGCCTCCGCGCAGCGCGCCGTGAGTTCGAGGCACCAGCCCCGGTCTCCGGAGGCGAACGCGTGCTTCAGCGCCTCGTCCGGCCGCTGGTGCTCGGCGAACCACGCGCTCGCCGCCCGATGCAGCCAGGGGATGCGGTCGCCGAAGTCACACGCGAGCTGGCTCCTCAGGAAGTCGAGGAACAGGGCGTGGTAGCGGTACCACTGACGCTGCGGGTCGAGCGGCTGGATGAAGAGCTGCGCCCGCTCGAGGTTCGCCAGCAACGCCGGGCCATGGGTGATGCCCAGCAGCGAGTTGCACAGCTCCCCGTTGAGCTGGTCCACCACCGAGCTCAGCACCAGGAACTCGTGCACCTCCTCGCTCTGCTCGCGCAGCACCGCGTCCGCGAGGTAGCGCGCCACGTCCCGGTTGGAGCCGATGGCCTCGCGCAGCGCGTCACCCACGTTCGAGTGCTCACCCACCGACAGCAGCGCCAGCTTCACGCCGGCGACCCATCCCTCGGTGCAGGAGCGCAGATACTCGACGTCATCGGGCACGAGCTCGGTGTCACACAGACGCTGTCCCAGCTCGCGGATGGCCTCGCCATCCAGGCTCAGGTCGCGGCTGTCGAGCGCCACCAACTGCTCGGTGAGCTTCAGCTTCGCCAGGCCCAGCTCGGGCAGGCTGCGCGACGCGACGACCCAGTGGACGTGCGGCGGCGAGTGCTCGATCAGGTACGAAAAGGCCCGCACCAGCGCCGGCTCGCGCAGCACGTGGAAGTCGTCGAGCACCACCACCAGCTCACGTCCCAGGCTCCACAGGCTGCGCAGCACGACGGACGTGGCGTGGTCGAGCGGAAGCCCCACCTGCGCGTCGAGCGGGCTCGCGATGTACGCGTCGAAGCCTGGAGCGGCCCGGCGAATCGCCCCCACCAGATACGAGAAGAAGCGCTCGGGCGCGTTGTCCAGCTCGTCGAGCGACAGCCACGCGCACAGCCGTTGCGCGCGCGCTTCGCGGTACCACTGCGTCAGCAGCGTCGTCTTGCCCCAGCCGAGCGGCGCGGTCACCAGCACCAGCTTTCCGCCGACGCCGCGATCCATCTTCCGCAGCGGCGCGCCACGTGCCACCAGCACGGAGGTCGTCTGCGGCGGAGACAGCTTCGTCGGCAGCAGATGCGAGAGATGTTCGCCGCACGGTGCCGCATGCTCCGCGACGTCCGTCAGAAAAGACGATGACGCACGACGACTTCTCATTGCGGTTCGAAGGCTCGGCATTGGCACATCCCCCGGCGGCCGATTTCAGGGTCAATATAGAGCACGGACTCCTGGTTCTTACCTTATTTCGTGGAAATATAGTTTTACAGCCCTTGTGGTGCGATGCGTTGGAAGAAGGGCCCTCCTGCCCAGGACGCATCGCGTCAACGCGCTCGTTCGCGAGCCGGATGGGGCGTTCCCCCTCCCTTCGGTGGGGGCGATGTCGGGGCGCCGCTTGGTACTTCCCGTCCGTTGCGGTTCGAACTGCAACGCTTACCCCCCCGAGGAGGTCCAACCATGGGTACCCAGCAAGTGGGCGCGAGCCTGAGCCGATGGCGCGCTCGAGCCGCTTCGTTGTGCGCCGCCGCATCGATGTTGGTTTCGGTCAATGCCACCGCACAGACGCCCTCTTTCATCGAGTTCGATAGCGCGCACGTCCGTCCGATGGCCCTCTCGCCCGACGGGACGCGGCTGTTCGCCGTGAACACGCCGGACAATCGCCTGGAGGTCTTCTCGGTCTCCGACTCCGGCCTTTCGCTCATCGCCGAGGTGCCGGTCGGCCTCGAGCCGGTCTCCGTCGCCGCGCGCAGCAACACCGAGGTGTGGGTGGTCAATCACCTCTCGGACAGCATCAGCGTGGTGAGCCTGGAAGGGACCGCGCGCGTGGTGCGCACGCTGCTCGTCGGCGATGAGCCGCGCGACATCGTGTTCGCTGGCACCAAGGGCCATGCGTTCATCACCACCGCGCACCGCGGCCAGCACCGCACGGATCCGTCCATCGCCTCCGTCCCCGGCGCGGGCGACCCGCAGCTCACCACGCCCAGCGTGGGCCGCGCGGACGTCTGGGTCTTCAACCCGGCCTCCCTGGGAACGACGCTGGGTGGCACGCCCGTGCGCATCATGACGCTCTTCGGCGACACGCCGCGTGGCCTCGCCGTCAGCCCGGACAAGAAGACGGTCTATGCGGCCATTGCCCAGTCCGGCAACCAGACGACGACCGTCAACATGGACAGCGTGTGCGACGGGTTCGAGGACACGGGCATCTGTTTCGTCTTCCCCGACACGTGGCCGTGGGGCAACAACCTCCTTCCGGGCGGCCAGCCCGGTCCGCGCACGAACGTCGCGGGCGCGAAGGCACCCGAGACGGGCTTGATCGTCAAGTGGAACAAGACCACCGGCCAGTGGGAGGACGTGCTCGGCCGCAACTGGAACAACGGTGTACGCCTGAACCTGCCCGACAAGGATGTCTTCGCCATCGACGCGGACAACCTGCAGGAGAAGGCCGTCTACACGGGTGTGGGCACGACCATCTTCAACCTGGCCACCAACCCGAAGACGGGCGTGGTGTACGCGACCAACAGCGAGGCCAACAACCTCACGCGCTTCGAGGGCCCCGGCGTCTTCGGCGGCAGTACGGTGCAGGGCAACATCGCGAAGATGCGCATCAGCGTCATCTCCGGGGGAACGGTCTACCCCCGCCACCTCAACAAGCACATCGACTACTCGAAGCTGGCCAACTCCGCCGGGTTCGATCCCACGGCCAGGAACCACAGCCTCTCCACCCCGACGGAGATGGCGATCTCCAGCGACGGCGCGAAGCTGTACGTGGCCGCGTTCAGCTCGAACAAGGTCGGTGTCTTCGACACCGCGGCGCTGGAGGCCGACACCTTCAACCCGAAGACCGCGAGCGCCAACTACATCCCCGTGAGCGGCGGCGGCCCCAGCGGTCTGGTGCTGGATGAGGCACGCAACCGCCTCTACGTGATGACCCGCTACGACAACGGGGTGAAGGTCATCGACCTCGCCACCAGGAAGCAGGTGGCCTCGGCCGCCCTCTACAATCCGGAGCCCACCTCCGTCGTGGAGGGCCGTCCCTTCCTGTACGACGCGAACTTCTCCTCCGCCAACGGCGAGGCCTCCTGCGCCAGCTGCCACATCTTCGGCGACAAGGACGAGCTCGCGTGGGATCTGGGCAACCCGGACGACGAGGTGTCCTCCAACCCCATCGACAAGCGCCTCGCGAGCGATCTGGCGATCGGCGCGTTCAATGCGCTCACCGGGCACCCGGGCTCGCCCATCAACGGCACCGGCGACCAGCACTCCTTCCACCCGATGAAGGGGCCCATGACGACGCAGACCCTGCGCGGCATGGCGAACTCGGGCGCCATGCACTGGCGGGGTGACCGCTCGAATGGGTTCTTCGGCGTCAACTCGAACGCGGAGGACGTGTCGTTCAAGAACTTCATCGTGGCGTTCGAGGGGCTGCTCGGCCGCGTGTCGATCCCGACCGAGGAGGAGATGAACAAGTTCACCGCCTTCCAGCTCCAGGTGCAGCTGCCGCCCAACCCCATCCGCAAGTTGGACAACTCGCTCACCACCGCCCAGCAGTCCGGCCGCGACTTCTACTTCGGCAGCCGGCGAGTGGACGGCATCGCGATCGGCACGGACACCGGCTTCAACTGCAACGGCTGCCATGCCATTGACGCCTCGCAGGGCTTCTACGGCACCGACGGCAAGTCGAGCTTCGAGGGAATCAGCCAGATCATGAAGATTCCCCACGTGCGCAACATGTACACGAAGGTCGGCATGTTCGGCTTCCCGGACAGCAGCTTCTTCCAGCATCCGGAGACGGGGCCGATGGGAGACCAGATCCGCGGCTTCGGCTTCACGCATGACGGCGCGGTGGACACCCTGTTCCGCTTCTTCAGCGCCATCGTGTTCTCCAACACCAGCGTCGGTGGGCCGCTCGTGGGCTTCCCGGGTGACACCGACCGCCGCAACGTGGAGGCCTTCATGCTGGCGGCGGACTCCGATCTGGCGCCCGTCGTGGGCCAGCAGGTGACGCTCACGTCGACGAACGCCGCCACCGTCGGCACGCGCATCGATCTGCTCATCGCGCGCGCCAAGGCGCCGTTCGTGTCGAAGGTGCTGGGCGGCGCCACCTACGAGGCCGACCTGGTGGCGAAGACGGTCGTGGGCGGCAAGCCGAAGGGCTTCCTCTACGACCGCGGGGCGGGGACGTGGAAGCCCGACGACGGCTCCGCGAACATCACCACCACGGCCCTGCGCGCGCTGGCGATCAAGGCAGGCCAGGAGGTGACCTTCACCGCGGTTCCGCCGGGCTCTGGCGTGCGCATCGCGCTCGATCGCAACCTGGACGGCAAGCTCGACGGCCAGTAGCCGACAAGTAAGGCGGGCTCCCTGCCCGTCATGCCCCGCCCCGGTCCCACCGGTGGCGGGGTTTCTTTTTGTGATGCGGCCTCCCCCGAGTCAGGTACCTCACGAAACGGGACGGGCGAAAAACAACGCAAATTCCCTGCATAGGTCGCCCACGTCCCCCTTCTATTGAAATGAAGGGCGGAGGATCGGGGGGATCCTCCGCGACGAGAGCAGTACCTGGAAGAAACGTCAGGCAGTTGTCCTGGCGTCACGTTCGTTCGCTTGCATCATTGAAGAAAGGTCTATTTCATGAAGAGCATTTTCGCTGGCATGAGCATGTTGATGTTGGGAGCGGCCCTCGCGGTGGGGTGTGGTGGCCCCGAGGTCTCGCAGGAGGAGACGCAGACCCCTGCCCCCACGCAGACCTCGGCTTCCGGGAATCCAACCACCACTTCGGAGGAGCCCTCGCCCTGGACGGACGGACAGACTGGCGCGGGGAAGGTGGGGGAAGCGGCCGCCTGTTGTTACGTCAAGTGCTCGAAGTGGCATGGCCCTTTCCCGAACGTCGCCTACGGCAACTGCACGAACTACGGCAGATACTACTGCGGCCAGGCGGGCGGCGGTGCCTTCTCGGACGCCAAGTGGGATGACTGCTGAGAGCATCCAGCCTGGACCTCACCTCCGAGCCATCGCTCGGAGGTGGAGTCGTCGGTCTCGTGGGAAGAGAGGGATTGCCGAAACCCTCCCGATGGATGCCGGATTGGTGTTCAGCCAACATGAATACCTGAATGTCTACTTTCAATGAAGTACCCGAGCATGCTCGACGGTTGGCTGCCAACGGCGTCGGCTCTGAGCATTTCATGAGGGCACTGGCCCAGCGCAGGTGTCACATGGCCTTGGAGAGGGGGAAAGATGCGTCGGTTTTTCGGATGGGTGACGGATTCCGATGTCTCCCTCGCCACCGCGGCGGAACTGGCCGGGCTCGATCTCTGGGGCACCCAGCTCGTCGTCCTGTCCGCCTGCGACACCGGCCGCAGCCAGGTCCGCCTGGGCCAGGGCATTTATGGTCTGCGCCGCGCCCTGGTGATCGCCGGCGCCGAGACCGTGATCATGAGTCTATGGAAGGTGAACGACGACTCCACCCAAGAGCTCATGAACATCTACTACCGCTACTACCGCAACCTGTTGGCGGGACAGGGGCGCGCCTCCGCCCTTCGCGAAGCCATGCGCTCGTTTCGGAAAGAGCATCCCGAGTCCCATCCCCAAGACTGGGCCCCCTTCATCGCCCTGGGCAGCGATGCCCCCCTGCGAGCCATCGCCCCCAGCACGCCTCGAAGCGAAGCCTATGGCACCGCGCCCTGAAACAGGGCCTGCTCGCCATGGCCATACGAGCGGTTGCGCAGCGGCGCCTCTTCGACGTTCGCCCCCTTGCGCACCACCGTGCACTGGTCGCCCTCGCCCAGATCCTTGTCCGATCTCTGGAAAAGATTGGGGCATTCCGCCATCACCTCCTCCACCGCCCGCCCGTCTCGCGTATGTGACAAACACAAAGCGCCCTCGGTGCTCCACGCCGCCTCGAACGAACCCCGCCGCACATCCCAGAGCTCGTTCGACACCGTCGAGCGCTCCATCACCTTCAGCCCATCGTAGACGTCAATGGAGTTGCCATCCCGCGTGTGGCTGTTCCCATTCCCGCAGTAGTCCGCCCTCGCCATGCGCGTGCACGCCTGGTGAATGTCCGCCAGCGATTTCCCATCCTTCTTCGCCCATGGCTTGTAGCGCCACTCCACACACTTGGCGATGGCGCCGGCCTCACACGCGAAGGTGAACGCCCCCGCCATCTCCTGGCGAGCACCGGATGCATCCCACACCCCCGGCACGGCCAGCGCTCGCGGCGTGGACACAGGGTCCGTGGCCATGCACGGGTTCTCCCACATCGCGTGCTCTGGCTTCCACACCTCGATCTGGTACCTCACCTGGGAGGGATCCATCTGATAGGGCTCGGCGAGGCAGAGCGCCACCTCCACGGATTTGCCATCGAGGGTCTTCCCCTGGAACACCACACCCTCCAGGGAGGGAGAATCGGGAGAGGCCACCAGGTGCCCCCTCTCCAGTCGCAGTCCCGACAGGGTCTTGTCCTCGAGCCGCGCACCGTCCAGCGCCACCGATGCCAGCACGCCCTCTCCATTCATGCCCCAGAGGAGCGTGCCCTGTCGTGTGCCATTGCGGTCGGGGCTCCGGTCCTGGCAGGGCCGCGGCCGCGGAGGTGCGGCGAGTACAGGAGTGCCCACCATGAGACAAGCCACAACGACCAGTCGATTCTTCATCATGATCCTCTCTTCCGGGTTCATGAGAGAAGAAGGCACCGCCCACGGAGTTATGCGGAAATTCTCATCCGCGCATCACCGCGGGGGCCATGAGGCGCACAGGCGCACACCCACGGTGACATCCCGAGACGTGGCGGTGAATGCCTGACGATTGGGAATGAACGCCACGATGCGCTCGAAATACCAGGCGCCCCCCGGAATGACGATGTCACCGAGATCCGCGACCGGCGGTTGAACCATCTCGGAGACATTGCCCGCCATGTCGTGGATGCCAAAGGGACTCACCGCGGCGGGATGGGCGCCGACCTCATCGGGCCCGAAGTTCTCGGGCTGACGGCCATAGGTCTCATCGAAATTGGCATCGTCCGGCTCGAGTTGGGAGCCGTGCGGATACCTGCGATCGTCGGCACCTCGAGCGGCACGCACCCACTCCATCTCATTGCACAGGCGCACTCCCGGCAGCTCGGTGCGGTTCAACCAGGAGAGGTAGCCCGAGAGTTCCTTGGCGGAGACCCCCGCGAGGGGGAATCGTCTCCAGTTCTGCTCCTGGCGCAAGCTCCGGTGGGGGTAGCGCAGACGCTGGTCGTCGCGCGCCGTGAGGACGTCCCCACTCGCCAGCTTGAGGGAAAACTCCCAGGAGTCAGCGCCCAGGGGCCGCAGCGTGAGCGCCCCCCACGCGCTGGATTTCTCCGTCACCAGCAGGTTTCGCTCCTCCTCCGTCGCGGCCCCGGATTCGAGATACCTTATCCAGTCGTCCAGGGTCACCTCGTACTTGCCCATGAGGTAGCCCTCTCCCTCCTTCATGCAGCGCTTGTGCATCGGCATGCTGCGCATGAAGTCCCGCACTTCTTCCAGATCGTTGCTGCCCATAAGGAAGCACCCGGGGGGAATGTAGACGTAGTCTTCGGGCACGGAGGAAGGAAGGTTGATCTGGATCTGCTCGGTCTTGCCCCGCTCGAGCAGGAGTGGAAGATCGACCGGCGCCTGGCCCTCTCGGGTGAAGCGGAGATGATAGGAGCCCGCCTCGAGAGACAGCCGGGCGATGGGCGTCTGGGGGCTGGGCAAACTCACGGGCTCGCACTGCCACATGCCTTTGGACTTCTTGTACCGACAGAGTTCGACACCCGCGCCCGGTGGCGTGGTCTGGACCTCGAGCCCCGCCAACGCATCGAGCCGCTCCCGCCAGACGGGGTCCGTGGCCGTCAGCCGCTTGAGGTCCAGGAGGAACTGGGCGCTTGCCTCCGTGCGGTGGAATTCCTCGGCGAGCAGGAGGCGCTCATGGGTGAGCTGGATGCGAAGCTCGTGCGTATCCGTCTCATTGCCAACGCGCTCGAGGATATCTTCGAGGGCTCGCCACGCTTCGGCATGGGCGGTGTCGGCGATGTTGAACGCCTGGATCGCCTCCTCACGCCAGATCTCCTCGGCCTTCGCCCAGCGCTGGTGCGGTTCTCCTTTCGTCCCGGCGCCTTCAGGGTCGAACAGCTCAAGCGCCTGAGTGCGAGCGGCGCTGGCGCGCTGACGCCATTCGTGCCCCAGGGCGAACTCCGCCCGGGCGAGGCCCCGCTTCTCTTCGACGGCGCACTGGGTCTCCAGATGCCCCCACAGACTCAATCCGCCATAGATTCCTCCCACCAGGAACACGACGAGGAACATGGCCAATCCGCGGCGCAGCTCCTCGCGGCGCACGGCGCGCCATGAAGCGCGGAGGAAGTCCTGCTCGCGCGAGCCCGGGTCCGCGGCGGGGAGAGCCCGCGCCTCATCCAGCTGGCGCTTGCGCCAGAGGAGCTCCTCGGGACGCCCCAGACGCTCCCACTCGGCACGAGCCACCTCCAGGCGCTGCCGGAGCGCGCGCTGGCCGACGTCCTCATCGAGCCAACGGCGCAACGTCCCCCAACTCGTGATGAGTGCCTCGTGGGCCAGCTCGTAGTGGGTCCGTCCACCCACGGCGCGCGCCTGGAGCAGACGCCCTTCGACGAGCGCTCGCAGGGCGGTGCCAGCCTCCGGGGAGACCGTGAGAAGTTCCTCTTCGCTCCGCTCGCCACGGGTCCCCTCGGCCGTGATGAGCAGACCGAGCAACTGACGCGCGGCCCGCTGCCCGGTCTCGTGGAGCGGCGCGAGCACCGCGTCGGCATGGCGCGACAACGCGCCGGCCACGCCGCCCATGGCCTCCAGCGAGGCCTGGGTGATGTGGCCCCTGACGGAGTCCCGGCGCTCCCACAGCTCGGCCAGGGCGAACTGGAGCAGGGGCAGGCTGCCCGAGCCCCGAGCCATGGCCTCGACGAGGGTCTGGAGGGCCGCGGCCTCGAAGGTCACGCCTCGACCCCGGGCGGGGCCGACAATGGCCTCGCGGACCCCGTCGGCGCTCAGGGGCCGCAACAGGTAGAGCGCCCGCTCGAACGCGGTGTCCAGGCCCGGCAGCACACCGGCCCGGGTGAGGAAATCACCGCGCACCGCGACGAGCACGCGGACACCGGATGAGGACTCGGTCAACTCGCCCAGCTCACCCAGGAGTCGCGCGAAGTGCTCCGCCTGGGCGGGCTCGCTGAGGGTGATGAGCTCCTCGAGCTGGTCGACGAAGAGGAGCAGACCCTGCCCCGGCCCGCAAAGGGCCCGGAGCGCCGGCCCCAGCCGTCCGGGCTGCTCGGCGAGCCATGCGCCGAGCTCGTCCTCTGGCCGCTTGAGGACGGGCACGAGTGCGGCGGCGAGGGCCGCGAGAGGACGTCGGCCGGGCTGGAGCGTGAGGGACGTGAAGTTGCGGGAGCCGTCGAGCGCGCCCTGGGTGGCTCGAGGGAGGATGCCGGCGCGGCACAGTGAGGACTTGCCGATCCCCGAGTCCCCAGCGATGAGGACGAGGGGCTGGCGGCGCAGGCGCTCGAGCACCCCTTCGATGTCGGCGTCGCGCCCGAAGAAGAGCGCGCGGTGCTCGGCCTCGAAGGACGCCAGGCCCCGGTAGGGATTGCCCTCCCAGCGTACCTCGGGCACATGGAGCCTCTCGAGCGCGGCACGCAGGGCCTCGGCGGAGCCGTAGCGCTGGTCGGGAGCGACGTGGAGACAGCGCTGGATGAGCGAGGCGAAGTCCAGGTCGATGCCCGGCACGTCCTCGGTGAGCGAAGGAGGGCCCTCGTCCTCCGAGGACCGCGCGGGCTCGGGAGGGGATTTCGTGCTCCCGGTCCAGGAGCGCGCGGGCAGCTTCCCCGTGCACAACTGATAGAGGACCACGCCGAGCGCATAGAGATCGCTCTGTGGCGTCGCCGATTCTCTCTGGAAGAGCTCGGGTGCCATATAGGAGGGTGTTCCCACGACGGTACGCGCGAGGCCCGACTCGCCGGGGGCGGAGTGGTCGACGAACTCGGCCAGCCCGAAGTCGAGCAGCTTCACTTCACCCGAGAGGGTGAGAAAGGCATTGGAGGGCTTGAGATCCCGGTGCAGCACTCCCGCGGCATGGGCGGCCTCGAGCCCTCGCGCCAGACCGACCCCCAGACCGAGGGCACGTCGCCAGGGCAGCGGCAGGTCCAGCGTGCTCAGGGTCTGTCCTTCGAGGTACTCGGTGATGATGTAGGGGTGGTCACCGACCTGGCCGATGCGGAACACGGTGACGACGTTGGTGTGTTGCAGTTGCGCGATGGCCTGCGCCTCCTTGTGGAACCGCTCTCGGGCCTGTGCCTCCGGATGGCGCGAGGCGATGAACTTCACCGCGACCAACCGTCGCAGCCTCGTGTCCCGTGCGAGGTAGACGACCCCCATGGCACCCTGGCCGAGCGGGCGCACCAGACGGAACTCATCGAACTCAGTGGGAGGTGTCCAACCCGCGATGGGAAGCGGCGCTGTCTCTTCCTGAGACTCTTCCTGGGAGGAAGTGCGGTGGATGAGCCTGAGGACGAACTCACGGCATTGGGAGCATTCATCCATGTGCTCATGCATGTGGGTCAGCTCCTCCGCGGTCAGCCGCCCATCGAGGAGCCTCGCGAGGATCTCATCTGTCAGACATTCGGACATCGGGTTCTCCGTCGGGTAGCCAGGGTGACTCCACGACCATGGTAAGCGAGGCGACACTCACACGAATCTACTCACAAGGATGCAGCGGGAAGAAGACAATCCAGGTAGCATCGGGGCAATGAAACCACCGAAACCACTCACCCCGGTTTTTCTTCAGCATACGAAGAGACACGGAGACCTGCCAGCCGATGGCGAGGAGTTGGAACGCCTGCTCAAGCACGCCGTCGACCGCGGTTGTCAAGGGAAGCCGTTTGGCTTGGCTGACAAGGTCTTCGTGGGCTACGTGGCACATCGGCTGCCTCCGACCGAAGAGGGTGTCACGCTCGCCCAGGTCTTTGCGAAAATGAACCTGGAAGATCTCTATCTCGCATGCGCCTGCGTGCACAAAGTGCCCGAAGCCATCGCGACGTTGGAGGCGCACCATCTGACCGAGCTACGAACCTGGCTCATGCGGACGAACTCCGTCTCCGTAGTGGATGAGGTCTGTCAAAATGTCCGCATTCAGCTCCTGGTGGGCCTGACCCCCGCCGGGCCGCGGCTCGCGACGTACCGGGGCAACAGCACCCTGCAACACTGGATTAATGTCGTCGCCAGTCGTCTGCTTCCACCCGGCAAACAGCCGTCCGGCAATGGCTCGCTCCCGGCGAGCCTCCTGGATGCCCTGGAAAACATCCCCTTCCAGGGGCCCAACTCGGAAATCGAACTCATCAAGCGTCGATTCATGGATGCCTTCCGTCAGGCTTTGAGTGATGTACTCGACGAGCTGCCGAAAGAGCAGCGACGGCTGCTCTGGTACTACTATGTCAAACGGCTGACGACAACCAAGCTGGGCAAGATAATAGGCAAGGATCAATCAACGGCGTCTCGTAAACTCGCGCTCGCACGGGAGGCGGTCTACGAAAAGACGAAACGTCTCCTCAAGGAGCGCCTCAGTCTGGCCTCGAAGGAGTTCGACAGTTTCCTGGCCGAAATCCAAAGCATCCTCGATGTGAGCCTCAGTCGGATCCTGGGTGAGACGGACGATGAGGAGGATGAGCGTCGATTCATGGATGATTTCCATCAGGCTTTGAGTGATGTACTCGACGGGCTGCCGAAAGAGCAGCGACGGCTGCTCTGGCATTACTATGTCAAACGTCTGACGGCAATCGAGCTGGGCAAGAAGATAGGCGAGGATCAATTGACAGTGTCCCGTAGACTCGAGCTCGCACGGGAGGCGGTCTACGAAAAGACGAAATGTCTCCTCAAGGAGCGCCTCCCTCTGGATTCGACAGAATTCGAAAGCCTCCTGGCCGTCATCGAAAGCAACCTCGATGTGAGCATCAGTCAGATCCTGGGTGAGATGGACGATGAGGACGATGAGACGGACGATGACGATAAGGAGTAGCGACTCAAACCTATAGACGGCCGGGGGAAGACGGTTATGCATGACTTTTTTCGTCAACACGCTCACCGCCCCGTACAACCCCGTCCCCTCCGGCTGCCTCCGCCGGTACGCCCGCCCGCTCTCCCCCACCGGCTCGGCGATGGCTCGTGCGCTCCGTCGCGGGGCGCCCGCGCGGCGTGGCTCAGGCGCCTTCGCGGCGCAGCTGGAAGAAGAATGGCTGCGGCATTCCCTTCAGGTCCATCGCGCCGAGCACGGTGACGGCGTCGAGCTTGCGGAACACGTCGTGGATGGGCAGGTCGTCGTAGATCATCGTCGCGCTCACCTTGCCGCGGTGCTCCATCATGCGCACGCGGGCACGAGCGCGACGGGTCTGCAGCGCGAACTTGAGCGGCAACGACAGCGCGTTGAGCAACGCCGAGCGCGGCAGGCGAAGCTTCCAGAGCAGGCCCATGGGCATGAAGCGCGGGCTGATGCTGACGACGCCGCCGCCACGGCGAAACAGCAGCGGGTGCACGTCGTCGGGCGTGACGAAGGCCTTGCCGTACCAGCCGAAGGTCTCGAGCAGGCCGTCCATGGGATGGTGCGTGTCGAAGCCGGCGCCGACCCAGCGCCCCATCATGAAGTCGAGGTCGACCGGCTCCAGGGAATCGAAGAGCGCGAGGGCATCGTCGGTGGACATGGGGGGCTGGGTCTGGAGGACAGCGGTCATCGGCATCGCTCTTCTGGATCGCGGGAGGGAGGCGAGTGTAGCGCCTCGCCCATCCCCCACTGCCTTCCCGAAGAGCGAGGCCGCACCGCCCTGAACGCCACCGGACAGAAAAACGCCCTGCTTCCGGGAACTTGGGAAGCAGGGCGAGTGGCCCCGACTGGAATCGAACCAGTGGCCTGCGGTTTAGGAAACCGCCGCTCTATCCAACTGAGCTACGGGACCGTGGGCAGACGGGGGTTTATCGCAGGCCGCACCTCGGATGCAACGCCGTCGCGTCGTCTCTCGCGCGGACAGGGCCCGCCACGGGTTGCCTCTCGGCTCGCCCGAACGATCTCTGACCGATTCTCGACGGTGGCGGCCGTGCTTCGATGACCCCCATGAGTCCACCCCCCCTGAAGTCACGCCTCCTCGCCACCAAGGCTACCGCCGCCACGCTCCTCATCCGCCCAATGCCCGGTGGCGTCTTCCTCTTCTTGGAGGCACGGTGGTGGAAACGGCACGGAGCTCCGCGTGTCTGAGGTCGGGATGGCTCGCGCGCAAGCGTTGAAGGAAGTGGCGCTGCTCTTCCTGCGGCTCGGCTTCACCGCCTTTGGCGGACCCGCGGCCCATGTCGCCCTGATGGAGGACGAGGTGGTGCGCCGGCGCCGCTGGCTCACCCGCGACGAGTTCCTCGATCTGCTGGGCGCGACGAACCTCATCCCAGGGCCGAACTCGACGGAGCTGGCCATCCACCTGGGCCACCGGCGGGGCGGATGGGCGGGCCTGCTGGTGGCGGGCGTCTGCTTCATCCTCCCCGCGATGCTGCTCACCCTGGGGGCCGCCTGGGCGTATGTCCGCTGGGGCACCCTGCCCTCCCTGGAAGGCGTGCTGTACGGAGTGAAGCCCGTCATCATCGCGGTGGTGCTCCAGGCCCTCTGGGGCCTCGGCCGGAGCGCGGTGAAGACCCGCGTGCTCGCCGCGGTCGCACTGGCCGCCGTGCTCGCCAACGGCCTGGGCCTGCACGAGTTGCTCGTCCTGTTGGGCGCCGGGGTGCTCATGGTGCTCTGGCAGGGGGGGCGGCGCGCGGCGGACCGGGACGGAGCGCCAAAGGGGATCGACGGGAGGCGGGTGGGAGGACCCCTGGTGCCGCTGGGCCTCGCGGCCGGAGTCACGAGCGCCGTGCCCTTCAGCCTGGGAGGACTGTTCCTCTTCTTCGTCAAGGTGGGCTCCGTGCTCTACGGCAGCGGCTATGTGCTGCTGGCCTTCCTGCGCACGGACCTGGTGGAGCGCTGGGGTTGGCTGGGCGAGGCGCAGTTGCTGGACGCGGTGGCGGTGGGACAGGTGACGCCCGGCCCCGTCTTCACCACGGCCACGTTCATCGGCTACGTGCTGGGGGGCGTGCCCGGCGCGGTGGTCGCGACCGTGGGCATCTTCCTGCCGGCCTTCTTCTTCGTCGCGGTGAGTGGACCGCTGGTGCCGCGCCTGCGCCGCTCGTGGGTGGCCGGTGCCGTGCTCGACGGCGTCAACGTGGCCTCGCTCGCGTTGATGGCCCGCGTCACCTGGGAGCTGGGCCGGGCGGCCCTGGTGGACACGGTGACGGTGGGGCTCGCGCTCGTCAGCGCCCTGCTCCTGTTGCGCTATCGCATCAACTCCGTCTGGCTCATCGTCGGCGGCGCGGCCGTGGGGCTTCTGCGTCTCTCCTGGTGATGTGGACTTCCAGCGCCGCGTCTCGGGGTGGGACACGTGTTGCCTTTCCTTTACACAACCTTGAAAATCACGTCCTCACTGTTTATCAGGAGGTAGCTGTGTTCGGACGTGACCCGATGGCTTGGAGTCTGTTCATCGCGACGTGTCTTGGCGGGTGTGGCCCCGCTCCGGACGTGGAGGCCAGCAGCGAGACCGCCCTGGAATCGCAGGCACGGCCCCTCACCGAGGGCGCGCCGCTCACGGCCCACGACGCGAGCTGTCTGCGGCTGGTGGATCAGAACACCTGGACGAACTCCGTCGCGAACATGGCGGACGTGGGCCCCGCGCTCGGGCTGCCGGCCCTCCTGGGCGATCTCAACCGCGCGGGCCCCGTGCTCACCGCGAGCACCTATCCCCCCGCCACGGGTTACAAAGGCGGCTTCCGCTGGAACGACGGCGACATGGCCACCACCGACTGGATTCCCCAGGCCCTGACGGCGGGCGTCTCCGGCGACACGAATGTCGCCCTCGTCTCCTGGCACTACGCGCCGAGCAACCCGGACAAGGGCGTACGTCTGTCCGTGGCGGACATCTCGAACATGTCGGGCAGCACGGTCAACTACCGGCACGTGCTGCTCGTCCGACCCACCAGCGCGGGCCAGTTCACCACCGTCAACGAGCATGGTGGCGGGCTCGCCTGGTTCGGCAACTACCTCTACATGGCCGATACCTCGGACGGCCTGCGAGTGTTCGACCTCACGCAGATCCGCCAGGTGGACACCAGCGCCACGTGCGAGACGCAGGTGGGCAAGGTGGGCTCGGTATGGTGCGCGTACGGGTACAAGTACGTGCTGCCCCAGGTGAGCGCGTACACCGTGCCCTCGACCATCGCGAGCCCTTGCCGGCCCAAGTTCTCCTTCCTCGGCAAGGACACGCGCGGTGGCACGAGCGCGGTGCTCTCGGGCGAGTACTGCAACAGCAGCGACGCGCAGTGCCCGTATGACGGCTCCACACCGGGGCTCGGCGGGCGGCTCTACCGCTGGCCCCTGAACGCCACCACGAACCGGCTCGTGGTGGTGAACGGCGCGGTGGTGCCCGAGCGCGCCTGGATCATGAACGAGCCGAACGTGCAGGGCGTGGCGCCCGTGATGACCTCGACGGCCACCACCTCGTACTGGCTGAGCTCCACGCGCTACGGCGGCGCGCTCTTCAAGGTGTCCACGAGCGCCTCGCGCAAGGCGTACCTGTCCGGCAGCTCCCAGTGGGCGCGGATGCCCGAGGGCATGCACGCCACGGGCAGTGGCACCAACCTGTGGACGGTCACCGAGGGCGTCAGTGGCGTGACGAATCCGGCCACGGGCGGACGCGTGGTGTTCTTCGTGGATCAGGCCGCCGTGGACTGAAGCTAGACTCCCCACACAAAGCACATGGCGAGCTTCGGACACATCGCGGTGGGACTGGCGCTCGGGCGCCTGGGTGGAAGGACGGCATCTCCCCGGAGGCGAGGGGCCGCGATGGTGGCCCTGGCCGCGCTGGCCATGCTGCCGGACGCGGACGTCGTCGCCTTCAAGCTGGGCATTCCCTACGCGGCCGAGTGGGGACATCGTGGCGCCTCGCACTCGCTCGTGCTCGCGGTGCTGGTGTCGCTCGTCGTGGCGGTGGGGACGCGGGTGGCGCGAGGACCCGCGCTCGAGGCGGGGCTGCTCGCCTTCGTGGCCGTGGGCAGCCATGGCCTGCTGGACGCGATGACCACGGGGGGCCTGGGCGCGGCGATCCTGTGGCCCTTCACCACCGCCCGCTACTTCCTCCCCCTGCGGCCCATTCCCGTGGCGCCTATCGGGGCGGGCATGCTCTCCGCGCGTGGCGTCTACGTGGTGATGGTGGAGCTGCTGCTCTTCCTCCCCTTCTGGGGCTACGCCCTCTGGCCACGCCGCCGGGCGGTCTCCAGGGAGGACGGCCCTGGAGGCTTCCCCGAAGGTGCCCAGGACGTTCGCCGCCGCTGAGTTCCACCCACCTCTCGAGACAGGTGTCCAGGGGGGCACGAGCCTCGGAGGGAATCGAAGCGAGAGCGGTGTCCGCCCCCATGAAAACGGACATCAGGAGGATGAGTACCGCGCGTGGCGAACCGGGGATGGAGCGCCCTCCGGGACGACGGTGTAGCAGGGGCCGATCGCGGTGCAGGAAGCCCAGCAGGGCGGGCACTGGCGAGATGACGCGCTCGGCGCCCTCCAGTTGGGCGGTGAGCTCATGCCGCACCTCGGGCAGGAGGCTCCAGTGTGCCTGCGGCCGCAGGTGGTGCTCCTGGTGATAGCCGTCGTTGAAGGCGAGCAGGTTGTAGAGCCGGCCGTAGTAGCTCACCGAGTCCGTGTAACGGCTCTCGGGGGCCGCGCCGAAGTGCTCGAAGTAGTTCTGCAGGTTCACCAGCACGAGTGCCAGGAAGAGGGCCGGCAGGTAGCAGCAGAGCGTCCAGCGCCACGACAGGGCCAGGAAGACGCATACCCCGGCGAAGTGCGCCAGGCGATCCAGCCGCACCTGGCGCAGCTCCTGCTCGCGCCGGGCCGGACCCTTCGCCACCAGTTCGAGCAGCTCCCGCTCGTGCTCGCCCACCCGCCACAACCGCGTGACCGAGAGCAGCCCCCGTCCGGTGGTGCCCAGCATGGAGACCGCCCCCCTGAAGACATAATGGAAGAGGCCGCCGTGCTCTCCACCCTCGCCCTGCTGGAAGGTGGAGGTCAGATCCTTCGTCTTCCCGTCCGCGTCCTTCCGATCGTTGTTGTAACGGTGGTGGTTGCGCACGTGGAACAGCTGATGGCGCTGCAACGACTGGCCGATGATGAACGAGTTGAGCGCCGACGCCAGCGCGTTGAGCCGCCGCGACTCGAACCAGGGCTCATGCATGAAGAGGTGCGAGATGACGATGAAGTTGTACGTCACCGTCAGCACCAACAGGCACGCGCCCCCCAGCCGACAGAGCCAGGAGGACTCATCCCAGGCCGCCGCCAGCGCGAACATCGTCGCCGCCTGGGCGAGGCTCAGCGCCAACAGGACCGCGTCACGGCGCGAATGCTTCCAGATCTTCATTCCCATCCAGAGCGGCACTGGCCAGAGGGGGCCATGCGGTCTGGCGGTATCGTCCCGGGGGGCAAGCACCACTGTCAACCGGGTGCCCCGCGCCTCCTCCCTCCCGCCAACCCCTTGATTCAGCGATCAAGGGTGAGCGCGGCGCTTCCGCCCAACGTGCAGGAGCAACGCGGAAAGGCGTATGCCATTGGGCGCTTGCTTCCAAATCGTGCGCGCGAGCGGAGGACGGCCGTAGCTCGATTCATGCGTCAATGGACGCGGGGGCCATCGCGGCGAGCGTGGACTCCTGGTACGAGAACACTCCGGGTGCGTATGCTCTCCCTGCGCCCATGACCGGGCGTGATCCTACGGCACGGGTGGTGGGGGTGGTGGCGGCGGTCCGATCTGCCCCGCGCGCTTCTGCTCCGAGGATCTGGACTGCGAGTGCAATGGGCGGATCGGCTACTGCGGCCCTGACTCCGTCTGCTCCTTCTGAGTCGCTCGTCCGCCGAGCACTCCCGCGATACCGGAATGGGTCCTGTCACCGTTCCGAAGCACTCCTTCACGCCTTGGGCAGCCACACGGTGAAGCAGGTGCCCTGCCCCACCTCCGTGCGCAGCTCGATGGTGCCCCCCGCCTCGCTCACCACCCGCCAGGCGACGGACAGGCCCAGGCCCACGTTGCTCCACACGTCCTTGGTGGTGAAGAAGGGCTCGAAGACGCGCGAGCGGTGCTCGGGCGTAATGCCCTTGCCCGAGTCCTCCACCTCGAAGAAGCCCTGCCCGTCGCGCTCCCCGGTGCGCAGCGTGAGCCGACGCTGCTCGGACTTCATCATCGCGGTGCGCGCGTTGGACACCAGCGCCAGCACCACCTGGGACAGGTGCCCCGGATCCGCCCGCACCCGCACGGGCGGGCTCGCCAGCTCCATGGAAATCTGGATGCCCTCCGCCTGAATCTGGTTCTCCGTGAGCGAGAGCGCGTCGCGCAGCACGCCCCCCAGGTCCACCGGGCGCAGCTCGGGCCGCGCGCGTTGCTGCGAGAAGCGCAGCAGGTTCTGGGTGATGTCCTTGCACCGCTTGGCACTCAGCTCGATCTTCCGCAGCGTCTCGAAGTCCGGGTCCTTCTCGCCGCGCTCGAGCATCAGCAACTGCGTGTTGCCGAGGATGCCGGCCAGGGGGTTGTTGATCTCGTGCGCCACGCCGGCGCCGAGCTGGCCCACCGCCGCGAGCTTCTGCGCCTCGAGCAACTGGCTCTGCGCCGTCTTCAGCTCCGCGGTGGCCTCGTCCACGCGGACCTTGAGTTCGTCGTTCCAGCGCAGCAGCCGCTCCCGGGCCCGCTCCAGCTCGCCGCCCATGGCATTGAAGGTGGACGCCAGGTCGCTCAGCTCGTCATCGCCGTCCACCTGGACGCGCTGGTGCAGCTCGCCCCGGCTGAACGCCTCGGCGCCGGACACCACGTGGGCCAGCCGGCGGTTGAGCCGACGGGTGAAGAGCGCCCCCACGCCGAGCAGCACCGCGAAGGCCCCCAGGATGAACAGCAGTACCGTGCGGCGCATGGCGCGCACCGGGGCCAGCGCGGACGCCTCGTCCAGGGACACCACCACCGCGAAGTCGGGCACCTGGGGCACCCGCGCGGTGCTCACCCGCAGGGCGAGTGGCTCCACCCGGAAGCTCCGCCCCGCCGTGCCGCCCGCGTCCGTCAGCGCCGAGGCCAGCGCCGGCTCCAACGTCTGCAAGCGGCGTCCGGGCCAGGTGCTGAGCAGGATGCGTCCGGCCGACACCTTCACCAGCTCGATCCGTCCGAGCTCGGGCCGCGCGCGCCGCGCCAGGAGCGACTCCAGCTCGGAGAAGACGACCTCGGCGAGCGCGAAGGAGGAGTTCTCGCCATCGGCGAGCTTCACCGCCATGGCCATCGCCGTCTGACCGGAGGGCTGGTGCGCATAGACACCGCCCAGGAAGACCTGGCCCCGCTCCGCCTGGCGCAGCGAGCGCACCGGCACGGCCTGGGCGAGCGCCAGCGCCGCGGTGGGCTCGAAACGCGGATGGTCGTTCTCTCCCTCCGCCTGGAAGAGCGGCGCCCCCCGGGGCCTGCCCTCCGCGTCGACCGCCAGCACCGCGCTCACCGCGTAGGACTGCCCGTAGAGCAGCTTCAGCCCGCCCTCGAACTCCGCGGGGGTGATGTGCTCCCAGTCGATGAGTCCCGCCGAGCGCCCGAGCGCCTCCGCCGTCTTCATCAGCTCCCCGGAGAGTGCCTCGGCGGTGGTCTCGGCGATGAGGCCCTGCTCGGAGACGATGCGGCGGGTCAGCTCCGACTCGGCTTCCGACAGCAGCGAGAAGCCCACCGCCGCCAGGGGCAGCACCGAGGCGGCCAGCATGAAGAGGATGAGCTGCTGGTAGAGTCTCATCCCACGCTCGTCCGCACGAAGGCCTGATCGCGATCACTGCGCAGGTAGACCGAGCCCGGGATGGCCTTGGCGCGCTTCTTCATGTCCGAGGCCCGCCGCGCCAGCTCCGTGAGCGCCTGGCCGGGCACGCTGTCGCTGAGCACCGCCACCACCGACACGCTCATGATGGGACAGCGGCGCGTGTCCCCATAGCGCCCCTGCGTCTCGATGTAGCCGCGCTCCCGGTCCTGCTTGTCGTAGTAGAGCGGGATGAGCCGATCGAAGACCTCGAGCGCGCGCTGGCACACCCGGTCCACGCTCTCGGCGGAGGTGACGAAGACGAAGTCATCTCCCGTCATGTGCCCGAGGAAGTCACCGGGCAGCCCCTCGCGGGCGAGCACCTCGCGCAGGAGATCTCCCGTCTGGCGGATGACGCCATCGGCCTTCGCCAGGCCGTAGTAGTCCTGGTAGGCCTTGAGGTTGTCCAGATCCAGGTAGCAGTAGGCGAACGGGGTGCGCTCGGAGGAGCGGCGTTGGATCTCCCGCTCGATGGCGCCCGGGCCGGGCAGTTGCGTGGTGGGCGAGGCGCCGCGCTCGCGCTGCTTGCGGCGCAGCACCGCCTCCACGCGCGAGCCGAGCGTCAACGCGTCGAAGGGCCTGGGGAGCACGTCATCGGCGCCGCGCTTCAGGGCGCGCACCTTGATGCCCGTATCGGCCGAGGGGGCGAGGAAGAGGACGGAGATGGAGCCGCTGGCGCGCTCGGCCTTGATCTCCTCGAGGAAGTGGTAGCCGTCGCCGTCGGGCAGTTGCGCGCCGAGCAGCAGCACGTCCGGGCGGTGCTCGCCCAGGGCGCGATGGGCGAGCGCCAGGGAGGTGGCCACGCGCACCTCGTAGCCGAGGCCGCCGAGTGCCTCGTGGCAGAGCGAGGCCACCTTCTCGTCGGCGTCCGCGAGGAGCACGCGCCCCTGGGACTTGCCGGCGCGTCCGCGCACGAGTGAGTCCGCGGTGGCCACCAGGCTCTCGGCGCTCAGGGGCATGGACAGGAAGGCATCCGCCCCGGCCCGGAAGGCGCGCGGGCGCTCGTCGAAGGCGGAGAGGATGAGCACGGGCAGCAGGCGCGTGCGCGGATCCTGCCGGAGCAGCTCCGTGAGCCGCAGCCCATCGATGACGGGCAGCCGGGCATCCACGAGCATGGCGTCCGGCGGCTGGGTGCGCGCGAGCGCCAGGGCCTCCTCGGCGTTGGGGGCGATGCGCACCGCGTAGCCGCGCGCGAGCAGCAGCGCCTTGGTGATGAAGGCGATGTTCGGATCGGACTCCACGAGCACCAGGTGGCCGCGCGGCGCGGCGTCCTGCTTGCGCTGGGAGTCCAGCTCCTCGGGCCGGAACGGCTCGGCGCCGGGCTCCAGGGGGAACACCGCGATGAAGCGCACCCCATCCGAGCACGGCTCGCTCCAGATGTGGCCGCCGTGCGCCTGCACGATGTTGCGGCAGATGGCCAGCCCCAGCCCCGTGCCGCGCACGGTGCGGTTGGCCTGGGTGCGCGCCTGCTCGAAGCGGTCGAAGATGCGCTCCAGGTTCTCCTGGGCGATGGGCTCGCCGCTGTTCCAGCACGACATGGCGAAGTAGCCGGGCACCGCCGAGGTGCTCTTGAGCGCCAGCCGCATCTGGCCGCCCTCGGGGGTGAACTTGGCGGCGTTGGTGAGCAGGTTGTTGAGCACCTGGGTGATGCGGTTGGGATCCACCTGGGCGCGCTGGCCATGTTGCGGCAGGGCGGTGGTCATCGTCACGCCGCGCGCCTGGAAGGCCGGGCCGTACTTCTCCACCGCGCGGCGCACCAGCTCGTCCACGTGCGTCCACTCGAAGTTCATCCGCAGCCGGCCCTTGGCGAACTTGGCCAGGTCCAGCAGATCATCCACGATGGCGTTGAGCTTCTCCGTCGAGTCGCGCGCGAGCAGGAGGTAGCGCCGCTGCTTCTCGTTCATGTCCGTGGTGAGGAAGTTGAGCACCAGGTCCAACGAGCCGGAGATGGAGGTGAGGGGCGTGCGCAGCTCGTGGCTCACCATGTGGACGAACTCGTCCTTGCGCTCCTCGAGCTGCTTCTGCTCGGTGACGTCGCGCAGCACCACGCACACGCCGCGCAGCACGCCCCGCGCGTCGTGCACCGGTGTCACCGTGGTGTGGATGGTGCGCGCATCCAGCGTGAGCTCCTCGCGCAACACCTGGGCGCTGCCCGCCTCCCAGCCGTGCACCAGCTCGAAGGGATCGAACCCGAGCCGCTCGCGCAGCCGCGCTCCGGCGTCCTGGAGGGCGCCCTCCTCGAGCCGCAGCAGGCGGCGCGCGGCGGGGTTGAGCACCACCACCTCGTTCTTCTCGTCGGTGAGCAGCACGCCATCGGCCATGGACTGCACCATGCGCTCGATGCGCTGGCGCGACGCCTCCTCGGAGGCGCGCAGGGCCTGGATGGCGGCGGCCGTCTGGTTGGCCAGGGTGTCGAGCAGCGCGCCATCCTCCTCGGAGTAGGCGTGCGCGCGCTGGGAGAAGAGCGACAAGAGCCCCACCGGACGGCCCTCGGCGGTGAGGGCCACGGTGAGCTGGCTGCCCCAGACGACCGGGGCGGCGGTGTCCGGGGACGTGGTGCCCTCGACGTGGGTGATGACGCGGTCCTCGGACAACATCAGCCCCGAGCGCGTGCTCCAGGCGCCCAGCATGGACTCCTTGACGCCGAGCAGGGCCTGCTCGCCCACGGCCAGCCCCTGGCAGCGCAGGCGCAGGGTGGCCGTACGATCCCACCCCAGCGCGATGAGGGCCGCGCCACAGTCGTATGGCAGCACGCGCGACACCGCCACGAGCACCCGATCGATGATGGCGTCGTAGTCGAGCGGCTCTCCGGCGCTCGCGCGCGTCACCGCGTAGAGCACGTCGAGCGCCTCCACCCGCTGGTGCAGCTGGCGCAAGAGCCGCTCCTTGTCGCGCCGCAGCTGGGTGTAGTCCACCGCGTTCTTCACGGTGAAGACGAGATCGTTCAGGTCCCACGGCTTGGTGATGTAGCGGTAGACCTGCCCCCGGTTGATGGCCGCGATGATGTCCTCGGGGTTGGTGTAGCCGGTGAGCAGCAGCGCCGTGACGTCGAGGCCCTCGGCGCGCGCGGCCGTCACCAGCTCGATGCCCGTCATCTCCGGCATGCGCTGGTCGGTGATGAGCACGTCCACGGGATGGCGCCTGAGCAGCTCCAGGGCCTCGCGGCCCGAGGAGGCCGAGAGCACCTGGTAGCGCTTGTGGAACATGCGCTGGAGGAGATCGATGACATCCGGCTCGTCATCGACCAACAGCAGGGTATGTCGGGTGTCGGACACGGTTGGCCAAGTCTACGCCCAGCCGGGGTGCCCCCTCAGCATCCGTCCTCGGAGGGCTGCAAGCCCCTTGAACGCATTGACTCTATACGTATGTTCAGGGAGCATGCTGGGACTGAAAGCCTGTTTCGCAGGTGGGTTGCCCACCAGCCGAGGGAGCCGGGCATCATGGAAGAGCTGACCGAACGTCAACGGGAGATCCTCGCCTTCATCGTGAAGGAGACCGAGTCGCGGGGCTTCCCGCCGACCATCCGGGAGATCGGCGAGGAGATGGACATCCGCTCGACCAACGGGGTGAATGATCACCTCAAGGCGCTCGAGCGCAAGGGCTACCTCAACCGGGGCGAGCAGCAGAGCCGCTCGCTGGTGCCCACCAAGCGGGCGCGCATGCTGCTGGGACTGGGCGTGAAGAAGGAGTCGGGGATGGTGGAGGTCCCCCTGCTCGGCAAGGTGGCCGCCGGCGCGCCCCTGCTCGCCCAGGAGAACGCGGAGGACTCGGTCCGCATCGACAGCTTCCTGTTGGGGGGCAACGGGCGCGAGGTGTTCGCGCTCCGGGTCAAGGGCCAATCGATGATCGACGACGGCATCTTCGACGGGGACTACCTCTTCGTGCGCAAGACGGCGCAGGCGCAGCCCGGCGACATCGTGGTGGCGCTCATCGAGGACGAGGCCACGGTCAAGCGCTACTACCCCGAGGGCGAGCGCATCCGCTTCCAGCCGGCCAACGCCACCATGCAGCCCATCTACGTGAACCGGGCGGACTTCCGCTCCACCATGATCCTCGGCCAGGTGGTGGGCGTGTACCGCAAGCTGCCGGGCGGCAAGAACTGAGGCGCCACGGGGCCCCTCCTCGTCGAGGCCGCTCAGCGCAGGCGCTCGTCCTGGACGATGCGGCCATCGAAGAGACCCACCTGACGCGTACCAAGCCGCGCCTGATTCGGATCATGGGTCACCATGATCAGGGTGGCGCCGCCCTGGTGCAGCTCGGTGAGCAGTTGCATCACCTGCGCTCCATTCTTCGAGTCGAGGTTGCCGGTGGGCTCGTCCGCCAGGAGCAGGAGGGGCTCGCCCGCCACGGCGCGCGCCACGGCCACGCGCTGCTGCTGGCCACCGGAGATCTGCCCGGGCATGTGCCGCGCCCGGTGGCTCATGCCCACGCGCTCCAGGGCCCGCTCCACCCGGGCCTGGCGCTCGTCCGCCACCATGTCGCGATAGGTCAGCGGCAGCTCCACGTTCTCGTAGACGGACAGGTCACCAATCAGGTTGAAGCTCTGGAAGATGAAGCCGATGTGCCGGTTGCGCACCAGCGCCCGCTGCGCCGGGGACAGCTCCAACACCTGCTGCCCATCCAGCAGGTAGCGCCCCCGGGAGGCCGTGTCCAACAGCCCCAGCACCGCCAGCAGGCTCGACTTGCCCGAGCCCGAGGGCCCCACGATGGACACCCACTCGCCCTGGCCCACCGAGAGGTTCACCTCGGAGAGCGCGTGCGTCTCCATCTCGTCGGTCTCGAAGACCTTGGTAAGGCCCTCGAGCCGCAACAGCTCCTTCGCCGGCGCCTCTCGCGGCTGCTCGTCGCGCGCCCGCGTTTGCCCCGCTCCGCTCGTCATCGCCACCTCCCACGGCAGATCAGACGCCTCCCGGATACTCCCCCGAAACGCTGAACGCTCGAAACAGAAGAGGGAGCGGTGGGATGCCACGTCCGGGAAAACCACATGCGCCCGGAAGGGAAGTCCAGGCGCCGACGGCCCCCGCGGACCGGGTAGTCCCCGAGTCCCATTCTGGTTGATTTGACAATCATGACGCAAAGTGCCGGGTGCTGTTGACTGGCAGTAGTTTTGTTTCTATAACTTTTCTCACCGTTTGCGCGGCTGTGACGCAGCCCCCTGAACAGCAGACGCGCCAGGCGGTTTCGTAGCGCCCTCTACCAACGACAAGGGAGTGCCTCATGAAGAAGCTCAACTGCGCCGCTGCCATCGCTTCGCTCGCTGTTGCCGCTGGTCCCATCGCCGTCGACGCGTCCGTCGACAGCGACAAGACCCTGACTCTGAGCGCCGAGCAGGCCGAGGCTTCGTTCGCGTTGGAGATCGAGGGTTTCAACGAGCTCATCGCGGCGAAGAGCAGCCAGCAGCAGCAGCAGCAGCAGCAGCAGCAGAACCGCAACCAGAGCGACAGCGCGGGCGTCCAGTTCGCCCCCAGCGACAGCGGCTTCGCGGTCTGATTCCGCTGTAGGGAAAGGCCCCGGGCCCGAATGCCCGAGGCCTTTTTTTTCACTCCAACCGCGGGGTGCCCTCCTGTGTTGCAGATCATCTATTCATTGACCGCTGGTGGTTCCTGCCCACCCCTCATTGACAATCAGGTCGAGCACTTCGTCCAGAAGCTCAAGTTCCAGTTCGAGGATCTCCTGTGGCTCGCGCGGCTGTCCTCTCCGGAGACAGCGCGGGCGGCGAGCGCCGCCTATGAGGCGTTGAGCGCGCGGGAGCGGTACGCCTTCTTCCTGTCGCCAGCGGTCTTCTCGGAGATGTTCCGTCAGCAGTGGGCGGGGAAGACTCCGGAGCTCCGGGGCCTGATCGATCTGTGCATCGGGGAGAGCGCCCTCGAGACGTCCGCCCAGTACCCGGGCGAGGCCCGTGAGCGTTGGAATCCCCTGTTCTCCAAGGCGAGTCACGCCGGGGGCATTCCGGGCAACGCCTATGTGGCGCCACTGCTGGGTGGTTCGGTGACGGTGGACCTGTCGAGCCCCTTCTGCAAGCGCTCGGACATGACGAGCCCCGTGTTCTTTGGCGACTTCGTGCCCTTCACCGAGGAGGAGAAGGAACGGGTGCTGAGCAAGCTTTCCGCGGCCTTCGCCGAGATCGAGGCCACCGCGCCCATCTTCGCGCGCATCATCCGCAACTACACGCGCGTCGCATGCGTGCGCAAGCGCGAGGGGGCGCCGCCCGCCTCCGAGCAGGTCTCCGACGAGATTGGCGCGATCCGCCTGCTCAACGTGCACAGTCCGGACTACACGCACGAGAGCTTGATGGATGACTTGATCCACGAGTCGGTGCACAACCTGCTGTCGACGTACGAGTATCTGGAGCATCCGTTCCAGATCGTCGGAGGCGAGTCGGACGGTGATGCGCGCCCCGTGTCGCCCTGGTCGATGCGCCCCATCCGGGTGCTTCCCTTCCTGCACGCGGTGTTCGTCTATTTCGCCATCCTCCACTACACGCTCAAGCGGATGGAGCGCGGGGAGCTCTCCGCCGAGCAGCAGCGCCTGGCCGTGAAGCGGCGCAATCGCTACGCCTCGGGCTTCCTGATGCCGGGCAAGCTGAGCGACTACGTGAAGCCCTTCTCGAACGTGGATCCGCGCACGCTGCATGCGATGGATCAGATGCAGCAGATCATCCGCCGGAGGTTCTCGCCCCTGCCCGAGTCCCGCCCGGAGAACGTGGCCGTGGCGCCGGCGGGTGGCGCGCAATACCAACCGCCCGTCCAGAAGGGAGCCGCCCCGTGACGACCTCCGCGCTGTTCGTGGGTTTTTTCGTGCTCGCGGTCGCTCCGAGCGGCCCCGCGAAGCCGTCCGGTGAGCCCCAAGGAGGCCATCAGATGAACACCCGAATGACCGCTCAGACGGACCGGGCCCAGATCCAGGCGGGCTCGGCCTCGCTGGTGCTCGAGTCCAGGACGCAAGGCGTGGTCGCCACCCAGTCGACGCCGGCGGGGTTCTGGCCGTTCCAGGCGGGGGATGTGGTGAGGCGCATCGATGGCCGCGTCATCAGCAGGCCCTCCGATGCCCTGTTCGTCTGGCGGGAGAGCGCCGGCTCGGTGTTCGACTTCGAGGTGCTGCGCAACGGCCAGGTCGTCACCTTCCGGGCCGGCCCCTCGGACTTCCCCGGGCTCGACCTGCCCCCCACCCCGAGCCCCCCGCCCCGCCGCCCCCTCCGGGGACGATGCGCTAAGCACCCGGGAAGATCGGGAGCTGGCCAGGAGCCACCGCGCGGGCACGTTCCCGCCAGCCTGCTGGAGCCTTTGTGGAGATTCTTGTCATCTCGGACGATGCCGTCGAAGAGCAGATTTCCCGTTCACTGGAGGCGAGCCCGAGCCTTCCCTGGCGCATCTCCCGCTCGAAGGTCAGTGACTTCCTGCGCGCCAGTGGCGCCACGTTCAGCGACGAGGACGGGCTGTTCCACCACCAGCAGCCCGCCGCCGGGGGCTCCACGTCCGCCCAGCCCATCATCCTCAATCGGGTGGTGGAGATCTCGGATCAAACCCTGAAGGCCCTGGGGGGAGAGAACTCGCTGCTCGCCCGGGGGCTCGTCACCAGCGCGCTCGATCACGTGCTGCGCGGGTACAAGAAGGTCATCGGGACTCCGGGCGTGTGCTCGCCGGTGGGCCACCTGGTGCCGCTGGTCAGCCAGTGGAAGCTCATCGGGAAGAAGGTCCCCGGGCTGCGCACGCCCGAGTACAAGTACGGCTACGGGCCCGAGCCCATCGACTCCGCCCCCTTCGCGCGGCCGATCTGGAAGAGCCCCTTCGATTTCTACTCGTGGAAGGTGTCGGACGCGCCTCCCGCGGTGCACTGGGACTCGTTCGTGGTGAACAGGCCCGAGGGCACGCCGGTGCTGCTGTACTTCTTCGGCAAGGCGTGGGACGCGCAATTCCTGGCCCCGGGCCAGGCCCTGTCGGAGGAGTTGAAGGGACGGCTGCGCGAGCTGATTCCCGCGCTCCAGGAGACGTTTGGCGCGTTCTCGGGTGAGAGCCTGATGTTCGCCGACGGCCCGGTGCTCACCTTCGCCTCCTTCTCGCATTACTTCAGCGCGGCCTCCCGCCAGGCCCGATTCCAGAGCGTGCTGCTGGAAGGACTCGCCGCGGAGCTGCCGCTGGCGCGCGGGTGAGCGGCGGGCACCCGTCGCTCGGGGGGCGTCCGGGGATTTGCTAGAGTCCAGCGGGATGAGGTGCGACGGGTGCGTTTGAGCAAGTGGTGGGAGGACGTCGCGCGCGATCTGCGCTTCGCCGCGCGCATGCTCCGCAAGAGCCCAGGCTTCACCGCCGTGGCGGTGCTGTGCCTGGCCTTCGGCATTGGCGCCAACGCGGCCATCTTCAGCGTGGTGGACTCGGTGCTCCTGCGCCCGCTGCCCTACCGCGATCCCGAGCGGCTCGTGCGGCTCTACGAGACCCAACCGGCGAGGGATCCCGACTGGAGGGGCTCGGTGTCGTGGCCCAACTACCAGGACTGGGCGGCGCAGCTGCGGAGCTTCAGCGGCATCGCCGCCTATGAGATGCAGGGCCGCAACCTGACGAGCCCGGAGGGCGCGGAGCGGCTCAAGGCGGTGGCGGCCACGGCCAACCTCTTCCAGGTGCTGGGCATCGTCCCCAAGCTCGGCCGGGGCTTCTCCGCGGACGAGGACAAGCCGGGCGCCGCGCCCGTGGTGGTGATGAGCGAGCGGCTGTGGCGCCGCCGCTTCAGCGCCAATCCGGCGCTCCTGGGCCAGACGCTGTCGCTGGATGGCCGGCCGCACACGGTCATCGGCATCCTCCCGGACACGGTGCGCTTTCCGGCGGGCTCGCAGGCGGAGCTGTGGCTGCCCCACGTGCCCACGGAGGGCCGGGTGGACAACCGGGGCTCGCACTACCTGGGGGTCATCGCGCGGCTGGCCCCGGGCATGACGCCGCAACGGGCCAACACCGAGCTGCGCCAGGTGGCCCAGCGCATCGAGGAGGCGTATCCCGCGCAGCAGACGGGGCGCGGCGCCACGGCCGTGGCGTTGACGGAGACGGTGGTGGGCAAGGTGCGGCCCGCGCTGCTCATCCTCCAGGGCGCGGTGCTGCTCGTGCTGCTCATCGCGTGCGCCAACGTGGCCAACCTGCTGCTGGCGCGCGCGGCCGCGAGGCAGCAGGAGGTGACGGTGCGCTTCGCCCTCGGGGCGAGCCGGGGCCGCATCGTGCAACAGATGCTCGTGGAGAGTCTGCTGCTGTCGCTGCTGGGCGCGGTGCTGGGGTGGCTGCTGGCCGCCTGGGGACTGGGCGCGCTGAGCCCCCTGGTGCGTGACTCGCTCCCGCTCGCCGGGGAGCTGACGCTCCAGGGCCGCGTCTTCGGCTTCCTGCTGCTGGTGGCCGCGGGCAGCGCGGTCCTCTTCGGGCTGACGCCCGCGCTGCAGGCCACGCGCGGCGAGCTGAGCGCCGTGCTCGCCCAACCGGGCACCAAGACGTCCGCCTCGCGCTCCCAGCACACCTTCCGCAACGGGCTCGTGGTGGCGGAGATCGCGCTCTCGCTCGTGCTGCTCGTGGGGGCGGGGCTGTTGCTGCGAGGCTTCGTGAACCTGCTCGGCACCAAGACCGGGCTGAACGAGCAGGGGGTGCTCACCGCCCACCTGCCCATCGCGGGCAACAAGTACGCGCCGGAGCAGCTCACCGAGCGTCTGCTCAAGCCGGTGCTCGAGAAAGCGCGTGCCCTTCCCGGGGTGAGGTCCGCGGCCCTCATCTCGCTGCTGCCCATCCAGGACGCCTGGACCAATGGGGACTACACGGTGGAAGGAGAGCCGCCTCCGCCACCCGGCAAGGAGTTCTTCGCCGAGCACCGGGTCACCAGTCCGGGCATCTTCCAGTCCCTGGGCATCCCGTTGCTCGCCGGGCGGGACTTCGCCGAGGAGGATGGCCTGCGCCGCGAGCAGGTGATCATCATCAACCAGACGCTGGCGCGGCGGCATTTCGAGGGCCGGGACGCGGTGGGGCGGCGGTTGATGCTGGGAGGCGATTCCGCGGAGATCATCGGCGTGGTGGGCGACGTGCGGCAGGCGGGGTTGGATCAAAAGCCCCTGCCCGAGGTGCACCTGCCCTACAACCATCCCCTCTCCCAGCGGTGGTTGTTCCAGGAAGCAACGCTGGTGCTGAAGACATCGGTGGAGCCGCTCAGCCTGACGTCCGCCCTGCGCGACGCGGTGCGCGGCGTGGATTCGGATCAGCCGATCTCCGAAGTGGCGACCATGGAGGAGGTCATCTCGCGTTCGGTCGCGGGGCGGCGGTTGAACCTGGCGCTGCTGGGGACCTTCGCCCTCATCGCGCTGGTGCTCGCCACCGCGGGCCTCTACGGCGTCATCTCGTATGTCGTCGCCCAGCGCACGCGGGAGATCGGCATCCGGATGGCGCTGGGTGCCCAGCCGGGCGACGTGGTGCGGTTGGTGATGCACCAGGGCGTGGTGTTGGCGACGCTCGGGGTGGGCATCGGGGTGCTCGTGGCGCTCAGCCTGTCGCGGTTCGTGGAGAGTCTGCTCTATGGCGTGAGCGCCCGGGATCCGCTCACCTTCGGCGTGCTCTCGGTGCTGCTCGGTGGCGTGGCGCTGCTGGCCACGTGGCTGCCCGCCCGGCGCGCGTCGCGGGTGGATCCGATCATCGCCATGCGCGGCGAGTGAGCCGTCCTGGCGCACGAGGCCACGGTCCGTTTCTCGCGTGACGGGCGGATCGTGCCTACCTTGGACGTGAGAGGAGAAGGAGGCCACGCCCTGTTGCCTGATGGACAGGTGGGCGGGACTCGCCGGGACGCGCCGCGAGGGAATTGAATCGCCGAAGCGAGGGCCCGTCCAGAACGCCATGACGTGTCGTCCGCTCCTGCTGGCCTGCCTGCTGGGCGTGTTCTTCGCGCCTCCCGTGCTGGGGGCGCCCCGTGCGCCCGCGAAGCCGGCGGCGGTGAAGAAGCAACAGCCGCCCGCCGCGTCCAGCACCGTCGCGAAGAAGTCCACGAAGTCCACGCCCGCGAAGACGAAGCGCAAGGTCGTGCCGCTCTCCCGGGGCCGGCGGGTGGCCCAGCGGGCCGCGGGCCTGGTGGGCACATCGCTCTCCGCCCACCGCGTCCCGGATGATTGCTCGGGGCTCGTGCGGCTCGCCTATCGGTCCGTGGGCGTGGAGTTGCTCTCGCACGGCACCCGCCCGGGAGAGAACGCGGCGAGCGCCATGTACCGGCGCGCCCAGACCAAGGGCGCCCTGCACCGCAAGGCGCCCCAGCCCGGCGACATCGTCTTCTTCCGCGAGACGTATGACCGGAACCGGGATGGCCTGCGCAACGACGGGGTGACGCACGTGGGCGTCATCGAATCGGTGGCCCGCGATGGAACCATCGTCTTCGTGCACCGCGGAGGCAAGGGCGTGGGACGGGCGCGGATGAACCTGCGCCATGCCGGGCACCAGGGCATGGGGGGACGCGTCCTCAACGACTACATCCGCCGGGCCGAGCAGGGCGAGCGCGCACGCCTCACGAGCGAGCTGTTCGTCGGGTACGCGTCGTCTACCCGGCTGTAGGCGCGTGGATGAGCCCCCGGTTCATCGGACCGTTGTCCGAGCGGGAGAGCAGGAGGAGGCTGGTTGGCGACTTTCCCCGCGACACCTCGGGTTGCATTTTCATCAACCCAGGCGGGCGAGTCGGTTCCCGCCTACCCCACGGAGGCAGGCCATGAAGCAGGAAACGAAGCAGAAACCCTTCTTCGCGCGGTTGCTCGAGAGCCAGGGAAGCGAGCCCTCCGAGAATGGACAGAGCGCGACGAAGAAGTACCCCTCGGACAACGACGAGGATCAGACGCTGAAGTACCCCTCGGATCAGGAGGATCTGGGAGGGGCCTGAGTCGCGCCCTCAGGGGCACTTCTTGGGGGTGCCCCCATCCCCCACGAGGCGCGCGCACGCGGCGCGCACCACGGCCTCGTCCTTCAACTCCCGGGCGAGCGCCGCGGTGCGCCGCTGCAGCTCCACGTCCCGGGCATGGTCCGGCTCGGCGCTCAGGTTGGTGAGGATGCGCAGCGCATCCGGCTTGCGCCCGAGCGTCGAGAGCAGCTCGGCCAGCTCCATGAGCTCGCGCACGTCCGAGCCCGACACCGTCTCGAGCGCCTTGCCCAGTTCCTCCTCCGCCGTCTCGCGCTCGCCGCGGCCCAGGTGGATGCGCGCGATGGCCACGTGGATGATGGCCCGATCCTTCACCCGCAGGGACTCGCGGTAGGCCGCGAGCGCATCGCCCGGCTTGTCCAGGCGCGTGTAGATCTCCCCCACGAGCTCCCACAGCGTGGGATCCCTCGGCGACTGGCGCGCCGCCTCGCGGTAGGACTCGGCCGCGGGGAGCAGTTGTCCGGCGCGCACCTGCTCGTCTCCCAGCGCCGAGAGCAGCGACGGATCCCTCACGCCCTTGGCGCCCGTCCACTCCCCGAGCATCAACAGGGCCTCGGCGTGGCGCCCCGCGGCGATGAACACCTCGGCGGCGCGCAGCACGAGCGGGGCCTTGCCGGCGTCGGGGCTCGCGTCGGCCGCGAGCAGGAAGTGCTTCACGGCGGAGTCCTTCTCGCCGCGCTTGAGATCCAACTCCCCGAGCTGCTCCAGGGCATTGAAGTCCCGGGGGTAGATGGCCAGGGCCTTGCGCAGGGCGCTCTGGGCCTCCTCGGTGTGGCCGAGCTGGGCGTGGATGAAGCCCACCCGGCTCCAGTTGGTGGAGCGCTTGGGATCGCGCTGGAGGGCGAGCTCGAACTGGGCGAGCGCCTCGTTGAGCTTGCCCATGGACAGGTAGACCTCGCCCAGGGCGGCGGGCAGGCGGGGGTCATCCGGGGACAGCTCCTTCATGGAGGCGAAGGAGGCCAGGGCCTGCTCGAAGTTGCCCTGGAGGTACTCGGTGGTGCCCTTGATGTAGTAGCCCTCCGCCCGCTCCTTGGGGCCGGGCTTGGGAGGGCCGTCCTCGCAGCCCGCGAGGAGGAGGACGAGCAGGGACAGGACGTGCCAGCGCGGATGCATGGAGTGGGCTCCAGGCTCAGAAGTGCCAGACGATGCCGGCGTTGAGATCGAGGTTGAGGCCACTGCCCAGCCCCCCGTCCGCCAGGCCGAGCGTCGCCTGGGCGATGTTGGTGGAGGCCTCGAGCTGCACGCCGAGGTGATTGAAGAAGAGGTACTCGAGGCCCACGAAGCCGATGACGGTGGGCAGCGGGCCCGTCTGCCGGAAGATGCCGAACTCGCCGAAGGACAGTTGCACGCCCAATCCCAGGCCCCAGTACGGACGCAGGGGATTCTCGATGCCGTGGTAGTGGCGCAGCCCGAGCACGCCGGGCACCACGTTGAGGCCGCCCTTGGTGCCCGTCTGCGTGGAGGTGACGAAGGTGAGGCCCAACTGACCGAACACCACCCACTCGGGATGGAACTGGTAGCCGAGCTCCACGTCGCCGCCGGGGTTGAACGAGGAGAGGTTGGAGATGAGGCTGTTGTTGATGCGCACGCCGGCGAGGAACGAGCCCTGGCCCGGGCGGGCTTCCTCGGGCACGGGCGACGTGGCGCGGGCGTTGGGGTCCGGCACGAGCGTGGCGAGGATCTGATCCGCCAGGGACACGGCGGCGCGAGGCAGGGCCTCGCGGGCGGCCACCTCGGCGCGGGGCCGGAGCAGGGCACGCCCGCTCTCCGAGTCCACCAGGGTGGCGGTGAGCAGGAAGCGCGAGCCGAAGGCATCGAGCCGGCCGGTGACGACGTAGCGGGCCTTGGTGGCGCGCGCGGCTTCCTGCTCGCACGAGCCATCCGCGCAGGCGCCCGCGGTGCGCACGGCCTGGACATCCGACTCGGTGGACACCGCGAGGCGGGGGGACTCGGCGAGCCGGCTCGCCATGAGCGCCGTCAGGCCAGGGGCTTCCTCGCGTGCCTCCGCGTCGGCCTTGAGGGGCAGGAGCACGAGGCGCATCGGCGCGGGAGTCTCCGCCTCGGGGGCGGGAGGCGCCGGGGACTCGGAGGCGGGCCGGGCATGGACGGCCGGGGCGAGCAGGAGCAGGAGCAGCAGCGGCGGGAAACGGCACACGCGCGACACTCTAGTGCCAGATGCTCCCGGGTGGGGCACGGAGCGAGGAGGCGCTCCGCCCGTTCGGTCCATCATCGGACGCACATGGGACTCACATGGGACTCACGAGGAGGGCAGCGCGCCCAGGTAGTCGAGCGGATCCACCGGCTTGCCATCCACGCGCACCTCGAAGTGCAGCTGGGGGCCGCTCGTCTTGCCCGACTCGCCCACCGTGGCGAGCACCTGCCCGCGACGCACCTTCTGGCCGGTGCGCACGCGCAGGTCGCGGTTGTGCGCGTAGAGCGTGATGAGGTGCTCGGAGTGCTGGACGATGACGATGAGGCCGTAGCCGCGCTGTTCCCCCGCGTACAGCACCTCGCCCTCCTGGGCGGTCTTCACCGGAGAGCCCACGGGGACCGCCAGGTCGATGCCGTCATGGGGCTCGCGGCCCTTCTTGCCGAAGCGCGCGTAGAGGACACCGCGCAGGGGCCAATCCAGCGTGCCCTTCGTCTCCGGGACGGGCTTGGGAGGCGTCTGGGGCGGGGGCCGGCCCGCCGGGCGGCGTGACGGCGACGAGACGATGGGTCCCCGGGACGACGGCGTGGGGCTGGACGTGGTGGGCGCGCGCGCGGGCGGCGGCGAGGACTCGGTGGCCACGGGAATGGGCCGGGGGGCACCGGGAATCACCAGCTCCTGGCCCACGGAGAGCGTGCGCGGATCCTTGATGCCATTGGCCGCGGCGAGCTGCTCCACGCTCAGTTGGTGGTTGACGGCGATGCGGTAGAGCGTCTCGCCCGGGGCCACCGTGTGGGTGCGCGAGGAGGGCACGGGGGGCTCGGAGACGAGCTCCAGCTCCGGGTGGGGCTCGTGCAGCTCGGCGAGCGCGATCGGGGGCACGGCGGAGGAGCGCGTGTCGGAGGGGCGCACGGCGGAGGGCACCACGGCACAGCCGGAGGCCGTCAGGAGCGCGAACAGCGCGAGCAGTGCCGGACTGGCCGCCGCGCCCCGCAACCTCAATCCCCTCCCCTGCCCGCGCCCGGGAAGCCCTCGAGGCTCCAGCCCGAGAGATCCTTCAGCATGGGGGTGTCGGTGAGCTCGAAGTTGAGCGGCGTGACGGAGATGAGGCGCTCGTCGTGCACGGCGTTGCAGTCGCTACCGGGCAGGTCCTCGTGCGCGTAGGTGCTGCCGCCGATCCAGTAGTACTTGCGGCCGCGCGGGTCTTCCTTCTCCACCACGTCATAGCCGTACGAGTGCCGGCCCAGGCGGGTGACGGCGTAGCCCCGGGGCTCGCCCGAGGGCACGTTGACGCTCAGCAGCATCCGGGGAGGCAACTGGGGCTGGGCGAGCGCCGCCGCCACCAGCGAGCGGGCGAAGCGCGCCGCGTGCTGGAAGTCGAACGGGGCGCGCGACACCAGGCTGAAGGCGATGGAGGGGATGCCCAGCAGGGCCGCCTCGCGGGCGGCCGCCACCGTTCCCGAGTAGTTGACGTCGTCGGCCAGGTTGGCCCCGTGGTTGATGCCGGACACCATGATCTTCGGGCGATCATCCTTCAGGAGGTGATGGATCGCCAGATAAGCGCTGTCCGCGGGGGTACCATCCACGGAGAACCAGCGCTCGCGGATCTCGGTGAGGCGCAGGGGGCGCCAGAGGGAGATGGCGTGCGAGGCCGCGCTCTGCTCGCGATCGGGCGCCACCACCCACACCTCGCCCAGGGGACTGACCGCGTCCACCAGGGCCCTGAGCCCCTCGGAGAAGTAGCCGTCATCGTTACACACCAGGATGCGGGGTTGCTGCGTGCCGGCCACTTCTCCGCCTTTCTTCAGGTTGTCTGCCTGGCCTTACTTGGCCTTCAGGCCCTTGATGGACTTCATGCCCGCGTACCGGGCGCCCGCGCCCAGTTCCTGCTCGATGCGCAGGAGCTGGTTGTACTTGGCGATGCGGTCGGAGCGCGAGGCCGAGCCCGTCTTGATCTGTCCACAATCGAGCGCGACGGCCAGGTCCGCGATGGTGGTGTCCTCGGTCTCGCCCGAGCGGTGGCTCATCACCGAGGTGAAGCCGGCCTTGTGGGCCATGCGCACCGCGTCGAAGGTCTCCGTGAGGCTGCCGATCTGGTTGACCTTCACCAGGATGGAGTTGGCGGTGCCCGCCTCGATGCCGCGGCTCAGGCGCTCCACGTTGGTGACGAAGAGATCATCTCCCACGAGCTGGATCTTCCCGCCGAGCACGTCGGTGATCTTCTTCCAGCCGTCCCAGTCGTCCTCCGCCATGCCGTCCTCGATGGAGACGATGGGGTAGCGCGACACGAGCTGCTGGTAGTAGTCGAGCAGGCCCGAGGCGTCGAACTCCTTGCCCTCGCCCTTGAGCTTGTACTTCTTGGAGCCCTTGTCGAAGAACTCGCTCGCCGCCACGTCCATGGCGAGGAACACCTGCTCACCGGCCTTGAAGCCCGCGGCGGAGATGGCCTCCATGATGAGCTTGAGCGCCTCCTCGTTGGCCGGCAGGTCCGGGGCATAGCCGCCCTCGTCGCCCACGGCGGTGTTGAGCTTGCGGCCCTTGAGGATCTTCTTGAGCGCGTGGAAGATCTCCGCGCCCCAGCGCAGGCCCTCGGAGAAGGAGGGAGCGCCGGCGGGCACCACCATGAACTCCTGCACGTCCACGCGGGTGTCGGCGTGGGCGCCGCCGTTGAGGATGTTCATCAGCGGCACCGGCAGGGTGCGCGCCTGGGAGCCGCCGATGTAGCGGTAGAGGGGCAGACCGTGGGCATCCGCCGCGGCGCGCGCCGTGGCCATGGACACCGCGAGGATGGCGTTGGCGCCCAGCTTGCCCTTGGTGGGCGTGCCGTCCATCTCGATCATCTGCTGGTCCACGGCGTACTGATCCGCCGCGTCCATGCCCACCAGCTCGGGGGCGATCTTCTCGGTGATGTGCTCGACGGCCTTGCGCACGCCCTTGCCCAGGTAGCGGCCCTTGTCGCCGTCGCGCAGCTCCAGCGCCTCGTGCTCGCCGGTGGAGGCCCCGGAGGGCACCGCCGCACGGCCCTTGGCCCCACCCGCCAGCAACACCTCGGCCTCCACGGTGGGGTTTCCGCGGGAATCGAGTACTTCACGCGCCACGATTTGAGCAATCTCGGTCATGGCGCGGGGTTCTAGAGGACGTCCCCCAGGCTCGCAAGCAGACTGCTACACTTCGCGGGCACTTCACCCCCACCCCTCTCCCGCCATGCCCCCGCGCCGCCCCACCGAGTCCCCTCCCGACATCTACCCACGCCTGCGAGGCCGGGGCGCGCTCCTGGGCCTCGCCGTCGGAGACGCACTGGGCAGCACGCTGAAGGGCCGGCGGCTGATCGCCCCGGCCTTCCCGCACCTGTCCGACGGAGTCCACCGGAACATGCGCGGAGGAGGCCCGTTCTCCCTCAAGCCGGGACAGGTGGGCGAGAGCGGCCAGATGGCTTGCTGCCTGGCCGGAGGCATCCGGGAATCCGGCACCTACGACACGGAAGCCCAGATGCGCCGCTACCTGAAGTGGCGCCCGCACGCCGTGGGCATGGACGACTACACCAAGGAAGTGTTGACCGAGATGGCCGAGTCGACCCTGCCCAAGGCGAACGCCGCGCAGCGCCTGTGGCTGAAGGATGGGCGCAAGCGGGCGCTCAACGGCAGCCTGGCGCGCACCCCCCCCATCGGCGTGTTCTTCTCCAAGGACGCCTCGATGCGTGCCATGGCCTCGTTCGCCGACAGCATGCTCACGCACTTCGATCCGCACTGTCTGCTCGCGTGCGCCACCCTCAACGCGTCCATCGCCCATGCGCTCCACGCGGGGGAGAAGCTGACCAAGGAGGACCTGTTCAAGGCCACGCTGCGCGAGCTGGCCGTGATGAGCGCGCAGCTCGGGCGCACCCTCAGCAGCTTCGTCAAGGAAGTCTCCGCCGCCACCGCCGACGTCCGGGAGGACCTGTCGGTCTCCAACCAGAGCGATCCGCTGCTGTACTGGCCGGAGCTGCACATGCACCGCAAGCTGGACCATGTGCGCGTGGCGTTCCGCCTGGCCTACTGGGAGCTGTGGCACGCGCCCTCGTTCGAGGCGGCGCTGGTCGACGTCGTCAACCGGGGAGGAGACTCGGACGTGAACGGCGCCGTCACCGGAGCGCTGCTGGGCGCTTTCTACGGAGAGGACGCCATTCCCGCGCTCTGGCGCCAGGCCGTCCTGGAGGCACTCAACTTCAGGGCCGGGCCGCTGTGGACCCTCTACCACCCGAAGGACATGGTGCTGCTGGCGGGCTGAAGGGCCACCCCGGGCCACCCGCCCCGAGACTCAGCCAAGCAGATCGATGATGACGACGCCGCGTGGCGGCTTCTCGTCATCCTCGGCGTCCGAGCGGCGCCGGGGGCGCTCATCGGGCCGAGGCAGGGGGATTTCCAGCACGGGACGATCCCGGTCATCCCGGTTCCGTTCCCGGCGCTTGATTTCCTCGATGATGAAGGCGTCGAGCATGGGTTCGGTTTCTCCCTCGGCCTACGTACCCGGTGGATGCTCGTCACTCCTTCAGGAGGGATTCGCCGCCACGGGTGCTTCAATTTGCAAAGTAAGGGCCCCATTCACGATTGGAGGACTCCTGGGCTGGCAAGCCCGCTTGTCCGTCCTCCACCCGACAGCCGGACCCGGTGGAACGTTCCTCGGTCCGCGGGTCGTCCACCCGCGGACATTCAGAACGTGAAGTGGATTGTAATGAACTTGTACGGGCCCGCAAGCGATGCCTGGGGCTCCGTTCCGCTCTCCCTGAAATGACAGGACCGACGGGAAGGGGGCCCGGTCTCCCGCCCGCTCCTTGGAGGACCGAGGGAAGGACCTGGGCGAGGTGCTAGGTGGCCTCGGCGCGGCGCTTGAAGGACTCCAGCATCTTGGGCAGGGACGTCTCGGTGAGGGCGTTGACGATCGCCTTGGGGACGAGCGGCCCCAGGGCGAGCTCCACCGTGTAGGTGGCCTTGGTGCGACCCTCGCCGTCGGGCTCGAGCACCCAGCTGCCCTTGTTGTCCTTCATCACCTCACCCTCGACGAAGGTCCAGGACATGCGCTTGGGGCGCTCCTCGGTGACGAGGATGGTGTAGCGGATGGTCTTGATGACATCCACCTCGTACTGAACCTTGAGCGTGTTGTCCTTGCGCTCGAGGACGCGGATCTTCTTCACCTCGGAGAGGAACTCCGGGTACTTCTCGTACTGGGCGATGACGTCGAAGAGCTTCTCGGGGGGGGCGTTGATGACGATGGTGCGAGAGGCGCCAGCCATGGTGTGTGTCTCCGAGGGGTGAAGAGGTTCTCTGTAGAGGTTGAGGGCGTGCCTAGAAGTTGTAGCCCGGCTTCTTGTCGAACTTGTGACGTGACTGGATGAAGCGCACCGTACCGGTCTTGCTGCGCATGACCACCGAGTGCGTCTCGCACCCACCGCCGAAGAAGCGCACACCGCGCAGGAAGTCGCCAGTGGTAACGCCCGTGGCGGCGAACATCACGTCGCCGCTGGCCAGATCCTCGGCGGAGTAGATCTTGGAGATGTCGGTGATGCCCATGCGCGCGGCGCGGGCGACCTCCTCGGCGTTGCGCGGCACGAGCCGCCCCTGCATGTCCCCGCCCACCGAGCGCACGGCCGCGGCGGCGATGACGCCCTCGGGCGCGCCGCCGGTGCCCATGAGCACGTCCACGCCCGTGTCCTCGAAGCAGGTGGCGATGGCGCCCGCCACGTCCCCGTCATCGATGAGGCGGATGCGCGCGCCCGCGGCCCGCACCTCCTTGATGAGCTCCACGTGTCGCTCACGCTCGAGGATGATGACGGTGAGGTCGGCCACGTAGACCTTCATGCGCTCGGCGATGGAGCGCAGGTTCTCCGTGGGGCTGCGGCGCAGATCGATGGCGCCCCGGGCGCGCGGCCCCACGGCGATCTTCTCCATGTACGTGTCCGGCGCGTTGAGCAGCTTGCCCTTGTCGGCCATGGCCACCACGGCGATGGCGCCCGGGCGGCCGTAGGCGCACAGGTTGGTGCCCTCGAGGGGATCCAACGCGATGTCCACGGAGGGATCATCCGCGTGGCGCCGGCCCACCTCCTCGCCGATGTAGAGCATGGGGGCCTCGTCGCGCTCGCCCTCGCCGATGACCACCGTGCCGTTGATCTGCAGGGCATCGAAGGCGCGGCGCATGGCGTCCACGGCGGCCTGATCCGACTCGTTCTTGCCGCCGCGGCCCATCAGCCGCGCGGAGGCGATGGCCGCCATCTCGGTGACGCGCACGACCTCCATGGCCAGGTTGCGATCCATTGTGGGTTCCTCCTGAGGAAACGGGATGTGAAGAGGTGGAGACTCAATCCGCCGTTTGCAACAACTGCACGAGCACGGGCGGCAGGCGCGTGGGCCTGCCGTCGCGGCCCACGCAGGCATGGACGGTCTGGCCGGTGCACAGCAGGGTCTCGGGAGCGCCCTCGCGCCGGACGTCATAATGGAAGGTCAACGATGCGCGCTTGAGCTCACTCACCCGGGCATGCACCAGCAGCACGTCGTCATAGCGCGCGGGGGACTTGTAGGCGATGGAAGCTTCCACCACGGGCAGCATCAGTCCCTCGCGTTCCACGTCCCGGTAGCTGCCACCCCGCGCGCGGAAGTACTCGCCCCGGGCGAACTCGAAGTAGCGGAAATAATTGGCGTGATACACGACACCCATCTGGTCCGTATCGCCGTAGATGACTCGGATTCGTGCCTCGACCATGAGTCCCGCCGACCGTAACAAGGCAGTGTCCAACCGGGAAGCATGAGCCCCGGGAGTTGGTTGCTTCTGAGCACGAGGCGTGGAGGATGCGAGCCCATGTTCCGCCCCCGCGCTCCCCTCCCCCTGCTGCTGTTGCTCCTCGCGCTGCCCGCCTGGGCGAAGCCGCCCCGGTTGACGCTCTTCATCACCGTGGACGCGATGGGCTCGGATCTGCTGCTGCGCACCCGGCCCCGGCTCCAGGGCGGCCTGGGCAAGCTGATCGACTCGGGGGCCTTCTACCCGTACGCGCGCTACGACTACGCCAAGCCGCGCACCGCGCCGGGCCACGCGACGCTCGCCACCGGCGCCAACCCGTGGCGCCACGGCATCGTGGACAACCGCGTCATCGATCGGGCCACGGGCAAGCCCGCGCGCGTCTTCCCGGACGCGCAGCACCCGGTGCTGGAGGCGCCCCTGTCCGAGGACGACGTGAGTCCGGCCAACCTCCTGGCGGAGACGCTCGCGGACCGGCTGCGGCTGGCCACGAACGAGCAGGGCAAGGCGGTGGCCCTGTCGGGCAAGGCGCGCTCGGCCATTCCGCTCGCGGGCCGGCTCGGCCAGGCGTACTGGTTCGACGAGACCGTGGGGAAGTTCGTCACGGGCACCTGGTACACGAAGGAGCTGCCCGGCTGGCTCAAGGCCTTCAACGCGGCCAACCCGCCCACCACCTGGTTCGGCAAGACGTGGGAGCCGGTGCGCAAGCGCACCGAGTACCTGGGCGAGGATGATCGTCCCTACGAGGGCGAGTACTACGGGCTCGGGCGCGTCTTCCCCCACCCGCTCACCGGAGGGCTCACGCAGCCGGGTCCCCAGGCCTACAGCGCCTTCGCCATCTCCCCGTTGTCGCTCGATCTGGTGGTGCGCGCCGCCGGGGCCGCCATCGCCGGCGAGGGGCTGGGCAAGGACGAGGTGCCGGATCTGCTCGCGGTGAGCTTCAGCGCCACGGATCGCGTCTACCACCAGTACGGCCCGAACTCCTGGGAGATGCAGGACACGATGTTCCGCCTGGACAAGGCGGTGGGTGATCTGGTGGCGCTGGCCGAGCGTGCCGCGGGAGGCCGCGCGAACCTGCTGGTGGTGCTCTCGGCGGACCATGGCGGCGCGGCGGCGCCCGAGTACTGGACGGCCCAGGGCATGGAGGCGCGGCGCGTGAGCCCGGGGGAGCTGTCCAAGGGACTGACCGAGACGCTGCGTCAGCGCTTCGGCGGAGACGTGACGGCCACCGTGGAGGAGCTGGACGTGTACCTGGGAGGCAAGACGCTGGAGGGCGGCAAGGTGGACGGTGCGGCGGTGCGGCGCGCCGCGGCGGACTGGCTGAGCAGGCAGCCCGCCATCTCCCTCGCGGTGGCGAGCGATGATCTGCCCACGCTGCCGGACGTGGCGGGGCTCGCGACGGCCCTGCGGCGCGGCTACTACCCGGGACGCAGCGGCGACGTGCTCTTCGTGGTGAAGCCCTTCCACGTCATGAGCGCGGATACCGTCGGCACCAACCACGGCGCGCCCTACGCGTATGATCAACTGGTGCCCTTCGTGCTCGCGGGCAAGGGCGTACGCCCGGGCTCCTATATGCAGCAGATCAGCACCACCGACGTGGCGCCCACCGTGGCGGCGGCGCTGGAGATGAACCTCCCCGCGTCCGCCGAGGGACACCCCCGCTCGGAGGCGCTCGGAACCGGGCGCTGAGACGGCTCACGAGGCCTGGAGGATCTCCAGGGACAGGTCCATGGCGCGCGCCGAGTGGGTGAGCGCCCCCATGGACACGAAGTCCACGCCGAGCTTCGCCAGCCGGGGCAGTCGCTCCAGGGTGATGCCGCCGGAGACCTCGAGGGGAATGCGGCCGGCCGTCAGCTCCACCGCGCGGCTGATCTGCGCGTCGTCCATGTTGTCGAGCATCACCACGTCGGCGCCTTCCTCGAGCGCCTCGGCGAGCTGCTCCAGGTTGGTGACCTCGATTTCGATCTTCACGAGCTGGGGGGCGTTGGCCCGGGCGCGGCGGAGCGCCTCGCGCACCGAGCCGCCCACGGCCGCGATGTGGTTGTCCTTGATGAGGATGCCGTCGAAGAGGCCGAAGCGGTGGTTGAAGGCCCCACCCGCCTTGACGGCCAGCTTGGACAGCGAGCGCATGCCCGGGGACGTCTTGCGCGTGTCGAGCACGCGCAGGCGAGAGCCCTTCACGGTGTCCATGACCTGGTGGGCCATGGTGGCCATGCCCGAGGTGCGCTGGACGATGTTGAGGGCGGTGCGCTCGGCGGTGAGCAGCGAGCGCAACCGGCCATGGACCCGGGCCACGAGCGCCCGATCCTGGACCTCCTGACCATCCGACGAGAGCAGCTCGATGCGGACCTCGGGGTCCACCCGCTGGAAGACGCGGGCGAAGGCGTCCAGTCCGGCGATGACGAGCCGCTCCTTGGCGATCAGCTCGGCGGAGCCCAGGGCCTCCGCCGGGACGAGCGCGTGGGTGGTGATGTCCCCCGCCGCCCCGAGGTCTTCCTCCAGGGCGAGCGAGATGAGGCGATCCAGGAAGGCATCCATGCGCGTCGTGTCTCCCGTGGCTCTCTACCGGCGGGACTTCGCCGGCTTTCCCTTGGCCTGCTTGCGCGCGGGCCCCTTGGACTTCGCCGGAGCCTTCTTGGCCGGGGCCTTCTTCGCGGGCGCCTTCTTCGCCGACACCGCCTTCTTGGCCGGGGCCTTCTTCGCGGGCGCCTTCTTCGCCGACGCCGCCTTCTTGGCCGGAGCCTTCTTCGCGGGCACCTTCTTCGCCGACGCCGCCTTCTTGGCCGGAGCCTTCTTCGCGGGCGCCTTCTTCGCCGACGCCGCCTTCTTGGCCGGAGCCTTCTTCGCGGGCGCCGCCTTCTTGGCCGGGGCCTTCTTCGCGGGTGCCTTCTTGGCCGACGCCGCCTTCTTGGCCGGGGCCTTCACCGACCTGGAGGACCCGGACTTCCGAGCGGGAGGTGCCGCGGGCTCCGGCTCCGCCTCGTCCTCGTCGGCAATGGCCTCGACGACGTCGTCCTCGTCGTCCTCCTCCTCGGTGTCGACGACGGCTTCGACGACGTCGTCCTCGTCGTCCTCCTCGGTGTCGACGACGGCTTCGACGACGTCGTCCTCGTCGTCCTCCTCGACGACCGCTTCGGTGGAGATGACCTCCGCCTGGACGAGCTGGGCCTCGACGACGTCGTCATCGCCGACGCTCTTGGCGGTGACGGGCTGGGACGCGGGAGTGGAAGCGGGCGCGGAGTCCCGGCCCTCTAAGTCCCCCACCGTCTGTCCGGAGGTGGGCTCCGCGGCCTGGGGCGAGAGCCGCTCCAGGTTGTCGCGGAGCTTGGTCACGCGGGCCTCGAGCTCCTCGACGCGGGCGCGATCCTTCTCCACCACGTCCGGGGGCGCCTTGGCGACGAAGTTGGGGTTGTCCAGCTTGCGCTTGATGCCACCGAGCTCCTGCTCGGAGCGGGTGATCTCCTTGCCCAGGCGCTCGCGCTCGGCGTCCACGTCGATGAGGCCCGCGAGCGGCACGAAGATCTCCAGCTGCGCGCTGACGAAGGCCGCGGACAGGGGCGGCTTGGCGCCCGGCGCGGCGATGTGCAGCTCACCGAGTCCGGCCAGACGCGTGACATCCCCCCGCCACCGCTCGAGCAGCTCGCGGGTGCGCGCGTCGGCGCTCTGCACGTGCGCGGTGATGCGGGCCGAAGGCGCCAGGTTGCTCTCGCCGCGGATGTTGCGCAGCCCCTCGATGGCGGTGATGACGGTGCCGATCTCCGCCTCGGCGGCGGTGTCCTCGAGCGACACGTCCGGCTCGGGGAACGGGGCGATCATGATGGAGTCCGTCTGCCGGGTGAGGGGCAGCTTCTGCCAGATCTCCTCGGTGATGAAGGGCATGAACGGGTGGAGCAGCCGCAGGATGCGCTCCAGGCAGAACACGAGCACCGCGCGGGTGGTGTCCTTGGCCTGGGCGTCCTCGCCATAGAGCGAGCCCTTGGCCAGCTCGATGTACCAGTCACAGAACTCGCTCCAGAGGAACTGGTAGAGCGTGGAGGCGGCCTCGGCGAAGGCGTAGGCCTCCAGCGAGGTGCGCGTCACGGCGATGGCGCGCTGCAGCCGCGAGAGGATCCACCGATCGGCGAGCGTGAGGGGGCGCTCGGTGAGGGGCCGGGAGTCCAGGGTGAAGTCGCCCATGTTCATGAGGGCGAAGCGGCTGGCGTTCCACAGCTTGTTGCCGAAGGCCTTGTAGCCGGCCACGCGGTCCAGCGAGAGCTTGATGTCGCGGCCCTGCTGGGTGAGCGAGGCCAGGGTGAAGCGCAGCGCGTCCGCGCCGTGCGCGGGCATGCCCTGGGGGTACTTGTTGCGCAGGTTCTTGTTGAGCTGCTCGGGGGGCGCGCCGAGCACGATGTCGAGGGGATCGATCACGTTCCCCTTCGTCTTGGACATCTTCTCGCCCTTCTCGTCGCGCACCATGGCGTGCAGGTAGATGGTGCGGAAGGGCACGTCCTTCATGAAGTGCAGGCCGAACATCATCATCCGGGCGACCCAGAAGAAGAGGATGTCGTGGCCCGTCTCCATGACGGAGTTCGGGTAGAAGGCGCGCAGGTCGGCGGTCTGCTCGGGCCAGCCCAGGGTGCTGAAGGGCCACAGGCCGGAGGAGAACCACGTGTCGAGCACGTCGGGGTCCTGCGTGAGCCGCGAGCCCGAGCACTTGGAGCACTTGTCCGGCGCGGTGCGCGCCACGATGGGCTCGGCGCGCGAGTAGTCGATGGTGCCGGTGGCCTCCAGGCGCGGGCTGCACTCCTCGCAGTACCAGGCGGGAATCTGGTGGCCCCACCACAACTGGCGGCTGATGGTCCAGTCGTGGATGTTGCGCATCCAGTGGAAGTACGTGTTGGTCCACGACTCCGGGATGATCTTCGTGCGGCCCTGCTCCACCGCCTCGATGGCGGGCTTGGCCAGGGGCTCGATCTTCACGAACCACTGCGGAGACAGGCGCGGCTCCACCACGGTGCCGCAGCGCTGGCAGCCACCCACCGACAGCTTGTGCGGCTCCTCCTTCTCCAGCAGGCCCTGCGCGGCGAGATCCTCGGCGATCTTCTTGCGCGCGGCGTAGCGGTCCATGCCCGCGTAGGGGCCGCCCTCGCTGGTGATGCGCGCGGCCTCGTCCAGGATGTTGATCTGCGGCAGCTTGTGGCGCAGGCCCGTCTGGTAGTCGTTGAAGTCATGGGCGGGCGTCACCTTCACCACGCCGGTGCCGAAGGCCGGGTCCACCAGCTCGGCATCGACGATGATGGGGATTTCACGGCCGACGAGCGGCAGCACCACCGTCTGGCCCGCGAGCCCGTGGTAGCGCGGATCCTCCGGGTGGATGGCCACGGCGGTGTCACCGAGCATCGTCTCCGGCCGGGTGGTGGCGACGGTGAGCCGCCGGTCGCTGCCCTTCACCGGGTAGTGGATGTGCCAGAGCGAGCCCTGCTTCTCCTCGTGCTCGACCTCCAGGTCGCTGAGCGCGGTGAGGCACGAGGGGCACCAGTTGATGAGCTTCTGGGCCCGGTAGATGAGGCCCTCCTCGTACAGCCGCACGAAGACCTCGCGCACGGCGGCCGAGACGCCCGGATCCATGGTGAAGCGCTCGCGGCTCCAGTCCAGGCTCGCGCCGAGCACCTTCTGCTGCTCGTTGATGCGCTGGCCGTACTTGTCCTTCCACTCCCAGACGCGCTCGAGGAACTTCTCGCGGCCCAGATCATGGCGGCTCTTCTTCTCCGTCTGCTTGAGCTCGCGCTCCACCACCATCTGCGTGGCGATGCCGGCGTGGTCCGTGCCCGGCACCCAGAGCGTCTTGAAGCCGCTCATGCGCTTCCAGCGGACGAGGATGTCCTGGATGGTGGCGGTGAGTGCATGGCCCAGGTGCAAGCTGCCCGTCACGTTGGGTGGAGGCAGCACGATGCTGAAGGCGGGCTTGTCGGCGTCGGCGTCGGCGCGGAAATAGCCGCGCTCCTGCCAGCAGGCGTACCAACGGGCCTCGACCTCCTTGGCGTCATAGGACTTCGGCAGTTCGGTCGTGTCGCTCATAGAAAAAACACAACCGGCCCCGTGGGCCGGTGAAAGGACCGGCCCGACAAGGGCCGGTCGGGGTGAGAAACCACGGATGGAGCGGGCCAGGCACTCAGTGCTTCGTCTCGCGATCCTTGATGAGCCGCTCCAGCTCCTCGCGGATGATCGTCTCGGCGAGCTGGGGAACGACCTCCCAGGCGATCTTCTCGATGACCTCGCGGGAGGCCCTCGAGAGGGCCTCGCGCAGCAGCGCCTCGCCACCGTCGGCGGACGGCGCGGCGTGGGTCACGGCGGCGGGCCTGGACTCGGGGACCGCGACGGGCTCCGGAGCGATGGGCTCATCGAGCGACAGCTCCTCCAGGCCATTGGCCTCGGCGGGCTGCGGCGCGACGGGGGCGGGCTGCGGCGCGCCGCCTCCCAGACCGAAGGGATCCCGTCCCCGGCCCGCGGGCGCACCCGGCAGCGGCCCGGCCCCGGGAGGACGCGGCAGACCGCCGGCCATGCCCGGAGGCGGAGCGCCCGGTCCCGGAGGACCGCCCGGCCGCGCCATGCCCGGAGGCGGCGCCCCAGGGCCCGGCATACCCGGCCGCGTCATGCCCGGAGGCGGAGCGCCCGGTCCCGGAGGACCACCCGGCCGCGCCATGCCCGGAAGCGGCGCCCCAGGCGCGGGCGGCATGCCCGGACGCGGACCCATGCCCGGAGGCGGAGCGCCCGGTCCCGGAGGACCACCCGGCCGCGCCATGCCCGGAGGCGGAGCGCCCGGTCCCGGCGGACCGCCCGGCCGCGCCATGCCCGGAGGCGGCGCACCCGGTCCCGGCATGCCCGGACGCGGACCCATGCCTGGAGGAGGCGCACCCGGTCCCGGAGGGCCACCTGGACGCGCCATGCCCGGAGGAGGCGCACCCGGTCCCGGCGGACGCGGCGCACCAGGACCCGGAGGGGCCGCGGGCCCACGGGGCTGAGCGGCGGCGGGACCGGGAGCCGTCACCTGCGTGGCGGCGGACGCGGGCATGGTGTTGGACTTCTGACCCACCAGCGTCTTGACCTTGTCCAGCAGGACCTGGCTCTCGAAGGGCTTGGTGATGTGATCGTCCGCCCGGGCGACGCGCGAGCGGGCCTCGTCGAAGGCCTCGAAGGTGCCCGCCAGCAACATCACGGGAATGTGCTGCGTGGCCGGATCATGCTTGAGCGCCTCGCAGACCTCGTAGCCGTTCTTGCCCGGCATCATCACATCCGCGAGCACCACATCCGGGCGCAGCTCCCGCGACCGGCTGATGGCGTCCAGCCCGTTGTCGACCGCGGTGACCTGGAAGTCCTCGGTCGCGAAGATCATCCCGATCACCTTGCGGATGGTGAGCGAATCATCGGCGACCAGCAGAGTCTTGGGCATCGGTTCGGGCCTCGGGGGAGGACTCCCCCTCAGAATCGGTGAACGGCGGGACGTCGCGTCCCACCGGCAGGCCGGGCAGCTTACGGTTGCCTACCCACGCCTTCAAGAAAACAAGCGGGGTTCAGGAAAACATGCGCCACAGGTCCACGAAGAGGATGGGGTCCGGCACGCCGGAGACGGTGAACTCCCCGGGGTTTCCGGTGGGATCGAAGCGCGGGTAGACGCCAATCACCCGCGAGGCGCACAGGCCCAGGGTACGTCCTTCCACCTCGGCGAGCACCAGGAAGTCCTCCGCGGCGGCCCGGCCCCCCAGCAGCGCGGGCACCGAGTAGAGGGGCCAGAGCACCTGCCCATGGGGCATGAGTCCCGCGATGGCGCCTCCCCGTCCGGGCAGCGCGCTGAAGGACTCGCCGCGCATCACCACCTGGGAGATGAAGGGCAGCGGCAGACCGAACAGCCGCCCCTGGGACTCGAAGACGAGCGAGCGCTCGGGGGGAAAGCCGAACAGGTGGAGGGTGGGCAGGGGGGGAGGCGTGACGACGCCGGGCTCGTGGGGCAGCACGTCCGCGCCGAGCTCCAGGTAGAGCCGCCCCTTGTGCATGACCGCGCTGTGGCTGAGCGCGGCCAGCGAGTCGCCCAACCCCGAGGGCAGCACGAAGTGGATGGCCCGGGTCACGTCGGCCACCTCGACGACGGAGCTCACGCGCACCGCCAGCGTGGGGCTCACGTCCAGCACCACGACCATGCCGGGGGTCGGCTCGGGCTCGCCGCCCAGCAGCACCGAGAGATCCTGGACCTCCAGCACGCCGCGCAGGTTCGTCTGGTCGGGGTCCGGTGCGGCCACTTCCGTGACGGAGGTGGCCTCGACGCTGAAGCGCGTGCCACCCGCTTCCAACAGAAGACAGAGTCGGCGTCCGCTTTCGAAGAGGGGCACCCGGGCAGGCTAGCAGCGTTGGGACCTTGGTGCTAAGCCCCGCGTGCGATGGCGCGTCTCCTCCTCGTCGATGACGACAAGATGGCTCGGGAGCTCTATGGGGACTCCCTGCGGGCAGTGGGCCATGAGGTCTCCACGGTCGCCACCATCGCCGAGGCCAAGGAGGCCCTGGAGCACGGCCGCTACGACGTGGTGGTGACGGACCTGCTGCTGCCCGAGGGCAACGGCATGGAGGTGCTGCGCTACACCAAGGAACACCACCCGGGCATCGAGGTGGTGGTCATCACCGGCCTGGACAAGGTGGACCCCGCGGTGCGCGCCCTCAAGAGCGGCGCCGCCGAGTACCTCGTCAAGCCCGTGGCCCCCGAGGTCCTCCAGCACGCGGTGAACCGGGCGCTCGCCACGCGCGAGCTGCTGCAGGAGAACGCCGCGCTGCGCCGCTACGTCTCGCTGTTGGAAACCGGACAGCGCATCTCCACCACGCTCGATCGCGGCCGGTTGGTGACGACCACGTGCGCGGCCTTCGTCGGCCTGGCCGCGGCCAGCGCGGTGATGCTCGTGCAGCGCGATGCCCAGGGCAAGGCGCGGGTGCTGGGCACGCAGAACCTGACGGGCCCCGCCCACGAGAACGCGCTCCTGGCCCGGCTCGCCCCGTACCTGCCGACGTTGAGCGAGGCGCGTCTCTTGGAGGGACTGCCCGGCCCCTCGCCCTGCGGGCTGGCCGTCCCCGCGCAGGATGGGGAGGATCTGCTCGGGTGCGCCCTGCTGCTCTACCCCTCCCGGCCTCCCGCGGACATCGCCGAGGCCACGAGCTTCCTGGCGCGCAGCCTCGCGCTCGCCCTGCGCAACCAGGGCCGCCTCGCCCAGGTGGAGGATCTGGCCTACCTGGACGACCTCACCCACCTCTTCAACACCCGCTACCTGCACCTGGTGCTGGACCGCGAGGTGAAGAGCGCCCAGCAGACCCACGGCGCCTTCAGCCTGCTCTTCCTGGACCTGGACTACTTCAAGACGGTCAACGACACCCACGGGCACCTCATGGGCTCGCAGCTGCTCGTGGAGATGGCGCACGTGCTCAAGGGGTGCGTGCGGGATCGCGACGTGGCGGTGCGCTACGGCGGGGACGAGTACGTGGTGCTGCTGCGCGGCACCGACTCGAGCGCGGCCCTGAAGGTGGCCGAGCGCATCCGCCGCGCCGTGGAGAAGCACCGCTTCCTCGTCCCCGAGGGCCATGCGCTGTCGCTGTCCACCTGCATCGGCGTGGCCAGCTTCCCCGAGCACACCCAGGACAAGGCCACGCTGCTGGATCTGGCGGATCGGGCCATGTACCGGGGCAAGAAGGGCAGCCGGAACGTCGTGTACCTGGCCGGCGAGAATCTCGAGGCCACGCCTCCGGCACGCCACAGCCAGCCCACCGGCGGTTGAGCCCAGGACGAGCGGCCAGCCAGGGGGCCCGCCCCAGGGAACGCCGGGACTCGGAATCCAGGCCCCCCGCGTTTGCGGCCAGGCCAGCGGCTCGGTCATGCTGAGACGCCATGGACACCCCGGCTCCGCTCGCGCTTCTGCTCCAGGCCCTGGAGGCCGGTGATCTACGGGCCGCCAGGGCCGCCGCCGCGGAGCTGCAACGCACCCGCCAGGGCTCCACCCAGCTCGCCGCCGAGGTGCTGCACGAGCTGCGTCAGCCGTTGCTCGGCGTGAAGGCCTATACCCAGATGCTCACCGAGGAGATCGGCCCGCGCGGCGCCCTGCGGCAGATGCTCGCCCAGGTGGAGCGGATGGAGCAGATCATCTCCGACTTCACCCGTCTGGCCAGCGAGCGCCCCGCGCCCCAACAAGCCGTGTCGCTGGTGACGCACGTGCAGGCCGCCGCGCGCGCCTTCGCGCTCAACCCCGATTCCGCGCGCATCCACCTCGAGGTGGAGGCCCGCGAGGAGCTCACCGTCAACGGCAATGGCCGGCTGTTGGAGCAGCTCGCCCTCAACCTCCTCAACAACGCGCGCGACGCGGTGACGGGGCGCGGGCTGGTGAAGGTGGTGCTCACGCTCGAGGACCGCGCGCCGGTGATGTACGTGGCCGACTGGGGCCGGGGCATTCCCGACGCCGTGCTCCCCCGCCTCTTCGAGCCCTACGTGACGGGCAGCAAGCGCGGCACGGGGCTCGGGCTCGCGGTGTGCCGCCGCATCGCGCAGGAGCACCACGCCCAGCTCGAGATCGTCCCGCCCTCGGTGCTGTCGCTCCAGCCCGCCCCCACCACCGTCTTCCGTGTCCGCTTCCCTCCCCCGGAGCCGACACCCGCCGCCCTCCCAGGACCCGCGCCCCTCGCGCCCTCCCCCACCCCGGCCACGGTCCGCCGCCGCCTGCTGGTGGTGGACGACGAGGAGATCATCCGCAGCGTCTTCAAGGACTTGATGGGCCGGGAGTGCGAGGTGCTCGAGGCGGCCCACGCCGAGGAGGCCCTCGCGCTCCTGGAGCGCGGGCGCGTGGACCTCATCCTCACCGACAAGAACCTGCCGGGCCTGTCGGGCCTGGAGCTCGCGCGGCGCGCCCGCCAGCTCGATCCCCACTCCCGCGTCATCCTCATGACGGGCTACCCCTCGCTCGTGACGGCCCAGGAGGCGCTCGAGCTCGGACTGCTCGACTACCTGCTCAAGCCCTTCGACGACATCCGCGAGGTGCGCGCCCGGCTGCGCGAGGCCCTCACCGGCACCACCCCGCTCCCCCGGGGACTGCGCCCCGGCAGCCGCCGCGTGGACGTGCTCGAGGACAGCCCCGCCTCCGCGCGACGGCTCACCGAGGCACTCGCCCTGCTGGGGCTGGAGGCCCGGGTACTGACCACCGCCTCCGCCGAACCCACCGCCGAGCCTCCCGCCGCCGTGGTGGTGAGCTGGGACTTCGCCGCCGCCCATGGACGACAGGCCCTCGCCCTGGCGAGACAGCTGGGTCAGGGGGCGCCCTTCGTCGTGCTCGCCGAGTACCTCTCCCAGGAGACGATGCTGGAGTCGCTGCGTGCCGGTGCCTCCGGGTGCCTGCCCCGGGAGTTGGAGACGCCGGAACTCAGCCGCGAGCTGTCACGCCTGCTCCACGTCGCCTGAGCGCCCCCGGCTTGCACCCTGAAACACCACGGCCCCGAGCACCTTCCCGTGAGGGAGGTACCCGGGGCCGCGAACCTCATGAGCCCGTGGGGACGAGCGGCTCAGTAGTCCATGTCATCGCCGCCGTAGTCCGGCGCGCCACCGGCCCCAGCGCCCTTGGCCTTCTTCTTCGGGCGCTCGGCCACCATGGCCTCCGTGGTCAGGAGCAGCGAGGCGACCGAGGCGGCGTTCTGCAGCGCGGTGCGCTCCACCTTCGTCGGATCGATGACGCCGGCCTTCTCCAGGTCCTCGAACACGTCCGTGCGGGCGTTGTAGCCGTACGCGCCCTGGCCCTCGCGCACCTTGTTGATGATGACGGGGCCCTCGAGGCCCGCGTTGCTGGCGATCTTGCGCAGCGGCTCCTGCAGGGCCTTCTTGATGATGTCCACGCCGAAGTCCTGCTCGCCACCCAGCTTGAGCTTCTCCAGCGCCGGGAGGGTGCGCAGGTAGGCCACGCCGCCGCCGGGGACGATGCCCTCCTCCACGGCCGCGCGGGTCGCGTGCAGGGCGTCCTCGACGCGCGCCTTCTTCTCCTTCATCTCCGTCTCGGTCGCCGCGCCCACGTGGATGACCGCCACGCCGCCGGCCAGCTTCGCCAGCCGCTCCTGCAGCTTCTCGCGGTCGTAGTCGCTCGTGGTCGTCTCCGTCTGCGAGCGGATGAGCTTGATGCGACCCTCGATCTCCTCGCGCTTGCCCGCGCCGTCGACGATCGTGGTGTTGTCCTTGTCGATGGTGATGCGCTTGGCGCGGCCCAGGTCGTTGAGCGTCAGGGCGTCGTACTTGTGGCCCAGCTCCTCGGTCACCACCGTGCCGCCCGTCAGCGTGGCGATGTCCTTGAGCAGCTCCTTGCGACGGTCACCGAAGCCCGGCGCCTTCACCGCCGCCACGTTGAGCACGCCGCGGATCTTGTTCACCACCAGCGTGGCCAGCGCCTCGCCCTCCACGTCCTCGGCGATGATGAGCAACGGCTTGCCCGAGCGCGCCACCTGCTCGAGGATGGGGATCATGTCCTGCATCGACGAGACCTTCTTCTCGCTGATGAGGATGTAGGCGTCGTCGAGCACCGTCTCCATGCGCTCGCGGTTGGTCACGAAGTAGGGCGAGAGGTAGCCGCGGTCGAACTGCATGCCCTCGACGACGTCCAGGGTGGTCTCCAGGCCCTTGGCCTCCTCCACCGTGATGACGCCCTCCTTGCCCACCTTCTCCATGGCGTCGGCGATGATGTTGCCGATCGTCTCGTCGCCGTTGGCGGAGATGGTGCCCACCTGGGCGATGGCCTTCTTGTCGGCGGTGCTCTTGGAGAGCTTCTTGAGCTCCGCCACCACCACCTCGACGGCCTTGTCGATGCCACGCTTGAGGTCCATCGGGCTGTGACCGGCGGCCACCAGCTTCAGGCCCTCCTCATAGATGGCGCGCGCGAGCACCGTCGCCGTCGTGGTGCCGTCACCCGCCTTGTCGCTGGTCTTGGAGGCGACCTCCTTGACCATCTGGGCGCCCATGTTCTCGAACTTGTTCTCGAGATCGATCTCCTTGGCGACCGTCACGCCGTCCTTGGTCACCGTGGGCGAGCCGAACGACTTCTCGATGACCACGTTGCGGCCCTTGGGACCGAGCGTCACCGCCACCGCGTCCGAGAGGATCCGCACACCGCGCAGAATCGCCTCGCGCGCCGACTGGTGGAAGAAAATCTCCTTCGCTGCCATCGCTAACCTCCTGAAAAGATTGAAGAATGTACGTCGGGGCCAGGAGCCCTTGAGTTAGCACTCGGCCCAGGCGAGCGCCAAAATAAGAGACGGACCCGGGTTGTCAACACGGAACGGTTGGCATGTGGGGGAGCGGACGGCTGGCGGGCCGCACGGGCGCCCCGGCGCTACTCGGCGAAGCGCACCAGGTTGAGCAGCTGGTTGAAGTCCAGGGGCTTCTCCAGGGTCATCGCCACGCCCTTGCGCAGGCCCTTGTCCTGCACGTTGCCATCGGCGTTGCCCGTCATGAGGATGACGGAGGTACCCTGGTGCCGGGGATCCGCCTTGAGCATCCCCGTGAACTGGATGCCGTCCATGTGGGGCATCCGGTAGTCACTGATGATGAGCCCCACGTCATGGCGCTCGAGGATGTCCAGGGCCTGCAGGGCATCGGACGCGGAATAGACGGTGTACCCGTGCTTCTCCAGGAAGCGCGAGAGCAGGGTGCACAGCTCGACATCATCATCCACGACCAGAATGTTCACGGACCCTTATGAGCGGTGTGCGGAGGGGGCGGAAGGTAACAGCCGAGAGCTACGTTGACAACGCGCGGAAGGGATTCGTATGTCGCCGAGCATGGGGAAGCGGACGTCGAAGCGGGCACCGGCGGATTGGGAGGCCCGGCTCGAGGGGGTGGCGGCGGCTTTCGACCGGGGTGCCCACCAGGAGGCCCTGGCCGGAGCGGACGCGCTGCTGGCCGAGGACGACTCCCTGGCCGAGGCCCTGCACTGGCGCGCGGCGGCCCTCACCGAGCTGGGACGGCTCGACGAGGCCCTGGAGACCTACTCACGCGCCGTGAAGGTCGCCCCGGATGACCTGGAGCTGCTGCTGTCGGCCACTGAATGTCTGGTGGGTCGGGTGGGAGACGATCGCGAGGCGGTGGAGGACGGGCTCGCCCTGTGCGCCCGCGGACGCAAGCTCGCCCAGCGCGCCGGGGACATCGAGCTGCTCTTCGAGTTCCTCCTGTGGGAGGGCATTGGGCTCAATCAGGTAGGAGAATGTGCGCGGGCCCTGACGAGCCTGGAGGCGGCGCTCGGGCACGTGCCGCGCTCGGTGGAGGCGAGGCTGGAGCGGGCGATCGCCCTGTTCGAGCTGTGCCGTTTCGGCGAGGCGGAGGCGGTGCTCGAGGATCTGCTGGGCGACGCCGCGGACGAGCCGTGGGCGCACCACTACCTGGGGCTGCTGGCGGAGCGGCGGGGGGATGGGAAGGCGGCGCTCGGGCACTTCGCGAGGGCGCGCGCCCTGGCGCCCGAGGAGTTCCCGCCCCCGGTGGAGCTGGGGGAAGAGGCGTTCGACAAGGCCGTCGAGGACGCGGTGAAGGCGCTGCCGACGCACGTGAAGGAGTACCTGGACAACGTGACGCTCGCGGTGGAGGAGATTCCCAAGGACGAGGACTTGATGGGCGAGTCCCCTCCCCTCTCCCCATGCATCCTGGGGGTGTTCCGGGGCTCGCCGGTGGGCGAGCGGCACAGCATCCTGGGCACGTTCGATCCCTATCCGGCCTCCATCGTGCTGTACCAGAAGAACCTGGAGCGCTTCGCGCGAACGCGCGAGGAGCTCATCGAGCAGATCGGCATCACGGTGATGCACGAGGTCGGACACTTGATGGGGCTCGACGAGGAGGACCTCTGGCAGCGGGGGCTGGACTGAGACGCGGACGTTGACGGGGTGCCGTGCTCGTGGCGGTAATCGCGCGCGGTAGGACCACTGGACCTGGTGGCTGGCCCGGTCTTCAAACGCGGACCAGCGACCGTCATCCAGGTGTGTATCCCTCTGAAACCCCTCGCGACACCGCCCTGACTGTCGCCGCTCAAGGTACAGATATTGGTGCCGAGTCGCTGCGCGACCGTGCCTTCACCCGGGACGAGCAGGCCGCCCACGCACCCGCCTACGTCGCCGGGCTCCTGGCGCTGAGCGGCGAGCGACTGAGGCTCGTGGCGATGGCCGTGGAGGAAGAGTTGGACCCGGAGCTTCTCCACGCGCTCCACAACGAAGCTGATGCCGAGGCGGACTCCGAGGGCGGGATCGTCTTGGAGGCTCGGATGCCGGTCCCTGATGAAGAGGAACCCGACCCGGATGATGGAAAGGGGCCACTGGTCACTTGATGAGCCATGGGACGCTTGTCTTTCGCCTCCAGTCAGAAATCCACGGCTACCGCCAAACAGACCCTCCACATGCCGTCCAATGAGTTTAGGGTTGCCACATGCCAATCAGCCTGAAAGTGCAAAGAGAATAGAATAGTGGGCCCCATCGTCCATTTTCGGTTCGCAGAGAGAGACTAGAGAGGCAAGGGGTCGGCGATTTGCCTTCTAAGATGCCGACCTCTGTATCCTAGGACTTTCCGCAGGTGACAGAATCATCAGAGCCAACCAAGTTCAAAAAGAAGCAAATGCCCCAAGCCGCAACGAAAACAGAAGGGTGAAGTAATGATGACTCAAAAATGGATGAATGGTGCGCTGATCGCGGTGGCCGTAGTGCTGGGCGCTTGGAGCACAGACGGAATCGCAGCGCCAGAAGCGCATGACAAAGCAACGACCTCGGCGACCCAAGTGGAGTGGTGGAGCTCCTCGGGTGAACGAACGGGACAACAGTCTTCATCGTCCGTGGATCAAAGCGAAAAGCCCAACTCTACTGTTGGGGGACAGTTCGGCTGCCCATTCAATGAATACCAATGCAACGATCATTGCAGGAGCATCGGTTATAAACACGGCGAGTGTGGCGGCTTCCTTTGGCAGGAATGTCATTGCCACAGGAAGTGACCTGCTGGGTGATGGACTTGTAGGTCGGCTCGAAGTTGTCGCCACTGAGTCGGTCAGCCAGCTCATTGAGTCCCCTCTCGGTCCAGAATCACGCGGCAGCTCGGAACGCCAGCTTCGGGTCCGCAACGCACTTCGGATTCATCATGATGTCGATGGACTTCATGAACCTGGAGAACCGCGCGTAATTCGACCGGCCCGTGAGCTGGATGATCCCCCTGCCCTTGAACAGCGGTCCATCGCCCTTCACCTGGTTGCAGCCCATCGACGATCCGAGCAGGCTTCTGAGCGAGCGCCTGCCTTACATCATCCTCGGTGACGCCCTCGCGAACCATGCGCCGGGTGCCATCCAGGGAGCTATCGGTGAGCTGGCTGTGCTCGGGATTGACCACATCGTTGACGATGCACTCGAAGTAGCTGACGAGCTGGCGGACGTGCTGCTCGGAGAGCACCGGCTCCAGGGCCTGGGCGGGCTCAGGAGCGACGGGAGCGGCGACGGGCAGGCGTGTGCTGGTACGCGACCCCCTCCACCGTCTTGCGGATCACGTACACCGTCCGCCCATTGCCTTCTGGTACTTGCGGCCTCCACTCCAGGTGCCCGTCCAGCGCGGCATCCTGCGGCTCCTTGGTACCATTCCTGGTACCGGAAGACCGTCAGGGAGCGATCAAGGAGACAATCCCCTTGTAACCGCCCGGAGTTCCGGCGGTAATCGCGCGCGGTAGGACGTCTGGACCTGGTGGCTGGCCCGGTCTTCAAAACCGGTGGGGGGCATGGAGACATGTCCCCGGGAGGTTCGATTCCTCTGTCCTACCGTCCCGTTTTCTCCTCTGAAAACGGGCGTTTGCGGCGGGTGACCATCGGACCCAGGTGTTCACCGCAGAGTGAGGCGCCCTTGCACCCCCGCTACGATGGTTTCATGACGTCCACTCTGCTGGTGCTGCTGTCCCAGCCACAACAGCCTGCGCTCTTCAGCGCTGGGGCCGTGCCTTCACTCGCGGCTTCAACGGTGGGTGGGTGGCGCAACCTGATGCAACGCCAACTGCACCTCTCCTTGGGCGCGAGGGTGTTTGGCAAGGGCCGGGTGAACGTGGACGGGCGCCTCGCCGCGCAACTGGCCCACCGCACCATGGAGGTGGCCCTGAATGGGCCGGCGTTGGGGCTGGGCCAACCAGAGGCACGCCACCTGTACTCGGGCCAGGTGCGCTGGCGCTTCAGCCGCACGCTGTATGCGCTGGCTGAGGGCGGCCCCCTGCTGTGCCCGCAGGCGGACGGGGCGCTGCGCCCAGCCGCCCACGCCCTCTTGGGGCTGGGGGTGGACCGTGCGCGCTGAGGCCTGGGCGCACGGGTGGGCGGCGCTGCTGGGGGCGGTGCTGCTCTCCACCGGCTGCGTCGCGCTGGCGCCGCGACCAGGCGGCAGCACCGCCGGCCTCCGCGCTCTGTCTACGTTAAGAGAGGCGGGGGGCAGTACACCCGTGCTTGGGGCGCCCTCCCCCTTTGCTTCCACGGAGGCGAGCGAGCAGGAGGCCCTCTTCTCCGCCAAGCCGGGCGAGCAGGAGCGGCTGCACCGCCGCCGCAGCGCCCGCGGGCTGGGCTCGGACGCAGCCCTGGCGAACTCGGGCGAAGCGCCCGCGTTTCAGGTGGCCAGCACGGGGGCCGCCCCGCAGGAGCCGCCCTCGTGCGGAGGGCAGGCCGTGCCCCCAGACTGGCCCGACTTGTCCTCCAGCCGAGAGGAGCTGCTGGCCCCCTTCCTCTCGTGCACCTCGCCCGGGGAAGTCCTCGCCCTCCAGGAGCGGGTGGACATGCCCCGCATTCTGGAGGCCCTGGACGACTGGCGCGCCGTGCGACTCGGCGCCCTGGGCCCACCGCGCGAGGACATTGCCCACCAGCTCAACGCGAAGCGCAAGTCCCTCCTCGTGAAGGCCCCTGAGGCCTATGGGCGCCTCAACGCGCAGGTGCTCGCCGTCTACAGCGTCGACTCCGCCTATGACGATGACTTGAGAGAGATTCTGTTCCTGCTGGCCCAGGACAAGCGGCTGGCAGAAACCCTCGCGCTGCTGCCCGCGTTTCAGGTGGCATTGGAGAAGCGGGGTCTGAAACCCACGGCCCGCGTGGATCGGGACTCCGAGCTCGGAGACCTGGGCCGGGGCCTGGTGCGAGCTGGGAAGGACGTGCTCTCCAGCTCACTCATGACCGGGGGCGGACGGGACTTCGCATTCCTCCCCATCCGACTCCAACTGCCGCCGGAGTACCAGGAGGCCCTCGCCACGGCCGAGCAGGAGTTGGTGCGCAAAGCCGCGGCGGACAGCATGGCGGTGAGTGCTTTTGATGACCTCACCTTTGGTGTGCCGCTGGGCGCCTACCACTCTGTCGCCACCACCCTCCATGGCGGGAAGTTGCTTTGGCGGGGAGAGCTGGAGGAGGGCGCGCGCGAGGTGGCTCCAGCACTGGTGCTGGGCCTCATCGCGGGTGGCAAAGGTCTGCGCAACCTCTCCAAGGCAGAAGGCGCCGCGGGTGTGCGCTTGCGCATCGCTTCCGGGGTTGAGGTCGCGGAAGCGCGCCTGCGGGCCGTGATGGAGACGGCGCAGCAGTTCAAAGGGGCGATGAGACTGGAGGGCCTGCGGGAGTTGGTGCGGGAGGTTCGAGCGAGCCGAGAGGCAGGCCGCTTCGTCGCCGTGGGCGGGGCCGACGCCGCGTTGGCGCTACATGAGGCCGGGGGAGATGTGGCCAGGGCTCGGCCGCTCATGTCCAGGGCGAAGCCCGGGGCTACGGGCTCCCAGCCCCTGAAGGCTGGCGCGGAGACCGGTGCCGGGGAGGCCGCACGCCCCTCCGCTACGAAGGCCGGTGCCGCAGGGCACCTGGGCACACTGGCCTCGCTCGTAGACGAGGGAGTCGGCCACACGCCGGCAGTGGTGGAGGCGAAGCTCGCGGCCGCGGAGCTCGAGGCCACGGGCCCGCGTCTCCCCAAGGACGTGGGCGTGCTGGAGAAGCACCGCCCCTCCCTCGACGCCCCGCCGCCCGAGGCCCGGGGCAACCCGCGCTGGCGCGAGTACGTCGACTACTACGAGAAGCGCCAGCGGGAGGTGGAGAAGGGCACGGCCGCCGAGGGCCCCCTCAAGTGGGAGCCCTACGAGCGGATGCGCGCGTGGTTTGCCCGGGGGATGGCCTTCGAGGCCGACATGGTGAAGCTGCTGAAGGCTGACGCGGAGAAGCCTCGGGCCCAGCGCAGCTTCCTCCGGGACTTCGACAAACCCCGCGTTGAAGTGCAGGTGGGCGTGAGGAAGCCGGGCCCCGGCCTGCGCTACGCGGATGTGCTCGTCATCGAAGAGGGCGAGCTCGGCGGGCGGCCACGGCGCGTGGAGACGTTCAGCTTCAAGAGCCGCGACCTCTCGGGGCTGGGGAGAGACGCTTTGACGGCGCAGATGGTTGAGGACGCGAGGGAAGCTCTGTCCAAGTACGGCGAGAGGCTGGACATCCGCCGGGACTCCCTCCAGCGCCTTCTCCCAGAGGGCAGCGAGGTGCCCGTCCACCGGGTTCGCCTTATCTATGAAGGGGGCGCGCTCAAGCCCACGAATCCAAACTACTTGAAAGCAGCCGTGATCGAAACCAAGAGAAAGGTTCTAGGAGTGGAGGTAATGTTCCAATGAAGGTGCTAGAGTTTCACAGCGTGAAGCCGGAGGACAGCCTCCTGCTAATCTTCAACGGTGCATTCAATCCACAAGCGGCACTCGAAAGCGAGCTGGAGCCTTTCCTCAACGCGCTTGAGAAGCACGCCGACGGGTGGATGCCGGACGTTGTCAACGGCAAGCGGCAACGCAAATACGCTCGCGCCGCCACTTGGAAGGCGCTGGAAGAGCGGCGCGATGGGGATAGCACGGCCCTTGGTCTCTATCGGACGAAGTGGCCCGCGCTGGACGGTCGGCTTTCGCTGTGGCTCCCACCACAGTCGCCTGAACTGGACCTCACCATCAACGTGAAGCCGCTCTCCTTCTTCGCGGAAGCGGATCGCTGCCGCCATTTCGTGGAGATGGTGCACGCCTGGGCCTCCCGCTACCCCGTCACTCATGCTTGGGCACACAGCAGTGATGACGCGGTGTTGGCGGGCTCTCCCAATTTCGGCCGCGATGACGAGACATTGTTCAGAGACGGTTTCGACAGAATCTACGAGGTGTGCTGGCTCAACGTCTTCGGCCCCAAGCTGGTGGAAACCGTGGGCCGCGAGCGCATGCTGTCCACACCGGCCCACCGGGTAGATGAATTGCCCAATGGTTCCGTCCTCCTGGTGACATGGCCCACCGTGGCGGATTTCGCCAGCAAGGAGGCACGGCGCGCACAGGCCCGCGCCCACGCCCACCTTCGGCCGGACCTGGACTTCGACACCATACTGCGCACCCTGGGCGAGCGTAGTGCGAGCCTCGCTCCTGTGGAGCCCCGCTTCCACCCGGACCTGGCCCCGCTCCTGTCGCGTGTAGTGAACCGCGCCGCCAGTCACGAGCGCCAACGCAGGATTGCCGAACTCAATGCGTGGCAGCCGCCCGAGCCCGAGGAGTGGCGCCCCGCCGACTGCGCCCTCCCCCCAGACATGGAGAGCCCAGAGCGCGCTCGCGAGCATTACAGCACCCTCGCGGAGCACCTCGTGGCGCTGCTGCACTCGGAGGTAGCCTCCGTTTTCGATGCAACGCCAGAGTCGCTCACGGACGCCGACTTCTACTTCTGGCGCGAGGAATTCCCGAAGAGCCGCCTGCGGGAAGCCATCGACGAGCACGCGGTGCCCGCTATTGGCGCATACCTGGGTGAGGTACTGGTGCGCCACCTCGGTGGCCGGTGGATACCGCGCCAGAAGCTCGAAGAGGCTCAGGTGCTCGTGGGCAACCGCGTCTGGTTGCCCTTCCTTCGGGCTCGCCGCTACATGACCTCGCGACAGGCGCTCCTGGACTACTCCCTTACTCAGCTCTACCGCGCAGCCGAGCGGCACCGCGGCTGACAATTCCGTTCGGAGGACGGAGGTTCGGGGCGCGCGGTGGAGCTGTGGCATGTCTGGCATGGGTGCCGATCAGGTCGTCGTCTCCCGATCGGCACCCTGCCCTGCATCAAGCGGCTTTTCCCGCGCCGCCCACCAGTCGCTCCAGCCCCAGGATGGTCGGCTCGCGGTAGAAGTCCTTCAGCACCACCCGGGCGCCAATCCGCTGAGCGATCAACGTCAAGAGTTGGATCGCCTTGAGTGACTGACCCCCCAGGATGAAGAAGTCGTCGCCAATACCGACGTTCTCGACGTGCAGCACCTCACGGAAGATCTCCGCGAGCGTGTGCTGCAGCGGGTTCTGGGGCGGCAGGGTCTGGCCGCCCTGCCACGAAACCTCGGGGAGCTTCCGCTCGTCGATCTTGCCGCCAGGAGTCCGCGGCATCGTCGCGATGAAGCAGAGTTGCTCCGGCACCATGTACTCGGGCAGGGAGTCCGCCAGGAACTTACGAATCTCCCGCGTCCCCAGCGGAGCCCACGCCGGTCCCTGGTAGGACTCGGCGAAGTGCTGGTACCAGATGCTCGGCTCGTCGTACTCGCCGACCCCCTTCTCCAGGTCCATGTGCACGGGGTGCATCCCGCCGGGGACGTGGTAGTCGCCAGAAGTCGGGAACTTCATCCCCGTCCAGCCCTCCCACTGGCTCACCGAGCCGACCACGCGCTGCGACCGGTTCTCGATACGCAGCGGCCGTCCGCCCACGCGCTCGTGAATGCGCAGCCAGGCATCCTCCGGCAGACCATCGGGACGACGCGCCTCGCACCAGGCCGCGAAGCTCAGGTCGGGACGGCTGCTCTTGCCCGTGGGCCGCACCGGCACGATGGCACGCGCCAGCCCCAGCCCGCGCGCCAACGCCTTGAAGGCTTCCAGCACGCTGCTCGCCAGGCCGCGGCTCTGGTACGCGGGGATGACCACGCCCGTCAGGATGAGCAGGGTATCGGGTGCCACCGCCTTGTCCGCCGACAAAGCCTCGCCCAGCGCGGCACTCCAGCCCGGCGGCAGACTGGACACCTCTCCGGACCAGCGCAAGGGCACGGCATTGCCCGCGGCGACGACCTGGTCCGCCTCGTTGACCAGCGCGAACTGGTACTCCGGGAACTCGGTCCAGATGCGCGGCCAGAGCTGCTTGACCGACGTGTCTCCGGCGAAGAACTCAGGCCAGGACTCGAGGTGCGCCGCCTCCATCTGGCGCAACAGCTCCGGACGCTGCGCCAGCGTGAAGAGCCGATAGGTCTCTCCCATGGCGACGAAGCCGTTGCACGCCGCGCTCAGCTCGATGTGGGCCACGAGCCGCTCGCTGCCGCTGTCGAGGTCCACCGCCCTGACCACGCAGCTCGAGATGGAGGGATGGGCCCCCAGCCGTGCGTTGATCTCCTCCAGCTCGACGCGGTTGCCGCGAACCTTGACCTGCTTGTCGCTCCGACCCTGGTAGTAGACCGTGCCCTCGGCGTCGTACTTGCCGAGGTCACCCGTGCGGTAGAGCCGCAGCGACCCCGTCCCGTCCAGCGAGTGCTGGAGGAACACCTCGGCGGTGCGCCGCGGGTCACCCAGGTAGCCGCGCGCCAGACCGGGCGACGCCACGTAGATGTCGCCCGTCACCCCAACCGGAACCGGACGCAGGCGCCGGTCCAGGATGAACATGCGCGCGTTGCCGATGGGCCGCCCGATGGGAACGATGGAGCCCTCGAAGTCGCGGCTGCAATCGAACGTCGAGGCATCGACCGTCACCTCGGTCGGGCCGTAGTGGTTCATCAGCCGCCCACGGAAGGTGCGCAGCAGCTTGTCGCGCACCTCGCGGTGGAGCGCGGCGCCACCGACGATGGTCAGCCGCAGCCGCTCCGGTTCGGCGAACAGCCCGGCGGCGCGAGCGTCCGCCACGGCGGCCAGGAAGAGCGGCACGCCCTGGAGCACGGACACGCCCTGCTCCACCAGGAGCTGTCCCACCTGGGTGGGATCATTGCGCTGCTCGCTGGACGCGACGGCGATGCGGGCGCCGGACACCAGCGGCCAGAAGATCTCCACGATGGAGGCATCGAACACGTACGAGCTCGTCATCAGGACGCAGTCCGTCCGCTCCAGCCCATACTGCCGCTGCAGGAACTCCAGGTAGTTCACCAGGCCGCGATGCTCGATCTCGATGCCCTTGGGCAGACCGGTGGTGCCCGAGGTGTAGATGACGTAGGCCACGTCCCCGGGGGTGGCCCGCACCTGGACCAGCGGCTGCTGCTCGGAGGCGAGGCTCCAGGTGTCCGCGCTGTCCAGGCACAGGAGGTCCACACCGCTCCCAGCCAGCCGGCCGCGGTGGGAAGAGACCGTGACCACCTGGCGGATGCCCGCATCGGCCAGGATGGCCCGGATGCGCGCCTCGGGGTAGTTGGGAAGCAGCGGGACGTAGGCCGCCCCACTCCGAAGGACGCCCAACAGGCTCGCGAGCAGCTCGAACGAGGGCTCGAGCAGGACGCCGACACGCTCGCCCTGGCTCACGCCTCGCGCGACGAGCTCGCCGCCAATCTGGTCCGCCCGGCGCTGGAGCTGCGCGTAGGTGTAGCGGCGCTCACCCTCGACCACGGCGATGTCCTCGGGGACGGCCGCGGCGCGCTGGGCGAACAGGTGCGCGACCGTCATGTCCTGCTGGAACGGCACCTGCGCCGGGTTGAACCCGGTGAGGAGCCGTTGCACCTCGGCCCGAGGCATCAGCGCGTAGTCCCACAGCGACTGGTCCGGAGCGGTCAGGACCTCGTTCACCAGGGAGATGAACTCGCGCAGCATGCGCTGGGCGGTCGGCCGCTTGAACAGCCCCGAGTTGTAGTTGAGCGCCAGCGAGATGTCGTCGCCGAACTGGTCCACCACGAAGGTGAGGTCGAACCTCGCCGTGGTCCACTCCGCGCCATGCATCCGCTCGTCGAGCGAGATCTTCATCCCCTCCAGATGGAAGTTGTCGAGGATGGAGGTCTTGTTGTTCTGCACCCCGTACATGACCGAGAACAGCCGGGGCCGCGACAGATCCTTGGGGAGCGGGAGCTGCTCGATGAGCAGGTTGCTCGGGTAGCGGTGGTGCTCGTAGCCCTCGATGGACACCGAGGACATCTGGCGGAGCAGCTCGCTGAACTTCATCTGCTCGTTCATGCGCGCGCGCAGCGGCAGCGGCGTGGCGAACAGCCCCAGCGTCTCCCGGAGTGCCTCGTCATCGCGGTTGGCGATCGGCGCGCCAATCACGATGTCGTCGTCGCCGGTGATCCGGTACAGGTAGGTATCCAGCACCGCGAGCAGGAACATGAACAGCGTCACGTTGTGCTCGCGCAGGTAGCTCTGGATCTTCGCCGCCGTCTCGCGCTCGAACCACGCGTCCACGGTGCTGCCCTCGTACGTGAGGACGGCGGGCCGCGGGTAGTCCGTGGGCAGGGATAGCGCCGGGGGAACGGTCTCGAACTGCCGCAGCCAGTAGGCCTTGGCCTGCTCGAACGCCCCGTCGCGCACCGCCTCGTGCATCCGCTGGGCGTAGTCGAGGTAGCCCACCCGAGGCCCCGGCAGGGCGGGCCGCTGTCCGGTGGCCAGCTGGTTATAGAGCTGGCCGAACTCCTTGATCATGTTGATCGTGGAGGTCTCGTCCCAGACGATGTGGTGGATGACGAAGACCAGCATGTGGCGCTGGTTCGGATACGTGACCAACCGGGTGCGGAAGATCGGACCGGTGCGCAGGTCGAAGAGCTGGTTGCCCAGCCCGTCCGCCACGTGCTCGGCGTCATCCGGGACCTCGGCGGCCGGGATGTGGCGACGGTCGACGAAGACGTCCGCGGCATCGAGCTGGATCGGAGCGCCCAGCTTCTGCACCGGCTTGCCATCCTGGTAGTCGAAGCAGGCGCGGAACACCTGGTGCCTGTCGATGAACTGGTTCCAGGCCTCCAGGTACGCCTCGCGGTTGAGCTCCCCGTCCAGGAACAGCGTCAAGGTGATGTTGTAGACCGGCGACTCCGGATCGAGCGCGTACGCGTACCACTCCGGAATCTGCTGCGGCGCCAGGTCGTAGACGTCGCGAGGCGCCACCTGCGTGAGCGTGCCGAAGTCCAGCTCGACCTGGGCCAGCTGTCCCGAGCCCTTCGAGGCCCCACGCAGCCGATCGATCTGCTCGGCGTACTCGCCCAGGATGGGCGACTCGAAGATCACGCGCAGCGGGATGTCGAGCTGGAAGGCCTTCTTCGCCTTGGTCGTCATCTCCGCGGCGGCCAGCGAGTGGCCACCGAGGGAGAAGTAGTTGTCGTCCAGACCCACGGAGGCCACGCCGAGCAGCTGCGACCAGATCTCCGCCAGGCGCCGCTGGGTGTCGGTGACCGGAGGACGGTGCTGGTGCGCCTCGCTCTGGGCGTTGCCCGTCGGAGGCGGCAGCGCCTTGCGATCCAGCTTCCCGTTGTCGGTGAGCGGGAACTCGTCGAGGAAGACGAAGTCCGTGGGCACCATGTACTCGGGCACCCGCTCCTGCAGGTGCAGGAGGACGTTGGAGAGCAGCGGCGCGGGCTTCACCCGGGAGACCATGTACGCCACCAGGCGGGTGTAGGCAGCCCCCTCGGAGAACGCCTTCACCACGGCATCCTTGATCTGCGGGTGCTCGCGCAGCGCCGTCTCGATCTCTCCGATGTCGATGCGCCGGCCGCGCAGCTTGATCTGATGATCCAACCGCTCCAGGAACACCAGGGAGCCATCGTCGAGGTAGCGCACCCGGTCGCCCGTCCGGTACATGCGCGCACCCGGGACGGTGGAGAACGGATCCGGCACGAAGACCCTGGCCGTCCGCTCCGGATCGCTGCTGTAGCCGCGACCCACACCCAGTCCGCCGATGCACAGCTCGCCCGCCACGCCCACGGGCACCGGACGCAGCGAGTCATCGAGGACGTAGATCTTGTGGTTCTGCAGCGTGCCGTTGATCGGCATGTACGTCAGGTTGTGAGTGGGCGCGGACGGGATGCGGTGATGGCACGAGTCATCCGAGCACTCGGTGAGCCCGTACATGTTCATCATCGGGATGCGCGGCCACAGCGCGAACCAGCGGTGGCACAGATCCGGCGGCAGCCCCTCGCCGTTCATGATGAGCCAGCGCAGCGACGACAGGTCGTACACGCCCGGCGCCGACTCCAGCTCCGCCAGCATCGCCTTCATGTGCGCCGGCACCGACTGGATGACGGTGATGCGCTCGCGCTGGATCTTCCCGAACAGGCTCTTCGGATCCCACGCGTCATCGCCCGTCAGGACGGCCGTCCTGCCGCCCATGAGGAGCGAGGAGAACATCTGCCAGATGGAGACATCGAACGTCTGGACGGCGATCTGCGCCACCACGTCCTGCTCGCCGATGCCCAGGTCGAGCGCCTTGGCGAACAGGTGGTTGATCATGCCGTGGTGGTGCAGCATCGCGCCCTTGGGCACGCCCGTCGAACCCGACGTGAAGATGACGTAGGCGAGCTGCGCCAGGTCGGTCCGCACTTCGGGCGCGGTGCGCGGCGCCGTCTCGGGGAGCTGCTCGAGAACCAGCACCTGCGACTCGGGGAAGAAGCTGGAGGCCTTCTCGGCGTGGGCCTGGGAGGCGATGGTGAACCGCGCTGCTCCCAGCTCGAGCATGCTGGCGGTGCGACGCTCGGGATGAGCGAGGTCCACCGGCATGTACGCGCCGCCGGCCTTCCACACGCCGAGGATAGAGGCCATGTAGTCCAGCCCGCGATCCAGCATCAACGAGACCACCGACTCCGGCTTCAGGCCCCGCTGGAGCAGCGTATGGGCGATCTGATTGGCCCGAGCATCCAGCTCCGCATACGTGAGGCTCCGCCCATTGCAGACGACGGCGACACGATCGGCATACTTCCGAGCACGCTGGGCGAACAGCTCGTGGAAGCACGCCAGCTCCGGCAGGGGCTTGTCGGTCTGGTTGCGCTCGACCACCTCCGCGCGCATGGCGGCCTCGCTCATGAGGGGGTAGTCCTCGAGCTGCCGTCCCATGTCTTCCGTCACGCCGCGCAGCACGTGGACCCAGCCCTCGTGCAGCCGCTCGACGGTGGAGCGCTTGAACAGGTCGGTGTTGTACTCCCACTCGCCCTCGACGAGCCCCTCGGTCTCCCACAGCGCGAGCAGCAGGTCGAACTTGGCCGTGCGCGACTCGTAATCGAAGTGCTGGGACTCGACGCCCGGCATGGACACCTTGGCGCCGAAGAGGTTGTGCAGGACGAACATCACCTGGAACAACGGGTTGGTCCCGGCATCGCGGTGAGGCAGCACCTCCTCGACGATGCGCTCGAAGGAGACGTCCTGGTTGTCGTAGGCCTCCAGCGTCCGCTTGCGGACCTGTGCCAGCAGCTGCCGGAAGGTCTGCCGCTCGGAGAGGTCCACGCGAAGGACGAAGGTGTTGATGAAGCAGCCGATCAACCCCTCGAGCTCCGGACGGCTGCGGCCCGCGATGGGCGAGCCGATGGTGATGTCCCGGCTGCGCGCGACGCGGTGGAGCAGCGTGGCCAGCGCGGCCTGGAGGACCATGTAGAGGGTGACGCCCTCCCGCTGGCAGAGCGCCTGGATGGCCGTGGACAGCTCCCGACCCAGAGAGAACGGCAGCTTGGCGCCATGGTGGCTCTGCATCCGCGGGCGCGGGAAATCGAGCGGCAGCTCCAGGTAGGGCACTTCCTTGCCGAGCACCTCGCGCCAGTACTGGAGCTGGCGGTCGAACAGCGCTCCATCCACCTGCCGGCGCTGCCAGGCCGCGTGGTCGTAGCTCTGGATGGGCAGCGGGGGCAGCTGGGGCGCACGCCCCTCGAGGAAGGCCGCGTAGCACTCCCCCACTTCCTGGATGAAGATGCCCATGGACCACCCATCGCAGATGATGTGGTGCATGTTCAGGAAGAGGACGTGGCTGTCGGGGGCGAGCCGGAACAGGGTGATCCGGAAGAGCGGCAGCTTGCTCAGATCGAAGGTGCGCTCGGCCTCGTGCTCGATGCGGTGACGCGCCTCCTGCTCCGGCTCCGCCACGGCTTGCAGGTCCACGAGGTCGACGACGAAGTCCACCTGCTCGTGGATGCGCTGGTAAGGCACGCCGTCCACCGTGAAGAAGGAGGTGCGCAGCGACTCGTGCCGCCGCATCACCGCCCGCAGGCTCTTCTCGAGCCGGGCCACGTCCACGTGTCCCTGGAGCCGCAGGGCGTAGTGGACATTGTAGCTGGAGTCCTCGGGGTTCAGCTCGTTGAGGAACCAGAAGCGCTGCTGGCCGAAGGACAGCTCCAGCTTCTCCCCGCGAGGCACCGGCACCAGCAGCTCCCGGGCCGACTCCGCCCCGAGGGCCTGCGCGCCCAGCGCCTGCACCGTGAAGTCCGCGATGGTGGGGTACTGGAACAGGCTGCGCAGCGGCAGCTCACGCTGGAAGCGATCGCGCACGCGGGCGATCACCTGCGTGGCCATGAGCGAGTGGCCGCCCAGGTCGAAGAAGTTGTCGTGGATGCCCACGCGCTCGACCTTCAGCACCTCGGCCCACACCTCGGACAGGTACGTCTCCAGCTCGTTGCGCGGAGCCACGAAGGACTCCCCGCCCCGCATCTGCTCGCGGGTGGGCACGGGCAGCGCCTTGCGGTCGATCTTTCCGTTCCGGTTGAGCGGGAAGCTCTCCATCACCATGAAGATGCCAGGCACCATGTAGCTGGGGAGCTGGCCCCGCAGCTTCGTCTTCAGCTCCTCGATCAGCTCGGCGGCGGGCGCGGTGGACACCACGTAGGCCACGAGCTGCTTGTCCGCGCCCTCCTTGCCGCGCGCCAGCACCACCGTCTGCTGGACCTTCTCGTGCTCGGCGATGCGCGACTCGATCTCGGACAGCTCGACGCGGTAGCCACGAACCTTGACCTGATCATCCAGGCGGCCCAGGAAGTCGAGCTGCCCCTCGAGGGTGTACTTGCCGATGTCGCCCGTCTTGTAGAAGCGGGCGCCGCGCACCGCGCCGAAGGGGTCCGGGATGAACACCGAGGCGGTCAGCTCGGGGCGGTTGAAGTAGCCGCGTCCGACGGCGACGCCGCCGATGTACAGCTCGCCCGAGACGCCGACGGGCGCGAGCTGCAGCTCCCGGTTGAGCGCGTAGACCTGCATGTTGCCCACGGGCCGGCCAACTGGCAGGCGATCCAGCTCACGCGACGCGTATCCATCCAGCGTCACCGCGGAGACGTCGTCCGAGCACTCGGTGGCACCATAGGTGTTGTAGAGCGGGATGCGCGGATACAGCGAGACCCAATCCCGGAGCATCTCCGGAGGCAGCGTCTCCGCGTTGGACACCACGGCGCGCAGGCGAGACAGCTTGCCCTGCCACCCGGCATCCCCGTGGATGACCTGCATGAGGGCGCGCAGCAGCGACGGCACCACCTCGATGACCGTGAGGCCATGCCGCTCCAACTCCACATAGAGGCGCGCCGGATCCTTCGCCACCTCGTCCTTGAAGACGTTGGTCGTACCGCCGACGAGCAGGGCGGACAGGAACTGCCACACCGAGATGTCGAAGCACTGCGAGGCGTCCTGCAGCATGACGTCCTCGGGGCCGAGCCCGAGGACGAGGATCTTGCTGTACAGGTGATTGAGCATCCCCCGCTGGTCGATCATCGCCCCCTTGGGAACGCCCGTGGTGCCCGAGGTGAAGATGACGTAGGCGAGGTTCCCCGGCTGGCTCCGAGGTGCCGGGTCGTGCTCCTCGTGGGACGCCGCGAGGATGTCGTCCAGGAAGTAGAGCGCGGGCGACTTCTCGCCCATGGCCTGGGCGGCCGCGCGAGCCTCCTTCTCGAGGGCACGGCCACACAGCAGGATGCGGCTGCCGCTCTGCTCCAGCAACTGCGCATGCCGCGCGGTGGGGTGGCGCGGATCCAACGGCAGGTACGCCCCACCCGCCTTGAACACGCCCAGCATCAGCGTGAGGAAGTCGATGCCGCGCTCGTCCAACAGGGACACCAGCGACTCGGCCTCGACGCCCTTGGAGATCAGGAAGTGGGCCAGCCGGTTGCTCCGGCGGTTCAGCTCGTCGTAGGTCAGCCGCTCGTCGCCGCACACGACCGCCGTGGCCCGCGGGTTCGCCGCGACCTGCTTCTCGAAGACGGCGGCGAACGCCGTCTGGATCCGGAAGTCGACGGTGCTCTCGTTCCAGTCCTTCAGGATGAGCTTCCGCTCCGCCTCGGGCAACAGGGGGAGCCGCAGCAGGGAGGACTCGGGCGTCTCGACGATGCTGGCCAGCAGCGTCTGGAAGTGGCCGGTGAAGCGCGCCACCGTCGCGGCATCGAACAGGCGGGTGCTGTACTCGAAGGCCGCCTGGAGCTGGCCCTCCTCCTCCCACATCTCCAGCTGCAGGTCGAACTTGGCCGTGGTGGTGCGGGTGTCGAACGGAGCCGTCCTCACGCCCGGCAGCGCCAGCCGCCACGCGCGGGTGTTCTGGAACGCGAACATCACCTGGAATAGCGGGTTCTGGCTGATGTCACGCTCGGGCTGCACCTCCTCCACCAGCTTCTCGAACGGCAGCTCCTGGTGGTCGAAGGCCTCCAGCGTGTGCTGGCGGACCCGGCGCAGCAGCTCCCGGAACGAGGGCCGCTGGGAGAGATCCGTCCGCAGCACCAGCGTGTTGACGAAGCAGCCGATCAGCTCCTCCAGCTCGGACCTGCCGCGGCCGGCCACCGGCGTGCCGACGGTGATGTCCTCGCTGCCCGAATAGCGGTGCAGCAGGACGTTGAAGGCCGCGAGCAGGAACATGAAGAGCGAGGTGTCCTCGCGCTCGCACAGGGCCTTGATGCCCGCCACCGTCTGGGGATTGATGGTGAAGCCGAGCCGCGCGCCACTCCCACTGCTGGCGGTCCGCACCGCGGGCGCCGGCCTGTCCGTGGGGAGCTGGAGCAGCTGCACCGGCTGGGCGAAGACCGAGCGCCAGTAGGCGATGTCCCCCGCCAGCTCACCGGACTCCAGGCGCTGCGTCTGCCACGCCGCGTAGTCATGGTAGTGGATGCGCAGCGGGCGCAGCTCGGCCTGGGCGCCACGGACCTGCGCGGAGTAGAGCTGGCCCAGCTCCTCGACGAACAGCGCGATGGACCAACCATCCACGAGGATGTGGTGCAGGCAGACGCCGAGCACGTAGCGATCGCTCGCGATGCGCACCAGGTTGATCCGCACCAGTGGGCGCGAGAAGTCGAACGGCTTCGCCGCCTCGAGCTCCAGCAGCCGGCGCGCCTCATCGAGCGGCGACCCGGCCGCGCTCACGTCCAGGCGGCCGAGCTGGACATCGACGCGCTCGTGGATCACCTGGTACGGAACGCCGCGGATGTCACCGAACGTGGTCCGCAGGCCCTCGTGGCGCTCGAAGACGGCCTGAAGGCTCCGCTCCAAGAGCGCGATGTCGAGCGCACCCTCCAGCAGGAGCGCGCCAGCGACGTGGTAGGAGGTATCCGAGGGATCGAGCTGCTGGACGAACCACAGCCGCTTCTGCGCGTAGGACAGCGCGAGCTGGCCCTCGCGGGACGCACGCGGGATGGCGGTGGAGGACGTGCGGCGCTCGAGCGACGCGAGGCTGCGGGCGAACTCCTCCAGCGTGGGGTACTGGAACAGGTGGCGCAGCGGCACCTCGCAACCGAAGTGCTCGCGCACCCGCGAGATGACCTGGGCAGCCAACAGGGAGTGACCACCGAGCGCGAAGAAGTCCGCGCGCGCCCCCACCCGCTCCACCCCGAGCACGGACTGCCAGATGGCGGCCACCGCGCGCTCGGCCTCGTCACGCGGCGCGACGAAGTCCAGCTCCGCCACCTGAGCCGTGGCGGAGCGCGCCACGAGGGCCTTCACATCCAGCTTGCCCACCGCGGTGAGCGGCAGTGCGTCGAGCTGGACGTACAGGTGAGGCACCATGTACGCCGGAAGCACCTCACCGAGATGGTGGCGCAGGGCCTCGGGAGAGGACTCCGGTGAGCCTGCCTGGGCCGGAACGACGTAGGCCACCAGGCGCCGGCCGCCCATTCCGTCGTCGGGCGCCAGCACCACGGCCTGGCGGATCGCCGGGTGGGCACGCAGGTGCATCTCGATGTCACCCAGCTCGATGCGCGCCCCGCGCACCTTGACCTGCTGGTCGCGGCGCCCGAGGAACTCGAGTTGACCGTCCACGTTCCACCGGGCGATGTCCCCGGTGCGGTAGAGACGCGCTCCGGGCTCGGTGCCGAAGGGATCCGGAATGAAGCGCTCCGCCGTCCACTCCGGCCGGTTGATGTAGCCGCGCCCCACCCCGATGCCACCGATGTACAGCTCACCGGCAACGCCAATCGGCGCCAGCCGCAGCTCGCCGTCCAGGATGTACACGGTGCTGCCCGTGCGCGGCTGGCCGATGGGAACGCGGGACTGCTCCGCTGGGGGCGGGGTCATCACGTCGTGGATCGTCGCGACGTCGGTGCACTCGGAAGGCCCATAGGCGTTCTGCAGCGGGATGCCGGGGAAGCGCGCCAGCCACCGCCGACAGACCTCGACGGGCAACGTATCGCCGCCCACCACCACGCGCCTCAAGGCGAGCGGCGCCGCCTGGGCCGTGTTCAGCAGCGCGTCGAGCAGCGCCGGCACCACGTCGATCAGCGTGATTCGCCGCTCGACCAGGGCGCCGTACAGGCGCTCGGGCTCACCCGCCTCGTCGTCGGAGAGGATGTGCACCTGTCCGCCCACCAGCAGGGGGGCCAGGAACTGCCAGGTCGTGGCATCGAAGATGTGAGGAGCGTGCTGGGCGACGCGATCCCCGGCGCCCAGGCCGATCTGCCCCACGAAGGCCTGGCAGTGATGGCTGAGGCTCCGGCGCTCCACCAGCGTGCCCTTGGGAACGCCCGTCGTGCCGGAGGTGAAGACGACGTAGGCCAGGCTGGAGGGAGGGACGCTCACGCCCGGGTTGTGGGCCCGCGTCTGCTCGCGGGACAGGGACTCGATGAGGTGCAGCGGCACCTGGGAGCCCGCCGCGGCCAGGGCGCCCCGCGCGTGCTCGGCGAGCGGCTGCGTGCACAGCACGGCCCAGGGGGCGCTCTCCTCCAGCACCCGAGCCAGCCGGCTGGCGGGCTGCCGCGGATCGAGGACGAGGTAGGCGCCTCCCGCCTTGAGGACACCCAGCAGGGTCGCCAGGAAGGAGACCTCGCGCGGGGCCAGGATGGCGACCACGCGATCCGCCGACAGTCCCGAGGCCAACAGGGTATGGGCCACCTGATTGGCGCGCTCGTTCAACTGCCGGTACGTGAGCGACTCCTCGCCACAGCTCACCGCCAGCGCCGAGGGGGTGCGCTCCACCTGCGCTTCGAAGGCGCTGATGACATCCGGCACCGGCTGCGCCGCGGGCGGGTTCCAGGCGGCTCGCACGAGCCGCTCCTCCCCTTCCGGCAGCAGCTCCAGCCGAGAGATCTCCAGGTCCGGCGTCCGCACGATGGACTCGAGCAGCAGCCGGTAATGCTCCAGCATCCTGCTCACCGTGCTCTCGGTGAACAGGTCGGCGCGGCACTCCAGGGTGGCGATCAGACCCTGCTGCTGCTCGGTGACGGCGAGATCCAGGTCGAACTTCGCGGTGCGGCTCTCGGTGAGGCACTGGCGCAGGTGGAGCCCGCCCGGCACGGCCTCCTCCTCGCTCTCGAGCAGCCGGTTGACGGTGAACATCACCGAGAACAGCGGCGCCCGACCAGACTTCTGGTCCGAGCGCAGGGCCGCGACGAGCCGCCCGAGCGGCACGTTCTGATGATCCAGGGCCTCCAGGACCGAGCGCCGGGTCCGCTCCAGCAGGGTGCGGAAACCAGGGCGTCCGGAGGTGTCCGCCCGGAGGATCAGCGTATCGGCGAAGAAGCCGATGAGCGGCTCCAGCTCGCGGCGAGGCCGTCCGGCGACGGGCGTACCAATGAGCAGATCCGTCTGCCCGGAGTAGCGGTGGAGCAGGACCTCGAAGGCGGACAGGAGGAGGACGAAGAGGGTCGTCTCCTGCTGCGTAGCCAACGCCCGGAGCTTCTGGGCGAGCGCGTCCGGGAGGCGCAGCGACTTCGTCACTCCCGCGCTTCCCTCGATGGACGGCCGGGAGCGATCCGTGGGCAGCTCCAGGATGGGCAGCTCACCGGACAGCTTGTCGAGCCAGTAGCGCAGCGAGCGCTCCTGCTGGTGCCCCTGCAAGAGTCGTCGCTGCCAGCCCACGTAGTCCGAGTACTGCACGGGCAGTGCCGGCAACTCCCCCACCCGGCCCGAGACCAGCAGGGACAACTCACGCATGAAGACGGAGATGGAGCCGCCGTCGGCGATGATGTGGTGGATGCCGAGGACGAGCGCCCGCTGCTCCTGCCCCAGCTCGATCAGCGAGAGCCGCAACAACGGCGCGCGCTTCAAGTCGAAGGGTCGCTGCTCCTCGGCGGCGACCAGCTCGCGCAGCCGCTGCTCCTGCTCCGCGGCCGGTACGGCGCTCAGGTCGACCACCGGCACGCTCAGGTGCAACTCCGGCAGGACGCGCCGGAAAGGCACGCCTCCCTCCACGCCGAACACGGTGCGCAGCGACTCGTGCCGCCGGACGATCTCATTCACCGCGCGCTCCACCGCCTCGGCGGTGAGCGGGCCTGTCACACGGGCGGCGCCGGCCAGGTTGTAGGCCGTGCTGTCCGGATCCAACTGGTGCAGGAACCACAAACGCTCCTGCGCGAGCGACAGCGCGAGGCCCTGGCTTCCCTGCTCGCCGGCCGACGGAGTCAGGGCCGGCACATCCTCGCCCACATACACCTGATGGGTAATCTCCTCCGCCACTGCCCGGAGGGTCGCCCCCGACAACAGCACGGTGGCGGGGAGATCGACCCCGATCTCCGATTGGATCAGGTTCTTCAGCTCCATGGCCCGCAGCGAGTCCAACCCGTAGGACGACAGCGAGGTGTCACTGGTGACCTGAAGGAAGCTCACCCGGAACAGGCTGGCGACCAGGCTCTTGAGAGCGCTGTCCACCAGCTCCAGGGTTTCCGGTTGCGGCTTCTCGCGCAGGACGCTGATCAGGGAGGGGGAGTCGAGGTTCATGGCGTGGGGCGCTCCATCCAAGCTTGGCGCGTAGGCTGAGAGGTCTCAGGTCCGTCCAGACTTCAATTATTGATGTACTTCCAGGCACTCCCTGCGATGCCTCGTCGCCCAGGCGCATGAGTGCCCGAGGAGTAGGTCATCGTGAGGGGCGAGCCGCGGCGTACGAGGGTGTGACCGCGAAGTTCACTCAGGGGCCGGTGCGCAACACGGCCGCACCCAACGACGCGCCCGCGATGGCCACCATGGCGGGGGTCGGCGGCGTTACCGTATCGCTCAGCAAGTCGATCAGGACGCACCTTCAACTTCAAGCCACCAGCGGCAGTCGTCACAATGGGAATTCATGGGAGTTCGCGTTTTTACAATGCACTCCCCGTTCGGGCAAGAGTCGGAGGGGAGAAGAGCCGCCTGGATAGACGCTTGCTTCCACTCAGGAAATTTTTGATAAGCAGGAAGTCCATGAGTGACTCCGGGGAAGCCTCTCAACACCCTCCTGCCAGCAGCTCCATGGTGAAGCCGTGAGCGCTTCCCTGGGGAGTGAGCCCTCCATGGGGGCGAGCGCTCCGGGGCGTGGCGTCCAGGGGAAGATCCTCGCTTATTACATTTATTACCTCGCCAGTCAGGCCGCGTTCCCTCGCGGCATCTTCGTGCTGTTCCTGATGTCGAGGCAGTTCTCGGGCGAGCAGATCGGCCTGCTGCAAGCCGTCCTGTTCTGGGCGACTGTCGCCTCCGAGGTGCCCACCGGGATGATGGGGGACAGGTTTGGCAGGAAGCAGAGCGTCTCCCTGGGGCTGGGGCTGTTCATCCTCTACTGCGCGGGCGTCATCCTGGCCTCGGGCTTCGTGCCCTTCCTGCTGCTGTATTGCACCTTCGGCGTCGCCAAGAGCTTCATCTCGGGCTCGGACCGCGCCCTGCTCTTCGACTACCTGAAGGCGCATGGCCGCGAGGGCGACTTCCTGCGCATCGATGCACGCTCCAAGGCGCTGGGGGCGCTCTCGCTCGCCGTGGCCATCGTCGTGGGCGGGTACCTCCAGCGCGTGTCCTGGTCGCTCGTCTACATCGCGTATGGCCTGGCGTTCGTCATCAGCCTCGCGGCCTGGTCGCGGCTTCAGGACCTCCGGCCGGTGGCGGACGGCGGGGAGGCTCACGAGCACGGGATCGGCATCGTCCAGCAGCTCGGCCGGTTCTTCCTGCGTCAGCCCGGACGCCGCCTGATGTGGATCGTCGTCGGGACCGCCTTCCTCGCGGGGGCCATCACCCCGTACTACATCTTCGCCCAGGCGCTCTTCCAGGGCTACGGGCTGGAGCCCTATCAGATTGGTTCCATCATCTCGCTGGCGGAGGTGCTGGCCTGCGGGGCCTATCTACTGGCCGAGTACGTCTCCCGCTGGCTCTCGGTCGATCGTGCGTTCTACCTCGCGGCGGCACTGACCGCGGGCCTGCTGCTGCTCAACCGCTTGAGCAACCTGTGGCTGATGATGTTCGTCTTCCTGCTCGTGGTCTCCATTGGCCCGCTCATGGAAGTGCTGCTCGGCAACTACTTCATCGGCAAGGTGCCGGGCCCCATCCGGGCCTCGGCCCTGTCATTCGTCTCGTTCGTGCAGTCCGCGGTCATCAGCCTGGGATATGTCTGCTATGGCTATGCGCTCGAGGCGGAGCAGCTCCCCCGGCTCATCGCCCTCAGCGCGCTCCTGCCCTGTGCGGCGGCCGGGTGTACCTTCGTCTACTTCAAGAGGGTCAAGGCTTCGGGTGCGACGCAGCACCCGATTTGAAGGCATCCACCAGCTCGCTCACGAACTCCGGTGAGAGCGGGAAGGGAATATCGGCCTGGGTCAGCTGATCGACGACCTCCTGCTCGGGCCGGCGCTCATCGAGGGTGAGGGTGGCGACGCGCCACAGGATCTCCCGCAGCGCGTTCATCTGCTCGCGCGGCAGTGGGGCGGGCGTATGCGAGAGGACGAACATCTCGGCATCGAACGCCAGGACATGATCCAGGAGCTGGAAGATGACCTGCCGTGTGTAGTGGCGCAGCCCGGAGACCGCGGTATAGGCCGCGTCGCCCGCGAAGACGACCTTGCGCTCCCGGGCGTAGACGAGCGTCGAGTCGGGTGAGTGATCGCCCCCCACGTGTTCCACCAGGCAGCGCACTCCGCCCAGATCGATCTCCAGTTGCTTCTGGAAGCCCACCGACGGGGGAACGATGACCATCTGGCCGCGGGACGGGTGCTCCGCCTTGATGTGCTCGAGGCTGAAGGACTCCACATCCCCGAGGCGGACGCGCTCGGCCAGACTGGCGTCATCCCAGGACAACCGAGACTGGGCGAGCACCTTGTCGCGGGTCAGCTCGTGGGCGATGAACACCGGCTGATGGCGGGCCTTGATCTCCGAGCCGCCCCAGACATGGTCCCAGTGAGAATGCGTGTAGATGACGTAGCGGACCGGCGGAGCCCCCTGCTTGCGCAGCTCATCGAGAAAAGGGCCCACATGTGCTGGCGAGGCGCCCGCGTCGACCATGAGCGTGGCGTCCGCTCCCGCGATGGCGCCAATCACCGGGCGATCCGTGGTCAGGTCCGGCATCGACCACCAGACCCCATCGACCAACTGATTCACTTCCAATTCCTGGGACATTCTCCGGTCACCTGGATGTTAGAGGGTCAGCCGTGAGCCATCGCTGGAACCACACGCGGCGAGGACCTCTTCATAGCGGTAGGGGACGACGTTCCCCAAGGACTTGCTCATCTTCTGGCCGTCCTTGCCCATGAGCAGCGGGGGAATGAGGAAGGTCAACGGCCGCCCTCCCTCCAGCATCCCGTAGAACTCGAGGATCTCCTCGAGCTTGCAGGACTGCTTCAGCACGAGCGCCCCCTCATCGGCCTCGAGGTAGTCACCCCCCAGCAGGACCACGTCCGGCTGCACCACGCGCAGCTTGAGGGCCAGGAGTGGGACGAAGTACATCCAATAACGCAGCGCTCCGTGCGTGCTCAGCGGGGTGTTGCACCCCTCGCACGTCGCCGCCTCGAGCTTCGGGGCCTGGCGCGCGTGGACGGGGACCTTGCAGGAGGGACAGACGAGCCCGAAGAACTCGCTCATCGACAACAGCTCGGGCGGCAGCTGCTCCAGGATCTCCTCTCGCAGGAAGTGCCGGAGGAACGCCACCGGCTCCTGCATCATGAGGCTCACCGCGCGCTGGAAGTGCGGTGTGCCCACCATGTCCGAGGTCTTGTAGTACTGGATCTCGATCCGGGGGAACTCCTTGCGCAGGTGGACCAGGTCGCCCTCCACCTTGCCGATGATCGCATCCACCTGGGTCGCCAGCTGGTAGGAGGCACCGGTGGCGCGGAAGACGGTGTCGTCATAGACCGAAGGCTCGAGATCATTGAGCGTGATGACATACCGGAACCGCGGCTCGAGGCCTCGCTGGGCCAGACTCCTCGCCAGCAGGTGGGGATACACCGCGAGCACGATCCGGTTGCCCGCGTGGTAGTCGTAGGGACGGATGCCCGAGTAGATCACCTCGTCACCCTTGAGAGACTCGGCCAGGCTGCGGAGTCCGCCGAAGTACTGCAGGACCCGATGAACCGGCTGCTGCATGAGCTTGCTCCCTTCGCTCGCGGCGAATGCTTGCTGTTGAAACCAGGGTTGAGTCGCGGAGGATCGGCTAGAGTGTCCCCCCACTCATGCTTTCGAACATATCACTTCTTTCCGTGCTCCCCCGGCTGTTTGGGAAGGGGGGCGGCGGTCAGCGGCTCGGAGCGCTGTTCGACTGCTTCGTCACCTTGCAGCGCAAGAGCCCCGAGTCTCTCTACTGGGTCTCGCCCCTCCGGGAAGCCGAGGGCCATTACGTCACGACCCAGTTCCATCACGCGGCAATCCGCCACTACAGCGGTCACGAGGTGGTGGTCTTCAGCAGGGAGCACAGCGCGTACTACTGGATGCCCGGTGCGCGGCCCGATGCCACCGGCTTCGTCCCCCCGGGTGTCCACCGGGTGGAGCTGCGACTGCCTGAATCCGACAAGACGGTACGCCTGCGTTTCGACAAACGTCACCCGACCGCCTTCGCCCTGACACACCAGGGCGCCGAGCCGGAAGGGCCCGTCCAGCCTGTCTTCCCCCGACCGTTGGCCGCCTCGGTCATCAACGAAGAGCTGCGGGAGCTCGTGCATGTCAGCCTGAACTTCCAGGTCCAGGCGCTGCGGGCGGGCGTCCTGCGCGACCGGGTGGCCTCGGTGATGGCGGATGGCACCGTCGCCGCGGCCTGCCGCAATCTCTCACCGCGGCTGGACACGGTGTTGGGGCTGCTCGAAGACGAGCTGGCCTCCCCCCGGGAGGAGTGAGAGGACGTCCGTATGAACAACGCCCCGTCCGCCCGAACCCGTGCGCTCATCCTGAGCCGCACCCACCAATGCCTGCTCGTGCGGACCCCCGAGGGCTGGAGTGTCCCCGAGGCCGTGGGTCCCTGGCCCATGCGGCCGCGAGTCGCCATCCACCAACACGTGCACGGGCTCACCGGGCTGACGCTGCCGCTGCCCGTGGGCTCGCTCGTGCCAGGGGATGGGCGCGCGCCTCGCGATTTCGTGTTCGTCGTGGACGCGGCGTCCGTGCCCGCCAGCCCGCACTTCACCTGGGAACCCCTCTCGCGGGCGCTCTCGCTCACGGCCCCAACGGGACTCGACCGGTGGCTCTGGACGACGTACGTCGAGTGCATGCTCGGAGGCTGGGAGCCCCCCTCGCGCGAGCTCGACGTCTTCTCTTTCGGCAACACGCCGGAGGTGGCCTCCCGGTTGGCGCACCTGGTCACCTGTGGCCGCAAGCGCGGCACCGCGGGGTGGCTGCGTGCCATGAAGCTCAAGGGCATCACGGCGCCCTGGCCCGGGCTCGTGTCCCTCGTGACCGATGGCTTCGGCCACCCGTGCTGCGTGATCGAAACCGTGGAGGTCCGCACGCTGCGTTTCGCGGACGTGGACCAGTCCTTCGCCACGCTCGAAGCAGAGGGGGACCTCACCCTCGAGGGCTGGTACGACGGGCACCTGGCCTACTTCCGGCGCGAGGCCGAGAGCCTGGGTCTCACGTTCGACGAGAACGAAGAGATCCTCATGGAGCACTTCCGGGTGCTGCGCGTCCTGGGCCGCGCCGACGACGCCTGAGCCTCCCTTTCCGCCTATACTCGGGGGCAGGAACAATCCCCGACGGAGGCAGTGTGTCAGTACCTGATCAGCTGGGCATCTTCTTCACCACGGGTGTGCTGGCGACCCGGCTTCAAGACTTCAGTCTGCTGCTCAGCTATCAAGAAGAGCTCTTGAATTCGTTTCTGGAGGCCGGGTTCGAGCCCCACCGCTGCGCGGACCTCTTGAAGCAGATGTTGGAGAGGGAACCCTCTCTCGGAGAGCTGTTCGATCTCGAGTCGGTGAAGAACGGGGGCTGCATCGCCAGCAAGTCCTTGCTGTACGACATGCACCAGGATCGCAGCCAGTGGGCGCTGGCGTTCTTCCACCCGGAGGCCGACCCCATCATGACGGGTGCCAGCCGGGAGCAGCTCCCCGAGGTGGCGCGACTGCTGCGCGAGTCTCTGCAGGGCAAGCCCTGGTCCGCCCTCTCCGAGGCCCTGTCCGAGCCGCGCATCATCGAGGTGACTGCGTCTGGCGGAGCCGAAGGGCTGAAGTGGCCCAGGTTCGAAGGGACGGGCATCCAGCGTCTGGAACACGCATCGCTCCTCATCGCTTCAGAGCAGGCGAAGATCCTGATCGATCCGGTGGGTCTGGCGGCTTGTGGACCGCTCGGCCTGTCGAATCTGGATCAATCTCCCTCCAATATGGATGTGGCGATCGATGCCATGCTGATCACCCACAGCCACCTGGATCACTGGCACATCCCTTCCATCATGCGCTACGGCGGTGATGGCCATGTTCCGGTCATCGTTCCCAGGATTCCCTTCCCCTCGCTCCTGGCCCAGGACGACATGCTCCAATCCTTGAAGGATGTCGGACAGAACGCCCTGGCTCCCGCCTGGGGGGAGACCGTGCGCATCAAGGACATCGAAATCGATATCCTTCCCTTCTTCGGCGAGCAGCCGACTCTCGATGGGCCTCTGCCGCCCGAGAATGTTCGCAACTGGGGGAACTGCTACCGCATCCACACGCCAGGGTTCTCGGTGATCGTGCTGGTGGACAGTGGCACCGACTCCCTGGGTTCCGTCGAGGAGGTGCTGAAGCAGTCCGTGGCCCGGAGGGGTGAGCCCGATTTGATCCTGAGCTGCTGCCGGGAAATGACCGGGGCTCCGTTCTGGCAGGGCTTGTTCACCTTCTGGATGGTGCTTCCCGTCTCGGAGCTGCAGAAGCTGGTCCGCTCTCGCGCGGGCAAGCACGGCCCCTCCGTGACGCTGGGGCCCCAGGGAATTGGCAACGTCTGCGTCTCGTCCAAGGCGAAGGCCTTCGCACCGTATGCCAATGGCTTCAGGGGTATCGGGCTCGAGATCGAAGACATCGGCTGGGGGGACGGAGAGCCGCCCGAAGCCCAGGTGCTCGGGCAGATCGAAAGCCGCATCGCCGAGCAGGGTGGAGAAACACGGGTGATACGCTGGTTGCCGGGGGACGTCCTGCGCTTCGACACCAGGCGGCAGTGTGCCGTGTCCAAGGGCTGAGTTTCCGCGAACGGAGCGAGAAGGTCCGCGCTCCCCGTGGGGAGCTGCTGCGCATCTCGTTCCGAGCCTGCTATGGAATGGGGGGCCGATGCGCCAGCTCAAAACCCACCCGGTCCTGTTCAACATTGCCTGGGCCATCTACGCGCTGGCCCACACGGTCGCGACGGCCCCGGATTGGAAGTGGGGAGCGTGGGTGCTGGCCGAGCTCATCCCCGCGGTTCCCGCGCTCTGGCTCCTGCTGCGTCCGGATTCGGCGAAGCGGCTGGCCACGCTGGCGGCCGTGTGGAGCCTGCTCACCCTGGTGAAGCTCCCGGTGGTTCCCAACCACTCGCTCCTCACGCTCTTCATGAACCTCACGATCCTGGTGTGCCTCTTCTCGGACGAGCGGGGACGCTCACCGGAAGGCCGCCTGGAACGTGGCTTCGAACGGTTCGCCCCGCTGCTCAGACTGCAGCTCGTGCTCGTCTACGCATTCGTCACCTTCCACAAGCTCAACACGGGGTTCCTGTCGCCCGAGCACAGCGCGGCCCATGATCTCTACCTGGAGACGGTGGACTCGTACCCCGTCCTGCCCGCGTCCCTGCCCGCGTGGATTCCCGTCTGGGGGACCCTGGCGTCCGAGGCCTGGCTGGCCGTGGGTCTGTGTTTCCGCCGCACCGTGCCCTACGCGGTGGGGTTCGGGCTCGTCTTCCATCTGCTGCTGGGGCTCCATCCCAACCCCTACATCCTCAGCTTCTCGATCATGCTCTTCGGGCTGTACTCGTTGTCGTTGCCGGGACTGCTCGAGCCGCTCCGTCGCCGTCTGGACCCCTCGCCCCAGGAGGCGGAACCCACCGTCACGTGGAGTCCCGTGCGGCGGGGGGTACTCGGGGGGGTGGCACTCGTGCTGCTCGGGCTGGCCCTCGTGACGCCCTTCCCCGAGCCGGGAGCAGATCCCGCGGCGTACATCCGTTTCGTGGGACGCCTGGCGTTCCTGGGCCTCACCTTCTGCTGCATGGCCAGCTGGCTGTCCCTGGAGGTATCTCGCGCGCGAGTCCAGGCCCTCTCCTGGTCGGCCTTGCGCCAGGCGCCCCGGGGTGCCCAGGTCCTGATCGTGCTCCTGGTGTTCAACGGCTTGTGCCCCTACCTCGGGCTGAAGACGGGCTCGGCCTTCGCGATGTACTCCAACCTCTACACGGAGGGGGGGCGGTGCAATCACCTGCTCATGCCCTGCAAGGGCCTGCGCGTCGCGCACTTCCAGGAAGACCTCGTGGAGATTCTCGAGTCCTCCAGTGAGGAGCTGAACCACGTGAAGGAGCGCGGGTGGATGTTGACCTGGTTCGAGTTCCGCCGGCTCCTGGCGCAGAAGAAGGAGGAGGGCGGCACGTTCTTCGTCCGCTACCGGCGCCACGGCGAGGAGCGAACGCTCCGGCTTCCCGAAAACGCCTCGGACGAGGCCTTCACGCCTCCAGCCTGGCTCGCTCGCAAGTTGCTGCACTTCCGCCCGGTCCCCATGAATCCCGAGATGCGCGCGGAACATTGGGAGTAACGAGGGGAGCCACGGTGAGCGGCCCCCTCGCCTCGACTAATCCTCGAAGTGCAACGGCTCCACCTTCGTGGTGGAGAAGCTCCACTGCCTCGAGAACCCCAGGCGTACGAGTTCCTCCCGAGCCGTCTGGATCCGGGTGTCCTTCTCGGGGCCGCGTGGATCGAACAGCAGGCCGACGACGGTGCCGCTGTGGGCCACCTGGATGCCGACGGCCCCCACGCGGCTCACCACCTCCTCGAGCTGCTCGAACCGCGGCGTGGGCAGATAGGCCTGGTTGATGCGCGCGCACGCGGTCGCCACCTGCCCCAACAGCCGCACATCCTGGGCCCGGATCGCCCGCCGCAGCACCCCGAGCAGCTCGGCGAAGGTCTCGATCTCCTTGGGACCGTAGCGCGCCGGGCTGAACTCGAGCGTGTCGACTCCGTTCCCGCTGTCATCCGAGTTGAAGCCGAGCACCTCACACTCGGGGATCGGCCCGCCCAGGTCCTCCAGCACCTCGCCCTCACGATGCGCGAACAGCACCGCGGACTGGTTGAAGATGGTCGAGTCACAAGCCGTCTCGGCCTTCACCGCCAGTCTGGCCACGACCTCATTGCCCACGTCCATCTGCAGTGCGGCGAAGACCGCTCGCAGCGCCGCGGTGACATCACTGGTCGAGGAGCCGAGCCCCCAGCCAGGCGGGATGTCGCTGCTCACCTCCAGATAGCCACCCGTCTCGCTCCGGCCGGCCCATTCCAGCGCCAGTTGCGCGGCGCGGCGCGCCTTCGTCTTCCACGCGGGGTAGACGACGATGCCCTTGCCGGTGCCCACATGAAACACGGCCTCCGAGCTCAAGCCTCCACAGGGCAGCGAACACAGGGCTCGGTGCAGACGCCCCTGCTGATCCCGCACGACGCCCTGGAACACCTCGCCATGATGACCCATGGCGTGGCCCGTCCAGGATGTCTTTCCCACCGGAACCGCGGGTTCTTCCAATTGCGCTGGTCCGGTCCCGACCACGACGAGAGAACGTCGTTTCAAGGATTCCATGCCCCCCCACTCTTAACATTTAGTAGGCATTGAAGTAAATCCTTGAAGCCCTGTTATGTCAGGAATTACAGCCCCCTCCGCCCACCCGTTCACTCCGCGTGCAACCCGACGAGTTGGGAGAGGAGCAGCTCGGCCAGGGTACCAATCGAGGCTGACTCCGGGATGGCCGCCGCGAGCTCGACGCCAAGCTCCTCACGCAGCCGGGTGCGCAGAACCTGGGTGGTTGCCTCGTTCAGGCCGTAGTTCCTCAGGGGCTGGCGCGCGTCGAGCAGGATGAAGGGGCGCTTGAGGACCTGGGACGCCAGGCTCTTGACGGTGTTCTCCAGCAGGGCCCGAGCTTGCGCCGGCGGGGCCTGCAGCAAGGCCCGCGTGGCGGCCGGGAGGGGGCCCGCGCCACCCGCCGCGGTCTCAGACTCCGAGGCGCCACCGTCCACCGCGATCCGCTTCAGCCCGCTCTCCAGGAAGAGCTGCCGGGTCTGGCGGCGCTGGATCTTCCCGCTGGACGTCTTGGGAATGCTCTGCTCCTGCACCAGCACGACTTGATGCAGCTCCACCCCCAGGGCCTCCGTCACCGCCTCCTTGATGGCGGCGATCACCCCCTCGAGCGGTTGATTCCGGGCGGTGCGGCGCACCTCCTGCACCAGCACGACACGCTCGGTGCCCTCGGGCTCCCCCTCCGACGGCGAGAGCGCGAAGGCCGCGCCACCACCCGCCACCAGCGCGGGGTGGCTCTGCTGGGCGGTCACCTCGATGTCCTGGGGGTAGTGGTTCTGCCCGCGGACGATGATCAGATCCTTGAGCCGCCCGGTGATGTACAGCTCCCCCTTGTCCAGGAAGCCCAGGTCCCCGGTGCGCAGGAAGTGGCGGGAATCGCCCGGGAGGACGGCGTGGAAGGTCTCCTCGGTGGCTGACTCGTTGCGCCAATAACCCCTGGCCACATGCGAGCCGGAGATCCAGACCTCCCCCAGCCGGCCTTCGGGCAGCTCGGTCCGCGTCTCGGCATCCACGATCTTGATGGACTCGTCGTGAAACGCCCGCCCACAGCTCACGAGGTGCTTCACCTCGTCCTGGGGGCCCATCACCTCGCGCACCTCGTGCTCCACCAGCCGGGCTCTCGACAGGGCCTTGATCACCGGCTCGCGCGGACCGGCGGAGCCCGAGACGAACAAGGTCGCCTCGGCCAGCCCGTAGCAGGGGTAGTGCGCCTGGCGCCGGAAGCCGCACGCCTGGAAGCGTTGGCTGAATCGATGCAGCACCTCGGCCTGTACGGGCTCCGAACCATTGAACGCGATGCGCCAGCACGACAGGTCCAGACCCCGGAGCTCCTCATCGGTGATCTTGGTGGTGCACAGCTCGTAGGCGAAGTTGGGTCCGCCGCTGATCGTGGCCCGGTGCTTGGAGATCGCCTCCAGCCAGCGCGAAGGCCGGGTCACGAAGTCGAGAGGCGACATCAGGAACGTGTGCATGCCCGAGTAGACGCCCTGCAGCATCCCCATGAGGCCCATGTCATGGAACAGCGGCAGCCACGAGACGTAGACGGAGTCGGTCGTCAGCTCGAAGGCGTCCGCGCTCATGGCGCTGTTCATCATCAGGTTGCGATGCGTCACCATGACGCCCTTGGGCGAGCCCGTGGAACCCGAGGTGTACTGCAGGAAGGCCACCTCGGAGGCCCGCGGCACGGGCCCGTCCCAGGTCCGCCCGGACGACACATCCACCTCGTCCACCGCCACGATCTCCGCGCGCACCTGACCGCCGGTGGCCTGGAGGCTGGAGTGGAGCTTGTCGCGAAGCGCGCGGGTGGTCAGGACACAGGTGGCCTGGCTGTCCTGGATGATCGCCAGCAGGCGCAACATGTGCCGGTTGTTGCGCGGCGGGTACGCGGGGACCGCGATCCGGCTGGCGAGCAGACAGCCGAAGAACGCCCGGATGTAGTCGAGCCCCGGCGGGCACAGCAGAAGGACCCGATCGCCCACGGCGGTGTGCTCGGAGAGCCGTGCCGCGACCCCCGTGGCATGCGCCTGGAGCGCCGTGAAGCCGAGTTGCTCCACGAGCTTCCCATCCGACAACAAGCTGTACACCGGGCGCTCACCGAAGGTCTCCGCCCGCTGGCGCATCAGATCGACCAGGGTCTCGGGATTCATTTTCGTGCTCATGCGAGTGCGCTCCTCGCTCTCCTGAAGTAGACGAACGCGCACCCGGCCGCCATACAGGGCAGGAGCGCGCTCGCCACGACGAACTGGCGGATGTCGATCAGCTCGAGGGCATAGCCGTAGCCAAGGTATCCCACGCTGATGACCATGGACTCCACGAAGGAGACAATGGACATGGCCGAGGCGCGGATGGGGCCCGGCACCTTGCCGATGAGGTAGTTGCCAACGAGCACCTCGCACAGCGGACCCAGCGCGGTCACGCTCAGGAAGGCGACCACCATCAGCCGCAACTCATGCACGCCATTGAGCACCAGCAGACCCGCCGCCAGCGCCGCGGCGAGGTAGAGCGCATGCTCGAGCGACAACAGGCGCGAGACGCGCTCGGCCAGCAGGTAGGAGCCAGCGGCCAGCACCTCCGCCACGGCGATGACCGTACCAATCTGGTAGGGCTCCAGCCCGTAGGCTTTGAAGATGGCCTGGGAGAAGATGTAGTACGGGGTGAGCGCCCCCACCAGGAGCGCGGACGCGACGATGAGCATCGTCAGGCCCTTGCCTGGCTGCTGGAAGAAGAACTGGCCGATCTGCTGGAGGATTCCCGTCCTGGCCCCCTGCGACGTGTCGGACCCCACCTCGGACTCCACGTCGCGCATCCGCGACCAGGCCACGAGGCTGACCACGAACGCCAGGCCGTAGGCGATGTAGACCAGCGACCAGGACACGCGCTGCAGGTACCCTCCTGCCACGATGGCGATCGCCATGGCGAAGGCCCCCAGCGCCCTGGCGCGCGAGTCGATGCGCAGGAAGTCCTCCTCGCGGCCATGGGCCTTCAGGTAATCGAAGAGGAGCGCGCGATCCGAGCCCGAGATGAAGCTCTTGGCGACGCCGTAGACGCAATACAGGAGCAGGAACGGCGCGAACCCGGAGAAGAGGATGACGCTGGCGCAGTAGGAGATGAACAGGCCCAGGCCGATGCCCACGCTCAGCTTCTTGCCGTACTTGTCCCCGATGATTCCCGTGGGCACTTCGGAGGCGACGGTGGCCCAGAACAGGGAGGCCTGCAACAGCCCGATCTGCTCGCCCGAGAACTGCTTCGACAGCAGGAAGAGCACGAAGATGCCACGATCGAACGCGGTCTGGCTGGCGACGAAATAGACGTAATAGGCGGTGATCCTCCTGTTGAAGAGCCGCTCGGACTCGACCACCCTCCCCTCAGCTGACTGGCTCATAGCCGCACCGCCTGGGTGACACGCACCGAATCCGAGAACCAGCCGAAGGGATAGGGGCTCTTGTCCGCGGGTCTCCGCTGGGGGAACAGCGGCTCCGTGGACTCGCTGCCGTACCGCACCTCGCTCAGGCGCAGCTCCACCTGGAGGTCCTCTTCCAGGAGCAACTTCATGTCGACACCGGTCGTGGCCGGCGTCCAGAACTGGAAGATCAACCGTCCCCAGTCGCTGCGCAGCTCGGCTGGCCCATAGTGCTTGCCGGCGACCTCGACCCCCAGGAGCTTCGCGGGGGAGACCCGCAGCTCGAGCATCGAGGCGTCGAGCCGTGGCAGCAGGCGGATCGCCACCTGCCGCCGCGCACCTTGCCGGGTATCGGCCAGCACCTCGAGGCCCGGAGCGGGGTATTCACGTACGGAGGTCTCCGCCACGAACACCTTCCAGTCCACGTACGGGAAGTAGTGCTCCAGTTGCTCCTGCCGCGCACCGGCCCCGAGGCTCGGCCCGGTCCACTCGTCGAGGAAGGGATCTCCCGAGACCCAGAACGCCTTCTTCTGGTCGATGTCCAGCAGGTACACCAGGGAGTTCATGCTCGGCTGGGACGAATCGAATACCCGCATGACGAACGCGGCCACGAAGAGAGCGCCCCCCGCGACGACCCCCAGGCGGGCACACCAGACCAGTGGCCCGCCCAGGATGAAGCGAAGGAACGGCACGAAAAGGGTCCACCCCAGCGACCACAGGGCGATGACCAGGGCGATGCCCGTCATGCCAAACGCGGCGTAGAGCAGCCGGGTGAGCGGGACGACCAGCAGGATGGAGGGAACGAACAGCAGCGGAGCGAGCCCCAGGGCCAGGGAGGACGGCGCGGACGGCTGTCGTTCCTCGCGCAGCAAGAGGGAGAGCAACCCCAGCCCGCAGAGCTGCGGCCACTGGAAGAAGTAGCTGGTGCCCGGCAACAGGAACACACTGAGCACGGCCAGCATCGTCCACGGCACCAGCGCGCCAACCGCCAGCTCCGCCGGTGTCAGGAGGCGCCTCACGGCATGCGCCCCCCACGCGATCACCGCCGCCGCCAGCACCAGCAGCCCGATGAAGTAGCGCTCCGTGGAGACGGAGGTCTCCCCGGGCAACAGCATGTACCGGGGCTCCAACCACCGCACCGCGCCCCACAGCAGCCAGGCCAGCAGCGCGGGGAGCACCACCCCCCCCAGCGCGACGGCCAGCGCCACACCACAGCGCCCCAGCCGCAGCTGTCCCGAGCGCACGCCCCGGAAGAGCAGCAGCCCCAGCCCCAGTGCGCACCCCAGCGCGAGTACCTGGCCCAACCAGAGTCCGTACCGGACCACGAACAGGCCGAGCACATCGAAGTAGATGACGGGTGGGCTGACGACGTGGCTCAGGTCCTCGTTCGCCAGTTGCCGCACCAGGGCCAGCATCTGCTCGCCCTGGTGCTGGATGCTGCGCGGGTCGACGCTGGCGGCCGACTCTCCGCGCGTGTGGTACACCTCCAACCCGTCGAAGTACGCGAAGTTCAGCCCGCTCATCCCGGCGTCACGGAAGACCGAGAAGTCGGTGCCGTTCTTCAGCAGGCCGTAGATCGCGCTCGCCAGGGAGTGGCCCACCGGAGACGGGCTCGCGGTGGCGAACTGCTCGATGAGCCAGCCGTTGTCCTGGCTGGTCTCGAACATGACCACGGGTCCCCGGTTGCCGCGTGCATCGAAGTTCAGCACCGTGGCGATCCGCTCGCGCTCGGCGGGGGTCAGCGCCTCCAGGAAGGCGCTGGCGCCCATGGAGCCCACCTCTTCCGCGTCGGCGAACAGGAAGACGAGGTCGTTGCGCGGGCGCGTTCCACTCGCCATCAGGCGCAACACCTCCAACATGGCGGCCACCGCGGTCCCGTCGTCGGCCGCGCCCGGACTGGTGGGGGCCGAGTCGTAATGCGCCACCACCAGCACGCTCCGCCCTCCCTGGGTGCCGGGCAGCCGCGCCACGACGTTGTTCACGGTGGCGATCGCGAACGGCTCCCACGCGCGGTAGCTCGCCTCGACCGACTGCAGCTCGACCTGGACCCCCGGGTTCTTCGCGGCCTCCTCGAGGATGTACCGGTACACCTCGCGATGCGCCCGGGTGCCAATGAAGTGGCTCTCGGCGGAGATGATGCGCAGCCGCTCGGCGACGTGCCGCCAGTGGAAACCCGACGCCTCGCCGCTGGCGCCCTCCGGGAGCGACCCCGTCACGGGCTGGTACGCCAGCAGCACTCCTCCCAGCAGCACGGCAACCGCGAAGCCGGCGAACAAACTCCGACGAATCATCGTGTCCCTGGAGTCCCGGATGCGGTCAGCGCGCCCTCGAGGAGCCCCAGCGCCGTGTCCAGCCGCGGCGAGATGTTCCGGCACGAGGATGCCACGGAGCCATCGGCCATCACGGCCGCCACCTGCTCACGCGGGAGGCCGGAGCGAAGCGCCTGGAGCTGGAAGTTCAGGCTGTAGTGCGCCAACTCATGCAGTTCCTCGTTGATGATCCACTCCAGGAGCTTGCGCGGAAGGACGCGCTGGACCGAGCCCTCCGGCTCGGCGCCCTGGCCCACCAGGACGAACGCGGTCGGGTAACGCTTGTCCAGCCGCAGATGCACCGTCCTGCCAGGCTCCGGCAGCTCAGCCGCCACGCGGTAGAGCCCCAGGGGCACGGAGCCCGTCGCATCGTGCTCGGCCCCGGGCATCCAATAGTACGTCGCGGACTCCTTGCCGAAGATCACGATCTCGTGGCCGCTGTACATCCGGATGGGCAGGTGCTGGAACTGGGTCGTGACGTAGTAGCCCTCGGCTTCCTCGAGCGGCGAGACCCAGTAGAGCGACTCGGGACTCTTGCGCTGCAGGAGGGCGAAGCACTCGAACAGCTTCCCGACACGCCCTTCGCCCAGGCCCGGCGTCCCCAGGGGTCCATCCGGGGTACCCTCGGGGGCACTCTCGAGGTGTGCACACGCACTCACCCAAAGAGCGATGGTCAACGCTGAGACTCTTGATATGTTGGAAAGCATCGGCAACAGCACCCTAACTGAAAAACATGGATATTTCCCAAGAGAACCGGGGCCTGAGTTCCCGCACCAAGGCCTTGCTGGTTGTCTGCCTGGTCATTTTTTTCGCGGTTGACGACTACTACATGTGGGTAGAGCGGGACAACTTTCCCTTTACCAGTCATGGCCTGTTCAACGCGCTGTTCACCGCGCGGACCAATCTGTTGCGCTTCGTCGTGCACGACGATCAGGGCGGCAGCGTGACCGTGGATAGCGGACGGGTGATTCCGATCGAGTGGTACCGCGCCGTGGGGCTGGCCGAGAACCTGCTGATCCTGGAGGAGGATCAGCAGAGGAAGGAGCAGTTCGCCCGGCTGCTGCTGGAGCGACTCAATAGCGAGCCGTGGCACGCCTTTGACGAGACGTACTCATCGATCCGCCCGCCGCCGGGCGGCAGGTTCATCGGCCTCGACCTCGTCTATCTCCATTTTGATCTGGCTCAGTACCGCAATGGCCAGCAGCCGAGTCCGCTCCAGGAGGAGCGCGTCTTCAGCTACCGGCTGCCGGGGACTCCGTGATGCTGCGCAAGAAGATTGAAAGCTTCCTCTTCGCTCAACCCAACGTCGACTTCCGCCTCTTCGTGGTCCGGCTGGCGGTGAGCCTCGTCACGGTGAGCTATGTGCTCGTCGGCCCGTTCGATCGCTTCCACGTCGATGCGGCCAGCCTGCTCTACCGTCCGGTGGGAACGTTCAGCTTCATTCCGGAGCTCGGGTACTGGGGCTACTACCTGTTGAAGTACACGGTGGTCGTCAGCGGCATCACGTTCGCCCTGGGCTTCAAGAGTCGGCTCTCCAATGCCGTCTTCGCCCTCAGCTACTTCGTCTTCGCGTACTACGTGGGGCACTTCAGCACCCAGCTGTTCAGCTACATCACCCATCTGAACTTCTTCGCGCTCATCCTCTGCTTCACGGATTCGGCGCGGTTCTGGTCGCTCGACTGGGTATTCAATCCCTCACGACGGGAGCAGCCGTACTCCCAGGCCCACCGCGAGTTCGCATCCTTCGCGCTGGCCTTCATGCAGCTCTACCTGATCGCGTTCTACGTGCAGGCCGGTGTGAACAAGCTCCGCATCAGCGGCGTGGACTGGTTCCTCACCGGATGGACTCCCTACTACGGGGCGATCGTCTCGGGGACGACGCCGGGCCTGGAGCTGGCTCGATTCCCCTGGGTGTTCAAGGGCATCACCCTGTTCACCGGGGCCTTCGAGATGGGCTTCTTCCTGATCCTCTGGAAGCGGCTCCGGTGGGTCTTCGCCGTCAGCGTGATTGGATTCCATTTTGGAATCCTGCTGACCATGAACATCTTCTTCTACCAGCTCTCCGCGGTGGTTCCGCTGCTCTTCCTCTTCGAGGAGACGCGCAACTACCGCAAGGCGCTGATCGGCCTCGGAGCGTACGCCCTCCTCATCGGAGGGCTGATGTCCCTGACGCCGTTGCACGCCCAGCCGCTCGGCACCACCGAGACGCCGCTCCAGCCCGCGCCTACGGTGCGGTCGAACAAGTAAGCTGCTCGCGAATCTTCTTCACGGTGCGCGTCGGCTCGCCCCTGAACGTATTGGCCACGACAGCGAGCAGCGCGGTCTCTCAGTCGTCCGCCTTCTCCGGATCCAAGCGTCCGGCCCCCACGGGGTAGTCCCACGCCGTCTCGTAGGCGGCGCCTTCCGCGAAGCGCGGGTCCACGTACTCCTCGAAGGCGATGGGCTCGTCGATCAACTTGTTCTCGAGCATCAGCCGGGTGACGAGCTCGAAGTCGTCCCTGCGAGGCAGCAGCGGATTGAAGCGCACACGGTCCAGCGGCCTCGTCAGCGCCCACTTCAGGAGCGAGGGCGGCTGGTTGTAATAGTAGCGCCCGACGAACTCTGCGGCGTACTCGCGCTCGCTCTGGCCCGAGTCCAACCACAGCCCCGAGCGGGCGATGCCATCCACCAGCACCTGGACCGCCTCGGGGCGCCGCTGGATGACGTCCTCGCGCACGACCAGCACACAGGACAGGTAGTCCGGCCAGTACTCGCGCGCGTGGAAGAGCACACGGCCGTAGCCCCCCATCTCCGCCTGCGAGGGAAAGGGCTCGCCCATGACGAACCCGTCGATGGCGTTGGACGCCAGGGCCGCCGCCACGTCGGCGGGCGGCATCTCCACGATGCGCACGTCCGCCGCGCGCACCCCGTGCTGCTCGAGGGCGCGCAGCAAGAGCAGCCGCTCGTCCGAGAAGCGGCTGGGAACGGCCATGGTCTTCCCCTTCAGGTCGGCCACCGTCTTCACGGGGCCTCCCTGCTTGACCACCGCCGCACTGCCATAGCGGTGACCCAGGAAGACGATCTTGATGGGAACGCCCTGCGACCGCAGGGCCACGGCCAGGGGAGCGACCAGGAAGCCCGCCTGCACTCGATTGGAGATCAATGCCTCCTTGATCTCCGGGAACCCCTGGAACAGCCGGGGGATGAACAGGTACTGATCGAGTGAGCGGCGGGCGATGTAGTCGGTCACCGGGCACGCGAGGTGTCAGGTGACTGGAATGTAGGCGACGTCGAGCTTGCGCTCGCTCTCGGGGCGCCAGTCGTTGACGACGCCGTCCCAGCGCACGTTGAGCCAGACGTGGAGCACGGTGAGGGTGAGAACCCAGAGCGAGAGCGCCGCGGCGAGTTTGCGAGGGGTCATGGTTCTCTTCAGGTGGAGGGAGTGCCTCAGCTCTCCCGGTGGAAGGCCCAACGGACGGAGCGGGCCCGTTCGATGCGGCGCATGAGCCCATCGAGGCCGAGACCGATGACGCCGATGAGCAGCATTCCGGCGACGACGAGATCGTAGCGCTTGCCGGCGTTGCGCGCATCGATGATGAGGTAGCCCAGGCCCGAGTCCGTCCCCATCATCTCGGCGGCGACGACCACCAGCCAGGCCACGCCCAGCGCGAGGCGCAGCCCGGTGAGCGCGTAGGGAAGGCACGCGGGGAGGATGACGCGGCGGAGCAGGGCCCAGCGGCCCAGGCCGAAGTTGTTCCCCACCCGGAGGTAGATGCCGGGAACGCGCTGCACGGCCTCCATCGTGTACGTCACGATGGGGAACAGGGATGACAGGAAGATGAGGAAGACCGTCGCGGTGTTCGCCACGCCGAAGAGCAGGATGGCCACGGGACTCCAGGCCAGCGGACTGATGGGGCGCAGCACCTGGAGGACCGGCCCGGCCACGCGGGCGGTGAGCGGGTACAGGCCCATCACCAACCCCGTCGGCAGGCCCAGGAACACCGCGAGCGCATAGCCCGACAGCACGCGCACGAGCGAGTCCCGGACGTAGGGCACCAGGTGGCCGCGAAGGGCGAGCTCCCGCACGCCCAGGAGCACCTCGAGCGGAGTGGGCAGCACCTTCGTCCCCGTGAGCTTCACGGAGGCGTGCCAGAGCAGCAGCACCACCACCCCCACGGCACAGGGCCACGGGAGGCCCGGACGCTTGCGCGAGCTGTTCATGGCCGCGTCACCGTCTCACACCTGATGGGCCAGACCCAGTTCATCCAACAGCTCGTCGCGATACTGGAGATAGCGCGGGGAGCTGAGATCACGCGGGTGTGGCAGCTCGATGTCCACCACCCGCTGGATGCGGCCCGGCCGGGACGACATGACGAGCACGCGGTCCGCGAGCTGGACGGACTCGTCGATGTCATGGGTGACGAAGAGGATGGTCTGCCGCTCGGCGGCCTGGATGCGCAGCAGCTCCTGGCGCAGGGTGTGACGGGTGATGGCATCGAGCGCGCTGAAGGGCTCGTCCAGGAAGAGCATGTCGGGTTTGACGGCGAGGGCCCGCGCGACCTCGAGCCGCTGCTTCATCCCTCCGGACAGCTCCGAGGGCCAGGCCCGCGCGAAGCCCGAGAGCCCCACCAGCTCCAGGTAGTGGGAGATCCGTCGCCGCCGCTCGGGCACGGGCAGGTCCGTCAAGCCAAAGCCGATGTTCTCCTCCACCGTGAGCCAGGGGAAGACGCCGCGCTCCTGGAAGACGAAGATGCGTCGCGGATCGGGCCGGGTGACGGGCTCTCCATCGATGAGCACCTGCCCCGTGGAGGGCTTCAGGAAGCCGCCGATGACGTTGAGCAGCGTGGTCTTGCCACACCCGGACGGTCCGAGCAGGCAGAGGAACTCGCCCTCGTGGCAGTCGAAGTCCACCGGAGCGAGCGCCTGGAGCGGCTGCTCCTCCCCCGGGAAGTGCACCGAGACGCCACGGGCCCGCAGCTTGATGGAGCCAGACTTCAGGGGGTTCTCGACACTCATCCTGGCTCCTCGCCGACCACGTCCTGGTGATGCATGAGCGAGCGGGCCACCCGCGCCATCACCCGGTCGAGCACCAGTCCGGTGAGGCCGATCAACACCATGCCCGCGACCACCAGATCATACCGGTTGCCGGCGTTGCGTGAGTCGATGATCAGGTAGCCCAGCCCGGAGTTCACGGCGATCATCTCCGCCGCCACGACGACGAGCCACGAGATGCCCAGCGTCAGGCGCATGCCGGAGAGCAGCTCGGGCAGGGCCGCGGGCAGGAGCACGCGCAGGAAGAGCCGCCGGGTGTCCAACCCGAAGTTCTGGCCGGCCCGCACGTAGACCTCGGGCACGTTGCGCACCGCGTTCATCGCGGCCAGCGTCAGCGGCGGTGCCGAGGCGATGAAGATGATGAAGATGGCCGAGACGTCACCCAGCCCGAACCAGAGGATGGCCAGGGGAATCCACGCCAGCGGGCTGATGGGACGCACGAGCTGGACGAAGGGGCCCAGGGCTCGGCCCGCGCGAAGGCTCCAGCCCAGGACGAACCCCAGGGGCAATGCCACGGCCACCGCCAGCAGGAAGCCCCACGTCACCCGGAACAAGGAGGCGATGAGGTGCTTGAACAGCACGCCCCGACGCAGCAGCTCCAGCAGCCCGAGCCCCACCTGCCAGGGCCGGGGCAGCAACGGCGCACCCGAGACATACAGCGCGAGATCCCAGAGCAGGACGAACAGGATCAGTCCCATCCAGGAGGCGCCCACGCGCCATCGGAGTTGGCTTGGCATCCGGGCTAGGAGGCGACCTTCCGGGCGGGGATCGGGGCCTCGGTCTCCTGGGGCTCCGCCCTGGCGATGGGCTCGAGGAGCCCGAGTTGGAGCAGGAGCTTCTGGACCTCGGTGTCGGCCCAGTCATAGGCATAGCCCAGCAGGAAGAGCACCAGCAGGGTCTGGCCGCGCACGGCGATGGCCCGGGAGAGCCGCTCCGATGGGGACTCGGGCAACCAGCGGCGCAGCCACGCGGGGACGCGCTTCAGGAACTTCTCCGGATGGATGAAATCCTCCGCCGAGAGGTCCGCGCGCTCCTGGCCACGCAGGAACGGCAGCTTCCACAACTGGGGCACCGGGGCCGCGAGCCGGACGATCGCCTTGAGCGTCGGCACGCGGATGCCGTGCTCGAGGCGCCAGCGCGCGCGCTCCCCGATCCCCGCCTGCAGGCGACCCTGGAGCTCCCGGACGCGCTCCGGTGACAGCCCATGCCAGGGCTTCGTCTGGGAGTAGAACATGTGCCGCGAGAGGTACTCGCGCAGCTCGCGAAGCTCGGGCGTTTCGCGGCGCGTGTCTCCCCCCGTCTCCACCAGCCAGCGCGAGATGCGCGAGCGGGAGGCCCCCGCGGACCAGAAGATGCTCAGGTCGAGCATGTGCGAGAGCACGAAGAAGCGGCTGTCCGCGATGGCCGGCGTGTACTTCTCGCGGATCATGTTGCGCATGATGTGCCAGTCCTGCCGGGTCGCCCGGTTCACCCGTTCGAGGTACTCCGGGTCCATCCCCCCACCCCGCAGATCCTGCTCGACGAGGTTGGCGATGTGCCAGGAGCTCACCAGCGCCAGCGAGATGCCCTGGCTGTAATAGGCATCCACGATGGAGGCCGCGTCTCCCATCATCCCGTAGCGCCTGGCGCTCACGAAGGTGTCGGTCATGTACTGCACGTCGCGGTACATGCGGAACTCGAGCATCCGCTCCTTGGCGAGGGCCTTGCGCAACGGAGGATGGCGGCCGATGAGTTCCCAGAGCTGGGCCTCGGGCGTCGCCCCCGGCGGCGGCTTGCGCTGGTCGAACGTCGCCCCGACACTGATGCGCTGCTTGGACAGACGGATGACCCAGATCCAATAACCCTCGCCCCACAGATGCAGGGTGTGCAGATCCCTCGAGGTCTGGTCGCCATCAGCGTACGTGTGCACCCACGGCTCGCCGAAGAGCTCATCGGTGATGCCCTCGAACTGGCCCCACACGGCCGTCGTCTGGAAGCCATCCTTCAGCTCGACGGAGTGCTTCTGCTTCCTGGCCAGCAGGCGATTGCGCCCCGAGCAGTCCAACACCCACCGGGCGCGCACCGTGCCCTGTTCGCGCGTGGCCTGACACTCCCAGTGCAGCTCATGGGGCCGGCCCTCCTCCTCCTGGATGACCACGTCGCGCACCTTCACGGTGTCCAGGAAGCGCACGTTGGGAAAGGACGCGAGAGACTCGCGCATCACGTCCTCCGCTTCCGGCCGGACGATCTGCACGTCCATGAGCGAGGCCCGGAAGTAGCGTTTGTCCGCGGCCTGCTCGTACAAGTAGTGCGGAGGATCCGCGTGGACACCCCACTCGGACGTCGCCTCGAAGCGCTCGGAGTGCTCCAGCCCGTAGGTGAACCACACGCCGTGCTTGGGAAAGCACTCTCCGGCGAAGGCATCCAACCCCCCCACCGTGCGCAGGAAGGGGTTGGTGAAGATGAGGAACGACTCGCCCACCTTGAAGCTGCGTTTCTGTCCCCGCGCGTTGTCGAGCAGGAGGACCTGGAAGCCCCGCTTCGCGTATTGCAGAGCGTTGAAGAGGCCGACGATGCCCGCGCCCATGATGGCCACGTCCGCGTCGACCGCCCGAGCCTGCTCCCCAGTGGCCTGATCCATTGCGTGTCCCCCCGCCCGTGGCGGTTCGTCCGATGGGGGCACGACCTTACCGGAAGCCCCCGGGCGCCGTGCAGTCACAAGCACCGGTGACGCGCATCAGCCCCTTCAGAAGTTCCAGCGGGTGGAGGACACGGCACGTGCGGGTCGCTGTTACAGTGAAAGCCGGCTCGAAGAGCCCCCCATCCCCCAGGAGACGTCATGAGCATCGCCAAGCCGGCCACGGAACCGCTCTGGTTGCAGGGACGAGACGCTGTCGTCGAGAACGATGAAGGCGTGAAGTGGCGCCACGGGCGCCCGGACTACCACCTGACGAACATCACCGTGCACAAGGAGCGCACGCGCCAGTTCCCCACGGGCTCCCTGGAGATGGTGGTGGAGAACCTCGTGCGCGTGTTCGAGATGGAGGTCTCGCACAAGGCCGATCCCGCGCAGTGGGTGTCGGTCGTGCGCGACCGGTTCCGCACCAACGTCAACGGAGGCTCGTGGGCCAGCGCCGACGACATCGCCGCGCGCGGCAGCTACAACGTCTTCCTCGGTGACACGCAGTACTACAAGGCCAGCGCGGAGACGTTCGACTCGTCGCACGACGTCTTCCACACCGCCTTCCCCGAGGGCTTCTTCTGGGAGGTGCTCGAGGTGTACTCGCCGCCGCCGGCGGTGAGCTTCAAGTGGCGCCACTGGGGCAACTTCACGGGCCCCTACAAGGGACAGGCGCCCACCGGGCAGCGCGTGGAGATCTTCGGCATGAGCGTGGCGCGCGTATCCGAGGATCTCCGGATGCTCGAGGTCGAGCACTACTACGACAACAGCCAGTTCCTCCGGCAGATCGCCACCGGCTGCCCGGTGCACGCCCCCGGGGCGAAGTAGCCCGCCCCGGGACGCGCCCTCAAGAGCTGCACGAGAGCGCCGAGCACCCGGGCTTCGAACGTGCCCACTCCGGCCGCCGGCCCGCGTACGCCTCGCGGCCCGGCTGCTCCTCGAAGGGCCGCCGCATCACCTCCAGCAGCGTGTGCACCTTCGAGTCATCGCCCGCGTGCGCCGCGTCGATGGCCTCCTGGGCCAGCCAGTTGCGCAACACGTACTTCGGATTCACCGCGTCCATGCGCCGCGCCAGCTCGGAGGGCGCCACGTCCTCGCGCCGGGTGCGCCGCCACCAGGCCGTCAGCCACTCCAGGCCCCGGGCCACATGCTCGTCGGGCACCTTCCCGTAGAAGGCCTCGCGCAGCACCGCGGGCCACTCGCTCGGAGCCTCCGGTGCCATCACCACCCGCGACAGCCCCCGGAAGAAGATCGTCATGTCCGTCTCCTGCGCGGCGAGCCACGAGAAGCAGCCCTGCACCAGCTCGAGGTCTCCCTCCTGGGCGAGCGAGGGCAGCCCGAGCTTCATCGCGAAGCGCCGCTCCAGCTCGGCCTGGAAGACGCGCTCGTACTCGAGCATCCCCGCCTCCACCAGCGCCTCCTCCTCGTCGAGGATCGGCAGCAGCGCGATCCCCAGCCGCTCGACATTCCACAGGCCGATGCCCGGCTGGTTGCCGAAGCGGTAGCGACGCTGCTGGGCGTCGGTGGTGTTGGGCGTCCACCCGGGATTGAAGTCGTCGACCCAGCCATAGGGGCCGTAGTCGATGGTGAGCCCGAGGATGGACATGTTGTCGGTGTTCATCACGCCGTGGACGAACCCCACCGCCTGCCAATGCGCGATGAGCCGCGCGGTGCGGCGCGCCACCTCCAGGAAGAAGGCGGCATACGTGTCCTTCGACGGCGCGCCGAGCTCCGGATAGAAGTTCTTCAGCGTGTAGTCCGCCAGGGCCTTCAGCAGCCCCACGTCCCCCCGGCTCGCGCACAGCTCGAAGTTGCCGAAGCGCAGGAAGGTGGGCGCCACCCGGCAGACGATGGCCCCGGGCTCGGCCTCGGGATTGCCGTCGTAGAACATGTCCCGGATGACCGCGTCCCCCGTGGCCACCAGCGACAGGGCTCGCGTGGTGGGCACCCCCAGGTGGTGCATGGCCTCGCTGCACAGGAATTCCCGGATGGAGGAGCGCAGCACCGCCCGCCCGTCTCCCCGGCGGGAGTACGGCGTGGGCCCCGCGCCCTTGAGCTGCAACTCGTAGCGCGTGCCCTCGGGGCCTTGCAGCTCGCCCAGGCCAATGGCGCGTCCGTCACCCAACTGCCCCGCCCATTGACCGAACTGATGCCCGCCGTAGTTGGCCGCGTAAGGCACCATGCCCGGCCACAACCCATTGCCCGAGAGCACGCGCACGGCCTCCTCGGAGCGCAGCGTCGCCTCGTCCAGTCCCAGCAGGGCCGCCACCTCGGGGGACCAGGCCACGAGCCGCGGGGCCGATACCGGCGTGGGCTGCACCTTCGACCACAGGGCGCCGTGCACCTGACGCGGCCGCCGATCGGTTTGCGGATCTCCAGGAGTCGAGTCGATGAAACGAGAGGTGAACTGAAGCATGGGGATTGGATGCCTGGCGGGCGCGGACGTTGCAAGGCGAGCACCCGGAAAGAAGTGGACGGACGGGAAGCCGTGCCCCCGTCCGGATGACCCTCGAGGGACCCCTCCCCTCAGTGCGCCGCCTCCCACGCGAAGTGGGACATGAACATGGAGCGGCGGCCGAGGTGGTAGGTGAGCGCGAAGTCCGCGTAGTCATACGCGCCAGGCCTGGGGAGATGGAAGCGCCTCCCCGCGGAGAGCTGCGCGCACGAGGCCACCAGCGCCATGTGCGTGAAGGCCTGGGGGAAGTTGCCCCTCGCCTCTCCCGTGTCCGGAACGGACTCCTCCGCGTAGAGGCCCACGTCGTTGGCCAGGCTCAGCAGGTAGCGCAGCAGCTCCTCCGCCTCCTCCGCCCTCCCCGAGTGCACCAGCACGTCGTGCATCCAGAAGGAGCACAGCAGGAAGGTGCCCTCCCCTCCGCTCAGGCCATCCGGCACGTGGTAGCGGAAGAGGAGCCGGCCCTTCTCCAACTGCTCGCGCACCACCGCCACCGTGCGCATCACCAGGGGGTGGCCCGAAGGCAGGAAGCCCAGCGCGGGAAGCTGCAACACCGAGGCATCCGCCCGCTGAGAGCCCACCGCCTGGGAGAACCACCCGAGGCACGAGCCCTCACGCAGCAGGTACTCGCGAAGCAGCGCGCGCTCGCGCGACCATCGCCCCACCGGAGCGGGAAACCGCCGCGCCCGCGCGATGCGCAGGGCCCGGTCCAGCGCCACCCAGCACAGCAGCTTCGAGTGGAGGAAGTGCCGGGGCTCGTCGCGAACCTCCCAGAGTCCCTGGTCCGGCTGACGCCAACGCCCGCACACCTCCTCCACCAGCCCGCGCAGGAAGTCCCAGTGCCCCGGGGTCAGGCTCCCGCCCATCTTCGAGAAGAGCCACGAGCCCTCCAGCAACTCCCCGAAGACGTCGAGCTGGAGCTGCTTCACCGCTCCGTTGCCGATGCGCACCGGCCGCGAGCCCTGGTGCCCATCCAGATGGGGCAGCTCCACCTCGGGCAGCAACCGGTGGCCACGGATGCTGTACATGATTTGAACGTCCTCGGGCCGGCCCGCGCTGGTGCGCGCCAACCAGCGCTGGAAGGCGAGCGTCTCCGCCTGGTAGCCCAGCAGCATCAGGGAGATGAGCGTGAGCGTCGTGTCCCGCAGCCAGGTGTAGCGGTAGTCCCAGTTGCGCACACCGCCCGGCTCCTCGGGCAGGGACGTGGTGGGGGCGGCCACGATGGCGCCCGAGGGCGCATACGAGAGCGCCTTGAGCACCAGGGCCGAGCGGCGCACCGCGCGCGCGTAGTCGCCCTCGTAGGCGCAGTGGGAGATCCACTCGCGCCAGAAGGCCACCGTGTCCTCCAACCGTCCGCGCAGTGCCGCGAGGTCCGGCATCTCATCGGGCGTGCGCTCGATGAGCGAGGGCGTCCAGGCCACTTCCACCCAGGCCTCGTCCCCGGCGCGCAGGTGCCAACGCGCACGCAGGGAATCCTCGTGCGCGATGAGCGGCCGGGTGGCCGTCACCCACAGCGCGTCCGCGCCGCCCACCAGCTCGGCCGTCCGGGGCGAGGTGAGGCGGATGCGGGGCACGAAGGCCCCGTATTCGAAGCGGGGGGCGACCACGACCCGTGACTCCACCTCGCCCGCGGTGCAGCGCAGCCGCCGGAGCAGCGAGTGCCTGGAGCCCATGCGGGCGCCCTGGGGACCCCGGGTGCGCACGGGCATGCAGTCCGTCACCTCCAACACCCCGGTGGGAGTGGTGAAGGTGGTGACGAGCACGTTGGTGTCGTCGAGGTAGCGGCGGCTCGAGGGGAAGTCGCCCTCGGGGCCTACCCGGAAGGAGCCGCCCCGGCGTACGTCCAGGACGCGGCAGAACACCGAGGCCGAGTCGAACCGGGGAAAGCAAGCCCAGTCGATGGAGCCATCCCGGCCCACGAGCGCCGCCGAGTGGCAGTCGCCCAGCAAGGCGTAATCAGCGATGCGCTGCCGCATGGGGCGACCCTCCTGTCCGTGCAGCCTTCATCAAAGTGGGCGCCAGGCCCTTGGCGTGAGGCGTGGAGCGCGAAAAGCGCTTCCCTACCAGGACGCCCAGGAGCGGGACGGTGAGCGCTGGATTACCCGCTCAATCGAGCATCCGTTCGAACGCCAGACGATCATGGATTGACGGATTGCGGCGGTCGCGCTTCCTCCTTCTTTGCGACCGGGTAGTAACACTTGCCCTGGTACTCGGCCTGATTCTCCTCGATGCAGGGCGGCCGCCGAGCCAGTTCCATCCAACACCCGCCATTGATCTCCAACTCGGCCAGTTTGGAATTGCAGGGCACCGTTGATTGGTTCGGCAAGGGCTTCTTGGGCAGGGGATACGCAATGGGCGCCGTCCCCTGCCCCTCTCTATTGCTCCATCCCTCTATGGGCATATGGACATCCTGGCGCGTCACCTCGCCGACCCCCCGTAGCCAGAAACCCACGCCCAGCGAGAGCAGAATCAGGGTCGCGATGGTCAGTCCCCGTCCCGTGATCGACGTCCCCGCTCGTCCCATCCCCTGTGACAGTCCACTCCGCGCCCCACGCACATGACGGGCCTCCTGTAGGCGGCCGAACTCGGGCCCCACTTGATCCCAGTGACGCCCGAGTTGGAACTCCCCCCTTCGCGTCCCCCTCTTGTTTTCTTCGGCCACCATGTATTCGCCCTCCTGGAGTCCGGACTCCGGCTCCCAGGCAAGTCCATTTGACCTCCGGAGTCAATAGATGTAACAAGCCCTGTTGGGTTCAGCAGACACGAGCCATCAGGCCGCCATCGCGGAGAGAACGGACAAGCCGCCCCTCCAGTGGGAGGGGGACTTCGACAAGCCGCGCGTCGAGTGGTACGTGGGCGTGTGGGAACCCACCAGCAGCCTGCGCTTCGTGGACGTCCTCATCCTCGAGGAGGGGCCGTTCTCCGGACGCCCCCCTCGCGAGGTGTTCTTCCAATGAAGGTACTGGAACCTCGCGACTTGAAAGAAGAGGACAGTCTCCGGCTGGATTTCAAAGGTGCTTTCGACTCGCGGGCACTGGAGAGCGAACTCGAGCCCTTCGTTCAGGCGCTCGAGGAGTACGCCGATGGGTGGATGCCTGACGTCGTCGGCGGCAAGCGGCAACGCAAATACTCCCGACGCTCCTTCTGGAAGACCCTGGAGGAGCAACGCGACGGAAACAGCACGTCCATCGGACTCTACCGCACGCAATGGCCCGCATTGGACATGTCCCTCTGGCTCTGGCTTCCACCAAGGACCCCAGAACTGGACGTCGCGATCAAGGTAGAACCACTTTCCTTCTTCACGGAGACGGAGCGCTGCCGGAAATTCGTGGAGATGGTGCGCGCATGGGCTTCGCGCTACCCGGTTTCCCATGCTTCAGCCCATAGCGTTGCGGATAGGAGACTCGCGGATGCGCCCAATTTCGGCCGCGATATGCAGACGGCGATTCGAGACGGTTTCGACAAAATCTACGAGGTGAGCTGGCTCAACGTCTTCGGTCCAAAGCTGGTGGAGGCCGTCGGCCGCGAGCGCATGCTGTCCACCCCCGCCTGGCGGGTGGAAGAACTCCCCAACGGCTCCGTGCTCCTGGTCACCTGGCCCACCGCCGCGGACTTCACCAGTCAGGAGGCTCGCCAGGCCCAGGCCCGTGCCCATGCCCACCTCCGCCCGGACCTGGACTTCTCCACCGTGCTGCGCACCCTGCAAGAGCGCAGCGCCACGCTCGCCCCCGTCCAGCCCCGCTTCCCCCCGGACCTCGCCCCCCTCCTCTCCCGCGTGGTGGACCGCTTCCCCTTCCACGAGCGCCCACGGAAAATCGCCGAGTTCAACGCCTGGCAGCCCCCCGAGCCCGATGAGTGGCTCCCCCTCTCCGACGCCCTTCCCCCGGACGTGGACGACCCCGAGCGCGTCCTCTCCTCCTACCGCCTCCTCGCCGAGCACCTCGTGGCCATGGTGCACTCCGACGTGCCCTCCCTCTTCAAACAAACTCCAGAGTCTCTCACCGACCTCGACTTCTACTTCTGGCGCGAGGACTTCCCCAACACACGCCTGCGTCATGTCCTCGATGAGCACGTCGTGCCAGCCGTGGGCGCCTACCTGGGCCAGGTCCTCGTCGAACACCTGGGCGGCCAATGGCTGCCTCGCCAGAAGCTCGGCGAGGCCCAGGTTCGTGTGGGCCAGCGCGTCTGGTGGCCCATGATCCGCGCCCGTCGCTATCTCCGCTCGCGTCAGTCCCTCCTCGACTTCTCCCTCTCTCACCTCTTCTGCTCCGCGGAGCGGCACCGCTCTTGAGATTGCACAGGCTTCCTGCGCGCACAGGTATCCAATCACCCAAACCCAGCAAGGATGGCTTCAAACGGCAAAACCCTGCTATTGACTGATTGAGAGCGGTTGTGCTTGCCAAGAAGGTAACCCTCATGCGGACGAAAACCCCATCGCGCGCTCCCGGAACGAGGCTTGTCACGACGTCCGGCCTCGGCCTGGAACTGCTGGCCCTGACGACGCTCATGCTTCTCGCGGGGTGCGCCACGGGCCGCCCCCAGGAACGTCCCACGAGCGGCCTGGACGCGTACGCCCAACCCTTCGCCGTCCAGGGCGGTTGCGGCGGCACGTCCCGAGAGGCCGAAGCGCTCCTCGCCTCCCTGCTCGCGAGCACCTCGCCCTCCGACTTCGTCCGATTGCAGCGCGGGGTGGACATGGTCCGGCTGGTGGAGGGGCTGGATGACTGGAGTGCCGTCCGGCTCGGTGCCTTGGGCCCCGTGTCCGCTCCCGTGGCGGCGCTCCTCAACCGCAAGCGCGCCTCCTTCCTCGCCACCTGCGTCCGAGAGGACGGCTCCGTACTGGCCGAGGTGTTCGCCCTCTTCGTTCTTCATTCCTCCTCCGACCAGGACTTGAAGCAGGTGTTGCACACGCTGGCGCTGGACAAGCGCTTGGGCTCGACGCTGGGGGACATGGCCGTCGTGCGCGAGCAATTGCGGCGGCGAGGGCTGCCCCTGTCGGACTTTCCGGACCGGCCCGCGCGCCCCCGCGAGGACATGACCCGAGGTGCTCGCGAGGCCCTCACGGAGGCCGTGTCCGCCACTCCCCTGCTTCAGTGGGGAGCGTCCAGCGGGTATGACGCCCGCAAGCGGCAGTTGCCCCCGCCCTACCAGCGGGCCCTCACGCAAGTGGAGAACGCGCTGGTGGAGCAGGCCTTCTCCCCGCGCCACGTGGCGATGGGCACCCTGGATGAGCTGACCTTCGGGGTGCCCCTGGGCTTCTACTACCTGGCGGCGGGCACGGGCGAAGGCGTGTCTTCCCTCGCTCGGGGCGAGTACGAGCAGGCCGCGCGCGAGCTGACACCCGCGGCCTTGATGGTGGCCCTGTACGCCGGGGGCAAAGGCGCGCGTGCGCTCAAGCCACGCCTGGAGGAGTTGAGGCAAACAGCCAGGCACCTGCGCGAGCAACTCGGAGCAGACGGCCTGGAGGCCGTGGCTCGCTACCTCCAGGCGGACCCGGAGGCCGCCCTCCTCGTGGCGGAGGGGGGAGAAGCCGGTGCCCTGGCCCTCGCGGAGTCTCGGGGGAACGTGCCCGGGGCGCGAGCCTGGCTGTCCCAGGCCCAGGGCGCGCCTCCGGGCTCCTCCCCACCCAAGGGCGGCCTCGCGAAGGGCTCCGCGCCCGGAAAGGCCGCCGCCCTGGCGGATGAAGTAGTGGAGTTGCCTCGGGAGGTGCTGGACACCAAGCTGCTCCAGGGGGAACTGGAGTCCACGGGGCCCCGGCTGTCCGGGGATGTGGCGATGCTGAGAAGGCAACTGGCAGCCCTGCGCGACGCCCCACCGGCCGGTGCGCAGAGCCATCCGCTCTGGAACGAGTACGTGCGCTACGGCCAGGAGCGCCTCGTGGAACTCGAGCAGGGCACGAAGGCGAAGCGGGGAAGAGCCGTCGAGCCACCCCTCCAGTGGGAGGGCTACCAGCGGATGCGGGGGCTGGTGACCCGAGGCCTGAAGTTCGAGCGCGCCATGGCGGAGGTGTTGCGAGCCGACGCGGCCCTGCCTCGGGCCCAGCGCCGTTTTCTCGGGGACTTCGACAAGCCCCGCGTCGAGTGGTACGTGGGCGTGTGGAAACCCACCAGCGGCCTGCGCTTCGTGGACGTCCTCATCATCGAGGAGGGTCCGCTCTCCGGACGTTCCCCTCGCGTGGAGACCATCAGCTTCAAGAGCCGTAATCTTGCTTTGTTGGATGAAAAAGCGTTGGACGCGCAGATGAGCACGGACGCGAGGGATGCACTGAGGTATTACGGAGAGACGCTGGACATCCGTCGGCCCTCTCTCCGCTCTCTTCTACACGAAGGCAGTGAAGTTCCGATCCAACGAGTTCGCCTCATCTACGAAGGCGGCGATCTCAAACCAAGAAATGTCAACGCATTGAAGAGAGCCATAGATGACATCGAACTGAGGATCAAGGGAGTGGAGGTACTGGTTCAATGAAAGTGCTGAGCCTGCACGACTTGAAACCGGAGGATCACCTCTGGTTCACCTTCGACAGCGCGTTTGACCACCAAGCTGAATTGGAGCGCGAACTCGACTCCTTCTTCCAAGCTCTCGAGGGGTATGCGGATGGATGGTTGCCAGACATCGTTGAAGGCAAGCGACGACGCAAATACTCCCGCCCGTCCGTCTGGAAAGCCCTGGAGGAGGAGCGCGACGAGAACAGTACGAGACTTGGATTGTATCGCACGAAATGGCCCGCGTTGGACATGATGCTCAGGCTCCATTACCCACCGCTGCCCCCGATGCTGAGCGTCACTCTCCACATCCAACCCCTGTCCTTTTTCGCGGACGAGGCGCGCTGTCAGCAATTCGTGGAGATGGTGCGCGCGTGGGCCTCTCGCTACCCGGTCTCACATGCCATGGCGCACAGCATGGCGGACACGGAGTTGACGGGCTCTCCCGACTTTGGCCGTGACAAGGAAACCCGACGCAGAGACGGTTTCGACAAAATCTACGAGGTGAGCTGGCTCAACGTCTTCGGTCCGAAGCTGGTGGAGTCCGTCGGCCGCGAGCGCATGCTATCCACCCCCGCCTGGCGGGTGGAAGAACTCCCCAACGGCTCCGTGCTCCTGGTCACCTGGCCCACCGCCGCGGACTTCGCCAGCGAGGAAGCTCGCCAGGCCCAGGCCCGTGCCCATGCCCACCTCCGCCCGGACCTGGACTTCTCCACCGTGCTGCGCACCCTGCTCGAGCGCAGCGCCACGCTCGCCCCCGTCCAGCCCCGCTTCCCCCCGGACCTCGCCCCCCTCCTCTCCCTCGTGGTGGACCGCGTCCCCTTCCACGAGCGCCCACGCAAAATCGCCGAGTTCAACGCCTGGCAGCCCCCCGAGCCCGATGAGTGGCTCCCCCTCTCCGACGCCCTTCCCCCGGACGTGGACGACCCCGAGCGCGTCCTCTCCTCCTACCGCCTCCTCGCCGAGCACCTCGTGGCCATGGTGCACTCCGACGTGCCCTCCCTCTTCAAACAAACTCCAGAGTCTCTCACCGACCTCGACTTCTACTTCTGGCGCGAGGACTTCCCCAACACACGCCTGCGTCATGTCCTCGATGAGCACGTCGTGCCAGCCGTGGGCGCCTACCTGGGCCAGGTCCTCGTCGAACACCTGGGCGGCCAATGGCTGCCTCGCCAGAAGCTCGGCGAGGCCCAGGTGCGTGTGGGCCAGCGCGTCTGGTGGCCCATGGTCCGCGCCCGCCGCTATCTCCGCTCGCGCCAGTCCCTCCTCGACTTCTCCCTCTCTCACCTCTTCCGCTCCGCCGCGCGGTTCTAGGGAACGTTCGAGGGAAAGAGATCCTCACGTGGCGGCCTCCGTCCACGCGCCACACGCTGGGCCTCCGGCCGCGCATGGGCCTCCACCGCCTCCAGCACGCGCAGCACCCGCGCCGCCGAGCCGTCGAGCTGCTCCCGCATCACCCCATGCTCCTCGAGCGCGGCGAACAATGCCGGCAGATCGCCCGTGTGGCGCATCCCCCGCGCACAGCTTCCTCCGGGGCGGGCCCGCTCGATGACGCTGTTGAAGTCACTGCCCAACATGACGGCCTCGGCTCCCGCCTGCCGCGTGTAGTGAAGCCAATGCGCCACATCGTCGTCACACGTTCCCGGCTCGAATCCCTCCCAACGCTCCTCCGCCGGCACCTCCTGAAAAGGCGACCGGAAGAGCCCAATGCCAATCAACCCTCCGCCCGCTCCCACCCGGCGCGCGAGCGGAGCGCTCAGGCATCTCGTGTCCGCCCACCCCGCCCCGGTATGGGAGTAGATCACCGGCACTCCGGCGGGCTCGGTCAAGGCGAGCACCTCGACGATGGTCTGGTCGCTGGCGTGGGCCACGTCGATGAGGATGCCCAGCTCCATCATCCGCCGCACCACCTCCACGCCCAGCGGCGTCAGCCCGCCATCCCCTCCGTTGGTCAGCCCTCCCACCAGTGGTCCGAACTGGTCATCCGCCGCGTCCGCCACGGAGTTGTCGAAGAAGTGCACCAGGGTGATCGACCGGGCCCCCGCCGCGTACAGCAGGTCCACGTCCTCCACCCGCCGGATGCCCTCGCCCCCCTCTACCGCGGGAACCAACACGAGCTGTCCGCTCGCAAATGACCGGCGGGCCTCCCCGGCACCGTGCGCCAGGACGAAGTCCGGACTCCTCCGGGCGAAGTCCTCGAGCAGTGCCAGTTGGTGGAGCGCCTCGCCCAGGGCGCTCCGGCCCGGACGCAACGCATTCGGAGGCCAGACCGTCGCGAGCACCAGGCGCACCCCCGCGCGCCGCAGCGCCTCGGGCTCCACCTGATTGACGAGGCGCTTCCCGGGTGCGTCCGCCAACTCGCCCCCTCCCGGCTCCCCCTGGAAGAAGGGGCGCAGCGCCTCGCGCATGGTCACGTGGACATGCAGGTCCGCCCGTCCATCGGGAAGCGACCCTCCCGCGGAGGGCACCTCCAGCGCGGGCCGGAGGCCACCACATCCCAGCAAGGCCAGCCCCCATCCCAGCCCCACCGCCTTCGCACACCAGGTCATCGCGTCCACCTCCGGCACGGGAGCATGCCGGAGTCCGGGCGCGTTCCCTACGGGCCCGTCTGGGGACCGAAGCTCTCCGCCCCTCGGGACCTACGCCCGTAGGACTCCCCCGGCTCGAGCGGCGCCAGCCACAGCACGTCCAGGGCCATCAGCCCGTCCGCCGAGTACAGCGCGAGTTCGGGGGCCTTGGGGTCCAGCGTCGCGCCCAGCGCCTGGGCTCCCACGGCGCCCTGGCGCAAGGTGAGGACCTGTCCGGGTTCCAGGGTGGACGCCGGCAGCGTCCACTGCTCGGGCAGCCGGGTGTGGCCCGTGAGCATGAGGCCCCCGAGCGCCACGGGCGCCGTGCCCCGATTGTAGAGCTGCACCCAGAAGGCCCCCGAGGCGTCACGTCCCACCCGATCGATGACGAGCGCGCCCTGACCATGGGACTCGATGTCCTTCAGGTGCTGGAGCAGCCAGGCGCGGCGCTCGCGCACGAACCGGTGGAGGTATTCGGCGCTGCGCGCGGCGTGCTCGGTGCTGACGTAGGGATCCAGCGCCTTGCCGTCCGGGCCCGGCAGGATGTAGGGCGCCAGCATCGCGTGCATGGCGTCGATGCGCGACCCGAGGTTCTCCTCGGTGAACCACGTGTCGAGCAACTGGCGCAGCCGGGCGGCGTAGCGGGCGCGCAGACCCGGGTCGTCGTAGATGCGCGTGGAGAGCGTGCTCCACCCGGGCTTCATGTCCTCCATGCCCTCGAAGACGCGGCGCTCCGCGCGCAGCTCGTACACCTTCGGATCGTACGGGGTGAAGCTGAAGAGCGGGTGCGACTTCTTCACGCCCTGGATGACGGCGTTGGTGCGGTTGTAGAGCGACAGCGCGTTGTTGAGATCCCACGGCACGTGCGTCCACTTCTCCGTCTTCCGGTCGTAGACGAGGTAGCTGCGCGTGTCGCCCTGGAGATCATGGGAGATGAGCGTCTCCATCGCCAGCCAGGTGAGGTAGTCCTCCAGCTCCAGGTGCTCTTCCACGAAGGCCGGGAAGGCGTGCGGCGGCGTGCGGTTGATGCCGTCCAGGAAGCTCCACAGCTCATCCCAGGGCGCCTTCTCGTTCGTCTTCTTGTCCCAGGGCTCCTGGTAGAACTCCTGGGGCGGCGGGCGCATCTCGCCATCGTGCATGCCGGCGCGGTACAGGTCGCTGTCGTCGTCGAAGCCGTGGGCCTCGAGGAAGTCCTTGTTGACGGACTCCAGCTCGGTGAAGACGCCCTCGTAGCGCGTGATGACGGAGCCGTCTGGCTGCACCAGGTGCAGCTTCACGTGCGCATAGCGGGCGTTCGACGCGCGCAGCCCGATGCTCGCCGCGAAGTCATACCAGAGCTTCTCGGTGAGATAGCCGCTGTCCTTCCACGCCGCGAGCAGCTCGATGTTCTTCTTGCCCTCGAAGCGCTCCTTCTTGTCGAAGCGCACGTCCCAGGACTTCTTCACGATGCGCGGATCCGTCTTGGTGGAGCGTCCGCGGAAGCTCAGCTCCGCCGTGTACGCGCGGCCCTCGAGCGTGAAGTGGCCCATCACGCTGAAGTCCTGGGAGGGCGGATCCTGGATGTGCGCGTGGAGCGCCTCGTAGTCCGCCTGGCTCAACGTCAGCTCGTAGACGGGAATGGCCGTCTGCAGCGCCGGCCAGCGGGGCTGGGTGGGCGAGGGACGCGACGGGGGCGGCTGCGTCGGTGGATCCGTCGGCTGGGATGGCGGCTCGCCCCGAGGCTCCTCGGGGCCCGGCGGTATCGAGACATGTTCTCCTCCCACGTCGGATTGAGCGGGAGGCGACTCGGGCATGACGGAAGGCTCACTCGAGCCACCGCATGCGCCCACCAGCAAGAGGAGTCCAGCGAAGAGCGCGATTCTCATGGCCTCGCACCAGGAGCAAACAGCGCGCCAGGGCAATTCCAACGTTCGCTGGCGCAACCGGTGGGTCCCGCCGCAACAGGATGGGAAAGAAAATACCCAGACAGGGCGAGCACCACCCGATTCCATTCCCCATCCGGGGACACCGCCCGGGTGATCAAGCCCCGAGGTGACGCCCGGACAACACCGCCATCTCCCTGACGGAGCACCTGCTATGGTCGCGCGCGGTAACGGCCACGAGGAGATCGACATGCCCGCCCTCCAGGACACCGATGGCTGAGAAAGTCCGCGCCGAGTACCGCCAGGGACATGGCCGTCCCCTGTTCGTGCTCGAACGGGGACCCACCGAGGGTTCGTACTCCCACTCCTTCGCGGTGACCCACGACTACGCCGTGCTCGCCTTCCATACTGGGGGCAGCACCACCATGGAGCAGCGGGGACAATGGACGCTCGAGGAGGGAGATGTCCTCCTCATCCCCGCGGGCGCGCCGCACCGGACACTGACCGCGCGGCAATCACGGCTCTGGGGTGTCGGCTTCTGTCCGGTGTGCTTCCTGGCGGACGAGGCCTCCGAGGAGCTGCTCGCGCCCTTCGAGCACGTGCGCTCGGGGGCCGCGGCGGTGGTGAAGATTCCCGAGGGGCGCCGGCCCTTCATGGAAAGCCTCCTGCGGGAGTTGAGGCTCGAGGTCGAGCGCGAGGGCGGAGGCAGCTTCGCCATCGAGCGCAGCCTGCTCACGTTGATCCTCGCCGAGGTGGCACGGGCCGCGTCCTGGGGACAGCGCGCCGGGGCGTCCGACAGCCTCGTCACCGAGGCGCTGCGCTACATCGAGCGGCACTGCCTGGAGCCGCTGTCACTCCGGGACGTGGCGGCGGCGGTGCACCGCTCGCCGGCCCACCTCACGACGGCGGTGCGCGAGGCGACGGGGCGCTCGGTCCAGGAATGGATCATCGCGGGGCGCCTGGGCGAGGCGCGGCGGCGGCTGCTTCACACCGATGAGATCGTCGCCGTCATCGCCGAGCGGGTGGGCTACGCGGACCCCACCCACTTCATCCGGCTCTTCCGGCGGGCCCACGGGATGACGCCCGCCGCCTGGCGCGCGCACTACCGCCACGGCTCCCCACCCACGCCCACGTAGGGCCAGAACCGGTCCAGGTGTTGCAAGCCCCGGTCACGAGGATTCGCCGAGGAAGCGGGCTCGCAGGGCGCGCGTCACCTCGGCGTCCCAGCGCACGGAGAACAACTCCACGATGGTGCGGCGCCAACGCAGGGAACACGCCAGGCACGCCGCCGTGGCCGCCATGCCGATGAGGGAGTTCTGCCAGGAGGCCAGGTTCCACTGCCCCTCCCAGAACCATTCCCGCATGGACGTGGGCCAGAAGTAATAGAGGGGCCAGCCGGGACCGCTGCCCACCAGATCGCACAGCAGATGCAGGTGGAAGGCGGCGAGGGACAGCAGCGCCACCGCCCCGCGCCGCCGCGCGAGCGCCGTGCACACCGCGGCCACGACGAGCGCCCCCACGTAGCCATGCGAGAGCACGTGGTGGTAGCGCCCGTACATATCCACTCCCCCCAGCAGCGACAGCCCATCCAGATCGGGCGAGAGTCCGGCGAGAGTGATGAGGATCCGGTCACGGCGCTCGGGCAGCGCCTGCGACATCAACCAGGACAACTCCGCGTGGACGATGGGATTCATGGGGAGAACATATCGCGGGTCGGCCCCTTCACTTTTTTGCCCCTCGGGTACGAAGCGGGGGAGATTGGACGCCGCACGAGGGAGGAGCAGAACACATGGAGAAGCTGCGGAAACTGGGTCGTTCGGACATCGAGATCTCCCCCATTGGTCTGGGCTGCTGGCAGTTCTCCGCGGGTGTGGGTCTGGTGGGTGGGTTCTGGGAAGCCCTGCCTTCCCCGGTCGTCGAGGAGATCATCGAAGCCTCGATCCAGGGAGGTCTCAACTGGTTCGACACCGCCGAGGCCTACGGCAATGGCCGCTCGGAGCAGGCGCTCGCCGCCGCCCTGCTGCGTCTGGGCAAGAAGCCGGGCGACGTCGTCGTCGCGACCAAGTGGATGCCCGTGGGGCGGCTGGCCTCCAGCATCGGCGCGACGATCGGCGAGCGGCTCTCCGCGTTGAGCCCCTTCGGCATCGATCTGCATCAGGTCCACCAGCCCTACGCGCTCGCCACGGTGGACGCCCAGGCCGAGCAGATGGCGAAGCTGGTGCAGGAGGGGAAGATCCGCACGGTGGGCGTGAGCAACTTCTCCGAGAAGAAGATGCGCGCGATGCACGCCGCGCTCGCCCGCCGGGGCGTGCCGCTCGTCTCCAACCAGATGCAGTACAGCCTGCTGGACCGGAGGATCGAGTCCAACGGCGTGCTCGCCGCCGCCAAGGAGCTGGGCATCACGATCATCGCCTACTCGCCGCTGGCCCAGGGGCTCCTGTCGGGCAAGTTCCACGATGATCCCTCGCTCATCAAGAGCCGCGTGGGCCCGCGCAAGTACCTGCCGAACTTCCGCGCCAAGGGGCTGGAGAAGAGCCGGCCGCTCGTCGAGGAGCTCAAGAAGATCGCCACCGCGCATGGCGCCACCCCCTCGCAGGTGGCGCTCAACTGGTTGTGCTCCTTCCACGGCGACACGGTGGTCGCCATCCCGGGAGCCACCAAGCGGCGGCACGCCGAGGAGAACGTGGGCACCATGGGGTTCACCCTGTCCGCGGACGAACTGCGACGCATCGACGAGCTGTCCCAGCGCTACCGCTGACAGTCGGGCCGCGAGCGCGCGCGGGACGGCTTGCGCTCCACCCCATTCGTGCCTCCCTTGCCGGAGACCGACTCGAAAGGGGTACACATGTCGTCCAGAGGATGGCGGTCCAGGAGGCGGTGGGCGCCGCTCGCGGGAGGCGTGCTGCTGGCCTCGTGCGCCACGCCGCGCGTGCCGGCGGGACGGCCCGGAGCGGCCGCGGTGTGGACCCCCGCCAACAAGGTGGGCTTTGGTACGGCGCGCGCGGAGACGAGCCGGGTCTGGCACACGCTCGGCGCCCGCGGGGAGCTGACGGAGGTGTACTTCCCGACGCTCGGGACGCCCAGCGTGCGGGAGTTGTACTTCGTCGTCTCCGATGGCCGCACCTTCGCCGAGCGGGAGCAGGACGCCACCGAGCACGACGTGGAGCTGGTGGATCCCCGCAGCCTCACCTACCGCCAGGTGAACACGGATCGCTCCGGGCGCTACCGCATCACCAAGACGTACGTGACGGAGCCGGAGCGGGACGCGCTGCTGCTCGACGTGCGCTTCGAATCCTTCACCGGAACACCCTACGCCCTGTATGCGGTGTACGACCCGTCGTTGTCCAACGACGGCATGGACGACACGGGCCGGAGCGAGGGCGGGGAGCTGCTCGCCTCCGATGCGAAGAACGCCAGCGCGCTGGTGGGGCAGCCCGGCTTCACCCGGACGACGAGCGGCTACCTCGGCGCGAGCGATGGCTGGACGGACCTCCAGAAGGACTTCACGCTCGATGGGGAGTTCGCCGAGGCGCCCTCGGGCAACGTGGTGCAGACGGCGCGGGTGGCGGTGGATGGGCGCGAGACGCAACAGGCGACCCTGGTGCTCGGCTTCGGGGCCACCGAGGCCGAGGCACGGCGGGCGGCGCGGGACTCGCTCGAGCGGGGCTTCGAGGACGTGGCGCGGCGGTACGCGGAGGGCTGGCACGCCTATCTGGACGCACTGCCCGCGGCGCCCCCGAGCACCCAGGTGTGGCGGGCAACCTATGACGTGTCGGTGATGGTGCTGGCGGCCTCGGAGGACAAGACGTACCGGGGCGCCTTCATCGCGTCTCCGAGCATGCCCTGGGCGTGGGGCACGGGGGAGATCGACAAGCCATCGGCCGCCTACCACCTCGTGTGGTCACGCGATCTGTACCAGATCGCCACCGGGCTGCTGGCGGCGGGGGACCGGGCCGGGGCCGGGCGCGCCCTGGATCACCTCTTCCAGGTCCAGCAGAAGCCGGACGGCTCCTTCCCTCAGAACGCGGACGTGGACGGGACACCGCGCTGGGGCAGCCTGCAATTGGACGAGGTGGCCCTGCCGCTCGTGCTGGCATGGCAGCTCGGCCGCGACGATGCGCGCACGTACACCGAGCATGTGCGCAAGGCGGCGGACTTCCTGCTCGCCCACGGCCCGTCGACGCCCCAGGAGCGTTGGGAGAACCAGTCGGGTTACTCTCCCGCGACCCTGGCGGCGGAGGTGGCGGGGCTCGTCTGCGCCGCGGACCTCGCGCGCCGCAATGGGGACACCGCGTCGGCCGAGCGGTACGAATCGACCGCGGACGCGTGGCAGCGCCAGGTGGAGGGCTGGACGGTGACCCACACCGGCCCTCTGGCTCCACATCCGTACTACCTGCGGCTCACCAAGGACGGCGCGCCCGACCACGCGACGACGTACTCCATCGGGGATGGAGGGCCTTCCGCCGTGGATCAGCGCCAGGTGGTGGACCCGAGCTTCCTCGAGCTGGTGCGACTGGGGGTCAAGCCCGCGGAGGATCCGCTCATCGCGCAGACGCTGGCGGTGGTGGACGCCCAGCTCAAGGTGGACGGTCCCCAGGGGGCGGTCTGGCGCCGGTTCAGCGCCGACGGATACGGGGAGACGCGCGAGGGCGCGCCGTGGGGGTTGAGCAAGCCCGACACCGGGAGGACAATCGGACGGGGGTGGCCACTGCTCGCCGGGGAGCGGGGCGAGTACGCACTCCTGGTGGGACAGCCCGCCGGGGACTACCTCGCCACGATGGCCCGCTCGGGCAACGAGGGGCTGATGCTCCCCGAGCAGGTGTGGGATCTGCGGCCCCCCACGGGACAGCCTGGCTACCTCGCGGGCGAGGCGACGTTCTCGGCCACGCCTCTCACCTGGACACATGCCCAGTTCGTGCGTCTGGCCTGGTCCATCCAGGAGGGGCGTCCGGTGGAACAGCCCTCGGTGGTGGCTTGCCGCTACACGTCCGTTTGTCGATAGCGGAAATGACCTGTGGCGTCAGCTCACCGACATGCCCGTTGTGGTCCGGTCCCATTCGAGTAGACAATGGGGCACTCGGAACCCCCCCTCCCCCTTTTGACCCACCCCTCGCCGTCTCGCCGAGTCATGACGAAATCCGTTTGTGTCTTCTGTGGCTCCGCGCCAGGTGTGCATGAAGCGCACTTGAGCACGGCCTCCGCCCTGGGTGCCCTCCTGGCGGATCGGCAACTGCAACTGGTCTACGGAGGCGCCCGCGTTGGAATGATGGGCGCGGTCGCGGACGCGGCCCTGGCCCGGGGAGGACGGGTCGTCGGGGTGATGCCCCGGGGGCTGGAGCGCTACGAGGTGGCCCACCGGGGCTTGAGCGAGCTCGTCTGGACGGAGGATCTCCACGAGCGCAAGCGCCAGATGGCGGAGCGCTCGGATGGCTTCGTGGTGCTGCCGGGGGGCTTTGGCACCCTGGAGGAGGCGCTCGAGGTCATCAGCTGGAAGCAGATGAAGATGATGGACAAGCCCATCGTGCTGCTGGACGTCCGGGGCTTCTTCCAGCCTCTGGTCGCCCTGGCCGAGGCGGTGGCGCGCGAGGGCTTCGCGCACGCGCGCGTCGAGACGCTGTTCACGGTGACGTCCCGGCTGGAGGAAGTCCTCCCCGCGCTCGGGTTGGGAGACGGCGAATGAACAAGGATCTGGTCACCCTGCAGTACCCGCAGATGTTCCAGGGCGTGTTCGCCCGCCGGCGCGAGGTCTTCGTGCCCCTGGTGGAGGACGCCCGGCGCTCGCTGCACACCCTGCCCGTGCCCGAGGCGCTGCGGCCCTTCTACGACACGGTGGTACGCGACAACCCCCAGCCGTCGTTCATGCTGCTGCCGCTCATGTTCCTGGCCATGGCGGAGGCGTCGGGGGGCATCCAGCCCGTGCATCGCCGCTTCCTGCCCGTGCTGCTGCTCACCATGGAGATCTGCGCCATCGTGGATGACACGGTGGACCGCACCCCCATGCGCTCGGGCCGGCGCACCTTCGCGCTGCGCTTTGGCGAGCCCAGCACCACGCCCTTCGTGGGCTCGTTGATCGCCCTGGCAGCCCAGGAGGCCGCGCGCGTCGAGCCGTACCTGCTCGGGGCCACGATGAACCTGTTCACCGAGCTGTACGCCCTGCAGATCTGGGAGCGCCAGCACCTCTACCCCAACGAGGCACTGTTCGCGCGCTGGCTCGACAACCGCTACCGCGAGAACACGCTGGGAGTGTCCTTCGGGCTCGACACGGCGCTGCGGCTCAACGGGCGGCCCCCCCTGCCCACGCGCGTGGTGGAGGCCTTCGGGCGCATCTTCCAGGACGTGGATGACCTGGTGAACATCATCGAGGACCGGCGCACCGAGGGAGAGAACGACGACGTGTTGATGGGCGCCGTGACGCGGCCCCTGCTGGTGACGCTCGAGAACCAGCCGAGCCTGCGCACCGACGTGGCGAACCTGTGGCGGGTGTGCCGCGTCATGACGGGGGCCTCGGCGTCGGCGGTGCACAAGACGCCGGCGCACCTCAACCCCACCATCGCGAAGATCTACCGCCCCATCCACGAGGCCATCCTCGACGAGGGCGTGCGCGGCACCGTGCGGCACGTGCTGGCCGACTACCGCACCACCGTGATGTGCTCGCCCCCCGAGTTCCGCCCGGCCATCCAGGAGATGACCCGCACCTGGGTGGACCGGCTGCGGCGCTGCAAGGGCAACGAGCTGCTCACCGAGGAGGAGATCCGCCACTCGCTCGGCGACGAGCCCCAGGAGGCCGCGTGACGGACGCCGTCATCTTCGACCGGGATGGGGTGCTCGCCGAGTTCGATCTGGCGGGCGCGCACCGGGAGCTGAGCGGGCTGTTGCCCTTCGGACTCGAGCAGCTCGGAGCCCACCTGCGGGACTGGGCGCCCCGGGCCCAGGCCATCATCGACGCCGCGAGCGAGCGCGTCTTCTGGGACTCCTTCTGGGCGCACCTGTGCCAGGCACACGGCCTGGATGAAGGGGTGCGCGGCCAGCTGTGCCGCTTCGAGCCCCGCCGCACGCTGCGAGCCTTCGCGGACGCGCGCCCGGCGCTCGAGCAGGCGCGCCGTCACGGCTACCGGGTGGGCGTGTTGTCCAACTTCACCCTGCTCGATCTGCCGGGCTCCCTGGAGGCGCTGGGGCTGGGAGAGCTGGTGGACGCGGCCCTGTCGGCGGCGGTGATTGGCGCCGCCAAGCCCCGGCCCGAGGCCTACCTGGCCATGGCGCGCGCGCTCGGCGTGGCGCCCGAGGCGTGTCTGTTCGTCGACGACCGGCCGGAGTGCGTCGAGGGGGCGCGGCAGGTGGGCATGCGCGCGTGGCTGTTGGATCGACGGGGCAGGTCCACGGAGAAGAACCGGCTGCGCGGCCTCGGCGAGCTGTTCGACGTGTCGCGGGAGCACCCATGAAGCCCCTGCTGCCCGCGCTCCACCACGTGGCGATCATCTGCTCGGACTACGCGCGCTCCAAGGCCTTCTACACCGAGGTGCTGGGCCTGCGCGTCGTCCACGAGGTGTATCGGGAGGCACGTGACTCCTGGAAGTTGGATCTGGAGATCAGCCCGGGCGTGCAGGTGGAGCTGTTCTCCTTTCCGAGCCCGCCGCCGCGGCCCACGAGACCCGAAGCCCAGGGCCTGCGCCACCTGGCATTCGCCGTGCCCGACGTGCAGGCGGTGGTGGCCGAGTTGAACCGGCGCGGCGTGAGCACCGAGCCCATCCGCGTGGATGAGTACACGGGCAAGCGCTTCACCTTCTTCGCCGACCCGGACGGCCTGCCCCTGGAAGTCTACGAAGTGACGCCTACGAAGTGACGTCTACGGGATGACGTCGGACTCGGTCATCGCCAGCGCCGCGGAGCGCACGTCCTCCAGCTCGAAGGACTGATCCAACACCAGGTGCACCGGCAGGCACTCCATGCGCGCGCGCAGCCTCGGGTTGGTGAAGGCGCTCACGAGGATGACGGGCACCCACGGATGCGCATGGCACCAGCGCTCGAGCAGCGCCAGCCCCGGCTCGCCCAGCATCCGCGCGTTGCAGATGAGCAGATCCGGCGGCGTGACGCCCTCGGGCACGAGCTCCTGGGCCAGGCGCGAGAGCGCGCCGCGCGCGTCCTCCACCACATCCACCTCGAAACGATCCTGGAGGAGCAGATCGCGCAGGCCATGACCACGCTCGCGCAGGTTCTCCATCACCACTACCCGCCAGGGCGTGGCCCTGGGGCGCTCCGGGGGAGAACTCCGGTTTCCCCGCACTCTCGACGGGGATGAGTCATTCTGCTGGGCAACCACCGAATAGGCGCGCTTGACCACCATCGCGTCCTCCTGAGGACCTCTTTAGCAGGAGTCGTACCGTTCCGCTGAAGTGAATTTTTTCAGTGCAGTGAGATTAATCTCCGGAACTCCCTGAATGTCGTCCGCCATTGTGTCACCTCTTGCCGCTCGAGGGGACAGGGAAAAGCGCCCCACGGGGTATTCCGCAACACTTGGAACTTACCGACAGGGCTGAACGCACATTGCCCCTGAACCCCGGGGCACGCCCGGGCCCATGCCCAGGCCCAAGTGTTGTGGAGCAAATGGACAGGATCACCTCGCCCCCTGTTCTTCTGCTCCCCACTCGCGCCAGAACCGGGTGCGTCCTGGCCGCTCCAGACAGCCCGTCAACCCCTTGAATTCGTTTGTACAACAACCTCTTTCACGTGAGGTGAGAGGGGAAGCTCGTGAATTTGCTGGGCACACGGGCAGCCTGGCCTGATTGGCACGGGAGCTGCTAGGGGCCGACCTCGTTCGCACTTTCGCAGGCTTGCGAGGAGGTCACCCGAAGTGGAGCCGATGACGTGGGCAAAGAGGTGGGTGCGCGGAGCCTGTGCGCTCGGGGTGCTGGGGTCGCTGGTGGCCAGCGCCGCGCCCCGCGCCACCCCGCCCGCCTTCAGCGCGGAGACGGTCCGCGCGCGCGCCCGCGAGCTGGCGCAGAAGCCCTACCGGGCTCCGGCGCCCCTGCCCCAGGGGGCCTTCGCGGGGCTCACGTACGATCAATACCGGGACATCCGCTACCGCCCGGAGCGGGCCTTGTGGCGCGAGGCGGGCCTGCCCTTCCAGGCGCAGTTCTTCCACCCGGGCCTCTTCTACCCCGCGCCCCTGCCCATGCACGAGGTGGAGGGCGGACGGGTGACGGCGGTGCGCTTCTCCCCGCAGCTCTTCACCTACGGCCCGCTGGTGAAGGAGCCGCCGCCCTCGTCCGTGGAGGGCTTCGCGGGCGTGCGGCTCAGCGGCCCCATCAACCGGCCGGACTACTACGACGAGATCGTGGTCTTCCTCGGGGCCAGCTACTTCCGGGCGCTGGGCCGCGGCAACGTGTACGGGCTGTCCGCGCGCGGGCTGGCCATCGACACGGCGCTGCCCGAGGGCGAGGAGTTCCCCCTCTTCCGCGAGTTCTGGCTGGAGAAGCCCAGGCCGGGCGCGGACCGGGCCGTGGTGCACGCACTGATGGACAGCCCGAGCGTCACCGGTGCCTACCGCTTCGTCATCATCCCGGGCGAGCGCACGGTGATGGAGGTGGAGGCGGTGCTGCACGCGCGCAAGCCGGTGAAGCGGCTGGGCGTGGCGCCGCTGACCAGCATGTACCTCTTTGGCGAGAACGATCGCGGAAGCGCCGAGGACTTCCGGCCCGAGGTGCATGACTCGGACGGGCTGCTGCTGTGGATGAAGGACGGCGAGCACCTGTGGCGTCCGCTGCAGAACCCGTCCCAGCTGAGCGTGTCCAGCTTCCAGGTGAAGGGCCTGCGGGCCTTCGGGCTGTTGCAGCGCGATCAGGCCTTCCCGAGCTACGAGGATCTCGAGGCGCGCTACGACAAGCGCCCCAGTGTGTGGGTGGAGCCGGTGGGCGAGTGGGGCCCGGGCACGGTGCAACTGGTGGAGATTCCCACGCACGAGGAAGTGAACGACAACATCGTGGCCTACTGGGTGCCCGAGAAGCCCTTCGGGCCCGGGGCGCCGCTGAGCCTGTCCTGGAAGCTGCACTGGGGCAGCGAGGCCCCCGAGCGCTCCCAGGTGGCGCTGAGCACCGCCACGCGCATCGCCGCGGGCAGCACGCCGGGCGCGCGGCGCTTCGTGCTCGAGTTCTCGCGCGGAGGCCCCGAGGGGGGCGAGGGCCCGGTGGAAGCCGTCGTCACGGCGTCCTCGGGTCAGATCCTCCGGCCCATCGCGCAGCACAACGCCGCCACCGGCGGCTGGCGCGCCACCTTCGAGCTGGTGCCCGCGGCGGGCACCCCCGCTCCCATCGAATTGCGCTGTTTTCTGCGACGCGGAACCGAAACCCTCACCGAGACCTGGAGCTACCCGTGGACACCGTGACGACGTCGACCTTCTCCGCCTCCGTCCTCTCCTCCGGCTACTCTCTTCCCGCCGGGACGCGCGAGGCGCTCGATGCCTTCTTCCGCTCCTTCGGCTTCAGCCAGGAAAGCGATCTGTCCCGGCTGGCCGTGTGGGCGCTCGGCGCGCGGCGGGTGGACTCCCGCGAGGCCGCCCTGGCGCTGGCGCGCGAGCGGATGGAGCACTGGCTGGCCGAGGCGCTCGGACCGACCCACGTGGGCAACGGCTCGCTGCTGGCACGGGGCCGCGCGGCGTTCGTGCTGTGTGATGGGGCGCGCTGGGGCGCGGCGGTGCTGATGTCCGCGCCGGGCACGCTGCCCGTGGAGTTCACGCGTGCGCTCCGGGCGTCGGTGCCCGTGCCCGCCCCGCGGGCGCTGCCCACGACGATGCCGGAGCAGACCCTGACCACCTGGTCCCTGGGCGAGCTGCTGCGCCGCTGGTGGCGGGTGGGCGAGCCGGACGTGTCCGTCTCCCGCTGAAGCACCTGGAGGCCTCATGCACGCGCATTCCTTCTCGCCCGGGTCGGCCGGGCTGCGGCGGGCCCTCGTCCTCGGCCCGGCCGTGCTGTCCACGCTCGTGGCGACCGGGGAGCTGATCCGGTTGTTGTGCGTCCGGGGCTTCACCCTCCCCGAGGGGGTGATGACGGGCCTGTTCGCCCTGTGCTTCGCCTGGATCTCGCTCTCCTTCTGGGCGGCGGTGGCGGGCTTCGTCCAGACGCTGCTGGGCAAGCGGCCGCCGGGTCTGCGCTGGCCGGACGCGCGGGAGGAAGCGGCGCCGCTGACGAGCCGCATCGCGGTGGTGATGCCCATCCACAACGAGGACCCGACGTCGGTCTTCGCCAACCTCCAGGCCACCTACGAGTCGGTGGCGGCCACGGGGCGGCTGGAGTCCTTCGACTTCTACGTGCTGAGCGACTCCACGCGCCTGGAGGCATGGGTGGCCGAGGAGCTGGCGTGGTCGGACCTGTGCCGGCGCGTGGGAGGCCAGGGCCGCATCTTCTACCGGCGGCGCTCGGACAACACGGGCAAGAAGGCGGGCAACCTCGCGGACTTCTGCGAGCGCTGGGGCCGCCGCTACGACTTCATGGTGGTGCTGGACGCCGACAGCCTCATGGCGGGTGACACGCTGGTGCGTATGGCGCGGCTCATGGAGCTCAACCCGCGCGTGGGCATCCTCCAGGCCCCGCCGCTGTGCGTGGGGCGCACCACGCTCTTCGCCCGCCTGCAGCAGTTCGCCGGCCGCGTATACGGGCCCGTGGTGGCCGCGGGCGCGGCGGCCTGGCAGCTCGGCGAGTCCAACTACTGGGGCCACAACGCCATCCTGCGCGTGTCGGCCTTCACCGAGCACTGCGGACTGCCGGTGCTGCCGGGCCAGCAGCCCTTCGGGGGCCACATCCTCAGCCATGACTTCGTGGAGGCGGCGCTGATGCGGCGCGCGGGCTACACGGTGTGGCTGGTGCCGGAGCTGGGGGGCAGCTACGAGCAGTCCCCGCCCCACCTGCTCGCGTACGCGCAGCGCGACCGGCGCTGGTGCCAGGGCAACCTGCAACACCTGGGACTGGTGCTCGCCGGAGGTCTGCACCCGTCGAGCCGGGGACACTTCCTCATGGGCGTCATGTCCTATGTGGCCTCACCCCTGTGGCTGCTCTTCCTCGCGGCGGGGCTGGGGGCGGCGCTGTGGGACCGCTTCGTGGCGGCGGAGTCCCCACTCGGTGCCCAGGCGCTGCTCGCCGGGGAGCCCTCCTTCGACGTGCCGGGCGCGCTGCGACTGATGTCCGTGTCGCTCGCCATGTTGCTCTTGCCCAAGGTCTTCGGCCTGCTGCTCGCCCTGGCGGATCGGGAAGAGGCCGCGCGCATGGGCGGCCGGCTCCGGCTGGTGCTCGGCGTGCTGGTGGAGAGCGTCGTGTCCACGCTGCTCGCCCCGGTGATGATGCTCTTCCAGTCGCACTTCGTCTTCGGGACGATCCTCGGCTACCGGGTGTCCTGGTCGAGCCAGCAGCGCGGCGACGAGGCCCTGCCGTGGACGGAAGCGGCGCGGCGCCATGCGGTGCACATGGGCGTGGGCGTGGGCGTGGCGGCGGTGGCGTTCGGGGTGAATCCAGGCCTGCTGCCGTGGCTGGCCCCGGTGGTGGCGGGGTTGCTCCTGTCCATCCCCCTGACGGTGTGGACGTCGCGCGCCTCCTGGGGCGAATGGACGGCGCGGCTCGGCCTGTTCCTCATCCCCGAGGAGTCGGCCCCTCCCCCCGTGCTGGTGCGGGCCACGGAGCTCGCGCGCAACGAAGTGGAGCCGGTGGAGGACGCGCTGGAGCGGGTGCTCCAGGACGACCGCGCGCACGCGCTGCACCTGGCCCTGCTGGAGTCCTCGCCCGGTTCCGAGGGGACGTCGCTCACGCTCGCCGCGGCCCGCCGCAAGCTCATGGAGGGAGCTTCCGAGCGGCTCTCCGCGCAGGAGAAGGCGGCCGTCATGCTGGACGCGGAGACCCTCGCGGAAGTGCGCGGCCAGTACGTGGTCTCGCGCAAGCCCGCCCCCGCGACAAGCGCCTGATCGCGGAGGCGGACTTGGAGTAGCGTGCCGGGCACCATGAGCGCCGACACCGCCGCATCCTCCTCGAATCAGAAGCTGTCGAACCTGCTGCGCTGGCTGGAAGAAGGAGGAGCCCGCTTTCCCAAGCTCCAACTCGTCCGGCGTGAGGACGGCGAGCGCGCCGTGCTCGCCCAGGCGCCCATCTCCACCGGGGAGACGGTGCTCCAGGTGCCTCGCACCCACATGCTCACCCTGGAGCTCGCGCGGGAGTCGGACATCGGGCGCGCCATCGCCGAGAAGCTCGATCCGGACAACGAGGACCTGTACCTGGCCTCCTTCCTCCTCCAGGAAAAGCACCGCGAGGGCTCCTTCTGGAAGCCCTACATCGACAGCCTCCCCGAGTCCTATCCCCAGATGCCCCTCTTCTATGGGAGCGACGAGCACGCCCTGCTCAAGGGCTGCTTCGCGCTGACCCTGCTGACGCACCAGGCCCAGTCGCTCCAGGAGGACTACCTGCGGTTGTGTCGCAGCGTCCCCGGCTACGAGCGCTTCACCCCCGGGGAGTTCGTCTGGGCCCGGCTCTCGGTGTCCTCGCGCCTGTTCAGCCTGAAACAGGGCGGCTACCTCGGACAGACGCTCGTGCCGCTGGCGGACATGCTCAACCACCGCCGCCCGCCCGATGTGCTCTGGGAGACCTCGGAGGATGGGGAGTCCTTCGTGATGAAGGCGAACAACGCCGTGGCCGCCGGCGACGAGGTCCACGACAGCTATGGAGCCAAGAGCAACGATCTGATGCTGCTGCACTTCGGCTTCCTGACGGAGGACAACGAGCACGACGAGGCCTTCCTCGGCCTGCGCATCCTCGATGGGGATCCGCTCGCGGCCACCAAGCAGATGCTGCTCATGCTCCCCTCTCCCACCACCGCGCGCCCCTTCAAGATCTCGCGCCCGTACGTCCATACGACCACCCGCATGGCGTTCTCCTTCCTGCGGATCGCCGCCGCCGTCCCGAATGACATCGAGGACATCTCCAGCCGGGTGATGTCCGGCGAGCGCGCCCTCGGACCCCTGAGTGTGGAAAACGAGGAGAATGTCCTCGAGCTGCTCGCCGCCACCTGCCAGGCCCGGCTCTCCATCTTCCCCACCTCGCTCGCGCAGGACGAAGAACTGCTGCGCGGCGGGTCCCTCTCGCCCAACGCGCGCAACTGCGTGCTCGTCCGGCGCGCGGAGAAGCAGCTCATCGCGGACTACCTCGAGATGACCCGCACCTGCCTCGAGCTGCTGCGCACGCCCCGGGAAGAAGTCGAGCGGCTCGCCGCCCTGTCCGACTCGCCCTGGGGCTGGTTCGACGCCTACGTGCGCACGGATCTGCTGAAGCTCATCCTCGGCGAGTGATCAGGCGGGCGGCCAGCCTCTCGCCCGGTGGGCCTGCTGGCCGCCAGGACGGAGCGTCCGCCCGTGAAAACTTCGAGCAAATAGTGCCGGAGCGTCACGGGGTTGGCACAAAGCCCGCCTAGCTTGTCGGTCGAGTAGGAGTGGTCCCACCACACCGAAAGGTTCGTCACCCATGGCCGATCCGACCTCGCGACCCGTCTTCGCCGCCATCGACGTGGGCACCAACGCCGCCCGCCTGGAGCTGGCCCGGCCCGGCGCCTCGGGCGTGCTGGAGACCATGCTCAAGGAGCGCGACGCCATCCGTCCGGGTGAGGGCGTCTTCTCCCAGGGGACGATGTCTCCGGGGGCCGCGGATCGGCTGGTGAGCACGTTGCGCCGCTACGCGGCCGTGTGCCGGCGTCACGAGGCCCGGGTCCGGGCGGTGGCCACCAGCGCCCTCCGGGAGGCGCGCAACCAACGGGACATCCTCCAGCGGGTGCGCGAGGAGGCGGGGCTGGAGCTGGAGGTGGTGAGCGGCGAGGAGGAAGCGCGGCTCATCTGCCTGGGCGTCCTGCACCGCACGCCCCCGCGCACGCGCTCGCTGCTGGTGGATCTGGGCGGAGGCTCCACCGAGGTGGTGCTCGCCACCGGAGAGCGGCCCGATGCCATGTGGAGCCTGCCCCTGGGCGCGGTGCGGCTGACGCAACTGTTCGACACCTCCGGCGAGGTGTCCCCTTCCCGGCTGCGCTCGCTGCGCGACTTCGCCGAGGCGCGCCTGCTCGAGACGATCCCCGCCGCCCTCGCCTCTCCGCCCTTCACGGCGATCGGCTCCTCCGGCACCATCCGGGCCCTCGTGGACTTCGCGGCGCGTGATGGCTCCTGCATCGCGAGCCGGGAGGATCTCGCGAGCGCCGCGCACGTGCTGGCGCGGATGTCACCGGAGCGGCGGCGCGAGCACTTCGACGCGCGACGGGCCGACATCATCGTCGCCGGCGCCGTGCTGCTCGAGCGGCTGGTCCATCACCTGGGCGTGGACGGCATCACCGCCGTCAAGCGCGGCCTGCGGGATGGCCTGCTCGTGGAGCTGTGGTCCCACCAGGACGGCACGGCGGGCGACGAGGCCTCCCGCCTGGGACACGGGCGCGTCTTCCCACGCGAAGCACGCGCCGTGGGCCTCAACTGACCACCACCCGCTGCGTCAAGGCCTCGCTTTCATCAGGGGCACCCGACAGCCGCCGGGTGACGCGCCGGCGGACGACATCGATGTGCTCGCGGAAGAAGTAGAGGTTCTCCGCGTACGCCAGGGGCATGGGGATGCGGTTCACCTCGCGCTCGGCCTCGTCGAGCCGCGAGAGCATGTCCTCCAACATCTTGCGGCCCGGGTTCTCCTCCAGCTGCAGCTCGATCTCCTTCAGGCGCGCGTACCAGCGGACGATGCGCGAGCGGATCCGCCACTGCACCAGCGCGGGCACGGCGCGGCCCAGCGGAACCACCACGGCGATGATGGGCACGAGCATCAGCCAGAGCCGGTCCACGAGGTTCGCCGCCCAGAAGGGCAGGTAGCGCTGGAGCAACGGAGGGCCTGATTTGTAGTAGCGGCGCGCCTCTCCGCTCAGCGGGTACTCGCCCTCGAGCGCCGCGGGGAACTCACCCGAGCGATCCAGGATGCCCGCGCCGCCATGCACCTCGCTCGCGGCGCTCAGCAGGAGGTAGGCGAGCGCCGGATGGAGCGAGTCCCGCGCCACGAGGCTCGCCATGGGCGCGAGCAGCACCACATCCTGCTCGGGGAGATCCGCCTCGAGGTTCAACACTCCCCGGGGCAGCACGAGCCGGGACAGGTAGGGGAAGCGGCGGACATAGGCCTCGCCCCGCGCGAAGCTGAGCAGGCGGATACCGGGCTCCGCGATGAGCTTGCGCACGAAGGGAGCCTCGGCGGAGGCGACGAGGAACACCGCGTCGAGCTCGCCCCGCTTGAGGCGCGCGAGGGCCTCGTCGCGCTCGAGCGCGAGCAACTCCGTGGGCGATTGCTCCACGGCATTGGCCTTGAGCAGCGTGAGGGCGAGCGCGCGGGTGCCACTCTCGAGCGAGCCCACGGCGACGCGCTTGCCGCGCAGCCCGCGCACGTCATCGAGGGGCTCGCCCCGGTAGAAGACCCACAGGGGGATGTGGGTCAGACCCCCGAGCGAGACGATGTTGGGCGCCTGGGGACGCCCCGCGGCCGAGCCGCTCTGGACGAAGGCCACGTCGGCCTCCGCCTTGTCGCCAGTGAGCATGTCCAGACTGGTGAGCGAGCCCTGGGTCGGGCGGATCTCCAGGGTGACGCCGTGGCGCGCGAGGATGTCCCGGTAGCGACGCGCGAAGTAATTGAAGCCCCCCTCATCCTGGGCGGCCGCGACGACGAGCGTCTTCGGGGGCGCGGGCTTGATGAAGTAGAAGGCCACGGCGAACGCGGCGATCGCGAGCAGGATCGAGGGCCCGAGGACGAGCCACAAATCGCGCCGCGAGGTGCGCCGGAGCTGGTCCTTGAGAGTGTCCGTCTTCAGCATGGTGGATGCGAGTATAGGGGCTCGGAGCGTCTTGACGCTCCCGGGATGAAGGGCGACAGTGTCCCGTGCCTCCCGTTCCACATCCCTGGTTTCCCCTCCGGCAGCCCAACCCCCACGCGCGCCTGCGTGTCTTCAGTTTTCCCTACGCGGGCGGAGGCGCCTCCATCTACAACGGATGGACCACGGCCCTGCCCGCGGGCATCGAGTGGGTCTCCGTCCAGATTCCGGGCCGCGAGCGCCGGATCCTGGAGAAGCCCTTCCAGCAGCTCCCGCCGCTGCTCGATGTCCTGGAAGAGGCCCTGGCGCCGCTCCTGGACAAGCCCTTCGTCTTCTTCGGCTACAGCATGGGCACGCGCATCGCCCTGGGGCTCGCGCAGCGCTGGCAGGCCCGGGGCGCGCCGCTGCCGCTCGGCATGGTGATGGCCGCCGCGGGAGCACCCCACCGGCCCCGCGAGTCCCGGGGAGCGCTGAGCGACGCGGAGTTCATCGAGCTGCTGCGCAAGTACGAGGGCACGCCCGCGGAGATCTTCGCCCACAAGGAACTGCTGGACATGGTGTTGCCCACCCTGCGCGCGGACTTCGCCATCGCCGACGCCATGATGCCCTCCCTGCCCGTGCGCTGTCCGATCTCCGTCTACGGCGGACTGGAGGATCCCTACGTGACGCTGTCGATGCTCGAGCCCTGGAGCGAGCTGACGACGGGGGAGTTCCGGACGCGCAGCTTCCCCGGCAAGCACTTCTTCCTGCGCACCGCGCGCGAGCCCCTGCTGAGCGCCCTGCGCGAGGATCTCGTGCGCTGGGCGCCCGACGTGGGCACGTAGCTCAACGCTCCCCCGGAGCCACCCTCCAGGGAGACTCCTCGCTGGCCAGGGGGACGCACCGCTGGCAGCGCACGGAGAGCGGGAGCCCCCGGGTGCGGCGCACCGCCACCGCCGCCGGGTGCTCCGCCGACAGCCGCAGTTGCACGAACTGCCACGCCTCGGGCTCGTCCACCATGCGCGCATCGAAGGAGATGCGCGGCGGCTGCCCCGGCGCCAGGTGGAAGGCGAACTGATCCAGGGGCAGACTCAACCCGGCGCCACGGGCCTTGATGTAGGACTCCTTGAGCGTCCAGTAGTCGAAGAAGCGCTCGCGCTGGAGCGCTTCGGGCAGGGAATGCAGGTCCGCGACTTCCGAGGGCGCGAAGAAGGACTCGGCCAGCTCCACCGTCTGGCCCATGCGCCCCGAGTGCTCCACGTCCGCGCCCACCTCCATCTCATGAGCCACCGCGCACACCGCCATGCCATCGGTGTGAGAGAGATTGAAGCGCAACCGGGGCAGTCCCTCTCCCGCGATCTCCGGGCGCCCGTAGGCGTTGGTGGAGAAGCGCCAGTCCTGGGGCGCCACCGGCGCGTAACGCGACAGGCAGACGCGCACCAGGGCATGGGACACGAGGAACTGCTGCCGGTGTTTCTCGAAGCGGAAGCGCTGATGCCGATCCCGCTCCTCGGCGCCGAGCAGGGCCAGGTAGGCCGCGAGCAGCCGGGGCTCCGTCACCCGCTCCGGCTCCACGATCCACAGGTGGACCTCGTCGGGGCGAGGCAGCGGCGAGGGAGGAGGAGAAGGAGGGAGACTCATGTGGGGGCTCGGCCTTCTCCCTATCGCGTCGAGGACGCCCGCGCCAGCGGCGACCGGGCGCCTTGCTTTCTCGGAAGCCGAGGGGACGCGGTGCACCCGTGTCCCCTCCCCTGCCTCAGTAGCCCCGGAGCACGGTGAGGCCCTGGTCGGTGACGACGTAGAGCATCGCCGGAGAGGCATTGGGATCGTAGAGCAGTTGCTTCACCTTGTTGCCCGTCACCTCCGCCACCCGTGAGAGCTGCTTGTTGGCATCCAGCCGCCACAAGCCCCCCCCATCGGTGCCGATGAAGAGTGAGCCCTCATCCGTGGCCGCGAGCGACGTGAGCCGCTGGGTTGGCAGCCCCGTCACCGCGGTGCCCTTCTGGGGCCGGCTTCCGGCGGAAAGGATGGTCATCTCCCAGAGGCCGAAGCTGGCGCTGGCCAGGTAGTAGCGGCCATCGCGCGTCTGCTGGAAGCCCCGCCAGTAGTCGAACTCGGCGAGCGGGTTGACCTCGGGAAGGAAGGAGGACTCCACCTTCATCCTGTTGACGGATTTGTCCATCCAATCCCAGTAGCCGATGTCCGCGGTGGGCGTGACGATGCCGAACGTCCAGTCATTGCCGATGAGCACGTCCCCATCCTGGGCGATGCCCACCGCGTAGCTGTAGCCGATGTGCTGGCCGCCATGCTCGTCGAACCAGGTCGGATGACGATGGCTGTTGTAGTCCAGGCCGCGCACGCGGGTGACGCCGTGATTGGTGCTGACGTACACGTCGCCCTTGTCCCGGCCGCGCGCCACCTTCACGCAGCCGAGCACCGCGCGATCCTCGTCGTAATGCCAGTCATTGGAGTTGTGGATGCCCGTGTTCCCGGGCGGGTTCCAGGTCAGCTTGCCTTCCTGGCTCCACCGGTAGGAGTGCGTCAGGTGCTCCTCGAGCCGGATGCCCTCGGCCGTGAGGTGGACCGCGTCCAGATCGCCCTCCGCGTAGGTGGAGTCCCCATGGGACTGGCGTCTGGGCTCGTCGAGTTCCCGTGCGTAGTAGCCCACGTAGGCGCGGCCGGCGCTACCGCCGCAGATGACCGTGGAGGAGAAGCCCCTGCCCGCCTGACCGATGTTGCTCGCCCATTGCGGCTGGATGTCTCCGGGCCGGAGCACGCCGATGCGGTTGCCCTGGAGCAGCCAGATGTTGAAGGCGTCATCCACCGCCACGCCCTGGGGCTGGCCCACTCCGAAGCGCTGCGTGTAGTTGACCACCGGCTCCTGGGGCCAGATGTCCACGCCCGGGAAGTCGTCGACCGTGCCTCCCCCGGGCTCGTCCGGAGCGTCGCCGGTTCCGCCCCCTCCGTCCGTGCCCCCATCCCCGGGAGTGCCCGCGTCCACGGGAGGCGGGCTCCCCGCGTCATCGGGCGGAGGGGGGGTTCCACCGTCCTCGGGAAGGGGCGTGCCCGCGTCCCCGGGGGGCGTCCGTGGATCCGAGGGAACCTCGGGCTCCGTGGGTGTCTGACGCGCTGAATCCCCGGGCACGGGCTCGGTCAGCCCGCCGCCGCATGCGATCCCCAATGCCGTGAAACCGAGAACCGCTCCCCACGCCCCCACCCATGCTCGCATCCTCATCCACCTCCACGCCGACTCCTCGGCCCGGAGACGCAGGAGCAAGCGCCGTACCGGACACAAAGCCCACTAGTGGATGGGCTCGAGGCGCGAGTGGGAATGGAGATTCCCAGGCAAGGCCTCATCCGTGCACTCGTTGAGGCCGGGTGTCACACGGCTCGGAACCCGCCCCGGATGGCGAGCCGATGGGTCCGCCATTCTTCGGTTTTTCCGAAGGGTTCTACCCTGATTTCCTATTTGCCGAACTTTCGGAGGCCTCTTAATTCAGGGGGAAGCGCGCGGTACGGCGATCCCCCTTTCCATCCGAAGGATACGACTCCATGGAAGCGCACAGCGTAGGCAGCCCCGTCCTCTGGGGCGGATTCATCCTGTTCGTGCTGGCGATGCTCGCGCTGGACCTGGGGGTCTTCCACCGCAAGACGCATGAGGTGAAGTTCAAGGAGGCGCTGACGTGGAGCGGGGTGTGGATCTCCCTGGCGCTGCTGTTCAACCTGGGCATCTGGTGGAAGTTCGGCTCCGAGCCGGCGCTCAACTTCCTGTCCGGCTACCTCATCGAGAAGTCGCTCTCCATCGACAACATCTTCGTCTTCGTCGTCATCTTCTCGGCGCTGAAGATTCCGGTGTTGTACCAGCACCGGGTGTTGTTCTGGGGCATCCTGAGCGCGCTGGTGCTGCGCGCGGTGATGATCTTCGCGGGCGTGGCGATGCTCGAGCGCTTCCACTGGCTCATCTACGTCTTCGGCGCGTTCCTCATCTTCACGGGGGTGAAGCTCTTCGTGCAGCGCAACCACGAGGAGCACCCGGAGAGCGGCGCGGCCATGAAGCTGGCGCGGCGGATCATCCCCTCGTCGAAGGAGCTGGACGGGGACCGCTTCTTCACGGTGCAGAACGGCCGGAGGCTGGCCACGCCGCTGTTCATGACGTTGATATTGGTGGAGCTGACGGACGTGCTGTTCGCGCTGGACTCGATTCCGGCCATCTTCGCGGTGACGACGGATCCGTTCCTGGTGTTCACCTCGAACATCTTCGCCATCCTGGGCCTGCGCTCGCTGTTCTTCGTGCTGGCGGGGGCGGTGGAGAAGTTCACCTACCTGAAGGTGGGCCTGTCCGGGGTGCTGGTGTTCGTGGGCGCGAAGATGGCGCTGGTGGACGTGGTGAAGATTCCCTCGCCGGTGTCCCTGGGAGTCATCGCCCTGCTGCTGGGCGTGTCCATCGTGGCCTCGCTGCTCAAGTCGAGGAAGCAGGAGCGCGCGGCCCAGAACAAGAACATCGCTGTCAACTAACGCCGAGAGCAGTTGAGGTCGGCGCAGATTGTCGAAAGCATTGAACACGCCGCGCGAATCAGCCCCTCGGGAAGAATCTCTATCAAACGTCAGCATCAATGCTCGGCAACTGCGTCCCCTCAACGTACTCGTAGCTCTCCCCCGCCGGCTCAGCATAGCTCTGGGCAGCGACCGAGTGCGCAGGCGGCAGCGCCCTTCTCGCCAAATGACTCTCCATTTCGTATAGGGATGTATCGAGAGGGTATGCTACAAGCGTGCCCGAGAACTTCGTCTTGGCGAGCCAAGCATCTGCCACTTGCTTCCGTGAAAAGACAGCAGTTGGCCGCGCCGCACCCTGGCCCGTAAAGAGCCAAACGGCTCCGCGCGCGTGAAATCGCGGCAACGGAAGCCCCTCAGGTATGGGCTGCACCTCGAAAGTCGCCTCCACCCCCAGACTCCGTAGGGCCACGATAGTCTGCTGTGCATCTGGAGGGTCAGCCTGGACAAGGGCGAACGTTCCAGGCTCATCCCAAGTCACTTGGAATCTTAAACCACTCTCCGTTTCGAAGGCCCAGAAGAACTCTCGCCCACCTGCGGTACGAGACGGATCATCCTCTACATAGCCAGGCGCACCCAACGGGAGAAGCACTTCACGGGTGGCCTGGAACCATACGAGGCAATCTCCGGGCCTGATATATGGCATGGCAATGGGGAAGCGCAGCCGACGCATGAAAAGCTTCTATCTCCGACAAGAAACATAATAGCAAGAACAAACCCCATCGGCCCACTCATTCTGTCCACCTCGGCATCCGCCCACACCGACACATAGCCTGGCAACGACATAATCATACAGGACACCAGGGCCAGCGGTTCTTCTATTATGACCTGCTACATAGCGGATTCATCGCAAAGCTTCGACCGGGCGGAGTACGGAGGGGGTGGGGGTGTAGAGCGACAGCAAAATTGACCCCCTGGCGACACTAAAACTGACCCCCTCCCGGGGCCTCCAGACCAAGGAGGTCAGGTCGATGGGAGAAACGGCAACAGTTGTGGCACCCCGCGCGGCGGAGGTGCCGATGGTGGAGCAGGAAGTGGTGCGACGCATCCGCGTGTTGGCGGAGGCGGGCTGAGGCCCCAAGCGGATGCACGTGGGGTGGGCGTGGCGCGCAACACGGTGCGGCGCTACCTGCGTGCGGGCCGTGCGGCTGACAAGCAGGTGCGGCCCAAGGCACGGCGGCTCACGGGGGGCCGAGCAGCAGCGCGCGGTAGAGTTGTGGAATGGAGCGGCGGAGGGCAACGCCGTCGTCGTCAAGACGCTGCTGGCCCAAGAGGGCGTGGAGGCCAGCGTGCGCACCGTGCAGCGAGCGGTGGAGCAGAGGCGACGGCAGGTGCACGCGGCGCAGGTGGCCACGGTGCGCTTCGAGACAAAGCCGGGGCAGCAGATGCAGGTGGACTTCGGAGAGAAGAAAGTGCGGCTGGGCGGGCAGCTGGTGAAGGTGTTCCTGCTGGTGGCGGTGCTGAGCTTCTCACGCCGGCTGTTCGTGCGAACCTTCCTCAATCAGCGCGGAGACGACAGGCGTGTGGGCCGTACCGCGCGCGAACCAAGGGCAAGAACGTCGTCGTCAATTAGGCTGCGGCTCCCTTCCTTACGCAAGAATCAACCACATAGGAATCCTCTTGGGTTCATCAGAAAGGCCACAGTCGACCGTGACCTTCGGTAAGGACGCTTGACTACTACCGCACCCGTCATGCTCACGTACCAGTCACACGTCAGCCCAGCGAGCGCTCACACCACTCCTTGAGGATAGTTTTCATCCCATGACTTAATCACAGCATCACAATCTCTCGCCAACTTCGGCCACCTGGCCTTGATCCGCCCGAGAACCTCAACAAGTCGTTCACGTGTATCACATGGGAAAGAGTCCCGCATCAACAAGGCAACATGCGCCTTTTCTGGATCATCTCCTTCGAGCCATCGCAACCTAGCCTCGGCGATTTGCATCATACACTCATCATCAAGCGCCCAACTCAACTCATCAAAAATCTCCGCAAGCCCTTCAAGCGGAACGGAATGCGCTCTTCTTGAGAAGAGAAACTCAGCAATATTGACAATATCCATTTCAATTCCCGTGGAGACTACTGAATGTTCCTATATATTATATCCGCAATACCGAAACCAGCCGACGATGTCGTCATGAGTGATGAGGTCCATGGCCCTGGCAATGGCGTCATCGAGAGTCTGTAGGGTACGCGCGCCCATGCTCTTGAGCAGCTCCTTGAGCTTGTTCCAGAGCAGTTCAATGGGATTGAGGTCCGGCGAGTAGGGTGGAAGGAAAAGAACATGGGCACCGGCGGCGCGAATACACTCCAGGATGTGCGCGGGCTTGTGCGCCCCCACATTGCCCATGACCACAATGTCGCCCGGATTGAGTTTGGGGACGAGCATGTGCTCGACAAAGGCCTCGAAGACACCGGCCGTCGTGGCTCCTTCGATAGTCATCAGCGCCCGAATGCCGTCCAGAGCCAGCGCGCCCAGTACGGTGGTGACGACGCCGCGATTCCTGGGGACATACCCCACCACGCGCTCGCCTCGGGGAGCACGTCCGCGAGTGCGCGTCATGCTCGTGTGACAGCCGGTTTCGTCGAGGAAGACGAACCGTCGCGGGTCGAGCAGGAGCATCAGCAGGAGGAAGACACGCCGCAGTGCCTGAATCCGAGGGGAGCGCTGCTCCGAAGCTACGAGCGACTTTTTTTGAGCCCCAGTCCCTGGCGTCGCAGTGCCCGCCAGACCGCCGAGGATACGGCCATGACGCGATGCGCCTACGATGGCTCGGTCTTTTCGTCATCACCTGGTATTGCGTACCCCGCTTGGCGAAGCAACCGCCTCAGGTACGCATCCACATACTCATCGCTAAACTCGCCCCTCCCGCCAGGCTGCCGCCAATGCCATATTACTTGCCTTGCCACACCGTCAACCTCATAGAAAAAATCCATGAACTGGCTCGCAATCCATGACTTTCCAACGCCGGGATTCGACTCCAAAAGGGCCTTGAAAACACTCGAAGGACTCGCGCCTTTCAAGATAGGCTCAAACATCATTCAGCCTTCCCGAATATCACCACGACCTGCTCACTCCCTTCGTTCACGCCATCCACCCGTGGATAACCAAGCTTTTGCGCCATTCTTCCGGTCCACGTCTCAAGAGCAGATTGCTTCTCGCCCAACCTGTGCGCGTACCTATTCTCCCAATACTCCGCGGCATTGACACTGTCGCTCTTGGTAATCCAGAATCCCCGTATCTTCTTGATCACGACCCCCTCGCTCTTCAAGCGAACCATTGCGCCCAACAGCATATCGACTCCAGAGGCCTTGTGGACGTCTTTATTTGAGCTCGAGCGAATATTAAAACCAAACACCCCATCCCGATCCACCGCGGCCTCGATGCCATGGAATTCCGGATCACCATATACAAGCGACACACCTCCCTTCTTTTCCCTCGTCACGCGGAACTGGGAGCTGACATCGACTCTCGCGACCAAGGGAACATTCGTCTGCTGCGGAGCCGGCGCCTGCTCTGCATTGCTCCTTTCGGGCGCTTTGCCATCTGTCTTCTCGCGCTGGTTGTTGCCTTCACTCTCGTTCAGCGCGTTCGTCGCAGCCAGAACCAGCGGAGGAAGTTTCGGGCCTGTGACGGTGATGGCTATTCCGCCGGACTTCAGCATCTGGTTCGTACCAATAGCCGTGAACGCAGGTATGCGCTTCGCCTGGAGGCGCATGGACGAACCGGACTGGAGGAGCATTACCGTCTGAGCTACGAAGTCTCCGACTCCTTCACCCGCTGAATAGGAATCACCGCGCTCAAGTGCCTCGTTCATCTGATCAAGGCCAGCAACGAAACCCTTTACGAATATGCCAGGAATCTGACTGGGGTTCTGCGCAATGGCGTCAATGAGTGCAACCCCACTTCGTGTGGCGTCGTACTGGTCACGATACTGCTCGCCCCCAAATACCGCGTAAGTGATTCCACCGGTCACGTTGTAGGAGACGTTATAGGTGAGGATGCCCAGGCTCCCAACCACCTTGCCTACACCTACCGCATAACCCCCGAACGTCTTCGCGGATTCAACGCAATTAGCGCTTGAGACCACATCGTTCGAGAAGAAATTGACACAGCGCCCATCCGGATCGGTGTACCGAAGCGGATTATTATTGGCATACAGCCAGGGCTGCATACCCATCGGCGTCTCCAGGTACGCCTCCGCCCCCACCGGATCCTGGCTGAGGAACCGGCCCGTCTCGGGCGAGTACCAGCGCTGCTGGGCGTAGACGAGATTCGCCCCCTTGTCCCACAGATGCCCGGTATACCCCAGGCCACTCTTGCCACCGGCAGGCGTCGGAGAGTCCTTCGTATAAGCGCCCCAGGCGTCGTACTGATAGGCCGTGGCCGTGGTCGCGTTCATCCTTCCGACGGCACTGCCGAGACCATCGGTCAGGATGCGATCATCCCGGTACGCCGTGACCAGATCGCCCACCCGCTCATACATCCCCCAAATATAGGTTCCGGTACCTGGGAGCCTCGGGGATGAACGATACTCGGTCTCCGCGACCAGTTCCTCCCCCGCGTAGAGCCAGTATCCGCCAGGGTTCTCGCTGTTGTTGCTCGTGGCCTGACGCCGCAGACCGGCGTAATCGTATGTATACCTGTAGACCTCATCCGTGCTCGACGGGAGCGGCGACATCACGAGGGTGGAACGCGTGACCCTGGCGAGACGGCCCGCAGGATCCCACTCATAAATATCACTCGTATCCGTGGACGGGTTGATCTGGTACTGCACCTGACCAAAGCGATCCGTCTTGAACGTCAAGAGGTCCGTATTCGAGACCGCATCACGGATCGCTTCAATGCCACCATAGGTGTCATATTTATACACCCGATTGGAGATCAGGTTCGGATCCGAGTCCGAGAACCGCCAGTACGCATCTGCATCCAATGGGCCGCCAACGCCGTAGCTGGCCACCTTCTTTTCGCCCAGACGTGTTCCTTCGGAATTGAGCGAGTAGAACACCGCGGACCCATCCGGATAGTGCACTCCGGTCAGTCGGTCAGCGCCGTCGTACCCGTAACGGGTAAGCCCCGGAGATACGATCTTGGATCCTCTGCTTTCCTCGGTCAGCCGGTTGCCACGTCCGTCATACGTGTACAGGTAGGACATGAGGGCGTTATTGAACGGGCTGCCGCAATTGGGCACTCCTCCGGTCGTGCTCCCCCCGGCCGCGTTCATGACAACCGAAAGACGGCCAGCGTTGTCATAGCAACGCTCTTGCATCACCACATCGTCGCCAACGGTCTGAAGACGTGTCCCACCCGGCTCCCACCTCACCATGGTCGGCTGACGAGCCGTACTCGCGGGGATGAGCCCGCTGAGCCGATCGAACTCGTCATAGGTATAACCAAGGCTGGGCGTGGAACTCGTCCCCCTGTATACCGAGGCGCGCTGACCACTCGCGGTGTACTCATACCGGAGCACGTCGGAGTCCCGCGCAAGGGAAGTCATCAACCCGCGGGAGTCATATTCGAAGACGTTGTTCACGCGCACGTCATTGGCGCGCAACTCTACGATCCGCAGTGGCTGATCCGCCCCATTGTACTCATAGTCGACCTGGAAAAGGTCCTGAACGGCACGGCCGCGTGTCGTCCCGGCATACGTCGTCCGGGCGACACGGCCGCGTCCATCCAACAAGTGGACCATCTCGTTCACCGAGTCCGTGCCGCTATTCGCTGGGAAGGGGAGCGTTCTCGCCGCACCATCGACATACGTCGTCAGCCAACTCGCCGTGGAAGCGTCTCTGCCCACGCGCTTGCGCTCGGAGAGCCGGTTGGCGAAGTCGTACGAGAATTCCTGCCTCGGCATCACCGAATCCCCGTGAAATATCACCGACTTGAGCCGGGTCAGCGCGTCGTACGTGTACTCGAAGACACTCTCCAAGGGGGCATCGGCACTCACGAACCGCAGTTCACCGCGCGCGCCATACTGATAGCGCCACCTGGCTTCATCCGCGGTCCCAGCACCCGGGCGCACGTACTCCAAGAAGCCGCTCGCGGGGTCGTAATCGTATGCCGTGTGCTGCACTCCCGGCATCCACTCGGAGCCCGCCAGGCGGCCGTAGGTCTCGGTCTTCACCACACCCCGGGGGTAGTACTCATACGCCTGGGTCCGGTCATCCGGATCCGTTCGCCGGGTCAATCGACCACTCAGGTCGTAGACATACTTCGTCAGCTCGCCGGCATAGTCCGTCTCGCGAAGCAATCCCTGGTCATACGTGAACAACGTGGCGGGACGTCCAGCGGGCTGCTGAATCGACAGGAGTCCACTCGCGTCATAGACGGCCGTGTCCGTGTAGCTCAGACTCGCGGCCTTGCTCCGCACCACATTGCCCAGGGAGTCGAGGGAGATCTCCATCGTCCGGTGACGCTGCGTGTCCGATGAAGGGGGAGTAGAAGCGCCGGTCGTCCAGGAGTACGCGATGGTGGCGTTTCGTCCCGTCCAGGTGGTCTTCGTTTGATAGCTGTAACCCAGCCCTCCCGCCGACCAGCTCTCCACTTGATCGAGCGGACGCCCGAGGTCATCTCGCTCCAGCGTCTGCCAGGTGGCCTTCCACGACCCCTCCTGGGTCAGACGCCGGGCCTCCCAGGGCCCATCCAGATCGAACGTGGTCAGCCGGCTGCCACCCCCCCCCGAGACTCTCTCCGACACCAGCCGCCCGCGTGCGTTGAAGCGCCGAAGCGTTTCCGTCCCCTCGGGACCTGTCTCCTTGATTTCTCCCGGCTGTCCCGTCAGCGCATAGGTCCATCTGGCCTCGGGCGTGCCCTCGTAGGCATGGAGGGTCTTCGAGGACAGCTCTCCGAAGTCGTCGTACTCGTACTCCTCGCCATAGCCCGGGTGCGGTCCCACCGTGAGCCGCGGCCGGCCATCCCTTTCCAGCAGGTAGGTGATCTTGAACGGCTCCCCAGGCGCCACGTCCGCGGGCTCCCGGCGCTGGACGAGATTGCCCATGGGATCATGCCAGTACTCGGTGATCGGTCCCGCGGAGCCCTCGCTCTGGTGCCAACGGACCTGTCCCCGCTCGTTGTAACGGTACTCGTCGACCGACAGGCCAATGCCATCCAGCATCCGTTTGACTTGGCGCACACGCCCCGCGGTATCCAGGGTCAATGTCTCGGATTCGGTCCGGGTGGGCGACCGCGCGATACCGGTGTCGATGACGCGCTCGATGGAAACGGTGTGTGCCATGTCATCGTAGGCACGCGTCTCCTCGCTCACGAGGATCTTGTCCGACAAGGGGAAGTCGGAGCGAGTCTTCACCTTGCGCCGGTGGAGGGTCAACCGACCCAACACATCCCTGTACTCGTACTCGTCCTCAAGCCCGAGCACCCCATCCACCCGCTTCGTCAGGCGGCCCGCCGAGTCCCGGGTCTCGGTCCCGAGCACCCCGCCCGGCTTTCCCTTGCTCCGCGTCTCGACCGGCCGACCGAAGGCATCGAGCCTGGTCACCTCGGTCCTGAGCGTCCGCGACTCACCCCACCAGGTGCGCATCGGCGTGCCCTGGACGTCGAGTTCCACCCCTTCCACGTCTTTATCACCGTAGTCCCACGACACGGCCCGCCCGAGTTCATCATGGCCAATCGTCGTCGTGCGCTGGAGGTGATTCGTGATGCTCGTCACCCGCCCGTCGTTGTCGAACGTATAGGAGACTTCCACGTCACCCGCGAGGCCAACCTCCACCCTCTCGAGCCGGCCATTGGCATCATAGACATACTTCCGCGGGATTCCGCGCTCATCCTTCGTGGTTTCCAGGCGGCCATTCACGTACCCATAGGTACGGGAGACCGTGGAGAACGAGGGCTCCGTGGGCAGCGAGAAGAATGGGGAGAAGACGGGGGCCGCGCCCACCGTATAGGACTCGCGCGTCAGCAACCCATCCGTGATGACCGAGGTCCGCACGTGTGGCGGCGAGGGATCCCTCTGCGCCCGGTATCTGGCCAGCGACTCCCGGATGGTGAGCGTTCTGTCCTCCTCGAGGTACTCGTACGTCCAATCCTCGTCGGGTTCTCCCCGGCGGATGTGGCGCACGACGCGTCCCAGACCGTCATAGGTCCAGGACTCCTCGGCGCCCGTCTCCACGTCCTTGATGCCGATCAGGCGGCCATAGGCATCGTAGGAGAACATCCGGTGCAGCGTCGCGAGCGCCGATGCCGCCACCTGATCGGCGGGCAGGCTCAGGGTCAGGGTCTCGAGTTGTCCGAGTCCCGCCTCATCGTTGTACTGGTACGTCACGGACCGGCCCTGTTCGTCCTTGTCCACATACTCGGGTCGGCCGCGAACATCGTAGAGGGCTCCCGCCAGGAGGGTCTTCGTATCCCCGACGCCCGAGGCTGACATCTGCTGAGGATGGCCCTGCGGGTCCGGGGTGGTCGTCCATGAGACCGGACCGAGACCGGTTGGCAGGGTCGTCTGGGTGGGCACCCCGGGTTTGACGCTGTTGTCGTAGGCGAAGGACACTTCCGGGGTCGTGCCGGACCCGAAGACGGGTGACACCCCCGAGCCCGCCAGGAAGCCGGTGTACTGGATCTTCTCGGGCCGAAGGCCGCCGAAATTCCCGGCCGGGCTCTTGGGAACCACCGTCGTCTGCACCCCCATGGCGCTGGTGGTGGTATGGACCATCACCTGGCCAGTGAGCGAGTCGTCATTCTGGTAGGTCGTCGACGAACTCGTTCCCGGGATGGGAAGGCTCGTCTGATTGACACTCCCATAGGGATTCACGCTCAAGTGGGTCGCGACCCCGTCCGGACGGGTCACGAGCCGGCTCGTTGGCGTCTGATACTCCAGGGAGAATGGCTGGTCCTGCTGGCCCGTCATCGACACCTTGGCCACCAGCTCATAGGGCTTCAGGTGCTCGTAGCGGCCCGCGGCGCTCGAACCCGAAACACGGGTGTATTCAGCCCACCACTGCACGGATGAGGTGGCGTCCATCTCGCCAGGCGTGGCGCCGTGAATCAGCCAGGCCCGGTACAGTTCATTGGACGCATTCCAACGCTCTTCCCCGACCAGTCCCGAGGGGATGGAATGATAGGAATAGGTCCAGAGCGGGAACGGTCCCTTGGGGCTGGCCGTTCCATTCGATGACGCACCCCAGTCCCACTGCGTGCGCAGCGCGTGGAGCAGGTTGCCGTTGGGCTCGCGCTCGAAGTCCACCTGGTACAACACCCGGTTGGCCGAGGGCTTGTGCAGCAACTGCACACGAGACAGCCACTTGAAGCCCCGCGACCGGGCGAACACCCGCACGCGGGTGGGTGCATTCTCGGTGTCGATGCCCTCGTATTCGAACTTGAGCTTCGTATTGCCGGGATTCCAGTTCACTTCATCAATCAGGTCTGAGCCCTCCTTGTACGAGAGCTCGGCCCGGTTGCCGATTTCCACCACCGGGCCGTCACCCGGATCCTCGCGCAGCTCGCCGAACGCATTGAGCAACCACTTGCGGCGCCCGGGCTTTTCCTCTCGCTGCGCTGGCTGGGTGAAGAGGAACAACTGCCCCTGGGCGGTCCGCATCTCGATGCGCGCCGGCGCGGAGGGCGCGTTGGTGGCGGACAACCCGGACAGCGGCGCGTTCACGAAGAGGACGTTGTTGTGTGACGTGTCCGCGAAGCACTTCACCCGCTCCGGCATCCCCTCCAGGTCAGCGGCCACGCAGCCAGGGAAGGGATAGGCCTGTCCGCCCAGCACCACCACGTAGCGGTGCTGGTACTTCTCCTCCAACACCCAGCCGTCATAGTTATGGCTCCACCCCAGGCCCATGGGGCTGAGCAGGTTGTTCTGGTTGTTGTACGTGCGGCTGAAGCCAATGGTGCGCGCGCCGTTGGGCACGGAGAAGTCCGTATGGGTGAAGGACAGGTGTCCATCCGCCACGTTCACCCCGGCCACCGTCTGCTGGGCCCGTGCCGCGGCGTTCACTCCCGTGAAGGTGCCCAGGGGATTGCCCAGCTTGTATTCGCGCGTCAGGACCCGGGGCTTCAGCGCCTCCACCTTCACCCAGATGGAGAGCTGGGTGTTCTGGGTGCCTCCCTGCATGGCGGCCACCGCCGAAGGCAGCGGCATGTGGAAGTTCCAGACCCCACTGGCGGGCTCCGGATCATACGACAAGGGCACCAGGTCATTGGCGTCCTGCTGGGCGAGCAACTTCCACTCCAGCCCATCGAGGCGGATGGGGACCTGCTTCAGTTCGACATCACTGGCACCGGGCCTGCGCGCGGTGAGGGTGAGGAGGCCCTCCGTGAACTCGCTCTCCTTGAGCGAGAAATTGGCCATGGGCGCCTGGGAGATCTCACGGCCCGGCGCGGGCTGCCCGCCCTGAAGCTCCGGCGCCGCCTCGGCTTGCGCCAGGGTGTATTCATGCCCCGCGCTCAAGAAGTCCGTGCGCGAGGCGAGTCCCTCGAAGTTGAACCGGTAGAGGATGTTCTCCGCGTTACCGCTCAGGTACAGCTCGAAGTAGAGAAGATCATCGGAGGCCAGGACCTCGGGCAGGAAATCCCCGCCGCACGAGCCCGACAGCACCAGGGTCTCGTCATTCGGCTGGGCGGAGAAGGGACAATCGATACCAAAGCCATCTCCTCCCAACCGGACCACATACTCGCCCGGCATCACTCCGCCCCTGAGCTCGCCGTCGGGCTCGAGGAGATGGAGGAGGAAGTCATACGCCGTATCGTTCTGCGTGGCGGAGGGGGAGGGTTGACTGGTCAGATCGGAGTCTTCCCCCTGGTCGCGACCCAGGACGATGATCTGCGAATCCGCGACTTCAATCACCCGGAAGGCGTGCTCCCGCGCCAGATCGAAGCGCTCGAGCTTGTTTCCATCTGGTTCGATGTGGCGGTAGACGTTCTTCAGCCCCACCGCATGGGTGGGGATCCGCCCCGCCTCGGCGCCCTCGACGGGTGCTTCCTCCGCCGAGAAGTTCGGTGGGGCCTGGTTCTTCTCGCTCTCCTGGATGAAGCCATCCCCGTTGGCGTCATGATCCGAGAAGGAATGTCCCACGACATGCAGGTAGTAGTTGGCTCGTGGCAGGGCGTTGAGCGGCTTGTCCTCGTCCGAGGACGTCCTGTAGTACTCCGGGAGTTGGACGGACTGGGTGAACCGGCCTCCCGACTTCACCGGGAAGAGCTTCACCATGGGCTGTTCCAGCGCGGCGCCCGTGACCTTGATCAAGCGGCCGGCCAGCGGCGGTACGCCCGCCGGCACATCGAGCAGGGGCGGATCCTGATTGATGCACCCCTGGCGCGCCGAGGAGCTGGCGGTGGGGGGAAGCTCGGAGCAGTAGACTTCCAACGGCAGACCCGCGTCGCCCTGATCCACCAGGGCGTTGGGACAGGGACCGCCATCACAGGAGGCTGGGGTGAGTCCGCCGGTACCGCCATCGGTGGACTCTGTGCCTTCCTCGGGGGTGTAGGGCTTGACCCGCACCCGCCACTGCGTGGACACGGCGACCAGGTCGTCATTCGTGGTGGCGGAGCCTCCCTGGCGGATCAGGCTCTCCAGCTTCTGCTTCCGGCTGCCTTGCGCCTCCATCTTGCGAGAGACGCGCAGATCGATCTCCGGAGGAAACATGTCGATGATGCCCACCGGGATGGTCAACTGCCGCTCCGTGCAGCGTGACAATTCATAGCTCCGACCGTTCTCTTCCACGGTGAGCGGGGGCTGGTTCTCGTCCTCCTTGCACGGGTCGGTCTTCGTCTGGTTGATGGCCGGCACCGTCACCGTCTTCATTCCCGAGTAGCCGGTGGCGTGGTTGATGGCGAACACCACCACCCGGTCCCCGGCTCCCAGGCTCATGAAGTTGGTGCGGTTGTTCTCACAATTCACCGCGAAGTAGTCCTTGTCCTCCTGCGTCTGAGCGTCCCCCCGTGCTTGTATTTCCAGGCATCGCTCGCGCACGTAGCGCTTGGTGCCATGGGTGGGCCCCAGACGCAGCCGGGTGAACTCGCCGTGGGCGTCGGTGGACGACGGCGACGCCGTGCATCTGCGTGTATCCGGCTCCGCCGTGGAGTAGTTGGCGATGGGGTGCTCGAGATCATCTTCCCGGAAGAAGTGCACCTCCGTGCCCTTGATGTCCTTGGGCGAGATGGACAGGTACTCCCCGGGGTGGGACAGGTCGGGCTGACTCGGCGCCTCCGTGTCCTCGCCGCACCAGGTCTCCAGCGGCGCTCCCTTGCGATCTACGAAGCGCAGCGCTCCCTTCAGGAAGCGCGCATCCACCAGGATGTTCCCAGTCGTGCTGCCCCCCGGAGTGACCGAGTAGATCTCACTGCACACGCCAAACTGCTGCATCACGGCGTCGTAGCGGGGCGTTCCATCCTCCCCCACCCGCTCCACCAGCTTGGACGCCAGGGGCACCTCGGTGCAGGAGATTCCGGTCTCGCCACCTCCAAGCACCGGCACCACGATTCCATACGTCCCCCGCTCCCCCGTCACCCCGGCACCGCCCCCCGCGGGCCCCGTCACCGTCACGCGCAGGTCCTTGAACCGGATGGGGCTCTGCGCCTCGCCCTCCCGCTCCGTGGAGCCTGGAGCCCGTTCCAGCAACAGCGTCGCACCTGGCCCCTCGCTGTCCCACTCCAGGGTCGCCAGGACCTCCAGCACCCGCAGGCCCGCCGGCGAGCTTCCCATCATCTTCAGCTTCGTCGTGCCCGCCTGGAAGGTGAGCTGGGTGGTGACGAGTGCCTCCCCATCTCCATCCACGTCCCAGTCCTCGCCCGTCGGCGGCATCTGCCGCACACCACCCGGGTCATGCACCTCGAGTTGGGCCCGGACCTTTCTGTCCAGCGTGGCATCCACGGTCCGCTGGATGTGGCTCACCTTGAACGCCACCGGCATCGTGAAGGGAGGCTTGTCCCAGCGCAGGGTCATGTTGAGCCGTGAGGGCTCCGGCAGGAGCAAGGAGAAAACAATCTCCTGGTCCATGGGGGAGCGCACGGTGCCCTCGATCCGGCCCGGGACTTCGTTCGTGCTCAGCGAGTCGAGCGCGGACAGGCCCGGTTGGAAGGGGTTGGCCCGCGTCTGGGCATGGGCCTCCCCCACCAGAACGGGGGACAACGGCAACTTCCACCAGGGCTGCCCCGGCGAGTGAGGCACGCGCCGCAGCCAACCCAGGCCGCCATCCGTCGGGGTCCCGCCATCCATCCTCCCCCCCTCGGTGCCCAGAGCCCGCGCCACCGCGTCATGCTGCTCCTGGGACAGCGGCGAGTACGCCAGGAACTCCAGCGACTCCAGGGGCAGGGGCGCCTCGGTGACGATGGTGGTGCCCTTGTTCTGGACCCGGCCGAAGCCCACCCGCGCCAGCAGGTGGCGATGCGGATCATACGCCAACACCAACGCGTAGCGGCCATCGGGCAGGCCGGGCGTGAGGTTGGGCAGCGAGAGCGTCACCGGGGTGTCCAGCCGGAGGCCCGCCGGCCCCATCTGCCACACACCGCCCAGCGCGACATGACCCTCCCGGGGCACGGGCAGCAGGTGGCTCGGCAGCCACGTGGCCGTCACGAAGTCCGCCGTCTTTCCGCCCGCGAAGGACAGCGCGCCCCCCGCCCTCGATACCCGCAGCCCCGGCTGCCGTCCCGCGAAGGTCAGGTCCGTGTTGTCCGTCACCCGCACCCACTGCGCCGACGCCTTGTCCGTGGGCGTCAGCCGCAGGGGCGCATCCACCGTCTCCGCTCCCTGGGCGATGAAGAGGCGCCGCCTCACCGTGGGGAAGCCCTGGCCCTCCTTGCCCACACCCCCGTCGTAGCGCACCACAACCTCGCCCCCCGCGGGGACGAACAGCGCCCAGTTGCCGTTGGGCTCCGTGCGCGTGGACAGGTTCCTGCCCTCGAGCGTCACCTCGACGCCCGCCAGGGGTTGCAGCTCGGCGTCCGTGACGGAGCCACGCACCCGCGTGAGCGCTCCACGCACCGTGAAGTCGCTGGAGAACCCCGCCGCCAGGCCAGGCCCTTCCGCCGGCAGCACGCCGTCCACCGACACCGTCAGCCGGGCCTGCTCCGGCAGGGGCCGGGCCGCCACGAACATGGCCGTCTGCCCACCGGGGGCCAGCGAGTAGCCTCCCGCCACGCGCTCCCCACCCGTCCGGACGATGAGGTGATCCTTCAACGACTCCCACTTCACTGGCTTGTTGAAGGACACACTGATGAGGCTGTCGGGCTCCACTCCCGTGGCGCCACGCGACGGGCTCACGCCCGTCACGGAAAGTGGCTCCTGGGAGGCGCTCCGGTAGTGGATCCGCACCGAGGCCGAGGAGGACAGGCCCGCCTCGTCCACGGCCCGCACCTCGATGGTGTTGTCTCCCAATCTCAGCGCGTAGATGGTTTCGTACTCCCCGGGCTGCTTCTGGATCGCCTCCCGCTCACTCACCCACACCTTGCGGATGGCGGACGTGGCGGACGTCGCCCGGACCCGGACCGTCGCCTGGGGGCCCGGCGATTCCGAGCCCGAGAGCGGAGAGAGAATGGTCACCTGCGGTGGCAGGCTCGCAACCCGCAGCACGTGCGTGCGCTGCGTCTGGTTGCCCGCCTCGTCCCACGCCCGGACCACGACGGCGTTGTCACCCGCCGTCAGGGGCACCGTCGCGAGGAAACCACCGGCCAGCACCGGCACCTCGAAGCCCTGCACACTGACGCGCACCTGGCTCGAGTCATCCCCCACCGAGCCGCGCAGCACGTAGGGCGAGTGGGTCACCACCTCCGGGCCAGGACCCGGCACCCGGAGCACGAGCACCGGGGGCAGCGTGTCCTGGGTGGCCACGCCACTGTTCGGCCGTTCGCTGGCCGCTGCGTTGCCGTCGCGGGCCGCCACGGGCCGCGATGGCTCCCCAGGTGCCCACCTCCTGTCCGAGGCCGGCGGGGAGGAAGCCGTGCTCGTGCTGTAGGCTCCGCTGCCCGCCGAGGTCGAGGAGGGCCGCGCGTCACGAGGGTCCGTCGTTGGCTTGCGAGCCGGTCGCGGTCCGGCCGGATCGGCGGAGGCCACCTCCGTCGTCCTCGCGCCTGGAGGAGTTCCGTCACCACACGCCGCCAGTGCCAGCGCAAGCGCAAGCGCCCACCATCCCTGCATGACCCGCTTCATGGGGTTTCTCCCGCGTCCGTCGCGGACCCTGATCCCACCGCGGGGACCTCGAGTCGCTCCGGGTACGTCTGAACCGCGATGTTCTCGCGCAGCTCCGTCAGCAGCCGCGTCTCGGCTTCCCGCCGCGCCTCCGCCGCCAGCCGACCCCGCACCTCGTCGAAGCCCGGCGTCACGACGCGCACGTCCTCCACCGCCTCCACCAGATGCAGCCCGTAGGACGTGGCGAAGGGCTTGGACAGCTGGCCCTTCTTCAGGGCGACCGCCTCCGCGAAGAAGCTGGCATCCACCTGCCCCTCCTCCACAAGGCCCAGGTCGCCCCCCTTCTCCGCGCTCACCCTGTCCTCGGAGCCCTCGCGGGCCACCACCTCGAAGGACTCCCCGCCCAGCAGCCGGGCATACAAGCCGTTGATGCGCGAGCGCGCGCGGGCCAGACCCTGCGCGCCCTCCCTGGGCGGCAGGCGCACCATGAGGTGGCGCACGTGGACCTGCCTGCGCGACAGGCCCTCGCGGCCGCGCGCGTAGCGCTCGCGCAGGGCGACCTCGGATTCCGCCTCCGCCAGCCGCTTCTCCCTCAGCGCGTGAGCCAGGACCTCACGCTCCACCGCCGCCAGCCGCGCCCGGACAACTTCGTCCTTCTCCAGCCCTTCGCGCCGGGCCTCCTCGGCCAGCAACTGCTGATCCACCAAGGCCCCCAGCGCCTCCGACGCAGAGGGCCTCGCCCCCGGGCTCCAGGTCTGTCGGAAGAACTCCACGTCCGCGCGCCGGAGCTTGCTTCGGCCCACCTCCGCCACCACCTTGGTGTCACCGCATCCGGACAGCGCCAGCCAGGTGAACACCATTCCCAGCGCGGACAGGACACACCCGGGGCGTGACTCGAGGGACTGCTTCTTCAGGGAGAGAGCCCCCCAGCACCGCGACATACGAAAGCGACTCCAGGAAATCTTGAACGCGACGCGAGATTCGCCCACGTCCAGCAAGGTTGTCTAGCTGACAGATGGAATTCACTCTTGGCGAAGCTCGGGGGATGGGGCCTTGACGAAACGAGCGGCAACGGAGGGCGGGCCCGGCGAAACGACCGCCGGGCCGCCCCTCGGGACTCACGGAGTGCTCGGGAGCGGCGCCTCGCACTGCTCGAGGGTGGGCTCCGTGCACAGTCCCGTGTCGCCACCGATGAGCGTACCCACCGTCACCCGGCTGTCCTTCCAGACGTAGGCGGAACCGCCGATCCACAACTGGTCCAGATGGAAGGACGCCGCGTTTTGCGGAGGCAGCAGGGGTGTGGGCGTGGCGTGGGACAGGTGTCCTCTGTTGTCGATCCAAAGCTGCCTGGACACAGACACCGGTTCGCCACCGCCCTCGGGAACCTCGAATTGTTCGAGGAACACCGTCCCCGCGCCACTGTGTGCGCTCTGCGCGGAGACGAGATAACGCGAGCGGACCTCGGTTCCAGAGAAGTCATGGAAATTCGCGAACCGCAAGGAGATACGACCACCACCACCGCTCCCAGGGGCGCCCCTGGCGTGAATCCTGCCACCGGTGTCGATCAACGCCCCCTTCGGAACCTCGATCCACACACTGCCTCCCGAGCCACCCCAGGGGGTGGGACCCTCGCCCGGAGAACCATCGGCCAGGATCTCTCCTTGCAGGACGAGCCACCCGGTCGAGAGCTTCACGGAACCGCCACCGTTGCCACCCCTGTAGTGGTGTTCCACCCCGTCATCGACCACGGTGTAACCCACGCCACCCGAGCCAGACTCCGCGGGTTGGGTGAAATCACCATGAGTGCTCATGGCGGGAGTCGATTCCGACGAGGAGCCATATCCACCATGGCTGCCACTCACGCCCGCCCTGGCCAGGTCCTGATAATCACCTAGCGAGCCCAGGCCACTGACGTCTATTTTCGAACTGAACCCGATGACGATCTGCTCCGTGACATTCAGATCGATTTTGTGGGTCGCCGTCGTGGTCGGGGCTTCGAGGGTCAGAACCGAGTTGTAATCCATGTCCAGCTTCGACCATGTCGCCTGAGTACTGCCGCCCAGCGACAAGGTGGCATTGGACAATCGGACAACGGTCGTGTTCGGCAAGCTGGACGGATTGAGCAGATGCACCACGCCCCTGGCACTTGACGCGGAGAAATCCAACGACAGCTCCGTCAGCAGGGGCAATGACATCGACTGGAAGGTCGAGTTCGCCTTGATGTCCAGGCGCTCCGTGTCGGACGAGAGGGTGCCGGCAACGGACATGGGCGCCGCCAACACCAAACTTGTATGCCCATTACTGTTTTTCTGTCCAGGCAGCGTCAGATTTCCGGCGAACTCCGCGAAGGTGCGCTGCCACTGGACGAAACTCTGGACGATGACATCGTTCACGACGCGTACCTTCGCGCCATAGGAAACCGTCAACGTCTCATACTCGCCACCAGGTATCGGAGTGGCCCTGGCCATGCTTACGAACTCCAGGCTGTTGGTGTCGCTGCCAGAGACCTTGAAGTCGTGGCGCTCCGCCGCGAGTGACTCCCCTTGCTGCATGTGAACCGTCCCTGCTCCCGCGAGGTGGCTCACGTAGTGGGCGGAAAAGTCGTTCGCGGACCAACAAGAGCCATTCGAGGACGTGTATCCACACCCTTGAGCGACGGGCCCACTCACGACCGAAATCCGACCACCACCGCCCTTGGTCCCACCCCGGGCTTCCACTTCGCCAAGGATCACCAGGGTCTGCGCCTTCAGCTTCACGCCACCACCCGCGCCGTCGTAACCACTCGCATCCGAAGCGTCAGTGCCGTTCGCATACACCCAGCCGTCCATCTGCAGGGTCTTCGCGTTGATGCGGACCAGGCCACCGCCGGACCCACCCGCCGACGAGGCGGTTCCCGCACCACCCGCCCCGGGGAACCAGGGATCGATGGCATCATCGTACACCTCCATCGGCGTCTGGTCGGGAGCATTGGAAGAACCATAGCCACCATGGCTTCCGGAGGTTCTCCCCGTCAACGCGGGCACGTTGCGGAGCAGCTCGGTGCCATCCATCCGCACCGTGCGCCCGGCATGGGAGATCTCCGAGTCGTTGGAGACCGCCCCACCCAGGAAGCCCTTCCCGGACACATCAATGGAGCTTTGCGAGTCCACGAACATCGTCTCCTCGATGGAGAGATCCATGAACTTGACGCTTCCCTGCGTCGCCTCCTGCATGGAGTGGGTGAGCTTGCCTCCTCCCATCACGAGCAGATTCTTGAACGAGTGCGAGCCATTGATGATCAGCGTTCTTCCATCCTCGACGAGCAGATCCTTGCCGTCCAAACTCCTATCATCCTCGGAGATGAGCGTGCCATCAGGCGGCGACACCGGATCAATCACGTCAACGACCTGAGAGATCTCCTCGTACTGCTCCGCGCTATCAAGCGCAGCCAGTCGCACGGTCAACTTTCCTTCCTGGACGGGAGTGTAGGAGCGAAGCTCCAGCGGCCTGCTGGGAGTGGAGTCGTTATTGACTGCCACATTCATCTGCTTTGGCAGCTCATCCGTTGCTCCGTCCACGCGGAACTGCGCCCATTTCAGCGGACTGCGATCATCCGCGGCGAAGCCCTTCAGGTCCAACGGGACCCCCTTCTTGACGTACCGGGGCAACTCCAGCCTGAGCCGGGGCCTGGTATTGGAGTTCACCCTGATAACACCCGACGGGAAGGTTTCCGCAACACCGGACTCGGAGGTCACCGTGACGATCATTGTCAGTTCGCTGGTGGAGGGAACTTCGTAGTTCTTCACCTCCAGCCGGCAGTACGTTTCTCCGGAAGCGCACGCCACGACGGTGGGCAATGACTGCTCACCCGAGTACTGCTTCATCGTCAACTTGACGCTCCCCATCGACACGGGGTGGTAGCCGGTCACCTTCAGGGTTCCCGTGTCCTTGACACGCACGTCATTCGGCCCGTCGACAGGGTCCCGAACGAACTCCATGTACACCACCGTCGGCTTGGGTTCGGGCGTCTTGAAGCCTACCTTGCACGACTGTCTGCTCGGACGGCCCGTGGAATCCATTGCCTCGGCCGTGAGCGTGACCGACTCATGGCCCGGGGCGTACAAGGCCATCTTGTACTGGCCGCCCACTTGTCCATTCCTGGCGTTGAGACCCGACCAGGACAACTCCGCCGTCTTCTTGTTGTTGTACTCGGAGTAGATGACCAACGACGTCAAGTCCTCATCCTTGTCGCTGGCACTCGCGGACACGGCGATTCGCTGCGCCTGGTAGGCATCGAGCACTGTCTGACCGTCGGTGCACGGCTTGCCACCCACGAGGAACTCGCTGACGGTCGGCGGCTCGCCATCCGGCCGGATGGAATAGGTCACCGTCTCCAGCGGGGTCTTCGTGCCATCGGCCTTCTCGGCAACGACCTGGAGGGTGACGTACTTGCCCTCCGAATCCGCGGGCAACACCAACGGGTGGAACAAGGACACCTTTCCTGGCGTGCCCACGGCGCTGGCCAGGAGCTGGTTCGCCGCTCCCGGAGTCGGACCCTCCGACACCGCGCTCATCAGCAGGCGCAGGGTCAGGGCACCGCCATCCTGTGCCACGAGTGACAAGCGATTGATGTACGGCCCCGCGCGCACAAGGGAGGGCAGGCCCGACGAGAGCGTCGGCGCGCTCACGTAGGCCTTCACCTTCACATCGGTCCGCTCGGCCACGAACCCACGGCCCGTCCCATCGTAGAGCCGCGCGACCAGGGTTCCCGTGAACGGCGCGGTCACCGCCGGAATCCGCACCGTCCCCTTGAAGGACAGGGGATTGTCCGTCTGTGCGGTGAGCGTGCCCAGCGCGAACTTCTGGTCCGCCCCCGGCCCCTCCAGGCTCATGTACACCGAATAGGGCGGCGGCGGCACGCCGCCCGTCCCCGCCTCCGTCCCCGTCACCGTAACCTCCACGGGGTATCCGGCGGGATACTCGGCAACGCAGCTCGAACCACACGAGGGTGGCGCGGAGACCGAGGCGATCTTCACGCTCAAGGAGCCGCTGCCTTCCGCCTCCCCGACCCGGACCTCATGCACCGTGGACGAGCTCATCCCTCCCGCGCCGAGTGTCCGCAAGCGCAGGCGGAAGACCTCCCCCGGCGAGGCGGAAGCGGGAACGGTCCAGGAAGCGTGGAGCGCCCCGTTCAGACGCACCCACGGCTGCTCGTTGACCCACAACTCGGCATCGTCCAGCCGCGGGCCCGAAGCCGTGCCCTCCACGGAGATGGACGTGCCCGCCGCCGCCTCGGACACCGTGAGCGGGGCCACGAGCCGTCCAGACGGAGGCACGGCCTCATCCGGCATCGGGAACACCAGCACGCCCGCGCTGGAGTCCGCCACCACCACATGGCCATTGGCCAGCACCATGTCCTCCGCGTTCTGCGCGGCGTAGCTGCCGACACGCTCCGGATGGGAGGGATCCGCCAGGCTCCAGGCCTCCAGAGCCGCGCCCTTCCTGCCAATCAACGCCAGCCCGCCGAAGAGACGGATGCGATGCACGCCCTGGCCGTCTCGCCCCGGCGTGAAGGACTTCTGGACCGGCTCGCTCCGCTTGCTCACGTCGTAGACGGCGAAGCCCGACTCGCCACCCACCACGGCCAGGTTCCCCTCGAGCGCGACCGCCTCGATGTCGGACCCCACCTCGGTGCTGGCCACGGACGCGCTGAGCACGAGGGTGCCCGAGGCGTCCACCTGCACCAGGGCGAAGCCCGACCTGCTCTGGGCCACCACCGCCAGATCCTCGTCGCCCGCCACGTCGAGCGTGGTGGTGCCCAGACTCAGGCTCTTCGCGTTCGTCACCCCCGGCAACACCGCCGAGCGCACACCGCCCGCCGCCATCGTCCACAGGCGGCGCGGCGACACGTCGAAGCGCTCCACGGCTCCGAGCGCCGCCAGTTGCGACTTCCGGTTGTTGTCCACCTCGGACAAGACACCCGAGGACGTCTCGGTCTGCAGCGACAACTGGGTCCCGTCCAGCCAGAACACGTCCTGGCCCAAGCGCTCGACCTGCGAGACATGCAGGCCCGCCTTCACCTGGGCGCTCCGGGTGGGCGCATTGGGCTCGTCGAGCGCCACGCCCAGCAATCCCTCGCCATCCGCGGCCAGCAACAGGCGCCCTCCCCAAGCCGCCAGTCCGCGCGCGGGTCCCGCGGAGACACCCACCACCGCCGGCTCCAACACGACCTGAGGCACGGGCAGCACGCCCACCCGGAGCCCCGTCTGCCCCGCGGCCAGCAGCAGGCCACCGGCTACGGTGAGCGACCCTTCCCCGAAGGCGCTCACCGAGAGCAGCCGGGGACGAGCAGGCGAGTTCACATCCACCACGCGCAGCATCCCATCCGCCGACCACACGTACGCCCGTCCCGCGGCAACCGTCAGGCCGCGGATGTCGCTCGGCAGGGTGAGCGCGCTTCGCTGCACCAGCGCGTTGCCCGAGGGAGTGAACGCCAGCAGCGACTGGTTGACCGCGACGAAGAGCGTCTCCTCCTCGAACTCCGCCGCGACCGCCGTCCCGGAGAAGGACGCGGTGAGGGTGCGGGCTGCCGTCCCATCGGTGTAGGTGCAGCTCACGCGGTCCGGCAGCGAGAGCATCACTCCGCCATGGCACCCGGGCAGGACCCTGGTCACCACGCCGCTCGCCGGAGCCATCCGAGACACCCCTGGCGCGGCCGGCGTGTCCAGCCGCAAGCTCCACAAGGAGTTGTCCTGGGCGTCGTGGATGACGATGGTGCTGTCACCCGCCAGCGAAGAGGCCCTCTTGTCCAGGTGGCCGATGCGCTCGGGGACGCCCGACACATCCACCACATCCACGCCCGCCGCACCACGACCCACGATGGCCAGGTGGCCTCGCAGGCTCAGCCCCGTCGGCTCTCCCGCGAGCGTCACCGAGTGCACGTCCTCGATGGTCGGGTTGGCGCCCCGGATCAACGTTCCCACGGACAGGCCCGAGGCGGTGGCGACCGCGATCCGATCGCCCAGCACCGCCATGTGCCGCGCTCCCACGAAATCGCCTCCCAACGCCTGGCCCCACTGCGTGGGCCAGACGCGAGGCGTGACACGGTACTGCCTGGACAGCGTCTGGGATTGCCGGGCGCCGTTGGTCACGGTCGCATCCAGGCGCAGCAGCGTCCCGGCCAGGACGTCTTCGGGGAGCACATACGACAGCGACGAGGACCCTGACACCCCGTTCACCTTCAGCTCCACCTTCGTCACGCCCGCGGCATCGGTGTTCTCGACCCAGGCCCTCAGCAACGAGCCCTCGGCGATCTCCTCCCCGGACGGCTCGACCTTCAGGCTGGCACAGTGAGCGGAGGCACCCGAAGCCGTCCCCAGGACGATGCACGGAGCCGCCTCCACGTGGAGGGACAGGCGGGCGGGCTGCAGCTCGCGGCCGTGGGCATCCCACCCCTCGACCGTGACCCACACATCCTTGCTTTCCGAGACCCTCGGCATGCGCAAGGTCACCGACAAGGAGCCCAACACGAACTGCTCCTGCTGCTGCTGGCCGTCGACCAGGAAGATCAGCCTCGCGAGCTCGCTCGACTGGCTCAGCGATGCACGGACCTTGACGAGGCCACCGCCGGGGATTGCATCCAAGCCCTCCCGCTCCAGCGACACGACCTGCCCCGTGGGAGCCGTATCGGGCTCCACGTCCACGTCGGCGAACACCGACGGCCCCGGTTTGTTCTGGGCATCGAAGGGCGTGGCCGTCACCCGCACCTTGCTGGGCAGCAACGAGCCCACCGCCATGCTCGGCGCCTGCAACAGGGCGGTCAGATGGGGAGCGTGGGCGTCCGTGGTCCCGGGAATGCCCTGCACCTCGTACTCGACCCTGTCCACCAGGCCCGGAACCACCGGTACCGGCACGACCTTGAACCAGCTGCCCTCCTTGATGAGGCCCTCGGGCACCTCGAGCGACGCCAACATCGCGTCACCTGGCTGAGGCTCCCGCGGAGAAACCTCGTACTCGAGGCTCTTCTCGGTGTGACCCGATTGATCCCTCACGACCAGGACCAGGGTCACGGGCTCCCCCGATACCGACAGGTCCACCGTGGAGGGAACCCGACTGTCGAGCACCTCCACCACCTTGCCGTTGACGTGCAGTTCGGCCGTGTAGGCATCGAGCGGCGCCTGCGCGCTGGCCTCGGCCGTCACGCTGGCCTTCAAACCGAGACGTGCCCCCTTGATCGGGTTGAGCTCGGAAGCGGACAGGGACACCTGGGGCTTCGCGCCTCCGCGACCCAGGCGCAACCGACGCAGGCCATCCGACGAGGCGGCCAGGATGTCTCCACCCCGGGCCACCACGTCCCCCGCCATCTTCGGAAAGAGGCCGACCAGGGTGGGCTCGGACACGGTATCGAACACCTGGAGGCCCTCGGTGGTGCCCACCAGGAGCCACGGACCCAGCGCCGTGACGGACCGGAACGCTGTCCCCAGCGCGACGGTCCTCTGCGCCGCCTGGAGGCCCCCACTCGTCACCTTGAAGCACTGGATCTCCGTCCCCACGACACACGCCCGCTCCTGGCTCAAGGCCACTCGCGTCGCCTCCGCGACGGACGGCGAGGTGCCCACGACTCGAGGTGCATGCAGCCAGGACACGTCCAGCATCTGGAGCGTCGTCCCAGTCAGCACCAACAGATGCTCCCCATCTGCGGCGAGAGCGCGCACCTCTCCCAGGGGCAGACGGGCCGCGAGCGCTCCATCCGATGCGCGGCGCAACTCCACGCCTTCCCGTGTTCCCACGGCCAGGCCACCACGCACCGCGACCAGCGCCGTCGGTCTGCTCCAGATCTCGATGGGCTCGCTGCTCAGCTTCTGACCGGAGGGCGACAGCAACCACAGCGCGTTCGCTGCCAGGTCCCTCAACGCCACGGCGACACCATCCTGGGTGATCGCCACCCCCACCGCCTGCCCCGAGAACGACTCGGAGCCTTGCTCCAGCCCACTCTTCAACGAGCGCACCCGTAGGACGGCGCCTCCAGCGCCATTGTCACGCAGGAGCGCCCACTGCTCACCCCGCACCGCCGACAGGTAGCTGCCCTGCTCGCCCGACGCGACCTCGTCGGGCTCGGCCGACGCGAAGAGCGCAAGGATGCCGCTCTTGCTCGACTGGAGTTTCTGCCCGCCGGCCATCGCCTCCGCCGAGATGACGACGGAGTCACCACCCGCTCCACGTGGGAGCGCGTAGGTCCGTCCACCCTCCGTGGAGGACAGGGACGAAGTCCCCACCGTCACGGACGTCGTGAGCTGTTGCGCGTTCGAGGAGGCATTCACCACGAGCGTGGACCCGCCCAGGAAGACCGGTCCACCAGGAACGGATGTCAGTTCCAGATCGGGTTTGCTGTCATCCGCCTTGACCATCAACGACAGGAACGTGGGCTCGCTCTCGAGGCCCACGACATCCTCCGCGATGGCCTTCAAGGTGAACACCCCACGCTCGCCCTGTTTCACCGCGGGAACGACAAACGTGTGGTCATAGGGCGGGCGCGTCAACACCACCGCGTCTTCGTCGGGGCTGCCCTCCATGTGCAAACGGACCCGCGCGATGCCCCGTTGCGCGTACGCCTGGACGGAGACGCCCAGGGGCTTGCCTTCCGTGACGAAGCAGTTGTCGCTGACCACGGGAGTGGTCGAGAAACAATCCGGATTGACGGCGGGGCTGGTAAAGAAAACCGTCGGCGCCGGGCCCGGAGGCTCGACCGTGACGGTGACCTGGCCCTCTCCAGCATTCGGCGTGGGGCTGGCATCATCCCTGGCAACGGCCTTGAGGGTATAGGCCGTCTTCGCGGTGACATTGGGAGCCACCCACTGCATCGTCCTCGGCCGACCGCTGAAGGAGCCGCCCGGCAACGGCGTTTCCACATTGGCCACGATGGACGAGAAGTGGGTGGTCACGACCGTGTTGGCTTCTTCCACCGCGACGCTCAGCGCCAGGGAAGTCCCCGACACCACGTGCATGTCCTGGACGGGCGAGAGCCACGTCACGCGGGGCGCGGTCTTGTCCTGGAGCACGTTGATCTTGATGGACTGAGGCGTCGCGGGCTGCCCTTCGGCATCTGTCGCCATCGCCGTCAGGACATGGATCGTTCCCACGGGCACGCGCCACTTGTAGTCCAGGGTCTTGTTCTTCTCCCCCTGGCTGGCGGTGACCGTGCGCAACACCGTGGTTCCCAGGCGCAACTCGACGGACTGGAGGGCCTGGGTGGAACTGGCCTGGATCTGCACGTCCACCAGGGCGCCCACTTCCGCGCTGACAGGCGGATTGTTGAACTTGACGGTCGGAGGAGGGTTCGAGGTCGGGATCACCGTCCAGCGATGAGTGGTTTCGTTACCGGCCTCATCCTTCACGGTGGCCTCGAGCGGCTGGGGAATTCTCTCCTGACTGTGGAGCCACTTGAAGTGGAAGAACCCATCGACCGAGGGGTACACCGTCGTGGTACCGACCTTGAAACGCACCGGACCGAACAGGCCGCTATTATCGGAGGCGATGAGTTCGAAGGCCACCTCCACGCCCGCGGCGATATTGATCGACGAGAGAGGCTCGAATGAATCGCTCCCGCCCACGAGCTTCAAGGCCAGCCGGGGCGCCTCGTCGTCCTTGGTCTTGAAGGTCCGCGATGCCGCGACCATCACATTGCCAGACGTGTCCTTCGCCCCCTGAACCGTGAGCAGGAAGTCGGTGGTGTGCGACAACTCGCCAGCGGGCGTGAACGTCATCAATCTGCCATTGACGACCGGAGCCGCTCCGCTCACGGGCGCGCCCCCCTTCGCGGGAGCGAGCGTCACGGTACAGCCCGTGCCACAGACAATGTCCTCGCTGAAGAGCATCGTGAAGGTCGGCGAGCGCGTGATGCGACCCCCGCCCTCCGTGGGCTTCGGTCCCCACTCCACCACCGTGGGGGGAGAGAGATCCATGCGCTTCACGAGGATCGTCCTCTCGGTGCTGCCCTGCTTGAGGGTGAGCACGACATCTCCGGCGCTCCCCGAGGGCACCTGGACCTCGACGAGCCCCGCCGAATAGCTGAGCAGCGGGAGGGACATCTTGTCGAAGGACACGGACAGGCCCCGCGTGAACCCACTGCCGGAGATCCGCACCAAGCCGCCCTTGAGATCGACCTCCGACGGAGACACGGAGGTGACGGTGAAGGGCGCCATGTAGATGAAGCCACCCGGAACGTCGATCCCGCCCTCCTCGCCCAATTGCACACGAACCAGGGCCTGTCCTGGCACCGTGGCCCCGGGCACGAGCACCGTGAGTGCGGTGTCCGATTTCGTCCCTTCTTGGATCGGCGCGAGCTTGTCGTTGAAATAGACCGCGGTCGCCCTGCTCAGTCCCGAACCCGTGATCTCGACGGGGAAACCGCCCTCCTGGGAGCCGAAGTCCGGCCGCAGGCTGGAGACCCGCGCCTGCGGTGCGCCCGCGCGTCCCACCACCGGGAAGGACCACGCCGCCAGCTCGCCTCCCAAAAAGCCTGTCGGCGCGAGCTCCACCCGCGCCGTGTAGGTCGTCCCCACGGCGAGCGGTCCCGGAACCTTGCGGCTGAAGGTCGAGCCCATCCGCTCCACGGGGCCGAGAGTCACCGGATCCTGGTAGCTATCGAGCAATTGGATGCCCGGGTCGACACCCGCCTGCTCGAGGGGCACCGACACCGACAGGGTTTCGCCCGCGGTCATCCCGCCACCGGGCACCGGGCTGGCGGTCACCACGCTCGGATAGGGCAGCGTGCTGTAGAGCACGGTCTTGGAGGAGGTCGCGATCGTCGCGAGCCCCCTGCCCATCAACACGCGAGGCCAGGGCATCGTGTCGGCCACGAAGGTCCGCGTGCGGAGCCTCTTGCCGGGTTCCAAGGTGCTGTCGGAGATGCCGGTGGTGTCGATCCACCAGGCCCGCTCGGTACCAGCCGCCAGGAGCCACGGACCCTGGAAGGCCACCGAGCGCGGCCCGCTCAGCCCCACGGGAGTCGTCCAGGTGCCCAGCGTCCGCACATCGCCGGGTTGGGCCACGTCGAACAACGTCAACCCCTGCTCCGTCGCGACCACCACCTGGGTGCCGGAAGCCGCCAGCCCATACGCGGTGGAGCCAGAGGGGAACGCGCTCCACGAGCCCAGCGCGGAGAGGGAGCGATCCGCCAGGTTGAGCAACTTCAGGTGAACGGACGCGCCGTCCTGCTCCAGGACCGCCAGCATGTCACCCGCCAGGCCCAGGGCCTTGACCGAGCCCCAGCCCACCTGTGTCTGCGTCATCACCTCCAGCTTCTTGTCCTCGTTGGTCTGCAACAGGAGCAACTCCGCGCTCCCCTCCACCGCGAGGACCGTGAAGCGCTCATTGGCCGCCAGCGCGGAGATCTGCGTGGTGGATGCCGCCAGCGCCACACGGCTCGTCTCCACGGGCGTGCACGTCATGCCCGAGGCCATGCCGCACGTGCCGAGCGAGTAGCGAACCACCTCACCCCGCCCCGCGAGCAACGCGGCGTCACCCACCACCGCCAGCCCCCTGGGATTCACGACGCCCGCGACCTCCCACGACGCGCCGGGCACATCCGGGTTGTACACATCCCGGGCCAGGAGTTTGCCGGAGCGCGCGGACAGCAGCGTGCCGCCCACCCAGGCACTCACGTCTCCGGCAATCGGCAGGGACGCGACCTGCTCGAGCGTGAAGGTGAAGTCCTTGCCGTATTCATGGGACGCGCCCAGGCCACGAGCCGCCCCCGGGGTCTCGACCGAGACCTTCACGGGTCCCACCACCCGGGTGGGAGCGGACACTTCCAGCGCGCCGCCATTCTTCAGCACGATGTCCGAGGCCGTCTGGTTGCCGAACTTCACCGTCGTGCCACTGAAGAAGCCCTTGCCCTGGAGGGTCACGCGCGTGGAGGAGCCCACCGGGATGAACTCCGGCGACACCGAGTAGATCTCCGGCTCCTCCAGGTAGCGGAAGGCGCCCAGGCGCGTCACGGACAGCTTGTTGGGGTTCTCCACCTTGACCGCCGCGGCGCCCGCCCTTCCAGACGGCACCGTGCACGTCAGCGTGGACCACTTGTTGTCCTGCGTCCGACCGTGTTCGCAGTCGGAGGCCTGGGTGTCACCGATATGCACGGTGGCTCCCTCGACGAAGCCCTGGCCGAACAACACCGTCTTCGTTCCACCGGCTTCCAAGGCATACGCCGGCTCGGGGTGGTCGAGTCGCGGCGCCGTCGTGTCACCCGGGGCGGAGGCCGAGGTGGAGAAGTGGACCTCGGCGTGAACCTTCAGCGGCCCCCCCTGGATGCTGGCCAGGGACGGCTCGATGGACAGGACGTACTTGGAATCCGGCTCGAGCCACGAGGTGGGCTTCAGCACCACCCGGGCACCGCCTTCGTCCGACTGGCTCTCCTTGAACACCGTCACCGGCTCACCAGCAGAATCCTCGCGCGAGAGCTTGATGGCCCCCAGCGTGTTCGAGGCCGGCAGCTCGGAGAGCAGCACCTCGGGCACGGTCGATATCGCCACCCGCTCACCCTGGGCGGGAACCGTTCCCCGCAGCTCGATGGAGTCCATCGCCACGGAGAGGAGCTGTCCGGCCAGGCTCGCGTTGGAGACGGAGGAGCCCGCGGGGACGGGTAGCTCCACCACCCCGCTCCCGCTGTTCAACACCCACGTGCCCACGAGCAGATAGCGGCCCATGAAGGCCAGGGTCCGCACGTCACCGAAGACCGGCGTGTCCGCCACGAAGAACGGTGTCCCATCCAGGGGCACGGCGAAGCGCTGCACCTTGCCACCGCCCGCCGCGACGTAGGCGATCCCCGCGGTGACCCAGGTCTGCTCCGCGGACCGCGCCTTGTCGCCGGACGCGAGCACGAGCGCCTCCTTCGACTCCAGCGTGCGTGTCTGCTCCACCCAATTGAAGATGGCCACCCTGGCCGCGAGACCCAACGACACGAAGATCCGCGAGCCCTCCGTGGAGATGTGCCGGGCCCTGCCCCCGAGAGACGACTCGGCGAGCTGCTTCAGATCTCCCACGCGAGCGTCCAGCACATGGAGCTTCTCTTGAGTCGATGTACCGCTCGCGACCAGCAGGCGATCCCCATGAACCGCCAGGGCCGTGGCACCGCCCGGTACGTCCCTCGAACCCACCTGCAGGGGCAGCTCGGTCTCGGAGAGGATGTACGCCGTGACGCCTTTGCCGTGTGCCGCGTAGAGCATGTGACCCGACACCGCGACGTCCACCACCTCGCCCTGTGCGGACGGGAGGGTTCCCAGCAAGCTGGGCTCCGCCTTGGCGGAGATGTCATAGACCCGAAGGCCGGCGGAACCGGCCGCGAGGAAGAGCCGCTGACCGCTCCTGGCCAGGCGCCACGCGCCATTCGTGGCGCTGAAGACGTCGCGCTTGAGCTCCAGGACGTTCGTGGGATCCGCCGGGTTCGCCACGAGCAGCGCGCCGGACGGATGGCGGAGGGTCTTGTGCGTCGCGGGGTCGATCTCCGCCTCGCCACCCACCGCGGCGTAGATGACGCCATCGGCCACCAGGACGTCCCGCGTGGGGGGCGTGTCCAGCCGGGCCACGGCACCCGAGCCATAGGTGAACGGCTTGCCCGGATCGGAGATCTTGGGCTGGTCCTCTCGCGTGATGCGCACCATCACGGAGCCCTGGTCATGAGGCGGCGCCAGCGCGAGGGCCCTGGCCGTGGACAGCACCCGGACATCCAGGGACCTGCCCCGGCAGGCGCCATCGGAGGGGAGGCAGTCATTCCTGTCCGCGTCGAAGAAGACCTTCAGGCCCGGCGCGAAACCCGCGCCACTGAGTGTCACCCACGTCCCCCCCGCTTGCGGAGAGAGGTCGGGTGTCAGCGAGTCGAGCACCGGCTTCGCGAGGAACAAGAAGCCCCCCGGCAGGCTCGCCGTCATGCCAGAGGCGGTAACGGAATCATGATCCAGCACCTCCACGAGCGCGGGACCCGCCTGGTGCTTGTTGGCCAACAGGGTCATTCGCAGCTGCTGGCACCCCGCCAGTTGCGGCTTCTGGCAACCCTCCGACGCTGGCGAGTCGATCAACGTCGGCATGTAGACGATTCCGCCCACCCGGACCTGGGTTCCCGAGCGGAAGCCCTGGCCATGGATCGTCAACGGGATGTCTTGATCCACCTGGCCCAGCGAAGGCATCACGCTCGTGATGACAGGCTGAGAACCGCCGTCCTCCGCCACGGAGAACTCGAAGAGCAACGGATGCGCCTGGGTCCGGCCGTCGACGGACTTGAGCCCCGTCACTTCCACGAGCACGAACTCCGACGGCTGGAACTCTTCCTCGGGCGTGAAGAGGAGGGTCGAGCCATGGACCGCGTACACCACCTCCGTGGTGCCTTCGATCGGGCGAGCCAACCCACCAGGCTTCCTGGCGGTGACCGTGAAGCTCTTCTCGAAGCCGGCGTCGGCCGGATCCTTGATGACCGGAAGCGTGAAGGAGACGGAGATCTTCGTCTTCCGGGGAGCGATCGAATTGGACGCGGGCGACCATTCCACCGGGAGCAGCTCCGCTGGGGGAACGGACACCACCGTCGTGCCCGTATCGGCCGTGGCGACATAGAGCGCTCCTCCGGCCCAGGTCATACCCGACGCGGGCGCCTCCATGTCGGTGGTCTGCAGCAACACCGGTTGCGGCTCATTCCCAGCGCTGACATCGAAGACGTAGACGCGCTTGCCCGCGGTGACGTAGGCGCGCCCCGCGCGCACCGTCAGCCGGCTGCGCACGAGCTCCTCGTACGAGACGAGGTTCTTGTCCACCACCACGCGGCCCTTCGGCGTGCCCTCACGCGTGTAGATGCTCAAGTACAACCCGGTGCCCCGGTTGTTCTGGAAGTCGGAAGACAACGTGTAGAAACGATCCTCCCCGAGATCGAGCGCCAGGGCGTCCGCGTCCAAGGGCACCGACGCTGGCACCAGCGGATCATCGACCAGACGGATTTCGGGGCCAGTCAGGTCGAAGCGCTGCACGTATCCCTTGCTCGCTTGCGGATCCGTGATGCTGACGAACGCGGTGTTGCCCTCCACCCGCACGCCCGTGGCCAGCCCCAGCGTCGGAGACTGGTACACCTCGAAGGCCTGCGAGGGCGTGGACACGTCCACGGCGGTGAGCCGTTGGCCCTCGGCGAGCAGGGCCAGGTTTCCGCTCACGTCCAGTCCTCGCACGGGGGCCTGGGTCCGCACTCCACCCAGTCGCAACGGGCGATCCACCAGCGAGGTGTTGAAGATCTCGAGCCCCTCGTGGTTCGGCGTCGCCACGCCCACGTAGAGCGTGTCCTCCACCAGCTTCAGCTCGGACGCCACCCGGGGCGGGAAGCCCGGCAGGTTGATGGTGCTACCCACCGGCAGGTCGTACGAATAGGTGGCCACCCGCAGCGGCGTCTCCTCCTCGCCGCGGGTGATCGTCACGTCCACCACCCCGGACCGCATCATCCTGGGCGCGGTGAACTTCAAGGTGGACAGGCTCACGATGTCCACATCCGTCCGCGGCAGCGCGATGCCTCCCACCGAGACCCTGGTCTCGGGACTCAGGGCGGACACGGGCAGCTTGAGGGTCACCACGTTGCCCCCTTCCACCGGTCCATGATCCGGCCACAGCGTCACGCCCGAGGCCGTGAGATCGTCGAGATAGAACACGCCCGAGGGCATCTCGTCCTGGAGCACTCCGGCGTTCACCACCAGGATGTCGACGGGACCCGCCTCCTTCGCGGAAGGAGTCACCACCGTGAGCGTGCTGCCATCCGAGCTGGCCGTCACCTGGGTCACCAGGCTCCTGCCAATACGCACCTCGGTCTTGTCCGTGAAGCCAGAGCCCTTGATCGTGAGCGTCTGGTTGCCCGCGGTGGACAGCGTCACCGGCGAGACGGAGGAGATGACGGGAGCCTGGCTGCCCTCGGGGCCTGTCTGGAAGCGGCCGTTGAAAGGCAACCACAGCTGGCCGCCATTGGCATTCGGCAGCTCCTTGCTCAGCCACAGTTCGTAATGCGTATTGGGGAGGAGCTTGCCCTCCGTCTTCACGGTGAGCGTGAAGCGCTTCTTGCCGTTGGCCGTGCTGTCCGACACGGTCGGCTCGATGCCTCCCACGAGCTCGCCATGCGTCAGATCCATCAACTGGACCAGCCCGCGCGCCTCGTAGTCGGAGGCGGCCTGGATGGGCTGCGTGAAGCTCACCACCAGGGAGCTGGTGAGGGGGGAGATCACCGAGTCGCGAGCGGGCTCCATCCCCAACGCCAGGGTGTTCTGAACATACAGCTCATCCACATGCGTCTCGCTGGCCAGGAGCAGCTGGTCGCGATGGACGAGCACGTCCACGGCCGGCTCCGTGTTGCCGCCGCTGACGAGCACGGGCTCGCGAGGATCGGACACATCCACCAGCACCACACCACCCTCGTTGGACGCCACGAAGAGCATGTCGCCGAGCAGGCGCAGGCGCCGCGGCTGACCAGGGGTGTTGGAGAGCTTCTCATCGAAGGCGATACGCTTCAGCTCACGCGCCGTCTCGCCCTCGCCCACCTCGAGGAAGAGCAGACCCTTCTCGGCCGCGGCGACGATGGCGGTCTTCTGCTGCTTGAAACCGCCCTGCTTCGTCGGATCCGCGACCGTCCTGCGCACCACCACCACGTCGGTGAGGTTGTATGGGAACTCCAGATGCGCGGCATGTCTCATGCCTTCCGCGGAGTTCTCGAAGATATCCAGTGCACCCGAGGGGCTTTCACCATTCGTGTGATAGGTGACCCGCTGGCCGCCATGGACGGAGAACTCGGGAGGCGGCGGGAGCAGCCTCGTGGGGCAGTAGTAGAGGCCCTCGTGACCACCACTGGCCACGAACAGACGGTCTCCCTCGAGCGCCATGCCGAACGGATCGAACGAGGAGCCGCCACCCAGTTCGCTGACGAGGAAGGGATCATCCGGGTTGCGCGTATCGATGAAGCGCACCGCGCCGCCAGCGCTCGCCGCGGGATGGGTCGTCAGACACGGGGAGTTGGGCGGCGGATTGTGCTCCATCTTGCTGAAGAGCACCCAGCTGCCCATCGGCGTGGGAACCACGCGCGTGGCGTACTCCGGAGTGCCGAAAGCGCCAAACTGCGCCCGGGCCCGCGCCTTCAACTTGTGCGGACCGGAACCGGCGTCATACGGCGTCGAGACATCGATGATGGACAGACCGCTGGAGCCGTTGGCCACGAGCAGGTTCGAGGTCGTCGCGGTCTGCTGGATGGCGACGTCCAAGGAGTCTGGAGCGACCTCCACATCGGGAACAGGCGTGCCACTCGGCAAGTAGCCAAGCAACACCGCGTTGAGCTCATCCACCTGCCAATCAAGCGGAGAGACCGAAGAGGCTCCCGCCCCACGGTCGCCCATGACCTTCGTCACGTCATAGCTCGCCACGCGGTTGGAGTCCCAGTAGGTCCCCTGGCCGGTGTAGCGGCCCGTGTAGGGTCTGTCCTCGATCCTGTTGCCGCCCGCCACGCTTCCCGCGGACGAGTAGATGAAACCATCCAAGTTCGGATCCGCCGCGAGCGCCGTGGGGAACACGGTCAGCACCGACTCCGCCTTGGGCGGCGCGTGCGCGTCATCGTCGAAGCCGGGGAAGTTCAGGCCATAGCCGAACGTGCCCGGCACATTCGTGTTCTCGAAGGAGCCCGATCCCGTCGGCTTCCTCACCGTCACGACCTTGTCGCCGAACGAGCCCGTCGGCAGCCGGGCCGACAGCACCCAGGGAGACACCACGCTCACCGCGGTGGCCTTGCGGCCTCCGACCTCGACCTCCAAGTCGCCGCCCGTCAGCGCCCAGGACGGTAGGAATCCCTTCCCCTCGATGGTGAGGGTGGTGCCGCCCTTCGGATTGAAGAAGCGCGGCGAGCCCGAGCTGACCAGCATGGGTTCGGTGAAGAAGAAGCCGCCCACCCGGCGCACCGACAGGCCCGAGGCTGGATTGAGGACCACCACGTCCGCCAGTCCGGCTTCGCCGTTGCTGGGCACCGTCACATGGAGGATCTGCGTCTCGTGGCCCACGTCGGCACGGACCTCGGCCCTCCTGCCCCCCACCCACACCTGCACGTCCGCGTCGAAGAAATTGCCGATCAGCGTGGACTGGGTCTCCGCGTTCGTGGGGCCCACGCGAGGCGCCATCCGTGAGAACACGGGCCGCCTGCCCACGGCCTTCACCGAGTGGAAGGTGAGGTCCAAGGACCCGAGCAGCGGCTTCTTGTCGGGCGTGGTGAGCGCGGTGCTCAGCTTGAGCTTGAATGTGGCATTGGCCGGCAAGGGGCCACAGGGCGTCTGGCCGTCGTTGTTCTGACGGCGCCTGAAGACGAGCGTACTGACCGGCGCCTGCGCGGTCCCCACATCGAGGAAACCACAATCCAGCGTCTGGTCCTTCAGGGCCCCCTGGTCATAGGTGAGCGTGAAGGCCGCCTTCGCGCTCTCGGGCGTCACCGTGGTGGAGAGCGACACCGCCACCTCCGGCAGATCCAACGGGACGTACTCGCCGGGCGCGACACTGGTGGACACCACGGTCAGCTCCGCGGGCGGACCGAACTCCAGGGACCACAGCCCCGTGCTGCCGCGGCGACCCGTCACCAGGCGACTTCCCGCGAGCGCCACGCGCCGCGCGTCTCCTCCGCGAACGCCCCGGACGGAATGGAGCACCTTCGGATGGTCTATGTCGGAGATGTCCACCACGACCACACCCGCGGCTCCCGCCGCCACGTAGGCGAGATCTCCCGCCAGACGCACGTCCGAGGCGAAGAACGAATTCTCCTTTCCCAGTGGCACGAACAGAGGGTCATTCAGCGCGTAGTCCGGCGAGGGGCCCACCTTGACGATGGCCAGACCCTTCGCACCGGCCGCCACATAGGCCACATGATCGCGCAGGCGCACCTGCTGCACGTCCATCGGCACCATGTGCTTGAGCCTCGGCGCCCCCTCCACCGATACGGAGTGCAACTCGCCCTCCGAGAAGACATCGCCCAGGGCCCAGTGGCTCGTGCCCATGACGGCCAGCGCGTCCTGCACCGCGAGGGCATGGGCGGCCTTCCCGGTCTTCAGCACGTGGGTCGGGAACGGCGCATGAGAGACGTCGAAGCTGCTCAGTCCCGCTTCGCCTGTGGCGCCCAGCAACCTGTCGCCCCGCACGTCCAGGGCGAACATGGCCCCGGGCTTTCCCGCCACCGTCGAGCGAGAGATCTTCGGCGCGGAGGGATCTCCGATGTCCACCTCCACGATGTTCGAGCCGGTGTACCGGTTGGTCTTGGAGTCCAAGGTTCCGGTGCCCACGTAGAGGCGATCCGAGTTCTCGGTCGAGTAGGCCAGGGCGAAGCTCCGCCCCGGAATTCCCACCTGACCCACCAGGCGATCATCCTGGCCATCGCGATCCTCATCGACCAGCTCGTCGCGCAGCTCAGGGGGGATGGGCGTGCCCTCGAAGCTCCCCTTCCTGTAGAACCCCGACAGGTCGAGCACCCGCAAGGATCCGTTGCTCAAGACATAGGCGTAATCACCAATCACGAGCAGATCATTGATCTCTCCATTCATCGCCACCGCGGAGTTGGTCGGCTGCTCGAACGTGAAGCCCTTTTCCTTCGAAAGCTTGCTTGTCTCTCCATCCGGGTTGACCACCGTGACTTCCACGGCCCCGCGTGAGCCGCTGGGCGTGAAGGCCTCGATGACCTTGGTGCCCAGGACTCGCACCCGGAGCGCGGGAACAGCCCCAAAGAGGACCTTCGTCTGCCCCGTGGAGACAAACCCCGTGCCCTCCAACAACACGCGCGTGCCTCCCGTGGAAGGCCCTCGGTTGGGAGTGATGGCGGTCAGCGTCAACTGCTGGTGATAGAGGAACGCGCCCACGCGCCGGACCGACGCCAACGTCTTTGGATTGCGCAGTTCCAGCGTGGCCGCCCCCTCCCCCCCTGGCGTACTGACCGTCACCCGGGACTGACAACCCTCGCTCAGGGTATTCTCGACCTGCACGTTCTGAGCCGGAACACCGCCGAAGAAGACCGCGACATCCTGGGGAATGCCCGTACCGCAGATGACCACGCGGGTGCCGCCGGACGATGGACCCTCGCGCGGGCTCAGCGACTGGATGTTCATGGCGACGAACGCGCCCACGGAATCCTTCGCGGTCTTGAACTCGGTGCTGAACGGACCCGCCATGACCGCGCCGGCCTTGGTGGGCTCGCCCGGTATCTCCACCGCCGCCTTCAACCCATTGACGGCCAGCCGGTAGCCCATGTCGGACGCCAGGAGTCTGCCGTCCAAGGTCACCGAGATCTCGTCGCTCACGGAGCCCTTCGCCGGAGACAGGGTGATGACCTGCGGCTCACCGGCGCTGCTGTTCAGCTTCAACAATTGGATCGAGCCCAGATCCCCCTGTCCATCCGCGGCCGGGACGATCACCGGGCGGCTGAACTTGATCTTGAGCGCCGCCGCCGGATCGACACCCCGCGCATCCGCCATGGGGACGCTGCCCACCACCACGGGGAAGGGCAACCGGATGACGGACAACGCATCCGTGGAGAGGCGCTTGGACTGGCCGACCGCGGCCACCACCAGGTCTCCCTCGATCGCGACATCGTTCAACACGTCCGCCGGGGCGAGCGACACCGCGCTCACCGCGAGCGGAGACCTGGGCGCGGACGCCAGGTTGATCTGCGCGATGGCGGAGGACAGGGACTGGGTGCCTCCCATGACCGCGACTTGAGGGCCCGTGGCGGCCGCCACGAACTCGGACTGGGCCAGCAGCGCGGGAATGGACGCCACCCGCTTGGGGTTCACGGCCCCATTCGCATCCACGATGGAGATCGTCTGGCCATCGCCCCTCGAGGCGATGCCATGCTCCCCATGAAGGGCGAGGTCACCCAGCCTCGCCGTCATGGAGGCTTCCGTGGGGAAGGGCCACTTCGTCAGGTCCAGCACGAGCTGAGGTGTGGCCGTGGACGAGGTCGACAGGACGGCATGGTGTCCGGTGATCCACACCCGCTCCACGGAGAAGTTCTTGAATTGCTCGAGCAACAGCGGCCGCTTGGGATCCGCCAGGGAGAACACGGCCAGGCCGCCACTGCCCGCGGCGACCAGGGCCAGATCATCCACCAGCGCGATGTCCCTGGCGCTTCCCTCGAAGGGCACTGCATAGGCGAGCAGCGGTGACGCCGCGGAGGCATCCATCACCAACAGCGAGGGACTTCCCTCTCCCGCCACGTCGACATGCGGCAGCGACGGGCCATCCGCCACCACGTAGGCGAGTGAATCACGCACCGCCAGCGCGCGGGGCTCGTAGGGAGGGGGCAGCGACAGACCATTCTTCACGGTGGGCGGCGTTACCGGAACCGCGGACACCCCCGAGAGGTCCACGATGGACACGGCGCCCTGGACGCTGTCGCGCAACAGCTCCAGCGCGTCCTTGGCTTGGGTGTCGACGCTCGCATTGGAGAGCACCCAGGCGAAGGTCTTGGACTTCTTCCCCTCGCCGTCCCCATCGACCTTCTGGAGGACGACCTGACCGGGTTGTCCCTGAGGCAGGATGTCAGGAGGACGGACCTCGCCCGCCTCCTTGGGGACGAAACGTCCCAGCGAGGCCGTGACGCCGAAGTTGGAGTAGAAGAACGCGCCCTCGGCCAACGAGGTCTTGCTGCCATCGGTGTTGCTCACGAGCACGTGCGCGGGGCCAAACCGGCCCGGGGGGGTCTTCACCCGCAGCCGACCCGAGGACAACACCACCGTGTCGTCAGCGCCCACCCAATGGTCGTCGTTGTCGAACACGAAGGAGACCCGAGTGTCCTTGTCGAAGCCCGCGCCGGAGATCTCCACCTCGTCACCTCCGCCCTCGCTACCCGTGGGCGGAACGACGAAGTTCACCTTCAGCAAGGGCAGATAGACGAAGCCACCCAGCAGTGAGCCCTGGAGCCCATTGGGATTGAGCACGGTGACGCGCGCCGGACCCTCCACCTGGGCGGGTGTGACGGCGATCAGCCTGCTGAGCGAAGGATCAGCAGGATCAGGAGGACCCACGGTGACGCGCGTGGCCTCGATGCCCGAGAAATAGACGCGCGCATTGGGATCCAAGTGGCGGCCCGTCAACGTCACCGTCGTGCCACCATCCACGGGACCCGTCGTCGGCTCTACCCCGGAGATGAAGGGAACATCGGAGTTGGCCGCGCGCGTGCGGAAGCGCGACACGAACGGCGTCTGCAGACACTCCGGCTCCGGCGTCGTCGAATCACACACGCCCTTGCTCAAGGTGAGGATCAGCTCCGTGGTCGGGGGCAGCGGCTGCTCGGGCGTCACGCGGAGCGTGGAACCGACGACGGAGAGCGTGGCCCGCACCTCGGGACCCACCAGGGGATCCCCCATGCGCAGCACCACCGCATTGGCCGCGAAGGCCTCCAGGCGCGGAGTGCCGGACATCGTCACGACGATGGGAGGACCCTTCGTCGCGTCATCCCCACGGAGCGCCACCTGCTCGGCGCCATCGGCGGGAGATACGTCCACCACGGAGAAGCGTGGCAGGCTGAAGGAGGCCAGCGCCGTGTCGCCATAGAGCGCCACGGCCTGGCCCTTGGCCATCAGGACTTCTCGCGCCTCGGGTAGGTTGGCGCGGGCGAAGGTCTTCACCTGATCGCCCTGACGGCTGGACAGCGACAGCAGGCCCTTCACGGGCTGGGAATCCTGGTCGACGAGCTGTGCCGTCGCGACCACCAGGCTGCTCGTCGCCGACAGCGACCGCACACCCGTCGCCCGCAGATCCTTGCGCGCGGGGGCATTCGGCTGCAATGACACGACGCGAGGCGACCTCGGGTTGCGGATGTCCACCACCGCCAGCATGGCGCTCGTGCCCTCACAGGCGACGAGGGCGCGCGAGCCCACCACGGACACCGAGCGGGCCAGCCCCGGCAGCGCCACATAGCCGAGCTGACCCATGCGCGGATCATCCAGGTCGCGCAGCGACAGCCCCGCGGTGCCACTCGCCACGAGCAGCACGTTGGACGACACGGCCAGACCCCACGCCCCACCGTTCACGGGCACCGCGGACAGGAACCGGGGCGACCTGGGCGAGTTCAGATCCACCATCGCCACGCCGTTGTCGCCGGTGGCCACCAGCGCCAGCTTGCCACTGGCCACGACATCCAGGCCCGCATGGCCCGGCAGCTCCACGCGGCCCACGAGCTTGGAGTCATTCTCGTTGTTCACGTCCAGCACGAGCAGCTCGGGCGGACGGCTCTGCTGGTTGAAGATGAGCTGCTCTCGCGTCGTCACGAGCGCCAGGGCGGGCTCGTGGAAGGTGGCCGCGAGCGGCACGCCGATGTCCCCCCCCCCATTGGGATATTGCCGCGTGTGGAGCGACACCAGGCCCGAGCGCTGGGAGGAATCGAGTCTCGCGAACTCCAGGACCCTCAAGCCCCCCTTCGTGCCGCCGAGCAACACGACGTCCTTGTCCCCGAACGCCAACGACTCCACGCGGGGCCCCTGCCCCTCCACCTGGCTGAGTGCGATGAAGGGCTCGAACGCCGGCCGCATGCCCACTTCCACCGTCACCGGCGACTCCGTGGTTCCCACATTCCCGGAGAGGTCCTGCGCCGAGGCGCTGAACTGGAGCGTGTCGCCGGGCCTTCCATCCACGAGCCAGTCCATTCGATAGAGGGGCCGGTTGGAGGGGCCGGGAACCGAGACCGAGGTGGTGCCCACCGGGTTGTTCCCGACGCGGAAGCTCACCGCGCCCACGCTGGCGTTGTCCTCCGCGCTAGCGGCCAGGACGAGCGGCTCACCCCAGGTCACGACATCCAGCTCGGGCGGCTCCACCAGCTGGACCAGGGGCTTCACCTTGTCGTCCTGGGTCTGGAGCTCGAGGACGGGCGTGGAGATTTCATGCTGCGCCGTGTCGCGTGCCACCGCCTTGATGCGCAACGTGCCGCCAGTGGCCCTCGCGCCTGGCACGAAGCTGGCCGCATAGACGTTGGGAGCTCCCGGGATGCCCGCCGGGGCGGTGAGCGTCGCCACCTTGCGGTCGTCCACGAAGAAGGTCACGGACTCGATGTGGTTCTCGGGATCGAACGCCCTGGCCTCGAGATTCAGCCGCGAGCCCTCGACGAACACCATGCCCGCGGTGGGCTGCAGCAATTCCACGGTGGGCGGCTGATCGGCCACCACCTGCACCTCGAGCCGCGACGACGTCGACTCATGACCCGCGGAGTCCGTCGCCCGGGCCTCGAAGACCAGGATCTTGCCCTCCATCGATGGGTCCGCGATGAACGTGTGGTAGTACGGCTGGATGAAGCGCCGCCCCACCTCCTCGAGCGGCTGGTCCTTCACTCCGGCGAGGAAGGTGACGTGGGTCACGGCCACGTCGTCGGTGGCCACGGCGAACAGATCGTCCGCGATCCCCGTCACCAGGGTATCGCTCTTGGAGGAAAGGGACAGCGAAACGCTCGGCGACTCATCCTTGACCGCATGGACCGAGACGACAGCCGGCGCGCTCTTGTTTCCGCTGAGGTCGACCGCCTCGGCCGTGAAGGTGAGGAGCTTCCCGGCCTTGTCCGCGGGCACGGTATAGGACATGCGGAACGGCGGAGTTGCCAGGGTCTCCACCCGCGGCTTCGAGCCGTCCGGCGTGGTGATTGTCTCTGGCAGGGTGATGTGGACAGCAGCCACCCCGATGTTGTCCAGGGCCTCGACCTCCAAGGTCTGCCGGAGCCCCGCGACGACGCCCGAGTCCCGGGCGGGCGACAGGAACTTCACGGTGGGCGCTTCCGTGTCCTTCTTCACGCTGAACGTCCGCTCGGCGACAGCCGACGCCTGACCCGAGGAGTCCAGTGCCTTCGCGCTGACCTTCAACGATGCATTCTTGTCACTCGAGCCGAAGGGCAGCGGTACCTGGAAGGAGTACGGCGACTGTGTACCGACGAAGTTCATCGGTCCATTCACGCCCCCCTCCACCTTCACCTGGACGGAGTCCACCTTCACGTCGTCGTGTGCGTTGATGAGCAGCGTGAATTCACGACCCTCCGTGAGCGTGGTGCCCTCGGTCGGCGCCGCGATCGCCACGTTCGGCTTCTCATCGTCTCCCACCGTGACGGACACCTCCTGGCTGGAGACAGGGTGGCCAATGCTGTCGACCGCCCTGGCCCACAGCTTCAACGTGCCCTTCTTCATCCGTTCCTTCTCGAGCAGGAACTGATACGGAGGCCGGTTGAGCGTCATGTCCCAGGAGTCGCCATTCACGGAGGCGAAGAGTTGGACGCTGTTGATACCGACATCGTCCTCGGCGGACAGCAGCACCGCCAGCGGTTGATTGGCGACCGCCGTGGCCCCGCTGCTCGGTGACTCGATGCGCAGTGCCGGCTCCCGATCCCGCACCACGTAGATCATCTGCACGGAGGGCGGGCCCCAGCCAGACGCATCACGGGCCCGGACCGTGATGAAGTAGGGGCTTTGTTCCGTCGCATGGAGTTCCTCGAGCTTCGGAACCAGGATGGTATGGGAGACCACGGGCGCATGGATGGCGAAGTCCGAGCCTTCCACCGCGTTCAGCGGATCAAAGCCACCTACCCTGTAGGGCGTCGCATGCTCCGCCTCCACGGCGGTGGCACCCGCGCGGATCTCCACCTCCTCCACGAAGGCGTTGTCGTAGGCGTCCACCTGGATGAGAACGGGCGTGTTCTCGATGATGTTTTCGCCAATGACAGGCCGCAGCACATCTGCCAGGGGCCGGGAGTTGTCCGCTTGAATCCGCACGCGGTGCAGGCTGGAGGACTCGTTGCCATCCGAATCCCTGGCCACCGCGCGCACCTGGAGGAACGAGCCCTCGGGGGAGGAATCCACATGGACCAGGCCCGGAAGCAGCGTCACCTTGCCACCGAAGAGCTTGTAACGAGAGGCGTCCTGGGCCGTGGCATTCAGTCTCGCCATGGCCTGACGGACAGCCGGATCCGACACGGAGAGCACGCCGTCCACCAGACCGACTGGGATACCCCGGGCCTCATTCCCGAGGACCGTCAACACCGGGCGGTCATTGATGAAGAAGGTCATCCTGCCGACGAGCGTGTCGTCGGTGGCCACGGCCTCCAGGCGCAACTGGATGCTGCCTTCCACCAGGTAGGCATCAGGCGAGGGGGCGGAGATCGCGAGCAGCGGTGCGGAGGGACGCCGCGACTCGATGATGAGCAGCTGGGTCGTCGTGACATTGTTCGTGTCCGTCACCGCCACATCCAGCTCCCCGGGCGTCCCCTCCTGTTCGATGGGCGGCGTGAACTCGACACTGCCGGAGTACGTCCGCGGCGCCGAGGTCAACGTTTCATTCACGAGGACACTGTTTTTGTACTTCACGAGCACGGCCTTGATGCCGACGTCGTCCGAGGCATCGAAGCGCAGCGTGGCCTTGCTGCCTTGCAGCAGGCGCACGAATCCCGTGGCCAGCTCGGCACGGGTGATGTCTTCCAGGGAAGACCGCAGTGACGTCAGCGCGATGCTCGGAGCGCCATCCTCGAGCAGCCTCAGCGAGATGGCGCTGGTGGTGACCTTGCCAGAACGATCCCACGCCTTCGCCTCGATCACGGCGGGAGTCGCCGAGGCCTCGGGCAGGGTGAACTGGAAGCTCTTCTGGGTGTCGTGGAAGGGAATGACCTCACGGGTCGCCACGGCCAGTTCATTCACGTAGGCGGTCACCGTCAGGTGATCCACGCTCACGTTGTCCGCGAGCTTCACGGTGACGTCGAAGGGGATGCCCGCCACCACCTTCGAACCCGCGAGCGGCGAGCTCACGGCCACCTCGGGAGGCTTCTGATCCGCCGAGACCGAAACGAGCTGTTCGTCTCGCGTGATCGCGTTTTCGTCCGCGAAGATCCCCGTGAGCCAGAGGGAACCCGCCCACCCCATGGGTGCGCTGGTGCTGAAGGACTTGTTCTGTGCGGAGCCCGATTCGAGAGGGAAATCACCCACCTGAACCGCCACGCGCTCGTTCAGGGCGAGCACCCGCACCTGAGCGTCCGGCTGACCTGGATCGCGTACGCTCAGTCCCGCCAGGAGCCGCGTATGCCCCCCCGTGCCAGACGGGAACTCGACGTCCACCTGCTCCACTTCGAGGAACGCCGCGGGAAAGGAAAGATCTACCGCCGCCGAGGGATCGAGCTGGCTCAAGTCCTCCAGGTACCACCCACCCGGCGCATCACCAGGCAGGGGCGTCAGCTTTTGGATGAAGGCCTTGAGGGCCGCATCAGTTGAATTCTCTTGGCCTGGCTTGAAGCGATAGCGGTAGGTCACCTTGAGGCTTCCGCTGGTGCGCGGCACCTCCAGGGACAGGTGGCCGGAAGAAGCATCAAGAGCCTTGGCCGGGGCAGGCACCTGGGGCGTGAAGAAGACCGTGCCCCTCCCCTCCCCTTGCGCATCAATCGTCGTCCGCGCGGAGACCGTGAGCGCCTGTGTCTGGCCCTGCCTGAATGTCGCCGTGTACGTCGAGGCCTCCCAGGAGCCGGAGGTGGAGATCGAGAAGGAGTCGGTCACACCCGGCACGAACTCCAATGGCTTGGAGGACAACACGAGCCAGCCGGACTTCAGCTCGCCGTAATCCTGGACCTTGAGTGTCGCGGTGTAGCGTTGCTCCTCGATGAGCTGCGTCGGGGCGGAGACCCATTCAACCTTCGGGGCCTCGTCGTCGACCAGATTGCAGGTGAGGCTCGCGGTGCGCTTCGCGTTGTTATTGTCCCTGGCCTCCGCGATGAACGTGAGGGTGCGCGAAAGAGACGAGGGTTCGGCGACATCAACGACCACCGTCTTGCTCACCTGCTTGTCTTTCACCTCCCAGCTCCGCGGAGCACCGGACCCCACCTTGAGCGAGATGTCCTTCACCTCGTGATCGTCCGAGGCACTCAACGCCACCTTGATCTTCGAGCCAATGACACACGTGTTCGAATTGGGGACATCGAACAGCTGCATGGATATCGTGGGCGGCGAATCCTCGGGTGCCTGGAGCTGGAACTGGACCGGGCTCGTGGGGGTGGCGTTGTCAGACGCATCCCAGGCCTGGGCGAGGAAGTGGTGCTTCACGGTCCTGTCGAGCGAGGCCGGCAGTTGCAGCGAGCCCCCGAAGGTGGCCACGTACCGGCGGCTGACGAGGATGTCTCCAGGCCCGTCTGGATTGGGGACGCGAACCTCCTGGAACTTCTCGCCCTGTACGGACAACAACAGGGGACCCTTGCCATCCGGGCGCTTCACCGCGTCCGCGATGTTGCAGGGGGCGGCGCTGGTACAGGTCCGGTCCAGGAAGAGCGCCACCTGCGTCACGCGAACGTCGTCCTCCACGTCCACTCGCACGCCCAATGAGCCCCCGGGGCTCACCGAGATGAACTCCCCCTGCGGCACCAGGGGCGCCGCGACGACGGCCTTGGGGGCCTCCACGTCGGGAAGGACCTTGATGACCACCTCGGCACTTCCCTGGTTGCCCCCCGTGTCCAGGGCGACGATGCCCACCGTCGCGGGCTGCTCCAGCTTGGGCGCGCGCACCACGCGGAGCTGCTGCCGCTGCTGCTCCAACGTCTTCCCATCATTCCTGTCAACCAACTCGCCATCCGGCTGTCCTCCGGACAGACCCGCCACCGCGACCACGCCATCATCGTCGGACACCGTGAAGGTGATGGTGACGTCCTCGCCCTCCCGGAATGGAGTGCCCGGAGCCGGCAAGGCCAGCCTGACCTTCGGCCCCTCGTCCTTCACCACGTGCAGGTCGAGCCGGGCTTCCTGCCTCAAGCCCGCTTTGTCCTCCGCGACGGCGACCAGGGACAGTGGGAGACCGGTGGTGTTGTTGGCTGGCGGATTCGCCAGGTCCGGCGGAAGCTCCAGGTCCAGCGAGAACTCGTCATAGAGGCCCGAGGAGGACGTCTTCGTCAGGGGAGGCAGGGGCTCCCGGCCACTGTCCTTGACGCGGAAGAGCTCGACCTGGGTGACGGCGATGTTGTCCGAGGCCGCCACTTTGAGTGACACCCTGGACAACTTCTTGCCCACCAGGATCCGGGCGCCCGCGTAGGGCTGGCGGAAGACCACCGTCGGCGGCGTCGAGTCCTCGACGATCTTCACCGTCCTCACCACGGGGGCTTCGTTCGTCTGGTTGGAGTCGGACACCGTCACGCTCAAGCGCAGCAACTCCCCCGCCGCGCATTGCGGACTCAGCTCGGCGCGGTAGGGAGAAGCAACGATCGTCTGCGTGGAGTGCCACGTCCCCACCGAGCAGCTGGCGGAGAGCGTCACGCTCTTGACGCCCACGTCGTCCCGCGCCTGGATGAGCACCTCCAGCTTCGAGCCCTCGGTCACCGAGGCCGACTCCAGCGGAGAGAGGATTTCCGCGGTGGGACGTTCGTCCGCGACGAGGGAGACCTCGACGTGCGTGTCCGTCTGCTTGAAGTTTCCCGCCTTGTCGTAGGCGCGAGCGAACAGCAGGAGATGATCGCTCTCTTCGGGATCGGGGTAGAGTTCCTCTTTGATGATGAAGTGGGCGAGGTAGCCATCGGCACCACTCCGGGAGATCTTCTCGCTGACGAGAGTCCCCTTGCGCTCGCCCTTGGTGTCCAGCTCGATGCGCGTCACCCCGACGTCGTCCGAGCCAGACACCGTCACCAGCAACGGCTGTGTGCGGGCCACCTTGGAGTGATTCGCCGGAGTCAGGATGGAAACACGGGGCGCCTGTTTGTCGGCCTCGACATTGACGATGCGCTCCGCGCTGCCTGATTTGCCGTTGGCGTCGCGCGCGATCGCCTTGATGGTGATGCGCTTGGGGGTGCTCGGTGCCTGGGTGTAGACCTCGTAGGGCGGGCTGCTGGACGTGCCCACGGGGATGCCATCGACCCACCACGACACCGAGAGAGGACCCACATCGTCATCATCCGCGGACGCGGTGAGCCGCAACTCGCCGTCCACCAGCACCGGCAGCTTCCCATCGGGAGTGAGGATGACCACATGGGGATCCCGGTTCTCGATGACGTACGCCGTGAAGCTCTTCGTGGACATCAGGCCCGCGTAGTCCTTCGCCACGACCTCGATGTTGACCGTCCGGTTGGCCGGGCCCGTGGGAAGCCATGCAAGCTCGAAAGGCAGCGCTCCCGCCGGGGAGCCCGACAGCTCCTTCCCATCCAGGTGGGTCGCGGCCACCTGCTCACCGTTCACCAGGAGCGAGACATCCGCGCCGAAGAGCAGGGCGTCATCGCTGAGGGTGCCGCGCACCATGAACGGGACGCCGAGCGAGGCATCCGCTCTGTTCTGGGCATTCAGGACGGGCTCGCGCAACGTGATGAGGGGACTGGTGTTGCCGACGACACGCACGAGCAGGGTCGGCGAGCGCGTGATGAATCCCGAGGAATCCACACCTTCGGCGCGGATGGACATGGTGTTGCCCGAGGAGCCGGGCGGCGGCGTGTAGCTGACCTCCCACACGGGAACGGAGATCCGCTTCTCACCCTCGTCGGTCTTCAAGATCCGCGCTTCCATCCGGGGCGCCATCGCGGTACCCAACAGCGCGTTGTCCACCGTAAAGCGGACCGATTGGAAGTCCTGCGCGGACAGGGTGCCGCTCATCCAATCCCCGCTGGTGACCCGGATGACCTGCGGCAGTCCCTCGATGAGTTGGGCTGTCGGCTGAGGCGCCTCGAAGACCACGGCCCGGAGGCTGGGACCGGGCCGCGCAACGACCTTCACCGTCACGTTGGGCGTGGACGTGGAGTTGCCGAGCAGCGTGTCGGTTTCATCGTAGTCATAGGCCTTGGCGGACAACACCACGGTGGCCCCCGACTCCGGTGGCGCCCTGAGCTGGAAGGTATAGGGCGCCTGCGTGTCCGTGGTGATGGGCACGTTGTTGAGGAAGAACTCCACCCGCTTCACGCCGATGTCATCGCTGGCGATAGCCTTGACCTCGAACGCCTGCCCCGCCATGACCGAGGAGGGGACCTGCAACTGGATCTCCGGCGGACCATCCTTGGCTTCCACCTGCAGAACACTGGTGAAACCGCCGTAGGAGATCACCACCTTGGGGAAGCCCCGTTTGAGCGACTTCACCCGCCCACGGGGAAGCAAGGAGAGAACCGAGGAGTCATCCACGCTCCACGCATCGGGTGGCAACCCCGCCGTCAGATCCACCGTGCGAGTGCCCGACTGGTCTCTCAAGGTGCCCAGCACCTGAAGCTGCAACTCGCCCCCCACACGCGTGATGACCGGGGAGCCCGTGGCCGGCTGGAGACTGAGATCCTCGAGCTGGGCGTTGGATTGGACGAGGACCGGGACCTCAATGGAAAGCTCTCCGTAGGAGACCTTGATCTTCGTCTCTCCATTGAATCGGGCGATGACCTCTCCGCTGGCCGTGACGCCGACCACCTGCTCGTTGGAGGAGGTGTACGTCACGCCCTTGTTGGCGCCAGAGAGGTCCACTTCACCCGCGATGGAGAAGATCCCCTTCACCAGCAGCTGGACGCGCTGTCCAAAGCCCTCCGACAACAGCACCGCCGAGGAGGGTGCCACCAGCCCGGTGAGCACATCGAAGGCCGAGCTGCTCGTGGACTCGACCGTCGAGGTGTACACGGTACGGCCAAAGGCATCCCGCAACGCCACGTCCACGACCACCACGCCATCGGGAGGCAGCGCGGAGGAGCCCTGGAGGGGAACGAAGAAGCTCACGCGGCCCGGAGCGTCCGCGCGGGGGTAGGCCACCATGCGTCGGGTGAGCGCGAACGCCTTGGATTCGGCCTCACTGAGGTTGCCATTGACGGAGCGCAATTCCTGCCTCGAGGCGCCCAGCAAGGACAGCTCCGCGCTCGTCGCGTCTCCCGCGAACGATGCCTGGACCAGGATGCCACTGGGGGCCTCCGCGAGCTGGGGACCCACCTGGACGGACACGGGAGAATCCCCGAACGAGGGAGACGGATGGTTCGCGTTGAAGGTCACCGTCAGGGGCTGCCGAGGCGTCCCGGTGCCGACCGCGGGCCAGGCGGTGATGGTGAGGATGCCATCCTCGGGAAAAGGCTTCGTCAGTGGAGTGAGGAGGTGGAAGGGAAACGCCCCGGCCTGGTCGCGGGTGACGGGGATCTCCGTCAGTTCAGCGAAGGTGCCCACCTTGGCGGACTCGCCCTTGATGCTGACCACGAGTTCGGAGGCCGCACCGTCCACCTCGAAGCCGAGATCCACGGACTGCGCGCCGATCCGGATGGGAACGAGGGGGTGAGCCCCCATCACGGGCGACGCCGCGCGGGCTGCTCCAGACAACAGCATCCCCAGGCACAGCGCGAGGCTGAGCAACCCACTCACCACACGGCTCGAACGAACCACGACTCCTCCCACGGACACGTCTTCACGGCCGGGTGACGCTGTCACGGCTGGCTTCCCCCCGCCTTGCGCAGGCGAGACAGCACGTCTTCGAAAACCTTGCGCTTCATCTGCGGCTGCAGCCGGCCCTGGATGGAGGCACGCACCTCCTCGAAGGGCGGAACGCGCGCCGCTCGGCGCTCCACGAACTGAAGCACGGAGTAGCCCCCGGACTCTTCCACCACCGCACTCACCTCGCCCGGCTTCTTCAGGGCGAATGCCGCCTGCTCCATCGCAGGCTCTCCCCGATCACCCAGGGCGAACAGCCCCACGTCGCCTCCCCGCAACCGCTCGGGGCCATCCCCTTCCGCGGCCACCTTGGCCGCCGGCTCGCCCTTGCGCAGCCGCTGCGCGAACTGCTCCGCCTTCTGCCGCGCGCTCGTCCGCTGAGCAGCGGAGGCTCCAGCGGGCACCGCCGCGAACACCCGCACCACCCGGACCCGCTCCGGCTCGGTCAGTTCCGTCTGGTGCATGTCGTAGTACGCCCGAAGCGCCTCCTCGGAGACGGGGGGCGCGGCCTTCTCTTCCTCGGCCATCAGGGCCTGGATGGAGAGCCGCTCCTCCAACTCGCGCACCTGCCGCTGGATGTCGGGCCGCTCGTGCAAGCCGCGCCGCCGCGCTTCCTGCGCCAGCAGCCGTTTGTCGATCATCGACCGGATGAACTCACCGCGACCGGCGGGGGTCTCGAACTGCTCGCGCAGACGCGGGGGCAGGCGGGCCACCTCGGCCATCAGCTCGGCCTCGGTGATGACTCCACCCTCGTAGGTCCCAACCACCTGACTCGACGAGTCCGCCCCCTCCGCGGGGGCATCCTGCTTCGAACAGGCCACCAACAGAATCCCCACCCCGAACAACCATCGTACGCGTCGCATGACTTCTTTTTTCCGGACCGACGCCGGAAAAACTGGTGACCCCTTGAGAACAGCAGCGCATCATGGGGAGCCTACTGTAAAAAGTCCAACACTCTTCGAGAGGGCGGGCAGCCGCCGCGCCGAGGAGACCTTCCCGCGCTCCTCGAGGAGAGATTCTGTATGGTGCGCGCGCATGCGTTCGCGTCTCCCGCCGTCCCGTTCCCTCCTCGCCGCTTCCCTGTCCTTCGCGCTGGCCGCCTGTGGTGGCCGCGGTGATTCCCCGGGAACCCCAAAAGACACCAGCCCCGTCGTCGCCACCGTGGGTGAGCACCCCATCACCACCCAGGCCTTGCAAACGAAGTTGGAGGAGCAACCCCCCTTCATCCGGGCGCGCTACACCAGCCTGGAGAAGAAGAAGGAGCTGCTCGACAACGAGATCCGCTTCGAGCTGCTTCTCCAGGAGGCGCGGCGGCGAGGGTTGGACAAGGATCCCGAGGTGCTCGCCACCCTGGAGAAGGTGATGGTGCAGAAGCTGCTGCGTCTGCATCAGGAGGGCGCGGTGGGCAAGGTGTCCGACGAGGAGTTGCGCCAGTATTATGACGCCCACCACGACGAGTTCGTCAGGCCCGAGCGCGTGCGCGTCAGCCATCTCTTCCTCGCCGCTCCCGAGGGCTCCGCGAAGCGTGACGAGACGCGGGCCACGGCGAACAAGCTGTTGGCGGAGATCAAACGCCAGCCCCCCACGGAGCAGCCGGGAGCCTTCGAAAAGGCCGTGCGGACCTGGTCGGCGGACGCCTCCACGAAGAACGCGGGAGGAGACCTGGGCTACAAGACCCGAGAGGAATTGACCCAGGCGTGGGGCCCGCTCGTGGCGGAGGTCGCCTCGGGACTGAAGACGGTGGGGGAGCTGGGCACGGTGGTGGCCACTGACCAGGGCTTCCACCTGCTCCAACTCACCGGGCGGCAGGCGGGGGTGACCCAGCCCCTCGATGGGGTGAAGACTCGCATCGAGAACCGGCTGCTCACCGAACGGCGCTCTCGCTCCATGGACGCACTCATCGAGGAACTCGAGCAGAAGACGCCGGTGCGGATCGAGGAGGAGGTGCTCGGCGCGATGACGATCAGCACGTCCAGCGCCGCGAGGACCGGGACGCCCTGAACCACGGCGTTGAAGTGCCAGCCCATTTGAACCCGCGGCCTCACGGACCCGAACCGTGCGCTCCACCAGGCTGAGCTACACCCAGACAAGACAATCAGGCGAGGCGGGTCGGCACGGGCGGCGTCAGGCCCCCCCAAAGCGAAGAGGCCGTGAGCCCTTGGGGACTCACGGCCTCTGTCGTGTGGGCGCACCAGGATTCGAACCTGGGACCCCTGCCGTGTGAAGGCAGTGCTCTACCGCTGAGCTATGCGCCCGACTGCATGTCCGGCTTCGTGGGTGTGGGCGCACCAGGATTCGAACCTGGGACCCCTGCCGTGTGAAGGCAGTGCTCTACCGCTGAGCTATGCGCCCCCGACGAAGCGACGGGGGGCTAGATGCCACCCCCCACCCCCACCTGTCAACGCCTATTCTCCCGCCAGTCCGCTCAGCTTCGCGTCCAGCTCGCGCAGCCGACGCTTGAGCCCCGCGAGCGCCTTGCCCACGGCCTTGAAGTCGCTCCGGGTGGCGAAGTTCAACGTGTGCATCAACTCCTCCTGGCCCCGGTCCAGCGCCTGCTTGCCCCGCTGCATCGAGCCGAGCGCCGCGGCGAACGTGCGCGCCCGCTGCTCGTCCGCCAGCAGCGTCTCCATCGCCTTGTGCGACGCCCCCAGGGCCTGCTTCGTCAATCTCTGGCGAATCCCCATGGCCTCTCCTCCCGGCGCGCGAGCGCGCGTCTACGGCTCGTCCGGGTACTCGGTCTTCAACCCACTGAGCACCCGGTCGGCGATCCCCTTGAACCGCAGGCGCTCGATGAGCTGCTGCAGGTCCCCCTTCACCGAGATGCGCCGCCGCAGCACCGCCTCCACCGGATCCAGGCTGCCCTGCAGGAGTTGCTTCCACACGGTGTAGGGCGCGCGCGCCAGGTAGGCCGGATCCAGCTCGTCCAGATCGTCCGGCTCGTCGAGCACGCGCAGGGTTTCGATGAGCGTGCCGCGCGGCACCACGTGCACCACGAAGGCGCGCGCCAGCCGGCCCGGCTCCGCGTCGACGATGACCCCGATGTCGCCCTGCCACCCCCGGGCGGCGAGCGAGCGCTCGGGATCCGCGTTCAACAAACGCACCGCTTCCTCACACCACTCCTTCGACGGGAACGTGGCCATGCCGACCGCTACCCTCTCCGGAAGATGCTCTTGATGCTGGACAACAGCCCACTGCCCTCTTGAGGCGAGGACGGTGTCGCCGCGGCCTTCTCGGCCTTCTCGGCCTTCTCCTGTGCCACGCGCGCCAACTCCTTCTTGAGCAACTCGGGCGTGTCCCGCGTCGCCAGTTCGATGCGCCGCGGACCGCTCGGATCGTCGACCACCACCTGCAACAGGCACTCCTCGTTGAGCCGGAAGTCGATCTTCCGCCCCGCCGCTTCCGCGGGAACCTTCAGGGTGCCCAGGTACTCGTTGTCCACCACCAGATCACTGTCTCCCTGGAAGATGTCCATCTCGATGAAGGGCGCCCCCGGCTCCCTCGGCGCCGGCAGCCGGAAGCTCTTCACCAGCGGAATGATGGTGTTCTTGTCGATGACCCGCCGCACGCGCCCGTTGGGCAGCGCGTAGCCGATGGGCATGGACACCGCGTCCAGCAGCGTCACCGAGTCGAGGCTGCCCAGCGACTCGGCCAGCAGCGCCGCGCCCAGCGCCACGCACTCGTCCGGGTGCACGCCCTTGCGCGGCGGCTTGCCGAAGTGCTCCTGGATGCGCTGTTGCACCAGCGGCATCCGGCTCTGTCCGCCCACCAGGATGACCTCGTCGATCTGCGAGCGGTCGATGCCCTTTTCCTTCAGCACCCGGTCACACAGCTCGAAGGTGCGATCCACCAGATCCATGGTGAGCGCGTTGAGCGTCTCGCGCGTGAGCGGGATGCGCACGTCCACCGGCTTGCCCTTGCGCTCCTCGAGGAAGGGCAGGTCGATGACCACGTTGGGGATGAGCGTCAGATCGATCTTCGCCGCCTCGGCCGCGTTCTTGATGCGCTGCATGGCGATGGGGCTCGTGGAGAGATCGATCTTGCTCTCCTCCCACGCCTTCTCCAGCACGTAGTCCACCACCCGGTTGTCGAAGTCGACTCCGCCCAGGAAGGTGTCTCCACCGGTGGCCAGCACCTCGAAGACGTTGCCCGTGAGGTGCAGCACCGACACGTCGAAGGTGCCTCCGCCCAGGTCATAGACGAGGATCTTCTGATCCAACCCCCGGTTGAAGCCGTAGGCGAGCGCCGCCGCGGTGGGCTCGTTGACGATGCGCTTGACGTTGAGTCCCGCCAGCCGCCCCGCCTCCTTCACCGCCTGGCGCTGGCTGTCCGTGTAGTACGCCGGCACGGAGATGACCGCCTCGTCGATGGGGCCTCCGAGGAACTGCTCGGCGATCGTCTTGAGCTGCTTGAGGATGAAGCTGGAGACCTCGGGCAGCGTGTACACCTTTCCGCCCAGCGACACCGCCGCGTCCCCCTCCGGCCCCGGGACGATGTCGTACTTGAAGTAGCTCTTGAGCTCCTCCACCACCTTGGACTCGTACTTGCGGCCGATGAGGCGCTTGGTCCCGTAGAGCGTGTTCTTCGGGTTGGTGACCATCTGATCCTTGGCCACGCCTCCCACCAGCATCTCGCCCTTGGCCGACAGCGCCACCACGGAGGGCAACACCAGGTTGCCGCGATCCGTGGGAACGATCTTCGGGACACGGTTCTTCACGGACGCGACCAGGGTGTTGGTCGTGCCCAGATCTATCCCGATGATGCGAGGTCTGTCCGCCATGGTGGAGCTTCCCTCTGTATCACGACAGTCACCCTCATGCGCACTTCTCGTCTCCCCGCTCCCGCCAGACGACAGAGGGCCACCCACCCCGACCGGTCACCTCCCGGCGATACGTCCGGGCGACTCAGGGGGTCGGCCGCGCCAGGAGCCGCTCGGCCTCGGCCCGGATGTCCCCGGAGGGATCCCGCGCCCTCGCCGCCTCGAGCAGCACCGGCGCCAGCCGCGGCAGCCGCGTGCCCACCGAACGCAGCGCCGCGCGGCGCTCGGCGACGGCGCTCTCCAGGCGCTCACGCACCGCGTCGTCTCCGCAGGTGCGTGCCCCGGGTGACTGCTGGCGCAACAGCAACTCCGCGTCCGCCAGCCGCGCCTCGCTCAGCTTGAGCGCCTCCGCCGCCGTCACCCCGAAGCCCTCCAGATCCTCGGGGAACTCGGTGTTCGCCGCGCGCGCCCGGCCCAGCGTCTCCGACGCGATGCGCGCGAAGCGAGCCGCCGCGCACAACTGCCGCGCCGCCGCCTGCGGCACTCCGCCCTCCGCCGACAGGCTCTCCTCACGCGCCACGCGCAGGGCCCACAGCGAGAGCTGCCGCGCCGCCACCGCCGCCGAGAACGCCTGGTGCCGCGCCTCTCGCAGGTCCATCCACCGCCGCAACACCACCGGATCCGGATCTTCCGGGAGGAAGGCCCGCTGGTACTCCGCCGCCGCCTCGCCCACCCGCCCCGACAGGTCCAACAACACCGCCGTGCGCAGGTACAGCTCCGGGCTGCCCGCCTTCTCGCGCAGCGCCTCCAGCCGCACCGCCACCTCGTACTCCGCCACCCGCCGCGGCAGGGCGCGCAGCACCGTCTCCAGGCTCTCCAGCGCCCGCCACCGGATGAGGGGGTTGCGCCCCGAGCGCAGCGCCTCCAGCAGCGGCTCCAACACCTTCACCGACACGTGCTGTCCCAGCTCCTGCGCCGCCTGCCAGCGGTCCATCGGATCCGGCGCCACCAGCGCCCGGCTCAGGTCCTCGATGGAGCGCAGGTAGTGCTCCACCTGGGCCGAGCGGATCAGGGCGTCCGGCTGGAGCAGGACCGCGCGCTCGGCCCGGGCCCGCGCCAGGCGCGCCGGGAAGTCCTCGAGCTTCGCGCCCAGCGGATGCGCCGCCACACGCGCCTGGGCCTCCTCCAACAGCCCCGAGAACAGCAGCCCCTCCATCTCCAGGCCCAGCAGCTTCACCCTGGCCTGCTCCCGGTAGCGCCCCGCCGGGAAGTCGCGCAGGTAGGCGAACAATTCCCTCGCCCCCTCCGCCCGGGCGAAGCTCTCGTCGTCCAGGCGCGACTCCACCTCCAGCCGCCGGGGATCATCCGGCGCCTCCAGCAGGTACTCCCGCATGCGCGCCGGATCCCTCGTCGAGGACGCCTCCTGGAGCTCCGCCGCCTTCAACAGCCGCTGCGCCTCCTCGCGCTGGGCCCCGTCCGGGTGATCCCCCAGGAACTGGCGCAGCGCCGCCGCCGTGCCCTCGTCCCTGGCCGCGTTGAAGCGCAGTCCCTCCAGCAGCGCCCGCGCCGCCCGGACGTGCGAGTCCTCCGGATGCGCCTCGATGAAGCGCTTGTAGGCCACCACCGAGTGCAGCCGCTTCGCCTCCTCGAACTCCAGCTCCGCGATGCGCACCTCCACCGCTTCCGCCTCGTCCCCCTCGGGGTATTGCCGGAGGAACTCGCGGTACGCCTCCACCGTGTCCGTGGTGCGCGCCCGCTCGTAGGCCCGGGGCAGTCCACAACCAGTCAGCAACCACAGCAGGCACAGGGCTCGGAACGCACGCATCCCCCCAGCATTACCACCCCACCCCCGGCCCGAAAAACACACCGGCCCCTGTCCGCTCGACTGGGTGGTTTTTTTGACCACACCCCGGCTCCACCCGAGCATCACCCCGAGGCCTGATGCAGGGAGGTGGCGACATGAAGCTGGGTGTACTGCTCGCGGGACTGCTGGTGTGCACGGGGTGCGCCACGGGCAGTCCTCCCGGAGGAAGGCTCTTCGCCTCGAACTACCGCTACAGCCCCCTGACGCCCCCCGCGGCGCCCCGGCCCATTCCGAACGATGGGGTCGACTCCGCTCCCGCTCCCACCGCGTCCGGAGACTCCAGCAGCGACGGGGACGCCGCCTCGCCCGAGCCGCGGCGCTCTCCCGCGCCCGATGCACGCGAGAAGGTGCTCGCCGCCGCCCGGGGACTGCTGGGCCGCACGAAGATCCAACTGTCCGGACGCACCTGGCCGGCGGACTGCACCGGCTTCGTCGAGGCCGTGCACTCGCGGGCCGGGGTGTCGCTGCGCGGCGCCGCCGCGAAGGGAGACAACGGGGTCACCGCCTTCTACCGCTACGCGCGCGCCAAGGGCCGGGTGTACACCCAGGGCACGCCGCGGCCAGGAGACCTGGTGTTCTTCCGGGAGACCTATGATCGCAACCGGGATGGCCGGCGCAACGACGGGCTCACCCACGTGGCCCTGGTGGACAAGGTCGAGCCCAATGGCACCGTCGTCGTCATCCACCGGGTGAAGCGGGGCGTGGTGCGCTACCGGATGAACCTCGCCCGGCCCGACCTCAAGAAGGATCCCCGCACCGGAGCGGTGCTCAATGACATGCTGCGCGTGCCAGGGGCCAGCAAGGCGCCGGTGCTCACCGGCCAGCTCTTCGCCGCGTATGGCTCCGTGCTGCCCGAGCCCCGCCCCGAGGCGGTGGCCCGGCGCTGAAGCCGACCCCCTCGAGGGCAAGGCCCTCGAGAGGCCAGGGACTCAGGACGAGACGCGCGCCGTGCGATCCCAGGCGGCGCGCTGTGAGTTGCGCAGGAAGCGCCAGAAGCCCACCGCGATCGCCAGGTTCATCGTCACGAAGTAGTAGGCCACCGACGCCACCCGGCGCGCCGAGCCCTTGAGCGCCCCCGTCTTCCCCAGCAGCGCCAGCCCGTAGAACAGCACCTGCCCCATCAGCGTGAACCGGTAGAAAATACTGTTCACCAGGAAGAGGTTCGCCAGGAATGCCAGGGCCATGAGCGCGGGCGCGCACCAGCGCAGCAGCTTGTGCGACCAGAAGGCGAACGCCGGGAAGCCCACCAACGGAGAGAGCAGCCGAGGCACCATGCGCAGACTCTGGAAGTTGCCCGCCGCGATGCGCGCCCGGCGGCCGAACTCCTTGTCGTAGTCCTCCGTCGTCTCCTCGTGTGCCACCGCCTCGGGCTCGTAGACGACCTTGTAGCCCTGCTCCAGGATGCGCAGCGGAATCACGAAGTCGTCCACGATCGTCGACGCCGGCAGGGGCTGGAACAACGAGCGGCGAATGGCGTACAGCCCACCGTTGGCCCCCATCACCGCCCCGCGCTTGCCCTCGTAGAACTTGATGAGCGACTCGTACGTCCAGTACGTGCTCTCCTCGTACTCGGCCTTCGTCGGGTTGTAGAGCCGCAACTGCCCGCACACCACCCCCACCTCGGGGTCCTCGAAGTGCCGCACCAGGCGTTGAATCGCCTCCGGCTCGATCATCGTGTTCGCGTCCGAGAGCACCACGATGTCACCCCCGGCCAGGGGAATGCACCGGTTCAACACCGACGTCTTGCCGCCCCGGGGCGCGGCCGACAGCCGCACCCGCTCGTCGGTGCACGCGCGCACCAGCTCGTCCGTCCCGTCCGACGAGCCATCCGAGCCGATCAGCACCTCGAAGCGCTCGGCCGGGTAGTTCAACGCCAGACTGTTGCCCAGCTTCTGCTGGATGCAGCTCGCCTCGTTGTAGGCCGCCACCACCAGGCTCACCCGGGGCGGCACGCCCACCCGCTGCGCGCGGCGCTGGTTCGCTCCCGAGCGCATGTAGCGCAGGTTGTGCGCCACCTGCGCCACGCCATCCATCGCGAACAACACCAGCGGGTAGAAAAAGTAGGTGTGAACCAGCAGCACCGCGGCACACCAGAAGACCAGCTCCGCCATCACCCGTGCCTCCGACCTGGGAATCGCGTCCATGCGCGTCCCGCTCGGAGACACCAGGCTAGCAAGGGACGTACCGCCGTCCGCCCCAGCCACCTGCCCTGGAGCCCGGGCGAGAAGACCCCCGACGCACGGCCCGAAGACGGAACTTTTTTCACCCTCCCCGCGCGCGAGGCGCCCTTCAGGGCGTGATGGACGTCGCGTTCGAGGGCGCTCCGGGCGCCGTCCCCTCCGCGGGGGGAGAGTCCGAGGGAGCGGTGGGCGCCGTTTCATCCGTGGGCACGGGCGCCGGCGTGGGAGCCGGCGCGGGCGCGGGCGGGGGCTTCACGGAGGGGGGAGGCTCGAACTCCTGGCGCTCCAGGTCCTCGATGTAGGCATGGAGTTGCTGGGCCAGCTCGTGCTTGGGGTTGAGGGTGATGACGGTGTTGAGCAGCGCGCGCGCGGCGGCCGGCTCGTGGCGCAGCAGGGCGATGCGCGCCCCGAGCACGTAGGCACGCAGGTAGGTGCTGTTGCGGGCCCGCAGGCTCTCCATCCCGGCGGCGGCCTCCCGGGTCTCGGCGGGCGAGGCCGAGGCGTGGTGGAGGACGTACTCGGCCATGACCAGCGAACTCCACTCGAACTGTTCCGCCTGGGCCAGCTTCACGGCCAACGCGGGCGTGTTGCCCACCCCCAGCGTGGCGGACATCAGGGCCCGGGCCCGCAGACGCGCCAGGGCCACCTCGCGCGGCTCCTTCGCGGACTCCAGCTCCAGGTTCTTGAGGACCTGCACGGCTTCCTGCGCCAGCACCTTGCTCCGCCCCTCCAGGGAGGAGCGCTGCCGCTGGAGCGTGGTCAGCTCCTCCTTGCGGGTGTTGGCACGGCTCTGCCAGTCGATGGGGGTCTGGGTCGAGACGAGCCGATCGATGAGCTCGCTCAGCTGCTTCTCCTTGGCCTGGAGCGTGGTGAGGCGGACCTGGGTGTCATCCAGGTGCATGGCGAGCGCGATGCCCATCTCCGCCAGCAGCTCGACGCTCTGGGGATACCTGTCCGACAGGGACTTCAACTCGGCGAGGGCTTCTTCCTTCGAGGCCGTGTCGTCCCGGCGAAACTTCGCCACCGCCTCGTCCCTGGCGGCCTGCACCGTGTGCGGCAGGACGTCGGGCTTGGAAAGCCAGGCCCGCGAGATGAAGAACGCCGTCAGGGCGAGCACGAGGACGCCCGCCGCGATGAGCAGGCCCCGGCCCGTGCCACCCTTCGCCGGGCGCTTGCCCCGGCCCTGGTCACGAGCGGAGGGGGTGGGCGCATCCATCAACTCGGGCGGCAGCTCGAGCGGCTTGCTCAAGGCGGGCGCGGGCCCCACGGGGGGCGGTGCCGCCTCGGCGGGCGCCTCCTCCCCCATCAACTCCGAGAGGGGCCGATCCAACTGGACGAGGATCTCGTCGGGCAGCTCGATGGGGGTCGTCGCCGCGACTCCGATCCGAGGCTCGTGGCCGTAGGGAGGGGGAGCGTCGAATGCCGCGGGTGGAGACACGGGTGCTGGCGTGGGCTCCGGCAGGGGGCGCTCCGGCGCCGCGGCGCGAGGCGTCATGCCGGGCGGCTGGGCGAGCGGTGGCCCGGAGGGAGCCTCATCGAACGGCGAGAACGCGGAGGGCTCCGACGCCTCCAGGGCGGCGAAGGGATCCTCTTCCCGCGTTGGAGGGGTGGCCTGGGGCGACACCGGCAGCGACACGGTGACGGGACGGGCCGACGTGGGCCGGGGGCCGAGGAGCCGGGAGGCGGAGCGGAGGGCGTCGCCGTGGCGGCGGGTGGCTTGCCGGTGGGCTTCGGGGCGGCGACGTCGGTGGGGGAAGGAACCGAACCAAACACCTGCGTCGTGTGGGGAGCGGGGGCCGCTTGCGCGGAAGGCGGCCCGCCGGGCCAGGAGGCCTGGTGGCGGCTGGAGCGGGCCTCGTGGCCGGGGCGGCGGGCCTCGCGGCGGGTGGCACCTGGGGGACGGCGCCAAACGCCTGTGTCTTCTGGATCGAGGGCGCCACCGGGGCAGCGGGTGGGGCCCGGGGCGCCACGGGAGCTATCTGCGGCACCTGGGGAACGGAGGGAACGGCGCCAAAGGCCTGCGTGGTCGTGGGGGCCGGGGCCTCCGACCCCCCGGCATTCGTGCCGTAGAGCAGAGTGGAGCTCAGGGGATTGGGCGCGCGCACCGGAACCCCAGGCGCCTTCGGAGCCGGGGCGGGCGCCGGAGCGGAGGCGCCCGCGATGAAGACATGGCTGCAGCGAGTGCACTGCACCGGAACGCCCCCGGGCGGCAACAACCGGGGGTCGAGCGCGTACTTCATCGAGCACTGAGGGCAGGCGATCTCCACGCTCCGTGCTTTATCACACGCCTCGGGGCCCTGGCGCCTACCGCAACTCGGTCGCCGCCCGGAGCGTCGCCAGCCTGGCCGATCCCACGCCGGGAACGGAGGCCACCTCGTCCCACGAGGAGAACGGCCCCCGCCGCGCCCGCGTCCGCACCAGCTCGCGCGCCAGGGATGCTCCCACGCCAGGCACCCGGGCGAGGTCCTCCTCGGAGCTCCGGTTCAAATCCAGCTTCTGGCCCAGCAGCAGGCGCTGCGGGGCGGAGGGCGGCTCGCCCGTGCCGCACCGGGCGATGCCCTCCACCACCCGCACCTCACCCGGCTCACAGTCCAGCGCGGGCTCGGTGGAGGGCCCGCGCACGCGCGCCACCACGCCCAGGCCCCACAGCCCGAGCGCGGCCACCGCGAGAGCGCCGGTGCGGTTCACCCCTCAGCCCACCGTGGTGGGCTTGTCCAGACCGAACGCGGTGTGCAACGCGCGCACGGCCAGCTCGGTGTACTTGGACTGGACGAGGCAGGAGACCTTGATCTCCGACGTGGAGATGACCTGGATGTTGATGCCCTCCTGCGAGAGCACCTGGAACATCTTCGCCGCCACGCCCGAGTGGTTGCGCATGCCCACGCCCACGATGGAGATCTTGGCCACGTCGCTGTCCGTCTCCACGCCGCCGGCCTTGATCTCCCGGGCCACCTGCTCCACGGCCTCGCGGGCCTTGACCAGGTCCGTCTTGCCCACGGTGAAGGACACGTCCGTCTTCCCATCGCGCGAGGCCGTCTGGACGATCAGGTCCACCACGATGTTCTGCGCGTCCAGGGTGCCGAAGATCTTCGCCGCCACACCCGGCATGTCCGGCACGCCACTGATGGCGAGCTTCGCCTCGTTCTTCTCGTAGGCGATGCCGCTGACAACCACGTTCTCCATCGACTTGTCCTCCTCACACACCAGCGTGCCGGGATCGTCCGAGAAGGACGACTTCACCCAGAGCGGCACCTTGTACTTCATCGCGAACTCGACCGAGCGGATCTGCAACACCTTGGCGCCCAGGCTCGCCAGCTCCAGCATTTCCTCGTAGGAGATGCGCTCGAGCTTGCGCGCCGCGGGGCACACGTTGGGATCCGTCGTGTAGACCCCATCCACGTCCGTGTAGATCTCACACGCGTCCGCCTTGAGCGCTGCGGCCAGCGCCACCGCCGTGGTGTCCGAGCCGCCACGTCCCAGGGTGGTGACGTTGCCCTGCTCGTCCTGGCCCTGGAAGCCGGCCACCACGACGATGTGCTTCTGCTTGAGCGCATCGACGATGCGCTCCGCCTCGATGCGTTTGATGCGCGCCTTGGCGAAGGTGCTGTCGGTGACGATCTGCACCTGATGGCCCAGGAAGCTGGTCGCCTGGGCGCCCTGGGCCTGGATGGCCAGCGCCACGAGCCCGATGGAGACCTGCTCTCCGGTGGCGACGACCACGTCCTGCTCGCGCTCGTTGGGCCGGTCGGTGATCTGGGAGACGAGCTTGAGCAACCGGTTCGTCTCTCCCGACATGGCGGACACCACCACCACCACGTCGTGCCCGGCCGCCTGGGCAGCGATGCAGCGGCGGGCCACGTTCTTCATTCGCTCTGTGTCGCCGACGGACGTGCCGCCGTACTTCTGGACGATCAAGGCCACCTGGGCTGATTCCTCCTCACCTTAAGACCTAAGGAGCGGCCACCGTAGTGAGGTGACCCGGGGCTGTCAAAAGGTCCCGGAGAGGGGACGGGCTGCACACGCGCCCGGGTTGAGATAAGAGGGAACGCCCCTCGCGCGGCACCGCCGCCCGACAGTCCTTGGAGCTGCTCACATGTACCGTCCCCGACTTCTGATCGATGGAGACACCCTCCGCCTGGAGGAAATCCTCCAGGTCGCCCGCAACGAGGCGACCGTGGAACTCTCCCCCGAGGCGGAAACGTGCGTGCGGGCCTCGCGTGATCTCGTGGAGCGCGTGGCCGCCGGAGACGCGCCCGCCTACGGCATCAACACCGGCTTTGGCACCCTGGCCGAGGTGCGCATCGACAAGAAGGACTTGTCGGAGCTGCAGCGCAATCTCATCCTCTCGCACGCCGCCGGCGTGGGCACGCCCATGTCCCTGCCCGAGGCGCGCGCCCTGCTGCTCTTGCGCTGCAACGTGCTCGCCAAGGGCTTCTCCGGCATCCGCCTGGAGACGCTGAAGCTCGCCCTGGACATGCTCAACCAGGACGTGGTGCCGGTGGTGCCCGAGCGCGGCAGCGTGGGCGCCTCGGGAGATCTGGCGCCGCTGGCGCACCTGGCGCTCGTCTTCATCGGCGAGGGCGAGGCCTTCTACCAGGGACAGCGGATGCCGGCCCGCCAGGCGCTGGAGCGCGCGGGCCTCAGGCCCGTGGTGCTCGAGGCCAAGGAGGGCCTGGCGCTCGTCAATGGCACCCAGGCCATGTGCGCCGTGGGCACGCTCCTGCAACTGCGCGCCGAGTCGCTCGCCCTGGTGGCCGACATCGCCGGCTCCATGACGCTCGAGGGCCTGCTCGGCAGCCACAAGCCCTTCCTGCCGGAGATCCAGGAGGTGCGCCCCCACGAGGGCCAGAAGGCCGTCGCCGCCCACCTGTTGCGGCTGCTCGCGGGCAGCGATCTGGTGGAGACGCACGTGAACTGTAGCAAGGTGCAGGACCCCTACTCCCTGCGCTGCATGCCCCAGGTGCACGGCGCGGCGCGCGAGGGGCTCGCCTTCGGCCGGCGCATCCTCGAGGTCGAGGTCAACAGCGCCACGGACAACCCGCTCGTCTTCGTCGACACGGGCCGCATCATCTCGGGCGGCAACTTCCACGGCCAGCCCATCTCGCTCGCCATGGACGTGACGGCCATGGCGCTCACCCAGCTGTCCTCCATCAGCGAGCGGCGCGTGGAGCAGCTCGTCAACCCGGCCCTGTCCAACCTGCCCCCCTTCCTCGCCAAGAACCCGGGCCTCAACTCGGGCTTCATGATCGCCCAGGTGACGAGTGCCGCGCTCGTCGCCGAGTCGCGCGTGCTCTGCCACCCCGCCTCGGTGGACTCCATCCCCTCCTCCGCCGGCCGCGAGGACCACGTGTCCATGGGCATGACCGCGGCGCTCAAGGGCCGTCAGGTGGCGGACTTCACCCGGACGTGCCTCGCCATCGAGCTGCTCGTGGCCAGCCAGGCGCTCGACTATCGGCTGCCGGTGAAGGCCGGCCGGGGCCCGCGCGCCGCGCACGAGCTGGTGCGCAGCCGCGTGCCCACCATGGAGAAGGATCGCGAGATCCACCGCGACATCGAGGCCGTCTGCGAGCTCATCGACTCGGGCCTGCTCCTGCAGACCGTGCGTCACGCCACCGCCTAGCCACCCCTCGCGGCCCAGGACGATCTCCGGACCTTCCACGGCATGACGCGCTCCCTCCGACACCTGAGTCCTTCGCGCCTGGCGGTCCTCGTCCTGATCGCCGGGGCGGCCTACGTGGGGTGGAGCACGTTCTGGTTCCTCACGGACGACGCGTTCATCTCCTTCCGCTACATCAGCAATCACATGCGGGGCTGGGGCTATACGTGGAATCCGCCCCCGTTCCGCCCCGTGGAGGGCTACTCCAACTTCCTCTGGATGGTGCTGCTCGAAGGCATCTGGCGGCTGACGGGCGTGGAGCCACCCGACGCCGCCAACCCCGTGTCGCTGCTGCTTTCCTACGGCACGCTCGCGCTGGGCTTCCGCTGGGTGTGGCGCATGGCGCTGCCCCCCTCGCTCGAGCGTCACCGCTTCGCGCTCGCGGTGGCGGTCCTGGTGGGCGTGCTGTCCAACCGGACCTTCCTCGCGTGGATGAGCTCCGGACTGGAGACGTCCCTCTTCATCTTCTGCACCACGCTCTGGATCGTGGCCACGCTCGCGCTGGACCGGGGCGGAGGGCCTCGCGCGCTCGCGGTGTCGTGCACCGCCGCGGCCCTCACCGCGCTCACCCGGCCGGACGGGCAGTTGATGGTGCTGGCCAGTGGGCTGCTCGCCCTGGGCTTCTTGCTGAGGACGCCCCCTCGGGGCCGCTGGGTGCTGGCCGGACTGCCCCTGCTGCTCGATGTCGCGCACCTGCTCTGGCGCCATGCCACCTATGGCGAGTGGGTCCCCAACACGTACTTCGCCAAGCACGTGGCGGCCTGGCCCGAGAGTGGTCTGCGCTATGCCCTGTCGTTCGTCCTGGAATACGCGCTGGGGGTGTGGTTGGCGGTGGGCATCGCCGCCACCGTGGCCGTCCTCCGGAGCCTGGGCGGGCGGCGCGTCGTGCGCGCGGTGGGCGCGCGGCCCGGCGCGGTCGCGGTCGTGGCGGTGCTCGTGGCGCACTTCGCCTACTACACCCTCATCATCGGCGGGGACCACTTCGAGTACCGCGTCTACGCGCACCTCGTGCTGCCGTTGTGGGTGTCCTTCGTGGGCTTCCTCGCGTGGCTGGAGTTGTCGGCGCGCACCGCGGCGGCGGTGGGAGGCCTCTTCCTGCTGCTGAGCCTGCCCCTGCCCTGGGTCCACTACGCGCGCACGCGCGAGCTGACGACCCGCGCGAGCACCAACAAGCTCTTTCAACCAGTAGCGGACGCGTTTCCCCCCGGAGCACGGGCCTATGCCCGGCTCTTCGATGCGCAGCAGGCCTGGCTCATCCGCCACCTGGTGGGCCTGAGACATCAGGAGCACAAGGTCCTCTACGAGTTGCAACAGCAGGGCCTTCCCCCGCGCGAGGTCGGCGAGGAGTTGAAGTTCGGAGATCCGATGACGCGGCTCGTGCTGGTCTGGAAGACCGTCGGCGTGCCCGCCTGGGTGCTGCCCGAGGTGGTCATCCTCGACTACCTCGGACTCAACGACCGGGTGGTGGCGCGCACGCCCTTGAGCGCCGACAGGCGGGAGAGCCGGACCATGGCCCATGATCGCCAGCCTCCTCCGGGCTACTTCGAGTGCTTCGAGCCCAACCTGCGCTACCAGGAAGGCCGGTTCGTGGTGACCCCCCGCCGCGAGCCCCTCACCGACGAGCGCATCCGCGAGTGCGAGGCCCGCTTCGATCCGACCCGCGCCGCCCCCGTCACTCCTTGAGTCCCGCCTCCTGGGCGATCTGCCGGGCGAGCACGGCGAAGTCCAGGTCCTGCTCGCCCCGGGCGCGGGCCGCGAGCCACCGGTCGCGCACCAGGGAGGCCAACGGGAGCGGAACGGACAGCGCCTCCCCCGCCTCGAGCATCAGCCGCGTGTCCTTCGCCGCCAGCGTCACCGGAACCCCCTGGGGGCCGTAGGCGCGCTCGAGGATCAACCGGCCGTAGTTCTTGTGCACGGGCGCCGAGAAGAAGCTCTCGGTCAGCACCTCGAACACCCGGGCCCTGTCCAGGCCACCCTTCTCCGTCAGGGCGAAGACCTCGCCGAGCTGCTCGATGGTGGAGAAGATGAGGAAGTTGCAGCACAGCTTGAGCAGATGAGCCTGGGGCGGCGTCTCCCCCACCACGAAGAGGCGCTGCCCCAGTCCCTCCAGCACCGGGCGCGCGGAGGCCACCGCTCCAGCCTCCCCCGCCGCCATCACGAACAACTTGCCCTGGGCCGCTGCGGGGGGCCGCCCCAACACCGGAGCCGCCACGTAGCCCTGTCCCTTCTTCGCGTGCGCGTCCGCCAGCCGCTCGGAGAGCTTGGGGGAGATGGTGCTGGTGCCCACGTGGACCGCCCCGGCGCCCAGCCCCCGCGCGAGCCCCTCCTCCCCGAGCACCACCTGCTCCACCGCCGCGTCATCCGCGAGCGAGGAGATGACCACCTCGGCCCCCGCCGCCGCCTCCGCCGGTGACGCGGCCCGGCGAGCACCCGCCTCGACGAAGGGCGCCGCCTTGTCCGGCGAGCGGTTCCACACCGTGAGGGCATGGCCGGCCTTCAACAAATGGCCCGCCATGGCACTGCCCATTGCACCCAGTCCGATGAACCCGATCTTCATGAAGTCTCCTCTTGGAAATGAGACGTGGCGATCCAGTCCACGCCAGAATCCGAGGAGACCGGGATCATTCCCGGGCGAAGGGGCGACTAGTGAACGCCCCTTCGCCGCCGGAAAGCCGGAGGGCTCAGCGCCGGGGGCCCCGGCCGCCCGAGACCTGCCGCAACGACACGTCATCCACGTACGTGCCCGAGCCCGTGGAGCGGCCCACGTCCCTCAGCTCCACGCGCGAGCTGGGGCCGTCCGCCCGGACCCTCAGCACCACGTACGTCCAGGCGGTGTCCGACAACTTCTGGCCGCTGGCCTCCAGGCGCGTGAGCACCTCTCCGTTCCACAGCACCTCCAGGCCATTGTCCCGCGCATCCGTCCCCGGACGGGCGGAGAACGCCAACCGCAGCTCGTACTCGGCTCCCGGGCGCGTGGAGACATCCTGGAGGAGCGTGGTGTTGTCCTGGCCATCCAGCTCCACGAGCTGAGCGCCCTGGGCGGCGCTGCCCGCCACGTTGTTCTGCAACTCGATGGTGCGTCCGGCCGCGCGCCTCCATCCCGGCAGCTCACCCATGCTCTGGAAGCTGCCCCGCCGCAGCGCGGGCTGCTCGAAGTCTCCGTTGATCAGCAGGTTGCCGTCCGGAGAGGAGTCCGGCGGCAGCGGCGGAGGAGGCCCGGGAGGACGCGGCGGGGAGCGGGGCTGGAGCGCCAGGCGCAGGTCGCGGATGGCATGCAACGCGTTGGCGTCCCCCGTCGCGGCCCCGATGCCCAGGCCCGTGAAGGACGAGTTCACCTGGCCACGCCAGTCGATCTGCAAGGCCCCATCCAGGTAGACGCGGATGCCGTCGCGCTCCACCTCGACGCGCAGCGTCGCCCAGCGATCATGGGTATAGACGGCGGGGTTGCGCCGGGTGGCCAGCGCGCGCCCCGTGCCGTCCGTGAGGATCAACCCGCGCTCCTCCCCGTAGAGCGCCACGTGCACGCCATAGCCCGAGCCATCCGTCACGAAGGCGCGGCCACTGCCCGTGGGCAGCACGTCCCGGCGCGACAGCGGCCGTCGGCCAAACATCAACACCAGCCCGTCTCCGGTGTCCCAGGGGCCGCCTCCCTTGCGATTGTAGGTGTTGAAATCGAACTGCACCGCGAAGGGCGCCTGCACCGGCTGGTTGTTCAGGAAGATCGCGCCCGCGGCGCCCGAGCGGTTCTCGGGCACGAGCACCATCCGCTCACCCTCGGCGCGCGGGTAGCCCGGGTTGCGCGTGGCGAGCACGTTGAAGCGGGAGGACTCGTTGAAGCGCAGCGGGGGGCTCTCGCTCAGGGCGTAGGACCAGGGGGACTGTTGCCACTCCTGCTCCCGCTCCTGCCGGGGTCGCAACTCCTGTTCCTGCGCCCGGCCCTCCCCGGTGACCAGCGCGGCCACCAGCGCGGCCGCCGTACCCAGCAGATGCAACCCCCCATGACTTCTCTTGCGATGCATTGCGTAATCCCTCGTGCCGACGCCGCCCGCGAGTGGGCAGCCCATGTCGTGCGTGCTCCGACGCGACCTCCTTCGCCTTATTCAGAACACTTGCCGGCCCTTCGCCTTGTGACTCCCCCGTCGTACCCTGCTCGGGACCCACCGACTCCGGGTGGGTTCATTGACCAAGGAAAAACACCCCATGAAGTTCCAAATCCCATCCCTGGTGATGATGGGTTGGTTGTCCATGTCGTCCGCGACGATGGCGAGTTGAGCTCGGGCCTGGTCCTGGCGATCGTGGACAACAACTACAGGTTCTCCGATGACTGGACGCTCGCGACGTACGACCCGGCCACCGATGAATGGCTCCAGCTCCCCAGGAACCCGGGGATGACCCACGCGGACTTCTCCGCGACAGTGCTGGGCTCGGGCTGGGCGCTCCAGGCGGGAGGCTACGACCCTACCCCCGCTGAGCCTCCACGAGATGCCCGACGCCCCCACTTCCGGCGCCGGACACCCACCCTCGCCCCCGCCAGAGCCCGTCCGCCCCACTCCGTGGACGCGTCTGGCCCCGGGGTCCAAGACGCCTTTCCAGCAACGGACACAATCCCTCGTCAGGGCGTGACTGAATGAACGAAGCACGCCTGCCCCCCTGGCCGCTCCGTGCATGAGCACTAGATTTCTCTACCCCGAAAAAGGAGAAATCCATGAAGCCGCTCCCGATCCGCCGCCCCGTGGCCCTGACGACGCAGAAGCGCGCCTGCACCCTGAGCGTGTCGCGTGTCACACTCGAGCAGCGGTTGGGACGCCCGCTCGTGCACGAGGAGGAGGGCGATGGGCTCGGGCCCCGCTACCGGTGGGAGTCCACCTGTGAGTGTGGCCTGGAGCTGTTCATCGAGCTGCCCATCCACGCCGCCGGGGAAGAGGGCGAGGCGACCCTGTGGATGGACCATGTCGAGGTGGACCACGCGCTCGCGCACCTGGGCCTCGCCCCGCGGCACGTGCGCTGGCGCGTGGACATGCAGCACCCCCTGCCGCTGGATGGCTGGGCGCTGGTGCGTGAGGACGAGTTCGGCAACCGCTTCGACCTGTGCATCCTCCCCCTCCAGAGCCATGCCGAGTGTCTGGGGCGGCTCCTGAGCACGCGCGCCACCCGGCGCTCCTTCCAGGTCGAGGCCCGGGGCACGCCCCCCCGCCAGGGCTGGGCCGTCATCCGCCAGGACGCCCAGGGCAACCAGTACGAGGTGGCCGTGCACCCCCAGCCGCGGCACGCCTCGCGGCTCGTTGGCTCCTAGACAGCGCCCGGCTTCAAAGTTCACAAATCCCGCCGTGACGCTCTGCTAGACCGCGCGGTCTCACCTAGAGAGCGCAACATGCCCAAGCGCGCATCCAGCAAGAGCACCTCCAGCAAGACCGCCGAGCGCGACGTCATCCCCCCCGGCACGGACGTGTCGGACGGCAGCCTGTTCTTCAACCGCGAGCTGTCCTGGCTCGCCTTCAACAACCGCGTGCTCCAGCTCGCCGAGGATCCCTCGGTTCCCCTGCTGGAGCGCGTGAAGTTCTGCGCCATCTACGCGCGCAACCTCGACGAATTCTTCATGATCCGCGTGGCGCGGTTGCACGAGCAGCTGAGCAACCGCGTCGCCCGGCTCGTGCCCGATGGCGCCACCCCGGGCGAGACGCTCGGCAAGATGCACGAGCGCATCCTCGAACAGGGCAATCGTCACGCGGACTGCTTTGAGCGCCAACTGCGCCCCGCGCTGGCGGAGAAGGGCATCCGCATCCACTCCATGAAGGAGCTGGACGCGGAGGGGCGCGCCCAGATGGAGCAGCGCTTCCGCGAGCAGATCTTCCCCGTGCTCACCCCGCTGGCCATCGGCCTCGGGCGGCACTTCCCCTACATCTCCAACCTGTCGTTGAGCCTGGCGGTGCTGCTGCGCGATCCGGTGACGGACACGGAGAACGTGGCGCGGGTGAAGGTGCCCAAGGAGCTGCTCTCGCGCTTCGTGCCCCTCAAGGGCGGCACGTCCTTCGTGCCGCTCGAGGAGGTCATCGCCCACCACCTCGGGGCCCTGTTCCCGGGCATGGAGGTGTTGGATCAGGGCCTGTTCCGCGTCACCCGGGACGCGGACTACACCGTGTCCGAGGACGCCGAGGATCTGCTCGTGGCGGTGCAGACCGAGCTGCGCCAGCGCCGCTTCGGCGACGTCATCCGCCTGGAGGTGCAGGCGGGGATGAACCCCAAGCTGCTCGAGCCCCTCATGGATGCGCTGTCGCTGGAGCCCCAGCATCTCTACGAGGAGCGGGGCCTGTTGGACCTGTCGGACCTGATGGCGATCGTCTCCACGCCCGGCTTCGCCGAGCTGAGGGATCCGCCGTGGACGCCGGTCACCCAGCCCCGGTTGCAGTCGGAGGACGACGGCGAGGTCACCCCGGTGATGACCGCCATGCGCCGCGGCGCCCTGCTCGTCCACCACCCCTATGAGTCCTTCACCACCTCGGTGGAACGCTTCGTCACCGAGGCGGTGGAGGATCCGGACGTGCTCGCCATCAAGCAGACGGTGTACCGCACCTCGGACAAGTCGCCGCTGGTGCCCGCGCTCATCCGCGCCACCGAGCGCGGCAAGCAGGCGGTGTGCATGGTGGAGCTCAAGGCACGCTTCGACGAGCGCACCAACATCCGCTGGGCACTCGCGCTGGAAGAGGCCGGGGTGCACGTCGTCTACGGCATTCCCGGCCTCAAGACGCACGCCAAGGCCATCCTCATCGTGCGCCGCGAGGGCGAGAAGGTGCGCCACTACGTGCACGTGGGCACCGGCAACTACAACTCCAAGACGGCCCGGCTCTACACCGACCTGGGCCTGTTCACCACGGACCCGGACATCGGCGCCGACGTGGCCGACCTCTTCAACTTCCTCACCGGCTTCGCCCGCCCCAAGTCCTTCCGCAAGCTGCTCGTGGCCCCCGTCAACATGCGCGAGGGCCTGCTTGAGGAAGTCCGCCGCACCATCGCCCAGCACACCCCGGAGAACCCCGCGCGCATCCTGTTGAAGATGAACGCGCTGGTGGATCCGGTGATGATCCGTGCGCTCTACGACGCCTCGCGCGCCGGCGTGAAGGTGGAGCTCAACATCCGCGGCATCTGCTGCCTGCGCCCCCAGGTGCCCGGCGTCTCGGAGAACATCCGCGTCGTCTCCACGCTCGGCCGCTTCCTGGAGCACTCGCGCGTCTATCTCTTCGAGCGCGGCGGCGAGACGCGCTGCTACATCGGCTCGGCCGACCTCATGCCGCGCAACCTCGACCACCGCGTCGAGGCCCTCACCCCCGTGGAGGACCCCACCCTCGTCGCCCAGGTGCGCGACATCCTCGACCGCTGCCTCGCCGAGAACACCCATGCCTGGGTGCTCCAGGCCGATGGCGCCTGGCTGCGCCGTCCCCCGGAAGGCGAGAAGCGCTGGGCCCAGCAGGAGCTGATGGAGCGCGCGGTGCGCATGGCCCAGGCCTCCACCGGCCGGCCCCTGCCCTGAGAGGCACGCTCCTCCCGCGTGGCCCAGGACAAAGCGCTCGGTTCCATATTGAACCGGCGCGTCCCGGGAGGTAGGAGCGCCTGTCATGGGCGCTCAGTGGAAGCACAAGGGCCGCACGGAGCACGCGGCCGCGAAGGGCCGGCTGTTCACCAAGCTGGTCAAGGAACTCATCATCGCCGCGAAGGCCGGTGGGCCCGAGGTGGGCTCCAATCCCCGGCTGCGTCTGGCCGTCGAGCAGGCCAAGAAGGCCTCGATGCCGCGCGACACGCTGGATCGCGCCATCAAGAAGGGCGCGGGCCTGTTGGACGAGCCGGTGAACTACGAGCTCGTCACCTACGAGGGCTTCGCGCCCCACCAGGTGCCGGTGATCGTCGAGTGCCTCACCGACAACAAGAACCGCACCGCCACCAACATCCGGGTGCTCTTCCGCAAGGGGCAGATCGCCACCACGGGCGCGGTGTCGTGGGACTTCAACCGGCTGGGCGTCATCGAGGCCGCGCCTCCGGAAGGAGGCGCCGACGCCGAGGCGGCCGCCATCGAGGCGGGCGCGCAGGAGCTGGAGCCCGGAGACGAGGGCGCCACGCGCTTTCTCACCGCGCCCACGGATCTGGACGCGGTGAGCCGCGCCCTCACGGGCCTGGGCTGGACGGTGAGCGCGCAGAACCTCGCCTGGATCGCCAAGAATCCGGTGCACCTGGAGGGCGAGCAGCGCGCCGAGGTCGAGTCGTTCCTGGAGGCCATGGACGAGGACGACGACGTGCAGAACATCTACGTCGGTCTCAAGTGAGCCGCGAGGAGCTGAACACCCGGCTGAGGGAGTTGCTGTCGAGCCGGGAGCCGGAGGCCCACGCGCTCCCCCGGACACCCGAGGGAGGCCTGTCGCTCTTCGCGCCGCCCTCTCCCGAGCATCGCTTCCTGCCCTCGCTGCCCGCGCACCTGGAGCAGGCGCTGTCCACGGCCGCCCACTTCATGGCGCTGGCCAATGCCCGGCCCGGCGAGGCGGGACTCGCGGCGGTGCTGGACGCGGCGAACGAGGGCGCGCGGCGGGGAGACCCCGAGTGGGTGCGGTACGCGCTGCGCCTCTTCCTCGCCCACCACCCCGAGGGCCGCGAGCTCACCGTGCCCCCGCTGCACGAGCGCGCCCCCCACCTCGTGCTGCCCTCGCGCAGGACGATGCCGCCCCGCAAGGGCTCGCCGGGCGTCCCGGGCGCGGAGGTGTGGTTGGACTACTTCCGCGAGGACGCCGGACTCAACGAGGCCGTGGAGACCTGGCGGATGCGGTACCCGGCCGCCGGCCATCCGGACCCCACGCAACCCTCCCGGCGCGTGCTCCCCGAGCGGCACGCGGAGGCGTTCTGGCACACGCACCAGCAGTTGCTCGCCCGTTACGACACGGAGCGCCTGTCGTTCGGCATGCCCCGCACGGCGCCCCTGCAGGACTTCACGGCGCCCCTCAACGAGGCCTATGACTCCCGCCTGCCCGGCTTCGCGCCCCGCCCTCCCGGGCTGAGCCTCCAGGGAGTGCCCGGCTATGGCGTCGAGGATCATGCCACCCGGAGGGATCGGCTCTGCGCCGCGGCCTCCTCGGGACTGATGTGGCATGGGGACACGCCCATCGACATCGACAGCGTGGAGCAGCTCGCCCATACGGTCGAGTCCACGCCCGCGTCCCTCGATGGCGAGGCCTGGCGTGACCCGCTCGGTCCCCATGGCTCGTACCACCACATGGGACAGCTCCTCCTGGCCTGTCTGCGCTCGCCGAGGGACAAGAGTGGCCTGCCCGGCGTCCTGGCCGCTCCGGCCACGGCGGCGAGGGATCCGCTCTTCTACCGCTGGCACCGCCACGTGGACGACATCCTCGACACCTGGCGGAGCACGCACGAGGCTCCGCACGACCTGTCCGAGCAGACCCCGGTGCGGATGCGCGCGTGGATGACCGAGGGTCCGGCGCCCATGCACCAGAGCCCGGACCTGCTGCTGTGTCTGGACAAGGACGTGCCCGGGCTGGGCTCGCCGGACTTCGACGGGCAGCGCTGGGGCGAGGAGCAGTTCGGCGGCGAGCACTGGGACGGGAGGCCCCCCTCCTTCCCGATGACCACGCACGTGCTGCACACCCACCTGGCGCAGCGCCCGTTGCGGCTGCCGGATGGCTCGGAGGTGCTCAAGCCGCGGCTGGAGCACGAGCCCTTCTCCTACTTCCTGCGGATGGAGAACCTGCTGCCGCGCGAGCAGCGGGTGACGGTGCGCATCCACCTGGTGGCCGAGCCCTTCGTGGACGAGCGTCGGATGTGGATGGAGATGGATGGCTTCGTCCATACGCTGCGGCCCTCGGAGCGCGCGGTCATCTTCCGTCCGTCCCGCCTGGCGTCCGTGGTGCGGGAGCGAGGCTGGCCCGCGCACCTGCTGCTGCCCCGGGGCAGGCGCGAGGGCATGCTCTTCCGCTTCCAGGTGACCGTCACCGGCGAGGCCCAGGAGACGGAGACCTCGGGCGAGTGGGGCTACCCCTTCAACCGACCCTTCGCCCCGGGTCAGCGCATCGTGGATCTGTCCAAGCGGCCCGACGTCGCCACGCGCAACATCTGGCTCATCCACGAGGAGGGCTGAGGAGTATTCAGTGGAGCACGGACGGCCTGCACCTTCTGCTCGTCATTCATGCCATGAGCTGGGGGCGCATGCCGCGAGCAGACCTGATGGCGGGCAGCGCTGTCGCCTGGAGGTCGACAAGGTGTAGTCGGCGCTGTTATCTCCACCGGTCGCGAAGCGCACGAAGAGAGAGAGGACCCCATGGCCGATGAGAAGCCGCAGGAGAACCCTGAGGAGCCCAAGCAGGAGTTCTTCGAGAACGACGCCACGGATGTCGAGGTGGAGGACGTCGGGGAGAGGCCATCGGAGACAAAGCCGTGGGATCCTTCCAGGATCCGGATCAGCACGAAACCCTTCTCCCTCCGTCAGGTGGCGGACATGATCAAGGACGGCGACATCGACCTGGCGCCAGACTTCCAGCGCCTCTACGTCTGGAAGCCGGCCCAAAGGTCGCGGCTGATCGAGTCCGTGCTCTTGGGCATCCCGCTACCTGCGTTCTACTTCAACCAAGACTTTCAAGGAGCGATGCAGGTGGTCGATGGCGTGCAGCGCCTCACCACCATCAACCGCTTCGCCACCGGTGGAGAAGCCCTCTCGGATCTCGAGTACCTCAAGCACCTGGAGGGGCAGACCTTCAACGACCTCGATGTGGTCCTGCGACGGCGCTTTCATCAAACGCAAATCTTCGTCAACGTCATCGAGCCGCAGACGCCTGATGACGTCAAGTTCGATGTCTTCCGGCGAATCAACACAGGAGGCAGTCCGCTCACCGCCCAGGAAATCCGGCATTGCATGAGCCGGAAGCGCTCACGCGACTTGCTCAAGGCGCTGACAGCCCTGCCCTCCTTCCACAAGGCGACGGATGAGGCATTCAGCCATGAGCGGCGCATGGCTGATCGGGAGGTAGTCCTCCGGTTCTGCGCCTTCCGCTCCCTGCTGAACCTGAACGACTACCGCGAGTTCAACAGCCTGGACTCCTTCCTGCTCGATTTCACTCGCCGGGTGGACGGTGTCCATCCCTCTGGACAGAACCTTTCCGAGGATGCCATCACCCAGCTCTCCGCGGACTTCGATCGTGCGATGCGTACCGCGAATGCGGTGTTTGGCAACACCGCATTCCGCAAGTACCGCCTCGGGGCAACCCGACGCGGCCCCATCAACCGAGCCCTGTTCGAGAGCTGGGCGGTCGCGCTGGCCGATTACGAGCCCGAACAGCTCAAGCCGAACCAGGAAGCCATCATCAAGGCCGCGCGCAAGCGGATGGGGGACTACGACTACAATGCTGCGGTCAGCCAGGGGACTGGCGACATCTCCAAGGTCAAGCTCCGCTTCCAGGTGGCACGCGATATCCTCAAGAAGGCCGCCGGATGATCACGACACTCCAGATCACCGGGTTCAAGCGATTTGCCTCCTGCTCGCTTGACCTGGCTCCCCTCACGGTCCTCACCGGATTGAACGGGGCAGGAAAAACCACGGTCATCCAGGCCCTGCTCCTGGCCCGAGAGGCCAGCACCCCTGGAGCGCGCACCGTGCCACTCAATGGGCCCTTCGGCCTGGAGTTGGGCAGCGCACAGGACGTGCTCAACCTCCACACGGCTGTCGATACCTCGGAAATCGTGCTCTCCATGCTCATGGATGACGGGACGGAGGTCCGCTTCCTTCTGGATGCACGCGACGAGACACTTCTCCACCTGCCCATCAAAGATCCCCCAAAACAGGTGCCTCAAGCCTTGGGCGGCCCCCACCGGGCATTCACCTACCTCTGCGCCGAACGACTCGGCCCGCGGGATGTCCTGGGCGCCAGCGCCAGGCCCGCAGACGATTTGAGTGTCGGCGTCCGGGGCGAATTCTGTGCCCAGGTGCTGGCCCTCCATGGATTGAAGGAAAAGGTCTCGCCAGGCCGGATGCACCCCGAGCGGCATGGAGACGTCGATGCCTTCCTCAAGTACCAGGTCGAGGCCTGGCTGTCTGACATCGCCCGCCCTACTGAAATCAACACAGACTGGTTCCCCAACACTTCTGTCACCGCACTGCGCTTTCGCACTCCAGGCGGCGATTGGGTGCGCGCGCCCAACATGGGCTTCGGCGTGAGCTACAGCCTTCCCATTGTACTGGCCGGGCTGTTCACACCTGCGGGCGGGTTGTTGATCGTCGAGAACCCCGAGGCCCACCTGCACCCAGCGGGCCAGTCCCGCATGGGCACCTTCCTGGCTACCCTGGCGAGAGACGGAGTCCAGGTGCTGGTGGAGACGCACAGCGACCATGTACTCAATGGCATCCGCCGCGCCATCGGAGAACACCAGCTCTTGGGAGCAGACCAGGCACTCGTCCACTTCTTCGACATGCAGGCCGGTGGTCAGCCGGAGCGCTCCACCCTCCGATTCACGCCTGCTGGTGGCTTGAGTGACTGGCCGCGCAAGTTCTTCGACCAGTACCAACTCGATGTAGCCGCACTGGCACGGGTGCGACGCAGTCCCCCGAGGTAGCCGATGCGCTTCGTCTTGGAGGAGTCAAGCTGGGCTTGGGATGGAAAGAACCGGGAGACATACATCGAGCGAATCGAGCAACTCCTGGATCGGCTGGACATCGCCTACGAGCGGGAGGAACCCTACCTGGCGAGCAGAGAACTGCTCCAGCAACAGGTCTTTGGCGCATACACGCTGAATGACCTTTTGTGGAACCAGGATTCGCCATTGAACCTTCCATTCGAGGTGAGCCAGCGGGTGGTTGGTCATCTCAACATGATGCAGTACTGGGACGAAGAGATGGCCTGGCCCGCCATCGACGTGAACATCGCAGGCAGCGACGTCCTGTCACCCTCTGCCGCGCTCGTGCACGCACGGGTGGGAAGGCGCCAGGCCACCGCATGCCTCCCCCTACCGGGAACTTGGAGTGGTCCGTGCGAGGTGATCGTTGCTGGAGCCAAGGAGCGAATCCACTTCGTCGTGGACGAACCGTCCCATCGCGCCTTCTTTCGTGACACCCTGGAAGTCGAGCATGTGGACGAGGCCGGGCTGGAAGCACTCGCTCCACACGCATTCCCCGTCCTGATGTTTTTAAAGGGGGTATGGAGCGAGCTCGGCCACTTCGAAGGAGGCTATGCGCGCATCAGGCAATCCCTCCACCATTTCCTCGCTGTGCTCGACGACCATGGGGCATGGGTCTTCACCGACGAGACCGGTCGGCTTTCGCCCGAAGAGCCCGTCCCAGGCGACAAGGAGCGCAGACCGGTTACGAACCAACTCATCCAGCAGCGGTTCATCCACTGGGCATTCGATGTTGCACCCGAGAAACCCAACGTCCGTGCCGACGGGGTATGCCGAAGAGCCAGGGAGCGGGAACTCGGGGGACAGACGCTCTACTGCGAGTGGCACTACAAGTTTGAGGGCCATGTCAACCGTGCCCACATCCACCCGCCCGTTACCGCTTCGAAGGGGAAGGTGATCGTGGCCATCTTCCGCGACCACCTGCCGCTCCCGGGTGACGGGTAGTTCCTCCGGCATGTAGCCCCCCATCACCCCAGGGGCAGTTCCAGGGTGGCCGTGGCGCCCAGGCCGGGCCCCTCGCTCTCGAGGGTGAGCCGACCCCCCAACAGCTTCGCCGCCAGGGCGCTGGAATGCAGGCCCAGGCCGTGTCCTCCCTCACGCGTGGTGAAGCCCTGGGAGAAGAGCCGCTCGCGAATCTCCGGCGTGAAGCCCATGCCGGTGTCCACCACCTGGATGCAGGCCCGGTCGTCCTGGGCCCAGAGCCGCACGCGCAGGTGCCGCCGCCCCTCGGGCAGACCGTCCATGGCGTTCTTGGCGTTGCTGATGAGGTTGACGAGGATCTGCAACACCTTGTGCTTGTCCAGCCTCACCCGGGGAAGCCTGACGAGCTCCTGGGTGACGGAAACCCCGTGGTGCTGCAGCGAGGGCAACTGGATGCTCAGCGCGTCGTCGACGAGCTGGGACAGCTCACACTCCTCGGTGAGCAGGGTGCCGTGGGAGTAGGACTGCTGCACCTGGACGATGACCCGGATGTGATCCAAATGCTTGCTCATGGCGCCCATGCTGTCCTGGAGCGTTTTCTGCTCGCGCAGCAGCTCGTTGCCCAGCGCGGAGAAGTAGGCCGGCAGTTGCAGGCCACGCGGATCCCGGGTGAGGAAGTCCGCCAGGTCCCCCTGGTGCTCATCGAGCAAGGTGGAGATCTGCTTGAGCCGGCCCATGCGCGAGACATTCACCGTCTCGGTCATGCTCTGCAGGTTGACGACGGCGCTGGTGAGCACGTTGCCCACGTTGTGCAGCACGTTGGCGGCCACCTCCGCCATGCCCACCGCGCGCGCGGCGCCCACCAGCCGCGCCTGGGCCTGCTTCAGCTCGTGCGTGCGCTCCTCCACTCGCTTCTCCAGCTCGTCATTGGCGGCGCGCAGCGCGGCCTCCGCCCGCTGGACCTCGGCGTAGAGCCGGGCGTTCTCGATGGAGATGGCGGCCTGGGAGGCCAGGTGCCCGAGCAGCGCCAGCCGCGAGGGCGTGAAGGCATTGGTGGCCAGCCCGTTCTCCAGATACAGCGCGCCGCGGAACGCCTCCTGGCGCAACAAGGGCAGGCACAGCACCGAGCGGGCCCCACCTCGCTCGAGCCAGGGATCCGACGAGAAGGGATGGGGATGTGAGACATCCCCGATGAGCACGTGCTCGCGGGTACGCCGGGTATACGCGATGAGGCTCCAGGGCAGCCGGGACTCGTCCGCTCCGGCGGCGGAGTCCTCGGGGGACGAGCCCACCATGGAGACCACCGAGAGCTTGTCGCCATGCGGCAGCAACAGGGCGCCGCGCTGGGCTCCGGCATTCTCGATGGCCGCTCGCAACAACGTGGCCGCCAGGCGCTCGAGGACGATCTCCCCCGAGACGGCCTGCTGGGCCTTGACCACGGTGAGCGCGTCGATCTTCGTGGAATCCGTCTCCGCGGCGCGCTCGGTGGCCGCCGGCGAGGAAGCCAGGTGGGGCCACTGGGCCTCCAGGTGCTGGACCTTGCCGTGGGCGCCCCAGCGCGACCAGGCGTCCCGGGCCTGGCGCGCGTAGGAGTCCCCGAGCGTCTTCAGCTTCCGCTCGTACCAGAAGCGGGCGGCGAGCTCGCACGCCAGGGCGACATGCTGGATGAAGCCGAGAGCGCGCGCGGAGTCGTGCGCCTCCTCATAGGCGCGCAGGGCCTCGCCCTCCCGGTCCTCGATGCGGGCCAGCTCCGCGAAGACCATCCGCTCCGGGGCCCGGAACGTCGCGGGCTGGTTGGCGGCCCACTCGGCGAGCTGTTGATGGTGTTGGAGCAGGGTCTGCTTCGCCCTCGAGCGCTGCTCCGGAGTCATCTTCGCGTGGCAGGCCGCCAGGCTCAGGGCATGGAAGAGGTGGAAGTCGAGGACCTGGATCTGACAGAACGACGCCCAGGCCAGCTCGGCGGCCCGGTTGCCCGCCTCGAGCGCCTCGGCCCAGGCGCCCGCGAGGAAGCGCGCCTGCATCTTGAAGCTCCAGTACCAGCAGCGCATGGTGCTCATGCGCGCGGGCGTCAGCCCGGCCTCGAAGGTGGCCTCGTCGAAGTCCTCCCCCGTCAGCGAGCCGAACGGGGAGACGCCGCGCAACTGCCGCACGTAGCGCTGGAGGTGATGCACGACGGATTGCACGTCCGGGAAGCTCGCCTTGCGCACGAAGGCCAGACGGATGACCGACTCCTGGTCCACCTCTTCCAGGTGGTGCCCCAGCATGAGCCGCACCGCGACGATGTGGTTGCAGCAGTAGCTCGCGATCAGGAGATCACTCGCCTGGAGCGCGTGATGGAAGCCCCTGCGCATGAGCTCCAGGGAGTTGCCGAGGGGCTCGGTCCAGTCGCTGAGGGTGCCCTGGATGTAGAGGATCTTGCCGCGAACGGTGGAGATCTCATGCCGCTCGACGATGGCCCCGGCGAGCTGTCCGAAGGCATGGCCCTCCTGGTAGCGCTTGAAGATGGAGCCCAGCACCAGGCCGTACCAGCCATAGCCCTGCGCGGCCGAACCATTGAGCCCGTGGTGGATGCTCAGGCAGACCATCCGGCACAGGTTGACGATGAGCAGTTTGGTGTTGGTGAAGTACGCGGGCGCGAACATGGCGCCCAGCACGCTCATCGCCGCCTCGATGTCCGGGTCCGTCATGCGAGGCAGCTCGAGCAGGCTCTCGATGGACCGCCCTTCCATCAGCGCCCAGACCTCCTCGTTGGCCGCCAGGACCTCATCCCACGAGGGGCTCGCGGACATGGGGATGCCCATCTGGGTGAGGCACTCCACCAGACAGACGAGGGCCGCGGAGATCTCACTGGCGGCCACATGGATGCTGCTCTTCAGACGGTAGACGGCCGCGGTGTCCGTGCGCGTCCGGACCCGGGGCAGCAGCTCCTCCACCAGGCGGCGGGCCTCGGAGGCCTTGCCGCTCATGAACTCACAGGTGGCCCGATCGAGCTGGATCCGGAAGGTCAGCGCGGGCTCCACCTCCCAGGGATCCCCCGGAATCAACCGGTAGGCCGTGGCGAGGTAGGTCGCGGCCGAGCGGAACGCGGTGGTGGCCTTGGCGTTGCGTCCCGCCTTGGCGTTCAGCCGCGCCAGTCGCAGGCGCTCCGCCGGCTCGTCGATCAGCTCCATCCCGGCGTTCAGGTGGCTCACGATGTCGAAGAGCTGATCCTGGACCGTCTCGGGCGGCAGGCGCTCGAGCAGCAGGCGGCCGATGCGCAGGTGCACGGCCTTGCGCTGTGGCTCGGGGATGAGGGCCTGGGCCGCCTGTTGGATGCGATCGTGAAGGAAGCGGAACTGCTCGCCCGGCCCGGTCCGCATCAGCATGCCCTCCTGGAGCGCGGGCTCCAGGCCCCGAGACACCTCGGAGGACTCCTCCATGTGGGAGATGAGGCGAAGCAGCTCCAGGGAGAAGGAGTTGCCCACGCACGCCGCGAGCCGCAGCAGGTGCTGTGTGCCCAGGGGAAGCTGGCGCAGCTTGCCGGCCATGAAGTCGACGACGTTGTCGGAGTAGCCCCGGGCGCGGCTGGCGGCGGCGTCCCAACGCCACGGGCCCTTGGGCAGACGGACGAGGAGCCCGTCCTGGTGGAGCGTCAGCAGGAACTGCTGCAGGAAGAAGGGATTGCCGCCGGTCTTCTCGAGCGCCAGCACCGGCAGCGACTCGAGCACCTCGTCCCCCGCGCCCGGCAGCGCGTCCGCGACGAAGCGCCGCACCTCCTCGAGGGTCAACGGCTCGAGGTGCAGCTCGGTCATCCGCGCCCCGGCCGCGCGCAATCCGTCCACCGTCTGCGCCAGCAGGTGCGAGGCGTCCACCTCGTTGTCCCGGTAGGCGCCGATGAGCAGCACCGGCGGTGTCTCCGGGTGGGTGAGCAGGTGATGGAGCAGCTGGAGGCTGGCCAGGTCCGCCCACTGCAAGTCATCCAGGAAGAGGACGAGGGGGTGCTCGGGCGTGGCGAACACGCCGAGGAACTTGCGCAGGACGAGCTGGAAGCGGTGCCGGGCCTCGGCGGGGGGCAGCTCGCCGACGGAGGGCTGCTTGCCGGCGACGAGCTCGAGCTGGGGCACCACGTCCACGAGCACCTGGCCCTGGCCCTCCCAGGCCTCGTTGAGCCGCGCGCCCCAGCGCGCGAGCTCCTCGTCGGTGCTCGCGAGCAGTTGTTGCGTCAGGCCGCGGATGGCCTGGGCCAGGGTGACGTAGGGGATGTCGCGCTGGAGCTGATCGAACTTGCCGCTGAGGAAGAAGCCGCGCTGGCGCACCACGGGCCGGTGCAGCTCGTGCACCACGGCGGACTTGCCGATGCCGGAGTAGCCCCGGACGAGGAACAGCTCGGGCCGCCCACCCTGGGCCACGCGCTCGAAACCCTGGAGCAGGGCGGCGGCCTCGGAGCCGCGCCCGTAGAGGCGCTGGGGGAGCTGGAAGTGCGAGGGGTGGTCGTGCTCGCCCAGGGGAAAGTCCTCGTGCACGCCGCGCAGGAGCTGCTCGCGGCACCGCGCGAGGTCCGCCGCGAGCCCCTCGGCGCTCTGATAGCGCTCCTCGGCGACCTTGGCCATGAGCTTGAGGACGATGGCGGACAGGACGGGAGGCAGCTCCGGCACGCGCTCCAGCGGGGGCTGGGGCGCCTGGGCCATGTGGGCATGGAACCACTCGAGCGCGTCACGACCCTGGAAGGGGCGGCTGCCCGTGAGCACTTCATAGAGGGTGACGCCCAGCGAGTAGAAATCGGCGCGGTGGTCCACCGCGCGGTTCATGCGCCCGGTCTGCTCCGGAGACATGTACGCCAGGGTGCCCTCGATGAGCGTGGCGGGAGCGGCCTCCACGTGCTCGACGAGCTGGAAGGTGGCGACGCCGAAGTCGACGAGGCAGGTGTCCCCGGACGGGGTGACGACGATGTTCGCGGGCTTGAGATCCTTGTGGATGACGCCGTGGCGGTGGACCTCCGCCAGGGTGGACACCAGGGAGAGGGCCAGCTCCAGGGCCCGGAGTAGCTCGAAGGGGCGGCCGACGAGCGCGGACAGGGGCTCGCCCTCCACCGCCTCGAAGAGGAGCACCGGACGCTCCTGGAGCACCTCGCAGCCCAGTGCCCGCGAGACGCCGCGCACGTCGCGCAGCCTCTGGAGGATGTCGAACTCACGCCGGTAGCGCTCGATCGCCTGCGGATCCGGCCCGGAAGACAGGGGCGTCTTGAGGATGAGGGACGTGCCATCGGCATCGCTCACCGCGTGGAAGAGCCGGTTGGTGCCCGTGGACCTGAAAGCCCCTCGAAGGGTGTAGCCTGGAATGTTCATGCCGGGATGGGAGAGACGGGATCCTACCGCAGGGAGCACTCGAGGCGGTGACGCACTTCCCTGGCTCCTTCCCTACCCTGGATGACCGTGGGCCGCACGGACTTCACCCCGAGGCAACCCACCCAGGGCCGTGTTCCATCGCCAGGCCGCTCCCTCGCCCGGTCTGGACCCCCGCGAGGTCGATGCCGGTCATGCCCTCCATCTCCAGATCCTGTTCGACGGGTCCTCGCGGGCTCACGTCGTGGGCAGGGGAGCGGGTCCGAGATTCGAGGGATCTCGTACGAAGTCCTCGGTGGGCGTGAGCCGCATGTTCGTCAGCCCGTGCCGCTCGACGAAGCGCTTGAACCGCTCGGAGACGACCACCCGCCCCTGCATGCCGCGAGGGCGGAAGATGTCCTCTCCGGCCCAGGTGCCCGGCTCCAGGACGAAGCCGTGGGTGGCGTCGATGCCCGTCGCGCGGCACTCGGTGCAGGTTGGCGGCGAGGAGACACGCACACGGTTGAGCACCAGGTCCACCGCCGCCCGGCCGAAGCAGGGCCAGACGACGAAGTAGCGAGGCACGGTGAGGGGCTGGCGAGACCGCTTCGTCATGCGGCGCACCCGGACGACCTCGACGGGATGGAAGCCCTCCAGTCCGCTGAGCCCCTCGGCGCGGAAGGCTTCCGCGAACCGCTCGGAGACAAGCAATTCGTAACCCACACCATCGATGAAGTCCCCGAGTTCCTCTCCGTGTAGTTCCAGCTTGACCCGGTAGGGGGGAAGCCAGATCAACATTCCGATGATGTCGCCGCACTGCAGGCAACGTGGCGCGTCCGCCCGGTTGACGGGCTCAGCCTTTTCAAAGCCAACATCGTAATGGGACGAAAGGACTCCTTTTTCCAGGACGAAGAAGCGAGGGGAGCCCGGGGCTTCAGAAGCCATAGGGGAACCTCGCTCTCATCTCCGGGCGGCTGTAGATGTCACGCAACTTGGTCATGAACTCCTTGGGTGTTGCCTTGGGGTGCTCCTTGAGCCACTCAACGACTTCTTCGTCCACTTTGCGGTGCCAGTCCTGGTAGCCACAGTGCGATTGCTCGTCCTTGGCCCGAGAAACGAAACGTGAGTCCCGAGGTTGGTAGAGCCCCTTGAGCGTGGCGTGGTCTTCCAATCCCTTGGCGATGGGCCGGGAGATGAGGTGGTGATTCTGGCCCTTGCATTGGGGCGGCTCGGAGGAGCCCAGCGCCTGGGACAAGGACTCCGCCGCCGCCTGGAGTTGCTGCTTCTTGTTCTCCTCCTCTTTCCCCTCCATCAGCGAGGCCTGCTCCAGTACCGCCTGTACCTCCTCCAACACCTGGGCGGCCCTGCGCGCGTCGTTCCCCACGAGAGCCACGCAGGCACTCACCATGCCTTGCTTGCAGTTGCACACCAGCGACATCTCGCCGGGCGTACAAGCCACCTGCATCATCACCACCAGCAACAAGCTCGAGAGCATGGGGCATCCTGAGCCAGGCCCCCCACGCGGGTCTACTCCTCGCTTCCCGTGCCCCCGCGCTCGAGCTCCCGGAGGATGTCCGTCAGGTCCTTCTCCTCCTGGATGACGAAGACGCCCTCCTCCGCTGGAGGGGAAGACGGGGTGGCCTCCCGCGTGGCGCGCTTCGGCCTGGACGCGGGTGGCCGTGGGAGGGGCTCGGGCCGGGCCGGAGGCGGCACGGAGAGCCGCGGAACGGGCGCGGCGGGAGGCTCGGAGGGCGCGTCCTCCGCGGCGGAAGGCAGGTGCCAATCCGTCTTGCGGCCCAGCCACTCCCCATAGCGCGTGAACGTCCAGGAGCCGTCGGCGCCGCCCGTCTCGATGGCCGAGGGCAGCTTGTAGAAGAAGCCCTGACGCACGAGGCTCTTCACCTGGGTGCTGGCCATGAGCACCTCGCACTCGGGGATACGGATGCCCAGGTCCGGACGGTAGCGCAATCGCTGGCACACCACACCGACGAGGCAGTCCGCGAGCTGGTTGCACACCGCGCCCTGGATCTCCGGGGGGAAAGCGGACACCACGCGCTGGAGCGCCTCGCTGGTGCTCGCGGAGTGCACCGTCGCGAGCACCAGGTGCCCCGTCTCCGCCGCGTTCAATGTCAGCCGCATCACCTCCGGCTCGCGCATCTCCCCGACCATGAGGACGTCTGGATCCTCCCGGAGTGCATCCACGAGCGCCTGGGCGAAGGACGGCGTGTCCCGACCCACCTCGCGCTGGCGGATGAAGGACTGGCGCGGCACCAGGGCGTACTCGATGGGGCTTTCCACGGTGATGATGTGCCGGGCCTCGTGGAGGTTGATTTCCTGCAGCAGCGCCGCGAGCGTGGACGTCTTGCCCACGCCAGTGGGACCACACACCAGGACGAGGCCGTGGGGCGACTCGACGAGGCGGCGCAGTTCGGGATGGAGGTTGAGCTTCTTCAACGTGGCCTGGGAGGAGGACAGCAGGCGGATGGCGAAGCCCACGCCTCGAGCGCTGCGCAGGAGGTTGATGCGGCAGCGCTGCCCCTCCACCGTGCGCGACTCATCATGGGAGCCGCGCGCGAGGAACTCGGACCAATCCGAGTCGCCGATGAGCTCGCGAGCCATCGCGAGGAGCGTCGCGGCCGGGATCGCATCCCCGACGAGCCGCAGTGCTCCGCGCACCCGGAGCGCCAGGGGCAGGTCACCCTCGAGGTGGATGTCGCTCGCCCCCTGCTCACGGGCGAGCCGGATGACGGCTTCGAGTTTCACGGCGGCTCCCTCCTGCCAGGACACCTCAAGCAACCGACATGCCGTGTCCCAGCCCTCGGTCCACGGAGGCCGGAAAACACCCTGCTCGTGCCGGGATGTCCGGAGCAGGCATGGGGAGACCGACATTTTGTCTGGATCAGCTCTCGGGACATCCGCCTTCACCGATGTCGTGAAGGTTACTCCCGAAGAACACCGACGCCTGCCGACTTCATCAGTAGTCGCCCTTGCGTATCTGGTAATGCATGGCGTCGAGCTGCTTGAGCAGCTTCTCTCGCTCCTGGGAGAAAAGCTCCCGGGCCCGGGGTTTCTGCGCGTCGGTCATCAGCCCCTCCGCCGCGAGGTAGGCTTGCGAGTCATTGTCCTGCATCGCGCGCAGCGTGGCCTCCATGCGCTCCAACCGCTCGCGCCGCCGCAGCTTCTGCTGGTCCTCGTCCGCGGGCCCACTCATGGAGCCGCCCTTGCCACCGTGGACGTCATGGCTCCCTCCGCCCTGGTAGCCCCCATGCCAGGGCCGGTTGTTCTTCCTGGCCTGGACGCGCAAGGACTCGAGCGCGTGTTGGAGCACGGCGTTCTTCTCGCGCAGGGTGAAGTCGAGCTGCTCGAAGCGCTCCACCTGGGACGGCGTCAACGCCAGCTCCTCCCGGTGCTCCAGCAACACGGCGAGTGAGGACGTGAACGCCATGCCCGGAGGTGCCTCGCCGCCAGGGTGCTGGGCCGGGGAGGACCGGGCACACGCGCCACACGCGAGGGACACCCACAGCAGCAACCACTTCCGAGTCATGTTTCCGCTCCGAGTCGAGGGGTTTCAGCGCTCCGGCTCCCCTCTACACGGCTTCCACCCGGAGGCTCCGCGCGCCGTGCCAGGCCACCCGGCGAGCAGTCAGACGACGAGTGAAACCCCAAGAAAGTCGGGAACTTGAGGGGGTTGGCAAGCACATGGTACGACCCCCGCCGGCCCGTAGCCCATCGGCCACGCTTCTTCCCTGTCGGAGAGGGCTTTCCCATGAGCGAGCGCAACGAACTGCCGAGGTCGCCCACCTGGAGCACCACGGGTGCTTCCGCGATCCCCACCGTGCAGGCCCCCTCCCGCCCTGCCGTCTCCGAGGCCCTCGCTTCCCACCTGGGCGCACTGCCGTCCGCCGCCTCCAGCCCCGAGCAGGACGCCCGGGAGCGCATCGCCAGCCTGGAGCGCGAGGCGCGGGCGCTCGGCACCGAGCCCCAGGCCGCCCTGCTCTTCCACGAGATGGGCCGGCTCTGGGAGGACCCGCTCAAGAATCCCCGCAACGCGGCCATGGCCTACAACCAGGCCTACCGGATCGCCCCGCGCTTCCTCTCCAACATCCGCGCCGCGCGCCGCCTCTTCGCCGACGTGGGCAACTGGCAGATGGCCGTGCAGCTGCTCGAGGCGGAGCTGAACGCCACCGAGGAGCCCTCCGAGCGCGCCGCCCTCTTCTTCGAGAAGGGCAGCCTGCTCGAGGAGCGGCTGGGGCGCGCGGAGGAGGCCCGTACCGCCTTCGCCCAGTGTCTGGAGCTCAAGCCGCGGGATCCGGCGCTGCTCACCCAGCTCGAGGCGCTCTACGCCGCGCGCAATGACCACTCCGCGCTCGTGGAGGTGTACCGGCTGCTGGCCGCCGCGCTGGAGACGCCCGCGCTGCGCGCCCACTACCTCACCGCCGCGGGCCTGGTGCTCGACGAGCGCCTCAAGCGCACCGGAGAAGCCGCCGCGTGCTTCCGCGAGGCCTTCCGGCTGGACAGCGCGGATCCCCTGCTGCTCAACGCCCTCAAGCGCGTGGCCGTGCGCGAGGGCCGCGCCGAGGAGCTGCTCGAGGTGCTCACCGCCGAGGCCGAGGTGCTCGGGCCCCAGGGCGCGCCCGCCTGGCTGCAGCTGTGCAAGATGTACGAGCGGCTGGGGCGCAAGGAGGAGGCGCTCGCGGCGCTGCTCGACGCGCGGCGCGTGAGCCCCAACGAGTCGCTCATCCTCTCGGCGCTGGCCAACATCTACGAGACGCGCCACCGCTTCGAGGAGCTGGCGGACGTGCTGCTCGCGTGGGTGGGCTGCATCGGCGACGAGAGCGAGCTGGTGGCCATCAACCTGCGGCTGGCGGCGCTGTACGAGGAGGACCTCAAGCGCGACGCGGACGCCATCGCCCGCTACCAGGCCATCCTCGCGCGCATCCCCGGCCATGCCGCGGCGCTCGCGGGCCTGGGCAAGCTCTTCTTCCGCACCCGCAACTGGGAGGGGCTCGTCTCCGTCTTCGACGCCGAGGCCGCCGCCACCCAGGAGCCCCGCGAGAAGGCCGCGCGCATGTACAAGGCGGCCGAGGTGATGGAGGAGCGGCTCAACCGGCAGGAGGAGGCCATCCAACGCTACACCGCCTGCCTCCAGGTCCAGCCGGGCTACTTCCCCGCCCAGAAGGCCCTCATCGGCCTCTACGAGCGCCAGGGCCGCTTCGCCGATCTCGTGGCCATGTACGAGCAGGATCTGCTGCAGACCCAGGACCGCGAGCAGATCATCGACACGCTCAACAAGGTGGCTGTCATCCACGAGGAGCGGCTCAACGACCTGGCGCACGCCATCGAGTGCATGCGGCGCATCCTCGACCTGGCGCCGGATCATCTGCCCAGCGTGCGCAACCTGTCGCGGCTGCTGGAGCGCGCGGGGAACTTCCCGGAGCTGTTGCGCAACCAGGAGCTGGAGGCGTCGCTGGTGGGAGACACCAAGCAGGTGCTCGCGCTCTACCACCGCAACGCGGAGATCCTCGACGAGCACCTGAAGGATCGCCCCGGCGCCATCGCCGCCTATGAGCGCGTGCTCACGCTGATGCCCTCGTACCTGCCGGCGCTCAAGGCGCTCGGGCGGCTGTACGCGCAGGAGGGCAAGTGGGAGCAGCTCATCCGCATGTACCGCACCGAGGCGGAGTTCTCCACCAACCCGGACGCGGCCGCGGCGCTCATCCACAAGATTGGCGAGCTGTACGAGCACCGCCTCAAGGACGAGAGTCAGGCCGTCGCCTCCTACCAGGAGGTGCTCACGCTGGCCCCCAGCCACTTCCCGGCGCTGCGCGCGCTCGCGCGGCTCTACAAGGCCAAGGGCGCGTGGGAGAGCCTCATCGAGGTGCTGCGCTCGGAGGCCGCCAACCGCACGGATCCCATGGAGCGCGCCAACGCGCTCTACCACGCGGCCACCATCTGGGAGGATCAGCTCAAGCGGCCGGACATGGCCATCGAGGTGTTCCAGGAAGTGCTGCGCCTCGCCCCGGGCCACACCGCCACCCTGCGTGCCCTGGAGCGGCTCTTCCTCGCGGACGAGGACGTGAAGGAGCTGGTGGCGCTGCTGGATCGCGAGACGCAGATGGGCCAGACGGCGGGCGCCAAGGTGTCCGCGTACATGAAGCTCGCGCGGCTCTACCTGGATCACTTCCAGGAGCCGGCGCGCGCGGCCCAGTGCTGCGAGGCGGTGCTCGCGCTGGAGCCCGGCCACCTGTCCGCCCTCAAGACGCTCGAGCGCATCCGCGCGGGAGACCGGGCGCGCCGCGGTGAGCTGCGCCTGCGCCTGTCCGAGCTGGTGAAGGACCCGAGGCTGGGGCTCGCGCTGCGGGTGAACGCCGCGGCGGACCTGGACAAGGGGGTGGACCTCGAGGCGCTGCGGCAGGCGGTGGCGACCAATCCCCGCGACGTGCGGCTCACCTTCGGCCTGGAGCGCGCCCTGCGCCAGGCGGGTGACGCGGCCGGCCTGTCCGAGCTGTACCTGCGCCGGCTCCAGGTGGTGACGGACGAGATGGAGCGCGTGCAGTTGATGCTGCGCTGCGCGGACCTGGACGAGGGCAAGCTGAACAACCCGCTGCGCGCCGAGCAGGCCTACCGCGCGGTGTTGCAGTTGCAGCCGCAGTGTCTGCCCGCGCTTCAGGGTCTGCGGCGCGTGCTGGCCCGCCGGGGCGACGCGGCCTCCGCCCGGGTGTTGCTGGAGAGCGAGGCGAACGCCAGCCGCGATCCCCGCGGTGCCATCGAGTCCTTCATCTCCGCGGCCCGGCTCGCCGCGGGGGCCCTCCAGGACGCGGACGGCGCCATCTCCCTGTACCGCAAGGCGCTCGAGCGCGATCCCCTGGACGCGACGGCGACCGCCGGTCTGGAGGAGCTGCTGGCGGCGAGGGGCGGCGCGGGAGATCTGGCGCTGATGCAGGAGCGGCGCGCCGAGGCGCGGCTGGCCCAGGGCGACACGGACGCGGCCGCCGATGCCCTGCTCCACGCGGCGAAGACGTACCTGACGGGCGTGGGAGACCGGGCACGTGCCGTGGCGCTGCTCGAGCGCACCCTGTCCCTGCGGCCCACGCTCCCGGAGGCCCTGGAGCTGCGCGCGCACCTGTTGCTGGAGGACCGGCGCTACGGTGAGGCCGCCGCCACGCTCACCCAGCGCGTCGAGCTCGGAGGAGATCCCGCGCTCGTGGCGAGGATGCACCTCACGCTGGGCGCGCTGTATCAGGATCACCTGGCCGAGCCGAGCCATGCCGCCGTGCACCTGCACGCCGCGCGCGAGGCCCTGCCGCACAACGTCGAGGTGCTCGAGCGCCTGTCGACGCTCTTCCTCCAGGTGCGCAACTGGACGGGGACGATGGACTGCCTGCAACGGCTGTTGGAGCTGGAGCTGCCGGTGGCCGACCGCGCGCGCCACACGGTGACGCTCGCGCAGGTGCATGAGCAGGGGTTGGGGGATCTCGCCACGGCCTCCGTGCTCTACCGCCAGGCACTGGACCTGAGCCCGGGGGACATGACGCTCGTGGACCGGCTGGCGACGCTGTACGAGCGCGCCGGCAAGCTGCCGGAGCTGTCGCAGATGCTGGAGACCCAGTCCACTCAGGCGCAGGGCGCGGGGGACAGCAAGCGCGCGGTCACGCTGCGGCTGAAGGTGGCCGACCTGAGCGCGGGACCCCTGAGCGAGCCCGCGCGCGCGGTGACGCTCTACCGACAGATCGTGGAGACCGAGCCGGGCAACATCGCGGCGCGCGCGGCGCTCGCCAACCTGTACATGCGCGACGCGGCGTCGGCGCAGCTCGCCATCGAGGAGCACCGGCAGCTCTTGCGCCTGGAGCCCACGCGCGTGGAGAGCCTGCACGCGCTCTTCCGGCTGTGGGAGGGCCTCAAGCAGAACGACAAGGCCTTCTGCGCCGCGTCGGTGCTGCACTTCCTGCGGGCGACGAACGAGGCGGAGGCGGTCTTCTACACGGAGATGCGCAACCGCCTGCCCCTGGAGACGCAGGAGCGGCTGAGCGTGGCGGATCTCGACACGGCGCTCACCCACCCGTCCGCGCGCGGGCCCCTGCTCGAGGTGCTCCGGGCCGTGGGAGATCAGCTCGGCAAGCTGCACCCGCCACAGTTCGAGCTGCTGGGCGTCAACCGCAAGGACGACAAGCTCAAGCCCGAGCACGCCGTGTTCAAGGCCGTGCGCGCCGTGGCGCAGGTGTTCGGCGTGGAGGAGTTCGAGGTGTACCAGTCGCGCCGCGGACTGCTCGCCCTGGAGACGGGAGAGCCGCTCGCGGTGTGCGTGGGCCAGGACGTGGTGCGCCGCTTCAACGCCCGCGAGCAGAAGTTCCTCATCGGCCGCACGGTGATGGGCCTCTTCAACAAGACGGCGGTGCTCTCCAAGCTGTCGCGCGGCGAGACCCTGGATCTGTTCGGCAACTCGGTGCGCATCTTCGCCCCGCAGTTCACGGCGCTGGGGCGCAACAACGAGGAGCTGGTGAAGCAGTACCGCCGCGCCTACTCGCGCAAGGCACTCAAGGCGCTGGAGCCGGCCGCGCTGGAGCTGGGTCCCCAATCCAAGGTGGAGCTGACGCCCATTCTCGAGGGCCTCGCACTGTCGGCGGACCGCGCGGGCGCGCTCCTGTGCGGAGACGTGTCGGTGGGCCTCTCGCTCGTGCTCAAGGAGGATCCGAACTTCGCCAACTCGCGCCTGGACCACACCGAGCCGCTGCTCCAGGCCCTGCGCGAGCGCGCCGATCTGCAGCAATTGCTCTCCTACGTGCTCGGCGACGACTTCCTGCGCCTGCGCCAGCGGCTCGGCCTGTCCCTGCCGTGAGCTGGGCTCTCGTCGGGGTCCACTGGGTAGACCAGGACACCACTACCCAGGTGAAATCCTCGACTGTTCCTGTCACGCGGTAGCGTCCAGGAACGGGACTTCGGGCCCGCAAGGGGCCTCGTCGGTTTTTGTCGGCCATCCACCTTTACAAGTGGGATAACGCTCCTGTATCAATCCAATGTCGCACTCCCGTTCCAATCGGGAGTGGACTCCAAGTAATTGGGGTCCACCGGACCGCCGGAGGGGTGGTCCGGAAAACCAAGCAAAGCCAGTTGAGATAGCTCGCGAGGGGACGGACAGGGCCGTCGTGCGTGCGCGCTCACGCCGACCCTTCGTGACGGGAGGCTGTTGATGAGAGTGCAGCGGATGGTGATCCCGCTCTCGCTCGCCCTGATGGGGCTGGGCGGTTGCAATCCTTATGAGCGGTGGGAAGGTGACGAGTTCAACGCGGGTCCGGTCGACCCGATAAACTTTCCGCCTCAGTACCTGGGCACCGGTGGCAACCGACAGCTCGCGGGCGCTGGCCGCTTCACGGCCGCTCGCGCCTACGTGGAGGGAACGGCGACCGAGCATTTCATATTCCCGTTCTCCCCCACTCAGCTCTCGGCCACCAATCCATTGGCCGCGGCGAGCTCCACCGCCGCGCCCAAGCCCAACGCCTACGTGTTCGACGGCTGCACGGCGCCCGCGGGCTATGAGTTCGATGCCGTCCGCGACGCGGTCGACTTGTCCCAGCAGGGCGTCATCTTCAGCGCGCTGCCGAGCGCCTCGTATGCCGCGGGCGCCGAGCCCGCCAACTGGAGCTACGTGCCCCTCGTCTCGCGCGTGCCGGTAACCTCCAAGAGCGCCAGCTGCCAGGCCATCAAGAGCGAGCCCGCCCTCGTCAAGCGCGCCGGTCAGCAGGTGGACCTCAATCTCACCGCTCCCGCGCCCGTCACGGGCAAGCAGGTGGGTGTTTCCGACGGCACCCTCCTCGCCTTCGCCATCATCGAGCCGGGCGCGGCCGTCTACCACGTGGGTGAGAACGCCAACAACAGCACCGGCGTCGGCCTCCAGAAGTGGGGTTGGTACAACCAGTACCTCCTGGCCTACCTCGACGGTGGAGAGGTGCCCAAGGCGGCGGACGGCAGGCTGGGGACGCAGCGGGTGTACTACCCCCGCTCCCCGGTGACGGTGGGGACCACCAACCGCGCCGTGACCGTCGGCCAGGGCTATGACGTGCTCACGGCCCGGCGTGGCGAGGCGGGTTACTCGCCCGTGTGCGAGGTCGTCACCTATGACGCGGGCGGTCCGCTCACCGCGGCCCAGCTGCCCAAGAGCGCCGCGGAAATCGAAACCCTGTACGGCGCCACCGTCCAGCCCCCGACCCGCGCCTATGGGAACAAATCCCCCGCTGGTGACCCCTACGTCTATTGCCTGCAACTCGAATAGCGCGAGCCCGGAAGACAAACACCCATGAAATCCAGGAACAACAAGTGGTTGCATCTCGCGCTCGCGCTGTCCCTCGGCGGCTCCGGCGCGGCGTTCGGCGCGGACGTCCTCACCGGCCGTATCGACGGCCGGCTGCGCGAGGCGGGCACCCAGGCCCCCCTGCCCGGCGCCAAAATCACCCTCACCTCTCCCGCCCTCATCGGCGGCGCCAAGACGCTCGCCACCGCCCCGGATGGCTACTTCCTCGCCACCGACCTGCCTCCCGGTGAGTACCTCGTCCAGTTCGAGCTCGAGGGCATCAAGCCCATCACCCGCAAGCTCGTGGTTCGCCAGGGTGAGACGAGCCCGTTGAACGTGACGTGGAACGTGGAGTCCGACGCCGAGGAGAACATCGTCGTCGAGTACGAGTCGCCCGGAACCCGTCCCGAGTCCACCCAGTCCGGCGCCGTCCTCTCCGCGACGGGCCAGTCCAAGATCGCCTCGGGCCGCAGCTACCAGAACGTGACCCAGCAGGTGGCCGGTGTGAGCGGCGGCGGCAACCCGGACGTCCGCGGCGCCAGCTCCATCATGAACCGCTACCTGGTGGACGGCCTGGACATCACCGACCCGGTGACCAACACCTTCTCGGCCAACATCAACTTCGACTCCATCTCCTCCTTCTCCATCATCACCGGCGGTATGGAGGCGCAGTACAACGCCATGGGCGGCGTCATCAACCTCATCTCGGCCCAGGGCTCGGATGAGTTCCACATCGACGGCTCGCTCTACGGCAACCACTACAGCCTGTCGCTGCCGTCGCAGTTCGGCGCCAACCTGTACGAGGGCTACAAGCCCTTCAACGTCACCGTCCGCCCGCCCACCCAGAGCTACCAGGGCAACGTCAACGTCAGTGGCCCCATCCTCAAGGAGAAGCTCTGGTTCGCGCTGTCCTACCAGTACAGCAACGCCCAGGCTTCCTCCCCCGCGGGCCCGCCGCTCAACCTCCAGGCGCCCAACCGCGAGTACGTCGGTCACTACTTGCGCGGCAAGCTCACGTGGGCCCCGGGCCCGCGCAGCCGCGTCACCCTGTCCGGCCTGACCGACCCCACCACCATCGCCTTCGCCGACTTCAGCGGAGTCACCGCCAACCGGGAGATGCCGTTCGCCGCCCGCTACCAGTCCCAGGGCGGATGGCTCGGTAACCTCACGTGGGAATACTTCCCCACGGCCGAGACGACCTACAAGGCCATGGTCGGTGCCCAGACGAACACCATCGCCTCCGGGCCCCAGGGCATCTACGGCGGATTCAACCTGGACGCCATCCGGGACGCCTACGGCAATGCGGACCTCACGTACGATCCCGATCGTCCCCGGCACCGCAACACCACCGACAACACGTATTGGTACAACTACGGCACGGATAGCGCGGACGCGCGCTACACGCTGAGCACGGACCTGTCCGTGGCGCATCGCACGACCCTGTTCGGTCAGCGCCACGAGGCCCAGGCCGGCTTCCAGGGCCGCATCATCCAGCGCCGCTACAGCTACAGGATGCCCGGCGGACGCTACTACGTCGACTCGGGCGGTCCCGCGGGCGAGGCCGGTCTGTGCAACGACCTCGAGACGGGCGTCGGCTGCGACTACTACTACACGACCCCCGACTACAACACGATCGAGCGCGGCATGGGCTACGGCCTCTACGTGCAGGATCGCTGGAAGCCGGTGGACTGGATCACCATCATGCCCGGTCTGCGCTTCGACCACGGCGTGACCAAGGACGCCTCGGGCCGCGTGGCCGGCCAGCTCGTGGGCTTCGGTCCCCGCCTGGGCGCGGTGCTCGATCTCACGCGCGACTCGAAGACCATCTTCTCGGCCTTCTACGGTCGCTCCAACGAGACCCTGTCGCTGCTCGGCGCGGCCAACGCCAGCCCCGCCGCCACCACCAACTATTACGTCTACGATCCCGACTCCAAGACGTTCGTCTATGACTCGTCGTCCGGTGGTCCCGGCGCCACCCTGGTGGACCCCAAGAACCACACGGCGCCGCACTCGGACGAAATCCTGGTCAGCCTGCGCCGTCAGATCGCCAAGAACACCGGCCTGTCGGTCGAGTACACCTACAAGCAGCTGTCCAACATCTGGGATGCCGTCGAGGTCAACCAGGTCTGGGATCCGACGGGCTCGCGCGTCATCGACTACGTCAACGGAGAGCCCACCACCATCTACAAGTTCACCCGTCCGGACGAGAACTGGATCAAGTACCAGAGCGTGGACTTCATCCTGGATGGTCGTCCGACGCCCGAGCTGGAGTTCTACGCGGCCTACACGCTGTCCTACCGCTACGGTCCGGGCATCGACTCCATGGGCCAGGTGACGGACTACAGCCAGTTCTTCAACCCGCGCCAGCGTCAGTTCTTCACGGGCTATGCGCTGGGTGACACGCGGCACCAGATCAAGTTCCAGGGTTCCTACACCTGGAAGGGTCTGAGCATCGGACCGGGCTTCACCTTCGCCTCGGGGACGCCGCTCATCAAGGGCTACAACACGGGCAACCTCGCCCTGACCGGCAACATCCTGCGCTCGCCCGTGGGCACCACGTCGGGCACGCCCAACGATCCCACGCAGATCTCCGAGTTCCGCCTGCCGGACACCCTCGTGGTCAACGCACGTGTCAGCTATGACTTCTCGGAGCTGACCGGCCAGAAGTTCACGCTCATCGCCGACGCGTTCAACGTGCTCAACCTCGGCAGCGGCACCGGCCTCGTGGCCCTGGACGGCACGGGTGCGGTGAACAACTTCGGCCAGGTGTCCGCGCGCCAGCAGCCGCTGCGCGTGCAGCTCGGCCTGCGCTACCAGTACTAGTCACCAGCCGCCGGGCGCCGGAGCAGGACTCCGGTGGCCCGTCCGGTCGACAGACGCCCCCCTCCGAGAGCATCCGGAGGGGGGCGTGTCGCGTTATAGAGCCGGGCGCTCCTCATGCCAATGCCTCGCTCCAGGGAGTGGGTGTCTGGACTCGCGAGCGGTAGAGTTCCATCGACGTGGCCGGCCCACGCCATCGCCGCCGCCCACAATGCAAGCCATTCACTGCGATGTTCGCTCAATAGACAGACACGAAGTGGTGGGCACCACGTCGGGCACGCCCAACGATCCCACGCAAATCTCCGAGTTCCGCCTGCCGAACACCCTCGTGGTCAACGCGCGTGTCAGGCCCCCGGACACCGGAGCGAGACTCCGGCGGCCAGTCCGGTCGACAGACGCCCACCCCTTCGAGAGCATCCGGAGGGGGACGTGTCGCGTTATAGAGTCGGGCGCTCCTCATGCCCGTGCCCGCCGTCCTCCCACCTACCCTCGCCGCGCTGCCCGTGCGCCGCAAGGTGCCGCCCCCCGAGCAGCTCCGGGCGCACGTGCTCGAGGGCAGGCTCTGGCCCGTGGCACTCCCGGTGACGTTCACCCCCTTCGCGTCGGCCCGGCCATGCTCGGCCCGCTGTGTCTTCTGCTCGGAGACGCTGCGGCCCCACGGCTCCGGGCGGCTTTCGGCTTCCCTGCGACCGGGCCCTCGCTACCAGGAGGGGCTCGCCCGGGCGCTCGCCGCGCTCCAGGGCCTGCCCCTGGGCATCTCCCTGTCCGGGCTCGAGTCCACGGACGCGCCGGAGTGGTTGCTGGGGGTGCTCGACGTGCTGGAGGCCCACGAGCGCCACCCCGCGGGGCTCGTGGAGGAAAAGGTCCTCTATTCCAACGCGGCCGGGCTGTGCGCGGAGACGTCGGGCGGAGTGTTGCTGCCCCGGCTGGCGCGCTACGGCCTGACACGCGTGGAGATCTCCCGGCACCACCCCGACGCCCCGCGCAACGACGCCATCATGCGCTTCCGCCCGGGCCAGCCCGTGGCGCGGCAGGAGGTGTTCGAGGAGGCGGTGCGCGTGGCACGCGGCCAGGTGCCCGTGCGGCTCGTGTGCATCGTGCAGCGCACGGGCGTGGCCACCCCCGCGGACGTGGTGGACTACCTGCGCTGGGCGGTGGAGCGGCTGGGCGTGACGGACGTGGTGTTCCGCGAGTTCTCCCGGCTGCATGGGCTCTACCAGCCCAACACCACCTGGCGCACCATCGAGCGCGACCGGGTGCCCATCGAGTCCCTGCTCGAGCCGCTGCTGCCGGATGGGCCCGGCTCGGACTTCGAGCCGGTGGAAGTCACCCAGGGCTACTACTACTGGAACGCGCGCCTGCGCTGGCGCGGCCAGTGCTCGGTGACCTTCGAGGCCTCGGACTACCAGGACATGAAGGCCCGGCACCACTCGGGCGTCATCCACAAGTTCGTCTTCCACGCCAATGGCAACCTCTGCGCGGACTGGGATCCGGAGCGCGAGGTGCTGCTGCGCACCGCATGAGCGCCCTGCCCTCCGAGCACCTCGCCTACCTGGAGCTGCTGCACCGGCTCCAGTCGCGCGGGGTGCGCTCCGCCCTCACCGGCTCCTTCGCGCTGCGCCTGCTCATGGACGCGCTCGGGGGCGAGCCCGTGCCCGACTGCGATCTCCTCCTCGAGCCCTCCGCCGACAACCTCCAGCGGTGGGCGGCGCTCCTCGTGGAGGACGGCTGGGCCCTGGCCGTGTGGAACGAGCCCGTGGGCGTCCCCCTCGATCTCGAGACCCTACGTGGGAAGTACTATGTCCGGGCGAGCAAGGGCCCCCTGGTGCTCGATGGCACCTACGAGCACGACACCCTGGAGACCGGCGCCCTGGTGTCCGGGGCTCGGATGCACCAGGGCCTGCCAGTGATGGACCTGGACACCCTGCTCGCGCTCAAGCGGGAACGCGGCACACCGAGGGATCTCGAGCAGGTGGCGCGGGTGGAACACTGGCGGCGCGAGCACCGGGAGCGGTAGGGTCCGCCGCGACCTCTGGCCAGGAGTGACACGCCCATGACCGTTTCCGCCCTCTTCAACCCCGCGCGCTGGCGCGAGGTCGACGGCTTCAAGTTCGAGGACATCACCTACCACCGCGCCGTGGATCAGGGCACGGTGCGCATCGCCTTCAATCGTCCCGAGGTGCGCAATGCCTTCCGGCCCAAGACGGTGGACGAGCTGTACACGGCGCTCGAGCACGCGCGCACGAGCACCGACGTGGGCTGCGTGCTGATCACGGGCAATGGCCCCTCGCCCAAGGACGGCGGCTGGGCGTTCTGCTCGGGCGGAGATCAGCGCATCCGCGGCAAGGACGGCTACAAGTACGAGGGCGATCAGGCGGGCAAGCCGGATCCGGGCCGGCTCGGCCGGCTGCACATCCTCGAGGTCCAGCGACTCATCCGCTTCATGCCCAAGGTCGTCATCGCCGTGGTGCCCGGCTGGGCGGTGGGCGGCGGACACAGCCTGCACGTGGTGTGTGACTTGACGATCGCCAGCCGCGAGCACGCCATCTTCAAGCAGACGGACCCGGACGTGGCGAGCTTCGACAGCGGCTACGGCTCGGCGCTGCTCGCGCGGCAGGTGGGCCAGAAGAAGGCGCGGGAGATCTTCTTCCTCGGGCTCAACTACACGGCGGATCAGGCCGCCGCCATGGGCATGGTGAACGCGTCGGTGCCCCACGCCCAGTTGGAGGAGGTGGCCCTGGAGTGGGCGGCCCTCATCAACTCCAAGAGCCCCACGGCGATGCGCATGCTCAAGTATGGCTTCAACCTGCCGGATGATGGCCTCGTGGGGCAGCAGCTCTTCGCGGGCGAGGCCACGCGGCTGGCCTACGGCACCGAGGAGGCCCAGGAGGGCCGCGACGCCTTCCTGGAGAAGCGCGACCAGGACTACAAGCGCTTTCCCTGGCATTACTGACGACTGGCGTGGGGGCCCTCGTGGGATGGCTCGTCTGGATGGTCGAAACGGCGATGTGCCTGGGCGCGGCCTTCTGGGTGGCGGCGGCGCTCTACCCGGATCGCGGTGTCCTCCACCGGCTCATCGCCACCCTGCTCGTGGCCCCCGCGCTGCTCCTCGTGCCCATGCAGGCGCTGGGGCTCGTGGGAGCGTTGCGGCCCGTGTGGCTCGGAGCGCTGGCGCCCGTGGGGTTCGCGATCGCGGCGGTCGCGGCCTCGCGGCACCTGGGGCCTGAGCGGACGTGGGCCCTCGCCCGCTCGGACCTGGGCGCTCCCTTCCGGCTGCTGCGCGAGGCCGTGCGCGAGCGCGAGCCCGTCGTGCTCACCACGGGAGTCGCCCTGGTCGTGCTGCTCTTCGCGGGGCTGCTGGTGTGGCTCTACAGGTCCTGGATGTGGGATCCCGTCTGGTACCACGTGCCCATCACCGCGTATGCCATCCAGATGGGCTCGTTGGACTGGATCGACACCTCGGTGCCCTGGACGCAGAGCCACCCGAAGAACATCGAGCTGCTGGCGGCGTGGAACTGCATCTTCCCCCTGGACAACCGGCTGGATGACAGCTCGCAACTGCCCTTCGCGGTGCTGGGCGCGGCGGTGACGGCGGCCTGGGCGCGGGAGGTGGGCGCGCGGCCGGCCTTCGCGGCGGGAGTGGGCGCGGCGTGGATGCTGCTACCCCCCATGTTCCTGCAGATGTGGAGCACGCACGTGGACCTGGCGTGCGGCGCCTTGCTGAGCGCGGCGGTGTTCTTCCTGCGCGAGCGGCCCACGCCCCGGGATCGGTGGATGAGCCTGCTGGCGCTCGGGCTGTACGCGGGCACGAAGATGACGGGCGCCTTCCACCTGCTGCTGCTCGGGCCGTGGGTGGCCGTGCGGGGCGGGCTGGAGCTGTGGCACGCCCGGGGCGAGCGGTGGCGGCGCGCCGGGGACCTGGTGCTCTCGGTGCTCGCGCTGATGGCGGTGGGCTCGTTCAAGTACTTCCAGAACCTATGGAAGACGGGCAACCCACTATGGGCCTTCAAGGTGAAGCTGCCGCTGCTGGGCACCGAGCTGCCCGGCCTGTTCGATCCGGCCGTCTTCTACGGCTCGCGTCCGGGAGAGAGCCCGCTCTTCTTCGGCTCGCCGGGAGCGCTCGCGCAGCTCCTGCGCAGTTGGTACGTGGAGCAGCCGGTGTACTGGCCAGACGTGCGCACGGGAGGCTTCGGGCCGCTGTTCTCCTGGCTCCTGGTGCCGTGTCTCGCGTGGCTCGTCGTCGGACTGCTCCGCCCGAGGAACTGGAAGACGCACCTGCCCATCCTCGTGCTCGGACTGGCGGCACTGACGGTGCAGTCGGCCTGGTGGCCGAGGTTCGTGATGGGCGTGGCCACCGCGGGGCTGGTGGCGCTGGGCGCGCTCCAGGGGCGGCTGCGGCACGCGGTACCCCGGCTGGGCCTGTCGCTCGTCTTCCTCGCGCTCACCGCCGTCACCTTCTGGCGGGGCGCGAGTGTCCAGGTGCTCGAGCGCGACTACTTCCTCTTCCCGAGGCACTTCGGCGTCCTGCTGCGCTCGAGTCCGGAGCAGCGCGCCACGCGGCAGGTGATGGACTGGCTGTGGCCCACCGAGTGGAGAGAGCGCATGGAGCGCGAGCTCCAGGCGGGCGACGTGGTGGTGTATGACCAGTCGGTGGTGTTCCTCGGGGAGTTCTTCGCCCGGGACTACCGCACCCGCGTGGAGTACGTGTCGAACGACCAGGACGTGGCCAGCTACCTCGCGCGCATCGACGCGCTCGAGCCCCGCTGGGTGGGGGTGGAAGGCGGCTCCGCGGCGGAGTACGCCCTGAGAGCGGAGCGCGGCGCGCAGTACCTCTTTCGAGCACCGCGCTCGGGCATCGTGCTCTACCGCATGCCGCGCTGAAGGCTCAGAACTGCGCCCAGCCCGGCACGCGCGGGTAGGGAATGGCGTCGCGGATGTTCTGCAGGCCGCAGATGTAGACGATGAGCCGCTCGAACCCGAGCCCGAAGCCCGCGTGGGGCACCGAGCCGTAGCGCCGCAGATCCCGAAACCACTGGTAGCCCTCGGGGTGCAGGCCGAACTTCTTCATGCGCTCGTCGAGCCGGTCCAGGCGCTCCTCGCGCTGGCTGCCACCGATGATCTCGCCGATGCCCGGGGCCAGCACGTCCATGGCCGCCACGGTCTTCCCGTCGTCGTTCATGCGCATGTAGAAGGCCTTGATCTGCTCCGGGTAGTTCATCACCACCACGGGCCGGCCCACGTGCTCCTCGGCGAGGTAGCGCTCGTGCTCGGTCTGCAGGTCCTTGCCCCACTCGGGCGCGTACTCGAACTTCTTCTTGGCCTTCTTGAGGATTTCAATCGCATCCGTGTAGTCGATGCGCTCGAAGCTCGACTGGATGAACTTCTCCAGACGCTCGGTGACGCCCTTCTGCTGGCGCTCCTCGAAGAACTTCATGTCCGGGGCGCACTCGGTGAGCACCGCCTGGAAGACATACTTGAGGAAGCGCTCGGCCAGGTTCGCGTCGTCGTTGAGGTCCGCGAAGGCGATCTCCGGCTCGATCATCCAGAACTCGGCCAGGTGCCGGGTGGTGTTGGAGTTCTCCGCGCGGAACGTGGGGCCGAACGTGTACACCTTGGACAGCGCCAGGCAGTACGCCTCCACGTTGAGCTGGCCGGAGACGGTGAGGTAGGCCTCCTTGCCGAAGAAGTCCTTGCTCCAGTCGATCTTCCCCGTGTCCGTGCGCGGGGGGTTCACCGTGTCGAGCGTGGACACGCGGAACATCTGTCCGGCGCCCTCGGCGTCGCTCGCGGTGATGATGGGAGTGTTCACCCAGAAGAAGCCCTCCTCGTGGAAGAAGCGGTGGATGGCCTGGGCCGCCGTGTGGCGCACGCGGGTGATGGCGCCGAACGTGTTGGTGCGCGGACGCAGGTGGGCCACTTCCCGGAGGAACTCCAGCGAGTGCTGCTTGGGCTGGATGGGATAGGTGTCCGGATCGTCCACGAAGCCGAGCACCCGCACCTCATCGGCCTGGACCTCGAAGGACTGGCCCTTGCCCTGGCTCTTCACGAGCGTGCCGCGGCAGACGACGGAGCAGCCCGCGGTGAGCCGCAGCACGTCCGCCTCGTAATTGGACAGCGTGTTGGGTGCCACCACCTGGATGGGATCGAAAGTGGAGCCGTCGCTCACGTTGACGAAGCTGATGCCCGCCTTCGAGTCCCGGCGGGTACGCACCCAGCCCCGCACCTCGACCTTCGTGTCCGGCGCCACCGAGCCATCCAGCGCCTTCTTCACACTGACCACCTGCATGACGGCCTTCCTTCCTCGTGAAACCCTGTCCCTCTGAAGAACGCGGAGTTAGCCGTCCGCTGGCCCGAGGACAAGCCCCATGAATGGCCCCCGCCGGGGAACGGACGCCTCCCGGGGCCCGAACACGCCCCGCCCCCCCCGTCGCGCGGCGAGCTCCGACGGGGGGATCGTGCTAATCGCCCCCCACCCATGCGTTCTCTCTTCCAGGGCTCGTCATCTACTTCGCCTATGGCTACCGCCACTCCACGCTCCGCCAGGGCCAGGGGCCCGTGGAGCTGGATGCCCCGACGAATCCCCCGGACGCGGCGTAGCGGTCAGGCCGCTCAGGAGCGCCGCACGGGCGTGGCCGACAGCGGATCCCACAAGAAGCTGGCGGTGTGCATCAGGCGCTCCGTGCTCAGGCGCGAGAGCGCATCACGCACCTCGGGCTGCTCGATCAGGTGCTGCTCGCAGACGGCGTGATCCAGCCGCAGCAGCATGCAGGGCGTGTTCGCACGGACGGTGGCGGTGGCGGGAAAGCCGAGCAGCAGGGCGATCTCCCCGAACATGTCCCCCTCCTCCAGCGTGCGCAGCACCTGCTCGCCGTGCTCCGGGTGCTGGTGCATCGCCTGGCACTGGCCCTGGAGCAGCAGGTACAGCGAGTCCACGGGCTGCCCCTGCTGCAACAGGATCGAGCCCGCGGGCATGGCCCGGAGCTGGAATTCGTGGGACAGGGCCTCCAGCTGCGCGCTCGACAGCAGCCGGAAGAGGGAGTTGGCGCGCAGCACGTTGTCGAGCAGGCGCTCGCGCTGGTAGCCGCGCAGTACCTCCTCCACGGACGGATGGCGCTGGGCGATCCGCTCCAGGCGCTCGCGCTTGAGCTCCAGGACCGCCGTGCGCTCGAAGGCCTTGACGCTCGCGACGCGCGGCACGTGGGACAAGAGCGACATCTCCCCGAAGAAGTCCCCCTCGCCCAGCAGGGCCACGGTGCGCCGCCGGCCCGACTTCAGGGTGCGCACCACCTCCACGCTCCCCTCCACGATGGCGAACAGCGAGTCTCCCGGGGTGCCCTCCTCCACGACCATCTCCCCGGCATGGAAGTCCCTCAGCTCCAGGGACTCGAGCACCGTCTGGAACTCCCACCGGCCGAGCCGGGCCAGCAGGGAGGCGGAGGCCGGCTTGCGCTCGGAGGCACCCACGGGCAGATCCCTCTCCAGGTTGGAGGGCATCGGCACGGCGGGGCCCGCGGGCATGGCGAAGGGATCCAGGCGCCGGGCATCGAGTTCCGACAGCAGCCGGCGCGTCGGCATGTGATCCGGTTCGAGCCGGAGGATGATCTTGCACAGGGCGATGGCGCGCAGCAGCCAGCCCTGCTGGACCCAGCGCCGCGCCAGCACGGCGTAGTCCGAGAGGGCCTCATCCGGCCCAGAGGACGGCGGGTCGAGTGGTTCGGACATGGGTTTCTCCTCGGACGATGGTCCGTTCGAACCCCAGCTACCATGCCTGACCCCCCGTGGCGACTACCCGGTGCGCAGAACCGAGCCCGTGGGAAGGCCCTCCTGGAGCCGGGCGAGGGCTTCCTCCACCGAGTCACGCTCCCCGCTCTCCACCGTCACCTTCACCTGATAGTCCAGTGAAGGATCGAACATCGGGTACGAGCCAATCGACACATGGGGCATGTCCAATGCCACACGATCCAACACGCCCGCCACCGCGCTCTCGCCCACCCCCAGGTACAGCACGCGCAGGTACACGGGCGAGCCACTGAGCCGCGAGAGCACCGCCTCGAGCTGCACGCGGAAGAGCTGCGGCACGCCGGGCAGGAGGAACACGTCCTCCACCGTGAGCACCGGAAACCCACCGCCGGCCACCGCGAGGAGCTCCGCGCCCTCGGGGGCGTCGGCGAGCCGCAGCGTCTCGGGCGACACGTGCTCCAGGCCCCGCTCCCGGCTCCTCTGTTGGATGAGCTCCACCATCACGGGCAGCCGCACCACCTGACGGCCCATGGCCAGCGCCACCGCGCGCACCGTCACGTCGTCGTGTGTGGGGCCGATGCCACCGCTGGTGAAGACATACCGGGCCTTCAAGCGGGCCCGGGCCACCGCGTCCACGATGGCGTCCACTTCGTCGGGGACGATCTCCAGCGAGCGCAGGGCAACGCCCACCTCGCGCAGCCGCTGGATGAGGAGGGGACCATTGGCGTCCACCACCTTCGCCGTGAGGACTTCGTTGCCGATGATGATCGCCGCAGCGCCCGAGGAAGCCATGAGGGGGGGCACTCTAGCGTACCGGCGCCCGCCCGGGCTCGCGCGCGAGCAACTCCCGCACGCGCGCCAGGCACGCCGCGGTCACCGCCTCCACGGAGCCATCCCCATCGATGCGCACCACGTGCTCGCGCGCGCCCCGCAGGGCGATGGCGGCCTCGTACTGCTGGGAGATGCGGCGCTGCTTCTCCTCCGCGTCGAAGAGCTCCTCCGGCCCGCCGCGTGCCGCCCGGCGCCGCGCCGCCACCTCGATGGACACCTGCACGAAGAGCGTCAGGTCCGCGGGGATGGCGTGCGAGTTGATGGCCTCCACCCACTCCATGGGCAGTGACGCGCCCTGGTAGGCGAGCGACGAGAGCACGGATCTGTCACTGAGGACCACCTGCCCCGCCTCCAACGCGGGCAGGACCCGGGCGCGCAGGTGATCCGTCCGGTCCGCCGCGTAGAGCAACGCGAGCGTTTCGGGCGCCAGGGGCCCCGCGCCGCCGGGGAGCACCACCCGGCCCGTGAGGGCCTGACGGATGAGCACCCCCACCGGCCCGTCCGAGGGCTCGCGCGTGGTGAGGACGGAATGGCCCTCGGCCTTGAGGGCCGCGGCCAGCCGCTCCACCTGGGTGGTGGTGCCCGCGCCGTCGAGTCCTTCCAGGACGATGAGCAGACCGCGTCGGCGGGCGTCGGACACGGGGCTCACCGGGGCAACAACGCCGAGGGATCATCCAGGCGCAACTGGCGGCGCAGCTCCATCATCGTCGCGTAGCGCGCCAGCTCGTCGGCCAGCACCGTGCGCGCCTTGCTCAGCCGCAGCAGCCCGTAGACGAGCAGTCCCACCGTCGCGGCGAGGCCGAGCCACGCCACATACGGGGCGCGGGTCGAGTCCCAGAAGAGCTTGCCCGTCGCGCCGCCGAGGATGATCGCCACGATGAAGGCGAGCCCGGCATGAGCGAAAAGCTCGGTGCTCTGGCGGGTGGACAAGGCCTCCTGGAGGCGATCGAACTGCTCACGAAGGTTCTGCGTATCTGCGCTCACGGGGCGGCGAACCTAGCGGAACCCGGGGGGCGCGTCGAGAAGCTCGCGCTCCGGGAGTCCCACAAGCCCCTACCCTGGCGTTGCATGAGTGCCTGGAGCCGGGATAGGGACCCGGGATGGATTCCACGCGTTGGCGTTCAGAAAGCGACGAACCCGCCCCCTCGCGGCTCTCTCCCGTGGATGACCGCCTCACCGCGGACGCGGCCTTGCGGCGGGTGCGGCGGGGCGAGTACCTGCTGTACACGGGGGACTTCCACAACGCGAAGCAGCTCGTGGGCGCCATGGCCCGCCGCCTTCCCGACCCGCCCCAGGCCCGCTCTCCCCTGGACGCCTTCCGCGCCGAGCGCCGGGCACGGCAGCTCGAACACGAGACCCTGTCACGCATCGTGGTGGCGCTCGACCGCGACTACCGGCTCCAGGTCAAACGCGCGCCCGACGTCGCCGAGGCGTGCCGCCAGGTGTGGGGCGAGCCCGACGCCGACACGACGCACGTGTCCCTCAAGACGCTGCTGGGCATGCTCGGGGCCACGGAGTGGCGGCGCAAGGGGCTGGAGGTGCCGGGGCTCTCGGGCCGGCTGCATCCCCACTACGGCGTCTACCTGCCCACGCGCACCGACTACGTGGAGCTGTTCCTGTCCGTCACCGACGTGAAGGGCAAACGGGTGTTCGACGTGGGCACGGGCACCGGGGTGCTGTCCTTCCTGCTGTTGCAGCGGGGCGCGGCCTCGGTGACCGCGACCGATTGCGATTCACGCGCCGTGGCGTGCGCCCGGGAGAACGCCGAGCGACTCGGCCTGTCCAAGCGCTTCGAGGTGCTCGAGACGGACCTCTTCCCGCCCGGCAAGGCGGACCTCGTCGTGAGCAACCCCCCGTGGATTCCCGAGCCCCCGAAGAACCGGGTGGACCGGGCGGTGTTCGACGAGGACAACCGCTTCCTCCTGGGCTTTCTCGACGGGCTGGCCGAGCACCTGAATCCCGGAGGCGAGGGGCTGCTGGTGCTCTCGGATCTCGCGGTGCTGCTGGGCCTGCGCGCCCCGGAATGGCTCGACGAGCAGTTCGCGCGGCGGGGGCTGCGCGTGAAGTGGAAGCGCTCCACCCCGGCCCGCCACTCCAAGGCGAAGGACCGGAGCGATCCGCTCCACGCGGCGCGCTCGCGTGAAATCACCACGTTGTATGGGCTGGTACCCGGAACATAGACGCACGAAGAGGCGCCTCGGAGCGGTGGCGGGTTCCACCCCGGGCGCCTCCCCTGGACTTCAGCGGCTCACGCCGCCGTCCCTCACAGACCGATCTCGGCCAGCGCCGACTTGATGAGCGTGGCGCGCACGCCGCTGTTGTGCGTGCCGCGGCCGGACGAGTTGCCACCGAAGCCGTAGTGGTGCAGCGCGATGACCTCGTTGGTGGAGGTGGAGAGCACCGGCGAGCCCGAGGAGCCACCCAGCGTGTCCGCGTTGTACGACGCGTCCGTGGAGCTGTAGTTGGCGTTCAGGACGGTGCCCGGGGAGAACTTCTTCGTCGGGGCGCAGCCGGACGAGGTGTAGTAGTCGCAGTTCTGGTGGAGGACGTAGATGCTGGCGTTGGTGGCCGCGTTGGTGCTGGCGACGGTCAGCTTGCCGTACACCTGCCCCGGCTTCTGGCCATTGAGCGCGGCGCAGCGCAGCGCGGTCATGTCCAGGTTGCTCCACGTCTTGATGAAGGTGGAGCAGTCGTAATAGATGCGCGAGCCGGAGGCGACGCCGTCGATATAGTTGAAGGACGCCTTGGCGCCCGCGGCCTGGGAGGCGCTGCCGATGCAGTGGTTGTTGGTGATGAGCACGTCATCCGACACCAGCCACGCCGTGCAGCGCGAGCCCACCGCGGGGATGGACAGATAGCCCACCGCGTTGGCCCGGGTGGCCTGCGTCCCGGTCAGCGCCGTGCTGCTCTTCCAATCCACGCTGCCCACGATGACCGTGGACTCGGTGGAGGCCAGCGTGTCCGAGGAAAGGCTCTCATCCACTTCCGGCTGCGCACCGCACGCCGTCAACAGACCCACCGCCGCGAGACCGAGGTACCGACGCTTGAACATGTGTTCTCCAGAGATGTGAGGTGATGGGCGCCTCCCGGACGGAAGACGCGCCAGAACTGGATTCACCGGGAACCGTGTGTACACCAGTTATTTAGAGAAACATAGGCAAAACTTATTTTTCGCATGACCCCACCACCGGGAAGGGCAACGAGGCCTTCCCGGGCCGGGGCACCGCCCCTGCTTCGGAGTTCCTAGAGATCGGACAGGGCGCCGCGGACGGCATCCAGGTTCGCGGGCAGATCGATGGGCGGGTTGGAGAACCGGCTCGTCACGTCCGCCAGGGAGCCCTGGTGGTAGCCCACCTTGAAGTCCGGGAACTTCAAGCCATGCGCCGTGGACACCACGGCCACGCGCGAGCCCCGGGCAATGACGCCCTGGGCCACGAGCTTCTCCAGCGCGCCGAGCGCCACGCCCGTGTGCGGACAGGTGAAGGTGCCCTCGCGGTCCGCCCGGGCCGCCGCGTTGGCCAGCTCGGACTCGGTCGCCTCTTCCACCACGCCGTTGAAGGCCTTGAGGATGCGCACCGCGCGCCGGAAGGACACGGGGTTGCCAATCTGGATGGCCGAGGCGAGCGTGCGCTCGGCCTGCATGGGCACCAGCTCCGCGAAGCCTCCCCGGAAGGAGCGCACCAGCGGGTTGGCGCGCTGGGCCTGGGCCACGGCGATCCTCGGCCGCTTGGAGATGAGCCCCAGCGCGAGCATCAACTCGAAGCCCTTGCCCAGGGCGCTCGCGTTGCCCAGGTTGCCGCCCGGAATCACCACCCAGTCCGGCGGCTCCCAGTCCAGGTCCTGGCACAACTCGATGGCCACCACCTTCTGGCCCTCGATGCGCAGCGAGTTCATGGAGTTGGCCAGGTACAGGCCCGCGTCGCGCGTCACCTGCTGCACCAGCTTCATGCAGCCGTCGAAGTCCGTGTCGAGCGACAGCACCCGCGCCCCGTTGGCCACCGGCTGCACGAGCTGCGACAAGGACACCTTGTTCCTGGGCAGGAACACCACCGAGGGGATGCCCGCCGCCGCGCAATAGGCCGACAGCGCCGCCGAGGTGTCTCCCGTGGACGCGCACGCCACCGCGCGGATGGGCACGCCCCGGGCGCGCATGTGCTTCACCGCGGACACCAGGACCGTCATGCCCCAGTCCTTGAAGCTGCCCGTCGGCGACACGCCGCACTCCTTCAAGTCCAGGCTCGCCAGCCCCAGCTCCGCCGCCATGCGCGGCAGCGGCTTGAGCGGCACCCTCCCCTCTCCGAGCGAGACGATGTCCCCCACGGGAAGCTGGGGATACACCCACTCGTGCTTGCCCCAGACGCCCGAGGCGTACGGCAGCCGCGAGGACCCGAAGCGCTGCGCGAAGCGCCGCTTCCACTCCTCCGCGGACACCGAGCGCAGCGCCTCCACGTCGTGCGCCACCTCCAGCAGGCCATCACACTTCGGGCAGCGGTAGACGACCTCGAGCAGCGAGGCGCGATAGCCGCACCCCTCGCTGCACGCATACGCGGCCTGGAAATCAGACGTGCTCATGGACTCTCAATCCGCCGCGGGAACATGGGTTCCGCACGACACGCAGGCCCGGCCCGCGCGGGTATGGGTGTGGCACTTCGTGCACTTGGTCCACTCGCCCGCCGCCACCAGCTCCGACCCGGCCGAGGGCGCGGGAGCCGTCTGGCGCAGCTTGGGCAGACGCATGCCACAGCGCTCGCAGATGAGGCCGCTGGCCTGCGGCGTACGGCAGTAGCGGCAGACGATGGGACCGGTGGGCAGCGCCGTCCTCAGTCCATCCGAGAGCGCGCGGCCCGTGTCCATGTCTTGAATGGGCGACACCATGACGTTGCCCGCCGCGGCGGCGCGCCCCGTGTCCAGCTCGGCCACCGGCTGGACGGCCCCCGCCTGTACGGGCGCCTGGCGTGTCAGCTCCAGCTCCTGGAGCGCCGCCACGGCCACTGGCGCCCGGCCGCCCGCGAGCTGCGTGCCCTCCAGTTCCGGAAGCGTGCCCACCGCCACCGCGATCGGCGCGGCCACGGCGAGCTTCTTCCCACACACTTCGCACTCGATGCCCTGAGCCTGCTGGTGCTCACACATGGGGCAGATGATCATGGACCCGAAGGTTAGCGGTCCCGCTCCACCCGGCGCAATGGCACCCCTCTCGAAGCGCTCTCCCGCTCAGTGGGGAAGGGGCTCCGGGGGCGAGCTCGTCATCGGAACGAAGCGCACCGCCAGCAGCGCCTCCACCTGGGGAGCACCGCCCTCGAGCGGCCTGGTCACGCGGATGAGCTCCTGATGGCCGCCGTACGCGCCCACCGGCAGGAGCAGGCGGCCTCCCGGGCGCAACTGCTCATAGAGCGCGGGAGGCAGACGCTCGGGGGCCGCGGTGCCCAGGATGGCATCGAAGGGAGCCTCCTCCGGCCAGCCCGCCGTGCCATCCCCGACCCGGAAATGAATGCCCCCCAGCCCCAGCCGCTCCAGCCGCTCGCGCGCCGGCCAGGCGAGCTCGGGGAGGACTTCCACCGTGTACACCTCCACGCCCAGCCGCGCGAGCACGGCCGCCTGGTAGCCCGAGCCGGTGCCAATCTCCAACACCCGCTCCCCGGGCTTGAGCGCCAGCTCCTGCGTCATGTACGCCACGATGAAGGGCTGGCTGATGGTCTGCCCATGGCCGATGGGCAGGGGGCTGTCCTGTCCCGCCAGGTCCCGAAGCTCCTCGGGGACGAAATCCGCCCGGCGCAGGCTCTGGATCGCCTCCAGCACCCGCGCATCGGTGATGCCCTGCCGCCCCAGAAACTCCGCGAGTTCCCTGTCACTCATGAGAGGAGCCTAATCACAGGTACCCGCAGGTCGTGGCCGATGTTCCGTCCCTCGTGCTCCAGGCGACGCTTCCCCGCCTCCCCCGTTCGCTCCCCCCCTCGATGCAGGACCCCTTGTTCTTCCGCCACGGACATGGTGGGAATCCCCCGCTCGCCAGGAGGCCCCCATCATGGATGCCGACACCGATGACCTGCTCCGCCTCGCCTTCGACCGTGCTCCGGCCAATCTGGCCAACCAGGCCATCGACCGCGTCCGGAACGAGGTGGGTGGCGAGTCCTCGTACGCCACCAGCTACGAGTTCCTCCTGCCAGACGGGAACGTCCGCGCCTGGCTGCTCGACTACCTGCTGCCCCGGCTCGTGGACTACCTCGAGTCGCGAGGCGCGAAGCTGCCCCACTGCGGCGGCGTGTTCCTCTCCGTGTTCTCCGGGGACACGCTCCACTTCATCCATGCCCGGGACGCCGTGGCGCTCCTGTCCGAATGGAGCGGGCTGTCCTTCGACGAGCTGCGCAAGCGCTACGGGCCGCGCTGAAGGCCCGGTGGAAGCTACTCCATGCGCAGCAGCTTCATGCCCGAAACGTTCGCCCGGTTGACCGGACCGCCGGAGCCCCCCGCCCCTCCGTATGTCGCGTTACTCTCGAGATAGGACATGTTGTAGAAGTCCTTCACGCGAATCTTGTACGTGGCACCCGCGGTCAGTGGGAAGCGCGCGAAGCTGGAGTCACCCCAGACATCCCAGTTGCTCAGCTGCGGCATCATCACCACATCGGAAGCAACCACCTGGCCCGCGGCATTGACCACCTCGAGCCGCTTCACGGCCGCGGTCACACCAGAGGTCACCGAGCCGAACGCGTTGCCATACACCAACTGCACCCCGTAGCTTCCGGTGAGCCCCGGCGTGAAAGCCGCTTCCAGCACCTGGTTCGTGGCTCCCCAATCGTTGAAGTGCGGGCGGCCGTGATCGGTCGCGGTCGATGCTCCGTCCAGGCTGTTCAAGCCCGCGCCGGTGTTGAAGAAGGTGACGGTGCCGGTGTGCCAGTAACAGATCGGGTCCGAGTGGTGCGACAGGTTGGCGACCGCCTCGCCGCCGGTGTACTGAGACTCGACGCTGTAGCACAGGGTCTTCGACGCGTAATTGGTCGAGGTTGGATCCGTCCAGCGGGTCGTCGTCAGATTGCTCGCCACCCGTGTCCCATTCCGGTAGATGTGGTGCACCACGCCCGTCTCGCCGTTCGGGCTGAAGCCGATGCTCAGCAAGCCGCCACTCAACGTCACGGAGACTCCCGTCGGTTCCCTCGGCGCCCAGAAGCGCCTGTAGTCTCCCGTGTCTTCCACCACCGTCATCGTCGTTCGAGGCGCATTCACATCCACGAGCTGGATCTGGACGTTGTACGTGTCACTGGCCGAGGTGGAGGCCGTGAAGTAGGTGTCGTTGGCCACCAGGGTGCCATTGAGCTTGACGCTGGCGACCTTGTAATAACCGCTGCTCGCGCCATCCCTTGCCGGCAACAGCACCTCCACGTTCAGGGTCTTGCCCTTGTAGGGCAGGTTCTTCAAGTGGATGCTATCGGCGGTCGAGAACAGCGTGTTGCGCATGTATTTGGTCACGAACGGCTGGAAGCGCAGACCGGTCTGGGTGGCCTGACGGCCGAAGACCACGTCCAGCACCGAGGACATGTATCCCCCGACGGACCACAGTTGTGCTTCCGAGTTGATGACCGGGCCCGCCCTGTTCCCATTGTCCTGATCCTGATGATTGCCCGACAGGCTGATGAACTGGAAGTTCTCCATGTTCGACAGGTTCAGGCCCGCCCCACGGATCAGCGTCTTCAGGTTGTGGTTGACCACCGCGTCATTCTTCCCGAGCACCGCGGCACGCAGCCAGTAGGCCGACGCGAACGGCCAGATGGCCTGGTTGTGATAGATGGGAGTGTCCCGGATCTGCGGCCACACCACGGGAGCACCGGCCACGGTATGCGGATACGTCTGGAGAATCGAGGCGATCCTGTCCGCATCCGCGATGCCATCGATCACCGCCAGTGCCTCTCCCACCAGCTCATAGCGTTGCACCGAGGAAGGATCCAGCTCGGTGGTCTTCATCGTGCTGTACAGGCCCGCCTGGGACAACCACAGGTTGTCGTTCAACGCGGCCTTCAGCGCGTCAGCCCAGCCCCGGTACCGGGCGCTCGTGGCGGTATCGCCTTTTTCAGCGGCGAGTCTGGCGGCGACATCGAGGAGCATCCAGTGATTGACGTTGGTGGACAAGGTCTTGGACATGCCAATGTGCACGACGTTGCTCGCGGTCCAACCGGGATAGGTCTGTTCACGCCAGTCGAGGAACGACTGTTCGCCCGCGTAGAGACCCGTGCCCGCGTCATGGACCGCGATGCGATCGTTCTCGATGGTATTGACCATGGCGGCGTAGGCCGCGTCACGGAACTGCGTTCGAGAGTCGCCGCTCAGGTACTTCAACACCTCCCAGGCCCCGCGCGCCCAGACCACGCGGTCCGTACTGACCGGCCAACTGCCCCCGGACCCGGTGTCCTGAACGATCTCCGGCTTGCCCGGATTGCCGCGCCGATCCGAGATCTTGAACTTCAGGGTGTTGGCCGAACGCACCGGATCCATCTGCGCCAGGGACAAGTCGATCGCGTACGCGCTGTCCCGTGTCCACACGTAGGACCACTTCACGCCGGTCTTGAAGCAGCCACCACTCCCACCGTCCTTCGGGCAGGCGATGGGTTTCCCTCCATTGTAGGCGCCATCGCCAATCTGGTTCACGGAGAGGGTATTGACCATCTCGTCGTGGGCCAGCGCGAACAAGCTGTCGAAGAGCGGGTTGCCGGTTCGAACGACCGGCTTGCCCAACGTCTCGTTGAAGGTCCGCGTGGTTCCCTTGTTTTCCACATCGGACCGGCGGACCGCGTTGGAGCTCAGCACGTAGGTCCGCGCATCCGTGTTGGGATTGGACACCGTCACGCTGACGGTATCCTTGCCATTCTTGAAGCCGTAATTGGAGACCCAGTTCAACGTCGTCGGGCAGATGTCACCATCCGCCACGTTCACGCTCGCGGCGTAGTCCGAGCCCCCGTTGTTGTCCCACTTCGAGGGGCTGGTCGCTTCGAGCGCGTAACGAATCCTGCTGCCACAAGGCAGCCGGCCCAGGTTGACGTGCCATTTGTCGTTGTTACCGCTGACCCCGTTCTTCGTCATCGCCACGGTCAGCCAGTTGGCCCCCTCGTCCAGGCTGTACACGACCCGTACGCTCGCCGCGCTGTCCAGGGGATGGGTCTCGGTGTTGAGCCACACGTCGCTGGACGAAGTGATGCTCCCATTGGCGGGGAAGATGGACGAATTGCCAATCCACTGCACGTCCGCGGCCCGCGCCGAGCAGCCCAGAACCAGCACGATACAGACGGTTGAAAGGCGACAGGCCGCGACAGCGACCGCGCCGGACCGAGGGAAGAGCCGATTCTTTTCCATTCGCATGTCTCCTCATCACGCCAGCAGAGAACCATCCCGCTCATCCCACGCGGGGACCACGCAGCGCGCCGGGCCGCGTCCCCGTCTCGCGCTTGAAGGCGCGGTGGAAGGTGGCCTCGTCCGCGTAGCCCACCCGGAGCGCCACCTCGTGCAGGGACAGCGTCGTGGTCTGGAGCAGGCGCGTGGCGAGGGCGATCCGGCGGCGCGTCAGGTAGCGGAAGGGGGACTCGCCCACGTGCCGGGCGAAGCGCAGCGCGAAGGTGGTCCGCGCGAGCGACACCCGCTCGGCGAGGCTGTCCACCGTCCAGGGCGCTCCCGGCTGGCGGTGGATGAGGGTGAGCGCCGCGGCGATGGAGGGATCGGCGAACGCGCCCGCCCCCATCGCGAGCGCCGCGTCCTGGGGAGTGGCGGCGCGCACCCACTCGGCCAGCAGCAGCTGCGTCACGTGCTGGATGAGCGCGTGGGCCCCGGGCCGTCCGCACGCGAAGTCCTCGCAGACGCGTTGGAAGGACGGCATCAGCGCGGCGGCGAGCGACTCCTGGGAGCGCCGGGGCACCGCGGGCGACAGGGCCGCGAGCAGCGGGGCCGCCGCGCCCGCCTCCAGGTCGAAGCGCACGCCCAGCAACGCCACGGTCCGCTGCCCCGGCCCTCCCAGGCTGCGCGGACCCGGCGTCGAGGGCTCGAAGTTCACGTCGACGGGCCGCGAGCGCGGGGTGGCGGAGTCACGCACGATGATGCCCGGCCCCCCGTACAGGCCGATGTCTCCCGGCGCCAGGTGCAGGGGCGCATCCAGATGGCCCTCGGGCTCGAGCCACACCTCTCCATCCAGCACCATGAACAGTCCCTGGGGACCCGCTCCCGGCGCGAAGCGCGCCCCATAGGGTCCATGGAGCGAGATGTGCCGCGAGCCGACGACATCCACGTGCAGGGTCTGGAGCAGTTGGGAGAGGGCATCCATGAGCGGGCTTCCAGCGCGAACGTGGGAGGGAAGTCTAACGGCTCCTCCGACGTTTTCCCTGAAATACCCGCTCTCCTGGGGTGGAGACCCGCCAGGAGCACCCCTCCCAGCGAGCCCTCCCGACGGACTGCTCAGAAAAAGACGCTGAGGTTGCCGGCGAGGATGACGGTTTGCTCCAGGAGCACCGTGCGGTGCGCGATGCGCCAGGCGCCCGGCGCGTCCGCGCGGCGCAGCACGTCCTGACGCAGCCCGGCGAACAGGTCCACGGCATGCTCCTGACGCGTGCGGTAGAGCAGGAAGCAGGAGCGCACCTCCACCTCTCCGGGCGCGTCGAGGGCACGCACCTGGACGTTGCTCACCAGGCGGCGCGTGCGGCCGAGCGGGTACTCGGACCAGGCGAGCCCGGATGTCAGCCGCGCCACGCGCAGCGACAGGCCGCGCAGGTCGTCATCGAAGTGGGCGGACGCGTCCTGGGACTCGAGGGCCTCGCGCGTGGCCTCGCGCGTCACGCGGTTGGTGCGCACGGGCACCCGGTAGCGTGCATCCGGGGTGAACAGCCCGAGCCACGCCTCGAGGCGGTGCTCGTCGAGCAGCGCGGCCTCGGCGTAGAGGAACTGCTCGAGCTCGTACTGCAGCGCGGGGCCGGGCACGAGGGGTGGCACGTGGAGCGTGGGGGCGGTGCTCATGGGGCACCTTCCGTGGACAGCAGGCTCGCCCAGCGGCGATAGAAGGCGCGGGCGGCCACCTCGCTGGAGGAGCGGTTCGCGGTGGTGCCGGGGAAGCGCCCCTCGGCGTCCTGCTGGGTGCCCGAGTCCATCTCCATGTTGAAGATCTCGCGCCGCGCTCGTCTGCCCTTGAGCACGCGTTGGATCTCCGTCCAGTTGTGCGTGTCGTCCTGCTCGAAGATGCCGGTCGATCCAAACGTGCGCTGGTTGCCCAACCGGATGGCCTGCTTCACGTCGGCGGGAGCGTCCGCGTCCGCGATCACATAGGACCAGACTTCCATCTGCTCGGGACCCTTGGGCTGCCACACGCGCAACGCATTGGCGGCGGGCAGGATGCCCACGTTGGGAAACAGGTTGCTCGCCGGGATGAAAACGGACGCGCGCGCCTCGCCATACTTGCGCACGAGGAAGTCCTGACGCGGCCCCAGCAGCCACTCGTTCGCCTTGGGTTCGAATGCGAGGCGCGCGCCGCGCATGAGGTTGGGCGGGAGGGCGGCCATCAGGGCTCCATGGCCCTGGGCGTTCTTGAACTGCCGGCCGCCATCCGGAGGGGGCGTGGCCTCCTGCATGGTCCGCGGCGCCCCGGGCACCTGGCTCATCAGCGCCTTGAGCGCGGACAGATGGGACATGCCGAAGTGGTAGCCGTCCGAGGCGAACTGCTCGGCGCCGAACTTCCAGTTGCAGTGCACGGTCCACTTCGTCACGCCGATCACCTCGGTGCCCCCCACGCCGTCCAGGAGGGGCTCGAAGTACCAGGCCGCGTCCCCGAGCGAGTCGCGGAAGGAGGGCGCGTGCTCGTCCCAGGTGCCGAAGACGAAGCCGTGGAAGGACTCGACACGGGGCACACGCACGGCGCTCCAGCGGTCGCGGTCCACGGGGCAGCGGTAGATCTCCCGCTCGTCGCGCACGGAGGACAGGCGCCCGCCGCGGTCATACGTCCAGCCGTGATAGGTGCAGGTGAAGACCCGGGTGTGGCCCGCGTCCTCCTGCGTCAGGCGCATGCCGCGATGGCGGCACTGGTTGAGGAAGGCGGCCACCGAGCCGTCGTCCTGGCGCGACACGATGATGGGATCCTCCCCCATGTACGTGGTGATGAAGTCGCCGGGCCGCTCGAGCTGGGACTCGTGCGCGAGGAACAGCCAGCTCCGCCCGAAGACGCGCTCCTGCTCCAGCTCGTACACCTCGGGGTCCACGTAGATGCGTGGATCCACGCGGCCACGCTCCTCGAGCAGGGGGCTCAGGTCCAGCGGCGGGCCGCCTGGACGGGTGGGGAGGACACGGGCGGTGGGCCCGGGACAATCTCTCTGCATGATGCCTCCAGGGGCGAGCGGGGCGCGGGGGTGCGCCGCTCACGGGCCAGAATGTGCGCCGGGGGCGGAAAGCGGCCATGGGCATTTCGTTCAGCGGCGTTGGCTCTTCGTTCAGCGGTCCCCCCCAGGGCATGCGGTAGGCTGCCGGGCCTCACCTCGCTCATGACCTTTCCCCTCTACATCCCCCTGGGCCCCTGGCAGGTGCACCCACACGTCTTCTTCGAGACGCTCGCGTACTTCCTCGGCGCGCGGCTCTACTTCGTGTTGAAGCGGCGGTGGGCGGACCCACTGCAATCCTCGACACGACTGGGAGTCATCGCCGGCGCGGCGCTCGGCGCGGGTCTGGGCTCGCGGCTGGTCCACCTGTTGGACGAGTGGCCCCTGTGGCTCGCGGGGCAGGTCTCCACCGCGAGCCTGCTCACCGGCAAGTCGCTCGTGGGCGGTCTGCTCGGAGGACTCCTGGGCGTCGAGCTGGCCAAGAAGCTGCTCGGCGAACAGCGCAGCACGGGAGATCTCTTCGTGCTGCCGCTGTGTCTGGGCATCTTCCTGGGCCGCCTGGGGTGCTTCTTCACCGGGCTGGACGACCACACCTATGGCGTGGCCACCTCGCTGCCCTGGGGCGTGGACTTCGGGGATGGCGTGAGCCGCCACCCCACCCAGCTCTACGAGGCCGCCTTCATGGTGTTGGTGGCGGCGCTGAGCCTCGTGCTGCGCGGGCGCGAGTTGCGCCAGGGCGACCTCTTCCGCCGCTTCATGGTGTTGGACCTGACCTTCCGCCTCGGGGTGGATCTGCTCAAGCCGGACCCCCGTCCCCTGCTGGGCCTGAGCGGCATCCAATGGGTCTGCGTGGCGGGCCTGCTCTACTACGCGAGGGATCTGCCCCGGCTGTGGCTGCGCCGCCCCGGTCTTCCGGTCCAGGGCGACGCGCGATGACGTGAGTCCCGCTGTTTTCCATTAGGCTGGTGTCGCCCCATGACCGACCGCGTCCGCCCCTACCTCTTCTACGATACGGCCATCTCCATCTGCTCCACCTGCTACCAGCGCGTCGAGGGGAAGATCCTCTTCGCCGACGGCAGGGTGCTGCTGCAGAAGCGCTGCCCACGCCATGGCTTCGAGCGGGTGCTGCTGGCGGACGACGTGGACTACTACAAGCGCTCCCGGGAGATCTTCATCAAGCCTCCCGAGCAGCCGCTGCGCTACAACACGCCCATCCGCTACGGGTGCCCGTACGACTGCGGCCTGTGTCCGGACCACGAGCAACACAGCTGTCTGACGCTGGTGGAGCTGACGGACCACTGCAACCTGCGCTGCCCCATCTGCTACGCCGAGAGTGGCCCCGAGCGGCAAACCCACCGCTCCTTCGAGAAGGTGGTGTCCATGTTGGACGCCGTGGTGGCCAACGAGGGCGAGCCGGACGTGGTGCAGCTCAGCGGCGGCGAGCCCACCCTGCACCCGGACTTCTTCCGCATCCTCGAGGAGGCGCGGGCCCGGCCCATCCGCCACCTGATGGTGAACACCAACGGCATCCGCATCGCGAAGGACGAGGCCTTCGCCGAGAAGCTGGCCACCTACCGCAAGGGATTGGAGGTCTACCTCCAGTTCGACTCCTTCGAGCGCGAGCCGCTCATGGCCCTGCGTGGAGCGGATCTGCGCTCGGTGCGGCAGCAGGCGCTCGAGCGCCTCAACGCGCTGGACGTGAGCACCACGCTGGTGGTGACCCTGAAGAAGGGGCTCAACGACGGGGAGATCGGCCGCATCCTCGACTTCGCGGTCCAGCAGCCCTGCGTGCGCGGCGTCACCTTCCAACCCGTGCAGGAGGCCGGACGGCTGGAGGGGTATGATCCCGCGAGGGACCGTCTGACGTTGACGGAGGTGCGGCGGCGCATCCTCGAGCAGACGCGGCTGTTCTCGCCGGAGGATCTCATCCCCGTGCCCTGCCATCCGGACAGCCTGTGCATGGGCTACGCCCTCAAGCACGAGGGCCAGGTGGTGCCGCTCACCCGCTTCGTTCCCCCGGAGCTGCTGGTGGAGGGAGGCCGCAACACCATCGTCTACGAGAAGGACACGGACCTGCAGAAGCGGCTCTTCCAGCTCTTCTCCACCAATCACTCCCCCCAGTCCTCCTCGCGCAGCCTGTCGGATCTGCTGTGCTGCCTGCCCCAGGTCCAGGTGCCCGGGGAGCTCACCTACCGCAACGTCTTCCGGGTCCTCATCATGCAATTCATCGATGCCCAGGCCTTCGACCTGCGCAGCGTCAAGAAGAGCTGCGTGCACATCGCCCATCCGGACGGGCGCATCATCCCCTTCGACACCTACAACCTCTTCTACCGGGATGATCTGGAGCGCACGCGCCTGGCGCCCCTGCGCGAGGCCCTCGTCTCGGCGGGGTTGGCATGAGCCGCCCATCCCCCTCCGACCCCGGCCGGATCGTGCTGTGGACGCTGCTCGGCCTCGGCTACTACATCCTCATCGATGCGGCCTTCTGGGGCCTGTTCTACGTGGTGGACAGCACCTTCCGGTCGATGGTCCCGCTGATGATCGGCCTGTTCGTCGCGCCCGGGCTGGGTTACTTGATGGCCGTGCAGGGGGACGACCCCGTCGAGAAGCAAGACAAGCGCAAGGGCCTCCTCATTGCCCTGCCACTCTTCTATGGCCTGTTCTGTCTGGCGCCGATCGCCATCTGCGGCGGCATCCTCATGAGCGGAAGCAAGTTGCACTGAGCGGGTTTCTCCCCACATGACTCCCACCGAACGCCTCTACTTCGACGACCCCTTTCTCTCCCACTTCACCGGGCGGGTGCTCGCCCATGGCACGTGGAGCGGCGCGCCCTCCGTGGTGCTCGATCGCACCGTCTTCTACCCCGAGGCCGGCGGCCAGATGGCCGACCGGGGAGTGCTCGGAGGCCACGCCGTGCGTGACGTGCAGGTGGATGACGCGGGCGTCGTCCATCACCTGCTGGAGCTCCCCGAGGGCGCCTCACTCCCCACGCCCGGCACCGAGGTGTCTGGGGACATTGACCGCGTGCGCCGCCGCATCCACATGGCACTGCACACCGGCCAGCACATGCTCTCCAGCGCGCTGGTGGAGGTGGCCGGGGCACACACCGTGTCCGCGCGGCTGGGGGAGACGGTGTGCACCATCGACGTGGACCTGGACGTGCTCGACGAGCGGCGCGTCGCCGAGGCCGAGGCCCGCGTCAACGCCCTCATCGACGACGACGTGCCCATCCGCGCCTTCTTCCCCACGCCCGAGGAGCTCGCCGCCCTCCCCCTGCGCCGCGCCCCCAAGGTGACGGACAACATCCGCGTCATCCACATCCAGGGCTTCGACGTGTCGCCCTGCGGGGGCACGCACTGCACGCGCTCGGGGCAGGTGGGGCTCATGCGCGTGCTGGGCGTGGAGCGCTACAAGGGCAAGGGCCGGGTCCTCTTCTCCGCGGGCGGCCGGGCCCGGAGCGAGCTGTGGCAGGAGGCCGCCGCCCTGCGCGCGCTCGGCCGGAACTTCTCCTGTGGACCGCTCGACGTGCCCGCCTCCGTGGAGCGGCTGCGCCGGGATTTGACGGACGTGCGCGAGGCCCTGGGCGCGGCGCGCGCGAAGCTCGCCGAGCACACCGCCGAGGAACTCGTCGCGCAGTTGGAGCGCTCCCCTGACGCGCGCGTGGTGGCGGTGCTGGAGGGGGCCTCGCCCGAGGACCTGCGCTCCGTGGCCGCGCGGCTCACCCAGCGCCCCGATGCCGTGGTGCTGCTCGCCAGCCGGACCCCCGAGGGCCTGTCCGTGCTCATCTCCCGGGGCAGCGGCGCCTCCTTCGGCTGTGGCGCCTTCCTCAAGCGCGTCACCGAGGCCGCCGGGGGACGTGGAGGGGGCCGGCCCGAGCGTGCCGAGGGACGTCTGCCAGCGCACACGGACTGGCCCGCCCTGGTGGCGATGTTACTCGGGTAGACGCCGCGTCATACGCCCGGTATGGGCCGCCCGACGCGGGTGTTAACGGGGCCCTAGAAGACCGGCGACCCCGTTCACTTCCTGGCGCTGGCCCGAAAGGGCAGCACGCCGCGGAGCCGCCAACCTGTCACCCTCCTCCGCATGGTCCTCCTCTCGGAGTCACACGGTGTCGCGCCGCCCCCCAGGCTCGAGCACCTCCTCGAGGCCGCCACGGATGGAGTGCTCGCGCTCGACACCGACGGGCGCGCCCTGTACCTCAACGCCAGCGCCGAGCGCATCCTCGGCCGCGCTCGCGCCGAGTTGCTCGGGCACCCCTTGTGGTCACGGCTGTCCCGGCTGGAGGGCACGGAGTTCGGCCGGGCCTGCCAGCGCGCGCTCACGCAGGGCCTGCCCTCCACGGTGGAGGAGTACTTCGCCCCGCTGGGCGCCTGGGTGCAGGCGCGGGTGTCCCCCTCCCCGGAGGGCGTGCTCGTCTTCCTGCGCGACGTGACCCCGCTCAACCAGGTGGAGGCGGAGTACGCGAGCCTGCACGCGCTCGTGGCGAGCGCCCCCGCGGTGGCCTTCGTGACGCGCGGGCCCGAGCACGTCTTCGTGCTCTCCAACGCGCGCCACCGCAAGCTCCAGGGGGGACGCGAGGTGCTGGGACAGACGGCGCGCGAGGCCCTGCGCGAGCCCCAGGGCCAGAGCCTGTTGGAGGTGTTGGATCGCGTGTACCGCACCGGCATTCCGCTCGTGCTGGAGCAGGTGCCGCTGCCGGTGCAGAGCGACGAGGGCCCCTGGGAGGAGCGCCTCTTCCACCTCACCAGCCAGCCGCTGCGCGACGTGGCCGGGCGCGTGGAGGGCGTGACGGTGTTCGCCTTCGACGTGACGGAGCTGGTGCGCGCGCGCTGGCGGGCGGAGCGGCTGGCCGAGGAGTTGAGCCTGAGCGAGGTGCGCTTCCGCTCGCTCGTGATGGCCACCTCCACCCTGCTGTGGACGACGGACGCCACGGGCCACTTCCGCGAGGACTTCCCCACCTGGAGCGCCTTCACGGGGCAGGACTATGACAAGTGGCGCAATGGCTCCGGGTGGTGGGACGCCATCCATCCCGAGGACCGGGACCGGGCCACGGCGGCGTGGCAGCGCGCCTTCGCCACGCGGGGTCTCTTCGAGGCGGAGTACCGGCTGCGCCGCGCCGATGGCACCTACACGCCGGTGGTGTCGCGCGGCGTGCCCGTGCTGGAGCTGGACGGCTCGGTGCGCGAGTGGGTGGGCTCCATCACCGACATCACCGCGCAGCGCCGCGCGCGCCAGGCGCTCGAGCTGCTCACCGAGGCGAGCACCGCGCTGGCCTCCACGTGGGAGCTGCGCCCGGCCATGGAGCACCTCACCCAATGTCTGGTGCCCCGGCTCGCCGAGTGGTGTGGCGTGTTCCTGCACGACGAAGCGGGCCCGTGCGAGGTCCCTCGAACCGGCCCCGGAGAGCGCGTGGCCTTCTGCGACGTGGATCCGCGGCGCGCCCTGCGGCTGCGCCAGGCGGGCCCGAGCGTCCACGTGCCCATGTTCCAGGGGCCGTGGCCACTCGGGCGGGCGGAGTCCTTTCCCGCGCTCACCGAGCAGGCGCTCGCCGCGGAGCCGGACGAGGCCCGGCGGGAGCTGCTGCGGGCCTTCGTGGGCCTGCGGGGCATGGCCGTGCCCATCACCGTCAAGGGGCGGCACCGGGGCGTGCTGGTGCTCGCGGCGGGCGAGAGCTACCGGCCCTACGACGCCGACGATCTCCAGCTCGCCGGGGAGCTGGCGCACCGGGCCGCCACCATCCTGGAGCACGTGCGCCTCTTCGAGCTGGCGCGCCAGGCGCGCGACCGGGCCGAGGAGGCCAACCGCGCCAAGGACGAGTTCCTCGCCACCGTCAGCCACGAGCTGCGCACGCCGCTCACCGCCATCCTCGGGTGGACGAACATCCTGCGCACCACGCCGATGCCGCCGGACAAACAGGAGCGCGCCCTGGAGACGGTGGAGCGCAGCGCGCGCGCCCAGGCGCAGATCGTGGATGATCTGCTGGACATCTCCCGCATCGTCGCCGGACGGATGCGCCTGGAATTGCAACCGGTGGACCCGGGCACCGTGGTGGAGGCGGTGCTCGACGTGGTGCGTCCAGCCGCGGCCGCGCGCGACATCCACCTGGAGCCCCTGCTGGAGCCGGACGTGGGCCTCGTGCGGGGAGATGCCCAGCGGCTGCAACAGGTGGCGTGGAACCTGTTCACCAACGCCATCAAGTTCACCCCGCCCGGAGGCCGGGTGACGGTGCGGCTGCGGCGCGTGGAGGCCTTCGTGGAGCTGGAAGTGCGCGACTCCGGCCAGGGCATCTCCCCCACCTTCCTCCCCTACCTCTTCGAGCGCTTCCAGCAGGCCGACGGCAGCACCACCCGCCGCTACGGCGGGCTGGGTCTGGGGTTGTCCATCGTGCGCCACCTGGTGGAGTTGCAGGGCGGCACCGTCCAGGCCCACAGCGAGGGGGAGGGCCAGGGCGCCTGCTTCACCGTCAGGCTGCCCGCCGCCCGCCTCTCACCTTGATCCACCCCGCCGCCCCGCCCGGCGGGAAGGGCCATACCCATACATCGGGTGCGTGCCCCTTCCCCGGCGCGAGGGAACTTGATTCCAGCCATCGCGCTCGCCACACCACATCGATGTCAGGCTACGCCAGGAATTCCAGATTCACACAGATGTCTGATATTGTTTTTCCCAAGAGTTGTTAATTCGAGGCTTCCCTGGCGCATTGGTGTTGGATTTCTCCTGTCCGAGGGGAAGGGTGGCTTCTTTTCAACCCTTCATCTGTGTATAGTCGCCCCCCGCCGTGAATGCGGAAGGTCCAGGAGTTCTCGTCCCGACCGGAATCGGGTGGACGCTTTTCGCCTCGTGGCGTTCCACGCAGCTCCGGTTCAGGTGCTCATGCATGAATGAGCACCCGCCGGCCCTCTCCTCGACGCAGTCCGGTGGAGTGAAACCCATGTCCATGCCGTGGCCTCGCTGGCCCCTGCTCCTCGCCTCGTTGGTGGCGGGGCCTTCCCTGGCGGCGGGCGGAAGACTCGCCTCCGTTTCCCAAACAACCCTGCTCCAGTTGCGCGCCCGGGAACCCTCGCGCGCGGCGGAGTCGCTCTCGCTGTTGAAAGCCCAGAGCGGACAGCTCGGTCTGAGCGAGCGGGATGAGTTCCGCATGTCGAGCGTCCAGACGGACGGCTTCGGCCTCACGCATACCCGCTTCCAGCAGCTCCACGAGGGCATTCCGGTGTGGGGCGCCGTGGCCATCACCCACCTGGAGCCATCCGGCCGCGGCCTCACGGTGACGAAGGACAGCGTGCGCCCCCACATCCGCGTGAGCACGCGTCCCGTGGTGGACGAGGCGAGCGCGGCGGCCCTGGCCCTGCTCGAGGTGCGCCCGCTGGGTCTGCCCACGAAGCAGCCCAGCGCCCAGCTCGTCATCTATCCCGAGGTGAAGCGCGTGGGCTCGCCGGGCGGTACGCGCCGCCTGCGGGTCAACGCGGAGGACCTCCAGGAGGAGGTGGTGGGCTACCGCCTCGCCTGGCACGTGCACACCGTGCTGGACAACACCCAGGACGGCGTCAGGCAGACGGATTTCCTGCTCGACGCCCGCTCGGGTGTGGTCCTCAAGCGGTGGAACTCGCTGCAGACCGCGGCCGCCGTGGGCACGGGCCGCTCGCAATACAGCGGCGAGGTGCGGCTCGACGTCTTCCAGAACGCGGACGGCCGCTACGAGCTGCGTGACACGACGCGCACCCTGGGCGAGGGCCTGCGCACGTACGACGTCAATCACGCCCGGCTCGAATACGGTGAGAAGCCGACCCCCGTGCTGTACCAGGACGCGGACAACCTCTGGGGTGACGGGCAGAACTTCGATCCGAGCGCCAGCACCCAGAGCGAGAACGGCCAGACGGCGGCCGTGGACGCGCACTTCGGCCTGCTGGCGACGTGGGACTACTTCCAGAAGATCCACCACCGCTTCGGCATCGACAACGCGGGCACGCCGACCTTCAACTACGTCCACGTCAGCAGGAGCTATGACAATGCCTTCTGGGACGACGACTGCTTCTGCATGAGCTACGGCGACGGCTCCTATCCGAAACCGTATGGCTTCAAGTCCGTGGTGTCGCTCGACGTCGCGGGCCACGAGCTGAGCCACGGCGTCATGTCCCAGACCGCCGGGCTCATCTACTCCGGAGAGTCCGGTGGTCTGAACGAGGCCAACTCCGACATCTTCGGCACCATGACGGAGTTCTGGGCCCGCAACGGCCAGGGCGACACCATTGGTGACACGGGCGGCGACTGGACCATCGGCGAGCAGCTCAGCGACACCCCGTTGCGTTACATGTACAAGCCGAGCCTGGACGGCTCCAGCGAGGACGCCTGGTTTCCTGGCCTCGACGCCATCGATGTCCACTACAGCAGTGGCCCGATGAACCGCGCCTTCTACTTCCTGTCCCAGGGCGCGCAATCGACGGCGACGAAGAATGACTACTCGAGCCGCTACCTGCCCGACGGCATGACGGGCATCGGCAACGACAAGGCGGCGGCCATCTGGTACCGCGCCATCACCGCCTACCTGACCCCCGCCAGCAACTACGTGGCGGCCCGCACGGCCTCGCTCCGGGCGGCGGCGGAGCTCCACGGCAGCGGCTCCAAGGAATACCGCGCCGTGCAGAACGCCTTCGCCGCCATCAACGTGGGCTACAGCGCGAGCACCTATGACGATCTCATGCCGCCCAAGGCGACCCTGAGCATGTCGGGCAGCGCGCCCACGCTGCGCTTCACCGCGGTGGCCTCGGACAACATCGGCGTGACGCGCGTGGAGTTCTATGTCGACGGCGTCCTCACGAGAAGCGACGACACACAGCCCTTCGACTTCAGGGTCGACACCACCCAGGCCGACCCGGGCACGCACCAGGTGGTGGCCAAGGCCATCGATCGGGCCGGCAACGTGGGCTCCTCCGCGCCCATCGGCTTCACCGTGACCCAGAGCTTCGCGCAGCTCCTGCGCGATCCTGGCTTCGAGAAGGACGGCTCGGACTGGGTCCAGGAGCCAGCGGATAGCGACTATCCCATCATCACCTATTCCTCCACCCGGGCACGCACGGGCTATGGCTACGCCGTCTTCAACGGCTACGGCACGACCGCCGTGGACCGCATCTCCCAGCAGGTCACCCTCCCCGCCGATACCCAGACGGCCGCGCTGACCTTCTATCTCACCGTCCTCACCGATGACCCCGGCACCCAGGCCCAGGACACCCTGGCCGTGCAGGTGCGTGACACCGACGGCAACCTCCTCGAGCAGCCCGCGAGCTGGTCCAACGTCGACTCGACGTTCGGCTGGGTGCAGGTGAGTATCGATTTGACCCGATTCGCGGGCCAGACGGTGCAGCTGCACTTCGTGGGCACCGAGAACGACGATGGTTTCGCCAGCCTGTTCCAGCTCGATGACCTCTCGCTGCGTGTCATCACCCACCCCGACACCGAGTCGCCGCTCGTGAGGGCCGGCGTCGCGACCGACCCGGAGAGCGGCCGGGTGGCCTTGCTGGGACACGTGTGGGACAACGGCTTCGTCAATGCCGTCGAGTTGCTCGTGGACGGCACGTCCCAAGGCTCCGTGCCCAGGACGTTCGCGAAGATCCTGAGCGCCAGCGCGTTGGGAGGAGGCCTCCACACGCTCGTGGTCAAGGCCACGGACGCGGCGGGCAACACGAGCACGTCCGAGCACCTGCCGTTCTACGTCGAGCGCGGCCGCGGGCAGGTGGTGCAGAACCCGGACTTCGAGCTCTATGACTCTCAGACGGGCCAGGCCGAAGGGTGGACCCTCGAGACGTCGTCCCCCTCGAGCAGCGGCATCATCGAGAACTTCTTCTATGCGTATTCAGGATGGGTCTTCGTCCTGTTCGGCGTCGACGATGGCCCCAACACGTCGACCCTGCGGCAGACCGTCACCATCCCCGCGGACGCCGAGTCGGCCGTCTACAGCTTCTGGCTGTGGGTGGAGAGCAACGCCTTCTCCGACAACGTGGCCCATCACACGTTCACCGCGAAGGTCCGCGACGTCAACGGCAACGACCTGAAGACGCTGGAGACCCTCTCGAACGTGGACGTCACCCCCTACTACACCGAGCACCGTTATGACTTGAGCGCGTTCAAGGGGCAGACGATCCAGCTCTTCTTCGAGTCCAACCTGGAGGAGCCCGTCGAGGATCCGAACACCGGCTACACGTATTTCTCGCTCGACGACGTCTACCTGGATGTGACGAGCACTCCGGACTCCCTGGCCCCCTCGCTCGACGCGAGCGTACGTGACGACTCCGGCACGCGGGTCCAGCTCTTCGCCAACGTGAGCGACAACACGTGGACGGAGAAGCTCGAGTTCTTCGTGGATGGCACCCCGGTGGCCACCTTCACCGATCCCAAAGGCGAGTACACGAGTCCGTTCGACACGTCCGCGCTCGCCAACGGGCAGCACGCGTTCATGGCCAAGGCCACGGACCGGGCGGGCAACGGGACGGCGGTCACGGTGCCCTTCACCGTGAACGTGGTGAACGACACGACGCCTCCGACCGTCAGCGCGGCCGTGGAGGGCGAGCACGAGACGACGGTGTTCACGGCCTCCGCCACCGACGACACGGGCGTCACGTCCGTGGAGTTCTACGTGGATGACGTCTTCCAGGGCCGCGTCCAGGCGGCGCCGTACCGGCTGCCCTTCAGCACCCTGCCCCTGGCGCCCGGCGAGCACACCCTCAAGGTGGTGGCCTTCGATGCCTACGGCAACTCCGCCTCGGCCACGGCCCCCTTCACGCGCGCGGGCCCGCTGCTGTCCTCCACGCGGATCCTCGTGCCGGTGGACGGTACGTATGAACTGAGCACCCTGCTGACCCAGGGGGCGGACCCGCTGCTGCTCTGGAACGTGCAGGAAGGCCGCGTCTGCGGAACCGTCTCCTGGACGGGCGTCTACACGGCGCCGGCCGCACCCGGCCTCTGCCACGTGCTCATCACCCACAAGCAGGACGCCCGCTCGAGCGCCCGGGTGGACGTGCGCGTCTACACCGCGGATCTCAACGGAGATCGTGTCGTGGACGGTGAGGACCTGGCACGCCTCGCCCAGAGCTGGGGCACCCGCGCCTCCTCCACGACGACCGCGGACCTCGATGCGAGTGGCTCCGTGGACGACACCGACGTCACCCTCTTCCTCAGCCAGTTCGGACGGTAACCCATGAAAACGTTGACCAGGCTCATTGTTCCGCTGCTGCTCGGCGCACTCGCCGCGTGCGGTGACAAGCCCACTCCGCCCTCCTCCACACCCGGCACGGGGCCCGTGACCGTCTCGCCCAGGAGCATCACCGTGCAGGCCGGGGAGTCCACGACCTTCACCGCCTCCGTCGAGGGCACCCAGGAGCCGAGGATCCTCTGGAGCGTGGAGGGCGAGGCCTCGGGAACCATCACCAGCACGGGCGTCTACACCGCGCCCGCCCAGGCCGGCACCTACACGGTGGTGGCCACCAACGCGCTGGACACCACGAAGCAGGAGAAGGCCGAGGTGACCGTCACCCCGGTCGTCCACATCACCCTCACGCCGACGTCCGCCACGGTGCTCACCGGAGGCAGCGTCACCTTCACCGCCGAGGTGACGGGGGCCACGGACACCTCGGTCACCTGGTCCATCCAGGAGGGTGACGCGGGCGGCACCATCACCAGCGCGGGCGTCTACACCGCGCCCGCGCAGGGCGGCACCTTCACCGTGGTGGCCACGAGCGTGGCGGATCCCACGAAGAAGGCCGAGGCCCAGGTGACGGTGAGCGCGATCATCGTCGAGGTGACTCCCGGAACGGCGACGAGCCCGCAGGGTGGCACCACGACGTTCACCGCGACCGTCAAGGGCACCACCACCCAGGCGGTGTCCTGGAGCGTGGAGGGCGAGGCCTCGGGCACCATCACCAGCACCGGTGTCTACACGGCGCCCTCGCGTCCGGGCACCTTCACCGTGGTCGCCACGAGCGTGGCGGACCCCACGAAGAAGGGCACCGCCACCGTCACCGTGCCGGCCGCCCAGGCCGGTGGCTACACCAACCCTCCGGGCACGGACGGCTGGCGGCTCGTGAAGAACACGAGCGCCTCCTCGGGCAACCACCTCGTGCTGGATCTGCTTGGCCCCACGCGTCAGTCCGGCCGCGGCGTGGCCCTGACACTCTCCGTGGACGCGGCCCGGGCGGACTGGGCCAGGGTGTCCCCGTCGGACACCGAGTACGTCACCAACGGGCTGTTCTCGCTCGGTGACGAGCCCCGGTTGCTCAAGGGCGCCGCCAAGGACGGCACGCTGCGGGTGGGCGTGTTCCAGAAGGGCACGAGCGGCCCGGCCACCGAGTACACCGGCGCGCTGCTGTCGGTGGCGGTGGACGTGAAGCTCGATTCCTCGCTGCCCGCCGGCACGCGCATTCCCCTGTCCGTCGTCAAGGCCCAGGCCCTGACGGCGACGGGAGATCTGCGCAACATCGAAGTCGCCGTGGGCGTGCTCGCCACCGAGTAGTCCCTGGCACCCGGCTGTCGCGACGGCGGTCCTCTCCACCGGGAGGGCCGCCGTCGTCGTTTCCGGCCAGCACGGGCTCTCGTGGGCCTCCTACCGCCCGAGCGGCCCCTGGTCAGAAGCTCACGGAGAAGCGCTCGAACCCACCACCTGGCTCTTCGTGATGTTCTTGTAGATCCGACCATCCTTCATGATGACAAGGAAGTTCTCCTCGGGCTTCTCGATCAGCTTGATGTCCGCCACCGGATCTCCCTTCACGAGGAGGAGGTCGGCGAGCGCTCCTTCATCGACGACGCCAAGTGAGCCCTTATACGGAGCACGTTCACCGGACAGCGCCAGCAGCTCGGAGTTGGCCGCGGTAGCCATCGTCAGCGCCTCGGCGGCCGTGAACAACTTCTGATCCGTCACCAGCTTGGAGAGCATCCGCCCCTGCTTCGCCGCGTAGTCGGGGTCGTATAGCACGTCAGTCCCCCAGGCCAGCTTGACCCGATGCTTGAGGGCCAGTTGGTAGGCCCTCTTCGTGCCCTCATACAGCGACATCTGTTTCTTGTGCTTATCCGATCCCTCCGGGTACGGACTCTTCCGGTCACCATCGTTGAAGAACGCCTGCAGGCTCAACCAGACACCCTTTTTCGCCATCGTCTTGAACGGCTCTTCATCCTCCAGCAACTGACCATGGTCGATACATTTGACACCCGCCTCGATGGCCTGATTCACGGCTTTATTCGTATAGGCGTGCACGGCGACATAGGTGCCCCAGTTCTCCGCCGCTTCGACCGCGGCCCTCATCTCTTCAGTGGTATACTGAGTCACATCGAGCGGATCATAAGCAGACGACACGCCACCACCAGCCATCAGCTTGAGCTGAGACGCCCCCAGTGCCAGCTGCTCGCGCGCGCGCTTGCGAACCATGTCGGGGCTGTCGGCGATGGCCATGGCCCCTATCTGCTCGCCGTAGATGAAATCACCGGGACCCGCCGGAAGGTCGGTCGGCATACGGAAGTCACCGTGCCCACCGGTCTGCGAGATGAAGGCGCCCGACGGCCAGATGCGCGGTCCCGCGACCAGGTCCTTGTCAATGCCTCGCTTCAATCCGAAGACTGGCCCTCCCAGGTCTCGAACGCTGGTGAAGCCACGCATCAACATGTCGGTGGCCGCCTTCGTGGCGGCAACGTACATGAAGCCGGAATCCGAGCTGAGCAACTCCTCCTGCTTCAACGTCGCATACGCGAGGTGGGTGTGCGCATCAATCAAGCCAGGCATCAGTGTATAACCCGTGCCGTTGATGACATTGATTTCCGGGGGAGGCTCCGAAAGAGGCAATGCGATGTTCTTGCTGCCGGCAGGCAGGATCTTGTGGATGGTGTTGCCATGGACATACACGTCGAACGGCCCTTCAGTCCTTCCAGTAGTCCATTTCACCTCCTTCCCTTTCGGGTCTTTCGCCTTCTTGGAGGTGAAGACCTTGACGTTCTCGAACTTGAAATACACGTCCGGCGTTGGCTGACCCGTAGCTCCGGCGTTGTTGGGTTCAGCGGCAACAGCGTTCGCCATGAACAACAGGACCAGGGTCGCCATCAGGCCACCCAGCTGACTACGATGCATGTCCCCTCCTCGATTCACGACACATCCCCCCATTCGAGCCAGCACCTGTACTCACGAAGGTCCCCCCCAATCAGTCTGGTTTGAACCCCCGAGTTGACACGGCATTGTCTAGACGAGGGGCTGATTCAGCATAGCGGAGGGATGCACCTCCACCTACTACTATTTTTCCCGGTCTGGACAACTCATGGGGAGCGCCGCTGGTACTCTTCGCGCAACCGGGCCAGGTAGCTCGCGGCCTCGGGAGAATCCTCCGCGGGCGCCCAGGGGGCGAAGGTCTTGTCGTTGGCGGGTGCATAGGGCCCGCTCTTCACCTCGAAGATCACCGTGTCCCTCGCGAGGGCGACGAGCCCATGGAAGATGCCCGGAGCCAGATCCACTCCGAACCGCTCGCCCCCCGCCTCCAGTCCCAGACAGTCGCGCACGCGGCCATCCTCCTCGAAGGTGAAGAAGGCCAGCATGCCGCGCAGCACCACCCAGGACTCGGCCTTCGGTGGCTCCAGGTGCCGATGCGGCCGCACGTAGCTGTCTGGCTGGATGACATTGAACATCCGGTGCAGCGGCTCATCCTCCGTCTTGTGCAAGGGGAGGATGATGCGTCGCCGGGGGCTCGTCCGGGAGGACTCGGTGGCCGCCTCGACCAGGGAGCGCGTGAGGACCACCAGCTCACCCGCGGGAGCATCCAGGGCACGTCGATGGGAAGAACTCATGAATCCGAGCGGAGCACAGGAGCACGGCGAGTGTCCAGGAAGCACGCTCCCCCCGGTCAGTCTGGATCGCCGGACAGACGGTTGAACTGGGTCACAAAGGAGGGCGCGCCGTAGCCCTGGGAGCGATACACATTGTCCCGCGTGGGTACGCGCACTTCGACATCCATCGTCACGAGAGGCTGGTGGACCTTGACCTGCTCCGCCTCCTTGCCGTGTGTCACGAGGATGTAACCGGCCCATGGGCTGGACACCGTGAGGGGGGTCCGACCCGCCAAGACCTCGGCGAGCACCTGGCCCTCCTGGACCGTGTCGAAGGACTTCACGTGCCACCTGACGATCGTGGCCACCGTCAAGCCTTCGTCGAAGCCGGAGATCATGACGTCGCGCAGTGCCATGCCGTTGTTCCTCGGATGAGGCGGCCAGGAACGGCCGCGCCTCCATCCAGCTATACCACCGCTGGCGCCAGGCAGGCTTCACACATGGTGAACAAGCCGCCAGACCGAGGACTGCCGGGTCACAGCCGGGCATGTCCACACGTCAAGCCTGACTTCAAAGTTTTACTTGGAATCCATGTTGTTCCGAGACAAGAAAATCTGTAGGTTGTCCCTTGGACGGAAAAGGGGACATTCGAGTGCGAAATCAAATGGGTTGGAGTGTACCGCCGCGGCTTGCCCTCATGGCGTTGATGATGTTGCCTGGCAAGGCGCTGGCGGCTTTTGGCATTACGCTGAGCGGTGGGGCCTACACCGTCGACACCAATGCGGGCCTTGTCTTCAAGGTCAACGGCTCCAATTGCGACATCACGTCGATCAAGTTCAATGGGGGAGCAGAGCTTCAATCCAGCAGCAAGGGGTCACACATTGGCTCGGGGCTCGGCTCCGCCACCGTGACGTCGTCGCTGTCGCCCTCGGGAACCTCGGGGGTGATCACCTGTAGTACCAGCACACTGACCCACTATTACGCGGTGCGGCGGAATGAAAACATCATCTACATGGCGACCTACATCGTGGTCGAGCCATCGGTCGGGGAGCTGCGTTGGATCACCCGGCTGAAGTCCAGTGTGCTGACGAACGTGCCCGCGCAGTCCGATTTGCGCGGCACCGATCACGCCGTGGAGAGCGCGGACGTTTTCGGTACGAGCAATGGCCAGACGAGGTCCAAGTACTATGGCAACCAGCAGGCCAGGGACCTCACCGTTCGAGGAGTCACCGGCAGCGGCGTCGGCGTGTTCATGGCATACGGCAATCGGGAGAGCGCTTCGGGTGGCCCGTTCTTCCGTGACATCCAGAACCAGACCGGCACCGACACCGAGGTCTACAACTACATGAACTCGGGTCACAACCAGACGGAGCCCTTCAGGACCGGTGTGTTGCACGGGCCATACGCGCTCGTCTTCACCTCGGGCGCCACGCCGGGTGTGCCGGACATGAGCTGGATGGCCGGCCTCGGTCTCACCGGTTGGGTCTCGGGCCGCGGCTATATCTCTGGCAAGGCCAGTGGCGTTGCCAGCGGGGTCGGCGCGCTCGTCGGCTTCGCCAACACCACCGCGCAATACTGGACCACGCCCGATGCCTCCACGGGGAACTTCTCCAGTCCCGCGATGAAGCCCGGTGTCTATACACAGACGCTCTACCAGGGGGAGCTGGCCGTGGCCACCCGCACCGTCACCGTGTACTCCGGCACCACCACCACCGGACAGAACATCACGTCCACCTGGCCGGAGCCCTCGGTCCTCTGGCGCATCGGCAGTTGGGACGGAACGCCCTCCTGGTTCGCCAATTCCAACCGATACCTCGACATGCATCCCTCGGACGTGCGGAATGTCTCCTGGGGACCGTTGACCTACACGGTCGGCAGCAGTGGTTTGAGCGGGTTCCCCGCCTATCAATGGAAGAGCGGTGCGAACAACCCCACCACGGTCAAATTCAATCTCACTTCCAGTCAAATCGCCGCCCGAACGGTGCGCATCGGCATCACCGCCGCATTCGCTGGAGGCCGCCCGCAGATCACGGTGAACAACTGGACGTCTTCGATTCCCTCGCCCTCGACCCAGCCCGACTCGCGCGGCATGACGATCGGCACCTATCGCGGCAACAACGCGCTGTACACCTATAGCGTGCCCGCCAGCGCCTTCGTCACCGGCACCAACACGATGACGATCAACATCGTCAGTGGCTCGAGCGGGAGTGCCTTCCTCAGCCCGGGCGTCGCCTACGACGCCGTCGACATGTACTGAGGGGCTCCGGCGCGGAGCCACCCTCACCCTGGCGCTGCCCCCCCAGCCCGGCCCAGACGGAGGCGCGAGCTTCGCGCCTCCTGTCAGACCCAAGCCCTCTCAAACGTCCACGCCGCGGTTCGCCTTGGTGTCATTCCCAACGAGTGGGAGGGGTTTTGCGGATTCCATCACGCGAAGCGTTGCTGTCGGAGCTGGATTCCCTGGGGTACGGCGCACGCATCGCGCGAGTGGCCACCCTGGGACGCGACACCCGGGGGTCCCCCGACCTCACACGGCTCATGGCCGAGTTCCTCTCCGGTGACGCCTACGAAGCGTGCCTCGCGCTCGAGCTGGCCCGTGGCGCTCGCGATGAAGTCACCCTGCTGCGAGGTCTCACCCATCCCTCCTGCCTCGTCCGCGGCCGGGCCGCCGCCTTCGCCGGGAAATTCATCCGGGATGACACGGCCCTCGAGCGGGCCCTTCCGGACCTGGCGCCCTTCGTCCGGCGCCGCATCCTCAAGGGCGTGGCACTCGCCCGGAGAGGGGCACTCGCGGCCCGCCTGCTCCCCTCCGTCCACTCCCGCCACGGTGCCGCCGAGGCCGCCCTCCTCCTCCCCGCCCTCGACGCGGAGGCGGTGCGACAACTCCTGCCTCGGCTCGGACACGAGGTCCATGGCTGGCGCACCCTCGTCCACCACCATCCGGACGTGGTGTTGGGCTTCATCCAATCGGACCTCGCCCACACTCCGGAGCGCGAGCGCGAACACCGCGCCACCACCTACCTGGCGGCACTGGAAGAACTGTCGCTGGATCATGGCGAGGCGGTGCTCGCCCTGGTCTGGGAGCTCCTTCCCCCGGATGCCCTGTCGAGAAGCGTCGAGTCCACCCTCCTGCCGCGGCTCATGCGCAACCACCCCGAGCAGGTCGCCGCGTTCCTCTCACGCCCGGCGTACCGCGAGCGGCTGAACGGCCGAGGCATCCCCAGGAGCGTGCTGCGCCGGGCCCGGGCCTTCTCCCACGCGCAGCGTGTCGCCCTCGGGCGAGCCCTCGCGGACGCCACCCATCACCTCGCGAGGTTCCTCGCGGCCCTGCCTCCTTCCGAGCGCGCGGCCGTCTACACCGATACCTTCGGGGGCGGGGTACCGCGCATCCAGCACTTCTTGCTGGTCAGGGCCCTGCCCCATGCCCTCCGTGATGCCGAGGCCACGCGCCTGCTCCGCCTCGAGCAGGAGCAGACGCTCAGCACCCTCTCCCTGCGCGACATCGAGCACGCGCGCGAGCCCCTCCAGGAGGCGGCCTCCGCCAGCAACGCCACGGAGCGCGCCCGTGCGCTCGAGCTGCTCGTGGAGTGCACCGGAGTCTCCCGCCGCGGAATGGGGGAGACACTCGCCTTCCTCGCGCGCATCAAGAACGAGCAGGACCCGGTCCGCGCCTCGGTCATGGGCGCACTGTCCCGGGTCCCTCCGTCTGTCTTCACCTCCGAGCACGTCCCCGCCCTGGAGACGCTGGTGACAGCCGTCCTCGATGCGCGGGACACCTCGCGCAGCACGGAGTCCATGCTGCGCGAGCTGATATTCAAGCTCCTCCGCGTTCACGCCACCTCGTCTGGCAGCCCCCTCTTCCGCTTCGTCCTCGACTCGCTGCGGAAGCTGGCGGGCCGGTTCGAGGCCCTCGAGATTCCCTCGCTGGAGAACCTGCCGCGCGGCACCGAGCATCTCATCCTCGAGGCCCTGCTCCCGAGGATTCAGGCCGCGGGTCAGCCGGAGCGCAACCCCCTCGTCATCGCCCTGGCCCGGGCGCTCGGAAGGCGCGCGTGGAACCTGGACTCGCTCCAGACCCTCCTCGAGCGCATCACCGAGGAAGACACCGATACGTTCGCGCTCCACGCCATCCAGCCCTGGCTCGCTCCGCCGCGCACGCGCGATGCCCGGGTGCGCAAGCTGCTCGATCTCGACGAGAGCGTCATCAACCTCGATCCCGTCTTCCACCACCTGCACCGGCACCGGCAGGAGTGGCTGGATCCCTTCCTCCAGGGGCGCAAGATCCCGGGCCGCTTCCTCTTCGGCTGGAATCCCTGGGTGCCCCGGGTCACCCACGGATTCCAGCGTTGGCTGCCGCGCCAGCAGGCCCGCTTCCGCGACCAGCTCCTGAACGCCGCGCGCCACATGGAGTTCAGCACGGCCCAACGGCTGAAAGACCTGTGGACCCTCCCCCGCCTCCAGGTCACCCGGGTGGAGGATCTCACGTCCTTCCTCCACTCGGAGGAGGTGCCCATCGTGGAAGGAGCGCTCGGCGCGCTCGCGTGGATGGACCAGCCGGAGCTGGCGTTGCCCGTGCTGCTGGAGTCGCTCGACGGAGACAGGGCCCGGGTGGCCATGTACGCGCTGCCGAGGGTGGCGCACCGCATGTCCCCCGGAAGGCGCTCCTCCCTGCTGACCGGGCTGCTCGCGCGCGAGCGACTCAAGGTGACCGTGCGCAAGGAGGGAGTGCGGATGCTCGGCGCCTTCCGGACGCCACACAGCCTGGCCCTGCTGCGACGGCAATGGGACACGCCCGGAGCCCACCGGGACGTCCGCATCGCCGTGGGACATGCCGCGCGCCGGCTGCTCGACCAGGAGCCCGCCTGGGAGCTGCTGGAGTCCCTGGCCCGAAGCCCGGACGCGGATGAGGCCGCGAGCCTCCTGAGCCCCCGTCCCGCGACACTCCCCCCGAGTCTCCGCCCCCGCTATGCCGCCCTCCTGCTGGAGGTGGCCCGGCGCCCGGAGCTCCACGTGCGCCGCAAGACTTTCAACGTGCTCCCGGATTGGTCCGCTGGAGCGGAGGAACTGATCGCCCGCGCCGCGGCCGGGTACGTGCTGGAGCTCTCCCTCCGCGCCGGATGGCAGGAAGCGGTGCAGGCCCTGGTGCAGGCGGTGCGTGACGGGAAGGCCTTCGAGCACCTCGTGTCCTGCGCGGCGGCGCTCCTCTCCGCTCCCGTCTCCAAGACGGAAGACACCAGGTCCGAGCGGGACGTCCCGGCACGCCAGCGGCTCAAGCAACTGTGCCAATCACTGCTGGCGCTGCCCGGACCGGTACGCCAGCGCCTGCGAACGCGCCTCGACGACGTCGCACGCGTGTTGAGCCGGGACGAGGCTCTGTGGCCCGAGAGTGCCGCGCTCCGTCTGGCCGGGCTCGATTGGCGTCAGGCCGATGAGCCCTCGGCGGTGCTGCTCGCATTGGAGGAGGAGACCCACGAGGAGCCCTTCTTCGCTCCGCAACTGGCCGCCGCGGTGGCCGCCGCGGTGAGCCCGAAAAGCGCCGAGTGGACGCCCGAGATCCTGTTGGAGGTCGCGGATCGGGTGGGCCCCCAGCTGCCGCTCGTGGCCGTGGCACTCGTCTCCGCCGCCGGACAACGGCTGGGTTGGCACGAGGACGCGGCGCGACGCCTGCGCGCGTTGCGCCAGCACCCACGTGCCGCCGTCCGGACCGCGGCCTACGCCACCGTCACCGCGAGCGAGTAGGCCCTCCTCGGCCTGCGCCTCCGGCGGCAGCGCGAGCCGGCGAAGGTGTCCCGGTCAAGCTGACTTCACTTTCAACGCTCGCCGTCTGACGATCAACGTCGTCAGTGGCTCGAGCGATAGCGCCTATCTCAGCCCAGGCGTCGCCTACCACGCTGTCGCGATGTACCGAGGCTGCGAGGCGGCGGTCTAGCCCACGCGGGCCAGGGCAAGCCGGCCCTCCCAGCGCTCCTCGAGCGCCTTGACCAGGCCCTGGTGCTCGGGGGATCGGAGCTGGGGATCCCGGGCGAGGATGGCGCGCGCCTCCTGCTGGGCGATCGAGATCAGATCCCCATCCCGGGCGAGGTTGGCCACGGCGAGCTCGGGCAGACCGCTCTGGCGCGTGCCGAGGAACTCCCCGGGGCCGCGGATCTCCAGGTCCTTCTCCGCGATGACGAAGCCGTCGCTGCTGTGCTCCATGACGCCCAGCCGCTCCGAGGACTCCAGGGAGGAGCGCGCCAGGTTGGCCACGAGGAAGCAATGGCTCTCCGCCGCGCCACGGCCCACGCGGCCCCGGAGCTGGTGGAGCTGGGACAGGCCGAAGCGCTCGGCGGACTCGATGGCCATCACCGACGCGTTGGGCACGTCCACGCCCACCTCCACCACGGTGGTGCACACGAGGATCTGGATGTGGTTCGCCCGGAAGGCGTCCATCACCGCGTCCTTCTCCTCGGGCTTCATGCGCCCGTGGAGCAGCCCCACCTCCACGCCCGGGAAGACCTGCCGCAGCTTGTCCACTCCCCGCGTGGCGTCCTCCAGGTCCAGCTTCTCCGACTCCTCCACGAGCGGATACACGACGTAGGCCTGATGGCCCTTGGCCACCTCGGCCGCCACGGCCTCGTAGACACGTGCGCGCTGTTTGTCATTGAAGACGCGCGTCTTCACCGGCGTGCGGCCCGGGGGCAGCTCGTCGATGACCGAGACGTCCAGGTCCCCATACAGCGTCATGGCCAGCGTGCGGGGGATGGGCGTGGCCGTCATCACCAGCACGTCCGGAAACACACCCTTGCTCATGAGCATGTGGCGCTGGAGCACGCCGAAGCGGTGCTGCTCGTCGATCACCACGAAGCCGAGCTTCTCGAAGGCGATCCCCTCCTGGATGAGGGCATGCGTGCCCACCGCCAGGTGGATCTCCCCGCGCGCCACGGCCTCGCGCACCTCGCGCTTCTTCTTCGCCGTCCCCGACGCACTCACCAGGCCCACCTTGAAGCCCAGCGGCTCGAGCAGCTTGCGGAAGGTGCGCTCGTGCTGCTCGGCGAGGATCTCCGTGGGCGCCATCACCGCCACCTGGTAGCCGTCACGCAGCGCCACGAGCGCGGACACCACCGCCACCGCCGTCTTGCCCGAGCCCACGTCGCCCTGCACCAGCCGGTTCATCGGCTCGTCGTGGCCCATGTCCCGGGAGATCTCCTCGATGACGCGCTTCTGCGCCCCGGTGAGCTCGAAGGGCAGCGCCGCGCGCGCCTGCTCCAGGCGCGAGGCCGACACATCGAAGGCGATTCCCTTCTCCGTCTTCTTTCCCTGGCGCTTGAGCCCCATGCCCAGTTGCAGGAAGAACAGCTCGTCGAATGCCAGACGCCGGTGGGCCGGGCTCAGGTGCTTGTCCAGCATCTCCGGATCCGCGCTGCCCGCCGGGAAGTGGATGGCCCGCAGCGCCTCGGGCAGCGTCATCAGCTCCAGCTTCTCGCGCAGGGGGGCCGGCAGCGGCTCCTCCAGGTGGCTCGCGTAGGACTCGCTCACCACCGAGGCCAGCTCGCGGAACGAGCGTTGGTCACCCCGCTCGAAGCCCGGGTACACCGGGACGATGCGGTTGAAGTGCACCGAGGACACCTCGAGGTCCTCGGCGGGCTCGATCTCCGGGTGGGACATTTCACGGCCGGACAGGGAGGCGCGCACCTCGCCCGAGAGCACCAGGCGCTTGCCCACGGGGAAGCGCTGCTGGAGCCAGGGGCCGGCGTTGAAGTACGTGGCGGCGATGCTCCCCGTGCGGTCCGCCACCACGGCGCGGAACATGCGCTTGCCGCCGGTGCGGCTCGGCACGAAGTCCGCCATCTTCACCACGCCCACCGTCACGCCGCGCTCTCCCGGCATCAGCTCGGAGATCGTCTGCAGCTTGCGCCGGTCCTCGTAGCAGCGCGGCAGCAGGAAGAGGATGTCCCCCACACGCCGCAGGCCCTTCTTGTTGAGCGCCGCCAGCAGCCGGGGGCCGAGCTTCTTGCCCATCGTCTTGAGGGGGATCGCCAGCGGCCCCGAGCGCGGGGCGATCGACAACAGCTTCGCCTCGGCGCGCGACTCCTCCTGCCCCTTGGCCACCCGCTTCTTCTTGCGCCGGGCGGGCGCCTTGTCCTCGGTGGGGGGCACGGGCGCGCTCCCCCCGGCGGGTGGAGAAGCCACGGACGGACGGGCCACCATGGGAGGCCTCGCCGCGGAGGGCAGCCGGGTGGTGGAGGGAGACCGGGCCGCCGGAGAAGCAACCGCCGTCGGAGCTGGCCGCGCCGCCGGGGGACGTCCGGGTTCAGGGGGCCGAGGAGGCGGCGTGCTCCGGGGCTCCGGGGAACCATGCAGGGGCTCGGTGGCCTTCCAGGCCGGCACGAGCCCGGCCTTCGGCTTGCCGGGCCCCTCTCCCGACGTCTTCACCGGGACGGCCGCCACCTGGGCGAGCTCCTCGGGCAGGGGGACACCACTCAAGCGCAGGCCGGCCACCACGCCGCGCAGGGCGTCCTTGCGCCGCTCGAGCGTGGGATGGTCGACATGGGGCAGCGCGGCGCGCAGGTGCCGGAGCGCCTCCGCGTCCACCCCGGTCGCTCCCGCGAGCGCGCTCTCCAGGAGGACGCGCAGGTTCTTCACCGTGGACAGGTGGGCGAAGTCACTCCGGCAGGCGTACCGCATGGGTCCAACGAGGCTGGCGAGCGGATGGTTCACGGTCTTGTCCAAATGTTCAGTGTAAACCGCGCCCCGCTCGCCGCCCATCCAAACGAGAAAGGGGAGCGGGCTCGCGCGCGCTCCCCTGTTCGACTGCTCGCGGCCGAGGACTCAAGACTCCGGCAGCGGCTCGTCCTCGGGATCCTCGAAGCGGATGGCCTGGACCTCGTACTCGCGCACGCCGCCAGGGCTCTGCACGGTCGCGATGTCGCCTTCCTTCTTGCCGATGAGCGCGCGGGCCACCGGCGACGTCACGGCGATCCACCGCTTCTTCAGGTCCGCCTCCAGCTCGCCCACCAGGCGGTAGGACACCGTCTTGTCGGACTCCACGTCCAGCAGCTCCACCGTGGCGCCGAAGACGACCTTGTCACCGCCGAGCTTGGCCGGATCGATCACCTCGGCCCGGGCAATCCAATCATTGAGGTCCAGGATGCGGCCCTCGATGTGGGACTGCTTCTCCTTGGCCGCGTGGTACTCGGCGTTCTCGCGCAGGTCTCCGTGCGCGCGCGCCACTTCGATCTCCCGGGAGATTTTTCCGCGCTCAACGGACTGAAGGTGCTTCAGTTCCGCCTTCAGCTTCCGCAGACCCGACGGGGTCATCGGAATGTTCCCGCTGCCGGTCATCGACACCGCTCCTTCCCACGTCCATTCGAGGTGAAGGCCGAGACCCGCCCCATCTCGTGGACGGGGGGCCTCGGCCGAGGGGCGAAAGTGTAGGAGACGGGCGCCATCCCGGTCAACGAAACCCGCGAGCCCCCACCCATCTTCTGGCATGCTGACACACCGTGCTGTCCATCCAGGAATTGCGCGCGCTCGGCGCCTCCCTGCCCTCCGGGGCCTTCCGCCGTCAACTCGGTCCCTTCGTGCTCATCCAGCGAGCGCCGGGCCGCCCCTCCAGCGCAGTGCTCGAACCCACGCGCGTGGCCTCCTCCGGAGACATCGAGCGGGGCATGCTCTCGCTGCTCTTCGAGTTCGAGGATCTGCTCATCACCACGCTGCCGCCGCTGGCGCGCGTGGAGGCGCTGAGCGTGGGGCGGCTGCCCGACTGCGACGTGTTCGTCGATGACCCCTCCGTGTCCAAGCGCCACGCGGAGCTGCGGTGGACGGAGAGCCCGGCGCGCTGCACGGTGAAGGACCAGGGCTCCACCAACGGCACCTTCCTCAACGCCAACTCGCTGGGCACGCGAGAGGCGACGCTCAAGGATGGGGACATCCTGAGCTTTGGCAACGTGCAGTTCTGGTTCCTGATGACGGACACGCTGCACGCCCGGCTCCGGGCGACGCGGCGCTGAAAGCCCCCCTCAGGGCAGCTTGCCCGCGGCGGGGTTCTTGCGCGCGGTGGAGAAGGCGCCCCGGAGCGCGTCCACCGAGCCCCCCACCTCGCCCGCGTACTGCACGGCGTGGATGGTGTAGCGACCGAGCACGTCCTCCAGGCGCCCATACACCCGCTTGAGGTCCGCGTTGTTGCGCGAGTCGAGCGCGCAGCGCGACTCCCGCTCGCGCAGCCGCCGCAGCCATCCGGTGCGGAAGGCCATCCACTGGGCATCCACGGTATGGGCCGGCGAGGCACGCACGAGCTTCTCGCGCGCGGACTCCAGCTCGGACCACAGCGCGTCCGCCGCGTCGAGACACTCGCGGTAGGTGAGCACCGGCTCGTCGGACACGAAGCGCGAGGGGTTCATCTCCGCCACCGAGCGCGTCACGCTGATGATGACCCCCAGACAGAACGCCACCACCACGACGATGTAGAGACCGTAGGCGGCGGCGCGGAAGGGACGGTAGCGGGGGTCGAGCGTGGTCACGGGGCCCCGTCTTACGACCGGGAGCCCCTCGTGGCAACGGCTGAGAACGCGCGAGCCCCGCGGGTGTTCATTGCGCCGGAGCGGGAGCCGGAGTGCCCGGAGCGGGAGCCGGAGTGGGCACCGTCACGGGCACCAGGGGTCTGGCGGCGGCGGGGGCCGCGGCCGGAGCCGCCGCGGCGGCCTCGGCACCTCCCGACCGCTGCCGGCGGATGGAGCTCTGCCGGCTGCGCATCTGGGGAGCGAACTCACTGGCCGGATAGGTGGCCAGGGCCTCCTGCACGGTGGCCATCGCCTTGTCCAGGTCGTTCGTCTCCTGGTACGACTGCGCGAGCAGCAGCATGGCGTAGTCGCGCGTCTTGGAGCGCTTGTCGCCCGCGACGAAGCGCGCCAGCAGCGGCACCGCCTGCTCGTGCTTGCGCTCGTTGTTGTAGGCCACGCCCAGGAAGAAGGACGCGTCCAGGAGCTGCTCCTGGGGCGGGTTCATCGCCACGAAGCGCGAGATCTCGTCGATGGTCGCCTTCATCTCGTTGCGGCGGAAGGCCGCCTTGCCCCGCTCGAACGCCGCGTCGCCAATCTCACGCCGCAGCAAGGCCGCCTGGTTGTTGAGCGCGGCGCGCTCCAGGGCCGTCAGGCGCGAGGTGTCCAGCTTCACCAGCTCGTCCACGCCCTTGAGCCGCTCGTCCCCGGGCAGGTTGGTCATCAACCGGAAGACCTCGTTGGCCGCGCGCTGGGAGGCCTGCACCGCCGTCTGCTCCGCGCGCTGCTTGTCCAGTTGGGCCGTGAGCTCGGTCACCGTCTTCTCCAGCCGCTCACGCTCGGCCGTCGCGTTGGAGGAGCGCGAGGACATCACCATCGTCGCGCCGCCCACGCACAACGCCGCGAAGAGCACGTACGCCACGCCGGAAGAAATCCACTGCCGCTTCTGGAGATCCTCGTGACGCTTGCCAATCGCCTTCACTTCCGCGTGAAGGTTCTTGAGCAGGTTGTCCGTCTTGATCACGAGGTTGCGGGACTCGATGACCTCCTTGCGGATCTCACTCAATTCCTTGGAGTCGTACTCGGACTTCGTCTCGGCAGCCATGGACAAGTTCCTGTTGGGCCCGGAAGTGCTCTCGGCCTCTGCGCGCATCGTGAAGGGCTCCCTCGGGCGGCGCTCTCGCGGCACCCCGTTATCTGTCGGCCCGGGAACAGGCCTTGGCCCCCGAGGAATTTCCGGGGACCCGGTGAAAAAACCAAGCGGACAGGAGGGCAGGCCCCCGCTCAAGGCATGCTGAAGGTCCGGACCGGATCCGGCGCCAGCAGGTACGTCACCCCCAGGGAGAACCAGTTACCACCCGCGTTGTAGGACGCCAGATTCTTGTAGGGGCTGTCTCCCGTCCCCGAGGGCGGGGGCTTGTTCTGGTAGGGGCTCTGCCCCCGGGCGAACGCCAACCGGTACTCGGCCGTGATCGCCCAGTGGGTGGACAAGCGCACGGTCGCCCCCACGGTGCCCACCCACGGCTGGACGATGGACTCCCTGCGCCCCACCCCCTCCACCAGGGAGTAGGCCAACGAGGGTCCCGTCTCCACGCCGATGAAGGGGACGACGCCCTGGGGCGTGAGGATCTCCAGCAGTCCCTGGAAGCGCAGGCCCAGCAGGGCACCGTAGGTGATGTTGGTGTGGAGGGGGGCGTTGGTCAGCCGCAGTTGCTGGTGGGTGTAGAACAGATCGATGCCCACCTCGATGAAGTCCGTGACCGAGTAGCCGAAGGTGGCCGTGGCGAAGGGGCCTGCCGGGGTCTCGCGCGAGCACCCCTCGGAGCACTCGAAGCCCGGCAACGCGTAGAAGCTGTCGAAGAACGTGTTGTTGCTCGACAAGCGCACCCCGCCCTGGACGGTGATGCGGCCCACTCCGTTGAGGGGCACCAGCTCCTCGGATTCCTCCTGGGCGGAGGCCGTGGCGGCGGCGAGCAGCAGAGCGAAAAGCACGAAGCCACGCATCGCTCAGGCGTCCTTCAGTCGCAGCGCGATCTCGAGGAACGTGGTCCGGCGGCGCGAGAGCGCGGCGAGCAGGCACCACACCACGCACCGCGAGCCGAACTCGCGCCGGATGAGGCCCACGTGGGCCAGCACGTCCCTCAGGGTGATGACACCGAGCATCCGACCTTCTCTCCTCGCACCAGGGTGCTACAGGGTGGTGGCGCACCGTAGCAACGGCCTCCGGAGCGTCAACTTTTCGTCCCCGCCGGCCGCAGCGCGCGCCGCTCCAGCTCCAGCAGCGGCACCTCGAGCACCACCACCGTGCCGTGGATGCAGGGCGGATGGAAGTCCGCCGCGTCCAGCTCGCCCAGCAGCGCCCGGAGCTTGCCCTCGGAGAGCTGGCCCTCGGCGTGACGCGCGGCATGACAAGCGAGCACGCGCAGGGGCTCGGCGAGCGCCACCGCGTCCAGCGCCGAGCCCGGAGGCGGCAGCGCACGCGCCAGGGCCTCCAGGAGGGCGCGCGCGTCGGCCCCCACCAGCGCGGGAGGCACCGCCTTGAGCGCCAGCGTCGTGCCGCCAAAGGGCTCCACCTCCACCCCCAGCCGGGCGAGCGCCTCCTGCCCCTCCACCAGCGTGCGGGCCACCGGCACCGTCAATTCCACCGTGGCGCCGAAGAGCGTGGGCACCGGCGGCTCCGCGCGCTGAAGCGCCTTGTGGAAGGCCATCAGCCGGGCGCGCTCCAGCGCGGCGTGCGCGTCCAGCACCACCAGCGTGCCCCCGGAGCCCTCGCACACGTGGAAGCGCTCGCCGAGCACCCCCATGGGCCGCAACGCGCCGAAGTAGCCCGGCGGCGGGGCCTCGTTGAGCAAGGGCTGGGCCTGGCCGAAGGCGGGCGCCCGGCCGGGTAGCAGTGGGCTCGGCGCCGAGGACGCGAAGAGGGAGCCGTTGGCCTGGGGCGGCGCGGGAGCATCCGCGTCCTGGGTGCCGGGAACGGGCAGGGGCGCGCCCCAGGTGGCCTCCTGCGCGCGGGTGAGGAAGCGCTCCACGGCCATGGCGTAGTGCGCGGCCTGCCGGGGCGGCTCCATCGCGCCGCCCTCCCCCGCCGGCGGTCCCAGCCACGGCGCGGCCCGCAGCGCCCGGGAGATGGCGGCGTTCACCGCGTCCCCCACCCCCTTGGCGTCCGCGAAGCGCACCTCGAGCTTCTGCGGATGCACGTTCACGTCCACCGCGCGCGGATCCATGTCGATGAAGAGCACCACCACCGGCTGGCGCCCGGCGGCGAGGAACTCCTGGAAGGCACGCTGGATGGCGCTGTTGAGGCCCCGGTCCCGGATGTAGCGGCGGTTGACGAAGGTATAGATGCCGCGCGCGTTGGGCAGCGTGTACTCGGGCGAGGCGATGTAGCCGGTGACGTTCACCCCCAGCCGCCGCTCCTCCACCGCCACCAGGTGCGGGTGCACCCCGGGGCCCAGCGCCGCGGCGATGCGCTCGCGGGGATCCGTGGGGCTCGCGGGGCTGGTGAAGAGCGCCTGGCCCCCGTGCTCCACGAAGAAGGACACGTCCGGGTGCGCGAGCGCCAGCCGGATGACGGCCTCCTCCGCGTGCTGCAGCTCCGTGGACTCGCGCCGCATGAACTTGCGCCGCGCGGGCGTGTTGTAGAACAGGTCCTCCACCGAGATGACCGTGCCCACGCGCGGCGGCGCCTCCTCCACCACCGGCTCGCCCCCGCCCTCCACGGTGATGCGCGTGCCCACGTAGGACTCGCGCTCGGCCGTGTGCAGGGTGAAGCGTGACACCGAGGCGATGGCCGGCAGCGCCTCGCCCCGGAAGCCCTTGGTGCTCAGCGTGAACAGGTCGTCCAGCTCGCGCAACTTGCTCGTGGCGTGGCGCTCGAGGCTCAGCCGGGCGTCCTCGGCGTTCATCCCCTGCCCGTCGTCGGAGATGGTGATGCGCCCGAGCCCTCCGCGCTCGAGCGCCACGCGCACCGTGCGGGAGCCGGCGTCGATGGAATTCTCCACCAGCTCCTTCACGACGGACGCGGGACGTTCCACCACCTCGCCGGCGGCGATCTTGTTGACGAGGGCATCACTGAGGCGGGCGATACGTGCCATGAGAGGTCATATCCTGTACGGGACCCGGCACGTTGGCCAGTAAAGCGGACGCAACGCGGCTGACAAGCGGCCCCCAGGTGCGCTATCACGCCCCCTCCCGTATGGAAGCAACTCAAGCGAGCAAGGGCGGCCTGCGCGTCGCGGTGACGGGCGCGGCGGGCGACCTGGGCCGGCTGCTGCTGCCGCAGCTGGAGCAGGATGCCGACGTGGAGAGCATCCTCGTGCTGGACGTGGCCAAGCCCGAGGGCTCCAAGGTCGACTACCACCGCGTGGACCTCACGCGCCACGACGCAGAGAGCGAGCTGTCCGACGCGCTCGCCGAGCACGCCGTGGACGTCTTCTACCACCTGGCCTTCCTCTACGGGCCGGTGCGCGATGGCTCGCTCGCGCACGAGCTCGAGGTGATTGGCACGATGAACGTGCTGAGCGCGGTGGGCCGCGCGCGGGTGCCCCGGCTCATCGTCCCCTCGCTCACGGCGCTCTATGGGGCGCGCGCCAGCCACCCCGCCCTGCTCCCCGAGGAGACGCCCCTCATGGGCTGCCCCGGCAGCCGCTTCATCACCGACAAGGTCGAGGTGGAGAAGCAGGTGCGCGCCTTCCGCGAGCGCCACCCGGAGACGCGCGTCATCGTCCTGCGCTTCGCGCCCATGTTCGGCCCGAACATGGACAACCCCGCGACCCGCATGCTCGCCCACCGCGTGGTGCCCACGCTGCTCGGGTACGATCCGCTCTGGCAGGCGCTGCACGAGGAGGACGCCGCGCGCGCGCTGTACCAGGCGCTGAGCGCCAACGCCGAGGGTGAGTTCAACATCGTCGGCCGCGGAGTCCTGCCGCTCTCCGGGCTCATCCGCCAGGCGGGCGCCACGCCCCTGCCCCTGCCCGGCCCGCTCTTCCGCGCCACCCTGCAGACGATGACGTCACTCGGGGGGCCGGGCTTTCCCTCGTCGCTGCTGGACTACATGCACTACGGGTGGGTGGCCAACGGCGAGCGCGCCGAGGAAGAGCTCGGCTTCATTCCCATGTTCCACGCCCGGGATGCCGTGGCGGCGATACGAAGGAGCTGAGCCATGGCCAGGTCACGAGCCACCCCGCCGCGCGCCTCCGTGTCCCCCAAGGCCCGCGCGAAGTCCGCCCCGGCCGAGTCCGTGAAGCCCGCGTCCTCCGCCGAGGCGGCGAGGAAGCCGGCTCCGGCGAACGAGGCGAAGAAGCAGGCCGCCGGAGCGAAGCAGAAGCCCGCGCGCCCGGCGGAGCCCCAGGCCTCGGAGGCGCCCAAGGCCGCCGCTCCGAAGAAGAAGGCCGCGACCTCCAAGAACAAGCCCTCCGGGAAGACGCGCGCGCCCGCCACGGCCGTCCGCTCCGCCCCGGTGGAGGGACAGACGCCCACGGCGCCTACGGCCCTGGAGACGACACCTCCGACCGGGGTGAGTCCCGCCACGGAGGCCGAGATGGGCCTCGCGGCGGAGCCGGCCACGCCCTCGGCCCCAGTGGTCCACACCGCCCCCGAGGCCCCGATGCCTGGGCGGGAGGAGCGGCTTCACCCCAGGACGCAGGAGGCCGAGGTGCTCGCGGTCGAGTCGGCCCTGCTGGAGCAGGAGGCGGCCCAGGCGGGGATGGAGGAGACGCGGCGGGGCATCGAGGAAGTGCTGAGCGAGCCGGTGCCCGAGGGACCCGTGGACGTGCCGGGCTTCGAGACCGAGCAGGCACCATCCGAGACGGAGGCCACGCCCGAAGTGGAGCCCGTGCTCGATGGGCCCAAGACGCTCGACACGACGGGTCCCTCGGATCTGTTCTTCACGGCGACCTCACCGGGAGCCGAGCCGCCACGGATGCGGACGCGGATGTCGGGGCTGCTCTCGTTGGCCAGGCAGATCGCCTTCCAGACGCTGGCGAGCGAGCGGGTGAGCCGGACGGTGGTGTCGGCGCGGGGCATGGTGGACGCGGCGCTCACGAGCCTGGGGCTCGGGGGGAGCACGTCGGTCGACGAGTACGGCAAGGACGCGGCGCTCGGAGGGGTGCTGCAGCCAGTGGTGGACTTCCTCTACGAGCACTACTGGCGGGTGTCGGTGCAGGGGGCGAGCCACGTGCCGACGGGGCCGGTGCTGCTGGTGGCCAACCACTCGGGGGCGCTGCCCTTCGACGGGCCCATGTTGCAGCAGGCGCTCTCGCGCGAGCGGCCGGACCTGCAGGAGGCGCGCTGGCTGGCGGAGGACCAGGTGTTCCACGCGCCGATGATGGGCACGCTGATGAACCGGCTGGGGGCGGTGCGCGCCTGCCCGGAGAACGCGCTGCGGCTGTTGGACGAATTGCGCCCGGTCATCGTCTTCCCCGAGGGCAGCCAGGGCATGGGCAAGCCGTTCGCCCAGCGCTACCAGCTCAAGCGCTTCGGCCGGGGAGGCTTCGTGAAGCTGGCGCTGCGCACGGGCGCGCCCATCGTCCCGGTGGCCATCGTGGGGGCCGAGGAGACGGTGCCGCTGTTGGGCAAGCTGCCGGCGGGCTTCCTGGGTCTGGACTACCTGCCGGTGACGCTGCCGCCTCTGCCGGCGCGCTGGACGCTGCGCTTTGGCGAGCCCATCAGCATGGGCGACCTGCCCCCCGAGGCCGCCGAGGACCTCTCCCAGGTGCAGCGGCTCACCGAGCGCACCCGCGAGTCCATCCAAGGCATGTTGCAGGCCCTCCTCAAGGAGCGCCGCTCCGTCTTCTCGGGGTGAAGGGTTTCAAGTGCGCCACCAGTAGCCGCTCTGAGGGCTCAGAGCAGCTGGTGGGCATCGTCGTCCGATGCGGGAGCGCGTTACGGACCACTACCCGCTGGGTACTCGCGGATATCCTGCGCGTCGTTCCACCTGCATCCCGCGTCGAGGCACTGGTCGATTCGCCACCAGTGCCCGCAGTACGGGACCGCGAGCACGAGCAGCAGGAGCAGGACCACGGCCAGTGCAAAAGAGAGCCGACGATTCATGAGCCCCCTCGGTACATCAGTGCTCTAGGAGTCCAAACGAGCACTGGTGAAGGTGGGAGGAAATTCTGTCGCCACATCAATACAGTCCTCGCCTGTGTAGAGGGCGTAATGACGGAGGTTGACGTGGTCCAGAACGCCTCCCGACTCCTCTCGAAGCCACTCCAGCCAACGAGAATGAGCCACCAGGAAAACCCCCTCCGTGGAATAGGGCCTGCGCTCGTGCCAGGTTCGGAGGCGGAAGCTCTCGTTGATGTTCCGGTACCCCACGAACCCCTCGAAGGTCAGCTCGACAGCGCGCTCGCTGGCGACATCGGCGAGGACAATTTTCAAGCCCAGGCGCGTGTCGGTCAGGCTCATGCATTCAAGATGCTTGAACCCCGAGGTGCCCACGTCGATGGGCTCATACGTCTCCGTCATGAGGTCATGGGCCATATCGAATTTTTATCCTCTTCTTTCCATCTTGAATTTCCAGGGTGGGTCTACCATCCGAGCTTTCCGGCCTGACGACCACCGTTCTTCCATCGGGAAGCCATCCGACCCTACCTCTTTTATCGGGGATGTCACGCACCCCAGTTGGCCGCAGGGCATCAAAGTCAGCATTTGCGTTGTCCGCATTGCCAGGAAGTATCCATTGGTCTGCCCGGCCCTTGGTCTCGCGCCCGGGAGTTGCGCTTGCCATAATGTCTTCAAGAGACTTGGAGTCATCCTGTCCATCAGCGGGGCAAGAGTCGTCGTCCTTCTTCTCGTTGAACCAAGCACCCAACTCAGCTCCGGCCCAGGCTGCTCCTATGGTCGCGCCAGTCCACAGCAGTGCGGAACCCGCCGCAGCGCCTACAGCCTCACACCCGCCAAAGGCGCAGAGTAACAACGCAATGGGATTCTTCCCAGTCGGGTCCACGAGGTTGACTGGGTTGTTTCCAGCGTACCCGTATAGGGGGAGGTTTCGCGCTCCCTGGACGTACCATTTGAGCATTTCCGGCCGCTGCAATATCGGCTCAGGCTGCAAGTACCTGCCAATACTCGGGTCGTAGTAGCGGTTCCAATTCTCGAAGAGGTCCGTCTCCGCGTCGTAGTACTGGCCGGGGAAGCGCAGCGGCATCCAGAAGGGTTGGGCCCCCGTCTGGTAGCGCTGGTATTCATAGCCCTCCAACACCACTCCCTGGGACGTCGTGTTCGCCGGCCCACCGGGCCAGGCCAGCCTCACGTTCGCGCGCCCCGTGGAGGGCGTCACCCAGTCCGACCAGGTCCGCCCCCGACCCGTTCCCGACACGGACGCCAGCACCGTGCCCAGATTCGCATCCACCACCTCCACCTGGCCCGCCGTCAGGTCCACCTTGTGGAACAGGGCCCGCATCTTCACGGAAGTCGCGTTGTTGGCCAGCGGCGATGTCCCCGTGGGCTGTTCCATGGCTCCCAGCGTCTGGCTGGAGGCACTGTTGTTGTTGAGCGGATGCGCGGTCTCCGCCACCAAGCCCACCCGGTTGACATGGCCGAACGGTTCGTAATCTACCGCTCCCGACACCCGCCCACTGTCATCCAACATCAGCACCGGCTTGCCCAGGTGGTCCGTCACCGGGAAGTACACCCCACACGCCGCTGCCTCCCCGTTACGCGAGCAGTCCGCTGACGTGTCCGCCAACCGCGCCCACGTATTGCTCAGCTTGCCCCGCACCAGCACCACCGGCCGCCCCTCCAGCCACACGTAGTCGTCCTGCGTGTAGTGCGCCACGGGCGCCACCACGTCGCTGCTTTCCCGGTCCACCAGCAACTGGTTGGCCCCCATGTAAAAGAACTCGTCGCTCGTCCCTCCCGGGTAGCTCTTCTGCCTCCAGCGTCCCAGCCCGCCGTAGTAGTAGTTGTAGAAGGCCCCATTCACCTCCACCGCCCGGAAGACGCTCTCCGTGGCCAGAGCCCACCTCGGTGTTCACTTCTCACGCGAGGTGAGCGCGCCAGGGAACGCTAGGGACTTGGAGACGAAGTCATGCAGACGCAACGAACACGGATACCACAGGCGTCCGCTTCAGCGCCACACTTCAAATCCAAGAGCTGCTGGCCGTTGCGGACAAGCTGACCACTGGATTCCGTCGCAGGCTCCTCGGCCGAAACATTCTCCCACCCACTGCGCAGGGTGCATGAGGATTCATCATGACTGAGCGTATATGAGCACTCTCCCTGTAGGTACTTGGGGAGAGACAGGGGCTTCTGTGCTCCCGCGCATGCGGCGACCCCCATGCCAAGAATCATTGGCAACCAAGAGATTCTCTTCCCAGGCAGACGGAGGTGATAGCGCATGTCGAGCATGTATCCTTTGAGTTGTCGGTGACCGGCCTACCTGTCACCGAACTGTGTTACCGCGCAGCTTAGATGAGGGAAATCGGCCCGGAATCGGACCGACTGGATGAGGGGAGGAGCCGTAGGGGCGTAGGGCGGCCCATCACCCAGGAGGTTCGGGTCAAGGCATGACGGGTGAGGTAGTGCGCAAGTCCCAGGAGGGCGGGGCCCACGAGGCAGGAGATGCCGCTCCGAGGGCCCGGACTGGGCGCGGAGAAAAGGAGGCCACCGCCCGGAAGACGCTCTCCGTGGCCACTCCCACCGACTGCCCGTACTCAAACGCCAGGGTGGTGTTCTCTCCAAGGTCCGCCTTGCGCGTGACGCGTCCCTCCGCGTCGTACTCCAGCGTGTACCCCAACTGGCTGTTGGCCTCGCTCGAGCCCCACCCCACCAGCCGGTCCTTGTGCCCGCTGTCTGTCGCGTAGTTCAGCGAGAAGGTGGCTCCGTCGCTCGTCATGGCCGTGCGGTTGCCCCGTCCGTCATACGTATAGGCTCGCGAGCCAAACGCCCCACCCGTCGCGCTGAAGTTGCCCGCCGTCCGGCCCGCTCCCGTCAGGCGCAGCGTCCTGTCGTAGGCGTACGTCTCCTGCATCGGCGTCGCATTCTGCCCCAGCAGGCACGTGTCCGTGCGCACCACCTGGTCCGCCTTCCACGTGTACGTCCGCTGGTAGATGTCTCCCGTCCCCGCCCCCATCGCCACCGTGCCCGAGGACACGCGCAGGCTGCGCAGCCGCCCCGTCAGGTCCGAGCTCGGCCGCGGAGGAGAACCTTGAAAACACCCATGGAGGCAACCTTATACGTTGTTCCTCCATGGGTAGAACAAAGTGTTCAGCTTTTTCCGAGGAACTCTACCACTCGACCAAGATATCTGAGGCATGCAACCAAGTGGTCGCCTTGAGACTCCCTCAGATACAGTTCGTGCCATCCATCAGGCGGAAACTCATGCTTTACGTCTCGCAGCCACTCTCGGAATCGTACATATTCTTCATCGAGTTGCCCCATACGCAAGGCGGCCGACTCCAAACCCAAGACAAAACCATACAAAATCTTGACATCAGGCCGTCCGATGAATGGCAAGAAAAAAGGGCGATCTCGTCCATCCCAGATCAGAAGCAAGGTATTCAAGACGGAAAACCCACTCATATTCTATCCTATCCGGAGGGCTACTGGAGTGCGCCTCCAGCCGCGCATTGCTCGCCGTGGCATCGACGCCTCGAAGGGTTTGGACCGCCACCGTTGGGTGGCGGAGCGAACTCTGGCGTGGCTGCCACGCTACCGTCGGCTCACCATCCGCTACGAAGTGCGTGACAACGTCCACTTCGCCCGCCTCCAGCTCGCCTGCCGCCTCATCCTCTTCAGTCAGTTGAGTTAGCTACTCAAGGTGCATCCTCAACTCTGACCACGACTCCGGAGCCGATAGTCTTGCCTTCCCACATAGAGAACCTGACACCTGGCCTCACGAAGGGGAGGAGTTCATCTGCTGAAAGAAATAGCAGAGCGACTTCATCGACGGCCCCACCTGGAGGAACGGGCTCTCCGTATTCCGCAAGCAGCATCCGACAATCATAACCGTGGGATTGAAGCTCTGGGACGTTCTCAAAGAAAACTGGGCACCCGAAGGTTCTCGGAGGAATGGGCTGACTTCTTCCTCCCTCCTCAGTCCGCTTGAGACGGATGTTGGTAATGAACCGCTTCATGGCAGTCTCCACGGTATGGGTGAGTAATTGAGGATCTGAGGTTGAAGGCCTGGCAACGCCTCGGTCGGGAGAACATAGGCAGGGATACCACGGTCTACCGTTGCACTGATCCCCGGTGTGCGCAGAACGCTCTCAGGTACCTGTGTCCGCACGATGGTGTACGGGGCGTCGCCAAAGGCCTGAACGGCTTGACGAGCGTAGCTTGCCGCCGCTTCGCCGCTCGTCGTGAAGTATTTGCCTTCCAGCCCAGGCAAGTTCCTGAACGCTCCGGTGGCTAGGATATCTTCAAGCTCATCTGGACCAACAGCGCGGTAGATGTCAACGAGTTTTTCGCCTCCGCCCTTTGCGGCCTTACCGCAGAGGCCAGCAACTTTCGAGGCACCCGCAGGGACGTAGGGCACAGCCATCGCGGCCACATCGAAGCCGAGTGCCGTCCAGTCTCCAACAACGATATCATAGATGACGTTTCCGACGTCCCAAACGGTGTCGATTGGAATAAGGCCATTGGGGTCGACGAAATGGAGAGGGTTGTTCAGTGCGTATGCGTATGGCGTCAGAACTTGGCCCTGCCGAGCAAAGCCATGAACTATCGTAGGCATTTGCAGCACCGGCTCCGATTGCAAGTACCGACCAATGCTCGGGTCGTAGTAGCGGTTCCAGTTCTCGAAGAGGTCGGTCTCGGCGTCGTGGTACTGGCCGGGGAAACGCAGCGGCGTCCAGAAGGGTTGGGCCCCGGTCTGGTAGCGCTGATACTCGTAGCCTTCCAGCACCACGCCCTGGGACGTCGTGTTCGTCGGCCCACCGGACCAAACCAGCCTCACGCTCGCGCGTCCCGTGGAAGGGGTCACCCAGTTCGACCAGGTCCGCCCTCGGCCCGCTCCCGACACGGAGGCCAATACCGTCCCCAGGTCCGCATCCACCACGTCCACCTGTCCCGCCGTCAGGTCCACTTGGTGGAACATAGCCCGCATCCTCACGGATGTCGCGTGGTTCGCCAGCGGCGACGTCCCCGTGGGCTGCGCCATGATGCCCAGCGTCTGGCTGGAGGCACTGTCGTTGTCGAGCGGATGCACCGTCTCCGCCACCAGTCCCACCCGGTTGACGTGGCCAAACGGCTCGTAATCCACCGCTCCCGCCACATGGCCGCTGCCATCCAACATCAGCACCGGCTTGCCCAACTGGTCCGTCACCGGGAAGTAGACTCCGCAGGCCGCGGCCTCCCCGTTGCGAGTGCAGTCCGCCGACGTGTCCGCCAGCCGCGTCCACGCGTTGCTCAGCTTGCCGCGCACCAGCGCCACCGGCCGCCCGCCCAACCACACGTAGTCGTCCTGCGTGTAGTGCGCCACAGGCGTCACCACGTCGCTGCTTCCCCGGTCCACCAGCAACTGGTTGGCCCCCGTGTAGAAGAACTCGTCGCTCGTCCCTCCCGGGTAACTCTTCTGCCTCCGGCGTCCCAGCCCGTCGTAGTAGTAGTTGTAGAAGGCCCCATTCACCTCCACCGCCCGGAAGACGCTCTCCGTGGCCACCCCCACCGACTGCCCGTACTCAAACGCCAGGGTGGTGTTCTCTCTCATGTCCGCCTTGCGCGTGACTCGTCCTTCCGCGTCGTACTCCAGCCTGTACCCCAGCTGGCTGTTGGCCGCGCTCGAACCCCACCCTACCAGCCGGTCCTTGTGCCCGCTGCCTGTCGCGTAGTTCAGCGAGAAGGTGGCTCCGTCGCTCGTCATGGCCGTGCGGTTGCCCCGTCCGTCATACGTATAGGCTCGCGAGCCAAACGCCCCACCCGTCGCGCTGAAGTTACCCGCCGTCCGGCCCGCTCCCGTCAGACGCAGCGTCCTGTCGTAGGCGTACGTCTCCTGCATCGGCGTCGCATTCTGCCCCAGCAGGCACGTGTCCGTACGCACCACCTGGTCCGCCTTCCACGTGTACGTCCGCTGGTAGATATCTCCCGTCCCCGCCCCCATCGCCACGCTGCCCGAGGACACGCGCAGGCTGCGCAGCCGCCCCGTCAGGTCCGAGCCCGCCGCGGAGGGGAAACTGGTGGAGCAGCCCGCGGGCGGCACCGAGCCGTCATCCCCCAGTCCGTACTCCACCGTCATGGAGCCATTCGCTCCGGGCGGGTTCAACGTGTAGCCCCGCAGCCCTCCATACGGCTCCCACGTGACGTTGCTCAACAGCCGCCGTGTGATCCACGCCGTCCCGTCGTACAGCGTCACGTCCACCGCGCTCACCCGGTTGGTGTTGCCTCCCGTCCCGTACACATACGTCACCGTCCGCCCGTTCGGGTACGTCACCGACTGGAGGTTGCCGTTGAGCGTGTAGGTGTAGCGAGTGTGCGGGTTCGCATTGACTTCGGTGCCACACGTCGTGGCCCCCGCCCTCACGCGAATCTCCCCCAGCAGGTTGCCCCACAAGTCATACGAGAACCAGGTGGTGCCGAAAGAGTCCTCGCGGTGGCGAAGCCGGCCCTTGGTGTATTCCACCGCCGGACAACTCGAGGGAGGCGTTCCCTGGGCATCGTAACCCAGACGATAGAGAAGCTCGCTTCCCGTGGCATGCACTCGCTGGACGGAAACCAGGCGCGAGAGCATGTCGTAGGTGGAAAATACATACTCGCCGGCCTGACGCATCGCGGCCGTCTCCTTCACCACCTGGTTACCCTGGGCATCATAAGCGTAGCGCACCGGCCCATCGGCGTGCGGCAGGGACACCTCCACCACCTGGCCGAAATCGTCATGCGTGTACGTGGACACGGGCTGAGCGCAGGTCGCGAACGTGTCCGTGGACTGGCAACCCACCTTCACTCCGGACACGTTGCCCTGCACGTCATAGGTGAAGAGCGTGCGCTGGGAGACGCCGTCCTCCGGGAACTCGTCCACCTGTACCAGCCTGTTGGCCCGGTCATAGGCCAGCGAGGAGCACAGCTGAGACAACGGCGTACCGTTCTCCAGCGACCCCATCCCCGTCTTCACCCCGCCACACCACGCGGGCGGATTGTTGAAGGCGTGCCCCACTCCCGTCAGGTTGTCCGCGCCATCGAAGGACTTCGCCGCGCTGAAGCTCCCCGCACCTTCTCCCCACTTGCTCCACGTCGGCCGCTTGTGCGCATCCGCCGCGTACTTCATCACCCGCCTCGTCTGCGTCCCGCTCCCCGTCTGGCTCAGGAATCGCTCCTCTTTCAGCGTTCCATCGGGCCAGTAGGCGTAGACGGTCTTCTCCGTCCAACCCGTCCCATCCGCCCCACGGGCTCGTGCCACCCACTGGAGTTTGTCCGACATCGCACCACTGGTGCAGCGCCCGTCCGGCGAGGTACCGGTGCGGTAGCAGAAGACATCGAAGTCTCCCTCGGGATGGCTGATGTAGCTCAAGTACTTGTCGCTCTGATAGCCGTAGGTGATGAGTTTCGACCGATACGCCTGATAGGCGCCATCCTCCGTCCTCACGAGCCGGTCTTCATCGTAATAGTTCGTGGTGGTCCGTCCATTGGCGTCGATGACGGTCTCGATTCGGCTCCAGTTGGAATTGAAATCGTAAAGGTGCCCGGTCATCAGACTGACCGAATTCGGACCCACCGGGCCTCCGGCGGGGTAGACAATCTCCTGGGACAACCGGTTGGCATGCGCGCTAGTGGCGTTCGGCTCGAAATACACGTAGTGCGTCACGGGATGGGGCACCGTCGTGGGACAATCCGTGGCGGACTCACTGCTCACCCAGCATGGACCATGAACCTCCCTCACCCGGCCAAATGGATCCTCCTCGGTTCCATTGATGGTAGTGAAAAAGAAGGTGCCCACGAAACGGCGTTCGGTCGTCCAGGTGCCGTTGCTGCCGCGGACCCGCGTCCAACCAGAGCGAATGAGGGCCTTCTCGCGGTCCGTTCCGGGGGCATAGACGTGAAGCGTGCGCTTGAGATCCGCGGCCCCTCCCAGGACACTGGCCTCCTCCTCCACTTGCGGCAGTTGCTGGCCGTTGGCGTAGATATAGGTGTACCGTGTTTCCTCCAGGGCCCCCGTCCCGAGCATATCCGAGGCACCCCGCTTGACACTGGCGAGCTCCAATCGTGGAGAGGCTTCGGGTGACAAGGAATAGCCAAATACCTGCCAGTTGTCCCGCTTGTCCTTGCGCGCGATTTCCTTGCCGGGATTTCCGGGCGACGAGCAGGTCCACTCCGAGCGGACCGAGCCCGGGCTGCAAGCTCCACTCACCGCGCACTCATCCTGCGTCTGGTACATGCGCGGCGCATTCTCCTGGCCATAGTTGGAGAGCGTCGCATAGGTGCTCAACACGCCGGCGGCCCCCTCATTGCCGTCACCCCGTCCCGCGTAGGAATCCACCGCCTGGCGCACCTGGGGCATCCGGCCACAGCAATTGGAACCCGGTTGGCAGGCCCCCGCCGTGGGCTCCCAGGAAAGCGAGGCGCCATGGCCTCCTCCTGTCGCCGAGTCCACACGCCCATCCGACCCGTACGTATGCCGCACCAGCAGCACTCCCGCCTCCGAGCGCTGAAACTCTCCCGCCGCGTAGAGATAGCGCTCCAGGCGCGCGCGTTTTTCCGCCTGTGCGATACGCCCTGGTCGCTCGATTCCCCCGTGTGTGGTGTAGGCGTACACCACCGAATCCTTCGGTTTATCCTGGTAGGCAAGAGTGCGCACCCGATCGATGACACAGTCCACGCCCCCCGTGGAACGCGCAAGCGCACGGTACTCGAAGCTCAGGCTCGCTCCCGCGGGACTCTGCACGCTGGAGAGATAGGGTACTCCTGGACTGCTTCCCGGCGCGCCCTGCGCGCAATCATTCAGGTTGGGCTGGGCATAGTTCAGCTGCGCCAGATCGACTCCCGCCCCGGAGACCACCCGGGACAAGAAATAGCGGCGCCTCCCCTCTCGCGGTGCCAGGAAGAGGGCTTCATAGACCAGCAGCGTTCCATCCGACTGGCGCAGCTCATAGCCCGTGGGGGTCCGCTTCAAGCGCTCTGGACGGGACTGGTTTCCTTCCGCGGGCGCGGCCTCGCAAGTCGAGCCCGAGCACGGGAGGAAACGCAACAAGCCTCCATCCGGCGTACGGACACTCCAGTGGTACTGGTGTTCCACCACGACGCTCAGCCAGTTGTGCCACCATTCCACGGACTCGGGATTGTTGGGGCTTCCGCCAAAGGGCTTGGGCACTCCCACCAGGGGGGCATCGTATATCCACTCATCGCCCCGGGAACTGAACGTCCGATCGAAGGTCAAGGTGGTGAAGCCATCCTCTATACGCAGATCCTCCACCTGCTCGAAGCTGGAGCCCGAGGCGAGATTGACGGGATCGTATCTGTAGAGGCATCGATTGCTTCCCACCGGCCCGCCCCCATCGAGTTCTCCGGGCATGCAGTCCTCGTCCACCGCACCATCACAATCGTTGTCCTGACCATCCGCGCAGATTTCCGCTCCACAGAACAAACCACCGTCACCGCCCGCGTCAGGGATGGTCGCGGTCCCACCGTCCTGCAGGCAGACCGTCCCACCGAACCCGTCTTCATCCGTCTGCCCATCGAGATCATTGTCCTTGCCATCACACACCTCGGATTCCGGCACCGGGTAACTGCACATCACGATGGGATCGAAGAATTCATTTCCACTCGCGGTCTCCGTCAGTTGAGCAGCAGGATTGACGACACACTGACCCTGACCAAAAGCGCCTGGCTTCACGCAATCCAAGTCGCTGTTGCATTCCCACTGAGGCCCCTTCGCACAGGCATTGAGGCCCAGGGTCCCAAGGAACAGATAATCTCTTCGAGCGTCGGGAGACACGTTGCCCGCACCATCGGTGGCATAACGAGTACACCGCTGACTCCCCACGGTTCCGCCGGGGCAACTGCAGTCCCAGGTGATGATGGAAGCACCGATTCCATCGGGATTGGAGCGCAGTTCGTGGTAGCCAAAATCATGGGCGTGAGCGGAAGTCATGACCAACAAACAAAACAGCATGACCAGACAAGCAGCAGACGGCCAGGACGCTCCAGACGACGCAAGGAGCCCATTGAACCAAGGAAAATCTCTATTTTTCATGAACAAATATCCAGAAGAAAGCCAAATCTGGCTTGAGAACGTAGCGCGCTCCTACTCAACAACTCTCACCGAAAGAGGAGCTCACGGCGCAGAGGCAGCATCAACCCTCGTTTGAGGGTGGAACGCACGATCTCCCCTTGGGAGATGGGTAGAGCTGAGAGCAGCGCCAGCCCCCGGGACAATCTCCGTGCCCCTGGCAGGGCTGGCTGCACACGTATCCCTCGCGGCGGCCGGGCTTCACGTGGAGACAGATGCCAGACAGACATGCGCTGGACCCATTCTCCCCGCAGTCCTCGCCTATCTGCTTCGTGGCCTTCTCTGCCCGTAGCACACGAGGCTCCGCCAGCGGTTCCTGGTGCACGACGAACTGGGGCTCGCTCTCTGTTCTCCCACAGCCGCCCCCAAACACAGTGGTAAATCCCAACGCGACAACAATCCATCTCATGGGCAAAACTCTCTTCCACCTTCAGAACAGGCACGGTCCTTCACGCCAAACCTCGGCTCGGGAACCAAGCGACCTTCGAGGTCCATCCACCGTTGCGGCAACCACCCCAAGTCACTCGAGATCCACAGACAAGCACGTCTCATGCCAACCTGCTCGCCCCCTCTGTCCCCGACTGTTCCGCCACCACACCCCATCGCGTTCCCGACCCGGCGGGTGAGCGTGGAGCAGGACGGTAGTCTCGGCACAGAGACTCTGGCCATGACGTCCACGAGCGCGCCGATGATGGGGACGCTGATGAACCGGCTGGGGGCGGTGCGCGCCTGCCCGGAGAACGCGCTGCGGCTGTTGGGACGAGTTGCGCCCGGTCATCGTCTTCCCCGAGGGCAGCCAGGGCATGGGCAAGCCCTTCGCCCAGCGCTACCAGCTCAAGCGCTTCGGCCGGGGAGGCTTCGTGAAGCTGGCGCTGCGCACGGGTGCGCCCATCGTCCCGGTGGCCATCGTGGGGGCCGAGGAGACGGTGCCGCTGCTGGGCAAGCTGCCCGCGGGCTTCCTGGGCCTGGACTATGTGCCGGTGACGCTGCCGCCCCTGCCGGCGCGCTGGACGCTGCGCTTTGGCGAGCCCATCGGCATGGGCGACCTGCCCCCCGAGGCCGCCGAGGACCTGTCCCAGGTGCAGCGGCTCACCGAGCGCACCCGCGAGTCCATCCAGGGCATGTTGCACGCCCTCCTCAAGGAGCGCCGCTCCGTCTTCTCGGGGTAGGCACGCTGCCACGTTGCACGGTGATTGACCCAGACGAAAGCCAACTCGCGGCGACCACTCCGAGGAAACCAGAGCGGCTCCCCACCACACCAGTCCGATGAGACCGCCCTACGCGCTCTCCGCCCGCACAGCCCCAACGCGAGGCAGGACGGTACGTGGAGCGCCGGGAGAGAGGGGCAGGAGCGGAGTTCCGGCTCCTTGCCTACACCAACAACCGACTCTACTCAGTCCTTGGAACGTGGCACCCAATCAGGTGAACCGGGATCGTACCAGTCTTGGGCCCGCAGCCAGTCCTCGTACCGAACGAAAATAGAGCGCATCCCGGTTGGTCGCTCGCGTTCTGAGAGGAACTCGTCGAGAGTCGAAAACAGGAAGGCGACCCGCGCCTCCTCCGTTGCAGCAGAAGGATCGCCAGCCCGCTCTGACTGGTCAATCCTCAAGAGGATCTGGGACCACGCCAGGTTGTTCCCGTCGTTCAGCCTCAACACCAGCCACTCCCTGAATCCGACGAGAAGGCCACCATTCGTTGCGACATCGAAACCATCCACGAATGCAACGGCGACATCAAACTGTACGCACCGCAAATACATGCCGGGGCACCTTCTCACCATCTCCAACACGTGCGGCAAAGGCATGTTTGTCTCCAGAACCCAAAATTGAGGTAACCAGATGCTTTTAGCCTTCGTCATAAAGAACGGCAACAGATTCCCCTCGAATCAAGGCATCCAATTCAGCCTTGCTATTGACCGTGAACGAAGAATAAGTGGCCTCGACTCCGTCGTGAAGCCTTGTGACCAATGCCTGATTGGAAAGGATTGGGTCCGCCGCACACGTAATCAGCTTCCTGATTCCACCAAAAACAATCTCAGCGGGCTTTCCATTCCATGTGATTTCGTCTTGTGGGTCGGTCGCCTGCCGTCCGCGCTCCTCAGCACGAGCCAGCGCCTCTGCTGGAGTCCGCGCAGCAATCAAATAGACATTCTCCCAGACGGTGAATTTCCTTTGACGGCCGCTCTTGAGTCGAAAAAACAAAACAACACTGGCAGCATACCACGTTTTCGCTTTGCCTCTCAATTGTGCTACTCCCTCTCATTGGCGTTACGACAATCCGTGAACTTTTGCGCTTACTGAATCGCCCGGACTCTTTCCTCATCCATACTTTTCCTAGGCTTGCTTTCTCCTCCCGAAGGAGCCCAAGCAGATGCTCACATGGATCTCTACCCGTCCCCTGAATCTTCTTTTTCATCTCTGACGTGGTGTAGTTTCTCCATCGATCCCGATTAGGGCCACACGTCCCGTCCGCAAGGTCAGCCGGCATGACAAGTGCATCCAGAGGAGTCATGAGAACATTCGTCTCTACGCCCACCCATTCGCCTGGTCCTGGACCAGTCCCAAAATACATGAGTGGGTGGAGAGACACCGCTCCTGGCTATGGCCAACAATTTCGGTTGCAGTCCATAGCTGCTCAAGGTGCATCCTCAACTCTGATCATAACTCCAGAGCCGATGGCCTTGCCTTCCCACAGCAAGAACCTGACACCTGGTCTCATGTGAGGGAGGAGTTCGTCTGCTGAAAGAAATAGCAGAGCGACTTCATCGACGGCCCCACCTGGAGGAACGGGCTCTCCGTATTCCGCAAGAAGCATCCGACAATCATAACCGTGGGATTGAAGCTCCGGGACGTTTTCAAAAAAGACTGGGCACCCGAAGGTTCTCGGAGGAATGGGCTGACTTCTTCCTCCCTCCTCAGTCCTATTAAGACGGATGTTGGCGATGAACCGTTTCATGGCAGCCTCCATGGTATGGGTGAGTAGTTGAGGATCTGAGGTTGAAGGCCTGGCAACGTCTCTGTCGGGAGAACATAGGCTGGGATACCACGGTCCACCGTTGCACTGATCCCCGGTGTGTGCAGAACGCTCTCAGGAACCTGCGTCCGCACGATGGTATACGGGGCGTCGCCAAAAGCCTGAACAGCTTGCCGAGCGTAGCTTGCCGCCACTTCGCCGCTCGTCGTGAAGTATTTGCTTTCCAGCCCAGGCAAGTTTCTGAACGCTCCGGTGGCGAGGATGTCCTCAAGCTCATCTGGACCAATGGCGCGGTAGATGTCAACGAGCTTTTCGCCTCCGCCCTTCGCAGCCTTACCGCAGAAGCCGGCAACTTTCGAGGCACCCGCAGGGACGTAGGGTACAGCCATCGCAGCCACATCGAAGCCGAGTGCCGTCCAGTCTCCAACAACGATATCATTGATGACATTTCCGATACCTGCCGCTCTACATCTTCGCAGGCTACTTCCTGCTGTGCGCCAGGCTGCGCACCGCAGACCTCGACGCCGTCGCGGGCTCGCTGGAGGAAGTGCAACGCATCGTCTCGCGCATCCGCGCGCGCTGGCCGAAGACGCGCATCCTGCTGCGTGCGGATTCCGGCTTCGCCCGGGATGAACTCATGACCTGGTGCGAGTACAACGGCATCGACTTCGTGTTCGGTCTGGCTCGAAACGCCCTGCTGGAAGCCATGATAAGCGGGGACCTGAAGCTGGTGCGCGCCGTCTTCCGCCAAGAGCGCGAAGGCGCACCGGGAACTTCGCTACCGCACGCTGGAGTCTTGGACGCGCGAGCGCCGCGTTGTCGCCAACGCCCAGGAGCACGAGGCCCGGGATCTGTACGAACAGCTCTACTGCGCCCGCGGCGACATGGAGAACCGCATCAAGGAGCAGCAGTTGGACCTCTTCGCCGACAGGACCAGCGCCCACTCCCTGCGCGCAAACCAGTTGCGCCTCTGGTTTGCCTCCGCCGCGTACGTCCTGCTGAACCTGCTGCGCCACTTCGGCCTACGCGGCACCGAGATGGAGTGGGCGCAGGCGAGCACCATCCGGTTGAAGCTGCTCAAGGTTGCCGCCATCGTCCGCGTCAGCGTCCGCTGCGTCGTGCTCTCGCTCAGCGCGGCTGCGCCGGTGAAGGACCTCATCGCGTGCATCGCCCAACAGCTCCGCCAGGTCCCAACTCCCTCCTGACGCCTCGCAGCTCTCTGACAACCTCGACGGGCCTCAACGCCGGCCGGTGCAGGCCACTGTCATGCCCGCAGTTCGCTGCCGTGTGTCCATTCGCCACGCGCCGCGCGCAGACGCCGCCAATCCACTGGAATCCTCATAGAAGAGCAAGGATTCCGAATCAACCAACAAGGGCTCGGGCTGCAGGTGCCTGCCGATGCTCGGGTCGTACGTAGTAGCCATCAGCTTAGCGCACGACCCGGAGGGCCCCCCATCAGCAGCCCTCCTTGGCCCCTCTGCATCACATCTCCCCATTCGTTATGCGTCCGGCTCAGCGCGTTTCGAACTCACACGTATGGATCAAAGTCGAACTCGGCCTTAGCCTCAGCCAACAATTGAACTGTTTTTCCGCTCAAATGCAGAGACGGACGCACAGACTCATGCTCATCGACAAAGAGATCCACGAAAACCTGCCACATTGCCAGCATGCCCGACTCCCGCCTCTTCTCTTCATCCGAGGATAGCGCATTGGTCAGACACTTTTGCACCAAGTCCTCAAGATGGTCTGGGTCGTATCGATCTGACTCCAATCGCGCCAGCTCCAGATCGGAATGAGTCATCATGTCCGTTGCAAAGACGTGAACAACAAGCTTGGGCATGTGTTATCTCCAGGTATATTCGGTAGTCGCCACAATGGGACCTTTGCAACCATGCGCCTTGATAACAACCTGACCATCTCGACATCCGCAAAGGTCATATCTTGATATAGGCGCTTTCTTGCCAAGCCATTCGCGCTTCACATCGTATTCTTTTCCATAGATCCCAGCCTGTTTCAACTGCCACTTCGACAGAACGGTGTCGCAGGGATCATCGCCATTGCCGTCATCACATTTCTTCTTGTCAGGAGGCGGGCGGCATCGTTCACCATTGGGGCCGCATGCACTATCTCCAAGCTCGGAAGGCCATAGTCGGGTCGTAGTAGCGGTTCCAGTTCTCGAAGAGGTCGGTCTCGGCGTCGTGGTACTGGCCGGGGAAGCGTAGGGGCATCCAGAAGGGTTGGGCTCTTGTCTGGTGACGCTGGTACTCATAGCACCCCCTGGGACGTCGTGTTCGCCAGCCCACCGGGCCAGGCCAGCCTCACGCTCGCGCGCCCCGTGGAGGGAGTCACCCAGCCCGACCAGGTCCGCCCTCGGCCCGTCCCCGACACGGACGCCAACACCGTGCCCAGGTCCGCATCCACCACCTCCACATGGCCCGCCGTCAGGTCCACCTTGTGGAACAAGGCCCGCATCCTCACGGACGTCGCGTGGTTCGCCAGCGGCGATGTCCCCGTGGGTTGAGTCATGGTGCCCAGCGTCTGGCTGGCGGCGCTGTTGTTATTGAGCGGGTGCGCGGTCTCCGCCACCAGGGCCACGCGGTTGACATGGCCGAAGGGCTCGTAATCCACCGCGCCCGCCACCTTCCCGTTACCATCCAACATCAGCACCGGCTTGCCCAAGTAGTCCGTCACTGGGAAGTACACCCCACACGCCGCCACTTCCCCGTTGCGCGCGCAGTCCGTCGACGTGTCCGCCAACCGCGCCCACGTGTTGCTCAACTTGCCCCGCACCAACACCACCGGCCGCCCGCCCAGCCACACGTAGTCATCCTGCGTGTAGTGCGCCACCGGCGTCACCACGTCGCTGCTTCCCCTGTCCACCAACAACTGGTTGGCCCCCGTGTAGAAGAACTCGTCGCTCGTCCCTCCCGGGTAACTCTTCTGCCTCCGGCGTCCCAGCCCGTCGTAATAGTAGTTGTAGAAGGCCCCATTCACCTCCACCGCCCGGAAGACGCTCTCCGTGGCCACTCCCACCGACTGCCCGTACTCAAACGCCAGGGTGGTGTTCTCGCCCAGGTCCGCCTTGCGCGTGACTCGTCCCTCCACGTCGTACGCCAGCGTGTACCCCAACTGGCTGTTGGCCGCGCTCGAGCCCCACCCCACCAGCCGATCCTTGTGCCCGCTGTCCGTCGCGTAGTTCAGGAAGAAGGTGGCGCCCTCGTTCGTCAATTTCTCGGCCCAACAATATACTACAGTTGGACCTGCATTCCAGGCGCCCTGTGGCGGTAATGATAGAGCTTGGCGAGCGCCTGATGACGGCGCCGCCATCGACTCCACTGGAGAATGAAATTCAACGCGGGCTTTACCACCCACTTCGCGAGCTTGCACAGCAGGTGCCTCACTTCTTGAATACTGAAGCGGATGAGCACAGGCCCTGCCGCCGTCGAAACGCTTCCATGCGGCTTCTTCGGTGCGGCGGGCCCAGGCGTTTTGGGATGGGTTTTTCCTCGGGTTTGTTGGCCTCCACCCTCGCAGCGGCCAAGAACGCATGGGCTACCAAGCACAACGTCATGTGCCGATACCACCCTCTCCAGCGCCTCACTTCATACTCGTCCAACCCCACCTCTCCCTTGGCCGACTCAAAACATTCCTCCACGGGCCATCGGTTGCCGGCCGCTTCCACCATGGCGGCCAATGTCGTGGTGTCTGGTGCATGGACCAGATAGAACGCCACGTCCTTTTCATCCGACAAGTTTTTGCGGAAGAGAAACCATCGCGCCTGGGTCCCTGCATGCGCGTTGACCCGCACTCGCGCCCAGTTGTACCACCGCGGTCCTTTGGCTCCCGCTCCCGCCGACAGCCTCGTCCATTCTTGTTTCTCCACCTCTTTCAATACCCTGCCCGCTGTGACTTGCTCTATTCCGCGCCATGCGTAGGTGTTGGACGCCACCGCCAGCACATACCGTTGCGCGTGGCTCTCCAGAAACCGTCGCAACTCTCCATCCCGTCCATACACTTCGTCTCCCACTATCCAGGCCGGACGAAGCCCCGCGCTCAACGCTCGCTTCACCATGGCTCTTGCCAACTCGGGCTTGGTCGCGAAGCGCTTGTCCTCTGGAATTCCTGCCTGGCGACATCTCTCCGCGTCCTCCAACCAATGCTCGGGCAAGTACAATTCTCGGTCCACCAGCGTATGCCCCTTGGGGGTGACGTAGGCCAGAAAGACGCCGACCTGGCAATTCTCAATGCGTCCCGCTGTGCCGGTGTACTGCCGGGCTACTCCCGCGGACTTGTCTCCCTTCTTCAGGAAGCCTGTCTCATCGACAGCCAGTATTCCCCCTTCTCCCAACTGCTCTCGGGCATACGTCAACACGTCATCGCGCAGCGCCTCCTCGTCCCACTGCGCTCCATTGAGCAGATGTTGAAAAGCATAGGGCGTCGCCTGGCCCATCTCCTCGCTCAAGCCCCAGGAATTCTTGCGCTCCACTCGTGCCAGCAAGCCCTGAAGGAACGACTCGACCGAGGCGCGTGTCTCCGGCCGCGCGAAGTGCCGTTGGACCCATCCCTGGACCTTGCGCCAGGCCTGAGTCCATTTGCTCACGAGAACCACCTCTTGGTGGTCAGAAACGACTGCGCTGCTCGACATGGCGGCCCCCGGGTGATGGTGACTTCTCCCATGGGTTGTAACCGCTCCACCTCCAGAGTCACGGTCCCTTTTGTTTGCTTCCTCTTCTGGCTGCCCACCAGACAAGTTGTACCCGCGACCCCACCTCCGCAGTTGCGCTCGCCTCAAACTGCGTTATCTCAGGATTGGAGTGGAGAGCATCGAAGGAGGTAGTGGGCCGACGAGCGATGGCTTCGCGCAAGACGTTAGGAGGTGATGCCTCGACCGACAGCGGCCAGGGGCTTCTCTATCTACTTCGAAAGTCCGACTGTAGTAAATATGAGGGGATAGCTCAGGGAAGAGACATCAGGCATTGAAATGTAGCGGCAAGCCTCGACTACTCCATGCTTGCGAAGCTTGCCGCTTGGCTTCATGGCTGCGCATCCCCATGCATCGCAGTATTAAAGTAGAGGATTCAATTCACTTTAAAAACGAGCTTGGAGGATGGCAACTGTCATTACAATTCGGGCGGCTTCAGATGGGGATGCTCTTTGTAGAGTGGACTCATCACACCATCCATCATAAGCCCCATGAGTCTTGCAACCTGAAGCCGGTAATTCCGAAACACTTCATCTGACTCGGTTGTCTGGACCAGCCGAACAGACTCGTTTAGTTGTGCTCCAATGGACAACATGAGTTCAGAAACCGATTTTGCCGTTGATTCTGTCATCTTCATCTTCCGCGGTCCCTTCAATACATACCAGGTGTGCAACCATTCCGCTCCAAACAGGCATTTCTGCACTTCCAGTAGGAGAAACCATGATCGGGCGTTGGTAGCATGTCAATACATTCCAGTGTGCACTCCTCAGCCACCTGTTTGCAGCGCTCATCGGCTGTTTGCCGGGGAGGCGATCGTGGCGAGTCCTCACACTGATCCTTCGGCGGATCCTTGGGCCTACAGATGCCCGATCTGATGCAGTAGTCGAGCAAAATACCGGTGCCAATGGTGGCGCCACCACCGATGATGAGTTCTTCCAGGGCGATGCCACTGATGATGATAGGTACTGCGCGTCCATCAGGGTCCGTGAATCTGACTGGATTGTTCAGGGCGTAGGTGTAGGTGGGCGCTGAATAACCCGCGAGAGCCTGCGTCTTGACGTACTCGGGGTTCAGCGCCAACGGCTCCGGCTGCAGGTACCTGCCGATGCTGGGATCGTAGTAGCGGTTCCAGTTCTCGAAGAGGTCCGTCTCCGCGTCGTGGTACTGGCCGGGGAAGCGCAGCGGCATCCAGAAGGGATGGGCCCCCGTCTGGTAGCGCTGGTACTCGTAGCCTTCCAGCACCACGCCCTGAGACGTCGTGTTCGCCAGCCCACCGGGCCAGGCCAGCCTCACGCTCGCGCGCCCCGTGGAGGGAGTGACCCAGTCCGACCAGGTCCGCCCCCGGCCCGTTCCCGACACGGACGCCAACACCGTCCCCAGGTCCGCATCCACCACCTCCACTTGGCCCGCCGTCAGGTCCACCCTGTGGAACATAGCCCGCATCCTCACGAACGTCGCGTGGTTCGCCAGCGGCGAAGCCCCCGTGGGCTGTGCCATGGTCCCCAGCGTCTGACTGACGGCACTGTTGTTGTCGAGCGGATGCGCCGTCTCCGCCACCAGTCCCACCCGGTTGATGTGGCCAAACGGCTCGTAGTCCACCGCTCCCGCCACGTGGCCGCCGCCATCCAACATCAGCACCGGCTTGCCCAGGTGGTCCGTCACCGGGAAGTACACCCCACACGCCGCCGCTTCCCCGTTGCGAGCGCAGTCCGCCGACGTGTCCGCCAGCCGCGTCCACGCGTTGCTCAGCTTGCCGCGCACCAGCACCACTGGCCGCCCGTCCAGCCACACGTAGTCGTCCTGCGTGTAGTGCGCCACCGGCGTCACCACATCGCTGCTTCCCCGGTCCACCAGCAACTGGTTGGCTCCCATGTAGAAAAACTCGTCGCTCGTTCCTCCCGGGTAACTCTTCTGCCTCCGGCGTCCCAGCCCGTCGTAGTAGTAGTTGTAGAAGGCCCCATTCACCTCCACCGCCCGGAAGACGCTCTCCGTGGCCACTCCCACCGACTGCCCGTACTCAAACGCCAGGGTGGTGTTCTCGCCCAGGTCCGCCTTGCGCGTGACTCGTCCCTCCACGTCGTACGCCAGCGTGTACCCCAACTGGCTGTTGGCCGCGCTCGAGCCCCACCCCACCAGCCGATCCTTGTGCCCGCTGTCCGTCGCGTAGTTCAGGAAGAAGGTGGCGCCCTCGTTCGTCATGGCCGTGCGGTTGCCGCGTCCGTCATACGTGTAGGCTCGCGAGCCGAATGCCCCACCCGTCGCACTGAAGTTGCCCGCCGTCCGGCCCGCTCCCGTCAGACGCAGCGTCCTGTCGTAGGCGTACGTCTCCTGCATCGGCGTCGCATTCTGCCCCAGCAGGCACGTGTCCGTGCGCACCACCTGGTCCGCCTTCCACGTGTACGTCCGCTGGTAGATATCTCCCGTCCCCGCCCCCATCGCCACGCCGCCCGAGGACACTCGCAGGCTGCGCAGCCGTCCCGTCAGGTCCGAGCCCGCCGCGGAGGGGAAGCTGGTGGAGCAACCCGCGGGCGGCACCGAGCCGTCATCTCCCAGGCCGTACTCCACCGTCATGGAGCCGCTCGCTCCGGGCTGGTTCAGCGTGTAGCCCCGCAGCCCGCCAGAGGGCTCCCAGGAAACGTTGCTCAGCAGCCGCCGCGTGGTCCACGCCGTGCCGTCGTACAGCGTCACATCCACCGCGCTCACCCGGTTGGCGCTACCTCCCGTCCCATACACATACGTCACCGTCCGCCCGTTCGGGTACGTCACCGACTGGAGGTTGCCGTTGAGCGTATAGGTGTAGCGGGTGTGCGGGTTCGCGTTGGCCACGGCGCCACACGACGTGGCCCCCGCCCTCACGCGAATCTCTCCCACCACGTTGCCCCACAAGTCATACGAGAACCAGGTGGTGCCGAAAGAGTCCTCGCGGTAGCGCAGCCGGCCCTTCGTGTATTCCATGGCCGGGCAGCTCGAGGGAGGCGCTCTCTGCTCATCGTAGCCCAGACGATAGAGCAGCTCACTTCCCGTGGCATGCACCCGCTGGGCGGAGAGCAGGCGCGAGAGCATGTCGTAGGTGGAGAATACATACTCGCCGGCCTGGCGCATGGCCGCCGTCTCCTTCACCACCTGGTTGCCCTGGGCATCATAGGCGTAGCGCACCGGGCCATCCGCGTGCGGCAGGGATGCTTCCACCACCTGGCCGAAATCGTCATACGCGTACATGGACGCGGGCTGGGCACAGGTGGCGAACGTATCCGCCAACTGACAGCCCACCTTCACGCCGGCAACATTGCCCTGCACGTCATAGGAGAAGAGCGTGCGCTGGGAGACGCCGTCCGCCGGGTACTCATCCACCTGCACCAGGCGGTTGGCCCGGTCATAGGCCAGCGAGGAACACAGCTGCGACAGCGGCGTACCGTTCTCCAGCGGCCCCACTCCCGTCTTCACCCCGCCACACCACGCGGGCGGATTGTTGAAGGCATGCCCCACTCCCGTGAGGTTGTCCGCGCCATCGAAGGACTTCGCCGCGCTGAAGTTCCCCGCGCCTTCTCCCCACTTGTTCCACGTCGGACGCTTGTGCGCATCCGCCGCGTACTTCATCACCCGCCTCGTCTGGACCCCACTCCCCGTCTGGCTCAGGAAACGCTCCTCCTTCAGCGTTCCATCCGGCCAGTAGGCGTAGACGGTCTTCTCCGTCCAGCCCATCCCATCCGCTCCGCTGGCACGCGCCACCCACTGGACTTTGTCCGACATCGCGCCACTGGTGCAGCGCCCGTCCGGCGAGGCGCCGGTACGGTAGCAGAAGACATCGAAGTCTCCCTCGGGATGGTTGATGTAGGTCAAGTACTTGTCGCTCTGATAGCCGTAGGTGGTGATTCTCGATGGAGCCGAATTATAGACGCCCTCCTCCTTCCTCACGAGCCGGTCTTCATTGTAATGGTTCAGGGTGGTCCACCCACTGTTGCCGTTGATGATGGTCTCGATGCGGCTTGAATCGAAACTGAAAGAGTAGTCGTGACCGGTCACCGAGCTGACCGAATTCGCACTCACCGGGCCTCCGGCGGGGTAGACGATTTCCTGGGACAACCGGTTGGCAAGCGCGCGAGTGGTGTTCGGCTCGAAATACACGTAGTGCGTCACAGGATAGGGGGAGGTCGCGGGACAATCCGTGGCGGACTCGCTGCTCACCCAGCAGGGTCCATGAATCTCCCTCACCCGGCCCAATGGGTCCTCCTGGTTTCCATTGAAGGTGGTGAGGTAGAAGGTGCCCAAGAAACGGCGTTCGGTCGTCCAGGCGCCGTTGCTCCCGCGGATCCGCGTCCATCCGGAGCGGATGAGGGCCTTGGTGCGATTCGTTCCGGGAGCATAGACGTGAAGCGTGCGCTTGCGGTCCGTGGCCCCTCCCAGGACACTGGCCTGCTCCTCCACCTGCGGCAGTTGCTGGCCGTTGGCGTAGGTATAGGTGTACTGTGTTTCCTCCAGGGCCCCCGTCCCGAGCATGTCCGAGGCGCCCCGCTTGACGCTGGCGAGCTCCAATCGGGGCGAGGCTTCGGGGGACAGGGAATAGCCAAACACCCGCCAGTTGCCCCGCTTGTCCTTGCGCGCGATTTCCTTGCCGGGATTTCCGGGCGACGAGCAGGTCCACTCCGAGCGGACCGAGCCCGGGCTGCAGGCACCACTCACCGCGCACTCATCCTGGGTCTGGTACATGCGCGGCGCATTCTCCTGGCCATAGTTGGAGAGCGTCGCATAGGTGCTCAACACGCCGGCGGCCCCCTCATTGCCGTCACCCCGTCCCGCGTAGGAATCCACCGCCTGGCGCACCTGGGGCGTCCGGCCGCAGCAATTGGAACCCGGTTGGCAGGCCCCCGCCGTGGGTTCCCAGGAAAGCGCGGCGCCATGGCCTCCTCCTGTCGCCGAGGCCACACGCCCATCCGCCCCGTACGTATGCCGCACCAGCAGCACTCCCGCCTCCGAGCGCTGAAACTCTCCCGCCGTGTAGAGGTAGCGCTCCAGGCGCGAGCGTTGTTCCGCCTTTCCGATACGCCCTGGCCGCTCGACTCCCCCTTGTGTGGTGTAGGTGTACTCCACGAAATCCTTCGGTCTATCCTGGTATGGCAGGGAGCGCACCCGACCGAGGACACAGTCCACGCCCCCCGTGGAACGTGCGAGCTCACGGTACTCGAAGCTCAGGCTCGCTCCCGCGGGACTCTGCACACTGGAGAGATAGGGGACGCCCGGACTGCTTCCCGTCGCGCCCTGCGCACAGCCGGTCAGGTTGGGCTGGGCATAGTTCAACTGCGCCAGGTTGATTCCCGCCCCGGAGACCACCCGGGACAAGAAATAGCGGCGCCTCCCCTCTTGCGGTGCCAGGAAGAGGGACTCATACACCAGCAGCGAGCCATCCGACTGGCGCAGCTCATAACCCGTGGGCGTCCGCTTCAAGCGCTCTGGACGGGACTGGTTTCCTTCCGCGGGTGCGGCCTCGCAAGTCGAGCCCGAGCACGGGAGGAAACGCAACAAGCCTCCATCCGGCGTACGGACACTCCAGTGGTACTGGTGTTCCACCACGACGCTCAGCCAGTTGTGCCACCATTCCACGGACTCGGGATTGTTGGGGCTTCCGCCAAAGGGCTTGGGCACCCCCACCAGGGGCGCGTCGTATATCCACTCATCGCCCCGCGAGCTGAACGTCCGCTCGAAGGTCAAGGTGGTGAGGCCATCCCCGACACTCAGGTCCTCCACCTGCTCGAAGCTGGAGCCCGAGGCGAGATTGACGGGATCGTATCTGTAGAGGCATTGATTGCTTCCCACGGGGCCGCCACCATCGATTTCCCCGGGCACACAGTCCTCGTCCACCGCGCCATCGCAATCGTTGTCCTGGCCGTCCGCGCAGATTTCCGACCCACAGGACAAACCACCGTCGCCCCCCGCGTCCGGACCCGTCGAGGTTCCACCATCCTGCAGGCAGACCGTTCCACCGAACCCGTCTTCATCCGTCTGCCCATCGAGATCATTGTCCTTGCCATCACACACCTCGGGTTCCGACACCGGGTACGCGCACACCACGACGGGGTCGAAAAACTCATTCCCAGTCGCCGTCACCGTCAGTTGAGCCTCCGGATTGAGGACACACTGCCCCTGGCCAAAAGCGCCTGGTTTCGCGCAGTCCAGGTCGCTGTTGCATTCCCACTGAGGCCCTTTAGGGCAGGCACTGAAGCCCCCGCCCTCAAGGAACAGATGGTCTCTGCGCTCGTGGGCAGGCACGTTGCCCGCGCCATCAGAGGCATAAGCAGCACACTGAGCCCCCCCCACGGATTCGCCGGGGCACTCGCAGGTCCAGGAAACGATGGCCTGACTGGTTCCATCGGGACTGGAAACCAGTTCTTTATAGCCAAAATCGGCACGAGCGGGCGTCATGGCCAACAGACAGAACAGCGCGGCCAGACAAGCAGCAGACGACCGGGACGCTCCAGACGACAAGAGGAGCCTGGTGGAACAAGGAGAATTTTTATTCGTCATGAACAGACACTCAGACAATGGAAGACCAATCCGGCTCGAGGACACGCCCGCGCCGGCTCAACGAATGGCCCGGAAATGGGGACTCAAGGAACCGAGGTATCAGCCCTCGTGGCGGGTGGAACGCACAACCGCCTCTTGGAGGTCGGGTAGAATTGAGAGCAGCGCCAGTCCGAGGGGCAGTCCGACTGCGCCTGGCAGGACTGGCTGCACACATAGCCCTCGTGACGGCCGGGCTTCACGTGAAGGCAGATGCCCGACAGGCATGCGCTGGCTCCGTTCTCCCTGCAATCATCCCCCAGTTGCTTCGTTGCCTTCTCGGCCCGCAGCGGACGAGGCTCCGTCAGCACTTGCGGCTCCACTTCGGCCCGGGACTCGCTCTCTGTTTTTCCGCAGCCCACCCAGACCCCAGCGGCGAGCCCCAACGCGACAGCAATCCACTTCATGATTCTTTCTAGAAGAGAAGTCCTGGTCCATTGAACGACCAGCACTTTTCGCAATCTCCGGCCACTGTCCTCTACCCCACCCGCCACGCAAGTGCTGTGAACCGGTTCACACCCTTCGCGAGAAATCTCGATTGTACCCAGGGCGCGGTTCCTTCTCACCCAGTGTCTGGCTGGAGGAACTGTCGTTGTCGAGCGGATGCGCTGTTTCCACCACCAGTCCCACCCAGTTGACATGGCCGCCGTGTGGCGCGCGCTCGCCAAGGGCATCGCCCTCGGCGTGTCCGGCGCCGAGGACTACGCCCAGGTCCTCATGACGTACCACCCGCAGGAGGCGACACCTCCAGCCCAACCTCTCCGGCATCGAGGTTCTCGGCGCCGGGGGAGGCGGAAACACCTTCGTCCGCGGCGTCAACTTCAACGGGAGCGCGGTCACCATCGACGGCCACGCGTGGCAGTCCTACTCCACCGCCCTGGCCAATGGCCTCGGGGTGAAGCGAGTCCATCCAGGGCATGTTGCTGGCCCTACTCAAGGAGCGCCGCTCCGTCTTCTCCGGGTAGGCACGCGGCCACGTTGCACCTTGGATCGTGGCACCCAATCAGGTGAATCACCAGGAGCAGGACCACGGCGAGTGCAATCGAGAGTCGGCGATTCATGAGCTGTTGCGTCCGCACCGCCATCAAGGTGCATCCTCAATCCTGACCACGATTCCAGAGCCGATCGTCTTGCCTTCCCACAGCGAGAACCTGACACCTGGCCTCAGGTAGGAGAGGATCTCATCTGCTGCAAGAAATAGCAGAGCGACTTCATCGACGGCCCCACCTGGAGGAACGGGCTCTCCGTATTCCGCGAGAAGCATCCGACAATCATAACCGTGGGACTGAAGCTCTGGGACATTCTCGAAGAAGACCGGGCACCCAAAGGTCCTCGGAGGAATGGGCTGACTTCTTCCTCCCTCTTCAGTCCGACTGAGACGGATATTGGCGATGAACCGCTTCATGGCAGCGTCCACGGTAAGGCACTGTAAAAGAATAAATTGACCACCTTCATTCAGCGGCCTACTCGGAGGCCAATCATAGACATTGGCAACATTATTTATTTACGGCGCCTAAGAGTGAGTCATTCGTGTACTTCCGGGATACCGATCTTCCTGAGGGCCAGACCCGCCTCCGAGCGGACTTCTTCAATCTCGCTCTTCTCCAAGTGGCGAAGCACGAGAACAGCACGCTTCCGCAATTTGCCGTTCCTCGTCTCCCTGGCGAGGACTCCGAGTCCATGCGGGACGAAAGCTCTTGCCGGCATGGACGCGACCCCCGCCAGACTCGAGAGTGCATCCAGCGCGGCCTCGTCGCCATAGCGGCCTCCAAGCAGCTCTCCGATGACGAATGCCCCCACCGGATTGGAACCCTTGTCGAAGTTGGCAATCAACAACGGCCGGAGCTGCTCTCGCTGACTCGACGATAGAAGCGTCCATCTGTCCCCAATCTCTCTCAAGAACGGCCAGATGTCCTCGTGCTTCCAGAATGCCGGATCAGCAAGAAGTGACGTGAATCGCTCGAACGCGTCTTCAGGAAATTCGTCGTACCCGCGCAGCCCGAACACGAACTCCATCAGGAGGTTGAACAGCTTGCCTTCGGACCGAGCATGAACTTCTGCCCGAACAGCATCGAGCACATCCGCCGGTTCGCGATCCTTCGGTATGCCGTGAGGGCGCTGTGAACTCCCCTCCTTCTTGTCGAACATGTAGGAGATGCACTCCGCTGCCTGACCTCGAACCTTGGGGTGCTCCTTCTGGTCCGAGAGAATCCGGATCATGAGGTCCCACAAGCTGACGTCGCCATGCCAGGTCAGCGCATAAAGGATACCCTGTCGCACCTCGACACGCTCCTCGCTGGCGAGCAGCTCGAGCAGCCGCGCCGTCGTCGAGCTGTCCGCCGAAAGCAGCTTCGCCGCCTCGACGATGGCGACGGGATCCGGTCCTCGGATGTCCCTCAGTGCGGCTTCCCTCTGCTCTTCGGTCAAGGGCTCTCTCTGGCGCATATGCGAATTCCGATCTTCGCCACCCCATGGGAGTGGACAGTGCACCAACCCGCGGGCCGAGACACGCTTGACCCCGACGTCAGGACTCTCGCCTCATGAACCTTCTTCATGTCATTAGCATCTTGATGAAATCAACTCGAGCGGTTGTCATGTAGCGCGAGCCCATACCCGGAAGCAGTTCAGGATGGCTCGGAGCTTCCGGGGATCTCCCGCTCCGATGAAGCACCCCTCCTTGATGGAGCACTCCATCCAATCGTCTCCCCCCTGATTCCCGTTGGTCTCCGAGGGAGGCTCCCTCGTGCGCTGAACCAGGGCATCGGCCATGCGCCCCTCCAGGTTCGTCCCACGCAGGTCGACCTTGAGCAACCATCCCGGGTTGTCCAGGGATTGGATGTTCACCCCCTGATGATGCGCCCACTCCTCCCGGCACTGGGCCTCATACCACTGCTCCAGCCACTCCATATCGGAGAGGGTGTCTTCCTGGTTCCATTGGCGCTTCATCGCCGGGGCGAGCCTGACCATCTCCTGTTCGATCAACCTCTCGAAATGCGCATCCAGCTCAGGTCCGAAGCCATTCGGCACATACCGGGCAAAGCCCAGGTCCGAGTCACTGAGCCATCTGAGCTGTTCACGATGCGGCGCCAACGCCACTCGCGCCCCTTGCATCGCCTGCTGGAGGGCCTGAACCGAATCGACCCCCCAGGCCTGCTGGCGGATCGACTCGACGCCCTCCAGGCCACTGATTTCAAAGGGGCAACGAAAATCCCCCGTCTCCCCGTCCTGCTCGGGCTGGAAGAACGCGACCTCCACGTGTCCGCGACCGTCAACCCTGTCGTAGCGCCTCCGTGCGACCACCCCTTGACTCATCGGATCCTCACCGCTCGGTTCGCCACGACCACTCCTGTTTTTCATTCTCACCGCTCGCCGTTCAAATCAAGACACTCGCCATAACCAGAACCATCCCCCTGCGCTCCTTCATCTCACTGCAAGAGCACAGAAAAAACGCAAGAACCCAGAGCGCCTTGAGCACTTCGACCTCCTCCCGAAAGAAACGGCCAAGGCTTGATCCGGGCCGCCCGGAGATTGATCGTACCCGAGGACCTCTCGCGTCCCTCCAACTTGTTCGGACGTCGCGATTGCTGCTAACGCTTCGCCCCATGATGGCCTCGACGACAGCCACTCCCCCTGGCATCTGGCCCGGCCGCGTCCTCGAGGGGCCGGCCGCGTGGCGCGGCGCGGACCTCGCCCGGAACGAGACGTGGATCCACCGCTTCTCGTCCGGCGAGCTCGCCGAGCTGGACCGGGCGCTCGCCGGAGTGCGCGGGCTGCCCCGCCCGGTGCTCGATGTCACCCGGGACAACTTCGTCCTGCCCACGCTGGCGCCAACCCTGGCGCGCGTGAAGCACGAACTGCTGCATGGCCGCGGCTTCATCCTCTTCCGGGGCCTGCCCACGCAGCGCTACTCGCTCCCGGAGCTGGCCACGCTGTTCTGGGGGCTCGGCACGTATCTCGGCACGGCCGTGTCACAGAACGCCCAGGGGCACGTGCTCGGGCATGTGAAGGATCTGGGATACGATGCCAACAACCCCAGCACGCGCCTCTACCAGACCAACCAGCGGCAGGGTTATCACACGGACTCGGCGGACATCGTGGGACTGCTGTGCGTGCGCACCGCCATGCGTGGAGGGCTCAGCAGCCTCGCCAGCACGGTGACGGTCTACAACGAGATGTACCGGCGCCGGCCGGACCTCTCCCGCGTCCTCTTCGAGCCCTTCCACACCGACCACCGCAGCGAGTACAAGCCCGGCCACAAGCCCTACTTCTCCATCCCCGTGCTCAACTTCCACGCGGGCGAGCTCACGGGCATCTACCAGCGCCGCTACATCGAGTCCGCCCAGCGCTTCGAGGACTCCCCCCGGCTGACGCCCCAGCAGGTGGAGGCGCTCGATCTGTTCGACTCCCTGCTCGATGACCCCGCGCTGCACCTGGAGATGCGGCTCGAGCCCGGGGACATGCAGTTCATCCACAACCATCAAATCCTCCACGATCGGACGGCCTTCGAGGACTGGCCAGAGCCCGAGCGCCGGCGGCACCTGCTGCGGCTGTGGCTGTGCCCGCCGGATGGCCGTCCACTGCCGCCGATCTTCACCGAGCGCTATGGCAGCGTGGAGGTGGGACGGCGCGGCGGCGTCCACGTGCCCGCCAGCGAATTCAAGGCGCCCCTGGATGTTTGAGTGAGCCCGGTGGCACCCACCTCCATGCCAATGCCAAACCACGAGCGCATGGCGTGGAATGACAAATCAAATCACGCGCAGACGCGGTTGCGGCCCGCCGCCTTCGCCTCGTACAGCTTCGCGTCCGCGGCCCGCTTCAAGTCCACCGAGTCCCGGTGCCCCGACCCCAGCACCGCCACCCCCAGCGAGATGGAGATGGGAATCAGGGTGTTGTCGAACTCGAAGCGCTGTTTCTCCACCAGCCGGCGCGCCTTCTCCGCCAGCTTCACCGCTCCCGCGACATCGACCTCGGGCAGCAGCATCCCGAACTCCTCCCCGCCATAGCGCGCGAACACGTCCTCGCGGCGGATGCGCGTGCGCAGCGTGGAGGCGAGCTGCTTGAGCACGTAGTCCCCCGCCAGGTGCCCGTGCTGATCATTCACCCGCTTGAAGTGATCCACGTCGAACATCACCAGCGCCAGGCTGCGCTCGTAGCGGCGCGAGCGTGACACCTCGCGCTCCAGCGCCTCCTCGAAGTAGCGCCGGTTGTAGATCTGCGTCAGCCCGTCCATCGTCGTCAGCCGGTAGATCTCATCGTGGTACGCCGTCTCGATGTTCCCCCCGGCGATGAACTTGAAGATCGTCCGGCCAATCTTCACCAGGTCCCCATTGCACAGGGGCGTCTCCCCCCGCACCGGCTCGTCGTTCACGAACGTGCCGTTCGTCGACTCCAGGTCCTTGATGAACACCCCCCGCTTGCTCGTGGTGATGCACGCGTGGTTGCGGCTGATGGACTCCTGGTCCACCTGGATCTCCGCCTTGGCCGAGCGGCCAATGAGCGTCTCCGTCTTGCACAGGTCGTACTTGCGCCCCAGCTCCAGGCCGTAGATCACCACCAGCGCCGCGTCGAGATCGACTGGCCGCTCGGAAATCTTCGAGATGACCGTGACGACGGTCTCGTTCTGACCCATGACCGTCAGGACGGTAGCCCAGGGAAACCCTGGAAGCCAACTTCAGGGGGTCGCCTCCAGGGCCGACCAGGCAACCACCAGCTCTCCCAGCCGCGACAGGTTCTCGTCTCGCGTCAGCGCCTCCAGAGGCAAGAGCCCGCCGTCCGGCAGCCCGCCCTCGCGCAGGGACCACGCCTGCAACTCCAGCGACGCGAAGGAGCCCAGGTGGTTGCCCTGGAACGTGCGATCCTCGAGCGGCGCGGGAGGCAAAGGCAGGCGCACGCCCTCGGAGTCCCTCGACGCGTCCAGCAACACCCCCCACCGCCGCCCCGCCCTGTTGGAGAACACCGCGCGCAGCACCGTGCCCGGGGGAAGTGCCGGAGCCGGGGGGGGACGCAACCGCCGGCCGCCCTCGTCGTCCACCGGGGAGTAGCGCGCGCCCTCGGGGACGGGCAGGAATGGACCCTCGATCTCCACCGGAGCCGCGCCCGTGGGATCGAAGGGCAGCGCCGCCAGCGAGCGATGGATGAGCCCGCTCACCGCCCCCTCCGGGGAGGACGCCGTGAGGTGCAACACGTAGGGACTGCCCTCGAGCCCATGGTGGGTGGGAGCCATCCGCACCCGCACGAGCCCCGGCGCGGACAGGCCGGGCTGGGTGTCCGTGTTCGGGTCCGCAGGCGCCGTGTTCATCCCCAGGCCGAGGCCCAGGGGGACTCCGCCCCGTCCCGGCACCCGTGCCGAGCCCAGCACCCACACGCGGTCCATGTAGCGGCCCTGGTGGCCAGGCAGCGAGGGCACGTCCAGGACGAAGGGAAAGCCCAGCGCCATGCTCCGCCCCGCGGAGAAGTCGGGAGCGAGCCGCGTGAAGGCCCCCGCCCCCTCTTCCAACGTGAAGCGCGCATCCCGCACCACCCAGGACTTGAAGGTGCCCAGCGAGGGCGTCACCCGCGCGAGCAGGGAACCCACGTCCACCCCTCCCCCCAGTTGCAGCGCGTTGAGGGGAAGTTCGCCCCCGAGCCCCCATGCCGTCCGCACGCCACAGGTGCCTTCCCGCGTGCGCGGCTCCTCGTCGCACACCCCCGCGCTCCCACGCCCCTGAACCTCCAGTTCCCGCAGATTGGAGCCCGCGAGCACCGCGAAGGCCCCCGCGGGCAACGTCGCCAACCGCTGCTGGCTGGCCGAGATGAAGTCCACCTGGCGCTCCGGAGCCAGCAGCGACGACGCCGCCGCGCTCGGCCCCTCGTCCGGCGAGGACAGCCCCACCACCCCCACCATCGTCAGGTGCTCCGACAAGACCTGGACCGTGCCCTCGAAGCCTCCGATCCGTTCGATGGGATTGCGCCTCAAGGGCAATGACAAATCCATGGGCCCCGTCTCCCCCGCATGCGCCACCGTGAGGTAGTCGAAGCCCTCGTGGAAGACGGAGACGCTCCCCGCCTCCACGCCCCCGGGCGGCAGCGCCACCCCTCCCTCGTCCGTGAGGGCCTGGCCCACCACCGCCCCCACCGCGTCCGCCACCACCACGCGCGCGCCAGCAATGGGGCGGCCCGTCTGCTCGTCCGTCACCACCACGCGCATCCGCCCCGGCTCCGGCGCCTCCAGTACCCGCACGCGCGCCGTGCACACCGCGCCCCCGACCTCCGCCCGCACCGTCTCGCGCGCCTCGGACGTGGGCGCCGACAACACGAAGGAGGAGGCGCCCCCCACGTCCACGCTCACGCTCGCCTCCAACGCCGTCCACCGCTGCGCGGCGGGCTCCACCGCCACCGGCGCGCCCGTCTCGTCCCAGGCCAGCAGCGAGAAGCGCACCCGAGATCCCACCCGCCCCACCACATGGTCCGGCGTCACCCGGCACGTCCGGGCCCGGGCCCCCGAGGCGCTGGTGCACCGCCCATCGCGGCACACCCGCCCCGACGCCGCGCACGCCTCGTCCGCCGAGCACATCGCCTCCACACACTGGTTGGCGTCACACTGGCAGCCCAGCGGGTTCTCGTCGCAGGCGGAGATCCGGTACGCCGTGCCCCGCCTCGCCGCCGTGCAGTCCTCTCGTGTGCGACACGCGGGCTTGCAGCGCGCTTCCGCCGTGTCGCAGATGAAGAGCCGGGGATCCGGGCAGTCCTGATCCACCTGGCAGCTCCCCGGCAGCAGGGGGGTCTCCTCATCGGGATCCGGAAGGAACGGGAAGAATCCGTCACCGGAGCAGGCGGCCATCCATACGGCACTCCACAGCAGCAGGGCGCATCGCGCCAGAAGACGGGCTGGATTCATCGGCGGCTCCGGTGGGGCATCCAGGCAAGCGGCACCCCTCGGGGGTTGTCAAGCCGGGCCCGGAGCGAAGCGCCCCGGGGAGAACGGACGTTGGCATTCCGCTCGCCCCGGTCGATGATGCGTCCCATGGCCCGGCGCGAACCGCAGACCCTCGATCAGCTCCTTCCCCGTGTCCTGGCCCGCCTGGCCGAGCAGTCCGGCAAGGGGCGGACGCTCGGTCCGGTGTGGCGAGCCACGGTGGGGGACGCCATCGCCCGGCACTCCCGGCCCGCCTCGCTCGAGGGCGGCACCCTGGTGGTGTCCGTGGCCAGCGCGGAGTGGGCACACACCCTGTCGCGCCAGGAGGACTCGCTGCGCGAGCAGCTCAACCACCGGCTGGGCCCCGGTGCGGTGTCCTCACTCGTCTTCCAGTTGGAGTAGCCCCAGCGATGCTCGCCCTCGTCCTCGGCGCCCTCGTGGCCGCCGCCCCCCTGACGCCCCCCGACATGGAAGAGCGCACGGCGCGCCATGTGCTCCAGGAGTTCGAGCGCGTGGGCCGGCGCTCCCCCCAGGTGGATCCGGCCCTCACCGAGGCGGCGCGCGTGCTGGCGCGCCGGGCGCTCGACGACAGCCCCGCGGGCGCGGTGGAGGAGCCCGCCCTCACCGAGGCCATCAGCGACGCGGGCGGCGCCGATCCCACTCCCCGCTCCTATGTCGTCCGCGCCGGAGAGCGCGAGCACGCCCTGGAGACGATCCTCGAGCGCAAGGACTTGAGCCAGGAGCGCGCCACGCACCTGGGCGTGGGCGTGGCGGTGGACGGCTCGCGCTCGGCCCTCGTGGTGCTGCTCGCCGAGCGCAAGGCCACGCTCCAGCGCTTCCCTCGCGTCTTCGACACCCCCACCACCCAGGGCCTGTGCGGCGAGTTCACCGCCCCCCTGCGCGGCGCCCAGGTTTTCGTCACCCTGCCGGATGGCCGCGTGGAGCGCCCCGCCCTCACGCGCCAGGCGGAGGCCTCCTTCTGCACCCGGCTGCTGCTCGCCCAGCCGGGCCGCTACACGGTGGAAGTCGTCGGCCGGGGGGAGCGGGGCCCGGAGGTGGCGGCGCTCTTCCTCGTGGACGTGGGCACGCCGCGGCGGCAGGGCGAGGGCACGCGCGTGGAGGAGCCCACCAGCGTGGAGGCCGCGCGCGAGGCGGTGCTCGAGCGCATCAACGCGCTGCGTCGCGCCCAGGGCCTGCCGCCGCTGAGCATTGATCGCACCCTGGAGGAGGTGGCCCAGGCCTACAGCGAGCGCATGGCGCGCGAGGGCTTCTTCGCCCACGTGGCGCCGGATGGCTCGGACTTGAGCAGCCGCCTGCGCGCCGCGGGGGCCCAGGCGCGCGTGTCCGGGGAGAACCTGGGCACGGCCTCCGGAGCGCTCGCCGCCCACTCGGGCATCGAACACAGCCCCGGCCACCGCAACAACCTGCTCGGCGCGCACTTCACCCACGTCGGCCTCGGGGTGAGCTTCCACTCGGTGGACGGGCGCCCCCAGGTGCTGCTCACCGAGGTATTCGCCTCGAGCGGTGGCGCCTCGCGCCCGGCGGATCCCCGCGAGGACGTGTACCAGGCACTCGCCGCCCACCGTGCCTCGCATGAACTGGCGCCCCTGCGGCGTCTGCCCTCCCTGGAGCGCATCGCCCTGGAGCAGGCCCGGCGGGCACTCGCCGCCAACGTGCCTCCCTCCCAACTGCCGGGAGAACCCGTGCACGAGCGCGTCTTCCGGGCCTTGAATGACAATGCCCGGAGCGCCTCGGTGGATTTCTATGTGACGGACAATCCCTCGCGGCTACCAGATTCCAAGAATCTGGCGGATCGCAAGACAACCGTGATGGGTGTGGGCACCGTGCGCGGCGACTCTCCCACCTACGGAGAAGGGCGATACTGGGTGGTGGTCATCTACGCCGCCACCCGTTGACGCGATGGGCACGCGCGTCAGATGGCGCGGCGCTGGGTGGCGTAGGCCTCGATTCCCATCTGGGGAGGCGCCACCTGTTGGTTGAGCTGGCACTTCACGCAGGTGAAGGATTGCCAGCCACGACGCACCGCCTCGTCGAGACAGTTGTCGTAGTAGTTGCAGTTGAGGTTGCGGTGGGTCTCGACACCGGCACGCTTCGGCCCGGCCTCGGGGTTGATGGTCTGCGGAAGATCAGTCGGACACGGCTTGAACATGGAACAGCGCCCTCCCTGTGAATCAGTCGTCCCCCCGTGACACGCTTCAGCCTTTGAGACAACCTCTCAGGTCATGCGATGCAACACGCCGCACACCCTAGAGAACAGCATTCACTTGTCGCAACCAACCCAGCTTCCCGGTGGTGGGTAGTCACCACTTCCGACTGTTGGCCGATTGCCCGGTCGTCGGCCAACAGTCCGGGTTGCTGACGTTGCGGGGGGGGATCTAGGGCTTGTCGGCCCGTCTGTCAAACCGACCCCGGAGCAGGGAGACAGACATCCACGAAACGGGACAGGTGGGAATGTGTGCTCCCGGGCCCATGTTGTGGTTCCCTTGGTCCGCGCGACAGCGGTGGATGAAGCGGAGCACAAGGAGAAGCGCATGCGACGGTGGACGGGCAGTGGGCTGCTGACGGTGATGGTGGGCACGGGGGCCTGGGCCCAGTCCGCCTCGACGCTGGAAGCCGTCCGGCTGCACCGCGCCGAGGCCCGGACCCAGGCGAGCCAGGAGCTCGAAGCGTGCGTGGCCCGCAAGTGTCCGGAACAAGGCCGGCTCGCCCTGCTCACCGGCACCCTCGCCCTGGCGGAGGGGGATGTGGCAGAAGCGCGCACCCTGCTGACGGGCGCGGAGGTGCCCGCGCTCTTGCGGCCCTACCTCGCCTACTACCAGGGACAGGCGCACTTCTACGCGGGGGACGCGGCGGCGGCGGCGGCGGCGTTCGCCCGGGCGTTGGAGAAGGCACCCCCGGCGCTGGCCCCCGAGGCCCGGGCCCGGCTGGGTGAGTCGCTGCTGGCCGCGGGCAGGGCCAAGGAGGCCGCCCCCATGTTGGAGGCCGCGGCCACCCAGGAGCCTGGCGCGGAGCTGCTCTTCCAGCGCGCCCAGGCGCGCAAGGCCCTGGGCAACACCGCCGGAGAGCAGGCGGATCTGCGCGCCGTGGCGCTGCGCTACCCCACGCACCCCTACGCGGACGAGGCCCTGGGCCTGCTCGAGGCCCTCAAGCCCCCGCTCCGGCTGACGCTCGCCGAGCACCTGCAACGCGCCCAGGGGCTGCTGGACGCCGGCGACGCCCGGCGCGCCCTGGTGGAGCTGGAGCGGGCCGAGGCCGCGAAGCTCGTGCGCGCCAGACCCGACCAGGCGCGCGTGGCGCTGGTGCGCGCCCAGGCGCTGTTCGCCACCGGCCAGAAGCCGAAGGCCGAGGAGGCCCTGGCCGTGGCGCGCCGGGGCCCTCCGTCGGTGGCCGCCGAGGCCGCCTATGTCACCGCCCGCCGGGCCATGAAGACGGACGACAACGCCGCCGCCCGCAAGCTCATGCAGGCCCTGGAGAAGGAGTTCCCCACGGAGGCCCCGGCCGACGAGGCGGGCTTCTTCGTGGGCTGGTTGGACTTGCAGGCGGGACACTTCGCGGACGCGGTGAAGGCCTTCACGGACTTCGATCAGCGGCACGCGCGCTCGCGGCGCCGGGACGAGGCGATGTGGTACCGGGCACTGGCGCACCTGCGGCTCGGGCAGTACCCCCAGACGCGCGCGGTGCTGGACACCCTGGTGAGCACCTTCCCCCAGAGCAGCCTGGTGCCCCAGGCGCGCTACTGGGCGGCGCGCGGCCAGGCGCTCGAGGGCGCCTCGGCGGACGTCATCGGGCCCGCGTACGAGACCGTCATCACCAGCGCGCCCAACTCGTACTACGCCCTGCTCGCCACCGAGCGGCTGCGCGAGCTGGGCAAGCAGCCGCCTCCGCCCTTTCCCGAGGCGCCCCGGCCGCCCAAGGGCAGCGAGGTGCCCGCGGAGCTGAAGCTGGCGGTGGCGCTCACCGAGGCGGGGCTGTTCCGCGACGCGGCCGAGGACGTGCGGGCCCGCGCCGCGCGCATCCGGGATCCGGAGCAGGCGCTGGCGTTCGCGGGCGCTCTCCTGCGGCTGGGCGAGTACGGCAACGCGCACATGGTGGCGGCGCGGCACCTGTGGGGCCGGGCGTTCGGCGCGCGCATGCCCGAGGCGCTCGCCGCCTTCTATCCCCGCGCCTTCGAGAACGCGGTGCAGAGCGAGGCGTCGCGCTACGAGGTGAGCCCCTACCTCGTCTGGGCCATCATGCGCCGCGAGAGCGCCTTCCGGCCCGAGGTGGCCAGCGCCGCGGACGCGCGGGGGCTGATGCAGGTGATTCCGCCCACCGCGCGCGCCATCGCCCGCAAGCTCGCCGAGCCGGAGCCCGCGCCCGCGGAGCTGTTCTCGCCCTCGCTGAGCATCCGGTATGGGGCATGGTACCTGTCGCAGTTGATGAAGCGCTTCGCCCATCCGGCGCTCGCGGCGGCCGCGTACAACGCGGGGCCCGAGGCGGCCGTCAAATGGGTGAAGGACAAGGGCGTGCTCCCGCTGGACCTGTTCGTCGAGGAGATTCCCTTCCGCGAGACGCGTGGCTACGTGAAGCAGGTGCTCGCGGACCTGTATCTCTATCAATCCTTCTACGGCAAGGACACCTCGCCGCAACGTCTGTCATTGACGGTGCCCGTCCCCCACACCGAGGGCGTGGAGTTCTGACACGTCGGGTCAACCCCAGACACCATCGGTCCAAACCAGACACGCCCGCCGGGAAACCCCTCCCGGCGTGTTCACGAGGCTCCCGGGCGTCAGCGCCCCGCAGCGCCCTGGGCGTATGCCACCGCGAGCTGTCCGGCGAAACGGGCGTTGTTGGTGAGCAGGGCGAGGTTGGCGCGCAGCGTCTTGCCGCTCGTGCGCCGGGCCATCTCCGAGAGCAGGAAGGGGGTCACCGCCTTGCCGCGGATGCCCTGCCGCTCGGCCTCCGCCAGCGCCGAGGCGATGTGCAGTTCCACCTCGGCGCGCGGCAGCGCCGTCTCCTCGGGCGGAGGCACGGTGAAGAGCAGGCCGCCCTGCCCCAGCGTCTCGAAGCGGGCGCGGCAGATCGCCGCCGCGCTGGCGGCATCCTCCACGCGGTGCTCCAGGGGCAGCCCGGACGAGCGGCTGTAGAAGGACGGCAGCTCATCGGTGCCCACCCCGAGCACGGGCACGGCCGCGGTCTCCAGCGCCTCGAGCGTCTTGGGCAGATCCAGCACGGACTTGGCCCCGGCGCACACCACCGCCACGGGGAAGCGTGTCAGCGCCCAGATGTCCTGGGAGATGTCCATCTGCTCGGCGACCCCGCGGTGCACGCCGCCAATGCCGCCGGTGGCGAAGACGCGGATGCCCGCGGCGGCGGCCACCTCGCACGTGGCGCTCACGGTGGTGCCTCCCGTGGCCTTCTGGGCGATGGCCACCGCCAGATCGCGCGAGGCGAGCTTGAGCAGGCGCTCCTTGCCCTCGGCGAGCCGGCGCATGTGCGCCTCCTCCAGCCCCACCCACACCTCCCCGTCCACCACGGCGATGGGAGCAGGCACGGCACCCGCTCGGCGCACGGCTTCCTCACAGGCCCGGGCCGCCCCGAGGTTGTCCGGATAGGGCAGCCCCTGGGCCACCACGCTCGTCTCCTGTGCCACCAACGGCACGCCCTGCTCCCGAGCGCGCCGCACCTCTTCTGAGTAACGCAAGTGCATGGGCCCAATACGCCATGGCCTTACCGGCGGGACAAGTGCGGAAGATGGCCCCCGGTTGCCAGCGTCGTCCACCAGCGCTATTCCGCCCCCGCCTTGAACGCCACCAGCACCCCCGCCGTTGTCCCCGCGCCCCGCGCCATCTCCTGGTCCGACCTCACCCTCATCGTCGTCATCTTCATCTGGGGGACGAACTACACGGTGGTGAAGGGGGCCCTGGAGAGCATTCCCCCCCTGGCCTTCATGTCGCTGCGCTTCGCGATCGCCTCCATCGCCATGGCGCTCGTGCTCCATGTGCGCGAGGGCTTCACTCCCCTGCCCCGTGCCACCGTGCTCAAGCTCGTGGGGCTCGGGCTCGTGGGCCACACGCTCTACCAGTTCTGCTTCGTCATGGGCGTGGCCCACACCACCGCCGCCAACAGCGGCCTGCTCTCCTCGGGCACGCCCGTGCTCACCGCCCTGCTCGGCGCCCTGCTGGGCGTGGAGCGGCTGCGCCGGCCGCTGATGATGGGGCTCATGCTCGCGATCCCCGGCGTGGTGCTCATCGTCTCGGCGCGGGGCCCGGGACTGGATGCGTCCACGCGCGTGGGAGATCTCTTCATCCTCGGCGCCTCGCTGTGCTGGGCGCTGTACACCGTGGGGCTGCGCTGGCTCGGCCCCGGCCTGTCCGCGCTGCGCATCACCGCGCTCTCCATGCTCACCGGCGCCCCGGGCGTCATCCTCCTGGGCGTGCCCGAGGTGCTGTCCCTCCAGGGCGCCACCATCGGCCCGAGCGCCTGGGCGGGCGTGGTGTACTCGGCGCTCGTCCCCCTGGTGCTGGCCTATGTCGTCTGGAGCCGCAGCGTGCAGTCGGTGGGCAGCAGCCGCACGGCGCTCTACAGCAGTGGCACGCCCGTGGTGGCCGCGCTCACCGCCTGGGCCGTGCGCGGCGAGCGCCCCACCTGGGTCCAGGCCATGGGCGCGGGGCTCGTCATCTCCGGGGTGCTCGTCAGCCGCAGACGGTGAGCGGCGCCCGGAGCTCTCCCGTCAGGAGGGACGCGAGGCCCGGTATTCCTCGAAGTGCTGCCGCGCGAACTCATACATGCCCAGCGCGGGCGCGTACCCGGGATAGAGGACGCGGAACTCCAGCTGCGCCTCCTCGAACGTCCGGGTCGCGAAGCGCTGGGTGTGCGCCACCAGATAGAGAAACGCGATGGTGGGCGAGCGCGAGGCGCCCTGGTTGCAGTGCAGCAGCACCCGCTGTCCCGCGCCCAGGGCCTCGTGGATGAAGGCGAGCGCCGCGTCGATGGCTTCCTTGGGGATGTACGCGGGATCGGTCATGTCGACGAGGTTGAGCATGAGCCGCGCGCCCCGCCGCGCCACCACGGCCTCGGGATGCGCCTCGGGCACCAGGGGCGTGCGGTAGCCCAGGGCCCCGCGATGGTAGGGCTCCTTGCAGGCGTGGACGACGCTCCACCCCGACTGATGCCGCACGGTGTTCTCGTAGTCGAGCTCGTTGCCGACGTGCAGTCCTGGCCAGATTTCCACCATCTTCCTCACCCCCCGCCGTCTCGGCAGAACCCCCTCACACCCGTCTGCGCTCAACGGTGAGCCCATAATCCTCGATCTTCTTGTCCAGGGTCGGGCGGCTGATGCCCAACAGTCGCGCGGCGACGATCTTCCGTCCCCCCGCCGAGCGCAAGGCCTCGGCGATGGTCTCCCGTTCCAAACGAGACACGCGCTCCTGCAGCGAGAGCGACGGAGGAGCGGCGTCCTGGTGGAACTCGGGAGGCAGGGCCGAGACGGGGATGCTCGCGCCGGCATGCAGCAGGGCGAGCCGCTCACTGAGCAACTCCAGCTCACGCACGTTGTGGGGCCACGCGTATTCCATGAGCAGACGCCGCGCCTCGGGAGTGAGCACGGGGGGCGCCTCCCGACCCGAGCGCGAGCCCCGGGAAGCGAAGCGCTCGAAGAGCTGGGGAATGTCGGCGCGCCGCTCGCGCAGCGCGGGCAGCGCCAGCTCCAGTCCCGACAGCTGCAGGGCGAGCGACTCGTCGAGCTCTCCCTGGAGGGCGAGCATGCGGGGCGGGGTGTGCGTGGTGACCAGGAGCCGCACGTCCACGGGCTCCTCGCCTCCCTCGCGCGCGGGAGCGCTCTTTCGCGCGAGCAACCGGGCGAGCCGCTCGGCCATGAAGCGCGGCAGACGCTCCACGTGCTGGAGCAACAGGGAGCCCCCATCGGCGCGCAGGAGCGCGGAGGGCATGGGCGGCGCGCCGGGTGTACTGGCGCGGCCAAAGAGCACCTCCTCCAGCGAGGTGCCCTCCCGGCAATCCACCTGCACGAGCGGCCCGAGCGCCCGGGGAGAGCGCGCGTGGATGTAGCGGGCGGCCAGGCACTTGCCAGTCCCCGGCTCGCCGAAGAGCACCACGGGGGCGTCACTCGCCGAGGCGCGGCGGGCCTGCTCCACCACCTTGCGGAAGGAGCGCGAGCCGCCCACCAGGTCCACGCGTCCGGACGGCGTGCTCGCGCGCGAGCGCACCGCGGCATAGGCCTCGCCGCCGAGCCGCCCGAGCATGGCGGCCAGCCGCGCTTCCGCGTCGGTGAAGGGCGGCTCGGAGCGCTCCAGGTAGAGCAGGCCGAAGGGAAGACCACCCGAGGCCACCAGGGGCGAGCACACCACCCCCTCCGCGCGGCTCTGCTCGGCGTGCTCCATCGCGGCGCGGGCCATGTCCCGAGGCACCTCCACGGAGGAGGCGCCCACCACGGCCGCGGTGAGCATGCCCTTGATGCTGCCCAGGAGCGCCGCGGACGTCTCCGCGCGCAGCGCGTGCAGCGCGTGCTCGGCGAGGTGCCGCAGCACCATGGCCTCGCTGGTGGCTCCCAGCAGCGCCACGCCCGCCGAGTACAGCGCCGCCTCGGTGCCCACGTGGGGCAGCACCTCCACGACGGGCGCCTGGCGCGTGGCCCCCCGCGCTTCGCCCACGCCCACCGACGGCCCGGAGGGCGAGACGAGCACCAGCGTCTTGCCCACCTGCACCCGGTCTCCGGGGTGCAGCGCCACCTCGCCGGTGATGCGCTCGCCGTTGACCGAGGTGCCATTGCGCGACCCCAGGTCCTCCACGTGCACCTGCTCCTCGCGCACGAAGAAGCGCGCGTGGCGGCGCGACATCCGATCGTCCTCGGGCAGGGGCAGCTCACACGAGGGGCTGCGGCCCATCGTCGCCTCTCCGAGGAGTTCATGTCGAAGGCCAGCGCTGGGACCGGAGAGAAGCAGCAGGGAGGGCATGAGCGGCGACGGGGCTATATCACCGAAGCTTCACGGAGGGTGCGTGGCCGTGGCCCGGGGAGGACGGCGCGGGGACGGTCGGCGCCCGCCGCGCCGGGTGGTAAGGTTGGACCCCGCGAGGTCCTCGCGTTCGCGGAGGATGCAACGTGTCACGACAATTCATCGATACCCGGCGAGCCTGGCGTCTGCGCGGCCGCACGCAGAACTACCAGATCGTGAGGAACTTTGGCCTGGCCGAGCAGCCCGAGGAGCTCGTGTCGGCCAGTCTCCTGGTGGCCGAGCTGGACCGGTGGCTGTCCTCCACGTTCACCCAGCGCACGCTTCACGAATTGTACGAGGCCGTCACGGGCACTCCCCCGGTGAGGGAGCCGACGCTGAAGGATCCGCGGACGGCCGGACGCATCAAGAGCCGCCTGGCCGAGGCCTTTCGCCGGGGAGAGTTGCTCGCGCTGCCCGCGGGGCCGGTGCGCCTCAAGAAGTGGCCCACTCCCGCGGCGCCGAAGGGCTCGAGCCCTCCGCTCGCCGTTCCCCTGCTCGAGCAGGTGCCACCGGGCCCCGCTCCGCGCGAGAAGGAAAAGCAAGAGGAGAAGAAGCCCACGGCCTGGGTGGAGTTCGAGCTGGTGGACGCGGAGGGCGGGCCACTCGTGGGAGTGGGCTACAAGCTCACCCTGCCGGACGGCTCGACGCGCGAGGGCAAGGTGGACGCCCAGGGACGGGTCCGCGTGGAGGGCATCGAGCCGGGAGAGTGCGTGGTCACCTTCCCGGAGCTGGACGCGTGAGGCTCAGCTGGAGAAGAGGTAGGGCCGCTTCTTCTTGACGATGATCTTCATGGGAGTGCCTGTCTGCAGCTTCACGCCCTGGGTGGCCAGGCGCCGGCGGGTCTCCTTCACGGTCTTCTTCTCGGGGGACTTGGCGTCGGAGGAGGACATGGCACGGGAGTCTACACCCTAGCTGGGGCGCTCGGCCTGGAGCAGGGCGCGCACCTCTTCGTCCTCCAGGGTGCGGCCCTCGCGGCTGAGGGCGAGCGCGTTCACGTCCGCCTCGGGCACTTCCACGTGGGCGCCCTTGCGCCACTCGGTGGTGTGCACGGCGCCATCCACCAGGCGGCCGACGATGGTGGCGTCGTCCCAGGAGAGCACCTCCAGCCAGAGCTGCTCCGTCGCATCACCGCCCTCCGGGTGCGTCTCGAAGGGGGCGCGCACCAGGAAGGTGAGCGGCTCCATGAGGCCGCGGCGCAGGAAGCGCGCCTTGAAGGCGGGCAGGAGCGACTGGGACTCCTCGTGCATGGACTCGGTGCGCTCGGTGGGCTCCTGGAGGAAGCGCTCGCGGAAGGGGCGCAACAGCTCCGCCGTGTTGTGCCGGCCCTGGGGTGACACCACGGTGAGGTAGAGGCCCTCGTGGCCCTCGAAGGCGTCCAGCGGCACGCCGAGCAGGTTGGTGCGCGCCTCGTCCGAGGGCACCAGCATGAAGGGCTGGCCCTCGCTCGTGCCCATCTGGGTGCGCAGCGGCGGCCCCTGCCCGAAGGCCAGGTCCGTGCACAGCTCGTGGAGGAAGGCCTCGGCGGGCAGCAGATCCTGCTCACCCAGGTGGAAGATCTCCAGATCCCTCGCGCCGAACTTCGCCATGCCGTGCGAGTGCACCCACAGGGGCGTCTCCCCCTCGATGACCTCCACGGCGTGGAGGTTGACGTGGTCGCGGATGTCGAAGTCCAGCTCGGTGATCTCCGCCACGTCATCGGCCTCGTGGACCTTGGACGAGGTGATGTCCACCAGCACGCCGGTGGCATGGGTGAGCAGGACGCGGGCGCACATGAGGGCCACGAAGACGGGCACGGTGGGCTGGGCGGAGCCCGTCTCGAAGGCCAGACGGTAGAAGGCCCGGGCCCGGCCGAGCGCCTCCAGGGCGGGCTCGCTGCCGGAGAACAAATCGTTCGTCCACTCCCGGGGGGTGGGCCGCGACTCGAAGACGACCTCCACCCGGGTCTCCTCGGCCTCGAGCGTGAAGCCCTGCCCGTCGGGAGCGAGCACGAACGCCATCTCCTCGGTCTCGAAGGAGGCGAGCAGGGTCTCGGGAGCCACCGGCACGGCGCTCTCGATGGCGACGAGGTAGACCTCCTTCACAAGTACTTCTCGATCTGTCGCAAGAGGTCCACGCGGTCCACCAGGTCCGTCACATAGTCCAGCTTGTCCGTGGGGAGAACCAGGACAGGGGACAACTTGTAGCCACTGAACCATTCCTCGTACAGGCCGTTCAGCCGCTTGAGGTACGAGGGAGGGATATCCTGCTCCATCTCCCGTCCGCGCAGACGGATGCGCTGGCGCAGGGTGCGCACGGGGCAGCGCAGGTAGATCATCAGGTCCGGCGGAGCGAGCGTCTGGGAGAACGTCTCGTAGAGGTCCGAGTACAGGGCCCAGTCGCGCTTGTCGATGAAGCGCTGGCGGTGGAGGTTCTTGGCGAAGATTTCCGCGTCCTCGTAGAGCGTCCGGTCCTGCAGGACGGTGCCGGGGGAGCGCTCGAGCTGGCGTTGGAGGCGGAACTTGGTGGTGAGGAAGAAGAGCTGGGAGCGGAAGGCCCAGGTCTTCATGTCCGCGTAGAAGTCGGCCAGGTAGGGGTTCTGCTCGTTGGGTTCGAAGAAGGGAGTGAGGTCGTACTTCCGGCAGAGGAAGGACGTGAGCTCCGTCTTCCCCGCGCCGATGTTTCCCGCGATCGCGATGAACTTCTTTCGGGCCAAGGCGTTCCGCTTCTATCCCCACCCGCGAGCACACACCAGCGGCAAGGTGATGGTAGATAGGCTCCCCGTCATGCCGTCCCCCGCCCCCGCCCTCTGCGATTCCCCCACCCGAGCGGTGAGGAAGAGACGTGGGGGGCCCGGATGTTCCGCCTTGCCAGGTGGGAGTCCGGGTGCCGTACCGGGCGGCACGCTCCCCCTTTGGACGAAGCCGAGGTCGCCAGGATGCTCCGCAACCTGTTGTGCATGGTGGTCGCCGTGGTGGCCACCGCCGTGTTCTTTCCACTGACGGTGGTGGTGGCGCTGGTTACCCTCAATCCTGGCGCCACGGTGTGGGTGGCGCGCCGGCTGTGGTCGCCGGTGCTCATCGCGACGGGCGGGGCCCGGGTGGTGGTGACCGGCCAGGAGAACGTGGACCCCAAGCGCCCCACCATCTACGTCTCCAACCATCAGTCGACGCTGGACATCCCCATCCACTTCGTGGCGGTGCCGGTGAACTTCCGCTACGTGGCCAAGCACCAGCTCAAGTACGTGCCGCTCATCGGCTGGTATCTGTGGATGGCGGGCCATGTCTTCATCAACCGGGGCCGGCGCGAGAAGGCCATCGCCTCGCTGGATGACGCGGCGCGGAAGATTCGCGGCGGCACGAGCGTGTTCCTCTACCCGGAGGGCACGCGCTCGGACGACGGCCGCGTGCTGCCCTTCAAGAAGGGACCGTTCGCCCTGGCGCTCAAGGCGAAGGTGCCCGTGGTGCCCATCACCATCGAAGGCTCGGGCACGGTGATGCCGAAGAACTCCTGGAACATCCAGCCGGGCCCCGTGTACGTGAAGATTGGCAAGCCCATCGACACCACGCGCTTCGCCGACAACGACCGCGAGGGCCTGGCCCGGGCCGTGCGCGACGTCATCATCGCGCAGAGCCTCGAGCTGGGCGGCAAGGGCGGTGACTCCGAGGAGGCCGTGGCCGCCATGGGCGTCGAGGGCCAGAGCGTGTCGCGTCGCAGTGCATCCTGAGTCCACGAGAGCCCCTTAGAGGAGACCGCGTGCCCCTCCCCCCTTGTTCCCCTTCCCGGCGTGCCGGCGTGCGCCGCCGGCTGAGTCCCTGGTTGTGCGTGCTCGGCCTGGGCCTGACCACGGGCTGTCAGCACGGAGCCACCGGGCGACCGCTCGACGCGCGTGCCCAGGCCCGCGAGTACCTCGCGAGGAACCAGCCCGAGCGCGCCCTCCCCTTGCTGGAGGCCGAAGCGGCCCGGGCGCCGGAGGACCTGGAGCTGGCGCGCACGCTCACCGAGGCCCAGGTGAAGGCGGGCCGGGCGGAGGCGTGGATCGCCGAGCTGCTCCGCCGCAACGGCCAGGCGGAGCGGGCGGTGAACCACTACATGCTGGGGCTCGCGTACTTCTCGCGGGCGTCGGATGCGGGGACGACCGCGGTGACCGCCTTCCAGCGCGCCCTGGAGCTGCGGCCGGACGAGCCCGAGTTCCATTACCGCCTGGGGCTCGCCCTGCTGGAGTCCGAGCAGTACGCGGCGGCGGTGGGCCCGTTGCGCCGGGCGGCCGAGCTGGCGCCGGAGCGCGCGGGCATCCGCCTGCCACTGGCCAAGGCACTGCATCGCACCGGGGACGAGCCGGGGGCGGTGGCGGCCCTGTCCGTGCTGGTGAGGAAGGAGCCGAGCCCCGCCGAGGTGGCGACGGCGCGAGCGCTGATGAACCAGCTCGCGGATCCGTTCACGCGCTTTCCCAAGGCGGCCGAGTCCAAGCTGGAGGAAGGCATGCGCTACCTCCAGGAGCTGGACGCGCCCCACCCGGCCATCATCGCCTTCGAGGAGATCCTTCGGGACTATCCGGACCTGGCGGTGGTGCACGCGCTGATGGGGCTGGCGTGGCAGCGCCTGGATGACGCGGGCCGGGCGGTCGAGGAGTTCAAGCGGGCCATCGAGCTGGCGCCGGCGGACGGCAAGAACCACTTCTACCTGGGGGAGCTGTACCTGGCGAGGCAGCGGCCGGAAGCGGCGCTGCCTCACTTCGAGAAGGCGGTGGAGCTCAACCCGTTGTTGGACATGGCGTGGTTCCGGCTCGGCGACATCCGGCTGGAGCGCAAGGACTTGAAGGCCGCGGGCGAGGCCTTCCGGGTACTGACGCACCTGGAGCCGGACGAGGCGCCGCCGCGGGGCAAGCTGGCGCTGGTGCTCCAGCTCGAGGGCGACTGGGCGGGGGCGGAGCGCGAGCTGAAGCGGGTGGTGGACAAGGAGCCGGAGAACCTCGAGTTCACCCTGCGCCTGGGCATCCTGTTCACCGAGCAGGCACGCCAGTCCTCGCGTCCGGAAGAGCGCCGGGAAGCGGCGGCGAAGGCGGAGCAGTGGCTTGGCAAGGTGCTCGAGGCCCAGCCGGAGAACGCGGTGGCCTCGCGAGCACTGCAACAGCTCAAGCGGCCGTGAAGGGCCAGTAGCCAGCGGCGGCCCGGGCCCTCTACACTGAGGGAACCGATGAGTGATGGTGCCGATCAATCGCAGCCGCCCCGACGGGGGACGCCGTCGTCGACGACGACTCCTCGCGTATCGTCCACGGGCACGCCTCGTGTGTCCTCGACGACGACGCCGCGTGTGTCGTCGACGACGAATCCCCGGGTGATGTCCGCCGCGCGCACGGCGCCCCTGCCCAAGGGCCAGGAAGAGGCGATCAGCCAGCGGCTGAAATCCGAGTCCGCCAACGTGGCGCTCAACGCCGTGGCCGTCCTGAAGGAGATGGTCGGCGACTTCCGTCAGCAGGACCGCTTCTTCAAGTACAAGGCCTTCATCGTGGGCGGCTGGGTGTTTCTGTCGCTCGCCACCGTGGGACTCACCTGCGCCCGGGGCGTGAAGGAGACGGGTGACTTCGGCGCGAAGCTCATCCCCATCACCAGCCGCGCCTCGGTGACGATCATGAACAAGAGCGACGAGACGTGGCGCGACGTCATCGTCGTCGTCAGGGACAACCGGGGCGCGGAGTGGCGGGCCTCCGTCGCGCGCGTGGATCCGACCAAGGAGCTCACCGTCACCCCCAAGCAACTGCTGGGCGCGGACGGACGGGCGGCTCCCTCGGACATCAAGATCCGCGATGTCGAGATGCGCACGTCCGAGGGCCGGGCCCGACTGCTCGAGAACGGCCACAACCTCACGGAAGAAGCGCCCTAGCCTTCCCGCGCGGCTAGGGGGCCCTCCAAAAAGCACGAGAGCGCCCTTCCCGGAGGAAGGACGCTCCCGTGAACCACACACGCTCAGGACGGCCGACTACTCCGCCTTGTTCTCGGAGGCCTCGCCCTGGGCCTCGGTCTCCGGCGCGTCGACCGGGGTGCTCTTGGCGGGACGATCCACCAGCTCCAGCAGGGCCATCTCGGCGCCGTCACCGCGACGGAAGCCGAGCCGGACGATGCGGGTGTAACCACCCGGCCGGTTGGCGTAGCGCTCCTTGTACTCCCCGAAGACCTTCTTCAGGATGACGCGATTGCGGACGGTGCGCTCCGCGAGGCGCACATTGGACAGACCGCCGCGCTTGCCGAGGGTGATGATGCGCTCGGCGAGGGCCCGGGCCTCCTTGGCCTTGGGCAGCGTGGTGCGGATGGCCTCGTGCTCGAGCAGCGAGGTGACCATGTTGTGCAGCATCGCGAGCCGGTGGCTCGTGGTGCGGTGGAGCTTCCGTTGTCCAACCTTGTGACGCATGGGACTGACTCCGGGCCTTGAAGGGGCCCACCACTCCGGCCGTACGAGGTACCGGGTGGAAAGGATGGAGGCCGGCACGGGCTCCACCGCTGCGGGGTTGGGCCGGTGAGGGCCCCCTGCTCGCCCCGGGGCATGAAACCATGCCGCCCCGGGTGGGCAGGGACTTCAACAGACGACGACTAGGCCTTCGGCGCGGTGGCCGCGGGGCTCGGAGGAGGCGCGGCGGGCGGGGTCTTCGGCGGCCAGTTCTCCAGCTTCATGCCGAGCGACAGGCCCATCTCCGCGAGGATCTCCTTGATTTCCTTCAAGGACTTGCGGCCGAAGTTCTTGGTCTTGAGCATCTCGGCCTCGGTGCGCTGCACCAGGTCGCCGATCGTCTTGATGTTGGCCTGCTGCAGGCAGTTGGCCGAGCGCACCGAGAGCTCCAGCTCGTCCACGGAGCGGAAGAGGTTCTCGTTGAGCTTGGCCTCCTCCTTGGGGGCCTCGACGGCCACGGGCTCCTCGGTCTCGTCGAAGTTGACGAACACCGTGAGCTGCTCCTTGACGATCTTCGCCGCGTAGGCGACGGCGTCCTGGGGCGTGACGGAGCCGTCCGTCCACACCTCGAGGGTGAGCTTGTCGTAGTCGGTGACCTGACCGACGCGCGCGTTGGTGACCTGGTAGTTCACCTTGCGGATGGGCGAGAAGAGCGAGTCGATGGGGATGGTGCCGATGGGCGAGCCAGCCACCTTGTTCACGGAGGCGGGCACGTAGCCACGGCCGCGGCGGCACGTGAGCTCCATGCGGACCTTGCCGCCCTCGGAGATGGTGCAGATGTGGTGACCCGGGTTGAGGATCTCCACGTCCTGGTCGGCGATGATGTCACCGGCCTTGACCTCCTTGGGACCCTCCGCCTCGATGCGCAGCGTCTTCTGCTCGTTCGTGTGCATCCGGAGGAGGACCTCCTTCAGATTCAACACGACGTCCGTGACGTCCTCGGCCACCTCGGGGATGGTCTGGAACTCGTGGTCCACGTTCTCGATCTTCACCGTGGTGACGGCCGCGCCCTGGAGGCTCGACAGCAGCACGCGGCGCAGGGAGTTGCCCAGCGTGGTGCCAAAACCCCGCTCCAGCGGCTCGGCGACGAACTTGCCGTAGGTGGGGGTGAGCGAGTCCTGATCGACCTCGAGCCGACGCGGCTTGATGAGGTCCCGCCAGTTCTTCGCGATGAAAGTATCAGCCATGTCCTTCTTCTCCTCGTGACGTGGACCACCACCAACTTCCCCGCCCCGGCGGCGGGAGGATGGGCACGTGGGGTGTCTGCGGCAGAAGCACGACGCCCCGGCGGTGAGGCCAGGGCGTGTGCGGAAGCATCGGCGGCGAGCCCGGGGACGGGCCTGCCCGTCCGATTACTTCGAGTACAACTCGACGATGAGCTGCTCCTGGATGGGCATGGTGAGGTCCTCGCGGTTGGGCGGGCTCTTCACCGTGGCCTTGAAGGACTTCTTGTCCAGGTCGATCCACTGCGGCACGCCGCGGCGATCCACGGTCTCCAGGGCCTCGGAGATGCGGAGGATCTTCCGGCTCTTCTCCGCCACCTCGATGGTGGTGCCCGGCTTGACGGCGAACGAGGGGATGTTCACCCGCTTGCCGTTGACGGTGAAGTGGCCGTGGCGCACGAGCTGGCGCGCCTCGTTGCGCGTGTCCGCGAAGCCCATGCGGAACACCACGTTGTCCAGGCGGAGCTCCAGCTGCTGCAGGAGGTTCTCACCCGTCTTGCCCTTGGCGGCCGAGGCGCGGTGGTAGTAGCCCCGGAACTGGCTCTCCAGCAGGCCGTACATGCGCTTGACCTTCTGCTTCTCGCGCAGCTGCACGCCGTAGCCGGAGAACTTCACGCGGCCCTGGCCGTGCTGACCGGGGGGATAGGGACGCCGCTCGATGGCACACTTGTCCGTGTAGCAGCGGTCACCCTTCAGGTACATCTTCAGGTTCTCCCGCCGGCAGATGCGGCAGGAGGAGGCGGTATAACGGGCCACGATGCTTCTCCGTGTCGAAAGATGGTCTGGGGCCGCTCCCTCCCAGGGAGGAAGCGGCCCGGAATGGAACTAGACGCGGCGGCGCTTGGGCTGACGGCAGCCGTTGTGCGGGATGGGCGTCACATCGCGGATGAGGGCGATCTTCAGGCCAGCGGCGGCCAGCGCGCGCAGGGCGGACTCACGGCCCGCGCCCGGACCCTTCACCAGCACCGTCACGTTCTTCAGACCGTGCTCCATCGCCTTGGCCGCGGCGTCACCGGCGGCCACCTGGGCGGCGAACGGCGTCGACTTGCGGCTGCCGCGGAAGCCACGGGCGCCCGCGGAGGACCAGGAGATCACGTTCCCGGACACGTCCGTGATCGTGATGATGGTGTTGTTGAACGTGGACTGGATGTGGACCACGCCGTTGAGGATGTTCTTCTTGCCCTTCTTGCTCTTCTTGCGCGCTGCGGCGGTCTCGCCGCCCGCCGCGGGGGCCGCAGCCGCCGCCGGCGCGTTGGTCTCTTCAGCCATGGAACTCGTTGCTCCTGGAAGTAGGTGATCGACGCCAGCTCCTCACGGGGCCGGCGCAGGTGGGAGGACTAGCGCGGGCCCGCCGCCGGCTTGGCGCGCACGATGCCGCGCTTGGGACCCTTGCGGGTGCGCGCGTTGGTGTGCGTCCGCTGGCCACGCACCGGCAGACCCTTGCGGTGACGCAGACCCCGGTAGCAACCCAGGTCCATCAGGCGCTTGATGTTCATGGTGACCTCGCGGCGCAGGTCGCCTTCGACCTTGTAGTTCGCCTCGATGAGCTCGCGGATCTTGCGCGTCTGCTCCTCGGTGAGGTCCTTGGTCCGGGTAGCGAGGTCGATCCCCGCGCCCTCGATGATGTCGTGGGCGGTCTTGTTGCCGATCCCGTAGATGTACTGCAACGAGATCACCGCGCGCTTGTTGGGCGGGAGGTCGATGCCGGCGATACGAGCCATCTTCGTCGTTCCTTCTGGGTGAGTTGGTCTGGAGCCAAGTCCCGTTGGGGACTAGCCCTGGCGCTGCTTGTGCCGGGGGTTGGAGGCGCAGATGATGCGCACGATGCCCTTACGGCGAACAACCTTGCACTTGTCGCAAATCTTCTTGACGGACGCCCGAACCTTCATGGCGGTACTTCCCTTCCTTCGCTTTTAGAAAAGAAAAGCCCTGAAGGCCTGGCCGCCATTCCGCGGAACCAGGCCTCCGCTACTTCGCTCGGTAGGTGATGCGGCCCCGGGACAAGTCGTACGGGGACAGCTCCACCTTCACCTTGTCGCCCGGGAGGATGCGGATGAAGTGCATCCGCATCTTGCCCGAGATGTGCGCGAGCACCTTGTGGCCATTGTCCAGCACCACGCGGAACATCGCGTTCGGGAGGGGCTCCATGACCGTCCCCTCAACTTCGATGGAATCATCCTTCGGCAATCAGAAGCCCTCTCGCGGACCACCTGAACTTTGGAAGCGCGGCGGGATAACACTTTGGTCCTGAAGTGGCAAGCATCCTCGCGCTGGAAAACCACGAAACCGGTAAACCCCTGGGTACTGCGTCGTATTCCGCCATCCTACCCGGACCGACGTCGGGTGAGGATCTCCGGCCCTCCCTCGGTGATGAGCACCGTGTGCTCGAAGTGCGCGGAAAGCTTGTTCTCGACGGGGATCGCTGTCCAGTCGATCCTCGAGCACCACCTGCTGGGACGTGGCCTGGTTCACCATGGGCTCGCCCGCGAGGACCACTCCCGGACGGAGCGCCATGCCACCGCCCGCCCGGGTGCCCTCGTCCAGGGCCTCCCGGGTGGCGGCCACCAGGGCCCGCGCCCCGGGGAAGCATCTCCCAGCCAGCACCGTCGTGGCCGGGCGCCGGGGAAGGAAGCCCTCGTCCCTAGGCCTTGCCCACGGCCTTCTTGAGCTCCTCGTAGATGCCCTCGGGAGGCCCCACTCCGTCGATGCTCTTGAGCAGGCCGCGCTGGGCGTAGAACTGCTTCAGCGGCGAGGTCTCCTTGTCGTACTTCTGCAGCCGCTTCTCGATGACCTCGGCCTTGTCGTCCTCACGCTGGATGAGGCCGGTGCCGTCCTTGTCGCAGAAGCCGGCCCGCTTCGGAGGGCTCTGGTAGACATGGTAGACGGCGCCGCAGTTGGGGCAGGAGCGACGTCCCGAGCCGCGCTCGATGAGCTTCTCGTGCGGAACCTCGAGCGACACCACGGCGTGCAGATTCTTGCCCAGCTTGGCGAGCATGCGCTCGAGGGCCTCGGCCTGGGGGATGGTGCGGGGAAAACCGTCCAGGATGAAGCCCTGGGCGCAATCGGCCTCCTTGAGGCGCTCCTCCACGATGCCGATGACGAGCTCGTCGGGCACGTAGGAGCCCGCGGCCATCAGCGGCCCGGCCAGCTTGCCCAGCTCGGTCCCCTCGCGCACCGCCTTGCGGAGGATGTCCCCCGTCGAGATCTGCGGAATCGAGTAATCCACGTACAGCTTCTTCGCCTGGGTCCCCTTCCCGGCGTTAGGCGGACCCAACAGGATGAGGTTCATGTGTTCTCTCTCAGCTCGTCAGGAAGGAGCGCGGGGGGCCATAAGCCACCCTTTTCCCGCTGCTCGTTGCACCCCAGGAACGGCGAAGCGCCCCTCCCCGGGGCGAGGGGGAGGAGCGCCCGCGAAGCGGCAGCTGGACTAGGCCGCGACGCGAACCCGGCCACGGATCCTCGGACCACGCGGACCCGCGAAACCCTCGTAGTTGCGGCTGATGAGATGGCCTTCGATCTGCTGCACCGTGTCGAGTGCCACGCCCACGACGATCAGCAAGGCCGTGCCGCCGAAGGTGAAACGCACGTTGAGCAGGTTGGTGATGATGGACGGAATCACGCAGATGGCGGCCAGGTAGATGGCTCCACCGAAGGTGATGCGGTTGAGGACGCCCTCGATGAAGTCCGCGGTCTGACGGCCCGGACGGATTCCCGGGATGTAGCCACCCTGCTTCTTGATGTTGTCCGCCACGTCGTCCGGCCGGAAGGTCAGCGCCGTGTAGAAGAACGAGAAGAAGACGATGAAGAGCACGAACAGGCCGTTGTACACCCAGGGGCTGCTCTCGATGCTGCGCTGAAGCCCCTGCAGGAACGGGAACCACGTGCCCAGCGTCGCCGGGAAGGACAGGATCGCGCCCGCGAAGATGGGCGGGATGACGCCCGCGGTGTTGACCTTCATGGGGAAGTAGGTCGCCTGACCGGCGAACATGCGCCGCCCGGCCATCCGCTTCGCGTACTGCACCGGGATGCGCCGCATCCCGCGCTCGACGTAGACCACCACGCCCACCACGCCCACCATGAAGACCAGCAGGGCGAGCACGGCGGCCATGCTGACCACTTCCTGCTGCACCAGGTCCAGCAGCGTCTTGCCGCTGGGCAACAGGCCCGCGACGATGCCCGCGAAGATGATGAGCGAGATGCCGTTGCCAATGCCGCGCTCGGTGATGCGCTCGCCCAGCCACATGATGAACGCGGTGCCCGCCGTCAGGCTGATGACGGTCATGAAGGTGAACCAGAGGTTGTCGTTGGGCACCACCACCTGGTTGAACCCGCTCTGCCCCGCATCGGAGCGGCCCAGCGACGCCAGCCAGCGCGAGATGCCGATGCCCTGGATGGTGGACAGCACGATGGTGCCGTAGCGGGTGTACTGGTTGATCTTCTGCCGGCCGCCCGCGCCTTCCTTCTGCAGCCGCTCCAGGCTCGGCACCACCACGGCGAGCAGCTGGATGATGATGGAGGCGGACACGTACGGCATGATGCCCAGACCGAAGATGGACATCTGGTTCAGGGCGCCGCCGGAGAACAGGTTGAAGAGCGAGAACAGGCCACCCGACTGGCGCTGGGCGTCCATGAACGCGTTCATCGCCGCCCGATCCACCCCGGGCGTGTTGATGAAGATGCCGATGCGGTACACCGCGAGCAGCATCAGCGTATAGATGAGCCGACTACGCAACTCCGCGATGCGGAAGACGTTGGCGAAGGCGTTCAGAGCCACGTGGGATCCATCCCCTAAAAAGGTTTCTGCGAGAACAGCAGCGCCCCAATCCGAATTCGGAAAGGGGCGCGGAATCCTACACGGATGGGAAGGCGAGCACCACTGGGAGTGTTACTCGCCCCGCCCTCACTTCCGGGCCTGCTTGACACCCTTGCCCGAGTGGGCCTTGACGGCGGACTCGGGCTTGTGCGCCACCAGCGGAAGCTCCTCCGCCGTACCGCCCGCCTTCTCGATGGCCTCACGAGCCGCCGCCGAGAGCTTGTGGACCCGAAGGGTCAGCTTCTTGGTGAGCGAGCCGTTGCCGAGCACCTTCACGCCGTCGTAGCGGCCCTTGACCAGACCCTGCTTCTCCAGCGCGGCCACGTCCACCGTGGCGCCCGCGTCGAAGCCCTCGAGGTCCGACAGGTTCACCACCGCGTAGATGGTCCGGTTGGGCGACGTGAAGCCGAACTTCGGCAGCCGGCGCTGCAGCGGGCTCTGACCACCTTCGAAACCCTCGAACCGCATGTTGCCGGTACGAGCCTTCTGGCCCTTGCCACCGCGGCCGGCCGTCTTGCCCAGACCGCTACCCTGGCCACGGCCCACGCGCTTCTTGCGGTGCCAGGAGCCCTCGGGCCGCTTCAGATTGTTGAGCGTCGTCGACATTGTCTGAGTCCTCTTCCCTAGGCCTTCGAGGCCTGGCGGGCGCGCGCGGCGTCCCGGGCCCGGATCTTCCGAGGCTTGCGGCGGGTGGCCTTGGGAGCATCACCCTGCACCGTCTCGGCCGTCACCAGGTGACGGACCTTGTTCACCATGCCGCGGATGGCCGGCGTGTCCTGCAGGAGCCGCTCGGAGCCGAACTTCTTCAGTCCGAGGCTCGCGATGGTCGCGAGCTGATCCACGGACGAACCCGCGGCGCTCTTCGTCAACTTGACCTTGATCGCCATGATTAGCCCCTCGCCTCTTCGGACTTCGTGGGACCCACGTCCTTGCCACGCAGGCGCGACACCTGCTCCGGGGAGCGCAGCGTCTTCAGGCCGGCCACGGTCGCCTTCAGCACGTTGTGCGGATTGCGCGAGCCCTGGCTCTTGGTGAGGATGTTGCGGATGCCCGCCGCCTCGAGGACCGCGCGCACCGCGCCACCGGCGATGACGCCCGTACCCTCACCGGCCGGCTTCAGGAGCACCCAGCCCGCGCCGAAGTGCCCGAGCACCTCGTGAGGAATGGTGTGACCCTGCAGCGGAACGCGGAACAGGTTCTTCTTCGCGTTCTCGCCACCCTTGCGGATGGCCTCGGGAACCTCGTTGGCCTTGCCCAGCCCCACGCCAACGTGACCGGCGCCATCGCCCACCACCACGAGGGCGGCGAACGAGAACCGCCGGCCGCCCTTCACCACCTTGGCGACGCGGTTGATGTTCACCACGCGGTCGGTGAGGTCGAGATCGTTCGGATTGATCGGAGTTGCCACTTGGGAACTTCCTTCTTCGAAAGGTGTCTAGAACTTGAGCCCGGCCTCGCGCGCGGCATCGGCCACGGCGGCGATCCGACCATGGTACGGGAAGCCGTTGCGGTCGAACACCACCGCCTCGACATTGGCCGCCTTGCACTTCTCGGCGATCAGCGTACCCACGCGCTTGGCGTCGGCCTTCTTGTCGCCCTCATCCTTGCCCTTGAGTTCCTTGGACAGCGAAGAGGCGTACGCCAGGGTGCGGCCCGTGGTGTCGTCCACCACCTGCGCGTAGATGTGCTTGAGGCTCTTGTAGACCGTGAGCCGCGGGCGCTCCGTGGAACCGGAGAGCTTCTTGCGGATGCGGTTCTTCCTCTTGATGCGCGGATCGAGCTTGTTCGACATGGATGATTCCTTCTCCGTCCGGCGGTGATGGGGATTTCCACCGCCGGATGATTGCGAGGCACCACCTGGCGCCCCGCGGTTGGGTGTTCACTCCGACTAGGCGGTACCGGTCTTGCCTTCCTTGCGGCGGATCTTCTCGGTCGCGTACTTGATGCCCTTGCCCTTGTACGGCTCGGGCGGGCGCAGCGACCGGATGTTGACCGCGGCGGCGCCGAGGACTTCCTTGTCCGCCGAGCGCAGCGTCAGGCCCAGCGTGGGCAGACCATCCTCGGTGCGCGCGGTCTTGTCGACCTCGGCCGTCACGCCCTCGGGAAGGTTGAACACCACCGGGTGCGAGTAGCCCAGCTGGAAGTTGATCGCCTTGCCCTTCACCTCGGCGCGGAAACCGACGCCGCGGATGTCCAGGCGACGCTCGAAGCCCGCGGACACGCCCTTGGCCGCGTTGGCCAGCAGCGTGCGCGTCAGGCCGTGCAGGCTGCGCGCCTCGCGCGAGTCGTTCTCGCGCTCCACGACGATCTCGCCGTTGGCGACCGTCACCTTCACGCCCGTGGCGGGAAGCTGAACGACCATCTTGCCCTTGGGGCCTTCGAAATTGACCTGGCGGCCCACGACCGTGGCCTTCGTCTTGTCCGCCAGCTTGACCGGAAGCTTTCCAATCCGACTCATGATTTCCTCGTGCGGTGTCGGGTCGTGGCACAAGCCACGGTCTCCTCACCGCTGCTGGCTAGTAGACGGTGCAGAGCAGCTCGCCGCCGACCTTCTGCTTGCGAGCTTCGGAATCCACCAGCACGCCCTTGGAGGTGGACAGGATGGAGATGCCCAAGCCCCCGAGAACCTGGGGAATCTCACGCACGTTCACGTAACGGCGCAGACCGGGCTTGGAGATGCGGCGGATGCCGGTGATGGCGGGGGCGCGGTCCGGGCCGTACTTCAGCTGCACGGAGATCTCGTTCTGCGGCTTGCGCTCGTGAACGGTGTAGTCCCCGATGAAGCCCTCCGCCTTGAGGACCTTGATGATCTCGACCTTGAGGTTCGAGTGGGGCATGACGACCTTGTCGTGCCGCGCGCGGGAACCGTTGCGCAGGCGGGTCAGCATGTCGCCGATGGGATCGTTGACGACCGACATGAATGGCTACCTTCCATGCGGAGCGGCCTGGCCGACTCCGCGTTCGCAACCGCCGCGCCTGCTGGGCCCATCCCAGGGGTTCGCCACGGTTGCCCTGCTCTACTGCGGGCGGTCCACCCTCTTCAGGGCGGACCAGGGTGCCCCGGTGCCTCTTCGGCGCCCGGACACCCGCGTCCAACTACCAGGACGACTTGGTGACGCCGGTGACCTCACCGCGCAGCGCGCGGTGACGGAAGCAGATGCGGCACATGTTGAACTTGCGCAGGAACGCGCGGGGGCGGCCGCACAGCGGGCAGCGGTTGTACGCGCGGACAGAGAACTTCGGCTTGCGCTTCGCCTGGGCGATCTTCGAGAGCTTGGCCATGGGTGCGGATCCTCGTTACGTGCGGAACGGCATGCCGAAGTGACGCATCAGCGCCAGCCCCTGCTCATCGTTAGCCGCGGTGGTGACGAAGCTGATGTTCAGCCCCTTCACCTTCTCGATCTGGTCGTAGTTGATTTCCGGGAAGATGATCTGCTCGCGAACGCCGAGCGTGTAGTTGCCCTTCCCGTCGAACGCCTTGGGCGACACGCCCTTGAAGTCACGCACGCGCGGCAGCGCCACGGTGATGAGGCGGTCGAGGAACTCGTACATGCGGTCGCCGCGCAGCGTGACGGCGGCACCGATGGCCTGGCCCTGGCGCAGCTTGAAGTTCGCGATCGACTTGCGCGCGCGGGTCACCACGGGCTTCTGGCCGGTGATGGCGCCGAGCTGGTCCACCGCCGACTCGAGGATCTTGGCGTTGGCGAGCGCTTCGCCGAGGCCCATGTTGACGACGATCTTCTCGAGGCGGGGAACCTCCATCGGGTTCTTGAGCGCCAGCTCCTTCATCAGCGCGGGCACGCCTTCCTTGCGGAAGCGCAGCTTGAGCCGCGCCGGCTTGGCCTCGAGACCCTCCTCGATGTTCGCCGCGAAACCGGCCTTCTTGACTTCATCCTTCTTGCGGCCCTTCTTTTCCTTCTTCGCCGCGTCCTTCTTCTCTTCAGCCATCGTCTTGTCCCCTGCTTCGGAGCGCGGCCGTGGACCCAGCGCGCCGATCAGTACCGCTATGGAAAACTACGAACACCGGAGCCCTACGGGTCCTTCGGAGCCCCGGTAACACCCGCTCGTCTGCCCTCCCCTCACCCGGGCAGGGCAAAGGGCGCGCATACATGCCTGAACCCACGACCCTAGTCAATCAGGCCGTTGCAATCCTTGCGCTTGCAGAACCGCTTCTTCTTGTCCCCATCCAGGCGGATGCCGACGCGGGTCGGCTTGCCGCACTTGGCGCAGACCAGCTGCACGTCCGAGATGTGGATCGTGCCCGGCTTCTCGACGATGCCGCCCTCGGGCTGCTGGGGGGTCTTCTTCAGGTGCCGCTTGACCAGGCGCAGACCCTCCACGGTCACGCGCTGGGCCTCCCGGTCGATCTTCAGGATCTTCCCGCGCTTGGTCGCCTCGGTCTTCTCCGAGCGCTCGGCGCCGGCGATGACCTGCACGGTGTCTCCAACCTTGAGCTTCTCCATGGTTCCTCTCCCTCCTCGCGGACCGCCTGACGCCCTACTAGAGGACCTCGGGAGCGAGCGAGATGATCTTCATGAACTTACGGGCGCGGAGCTCGCGGGCCACCGGCCCGAAGATGCGCGTCCCGATGGGCTCCATGTCCTTGTTGATGAGGACGGCGGAGTTGCCATCGAACTTGATGTAGCTGCCATCCGGACGGCCCACCTCGCGCGCGGTGCGCACGATGACCGCCTTGGCCACGTCACCCTTCTTCACCTTCGAGTTCGGCAGCGCCTCGCGGATCGACACGACGATCACATCGCCGATGGACGCGTACTTGCGCTTGGAACCACCCAGCACCTTGATGCAGAACACCTTCTTGGCGCCCGAGTTGTCGGCCACGTCGAGCACGCTCGTCATCTGAATCATCTGGAATTTCCTCTCTCAGCTTGCTGCAGGCCCCATCCCATCCGGAGGGGCTCCGCGCGGCTCGAGCCACGGTCCCCGCGCGCGGGCGCGGGCTCGGACGGCTCAGACGTTCTTGGTCTTCTCCAACACCTCGACCACGCGCCAGCGCTTGTCCTTCGAGCCGGGACGGGTCTCGGCGATGCGCACGCGATCACCCTCGTTGATGGTGACCTTCGCCGGGTAGTCGTGGTCCTCGACGTGCGCCTTGTACTTCTCACGCAGGCTCATGATCTTCCCGTACTTGGGGTGAGCAGCGCGGCGCGAGACGGTGACCACCACCGTCTTCTGCATCTTGTTGGAGGTCACGATGCCCACGCGGGTCTTGGGACGGCCGCGGGAGGGGGTCGTGGCGGGAGTGGTTTGAGTCGCTTCAGCCATGAGAAAAGCTCCTAAGCCTTCTTCTCCGCCCGGGCCTTCTCTCCCAGGACGGTCAGGATGCGCGCCAGATCGCGCTTGTGCTGGGTGCGCTCGGACGGGTTGTCCAGCGAGCCGGTGGCCCGCTTGAGCTGATCCTGGAACAGCGTGTCGCGCAGTTCGGCCGCGCGCTGCTTCAGGTCGTCCGCCGAGAGCTCCTTGAGTTCTTTCGCAGTCGCCATCTTCCAATCTCCTCAGAGCCAGTGGGCGGCCCTCATACCACCAAGGGGCCGCCCGCGGCGGAACTAGAGCGCCAGCTCGCTACGGGTGACGATCTTCGTCAGCACCGGGAGCTTGGCCTGGGCCAACTTCAGGGCGCTGGTGGCCACCTCGGGCGTCATACCCTCCATCTCATAGAGGATACGGCCAGGCTTGACCACCGCCACGTAGTACTCCACACCACCCTTACCGGTACCCATACGGGTCTCGGCGGGCTTCTTGGTGATCGGCTTGTCCGGGAACACGCGGATCCAGATCTTGCCGCCACGCTTGATGTGGCGCGTCATCGCGATACGGGCCGCCTCGATCTGCCGGGAGGTGAGCCACCCCGGCTGGAGCGACATGAGGCCGTACTCACCGTAGGTGAGGTCGCTGCCGCGGTACGCCAAACCCGGCGTGCGGCCCTTGTGCATCTTGCGGAACTTCGTACGAGCAGGCTGAAGCATCGTCGGTGTCCTTCAATCCCGAGCGGGCCGCGCCTCACGGAGCGGCCCACGAGGGGGTTAGCGGTTGGCGGCCGGAGCGGCGCCCGCTCCACCCTTGGTGGGGAGGATGTCGCCGCGGCAGATCCACACCTTGCAGCCGATCTTGCCGTAGGTGGTCTTCGCCTCGGCGAAACCGTAGTCGATGTCCGAGCGCAGGGTGTGCAGGGGCACCCGGCCCTCGCGGTACCACTCGTAGCGCGCCATCTCCGCGCCACCGAGGCGGCCCGAGCAGGCCACGCGGATGCCCTTGGCACCGAACTTCATCGCCGTCTGCAGCGCCTTCTTCATGGCGCGGCGGAAGGCGATGCGGCGCTCGAGCTGGGTGGCGATGTTCTCGGCCACCAGCTGCGCGTCGGTCTCGGCCTTGCGGACCTCGACGATGTTGAGGAAGACCTCGTTCTTCGTGAACTGCTGGAGGTCCTTCTTCACCGTCTCGATGCCCGCGCCGCGCTTGCCGATGACGATGCCCGGGCGCGCGGTGTGCACGTTGACCTTCACCTTGTTCGCCGCGCGCTCGATCTCCACCTTGGAGACACCCGCATGGTTGAGCGACTTCTTCACGAACTCGCGGATGCGGATGTCTTCATGCAGCCACTGCGCGTAGTTCTTGTGCTCGAACCACTTGGAGTCCCAGGTCTTGATGACCCCGAGGCGGAACCCAATGGGATGGACTTTCTGGCCCAACGTGCGTCTCCTTCAATCGGTTGCGTGGTTCGCCCGGCGGGCGGCCAACTACTTGGCCGCCTCCGCCAGCACCACGTGAATGTGGCTGGTCTTCTTGTTGATGCGCGAGGCGCGGCCCATGGCGCGCGGCATGTAGCGGCGCTGGGTCGGACCCTGATCCACCGAAATCGTCTTCACCACGAGCTTGTCCACGTCGACCTGGCCCTTGGACAGGTCGGTCGCGTTGGCCACGGCGCTCTTGATGAGCTTGGCCACGGGAACCGCCGCGGCGCGGCTGGTGAAGCGCAGGATGTTGAGCGCCTGCCCCACCGGCTTACCGCGGACGAGAGCCGCCACGGTGGAAACCTTCCGGGGCGACATGCTCAGGAACCTCAGATGTGCCTTCGACTCCATGTCATCTCCTCTGGCGGACGCCGCCTGTCAGCGGGGCCGGCTACTTGCCCTTGGCGACCTTCTTCTCCGCCGAGTGACCGCCGAACGTACGCGTCGGGGCGAACTCGCCGAGCTTGTGGCCCACCATGTTCTCGGTCACGAAGACGGGGATGAACTTGCGGCCGTTGTGCACCGCGAAGGTATGACCCACGAACTCCGGAAGGATGGTCGAACGGCGGGACCACGTCTTCACGACACTCTTCTTGTTCGTCTTGATCATGTCCTCGACCTTCTTGACGAGGTAACCATCGACGAACGGACCCTTCTTAATCGAACGCGCCATTGTGTAAACCCTCGACTACTGGCTGCGCGCGCCCGGACGGCGGACGCTCACGATGAACTTGTCAGTACGCTTGTTCTTGCGCGTGCTCAGGCCCTTGGTCTTCTGGCCCCACGGCGACACCGGATGCGGGTTACCCTGGCCCGACTTACCCTCACCACCACCGTGCGGGTGGTCAACGGGGTTCATCGCCAGACCGCGGACGGTGGGACGGATGCCCAGCCAGCGGCTACGACCCGCCTTGCCGATGCGGATGATCTCGTGCTCCAGGTTGCCCACCTGGCCCACGGTGGCGCGGCACTCGATCTGCACCATGCGCACGGCGCCGGAGGGCAGACGCACCTGGGCGTAGCGGCCTTCCTTCGCCATCAGCTGGCCCGAGGAGCCGGCCGAGCGGATGATCTGCGCACCGCGGCCCGGCTTGAGCTCCACGTTGTGGATGACCGTACCGACCGGGATGTTGATGAGCGGCAGGCTGTTGCCCGGACGGATGTCCGCGTTCTCGCCCGCCATCACGGTGTCCCCGACCTTCAGGTCGACGGGGGCGATGATGTAGCGCTTCTCGCCGTCCGCGTAGTGCAGGAGGGCGATGTTGGCCGAGCGGTTCGGGTCGTACTCCACCGCGGCGACCTTGGCCGGCACGCCGTCCTTGTCACGACGCTTGAAGTCGATGACGCGGTAGCGGCGCTTGTGTCCACCACCCTGGTGACGGCGGGTGATGTGGCCGTGAACGTTGCGGCCGCCAGACTTCTTCAGAGACTCGGTGAGCTTCTTCTCCGGCGTGTCCTTGGTGATGTCCGCGAAGTCGGACACCGTCATCAGACGACGGGCGGCGGAGGTCGGCTTGTACTTCTTGATGCCCATGGTTGGTCCTCAACGTCGGTCAGCGCCGTGCGCTAGACCGCGCCTCCCTCGAAGAGTTCGATCTTGTCCCCCTCCTTGAGGGTGACGACCGCCTTCTTGAAGTTCGGCCGCTTGCCGATCGAGCGCCCCACGCGCTTGGTCTTGCCGCGGACGATGTTGGTCCGGACGCCCTCGACGCTCACCTTGAAGAGCTTCTCGACGGCGTTGGCCACATCGTACTTGGTGGCCTTCTTGTCGACGATGAACGAGTACTGCCGGAACTTCTCACGGGCCTGGTCCAGCTTCTCCGTGATGAGCGGACCCTTGATGACGTCGGTAGCGTTCACGAGAGCGCCCCCTCGATGGCCTTGATGGCCGCGGAAGTCACCACCAGGTGCTTGTGGCGCAGGACGGACTCGAGGTTCAGCCCCTCGGGCGGGAGCACGTCGAACTTCGCCAGGTTGCGCACGCTGCGGTGCAGGTTGATGTTGTCCTTGGCGTCGATGACCAGCGCGCCGGCCAGCTTCAGCCGCTTGGTCAGCACATCGAACGCCTGCTTGCTCTTCGCCGCGTCCAGCTTGAAGCCGTCCAGGATGATGAGCGTCTTCTCCTGGGCGCGCAGCGACAGGGCCGCCCGGAGCGCACCGCGCCGCACCTTCTTGGGCGGACGGTAGAAGTAATCCCGAGGCTTGGGACCCATCGCCTTACCGCCGCCCACCCAGTGGGAAGCGCGGATGGAACCCTGGCGGGCGCGGCCGGTACCCTTCTGCTTCCAGGGCTTCTTGCCGCCACCGCTCACCAGCGAGGTGTTCTTCACCGCCACCGTACCGCGGCGACGATTCACCTGCTGCATCTTCGCCACCTCATAGAAGAGGTGCGCGTTCGGCTTGGCGCCGAAAATGTCGTCGGAGAGCTCGAGCTCCGACACCTTCTTCAAGTCCAGATCGACTACGTCGAACTTCGCCATGGCTATTTCCTCTGGGGAATGGAGTGGAACCGGTGGGCCCTACCCCGTCCCTCAGGATTTGATCTCCACGTCAACGCCGGCCGACAGATCCAGCTTCATCAGCGCGTCCAGCGTCTGCTGGGTGGGCTCGAGGATGTCGAGCAGGCGCTTGTGAGTGCGGATCTCGAACTGCTCGCGGCTCTTCTTGTCCACGTGCGGCGACCGCAGCACCGTGAACTTGTTGATGCGCGTGGGCAGGGGGATCGGACCGGCAACCTTGGCGCCCGTGCGCCGCGCCGTCTCGACGATCTCCCCAGCGCTCTGATCCAGGAGCTTGGAGTCGTAGGCCTTCAGCCGGATGCGGATCTTCTGTGTCGCCATTCGCAAAAACCTCTTTGTACGGCCTCTGATGGAGGCGCTACGCCCAACGTCCCCTGGATGTCACAGAGCCGTCTCTTCGAAGGGGCGCGGCATGTACCACCGCGCCCCGCGTGTATGCAACCTAATTCACACTGCCCCGGCTTTTCGCTGTTTCTTCGAGCCAGGGCAAGCGGAAACTTCTCTTACTACGCGATGATCTCGGCCACAACGCCCGCGCCCACCGTGCGTCCACCTTCACGCACCGCGAAGCGCAGCTCCTTCTCCATCGCCACCGGGGTGATCAGCTCCACCTCGATCGCGATGTTGTCGCCCGGCATCACCATCTCCACGTTGTCCGGCAGCTTCACCGTGCCCGTCACGTCCGTGGTGCGGAAGTAGAACTGGGGACGGTAGCCCTTGAAGAACGGCGTGTGGCGGCCCCCCTCTTCCTTGCTCAGCACGTAGATCTGCGCCTTGAACTTGGTGTGCGGGGTGATGCTGCCCGGCTTGGCCAGCACCTGGCCACGCTCCATGTCCTCACGCTTCAGACCACGCACCAGCGCGCCGATGTTGTCGCCCGCCCGGCCCTCGTCCAGCAGCTTGCGGAACATCTCCACGCCCGTCACCACCGTCTTCTGCGTGGCGCGCAGACCCACCACTTCCACCTCCTCGCCCACCTTGATGATGCCGCGCTCGACGCGGCCGGTGGCCACCGTTCCACGGCCGGCGATGGAGAACACGTCCTCCACCGGCATCAGGAAGGGCTTGTCCGTGGCGCGCTGCGGCGTGGGGATGTAGCTGTCCACCGCCTCCATCAGCTTCAGGATGGCCGGCTCGCCAATCTCCGAGGTGTCACCCTCGAGCGCCTTGACGGCGCTGCCAGGCACGATGGGGATGGTGTCGCCCGGGAACTCGTACTTCTTGAGCAGGTCGCGCACCTCCATCTCCACGAGCTCGCGCAGCTCGGGGTCGTCCAGCAGGTCCACCTTGTTCAGGAAGACCACGATGTAGGGCACGCCCACCTGGCGCGCCAGCAGGATGTGCTCGCGCGTCTGGGGCATCGGGCCGTCCGCCGCCGACACCACCAGGATGGCGCCGTCCATCTGCGCCGCGCCCGTGATCATGTTCTTGACGTAGTCGGCGTGCCCCGGGCAGTCCACGTGGGCGTAGTGCCGGTTCTTCGTCTTGTACTCCACGTGCGCCGTGGAGATGGTGATGCCGCGCTCGCGCTCCTCGGGGGCCTTGTCGATCTGGTCGTACGCGAGGAACGTCGCGCCGCCCGTCTTCGCCAGCACCTTGGTGATGGCCGCCGTGAGGGACGTCTTGCCGTGGTCAACGTGGCCGATGGTGCCGATGTTGACGTGCGGCAAACTTCTATCGAACTTCTCCTTACTCATCGCTGCTCCTCGGAGACTGGCTTACCGACCGAATGGAGAAAAAAAAGGTGCTGCGTCGTGCTTCAAACCCGCGAAAACGTCAATTGAAATCGCCTGCTCCCTTCGCGAGGGAGCAAGTCACTCAGCGATTCAGCGCGTCCTTCGGTGCCGGCGCGTAGTTGCTGAACCGCATGGTGTAGGTCGCTCTTCCCTGACTGCGGCTGCGCAGGTCCGTCGAGTAGCCGAACATCTTGGCGAGTGGCACCTGGGCGAGGATCGCCTGCACGCCTCCCGGCCGAGGCTCCATGCCCTGGATGCGCCCCCGCCGCGCCGTCAGGTCGCCGATGACGTCGCCCGTGAAGTCGTTGGGCGTGACGACCTCGCAGTCCATGATGGGCTCGAGCAGCACGGGCTCCGCGCCGCGCACGGCCTCCCGGAAGGCCATGGAGCCGGCGATCTTGAAGGCCATCTCGCTCGACTCCGTCTCGTGCATGGAGCCGTCATAGGCCTCCACCTTCACGTCCAGCAGCGGGTAGCCCGCGATGGGGCCGCTCTGCAGCGATTCCTGCACGCCCTGTCGCGCCGCCTCGACGAACTCCTTCGTCACCTTCTCCGCGGGAATGGTGTTCTCGAAGACGAAGCCCTGCCCCGCCTTGTTCGGGCTCACGCGCAGCCACACGTGGCCGAACTGGTTCTTGCCGCCCAGGGGGCGCATGAACTTGCCCTCGGACTCCACCGTCCGGGTGATCGTCTCGCGGTAGGCCACCTGGGGCTTGCCCACGTTGGCGTCCACCTTGTGCTCGCGCAGGAGCCGGTCGACGATGATCTCCAGGTGCAGCTCGCCCATGCCCGCGATGAGCGTCTGCCCCGTCTCCTCGTTCGTCCTCACCCGGAACGAGGGATCCTCCGCCGCCAGGCGCGCCAGGCTCGTGTGGATCTTCTCCTGGTCCGCCGTGGACTTGGGCTCGATGGCCACGTCGATGACGGGCTCGGGGAACTCCATCTGCTCGAGGATGATGGGGTGCTTGTCGTCACACAGGGTGTCGCCCGTGGTGGCCAGCTTCATGCCCACCACCGCGCAGATGTCCCCCGCGTAGCACTCGGCCACCTCGTCCTTCTTGTCCGCGCGCATCTGCACCAGCCGTCCGATGCGCTCGCGCTTGCCCTTCACCGAGTTCCACACCGCCGAGCCCGACTCCAGGCTCCCCGAGTAGATGCGCAAGAAGGTGAGCGACTGCGACGGGAAGGACGGGTCCGGCATGATCTTGAACGCCAGCGCGCTCAAGGGCGCCTTGTCGCTCGTCTCCCGCGTCTCCTCCTTGCCCTTGGGGTTCTTGCCCTGCACGGACGGGATGTCGAGCGGGCCCGGCAGATAGTCCACCACCGCGTCCAGCAGCGGCTGCACGCCCTTGTGCTTGAAGGCCGAGCCGCAGAACACCGGGAAGATCCTCAGCGCCAGGCACCCCTTGCGGATGGCCGAGCGGATCTCCGCCTCCGTGAGCTCCGTGCCCTCGAGGAACTTCTCGGTGAGCGCGTCGTCCTGCTCGGCCGCCGTCTCCACCAGCTCCGCGCGCGCCGCGTCCGCCTCGGCCCGGAACTCCTCGGGGATCTCCACCTCGTCGAAGCGGCTGCCCATCTCCGAGTCGGAGAAGACGAGCGCCTTCATGCGCACGAGATCGATGACGCCGCGGTGCTTGTCCTCGGCGCCCAGCGGCAGTTGCAGGCGCACCGGACGCGCACCCAGCTTCTCGCGGATGGTGCCCACGGACATCTCGTAGTCCGCCCCCACCCGGTCCATCTTGTTCACGAAGCAGATGCGCGGAACCTTGTACTTGTCCGCCTGGCGCCACACCGTCACCGACTGCGGCTCGACGCCGTTGACCGCGTCGAACACCGCGACGGCCCCGTCCAGCACGCGCAGCGAGCGCTCCACCTCGATGGTGAAGTCCACGTGGCCCGGCGTGTCGATGATGTTGATGCGGTACTTCTGCTCGTTGCGGTTCCAGAACGCGGTGATGGCCGCCGAGGTGATGGTGATGCCACGCTCGCGCTCCTGCACCATCCAGTCCGTGGTCGTGGTGCCTTCATGCACCTCGCCCATCTTGTGGATGGCCCCCGCGTAGAACAGGATCCGTTCCGTGGTCGTGGTCTTGCCGGCGTCGATGTGCGCCATGATGCCGATGTTGCGATAGCGCTCGAGGGGATACTCGCGGGGCATGGCTCCAAACCTCTCCAGAAGCGGATGTCTACAAAACCGCAAACACCCGGACGCGCGTTAAGCGCATCCGGGTGTCGGGCACAACAAGAAATCGCGAGGACTACCAGCGGTAGTGGGCGAAGGCCTTGTTGGCCTCGGCCATCTTGTGCGTGTCCTCGCGCTTCTTCACCGCGTTGCCGCGGTTGTTGGCGGCGTCCATGATCTCGCCGGCCAGCTTCTCCATGGCCGTCTTCTCACCGCGCGCCTTGGCGTAGGTGATGATCCAGCGCATGCCCAGCGCCACGCGGCGATCCTGACGGACCTCCACGGGCACCTGGTAGGTGGCGCCACCGACGCGGCGGCTCTTCACCTCGAGCACCGGCTTGACGTTGTCCAGGGCCTTCTTGAACGTCTTGAGGGGATCTTCCTTCGCACGCTCCTCGATGAGCGTGAAGGCGCCGTAGCACACCCGCTCGGCGATGGACTTCTTCCCCTTGCGCATCAGGTCGTTCACGAACTTCGTGACGAGACGGTCCTGGAACTTCGGATCGGGAAGGATCTTGCGCTTGGCTACTACGCGACGACGAGGCATCTTTTTCTATCCCTTACGCCCCGCTCCCATGCACCCGGGAGTCTTCAATGGGGGCTTCGAACTGCGTTGGCGAATCCGGGAGGCTCCCCAGGGTGCGGGGCAAGCGTCCCAAGTCATGAAGCGAAGGTGATCAGCTCCGAGCTCAGCTCGGACGCTTGGCGCCGTACTTGGAACGGCCCTGCTTGCGGCCGGCCACGCCGACCGAGTCCAGCGTGCCGCGGATGATGTGGTAGCGAACGCCCGGGAGATCCTTCACACGGCCACCACGGATCATCACCACCGAGTGCTCCTGGAGGTTGTGACCCACGCCGGGGATGTAGGACGTCACTTCGATTCCGTTCGTCAGACGAACGCGCGCCACCTTGCGAAGGGCCGAGTTCGGCTTCTTCGGCGTCGTGGTGTACACGCGGGTGCAGACGCCGCGCTTCTGAGGGCACTCCTTCAGAGCGGGGCTCTTGCCCTTGATGTTCAACTTCTCGCGGCCCTGGCGGACCAGCTGGCTGATGGTTGGCACTGAACTCCTCTTCCTTCCCGATTGTCCCGGGCGGGTGTACCCGGGGGCGCATACACACCTACCACTGCGCTTTGAAAAAGGGCCGCGAGTATAGGGAGGGGACCCCCCGTGTCAAGCACTGGCGGTCGTTCCCACACTCTACGGATGGCCGCGCTCCTCTACTCCCCCGGTCGCTAGAAGTCGAGGACCATCACGATCGCGTCCTCGGCGGCCTGGCCCTCGTCCACGTAGTAGTTGGGCCGCACCCCCACCGGACGGAACCCGAAGGATTTGTAGAGGTTGATGGCGGCCTCGTTGCTCTTGCGCACCTCGAGTGTCGCCAGGCTGCACTTGCGCGTCCGGCCCTCGGCCAGGGTGGCTTCGATCAGGGTCCGCCCCACCCCGCGCCGCCGGTGCTCCGGCGCCGTGGCCACGTTGAGCACGTGCACCTCGTCGTGGACGATCCAGAAGATGGAGATGCCCAGCAGTCGACGGCCTCCCTCCTCGATGGGCTCCTCGAGCAGGAAGATGACGGACCAGTCGTGCCCCAGCTCGCGCCGCAGCAGCTCCAGCGACCAGGGGTTGGTGAACGACGCCTTCTCCAGCTCCATCACCGCGGGCAGATCCTCGTGCGTCATCCGCCGCAGGAGGAAGGCGGACGGCCGGGCGCCCGGCGGCCTGCTCCCCCGGGGCTCCTCCCGCATCCGCCTCATGGCCGAGCCCCCTGGGCGAAGGGCGCCACCCGGCGTACCCGCGCGTCCGCCCGGACCCGCTTGAACTCCTCCTTCGCGAGCTCTCCGTAGCGCTCCCGCATCAACCGCTCCTTCAAGGCGTCGTGCACGCCCTCGTAGGACCCCCCCAGGGTCGACTTGTGTTCCTCCCAGTAGCGCCGCACCTCCGCTTCGCTCACCTGGGCACGCAGGCGGATCCGGCTGTCCAGGATGCGCTCGGCCCGCACGCTCCGCTCCAGCACCACCATCAGTTGATCCAGATCCGCGTCGTGCCGCGCCAGGAAGGACAACAGCGCCGGCTCGTCCTCGAAGCGCTCGCGGAACCGCCGCAGCCGCGCATCCACCGCCGAGCGCTCCGCGGCGAAGGCCTGCAGGCGATCCGCCCCCGCCACCAGCAGCCGCTGGTTGATGCCCAGCTCGAGCGCGCCCAGCAGCGTGGGCTCGTCCAGCCGCTCATCGGCCGCCCTGACGCCTCCCCGCTCCACGAGCGCCACCCGGGCCTCGAATTCCAGCTCGCTCAGGGTCAGCACCTGCCCCCCCACGACCGCCACCACCCGGTCCAGTACCCGAGAGCCCTCCAGGGAAGTCGGCGAAGCGGTCTGCGCCACGGCCCCACCGGAAGTCATCGGCACCAGCGCGAGACAGCCCACCACCAGTCCCCTCTTCACGGTTCGTCCGCGCGGCGCACCCATGATCTTCCTCGGTCCTCTCACTTTATACATCCGGACCCTGGGCAACACGCCATGCTGGCGCTCTCCGTACAACTGGTTACGTTCTTGCAATCGTGGAGGATGCCAAGCACATGGCGGACGACTATTACCAGATTCTCGGCGTGTCCCGGACGGCATCGGCCGAAGACATCAAGAAGGCCTTCCGCAAACTCGCGCGCAAGTACCACCCGGATGTCAACCCGGGGGACAAGAGCGCCGAGGAGAAGTTCAAGCAACTCAACGCCGCCTTCGAGGTGCTGTCGGACGAGAAGAAGCGCAAGCTCTATGACGAGTTCGGCGAAGAGGCCGCCAAGCTCGGCTTCGACGAGAAGAAGGCCCAGCAGTATCGCGCCTACAAGGCCGCGCGTGCCTCGGGTGGCGGAATGCCCTTCAGCGGTGGCGGTGGAGGGGGCGGCGCGGACTTCGACCTGGGGGACATCCTGGGCGACATCTTCGGGCGCACGGGCGGCGGCACCGGCGGGGTGGACATCGGGGAGATCTTCGGGCGCGCGGGCGGCCGGGCGGCGGGTCCCACTCCGGGCGAAGACATCTCGGCCACGCTCACGCTCAGCTTCGCCGAGGCCCTCACCGGCACCGAGCGCAGCATCTCGCTGCAACGTCCCGGACGCTGTCAGCGCTGCCAGGGCTCGGGCCAGGTGGGCACTCCCACCACGTGCGCCACCTGCGGCGGCACGGGCAAGACGCGCCGGGCCGGTGGCGTGCTCGGCATGGCCTCCGGGGGCACCTGCCCCACCTGCCGCGGCTCCGGACGCGCCGCTCCTCCCTGCCCTTCCTGCCAGGGCTCGGGCGTGCTCGACGAGACGGCCCGGCTCACCGTGAAGATTCCCGCGGGCGTGCAGACCGGCTCCAAGGTGCGGCTGTCCGGACAGGGCTCCGCGGGCTCGCGGGGTGGCCCTCCGGGCGATCTCTACATCGAGACGATCGTGTCCGAGCACCCCCTGGTGCGCCGGGAGGGGGATGATCTGTCCATGGATCTCCCGGTGACCGTCTCCGAGGCCATGCTGGGCGCGGAGATCCGCGTGCCCACCTTCCAGGGCGAGGTCACCGTCAAGGTGCCCCCCGGCTCCCAGTCCGGCCGCAAGATGCGCCTCAAGGGCCGCGGCTCGCCCTCGCTCAAGGGCGGGCCCCCGGGAGACCTCTACCTCACCCTCCAGGTCAAGGTGCCCGAGCAGCTCTCGGACGAGGCGCGCCGCGCCGCGGAGTCGCTCGCCCGGGCCTACCAGACGGATGTCCGGGGCGCGCTCCACCTCTAGGCCCGCCGCCCCCGGGCCAGCCCCCCAAGTCTCTTGCGTTCCCCGCCGCCACGTCCTACACGGCCCTTCAAGAACCCGGTTCAACCCCCCTCGGAGCCTCTTCACTCATGGGTATCTTCGACTTCCTCGGCGGCTCCGGCCCCGACAAAGCCCTCAAGCTCAAGCCCAAGGTCACCCAGAAGTACGGCGACCCCACCTCCCGGCAGAAGGCCCTCCAGCAGCTCGGGGAGATGAAGTTCCCCGAGGCCGTCACCGTGCTCATGCACCGCTACACCATCAACGTGGAGCCGCTCACCACGGACGCGGACGAGAAGGAGCACGTCTTCGAGCTCATCAAGGGCTTTGGCAAGGACGCCATCGCCCCCGTCACCGAGTTCCTGCGCAAGAACGAGCAGGCCACGTCCTGGGCCGTGCGCATCCTCGAGTCGCTCCAGAGCGAGGCCGAGGTCGTCTCCACCGTCGTGGACACGCTCACCGCCCTGAGCGCCCAGTACATGCGCGACCCGGAGAAGAAGGTCGTCCTGCTGCACTACATCACCGGCAAGCAGGACGAGCGCATCGCCCCGGCGCTCCTGCCCTTCCTCGACGACATGTCCGACGACGTGAAGATCGCCGCCCTCAAGGCGCTGGGGCCCCTCAAGTACGCCCCCGCGCGCGAGCCCATCCAGAAGCTCACCACGGGCGACACCGCGCGCCGCGTCCAGATGGCCGCCACCCAGGCGCTCCAGGAGAGCGGCTTCCAGGCCTGACCCAACCCTGGAAAACCCTTGGGGTTGGCCGCCCGCCTCCCCACCTGATGTCACCTGTTGGACACGGCAATTGTCCTGCGGAGAGCGCTGTTGCGCCGCGGTGGCACACCTGGGTTCCCACCCCCGTGTCCACTGGCGCAGGATTGCCTGCGCGGGGTGAGGCCTTCCACCCTCCCCCGTCGATGAGGAGCGGAAGCACCGCTCCCTGGCCGCCGAGGTTGCTCCGTGCCCAAGAAGAAGGTTCCCCATCTGGCCGAAGTCGTCACCCTGCGCCCTGAGCCCAAGAAGCCCGTCCGGCGTCTGGTGAAGCCCCAGCCCCCCGTGGAGAGCGAGGTCGCCGAGCGCACCCTCGCGGAGATGGCCCAGCACATCACCTCCAGCGAGGGCCCCACCGAGGCGCTGCGCGCCCAGCTCCAGCTCATCCACGGCCTGATGCAGGCCAAGGCCTGCTACGTCGCGCGCTACCTCCCCGCGCGCAACCAGCTCCACGTGGAGCACGTGCGCGGCCGCTACGACGAGCGCATCACCGCCGCCACCCCCGAGGAGGGTGTCGTGGGCCGCGCCTTCGCCGAGCGCGCCATCCTGCGCGACGAGGAGACCATCGCCGTGCCCCTGGAGAGCCCCCTGGGCACCAGCGGCGTGCTCGCCATCCTCGCCCCGCGCCGCTCCGCCCCGGACTCGCTCCTCATGGCGCTCGCCAGCCAGTTGTCCGCCTCCTACGAGGTGGCGCGCCTGCGCGACGACAGCGCCCGGCGCAACAAGGACCTGCAGACGGCCATCGCCGGCCTCAAGGCCCTGGAGCAGAGCCGCGACGAGCTGCTCGGCAACGTGTCCCATGACTTGAAGAACCCCCTCACCACCATCAAGGCCTACCTGGCGATGATGGGACGCGAGAAGCTCGGGGGCCTGTCGGACGCCCAGCGCCGCGCGGTGCAGGTGTGCGACCGGAGCGCGGACCGCATGCTGCGCATGGTGAATGATCTGCTCCTCATGTCCCGGCTCCAGGCGGGCAAGATGCAGCTCAACCAGCGCCCCTTCGGGCTCAAGGCCGTGGCCGAGGAGGTGGTGCGCACCCTCGCCCCCGCCGCCGAGCAGTCCAAGGTCCAGCTCGTGCTGCCCCCCACGGGCGAGGTCTTCGTGCGCGGCGACCGCGAGCGCATCGCCGAGGCCATCCAGAACCTCGTGGAGAGCGGCATCAACCGCTGCGAGCCCGAGGACACCGTGGAGCTGCGCGTGGGCAGCGAGGACGGACTCGCCCTGCTCACCGTCAAGGACAGCGGCCCGGGTCTGGGCACCGAGGACCTGGAGCACGTCTTCGATCCCTTCCACCGCCCCGATGGCACGCGCGGCCAGGGCCACAGCCTCGGCCTGCCCCTGGTCGCCAAGATCATGGCGCTGCACGGCGGCCGCGTGGAGGCCTCGAGCACCCTGGGCGAGGGCACCGCCCTGCAGATGGTCATGCCCCTGTTCGCCGGCGCCGTCAGCTCGCCCGACCTCGCCCAGACCGGTCCCCGCGCCGGCGGCATCCTCCTCGTCGAGGACGACGTGGACTGCCGCGAGGTGCTCCAACAGGTCCTCGAACAGGAGGGCTACCGGGTGATGTCCACCTCGGGCGCCTCCGAGGCGCGCTCCATCCTCTCGCACATCCGCCCGGCCATGGTGCTGTTGGATCTGCGCCTGAGCGAGGAAGACGGCCGCTCGGTGCTGCGCTTCATCCGTGGCACCGAGTCGCTCGCCGACGTGGCCGTCTACATCATCTCGGGCGCCAGCGACGTGTCCACCCTCGGCGCCGGCCAGGGCCTGGATCGCATCGATGGCTTCTTCGAGAAGCCCCTCCAACTGCCGCGACTGCTCGACACCGTGGCCGCCGTGGTGCGCCCGAGCCGCCGGGGCGCGGTGACCTGAAGCAGTCATTCCAAGGACGCACGACACGCTGCGTCAACAGAAGATGCGCGGAATCCCTGACTCCTTCGCTTAGTATGCCGCGCGTCCCATGAGCACTTCCGCCTACTCGCATTACCGGGCAGCATTCGTCGAGGCGCTCGCCCAGTCGCTGGGCGTGCCCGCTTCCGAGATCGACGCCCAGGTCAAGCCGGCCGACCCCACGCACGGGGACCTGTCGTTTCCCACCTTTCCCCTGGCCAAGGCGCAGAAGAAGGCTCCTCCGGCGATCGCCGCCGGGCTCGCGCAGAACCTGAAGGTGCCCGGCCTGGAGATCGTGGCCGCCGGTCCCTACGTCAACGCGCGCTTCTCGCTCCTGCCCTTCACCGCCGAGGTCATCGACGCGGCGCGCGCCCAGGGCACGCGCTATGGCGGCGGGGACTCGGGCGCGGGCAAGACGGTGGTGATGGACTACTCCTCGCCCAACATCGCCAAGCCCATCGCCTTCCACCACATCCGCTCCACCGTCATCGGCCACGCCGTGGCCAACCTGCACCGGGCGCTCGGCTACCGCGTGGAGGGCATCAACTACCTGGGCGACTGGGGCAAGCAGTTCGGCCTCGTCGCCGTGGGCTTCCAGGAGTACGGCGACCCGGCCAAGCGCCAGGACATGGCGCACCTGGTCAAGGTGTACGTCCAGGCCAACCAGCGCGCGGAGAAGGAGCCCGCGTTCGACGAGCGCGCCCGTGACTTCTTCCGGCGCATGGAGGCCAATGACGCCGAGGCGCTCGCGCTGTGGAAGGAGTTCCGCGAGACGTCCATCCGCGACTTCCTGCGCATCTACGCCCGGCTGGGCATCCGCTTCGAGCACATCGAGGGCGAGAGCTTCTACCAGGACAAGATGGAGCCGGTGATCGAGGAGATCTCCCGCACGGTGGGCGTCAAGCAGTCCGAGGGCGCCCTCATCGTGGGCCTGCCCTACGAGGAGAACGAGCCGCCGGTGCTCCTCAAGAAGAACGACGGCAGCACGCTCTACGCCACGCGCGACCTGGCGGCGGCCATCGACCGCCACGAGCGCTTCCACTTCGACAAGTCGCTCTACGTGGTGGCCACGGATCAGTCGCTGCACTTCCGGCAGCTCTTCCGCGTGCTCAAGGCGATGGGCCGCGACTTCGTGGAGCGCATGGTGCACGTCAACTTCGGCCGCGTGCACGGCATGAGCACGCGCCAGGGCAACGTGGTGCTGCTCACCGACGTGCTCGACGAGGCCCGCTCACGCGCCCTCGCCCTGGTGAAGAACAACATCGAGGAGGGGAAGATCCAGACGGACGACCCCGAGGCGCTGGCGGAGCAGATCGGCCTGGGCGCCATCTTCTTCGGCGACCTGAAGAACCGCCGCGCCACCGACTACACCTTCGACTGGGACGAGATCCTCAACTTCACCGGGCACACGGGCGCCTACCTCCAGTACGCCCACGCGCGTGCCTGCAACATCCTGCGCAAGGGCGGCGGCGCGCCCACCACCTACGACGCCAGCCGGCTCACGCTGCCGGAGGAACAGGCGGTGCTGCGCGCCATCGCCCGGCTGCCCGTGGTGGTGCAGGAGGCGGCGGATCAACAGGAGCCGAGCTTTGTCGCCCGGTGGCTGTTGGACCTGGCCGCGGAGTTCAGCCGCTACTACACCCTGGGCAACCAGGATCGGGCCAAGCGCGTCCTCCTCGAGGGGGACGAGCCACTCAAGCAGGCGCGGCTGGCGCTCACGGATGCCACGCGCGCGGCACTCGCCGCGGGGCTCACCCTGCTGGGTATCGCCACTCCCGAGAACATGTAACGCCACTCACTCGTGCAACTAAGGGGGCTCGCACGTGGACACCGTCCTGGGACCGGCTGTCGATCATCATGAGGCGTTGAGCAAGGAGTTCGGCCCCATCTCGAGGGTATTGGGGCAGCGCTACTTCGACGGCGTCCGCTTTCCCGCGGAGGCCGAGGCGGAGCTGCGCGCGCTGCACGCCAAGGGCTTCGTGGTGCACGTCATGCGCACCACGGCGTGGATCAACTTCCTCTATCTCTCCTGGGCGAGCGTGCGCCGGGGGCTGCCGCTCATCCGGGCGGTGGTCAACCTGCGCCCCTGGTTCACCCGCCCCTTCCGCAACGCCCGGCAGCGCGGCCCCTTCGAGGAGCGCTTCGCCCACGCGCGCGACTCGGGCAACAGCGGCCTCATCTTCCTGAAGAAGACGGCCCTGTTCAGCGCCTCGGGCAAGGACATCGAGGAGAACCCCTTCCCCACCCTGGTCGCCATGGCGCGCCGGGAAGAGCGCTCCGTCTTCCTCGTGCCCGAGCTCTTCGTCTGGGAGAAGCGCACCGCGCGCCTCAATCCCAACGTGTGGGACAGGGTGTTCGGCAGCCCCGAGGCGCCCGGCTTCCTGCACTCGATGGTGGCCTTCTTCCGCAACTACCGCCGCGCCCAGTTCCGCGTGGGCGAGCCCATCGATCTCAAGCGCTTCATCGCGGAAAACCCCCAGGACTCCGACGAGGTGATCGCCCGCAAGGTGCGCGGCATGCTGAACCACCACCTGTCGCGTGAGACGCGCGCCGTCTTCGGTCCCCCGGAGAAATCCGCCGATCGCATCCTCGACGAGACGCTGCGCGACCGCACCCTGCGCAGGGCGCTCGACACCGTGGCCACCGAGACCAACCGCAGCCCGGAGAGCGTGCTGCGCCAGTCCCGGCGCAACCTGGAGGCCATCGCCGCCCGAGCCAGCCCCACCATGCTGGCGTTCGCCTCGCCCCTGCTCGCCTGGGTCTTCAACCGCATCTACGACGGCATCGAGGTGGACGAGGCCGGGCTCAACCGCGCCCTCAAGGCCGCCAGCAAGGCCCCGCTCGTGCTCTGCCCCTCGCACAAGAGCCACGTGGACTACCTGGTGATGAGCTGGATCCTCTGGAACCGCGGCTACGCCGTGCCGCTCGTCGCCGCGGGCGCCAACCTGTCCTTCTGGCCGCTCGGCCCCTTCCTGCGCCGCTGCGGCGCCTTCTTCCTGCGCCGCTCCTTCAAGGACGACAAGATCTACGCCGCCACCTTCAAGGCGTACGTGAAGAAGCTCGTCCACGACGGCGTGCACCAGGAGTTCTTCCCCGAGGGCGGACGCTCGCGCACCGGCAAGCTGCTTCTCCCCAAGCTCGGCATGTTCACCTGGCAGGTGGAGGCCGTGCTCGAGGGCGCGCGCAACGATCTCATCTTCGTCCCCGTCTCCATCGACTACGAGAAGGTCGTGGAGTCGGACAGCTACTCGAAGGAGCTGGCCGGCGGGGAGAAGAAGCCCGAGGACCTGAAGGCCCTGCTCAGCACACCCAAGGTGCTCGCCGCGCGCTACGGCCGCATCCACCTCACCTTCGACGAGCCCCTGTCGCTCGTGGAGTTGATGAAGAGCCGCGGGCTCGAGCCTGGCCAACCGCTGACGGACGAGCAGAAGAAGGGCCTGGTGCGCGCCCTGGGCAACCGCGTCATGTACGGCATCAGCAAGGTGTCCACCGTGACGCCCCACGCCCTGGTGAGCTCCGCCCTGCTCTCCCACCGCCGGCGCGGCATGACCAGCCGCGAGCTGTCCGAGCGCATCCACCTCCTGCGCCGCGTCGCCAGCGAGGAGCAGGCCCCCCTGGCCATGCTGCTCAAGGACTCGCCGAGCAACCCCGACGCCATGGGCCCCATCCAGGACGCCATGCGCACCTTCTGCTCCGACGGCCTGGTGCGCACCCAGAAGGCGCACGGCGAGGTCATCTACCAGGCCGAGGACGAGCGCCGCGGGGAGATGGCCTTCTACAAGAACACGCTGATGAACCTGGTGGCGGCGCGCAGCCTCGTGGCCAACGCGCTGCTCGTGGGCTCCCCGGCGCCCTTCGACGAGGTGAAGGCCCGCGCGCTGTGGCTCTCGCGCCTCTTCAAGGTGGAGTTCATCTACCGGGTGGGCGCCAGCTTCGACACCATCTTCGCCGAGGTCGTCGAGCGGCTGGTGCGCATGGGCCTCATCCTCCACCAGGACACCACGCTGAGCGTGGCCCCCGAGCCCCATGCCCGGCCGGAGCTGGAGTTCCTCGCGGATCAGCTGCGCGACTACCTGGAGGCCTACCTCATCGCCGCCCTCACGCTGCCCGAGGTGTCCACGGGCGCGGTGCAGGATCGCAAGTCCTTCGTGCGCCAGGCGCTGGACCTCGGCCGGGCCGAATACCACTCCGGCCGCATCACCGCCGCCGAGTCACTGGCCAAGGTGACGCTGGAGAACGCGGTGGCCTACATGCTCGACCAGCGCTACCTCGTGGAGGAGGACAAGAAGCTCAAGCTCGGCCCCGCCGCGCCCGACGTGGCGGCGTGCAAGCAGTTCGCCGAGGAGATCCGCCGCTACCTGCGTCACCAGCGCTGAGCCGCGGCCCCGCCTCGCACGGAGGCCCTCACGGCTCCGTGCGGAAGGGCACCCGCACCTCTTGCGTGAGCGGATTGCCCTGGGTGTCCGTGAGCAGCGTGCGCAGCACCAGCGTGTAGGCCGTGCCCGGCGTGAAGGCTCCCGCGCTGGCGCGCACCGTGACGGTCGAGGGCACGTCCCCCCGCTCGAGGTCGTCCTGACCCTCCGGCTCCGCGGGCACCAACACCTCCAGCGGCACCTCCGCCCGGCCCTCGAAGACGGCGATGCCCGGGCGCAGCGTGCGCGTGTCCATCCGCTCGGAGAAGAGGATCTGCAGCGTGCCGCCCGCCTCCACCGTGCCTCCGGCGCCCGGCTCGGTGGACACCACGTCCGGCGGATCCGCGTCGGCCGCGGCGAGGAAGGGCTCGCCGGGCTCCAGGCACGCCGCACACCCCAGGAGGCCCAACCACAAGAACCGGCGCATCAGCGGCACCCCTTCTGGGCGAGGCTCGACTCGGTGTGGCACTTGAGACAGGCCCGATCATTGCTCGCCGCCACGCGCTTGCACGCCGCGGAGAACCCATCCGGGTGCGGGTTCACCTGCCGCCCCGTCATCCCCGAGTGGCACGTGAGGCACGACTCCTCGCGGTGGCAGGACACACACGACTGCATGTCCCGCGACGCCGCGACGCCGTGGTGCTGGGGCCCGGGCACTTCCACCCAGGCGTTGTAGTCCGGGTGCACCTTCACGTTGCGCGCGCGCAGCGAGCGGTCCGAGTTCTGCCCCACCCCCGAGCGCTCGTGGCACGCGACGCAGAAGGACTGCGCGCGGTGGCAGCTCGTGCAGCGCGTGGAGTCCTGGCGCGCCTGCACCGGGTGCAGGGTGATGAAGTCGTTGGGGTGCACCGACAGCGGCTTCTGGAGCGCGTCGTGGCACGTCTGGCAATAGGACTCGGTGTGGCACGACAGGCACGTGCCCCGGTCCATCGACGCGCGGTTGCCGTGGTTGAACTCGTAGCGCGGGCCGTGGTCCAGGCCGAGGGGATCCCCCTGCATGGGGCGCAGGATGCCCGAGGGGAACGTGAGCTGCAGTCGCCCCGAGGGCTGCTTCAGGTGGCAGGCGCCGCACTCCTTGGGCGCCTGGTGGCCGTCATGGCACTTGAGGCACGTGACCATCTTCGGCAGCTGCTGCCGGGTGGCGAGCTGCACGTCCGTCATGGAGCCATGGCACGTCGCGCAATCCACCTTCTTCTGCACGTGGAGCTGGTGGTTGAAGTTCAGGTTGGCCGGGGGCGCGTCCAGCTTCGGCGGCGCCAGGTGCACCGTGGCGTCGAAGCCCGGGTGGCACACGTTGCAGGCGGACGGAGGATCCGTCTTCGCGCCCTTCCTCGCCGCGTCGAGGTCGTGGCACGTCTCGCACTCCTCGTGGCCCGGCAGGTTGCGGTCCTTCACCGAGGCACTCGTCCGGGCGCTGTCATGACACGTGGTGCACTCGGCCCCCGCCTCCAGGTGCTGCTTGTGATCGAAGCGCACGGGGATGCGCTGCGCCGGGTAGATGGCGAGGCTGCGCTCGTTCGCGGTGGCCGCCCAGGCGAGGCCGGCCACCACCAGGGACAGGGCGACGAGGCCCAGGACGATTCGGGACTGGCGCTCCATCTACAGGCTCGCCTTCAGATCGAAGAGGAAGAACACCTTGGTGTCCCAGCGGGTGTAGGGGTTCACGTTCTGCTCGAACACCAGCGACACGCGCGCAGCCCGGGTGAGCGCCTGGCTCGCCCAGAGCTGCGCGCCCAGGAAGCCGCCCGCGAGCAGGGGGTTGAAGCCATCATGGATGTACGCCGCGCTCAGCCGCCCATCCAGGGTGGTGCGGCCCTCGCCGAAGCCGTAGCCCGCGGTGAGATCCGCCCAGAGCTGCGTGCCGCCATACCCCCCGCGCACGGACACATCCAGCGCGGAGCGGAAGCGCTCCCGGCGCAGCGCCGCGCCCGCCGAGCCGCCCACGGTGAAGGAGGGCTGCCCGCCCGCGGCCTTCGCCGCCCCGGCCAGTTGCAGCGAGCTGTTGAGGACGGTGTGGTAGAGGCTGCCCACCGCCTGGACGTAGTAGCGCAGGGTGCCGCGCGGGAAGAAGTCCACGCGCACGCGCGCCTCGTCGCGGGGCGCGTAGGCGAACCAGTACCAGATGGAGTCCGCGGAGAAGACGGGCGAGAGGCGCATCGCCTCGCCACTCACGGCCAGGTCCTCCGCGTCCCAGCGCACCTGGAGCCGGGCCTGCGCGGGCTTGAGCTGCAACAGGTCCACGTCCACGCCCGCCACCGCGTTCAACCCGAGGCCCCGTCCATACCGGGCCTCCACCGTCGCGCGCTCGAGGTCCGTCTTGCCCGCCAGCAGCGCCCGGCGGTAGCCCACGGACGCCGACACGCCCTGGACGTTCTCCAGCAGCAGCTTCGCGCCGTACACGGGCTCGAGCGCCGTGAGCGTCGGATCCGCGCCGGCCACGCCCTGCTCCAGACGCCGGGTGTCGCTCTCGCGCACGCCATCGGGCTGGTACACCGAGGACGACAGGAACCCCGCCCCCTTCACCCACAGCCCGCCGTACACCTCGGCGCCCAGCCCCACCGGGCTCACGTAGCGCAGGCTCAATCCGTCGAAGGCCAGGATGTCCGACACGTCGCCGTAGAGCTGCCGGCCGAGCCGCCCCTCGATGCCACCCACCCCATAGCGCACGAAGGCGTGGAGCAGGTCCGCGTCCTCCGAGCGCACGCCGTCGATCTTCGCCGCCTCTCCGCGCGGCAGACCGAAGTCCGCGAAGACGCGCAGGCTGGACTCGAAGCCCAGGTCCTGCCCGGTGACGAGCTCGTACCCGGCGACTCCCAGGTACTGGACGATCCGCCGGCGCGGCAGCAGCACGGGCTCGCTCGGCGAGGCGTCGCGCCAGGAGCGGATCTGATACACCTGGGCCTCGGTGCGCGCCTCCACCTGGAACGCCGAGGCCGAGGCCAGCGACGAGCCGAGCAGCACCGTCAGCAACCCCGCGCGCTGGAGCCCGACCCGCTCCCCTCCGCTCGTCCGTCGCCGTGTTCGTTCTTCGAATGGGGGCGTCAAGGTCCGGGCATTATAGGAGTGCTTCGCGCCAGGATGTCGTGTTTTACACATCCTCTTTCTCTCGCAGCCGGAGTCCCGTGGTGGAAGACGTCAACCCCAACCCCGCGCCCCCTTCTGGATCCAGGCCGTTGGATCCGCTGGGTGTCGCGGTGGCCGCCACCCTGGCGGTGTTCCTCGCCTTCCTGCTCGTCTCGCCCGTGCAGGTGCTCAACCTCGCCCTGGGCGTCTGGTTCACCCAGCTCTTCGTCTTCCTCGGCGGAGGCTGGCTCGTGCTGAGCGCCACCGGACGGGCCCCGGCGCGCTACACCGGCCTGTCCGCCTGGAGCGCGGGGCCAGCGGCGTTCGGCTTCGTCCTCGGAGTGGCCAACTTCTTCGGCATCATCGCCCCCGTGCAGTACCTGGCCCAGCTCGTCCTGCCCGGGTCCTGGAACGACTACGACGTGTCGGGCATCTTCCTGGGACAGTCGCCCGTGGAGCTGGCCTTCATCGTGGCGGGCCTGGGTATCGGCGCGCCCCTGTGCGAGGAGTTCTTCTTCCGGGGCGTCTTCTTCCGGGGGCTGCTGGCGCGGGGCGGCCCACCATGGCGCGCCCTGTTCTTCTCCGCGGCCCTCTTCAGCGCGTTCCACCTGGACCGGATGGGCTTCGTGTCGCGCCTGGAGCTGGGCCTGGTGTTCGGCTGGCTGCTGTGGCGCACGGGCTCGCTGTGGCCCGGCATCCTCGCGCACGCGGCCAACAACCTCGTGTCCACCGCGCTCTTCTTCGGCGCCCGGCACCTCGAGTCCGCGCGGACGCCCTCCCCCGGCGACGAGGGCCGGATGGTGGTGCTGCTCGCGCTCGGGGGCTGCGCGGTGCTGCTCGGACTGCTGTCCGCCGCGCGCCGCTTCCCGGGCCTGCTGGGGGGTCCTCTCCGTCCACTCGAGGAGCGGGAGGCTCCCGAGCCGCCCGTCCACCTGGAGCCCCCGACGCGGCTGCTGCGCCGCGCCTTCCCCTGGATGACGGCCGCGACGCTGGTGCTGGGCGCCTACGTCGTCCTGGACCCCGTGGGCATCGAGTTGAGCCAGGTCGATCTGCGCTACCCGCTCGCCCCCGTTCCCGAGGACGCGCCGGATGCCCTGCACGCCGAGCGCAATGCCCTCTATGAACTCCGGGTGCGCGCCCGCCGGGGCGAGACGCCCGTGGGCGAGTACACCCAGGAGCGCCGCCGGCAGTCCCGGCAGTCAGGAGGAGGACGACCCCCCGTCCTTCCCACCCCGAACCTCCCCGCATCGAAGGAAACCCCGTGAGAACCCTTTCCGCGACCCGTTACGTCACGCCCCTGCGCGAGGGCGGCTCGTGCCCCGCCATCGTCGAGGCGGAGGACTCGGGCATGTATGTCCTCAAGTTCCGCGGCGCCGGCCAGGGCATCAAGGCGCTCGTGGCGGAGATCCTCTCCGGAGAGCTCGCGCGCGCGCTCGGCCTGCGCGTGCCCGAGCTCGTGCTCCTGGAGCTGGATCCCGCGCTCGGCCGCGCCGAGCCGGATGGCGAGATCCGCGACCTCATCAAGGCGAGCGCCGGGCTCAACCTCGGCATGGACTACCTGCCCGGCTCCATCACGTTCGATCCCACCGTGCGCCCCACCCCCGAGCCCACCGAGGCCTCGGCCATCGTGTGCCTGGACGCCTACGTGACGAACGTGGACCGCACGCCCAAGAACCCCAACCTGCTGTGCTGGCACTCGGCGCTGTGGCTCATCGACCATGGCGCGTCGCTCTACTTCCACCACTCGTGGGACGACTACCTCGAGCGCAGCCGGAGCCGGTTCCCCGCGGTGCGCGACCATGTGCTGCTGCCCTGGGCCTCGGCGCTGCCCGAGGCGCTGGCCACCCTGCGCGAGCGCGTGACGGCGGACGTCATCCACGGCATCGTCGCCCGCGTGCCCGAGGCCTGGCTCGGTCCCACCCAGGAGCCACGCTTCTCCACCGTCACCGAGCACCGCGAGGCCTATGCCTCCTTCCTGCTCGAGCGCCTGAACGCAGCACCCGCGTTCATCGAGGAGGCCATCCGTGCCCGCGCGCAGCTCGTTTGACTACGCCATCATCCGCGTCGTGCCCCGCGTGGAGCGCGAGGAGTTCATCAACGCGGGCGTCATCCTCTATTGCCTCACCCATCGCTTCCTGGGCGCGCGGGTGGAGCTGGACACGAGCCGGCTCGAGGCGCTCGCGCCGGGCACCGACCCCGAGCTGATCCTGCACCATCTGGCCTCCATTCCCCGGGTGTGCGCCGGAGGCCGCGCGGCGGGCCCCGTGGGACAGCTCCCCCAGAAGGAGCGCTTCCACTGGCTGGTGGCCCCGCGCAGCACGATGATCCAGACGGGACCCGTGCACTCGGGCCTGTGCGAGGACCCCGCCCAGGCGATCGAGCACCTGATGCAACGGATGGTGCGACCTCCCACCCCCTGAGCCCGCTCGCCTCCCCGGGCCCGGCTACCGCCCGGGGCCACCTCTCTGCTACAACCTGGGATGTCTCCTCCCGCGCTCGCGTGGAACCCGGGGATGAGCAGGAAGGCCTACCGTGGACGCTGACTGGATCACCTGCCCACACTGCGCGCTCAAGCACCGGCCCCGGGCCCAGGCCCTGTGTCCCCGCTGTGGACGCACCTCGACGGTGGCCCGCGCGTCCATGGCCGTACCCACCGTTGCCCCCACTCCCGCCCCCGTGCGCCGGGCCCCGGCCATGTCCACCCCCGCGGCCGCCGCGTCCGAGTACGTACCAAGCGTGGAGTACCTCCCGGAGATGGAGCCCGCCTCGTCCGCGAAGCTCTCCCGGGGAGCGCCGGCCCCCGCCACGGCCGCTCCCGCCAGGCCGGCGACCTCCACGCTCCCCCTGGGCGGTGGCCTGCTGCTGCTCAACGCCGTGCTCCACCTCTTCGAGTTCCTCTTCCTTCCCACCATGTCCACGAATGAGTCACTCCGGGCCGTGCAGCTCGCCGGGACGCTCTTGGGCGTGGGCGTGGACACGCTGCTCGGCATCGGGCTGCTGCGGGGCAAGGAACAGCTGCGCGTGCCGACCCTGCTCCGGCTGGTGGTGGGCCTGTTCGTCTTCGGAGGCATGAGCCTCTACCAGGCGCAGTACCTCTTCACGCTCGTCGTGTGCGCCTTCTCCTGCGGCGTGCTCGCGCTCGTCTGGAGCAAGCCCTCGGCCTTCCTCGGGGGCGTGGCGCTCACCGCCGCGCTGCTCGGCATGACGGTGGAGATCGTCGGCTTCGTGCGGCTGTCCTCCACCCAGTCCCTGGAGGATCGCGCGCGCATCGCGCTGCGGCCGGACCTCGAGGGCAACCGGCTGCTGCGCGACAGTACCCTGGTGAGCCACCGGTTCGGCTACAAGCTGCCCATCCCCTCGGACGGGTGGTACCGCCACAAGACCAACCTGTCGGCGCCGGAACCCCACCTGGACATGTGGCTGTCGCACCCGGACGTCAACGGCAACCTGATGGTGGCCGTGCGCGAGTGGAATCCGGCGGAAGCCGCGGATCTGCTCCAGGCGCGGGACGTGGCGCTGCGAGACCTGCGCACGCGCCATCCCGACTTCCAGGTGACGGGCACCTCCGAGGGCACCACCCCGGGCAACAAGTCGCGCATCGCCACCGTGAGCGGGCGCGGCACGCGCGGCGGCAAGCCCTTCCAGTTCGAGCTCTCCGTCTACAAGACGGGCGACCAGTTGCTGCGCGTGACGGCCTTCGCCCCGGTGGACGTCTTCGAGTCGCTGGAGCTGCCCCAGTCGACCACGAAGCTGCGGCCGAACTGATCAGGAAGCGCTGGCACCGGCCCACTTCTCCCTGTACGCGAGGATGGCCTCGGCCGCGCGGCGGTAGCCTCCCGAGGCGAGGACCTCCTGCTGCAGGGTGCGCGCCTTCTCCCGGAACGTGGGCTCGCGCGAGACCCGCTCCACCGCCCGCCGCAACTGCTCCACCGTGACGGTCTCCCGCTGCAGGGCCAGTCCCAGTTCCAGCTCGGCGACCCGCGCGGCGTTGAGCGGCTGCTCGGCCATCTGGGGAATGACGACCACGGGCACCCTGTGGGCGAAGGACTCCATCAGGCTGTTGGCCCCGCCGTGGGTGACGAAGACGGACGTGCGCTCGAGCACCTCGAGCTGGGGCACCGAGGGGCGCACGAGGAAGTTGCCGGGCACCTCCCCCAGCTCCGCCACGTTCACCGTGTGCCCGGTGGAGAGCACCACGCGCCAGGGCATCCCGCCGAACGCCTCGAAGCACATCCGGTAGAACTCCGGCCAGTTGTTGAAGACCGTTCCCAGCGAGATGTAGAGCACCGGACCGCCCTCGAGGTGCGCCAGGGGGAAGTCCCCGGTGTCTCCGCGCGCCCGGATGGACGGCCCCACGAAGACGTAGCGCTCATCGAAGGTCTCGCCCCCGGGCTGGAACGCGCGCGGCACACAGACCAGGTTCAGCGGCTCCTCGTGGCGCAACATGCCCCAGAGGTCCGTAGGAGGCAGACCGTACTCCTGCCTCAGGACGGCGATGTCCTTTCCCGCCTGCTCGAACAGGCCCGGAAACATCGCGACCCGGCTCTTCATGAAGTCCAGGCTCGCGCCGCCGCGCGGCGTCACGACCATGGTGGGGCGGAAGAGGACCGCGGGGATGCGCAGGTGGTTGGCGAGCAGCTGCCCCCACAGGCAGAGCGGATCGTAGACCACGTAGTCGGGGCGCTGGGCGCGCACGGCCTCGATGAGCTGGGGAATCACCGCGCGGCTCTCCGCGGGCATACGGGCCGGGAGGAACCCCACGGTGCCGGACTTCAGGCCCTCCTCCACCGTGCTCTCGTAGCGATGGAAGCGCGCACCCGCCCGCTCCACCTGGGGACGGAACGAGTCGGTGAGGTAGTAGGTGATGTCCTCGCCCCGCTCCACCAGCTCGCGCACCACGGGAAAGGTGGCGTTGGTGTGCCCGTGAAAGGGGATGTTGAAGAAAGCGCCTCTGGCCATGTGCGACCTCCTGAATGGCCAACCCTCGCGGATCTGGGAGTGGGGCAGCCAGCCATTTCTCCGGCTGGAAGCACGGCGGCCCTCCGGGTGTAGGAGGGCCGCCGCCCTTGGCTCAGGACTCGGCGGATTGTGGTGGAGCCGATGGACATCCGGGCCTTCGCGGTCATCGGCGCCCACCCTCGTGAATCACTACCAGCCACACGGCAGATAGAGATAGTCAATGGAGCGCTGTTGCAAAGCCATGGCCCCGGAGAACAGCTCCCGGGACAAGCGTCCGGAGGCGTCGTAGCTCAGCTCTCGCGACCCCTCCAACACGCCATGGTCATCGTACCGCTCCACGCGCACCAGTTGCGGCGCGTAGGTGAAGACGAGCGTATGGTGTTGGCGAACCGGCTGCTGTATGTCGCCCTCGATGCGCACCTCGTCCTGGAGCGCCAACCGGCCCTGAGCGTCGAAGGTGAAGCGCGTGGTGAGCCGACTCTCTTCTCTATAGGGAAATTCTTTGTAATAGGACTCGCGCGCCGTCAGGCGACCCTGCTCATCATAGTTGTAATCGGTTGAGCTGACGGTGGCGTGGTGAGCGGAGGAGGAGAGACGCTCGCTCAGCAACCGCCCCGCCGAATCGAAGGTCTCCTCCCGTGACCCACCGTGCGGGGTCACGTAATGGATGGAGTGCTTCAAGACACCGTTCTCGTGGTAGTCGAAGCGGGTCATCCCGTACAGGCTTCCGTCAGCCCCCGTGTCGCGGGCCTCTACCCTGAGGCCCGCCTCGTCATAGACGAAGGACTCGGTGGAGGACAGCTCCCCATCGCGAATCTTCTCGACATAGAGCAGACGTCCCCTGGCATCGTAATGATAGAGGTCTCCCGTCACGGGGTAGTCGGAATGATGGGCGAGCAAGAGCCCGTCAGACGCGTATTCCCATGTGGAGAGCTGGTCGGACTCGGGTCCGTGCTCTTCCCTGATCACCTCACGACCCGCGGCATCGTAGACGGAGAAGATCTCGAACTCGGTGCCGCCACTGGGCCCGAGGGAGCGCCAATGGAGCATCCGCCCATGTGCATCCAGCAGCTTCTCCTCGTGAAGCAAGCCATCCTGAAGATAGGTCCGCTGAAAAACACACACCGAGAGGCTGGGAGAGAGCGTCGAAGGGCGCTCGCCGGGGTCCTCCTCCCACCGAGGGACACTTGTCCGTTCGCCCCCGCAGGCGATCCAGAGTGAGGACACCACTGCGACCACAGCGAACACTTCGCGAATGTTTCCCATTGACGAGTTCCCCCTGGACCGCTGAATCCAGATGACCCTGGGCCAAGGAGCGCAGCCTGACAAGTGAGGCGGGAGCGTTCCCGTCCATCAGCCGACACCCTCGGGCCATCGCCCGGCGAAGCCTGTGTCAATGTGGCTGTTGTTGGCCGGCGGAGAGACACGACACGCAGGGCCGGCCGCCGACGATCAGCGATGACAGCTGCGGTACTTCAGGCTGTCGGTCAGGTCGGTATAGTACTACAGTGGGACCTCGCCCCTGCCCTCCAGGATGTTGTGCCTCCTTGCTGGGTATCCACGCCCCAGAAGACCAGGCAACGTCACGCTACGGGATGATGCTTGGGTCGCTTGTAAACAACGCATGGAAGAGCGTAGCTTCCGAAGGCTCCAGGCCCCCAACAAAGAGCGGCACAGGTGTTTCCGCAATCTCACGAGAAATCGCGCTGGCCCCGAATGCTACTTCAATCCTTCTGGCGACAATTTGATCTTGCGTGGGTGCGCAGGTTGCCGTGCTTTGTAGCTTCAGGTCCCTCAGCGGTTGGCAACGGCATCGGGCGTGAGCAGCAGGCGCGCGGAGCCCCAGCCGGGCGCCTGGGGGTTCAGGGGAGTCATGTTGCAGGCCGCCGCGCACGGGCTGACATGTATGGCCAACCACTGGGAGGCCCGGGTGAGCCTGAGCTGATTGCCCAGGCGCTTCCAGTGCTCTCGCGCCTCAGTCGCCAGTTGTACGGCACGCGGGCGGTCCTGGTTCGCGCTCCAGCGCACTTGGGCCAGTTCCCACTGCACGTCCATACGCAAACGCCCCATGTCGAGTGACAGAGCACGCTCCAGGAGTGGCACGGCCTCGGCCGGCCCAAGCAGGGTGTCAGACAACTCGTAGGTGGGCAGAGGGCGAGGTGTCGGTACGAGTCCTTTGACACCTTTGCAGGAGGGTTGCGCCATAGGGCGGTGGCTGAAAGCCCATGGGTCGGTGTTGACTCACTCAGAGCCTCATCTGGCACACAACCGCCACGGACAGGGGGATTGCCGGCATCGGGAAATGCGGATATTGAAATATCGTCATGTCCGCTGCCGCATCGCTCGACGTCCAACAGCCATCCCGGCTCTTCAAAGCGCTGGGGGATGAAACCCGACTACGCATCGTGGCGCTGCTAGCCCACGGGGAGCTGTGCGTCTGTCACCTGGAGTCCGCTCTCGAGCTGACGCAATCCAACACCTCCCGCCAGCTCAGTGTGCTGCGCGCGGCCGGTGTGGTGGAGCCCCGACGGAATGGGAGCTGGGTTTACTACCGGCTCGCGCCCCAGCTCGACGAGGTGTGCAAGCAGCAGCTCAAGGCGCTCGTCAGTTCCTTCGGCAAGCAAGAGACGCTTCGCAAGGACGTCGAACAGCTCCTCAAATCCCGTGGGCCCAACTCCTGCCAGTGAGCCTTGCCCCTCCCCGGTTCCTCTATTCGGTGCTCGGCTGGTTCTTCTTGAGCGTGGTGCCGGGTTGGCTCGGCGCGGAGGGCACTGCATTTGACGTGTCCATGTGGAGCATCGGGAAGAGCGTGTTGATCTTCCTGGGCGTCCCTCTGGCGGCTGGGGCACTCACTCGCCTGAGCCTTACGCGGTTCAAAGGCGAAGACTGGTACGAAAAGAAGTTCCTCCCTCGCTTGGGACCTACGGCGTTGCTCGGACTGCTCTACACAATCGTCCTGATGTTCGCGATGCAGGGCGAGAAGCTCACCCGCCTCCCATTGGACGTAGTGCGCATCAGCATTCCGCTTCTGATCTACTTCGGCATCATGTTTACGAGCGCTTTCTTCCTCTCGCGTAGGTTGGGGTTCAGCGACGAGGAAACCACGTCCCTGTCCTTCACGGCAGCCGGTAACAATTTCGAGCTAGCTATCGCGGTCGCAGTGGGCGTTTTCGGCATGGCTTCGGGTGAGACACTGGCGGGTGTCGTGGGACCACTGATCGAGGTGCCCGCCCTTATTGCGCTCGTCTACCTGTCTCTGTGGCTCAAGCGGCGCTTGTTCCCAGAGTCAGGCTCACCCGTGCTGCCGCATCGATTCAGCGACAACAACATTGTCAAGGGGCATTCCGCGCCCCCCACTCCCGAGGGAGCCCGATGAAGACGGTGATTTTTGCCTGTGTCCACAACGCGGGGCGCTCGCAGATGGCAGCCGCCTATTTCAACGCGCTAGCGGCACCGGAAAAAGCACGAGCCTTTTCGGCCGGAACGCAACCGGGTGAGCGCGTCCACCCCGAGGTTCAGGCCGCTATGTCGGAGGTGGGGATCGACTTGTCTGGCGCGAAGCCCCAGCGGCTGACGGATGAGCTGGCGCAGGGCGCGTTCCTGCTCGTCACCATGGGTTGCGGGGACGCCTGCCCACATGTGCCGGGCTTGAAGCGCGACGACTGGCCCCTGGAGGACCCGAAGGGGAAGCCGGTGGAGCGTGTTCGCAAGATTCGCGATGAGGTGCGCACCCGCGTTGCGATGCTACTGGAGCGTGAAGGCTGGGCTTCCTAGAGCCCACCCGGCGCGGCTTCGATTCCCGCCGCCTCCACGGCAAGGACAGGACGCGCTCCTCTCCCAGGGTGCGAACCAACGCCCGGCGCGCGCTCAGGGCCCGGCGGATTGCGGCGGACGACCCTGCTCCTTCGCCACGGGCAGATAGCACTTGCCCTCGTACTCGGCCCGGTCGTCGGCGCATGGGGGCCGCTGCGCGAGTTCTACCCAGCACCCGCCGTTGATCTCGACCTCGAGTTGATTCCGGGTGTTGCAGGGTGCCTTCTTCTGATTGCGAAAGGGCTGTCTGGGCGGGGGATAGGCGATGGTCTGCCCAGAAGCGTCCCCGGTGTTGATCAAGGACGGGGCTTCCAGGGGCACCTCCCCCGTGGGAAGGGAGCGCGCGGGCGGAGGGGCGCCCGCGGTGACGTGGAACCAGACACCGAGTCCCAGCACGAGCACGGCAGTGCCTACGAGAGCGCGGGAGCCCCAACCCGCCCGGCGGGGCTTCACGGGCCCGGCCGCGAAGTGGGCATGGAGCCGGGGACTGTCTTCCACGCGCCGGAACGCGGCACTCATCAACACGAGCAGGTCGGCCACCTCGGTGGGTGGAGCGAAGGGCGGAGCCTGCTCGACCGTCAGCGACACGTCGGGGGAGCCGTGCTCGCAGGACAGACCGAGTCGCCAGGGCCCCTGGTGCAGCCAGTACACCCGGTCGCTCGGCCGCAACGTCACGGCTGGCTGGCCCGTGGCCACATGCCACGACGCATAGAGGTGCCCCAACTCGGGCCCCACCTCGTCGAACTTCCTGCCGAGCCGGAACGGCCCCACCCGCTCGTGCCTCGGGTCCTTCTCGTCCGCCACCTGCTGTCCCCTCGCGAAAGCGCACCGATGCGCCAGCCGCACAGGGGAGCGGATTCAACCACTCGAGTCAAGGCGAAGGGCGCATCCTGTTGGGTGACACGGCACGGCTCAGGCCACCGCCGAGGGGCACTCCCGGGCCACGGGCAGCCGCGAAGCGATGTCCCCGCGTCAGGTCCAGCAGATGAAAGAAGAAGCCCTTGTCGCCACTGGTGCCGGTCTCCTCCGGCCGCCCCGGTCCTCGCGGTGGGGCTCGCGGACTCACTCCTCCCGGGCGCGCACCACGTCCAGCCGGGAGCGGATGGCGAGGGACAAGCCCACCTCCTCCAGCGAGAGCGGACTCTGCTCCACGGGCCCGGGGACCGAGCAGTCCATCAGATGCAGAGGCGCCGCGGGGGAGCCGGCGGCCTCGGCGAGTTCACGCGCCCGGGTGACGAAGCGGCGCAGGAGCTCGGCGCGGTGGGCCTCGGGCCGCAGCAGCCGCGCCTCGACGGCGGTGAAGCTGAAGTGGGGGCTCTTCTTCATGAGCTGACTGTCGCGCTCGGTGTCGTGGCAAAGGCGCGAGAGCGTGCCCAGACGCGAGCCTCGGGCCCAGAAGTCCAGTTCCGCCGGGAGGGGAACCTCCAGCAGGCCGTCCACGGCGACGAAGGTGCTGTCATCCTCCGAGAGCGCGAGCTTGTTGCGCGAGGGCCGACTGAAGCGGGCGCCGCGGAGCACGAGGGTGACGTCGGTGCCCAGGGTGTCGCGCAGCCGCCGTTGAAACTGCTCACACGCGCGCTGCAACGTGGGCAGGGCCTGCGCGAGCTCCTCGGTCTCGAGCGACACGGTGAGGGAGACCTGGAGCACGTCGGGCCGCACGGTGAACTCGGAGTGGGCGGGAAGGGGCTCGGGGACGTACTTGTTCTTGGAGGACATGGCAGAGGGGAAGCCTATCCGACTCCTCCCGTTCATGGGTCCAGGGCGGGCGTCCCCCGTGTGGTGGCCAAAAGTATAGAAGGCAGGGGCCAGCAAGGCCGCGCGCGGCGCCAGTGGGCACACGGCGCAAGTCCCCCAGCCCCCTGCTGGCTTTGTCAGTCCCGATGGCGCACGAGGGTCCAACCCTCGCGGCCGAAGCGCTCCGCCGTAGCCAGCCCGATGCCCGGGCCGGCGCCGACGCTCAGCAGGCGCCGCTCACGACAGCACCTGCGCCAGCTCGATCAGGTTGCCGAACGGGTCGCGGAAGAAGGCCAGCTTGCGGCTGATGGCCTCCAGCACGAACGGCTCGGTGACGATGGTGACGCCACGTCCGCGCAGCTTCTCGACCGTCTCCTCGACATTCGAGACGTTGAGGCAGAAGTGATGATAGCCGCGGTACTTCAGGCTGTCGGCCAGGTCGGTATAGGGGCGGACTTCGGCCGGCGCCGGCTCACCGCCGCCCAGCACCTCGACGTAGAAATGATCGTCGGTCGGCGGAGCCAGATAGGCCAGGTTCTCGTCGCCATAGGCCCATTCGGCCACGACGCGGAAATCCAGCTTGCCGACGTAGAAGGCCTTGGCCTCTTCCAGGCTGGGGGTGCGGACGGCGACGTGATGGCCGCGCATGTCGGCGAAGATCGAGCCGGGGTTCTGGGCGGGCGGGATGAAATCAGCCATTTGAAACGCTCCTGTTCTGGCCGGCGGCGTCAGTGCCGCCCGGCTTCGAGGAGAAAAGTGCACCTTCACGACCACGATGATTAGATTGGAAATCTTCCGCTCAATCCTGAGTATAATTCAGCAATGCGCACGACGGATCTTTCGGAACTGGCCGCCTTCGACGCGGTCGCCCGCCACAAGAGTTTCAAGCGGGCGGGCGAGGAGCGCGGCGTCACGGCCTCGGCCATCAGCCACGCGGTCAGCAATCTGGAATCCCGTGTCGGCATCCGGCTGCTGAACCGCACGACCCGCAGCGTATCGCTCACCGACGCGGGGGCCATGCTGCTGTCGCGGCTGGCACCAGCGTTCGGGGACATCGGCTCGGCCATGGACGGGTTGAATCAGTTCCGGGACTCGCCGTTCGGCAAGGTGCGGCTCAATGCGCCCAGCTCGATCGCGCCCTTCATCCTGGGTCCCGTGCTTGGACCCCTGATCGCCTCCCATCCCAACCTGGAGCTTGAGATCGTCACCACCGATCGCCTGGTGGATATCGTCGAGGAAGGTTTCGACGCCGGCATCCGGCTGGGGGAAAGCCTGCGCGACGGCATGACGGCTGTGCGGATCAAGCCCCGCCTGCGCTTCGCGGTCGTCGGCTCACCAGCCTATTTTGCGGCTCGGCCGGTCCCGCGCACCCCCACCGAACTGAAGGCTCACATCTGCTTTCAGAACCTCTATCCCTCGGGCATGCGCTACGCCTGGGAGTTCAAGAAGGACGGCCGGACCGTGGAGTTCCAGCCCACCGGCCCCTTTTCTTCCGACGACCATGACCTGCTGATCCGGGCGGCCTTGGCGGGCGGAGGCCTGGCCTATGTCTGGGAGAACCGGGCGGAGACGCTGATCCGCGACGGCGCACTGATCCGCTGCCTCGACCCGTGGTGCGCCCCGGAAGACTGGCTGTATCTGTACTACCCGGCCCGGAAATACATCTCCGCCGGCCTGCGGGCGGTGATCGAGGCCATGCGGGCCTAGTACTACAGTGGGACCTCGCCCCTGCCCTCCAGAATGTTGTGCCTCCTTCTGGGTATTCAGCCACAACATCCACGCCCCAGAAGACCAAGCAACGTCAGGCTACGGGATGATGCTTGGGTCGCTTGTAAACAACGCATGGAAGAGCGTAGCTTCCGAAGGCTCCAGGCCCCCAACAAAGAGCGGCACAGGTGTTTCCGCAATCTCACGAGAAATCGCGCTGGCTCCGAATGCTACTTCAATCCTCCTGGCGACAATTTGAGCTGGGAGTGCCATGCTGGGGGGCGGTTGCGCGAAGCTGGCCTTTTTGGTTCGCAAGCCACCGTCAGCATGACCACGCTCCACACCATACACCATGTAGACTGGCGCCAATAGGCTTATGCAGCCAACGACAACCCAATCTACAGTTGGCGCTCCAGCCATCTTCGGGGGATAAACCAAACAGCGGGGCCCCCCATCTCCGGATGAGAGTGTGTCGCCAACGACAAAGGTTGAAAGTTCGCTCTCCAGTTCATCCAGGAAAGCGTTCCAGGGTCCCACGTTTCCAAGCCATTGCGTCCATAGTGCGTGAAGGCGCTGTGTCGCTGGACTCGTTTCTGACGTGTAAAGGAATTCACTGCTTGAATCGTAGTAATTCCGCACGATGCCACTCAGGTCGTCTTTAGATGGGGTTTTCATCGTCTGTCCGCTCAAATCCTAGAAAGGAGCGTCAACACCAAAGACGACTGGCTTTGTCTTGGGATCGCACATCGGCCGGACTCGCGAACCCTCGATGGCATCATTCAGCAGCTCTCGGTATTTGTTCCTGATGTCTGAGCACAACGTATATAGCGGCGGCGGAGTTGGCTCCGTCATGCCTACGAGCACGGTATATGCGGCATTGTTGGCGCACTCGGCTGCAATTGCCCGTGCATCTGCATCTGAGATGGGGCCATTTTTTTTCGTTTTCAATTGGCATTTCGACACCGAATTGGCAGATGTACGATTCATCTGAATTTCCATGATTGATTTGCGCATGAATGCATGCGGCGCGCCATCCTCCGGGCCCACGTTTTCTCTGTGGAGTGATCGTGACAAATGCAAAATGCGTTGGCTTGATCAGTCCATTTACAGGTTGGCGCACGCATCCCGTTTGTGGCATGACAACCAGGAAGATTGTGAAGAGTTGCGTCACAACTGCGCCGCTCAGTCGAGAACGCGAGGCAGCAGTAGTGCAACGAATGGGCTTCAATGCAGCTAATGCATCAGCCTTGACCCCTTCTGCTGGGAGAAGCAAAGCCATTTTTCGTCCTCTTCGGCGCAACCATCCGAGGTGGCTGTGCCAACGATGCCCCGTGGGTCAATGATTTGAGCACAATCAAAAAGCGAACTCGCCGGACTGAACAGGTATAAACGCGAAAGCGACCAAGTCCCGTACTGCGGTAATTTCTAGGAAACTATGCCTGACAGGTAACCGGGTGGTCAACCACACTTGGCATTAATTTCCTACCTGCTGCGTCCGTAGTATGCGGCATGCCTGACGCTCCAGGTCGTGTTGTTGACCGAGTGGTGGTGAAGAGGTGTGCTGCGCGAGTTCCGCTCAAACGTTCGAGATTACAGGCTTTTTTTGATGACCTTGAGGTCCCGGGGATACATGGGGGCCTGTAGGTGGAGCGGCACTGGCCCGTATCGATGACGCACCCAACCTCTTGCGTGGGTGCGCAGGTTGCCGTGCGTTGTAGATTCAGGTCCCTCAGCGGTTGGCAACGGCATCGGGCGTGAGCAGCAGGCGCGCGGAGCCCCAGCCGGGCGCCTGGGGGTTCAGGGGAGTCATGTTGCAGACCGCGGCTCACGGGCTGGCATGTATGGCCAACCACTGGGAGGCCCGGGTGAGCCTGGGCTGATTGCCCAGGCGCTTCCAGTGCTCTCGCGCCTCGGTCGCCAGTTGCACGGCACGCGGGCGGTCCTGGTTCGCGCTCCAGAGCGCTTGGGCCAGCTCCCACTGCACGTCCATACGCATCTGGCTTGAAGTCCCGGTGGACGATGCCGGCCGCATGGGCCGCGGCCAGCCCTCGCCCCGCTGCCACGTACGCCTCCAGCACCTCCCGCCACGAGTGCTCCCGCTCATGGCGCCAGCGCCTGAGCGTCTGGCCCTCGACGTACTCCATGGCGATGAAGACGGAGCCGTCCTCCAACGTGCCAGCATCGTACACCCCCAGTACGTCCAGCACCGTGTAGCGCGCGGCCAGTGTGCTCCCGGGCTGCCGTGGCGCGTCTACGCCCGGTGTCACGCTCTTCTCGGCAACCCCCTCCAATTCGAGCGCTGGCGGAGCCGGGGGCCGCACCATGGTGAACGTCTGCGCATTGAAGTCAGGCTCCGGGGCGGGTTTCTTCTCTTGCTCGGCTTCGCTCATGCGCACGCATCCTCTGTTCGCTGCTGGCTCGGAGCCCCTGAATCATCCCCTCACTTCATGAGGCGAAGGCTTCGCTGAAGAGGAGCTGTTCACGGACGAACTGGACCCGTGTTCTGCCGGGTGATGTCGAGGTGGAACAGGCCGCGCGCGCTCAGCTCCTCGCCCTCCCGCGCTGCAGGGCGAACACCGCGCGCAAGGAACGACAAGCGGCGGCTTCGATTCCCGCCGCTTCCACGGCAAGGAAGGGACGCAGCCGCTCTTCTCTCGGGGTGCGAACCAACGCCCGGCGCGCTCAGGGGCCGGCGGATTGTGGCGGACGGCCCTGCTCCTTCGCCACGGGCAGATAGCACTTGCCCCCGTACTCGGCCCGGTCCTCGGCGCACGGGGGCCGCTGCTCCAGCGCCACCCAGCACCCGCCGTTGATCTCGACCTCGAGTTGATTCCGGGTGTTGCAGGGTGCCTTCTTCTGATTGCGAAAGGGCTGTCTGGGTGGGGGATAGGCGATGGTCTGCCCAGAAGCGTCCCCGGTGTTGATCAAGGACGGGGCTTCCAGGGGCACCTCCCCCGTGGGAAGAGAGCGCGCGGGCGGAGGGGCGCCCGCGGTGACGTGGAACCAGACACCGAGTCCCAGCACGAGCACGGCGGCGCCCACGAGGGCGCGAGAGCCCCAACCCGCCCGGCGGAGCTTCACGGGCCCGGCCGCGAAATGGGCGTGGAGCCGGGGACTGTCTTCCACGCGCCGGAACGCGGCACTCATCAACACGAGCAGGTCGGCCACCTCGGTGGGTGGAGCGAAGGGCGGACCCTGTTCGACCGTCAGCGACACGTCGGGGGAGCCGTGCTCACAGGACAGGCCGAGCCGCCAGGGTCCCTCGTGCAACCAGTGCACCCGGTCGCTCGGCCGTAGCGTGACGGCCGGCTGGCCCGTGGCCACGTGCCGCGACTCGTAGAAGTGGCCCAGTTCGGGCCCCACCTCGTCGAACTTCCTGCCGAGCCGGAACGGCCCCACCCGCTCGTGTCTCGGGTCCTTCTCGTCCGCCACCTGCTGTCCCCTCGTGAAGGCGCGCCGATGCGCCAGCCGCACAAAGAAGCGGATTCAACCACTCGAGTCAAGTCAAATAATGCGTCCTGTTGGGTAACACGGTATGGTTCAAGCCACCGCCGAGGTGCACTCCCGGGCCACGGGCAGCAGCAGGACGAAGCGGGCGCCGCCCTGGACGCGGTAGGTGCGCGTGCCGAGGAGGGAGAGCACCGTGAACATGGCAAGTGCAGGCATGACGCAACCCGACAATCACTGCCATGCAAATATTGCCAAGATACTGATGCCACGCCTTCAGCCACCATGGCCTCATTTCGCATAGCGAAATGAACCGCATGGTCTTGTTTCGCATGGCGAAACCAGCCATATCCCAATGGCCGATCCGACCGCCCTGGCTTGATTTTCCGCGCTTCCCATGTAGTGTATTTTATTGTCTGGGGATGCGCGGTCTGCCCCTCCCCCAGACACAGGGAGAAATCATGAAAGCGACGGCAGGTTCCAGGATCCTCGTTGCGCTGCTCGTGTCCATGGCGTGGAGTGCCTCCGCCCCGGCCCAGAGTCTGACCAGCTTCACGGCGACGTACAGGGGCGGCAGTGGCGCCATCTGTGGCACGGCGTACAGCATCATCGGCAAGGAGCCTTTGTCCTCGCAAAGCAGATACCCGGTGTTCATCTACACGGTGGGCACCACGGAGGGGTTCGATCATTCCTCGGCGATGGCCGCCGTCGAGGAGATGGCGAGCCGTGGCTATGTCGCGGCCACCGTCGAGTATGACAACGCCACCTTTGGCACCTGCTCCACGCTCGAGAGCCGCGCCAGGTGCATCTTCGATTCGACCCGCTCGACCAGCGCCATCAACACGATCTGTTCGCGCGCCAGGGCGGATTGCTCCAAGGGCGTTGTCGTGGCCGGCTTCAGCCAGGGGTCCATCATGGCCATCCTGGCCAGGAACCATGACGACCGGGTGCGAGCCGCCTACGGGCTGGGAGCGGGCGTCGAGTATTCCGTCTACGATCTCCGCTCCTGCGTCGCCAATGGCAATCGCGCATTGCCGGGAGACCGGCTCCGGGTCGTGAATGGAGAAAACGACGCGTTCATGGGTGCGACCGAGCTCACCGTGCGCAGCCAGATCCAGGCGATGACAGGGCTGTCCTGCCCGTTGGCGACCTCCTGCTTCCGCGACAACGCCAGCGGTTGGTACATCGTGGAGAATTCCGAGGCCTCGGATGGATCCGCCGACCACTGCTACATGCGTCAGGGAAGCTGCATTGGCCTCACGCTGGACCAGAAGTGGCGTACGGGCACCTACGACTGGTCATTGAGGACCAACCTGGATTGGCTGACACAGTTCACCCAGCCCTAGCGAAGGGGACGGCGTGGGCTCTCCGGTGTTCACGTGCCTGGAGCGGCCCACGAGCCCCTGGACGAGCCCGGGAGGTTGACGCTCAGCACTCCCCCACTCCTTGTTCGCCAGGCGAAACCAGCTTGCACTCGCATTGACCCGAAGTCTTTGGAGGGCCTATCGTCCCGACGGTGGGACTCTTGCACGATCCAGACGAGGAAGAGGCCAAGGACCGCCAGTTCGTGACGGCGCTGGCGCGCGGGCTCGAGGTGCTCCGTGCGTTCACGCCTCACACCCCGCTGCTCGGCAACCGGGAGCTCGCGGCCAGCACCGGCCTGCCCAAGCCGACCATTTCCCGACTGACCCACACCCTGACCCGGCTCGGCTATCTCAAATATTCGGAGCGCTCGGGAAAGTACCAGCTCGGCACGGGGGTGCTGTCGCTGGGCTATGCGGCGCTCTCCAGTATGAACGCCCGTCAGATGGCCAGGCCCCTGATGCAGGAAATGGCCGACCAGGTCAACGCCATGGTCTCCCTGGGTACCCGGGATCGGCTCAGCATGGTGTACGTGGAGCACTGCCGCTCCCACTCCGCGGTGACCGTGCGCCTCGACGTTGGCTCACGCATCCCGCTGGCGACCACGGCCATGGGGCGGGCGCTGCTCGCCGCCCTGCCCGAGCTGGAACAACGTGTGATGATGGAGCGCATCGCCAGGCAGGAGCCGGACCAGTGGCCGCACATCCGCGCCGGCATCGAGCAGGCCCTCGAGGAGTACCGGACCCATGGGTTCACGCTCTCCGTCGGTGAATGGACTTCGGATGTGAATGCAGTGGGCGTCGCCCTCATCCCGCCCGATGGCAGTCAAATCCTGGCGTTCAACTGCGGCGGCCCCTCGTTCCAGCTGTCTCGCGAACGCCTCATGAATGACCTCGGCCCTCGTCTGGTGGACCTCGTCCGCGGCGTCGAGGCAGGTCTCCTGCGCCGCTGAACGGCGCATGGGCTTGCCTCGCTGAGGGTCCTCCCAGGAGGGGGGCTTGGGCTTGTGGGGCACCGGTCTTGGCGGACCGCGCTTCCACCCCCACCTATCAGGGTTGGACCGGAGGAAATCATCGACCTGTTGCGCACCCACGACCGCTCCTCCTCGAGCCGCGAGAAGGCAACCGCGCGCCGGTCGCTCTCGCTCGCCCTGCTGCTGACGGTGCTGGTGGGGGTGCTGCTCACGATCGGACTGCTCGATTTCGACAGGAGGGCCCGCCATGGCCAGGAGCAAGAGGCCCTGGCCCAACAGCTGGCCCGCATCCAGGAGCTGGCCTCGCAACTGAGCACCACGTTGCGCGGCGCCGAGCAGCTCATGGATACCCTGGCCGTGCTCGCGGGCCCGCCCGAAGAGAAGCACGTGCTCGAGGAGTTGATGCGCCGCGTACTGGCCTCCGCACCCGAGAGCACCATCTACGGGCTCGGTGTGTGGTTCGAGCCCGGTCGGTTCCTGCCAGGCACACGCCACATGGGGCCCTACATCCACCGGGAGGTGGCGAGACATGGAGCGCTTCCGCTCCTCACCTATGAGTGGTCCACGCCCGCCTACGACTACTTCCGACAACCCTGGTACCAGCAGGCGCGCGCGCGCGGGGGCCGCCTCGTCATCTCCGAGCCCTACGTCGAAGAGGACCAGCCGTACGAGACACTCTCGAGGGCCTTCTTCGACGACCAGGGACGGCTGCGCGGGGTGGTGAGCGTGGACCTCTTCCTCCCCCAGGTCACGGACATGGTCCGCCATGCCAACCTGTCTCCCTCGGAGTTCCTCTATGTCGCGAGCCCCGCTGGCGCGCTCCTCGCCCACCCGCGGGAGGAGCAACTGCTCGCCTGGGCACGAGCACGAGGCAGACCCGTGCGGTCCCTGTGTGAACTCACCCTCGTGGAGTTGCGGACGTGGGAACACGAACAGGGGTTGGATCGGGGACGGCACCGCACCGAGGTGAGAGTCCCCCAGGTGGGCTGGAGGGTCTTCGCTTCGACGGACGAAGGTGTGCTTTTCAAGGCCGTTCACCGGCAGGCGGGGTTGGTGGTGGCCCTGTGTGTGATGCTCTGGGGAGGACTGGGGGCGAGCGGCCTGGCCATGGCCCGCTCGGAACGGACACGCGCCCTGATGCGCACGCTCGCCGAGCGCCAGCGTCAGGAGAAAGAGCGGCAACGGCTGCTCGCCCAGGTACGGCAGCGCTCGGCGGAGCTCCACGCCATCCTCGAAGGCATGGTCGATGCCGTCGTCGTGACCGATGCCCTGGGGGTGATCACCCTCGCCAACCGGGCCGCGCTGAAGCTCTTCGGGCAGGCGATGCACGAAGGGTCCCGGCTGGACTCCGTGTATCCGCACCATCGCCCCCGGGGGTTGGACGGGCGGGCACTTCCTTTCGATGAGGTGCCCATGAACCGCGCCCTGCGAGGCGAGCAGGTGGGCGACACGGAGTTCATCATCACCGGGCCCCAAGCGCCCCAGCAGCTCGTCCTCCGACTGAACTCCGCGCCCATCCGCGACGAGTCGGGTCGCGTCATCGCCGCGGTGTCGGTGGCGCGCGACATCACCCAGGCCATCGAGCTGGAGCGCCTCCAGGGCGACTTCGTGAGGATGGCCGCGCACGAGCTGAAGACGCCCCTGACGGTGATGAAGTCCTTCGCGCAGCTCGCCCGGCGTGCGGAAAACTCCTCCTCCGCCCTGGGCCGGTTGCTCGAGGGCATCTGCCGCGGCGTGGATCGCATGGATCGGTTGGTGCGGACGCTGCTCGATGCCTCGCAGCTCCAGAGCGGCCAGTTGCGCTTCGAGAAGGAGGAGGTGGAGTTGCGGGCGCTGGTGGAGGCAGCCATCGTCCGAACCATCGCCAATCACCCGAACAATCCCATCCACCTCCGGACGGTTCCCGACACGTGGGTGTTCGGGGATCGCGCGCGGTTGGCGCAGGTGCTCGCCGAGTTGCTCGACAATGCCGCACGCTACTCACCCATGGGCCAGGACGTGGAGGTGGCCGTCACTCCCGACGGGGACGTGGTGGAGATCTGCATTCACGACCAGGGCATTGGCATCCCGGCGGAACAGCGGGAGCGGGTCTTCGAACGCTTCTACCGGGCCCATGCGGGCTCGCCCCATGATCGCGGGGGACTGGGGTTGGGGTTGTTCCTGGCCCGGGGCATCGTGCTGCAACACGGTGGCCGCCTGGAACTGGAGAGCCGCGAGGGAGAGGGAACCCGCGTACGTTTGCGTCTGCCACGTCTGCTCGAGCGACGGCCCACGCCGGGGAGGACCTCGGGTGAGACTCCCGTGCGTCCTCCCGTCGAAAGTGGATATGGAGGATTCCACTGATGATGCATCCGTGAATCCGACGGCGGGGTTTGTTCTCCAACCCCAATCCAGGCCGATTTCCGTCACAAGCCACGCTCTGGTGACGGATTCCGCCGCTCTTTACTGTCTGGACATCATGACGAACTCAACGACACCTCGTCGCCGCGTTCTGGTGGTTGGACTCGGCATCAGCGGTATCGCCACGGCCATCCGGCTTCACAAGCTCGGCTGGGAGCCCGTGCTCATCGAACGGGCTCCCGAGCGCCGCAAAGGCGGCTACTTCATTGGCCTGTTCGGTACCGGCAAGGCCTCGGCCGAGCGGCTCGGCGCGATGAAGACCCTGGTCGATCGAAGGTCCCCGCGGATGCAGTCCTACGAGGTCGACCGGGCCAATCATCGGTACAAGGGCATGTCCTTCGTGGACGTGCCCGGCGAGCCTCGCCCGTTGCTGCGCGGCGACATGGAGAACTCCTTGTTCTCCGCGTTGCCCGAGGAAGTGGAGCTCCGCTTCTCGACGGTCCCCACCCGGTTCGAGCAGGACGGGCGCGGGGTCGACGTCACACTGGCTCACACGAAGAGCGGCACGACCACGACCGAACGCTTCGACCTCGTGGTGGGCGCTGACGGCATGCGCTCGACCGTCCGTCAGCTCGTCTTTGGTCCGCATGAGGACTTCTTCTACCCGCTCAACTACATGATTGGTGCCTGCGTCCTGCGCAACCCCGTGCCGGGCTACGCCACGCACGAAGGACTGGTCCTGGCCGAGGCGGGACGGTCGGCGTGGGTGTTTCCCTTCGCGAATCACAACCCCACCGTGCTCTTCTCCTACCGCGTCGAGGACGTGGCCGCGCAGTTCCGCCGCCCCCCCATCGAGTCACTGCGCGAGGCGTATGGACCGGAAAAGACGGGGCCCGTGCTGGGTTATCTGCTCGACGAGTTCGAGGCCGCGGACGAGTATCTGTTCGACTCGACCAATCAGGTGCACATGAAGAGCTGGCACAAGGGGCGGGTCGTGCTGGTGGGCGATTCCGCGTGGTGCTTGACCCTGTACTCGGGCATGGGCGCCTCGTCCGGGATGGCCGGGGGTGAGCTTCTGGGCAACATGCTGGAGAAATATCCAGACGACGTGGAGCTCGCATTGTCCCAGTGGGAGGCGAAGCTGCGCCCGTTCATCTCGAACATGCAGCTCCACGGGATGAAGATGAGACAGTTCTTCACTCCGTCCAACGAGGCTCAGCGATTCCTTCGCGGGGCGACCATGCGCCTCATGAACAATCGTCTGACGGGCCCGCTCGCCAGAAAAATCATCCAGGGCAACAAGGAGACGATGCTCGACATCGTCGCGCAGTAACGCGGTCGACGCCCCGCCTTCGGCACCGGCCCGACATGTCCAGTCGACTGGGGCAGTGTCTGGCACCACTCTGGGTGGAGAGCGGACGTCATGGGTGGGCTAGACCGCTGCGTTTGTCGGCGTCTGCTCTCGCGCCGCTCGCCGGAACAGCATGGCGGATGCGAGCCACAGCGTGGCGAAGAAGCCCGTCAGCAGCAGCAGATCGATCGGCCAGCTCGGAGCACCGGCGCCAGCGCCGCCGATCAGTGCGATGAGGGCCACCACCACCTGGGCGAGCGCCATTGCGAACAAATCGCGCGCCATGCCAGCCGGCTGGAAGCGCGCGATGATGGCACCGATGACGCCAACGGCGAGCACTCCGCCAAACATCAGGTTGGCGTCATTGTCCTCGCTCCCGATGATCCCGACGGCGGCGTTCATCCAGACGAGGAGAAACATGCCCGCGAGCGCAATGCCAACGGCGGCGCGGTAGGCGGCGCTGCCAGTCTTCCTCGCCAGCAGCTCATAGGTGCCACCGACGCCGAGCAGGAGCGCGCCGAAGAACGCGAAGTCGGCCCCGTCCCACTTCACCTCATCGGTGAACTGCATCGCGACCAGCGGCAGCAGCAGCAGCGCCCCGGCGCAGGCCCAAGCGAAGATCCGCAGGCGAGGCGTGCGCTGCCCGCGACCATGTTCATAGACGTCTGCCATGTCCGTGCCTCCGTGAATACTGGCAAAAGCTAATCCGCCCCATGCCGCGGATGGAAGCGATGCTTCGGAGGAAAACCCGTGCAGAACCTGTGCAGGCCATACCATCGGCCTTCAACCGACGTGGTCCGGTTCGACCACGCAGCCCCGCGGAACAGGAACGCTGCCGCTCCGGGACAGCGGCGGACAGCTTTGTCCTCGTTTTCATCATGTGCCCTCAGTGTGCCCCTCTGGCGTCTCTAGCCCAGAGCGGCGCGTGGCTGGGGGATGGGCCGATCCAGTTCCTGCACTGCGTATCGATTGGGAGATATATCTGCTCATTGCGGTGGTGCAGGAGTATTGATCTCAGGCAGTCCACACGATCTGCCTGACTCCCACGAAGAACACCGCCGAGGACCCCTATCTCGAGTGCGTGTACTCGGACTGCAATGCACTCGCTTCTCCCCCCGTCCCGCTCCCGTGCTCCGCTGGCCCGCTCGACACTCATCAAGATAGAAGGCCCTGGCGGAGCGCATCCGGACCCTGGGCCCCGAGGACGTTGGCGCGCGCTTCGACAGTCTGTTCGTGCGGCTGCCCGACGGCACGGTCCGCAGCCGCCCCGAGAGCTTCGATGGCACGAAGGCGCCAGGCGTCTTCGTCCCCCGGGGCGTCACCCTCGACGAGGACATGCGCCGCCGGTTGCTGGCCTCCTATGACGTGCTCTCCTGGTACGGGCCCGCCTTCCACGTCCGCGTCACGGACACCTTCGTCACGCTGCCCGAGGGGCCCATCATCCTCTACTGGCCCGAGCGCCCCACCTGGGTCCACGACGCCGAACCCGGCCTCATGGTCACCGAGCTGGAGTACTTCACCACCAGCACGCCCCAAAACAACGGCAAGCTGGGACAGAACCTGCTCGAGGACCGCACGGCGATCACCACGCTGCTGGACGACGTGGGCCGCTACACCGAGCACATCGGCGACATCGTGAAGGTGCAGCAGAACTACGCCCGCACGCCCCGGTTGCAGGAGCCCGTGCACATGGTAGGGCTGGTGGAGGACGCGCTGCGCATCAACGCCGCCGGTCTCACCCGCCATCAGGTGAAGGTGGTGCGCCAGCTGGCCGACCTGCCTCCGGTGCTCACCGACAAGCACAAGACGCTGATGATCCTGGTCAACCTGGTGAGCAACGCCAAGTACGCCATGGACGCGGTGCCTCCCACCGAGCGGGTGCTCACCGTGAAGCTGGAGCGTACCGGGAACGAGCAGGTGCGCATCCAGATGCATGACAACGGCATGGGCATCGCCCCGGAGATGCTCACCCGCATCTTCCAGTACGGCTTCACCACCCGGCAGGAGGGGCATGGCTTCGGCCTGCACTCCAGCGCCCTGGCGGCCCAGGATATGGGGGGAACGCTCACCGTCCACAGCGAGGGACCTGGACACGGGGCCACCTTCACCCTGGAACTGCCCTACCTCGCGGCGCCTCCACAGGCGACTTGAGGGCGGCTTGAGCTTCAACACCACGCGCTCTGGGGCGGCCCTCGCGCAGGGGCCAGGTGCGCACTCGCCGGGGGCAACGAGGGTCGTGCAGGTGATGATCCTCCACCCGGGCAACCTCCCCGGCGCGGCCCGCGCCCTCCTGCCCGCGCTTCCGAACGAGGTCTCGCGCGTGGCGAACGATGGGCTCGTGGGGCTCCGCGTGCCCCAGTGACCGCGAGGGCCGCCTTCCCCGCCACTCCAGTCAAGGATCCTTCTCGGGAGAAAGGGGGCCCACGCGGGGCTCCTTCCGCCTGGTCTCGGGGGGGAACGTCCTGGGCTCGGGCATGAGCGGAATCTCCAGGGTGGCCGTGGTCCCCTTGCCGGGCCCCTCGCTCTCCAGCGTCAGACGCCCTCCCAGCATCTTCGCCGCCAGCGAGCTCGAGTGCAGGCCGAAGCCGTGGCCGTCCTTGCGCGTGGTGAAACCATGCGTGAAGAGCTTGCCGAGGATCTCCGGCGCGAGGCCCACGCCACTGTCCGTCACCTGGATGCGTGCCCACCCATCGTCCGTGGTGAGCCGCACGAGCAGGTGCCGCTGCTGCTCGGGCATGGCGTCCATGGCGTACTTGGCGTTGGCGACGAGGTTGACGAGGATCTGCATCACCTTGTGCTTGTCATGCCACATCCGGGGCAGGCGGGCGAACTCGCGGGTGAGGGTGATGCCGTGGCGCTGGAGCGAGGTGTACTGGATGCGCAGGGTGTCGTCGACGAGCTGCGCCAGATCGCACTCCTCGGTGAGCAGCGGCGTCTTCGCGTAGGTCTGCTGCACCTGGACGATGGCCCGGATGTGCTCCAGGTGCCGGTTCATGGCGTCCAGGTTCTCCTGCAGGTTCGTCTGCTCATGGATGAGTTCGGCGGCGAGCGCGGACAGGTAGTCGGGCAGGCGGCTCCCCCGGGGATCCTTCGTGAGGAAGTCCATCAGCGTTTCGCGGTGCTCCTCGAGCAGCGCGGCCACCTGCCGCACCCGGACGACCCGCGACGCGCCCACCGCGTGACGCGTCGTCTCGAGGTTGACGACGGCGCTGGTGAGCACGTTGCCCACGTTGTGCAGCACGTTGGAGGCGATCTCGGACATGCCCGCCGCGCGTGCCATTCCCACCAGCCGGGCCTGGGCCTCCTTGAGCTCGTGCGTGCGCTCGTCCACGCGCCGCTCCAGCTCGTCGTTGGCGTCGCGCAGGGCGGCCTGGGCCTGCTTGATGTCGGCGTAGAGCCGCGCGTTCTCGATGGAGATGGCGGCCTGGGAGGCGATGTGCACGAGCAGCGTGAGGCGGGCCGGGGTGAAGGCATCCGCGGTGAGGCTGTTCTCCAGATAGAGCACGCCGACGAGCTCCTCCTGGCGCAGCAGCGGCAGGCAGAGCACCGCCTTGGCCCGGCCGTGCTCGAAGTAGCCGTCGGAGGCGTAGGGATGGGGCCGGGAGGCATCCCCGATGAGCACGTGCTCGCGCGTGCGCTTGACGTAGGTGAGGAGCGACCAGGGCAGCTCGTGGGTGGAGTTGTCTTCCGGAAGCACCACGGCGCCGCCCTCCGCCACGTTGGAGAGGGCCACCAGCCGCAGCTTGTTGCCGTGCGGGCGCAGCAGGGCGCCGCGCTGGGCGCCGGCGTTCTCCATGGCCACCCGCAGCAGCGTGGACACCAGCTGCTCCAGGTCTATCTCCCCGGAGATGGCCTGTTGGGCCTTCACCACGGTGAGCGCATCGAGATGAGTCGAGGTCGTATCGGAGGCCGCGCGGTCCTGGGCGCTCGCCGTACCCGAGAGCGTGGGCCACTGGTCCTCCAGGTGCTGGACCTTGCCGTGGGCCCCCCACGTCCGGTACGCATCCCGCGCCTCGCGGGCGTAGCCCAGGGCGATGGTCTTGACCCCCCGCTTGCGCCAGAAGCGCGCCGCGAGCTCGTTGGCGAGCGCGGCGTTCTGGAGGAAGCCGTGCTCGCGCGCCGAGTGGATCGCCGCATCGTAGGCGTGCATCGCCTCGTCCCACTGGTCCTGGCGCTGGGCGAGCTCGGCGGCGGCCATCCGCTCGGCCGCGCGGAAGTTGCCGGGGCTGTGCTCCGCCCACTCCCCGAGCTGTCGCTGGTGCCGCCGCATGGCCTCGAGGTAGTCCCGCCGTGCTTCGGGCGCCGCGTCCTCGCAGCGGCCGGACAGGGCCAACGCGCTGTAGAGGTGGAAGTCCGCCAGCTGGATGTGGCCGAGCGAGGACCAGAGGAGCTCCTGGGCCCTGGCCGATGCTTGACATGCCTCCTCGTACCGGCCGCACATGACGCGCGACTGCATCTTGAGGGTCCAGTACCAGCACACCACGGTGCTCATGTGCGGTGTCGACGACAGCCCCGCCTCGAAGGACTCCTCGTCGAAGTCCTCTCCGTTCAGCGACTCGAAGGACGCTGACAGGCCGCGCAGCTGCTGTATGTAGCGCTGGGTGCACTGGATGATTTGCTGGACGCCATGGAAGTTGGCCTTGCGCACGAAGTCCATGCGCGCGACCGACTCCTGGTGGATCTCGTCCAGGGGGTGCCCGAGGGCGAGGCGATCCGTGACGATGTGGTTGCAGCAGTATCCGGCGGTCTGGAAATCACCCGCCGGAACGGCCTGCTGAAAGGCATTGCGGATGTACTCCAGCGAGAGGGTGAGCGGCTGGGTCCAGACGCTGAGGAGCTCCATCGAGTAGAGGATCCTCGCCCGGGAGGTGGTGTAGCCGTGGCGCTCGACGAGGGCGAGGGCCAGCTCGCCGAAGGCATAGCCCTCCCGGTACCGCCCGAACAGGCTGCCCAGCGTGATGCCGTACCACGCATACCCAGTCGTGATGGCCTCGCTGTTGCCGTGGCGCAGGGAGAGGGAGAGCATCCTGCACAGGTACAGGACGAGCAGGTTGACATCCGTGGCGAGCGCGGGCGTGAACAGGGCGGAGAGGGCACTCATCATCGCCTGGATGTCCGGGTCCGTCATGAGCGGCAGCTCGAGGAGGCTCGCGATGGGGCGCTCCCCCAACAGGGTCCACACCTCCGCGTTGGCGGCCTCCACTTCCTCCCGGGAGGGATGGGGGGGCATGGGCATGCCCAGCGAGGTCAGGCACTCCAGCAGACAGTCCACGGCGGGCTGGGTTTCGCTGGCGGCCATGTGGATGTCGCTCAGCAACACGGACACCGACGCCAGCTGCGCGGGGGTGCGCGCCCGGGGGCGGAGCGCCTCCACGAGTTGGCGCGCCCCGTCCGTGTTGCCGCTCATGAACTCGCTCATCGCCCGCTGGAAGCTCAGCTGGAAGGCCAGCGCGTGCTCGCGCTCCCAGGGGTCCGGCAGCAGCGAGAGGGCCGCGGTGAAGTAGGTGATGGCCGAGCGGTGCGCGGTCGAGGCCTGCGCCTTCCTGCCCGCCTCGGCGTTGAGCAGCGCGACCTGGTGGCGCTCCCCGGGGAGCACGAGCAGCTCGGCCCCGGCGTTGAGCTGGTTCACCACGTCGAAGATCTTCTCGCGCACTTCCTCCGGGGGCAGGCTCGCCAGCAGCAGGCGGCCGATGCGCAGGTGGATGGCCTTGCGCTCCTCCTCGGGAATGAGGGCGTGGGCCGCCTGCTGGATGCGATCGTGGAGGAATCGGTATTGCTCCTGGCCCGTCCGCATCAACAGGCCTTCCTGGAGCGCGGGCTCGAGCTCCCGCTCCACCTCGTCCTCCGCTCTGTCGGAGATGATGGCCAGGGTGCGCTTCGGGAAGGCATTGCCCGCGCACGCCGCCAGGCGCAGCAGGTGTTGGGTCTGCTCGGGGAGCTGTCGCAGCCGGCCCACCAGGAAGTCGACGACGTTGTCGGAGTAGGCCCGGGCCCGGATGCCCTGCTCATCCCAGTGCCAGCGGCCCTCGGGCGTGCGGGTCAGCAGCCCGTCCTGATTGAGCGTCCGCATGAGCTGGAGGAAGAAGAAGGGGTTGCCTCCGGTCTTCTGGTGCACCAGGGCCGAGAGCGGCTCGATGACCTCCTGCTCCGCGCCCGGGAGCGCATCGGTGATGATCTGCCGCAGTTGTTCCTGGCTCAGCGGCTCGAGCCGGAGCTCGGCCACCCACGCGCCGCCCTTGCGCAGCTCCGTCCGTGTCAGCATCAGCGGGTGGGAGGGGCTGACCTCGTTGTCGCGGTAGGCGCCGATCATCAACAGCGGCGGGGTGTCCGGGTGGGTGAAGAGGTGCTGGATGAGCCGGAGGCTGGCCCCGTCGGCCCACTGCAGGTCATCCAGGAAGATGACGAGCGGATGCGCGGGGGTGGAGAGCACCCCGAGAAAGCGCTGGAAGACCCAGTCGAAGCGATGTTGTGACTCGGCGGGGGTGAACGCTGGGAGCGCCGGCTGCTTGCCCACGATGAGCTCGAGCTGGGGGACCAGATCCACGAGGAGCTGCCCGCTTCCCTCCCACGCCTCACAGAGCTGTTGGCGCCAGGCCTCGAGCTCCGCGTCGGTGCCGGCCAGCAACTGGCGCACCAGGCCCCGGATGGCCTGGGCCAGGGTGGCGTAGGGGATGTCCCGCTGGAACTGGTCGAACTTGCCGTCGAGGAAGAGGCCTCGCCGCTGCACGACGGGCCGGTACAGCTCGTGCACCACCGCGGACTTGCCGATGCCGGAATAGCCGCTGATCAGCACCAGCTCCGGATGCCCGCCCCGGCCAATCCGCTCGAAGGCCTGGAGCAGCGTGTCCACCTGCGCTTCGCGCCCATAGAGCCGCTGGGGCATCTGGAAGTGGGTGGGGATGTCGTGCTCGCCCAGGGGAAACGGCTCGAGCTCGCCCCGGCCGAGCGCCTCCTGGCAGCGCAGCAGGTCCGCCTTCAACCCGTCGGCGCCCTGGTAGCGCTCCTCGGCCACCTTGGCCAGCAGCTTCATCACGATGGCGGACAAGCAGGGGGCAATGGCCGGGATGCGCTCGTGCGGCGCTCTCGGGGTCTGCGCCATGTGGGCGTGGAACCACTCGAGCGCATCGCGCCCATGGAAGGGCAGAGTGCCGGTGAGCAGCTCGTAGAAGGTCACTCCCAGGGAGTAGAGGTCGGTGCGGTAGTCCACCGAGCGGTTCATCCGCCCGGTCTGCTCCGGGGACATATAGGCGAGGGTCCCCTCGATGAGCCCGGCGGAGACCGCCTCCACGTGCTCCACGCTCTGGACGGTGGCGCTCCCGAAGTCGACGATGCGCGTCTCGCCCGAGGGCAGGCGGATGATGTTGGAGGGCTTGAGATCCTTGTGGATGACGCCGCGGCGGTGGATGTCCGTGAGCGTTGACGCCAGGGAGATGGCCAGCTCGAGGAAGCGCTCCACGCCGAGCGGAGTCCCCGCCGTGTCGGACAGGGCGGCTCCGCCTTCACCTTCCATCAGGAGCACCGGCCGCTCGCCGCTCAGCTCGAAGCCCAGGACCCGGGGGACGCCGCGCACCTCGCTCAGCCGCTGCAGGACGGCGTACTCGCGGCGGTAGTCGTCGCGCTCGCGCACGCCGGGGTGCGCGGACATGGGCATCTTGACGATGACGGGCAGGCGGTCGGAATCGCGCACCGCGCGATACAGGATATTCGTGCCCGTCGACTTGAGTTTGTCGATCAGCGTGTAGCCAGGAATGCCGACCATAGGAAGAGTGTCCACCTTGGTTGAGCCCACGCTCCCCACGAGCCGGAGGGCGACCTTTCGCAACTCACGGCCGGGGGCGCTTGGTGCCAGCACGCTTCACCGGGGCTCCCAGGGGTGCTGCTCTCGTATTATCGAGAAATGATACTGGGTACAGCGGAAATAGACGAGCGACAACCCACCAGCCCGGAGAGATCGAGGTGCCCGGGGGGCCAGCCACGTAGCGTGACCACGAACGATCGGCTCCTCGAGGGCTCTTCGCCCTCGGTCCGCGTCGCATAGGACCCTTCGTCACATCCGCCGGGACGGCCTTCCATCGGGAGAAAGCCCTGGCCCGGCGAAGGCGGTCAGGGGGACAGGCCATGCAAATGCCGTGTCATCAGGCATGTGCATCACCAATCATCCAGATGTAGGGGGAGTTCTCCGTAATGCGTGCCAATACCGTGACCTATTCCCACCCGCGTGAGGAGGTCGTGAACTTCCGTGCGGGCGATGGCAAGCCATTGAATCTCATCCGGGTCCGAGGCTCTCGCGCTCCAGTCAAGGGGCCCGTGATCCTCGTGCATGGCGCCGGCGTGCGCGCCAACATCTTCCGTGCCCCCATTCCGCGGACGCTCGTCGATACCCTCGTCGCCGATGGCTACGATGTCTGGCTGGAGAACTGGCGGGCCAGCATCGACGTCGCGCCCAACGAGTGGACGTTCGATCAGGCGGCCGTCCATGACCACCCCAAGGCCATCGAGACGATCGTCCAGAAGACGGGCTGGAACGAGGTCAAGGCCATCGTCCATTGCCAGGGCGCGACGAGCTTCATCCTCTCGGCGGTCGCCGGGCTGCTGCCCCAGGTGAAGCTGATCATCAGCAACGCCGTCTCCCTGCACCCGGTGATGTCGCGCGCCACGTGCCTCAAGCTGAGCCAACTCGTCCCCCTGCTCTCACGGTGGACGTCCTACCTCAATCCCCAGTGGGGCCTTGGCTCCAGGGGCCTGCTCCCCCAGACCCTCACCCTCATGGCGCGAGCCACCCATCACGAGTGCGACAACACCGTGTGCAAGATGGTGAGCGTCATCTACGGCCTGGGCCATCCCACGCTCTGGAGTCACGAGAACCTCAATCCGCAAACCCATGAATGGGTGAAGCAGGAGTTCGCCCAGGTGCCCCTCTCCTTCTTCCGGCAGATGCTCGAGAGCCTGCGCGCGGGCTACACCATTCCCGTCGAGGGCTACCGGGAGCTGCCCCACGACGTGGCCCTGCGCCGCCCCCAGACGGAGGCCCGGTTCGTCTTCATGACCGGCCGGAACAACCGGTGCTTCCTCGCCGAGAGCCAGCAGCGCTCCTACGAGATCATGTCCCGCTACCGGCGTGGCTACCACTCGCTGCACGTGGTGCCGGGCTACGGCCACCTCGATGTCTTCATGGGCAAGCACGCGCCCAGGGACGTCTTCCCCCTCATCCAGGCCGAGCTGAACCGGCCTGTCCGGGAGCACTCATGATGCTGGACGAACATCGGGAAATCCAGGACTCCGCCCCCGAGCTCTTCTTCCGCGAGACCATGTCGGGAGGGCTGTCACTGGGAGCCACGAACCCCCGCCAGGGCGCCGCCCGGGGCCGGCGCACGCCCTTCACCTTCCACGCCACCATCCTCGTGGACGACGTGGAGGCCTTCATCGAGAAACCGGAGCACTCGGCCCGGCTCCTGGCCCATGCCTCCTATTCGCCCTTGGGCCAGGAACTGCTCGTGAAGCGGGGGCGCTTCAACCTGTTCCGGCCCGGAGACGCACCGGGGATCCGGTTGATGACCTATGGCCTGCCCTTCGTGAGCGGAGAGCGCGCGTATTACCTGTCGGGCACCAAGACCGTCCATGACGACCATGGCTGGGACCTGTGGCGCGACACCACCCGGCTCTCCTGCCAGCTCCACGAGGGCGAGGACGAGCGCGGCCGGATCGTGGGCGCGGGAGTGCTCTCGCTGGGGCTCCGGGACGTGCTCGCGCTCGTGGCCTCCATGGGTTCCCGCCTCCCGGAGCCCATGGGCCTCCAGGCCCGGCTGCGCTTTGGCGAGTTCTTCCTCGGCTCCCTCTGGCGGCTCTACGCCCCCAAGGTGCTGGCCCTCTGGAACGAAGGCGCCCCTTCCACCCCTCCACCCCCGCGAATGGAATCCCCATGAATCCAAGACAACAACGACGAGAACATTTCGATGTCATCATCGTGGGGTCTGGCTTTGGCGGCTCGGTGATGGCCTGGCGCCTGGCCGAGGCGGGCCTGCGCGTCTGCGTCCTGGAGCGGGGCAAGGCCTATCCCCCCGGCTCGTTCCCGCGCAGCCCCTATGGCATGCGCCGCAACTTCTGGGACCCCCACCAGGGGCTCCATGGGCTCTTCAACATCTGGTCCTTCCCCGGGCTCGCGGGCGTGGTGTCGAGCGGACTCGGCGGGGGCTCGCTCATCTACGCCAACGTGCTGCTGCGCAAGGACGAGAAGACCTTCGTGCGCGAGTCTCCCCGCCACGGGGGCTACGAGTACTGGCCCGTCAACCGCGAGGAGCTGGAGTCGCACTACGACGCCGTGGAGAAGATGCTCGGCGCCCAGCGCTACCCGTTCGATCAGGAGCCCTACCGCCACACCGCCAAGACGATCGCGATGAAGCTCGCCGCCGAGCGCATGGGGCTGAAGGCCGACTGGGAGCTGCCCCCGCTCGCGGTGACGTTCGGCAACCCCGGACAGCCCTCCATCCCGGGCGAGCCCATCCACGAGCCGCATGGGAACCTGCACGGACGCACGCGCCTGACGTGCCGGCTGTGCGGCGAGTGCGACATCGGCTGCAACTACGGCAGCAAGAACACGCTCGACTACACGTACCTGTCGGCCGCCAGGCGGGCCGGGGCGGAGCTGCGCACGCGCTGCGAGGTGCGCTCCTTCTGGCATGAGCGCGACGGCTATGGCGTCGAGTACCTGGACCATTCCCAGGCCCAGGAGGGCGAGCCTCCCCAGGAGCCCCTGTCCAACCAGCCGGGCAGGGTCATCACGGCGGACAAGCTCGTGCTGTCGGCGGGCACCTTCGGCACCACGTATCTGCTGCTCAAGAGCCAGGCGTCGCTGCCGGGGCTCAGCACCCGGCTCGGCACGCAGTTCAGCGGCAATGGCGACCTGGTGTCCTTCGTCTCCAAGTGCGTCCAGCGGGGCAACCGTGGCTACGAGCCCCGCCTGCTCGATGGGGGCCATGGCCCGGTCATCACCAGCAGCCTGTACATTCGCGACGCGGCCCAGGGGGGCACCGGCCGTGGCTTCTACATCCAGGACGCCGGCTACCCGGAGTTCGTCAACTGGCTCCACGAGGGACTCAACCAGGTCGCCCTCACACGCCGCCTCGCCCGGCTGGGGATCCGGCTCGCCCAGGGCTGGCTGGGGTTGAACAAGGACACCGACGTGAGCGCGGAGATCGGCGATGCGATCGGCGACTGCGTGGGCTCCTCCAGCTCGCTGCCGCTGCTCGCCATGGGCCGGGATATGCCCACCGGGCACATGTCCCTCAACGAGGCGGGCATGCTGACGGTCGACTGGAAGATGCGCGACTCGTCTGACTACTTCCAGCGCGTGCGGCGCACCATGGCCCGGGTGGCCCGCGTGCTCGGGGGGAAGTTCATCCAGTACCCGCTCGGCATGCTCAGCCGCATCATCGTCGCGCATCCGCTCGGGGGCTGCCCCATGGGCCGCTCCGTGGCCGACGGCGTGGTGGACTCCCATGGCGAGGTCTTCAACCACCCCGGCCTCTACGTGGCGGATGGCTCGGTGCTGCCGGGCCCCACGGGCGTCAACCCGAGCCTCACCATCGCGGCGCTCGCCGATCGTTTCGCCGAGCACCTCATCGAGCACTCGCGCCACCCCACCCGCTCCCGCGTCTCCGGGCGCGAGCAGCCGGTGGCCCTCCACTGAAGGGAGGCGGCGCCCCGCGCGGGGGCCGCGGCTCATTCGTGTGCGTGCCGCGCCGCCTCCTCGGGGGAGGGTTGCTCGGAGCGCGATGGGTGCTCGGCGTCCTCGGGCCGCGCCTCGTGTGGCTCCAGGAGCCGCAGGGCGCGCTGCTCGAACAGCCCGGCGCCCTGTTCCCGCGCGATGTGCACGGCCCGCTGGAAGAACTCACGTGCCCGCTCCTCATCGCCCAGCTCCCGCCACGCCTGGGCGCCGACACGGTACACCTCCGACTCGTAGAAGCGCTCGCCCGTCGACTCCGCCCATCGCAGGGCCTCGTTCACCGCGCGCAGGGCTTCCTGGGGCCGCCTGCGCCGCAGGTGCACCTGCGCCAGCATGCCCACGAAGTAGGTCATTGACGCGTGCATACCCACGAGGCGCCACCGGCTCAACCCCTGGCGCATCTGCACCAGGCCCGCCTCGGGGAGGCCCAGTTCGGAGAGCGCCCAGGCACGCAGCATGCCGACCCACACCCATTCCGTCAGCAGGCGCACCTGGTGCGCGAGCTCGAGATGAGCCTCGGCCCGCGAGAGTGTCCCGCGCGCATCGCCGCGAACCTGACAGGCCATCGCGGCGTAGAGGAGCACGTAGGCGCGCGTCTGGGGATGACCGATGCGCTCGGAGAGCGTGAGTGCCTCCTGGCCCCAGCGCAGGGCCTTCTCGTGCTGGCCGCTCACCGAGTGGATGACGGCGCCGTGGGCGAGTGCCACCGCCGTGGGATCCACCCACTGCTGCACGGCCAGCCGCATGTGCTCTTCCAGGGAGGAATCCGAGCACGCCACGGCGCGCTCCACGTTGTCGAGCGACTCGTGCACCCGCCCCCAGGCGAAGAAGATGGTGGCCATCATGCGGTAGCCCTGGGCGAGCAGATCCTGGTGCCGCTGGCGGGAGCCCACCTCCACGAGCTGTTTGCCCAGGGCGTGGGCTTCGGGGAACTCGGCGCGGCTGTAGGAATAGGAGAACGGCCCCCAGTAGGACACCTCCAGGGCTGGCAGCGCGTCGCCCACGAGGGGAAACAGTTCGCGCACCCGGGCGTAGGTGCGCTTCACCTCGGGGGCTCTCAAGCCGCGCACCTGGGTCAGTGGAATGCCCAGGAAGGAGAGCAGCTGCAATTCCTGCTGGGTGCGTTGGGGGGTATCGGGTTGGGTGCCGAGCAGCGTGAGCGCCTGGTTCAGGTGGTTCACGGCCTCCTGGTTCGCCGAACGCATGAGGGCGCGCATCCCGGCGGTCCGCCAATGCACGATAGCGCGCGTGGGGACTCCGGCCTCGGTGTAGTGGTGGGCGAGCAGCTCCGGCTGGGTCTGCACCACCTTGGGGAACTGCTCTTCCAGTGCCTGGGCGATCCTCCGGTGGTGGTGACGCCGGGGGCCCCGGGGAAGGGACTGGTAGGCGGCCTCCTGGAAGAGGGCATGGCGGAACTGGTAGGCAATGCCCTCCTCCACGTCTTCACTCCGCTGGAGCAGGCCCGCGGCCACCAGGGCCTCCAGATCCTCGCGCAACGAGGACGGCTCACGCCGGGTCAGCGACGCCATCAACTTCCGGGTGAAGCCGCGGCCCACCACGGCACACAGTTGCACCAGCGTCTTGAGCCGCACCGGCAGCGCATCCAGCCGCGCCAGCAGCAACCCGTGCAGGGTGAGGGGCAGGGCGGGCACGCTGCCGCCGGCGGCCACCTGACGAGACAGCTCCTCCACGAAGAGAGGCACCCCCTCCGTCTTCTCCACCAACAGGCGGAGCATCTCCTCCGGCAGCTCCGTATTGGCCGCCTCGCGCGCCAAGCGGGCCGTGAGCGGCGCCGACAATCGCTCCAGCGTCACGTGGTGATAGGACGGCCCCTCGCTCCGGCCGTCCGCCTCCCGGGTGCTCGCGACGAAGAGCATCCGCGCGTGCCCCACCCGGCTCAGCACCGTGTTGAGCAGTTCCCGGGTGGAGGGATCCGCCCAGTGCAGGTCCTCCACCACGCCGAGCACGGGCCGCGCGTGGGTCAGGTGGAGCAGCAGTTCCGTGAGCGCCTCGCGGGTGCGCTCCTTTCGCTGCTCCGGCGACAGGGGAAAGCGCGGGGCGGCCCCCTCCGAGGGGAGCGAGAGGAAGGCGGCGAGGAGCTCGCGCTGCTCCTCGTCCAGGCCCCACTGCGTCAGGCGCGCGTCCAGCACGCGGCGGTTGTCCTGGGGCGAGCCCTCCGGCGCCAGCCTGAGCATCCCCTGCATCATCTCGATGATGGGGTGGAAGGCGCTCTGGGAGAACTGGCTCCAGCATTGGCAGCGCAGGAGGGTGCACGAGGATGGCGGTATTCGCTGGCGCAGTTCCAGGAGGAGCCGGGACTTGCCGAGACCCGCCTCACCCGAGAGCAACACGAAGGAGCCTCGGCCTTCCTGGGCCTCCTTCCAGAAGCCGAGCAGCCGCCGCAGCTCCTCCTCGCGGCCCACCATGGGGGTGAGCGCCCCGGCGGCCAGCGTGCGATCGAAGCGGAACACCGTCTCGCGCGCGCGCACCGCCCGCCAGAGAGGCATCGGGCGCGCCTTCGACAACCCCTCGAAGGAGTGTTCCCCCAGGGGGACGGCGTCGAACGCCTGTCGCACCAGGGTATGCGTGGTCTGGCTGAGGACGACGGTGCCGGGACGAGCCTGCCGGGCGAGCCACGCGGCGATGCGCGGCGCCTCGCCCTGGATGGTGGGCGCGCGGCCATGAAGCTGAGGAAGACTGTCATCCAACACCACCGTCTCCGTATGCAGGCCCACCTGGAGGACGAACCCGTTCGCGGAGAGTTCGAGCGCCGTCGCCACGGCGTGCTCGGCATCCTCCTCGTGAGCCACCGGGTAGCCGAAGCAGGCCAGCACTTCATCCCCCATGCAGCTGGTGATGGAGCCCCCATGTGCCTGGGTGATCTCCGAGCAGCGCTTGTGGAAGTTGGCCTCCAGCTCGCTCAGGTCCTCGGGATCGGACGTCTCGGAAACACCCTGCGCGCCCACCAGGAGGCAGGACATCAGCGTCACCGCCCGGCGCTGGGGCACCACCCCCCGGGGTTCCTCGCGCCAGGGACCCAGGCCCTCCTGTAGTTGGCGCAGCCGATCCAGGAGCTGCTGGGCGGAGGGCAGGCGCGCCTCGGGCGCCTTCGCCAGGAGCGAGGCCACCAGGGCCTCCAGCTCCTCGGGCACATCCGGACAGCAGGTGCGCACCGAGGGCACCGGCTCGGTCGAGGTGACGCGCTCGCGCAGCTCATCCAACGAGGCGCACGGATAGGGCGGATCCCCACACAACAGCTCGTACAGCAGGACGCCCGCGGACCAGAGATCGCTGCGCGCGTCCTGCGCGCCGCCCCGCCACTGCTCGGGGGACATATAGGCGGGCGTCCCGGCGATGGGCAGGAAGGCCGAGGCGGAATCGCCGGCCAGACGAGACCAGGCGAGCCCGAAGTCGAACAGCTTCACGCGTCCCTGGGGACTGATGAAGACATTGCTCGGCTTGAGGTCGCGGTGGAGGATGTGGCGCTCGTGCGCGTGCGCCAGACCGGCCGCCACCCCCTCCATCACCTCCAGGGCACGCCGCACGCCTGGCCGCCGCTCCCGCCGCAACAGGGATGTGAGCGATTCGCCCTCCAAGCACTCCATGATGAGGAAGGGAATCCGGGGCTCCCACGAAGCGCCCACCCATTCGGCCACATCGAAGACCCGGATGATGTTCTCGTGATCCAACCGCGCGATGGCCCGCGACTCCTGCCGCAACAGCTCCAGGGAACCAGCGGCCCCGGCATCCTCCCGGGGCCGGAAGAACTTGAGGGCCACCACGCGCTGCAGCTCCGCGTCGCGCGCGCGGAACACCTGACCCATGCCCCCCTGCCCCAGCTCTCCGAGGATCTCGAAGCGCCGCCCATCCGAGCCACCCAGCCGTTCCCCGACAGCCGGCTTGCGGAACAAGGCGGGCCCCTCGGCCACGGCCCGCAGGAGGGAATCATCGAAATCGGAATCCTCCAGTCCGGCGCCCTGACTTCGTGGCGCCTGGTTCGAGGCTGGATTGTCGGTGCTGTCCGGGGTCCCATCAGCCATGCCCTACCCCCAATCGGGTGTGCCCCCTCCTGTCGGCACGGAGTGCCGATGAGGAAAAGGTAGGGGTCCACCGGCCCACGGGCCAGCATGCCCGGGCGAAGGCAGGTCCACGGGAACCCAGGCGAGTCGGCATGGGACTGATAGGGTCGGCGACCCCATGAACGTCGAACACCTGCTGGTCCTCGCGGAGCCCTCGTCCTCCGCCGTGTCCTCTCTGCGGCGGCTGGCGCCGGGCCTGCGCCTCACCATCGGCCTCTCCGAGGAGCAGCTGGCCCCGGCCATCGAGCAGGCCCAGGTGTTGCTGCTGGGCGCGCAGAAGAAGGAAGTGCTGCGCGCGCTGCTGCCACGGGCCCGCTCCCTGCGGTGGATCCACGCGCTCTCCGCCGGGGTGGAGAACCTCCTCTTCGAGGAGCTCATCCAGAGTCCCCTCCCCCTCACCAACTCCAAGGGCGTCTACAGCGGTTCGCTCGGCGAGTTCGCCCTGGCCGCGATGTTGTTCTTCGCCAAGGATCTGCGCCGCCTGGTGCGCCAGCAGCACGAGGCGCGCTGGGAACAGTTCTCACCCGTGGAGCTGCGCGGAAAGACCCTGGGCATCCTCGGGTATGGGGACATCGGCCGCGCGGTGGCGGAACGGGCCAGGCCCTTCGGTATGCGCATCCTGGCCTGTCGGCGCCAGCCGTCGCGCAGCGCGGGGGACACGCTCGTGGACGAGCTGTTTCCCCTCGAGCGCAGGCACGAGATGATCGCCGCCTCGGACTACCTGCTGCTCGCCCTGCCCCACACGTCCGGAACGAATCGGCTGATGGGTGAGTCGGAGCTCGGCGCCATGAAGCCGGGTGCCGTGCTCATCAACATCGGCCGCGGCGGCACCGTGGACGAACAGGCGCTGGTGAAGGCCCTGGAAGAAGGACGCCTGCGCGGAGCCGCGCTGGATGTCTTCGAGACCGAGCCGCTGCCACCGGGACATGCCTTCTGGCGGCTCGACAACGTGCTGCTCTCACCGCACTGCGCCGATCAAACGCCCACCTGGCGCGAGGACGCCGTGGCGCTCTTCCTGAAGAACCTCGAGCGCTTCGAGAAGGGAGAGCCGCTGCTGAACATCGTCGACAAGGTGGCGGGCTACTGACGGGCGACACCTCGTCCGCCGCTCACTCCGCCAGCTGCTTCTCGGCGACGACCGTGTTCGTCCCGAGCGCCACCTGCACCTTGTCCAGCAGGCGCTTCAGCTCGCTCATCTCCTCGGGCGACAGGTGCTTCGCCACCTCCTCGTCCACGCGCTGCACCTCGTCCTCCAACACCTCCACCTCCGGCCAGCACGCGTTGGTCACCTGGAGCCGCACACAGCGGCGATCCGAGCCCGCCTCGCGCGTCACCAGCCCGTCCTCCTGGAGTCGATCCACCAGCCGGCTCGCGGCGGGAGCGTCGATGAGCAGTTGCTCCGCCAGCTGCGCCTGGGTGTGCACACCCCGCAGGGCGATGACCTTCAGGGCCACCAGTTGGTGCAACGACCGACGCGTCCGCGAACCCAATCGGCGGACCAACAGCCGGTGCGTACCCCGGCGCACAGAAGCAAGTTGCTCGCAGAGACTCATTTGACGTAGACAATGCTTGTGGTGGACAATAGTTGTCAACCGCCGCAACGCGCCGGTTCTTCCGGGAGTCACACCCGGGCCGCACGCACCGCGTCCACATCTTTCCGGGTGTCCTCCCCTGTATGACCTCCCGTCTCGCCCTTCTCGTCCTCGCGCTCACCGCGGCCCCGCCCCTGGCGGCGGCGCAGGAGCCGACGGCCGCGCCCCCGCCGTTCCAACCCCAGGTGAATGACCCGATGCTGGCTCCGGTGGAGCCCGCCGACCGGAGGGTGTCGACGTGGCAGGAGGCCCTGGCGCTGGTGCGCGAGCGCTCCACGGACCTGAGGACCGCCGAGGCCAACGTGCAGCGCGCCGAGGGCCGCTGGCGTCAGTCGCTGTCGCTGCTCCTGCCCAATGCGCGCCTGAGCGCGGGCGTCTCGACGGACCTGCTCCACCCGGGCGTCGCCGTGGGCCTCACCGGCGCGCCCGTCATCCCCCAGGGGGGTCAGCCCATCCCCACGGTGCCGCTGGCGAGCGCCACGGCGTCTCTCACCCAGTCCCTGGTGGACGTGAGCGCCTGGCGCGGGCTGCACTCCGCCGAGGCCGCCGAGAAGAGCGCCCGGGAGAGCCTGAAGGACGTGCAGCGGCGCCTCACCCTGGGGCTCGCCCGCGCGCTCGTGGCCACGGTGGCCGCCGAGCGCTCGGCCGAGCTCAATCGGGTCGGCCTGCTGAGGGCCCTCGAGCGGGCGGCGCTCACCGAGCGCTCCTTCCAGCTCGGCGTGGGCACGCAGCTCGACGTGGTGCGCGTGCAGCAGGACGTGGAGATCGCCCGGCAGGCCCTCATCTCCGGAGACGAGCAACTGCGCCGCACCCGCGAGGCGCTCGGCCTCGCGCTCGGCCTGCCCCAGGAGGTGGGTGTGGAGCCCACCTTCCAGCTCCAGGGACTGATCGAGCAGGCGGTCAGTGAGTGCGTCGCCCTGGAGAGCGCGGACAAGCGCTCGGACGTGGAGGCGGCGCGCGCCCAGCTGCACTCGGCCCGGGACAGCAGGCAGCAGGCAACCGCGGGCTACCTCCCCACCCTGGCGCTCAACAGCAACCTCAACGGCTACACGACATCCGACCCGGCACCGGCGACGCTGACCACCTGGAGCCTCGTCGCCGTGCTGTCCGTGCCCATCTGGGAGGGCGGCCTGCGGGGTGGGCTCGTGCGCGAGCGTCGGAGCGTGGAGCAGCAGTCGGCCGAGACGCTGGAGAACACGCGGCGCACCGTGGAGGTGGAGGTGGCGCGGGCCAAGCGCAACGTGGGTGTCTCGGAGTCGTTGGTGAAGACCTCGGCCGCGTCGCGGGAGCTGGCCGCGAAGACGGATCAACTCACCCGCCGCGCCTACGAGGTGGGCCGCGGGAGCAGTTTGGAATTGGTGCAGAGCGGAGCGGCGTTGCGGCAGGCGGAGCTGTCGCTGGCTCTGCGTGAGTTCGAGCTCGTCCAGGCGCGCCTGGACGCATTCTTGACGGAGGCCCGGTGCGACTGGTGAAGAAGGGACGCCCCCTGAAGGCGATGATGATGGGAGTCTGGGGAGCCGCGATGTTGGCGGGGACCGTGGGATGTGGTGGCAAGCCACCCGCCAAGCCGCCTCCGCCGCCGCGCGAGGTGGAGGTGGTGAGGCTGGCACCGGGCGAGGTGCGTGACACCGGGGAGTACCTGGGCACGCTCCTGTCGCGGCAGAGCGTCAACGTGCTGTCGCAGGTGCCCGGCTACGTGCGCAAGATCCACGTGCGTCCCGGCCAGAAGGTGGAGCAGGGAGACGCGCTGCTGGACGTGGACTCGCGCGAGGCGACGGCCGCGCTCGACAGCGCCCGGGCCCAGCGCGCCTCCACGGAGGTGAACCTCGAGCAGGCCCGCCGCACGCGCGCCCGCATCGAGTCGCTCTACAAGGAGGGCCTCGCCAGCGCCCAGGAGCTGGAGCAGGCGCGGGCGCAGGTGGACGCGCTGGAGGCCAGCACGCGCGCCGCGGCGGCCCAGGAGGCGCAGCGCGCGGTGCAGCTGCAGTACAACACCGTGCGCGCGCCCTTCGCCGGCACGGTGGGCGACGTGCTCGTGCGCCTGGGTGACTTCGTGGGCACCACCACCCCGCTCACCAGCGTGGCCCAGGCGGACGTGCTGGAGGTGAGCGTGGCGATCCCCTCCGAGCGCGCGCGCTCGCTGCGGCCCGAGACGCCGCTCGAGGTGCTCGACTCCAACGGGCAGGTGCTCATCTCCAGCCCCCTCTTCTTCGTGGCGCCCCAGGCGGACCCGCGCACGCAGCTGGTGGAGGTGAAGGCCGCCTTCCGCAACACCGTGGGCCTGCGCCCGAGCGAGCTGGTGCGCGCGCGTGTCATCTACTCCACGCGCAGCGCGCTGCAGCTGCCCGCGCTCGCCGTGCTGCGCCAGAGCGGCCAGCCCTTCGCGCTCGTGGTGTCGGAGAAGGAGGGGCAGACGGTGGTCAACCGCCGGCCCATCCAGCTCGGCGCGCTCGGCGCCATGGCCTATGTCGTGGAGGAAGGCCTCAAGCCGGGAGATCGTGTGGCCGTCAGCTCGCTGCAGGCGCTGCGCGACGGCTCCCCGGTGAAGGTCAAGGAGCCGGCGCCCGCGGCGCCGCCCGCCCAGGCCGAGAAGCAAGCCAACGGCGGCGGTGGTGCCGCTGGGGGCAGCCGCTAGTCACACCCGTGGAAGCCGGGCGCGCCCCCCAGGGACGCCGCGCCCGGCTTGCGCCGAGAGAATGAGGGCCTCACCGCCGTGTTCGTCGACTTCTTCATCCGCAGACCCGTCTTCGCCGCCGTCTGTTCCATCCTGCTGACGCTGGCGGGGGCGGTCGCCATTCCCACCCTGCCCATCTCCCAGTACCCGGACCTGGCACCGCCCCAGGTGACCGTCACGAGCACCTACGTGGGCGCGAGCGCCGAGGTGGTGGAGAGCGCCGTCACCATTCCGCTCGAGCAGGAGATCAACGGCGTGGAGGGCATGCGCTACATGTCCTCCACGAGCAGCAATGACGGCACCAGCGTCATCACCGTCACCTTCGAGCCCACGCGCAACATCGAGGTGGCGGCCGTCGACGTGCAGAACCGCGTGAGCCGCGCCTCCGCGCGTCTGCCCTCGCTGGTGAACCAGACGGGCATCGTCGTGAACAAGGCCTCCAGCCAGATGCTCCTGACGGTGGGCCTGTCCAGCCCCGACAACCGCTACGACGCGAAGTTCATGAGCAACTACGCGGACGTGAACCTCAAGGACGCCATCAAGCGGGTGCGGGGCGTGGGCGAGGTGCGTATCTTCGGCGAGCGCAAGTTCTCCATGCGCCTGTGGTTGGATCCCACCAAGCTCGCCAGCCGCGGCCTCACGCCGCAGGACGTGACGCGCGCCCTCCAGGAGCAGAACCTCCAGGTGGCCGCGGGCCAGGTGGGCCAGCCCCCCTCCACCACCGAGCAGCCCTATCAGATGGCCGTGCGCGCCCATGGCCGGCTCGTGGAGCCCGAGGAGTTCGGTGAGGTCGTCGTCCAGCGCAGCGCGGACGGCAAGCTCGTGCGGGTGAAGGATCTCGGCCGCGTGGAGATGGGCGCGGAGAACTACGGCACGCTGTTGCGCTTCAACAGCAAGCCGGGCGTGGGCCTGGCCATCTTCCAGTTGCCCACCGCCAACGCGCTCGACGTGCGCGACGGCGTGTACCGGGAGCTGGAGCGGCTGAGCAAGCAGTTCCCCCCGGGGCTCGAGTTCAAGACGGGCACGGACACCACGCTCGCGGTGCGCGCCTCCATCAACGAGGTGATCCACACGCTCATCGAGGCCATCGGGCTCGTCATCCTCGTCATCTTCCTGTTCCTGCACGGCTGGCGCAGCGTGCTCATCACCGCCATCACCCTGCCGGTGTCGCTGGTGGGCACCTTCGCCTTCGTCTACCTGATGGGCTTCTCCATCAACACGCTCACCCTGTTCGGCCTGACGCTGGCCACGGGTCTCGTGGTGGACGACGCCATCGTGGTGATCGAGAACATCGAGCGGCTCATGGCCGAGCGGGGCCTGTCGCCCTTCGAGGCGGCGCGCGAGGGCATGAAGGAAGTGGCGGGCGCGGTGGTGGCCATCTCCATCGTGCTGGTGGCGGTGTTCGTCCCGGTGGCCTTGTTCCCGGGCACCACGGGCGCCATCTACCGTCAGTTCGCGCTCACCATCGCCGCGTCCGTGGCGCTGTCCACCTTCTGCGCCCTCACCCTGACGCCCGCCCTGAGCGCGCGCCTGCTGCGCCACCACCACGGAGAGAAGTGGATCTTCTTCCGCATGGTGGACAAGGCGCTCGACTGGACGCGTGACACGTACAGCCGCGGCCTGCACGCCGTGCTGCGCTACCCCCTGCTCATCCTCGTCGCCTTCCTCCTGTGCATCGCGGCCACGGGGCTGCTCTTCCGCTCGGCGCCCACCGGCTTCATCCCGGACGAGGACCAGGGCTATCTCATCGTCTCCATCCAGGGCCCCGAGGGCATGTCGCTCGCCCAGACGGAGAAGGTGCTCATGGACGTGGAGAAGGTGCTCAAGGATCAGCCCGAGGTGATCACCATGTTCGCCATCGGTGGCTTCTCCATGCAGGGCAACGGCTCCAACTACGCCACCGTCTTCACCCTGCTCAAGCCGTGGGAGGATCGGCTGGGCAAGGAGCAGTCCGTGGCGGCCATCGTCGAGCGGCTGCGCGGGCCGTTCAGCCGCATCGGCGGGGCGCGTGTGCTGCCCTTCCAGCCTCCGGCCATCCGCGGCGTGGGCAGCGTGGGCGGCTTCCAGTACATCGTCCAGGACAACGCGGGCACGCGCACGCTGGACGATATCGCGGCGGCCACGCAGGAGCTCGTGATGAGTGGCAACGAGGAAGGCCGGCTGCGCGGCGTCTTCAGCTCCTTCAACGCCGACACGCCGCTGCTCGACGTGGAGGTGGACCGGCAGAAGGCCAAGGCGCTCGGCGTGCCCGTGGAGCAGATCTTCAGCACGATGCAGATCTACATGGGCAGCCAGTACGTCAACGACTTCAACTACGCCAACCGCACCTACCGCGTGTACATGCAGGCCGAGCAGCAGTTCCGCGACACGCCCGAGGACATCGGCTCGTTCTACGTGCGCAGTGACAGCGGCGCGATGATTCCCCTGGAGTCGCTGGTGAAGGTGGAGCCCACGGTGTCCGCGCAGGTCATCCGGCACTACAACCTGTTCCGCTCGGCGGAGATCAACGGCCAGGGCGCGCCGGGCGTCTCCTCTGGCCAGGCGCTCGAGGCGATGGAGGGGCTGGCCCTGGAGCGGCTGCCGCAGGGCATGAGCGCGGAGTGGACGGGCATCAGCCTCGAGCAGAAGGAGAGTGGAGGCCAGACGGCCATCATCTTCGGCCTGGGCATCCTGTTCGTGTTCCTGGTGCTCGCGGCGCAGTACGAGAGCTTCACCCTGCCCTTCGTCATCATCCTGTCGGTGCCACTGGCGATCATGGGCGCCATCGGGTTGCAGCTGTCGCGGGGCTACGCCAACGACGTGTTCTGCCAGGTGGGACTGGTGATGCTGGTGGGTCTGGCGAGCAAGAACGCCATCCTCATCGTGGAGTTCGCCGAGCAGCTGCGTGCGAGTGGCAAGAGCGCGGCGGAGGCGGTGGTAGAGGCGGCGGCGGTGCGCTTGCGGCCCATCCTGATGACGTCCATCGCGTTCCTGTTGGGCGTGGTGCCGCTGATGACGGCCACGGGCGCGGGCGCCGCCTCGCGCAACTCGCTGGGCACGGCGGTGTTCGGCGGAATGCTGGTGTCCACGGTGGTCAACTTCCTCTTCATCCCCGGCCTGTATGTGTTGATGCAGCGGCTGCGGGGGGAGACGAAGCCCGAGTCCCAGCCGCACCACGGGGAGCCCGCCCTCCCTGCGCCGTCGCCCTGAAGCACGGCCGACGGTTGGAGTTTCCCCGCCGCGTCCTCTCCTCATGGAGGGGACGCGGTTTGTTTTTGGAGGCCAGCACGGGCCCTTCGTGATGATGTTCGGGAATGCGCGCTGACTCGCCCAGAACCCGGTGGGTGGGCCTACCACTCGCCCTGGCCCTACTGTCCACCGGCTGCATACCGCTAACGTCACCACCCGGCCGGGGGATGAACCTGCGCTACACGCCGCGCGAGGCCGCCGCGTCCTCATTGGCCGAGGGGCCGGGCGTCGAGGTTCCGCACGCCCTCGCCGCAACAACTGAGTCCGACGCACCGGAGCGGCTGCACCGACGCCGCGCCTCCCGGGATGAGGTAACGGCGATGGGCCCCAACAGCGCGGAGCGGGACGCACGGCAGGAAACCCTCGCGGCCCAGCTGGCCTTTCGCCATGCCCTTCTCGACGTGTCGGGCTCCACCCACCGCATCTCCGGCGAATTCTCCAAACTCAAGGCCCATGAACGAAACATTGGTGGCGGAAATGGCGTCTTCGTCCGCTATGTCAATTACGGTGCCGAGCAGCTGCGGTGGATTGACGCCCAGCTCGCCGCCGCCACGAGGCTCGCCAACGCCGCCTCGCAGGTGGATGACCCGAACATGCAGCTCGCCCTGTTGCGCCTCGCTGGCCCACGGCTCGAGGCCGCCATGATGGGCTCGCTCCTGCTCGCCGTCTGGCTCGACTTCATCCACCTCAGCAACACCGCGCTCACCCAACACCTCTACAGCGTGGAGAGGATGTTCGCGGACATGTGGCGTTGGCAGGAGATGCTCGAGCCCGCCATGACGGCGCTCTCATCCCAGGAGCCCGGGCAAGTGGAGGCCGCGGCGCAAGATGTCCCCGCGCTGGTAGGCCATCTCACGGGCGAGTTCACCGCGACCCTCGAGACCATGCGCGAGGGGGCAGAGAACGTCGCGAAAATGATGGTGCTCAAGGAGGCCATCGAAGCGCTCACCCTGCTCTCGGCGTTGAAGTTCTCGCTGCCGTCGGTGCCTCCGTCCGCTCCCGCGCTGCTCGACATGGGCCTTTCGGTGGGCGGCAACGGCGTGATGATGAGCACGCGCCTGGTCGTGTCCGCCGAGTGGGTGGAGATGATGCGCCAGTTAGTGCGCGCGGGCGTCATTTCACTTCCCGCCGTCAGCGCGGCCGTGCGGATACAAGCCGGCCAGGTGATGCTGGCGCAGTCTCACGGCGAGCTGCCCAAGGGCGTGCGCGACGCACTCGGCGATGGGCCCGAAGTGCAAGGCATGCGAGTGACGGACAGAGCGGGAGCCGGCATGGCCGAGCCACCGGAGCACCACGTCCTGCCGCGAGAGCAGCGCGAATGGTTCGAGAAGCGCGGCTTCACCGGTGAAATGAGCATCGACCAGTTCTGCGTCAAGCTGGAGCAGGCAAGCCATCAGGCAATACACGGCGGTGGCAACTGGCGCCTGGGTCGCATGTGGCCCGGTGAATGGAATCGGATGATCATGAGCGAGTTGCGCGACGCCGAGATGTTGGCCGGACGGATGTTGACGCGAAGCGAGATCCTGGAAAGAGTCGCGTTTCACATGAAGCGCTACGATCTTCCGATGAACTTCACCCCCTGGAGGGGCCGATGACCAACGGACGATCCTGGCAGGGCAACTGGAAGGTCCGCTTGTATAAGCGAATCCGCGAGCGGGGTTACGACTCCCTCACCGCCTTCGCCGACGCCCGTCCCAGCGCATCGTTGGTGGCACTGGCCCAGGAACTCGGCGAGGATGACATCAATGCCGTGCAGGTGTTCAGCGGACTGGTGGCCGAGGCGGAACGGAGCCATCGGCTCACGCGGTTGGCGCGCGGACAGTTGGTGCGCGAGCTGTCCGAAGGTCTCCCCAACGGCTGGCCGGCCGTACTGGATGACGCCAACCGTTTCGCAGTCGCCAAGGCGCTCAGTTCGTGGATTGCCTACACCCCGGATACGCACCAGGACAGAGCAAGGCAGATCAGCGCAGCGCTCCTCGCCACGCCACCGCCCCCCGGCTGGCGCCCGCTCGGACCCGACGACGAGCTACTGTGCACGCTCCTGCCCGACGAGGAAGTCTAGCCTCGAGCTCGTATGTGTTGATGCAGCGGCTGCGGGGGGAGACGAAGCCCGAGCCCCAGCCGCACCACGGGGAGCCCGCCCTCCCCGCTCCGTCGCCCTGAAGCACGGCCGACGGTTGGAGTTTCCCCGCCGCGTCCTCTCCTCACGGAGGGGGCGCGGTTTGTTTTTGGAGGCCAGCACGGGCCCTTGGTGGCGACTTCTCCATGAATCTCCCTCATCTTCGAGCGGCCAACATGGAACGGAGCACGCCTGCCATGCCCCGGCTTCTGACGCGAGAAACCCAGGAGCGATTCCTTCGCTGGGGACAGGAACGTGGAAACCTCTTTCGCGCTCTAGGCGACGCTCCCATCGTGGAGAAAGTCCGGGCCTACAAGCAGCTCGAGAAGCGGATCATCGCCGAAGCACAGACTGCCTCCGAGACATTGGAGATGCGGAGGCGAATCACCGAGGACTTGCTCATGATCACCTGCTCGGGACCATGGAGAGGGTTCTCGCCGTACCTCCGGCGGATGGAGAAACTCGGTTATTCCTCGATGGACTGCCGCCTGCTGGTCTGCGGTTGGTCGGCGCGGGCCAGCAAGGACTCCTTGGCGGGAAAACGCAAGACCGCGGAACTTCTCGCCAGCATCGAGCGGCGAACACGTTCTCGGAAAATACCCCCCGAGCTACGGGAGCAGATCGAGGGTGTTCTCGCGCGAGCCCGGCAACTGGCGGGGCTTGATGACCCTCAGGTGGCTCACCCCCCAAGAGCGACAACTCCCCGGCGGAGACGCGCTCCGTGACCCTCGGTGGTTGGCCCGTGCATCCTCCGAGCCCCCCGGGTCTTGTCAGGCAGGCGGAGTCCGAAACGTCCGGGGCGCGCGTTCAGAATGCCACCAGGAGGAGCGCGCCATGTGCCGATACGGGATGTACGGACCCTACAAGCAGCACTACGCCTGCTTCTCATGCCACAAGAGCTTCAAGTGGCCTCGGGACGCGCATCGGCCCCCACCCTCGGGTACACCTGACGAGGTGACGTGCCCCCAGTGTGGCGAGCCCATGGCGTGCATGGGGAGGGACTTCCAGGCGCCGAAGCAGGGCGACACGCGCCAATGGCGCAAGGTGGAAGTGCTCTTCCAACACGGCTACGCGTACCACGCATGCGGATGCGATGGGCCCGGCTACCGGCCGAAAACCTTGAGCGAAGTACCCGCGTTTCTCGCCCGTCGACCGCCGCGCTCCGAGGGCGAGGCCCTGCTGCGACGCACCCTGGCGCGTGAGGCAGCCCCCCTGCGGTGGAAGCGGGAGCGGAGCCTCTCGGAGAACCACCGCGAGGGGTCCGATCACTGGCCGCGCCGCTCCGTGCTCCAGAAGGTACGTGCCCGGTAGGCATGGTTGACGCGGTAAACATCAACGGCCCAGGGAGTCCATGAAGATGGCACGACACCGATGGCGAAAACGCGAGATTCATCCGGCACGCCTGGCGATGCTCGAACGAGCCCTCCGGGGCGGTGACCCCAAACTGAATCCACAGCAGGCCGCAAAAGCGCTCGCACGGACCCGCGAAGGACTGCGGCTGCTGGCCCAGGTGGGCTCCTCGCCGGGTGCGCCCGAACCACGCCAGGCCGCGCTGTATGAGTTCTCGTTCACGAACCTCGCTTCGTGGCACCTCGTGCTCCTGCGCCGCGTGTTCGCCAACCCGCACGAGGCTCCCGACATCCGGGCCCAGGCCGCCGAGGCGCTGGGCTGCCATTACGCCGGATACAGGTACCGCTGGCAGCGCCGCTACCGACGCCTCGTGGAGGCGCTGGAGCGCGGACTCGAGGACCCGGCGCCCGAGGTGCGCTTCTGGAGCATCTACGCATTGACCTGCATGGAGGAAGCCCAGGTGCTGCCCAGGCTTCGGCTCATCGCGGCCACCGACACCGCCAGATGCCCGGGCATGTGGACGCTGCGGCAGGAGGCGCTGTGGGCCATCGGCAAATTCGAGGGTCAGGACCTCGACCCCACGACGCTGTGAACCCCACTCGTGACCGTGAGTGCTCCAGTACTCACTGACCCTTGAAGACGTGCTCCCGGTGGAATTTCAGGTAGCTGGCGTGAGGCCACCACTCCTGCCGCTGGGGTAGTCGCAAGGGACGATGGGGTTGGATCAACCCGCCCACGCCCTCGGGGAGTCCGCCACGAGCCACCAGGAGCCGGTGGTCGTCACTGAAGGAGATGAGCCCGCGATCGAAGAGCCAGTGCACGGTGCCGGTCAGGGCGAGGCCGTTGCGCACCGAGTCCGGTCCGTGCCGGGCCACCGGCTGGATGTGCGCGGCCTGCACCTCGGGGCGTCCCCCGCCGTTGATGAGCCGCAGCCCCGACACGGCGCAGGTGTTGTCATAGGCCTCGCGCACGTGGCGGCGGAAGGCCTCGTCCCGGAAGGGCCGCGACACCACCTGGGTGAGGATCGGCCGCTCCGCGTAGGTGATGGCGGGCTCCGCGACCCCCGGGGCAAGCCGCTCCCAGGGTTCGAGTTCCCGCGTGAAGCCCGCGCGCAGGATGGCCTCGAACTCGGCCTCGTCGAGGTTGCGGACCGCGCGGCCGAAGGCGCCCTTGTTGGTGCTGCCGTCCGGCTTGCGCAAGGCGCCCTCGTAGTACAGGTCTCCTTCCCGGAAGGGCACCGGGCGATCGAACTCGAGATAGTCCTCGACGTAGGCGTAGTAGTGGTCGGCTCTGGCCTCGTCCCGCTCCACGCGCTGGAGCCGGGCCACGGCGAAGTAGGCCTGACGACCCGTGGTGCTCCGGGGCCCCTGGGTGCGGCGAGGCTCGTAGTAGAGGATCAGGTCGCCGACGGCGGCCTCGGCCTGGCGCAGGTACATCTTCGGAAAGTGGTAACGGACCTCGGGCTGGTCGTCGTACGCGGAACTCTCCGAGGTCGTGAAGATCGCCTTCGCCATGAGCCTTTCACCGGGGCACGTCCGCGCACCAGGTTAGCGCCACGACCTGGCGGGATGCACACCGGGAGGCCTTGGGAACGGACCTGGTGGGTCTCCCCCGCTCTCGGGACGAATCCGCCCCTGCTCGGATTCCCTTGCCCCTTGGCTAATGGTCATTATATTCAATCTAATTGATAGCTAACTAATTCAATCAATCTTGAGGATGCCATGGCGAAAGGTCGTCTGCCCCCGGGTCCGCCCGAGGGAGCTGATCTGGAGCGGTTGCTGCTCGCGGGAGGTGAAATCGGCGATCGCCTGCGGCTCGTCTCGCTCCTCACGCGGAGGATCGAGCAGCGCCTGGGCGAGCACCTGGGCGTCAACCTGACGGATCTCTCCGCCATGGAGCATCTGATCTCCAACGGGCCGTTGACCCCCAGCGACCTGGCCTCGCGCCTGGAGGTGACGACCGCGGCCAGCACGCACATCGTCGATCGACTGGAGCGGGCCGGACACGTCTCGCGCGAACGGGACGCCACGGACCGCCGCAAGGTGCTCGTCGTCCCGGTCGAGGCGTCCGTCGCCCGGGTCATCCAGCAATTGACGCCGATGCTCGAGAGCCTGGACGCGGTCGTGGCCGGGCTGAGCGAGGCCGACCGCGCCGTGGTCGAGCGGTTCCTCGGCCAGATCATCGACGTCTATGTCACCGCGCTCGAGCGCCCCGCCGGCACCTGAGCGCCCGCCGTACGCATTCCCCACCCGCGGCACGAAAAGGAACCCACCCCATGGCCGAACGAACCGTCCTCATCTGCGGAGCCAGCATCGCCGGTCCGGCGCTCGCGTTCTGGTTGAAACGCCACGGTCTGCGCCCGGTCATCGTCGAGCGGGCCCCGGAACTGCGCACCGGGGGTCAGTCCGTGGACGTGCGCGGCGCGGGGCAGGAGGTCGTGCGCCGGATGAACCTCGAGCAGGCGATCCGCGCCCGGACGACCCATGAGGCGGGCCTCGCCTTCGTGGACTCGGAGGGGCGGGTGAAGGCGCGCATCAGCTCCGAGTCGCTGGACGGCAAGGGACCGACAGCCGAGCTGGAGATCCTGCGCGGCGAGTTCGCCCAGGTCCTCTACGACGCCACACGGGAGGACACCGAGTACCTTTTCGGCGATCGGGTGGCCTCCCTCACCGAGACCGGCGATCGGGTCCGGGTGGGCTTCCTCCACGGCCCCGAGCGCGAGTTCGATCTCGTCATCGCCGCGGATGGAATCGGCTCGAAGACGCGGCAGCTCGTGTTCGGGGACGAGGCGAGGATCCGCTCGCTGGGCCTCTACATCGCCTACTTCACGATTCCCCGGGAGCCGTCGGATGACAACTGGGCGCGCTGGTACAACGCCCCGGGCAGCCGCAGCCTGGTCCTGCGGCCGGACAACGTCGGCACGACCCGGGCCTTGATGACGTTCCTCAGTCCGCCCCGCGGCTATGAACGGCTCGGACAGGACGAGCAGAAGGACGTGCTCCGGCGGGTGTTCGCCGATGCCGGGTGGCAGGTGCCCCGGGCCCTGGCGGGCCTCGCCGGGACGACGGACTTCTACTTCGAGGCGATTGGCCAGGTGCGCATGCCCCGCTGGTCGCGAGGGCGGGTGGCGCTGGTGGGCGATGCCGCCTATTGCGCCTCGCCCATCAGCGGCATGGGGACGAGCCTGGCGCTGGTGGGCGCCTACGTCCTCGCGGGAGAGCTCTCCCGGCATGCGGACCATGCCGAGGCGTTCGCGGCCTACGAGCGGGTGATGCGCCCCTACGTCGCGCGGGCCCAGGATGTCCCCTCGATGGCACCGAGGATCGCCAATCCGAAGACCCGGACCGGCATCGCCCTGAGCCACACCGTGCTGCGCTTCGCCACCGCGCCCGGAGTGCGCCAGCTCCTCGGCCGGCTCCTGACGCCCCCCGCCGAGGCCATCACCCTGCCAGACTACGGCGTGTCCTGAGGACACGGGCAGCCGCGGCGAGCATCCGCGGTGGATTTGACGGGCACACTCGAATCTCCGTTTGATTCCAGCGCGACGACTCGCCCCCCTCGTCGCCACTGGAGGTGTGTCGTGTCCACCCGTCCTGTCGGTCCGCGTCCACCTGGCGCACGGCCACGCCCCGTGATGGGCGGCTGGTTTCTTCTCTTGCTCTTCCTTCAGTCCGCCTGCGTCACGGGTGCCCCCGGGGCCCACCTCACGACGAGTGACGGCTACGAGTCATGCATGATGTGGGTCGTGCCTGAGCCAACGAGCAAGGCCTTGGCTGCCGGCATGACCCTCCTCCTGATGGGCTACGTGGGCCTCGAGACGATGTACGGGCTGATAGACCGGGCCGTATCGAGCTCGTGTTCAGAAGCCACGCGAGAGAACGACTCCGCTCAGGGGAAGGTCACCTGCCTCAAGGTGACGGTGCGAGCCCTCCCCTCTTCCCAAAGTTCGAGGTCACAGGGGCAGCGCAATCGCGCGGGAGCCCGTTGGGCACCGACCACGACCACACCCGAGCCCCTCGGCGCGAGCGGCTCCTCCTGCCACACCAACAGTTCGAGTTGGCTTCTCGAGCCATCCGTCAACACGGCGCCCACTGCACGCCAGGGAGCGGAAGCGCCGCTCGAGAAATGGACCCGGACCGCCACACTCTCCGCATGGCGATAGCTCTTGGCCTTCGTGATGAGGAGCGCGCTTCCGGGGTCCTGGCGGAAGTCTCCAGAGATATCCGTCAATCGCCTGTCCCTATCTCGCTCCAGCCATGCGGTCCCCATGAGTCCACGTGGAGCCGCTCGCTCCACCAGAAGACGCGCCTTGTCTTGCTGGCATTGACGCACTTCGGCCCTCGCTTCAGCGACCTGCCGCCAGGCTCCCTCCGGAGGGCGCTCATGACGGAACACTTCCACCCTTCGCGCCCCCTGGGCGAGATGGCCCACCAGCCAGAACTCCGCCCGGGCCGGCTCCGAGTCCCCCACGAAGCGCACCGTGAGCTTGACGCGCTCACCCACCAGGAGATCCGCTCGGGGAAGCACCATGACACTCCGGCCTTCTCTTCCCTGAGCCCAGTCAGCCAATCGTTCTTCCGGTGCAACTTTCACGGTGCCCCATGCGATGGGGGAGTCGAAAACCAACGTGGTCGGCTGGTCCGGGCTGACGCACACCTCGGGCACGGCTCGGGTGGATGCTTCCCCCAGGTCCACCCGAGAGGACATGACACAGCCGGGAACCCGCTCCGGTTCAGCGGCTCGCACACGATCCGAGAGCAAGAGCAGACCCAGGAGGACGCCGCGGGTCATTCCTCTTCCCCGAAGCTCTTCGTCGGCGCCACATAGAAACGCTCATGGAGCCGCCAATGGCCTGGGGTACTGCCTGGCGCCGGGCAATAGCCCGCTCCCGAGTGCTCACAAAAGTCGGCTTCCGAGTAGAGATAGGCTTGAGCGCAGAGCGGGTGGCGCCGCCCCTGCGGCGTCCGGGCCTCATCGAAGCGGGCGAAGATCCGGTCCTTTCCAAACCTGTTCTCTCCAAACTTCAATGTCCCGGTGAACACCGTGCCTCGAGGCATCTCATTCCAGGTCTCGTCCAACACCACGGTGAAGGGGCCCTCCTTGACCTCGACACTTTTTCCAATCACCCCGTCCCTCCCCAACTGCACGGCCGTGACATTCATGCGCTCCAGTCCAAACAGCTCGTGGGTGTCTTGCCAGCCAGCAGGGCACTCGATGACGGGGGGAGGCGAGGGGCGCACCTGGGGCGCCGTCGCGCCCGTGCAGCCTTCGAGTGCCGCACCGGCCAGGGCGCCCAGGGCGGCCGTCTTCCAGCAGGAACGCCCCGCCCCACCGCGGGGAGGATTGGACTGCCAGGAGGGTGTCTGATGCACATCGGCGGAATGGGACATGGGTGTCTGGGATGACGCGGGGGGTTGTGCCCTGTCAGGCGCCGCGTCCGGTTGAGCTTGGGATGGCTCCCCCGCCCGCGCCATTTCATGGACAAACACAGCCTGTTCCGTTTCCCACCCCTGGGTGGACGTGACAGGTGGGGCGAAGGCTCGATGCCAGAGCGCCACGGCGCAGACCGCGAGCACGAGCCCCAGGAGCACCCACCTCCACGTCCATCGAGGTGTCTCCTTCCCGCCCGGCACGCCCTGCCCCCCAGTGGGCTCCGCCACCGAGCGTACCCGCGAGGCCATCTCCCCGGCCGGAAGAGCCCCTGGCCCGGCTCGCGCTTCCCACGCCCCCCGCCCCCGCCGGCGCCCGGGCGCCCGCTCCGGAAACCCGCTCTCCTCTCCCTCCGGGTCCGAGCCGCCCTCCCCCTCCAGCCGTGGCGGCCCGGGGTCGATCAACGGCTGGTCCCAGCTCACCTCCCCCTCGGAGCCCGCGAGCAGCTCCTCCAACGCCACGAGGAGCGCCTCGTGGGTTTGAAACCGTGCCCGGGGCTCCTTCTCCAACATGCGCAGACACAGCCGGCCGACCGCCTCGGGAACCCGGGGGTTGAGCACATGAGGCGCCAGGGGCGTCTCCAGACGGATGCGGTCATTCAACCCCGGCGTGTTCCGGGAGCCGAAGGGCAGCGTGTCCGTGAGCAGCCAGTACAGCAGCACCCCCGCCGCCCACAGCTCGTCGGACAGGCCATACGTGTACGTCAGCGCTCCGGTCTCGCCCCGGGCGAAGCGCACGGCCTCGGGGCTGCGGTACTCCGGCGTTCCCGGCGGCAGCAGGCCCGGCACCGTCCGCGTCAGGTCTCCCCGCACGGCGCTGAAGCCGAAGTCGATCAACACCGGCTCGCCATCGGGCTCCCGGATGAGGATGTTGGACGCCTTGATGTCCCGGTGCAGCACCCCGAGCTCGAAGATGTCCTCCAGCGCCATCACCACCTTGTGGAAGACGGTCAGCACGGCGCGCACCGGGGGATTGAGGCGCCGTGCCCAGTCCTCCAGCGACAGGCCGGGGACGAACTCCATGACGATGCACGGGTAGCCCACCTCCGCGTCCGGCCACCGGTCGAACGACTTGAAGCGCACCACGTTGTCCAGGGACAGCCGCAACATGGCCGCGAGCTCGCGCCGGGACCAGCCGCCCTCCTCCAGGGTGTCGAGCACCTTGATGGCGTAGAAGCGCCCGCCCCGCTCCGCCTTGTAGACGTGGCCCGAGCCTCCCCGGCCCAGCTTCTCGATGATTCGATAGGCGCCCACCATGGCGCCGGGTTCGGGCAGGCAGATGACCAGGACGTAGACCTCCGAAGTCACCGACTCTAGCAGAACCCAACCGCGCCAGTGGGACCGGTGGAGACGACGGCTGCTGTCCTCTCCCCGTCTCCGCTACGAGACGCGTGCCGAGCGCCGCAGCCACACGCAGCCGAGCGCCAGCAGGGCGGGATACCACAGCGCGCGCTTGGGCATGCCCGTGGTGGGGACCATGCGGTACGCGTGCAGCAGGATCGGTGGGTGGGTCCAGGCCTCGGCCCGGAGGCAGCGCCAGTACTGCGCGAAGGTTTCCGGAGAGTCCGGCCCGGGGCACATCCCCTTGTCGACGAACAGCGCGTTGAGCAGCTCGTTGGAGCGGTAGATGCTCACCAGGTGGGGCATGGCGGCCACCATCAGGGCGAGCGCCAGCACTGCCACCCTCACCGGCGTGGCCACGAGGGGGCGGAGCAGGGACTCGGCCGTCCCGGCATACGCGTACAGCAGCACGAGCAGGGCCGCGGGCAGCCAGGGAATCACCAGGCGCGAGCCCCATGCCCACCAGCCGAAGGGGGCCCACCAGCGCGACAGCAGGACGCACATCATGCCCACCAGCGCGGCCACGCCCACCAGGGGAAGCGCCGAGACCGCTGCTGCTTCGCCGCGCCACACCCGCCGCGTCACCGCGATCGCGAGCGCGGCCAGCAGCACCACCAGGAAGGGCCAGAAGAAGAGGAGCCCCGCGTTGGGTGCCACCCACAACGCGACCAGTTGCTCCAGTTGGACCAGCACGGAGGGACCCCACCCCGCTTCCATCAGGTAGCGCGCGTTGTAGGGGGTGCCGAAGCGGAAGAGGTTGAACGCGGCCGACAGCGCCCCGCTGAGCACCACGGCGGCGGCGCTGCCCACCAGACGTCCGCGCTCGGCGCGCAGCAGCTCGCGCCACGGCTGGCCCGGCACCTGGTGCACCACCACGCACGAGGCCCCCAACAGGGCGATGAAGGGGAACGCCGTCTCCTTGGTGAGCCCGAGGACGAACGCCAGCGTGGCCACGAGTCCCGGACTCCGGCGGCTCACCCAGGCCGCGGCGAAGGCCGCCGCCGCGAAGGTGGCCCCCATCTCCCCGAACGAGCGCGTGGCGTAGTGGAAGAGCAGTCCGCTGGCCAGCACGAGCACCGCCGCCACCGCCACCGGGCGCGAGCGCGCGCTCAAGGTCCGCCACGTCATGGCGAGCAGCGCGAAGAAGGAGACGAGGCTCAGGTAGCAGAGCACCTGCCCCGCCGCCTGCGTCGAGCCCCCGGCCAGACGCGTCAGGAGCGCGGGCACGTATTGCAACAGGGGCCACTTGCCGGCCTCGGCGCAGCCCGCCCAGCGCCCCGCGGCCAGACACTCACGCACCCCGTCGGCGCACCGGAGCAGATCCTCCGTGTCTCCGTCGAGGAAGAGCTGCCTCGCCATGATCCGGGCCAGGGACACCACGCCGACGAGCCCCAGCACCCAGCCGGCCCAGAGCCTCGGCGTCAGGAGGAGGGAAAGGGCGGCGGAGCGTGACACGGAGGAAGGTGGCGGGAGGGGAGTCGGAGTGGACATGAAGGCGCGCTCCCCCGTGCTCATACCGCCTCGCGAGAGCGGATTGAAGAAGTGCTTCAGGGCCGCAGCAACCAGGCCACGGCCAGACCCAGGTAGGTCCCCACCGCGTAGCCCATGAGTCCCGTGGTGAGCCCGGACACCACGAGCTCGCGGTTGCGCAGCGCGCGCGCCACCGGACCGATGAAGGGCGGACCGAAGATGGTGGCCGTGGAGGTGATGAGCGCGGTGTCCGCGTCGATGCGGAAGAGCGCGGCGAGCGCGAAGTGCAGCCCCACCGACACCCCCACCACCGCCGCGCAGAAGGCGAAGACGAACAGACTCGCCTCCCCCAAGCGGCTCGCGTCCGCGAGCGTGCCCACCGCCACGCAGAAGACGAGCAGCGCGTAGTCCCCCAGCGCATAGGCGGGCAGGTGGCGCACCGCCGGGTGGAAGGACGCGGCCAGGCTCAACGAGGTCAGCACCAGCAACACCAGCGGCGGCTCCAATCCCCCCATCACCACCTGGGACGCCCCCACCGACAGGCCCACGAGCACCGCCGCCAGCAGCAGGGCCAGCACCATGCCCCCCACCTGGCGCCTCGAGAAGAGCGCCACTCGCGCCTGCTCCGGCGCGTCGTCCCAGCCCGTGGCCCTGGGAAAAGGCGGCAGGAAGCTCAGGGCGATCCGCTGCGCCACCGTCACGAGGAAGAGCAGGTACACGGCCCCCACGACGATGTCCGCGGTGTTCAAGAGGATGAGCGTCTCCTCGCGCACCCGGAGCGCCAGCCCGATGGCGTTCATGTTGGCCGTGCCCCCCGTGTAGACGCCCACGAGCATGCCGGACATCTTCCACCACTCGTCCGAGCGCTCCCGGACCATGAAGCCCACGAGCGCCGCGCCCGCCATGGCCGACCCACACGCGAGGACGAACGACAGCAACGTGGAGCGCGCCAGCCGCCACCACCGGCGCACGTCCGTGGAGAACAGCAGCAGGGGGATGGCGAGTGGCACGGCGGCCTCGCTCACCGACAGGCTCAGCCGCTCCGACAGCACCACGCCCGGCACGTTGCCCAGCAGGATGCCAAAGGCGTAGCAGATGACCACCGGCCCCACCCACGCCACCTGTTTGACGTGGCGCGCGGCGAGCAGGGCCAGTGCCGGAAAGCCCACCAGGGCCAGGACTTGGAGCGAGCCAATCATTCCGCCGAGTACACCCCGTCCATGAACTGCAAGAGGAAGCCCTCGGCCTGGGCGCGGTCCGGAATGGAGCCCAGCATGCCGTACATGGCGGCGCTGCCATCCGGGGCGGGAGCGCCGGAGGCGAGCAGCGCGGCACACGCGCGCAGGTCCGCGAGGAAGGGCTGCACCACCGCCGCATGAGCGGGCGTCACCATCAGGTGCAGCGCGGGCGGCGACATCTGCCGGTCCAGCTTCCAGCCACGCGCCTCCATGGCATCCCCCAGGGCGTAGACATCCAGCGTGTCCGAGGAGAACGCGAAGATGCTCAGCGACGGCTCCCCCAGCAGCTTCAATCCAGGCACCGCGGCGATGCCCTCACGCAGCGCTCGGGAGGTGTCGAGCACCTGGCGCGACAGCCGCAGGTAGCCCTCCTCGCCGAGGTACTTGAGCACCGCCCAGGCCGCGGCGATGGCGCCTCCGGGGCGCGTGCCCGCCATGGAGGGCGAGGCGTAGAGACCGCCGCTCCACCCGGCGAAGGTGAAGAACTGGTACCGGCGCAACTCGGGCGTGCGGTAGAGGACGACGGACGCGCCCTTGGCCGCGTAGCCGTACTTGTGCAGGTCCGCCGAGATGCTGGTGACCCCGGGCACCGCGAAGTCGAACTCGGGGATGGCATGGCCGAGCCGCCGCGCGAAGGGCAGCAGGAAGCCACCGAGGCACGCATCCACGTGGAAGAGCACGCCTTTCTCCTGCGCCAGGGCGGCCAGCTCGGAGATGGGGTCCACCACCCCGTGCGGATAGGAGGGCGCCGAGCCGACGACGAGCACCGTGCGCGGACCGATGGCGGCGCGCATGGCGTCCACGTCCGCGCGCAGATCCGCCCCGACGGGGATGTTCAACGCCTTGACCCCGAAGTAGTGCGCCGCCTTCTGGAAGGCGGGGTGTACCGAGGCGGGCAACACCATCTCCGGCTCGGTGATGCCGCGCTCGGCCCGGGCGAAGTCACGCGCCGTCTTGATGGCCATGAGGATGGACTCGGTGCCACCGGACGTCATGGTGCCGGCGGCCGTGTCTCCGTGAAACAGCTCCGCCGCGATCGTCAGCACCTCGGCCTCGAAGCGCCTCAGACTGGGAAAGGCCAGGGGGCTCAGGCCATTCTCGGACATGAACTCGGTATAGGCCTCGGCGGCCACCCGGCGGAGCTCCTCGCCCGCGTTGTAGACGAGGCTCCACGTGCGGCCCTCCTGCCAGCGGGCATCGTCGGTGCGCATCTCGCGCATCCGCGCGAGCACGTCCTGGTGGCTCATTCCCTGGGAAGCCAGATGGGCACTCTTCGACATCACTGCTCCGGAAGTGGGGAGGTGTTGAAAACACCACTATAGGTGAAATTCTGGAGCCACTGCGCGGAGGGCCTCGAGTCTCTTCGGCACGAGAGGCCTTGACTCGAGGCGGCGAAGCGATGCAGCGCCTCCGCGCCCCGCCTCTGCGCATTGTTCGTGGATCCTGAAAGGTGAAGACAATCTCCCTCGTCTTCTCCGGGCCACCGCGTCCCTTTATGCATGTGTGGCCCGGGTGATGCGGACCGGGCCCACACGGCGAGAACCCACTCCCGGGGACGCACATGAAGACACCTGAGACACCCGACACACCGGACGCCGGCGCCGAGCCAAAGGCAGGCCTCCCTCTCTCCCGGCGCGAGTTCACCGCGGGCTCCCTCGCCGTGGCGGTCTCGGCCGGTGGAGTGTCGGCGCTCGGCACGGCCTGCACCGCTCCCGACAGGCCGGTGAGCGACCCGAGGACGACCACCCGGCTCCTCGTCAATGGCACGACGACCGAGCTCGAGCTCGATCCGCGCTCGTCCCTGCTGGATGTCCTCCGCGAGCGGCTCCAACTGACCGGCGCCAAGAAGGGCTGTGATCATGGCCAGTGTGGGGCCTGCACCGTCCACCTCGGGGGCCGCCGTGTCGCGTCCTGCCTCACCGTCGCCGTCCAGGCCGATGAGCAGGAAATCACGACGATCGAGGGGCTGTCGCCGAAGGACGGGCCGCTGCACCCCATGCAGCAGGCCTTCATCGATCACGATGCCCTGCAGTGTGGCTATTGCACGCCCGGTCAGATCATGGCGGCGGTGGCCTGTGTCCGCGAGGGCCACGTCACGTCTCCGGAGCAGATCCGCGAGTACATGAGCGGCAACCTGTGCCGCTGCGGTGCGTACGCGGGAATCCTCGCCGCGATCCAGCAGGCCGCCCCGAAGATGGGAGGGAGCTGAGCCATGCAACGCTTCACGTATGTCCGGCCCTCGACTCCCGCGGAAGCCATCCGGGCCATGGCCGACGGCGGGCCCGGCACCCGGTTCCTGGCCGGCGGCACCACGCTCTTCGATCTCATGAAGCTGGGCGCGGAGGCTCCCCGCACCCTCATCGACGTGTCCCGCCTGGACACGCTCGCGCGCGTCGATACCTCCGGGTCGCATGAGCTGATCTTCGGAGCGCTGGCCCGGATGAGCGACGTCGCCGCCGATCACCGGCTGCGCGAGGACTATCCCGCGCTGTCGGAGTCCCTGGACAAGGCCGCCTCGCAGCAGTTGCGCAACATGGCACGGGTCGGTCCGAATCTGTTGCAGCGCACCCGCTGCGCCTATTTCCGCGGCGGAGAAGTGTTTCCCTGCAACAAGCGCGCGCCCGGCAGCGGCTGCGCGGCACGCGAGGGCCTGGATCGGGGCCACGCGCTCCTGGGCGCGAGCGACGCTTGCGCTGCTGTGTACCCAGGAGACTGGGCCATCGCCCTGCTGGCCTTCGACGCGGTGGTGGACACCCTGAGCCCGCGAGGCGAGCGCTCCATCCCGCTGCGGGAGCTGCATCGGGAGCCGGGCTCCACGCCGGACCTCGAAACGGTCCTCGCCCCCGACGAATTGCTCGTCCGCATCCGTGTGCCGACGTCCCAGGCGGGCCGTGCGTCGACCTATCACAAGATCCGCGACCGGGAGTCCTATGCATTCGCGCTCACGTCGGCGGCCGTCGCCGTCCGGCTCGAGGGCGGCGTGGTCACCGAGGCGCGGGTCGCCCTGGGCGGCGTGGCGACCCGGCCCTGGCGGTCACCGGAGGCCGAGAGCGTGTTGCTCGGCCAGTTCCTGACCGAGGACGTCGCACGACGCGCGGGTCAGGCCGCGTTCGCGGCCGCGAAACCAGGCCGCCAGAACGCGTTCAAGGTCGAGCTGGGGGCGCGCACGGTCACGGACGCGTTGTTGATCGCACGAAGAAGGGCGGAACAGTCATGAGTGCTCACACCAGCCATCCAGACATTCCCCGCGTCGACGCGCGCGACAAGGTTCGCGGCGCGACCCGGTATGCCGCCGACCATGTCATTCCCGGACTCGCCCACGCGTGGCTCGCGGTGGCCACGATTGGCCGCGGTCGCCTCACGAGTCTCGATACGGAAGCGGCCCTCGCCGTTCCAGGAGTGCGCCGGGTCCTGACCCACCTCGACACGGTGGGCCTGCGGTCCGCCGGGTTCTTGATGAACGGCGGGTACAGTGTCCAGAGTCTTCAGCCGCTGCTGGACACGGCGATCGCCCATCGCGGGCAACCCATCGCGCTGGTGGTGGCCGACACGCTCGAGGCGGCACGAGAGGGCGCGGCGCTCGTCCGCGCCACGTACGAGCAGGAACCCCACAGCGTGACGATGGACGCGCCCGGTGCGGAAATCCTCCCCCAGGCGGACTCTCCCCTCCCCAAACCCGCCTACGCGGACAAGGTCGTGGGCGATGCGGACGGAGCGCTATCGACGGCCGCGGTGCGTGTGGACACGACGTTCCGGGGACCCCCCCAGCACCAGAACCCCATGGAGCTGTTGGCCACCGTGGCGGAATGGTCCGACGGAGCCCTCACGGTCTGTGATCCGACACAGAACGCCGAGGCGGTCCGGCACGGGCTGGCCAGGGTGTTCGGCTTGTCACCCGACAAGATCAAGGTGTTCTCTCCCACGCTGGGCGGAGGCTTCGGTCAGAAGAACGCGATGCAGGCGCATACGCCGCTGGTCGCCCTGGCCGCGCGCGAACTCGGCCGGCCGGTCAAGCTGGTGCTCACCCGGGCGCAGATCTACGACATCGCCAGCTTCCGCCCCGCCAGCCGCCACACGGTGCGGCTGGGCGCTGACGTGTCGGGGCGCATGGTGGCCGCCGTGCACGAGGCCGATCATCAGACCTCGCGCCATGACCTCTTCCCCTTGTCCTACGCGGAGGTGACCTCACGGCTGTATGGCATCGCGAACTTCCGCGGCCACGAGCGATTGATCCGCAATGACATCCAGACACCGGGCTACGCGCGCGCCCCCTTCGAGCACATCGCCGCGTGTGCCTTCGAAACCGCCGTCGACGAGCTGGCGTACGAGCTGGGACAGGATCCGGTCGCGTTCCGCATCGCCAACGACACGTCGGTGGACGCACTGTCCGGCCAACCCTTGTCGTCCCGGCATGTCGTGGAGTGCTTGAATCGGGGCGCCGCGCGGTTCGGCTGGGAGAAGCGATCCCCCGCGCCGGGCTCGATGACTCTGGCCGACGGCACACTCGTCGGGTGGGGCGTCGCCATCGGGGCCTACAAGGCGGCGACCGCGCCGGCCATCGCGCGGCTGCGTGTGACCGATGCGGGTGCAATCCACGTGAGCGTTGGTGGACATGAAATGGGCCAGGGGATCCGCACGGCCATCGCGGCCACCGTCGCGGCGGAACTCGGTGTCCCGCCCGAGACGGTGAACGTCTCCGTCGGGAATACCGGAGGCGTTCCCCAGCACCTCACCGCGGGCTCCTGGGGCACCGCCACGGTCCTGCCCACCGTGCACCAGGCGGCCTCGAACCTGATGAAGGAGCTGCGACAGCTCGAGGGGAACGGACCCGCTGGCCGCACGCCCCAGCAGCTCCTGCGGGATGCCGGCAAGCCGTTCCTCGAGGTCGAGGCACGTCACCGCGCGCCCGGCCAGCCCGAGGCGATCTTCGACCGCTTGTCCCAGGGACTTCCCTCGGCCGTCGGCCCGGTCTACCCCGACTACGTCTCCTTCAGCTACTGCGCCCACTTCGTCGAGGTGCGGATCGAGCCGCGCACCCGGCGGATCCGCGTGCCGCGCGTCGTGAGCGTGCTGGACTGTGGCCGGGTCATCAGCCCTCGCACGGCGCGCAGCCAGGTCTTCGGTGGGGTCATCTGGGGCCTCGGCGCGGCGCTGCGCGAGGAGAGCGAGGTGGATCCCCGGTACGGAGGCTTCCTCAACGCCGACCTCGCGGAGTACGCGATTCCCGTCCACGCGGACATCGGGTCGCTCGAAGCGGAGTTCATCGACGAGCCGGATCCGCTCATCAACGAGCTGGGCGTCAAGGGGCTGGGTGAGGTGGTGATGGTCGGGGTGGCCCCCGCGATCGTCAACGCCATCCATCACGCGACCGGGCGTCGCATCCGTCACCTGCCCATCCGTATCGAAGACGTGCTGTAAGTGTCGTTGCCCCCGGCGCCCATGAGTCCTACTCTCTCCAGGCTTTCCATGCCTTCCTGGAGAACACCATGAATCGTCTCCCCGCCCTCCTCATGGCAACGGGCCTCGCGCTCGGAGCGATGACGCCCGCCCGAGCCGCCGAGCCGCCCCCCGAGTTCGGCACCGATTGGGATGACCCCCGCACCGCGGCCCCCGCGGTGGAGAAGCCCGCGACGACCTCGTGCACGGTGAAGATCGTCGACGAGAAGTTCGATGACTTCACCCCCTACACCAGCACCTTCACGCCGCCCGCGGACTGCCCCGGGCCCTGGAACAAGGTGGTGCTGCGCATGGAAGGCAAGGTCCAGGGCGTCCAGTACGACCGGCTCGGGCACCTGGAGGTGGGCGGGGTCACCATCTTCAAGACGTCCACACCCGAGCCCTCCCGGGACGGCATCGCCTGGTCGGTGGAGAAGGACGTCACCGCCTACGCCCCGCTGCTCTCCCGGCCCCAGTCCATCTGGATGTTGATTGGCAACGTGGTCAACGAGACCTACACCGGCGTGCTGGACGTGCAGGTGTACCTGACCTTCTACCAGGCGAAGGGCCGCTACAAGCCGGCCGACACCGCGAGCGACGTGCTGCCCCTGACCAACCCGCGCCGCGAGGGCAGCGCGCTCGTGGGAGAGGTGACGGTGCCCGCCAACACCGAGCGGCTCGTCGCCGAGGTGTACGCGACCGGCTCGGGCGGAGGCTGCGAGGAGTTCTGGTACTTCACCGTGCCTCCCGTCGTGCCGTACTCCTGCCCCGCCGACTCGGGCCCGTACCGCGAGGTGCAGATCGAGGTGGATGGCAAGGTGGCTGGTATCGCCATGCCCTTCCCGCATGTCTACACGGGCGGCTGGTCCAACCCCTTCCTGTGGTACGTGCTGCCGGCGCCGCGCGCCTTCGACATCCGCCCCATCCGCTATGACCTGACCCCGTTCGTCGGACGGCTGACCGACGGCCAGCCGCACCAGCTCGCGGTGCGGGTGCTGGGTGTTCCCGAGGGCCGCCCGGGCTGGGACCTGCCCACCCACGTGTTCGTCTGGCGCGACCCGCGGAGCAAGCGGGTCACCGGCGAGCTGACCGAGCATTGGCTCGGCGCGCAGACCAACGACTCGACGCACGCGCTGGTGGACGGCTGGAACCAACTGGACACGCGGGGCAGCCATCGCCTGCGCGTCTCCGGCTACCTGTGGACCTCGCACGGCCCGGTGGTGACGACCGTCGAGCAGTCGGTGTCCAACGAGAGCCTGCACCGCTGGATGGGAGACCAGGAGAACCCCGATGCGCTCACCGCGACCTGGAGCGACTCCAGCACCGTCACGGTCTTCGACCGCGGCCTCATCCCCATCGTGAGCCGCTCCGACAAGCTCTTCACGCTCGATGGACGCATCGGCCTGTCGCCGGAGAACCGGCTCACCACGACCATCTCCCTGCACGATGAGGAGGACGCGCGCACCACCCGGTGGCCGCTCACGCTGGAGCACCGGAAGCTGAGCGATCTCTATACCGGCGAGGCCGCCTACAACTATGGAGTACCGCGCGCGCAGCGCAACGCGGTGGGCACCTCCACCCATCGCTATCGGCTGACCGGGGAGCGCGGCGACTGCTACGACCGCTCCATCTCCACGCGTAACGGCACCGTTACCGAGGACGTCCAGCACTGCGATTGATGGACGCGGGATGACGGGGCATTTGAAGCGAAGGGCGAGGTGAATGGACCGTTTCGATGCGATGCGCGTCTTCACGCGCATCGTCGAGTTGGGCAGCTTCACGAAGGCGGCGACGGACCTGGGGTTGCCGCGCGCGACCGTCACGCTCGCGGTGCAGCAACTGGAGTCCAGGCTCGGCGCCCGGCTGCTGCACCGCACGACGCGCGAGGTGAGCGCCACCCCCGAGGGACAGCTCTACTACCAGCGCTGTACACGCGTCCTCGCGGAGGTGGAGGACGCGGAGGCGGAGCTGGCGCAGGGCGCGGGCAAGCTACGGGGCAAGGTGCGGATCCACATGGTCGCGGGAATGGCGGCGCACGTCGTCATCCCGGCGCTGCCCGACTTCCACGAGCGCTATCCACGGATCGACGTGGAGGTCGGCACCGGGGATCGCGCCGTCGACCTCACGCGGGAGGGCGTGGACTGCGCATTGCGTGCCGGTGTCGTGGATACGCCGCACCTGGTCGTGCGGCGGCTGGTGCCGATGCCACAAGCCACCTGCGCGAGCACCCTCTACCTGGCCCGGAGGGGCGAGCCCCGCTCGCTCGAGGCCCTGGAACAGCACTGGGCCGTCAACTACGTGGAGGCCTCCACCGGCAAGCCCTACCCGCTGGACTTCGTCGTGCGCGGCGAGCTGAAACAGGTGACGATGAACGGCGTCCTGACGGTGATGGACTCGGAGGCGTACATCTCCGGGTGCCTGGCGCACTTCGGGCTCATCCAGGTGCCGGCCTATCGCCTCAAGACCCACATGGCGAACGGACAATTGCGCGAAGTGCTCGCGAACGCCCGCCCGCCGCCCCTACCGCTCTCACTGTTGCACCCCTACCAGCGGAAGGTGCCACCGCGCGTGCGGATCTTCATGGATTGGATCGCCGCCCTCTGCGCGAGGCGGTTCGGCGCGGCCGCCGGGGATGCACCCGCCGAGGACTGACATGGGTTGTTGACGAAACGTCACATGGCGCATGCGCCGGATGGGCCACCGTCCCTCGCTTTCGCCTCAGAACGCGAGGGACACGACATGCGTGGATGGAAGCTTCCAGTCAGTGGTGCGTTGGCGATGTGTTTCCTGGTGGCCGCGGGGTGCGGCTCCGAGCGGTTCGACGAAAGCGGCGCGGAGACGGAGTTCCCCTCCCTCTCCCAGGGGCTGACGAGCACGTCGTTCCAGGACGGGGTGTCTCCCTCGTCGAGCTACGCGGGGACCCGCGACACGATGATCGAGGAGGAAGACGCCAACGCCAACCACGGCTCGGCCACCAGCCTCTCGGCGAGCGGTGACACTCCCGCTGGCAGCGGTAACGAGAACTACATCCTGCTGCGCTGGGATGTCTCCAGCATCCCGGCGAATGCCGTCATCCGCTCGGCCTCCATCGTCGTGACGGTGTCCGACAAGGCGGATCAGAGCTACGACTTCTACGAGCTGACGCGCGATTGGAACGAGAGCCAGGTCACGTGGGAGCAGGCGGACTCCAGCCAGGACTGGACGTCGAATGGCGCGGATGGAGCAGGTGACCGGAACACCACCTCGCTGGGCGCCATCAGGGCCTCCGCCACGGGGACCTACACCGTGACGCTGAACGAGCAAGGGCTCGAGGTGGTGCGCAGGTGGGTGGCCACCCCGTCCAGCAACCACGGGGTCATCCTCGCCAACAAGGACAACGACAACCGGCTGGAGATCCGCTCGAGCGAGTACTCGACCAAGAGCGCCCGCCCGAAGCTGACGGTGTCCTGGGAGGTGTCCAGCGGGGATGGAGGAACGAATGGAGGGAGCGGCTCCGACGGTGGCACGGACGGAGGGGCCCCGGTCGCGGGGACGTACAAGGGCACCTGCGACGGCTCGGGCGGGGTGTGGCTCGACTCCACCCACTTCCTGAACTTCAACGACGAGTCCCAGACCGCGCGCGTCTTCTCCCAGGGCTCGGGCACCACCGCGGTCCAGAGCAAGGAACTGAGCAGCGCGCTGGGTCTCTCGTCCTCGGACGAGGCGGACTTCGAGGACGCCGCGCGCGTGGGCAACCGCGTCTACGTGACCACCTCCCATGCGCGGAACAAGGACGGGAAGCTCGAGACGTCGCGCTACAAGTTCTTCGCCCTCGACGTCTCGGGCACGGCCCCCACCGCCTCGTTGCAGGTCGCGGGGACGTCGTCGAACCTGCTGCGGGACATGCTGGAGGCATCCAACTGGACCGTCCCCAACACCTCGGTCATCTCGCTGCTCAAGGAGCGCTCGCGGCTGTCGGAGGCCACGGTGCCGGAGCTCGCTCCGAAGGTGAATGGCACCAACATCGAGGGGCTGGCGGCACTTCCCACCGGGGAGCTGGTGCTGGGCTTCCGCAATCCACGCTCCGGCACGAGCGCGGTGATGGTCACGCTGACCAATCCCGACGCGGTGGTGACGGGTGCCACGGCCCGGTTCGGTCAGGCCATCCTCGTGAACCTGGGAGGCCAGGGCATCCGGGGCATGGCGTGGTCCGAGGCCCACCAGGCGATGCTGCTGCTCAGCGGGCCCTCTGACGAGAGCAGCGGGCCCTTCGCGCTCTGGCGGTGGAGCGGCGTCGCGGGCAGTGCTCCGGTGAAGGTGATGGACCTGAGCGCGCCCTCGAACTCCGCACCGGAAACGGTGATTCCGTCCCCCGCCAGCAAGTACGTGCGAATCCTGTTCGACATGGGCTCGCACCTGATCGGCGGGACGGAGTGCAAGGACACGTCATCCTCCACTCAGTCGTTCAGCGATCTGATCGTTCAGGTGGACTGAACGCAGGCCTCCGCACGCGGGCTGGCGCGCCCTCCGAGCCATTGCCTCCGAGATTCTTGCGCGAATCGAAAGACTGACTTCAGGGTGGCGTGCGTTTTTCCGTGGGGGGCAGGAAACTAGATCACTTCCTGTCAACGCGTCCCACGGAGAACCGACATGCCCCTCCAGACCCCGAGCAATACAAACAAAGTCGTCATCATTACCGGTGCCTCGCAGGGCATCGGTGCCAGCCTCGTCAGGGGCTATCGTGAAAAGGGTTGGCGCGTCGTCGCCAACTCGCGTTCGATCAAGCCCGGCACCTTCGGTGATGATCCGCAGATCCTGACGGTGGAGGGGGACGTCGGTGACGCGCGGACCGCCAGGAAGCTCGTCGCCGCGGCCGTCGAGAAGTTCGGACGCGTCGACAGCCTGGTCAACAATGCCGGCATCTTCATCGCCAAACCCTTCACCGACTACACGGCCGAGGACTTCACCAAGAAGCTCGGCGTCAACGTCGCGGGCTTCTTCTACGTCACCCAGGCCGCGATCGCGCGATTCCTGGAGCAGGGCCATGGTGGCCACGTGGTGAGCTTGACCACTTCGCTGGTGGATCAGCCGCTCGCCGGCGTTCCCTCGGTGCTCGCCTCGCTGACCAAGGGCGGCATCGATGCGGCCACCCGCAGCCTCGCGATCGAATACGCGCCACGGGGCATCCGCGCGAACGCGGTCTCGCCCGGCATCATCCAGACGCCGATGCACGCCCCCGAGACCCACGCGGCGCTCGCCAGGCTCCATCCGCTGGGCCGCATGGGGACGATCGACGAGATCGTCCAGGCCGTTCTCTATCTCGAGGACGCGAGCTTCGTCACCGGAGAGACCCTGCACGTCGACGGCGGTCAGCATGCCGGTCACTGGTAACCCAGCACGAAGAGGAGAACTTCCATGCCTTACATCAACGTCAAGTTCACCAAGGGCAGCGCGACTCCGGAACAGAAGGCCCGGATCATCGAGGGCATGAGCAATGTCCTGCGGGATGTGATCGACAAGGCGCCCTCGGCGACCTTCGTCGTCATCGACGAGGTCGAGCACGAGAACTGGGGGGTCGGAGGCCTGCCGGTGCTCGAGTACTGGAAGCGGACGGGAAAGACCGCCTCCGCGAGCGAAGAGTCCTGACCGTCCACGATTTCGCGCGGACGCGCTGCCGGCGGGTCCAGCGCAGGCAGGTGCGGCCGTCCCCGTCACGTAGCCCCCACGGAGCATCGCGCTGGTGCGAGGTCAACCTCTTTGCCACCATGCGCGGGCTCGGCCTGGAGCCCCAGTGTCCGAGCGCAGGGGGAGTTCCATGAACGGGAGATTGGAAGGCAAGGCAGCGCTCGTGACGGGTTCCGGCTCTGGCATCGGTCGCGCGACGGCGCTGCTGTTCGCACGCGAGGGGGCACGGGTCATCGTCTCCGACGTCAACGTCCCCGGAGCAGAGGAGACCGTGGCGGCCATCCGGAAGAAGGGGGGCGAGGCGCGCTTCATCCGCTGTGACGTCTCGAAGTCCAGCGAGGTGGAGGCACTCATTCGCGGCACGGTGGAGGCGTTCGGGCGGCTGGACTGCGCCGTGAACAACGCGGGCATCTCCGGGGTCATGGGCCCCACCGGGGACTATCCCGAGGAGGCCTGGGATCGGATCATCGCCACCAACCTCACGGGGGTGTGGCTGTGTATGAAGCAGGAGATCCAGCAGATGCTGAAGCAGGGGGGAGGTAGCATCGCCAACACCGCCTCGGTGGCGGGACTGGTGGGCTTCCCGATGGCGCCGGCGTACACGGCCGCCAAGCACGGCGTCGTGGGTCTCACGAAGACGGCCGCGTTGGAGTACGCGAAGGCGAACATCCGCATCAACGCGGTGTGTCCCGGGCTCGTCCGTACGCCCATGATCACGGACACCACCAGCAAGAATCCGCAGATAGAGCAGGCGCTGATCGCGGATGAGCCGGTGGGCCGCATGGCGGACCCGGAGGAGATCGCCGAGGCCCTGGTGTGGCTGTGCTCGGGCGCGGCCTCCTTCATCACGGGCGCCGCGCTCCCGGTGGATGGAGGAGTCGTCGCGCGCTAGTCCTCCAACGTGCCAATGCCTTGCATGCGCGGGTGAGTGGGCCCGCCACCACGAGCCGCGCTCCCAGCAGCCAGGGAGCGCGGTTTGCTTTTGAGACCCAACCTGAGCAGGATTACAATCTTTCCATGAATACTCTCGTGGATCGCACTGCCGTGGTGACAGGCGCGGCCAGCGGTATTGGCAAGTGTCACCTCGCGCTCGTGGACATCAATGGAGAGGCGCTGGAGCGCGTCCGCGCCGAGCTGGCCCTCCCCAATCGAAAAGTCTCTCTTCACGTCGCCAATGTCGCCGATCGCCCCCGCATGCTCGCCCTGCCCGAGGAGGTGCTCGCCGCGCACGGGCACGTGCACCTGCTCGTCAACAACGCGGGGGTGTCGGTGGCGGGCCGGTTCGAGGACGTGTCGCTCGAGGACATGGAGATGGCACGGCTGTCACCAGAGCTGTCTCAAGAGGTGACCGCGAGGCTGTCCCAGCGCATGCCCTTCTGAGCAGCTCGGGGTCACGGGTCGGACCCGCGCCTTCATCGGCATCGGGGCGGTGCTCTTCGCGACGGTGGAGGTGAATACCCCCTCCTGTAACCTCACTGGGCTCGAACAGCCGTGTTCGGGGCATTCGCGCTCGCCGTGAACCCGCAGGGACTCCGCGTGGCCCATCACTCACACGGAGTGGATCGCGAACGAATGCCCTTGAACCAGCGGTGATGCCGCAAGGTGTCGCAAGGCCTCTTCGCCGCGTGCCCCCCTCGGTCAATTGTGGAAAATACACCTTTGGCCTACTGCGTTATCAGGCAAAAACCGGAAAACAGACATTTTGTTTTTGTCGCCATCAGGAAACATTCTGGAGGCCATGTACGATAATCTTTAATCCTCGCTTCGCCTCGAACCGGCTTCCGCGCCCCCGACCATAGGAGTCAAGTCATGCCCGGCAACAACATTGGTAACCGGCAGGGTCTGTCCTCGATGATGGCCCGGGCGCGGGCGGCGGTCCGGACGAACGCGACGCCGACCAGGCCCCACCACCCGGACGCGCCGGCGCATGAGGGGGCGCGCAGCCTGGACGCCGGCAACAATGCCTCGAGCACGGCCCCCATCCGCCACCATCACGAGAACACGAAGGCGGAGTTGCCCCATGAGAAGCATCGGCTGAAGCGTCGCGACGAGGGGCTGGCGCCAGGTGCGCACCAGGTCAACTCACCCCAGGTGATGGCGTCCAACAACTTCCCGGACGTCAGGGTGAACGGCGAAATCGCTGGGGCCGTGGTCAAGGCGACGGAGCTCGGCCACGGCGGCCTCTCCCTCAACAGCAGCAGCGTGGACCCTTCCGTCCCCGCGAGCTACAGGTCTGACCTGACAGAGCGGCTTGGGGTCAGCCCGGACTCGTACAACGGCGCGGCGAACACCAAGGCCGAGTATGGCGTCGAGAGGCAGTCGTATATCCACAAATTCAAGGGCGCCAAGGGCGACCCCGGCTACAACAACGTGGTGTTGAACGAGCGCAAGAAGGGCTACGCGTACGTCAACGAAAAGCGGGACGGTCAGCTCGCCCTGGAGGCCGCTGGCGAGCTGGCGTACACCGCCGCCGCGGCGCGGACGGAGAACCGCCACGAGGGCAAGTACGGCAAGACCGATTGGAAGGCGGGCGTCGAGGGGCCCTTCGCCAAGATGGGAGGGGAAGCCGAGCTCAGGGCGAGCACGAAGAAGGGCCAGGAGGCCCTCGCCGCACATGCCAAGCTCGAGGTGTCCACCGGCCTCTTCAACGCCAGCGCGGCGGTCAATCACAAGTTCGGCAGGCACCTCGACGTGGGCGCGCATGCCTTCGCGCAGGCGAGCGCCTCCGCCGCCGCCGAGGCCTCGGTCGTCGCTGACAGGAATCAAGGGACCTATATGGCCAAGGTCACGAACGCCAACATCGCGGGCGTTCAAGCGGGTGTCGGTACCTCGCTCAAGGTTGGACCCTTCCAGGGAGACTTCACGATCGCGAAGTTGGGAGGCGTGGGTTACGTCTTCAACGCGGGGGGTGGCGTGAATCGAGGGGTCGCCAGCACGGTGTTGGATCTCGGCGGGGCGTTTGGTCCCGGAGGACGGATCCGGGCGGGCGTCAGCGTCGACACCGTGGAAGCACTGGACCCGATCCGCGATCTGCGCAACCGGAAGACCAATCCGAACTACAGCCAGAAGGTCCGCGACTACTCCAGGGCGCCGACCCTGGAGGAGCGCGGGCAGTACCAGAGGCAGATCGCCGCCGAGAACCAGCTCTTCGAGGCCGCGTGGGCCGGCAACGAGAAGCTCAAGAAGGACAAGGCCCCGACGATTCAGCTCAAGAACGAGCTCCCCGAAGTGGCGACCGGCAGCCTGGGCATCGATGTCAGCAAGATCGGCACGTGAGCGAAGCCGGGGGCGGAGTGCCGCGGAAGCCCTCATGAGCAAGTGAACGCAGGAGCCGTGATGTCATCTCTCGGGGAATTGTTGGCGCGAGGCAACACGAAGCAGATCTCGGACGAGGCGACGCGGCGGCTGAACAAGGATCCCAAGGATGGGGAAGCCCTGCTCGCGCTCGCCAGGGTGGCGCTGCTGGAGGGCAATGACTCCCGGGTCATGGCCCTGTTGCAGCAGGCCGCGCCCCTGGCCGACAAGCAGGAGTTGGCGCTGGTGCGGGGTGCCCTGTCGCTCAAGCGCCAGGACTGGAAGAAGGCCCGGGAAATCTATCAGCCGTTCGCCACCCAGGAGCCCGTCCGGTACAGCGGTCTGTTCGGCCTGGGAGTGTCCCTGCTCGAGCTGGGGCAGGCCAAGGAGGCCCGTGAGGTGCTGGAGCGCGTCGTGGCGCAGGCGCCCCCCGACCCCTCGTTCCATCTCGAGCTGGGCCGCGCGTACATGCTCCTGAGCCAGCCCCGGTCCGCGGTGCATCAGTTCGTGCTCTGCCTGCGTCTGGACCCGAAGCAGGATCGCGCCTGGTTCTTCCTCGCGAACATGATGGGGAGTCGGGGCCGGCAGCGCCGCGCCGAGTCCATGGTGATCCTGGGCCTGTCTCATACGCCCGAGTCCCCACTGCTCCTCGGACTGGTGAAACAGGATGCGGCCTCGGCCGACGCCGCCCCACCCTCCGCTCCAGCCAAGGGCGTTCCGGCCAGGGGTCTGGCTCCCGCCCGGACTTCCGCTCCGGCCCAGCCTCCCCTTCCGGTGGACGTCAACTCGGAGGAGTACCCGGTCGCCCTGGGCACGCAGATCACGGCGCTCATCGAGCGCGGCCAGGCTCGCGAGGCGCTCAGGCGCGTGCGCGAGGCCCAGGCGCAGGGGGTGCGCACGCTGGGCCTCAAGCTGATTGAGGGCTGGGCGTGCGAAGCCCAGGTCCCGCCGGACGTGAAGGGCGCCATCCGCGTGTATGAAGAAGCGTGCGAGGCGTTTCCCACGCACTGGATGCCGAGGAACGCCCTGGGCGTGCTCCTGATGCGACAGGGCCTGCGCTACGGACCGGACTCCACCTATACGAAAGACGCCATCAAGGCGCTCGAGGAGGCCGTACGGTGCGCCCCGGAGGAGGCCGAGCCGCGCTTCAACCTGGCGCAGGTCTACTTCCAGGGGACGCGGTTCGCCGAGGCCGCCACCGTGGCCCGGCGGCTCGTGGAGGAAGTGAAGACCTCCGACCCCGTCATCCACGGGCATGCCTCGAAGTTGCTCGAGGTGCTCGAGCACAAGCTCAACAAAGACAAGACGAAGTAGAGCGCGCCGCTTCAACCCCAGCGGGACCACCGAGCCCGGAAGAGCTCAGGGGCTCTCGATGGAGGGATTGCCTGGCCATCCGCGCACCGCGTCGCGGGTCACGGCCTCCTCTCCGAGCAGGGACACCACGAGGTGCTCCGCGCACCAGGTGAAGTCCCGCTGGAGCGCCTCGGGCGTGGTGTCGAGCAGGTATTGGGAGTAGCGCTCCAGATCGGTGAGCGGCCAGCCCCGGCCCCGGGTGGAGAGCACCGCGTGCGCCAGGGCGGAGGAGGTCCCGAGTGACAGCGCGCGCTCCTGGTTCACCTTGCGGCGTGCCGCATTCAGCTCCACCTCCGTCCACTTTCCCCGTGACAGGTCCTCCAGCGTCTGGCGCACGGCGGCGAGCGCGGATGCGAGCCGCGCGTTCTCCACCGCGCCCTGGACCTCCAACATGGCGGCACCTCCCTCGAGCACCATGCTCTGGCCATGCATGCCGTAGCTGGGGCACCCAGCGCGGCGCGCACCTGCTGATGCAGACGTCGGCTCGCCAGCTGCGCCATCAGCTCGTAGCTCGCCTCGGTGGCGGCATCCGCGGGTGGCAACGGGCAGCCCCAGGACACCCACGTCTGGGTCGCTCCCGGGTGAGCCGTCAGCAGGAGCCGCGCCGCACGCGCGGGGCCCGTGACGGGCGGCGGCGTGAGGGAGGGCTCGCCCTTGGGCCCCGTCCATCCCGACAGCCAGGTGCGCACCTGCTTCTCCGCCTCGTCCAGGTCCAGCTCGCCCACGATGGCCACCACCGCGTTGGCCGGCCGGTAGGTGCGCGCCAGCCAGTCCTCGATCTCCCTCTCGCCCACCTTCTGGAGATCCGCGGCGAGCGCCGAACGTCCATAGGCGTGCTCGGGGTAGAGCGCCGCCTCGAAGGCCCGCGCGGCGCGCGCCTCGGGCCGGTTCTCGGTCTTCGCGAGGTACGGAAGCACGTCCCGCCGGAAGTCGATCACGTAGTCGGCTTCGGTCCCCAGCGAGGACAGCTGCTCGGCCATCATGGCGAGCATCGTTCTCCAACCGCAGGGTGCGGAAGCCCGCCACGGACGGCATCGGCGTGAGCGGGACCTGGCCCAGCACCTCCTCCTCGAGAGCCAGTGCCGTGGGCAACCCGCTGGCCGGGGCCGCTCGGGAGACGCCTCGCGACGGACGCACCATCACCTTGCGCGCGCGCTCGCGCCGCAGGTAGTCGTAGCCGAAGCGGGAGATGCGCGTGGCGTCCACCTTGGCCACCCCCGCCAGCGCGCGCGAGTAGGCCCGCGCATCGAGCGAGAAGTGGGTGAGGGCCGCGCGGCTCAGGGCGCGCTCCAGCACGTCCTCGGCCTCGAGCGCCATGCCCGTGAGGACGGACAGCCGATAGTCGAGCCCGTTGCGCGCCGCGATCCCTCCGTCCCAGAAATGGGTCAGCTGGTTGAGCACCCGCTCCGCCGACGAGTCCGGGTGCTCGCCGTTGTACAGCACCACCCGCACCACGAGCAGCGAGGCATGCTGGCCGGGGATGAGCGAGGCGTCGAGCCCCGCGATGTCCCCATCCTCCCGCACGGCCTGGGAGAGCACGCCGGGCGCGGCGCGCTCGATGAACTCCTGGAGCGTGCTGTCGTCGTCATAGCCGCGCGGCAGCGTCCAACCCAGGTACAGCTCGGGCGTGGGCACGGCGGCCTCGATCTCCACGAGGTCCGTGCGCGGGTTGAGGGGCACCGGGGGCGGCGCATCCGGCAGCCGCTTGTCCAGGGTGATGTTCATGAGCCCCGCGCCGAGCAGCCGCGCCGGCAGGTGCTGGGCGATGAGCTGATCCACCGTGGTGGGGTCCACGTCGCCCACGATCACCAGGGTGGTGTTCTCCGGCCGGTACTGTCCGCGCGTGAAGGCCTGGGCGTCCGCCAGGGTGAGCGCCGAGAGGCTCGCGTGATCGCCGATGAGGGGCCGCGAGTAGGCATGGTCCTCGGGAAAGGAAGGCGCGCTGGATGGCCGAGAAGACCTGGCCCACGAAGCGCGTCTCGTTGTGCTCGCGCAGTTCGTTGCGCACCACCTGCCGCTCCACGTCGAACAGCTCGGGGGTGAGGCCCTGGAGCGGATTGGACAGCCGCTCGCCCTCGATACGCAGCGGTTCGCCGAGCGACTCACGTGGGGCGAGCGCGTGGTACACGGTGGTGTCGAACGAGGTGAAGGCGTTGAGGCCACTCGCGCCCGCCGTCTCCAGCTGGCTCCAGCGGCTGGGCCGCTGCTCCGCGTGCGCGCGGAAGCGGCGCGCATCGGGAACTCTCCTCCAAAAGGCGGGTTCACTTGGAGTCACAGTAGCATCCACCCACGTACCAGGCACATGTTCGCTCCCCACCCTTCCTCAAGACAGTGAGAGGCTTGCTCAGGCCTGGGGGGCCGCCAGGAACTCCCGCTCATAGATGGCGTTCACCTTGTCCAGGACCTTGCGTCCCTGGCCGGTGAACTGGAGTTCCGTCACCCGGCCATTCGTCAGGAAGGCGCCCGACAACTCCGCGCGTGTGTCCACCGCCGCTTCGTACAAACGCGAGGCGCCCCGGCTGGGATGCGGGAAGAAGAGCTTCATGAGGGGCCTCAGATAGAAGGGAAGCCCTGATTGATTTCCACTCCTCAGGGTGTTGTTGCCTCCCGGGTCCACGCTCAGCAGCCGGATCCCCTCGGCGGCGGCCAGCGAGGCTCCCTCCCGGGTCCACAGGGAGAGCGCCAGCTTGGAGGCCGCATACGGGCCGAACAGCTTCTTGAACGACGCCGGGCGCTCCAGCGTGTCGGGATCGAACCGTTTGACGAACTTGAAGGCATTGGTGGAGGTATTGACGACGGTCTTCAGACTCCCCCGGCGCAGCTGCTCCTTCAGCTCCCTGAAGACGATGTAGGGCACCACCGTCTGCAATTCGTAATGCAGCTCGCGCCCCTGCTTGGAGAAGCCGAGCTCCGCGAAGCTGCCGCCCGCGTTGTTGAACAACAGATCGATCCTCTCCTCCCCCGCCTTGATCTGCTCCAGCGCGTGCCGCAGGCTGCCAAAGTCCGTGAGGTCGGCCTTGTAGACGCGAAGCCGCTTCGTGCCCAGGCTCTCCCGGATCAGCGCATCGTCCTCGGGGAACCCCGAGCGGATCAGGGCGATGATCTCCCAGCCCTCGGAGAGCATCCTGCGGGTCAGCTCGAGCCCGATCCCGGAGCTGGCACCCGTGATGAGCGCGGTTCGAGCCTGTCCTCTCGTCTCCATCATGAGCTCCTCGCTTTCGATGAAGCGGATGGTTCATCCGCTTTGGCGGGAATATAAACGAGTAGAAACGGATACGCAATCCGTTCGGATGAGACATCCGATTGGGCGGAATCCGGTAGGATGGACCCATGACGAAACGCGAGGAGCAGACCCAGGACGAACCGCTGCGCGCGGATGCGGCGCGCAACCGCGAGCGAGTGTTGGCGGTGGCCCGCGAGCTTCTCGCCCGTGGCGACGCTTCACTGCAGATGAACCAGATCGCCCGGGCGGCCGGGGTGGGCGTGGGCACGGTGTACCGCCACTTCCCCACCCGCCAGGATCTGCTGGAGGAGCTCGTGAACGAGCACGTCCTGGCCCTGCTCGACCAGGCGCGCGCGGCCGAGGAGTCCGGCGAGCCGGGACCCGGTCTGCGGCGCTTCCTGGGCGCGGCCCTGGACCTGCTGCTGGCCGACGTCGGGCTCGCGGAGGTCCTCAACGCGCCCCGGGATGCGAACACCCGGACGGCGCGGCTCAAGGCCGAGCTCGTCGGGGCGACGACCCGGTTGCTGGAGCAGGCCCGACGGGCCGGGAGCGTACGGGCCGAGCTGGGCGTCGACGACCTCCAGCGGCTGATGTGCGGCATCGAGCACGCGGTGCGCATCGGCGGAGGGCGGCGGGAACTGGCCGAGCGCTACCTGGACGTCCTGCTGGACGGCCTGCGCCCGCCACCGTCGGGCCGCGCGCGCGGGGGCAGTGGCAGGTGAGCCGGAGGGGCTCGCTCACCTCCGCGACCGCTTCGCCTCCTGGCCTCCTATCTACCCACCTCGCCACCCGCCAATGTGCCCCCATTTTTCCCTGGGCCTCTTCCCGAGGCATTTGGTCTAATGTTCGAACAAACTCCTTCTCGCCCTTTTCTCACGTGCCACCTTCCGGACATGCAGAAGCCCTGACGGGCAATCAGAGCCTCATCAAGCGAATCAACAGTGCAGCGATACTCCGGTTGGTGAGACAGGAGGCGGGCCTGTCGCGGGCGGACCTCGCCAAGCGCAGCGGGCTGACGAAGTCCACCGTCAGCCTGCTGGTGCAGGACTTGATCGACGAGGGCTGGTTGTGCGAGTCCGAGGCGTCCGCCTCCAACGCCGTGGGCCGGCGCCCGACGCCCCTGCAGCTCGACCCCTCTCGCCTGGCGCTCATGGGGGCCGAGATCGGCGTGGACTACCTGAACGTGGTCGCGTGCAACCTCCAGGGGGAACTGCTCGGCTCTCGGCAGCAACCGTATTCGCCCTCGGACCTGGGCTCCACGCTCACGGCGCTTGCCAGGCTTATCGCTCAACAGGACGCTGCGCTGGGCGCCCAGGGCTGGCGCGTCCTGGGGATCAGCGTCGGAGTTCCAGGAACCGTGGATGTGCACGGTCATCGGGTAGGCGTGGTGCCAAACCTCGGTTGGCACCACCAGGACATCGAGCAGCCGCTGTGTGCGGCGTTGAAGAGAGCCGGCGTACGCCAATCGCCGGTGAAGGTGCTGAACGAAGCCAACGCCGCGGCGTTGTCCGAGTACGTCTTTGGCACTGGCGCCCAGACGAACTCACTCGTCTACCTGAGCATGGGCATTGGCGTAGGCGGGGGGATCGTTCTCGGCGATCGGCTCCACCTCGGTCATGACGGCACGGCAGGGGAAGTCGGCCATACGGTGCTGCAACTCGACGGACCACCGTGCCGGTGCGGTAGCCGCGGCTGCGCCGAAACCTTCATCTCACAACGGGCAGTCAGTCTTGACATCACGGGCACCCCAGACCCCGTGCTGCCAATCGGCGAACTGGCGCGTCGGGTGGCCGGGGGCGATGCGACGGCAGTGGTGGCCGCGCGTCGTGCAGGGCGCTATCTGGGCATGCTGATGCAGAACATCTGCAACATGCTCGACCCTGCAGTCCTCGTGCTTGGCGGCCCCATGGTACAGCTCGGCCCGGTCTTTCTCGATGCGGCCCGCGAGTGCTTCGCAGGGCTGCAGGCGCGGTATGCCTTCCACACCACCGAAGTACGGCACTGCCGCTTCGGCATCAATGCTTGCGCTGTGGGCGCCGCGGGTGCGGTGCTGCATGAAGCCCTGATGGCCTGACGTCATTCCCCCGCGGGTCGTCCAGGCCTCGGGCGAGCGCCGATGTGCTTTCACCATCGGCGGTGCACCAAGGAAATACAACCGCAGGTTGAATCGAGCACCACCACTGCCTCGGCGCGCTGCGTCAGCACCATCGGCACTCCTGAGGCGAACAGTCGTGAGACGTCCCCCCGCATTGGAGAGCAGCCAGCCCATCTGTTTAATGGTGCACTCCAGCTCCCCTCCCCCGGCCCGTGCGTGCCCACGGTCGATGGTTGCCACGGCCACGCAGGCAATGAATGACGCGCTATGTCGAATTCGCTAGCGACGGCACTCATGATGCGAGGAGGGAGCCCTCTGATGATTCCCATTATTCTCCTGATTGACGGGACTGGCGTTCGGCTCTATGGTTTGTTCATCCATCAAACCAATTCGGCGGGATCAACGCGAAGGCGCCAGGGGGCGCGCCAGAGGAGACGCACATGAGATTGAACCGCAGGGCCACCCTGTTGTGGCTCGCCGTCATGGCAGCCGTGCCGAGGGTCGCAAACGCAGAGAGCCTGGTGGTGGGCGTCTCCTGGTCCAACTTCCAGGAAGAGCGCTGGAAGCGCGACGAGGCCGCGCTCAAGGCGGCCTTGCAGAAGCTTGGTGCGAAGTACATCAGCGCCGACGCGCAGGGTTCCAACGAAAAGCAGCTGTCGGACGTGGAGGGCCTGATTTCGCGCGGCGCCAACACGCTGATCGTGCTTGCTTATGACTCCGACGCCATTCTGCCCGCTGTGCAGAGGGCTCGTCAGGAGAACATTCCGGTGGTGGCGTACGACCGCCTCATCCAGGACCCCGGGGTGCTGTATGTCACGTTCGACAACGTCGAAGTGGGCCGCATCCAGGCCCGCGAGGTGCTGAAGGTCAAGCCACAGGGGAACTACGCATTCATCAAGGGCTCGCCGACCGATCCCAACTCGGACTTCCTGCATCGTGGCCAGCTCGAGGTCCTGCAAAGCGCCATCCAGGCCGGAAAAATCAAGGTGGTGGGCGAGCAGTACACCGAAGGCTGGTCGCCGGAAGTCGCTCAGCGCAACATGGAGCAGATCCTCACGCGCAATTCCAACAAGGTCGACGCGGTGGTGGCCTCGAATGACGGTGCTGCTGGAGGCGCGGTCGCGGCCCTGAAGGCGCAGAACCTGACCGGAGTCCCGGTGTCCGGCCAGGACGCCGACATCGCAGCGCTGAACCGGATTGCCCGCGGCGAGCAGACGGTCACCGTGTTCAAGGACACCCGCGTGCTGGGCGAGGCGGCGGCCAATTTCGCGGTCGCGATGGCCAAGGGCACGAAGCCGTCGGCCATCCAGGGCGCGACCCTCTGGAACGGCGGTACCAGGAAGTTGCCTATTCCAGCGGTCTTCCTGAAACCGGTACCTGTCACGGCGGATAACCTCGACCACGTCCTCAACTCGGGTTGGGCCACCAGGCAGCAGGTGTGCGCGGGCGCGAGCGGCGCGAAGGCGCCGAAAGCCTGCAAGTAAGAAACCGCTCGGCCTCGCAGCGGCGACGAGCGCTGCGAGGCCGTCCCTCCCAGAACACGCCCTCGCGATGCAAATCCTTCTCCGCAAGACGGGCTTTGACCCGCGCTTCAGTTCAATGGTCCTGGTGCTGCTCATGGTCTGGGCCGTCCTGGCGGCTCTGACCGAAGGCACCTTCCTCACGCCGCGCAATCTCTACAACCTGTCAATCCAAACATGTGTGACCGGCATCATGGCCTGCGGCATGGTGTTCCTGATCGTAGCCCGGCAGATCGACCTGTCCGTGGGTTCGCTGCTCGCCTTTACCGGCATGTTGATTGCTTACAGCCAGGTGCAGTGGTTTCCTCCGGAAGCCAACTGGGGCTGGCTGCTGAGCATCGCGCTCGGCGTGGCGGCGGGCGTCGCCGTCGGGACCTTTCAGGGGTGGTGGGTCGCCTATCGCCAGGTGCCTGCCTTCGTCGTCACGTTGGCCGGCTACCTGATGTATCGCGGTGCGGCCTTCCTCGTCGCTGACGGGCAGACCATCGCGCCGCTGCATACCAACTACCAGGTCCTCGGTGGCGGCCTGTCCGGTTCGATCGGCGTGAGTTGGAGTTCGGCATTGGGCGTGCTCACCTGCATCGCCGTTGTCTGGCATCGCTGGCACGCGCGTCGCACGAGCGCCCGCTACGGCGCCGAACAGCCCCCGCTGTGGGCCGACGTGCTGCGGGTGGTGTTGCAATGCGGCGCGATTGGAGCGTTCGTCGCGGTGATGAACAGCTATGTCGGCTTCGATGAACAGCAGAACCGGGTAGGAAAAGGGATCGCGGTGCCGGTCCTCATCTTCATCGCCGTCGTGTTCGTGATGGGCTTCATCGCCGAGCGCACCCGTTTCGGACGCTACGTGTTCGCACTGGGCGGCAATCCGGAAGCCGCGTTGCTCTCGGGCATACCGACGTTCCGCGTGATGCTCTACCTCTTCATGCTCATGGGTGCGCTCGCCGCACTGGCAGCGATGATCACGACGGCGCGCCTGAATTCGGGGGCGAATTCGATGGGGCAGATGGCGGAGCTGTACGTGATTGCCGCGGCGGTGATCGGCGGCACCTCGCTCGCGGGCGGCGTGGGCTCGATCGCGGGTTGCGTGGTGGGGGCGCTGCTGATCCAGAGCCTGGACAACGGCATGGTGCTCATGGATGTCTCCAGCGCGAAGCGGCAGATCTTCATCGGCCTGGTGCTCATTGCCGCGGTGTGGTTCGACGTGGTCTACAACCGACGGAGCAATCGATGATTGGCCATGATGGTCGCCGGCCCCTGGTCGAAGTTCGCCAGGTCACGAAGCATTTCGGCGGCGTCATGGCCGTCGATGGAGTGAATTGCGACCTCTACGCGGGAGAGGTGGTGGGCCTGCTCGGCCACAACGGGGCCGGCAAGTCGACGCTCATCAAGATGCTGTCCGGCGTGTACCCCCCGGACAGTGGCGAAATCCTCGTCAATGGCCGGCCGATGCGTTTCGGGAGTCCGCGAGAGGCGCGTGCCGCGGGCATCGAAACCATCCACCAGACCCTGGCGCTCGCCGACAACCTCGATGCCGCGGCCAACCTCTTCCTCGGCCGCGAGCTGATGACACCGTGGAGGACCCTGAACACGCCCCGGATGAAGCACGAGGCGCGACAAATCATTCAGCGGCTGAATCCCCATTTCACCGAACTGCACAAGCCGGTGCGCGCGATGTCCGGTGGGCAGCGGCAAACGGTGGCGATCGCGCGAGCGCTCTACTTCAATGCGCGGATTCTGATCATGGACGAACCGTGCGCGGCCCTCGGCCCGGCGGAGACACGCATGGTGATGGATACGATTCGTCGCCTGAAAGCCGATGGTATCGGCATCTTCCTCATCAGCCACGACATGCCGGACGTCTTCGAGGTTTGCGACCGCGTGACCGTGATGAAGAACGGCAAGGTGGTGAGCACCGAGCGTGTGGCGGACCTGACGCAAGACGACGTTCTGAGCATGATCATTCTCGGTCGCCCGCCGCAGCGGCAGCACGCCAGCACGCTCCCCCAGGTGACGCCCACTTCCTCCGCAGCCTCCATTGGGCCCGCATGGGCCGACCGTGCTCGTTGACCGGGCAGAGGGCAAAGCATGTTCATCGGCATAGACCTCGGTACCTCTGAAGTGAAGGTGCTGCTGCTGGACCGTGACCAACGGATCGTGGCCACCTCTCGCGAGCCTCTCGCTGTCTCGCGACCGCATCCGCTGTGGTCGGAGCAGGCCCCCCAGGAATGGTGGGACGCGACGTGCCGCGCCCTGGATGGGCTGGCCGCTGCCCAACCGGAGGCCCTGCGCGCTGTCGAAGCCATTGGGTTGTCGGGCCAGATGCACGGCGCAGTGGTGGTTGATGCGCACGACCGGGTGCTGAGGCCGGCCATCCTGTGGAACGACGGACGCAGCGGCGCCGAATGCGAGGAGTTGATGCGCAAAGCGCCGTGCCTTACCGAGCTCGCGGGCAACCTGGCTATGCCAGGGTTCACGGCGCCGAAGTTGCTGTGGCTGAGGCGCCATGAACCCGAGGCATTCGCGCAAATCGCCACCGTCTTGCTGCCAAAGGACTGGCTGCGCCTACAACTGACAGGCGAGAAGGTGAGCGAGATGTCGGACGCCGCGGGGACACTGTGGCTCGACGTTGCCCGTCGCGACTGGTCCGATGAGCTCCTCGCGGCCTGCGACCTGCGCCGGCAGCAGATGCCCACGCTGGTCGAGGGGAGCGAGCCGAGCGGGCGGCTCCTTCCGCAATGGTCCCGTCGTTGGGGCATCCCGCGGACCGTGGTGGTGGCGGGAGGCGCCGGAGACAATGCGGCGAGCGCGGTGGGCATTGGCTCCGTGGAGCCGGGCCAGGGCTTCTTGTCGCTCGGCACTTCGGGCGTGCTCTTCGTCTGCAATGACCGCTTCCGGCCCAACCCGCAGTCGGCCGTCCACGCATTCTGCCATGCGCTCCCGCGGCGCTGGCACCAGATGAGCGTGATGTTGTCGGCCGCCAGTTGCCTCACCTGGGCGGCGAGGCTCACCGGACACGCCGACGTGTCGGCATTCCTCGCACACATCGATTCGCTCACCCCCGACGCGATGCACCATGCGCCGCTCTTCCTTCCGTACCTGTCCGGCGAGCGCACGCCTCACAACGACCCGAATGCCAGTGGCGTGCTGTTTGGTCTGTTGAACGAACACGCAGCGGCGTCGGTGGCGTATGCGGTGATGGAGGGAGTGAGCTTTGGCCTGCGCGATGGCCTGCTCGCCCTGCAGCAGGGTGGCACCGCGGTGGAGCGCTTGTCCTTGGTGGGCGGCGGTGCACGCAGCGAACGCTGGGCGCAACTGCTGGCAGACGTGCTCGACCTCGAGCTTGTGACCCATGAAGGCAGCGAGGCAGGTGCGGCCCTCGGTGCAGCCCGTCTGGCCTGGCTCTCCGTGGGGGGCGACGAGGCAGCGGTGTGCCGCCCTCCCCCCGTGGCGCAACGATGGCGGCCTCGCGCGCCCGAGCATCGGCAGTACCTGATGCAACGCTACGAGCGCTTCCGCGCGCTGTACCCCGCGCTCAAGCGCCTGAACCCCCGTTGATTTCATCCCGCTGAAAGCAGGAGACCTACTGATGAGCAGCAGCTATTTCGCCGATATCAAGCCAATCCGTTATGAGGGGCCCCAAAGCGACAACCCGCTGGCCTTCCGCTGGTACGACAAGGACCGCATCGTGCTTGGCAAGCGCATGGAAGACCATTTGCGGTTCGCCGTGTGTTACTGGCACAGCTTCGTGTGGACAGGGCTGGACCCTTTCGGGGGCGAAACCTTCTTGCGGCCCTGGTTCACCGGCGGGAGCCCCATGGAGCTCGCGGTGCGCAAGGCCGAGGCCGCGTTCGACTTTCTCAGTCGGCTCGGCGTCCCGTACTACTGCTTCCATGACCGCGATGTCGCGCCAGAGGGCGCCACGCCGCGTGAAAGCCTGTCCAACTTCCGTCACCTGGTGGAACACCTTGCCGCACACCAGCAACGCACCGGTGTCAAGTTGCTGTGGGGCACGGCGAACCTCTTCAGCCATCGTCGCTACATGGCGGGGGCCGCCACCAATCCCGACCCGGAGGTGTTCGCCATGGCCGCCACGCAGGTCAAGGCGGCGATCGATGCAACCCTGCAACTGGGCGGCGAGAACTACGTCCTGTGGGGTGGTCGCGAGGGCTACGAAACGCTGCTCAACACGGATCTGCGACAGGAGCTCGACCAGCTCGGGCGTTTCTTGAACCTGGTCGTGGACTACAAGCACCGTATCGGCTTCAAGGGCACGATCCTTCTCGAACCCAAGCCGCGCGAGCCCACCAAGCACCAGTACGACTTCGATGTGGCAACGGTCTACGGCTTCCTGAAGCGCTACGGACTGGAGAAGGAGGTGAAGGTCAACATCGAGGCCAACCATGCGACCTTGTCCGGCCACAGCTTCGAGCACGAGCTCGCCCTGGCACAGGCGCTCGGCATCTTCGGCAGTCTGGACATGAACCGGGGCGATCCACAGCTGGGCTGGGACACCGACCAGTTCCCGAACAACCTGCCCGAAACCGCCATTGCGCTCTACTCGGTGCTGCAGGGTGGCGGCTTTACGACCGGCGGGTTGAACTTCGACGCCAAGGTACGGCGCCAGTCGATCGATCCGACCGACCTGTTCCACGGCCACGTCGGAGCAATGGACCTCTGCGCCCGGGCGCTCCTGGTCGCAGCGCGCATGATCGAGGATGACCGGCTCGCCAAAGCCGTTCGTGAGCGTTACGCCGGCTGGCGGACATCTTTCGGGCGAGACGCGCTCGAGGGTCGCCTCTCACTGGAAGCGATCTCCGAGCGCGTGTTGAGCCGTAATGAAGACGTGACTCCGGTTTCCGGACGGCAGGAGGCGCTGGAAAACCTGGTCAACCGTTACATCTGATTGCACCGATCCAACTGAACCTCACCAGTCACAGAGGAGAGAGACGACATGCTGACCAAACTGCGTGCCGCTGCGGCGACAGGGCTGCTGGGCGCCGCCGCGGGCGGCTGTGCCACGACCCAACGGGCGACGCCCGCTGATCCCCAGTTCCTGAATCAGCCGCTGATTTCGAGCATCTACACCGCCGATCCCTCGGCCCACGTCTTCGACGGCCGCATCTACCTCTACCCGTCCCATGACATCGAGGCGGGAGTGCCCGAGGATGACCTCGGCAGCCATTTCGCCATGCGCGACTACCATGTCTTCTCGATGGAGCGCGTCGGGGCGGAAGTCACCGACCATGGCGTGGGGTTGCGGCTCGAGGACATTCCCTGGGCCGGCCGCCAGCTCTGGGCTCCCGATGCCGCATACAAGGGCGGCAAATACTTCCTGTACTTCCCGGCCAAGGACAAACAGGACATCTTCCGCATCGGCGTAGCGGTCTCTGACCGGGCAGAGGGGCCGTTCAAGGCCGAGCCGGAGCCGATCAATGGCAGCTTCAGCATCGACCCGGTGGTGTTCACCGATGCCGACGGGCAGTCCTACATGATTTTCGGCGGCATCTGGGGCGGCCAACTGCAGCGTTGGGCGACCGGAACCTACGAGCAGAACGGCTCGGTGACCGACCTGAAGCAGCCGGACAAGCCCGCGCTGATGCCCAAGATCGCGCGCATGAACGCCGACATGCTGACGTTCGCCGAGGCTCCACGTGACCTCTCCATCGTCGACGAAGCCGGCAAGCCACTGCTCGGCGGCGATTCCGACCGGCGCTTTTTCGAGGGCTCCTGGATGCACAAGTACCAGGGCCGCTACTACCTGAGCTACTCCACGGGCGACACCCACCGGCTGGTGTACGCGGTCGCCGACAACCCGTACGGACCCTTCACCTATCAGGGTGTGCTCCTGGAGCCGGTGCAGGGCTGGACCAACCACCACTCGATTGTCGAGCACGATGGCAAGTGGTGGCTGTTCTACCACGACACCCAGCTCTCGGGTAAGACGCACCTGCGGAACGTCAAGGTGAATGAGCTGGACTACAATCCTGACGGTTCGATCCGAACGATCAAGCCGATGCGCTGACGACGCCGAGAACAATCAACAACAGACGTCATGAGGAGGCAAAAATGACACTCACGCGGTTGAAGAGGTTTGCGCTGTCGTACGCTCTGACTGTTGTATTCGTCCTGGCTTCTGCTGGAAGCGCGCAGGCGCAGAGCGTGTGCAACAATCAAACGGGCACCCACAACGGGTACTTCTATACGATGTGGAAGGACTCCGGGTCGGGCTGCCTGAACCTGGGCAGCGATGGCAACTACAGCATCACCTGGAGCCTCGGCTCGAGCGGCAACATGGTGGTTGGGAAGGGCTGGGCCACGGGCTCGACCAACCGGGTGATCGGCTACAACGCCGGAGTCTTCAACCCCGGCTCGAACGGCTATCTGACGCTCTATGGCTGGTCGACGAACCCGCTGATCGAGTACTACGTCGTCGATAACTGGGGCAGCTTCACTCCGCCCGGCGGCGCCGCGATCCTGGGCACCGTCACCACCGACGGCGGCACCTACAACATCTACCGGACCCAGCGGGTCAACGCCCCCTCCATCGAGGGCACCCGAACCTTCTACCAGTACTGGAGCGTGCGGACCTCCAAGCGCCCCACCGGCACCAACAACACCATCACCTTCGCCAATCACGTCAACGCCTGGCAGCACCTGGGCATGAACCTCGGAACCATGAACTATCAGGTCCTGGCGACCGAGGGCTTCGGCAGCAACGGCAGCTCCAACGTCACTGTCTGGCAGCAGTAGAGCCGTGACGTAGAGCGGTGATGAAGCGGCTGGCCGGTCACGTGCGTGGAGGCCCACCGAGCCCTGACCTCGGCGGCGCGGACGTGACCGCCGGCCCAATCGCCCTTCCTCCTGCCTCCACTGCGCTGACGGCTCGTGCTACCGTGCCCACCTTCTCCCTGGTACCCACGGAATCAGGGCCGGCAGACCCCTCAACAGTCGAGAAGGAGTTCATCGATGTCCGCCCAGCAGACGAACCCGAGCGAGAACCGGCCCGAGGTGCAGTTCAATCCCTACGCGCCCGGGTATGACGTGAATCCCCATCCCGCGCTCGAGAAGCTGCGGGCGGTGGCGCCCATCTTCTACTGGGAGCAGGGGCGCTGCTGGGTCGTCAGCCGGTATGAGGATGGCCTCACCGTGCTCCGCGATGACAAGCGTTTCTCACCCAACCGGGACGATTGGGAGTTCGCCTCGGTGCTGGGCTCCGACGCGCTCATTCCCGAGATGGAGGAGCTGAACAAGAACGGGCTGTTCGCCCTGGGCGAGCGCAACCATGCCCGTGTGCGCAGGCTCGTCAGCCCGGCGTTCACCCCGCGCGCCACCGAGCGGCTGCGTCCGGAGATCCAGGCCATCGTCGATGAGATCCTCGACTCCATGGCGGCGAAGGGCCGGCTGAACATGGTCCATGAGTTCTCGGAGCGCATCCCGGCGCGGGTCATCGGCTCCATGCTGAAGATCCCCAAGGGGAATGAGGAGCTGTTCCTGGACTTCACCAACGCGGTGGCCAAGAGCGTCTTCGCCGGTGCGCTCGCGCCCGAGGAGCTGGCGCCCCTGCGCCGGCAGATCCGCGAGGGGATCGTCCTGGTGACGGAGACGATCGAGGACCGGCGCCGCAACCCACAGGAGAACGACATCCTGACGACGCTCATCCAGACGGAGGAGCAGGGAGACAAGCTCAACAAGCAGGAGCTGCTCGCGCTGGTGTCCTCGCTCATCGTGGGAGGCTTCGAGACCACCGTCCACCTGTTCTCCTTCTGCGTGTACAACCTGTTGCAGCACCCCGAGGTGTTCGCCGAGCTGAGGACCAGGCCCGAGCTGACCAAGAACCTGGTCGAGGAGGTCCTGCGCTTCGACAACTTCGTGAAGATGGGGCCCGCCCGCTACGCCCTGGAGGACATGGAGCTGGGGGGAATGCCCATCAAGAAGGGGCAGATGCTGGTGGTCCTGGTCGGCAGCGCGCTGCGCGACGAACGTGCGTTCGACAAGGCCGATGTCTTCGACGTCCAGCGCAACGCGAGCGCGGGCATCGCGTTCGGACACGGGGCGCACTACTGCCTCGGGGCGAACCTGGCTCGGCTCATGGGGCAGATCGCCATGGGGACCCTGGTGCGCCGGTTCCCGGAGCTTCGGCTCGTGAAGCAGCCCTCGTTCGGGCCGCACTCCCTCATGCGCAAGATGGAAGTGCTCGAGGTCGATCTGGGCTCGCCCTCGGCGTGAGGTCAGCGCCCCAGGCGCTGTCCGGCACGCACCACGGACGTCGGGTAGAACGTCCCTCGCCAGAAGACCCCCCCTCGCACGAGCGCCAGCACGGCCGAGCGGAGCGAGACCCAGGCGGTCGGCAGGACGCCCAGGAAGAGCAGGGGCGCGGGCCCTCGGGAAAAGCCCGCCCAGCCACTGAAAGCCCAGGCCATCCCGACGCCCAGTGCCCAGGTCGCTCCTCCCAGGAGCACGAGCGCCGGGCGTCCCGAGAGCACTCCCGCGAGGAACCCGCACTCGAGCACCACCAGCAGCAGGTTGCCCAGGATGAGCGCGGCGAAGGGAGAGGACGCGCCGCTCTTCTCCATGGCTCGGGAGAAGGCGCCGAGAGAGGGGTAGAACTCGAGGCTCACGCTGTTGCGGCCGTTGAGCACGGCCTGCTTCGCGCCAGAGCGCTTGAGCATCGTTCCGAACATGACGTCGTCGGCGATCTCCATCTTCAGCCACTCCAGCCCGGGGGTGCGCTCCAGGGCCGAGCGGCGCACGAGGTTGAAGGCTCCAATTCCCATGCTGGCCGACGAGCGCGGATCGGACACCTCCCACATCCGGGTTCTCACGCACACGAGCCGGAACAGGGCGCTGAACGTCAGCTGGAGCAGGAATCCGGAGCAGGTAATCTGGGGCAACACGGTGACATGGTCGAGCCCCTCGTGCTCCGCGTGGGCGATGATCTTCTCCAGGGCTCCCGGGGCCAGGTGGACATCCGCGTCGCTGAAGAGGACCCACTCGCCGCTCGCGCGTTCCAGCCCCCGTTGCAGGGCGTGCACCTTCCCGAGCCAGCCCTCCGGCAGGTGCTCGACGTGCACCACCTGGAGCCGGGGCTCGGTCCGGGCGAACTGGTCGGCGATGGCGCCCGTCGCATCCGTCGAGCGGTCATCCACCAGCACCATCTCGAGCTCCGGATAGGTGTTCCCCAGCTTGGAGCGCATGGCGGACTCCAACGTGCGCTCCTCGTCGCGCGCGGGCATGACCAGCGACACCCGAGGCCACCGCGCGGGCGGCGGCGCCTTCAACCGCTCGATCTGGGGCATGGCTCGCATGACCCGGCGCAGCTGAACGGCCATGTTGAGCGAATAGAGGGCACTGACCGCGGTGAGGAGGAGGAGAAGGAGGAACATGGTGTTTTCCCTGAGCCTGCCCCAGCACGGACCGGGCCCTCGCCGGGTAGTAACGCATGAACCCACGCTGCGTCGACTGTCCGTTTCTCAAAGCCCCGACGCACGTCACACGCCCCAGGCGCCTCTTCCAGGGAATGCTCCGCGCCCATGAATGCAATGCGTGTATTGGGAGTGGCGGGGCTGCTGGGCAGTGGACTCCTGGGATGCACCCACGCGGAGACCGCGCCCGCGACCCGGGTGACGACGGCCACGGGGACGGTGGAGTTGCCAGCACCGTACACCACGGACTCGGTGCGCCAGTTCAGCAAGGTCGTGGGCTGGCCCGAGGGTAAGGCTCCGGTGGCCGAGGGCTTCACGGTGAGCCGCTACGCCACCGGGCTGATCAGCCCGCGCAACCTCTACGTCACACCCAACGGGGACGTGCTGGTGGCCGAGGCCAACACCGAGCTGCGCGGCTTGATGAAGCTCGGCGCGAAGCTGGTGGGCTATTCCGCCTCCCAGCGGACCGGGCCCAGCGCCAATCGCATCACGCTGCTGCGCGACGCGGACCATGACGGCGTACCGGAGACGCGCACGGTGTTCCTGTCCGGCCTGAACCAGCCCTTCGGCATGTGGGTGCTGGGCGACTCCTTCTACGTGGCCAACACGGATGCGATCTGGCGCTACCCCTACCAGCCCGGGGACACCACCATCACCGGCGAGGGAAAGAAGATCCTCGACCTGCCCGCGGGCGGCTACAACAACCACTGGACGCGCAACCTCCTGGGCAACCCGGAGGGCACGAAGCTCTACGTGTCGGTGGGCTCGGGCAGCAACGTGGGGGAGCACGGCCTCGCCAACGAGGTCCGCCGCGCCAACGTGCTGGAGATCAATCCGGATGGCTCGGGCGAGCGCATCTACGCCAGTGGCCTGCGCAACCCCGTGGGCCTGAGCTTCGCACCGGGCACGCGCGTGCTGTGGACCGCGGTGAACGAGCGCGACGAGCTGGGCGACGAGCTGGTGCCCGACTACCTCACCCACGTGGAGGACGGGGGCTTCTACGGCTGGCCCTTCAGCTACTTCGGTGCCCACCCCGACCCGCGCGTGAAGGAGCAGGACCCAGAACTCGTGAAGCGCACGCTCGTGCCGGACGTGCCGATGGGCTCGCACACCGCCAGCCTGGGGCTCGCCTTCAACGAGGGAACGATGTTCCCCGAGCGCTTCCGCGGCGGAGCCTTCATCGGCCAGCACGGCTCGTGGAACCGCTCGAAGCTCTCCGGCTACCAGGTGGTCTTCGTCCCGTTCGCCAACGGCCAGCCCACCGGAGCGCCCGAGCCGTTCCTCACGGGCTTCATCCAGGACGTGGACAAGCGCGAGGTCCACGGCCGGCCCGTGGGCGTGACCTTCCTTCCGGATGGCTCGCTCCTGGTGGCGGACGATGCCGGCGACACCGTGTGGCGGGTGAGCCGGTAGCCAGCGCCTGCTGATAGGCGTGGAGGGCTCGCCGGAGGACTCACTCCACGGGCGGTGGATTGTAATCCCAGCGCCAGGGCATCCCCGTCTCGCCCAGGATGATGTCCACCAGCGACGGAAACACGGCGGGGCCCTTCACGCTGTTGGCCAACAACAGCACGCAGCGCCTCTCTCGTTCGAGGCAGAGGGCGAAGTTATCCGTCCAGTCGTCATGACCTCCCTTGAAGAAGGCGGGGCCGGCGCGCCCGTTGAACAACACCACGCCGAGCCCGGCCGACAAGGCAATGGCCTCGTTTCGCGCATCGGTCTCCGTCAGCAGCGTTGGAAACTGGTGGGCGGAGGAAATGGCGATCTGCGGCCGCAGCATCTCGGCCCGTGCCCTGGCGGACAGGCCCTCGCCCCGCATGAAGCCCGCCAGGAACTTCGCATAGTCCTCGACCGTCGTGTCCATGGAGCCCGCGGCACGCACGCTCTCGCGCTGGTCATGGGGCTCGACCTTGCCCGCCTCATCGTAGCCCTGGGAGACGTTGGCCGCGAAGTCGTCGCGCCAGACCATGCTGGTGCGCTTCATGTCGAAGCGGTCGAAGACGCGGCGCTGCATCTCCTGGCCGACCTCCAGTCCCAGGCCGGCTTCGAGCACGAACTGCAACAGGTTGATGCCCTCGCCGGAGTACGCGTAGCGCGTGCCGGGGTCGAACTTGAAGTCGAGCTTCCCGTCCGGATTGAGGAAGCGGAAGTTCGGAAAGCCGGGCGTGTGGCTCAGCAACATGCGTGGGGTCAGCCGCTTCCAGCGCGCGTCGGAGGCGAGATCGGCGTACTTCGAGTACTCCGGTAGGGGCTTGCGCAGGTAGCGCTCGATGGGGGTATCCAGGTCGACACGTCCTTCGTCGACCAGTTGCATGACCATGTACGCGAAGGCGGCCTTGGTCAGCGACGCGCCGTACATCACCGTGTCGGTCCGCAGCGGAGCCGCCTTCTCCACATCCCGGAGGCCGTAGGCCTTCACGTAGCTCACCTGCCCGTTCTCGATGATCGCCAGGGCCAGGCCCGGGAGCCCCGCCTCCTTCATCAGACGGAGCGCGGCGGCGTCCACCCCCTCTCCGCTCCACGCGGGTTCTTCGGGAGGCGGGGCGGCGGCCCCTCGGGAGGGGGCCGCGCACGCGGGGACGAGCATGGAAAGACAGAGGAGCGGCAAGAGGCCACGGTGGACGAGTCTCATGCCGCTACCATGCGAGGATGGGGCCGCCTTCGCAAGGCAACGCGAGTCTACCGATCGCCCGTCCAGCTATTCCCGCCGCCATCCTTGAACGAGAACGTCCCGGTCGAGACCTCGTCTTTCGAGAACTGGTTTCCGGAGTTTGCCCGGTGGCCGGTGATGCTCGAGTTCTTGAGGATGATCGAACCCGTGGTGGAGATCTTCCCACTGAGCGGGGCGGGCGGTGCCTTGTGCGAGTCGTCAGCCACCATGCCAACATCGCCTGATTGGTCCATGACGATATGGACGCCGTCGAACTCGGTGTTCTCGATCCGCTGCCCCTGCGTGGTCTGGACCAGGACTCCGTAATGAACGGGATCGATGATATCGATGTCCTTCAAACGGATGCCTTGAAAGCGGATGGGGGAATACGGCTCGGCGGGAGAGTACGGGTTGGCGGCGAACAACCAGACCGCGCCCCACTTGCGCCGCGTGGACTCATCTCCATGCACTCCGTCGTCGTCCCACCACATGCGGCCTCCGCAGCGCTCGACCGTGATGTTCTGGAGGGTGGTGAGCCCGGAGAACTCGTGCTGGGGCGCGAACTCGTTATCCAAGGTGATGCCCGGGTAGCGCAGGGTGTCATAGACCACCGAGTCCTTGATCACGTTGTCGTGGCCGCCGTAGACCGCGAAGCCGGCCGCCCGCCAGATCAGGCCCGCGGTGCAGCGCTCGATGACGTTGCCCTGATCGGGGCCCTCGGGCTGATGGACCCAGGGCGTGTCTCCAATGGGCGACTTGTCCCAGGTAATGGCGGACCACATGGCGAAGGCATCGTCGCCGTTGTTTCGCGCCGTGCAGTTCACGATCCTCGAGTTGGTGGTTCCGTTGCAGAGGTTGATGCCGTCCGCCATGGTGTTGCGGAACCGACTGTCCTCCCACAACAGGTTGTTGCCGCCCTCGACCCAGCCCCCCACGATCATCCGCTCGATCCACAGCCGCTTGAAGACCGCGTTGTTGTGCATGTAGCGGTCGAAGGCGCGCCCGATCCCGTCATAGCTGTCCCACGGCCAGTTGCCGAGATCGGCCGCGGCCTTGTTGTAGCGAGCCGTCCGGTTGCGCCAGGTGCCAAAGATGGCGAAGTCCTGGAAGGTGATGTTGTCGCCGTTCAGGCGGAACCCGAACTCGTAGTTGTAGCCCACCTGCTGCGGGGGAGGAGGTACGAAGCGCGTGTACCACATGCCAGCGCCCTGGACGGTCAGGCCGGCGGGAACGTAGACCTTGGGGACCGCCGGGTTCACGTGCGACATCACGTAATCGCCCGGCGGGAGGAAGATGCCGGGTTTGCCGCCATTCACGGCGTCTTGAAGAGCGCGCACCACCGCGGCTTCGGTGAATTCGCTCACGACGACGTAGTCCGCCGGGGCGGGGAGCGGCGCCGGCACGAGCTCGAGGTCCATGAAGTCGATGGTGACGGGGAGTTGCGCGGAGGCATCCGGCGAGACGATCTTCACCACATCGCCCGCGTTGATGGTCTCCCTGCCATCGGTCGCCAGCAGCACGTGCGCCTCGTCATAGATGTGGTGCGCGGAGTTCCAAGGCAGCTTCAGGCCAAAATTCTCGTCGCTGGTGCTCGGGTTCTGGGGGAGCTCGTCCACCTGCTGGCGCGGCAGGGCGTTGTGCGTCTCGGTGTTGTTCGGTCCGGTGTAGAGCCAGGCGAAATCCGAGTTCACCGTGAGCGTGGCGACCTTCGCGTCATTCACGTACACATCCAAGTGGGCCTCTTTCTCGTCCGGCACGCTGTAGCGCACCAGGACGGAGTTGGCCTTCACGCGGCTCGTCCACGCGACCGCATCGGTGGGGCCATGCAGCGTCACCGCCTTGCGGCCCGAGGCCTCGCCGGAGAGCGTGCCTTCCAGCCACGGGCCACTGGTGGTCTGCTCGAGCGTGGCGCCACCGGAGGAAGCGCCCACCTCGGCCTCGTACTCGTCCCAGGGAACGGTGGCGCCGCGGGGGACGGGGGAATTGTCGCCAGGGTCGTCGACAGGGTTGTCGCGGCAAGCAGCGAGCAGAAGGCACGCGCACATCGATACGAGGATCGGACGAATCATCGCTTGGGGCACCTCTTCGAGCGGAAGCTCATGGGAGGTGCGATGCTAGCGCTCCTTCACCGGGTAGGTGTCCAGAAAGCCTCGAGTCCACCACCTCGGTAGGCCACTTGAGGCGCCCCCTTGGGGAGATGGAGTAAACCTGGGAGCATGACGACAGCTCCCCATTCCCTCCAGGGCCGAGGCCACGCCGTGGTCATCGGCGCCAGCGTCACCGGACTGATCACCGCGCGAGTGCTCGCGGACCACTTCGAGCGGGTGACGGTGCTCGACCAGGACACGCTACCGGACAGCCCCGTGCCCCGGCGCGGCGTGCCCCAGGCCAGCCACGTGCACAACCTCATGGCGCGCGGGTGCCAGCTCTTCGAGCAGCTCTTCCCCGGGCTCATCGCCGAGCTGGAATCCCACGGCGCCCTCACCTTCGACTACGGCGAGAACACCCGCCTCCTCTTCCAGGGACGGTTGCTGCCGCGCTTCCGCTCCGGGGTGCGCTCGGTGGCGAGCAGCCGCGCCCTGCTGGAGTGGTGCATGCAAGGCCGGCTGCGCGCCCTGCCCCGGCTGAGCGTGCGCACGGGCACGTCCGTCACCCGGCTCCACGGGGAGAAGGGCGGCCGGGTACGAGGGGTGGTGCTGAAAGAAGGCGCATCCACGGACGCCGAGCAGATGCTGGAGGCGGACCTCGTGGTGGATGCCAGCGGGCGCGGCTCGCATGCCCCCCAGTGGCTGCAAGCGCTGGGGCGCGCGCTTCCGCCCGAGCAGCTCATCCGTCCCGGTCTGACCTACGCCACCCGCTGGTACCGCGTGCCCCGGAATCGCCAGGTGGAGCGGTTCGGAGACTGGGTCATCATCGGCACGTCGCCCGAGTTCCCCGGCACGCCCTACAGCGGCGCCGTGTGCCGGGTGGAGGGCGAGCAGATGATCGCCACCCTCCTGGGGTCCGGCAACCACCCGATGCCGACGGATGACGCGGGCTTCCTCGCGCTGGCCCGCGAGATCCCCCTGCCCGCCATCGCCGAGCTGATCCAGGACGCCGAGCCCCTCTCTCCCGTCCACACCTTCCGAGGGGCCATCAACCGGTGGCGCCACTACGAGCAGGTCGCCCACTGGCCCGAGGGCCTCGTGGTGCTGGGCGACGCGGCCTGTGTCTTCAACCCGGCCTATGGCCAGGGCATGACCGTGGCGGGCTTGAGCGCCCTGCTGCTGGATGAGAGCCTGCGGCAAGGCGATGCCGGGATGTGCCACACCTTCCAGAAGCGGCTGGCCGAGCTGCACCAGGTGCCCTGGGGCATGGTCCGCGGCGATGACACCTTGTGGGAGCTGGGCGACAAGGCCACGCGGGTGCAGCGGCTCACCAACCAGGTGCAGCGGCAGATCGTGGGCTCGCTCTTCTACTCCGACGCCGGAACCCGGCGCTTCCTCGAGGTCATGCACATGCTGCGCTCCCCCGAGTCGATGCTGGACAAGGAGGGGCTCGTGCAGGTGGGCCGCGGGGTGGTGAGCCGGCTCGCCCGGGAGCTGCCCCCGTCCCTGCGCCCGGCGTGGTTGTAAGCGCTCAGAGACGGGACGCGGCCATGGGGAGGGTCCGCAGGCGCTCGCGCTCCTCGGGGGAGAGCGGATCCTCCCCGCGCAGGAAGCGCTCCAGGTGACCCAGGGAGTCGACGCCGAAGAAGAGCTCCTCGTCCGCGAGGACGGTGGGAACGCCGAAGCCCCCCAGCGCGAGCAGTTCCTCCGTGTTCCGGCGCACCCGCTCCTTCACGTCCGGCGTCCCCGCGGCGGCGAGCAGGGCCTGGGCCTCCAGCCCCACCGAACTCACACAGGCGCCCACGCGCTCGGGTTCCACGAGCCCTCCCCCACCCGCCCACGCCGCCGAGAACAGCGCGGAGACGAGCCGCTTCCGGGCATCCGCCTCCCGCACCGCGGCCGTCACCCGGAGCGCGAGCAATGGATTGAAGGGATGCGCCGAGGGGAAGACGAAGGGCACGCCGAGGTCATGGGCGAGCCGGTGGGTGTGCTTGTAGATGTAGAACCGTTTGGTGGGCACCTCCGCGGGCCCCATGGTTCCGAGGGCGTTGAGCACACCGGCGAAGAGCACCGGCACGACCTCCAACGTGCGGCCATGACGCTCGGCCAGGGCGGGAAGCTGCGTCCAGGCGAGGTACGCGTACGGCGAGACGTAATCGAAGAAGAAGCGCAGGGGAGCGGGACTCATGAACACCGAATCTATCCCGAGACGCTTCACGAGAGGCAGGGCCCCGGGAGCCGGAGGGAGGAGCGCTCATGCCGAGCTGGAAACCGCGGGAGCGCATTGCTATCCAGGGGCCGGAGGAGAGCCATGGCATCCGCGAAGGAGTGGGTCGGCAGTGTCCTGGGACGGTTGTTCTTTCATGACGCCACGGTGACCCGGGTGAGGGAGGTCTCGCCCCGGTTCCGGGAGATCGAACTCGAAGGAGCGGCCCTGCGCGGCCTCTCGTGGCAGGCCGGCGACAAGGTCCAGGCCATGATGCCCGGAATGAACATGCGGACGTACACCCCTCTGCATTGGGACAGCGAGCGAGGCGCCACGGTGTTCCTCGTCTATCTTCATGGCTCGAGCCCCGGCGCCCAGTGGGGCCGGGAGGTGCGCGTGGGGGCGGGCGTCCAATTCATCGGGCCCCGGCGCTCCCTGTCGCTCGATGATCACCCCGGAGCCACGGTGTTCTTCGGCGACGAGACCTCGTTCGGGGTCGCCCACGCGTTCAAGAGGACGCGAGCCCCTCGCGACTTCACCAGTGTCTTCGAGGTGTCCAACCCGGAGGAATCCACGGCGGTGCTGGGGGAGCTGGGCCTGGAGGGCGCGGTGGCACGCACGGCGGACGACGCCCACCTCGTCGAGGTGCATGAGCGCCTGCGGGCGGCGCTCCAAGCGCATCCGGAGGCCTGTCTGGTGATGACGGGCAAGGCCCAGTCCATCCAGGCACTCCGAGGGCGGCTCAAGGCCGATGGGCTCAAGCCCGCCTCCCGGGTCAAGGCCTACTGGTCCGTGGGGAAGACGGGCCTGGATTAGCGGCGCGCCTCACTCCCCCAGCGCGGAGACGTCCGGGCAGGAGGAGGCATCGCCCTCCTCGTCCGTCCCCCTGCGTCCCTTCTCGTAGGTGGTAGCGAAACCAGCATCCCAACACTCGACAAGGGTGGCGGTGGAACCCGTGGGCACGTCTCCGCCCGTCGCCTCCACGATGGCCATGCCCCCCTGGTCTCGCGTCCAACGACTGAGGACAACCACGGTCTCCATCCGTTCGCCGGGGATGAGGTCGATCTCCTCGAGCGAGAACCTCATTTCCCCCGAGCCTCCAGGAAGCTCGTGGTAGGCGTAGTCCAGCGCGAACCCACTCACGGGAATGAAGTGCATCCGCACGCTGCTGGGCAACGCACTCGTCTGGTAGTCGATGTCCAATCGCTTCTGGTCCGACATCCAAGGCGCGTGGATGCCACGCTCCTTCACCTCCGCCATGAGGATGCTCAGCGTCCCCCTGCCCTTGCGCGGCCCACCTTCCGACTGGAAGCTCCCCACCAGGGCGGACCACCACGCCTCCTCGTCCGAGCCCATGGGGCGGAACTGGATCTGGTAGTCGAAGTGCTCGGCCTCGCGCGTCATCAGGAATCGCATCTCGTGGCCGGGATTGCGCGGGTCTTGCTTCGGCCCCCAGATGCGCAGCTCCGGCGCGCGTGTCGTCGGAGGACTCATTCGAGTCTCCTCCAAGACGGAGAGCACTCCATCGAGCCCTCCGTTGAACCTATCCGCCGCCTGGCGAGTGATGTCGTAGAGTTGAGAGTGTTCACCCAGCGCCAGCGAGTCCACGCGCTGACTCGAGCTGCCCTTTCCCTGGAAACCCGCCGCTCCGGGCAGCTTGGCGGACAGGTCCTCTCGCGTTGGCAGCGCGTTGAGGAACTGGAGATCGTCGTTGGAGATACTCCCACCGCACGCGGTGGCGAGGCAGCCCAGAAACAAGAGCCGGGTCCGCATCATGCCCTTCTTTCCTTTCAGAGACGGTACTTCACGAGCGCCAGGAACTCCCAGTACCCAAGGGAGCGCTGATAATCGACGTTGTAGAAGAAGTAGTGGAGGCGGAGGTTCCCGGTGAACTCGATACGCTCCAAGGGCCGCCAGCGCACGCCAGTCACGACTCCCGGGGTGATCATCCCATACCGTTGATCCGGGAGGTTCACATCCTCGAAGTCGCGCCGCATGCCGAGGTAGGCGAGCCGTGGTCCGACGAAGGGAGACACGCGACCCAGGGGCCACTCGACCAACAGCGAGGTGCCCGCGGTCAGCACCGAATAGCGGTAGCGCGTTCCCTCGAGGGAGGGGAGCTCCAGCGTGTCGTCTTTCATGCCCAGTGCCAGATCGAAGGTCCAGCTCCAGCCCTCGCGCAGGTAGTCGTGCAGGCCCAACTCCAGAGCCATCAGGGGCACGTAGGGGAAGAGGTTCTCGCGGGTGGAGGTATCGAAGAAGGAGTGATGTCCGAGGGCGACCCCCACCGTCCAATGCGCGAGGGGCTCGCGCACCCGGGAAGGCACGCCTTTCACCGGATCATCCGAGAAAGGCGCGTCGCGCAGTCGCGACTCGTCGAGCACCGTGGTGAGCCCGCGCTGGATCTCGGTCTCGCCCACGCGCAGCCGGTCCGTCAGTCTCCGCTTCACCGTATACGTGCCCGGGGCCAGGGCGAGCCTGCGCTCGGTGTCCACGGTCTTGTGCAGCTCCGCCACCACGAGGCCACGAGGGTTCACGAAGTAGTAGTCCCCCGCGGGCGCGGTGCGGGGCACCAGCAGGCCCTCGTTGCTCGCCCGCGGATTCGTCAACACCAGGTCGCCCTGGCCGGCCAGGTCGTAGCTGAAGGTCGGGTGCTGAGCCCCCGCGCTGCTGTCCGCGGTGTCCGCCACGGTGCGGGCATAGGCATGGGAGTAGGCCTCGAAGAGTGTCACCTGACCATCCGCGGAACGGTCCGCGTCCCCCATCAGCCCGCTGATCAGGTGATGGGAGAAATAGCTGCCACCCAGCAGATCCGACTCCTGCGAGTCCTCGTCCGCCGAGCTGGAGGTGAGGATGACGAGTCCCCGGCTTTCCTGCACCGTGTCCGTGTCGACGACGAAGGAGGGCGCGCGCCGGGCGCCCTTCCTCCGCGTGAGCGCCCCGGAGCGGCACGAGTCCAGGATGGCGATGCGGATGTCCACGGGCGTCGCCGCCAGCCGGTGCTTGAGCGCCTCCAGATTCAGCGCGCTGCCTCCCATCCGCAGCGAGCCGTCCTTCGCATGACCCGAGTAGTAGACGAGGAGCGAGGTGCGCTCGCCCCGAGCCCGTGCCCCTTGTACGCGCGCTTCCAGCCTGGCGAGCGCCTGGAGGAAGTCCTCCGCGGTCTCGTCCAGCAGCAGTCGCGCATCGCCGGGCTCCACGCCGCCCAGCCGCACCAGGAGGTCGTGCATCTTGCGCGCATCGTCCTTCGCGAACCGCAGGGGCCGGGTACCCGCACCGCCCTCGTCGTTGCCCGCCACCAGGGCGAAGCGGCGCAGCGGCTGCGCCTGCACGGCCGCTGCCAACAACACGCCCAGGACGAGCACCCGGGCAGGACCCGCCAGGCGCCTCAGGGCTTGAGCAGCAACCAATGGAGCTCCTCACCCTCCACGCCCAGCGTGGACATGGCCACCACCTTGCCTCCCGCGACCTCCCAGCCCCGCCGTGCAGCGGCCTGAACGGCCTCCACCCTCAACGGCTTCTCGGAGAGCACCAACACCACCCGCTCGTGGCCCGTGCCCGTGAACTGCACGCTCTCGGGCAGCCAGTGTCTCCCGGCCCCCGCTTCGACGGGGAGGCTCAGCCCCTGCTCGGAATAGAGCGCCGATACCTCGCCGGTATCGTCCACGGACACCGCCATCACGTACCGGTAGGCGCCCGCCACATAGCCCAGGCGTACCCGCTCGTCCGGGAGGAGTGCCTCGGTGTCGCCCGGCTGGAGCGCGCGCTGGGGCCCATCGCCGCCGATACGCAGCTCCGCGGAGGCTCCGCCCTTGAGCCGGTTGAGGGAAGGAGACGGCGAGAGCAGCGGACGGGCCACCACCACCAGCAGGACCGTGGCCACCACGGCGATCAGCACACCATTGAGCCGGGGCCGGGCAGGCGCCGGTGGCGGCTTGCGCAGGGCGCGCTCCACGTTGGCCGCGAAGCGGTCGAAGGGTACCTCCTGCTCGAAGCGGGCCTGGTCCGCCTCGAGGCCCTTCATCACCTCGTGACACTCCGCGCACGAGGACACATGCGCCTGGACCTGCTGGGTCTCCGGGCCGGGAAGCTCTCCGGCGTGCAGCCGCCGCAGCGTCCATTCCAAGGGGTGAGTGCTCATGAGACCTTCAGCTCCTCGTTCGTCAGGGCGGCGAACCGCTCCAGCCGCTTGCGCACCGTGGGCACCGAGCGCTCCAGGATCGCGGCCACCTCCTCCAGCGTCATTCCGTCCACCCAGTAGTGCACCACCGCCGCCTGCGTCTCCAGGTCCACCCGGGAGAGCAGCGACCGCACCAGCTCCCGCGCCTCCATCTTCTGCTCTCCCCCATCCGCCTTCGGACGGGCCAGGACGGTCAGCTCGAACCAGCGCCGCCAGGGGGCCTGCTCCGCGCGCAGCAGGTTGAGACAATGGTGGGTGGCGATCTTCAGCAACCACGCCAGGGGCGAGGAGCCCACGCGAAATTCGTCCGCGGAGTTGAGGGCGCGGGCGAACACCTCCTGCATCGCGTCCTCCGCGTTCGCGGGGTTCTTCAACAGAAAGAGGCAGCGCCCGTACACGCTGCCGCCATACGCGGTGTACAGCTCGCGCAGGAACTCGTTCCGGTCCTTCTTCCCTCCAGTGATGGCCTTCAATGCGGATGGGGTGGCTCCTGCCACGGACGTCCTCGCCTCGCTACGGGATGGAGAACCCAGAGCATACGATGGGGTGTCGCGCGGCGTGGCGGCGATACAGCGGTGGGCAGGCTGGCATCCCAGCGCCCGTGTCTCGCGCTGTTCCGGCCCAGGGACATCGATTTCGAGGGTGAGCGCCAGGTCGATCTTCCCGATGCGGGTTGTCACCCACAGAGACACCGCAGGGCCCGAAAGCAGAAAGGCCGATCCGCATGGGGCTTCCTGGAAGAAATCGTCTCGCGGTTTTTCTGCTGAATGCCGTTGGCGTGTTTCTGCACCGGACCCTTTTCACCGAGGAGCACTGGTGCTTCGACGACTCATACTGGCAGCCACCCTCTGCCTCGCGGGGGGCGCATTGGCCAAACCTCCCGCGGGAGGCGTGTTCTGCTCCACCTACCCTTCGGCGCCCGCGTGTACGGGACAGCAACCGTCCTGCAACTACTGCCACATCGCGCCCCCCCAACGAAACGTCTTCGGCGCCGGGCTGGAGCCCCACCTGGTGCCCGGAGCGGCGCGCCCCCTGTCCGACACGGACTTCGCGGCCGCGCTCCCCACGGCGCTGAAGGCCGCCGAGACGGAGGACGCCGACGGTGACGGGGTGTCCAACCTCGTGGAGATCCAGCGCGGCACCTCGCCGGCGGATGCCACCAGCGTGCCCGTGGACACCGGCCGCTGCCAGGAGGGTGACACCAATCCCCGCTACGACGTGTGCCGCTATGACGCGCGCTTCGCATACAAGCGCCTGCTGCTCGACGTGTGCGGCGTGCCGCCCACCTACGCACAGCTCGAGGAGTTCCGCGCGTTGAGCCGGAACGACCAGCTCGCCCGGCTGGATGCCGAACTGGACCGGTGCACCCAGAGCGAGTTCTGGCGCGGCAAGAACGGGCAGTTGTGGAAGCTGGCCCACCCGAAGATCCGCCCGGTGGGCACGTTCAAGGCAGGCCCGGAGGACACCGGGAGCAATCCCCTCGCGGACTATTACGACGACTACGCGCTCTACGCCTACACGCAGCTCGACGACCACGACGCGCGCGAGGTGATCACGGCGAAGTACTACGTGCGCCGGGAGAGCAACCCTACCCGCTACACGGCGGTGCCGTCGCTGCCGACGCAAGTCCTGGATGAGCAGTACCGCGCGGGCAACATCAACTCCCATTGGAGCATCCTCTACTTCGTGATGTTCAGCGCGATGCCACGCAATGCCGCGTCGCAGGCCTATCGGGCCTACCTGGGCCTCGACATCGCCAGACAGGAGGGCCTCTTCAGCATTCCCGGCGAGCCCCGCGACTACGATCACGCGGGCGTGACCGCGCCCGCCTGCGCGGCCTGCCACGCCACGCTCGACCCACTGACCTACCCCTTCCGCAACTTCCAGGGCATCTACATCTATGCGCCTCGCGGCACCTGGGGCACCTACGTGCCCAACCGCCTCGAGAAGCAATTCTCCTATGTCTCTCCGATCATCGGCCAGACACCGGAGACCGGCTACCTCTTCGGCCAGAAGGTGAACAACGTCGTCGAGTGGGCGGAGGTTGGCGCCAACAGCGATGCCTTCGCCATCGCCGCCGTCACCGACTACTGGAAGCTGCTCGTGGGCCATCCCCCCACCCCCGAGGAGAACGCCGAGTTCGTCGCCACCTGGAAGCGCTTCAAGGGCACGCACCAGTACCGCGTGCAGCGCATGCTTCATGACCTGATCCGCACGGAGGCCTACGGTGCGCCCTGATTTCCTTCGCGTGTTGTTGCTGTCCTCCGCCTGTGTCCTCTCCGCGTGCCCCGCCCCCTCGCCCTCACAGCCTGATCCCGGTACGCCACCACCCGCGGATGCTGGCACGGGTTCCACCGGTGACGTGACCCGCTCCTCGCGCAACAGCCTGCGCATCCTGAATCCGGAGCAACTCACGACCCACTTCGCCGCGGCGCTGTCCCTGCCGCCGGAGCAGGTGTGCAAAGAGCTGGGCAGGTACGCCTGCACCACGGACGTGCACAACGTGGTCCTCAACGGCGTCGATCCGTATGTCGTCGGCCTCTTCGAGCCGCTGAAGGTCACGGGCGCGACGACGCCCAACGTCATCGACCGCGTGGCGCTGGCGGCCTGCGCCCGGCGCGTCTCGCTCGACGTCACCACCCCCGGGGAGGCTGTCCTCTTCAAGGGCCTCGAACTCGATACGCAGGGGCGCCTGGCCCACCGGGAGGGCGCGCCCGTCCGCGACGCCATCACCTCGCTCTACCAGCGCACCCTGTTGCGAGATCCCTCGGAGGCCGAGGTGGGCACCCTGTCGCAACTGGCAACCCAGATCGAAGCCTCGGGCAGCCAGACGCCGGGCCGCGACTGGATGACCATGGCCTGCTTCGCCGTCCTCTCCTCCGCCGAATCCATCTTCTTCTAAGGGAACGTCATGTCACTGCGTAACAATGGACGGCTCTCGCGCCGGGAAATCTTGAAGGCGTTGTCGATGTGCGCCGCGGGCTCCGCGATGGGACCCCTGCTGACGAGCTGCCGGGAGGGGCTCAACACCCCGGCGGCACTCGAGCAACTCGGAGGCGTGCGCCAGGCGCGCCTGGATGGCAAGCCCCGCTTCCTCATCGTGGTGGGCGCCGTGGGTGGCGCCTCCATCGTCGACAGCATGCTGGCGGTGCGCACCTCGGAGACGACGGCGGCGGGCGGCAACGCCGCGAAGCTCAACACCTTCGCCGACGCGCAGGTGCAGAACGTGGACGGCTCTCCGTTCCGTGCCGTGAAGGTGGAAGCCGGTGTCCTGGGCAGCATCCCCATGGCGTTGAAGACGGACCAGTTGCCCTTCGTGAAGAAGTACAAGGACTCCATGCTGGTGGCCACCTCGACGGGCACGTCGGTGAACCACGTCATCGCGCAGAAGCGCAGCCTCACCGGCAGCTCCGCCTGGCGCGGCCGGACGTTGCAGGAGTGTGTGGCCCTCCAGTACGGCGCGGGTTTCCCCCTTCCCAACGTGAACATGGGCAACCAGGGTTTCTCCGAGCGCGGCTCCGACAACTCCCTGCCCGCCTACTGCTACGGCGAGGTGGTGGCCAAACCCTCGTTCTGGTCCCTGGGCCTGGATGGCATGAAGGGCATCAAGGACCTGCCTTCCCGCGACGTGGTGAACCTGACCCGGGTCGTGCGCAACTCGCTCGACTCCCAGTCGGTCTTCGGCAAGACCTTCGACGACGCGGCGGCGCTCGAGCTGTGGAACGCGCAGCGCACCTCGGGGCAGTCCGCGCTGGAGATGCAGGAGCTGATCAGCCGCCTCAACATGATGCCCGACAATCCGGAGACGCCGCTTTCGGAGTACGGCCTGTCGAGTTCCCCCGACGCGGAGCGACTGCGCGCGGTGTTCCCGAACTACTTGACGGATCCCGTGGAGGGGCAGGCGGCGCTGGCCTTCCTGCTGATCAAGAACCGGGTGTCGGTGACGGTGACCCTGGGTCCTACGTTCAACATCGCGATGGGTGCATCGAAGCAGTTCACCAACCCGCCGCTGGCCTTCGACTTCAGCCACAATGAGCACCGCACGGTCCAGGCCTTCATGTGGTCGCGCATGATGGAGACGATCGACAAGCTCATCGAGCTGCTCAAGTCGGAGCCCTTCGACTCGAGCGGCGAGAGCCTGTGGGACCGCTCGTTGATCTACATGGCGACCGAGTTCGGGCGCACGCGCACAAGACAAGAGGGGGCCAGTCAGTTCGGCACCGGGCATGATCTCAACAACGGGTTCATGATTCTGTCGCCGATGGTCCGTGGCAACACGTTACTGGGAGGCGTGGATCCGAAGACCACGCTGACCTATGGCTTCGACCCGCGCACCGGCGCGCCCCAGCCCGGCAAGTTGGAGGCGAATGAGGCGGACATCTACTCGGGCATCCTCACCGCGATGGGCGTCGACACGTCCGGCAGCGGGCTGCCAGACGTGAGCGCCTTCGTGCGCACCTGAGCCACGCGGGACCGGGGGGGGGAACTTGCCCCCTCAAACCTCGACGAAATAGGTGCCGGTGATGCCCTCTTCGTCCATGGCCAACTTGACGCGCTCGGAGACGATGAGGACCACCGTCCAGCCCCAAGGACGGAAGATGTTGGCGTCCCCTACTCTCGCCGGATCCACCTTCAGCCCTCGAACGTTCTTGTAGTGCCCCACCCTGTCCGGCTCACCATCCTCGGGCCCCCGATAGAACACCTCGTCGCACCGGGCATCGTCGATGCACCGAATGATGTGTAGGGCGTTGAGGAGGAAAAAGGGCTCCGACTGACCGTCTATCTCAACTGGGATGAATTGCACTTCCCGCTGAAGGCCCAGACGCTCGAAGAGCGCGACCACCCGGCGGTGGACGATGGGAATACCAAAGGCACGGGAGAACTCGAGCGCAGTTCCATTCGGCATCACGCGCATACGAATTGGATGCTCGATGGTCAGGTACCTTCCCTTGCTGAACCGCCAGACGTCGAACATCTCTCCCCGCCCCGCCTCATCGGTGCGAGGCATCCGCAGGTACCATCGCCCTGGAATGTACTTGTCGTCGTCTATCTCGTAATACTTCGTTCGCGCTGTCATTGTGTCCTCAAGGTGGGCAAGACCAGACCCGGCCAGACCACATGAGCGGAGGTCTCCCCATATCCAGCACCGGGATTGAGTCAACTCAAACCTCGACGAAATGGGTGCCGGTGATGCCATCTTCCATCATGGCCAACTTGACACGCTCGGAGACAATGAGGATTCCATCCCAACCCCAGGGACGGAAGATATTGGCATCCCCGATCTTCGCCGGGTCCACCTTCAGCCCTCGCACGTTCTTGTACTGCCCCACCCTATCGGGCTCGCCATCTTCGGGCCGCCAGTAGAACACCTCTTCACACCGGGCGTCGTCGATGCACCTGATGATTTGCAGCGCATTGAAGATGAAATAGGGCTCCGCTTGGCCCTCCACCTCGACCGGAATGAACTGTACTTCACTCAGAAGGTCCAGACGCTCGAAGAGCGAGACGACCCGACGGTGGACGATGGGAATCCCTAGGGCCTCGGAGAACTCAAGCGCAACCCCCGCCGGCTTCACGGATATGCGAATCGGATGCTCGATGTTCAGGCGCCTTCCGTCGTTGAATCGCCAGACGTCGAACATCTCTCCCCGACCCGCCTCATCGAACTGAGGCATCCAAAGGTACCATCGCCGTGGAATGTACTTGTCGTCATCAATTCTGTAGTACTTCATCTGCGCTGTCATTGTGTCCTCGTGACGAGCTTGTTGAGCTTGGAGCCAGGCGTACACACCTCCCCGGCGATCTCGTCGAGCATCCTCACGAGCCTGGCCCGACATGCCACCTGAGTCCTACAGCCCTTGAGTACATCCCTGAGCCGATCAGCGACGTCACGGTGGTACTCCATGGGATGAGGCCCCTTGTGGTCTCGCAGGAAGACGATGTTCGCTGGGTCATCGAGGCTCATCCCCGCCTGTCTGAAGAGTCCTTCGAACACAGGTGTCCAGGGGCCACCATTGCTCTCGGACTTGTCGTTCTTGTTGGTACACAGGTGATGGGCATGGTTGTCGTCCTTCTTCGATTCGGCGCAGGCCCCTGTCGTCCGTGCCGAGGACACCGCCGAGGCCGCAGCGGAGGCCGTCGTGTTCGCCGATACGCCCATGAGCACCACGGTCCCGTTCGCCACGCTCACCTGAGCACGGGCCCCTGTCCCCACCGAGAAACCGCTCCGTCCGCCCGCGAAAGCAAATCTCGGAGGTGAGAGCCTCCCCCATAGACCGCCCCGGGGCACCTCCGGCAGTCCCCTGGCCAACTTCGCCCCCGCCACCGTCACCAGCACGCGCAGCCCCACTCCCCCCAATGCCTTGCCGAAGCGCTCGGCCACCGCCTCCAGTTGCGCCTGCGTCCTCGCCGCTTCCGCCTCCCGGTACAGCGTCAGGCACGCCATCCCCACGTTGTAGAGCTCCGTCGCCGTGTACGTCATCAGGAGTCCCAGCGTCACCGCCGCCGCGAACGCCTTGGAGAACAGGGGCTCCGGCGCCGCCCACGCCACCATGTAGAGCATCATCGACATGCCGACCGAAAAAGCCACCGCCGGAGAGTTGAACATCTCCACCGCGGCCTCACGTACGCCCTCCCCCATGTAGCGCGGCGAGAGCTTCAGGGCCTGGAACCACCTGGCACTCTCCAGCGATGGCGGCAACGTCAGCAGGGCCGGTCCGTACAGCTCCTCATGTTCCTCTCGCACACGCCTCTCGAAGTCCGGCAGTCGCGTCCCAGGCGAGCCGCCCGCCATCCCCGCCGTCAGTGCGCCCATGGCAACCGCCGCCAGCGGACGAGGCCCCGGCTTCGCCTCCTTGAATCCCCCCTCCAATGCCGCCACCACCGCCCGCGCATCCTCCAGCGAGAACAGCGCCAGCGCCGGATTCGGCTTGAGTGAAGCGAAGATGAGCTTCAGCCCCTCCCCTGGCTCACCGTGATGGGGGCTCACCCGCACGGGCTCCAAGACCGAAAGCCGCGCTTCGACGTCGGACGGAGCTGCTTGGACGGCGAGCGGCACCAGCAAGAACAGACAGAGGACGGGGAGGATGCGCGAGCACATGACGCGCGATTGTGCTTTCCCGGCAAGGTGGGGAGGCCAGACCCGGCCAGACCACATGCGCGGAGGACTCTCCCTCCAGCACCGGGCACCTGCTTCGACCACGACCTGTGGTGTCACCTCACCTCGAGAACAGGACCCTCCGTCCGAGGTTACTTCCGCCATCACCTCGTAGTATGAGGCCGCGACCTGCCGGTCGGACGAGCGCGGAGGAGCGAGGGTGTCCACGAATCATGGCGAGGTAACAGTCTCCCCGGGCGGACTGGAGCCGGGAACCCGGGTGGGCCGCTGGCGTGTCATGGAGCAACTGGGCGTGGGCGGCCAGGGCGCTGTCTACCGCGTGGAGGACATGGAGCACCCTGGCAACTTCCATGCGCTCAAGCTCGCGCTGCATGCTCGTGACGGGCGGACTGAGCGCGAAGTGGCGCTGATGATGAGCCGGGCGGCACATCCCCACGTGGTGGGCTTCCACGGCTGTGCGCGCTGGCCCTCCCCTCGCGAAGGGTGCCTGGGCTTCGTCATGGACTGGGTGCCCGGCCTGGCCCTGGACGTGTGGGCGGAGACGGACGGCACCACCTTTCGTCAGCTCGCCACCGCGGGTGCCACGGTGGCGCGTACCCTGGGCGAGTTGCATGCCCGGGGAGTCCTGCACCGCGACCTCAAGCCCGAGCACATCGTCGTGCGCGAGTCGGATGGGCAACCCGTGCTGCTCGACTTCGGCGCGGGCTGGTACGAGGGCGCGCCCCCGCTCACCACGGGTCCCCTGCCCCCGACCACGCTATACCTCCTCAGCCCCGAGGCGGTGCGCTTCCTGTGGCACAGCCCCGAGCGCCCCGGCTCGCACTACACCTTCCAACCCACCGATGACCTGTACGCCCTGGGGGTGTGCCTGTATCGGGCCACCACCGGGCACTACCCCTTCTCCGAGTGGCTGCCGGCCGACGTGTTGCAGTCCGCCATCGTCCACGTGCGACCGCTGGCGCCCAGACTCGTCAATCCCCGGGTGCCGCGCGCCTTGAGTGACGTGATCGTCCGGCTGCTGGCGAAGAACCCCTCGGAGCGCTGCCCGAGTGGCGCGGCGCTCCACGCGGCGCTGGTCGCGGCGGCCTCCAGCAAGAAGTCAGCGTGGGACGCGAGCATCTTCGAGTGGGAAGAAGTGCCACCGGTACGGGAGGGAGGCACACCCGAGCGGCACATCCTCCGGCCTCCGAGGCCCAGGCCCGCATTGACCTCTCGGCCTCCCGATCCCTCGCGCATGGCTCGGCGGAGCCACTGGCCCAGGAGGCTCACGCTCGCCGCATCGGTGCTGCTAACCCTGGTGCCCGTGACGCGAGTTCCACCCGAGAAGCCAGGCCTCCGTGCTCCAGACGAAGAGTGGGCCACGGATGCGCGGGTCGACCCGGCACCTGCCCAGTATGAACAGGCGCCGCTCCCGGTAAGAAATCAGAAGCTGGCTCCCTGTACGGAAGAGCTTGAACTGGAGCTGTCCGGCGCGTGCTGGTACTCGCTCGTCAAGCGACGGCCTCCGAATTGCCCACCCCAGACAATCTCGTACAAAGGCGAGTGCCTCCGCCCAGTGCCAAAATCGCGCCCAGTTCCGACCAGCGTGGATGGCGGTGGACCGGAAGCTCAGTGAACCAATCAGCTCGAGAGAACAGGCCAAACAACTGCCGAGGAACTCAAGGCGTTCTTGCGCCAGCTCTACAACCGACCCGAAATGCGCGCGAGGTTTCCCCTTGGATTCTGACCCTTCCTCTCAGAACATGCGTTTCTACGTCCTGGAGAAGCTGCGCGAAGGCCATCACGACACTGAATTCAACAGGCTCAGTTCGAACCTCGGCCCCGCACTGCGCTGCCCTCAATGTGGCGACACCATCGGAGGGCTGAGCTGGCTCCCTCCCTATCAAGGCGAACTGGAGCTCCACGGCAAGGACTTTGGAGATCTCATCACAGGTCCTTGTGGTGGCTTGCTGATCACCGAGCGCTTCGCCGAAGACTTCAAGGCAGAGGGGTTGACGGGTCTCAGCGGCCTCCATCCCGTCGAAGTGATGCGAGTACGCCGCAAACACCGTGGCCCCAAGGCTGGTCCACCGCCGAGCTATCTTTTCGTCACCCCGGCCTACGGGCATCCGGCTCTGGACATGGAGCGCAGCCGCATCCGAAGCAAAAAAACCATGACATGCACCTGGTGTCGCTACGTCGGCGCTGACGCCATTGACGGACTCACTTTGGAGGCCGGAACATGGAACGGTGAGGATGTGTTCCGGCCACGAGGCCTCTGGGGGGTTCTCATCGTATCCGAACGCTTCACGCGCATTGCCGAGAGACATTCCACGAGCCACATGACACTGGTGCCGATCGAGAAATATGTCTGGGACCCTCTGGGTCTTTACCATCCCCGACCGACCCAACAGAAACCGCCGAGCAAGAGCTAACACGGCGGCAGCGATGCATCAGCGGAAGGAATCGACTATCCACATGGCCGCACCGGAGTTGGTGAGCAGAGCCACTCCCGGAGGAGAGTCTGGACGCTTCTTCAAGCCGCCCCGGTCATCCCGTGCAACCCCACAGATGGCAATGGGCTCCCCATCCGGGGGACGCGCTTCGTAGTAGCGGATGACGACATTGGGTCCGGTCGTCCAGACCCGGCCATACAGGCGCGTCATCGAAGGCAGTGTGCCGAGCCGCTCGGTCGTGTAACTCTCGATGGGCCCGTCCGTGAGCGAGATGGGACTCTGATCGACCTGGTTGGCGTCGATCTCCATGAAGGCGGCCTCGCCAGGGCGCAGCCGCAGGATCTTCATCGTTTCCAGCGCCTTCTCCGAGCACTCCTGTGGGCCAGGACTCCCGTCGGGGCGCAGGGACCCCCCCGAAGCCGAGCAGGCCAGACCCGAGGACGACAGCAGGACAAGAAGCCGGAGGCGCTTTGTTTTCGTCGAGATCATGATGGGGCTCTTTTATCGTAAGCGTTCATCCCCGCGCAGCAGGCACGGAGCCGCGTGTCGAAGCTCAGCGCCGATGCCGGGGTGCTGGCTCCATGTAGACGCAAGCCTGTCGAAGTCCCCCATCCCTGAAGATTTCGAGCACGAGCTGGTCCCTGCCCTTGTTCGAGAAGAGCGAGTCCGCATCCGTGACGATGGCAATGCGCCCGGTCTTTCCTGGGGAGATGACGGCCGACGACATGCGGAGGGCAAAAGGCTTCTCCTCCGACGTCAATAAACTGGTGAGGCTCGCTTCCTGAAGCGCCCAGGGCTTCTGCTCATCCAGGTTCTGGAGCGTGAAGACGACAGCGACCCGCTTCAACTCATCGTCATCGAAGATAACGACTTCCGCTTTGATACCGTTCTCATTGAGGCGCCACTTCCTCCACAGCTTGAACGGGGTCAGTTCCACACGGTTGGCCGCCAGAAGCGCCGCCAGCGCGTGGTTCACCGAGGTCTCCTCCTCGTGGTAGCGCCGGACCTTGGCATGCAGTGACCTGTTCTCCTCCTGCATCTCCTCCAGCCTGGATCGGATGGCGGCTGGAGACTCCGACTCGGCGAAGACATTGACCTGACCGTCCACTCCGCGTTCTCCAGCTCTCACGATGAATGGGAGTGAGGTGCCATCCACGAACGTCACCAGCAGCATGAAGCGGTCGTCCGGGGCCAGTTTCTGGAAGGGAACGAGGACCACGGACTTCCCGCCGACCAACGGTGGCTCGAAGCGAGCCTCCCACCCCAGGAGCTTCGTCTGCGCCGGGTCACAGGGGCGCTCGAAACGGAGTGTGGTCACGTTCTGCACGGCAACAAACACCTCCGTCACTTCATCCTTGGGGCTCTTCGTGAGGTAAACGCTCCGCTGCCGGACAGGCACATCCTGGGCCGCGCCGACTTGGGACAACAGGACGAGGAGGCAGAACAGCACGTACATGAATCCGCGGAAGGATCGTTCCATGGAGCGCCACCTTACCTTGGAGGTCGCTCTCGCGTCTACCTTGGAGGTCAGCAGTGAATGCTGAGCTGAGGGGCAGTCCCCTGGCCAACTTCGCGCAAGACGGCATCAGAGAGTCGGGCGAGGCGGCACAGGAATATCGAAGAGACGTCCCAATTCACGGACGAGCTTGTCGAAGGAGTCCGTGCGTCGCGCAGCCTCCAGGTCGAAGCGGTTCGTGAAGGCAGGCTGGTCGATGGTCTCCTGATATCCCGTTGGCATGTGATTGCCCAGCCATCCCTTGGCGTTGCGGACAGTCTCGGGGGCAGGAGGTGCGACGAGGTCAGCGGGAAGCCCTCGATAACCCTGGAGGGACTCAGCAGAGGCCAGGAACCATGCCTCATATTCGCGCTTCGCGATGACGATGGATACGGCACGATCAGGACGTTGCTTCCGCGCCCAATCCAGGAGTCGTGGCCCCAATTGGCAAGGGAGGTCATCATCAGCATCGAGCAGAACGAGGATTCGTCCCCCGTCACCCACCTTTCGCGCCATGAGCTCGATGGCCCGCCGGAGTTCATCCTCCTTGACAAGCTGCCCTCGCGAAACACGATGCGGAGGAAGGAGCGTGGGATGCAGTTCGGGAGCCAGATCCTTCAACAACCTGCGCACGAGCAGAGGAACAGCCTGCACTTCTCCGTGGCCCTCAACGATGAGACCCAGTTTCATCGAGACTCCAGGTCGAAGAGCTGCAGCTGCGCCGGCTCGGGAACTGACTCCGCATCAGGTGCGAGCTGGTTTGCCTTCAACAGCTCTCCCGCCGTGTAGAGCCGATCCCGAAGCGTGTCACGTGTGGCCTGGTCAAGTGCTCCGATGATGGTCTTCCCCTGCTCGGCCATGACGGGGATGATCTCGTCAGCAGAGACCTCTGGTGCATCAAGAAGTTCTGGACTGTGACTGGTGACGAGCACCTGGGCATGCCGCGAGCCATCGCGGAGTGCATCACGCAGGATGCCCGCTGCCGCGGGATGTAGAGCGACCTCGGGCTCTTCGATGCCGATGAGGTGCACGCGCTCCTCTTCCCGGGCCTGGAGAAGGGCAGCAAGAATGCCCAAGGCTCGCAAGGTCCCATCGGACATGTTGATCGCTGGAAAGCGCCAGGGTTCCTTGGAGCCTTCGACATTCTGGCGGAACTCCAATGTCTCCATGTGTCCGACGCGCTTCGGGTCCACCCCCTCCAAACCAGGCACGATACGGCTCAGATACTCCTCGATACGCAGCTTGGTGCTTCCACCATGCATTTTCTCGAGACGCTCCAAAACACTGGAAAGATTGGAGCCGTCGCGCGCGAGTAGCTCGCCTTTGTCAGGGTATTGAAGGTCTCGGATTCTGTCTGGGTTCAGATTGTAGAACCCCATGTTCGAGAGCACGTCGAAGAGAGGCCGGAACTCCGGGAGCCCCGCGGCGTTGACGAGGTACAGGCGGTCTTTCGCCGCGGGCGGGGCAACAGCCATGCCCTTGGATGCAACCACCTGGCCCTCTTTGACGAGGTAGGAGGCATCACCCACGACGCACTCTTCTCTCTGGACAGCGTAGTCACCGTGCGAGCGTGCTCCCACTTCGAAGGAGAAATGTCCCTGCGAGCCATCGGGGAGTTGTAGATCAAGGCGGATGCCAAAGTGGGTCGGGTGCCCACTCGATCTCCTTCGTACTTGATGGACTCCTCCACGGTCTCGGAGTGCGTGCTCGAGCGATGTTCGCAGTGCATCCGTGATGAGCCGCAGAGCATCCAGGAAATTGCTCTTTCCCGAGCCATTGGGTCCCACGAGAAAGGTGAGGGGTCCGAGTCGCACGTCACACGCGGCGATGCTTCGGTAATCAAGAAGCCGCACGCGGGTCAAGAAAGGGATTCGCTTGACGGGTAGTTGAAGCGTGTTCTGCTTGATGGACTCAGGCGATGGCATCAAAGGTCTCACAGGTGACATCGCTCCTCGTCACCACGTTGCGGACGCAGCGTAGACGAACGGAGGTGTGCCGCAAGCTCACAGTACTCTCCTGGCGGCATTCCCCCGGCCCATGGGAATCCGGTTGGACTACACTGCGCCCCATCGGAGGTCCCGATGAAATGTCCGGAGTGCAAGCAGCCCATGCTCGAGCGCGCCTTCGAGGGCCGCAACGGCACGCGCGTCACGATCGACGTCTGCCAGGAGTGCGGGGGACTGTGGTTCGACACCCACGAGAGCCTGCGGCTCTCCCCCACGGGCACCCTCCAGCTCTTCCGCGCCGTGTACGGCCAGCGGGGCTCCTACCACCCGAGGCGCTCGGGCACCCTCTCCTGCCCTCGCGGTGACGAGAAGCTCGCACTCGTCCATGACATGGCGCACAACCACCGCTTCCAGTACTCGCGCTGCCCACAGCAGCACGGCCACTTCATCACCTTCTTCCAGTTCCTCCGGGAGAAGGGCCTCGCCCGCGAGCTCAACCCCAAGGAGCAAGCGGAGCTGCGCAAACACGTGGACACCCTGCTGTGCTCCGACTGCGGCGAGCCCGTGCGCCTGGCCAACATGACCGCCTGTGCGCGCTGCCGTGCCCCCTTGAGCCTCCTCGACCCGGCCTGTGTGGAGACCACCATCCGTGGGGCCCAGAAGCCGGGCGACTCGCGCCGGGACGTGGCCCCCGAGGTCGCCGCGCGGCTCCTGATGGCGAACCAGGGAACGAAGCAGTTCCGCCCGAGCGCCCCAGCCCGCTCCCAGGCCACGGCCCCGGTCGTCATCCTCCCCTCCGAACAGACATCGGCCTCGAGCGAGGGCCTCGATCTCATCGCGGCCGGCGGAGAACTCCTGTTCGATGCCCTGGATCTGCTGGACATCTTCTCCTAGGGACGCCCGCTCAGAAGGTGTACTTCACCCGCGGGAAGACGGCGAAGGTCGGGATGTTGGGCCCGATGAGGTAGCGGGCCATCACGTCCGCGCCCACGGAGAAGTGGTCCAGGGGCGTCGCGTACTCCACCCCAATCCCCACGCCCGCGTTGGGCACCGTCCGCGGCGCCGCCGGATCCCCCGTGCCCGTGGGCGACAGGTCCAACCGCGACAGCCCCGCCGCCAGCCTCGGCACCAGGTAGAAGCGCGTGGCCAGCGGCACCAGGTAGCCCGCCGTCACGTCGGCGAACACCACCGAGAAGTTGTCGCTCCGGGCGCACGCGTTCGTCCCCGGCAGGTAGCTGGCGAAGCAGTTCGCCGCCGACGCTCCCATGCCAAAGTGCAACCCCAACGTCACCCGATCCGAAATGTCATACCCCACGCCCAATTGCAGGTACGTCTGCGCGTTGGAGTAGCGGTTGAGCCCTCCCACGGTGAAGAACACCCCGATATCGGCCTCGGTGAAGAAGCCCCGGCGCACCTCGAGCGGCACTCCCTCGGGGGCGGTGGCCGACAGGGCGGCGGTGGGCAGCAGCGCGAGCACGGCGGTCAACAACGGCGTCTTCATCTCCACGAACCCTCTCGTAAAAACTCGCCCCCCTCCCAGGCCGGGAGAGGGGCGTGCACGTCATGAGCGCTTCAGCCTGACAGGGACTACTCGCCCGCGGGCGAGAACAGCCAGGGATACGTCACCGCCACGACACCGCCCCCCTTGGGCTCGGGGAACTTCCAGCGGCGGATGCGCGAGAGCATGCAGGCCTCGGCCGCGGAGCTGTTCAGTGTCGTCTCCGTCACGTTCGCCTCGGCCACCCCACCCGCCGGATCAATCGTGAAGGCCACCGCCACCTTGCCCGCCAGACTCGGGTTCTTGTTCAGCTCCGTCTCGTAGCAGTATTTGATTTCATTCTGGTGGCTGCGGATGATCTTCGCGATGACGTCCTTGTCCAGACCGCCAATCACCGTGGTCTTCCCAGGGACGATCTTCGTCACCGTCTTGCCGCGGCCGGACAGGTCGATGCCGCCACCGCCCATGCCCCGACCGTTGCCCCTGGTGCCCAGGCCACCCATGCCGAGCCCGGCGCCACCACCGCCCGTGCCCTGACCGCGCGAGCCCAGCCCGCCCACGCCCTGCGCGTCACCCAGGCCCGCGCCGCTCTTGAGGCCACCCAGCGCGGAGTTGATGCCCGTGCCCAGGCCACCGGGGCCGAACACGTCCGAGGCGCCGCCCTTGAGGCCCTTCATCGCGCCGAGCAGACCCACCTGGGCGATCGTCTTGCGGTCCTGCTCCTTCTTGTTCTTGTTGACGATGGGCGTGCCCGCCTTGGACGGATCCGCCTCGGCCTTCTTCGCCTCCTCCTTGCCGAACTTGCCCTCCTCGTCCTTGGCCTTGGCCCCCTCGTCCGCGCTCTTCTTGTTGAAGCGCTTCATGTCGATGGGCTTGCTCGGCTTGACGAGGAACTTGGCCACGCGCTGCTGCGCCTGGAACACGTCGTCCGCGTTGGGCGTGTCCGAGCGGGGCGTCAGCAGCATCGCCGCCACCACGGCCGCCGCCGCCAGCAGGCTGACGCTGAGGATCTTGAACCAGGTGAAGTCCGCCGGCTTCAGGTCGTTCACCGGAAGCGCCGGCGAGGGCTTCACGTAGCGCACCACGAAGGTGAGCGTGCCGAGCGACACCTCGGCGCGCTCGTGCAGCCCCAGCGAGTACGCGTGCTCTCCGTCCGTGGCCTTGAGCCGCCCCTGCGAGCGCAGCAGCTCCTTGGTGCGCACGTCCCCGTTGTCGGTGACGATGACGCCCGCGCCCGCCGGCACGCGCAGCTCGAACTGCTCCCCCCTGGCCACCGCCAGCACGTGCCGCGCTCCCACCTCGGGCTCGTACACGTGGAAGAAGTCGCGCTTGCCCTCGCCGATGGTCACGGGCACCCCGTCACGGAAGTGCTCCACCGCCAGCATCTGATCGCCCCAGAGCTGACGCACCTGGAGGACCTTGGCGTCCTTCGTCGGCAGCGCCTCGGGCGGCAGCGGCTCCTGCAGATACGCCGCGGCCGGAGTCCTCGGCTTGCGCGCCACGGGAGCCGGCGCGACCGTCGCAATCCCCGTGCGGCTGCGCATCCCCGGCGGCACCGCCCGGGGCGCCTGCTCCACAGCCCGGGCGGGAGCCCTCGGCGCCGGTGCGATCACCTGCGTGGCCGGCAGCAGCACCGAGCCCTGCATGGAGCCGCCGTTGACCTGCGCGCCCGCGTGCGACTCGTCCCCGAAGAAGACCTCCACCTGCGAGCCGCCCACCAGCAGCACATCGCCCGGAGCGAGCGTCTTCGGGCCGATCACCCGCTGGCCGCCCACCTGCGTGCCCGCCTCGCTGCCCAGATCGATCGCCGTCACCGAGCCGCGCTCCACCTTCAACATCACGTGGAGGTTCGAGACCCGTGGATCCAGGATCTTCACCGCCGCCTGCGCGCCCGAGCCGACGATGACGCTCTCGGCGTCCGAAACGGCCTCGTGCACGGAGCCGTCCGGACCGGTGATTCGCAGCATCAACCCATTCTTCTTCCCCACCATCCCCGCCTCCTCCCTTCCGTCCCGCGTTCCCTATCCACCCCTAGAGGTTGTCGACCGACTTCTGCAGCTCCGGATTGAAGTTGTCCCGGACCCGGATGAGGCTCTGGAAGTCCGTCTTCTTCCGGTTGAGGACGTACGAGCCCTCCGGCTTGGTGAGCTCGCCCTCCACCGCCATGTCGGTGAAGTCGATGGTCGTCTTCTTGCGCACGACGACCTTGTCCTCCTCCTGGATGACCTTGACCTGGGTCTGCGACTCACCCTGGGCGAGCACCGGGGCTGCCCACATCGCGACTGCCAGTACCGCCGCCGTCCATCGTCTCATCTCGGTTCTCCTCGTCCCTGCCGCTGGACCGCACGGGGTGGATGAAGCTCCTCCTCGTGCTCTTGCATGACCTGCACCAACCGTGAGGCACTGGAAGTCCGCGAAACTCCAAGCGCGCTTCCCAGCGCATTCCCCACGAAGCCCACCCGGAGGAAAAAATTTCCTCCGGGCGGGGTGCAGCTTATTCGGCCTTCGGCGCCTCGGCCGGAGGCTCGGAGCCCTCGAGCTGCCCGGCGGGCGCGGCGTCCTGGGTGGCCTCCGTCGCGGGCGCGGTGTCCTGCGCGGGGGTGCCCTCCGGGGCGGCCTGCTCCCCGGGCGAGCCGCCCTGCATCGCGCCGCTGCCGCCCACGGCGCTCGAGGCCCCGTCCTCGGCCGGAGCCGCGGGCGCGCCACTCTTGCGCATGGCGGCGATGCCCTGGAGCTTCGCGGCGATCATCTGCTTGTCCTGGGCGCTCGTGGTCGCCGCCGCCTGGCAGCGCTGGAGGAAGCCCTCGGCCTTGTCCCAGCCGGCGCGATCCACCGCGTAGGCCCAGCCCGCGCCGCACACGGCCTCGGGCGAGTCGGCGCGCAGCGCGAGCACCTTCTCGAAGGCCTCGCCCGCCTGGAGGCCCTTCTTCGCGTCCCGGCCCTTCTGTCCGTCCAGCGCGTAGGCATAGGACAGCCACGCCTCGTGCGACTGGGGCTCCAGTTCCACCGCCTTGGAGAAGGCGCGCTCGGCGCCCGCGTAGTCGCGCCAGGCGAGCGCCAGGGCGCCCAGGTTCACGTAGCCCGGGGCGAAGCGCTCGTCGAGCGACACCGCCTTCTGGAACTGGGCGAGCGCGCGGGGCCGGTCCTCGAGCTTGAGGTAGACCATGCCGAGGTTGTTGGAGATGCCGGGATCCTTCTCGGCGAGCTTGCGCGCGTTGACGAGCACCGTCTCGGCGAGCCGGTAGCGGCCCTGCTCGTAGTAGACGAGCGCGAGGTTCTTGTAGGCCTCGGCGTCGTCCGGGTGACGGGAGAGCACGCGGCGCGCGGTGGCCTCGGCCTGGGGCAGCTTGCCCGCGAGCCGGTAGGCGACCGAGAGGTTGTTGAGCAGCGCGGGCTCCGTGTCACGGCCCGGCGTCTTCAACCCGGCCTCGTAGAGGGCGATGGCCTCGGCGAACTTGCCCTGCATGCGGTAGAGGCGGCCCAGGTTGAGCAGCGTGGGCACGTGGCCCTGATCGAGGAAGCGCACCTTCTCGTAGGCGGCCTGGGCGTCGGCGAGCCGGCCCTGGCGCTCGGCGATGACGCCCAGGTTGAACTGGGCGTTGAGGCTCTGCGGAGCGCGGTGGAGCACCTCCTGGAAGCCCTCCTCGGCGCGGGCGTAGTCCCCCGCGTCGAAGGCGGCCACGGCCTCGGCGAAGCGCTCGCGGGCCCTGGCGGCCGGAGTGTCCGCGGGGGCCGGAGCCGGCGCGGGTGGGGCCTCGACCTGGACGGGAACCGGGGCCTCGGCGGTGGCGGCCACCGGCGTGGACTTCACCGACGAGGTGGTGGCACACGCGGCGGTGAAGGCCAGCGTGGTGGCGGCCAGACCGCGGCCGAGCGACAGGAGCGTCCTGCCCAGGGAGTGGAGTGGATGCATGGTGGTCACCTTCACGGCTGGACCTCTCGCGAAGCGGTGGACGGCTTGGGCGTCTCCTCGGCCCGGGGGGATTCACCCTCCTTGGGCTCGTCGGCGACGCCGGACTCCTTGGCCACGTCGGCGGTGGCGAAGAACTCGCTGCCGCGGAAGGGCACCTGACGCACCTGGGCGTAGGTGCCCGGGTGGTAGCGGTTGACCTGCTCCTGGGCCGCGAGCGTCCACTCGTTGTACAGGGACAACTCGTAGGCCTTGCCCAGCGCCTTGTCGAGGGCCTCGCTCGCCTTGTCCTCCAGCGGCAGCGCGAGGTTCTCCAGCTCGCCGCGGTACATGGCGAGCTGCTCCTCGTCGAGCCCCGGCGGGTTGGGCGATTCCTGGATGTTGCGCGCGAAGTCCGCGTAGGCCATGCCGATGCGGGTGAGCGCCGCGATGCCCCACTCGCCCGAGCCGCTGGAGAGCACGTCGACGTAGGACTTCTCCAGCTTCTGGATGGCGCGCTGCTTGGCGACCAGGTCCGCGCGCACGGTGGACACGCGCTTGAAGCGGATGGCCACGTACTGGTTCCAGTCGTCCTCCACGGAGAGGAAGCGCGCGTGGCCGTAGGCGTCGACGAGCTCCGGCTTCTGCTTGTCCTCGGGGCTCAGGCGGTTCCAGAGGTAGACGAGATCCTTGCGCAGGCGCTCGGCGTTGGAGGTGTCCTTGAGCTTGCGGTAGCCGATGAACTGCTTGTAGCGCGCGAGGTAGACCTGAGCGGCGGAGGTGCGCGAGTCGCGGGCATACGTCTCGGCGAAGGAGGTGAAGGCGCGCACGGCGTCGCCCCACTTGCCGTCCTTCTCGTGCACCAGGCCCACGTTGAAGGCGATGCGCGGCACGTCCGGCAGATCCTTGAAGCGCGCGAGGTAGGCGCGGTAGGCGGTGAGCGCCTTGTCGGACTCACCGAGGCTCTCCCACCACAGGCCCGCGTTGAAGAGCGCGTCGGACACCCACTTGCTGGCCTCGGCGATGAGCGCGCGGCGCTCCTCTTCCCGGGAGCTCGCCGTCTCGTCGGCGGGGGCATCGACCGGAGGCGGCGTGGCGGCGGCGGGGGGCGTCTTCTTGCCCTTGTTCTTGCGCGCGGCGGCGCGGGCGGCGGCCTGCTTCGCCTTGGCGTCGACGATGTCGCCGCTGGCGGCGTCATAGGTGGCCACGAACGAGGAGTACATGGCGGCGGCCTTGGCGAACTCGGCCGTCTTCTCGTAGAGGTGCGCGAGCGTGTAGCGCACCTTGGGCTCGAAGATGCTGCGCGGGTAGTCGGCGAGGACGCGCTCTCCGGCGCTCACGCCCCGGTCGATCTGCCCGGCCTCCTGGAAGAAGACCATGGCGGAGGTGAGCGCCCGGTCCGCGTTGCTCGAGCGCGGGAACTCCTTCACGTAGTCCAGGAAGAGGCTGGCCGCCTTCTCCGGGTTCTTCTCCTTCTGGTAGACGACCTCGTGGATCCACTTGTACTGCGCGCCCTCGGCGACGCGGGCCACGCGCGCGGCGAACTCGGGATTGGGCTTGATGAGCTTGTCGTTGGCGAGGAACAGCCGCGCCTGCTTGCTCAGCTCCGCCCATTCCCCGCGCGACTCGAGGATGAACAGGGTGAGGTCGGCCGCGTCGCGGCTGCGGCGCTCGGCGGGGAACTTCTGGATGATGTCGCCGAAGCGGCGCGCCGCGTCCACGTAGTGGTGGCGGTCGTAGACGGTGAGGGCCGCCTGGTAGCGCAGATCGATCTCGTCCGGGTTGTCCGGGAAGAGGCGGTTGTACGTGTCGCACGCCGCGACGAGCTTCTCCTCGAAGCGCGTGAGGGGCTCCTCGGCCAGGTTCGTGTCCTTCTTGGTGATGCGGCCCTTCTTCTCCACCTGGCCCTTGGACTTGTTCTCGTCGACCTTCTGGCCGTCCTTGAGGTCGCTCTGGGCGAGCTGGCCGCGCTCGATCTTCACGAGCTTGTCGTAGGCCATGATGGCGGCGAACGAGGCGCTCTTGCGGTAGCTCTCGTTGGAGACCTCGCGAGCGGAGTCCCGGTCGGGCACCTGGAAGGAGGCCACGAGGTCGTACTGGGCGGCGGCGGCCTCCCACTCCTCGAGCGCCCAGAGGATCTCCGCGTAGAAGAAGCGCATGTTGAACGCGGAGTCGGAGAGGAACTCGGGATCCTCGCTGGAGGCGAAGGTGTCCACGTACTCCTTGTAGATGTCGCGGGCGAGCCGGTACGTCTCCACCTGGCGCGTCTTCTGCGCCTCCTGGTGGTAGTCCGTCACCATCACGCGCATGGCCTCCTCGGTGACGCTGAAGGCGTTGCGAAGCACGGGCGTGTTGCCCTCGTTGGCCTTCCACCAGTCGCCGCCGGGCCGGTACCCGGCCACCATGAGCTTCATCTCCGAGCGCACCTTGTCGCGCTGGCGCAGCCCCTCGTAGGAGCGGACGATGGCCTGCTGGTACTCGGGAGCGCTGGCGCCCAGGGGCTGGTCCTGGATGAGGACGCGGTAGGTCTCGATGGCGCTGTCGTACAGACCCACGTCCATGAGCTGCGCGGCCATCTTGGAGATGAGCCGCTCCTGGCGCTTCTGTGGGGCCTTCTGCTTGAAGAAGGCGATGCCCTCCTTCGCCTTGTCGAGCTTCACGTAGAAGACGATGAGATCGTTGAGCGCCTCGGTGCGCAGGTCGCCCAGCTCCTCGCCGCGGGCGCTCGCGAAGTCGACGACCTCGTGCATCCGGGCCAGGCCCTCGTCGTAGCCACCGGCGTTGTAGTCACACCAGGCGAGCTTGTAGACGGCGTAGGCGTAGATCTTCGGCACCTTGGAGGCGAGCGCCTTCTCGTAGTAGCCGCGCGCCTCCTTGAGCTTGTTGTTGTCGAAGAAGTGGTTGCCGAGCTGGATGTACGTGTCCGGCACGAACTGGGACTGGGGGTACTTCTCCACCAGCTCCAGGTAGTTCTTCACCGCCTCGTCGCGCTGGTTGAGCTCCTGATGGTTGTAGCCGAGGTAGAAGAGCGCCTCGTCGCGCTGCGGCCACTCCGGGTAGTCGCGCAAGAGCTCCTTGTAGATGCGCATCGTCTCGGCGCGGTAGCGCTCGCTCTCGGCATGCTCCTGCTTGGGCTGTTCGATCTGCTCGCCCCGGGCAATGGCCGCGTCGTAGGCCTTCTCCGCGGCGAGGAAGCGGTTCATCTCGAGCTGGTAGAGGTACTTGGACTTCTCCCAGTACAGCTCGCCCATGCGGTAGAGCATGTCCGCCTTGCGGTGCGAGCCCTCCTGCAGCTTGGGAATCAGGCGCTTGAAGCCCTCCAGGGCCTCGTCGCGCTTGGCGTCGGCCAGGGCGTCCTTCTTCTCGTCCGCGATGCGTGGAGCGCTGGCCATGGCCGCCGGGCTCATGCGCGCGGGGCCCACCCGCGTGGGCACGTCGTCCTCGGCCGCGGTGGCCGTCTGGGACCGGGCCTCCTCCGCGGTGGCGCGGCCCGCCGCGTCCTTCTTGGAGGAGGGCTTGGCTGCCCCCGGCTTGCGGGCTGCCTGCTTGCGCGGGCCCGCCTTGGATTTGGAGGTTGTGCCCTTGCGCGACTCCACCGTCTGGGAGGACTTGGAGGACGGCTGGGCCGCCTCCCCTGCTCCGCCCGCGGTCAGCGCCACACCCATCGCCAGCGCACCGAAACGAAGGACCGACTTCATGCGAGCTCCTGTGGTGGGGCCAGGAAATAGAGGGCACCTTGGCGGCCCCCGGGGCTCCGATCTCCGGAGTCACCCTTGTCCGCCCCCATCGCCTCCGTCACCACCCACCGAAAGGTACGGGCCAAAGTAGAAACGGGGAGTTGGAATGAGAAGTGCTCTACCCACGGAGATCCGCTCGCTTCACAACACCGTGGGAAACACCGAGGGGCGGCGCCCCGCGATCATCCGCGTGGGCCCGCCCCTCGTGTGCAATTCCAGACGTTGTACGCGCGCTATTGGGGTTTGGCCGGGCAGCCGCGCTTGAGCGTGTACTGGTAATAGCCAATCTCGTCGCGCCAGAACTCGCCCTCGAACTTCCAGTAGTTCCACGCGGCGCCCGGCATCTTCGGCCGGTAGATGGATTGGGTCTTGAGCAGTGCCTTCTGATCCACACCCGCGAGCAGCAGATCCTTCTCGTCCAGGGCCGTCTGCACGCGGATGATCTCCGCCTGATCCGCGAAGGTGCGCAGGTTCTGGGCGGCCTCGAGCAGGCGGCTGTGGGCGAAGCGGCCGCCGATCTGCGTGAGCGTGGCGCGCACCTCCTCCAGTCCGGACACCGCCTCCTGGACGAGCCCCGTGCCCCGCCAGGCCGCCCGCTCGCTGATCCGCCGGCGCTCGGCGTCCACCTGGGTCACCATCCGCATCACGTCCTGGATGCGCTCGTTGCCGTGGATCCACAGGTAGACGGGCCCGGGCAGCCGCCGGTTCTCCGCCGACACCAGGTTGTAGGCGCTCAGCGGATCCTCGTCGCGGGTGAAGGGCTCGAGCTGTTTCGCCATGGGCTCGTAGAGGGCCTCGTAGGCGGCGAGCGTGGTCTTCACCTCGTCGAACAGACAGCTGTAGTAGTAGACGGTGGCCTTGAGGATCCACGACTCGGGCTGGAAGGCACCCTCGAACTGGGGGGCATGCAGGGCCTGGAGGCTGCCGAGCGCCCCGCCGAAGTCCTCGTCCTGGAAGCGGGCGAAGCCGTTCTCGAACAGGGCCTGATCCCAGAAGCGGCCGTAGCGTGGCACGGCCTCATAGGCGGTGATGGCCTGGGGGTACTCGTGCCGGCCGTAGTGCAGGCGGCCGAGCCCCAGCAGGGCGAGCTGCTTCACCTCGTCGAGGCCGAGCTGATTGCCCTTGGCGTCGCGCGCGGCCTGGAAGGCGGCGAGGGCGGCGGTGTCCAGCGCATCCCCCTCTCCGGGGCGGCCGGGGAACTTGGGATCCGCGAGCACCACGCCCAGCAGGTAGCGCGAGCGGGCGTACACGCGGCTGTCGGCGGGCACGGCCTCCAGCAGGGCACGGGCCTCCTCGAGGCGGCCGCGGCGGTGGTGGATGGTGCCGAGCTGATAGTTCACGCGGGCGAGCACCTCGCGAGGCAGCTTCGTCCAGGTGTCGCGCGCCTCCGGGGTGTAGGCCTTGTCGAGCAGGTTGGGCACGAGGTTCTGCTCGTTGAGCCGCTCCTGCATGTCCACGAGCCCCTCGAGGGCCTGGAGATAGGCGGGGTGCTGGGGTCCGGCGGCGACGATGCGCGCGTAGGCGACGAGCGCGCTGACGGGCAGGTCCTCGCTGGCGAAGGTCTGGGCGAGCGACAGCTCGGCGCGGCCACGCTCCTCGGCGTTGGTGGAGCGGGTGGCCTGCTCCTGGAAGCGCAGCGCCGCGTCCTGCGCGGAGGCGGCCAGGGGAGCGAGAAGCAGCCAGGAAGAGAGAAACAGGCGGTGCATGGCTCGGTCCTCAGAAGAGGTAGGAGAAGCCGGCGTAGAAGCCGAGGTTGTTGAGCACGTCCGACGAGGGGTTTCCGACGAGGTCCTTGCCCAGGACGATGTCCTCGCGCAGTTTCTTGCCCGTCTTGGGATCCACGCCGTCGAAGCGGGAGTACTGGCAGCCACCGCTCAGGGGCAGCGCGCTGAAGGGCTCGCCGGTGCCGAGCGCCTTTTCGAGCAGCGCGAAGTCCTGCTGGTTGCACCCATCCACGCGATCCACGCGCGCGGTGTAGACCAGGTCTCGCAGCTCCAGGCGCAGCGCCATGGAGTCGCCGAACTGCACGCGCAGGCCGCCGCCCACCGAGCCGACGAACCTGGTGCCCGTGTCGCCCAGGCGCGCCGGGACGACGGTGCCCACCCCGTCCACCTGGTTGGTGACCTGGGGACGCACGAGCACGCGCGAGGCGCCCACCCCCGCCCCGCCGTTGATCACCACGCTGAACTGCAAGAGGTGGTTGTCGTAGAAGGCGAACTTGCCGTAGAGCGGCGTGACTTCCACGCCCGCCTGCGCGCCCCACTGGAGCAGGAGCGCCGTGGCCGCCTGGGCCTGCTCGCGCACCTTGTCGATGAGCTCCAGGTTGAAGGCGCTCTCGTTGGCGTACCAGTTGTACTGGCCGGTGAGCTGCAGGGCGAAGTTCTCCTGCAGGTGGTAGGTGTAGCCCAGCGCGCTGCCGGCGTGCTCGGTGAAGCGGCCATTCACCTGGGGGATGGCCGGGTAGAGGGTGAACTCGTGGCGGCCCGCGTCCGCGAAGCGCTTCTTCTGCACCACGTGCACGGCCACGTTCGGATTGTGCAGGGGCGCGCCATTCACCAGGCGCTGCGCCTCGGGGTCCGCCACCGGGAGCGGCGCGTCCGGGCTGGCGGTGGAGGCCAGCGGGGCATCCGCGGCCTTCACCGGAATGGGCGCCTGCTCGACGGGAGCCTGGGCCAGGGCCGGCGCGCAGACCGTGGCCAGGAGGAAGGAGAGGAACGAGGTGGGTCGCATGGGACGCGGAGCCTCAGAAGAGGAAGGTGTAACCGAGGTCGAACTGCACCAGGTGCGTGAAGCCGGGGTTGGGCGCGGGCTCGCCACTCTCGCGCCCCGCCTCCCAGTCCTCGCGCACCACGTTCACGCGGTACCGGTCCGCGAAGATCCAGTCGCGCAGCTCCAGGCGCAGCGCGTGCCGGGGGCCCAGGAAGAAGCGCAGGCCCACCGCGCCGGAGACCACCGGCGCCGCGCGCGTCTCCACGCGCCAGTAGGACTCGGTGGCGGTGGAGCGATCGGCCACGTCCGTGCGGTTGTCACACACGCCCTGAGCGCGGTCGATCACCTGGCCACACTGGATGATGGACTGGCGCCGCAGCGAGGCGAGCCCGCCTCCGGCCCACAGGTAGGCCTGGAAGTGCGCCGTCGCGTCGGCCAGCAGGGACAGCTTGCCGTAGATGGGAGCCCAGCGCGCGCCCACCACGCCGTGCGCGCCCATCTGCCACATGTCCGCCAGCTCGTCGGTGAGCTGCTTGTCCTCGCGGGCGAGGAAGCTCTCGGAGATGGAGCGGGCCAGCCCCGTCTGCCGGCTGAGCGCGTAGCCGGCGCGCGCCTCGAGGGCGAACGACTCGACGAAGTTGTAGGCGAGCGCGACGTTCAGGTTGTAGTGCGCCGTGAGGTACTCCCGCGCCGGCAGGCCCACCGCGAGCGACAGCTCCAGGTGTTGCTGGGGCGAGTAGAGGCGATGGCGCACGGCGGCGGGATCCAACACCTGCTGCTGCGCCGACGCGCTCAGGGCCATGAGCACCAGGGCCAGCGAGACGAAACGAAGAGGAATGCGTGGATTCATATGTCCGGATGGCGAACCATGTGGGCATGGCTTCTCTTGAGGGCAAGAGAGTCAATCGCGTGGGGAGGTGCTTTCACACACCCAGCATGCGCACCGCTCGCTGGCCAACGTTTGGAGGCCACTTCCGGGGGCCGGAAACACGAACGCCCCGCCCGGTGGGAAGACCGGAGCGGGGCGTCGAGGAAGGCCCTGTGGCGGTGCCTGGAGGCTCGGTAGGACGAGTGACCCGGCCCTCCCCGCTTGACGGAGAGGGAGCACACACAGGGCGGTACGGCGGGACTACTTGCCGGCGCGGGCGGCCTTGTGCTTCTCGCGCAGCGCGAGCTTGATGCTCGGGCGCACGACGATGAGGCCGTCGTTGTGGCCGGGGACGGCGCCCTTGACGAGCAGCAGGCCCTTCTCCACGTCCACGTCCACCACGGTCAGGTTCTGGGTGGTGACCTGCTCCACGCCGTAGTGACCGGGCAGCTTCTTGTTGGGGTACACGCGGCCAGGCGTCTTACGCTGACCGATGGCGCCCGGGTGCCGGCGGTACTCGTGGGTGCCGCGCGTGGCCGTCTGCGAGCCCTTGAACTTCCAGCGCTTCATGACGCCCTGGAAGCCACGGCCCTTGGTGATGCCCGTGACGTCCACGAGCTGGCCCTTGGTGAACAGGTCCGCCTTCACGGCGTCGCCCACGTTGTAGCCCGCGGCCTCCTCCGCGCTCACCCGGAACTCCTTCAGGTGGCGGCGCAGCGGAGCGTTCGCCTTCTTGAAGAAGCCCAGCTGCGGCTTGTTCAGGCTCGTCTCGCGCAGCTCGCCGAAGCCCAGCGTCACCGCCGAGTACTGATCCTTCTCGGGGGTGCGCTTGCCCACGACCGTACAGGTGTTGACGTCGATCACCGTCACCGGAACGAGGTTTCCCTCCTCGTTCCACACCTGGGTCATCCCAATCTTCTTGCCAATCAGACCCTTCACGTCGTCCTCACAGCTCGCGCGTCCTCGCGCGAAAACATCAATGATTTCAGCAGGTTGCGTCCGAATTCCCATTCCCCGGACGCCAGGAAGCGGCGCAATGTAGCAGCTTGCCCCCCCTGGTCAAGCACGGCGGCAAGCACGGTGGGAGGGCGTGGCCTTCACCGGGCGCGATCCAACCGGGGATAGAAGGCGGAGAGCTGCGCGTCGGCGATGCGCTGGGCGTACACGTCCTCGCCGAGCAGGAACAGCGCCTGATCCAGGTAATCTTCCGCGGCCTGCACCTCGCCCTCCTTCTGGGCGATCTGCTGATCCACGTCGGCCAGGGAGGCATCGACGCTCTCCTTGCGGGCGAGCATCTCGTCCTCGAGGGCGAGCACGCGCTTGTGGGCGATGATGCCGGGGGCGCCGGGCTGCCCGGGCTTGGGCGTGAGGGCCAGCTCCACGTCGCGCTCCAGGGTCTCCACCTCGCGCGACAGGCGCATGGCCTGCAGGCGGTTCTTCTTGATGTTGTCGCGCGAGAGGGAGAGCTTGGACTCGTCCCGGGTGGTGAGCTCCAGGTCGGCGTGCTTCTTCTCCATCTTCTTGAGCGCGTCCTGGGCGTAGCGCAGATCGGCGCGGCGGCTGGACAGCGTCTTGCGGAGGGTCTTGGTCTCCCCCTCCACGGCGTCCACGGCCTTCTTCCACTTCTGGACGATCTCCCCCTGGGCGGCGCGCAGGCGCTCGTACTCGGCGAGGTAGTCCTGCCAGGCGGCGTCCTCGTCGTTGAGCTGCGCTTCGAGCGCGGCCAGTTCATCGCGCCGGGCCACCAGCGCCTGCTCGGCGCGGTAGACCCGATCCATGGTGCGCGGACAGTTGGGCTTGCCCGCGAGCCGGTCCCTCGCGAGGTCCCCCAACTGGAAGATCAAATCGTCATAGCTGTCGGCCTTGGCCATGCCCGCCGTTTTACGCCCAAGGCGAGCAGGCTGTCAGCAGGCTCGGTTACTCGGCGGGAGCGGCGGCCGCCATCTGGGACTCGCTCACGGCGGCCAGGGCGGCGCCCTCGGCGAGCGCGAGCAGCTCCCGGGAGCGGTCCTGCTCCTCGGTGCGGTTGAGCTCGCAAACCCAGGCGCTGGACAGGTCGGCGTGCTGGCGGGCCAGCTCGGCGGTGGCCTCGTAACGGGCGGCGGAGGCACGGGCGAAGGCGCCCTCGCGGCGCAGCTCGCGCACCGTATCCTCGTCGAGCGTGATGTCCTCGGGAGGCACGGGCAGCGGACCCCGGCCGAGCGCGGCCAGGCGGGCCAGCAGCCGCGAGGCATGCGCCCGGCAGAACGCGGCCAGCACCATCAGGCGGGCCCGGCCCCTGCTGTCGCCCAGTCGCTCGGCGAGCATCGTCATGCGCCGTGCGGATACCACTTCGGATTCCCATGCCGCGGCCAGTGCTGCTGCCAGACGGGTGTGCCTCGCGCCCATAAATCCCTCCCCATGAACCAGCCCCTACCCGGTTTCGAAGCTATGAACGGGTTCCCCAGGATTCAACCGATCGGCGCCAAACCTCGCTCCAGCAACCAATAGAGCGCCGTCAGCCCGAGCAGGACTGACAGGAAGCGGACGGTGCGCCGGTGCAGCACGGGCCGGCGCTGGAGCATGCGCAGCAGCGGCAGCAGCACGGCGACGACGGCCGCCTGGCCCAGCTCCACGCCGAGATTGAAACCGAACAGCCCGCTCACCACCGAGTCGCCCAGGCCATAGCCCGTCAACACGCTGGCGAAGCCCAGGCCGTGCACCAGACCGAACAGGAAGGTGACGGCCACGCGGTGGCGGGGCGCGCGCCGCACGAGGTTCTCCACCGCCACCCAGAGAATGGAGGCGGCGATGGCGGCCTCCACCCAGCGCGTGCGCACCTCGTCCAGGGGGAGCCAGCCCAGCGCGGTGGTCCCCAGCGTGAGGGAATGGGCCACGGTGAAGGCCGTCACCAACAGCAGCACCCGCCGCGTGCTCCCTCCCACGAGCAGCACCGCCAGCAGGAAGGCCAGATGATCCGGCCCGCCGAGGATGTGCGTGACCCCGAGCCCCACCCAGCCGGCGAGCCCCGTGGACGCCTCCCCGGCGGAGCCCTCCGTGGACACCACGAGCGTGGGCTGGGCGGCGTCGGCGAAGCGCTGTCCCCGCTCACCCTGGACGAGGCTGCCGAGCACCACCCGGTAGCCCGCCGGCAGTACGGCGAGCAGCGTGAAGCGCTGGCGCAACTCCCCCGGCGCGCACGAGAAGGTGGCCCCGAGTTCCACATAGGACTCGCGCACCCAGGCCCGCTGGGCGGTGCGAGCGCAGGGCTGGCCGCCAGCGCTCAGGGGAATGGCGTCCCAGAAGCCCACGGCCAGGGCCCGCTCGCGCGCGTCGAGATCCGCCTGGCTCAGCACGCCGTCTCCGTCCGCGTCCGCGGGCAGCAGGCGCGCGAGCGTGTCCGCCGTGAGGGTGATGCGCTCGCGCACCTCGGCCCCCCCGGCTTCGGGACGCCAGAGCTGCGCATAGAGAATGTCCGCGTCGTGCGCGCCCGCTCCACCCGCGAGCAGACACAGGACGAGGGCCGCCACCCACCGGGCCGTCCACCACATGGGCCCGGCAGCCTGCCCGCGCGGGGCCGGGGCCGTCTACTCCTCGATGAACTCCAGGTGGAACTGCTGCCGGCCGCTCGACCCTCCGTGGCGGGTGCCACAGCGCGGGCAGAACAAGGGCCCGTCCCAGTCCCAGTGCGCCTTGACCTCCTCGCCACAGCACACGAGCGGCACCGGCCGCAAGTCATCCACGTCCGGGGCCATGGGACCCGGCAGGGCGCGCGGCTTGACGCTCACGAAGGTGGGCCGCGGGTTGTCCGCGAGCGTGCGCGACACGTGCGCGAGCTGCTCGTAGCGCACGTGATTGGCCCAGGCGCGCGCCACGCTCTCCACGTGGGCCTGCTGCGCGGCGGTGAGCCACTCGTCCCCCGCGGCCCGGTGGCCGCAATAGAGACACCACGCATCGGGCACCTCGTCGAAGCTCTCGTGCGCGTTCTCGAACGGAAAGAGCGACGCGAGCCGCCTCTGGAGGATGCTCCCGTCGTGCGCGCACGGCCGCGTCTTGAAGTCACGCTGGCAGCGCGGACACGCCCTGCGCACGAAGCCGCCCACGTCCCGGGGCAGCTCCACCAGGCAGATGTCGGGCGCATCCCTCATACCGCCTCCTCTAGGCCATCGATCCACGGCCCCGCTGCGCCACCGCCAGCAGCAGCGCCACCATGGAGAAGAGGAGCAACAGATGCACCCAGGCTCCCTCGGTGGAACCACTGATGGATCCGACGATCCACAGCACGAACAGGATGGCACTCATCGTCCAGTACACGCCGCCCACTCCTCTCCACGGTTCACACGACTGCGCGCAAAGCTGGGGTGCCGCGGCGATGGGGGCAACCCCTCCTTTCAACAGCCCTTCCAGGGGTCAACGGACCGCGCCGGTAGACCTTTTTTCAGGAGGGGAATCTCCCACCCCGGCCCCACTCCGAGTGATTCCGCGGGCTTGGTGGATGGCACGGTGACTGCTTCGAGCGCCGGGCATCTGCCACATGGGACACGTGGCCGGGGGTGGCACGTGTGGGGAAGAGGGTTGACGATATGAAGGGTTGGGCGGCGGCGCTGGTGGTGGTGGGGTCGATGGTGGGTCCGGTCGCGGGGGCGTTCCAGCCCTACTTCCCGGGAGAGAAGAGCCCGGAGATGGTGGAGCTGAGAGCGCAACTGGCCGAGCGCGCGGTTCAGCTCGAGCAGATGGAGGAGGAGGCGGTGCTCTTCGCCGAGGCGGAGGCGCTGGGCATCACCACCGCGGTGCAGGCCTCGCAGCTGCCCGAGCGTCAGCAGCGGCGCCTGGCGATGGCGATCGTCCGCGAGGCGCGCGCCAACGGGTTGGATCCGCTCCTGGTGGTGGCGGTCATCCACTGCGAGAGCTCCTTCAACAACTACGCGGTGTCCCACGTGGGCGCCATGGGGCTCATGCAGGTGATGCCGGACACGGGCAGCTATCTGGCGGACAAGGCGGGCTTCAAGCTGCAGCGCCATTCCAATCTGTTCGATTCGGAATTGAACATCGAGCTGGGAACGGCCTACCTGGCCAACCTCATCGAGCGCTTCGGCACGCCGGAGCGCGCCCTGGTCGCCTACAACGCGGGCCCCACCCAGGCGCGGAAGATCCTCGCCCAGAGCGGCGCGCGCGAGCGATTCCTCGCGGGCTACCCCGCCAAGGTGATGCGCGAGTTCCGCAACCTGAAGGCCCAGCGCTCGCGCGAGCTGACCCGGCGCGAGGCCCAGAAGAAGCCCGTGAACGGGCCGGGGTGATGGGTAGCCAACAGTGCGTGCGCTCGGTGCAGGACACTGATTCCGAATTCCATCCGGCTGACTGCCCTTTCCAGGAGTTCAGATGCACTCTCCGCGGTGACTCTTGTGCGCCGGGGTGGGCGGTTCCACTCCGGGCCGGGCGTACCCGACACGCGCCGGTTTCCCAGGGAAACGCACGCGGCATCGATGGAGAGACACACTCATGGTGGGACTGGAAATTCACCAGGAAGAACGCGCAGGCCGTCTGACGCTGCGTCTGACCGGAACGCTGGACAACCAGACCGCCCTGCTCCTGCGCCAGTCGCTGGACACGCTGGGATCGAGGGAAGTGGAGTTGGATTTCACGCACCTGCGCGAGTTCCGTGACTCGGCGGTGGGAGTGCTGACGAACGGACTGGTGGACCGCAAGGTGCGCCTGCGGGGCCTGGCCGGGCATCACCAGCGCATGTTCCGCTACTTCGGGTTGAGCATGGGCGAGACCTCCTCGGCGTCGCGCGCCTACTACACCCCGGAGGAAGTGCTCGCCTGAAGTCCTGTCGTCGGGAAGGAGCCGCGAGATGAGAGGGGAGCAAATCCCCTCCCGCGCCCGCCTCCCCGCCCTTCCGGCAACCCCCCCGGAAGCACCACCGGAAGCACCACCGCCGTGGGCAACACCTCGTCTCCTCCCCTCTGCGTCCAGGCGGACACGCCCGAGGCCCGGGGTTGTCGAGACAGACGTTCAGGAGTCGTCGGACTGGGGTAGAGTGGCTCCCCCGATGAACTCCCCAGCCCGAGCAACCCCTGCCCTTTCCTCTCCGGCGGCCGCGAGATCCGCGCTGGAGCAGGTGGCCGCGAATCTGTCCCTGGCCGTGCGGGGCAAGGAGAAGGAAGTCCGCCTCGCCGTCACCTGCGTGGCCGCGGGGGGCCACCTGCTGCTGGAGGACGTGCCCGGGGTGGGAAAGACCACGCTGGTGGAGGCCCTCGCCCGCTCCTTCGCCCTGTCGCTGTCGCGCGTGCAGTTCACCGCGGACCTGATGCCGGCCGACATCCTCGGCGCGCAGATCTTCCACGCCGCCACGGCCTCGTTCTCCTTCCGCCCCGGCCCCATCTTCCGCCAGCTCGTGCTGGCCGATGAGCTCAACCGCGCGCCGCCGCGCACCCAGTCCGCGCTGCTGGAGGCCATGGCCCAGGGCCAGGTCTCCCTGGACGGCGTCACCCACCCGCTGCCCCGCCCCTTCACGGTGGTGGCCACGCAGAACCCGGTGGACTTCTCCGGCACCTATCCCCTGCCCGACTCGCAACTGGACCGCTTCCTCATGCGCCTGTCGCTGGGCCACCCGGCGCCCGAGGTGGAAGCGCGCCTGCTGGTGCTCGCGCGCGACGCCGCCACGGCCGGCGCGGTGGTGGATCCGGTGAGCACGCCCGAGGCGCTCAACGGGCTGCGCGCCCAGGTGGCCGCCCAGCGCCTGGATGACACCGTGGCCGACTACGTGGTGCGCCTGGCGCACGCCACGCGCTCGCACGGCGACATCGAGCGCGGCGCCTCCACGCGCGCCGTGCTGGCGCTGGGCATGGCCGCCCGGGCCTACGCCCTGTGGGAGGCGCGTGACTTCGTGACGCCCGGAGACGTGCGCGCGGTGCTCGGGCCGTGCCTGGCCCACCGGCTGCTCCTGCGCAGCGCCAACCAGGGAACCTATACGCGCGACGAGGCGCTCCACCTCATCGAGGAGATCGCCCGGAAGGTGCCGGCCCCCCGGTGAGCCCGTCCCGTCCTCCCTCGCCGTGGCGGCGGTTGCGCGCCAGGCTCCGGCCACCGCGCACCCTCAAGGTGACGGGCATGGGCCGCACCTACCTCGTGGTGACGTTCGGCGTGGGCCTGGGCGCGCTCAACACCGGCAACAACCTGCTCTACCTGGTGCTGGGACTGCTGCTGAGCGTCATCATCCTCTCCGGCGTGCTGTCCGAGCGCTGTCTGCGCGACCTGTCCGTGCGGCGCGTGGGCAACGAGGGCGCCTTCGCGGGCGAGCCCTTCGCCTTCCGCTGGGCGCTCACCCGCCGCCAGGGACATGCCTTCGCCCTCACCCTGTCCGAGGTGGACGTGCCCCTCACCGGCGAGGGCGGCGTGGGCCACCTGCCCGCGGGCGCCGAGCACGTGGTGCGCGCGGACCTCACCGCGCCCCGGCGCGGGCCGGTGAAGCTCGTGGGCGTGCGCGTCACCACCACCTGGCCGCTGGGCCTGTTCGCCAAGACGCGCGTCTTCCCGCTGCCGGGCACGCTGCTCGTCTTCCCCCGGCGGGGCTTCGCCTGTGCCACCCCCGAGGACGCGGCGACGGGCCACGTGGGCGAGGCGCACCACCCCCACCGGCTGGATGGCACGGGAGACCTGGCGGGCCTGCGCGAGCTGGGCGAGGGCGAGGATGCCCGGCGCGTGCACTGGCTCAAGAGCGCCTCGGCGGGCAAGCTGCTCAAGGTGGAGCGCGAGCGCGAGGAGCGGCGCACCTACGTGCTCGAGGTGCGCGCCGGGCTGGCCGACGAGGCGCTGGAGCGGCGGTGCGAGGAGGTGGCCGAGCAGGCCCACCGGCTGCTCGAGGCTGGCCACGAGGTGGGGCTGGAGCTGCCCGGCCAGCGGCTGCGGCCGGGCGCGGGCAGTGGTCAGGAGCGCCTGCTCTTGCGCGCCCTCGCGTGGGTGGGCTTCGAGGAGCAGCGCGAGGAGGCGGCATGAGGCAACCCCTGCGGCTGCGGCTCGTACTGAGGGACCTGAGCACGGCGGCGGCCTTCGCCTCCATGGCCATCTCCAGCCAGGTGCCCGTGTGGGCCCTGGTCCTCTTCGCGCTGGCGCTGATCGTCGCGCTGACGGGCCGGCGCCCCCTGGCGCGCGCTCCCCGGCTCACGGCGCTGCTGCTCCTGCCCGTGGCGGGCCTGCTCTACCTCGCGGTCGCCTCGGGGCAGATGGACCTGGTGGTGGCCGCCTGCTCCTTCGCGGGCATCGTCGCCGCCCAGCGGCTGCTCTCCGAGAGCACCGCCGCCACGGATGGCCAGGTGCTGCTCGTCGGCCTGTTGATGATCGCCGGCGGCGCGGCGCTCTCCGGTGAGCTCGTCTTCGCGCTGTGCCTGCTCGCCTTCGCGGTGCTCGCGAGCCTGTCGCTGGGCCTGGCCGTGGTGGAGGCGGCGGTGCCCCCGGGCGAGCCGGTGCCGGTGCGCGCGGTGATGCGTCCGCTCGCGCGCGGTACCTTCGTGGCCGTGGTGGGCGCGGCGCTCTTCTTCATCCTCATTCCGCGCCTCAGCTGGAACATGGGCGTGCGCCGCGCCTCGCCGGGACTCGGCACCGCCACCAGCGGCTTCTCCGACACGGTGCGCCTGGGCGGCTCGGGCACCCTCAAGAGCAATCCCCGCGTCGTGCTGCGCGCCCGGCTGACACCGGATCCGGTGGACACCGAGCACCTGTCGGCCTACTGGGTGGGCCGCACCTACGACACCTTCGATGGCCAGGAGTGGTCGACGATCGGCGCGGCCAAGCAGCGCCACCGCACGCGCGTGACGCTGCGTCCGGGCGCGGACAAGCAGGTGTACCAGCGCATCGAGCTGCTGCCCGCCTACGGCAGCCGCACGCTCATCGCCCTGGAGACTCCCGCCAAGCTGGGCAATGCCCTGACGCACACGCCCACGGGCGACCGGCGCACCCGGCTGCAGGAGCTGGGCGGAGACGAGCTGCGCTTCGTGGATGACGGGCTCGGCTACTCCTACGAGGTATACAGCCTGCCGCCCGGCACGGACACGGACCCCGGCCGGATGAACCAGACGGAGGCGGATCAGCTCCTGGCGCTGCCGGAGAACCTGGATCCCCGGGTGGAGCAGCTGGCGCGTCGGGTGGTGGGCGACGAGAAGGATCCCCTCGCGGCGGCCCAGAAGCTGTCCGCCTGGCTGCAGCGCGAGTACCAGTACACGCTGGAGCTGAGCGGGGACCTGGCGGACCCGCTGGAGGACTTCCTCTTCGTGCGCAAGGCGGGCCACTGCGAGCACTTCGCCACGGCGCTCACGTTGATGCTGCGCACCCTGGGCTTCGAGTCCCGGCTCGCCACGGGCTTCTTCGGCGGCGAGCGCGTGGGGGAGGAATACATCGTCCGCGCGGGCGACGCCCACGCCTGGACGCACGTGCTGGTGCCCGGGCGCGGCTTCATCACCGTGGATGCCACGCCGCCCGCGTTCCGCACCAACCAGTCCATTCAAATCCTCGAGTCGCTCGTCTCGCTCTACGAGGCCATCGAGGGCGTCTGGCGTACGTCCGTGGTGGACTACTCGTTCCGGGATCAGCTCGACTTCATGCGTGGCCTGTCCCGGCCCCCGCGGGATCCCTCCTCCGACGAGCAGCGGCCCTCGGGCCCACCGGCCCGTGCCTGGTGGACGGCGGGGCTGGTGGCGCTGGGCGTCTACGGCCTCGTGCGCTACCTGTCGCGGCGTCCCCGGCGCTCGCCCCTGGGAGAGGCCACGCGCCTGGTGGACGCCGTGGAGCGCCAGCTCACGCGCGCCGGCCTGCCTCCCCGCGAGGGCGAGACGCTCGAGGACGTGTCCGCGCGCTTCACCCGCGACGCGCACCCGCTGGGCCCCACCCTCGCGCCACTCACGCGCCGCTACCTGGAGGCCCGCTTCGGCCAGCGCCCGCTCGAGTCCGGTGAACGCGCCCGGATGCTCGAGGACCTGCGGCGCGCGCTCGACACCTGGCGTCAGGGCTCACGCTCCAACGCCCCCTGAAGCACCGCCACACCCGGCTCGCCCTCCTCCGCCCGCCCGCCCTCCGACGGGGCGGGTGTGACGGGGGCGCTGGCCGCGCGTGCCGCCTTTATTACCCCTCTGGGGAAACACGATGCGACATGTGGCGGCATCGCTTGCCAGGAGGGATGGGCCCGGACCTGTAACGCTTACGGACTGCCTCCCGGGGCGGGTCGGGGGGCTCGGCCAAGTATCCGTTGTGACTGATGAATTCTCGCGTGGAGGTGTGGCACGCACGTTGCTCTACGTCCTTCACGTCCGGTTGTCGTTTGACAGGAAAACCTACCTCTTTTCACCGGCCTCCCAGCGAGGAGGCCCCTCGGAGACACACCATGCAGCTCTCCACGGAACAATCGTCCAACTCCGGCTCGCTGGCGATGTACCTCTCGGAGATCAACCAGTACGCGCTGCTCAAGGTCGAGGAGGAGCAGGCGCTGGCGCGCGGCTTCCTCCAGGGAGATTTCGCCGCGGGCCACAAGCTGGTGACGAGCAACCTGCGCTTCGTGGTGAAGGTCGCCTACGAGTACCGCTCCTACGGCATCAAGATGTCCGACCTCATCCAGGAGGGGAACATCGGCCTGATGAAGGCGGTGCAGAAGTTCGATCCCGACAAGGGCATCCGCCTCATCTCGTACGCGGTGTGGTGGATCCGCGCCTACATCCAGAACTACATCCTCAAGAGCTGGAGCCTGGTGAAGCTCGGCACCACGCAGGCCCAGCGCAAGCTCTTCTTCTCGCTCGCGCGCACGCGCCGGGAGCTGGAGAAGTTCGGCACGCTGGACGGCTCGGTGGTGAACGTGGAGGAGATCGCCCGCAAGCTCAACGTGAAGGCCACCGAGGTGCGCGAGATGGAGCAGCGCATGGGCGGCCGGGACTTGTCGCTGGACGCGCCCATGGGCGAGGAGGGCGGCAACAGCCACGTGGACTTCGTGGCGAGCGACTCCACGTCCCAGGATGACGAGTTCGCGGACCGCGAGGAAGCGGGCCTCATCAACACGCGCGTGCGCACGGCGCTCATGCGCCTGGATCCGCGCGAGCGCTTCATCATCGAGCAGCGCGTGATGAACGAGCGCCCGATGACGCTCAAGGAGCTGGGCGAGCACTTCGGCTTCTCGCGCGAGCGCGCGCGCCAGCTGGAGATCCGCGCCAAGGACAAGCTCAAGGCGGAGCTGGCGGCGCTGATGGCCGAGGTGGATCCGGACTCGACCGAGGCGTCCGCGCAGCAGCAGTAGGCCAGGAGCACGATCTGTAGGCAAAGGTATGCCTCAGAGGGGCACCTCGGGCCTCGGGCGAGCGCCCTTTCCAAATGGAAAGGAGTGCGGGAATTACTGGGAGTACGGAGGATCGGGGGAGAGAATGGGGGTAGACTGCAAGCCCCTGCTCACCCACCCGCCTCAAGGACTTCATGGATCAGGTACAGCCCGGTAACAGCCCGTCCACGGAACCCGTGATGGATCCCTCCGTCCAGGACAAGGTGGAGTCCGCGCGCGCCGTGGCCGCCCAGCTGCTCAAGGGCATCAAGCAGATTGGCATGTACCGGCACAACGAGGCGAAGTTCCCCGAGTTCCTCGCCCGGACACACGAGGCGCTCACCGCGCACACCGAGAAGCACGGCGCGCTGCTCATCAAGGTGGAGCAGCAGAACTTCATGACGTACGGCGAGCCGCTGTTCGCCGAGGACACGCCGCTGCCCTACAAGTTCTTCCGCGACGGCATCCGCCAGCTCATCCTCCGGCCGGGCTTGAGCATCGAGGAGCTGGTGACGTTCACGCTCATCGCCCTGTCCGAGCCCGAGCGGGGCGCCGAGGACGTGCTCGCGCAGCTGTGGCGCTCGGGCCTGGAGCACCTCGAGTACGTGGTGGTCGAGGGCTTCCGGATGGACGAGGTGAGCGACGAGGAGGTCGAGGTCGAGGTCGACCGGGTCGTGGGCTATCTCTACTCGCGCCTCAAGACGAGCTCGGACGACTACCTGCGCTTCGCGCGCGTGAACGCGGAGGACCTCGACTCCAAGATGGACGGCGTGGAGCAGATGCGCGGCCTGGTGGTGGCGGGCAACTACGCCTCGGATGACCTCAAGGCCCGGCTGCAGCGGGAGATCTCCGAGGAGGAGGGCGCCCGGCTGTTCCCCAAGCTGGTGAGCGCCATCTTCCTCGTCATCGAGGGAGGCGTGGAGGACCGGGAGCTGCTCGAGGAGATCTTCGTGCAGCTCCTGGACGCCATGCTCATCCAGGACGACTACGGCACCATCAACCAGATGCTGCTCAAGATGCGCGCCCTGGCGCAGCGCGCGCCCGGAGGAGAGATCGAACGGCTGGTGGGCTACTTCACCCAGAAGATGGGGGACGAGCAGCGGGTGATGCGGCTGGCGGAGATGCTCAAGGCGACGCGCCCGCGCAACCCGGTGGACATCAACCGCTATGTCCAGGCGCTGGACAGCTCGGCGGTGTTCGCGCTGCTCAACGCGCTGGAGACGATCGACATCCCGGAGAACCGGCTGCTCATGTGCGACGCGCTGGCCCGATTCGCCCAGGACAACCCCCACCCCTTCGTGCAGCGCCTGGAGTCCGAGCGGCCCCAGACGGTGCGGGACATGGTCTACATCCTGGAGAAGAGCGACCACCCGGAGCGGGTGAGGATGTTCGGCCTGGTGATGCTCAACAAGAACCTCGCGGTGAAGCTGGAGGTGATGAACATCATCGCCCGGGGCCGCACCACCGAGGCGCGCAAGCTCATCATCGACGCGCTCAACGACCCGGCCACCCAGGTGCGCATGCTGGCCGCCCGGCTGCTGCCCGAGTTCGATCGGGACCGCGCCTACACGGACTTGATGCGGCTGATGCGCGAGGCGAGCTTCGACAAGAAGAGCCTCGAGGAGCGCACGGCCTACTACTCCGCGCTGGGTTCCACGGCGCTGCCGGGCGCCATCTCGCTGATGTTGCAGACGTTGTCGGTGAAGCCCACGCTGCTCAACAAGAAGAAGGTGCTGGAGGACAAGCTCCTGGCGGTGGCGGGGCTGGCCGCCGCCTGCTCCATCCCCGGGTACAAGGCCCTGCAGGGCGTGGTGGAGGACAAGACCCAGCCGCTCGAGGTCCTCACCGCCGCGCGCAAGGCGATGTACCAGACGAAGAAGACGTTGTTCGGCGAGACGACCGCGTCCGAGGAGGCGTGAGATGGCGGAGAACCTGAAGGTCACGCATGGAGCCCAGGGCCAGGCCGAGAACCTCAGCGAGGTGGGCCGCGCCTACTCGGAGAAGCTGCAGACGCTCGCGCGCGGTCTCATCTCGGGCCTGTACATGCTCATCCGCTCGGTGAAGATGTACGATCCGGAGAACTCGGTCTTCGAGAAGCCGCTGTTGCAGCTCCAGGACATCATCAACCAGATCATCTCCAAGGAAGGCCGGCTGGAGCTGGTGGGCGTCAAGGAGTCGTACTACCTCAACAACATGCTGGTGAAGGTGGACCTCAACTCCATCGACAACCAGCGCTACCTGCTCGCGGAGATGCGCTCCAAGGACGTGGGCGGCATCTCGCTCACCAAGGTCATCACGGTGCAGGAGCTGAAGAACTTCATCTGGATCTTCAGCAAGGAGCAGCTCGCGTCGGCCGACGAGGATGGGCTGGCGGACCGCAAGCTGCTCAACATGAAGGTGGCCAAGTTCTCGCGGCTCCGGGAGAAGCTCAGCCGGGAGGAGGACGGGAAGCAGGACCAGAAGGTGGACCGCAAGAAGTACGCGATGACGGTCTACGCGCGCGCGGTGTTCTTCCTCACGCGCTACCTGGAGTCGGTGCAGGCGGGCAAGCCGCTGAACACCTCGCGGGCGCTGCGGCTGGTGCAGGACTTCGTGGACATCTCGTTCGAGCAGCGCACGCACTTCCTGGGCATGACGACGATGAAGCGCGAGATGGACTATCTCGTGTACCACCAGGTGAACGTGTGCCTGATGAGCATCGTGTTCGGGCAGGAGCTGGGCCTGACCAAGCCCCAGCTCAGGGACCTGGGCTACATCGCGCTCTTCCACGACGCGGGCATGGCGACCATCCCCGAGGAGCTGGCCACCAAGCGCGGCGCGCTGAGCGCGGAGGAGAAGGCCATCATCCAGAAGGCGCCCCTCATCTCCATCCGCAACATCCTGATGGAGAAGGGCTTCTCGCGCTCGACGCTCCTGCGCGTGGTGACCACGTTCGAGCACAAGGCGGACTTCGGCACCGCGGTGCGCGACGCGCGGGGCGACATCCAGATGATCATCCCCAAGACGAACCTGGGGACATACGCGAAGATCATCGCCATCTGCGCGGCGTATGACGCGCTCACCTCCAAGCGGCCCTACCGCGATGCGTACGGTCCGGAGGTGGCGCTGATGCTCATGTGGACGGAGATGCGCAACAAGTTCGATCCGGAGCTGCTCCAGGTCTTCATGCGGGTGATGGCCATCCAGCCGGTGAAGGTCCTCAGCCGCCGCCAGCAATCGATGACGCTCGGCGGGCTCTGAGCGCCATCCGACGATGAGCGGACGCGAGGTTCCGCGCGCCGCGCACCGCGCGCTATAGACACGGGCCCTTCCCTCCTCGCAAAGGAATGCCCGTGCCGTCCTCTCGATTCCTCGCGCCGCTGCTGCTCGTGCTGTCGCTCGGCGCGTGCGCGACCCCTTCCGCCACGCTCTCGTCCCCACCCCCCTCGGCGGACGCGAAGACCGGTGGCGACGCCGATCAGCGCCTGCTCACCTTCCTGGACGCGGCCTACGAGGAGCGCCTCGCGCTCAGCCCCGAGGGGCTCACCTACCAGGGCTCGAAGCAGTCCTACGATCGGCTCGACGACCACACCGAGGCGGGGGCGCGCAAGCAGCAGGAGCTCGCCGAGCAGCAGCTCGCCCGGATGAAGCGGGAGTTCGATGAACGCGCCTTGAGCCCCGCCTCGCGCCTGTCCTACCGGCTCTTCGAGGACCTGGTCGTCCGGGGCCGGGAGCGGCTGCGGTGGTACTCGCACGGCTTCCCCGTCACCAACAGCTCGAACCCGACCAGCAACATCCCGGTGTTCCTCATCAACGCGCACCGGGTGGGCTCGGTGAGCGACGCGCGGGCGTACGTGTCGCGTCTGCGCGAGGTGCCGCGGGTGATGAAGGAGATCTCCGAGCGGATGCGGGCGCAGGCGGCCCGGGGAATCGTCCCGCCGAGGTTCGTCTTCGCGCCGGTCGAGGCCGATGCCCGCCGGGTGCTCTCCGGCGCGCCGTTCGACACGGGCGCGGACAGCGCGGTGTGGGCGGACTTCCAGAAGAAGGTGGGCGCGCTCGAGGCCCCCGCGGACGAGAAGGCCCGGCTGCTCGACGAGGCGCGCGAGGCCCTGAAGGGCCCGTTCAAGAGTGGCTACGAGATGCTCCTCGCGACGCTCGCCGAGGTGGAACGGCAGGCGAAGGGCAATGACGGCGCGTGGAGCCTGCCCGACGGCGCGGCCTACTACGCCGACCAGCTTCGCTTCTTCACGACCACGGAGATGACACCGGAGGAGATCCACGCGGCGGGACTGGCGGAGGTGGAGCGCATCCACCGCGAGATGGAGGTCATCCAGAAGCAGGTGGGCTTCCAGGGCTCGCTCCAGGACTTCTTCGCCCACGTGAAGGCGGATGCACGCTCGCACCATCCCAACACCGAGGAGGGCAAGCAGGCCTACCTGGCGGACGCGCGGCGATTCATCGCCCAGGCCATGAAGGAGGCGCCCCGCCTGTTCCATCGCCTGCCCCGGGCGGCGCTCGAGGTGCGCGCGGTCGAGTCCTGGCGGCAGGAGACGGCACCGGTGGCCTTCTACAACCTGCCGGCTCCGGATGGCTCCCGGCCCGGCATCTACTACGTCAACCTCGCGGACATGAACCAGGTGCTCAAGCCGCAGATCGAGGGCATCACCTACCACGAGGGAGCACCCGGCCATCACTTCCAGATCGCCTTCGCGCAGGAGCTCGAGGGTCTGCCGAAGTTCCGGCGCTTCGGCTACCACGGCGCCTACACCGAGGGGTGGGGCCTGTACGCCGAGAAGCTCGGGCAGGAGCTGGGCTTCTACGCGGATCCCTACTCGCGCTTCGGCCAGCTGTCGCTGGAGCTGTGGCGCGCGGTCCGGCTCGTCACGGACTCCGGCATGCACGCGAAGCGCTGGTCGCGCGAGCAGGCCATCGAGTACTTCAAGAAGAACACGCTGCTGAGCGACCGGGACATCGTCAAGGAAGTGGAGCGCTACCTCGTGTGGCCCGGACAGGCGACGAGCTACAAGGTGGGCGAGCTGCGCCTCCTGGCGTTGCGCGCCCGGGCCCAGGAGGCGCTCGGGCCGGGCTTCGACGTGCGGGACTTCCACCAGGTCGTCCTCGGCAACGGCTCACTGCCGCTCGACGTCCTGGGCGAGCAGGTGGAGGCGTACATCGCGGCGAAGCGCGCGCCCGCGGCCCGCTGAGCCTCACGGCCGCCAGAACACGATGCGCCGGGAGAGCGCCATGGCGCTCAGGTAGGCCCCCTCGACCCGGGAGCCCGCGCACCAGTCGCCACACGCCCCGAGTCCCCGCTTGTCGTCGAAGAGGGCTCCCTCGGTGAGAGGGGATTCGGCCTGGGCGTAGCGCCAACGGTGGGCCACGGTCCGCACCGGGCGGACGTCCACCCCCGCGGCGCGGGAAAACGCCTCGACGAGCAGGGGCGCCACGGCCTCGGGGGAGTCCTCCAGGTGCTCGCGGGAGAAGTCCGGGGTGGCGTGCAGCACCCACCGCTCACCCTCGGGCCGGCCCGGCTTGCTGTTGTCCCGGGAGGCCCAGGACAGGGGCGAGCCATGGATGAAGGCCCCATCCACGGGCAGCGGCACGGGAGCGGCGAAGCCCGCCATCACCGACCAGCATGGCTCCATGCGCACGCCCGCCACGCGTGCGGAGAGCTCGGGCGAGCCGGCCAGCAGGGGCACCGCCTGGGGCGCGGGGACGGCGGCCACCACGGCGTGGAAGGCGCCCAGGGCCTCGCCCGTGTCGGACGTGAGCGCCCACGCCTCGTGCTCGCGCCGGACGTGCTCCACGCGCACGCCACAGCGCACGTCCACGCGCGAGGCGAAGGCCTGGGCCAGGGCGCTCATGCCGGGAACGCCCACGTAGCGCACCGGGCCCTCGTCCTTGGGCGTGAGCGTGCCGTTCTCCAGGGTGCCGAAGCGCCCGCGCCACTCGGCGGCGATCCCCTGCTCCACCCACGTCTCCACCTGACGCTGGAAGCCCTCGTCGCGCGCGGTGAAGTACTGGGCGCCATGGTCGAAGCTGCCCCCGGCCTCGTGGCGGGTGGACATCCGGCCCGCGGGGCTCCGGCCCTTGTCGAAAACATTCACCGAGAGGCCCATCTCCGTGAGGATCCGGGCGAGCGTGAGGCCCGCGAGTCCCGCGCCGATGACGGCCACACGGGGAAAGCGCGAGGTGGACAGGTCCGAGGAGCTCGAGGAGGCCATGACGTGGCTTCTAATGCCCCGCCCCGCCGGTGATCTTCAATCCGATGATGGCCACGAGGAGCAGTGCGAGGAAGAAGACACGCGCGGGCGTCACCGGCTCGTGGAACAGGAGGATGCCCAGCACGGCGGCGCCCAGGGCACCGATGCCCACCCAGACGGCATAGGCGGTGCCGATGGGCAGCGTGCGCGCCGCGAGCGACAACAACACCATGCTGGCGGCGAGGGCCACGAGCGTCAGCAGCGTGGGCGTCAGCCGGGTGAAGCCCTCGGTGTACTTGAGGCCGATCGACCAGCCCACCTCGAACAATCCCGCGATGACGAGCATCACCCACGCCATGACACGCCCTCCCGGGGGCTAACGGCCGCGCAGCACCTCGAGCGCGGCGGTGAAGTCCGGAGGCAGGGGCGCCTCCACGCGCAGCACCTTGCCCGTCCGGGGGTGGGGAAACGACAGCTTCCAGGCATGCAGGGCCTGACGGCCAACGACGTCCTGCGCCGCCCCGGCCAGGCCCTTGGGCTTGCGGCCCGCGCCGTACAGGGCATCGCCCAGCAGGGGGTGACCGAGCTCGGCCAGGTGCACGCGAATCTGGTGCGTGCGGCCGGTGAGCAGATCCACCTCCACCAGCGCGGCCCCCTCGAAGGACTCGAGCACCCGGTACACGGTGAGGGCGGGCTTGCCCTCCTTCACCTTGCCGGTGAAGCGCTGGCGGTGCACGGGGTGACGGCCGTAGAGCGTTTCGATCCGGCCCTCGGCGGCCTTGGGCGAGCCGTGCACGAGCGCCAGGTACGTCTTCTCCACGGTGCGTGTCTTGAAGGCCTTCTGCAGCGCCACCAGGGCGGTCTCGTGCTTGGCCACGACCAGGCAGCCCGTGGTGTCCTTGTCGAGCCGGTGGACGATGCCGGGGCGCAGCTCGCCGCCCACTCCGGCCAGGTCCTTCACGCGGTGCAGCAGCGCGTTGACGAGTGTCCCCGAGGCATGGCCCGCGCCCGGGTGCACCACCATGCCCGCGGCCTTGTCCACCACCACCAGGTCCTTGTCCTCGCGCAGCACCGCGAGGGGCAGCTCCTCGGCCACCGGCAGGGCCGGCGTGGGGGCGGGAACCTCGAGGGTGAGCCGCTCGCCGCCCTTGAGCCGCAGGGAGACCTTGGCGGGCTTGCCGTCGACCCGGGCGTGGCCGGACTCGATGAGGCCCTGCAGGCGCGAGCGCGTGAACTCGGGGAACACGCGCGCGAGCACTTGATCCAACCGCTCACCCCGGGCTTCGGGCGGGGCCAGCTGCTCGCGCACGGCGGGGCCTACCAAATCTTCGACTTCACGTGCGCCTTGGAGCGCAGGACGATGTCGTTGATGGCCCGCTCGAAGAAGTTCATGCGCTGGAAGATTTCCGGGCTGACGCGGCTCTTGTACAGCTCACGGCCTTCCTCGAGCTCCTCCTTGAGGACCTCGAAGAGGTTGTCCTGCTCGATGCCCTTGATGATCTTCTGCTCGTTGTAGAGCGAGATATCCGAAGCAATCGCGCGGGCCAGCCGCATCGCCTTGATCTTTTCTTCTTCCGTCATTCTGGCCCTTTCTAGGCAGCGCCTCCTGGGGTGTCAACTTCGTTGCCAGGGGCAGATGCGGGGGAATGACGTTCCCGCTCAGCGCTTCTTCCTATCCTCCGAGGAAGCAAGGGCCATGTAGCTGCGCGCCACGCGCAGGCCGTCCAGCCCGAGCTCCCGGGCCATGCTCATCAACATGCCGCGCAGGTAGACGGGCGCGGGCAGCTGGTCGTAGCGATCCGCCTCGATGTTCTCCACGTGCCGCACGGAGATGCGGGTGCGATCGGCCAGGGACTGCGGCGAGAGGTTGCGGCCCTCGCGCACCTGACGCAGCAGCTCGCCGTTGAACTCGGCCTCGGCCGAGATGTCGACGACCGTCTTGAGGCGGGTGCGCGAGTCGCGCCGATTGAGGGACGGCTCGGCGGGGGAAAGGGGCGCCGCCGGGGGAAGCGCCGAGGCCTCGCCGGGCGGTTGTCCCGGGGACGGACGGTTCACCACGCGCGACGGCTCCACCGCGGGGCGGGCGGGAGGCGGGCGCAACCCCGGGCGCGCGGGCAAGGGAGGAGGAATGACGCCGCCGTGCCTTCTCGCCGGCGCGGAGGGCCGCGCGTGGACGACGGGCTTCGTGCCCACCTGAGGCTCGGGCAGCAGGGCTTCCGGAGGCGGAGGTGGGGGCGGAGTCACCACCGCGACCGAGGCCTCGACGATGACGGAGGACTCCTCCCCCATCGGCGCGGCCTCCAGCATGGCCGTCAGGTCCACCACCACCGAGGCCGCGTCCACCACCGGCGCGGTCTCGGCGACGGGGGCCACTTCCGCCACGGGCGTGGACACCTGCTCCGGCACGGTCTCGGCAACGGGGGCTACTTCCGCCACGGGCGCGGCCGAGGCCATCGGGGCCGCCGTCACCACCGGAGCGGCCTCCGCCGCGGACGGGTCCTCCACCACCACTTCCGTCTCGAGCAGTTCCAGGGCCTCGATCTCGGAACCCTCGGGGGCCGGCGTCTGGGGGGCGGCCGCGCGCGCGAGGTCCTCGCCCCGCAGCAGGGCCAGCTCCTCCGGAGTCCGCGTCACCCCGAGCTCCCGGTCGTACTCCAGGCGGCGCTCCAGCGTGCAGAGCACGTCCCGGGCCTTGGCGAGGCGCTGATGCAGGGCCTCGAGCTGTCCCGGGTCCACCAGCGTGTACACGGCGATGGAATCCGGCGCGTATGTCTCCATGGCCTGGGTATAGGCGCCGAGGATCTGCGCCTGTGAAGCGGATACGGGAACCTCCAGCAGCTCGTAATACGACTGTTGCTCGAAGTGGTTCATGGGGAAGTCACTCCGTCGAGAGCCAACAAACGGTCGGCGATGCGCTGGATGCCCAGGGCGGAGGGGGAATCGGGCTTGTCCAGCACGATGGGACGGCGCTTGCGCACCGCGCGCCAGGCCTCGTCGTCGTAGCGGATGGCGCCGAAATCATCCATCTCGAGGCCGAAGAACTTCTTCCACGCGGACACCACCGCGGCGTTCACCTTCACGTCCGCGTCCGTGCGGGCCTGATTGAGCACCAGCTTCACGCGGAAGGCGGCCAGCTCCTTCTCCAGCTTCGCGGCGAGCGTGGGGCTCTGCTGGCGCACGTGCTGGACGATCTCCAGCGGCGTGCGGCTCGCGCCCTCGCGGGTGGACAGGGCACGCTCCACCAGCCGCTCGATGCCGTACTCCGCCTCCACCTGCTGCAGGCGCCGGAAGAAGGCGGCCTTGACGAAGCGGTAGGCGTTCTCCACCGAGGTGGGCTCGGGCAGGAGCACCAGCACGCCATGGTCGGCGATGATGAAGAAGTCGAGCGTGTTGAAGCTCGAGCCCGCGCCCAGATCGAGGATGAGATAGTCCACGGACTGGCTCTGCAGGCTGCGCAGCAGCCGCTGCTTGTGGGCGTACTTGATGTTGGCCGCGTCCAGCACGTCCAGCGCGCCGGCGATCAGCGACAGGTTCGGCACGCCCGTGGGCACGATGACGTCCTCCAGCCGCGACTTGGGGCGCAGCAGGAAGTCGGACAGCGTCGCCGTGGGCTGGCCCACGCCCAGGCACGTGTGGAGGTTGGCCCCGCCCAGATCCGCGTCCACCAGCAGCACGCGTTGCCCTCGCGCCGCCAGCGCGACTCCCAGGTTGGAGGACACGAGCGATTTGCCAATCCCACCCTTGCCGCCTCCCACCGCGATGATGCGGTGGGGGCGGGCCCGCGCGGTGCCCGTGGGTTCCACGGGTGCGGCGTTGGGAGCGGAAGGCGAGGCTGCGGAGCGGAGAGAGTTCAAGGCAACCGCATCAAAACCCGTCCCGGGCCGCTCGTCGACTCCCTGACCGGACGGAAAGACCCTTGGCCCTCGGACCCAGGCCGTCACCTCGTCGGGCGGACAGGCGACCCCCTGGAATCCGGAGTCGTCCGGTTTCAGTCATCGAGCAATTCTACGTTCCAGTACGACGCATCGGCCAGGTTGAGGAACGGCAACCACTCCCGGTAGGTGACGCGGCGAGACGCGCCGCGAAAGAAGGGCGTCCAGCGGGGCCGGACCGGGGTGCGCAAGAGCTTCATGGCCGCCTGCTCCGGCGTGCGGCCTCCCTTGCGCAGGTTACAGGGCACGCAGGAGCACACCACGTTCTCCCAGCTCGTCTTGCCGCCCTGGGAGCGGGGCATGACGTGGTCCAGGTTCAGCTCCGAGCGCGGGAGCTGCCGGGCGCAGTACTGGCAGGTGTCGTGGTCGCGCGCGTAGATGTTGAGGCGGGAGAAGCGCACCCGACCCCGGGGCAGGTACTCGTAGGCGGAGAGCACCACCACCCGGGGCACGCGGATGCGCCGATCCACGGTGCTGATGGAGTCATGGGCGGTGGTGGCGCTCAGGGCCGCCCAGTCGTCGAACTCGTAGAGCCGGTACTGCGAGTCGATCGCCTTGGCCACCCCGAGGTAGAGCAGCAGGACGGCCCGCTTCACCGAGGTGACGTGAACAGGCTGATAGTTGCGGTTCAACACCAGAACGGCGCTGTTCAACATGGCTGCCTTCCCTGTGAAGCCATGGCGACGGCTTCAGCAACCGGCTCGAGGTCCTCCTCCGCCAGGCAGCGGACATCGAGAACGACATCCCCGTCCGAGATCCGCCCGATCACCGGAACGTCCGCTTTCCGAAGACATTCCAGAAGAGCGGCTGGCTGGTTGAAATTGAGGACGCACGCGAAAGAAGGCAACCGGGCCGCGGGCATGGCCCCCCCACCTACCTGTCCGGAAACAGGCGCGACCCGGGCATGAATGCCTTTGGGGGTCAACAGGGAGAGCAGCCGTCGCGCGCGCGCTTCCAACACGGGCGCGGGCGTGGTGAGCAGCCGGTAGGTGGGAATCGCCTCCAGGCGGCCATCCCGGTACAGCTCCAGGGTGGCCTCCAGCGCGGAGACCGTCATCTTGTCGACGCGCAGGGCCCGGGTGAGCGGGTGTTGGCGGATACGGGCGAGCAGCGCGGCGCGGCCCACGAGGATGCCCGCCTGGGGGCCTCCCAGCAGCTTGTCGCCGGAGAAGGCCACCACGTCGGCGCCCGCGGCGACGGTGGCCGGAACGGTGGGCTCGTGGACGAAGTCCTCGCCCGGCAGGGACACCAGGGCCCCCGAGCCCAGGTCCACCAGCACGGGCACGCCGCGCGCGCGGCCGAGCGCCGCCAGTTCCTTGACCTCCACCTCGGCGGTGAAGCCCACCAGGGCGAAGTTGGAGCGGTGCACCTTCATCAACACACCGGTGTCCGGCGAGAGGGCGGACTCATAGTCCGAGTGCCGGGTGCGGTTGGTGGTGCCTACCTCCACGAGCCGGGCCCCGGACTGCTTCATCACGTCGGGCACCCGGAAGCCGCCGCCGATCTCCACCAGCTCGCCGCGGGACACGATCGCCTCGCGGCCCGAGGCCAGCGCGGCGAGCATCAACAGCGCCGCGCCCGCGCAGTTGTTCACCACCAGGGCGTCCTCGGCGCCGGTGAGCTGGGTGAGCAGCTCGACGACGGGGGCGTAGCGGCTGCCCCGCTCGCCCTCCTCCAGGTCATACTCGAGGTTGCAGAAGCCGCGCGCCACGCTGGCCACGCGCGCCACGGCCTCCAGGGCGAGAGGCGCCCGGCCGAGGTTGGTATGCAGCACCACCCCGGTGGCGTTGAGCACGGGCCTCAGGTTCGGGGTGGACAGGGCGCGCAGGGCCCCGTCCACGTCCGCGTCCTCGAACGCTCGCTCCTCGCCCTGGAGCAGCCGCTCGCGCACGGATGCCACGGCCAGACGGAGCGCGGCGACGGCCCGGGCGCGAGGAACGCCCGCCAGCCGCGCCTCCAGGGAGGGGCGACGGAGGAGCTGCTCGATGGAGGGGAGTGCGCGCAGCCGCGCGTTCTTCCCCCCGTCTTCGGTCGAGGGTGCACCCACGCCGACAAGTGTAAGAGGCAACGGGCGCGCGCGCCAGCCAACCCCCCTCCCCTTCACCGCGAAGTCACCGTCTCACCGACTCCAACACCACCCTCGTCTACCTGATGCATTCCGGCTACGGCGAGTCCGTGCAGTTGAAGGAAGTCGTGCGGCGTGAAGGCGGGAAGTTCATCACCCCGTAGGCGCTCACCCGCGAAACCGGGGGCTTCCCGGAGCGGGCGGCTCGAGTGGAGCTGGAGCGGTCTCCTCGTCCGGGTCCTGCCGCCGGGGCTGACGCCGCATCATCTGGAAGTTGTGCGTGCGCTCCAGGTACCTCGCGTTGGTGCCCTCCCGCCATCGCTCGTCGTCCACGGGCTTCCGCTCGGCGGGCGGTGGTGGCTCGGCCGGTGGGGCCTCCGCGGCCATCGCCGGAGCCTTCGTGGCCGGAGCCTTCGTGGCCGGAGCCTTCGTGGCCGGAGTCTTCGCCGGAGGCGCCTTCACGGAGGAAGCCTTCTCGGGTGAGGGTTTCGCGGAGGACTCCCGCGCGGCCATGGCGGCCTCGCGCTCGGCCCGGAGCTTCTTCATCTGGACGATGTGCGTACGCTCCATCTCCATCGCCTTCATCACCGGCGCCGCCCCCGCCCGCCGCCGGGTGCCCGCCGACCTCGGCGCGGCGAGGGGATCCCGCTCCGCCAGCGCCATGACGAGCGCGCGCAGGCTCTCGACGTGGCCGGTGCGGTACGGGCTGAGGTGCGTCCGCGCCACCCCATCCAGCTCCGCCAGGACGCGGGGGGCCTGTTCGGGATCGGGGTTGCCGCGCAACCGCTCGAGCAGCTCGGCGGTGAGCTGGCCCCCCTCCGAGTTCATGCCGTACAGCGCCGCGTGATGACAGAGGGCCGAGCCCAGCAGCCTCCGCGCCTCCTCGCTCTCCCCCTTCTGACTGCGCGCGAGGACCACCCCACTCAGGGCCCGGAACACCTGGCGGGCGACGCGTTGCACGAACAGGCTGCCCCCGTTGCGATAGTGGGCAGCGGCCAGGCCGCACTCGGCCAACAACTGGAGGATGCGGGGATGCCCCAGGGGGCGCACCGCCACGGGCACGATGCCCAGGAAGCTCGGTTCCCCCAGCTCTTCCGCGATGAGCGTCTGGCGCAGCAACCGCTGCCCGCTGTCCGTGGTCCCCACCGCGTCGAGGCTCGCCACCGCCACGAGCGCCTCGGTGACCAGGGGGCCATTGCCCCCGCCCGGCACCACGTTGCGCGCCGCGAGCAGCAGCGCGCACATCGGCATCAGCTCGGCCAGCGTCGAGACGTGTCCGTCGAGCTTCTGGCTGCGCTCGAGCAGCTCGCCCTTGTCCACCGCCGTCTGCACCGCGCCCAGCATCGGGCCACAGCGCTCGCGCGCCTTCTGGACGATGTCCTGGAGGCTCTGGCCCAGGGCCGCGGCCACGTCGTGCTTGCCACTCTCCGCCAGATTCAACATCAACCGGACGGCCCAGTTGCCGCCCTCCGGTGCCTCCAGGAGCGCCGGGCCCAGGGCCTTGACGAGCTTGCCCGCCGCGTCCGCGGAGCCCGGGCCGAGCGCTCCCGCCAGGAAGGCCTTCGACATCGTGTTGCAGGCCACCCGTCCCAGCGCCTCCGACGTGCCCAGGAACAACACCAACACGTCATGGAACTGATTGGTCGGCAGGCGGATGGCGTCACGCGCCAGCCGCTCGATGTGTCCACGGCTCTTCTCGACGAGCGTGGCGCGGTAGGCCGGGCTCGCCGCGCACCGCAGCGCGGCCTGGAATTCGGAAACACGCTCGGCCACGCCCGCGCCAGAGAAGGCCGCGAGGTGTTTCGCCTCGGCGCTGGCCGTCTCGGCGAGCATCTTGTCGAACGTCCCGGCGTTCTCGCTTCCGGCCATGTGGGCGGCGCGCGAGATGAACGCGGCGATCTTCCGCCGGTTCTCGGTGGTGGCCTGGTCCACCTGGCCGGCGAGCCGATCCAACTGCGGCTTGAGCTCGCGCGCCAGCATGCTCTTGAACTCGGAGCCCTGCGCCCCACTGAGCTGCTCGTTCAACTGGCTCACGATGCGCGTGGGCGCCTCGCCCTGGTGCTCCATCTGGCCGAGCAACCGCGCCTCGCGCCGCGCCTGATCCACGGCGTTGATCTCCGTGTCCTCCCCGAGCAGCCGCGTCCTCATGACCGAGCGGGTGTGCGCGTCGTTCTCCTCCCCCTTGACGAGCGGGCGATCGACGAGACCCGGGATGCGCCGCGCCTCCCTGTCCGCCCCGGCGCCCGGTGACTGGGAACCGGGAGACTGACGCCCGGAACCCGACCCCATCCTGGACCCGGCGGGAGCCTTCGCGGCGGGAGGGCGGCGTGGGGCGTCCGGAAAGAAATCCCCGCCGGGTTTCGGGGCGGGACTCCTCGCCAGGCCCTTCCCCTCTTTCGTCCCAGACGCGCCCGGCGAGGACTCGGGCCGGGCGGGCGATGGGGGCTCGGGGGGAGCGGACTTGGGCATGGAGGCCCGATTCTACCCGCTCCTGGCCGGGCGCGTCAGACGCAGGTGGGGTGAGGAAACGTGAGACCGAAATTCCCTGCTTCCACGAAGAATCCTGTTATTTCTATTTTTTCAGATAAAAGCCTTGAGACTGAGACAATGAGGAACCCTCTCATGAAGAATCCCTGGATGAAGCGTGGTCCCTGGCTCGCCCCACTCGCCCTGTGCGTGCTCCTGGGGACTGCCTGTGGAAATACCCAGACGTCGGAGGAACCAGGCTCGGGGCAGACCGGCACCGACCACCCCTCCGAAGGCAGTGGCGGTGGCGGTGGTGGCGGCGACCAACCCATCCAGGCCTCGGACTGTGCCGCGGGCCAGGCGGCCGCGCTCGAGGACCTCGGAGACGACCTGCCGGAGGGCACGGGCACGCCGGTGACCACCATGAGCATCCTGAACGTGGGGGGCACGGGCTCGTACCAGCGCGTGACGAACATGTTGCCCGGCGTATGGGGACAGCCCTGCCCGTCCAATGCCTGTCAGAAGGCGGATACGCCCGTGAGCGGCCCGCTCGCGCCCTTCAACGAGGAGATGACGGTCAACTTCCGCGGCCCCATGGAGCTGTATGACATCGCGGTCTACCAACCGGGCGCGAGTGCCTGGAACCGCGTGTCCTCCTGGAACCGCTGCGGCTCCACGAACCTCACCTTCTTCAACAACCTGGGGGGCGGTGACGTCAGCGGCGAGTGGACCGTGTGTGGAGGCAACAGCCAGAGCTATGCCTCCGCGGATGGGAAGACGGCGGCCAAGGCGCCCACGCGCTTCAACGGCACGCTCGCCAACCGGACCGAGTTGAACATCCTCTCCGACAAGGCCTGCGTGGGCACGGGCGACTCGAGCGAGTGCGGCTTCTACCGGGGAGTGACCCGCCATGGCTGGGGCGGTGCGAAGATCTTCGCCATCCGCGCCCGCATGCCGCGCTACACCGAGCCCAAGACCCAGTACTACGACGACGTGCCAGCCATCTGGATGCTCAATGCTCGCGTGGTGCGCACCGCCCAGTATGGCTGCAATTGCCGGGGCATGGGCTCGCCCGGCGGCTGCGGGGAGCTCGACGTCGCCGAGGTGATCCATGGCGAGAACCCGCTGTACGCCACGAGCACCATCTACTCGTTCGAGGGCGCCACCGGCAGTGGGTCGAAATACTTCCAGCGTCCGGTGAAGGAGAGCGCCACCTTCATCGTCATCTTCGACGCGAGCGGGAAGATCCAGATGCTGCGGCTCGCGGCGGATGCCTTCAACTTCGGTGACACCGTGTCCAACACCACCGTGTCCGAGTGGCTCGCGCGCACGGGCCTCAAGATGTCCCTGCCGTGAACGGTGCTCCGGGTTGATGGCGATGTCTGGGTTCCAGATGGCCCCGCTCGGTGCCATCCTGTGTGAATGGAAGATCCCATTCTCGTCCGTGTGGTTGATGCGCTCCGGTCCGTCCCAGGCGTTGCCGCGCTCGTGCTCGGTGGCTCGCGAGGGCGGGGCACGGCGGGCCCCACTTCCGACTACGACATCGGCCTGTACTACGAGCCCGACGCGCCACTCGATGTCGCGGCGCTCCGGTCGGCCATTGCCCCACTCGTCGATGACCCCTCGTCGACGGTGACCTCGATCGGCGAGTGGGGACCGTGGATCAACGGCGGCGGTTGGCTCACCATCGCGGGCGTGGAGGTCGATCTCCTCTACCGCGACCTCGGACGCGTGCGCGAGGTCATCGCCGAGGGGCGACAGGGCCGCTTCTCGATGAACTACCAGGTGGGCCACCCTCACGGCTTCTGCTCGGTCATCTGGATGGGCGAGGTCGCCACCTGTCAGCCGCTGCTCGATCCGCTCGGCCTCATCGCGGAGCTGAAGGGCCAGACCCGGCCCTATCCAGAGCCACTGCGGGATGCACTGATCGCCCGCTTCGGCTGGGAGGTGGGCTTCGCCATCGACAACGCCGAGATCGCGGCCAGGCGCTCCGAACAGACGCACATCGCGGGCTGCGCCTACCGGGCACTGAGCTGCGTGGCCCAGGTGCTGTTCGCCTTGAACGGCCGCTACCTCATCAACGAGAAGGGCGCCGTCCCCGAAGCCGCGACCTACCCCCTCACGCTCGAGGGTCTGTCCAAGACGCAAGCCGAGATCTGGAGCGACATCGGCAACGCGGACCACGCGAGCGCACTGCGCCGGTTGCGCGGCGTGTCCGACGGTCTCCGCGCGCTCGTCGAGCGAGCGGGGATGAAGGCTAGTTGATGGGATAGGAGTGCACGAAGAAGTAGACGAGCATTCCCTGGAACAGGGCGCAGCCCAGGATGATCGGGTCGCGCAGCGCGGGACGGCGGGCGAGCCACGCCCCCAGGGGCAGAAAGGCCGGCCACACCGCGGCGCTGTAGCGCCCCAGACCCACCAGGCCCACCGTCCACAGCACGAGCATCAGGGGAAGCGCGAAGGCGGCCAGCACCCACCACTGGCGCTGCCGCAACAACAACAGGGCTCCCACCCCGGGGATGAACGACACCCCCACGTAGAGGCCGACCTCCGGCGCCCACTTTCCGCGCAGCCAGTCCCCCAGCCCCGCCCAGGCGCCACCCCACCCCTGCGCGCGCACCTTCCACCAGAGCTGGGGATCTCCGAAGGTCCGCCACAGATAGACGAAGTAGAGCGAGGTGATCAGCGGAGGCAGCAGCAGCGCGAGCACATCCCGGTGCAGCAGCGCCCGGACGCCCCCGCCCCGCGAGCGGAGCTGTTGGTAGAGCAGCGAGAAGCCCGCCAGCAGCGAGAGATGGCGCGCCAGTCCCGCCACCCCCAGCGTGAGCCCGGCCCACCCATGTCGGCCCCGCAGGCTCAGCGCCACCGCGAGCGCGGTGAGCAGCACCATCAACGACTCGGGATAGCCCGCGGAGTGGAAGAAGGCGAAGGGATAGGCCGTGAAGAGCAGCAGCGCGGTGCGTGCCTCCTCCTCGTCCGCCAGCTCGCGGAAGAGCTGGTGCAGCACCACGAGCGCCAGCAATCCGGCCACCTGCGCGATCCCCACCAGCGCCACCGGAATGCTCAACCCCGTGAGCTCATGCACCATCCGTCCGAGCAGGGGCAGCAACGGAAAGAAGTTGGTGGCCTGGGCCCGGGTGTAGCCCTCCTGGGCGATGCCCGTGTACCAACCGCAGTCCCACCAGCAGAACGCCTCCAGGCCCGCGAGTCCGGGGTACTTGAAGGGCGGGCGGTACAGCCGCGTCTCCAGCACGAGCGACACCCTCGCGAGCAGCAGGAGCGCCAGGCGGCTGAACACGAACAGACCCACGGGAAAGGCGATCCGAGCCCCCCACTCGCGCAGCCGGGCGCTCGCGCTCATGGCGTCATCACCCGGAGGTTGAGCTTGCGGAAGGGGGCCAGGGTGGACTCGGAGGCGGGTGTCTCGGTCACCAGCGCCGCCAGGGCTTGCACGGGCGCCACCACGAAGGGCGCGAGCGTCCCGAGCTTGTCGGCCGTCACCACCGCCACCGTCTCGGCCGCGCCCTGGATCATCGCGCGCTTGACGGCCGCCTCCTCGGCATGGAGCGCGGTGATGCCCGCCTCGGCGTGCAGTCCACAGACGCCCAACAGGAACAGGTCGGCCCGCACCTGCCGCAGTGCCTCCACCGTCTCGGCGCCCACCAGCGTCAGGGCCTGCGGGTGCACCCGGCCCCCCACCAGCCGGACCTCGAGCCCCGGATGCTCCGCCAGCGCGAGCGCCACCGGCGGACTCACCGTGACGACGGTGCCCCGAAGCTCCCGCGGCAGGCACCGCGCCACTTCCAGCATCGTCGTTCCCCCATCGAGGAAGAGCACCTGATCGGCGCGCACCAGCCCGGCGGCGATCCGCGCCAGGGCCTGCTTCTCGGATTGCCGTGCCTCGGCGCGAACCGTGTGGGCCAGCGGCGCCTGGGCTCGGGGAAGCGCGCCACCATGCACGCGCCGCAGCAGGCCCGCCTCGTCCAGCTCACGCAAGTCCCTCCGGATCGTATCCTCCGAAACCCGCAGGATCCCGCAGAGGTCGGCGGCGAAGACCCGGCCCTCGGTCGCGAGCCGCTCGAGGATGATGCGCCGCCGCTCCTCGGGCAGATGCGCGGTGGCGGAGCTGTCTGGAGGTGGCATTCCCTTCCATCTTCCGTGCGGTTCGACGCGTGATACCGCGGGCCCCTGCGGGACTCAAGCGGAGGAAGTGGAACGGGGCGGGAGTGGAAAAAACACACGGCGTCTGGCTCGCTCCCCACGAACCAGACGCCGGCGGAGGGTGAAACCACCCTCGATAGAAACCCTTCGTGACTCAGTAACCGACGTAGCCGCTGCCGTTGTTCATCGCCTGCAGGCCGGGCACGTTGGACACCGAGCCGTAGCGATCCACCGCGTAGCGCACGCCCGCGATGATGTTGTCCACCGGGTTGCGGATGTTGTCGTGGCCGGGCAGCTTGTACGCATCGAACGTCGGCTGGATGGTCTGCATCAGGCCGATGGACGGCGTGCCCTTCTTCGCGTTGTCGTCCCACAGGTTGATGGCGTTCGGGTCACCGCTCGACTCGTGCTGGATGATCTTGGCGATGTCCTCCGCCTTCATCTTGTCCGCGGGGATGCCCGCCGCGGCGAGCTGCTTCTGCGCCTCCTTGATCCAATCGCCCACCTGGCCCTTGGGGGCCTCACCCGCGCCCTGCGTACCGCTCGTGCCTTCCGGACCGCCCGGACCACCCTCCGGAGCGCCCGGGCCCTCCGGGTTCTGGAAGAGCGACTGCGGCTGCTTCCCACCCGCCGGCGGCTCCTCGCCGATCTCCGGCGCCTGCAACAGCTCGGTCAGCTGCTCCAGCGTCTGCACGAGCTGCTTGGCCTGCTCCAGCAACTGGTCCAGCCCTCCGCCCTGCCCCGTCGGGTCGCTGAAGCTCGACGGGGTCGGCTCGGTGCTGAAGGCGTCCGCGAACAGATTCAGCAGCTGGCTGGGATCCAGCTCCGGCAGGGTCTCCGTCGGCGTGGAGGCGAACGACGGGGTCTCGGGAAACTTCACTTCGGGGAGGCGATACGACGAGCTACGCGAGTTGACGGAGAAGGACATGGCTGAATTCCTTGGGGTAAGGGGAGCGCGGCTCGCCGCCGCCGAGATGCCCTGACCCAAAGCAGGCTCCGTGCCAGCCGCTCCCCGCCCCCTGGGAGACACGTATCCCCCTGATCTTCTTGGGCCGTGGCTCCTGGAAGCTGAATCCCGGGGGCTCGAGCGGAGAATTCGGGGCCCTGGACCTGGTGACTGCTGTCACCGGTCGCTGACGGTTGTCACCAGATCCACTTCCCACCCGGCAGCAGGCGGGCACTCGATGGAGGGGTTGCCCCTTGCCGGAGGAACAACCCGTTCACATGAGTTCACTCCGAGCAGTGAATCCACGCAGCCCACACACCCACCTGGAGACGAGCGACATGGGAATCAGCAAAGGCAGCGCGCAGTGGAACGGGGGGCTCAAGGACGGCCAGGGGGTGATGAAGCCCGCCCACGCCCCCGAGGCTCCCTTCTCGTTGGGGACCCGCTTCGAGGGAAAACAAGGGAGCAATCCCGAGGAGCTCATTGGCGCGGCGCTCTCGGGATGCTTCTCCATGGCCCTGTCGCTCGGCCTGGAGACCGCCGGCCTCAAGCCCACGAGCATCAAGACGTCCGCGGACGTGCAGCTCGACAAGCAAGGCGCTGGCTTCGCCATCACCACCATCGCGCTCACCACCGAGGCCATCGTGCCCGGCGCGAGCGATGAGCAATTCCAGAAGATCGCCGAGGAGACGAAGAAGGGCTGCCCGGTGTCCAAGGCACTCGCCGGTACGACCATCACGCTCAAGGCGTCGCTCGCCCGCTGAGCGCCGCCTCGGGTCCTCGGGTCATCCCCTCCGGTGGCGGACGCATCCACCGGAGTGCCCGGGCACGGCGGCGCGCGAAGGAGCCGCCGTGTCCGAGCGCTCGGGGACTACCAGCAGGTGATGCCCACGTTGTTGTAGCGCACGTTCGCGGTCTTGAAGACCAGGGTCCGCATGTCCCCCGCCGCGAAGCCGCTCTCGCCGCAGGCGCAGGTGGAGCCCGTGCCCGTGCACGACGTCCAGTTCGTGGTGTCGCCGCCTCCGTCCACGCGGTACTCGGCGTTGAAGACCGCCTTGTTCTGGCTCACGAACGAGGTCTTGTAGACGCCACACTCCTGGTAGCGCTGGCACTCCTCGTTGATGGCGAAGTCGAAGTACGGGGCGAGCTGGGTGACTTGATCGATGTCATTCTTGAGCGCGATGCCCAGGCAGTTGGCATGGGCCGTGTCGGCGAGCCAGCGGTTGTAGGCGAGCTGATCCGCTGCCGTGATGCCCCAGCAGGCCTGGTCGGTACACGAGATCTCATCGTCGTGCGAGTAGGCATCGACGTTGTCCGGCTCGACCGCGTCACATCCCTTGGTCTTCGCCAGTTGAATGCGCGTCGCCATCACGTCACGCACCGCCTGCTTGCGGTGATCCAACCACCACTCACAGTTTCCGCCGCTCTCACACCAGTCACCCATGATGTGGATGGACTCGTTACAGTCCTCGCCGGGGCTGCAATAGGTGTTCTGCGGGAACTGGTTGGCATCCTCCCGCCAGTTCTCGAAGGAGCCGGCGCTGAAATAGCAGACCACCTTCTTGCCGGCGTTCTTGTACGCCTGGATCGTCGTGCTCGTGGTCTCATAGAGGTCCACGACGTAGACCTGGGCGTTGAGATTCGTGGGCAGCGAGCTGTTCTCGAGGTCCCAGATCCAGGTGGAGCCCTTGGGGAAGCTCGGAATGGTGCACGCCGCGCTGTCCACCGTGCTCACGGCCGTGTCGCCGCTCCCCGCTCCCTCCCAGGCCTCGTCCCCCTCCAGGGGCTGGCACGCGGACATGAGCAGCGCGGAACAGGAAATCAGACAGGTCAGCCGCTTCGACATGATGTCTCCCTTCATGCGTCGGTGTTGAACTTCGCCGCGCATAAGCCACGCCATGCCGCTCGTCCGCAACTGACAAATGTGAAGTCCGAGAAAATGTCGAATAACAAGAAAATTAGCAGAACCCGCCGCTGATCCGGCGGGTTCCCCTCTCCTTTTCTTAGAGGGAGAGATCGATGCTCACGCGGATCCCGAAGTCACACGAGGCCGTATTGCCGGACGCGTCCTTCGCGGTGCAGGTGATGCGGGTCAGGCCGGGCAGGAAGATGGTGCCGGGGGGAATCGAGCAGGTGACGGGCGCCGGGCCGCAGGCATCCCGGGACGAGACGGCGTACTGAAGGGAGACACCGATCTCGCCGAGGCGGATCTTCGCTTCCAGCGCGAGGGGGCAGGTGATGGACGGGGGCGTGTCATCCACCACGGTGACCGAGCCCACGCACTGAGCGCTCGCCGCGCCATCCGAGGCAATCAACGTGACGGCGTGGCGGCCCGGGCCGAAGGACGCATCGGGCGACTGGGACACGGAGAGCGGCGCCGGGCCGTGGTCCGGATCGTAGCTGCCATTGTCCACGCTGGCGCGGGCCTGACAGGAGGCATCGGCGCGGACGGTGACGTCGCGGCAGAGCGCCACCGGGGGTTGGTTGCTCGGAGGCAACTGGCAGGCGAGCTCCATCGAGGTGGAGGTGGTGTTGTTGCTCTCGATGCACTCGGTGTGGCGACCCCCGCCCTGGCCGTCATCGTCCGCGATGGCCGAGAAGCTCACCGGGCCGTTGGGTGGGGCGGGCACGGAGAGCGCCGCGAGCGCGCTGGTGCCCACGGGCAGCGCCTCGGCCACGGAGGCCACGCCGAGCAGCGTGCCGCCCGAGGTGGGCTCCCCGTCGAAGAACGCCACCTTCACGCCCGCGGCCACCGGGGCCTCGCCCTGGTTGAGCACGCGCGCGCGGAGCACGACCTGGCCCTCGCCCTCGCACGTGGCGGACAGCTCGGACACGACGAGGTCCGCGGCGGCGTAGGGGCCGGGGCCCTCGCCGAAGTGGTTGGCGACGTTGGCGTGGAAGGTGTTGAGCCGCGGGTGGAGCCAGTGGCTCGTCGAGGCCGCCGGGATGGAGCCATCGTCGAGGACGTTCGTCACCGAGTAGGCGTGCTGGTTCCAGAGGCTCCGGGTGCCCGCCCACCCCTGCCGCCCCTGGAACACGCGAACGCCGTGGGTGCCCGGGTAGGCATGGTCGTTGGAGACCACCACGAGCTCCGCGGCGGGGTCCCCATCCACGTTCGCGACGACGGGGTTCTCGTGCGTGGTGCCCGAGCTGTTGGGAAGCTCCCAGCGCACGACCCCTGTGGCGGCGTCCAGGATGCGCAGCTTCAGCTCGTCGGCGAAGACGATCTCGAGCGTGCCGTCATCCTCGAAGTCGAAGGTGGTGGAGCCCACCTTGCCGGAGCTGAGATCCTGGAGGGGGGTGGACCACTTCACGGAGCCGTCGGAGGCGAGCGCCGAGTACGCCCGCTCTCCGGCCACGCCGATCTCCAGCGCCCCATCTCCGTCGAAGTCCGCGAGGGTGGGCGAGCCCCCATGACCCCCGCCGGGAACGTCGACACTCCAGCGCAGCGAGCAGTCGTCGTCGAGCAGGCTCACCCTGCCACGGCCCGCCACGACGATCTCCCCGGCCGGGTCCTCATCGAAGTTGGCCACGGCGGCGAAGCCATGGGGAATCTCCGTGTTGACGCACAGCGGGGTGCCATCGTGGCGGTAGATGGCGCGGTCGTTGACCACCTCCTGCTGGCCGTCCTGATCGATGTCCGCCGCGAAGGAGACCGGACCCGTGTACTGGGCGCCGCCCATGCCGTCGGAGCCCACCCACTTCAGCGTGCCGGTGTGATCGTAGACGCGGTTGCCGTCGAGGATCTCCACGAAGCCATCGCCGTCCAGGTCCGCCAGCGAGGGGCCTCCCCATTCGTTGTAGTCGTTGGCGGCGAGGGCCGAGCGGAACTTGAAGGTGCCGTCGTTCTCGAAGCAGATGATGCCGCGGCCGTTCTCGGGGATGGCGCAGATCTCCACCTGACCATCCTCGTCGAGGTCTCCGGCGGCGAGGCTGGCGGCGGGCTTCACCCGGGCCGCCGGGTCCGTCACGGCCCACAGGTCGTGCCCGTCCTCGCCGCTGACGGCCCGCAGCACGCCATCCGCCTGGAACGTGCCTCCCGCGAAGGTGCTGAAGACGATGTCCGCGACACCATCTCCGTTCACGTCCACCACCACGGGCGTCATCATCACCTGGTGGTGCTCGGGCATCACCGCGCTGCCCGTCCACGCCCACTTCAACTCCGGCTCGAGGACGCCCGGGGCCGGCGGCCGCACCTCGCAGCGCTCCGCCAGGGGGCGCGCCTTGAGCGTCATCTCCTCCTGCGGCGCCTGCGTGTTGCCGCACCCCGTCACGGACAACATCCCCAGCACGGCGAACATCCGCCCATACAACGGCCCACTCCCTGCCACATGACGATGGATACCGTTTCGCGTCTTCATGCCGTGTCTCCTCCCCTCACCGGCCAGACCGGGGACAGGGCCCACCCAAGAGCCACGCGTGCCGGGTGAGCAGTCCTGGTTCCATTTCATTGGAGCAGAGCGCTGGAATTGGATCTCCATGCCCTGGGTGTGCTCGTGCCGCACTCGGAGGCTGCTCGCTCGGGCTCGGTCCTCCGCCACCGTCTCGGTTCATGGACTGACACGGTCAGGAGATGCGGGGAATCGACCAGGCGAGTCCGGAGTGTTGCTTCCCTGGCCGTCGACTGAACAAACCCGGCTGTTCCGGCGGGCCAACTTCCTCCGGGTGCGCTCTTCCTGGTAGACATGACGTATCGCGCCAGATGTCCGGCCGGAAAAACCCATGGAGCACCGGTTGATGCAGACAGCAGACGCCTCACCCCAACAAGTCTTCCGTCAACTCAATCAGGTCTCCCTCCGCACCGTGACGGCCCACGCCGTGCCCATCGTGTATCTGATCATGGTGATCATGGGCTTCTCGGGGGAGGAGGTGACTGGGACGCTGTTCATCATCGCCCCCGCGCTGCTGCTGATCGGCGTCGCGGGGCCGTACCTGGTCCTCAACTGGCTGGTGTCCCGCGCCCTGCGCGAGACCGATGTATTGGAGTCCAAGGAGGCCCGGCTGCAGCGCATCCTCCGCCTGCCACAGGCGTACGAGGGCGGGCTCATCGCGCTGACCGCGCTCGGCACGGCCGTCTATGGCGCCGTCCCGACGCTCTACTACCCGGACAAGAATCCGTGGGCCATTCCCTGGGCCATCGTCACCGTCGTGCTGCTGTGCCTGCTCAGCGGCATCCACAGGCGCTTGATGTTCGAGCAGGTCCTGCGCCCCCATGCCATCCAGGAGTTCCAACGCCATCCGGAGCTGGACCTGGGAGGCTCGGGTTTCTCCTGGCCGCGCTACCGCTGGTACCTGCCCTACGCCTTCGCCCTGTTCATCCTCTGCGCGCTGGTGGTGAGCTTCACGGTGCTCGGCCAGGAGGCCCGCCCCGTCTATGCGCAGGTGCTGGCACAGGTGGACGCCGCGCCCCCGGGCCAGGCCTCGCCCTACCTGCGGGCGGCCGTGAGCCGGGTGCTCGAGTCCTCCGCCCTCCCGCTGTTGCTGCTCAACAGCTACCTGCTGTTGGTGGCCACGCTCTCGGCCTTGAGCCTCGCCCGGCATCTGTCGGAGGGCGCGCGCAGCGTGCAGGCCTCCATGGAGGCGCTGGCCGAGGGCGCGCCCATCCTCCCCGAGTGGTCCTCCACCGACGAGATCGGCGACCTGGCCGCCGCCACCGCCCGCGCCTTCGCCAAGCTGCGCGACTTCTCCCTGTCCCTGCGTGACTCCGCGGGCGCGCTCAAGAACAGCGCCGAGCAGCTCGGCATGTCCACCACCAAGCAGACCGAGGTGCTCACCCTCCAGGCCACCGCGCTCCAGGAGACCCAGGTCACCGCCCAGGAGATCAAGGAGACCTCCGCCATGGCCACCCAGAAGGCGGAGAACGTGCTGCGCCAGACCGAGCGCGCCAATGAGATCAGCCAGGTGGGTGAGAAGGCCATCGAACGCACCCTGGATGGACTCAAGGCGATCCAGGGTCAGGTGAACGAGATGGCCTCGCGTATCCGCGCGCTCGATGAACGCGCCCGGCAGATCGGCCGCATCACCGAGAGCGTGAAGAGCCTGGCGGACCGCTCCAACATGCTCGCCCTCAACGCCGCCATCGAGGCGGTGCGCTCGGGCGAGCACGGCAAGGGCTTTGGCGTGGTGGCGCGGGAGATCCGCTCGCTGGCGGATCAATCCATCAAGGCCACCCACAACGTGAGCATCATCCTCGAGGACATCTCCGAGGCCATCCGCTCCACCGCGGCCATCACCGAGGAGGGCTCGGCGAAGGTGGGCAGCAGCCTGGGGGAGATCCGCGAGTTCGGCGAGACCCTCCAGCAGTTGTCCAACATCGTCCGGGACAACGCGCAGTCCGTGCGGCAGATCACCACGGCGGTCAATCAGCAGGGCACGGGCATCACGCAGATCTTCCAGGCGGTGAGCGACCTGTCGACGATGATGGACCAGACCATGGCCCAGCTGAACACCTCCATGGGCGCGGTGGACCTCGTCCGGGACGTGTCGCACCAGGTGTCCAACTTCCTCGGCAACTATGGCTGGCAGGAGAAAGAGAAGAACCCGGAGTCGTACTGAGGCCCCCCCGCGCGCGGGCTCCAGGCGGGCGGACGCCGGGGGCCCCCTCCGTGGCCGAGTGTCTTTCGTGTTAAAAATCGAGCCCTACTCCAGGGGCGAAAGACATGTCCTCCACAGCCGAGCGGCTCATTGAAACGCTGAGAGCGGAAATCCCCGCTCTTGGTCAGCAGGGCGGAGTCGTCACGCCCTCCGTCTACGACACGGCGCAGGTGCTGCGGTACGCCCCGCCCCCGGATGCCCAACCCGCCATTGACTGGCTGATGGCGCAGCAGCATGCGGACGGAGGCTGGGGACCCGAGGTCATGCCCCTGGCCCGGCACGTTCCCACGCTCGCCTCCGTCCTGGCGCTGCTGGTGTCCAGCGACGCGCCGGGCAGCCACGACGCGGCGACGCGCGGACTCGACTTCCTACGCCGCAACGCGGAGCTCTGGTCCTTCGAGCAGGCGCTCCCGGATGACATCCCGGTCGCCGTGGAGCTCGTCCTGCCCCGGCTGCTGGAGGACGCGGCCGCGCTGGGGCTCGATCTGCCCCAGCAGCCCTTCCGGTTGCTGCGCACGCTGGGCGAGCGGCGGCGCGGGTTGATCGCCCGGATGAAGATCCGCGCGGGCACCACGCCCGTCCATGGCTGGGAGGCGTGGGGCACCCAGGCGGACCCCGCGGTGATCGACGCCACGCAAGGCGTGGGCAACAGTCCCGCGGCGACCGCGCTCTGGCTCAACCGGCGCCGGGCGGCCACCCCGGGAGCACAGGAGCTCCGGGGCGTGGAGGAGTTCCTCGCGGGGGCCTCGGCGGCGACCCGGACGGGCATTCCGGGCGTCGTGCCCACCGTCTGGCCCATTCCCACCTTCGAGCGACCCTGGGGCTTGCTCGCCCTGCTCTCCTCGGGACTGCTGTCCCACCCGGCCCTCCAGGACGTCATCCGTCCCCAGCTCGAGGCCCTGCACCGGGCGCTCAAGCCCGAGGGCATGGGCATGAGCGACAACTTCGACGTCGACGGGGACACCACCACGACGACCGTCGCCCTGTTGGCCAACGCGGGCCACGAGGTGGATGGCCGCGTCCTGGAGCGCTACCAGCGCGATGGGTTGTTCATCACCTACTCGCACGAGCTGCAGCCCTCGCTGACCACCACGGCGCATGGCGTGCTGGCCCTGGCGATGCTCGGCCAGGACGCGTCCCAACCCCTGCGCTTCCTCCTGGAGAAGCGTGGACACAACGGGGTGTGGGTGGGCGACAAGTGGCACTGCTCCTGGCTGTACGCCACCTCGCAGGTGATGGGGGCCCTGGCCCAGGCGGGAGCGGCGGCGGAGCTGCGCGCGAGCGCGGAGGCGATGATCGCCCTGCAGCGCGACGACGGTGGCTGGGGCGTGGGCACGGCCTCCAGCGCGTCGGAGACGGCCTTCGCCGTGCATGCGATGTATGGGCTGCGCTCGGCGCCGGGCGCTAGCGGCGTGGCGGTACGGCGCGCGCTGCGCAAGGCCGCCGCCTGGCTCACCGCCTGGGACGCCGCTCCCCGCGCCGCCGAGACACTGTGGATCGGCAAGGAGCTGTACGGCCCCGTCCGGGTGGATCGCGCCTTCGTGCTCACCGCCCGGCTGGCGCTGGAGCTCGACCGCGAGCTGCTCTCGCGCTGAAGCACCGGGGGGAGTCGGTGGTGGCCCCTCCACGTGGGTGTGGCGGAATGACCCAGCCCGCCCCCACCTGGAGTGCGGGCGACGGGCGCCCCTTGCGCTCGCGTCTGCCCCGTGCCCCTCGAGCACCACTCGTGGGCGGTGGACCCCGTTCTGCTTGATGAACGACTTGGCATGCTCCGTGCTGTGGAGGGTCTCTGGACACACGGAGCGATCTCGGGTCTGTATGCGCCGCCTACATCAAACACAGCAGCCAGACGGACGGGTCTTCTCGCCCATGTCCTCCACCCCGGGTGGAGGGGCACGGGGGGAGCGGTTGGACGGGGACCCCGCGGGAATCCGACTTGGAGAACTCATGAGCCACACCCACTCGGCGGGCCCCAGGCGCCTGTCGCTTTTCGCCACACTGATGCTCGCCGCCACATCGCTCACCGGTTCGGACGCGCTCGCCCAGCCCACGGGCCTGGGCCGCTTCGAGCTGGAGCGCCTCGTGCTCAATCCCAACGGCCAGGGCTCGCTCACCGTGGGAACGGGCGAGCTGCTCCCCCAGGGAGGCTACCGGCTGTCGCTGCTGGGGCACTACGAGAACGATCCCCTGGTGATGTACCGGGACGGCAACCGGCTGGGCTCGGTGGTGCGCGACCGCGTCACCGCGCACCTGCTGGCGGCCTGGGCTCCCTTGCGGTGGCTGGAGCTGGGCGCGCAGCTGCCCGTGGTGGCGTGGCAGAACGGGGATGACCTCTCCGGGCAGGGCGTGGGCGCACCGGCGCGCACGGGCCTGGGCACGCCCATGGTGTACGCGCGGCTGGGACTGCTCGCGCAGCAGCGCGAGGCGCCATTGGATCTCGCGCTCGAGCTGGGCGTGGGCCTGCCCGTGGGCAGCGTGGACACGCTGTCGCGGGACGGGAGCGTGCGCCTGGAGCCCAAGCTGATGCTGGGCCGGCGCTTCGGCGGACTGCGCGCGGGCGTGGAGGGCAGCGTGCTGGTGCGGCCCTCCGTCGTGTTGGGCGAGGGCGGCGAGCTGGAAGACGAGGTGGGCAACGAGGTGCGCCTGGGCGCGGTGGTGGCCACGACGGGGCCGGGGCTGCGCGGAGAACTCAACCTGCGCGGAGTCCTCCCGCTCGGCGGCCAGCCGCGGTCCATGGAGCTGCTGGCCGGTCTGCGGCTGCCCCTGAGCGAGCGCGTCGAGGCCTATGCCCTGGGCGGTCCCGGCTTTGGTGACACCCTCGGCACGCCCACCTTCCGCGCGCTGCTGGGCGTGGCGCTGGTCGACGGGAAGCCGCGCGACGCCGACAAGGACGGCATCGAGGATGGCCAGGACAAGTGCCCCAACGAGGCGGGCCCGGCCGAGCGTCAGGGCTGCCCGGTGCGCGACGCCGACCGGGACGGCATCGAGGACGGCCAGGACCAGTGCCCCAACGAGGCGGGTCCGGCCGAGCGCCAGGGCTGCCCGGTGCGCGACGCCGACGGGGACGGCATCGAGGACGGCCAGGACCAGTGCCCCAACGAGGCGGGTCCGGCCGAGCGCCAGGGCTGCCCGGTGCGCGACGCCGACGGGGATGGTACCGAGGACGGCCAGGACCAGTGCCCCAACGAGGCGGGTCCGGCCGAGCGTCAGGGCTGCCCGGTGCGCGACTCCGATGGGGATGGTCTGGTGGACGAGCGGGATGCCTGCCCCTCGCAGCCAGGACTGAAGGAGCTGCGCGGCTGCCCGGCGAAGGACAGCGACAACGACGGCGTGGCGGACCACCTGGACAACTGCCCCACCGAGGCGGGTGTGGCCGACAACCAGGGCTGCCCGGCGAAGCAGAAGCAGATGGTGGCCATCCAGAAGGGCAAGCTGGAAATCAAGGAGCAGGTGTTCTTCGCCACGGGCAAGGCGGTCATCCAGCCGCGCTCCTTCAAGATGCTGGATCAGGTGGCCAAGGTGCTGCGTGAGCACCCCGAGGTGGAGCAGATGGTCATCGAGGGCCACACCGACAACCGGGGCAAGGCGGAGGCCAACCGCAAGCTGTCCCTGGCTCGAGCCGAGTCGGTGAAGAAGTTCCTGGTGGGCAAGGGCGTGGAGGAGTCGCGCCTGGAGGCCAGGGGTTTCGGCCCCGATCAGCCCATCGCGTCCAACGACACGGAGAAGGGCCGCGCGACCAACCGGCGCGTGGAGTTCATCATCACCACCGCCGAGCGCGAGCTGAAGTAGCCGGAGAGGAATTCGAAGAACATGAACACTCCAATCATCAAGAAGTGGCTCGCGGCGGTCCTCTGCCTGCTCTGCGCGCAGCCAGCACTGGCGGCACGGGACATCTACCTGCTGGGCAACGGCCACAACGGACCGCTCGATGTCACCACGGGCCAGCTCGTCGTCAACAGCTACGCCAAGGTGGCGGCCAACGTGGCGCAGGGCGCCACGGAGCTCTCCGTGGACACCAACACGGGCTTCTCGCCCGGGGACCTCGTGCTGGTGCACCAGTCGACGGGACTCACCCCCGAGCCCGCGCCGGGAAACATCGCGGACATCAACCTCGGCAACAGCTCGGTGGGCCGCTGGGAGCTGGCGCGGCTCAGTACCGCTGCCATGGAGTCGGGCAAGCTCAAGCTGGATGCGCCGCTGATCCACGCCTACACGGCGACGGGCGCCCAGGCCGTCAAGGTGCCCGAGTACACGGACGTCACCGTCCGGGGTGGCGCGGAGCTGACCGCTGATCCCTGGAATGGCTCCAAGGGTGGCATCCTGGCCTTCCTGGCCAACGGGGCCGTGACCATCGAGTCGGCAGCGTCCATCAATGCCACGGCCCTGGGTTTCCGTGGCGGGCAGTACATCAAGGACACCACCACGACCCGCCGGGCATGCTCCAGCGACACCGAGGCTGCTCCCGGAGGCGCTCAGCGGGCCGAAGGCGTCGCACCCGGTCTGTATAGCCCCACGTCCACCGGACGTGGCAATGGCGCCAACGGTGGCGGTGGAGGCGTGTGCTACCTGGCGGGTGGCGCAGGCGGCGGCAGCTCGGGCCGGGGCGGTGATGGCGGCAAGACGCACTCCTCGTCAGATGGCGCGCGCTCCGTGGGAGGAAAAGGCGGCTCCAGGTTCATCCTCGATCCGCTCAACCGGATGATCTTCGGCGGCGGCGGCGGCGCGGGACACGGCATCATCGATTCGACCGCTCAGGGAGGCAGGGGGGGCGGCATCATCTTCATCCGGGCCAAGAGCCTGGATGGCGGTGACGGCACCATCCTGGCCAATGGCGCTTCCGGCCCTACCACGACGGGCAACAGCGGCGCGTTTGGTGGAGGAGCCGGCGGTACCGTGTACCTGCGCTTCGCCCAGCTCGCGAACTGCAATGTGCTCTCCCAGGGTGGTCGCGGCGGCGACACGAGTCTCAGTACGGCCTTCATTGGCCCGGGTGGCGGTGGTGGCGGCGGGCGCCTGCTCATGCAGTCCCAGACCGGCACCTGCGACATCTTCGCCGACGGAGCCGTCGCGGGCCAGACGCCCACGCAGCGTCCCGGCGACACGGTGAACTACGGCGCGACCCCCGGCAGCACGGGCGAGGTGGCGCAGATCGTCAATGATGGTTTCCCCGAGACCATGCCCACGCCCGTGGTGGTCACGCCCGCCAACGGGAGTTCCACCAACAACCAGCGGCCCACCTTCACGGGCACGCTCGACCCGTCCTTCCCGACGGGCGCCCAGATCATCCTCACGGTGACGACGGGCACGACCACACTGACCATCAACCTGCCTGCGGCGGCCAACTGGAGCTATACGCCCACCTCGGACCTGGCGGTGGGCAGCTACACCGTCTCCGCCGTGCTCACGAAGCAGGAGGTCTACAGCCCGCAGAGCAACACCAACACCTTCACGATCGACATCACCGCGCCCGCGGCGCCGGTGGTGACTACGCCGGCCAACGGCTCGCGGACCAACGACACCACGCCGACCTACAGCGGCACGGCCGAGCCGGGCAGCACCGTCACGGTGATCGTGGACGGCACGCCCTTGCCCCAGACCGTCACGGCGGATGCCAGCGGCAACTGGAGCATCACCCCCACCACTCCGCTGGGACAGGGGTCGCACACGGTGACGGCCACGGCGAGGGACGCGGCGGGCAACGTGAGCACCAGTTCCAACACCAACACCTTCACGGTGGACACCACGCCTCCGGCGGTGTCGGTGACGACGCCGGCCGAGGGCACCACCATCAACGACGCCACGCCGACCTACAGCGGCACGGCCGAGCCGGGCAGCACCGTCACGGTGAGCGTGGATGGCACGCCCTTGCCCCAGACCGTCACGGCGGATGCCAACGGCAACTGGAGTCTCACCCCCACCACTCCGCTGGGGGATGGGCCGCACACCGTCACGGCCACGGCCACGGACACGGCGGGCAACTCCGCCACCGACAGCAACACCTTCACGGTGGACACCACGCCGCCCGCGGCGCCGGTGGTGACTACGCCGGCCAACGGCTCGCGGACCAACGACACCACGCCGACCTACAGCGGCACGGCCGAGCCGGGCAGCACCGTCACGGTGAGCGTGGACGGCACGCCCTTGCCCCAGACCGTCACGGCGGACGCCAGCGGCAACTGGAGTCTCACCCCCACCACTCCGCTGGGGGATGGGCCGCACAACGTCACGGCCACGGCCACGGACACGGCGGGCAACGTGAGCACCAGTTCCAACACCAACACCTTCACGGTGGACACCACGCCTCCGGCGGTGTCGGTGACGACGCCGGTCGAGGGCACCACCATCAACGACAACACGCCGACCTACAGCGGCACGGCCGAGCCGGGCAGCACCGTCACGGTGAGCGTGGATGGCACGTCGGTGGGGACTGTTACGGCGGACGCCAACGGCGACTGGAGCATCACCCCTACCACGGGCCTCTCGAATGGCTCGCACACGGTGACGGCCACGGCCACGGACACGGCGGGCAACTCCGCCACCGACAGCAACACCTTCACGGTGGACGTCGTCATTCCGGCGTCCCCCGTGGTGACCGGTCCTCCCAACGGCACGGTGACCAACGACAACACGCCCGTCATCACCGGCACCGCCCCGCCCAACACCACGGTCACGGTGATCGTGGATGGCAACCCCATCGGCACCACGACCTCGGACGCGGAGGGCAACTGGACGTACACGCCCTCCACCCCGCTGCCCGATGGCCCGCATGACATCAACGCCACCACCACGGATGACAAGGGCAACACCAGCCCGCCGTCCAACACCGTCCACGTCACCATCGATACGGAAGTGCCAGACACCACCATCATTTCCGGTCCCTCCTCGGGCACCACGCCCGACCGGAGCGCGACGTTCGAGTTCGACTCCGGGGAGCCGGGCGTGACGTACGAGTGCCGCCTGGATGGTGGGGAGTGGACGCCGTGCACGTCACCCGTCACCTACGACAACCTGCCCGATGGCGAGCACACCTTCGAGGTCCGCGCCCGTGACTCCGCGGGCAATGTGGACTCGACGCCCGCCACCCACACCTGGACCGTGCACGTGGGGGACATCGACTTCCGCGGCGATGGTCTCGGCTGCTCGGCCTCCGGCGGGGACTCCTCGCTGGTGCTGATGGCGCTGGGCTCGGTCCTCGCGCTGGCCCGCCGTCGCCGTCAGCGCTGAGCCCCACCCACACGTGATGCAAGCCGGGCCCCCTTCCCTCCTGGGAAGCGGGGCCCGGTCCTTTTCTGGCTCCCCGCCGGGCCGTCACGGGGCCATCACTCCCCCCGCGATAGAGACTCACTCCGAGGCCGGCGGGCTCCACCCGCCCCATCCCCTCAGTGAGGAGCACATGATGAATGCCAAGGCGAAACAGGTGCTGGACGCGGCGCGGGAGCTGGCTCCGGTGGTGTCCTCCCGGGCGGCGGACATCGAGGCGGGGCGCCGGCTGCCGTTGGAGCTGCTCGGCCAGCTCAAGCAGGCGGGCTTCTTCCGGATGTTCGTCCCCCGGAGCCATGGAGGCCTCGAGGTGGACCTGCGCACCGGCATGCAGGTCCTGGAGACCCTGGCCCGAGCGGATGGGGCCACCGGGTGGACGACGATGATCGGCTCGGAGAGCCCCCACCTCTTCTCGTTCCTGTCACGGGAGCGCTTCGATGCCATCTACTCGGGAGGGCCGGACGTCATCCTGGCTGGCGGCTTCAACGCCCAGGGACAGGCGGTAGTGGAACCGGGTGGCTACCGCGTCACCGGGCGGTGGGCCTTCGCCAGCGGCTGCCAGCACGCGGACTGGCTGATGGGCAACTGCGTCGTCCTGCGTGACGGCAAGCCGCTCCCGAGCCCCACCGAGGGCACGCCCCGGATGCGGGCCATGCTCCTGCGGCCCCAGGAGGTGCGCATCCTCGACACCTGGAACGTGCTCGGCCTGAGGGGCACGGGCAGCCATGACCTCGAGATGGAGGGCGTCTTCTGCCCCGAGGAGAACACCCTCGACATCTTCTCCGGCACGTCCCACCTGCCGGGCCCGGTCTTCGTCGCGCCCCTGTTGCAATTCGCGCTGCACATGGCGGCGGTGGCGCTGGGCATCGCCCAGGGCGCGCTGGAGGATCTGGTGACGCTCGTCGGGACGGGCAAGCGGCGGATGTACGCCCGCGCGCCCCTCTCCGAGTCCCCCGTCTTCCAGCTCCAGCTCGGCCGCGCCGACACGCGTGCGCGGGCGGCCCGGGCGCTGCTGCGCGACCTCTCCGAGGAACTCTGGGACGCGAGCACGAACAACCCCGCGGCCATTCCGGCCGTGGCACCACGGGTCTCGGCGGCCCTGGCCTGGGTGACGGAGACGGCGGTCGAGGTCGTGGGCGCGTGCTACCAGGCGGCGGGCGGCAGCGCGCTCAAGGACGGCTCGAGCCTGCAGCGGCGCTTCCGGGACCTGCACACCTTCCGGCAGCACGCGGCCGCGGCGGAAGGCTGGTTCGGCCAGGCCGGGGCCGCCCTGCTCGGGCAGCCCACGGGCTTCTGGACCTGAGCGGCCGGAGCCGCCCGCTCGCTACTTGGAAGCCTGGAGCAGGGGCGCCTTGGTGGGGCGCCCGTAGAGGAGCTGGTAGGTGTTGAACGAGCGCAGCACGCGCTTGATGTAGCCGCGCGTCTCGGCGATGGGCACCTCCTCCACCCACGCGTCCAGCGGCATGCCCGGACGATCCGCGCGCCACCTGTCCACCGCCAGGGGGCCCGCGTTGTAGCTGCCCACGGCGAACGGCGTCTGCCCGGGGAAGCGCTTGATGAGCGAGCCCAGGTAGTGCGCGCCCAGACGGATGTTGAGCTCCGGCTCCAGGAGCGCCTGCGTCGAGGGAGCCTTGAGCTTGAGCTGCCGGGCCACCGCATTGGCCGTGGTGGGCATGAGCTGGGTGAGGCCGAGCGCCCCCGCCCACGAGAGCGCCTTCGGGTCCAACGCGCTCTCCTCGCGCATCAGGGCCTGCAGCAGGTCCGGCTCCACGCCCGCCGCGGCGGTGTGCTTCTCGATGAGGTCGCGGAAGGCGTTGGGATAGGCCACCTCCCACAACGGGCGCGTCTGGGGGGTGATGGGGCCGCTCAGGTCCCGGCGCAGGGCGATGCGCGCCACCGCGTGGGCCCCGCGCTCATCTCCGGACAGCGCCAGCAGGTGCACGATGAGCCGGATGTTCTCGGCCGGGAGGCTCACGCGGTTGATGGCGAGCAGCTCCGAGGACACCGCCTCGGGGAAGCCCAGGCGCAACAGCTCCACGGCGGCGAGGAAGTGCGGATCCTTCTCCATGTCGCCGGCGTGCAGCGGCCAGGGCTCGCGCCGCTCCTGCTGGGAGAAGTCGAGCTGGGGAGCCAGGCGCCGCGTGCGCTCCGCGTCGAGCGTGCCCAGCATCGTGCGCGCCAGCAGGCCGTAGTAGGTGGCGGGGTGCTCCAGCGCGAGCGACTCGAAGAGCGTCGCGGCCTGCTCGGGCTGCTTGCGCTCCTGCAGCGTGCGAGCCCGCCAGTAGCGCGCGCGCTCCACGTCGTTCGTCTCGTCCGCCTCGGCGAAGCGCTTCTCGATCTCCTCGAGGATGGGGATGCCCCCGTCGGCGACCTTGCGCTCGCGGGCGATCCAGTAGTCCTTGAAGAGCGCCTCGCCCAGGTAGTCGCCCTGGGGGTAGAGCATGGCCAGCGTCTTGAGGCGCTCGGAGGCGAGCTCCAGCCGTCCCGTCTTCACGTACAGGTCGGCGGCGAAGAAGAGCGCGTCATCGGCGAAGGAGTGCTCGGGGAAGTCGCGGGCGAGCCGCTCGTACGTCTCGGGGCCGCGCACCTGATCCACGATGGAGCGCGAGGAGCCGAGCACGTAGAGCACGCGGGGCAGCAGCTCGCGATCCTGGCACTTGTTGGCCACGGGGGTGAGCGCGGCGATGGCGCTGGTGTGCTGGCGCTCCTTGCGCAGGGCCTTGCCGTAGGCGAAGTGGGCGCGGCAGGCGAGCGCGTCGGGGAGCACGAGCTTGGGCAGGAGGGGCTGGAGCAGTTCCAGACCCTGGCGGTTGCGGTGCAGCTCGATGAGCTGCTCGGCGCGCACGACCTTCATCTCCAAGGGGGGCTGCTGGCCCTTGAGCCGGGCCTGGGCGACCTGCGCCAGGGGGGTGAGGGGGTGGCGGGCCCACAGGCGCCAGAGGAAGTCGCGCTCGCGCGCCTTGTCCTTCAGGTCCACGGCGAGGTCGGCGCAGGCCAGCAGGGCCTCGGCGCCGACGTTGCGGCCCCAGGCGGGGGCGACGAGGTTGGCCAGGGGCGCGAGCGCGGTGAGGGCGCCCTCGGCGTCCTTCGTCTTGCGCAGCACGCGGCCGAGCCCCAGGCGGGCATCGGCGTAGAGCCGGGACGACTCGGGCACCTGGGAGAGCATCTCGGCGGCCTCGGGGAAGCGGCCGAGGGCCTCCAGGGCGACGCCGGCGTGGGTGAGGCAGCGGTCGCGCAGCGCGGGGTAGTCCGCGGCCAGGGAGCGCATCTCCTCGGCGGCGCGCGCGTTGTCTCCGGCGCGCACGGCGCTCAAGGCGCGCAGGTAGCGCACGGGGGGAGAGTTGCCCTCCTTCTCGAGCAGCTCGCGGGTGCGCGTGTACTGGCCCTGGTCGAAGGCGGCCTTGGCCAGCGGGAGCGTGCCCTGGGCGAAGTACGGGGCGAGGTCCTCCAGGCCGTAGGCGCGACCGAGGGAGACGGGAAGGGCCAGGGGCGGCGCCGGGGGCGGCTCACCCGGGAAGGCCGGGTTGAAGACCTGCATGTAGCCCGGGGGCACGAGGGACTTCTCCGTGTCCGGGGGGGGCGAGAGCTGGGCCTCGGGGGGCGCGTTGCCGGTGAGCGACCGGGGAGGCGCGGCCGGCTCCTGGGAGGCGGACTCCGGGGGGGGAGACGCCTGGGTGAAGGCCAGCGAGGTGGCGGCGGCGACGGCGAACAGCGGCAGGAAGGCTTTCATACTGGGGGTGCCCTGGGAGATGGACCGGGGCGGCGACAGGAGACACGGGGAAGCAGGGGAAAAATTTCCAGAACGCGATGAAGGTTAGACTCTCGACCCGCCCATGGACATCCGGACACAGAGCGCACTTCTCGCATCCATCATCGGCCTGGCGCTTGGCGTGTCCATGTTGTTGAGAGCCGCACGTCCGCGGGTGCTCACGCTCTACTCCGTCTTCGCGTTGACGTTGGGGGGATACTACCTCTCCACCTTCATCCATGGAGTGTTCCCCTCGGGCCACTACCCGTGGGTGGCGCGGGTGGCGGTGGGAGCCACCATCCTACTGGCTTCGCTCGTTCCTGGCGCGGCCGTCGCCTTCTTCCTCGAGTTCCTCGGCGTCAGCCAGGGTACCCACCTGCTGGGCAGGCGGCTCGCCTTCCTCTCGGCCGTGTTCGGGCTGATGGTGGCGGTGTCCCCGCTGGCCCAGAAGGAGTGGGCGCGGATCGTCGTGGGCACGTGGGTGCTCGGCGCGCTGCTGGCCTCGGTGTCGTTGCTGCTGCGACGAGTGCGCACCACCGAGTCGCGCATCGAGCGGCTGAGGCTGACGTACCTGGCCATTGGCGCCGGGGCGGCCATCCTCTTCAGCGTGCTGGATCAGCTCGAGCGCTACGGGCTGCCCTTCCCCACCCCGCTGGGGCCCGTCTTCACCACGCTCTACCTGTTCTTCCTCGCGCAGACGCTGTTGCGGCTGCGGCTGATGGATCTGCACGAGCTCCTGGCGAAGATCGTCTCGCAGACGGTGCTCGCCTCCATCCTGGCGGTGGTCTTCACGCTGCTGACGATGTGGGTGGACAAGAACAACACGTCGCTCTTCATCTTCAACACGGTGGTGGCGGCGTTCGTGCTGCTCATCCTCCTGGAGCCCTTACGGGCCAAGGTGGAGGAGCGGGTGGTGGCGGTCTTCTTCCGCGAGCGCTTCGAGCTGCTGCGGGTGCTCGGCAGCACGCGGGCGCGCATGGCGGGCGTCATCGAGATCTCCGAGCTGGCGCGGCTGGTGCTCGACGCGCTGCACGAGTCGGGGCGAATCACCCACGCGTCGCTGTACCTCCTGGCCGAGGACCGGCCGGGCTACCGGCTGTTGGACGCGCGGGGGCCGGCGCCGGTGTCGTTCCTGGACACGGGGGCGGCGCGCGGGGTGCTGTTCGCGGTGGCGTCGGGGCAGAAGGCGGTGCTGCTGGAGAACGTGGAGCGGCGCATCGCGGTGATGAGGCAGCAGGCGGTGGAGGGCAAGCGCTTCCGGGACGAGCTCAAGCGGCTGCACGACACGCGCGCGGCGCTGGTGCAGATGAAGGCGGGCATCACGGTGCCGCTCTTGGGCAATGACCGGGTGATCGGCTTCCTCAACCTGTGGGACGAGCGGGTGCCGGAGGCGTACGCCTCGGATGAGATCGCGCTGATGCTGGAGGTGGCCGAGCGGCTGGCGACGGCGCTGGAGAACTCCAAGCTGTACGAGACCATCCGAGAGAGAGATCGCCTGGCGGCGCTGGGCGAGATGGCGGCGGGCCTGGCGCATGAAATCCGCAATCCGCTGGGGGCCATCAAGGGCGCGGCGCAGTGTCTGGATCCGCGGCGGCTGCCGGGCGAGGAAGGAGAGTTCCTGGAGGTGATCGTCGAGGAGGTCAACCGGCTCAACGGGGTGGTGTCGGCGTTCCTCGACTACGCGAGGCCGCTGAAGCAGACGTTCGGGCCCACGGACCTGAACGAGGTGGTGACGCGCACGGCGCGGCTCATCCACAACGAGCTGCCGGCGGGGTTGGAGCTCAAGGTGGAGCAGGAGGAGAACCTGCCGCGGGTGGAGGCGGATGCGGAGCAGCTCAAGCAGGTGCTCATCAACCTGGTGCAGAACGCGATGCAGGCGCTGGGCGGGGAAGCGGGAGGAGGCATCACGGTGAAGACGGTGCGGCCGGACCGCTTCAACGACTTCCGGCACGCGGGGGACTCGTTCGTCGAGCTGCACGTGTCGGACACGGGCCCGGGGATTCCGCCCGAGCAGCACCAGAGCATCTTCGTGCCCTTCTACACGACGAAGCAGAAGGGCACGGGGCTGGGGCTGGCCATCTCGCAGCGCATCGTGAAGAACCACGGGGGGACGCTGTCGGTGCGCAGCAAGCCGGGCGAGGGCGCCACGTTCATCATCCGCCTGCCCGCCCCTCCCCCCGAGCCCACCCAGACCCATGACTCGGGGCTCGCGAACGAGCCGTCCTTTCCCAACGGGAGGCTCGCCGAGACTCCGCCTCCGGATGGCACGCCAACTCCGCCCCGGCATGAGCGCAAGTCCAGGCGCGAGAAGAAGCGCCGGGCGGTCTGAGACGTGGGGGTGAAGGCCAGCATGTGGAGAAGATCTTCGGAATCAGCCATCTCCGGAGCATCTCCTGGCTTCACCACGGCATCAAAGTGTCCCGAAGCGTCTGCCGGATCCTCACGCCCAGGGTCCGAGGAACCGGCTTCCTCGTAGCGGGTCCCTGGCTCCTCACGAACCAGCACATGATTCCGGACGCTCAGGTGGCCACCAATGCCGGCGGTGAACTGGTGGCCAATGCCTGCGGCGACAAGGTATTCGCAAACCAGGGCATCCACATGCCTTTCGAAAGCGCCAACTCAAATATCGGCACAGCCTGGCAGAAGACCCTTACAAAACCCCGCATATCCAGGCAGACACACGAACCATACCAAAGATCCGACCTGCCGCCTCATCACAAACGTGCGCGACCTTATTGGATATAGCAACACGTTGCCGCCGCCATCACCTTGTTGCTGGATGTGTTTATAAGATAGCAACCATAAGCGCCAGCAGAAAGAGATGATTGCGCGAAAGTCGTAGATCCCCCACTCTGAGAACACGCGCCTCCCATTGCATACCATCCCGCCGGACAGCGTGCATAAGTCCATGCACCAGAGGCTGAAACCGGCCCGTTCACAACTCCACACTGAACGATTGCTTTGGGACCAGGAGGGCCTTGGGGTCCGGTCTGACCGGTATCGCCCTTGGGACCAATGGCGCCCGTCAGCCCTTTCTCGCCTTGAGGACCAATTGGACCTTGCTTGCCCTCGGGACCGACCGGGCCAACGGCACCCGTCGCCCCAGGGTCACCCTTTTCACCTCGAGGACCGGCTGCACCGGTATCGCCCTTGTCTCCCTTGGGACCCGGAGAGCCCTGCGGGCCGGGATCGCCCTTGGGGCCCTGTGTGCCCAGAGTCACATCGAAGGAGTCATTCTGTTCCACGTTGGGGCCGGTCGACATCGTCAGCAGGTAGGAACCGGCTCCCAGGAACGATAGAGGCACGGAGATGATGACATTAGAGGTGTCGTAGGTCACGACCCCCACTCCCGTTCCCATGAACTGGACGACGGGCGGGACACCAGAGGCAGTGGCGAGGTTTCGACCATGGATGGTCATCTGGCTCAAGGCGTAGTTCACCTCCACCTTCGTGATAACCAACTGCGTCTGGGTGTCCTGCGCCTGTACCTGTGCCGGAACCGTGAGTCCCGCCATCACGCTGGTCAGCACACCCAGTCTCGTGGTCATGGACGACATGCGCAAGCGGGCAGCCAACGTCCTACTGATGAAAAACCTCAACATGAAGTGAGCTTGTCTCTTTTGATGTGTGGAACTGCGACACGCGCGAAGGCGCAATCGCTGGAATCCAGCTTATAGTAAAATCCCTGCCTTCAAAGGGGCGCCAGGGACTACCGTTTCAGGTTGGCTGCTCCTCGAACGAGCAGTTGAACGAGAGGTGAGCAAGCCCGCGCCTCGAGAGGGTGTCCGGAGAGGGTGTCATAACGGAAGTCAGTTAAATGTGGATCTTCTGTAGCCGAAATGGGCGTTCCCGCCGTGGACGGGAGGGTCTCCGATGAGAGATGGGGAGCGAGAAGCCGATAGAGGCTGTCGCTCTGGGAAGAGACCAGGTCGCGGAGTTGCAGTACGTGCCGCCCCTGCGGTGCTGGAGGGGGAGGCGGGGCGTGGCGGGGCCAAGGCTGCGAGAGGTGCTGGGGCGGGTGTTGCGCATCCAGAGGCTGAGTGTGCAAGGGGCCCGGCTGGAGGCCAAGGGAGTGGTGGTGGAGGTGCGCCCGTGCCAGCGCAAGCCGCGCTGTGGAGTGTGCGGCCGGCCCGCCCCCGGCTACGACGCGAGCCCTGGGCGGCTGTGGCGGCACCTGGCGCTGGGACAAACCATCTTCTGGCTGCATTACGCCCCGCGCCGTGTGCACTGCCGCGAGCATGGGGTGAGAGTGGAGCGGGTGCCCTGGGCGGCGCACGACTCGAGAGACCCTCCCGTCCACGGCGGGAACGCCCATTTCGGCTACAGAAGATCCAGAAGAGGGCGGCCACCTCGGCCACGCACTGACTTGAAGCCGTAGTTTGTAACGCGCCATGGAGGAGCTGACATCCCTCTCAAGCATCAAGCCAGAAGCGACTGCCTCCACCAACGCTCGGCCTCGGCCTTCAGTATCCCCGATGAAAGTTAAATGTGTGGATGCGGGTCGGTTTAGTGAAAGACCAAACTGTAGTCGTAGCTGGTGCTAGCGTTGCCGGTGTGGGCTCCACCGGCGGGGCATACCGAGCCAGGATTTCCTCCGTTTAGCAGGCGAGCAAGAGAGCGGTGCTTCGGCTGATTGGTGCAAGAAGTAGGACCCGCATGCTTACTTCTGCGGTCATGCGCAAGCCTCGCCTTGATGACCAGCAAGTCCATGCCTTCCTGGAGTCGCTCTTCGAGGAGGACCTGCACGCCAAGCGCGTGCTGTCGCTGGCCTATGCCGTCCTGGGTGTCATTCACGCGGCCAGTCTGGGAGTGCATCTCATCGGCAAGGCCCTGGCGTGGGCGCGAGGCACGAAAAGCAAGCATGGCGTGAAGCAGGTGGACCGGCTCTTGTCCAACCAGGGAGTCAACGTTTGGGAACTCTTCGCGCAATGGGTGCCCTACGCCTTGGGTCAGAGGAAAGAGGCCGTCGTGGCCTTGGACTGGACGGACTTCGACGCGGATGGACAGACGACGCTGGTGGCGTCCTTGGTGGCCAGCCATGGGCGAACCACGCCGCTGGTGTGGCACACGGTGGAGAAGTCCGCCCTGGAGGGGATGCGCAACGAAACAGAGGATTTCGTGCTCCATCGACTGCGACAAGTCGTGCCCGAGGGGGTGAGGCTCACGGTGCTGGCCGACCGGGGATTTGGAGACCAGAAGTTCTACGCGTTGCTCGAGCAGTTGAAGTTCGACTACGTCGTGCGCTTCCGTCAGTGCATTCAAGTCATGGATGAAAAAGGAGAGAAGAAGAGCGCGGGCGAATGGGTGCCCGAGTCGGGGCGGGCGGTGAGCCTGCCAGGAGCAAGGGTCACCCAGGACGAGACGTCGGTGGGAGCGGTGGTGTGCGTGAAGAAGAAAGGAATGAAGGAGGCGTGGTGTCTGGCGACCAGCTTGAAAGAGTCGACCGCGGCCTTCGTGGTGGGGCTGTACGCCAAGAGGTTCCGGACGGAAGAAACCTTCCGCGACATGAAGGATTTGCGTTTTGGAATGGGCCTGTCGTGGGTCCGGGTGCGCTCGGCGGACAGACGAGACCGGCTGCTGCTGGTGAGTGCGCTCGCCTGCGCGCTCTTGACGCTCCTGGGGACAGCGGGAGAGAGCTTGGGAATGGAGCGCTATCTCAAGGCCAATACAGCGAAGACGCGCACCTACTCGCTCTTCCGTCAAGGCTGTGAGTATTACCAAGCCATCCCCATGATGCCGGAGGATCAACTGGTCCCCTTGATGGAGCGATTCGCTGAGTTGTTGCGCGAGCAGCCTGTTTTCCAGGAAGTTTTCGGCCCAATATGAGGGGATGGCTCAGCCCCAGGGCTCCTCCGAGTCCAGCTGACGACCAGGAAGCTTCAAGGGAGGAGGCTGCGCCTGGGCAACGAGGACACTCAGGAGCACCAGGACAAAACCCACCACACTCCAGGTGCTCCGCCTCCTGCGTCCACACTCGTGTCTGCTCAACATGCTCTATTGCCGCTCCAGTTCCCCGTCCCAATCCGCCAGCAATCCAGACACCGCGTAGAGGCAGGCGCTGGAACAACGCTCGAAGTCCTTTGGAGGGAGCGCGGCGAGGTGCTCGCGCAAGAAGTCCGGGTCGCTGAGCACCTCGCGGTGCTTCAAGTCGTGTTTCAGTTCCAACAAGACGGGAATGAAGCGGAGCACGACCTCCATGCACTCTTCCCGGGTGGCGCGCGCCATGCGCTCCACCGTCAAGGCCAGGTGCTCGCGCACCGAAGCGGGGCCCCCGGGGCACCACGCCTCCAACGTCTTGCGGTAGAGGTAGTCCATGAGTTCTTCCAGCGAGCAGTCCCGCCACTGAAACGCCCAGAACGCGTAGCGCGGGGCCTGGAGCACGTCCCAGAAGCGCAGCAACGCCGCGAGCCGTCTGGCCATGCGCTCCGCGCTCTCCGGCGGAGACGGAGAGACCGCCTGGAAGAGAGCTCCCCAAGGAGTGCTCAGGCAGAAGGCTTCGAAGGACTCCTCCATTCGCTGGCGCTCCTCTTTCGGAGCGCCGTCACTCAAGCTCATGAAGACATTGATGAAGAGGTGCACCTGCCAGCGAGGATGGAGGTTGACGTCGAAGTGGCCCACTGGGTCCATGACCAGCAGCTCGCCGGGCGGCACCGGGAGCATCCGCCGGGGCAGGGAAAAGGCACCCGTCTCGAGGTACTCCCGCGCCCAGCTCTGCCCCTGGGTTCTCACCTCGCGGATGATGTTTTCGGTGTGGCCGTAGAGCATCTCCGGAAGCTCGAGCACCGGGAACTGAGGTGTGGTCATGGCACCGACCCTACTACAGAGGTCACATCCACCTCAAGCGCCAGGGCACAGGCATCCACCGCAGCCCAGCGCCGTGTCATCCAGCTCCGGCTCCGCCGAGTAGCACCGCCTGGAACATCCTCAACAGCCAGCCCATCCCCCTCCCCCGCATGCACTCCGCCGAACCGGATGCACCCCGTGGGCCAACTCCAAGTCCTCCGTTCTCGCGCGCGTCCCTCATTTCGAGTCCTTTGACACCGTCTCCGGGTGTGCTGAGGATGCTTGTAACGTTGTAGGATGGGATACATGTGTTTCCCGCACGCCATGAGGGGCGCTGCTCTCTTGTGTCTGCTGCTGACCACGTGTGCCTCTTCGGCTCCCGCTGTTCAGGGGGACGAGGAGCCATGGGAGGCCGTGGTTTCGTGGGAAGAAGCCCGCGAGGACGCGAGCTGCGGTGCATCCCCTCGCGCGAACCCTTTGAGAAGCACCACATCTTCCCGCAGGAACCGCTCCTGGCGGGTTGGTTCAAGCGGCAGAGTATTGATATCCACGCCTTCACCATCAGGCTCCCCAGGAGCTTTCATTCCTGGTTGCACTATTGCCAGGAACGATGAAGATGCCATGAATTACTTCAGGATGAAGGAAGACAGAGCGGCGGGCTATACAGGCTTCGTTGATGCTGCCCATCGTTGGGGGCTTCCTGGCATTCACTGCCCCGTGTGCAAGTCCACTTGGAGTGGAGGAGCCAAGGTATATCCCTCGGTGGATCTGACGCCAGTGATTGCGCTGGCTGACTTCGAGGAAGCGCGCACCGAGCCCATCGAGGAGTATGAGCGGCTGAGTGAACTGGTCCGTCCGCTGTTGCCGCCGGGAGCCCAATTGGAACCTGGTGCGACATTCGGGCCGCTCGTGGGTAAGGCACAGGGTCGTTTCGGGCAGTTCGTCTCCAACTACTCTTTCTTGATCCTGATTCGCCGCGAGGCGTACGAGCAGCTTCAGTCCGAGCCCCTGCGCGGACTCAAGGGGTGCCGGATGGAGGTGCGCTTTCGTCAGCGCAATCCTCCCGAGTTGCTCGAACTGGAACTCCTCCCCAATGGACGCGTACATCCAGACTGCCTTCCGCCGGACCACAAGCCCCCATGCCCTCGCTGTCATCGCCGGGGCATTCCACTCCCCAAGGACCTCCTCCTGGACGCCACTATGCTCCCCACCGAGCTGGACCTTTTCCGCCTGGAGGACTTCCCCACGGTGGTGGTCTGCACCGAGCGCTTCGTCGAAGCCTGCCAACGCCTGGGGCTGGATGGCCTCGCCTTCACGCCGCTCCCAGTGCGCTGAGGACAGCCCACGATGGGACGAGGAACCTGTCCCACGCTCCTGCCTGCTGCATCTCCACCCGAAGCGGACCAACAACCACTCCACAGGACCTGTAGTTCACCTTGACTTGTTGGGTCAAATCCGTTCCGCTGGTCGCTGACTGGAGAGGGCGCGCACGTGGCGAATGACCAGAATGGCAAGGACGGTGGACGGGGGCGGTTTGAACGGGGCGCGGCCTACGACGAGGTGGGGCCCGGCCTGGGCCGCCTCCACGACGCGTGGGACGTGGAGACAGGGCGGCCGGCCTTGCAACTGCTGCCCACGGAGCGCGTGGACTGGCAACCCGAGGGGCCCTGGCGAGTGTCCCTCCTGTGCGAGCCTCATCCCACCTCGGTGACACTGAGGGTGGAGGAGACCCCCCCGTCCGTGCCCGTCTCGGAGCTGGCGGACATCCTCGTGCTCACGACCGCCGCCGTCACGCGAGTGGAGAACAGTCCCCGTCTCCGGGAGCACCTCGCCTCGGGCCTGTCGCTCCCACCAGTCCCACCCAGCTCACACCGGAGCCCGGGGCACACCGTGGCGAACTGGACGGGCCTCTGGCTGGGTCTGGGCTTCTGGCTGCTGACGAGTCTCTCCGAGTTCCCCCGTCCTCCCGTGGAGGAGACACCCGACGTCTTCTCCCAGGAGGACGCCTCGTCCCTCGTCGACCTGGAGGCGTCCGACCCGGTGGCCCTCACCTACCCCCTGCCCGCCAAACCCTTTCGCAATCAGGCCGTGCCCCCCTGCAAGATCAACAAGGGCGCGGTGGAAATCAAGGGCGGGTGTTGGGTGGCATTGGAGCAGAAGCCTCCCTGCTTCAGCGATCAGGCCGAGTACCAGGGCAAGTGCTACCTGCCCGTCGCCAAGCCCCAGCGGCTGCCGCAATCCGCCGCTCCTTGACGGAAAACATGAGGCCGGAGGCCAGAAAATGGATGCGGCGTGAGCGAACTCAGCGGGCGTACATTTCGCCGGGTGAATAGGCAGCACGGATCCACGACGCATCCGTTCCAATGGAATTGACCTGGTACTTGATCCACATGTACCCATTCAATCCCCATTTCACCCCCCAGGAGTTGCGAACCAGCCAGGCCCCCTTCTCATCGTCCCAGCCGACGATGGCGACCGCGTGATTGGCCGGCCCTTTTTCGTCCTGATTGAACACGCCCTCCGCGTAGGCCTGCATCGCCAGGGTAGCTCTCACCGCGCTGACGATGGGGCCGTATCTGCAAAGGGATTCCTTGATCGCGGGAGTACTGGGAACCACTTCCTCGGCATTGACATAGCCCCAGGACAGGGCACGCATCTTCCCCGAGGGAGGGATGCAGTCGGAACGTTGGCCGAGATAGGGCTCGACCTCGGCGCCCACGGCCCCCTTGTTCGTGAGGACCTTGTAGGCGTCGATCACCAGTCCCCCGTTGCAATCGCTCGATTCCGAGGCGCAATTCAAGACGTTCTGCTCCGAGACAGGGACGTACTTGCCATGTTGGACGGAGTAGCTCCCCTCGAAGGCAGCGGCGGCGGCGAAAGCCCAGCAGGAAAAGCATTGACTGCCTTGATCTCGGATGTTGCCAACGTGACCCTCGGTCCGCCAATCCCACTGGGCCGCCTTGGGGTCACATCGGGTATTCCACGGCCCGTTGAGGGGTTTGCTCGCGGAAACGGGCTGAATCCTGGATTCCTTCGTTTGCTCACGCGGCTGCCGCGAACTCATGGTCCTGAGCGGAATCCGTGGGGGGGAGATGGAAGAAACTCCTTGGAGAGTAGTCTCCGCTGTGTCCAGGCTATTTCGCCGCGACCGCGAGCTGGACGCTGAAGGTCTTCTCGGCGTTCTGCTTCTCCCAGGGTCTGGCCTTCTTGAACTCCAGACTCACGTCCCCTTTGGACACCGCCTTGAAGCGAAAGACCTGGACTTCACGCAGTCCGACCCTGCCCGCGGAGCTATTCTGGGCTTGAGTCTGGGGCTGTGCCACTTCAGAGCCCAGAAACTCCAGGTTGACGGGAGTGGCGCCAACAAGGTGCCAACTCGAGCCCGAACTCATGTGGACATTGAGGCTGACCTTGACGGTGTCTCCAGCACGGAGCTTGACCGGGCGTGTCGTCGTCTCGTCCACGCTGACCTCCGTCTCGTCCACGCTGGCTTCCGGTGGATTGCTACAGGCCAGCAGCAGGAGCGCGGGAAGCGCGACTCGAAGATGTCGAAAACCCTTTTTCATCCCGACTCCGGTCGTGTTCAGTGCACCACCACAACAGGGATGGAGGATTGTCGCGACGACACAGAACGCGGTTGCGTCTTTCCCCCTGCCCCTGGGCTCTCAATAACTTCAAGGGTTTACCAACATCCCTGCCCCTGCCACAACCCATACGAAACCCGTATACCCGGATAGACCAGCTTGATTGGATGAATTGGTCAAGCATGCACCTGGTTCCTGGCTCTCCGCAACTGGCCTGCTCCGGTGATTCACCAAATAGGGTCAACCTGCCAACATCCCGGAGAGCGTGTCTCGGAGAGGGTGTCAAAGAACTCGAAGGCGCTCGGGCCGGGTATGCGGATGCTGGGCCCTCACGGCTCTTGCCAATGCCCGCCAGACTCCAGGTGCTCCGCCTCCTGCGTCCACACTCGTGTCTGTCCAACATGCGCTATTGCCGCTCCAGTTCCCCGTCCCCATCAGCCAGCAATCCAGACACCGCGACGAAGCGGCGGATGTGCTTCACCAGTGCGTCCGGCGACTCGAGCATCGGCAGGTGCCCCGTGGCCGGCAGCACCTCCATCCTCGCCCCCTGAATCCGCGCCACCACCTCGCGCTGGAGTACGTCGACCGGCTCGACGTGGTCTGCCTCGCCGACGATGACCAGCGTCGGCACATGGATGCGCTGGAGGTCGGCGGACACGTCGTCGAGCATGGCGACCTCGGTCCAACCGGCCCGTGCCGGTGGCGCCCCGCGCAGGCTGTCCTCCATCACACGCGAGCGCTGCTCCGCCGACAGCGGCCGGCCCGCCATCACGCCGATCGCCTGCTCGACGCCGGCCGGCGTCTCGTAGAGGTGGGTCATCGACCGGCGCGCCTCCGCGGGCACCCCGAGCGGCGTCGCGGGCGCGGGCGCCACCAGCACCAGCGCGCGCAGCCCGGCCGGCCGCCGAGACGCCACGAGCTGTGCCGTCTTGCCGCCCATCGAGTGCCCGACCAGCACGTAGTCGTCGAGGCCGAGCGCGCCGATCACCGCTTCGCAGTCATCGGCCAGCTGACGAATGTGATACCCCTCCGGCGTGGGTGCCGCCTCCGAGTCACCCCAGCCCCGGTGGTCGTAGGCGATGCAGCGATGCGAGCCGCGCAGCTGTTCGATCACCTCTCGCCATGTTCTCGAGGAGCCGCCCCAGTAGTGAAGGAAGACCAGCGCCGGTCCCCCGCGTCCCTCGTCAGTCACGCTCAGCCGCAGCCCATTTGCCTTGATGTGCACGTACCTACCTCCTGCACATCAAGCTATTCCCCGTGGCTCCATCCATCATCGGCGCTCTGGTTCCGAGACTCCGCACTGCGAGTGCATAATCGGCGAATGGACCAGGTTGAGAGCATGAGGGTGTTCGTGCAGGTCATCGGCAGCGGCAGCTTCGCCGGCGCCGCGCGGCAGCTGCGCCTGTCTCCCGGCATGGTCGGCAAGCACGTCCGAGCCCTCGAGGATCGCCTGGGCGCGATGCTGCTGCATCGCACCACGCGCCGGCTTCGGCTGACCGAGGTCGGCGAGCGCTACTACCGTCGGTGCACGGCAATCCTGGCGGACATCGACGACGCCGAGCGCGAGGCGCGCGCGCGCCAGTCCACACCGCGTGGCCTGGTCCGCTTGAGCGCACCGGTGTCGTTCGGCGTTCTCCACCTCGCCGCGGCGCTGGGCGACTTCGTGGCCGCGCACCCCGCGGTCACCCTCGACATCGGCTTGAGCGATCAGTTCGTGGACCTGGTGGCCGAGGGCTACGACCTGGCACTGCGCATCGGGCAGCTCGGCGACTCGAGCCTGATGGCGCGGCGGCTGGCGCCCTGCCGCATGGTGGCGTGCGCATCGCCCGAGTACCTGCAACGGCACGGTGCCCCCGAGTCACCGGAGGCGCTGGCGCGACACGACTGCCTGTACTACACGGCGACGGCGGGGCCGGGCCGATGGCGCTTCGTGCACAAGAAGCGCGTGCACGTCGTGCAGGTCACCGGCGGTGTCATCGCCAACAACATGGACCTGCTGCGTGTGCTCGCCGTCAGCGGGCGCGGCATCGTCCTCGGGCCCACGTTCGTACTCGGCGCCGACCTCGCCTCCGGACGCCTGGTGCCGGTGCTCGACGGGTACGAGCAGCCCGCGCTCACCATTCATGCCGTCTATCCGCCCGGCCGCAACGTGCCGGCCAAGGTGCGTGCGGTCGTCGACTTCCTGGCCACGCGGTTCGGACCCGAGCCGAGCTGGGATCGCTGGCGCGGCCGGACCTGAGTGACGGACGTCTCCTGGCCACCAGAAACTGCGAAACTCGAACTTATGGGCAGCGTTCAGATTGCCCGTGTATCGGGGGGAGGGGTCTCTTTCCAACGCGTAGAGTTTCATGCGGGCGAGTCCGAAGTTCAAGGAGCGAGGAGTTGGAGTCCAGGGGCGGGCACCGGAGCGTGGTACGGCCTGATGGGACCGGCGATGTCGAAGCGCAAGGCCAGCTCGAAGGCCTTACGGATCAGGACCTCCCGTGGCACATAGCCTGGATTGGCATTGATGTATTGCCGCCACGCCTGATTCCATGGGCCGCCATTCGCTCCGTGATGGATATGCGCAGGTGCACGTGCTCCGGGATCCGCATCGTCCACTCGAGGAGCGAGCACGACGCACTGGTCGGCATCCGCGTCGTCGCAGGCGGTGGTGTCGTCAGGCTCGGTGCCCTCCAAGGCGGGTTGGGGAGGTGGCGCACGCGGCCAGCACCAGCGCGGAGAGGAACAGCGGCAGCAGGGGTCGGGGCCGGGGGGATTGGGTCATACAGCGCCGAGATTCGAAACCCGGAACCGAGCGAGGACGCGACCCGACCCGGACAGATGCATTTGCCGATTTCCGGGGGTTAATGTGCCAGGCGAGCACTTCAGCCCTGGGAGACAACTGACACATGCGAAAATCCAAGTTCGTCCTGACGGTGGTGTCCGCCGCCCTACTCGCGCTCGCTTGCGGTGGCGGCGCCCCGCCGGGTGCTGGCAATCCTCCCGGGACGGAGTTCCCCGTGGACCCGGCCGTGCTCGCGGCACAGCCCAAAGCCTCGAACACGCCGATGGACGAGATCGTCACCCGGCAACTGCTGCCGACGATTGATCGCCTGTTTGACCAGGTGCGCGCGCAGGGACTGGACACGGAACTGCAGGGCGTGAAGGTCTTCGCTCCGAACAGCGGCGACAAGTTCCTGCCGGGCAAGGTGGCCATCGGGTTCTCGTACCTGCTGCTCAACGCATCGCCTTCGGACGCCAGGTACCAGACCTACCTCGACGGCTACCGCGCGATCTCCGACATGACGATCAACGTGACGAACGAGACCTGGGGCATCTACTACTACCTCTCGGCCCTCTGGAAGCTCAAGAAGGCGGGCTACCTCGACAGCGCGAACCCGGCCGTCAGCGCCGCCACCCTGGACAAGCTCAAGACCCGGCTCGACTGGCGCACCTTCGTCAACCCCGATTACACGTTGATCAATCTGCCGACCAACTACTACGGCGTCGCTTTCAGCGTGGCACGTCTGCGCTACCTGCTCGGCTGGGAAGGCCCCGAGGCCAGCGAGGCCCTGCTGCAGAAGATGATCAACCACTACAAGACCTTCTCGGCCTTTGGCTTCTCGGACGAAACCGATGGCAGCGGCCGCTTCGACCGCTACAGCATCCTGCTCATCGGCGAGATCGTGCAGCGGCTGATCGAGACCGACATGCAGGTCGCGCCCGAGGACCTGGCCGCGCTCAAGGGCTGGCTGCGCCAGTCGGTGGATGTCATCAAGATGCGCCTGAACCCGGCGGGCAATGGCATCGACTATGGCCGCAGCCTGAGCGCCTACGCGGACACGTCCTTCGCCGAGGTGCTCTCGGCGGCCGCGCACATGAACGTGCTGACGGCCGAGGAAAAGGACATCGCCTACGCCTTCGCGACACGCATCACGGCGAAGTACGCCGAGTTCTGGTACGACGCCGAGACCGGGTCGCTCAACATGTGGGACAAGGGCCGCCGCACCGATGGCTACCGCGGCAAGGCGCGCATCCTGGGCGAGAACCTGAGCCTGTCGCACCAGTTGCTCTACACCAACAACCTATGGAAGGTCAGCGGCCATGCGCAGAAACCGCCGGTGTCGACCCGCGCCTTCATCGACTACCTGGACACGTTGCCGCGCACGGCGCTCACCCGGTTCGCCGGCTTCGACGGGCAGTCGGCCACCTACGACCGCGGCCTGGTCACCTACCGCGACGGCCTGCGCATCATCAGTCTGCCGGTGGTCAACGGCGCGGCCACCTACCACCGCACCAATCCGTACTTCGCGATCCCGTATTCGTACAACATGCTCTCCGGTGTGGCCGACACTCAATGGCCGCAGTTGCAGCCGATGTTCACCCTGGCCGATACGAGCACGGGCACGCCACAGGCGCTGATTCCCGCGGCGTACCAGAAGAACCTGCGGACGCAGGAGTCCGCGGACGGCAAGGTGTTGCGGGTGAGCTACGAGCAGGACGCCATGGACCGCGTGACCGGCACCGGCAGCGGGGGCTCGCCGTTCAAGGACAAGCGCATCACCTCCACCACCACCTACACCTTCGAACCTGGCCAGATCACACGCGAGGACACCTACACACCCAATGGCGCCCTGAGCCTGTCGAAGATCGAGCTGGAGTTCGGCTCGTTCTCCGACGGCGTGAGCACCAGCGGCGACAAGCGCTTCAGCTACGCCAGCGGCGATGTCTACGCCTTCGAGGTGGAAGGTCTGCAAGACTGCACCGTGGCCGACGTGCGCGGCGACGCGGACTACAACACGCCCGGCGGTGCGCTCCAGACCAGCATCCGCTGCTCCACTCCGGCCCAGACCTTCAGCACGCCGCTGACCATCAAGTGGATGCTGAAATACCACTCGCCCGGCGTGGCTTCGCTCGCGCCGCACTGAGTTTCAACCCCCAACTCCTCCTTCCCCTGGGAAGGTGTCAAAAGACTCGTTCCGACACCTCGTTTCCTACGAATCGTCTGACACCATTCCGGAGGCCTTACGGACTAGTGAGGCGCAGCAGGTGGAGGTGCGCGCCACACCGTCGTGCGTGGAAGTGCTGCTGGGCGGCCGGCGCGTGGCCAGCCACGTGCGCAGCGAGGAGCGCGGACGCTTCACCACACAGGCCGAGCACATGCCGGCCAACCACCGCGCGCACGCGCAGTGGACGCCGAGCCGCATTTTCTCGTGGGCCGCCACGCTGGGCCCCAGCACGGCAGGGCTGGTGGAGGAGGTGATGAAGCGCCGGCCCCAGCTTCCGCTCCGCCCTGGGCGTCATCCGCCTGGCTGAGCGCCACGGGCCGCAGCGCGTGGAGAAGGCCTGTGCGCGGGCACTGCGCCACCGCGCCTACAGCTACAAGTCCGTGGCCGCCATCCTCCAGCACCACCTCGAGGAGGTGGAAGCGAAGCACGAGGACAAGGGGCCGCAGCCCCAGCACGAGAACGTGCGCGGCGCCGACTACTACCCGTGCGCGCTCGGGCAGAAGGCCTGCCGCGACGGCTACGGCGTGGTGTACCGCCGGGCCTCGCGTCTCTTCGACGAGCTGGCGCAGGCTCGCGCCGACGGCATCCACCCGCAGTTGCTGCGCAGAGGCCCAGGTGCTGATTCTGGACGAATTCGGCCTGGAGCCGCTGGGCTCCAGCGAGCGCAAGGAGCTGCTGGAGGTGCTCGAGAACCGCTACGGCGTCGGCGCCACCGTGGTGACGAGCCAGCTCGAATCCAAGGACTGGCACGCGGTGATTGGCGACGCCACCCTGGCCGACGCCATTCTCGACCGGCTGGTGCACAACGCTCACCGCCTCAAGCTCTCGGGCGACTCGGTGCGCCGCCCGGATGGGAATTTGACCCGGGGGCCAAGAAGGGGGCGAAGTGAACCGCACCCAGCGTCGCTGACGCTCCGACTGTTTCTCATGGCCGGAACGAGTGTTCCACTTCGCCGGAATACGCACCTGGAAACGGTGGCCGAGCATCTGCACCGCGCGCTGGTACTCGGCCGCCGTGAGGGCCACCACGCACGTGTTGCCGCGCGCCAGGGGACTATCCGCGAAGACAACCACCATGGGCTCGAGTTGGCGCGGAGCCGCGCGGGCCTCCTTCGCCGACGAAGGCCGCCAGCGGCGCTCCTCGGCAACCTGGCCTCCCATAGGGGCCTGCGTCGCGCATGCCGCGTTGAGGAAGAAGAGGATGAGCCCAAAGGCCCCCGCGGGTGCCCCTTGCGACGGGCCCCTCGTCACCTCTCTCCGAGCTTCAAGCTGCGTACCGCCGCCCTCCCCCGCCCCAGGACTTCGGTACTCGTTCGCCATGACGCTAGCCTATCCCCCAGGTGGAACAGCCCTGGAGGATAGGATGCGGGACAGCCACCCATACAGAGGGGAGGACCCGCACCGGCCCGCCAAATGACTCGCCCCCACTTGACGGCGCCCTCCCGCTTCGAGTTGCACTTGTAGGACACGAGCCCGGAGATTCCGCCCGAGCAGCACCAGAGCATCTTCGTGCCCTTTTACACGACGAAGCAGAAGGGCACGGGGCTGGGGTTGGCCATCTCTCAGAGCATCGTGAAAGAACCACGGGGGGACGCTGTCGGTGCGCAGCTAGCCGGGCGAGAGCGCCACGTTCATCCTCAGCCTGCCCGCCCCTCTTCCGAGCCCACCCAGTCCCACAAGCCGGAAATCGCGGACGGGCCGTCCTTTCCCAACGAGGGCTCGCCGAGACTCCGCCGCCGGATGGCACGACGCCTCCCGCGCAGCACGAGCGTAAGTTCAGGCGCGAAAAGAAGCACCGGGCGAGCCCCCGAAGGGTGGGATTCGAGCGGTGCGCTCCCTCCGCGAATCCTTTGACACCTTCTGAAGGCCCATTCATCATCTATGCGTCAGTGAACCATGGTCTTGGAGGTGTACTGATGTTCACCGTGAGAGTATCAGGTGGCTCTGACGGACTTCATATCCCATGGCACCTTCTGTGCGACACGATGCAGCGTTTAGCGCCTACCTCTGTCCCGTTCCACCAACTGTGATCCCAATCCCCTCGGAACGTTCATATGACAAAATCATCCGCCCTGTTGCTGCTCTCCTTCGCCATATGGTCCGCGAGTTGTGCTCCTGCTGACACTGGCTCGGCGCAGTTCTCCGTGTCCGTGCGTCAAGAACTAGTTGACCATATTTCCCGAGTATCTGTCACGTCCAGCGCCGCCGATTTCTCCTCCATCACCCTGGACTTGGCCCCCACAAATGGAAAATGGGGCGGCGTCCTCGGCAACATCCCTGCGGGTAGCAATCGCACCTTCCTCGCACAAGCGTTTGATGCCTCGGGCACCAAGCTCTTCGAAGGGTCCACATCAGGCATCACCATCTCTGCGAACCAGACGACCGAGGTCGTCCTCATCTTGCAACAAGTCAACCCACCGCCTCCGTTCGAGAACGAGGCACCGCTGATCGACTCGTTAACCATCTCGTCCACCACCGTAGCAGTGGGTGGTTCCATTTCGCTGGTGGCCACCGTCCACGATCCCAACCCGGGTGATACGTCATCCTACGCATGGAGTGCCACAGCCGGAACGTTCTCCATGCCGAACGCTCTCTCTACTTCGTGGACGGCCCCCGTGACCACGGGCATTCAAAAGCTCACTCTCTCCGTGACAGACTCAAGGGGTCTGTCCTCCAGCGTGACTCTGACTGTCAACGTCTCCCAAGTAGGGCAAGAGGGAGAAGCAAGTCTCGACATTTCGTTCAACAGCTCGCCCAGGGTGTCCGCCATGAATGCCAGCCCCACGCAACTCTCCATGGGCAACCCATCAGTAGTATCTGTCACGGCTTCTGATCCAGATGGCGACGTCCTTTCATACCAATGGAGCGCAACTTGTGAAGGAGTCTGGAACAACTCTTACTCCCGAACGGCTCAATTCACTCCCTCCGCATCGCCCATTGGCGCTTGTAATAACTGCCAACTGACTGTCGTGGTCTCGGATGGGCGGCAGGGTCAAACCAAGGGCACAGTGGCCATATGTGTTGGCAATGCGCCTGCTGTCGACCACTTCAACCCCGTGATCGTGCGTTCCTATCGTTCCTCGGATACAGCCTCCGCCGGGCAGGAAATCACCTATGAGGTGGTAGCCAACGATCCCGAGGGGTCCGCGCTCACCTACGCATGGACCACTAATACAGGCGCGCTCGCTACTCCGAGTCATGGCGACTTCAACAGCCGCGTGGTTTGGACTGCGCCTTCCTGCGTCAGCCCCGGCGTCTCTCCCACTGTGGTCGCCACCGTCACCAATGGATTCAACTTGAAAGCAACCCGAAGCTTTTCTGTGACGGGACTACCAAATTGTTCGGGGTGGATTCCGACGGGCTCCATGGCCGAGCCGCGTCGAGACTATACGGCGACACTACTGGCAGACGGCAGGATGCTCGCTGTGGGAGGCATGAACGCCACGAATCAACAAATGGCGACCGCAGAGGTGTATAATCCAGTCACAGGTGTATGGACTGCCACGGGTTCCCTGAGTGTGTTTCGTCACAGTCATGCGGCGACACTGCTCCCCAACGGAACAGTGCTTGTCTCGGGAGGAAGTAGATTTGGCGGAGCCAGTGCCAGCGCGGAGGTGTACGACCCTTCCATGGGCACTTGGAGAAACACCACGCCCATGCGCACGCCCCAACACCAGCATACATCGACGCTGCTGGCCAATGGTCAGGTACTCATCGCTGGAGGATGGGTCGCCACCTCGACAGCAGAAATTTACGATCCAATCATGGAAACATGGACTGCTACCGGTCCGATGACGGAGGGCCATCGCATAGCGCCCACGGCGACGTTGTTACCCAATGGCAAGGTGCTCGTTGCTGGCGGAATGCGCCTTCGCAACAACGAATGGGAAGGGATCGCGTCAGCAGAGCAATACGATCCTTATTCGGGCTCATGGAGCGTTACCGGATCCATGTCCACGCTGCGTCGATATCACGCGGCGACGCTGTTGCCCAATGGCAAGGTGCTCGTCACGGGTGGGTATAATACCAACACGGCACTCAGAAGCGCGGAAGTGTATGATCCTTCCTCGCGTACCTGGACCGTCGTGCGCTCCATGGCGGTGCCTCACGTCGGACACACGGCAACGCTGCTACACAACGGCAAGGTACTCATCGCTGGCGGAACCTTTGGATCTTCCGATTCCGTAGAAATCTATGACCCGGAAACGGACACCTGGAGCGTGGTGAATGACATGACTGCCGTGAAGAGAATGGGGCACACGGCGGTGTTGTTGCCCACCGGCCAAGTGCTCGTCGCGGGCGGCTATGGACCCGTCACCTACCTTGCAACGGCGGAATTGTATTATCCCTGACTCCCGGTTTTTGGCTGCGCGAGCTTCGCCGGCCTGCTTTTCTTGATATCAATCTTCGTTCAGTCCGCCAGGAGCGAGTTCGAACCCGGGGAGAGCGCCAGACTCGACTTTCGCTATTTTTGACCAGCCGAGAGCCGTGGTTCATGCGGCTCTCAACTGAGGCCAAGAAGTGGGCAGGGGCAAACGGGCGAAAAAAAGACGCGGGTCCACCCGATCCACCGAGGCGAGCGTACACTGGGCGAGGCGCAGAATGTCAGCGAAGCTGACGGTGCGGCCTTTTCGTCCTGGTTGAACAAGCCAAGACACGCACTTGGTAGCCCGCTGCCCACGGCATTTGCTTCTTCATGGGTTGCACTACCGGCAGTAGCCTCTCCGCGATCCCCTGTACCAAGGCCCGCACCACCTGCGGCTCGGTGCGATTTACCTTGTCGTAGAGCGCAGCCAGTGAGACGGGCAACTACGGGTTGGACTGTGCCGACTGGGAGACGCCTGCCGCCTCCTCAGTGGCAGTCATGTTACCGCGCAGCGTAGATGGGGGAGATCGGCCCGGAAATGGACCGACTGGATGATGGGAGGAGCCGTAGGGGCGTGGAGTGGCCCATCACCCAGCAGGTTCGGGTCAAGCCATGACGGGTGAGGTAGTGCGCAAGGCCCAGGAGGGCGGGGCCGCGAGGCAGGGAGTGCCGCTCCGACGGCCCGGCTGGGGCGCGGAGAAAAAGGAGGCCCGTGACGTGTAGCAGCACGGCACGGGCCAGAGCTCCGCGCAGACATTGGAGAAAGAGAAGCGGAGCAGCCGAGAAATCATCCGAGTCGCGCTGCCAGTCAAGACCTGGAAGCAGGGGCCGCCGGACGTGGAGGCGGTGAGGCCGGGGAGGTGCCCCGGGTGCGGCGCGGCGAGCCGACCGGTGGGAGGGCGGGTGGTGCTGCACGGGCACGGCAAGAGAAGCCGGCAGGTGCTGGGGCCCGAGGAGCCGGGAGGGACGCCGAGGCAGGAGGAGGTGCAGGTGCGGCGCTACCGCTGCCAGGCGTGCGGGGCCACGTGCACGGTGGCGCCGTGGGAGGTGTGGACGCGGCGACTGTACTCGCTGGCGGCGGTGGCGTGGGCCTTGGCGTTATGGGCAGTGGTGGGGCTTGGGCTGGCGGCGGTGCGTGGATGCGTCAGCCCCTGGGTGCACGTGGGAGCCACCTCGGCCCGGCGCTGGCGCACGCCGCTGGCGTGGGTGGAGGCGGTGGAGGAGCGCAGGCTGCTGTTGCGCGTGCGCCCCTGGCCGGCCGGGTGGGCAGCGCGCCGAGCGGCGGCGCACGTGGCCAGCGCGGTGGCGGGCCACGCACCGCCGAGCGCGCCCTCGCCGCCGCTGGCGGTGCAGGCCTTCCGAGGAGCCGTGCACGCTGCGTGAGGGGCGGCGGCGTGGGGCTGGGGCCCCAGGCAGCCCCCACCCGAGAGGTTGCCTCCCCGCGCCGGCTGGTGGCGGGCACGGTGGGAGTGCGCCCGCGGCGTGTGGCCACCACTTACGGCCGGCGACTGGCGGGCGCGGGAGAAGTCCACGTATGGAAGGCCTCACCCCCAAGTCCCACGCCGAAGCGGTAGCGGTGTTTCGCCATGGCGTGCTGGGCTCCCTCACCCAGGCACAGTTGGAGAAGGGGCAGCTGCGCGCGGCGCTGCTCGCCCTCAGCCAGCAGCGCTTCCGCCCTCCTGGTGCCCAGGCCACGCGCAGCTTCTCGGTGCCCACCCTGGAGCGGTGGTACTACGCCTACAAGCGGCAGGGCCTGCCGGGCCTGGTGCCCACGGCGCGTGGCGACAAGGGCCGCGCCCAGGCCCTGTCCCCCGAGCAGCGCCAGCTGCTGCTGGACATTCGCAAGGAGCACCCCTCGGCCTCGGTGCCCCTCATGCTGCGCACCCTGGAGGCGGACGGACGGCTGGAGACGGGCGCCGTGTCGGCGGCCACCGTGCGCCGGCTGCTGCGCGAGGCAGGGCATACGCGCCAGGCCCTGCGCGACTCCTCCTCCAGCCATACCCGCCTGCGCTGGCAGGCCGAGGCCCCCATGGCCCTGTGGCATGGCGACGTGTGCCACGGCCCCTCCCTCTCCCTGGAGGGCAGGACACTCCCTCTTCGTCTCCACGCCCTGTTGGATGATGCCAGCCGTTACGTGGTGGCCCTCGAGGCCCACCACTCCGAGCGCGAGGTGGACATGCTGGGCCTGCTGGTGCGCGCCCTGCGCCGCCACGGCAAACCGGACGCCCTCTACCTCGACAATGGCAGTACCTACCGCGGCGACACCCTTGCCACTGCCTGCGCTCGCCTGGGCACCACTCTGTTGCACGCCCGCCCTTATGACCCTCAAGCTCGTGGGAAGATGGAGCGCTTCTGGCGCACGCTGCGCGAGGGCTGTCTGGATTTCCTCGGCACCCTGGCCAGCCTCCACGACGTGAATGTCCGCCTGTGGGCCTTCCTCGACGAGCACTACCACCGCGCTCCCCATTCCTCGCTGTTGGGGCGCTCGCCCCTGACTGTCTTCCAAAGCCATACGCAGACACCTGGCGGCTTCGACGAGCAGCAGTTGCGCGAGGCCCTCACCGTGCGCATTCGCCGCCGCGTGCGCCGCGACACCACCGTCAGCCTCGGGGGCGAGGACTACGAAATGGACGCTGGCCACCTGGCCGGCCGCGTGGTGACGCTCTGCCGCTGCCTGGTGGACGCGCAGCAGGCGCCCTGGGTGGAGCACGAGGGCCAGCGTATTGGCCTGCACCCGGTGGACCCGGTGCGCAACTCCCGGCGCGAGCGGCCCTGGCGCCGCCCCCACCTGGATGAGACGGCTCCCAGCCACCCGGCCTTCGACCCGCCGCGCGCCCTGCTGGACAAGGCCACGGGCCGCCGCCCCGCCCACGCCGCCGGTGAGGACGGGGGTGAGGCATGACTGCCGCGTACCTCTCCCACTTCGGCCTCACCCTGGCTCCCTTCTCCAAGGAGATTGCCGATGCCGACCTCTGGCTGCCCTCTTCCAAGGCCGCGCTGGTGGAGGAACTGTGTGAGGCCCTGCGCCAGCACCAGAGCGTGGTGCTCACCGGCGAGCCGGGCGTGGGCAAAACCTGCGTGCTGCGCGCGCTGCGCCACCGGCTCCCCCACAGCGGCTTCCGCCTCACCTACTGCCACAACGCCACCCTGGGCCGACGCGACTTCTACCGCCAGCTGTGCCTGGCGCTGGGCCTCAAGCCTTCGGCCACCGCAGCGGCCGTCTTCTACGCCGTGGCCACCCATGTGGAGCAGCTGGGCCAGGAGCGCACGCACCCCGTGTTTCTCCTGGACGAGTCGCACCTGCTGCACCAGGACGTGCTCGACCACCTGCACATACTGCTCAACTACCATTGGGACTCCCAGGCCCTGCTCAGCCTGGTGCTGGTAGGCCTGCCGGAGCTGGAGGGCCGTCTGGCGCGTCGGCACAACCGCAGCCTCTACTCGCGGCTGCACACCCGGCTGCACCTCTCTCCCCTCTCGCCCGAAGACACCGCCGAGTACCTGCGCGTGCGCCTGGCTCATGCCGGGTGCGAGCGCGAGCTGTTTGCCTCCGACGCCGTGGCCATGCTGCACGAGGCGGCCAACGGCGCCCTGCGCGATATGGACCGGCTGGCCACCGCCGCGCTGCGCGAGGCCGCTCGCAAGAAGAAGAAACTGGTGGAGCGCGACACCCTGGCACGTGTCCTCGACTCCGGCTCCCATGAGGACTGACATGGACGCGCACCTGGAGCTCGTCCTGTGCGCCCCGGAGCTCGCTGTGCTCGCCGCTCTGGAGGCCACGCTCCGCGCCTCGGTCGCGGCCCTCACCGCCGCCCACGCGGAACTGGAGGCCGAGGACTTCGCGGCCTCTCCTCATCCCCCCTCCGCCCAGGCGTGTCTGGCCGATGCTCTCCTCACCCAGGTGGAGGCGCTCCAGCACTCCCTGCGCCGCTACCGCACCCTCATCATCATGCAGGAGGTGTGGGCGCGTGCCGCGCCTCCCTCCGAGCACTCCTCCAGCTGAACCTCACTCCGGCCAGCCCTCGCCGGACGTGCGCACCCACTGCTCACGTCCCGTGAGGGCTCCATCAACGAGCGTGACGCGCGCCCGTGTGCCCTCGCTGATGCCCATCAACCAGCCGGTCCAAATCTCCATCTCCATCAACAAGCGTGCGCGGTAACAGCTACCTGCCATTCGAGAAGCGCAGTGCCCACCTCTTCTTCCAACTGGTGGCGCGTCGTTACGAGAAGGGCAGCATGCTTCTCACCACCAACCAGATGGTGGGCCAGTGGGGCGGCGTCTTCGGCGATGACGTGCTGGCCGCGGCCATCCTCGACCGGCTGCTGCACCACAGCCACACGCTGCTCATCCAGGGCGACAGCTACCGGCTGCGGCAGAAGAAGAAGGCCGGGCTGCTGAGCCGGAGCGTGCCGCAGGCCACCGGCAGTGCAGCTGAACCCGAGCGCTGAGACTCGGCGGGCGCCTGCGCTCGCCCTCGCTTGAGAAACAGCGAGGGCGAGCTCCGGCGGACGCAGGACGCAGAACGACGTAGCATCACGACGTAGAAACCGGGCCTTGGGAGGGGGTCAGTTTTAGTGACGCAAGGGGGTCAAAAATTCCTGTCGCCTGACAGCATCTGACAGATGGAGTGCCCATCTTGGTACAGGGGCCCGTCCGCATCGGGCTCTATGCGCCCGGGCACCCGCTGGATTTTTCGACTACTGCGCTCAGCGTCTCCATCATCCATGGCAAGGTCAAGAAACTCCTCGATCAACTCGGGTTGAGCAGCCAGATGCAGTTGTTCCCCATCACCGTTGAAGGGCAAGCAGAGCCCTATTACCTGTTGAACCTGCTCCGAGTCGTTCGCTGTATCGACGATGCGCGGTGTGAGGAGGTTGCGTATCGAACCGCCGAGGCCGGCTACGAGGACAGAATCGGTGAATACCGTAACGTGGTCGGCATGCGGATTGACCCGAGCAAGGTAGGGGACGCCGAGACATTCCGCCCGTGGGGCTGGCAGACGAACATCATCGTTTCTGAGCGAGTCAAGCGTGCCATGGAGGAGTCCGGTATGACAGGTGCGCGCTTCACGGAGGTTTGACGGATATTCCCACCAGCCAATATGCCCGTCGTCTCCCTGTTGCCGCTCACCGCCGACGGCCCATCAGCCCATCCCCCTCCCCCGCTTACACTCCGCCGGGCCGGATGCACTCCGTGGGCCAGCTCCAAGTCTTCTGCTCTCGCGCAAGTCCCTCGTTTCGAGTCCTTTGACACCATCTCTGATAACGGATTTCAGTTGAATGTTCCGGTCGAAATTGACCTATTGGAGCTGGAGGAGGAGTCATGCCCCGGCCCTATTCGGTGGACTTGCGTGAGCGCGCAGTGGCGGCCTATAGACGTGGTGGCAGAACCCTGGAGGAGGTGGCCGCTGAATTCAGTGTATGCGCCAAGACACTTTCTCATTGGCTGACGCTCGAGGACGAAACGGGGAGCCTGGAGCCACGGCCAAGGGGCGGAGGCAACTTCTCGGCCATTCGGGGGGAGGTGCTGGAGGCGCTTGAGGGCCAGGTACGTACACAACCCGATGCCACGGTGCGGGAGCACTTCGACGCGTTGGTGGCCCGAACAGAAGTGCATACCAGCTCCTCGGCGGTCTGGCGGGCACTGCGACGCCAGGGACTGGGGCTCAAAAAAAGTCGCTCGTAGCTTCGGAGCAGCGCTCCCCTCGGATTCAGGCACTGCGGCGTGTCTTCCTCCTGCTGATGCTCCTGCTCGACCCGCGACGGTTCGTCTTCCTCGACGAAACCGGCTGTCACACGAGCATGACGCGCACTCGCGGACGTGCTCCCCGAGGCGAGCGCGTGGTGGGGTACGTCCCCAGGAATCGCGGCGTCGTCACCACCGTACTGGGTGCACTGGCTCTGGACGGCATTCGGGCGCTGATAACTATCGAAGGAGCCACGACGGCCGGTGTCTTCGAGGCCTTCGTCGAGCACATGCTCGTCCCCAAACTCAATCCGGGCGACATTGTGGTCATGGACAATGTGGGGGCGCACAAGCCCGCGCACATCCTGGAGCGTATTCGCGCCGCCGGTGCCCATGTTCTCTTCCTTCCACCCTACTCGCCGGACCTCAATCCCATTGAACTGCTCTGGAACAAGCTCAAGGAGCTGCTCAAGAGCATGGGTGCGCGTACCCTACAGGCTCTCGATGACGCCATTGCCAGGGCCATGGACCTCATCACTCATGACGACATCGTCGGCTGGTTTCGGTATTGCGGATATAATATATAGGAACATTCAACTGAAATCCGTTATGAGACACCCTCTCTGACACCATCTCTGGGTGTCGGGCTCAGCGGACCTCCAGCTCCTTGAAGACAACTCCATCCAGTTCCAGGCGGCGTACCGCGTCCACCAGGAGCTCGTTGGCGATGATGCGCGTCGAGGCGTCGGCCAGCCGGAAGATATCCACATGCTGTGGCAGTGAGGCCGCGTCGAGACAATACGAGTCTGGGACGCTGTAGCCCATGGCAACACCACAGGTGGGGCATGGAGGGTTCGGAGGCGGTAAGCAGTCCGGGTGGAATCGCCCGTGGATTTCGAGCTGGATGTCCCGCAGGTTGGGGGCGTGTCTGGTCCGGAATCGCACCTGGGTGGGGCAGCCGGTCAGGCCACGTACGCCCGCGCTCTGCAAGCGCTCCAGGGCCTCACGGCGCATGCAGAGGGACCAGGGGTTCTGCATGACGAGCTGGCCGAAGTAGCCCAGGCCACTCCCCTGCAGCGGGCCAAAGCGCGCTCCCGATGTAAGCACGGCATAGGCAGGCACCAGAGGCCGCACCAGCTCGCGCAGCCGGATGAACTCCTCACGCGCAACGGGCCAGGAATCGGATAGCTTCCTCTGGTCCTGGGGCGGCAGAGCTGACAGGTCCACGCAAGGGTATTGGCCCATCGTATACTCCTCTGGCGGCAAGTCACAGACAGGGCAACGCTCCACACCGGGCAGCCCCCACTTGTGGGTAGCGTTCAGATTGCCCGTGTAGCGGGGGGACGGGTCTCTTTCCAACGCGTAGAATTTCATGCGGGCGAGTCCGAAGTTCAAGGAGCGAGGAGTTGGGGTCCAGGGGCGGGCACCGGAGCGTGGTGCGGCCTGATGGGACCAGCAATGTCGAAGCGCAAGGCCAGCTCACAGGCCCAAGCCCCCCTGCCCCCATTTCTCTTATGCGCAACAAGGCCTTCAGAAACGGCCGCGAAGGGCTTCATCCAGAGCGCGAAGCAGCTCCCCGACGCGCCCTCCACCAGGCGGTGCCGCAGGGTAGCGTTCAAGCACGTCTATGACGGCTGATGTCACGCGCCGGCGCACTTGCTCGATGTGCTCAGCGCCGACATCTCGATCATCGCCAGCGATGAGTTCGACCGCTCGCGCCGCATGGGCCGCTGCTCCGAGAATGTGCTTCACCTGGTGGGCGTCGGCCAGTGGATGCAAGTACGCAGCGGCGGCCGCGGACATCGCTGCTCGCGCCGCATCACCCGCCGCCGCCGTGTCTGCGTGTCGGGCCGCCTTGTGCGCCGCCCACCCGGCGTCGCGCAATGCCTTTCCGCGCGCTCCGCCTCGAGCGAACGTCCATGCGGCGTCGATCGCGTCGCGAGGCCGCGAGTCGGCCGGGTGTGCTCTCTCGAAAATCTCCAGGACTTCCTGCGCGCTCTCCGCAGCGTAACGGGTGACCTCACGAAGATCCTGCATGCTCAGAACGATCTCGCTGGTTTCGTTCGCCATCGGTACCGTCCTCGTCTACCACACGGGGAAGGTGTCAAAAGACTCGTTCCGACACCTCGTTTCCTACGAATCGTCTGACACCCTTCCAGGGATGCACCCGGCCGTACGCGAGGAGGCCGCAGTCTACGTCCTCGGGTGCTTCGAGCGGCGCATCACCCTCTACAGTGGTTGCCGTCCACCGGAAGTCCGTAGTCAGGTAGCGCCCATGCTGTCCACGCCAAGCGTCTCCCTCCTCGTGATGCCCGTCCTCCTGCTGCTCACGCCCGGGTGTCTTCGGCGGTCCTCGGTGGAGAGTCCCCGCGCCACTCCGCTCCCGCGTATGGAGCAGCCCCTCGGCGGAGCGCTGCTCGTGGAGCGTCAGCCGTGACGGGGCCCGGGCCGGGGTATATCGAGCGCCCCCCATGCGCCGCGCTCGCGCCCTTCGTCCAGTGCTACTGGGCGTTGACCGGGTACGTGGCCTCACCGCGGGGCCACCGGGTGCTGCCGGATGGGTGCATCGATGTGCTGGTGGAGCTTGGCTCCTCTCGGAAGATCATCCGGGTGGTGGGGGCGATGCAGCGCGCGGAGGTGGTGCCGCTCCTGGGCGAGGTGTGCTCGCTCGGCATCCGCTTCCTGCCCGGAGGGGCCCACCCCTTCCTGCGCTTCGGGCTGGATGTGCTCACGGACGGGGACCTCGCGCTGGATGCGCTCTGGCCCCGCGAGGCGCGCGAGTGGGTGGAGCGCCTGGAGGAGACCCGGGGAGTCCAGGCCCGTCTGGCCCTGCTGGACACGCTGCTGTTGGAGCGGCACGTACCCGCGGTGCGCGACGAAGCCCTCGCCCACGCGGTGGGGCTCATCCACGCGGCGCGGGGGCAGATTCGGATCCAGTCCCTGGAGGAGCGACTGGGAGTGGGGGCCCGCCAACTCGAGCGCCGCTTCCGCGCGACGGTGGGCCTGTCCCCCAAGGTGCTCTGCCGCATCGCGCGCATGCAGCACGCCACGGAGCTGCTCGAGCGGTGGCCGGATGTCGGGGGGGCCGAGCTGGCCTTGGCCGCCGGGTACTACGATCAGGCTCACCTGGGGAAGGAGTTCCGCGCCCTCACGGGGCTGGCTCCGGGGGCGTATGCGCGCGAGCGGGCGGGTGTCGGATTCGTACAAGCCACCCCGGTCCCGGGCGCCTAGAGTGCCCGGCCCATGACCTCTTCCGCTTCACAGACCCAGGCCCAGCACCACCACCGCGTCGACTACCTCGAGCTGCCCGCCACGGACATCGCCGCCACCAAACAGTTCTACACCACCGTCTTCGGCTGGCACTTCGAGGACTACGGCCCCGAGTACACGAGCTTCCAGGATGGCCGCATGAGCGGGGGCTTCTTCAAGGCACCCTCCGTTTCGCCAGGGGGTGCGCTGCTCGTCATCTACTCGCGCGACCTGGAGGCGAGCCTCGCGCGGGTGCGCCAGACGGGCGCCCGCATCGTGAAGGAGACCTTCTCCTTCCCCGGTGGCCGGCGCTTCCACTTCGCGGACCCGAGCGGCAACGAACTCGCGGTGTGGACCGAGCCCTGAACTCGAGGAGTCATGATGTCGTGGAGCTTGAGAGGGAGCGCGACGAGACCGAACCTCCCAGGACCCATGGTCCACCTTGACTTGTCTGGTCGAATCCGTTCCCCTGGGGGCCCAGGAGATGGGCGCGAGCACCGTCGTCTGGTGCATGGGGACCCATCCAGGAGCCGCGCATGGCGAACGAGAAGAACGGGACAGGGGATGGAACGGCGTCCTTCCAGTGGGGCAAAAGCTACGAGGTGGATCCCCGCCTGGGACGCCTCCACGAGGCGTGGAACGTGCTCACCGGCACTCCGGCCCTGACGCTCGTCCCGAGGGGTGACGTGGCCTGGCAACCCGCGGGGCCCTGCCGGATGAGTCTCATCTACGAGCCGGAGCGGGACTCCGTGACGCTGGACGTGGAGCAGGCGCCCGCCTCGGTGCGGACCTCGGAGCTGACCAACCTCTTCGTCTTGATGACTGGCGCGCTCCAACGCGTGGAGGATGATGTCCAGGTGGAGGCTCACCTCGCGGGGGGGCCGGTCGGGGCTGGGGTGCCTGGGGCCTCGCCCGTGCGTCGGCTCTGGCGTTTCAGGACGGGACTCGCCGCCGCGGGAATCGCCGTGCTCGCGGTGGGCCTGGGTGTCTGTCTCTCCTCGAGGCTGGACGCCGCGCATTCCCATGTCGGCAATTGCGTCTGGGCCCTTGAGGATGCGCTGCAACGGGAGACGGACTTCATCGACCTGAGCAATCCGGACCGGGAGACCATCGCCTATCCCCTCCCCGAAAAGCCCTGGACGAAACAGGCCGTGCCTCCCTGTGAGACCAACAAGGGCGCGGTGGAGATCAACAAGGGATGCTGGGTGGCGCTGGAGAAGAAGCCGCCCTGCTACAGCAATCAGGCCGAGTACCAGGGCAAGTGTTACATGCCCGTGCGCAAGCAGGACCCCGTGCCGCAATCCGTGGAGCCGTGAGCCCGGTCTCCCTCCGAGATGCTCCGTGCGCAACGATGACAAGCCGACAGTGGCGGCTCAAGGTGGACGGGCCTTTCTTGAAATTCGAGAAGGGCTCGTCTATACGGGCCGGGCGCGCCGGCCTGTTCTTTTTTGAACTCGTGGCTTCTTCACGGTCCGGCGCGTCTACCCCTCGAACACGGAGAAGACGTCATGAAGATGCGGACCCTCGCGGGACTGATGGTGGCGGCGCTGTCTTTTGGGATGACGGCGTGCGGTGACGCGGAGATGGCGAACGACGAAAGTCTGCCCAACCCCGGTGAGGAGGGCGGCTACGTGCACGCCATGGCCTCCGTTACCAAGACGCTCTACTACGAGGGGGCGTGTTCGTGGCTCAAGTGCGCCAACGGCAACTCGGCCACGGGCGCCTGCGGTTACGGGTGTAGCGACAGCAAGCTGGCCTTCGCCCGTGACTCCGCCCAGCGCATGACCTGCGGCCAGTCCGCGAAGGTGACGGCCAACGGCCGCACCGTGACCGCGACCGTGTGGGATCAGTCCTGCTGCAACCGTTTCGAGGGCACGGATGGCCTCATGACGGCGCTCAGCATCTCGCACGGCGACGGTGCGTGCCGCGGCAAGGGCGACTTCGACTACGGCTACGGACAGGCCTCCGCTACCTTCGTGTACTGAGAAGGGCCGGTTCATCGCGGACCCATGAGAGGATATATGCGTCGTGCTTCGCTTGCAGGTGTCGTGACCCGGGTCACGTCGTGGGTTGGACTCGTATTGCTCACCCTCGTCCCGGCGCTCGGTTGCAAGGAGCGCGCACCTCGTCCTCTCGTGTTGCCCGCCGTGGAGCGCACCTGGGTTCCGCTCAGTGGCCTGCCGCTGCGCGGACCCGCCACCGCCCAGGTGACGCTGCTCGTCTTCTGTGACTTCCAATCCCCCTACTGCGCGCGCGCGGCCGAGCGGCTGCGCGAGTTGAAGCTCGCCAACGGGGACGCGCTGCGCATCCAGTACCGCTTCAACCCGCTGCCGCTCTATCCCCAATCGCAGCTCGCCGCGGAAGCCTCGGTCGCCGCCGCCGAGCAGGGCCAGTTCTGGCGCTACCACGACATCCTCTTCGCCCACCAGGACGCGCTGGATCGCGCCTCGCTCGAGCGCCATGCCCAGGAACTGGGGCTGGATCTGCCGCGCTTTCGCGACGCGCTCGACACCGAGCGGGCCCGCCAGAAGGTGGACGACGACTCGCTGCTCGCTGGCAAGCTCCAGGCGCGCGGCGCCCCGGTCTTCTACGTGAATGGCCGGCCCGTGCGAGGCCTCGTGCCCACCGACGTCCTGCAGAAGCTCATCGACGAGGAGAAGGCGGTGGCGCGCAGCGTGCTCGACAGCGGCGTGGAGCCCAAGGCGCTCTACCAACGCATCGCCGGCCGGGACTCGGCCACCGAGAACCCCCCGGCCACGAGCACCACGAGCACCGCCCTCCCCGAGAACCCCCCGGCCACGAGCAGCGCTCCCCCCGAGCCCGCCCCGGTCCCCAACGTGTCGCTCTCCGATCCGGACCCCGTCTACAAGGTCCCCGTGGGCGAGTCCCCGAGCAGAGGCCCCGCGGACGCCAAGGTGACGATCGTCCTGTGGTCCGACTTCGAATGCACGCGCTGTGGCTCCTTCGAGGCGGCGCTCGACACCGCCATGGCCAGCGCGCCCCGGGACGTGCGCGTGGTGTGGAAGTTCCGCCCGGTGGTGGACCACCTCGGCGCGCTCCTGGCCTCCGAGGCGGCGCTGGCCGCCGGCAAGCAGGGCAAGTTCTGGCAGATGCACGACAAGCTCTTCGCGGACCCGGACTTCGAGCAACCCAAGCTGGAGGAGCACGCGCGGCAGCTCGGTCTGGACCTCGCGGCCTTCCACACGGCGCTCGAGGAGCGGACGTACTCGGAGCAGGTGGCGCGCGATCTGGAGCTCTCCGAAGAGCTGGCCATCGGCAACCTGCCCACCCTGTTCATCAACGGCCGGCGTCTGGAGTACGGCGGGGGAGGACGCAGCCAGCCCAACGTCGCCCTGACGGCGGAGGCGCTGCGCGAGCGCATCCAGCAGGAACTCCAGGCGGCCCAGCGGCTCGTGAAGCAGGGCGTGCCGGCCGCGAAGCTGTACGAGACCCTCACCGCCCAGGGCCAGGAGTTCGGGCCCCCGGTGGGAGAGATTCCCGCGCTGCCCACGGGCCTCTACGCGGTCGACGTGGGGGACTCGCCCGTGCGCGGCCCCCAGGACGCGCCCATCACCATCGTCACGTTCTCCGACTTCCAGTGCCCGTACTGCGCGCGGCTGGAGAAGACGCTCGCCCGGGTGCGCTCGCACTACGGGGACAAGGTCCGCATCGTCTGGAAGGACGCCCCCAACATGGAGATCCACCCGGGCGCGATGGTCGCGCACGAGGCGGCGCGGGCGGCGGGGGAGCAGGGACGCTTCTGGGAGATGCACGATCGCATCTTCAGCCGGCCCTTCGTCCTGCGCCGCTCCACGTTCGAGCAGTACGCGGCCGGGCTGGGGCTGGATCTCGCGCGCTTCCGCGAGGCGCTGGACTCGGGCCGGTTCCAGGCGGCGATCCGCGAGGAGAGCGCGTACGGTGTCAGCCTCGCCGGCCCGAGCGGTACGCCGGCGGTCTTCGTCAACGGGCGGCTGCTTCCGGGCGCCTTCCCCTTCGAGACCTTCCGCCAGGTCATTGACGAGGAACTGCAACGGCGTAAAGGCCCGTGATCATCATGCGAGTGCAACGCGGATTGTGGATGGGGGCAGCGGCGCTGCTCGTGCTGGCCCTGGGGATCTGGATTGGCGTGCGGTGGAGCGCTTCCGCGCCTTCGCCGGCGGGAAGCCGGGAGCAGGAGGGGGCCGAGCGTCCCTCCGCGCCCATTGCCCAGACTCCGGCCCCGACGCCCGTCCCGTCCACCACGCCACCGCCCCGACCCGCCTCGCCTCCGCCGGCCTCTCCGCCCGCGCCGCCTCCCGCGAACAGCCCGCCCTCCGAGGACGATGAGGTCCTGCTCCCGCCGCCGCCGGCGGACATGCCGGACACCCGGGCGGATCGCTACGAGTCCCAGGATGGGGGCGAGCCGGAGATCCGCACCATCCTCGCGGTGGGGGACATCCGGATGGGCGTGGTGCGCGACTCGGAGATCCGCGACCAGGAGGGACTCAACCGGGTGCTCGTGCGGATTGGCGGTGAGCTGGAGCGGCGCATGCAATCACAGCAACCCCAGCAGCGCGGCGAGCTCGCGATGCAGAAGCTGCTCGACGACTACCAGGAGGAGCTGGGCCGGTACATGAATGGCGAGGTGGAGCTGCGAGGCCCCGGCTTCTCGATTGGCACCGAGGTGGGGCCGCCGCTACCGCGTGAGAAATGGTGGAAGCCGCGGCCCCAGTGAGGCCCCGGCCCCGACCGTCACGCCCCCATCACGCGGTCCGCGTAGAGCAACCCGCCCAATCCCGATTCGAGGAGGCGTGCGTGGCTTTTTCCGTGGAGGCACTGAAACAGCGTGGCGACATCCTGGGGGAGTCACCCACGGCTCTCGCGCCCATCCGGGTCCTGCTGGTGGATCCGGAGCGTGCGACCCGCCAGGCACTGGGGCTGCGGCTGGCCGCGGATCCCGAGGTGGAGCTGGTGGGCCAGTGTGCCAGGGGTCCCGAGGCGCTCCGGCTCCTGCGCCAACACCCCATGGATGTCGTCTTCCTCGATGTGGAGCTGTCGGGCATGGATGGCTTCCAGGTGCTGCGGGAAGCGGGTTCCGAGCGCACGGGGGCCATCATCTTCGTCACCGCGGCCGCCACCCATGCCCTCAAGGCCTTCGAGGTGCATGCGCTCGATTATCTCCTCAAACCCATCCAGGACGAGCGCTTCACCCGGGTGCTGGCCCGCGCCAAGGAGCACGTCCGGGGCGAGCGGATCCAGGTGCTGGCGCGCCAGCTCGTGGGACTCCTGGGCATGACCCCTGGGGCGGCGCCCTCCGCCCCCTCCCTGGTGCCACCGCCCTCCGCGCCGCACTATCTGGAGCAACTGGTGCTCAAGGAGGTTGGCCGGGTGGCCTTCCTTCCCGTGGGCGAGGTGGACTGGATGGAGGCCGAGGACTGCTACGTCCAGGTGCACGCGGAGGGACGGACGCACCTGCTCCGCCAGTCCCTCCGGGAGCTGGAGGGGCGGTTGGATCCCCACCAGTTCGTGCGCATCCACCGCTCGACCATCGTCAACGTCCACCGGGTGCGGGAGATGCGCCCCCTCTTCCACGGCGAGTACCAGGTCATCCTGCGGGATGGCACGTGCCTCAAGCTCAGCAGGAGCTACCGCCAACGGGTGGATGTCCTGCTGGGCCGTGCTCGGAGTCGCGCGTGACCACCAGGGAATCCACCTGCCATGGCAGGTGGAGCCGTTGTTTTACTGTTTTAACGGCTTTCCTTTACAAACTCGATTTCCTGGTGCCATGCTCCCAGGCCATTCCGGGAGGTTGTCTCATGTTCGCGTCTCACCGCCGCCGAGCGAGGTTGCTCGCGACCACGTTGCTCTCCACGGTGGCCGGGGTCGGCCTGTCGGCCCTGCCCGCTCACGCCGCCCTCGGGTCCGTCACCAGTGCCTCCCTCTCGGGTGACACCCTCACCCTCACCGTCGGCGGCGACAAGCTCCTTGTCCAGGCCCTGCGCCCGGACATCGTCAAGGTGGACTACCACCCCGGTGGCGTCGCCGATCCCCCCACCGCCGTCATCGATCCCGCCAAGACGTGGGCCACGGGCAACATCACCTCCGCCGACACGGCGTCCAATCCCATCGTGGTCACCACGGCGCAGCTGACCGTGAAGATCAGCCGGAATCCCGCCCGCCTCTCCGTCTTCGACGCCACGGGAGCGCTGGTGCTGAGCGAGCAGGTCGCCGAGGGCGTGTATGAGGACGGGGTGAAGTTCCACCATGGGTCCGGACAGGCGTTCTACGGCATCACCGGCAACCCGGTGCCCTGGGCCGAGAAGGATCCCAAGCAGAACCTCGCCGAGGGCATGCAGCGCAACGACGGCGGCCGGGTCAACGCCAACATGCAGGGGGACGGTGGAGCTCCGCTCGCCTTCACCAGCCGTTATGGATTGCTGGTGGACTCCATCGATGGAGACTTCGCCATCACCGACACCACGCTGGAGTTCAGTGGCGTGTCGACTCGCAACATCGCGTACTACGTCCTGGTCGGTCCGCCCCGGCAGGTGATGGCGGGCGTCGCGGAGATCTCCGGCAAGCCCGCCCTGTCACCCAAGTGGGCCCTGGGATTCAACAACAGCGAGTGGGGAACCTCGCAGACGGAGGTCACCTCGATCGTCCAGGGCTACCGGGATCGGAAGATCCCCCTGGATGCCTTCACGCTGGATTTCGACTTCAAGGCATGGGGCGAGGATGACTACGGCGAGTTCCGGTGGAATTCGACCTCCGCCAGCGGCAACGTGCACCCGAACAAGTTCCCCAGCGGGGCGGCCGGGACGTTCGCCCGGGACATGGCGGCCAGGGGCGTCATGTTGATGGGGATCATGAAGCCCCGGGTGATCGTCGGGAAGGCGGGCGGAGGCACCACGGCGCAGGGACAGTGGGCGCGCACCAACAACTGCTTCTACCCGGGCCTGGCCGATTACAACGAGTACTTCTCCGGCCGACCCGCCAATGACGTCGACTTCTCCAAGCAGACGTGCCGTGACTGGTATTGGCAGCACTCCCGGACGCTGTTCGACGCGGGCATCGCGGGCTGGTGGAACGACGAGGCCGACGAGGCGAACGGGACGATCTTCAACAGCCTCCAGCACTTCAACATGCAGCGGTCGCTGTATGACGGGCAGCGGGCGTACTCGGACCGGCGGGTGTTCTCGCTCAACCGCAACTTCTACCTCGGCGCCCAGCGCTACGGCTACGGCATGTGGTCCGGCGACATCGAATCCGGGTTCGGCAACATGGCCGATCAGCGCACCCGCATGCTCACCAGCATCAACATTGGCGAGAGCAAATGGGGCATGGACATCGGCGGCTTCTTCGGGGATCCGTCCTCGGAGAACTACGCGCGTTGGATGCAGTTCGGCGCGTTCGTGCCCATCTACCGGGCCCATGGCGTGGATGGCAAGCAGCGCCAACCGTGGGTCTACGGGGCCACCGCGGAGAGCGCGGCCAAGCGCGCGATCGAGCTGCGCAGCCGGTTGATGCCCTACCTGTATGCCCATGAGCGGATCAATTACGAGACGGGTATCGGTCTGGTGCGGCCCCTGTTCTACGACTACCCCACGGATCCGAACGCCGCGAACCTCACCAGCGAGTGGATGTTCGGCGAGTCGCTGCTCGTGGCGCCCGTCGTCGAGCCGGGGGCGGCCAGCAAGCAGGTGTACCTGCCCGCGGGCACCTGGACCGACTACACCCGTGGCTCCGTCTACACGGGCCCCCTCACCTTCAACTACCCGGTCAACGCGTCCACCTGGCAGGACATCCCGCTGTTCGTCAAGGCGGGTGCCATCCTCCCGACCCAGGAGGTGCTGCAGTACGTGAGCGAGAAGCCCGTCAAGCAGATCGACCTCGATGTCTTCCCCACCACGGCCCGGAGCGAGTTCACCCTCTACGACGACGACGGCCTGACCCGGGCCTATGAGAACGGAGTCTTCTTCAAGCAACGCATCACCGCGCAGCGCACGAGCACCTCCGTCACCGTGGAGACCCAGGCGAAGACCGGCAGCTTCAGCCCGGCGCTCACCCACTACATCGTGAAGGTCAACGCCACGGCGGGCACGGCGGCGCGGATCAACGGGACCGCCCCCACCCGCTACGGAGACCTCGCGGCGCTCAAGGCCGCCACGGGCGAGGGGTGGACGACGGGTGTCGATGTCTACGGTCCGTACACCGCGGTGCGCATCGCGGCTGGGGTGGCGCGGACGGTCGTGGTCGACGGCACCCCGAGCACTCCCCCTCCTCCCCCCCTGACGAGCGTGCTCGAAGCGGAGGACGCGGTGCTGTCCTCGGGCGCGATCGTCCAGAACGACCACCCGGGCTACTCCGGGCGCGGGTTCGTCGCCGGGTACTGGAACTCCGGCGCGGCCACCACGTTCACCGCGCAGGCCAGCACGGCGGGCACCTACTCCACGACCCTGAAGTACAGCAACGCCAACGGCTCGGCCAGGACGCTCACCCTGGAGGTGAATGGCGTGCGCACCCAGCTCACCCTGCCCGCGACGGCGGACTGGAACACCTGGTCGACCTACACCACGCGAATCCCGCTGAACGCGGGCACCAATACCCTCGCCCTCGTCTACGCCCCGGGAGACTCGGCCCACGTCAACCTCGACTCCCTGACACTCTCACCCCTCCCGACGATTGTGCTCGAAGCGGAGGACGCGGTGCTGTCCTCGGGCGCGATCGCCCTGAACGACCACACGGGCTACTCCGGACGCGGGTTCGTCGCCGGGTACTGGAACTCCGGCGCGACCACCACGTTCACCGCGCAGGCCAGCACGGCGGGCACCTACTCCGCGACCCTGAAGTATAGCAACGCCAACGGCTCGGCCAGGACGCTCACCCTGGAGGTGAATGGCGTGCGCACCCAGCTCACCCTGCCCGCGACGGCGGATTGGGACACCTGGTCGACCCACACCGCGCGAATCCCGCTGAACGCGGGCACCAATACCCTCGCCTTCGTCTACGCCCCGGGAGACTCGGCCCACGTCAACCTCGACTCCCTGACACTCTCACCGTAGCGGACCACGGTTCCAACGAGCTCACCCAACCCGGGGAGCTCTACCGGTGCCTGCGCCTGGCTCCGCCGCGGGGAAGTCCCAGCGGCGGAGATACCGGCTCGGTCAGCGTCGCCAGCGCGTCCACGAACAGGCGGACCTTCGACGGGAGATTCAACCGGCTCGGGTAGACGGCATAGATGGTCCGCAGCATCGCCGGCCTGGGTCCGAAGAGGATCTTCAACCGTCCGTCTCGAACCGCCTCCCGGCAGAGGAGCTCTGGAACCCGCGCGATGCCGACACCGGCGATCGCCGCCTCGCACGCCACTTCGAGGTCGTTCACCGTCAGCACCGGATCGATCCGCGTCTTCACGTTCTCGGCCTCCCAGGTCTCGAACGGGCTGAAGCCAATGCATCGCGCGGAGCGAAGCGCCTTCGCGCTCGGCATCCCGTGTTTCGAGAGGTACCCGGGACTCGCCACGAAGTAGAGGGGACCCTCCCCGAGCTTTCGCGCCACCAGGGACGAGTCATCGATCGTCCCGATGCGAATCGCGAGATCCAGCCCCTCCTCGATGAGGTCGACGCGGCGGTCGGCGAGCACCAGCTCCACGCTCGCCTTGGGATGGCGGGAGAGGAAGTCCGCGACCACTGGCGCCAGGTAGCGGCGGCCGTAGAGCATCGGCGAGGCCACCCGCAGCAGACCCACGGGCTCCGCCTGCCGCCGCTGCACCTCGCTGTTGGCCTCGTCGATCTGCGCGGCGATCGCGGCGCACCGATCGTAATAGGTGGTTCCCGACTCGGTCATCCGCAGACGTCGCGTCGTTCGCTCGAGCAACCGCACCCCGAGCTGCTCCTCCAACTTGCCGATCCGCTCGCTGGCCGTCTGCTTGGTGATGCCGAGCTGGCGCGCCGCTCGCGTGAAGCTGCCTTCACGCACGACCGCCGCGAACAGGACCATGTCGGCTGGCGAGATCATCATCGTCAAGAATAACCTGACAAAGAGTCCATGGGCGAGGTCATTGTCGCCAGGAGGGATGGGACTGCATGTTGTCGCGGCTCACCCCCCACAGGAGTTCTCCGATGAAGCTCTACTTCGCCCCGCGAACCCGAGCGACCCGCGCCCGCTGGCTGCTCGAGGAACTCGAAGTGCCGTACGAGCTGGTGAAGCTCGACGTCGCGAAACAAGAGACCACGACCCCGGCCCACCTGGCGTTGCACCCCCTCGGCGAGGTCCCGGTGCTGGTGGATGGCGCCACCGTGCTCTTCGAATCGCTGGCGATCTGCCTCCATCTGGCCGACCGCTTTCCCGAGAAGAAGCTGGCGCCGCCCCCAGGCTCGGCCGATCGAGGCGCCTATCTCCAGTGGATCGTCTTCGCCGAGGTGACGCTCGATCCGTTGGTCGTCGAGCACTACTGGAACACTCAGCAGCCCGAGGAGAAGAAGGCGGACCTCTCACGGCAACACGCACGCCTGAACGACGTGCTCGAGGTGCTCGACGTCCGGCTCGACGGCCGTGAGTTCATCGCGGGCGACTCGTTCACCGCCGCCGACGTGGTCCTGGCGTCGATCCTCCACCTGGCGCACACGTTGAAGCTGCTCGATGGGTACCCGAAGCTGTTCGAGTACACGCTCCGTCAGGCGAAACGCCCCGCCACGCGACGCGCGGTCTCGGGGTGAGGGCCCTGCTCGGGCTCCTGCGGGGCCTCGCCTCGTGCGATGCGGTCGGCGACGGTGGGACTGGTACGCATGGGCTCGGCCGATTCGACGGCCATCAGACCCGAGAGTTCGCCCGGGTCGATGTGGATCCGCTCCTCGGGGATGGTAAGGCCCCCATCAGAACCGAGGGGGTCTGGCTGGTGAACCGTGGCTTCCCGGCGGGCCGCTCCGCTTTCCATGGAGCGGCCCGCGTTCGCTGTGGCTACTTCTTCTTCGCGGCGGGTTTGGTGCCGGAGGCCGGCTTCACCGCGGGAGCCGGAGCCGGCGCCGGGGCCTTCTTCACCGAGGCAGCCACCACCGCGGACGGAGCCTGCTCGGCCGGCGCGAGAACGATCTCGATGCGCCGGTTCAGGCTCCGCCCCTCCACCGTCTGGTTGGAGGCAATGGGCTGGTATTCGCCATAGCCCAACGCGGAGAGCACCGTGGGCGGCACGCCCTGCTCCTGCAGCAGCTTCACGACCACGAGCGCGCGCGTGGTGGACAGCTCCCAGTTCGAGTCGAACTCTGTCTTCGTGTCCGTCGGCACCGGAACGTTGTCCGTGTGGCCCTCGACCCGGATGATCTTCCCCTGCACGTCCTTGAGGGCCTGCGCCACCTTCGCCAGCGCATCCTGGCCCTCCTTGTTGAGCTTCGTGCTGCCGGAGGAGAAGAGGATCTTGTCCTTCATCTTCACCACCATCCGGCCCTTCAGCTCGGACAGCTCGATCTTCCCGGTCTTGATCTCCTCCTTGAGGCTCTTGGCGAGGCTCTCGTACTCGCCGGACTTCTTCTCGAGTGCCTCCTTCGCCGCGGCGAGCTTCTCGGTGCTGCGGGACAGTTCCTGGTTGAGCTCCGACAGTTCGTCCACGCGCTTGCGCAGCGCGCGGCGCTCGGCGTCACTGTTGGAGAGCGAGGACTCCAGCTCCGCGTTCTCCTTCTGGGCCTTCTCGGCCGCGGCGCGGCTCTCGCCAAGCTGCTGCTCCAGCGCCTTCCTCTGCTCCTGTTGCTCGTCGTACTGCTGCTTGAGGGTGAGCGCCTCCTTCGACTTCGAGTCGAACGCCTTCTGCGAGACGCACCCGGCCAACGGAACCAGCAGGACGACACACCAATGCATGCGCATTCGAGGCTCCTTGGGTTGAAGAAGTGCTCTTATACCTCCTGGCCCACCCGGGTGGGAGGGCGCGTGTTCCCCACCTGGGGAGTCGAACGTGAGGAAACACGACGGTGTCACGCGAAAACTTCCATGGGAGAAACGAGTTCCGAAGAGGTTCTGGTCCGTATTCTCATCTTTCGACATTCGAAGAATGCGCTGGCATCCAAGATGGGCGATTCGAATTGTTGAAAGGCAACAGCGTGGTGCCATGGCGAGCTGGATGCGGTGCTGCCGCGGCTCCGGCGCTCAACGAGAGCTGGCCTGAGCTGGTGGCGCGCGGCCCGCCGCCCGGCCCAGGCGCTCGGACATGCGCCGCAGGTGGTCGATGAGCTCCGGCGGCTCGTGGACCTCGAAGTCGAAACCCATGGAGCCGAGCAGCCACGCTACCGCCTCCAAGGTCTCCGCCCCCGTGTGCACGAGGCACCGTCCGGACTCCTGTTCCTCGACACGGAAGGCGATGCCGGACAGCTTCGCGGAGACCGTCTGCGCCGGGGCGTGCACCGTCGCCCGCGCGCGGAAGCGGTAGACGTCCGTCGAGACACGCTGCGAGACGTAGGCCGCCACGTCCCCGGCGGGCAGGGGCCGGGGCTTGAAGGCGCGTCCCGGCCTGAGATTCGGGCCGATGCGGTCGACGCGGAACGTGCGCCAGTCCTCCTTCCCAAGGTCATACGCCAGCAGGTACCAGCGGAAGCGGGTGTGGACGAGGCGGTAGGGCTCCACGTGGCGCTCGCTCGCCTCGCCCTCCCGGTTGCCATAGTCGAAGCGCAACTGGAGTTCGTCGCGGCAGGTGTTCGCGAGCACTGCCAGCGTCCCGGCGTCCACCGTGGGCCCCGCCGCGTCTCCAAGCCGCACGCTCACCGCCTGCAGCGCGTTCACCCGGCGGCGCAGGCGCTTGGGCAGCACCTGCTCGAGCTTGCTCAGGGCCCGCACCGCCGCCTCCTCCAGTCCCGTCACCGGACCGACCGCCGCGGCGCGCAGTCCCACCGCGACGGCCACGGCCTCATCGTCCTCGAGCGGCAATGGAGGCAGTTCCTTTCCCGCGCCGAGCTGATAGCCGCCCCCCACTCCCGCCGTCGCATGTACCGGGTAGCCCAGCGTCCTCAGCCGGTCCACGTCCCGGCGGACACTGCGCTCGGTGACCCCGAGCTGGCTCGCCAGGTCCCCGCCCGCCCAGAAGCGCTGGGACTGCAACAGGGACAGCACCTTGAGCAGTCGGGCGGACGTCTGAACCATGGAAGGGCACCTCGAATCGCGGACCGAACCTGTCCGCTACCCTTCCTACCTTCTCCTCGTCACCGGGGCGAGCCCGAAAACGCCCCCTTCCTTCCCGAAGCAGGAATCAGAAAGAACGAACGTCACCCATGCTCGACTCAATGACACGCATCAATTGGCTTGCCGTTCTGGCGGCGACCTTCGCGGCCACCATGCTTGGTGGAGTGTGGTTCACCGTGCTGTTCGGCAAGGCCTATGCCTCCATCCTCGGCCGGGCGCATGATCCGAAGGCGAAGCCCGCCCCCCTCTTCATCCTGGGGCCGCTCGTCTGCTCGCTGCTCACGATCATCACCAGCGCCCTCCTGATGAAGGCCCTGGACCTCTCCTCCGTCGGTGACGCCATGGCCTTCGGGGGGGTGATCGGCCTGGGCTATCTCGTCGCGACCATGGCGAACACCGCCATCAACCCCAACATGCCCCGTCCGCTCATGTACAGCCTGGTCAGCGGACCCTATTTCTTCCTCATGAGCATCATCTCCAGCCTCATCCTCGTGGCGATGCCGTAGCGCCGGAGAGCACAACCTCCATGGGCGTGACCTTCCTTTGGGCGCTCGCGCTCATCACCAGGGGCAGAGGGGAACCGGGGCGAAACCGCACCGCCCCGCGTGCTAGGTTGAGCGCATGTCCTCCGACCGTCGCCCCTGGCTGGCCGTGATGGTGGCCGCGCTTGGCTACTTCGTCGACATGTTCGACCTCGTCATGTTCTCGATCCTGCGCATCCCCTCGCTGCGCGGCATCGGCGTGACGGACCCCGAGGAGCTGGCCCGGCTCGGCAAGCACCTGCTGGACATGCAGCTCATCGGCATGCTGCTCGGGGGCTTCGCCTTCGGGGCCGCGGGAGATCGCTTCGGCCGGACGCGCACCCTCTACGCCTCCATCGCGCTCTACTCGAGCGCGAACCTGCTCAACGCCTTCGTCACCAACGTGGAGGCGTACGCCGTGCTGCGGGCCCTGGCGGGCTTCGGGCTCGCGGGAGAGCTCGGCGCGGGCATCACCCTGGTGGGCGAGCTGCTCCCCACCCGGCTGCGCGGCGTGGGCACCACCCTCGTCGCCACCGTGGGGCTGCTGGGCGCCGTGGTGGCGGGCGCCACCGCCGAGCTGCTGGGCTGGAAGGCCTGCTATGTGCTCGGCGGGGTGCTCGGCTTCGTGCTGCTCGCCATGCGCCTGGGCGTGGCCGAGAGCGGCCTGTTCGAGCAGATGGCCCGGGGCACCGCGCCCCGAGGCAATCCGCTGGGGCTGCTCTGGCCCTCGGAGCGGCTGATGCGCTTCGGCTGCATCGTGCTGAGCGCCATGCCCATCTGGTTCGCCACCGGCGTGCTCTTCGTGTTCGCGCCCGAGCTGGGCAGGGCCATGGGCCTGTCCGAGGCCATCCAGCCCGGCCGCGTCATCGGCTTCGCCTACGGCGGCGTGGTGGTGGGCAACTTCTCGAGCGGCTGGCTCAGCCAGGTGTTGCGCAGCCGCAAGCGGGCCATCGGGGCCTTCCTCGTCGCGCTCGCCGTCTCCATGCTCGTGTTCCTCGAGGTGGCCCCGCTCGGCGCCATGCCGTTCTACGCGATGATTTTCGTGGTGGGCGCGGCCACCGGCTACTGGTCCGTCTTCGTCACCACGGCGAGCGAGCTGTTCGGGACGAACCTGCGCGCCACCGCCGCCACGAGCGCGCCCAACGTGGTGCGGGGCCTGGCCGTCCCCATCACCTCGCTCTGGTTCGCCCTCAAGCCCACGCTCGGAGTGATCCCCGCCACGCGCATGCTGGCCCTGGGCTGCTGCGCCATCGGGCTGGTGTGCACCCTCATGCTGCGCGAGACGTTCCACCGGGATCTCGACTTCACCGAGTCCTGAGCACGGGCGACTCCGCACCCCCCCCCCAACACGGCACCCCTGCGTCCTATACGTTCGGCTCAGGGCCGGGGCGCGCGGGGAAGGCGGCTCATGCGCCGGGCGAGGTGGAAACTCATCTCCAGCGCCTGACGGTAGTTGAGCCGCGGATCGCACAGGGTGGCGTAGTTGCGCTCCAGGTCCTGCTCGGTGATGCCCACGGCACCGCCCACGCACTCGGTGACGTCCTCCCCCGTGAGCTCGAAGTGCACCCCACCCAGGTAGGAGCCGAGCTTCTCGTGCACGTCGAAGCTCTGCTCCACCTCGCGCAGCACGTCCTGGAAGTTGCGCGTCTTGATGCCGGAGGAGGTGCTCACGGTGTTGCCGTGCATCGGGTCGCACACCCACAGCACGAGCCGGCCCGCCCGCCGCATGGCCTCCACCACCGGGGGAAGCGCGTCCGTCACCTTCTGGGCGCCCATGCGGGTGATGAGGACGAGCTTGCCTGGCTCGTTGTCCGGGTTGAGCGCCTCGGCCAGGCGGACGGCGTCCTCGGGGGACACGCTGGGGCCCAGCTTCACCCCCACCGGGTTGCGGATGCCGCGGAAGAACTCCACGTGCGCTCCGTCCAGGGCCCGGGTGCGCTCGCCAATCCACGGCAGGTGCGTCGTCAGATCGTACCAGCCCTCGCGCCACGGAACCTGACGTGTCTGGGCCGACTCGTAGTGGAGGTTGAGGCCCTCGTGGCTGGTGTAGAAGTCCACGCGGGTGAGGTCCGCCACGGTGCGCTCGCCCAGGGCCTCCATGAAGCGCAGGGCCTCGCTGAGCTTGCGGGTGGTCTGCTCGTACTCCTCGCGCAGCTCGCCCGGCACGGCGGCCTGCCGGAAGAAGCTCAGGTCCCAGTACTCGGGGTGGTGCACGTCGGCGAAGCCACCGTCGCTCAGCGAGCGCACGAAGTTGAGCGTCATCGCCGCGTGGTGGTAGCAGGCCAGCAGCAACTTCGGGTCCGCTCGCCGCGCCTCGGGAGTGAACTCCGGCCGGTTGACCAGGTCCCCGAAGTAGCTGGGCAGCTCCACGCCCCCGCGAACTTCCGTGGGCTTGGAGCGCGGCTTGGCGTACTGGCCGGCGATGCGTCCCACCCGGATGACGGGCCGGTGCCCCCCGTGGATGAGCACCAGCGACATCTGCAGGATGATCTTCTGCCGATTGGTGATGATGTCCGAACGGCAGTCGGAGAGCGACTCGGCGCAGTCTCCGCCCTGCAGCAGGAAGCGGCGGCCCTGCTGGGCTTCCGCCAGCAGCTCACGCAGCCGCTCCACCTCCCAGGAGGTGACCAGCGGAGGCAGGCGGCCGAGCGCCGCGACGACGTCCTCGACCTCCTTCGGATCCTCGTAGCGGACGTCTTGGGTGATGGGCTTCGTCTTCCAGGAACCAGGGGACCAGGTGCGCATACCCGGGTAGAGATATCAGACCAAGGCCCCTGGGTGAGAGCGGCTGGAGACCGTCCCCGACACCCTGCGGAAGCTCTTCAAGGGCGAGAACACGGGCAAGCTCGTGCTCCAGGTCGCCAGGGAGTAGCCCCGCCGCAACCGCGCCCGCCGAGGCCCACGGTGGGCTCCTCGGCGGTGCAGTCCTCGTCTCCGGCTTAGGGGATCAGACGGCACGTCCTGACGTCACAGTAGTACCCATCCGGGCAGGGCTGGGGGTCATCCACCTTGCACATGGGCAGCAACTGCTCCTGGCTGTCCAGGTGGGTCTCCGTGTCCGTGGCCTCGTCCACCGGGCCGCCACAGCCCACCATCGCGATGACCGCAACGAACCCCAGCCCCTTGAACAACATGTCTCGCAGCATTGCGTTCCTCCGGTTGAGGTCCCGAGGCTCCTCCATTCCCGAAGGAAACGTCAATCAACCTTTCTGAACGGCCACGGGCTGCGCTTGAGGTGCTCGGGCCAGGTATGCCCATTCCTCCGCGAAGCGTCCCCGCGCTCCCGCCGCGTCCTTGCGCCCCCTCTTGCTCCAGCGTTTTGTCCAGTTGAACGACTGGAACACTCACCCCGGGTGCATGCTCGTGGAGGTGGCGGCGGTGTGTACCCGGAGACCTCACGCTGGATGATGGCCATGGCACTGCACGTCAGGCAACTTCCTACAACCCGCCAACCTGGGGAACATATGATCCGTCCCATCCTCATCATCCGAAGACGCAGGGAGACATGTACAAAGACGCGCTTCTTCATGAACAGGGCACCCCCTCACGCATCACCCCACTCGGAGTTCAATGATGGGCGAGCACTATCCGCGTATTCGTATCCAGATGGGCGTTGATGGTGTCCGCTCCCTGTACATCCGGGAGAGCGTGAGCATCACCTTCTACATGCGGTCCTCACACCGGGAACTCGTGAAGCCGGTGCTGCGCGCCCTGGATGTATATCGAAACACCGTAGGTCTCCAGAGGCTCGGTTGGTATATCAACCCCTACAATGAAGATTGGGACGAACTCGATGACAAGGGTTGGGCTTACGTCCGGAGCGAGATGCATGAGCGTCCCGCCACCTCCATGTGGCTGAGAGAGCTGCCCAGCGACACCACGGGGTACGAGTTCAACTACCAGGGTCGTCCACTAGAGGCCTACAACGCGGAAGCGACGAGTGCTGTCGCATTCCATCTCCCCACGGAATACATGGAGGAGCATGGACCCGGACACGTCCAGGAGCTGGCGTTGAAGCTCGCGGCCGAATTGCCCTTCAACTCGGGTCATGCGGGTCTCGCTTTCGACTTCCCGGAGGGTCTTCTCGTCGCTACGCGAGCTGTCGAAGCACGGTGTTCCCGCTACCCGGGCATGGATGTCCCCGGCTTGCACTTCACCTCTCTCTTCATCGGTACGAAGGTCGATGGCGTCCATTGGCTGAACTTCCTCGGCCCCCCCGTATTGGGAGGACTCGGAGGGGCCGCGGGTCTCCGCGCCCAGCTGCATTCACCCGGCATGACCGTGCGGGAACTCGACGGCGAGCGGGCGGTGGTGATGCTCGGCGAGTGGCCCGAGGCAGGAGATACGGAGCAGGGCCACACTCTCCCCGCGTACCGTGAGCTGGCGCGCGTCCTGGAGCCATGGCTCCATCTCAGCCGCACCTCCGACGAGAACATGCGCCGGTGGGAGCGACGATTCCTCGACTGACGCACTCTGGGGGCACACCCTCAACGGCCAGCGCCGCCAGCCAGGTGGCGGGCCCGGGTTCAGGGCTCGAACTGCACGACGTAGACGCCCCACCGCGCCAGCTTCTCACCGGAGTCGCGGGCGATCTGCAGTTGTGTGGACGAGTTGAACTCGAACGCGCCGAGGGACTCTCCGATGAGATCATTGCCTGAGTAGGCCGACTCGCCTCCTCCCTGGCCGTTCATGGCCTGCCCGCTGGCGAACGACACCGTGCGCGATTCATCCACCGAGGAAATGCTGGCCTGGGTGTCGTTCTCGCCCGAGCCAATGGACACCGTGAGCGCCTGCACCTTCGCGAGCGTCCTGAAGTCGATCCGCTCCCAGGCGATCTCCTCGATGACCGCCGTCGTGCATCCCGTGGTGGTGCCCGCGCCCCGCGAGAAGGAGACCCCCGTGCTCGAGGACATCTCGCCTCGCAGGACCCGGTCACACAGGTTCGCCGTGGCCACGTTGGACACCCGGTAGGTGAAGAGCAGCGCGCTGGAGGCGAGATTCACGACCGGCTGAGAGGTATAGGCCACCTGGGTCTGGGTTCCGGACATCGTCCCCGCGCCCCGGTGGACCTGGATTCCGTCGGCCTCCACGACCTGGAGCGAGCCTTTCCAGGCGGTGTTGCAGGCGGTGGAGAAACGCAGCTCCACCTTGTTGGTATCGGTCAGCTTCGCCGTGTAGAAGTTGTCTCCCAGCGTCGAGCCGCTCACCTCGCTCGACACCAACAAAAAGGTCTTCGAGGGTGTCACGGGCTCGATGGGAACCGAGAGGGTGCTCCCCCCCTGGCAGGTGGGCTGCAGGTGCTGGACCTTCAGCCCGGACCCCAACTCCACGGTCTTCCACACGATGTAGACGTAGACCCCGGCTTGATTGCGTCCACAGGTGAGGGCGTCCCTGCCCGACAGCCAGCAGCGCAAGCTCGCGGCATCGGGACTGGTTCCCCCGGGATTGGCCTGGACGAACAGGATCGTCTTCGACAGATCGATCTGACCCGGAGAGATGGGGCAGGTCACCGAACGGCGCTCGGAGGGCATGTCACAAAAGCCCGTGCGCACCACGGGCCGGATGGTCTGCTCCTGCCTCACCGTGCTCAGACCCGACACCGCCGCGGAGAGCGTGATCGTCCCGCTCGTCCTGCCCTCGAAGTAGAAGGCGGAGCGCGTCGCGCCCGCGGCGAACACCGGATTGGACAACGGCGTGGTGCACGCCTCGTCGGAGAAGAACGAGAGCCCCGTTCCCGACAGCGTCATGCTTCTCGGAGAGGAGAGGACGACGGGGTTGGCGCCGCTGTCGCGCACCTCGAGCTCCACCTTGCCCGAGCATCCCCTCGTGGCCAGCGTCTGGGCTGCGGAGACGAAAGCCACGCTCACCGGCGGACGGCCCCCCGCGTCCGGAGTACCCGAGTCCGGAGTGCCCGAGTCCGGGCCCTCGGGCTCCAGGGGGCGCTGACACATGCCCGCACGGCAGACGAAGCCCGAGACACACTCGTCATCCCCGGTGCAGGCGTAGCGCCGGGTGTCGGCGCCCGTGGAACCGGAGGGACATCCCGGCAAGATGACCAGAAGCACCAGGACCAGCCAGAAGCAACGATTCATATGGGGTGAGACCTTCCGATGCACAGCCAACCCCATTCGGGGAAGTCGCGCAAGAAGCCGAGGTGGCATGCCATGGAAGGAGCGCCCTGGCACGACTCGACCGGACCCGGCTCCCCGATGCCTCCCGCCCGCGGGACTCCGTGCGAGAGAGCCTGCTGACGTTCAAGGACATCCCCGGGCGAGCCATCTGGAGTCGCACCTTCCCTTGAACGGCGGGAAGCGTAAACCGCGGCTCCCGGCGGATGTCTGACTTTCAGGAACCAGACATCCCCAAGCAGCGCTCTCCTGGACGACAGCCATTGATGGGCTCGTATGTCTGCATTCCAGACGACGTCCGAGGTCCTTGATCCATGTCCGCGCCGTCCACACGTTGCAGAGCATGGACACACCAACACTCGCCACGATCATCTCCCGCCATACCTCGGATTTGAAGCAGGCAGATCGGATGCCACCCGAGACATTGAAAGACTATCAGTCCGCGGCCCTGCGCGCCGTGGCCACCCGGGCCCAGGAGTACTCGCCCTTCTACCGGGAGAAGCTGGAGCGGGCGGGCATCCGCCCCGGAAGTATCAGAGGCCTGGAGGATCTCCCGCGCCTGCCCTTCCTGACCAAGGAGGAGCTGCGCGGACACCCCTGGCGTCTGCTCACCTGCGAGCGCCGGGACATCATGATCATCCAGGTCTCCACGGGCACGAGCGGCGGCGAGGAGATCTACAGCACCCAGAGCCGGTTGGATCTGCGCTATCACCTGTCCGCCCATTATCCCTCGCTGCTCCCGGTCACCCCGGGAGACGTGTGTCTCAATGCGCTGCCCTATGAGATGAGCACCTCGGGGCTGGCCATGCACCGGGAGTTCACCGAGGGCAGCCATGCCACGGTCATCGCCGCCGGGAAGGGCGGCGCGTACTCCACGCCCGCGAAGACCCTCAAGGTCTTCCGAGACCTTCGTCCCAGCATCGTCATCACCAGTCCGTCGTGGGCCATCGCCCTGGCGGAGGAGGCGGTCAACCAGGGCCTCTCCCTGCCGTCGATGGCCCCCCGGAAGATGTGGCTCACCGGCGAGGGCTGCTCTCCCTCCTTCCGGCGGCGCGTGGAGGCGCTCTGGGGCTGCGCTGCCTTCTTCCTCTATGGCTCCCTGGAGGGCGGAATGATGGGCGTGGAGTGCGAGGCCCGCGAGGGCTACCACCTGACCCAGGGCCACACCCTGCTCGAGGTGGTGGCCCCCGACACCGGGGTGCCCCTGCCCCCGGGCTCGGTGGGAGAGCTCGTCGTGACGGCGCTGCTGCGCCACGACAGTCCCCTGCTGCGCTTTCGTACCGGGGACCTGGGGGTGTTCGAGAAGGACACGTGCACCTGCGGCGCCACGGCGAGCCGCTTCCGCGTGCGTGGCCGGGCCTTCGAGCAGCTCCACTACCGGGGCCAGCGCGTGTCACCCCTCTTCCTGGAGGAATTCCTCATGCGCATGCCCGAGGTGGGCAACTGGTTCCACTTCGTCGTGCCCGCCTCGAACACCGCCCGCATCAAGGTCCGATGTGAGCCCGCCACCGGGGTGCGGCCCTCCCGGGAGCTGGGCAGCACGCTGGCCAGCAGGATGGAGGCCTTCACGCACCTGCCCTTGGACATCGAGTTCGTCGAGCGCCTGCCCCGCACGGGTACCAAGACCCTGCGCGTCGTGCGCGAGTGAGGACAGTCCCACCCCAGCAAGGAGTCGCGGCATGATCATCGACGCACACGCGCATCTGTGCCCCAAGCCCTATGGCTCGGTGGAGCACTACCTCTCGCAGCTGGACCGCAGCGGCATCAAGCAGGGCCTCGTCTGTCCAGGGGGCATGGTGGATGTCCGTCGGATGAACGAGTTCACCTCCGGCAGGCGCCAGGCCGACCCCATCCCCTGCAATGACTACATCCAGCAAGCCGTGCTCGCCCATCCCGGGCTGGCCGCCGTGGCGTGCCTGGACCCGCGCCCGCCGCACGCCCCGGAGGCGCTGGAGGAGTGGGTGTCCCGGGGCTTCCGGGGCCTGCTCGTGAGCCCCCTCGTCCACCGGTTCTCGTTCCTGGACGAGTGCATGGCGGCGCTCGCGTCGCTCTGTGGCGAGCGAGACATTCCGATCGTCTCCCACGTCGGCTTCCGGACAGGGGCGAACCCCGGAGACTTCATCCAGCTCGCCCGGCGCTTCCCCAAGACGTGCTTCCTGCTCGAGCACATGGGCGGGCCCCAGGCGGACACGGACGTGGTGGACGCGGCCGCGAGCCTCGACAACTTCTTCCTGGAGACGTCCCTGGGTACCTTCATGCACCTGCAGGAGACGGTGAAGAAGACGGGCGCGAGCAAGCTCGTCTTCGGCTCCGAGTTCCCCATGTCCCACCCGGGGCTGGAGCTCAAGAAGATCAGCCTGCTGCCCGTGTCCGAGGCCGAACGCGACCTCATCCTCGGCGTCAACGTCCAGACACTGTTCCACCTGAACTGACCTGATTTCTCGAAATACAAAATCCGCCGTGCCCGGTGACACGTCGAGGGGGGATTGGTTTTCCATGGAATCGGAAGACCCAATTCACGAGGAGCACAGGTGCTTCGACGATTCATTCTGGGGGCGGCCCTTTTCGTGTCGGGGGAGGTGTTCGCCAAACCGCCCGCCGGCGGAGTGTTCTGCACCACCTATCCTTCGGCACCCGTTTGCACCGGGCAACAGCCCTCCTGCACCTACTGTCACGTCGCGCCGCCACAGCGCAACGCCTTCGGAGCCGGGTTGGAACCCCACCTGGCGCCCGGTGCGCCGCGTCCGCTGTCCGACAATGACTTCGCCTATGCACTCCCCACCGCACTGAGGGCCGCCGAGTCGGCGGATGCCGATGGCGACGGCGTGCCGAACCTCGTGGAGATCCAGCGAGGCACCCTGCCGGCCGACGCCAACAGCTTCCCCGTGGAGACGGGCGGCTGCGCGGCGGGCACCAACCCCCAGTACGACGTGTGCCGCTACGACACACGCTTCGCGTACCGGCGCGTGCGGCTCGACTTCTGCGGGCAGTCACCCACCTACGCGCAGCTCGAGGAATTCGCCGCGTTGAACGCCGAGGCGCAACGCGTCCGGCTCGACGCCGAGCTCGATCGCTGCACCCAGAGCGAGTTCTGGCGCGGCAAGAACGGGCAGTTGTGGAAGCTCGCGCACCCGAAGATCCGCCCGGTGGGCTCGCTCAAGGAAGGAGAGGACGAGGGAGCCATTCCCCTCGCCGACTACTACGACGACTACGCGCTCTACGCCTATTCGCAGCTCGACGACCACGACGCGCGCGAGGTGATGACGGCGAAGTACTTCGTGCGCAGGGAGTCCAACCCCACGCGCTACTCGATGACGACGAAGCCGAATTCGATGCTGTACGTCCAGGACGAGCAGCACCGCGCGGGCAACATCACCTCCTCGTGGAGCCTCGTCTACTTCGTGATGTTCACCGCGATCCCTCGGAACGCCGCGTCACAGGCCTACCGCGCATATCTGGGCTACGACATCGCCAGACAAGAGGGCCTCTACGGCATTCCCAACGAGCCCCGCGACTACGACGCCAAGGGCGTGACGGAGCCCGCCTGCGCGGCCTGCCATGCGACGCTCGACCCGCTGAGCTACCCCTTCCGCAACTACCAGGGCATTTCCCTCACGGACCAGCAGAGCTCCGCGAACTACATCCCCAATCGCCTCGAGACGTACTTCAGTGACGTCGCGCCGACCATCACCCAGACCCCCGAGGCCGGCTACATCTTCGGCCAGAAGGTGAACAACCTCGTGGAGTGGGCGCGGGTGGGCGCCAACAGCGACGCCTTCGCCATCGCCACCGTCACCGACTACTGGAAGCTGCTCATCGGCCATCCCCCCACCCCCGAGGAGCACGCCGAGTTCGTCACCACCTGGAAGCGCTTCAAGGGCACGCACCAGTACCGCGTGCAGCGCATGCTTCATGACCTGATCCGCACGGAGGCCTACGGTGCGCCCTGATTCCCTTCGCGTGTTGTTCCTGTCCGCCGCCTGCGCTCTTACCGCCTGCCCGTCCCCCGCTCCCTCCCCCACTCCACCGGGGCAGGACCCGGGCACGCCACCACCCGCCGAGCTGGCACGCTCCTCGCGCAACAACCCGCGCTTCAAGGGCCCGGAGCGGCTGGCGTCCGACTTCGCGGCGGCGTTGTCCCTGCCCGTCGAGCAGGTGTGCAACGAGTTGGGCCAATACTCCTGCACCGCTTCCGTGCACACCGTGGCCCTGGGAGGCGTCGACCCCTACGGCCTTGGCTTCTACGAGCCGCTGCCCTTGACCGGAGTGACCACGCCCATCGCCGTGGACCGCGTGGCGACGGCGGCTTGCGTCCGGCGCGTCACGCTCGACGTCACCCTCCCCGCGGAGGCTGTCATCTTCGGGGGCATCGAGCTCGACTCCCAGGGGCGTCTGGCGAGCCGGGAGGGAGAACCGGTGAAGAACGCCATCACCGCGCTCTACCAGCGCGCGCTGTTGCGAGACCCCACGGAGGCCGAGGTGGGCACGCTGTCGCAACTGGCCACCGACATCGAAGCCTCGAGCAGTCAGGCGCCCGGCCGCGACTGGATGAAGGCCGCCTGCTTCGTCGTCCTCTCCTCCGCCGAATCCATCTTCTTCTAAAGGAAAATGACATGTCACTCCGCGACAATGGTCGGCTCTCGCGCCGGGAAATGTTGAAGGCACTCTCGCTGTGCGCGGCGGGCTCCGCGACGCTGGGACCCCTGCTGACGGGCTGCCGTGACGGGCTCAACACCCCGGAGACACTCGAGCGGCTCGGGGGCGTGCGCCACGCCCGCCTCGATGGCAAGCCCCGCTTCCTCATCGTGGTGGGCGCCGCCGGAGGCGCCTCCATCGTCGACAGCCTGCTGGCGGTGCGCGCCTCGGAAGCCGGCGCCAACGCCTCGCGGCTCAACACCTTCCCCGACGAGCAGGTGCGGGGCGTGGACGGCTCTCCGTTCCGCGCGGTGAAGGTGAGCAACCAAATGCTGGGCACCATCCCCCAGTGGGTGAACACGGATCAGCTGCCCTTCGTGCGCAAGCACAAGGACTCCATGCTCGTGGCCACCTCGGTGGGCACCTCGGTGAACCATGCCATCGCGCAGAAGCGGAGCATCACCGGCAACGCCGCCTGGCGCGGCCGCACGCTGCAGGAGTGCGTGGCCCTGCAGCATGGCGCGGGCTTCCCCATTCCCAACGTGAACATGGGAATGGGCGGCTACTCCGAGCGCGGCACCGATGGTTCGCTGCCCTCGTACTGCTACGGGGAGGTGGTGTCCAACGCCTCGTTCTGGCCATTGGGGCTCGACGGCGGCAAGGGCATCAAGGACGCGCCCCCACGCGACGTGGTGGAGATGGCCCGGCGCACGCGCAATACGCTCGATTCACAATCGGTCTTCGGGCGGACCTTCGAGAACGCGGCGGCGCTCCAGCGGTGGAACGAGCAGCGCATCGTGGGGCAACCCGCGCTGGAGGCGAAGGATCTGATCAACCGCCTCAACGTGCTGCCCGACCAGCCGCCGAAGATGCCTCTCACGGAGTACGGCCTGTCGAGCTCCCCCGATGGGGATCGGCTGCGCACGCTCTTCCCGGATTACCTGACCGACCCCGTGCAAGGACAGGCGGCGCTGGCGTTCCTGCTCCTCAAGTACCGGGTGTCGGTGACGGTGACGATTGGCCCGTCGTTCAACGTGGCGGTGGGGAACGATGAACAGGCTCCCATCGCCAACCCACCGCTGGCCTTCGACTTCAGCCACACCGATCATCGCGCGGGTCAGGCCTTCATGTGGGCACGGGTGATGGACGTGGTGGACAAGCTCATCGACCTGCTCAAGGCGGAGCCCTTCGACGGGACCACCGGCGAGAGCATGTGGGACCGTACGCTCATCTACGTGGCGACCGAATTCGGGCGCACGCGCTCGCGGCCCAATGACACCATGGCGTTCAGCACCGGGCATGACCTCAACAATGGCTTCTTGATGCTCTCGCCGATGCTCAAGGGCAACACGGTGCTGGGTGGGATCGACAAGGGCACCACGCTGACCTACGGATTCGACCCGCGCACCGGAGCTCCACGACCGGGCAAGGTGGAGACGAACGAGCCCGACATCTTCTCCGGCATCCTGAGCGCCCTGGGCGTGGATACCTCTGGCAGCGGACTCCCCGACGCGAGCGCTTTCGTGCGCACCTGAGCCGAGCCATCGAGACCAAGGTGTCAATCGTCTGACCCCCTTCGGGGGGCGGGGGCTCCCGGCAGGCGCCATTGCAACCGCAGACGCGGCTCTCCCTCCTGGGTCCAGTGGACCTGCAGTCCGCCCATCAACCGGGGATCCTCCGGGAAACCGCTTCGCTTGCGCTCCACCAGGGCCTCGAAGAAAGGCAGCAACAGCTCGCGCACCTTCCCCTGAAGCGACCGAAGGGCGGCCCGAGTGGCCTCCACCCTGTCCTTCCCAGGCTCCCAGGTGTCGAACACCACCGCGTTCCAGGTGGTGACCGCCAACTCGAGCATTGTCATGAATTGTTCGGGGTCCAGCTCCTCGGGCTCTGGAATGAGCGGCTCGACGAAGGAGATGAGCGTCTGGGAAATCTTGCGATGGGGAGGGGGTGGTACCCGGGGCGGAGGCACGGTACCCGGCTCGACAGGCCGAGGACGCCTCGGCGGAGACACGGGCGGGGGACGCCTCGCGGTGAAGAGTGGCACGTGGGCGCGGATGTGCGCACTGACGCGCAGCCCACCCAACGACGCCTCTTCTCGAAGCTCGAGCTGTTCTGGCGAGAGCCGTGCGAGGGCTCGGGTGAGCGCGAGGAGCGTCAACAGATCCTCCCGGCGCAGGGGGACGAAGCCTCCACCCGACAAGCGCAGTGGGGAGGGAAACATGGGAAGGCCGGCGAGCCGGCGAACCTCGGCGCGCACCCAGGCGGGCTCCTCCTCGAAGATCAGGGCGAGGCACTCCTGGTGGAGCGACTGCTTCATGCGTTCGACTTCCGGGAGTTGGCCCAGGCGCATGATGGAGCCGGGTTGTTCGTAGAGCGCGAAGCCGAACTCCTCGCCCCCATTGCCCAGCACGCACAGCTCGCGCCAGCCAGGGACGGGGCCCTCCAGCCGCAGCGTGAGCACCTCGATGTTCGTCCACAGTTCCCAGGGTCGAGCCCGCCACAGGGCACCGGCCGCCTCGAGGAGCCGCGGGAAGAACTCGGGTGGGACATCCTTCGGACCCAGCGGACCCCATTGCGTGGAGAGCGCCATCATGGCTCGTAACGGGAACAGCTCCCGAGGTACGGGGCGAGAGACGAAACCATACGAGGCCCCAGCGCGCGCCAGCCGGGGCTCACAGTAGAGACGGTGCCCCGGGAAATGGGGGGCCAACCGGGCCAGTCCCCTGGCGTCGCCTTCCGCCACCTCCGGATGGTGGGCTGTCCCATCCCCTCGCAGGGCGAAATAGACGAAGCACCGGCCCTCCTGCGTTTCCAGGGGTCCCAGCTTGAAGACATAGAGCGCATCGGGCTCGAGGCCCGGGTGCCCGGTTTCCATGGAGCGGGAGGCATGGCGCCTGCGGAAGGGCACCACCTTGTCATCATCCGACTTGGAGTCCATGGCGCTTCACGCTACCAGCTCCGGGGCCCGGAGATGACCGGAAAAGTCACGTCGTTGGAGTGACTCCCGCAGTCGTCCTCGTGGACAGGGGATCGGACTCGACGCCCGCCCCACCGTGTGACGAACCGGTCACGCGAGTGCGAGAAGCAGGTGAGTTGAGTCGTGGACGGTTGAGGGGGCGGCGGCGCTGCGTCACACAGTCGTGGCGAAGGTGCCCGAGGGGAGGACCGTCCGGATGTGGAAGCTGCGGTGGGGAGTGCTCGCGGTGGTGATGCTGCTGGCTGCCTGCAAGGAGTCCAGCCAGGGGACTCCCAGTGCACCCGATGCCACGCGCGAGCCCCAGGCGGCGAGCGGCGGGCGGCCCGTGGTGCTGACGGTGGCCTACGGCAGTGAGAAGAAGAGCTGGTTCGAGGAGCAGGCGCGGGCCTTCGAGCGGAGCGGGTCGAAGACGAAGTCGGGCCGGCCCATCCGGGTGGAGGGCCAGGCGATGGGCTCGGGCGAGGCGGTGCAGGACATTGTCTCCGGCAAGCTCCAGGCGCACGTCTACAGCCCGGCCTCCAGCGTGTACCTGCCGCTGCTCAACAACGCGTGGATGACGTCCAGGGGCGGGACGACACCCGTGGTGAACGAGGCAGAGCCGCTGCTGCTCTCGCCCATCGTCATCGCCATGTGGAAGCCCATGGCACAGGCGCTGGGCTGGCCGGGCAGGCCCCTGGGCTGGGCGAACCTGATGAAGGTGGCGGCGGACAAGCGGGGCTGGGGCGCATACGGGCACCCCGAGTGGGGCCGCTTCAAGCTGGGCCACACCCACCCGGACTCCTCCAACTCGGGCCTGCTGTCGGTGCTGGCCGAGGCCTACGCGGGCTCGGGCAAGACGCGCGGGCTGACGGTGGCGGACGTGGAGAGCAAGAAGACGAAGGCGCTGATGACGGAGATCGAGGGCACGGTGGTGCACTACGGCAAGTCCACCGGCTTCTTCTCGGACAAGATGCTGCGGCGGGGGCCAGACTACCTGTCGGCGGCGGTGCTGTACGAGAACCTGGTCATCGAATCCCACGGCAAGCAGACGGACGCGCCGTTCCCGTTGGTATCCATCTACCCGGTGGAGGGTACCTTCTGGTCGGATCATCCGTACGCGGTGCTGGACGCGGACTGGGTGGGCCCCGAGGAGCGCGAGGCGGCGCGGACCTTCCTGGCCTTCCTCAAGGCGCGGCCGGCACAGGAGCGCGCGCTGGCGCTGGGCTTCCGTCCGGCGGACCCGTCGGTGGCGATCACCGCGCCGGTGGACGCGGCGCACGGCGCGGATCCCAAGCAGCCGCGGACGCTGCTGGAGGTGCCCGGCGCGAACGTGCTGGAGAAGCTGCTGGCCGTGTGGCGCGAGACGAAGAAGCCCACGGACGTCACCTTCGTCTTCGACAAGTCCGGCAGCATGACGGGCCGCCCGCTGGCCGAGGCCAAGGTGGGAGCGAAGCGCTTCCTGGAATCGCTGTCGGACCGGGACGCGGTGACGCTCGTCCTCTTCGACAACAACGTGTACCCGCCCCTGGGGCCGATGGTGCTCGGCAAGGGCCGCGCGGAGCTGCTCGGCCGCGTCGACAACATCATCGCCGACGGGGGCACCGCCCTCTATTCGGCCACCCAGACCGCCTACAAGCTCGCTCGGGAGCGGGCGCGGAAGGAGCCGGGAAGGATCCACGCCGTGGTGGTGATGACGGACGGCATGGACGATAGCAGCACCCTCACGCTGGGGGACCTGGAGCAGGGCCTGAGCACTTCGAGCGGGGAGAACCCGGTGCGCATCTTCACCATCGCCTACGGCGAAGACGCCGAGGGCAAGGTGCTCGAGCGCATCGCCGAGGCGGCCAGGGGCTCCAGCGCGAAGGGCGGCGTGGAGGACATCGTCCAGGTGTACCGGGACATGGCGTCCTTCTTCTGAGACGTGGGATGAGGGGACTGGCCAGGAGCCGAGCCCCCCGCGCTCAGCCCTGCAACTCGCGCAGCGTCACCGAGGGCGGCGCGTCCAGCACCCGCCGGGTGGCGAACATGCCCGCGCTCACCGCCGCGAGCACCCCCAGCCCGCCGCCCACTCCCACCAGCCGCCAGTCCGCCTGCCATGGCAGTTCGAACACCTGCGTGGCGATGACTCCGGCCAGGAGGGAGGCGGCGAACGCCGCGGTGAGGCCCGACAAGAGGCCAATGGCCGCGAACTCCGAGGCCTGCGCGAGCCGCAACTGCCGGCGGCTGCCGCCCAGCACCCGCATCACGCCACCTTCCAGCAGGCGCTCGTCCTGACTGGCGCTGACCGCGGCCATCAGCACCAGCAGGCCCGCGAGCAGCGAGAAGTAGAACACCACTTCCACCACGGTGGAGACCTGGTCCGCGGTGTCGCGCGCCTGCTTGAGCAGCGCATCCACATCCACCACCGAGAGGTTGGGGAAGCGGGACACCAGCTCCGCGGTGAAGCGCGTGCGCTCGGGGGGCACGTGCATCGCGGTGATGTAGCTGGCCGCATAGCCCGCGAGCGAGCCCGGCGACACCAGCACGATGAAGTTCGGCCGGAAGCTCTCCCACTCCACCTCGCGCAGGCTGGTGACGGTGGCCTCGAGCCGCTGGCCCGCGATGTCGAAGGCCACGCGATCTCCGAGCTTCCAGCCCATCGCGGAGGCGAAGTCCTCCTCCACGGAGAGCTCCGGCTTCTCCGGGCGCCGCGGTCCCCAGAACGTGCCCGCGGAGATGCGGTTGTCGTCGCGAAGCGTGGTGACGCTGGAGAGGTTGTACTCGCGATCCCTCCGCCGCTGCCCGCGACGCTCCTCCTCGGTGTTGGCGGCACCCTCGGCGGGCGTGGCCTTCACCGGCTCGCCGTTGTGCGCCACCAGGCGGCCGCGCACCATGGGGAAGAGGTCCGGCGCGGGCAACCCCCGCTCGGCCATGAACGCGCGCACCGGCTCGAGCTGATCCTCCTGCACGTTGACGATGAAGCGGTTGGGGGCCTCCTTGGCGAGCGCCACCTGCCAGCGGTCGAGCAGATCGGTGCGCACGAAGGTGAGCAGCAGCAACGCCATCAGCCCCAGGCCGAGCGCCGACACCTGCGCGACGCTGGTGGCCGCGCGCCGGCTCACATTGGCCAGCCCGTAGCGCAAGCTCCCGCGCAGCCGCGAGCGCAGCCGCCGCACGACGGAGATGAGCCCCCACGCCAGGGCGGCCAGCACGCCCAGCGTGGCGACGATGCCGAGGAGCATCGCGGACGCCAGCCCCGCCGAGCCGGCCTTCCACCACAGCAGCGCGGTCAACCCCGCCACGCCCGCGAGCCCCACCAGCCAGGAGCTCGGCTCGGTGCGGTCGAGGTCCCTGCGCAACACGCGCAGCGCGGGCACCCGGCGCAGCGCGAGAATGGGGGGCGCACCGAAGGTCAGCAGGACCACCAGTCCCACCCCATACCCCTGCATCGCCGGCACCCAGCCGGCCGCCGGAATGTCCAGCTTCAGCGCTTCGGAGAGCCACCTGCCCACCAGCCACTGCACGAGGAAGGCGAGCAGGACACCGAGGGAGCTCGCGATGAGGCCGGCGAGGAGCAGCTCGCCACCGTGGGTGGCCACCAGCGTGCGCTGGCTCGCGCCCAGACACCGCATCACCGCGGTGCTCGACAGGTGCCGCTCGCTGTGCCGGCGCGCCGCCATGGCCACGGCCACCGCCGCCAGCACCACCGACACCAACGCCGCCAGGCCCAGGAAGCGGTCGGCCCTGTCGAGCGCGGAGCGCATCTCCGGACGCGCGTCCTTCACCGTCTCCAGGCGCTGGCCACGCGCGAGCCCCTCACGCGCGGTGCGCACGAAGCGCTCCACCGCGTCCGGCTCTCCGGCGACCACCAGGCGGTAGCGCAGCCGGCTGCCCTCCTGCACCAGCCCCGTCGCGGGCAGGTCGGCGAGGTGGAGGAACACCCGGGGCGCGATGTTGAAGTAGTCGATCGCCGCGTCCGGTTCCTGCACCACCAGCGCGGAGAGCCGCAACTGCGACTCGCCAATGCCAATCATGTCCCCCAGTCTGGCATCCAGCGCGTCCGCGCCAGCGCGGCTCAGCCACACGCTGCCGCGCTCGGGAATGCCCGTGGCGTCGCGCTCGGGGCCGTCCACCGAGTCCACGATGCGGAAGCGGCCCCGCAGGGGAAAGCCCTCACCGAGCGCCCGGAGCTCTCCGAGCTTGAGCCGCTCATCGTCCGCGTCGCCGACCCGGATCATGCTGGGCAGCTCCTGCGTCTCGGTGCTCCGCAGCCCGGGCGCTTTCGCCGCCTCGCGCACCACCCCCTCGAGGGGCGTGTCGCCGAGCACCACCGCATCTCCGCCGAGCAGCCGGTTGGCCTCGAGGGCCAGCGCGCGCTCGGCGCGGTCGGTGACGAAGCCGATAGCCGTCACGGCCAGCACCGCGAGCACCAGGGCGGCGAGGAGGATGCGCAGCTCTCCGGCGGCGAAGTCACGGCGCAGCTGGCGCCAGGCCATCTTGAGCAGTCTCATGACGCTTGCCGCTCCTCGGTGACCAGTCGGCCCCCGTCGAGCCGCAGCCTGCGCCCGCAGCGCGCCGCGAGGTGATCGTCATGGGTGACGAGCACCAGGGTGGTGCCGGCCTCCGCGTTGAGCGAGAACAGCAGCTCGACGATGGCCTGGCCGGTGCGGGTGTCGAGGTTGCCGGTGGGCTCGTCGGCGAAGAGCACCGCCGGACGGGTGACGAAGGCGCGCGCCAGGGCGACGCGCTGCTGCTCTCCGCCGGACAGCTGGCGCGGGTAGTGGCCCAGCCGCTCCCCCAGCCCCACCTTCCCGAGGATGGCCCGGGCGGGCGACTCCACGTCCGCGTCTCCGCGCAGCTCGAGCGGCAGCATCACGTTCTCCAGCGCCGTCAGCGAGGGCAGCAACTGGAAGCTCTGGAAGACGAACCCCACCTTCTCACCGCGCACGCGCGCACGGCCGTCCTCGTCCAGGGCGGACAGCGGCTCGCCGTCCAACAGCACGCTCCCGCTGCTGGGCGTGTCCAGCCCGGCCATCAGCGACAGCAGCGTGCTCTTTCCCGAGCCGGAGGCGCCGACGATGGCCACGGTGTCTCCATGGGAGATGGAGAAGCCCACCCCCTCGAGGATGGTGAGCGCGCCGGACGGCAGGGACACGCGTTTGCCCAGTTCCGACACCTGGAGGGCCAACCGCCGCGGGTCGGGCTGGACTTTGATGTGCATCGCGAGATCGTGGGGCATATTCGAGTTGTTTGTCAGGGGAGCGTCTGCTCGCGGAGCAGGCTTGTAACGGCGGCCCGGAGGAGTTGCAGCGGATGAGCCAAGAATACATGAGGGAGCGCACCCGGATCGTCGGTGTGCTCGGTTACCTGGTGGTGATACTGGCCATGGGGCTGGCCACGCTGGGAGCACCGGTCGCGGAGGCCGGGCCCGTGCGGACGGTGCTGATGATGGGGGACTCGCTGTCCGCCGCCTACGGGCTCGCGCCGGAGGAGGGCTGGGTGGCGCTGACGGCCGAGCGGATGGCCAAGGAGACGCCTGGCTGGCGGGTGGTGAACGCCAGCGTCAGTGGAGAAACCACCGCGGGCGGAGCCGCGCGAATCGAAGGAGAGCTCACGCGCAACCAGCCAGCGGTGGTGGTCATCGCCCTGGGCGGCAACGACGGGCTGCGGGGCCTGCCGCTCAAGCAGACCCGGGCCAACCTGGAGAAGATGGTGAGCGCGGCCAAGGCCTCTGGAGCCCGGGTGTTGCTGGTGGGCATGCGCATGCCGCCCAACCTGGGAAAGGCCTACACGGAGGGCTTCACGGCCAACTACCGAGCCGTGGCCGAGGCGCACAAGGTGTCCCTGCTCCCGTTCCTGCTGGAGCCCATCGCCATGGACCGCGCCTCCTTCCAGGCCGACAACATCCACCCCGTCGCCGCCGTGCAGCCCAAGCTGCGCGACCATGTCTGGCCCGCGCTGGCCCCGCTGTTGAAGTGAGGGCCCTCGCGCCCCTTGGTCCCTCGAGGCCCGCGGCTGTGTCCTTCTGCTCGCGAAGGTGAACGCTCCCCGAATCAGGCACCTCGCCCTGTTCAACTGTCAACAACATACCGAAGACCAAGGCCAGCGCCGCATGACGATGCTGGCTTTCATCCAGACACCAGAGGAGGGATCTCGGCGAACCGACCCCAGCCCCACTCTTCCCATGAAAGGTGCTTTCCCATGAAGCGAGTCTCTTATTTCGAACTTCTCTCCAAGGTATCGCCCGCCCAGTCGGCGTTGAGGGCCGAGGAGTCGAACCGGCTATTCGCGGAGAGTCCTCGCAAACGTCGCGAAGAGCTCGCGCCCTCCGTACGGGCACTGGCCGAGTACGTGAAACGCCCGGAGAACGAGTTCCTCCGCATCTACATCGGGAGCATGCTGGACGAGGCCAACCAGAAGAACCCCATCAACATCAAGACGCCGGAGGACTTCTTTCAGCAGCTCAACAACGCGCTCAACAGCCTTCCGAGGTACGATTCGAACTTCATGGCCGCGCTGCCGTTCTACACGGTCCTGCAGCCCTTCATGGAGAACAGCTACGGCTGGGCCTTCTTCACCAACGAGGCGGTCCGGCCCTATTTCGCCGAGATCCTGAAAGCGTATCACGCCAAACTGGAGACGCCCGCCTCTCTCGCCTACCTGAACGACTCCTACGGGAACTGGCTCAGCGCGGAGGCCAGCAAGTATCTGAGCCTGGACGAGTACGTCTACGATCCCGCCGCGCCGCACGGCGGATTCAAGTCCTGGAACGAGTTCTTCATCCGCAAGTTCAAGGACTTCGACGCCAGCCGCCCCCTGGCGCCCGATCCCACGGGGAAGGTGCTGATCAGCCCCGTGGACGGGCAGGTCTGGAAGATCTCCAAGCAGGTGCAACGCGAGGCCGCGTTCGAGATCAAGGGCGAGCAGTATTACCTCACGGACCTCCTCGCCGAGAGCGCCGACAGCCCCCTGCTGCGACCCTTCGTCGACGGGCTGGCGGTGCAGATCGTCCTGATGCCCTTCAACTACCACCGGTGGCACTCGCCCGTGACGGGCAAGATCAAGAAGGTGCGAACGGTCCCGGGATACTTCTTCGCGCAGCCGGCCCCGAACCAGGATTACGCGGCATCGTTCCCCTTCCTGAGCCACGTCAACACCCGGACGATCGTCTTCATCCAACCCGAAAATCCAGACATCGGAGAGATCGCCATGATCTTCGTGGGGCTGACGGAGGTGTCCTCGTGCATCGCGACAGTCAAGGAAGGCGATTCGGTGCAACGAGGAGCCGAGATCGGCCACTTCGCATTCGGTGGGTCGACCTGCTGCATGCTGTTCGACCGGTCGAAGATCTCTTCTCTCTACATCACGGACAACGCCACGTTGAGCGACGGCTCCAGCGGGTCTGGCGAGAAGCTGGATAACGTGGTGCAGGTGAGACAGAACATCGCGATCGCGCTGTAGCGGCGATCGCGGCGTCCCCTCGAGACGTGACAGCCCCACCGGTGATTCGAGCGCGTACAATGGCGCCATGCTCTCGTTCCGCTCGCATCTGCTTCTCCTGGGGCTCCTGGCGTCTCCCGTGCTGGCCGCGGTCCCCACCGGCTTCCAGGAGACGGCGTACACCTCTTCGGCTCTGACCCCCGCGACGGGACTGGCCTGGGCACCCGATGGCTCGGGGCGGCTCTTCATCACCAACAAGAACGGCCAGGTGCTCGTCGCGGCGATGCGCGATGGGGCGCTCGTCGTGCAGGACTCGAAGCTGGTCACCTCCGTGTTCGCCACGGAGAGCGTCTACACTTCCGAGGAGTGTGGCCTCCTCGGAATTGCGTTCGATCCGAACTACACCGTCAACCGCTACGTCTATCTGTTCATCACGGCCATCGGATCCAAGCAGCAGATCGTCCGCTATACGGACGCCAACGGAGTGGGCACGGCACACACGGTGCTCGTCGACAACCTGCCGACCGCCACGCAGAACCATAACGGCGGAGCAATTGGTTTCGGCCCGGATGGAAAGCTGTACTGGGCCATCGGGGATCTGGGCACGGGCGCGGGCGTGAACGCGGATCTCACCTCGATGGCGGCCAAGGTGAGCCGGGCCAATCTGGACGGCACTCCCGCCAATGACAATCCCTTCAATGATGGGGTGGGCCCCAACAGCGAGTACATCTGGGCGCGCGGCTTCAGCGACCCCTTTACCTTCACCTTCCAACCGGGCACCGGGGCGCTGTGGGTGAACACGCCCGGAACGGACTACGAGCAGATCTTCGTGACGAGGAGAGGGGAGCATGCGGGCTACAACAGCTACGAGAACAACCAGCCCGCGGGGTTCATCACCCCGGTCATCAAGTACCGCACCAACGGCGTGGACACGCGCAACATCACCGCGGGTGGCGCCGTGCGCAGCGCGGGCCGCGTCACCTTCACCACCACGGCGCTCCACGGCTTCCGCAAGGGGGAGAAGATCACCGTGGCCGGCGTGACGGACCCGAGCTTCAACGGGGAACTCCACGTGTCCAGCGTCCCGAGCGGTACGACGTGGACAGCGGTGCAGGCGGGAGTGGATGCGACGAGTGGCGGGGGCACCGCGACGACGCAGTCCCTGGGAAGCGCCCTGACGGGCGGGACCTTCTATGACTCCACGCTCTTTCCGAGCGACTACCGCGGCAACTTCCTCTTCGGGGACTACATATCCGGAAGGCTGGTGCGAGCCACGCTGGCCGGGGATGGCTCGGTGGCCACCGTGGATGCATGGGCAAGCGGCATCACCCATGCCGTGGATATGGACGTGGGACCGGATGGCGCGCTGTATGTCGTGGGGGTCGACTCGGGCAGCCTCCGGCGGATCTCTCCCACCGCGTCCGGGCAGAAGCTCCTCGTCTCGGCGCTGCACGTGACACTCGTCGAGGGCGGCAGGGCCGTGTTCACGGTGAGGCTGGCCGAGGCGCCCACCGCGGAGGTCACCGTCCGCGTGGCGCGGGACTCGGGCGACGCGGATCTGACGGTGGTGGACGGCGCGGAACTCACCTTCACACCGGCCAACTGGAACCAGCTTCAGCGCGTCACCCTCGCCGCCGCCGACGACGCGGACGTGACGGCGGACAGCGCGGCCTTCACGGTGTCCGCACCCGGGCTGAGCCCCGAGACGGTCCAGGTCGTGTCCATCGACGACAACACGGCGCGCCTGGTGCTGTCCTCCACGGCCCTGACGCTGAACGAGGAGGAGACCGCATCCCTGACGGTGGCGCTCTCCAAGGCCCCTTCCAGGAATGTCTCGCTCACGGTGGCGCGGACCGAGGGGGATGCGGATGTCAGGGTCTCCAGCGCCACGACCCTGACCTTCAGCCCGGCCAACTGGAGCACTCCGCAGACCGTCACCGTGGCGGCCGCGAAGGACGTGGACTACCTGGCGGACTCCGCCACGCTCACCCTGGCCCTGGCCGGAGGGGACGCGCGCACGGTGTCCGTCACCGTTCGGGACAATGACGCCGTGGCCCCGGTCATCTCGTCCACGCCTGGCACCTCCGCGGTGGTGGGTGTCTCGTATCGCTATCAGGTGGTGGCCGACGGGCTGCCCGCTCCCTCGTTCTCGCTGACGAGCAGCGTGGCGGGCCCGGTCATCGACTCCAGCACCGGCGTCCTCGTCTGGACGCCGGAGAGCGTGGGCACGGTGGACATGACGGTGAGCGCGAGCAACGGGGTCCTTCCGGACGCGCAACAGTCCTTCCAGGTCCTGGTGGTTGTGGCGGCGGAAGACCCGCGGGGCTGTGATTGTGGCGTGGGCCCTGGAGGCGCGCTGGCGTGGGGAGGGCTGGTCCTGGGTGCGATGCTGCGCCGAAGGCGGGCGAGCAACGCATAGGAGGGCGGGCCCACGCCTGCCTCGTGCGGGCCCCCCCGGCTCTACGCCTCGGCTCAGGACGCCTCTTTCATCTCCTCTTCTTCCACGTCCTCGAAAACGGGCTCGAGCGCTGCTTCGAGCGCCGGGTAGATGCCGAGCAGATCCTCGACACTGGAGTTCAGGCTGAGCCAGTTCACGATCCGCACCGCGTCCTCGTTGGTGATGCACACGCGCCGCAGGTGGCGGTTCACCACGAAGTGGCGCTTGCCCTGGGGCGTGTCGAACGCATACCCACGCAGCAACTCGGCGGCGGTGTATTGGCGGATCGCCGATTCCACCTCGGAGAGCTGTTTCTTGAGCTCCGCGCGCCCGTAGCGGCTGAGCAGCAGCAGCAGGTGTTCGCGATCGATCCAGTGCCCGTGCATGTAGACGCCCCGCGCGCGCTTGAGCTTGTTGTAGCGCTCCAGCGCGCGCTGCGCTCCCTCGGCGCTCAGGCCCGTGGTCGTCTCGTAGTCGTAGAACAGATCCAGCACGGTGTCCGTCCGGCTCATAGCGGCAGACGTAGTCGAAGCAGGTGCCGAACAAGCGCGTGACCCAGCTCATCCTGCCCCAGGGCGCGGACCAGCCGGACAACGCCGAGGCGGCCCAACGGCGCGGGCTGGCCGTGTCGCTCTCCCCCACTCCAGAGAACCGGGAGCCCGTGGAGGCGGCGCTCGAGCGGGTGCTGAAGGACGCCGCGCTCCGAGCGACAGCACGCGCCGTCCAGGAGGAGATGGCGGGACTCCCGACGCCGCATGACATGGTCGAGCGGCTCGCCGCGCTCACCTGACGCCTCCCGCACACAACGAACACCCACACTGTGAAATTGACTTTGATAATCGATTTCAACTAGGAGGAGACCGTCACTTCGTCCCTGACCCAGGAGACCGAGCATGCCGCCGTCCGCCGCCCCCTCGTGGCCGCGCCAGGAAAGGCCCTGGCGTGTCGTCCTCGCCCTGTCCACACTGTCATTGACCCTGGCCTGTGCCTCACGGTCCGGAGTCTCCGCCGGGAGCGGAGAACACCCCGTGTCCTCCGCGTGCGACCCGGAGCGGGATCGGGCCGCCATCCTCCAGATGGCGGGCAACTACCGGGTCGAGTTCGCCTTCGACGAAACAGTGGGATTCAGCGAGGGCTACACGCTCCACGCGCCCTACCGCGCGAGCGCGACGGAGTGGGTGGAGGTGTTGGAGGACACGCCCCGGAAGGTGTCGCTCCAGCATGTCCTGATGATGGAGCGGGACGGCAAGCGCGCGACCCTGAAGCACTGGCGGCAGGATTGGACCTTCGAGGACACCACGCTGCTGGAGTTTCGCGGGCATCGGACATGGGAGCGCCGCGTTCTGGCGCCTCACGAGGTGGCGTGCACGTGGAGTCAGGCCGTGTACGAGGTGGACGATGGGCCCCGGTACGAGGGCCATGGGAGGTGGACCCATGCCCATGGCGTCTCCGCCTGGCAGTCCGAGGAGACGTGGCGGCCCCTGCCTCGCCGCGAGTACACGAAGCGCGGTGATTATGACGTGCTCGTCACCACCAACCGGCATGCCCTGACGCCCACGGGATGGGTGCATGAGCAGGACAGCCTCAAGGTGGCGCTCGGCCCCACCCCGCATGCGCTGGCACGAGAGCACGGACTCAATCTCTACACACGCCAGCCGGCCGACACGGCCTCCACCGAGACGAGCACCGCCTGGAAACAGACACAGGGCTTCTGGAGCGAGGTCCGTGATGAGTGGCGGACCCTCTTCCAATCCCACCCGCGCTTCACCCTGCGGGACAGCGTCGACGGCAAGCCGCGCTTCGAACACCTCTTCGCTCTCGAGCACACGGCGGCCTCCGAACGGCGCGAGCGGATCCGCGCGGCGATCGAGCGCTTCCTCGAAACCACGGTGAGTGCCAGGGCAGCTCCCCCTGGCGAGTAGACAACCTCCCAGCCAGCGTGCGCCGAGGCTCAGTTGTTGGGCGCGTCGGCGAGGATCCAGGAGCGGATGCGGGTGAGCTCGCCGGGGTGCTCGTCGAAGTAGGCCAGGTTGTCCTGCGGCATCCTGGTACCGCAGAGGGGATTGGCGATGAGCTTCTTCACGAGCAGCGAGTCGTCGGGCTGCTTCGGCAGCACGCGCGCGAGGTTGGTGCTGACGCAGGGCGCATTGTTGCTCTTGACGTTGACCATGGAAGCCCAGGACTTGCCCGCATCGAGGTTCAGCCCTCCGCGGGTCGCCGTGCCGCTGTTGTGACAGCTCGTGCACTGCGCGTTCCAGATGGGCTGGATGTCCCTGGCATATGAAGGGAGGGTGACCTCCACGTTCACCGAGCGCGTCACCGAGTCGTGCCCGTCGGACACCGTGACCTGGAAGGTGTAACTCGTCGCCGCGGCGAGGTCGCCGGAGCGCCACTGCGCGGCGGCGGCCGTGGGGTTGGTGAAGGTGCCCGCACCCGCCGGATCGACCGTCCAGGCATAGGTGAGGATGTCCCCGTCCTGATCCGTGGCGCCGATGGAGAGGTTGACGGTGTCACCCGCGATCACCGAGCCAGGCGCGGTGATGGCCGCATCCACGGTGGGGGGGCGGTTGACGGTGGGAACGTTCTTCACCACCACGTCCACCGAGCCCTCGGCCGTGCCGTCCTTCCCATCCGAGACCGTCACGTGCAGGGTGAAGGTCGTGTCGGCCGGCACGGCGGGCGCTGTCCACGTGCGACTCGACCCGGTCTCGGTGCCGAAGGTGCCGACGGGGGTGGCGGGGGTCTGTGTCCAGGTATAGGTGAGCGGATCCCCGTCCGGGTCGGTGGCGGTCACCGCGAGGGTGGTGCTCGCGACCTCGTTGACGGAGGCCGGCGTGGCGGTCACCTGGGTGAGGGAGGGAGCCTGGTTCTGGTCCTCCGGGGAGTTCTGACCGAACAGCCCGCATCCGCTCCACCCCAGGCTCAGGAGCAGGAGCGCGTGGAACGACTTCCGCGATGGCCGCCACGAGGGCGGGGTCGGCTGAAGCGTGTGCATGACTCTTCCTTGTTCGGGCACCACTCGCGAGTCCGGTGCCAGCGACCATCCTATGCCGGACCCGCGCCAGGACGCTCCCGGGCAAGGAAAGGTTCGCTGGCCCTGTGAAGTCGGTAACAACGCCACGCCCGTCGTGTGCACGAGGGCACAGGGCGACTACTTGATGCCCTGGTTGAGCTGCGCGCACTCCGCGGCGGTCACGTTCTCACCGCAGACCGCGATCTGGTCCTGTGGCTTCGCGTCCGACAGGTTGCTCACCAACGCGTTGCCGAGCACGTGGTTGAGCGCGTTGAGGTTGTAGCCGTTGTCCTGCTCCACCTGCCACCCGAACACGCCAGCCAGACCGTTCGCCTTCGCGTAGGCGGCCTTCAGCGCCACGGTGCGCGGCGTCTCGAGGGTGATGAACGAGCCGAGCGGGTTGACCAGGTAGTCCGCGTTGGAGGCCTTGTCCGTGTAGAGGTGGTAGCCGTTCTTGGGCTTCAGGTCCTTGTCGAGGAAGTTCTGATACAGGTCATAGCCCTCCAGCACGCCGGCCTCCCACGAGCCGACGCCGGCAACGCCCAGCACGAGCCCGACGCCCGTGGCGTTCAGGTCGCCGAAGGTGGAGCTCCCCTTCAGGCCGTGGGTGTACTCGGTGATGTCTCCGGGCTTGATGGCCTTGGCGCGGTGGTAGTTGGCGATGCCAATCATGATCTTGTTCGCCGGCGCGCCCGCCTGCCTCAGCGTCCGGACCGCCGCGTCCACGGACAGGGGCGCGGTGTTGCCCTGGGCATCCTTGAAGTTGGGGTTGGTGAGCAGCGGCGTGTGGTGACTGAACTGGCGCTCCCAGGCACCGGAGAAGTCGTACGTCATCAGGTACAGGCGGTCGAGGTACTTGCTCGTCTCCGCCCAGTTGATGAGCGTCAGCTTGCTCGGGATCGCCGCGATGGCGCTGGAGAGACGATACTGCTTGCCGGTCTTCCTGCTCAGCCAGTCCATGCCGGCGCGCAGTTCCTTCAACAGTTGCAGGTAGTTCTGCGGATCATCCGGACGGGACATGCCGGGCACCGCGCCGTCCGCGCCCGGGTACTCCCAGTCGATGTCGATGCCATCGAAGTCGAACTGCTCCAGGAAGCGGACCACCGAGTCCACGAACGCCTTGCGCCGCGTCGGGTCGTACGCCATCCACGGGAAGCCCTCGCTCAGGGTCCACCCGCCCACCGACAGATCCAACTTCAGGTGCGGGTTCTCCTGACGCAGCTTGTAGAGGACGCCGAACACGCCCGCCACGTCCTTCGGGTCCAGGTCATACATGGGCTCCGTGCCCGTCACCTTGCCTCCGGTCTGGCCCGGCAGAACGCGCAGGAAGGCCGCCTCGAAGTCCGCGACGGCCATCGCACCGTCTGGCAGGTTGCTCTGCTTGCACGTCCGATTGACCGCCGCGGGCGCGGTGGTGGGGAAGCCCGGGTCCTGCGTGTTCTTCGCGGCCGGGAAGCAGATGCCCGCGAACCCGTAGACGAGCCGGTGCACGTTCTTCACCGGCAGCTTGTTGAAGTCGAAGCGACGGCCATAGATGGCCCAGTCCCCGAGGTACTCGACGATCTCCTGTCCGGCGCTCAGCTGATACACATTGTGCTGGAGTGGCAGGGTCCCGGGAGGAAGCTTGGAGACACGCGCGCCCGTGTCCGCGTCGAAGCCAGGGTGGTTGCCACCCGGATCCTTCGAGGGATCGATACCGCCCCGGGTGCCACCGGTGCCGGTGCCGGAGACCGGGTGGGCCGCGCCGATGGGTCCCGAAGGCGCGACGCTGCCCGCGCGCTCGTTGCCCGTCACCACCGACGGCTGGCCGTAATCGATGGTGTTGGGGATGGACACCGGGCACAGGGCCGCATCCGGAACGCCGACGAGTTGCCACATGTTGTAGACGGTGTCGTCGGGCCTGATTCCGTGCACGTCGGCCAGGGCGCGATAGGCCCTGCTGTCGTATCCGACGACCTTCCCCTTCGCATAGATCTTGGTGGCCACCCACGCGGGTGCGCAGAAGGGCGTCGTGGGGCCGCCTCCTCCCGTGTCGGGCGGAGCCACCTTCCACAGGGAGGGGACATTGGGCGGCTCCCAGCCTGGCCCGGAAGTATGGGCGAAGATGCACTGGTACTTCACGCCATTGTAGGAGACGACGTCGCCCACCGCGTACTGCGTGTTGGCGGCCCAGGGTGTGGCCGTGCTGGTACCAGCGTCAGTGCCGGTGCCAGCGTCAGTTCCTCCGCCTGTACCTCCGTCCGTGCTTCCTCCACCGCAACTCCCTCCTGTCTGCCAGAGAGTAGTCGTATCCCTCGGATTCCAATTGGCCCCGGGATGTGCGGTGTGGGCCACCCGTGCGGTGTACGTCGCCCCCTGGTAGGTCACCACCTGCCCGGCCGTGTAGCTCGTCCCTTCGGCCCACTCGGAGCAGGCCGCGGCCAACGAACTCTCGCTCTTCGCCAGCGGGGGGGCGTCATGCTCACCGCAGGCAGTTCCAAGAAACAGGATGGCCGCCACCGTGGCGGACAAACCACACGCACGACGCCGCATAACGCCTCCGCAATGCACGATGTCTGGTCAAGCGGCCCTCCTCGGGCCACGCCGCCAGGTTCAGGCAGAAGGAGACGGGTGACTCATTTTTCGGGTCATCGCGCGGCTACGGCCCCCAGTGGAAGCCGGTGCCATCCTCGGCCACGCTCCAGACCTCGTCCGACGACAGCGCCTCGAGGCTCGAGAAGCCCTGCGTGCCGAAGCGGAAGTCCAACCACCGCGTCCCGTCGAAGCGGACGATGTCATCCGTGTCCAGGCGTCCGAGGACGGAGCCCTTCCCGAAGGACACCACGTCGAGGATGTCCGGGGCGACGCCGCCGTCCACGTAGATGGGGTACGCGGGCTTCGTGGTCCACGTGTCCCCCTCGCGCTCCAGCAGCAGCCCCTGGTCTCCCGAGGCGTAGGCGAGGCCCGGGCTCACCACGTGCACGGACTGGAGGGCAGACTGCCCCGCGGAGGACGACGGCAGCGGTTCCGGCAGCCACGTGCCACCATCCGGGTTGGCGTGGTAGGCGACCGGCACCTTGCCCCCAGCCGTTCCCACGGCGATGAGCGTCCGCGGGTCGAGCCCGTGGATGGAGCGCAGGTCCGCGTCCACGTGCGCCACCCGCACCGGGTCCTCCGGGTAGTCCCAGCGGAGGATGTCCCCGGACTCGCTCACCGCGTAGAGCGTCGTGCCCCCGTCTCCCTCGAACCCCACGATGTCCTGGATGGCCGCGCCGCCCCCGTCGAAGGACGCCAGCGTGCAGGGCGCCCCGACGACGGTCGTCCGCGTGGCGAGCCGGCCCAGCCAGGAGCCCACGAAGACGCGCCCGTCGCTCGGCCTCGCCCAGGCGGTGGACCACTCCCCCGGGCAATCGCTGAACCGCCGCACGTCGAAGCCGCCGTCGGCCTCGCGGCTGACATAGGCGAGCACCCCCGTGTTGTCGCTCACGAACCAGGCCCGGCCGCGCGCGTGGGGGGCCACGTCCCGGAGGGCCACTCCGCTCATGGGCGGTGTCGTCCTCCATTCGACGCCGGCGCAGATGGGATCCGGGTCCACGCGGGTGTCGCAGTCGTTGTCGAGGAAGTCGCAGCGCTCCTCCAGCCCGGGTGCGATGGAGGCGGAGCGGTCATCGCAGTCCGTGCCCTCGGAGGAGGCGCTCACGTAGCCGTCTCCATCCTCGTCGAGCGCGCTCAGGCCCAGGGAGACCTCCGCGCTCCCCTCGTCGGGAACCTCCACCCGGCCCGTCGCGGTGGCCACCTCCTGTCCGGTGCACGAGTGCTCGCGGGCGGAGGCCGACACCACCACGGTGTGGCTCCAGCCGGCCTTGCGGATGAAGCCCACCTCGCGGGTGCCCTTCCCCTCCAACACCGGAGGATCCACCGGGAGTTCCAGCGTCCTCGAGGACGCCTCCGCGTCCGCGAGCCGCAGCGTGACGCAGCCCGGGCGGAAGCCGTCGTAGGACAGCAGCACGCGGACCTGGCAGGGGTGGTCCGCGTCGCAACTGCTCGGGCGCTCGGCCTCGAGCTCATCGATGTCCGGCACGGTACAGGTGATGCAGAGCCACCCGAGTCCCACGGCCACGGCACGCTTCATGGCGACACCTCCACCCGCGACGACGGCGTCCTGTCCGCGAGGAACCAGGTGACGGCCGCCCCGGCGGCGGCGGTGACGGCCGCGCCCAGGAGGACGTTGGCCACGAGCGCCTGTCCCCGCGCGCTGTCCAGGTGAGCCCGCCGGTCGCTGTAGAAGGCGGCCTCGCGCGCGTTGCTCACGTTGCCGCGTGACTGCAGGCCGAAGTAGCCGCCCACGCCGCCGAGCACCGCGCCCGCCCCCAGCAGCGCCAGTGGGAGCACCGGCGTGGAGCGCGAGGCGCGCACCTCCGCTTCCGCTCCGCCAGGGGGGACGAGCCCGGAGGCTGGCGTCTGCGCGAGCTTCGCGTCCGGCACCGCGCGCGGCGCGTCCGACGGTGGGCTCGGGTTGAGTGCCAGCACTTCACGGCGCACGTCCTCGAAGTCGCTCGCCACCTTGGGGGACACCTTCACCGGGAGGCTCGCATTGGGCCGCAGCATCAGGCCGGCGCGGAAGGCAGCCCGGGACGCCTGGCGCCGCCTCAAGTCCCCGAGCACGAGGCCCCGGTAGATGGCCACCCGGGCCCGCTCTCCATCGTCGCGCGCGAGGCGGCTGGCGCCTTCGAGCTCCTGGAGCGCATGTTCGTAGTCGAGGTTCTCGTAGGCACGCGCCGTGGCCGCCATGCGGCCCTCGAAGTCCGGGGCAGTGGAGGCCGACGGCTGGCTCCACGCTGGTGACGCCAGCATCAGCACGAGGCCGAGCACGATTCGCAGGTCCATGGACGGGCAGGATACTCACCCGGCTCCAGGCCGCGAGACGTTCCGTCTCCATGGTGCGGTTGTCACCGGCGCTGTAACCCGGTGAGCATATGCTCATGCGAAAAAGTTATTTATCTCCAGACGACTCCTCGAACACGCTGATTACTCCGTGTTCGAGGAGCGTCGCGCATGAGCGCATCCCTGTTTCCCCATCGGCTGCTGGCGGTCCTGGTTGGGGGCTGTCTGGCACTGTCCGCCCAGGCGGCTGACATCGTCATCGGATACCAGACGGGCATCGACCCGACCAAGGTGCCGCAAGCCGACGGCACCTACGAGAAGGCCATCGGCCAGAAGCTCGACTGGCGGCGTTTCAACAGCGGCGCGGAGGTGATCACCGCCATGGCCTCCGGCGCCGTGCAGCTCGGCAACCTCGGATCCAGCCCGCTGGCCGCTGCCGCCACCCGGGGCCTGCCGATCGTCACCTTCCTGGTCTCCGCGCAGATCAACTCCGCCGAGGCCCTGGTGGTCCGCCATGGCAGCAACATCAACACCCCCCAGGATCTGGTGGGCAAGACCATCGCCACCCCGTTCGTCTCCACCTCCCACTACAGCCTGCTCGGCGCGCTCAAGCACTGGAAGCTGGACGCGACCCGGGTGAAGGTGATCAACCTCAACCCCACCGAGATCGCCGCGGCCTGGAAGCGCGGTGATATCGACGGTGCTTTCGTCTGGTCTCCGGCCCTCGGCGAAATCAAGCGGAGTGGCAAGGTGCTCACAACCGCCGCCGAAGTGGGCGCCTGGGGCGCGCCGACCTTCGAGGTCTGGGTCGCGCGCAAGGACTTCGCGGAAAAACATCCCGAGGTGCTCGCCCGTTTCGCCAGGGTCAGTCTGGAAGCCTTCGCCGACTACGCCGCCCACAAGGAGGCCTGGACCGCCCACTCCGAGCCGGTGCGGAAGATCGCCAGGCTGACCGGCGCGAACCCGGAGGACGTGCCGGAACTGCTGGCCGGCGCCACCTTCCCGGATGCCAGTGCCCAGGAACGGCTGCTCGGAGGCGAGACCGCCAGGGCCATTGCCGCCACCGCCCTGTTCCTCAAGGAGCAAGGCAAGACCGACACGGTACGGCCCGACTACTCGCCCTACGTCAGCGCGAAGTACTTGAGGGAATGACGCTGTTCCGCCCCTCCCCTCCCCGAGACGACGATGGCCCTACTCCAACTGGAGCGCATCAGCGCACGCTACCCCGGCACGGCCGGTCCGGTCCTGACGGACATCTCCCTCAGCCTCGGGCCACGGCAGTTGCTGGTCGCACTCGGCCCGTCCGGCAGCGGAAAGACCACGTTGCTCAACCTGATCGCTGGCTTCGTGCCACCCAGCGGTGGACGCATCACCCTCGACGGCGTCCCGGTGCGCGGCCCCAACGCCGAGCGCGGCGTGGTCTTCCAGGACGACGCCCTGCTGCCCTGGCAGGACGTGCTGACCAACGTCGCCTTCGGCCTCGAACTGGCCGGCATGCCGCGTGACCAGCGCGAGGCCCGGGCCCGCGAACTGCTCGCCCTGGTCGACCTGGCCGGTTTCGACACGCGGCGCATCTGGCAGCTCTCCGGTGGCCAGAAACAGCGCGTCGGCATCGCCCGCGCCCTCGCCGCGGACCCGCGCGTCCTGCTGATGGATGAACCCTTCGGCGCGCTGGATGCCTTCACCCGAGAACAAATGCAGGAACTCCTGCTCCAGGTATGGAAGCGCACGTCCAAGCCGGTGTTCCTGATCACCCACGACATCGAGGAGGCGGTGTTCCTCGCCACCGAGCTGATCCTCCTGTCGCCCCATCCGGGACGGATCAGCGAACGCCTCGAGCTCGACTTCGGCCAGCGCCATGCCGCCGGAGAGAGCGCGCGGGCGATCAAATCCGACCCGCGCTTCATCGAAACCCGCGAGCACGTCCTGGCCCAGGTCTTCGCCGAACGGAAGAGGAGAACGGCATGAGCAGCCTCGAGCTTCCAGCCGTGGCGAACACCCCCGAGCCCACGGTCCGGCCTCCGCGCCGCCCGCTGAGCCTCACGGTCATCAGCGTCCTGACTGTCTCCACCCTGCTGTTCCTGTGGTGGGCGGTGACCACCGCCGGGCTGATCGAGCCACTGTTCCTGCCGGGCCCCCAGGCCGTGGCGCGGAAGGGCTGGGAGCTGCTGACCCTGGGCTACATGGACGCCAGCCTCTGGCAGCACCTGGGGGCCAGCCTGGGACGCATCGGCGTGGCCCTGCTCGCCGCCGTACTGACCGCGATTCCACTGGGCATCGCCATGGGTCGCAGCCGCGTGGCCCGAGGCATCTTCGACCCGTTGATCGAGTTCTACCGGCCGATCCCCCCGCTGGCCTACCTGCCGCTGATTGTCATCTGGTGCGGCATTGGCGAGCTGTCCAAGGTGCTGCTGATCTTCCTGGCCATCTTCGCTCCCATCGCCATCGCCACCGCCACCGGCGTGCGCCATGTCGATCCGACCCGGCTGCGTGCCGCGCAATCCCTGGGCGCCACCCAGGCACAGTTGATCCGCCATGTCATCCTGCCCAGCGCCCTGCCGGACATCCTCACCAGCGTGCGCATCGGCCTCGGTGTGGGTTGGTCGACCCTGGTGGCCTCCGAGCTGATCGCCGCCACCAGTGGCCTCGGCTTCATGGTGCAGTCGGCGGCGCAGTTCCTGGTCACGGACGTGGTGATCCTCGGCATCCTGATCATCGCCCTGATCGCCTTCGCCCTGGAGCTCGGCCTTCGCGCCCTGCAACGCAGGCTGGTGCCCTGGCATGGGCAGAATCACTGAACCTTCAGAAGAGGTAGAGACGATGTCCCTGAAGATCACCCCCTTGAATCCCGCCCTGGGTGCGGTCATTGAAGGCATCGACCTGCGCGAGCCCCTGAGCGACTCCCACCGTGATTCCATCGAGAAAGCCCTGCTGCAACACCAGGTGCTGTTCTTCCGCGACCAGCCGCTGACGCCCCGACAGCAGGCCGCCTTCGCCGCGCGCTTCGGAGAGCTGCACATCCACCCCATCTACCCGAACATCCCCGAGCAACCACAAGTGCTGGTGCTCGACACCGCCGTCACCGACGTGCGTGACAACGCCATCTGGCATACCGACGTCACCTTCCTGGAAACCCCAGCCCTCGGCGCCGTGCTCGCCGCCAAGAAACTACCCCCCTGTGGGGGCGATACCCTGTGGGCCAGCAGCAGCGCGGCCTTCGACGCCTTGTCGAAGCCGATGCAGAAACTGCTCGACGGCCTCACCGCCCTCCACGACCTGACCCGCTCCTTTCCCCTGGAGCGCTTCGGCACCACCCAGGAAGACCTCGCCCGGTACGAGGAAGCCAAACGCAAGAACCCACCGCGCACCCACCCGGTGGTGCGCACCCACCCGGTGACGGGACGCAAGGGATTGTTCGTCAACGATGGCTTCACCACCCGCATCAATGAACTGGAGCCGGCGGAGAGCGATACCCTTCTGCGCTTCCTCTTCGCCCACAGCACCCGCCCGGAGTTCTCCCTCCGCTGGCGCTGGCAAGAGAACGACGTGGCCTTCTGGGACAACCGCATCACCCAGCACTACGCGGTCGACGACTACCGCCCACAGCGGCGGGTGATGCACCGCGCCACCATCCTCGGTGACAAGCCGTTCTGACGTCATGGAGTCACCGATGAGTTGCTTCAGTAGAGGTTGGTCTTGTAGTCCTTCTCCAAGCCCTTCAGCAGAAGGCCGGTAACGCCGGGAACGGACAGGACCGCGCCCGCCAGCCTGGCTCCGAGGCCCTTGTCGCTATTCAGCTTGAGGTGCGCGACGAACACCTTTGCCGGATCGATGCCTTCGGTACGCGCTTTGACTGGCCAGAGATTGGCGCGGACGAGTGTGGGGCTCTCGCGCAGATCGATGGTCGGGTCGTCGATGCCAGTCACCAGCGTGGGCGTCTTGCCCTGAACGACGAATCGCGCGCGAACCGCCTCATCGGTCGTGAGCCGCGCGACCCCCGATAGATGGGCGACGTGCGTCGAACCAGGGATCAGGAGCGCGGCGGCGACATGCGGCTGGGCGATGATGTTGCGGAAGCTGTCCACGCGGCGGTTTCCCGGACGATCGGCGAACCAGGCCCCGCCATCTTCGAGACTCGCCATCGTGCCAGCTGGATCGCCCTTGGGGCTGAGGTCGGCGCGTCCCCGCGCGTCGATCGTCGCCAGCGCCATGAAGCGGCTGGCGGAAAGGAAGGCCGCGGCCTCCCGCGGCGTGGCCGCGCCAGGCGAAGCAGCCCAGAAGTCCGAGCGGATCAGCGCCTTGGCGCAATGGCCATAGCATTCCTCGACCGTGATGCGGAACTCGCCCCCGTCCACCTTCGCCACCCTGCCGTTGACGCGCAGGGTCTCGCCAACGCCGGGGAGCAGGAACAGCGAGCCGAACCCCATGCCTGGCCGGGCCAGCGTCGGGTCGTCGAGCAGCGCGGTGGGCAGACGCAGCTCATGAGCGTCGCCCCCAGCGAAACCGGGGTGGCCCCCACCGAGGGTGACACCGATGCGGGAGCCATCCCCGAACCCGGCGAAGACAAGGGGCGACGCGGCGATCCAGCGCAGCGCGCCTTCGTCCAGATGATCGATGACCTTGAGATTCACCGGCGCTGGCGCCTTGCCGATGTAGGCTTCCAGCTCGTCAACCGTGGCGATTGAGTCGCTCGTCCTCCGCACGATGTTCGCTCCTTCTGATGAGGATGAAAGGCGTGACCCTGTCCCTTCAACCTGACCTGATTTCCGCTTGACCGCATTGCGCAACCTGGCCAACTTGTTTCGAGATTCGGCCACCACGTAGAATCGACCCCGAATGCCCCACCTCACCCTCCCTGCCGATGCCGATCCGGATGACGTCGCCCGACCCGCCCTGGTGGTCGGGATGGAGATGATGACCGGGGAACTCGAGCTGGGCTTTCACACTCACCGCAAGGCACAGCTGTTCTTCATCGTCCGTGGCGAAGTGACGTGTGAGGCATCAAACGCCCTGTGGCTCGTCCCCCCTCAGTCCGCGCTGTGGATTCCAGGCAATACGAACCACAACATCAAGGGCCGGGCACCTCTCGAGGGGGTCGCGCTGTTCGTGGAGCCCGACGCGATCGCCACCTTGCCCAGGGAATGCTGTGCGGTTTCGGTCAGCCCTCTGCTCCGGGAGCTGCTGTTGCGCGCCGCGATGCTGCCAGCACTGTATCCACTCGACGGGCCGGAGGCCCGGCTGTTCGCCGTACTGCTGGACGAGCTGGCGGCGGCGCGGGTGGAGAATCTGCGGCTGCCCATGCCCACGGATGCGCGGCTCCGGCGGCTCGTCGAGATGATCACCGCCCATCCGGCGGACGGCTCGACCATGAAGGAATGGGCGAAGCGGATGGGCGTTGGCGAGCGAACGCTGAACCGCCTGCTCGTTCACGAGACCGGCATGAGCTTTGGTCGATGGCGCCAGCAACTTCACATCATCCTGGCATTGCAATGGCTCACGCGGGGAGCCTCCGTGCAGAGCGTGGCCATCGACCTGGGCTACGAAAGCGCGAGCAGCTTCGTGACGATGTTTCGAAAGGCGTTCGGCACGTCGCCCGCGCGGTACATCTCGCGGCGGCTGGACCTCGCCAGCCCCGATGCTGGCGACTGACTGCCTGTGAATGCCCTCCCCGCCGCCTGGGTCCGCGGGGCGAGGTCCTCGCTCCGGGCTCGGTGTCAATCCTCGTCGGCTGCTGGTTTGTCAGCATCCCGTATCGGGCGCGAGTCCTGATCGTTGGCCCAGACAGCACCTCCGGGCGTTTCGACCTTCACCGAGACTCCGGACTGCTTGGCGTCGATCGGCCCCCGCACCGTCGCATTGAAGGTTTTCACGACGCGATCATCATCGGTGATCCGTCGACCAGCGTGCCTCAGTTCCTCTTCGTTCCATTCCTGCTTGCCCCCATGGGTCCGGGGAATCAGGGCGACCGCCCGGTCGGCCTGACCGCCGTCGGCGACGTCCCGGCCGAGCTTCTCCTCGTCGACTTCCACCGAGATGCTGGTCGCGGCGGGTCCCTGAACCGTTGCGGCCGTCTCGACGTGAATGGCCTTGGATGTAACGTGGGGTTGGGATCTGGTCTTTGACATGGTTCATGCCTCGGGTTGGCCGAGCCATGAAGTTAGGGATTCACACGTCAACATCAAGTGTCCCTACCTTTTTTATCTGGTTGAAATCTTGTCAAAGCAAGGCACTGTCAAGATGAAAAGTCGTCGGGGTGAAAAGCTGTCAAAGCCGGCCCCTCGGCGTATAAAGGGACGCGTTTTCCCGACAACGTCGTTACAACGAGGAGTTCCGTCCATGTGGTTGCGCGGCAAGAAAAGAATGGCGGGTCTGGTGGTCGCTGGACTGCTCGCCGGCTGCAAGAGCACCGTGCCCCCCCCGGTCGACGAGCCCGATGTCCCGGGAGGGGATGAGCCCACCGAGGTGGATCCCACCCCATTCGTCAACCCCTTCATCGGCACCCAGAACTTCGGCAATACCTTTCCCGGCGCGAGTGCGCCCTTCGGAATGGTGCAGGTCAGCCCGGACACGGGTGGACAGGGCGGCTACGACTACCAGCAGGACTCCATCTACGGGTTCAGCCAGACGCACCTGTCCGGTGTCGGCTGCGGCGTCATGGGTGAATTGCCGATCATGCCCACGACCGGCGCCGTCGAGACCGTCGACGTCAACGGCTACAAGTCGAAGTACTCGCATGACGACGAGGAGGCCACGCCCGGGTACTACCGCGTCGGCCTCTCCCGCTACGGCATCAAGGCCGAGCTCACGGCCACCGAGCGGACCGGCTGGCTGCGCTTCACCTTCCCGGCCACGGCCGCCGCGAATGTCCTGTTCAACACCGGGAAGGCCAACCAGGCGGTTCAGGACTCGGAAATCCACGTCGTCGGGGATCGGACCCTCGAGGGCCGGATCAGGGCCGGCGGCTTCTGCGCCGGGCGTGACCAGCACACGGTGTACTTCACGGCCACGTTCGACCGGCCCTTCGCGTCCCACGGCTCCTGGCGCGGCTCCACCCCGACACCGGGCTCGCGGGACGCGGCCGGACCAGGAGGCAACGGGGCCTGGGTGACGTTCGACACGACCACGGATCTCGACGTCACGGTGAAGGTCGGGCTGTCCTATACCGGGCTCGACGGAGCCAGACGGAATCTCGCGAAGGAGACGGGCGAGTCATTCGACTTCGATGCCACACGGACCCGGCTGCATGACGCGTGGGTCGACAAGCTCGGGGCGATCAAGATCAGCGGGGGTTCCCGCGACCGGCAGGTCGCCTTCTACACCGCGCTGTACCATGCGCAGTTGCACCCGAACCTGGCCGGCGACGTGGACGGTCGGTACGTCGGTTTCGACAACCAGGTGCACACCGCGAGCGGCTACACGCCGTACCAGAACTTCTCGTTGTGGGACACGTACCGTCCCCAGAACCAGTTGCTGGAGTTGCTCGAACCCCAGGTCGCTCGGGACATCGCGCTGTCGATCCTCGCCATTGGCCGGGAAGGGGGCTGGCTGCCACGCTGGGCGCTCGCCAACAGCGAGACCAACATCATGACCGGGGATCCGGTCACGCCGTTCCTCGTCGAGGCCTGGGCCCGAGGGCTGCTCGAGGGCCATGAACAAGAGGCCTACGCGCTGCTGCGGAAGAACGCGCTCAGCACGCCCCCCTCCTCTTCGCCCTACAACGGACGTTCGGGTATCGAGTACTACAACACCCGCGGATACCTCCCGTCCGGTCTGAGCCTGGGCGTCGACTGCGCGCACAAGGGCGGTGACAACGACTGCGTGCACCCGGCATCGGCGACGCTCGAATATTCGGCGGCCGACGCGGCGCTCGCGTTGATGGCGCGGGGGCTCGGGCACGAGGACGATGCACGGCTGTTCGCCGAGCGTGGGCAGTGGTACCGCAACCTGTGGGACTCGTCCCTCGGCCAGTTCCGTCCACGCACGGTCGACGGCACGTGGATGACGCCGTACGACCCGGTGGCGGCCTCCCACCAGTTCCACGAGGGAGGGGCCTACCAATATCAGTGGCTGGTGCCACAGGATCCCGCCGGGCTGGTCGCACTCATGGGTGGTGAGCGCGCGACCGAACAGCGGTTGGATGCCTTCTTCGCCTACGACAAGCTGCTCGCCGATCCCACGGGAACCGCTCGCGGGGAATGGATCACCCAGCCCTACGACTACTACGGCAAGCCCACGTACAACCCGAACAACGAGCCCGACCTGCTCGCGCCCTACATGTACCTGTGGGCGGGAGCGCCCGCGAAGACGGCCACGGTGGTGCGCGCGGCGATGACGTTGTTCACCACGGGGCCGGACGGCATGACTGGCAACGACGACCTGGGCACGATGTCGGCGTGGTATGTGTTCTCCTCGCTCGGGCTGTACCCGACGATGAGTGGCGCGAACTTCCTCGCCCTCTCCAGCCCCCAGTTCGAGTCCGCCGTGGTCCGCATCGGGTCCTTCGGCACCCGCCAGGGCGGCACGCTGAAAGTCACGGCGCCCGGCGCCAGCGACACCCAGCGGTACATCCAGCGCGTGACGCTCGACGGGCAGGATGTCCCACGGACCTACCTGGAGTGGAACGAGCTCGTGCGGGGCGGCACCCTGGCGCATACGCTCGGCGGCGAGCCCTCGAGCTGGGGAACCGCGAGCACCGCGAGGCCACCGTCGGTCAATCAGGCCGAGGGGGACTCCCGCGGTCATGTCGACGCGTCCGTGCGGCCTTCCTCGGCTGTCATCGCGGCGAGCAACGAGGCACAGACGGTCGAGCTGGCCCTGGACGTGCTCGGCCAGGCGCCTGTCGGGTTGGACGTTTCCGTGACGCCGACCGTCCCGGCGGGCTGGTCCGCCACGGCGCCCTCGTTCCGGTTGTCGTCACAGCGTCTGCCCGTGCAGTGGACGGGGCCACTCACCATCACCGTGCCCGCGAACACTCCTTTGGGCGTGTATCCACTCCAGGTGGCCGTCTCGGCGGATGGCGCGAACACCGTGACCCGAAACGTGACCATCGAGGTACGGCCGGCGGGGGCCTGCATGCCCAGCATTCCCGAGCAATGCGCCGTGGATCTGGCGAACGATCGCAACCATGACGGCACCGCGACGGTCGCCCAATCGCGAGAGGGCAACTTCGACGGCCAGGGTTGGAGCTACGACGCGAACCTGCTCCCCGTGGCCGGAGCCATTACCTGGTCGGGCGTGACGTACTCGGCACCCGATCCGAGCGGGAGTGCGAACAACTTCGTGGAGGCTCGCGGTCAGGGAATCCTCCTTCCGCGGGGCAATTACCAGACGCTTCACCTGATCTCCGTGTCGCACAATGGTCCCGTGACGACGGCGATCACCGTCCGGTATTCGGATGGTAGCCAGACGGACATCCCGGTCACGGCGGGGGACTGGGCGGGAAGCACGCCGTCCGGCACCACCGTGTTGCTCGACATGCCTCATCGGATCAAGGCCGGGAGCGGCGTGGACGGGCCGCCGGTGCGGTTGTTCGGCCAGTCACTCGCACTCGACCCGGCGAAGCAGGTGCACTCCATGACCCTGCCGAACGACGCGCGGTTCGAGGTGTACGCCATCTCGCTCGGCGAATCCAAGTGAAGCACAGCGCACCCAATGGACTGGAGCATTGGGTGCGCAATCCATCCCCATCCATGTCGAAGGACGCGGTCCGCCCTACCCTGCCCTGGTGTTGTTCCTTCGGTCTCGACTCCGAGGAAGACACAGGAGTAACGTGTTCCCGGCCGTCCCCCGTAGAAGAACCCAGGAGCTTCCTCCATGCGTATCAAGTCCTTTCTCGCTGTCTCCATCGCGGGCCTCACCCTCGGCCTGATGGGCTGTGGCACCGAGGCCGTGGTGGTCCCGTCGTCCGAGCCCGCCGCCGTCTCGGAGCAGGCCCCCACCGGAGAGCAGGAGTCCTTGCAGAGCACGGCCCTGGTGGGCATCTGCCCGTTGAAGTGGACGTGCAATTTCCAGACCTTCTACAGCACGCAGACGCAGTGCACCACCGCATGTGGCGGCTCCGAGTGCTGGCGTGAGTACGCGTGTACGGGCGGCTGCGTCTGTCCTTGAGGCGTTGACGGGCGGAGCAGGACGCACCCCTGCTCCTCCTTCCCGGTCAAGGCGATTCCGGCCCACGGCACAGGTGGACGATACGACTTTCAAAGTGGGGCCGCTCGTGCGGCGCGAGCAGGTTCCGCACCGCGGCGAGCCGACGCAGGTCGATCGTGCTGCGCGCCACCAGCAGCGAAGTACCCGCTTGCCGGCAGACCACCTCGAAGCTCATCTCCAACTCGGCTGCCATGCACTCCACTATTTTCCGCCTGCTTCTCGAAGACGCGAACTCCCGCGAGGGAGTGGCGGCGCTGCAAGCGACCCAGCCCTGAGCCTTGCTCGTGAGGGTGAGCGGGACTCAGGTGGAAGCCGAGCCCCCTACCGATTTCACATGGTTCACCAGCCACTCGGCAAGCGTCTTCGGGGCCGCAGTGCCAGGCAGGCTTCCTATGTCAGAATGATTGAAGTCCCACTTGCCCCCCCGAGTACGCTTCGAGGGGACGAGTTCGAAGCGATCGGGCAGGTGCGTAATCATGAAGCAGAGGGCACGCTTCTCGAAATCCCGCCAGTTCTTCGCACCGGATGCCTTGATGATGATGGGCTCGTAGGTGTTGCGGTTGGGAGTGGGGATTCGCGGATTGCCACGCTCGATCGTGGCTTGAAGCGCGCCAGCCAACCCTGCCACGTCCGCCATCTCGACAGCACGGACTGGCTCGATATCCACGGAAACGTCATCCATCGTCCGCCCGACATCTGGGACGTAGAAGCGATTCTCAAAAAAATAGACCTGAATACTTTGTGCAGAAGCGCTCATCGAATCTCAATCACCTTCATCAGAATGCCACGGCTATTGGCATTTTGGATTGCTTGGTTGATGACCTGTTGCTGGGCTGGGCTCACTGCCCCCTTTGGGATGACGACTTCGAGGACGCGAGACTGAATTTGGCTCTGGCTGATGGTCTGGCCCATCCGAGAAGCTCCACGGAAGTTCGCGAGTTTGTTGACATACCCGTTGAGCAACGACGAGAGTCGAGATGGATTTTGATAGGTCGCGGCTCGCAAATTAATGGACTTGATGCTGGTTGCCACGCCTCTGGAGAACTTGTCGATGACAGGGAATCCGTAGGGCAGTTTTCCCCCGAGGTGTCCTTCGATCAGATATCCCCGGAGGGATTTTGGCAATCCCCAAGGCCGTAGAGCCCACCGCGGCAACCAGGAACCAATAGTGGAAGCCAGTTTGGTGCTGCCCACGCTCCGCACGATGCCGCGGCCGATGAAGCCCGCGAGCCGCCCCAGTATCCAACCTCCCGCCAGCGTGATGAGGGCCTTGGCTGCAGCACAGGCGATGCAAACGTTCGACCAGCCATTTTCCAATCCTTGGTGGAGCACGTCCGCCGCCATCATGGCGCCAGCCCCCAACCAGGGATTGACCGCGAACGCCGCACCAACGACAGCCCCCTCGAGCGCGGCGGCGGCGATCTCTAGCGGACTCTTGCCCTCACTTGCCGCCATGACACCACTGACGACGGCGCCAATGATAGCCCCCGCCGCGATCCAGGCCCATTGCCCGTACGGATCGATGCGGTTCCAGGGATCATTGTCGCAGTAGCTGTAGGCCGTCGCACCGTGCTTGAACCAGAAGGGGTCGCGCGAGAGATACGACTTGAGGATGGGGCTATAATACCGTCCCAGATTGTAATAGAGCCCGGTGCCCTCGTCCTCGTATTGGCCAGCAAGACGCCAGGGCTGGCGAATCTCTCCGACCTCGACACGTGCCTGGCCAAACGAGTCATAGCTTGCCTTCCAGACAAGCCGTGCCTCCTCGTCGAAAGCACAGATGACAGCGCCTCGCGTGTCCTGTTGCAGCCAGAACGTCCGTCCCGCCTCGTGGAAGGCGATGGGCGTGTTGCCACCCGGCAAGTAGAGATACTCCCGGCGGAGCGGAGGCTGTTCCGCGGAGGAGACAAGCTCCTCCCAGATCAACTGGAGCCCAGACCAGCCATAGCGCCAGGTGCGCTGCCCATCAGTCGCCTCGATCCGTCGACCGAGCGCATCGTACTTGAACCGCCACGACACGCCGTTGGCGCGGACCTCCTGGAGAGTGCCATCCAGCCCATGCTGGCATCCGAGGTCACCCTTCTTGCCAGGCACCCGGGTCGCTTGCCCCAGTGCGTCATAGGTGACCGGGTTTCTCCCGTGGATGACGACCTCGTCCATGAGGCCAATCTTCCGGAGCGTATCGCCGTCCCGAATGAGATTCCCATTGGCATCATGGCCATACCTGACGGAGCGCAGGACCGTGCCATTCTGGCCGACCGACTCGGCAAGCAACCTGCCGCCCCGGTCATATTCGAACGAGCGCTCGCTCCACGGCGTTTCGAACTCCCGCGAGAAGAGCGCTACCAGCCGATCACAGGTGTCGTAGAGATAGCGCTGCTCACCCAGGCTGTGGCCCGAGCAAGCTGTGACCCGGGCATGGGTCAGTCGCCGGCCACGCGCGTACTCTCGCTCTTCCTGGAGGGAGTCGCCGTAGCGCAAACGCTCGAGTCTTCCCGTGGACGTGTACTCGAAAGAGACCGTCTTTCCCCAGGCCCGGACGCACAGCAGCTTTCCATCAGCGTCGTATTCGTAATGGGTGGAGGGCCCAGGTTCCGCGAGCGAGGCGACCAGGCGGCCGGCCTCGTCGTACTGATGCTGGACTGTAGTATCTCCGGAGCGCTCGTATTCGAGACGGCCCGACGCGTCGTAGCCGTATTCGGTTCGGGCGTGTGGGTTGGAGATGGCCAGGAGGCGACCCAGCTCATCCGTCTCCAGACGCACGGTCGTGCCATCAGCCCAGCAGATCTCCCGGATATTCGCACGCTCATCCAGTCTCCGTAGGACGGGCTTCCCGTCCCTCCCGGTCATGACGGCTGTCCGCTCGATCGGATCGTACGAGAAAAACTCTTGCGAGCCGTCTGGATAGGAGATGGATGCGAGGTTGCTCTGATCGTCAAAGTCGAGAAGTGTCCGGCGCCCCAGCGGATCAATGGAGCACTGGAGTTGCCCCTTCGCATCGTAGCCATAGCGCCGAACCGCTCCCGACCGCTCCCGCCACTCCGTCACCCGGCCCCCCTCGGCGTACTCCCATTCCTCCTTTATTCCGTCAGGATGGAGGATGCTCTGGAGGCGATCCTGCTCGTCGTAGCTGAACTGGTAAGTGGAAACACCCACGTGGCTGGCGGAGATGAGCCGGTCACGAACGTCACGTCCAAGCTCGAAGCGTTCGCCATCCGGGAGCACGACCGTACGCAGTCTGCCTTTCGAATCGTTCTCGAGCCCATAGATTGAACCTGCCGGGGTCACCAGTTTCTGGGGGAGGAAGCCGGGTCCGAAGGAGATTCGTGTCTGGTGGTTCAGGGCATCGTGCCCAACGAGATCGCCAGTGGAGGATTCCCGCCAGACGGTGTGCCCTTGTTCACGAAGGAGCTTCAGGAGTCGCTCGGGAACGTGCTGATTCACGAGCGGCTGGAAGGCAACGACGTGGGACTCGCGCATGCGGAAGCGCTTGCCTACGGGCCAGGGGCTGACGGCCTTCAGGTATCCAGAGGACGGCCGCTGAAATCTCTGACCACCTTCTGCCTGGGAGAAAACCGAGAAGGCCGCGAATTGGCCAAAGAAGTCCTCCAATTCCCCGACGGTGCAAACCGGAAGGAACGCACGGAGGATACGCGGATCGTAGTACCGGAAGAGCCAGCGCTCACCCGCTGGCGAGTCGACTGTCAGGAACTTGCGAAGGTGACTGAAGACCTCGGCGAACGGGGCCTGGGCATGAACGAATATGCCCCACGGCCGGCCTGAAAGATCGCGGAGGATCCATCGCAACCGTTCTTCGTCCACCTGGACGAGGTAGGGAGCCTGTTCAGCGAAATTGTTGGCTGCCGAGCCCTTGTACAAGCAACAGGCCCGATCGATGCCCAGGGAAGACACCTGCGCAAGCACTTCCGGACTGCCACAGGAATCGAGCACGGCGAAGAGCGAGCCTCGCCGGCTTTCCCTGAGGAGCTCATCATCACCAATCGCCGAGGCATTGAGCCACGACGCGGAGCTCACCGGTGGAGTTGGCATATTCGCTCTCCCAGAGACCTGTTGGGCGAAATAGAAGACCGGAGGACATCACTCGGCCATGTCGATGCTAACGAAGGGAGCGGCGTTGTCGCGAGCCGCGCTCATCGCGCTGTATGACTCATCGCCAATGAATACTGTCGCCGCTCCCGAGACGATCTTGCCGCCATGGCACAAGGTATCTCCCAGGCGCGCCGCCTTCTGGTTACCGATGATAACGGTAGAGGCACCCGAGCCCGTCTTGGCCTCGGCCCCGACGCCCGTACACAACGCCGGATCACCTACTCGGGCAGCGGGGCGACTCTCGATGAGTACAGTGTTCTCACCCGAAGTGATGGGACCCCCCACGTGTGGAGTGGGTCCTGGATTCACCAAGGGACAGGATTGGATGTCTCCGACTCGCGCGGCTGGTGGCACGTCTCTCTTCCTCCCATACTCCGCAAGAAAATATCTCGTTTCTCCTGCGTCCTGCGGAAAATCGAACCCGTCTCTCTCCCTGTCCCACTGCCTCTGCAGACCTTGTAGACGGGCTTGCGCTTCTCGGCAAAGACGCATAGAGCGAACAGGTGGCCTGTTGAGGGCGAGAGTTGGGGCAGAGGGACCGAGGAGGATCGCGAGCTGGTGCCGCCCGGGCTGTACGCCGGGCCGAAGGAGAGACCGTGCAGCCCCTTGGGGTACACGCCCGCCCAGGCGGCCCACCCAGGCGGGAGGCAGCAGGGGCGTGGGCGTCTACTGCTTGCCACATTCCAGTTACCTGGCGAAATCCCGCTCCACGTACCGAGGCAGGCAGCGCCCCAACTGAATCCCATCGGAGAGCCGTGTAGTACCGGGCACTCCGGCGATCCCGCCCACCACGAGACCCGGAGGGCGGTGAAGAATCCAGGCACCTCCCCTCGACTCCGGATCCGTCCATGATCGACTCACCCCCTCGCCGCGCGCGGCTCGTCTTCGTGTTCCTCCTCTGTCTGTCCTTTTCGGCCCAGGCGGCGGAAGTGACGTCTCCGGAGTCCTTCCTCGCCAGGCACAACACGGAAGCGGCGCGGATGAATCAGACGGCCATGACGGTGCTGCTCGGCTGGGCCGCGCTCAACATCGCCACCGGCACGGCGGGACACTTCGCCACCCAGGGGGAGACGCAGGCCTTCTGGCAGGCCAACGCGGCCTGGAACGTGGTGAACCTGGCCATCGCGGGCTTGAGTCTCCACGGGCAGGCCACGGCCTCTCCGGGGTCCTGGGACCTGGCGCGCAGCCTCTCCGAGGGACAGAAGATGGAGAAGCTCCTGCTGCTCAACGCCGGATTGGACGTGGGCTACATCGCCTTCGGGGGCCTGCTGCTGGAACGGGGGTATCGCACGGACTCGGCGCGGCTGCGGGGATGGGGCAAGAGCCTGCTGCTGCAAGGCGGCTTCCTGCTGCTCTTCGACACCGTGCTGTGGGTGCTCAACTCGAACATCAACTCGAGGCTCACCGCCCGGCTGGTTCCCGCCCCCAATGGGGTCGGCCTCGTCTTGAGATGGCCATAGGGCGCAACAGCAGCGAGGCTACTTCTTCGCGCCCTCGGGCTTGTGCGCCTGTATCCGCTCACCCGTGGCGAAGAACACGCCGCCAGCCAGGTGGTGGATGGGGCGGTACTCCTCTCCGGCGCTGAAGTCCCACCCACCCTCCTTCCACACCGAGTCCTCGACCCAGGCCGCGACGACCTCGGCGAGGAACAGGTCGTACTTGCGCTGGACGTCCGACTCGGGCAGCACGCGGCACTCCAACCACCCCACGCAGCCCTCCACGAGCGGCGCTTGCACGCGTGAGGCGGGAGCCGCCCTCAGCCCCGACAACGCCCACTTGTCCTCGTCGCGCCCGGAGTCCGAGCCCACGGCGTACACCGCGTCCAGCTGTGCGCGCGTGGGGACGCACAGGGTGAGCTCACCCGAGGCATCCACCAGCTCGCGCGTGAAGGTGCCCTCCCCGATGACGACGGCGACCTTGGGCGGCACCAGGTCGACGGGCATGGCCCAGGCGGCGGCCATGACGTTGGTGCGGCCATGCGCGGCGCTCGTGACGAGCGTGGTGGGTCCGTGGTTGAGCAGCTTGTAGGCGCGGCGGAGATCGAGCGGGACTCTCATGGTCCGAGCACTCTAGCCGCGATGCATGGCATCCACGACCCGGCTCGACGCGCTCGTTGGAACATCACGAGCGCGTCGCAGTCGCCCTTGTCGACTCGAGTGAGCCCCCAATGCGTCGGGGGCCCGGAGTTCCCTACTGCCCGAGAACGACGCGGAAGATCTTCTCGTTGCTGTTGTCGGGGATGCTGTCCTTGTCGCCCTGGTTGGTGGTGGTCAACCACAGGTTGCCGTCGGGGGTCGGCTCGACGGTGCGCAACCGGCCGTAGGTGCCGACGAAGAACTGCTGCACGTTGGTCAAGCTGGAGCCGCTGATGACCTCGCGGTAGAGGCGTGAGCCGCGGGCGCAGGCCACGTAGAGGACGTCGCGGACCACCGCGATGCCGGAGCAGGAGCCGTCCGCCGTGGAGTACGTCTGCTTCGGAGCGATGTACCCGGCCGTCGCGCAGCCCGAACCGCCCTGGGACACCGTCCCTTCACAGTCCGGCCAGCCGTAGTTCCCGCCCTTCTGGATGAGGTTGGTCTCGTCCATCACGGAGTTGCCGAACTCCTGTTCCCACAGGCGGCCCTGGGAATCGAAGGCCAGCCCCTGCGGGTTGCGGTGGCCGTAGCTCCACACGTAGTTGCCGAAGGGGTTGTCGGACGGGACGCCGCCGTCGGGATTGAGCCGCAACACCTTGCCGGCCAGGTTGTTGATGTCCTGCGCGTAGGAGCCGTTCTGGGCATCCCCGGTCGACGCGTAGAGCTTCCCGTCCGGTCCAAAGCGCAGGCGCCCGCCGTTGTGGAACTTGTTGCGACCGATGCCCTGGATCAGCACCTGGAGCGAGGCGGTGTCGAGGGCCCCGTTCTCGTACCGCAGACGCACGATGCGGTTGTCGGTCGGAGAGGTGTGCATCACGTACAGCCAGTGGTCGCTGGAGAAGGTGGGAGAGAGGGCCAACCCCATCAGCCCGCCCTCGCCGTCCGTGCTCTGCACGTTGGGGATGGTTCCCACCGACGTCTTCTGGCCTGTCGCCGGGTCCAGGCGAACGATGTTCTGCGCGTCCCTGCGGCCGTAGAGCACCGAGCCGTCCGGCAGGTTCACCAGGCCCCACGGGATGTCCGTGTCGGTGGCGACCTGGATGACGGAGCAGACGGCGTTCGCGCAGGCCTGGCCGGTGGTGACCGTCACGGCCGGACTCTGGGCCGACGCATTGCCCTGGGCGTCACGGGCGAGCACGGCGTAGGTGTAGGCCGTGTTCGGGGAGAGGCCACTGTCGACGAAAGTCGTCCCGGGCGGCGAGCCGGACACCGTTCCGATCTTCACGCCCCCTCGGAACACGTCGTACGCGCTCACGCCCAGGTTGTCGGTCGACGCGCTCCAGCTCACGGTCACACTGGTGCCCAAAGCAGTGGCGGTGACGCCAGTCGGGACGCTGGGGGCCTGGGTGTCCACCTGGCACGGCGGCGGGGTGATGGAGAGCGAGGCGCTGCCTTGAGAGACGTTGCCCGCCGCATCCCGCGCGTTCACGTACAGACCCCAGGTGGCGCCAGGGACCACGGTCAGAACGGTCGACACCGTGGCGCCGGAGACGCTCTTCATGAGCTGGCCGTCGTGGTAGACGTCGTAGAAGGCGACTCCCTCGTTGTCCGTGGACGGAGACCACGAGAGCGTGGCCGAGTTGCACGTCACGTTGGACAGGATGAGCCCGGTGGGCACGGTGGGCGACTGGGTGTCGGGCGGCAGCGACCACTGCTGGTTCGTCTGGGCGTTGCAATTCCAGAGGATCACCGGCGAGCTGTTGGTGGTGGCCTGGTCGGAGACGTCGAGGCACAGCGAGGACGGCGTATGGATCACCGCGCCGTTGGCGTTGCGGACCCACCGCTGGTTCGCCGCCCCGGTGCAGGCGCCGATGACCGCCCGTGCCCCAGCGCCGGCGGTCGCGGGCTGGACGCACCAGGCGCCGTCGAACACGCGCAGTTCGCCCTCGGGCGTGAACAGGAACCGCTGGTTCGCCTGCCCGTGGCAGTCATAGATGTTGAGCCCTTGCCCCGGCGTCTGGCTGTTCTGGGCCACGTCGAGGCAACGGCCGGATTGCACGCTGATGAGCCGGGTGCCCGCCGTGAGCGCGGCGGTTCGCGTTTGGAGTTCGGGGTCGTTCTCCGGCTTCACGCCACAGGCAACGACGGTGGCGAAGACTACGGCCAGTCCGGTACGACGAACGACGACGGGCAGGTGACGAAGGTTCATTGAGATGGGACGCTCCTTTGCGGCCGCCTCCTTCCCGGTCTTCGGGGTTGGATTCAAGTGATCTTTGTGGGTCCGCATCGCCAGGTGTTGAACCCCGAGCAACAGGTGCCCACAGGCCCACGGCCCCGCGCACAGCCCGGGTAGCACCCGTTCGCTGCCCTCCTCGGTTAGATTGCCGCGCTGGCTCTGGAAAGAGCGACAGGGAGAACCCAACGATGGTCACGTCCATGCCCGGTTATCGGGTGACGGAGCAACTCCACGACGGACAAGGCTCCACCGTCTACCGGGGGGTACGGAATTCGGACGGACTGGCGGTGGTACTCAAGGAACTCAAGCCCGCCTATCCTTCTCCGGAGAAGATTGCCTGGTTCAAGCGCGAATACGACGTGCTTCGCGCGCTGGATACCACTGGAGTGGTGAAGGCCCACGAACTGGGGACCAGCCAGTACCGCTGGGTGATGGTGCTGGAGGACTTCGGAGGTCAGTCGCTCGACCGCATCCTGCGGCGGCACCGGTTGTCGCTGGAGGAAGTGCTCACGCTGGCGATCAAACTCGTGAGCGCGCTGGGCCAGGTTCACCAGCGAGGCTTGATCCACAAGAGCATCAACCCCGGCAACATCGTCTGGAACCCGGAGCGCGACGAACTCAAGCTCATCGACTTCGGGATCGCGACGGAGCTTCCGCAGCAGAGCACTCCGCCGAGAACTCCAGACGTCATCGAGGGCGTGCTCTCGTACATCTCGCCCGAGCAGACCGGGCGGATGAATCGGGCCATCGACTTCCGCTCGGACTTCTACTCGCTCGGCGTGACGCTCTACGAGCTGCTCACCGGCCAGCTGCCCTTCCAGGCCACGGAGCCCCTGGAGCTCGTCTACTGCCACATCGCCCGGCAACCCACCCCACCCCATCAACTCGACCCGGCCATCCCCAAGCCCATCTCGAAGCTGGTCATGAAGCTGATGGCCAAGACGGCCGAGTCCCGCTACCAGAACGCCCATGGCATCAAGGCCGACCTGCAAGAGTGCCTGAACCAGCTTCGGGCGCGTGGGACCGTGGAGGACTTTCTCCTCGGGCGGCATGACACACTCGAGCGGTTCCAGCTTCCGCAGAAGCTCTATGGACGAGAGAAGGAGCTGGAGCGGCTGCTCGCCAGCTTCGACCGGGTAGCGGCGGCCCAGGGGAGCGCCGAGCTGATGCTGGTGACGGGCCACCCTGGAATCGGCAAATCGATGCTGGTGCGGGAGCTCTACAAGCCGCTCACCGCTCGGCGGGGTTACTTCATCTCGGGAAAGTTCGAGCAGTTCCAGCGGAGCACACCGTACTCCGCCGTGGCGAGCGCCTTCCGGTCGCTGGTGAAACAACTGCTCGTTGAGAGCGAGTCCCAGGTCAATCAGTGGCGGGAACGGCTGCTGAGCGCGCTCGGCCCCAATGGGCGCGTCCTCATCGAGGTCATCCCCGAGGTGGAGCTCATCATCGGCGAACAGCCTGCCGTCGCGCAGCTCGGACCGACCGAGGCACAGAACCGCTTCAACCTGGTCTTCCAGAGCGCCATGCGGGTGTTCGCCCAACCTCAACACCCGCTCGCCCTCTTCATCGACGACCTCCAATGGGCGGACTCCGCCAGCTTGAAACTCATCGAGCTGGTGATGCGTGACGATGAGCTCCGCCACTTCTTCCTCATCGGCGCGTACCGGGACAACGAGGTGGGCCCTGCCCATCCGCTGACGATGCTCCTCGATTCGCTCCGCGAGGGCGGCGCCGTTCTCGAGGAGCTGCACCTCGGTCCGTTGAGCCTGGACCAGACCACGGAGCTGATCGCCGACGCGGTGGGACAGACTTCCGAGGCGCTCGGGCCGCTGGCGGAGCTCGTCCACCGCAAGACCGAAGGCACTCCCCTGTTCGTCAACGAGCTTCTCAAGCGGGTGCATCAGGATGGACTGCTCACCTTCGACGCGCAGGAGGGACGCTGGCGCTGGGACATCGCCCGCATCGAGGAGAAAGGCATTACCGACAACGTCGTGGAGCTGATGGTCGGAAACCTGAAGCGGCTGTCGATGCAGACGCAACAGGCCCTGAAGCTCGCGGCGTGTCTTGGACACACCTTCGATCTGCGCACGCTGGCCACCATCGTGGAGCAATCGCTCGCGGAGACGGCGGCGCGGCTCACACCGGCCCTCCAGGCGGGGTTCCTTCTCACGGCATCGGAGCCGGAGGTGAGGACCGAGGAGAAGGGGGGCGAGGACTCGCTGCTGGTCCACGACTACAAGTTCGTGCACGATCGAGTGCAGCAGGCGGCATATGCGCTCATCGGCGAGAATGAGCGCCAGGCCGCCCATCTGCGGATCAGCCGGTTGATGCTCGCGAACGCGACGGAGCAGGAGCGTAGCGAGCGGGTCTTCGAGCTCGTGCGTCAGTCGAACCTCGGGCGCGCGTTGATGACGGATGAAGCGGAACGGCTCGCGCTGGTGCGGATGAACATGGAGGCCGCGAAGAGGGCCCGGTCCTCAATGGCCTACGCCGCGGCGCGGGAGTACCTCACCGTGGCGATGGAGCCGCTCACCGAACGGAGCTGGGAGGAGCACTACGAGGAGACCATTCACCTGCACCGGGAGCTCGGCGAACTCGAGCGGTTGAATGGCAATCATGATAAATCCGAACCGCTCCTCCGGCGAGCGTTGGAACGCGCACGGACGCCAATCGAGAAGGCCCACATCCACCAGATGCTGGTAATCCAGTACGCGATGTTGGCCAGGCACCAAGAGGCCCTCAAGGAAGCCCGGAATGGTCTCGCGCTCCTGGGCATCGAGCTCCCAGAGGGTGACGCGACGGCGGCCATGCAGGCGGAGTTCGCCGAGGTCCAGAAGAACCTGGGGGGCCGTGACCCCTCCTCGCTGTTACACCTGCCTCCCATGTCTGATCCCCATGCCAGATGCATGACGAGGCTCCTGGGCACCGCTCTGGCCACCGCGTACCTTCTGGATCAGACGCTGTATACGCTGCTCCTCCTCAAGTCGATGAACCTGCAGCTCCGGTACGGACCGCACACGGAGTCCTTGGACGTATTCGCCAGCTATGGGTTCATTCTCGATGTCATGACGGGCCAGTACCGCTCCGGCTACCAGTTCGGATTGCTGGGGCTGAAGCTGAGCGAGCGATTCAACAATCCCGCGAGCCAGTGCAGGGTGAGCTTCCTCATCGCGAACAACCTGGCCCCCTGGGTGGAGCATCTCCGAACCGCTTATGCCTTGCACGACGTCAGTTACCGGGCAGGGCTCGAATCGGGTGAGTTGAGGTACGCGGGGTTCTCCCTCATCTCCAGAATACTCTACCAACTCCAGGAGGGCAGGCTGCTCTCCCAGGTACGAGCAGACCAGCAACAGTTCCTTCTGTTCAATGAGAAGATCAAGAACCAGTTCAGTGTGGACTGCCTGCAGGGAACAAAGCTCATCGTCGCCAACCTGAGCGGGATGACGGCTGGGCGACTGGACTTCAGCATGGAAGGCCTGACCGAGGAAGAGTTCCTCACTCAATGCCAGGCGAACAAAAGCGCTCCGGCCAGCTGCTTCTTCTACGTCTTCAAGACGATGGTTCTTTGTCACTATGGCGAGACATCCGCCGCCCTCGAAGCGTCGAGGAACGCGGAGAAACTCATCCGCGCCATCGCCAACAACGCAGTGGTGGCCCAACACATCTTCTACACCTCACTCAGCCTCGCCGCGGACTACCTGAAGCAGTCCGAGGACGAGCGTCAGAAGTCCTGGGCACGGCTCGAGGCCCATCAGAAACAGATGAAGCAGTGGGCGGAGAGCTGTCCCGCGAACTTCGCACACATGCACGCCCTGGTGGCCGCGGAGCAGGCCCAGCTCTCCGGAAAGGACGCCGAGGCGGTGGGCCTGTACGAGCAGGCCATCGCGCTGGCCAACAAGCACGGCTTCCCCCACCAGGAAGCACTGGCGAATGAGCTGGCCGCGCGGTTCTTCCAGAAACGAGGCCAGGAGCAGCGCGCTCGCGAACTCCTGGACGCCGCCTATTACGGCTACCGGTTGTGGGGAGCCGAGCACAAGGTGAAGGACCTGGCCGCGAAGTACCCGCATCTGCGCGAGGACACGGAGGAGGCCAGACCCAGCGCGGCTCCTTCCGGCAACACGAGACCCGGGGCTGCCGGTGCGCTCGATCTCATCAGCCTCGTCAAGGCGTGTCAGGCCATCTCCAGTGAGATCGTGCTCGACAAGCTCCTTTCCAAGCTGATGGGCATTGTCATCGAGAACGCCGGAGCAGAGCGTGGCATCCTCCTCCTCGCGAGGGACGGACGGCTGACGGTTCACGTGGATGAGGGCCAGGATGCGCGGAATGCGTCCGGGGCCCAGGCGCTCCCCATGGCGGCCGACAGCTACCCGTCCATCGCGCAAGGCCTCATCAACTACGTCGCTCGGACGAAGGAGAGCGTCATCCTCAACGACGCCCTCCACGAGGGAGACTTCACGCGAGACCCCTACGTCACCCGTCGAGAACCCCGCTCCATCCTGGGCACTCCCCTCATCACCCAGGGGCAACTGGTGGGCATCCTGTACCTGGAGAACAACCTCACCACCGGCGCGTTCACCCAGGAGCGGCTCGAGTTCCTGCGCCTGCTGTCGCACCAGATCGCCATCTCCATCCAGAACGCGCTGCTCTACGACGACATGGAGAAGAAGGTGGAGAAACGGACCGAGGAGCTGCGGGCCAGGAACACGGACCTGCAGTCCGCGCTCCAGCACCTCCGGGAGACGCAGCTCCAGCTCGTCCAGGCAGAGAAGATGGCCTCGCTGGGGCAACTGGCCGCCGGCATCGCGCACGAAATCAAGAACCCTCTCAACTTCATCAACAACTTCGCCGAGCTCAACGTCGAGCTCATCCGGGAGCTGTTCGATGAGCTGAAGAACAACCCCTCGTTCTCCCCGCGCGACATCGAGAGCATGCTCGCGGATGTGAAGACCAATGGAGAGCGGATCCTCGAGCACGGAAAACGAGCCGACGACATCATCCGCAGCATGATGCAGCACGCGAGCGGGGCCTCCGGCGAGCGCCAGACCACCGGCGTCAACGCGTTGGTGGACGAGTACGTCAAGCTGGCGCAACATGGCCTGAAGGGGCTGGAGGAGCAAGGCGGGGTGGTACTCGAGCGGGCCTACGACGGGGCGGCCGGCAAAGCCGAGTTGGTGCCGCAGGACATCGGGCGTGTCCTCGTCAACCTGCTCAACAACGCCTTCTATGCCGTTCGAGAGCGGCAACTCTCCGTGCCCCGGGGACAGTACATCCCCAGGGTCACCGTCCGCACACGCAGGCAGGGCCAGAACGTGGAGATCCTGGTCGAGGACAACGGCGTGGGTGTCCCGGCCGCGTTGAAGAGCAGGGTCTTCGAGCCCTTCTTCACGACGAAGCCCCCCGGTGTCGGAACGGGGCTGGGCCTGTCCTTGAGCTACGAAATCGTGGTGCAGGGGCACCGTGGGATGCTCAGTGTCGATGGGCAGGAGGGCCAGGGGGCGACCTTCATCATCTCCCTGCCGTCGACCATCGGATGAGCAGACGCGGCAGCCGCGGGCCTTGAAAGTGTCCTCGAGGCGGTCCCTGGTCAACCGTGCACGGTGCGGCTGTCGGCGGGCGCGTCCGCCCGGTCCTTCAAGCCGTAATCCCTGACGACGTGGGCCACGCGCAGACGGTAGTCGCGGAACACGCCCTCCCGGCCTTCTCCCTGGGCTTCCCGATGGGCTTGCTGGCGCCGCCATTCGGCCACCGCCGCCTCGTCGCGCCAGTAGGACAGCGACAGCAACTTGCCTGGATCGCCGAGGCTCTGGAAGCGCTCGATGGAGATGAATCCGTCGATACCCGACAGCAGGGGCCGCAAGGCCGCGGCGAGATCGAGATACCGCTGGCGGTGGTCCTCGTGGGCCCAGACCTCGAAGATGACGGCAATCATTGTAGACCTCCCAGGATGCGAGCGTTCGTGGAAGCACGCCAGGTGATGGACTTCGACAGCGGGGTGAGTTCCAGGCCACTCGCGAGCACGCGCTCCACCGCCGCGGAGACCATCGTCACCGCGAGTTCCCGGCCCGGACAGGCATGGGCGCCCAGGCCGAAGGTGAAGGTCTGGCGTTCGGGGCGGCGTGGGAGGAACACGTCGGGCTGGGGATTCACCCGGGGATCGCGGTTCGCGGCGGCGAGCACGACGACCACCGTCGCCCCCGCCTCCAACTCCTGATTCGCAACGGTCGCGCACGCGTGGATGAAGCGCCGGGTGTTCTGGATGGGGGACTCGTGGCGCGCCGCCTCCCGGACCACGTCGTCAATGGAGCACTCGCCCCGAGCGAGTTGTTCCCGCAGCGCGGGCATCCGCGCGAACGCGAGCAGCGCGGCCCCCAGGAGGCCGGCGGTCGCCTCATACGCCTGGGTGAGGAGCCCCACCGCGTTGGGAACCAGTGCCTCCAGCGCCCCTCCCTCCTCCCGCATCCGCGAGGAGAAGGCACCGAGCAGTTCCGGTGCACGGGGTTTCGCCTGGAGACACGCCGTCACGCGCTCGACGAGCCGCACGGCGCCCAGAGCGCCCTCTGTCCGCGCCCCCGGTTGGGTCACCGAACGAACGTACGCATCCACCTCCCGCACGCTCTCCGCCAGGAACTCCTCGGGAAATCCCAGCAGGCAGCCGAGCACGAACACGGGAAGCTGGAGCGCCTTCTCTGGCAGGAGCGACAGGCGCGGCTCGGAGAAGAGCCGGGCCGACCAACGGCGACTTTCCGCATCCACGGCCCGCATCACCGTCGGAAGCGCGGAGGCCAGGGCTTGTTTCACGGCCGCGGAGGGCGCTCCGTCGTTCATCCGCACGAGCCGCCCGAAGAGCGCGCCAGCGGGAGAGCCGAGCAGGTGCGACGGGACGGGCTCCGCCTGGGGGCGAACCCGGCAGGCCTCGCTCGTGAGCACGGCGCGCACCGTGGCGGCATCCGCCGCGATCCAGGGCTCGAAGCCCGCGATGCGTTGCAGACCTCCGCGGGCACACAGGCTCGCGTAGTACGGATAGGGGTCGGGGTGCGTGACGGCCTGATAGGGGTCGGTGGGGGGTGTCATCGGTCCTCGCCCGGAAGACACTGCCCTTGTTGACCCCTCCGTGTGCTAGGAAATGGTTCGTCATGGAACGAACGATGAACGCGGGGCCGGACCTCGCCGAGCTGGCCGGAGCCGTCGGAGATGCCACGCGGATCCGGATGTTGGAATTGCTCATGGAAGGCCGGTCGCTCGTCGCCAAGGAACTGGCCTTCGGCACGGGCGTGAGCCCCGCGACGGCGACGGTCCACCTCCGGCGGCTGGAGCAGGCCCGGTTGATCCGCTCGACCCGACAGGGGCGAAACAAGGTGTTCCGGCTCGCCACGCCCACCGTGGCGCGCATGGTGGAAGCGCTGATGACCGTGGCGGTCCGAGGGCCTCGCGCGTCGGCGACGCCGGAGAATCTCCGGGCCGCGCGCTACTGCTATGACCATCTCGCGGGGCGGCTCGGGATGGGCATCACCGATGCGCTCCTGCGCAACGGGCACCTCTCCCTCCGGCGGCGAGCCTTCGCGCTGACACCGAGCGGTGAGGAGTGGTTCGAGGCCTTTGGAATCGAAGTGGCCCCCTTGCGCGAGCAGCGGCGCCAGTTCGCCCACCGCTGCCTCGACTGGAGCGAACGACGGGATCACCTCGCCGGTGCGCTGGGGGCGGCGCTCGCCTCACGCGTGTTCGCGCTGGGCTGGGTCGAGCGTCAACCCGACTCGCGCGGACTCATCGTCACGCCCGCGGGCCAGCGGGGACTGCGTCGTCACTTCGGCGCGCCATGAGTGGAGACGTCACGACAGGAATTGCACCGCCATGAGCGCGAGGGAGCCCACGAAGTAGAGCAGCGCGCAGGTGATCTCCACGAACCGCCGGACCCCTCGCGCGCGGCGTGGAGACAACCACGTTCCCCCCAATGCCAGCACTTCCGCCGGGACACGCAGGAGCGTGGCGTACACGACGAGCGCCGCTCCGAAGTACACCCAATAGGTGAACAGGCTTTGCAGATAGGGCGCGAGTCCATACATGCGGTACTGCGCGAACGGCCCACCGTAGGTGATGTATTGATTGGCCCGGAACATGATGCCGCCGGGGATGAGGGGAAACAGGAAGAACTTGAACGCGAACAGGAGCGCCCCCGGACGCATCACCGTTGCCCGGGCGTGAGCGAAGGCGGTGAGCGGATGCCGCGCCTCCTCGCGCGCCTGGGCATGCTCCTGGCCGAACGCCTCCAGCACGGGGAGCGGATCCTCCACCTGGACGCCGTATTGGAAGCGCCTCCCCGAGCGCATCCGCAGCGCGAGCCCCGCGACCGGCAGCGGCAACCGCCACCCGCGAACGGACTCCACCGAGGACACTGGAATCTCGAACCGGTCCCCGCGGCGCTCCAGCACGAGCCGCTCGGGTTCCACCTGGAGGGTGGCGGCCGAGCGCCAGCGCAACAGGCGGAGGAGCCCATACAGGCCCAGCGCCAGCAACCCGAGCATTCCGGCCCGAGGCGGAGGCGTCGGGTTGGCCTCGCCCTCGAAGGTGAAGTGGAGGATGAGCACCGCGGCGGCGAGGACGGTGGCCACGAGCAGGGCCTGGAGCACGGCGTCGGCGAGCCGTTGCGGTGCCGTCCAGGCGCGAACGGGGAAGCCCGGGAGTGTGGCCTGACGCGGAGCGGCGGGCGCCGGGGCGGCATCGGCGTGCGGAGAGGACATGGGGACGGATTGCCCGGGAGGCGAGGGGTCCGTAGCATACGGGGCCCGAAGAACAGGGGCGAGAATGGCTTCGCGGCCTCCTACCTATGAGCGGCACGTCGATGGTGATGGCGTGACCCGCATCCAGAAGAAGAACACGTCCCAGGGCACCTGGCTCATCTGGCTGGCACTCGGCTTCACCGCCGGCTGCGCGGCCCTGTGCGCGTGGCTGCTGTGGCCCGAGGATCCCTCCCCCGCGCCCGAGCGGATCGCGCCCCCGCGCGTCACGGCGACCCGTCCCCCTCCGCCGCCACCGCGCACGGGCAACACGCCCGCCCCCCTCCCCCACGCCGAGGCTCCGCCCTCGCCCGCTCCGGAGCCCGTGCCGCCACGGGACGAGCCCGCGGAACCCTCGGACGGCGTCCACCTGTACCGCCCGGGAACCAAGCCCCTCAAGCAGGGCCTCGTCGTGCCCGAGGGCTTCGAGCTGCCCCCCGGCTACGTGCGCCACTACCAGTCCACGGATGAAGGGCAGGCCGTGAAGCCCATCCTCATGTTCCATCCGGACTACCACCCGACCGACTCGAACGGACAGCCGGTGGAGTTGCCCGCCAACCGCGTCGTCCCGATGGAGCTGGCTCCCCCGGGCATGCCCCTGGAAGTCCTGGAGCTTCCCGAGGGGCCCGAAGGAGTGGAGCCCCTGCCATGAGCGGGTGGGCGGCACGCGCGGGGAGATGGGGGCCCGCGCTGCTCGGCATCCTGGCGAGTACCACCCTCCTCGCGTGGTTCGCGCGCCTGGAGGCCCGGTGGGTGGCGCTCGGCTGGGTGGAGCTCGTCCCCTGGCTGTGGGTGTTGGATCGCACCCGCTCCGGGAAGGAGGCCGTCCTCGCGGGCACGGCGCTCGCCATGACCTTCACCGCGGCCATCTTCGGCTGGTTCCCCGAGGCGCTGCACGGCTACTCCCAGGCGCCCCTCGTGGTGTGCTGGCTCGCCGTGCTGCTGCTGGCACCGCTCATGGAGTCGCAGTTCATCATCTACGCGCTCGTGCGCCACCACCTGCGGCGTACCACCCCGGAGCCCCTCGGCTTCGGGCGCATCACCCTCACCTGCGCCCTCGTGTACGTGGGCACCGAGTGGTTGTGCCCCAAGCTCTTCGCGGAGACGTTGGGCCAGGGCTTCTACGCCTCCGAGTCCCTCCGGCAGGTCGCGGACCTCGCCGGAGCACACGGGCTCACCTTCCTGCTGCTCATCGGCAACGAGTGCGTGCTCGCCGCGGGCAAGGCGCTCGCGGCGCGCGAGGCCCCCCGACGCGTGGCGGTGCCGCTGGCCGTGCTGGCAGTGCTCGTCCTGGCGGGGAGCGGGTATGGGCGGCTTCGCATCTGGCAGGTGGCGCGGGAGACGGCGCGTGGGCCCGCCCTGGAGGTGGGCGTCGTCCAGGCGAACATCACCAAATACGACAAGCTCGCGGCGGAGACGGGCATGTACGAGGTGGTGCGGATGATCCTCGACACGCACTATCGGCTCTCGGACGAGCTGCTCCAGGGCCGGGGCGTGGATCTGCTCATCTGGCCCGAGACCGTGTATCCGACGACGTACGGCTCGCCCAAGAGCGAGGCGGGCGCCGAGTTCGACGCGGACCTCTCCGGGTTCATCTCCGAGCGCCGGGTGCCCCTGCTCTTCGGCACCTACGAGCTCGAGCAGGAGCGCGAGTACAACGCCGCCGTGTTCGTGGGACCGGGACACGGAGGGGAGCTGACACGCTCGGCCTACCGCAAGACGATGCTCTTTCCCCTCACCGAGTGGGTGCCCGAGTCGCTCGACTCGCCGTGGTTGCGCGAGCGTCTGCCGTGGACGGGCTACTGGAAGCGGGGGCCGGGACCGCGCGCGCTGGAGCTGGCCCTGCGCGAGGGCCGGCGACTCACCATCGCGCCGCTCATCTGCTACGAGTCCATCTTCCCCGGCTACGTCGCCGAGGAGGCGCGGCGGGGCGCGGAGCTCATCGTGACGCTGTCCAACGACTCCTGGTTCCAGGGGACACCCGGGCCCAAGCTGCACCTGATGCACGCGGCGTTTCGCAGCATCGAGACACGGCTGCCGCAGGTGCGCGTCACCAACTCGGGCATCTCCGCCCTCATCAGCGCCACGGGCGAGGTGCTCACCGAGGTGCCCGATGATCACCGCGCGAGCCTCGCGCTGAGCGTGCCGCCCCCGCCGCGGCTGACCACCCTCCTGGTGGCCTGGGGGGATTGGTTGGGGCCCACGGCCCTGGTGCTCGGCGGGCTCCTGCTGCTCGGACGCGCCCTCCCCTCGCGACGCCGGGTCCCTTGAGGCCCGCGTTTCCCGCCCTGGACACTCCGCGCTCTGTCCCCCTGCTCGTCCGCTTGAAGGGGGTTGCCTCCCGGGGGAAGGATGGCCATGGGGTGGGGAGGCGAGGTGGCATGAATACTCCGCCGTGACGGACGTCCCCACCTCCACAGATTCCAAGCCCGGGCACGCTCCGTTCGTGCGACGACGGGCCGGGACCGAATGGATTGGAGAGTGTCATGACCCCTCGGTGGTGGATGTGTCTGATGATCGGGTTGGCGGCCCCCGTCGTTCACGGGCAGACCGCGCCCTCCTATTCGCAGGACTCCTCGCAGGGGTATTACGACGAGGATGAGTACTCCGAGGAGGAGGCGGGCCCCCTGGCCCCCTACGCTCCTCCGGCCCTGCCCAACGAGACGCAGACGGCCCGCCCCTTCCGCGACGCGGTGTGGGCCTCCGGGCACTGGTACTGGGACGGCAACGAGTGGCGCTTCAATCCGGGCACCTGGATCGCCTCCATGCCGGGCTACCAGTTCATCAACGGCTACTGGCAGCAGGAGGGCTCGGGCTGGCGGTGGATCTCCGGCGGCTGGGCGCGGCCCGGCTCGACGCAGGTGGAGATTCCCATCGCCGTCACCAACGAGGAGGTCGTCGCCTCCCAGGCTCCTCCAGCGCCCCAGATGGAAACGCCTCCCCCCGCGCCCGCGCCTTCCTACACGTGGGCTCCCGGGTACTGGTACTGGTCCGGGGTCAACTGGTCCTGGGTGACTGGGAGCTGGATGGCTCCGCCCCGTCCGGACCTCGTCTTCGTCACGCCGCGCTGGGTGCGTCGCGGCCCCTCCTGGTACTTCGTGGGTGGGGGCTGGGCAATGCATGGCTCGACCCGGGTCGTCGTGCCGGAGTACCGGTACGCGCGCATCTCCGTGGGTTGGGGCCGACCGAGCTACTTCGTGCACACCTGGCGCCGCTACCCCATGTTCCACTGGAGTCGGCCGTACGGGTACCGCCATGGCCCCCGCTACAACCCGCCTCCCTACTACCGGGACCGGGACTGGGATCGCGGACCGCGCCACCACGACTCCGGGCCCAATGGGCCCTGGAGGGATCGCTACGACGGCCCCCGCCGGGACCACGACGGTCCTCGTGGCCGGGACCACGACGGTCCTCGTGGCCGGGACCACGACGGTCCTCGAGGCCGGGACCACGACGGTCCCCGCGGCCGAGACAACGACGGTCCTCGAGGTGGAGGATGGGGCCGGCACGACGCCACCCCGGTCCGCAACCGCTGAGCCCCGTCCGGGCGCTCCGCCTCAGAGCGAGGCGGACGCCTCGGCGAGCTTCTCCTGCGCGGTCTCCCACCGCGCGTAGAGCTGCTCCAGCTCGCTCTTGCCGTCCCGGTGGGCGTCCATGAGCGGCTTGGCCTTGGCGAAGTCGTTGTAGAGCGCGGAGTCGGCGAGCTGCGTCTCGCGCTCCTTCTGCGCCTGCTCCAGCTTCGCGATCGCCTCCTCCAGCTTGGCGATCTCCTTCTTGATGGGGCCCTCGACGACGCTGCGCCGCTGCCGGGCCTCGGCCTCCAGGCGCTTGCGCTCCTTCTCCGAGAGCCCCGCCGCCGCGCCCTTCTCCACCGGCTTGTCGCCCCCGCCCTCCGCCTCCAGCGCCAGGCGCCGTTGCTCCTGGTGGTAGAGGTAGTCGTCCAGGTTGCCCGGGTGCGTCTCCACCTTGCCGCCCACCACGTCCCAGACATGCGTGGACAGCCCGTTCACGAACGCGCGGTTGTGGGACACGAAGAGCAGCGTGCCGCCATAACCCTGGAGCGCCTCGATGAGCATCTCCGTCGAGTCCAGGTCCAGGTGGTTGGTGGGCTCGTCCATGAGCAGCAGGTTGGAGGGCACCAGGAGCAGCTTGGCGAGCGCCACGCGCGCCCGCTCTCCACCGCTGAGCACGCCCACCGGCTTGTCCACGTCATCGCCCGAGAACATGAACGAGCCGAGCACCCCGCGCACGAAGCTCTCCGGCTTGTCCGCCGCCAGGGGGCGCACCTCCTCGATGATGGTGTTGCGCTTGTCGAGCTTGTCGCCGTGGTGCTGCGCGTAATACCCCATCACCACGTTGTGCCCGAGCTTCACCGTGCCGCCGTCCGGCGCGAGCTCGCCCGCGACGATCTTCAACAGCGTCGTCTTGCCCGCGCCGTTGGCGCCCACCACCGCGATGCGCTGGCCGCGCTCCACGCGCGCATCCAGCCCCGAGTACACCACCGCCTCGCCGTAGCGCTTCTGGATGCCCTCCAGCGTCACCACGTCGCGCCCCGAGCGCTCCACCTCCGGGAAGCGGAAGCGCATGGTGGCCCGCTCCTCGAGCACCTGCACGTCCTCGAGCTTCTCGAGCATCTTCGCGCGGCTCTGCGCCTGGCGGGCCTTGGTGGCCTTGGCGCCGAAGCGATCGATGAAGCCCTGCAGCTCCGCCTTGCGCGCCTCGACGCGCTCGGCCTGGGCCTTGAGCTGCTCCTTCTCCTCGGCGCGCTGGCGCTTGTACGTGTCGTAGTTGCCCACGTACGAGCGCAGCCCCTCCAGCTCCAGCGACAGGATGCGGCCCACCTGCCGGTTGAGGAAGTCCTTGTCGTGGGAGATGAGCACCACCGCCTTGCGCGAGCGCTTGAGGAAGCCGTCGAACCACGCCTGGGTGGGCACGTCCAGGTGGTTGGTGGGCTCGTCCATGAGGAGCAGATCCGGATCCTGGAGCAAGAGCCCCGCGAGCGCCGCGCGCATCCGCCACCCGCCGCTGAGTGCCCCCGTGGGCTTGGCCAGGTCCGCCTCCCGGAAGCCCAGGCCCTTGAGGATGCGCTCGGCGTGGTGCCGTCCGTAGTGGTCCTCGAAGTGATCCAGCTCCGCGTGCAGGTCCGCGAGCGCCTGGGCGAGCTCCAGCTGCTCCTCCTCGGAGCCGGCCGCGGCGAGCGCCGCCTCCGTGTCGCGCAGCCGCGCCTCCAGCGAGTCCCGACCGGGCACGGTGCTCATCACCGCGTCCACCACCGAGCCATCGGGCAGCCCGGCGAGTTCCTGGGGCAGGTAGCCCACGCGGGCCTTGCGCCGGTAGGTGAGCGTCCCCGAGTCCGGGTGCTGAACCCCGGCGAGGATCTTCATCAACGAGCTCTTGCCGGTGCCGTTGGCGCCCACCAGGCCCACACGGTCCTTGGGGCCGAGCGTGAAACTCTCAGAATCGAAGAGAACCTTCTTCCCGTAGGAGAGGCAGATGTCCTGGGCGATGACGAGGCTCATGGCGGATCCGGGGGTGTAACAGCCCGCCGCTCGGACGGGAACGGCTGATCTGCCTGCCCGCCTCCTGGGCAGCCCGGAATCCATGCGGGATCCCCGCCACTCCCCCTGCCCCCGGCCTCCGAGGTTCCCCTATACTCGCCACCCCATGGCTTCCCCCTGTCAGCACTGCGGCAGCACCGACGGTCCCGATCATCTCTGCGGCGGCTCCCAGATGGCGCTCATCGGGCAGGTGCTCGATGGCCGCTATCAAATCGAGGACGTGCTCGGCCAGGGAGGCATGGGCATGGTCTTCCGCGCCACCCAGACGTCCGTGCAGCGTCCGGTCGCCGTCAAGACGCTCAACCCCTCGCTCGCCGCCGCGCCCCAGTTCTTCGAGCGCTTCCGGCGCGAGGCGGAGGTCGCCAGCCGGCTGCGCCACCCCAACGTCATCACCATCTACGACTTCGGCCGCGCCCAGGACGGTACCTGCTACTACGTCATGGAGCTGCTCGAGGGCGAGAGCCTGCGCGAGCTCGTCAAGCGCGATGGCCCCATGAGCCTGCGCCGCGCGGTGGACGTCATCGAGCAGGCATGCCGGGGCCTCGCCCACGCGCACGAGCAGGCCGCCGTCCACCGCGACATCAAGCCGCACAACATCATGGTGCAGCAGCTCGACGGGCGGGACTTCGTCAAGGTGCTGGACTTCGGCCTGGTGAAGGCGCTGGAGATCGAGGAGGAGCAGCAGCTCACCACCACCGGACAGGTGCTCGGCACGCCCCAGTACATGCCGCCCGAGCAGGCCGGGGGCGATCACGTGGACCACCGCTCCGACCTCTACTCGATGGGCGGCGTCTTCTATTACTGCCTCACGGGCACCTCGCCCTATGGGGCCAACTCGGTGCGCAAGGCGCTCACCGCCGCGCTGACGCAGCCGGTGCCCACGGTGGCCTCCAAGCGCCAGGGAGCGCCCGTGCCCCAGGCCCTGGAGGAGTTCTTCCAGATCGCGCTCGCCCCCGAGAAGGAGGACCGCTACCAGAGCGCCGAGGAGTTCATCGACGCCATGTTGGAAGCGGTGGCGTCCCTGTCCGCGCAGCAGCTCGACGCGCTGCCCACCAACTCCTCGCCCGAAGCAGCGGGCGGTGGCAGCAAGAGCAGGGGCGGCCAGCGCAGCGGGTCGCGCAGCCGCTCCTCCGCGAGCGCCGTGCGTCCCAAGCCGGGCTCGGGCGCCCGGAGTGGGACACCCGCCTCTGGCTCCCGTGCCGGCCAGCCTTCCGCCGTGAGGAACGCGGCGCCGGGATCGCGCCAGCCCAGCAGCGTCGGGGGAGGCACCTCCCGCGTGGGCGCCACCTCGCCGGGCATGCGCCCGAGGACGAACTCGTCCCGATCCACCCCGCCCCACCAGGAGGTGCCCTTCAAGTGGTCGGTGAAGAAGATCTCCATCGCGGTCGCGTCGCTGGTGCTCTTCGCCACGGCCGGAGCGGTCGTCGCGCTGCGGCCCTCCAACAAGCCCGCCCCGGCCTCGGCGGCCCCCGTCACGGCGAAGTCACAGCCCGCCACGCCGAGTGCCGCCGCGCCGCGTCCCTCCGACAACGGCACGCTCCTGGTGCGCATCCGCTCTTCTCCCGCGGGCGCCAGCGTGTTCGACGGGGACGTGCAGATCGGCACGACGCCGCTGGATCGTCAGCTCCCGCGCACCCAGGTGCGTGAACTCACCTTCCGCATGGCCCAGTATGAGGAGCGCAAGCTCAAGCTGGACTTCACCGGGATCGTGTCGGACTCGCAGGACGTGAGCGTGACGATGACGCCGCTGAAGGCCGCCGCGGTGGAGCCCGCCCGCCCGACCCGGGCCGCCAAGTCCACCAAGGAGACCCGGGACGACTCCGTCCCCATCTTCGAGTAGGGCCGCCCGCCTCGCGCGTGGCCCGCGCCGTCAATCGAAGGTCACCAGGGTCGGCAGGAGTTCTCCGCTGCGTGTCACGGTGTTCGGAGTCGCGGCGAAAAGGGCTTCAGGATAAACCTACGCACCGCCTGGGGGACCCCCTCCGGCGACCGTATCGAGGAGTCCACACCATGGCGGAAGTCACCCTGGATCTGCGTGGCCGACCCAAGGCCGAGGCCTATGCCGAACTGCACCAACACGTCGAGGCCGTCCTGGAGGGCATCGACGACGACGTGGCGGCCATGGCCACGATGAGCTGTCTGCTGCACCACGCCTTCGGCCACCTGTGGACGGGCTTCTACCGCGTGGTGGAGCCGGGCAGGCTGCTGCGCGTCGGCCCCTACCAGGGCACGCTCGGCTGCCTGGAGATCCGATTCGGCAAGGGCGTGTGCGGCACCTCCGCCGCCGAGGGCCGCACCGTCATCGTCGAGGACGTGCACGCCTTCCCGGGCCACATCACCTGCGATGGCCGCTCGGCCTCGGAAATCGTCGTGCCCGTCTACAATCCCCAGCGCGAGCTCATCGCCGTGCTCGACATCGACTCCGAGCACAAGGCCACCTTCGACGACGCGGACCGCCGCGCCCTCGAGGCGATCATGGGCTGGTTCTCCCGGCCCCGGCGCAAGTAGGCGGGGCGCTCAGCGCCGGGCCATGCGCGCGAGGATCTCCTGCTCCAGCGTGCGCACCACCTCGGACAGCGGCAGCAGCGAGGAGTCCACCCGCCGGGCATCGTCCGCCGGCTTGAGCGGTGCCACGGCGCGCGAAGCGTCATCCTGGTCGCGCTTGACCTGATCGGCCAGGACGTCCGGCAGCGTGCGCTCCACGCCCTTCTGGAACAGCTCCTCGAAGCGGCGCCGGGCGCGGATGTCGGGATCCGCCTCCAGGAAGAACTTGGCGTCCGCGTCCGGGAACACCACCGTGCCGATATCGCGCCCCTCGAGGATGGCGCCCTTGGGCGCCTGGAGCGCCAGCCGCCGCTGCAGCGACAGCAGCCCCTCCCGCACCACGGGCCGGCTCGACACCTGCGAGGCCGCCATGGAGTTCTCCGGCGTGCGGATCTCCTCCGACACGTCCTCGCCATCCAGGAACACGTGGTTGTCCTCGCCCACCACCTCGAAGGACACGTGCACGCTCGCCAGCAGCGCGCCCAGCCCGGCGTCGTCGTCGAACGCGATCCCCTCGCGCCGCGCCTTGAGCGCCACGCACCGGTAGATGGCACCCGTGTCCACCAGGGCGAAGCCCAGGCGGCGAGCGAGCACCTTGGACACGGTGGACTTGCCCGCGCCCGCCGGTCCGTCGATGGCCACGATGAAGGGTCTGGAACTCATTGAGGGGCTCTCTCCTGGAGGCGGCACGGTGCGGCTAACGTCCGGAGAACACACCGAGCTTGCGGAAGCGCTCGTAGCGATCCCTCACGAGATCGTCCGGAGACAGGCCCGACAGCTCGTCGAGGTGCTTGCGCAGCGCCTGCCCCACGTTCTGCGCCGCCTTGGCGTGGTCGCGGTGCGCGCCGCCCGCGGGCTCGGAGATGATCTCGTCGATGACGTTCATTCCCATGAGGTCGCGCGCCGTGAGCTTGAGCGCGTCCGCCGCCTTCTCCGCCTTGGTGGAGTCGCGGTAGAGGATGGAGGAGCACGCCTCCGGGGAGATGACCGAGTAGATGCTGTTCTCCAGCATCAGCACGCGGTTGCCCACGCCGATGGCGAGCGCGCCGCCCGAGCCGCCCTCGCCCACCACCGTGGAGACGATGGGCACCTTGAGCCGGCTCATCACCTCCAGGTTGACGGCGATCGCCTCGGCCTGGCCGCGCTCCTCGGCGCCGATGCCCGGGTAGGCGCCCGGCGTGTCCACGAAGGTGAGGATGGGCTTGTCGAAGCGCTCGGCCATCTCCATCAGCCGAAGCGCCTTGCGGTAGCCCTCCGGGCGCGGCATGCCGAAGTTGCGCGCCATGTTCTCCTTCGTGTTGCGCCCCTTCTGGTGGCCGATGAGCATCACCACCTGCCCATCGAAGCGCGCGAAGCCGCCCACGATGGACGAGTCATCCCCGAAGTGCCTGTCCCCGGCCAGCTCCAGGAAGTCCGTGAACAGGTACTGGACGTAGTCCAGGAAGTAGGGCCGCGAGCTGTGACGCGACAGTTGGACCACCTGCCAGCGCGACAGGTCGCTGAAGATCTCCGTCTGGAGCTTCTTCGCCTTCTTCTCCAGCTTGGAGATTTCCGAGGAGAAATCCACCGAGCCGCTCTCCGAGAGCGTCTTGAGCTCGCCGATCTTCTTCTCCAGCTCGATGAGCGGGCGCTCGAAATCGAGTGGATAGTTGATGCCGTTCGCCATGGCGCGGGAGCCCTATCACCCGCCATCCAACCTGACAACGCGCAACCTGTTACGCGGTACGCTGAATCCCCACCTCCCCCCCTCGTCGGAACGACATGGACGCCCTCCCGCTGCTGCTCGCCCTCCTGCTGTCCGCCGCGCCCGCCCCCTCGGCGCGTACCCTCAACACCCAGGGCTTCCGCCTCTACCAGGCGGGCAAATACCCCGAGGCCCTGGAGAAGTTCGAAGCCGCGGCCCGGGCGGACCCGAAGATGGCCCTGGCCCACTACAACGTGGCGGCGACCCTGGGGGTGCTGCGCAAGAAGGGGAAGATTTGCGACTACTCGGCCTACCGGGAGACGATCGTCGAGCGCCTGACGCGCTCGGTCGAGTTGGATGCCCGCCGGCTCGCGCGCGCCAAGAAGGACGCGGACCTGGACCCCATCCGCGACACCCTGGGCTGGCAGCGCCTGCTGGGCCTGTCCCCCCAGAACGAGGCCGATGTGCCCAAGCTGCTGCGCCGGGTGACGTGGTTCCGGCTCACCGAGGGGGACATGCACGCCCGCACGACGCTCACCTTCCCGGACGCCCGGAAGGTGGTGGTGGAACGGACGGGCTTCGACGAGGAGACCCAACGCGTCACCACCCGGAAACGGACCGGCACCTACACGCTCCAGGGGCGCACCCTCCAGGTCACCCTGCCGAACGAGCCCCCCGTCCAGGGCACGTTGACCGACAAGGGGGCGCTCCAGCTCGGCACGCTGGGGACGTTCACCGATCTGCCGCCGGAGTGCGATGCATAGAACGGATCACCACCTGACGGACTTGGCGGCCCGGGGGGCCCGTCCCACCCTTGTCTTGGGGAGGTGGTGGGGATGGTGAGACTCGAGGGACGGCAGTGGGGGTTGGTGGCGTTGGTGGCGTTGACGCCCTTCTTTTTCGCCTTCCTGCTGGCGGCGTCGGCGCCCGGCGTCGTCGAGCCCGTGCTGGGCACGCCACTGGGCGGGGCGAGCTGGCTGCTGGCGGCGCTGCTGGGGCTGCTCGGAGGTGCGCTGTTCGCAGGGTGCCTGAGCACGCTGACGGCGCTGCCGGGGCGGCCCTCGGCGACGCGGCGCGCGCTGCACCTGGTGGGCGCGACGGTGGTGCCGGTGGGGCTGTGCATCGTCCCGGCGCTCTGCCTGATGCTGGCGGGCCCGGCGATCGCGCTCCAGCTCGAACAGGGCCAGGCCCTGCCCCAGGTGCTCCGCCCACGGCCCACGCACCCGTTGTTGGAGGGATTGCGCTACCAACTGCCGCGCGTGCTGCGCAACATGGGCGGGCTGCACCTGCGCTGAAGCACTCCCTCCCGGCGAGGGAGAGGGGCACGGCGGCCGATCAGGCCGCCTTCGTCTTCGCGGTGGCGCTCAGGGCGTACCAGGCGGTGCGGAACGCCTTGAGCTCGCGCAGGCCGGCGGGGTGACGACCCAGGGCGGGCGCCACCGTCACCGGCAGGCCAATCGTCTTCTCGATGTTCTTGGCCGCGTTGAGCTCGTTCTTGCGCCGGTTCTCGCACTTGGGGCAGTCCGCCTTGGGCCCCACGCGGTTGACCAGCACGCGCTCCACCTGGAGCTTGCGATCCTTGAGGTACTGCACCAGGCGCTCGGAGCGCTCGGCCGCCAGCTCCTCGCCGCGCGTGACGACGACGAAGCGCGACTCGGTGGGCGAGGCCAGGGCCTCCTCGAAACGCTTGATGTGCTTGAGGAAGCCGGCCATGTCCTCGGCCAGCTCACCCAGGCCCTTGGACTTGTGCTTGGACAGCACGCTCTGCAGGGCGCCGAACCAGCTCCGGGCCGTGTCCACCAGCTCCACCACGCGCAGGGTGGAGACCATGGGGGCGCCGTCCACGACGATGCGCTTGAAGCGCTCCTGCACCAGGGCATCCGTCAGACAGGACAGGGCGGCCAGCTCGTCGATGCCCGCGGGGGCCGCGTCGAGCAGGTTGCGGAAGAGCAGCAGATCCACCGGCACGTCGTTGCCCGTCTTCGGCGCGCCCTCGTAGGCCTTCTCCGCCTTCTCCTTCCAGCGCTTGCGCACGGCGTTGAACCAGCCGGCCATGTCCAGCTCGCGCGCGTACAGGCCCTTGGTGCCCTTGACCTGCGTCTCCACGTCCGTCAGCCGGCTCTGCAGCACGTCGGACAGCGAGTGCGCGGGATCCGTGGAGATGAGGAGCACCGGCCCCTCCTTCTCCGTCAGCGTGACGGCGGCGGCGGCGGCGCAGGAGCTCTTGCCCACCCCACCCTGCCCCACGAAGAAGATGAGCCGCGTGGGCGGCAGCGGCGGCGCGGCGATGGGCGGCATGGACGGGGCGCGCACCAGGGCGGGAGGCCCCTCGGCGGCGGCGAACTCCAGCGTCTTGGTCTCCTTGCCACTCGCCCACTCCTGGGCGAAGGGCTTGAGCAGCTCCAGGCCCCGCGGCGCCACCTCGCGCCGGCCCACCAGGTGCACCGGCACGTTCTTGTCCAGCGCCTGGTACTTGCGCACGTGCGGCGCTTGGAGACCGCGGCGGCCCAGACAGGCGGCACAGCCCTCCTTGTCCTCCACCTGGTTGACCACCACCTCGACCACGGGGAGGCCGCGCTCGCGCAGCTGCGCGAAGTACATGCGCGTCTGGGCCTCGGGCACCGGCTCCGCCAGCGCCACCAGGTGGAAGGCCGTGCGCGCCGGATCCTTCAGCAGCGCGAGCAGCTTCTCCGCGCGCGCCAGCTGCTCCTCGAGGAACCCGGGCTCCTCGACCGCGGCGGCGGCCTTCTTGCCCTTGCCGCCCGAGCCCCGCTCCGAGCCCACCCTCACGAGGCCCAGGAACTTGCGCAGGCCCACCGGCATGTCGAACACGCGCAGCGTGTGGCTGGTGGGCGCGGTGTCCACCACCACGCGATCGAACTCACCACTCTCCGCCAGCTCCGCCACGTACATCAACCCCAGCAGCTCCTCGAGCCCCGGCGTGGCCTGGGTGTACAGCTTGCCCAGCTCGTCCTCCGACAGGTGGGTGCCCTTGCCCGCCGCCTTCTGCAGCGCCGACGCGTACTTGCTCACGAAGGACTTGCCCAGCGCGCCCGGCTCCAGCTCCATCGCCCACACGCCGCCGTCCGGCTTCGCCTTGGCTCCCTTGCCCTTGGCCTTGGGGGCCTCCTTCACGGGCTCCGTCTCCTCGGCCTCCAGCTTCGTCGGCTTGCCCGTCAGGGGCTTGCGCAGCAGATCCGATAACGAACGCACCGGATCCAACGAGACGAGCAGCACCCGCTCCTTGGGCGCTTCATCCGCCAGCCGCAGGGCGTATGCCGCCGCGAGTGTGGTCTTTCCCACCCCACCCTTGCCGCCGAAGAAGTGAAGAACTCGTGCGTCGCTCATGAACACATGGCCTTCCTTGACACCCCTCGGCCGAGCCCGCCTCCGTCCTCTCGGGGACGGTCATGAACAGGGCTCGCTGGATCTCTGTCCGGGTGGGGAACAGTCCTACCGGCTGCCGCATGGGGTGTGGTGTGACCTGAAGGATCGCCCGTCGCGACCCTGTGAGTCAAGCAGAGACCGGGCCGTCACCCCCTCACCCAACGCAGCGTGTCATCACTCAAAACAAGACCACCGTGAAGCCGGACACCCGTCTGCCCGGCCGCCCGATCCACGCGTCCCCCACCGCCCGCGACCCCACCCGTGAGGTAGGCCTGGCGATGGGGGTCCACGAAGTCCGCTCAGCGGAACTCGGGGCCGTTGTTGATGAGCGAGCCGCCATGGCCCGACGACAGGGTATTGCCCTCGCCGCCCTTGCCCTGGCGGGCCTCGGCCGCGTAGCGGTTGAGCTTGTTGTAGAGCGTCTTCTCGCTCACCCCGAGGATCTCCGCCGTGCGCGCCTTGTTGTTGCTGTTGCGCTGGAGGCTGCCGAGGATGTACTCGCGCTCCACCGCGTCGAGCGACAGCCCGTAGGGCAGCCGGAAGGTGTGGCGCTCGGGGCTCTTGCCGGCCATGTCGGGCGGCAGGTGCTCGCGCATGATGAGCTCGCCATCGCAGAGGATGACGGCGCGCTCCACGGCGTTGCGCAGCTCGCGGATGTTGCCCGGCCAGTCGTGGTTCTTGAGCGTCTCCATGGCGTCCGGGTGCACGCCCGTCACGCGCTTGGCCGAGTCCCCCCGGAACTTCTCCACGAAGTGCTGCACGAGGATGGGCACGTCGTCCCGGCGCTCGCGCAGGGGCGGCAGGTGGATCTGGAAGACGTTGAGGCGGAAGTAGAGATCCTCGCGGAAGCGCTTGGCCTCGATCTCCTTCTTGAGATCGCGGTTGGTGGCGCACAGCACGCGCACGTCCACCTCGAGCTCCACCTTGCCGCCCAGCCGGCGCAGCTTCCCCTCTTCCAGCACGCGCAAGAGCTTGGCCTGCAGCTCGATGGGGATCTCACCCAGCTCGTCCAGGAAGAGCGTGCCGCCGTGGGCCAGCTCGAACACGCCGGGGCGGCGCTGATCCGCGCCGGTGAAGGCGCCCTTCTCGTGGCCGAAGATCTCCGACTCGATGAGGGTGGCGGGGATGGAGGCGCAGTTGATGGCGACGAAGGGCTTGTCGCGCCGCTGCGACAGGTTGTGGATGGAGCGCGCCACCACCTCCTTGCCCGTGCCGGACTCACCGGAGATGGCCACGCTCGCCTTGGAGGGGGCCACCTTCTCGATGAGATCGAACACCTTGCGCATCACCGCCGACTGGCCGATGAAGTCCGTGGCGCCCAGTTGCTTGAGGCGCCGGCGCAGGCCCTGCACCTCGCGCAGCGTCTCCTTCTTCTCCAGCGCACGGTCGATGCAGACCTTGAGGCGCGCGGTGTCCACCGGCTTGACGATGAAGTCGTAGGCGCCCTCGCGGATGGCGGCCACCGCGGCGTCGATGGTGCCGTGGCCGGTGAGCAGCACCACCGGGCAGTCCGGCAGCTCGTCGCGCAGCGTGCGCAACAACCCCAGACCGTCCGTCTCCGGCATCGCCAGGTCCGACAGCACCACGTCCGGACGGAACTCGCCCGCCTTGCGCAAGGCCTCGTGTGCGTCGAAGGCGGTCTCCACCTTGTGACCCCAGGCGGTCAACATCTCCGCCAGCGCCTCACATGAATCGCGCTCGTCGTCCACGGCCAGAATTCGCGCGCTGCCCACGGGACCTCCAGACATCAAAACTGATCGGGTGAAGAAAGAGGGGAGAAGAAAGCTTCAGACCACCCCGCCGCCTGGGATCAGGCGAGCGGGAAGCTCAACCGGCAGGTGCCGGCCAGCAGATGCAGCTCCACACCGAGCTGCGCACACCGCAATTCCAGGGCGGCCGAGGCCTCACTGCTCCCCACCACCCCGGCGGCGTTCGCGTCCACCACCTCGAACACCGCCTTCGCGTCCTCACTGCGCACCGTCACCGTGACCTCGTGCCCCGCCTCCGAGCGGCCATAGGCCCGCGTCAGCGCCTGCACCACGAGGAAGCCCAGCTCCCCGATGTCCGCCAGCCGCGCCCGGACTCCGGGAGCGAGCGTGGGGCGCACCTGGAGCCGCCGCTTGCGGCTCTCATGCGACAGAACCTCCATGGCACGTGTCACCGTCTCCGACAGGTCCGCGTCCCCGGCACCTCCGGGGCGACTGACGATGAACTCCGCGAAACGCCGCAGAATGCCGTCCACGCGCTGAATCTGTTCACGCATGGACTTGAGGTTCTTCTCTTGCGAGGGCGGCACCTGGCCGTCGACCTTGAGCTTCTCGGTCAACACCTCCAGATGGATGGACATCGCGTTCAAGGGATTGCGCACATCGTGCAGCAGGCTGTCCATCAGGGAGGGCACCGTGCTGTAGCGCGCGGCGTCCACCACCGTCTCCGTCACTTCGCGCACCGGGGGCGCGCCGCTATTCGCAGCCGTGGAGTTGATCACAGATTCTCCTGAGGTTGACTGGCGCCCGTCACTCCCGCCGCCCCGTCGCTTCGAGGATTTAGGGACTGGCGTTATTACCGTCAACCCTGGACCGGTAATTCTTGCCGGGCGATAGGAATTCCCACACCAAGCGTCTGCCACTCGGCCCTCGGGATGTTGTCTCGCGAACGCTTCTCCTGCCTTCGAGTGCCCATGCACTCGAGGTCCGTGCGCCGCTGGACATCCGGTGCCGTTTATCGACGCTCGGAGGGTTGCTCTTCCGGCCCGGGACCCACGAGCTCGATGCTCAGCCGAGCGGCGTACTCGAAGATGCGCGGATCCCGGTAGAACTCGCCATAGACGATGCGGCTCACGCCCGAGTTGGCGATCAGCTTGAAGCACGGCCAGCAGGGGCTGGCGGTGGTGTAGAGGGTGGTGGGCTTGTCGCGCTCGCTGTCGATGCGCACGCCGTTCTTGGCCGCCTGGATGATGGCATTGGCCTCGGCGTGGACGGTGGCCACGCAGTGGCCGTTCTCCATCAGGTGGCCCACGTCCGAGCAGTGGGGCATGCCCCGGATGGAGCCGTTGTAGCCCGTGGAGAGGATCGTGCGATCTCGCACCAGGAGCGCTCCCACGTGCTTGCGATCACAGGTGGCCCGGCTGGCGACCTGCCGCGCGATGTCCATGAAGTACTGATCCCACGAACTGCGGTTGCCCATATGCGCCTCCCCCGTGGGATGTACCGTGGAGGCGCCCCCTGTCGAGTTTCGCGACTAGCGGCTGGCGGTCTGGGCACCCGCCGGGCCCGGGCCACCCGCTTCCTCGGCGAGCAGCCGGGAGAAGCCCCGCTGCGCGAGGAACTGGCGCACCTTGGCGCCCGGCGCGGCGAAGGTCTCCCCGGGCATGGGCACATCGAAGCTGAAGTTCTGCTCGGCCACGGCGAAGCCCACCTTGGCGGTGCGGTAGCCCTCGACGATGGCGAGCAGCTTGCCGGACTCCAGGCTGAAGATGCCGCCGCCCGAGGCGCCATAGCCGATGGGCGCGTCCGTCTTCACCATGCGCGGCCGCTTGCTCTCCTTGTCCCACTCGACCTGGGACACCATGCCGCCGGAGAGCGACAGGGCGCGGCCGAAGGGCGAGGCGGCCACCACCACGTCCTCCCCCATCTCCAGCTCCGCGTCCGTGGCGAGCCGCGCGGGCGTGCGCTGCAGGCCGGGCACCTTCACCAGCGCCAGGTCCATGTCTGGCACCGCCCCGAGCGCCACCACCTCGGCCCGGTACTCGGTGGAATCGGCCCGCGCGTCCACGATGACGACGAGGCCCGGGTGCTCGAGCTCCCGCGTGTCCACCGCGTGCGCGTTGGTGAGCACGTAGCTGACGGGCCCCTGGGGCGTCTGCTCGTTGCCGATCACCACCCCGGAGGCGGTGCTCCGGACCTTCTCGCCCTCGAGCAGCGCGAGCCGCACGTTGTGCGGGAGGATGCGCTGGACCTGCGCCTTGCGCGACAGCCGCGGCGCGGGGACCTCCACGGGCCGCGCCACCTCGGGCGGAGTGTTGTCCGTCCTCGCCCCTTGAGCGGGGGCGGAGGCCACGGGCGAGGCCGAGGTGGCCGCGCAGGACAACAGGGCGAGCAGGCCGGGCAGGCCGAGGGAGAAACGCTTCATCGAGGCTCCAGGAGGGTACAAGGGAGAGAGGGCCGGAGTTTCCAACCGTGAGGCCCCAAGGATCTTCCCCCCTCGAGGCCCCACCGGAAAGCATCCCGCCCCCCCTGCGTCGGCTCCCCTGGCCGCCCAGCAGCCGCTCAGCCGTAGCGCTTCTTCATGAGGAAGAGGATGGCGTCCTTGGCGCAGTGCTCGCAGTAGCCGTAGCGCTCGCTCATCGTCTTCAGGGTGCTCTCCACCTGGGCCTGCTCGCGCGCGGACAGGGTGCCGCGGTCCTCGGAGAGGTACTTGAGGACGTTCTCCTTGTTGCGGCGCAGCACGCGCTTGCGCTCCTCGAAGTAGTGGTCGCGCAGGCGGCGGAACAGGTCCGGGAAGATGCGCGGGTAGTCCATCTCCGCGTCGTCCGGATGGTCGAGCTTGTGCGCGCCGATCTGCGAGATGAGCCCCCGGCGGAACTCGCCCGGATCCTCGCCCTTGGGCATGACGATGGCCTCCATCTCCGCCATGCGCTGCTCGTCCACGCGCTCCATGGCACCGGTGTGGCGGTTGCGGATCTTCTCGCCCTTCACCCAGTGGCTCACGTTGTAGACGTAGCGCTCGACGAGCTCGCGGTACTGCCCCTCGGAGACGAGGCCCATGGACTCGCGCACCTCCTCGTCCACCTTGTCCAGGTAGGTGGCCTGCACCGCGCGCACGAACTCCTCGTGGTCATGGTAGCCGTCCACCACCTCCTGCAGGAGGAACTCGTAGACGCTCTTGTCCTTGCAGATGGCCTCCAGCTCCTCGAACACCGCGAGCGCGTGCAGGCACTTGTAGTCCGGGTGCTGCGCGGCGTTGAACAGCGCCGTCTTGATCTCCCGGGCGCTCGCGCCGCTGCGGCCCTCGTAGTTGGGGTAGGCGTCGGACTCCTCGTACATGTCCGCGCGCAGCTTTCGCAGCTCCTTGCCGTGCGCGAGGCTGAGCCTGTCGGGCACCACCCCGTCCTCGTACAGGAACATCTTCTCCACCGGGGTGATCTGATCCACCAGCTCCTTGACCCCGGGCGGGTAGCGGTCGGGGATGGGCTTCTTCAGGCGCGTGAGCACGGCCCACATGGCGGCCACCGCGGTGGCATGCGGGGCCACGTGCTTGCCCACGGTGGTGGGGGTGATCTGCGCGTCGTACACCTGCTGCTCCGCCTTGTAGCGGCGCAGGTAGGGCACGCGCACCAGCTCGATGCGGCCCTTGAACGAGGCGAAGTCGGGCAGCTCCTTGAAGGCGCCCAGGTGCTTCTCGTTGGACGAGGCGAGGAGCACCTCGTCGAGCTGCAGCACGAAGTGCTCGAGCGGCACCTGCGCCGTCTCGCTGAAGCCCAGGAGGTACTTGAAGGCCTCCAGCGGGCGCTTGAGCAGGTCCGAGTACTCGATGAGGCCGCGGTTGGCGTGCACGAGCGCGCCCTGGGGCTCGAAGAGCGCCACGTTGTGCAGCGCGGGCGGCATGTTGAGCAGCTTGGCCCGGTCCGCGGACACCTGCTGGTACATGGCGTCCACGCTCATCTGCGGCTCCACCGTCACCGTGCCCTCCTGGTAGCGGCGCGAGATGTAGAAGCGCTCGACGCGCACGTGGCGCATCACCTGCATGTAGTCGCCCTTGTAGTTGGCCAGGAGCGCCGTGTAGATGCTGCGGCACTTGTGGCACAGCTCTCCGTGCAGGATGAAGTCGGAGAGGACGAAGTCGCCCTCGCCCTGCCCGTCTCCCGTGCCCACGCCCTTCTTCTTGAGCGCGCCCTCCAGCAGGCGCTGGCGCTCGGAGGGGGGAATGGCGAAGAGGGGGGGATCCCTCAGCTCGCACGGGATGCGCACGTCGATGGAGTCGGCGTCCAGGTGCGCGTAGGTGGACAGGTCCCCGCTGGTGGCGGGAATGCGCTCGCCGCCAAAGCCGATGGAGCCCTTGACGAGCTTCTCCGAGGGGAAGATCCAGCTGATGTGGTAGAGCGCCCCCTCGGACTGGCGCGAGTAGTGCTCCATGCCGGCCTTGAGGGCGTTGACGAAGGTGGACTTCGCGCTGCCGTTGGGGCCGTGCATCATGATGAGCTTGTTGATGCGGCCGGCGCGCGTGAAGTTGCCGAGCATCCGGTAGACGGCGTTCTGCACCTCCTCCTGGCCCGCGACCCGGCCGTCCCGGTCGCTGGCGGGCACGTCGAAGACCTTGAAGCGGCGCATCTTCCCGGTGGGGTGCGTCACGGTCTCCGTGCCGAAGGAGTCCATCACGTCGCGCAAGTACTGGGCGGCATTGCGCGCCTGGCCTCGAGGCTCCGCCATGAAGAGCGTGAGGTACTCCTCGAAGGAGAGGATGGAGCGGTTCTTGACGAAGTCGTCTGACACCTGGGCGCCCACTTCCTGCAGGTATCGTTTGGCTTCCACGGGTCTTCTCCTCCTATGCCTGGATGTTGGGAACCCACTCGAATCAACCTGGGCGGGCCGCCGCCACGAAACGCCGGGGGCCCTCAGACCTTTCCTCCCGGCCCGCGCGAAGTCCAGGGTCCTCGTCGCTTTGTGTCCGGGGCCTTGCTCTCCGCCGGCCCTCCCCCCACCCCCCGGGCGGGCTCGTCCCCCGTCCCACCGGCTCCCGCCCCCTGGCGCCTCCCCCTCCGACGGGCCAAAGGAGACCTCGCGCTCGCGCGCTCCCGTGAAGTTGCACTAACGTCGCGACTTGATAAGCGGGGGCGCGCCCCCCGCCCCGCCGCCCACTTCCCCGGAGTTCACGCGCGATGCAAAAGGATCCCATCATCGGCATCGACCTCGGCACGACCAACTCGTGCGCCGCGATCGTCGAGGACGGTGGGAACGTGAAACTCATCCCCTACAAAGGAGGCGAGTACACTATTCCCTCGATCTTCGCGATCGACGACAAGGGCAACGAGCTCATCGGCTACGAGGCCAAGCGCCAGTGGCAGCTCAACCCGAAGAACACCATCTACGGCTCCAAGCGGCTGGTGGGGCGCTCCTTCCAGAGCGACGTCGTCACGGAGATGAAGAAGGTCGTGGCGTACTCGATGCGCCCCGGCAAGAAGAACGAAGTCCTGCTGGACGTGGGCAAGAAGGAGTTCTCCCTCCAGCAGATCAGCGCGAAGATCCTCAACAAAATCCGCGACGTGGCCGCCAACTACCTCAAGACGCCCATCAAGCGCGCGGTGGTGACGGTGCCCGCGTACTTCAACGACCGGCAGCGTCAGACGGTGAAGGAGGCGGGCAAGCTGATCGATCTGGAGGTGGTGCGCATCATCAACGAGCCCACCTCGGCGGCGCTGGCGTATGGCGCGGGCAAGAGCGTCAACAAGAAGGTGCTCGTGTATGACCTCGGGGGTGGCACCTTCGACGTGTCCATCATCGAGATCCGCGACCGCGTCTTCGAGGTGAAGGCCACCGGCGGCGATGTGTTCCTGGGTGGCATCGACTTCGACAACGCCATCATCCACCACGTGCTCAAGGACTTCGCGTCCAAGACGGGCCTCGATCTGGCGACGGATCCGGTGGCGATGCAGCGCATCAAGGACCTGGCCGAGCGCACGAAGATCGACCTGTCCGCGCGCGACGACGTCCAGTTCAACATCCCCTTCATCACGATGACGTCGCAGGGCCAGCCCCTGAACATCGAGATGAAGTTCACGCGCAAGATGCTCGAGCAGCTCACGAACCACCTGGTGGACCGCACCCTGCAGATGGTGGCGCGGGTGCTGGTGGACTCGGGGCTGTCCACCAAGGACATCGACGAGGTGCTGCTGGTGGGCGGCCAGACGCGCATGCCGATTGTCCAGGACCGGCTCACGAAGTTCTTCGGCAAGACGCCGAGCAAGGGCGTGCACCCGGACGAGGCCGTGGCGGTGGGCGCGGCGCTCTACGCCAAGAGCCTGGAGGACAACTCCAGCCTGCGCCTGCAACTGCTGGACGTGATTCCCATGGCCATTGGCCTGGAGCGCGCCGGAGGGGCCTTCCACACGGTCTTCCCGCGCAACGCGCCCATTCCCAATGCGAAGCAGCTCGTGGCCACCACCAGCCGCGACAGCCAGACCGAGCTGGCCATGCGCATCTTCCAGGGGGACCACGAGCAGGTGGCGAGGAACGATCTGCTCGGCGAGTTCACCTTCTCCGGCATCCGCCCGGCCAAGGCCGGCTCGGTGCAGGTGGAGATCACCTTCGACGTGAACGTGGAAGGCATCCTCACCATGCGCGCGCGAGATCCGGCCACGGGCCGCGAGATGACCACCACGGTGCGCGTCAGCTCCTGACGCCTCCGCCCCGCTTCGCCCCCGCCCCTTCCTCACCCCTTCCCTTTCCGGTGGACTCCGCGCGTCCGTGGGCCTCGCCCGCAAAAGCCGGGCCCCGGCGAGGGAGCGCGTCGCGCACCCAGGCCGGGGCCTGAAACCACACCCGAGCGTCGGGATTACTGCTGCTGGAACAGCTCGACGGCGCCCTGGTTGGTGTTGCTGTTGCCGGCCACCACCAGCACGCGGCCATCCAGCAGCAGCGTGGCGGTGTGGTAGTAGCGGTCCGTGCTCATGCTGGCCGCCGGGCACCAGGTGCGGCGCGAGGGATCGAACAGCTCGGCCGTGGTGAGGATGCCCGAGTTCTTCGGGTTGTAGCCGCCCGCCACCAGCACCGCGCCCGAGGGCAGCAGCGTGGCCGTGTGATCCCGCCGGGGCGTGGAGAGGCTGCCGGCCGGCGACCAGGTGTTGGTGGCCGCGTCGAACAGCTCGGCGGTGGCGCCGTTCACCGTGCCGTTCGCCTCGCCGCCCACCACGAGCACCTTGCTGCCCGACAGCGCGGTGGCCGAGTGATCCAGGCGCCCGTGGGCCATGGAGCCCACCGCCGTCCAGCGACCCGTGGCCGGGTCATACACCTCGGCCGAGGACAGGTTCGCCCCGCCGTTGGAGCCACCCGCCACCAGCACCCGGCCGTTGGACAGCGCCGTGGCGGTGAAGGTGTAGCGCGCCTGGTTCAGGCTGCCCGTCGAGGACCAGGTGCCCGTGGCCGGATCGTACAGCTCGGCCGAGGCGAGCGCGGCGCCGCCCGCGGTGTTCTGCCCGCCCACCACCAGCACGCGTCCGTCCTTGAGGCGCGCGGCGGCATGGCGCATGCGGAAGGTGCTCAGGTTGCCCGTGGCCGACCAGGAGCCCGTGGCCGGGTTGTACACCTCGGCCGAGGAGGTGGCGTTGGCGCCATCGCCGCCCGCCACGAGCACGCGCCCGTCATTGAGCAGCGTGGCCGTGTGGTAGCGGTGCGTGGTGCGGGTGTTGCCGGTGTTGGACCAGGTGTTGGTGGAGGGGTTGAAGACCTCGGAGGTGCGGCTGAAGCCGCCCAGCACCAGCACGCGCCCATCGGTCAGCCGCGTGGCGGTGTGGAGGATGCGCGGCGCGGCGAGGCTGGGCGCCGACGTCCAGGCGCCCGGCGCGCAGTAGGGGGCGGCCGGCCCGGGGCCGTTGGAGCGGAAGGTGTTCAGCCCCTCGGTGAGCCAGTTGGCGACCGGCTGGGCGGGGATGGAGCCATCATCCTCGATGTTCGTCACCGAGTAGGCGTGCTGGTTCCAGATGCGGCGGGCGCTGCGCCAGCCCTCGCCGTGGAACACGCGGATGCCGTTGAAGCCCGGGTAGGCGTGGCTGTTGGCACCCACCACGATGTCCGCCTGGTAGTCCCCGTCCACGTCCGCCACCACGGGGCCCTCGTGCGTGGTGCCCGAGCTGTTCTTCGTCTCGAAGAGCACCGTGCCCGTGGCGCCGTCGTAGATGCGCAGGTACGTCTCGTCGGTGAAGACCACCTCGAGCTTGCCGTCACCGTCGAAGTCGAAGGTGGTGGAGCTGTTCTTGCCGGAGCTCAGGTCGCGGATGGGGCGCGACCAGCGCACCGTGCCGTCCGCCTCCAGCACGCTGTAGAGGTTGTTGCCAGCGACGCCGATCTCCGGCTGCCCGTCGCCGTCGAAGTCGGCGATGTTGGGCACGCCACCGTGGCCGCCACCCGGCACCGCCACGCTCCACAGCACGGTGCAGTTGTCGTCCACCAGGCTCACCTGCTCACGTCCCACCACGACGATCTCGCCCTGGGCATCCGCGTCGAAGTTGCCCACCGCGGCGAAGCCGTGGGGCACGGTGGAGGGAGCGCACAGCAGCGAGCCATCGGCGCGGTACACGGAGCGGCCGTTGATGAGCTCCTGCCGGCCGTCCTGATCGATGTCCGCCGCGAAGGCGTTGGGGCCGGTGTACTTCGCCCCACCCATGCCGTCCGAGCCCACCCACTTGAGCGCGCCCGTGGCGGTGTAGACGCGGTTGCCGTCGAGGATCTCCACCTGGCCATCACCGTCCAGGTCCGCCAGCGCGGGGCCGCCCCACTCGTTGTAGTCGTACGCCCCCTCGGGGGTGCGCAGCTTGAAGGCACCTTCATTCGTGAAGCAGATGACGCCGCGCCCGTTCTCGGGGATGGCGCACACCTCCACCCGGCCGTCTCCGTCGAGGTCGCCCGCCGTCAGGCCCGCCGCCGCCTTCACGCGCAGCGTCGACTCCGTCACCGTCCACAGCTCGTGCCCGTCGTCGCCGCTGATGGCGCGCAGCACGCCATCGCTGCTGTAGTTCGAGCCCGCGAACGTGCTGAAGACGATGTCCGGCACGCCGTCCCGGTTGAGGTCGATCACCACCGGCGTGGTCATCACCTGCTTGTAGTCGGGAAGCACCTCGCTGCCCGTCCACGCCCACTTCAGCGTCGGCGCGATCGCGGAGGACACCAGCGCCTGGGAGCCATCCGCCGTGAGTCCCTCGCCCGACTCCGAGGGCGCCTCGTCGGCCGTCCCCTGACACGCCACCAGCGTCGACAACGCCAGCGCCACCGAACTACCCATCACCCGCCGATTCATGCGCCGCGTGCTTCGGCTCTTCGCGCTCGTCTTCATGTGTTTCCCCTTGCCGCGTGGAACCCGGGCCCATCGCATTGGCCCTGGAGGACGAGCCCGGTTTAACAAAGGAACTTTCCGAATTCAAGTGAAATTGATAAATTTCAACACATTCACACTTATGTAAAATTCCAGGAAAACTGGTTTGACGCGAGTCTCCATGAAGTCACGAGAGCGGGAAAGGTTCTCGAGAGGGGGCGGAGCCGCTGGCGCGAGAAGGTGGGCGCGAAAGCGCGGGGGCTCAACCCGCGCGAATGAGCGCACCACACCTACAGTGGCCACCAGGGCCCCCCAGCTCGGAGGGAGGGGCTCACGCCTCCGAGGGGAAGTCCGTACTCCGGGAGAGGGCTTCCCAGGCGTCCAGCTCGCGGCTCATGAGGGCCACCTGCGCGCGCGAGCGCTGGAGCGCGTCCGACCCGAGCACCAGGTGCATGGGGGGTGTCCGCGCATCGACGGCCTGGAGGATGGCGCGGGCGCCGCGCTCGGGATCTCCCGGTTGCCGGCCCTCGAGCTGCTCCAGGTACCGCACCGCCTTGCCGCTCGTTCCGGCGTAGGCCTCGAGTGACGTGTCCGCCTTGCGGATGGAGTGCGCCGACAGGAAGTCGGTGCGGAACGCTCCGGGCTCGATGAGCGTGACCCGGATGCCCAGGGGCGCGAGCTCCTGCGCCAGCGACTGGGACATGCCCTCCAGCGCGAACTTCGCGGCGGCGTAGAGGCCCGAGCCCGCCATGGGCGCCAGCCCCGCGATGGACGAGACATTGAGGATGTGCCCGCGGCCTCGTGCCCGGAGCCAGGGCAGCGCGGCCTTGATGAGTGCCAGCGGGCCGAAGAAGTTCACGTCGAAGACGCGCCGCGTCTCCTCCTCCGTCGACTCCTCGATGGCCCCGAGCAGGCCGTAGCCCGCGTTGTTCACCAGCACGTCCACGTGCCCGTGCAGCGCGAAGGCCCGCTCGACGCAGCTCGCGATGGCCGCCTTGTCCGTGATCTCCAGCGGCAACACGTGCAGCGCTCCCGCCCCCGCGTCGAGCCCGGCCGCGCCATCGCGCGTCGTGCCGATGACGACGTCTCCCCGGGCCAACACCGCCTGGGCGAGCGCCTTGCCGAAACCGCGCGAGATTCCCGTGATGAACCAGATCTTCCGAGCCATGACCGCCTCCAGCGAGGTGCGGAAGTCGCACCCACGGAGGTCAATCTGCCGCGGCGGCGCTCTTTCAGAATCGGGACAGAATCGAAGAGGCCATGAAGCGGGAGCGATACAATCGCCCGGGACACTCCCCCGCCCTCCTCCCCCCGGAAGGGGAGAGGCAAGGGAGGCCCTGGCGGACACTCACGCCGACTTCTTTTCCTTCTCCAGCACCAGTTGGGGCGCGTCGTGCTTGGTCACCACCGTCTCGGTGATCTTGCACTCCTTCACGCCGTCCCGGTACGGCACGTCGTACATGATGTCGAGCATGGCGTCCTCGAGGATGGCGCGCAGGCCGCGCGCTCCGGAGTTGCGACGCATGGCCTCGCGGGCGATCGCCTTGAGCGCTTCCTTGGTGAAGGTCAGCTTCACCTTCTCCATCTCGAAGAGCTTCTGGTACTGCTTGATGAGGGCGTTCTTGGGCTGGGTGAGGATCGTGATGAGATCCTCTTCCTTCAGGTCGTTGAGCGTCGCCACCACCGGCAGACGGCCGATGAACTCGGGAATCATCCCGAACTTCATCAGATCCTCCGGCTCCACCATGGCGAGCAGCTCGCCCACGCTGCGCTCCTCGCGGTGGGTGATCTTCGCGCCGAAGCCCAGGCCCTTCTCACCCACGCGGCGCTTGATGACGCCGTCGATGCCGTGGAAGGCGCCGCCGCAGATGAACAGGATGTTCGTCGTATCAACCTGCACGTACTCCTGCTGGTTGTACTTCTTGCCACCCCGCGGCGTGACGTTGGCGCGCGTGCCCTCGATGATCTTCAAGAGCGCCTGCTGCACGCCCTCGCCGCCCACGTCGCGCGTGGCGCTCGGCGTGTCACCCTTGCGCGCGATCTTGTCGATCTCGTCGATATAGACGATGCCGCGCGCCGCCTTCTCCACGTCGTAGTCGGCGTTGTGGAGCAGGTTCTGGATGATGTTCTCCACGTCCTCGCCCACGTAGCCGGCCTCGGTGAGGCTGGTGGCGTCGGCGATGGTGAAGGGAACGTTGAGGAAGCGCGCGAGCGACTGGGCCAGCAGCGTCTTGCCGCTGCCCGTGGGGCCCACGAGCAGGATGTTGCTCTTGCTCAGCTCCACGTCCTCGGAGCCCGAGGGCTTCATCCCCGGACGAGGCCGGGCCGCCGGCTTCTTCTGGTAGATGCGCTTGTAGTGGTTGTACACGGCGACCGACAGGACCTTCTTCGCCTGGTCCTGGCCGATGACGTAGTCGTCGAGGAACGCCTTGATCTCCATCGGCGTGGGCAGGCTGACCTGCGGCTTGCCCTCCTCGCGTTCGTTCTCGTCCGCGATGATGTCGTTACACAGCTTGATGCACTCGTCGCAGATGTACACCGTGGGGCCCGCGATGAGCTTGCGGACCTCGCGCTGCGACTTGCCGCAGAACGAGCAGGACAGGTTGACGTGGTGCTCCTTCTTCACTGCCGCCTCCGAGTTCTACCGACCCCGGTCCCCCGGAGCCTGCCTAGCCGACACCCTCACCACACCCAAGTCGCCCGGCTGCCCACGTCGCGAACAACCGTCGAGCGAAATATAGGCGCCTCCCGAATCCACAGGAAGCCCATCCCGAATGTGGCGCCCATCGGCTTGTGCACCGCTGGACGAGGTCAGCGTTGAGTAACACTCGTTCAGGCGTCATTCACGCTCGAAGCGCACTCCTCGAGATCCTGGGCCAGGGCGCTCGCCCGCTCAGCGACGGCGTGGGGGACTCGCCGACATCCGGACACTTCGGCCGCCAGCTTACGCGCCATCTGGGCCAATTTCTTCACCTGAATGCCCTCCGGAGGGGGCTCCGGGGGGGGCCGGGGGAAGCGCTCGGTCACCTCCCGCTTCAGCTCGCTGACGGGCTTGTCGGCGTCCCAGATGCTGTCACGGAGTGAACGGTACTCCTGGGGGGAGAGCTGGCCCCGCTCCTCGGCGTCGGCGAGCACCTCGATGACCTCGAAGGGGGGGGCCTTCTGGGGGAATTCCGGCTGGGCCACCTCCTCGGCGTCCTCGTGGCGGGCCAGGAAGCTGAAGGAGCGCGTGAGCTTGAGCGCGGTCTGCTTCTTGATGTGCAGCTCCTTGAGGCAATAGGCCTCGAAGGAGGCGTAGCCCCAGGGCTCCCAGAGGTTCTCGTCCCTGACCTGCACGAGCAGCTTGCCCAGCTCCGCCCAGGTGGACTTGAAGCGCTTGGCGGCCACGAGCACGGTGTGGCGGAAGGTGCCCGGGGGCACGGAGGCGGCCTTCTTGTCGATGTCGGCTTCGGCTACAGAGAGCATGCACCCTGTATCCGTCAGGAAGACGGGAGGGGCAAAAAAGCGGCCCGCCGCCCCCCTAGCGCTTCTTGCCGATGGTGAACGCCAGGTTCACCGTGGCGCGCTCCCCCGTGTAGGCCTTGAAGGGCCACTTCTTCAGTTCGCCGAGCAGACAGTCGAAGAGCGGCCCCTTCTTGAGCTTGGGGTTGTCGATCCACAGCTGCGCCACCCGGCCGTCGTTGCCGATGGTGAACTCCAGCGGCACCTTGGCCGCGAAGCCCGGGCTGCGCTCGACCTCTTCCTTGAAGCAGTGGCTGAGCGTGCCCTGCTGGGCCTTCACCACCCGGTTGATGGCCCCCATGTCGTAGTTGACCTCGGTGGACAGGCCGTCGGGGTCCGTGGAGACACGGCCCGTGGGACGGCCGCCGCTCTTGCGGCCCGGCTTGGGCTCCACGGAGGCCACCTTCTCTGGCGGCTTGTCGCCCGTGGGCGCGTCCACCGCGGCGGGCTTGTCCGGCGCGGGTTCGACGGGGCGCGTCGGGGCGCGCTTGGGCTCGCCCGGGTAGTCGAAGAGCTCCTCGGGAATGGAGCGGCGCGCGGGGGTGATGACGGGCGGGTCCACCTGGAGGGAGAACTCCTCGCCGCCACCCGGCAGGTACACGGCGGCGTAGCGCGAGAGCTGCCAGGCGCCGAAGCCGAGCGCGGAGAACAGACCGAGTGTCATGGCGCCAGCCACCGCCTGCTGCCGGTTGCGGCGCGCCCGCGCGGCCCGGGCCTCCTCCTCCACGCGCAGCTTCACCACCGCCTGGGCCACGTGCAGCTGGAAGGGCTCCAGATCCTTGATCTTGCGGAAGCCACTCGGGCCCGACGAGGACACCTCGGTGTCGCCGGTGATGCCTCCCGCGTAGAGCTTGTCCACCAGCTGTTGGCCGGTCAGGGGCCCGAGGACGAGATCTCCCTGGCGATAGAGCCATTGAGAGGGAGGCTGGGCCTGTTCGGGAACGTGGAGGTCTTGTGCGGCCGACATGAGGCGCGAAGTATCCTAGGCTCCGCGAGCTACCGCAACGCCCCTGCCGCCCCTCCTCGACCCTTCATGAAACGCACGCCTGCCGCCCTGTGGATCTGGTATCGAGGCACGACCTTCCGGGGCTTCCAGCGCCAGCCCGAGGGCCCCACCGTCCAGGAAGTACTCGAGGACTCCCTGCGCAAGGCGGGTGTCCCCTACCCCATCATGCCGGCGGGCCGCACCGACCGCGGCGTCCATGCCCGCATGCAGGTGGCCAGCCTCCGCCTGCCTCCCTGCTACACCTCGGAGATGCTGTCGGAAAGGCTCCCACCCCACCTGCCCCCGGACCTGGGGTTGTGCGTGGCCCGGCGTCCACCAGAGGGCTTCCACTCTCAATGGAGTGCCAGCGGGAAGGAGTACCGCTACCGCGTCCAGTTGGGGGGTGAGGTGGCCGAGGCCTGGCGGCCGTTCGCGATGGATGCCCGTCAGGAGCCCCGGTTGGAGGGCCACGTGCCCACGCCGGAGCGGGTGGCGGAGCTGCTCGGGGCAGCGGTGGGATGCCGTGACTTCAGGGCGTTCCACGAGAACTCCAGCCTGCGCAAGCCGCGCACGCTGGAGTCGGCCACCCTGCACGCGTTGGGCGGCGGTCTGTTCGAGGCGCGGCTGAAGGGGGATGGCTTCGGGCGCTACCAGGTGCGCTACCTGGTGGGCACCGCCCTGCTCACCGCCGCCGGGGGCCTGTCCGAGGAGCACTATCGCGCCGCGCTCGACACGGGCGTTTCCATCCCCGGGCTCAAGGCCCCCGCCCAGGGCTTGTTGCTCTGGGAGGTGCGCTACCCGGCCGACAAGGATCCGTTCCCACACGAGGAGCGCGCCCGGCCGCCGCGACTGCCGCTCGAGCCGCCCTTCATCAGTAGTCCCGAAGAGGCGGACGTCCAGGCGGCCTGAGCAGGGCCGATGAGCGGTTCAGGTCACGACGCGCAGCGCGCCGTGGTCATCGCAGTGGGGCCCGTGCGGGTGGTGCAGGTGGCCGTTCACCAGGTAGTCCACATGGTCGCCATGGGGAACCGTCTGGTGGCCACACGTGGGGCCGTGCTGGTGCTCCTTCGCATGGTCGGCACAGGCGTGCTGGGGCGTGCACTCCACGGGGTTGGCCGCACCGGCCTCGATGCGGCACTCGCCCACCTGCTGCCCCGACGGCCGGTGCAGATGGCCCTCGTGCAGGTAGTCCACATGGTCATCGTGCTGCACGGCGATGTGGCCACAGCCGCTGGCGTGCTGATGGTCATGCGCCTCGTGGTGCTGGTGGTGGCTCATTTCATCCATCCCTTCCGTTCGTACGGCGTTGCCGATCGGCCCGCTCTCGGACCGGTCCACCCTTCACGGTAGGAGGCCACCCGCGGAATCGAAACCGACCAGCAAGGAGGGCGGGTCCTTTTCCGCTCGAGAGCGAGGGCGAATCTCGAGTCGCCGCGCTCGGTCCATCCAGGCAACCCGGCCAGCCCTGGCGCCCCCCTTCGTCTCGACGGGCCTCGAGATTTCAAATGCAACATCGTTGCTTCTACAATACGGTTGCCGGATGTTCGGACCACGAATTCGGGTTGCTCCCGCCACGGGATTTCATGACAGCTCCAGCACGGGGCGTTGGGACCGATGGGGGCAGGCGCTGTCGCTGCTGTGCATGGTCCATTGTCTGGTGCTACCCCTGGTGCTGGGCGCGCTGCCGGCGGTGATGAGCCAGGCCCTGGAAGAGACGCCCATCCACCTCGGCATGGTGATGCTGGCGGCCGTGCTCGGCGGGGTCAGCTTCGTTCCGGGCTTCAGGCGACACCGGGATGGGCGCGTCCTCGCCCTCGGCGCCCTGGGGCTGGGCCTGTTGATCCTCGCCCAGCTCCTGGAGCACGAGAGCGCGCGGGAGACGGCGGTCACCGCCCTGGGCGCCACCGTGCTGGTCATCGCGCATGGGTTCAACCGCCGCCGCTGCCAGGACTGCTGCGCCGAGGCCGTCGTCAACGCCCGCTGACGAACCCCCACCCGGGCTTGTTCCGTTCCGCACAAAAGCGCAAGATTCCCGTTCCATCTCGAATTACCGGGAAGGCTCGATGACCCTGTCTCTCAGTCTGGCTGCATGGATGCTGGCCCCCCTGGTGGATTGGTTCGTCAAGGGGCGGAGGACGGCGCGCGTGGCGGTGGAGGGCTTCCTCTTCGTCGCGCTGGGGGGTCTGGTGCTGGTGCACATCCTCCCCCACGGGGTGTCGTTGGCGGGCCCGGAGGCGCTGGGCGCGGCGGCGGTGGGCGGAGGGCTGGCGCTGGCGTCACGCCGACGGATGCCGGCCTCGGCCGGAGGGGTGCTCGCCGTCGCGGGACTGGTGGCACACGCGGCCCTGGAAGGACGGGCCCTGTCGCTGCTCGGCCCCCAGGGTGATGCGCTCACCGTGCTCGCGGTGGTCCTGCACCGGCTCCCCCTCGCGCTGGGTCTGTGGTGGCTCGTGCGTCCCCGCACCGGTGCCCTGGGCGCCAGCGTACTGCTGGCGGGCGTGATGCTCGTCGGCGCGGTGAGCCTCGGCTGGGGCGGTGGAGTGCAGGCCCCCGGCGCCCTACGGGCCGCCGCCCTCTTCCAGTCCTTCACCGCCGGAGCGCTCCTGCCCGCCCTGCTCCGGGGACGCCCGGGTCTCGAGTCCCAGGACGCCTCGCAACGGCTCACCGCGGGGCTCGGGGCGGTCGCGGCCGTGGCGCTGCTCGGGCTCATCTCCCACGCGCACCCGGTGCTGGGCGCCCAACCCGGCGAGCTCGGCGCGGGGGCCACCTTCCTCTCGCTCTCCCTGGAGACGGCGCCCGCGCTGCTCGTCGCCTATGTGCTCTCCGGGCTGATCCAGGCCTTCCTCGGAGAGGCCTCGCTGGGGTGGCTGCGGCGCGGCTCCTCCCTGTCCCAGGCCCTGCGCGGCAGCGTGGTGGGCATGCCCCTGGCGCTGTGCTCCTGCGGCGTGCTCCCCGTGTACCGGGGCCTCATCCGCAAGGGCGTCCCCGTCGCCGCCGCGCTGTCCTTCCTCGTGGCCGCGCCGGAGCTGGGGGTGAGCGCGTTGATCATGTCGGTGCCCCTCATCGGCTGGCCCCTCACCCTCGCGCGCCTGGGCGGTGCCTTCGCCGTGGCCGTGCTCTCCGGCGTCCTCGTGGGTCGGCTGGTTCCCACCTCCCCAGCCCCCTCCCCCTCCTCCTCCACCGGGCAGGCCGTTCCGCCCCTGCGTCAGCGCCTCGCCCATGGCCTGCGGGAGGGACTCGTCGAGTCCGTGGACCACACCGCGCCGTGGATCCTCGTGGGCCTGGGACTCGCGGCCCTCATCGAGCCCCTGCTCCAGGCGCAATGGCTCTCCCGCCTCCCGCCGGGCGTGGACGTGCCCCTCTTCGCGCTGCTCGGCGTGCCCAGCTTCGTGTGCGCCTCGGGCGCCACGCCCCTGGTGGCGGTGCTCCTGCACAAGGGCATGTCCCCGGGCGCCGCGCTGGCCTTCCTCCTCACCGGTCCGGCCACCAACATCACCACCTTCGCCGTCATGGCCCGGCTGCATGGGCGCAAGGTGACCGCGGCCTTCGCGGGCGTCGTGGCGCTCAGCTCCATCGGCATGGGGCTCGTGCTCAACGCGCTGCTGCCAGCCCAGACGGGTCTGGCGCACCAGCCCCACGAGGCGCATGGCGGAGTGCTCGAGTGGGTGGGGTTGATCCTCCTGGGCGCCGTCTTCCTCGCCTCGCTGCTGCGGCAGGGCCCCCACGCCTTCCTCGCGCAGATGTGGCCCACCGCTCCGGGCGCGGAGACCAGCGACTCCTCCGCGGAGCGCATCTCCCAGTTGCACGTGCACGGACCGGCCTGCGGTCATGCGCACCATGCCCCCGCCGCCCCCGACGCCCCCGGCCCGGGCCGCGCCGCTTCCCCCCTCCGGGCGCCGCTGCGCTGGCGTCCCCGCCGGGCCCACAGCCATGGCCCGGCGTGTCACTCCGGCGCCTGCCGCCACTCCCGCGACGGCTAGGCGCTCCCAGCCCCTCAGTCGACCAGGCTGTCCTCGTACTTCGTCAGCAGGTCCGAGATGGCCTCGCGCAGGTACTCGCTCTGGCGGATCCTCGTCGAGCGCGACAGCTCCTTGAGCGCATCCAGCTTCTCGCGGCTGAGACGGAACACCACCGAGGTGAGGCGAGGATTCATGTCCATGTGCGTTGTCTCCTACAGGTGCGCACGTTGTCGCACATGTGCGAGAGATCGCAAGAAACCCACTGACCTGGGGGATCACCCGGGGCGGGGGTTCGCGCTCGCGCGGGCAAGCTCTACGTTCGATCCGAAACAGGATCCAACTTCCGGCTCGCCGACCTGTCGGATCAGCTCCCGGCTCAGCTGCCGCTCAGCTCACGACGGGCAGCGGATGGACGTCGGCGGAGGGCTTGGAGATGCCGGCCGCGTCGTTCATCCGCCCGGAGCGGAAGGGCTCGAGGTCCAGGGCCACGAACTTGAAGCCCAGGGCCTTGAAGGCGGCGTCCACCTCGCGCCGCAGCTCGGCGGACAGGAAGCGCTCGTACTCCTCGGCGGCCAGCTCGATGCGTGCCACCTCCTGGTGGTAGCGCACGCGGAACTGGCGGAAGCCGCGCCTGCGCAGCTCGGACTCGGCGCCGGCGATCTGGAAGAGCCGCTCGCGGGTGACCGAGGTGCCATAGGGGATGCGCGACGCCAGGCACGCCATCTGCGGCTTGTCCCAGGTGGGCAGCCCCAGGGCGTGGCTCCAGGCGCGGATCTCCTCCTTGGTCAGCCCCGCGAGCGCCAGGGGCGAGCGCACCGCGTGCTCCTGGGCGGCCTTGTGCCCCGGGCGGTGATCCTTGAAGTCGTCCGCGTTGAAGCCGTCCAGCACCACCGCCAGGCCCCGCTCCCGGCGCTGGGCCTCGCACAAGTCGTACAGCTCCGTCTTGCAGAAGTAGCAGCGGTTGGTGGGGTTGGCGGCGTACTGGGGGTTGGACAGCTCGTCGCTGGAGACCACCACGTGCCGGGCGCCGAGCCGGGCGGCCAGCTCGCGCGCCTCGCGCTCCTCCTCGGGGGCCACCGAGGCCGACAGCGCCGTGAGCGCCAGGGCGCGCTCGCCCAGCTCCTCCACGGCAACCTTCAGCACGAAGGTGGAGTCCACCCCGCCGGAGAAGGCCACCAACGCCGAACCGTGCGCGCGCAGCCCGGCGCGCATCACCTCGAGCTTGGGGCGGGAGGACTCACACAGGGCCTGGATGCGCTCGGGGGTCAGCATGGGGGCCCTCTATAAACGAAGAACCCCCGGGTTGCCCATGCAACCCGAGGGTCCGTGGAGGGGCCAACGCTCCGAGGCCGCCCGGCTAGCGGGCCTTGCGCTTGGAAGAGGACGCCTTCTTGGCCGCCTTGGTGGGCTTGGCCACCCGGGCCGCCCGCGCCGCGGGACGCGCCTTGGCGCCCTTGGACGAGGCCTTCGGGCCCTTGTCCGCCTTGGCCGACGCCTTGCCCACCTTGGCCGCCTTGGGCGGCTTGGCCGAGGACACCCGCGTCACCTCCACCTGCGTGGGCGGCTGCGCCTTCATCTTCTTGCCGGTGATGATCTTCAGCTCGTCCGTGGTCACGTAGCCGAGGTCCAGCAGCGACTGGAAGATCTTCGCCGCCCCCTCCTCCACGCTCTCCTGATCCGAGTGGATCACCACCTCGGCCGAGGCGGGCGGCTCATACGGCTCGGTGATGCCGATGAAGTTGGGGATCTCCCCGCCGAGCGCCTTCTTGTAGCGCCCTGTACTGTCGCGCTCGATGAGCTTCTCGGTCGGACAGTCGACGTACACCTCGATGTAGCGGCCAATGGTGCGGCGGTTGTCCTCGCGGCCCGCCTTGTAGGGGCTCACGCAGGGCACCAGCACCGCCACGTTGTTGCGAGTGAGCAGGCCGGCCACGTACCCCAGCCGCCGGACGATCGTCATGCGCTCGTCCTTGCTGTCGCCCAGGCCCTGCCACAGCTCGCTGCCCACTTCGTTCTCGTCGATAATCTCCACGTTGCGGTCGACCTGGCGGAGCCGGGCCGCGATGTAGGCGGCCATCGTACTCTTGCCAGTTCCGGACATGCCGGTCAGCCACACGGTGAAACCAAGCGTCTGCGCCATACGGGTTCAAACTCCCTGCGCTTCCCAGGGCGTTTACCTTCGGAGCCCCCCAAGAGCGCGGCAGATCAAAAGTCCGGGGCGTTATAGACGAAAAACCGGTCGTTTGACAATTCGCGCCTACCTTTCCGCAGGTAGAGAGAACAACTGGACAAGCGCTCGTCTTCTCAGGGGATTTCCGTGGAGGCGAGCGGCCTGGAGCGAAAACCTCCCGCCTCCCAGCGCGCCAGTGACGCGGCCGTGACGCACCCCGCCCGCACCGCCATCACCAGGTAGCTCACCCCTGGCAGCAGGGGCTGGCCGTCCGGCGCCGCCTGGCGGGAATCCTCGGGGGAGAAGTCCGCCGGGCCGTCCACATGGGAGTGGTACACACAGGCCACCACCTCTCCCCGCGCCTCGGCCTCCAGAAGGACGCCGAGCCACTCCCGCAGCTCGAAAGCATAGGCGGTCCGGGCGGTGCGAGGAAAGCGCACCGGATCCTCCTCATGGAGCGCGTCCTGAACGTTGCGCAGGGGGCGGCACCGCCAGGGCCCCGTGCGCCCCGCGCGCAGCAGCACCCCACAGCCCTCGCGCGGCCAGGCGGACTCCAGGTGGCGCACGACGTCGCCCAGGTCGTCCGGCAGGAGCGCCCCGTCCTCGCCACCAGGGAGGGGAGCGCCATGGGCGGAGGCCACGCCCTACCCGCCCGCCATGGCCGGAATGAGGGAGAGGCGGTCCGCGTCCGCCACGGGCGTGGCCAGCTCCTCCAGGAAGCGGATGTCCTCGTCGTTGAGGAACACGTTGACGTAGCGCCTCACCGCGCCCCGCTCGTCGAGCACCCGCGCGCCCAGCTCCGGGTGGAGCCGACCCAGGTGCTCGAGCACCTCGCCCACGGTGGCGCCCGGAACCCTCACTTCGCCCTGTCTTCCCGAGAGGCCGCGCCAGGCGGTGGGGATGCGGACCATGGCCATGGCCTCCGTCTCGCCCAACCCCTCGCCGCCGTCAACCCCGGGCCCGGTGAAAAGCTGCCCCTCGCCCACGCCCCATGCCTATCTTCCCGCCGCGCTCCGGTTCCCCGCCCGAGCCTCCACTCGCCGTCCTCCCCGAGGATCCATGAGACACGCGCTCATCCTGCTCGCCGCCGCCTGCCTCACCACCGGTTGCCCCACCAAGAAGACCGCCGAAGCCCCCGCACCCAAGGAGGAGACCGCCTCCACCGACGCGGCCCTGTCCGTCCGGGACGCGGGCGCCCCGGCCGAGGATGGAGGCTCGAGGGCCGCCCAGGAGGCGTGCGTGGACCGCTGGCTCCAGGAGCACAAGCTGGACCGCTATGGCCACGCCGAGGGCACCATGTACACGGGCGGCACGCCCCTGTTCAACGAGGCCACCGGCGAGACCCAGGATCGTCTGGAGCACGTCTTCGCCCGCCAGCCCGACGCGCTCAAGGCCTGCCCCACCCCGTGAGCCCACTCCGCCCTCCCCCACCTGGTGGGCGGGCGACCTCGGTCGTTCGGAGGATTACCGGGAACCCGGCGCGTCCTCTAAGCTCGCGGGTCTGATGGAACCCGTCGTCGGCCTCGATCACACCACTCCCGAGTCGCACCGACGCGCCCGGGTGCGCGCGGTGCTCGAGCGGCGCAACCTCACGGACAACGTCTCCGCCGAGCAGGCCGCGGCCTCGTGGGAGCAGGAGCGCTTCGTCACCCGGGCCCGCGCCCTCTTCTACGCGCGGCTCATGTTCCTCTCCCTGGGCCTGGCCATCCTCGCGGTGCCCCGCTGGTCCTTCTACTTCGGACTGCTGGGCCCCCTGTCCTTCGCCGGCTACTTCGCGATGCTGCTCTACAGCGTCGCCAACTTCCTCGTCATCGATCATCCCCGGGCCGGCCGGTGGGTCACCTACGTCACGCTCTGCCTCGACGTGGTCATCATGGTCGTCGTGCTCGCCAAGCCCCAGGTGGGCGGTGGCTTGCAGAGCCCGCTGCTCGCCACCCAGCTGCTCTTCACCACCCTCTTCGCCCTCCTCTTCCCCAAGCCCCTGGCGATCGTCCCCGCGCTGCTGTCGCTCCCCGTCATCCTCCGGTTGGATCTGCTGCTCGACCGCGAGGTGTCCGCCATCGAGGTGCTCACCCTCTTCTGGTACCTGGGCCTCAACGTCATCATCATCTACGTGCTCTCCTACCTGAACGACCGCGAGACGGCCGCCCACCGCGAGGTGGTGGAGATGCAGTCGGATCTCAAGGAGATGGCCCTCGTCGAGGAGCGCAACCGCCTGGCGCGCGAAATCCACGATGGGCTGGGCGCCTCGCTCTCCTCGATGATCATCCAGACGGAGTACATCCTCGGGCTCGCCCAGGGCGGCCCCCTGCGCGCGGAGATCCAGGAGCTCAAGAGCAACGCCGAGGAGTCCATCGAGGAGCTGCGCCGCAGCCTGCAGATGATGCGCGAGGACTTCGAGCTGGCCCAGGGGCTCGAGGAGTACGTGAAGACGTTCCAGCAGCGCACCCAGCTCAACGTCCGCTTCGAGCGCACCGGCCTGTCACGCCAGCTCGCGCCGGACGCCCAGCTCGCCCTCTTCCGCATCCTCCAGGAATGTCTGACCAACGCCGCCAAGCACGCCGAGCCCCGGCAGGTCGACGTGCGCCTGGACTACGATCCCGAGCGCATCCACCTGCTCGTGCGCGATGACGGCAAGGGCTTCGATCCCCAGCACACCCCCCGTGGCCACTACGGCCTGCTCAACATGCACGAGCGGGCCATGAAGCTCGGTGCCACCCTCCTCGTGGACTCGGCACCCGGCAAGGGCACCCGCGTCTCCTTCTCCCTCCCCTCCCGCCCATGACCGAAGCGAGCACCGAGTCCCCCATCCGCGTTCTCGTCGTCGAGGACCAGAAGCTCATCCTCAAGAGCCAGCTCAAGCTGTTCGAGGGCCGCCAGGAGCTGGAGATCGTCGGCACCGCGCTCTCGGGCGAGGCCGCGCTCGAGGAGGTGCCGCGCTGCCAGCCCCATGTGCTGCTGTTGGACCTGGGACTGCCCCGCATGAGCGGCATCGACGTCACGCGCCACGTCAAGGCGAACTGGCCCCACGTGGAGATCCTCATCTTCACCATCTTCGAGGAGGAGGACAAAGTGCTCGAGGCGGTGAAGGCTGGCGCCTCGGGCTACCTGCTCAAGGGCACGCCCGTCGACAAGATCATCGAGGCCATCAAGGAGGTACGCGCCGGAGGCACCGTCATCCAGCCGAGCCTCGCGCGCCGCCTGCTGCGCCACTTCCGCGTGAGCCCGGATCCCGTGGCCCCCGCGCCCACCCCGCCCGCGTCCAAGCCGCCCGACGCTCCGGTGGGCGACGCCGGGGGGCCTCCGGTCAAGCCCCTGTCGGACCGGGAGAAGGAGATCCTCCAGCTCATCGCCAAGGGCGTGTCCAACAGCGAGGCGGCCCAGGTGCTCTCCATCTCCAAGGCCACCATCCGCACCCACCTGGAGCACATCTACCGCAAGCTCGAGGTCACCAACCGCACCGAGGCCGTCACCGAGGGCATCCGCAAGGGCATCATCTCGGTGTGACGCGCGGGCTCACCAGGAGGCGGTGACGCCCGCGAGGACGCTCAGGTACGACTCCTGGGCCACGCCGCCCTCGGTCCACCCGCGCCGCGCCCCCTGCCCCGTGAAGCCGTCCCGGTAGCCCTCCACGTGCCCCCGCACGCTGTAGCCGAAGGGGCCCCACACCTCACCGGCGACCCCCACCTCGGCCGACCAACCGAGGCTCGACACCGCCGTGCCGTAGTCACGCACCTCCGAGGGGTACGGGCCATCGTCCCCGCCACCCAGCAGCGAGTGCCCCGGCGAGGACGGGAAGAAGAAGCGGCCCGCGGCCTCCACGCGCACGAGCTCGAGCAGCGGCACCGAGACGTCCAGCCCCACCGCCGGCGAGAAGCGGTGCACCAGCGGCAGGGCCGCGTTCAACGTCTCGTCCAGGCCGAACTCCCGGCCGAGCAGGCCCAGCCGCACGCCGGCGTACCCCCACAGCGGCGCGTCCGAGCCCCCGCGGGCGAAGAAGTAGCGCCAGGCGAGCATGGCGCCATAGGCCGTGTCCGTGGCCGTCACCTCGCGCCGGGGCGTGGAGCCGGTGGGCGTAGTCACCACCACCGTCGTCGGCGCGAAGCTGCGCTGATAGGCCAGGGTGAGCCCCAGCCCCCGCAGGAGCGACGTGCGGTGCGCCAGGGGGAACACCTCCGCCTCGGCGGCGACGCCCGCGTAGGGCGCCTGGGCAGCGTAGTCGGCGGTGTCCCCCAGTTGCTGCTCGGGGGGCCGCGCATCGAAGGCGGCACAGGACTCGACGCCCGGCCGCGCACAGTACGAGCGCCACGTCACCACCGCGCCCACCAGCACCCGCACCCGGGGGGGATGCGCGCCGGGACGCTCGGGGACGTCCTTCACCTGCTCCTCGTCGGCGACGCCTCCCCCGCTGCCCGCCACGAAGGTGTGCGACTCGTCGTCCAGCTCCACCCACGCGAGCGCGGCGGAACGCCCGGCCTTGCCCGGAGCGGGGGCCCTGGGCGCCGCGGGCGCGTCCTTCCCCTTCGCGGGCGGCTCGGGCGGCACCACCCGGGGCGCCTCGCTCGGCTCGGCGCGGGCCTGGGGCTCGGCGCGGGACGGCGGCGGGGGAAGGGGCGGGAGCGGCGACGAGGCCGCCGGGGTCGGTGCCGGGGGCTCGGGCGCGGTGGTGGGGGCCGTGGCCACCGCCTGGGCGAGCCGGGCCGCGTCCTTGGGCGCGAGCAACCCGCGCTTGAGCGGATAGCTCTCGGACCACACCACCTGGCCCTCCTGGTTCATCAATCGCACGTCGAGTTCCCGCCCCGCCGAGCCCGTGAGGACGGCGTCCACCCGGAGCTTGGGCGCCAGGCGCTTGACCGCCGCGGGAGTCACGGCCGCGGGGCCCTTCAACCCCTGCTTGCCCGCCGCCTGCGTCCAGGCCGTGGGGGGCGACACCTGCACCTTGCGCGTCTTGCGCAGGGCGGCCGTCACCTGCGCCCGGAGCTTGCCCTTGGGGTCTCCCTCGAGCGCGGAGACCGCCACGCGCGCGGCGAGCGCGACCTGGGAAGTGAGCAGCACGGCGGCCAGGCCCAGCACCGCGCTCCAGCGACACAGCCTGAGTCCTGAAACCTTCATGTGCCCGGCAGCCTCACCCACCGCGCGGGCCCTTGTCCAGGCTCGCGGTGCGTCAGACCTCGACCGCCGCGGGCGTGGGGCCCACCGGAGCGGTCGGCGCGGTGGACGAGGTGCTGGTGGCGGTCGCGGCGGGAGCCACCGCGGGCGGCGCTCCTCGCGCGCGCAGCCCGAGGAAGTCGCGCCGGTAGATGCGCACCATGGCCATGAAGAGCGAGGCGATGAGCGGCCCCACCAGCAGCCCCATCATCCCGAACACCGCCAGGCCGCCGAAGATGGACAGGAAGACGAGCAGCGGGTGGAGCGTCATGCGCGAGCCGCACAGCCTCGGCCGGATGACGTTGTCGATGCTGCTCACCACGAAGGCGCCCCAGGCCAGGAGGAAGATGCCCTCGTTCACCTTGCCCATCATCAGGAGCACCAGGCCAATGGGGCCCCACACGAGCGCCGTGCCTCCCACGGGCACCATGGCCACCACCGCCATGGCCGCGCCCCACACCCCCGCGTGTGGCACCTTCACCAGCATCAGCCCCACCACCCCCAGCAACCCCTGCACGAGCGAGGTGATGGTGTTGCCATAGATGATGGCGTGCGCCACGTCGGTGAACTCCTTGGCGAACGCCTGGATGTAGCGCTTGTCCATGGGCACCAGCTGCGTGCCCTCGGCCCACAGCCGCCGGCCATCCAGGAAGAAGTAGTACATCGCCACGATCATCAGGAAGAGATCGACGATGAGCTCCGTGCCCGCGCCCAGGAGGTTGGTGAGCACCGACACCCCGCTGGACATCGCCTCCGTCAGCGCCTCCTCGGTGCGCGTGCCGTGCAGGCCCAGCGCGTAGCGCCGCAACCCGCGCGGCAGCCCCGCCGCCATCCGCTCACGCAGGTCCACATGGTCGAACACGACCTGCGCGTGCTCCACCAGCTCGAGCACCTCGCGCACCACCAGCCAGCCCACCACCACCAGCGGCACCAGGATGAGCAGGAACACGGCCATCGTGCTCAACCCCGCGCACACCGGCGCCGACAGCTTGAAGCGCGAGCGCGCCAGCGCGTCCTGCAGGGGCTGGAAGAGCACCACCAGGAAGCCCCCCAGCAACACCGGCATCAAGAACGGCAGCAGGATGCGCGAGAAGAGGATGAGCGCCAGGACGAAAAGTCCGGCGAAGATAAGATTGGAACACCGCTTCGTATCGAACCCCGTCACCACCCCACACCCCCACCCACACCAACCCCGCCCAGGACACGACAAACCTAGGAACCTCGTTTCCTCGCGGGAAGTCCATTCCCCCCCTTCGTGGGAGACAAGTCATGACTTCTGGACGGATCCCCTCGCCCCCACTCGCCGCCCTCCTCGTATCCCTGAGCGCGGCGGGGTGTGGCGGCTCATCCCAAGGCTGCATCCAGTGCTCGCCCGTCGACGGGCGCTATACCCTCGAGTTCGGCGACGGGATGACACCCGGCACGTGCCAGGGGGTGACGGTGACGTTGCCCCAGGGCTCCCTGGACATGACGCGCCAGGGCAGTGAGTTGACTGCCCAGTTGGACGGCTTGACGCTGCGCGGCACACTCTACGAGACGAACGACTTCAACCTGCTGGGCGGCCGCGTGGGGAGCATGGACGGGGGCACGGCGGACCTCGAGTCGGAGAGCCTGACGGGGCGCTACGTCGCCGGGGTGGGTGACGGAGGCGTGGACAAGCTGATCGGCGACTGGCAGGGCAACTTCGCGAGCACCTCGACGGGGAGCACCCGGAGATGCTCGGTCACCCGCCCCTTCACGGCGACCCGCCAGTAGACACCGGCGGGCGGGCACGTGCGGAGCGGGTCCGAGCCGCGAGACTACTTCTTCGCGGCGGCTTCCTTGGCGGCGGCCGCCTTGCGCTTGAGCTGGCGCTTCCACTTCTGGCGGATGATGTTCTGCACGCGGCGGTGCTTGCTCTTGCTACGGGCCATCTGGGTGACTCCTGGGTGAGGTAGGACGGACGAAAGCCGCCTACGTATCAGAACTCTTCTTGGAAGAGGAGTCCTCGATGTCCCGCCCCGGCTCCACCTCCGGCGCCGGCCGGGTGGGATAGGGAATCCCCTCGGCGCCCCGGAGCTTGGCGTGCTCGGGCTTGTCCCCCTCGGCCGGCTTGCCCTTCCCCCCGGGGGTGCCCGCCTGCTGGGCACGCTTCTTCACCGAGGAGAAGATGGGCTGGCAGGCGCTCACGAACCGGCGCACCTCGTCCAGGGGCAGCGCCGGCACGAAGTTGCCGTTGACCCCCGTCATCGACGTGGCCATGCACATGGCGTTGAGGATGGCCTCCTCGGTGGCCTCCATCACCGCCTCGTAGAGGGGATCCAAGCGCTGATCCAGGAGGATCTTCAGCTTGTAGACCATCTTCTGGGTGCGCCGGGGGATGACGTTGGCGGTGGAGAAGCCCACCACGATCTCCCCCGAGCCGTGCGCCGCGTAGCTGCCCACCCGGCCGATGCCCAGCGCCACGCGCTTGCACAGGCGGTTGATCTGATTGGTGAGCAGGGGCGCGTCCGTGGCCACCACGGAGATGATGGAGCCGTAGTTCTGCGTGCGCCGGGGCATGTGCTTGAACTTCTCGGCGAGCAGCTCGCCCACGGGCAGCCCGCCCACGCGCAGGTTGTGCATCTTGCCGAAGTTGGACATCACCAGCACGCCCAGGGTGTAGCCGCCCAGGGACTCGGGCAGCTTGCGCGAGGAGGTGCCGATGCCGCCCTTGAAGTCGCACGTGAGCATGCCGGTGCCGCCACCCACGTTGCCCTCGGCCACCGGGCCGTCCGAGGCCGTGCGGATGGCCTCGTAGACGTGCTCGCGCTTGACGTGCCGGCCGGAGATGTCGTTGAGGTAGCTGTCGTCGCACTCGCCGACGATGGGGATGATGACGTCGTGCTCGTCGCCGATGCCCGGGTTCTGCTCCACCATGTGGCGCGTCACCGCGTCGGACACCGCGCCCACGGCCATGGTGTTGGTGAGCAGGATGGGCGTCTCCACCAGCCCCCACTCCATGAGCTGCGTCATGCCGGACACCTCGCCGGCCCCGTTGAGCACGAAGCCCCCGCCCGTCATGCGCTCCATGAAGATGTCGCGCCGGTTGGGCAGGATGGCGGTGACGCCCGTGCGCACCGGCCCATGCCCCGGCCGCAGCGGCCCCTCGCCCTGGATGATGGTGCTGTGCCCGACGAGCACGCCCTCCACGTCGGTGATGGCGTTGTGCCGGCCGGGCTTGAAGCGGCCCAAGGGCAAGCCCAGCTCCCGGGCGCGCACGCGCTTCTCGGGGGTCTCTGACTCGGGAAGGTAGCCCATGGGACGCCAACCTAGCCGAGGCGCCCCCCCGGTCAATTGTCCGGAGGCCGGGACGACGGTTTCCGCTCGATCATCTCCCGGATGCGCGCCGCCAGCACGTCCAGCGCGAAGGGCTTGGTGATCATCTCCATGCCGGGGGCGAGGAACCCGCCGCGCACCGACGCCCCCTCCGCGTAGCCGGTGATGAACAGCACCTGGAGCTCTGGCCGGTGCTGGCGCGCCACCTCCGCCATCTGGCGCCCGTTCATCCCCCCGGGCAGGCCCACGTCCGTCACCAGCAGATCGATCCGCTCCTTCCCCTCGAGGATCGGCAGCGCCGAGCGCGCGTCCTTCGCCTCGAGGGCCGCGTAGCCCAGGTCCTCGAGGATCTCCAGCACCAGCATGCGCACGGCGGGATCATCCTCGACCACGAGGACCGTCTCCCCTTCCTGGGCGCGCGGCAGGGGCACGATCTCCGGCCTCGCCTCCCCCACCTGGGCGCCCGCGCCGACATGACGCGGCATGTAGAGCTTGATCGTCGTGCCCCGACCCACCTCGGAGTAGATGCGCACGTGGCCGTCCACCTGCCGGGCGAAGCCGTAGATCATCGACAGGCCGAGCCCCGTGCCCTGGCCGATGGGCTTGGTGGTGAAGAAGGGCTCGAAGGCGCGGGCGATGACCTCCGGGGGCATGCCATGGCCCGTGTCGCTCACGCACATGACCACGAAGTCGCCGGGCCTGAGCCCCTCCACCCCGCGCGCATAGGCCTCGTCCAGCCGCGTGTTGCGCGTCTCCACCGTGAGCTTGCCACCCTGGGGCATGGCGTCGCGGGCGTTGATGGCCAGGTTGAGCAGCGCGTTCTCGAACTGGTTGGCGTCCGTCCTCGCCGGCCACAGGACCGGGTCGAGCATCGTCTTGAGCGAGATGCTCTCGCCCAGGGTGCGGCGCAGCAGCTCCGCCATGGACATGACGAGCGCGTTGATGTCCGTGGGCTTCACGTCGAGCGACTGGCGGCGGCCGAAGGCGAGCAGGCGCGCGGTGAGCGAGGCGGCCCGGCGCGCCGAGTTCATGGTGGCGTTGATGTACTTGTCCACCTCCGAGTAGCGACCCGCCTCGATGCGCCGCCGCAGCATCTCCATGGAGCCGATGATGCCGCCCAGCAGGTTGTTGAAGTCGTGCGCGATGCCCCCCGTGAGCTGCCCCACCGCCTCCATCTTCTGGGACTGACGCAGCTTGTCTTCCGTCTCGCGCAGGGTCTGCTCGTGCTGGAGCTGCCGGGTGATGTCCCGCGTCACCATGCCGAGACCGAGCAGCTGGCCCTCTCCGTCACGCGTGGCGAACACGTTGTACTCCACCGGGATGTCCACCCCCGTCGTGAGGTGACGGAAGCGGCAGCGGCCCACCCACTTGCCTTCCCGCAGGGCCGTGGGCAGCGCCGTGCCCTCGATGAGCGGCCGATCCTCGGGCGAGAAGAACTCGAGCACGGTGCGCACGGCCACCCCGCCCGGTCCGGACAGACCGACCATCCTCCGGCCGGAGGCGTTGACATAGAGGATCCGGCCCTGGGGCTCGGCGATGCCGATGAAGTCGGGAGACTGGTCGAGCACGTCGAACAGCCGCTGCTGGAGCGCGGCGGTCTCGCGCTCGGCGGTGACGTCCCGGCCGATGGCATAGAAGACCTTGTCGTCGCCGGGCACCGCGGTCCAGGACAGGGAGCGGTAGGAGCCGTCCACGCGCCGCAGGCGGTTCTCCATGCGGTGCACGCGCTCACCCCGGCTCAGGCTCGCCACGACCGCTCCCACGGAGGCATGGTCGTCCGGGTGGATGAGGTCCAGGAAGTGGCTCATCAGCAGCGACTCCGCGTCGACCCCCAGCAGGCGGCTCCAGGCGGGATTGATGGACTTGAGGAACCCATCGGTGCTCATCACCCCCATCAGGTCATCGGAGTGATTCCAGATGCGATCCCGCTCCCGCGTGCGCTCCTCGACCCGCAGCTCCAGGCGCTTGTTGGCCTCGAGCAGGGCGCGCTCGGCGCGCTTGCGGTCCGTGTTGTCCAGGATGAAGAGGTAGACGCCCTGGACGTTGCCCTCCAGATCCCTTCGGGGAAAGAAGCGCAGCTCCAGCTCGCGCGGGCTGCGCCCCGGGATGTACAGCGGCGCCTCGAAGGAGGTCGCCTCTCCCTCGAGCGCGCGCCGGAAGTAGGGCTCGCGCAGCGCGAAGGCCTCCTCCCCCAGCAGCTCGAGCGCGGACTTGCCGATGATCCGATCCAGGGGCCGGGCGAACCACTCCTCGTAGGTGCGGTTGACGAACCGGTAGACGAGGTCGCGATCGACGTAGCCGATCATCTCCGGCGCCTGATCCGTGATCTGCCGCAGATCCTGCTCGCTCTCGCGCAGCCGCTGCTCGGCCTGGGCCCGCTCGATGGCCTCCCACGTGCGGACGGAGACCTCCCGGATGAAGCCCACGTCCGCCTCCTGCCAGGCGCGAGGCAGGGAGCTGTGCGCATAGACGAAGCCAACGAGCCGATCGTTGCGCATGAGCGGCAGGCCGGCGAAGCCGCGCATGTCCAGGGCACGGTAGTTGGGCAGCTCCGCGGCGGGGATCCACTCCGCCATCTCGGCATCCGTCTCCACGAGGGACTGGCCGCGCCTCAACAGCTCCAGGGCGGAGTCGAAGACGGTGAAGGGATAGCCGCCCGCGATGCCCGCGACCTCTCCGTTGGACCAGTCCTGCTCGACGGTGAGGATCTCGGTGTCCAGATCGACCAGGGCGAAGCCCACCCGGGACAGGCCCAACGTGCGGCCGATCAGCTGCGCGCCCAGGATGGCGATCTCACGCGTCCCGTTCAGGTTGCGCAGCCGATCGCTCAGCTCCAGCAGCGCGTGCTGGCGCAACTCCGCCCGCTTGCGCTCGGTGATATCGATGACGATGCCCGGAAACCGCACGGGCCTGCCCTGCTCGTCCCGGTAGATGCGTCCCCGGACCTGGATCCACCGCACCTCGCCCCCGGGCGTCACCCGGTACTCGCTCTCGTACTCGAGCTCCCTGTCGAGGCCGCGCTGGATCTCCCGCCCCACCCGCTCCCGATCCTCGGGGTGGATGCCGCCGAGGAAGGTCGCGAGCGGAGCCCCGGCGGTGGCCACCTCCGGCGCGACGGAGAAGAGCCGGGCGCAGCGGGCATCCTGGTAGAGCTTGTCGGCCAGGATGTCCCAGTCCCAGACGCCCACCGAACCGGAGGCCTTCAGGGCGAGCTGCAAGCGCTCATCGCTCCGGCGCAGCGCGGACTCGGCCAGCTCGAGCGCGGTGATGTCCCGGTTGAGGAGCGCGTAGCCGGTGAGGCGGCCCGCCGCGTCGCGCAGGACGAAGGCGTTGCAGTCCACCCGGATGAGCGCCCCGGTGCCATGGTGCTGGAGGTGGACCCGGCCCCGCCAGTGCCCCATGGCGCGCTGCATGGGCAGGATGACGTCCTGGAGGAAGCCGCGCTCCGCGGGCGGGAAGAAGTCCGCGAGGCCCATGGCGCGGATGTCCCCCTCCGGCAGGCCCACCAGGCGTCGCCCGGCCTGGTTGATGAACAGCCCCCGGCCCTCCGCGTCGGCGAGGCACACGAAGTCGGTGGATTGCTCGGCCAGGAGGATGAAGCGCTCGCGCTCCTCCTCGAGCCGCTTCTGCGGGGTGCGATCGCGCAGGATCTTCACGAAGCCGATGGGCGTGCCCCGCTCGTCCTTGAGCGGCATCATCTCGCCGCTCGCCCAGAACCGGGAGCCGTCCTCCCGCTGGTGCCAGCGCTCGTCGACGGCGCGGCCTCCCGCCAGCGCCTTGCCCATCTCCAGCTCCGGGATGCCCCGTGCCCGGTCCTCCTCGGTGAAGAACACGGCGGCCGGCTCGCCGCGGATCCGCTCCTGCGTCCACCCGAGGATGCGCCGGGCCCCCTCGTTCCAGTGCGTGATCCGCCCCTCGAGGTCCAGGGCGATCACGGCGAAGTCGATCGCGCTCTCCACGATCCGCCGGTAGCTCGCCTCCTGGGAAGCGTTGGGGTCGATCCCTCCCCGATGGAGCAACCCGCGCAGGCGCTCGACTTCCGCACGCAGGAGCCGCAGCTCATCGGCCTGGGAAGAACTCATCGAATGCTCGGCTCATGGGGGTGGATCCAGAAGACATGCCCATTTGTCGCCGCGCACGCAATGGGGAAATGGGCGGCGGAGGGCGCCTCACTCGACCGGGGTGAGCGCCAGACCCCTCATCAACATCCGCGTCTGCTCCCGGGCCAGCGCCTCGACCCCCGTGCTCAACCCCGTGTGCTCCAACTGGCGATCCACCCACAGTGAGGCCAGACCATGAACCAGGGACCAGCACGTGAGCGCGAGCGCATGGGGCTCGCCCGCGCGCACCTCTCCGGCCCGCTGGGCCTCGAGGAGGACGTCCACCAGCACCTGGAACGAGTTGCCCTCCTCCTGGGAGCCGGAGGGCGTCAGGGGCCGGGTGAAGTGGGGACCGAACATCACCCGGAAGTGCGCGGCGTTCTCCACGGCGAAGAGGACATAGGCCACCCCACAGGCCATCAGGCGTTGGAGGGGCGTCGGCTCCCGGGCCATGTCCTGGCGCATGCGCGCCGTCATCGAGCGAAAACCCTCCTCGGCCACCGCCGCCAGCAGCGCCTCCTTGTCCGCGAAGTGCCGGTAGGGCGCCGCGTGCGTCACCCCGGCCCGCCGCGCCACCTCCCGAAGGGACAGGGCGCCAAAGCCCTCCTGGGAGATGAGCTCCAGGGACGCGTCCAGCAGCGCCCGGCGCAGGTCGCCATGGTGATAGTGCGCCTTGTCCGCCACCTTCTTCCGGGCACCCCGCACCGCCATGCCTTCTCCTCTCCCCTTGGGCACACCACGCTCGGGCGACATGCCGGAGCACGGGGAAGGGGGCCCCGGCACCCTACATGTTGACACCGTCAGCACCAACGGAAGACTCCGCGCGGCGAGCGCGACAGGGGGGGCAACTATAAGGAGGGCTTCCCCTCTTGCCCGAAGACCCCATGACGCGTGCCGCCTCCGCCCTCCGTTCCGCCGAGAGTCCCTCCTGGCTCAAGGCCTACCGGGACCTGTCTCGGACCCATGGCTTCGAACCGATGCGCGTGGAGGGCCGGCTGCCCGAGGAGTTGAACGGGACCCTGGTGCGCGTGGGGCCGGTGGCGTTCGGCGTGGGGGGGCAGAGCTACGGCCATTTGTTCGACGGGGATGGCGGCGTGCTGGCAGTGCGCTTCGCGGGCGGCCAGGCCCAGGGGGCGGCGCGCGCCATCGACACTCCGAGCATCCGCGCCGAGCGCGATGCGGGCCAGGTGCTCTACAGCAACTATGGCACCCGAGCGCCCACGCTGTGGCGGCGGCTGTTCGGCGGGGTGAAGAACGCGGCCAACACCTCCCCCCTGGCGTGGGACGGACGGCTCTTCGCCCTGGTGGAGGCCGCCCTGCCCACGGAGCTGTCCCTGGAGGACCTGAGCACCCTGGGGGAGACGGACCTCGGAGGCGTGGTGGGACCGGCCTTCTCCGCCCACCCGCATCCCGTGGTGTCGCGGCGGGCGTCCTACAACTTCGGGGTGCGCTACGGGCGTGTCACCCAACTCGATCTGTACGAGCTGCCCGACGCCGGACCCGTGCGCCGCCTGGGCAGCGTGCCCCTGCCCGGTCCGACGCTGGTCCACGACTTCATCGCCACCGATCACCACCTGGTCTTCTTCGTGTCGCCGGTGCGCCTGAACCTCTTCCGGGTGCTGCTCGGCCAGGGCAGCGTGTCGGACAATCTCGAGTGGCGTCCGAAGCTGGGAACGGAGGTCCTCGTCGTTCCCATCGATGCGCCCGCCCAGGTGGTGCGCTTTCCGGCCGAGCCCTTCCATGCCTGGCACTTCGGCAATGCGTTCGAGGACGCCGGACTCCTCCACGTGGACTACGTGCGCTACCCGGACTTCGGCACCAACCAGTGGCTGGCCGAGCTGCCCCGCGGCTGGACCAGCACGGACGCCCAGGGCCGGCTGCACCGGGCGACGTTGGACGTGGAGGCCGGCTGGTTGCGCTCCGAGCAGGTCTCGGACCGAAGCTGCGAGTTTCCCAGTGCCACGCCGCTGCGGGCCGGGGCGCGCCACCGCTACACGTACGTGGTGGCGCACTCGGGCCCCGACACCTGGCGAGGAGCCCATGACGTGCTGGTGAAGGTGGACATGTGGACGGGCGCGGAGACGGTGGTGACGCTGGGCGCCGGGCACCATCCCGCCGAGCCCATCTTCGTCCCGCGGGCCGGGGGCTCGGCCGAGGACGACGGCTGGCTGCTGGTGCAGACCTACGATGCCACGAGCGACCGGACGTACGTGGCGGTGCTGGACGCGAAGGCGCCCGAGGCGGGACCGGTGGGCCGGGCCTGGTTGGATCACGCCTTCCCCTTCACCTTCCATGGCACCTGGGTGACGGCGCGCTGACGCCGGGGACCGCCACTGGCTACGTCCGTGCCGCGCCTCGTACACTTCCGGGCATGACGACCTCATCCCCGTCCGCTGTAACGACGTCCTCCGAGCATCCCCTGCTGGCCGAGGCCCGGCGCCTCGCACCCGAGCTGTCCGCCCGTTCCGAGGAGATCGAATCCGCCCGCCGGCTGCCCGCGGCGCTCGCGCGGGAACTGGCCGATGTCGGGTTCTTCCGCATGGTGCTGCCCGAGGCCTATGGCGGACTCGAGCTGCATCCCGCCCGGATCATCGAGATCGTGGAGGAGCTGTCCCGGGCGGATGGCTCGGTGGGCTGGAACGTGATGATCGGCGCGTGTACCGCGATGGTCGCCGCCTGGCTGCCCGAGTCCGCGGCGCGCACCATCTTCAATGCGTCGGACGTCATCATCGGAGGCGTGGCCGCGCCGACGGGACGCGCCGAGCTCGTCGAGGGGGGCTATCGCCTCACGGGCCGCTGGGCCTGGGCGAGCGGGAGCCAGAACTGCCGCTGGCTGGTGGGCGGCGCGGTGGTGACGAAGGACGGAGCGCCCCGCATGGTGCGCGAGGGCATGCCCGAGATCCGCACGTTCTGCTTCCCCGCCTCGGACGCGACGCTGCACGACACCTGGAACGCCATGGGCCTGAGTGGCACGGGCAGCGGGGACATCTCGGTGCAGGACATCTTCGTGCCCGCCGAGCGCTCCTTCTCCCTCGTCGCCGAGCGCCCGCGCCTGGACCGTCCCCTCTATGCCTTTCCCGCGATGGGGTTGTTGGGGGTGGGCCTGCCGGCGGTGGGGCTCGGCATTGCCCGCCGGGCGATCGACGAGCTCGCGACGCTGGCGCAGAGCAAGAAGCTCATGCCCACGGGACGCCTGCTGGCCACGCGCGGCGTGGTGCAGCACTCCTTCGCCGAGGCCGAGGCCACGCTGCGCGCCGCGCGGGCCCTGCTGCTGGAGACGGTGAACGTCACCTTCGAGGCGGGCGTGCGCCGGGAGCTGACGGTGCGCCACCGGGCCGAGCTGCGGCTGTCCTATGCCCATGCCATGCGCAGCGCGGCGCGCGTGGTGGATGCCATGTACGAGGCGGGTGGAGGTGTGTCCGTCCACCGCGCCTCCCCGCTACAGCGCTGCATGCGCGACGTCCACGTGGCCACGCAGCACGCCATGGTGGGCTCGGTGGTCCTCGAGACCATTGGCGGCGTGCTGCTGGGCGTGGATCCGGTCGCGCCCCTGCTGTGAGCCGCGGCTGCTACTGGAGCGCGCCGAGGATGGCGTCGCGCATGGACTTGCGGATGTTCAACAGGCCCGTGTTGGGAAAGGGCGCGCCGGTGGCGGTGGCCGCCCCGATGACGGGGTAGAAGGGATCGGCCTTCACGCCGGGCAGCTCATACACGTCCAGGTTGGCGGGCATGAGGTAGCGCGGCACCCGGCCCTCGGCGGGCGCGTCCTCGCCGAGGACGATCCACTGATAGGTGCTCGTGCGGGTCATGTACGCGACGAACGCCTGGGCGGCCTGCTCGCACGCCCCGGTGCAGCGCTCGCCCAGGAAGAACGAGTCGGTGAAGAGCAGGGGTTGATTGCCCTGACCCAGGGGCGCGGGGGAGATGCGCAGCGCGGCGCGGCTGTCCGCCGACGGGAGCTTCTTGAGGATGCCGTGCAGCCGCTCCGAGAAGCCCAGGGTGGCGTCGGCGCGGCCCTCGGCGAGCAGGACATCGGGCACGTCGAGGTTCTCCTCGGCGTCGTACGTGCCATCGATGCAGGGATTGCCCTCGGCGGTGGCGCAGGCGCTGGCGAGCTTCTTCATGCCGGCGAGCACGTCCGTGTCGTAGTGCTCGGTGGTGACGGCGGACTGCACGTTCGCGGGGCCGTGGGTATCCGTCCAGGCATCGAGGTAGAGCGAGGGCAGGTTCCAGCTCCCCAGGAGGTTGGCCGAGAGATCCATGGCGGGGGTGTTGAGCGCCGCGAGGGCCTGGACCAGCTCATCCACCGTGTGCGCGCGGCTCACGGCCTCGTCGCGGGAGATGATGTAGTGGGCGCATTGCCAGTGCGGCACGCCGTAGAGCTTGCCCTCGAACGTGGAGGCGGACACGCCCGCGGGGTGCCAGCGGGGACCCTCGGGGAGCGCGGACCAGGGCCGCACGGCGCCGGTGCCCACGAGCTCGCCGAGCAGGGAGGTGTCCACCTCGACGACGTCATAGGGGCACTCCCCTTCTCCCCGGAGCGAGCGCGCGAGCTGCGAGGGCTCGTAGAGATCATCCTGGAAGCAGGAGGGATTGACGTCGAGGTCCACCTCCGGGTGCTCGGCCTCGAACTCGGCCTCGACGCGCGCGGACAGGGCCTGGAACTTGTCCCCCGCGGCATCGGGAATCCACGAGTAGAGCGGGACGCGCAACACGATCCGCTCTCCCGCGGGCGGAGTCGGCGTGACCGGTGGCTTCCCACCGCAGCCGAGCACGGGACCCGCGACCACGCCCCACAACACCATCCACTGCATCCACCGCATGTTCTTCGTGACGTTCATGGAGTCTCCCCGACAGTCGATGCGACGGCTGCCGTTTACACCACTTGCGTCGAACGCGCGGTGGAGGCTCCGCGCCTCTGTTCACGAAGAAGAGGCCCCGTGGGGACTCACTGCTCCGGCACGGACTCGATGCGCAACGCCTCGCGGGCGAAGCGCTGCATGCGCTCCATCAGCGGGGGGATGACGTCGCGGAAATGACGGCCGGACAGGTCCGCCGCCGACTCCAGCTTCTCCTTGCAGCGCAGGTCCTGGCAGAGGTTGACGCCCACCCGGCGCTTGGAATTGACGTCCGTGGTGAGCAGCCCGATCTCGTTGGACGAGCCGTAGGAGTGGCACCAGTCGCACATCTGGGAGGGCGCGGGGCCTCCGTGCGAGTCGCGGCGGAAGGCGATGCCCATGGGCCGCTTGCCCTGCGGCGAGGGGCACACCAGGAAGACCCGGGTCCCCGCGGGCTCCACCCACGCGAAATAGTCCCGCACGAACAGCGGGAAGCGGATGTCCTTGGGAAGCTCGACCTTCTCCCGGTCACGGGGGCGGAAGGCCTGCAACAAGTCGTTCTCGGTCTCGATGAGGAACATGGTCGATCTCCTCACGGGGGCCTGGGCGCACCCGTGCACCGGCTACATAAGAGCATGGATGTTCAGCCGCTCGTGTCTTGCGGAAGCGAGCGCCCGCCTGACACCTCGCCTCGCGGGCGCTACGGGGTGGGGGGACCCTGGAAACCGTTGGCACGGAAGGTCAGCACCAGCGTATCCCGGTGCCCCTGCCCGGCCAGCGGCTGGATGGGCGTGCTCTCGTGGATGACGCGCTCGTCATCGAGCAGGAGCAGCGACCAGGGCTCGGTCAGCGTGAAGCGGATGCCGTGGGGGCCATGGGCCTCGAACACCCGCGTCTCTCCGCCCTTGATGCCCTCGCGCCCGATGAGCAGGACGGCGACGAAGTCCACGCCATCCCGATGCGCTCCCTCGGGCGTCGGCCGGCCAATGCCATCCGTCGTGTCGATGCGGAATTGGTGCGCCTCGACGAACCAGGGCCGCGCGCCCCGCAGCTCGGAGCAATACGCGGCGAGCCGGCTCAACAGGCGCGGCCAGACGGGCTGCGCGACCACGGTCGGCGTCATGGGCTCGAACCAGCGCTCCAGCCCGCCGTGCAGCGCGTTGTATTCGACCGGCTGCCAGTGCGCGCGGTGGGGCACCTGGGTGACGGCCGCCCCCTCGACGACGAAGCACGAATGCCGGCGCGAGCGATAGCGGCCCCCGTCGCGCAGGTAGGCGTCGGGCGGCAGCTCGTTCCAGGTCGGACGCAGGGCCTCGAGCGCGGCGGCCGAAGTCCCCACGTGTTCACACAGTCCCGCCCGGTCGAGCACGGCATAGCCAAGCTCACGCAGCGAGGAGGTGACGTGGGAAGGGGTGGTGACAGGCGGTGAGAGGCTCATGGAGGGGGCCCGGAAGGTGTCCGGGCTCTATCCACGAGCCAGGAAGAAGTCCAGCGGCGATGCCGGGAGGCGGGAGCGTGTACCCGCCTCCCACGCGGCCTCAGGCCTTCACGTGGCCCTTGTCCTTCGAGCCGCTGCTCACCTGGATGCGCTTGGGCTGCACCTCGGGCACCTTGGGCAGCCGCAGGTTGAGCACGCCGTCCTTCAGGTCCGCGTTGCAGTGCTCCGCGTCCACCCCTTCCGGCAGGGTGAACGAACGGCTGAAGGAGCCGAAGCTGCGCTCATAGGCGTAGAAACGGTCGGATTCCTCCTTCTTCTCGTTCTCTCGCTTGCCGCTGATGGTGAGCCGGTCTCCGGTGAGGGAGATCTCCAGATCCTCCTCCCTGATGCCGGGAAGATCCGCCTTGAAGATGTACGAGTCCTTCGTCTCCTTCACCTCGAAGGCTGGGGTGAAGCTCCACGACCGGTCGGCCCCCAACAGGCGATCCACCTGGTCGAACGGATCGAATCCCATCAATTCCTTCATCTGCTCGAAGGGATCGGCCGTCCTTGGCCATCGACCCAGGGACGAAGTACCACTGCCTCGACGCACGGGAAGATCAGACATGACGTTTCTCCTTTCTACTCAGGGTCGCGCGATGCGCTACGGCCCTCCCATTTCAGGGTAGAGCGTCGAGAGGTGCTGGCAAGACGCACCCACGCGAGGCCCCTGCCCTCCTGCTCTGCCTGGAGGCACGCGACCCAAGGGGCTGACGCGGGAGTCAATGGCCCGTCCATGGCGCTCCCGTGGTGACGGGCCCGTGTCACCACTCGGGTCCATTCATTGCTCGGGAACCTGGACCACTGTCGATGGCCTCGCGATCCATCACGCGGTTTGCTACAGGACGCAACCTGGAGTTCTTTCGCCCGTCCAGGAGCCTGTCCATGAGGCCAGTCATGAGTGCGAGTGCCGGTTCGGCCGGGTCGGCATCCGCCATGGCTCGGGTCTCGGCTCCTGGCCTCTCGATGACGCCGCCACGCGCGGCATGGAACGGATTGCGACGATGAGATTCACACGAAAGCACTACGACGTGGCGGTCATCGGCGGAGGGCCCGCGGGACTGGTCACCGCCATCGCCTTCGCCCACCGGGGCGCGCGGGTGCTCGTGCTCGAGGCCAATCCGCAAGCGTGTCGGCGCTTCGCGGGCGAGTTCATCCACCCCCCGGGGGTCGGCGTGCTCGACTCGCTGCGCATCCGCCGCTCGGACTGGGCCCACGCCCGCACGAGCTTCGGCTTCAAGATCTTCCCGGACGATGGCAGCACGCCCATCGAGATGGCCTACCCCCAGGGCGTGGCGCTCACGTGTGCCCACGACACCCTGGTCGAGGGGCTGCGCGAGGAGGCCGCGGGCCTGGCGGGCGTGGAGCTGGTGACGTACGCACGGCTGGCGGGCATGGAAGGGCACGTGCTGCGCGTGGATGACCGGGAGCGGGGCGCCCAGGTGGAGGTCACCGCGGCGCGCATCATCGGGGCGGATGGACGGGCGTCCGTGGTGCGCCGGCAGCTCGGCCTGGAGGAGAACAGCACGCTGCTCTCCTATATGGCCTCGGTGGAGCTGCGCGGACTGGAGCTGCCCTTCGAGGGCTTCGGGCACGTGCTGCTCGGCGGTCCCGGACCGGCGCTCCTCTACCGGATCGGCCCCGATCGGGTGCGGGGCTGCCTGGACGTGCCCCTGCGCTACGGCGCGGCCCAGCGCAACCCCACCTTCCTGTGGGATGCCTTCAGCCCGGTGTTGCCTCCCGCGCTGCTGCCCGCCTTCCGGCGCGCGCTCGCCGAGGGCCCCGTCACCTGGGCCGCCAACCGCTTCCGTCCGCGCTCCGACTTCGGCCGGGGCCACGTCGCGCTCGTGGGCGACGCGCTCGGCCACGTGCACCCGATGACCGCCATCGGCCTGAGCATGGGCTTCCTCGACGCGCGCAGCGTGGCCGCGCACGAGGACCTCGAGCGCTACGCCGAGGAGCGCCGCGGCTACGTGCCGGAGCTGCTCGCCAGCGCTCTCTACCACTGCTTCCGACGCGAGGATCCGAGCGCCACGGGCGTGCGCGAGGCCATGTTCGACGTGCTGCGCGAGAACGCCGAGGCGCGCGGCCAGACGATGCGCATCCTCTGTGGCCAGGAGGAGCGCACGTCGAGCTTCGGCGGCATCTTCATGCGCATCGCCGCGGAGGCCATGAACAGCACGGCGCGCTCGGCGATACGCCGCGGCGGGCTCAAGAGTGTGTCCACCGAGCTGGCCGCGTATGGCGAGTGGATGCAGTGGCCCGCCGCCAGCCTCGTGCCGGGCGGGGTGCATCAGCGCTACCGCGGACGTGGCACCCCCACCCACCCCATTCCCCTGCTCAAGGAGTTCATCCCCGTGCGGGACATGCTCCGGAGCGAGGCGGAGGAGGGAGAGCCCTCCCCGCGCCGCCAGGCCCCGCCCCCGCCGCTCGCCCAGGCCATGGAGCAGGCCACGGATTTCCTCCTCCGGGAGCTGGAGTCCTTCGCCACGCAGCTCAAGCAGCGGCCGGATGACATGCTGCGCGCGGGGGCGATCCGCGTCATGCGCGCCATCACCCGCACGGACATGCGCGCGGGCATCTCGGCGCGGATGAGCCTGTGGCGCCGCCACCTCGCGCACGAGGGCCTGCGGCGCCTGCTCGAGCTCGAGGAGCACGAGGCTCCGGGTGCCCAGCCGCCCTCCATCGCCACGGCGGACCTCGCCGGACTCTTCCACCTGCTGCTGGGCGGCTCCACCTGGGTGCAGGAGCCCATCGTGGGCATCTCCGAGGGCGTGGACGTGTTGCTCGGGTGCCAGACGATGGCCGGCGGCTTCGCGGCCCGGACCTTCGACAGGACGCGCGCGGGCGGCCGGGGCGTGGGGGAGCTGCGCGCCACCGCCCTGGCCTGCGAGGCGTTGAAGATCATCCAGCGCCGGCAGCCCGGCATGTTCGACGCGCGCATCACTCCCGCGCTCGAGCGCGCGGCCCGCTGGCTGAGCGAGACGCAGTCGCCCGACGGCTCCTGGGCCCCCCTCGGCTCCGAGGGCCGTGTCGCCGCCACGGCGTGGGCCATGGAGGCCCTGCTCGCCGCCAGGGGACCCACCACGCACTCCCGGCTGCGCCGCGCGGCGCGCTGGCTCGTCGAGCGGCAGGCCGAGGACGGTGCCTTCACGGAAGGAATCCCCGTCCAGGGGGACGCCGAGCGCCGGTGGCTCACGGCGATCGCGCTCCAGGCCCTGATCTCCGTGCGCGCCCCCTACCCCGAGGCGATGGAGGCCGCGGAGGCCCTGCTCGCGACGGCGCTCGCCGAGGGCCTCCACGACGAGGCACGAGGCCCGTTCCAGGTCGCGCCCTGGGAGGAGTGCGCGGAGAGCCTCGACGCACTCGCGCTCTACGAGACCCTGCGGCGCGAGCGGCCCGAGCCCCTGCGCCGCGCGACCTCCGCTCCGTCCGTTCCTTCCGGCCGCTCCGAGGCGGATTGGATCTTCTGCAAGGAGAGCCTCGGCGAGGTCTCGCGCACCTTCGCGCGGCCCATCGCCCTGCTGCCCGGCAACCTCGAGGTGGCCATGACGCTGGGCTACCTGCTGTGCCGCGTCGCCGACACCATCGAGGACCACCCGTCCGTGCCGCTCGCCGCCAAGGAGCCGCTCTTCGCGTGCTTCCTGGACGTGCTGCGCGGCCACAAGGAGCCGGAGGCCTTCACCGAGGCGTTCAAGCCCATTGTGGGCCAGGACGCCGAGCTGGCCCTGTCGCGCGCCCTGCCCACCGTCATGCGCGTCTTCCACACGCTGCCGGAGAACATCCAGGCGAGCCTGGCGCGCTGGACGTCGGAGATGGCGCGCGGCATGGCCATCTACGCCCACCGGGAGCGCGGCGCCGACGACATCGTGGCGCTGCACACGGTGGCCGACCTGGAGCGCTACTGCTACTTCGTGGCGGGCACCGTGGGCCACCTGACGACGGAGCTGTTCCTGGAGGAGCTGGGCGGCGAGGTGACGCCGGAGCAGGCCCAGACGATGCGCCTGCACGCGGAGGCCTTCGGCACCGGGCTCCAGCTCGTCAACATCCTCAAGGACGTGACGGACGATCGCGAGGAGCGGGGCTGGTCCTTCATCCCCCGCGCCCTGTGCGCCGCGGGCGGCCTGGGCGTGGCGGAGCTGACGGACCCCGCGCAGCGTGCCCGGGCGCACGCCGCCGTCGCGCCGCTCTTCGAGATCGCCCGGAAGAACCTCGACGACGGGCTGAGCTATGCGCTCGCCATCCCCGCCACCGCGCCCCAGTTGCGGCTCTTCTGCCTGCTGCCGCTGTGGATGGCGGCGCGCACGCTCGTGCTCGCCCGGGGCAACGACGCCATGTTCGTCGCGGGCCAGCCGGTGAAGATTCCCCGCGCGGAGGTGGAGGCGCTCATCACCGACTGCATGAACCACCACGCCGATGACACCACGCTCCAGGCCCGCTACGCGGAGCTCTGGCTCCAGGCGCCCAACCACCACCAACGCCTCTCGGCCGGGTAACGCGAAGGAACACGCACATGCGCAACATGGCTCCTGATTCCACTGCCGGCGCGCGGCGCACGGTCGACTCCTCCCTCTCCGCCGCCATCACCCACCTCTCGGAGCTGCTCTCCCCGGAGGGCTCGCTCAAGGGCGACTATGGCGGTCCCCTCTTCATGCTGCCCATGTACGTGGGCACCGCGCACGCCGTGGGGCTCGAGCTCGATGCCGCCACGCGCGAGGGCATGGTGCGCTACCTCAAGGGCGTGCAGAACAAGGACGGCGGCTTCGGTCTGCACGTGGAGGCGTCCAGCTACGTCTTCACCTCCACCCTCTGCTACGTGGCCCTGCGTCTGCTCGGCGTGAGCGCGGAGGACCCCGCCGCCACGTCCGCGCGCCAGTGGATCCTCGCGCACGGAGGCGCGCTCACCTCCGCGCCCTGGGGCAAGTTCTTCCTCTCGGTGCTCCGCCTGCACGAGTACGAGGGGTTGGATCCGCTCCTGCCCGAGCTGTGGCTGCTGCCCGAGGCGCTTCCCGTGCACCCCTCGCGCTTCTGGTGCCACTGCCGCATGGTCTACCTGCCCATGAGCTGGCTCTACGGCAAGAAGGCGCGCATCCCCGACTCGCCCCTGCTCCAGCAGTTGCGCCGGGAGCTGTACACGACGCCCTACGAGCAGATCGACTGGCCGGCCCAGCGCACGCGCGTGTCGCCCACCGACTCGCAGGTGCCGCGCTCGGCGCTCGTGCTCGCGGCCAACTGGCTCATGGGTGTCTATGAGACCCAGGCGTCCACGCGGCTGCGCGAGCGCTCCCTGTCCTTCGTGTTGGATCACATCCGCCAGGAGGACGAGAACACGCGCTACATCTGCATCGGCCCGGTGAACAAGCTCTTGCACGTGCTGGTGTGGCACTTCGAGCGTCCCGGCGGCGCCGAGCTGCGGGCCCACCTCGCCCAGCTCCCCGACTACCTGTGGAAGGGGCCGGACGGCGTGAAGATGAATGGCTACAACTCCTCGGAGCTCTGGGACACGGCGTTCGCCGCCCAGGCGGTGGTCGCCAGCGGCCGCATCCAGGAGAACCTGCCGTTCTTGCGCTCGGTCTTCGACTTCATCGACCGCAGCCAGGTGCGCGAGGACACGCCCAACGCCGAGCGCTACTACCGCCACCGCTCCAAGGGCGGCTGGCCCTTCTCCACGCGCGACCACGGCTGGCCCATCAGCGACTGCACCGCCGAGGGCCTCAAGGCGGCGCTCGCGCTCGAGCCCTTCGTCGACTCGCCCCTGTCCCAGGAGCGGCTCACGGACGCGGTGGACCTGATGCTGTCCATGCAGAACGAGGACGGCGGCTGGGCCACGTACGAGCTCACGCGCGGCCCCAAGTGGCTCGAGCTGCTCAACCCGTCCGATTGCTTCTCGGACATCATGATCGACCCGTCCTACGTCGAGTGCAGCTCGTCCTGCATGCAGGCGCTGGCGCGCTTCCGGGAGCGCTTCCCGGGGGTACGCGCGAAGGAGATCGACGCGGCGATGAAGCGCGGCGCGCGCTACGTGGAGCGGGCCCAGCGACCGGACGGCTCGTGGGAGGGAAGCTGGGGCATCTGCTTCACGTATGGGGCGTGGTTCGGCATCTGGGGCCTCGTCGCCGCGGGGTACTCTCCGAGTCATCCGACCCTCCAGCGCGCCTGCGACTTCCTGCTCTCCAAGCAGAACGCGGACGGGAGCTGGGGCGAGACACCCGAGAGCTGCCGGCAGCGGCGCTACGTGCAGGCCGAGCAGGGCCAGGCGGTGATGACGTCGTGGGCGGTGCTCGCGTTGAGCAAGGCGGGCCGGCGCGACTCGCCCGAGGTCCAGCGCGCCCTGGGCTTCCTCGTGGAGCGGCAGCGTCCGGACGGCAGCTACCCCGAGGAGCACATCGCGGGGATGTTCAATAAGACGAGCGGCATCCACTACGATCACTACCTCGACGTGTTTCCGCTCTGGGCCCTGTCGCCAGTGCGGTAGACAGCGCGTCCATGACGCCCTCGGAACCCTCCGTCTTCGCCTGGCTCGGCCGGGCGGTTCACCGCCACCGCGGCGTGGTCTTCCTCCTCACCGCGGGAGTGCTCGTCCTCGCGCTCCTCGGCATCCTGCGCGGCGGACAGTTGAGCACCGGCACGGTGCGGGGGACGGAAGCGGCACACGCGGCGGAGCTGTCGCGGGGCATCTCCGCGGCGTCCAACGACACCACGCTCGCCGTCATCTTCCACTCGGACGAGTGGAAGACGGACGACGCGCGCTTCACCCAGGCACTGGAGGAGGTGCTCGGCCCCGTGGGCAAGCTGCCCGAGGTGAGCGCCGTGGTGTCCCCCCAGGGCGCCCCCGAGCAGCTCGCCAGCCGGCTCCTCTCCGCCAGCGGCCATGACGTGCTGGCGCTCGTGCGGCTCAAGGGCGACGAGCGCGAGGCGGCGCGCGCCTTCCCCACCGTGCGCCGGGCGCTCACCAGCGACAAGCTCGGCGTGCTGGTGACGGGCAAGGTCGCCTTCGTGGAGGCGTTGGATCGGCTGCTCGAGCATGATCTGCTCAAGGCGGAGCTCATCTCCTTCCCCCTCGCGTTGATCGTGCTGCTGTGGGTGTTCCGCACCCTGGGCGCGTCGCTGCTGCCCATCGCCGTGGGCGGGCTCGCGGTGATGACGGGCGTGTCGGGCGTGATGCTGCTCGCGCACGTGACGGACATGGCGCAGTACACCATCAACGTCGTGACGCTCATCGGCCTGGGCGTGGCGATCGACTATTCGCTCTTCATCGTGAGCCGCTTCCGTGACGAGCTCGAGCACGGCGCCACGGTGGAGGCGGCGGTGGTGAAGACGGTGGACACGGCGGGCCGCGCGGTGGCGTTCTCCGGCCTCGCGGTGGCGGTGGGCCTGTCGGGGTTGCTCTTCTACCCAGGCTCGTACCTGAGCGCCATGGGCCTGGGCGGGGCCGTCGTGGTGGCGTTCGCGGTGATCTACTCCCTCACGTTCCTGCCCGCGCTCCTGTCCGTGCTCGGCCCCCGGGTGGACTGGGGCCGCCTGCCCATTCCGCGCTTCGGCGAGGGCAAGGGCCTCTGGCACCGGCTGGCCATGTGGGTGATGAAGCACCCCTGGCTCGTGCTGTTGCCCACGCTCACCGTGCTCGTGGCCATTGGCCTTCCCTTCCAGCGGCTCCAGCTCGCCGCCACGGACATCACCGCCCTGCCCGCCGAAACGGAGGCACGGCGCGGCGCCGAGGCCCTCAAGAACCTGTTTCCCTCGCAGGCCGCCACACGCATCCTGGTGACGGTCCAGTTCCCCTCGGGCGACGCCTTCACCCCGGAGCGCGCCCGCGCGCTGTACGCCACGAGCCGCCGCCTGGCCAAACTCCCCGGGGTCCAGGGCGTGGAGAGCATCGTCGACCTGGACCCGGGCATCAGCGCGAACCGCTACGCCGCGCTGGCCGAGGAGCCCGCCGCCCGGCCGCCCGAGTTCGATCTCGCGCTCGAGGCATTCATCAAGGGAAACATCGCGGTGATGCAGGTGCTCACGCCCCATGCGGCCGCGAGCGCCGAGGCCCGTGAAGTCGTCCGCGCCATCCGCCAGGAGCGCGCGGTGGGTGACGGGCAGTTCCTCGTGGGTGGCCAGACGGCGGCGGACGTGGACGGCGCGGCCTTCATCGTCGGGCACTCGCCCCACGCGGTGCTCTTCGTCATGGGGCTCACCTACGTGGTGCTGTTCGTGCTGCTTCGCTCGGTGATCCTCCCGCTCAAGGCGCTCCTGATGAACCTGCTGTCCATCGCGGGCTCGTTCGGCGCGCTGGTGTGGATCTTCCAGGAAGGCCACCTGAGCGGCCTGCTCGCGTTCGAGCCGCGCGCCATCGAGCCCTCGCTGCCCATCCTCCTGTTCTGCGCGCTCTTCGGCCTGTCCATGGACTACGAGGTCCTGCTGCTCACGCGCATGCGCGAGGAGTGGCTGCGCACGCACGACAACGCGCACTCGGTGGCCGAGGGCCTGGAGCGCACGGGCCGCCTCATCACCAGCGCCGCCGCCATCATGGTCGCGGTGTTCGCGGCGTTCTCGCTCGCCCAGGCGGTGGTGGTGAAGGCCATGGGCGTGGGCATGGCCATCGCCGTGGCCCTGGACGCCACGCTCGTCCGGGTGCTCATCGTCCCCGCGATGATGCGGCTCATGGGGGAGTTCAACTGGTGGGCCCCCGCGCCACTCGTGCGCCTGCTCGGCGGCACCCACGCCCCCGAGGACTCGCGGCCCGAAGCCCCGAAACAGTGAGTTCCAGCATGCCCGATGGTGGTGGTGGTGGCGGTGGAGTGAAGGGCGTCGTCAGGGTCCGTGGCGCCCGCGAGAACAACCTCAAGAACGTCGACGTCGACATCCCGCGCGATGCGCTGGTCGTCTTCACGGGCGTGTCGGGCTCGGGCAAGTCGTCGCTCGCGTTCGGCACGCTCTACGCGGAGGCCCAGCGGCGCTACTTCGAGTCCGTGGCCCCCTATGCGCGGCGGCTGATGGATCAGGTGGGTGTGCCCGAGGTCGACTCCATCGAGGGCCTGCCCCCGGCGGTGGCGCTCCAGCAGCAGCGTGGCTCGCCCACGACGCGCTCGTCCGTGGGCAGCGTCACCACGCTGTCCAACTCGCTGCGCCTGCTCTATTCGCGCGCCGGACACTATCCGCCCCATCAGGAGCACCTCGCCGCGGAGGCGTTCTCGCCCAACACGCCCGCGGGCGCTTGTCCGCGCTGCCACGGGCTCGGGCGCATCTACGAGGCCACCGAGCGCTCCATGGTGCCGGATGACTCGCTCACCATCCGCGAGCGGGCGATCGCCGCGTGGCCCCCCGCCTGGCACGGCCAGAACCTGCGCGACATCCTCGTGTCGCTCGGCTACGACGTGGATCGTCCCTGGCGCGAGCTGCCCCAGAAGGACCGGGACTGGATCCTCTTCACGGAGGAGCAGCCCACCGTTCCGGTGTACGCCGGCTTCACCCCCGCGGAGACGCGCCGGGCGCTCAAGCGCAAGGAGCCGCCCAGCTACATGGGCACGTTCACGAGCGCCCGCCGCTATGTGTTGCAGACCTTCGCCACCACGGAGAGCGCGTCCATCAAGAAGCGGGTGTCGCGCTACCTGCTGAGCACCGAGTGCCCCGAGTGCGAGGGCAAGCGGCTGCGCCGTGAGGCGCTCTCCGTCACCTTCGCGGGCCTGGACATCGGCGAGCTGTCACGGCTGCCCCTCACCCGCGTCGCCGAGGTGCTGCGCCCCACGGTGGAGGGCACGGCACCGGGGATGGCGAAGCTGCGGCGGGAGCACCCGGAGAAGGCGCTCGTCGCCGAGCGGTTCGCTCGCGAACTGCTGGGGCGCATCCAGGTGCTGACCGAGCTGGGGCTCGGCTACCTGTCGCTCGAGCGCAGCACCCCCACCCTCTCGCCCGGAGAGCTGCAACGGCTGCGGCTCGCCACGCAGATCCGCTCCCAGTTGTTCGGCGTGGTGTACGTGCTCGACGAGCCCTCCGCGGGCCTCCATCCGGCGGACACCCAGGCGTTGCTCGCGGCGCTCGGACAACTGAAGAACGCCGGCAACTCCCTCTTCGTGGTCGAGCACGAGGTGGAGGTGATTCGCGAGGCGGACTGGATCGTCGACGTGGGACCGGCGGCGGGCGAACAGGGGGGCCACGTGCTCTACAGCGGTCCGCCCGAGGGGCTCGAGCGCATCGAGCAGTCCCAGACCCGCCGCTATCTCCTCGGACACGACGAGGCTCCGGGACGCGAACCCCGCTCGCCCCGGGGCTGGCTGCGCCTGGAAGGCGTCAGCCGCAACAACCTGCACGCGCTCGACGTGGACTTCCCGCTGGGCGTGTTCACGACGGTGACGGGCATCTCCGGCTCGGGCAAGTCGAGCCTCGTGAGCCAGGTACTGGTGGAGCTGGTGTCGGCGCGGCTGGGCCATGCGCCGCCCCCGGAGGAAGAGGAAGGCGAGGAGCTGGAGCGTCCTCCCGTCGAGCCGGTGGGCGGCCGGATCTCCTCGGGACTGGAAGGCGTCACGCGCCTGGTGCGGGTGGATCAGAAGCCGATCGGCCGCACCCCGCGCTCCAATCTGGCGACCTACACGGGGCTCTTCGACACCATCCGGAAGCTCTTCGCCGCGACACCGGCCGCGCGCTCCCGCCGCTATGACGCGGGACGGTTCTCCTTCAACGTGCCCAAGGGACGCTGCGAGACATGCGAGGGCGAGGGCTTCGTCAGCGTGGAGCTGATCTTCCTGCCCGATGTGTTCGCCCCCTGCCCCACGTGCCACGGCGCCCGCTACAACGCGAAGACGCTGGAAATCAAATACAGGGACCAGAGCATCGCCGACGTGTTGGGCATGACGGTGGACGGAGCGCACGCGTTCTTCGCCGACGAGCCCCACGTGCAACGCGCCTTGAGTGTCCTGCGGGACGTGGGCCTCGGCTACCTGCGCCTGGGCCAGCCCGCGACCGAGCTGTCCGGCGGCGAGGCCCAGCGGATCAAACTCGCCACGGAGCTTCAGCGGGTGCAGCGCGGCAACACGCTCTACGTCCTGGACGAGCCCACCACGGGCCTGCACCCCGCGGACGTCGAGAAGCTGCTGACGCAGCTCAACGGGCTGGTCGAGCAGGGCAACACCGTCATCCTCGTCGAGCACGACATGCGCGTCGTGGCACAGAGCGACTGGGTCATCGACATCGGCCCGGGCGCCGGTGCCGAGGGAGGCCGGGTGGTCGTCTCCGGAACCCCCGCGCAGGTGGCACGCGTGGTGAAGAGCCGCACCGCGCCCTTCCTCGCGCGCGTCCTCGAAACCGGGCGCTCGGCAAGCCTCGATTCTCCAGGCGGCCCCGAACCGTGAACCAGTCAACAGATCTGGTATGAAGCGTATATTGTACCCCCTCCCGGGACCGTCAACTCCCGTGGTCCATTGAGTGTCGTGGAGGAGGGGGAACCTTGTTCATTCGTGTGTTGCAACGCTGTATCACTGGTGTCGTCATGCTCGGGACCTGGAGCGCACTGGCCCAGGACTCGAGCATTCCTGGATTCGAGCTCGAGCGGCTCCAACTCAACCCGGGTGCGAGAGACAGCCTGGTGCTGTCCACGGGAGATCAACTGCGGCAGGGCCGCTACCGCCTCGCGCTGACGGGGCACTGGGAACTCAACCCCCTGGTGCTGGTGGAGAACGGCGAGCGCAGCGCCGTCATCGTCAGCGACCGGGTGACGGGGCACCTGAGCGGCGCGTATGCGCTCCATGACTGGCTCGAGCTCGGCGCGCAGGTGCCCATCGTGGGCCAGTGGGCCGGAAACCCGGGCTCCGTGGGACTCTCGGCCCCCTCCTCGTTCGCGCTGGGCACCCCCTGGGTGCAGGGCCGCGCGCGGCTCCTGTCCGAGGCGAACGCGGACGCACTGGACCTTGGCCTGCACCTGGGCGTCGCGCTCCCGCTGGGCAGCGCGGAGGCCCTGACGCGGGATGAGGGCTTCACCTTCACGCCCCGAGTGGGCCTGGGCAAGCAGTTGGGCGCGGGGTGGCGCGTGGGCGCCGACGTGGGCGCGCTGGTGCGCACGAAGACGTACGTGCTCACCTCCGGGACGAGCCAGCCCCGGGATGAGCTGGGCGTGGAGCTCAACGGCGGCGTCAACGTCACCGGCCCGCTGGTGAAGAAGGTGAAGGGCGAGCTGCTCCTGCGGGGCACGGCGCCCCTGGCGCGCTCCCCCCTGTCGATGGAGGCCCTGCTCGGCGTGCGCGCCCCGGTGGGCCCCGTGGAGCTGTACGCCATGGGCGGCCCGGGCTTCGGCACCACGGTGGGCACGCCCGCCGTCCGCGTGCTCGCGGGGGTGGCCTTCGCGCCGGAGGACAAGCCCGTGTGCGTGGAGGGCCAGTCGTACCCGGTGGCGCTCTGCCCCGAGCTGGACGCGGATGGCGATGGCGTGAAGAACCGCGCGGACCAGTGCCCCCGGGACGCGGGCCTCGAGCAGTTGGGTGGCTGCCCGGACAAGGACGACGATGGCGATGGTCTGCCCAACCTGGTGGATCGCTGCCCCCAGCAGGCGGAGAACGTCAACGGCTTCGAGGACGGCGACGGCTGCCCGGACGAGCCGGACTCGGACGGTGACGGCATCACCGACTCGAAGGATCGCTGCCCCCAGCAGGCCGAGGACAAGGACGGCTTCCAGGACGAGGACGGCTGCCCGGATCCCGACAACGACGGGGACGGCGTGGCCGACGCACGGGACGCCTGCCCGAACGAGGCCGGAGTGGCGGCGAACAAGGGCTGCCCGGACAAGGATCGCGATAGGGACAGCGTCGTCGACCGGCTGGACAACTGCCCGGACGAGCCCGGCACCCCGGAGAACAACGGCTGCAAGCAGAAGCAGCGCGTGCGCCTGGAGACGGGACGCCTCGACATCCTCGAGTCCGTCTACTTCGAGGTGAACAAGGACGTCATCGACAGGCGCAGCTACAAGCTGCTGGATGACGTGGCCTCCATTCTCCGCGAGCACCCGGAGATCGAGCGGATGCGCGTGGAGGGCCACTCCGACAACCAGGGCGATGCGCAGTACAACACCGAGCTGTCGCAGCGCCGCGCCGAGTCCGTCGTGAAGTACCTCGAGGGCAAGGGCATCCCGCGCGAGCGGCTCCAGGCGAAGGGCTTCGGCCCGGCGAAGCCCCTCGCGGACAACACCACCAAGGAAGGCCGCGCGAAGAACCGCCGCGTGGAGTTCCACATCGTCGGCGACGCCGAGGGCGTGGAAACCCAGCAGGGCACACCCAACTCCGACACCGCCAGGTGAAACCAACCATGAACATGCATCCCAAGACAGCATGGACTCGCCCGGCGCTTGTCGGGCTCACCCTCCTCTTCACCTCGGTGGGCTGCCAGACGCAGCAGGAGCCGCCCTCCGCCACCCCTGCCCTGCTCACGCGGGTCAGCCAGGCCCTCGTCGCGGACGGCAAGCTGCAGCCCGGCGAGGAGTGTGACGACGGCAACACCCAGGGCGGTGACGGCTGTAGCGCCACCGGCAAGCTGGAGGACGGCTTCCTCTGCCACATCCCCGGCAAGCCGTGTTCCCTGGCGAGCCTGTGCGGCAACGGCGTGGTCAACTCGGGCGAGCTGTGCGACGACGGCAACACCGCGGACAACGGCAACGGCTGCTCCGCGACGTGCGACCTGTCCTTGTGCGGCAATGGCACGCTCGACAACCGCTCCTACCCGAACTACGCGCAGGAGATCTGCGACGACGGCAACCGCTTCGACGGCGACGGCTGCAACCGCCTGTGCGAGGTGGAGCCGGGCCAGGCGTGCGCGGGCTCTCCGAGCCGGTGCGTGCGCGCGGGCGTGACGCTGTTCAACACGGGCGTGGACGCGAACAACCGCCGCCTGGAGGGAACCGCGGCGGATCCGCACTGGTCCTACCGGGGCACCACCACGGGCGCCACCACGGGCGGGCGCGAGGGGGGCGACTGGCCGCAGGAAGTCCAGACGGCGCGCTTCATGGCCCCGCAGGGAGTGAGCACCTGCGTGTACCAGGACTTCATCATCCCCTCGACCACCACGCTCTCGCGCTTCCGCATGCGCGTGGCGACCTTCAACGACAACCAGTTCGATACCGCGTCGGTGAACGGCGCGGCCTTCACCCCCACCGTCATCAGCCAACCGGGGGGCCAGCCCTGGCAGAAGAACATCATCCGCGAGCTGGGCACCACGGCGCGCTGGCGCACCGGGCTCAACCGGCTGGAGCTGTGCAACGAAAACGAAGACGGTCCGCCCAACGCCTTCCGCTACCTGTTCGTGGATGCGTACGACGACAAGTGTGGGGACGGAGTCATCTCTCCCCGCGAGGAGTGCGATGACGGCAACAGCACCGCCAACGACGGCTGCGGCGCCACCTGCGGCATCGAGCCGGCCTACGGCTGCACGGGCGAGCCCAGCCGGTGCGCGCGGACGTGTGGCAATGGCGCGCTCAACCCGGGCGAGCAGTGCGACGACGGCAACCTGACCACGGGCGATGGCTGTGATGCGCGCTGCCGGGTGGAGACAGGGTACGCGTGCCCGACCGCGGGCAGCGCCTGTGTCCAGCAGTGCGGAGATGGCGTCATCAACCCGGGTGAGCAGTGCGATGACCGCAACACCTTCAACTCCGATGGCTGCTCCGCCGCGTGCCGTGTGGAGAATGGCTATGAGTGCCACGGGGAGCCGTCCGTGTGCGGCACCGTGTGTGGCAATGGCCGGATGGACCCGGGCGAGCTGTGCGACGACGGCAACGTCTCCCTGGGAGATGGGTGCTCGCCGGCCTGCACCCTCGAGCTGGGCTATGTGTGCCCCACCGCGGGCGCGCCGTGCGTGAAGAGCTGTGGCAATGGCAAGCTCGAGCAGGGCGAGCAGTGCGATGACGGAAACCTGAACTCGGGGGATGGATGCGCCACCGAGTGCCGGGTGGAGCCGGGCTACGCCTGCTCCGAGCCCCAGAGCGCTCCGTCCTCGTGCGCCGAGACGTGTGGCAATGGCGTGCTGGAGGCGAACGAGACCTGCGACGATGGCAACAAGAGCGCGGGCGATGGCTGCTCGCCGGGCTGCCGCGTGGATCCGGGTTATTCCTGCAGCGGTACGCCGAGCACCTGTGCGACCCTCTGCGGTGACGGCATCGTGGCGGGCGCCGAGCAGTGCGATCACGGCAACACGAAGTCGGGCGATGGCTGCTCCAGCACGTGCCAGATCGAAGCGGGCTGGACCTGCCCCTCGCCGGGGACGGAGTGCACCCAGGTGTGCGGCGACGGCGTGCCGGACATCGGCGAGCAGTGCGATGACGACAACACCCAGGCGGGCGATGGCTGCGGTGCCACCTGCCAGCAGGAGACGGGCTACTACTGCAGCGGGTCACCCAGCGTGTGCGTCACCTCGTGCGGTGACGGCCAGGTGGCGGGCACCGAGGCGTGCGACGACGGCAACCTGGAGGACGGTGATGCATGTTCGCCCCGCTGCCGCCTGAACCTGGGCCAGGCGTGCACCTCGTCCAACGCCTGTGAGGGCGTGTGCAGCCCGGCCACCCACACCTGCGTGCTCGCCAATGTCTGCGGCAACGGCCTCACCGAGCAGGGCGAGGCGTGTGACGACGCGAACACGGCCTCGGGCGACGGCTGCGGCGCGGCGTGCGCCATCGAGCCGGGCTATCGCTGCCAGGGCCAGCCCTCCGTCTGCACCTCGGAGCCGCCCGACACCACGCTCGTCCGGGGCCCGCCCGCCATTGGCCCCAACCCCAACGCCGGGTTCGAGTTCTCCTCGGACGATCCGGGTGCCCGCTTCGAGTGCAGCCTGGATGACGGGCCCTACCAGCCCTGTGAGGCCACCTACGTCGTCACTCCGGGCCAGCACACGCTGCGCGCTCGCGCGGTGGACGTCGCGGGCAACGTGGATCCAACGCCCGTCGAGCACACCTGGCGGGTGCTGGATGACAACCGCTCGCTCGCGGGTGGAGGCTGCAGCGCCGTGCCCATGCCCTCGGTGCTGGGCCTGTTGGCGTTGCTGGCCCTGCGCCGGCGCGACCAGCGCGGCTCAGCGCCCCGACAGCGCGGCGCGTAGCCACAGCCACGCGTTGCCGAACCCCGGAGCGATGCACAGTTGAGTCCACCGCACCTGACGGAGCTGTGCGCCCGTCAGGTGCAGCATCGGCTCGATCAACGCCTGGGCCTCGGCCGGCTGCTTCTGCCGGGCAAGCAGCCGCGCCAGATCCAACCTGGGCGCGAAGAGCGAGGGATCCAACCGCAGCGCTTCCCTCAGCAGGATGATGGCCTGGGGGCGCTCGTGCTTGCGCTGGAGGGCGAAACGGCCGCGCAGGAGCATCCGCACCGCGTCGGCCTGACGCCCCTTCTCCAGGTGCATCCGCGACACCTGCTGCCACAGACCCACCTGGGCCGGGAACGTCTCCGCCGCCTGGGTGTAGACGGCCAGCGCCTTGTCGGCGAAGCCCTTGTCCAGGTGAACCTGGGCCGCCTCCCGGAAGAGCTTGAGCGAGGCCTCGTCTTCATTCGTCCGGGCGAGCAGGGGCGCCAGCTTGCCGAGCACCGCGGGATCCTTCGGCTCCAACTCCAATGCCTTGCGGTAGCCAATAATGGCCCGCTTGAGTTTGCCTTTGGAGCGGGCGCGATCCGCCGCGACGATGAGCTCCGAGCGAGAAGGGGGGGTTTTCCGTCCGAAGAGCATGCGACCTCCATGCTAACCCGGTGTGGACACGGGGTGAGCGGCGCTGGCGCTCCTTCCCAGGAAGTCGTGGAGTGTCACTACAAACTTCCACGCGGCGCATCCGTCCGCGGGTGGCCTACGGCCAGAACCCCTGCCAGGTGGCGTAGAACGAAGCGCTCTCGATGACGCAGGAGTGCGGAGACGTGCCGCAGTGATCGGCGGTGCTCGTGGTCGTCTTCCCGTAGGCCCCGGCGTTCAACCGGCTGGCGTCCCAGTGGATGGTCGACGCCGTCACGAAGCTGTCCTTGGTATGGACCAGGCCCCGGTAGTTGCCGCCTCCCGCGGGCGTCGCCAGTCCGCTCGAAGCCAACGTGTAGCTGGGAACCGTCTGCTCGGGAGTGCGGTCGGTCGGGCCCGCCAGCATGACGACGGTGTCGACCAGATGATCCTTGCCGATGACGGCCGCATGCCCCGCGCCCTGGGAGTGTCCCGCGACGATGAGCTTGTTCCAGACGATGCCACAGGGAAGGGTCGTGTTCCGGGTGCCCGTGCAGTTGGAGGGCGTGAGGTAGGCCCCCCACCCTCCGGACGGATCCTGGCCATCGCGCAGGGTCACGAGCAGCCGGACGAGGCGGGCCTCGATGCCGTCGTAGTAGCCCATGTCCGTCACGGCGGAGCCCGGCTGCACGACGCCCGTGATGAAGGTGCGGCGCGTGGGCAGGTGGCAGTCCACGTTGGTGCCGCAGACCTCGCGGATGTTCGGGGAGTTGCGGTGCGTGAGCCCGAGCACGCGATAGCCCTTGTTCACGGCGCTCGCGAAGAAGCTGGTCGCCGCGGTGGCGTAGCCAGTGCTGTGATAGAAGTTGCCGGCGCTCGAGCCCACCCCATGCAGCATCACGACCAGGCTGCTCTTGCTGGGGCTGTTGGGCCGCAGGGCATAGTGCGCGGCGTTCCAGGACGTGGTCCTTCCGCCGAAGTTGGTGTCCGTGGGCAGCATCTTCCAGCACTGCGCCGCGGTGGGCGCCACGCAGGAGGAGATCTCTTCCTGCTCCTGGATGGCCAGCGCGTCTCCGGGGAACGGTCCCTCGTCCTCGAGGGGACCACACGCCGCGAGTGACAACAACGCACACAGTGACAAGGTGGGCTTCAGCGACTTCATCATCCAGCTCTCCCGAACAGCGCTCGGTGGCGGAGGATACACAGTTCTTTTGTATTTAGACAGTATTTCTGGATTTACATGGCTCGAAAGGGAAAAGAAACAGGAAGGCTCCGACCCGCCAAGGAGGCAATCCGCGCACGCCTCCGCCGTGCACGCGAGACACGAGGCAGGCGAAGGAACGCTCCGAAATAAAGAGGGACGCATGGGTAGGGCCTGGCGGATACTCGGGACGTGAGCGACACGCGCCTGTATACGGTGGGCGGGACGGTGCAGGCGGGCGGGGGGGTGTACCTGGCCCGGAAAGCGGATGTGGGGATGTCTGCCCGGAGGAGAGCGAGCTGTACCGGCGTTACTTCCACGAATGGCCGCACGTGGGCTGAGCCGTGATCGCGCACCTCGAGGCCCCCGGCCCGCTGGAACTCACGCTCCACCTCGTCTCCGTCGAGCGCATGCGCGACGCCGACCGCTTCCTCTTCCAGCCGCGCGACTACCTGCGCCTGCGCGAGGAGGGCACCTCCGCGCGAGCCTCCTTTGCCTGGGAGCACGCCCTGGAGGACCTGGCCAGCCTGGGCTCCAGCCACCCCAGCCCCAACGCCGCCCAGCGGCTCGGGGAGCTGCTGCGCGCCTTCCTCGCGCCCCTGGGTTGGGCCGAGGACGAGCAACGGCTGCGGCGGGCGCTGGAGGCGGGCCAGCCGGTGCGACTCACCCTGCGCCTGGAGCCCGCCGAGCTGTGCGCGCTCCCATGGGAGCTGCTCACGCTGGAGCCCACCGGCCAGGCGCTGAGCGACCTCGCGGGCTGCACCCTGTGCTACGAGCGACCCGGGACGCGGACCGCGCCCCCATCTCCTCTCCCCCGCCCGAGGGAGGCCGCATCCTCTTCGCCTGGGCGGGGGACGTGCCCGCCGCGGCGCACCAGCGCGCCCTCGCCGAGGCCTGCGCCCGTGCCGGGTATGACTTCGATCCGCGCCGGGACGTACTCCCCCAGGTGAGCCTCGCCTCGCTCGAGCGGGCCCTGCGGGAGCGTGAGGAGCCGCTCGCCGCACTCCACCTGCTGTGTCATGGCGTCCCCTCGGAGCCCGGGGCGTACGGCCTCGCCTGGAACTCCTCGTGGAGGGAAGGAGAGCCGCACGTGGTGGACGCCGCCACGCTCCGGGCCGCGCTCGAGCCGCACGCCGGGAGGATCCGCATGGTGGTGCTGTCCGCCTGCCGTGGGGGCGACACGGGGCTCCCAGGCAAACACCTGGGCAGCCCCGCCCGCGAGCTTCACCGCGCGGGACTCTCCGCGGTGGTCGCCTCCCGGCTGCCACTGTCCACGGCGGGCTCCGTCATCCTCACCCGCGCGCTCTATGGCGAGCTGCTCGGGCACCACACCTCGCTGGAGCAGGCACTGGCCGAGGCGCGCAAGGCCCTGCGGCTCGAGGGGGCTCGAATGGATGGGGCCTCGCTCCAACTCTACGCCCGCGCGGGTGACGGGCCGGACCTGCGCCCCTTCATCTTCCCTCCGTATTGCGGCCTGCGGCCCTTCGAGCCGGGAGACCACCGGCGCTTCTTCGGCCGCGGTCCGCTCCGCCAGACACTGCTCCAGCGGATGGAGGCCGCCGCGGAGGGGCGCTTCTCCTCCTTCCTGGTCCTCGCCGGCGCCTCCGGAAGTGGCAAGTCCTCGCTGCTCCGGGCGGGGCTGCTGCCGGCGCTGTCCCCCGAGCGTTGGGAGCTCACGTGGGTGCGCGCGGGCGAGACCGGCGCGCTGGAGGTGGTGCGTTCGGCGCGAGCCTCCCCGGGCAAGCGCAAGCTCCTGGTGGTGGACCCGCTGGACGAGGCCTTCACCCGGCTGGGTGAGGACGAGCGCATGGAGCTGCTGTGTGCGCTGTGGGAGTCCTCGCGGGAGCCCGAGCGGGGCACGGTGGTGCTCGCCACGCTGCGGATGGACTACCTGGGACGCTGCGCGGAGGTGCGGCTGGGGGAGAGCGGGCCGCGGCTGGACGCGGTGCTCTTCGAGGGCGAGCGCCTGCTGCTGGTGCCGGAGATGACGGTGGGTGAGCTGCGCGAGGCCATCGAGTACCCCGCGCGGCGGCAGGGCTTGCGGCTGGAGGAAGGGCTGACGGAGCGGCTCCTGCGGGAGGTGGAGCGCCAGCCGGGAGCCCTGCCCCTGCTGGCCCATGCGCTGGAGCGGCTGTGGCGCCTGCGTGAGGGGAGATGGCTCAAGCACGGCGCCTACGAGGCCCTGGGCGGAGTGGCCGGGGCGCTCGCGCAGGAGTTGGATCGGCTGTACCTGGGGCTGGACGAGGACGAGCGACACCAGCTGCGCCGGCTCCTGATGGAGCTGGTGGACGTGCGCCAGGGCGCGGCCCCTTTCACCTGCCAGCGCGTGGAACGCGAGCAGGTGCGTCCCCTCGAGGAGCGAGCGCGCCGCGCCTTCGACACCGTGCTGGGGCGGCTCGTGGAGAGCCGGGTGCTGGTGCTCGGTGGTGGCGCGGAAGGGGGCGAGGTCTCCATCGAGGTGGCCCACGAGGCGCTGTTGCGCCACTGGCTGCCCCTGGCCGAGTGGATCCGGGATGGCCAGGAGCGCCGGCGCAGGAAGCTCGAGCTGCGCGCGGCGGCGGAGGCGTGGCGTGCCCACGGGGAGTCGGCGCACGCGGAGGACTACCTGCTGCGCGGCCGGCGGCTGGAGGACGCCCTGGAATTCCAGCAGGCCCACCCGGACGAGCTGGACGAGCGGGTGCACCTGTTCCTCGGTGCGAGCTGGGAGCGGGCGGAGCGCCTGGCGTGGGAGGAGCGCGCGTACCAGGAGCGGCTGCGGGACTTCGCCCGGCTGATCGTGGCGGACAAGCTGCGTGGGGAGGATCCCACGGCGGCCCTGCTGGTGCTGCTGGAGGTGCGCGAGCCCGAACAACACCTGGCGTGGACGCAGACGGCGCTGGAGGTGCTCCAGCAGCCGCTCGCCTCGGCGGTGCTGCGGGGCCACCGGGGGCCGGTGCGCGCGGCGGCGATCAGCGCGGATGGCCGGTGGGTGGTGACGGCGTCGCGGGACGGGACGGCGCGGGTGTGGCGCGCGGATGGCACCGGCATGCCGCGGGTGCTCGAGGGACACGGCGGAGAGGTGCTGGCCGTGGCCTTCAGCCCGGATGGGCGGCGGGTGGTGACGGCCTCGGCGGATCACACCGCCCGGGTGTGGTGGGTGGAGGGCGACTCGGGTGCGGAGCTGCTCGCGGGGCACATGGGCGAGGTGCTGGCCGTGGCCTTCAGCCCGGATGGCCGGTGGGTGGTGACGGCGTCACGGGATGGGACGGCGCGGGTGTGGCGCGCGGATGGAACAGGAGTGCCCGTGGTGCTCCGAGGCCACGAGCAGGGCGTGGTGACGGCGGCCTTCAGTCCGGATGGGCAGCGCGTGGTGACGGCGTCGCGAGACTGGACGGCGCGGGTATGGCACGCGGATGGACGGGGCGAGCTGGCCGTGCTCTTCCACCCCGGCGACGTGCGGGCCGCGGTCTTCAGCCCGGACGGGGAGCGGGTGGCCACGGCCTCGGTGGATGGAGCGGTGCGGGTGTGGTGCGCGGATGGGCAGGAGGTGCCCAGCGTGCAGCACAGCGACTCCGGCATCGTCAACGCGGTGGCCTTCAGCCCAGAAGGAGGGCTGGTGGCGAGCGCGCATGCGGATGGATCGGTTTGCCTGTGGCGGGCGGACGGCAAAGGCGAGGGGATGAGGCTCGCGGGAGACACCAGGGAGTCCCTCTCGGTGGCCTTCAGCCCGGATGGCCGATGGGTGGTGACGGCCTCTCGGGACGGCAGGGCGCGGGTGCGGCACACGGACGGGACGGGTCCGACCACGGAGCTGCTGGGGCACACGGACGAGGTGCTGTCCGCGAGCTTCAGTGCGGACGGGGAAAGGGTGGTGACGGCCTCCCGGGATGGAAGTGCGCGCGTGTGGCGCTGGCGAGCCCAGCCGCGTGCACTCACGCTGCCTCGCCGTGCGGGCACGGTGCGAGCCCTGGCCTTCAGCCCTCGCGGAGAGAGGCTCGCGACCGCGTATGCGGATGGCACGGCGGGGGTGTGGTGGCTGAGCGGTGGCACGGAGCCAGTGCTGCTCAAGGGGCATGGGGCGGAGATCCGGACGGTCGCCTTTGCTCCAGACGGAGAGCGCGTGGTGACGGCCTCGGATGATGGGACGGCCCGGCTGTGGCGCACGGACGGGCGCGGCGAGCCGATGGTGCTCCACGGCCACACGGGCCGGGTGGTGACGGCGGCCTTCAGCCCGGACGGGGAGCGCGTGGTGACGGCCTCGTGGGATGGGACGGCCCGGATGTGGCGCGCGGATGGGCTCGGCGAGCCGGTGGTGCTCCACGGGCACACGAGCTACCTCCGGAGCGCGGCCTTCAGCCCGGACGGGACGAGCGTGGTGACGGCCTCGGATGATGGGACGGCCCGGGTGTGGCGCACGGATGGGCTCGGCGAGCCGGTGGTGCTCCACGGGCACTCGGCCCGGGTGGTGGCGGCGGCCTTCAGCCCGGACGGAGCGCGGGTGGTGACGGCCTCGGATGACGGGACGGCGCGGCTATGGCGCGCGGACGGGCTCGGCGAGCCGGTGGTGCTCGAGGGGCATGAGCAGGCGGTGGTGAGCGCGGAGTTCAGCCCACACGGGGCGCGGGTGTTGACCGCCTCCCTGGACAAGACGGTGCGGGTGTGGTCCGCCGAGGCGGTGGAGGAAACGGTGGTCCTCCGAGGACACACCGCCCGGTTCGATCCCCGAGGCACGCGGGTGGTGACGGCCTCGGGGGACGGAACGGTGCGGGTGTGGCCCGCGGATGGGAGCGGCGAGCCCCTGGTGCTCACCGGTCACGGGGAGCAGGTGACGGTGACGGCCTTCAGCCCTGGGGGCGACGTGTTGGCGATTGCCCTGAACGATGGCTCCGTGCGGGTGTGGGGGCTGGGGGTGGAGACGCTGCGCGAGCGCCTGCGCCAACTGACCAGCGCGAGCCTGGAGGTACGGCAGCGCCAGCGCTACCTGGGCGAGCGCCCCGAGGAAGCGCGCGAGGCCCATGCCCGTGACGAGCAGGCGCGGGGGCGCCACACCGAGAGGGACGCCGGGCTACTTGCGTGAGGCCACCGCTCCCGAGAGGTCGGGCGGAGCAGCAGGCGGGGTTCCCAGGTTCGAATCGGTGATGCTGTCGACCACGGCCACCATGTCGCCGACCTTCAGGGCGTCGGAGAGGACGATGATGTCGGCGTTGTCGTGGCGAACGCACCCGTGCGAGACATCCTCCCCGAGCTGGGCGGGAGCGCTGGTGCCATGCAGCTCCTCGCCCGAGCGGGAGCCATCGGCCCACGAGAGATCGATGATGCGCGGCCCGAAGACGGGGCCACCCCACAGCTTCTTGCCGAGATCGATCGACTGGGCCTCGTTGAGCTTGCCCGTCACCTTCTTCAGGCCGGAGTCGGTCCGGGTGGTGCCCGTGCCCACGGCGTTGCCGAAGATGGACTGGAGCCGGCCCTGGACGTCGAAGAGGAAGGTGCGGTGCTCGTCCTTCACCACCACCACGCGCACGGGCGTGCCCTTGTACTGGGGCGGGGGCAGATGCTGCGTCTGGCCGCGCTGTCCCGGCGCCGGGGCGAGCGCATCGAGGGCGCGCAGGGTGGCGGTGTCCACGGTGCCGGTGGGCTGCACCCCGGAATGGGCCGAGCGGGCATGCACCTGGAAGTTGCGCACGGCCTTGGCCGACTGCGCGCCGAAGATGCCATCCGCGCCGCCCCCGGGGACGCTGAAGCCCATGTCGAGCAGGGCCTGCTGCACGGCGCGCACGCCCGCCCCCTTCGAGCCCTTCCCGAGCGGAGGCTGGCCGGCGAGCACCCCCGCCAGCTCCGGCACGGGGGCGAAGCGCGCGTTGAGCAAGGGGGCCTGACCGCCCGCACCGGCGGCGGGCGCGGCGGCGGGGGGCGTCGAGGAACCAGCGGAATCCGTGGGCATGGAGCACCTCGTTCAGAAGAGAGTGGACGCCCTCGAGCCTAGCCCGGATATTCACCAGGGCATGGCGAGAAGCCGCGAAGGGGCCGTGGGCAGACCCAGGGGGCACGAGCTGGCTCGTTGCCCCTATCTGTCAGGTGAGCGGCAGTCGGGTTGGCAAAGGGGAACTAAATCCGTGGGGTTGGATGGCAGCGACTCGCGCGCGGCACCAGGCGCACCTCGGCCGTCTCGGCCAGGTGGCCGTGCGCAGGAGCAGCGGGGCCCGTCCACGGCGTTCTCCAGGCGGCAGAGCGTGGGCTGCGAGGACAGGGGCGAGCCGCTGTGCGGCATCAGGTCGCACGCCACCTGGAGGGCCGGGTCATGACGCAGGGCTTGCGCGTCGTTGCAGTCTTCGTAGCCCAGGGCCATCTGGTAGACGCGCTGGCGCACCCGCTCCAGACGCGAGTGCACCACCCGCGCCGGGTCGCGTGCGTCGGGGATGCACCCGGCCAGCTTGCTGGTGAGGCCCAGCCGCTCATCCATCAGCCTCGGCAACAGCGCTCCCCCATCGCTGGAGGTGTGTGGTGCGTCGCTCGTGAGGTGAACTGGTACGGGGTTCCACCACCTAAACGCACTGCGACGACAGCCCCGGTTCCGAGGTCTCCTCGGGCCGGGGTTTTCTTTCGTCCCTGCGCGAGCTGGAGCCTCGCCCTACATGAAGATCCCCGGGGCCGTCTCCAGCGCGGCGCGCAGTTCCTCCACCGTCGTCTCCATCTTCTCGGCCACGGTGGGTGCGTGCCACGTCACCGCGACTGAGCCTGCGGGCGAATCGCACGCGACCTCGACTGTGACCTTGCCGAACAGCCCCGGCCATGCGTGCTGCCGCAGCGCCGTCGCGTGCCTGACTGGATCCACGAAGGTGAAGCACGGCCACCGTGGTAGGCGGATGGTGCTCATGTCACAACCGTTGAAGCCAACCGCATGGAGCTCGGCCTCGGAGAAGTCGCAGTCCTCGATCCCGCCCGGCTTGAACCGCGACGTGTCAACAAGGGCCTCGCGGAACCCGAACTCGTTGCCCCTGAAACAGCCCTTGAATCGACACCCCTTGAACATCATCTGCGCCCACACCACGCCCTTCAACTGGCCTTTCGCCTGGATGGTGCAGTTGATGAACTGCCCCCCCAGGGGCACCAGCGAGCGCCCAGCCGCACTGATGATGACAGTGGAGTCGCGCACCGTGAGGTCCGGGCCGAGCCAGTAGATCGGGCCCTTCTTCAGCTCCAGCCGCTCGCCGCCAATCTCTCGCTTTTCGTAGTGGATGTTGGGAGTCACTCGGGCCTCAGAAGAAGATCATGCGGAAGAAGGTGCTCGCCATCCGCCGCCCGTGCAGCGCGAAGTTCGACTCGGTGCCGGACAGGATTTCGTAATGGTAACTCTGTCCACCCGGGCCCGTGATGTCGACACCCCGGCTGTTCCACGACAGGCCCGGGAACCGCAACTTCATCTGGGATTCAACCCAGCGCCCTCGCGCCTGACGCTCGAGCAGATTCGCTCGATGCTCAAGACCGCGCCGGAGCATATCCCTAATGGCCTCTTGCTCCTCCCTTCTAAGCTTCGCCGGCGACCACCCCGCCACCACCTCCTTCACGGCCGCCTGCAGCTCGTCGCCGAGCCGGTCCTCCCCCGGAATGTCCCTGTAGCTCTTCCCGCGCGGGAGGTGCCAGCGCTCCCCGCTGCTGAGGATGACTTGCTTGTTGCCCCCGCGGTGCTGGATGGCCACGGTGCCCGAGTTCCCTCTTCCCGCTCCCGAGCCTCCGCTCCTCGTCAGGACGTTGATGGCCACAGGCGCCTGCGGGGAGGTGAGGACGACGAGGGCGCGGCTCTGCTCCACCACCACCTCCACCGCGGCGGCCTCCTCCATGGCCACGGCCACCGAGCCTTCCATTCCCTGGGCCGCCCACTGGGCCTGCACCTGATTGAACCTCGGCAGCGAGCGCACGTGCGTGGCTACCTCGCCCAGGGTCCGCCCAGTGAGGGTGGCCACCCCGAGAATGAGGGCCCGGGCCGCGTCCGTGCCTATGCGCTTGCCGAAGGCCTCGCCGGCGTCGCGCAGCTCCTCGAACGTGCTGGCCTCGTGCGCCGCGTGCGCCATGCGGGCCCACCCATCCATGAGGCCCCACAGGGCGTCCACTCCCAGCCAGGCCAGCAGCACCACCGACAGCGCGGCCGCCGCCGCCTTCGTGCTCGGCTCGGGTAGCAGCCAGAGGGCCAGGTACAGGCCCGCGGCCCACACCAGGGAGGAGAGCAGCGCCCGCGGGCTGAGCTCGCGTCCGAGGGCCGCTCGCGTCTCGTCGAGCACGCCGCCGAAGGCCAGCGCGAGCGCCAGGGTGCGCCTGTCGTCCGTGCGCAGGTAGGGCCCATCCGTGAAGAGGCCCAAGCAGTCACCGCCGCCCCGTGGCTGACACCACCGGAGGTACTTCGCCTTGAGCGCCGCCTCGGCCTCGGGGACGAGCGAACCCTTGTCGTTGAGCGGCACCAGGGTGAGGACCTTGTCCCGGTACACCTCGGCCAGCAGTTCCTCCTCGGGCATGGCCTGGAGCAGCCCCTGAGCGGCCTCCTGGGGCGTCCCGTGCACCTGGTGGTGCTGGAGGAGTCGCGCCACCGCGCGTTGGTACTCCTCCCGCGTGACGGCCACCACCCGCGTGCTGCCGCGCGCCTCCACCTCGGCCGCGTACACCACCAGCACCGGCTGCAGCTCCCTCGGCGCCGCTCGCGCCTCGCTCTCCGCGGCCTCGTCACCGGCCCGGCCGCCCCCGGTCCCCCTGCTTGACGCGGGCCCCCGCGACGCGCAGGCCGCATGGAAAATCAGGACAATGAGCCAGAGGGCCCCGGCCGGCGCCCAGGGTGGCGCGCCCCCCGCCTTCTTCCGAGCCTCGAGCTGCGTGCCGCCGCCCTCCCCCGCCCCAGGACTTCGGTGCTGTTGCGTCATGAACATTGGCCGCCCCCAGGTGTAGCAGCCCTAAAGGATAGGATGCGGGACGCCCAACCATATAGGGGGGGCAAATGCCCGGAGTCTCAGCCGTCTCCGCCGCCCGCGCATTGTGAGGGTCGCTGGCCCGATGACCACGATCACTCCTAGATGTCCGAGGCCGTCTCGGCCAGGTGGCCGTGCGCAGGAGCAGCGGGGCCCGTCCACGGCGTTCTCCAGGCGGCAGAGCGTGGGCTGCGAGGACAGGGGCGAGCCGCTGTGCGGCATCAGGTCGCACGCCACCTGGAGGGCCGGGTCATGACGCAGGGCTTGCGCGTCGTTGCAGTCTTCGTAGCCCAGGGCCATCTGGTAGACGCGCTGGCGCACCCGCTCCAGACGCGAGTGCACCACCCGCGCCGGGTCGCGTGCGTCGGGGATGCACCCGGCCAGCTTGCTGGTGAGGCCCAGCCGCTCATCCATCAGCCTCGGCAACAGCGCTCCCCCATCGCTGGAGGTGTGTGGTGCGTCGCTCGTGAGGTGGACCGGAAAAGTGGGATGAAAGTGGAGGACGGCTGGAGTACGGTGTGTCATGCGGGCGGGCGCTTCTGAGTCGGCCTGAGTTCTGGACAAACCCAAGCTAAATCAGGGCGTTCCGCCCGCAACCGCCCTCCTTCTCCTCTCCCCTGGTGAATAATCCGGGCCTAGACCAGATGAGTCCCCTTCTCTTTCCTGGAGGCCACAGAGAAGCTTCCCTGGAACTGGTGCCCCATATATATTATGCTCGTAATACAAAAAGGGTCCGCCCAGACACGCCGAGGAGAAGTCATGACCAGTCCACTCCCCTCCCCCAAGACCACGCGGCACCTCCAGGACATGGAGAAGATGCTCCGGGGAGAAACGCCCCCTCCACCGATCGCTCGACTCCTGGGGCTGCTGCTCACCAGCGTCGAGCCAGGCCGCGTCGTCATGGAGCTGGACGCCTCGGCGCGCCATGCCAATCCCATGGGGACGCTGCATGGGGGAGTGATCTGCGACCTGGCCGATCTGGCGATGGGCGCGGCCATGTCCACGACGCTCGAGGACGAGGAGAGCTTCACCACGCTCGATCTCACGACGAAGTTCCTCAAGCCCATCTGGAACGCGCGCCTTCGCGCGACCGGGCGCGTGGTCAAGCGGACGCGAACGCTCGGGCTGATCGAGTGCGAGGTCGAGGACGACAAGGGCAGCCTCGTGGCCAAGGTGTTCAGCACGTGCATGGTCCTGCGAGGAGACGAGGCCCGCGGGCGGTGACGGCTACGAGCGCGCCGGGTCGAGCGGAAGCTCCAGCGTGGTCACGGCGCCCCGGCCGGGTCCCTCGCTCTCGATGGTCAGGCGGCCATTGAGCAGTTGTGCCGCCAGCGCGCTGGAGTGCAGTCCGAAGCCGTGGCCGTCCTTGCGCGTGGTGAAGCCGTGGGAGAACAGCTTGCCCTTCACCTCGGGGGCAATGCCCACGCCATCATCCACCACCTGGATGCGCACCACCGGCCCCTCCACCTTCATCCTCACCCACAGGTTGCGCTGGCCCTCGGGCATCGGCCCCAACGCCTGCTTGGCGTTGCTGATGAGGTTGATGAGGATTTGCAGCACCTTGTGCTTGTCCGCCCTCACCCGCGGCACCGCCGACAACTCCCGGTGCACGGTGACCCCATGGCGCTGCAAGCCCTCCATCTGGATGCGCAGCGCGTCGTCGATGAGCCGCGGCAGCTCGCACTCCTCCGTCATCAGCGACCGCTTCGCATACGTCTGTTGCACCTGGACGATGGCGCGGATGTGCTCGATGTGCCGGTTCATCGCATCCAGGTCCTCCATCAGGCGCGTCTGCTCCTTCACCAACTCCTCGCCCAGCACCCCCAGGTAGTCCGGCAGGTGTCGGCCCCGGGGGTTGTTGGTCAAGAAGTCCACCAGGTGGTCGCGCTGTTCCAGGAGGAGCGCCGCCGCCTGCTTCACGCGGCCCACGCGCAGCGAGCCCACCGCCTTGCGCATCACCTCGAGGTTGACGACGGCGCTGGTGAGCACGTTGCCCACGTTGTGCAGCACATTGGCGGCGACCTCCGCCATGCCCACCTCGCGCGCCGTATCCACCAGCCGGGCCTGGGCCTGCTTGAGCTCGCGGGTACGCGCCTCCACCCGCTGCTCCAGCTCTTCGTTCGCCCGGTGCAGCTCCGTCCGGGCGCGTTGGACATCCTCGTAGAGCCGGGCATTCTCGATGGAGATGGCCGCCTGGGAGGCCAGGTGTCCCAGCAGCACCAGCCGCACCGGGCTGAAGGCATTGGCCGCCAGGTTGTTCTCCAGGTACAGCACTCCGCAGAACTGCTCCTGCCGCAACAAGGGCAGACACAGCACCGAGCGCGCTCCGCTGTGCGCCAGGTAGGTGTCGGAATAGAAGGGATGCGGCTTGGAGGCATCGCCGATGAGCACGTGCTCCCTCGTGCGCCGCACGTAGGAGAGCAGCGACCAGGGCAGCGCGGGGGTCGTCCCCGTCGACGGAGCATCGGAGGTGGCCGCCACCGACAGCGACTCCCCCTCGGGCAGCAACAGGGCGCCTCGCTGGGCGCCCGCGTTCTCGATGGCCGCTTGCAGCAGCGTCTTCACCAGACGCTCCAGCTCGATCTCACTGGAGACGGCCTGCTGGGCCTTGACGAGCGTGAGCGCGTCGATGCGGGTGGACTCCGTGCTGCTGGTGGTCAGCGCCTCCGGGGTTTCCACCAGGGCGGAGAGGTGGGGCCAGAGGGACTCCAGGTGCTGGACCTTGCCCTGGGCGCCCCACTGCCGGTAGGCCGCGCGCGCCTCCCGGGCGAAGGCATGGGCGACGATGGGAGCCCGCCGCGTGCGCCAGAAATTCGCGGCCAGCTCGCTGGCCAGTGCCACGTATTGGGTGGCCCCGTTCTCTCGCGCCGAGTGGATGGCATCTTCGTAGGCGCAGGTCGCCTCATCCGGCCGTCCCGCGAGGCGAGCCAGCTCCGCGGACACCAGCCGCTCGAGCGCGAGGAAGTTCTCGGGGCAGTTCTCCGCCCACTCCGCGAGCTGCCGCTGGTGACCCTGGATGCTCTCGAGCAACCGCTGCTGCTCCTCGGGCGGGGAGCCCTCACAGCACGCGGCCAGGGTCAGGGCGCGGTAGAGGTGGAACTCGCGGAAGTAGAGAATGCCGTTGTGGGCCCGTAGGAGCTCGGCCGCCTTGTCCGCGGCCCTGCGGGCTTCCGCGTAGTCGCCGCACATGAAGCGCGACTGGAGCCTGGTGATCCAGAAGACACGCGTGCTTCTCCTGGGAATGGTCGGCAGTTGGGTCTCGAAGGCCCACTCATCGAAGCCATCCCCGTTCAGCGTGCCGAACGAGAGGGTGAGTCCGCGCAGCTGCTGCACGTAGCGCTGATTGAGCAGGAGCGACTCCTGGGGATCCAGGAAGCCCGTCTTGCGCAAGAACTCACCGCGCGCGAGCGACTCCTGGTGGACCTCCTCCAGGTTGTGCCCCATGGCCAGGCGGTTGAGGAAGATATCCAGGCCACAATAGGCGGCGGCGGAGACGTTCCCCACTTGAAGCGCGTGATGGAGACCGCTGAGGACGAACTCCTGCGCCTTGGGAAGGGGCTGGTTCCAGTAGCTGATGAACTGCGAGCTGAGGAGGACATCCGGCCGGATGAAGGCCAGCTTGCACCGCTCGACGAATTCGTAGGCGAGCCGTGTGAAGGCAAGGCCATCCCGGTAGCGCTTGAAGAGCGAACCGGTGATGACGCCAAACCAGCTGAATCCGAGCGCGGCGGAATCCACGACGCCGTGGCGGAGGGAGAGGCAGACCATCCGGCTCAAGAGGACGACGAGCAGGTGGGCGTTGGTGGAGAACGCGGAATTGAAGAGCTTGAAGAGGGCGCTGATGACCAGCTTCATGTCCGGATCCGTCGTGAGTGGCAGCTCGACGAGGCTCGCGATGGGACGCTCCCCCAGCAGGACCCACACCTCTTCATGAGCGGCCACCGCCTCCTCCCAGGAGGGGTCCCGCGGCAGCGGCATGCCCAGCAACGCCAGACATTCCAACATGCAGGCAATGCCTTCCTGGCGCTCGACCGCGGCGAAGTGGACGTCGTGCTTCAAGCCATAGCAGGCCTCGATGTCCGAACGGGTGCGCGCCCGGGGAAGGAGCTTCTCCACCAGACGGCGCGCCTCGGGGATGTTGCCGCTCATGTACTCACAGCGCGCCTGGGTAAGCTTCAGCTTGAAGGCCAGTGCATGATCCGTCTCCCAGGGGTCTCCCGGAATGAGCGGGAAGGCCGTCGCGAAATAGGTGATGGCGGGGCGGAGTGCGACCGCGGCCATGGCCCTGGCCCCCGCCTCGGCGTTCAGCCGCGCGAGCTCGTGACGCTCCGTGGCCTCCTCGATCAGGCCCACCCCGGCGTTGAGCTGGCTGACCACGTCGAAGAGTGACTCGCGCGCCTCGTCCTGGGACAGGCGCTCGAGCAGCAGGCGGCCGATGCGCAGGTGGACGGCCTCGCGCTCCGCTTCGGAGAGGAGGCGATGGGCCGCCTGCTGGATGCGGTCGTGCAGGAAGCGGTACTTCTCCGGGCCCAAGCGCATCAGCATGCCTTCCTGGAACGCGGGCTCGAGCCCTTGTTCCACGTCTCCCAGGTCGGCGAGAAAGCCCAGCATCTGGGGTGAGAAGACATTGCCCACGCATGCCGCCAGGCGCAGCAGGTGCTGCGTGCCCGGGGGGAACTGGCGCAGCTTGCCCACCATGAAGTCGACGATGTTCTCCGAGTAGTCCCGGGCCCGCACCTCCTCCGCGTCCCACTGCCAGCCGTCTCCGGGCACCCGCACCAGCAGGCCATCCTGGTGGAGCGCCACCAGCAACTGCAGCAGGAAGAAGGGGTTGCCCCCCGTCTTCTCGTGCACCAGCGCCGAGAGGGGCGCGACCACTTCCCTTCCCGCTCCCGGCAGCGTGTCGGCCACCATGTGCTCCACCTGCGCCACGCTCAGTGGCTCCAGGCGGAGGTTCGTCATCCTCGCCCCCTCCTTACCAATCCCTTCCAACACCTGCATCAGCGGGTGCGAGGGGCTCACCTCGTTGTCCCGGTAGGCGCCCATCCACAGCACCGGGGGGCTCTCCGGGTGGGTGAGCAATTGAGAAAGCAATTGCAGACTGGCCAGATCCGCCCACTGCAGGTCATCCAGGAACACCACCATGGGATGCGCCCGGGTGGCGAACACGGCGAAGAACCGGCGGACCACCTGATAGAAGCGGCGCTGGGCCTCGCGCGGGGGCACCTGCTGGAGCGCGGGCTGGGGGCCCACCAGCACCTCCAGCTGGGGCACCAGCTCCACGAGCATCTGGCCGTGGCCCTCCCAGGTGTCGTTGACCTGTTGGCGCCACCGGGTGATGTCTTCCTCGCTCCCCGCGAGCAATTGCTGCACCAGCCCGCGAAGGGTCTGCGCCAGGGTGGCGTAGGGAATGTCCCGCTGGAACTGCTCGAACTTGCCACTCAGGAAGAAGCCGCGGCACTGCACCACGGGTTTGTGCAACTCGTTCACCACGGAGGACTTGCCGATGCCCGAGTACCCGCTGACCAGGAACAGCTCCGGCCTCTCCGTGCGCGACACCCGCTCGAAGCCCTCGAGCAGGGTGGCCACCTGGGCCTCGCGGCCGTAGAGCCGCTGCGGCAGTTGGAACCGGTCGGGCCGGTCCTGGGTGCCCAGCGCGAACACCTCCCGCGTGTTCTGGCTCAACGCCTCGCGGCAGCGCTCCAGGTCCGCCCGCAGGCCCTCGGTGCTCTGGTAGCGCTCCTCGGCGGTCTTCGCCAGCAGCTTGAGGACGAGGGCGGACAGGGCCGGGGGCACCTGGGGATGGAGCTCGTGCGGAGGCGTGGGCCGCTGCGCCATATGGGCGTGAAACCACTCGAGCGCATCCTTGCCCTGGAAGGGACGCTGCCCCGTGAGCAACTCGTAGAAGGTGACGCCCAGGGAGTAGAAGTCGGTGCGGTAGTCCACCGCCCGGTTCATCCGTCCCGTCTGCTCCGGCGACATGTACGCCAGCGTGCCTTCGATGAGATGCGTCGGCGCCGCGTCCAGGTACTCCACCTTCTGCAGCGTGGCCACGCCGAAGTCGATGAGCCGCGCTTCCCCCGACGGCTCCAGGATGATGTTGGAGGGTTTGATGTCCTTGTGGATGACGTTGCGGCAGTGGACCTCGCCCAGGGTGGACACCAGCGACAGGGCCAGATTCAAGAAGAGGGACAGCTCCAGGGGCTCCCCCGTCGACGTGGACTCGGACAGGGTCTTCCCCTGCACCCGCTCCAGCAGCAGCACGGGCCGCTCACCGAGCCGCTCGCAGGCATAGGGCCTGGCCACGCCCCGCACGTCCCGCAGCCGCTGCAGGATGCCGAACTCCCGCCGGTACCGCTCGCTCTCCATGCGACCGGGAGAGGCCGCCATGGGCGTCTTGAGGATGACGGGCAGGCCATCGGCCTCGCGCACCGCCTGGAACAGCGCGTTCGAGCCCATGGCCCGGAGGATGCCAAGAACCCTGTACCCTGGAATATCCAACATGAAGGAGCACACCCGTTGGCGAGGACCCGGTCCCCATGACGTCGTCGCGCCAGCAAGCCAACCCAACTTACAAGCCTTCGGGTGGAAACAGGGTGCTCGTCCCGCTTATTCGGCGCTCCAGGGTTCCAAGTGCCCCTGACGTTCATGCCACGCGAGGGACGTTACCTTCCCGCGAGGCGCCGCGCATCCCAACGAGGGGCTTGTAGAATCGGCGCCCTCTGCCAGTGAAACGCGGGAGCCCGAGGTGGTGAGAGATGTTCAAGGGCCATCCGGTCCACGGCGGCGGTCGCTCGACGCATGCCAGTGCTCGCAATGCCAGAGACCGAAGGTCGTCACCGGCCGGAAACCCCGGTACACTGTCACTGGCTCGAGCGCGCGCACCTCGTCGCAGTGGTCCCGCAGACGCTCCTCCGCGTCGCGCAGGGGCTGCCGCGCGTCCGAGACGATGATCGCATCCGTGTCCAGCCCGCGCACCCTGTCCATCCAGAAGTCATAAGCCAGTCCGGAGCCACCGAGGGCCCCATCCGACTGCGTTTCAGGATGATCCGGCAGGTAGAAGGCCAGCTCGCTCGCCGTCTTGTAGCCCCACCCGATGACCAGGGGAGGCCGGGCGGAAGCGTCCCATTGCTCGCGGTAGGTTTGCACGTGCGCGGCCAGCTCCCGCCAGCCATTCACCAGGTTGTCCTTCTCCCGGAAGGGAATGAGGGGAGAGAAGGGCATGAGATACATGCCCAGCACGAGCGCCCCTCCGGTGCTCAGGGTGAGCAGTCCATGAACACGCCGCCACGGCACCGCTCGAAGTTCCCACGCCCGAGCCACGGTCGCCACGAACAGGCCCAGGTAGGCCGGAGCCACCCAGTTCATCTTCACCCAGTGGAACGGGCTCACCGCCGTGAAGACGAGCAGTCCGGGCAGACTCGCGAGGCCCAGGAGTTGTGCACGGGGATCTCCCTTCAACGCCCGCCGCGCGACATGCACCGTCGAGGCGAGCAAGGCCCCATACAACAACGGGCCCACCGCCACGGCCTGCAGACCCAGGTAGCGCCCGATGAGATGGGGTTGCACTCCATGCACCGTCTCCGCCCGGCCTCGCGTCTGGAAGGAGAAGGAGGCCCATCCATGCGTGGCGTTCCAGTAGAGGACCGGCGTGAAGACGGCGAGAGCGAGCAGCACCGCGAGGTAGGGGTGAGGCGTGCGCAGGGCGGCCCGGCCTCGCGGCGTCAGCAGCGCCGTCACGAGGATCTGCGGGGGCAGCAGCGCGGCGGTATACTTCGACAGCATCGCGAGCCCACAGAGCAGGCCCAGCACGTACCAGCGGAACGCGCCCCTTCCCGGTCCCTTCCCATCCGGGAGCACCAGCTCGCACAACACACGCAGCGCCGCCGTCCAGAAGAGCACGAGCGGCACGTCCGGCGTCATCACCACCGCGCCCAACCCGAAGAGCACCGTCATGTTGGCCGCGAGCGCCGTGAACGCGCCCACCGCGGGCGAATACAGGCGGGTCCCGAGCGAATAGAGCAGCAGCGTGAGCACCGTTCCCGACGTCACCGTGAGCAGCCGCACCCCCAGCTCGCTGGTCCCCGCGATCTTCACTCCCAGGGCGATGAGCCACGCGCACATCGGAGGATGATCGAAGTAGGACCAGTCCAGGTGGCGGGCATATTGCCAGTAGTACGCCTCCTGGGGAGCAAGCTGCACCTGCGTCGAGTAGAGGAGCCGGAGCACGGTCAGCACCGCACTGACCAGCAACACCCCTCGCGTCCATGGAAAGGGGGGGCCCGAATCGGCAGTCACGGTCAGCGGCCTGGAAGTCATGCGTGGCCTTATATCCCGGCGGTCAGTGGTTTCATGGGGGGGATGACGGAGCCGCGTGGTTCGACGGCCCCCTCGCGAAGCGCAGGAAGAGCGAGGGGACGAGCAACACGTTCAGCACGGCGGATGAGGCCAATCCCCCGAGGATGACGACCGCCATGGGATGTTCGATCTCCTGCCCTGGCTTGAGACCCCCCACCACGAGCGGGACCAGCGCCAGCGCCGTCGTCAGGGTCGTCATGGCCATGGGCTGCAACCGCTCGAGTGTGCCACGCAGGACGAGTTCGAAACCGAAGGCCATCCCCTCCTCGACCTCCAGGTGACGGTAATGACTGACGAGGAGAATACCATTGCGCGCGGCGACCCCCAGCACCGTGACGAACCCCACGAGCGACCCCAGCGACACCACCCCTCCCGTGAGCAGCACGCCAATCAGTCCTCCCACCAGGGCGAACGGAAGGGTCCCCATGGTGAAGGCGACCAGGCGCGGAGACTGGAAGTCCAGGTAGAGCACGAAGGCGATGCCGAGAATAGCCAGGGCCGTGAGGCCGAAGAGCCGCGCGCTCGCCGCCCGCCGCTCCGCGAACTCGCCCAGCACTTCCGCGTGATGGCCGACGGGCCACTCCATACCGGAGACGACACGCTGGATGTCTCCCACCACCGCGCCCAGCGCGCGGTCCTTGGGATCACACGTCACGTCGATGCGGCGCGAGGCACTCTCGTGCTGGATGATGTTGGGAACGGAGTCGATCTCCACGCGCGCCACGTCGCCGAGCCTCACGGGGGCCCCCGAGGGGGTGAGGAAGCGCAGCTCCTTCACCGAGGAGACGTCCTGGCGCAGGGAGTCCTCGCCCCAGACGACGACGTCGAGGGAGCGCTCCGCCCGGTAGACCTCACCCACTTTCGTGCCCTGGAGCAGCGTGGCCGCCGCGCGCTGGATGTCGCCCGGCGTCAATCCCAGCCGCCGCGCCGCCTCCGGATCCAGACGCACCCGCACCTGGGGTACCAGCACCTGGGGCTCCAGCTTGAGGTTGCCCACCCCGTCAATGGTCCGCAGCTTCGCCTCCACCTCGGCGGCCTTCGTGCGCAGGGTGTCCAGATCCGGGCCGTAGACCCGAACCACGATGGAGCCGCTCGCTCCACTCAACACCTCCTTGATGCGCTCCTGGAGGTACGTCTGCACGTCGCGGTAGAGCCCGGGGTAACCCTCCACCACGCGGTGGATGCGCTCGACGGTCGCGCGATAGTCGACCGCGCCTTCCAGGTTGATCCACAGCTCCGCGAAGTTGGGACCCACCACCTCGTCGGCCACCTCCGCCCGCCCGATGTGCGCCCCGAAGTGGCGCACTCCCGGAATGGAGCGCAGCTCGGCGCTGGCCCGGAGGGCGGTGCGCCGCACGGCCTCGCCCGACGTCCCCGGCTTGGCCACCCAGTGCATGAGGAAGTCCGTCTCCTGGAAGTGAGGCAGGAACCCCTCGCCGAGCAGGGCCGCCCCCACGGCCCCGGCGATCACCATCCCGGCGACAGCGCCGAGCGCCAGACGGGGACGGTCCATCATCCACACGATGAGCGGCCGCGCGCGCTCGCGCAACCACCCGCCGAGCCGGGGGGGCGCATGCTCTCCGCGCTCGAGGAAGAGCAGGCATAGGACCGGCGTCACCGTGAGCGCTACCCCCATGGAGGCGAACACCGCGAGCACGTACGCCACCGCGAGGGGACGGAAGAAGGCGCCACTCACGCCATCCAGGAAGAACACGGGGATGAAGACGAGCACGACGATCAGCGTGGCGAAGACGACGGCGCTGCGCACTTCCATGGACGCATCCAGGATGACCTGGAGGGAGGAGCGGGGCTGGGCGAGCCGCAGGTTCTCCGCCAGGCGCCGCTGCACGTTCTCCACGTCGATGATGGCGTCATCCACCACTTCCCCGAGCGCGAGCACGAGCCCGGCGAGCACCAAGGTATCCACCGTCGCGCCCGCCAGATGGAGGGCCACCAGGGCGCTCACCAGCGACAACGGAATGGCCACGAGGCTGATGGCCGCGGTCCGAAAGTCCTGGAGGAAGGCGAACAGGACGACGATGACCATCACGCAGCCGAGCACCACCGCGTGATGGAGGTTGTCCATGGCGCGCTCGATGAACGTCGCGGGCCGGAAGATGCCTGGCACCACGGTGACGCCCTGGAGAGCGGGACGCATCTGCTCGAGGACGGCCTCCACCTGCCGCGTCACCTCCAGGGTGTTGCCCCAGGGCTGCTTCTCGACGATGAGCAGGATACCGGCCTCGTCGTCGACCACGGCGTCTCCAATCGGAGGCGGGGGGGCTTCCTCGACGTGGGCCACGTCCGCCAGCCGGATGGACGCCCCGTTGCGAAACGCCACGGGGACGTCCTGGAGCGTCGCGAGGTTGGTGGCCCCCGAGAGGCTGATGGCCATGCGCTGATTGGGCGTGTCGATGAAGCCGCCCGAGGCGGGCTGGCTGGCCTCGCGCGCGGCCCGGAGGACATCATCGATGCGGAGGTTGGCCGCCCGCAGGCGCTCGGGATCGACCTTGATCTGCAACTGGCGGTCGCGCTGCCCCCAGATGGCGACGTTCGCCACGCCGGGCACGCTCATCAACCTCGGACGCAGGGTCCACCGGGCCAGGTCCGATAGCGCCATGCGGTCGAGCGTGTCGGACAGCAGGCCCACCTTGAGGACACGGCTCGTGGCGGACAGGGGCGAGAGCATCACGGGCGGCCGGGCCACCGTGGGCAGCGTGGGCGCGACGCGCGTCAGCCGCTCCTGCACCATCTGCCGGGCCCGGAAGAGATCCGTTCCCCGCTCGAAGATGAGGACGAGCGAGGACAGGCCGAGCACGGACTTGGAGCGCATCGTCTTGAGGGCGGGGACCCCGGCGAGGCCATTCTCCAGGGGACCGGTGATGAGGTTCTCCACTTCCAGGCTGGACAGACCGGGCACCTCTGTCTGGATTTCCACCAGGGGTGGAGCGAACTCGGGAAAGACGTCCACCGGCATGTCGCGCACGCTCTTGTAGCCGAGCAGCAGCAGCAACACCGAGGCGGCCAGGGGGATGAGGCGATAGTGGAGGCAGGCGGAGATGAGTCTATGCATGGGAGGTCTCCTTCAGTGGCCCGCGCCGAACTCGGTGCCGAACAGTTCCGCCGCTCCGGTGCCCACGACGAGCGACCCTTCCCGTGGGCCCCGCTCCAACAGGGCCTCGCCCTTCTCCACGCGCAGCACGTCCACGCGCTCCCGGGCGTAGACATGCTCCCGCCGCCGCACGTAGACCCACGCGCCGCCGAGCGCGTCGTAGACGATGCCGGAGGCGGGCACGACGAGCACGTCCCTGGCCTCTCCCGACGTGAGCGTCACGCCGACCCGCTGACCCGGTGCGAACCGGGCCGAGGCGGGCAGCTCATAGAAGGTGTCCACCGTCGCCGCGGCGGGGTCCGCGGTGGGCGGGCCCGTCACCGGCAGCGCCTCCACCCCCGGGTCGCCTCCGGACAGGAGCGCGTGCACGCGCACGGGCGCATCGCCCTTCAAGCGGAACGCCTCGTCGACGAAGAGCGGCACCCGCACCCAGTTGGCGCTCACGCCCACCACCTCGAAGAGGGGCGCGCCAGCCGCCACGGATTGTCCGGGCGCGACCCACACCTGCCGCAGGACGCCGTCGCGCGGCACACGAACGGACATGCTGACATCCGACTCGAGCGGCGATCTGCCCATCTGCTCCAGACGCGCCTGGGAGGCCCGCGCTTCCGCCTCCGCCACGGCATGGTCCGCCCGCGCCTCCTCCACCGCGCGCTCCGTCCCCGCTCCGTCCTTCAGGAGCCGCTCCGCGCGGGCGAGCCGGGACCCGGTGGCCTCGGCTCTCGCCCGGGTGGACTCCAGTGCCCGCTGGGCCTGCGCTTGCAGATCCCTGTCCACCGTGGCGAGCGGCACCAACCGCAACAAGGCGTCTCCTCGCGCCACGCTGACGCCCACGCGCGGTGGGGACTCCTTCTGGACCGCGGCGACCACCCCCGCCACGGGGGCCGCCACGAGCAGGGCGTTCCCGGAGGGCACCATGACCTCTCCACCCGTGAGATACGTGCGCCGGGCGCTTCGCTTCTGGACGGGTTGCACCCCGAGAGCCAGGCGGGACTCGGCCTCGGGGGTGAGGGTCACCGTCGCCAGCGCCAGCTCGGCCACGTGGGTGCTCACGGTCGCGGCGGGAGGCGGGGCCGGGGCGGGCGCCTCGCCCTGGCACGCGAGCAGGGTCGCGAGGGCGCTGGAGATGAGCAGGTAGCGGAAGGACTCATTCATGGGCTGCTCCTTGTCTGCCCAGGCCACGGTCGAGCTGAGCGAGTGCACGGCGGAAGTCCGCCTCGAGGTCGAGGGCGCGCAGTCGCGCGTCCGTCAGGCGGCGAAGGGCCTCCAGCACCTGGAGGTACGGCAGTTCTCCCGCCTCGAAGGCCTTGAGTGCCCCCTCGCTCGCGGCGGTGAGGGCGGGGAGGATGTGGGTTTGAAAGGCCTGAAGGGACTGGGATGCCTGGAGGAGCTGCGCCCGGGCGGTGATCACTTCGTTCGCCACCTGCTGCCGTAAGAGGAGGTAGCGCGCGGAGGCGCGTGAGAGTTCGGCCTCGGCCCGGTCCACGCCTGCCTGGTTCCGGTTGAAGAGAGGCAGTTCCAACTGCGCGCCGGGCACCCACAGCGACGTGTTGCCGCTCGCCGTCGTCGTGGGCTTGGCGTCCAGCCGCGCGAGGAGGTTGACGATGCGCTCCTTCTCCCAGCCCACCCGCTGCCCCGCTCCCTCGAGGCCCAACTCCGCCGCGCGCACGTCGGGCCTCGCCGCCAGCGCCAGGGGGAGGAGTTGCTCGAGCGGGCGCGGGGGCCGGGTCTCCCAGGGGCCCACGCGGGGACTGGCGTTCTCGAGCAGGGGGCTCTGGGCCACGCCCATCAACAGACGCAGCCTCTGCCAGGCCAGCATCGCGTCCGTCCGGGCCCGCGAGGCGTTGTCCACCGCCGTCAGGGCCTCCGCGCGGATGGCCGCCGCCTCCACCTGGCTGGCGTCTCCCGCGGCGAAGCGCGCATCGACGAGTTCGGCCGTCCTCCCCCAGAGGAGTGATAACTGCTCGCGAGCCTCGCGCCGGCCCTCGGCGAGGACCCACTCGGCATGCGCGACGCGCACGTCCCGCGCGAGGTCCAGCCCGTTCTGCACCAGTCCCCTCGCGACCTGCTCCACCTGGAGCTTCGCGGCCGCGACGCGCGCCGGCCGCTGCCACAGGAAGAACAAGGGCATGAGGAGCGAGAGCTCGATCGTGCGTGGGCCCACCGGCATCAGCAGGGAGAACGTGGGGTTGGGCAGGGCGCCCGCCTCGGCCAGGTCCGCCCGGGACACGCCCAGTTGCGCCAGGTCCGCCTGGAGCGCGGCGCTGTTCCAGAGCGCGATGGCCACCGCGGCCGACTCGTCCAGGTGCCCGGCCTCCGCGATACCCGGCGGGAGCGAGGCGGTCTCGGAGCTCTCGGGCCCGAGCGGCGCGGCGACGGATTGGAGCTCGCGGGATACCCAGGCCCGGTCATGGGGAGAGGTGGCACACCCCGCCAGGGTCATCGACAATGAGAGGGTCGCCAGGCGGGTGGGAAGGAGGCGTTGGATCCTGCGGCGGGAACGCATGTCCGCACCATGCCCGCCCCGGGTAAACGGAAGCTGAACGGCGCCCGGGCCGGGCGCGCCGTGGCCGGACGCCGTGCGCTAGCATCTCGTGCATCCCCCCGAGCACCCCATGCGCGTCCTCGTCGTCGATGATCATCAGGAACTGCTGACCCTCGTCTCCCAGGCGCTGGAGCGGGACGGCCACGTCGTGCGCCAGGCCGCCGACGTGGAGCAGGCGCGGCGCGCCCTCGAGGAAGAAGAGGTGGAAGTCATCGTGCTCGACGTGGGTCTGCCGGATGGCTCGGGGCTCGTGCTCTGCCGGGAGCTGCGGCGTGAAGGAATCCAGACGCCCATCCTCATCCTCACGGCGCACAACCGGGTGGATGAGCGGGTGGAGGGACTCGACTCGGGAGCGGATGACTTCCTGGGCAAGCCCTTCGCGGTCGCGGAGCTTCGGGCCCGAGTCCGCGCACTGGGCCGCCGTCGTGAGCGGGCGAGCACGGTGCAGGTGCGGTTGGGGGACGTCGTGCTCGACTTTGGCAAGCGGGAGGCGCTGCGCGCGGACAGCCGCGTGCCCATCACCGCCAGGGAGTGGAGCATCCTCGAGGCCCTCGCGTCCCGGGGAGGCCGCGTCATGAGCCGTGACGAACTCCTGGAGTCCATCTGGGGAGACACGTCGACCGGAGCGGTCAGCAGCCTGGAAGTCCTCGTCGGCCGCATCCGCCGCAAGCTGGGCGACGACGTGGTGAGAACCCTTCGCGGAGCGGGGTACGGCCTTGGGCGAGGATAGAAACACCGCGCCGCGCGACACCCTGGTGCGGCGGCTGTCACACACCGTCTTGGGGGTCGCCCTCGTGAGCAGCGCCCTCACGGCTGGGGCCACGGGCTTCCTCTCCGAGCACATGTTGCTGATGGCGGAGGACCACCAACTGCGAAGTGCCGCGCTGCACCTGTTGGACGAGGCCGCCGGGCTCGACGAGGCCCAGGCCGGCGAGGTGGCGAACCACGAGCTGACGGAGCTCGCCGGCTCCGCGATTGGCATCACCCTGTTCGCGGGAGAGCGGCGACTCGGGGGCGCGCCGGGCATCGACGCCCTCTCCGGATGCGAGTGGTCCCGCGCCCCGGGACAAGCGGGTCTGCGCCGCTGTGGCGTGGCCGCTGGTGGGCGGCTGGTGGTCACCGAGCAACACCTCGCGTTCGTTCCCCTCATGAGGAGCTGGTTGGCGGGAGCCGCGCTCCTCGCGGCGGTGGGTGCCGCGCTCCTGAGTCTCGCGATGAGCCGGCGCATGGCGCGCTGGGCCGCCCGCCCCCTCACCGAGCTGAGCGAGTCCCTCTCGCGGCTGCAACCGGGCATGCCCGTGCCAGCGCCGCTCGACACCCCTGCCCGCTATGCCGAGGTGGATGCCCTCCGCGTCGCACTGGTGGAACTGCTTGGACGCTCGCAGGAGGCGCTGGAGCAGTCGCGCCGGTTCTCCGCCAACGCCGCGCACGAGCTGCGCACCCCCCTGGCGGCGCTTCGCATCGAGCTGGAGCTACAAGCGGAGAACCCGCACCCTCCGGACACGGCCGCCTCGCTCGCGAGACTCCTACGAACGGTGATCTCGCTCGGGACGCTCGTGGAGCGGCTGCTCGTGCTCGCGGACGGCGCACGGGGGACGCTCGAGTGGGTGGAGCCCGTCCGCCTGCCCGAGCTCACCGAGGAGGTGCTGCTGGGCCTCGCGAAGGAGGCGGCGAGCCGGGTCCGCGTGGAGACCGAGGGAGCGGGCCAGGTTCGGGGGGATGCCCACCTGCTGAGGCAGCTCGTGGAGAACGCGGTGGACAACGCTCTCAAGTTCTCGGGGAAGGGGCCCGTCCTCGTGCGCATCCGGGACACCGGGGAGACGACCCTCCTGGAGTTCCAGGACGAGGGGCCAGGGGTCTCGCGGGAAGACTCGGCCCGGGTCTTCGAGCCCTTCTACCGTTCGCCCAGAGCGCGTGCGCGGCATCCTGGACATGGGATTGGCTTGTCCCTGGTGGCGCTCATCGCCCGGGCCCACCACGCCCGCGCCGAGTTCCTGGAAGCCGAGCGCGGCGCCCACCTGCGGGTGACGTTCGCGCGGGAGCCCTGACGAACCCTCGACGGGAGGAGGAGCCGCCCTACCGCCCGGCCGAGCGCGGCAAGCGGAACTTTCCGCATATCGGCGCCATGGACCGACGCCTCCTCGTGGAGCAAGCGAGCCCAGGCACCATCGTTTGCTTGATAACCAAGACTCGAAGTAATAAGCCGCCTCGCGCTGAACGCACTCGGCCGGGAGCTGTTCGGCGGTACCGGAAGGGGCGGAGAACATGAAGATTCTCGTCACGGGGGGGGCTGGTTTCGTCGGAGCCAGCCTGGCTTGCGCGTTCAAGCGGCAGGACCCGTCGGCCGACGTCGTGGTGCTGGACAACCTCCGTCGCCGCGGCGCCGAGCTGAACCTTTCCCGCTTCCGCGAGCTGGGCATCCGCTTCTTCCACGGGGACATCCGCTGCCCGGGGGACCTGGAGGATCTGCCCGGCACGTTCGACGCCTTCATCGAGGCCTCGGCCGAGCCCAGCGTGTTGGCGGGCCTGGATGGCAGCCCCAGGTACGTCCTCGACACCAACCTGGTGGGCACCCTCAATTGCCTGGAATTCGCACGCAAGCGCGCGGGCGGGCTGATCTTCCTCTCCACCTCGCGCGTCTACTCCATCGAGCCTCTCCGGGAGATCCGCCTCACCGAGCGCCCCACCCGCTTCGAAATCTCCCCGGAGCAGGTGCATGCCGGCATCGGTCCCGCCGGCATCAGCGAGCACTTCACCACCCTCCTGCCCCGCTCGCTCTACGGAGCGACGAAGCTCGCCTCCGAGCTGATCATCCAGGAGTACGTGCACAGCTACAAGATGCGCGCGGTCATCAACCGCTGCGGCGTCATCGCGGGACCGGGTCAGTTCGGCAAGGTGGACCAGGGCGTCTTCACCCTCTGGGTGGCCAACCACTACTTCAAGAAGCCATTGCGCTACACCGGCTTCGGCGGGCTGGGCAAGCAGGTACGCGACCTGCTCCACCCCGAGGACCTCTTCTCGCTGCTCACCACGCAGCTCTCGCAGTTGGACCGCGTGAGCGGTCAGGTGTTCAACGTCGGTGGCGGCCGGGAGATCTCCACCTCGATGCTCGAGCTCACCCGGGTGTGCGAGCAGGTCACCGGCAACACCCTTCCCATCGCGAGTGATCCCACCACCAACCCGGTGGACATCCCCCTGTACATCTCCGACTCGAGCCTCGCGCAACGCACCTTCGGGTGGAAGCCGAAGCGCGACGTGCGCGCCATCATCGGAGAGATTGCCCAGTGGATCGGTCAGAGCGAGGAACTGCTCCGGCCCCTTTTCGCCTAGAGAATCGAGGAACCCAGAATGTCCGTCGCGATCGTCACCGGCTCGTCCGGCCTGATTGGCAGTGAAACCGTCCGATTCCTGCATGAGAAGGGGCTGGAAGTCGTCGGTATCGACAACAACATGCGCAAGTATTTCTTCGGCGAGGATGGCTCGACCGAATGGAATACGGCGGTGCTCAAGCAGAGCCTGAAGAACTTCCGCCATGTGACGGCGGACATCCGTGACCAGGGAGTCATCTTCAAGCTCTTCGAGGAGTACAAGGGCCGCATCTCGCTCGTGGTCCACGCCGCCGCGCAGCCGAGCCACGACTGGGCCGCGCGCGAGCCGTTCACGGATTTCTCGGTGAATGCCCAGGGCACGCTGGTGATGCTGGAGGCCACCCGCCTCCACGCTCCCGACGCGGCCTTCATCTTCACCTCGACCAACAAGGTCTACGGTGACACGCCCAACTACCTGCCGCTCGTCGAGCGCGAGACGCGCTGGGAGTGCGCTCCCTCCCACGCATACGCCCCGCATGGCATCGACGAGTCGATGTCCATCGATCAGTCGAAGCACAGCGTCTTCGGCGCCAGCAAGGTGGCCGCCGACGTGATGGTGCAGGAGTACGGGCGCTACTTCGGAGTGAAGACGGGCACCTTCCGCGGTGGCTGCCTCACCGGCCCGGCCCACTCGGGCGCGGAGCTGCACGGCTTCCTGGCCTACCTCGTCAAGTGCGCGCTGACCGGCAAGCCCTATACGATCTTCGGCTACAAGGGGAAGCAGGTCCGCGACAACATCCACTCCTACGATCTGGTGAATGCCTTCTGGCACTTCTTCCAGAAGCCGCGCGCCGGCGCCGTCTACAACATCGGTGGCTCGCGCCACAGCAACTGCTCGATGCTCGAGGCGATCGACACCGTGGAGCAGCTCAGCGGCAAGCGCCTGCAGTACACGCTGTCCCCGGAGGCGCGTGCCGGCGACCACATCTGGTGGATCAGCGACGTGCGGCGCTTCCAGCAGGACTACCCCGAGTGGAAGTACCGCTACGACCAGCGCACCATCCTCGAGGAAATCGTCGAGGCCACCGCCGAGCGCGTGAAGAGGGTGTCATGAAGCTCTCCGTCGTCATCCCCGCCCACAACGAAGAAGGCTGCATCGAGTCCACCGTCCGGGCGCTGGTGGAGAAGCTGACGGAGGAGCGCATCGAGTACGAGGTGCTCGTCGTCAACGACAACTCGAAGGATCAGACCGAGGAGATCCTCGCCCGGCTCAGCCGGGAGCTGAAGGGCGTGCGCTACGTCAACAACACGCCGCCGCACGGGTTCGGCTTCGCGGTGCGCAAGGGACTGGAGTCCTTCTCGGGTGACGCGGTGGCGGTCTACATGGCCGATGCCTCCGATCGCCCGGAGGACCTCGTGCTCTACTGGCGCACCATGGAAGAGAAGCGCGTGGACTGCGTCTTCGGGTCCCGCTTCGCGCGCGGCGCCCGCGTGGTGGACTACCCGTTGCCGAAGTTGATGCTGAACCGGATGGCGAACGCGTTCATCCAGGTGCTGTTCACCCTGAGCTACAACGACACCACCAACGCCTTCAAACTGTACCGGCGCGAGGTGATCCAGGGGCTCCAGCCGCTCCTCAGCCATCACTTCAACCTGACGGTGGAGTTGCCGCTCAAGTCCATCGTGCGCGGCTTCTCGTATGCCGTGGTGCCGAACGACTGGATCAACCGGAAGACGGGCGTCTCCAAGCTGAAGATCAAGGAGATGGGCTCTCGCTACCTCTTCATCGTTCTGTATTGCCTCATCGAGAAGTGGCTGTCGCGCGGGGACTACCGTCGCGAGAAGATGAGCCCCATGCCCAAGAAGACGGCTCCTGGACCGACCGACCGGAGCATTCCACATGTGGACGCGGCCTAGACTGGCCATCGCCGCCTCGGTCGGGGTGTTCCTCGTGCACCTCGCCCTCGTGTGGCATTACGCCGTCGACATCCCTTACTGGGATGAATGGGAAATGCTGCGGCCCGAGGCCTTCCCATCGGAGCACCTCTCGCTCGACTGGCTCTTCGCGCGTCACAACGAGCACCGGATCGTGACGACCAAGCTCGTCCACTGGCTCTTCTTCCGGTTGTCGGGCTGGAACCACATCGGACTGATCGTCTTCAACTTCCTCTTCTTCGGGCTGCTGCTGCTCGCGATGGCGCGGCTGATGCGCCGGGCGGTGCCGGACCTGCCCGTGGTGGCGGTGATGGCGTTCCTGCTGTTCCTGCAGACGCCGCTCAACTACGAGAATCACCTCTGGGGCTTCCAGCTCCAATTCCACTTCCTCCTGCTGATGCTCTGCCTCGGCATCATGATGCTGTTCGATGAGCAGCAGCGAAGCGGGTGGCTGGTCTCCGGGGCGGTGCTCCTGGTGATGGGGGCCTATTCCTTCTCCAGTGGCATCACGGCGGGTCTCGCGGCGATGGGGGTATTCGTGGGCTTCAAGGCCCTGCGCGCCTTGCGCGCACAGGACACCGCCACGAAGCCGCGGGAGCTGGCACAACTCGGGGCGGCCGGCCTGATCACCCTCGCGGGAATCGCGGCAGCGGCCCTCGGGCAGCGGCATCTGGATGGTCATCCGGAATTCACGCTCCCGCATCAGTCCAAGTTCTGGGTGTACCTCGTCAACCTGGTGGGACTCGGGTTTGGCTTCGAGCAGCAGAGCGAGTTGGTGGGAACGCTCTGCCTGCTCGCGGTGGTCGTGCCGGTGGGCTGGTTGCTGCTGCGCTCGCGCCTGCGATTGACCTCCGCGCAGTGGATGCTCGTGGCGATGATCGCCGCCGTGGGCGCGGCACTGGCGACCATCACGCTCGGACGCGCCGGGTTTGGTGTCGTCAGCGCCAAGAGCTCTCGCTATATGGAAATCGCCTTCCTCCTCGTTCCGCTCACTGCTGCTATCTGGTGGAGTGTCCTGGAACCGTGGACGAAAGCCCGGAGGACGGCCCTGGTGGTCCTCTGGACTGGCTGCCTCATCGGCGCCGCGAATGACGTCTCACTGAAGTACTACCGGGCCCAGCGCGACGAGCGGATGGAAGGCGTGGCGTGCGCACGCCAGTACTACTTGAACGGGGGAGAGGCGAACTGTGGCCGGCTCTATCCCGTGCCAATCCCCGAGCGATTGGATCGCGCGCGCCAACTGAAGCTGTCCTTCGTCGAGGACATCCTCGCGCGACAAGAACTCGCGCGCGAGTAGCAGTCGCCCGCGCCATCCGAGGCCCGAAGTGTCGCTACCGGCACAGGCGCGTCTCCCACAGGAGGCGACGAGCGGAAGGTTCCCAGATCGGCGCCTCCTGCCCCTCGGAGCACCCCAAGGGCGGAAGGCGGTGCTCCCTGAGCGCGAGGCAGGCTGGATGGGGAGCACGTACCCGTCACAACGCCGCACAAGCCACTCCACCCTTGTTGGAGCCAGCGGACGGAGAGAGTCCTCGTGACGAGTCGGAACACAGGTTGGCACGACCTCGAGGAGGGTGCGTCTGACTTCAGCGACACGTTGCTGCTGAAGCTCAGGGAATCGCCCGCCCTCCTCCGCCTGCCCTGGCCGGGAGAGCTGCTGGGTGGTCAGCGGGGGGATCGCTTCGAGCTTCGTGAGCGGTTGGGCCAGGGAGGCATGGGCCAGGTCTTCCTCGCCTGGGACAGGGAGCTGCGGCGCCACGTGGCCCTGAAGTTCATCCAACCCCTCACGAACATCTCCGGCCCGACGCTCGGCTCACTCCTCGAGGAGGAGGCACGGGCCATTGCCCGGCTCGACCACGACAACATCATCCGCCTCTTCGATATCTCGGAATGGCGGCCCACCCCTTCCGCCGTTGTCCCCTTCCTCATCATGGAGTGCCTGAAGGGGAAGTCCCTCTCCGCCCGCCTGCGACAGGGCGCGCTGGACTGGAACGAGGCCCTCGCCGTCTTCCATGACGTGCTCGCGGGGCTGGAGCATGCCCACGCGCATCAGGTCATCCACCGCGACCTCAAGCCAGGCAACGTCTTCGTGCTCGACGAGGGTCGCACCAAGCTGCTCGACTTCGGGTTGGCCCGGCTCGCCCTGAACCCGGGGAGCACCACCACCCGTGGACTCCTGCGGGTGGGCTCGCCACCCTACATGGCCCCCGAGCAATGGCTGGACACGCCGCATGACGCCCGGACCGACCTCTGGGCCGCCGGGCTCCTGTTCTACCTGATGCTCACGGGCAAGCATCCGTGCCCCAGCCACTCCGCGGAGGACTTGCGTGACTGGGCCCTCGGCTGCCGGCCGCTGCCCTCCGTACGCGACGGCCACCCGGAGCTGCCCGCGGAGATGGACGCCCTGTTGGGCAAGGCCACCGCCCGGGAGCCAGAGCAGCGCTTCCAGTCCAGCCACGAGTTCTCGGAGGAACTGACGGCCCTGGCGCGGCGGCGCGAGGCCGCCCGGAAGGGCCCACCCGCTCCGCGGCGCGCGCAGGTCACCTTCGTCTGCTGCGTGATGGAACGTCCCCCGGAGCCACTCGATGACGAGACGCTCGGGGAGCGGCAGGACGACTTCCAGCGGACCTGCTCGGAGCTCCTCCAGCGCCAGGGCGGTACGGTGCTGCAGTGCATGGGAGACGAAGTGCTCGCCTGCTTCGGCCACCCCCGCGCCGAGGAGGATGCACTGCTGCACGCGGTGCGGGCGGGGCTCGCGCTGGCCTCGATGCCGCGGGCGCGCTTCGCGGTACGGGTGGGCCTGCACACCGCCTCCGTCGTGCTGAGACCCCTGCCCCCGGCGGGCCAGAGCGGCAGCGCCTCCGCCCTCCAGGGGGACGCACACGTCCTGGCGATCCAGGTGGCACGCCAGGCCCAGGCCGGGACGGCGCTGCTGAGTCAGAGCACCCACCAGGGGCTGCGCGGCGCATTCATCACCGAGCCCCTCGCGCGTGGCGACGCGGGCGCCGTGCCCATCCCCCTCCACCGACTGGTCCGCGAGCGGGAGGAGCCCCTGCGCTTCGAACGAACGCGGCCCCCCGGACTCACGCCGCTGGTGGGCAGGGACGAGGAGCTGCACCAGCTCCGGGAGCACTGGGAGCAGGCGCGACGGGGACATGGGGCCCTCGTCCTGATCCAGGGCGAGGCCGGCATTGGCAAGTCCCGGCTGCTGAGCGAGCTGCGCGAGCAGGTGGGCTCCGAGGCGGGGACACGGGCCGTGGCGCAGTGCTGGCAGGAGTCCAGCAGCAGTCCGTTCTTCCCGATCAGCCAGTTGCTGCGTCAGCTCTTCGCCCTTCCTCCGGAGGCCCCACTGGAGCAGCGGCGGGCTCGCGTCATCCAGCGATTGGAGGAGCTGGGTATTCCCCACGAGGAGTATCTGCCCCTGCTCGAGTCCCTGCTCCGCCTCTCCGGCTCCGAAGCCTCGCTCGCTGAAGGCGCCAAACTCCGGCAGGCCCAGCTCCTGGAACAGCTGGTCACCCTGCTCCTGGCGCTGACCGGCTCCCGGTCCCCCACGACCCGCCCCGCCCTGCTCATCATCGAGGATCTGCACTGGGCGGACCCGTCCACCCTGGATCTGCTGGCGTGCCTGAGTGAGCGGGTGCGGTCGGCCCCGCTCTGGGTGCTGCTCAGTGCCCGCCCGGAACTGCGGCCGCCCTGGCCTCCCACGCCCGGTGTCCACCGGCTCGTGCTGCCACGCTTGTCATTGGAGCACACCATGCATCTGGTGGCCCGGATGACCCCCGGCCACCGCTTCTCCGAGGAGAAGCTCCGTCAGCTCCAGGAAAAGACAGACGGAATTCCTCTCTTCATCGAGGAGCTGGCCCACCTGCTCCTGAGCGAGGGCTCGCCCTCCCAACACCTCGTGGACGCGCCAGCCATTCCCATTCCCTTGCAATCCCTGCTGCAGGCGCGACTGGACTCCCTCCCGGGGGAGCTGCGGGACCTGGCCCGGCGCTGCGCGGTCATTGGCCGCGGCTTCCGACCCTCCCTGCTGGCAGCCTGCGTGGAGCAGCGAAACGAGGAGCTGCGCCAGGGACTCGAGGGGCTGGTGGCCGCCGGGCTGCTGCGGCGATGCGAGGACGCCCCGGAGGCGCGGTACGAATTCCGCCACGCCTTGCTGCGGGAGCAAGCCCGCGAATCACTGCCCCGCGCCGAGCGGCGCCTCGTCCACCAGCGCATTGCCCGGCACCTGGCCGCGCGACTCGCGGACCCCTCCGAGTTTCCCCCGGAATGGGTGGCCCACCACTTCACCCAGGCCGAGGAGTGGGCCCAGGCCTATCCCTGGTGGTGGGAGGCGGGGCGGACGGCCATGGCACGCCGGGGCTACACGGAGGCGGTGCACCACTACCAGCAGGCCCGCCATGCGCTGGCGCGGCTTCCCCCCGAGCCAGGCCATGCCGCGGAGGAGTTACGGCTGCTGCTGGAGCTCGGGGTGCCGATGCTGGTCACCCGATGTGCCACGGACGAGGTGAAGGGCCTCTTCCTGCGAGCCGAGGAGCTGTGCCTCCAATCCGGGGCGACCGAGCAGCTCTCCCCCGCGCTCATCGGGCAATTGATCTGGCACCTGGAGCATGCGGACTACGTGGAGGCGTTTGGCACGGCGAAGCGCCTGATGGACGTGGGTGAACGCTCACACCAACAGGAAGAGCAGGCCATGGGCTTCGTGGCGATGGGCATCTGCCTGATGTTCCAGGGAATGCCGCGGCGGGCACTGGCCCATTTCGAGCGTGCCCGCGAACTCCAGGGACCGGGCTTCCATCCCGAGCGCGAACGGGCGCTCTGCCAGAAGTCTTGCTTCTCGCCGCGCGTGATGGCCCTCATCTTCTCCGCCGTGGTCCGGCTCTTTCTCGAAGGGCCCCGGCCGGAGGCTCGGAACGACTGCGAGCAAGCCCTGGGTCACCTCGACACACTCCACTGCCCCATGACGGCGTCCGTCACACTGACCTATGCGAGTCTCTTCTTCCAGCAGTGCGGTGAGGTGGAGCGAACCCTCGAGCTGACGTCGAGATTGCTTCCCATGATGACGCACTACAACCTGTCGATCTGTGGGGTGGAGATCGCGGAAGCCCTGCACGGGTGGGCGTTGGACAAGCAGGGAGAGGCCAGTGGGCTGCGCTCGCGCATCGAGCAATGGGCGGCGTCTGGGATGCGCAAGGGGCTCTCCTATTGCTTCGGCCTGCTGGCCGATCTGCACCTGGGGCGCGGGGAAATCCAACCCGGACTGGAGGCCGTGCGGGAAGCCCTGGTCTGGGCGGAAGCGCTGGGGGAGCGGTTCTACGAAGCCGAGCTGCACCACCTGAAGGGGCAGTTGCTCTGGCATCGAGGGGCGGGCGGCGCGGCGCGGCTCAGCGTCAGGAAGGCCATGGAGCTCGCCCGAAGTCAGCAGGCCGCCTTCTTCGAGCGCCGAGTGGCCGAGACGCTGGAACACCTGCGGATGGATTGAGACGAGCCGTGGAGGTCGAAGCCGAGGCTGGTACTGTCAAGTCCTCTCGGATTGATGCCGTCAACGCAACACGGAGCAATTCGGGTGTGGTCCCGTGAGCAACAGCGATAGCCATTCCACTTGCGCCCTCCCGACGGCTGCCGAGGGGAAGTTGCCTTCCGCGAGTTCTGGCATGTTGGGTGCACAGGTACTCCCCGGATCCAACACGCGTCGTCCACGTGTATGTTTTCACCGCATGGATCCAAGTCACGCCCGTTCATCTGGGAGACAAGCATGAGAGAGCGTCTGTACTCCGCCGTGTTGGCCTCGGTGCTGTGCTGGGGCTGTAGTCCTCAAGACCTGGAATCAATTCCCCAACCAGAGCTTGGCCAGCATGAGCAGGACATCATTGGGGGGACGGCCGCCGCGGCGGGGCAGTTTCCCTGGCAGGCGCGCATGACCGTGAATGGGAGTCACTACTGTGGTGGCTCGCTCATCCACCCCAAATGGGTCCTGACGGCGGGCCACTGCGTCGATGGCATCTCCCCAGGCAGCACGAGGATCATCCTGGGAGATCGCCAGATCAACCTGCCCGAGTCGACCGAGCAGTCTCACACCGTGCGCCGCTTCATCCTCCACCCTGGCTTTCACTATGAGAGCGGTGCGCCAGTGAATGACGTGGCCCTGGTCGAGATGGACACTCCGGCAACCCTCAATGGAGCCGTCCAGACAATCGCGCTATTCAACAGCGACCGTATGGTGCTCAATACCCCCCACACAGTGAGTGGATGGGGTTGGACCTCCGCGAATGCCCATCAGGCGTCCAATCTGCTGATGAGCGCCACCCTCCCGGTCGTGGGCAATGCGAGCTGTAATGCTGCGCCACTCGCTCGTGATCTGCTGGGCGGCGAACTGTGCGCTGGCTTCCTCAATGGCGCTCAGGGAGGTTGTCACGGCGATAGCGGCGGCCCGCTCGTCACCCAGGGCAACCCGGTGCGGTTGGTGGGGGTCGTGAGCTGGGGCCGGGGCGGCACTTGCGACACGTACACGGTTTTCTCCCGCGTCTCCTCTTTCGTGTCGTGGATCGATAGCCAGATAAACTGCGTGCCCTGCCCGATGAGCGGGAGCGGGTATGACGGCGCGAACTGCTACGCGGGTACACCGCCCTCGGGCACGACCCCCTTCGTCCACAACGGCGGCCTCTATTACTCTCCCGTGCGCGTACCCACCTGCCCGATGAGCGGGAGCGGGTATGATGGCGCGAACTGTTATGTGGGCACGCCGCCCTCGGGCACGACCCCCTTCACCCACAACGGCAACCTCTATTATTCGGCGGTGGGCGGCAATCAGTGTCCGATGAGCGGGAGCTGGTATGACGGCGCGAATTGCTACGCGGGCACGCCGCCCTCGGGCACGACCCCCTTCGTCCACAACGGCAGCCTCTACTATTCTCCCGTGCGCGTGCCCACCTGCCCGATGAGCGGGAGCGGGTATGATGGCGCGAACTGTTATGTGGGCACGCCGCCCTCGGGCACGACCCCCTTCACCCACAACGGCAACCTCTACTATTCACCCGTGTGCCAGCCGTAGCCTCGTGACGCATGGGAGAGTGGGGCCTTGTTGAGGGGGGCGGGCAGGAGCAGAGAAGGCGGGGAGGGCCGCAGACAGGGTGTGCGCCAGACGGGTGCACCGGCTTCGAGCATGCGAGAGCGCGGCAAGCGACGGAAGTTCGCTTCTCGGACCAAAGGAGTCTCAGATGACACCATCAGGATGGCTGGCACGAGGACCAGAGCGGTGCCTGCGCTTCCCACGACCACCGCGACACGAGCACGGAGCGGAAAAGCTCTTGGGCGCTCGTGGGGGTGGGGAGCGAGGCGCGGGTCGCACCACAAGAGACACCTTCCCGCCGCGTGTCGTGCCAGATCGCGTCGCTCGAGTTCTTTGACACCCTCTCAGGACACCCTCTCAGCCCTCTCAGCGCCATCCGAAGTGAATGCGGCGCGCCCGCTGATGTTCACGGATGGGGGAGATTGCTCACCTGCACCCCCGGAAGCATGCTTACTTCTCGCACACTGGTCACGAGAACATTCGGTGTCAGCCAATGCAGTCGTTGCTTGAGAACGTTGAGCACCGTGGACAAGCGCGTCTTCCAGCGCTGCTCCTGCGTCCCGGGACCCATGGGGGGTGCGAAGTCTTCCTCGAGCCAGAGCACGACATACACATCATCGCTCGAGACCAACGCCTTGGCGTAGGGCTGCCAGTAGCCACCGTCCGCGTTGAGCCTCGCCGCCCCCAGGACGCCCGCCAGGGTGTCACGCACCTTCAGGGCCACTTCCTGCTGTAACGCACCGGAGGCCACCCGCGGCTTGTTCTCGATTCGATGCCCCCGAAAATCCTTCACCTCGATGAGGACGCAGCGGCCTTTGGAACGGCAGAGGATATCGACCGCCTTCGTGTCTGGAAGGCTCCCGATTCCCTTGCGGTAGGCCAGGGAGTCATCCCACTTCACCGCGTCCTGCCACCGCGCATCGAACTCGAAGCGCAACCGGCCCTCTTCAATAGGGAGGGGCGGACTCATTCCGTCGGCTCCTCCGGCGTCATGACCTCCGCGGATTGGGCGAAAGCATTGGCCTCGGCGTCGTAGTGACGCGCGAACTCCTGGAGGATGGGATTGCGCTCCAACCCAGCGAGTGTCGGAGCACTCTCCACTTGCACGGCATTGCCCTCTCGGAAGAGGCTGAAGAACTTCATGGCAACCGCGTCCTGTTGACGCGGGTGCTCGGCCACGAGAGACAACTTCTGCGTCAGCAAGTAGTCATGGCTGGCGAGGAAGATCTGGACACCGCGACGCGCGAAGGCTTGGAGGAACTCCACCACTTGCGAGATGAGCCGCGGATTGAGGTTCGCCTCCGGTTCGTCCCACAGCAGAAGTCCGTTCTCCACCAGAGAGCCGTTGGCGATCAGATGCGCCACGCTCGCGATCTTGCGAAGTCCCTCCGCGACCAGATGCGCTTCGAATGTTCCATTCGCCTGGATGACATAGAAGCGATTGCCCATGAGCCGCACGTCTCCACCCAACGCGGCCAGGATGGGTCCGAGCAACTCGGCGGCGCGCGTACCCCGGGGCCCCCGCAACTGCGAGGCCGCGAGTGCCTTGCACGTGTCGTAGTAGGTCTCATCGAACGAGAGTTCACGGGCTTCGTAGGCCGCGACGAAACCCTCGTACATCGCCAGAACTTCTCGCGAGGGCAGGAAGACAGCGGGAGTAGCTGGAGCCCAGCTTCGCTCCTGCACGGTCAGCTTGCCGAGCGAACTCAGCCCAAAGGAAAGCGTGCCCTCATTCGTCTCAATGGCAACCTTCGCGCGTCCACGCCCTAGCCGCCGGTTCCGCAACCGGCCGATTGCACCCTCCTCCGGCTTGAAGACGCCCGCGAGTTTTTCCGCCAACTGGTGATTGAAAACCTCGTCGGTCAGAGGCGGCTTGGCAGCCACGGCACCTTCCGCCACCCGGTGGCCCGCGTACAGCAGCTTCATCAAGTGCGATTTGCCCGTGGAGTTGGCACCAATGATGACATTGATACCCGGGCAGAATTCGAACTCCGCCTTCTCGAAGACGCTGAACTCCGTGAGGCGCAAGCGCTGGATGGACATACCGCCCCTTTTGTCCCGCGCGGCGGAGGGACCGTCAAGCAATCGTCCTAGGTTGGGCCGCGCTCAAGGCGGGGGCAGCCTCTCTCTATTTGGAGGCGGCGGGAAGCAAACCCGCCGCCTGAGGCGCTCAGGCCTTCATCTCCATGCGAGGCGAAGCCTCACTGGAGGAGCCCCCTCCCCCACTCCCGTTCCCAGTGGACTTGTCCTCGGACGGAGTGCCCTTCTCCTGGGCGGCCTTCTCCATCGCCAGCTTCATCAGGGCGCTCTCGTCCGCGGCACGCCGGGCCTCGCGCTCCTTGTAGCGGCGGATGGCCGGGGCCATGATCTCCCCGATGAGCCCCCGGTAGTCCATGCCCGCCCCCTGGGCGATGAGCACCAGGTCGCTCCACCCCGGCGTCAGGCCCGGCAGCGGGTTGCACTCGATGAAGTACAGCCGGCCCTTGTCGTCCATGCGGAAGTCGATGCGCGCCACGTCCCGGCACCCCAGCGCCATGAACGAGCCGCGCGCCGCCGCGCGCAGCTTCTCCAGCAGCGCGGGCTCCAGCTTCGCTGGCGCGTCGTAGCGGATGCGATCGTTCCAATCCAGCTTGTGCTGGAAGCTGTAGATGGGGTTCTTCTCCGCCTTGTCCAGGAAGACGATCTCCATCGGCGGCAGCACGCGCGGGCGCCGCTCGCCGAGCAGGCCCACGGTGAACTCGCGTCCGCCGATGTACTCCTCGATGAGCGCGGGCTGCTGGTACTTCGTCACGATCTCCTTCACCACCTCGCGCAGCTCCGCCTCGTTGCCGCACACGCTCTTGCTCACCACGCCCTTGGAGGAGCCCTCCGCCACCGGCTTCACGATGAGCGGGAAGGTGGTGAACTCCTTGTTGAGCCGCTCCTTGCCCGTGTGCATGAGCTGGAAGATGGGCGTGTGGATGCCGGCCTGACGGACGATCTTCTTCGCCAGCGCCTTGTCCAGCGCGATGGAGAGCGTGGCCGGATCGCTGCCCGTGTAGGGGATGTCCAACAGCTCCAGCATCGCGGGCACCTGGCTCTCGCGGTTGCGGCCCTTGAAGCCCTCGGCGATGTTGAACACGATGTCCAGCGGGGTGCTCGCGAGCACGCTGGGCAGTTCCGCCGTGGCCTCCAGGTCCACCACCTCGTGGCCCCACGAGGCGATGGCCTCGCGGATGGCCTGCAGCGTGGTGGGCGAGTCGTACTCGGCCTCGCTGTCCTCGGTGGCTCCGGGCTCGGCCGTGGGCTTCACGCGCTTGACGTTGTAGGTGAAGCCCACGCGCAGGGGGCCCGTCTTGCGCGCGGGCTTGCCCTGGCGCCGGCCGTCCTTGATCTTGTAGCGCCGCGCCGCGCTCTGGATGATGGCGTTGACGACGCCGTCCAGGTGCACGCCTTCCAGCGCGGCGGAGGCGTAGATGCCCGCGCCCTGCTCCAGGCTCGGCAGCGCGTTGAGCTCCAGGAAGTAGGGCACGCCCGCGTCGCTCAACCGGAAGTCGATGCGCCCCAGGTCCCGGCAGTCGAGCACGGCGATGATCTTCTTGGACGCCGCGCGCAGCTCCTCGACCATCTTCACCGGGAGCCGGGCCGGGGCACGCACCTTGACGGCGCTCTCGCGCTTCGTCTTCAGCTCGTAGTCGTAGATGTCGTACTTGCGCCCGGCGATGGCGGCCGGATCGATGTCGTAGGACACCGGGCTGAGCACGCCGTCATGATCGTTCTGCACCGCCGCGAGGTACGGCACGGTGATGTCGGTGCCCCGGATGAACTCCTCCACCAGCACGCCATTGGGGTAGCGCGAGAGGGCGTGGGCCACCTTCGTCCGGGCCTCCTCGACGGTCTCGGCCACCGAGTCCTGGGTGATGCCCTTGGAGGAGCCCTCGAAGTTGGGCTTGATGATGACGGGAAAGCGCAGCTCCTCGACCTTCAGCTCGTTGAGGTGCTCGACGAACTGCCAGCCCGGGGTGCGGATGCCGTGCTTGCTGAGCACCAGCTTGGTGAGCTGCTTGTCCAGGGTGACGGCCAGCGCGTAGGCGTCCGAGCCCGTATAGGCGAAGCCCAGCTCCTCGAAGAGCGCGGGATAGAAGGCCTCGCGGAAGCGGCCCCGGCGGCCCTCGGCGATGTTGAAGATGAGATCCGGGCTGTAGGCCTCCAGGCGGGCCACGGTGCGCGAGGCGGGTCCACTCACCTCGAAGCGCTCCAGCCGGTGGCCGAGCCGCTCGATGGCCGCGGCCAGCGTGTTCACCGTCTCCTGGGAGTCGAACTCCGCCTCTTCTTCCGAGTCGGACAGCTTGAGGTTGTACGTCAGCGCGATGCGCACGGCTTTCCCCTTGTGGACTTCTGAAATGAGCGGCCCCGGCGCACCCGGGCCGCGGACAGGAAACGGCCCGGGACGCGCGCGGGCGTCACGGGCGAACGAACGGCGGTGGTGGCCCCGGCGACGACCTTGCCGTCCACCACCTGGGTCTGGGCCCAGGTGTCTCCGAGCCTCCAGCCCAGGGGATCCCTCACCACGCGCAGGGCCTCCACGCCGCCGATGACGACGAGCCCGGCGAGGAAGGCCACGCGGCCCAGGGGCTCGGGCATCATCCCGAGCAGGACGATGAGGGCCAGGGGCGCGTTGCGCAAGGTGCTGTCGCGGTGGCGCGCGGCCGAGCGCGTGGGCAGGTGCATGACCTTCACGCCGAAGATGCGCTTGCCCACGCTCTGGCCCTGGAGCATGCCGTCGGCCAGCAGCAGGAAGAGCAGCGCCAGCACACTGCCCGCCCCGCCGCCCACGACGTAGAAGCCCCAGGCCACGAGCACGTCCACCAGGCGCGCGCCCAGCCGCAGCCACAGCGAGGCCTTGGGATAGGGCGAGCCGGCGGCCTCCTTCTCGTCCACCACGCGCAGGCCATGGCGGCGCGAGGAGGCGTACAACTCCGGGGCAGCACTCACTCGTCGGGCTCCAGGATGAGGCCCCGCTCGGGGCGCTCCGGCTCGTCCAGGCCCGCGAGCTGCGCGAGCCGCTCGTGCGCGCTCACCATGCCCGGGGGCCGCGAGTAGACATACTCCGAGGAGGACGCGGCGGCGTTGCCGGTGAAGTCCGGCGAGGCCAGAAGCCGCGCGGAGGGCGAGCCCGTCTCGGCCATCTCGCGCAGGCGGCCGCGCGCGGCCTCCACGTCATGCGCCGCCGGCGCCCCCTCGCGGGTGAAGAAGACGAACGCCATGGCGGGCCGCTTGGAGGACTCGCGCATGGCGAACTGCACGCCATCCAGGTTCCAACCCTGAGCGCTCCACTCGTTCACGGTGCGCTCCAGCGTGCCCTCGTCGACGGTGGACAGCTCGACGACCTTGTACTGCAGGGCACGCACGGGGGCGGGGGCAACGGCGGCACGCACGGCCCCGGGACGCTTGCCCGCGCGCGAGGTGCGCCGGGGTGCCGGGGGGAGTGCCGCCTTGCGGGACGGGGGCCGTTTCTTCTTGCGGGGGGCCATGGCCAGTTCCAGATCTTTGCCCTCAGGTGGGGGGGTGAACGCAAGCCCCCGTGAGAGCGTTTCCGAGTGGGACGTCAGCCGAGCAACTTCGACGCCTCGAGCGCGTGGTAGGTGATGATCTGCTCGGCGCCGGCGCGCTTGATGGAGGTGAGAATCTCCAGCATCAGCCGATCCCCGTCGATCCACCCGTTCTGGGCGGCGGCCTTCACCATGGAGTACTCGCCGGACACGTTGTAGGCCACCACGGGCACGTCCACGCGATCGCGGATCACCCGGATGATGTCCAGGTAGGACAGGGCGGGCTTGACCATGACCATGTCCGCGCCCTCCTCCAGGTCCAGGTCCACCTCGCGCAGGGCCTCGCGCGCGTTGCCGGGATCCATCTGGTAGCCACGGCGATCGCCGAACTGGGGCGTGCTCTGGGCGGCCTCGCGGAAGGGCCCGTAGAAGCCCGAGGCGTACTTGGCGGAGTAGGCCATGATGGGTACGTCGGTGAGGCGCACCTCGTCGAGCGCCGAGCGGATGGCGGCCACGCGCCCATCCATCATGTCCGAGGGGGCGATGATGTCCGCGCCCGCCTGGGCGCACGTGACGGCCATCTTCGCGAGCAGGGGCAGGGTGTCGTCGTTGACGACATGGCCGCCCTCGATGACGCCACAGTGGCCGTGGTCCGTGTACTCGCACAGGCACACGTCCACGATGACGATCAGGTCCGGCAGGGCGCTCTTGAGCTCACGCACGGCGCGCTGGACGATTCCCTCGCGCGCGTAGGCCTGCGAGCCGCGGGCGTCCTTGTGGTCGGGGATGCCGAAGAGGATCACCGACTTCACGCCCAGCGCGTAGGCCTGGCGGGCCTCGGCGAGCGCATGCTCGAGCGACAGATTGAAGATGCCCGGCATGGACGCGATGGGCCGGCGCACGTCCCGCCCCTCCACGACGAAGAGCGGGTAGATGAAGTTGGAGGGCGCGAGCGTCGTCTCGCGCACCATCTCACGAAGGGCCGCGGTGCGGCGCAGCCGCCGGGGGCGGTGAATCGGAAAGGCCATGGAGCGACGGTATAAACCGACGGCGGCCCGCGAAAAGAATTGTCCTGGGGGTGGCCCGGCTCGGGCTGGCTAGACAGCGGCCAGGCGCCAGCCGATCCCCGGTAGCCCGTGCTCCCGGGCCTGGCGCGCGGCGCGGCGCTCGGCGAGGTCCGCCTCGTGGAGCGCGCGGGCATAGCGCGTCCGGGCCGCCTCGGTGTTGGCCCGCAGCTCCCGCTCGGCCGAGGCCAGTTCGCGACGGGCCGCACGCAGTTCCTGCTCCATCCAATCGCTCATGAGCATGGTCATGGTTCCTCCTGGAAGACGGGACGCTGCACACCGCGCGCCATACCGCCTCGGCGCGCAACACCGCGAAAACACGAGGGTGGTAGGACGGAGAGTCAGGGTCACCCCGAAAGAAAGTGCGAAACGGAGTTTCCAGGACGTGCAATTCATGCGCGCCCGGTCTCCTACGCACCGGACAGGGGCCCGGCAGCCCGCCCGCCCCACGGGCACCTCCACGGAAATGCCTCGTGGACTCCAGCGTAGAATCCCCTCGTGACGGCCATCGAAGTCGTGGGATTGCAGAAGACCTACCGGCGTGCGTTCCGCCCGGGTCATGAGGCGCTCCGGGGGGTGGATCTGCGCGTCCCCGCGGGCAGTGCGTTCGGGTTGATCGGACCGAATGGCGCGGGGAAGACGACCTTCATCAAGAGCATCCTGGGCATCGTGCAGCCCACGGCGGGCACGGTGCGGGTGTTGGGGGGCTCGCCGGAGGATCCCCGCATCCGCGCGCGCATCGGGTACCTGCCCGAGCGCCTGCACCTGCCCGGCTCCTGGAAGCCGCGGGCGTTCCTCGCCACCGTGGCGCGGCTCAAGGGGATGGAGCCGGAGCGGGCCGCAATCCCCCGGCTGCTCGAGCGCGTGGGGCTCGGGGACGCGCTGGAGCGGCGCATCGGCGGCTACTCCAAGGGCATGCGCCAGCGGCTGGGGCTCGCGGCGGCGCTGTTGGGCGAGCCCGAGCTGCTCATCCTGGACGAGCCCACCGACGGCATCGATCCCCTGGGCCGGGTGGAGGTGCGGCGGCTGCTCCAGGAGGAGGTGCGGCGCGGCACCACGCTCTTCCTCAACTCACACCTGCTCGCGGAGACCGAGCGGGTGTGTGATCGGGTGGCGATCCTCGCCCGGGGCCAGGTGCTGCGCGAGGGACGGCTCGGGGAGCTGGCGTCGAGCCAGAGCCGATGGCTGGCGCGCTTCGAGCCGGGCGCGGACGCCGAGGCGCTCGCGCGCGCGGGCTTCACGGCGGCGGGGCCCGAGGGGAGGTATGTCGTGGAGGCGGTGGACGCGACGGGGCTGAACGCGGCGTTGGACAAGGCGCGCGCCGCGGGGGCGCTGCTGGTGGAGCTCAAGCGCGACGCGCAGGATCTGGAGACGGTGTTGGCCTCGGCCATGGAGGTGGCGGCATGAGGGGCGTGGTGGGCATCGCGGGCTACGTGTTGCGCGAGGCGGCCTCGCGCAAGTTCATCCTCGCCTTCCTGCTGGGTGTCACCGGAGTGCTGGTGACCGTGGCGCTCAGCCTGCGCATCGAGGTGGTGGATGGGGCGCTGGCGGCCTCGCGGCTGTTCGGCAAGGTGATGTCCCGGGACATCGTCGCGGTGGACGTGGCCCTGCGGCCCGTGTTCATGGCGGCCGCGAGCCTCGTCTTCTACGGAGGCATCCTGTTTGGCATCGTGGCGTGCTCGGACTTCGCGCCGAGCCTGCTGTCGCCGGGCCGTGTCGAGCACCTGCTCGCCCTGCCCCTGCGCCGCTGGCATCTGCTGGCGGGCACCTTCCTCGGGGTGATGACGCTCGCGCTGGCCGGCTCGGTGTACGGCTCGCTGGGGCTGGTGCTCATCTTCGGGGTGAAGACGGGCTACTGGACGACGGGGCCACTCATCGCCGCCCTGCTCGCGTGCGTGAGCTTCGCGGCGGTGTACGCGGTGATGCTGACGACGGCGACGCTGGTGCGCAGCCCGGCGCTGTGCGCGGCCATGGGCGGGCTCACGCTGGTGCTCGGGGTGGTGGCGGGCTACCGCACGAACATCTCGCCCTTCATCGAGGAGGGGCCCATGCGCGCCGCCTTCCGGGGCGTGACGTTGGTGCTGCCGCGCCTGTCGGCGCTGGCCAGCGCGAGCATGGACCTGGCGGCCTCGGTGCCCCTGACGGTGGACTCGCTGGCGATGTTGCTCGCGGGGGTGTTCGTGTTCGGCCTGGGCGTATTGTCCCTGGGCTTCTGGTGGTTCGAGGGGAAGGATTACTGATGAAGCGCCAACGTGGAATGTGGCTCGCCCTGGCGGGAGCGCTGTTCATCCTGGCCGCGTGGTTGATGTTGTCCGGACAGGGAGAGGACGAGGCCTCCGCCGCGCCGAAGGTGGAGTTCCCGCGCAGGCTGCGGCCCCAGGAGCGCGAGCGCGTGGAGCGCCGACGCACGTACGTGATGCCCCAGGACGCCGGGGTGGCGCTGGCGCCGGGTACGGAGAGCGAGCCAAAGAAGCCGAGGGATCCGCTGCTGGCGGCGCTGCCCCGGGGGGCGGGAAAGACGGCGGTGGTCATCGAGGCCAATGCCCTGCGTTACTCGCCCATCGGGGAGCTGCTGCTGGAGTGTCTGATGAACCGCGGCGGCAAGGAGCTGGAGCGCTTCAAACAGACAACGGGCGTGGATCCCCTGAAGGATCTGGATCGTCTGGTCATCACGGATGATGGGCTGATCGTCTCGGGGAACTTCGGCGACCCCCGCCTCAAGGAGTTGCTCGCCCGCGATGGCTCGGCGAGCTACGGAGACAGCGCGAGCCTCTTCGAGCTCGGGCGCTCCCGCCCACTCCCCGATGGCGGCGTGGCCCAACGCCAGGGCTTGTCGGTGGGTACCTGGAATGATCAGATGTTGATGTTTGGCTTCAGACCGGATGGCTTGAATGGCATCAAGGACATCATCGACCGGGTGGAAGGACGGGGCCCGGACGAGCCGCCGGTCATCTCCGAGAACAGCACCTATGGCGAGATGTACGGGGTGCTCTCCGTGGAGCAGCTGCGCAAGCTCTTCCCCCCGGAGCAGAAGGAGCTGGCGGACAGGCTCGCGTCCGTGGCGCAGAACGTGGAACTGCACGTGGACGCGAGTTCGGACTTCGCGATGACGGCGCAGGTGAAGGGCGCGGACGCGGCGCTGGTGACCGACCTGGGCAAGTCGCTCGGTGGAGCACTGTCGCTCGCGCGGATGAGGGCCCAGGCGGAGGGCAACACCGAGCTCGCGCAGTTGCTGGACTTCGCCAAGGTGCGTCCCGGCGGGGACTCGTTCGGCCTGGAGATGGCCGTTCCCCTGGACGTCATCCAGAAGCAGCTCGCGTTCTGCCGCGAGGCACAGGAGCCACCGCCCGACGCGGCGTCACCCGAAGCGGCCTCGGGCCCGTCCGAGGTCGCCCACTGAAGGGGCGCGTGGGGCAGTCGCCCCCAACGTGGCCGAAGTGCTCCAGATCGCACACCGTGTGTGCTTTTGCTGGAATCCGCGCGGGTGACGTCTGGCCTGGGTGATCGTAGACACCCGGCCGGCCGTGCTCCGCCGCTCCCGCCACCGCCGGGTGACACCCCTCCACCGTACGCCCGGTGTGGCAATCCCAGACTCCCGAGCGTGGCTCCGTCTCCGAGGAGCGTGCTTCCATGCGCCGCGCCCGCGACCAGCGCTCCCGGCGGGTCAGCTCCGACAAGGAGGGGTCATCCCCCACCCTTCCTGTTGGGATGTCTTTGGCGTCCATGCCCATCCAACAAATCAAGTCGGGAAGGACTCCCGAGAACCCCCCGTCTTTCCCGAAAAAAACGTTCTTCCGCGAGCCTTTTCATTGCAGTGATTCAAGACCTAGAATTACCAACCGGAACACATGCTCACTGGGAGACTCCCGTGCCCTTCGTCGCCTTGGAGTGGGATCACAAAATCGGAAAGCCGATGATTAGCTGGATCGTCGTGGAGTGCAGCGGCGTGGTGGAGAAGTGTGGCGGCCCGTCCGCCCTGCCTCCGCGCCGCGACGTCGCCTACTTCGTGGAGGAGAAGACCGCCGAGCGGGACGCCAAGGCCTTCGCCGAGTACAAGAACGCTCAGCAGGAGGGACGCCTGAGCCAGATGACCCCTCCGGCCGAGCTGCAGTGGCATGCGGCGTACCCGTGGGATCACCAGCTTCACAGTCCGTTGTTGCGCTGGGGAGTCCTCGAGTGGAACGGCAAGCACGGCAAGCCCGGCCCCCGGCTGGACGTGGCCTACTTCCTGGACCCCGTGCTGGCCGAGAGCGACGCGAAGTGGTTCAGCTGGGAGAGGGACCGGTGGCTCGCCGAGCGCCCGAGCAAAGTCGAGCCCCCTGCCGTGTCCCTCGCCCGTAAGGTAGGCTGAGGGTCGCCCCAGGCTCGACCTGAACAGGACCTGGAGGGCGTGGAGTTCTGGATGACGCATTCCATGCACGCAACCCTCCTGGGCCTCCCAGACTCGGTGAGTGACGAGTTGGAGCAGGCGTTTCAAGCGGAGGGGTTCGCCCTCGAGTGCCGCCGACTGTCATCTGGCAACCCCTCTCTCCCCCAGGTGTTCCCGCCGGGACTGGTGTTGCTCTGGGAGGACGAAGGGTCGCTGGAGCAGGCGGTCGGCACCTGCCGACAGCTCGCCTCCGTCTGCGCGCTGTCCCGCTCCTGGCTCTTCGTGCTGACGCGCCGCGACGTGAGTGAGCAGTCGGAGTTGATCCTCGCCGGTGCCAGCGAATGCATCTCTCCGACGGGAGAGCAGTGGGCCCCCAACCTGCTCACGCACGTGCGGCACCTGCGCATCCCCACGCGGGTGGGGACTCCGGCGGACGAGCCGCCCCACTCGCGCGTCCCCTCCGAACGGGCCCTGCAGACGCTGCTGTCGGCCACCACGGCCGACCTCGGCCACGACTTCTTCCGCACCCTGGTGAAGCAGCTCGCCGAGGCCTTCCGCGTCACCTGCGCCATGGTGGGCGAGATGCTGCCGGAACAGGACTCCATCCGCACGCTCGCCTTCTGGAGCCGCGGGGCCTTCCAGAACCCGGTGACCTATCCGCTCAGCGGCACGCCCTGTCACAACGCCGTCCTGAACTCCATCTGCCACTACGCGGACGACGTGACCCGGCACTTCCCCGAGGATCTGATGCTCTCGGACCTCGGCTTGCGCGGCTACCTGGGCGCGGCCCTGCGCAGCTCCCGGGGCGAGGTCATCGGGGTGCTCGCCATCCTGCATGATCAACTGCTCGACGCGGGCGAGCTGGACTTCTCCCTGCTGGGCGCGTTCGCGACCCGCGCGGGCGCGGAGCTGGAGCGCATCCGGGCCCAGGCCGAGCTGGAGCGCACGCGCGACTTCCTGCGCAACACGCTCGAGGCCGTGCCGGATCCCATCTTCGTCAAGGATCGCAACCACCGCGTGCTGGTGGTCAACAGCGCCCTGTGCCGGCTGGTGGGCCGCCCGGCGTCGGAGTTGTTGGGCCAGCGCAGCATCGACGTCATGCCCGAGTACCAGGAGCAGAGCGCCTGGGAGCAGGACGAGCAGAGCTTCGCCTCGGGCCAGCCCGGCGAGAGCGAGCAGAGCTTCATCGACGGCAGCGGGATGAGCCGCACCGTCCTCACCCGGCGGGCGGTCTTCCCCGGCGCCGACGGTCAGCCTTCCCTGGTGTCCGTCCTCCGGGATCTCACCGAGCGCAAGCGCCTGGAGACGCAGCTGCGCCTGGCGGACCGGATGACGTCCATGGGGACGCTGGCGGCCAGCGTGGCGCATGAAATCAACAACCCGCTGTCCTCCGTCTGCGCCAACATCTCCTATCTGGGCGAGCAGCTCTCCGGGGACGAGTTCTCCCCCGAGCTGCTGCCCGAGCTGCGCGAGGTGCTGGTGGAAACCCAGGAGGGCGCCGCCCGCGTGCGCTCCATCGTCCAGGATCTGAAGTCCTTCGCGCGCGGGGACGAGGAGCACCAGGGGCCCATCGACGTGCGCCGGGTCATCGAGAGCTCGGTGCGCCTGGTGCGCAACGAGCTGCAGCGCTACAACGCCCGGTTGGAGCAGGTGCTCGAGCCGGTGCCCCTGGTGCAGGGCAATGCGTCACGCCTGGGGCAGGTGCTGGTGAACCTGCTGGTGAACGCGATGCAGGCATTCCCCGAGGCGCGCTCGGAGAACAACCGCATCCGCGTCATCACCCGGATGGAAGGGCCGCGGCGCGTGGTGGTGGAGGTGGAGGACAACGGCAAGGGGATGAGCCAGGAGGTGCTCCAGCACATCTTCGATCCCTTCTTCACCACCAAGCCGGTGGGCGTGGGCACGGGGCTGGGCCTGGCCATCTGCCACACCATCGTCCAGTCCATGGGCGGGGAGATCGACGTGCGCAGCATGCCCGGACGCGGCACCTCCTTCATGCTGGTGCTGATGGGCATCGAGGAGGAGGACAAGGGCGAGCGCAAGAGCGGCGAGCCCCCCCTGACCGAGGAGTCCGCGCCCCCGCGCACCTACGCCACCGGCTAGTGGGAGGACCCGGGCCCTCCCGCCGGCCCCGTCCCGTGGCGGCTCAGGGGTTGAACTCCACCACGAAGGCGTTCCACCTCGCCGCGCCCAGCGAGGACTCGCGGCGGACCCGGAGCTGGGCGAGGGTCGGGGAGAACTCGAACCTCGCCAGCGACTCACCCAGGATGTCATCGCCCGAATAGGACGCCTCGCCCCCGGCCTGGCCATTCATGGCCTGCCCGCTGGCGAACACCACCGCGCGCGTCCTCTCCACCGCCTGGATGTTGGGAGTGGCCTGGGTCTGGCCCCCGGACATGCTCACCGGAACCGACTGCACCTTGGCGACCGAGCCGAAGTTGATGCGCTCCCAGGAGATGGCCTCGATGCCCGCCGTGTCGCAGTTCGGCGAGTCCTCCAGGGCACGCGAGAACGCCAACTCCGTGGAGCTGGTCACCTCGCCCCTCAAGACCCGGTCGCAGAGGTTCACCGCGCCCGCGTTGTTCACCCGGTAGGTGAACAGCAGCGCGGTGGTGGCGGGGTCCGCGAAAGCGAGACTCGTGCTCCCCGCCCAGGTCTGCCCTCCGGCCATCGCTCCCCCTCCCCGGAGGACCTGGATGCCCTCGAGTTCCACGACCTGGAGCGAGCCCTTCCAGGAGGGACTGCAATTGGTGGAGAACTGGAGATCCACCCGATTGCCCGAGCTGGCCAGCGTCGCGGTGTAGACATCATCCTCTCCGAGGATCGCTCCGCTCTGCTCGCCCGACACCAGCAGGAAGCTCTTCTGAGGTGAGACGGCCGCGATCGGCACGGAGATGAGGGGCGCCCCCTGACAGCTCGGCTGCAGGTGCTGGACCCTCAGCCCGGTGCCCAGCTCCACGGTCTGCCAGACGATGTCGAAGTTGCTGGATGCGATGGCATTCCGGCCACAGGTGAAGGCGTCCCTGGCCGAGAGCATACAGCGCAAGCTCCCGGAGTCTGGACTGCGCCCGGAGTTGCTGAGCGAGATCAACAACAGGGTCTTCGACATGTCCACCTGCGCGGGCGAGATGGGACAGGTCACCGAGTAGCCGTTCGCGGGTATGGTACAGACGCCCGAGCGGACCACCGGGAGGATCGTCTCGTCCTGAAACACCGTGCTCAATCCCGACACGGAGACGAACAGGCGGATGGTGCCGCTGCTCTTCCCCTTGAAGTAGAAGGAGGAACGGGTCCTGCCCGCGGCGAACATCGCGCTGGACAGAGGCGTGGTGCAGCTCTCGTCGGAGAAGAACGTGAGCCCCGTGCCCACGACCGTCATGCCTCTCGAGTTGGAGAAGGTGGTGGGGGTGCCGTTGGCATCGCGTGCCTCGAGCTCCACCAGGCTCGAGCAGCCATTCGTGGCCAGCGTCTGGGCACCCGTGACGAAAACGACACCCACCGCCGGCCCGGGGACGAGCAGCACCTCGTCCTGCGTCGCGGAGGTCAGCCCGCTGGCGGACACACCGACGCGGATGGTCTGCGCCACGCCGCCGCGGAAGTAGAAGGTCGCGCGGCTGCTGCCGGCACCCACCTCCACGGAGCTCGTGGCGCTGGTGCAGGCCGCGTCGAGGAAGAAGCTCACGGCCTGGGAAGGCTCGACACTCAACGAGACCGTCGCGGCGTTCTGCACCGGGGCGGCCAGCCCCTCCGCCGTCTGCGTCTCGATCACCACGGCCGCCGAGCACTGTCCCGTGCCCACGCTCTGCTCGGGACTGACGAAGGCCAGCCGCGTGGGCGAACCGGACGGAGTGCCCGGATCGGGCCCCCCGTCACCCGGCTCCCCGCCGGCCCCCTGGCAGAACCCCGCGCGGCACGTGAAGCCCGCGGCACACTCGTCGTCCAGGGTGCAGGCATAGCGCCGGGTGTCCGCACCGGTGGACGCGGAGGAACACCCCAGCACCAGGGCCAGCAACGCCAGCAGCCCCCATGAGCAGCGATTCAAGGCAGGGTCCCTCCGACCACCACCCCCGACGGAGCGGCGGAGACCGTCACGGGCGCGCCGAGCACCCAGAGTGTTCCTCCCGCGATGGCCGCGGCGCCCGCGACCCCGAAGAGGATGTTGGCCCACTGGCCCTGGGAGCGCGCCCGGGCATCGAGCGCGAAGGCCTCTTTCTGGGTGAGGCCAACGGTATACCCCGCCTCGTTCACCGGAGCGCCCTCCACCCGGGCCCGGGCCTGGTTCGACTGCAACCCGAGGAACCCTCCCGTCGCGCCCGCCCCCGCCGCCAGTCCCAGGCACACGTAGGCCACGGTGCGCAGGGGCGAGCCCGGTACCCCCTTCACCTGGGGCTGCTTCTCGGACAGGGTCGGCACGGGCGCGGGCGTGGACGCGAGCGCGCCAGGCGCCAGGGTCACCAGCGGCGACGTCTCGCTGCCCAGCGAGGTGAGCACCGCCCGGCGCTCGTCGAGCAGCTCCGCCCACCACTCCACGCGCCTCCCCTTCCTCTCCACGGAGGCCATGCCCTCGACGAGCGGCTGCTCCGTCAGGATCCACCCGGCTCCGGCCTCGCGCTGGTAGAAGAGCACGCTCCGGCCCAGGTTCAGCACGTCCGGCTTCGCCTGGACCGTCAGCAGGTTGTCCGTTCCACTCGCGGGCACGACCTCCAGCCGCAGCGCGGCTCCCTTGTCATTCAGCCAGCCATTGGCCTCGAAGAAGGGCGTGACCACCCGGGGGGCATAGTCCCCCTTGAGCCGGTATTCCGGCGCGAGCACCAGCAGCGTCTGGAAGGCGGCTCGAGCCTTGGCCGGTTGTTGGAGCATGCCGGCCACCACGCCCTGGAGCTCGAGGATCTCCAACAGCGTGTCGCGATCGTTGCCCGGCTGCGCGCGGGCCTGCTCCAGCGCGCGGGCCGCCTCCATGTAGCGCAGCTCCTCGAGGAGCTGGCGAGCACGTGGCAGAGAGGGGTTGGATGTCTCACCCCATGCCAACGAGGTCAGCAACAAGGTAGTAGTAAGTATGACGAATCGATGGAGAGCAACCAAGGTCCATGGATATTAAACGGGATGGCGGGAAAACGGTGAATTGACAGAGACCCGTCAGGATGCGGAAAGTGAACCCCCGTGCGTGACCTCCAGCCTCCCACTCCGGAGAAAGACACCGAGCCCACCATCATCTGGCAGCCGGGGCTGACCGTGGGCCGCTACCACCTGATGACGCGGCTCGCCGTGGGAGGCATGGCGGAGATCTGGCTCGCGCGACAGGCGGGTCCCCAGGGCTTCGAGAAGCTCATCGCCATCAAGCGCATTCTCGACGCGCTGAGCGCGGATTCGGACTTCGTGTCGATGTTCCTCGACGAGGCCCGGCTCGCCGCGCAGCTCAACCATCCGCACATCGTCCAGATCATCGACCTGGGAGAGGAAGAAGGGGCCTACTACATCGCGATGGAGTACCTGCCAGGAGAGAACCTGGCCACCGTCGCCCGGGCCGCCGCGAAACAGAACAAGGAGCTGCCCCTGTCGCTCGCGGTGCGCATCATCGCGCACGCCGCCGAGGGCCTGGCCTACGCCCACGCGAAGCTGGGACCGGATGGGGCCCTGCTCGGCATCGTCCACCGCGACGTGTCACCGCAGAACATCCTGGTCACCTATGAAGGCGTGGTGAAGGTGCTGGACTTCGGGATCGCCAAGGCCGCCACCCGTGAGAGCCAGACCATGGCGGGCCAGGTGCGCGGCAAGGCGGCGTACATGTCGCCCGAGCAGGCGCGAGGCCAGACACTCGACGCGCGCAGCGACATCTTCTCCCTGGGCATCGTCCTCTTCGAGCTGGCGACGGGCACCCGGCTGTTCCCCTCCATGGAGCCGCTCGGCGTGATGAACATGCTGTCCGGTGACACGCCGCTGCCCGTTGCCCACGAGCGCAACCCGCGCGTTCCCGAGGATCTCAGCCGCATCATCTCCCGGGCGCTCGCGCGTCATCCCGGCCAGCGCTTCATCAGTGCCCGCCACTTCCAGGCCGCCCTGGAGGAGTGGCTGCGCGGCCAGCCCGAGGTGCCGGACTGCGTCGAGCTGTCCAACTACATGACGGATCTCTTCGCGGAGCGCATCCAGGAGCGCGCCCGACTGCTGGAGGCGACGCGCGCCGGGGAGCTCACCCCCGGGAGCGCGCGCCGGGTGGTGGGGCGCATCCAGTCCGCGCCGTCGATGCCAGGGCGCGCGCTCGGGAGCAGGGATCTCACCGTCGAGCAGCCCGCGCCCCACCCGCCGCGCCGCTGGCTCTGGATCACTGGCGCCGCCGTGCTGTCGTTGTTCGTCGTCTCCGGGGTGTTCCTCGGCCTGCGCGGCTCGCCGGCCAAGGCCCCCACCGCCAAGGTGTCTCCGGCCGCCAAACCCCCGCCCGCGTCCGCGGTGCCGTCCGTGCCCACCGCCGCGGCGCCGTCCGTGCTCACCATCGAGACGGATCCCCCCGGTGCCCGGATCTCGGTGGACGGCCAGGAGGCCGGGGTGTCTCCCCTGTCGCTCGAGACGCTCGCCCTGGGCGAGCACCGGGTGAAGGCCTCGCTCGAGGGACGGCAGCCCGAGGAACGCACGGTGAAGCTGTCCTACGCGGGCGAGCGGACCCTGGTGATGCTCGAGTTGTCCTCCCCACGGCAGGCCGCTCCCCCCGCCGGCTCCGTGGTCGTCCCAGAGCCCCCCTCGCCCCAGGACTCCGCGGCCGCGGCTCCCACCCAGGCGTCCGCGACGGAGCCTTTTGCCTCTTCGGTGGCGCGCACGACGAAGCGCGCCATGGGCCGGTTGACCCTGGACACCAAGCCCTGGACCTATGTCTATCTGCGCGGGCGGATGCTCGGGGACACGCCCCTCATCGAGGTCCCCCTCCCCGCGGGACGGCACCAGCTCAAGCTCGTCAACGAGAGCAAGAACATCTCCACCGTCATCGAAGTGGAGATCCGCGCCGGACAGACCACGGGCAAGAAGCTGCAACTGTGAGCACCCTCCCCGCCGGCCCTCACGCGGGAGCCGGAGCCTCGGGGGTCTCGGGCGGCAGCACGTAGGGGCCGAGCGTGTCCGGGTACTCGCGCACCAGCGTCTCGGGCGCGTGGACCTGGCGGCCGGTGAGCATCGTCTGGAGCATGAGCGCGTTGACGATGCCCTTGCCCCGCACGTGGTTGTTCGTCACCACGTACACGTCACTCACGCGTGGGTGCGCGGCGATCTCCTTCGTGCGCTCGGCCCAGGGCTCCAGCTCCCGGGCCGGGTACAGGTAGTCGTAGCGCTCCATCGCGCTCGCCGTCTTGCGAAACCAGTTGTGGAAGTTGCGCCCGTGCACCCGCACGTAGCCCACCGGCGACGTCGCCCGCGCGCTCGGACCGAGCGAGTGGCGGAACAGGGGCTGATCGATGTTCACGAAGCCCACGCCCCGCTCGGCCAGCTCCACGAACACGTCCGGCTCGTTCCACGACGCGTGCCGCACCTCCAGCACGAGCGGCCACTCGGGGAACGTGGACACCACCTCGTCCAGCCAGTCGCGGTTGTCCGCGGTGTTGCGGAACGACCAGGGGAACTGCACCAGCACCGCGCCCAGTCGCCCCGCCTCGTGCAGCGTGTCCAGTCCCTCGCGGGTGTTGCGCACCTCGTCCGCCGTCCACGCCGAGCCCCGCTCGTGGGTGAAGCGCCGCCACAGCTTCGCGGTGAAGCGGAAGTCCGGGTTGAACGCCGTGCGCTCCAACCAGAGGGCCGCGTTGCGACGGCTGATGGGCCGGTAGAAGCTGGTGTTCAGCTCCAGGGCGTCGAAGTACCCGGCCAGGAAGGCCAGCGGATCGAAGCCCCTCGGCCTGGGCTTGGGGTACACGATGCCCGCCCAGTCGTCATAGCTCCACCCCGCCGGACCGATGCGAATCATCCTGTTCATCTGGGCAGCCTCCGCCGCTGGCGCGACCCCCGGCCCACTCCGCCGGGCCCTCGCGTGGCCGCCCCCAGGGCGAGCCGGCGCGAACACCTTCGTGGTTCATCCCCGCCCGCGCCCGCCGTAGCTTCCCCGCATGCGAACCCGTCCCATCCCCAAGAGTGGTGAGCAACTGCCCGTCGTCGGGCTCGGCACCTGGCAGACGTTCGACGTGGGCTCCTCGCCCGCGGAGCGAGCCTCCCAGAAGCAGGTGCTCCAGCGCTTCCTCGCGGCGGGCGCCCGGGTCATCGACTCCTCGCCCATGTACGGCCGCGCCGAGACGGTGACGGGAGATCTGTTGCGCGAGCTCGGCCAGGAGCGAACCCCCTTCCTGGCCACCAAGGTGTGGACCTCCGGCCGCGAGGAGGGCCTCACGCAGATGCGCGACTCCCTGCGCAAGATGGGCCATGGGCAGCTGGACTTGATGCAGGTGCACAACCTGGTGGACTGGCGCACCCACCTGCCCGTGCTGCGCGAGTGGAAGAAGGAGGGGCGCATCCGCTACCTCGGCGTGACGCACTACCAGCTCGGCGCCTTCGACGAGCTGGAGAAGCTCATCCGCCACGAGGCGCTGGACTTCGTGCAACTGCCCTACTCCATCGCCGTGCGCGACGCGGAGAAGCGGCTGCTTCCCGCCGCCGCCGAGCACGGCACCGCGGTGCTGGTGATGCGGCCCTTCGAGAGCGGCGCGCTCTTCCGCCAGGTCAAGGGCAAACCCCTGCCTGCCTGGGCAGCCGAGTTCGACTGTACGAGCTGGGCGGAATTCTTTCTCAAATACATCCTCGGCCATCCGGCGGTGACCTGCCCCATCCCCGCCACGAGCAACCCCCGTCATCTGGAAGACAATCTGCGCGCGGGCAGCGGACGACTCCCCGATGAGAAGACGCGGACGCGCATGGTGGAGTACCTCGGGCGGTGAATCCCCACCTTCCGCTTAATCCGTTTTTGCGGACTAAAAATAGAGGTCATGGTAGGGTCAGGCCATGACTCGATTCAATCCCATTCGCTCCCTCACGCCCCTGCTGTGGTTGCTGTGTCTGGCCGCTGTCTCCGCCCAGGCGCAAACCAAGAGCGCCAAGCGAGGCCTGGCCTATGGCTATCACTCCGCCGAGGACATGAAGGCCCTCTCCAAGGGGATCAGCTGGTGGTACAACTGGGCCCCCACGCCCGAGGCGGGCGCCGCCAGCGTGGCCTCCTCGGTGGGCGTCTCGTTCATCCCCATGGTGTGGGGTGGCACGCCGAACGCGGAGCAACTCGTCGCCTCCATTCCCGTGGGCACCCAGTACCTGCTGGGCTTCAACGAGCCCAACTTCATGGACCAGGCCAGGAAGACGCCCAGCGAGGCCGCGGCGCTCTGGCCCGTCCTGGAGGAGGTGGCTCGCCGCAGGAACCTCAAGCTGGCGTCCCCCGCGGTCAACTACTGCGGAAATTGTGTCTCCGAAGGCGGCGTGACCTTCACGGATCCGGTGGTCTATCTGGATGCCTTCTTCGCCAGGTGCACCAATTGCCAGGTGGATTACGTCGCCGTGCACTGGTACGCGTGCGACCTGAGCGCGCTCAAGTGGTACATCGGCCTGTTCAAGAAGTACAACAAGCCCATCTGGCTCACCGAGTTCGCCTGCGGAGATCGGCCGCACGATCAGATCACCCTGGAAGTGCAAAAGAAATACATGACCGACGCCGTCGCCTATCTCGAGAGCGAGCCCGCCGTCTTCCGCTACTCGTGGTTCTCCGGCCGCAGCACTTATATTCCCAACGTCAACCTGCTCGGCGCGTCGGGCCAGCTCACGGAGCTGGGCAACCTGTACGTCTCCCTGCCCGCGGGCGGCGGCACCACCCCTCCCCCCACGGGCAACAAGCTGACGCCGGTGGCGGCCACGGCCTCCTCCATCGAGAACGGCGGCACCCCCGCGGCCAATGCCATCGATGGCAACCTGAGCACCCGCTGGAGCAGCGCCTTCGCGGATCCGCAGTACCTCCAGCTCGACCTGGGCGCCGCGAAGAAGATCACCGGCGTGCGGCTCACCTGGGAGGCGGCCTACGGCAAGGACTACCAGGTCCAGGTGTCCAACGACGCCGCGACCTGGACGACCGTGGCCACGGTGGTGGGCGGGGATGGCGGCGTGGATGACCACACCGGCCTGTCCGCCACCGCCCGCTACGTGCGCATCTACGGCACGAAGCGCTCCACCGGGTACGGCTACTCCCTCTTCGAGGTGGAGCTGTTCGGCACGCCGTAGCCCACACCGTGGCCCGACAGGGCCCGCTCACGCCTCGGGATCGAGGAAGAGCAGGCCCGCGGGCGGCGCGGGCTCCACCCGCAGCGTCTTCGATGGGAGCGTCTGCGCGGCCTCCATCACCGCGCGCACCTCCCACAGCGGCGGAGGGTTGAGGGCGAAGCCCGCCTGGAACTTCCCCTCCTCCACGCCCCGCACCAGCGACTCGAGGCCCCGCACCGCGAACACGTTCGGGTGCCCGGGCGCCTCGGGCTCCTTGATGCCCAGCACCGTGCGCAGCACCAGCGCGTTGAGCAGCGCCAGATCCAGGCTGCGCAGCGTGGGATTGCGCGGGGCCGCCTTCAGGTGCGCCAGATCCAACCCCTGCCGGAAGCGGAGGATCTTCCCCCGCCCCCCGGGCAACACCAGCAGCACCGCGTGCTGTCCGCGCACCAGCGTGGCCAGCCGCTCACGCGCGTTGGCCACGCCCCGCGCGCTCGTCAGCGGCTCGTCGAGCTCGTAGACGCGTGCGTACGCCGTCACGAGCGCGAGGAAGGTCTCCTCGTGGAAGGTGTCCAGGCCGTGGAGGCCTCGGTGCACGGGCTCGAAGTGCAACCCCGGATCCGACAGGGGCACGATGGCCGCGAGGCTCGGCCGGCGCTCGTCGAGCTCCGCCAGGGGACGCAGCGGCGCCTCGTCGAGCACCGCCTGGATGCGCCGGGCCACCGGGGACGGCTCGATGCGGCGCAGGGACAGCGGGGCCCCCTGGAACGTCCCCTGCCACACCACGCTGCCGCGCTCGGCGGCCTCCGCCAGCAGGCCCCGGAGCACCCCGTGATCATCGGCCGCCAGGGTGATGGCGGGCTCCACCTGGGCGGAGCGGGGCCGGTAGGGATCGCTCTCCAGGGGATCGGCCGCGTCGGGTGCGAGCGCGCATAGCAGGAAGCGCACCGGAGGCGCGCCCAGCGGGCCGTCCTGGGCGGGCACCTCGGCCAGATACAGGGCGGGCCGGCTGTCGCGCAGCACGGAGCCCGCGGCCCGCCAGCGGCCCAGCTCCGCCGTGGGATCCACCCGATCCAACAGCGGACGCACCGAGGCGGACCGGGGCGGCGCGTTGAAGGAGCCGCCCCCGTCATCGGCCAACAGATGGGACTCGAGCGAAGGAAACAGAGCGGAGAAGGGAAGGACGCGCGCCATGCCACCAAGGTGGAGATGCCCCCCTCCTTCCGTCCAGGAAGGGAGCCCGGCCCGGACGGCGGCCAGGAAGCCAGGCGCCACGAGGCCCGATCGTACTGTTGACTTCCAGGCCCCTGCCGGAGACACCCGGGTTCACATCCCGTCCCGCCCTCACTAGACCCGAGGCAGGACATCACCCACCCGAAGGAGCGCCAGATGGGCACGATGAAGTTCGAGATTCCCCACACCCTCAACAAGGACGATGCGAGGAAGCGCGTCGAGCAGCTCCTCCAGTACTGGAAGAGCAAGTACGGCGTGCAGTCGAACTGGTCGGGCGACGGCGCGAAGGTGACCGGCAAGGTGATGGGCATCAGCCTGGACGCCAACTTCACCATCACCGACGGCGTCATCCAGGGCGAGGGCACGGACCCGGGCATGCTGCTGCGCAGCAAGGCCAAGTCCTACATCCAGGACAAGTTCGCCAGCGTGCTGGATGCGTCCAAGAGCACCGACGACGTGAACAAGGGCCTCGCGTGACGAGGCGCCCCTAGCGCGGGGGCCCCTCCTCCAGCGCGGCGAGCGCGTAGCGGGCCGCGCGGGAGATGGCCTCGGCCGAGTCCGGCAGCTCCGGGTAGTGGCCGGCCAGCGGCCGCTGGGGGAAGCGCAGTTGCGAGATGGCGTTGCGGTAGCTGCGCCGCGCCGCCTCGTGATCGCTCAAGCGCTCGTGCACCTGCGCCATGAGGTAGTGGCCGATGGCGAGCGAGGGCTCCAGGAAGAGCGCCTTGCCGAGCTCGGCACGAGCCTCGGGCAGCTCCCCGGCCTGGAGCGCCGCGAGCCCGCCGAACACCCGCGCCTCCACGCACAACGGCTCGCGGTGGAGCGCCTGGTTGAAGGCCTCGCGCGCGTCGGCGATCCGCCCCGTGAGCGAGTAGAGGTTGCCGATGGTGAGCAGCGCATCCAGGTGGTTGGGCTCATCCACCAGGAGCTGCTCCACGGTGGCCACCGCGGACACGAAGTCCCCGCGCTCGATCATCCGCACGGCCGCGTTGAGCCGCTCGCCGGGTGAGAGCATCAGGCTCCAGGCGGGCATCTCGCTGGTGGGGCGCGTGCGCGCGGCCTCCATGAACTCGGCGGTGAGCGCGGGCGTGCGGCGCGTGGGCGTCTTCATGTCCGAGGCGTCCAACGTCTGCTGCAGGGCCTCGGTGGACGGAAGCACCGAGGACGTGCGGATGGTCGGCCGGGGCTTGGGAGGGGTGGACACCTGGGGCCGGGGCGGCGTCGCGGGAGGCAGCGCCCCCAGGGGCATGGGCTTGGGGCCCACGCCGGGAGCGCGCGGCTCCAGGGGCTTGACGGGCCGGCGGTAGATGAACGAGCCCTCCATCTCCACCATCTCGAAGCGGTCGTAGACCTTGAAGAGGCTCTCCGAGTAGCCCAGCAGCAGGAGCGCCCCGGGCCGCAGCGCCGCGAGGAAGCGGTCCATCAGCGCGCGGATGGTGGGCAGGTCGAAGTAGATGATGACGTTGCGGCAGAGGATGAGATCCAGCGACTCGGGCTTGACCTTCTCGAAGATGGGGACGGCGAGGTTCTGCCCGTCGAAGCGCACGTAGTCCTTGAGCGAAGAGACGATCTCATGGCCTCCGGGCACCTGCCGGAAGAAGCGCGTGCGGCGATCGGTGGGGATGCTGGCCACGCGCCTCGAGGCGAAGCGGCCCTGCTTGGCGGCCTCCACGGCGGCGAGGTTGAGATCCGTGGCCCACAGATCCACCTCGATGGGCAATGCACCCAGCTCGGCGAGCACCATGGCCACGCTGTAGGGCTCCTCACCGGTGGCGCAGCCCGCGGACCAGATGGACACCCGGCGCGTCTCGCGCCGCGCGCGCGCCAGGGCCTCGGGGAGGATGCGGTTCTCCAGCGCGCTGAACTGCTTGGGATCGCGGAAGAACTCCGTGTGGCCCACGGTGACGAGCGGCAGGAGCTTGCGCAGCTCGTCCTCCTGGGTGCGCAGGCGATTGACGTACTCCTCGGAGTCCTCGAGCCCCGACAGGGGCATGCGCGTGGACAGCGCCAGGCGCAGGCTGTGGTAGCCGTCCGGGGTGATCTTCAGCCCCGCGCGCTCGAGCAACAGGGAAGCCAGTTGCTGCAGGGCCCGGGAGGTCACTGTCAGCATGTGCGCACCCACTGGGTGAGGGTTGGTCCGATGCGATCGAGTGGAAGGACTTCCTCGGCGGCGCCCAGTCGCACGGCTTCCTTGGGCATCCCGTACACGGCGCACGTCGCCTTGTCCTGGGCGATGGTGCGGCCGCCGCGCTCGCGGATCTCCTTGAGCCCCCGGGCACCGTCGCGGCCCATGCCGGTGAGGATGACGCCCAGCACGCGCGTGCCGAAGCTCTCCGCCGCCGACGTGAGCAGCACGTCACACGAGGGCCGGAAGCCGCGCACCGGCGGCCCCGGGTCCAGCGACAGCAGGCCCCCCGAGCGCACCAGCAGGTGCGAGCCCGAGGGGGCGATATAGACGGAGCCGGGCACCATGGCGTCTCCTTCGGAGGCCTCCACCACGCGCAACGACGAGCTGGCGCCCAGCCACTGCGCGAGCCCCTCGGTGAAGCCCTCGCTGATGTGCTGGCAGATGCACACGGGGGCGGGAAAGTCCTGCGGCAGGGTCTTGAGCAGCACGGAGAGCGCCTTGGGCCCGCCGAGCGACGAGGCGATGGCCACCAGGGGGTACGGCGCCTCGGAGGGCGCGGGGCGCACGGGCTTGGACTGGCCCTGCACGGGGCGTGACACGCGCACCTCGGCGAGCAGCATCAACTTGCGGCTCACCGTGTGCCAGAACTCGGCGCCGGGCTCGGCCGGCCGGGACACCACCTCCACGGCCCCCGAGGCGAGCGCCTGGAAGGCCTCGGCGTCCGAGAGCACCCCCGGGTGCAGCGCGAGCACGGGCACGGGCCGCTCCACCATGACGCGGGCGATGGCCTGGAGCGACTCCGGCGCGGCCAGATCCACCACGACCACGTCCGGGTGCAGCCGCTGCACGCCCTCGAGCGCCTCGGCAAAACCACAGACGTTGCCCGACGGGGCGAGCACGCTCCCATCGAACAATCCTCGCGAGGCGCCCCGGAACACCTCGCCCACGAGCAACACCCGGTATGCGGACGCACCGACGTCCAAGTGATTCCCTTGCCTTCTCTCAGGTGAGCCGATCGATGGTCTGGGCGAGGCTTTCCACGCCCAGCTCGCCCTTGACGAGGTATGCATCCGCGCCCGCCTCGGCCCCGCGCCGTCTGTCCTCGGGGGATGCGAGCGAGGACAGGACGATGACCGGCGTGCGCGCCAGCCCCGCGGTGGACTTGAGCCTACGGGTGAACGAGAAGCCATCCAGGCGGGGCATCTGCACGTCGGTGAGGATGAGATCGTACGTCTGGGACTGGGCGCGCAGGTAGCCCTCCTCGCCGTCCTGGGCCTCGTCCACGGTGTGGCCGAGCGCCTTGACGAGCGCGGACTCGGTGGCACGCGCGATGGGCGAGTCGTCCACCAGCAGCACCTTGAGCCGCTTGGCGGTGGTGCCCTGGGTGACGGGGCGCGCCATGCGGCGCACCTCGGTCATGATGTCCGGCACGTGCAGCAGCACGGCGATGCGGCCGTCCTCCAGCGCGGCGGTGCCGGCGATGAAGGCGGCGCCCTTGAGGAACTCGCCGCCGCAGGGCTTCACCGCCACCTCGCGCTCGTCCACGAAGCCATCCACCACCAGGGCGGCATGATCATCGCCGTGACGCACCACCACGGCGGGCGGCTTGTCGAAGCGGTTGCCGCCGTTGACGCCGAGCAGCGGCCCCAGGCCCACCAGCGCGATGGGCTTGCCGCGGTGCTTGACCGCCAGGGTGCCGAACACCTCCATGCGATCATCCGGCTTCACGCGCATCACCGCCACCACGTCGGCGGCGGGAATCCCGTAGACGTCGTCGCCCAGGCGCACCAGCAGCACCTTCATGAGCGCGAGCGACTGCGGCAGACGCAGGGTGAAGGTGGAGCCACGGCCCAGGCGGCTGGAGATGCCCACCGAGCCGCCCAGCGACTCCACCTTCTTCTTCACCACGTCCATGCCCACGCCGCGGCCAGAGATGTCGGTGACTTCCTCGCGGGTGGAGAAGCCGGGGCGGAAGATGAGCTCGATGGCCTCGCGCTCGGAGAGCGAGGCGGCCTGGTTCTCCGTGAGCAGGTGCTTGCGCACGGCCACCGCGCGCAGCTTCTGCGGATCCATGCCGCGGCCGTCGTCGTCCACCTCGATGCTGAGCATGTCGCCATCGGCGCGTACGCGGATGCGCAGGCGTCCCGCGGCGGGCTTGCCGAGCATGCGGCGCTCGTCGGGCGTCTCCAGGCCGTGGTCCACGCCGTTGCGCAACAGGTGCACGAGCGCGTCGCGCACGTCGGCCAGCATCGAGCGGTCCACGCCCAGGTCGGCGTTCTCGATGACGAGATCCACCTCCTTGGCCTGGGAGCGGGACAGGTCGCGCACGGCGCGCGGGAAGGCGTCGAAGACGGTGGACAGGGGCACCAGCCGGGCCTCGGCCACGTGGTCCGCCATCATGGCCAGGTTGCCGTGCAGCGTCTCGATGCCATCGCCGTTGCTGCGCACGAAGCGGAACGCGTCATCGCGCAGCATGTGCAGATCACCCTCGATGCGCTCCACGTCGTTGCGCAGCGTGTTGGGCACCTCGAGCTGCTCGGTGAGCCGCAGGAAGCGGTCGCCCAGGCGCGAGAAGCGCTGGAGCAACGATTCGATCTGCGAGGCGCGCAGGCGGCCACGCGCGCTCTCCACCAGCAGATCTCCCGCGAGCAGGCCGAGCGAGTCGAGCACCTCGACGTTCACGCGGATGCTGCGATCGGCCAGCTTGTTGTGGTGCGGCTCCTCGTGCTCGGCCTTGGCGGCCCGGGGCGCGGCAGCGGCGGCGGGCGCGGCGGCGACGGGCGCGGGAGGAGGCGCGTAGGCGGGCTCCACGGCCTCGGCCATGACCTCCAGCACGGTCTCGGCGTGAGCGGGGCGCACGGCCGGGACGCTCGTGGACGAGGGCGCCTTGACGCCGCCGATGGGGGGAATGGGATGGCCGGACGCCGCGGAGAGCGCCTCGCACATCTCCTGGGAGGCCAGGGTGCCCACCTGGGCACCCTCGTGGTCCTCCAGCAGGTCCGCGATGGTGTCACATGCGCGCAGCAGCAGGTCCGTCGCCACCTCGGTGGCGGCCTTTCCTTCGCGCTCGGCGCGCAGCACGTCCTCGGCCGCGTGCGCGAGCTGACCGATGGCGGCCAGGCCGAGCATGCGCGCCTCGCCCTTCATCGTGTGCAGCTCGCGCGCGACCTCGTCCGCCGCCTGATCCGCGGTGGGCTTCTCCAGGTCGAGCACGCCCAGCTGGATCTTCTGCAGCCGATCCGCGCTGACTTCCTGGAACTTCTGCAGGAGGGATCTCTTGAGGGACTCGGTATCCATGCGTGTGGGGCACCCGGGCGGCGTTCAACCGGCCCGGGTGGACTCCTCCCGCTCCTGTGTCGTCAGTCAGCCTTGAAGCGCTTGATGAGTTCCGCCAGCCGTCCGGCGAGCTGGTTGAGCTCGGCGGCGGCACCCGTGGCCTGCTTGGAGGCCGAGGTGGTCTGGCGCGTCACGTCCTCGATCTCCGCCATGGAGGCCACCACCTGCTCGGTGGCGGTGCGCTGCTGCTGGGTGGCGAGGTTGATGACGCGTGCCGCGTCGCTCGTCTCCTGCACGCCCGCGAGGATGCCCTCGACGGCCTGCGCCGCCACGGCGCCGAGCTTCTCACCCGACTCGGTGGCTTCCTTGGAGGCCTCGGCCGCGGTGCCCGCGGCGGCCGTGGCCTCGCGGATCTCCGTGATCAGGTTCTTGATCTCCTTGGTGGACTCCATGACGTTCTCGGCGAGGCGGCGCATTTCCGCGGCCACGATGGAGAAGCCCTTGCCCGCCTCACCGGCGCGGCTGCCCTCGAGCGCGGCGTTGAGCGCGAGCAGGTCCGAGCGGTCGGCGATCTCGTCGATCACCTCGACCACGGTGCCGATGCGCTCCACGCGCTTGGACAGCTTGGTGATGGAGTCGGCCACGGCGACGCCGTCGCTGCGGATCTGCTGCATGGCCTGGATGAACTCGCCGATGGCGCCCCGGCCCGCGCGCGCCGCGCCCAGGGTCTCCTCGGCCACGCGCGCCACGCTGCCGGCGTTCTCGGCGATCTGCGCCGAGGCGTGCTTGAGCTCCTCCATCGTCGCCGTGGTCTCGTGGATGGCGGCGGCCTGCTCGGTGGAGGACGTCTCGTGCTGGGTGGAGGCGGAGAGCACCTGGTTGGAGGACGAGGACAGGCGCAGCGCCGCCTCGTTGATCTCCCGCACGAAGGTGCGCAAGGTCTCGATCACCTTGCCGAAGCCCTCGAGCAGGGGCGCGAGCTGGGCGTCCTCGGTGGTGGTGTTCCACCGGGCGAGGTCGCCATCACGGCCCAGCGAGATGAGCGCGTCGACGGCCTGATCGATCTCCTGCGCCGCCACCTGCTTGCGGTGCTCGGAGACGGCGAAGCGCTCGAGGAGCTGGTTGAAGAGGTTGGCCAGATCCGCGGCGTCCTCATCCAGCGCGTTCTTGTGCACGCGCGCCTCGAGGTTGCCCGCGAGGACGGCGATCACCGTGTCGGTGATGGGCTTGAGGGAGCCCGCCTTCTTCGAGCGGGCGGCCCCGTCCGTGGCGGAGAAATCGTTCTTCGAATCAGCGAGCGACATTGCCTTCAGTGCCTTCCTTGAACATCAAGGTTTCGAGAAGATCGATGAGCATCACGGGACGCGCGTCATCGAGGAAAACCCCCACCGCGTAGGGCGCCGCGCCAACCACCGGGGGCAGCCGGCGCAGGTGATGGATGGGGACGGGACGCACCCCGCGGATGGCGTCCACCTTGAGGTGGCCCTCTCCCTCGGGTGCGTCGAACACGAGCGCGCGATGGCCGCGCTTCAGGGGGCCGAGTTCCGGCAGGCAGAGATCCTCCGCGAGCGATCGTTCGATGCGCAGCACCTGCGAGGCATCCGTGCCGTAGACGATGTCGCCCACCTCGAAGAAGAGGATGTCCACCTCCTCCTCGGAGGGAGCGAAGACCTCGGAGATCATCGCAGCACCGCGCGCTGCCTTGCGCTCTGCAGCAGCTTGGTGAAGTGGAGCAGGGCGACGGTCTCGTTGGGCACCAGGCCCTCGGCCACGCCGATGAGGTGCTCGGCCGCCGCGTCGCCACCGAGGGGAGGCGGCAGGATGTCGGCCACGGGGATGCGCCGCAGTCCGAGCACCGCGTCGGCCACCACACCGACCCGATAGTTGCCGCTGGTGCCGATGAACAGCCGGGTCCTCGGTCCGACCCGGGCCTCGCCCTTGCCGAGGAAGCGCAGCAGATCCATCACGGGCATGACCTCGCCGCGATGGCCCGTGACCCCCAGGAGGAAGGAGGGAGTCCGGGGCAAGGGGGTGAGCAGTCCGGTACGGATGACCTCGAGCACGTTCTCACTGGGAACGGCGAGGCGGAGATCAGCCACCCGGAAACAGAAAAATTCCTGTTCGGGCCGGGCTTGAGCCGCGATGGCCCGGTCGGGAGCCATCCGAAGCGCACGTTGGAGGGGAGTGTTGGTCAAGGCGACAAAGTATCCGGAGGCAAGCGAAGTGGGTCAAGCCTGGACCGAATCACATGGTCCGGACCGGCTCAACGGTGTAGGGTGACTGCCGTATTCCAGGGGAGGAAGATGTCTCGCGTACTGGTCATCGATGATAGCCCAATGCTGGTGGAACTCACGGTCAGGGCGCTGTCGGCCGCGGGCTACCACGCCACCGGGGCGACCGACCTGGCGAGCCTGGAGGTGAAGCTCTCCGAGGGACCGTTCGCGCTCATCCTCATGGACGTGAACATGCCGGAGATGTTCGGCGACGACGTCGTCGAGTACCTCCGCACCCAGAAGAAGGTGACGTCCAAGCTGGTGCTCTACTCGGACATCTCCGAGGAGGAGCTGGCGGCGAAGACCCGCCAGTCGGGCGCGGACGCCTACATCCTCAAGGGAGGGGGGCTCGAGGCGGTCATCGGCGGGATCATGCGCATCCTGGGTCCGCCGCCACCGCCCACCGCCGCCCCTCGTCCTGGCGCGGCACCCGGCGTGGCCGCCCCCCGGCCGGCTGCTTCCCCCACGGCCGCGCGTCCAGCCCCGGGCGCTCCCGTGGCCCGGCCGCCCGGTGCCGTCGCGGCGCGGCCCGTCGCTCCGCCCGGAGCGGCTCCCGGGGGAGTCGCGGCGCCGCCACGTGCCGTGGCCGCGCCTCCGGGACAGGTCGCGGCGCCCCGTGCACCCGTGGCAGGGCAGCCGGGCGCTCCCCGTCCGGCGGCTCCGGTGCCTGGGACGGGTGCGCCCGCGGCACCTCGCGCGCCCCTGCCAGGACAGGCGGCGGCGCCTCGCCCCGGAGTCCCGGTGGCGGGCGGCCCGAGCCTGACGCCCACCGCGCCGCGCGCCCCCGTCGCGGGACAGGTGACGCCGCCTCGTCCCGCCACCGCCGTAGGCGGAGCCGCCACCCCGGCCCATCCGACCATGGCGCCGCGTGCTCCCGGAGCGGCCCCCGCGGCCCCCGGGCAGACGAGGCCCACGACTCCGGTCCCCGGTGCCGCTCCAGGCACCGCCGTCCCCACGGCGCGGCCCGCCGGAGCGCCCGCCCCGACTCCCGTGCGTGCGCCCACGATGGCTCCCGCGCCCGCGATGTCTCCGGCGCCCGTGGCACATCAAGCTCCGCCCGTGGCCGCCGCTCCCGAGGCCGCTCCCGCTCCCACCGCGCCCGCGGTGTCGGGAGGCTTCCCCTCGGCGGCGAAGATGACGGCGGCGGGTGGGCGCAAGCCGCGCATCCTCATCGTCGACGACAGCGAGATGACGGCCCGCATCATCGAGGCGGACCTGGTGACCAAGGGCTTCGAGGTGCACATCGCCGACTCCGCGGACAAGGCGACGAAGATCATCCTCAAGAAGCAGACGCGTCCGGACCTGGTGCTGCTGGACGTGCGGATGCCCAACGTGAACGGCGAGCAGTTCTGCCGGTTCATCAAGAGCAACAGCCTCTTCAAGGGCATCAAGGTGCTGCTGTGCTCCGGGGAGAACGTGGAGGAGCTGCAGCGCATCTGCCGCGAGGCCGGCGCCGACGGCTACGTGCCCAAGGACGCCGTGCTGGGCAACCTGGTGGCCAAGGAGCTCAACCCGGTGGTCCCGGGCGAGTAGCCCGGGTCTCCCCTCCTCCCGGAGCCCGCCGCTACACGCCCGGTGGGCGCCGGAAGGGACCGGCCACCTCGGTCAGGGCCTCGGCCACGGACAGCAGGGCCTCGTCCTTCCACCGCCGGCCCACCACCTGGACGCCCAGGGGCAGGGTCCGCCCGGACTCGGGAGGCAGCGGCATCGCCACCACCGGGTGTCCCGTCAGGTTGAAGAAGTTCGAGAAGCCGCACGTGCCCTCCATGTACGGCACGCGCCGCGCGTCCACCTCCACCCATTCCCCGCTCGGGCGGTGGGTGAAGGCCGCGCCCATCGTCACCGGGCACAGCCAGGCGTCCCACCCCGCGAGGAAGTCCTCCACCTTCGCCATCATCTGATCGCGCACCGAGAGCGCCTGGACGTAGTCCGCCATCCGGCCCCACAGCCCACGGATGATGCCGCGGTTGATGGCCGAGTCGCCCCGCATGGAGCGGAAGTGCAGGGCCGTCATGACGCGAGCAGGCAGGGGGATCTCCGCGCCCACCTCGGCGCCCAGCAACTGGCCCCAGGCCGTCCACACCGCGTCGAAGTCGATCTCCGGCGTGCGTCGCTCTACCACGCACCCCGCCCCTTCCAGGGTCCGCGCCAGTCCCGCCAGCGCCGCGCGTGTCTGCGCCGAGACGGGCATGCCACCAAAGTCGTCCGTCCACACGAAGCGGTACGAGCGCAGCTCCCGCCTCGGCACCTCCTGGAAGGGCACCGGCGGCATCTCCGTGTCCAGGCCATCCGGCCCGGACAGGATCCGCAGCGCGAGCCGCAGGTCCGCCACCGTACGCGCCAGCGGCCCGGCCACGCCCTGGTGGCGCACGCCGCGCGGAGTGCCCGGCAGGCCCGGGATGTGTCCGGACAGGGGGACGCGACCATCGGTGGGCTTCAGGCCGAACACGCCACAGTAGTGCGAGGGGATGCGGATGGAGCCACCGATGTCACTGCCCACCTCCAGGGGGCTCATCCCCGCCGCCACCGCCACCGCGCCGCCCCCGGAGCTGCCTCCCGGCGTGCGCTCCACGTCCCAGGGGTTGTTCGTCCGGCCGAAGACAGCGTTGTGCGTCTGCGTGTCCAGCGCGAGCCGGGGCAGGTTCGTCTTGCCCACCACGACGGCGCCCGCCGCCTTGAGCCGGGCCACCACCGTCGCGTCCCGCTGGGGCACGTAGTCCACCAGGCGCTCGAAGCCACTCGTCGTGCGCAGCCCCGTCGTCTCGAAGGCATCCTTGATGGTGAGGGGCACGCCGTGCAGGGGACCCCACACCTCGCCGCGCGCGAGCGCCTCGTCCGCCTCGCGCGCCCGCGCCCGCGCCCGCGCCTCGTCCAGGGTCACCAGGGCATTGAGCCGCACGTTGTTGCGCGCCACCTGCTGGAGGTGGGCCTCCAGCAATTCCACGGCGGACACTTCACGAAGGCGCACGCGCTCCGCCATCTCATGGGCGGGCAGAAAGGCGAGTTCTTGCATCCGCCGACTCTATCCCCGATCCCTTCTCCCCTGTCGCTCGTCGAGACCGCGCGCGAAGTTGCCGATGACGAGCCCGGGCCGGGCCGCCTTGAGCCGACGCAACAGCTCGCGGATGCCCACCGGCTCTCCACCCGCGCCCTTGTCGCGCGCCACCTCCAGGTACTGGATGGGATCGATGCACAGCGAGCGCGTCTGCACCTGATCCACCTTGTACTTCTTCACCAGCTTCGCCAGGGCCTGCACCTCGCCTTCCCGGTCGGTGACGCCCGGGAAGAGCAGCAGGTTGAGCGCGAGGTAGGCCCCGCGCTCGCGCGCCAGGGCGATGGACGCCTCCACGTCCTCCCAGCCGTACTTCACCGGCTTGTAGTAGGCCTCGTAGAGATCCTTCACCGCCGAGTTGAGCGACACGCGGATGGCGTCCAGGCCCGCGTCGAAGAGCGCCTCGAGGCCGTGGGTGAGGCTCGCGTTGGTGTTGATGTTGATGGAGCCGCGCGAGGTGTGGGCGCGCATGTAGCGGATGGACTCGGCGATGAACTTCCAGCGCGTGAGCGGCTCGCCCTCGCACCCCTGGCCGAAGCTGACCATGGTACGGCCCGGCGCGTGCTCCAGGTGGTGCAGGCCAATGGCGCCCATCTCCTCGGCGCTCGGCCCGTCATCCATGCGCTCGTGCGAGGCGGGCGGCCCGTCCGCGGGCTGATCCGAGATGCAGCCCACGCAGCGCGCGTTGCACATCACCGAGGCGGGGATGGCGCCCTCGTCGCGCACGTAGAAGATGTTCTGCGAGGTGAAGCACCGGTAGAGCATCGCGCACGTGGTGAGCTGCTTGAGCACGCGGTTGCCGGGAAAGCGCGCCAGGTGCGCGTCCACCAGCTTCTTGAGCTCCGGAGTGGAGTAGCGCTCCGGATCCCAGTGCGAGCGCTTGTCGGTGTGGATGGCCCATGCCACCGGGCCGTCCTCGCCCCAGGCGGCGGCCGTGTACGCCCACTGCGGCAGCACCGGCCCGGAGGCCTTCACCTCACCGGGCAGGAACGTGCGCGTGTAGCCCGGGGGCAGGAGCGCACCCACGGCGCTGGGCACGAAGGTCTTCCCCTCCAGCTTCATCTCACGCACCAGCTCCAGCTCGCCCGTCTCCGGGTGCAGCCCCACCGGCAGCCGGCCAGGCAGATGCACGAGCCGTCCCGCGGCGGGCAGCGCGATGGGCTTGTCCTGCGGCGGGACGAGTTCCTCTCCGCTGCGCAAGGTGGCCAACAGATAGGGGTGCTCCATCACCCGGCCCTTGGGATCCGCGAACAACAACTTCGGTGCCTGCGTCATGATCCCGTTAACTACCATTGAAGGGCGCGGCTTTCGACGCATGCCTGGGCGCGTCTTGACTCCCCCCAGGCCCCTGCCTAGGGTCCGCCCGCTTTTCGCCGCGCCTGGATCGCGGCGCATCTGGAGGCATTCCACGTGATTGTCGGCGTTCCCAAGGAAATCAAGACCCGGGAGTACCGGGTGGGCATGGTTCCGGCGGGGGTCCGTGCGCTCACCAGCGCGGGTCACACCGTGCTCGTCGAGACCAATGCGGGAGGCGGCTCGGGCATCCCCGACTCGGAGTACCAGCGGGTGGGCGCGCAGATCGTCCAGACCGCGGACGAGGTCTGGAAGCGCGCCGAGATGATCGTCAAGGTCAAGGAGCCCATCGCGCCCGAGTACGAGCGCATCCAGGACGGGCAGATCATCTACACCTACTTCCACCTGGCGGGCGTGGACCCGGAGCTCACCCGCACGCTGGTGAAGAAGCGCGCCTCGGCGGTGGCCTACGAGACCATCCAGCTGGACGATGGCAGCCTGCCGCTGCTCAAGCCCATGAGCGAGGTGGCCGGGAAGATGGCCATCCAGGTGGGCGCCGCGTGCCTGGAGAAGGCGCACGGGGGCAAGGGGATTCTCCTGGGCGGCGTGCCCGGCGTGCGCCGGGGCCGCGTGGTGGTGCTGGGCGGCGGCGTGGTGGGCACCTGCGCGGCCAAGGTCGCGGTGGGCATGGGCGCGGAGGTGACGCTCATCGACATCAACCTCGAGCGCCTCACCTACCTGGATGACGTGTTCCTCGGCCGCGTGGCCACGCTCGCCTCGGACTCGGAGAGCATCTCCCGGAGCGTGCGCGAGGCGGACCTCGTCATCGGCGGCGTGCTCATCCCCGGCGGCAAGGCGCCCAAGCTCGTCTCCGAGGCCCTCATCGCCGAGATGACCCCGGGCTCCGTGGTGGTGGACGTGGCGGTGGACCAGGGCGGCTGCATCGAGACGTGCGTGCCCACCACCCACGACAACCCCACCTTCGTGAAGCACGGCGTCGTCCACTACTGCGTGGCCAACATGCCGGGCGCCGTCCCCCAGACGTCCACCTTCGCCCTCACCAACACCACCCGGCCCTACGCCCGCAAGATCGCCGACCTCGGCCTCGTCGAGGCCATCAAGTCCGACAAGGCGCTCGCCCGCGGCCTCAACACCTACAACGGCCACGTCACCTACGAGACCGTCGCCAAGGACCTGGGCTACAGCTACCTCTCCATCTTCGACGCCATCGGCGCCAAGGGAGCGGCGAAGTAGTCGCCCGTCCTACCTGAACCGACGTCCCCCCCCTTTTCACCGGGGGGAACGGGAATAAGTTTTTCCCCCGCGCGTCTCCTGCCCTTTCGGGCAGCCGTGCAAACGGCGCGAGGTGATTGGCTTGTTGTCCAATCTGTTCCCGTACATACATTGACGGGTGGACGACGACTCATTTGCCTGTAATTTCGGGCCTTTGGAAGGCGGGAGCATGCTGGACTTCAGGCAGAACAATCGGACCAAGCAGGAGTTCGAGGAACTGGCCCTGGCCCACCTCGATCCGCTGTACTCCGCGGCCTTGCGGCTGACGAAGAACGAGCGGGATGCGGAAGACCTGGTGCAGGACACCTGCATGCGGGCCTACCGCTTTTTCGACAAGTTCGAGCGGGGCACCAACATCAAGGCCTGGCTGTTCAAGATCCTCACCAACACCTTCATCAACCGCTATCGCCGCAAGGTGAAGGAGCGCAGTGTGGTGGAAGGTGTGGAACGCGAGGCGGTGCATGAGCGCTTCGTGAGCCGGGACGCCACGGACTTCGCGGCCAACCCCGAGCAGTACTTCTTCGATCGGCTGCTGTCGGACGACGTGTTGAGGGCCATCGACGCGCTGCCCATCGACTTCCGCCTGGTGGTGATCCTCGCGGACCTGCAGGAGTTCTCCTACAAGGAGATCGCCGAGATCCTCGAGTGTCCCGTGGGCACGGTGATGAGCCGGCTGTTCCGGGGCCGCAAGCTGCTGCAGAAGACCCTGAAGGAGTACGCCGAGGGCACCGGCGTGCTGCGTCAGGAGGCGGGTGGCGAGCCGGTGAATCTCGAGAACGCCACGGCGAGCCTGGACGAATATCGTCGCAGGAAGAAGGTGGGGTAGTCCGAGGTTGATGGGCCCGGAGAAATATTTTTCCACGGGCCCGCCGCCTTCACCCCTCCCTGAGCGCTCATGACCTGCCAGGAATTCGAGTCGATTCTCTACCCGTACCTCGATGGGGAGTTCCAACCCGAGGAGCGAGTGACCGCGGAAGCGCACCTGAGGGGGTGCTCCACGTGCGCGAGCCGGGTGCATGAAGAGGGGCTGCTGCGGCAGTCGCTGCGCCGGGCCGCGCGCCACTCCGTGGAGACGTCCCGGGCGCCGGCGGCCCTGCGCTCCCGGCTCCAGGCCAATCTCCACCAGGAGCAGCGCCGGGCGGCCCAGGCGGCGTGGTTGCGCATGGGGGCCGCGGCCCTGGTGTTGGTGACCGTGAGCGGTGTCACGTGGAGGGCACTGCGGCCCGAGCACCGCCAGCGCTACATGGAAGATGCCGTCCGGCGCCACACCAAGAAGCTCCCGGTGGAGATCGTCGGGGTGTCGCACGAGAACGTGGAGGCGTGGTTCGACGGCAAGTTGGATCACCGCGTGTCCGTGCCCCGGCTGCACGATGTGCGGCTGTCCGGCGCGCGCATCTCCAACGTGACGGATCGCCCCGCCGCGTACATCAGCTACGAGCGCAACGCCGAAGGCCAGGGCGGGCCCGCGCGGCGCATCGGGGTGTTCGTCTTCGATGACGCCCGGCGCGAGGTCGAGGCCCCCACCCTTCCCGCGGTGCAGGTCGGCTCCAGCCTCGGCTACAACGTGGCCATGTGGCGCGACGGGGAGATCGTCTACGAGCTGGTGTCGGATCTCAACGAAGCGGACATCCGCCGCATGCTCGCCGAGCAGTCGGCCCAGAAGGCCGCGTCCGCGTCGCCGACGACGCCGTCGGTGCCCGTGCTCCCCGTGTCGCTACATCCCTGATCCCACTCGGGCTGCTCGCTTCTCCCAGCAGCCTGACGGCCGGGCCCCCTCTTGGACCGAAGATTGACGGTCTGGGTGTGCGCCGATAGCCTCCGAGCGATTTTCTTCCAGACTCGTCGTTCCCGCGTCCCACCGCGGGAGGCGCGCGCTCCTCCTGGTCCGGCACCTCTTCCATGTCCAAGAACATCCTGATTGTCGAAAGTGACACCACCCTCTCCGCGACGCTGCGAGAGGCCCTGGAGGCCCGGGGCTTCGCGGCGCAGGAGACCACCGACGGCAAGGGGAGTGTGGAGCGCATCCGCCAGGAGCGACCGGATCTGGTGGTGCTCGCGGTGGACCTGTCCGCGGGGCAGAACGGCTACCTCATCTGCGGCAAGCTCAAGAAGGACGACGAGCTCAAGCCCATCCCCATCATCATCATCGGCAACCCGGACGGCTTCGCGCAGCACCGCAAGCTCAAGGCGCACGCGGATGACTACGTCTCCAAGCCGGTGAACCCCGACGAGCTGGTGGAGCGCGTGGGTGGGCTCATCGGCTTCCCGGAGCTGCCCGCGGGTGAGGTCGTCGACGACGGCTTCGCGCTCGGGGGCCTGGATGGCTCGGGCGACGAGCCGATGCACGGCGAGGAGCTGGCCATCGAGGGCGAGCCGCTGGAGAGCCAGGGAGATGATCTCTCGCTCGACAATCCCTTCGGCGATCCGGGCGAGCCGCTCGGCGGCGTCGAGGAGCCGGTGGAAGCACCCGACGAGCTGCACTCGGCGGAAGAGGACTACGGCGGCCTGGATGACCTGAGCGGCGGAGGGGACGACAACGCGTTGGACTCGCTGGGCATCAGCGACGACAAGACGATGGTGGGCTTCCGGATGCCCGCCGCGCCCCCGCCCGCCCCCACTCCGGTGCCCCGCCCGTCCATGGTGATGCCCGCGGTGACGAGCCGTACCGCGGCCCCCGCCCCCACCCCGGCCCCTGTTCCCACCCCGGCTCCCACCCCCGCCCGCACCGTGGCTCCGGCCCGGACGGCCCCGAGCGCCCCCGCGGCCTCCGCCGCGGACATGGCGGAGCTGCGCAACCTGCGCGCCCGCGTGGCCGAGCTGGAAGGCACCCTGGAGGATGCCCAGAGCCAGGCGAGTTCCGCCGAGTCCCGCGTGGCCGAGCTGGAAGCCGAGCTGGAGTCGCGCACCACCGAGCTGGAGACGCTCAAGTCCAGCGCCGGCAAGAATGATCAGGCCACCCTCACGCTGCGCGAGGCCTCCAACCGCAAGGACCGGGAGATCCTCCGGCTCAAGACGGAGCTGAACCAGAAGGAGCAGGAGATCGTCGAGCAGCAGGATCGTCTGCTCGCGCTGGAGCAGCAGACCAGCGGCTCCACCGAGGAGATCGCCCGGAAGGACTCGCAGCTCAAGGTGCTGCAGGCCAAGGCGGAGCAGCTCTTGATGGATCGCCGGCGCCTGGAGCAGCAGGCCACGGCGCTCAAGGAAGAGGCCCGGAGCGCCACGGCCCGCGCCACGGCGCTGCAGGCCGAGGTGGAGCAGTACCAGCTCCAGTCGGGCGAGGTGGAGGATCTCCGGGCGCGGGCGGATCAGCTCGAGGCGGAGCTGACGGTGGCGCGCAGCGAGGTGGATACCGCCCGGGCGGAGCTGGACGAGGCTCGCGCCCAGGCCAGCCTGGACAGCGACGAGCTGCGCCGGCGCATCACCGAGCTGGAGGACGCGGTGTCGCGCAACGAGGGCCGGGTGGCTCGCCTCTACACGCGCATCAAGGCCGACGAGAAGGTGCGCGAGAAGGCGAAGAAGGCGCTGGCCATCGCCTCGCAGCTCATGGAAGAGCAGCCGGTGGCGATCCACGACGACGAGGAAGCGGTGGCCTGAGCCATCGCGCCCGTCCGGCCCGGGCGGGCGCGCGCTGGAGCGGGGGCCTCGCGCCCCCTGCCCCGCGTGGGACGGCCCTACTTTTCTTCCTTCTTCTCGTTCTTCTTCTCCAGCATCTTCTTGGCGACGCCCTGGAGGCCGGACGGCACGTTCTTGTCGCGCGACAGATCCTTGACGTCGTTCTCGCGCAGGGTGTTGAGGAACTTCATCCCCACGGCGAGCGGCAGCTTGGGGTTCTTCAACAGCGCCATCTTGATCTTGTAGTTCTTCGTCCACTCCCGGCTGCTGTAGATGTAGCGGAGGATCTCCTCGTTGACGGCCTTGTTGCCGGCGCAGTTGAGGACCTCGCCCGGGGTGATGCGCGGGCTGCGGATGACGGCGGTGCAGACGAGCTTGTTGGTGTCGCGGATGAGGTGGCTGCGCGCCTCCTTGTTGCCCAGCGTCGCGAGCTTGATCTTCTGCGCGATGCTCATCTTCATGATGCGCTGGGTGAGGCTCTGCCGCTTGGTCTCCTCCATGGGTGGAGGATTGGGATCCTCGTCGTCCGCCTTCTCCTGGGCACCGTCCGCCTGGAACTCCGCGATGACTTCCTCGGCGGTGGGGCCGGGCTCCGGCGGAGCGGCGGCGGCCTGGGGCCCGAACAGACGCACGCGCGCCGCCTGCACCTGGGGGACGTCCGTGAGCGTGAGCCCGCTGCGCACGGCGAAGTCACACACGTTGTCGATCAACGCGGGGCTCGCATTGGGGTTGGCGCACAGCTGGCGCAGGATGTCCTCGTGGCGCAGCACGCGCAGCTGGTTCTGCCCGATGATCTCCGCCACCTTCGCGCCGCAGTCGCGCGCCACCTGGGCCACGGCCTCGTCGGGCGTGGTGGTGTTGAGCACGAGCATCTCCGCGAGGGCGTCCTTGGAGCGCAACAGCGGCAGGAGCCAGCCGAGCACCTGGGGCGCGACGTTCTCGTCCCGCAGACCCGCGGAGAAGCGGTCCGGCAGGGCGGCGGCCGTCTTGGTGGCCGTCTCGCGCACGCTCGCGTCCGCGTCGAACGTGAGCATGAAGAGCGCGCCGAGCATGTCCACGGGCGCCAGCGGCACCATGGCCTTGGCGGCCATCATCCGCAGGGGCACGGGCGCGGCGGGGTCCACGTGCTTGCGCATGTTGGGCGGGAGGACCTCGGCGGAGATGGGACAGCCGGCGGGGGTGGCGGCGGGAGACTGCTGTGGGGCGGTGCTCATGGGGCGTGATTCCTTCCGTAGATGATGCGCAGTCCCTCGAGGGTGAGGAACTCGTCGACTTCCTGGATGTGCGTGGAGGCGCCCGCGACGAGGGGCGCGAGACCACCCGTGGCCACCACGTGCGTCTCGAATCCGAGCTCCGCCTTCATCCGGGCGCACAGGCCATCCACCATGGCCACGTACCCGAAGAAGAGCCCGGACTGGATGGAGTGCACCGTGTTGCGGCCCACCACGTGGGGAGGCCGGGCGAACTCCACGCGCGGCAGCTTGGAGGCGTTCTGGAAGAGCGCCTCCATGCCGATGTGGATGCCGGGGCAGATGGAGCCCCCGAGGTACTCGCCCCGGGGTGTCACCGCGTCGAAGGTGGTGGCGGTGCCGAAGTCCACGACGATGAGGCCCCGGTGGTGCTTGTCATAGGCGGCCACCGCGTTGACGATGCGATCGGCGCCCACCTCGCGCGGGTTGTCATAGAGGATGGGCATGCCCGTCTTCACCCCGGGCCCCACGAAGAGCGGACGCGTCTTGAAGTAGCGCTCGCTCATGCGACCGAGGTGGGACTGCAGCGGCGGCACCACGCTGGAGACGGCCACCGCGTTCACCGCGCCCGGCTCGATGCCGCTGGCGAGGAAGAGCTGGCGCAGCAGGATGCCCAGCTCGTCGGAGGTGCGGCGCGCACTCGTCTCCACGCGCCAATGGCTCAGCAGACGCTGGCCGTCGTATACCCCCAACACGGTGTTGGTGTTGCCCACGTCGATGGCGAGAAGCATGGCTCGCCACTCAGTCTAGCGGGGCCGCACCTGCTCCACATCCCCGGCGAGCACCCTTTCCAGGCGACCCTCCGGCGTGCGCACCAGCAGCGCTCCCGCCGCGTCGATGTCTTCAGCCACACCGCGCAATTCCGCCCGGTCGGTCCGCACACGCACCTCCTGATGCAACGTGGAGGACAGTTCCACCCAGCGCTGGCGTACCGGCTCGAAGCCCACCTCGTGGTGGAGATCCAACCACTCCTCCAGCCGCCCCCAGAGCGAGCTGGTGAACAGCGCCCGGTTGACGCGCCGCCCGAGCACCCGCGAGAGCGAGGTGGCGGTCTCCGCCAGCTCGGGAGGGAAGTCCTCGGGGCCGGAGTTGAGGTTGACCCCCACGCCCAACACCACGAAGTGCACCTGGTCCGGATCCGCGGACAGCTCGGTGAGGATGCCCGCCACCTTGCGCCCGTCGAGCTGCACGTCGTTGGGCCACTTGATGCGCGCGTCGGCGTCCTGCTCGCGCAGCGTCTCGGCGAGCGCCACCGCGGCCACCAGGGTGAGCTCCGAGGCGCGCTGCGGCGGCAGCTCGGGCCGGAGGATGGCGGAGAAGTACAGGTTCACCCCCGGGGGCGAGGTCCACACGCGGCCCCGGCGGCCCTTGCCCGCCGTCTGCTGCTCGGTGATGACCACCTCGCCGTGCTCGGCGCCGTCCGCGGCGAGCTGGAAGGCCGTCACGTTGGTGGACGGCAGGCTCTCATGGAAGTGGATCTGCTGGCCCAGGTGGTGCGTGGACAACAGCGGCGCGAGCTCCAGCGGCGTGAGCTTGTCCGGCACGTCCACCAGCCGATAGCCCCGCGCGGGCACGGCGTCGATGCGGTAGCCCTTGCCGCGCAGCGACTCCACGTGCTTCCACACGGCGGTGCGCGACAGGCCCAGCTTGTCCGAGAGCGCCTCGCCCGAACAGAACCCATCCCGTCCCTCCACGAGGAAACCAAGGATGATCTCTTCGTACGTCTGCTCGGCGCTCTCGACACCCATGGGGCCTGCCTTCCTGAAAAAGGCCCACAGGGTAGGGAGGCGCGATCCGACTTTCAACCCGCCCCCCTCCCCTCCTGTCGATCAGGCCGCTCGCCCGCCCTCCCGGCGGCCAGCTAGCGGCCGGAGAGCAGCAGCCCGGGGCCTTCCTCGATGCGGATGACCTGGGTGGGCGCCCGGGTGCTGCGCAGCGAGTCGATCCACTGCACGGCGGCGATGACGTCCGCCTCGCGCGTGTCGTGGGTGAAGACGACGATGGTGGCGTGCGTGTCCTCGGGGCGCGGCGGACGCTGGAGCACCGAGTTGATGCTCACCCCCTTCTCGCCGAGCACGCTGGCGATGCGGCCCAGGACGCCGGGCTCGTCGCTGACGGAGAAGCGCAGGTAGGTGGGCCCGCGGCGCTCCCCCGGGGGCAACAGGGGTACGTCCTGCACGTTGGGCGCGCACGGCAGGGGCAGACGGCCCGACACGCCCGCCAGCAGGCCCCGGCAGGTGTCGATGATGTCGGACACCACCGCACTGCCCGTGGGCAGGGCACCGGCGCCCAGGCCCGAGAAGAGCGAGGCGCCCAGGGCCGCGGACTGGAGCAGCACCGCGTTGAAGCCACCCTTCACGTCGGCCAGGGGGCTGGCGGCGGGGATGAAGGCCGGGTGCACGCGCACGTCCAGCCCGTCCGGCGCCCGGCTCGCCCGCGCGAGCAGCTTGAGCACGAAGCCCGCCTCGCGCCCGTGGGCGATGTCCGCGGGGGTGAGCGTGGAGATGCCCTCGACGAGGACGGACTCGGGGGACACGCGCGCGGAGAAGGCCAGCGAGGCGAGCAGGCACAGCTTCTGCGCCGCGTCCATGCCGCTCACGTCCAGCGTGGGGTCCGCCTCGGCGTAGCCCAGCTCCTGCGCGCGCCGCAGCGCGTCCGCGTACGTGGCGCCCTCGTCCGCCATGGCCGAGAGGATGAAGTTGGTGGTGCCATTCACGATGCCCGTGAGCGACTCCACCCGGTCCGAGGCGAGCGCCTCGCGCAGCGTGCGGATGATGGGGATGCCGCCACAGACGGCCGCCTCGAAGTGCACGTCCACGCCCCGGGCGATGGCGCTCGAGAAGATCGCCTCGCCATGCGCGGACAGGAGCGCCTTGTTGGCCGTCACCACATGGCGGCCCGAGGCGATGGCCTGCTCCACGTACTCGCGCGCGGGGCTCAACCCCCCCATGAGCTCCACCACCACCGACACCTCGGGGTTGGCGAGGATCGTCTTCATGTCATGGGTGAGGAGCGCCGAGGGCACGTCCTCGGGACGCGAGCGGCCCGGCTCGCGCACCAGCACGTGATGCACGCGCACCCGAGCGCCCAGCCGCCGCTCGATGTCCTTCGCGTGCTGCGTGAGGATGCGGTACGTCCCCAGTCCCACGTTGCCCAGCCCCAACAGGGCGATTCCAATCTCCTTCATGGCGCTTCCTCCGCCTGGCCTCGCGCGGTCGGCGCCCCAGGGTTGAGTTGATAGGACTCCAGCTCCAGCGACGTCTGCGGCATGCGCTCGCCGTTGCTCTTCTGGACGAACAGCTCCATGCGCACCAGGCCCACGCCCCGCGCGAAGGTGAGCGCGTTGATGAGCGTGGTGTTCGCGTCCACGCGGTTGCTCGCCTCCACCCGGACACACGCCGGGAAGGCCCCCGCGCGCGTCTCGCACGGCACGTCCGCCTGGAGGATGCGGTAGCGCTCGGTGGACGCCACGGACACCACGTTCGTCCACTGGCTGCCCTCGGTGAGCGGCCCGCGCAAGAGGTAGCGCTTGCGATCACGCACCCCGAAGGCGTCCACGGTGAGCTGTCCGCCCTGGCTGTCGTGGAAGTAGCCGTCCTCCTCCTTGAGCACCTCCACCGTCACCGGCTTGTCCTCGCGGCCATTCACCCGGTACGTCCAGCGGTTGCCCACGGCCAGCGGGTAGTACGCGGACAGCGACTCGGTGGCGCGCGAGGAGGAGCCGGACGCGGAGTCGGCCACCGGCTGCCGGCCCGCGCACGCGCCAGCCCCCAGTACCCACGCGGCCCCAAGGGCCATTCGTACGACGACAGACGAGAGCTTCATGTCTCAGTGTTCCGCGCGGTCCGTGCCGCGCGCCTCCGGGGTGGCGAGCTTGTGAGCCGCGTAGAGTGTATCGAGCGCCTGCTGGGCCGCGGCCTGGACATCGGGCTGATCATGCCCCTGCGCCACGGTGAAGAGATACGCCTCGGCCTCGGCTCCGCCGATCTCTCCGATGGCGAAGACGACCTCCTGCATGAAGCCCACGTCCCGCTCCTTCACCAGCTCGATGAGCGCGGGCACGGCGCTGCTCTCCTTCATCTCCACCAGCGCGCCCATCGCCTGGCGCGCCACCTGGAGATCCTCGTCCTGCAACTGGCGGAGGAGCATCGGGGCCGCCGCGGGGTTGCGCCGCTCGGCGAGCACGCGCAAGGCGAAATCACGCACCCGCTCGTCCGGGGACTGGAGATCCATCACCAACGCCCCGTCCGGGCGCCCCACCGCCGCCAGTTGGAGTCTGGCCGCGTCGACCACCTGGACGAGTCCGCGCCGCAGGGCCTCGCGCAGCGCCTTGCGCCGGGCCTCGGCGCCCTTGGACTCCACGCGCACCTCGCCCAGCCCCACCACCTGGTAGCGCTGGGTGCCCTCGCCCGAGCGCCGCTCCATCACCAGCGTGACGCCCACCTCGGCGAAGGAGTACGTGCCACCGTCCTTGAGCGCCTCGCGGGTGAAGGGCAGCTCGAGCGTGAAGGACCAGGGGCCCGGCTCACTCCGCTCGGGAGCCTCCTCCGAGAGCAGCTCGAAGCGGCGGCTGTCGCGCAGCACGTCCGTGAAGAGCGCCTGGATGTCCGACGCGGACCATCCGAGCAGACCGTTGTCGATCACCGTCGCGCCCTTGAGCGAGACGTGCTCCACCGGGAAGCGCGGCTCGCGCGAGCGGCAGGCGCCGAGCAGCAACAGCGCCACGAGGAAGGGGAGCAGGCCGGACTTCATACCGGCCTACCCTAACCCAGTCCCGCGCGCCCCTCACGCCCGGAGCACGTGGACGTCAGGCCGTTCCGCCTTCCGGCGAGCCACCGTTCGATGAGGACGGCCCGGGCTCCCCTTGGGGCTTGGGCTCCTCGGGGGTGGCCGGAGCGGCCTCCGGAGCGGCTGGAGCCGCCTCGGGGGCGGGTGACACCTCGACGGCCACGGCGGGCGCGGCGGGCGGCACGTCCAGGGGGAGCGACCCCTGGGCCTCGACCGGAGGAGCGGAAACGCCCTCCACGGGCCCCGCCTCCACTGCCGTGACGACGACCAGGGCGCTCTCCTGCTGGGTGGTGAGCTGCCCCGTCGTGGTCTCCACCGTCGTGGTGGACACCGGGGCCTCGGTGGTCACGGCGACGGCGGCGGCTCCCTCGACGGCAGCCGCGGCGCCCGGCTCACCCGGAGCGCCCTCCGGCCCACGACCGCCCCGGCCGCGACGGCCCCGGCGACGGCGGCGGCGGCGCTTGCGCTCACCCGACGCCGCGGCCTCTTCCGGGCTCCCCGCCTCTCCCGCCCCACCCGCCACGAAGGCGCTCGCGGCCTCGAGATCCTCGTCCTCGCCCTCCTCGTCGCCCTCCTCCTCCTCGGACAGGCCGGCGGGCGCGGTGGGTGCCGCCTCGGGCGCGGCCGCGGCGGGCGCGGACTCGGTGCCCGGCTCCTCCTGTGCGGCCTTGCGCGCCTGGCGGCGCTCTTCCCGGCGCGCATCCCGCTCGCGCTGACGCTCCTCGCGCCGCTCCTCCCGGCGCTTCTGGCTGTCGTCCGTGGCCTCGACGGACACGGCCCCGCGCGACTCCCCTTCCCCGCCCGCCTCCTCGCCCTCGTCGGCGCGGGCCAGCTTCTCGCGCTGGCGCTCCTCGCGGCGCTTCTGGGCCTCCTCGGCCTCCAGCTTCGCCACCTCGAAGAAGCGCTCGTCCACGTCGTACAGCTCCACCGTGGTGACGCTCACCGCGGCCTTCGCCTCGAGGAACTTCTCGCCCAGCGCGTCGCCGCACCACAGCATCACCAGCGAGCCACTGGCCTGGGCCTCGGTGCGCGCATCGCCCCGGGCCTCACCGGCGCACGCGAGCAGACCCACCTGTGCCGAGTAGTGGCCGAGGTCCTTGCGCAGCTCCTGCACCGCCTTGCGATCCAACGCGGGCGCGCCCTTGAGCATGCGGATGGCGAAGCGCAGGTCCACGCTGCCCTCGCGCTTGCGGGCGGTGAGCAACGGGCCTTCCTTGGAGCGCTTGGCCACCTTGAGCTCGCGGAAGCCCAGCGCGTGCATCATCTTCACGACGGACTTCTCGAAGGTGCCCACGTCCAGCTCGCCCAGGCGCTTGCGCAGCGAGCGCGCCACGGCCTTGCGCGCGTCCTTCACCGCGGAGCGCGCCGCCGTCAGCAGCGCGGCATCCGCCAGGGCCTCGGGGGCGGCGGCGGTGGCACTCGGGCGGTTGAGCACCGGACGCCCGTCCTCGAGCGGAATGCCCAGCGCGGCGGCGAACGCGGCCTGCAGCTCCAGGGGCGGCGCCTCGCTCGGCGAGCCCGCGCGCTCCAGCGTCACCGCGCCCGTCTCCGTGGAGAACGAGAACTGGGGACGGCGGCCCGCGTCGATGCGCCGCTGGTTGTCCTCCAGGAGCGCGGTGAGCAGCGCCTCCACCGTGGCGTCCTCGGCCGCCAGCTCCTTCGCGCGCGCCTGCTCGAGCAGTTGCTCCGGACGCAGCGATTGGTCCGCCTCGCTGAGGATCTCGAACACCACCTCCGGCATCGGCGGGAAGCGGCGCCGGCGACCACCCCGGCCCTCCTCCTCGTCCTGGCGGCGCTGCTTGCGCTCGCTGCCCCGGCCCGCCACGCGCACGTTGTCCACGCGGGGATCCGGGTGCCGCTCGGTGGGCCGCAGAGGAGGCAGCCCCTCCTCGGGATGCGCCTCCAGCACGCCCGTGTGCGCCAGCGCCTCCAGGTCCTCCGGCAGCGACCAGTCCGTCAGGGCGAAGGTGTCCTTGGCGGTGACGATCACCTTGCGATCGCGCGTCCGGCGGGCCATCGCCGCGAGCCGCGACAGCATCGTCAGCTCGGGCGTCTTGCCCACGTGGGACAGCAGATTCTGGGCGATCGATCTCTCGGTGATCTCGAGGAAGTGGAGGGGACGGCCTTCGCTCTCGAGCACGCGGAGAGCGGCCTCATAAAAAGTCATCGACGATTCCCCAATAAATTCAAACGGTTACAAAAATGTAGGTCCGTTGGGCGGCGGATGCTAGCCATCGCTATTCTGGCTTGTCAACGAATGGGGAAGGGATGATCCGCTTTCGCATCGGACATCGATGGAAGCGCGAACCCGCGGAGGCGCCGCATGATTCCGTGTCGCTGGAATTGGACGGGGTGAATCTGCTGCCCGGCGCGGTGGAGGAGCCGCTGGTGGACGTGGTGCCCGCGCTGCTCGCAGCCCTGGCCGCGCTGCACGCGGGAGGGCAGAGGCTCGCGCAGGTGTCGCTCACGGAAGCGCACCTGGAGCTGGTGCTGAGACGTTCAGGAGCGGACATCGAGGTGCAGGTGGCGAGCCTGTCGCGTCCGGCGCGGCTGCTGCGGCCGGCGTTGCGGCTGGACGCGGAGGAGCTGGTGGAGGCGGCGCGGGCATGTGGCCACGGCTTCCTGGAGGACCTGAAGCAGGTGGCGCCGGAGCGGCTGCGGGACGAGCAGGGCCAGGCGCTGAAGCAGGCCCTGAAGGAGCTGGAGGAGTCCGCGCCCCATCCCCGCGAGCTGCGCCCCGAGCCCTTCACGTTCCGCGCCACGGCCCCCACCCTGCCCGGCTTCGGCTTCGTGCTGGACGACGGGGATGACGTGCTGCGGCGGGCGGCGCGCGAGAAGGGCCCGGCGCTGGCGTCCCTGCTGTGTCCGGGCGAGGTGTGGCTGGCGCTGCCGCAGCGGCCGGTGGCGTGGCGCGCGCCGGGGCCGCCCTTCCTCACGGCGTTGGAGCTCACGCGGCAGGCGGCGGACCTGGCTCGCGCCATGGAGGTGGGCGAGCCGCGCTTCTCCTTCGAGCCCGCGGGCGTGCGGCCCGAGCTGACGTTGGATTTGAAGGCGGGAGAGGCGCGCCTGGGCGGCCCTCCCATCGCCCTGCGCGCCGAGGAGCTGCTCGCGGCCATGTTCCACCTGGGCCAGGCGCTGGCCCTGGCCATGTCCGAGCGCGAGCGCTCGCTCGCGAACAACCCGTACCTGCAGGAGCTGACCGAGCGCAGCCGCGAGGGGCTGTCCCACCTGCGCGGCGCCGTCCGGCCCCCCGAGGAGGCGGGGGCCGCGCCGGCCCGGGTGGCGACAGCCTCCGGAGGCTCCCGCCCGCTGAAGGTGCCGGGACGGCTGCGCCGGCTGCGCTTCGAGAGCCTGTGGGAGCAGCGCAAGCTGGTGGACGCGGACATGGGGCGGCTGATGATGGGGCGCCAGGGGCTGGTGTACTCGTCGCCGGACATGGCCTGCGCCTTCGATCGCAAGACGGGCAAGCAGGTGTGGCGGCGGGCGGCGAGCCATGGCGTGGCGGCCTCGGAGGACGGCTACAGCCTGGCGGCGAGCGCGGTGCGCCTGTGCGGCTTTCCCGGCAAGGGCTCGGGAGCGGACTGGTTGCGCGTGCACGACGGGTTGCACGTGGGCCCGTTGCTCCTGCGGCAGTACGGCATGCTCTACACCCTGGCGGATGAGCGGGTGGTGCTCGCGCTCAACGAGGTGACGGGCCGCGAGGCGTGGCGGCTGACCCCCGCGCGCACGCGCCGGGGCTACCTGTCCATCCATGCCCACCGCGCCCTGCTGGCGACGGACTCGGGCTACCTCTACGGGCTGGGGCTCGGGGATGGCCAGGTGCGCTTCCGCATGAGCGCGTCCCTGCCCTTCCTGGGCGCGCCGGTGCCCTGGGCGCGGCGCTTCGTGGCGCTGCTCGGCCAGGGCTCCAACTCGGCGCTGCTGCTCGCGGACGCGCACACCGGCGAGGCGGTGTGGACGTACGAGATGTCACTCGCCCTGCCCTCCACGCCGCTGCCCAGCGGCAAGCGCGTGTACATCGCCGGAGAGCTGGAGGGAGAGGGCGTGCTCTTGTGCGTGGACGCGGCGGGACAGTCGCGCTGGCAGCGCGCGCTGCACCTGGGACCGGGGCCCTTCGCGCTCGCGCGCCTGCCGGGCGCGGTGCTGGTGACCTCCGCCCTGGGCGCGGCGGCGCGGGTGAGCGACTCGGGCGAGGTGGACTGGCGCGTGGGCGCCTCGGGCGAGCAGCTCACCCGTCCCCTGCGGCCCATCGTCTCGCGCGGCGTCGCCCTGGTGCCGGGCGAGCGCGTGCGCGCGGTGGATCCCCTCCGCGGCGACGTGCTCGCGGAGGTGCGCGCCGGCGCGGGACTCATGGCGCTCCAGGCCGACGCCCAGCTCAACCTCTACTTCCTGGACGAGCTCGGCACGCTGTCGGCGTACCGGTTGGGCTCGCACTTCACGGTGGTGGGCGGCTAGCGCCTACTTGCGCGCCGCCTTGGCCGGATCGATCTCCTCCTCGGGGCGCTCGGTGACCTCGGCGCCCTCCCACTTCTCGCCCGCGCCGAGCCGCCACTCCGAGGGCACCTCCAGCTTCCACACGTAGGAGGCCGTGGCGTCCCCGCCCGACGCCGCGCGCGAGCTCACCTGGAAGGAGATCTCCATCTTCTTCACCTCGTTGGGCACCAGGTCCATGTCGTAGTGGCCCAGCACCATCTGCGGCGGGAACTCGGCGATGAAGCGCTCGGGGAAGTCCACCTTCATCGAGGGGTCCTCCGCGCTCATCTCGCCCTGCAACCTGCCGCGCTCGTCCGTGAGCTTCCACTGCGTCTTGAACGAGGCGCTCGTCACCATCTTCTTCACCTTGCCGTCCGAGCGCTCCTCGCGCTGGGCGCCCCAGAGCGCCAGCCGCAAGCGCACCTGCGGCTTGTCGAGCACCTTCACCACGTCCGCGGACACCACGTCCAGGCGCATGCCCTTGTCCGTCGCCGTCCACAGCGGCTCGTACTTGCCCTCGCGCATCTGATCGAACACCTGGCGCGTGTACTCGTAGAAGGCCTTGCGATCCTGGACGCGGTCATCCTTGTCGCCGCGCTTCTCCAGCTCGGCGAGGTACGCGTCGTATGTCTTGCCCAGCTTGTAGCGATCGTGGTGCGCGTCCACCTGCGTGAAGTACGCCTTGAAGAAGGACGACACCTCCTGCCGGTAGGCCTTCTCGTCCGGGTTGACGCGCAGCCAGCCCACGCGCTCCAGATAGTCCTTCTGCACCCGGGCGAAGTCCGCATCCCGCTGGGCCTCGAGCGCCCGGGCACTCGAGGCACGGGTCGTCACCACCGCGGCGAGGATGATGCCGACGATGAGCACGATGACTCCGAAATAACGCTTCACGCGAGCAACTCCTGGGATCGGGAAAAACGGCCGTAGTGATATGAAGCCTGGCTCTCGTGTACCAGACCCACGGATCCTACGTGTCTCCGGTTGCACTTCCCCTGGAGGAAGGCGGCCTGCTGGGCGCAGCCCGGATCGCCTGGTGTGCCTACGGCGAGCGCTCCGAGGACAATGTTGTGGTGCTGTTGCACGATCTGCCGCACTCCCACCACGCGCTTCGCCCCGCGGGGCAGGACGCCGTCCCGTACTCCGGGTGGGGCTCGGAGCTACTCGGCGAGGGGCGACCCCTGGACACGGCGGCGCTGCACGTGGTGGTGCCCAACCTGCTCGGCAGTCCGTTCGGCTCCACGTCGCCGGTGGCGGTGGATCCTCACGCGCGCCGGCCCTATGGCGCCGCGCTGCCCACGGTGACGGTGCTGGACATGGCGCGCGCGGTGGCGGCGCTCTTGCGCTCGATGAAGGTGGAGCGCGTGCGCGCGGTGGTGGGCGTGGGGCTCGGCGGGCTGGTGGCACTGCGGCTCGCGGCGCTCTTCGCCGAGCGGGTGGGGGGCGTGGCGGTGCTCGGCGCGGCGCGCACCCTGCCCGAGTCCCTGCGCGAGCGCCTGGGCCTCACCCGCCACCTGTTGCGCCTGGATCCCGACTTCCATGACGGGCACTACGCCCCGGGAGCCGGGCCCCGGCGCACGCTGCGCAAGCAGGCCCTGGAGTACCTGCGGCTCGTCCATGGACCCGGCGGAGAGGCCCCGGACGCCACCCAGGCGCTGGAGGCCGAGGCCCAGGCCCTCGCGGATACCTTCGACGCGAACGCCTGGGCATTGCTGTGCACGGCCTACGCGGGCGCGGACCTCTCCGAGTGCCTGGCCGAGGTGCGCGCCCCGGTGCTGCTCGCGGCGGCCGCGAACGACTTGCTGGCCCCTCCCGCGCGCGTGCGCGACACGTACCACCTGCTCAGCGCGGCGGGCATCCGGGCGCACTACCACGAGCTGCCCGAGCCCTGCTCGCACCAGGGCCTGCTCGCCGGCTCCCGGCGGCTGCACGGCCCCCTGCGCGACTTCGTGCGCCGCCGCGGCTGAAGCGCGCTCAGCGCGGCGCGGCGGGGTTCATCAGCCGGGCGCGCAGCGCGCCGACGATCATCCCGATGGCGATGTCGTTGTTGCCCCCCTGCGGCACGATGATGTGCGCGTGGTGCTTGGAGGGCTCGACGAAGCCCATGTGCATGGGCCGCACGTGGCGCAGGTACTGGCTGACCACGTGATCGAAGTCCTGGCCGCGCTCGTGGATGTCGCGCTCGAGCCGGCGCAGGATGCGCAGGTCGTCATCCGTGTCCACGTAGATGCGCACGCTCATCTCGTCGCGCAGCGGCTTCATGTGCAGCACGAGGATGCCCTCCAGGAGGATCATGTCCCCAGGCTCCACGCGCACCGTCTGCGGCTGCCGCGTGCAGGTGACGAAGTCGTACACGGGCTTCTGGATGGCGCGGCCCGCCTTGAGCTCCGCCAGGTGCGCCACGAGCAGTTCCGTGTCGAAGGCATCCGGATGGTCGAAGTTGACCTCGCGGCGCTCGGCCATCGGCAGGTCCGACAGGTCCCGGTAATACGAATCCTGATCGATGAAGGCCACACGGCAGTCGGCGAGCGCCTCGCGAACCTTCCGGGCGACCGTCGTCTTGCCGGAAGCGGTACCACCGGCGATGCCTACGACGAGGGGTGACGGCATGGGGCGCGAACTACCGCAGTGGACGGACGGGCGCAAGGCTGTGTCCAGAACTCCACCTTTCCCCCTCCCTCCGGGGCACCTCACAGTCCTGTAGTCCACGGACTCCCTGTTCAAACCGACGCCACTCCAGGTTCGCCAGACTGGCTGGTATTTCAAGTTTGTCTGATTAGGCGTATAACCCAGGCGTGGAGCCATGAGCGTGGCTTCACTCCATGGACGCGGTCCAGTGCTCGTTGCAGACCGGTGCTGTCCCTAGCCGCCGGGGGGATGACATGCAAAACGTACCGAACGAGACGTCTCGTCGTCTGTCCTCTATCCACGGGCTGTGTTTCCGAGCGGCGATGTCGCTGTGGCTGGCGGGAGTGGCAGGTGGTTGTCACCCCGTCGGGGAAGGGAGTGAGCAGCAGGATCGGTCCGTCCAGATCTGGACCGTGGGCTCCATCAATGGCCTGTCGCTCAATGGCCTGTCGCTCAATGGCTTGTCACTCAACGGACTGTCGCTCAATGGCCTGTCGCTCAATGGCCTGTCCACCAGCCAGTTCGATCTCTGGTTTCAGACCAATCCCACACTCAACGACTCGGTGATGCGGTACGTGGTGCTGTGCGCCGTGCCGGCGGGAGTCACGCGCACCTATACGTCCGCCCTCACGGGGAGCACCTGGAGCTGGACGGGAGGCCTGGGCCTCGCACCGGACTGGGCCCAGGGCACGCCCGCCACGCTCACCGAGCAGCGCCTCGTCTCCGCGTGTCTGGCCGCCCACACCAACAAGTTCGGCTTGCAGATTCCCTTGTCCGTCCAGGGGCAAGGCGCCGCGGGCACGACCGTCCCCACCGATCCCGGCGAGCTCGAGGACTATCCGGAGCGCGAGGGCTGCTTCTTCGGCAACCTCTTCAACAACGAGGGCATCTACGCCGGCAACAACCGCAAGGCGCTCAACCACAAGGAGAGCACGCCGCGCGCCTGCGCCCTCTCCATCAAGAAGTCCGGACCTCCGGAGTGCCCGCCCATCATCCGGGTCGATCCGGACTGCTCGGAGATCTGCACCCAGGACGCCGCGAGCGGCATCTACACGTCCTGCACCTACAATGGCATCACCTACCCGGCCCTCACCACGCGTCTGCGCAAGCAGGACATCTACACGTGTGGAGACGGCGTCTGTCAGGTGAGCGAGAAGTGCGGCACCAAGAATGACTACGACAACTGCGCGTCGGACTGTGGCCGCTGCCCCTGAGCCCCTTCATCCCCAGCGCAGCAGGCCGAGCACCCCCGCGTCGGCGAGCCGTTGGATGGGCACCTCGCGCGCGGGCCGAGGCGCCCGCTCCAGCGCGGCCAGCTCATCGAGCACCAAGGTCGCCGCCGTCAGCACCTCCAGCCCCCGGCCCTTGCGCCGCACGATGAAGCGCCACGGACCGGGCGCCGGACGCCGTGCCACCTGCGCGAGCGCGTCCAGCCCGCTCACCTCCAGGGCCTCGCTCGCCCAGGCCCGCCCCGTCAGGTGACGGCGCAGGGCCCGGGCGGCGAAGACCAGCTCGGTGAGATCCACCGGGAAGCCGCCCAGGCCCACGTCCTCGGCCAGCCCCACCTCGCCCGGTCCCGGCGCGGCGCGGGGCCTGATGCGCGCGGCGTGGGGAAGGAACGTCTCGAAGGAGACCGCCGCCGCGACCCCCTCGTCCGGATGCTCGCGCAAACGCCGCCGCGTCCAGGCCGCGAACGCATGCCCGGGCGAGCGCCCCGAACCCTCGAAGAGCTCGCGGAACTCGCGCGACGCGCAGAACGCCCCCAGGCGCTCACGCGTGCCCGCGAGCAGCAACCGCGACAGGGGCCAGTCGCGATCGAGCACCTCGGCCACCACCGCGAACCGGAAGTCCTGCTCCGCCCGGGCTCCCTCCTCGTCGCCGCCCGGCTCCGGCGTCACGCCATACCCGGACTCGAAGAGCGTCCAGGGCGCGCTCTCCCGGACAAGAGGCGGCGCGGGCCGCTCCACCGGGGTGAGGGACAGCGCGGGCCGCGGCGCACGGGGCACGAGCTGGCGCAGGCGGCGCAGCGTGAGGAGCGCCACGTCGAGCGGGTGTCCATCTCCCTCGAAGGTGACGGCGCGCAACGAGGGGCAGCGCGGCAGGAGCAGCTCCAGCAGGCCGAAGAGCTCCTCGCGCACCGGTTGGGTGTGGTCATCCACGTAGTGGCTCCGGCCGCCCCTCCGGGTGACGACGCCCCCCGCGAGGTGCAGCTCGATGACCTGATCCAACGGGAAGTCCGCGAGCCCCGCGTCCAGGGGCAGCCCGGCGGCGAGCTGGTAGCTGAGCAGGTGCCCCAGGTCGAGCAGCAGCGGCAGCCCGGTGCGCGCGTGCAGGCGGGCCATGAAGTCCAGCACGTGCAGCTCACCCCGCCGGGCGAAGACAGCGGGATTTTCCAGCGCGAGCGGCATGGACAGGTGGGACTGGACGTGGAGCACGTGCGCGGCGCAGTCGCGCAGGCCCGCCTCGGTGAGGGGGGGCGTGAAGTAGAGGTAGCCCGGAAAGGGCTGCCCCCCCGAGTGCCACCACCCCACGTCGTTGCCCACCCACGCGCTGCCCACCGCCCGCGCGTGCGTGTCCAGGGCGGCGAGCGCCCGCTCCGGCTCCAGTTCGGGGCCATAGAGGTTGAGGTGCACCGGATGGAAGAGCACCGGCACCTCTCCCCGGCGCTCCCACATCTCCGGGAAGAGCGAGGCCGCGGCCCGCGTCTCCTCGAGCGACAGCGGCGCGCTGTACTCCACGAAGTCGAAGAGGCCCGGCGCCTCGGCGAGCAGGCGGTAGGGGTGCGGTGCGTCCGCCGCGTCGAGGTTGCTGCTCAAGCCCAGGCCCCTCCAGGGCAGGTTCCAGGCGGATGCCTTCGCGTCGCTCATGGGTACCCACCCTAACGCGAGCCCGTTTCATTCTCCCCGTTCAAGGGCACGAGTACTGGAATCCCCGGGCACGGGGTTGGCCGGTGCACCCGGATCCAGGGACACCTCTTGCGTCCGAACGTGCAGTACCGTAACTCGGCCGCCATGCGCCCTCCTCCTGTCATGCATGACACCAAGACATGGACCACGTCGAATGGGGAGATGCGGCTGTGGCGGCCCGCCCCCCATGTCATCGTCACGAAGTTCAAGGGAACGATGTACGACGCGCACCTGGCGAACCTCGCCATGCGCGCCATCGAGGACATCGTCGCCTCCGAGCCCCGGGTGGACATCTTCCATGACTGGGAAGACATGGAGCTGTACGCCACCCCGGCACGGACCCTGATGACGGAGCGGGCCGTGCCCCTCGCCCCGAACATCAACACCCTGAGCGTCCTGTTCGGCTCCAAGGTGGTGCTCATGGGCGTGTCGCTGGCCAGCATCAAGCTGGGCGGCATTCCCACGTTCACCCAGCGCAAGGAGTTCGAGCAGGCGGTGCAGCAGGCCGCGAAGTCCCCTCCGGGAACCTTCAAGCTCAAGCTGCCCATGGAGGAGTGAACCCCCCCTGCCCCAGGGCCCGCCTCATGGGCCCTTCTTGCCGCGCTGCCACTCCTCCCGGCGCTGATCCTGGGTCGCCTTGCGCGCGAGCGCGTCCTCCACCTGCCTCGGAATCTCATCCAGGCGGGTGCGGTGCATCTGGATGCTCAGCGCATACAAGCCGCGCTCCTGCTCCGACAGTTGAGCGCCATGCTCCTGGAGCACCCGGCTGGCGAACGCGATGAAGTCCTCGGACACCGCGCGGCGGTGATCATAATACTGGTGGATCTCCTCCTCCGTGGCCGTATTCGACTGCACCTTTCCCAGCAACGCGTTCCAGCGCCGCGCCTGCTCCTCGCGCCTGTGGAGGATCTCCGGATCCTTCGTCGGGGCACCCAGCTCCCAATAAAGATTATCGGGCATCTGCTCGCGAAGTTTCTCCAGGTTCACGGGATGCTCGCGCGCCGCCTCGAGCGCGGGGACCTGTTCGGGCTCGGGCGCGGGTGCGGAGGACCCGGCATCGGGCTCGCCCGCGACAGTTGCCTGGGGAGCAACAGGGCGGGATGGCGTGGGCGCCACGGGGACCACCGCCGGAGGCGGGGGCCGGCTCCGCTCCTCGCGTCCGGGTGCCTCGGAAGACGGGTTGTCCTCGCGTGGCATCCACCACAGGATAGCCATCAGCACCACAATGATTGACGCGCCGAGCCATGGCAAAGCCTTCGACCGCGAAGTGACACCCATACCGGTCCAGATACCTCGCGCCACTCGCGCTTCGCAACCCCGCGCGATAAAGTGCGCCCCGGTTCTCCGTGCTTTCCGGATGGTCGAGAACTGAATCGCATAGCCTTACCCCAAGCCCCCACAGGAATACTCACATGAAAAAGCAATGGCTGATGGGCCTTCTCCTGGCCGCTGCACCTGGCGTCGCGAGCGCCGAGGTGCTGGTCTCTGGCATCGTCGACGTGCTGGTGGACGGCGGCAACACCTACGACTGGAGCAAGGTGGAGCTGCCGGGAACCCAGTGCGGCAACGGCTCGCAGTACAAGTTCTTCGTCCATCGCAGCACCACGGGCTCGCAGAACCTGATGTTCTTCTTCGAAGGTGGCGGCGCGTGCTGGGACTACGACACGTGTAGCGGGCGCGCGGGTGTCATTGGCGCGGCCAATCCCAACGGCATCACCGACGACTACATGACGCAGTTCACGGCGAAGTACGTCTCGCCCATCGTCAACGGCGCCGATCCGGGCCTGCCCTTCCGCAGCCGCACGGACATCGCGACCAAGGACTGGAACATCGTCTACCTGCCCTACTGCACGGGCGATGTTCACGTGGGCAACAACGTCGCCACCTACGCCGACCAGACGGGAGCGCAGCCGCCGCTCTCCTGGCACCACTCCGGCTACACCAACTCGCTCGCGGCCATCAACTACGCCAAGACCCAGTTCCCCCAGGTGCAGAAGCTGCTCGTCACCGGGTTCAGCGCGGGCGGCACCGCCACCTCGGCCTCGTACTACTTCGTGCGCCGCATCATCAATCCGGCCCGGGGCTACTTCCTGAACGACTCCGGCCCCATCTACCTGGCGCCCAACGTCAACGACAACTCGCGCCCCCTGCACGACAAGATCCGCCAGTCGTGGAACCTGGACTCGGTGTTCAACCAGTTCCCCGCGTCCTTCGATCGCAACAACCTGGGCACCATCAACCGCATGCTGGCCATGGAGTTCCCGAATGATCAGCTCGCCTACACGGGCTACTCGCGGGACTACAACTACTCGCGCTTCTCCTACGAGCGCTTCTACACGCCCAACGATCAGGAGGCGGTGCTCACCCGCTGGAAGGCGGACCAGGACAAGCTCGTCGCCGAGCTGAGCCTCTACAACAACTACAGCTACTTCATCCCCTACGAGCGGCAGATCAACGCGAGCCACTGCAGCACGATCATCACCTTCGTGGGCGCGCACGCCTGCCAGCGGATGGAGAAGAAGAAGTGGTACGAGTACGTCAACGAGCCGTGGCAGGACTACAAGTGCAACAGCGAGATGGTGTCCATGACCACCTTCCTCCAGCGCTTCATCAATGACAACCAGCGCGTGCGCATCTACGAGCCCGCCAACGGCTACAACGCCGACGACCCGGGCATGTCGGTGCTCGCGCCGCTCATCAACGGCGCCCTCGGCGGCTAGTGCGTCCCCGGCCCGTCCGGGTCTCGAAGGGGAGCCTTCCGCGTGGACCGGGAGGGCTCCCCTTCTTCATGGGACTGGCCCGGCGCGACCCAGGCGCGTGGCGAGCAGCGTGTGCACGGAGGCGGGCAGCCCGCTCAGCACCGCCTCGCCCACCAGGTTGTGGCTGAACCACGCGCCGCGCACCAGGGCCGCCTCCTCCAGCTCCCGCCAGGCCTCCACCAGCCGCGCCACGGGCACCTCCAACACCTCGGCCGCCAGCTCGAGGCCGACATCGGCGCGGGCCACCGCCAACACCTGCGCCAGCCGGAGTGCCTCGGAGGACAGACCCTCCAGACGCGTCTGGATGATGTAGCGGGCCCGGCCCGGAGGCGGCAGTCCCTCGGGAAACCGTCCCCCGAGGCTGTTGGACTCGATGAGATGGCGGGCCGTTTCCACGATGAACAGGGGATTGCCACCGGTGTAGCGGGAGATGTCCTCGGCCATCTGCTCCAACCGGGGCTCGTTCATGCCACGCAGCAGGGTGCGCACCTCCGGCAGCGCCAGGGGCTCGAGCTGGATGAGCTCCGCGAGTCCCGCCTCCACCTGCATGTGGATCCGCTCGCCCTTCCAGAGGGTCTCGTCCGTGCGCTCGCCGAGGAGGATCCACGGAAAGCGCCGGGCCAGCATGTCCTCCTCGAGCTGGGCGAGGAGATAGAAGCTGAGCTCACTGCTGCCGCTGTCGGAGTACTGGGCATCGTCGAAGACGAGGACGTCCAGTTCCCTGAGCGCCTGGCGCGCCATGTGGAGCACGGCGGCGAACAAGCGGGCCGTCTCCTCCGGAGTACCCGGCGGGGGCAGGGGCTCGGGACCCAGCTCTGGCACCAGGCGAGACAGCTCACGACGGACCCAGGGCTCCAGCACCAGCCCCGGGTTGTGCCGCAGGAGGGTGCGCACCCCCCGGGCATGCGTGGAGAAGGGCACGTTGATGTCACCCGGGCGCGACGTCAGCAGCAGCGAGCGGCCCCGCGAGCGGGCGAAGTCCCCGATGAGCCGGGACTTGCCCACGCCCGCGGGGCCCAGGACGAAGGTGGGCCGGCGCGCCGCATGGGCCGCCTCCAGCTTCGCCCACTCTCGCTCTCGGCCCGCCAGCACGGGGGGATGCACCACGGTGAGCGGAAGCACCTTGCGCTCCGAGCCCACCGAGGGTTGCTCCGAGGGCTGTCGCTCCAGCTCGCCCGCCAGCCGGCTCGTCTCCGCCGAGGGCCGGATGCCCAGCTCGCGCGCCAGCACCTCCTCGCACTGGCGCCAGACGCGCAGCGCGGCGTCGCGGTTGCCCATTCGATGATGCAGCCGCATGAGGTGGCGGAACGTCTCCTCGGAGGTGGGCTCCAACGCGAGCATCCGCTGGGCGGCTTCCAGGGCCAGGTTCAGCCGCCCTTCCCGCTCCTCCAGCCACAGCTGCTCTTCCAAGGCCTTGCGTTGCAGACCCGTCACCCGCGGGCGGGTGGCACGCAGCCAATCCTCCAGCGCCTCGCAGTCGTCGTAATTCAAACCCGCGAGCAGCTCGTCTCCCGGACTCTCGAGCCACGAGAGCTGGCCACGCACGAGCTCGCGCACGTCCACCCGGAGATCATCGCGCAGCCGCACCGTCTTGCGGCCCTCCACACCGGCTTCACCCAGCAGCTCGCCCAGGCGACGCAACAATTGGGACAGGTTGTTGCGCGCGGTGGCCTCGCGTGACTCCGGCCAGAGCAGACCCGCGAGCGTCCCCCGCGCCGTCTCTCCCTCCAGCGCCAGGTAGGCCAGGAATGCCGCGGTCTTCCGCTCCAGCGGCCTCGATTTGTGGCGCTCCTCCAGAATCCGGGCACCACCCAGAAGCTCGATACGCGTCTCGCCCAAGCGGCGCGAGTGTAGACGCGCGCCCCTGGCAAGTCACAGCCTTCCCGTGGCCGATCGACACACCGGGGCCCGCCCTGCTTCGGGACGGACCCCGGAGGTCGCGGCATCTGTCGTACGTGGACTCTTCTACTTCAGGCCGATGGTGCCCGTGGACAGCCCGTACTCACTGGCCCCCATGTCCGGCGCGGAGCCAAAGAAAGGCAGCCCCACGTTCAAGCCACGGTCCACCACGTTCGCGCTCGCGCTCGCGGCATCGAAGTAGGGAAAGGGCATGGCCCCCGAGCGCACGAGCTGAGCGATCCCCACGAGATTGCCCGCCTGGGAGGTGCTGGTGGGCAGGGCCGTGGGCGCGTTCCTCGACAGGTTGTGCGAGAAGGCCACGCTCGTGGGCGCCGTCGCGTTGTTCCCCTCCGTGTACACGAACATCTTCATCGCGCCACTGGTCTCGAAGATGTTGTCACGGATCTCGATGGCACCGCTGCCCTGGGAGCTGGGCCGACGGAACTCGAACAACGCCGGCGTGGCCGTGCTGATCACCGTGTTGTTGTAGAACTTGAAGTCGTTGACTGCGGTGGTGAAGACGAACATGGAGGGGCCGGCCGACGCCAGGTTGAACACGTTGTGGTTCACCCGGATGTTCTTGAGGACGGTGCCCTGGGTCGAGGCCTTGCCCTCGTTGTACTCGCCCATCGTGTTCCAGGGGTTGGTATTGCCCGTCATGTCGAAGTAGTTGTGCTCGAGGATGATGTTGCTGTTGGCCAGCTCCACGAAGCCCGCCTTGGCCACCTTGAAGCGGTTGTGGTGGACGTGGAAGCTGTAGGGAGACTGGTCGATGGGGGCGTTGAACTCGAGCGACATCGCGGCGTTGAAATCACAGTGGGCGATCTCCACCCCGTCGGCGCCGATGTTCCAGAACTCGAAGCCGATGTTGGCGGCCCGGTAGTTGTCCCAGGGCGCGCTGTCCTTGCCGCGCTGGATGATGTTCAACAACTTGGAGCCACGGATCTCATCCTGCTTTCGCGCGGTGTCCTCCCAGGAGCGCATGGCCTTGAAGGCATAACCCGAGCCCGTGTGGTAGGTCTCGGGCCTCGATGCGGTGGTGTAATGCTCGATCCGGCCGTTCTGGATGAGGGCCCCTTCATGGGTGCCGCGCAGGGTGATGTTGCCCCAGGACGCGCTCGTGTTCTCGAGCGAGGACTCGGCGATCTCGAAGTCGGAGATGCGCAGGTTCTTCACCCCCGCGTAGCCCTCGCTCGAGCTGTAGATGCCCGCCCACGAGTAGTTCTTGATCTTCACGTGGTGGATGTTCACGCCGTTGCGGTTGATGATCTTGATGCCCGAGGAGCCCAGGTTCTGGCCATCCATGGAGAACCCGGAGAGTTCCTGGGAGGAGTCGACCGGGAGGTAGCGGTCGAACGGTCCGTACGTCGCGCCCTCGTGAACGAAGGCGGGAATCTTCTCCCCCGAGGGATCCAGCACCTTGGACTCCAGCTGGATGAGGCCGTGACCATTCCAATCGAACTGACCGCCACGGATGAGGGTGGCGTCCGCGCCCGCGCCGATGAGGTTGACCTTCTCCTTGAGTTGGATCTGCCGCGTCTCGTCGAACGTGCCCGCGCCCACCTGGATGGTGTGGCCCGCGTTGGCGGGCGCCACGTCCGCGGCCCTGGCGATGGTCCGATAGGGTTTGGCCTGGGTGCCATCGCCCGTCGAGTCATTGCCATTCAGGGCCACGTAGTAGACGCGGCCGCCCGACGACGGGGGCGGAGTGCTGGTTCCCAGCGTGAAGAGAGCCAGGCCCATCAGGTGCGGATCCCCCGACCGGGCGCTCAAATCCAGATTGAGCGTGCCGTCGGACACCTGCACCGTGTAGGGACCGTATTTCTTCCACTCCCCCTTCGCCAGGGTGCCCACGCCCTGAGCCACCGTCTGTCCTTCCAGGGAGACGTCGAGCGAGCGGTAGTTCGTCTGATGGTTCTCGAGGATGTAGAGATAGACACCGTAGCTGGCCGAGGGCACGGTCTGGGCGATCTTCAGGGTGCCGCCCTGCCAGATGGCGCTGTTGAGCATCACGCCCGTCGTGGCGTCCGTCGCCGGGCTCGGGCTCAGACTCGACTGGGCTTCCGAATAGCCAGAGGGAATGCTCAGGCCCTGGGCCTTCGCCTCGGCGAAGGAGAGGAATGGCCGGCCCTCGATGGTGACCGCGCTCCCCGCGAAGTTGATCGCCTTGTAGAAGGTCTCGCTCTCGGCGAGGGCTCGAAATTGCTCGGAGGTGTCTGGGCTGGCCGGCGTGCCCACCGGCGCGGAAGTGGAGGGATCGCAAGCGGACAAGGTGCTGGCGAGGAACACCAGCGCGGCGGTTCTCTTCATGGGGAGCATCCTTTCGGGGCCACTCGGGGGAAGGGCCATTCACGCGATCAGGAACAGATTACCGGCTTCACTTCGATTCCCGCTCTAGCAGGAGATGCGTGACTGCAAGATGACAGCGGGAGAGAGGGTACATGACAACAGCGTGACCCGGCGCGGATGGGCCGGTCATCATCTCAACTTTCGAGAAAGGATTCATTTCCCGAGAACGTGAACTCCAAATGATGAGAAAAAACAACAGGACGAGCGATTCCCTCTCCTTGACGACTCATGGATTTCAGGTCCAAAGTACGAACACGGACTTACCGTACAAAACCAACAATCAGGAGATTCGACATGATGAAGTCAGTGAAGGTGGGCCTTTTCGGGCTGGCGATGAGCGTGATCGGCGCCGTGGCATTTCCTGCTCAAAACGCCCATGCCCAGAGTGATTTGAGTTCAGACGGGAAAAGCCCTATCTGCATAGCACGCTACACGGCTTGCCTTGCTGGCGCGAATGGCAACGCGGCAGTGATCGCCGCGTGCCAGGTGCAGTACGCGCTCTGCAATTAAGGCTGAATTCCAGCTCCCGAGCGGGTTGAGTTCATCCCGCTCGGGAAGCCCGGCCTGGAGTGCCGCTCGGGCGCGGGCTGTTTTGTCACCGGCAATCACAATCCAGACGTGACGACCCTCCACGAGCCGCGCGCCAAAACGCGGAGCGCAACACCTCGCGCGGCTCGTTGTCCGTCATGAGCGCGCGGGCCGGTGCCCTCTGCTATTGGGGGCACCTGTCCAATGGGGAACGCCGGAAGGCGCTCCCCTCCTGGTGAAGCAAGATCCCGGCGTAGAATGGGACACGTCACGAGGGTTGCTCGCGACGGGCATGCTGGCGCTGTAGTTCCGGAGCGACGGCGTTTGGCCACGTTGCCTCCGGAGGTGCGCAGTGTCCATCCGTCTTGCTGGCTCGCGCCCATCTGGCGCATGGCTGCGCCCCTTGCTAGCCGGCTGGCTTCTCCTCGCTCTCTTTCTCCAGTCCGCCTGCGCCACGGGTTCCCCACGTGGCGGCCTCCTCGTGGGCTACCGCTCCCATCCGCTCACGCCCCCGCCAGCCCCCAAGCAGGACGTCACCCTCACGCCGAGCAGCGACTTCGCGTCCGTCCAGGTTTCGGACGCGCAGTTTCACCAGGCCTTCACCCAGCTCGTTCTGGAGGTTCCCCTGCGGGTGGCCCCCCGCCCCACCAAGGCGTTGGCGGGCCGCCTGGTGCTGGCCTCCTGGCCACCCAATGGCGCGGGGGACTCCAGTGTCGAAGGTGGCTATGCCCGCCTGTGCGAACGGCGTGGATCTCCGGGGGACTGCTTCTGGCTGCTGGGGGAGGGCCCCCACGACACCACCCTCAGCCACCGGGACAGGTTCGCGCTGGCCCTCGGCCTCTCCCTCACCCCTGCGGTGGAGGCCGCCTCGGGTGTCCTGCGGGACTTCTCCGCAACGGCCATGACGACGCTGCTCACCGGCCTGTCCCTCTATCTCGTGACACTCATGGCGCCGGAACCCATCTCCAAGGGCCTCGCCCTGGCGATGACCCTGTTCCTCTGGGGCTACCTGGGTAGCGAGCTCTGGGGATTGATTTCCGCCACGAAGGACCTCTGGGAAGAGGTGGAGGTCGCTCGCTCGTTCCACGAGCTGCGCGACGCGAGCGAGCGGTATGCCCAGGTGCTCGGACCCAACACCCTGCGTGTCCTCATCATCCTGACGACCTGGAAGGCAGGCGCCAAGGGGAAGGAGGCCATGACAGGGAGTGGGCTGCCGGGTTTCCCCCTGGCCGTGCAGAACACGGCCACGGCGGGCCGCATCCGCCTGCCCGTGGCGGCTTCCGATGCAACGTCGGTGTCGGTGGCGGAAGGCAAGCTCGTGCTCACGCTCCCCGCGGGCTCGGGTGCCATCCTCTTCATGCAGGAGGAGGAGGGCCCCGTTCACCACATCGCTACCGTGGAGAACGAGAAGTCTCCCGCGCGTGGCGGGCCTTGGACGCCGAAGCTCAAGGAATTCTTCGACAAGGCCGGCATGTCCATGGAAGACCCGGCCAACAAGATCCCCATCCCGGGACACAAGGGCCCTCATCCCGAGGAGTACCATCAGGAGGTCTTTCAACGGCTTGGGAAGGCAGTCAAGCGCTGCGAGACTACGGATCAGTGTCGGACGGCTCTCACCCGGGAATTGAAGCGGCTGGCTACGGAACTCAAGGAGGCAGGTTCCAAGCTCAACAAGCTCGTCACCCGAACCGATTGAGGTTAGGAGAGCCGTATGTCGAAGAGGTATTTCGCGCTGGACGAAGACATGAGCAGCCCGGAGCGTTGGGTGCTCCACGACACCTTGGATGCCCACGGGAAGAAGGTGGGACCGCGGCTGTACCTCAACGAGACCCCCATTCGTTTCGACGGTCACCTGCGAGTTCCCATCCTCCACCCAGGCAGCCCATTGGATTACTCGTTGGCGGACGCTGGGGATTTTCCCGTGGTCACCGAAAAGGTCGCCAGCACTCTGGCCGAATTGGCTCCTGGCGACGTCCAGTTCTACACCGCCGATGTGGACACGCGGCCAGAGCCGTATTTCCTCGTCAATGTCGCGCGCATGGTGAGGTGCATCGATGAGGCCGCCTCAGAGGAAGTGCGCTACGGGGAACCCGAAGACAACTTGCCCGACGCGCTTGGATATTATCTGTCCGTTTACGGCATGCGGATTGACTCGTCCAAAGTGGGCGATGCCAGGATCTTCCGGCCCTGGGGCTATCCAGCCGCTCTTCTCGTTGCCGAGGAAGTGAAGGACGCCCTCGAGCGCACCGGCGCCACGGGGCTGAAGTTCACGGAAGTCACCGGGCCCAGTCCCATCAGCGACGAGGAGCGTGCTTACAAACGGAGGTGCCGTGAGCTTCTGGAGCCCCCTCCTGCCGCCCGACGCGCAGCCTGGAAGTCGCTCGGCGCACTTGATGAACTGGCCGTTGCTCCCGGGGCCATTTGCTACGAATGGCCAGGACACCGGCAGGATTGGGGCATCATCCATCGGGAGGCAGGGCGCCTGCTCCTCGTCTCCGAGGGCCTCTCGGACCCCTTCATCTCCCGCCTGGAGCCCTCCGTTGGCTTTGGCTTGGAGCTCGCCCTGGAGACGGAGCCGACCGAGCTGCCCCTCGACGCCATTGAGCAGAGCTGGCCCTACATCCTGCTGGAGCGAGTCTCCAGGGAGGTGGTGGCCCACGAGCACGTGCGTGAGAGGGCCAAGGCGGGCCTCCTCGCGCTGGAGGTGGCGGGGACAGACATGCCCGCGACCCTCGTTTCCTCGGGGGGTCGCGTGGGTGTGCTGCTTGGCCAGGAGTCGCGCTCACTGCCCAGACTGTTTCCCACCCCCTTCGGCGACGTGCGGCTCGTCACCGTCAAGGCCCTGCTGCCCGCGGAACTGGAATACGTGTCGAAGCAGGGCGCGGAGGGCCTGGACGAACTGGCGCGGCGCTTCGCGCGAACCGGGGAGGAACATGTCTCACGCGCCAGGCGGCGCGCGGTGGTTTAGCTCGCACCTCCGGAAGCACATTCACCAGACGCCATGGGCGGCGAGCCGCCCTCACATCCGCGCGGGCGATTCGGGGCTCTGGCGCGGGCCCGCGGGCCAGAGCTCAGGGCACGTACGCGATGCAGTCAATCTCCACGTGCAGGCCCGGCTCGGGCAGAGCAGACACCTGCACGGTAGTGCGCGCGGGCCGATGCCCGGCGAAGACACGCTCGTAGACGGCGTTCATCCGGGGGAACTCCTTCATGTCCACGAGGAAGACGCCGCAGCGCAGGACGTGCTGTAGGGAGGAGCCTCCCGCCACGAGAATGCGCTCCAGGTTGCGCAGCACCTGCTCCGTCTGCGCCTCGATACCCGCGGCCTGCTGGCCGGTGGCTGGCTCGGTGGCGCCCTGCCCGGAGATGAAGAGCAGCCGGTCCAATTGCATGCCGGGGGAATAGGGACCGGCGGGCTTGGGCAGGTTTGGGGAAACGATGGGTTGGTGCTTCGGTGACGTCATGGGACTCCTCCTCGGATTGGCGGTACCGGGAGACAGACTCGCACGGCACACTCGCGCGGGGAGAAGCACCCGGGACGATGCGTACTTTATCGGAAACTGGAGTATGGACTCCAGATAATGAGAAATCACGAACAGCCTGGGTGTATAAATCCAGTTTGACAAGTCGCAACGTTCCCGTCATAAAGTTGAATACGTGAAGCGCTGAAGATTCCCGACATCCAAGAAATCTTGGACAGGAGGAAGACAGCACCTTCCATTCCTGACGGTCCGAGTGGGGTCGGGTTTCTCCCTGCCAAACACAACCAGGAAAAGGAGTTGAACCATGATGAAGGCATTGAAGGCGGGGCTTTTCGGACTGGCGATGGGCGCGCTCGGTGCCGTGGCCCTTCCCGCGCAGGAAGCCGCGGCGCAGAGTGCGGGCACACCGGCCACACCGGCCCAGCAGTATGGCTGCTGCTCGTACTGCAACCCGGCGTTTCAGCGATGCTTGAACAGCGCGGGCACCAGCCCGATGATGATCGCCGCCTGTGGGGTGACTCGCACCTCTTGCGAGAGCACCTGTAACCGTACCTGCTGATCGCGTTCCCGGCTCCAGGCAAACCATTCAGCAAGACCTGAAGAGAATCGCTTCCCAGGAGATTCAACATGATGAAGGCATTGAAGGCGGGACTTTTCGGATTGGCGATGGGCGCGATCGGCGCCGTGGCGCTTCCCACGCAAGTGGCCGAGGCGCAGACGACCCCGGCGCAGCCGCCACTCACCTGCTGCTCGTATTGCAACCCCAACTATGTGAGCTGCATGGCCAGGTCCACCGGCATGCTCGGTGACACCGTCTGTTTGATGCAGCGCAGTTCTTGCGAGAGCACCTGCAAGCCGGGTTGCTGACGCGCGTCGCAGTCAGAGGCAGAGGCAGGTAAGCGGACCTCACACCAATGTTTGTCTTCGCGGACAGGATCCACTGTCCCAAGAAATCAACAAGGAGATGAGTCATGATGAAGGCATTGAAAGTGGGACTTCTCGGGCTGGCCCTGGGCGCGTTGGGTGCCGTGGCCTTTCCCACGCAAGAGGCCGAGGCCCAGACACCGAATACCGTCTGCTGCTCGCTGTGCAACCCCAGATACCAGGCCTGCCTGAACAGCGCTGGCAACAACTCGTCGGCAATCTCTTCCTGTGTGCGGGACCGCAGCTATTGCGAGAGCGTCTGTCTCCGCACCTGCTGAGTCCCCGTCTGGACATCCCCACACCTCGACAAGGAATTGGACCATGATGAAGACATTGAAGATGGGGTTTTTCGGACTTGCCCTGGGCGCGCTGGGCGCCGTGGCCTTCCCCGCGCATGAAGCCGCGGCGCAGAGCACGGGCACACCGGCCACACCGGCCCAGCAGATTGGCTGTTGCTCGTACTGCAACCCGCAGTTCCAGGGGTGCTTCAACAGCGCCGGCTCCGACATGGTGAAGCTCACCACATGCCATTTGCAGCGCAACATTTGCGAGCAGAGCTGCAATCGCACTTGCTGACCATGCCCCGTTCGTCCGCATTTGCTGACGTACCGGCCCATGCGGAAGCTCGGCGTGGGGCACACCTGTCCGATGGGGCACGCCGTGACGGCGTTCCCCTCCTTTAGAAGTCAGACCCCGGCGTAGAATGGGAGAAGTCACATGGTGAGCCCGCTTCGGGCAAGCCACGGGCTCACCAGGAGCGGGGGTCGGACATGAAGAAGAGCAGGCGCGCGGCGACCTATGAGGACATCGAGGCGCTGCCGGTCGGATGGGTGGGGGAAATCCTGGAGGACGAGCTGGTGGCCTCACCGAGGCCCGCCCTGCCCCACGCGCGAGTGGGCCTGGCGCTCAGTGCCCTGTTGGGCATGGCCTTCGATCTGGGACAGCCCGAGACGCGTGGCGGCTGGTGGCTCCTCTACGAGCCGGAGCTTCACCTGGGCGGAAACGTCCTCGTCCCGGATCTTGCCGGGTGGCGCCGCGAGCGGGTGCCAGTTCCCTCTTTCAAGGACGCGCCCTTCGCCACGGTCGCTCCGGACTGGATCTGCGAGATCCTCTCCCCCGCGTCGGTGAGCACTGACCGGGAGCGCAAGCTTCCGCTCTATCACCGCGAGGGCGTGGGACATGTCTGGCTGGTGGATCCGCCCACCCGGACCCTGGAGATCCACCGTCGACGGGCTCGGGGCTGGCGGCTCATCGCCCGTCACACGGGCGACCAGGACGTTTTCGCGGAGCCGTTCGACGCGCTCGCGGTGAGGCTGGGTGCCCTCTGGTGGCCACGGGGCCCGAACGCACGGGGTGAACCGGCGGGAAGGTGATGTCCTGGGAAGAAGGCCCGGTGCGCTCTCCCGCTCACCGGGCGCCGTAGGCGGCCTCCAGGAGTTGTTCCTGGGGGGCCCCGCTCGCCTTCGCGGCCTCGACGTCGAGCCCCTCGCCATGTCCCTGGAAGGTGACGCGCGCGTCCTCGAAGGCAGCGCTCCGGGGACACGCGGGCAACTTCAGCGTGGAGCGCAATACCTCGCAGGGCAGGGACCCGGGCGCGTCGAACACCGCTCCCCCCTCGCTCCTCGTGCGCAGGTAGTGCACGCGTCCCTCGGCGAAGCGCACCGCCGTCACGCCCCGGCCCAACAGCGACTCCACCTGCGCGCGTGGGCGCGCCGCTCGTTGTGCGCCACCACCCGCGCCAGCGCCACCCTCGCCTCCCCCTTCAACGCCGCGTCCTCCGCCGTCACCACCCCGGCCGTGTATTGCAACCGCGTGGTGCGGAAGACATACGCCGAGCCCTTCCTCGCCTTGAGCGCCGTGGGGCTCGTGGGCACTCCCGCCGGAGGCGCGTAGGGCGGCGGCGGCGACCAGGTGAGCACCCCCGCGTAATCACGGCCCGCGGGCAGCTCGGGAAAGCGCACCCGCCAGGGGCTGCCCAGGCACACCGCTCCGCCCTTCTTCACCCACGGCTCCAGCTTCGTGAAGTCTCCCGACACCGCCCGCGGCGTGCCGTCCTCCAGCACGAAGCCCGCCCCCGGACACCGCGCCTCGACAGAGTCCGGGGACACCAGCCCCAGCCTTCCCCTCCCAGTCCAGGAAGTAGCCGTTGCACGAGTCGCCCAGGTCCCTGTTTTGATGTAGAAACGAGCCTTGAATGTGGTCTCGGTGCATCCATATGGGGGGCGATTGATGACTCAGCATCTACGGAACCAAAGTCGATTTGCCGCAACCGACGCACTGCTATTGGACAAGGAAGGACGCGAGTTGCTGGTAGTGTGTGTGGCGGGGCGATTCGTCTTGCCACCTCCGGGACACCCAACCATCGAGCCACTGAGACTGAGCGAGGATCAGTACCCGCCACCTCAAGTGGATGAGTACTGGGGTGAGCCTCATCTATCAAGTCTGCGCCAAGAGGGGCAATTGGTATACGCGCGACCAGGAACGGACATGTACGTCACTGGGCACGCCTGGGCTCCACAGGGGAAGCCAACAAAGGAGGGCGTGGTTGGATTGAGAGTGGGATCCTGTCGCAAAGTGGCCCGTGTGTTCGGCCCGCGGGTGTGGCAGCAGGGGCTTCTGGGGGTGAAGCCCTCCGCGCCGCAAGCCTATGAGCGAATGCCCTTGCGCTGGGAGAGGAGCGTGGGAGGAGCAAGTGAGCCGCGCAACCCTGTGGGGTGTGGCTTGTATGCATCGGCGAAGGAAGCCGTGGATAGGCCACTGCCCAACGTGGAGGACGTGGAGCGATTGCTAGAAAGCCCCACGCAAAAGTTGGCGCCAGTGGGCTTCGGCCCGGTGGCCCGGCACTGGGAGCCACGGCGCGGGTATGCAGGCACGTATGACGTACAATGGGTGGAGCGGCGCGCACCGTTGTGGCCCAAGGACTTCGACGAGCGGTTCTTCCAGGCGGCTGCTCCGGGATTGAATGTGGCGAGTGGGCTGAAGGGGGGCGAGGAGGTGGTACTGGAGGGATTCTCCCCGGACGGGCGACTGGAATTTTTGCTGCCATACTCGCAGTTGGCGCTGGAGAACCGATTGGGGAGACGGATCGTACGGCGAGAGTTCGTACTGGATGGCGTGCATCTAGAGCCGGACGAGGCGGCGGTGACGCTGCTGTGGCGAGCAACGATTCTCTTGCATGGGGAACTAGCGGCGTACAGCGAGAGCGTCATTCAAGAGGCATTTCCGAGAAAGGAATTGCAGTGAGGGACTACCGGGATGCAGTGGCCGTAGTCGCACTCGGGGCATGCACGCCAATAGGGCTGACAGCACAGGTGACCCATGCGGAGCGGGCCGCGGGCACAACGGGCTTCGTTTGTACGGAGGTGAGGGATGACAGACGTGGGCGAATACGAGCGAGCCGCTTGCCTCTGCTCAAGGAAGACAGGACACGCACGCAACGCATGGTGGCATTGGGGGTAACGGCGCTTGAGGAGTGCTTGGCCGAGGTAAAACAATGGGGTGTGCAACGGTTGCCACTCATACTCGGGCTGCCGGAGCAAATGCATGGGGCCCCCTGGGAGCAAGAGGAATTGAAGGAGGCGCTGGAGCAGCAAATGGCGGCGGTGCGGTTGGAGTGGGAGCCCGGAGAGTGGCGAGAGGGCCGAGCGGGCCTCTTCCCAGCGTTGGCGCGAGCAAGAGAACTTCTGAGACGACAGCGATCGCCCTGGGTGCTGGTGGGAGGAGTTGACTGCCTCAGTGATCGGGCATCGCTGCGGCGGTTGGTGGAGTCGGGGCGATGTTTGACGGAGGAGCGGCGCGCAGGAGTGCTGCCAGGCGAGGGGGCTGGTTTTGTACTGCTGGCGAACGCGGAGACGGTCAGGCAACAACGGCTCGTAGTAAAGGGCTGGATCGTAGCGGAGTCCAGTGCGCGAGAAGAGCGGCACTTCCGGCAGGGAGAACCCAACCAGTCAGACGGGTTGACAGCAGTTTTTCATCAGCTGAGGTATCATCCACTGGTAAGAGGCCAACGGGTAGATCGTGTGCTTTCATGCCAAACAGGGGAAAGTTACTGGGCAAAAGAGTTCGCACTGGCGTACTTGCGCAATGCCGAGCTATTCCCCGAACCATTGATGATTGAGGATGTGGCCCAGGGGCTGGGTGAAGTGGGGGCGGCAGCTGGGGCGCTCCAGGTGGGATATGGGTTGTATGTGCTGAGAAAACTGGGTGGCCGGAGGGCACTGGTGTACGGCAGCTCAGATGGAGGATGCGTGGGGGCATGCGTGCTGGCGGTGCAGCCATGAAGACGTATGTGAACGGACGTTCGGTGCTGCATCAGGGCGATGGTAATCAGCAGACGGCGGCGGCACCGGATGTGTGTAAAACCCCCTCGCCTGGTGGGCCAGTGCCAGTGCCTTACCCGAATATTGCCAAGGACAGTGATTTGGCTGAGGGAAGCACGAGTGTAGAGGTAAATGGGTACCCGGTAGCACTCAAGGGCTCATACTTAAGCACCAGTTCTGGAGACGAGGCTGGGACGGCAGGCGGAGGGCTGATTTCATCGAAAACACAGGGGAAAATCATCTTCCTCACAGCGAGCCTGGACGTGTTGGTGGAAGGACAGGGGGTTGTACGCTTCCTGGATACATTTTTAGCGAATGCCAACACCCCAAACACGGTGGGAACTGTGTATGGGGATCCTCAGCGCGTGGAGGGCAAAGCCGAAGAACTGATATGCCAAGCATGTGGCCAGCCATTCTCACAGCATGAGCCAGGGCTCCCTGCAACAGAGGATGTTCAGAAAGAAATGAGGCTCCTTGTCAGAAGACATCATGGAGAGTTCAAACAAGAGGTCGAGGAGAGGGAGGGGTACGGCTTTATGCTGGGGGTACTGAAATGCAGGACCAAAAACGGGAAAACGATAACCATCAACTCCATGTCGGGCGCAATTAACTCCGTGCCCAGGAACTTCCCCGTGGGAAACGGAATGGATGGAGCCAAGCTGAATCAAATACTGAAGAAGCAGGCTGATCGTCTCGCCAACAAAAGAAACAACCCAATCCGAATGGATCGACTAAAAGGCAAAGACTCCAGCTCCAACGAACCAGGTGGCTGTGCCGCTCCCAAGCTATTGCTTTACGCCATGGAGCAGGGATGGGAACCTCTCGAAATGGTCGAGCAGTGGTTTGGACCGCCCAAGGGCGACAAAGAGCATGGCCAGAATTACGAACCATGTCAGACCTGCCGAAACTTACTGCCCGTGCTCTTGTGCGAGGCCAGACAGAGAGCGAAGAGCGAGCCGATTGAACCGAGAACGTGGCCAGCCAATGAGATGGAGCCATCATGACCAGCGGAATCCAGGGAGTTGTGCAGTTCATTCTTGAGCGATGGCCCGCCTCTCGAACACCGCTGCGCGGGGCATCAAAGGATGAAATCCATCGATTGGAAGAGGTTCAAGGACGCACACTGCCAGAGGCCTACAAGACTTTCCTGACGCATGTTGGCCACGGGAGTGACGGCCTGGCCTGGGAGCACATCGACTTCAGACCAAGTGCAATCGAACGATTCGTGACACGCTCCCGGCGTTTGAGCTTAGTGCCCCGGAGGTACATTCTTGTTGGGAGAGATTTGACTGAGTCGGAGCTAGAATATTTTCTCGACCTGGGCGTGGATTCCGGCAATGGGCCTCCAGCCGTCCGCGTGCCTGTCATCAACCTCGAGGACAAACTAGAACCAGAGAGCGAGAGAATACATCCAGACGCAACAAGCTTGGCGGAAATGCTTTTTCGTGAGGCCTACCATGATCTGCGAGTGGAGCCCATGCAACATATGTCTCTGCACTCTGATGTAAGAGGGGAGAATCCGCCCAAGGAACGTGCCGAGCAAGTACTGACAGAACTAGGTCTGATACGACATCCCCTCTCTGGGCCCTGGGTCCAGGGCTATGAATCCGATGAAGGGGTCATCGAAGTACGATGGCTCAAGGGAGAAGGGCTTCAGCTCATTGCCGCCTCGGACCACGAAGAGTGGATATCGAAAGTGGGCAAGGAACTACGCAGTCGCCTACCTGTTGTATTGATTTGATCGGACATTCAAAGGAGCTATCCAATGCGCTCGCACTCTCTGCTTGACCACCCAGAAGCCGAAGCATTTCAGCGCGGCTTGGGAGAGAACCATCTCTCAGAACTGGAGTTCCTGCTGGCGCAGCGGCTCCGCTACCTGCACGACCCGGAGGTGCCCTGGTCTCGTTTAGGACAATTGGAAGCACGTGCTCTGGCTCATGCCGAAGCCCTGCATGCCGCCAGCAAAACGGGGCTGGCTCAGACGCGAGCGCTACTTACCGAGGATGATGCGAACCGAGTACGCGCCTCCGCCTATACCTTGACCCTGCACGGAACTGAAGACATGGACGAGGTCTTTCAAGCCATGGACAAGGCTCCCGAGGAGCTACTCCCTGCTTGGTTTGAAGCCCTGGCCCTGGTTTCCCACACTGAAGTCGCGCCCGGCCTCTGTCGCCTACTGAGTTCGTCCCGTTCGCAGGTACGCGCCTCCGCCGCCCACTGGCTGGGTTGGAGACGCGAAGGAGAAGCAGAGTGCCTGTTGCCCTTACTGGAGGATCCTCAACCTGTCGTACGCTCCGCCACCGCACTCGCGCTGGCGCGATTACGCTACCAGCATGCATTGAAAACCATTGAGACCCAGTCACGCAGGGTGCCCCCTGGCGAGGCGGTAGATTTGTTGCCTGCTGCCCTTCTCATGGGCTCCTCGGACGCACTACAGCAGGTGCGTCGCCTTTGTGTCGCCGACAACCCGCCCCCCGCTCTACTTCATCTACTAGCACTCGCGGGGGATGAGTGCGATGTGGCGCGGATTCAACGTTGTGTCGTGAATCCCGGCCTCGCCATCTCAGCCCTCCATGCAATGGGCGTACTCGGCGTCCCAGCCACTGTACCCATGCTGCTTGAGCAGTTGGAGGCAGCGGAGACGAAAACACGTCTAGCGGCAGATGAAGCCTTGAGCCTCATGACAGGGGCGCGCTTGCCGCACCAGCTACACCTGCACAGAGAACTCGATGAGGGCGAGAACCGCTCAACATGGGTGGAGACTCCTGTCACCGAGCCCAAAGCCTGGCGGCGTTGGTGGGAGGATAATCGTGCACGCTTCGGCCAAGCGCCTCGCTGGCGCCGGGGCCAGCCGTTTAGTGTGGTCGCCTGTCTTGCCGAACTCAAGGAGCCCCTCAGCCCGCTGAGAGTACGCACGCGCGCAGCCAGAGAACTCGCCTTGCACACTCGCCAATCCATTGACTTCGAGCCCGATTGGCCAGTGCTCCGCCAGCAGCAGGCTCTGAACCATTGGCAGAAAATGTTTGAATAGGGGCAGATGGTGGCGGCCATCCCCTCACCGGGCGCCGTACGCGGCCTCCAGGAGTTGTTCCTGTGGGGCCCCGCTCGCCTTCGCGGCCTCGACGTCGAGCCCCTCGCCATGTCCCTGGCCCTGTCCCTGGAAGGTGACGCGCGCGTCCTCGAAGGCGGCGCTCCGGGGGCACGCGGGCAATTTCAGCGTGGAGCGCAGCACCTCACAGGGCAGGGATTCGGGCGCGTCGAACACCGCTCCGCCCTCGTTCCTCGTGCGCAGGTAGTGCACGCGCCCCTCGGCGAAGCGCACCGCCGTCACGCCCCGGCCCAACAGCGACTCCACCTGCGCGCGCGGACGCGTCTGCGTCCAGGGCTCCTGTCCTCCCTTGGAGAAGGTCAGCCACTCGCGCCAGCGCAGCGCCGGCAACCGCAGGGCCCGCGCGTCCTCGGGCGCGATGCGCACGGTGCCCTGGAAGGACTGGCAATGCGTCGTATCGCAGAGGGGCCGGCCCGGATGGCGCTCGTCCGCGTGCCGCTCGTTGTGCGCCACCACCCGCGCCAGCGCCACCCTCGCCTCCCCCTTCAACGCCGCGTCCTCCGCCGTCACCACTCCGGCCGTGTATTGCAGCCGCGTGGTGCGGAAGACATACGCCGAGCCCTTCCTCGCCTTGAGCGCCGTGGGGCTCGTGGGCACTCCCGCCGGAGGCGCGTAGGGCGGCGGCGGCGACCAGGTGAGCACCCCCGCGTAATCACGGCCCGCGGGCAGCTCGGGAAAGCGCACCCGCCAGGGGCTGCCCAGGCACACCGCTCCGCCCTTCTTCACCCACGGCTCCAGCTTCGTGAAGTCTCCCGACACCGCCCGCGGCGTGCCGTCCTCCAGCACGAAGCCCGCCCCCAGGCACCGCGCCTCGACAGAGTCCGGGGACACCAGCCCCAGCACCTGCACCCGCGCCGCCTCCAGCCCCGCGTGCTGGCTCCTCACCCGCGCCAGCAGTCGGGGCACCTCGTCCGCGAAGGCCCGCGGCATCTTCCCCGGCCTCGCCACCACCGCCACCAGGTCCGCGTCCACCGCGACAATCCACCCGAGCACCGGCCGGCTCTCCTCGTCCCGCACCGTCCCCGTCTTCGTCGCCACGCCCGCGTAGTCCCTCGACGCGGGCAGCTCCGACAGCGTCCCTCGCGCCGCGTTGTCCGCGAGCCACGTCAGCACGTCCGGCCGCGCCTCCGCCAGCAACCGGTACGCCTGCGCCAGCCCCCACGGAGACAGGCTCAGCGTCGCGCGCAAGCCGATGGCGTCCGCCATGTCCAGCGGCTCGCTCGACAGGCCCACCGCCGACAGCACCGCCCCCCAGGCCCCGAAGGCCCTCGGCGCGCTCCCCTTCCCCTCCCAGTCCAGGAAGTAGCCGTTGCACGAGCGCAACAGCGCCGTCCTCACGTCCATCCGCTCCGGCATCCGCTCGCCGCACATCCACTCCGCCACCTCCGCCCGGGGCGCGAGCACCGGAGGCGCCGCCGTGCTCCCCGCCACCACGAAGGGCTTGAGCGTCGAGCCATAGGGCATGGCCGTGCGGAACGCCCCCTCGGAGAAGAGCACCTCGCCCGAGTGCCGGCTGAGCACCACCGTGGCCTGGGCGACGCTCCGCTCCGCGTGTCCGGCCAGCTCTCCCACCGACAACGGCACCGTCCAGCGCGTCCCCTCCTGGCACCGCCGCAGCCTCCGCGTCAGCGCCCTCGGAAAGCCCGCGTCCTCGTTCAGCACGCGCGCCAGCGCCCGGCGCGCCCGCGGCGTGTCCACGTCCGGGCTCCGCGCCAGCTCCACCGAGGCGCTCGCCAGCGACTGGTAGGGTGCCTCGCGCCACTCGGCCAGCTCGCCGCTCACCGCCAGCGCGAAGGCCTCGTGGAACAGCCGATCCTCCGCCGACGCCGGACAGGCCCACCAGAGGAGCTGGTGCGCCAGCTCGTGCCGGAGCGCCACGCGCAGCCGCACGTCCAGCACCCCGGCGCTGTCCTGCCGCAGCTCCACCACCCCCGGCCGGCCCTGCCCGTTGCGCGAGGGTAACAGCGTCTCCCCGCGCTTGAGCAGCACGGTGGCCGGTGCCCGGGCGGGTGCGCCTCCCGCCTCGGCCACGTAGCGCGCCTCCAGCGCCCGCCAGGTGGCCTCCGCCTCGGTGCGCAGCGCCGCCTCGGGAGTCACGTCTCCGCGGGTGACGAAGACGGGGGTGGCCGCCAGCACGACGGCCGTGACCGCGGCCCACCCCATCACCGCCTCACCCTCCGCCCGGCCCCACGTCCGTCTGCGAGGCCGCCACCTTCAGCACGTCCGTGCCCGTGCGGCCGCGGATGCTCGTGACGTACATGTCCTCGATGACGGCGGGCGGCGCGGAGAAGGAGCCCACGAACTGCGCCCGCATCACGTAGCCCACCGTGCGCGGACTGTCGCTCCACCACGCCGGCTCCTCGAAGAAGAACGTGGCGCGCTGGGGGCTGAGCGAGCGGCGCTTGAGCGCCTCGGGGGCCAGGGGCAGCTCGTGCGGAGCCGCCCGGTACTCCTTGTCCTCGACGAGCGGCACGAAGCCCGCCGGCACCGCGTCCTCCACCACGTAGTACGCCGAGCGGTTGCGGTTGTCCCCACGCGCGTCCAGCGTCAGCTCCACGTACACCACCTCGCCCTGGTTGAGCGAGGCCCCCGGCTCGAGCCGCACCTTGCCGCTCTCGCGCAGGACGTAATAGGCGCGCGTGAGGCTCATGCCCTCGGCCATGGGCTTCACGTCCGTGAGCGGCGTGGCCGCCGTGCCCCGCAGGCTCGCCACGCCCTGGAAGTCCGCCACCTGCACGCCGCGCGTGCCCGGCTCCAGCACCGCCACCAGCCCCATGCCCCGCGGGCTGAAGCTCACCGGGCTCTTCGTCCCCTTCACCTCGGGCGGCGGCAGCTTGCGGAACTCCTTCGCGTCCCGCTCGACGAGCCACAGCGAGTGCAGCAGCGCCGTGCTTCTATCGAAGGTGGACAGCCCCGGCTCCGACAGCGCCTCCAGCAGCCGCCGGCGCGCCTTGGCCACGTCCAGGTTCCCGAAGGACGCCGCGTGGGCGAGGATCGCCGTGAGGCCCACCCGGCGCAGCGGATAGCGCCACATGGCCTCGCTCGGCGCGGGCAGCTTCGCCAGCGTGACGAAGCCCTCGTTGCTCTGGGCCACCAGCGCGTCGATGCGGCCCTTGAGCGCGGGCTCCTTCATCACTCCCGCCTTCTCCGCCGCCAGCACCGCCAGCGCCAGCGGATAGAGGTCTCCCGGCGGCGCGGCCTCCACCAGCGCGCGCACCCGGGCCGCCTGCCGCTCGCCGTCCATGCGCGCCAGCACCCACGCCCGCGTGGCGTCCCACTCGAAGGGCAGCCCCTCCTGCGCCTCCAGCCAGCGCAGGCTCTCGGTGATGCGCGGCTCGTTGCGATCCACGAGCCCCGCGTCCACCGCGTACGCGAGCCCGTCCAGCGCGATGAGCGTCATGGGCAGGTCCGCCTGGTTGTAGCCGCTGAACCAGGTGAAGCCGCCGCCCTTGACGCCCATGTCCAGGATGCGCGCCGTGCCCTGCACCGCGCGGCTGCGCGCCTCGGCGAGCAGCCCCTGGCTGTCCGTGTCGAGCGACTCCAGCGCGCCCGCCTTCTTGAGCGTCTGGTACAGCGCCACGTTGGGCACCGTGGTGGACACGAGCTGCTCCAGGCACCCATACGGGTAGGTGAGCAGCTCGCGCACGTTGGCGAGCGCCGCGTCCACGAGCGAGGGCTGCAACACCAGCTCCACGCCCTCCACCTTCGCGCTCGGCGCCGCGGGCAGGGACAGCTCGCCGCCGCCCCACTTCGACACCTTCACCGGCTCCTCGAACACCGCCGGGCGCACGTCCAGCACGTGCTTGTCCCTCAGCGGCTCCTTGCCCCCCGTCACCTCCACCGCGAGCTGCGCCAGGCCCGCGCCCTTCGTCTTGAGCTGGAGGGGCAGCACCTGCTCGCCCCCCTTGGCGAGCTGCACCTTGCGCTGGTCCTCGGCGGCATCGAGCACGCCCGAGGCCACGAGCCGCACGTTCAACTGCTGGCTGTCCGGGGACTTCTCCCCCGCCGACAGGCGCACCGACGCGCGCGCCTCGTCTCCCTGGCGGAGGAACTGGGGCAGCGCCGCGTACAGGGCGAGCCCGCCGCGCGTGGCGAACTCCGCCGTGCCCTCGCCGAAGCGGCCCGAGGTGTCCGCCGCCACGCCCGTCACCACCCAGAGCGTCTGGTTGGAGGGCAGCTTGAAGCGTACCGTGGCCCGCCCGTCCCGGTCCGTGACGACCGAGGGGCTCCAGAAGGCCGTGTCGCGCTCCAGGTCCTTGGCCTGTCGCGTGGGCGGCTTGATGGAAGCGAAGGCATGGTCCGGCAGCCCCGAGAGCTTGCGGGCGATGGCCTCGCCGTAGCCGTAGCCCTGGAACTCGGCCGACACGAAGGTGGCCACGTTGTCGCGGCCCGGCGGGTAGAAGAAGTCGAGCACCTGGGGACGGAACTCGCTCTGGATGGCGTAGACAGCCTTGTCCACCACGCCCACGGACACCTGCGACACCACGCCCTCGCCCTCGTGGTTCGTCACCCGGAGGTCGATGATCTGCTCGGTGAGGGGCGTGGCCTCGGCGCGCCGGGGCTGCAACGACACGCGCAGCGTGCGCTCGGCGGGGACGATGCGGAAGCCCACCGTGCGCTCCTCCCAGCCGCCCGCCGCCGTGGGGTACGCCACCGACGCGTACACCGCGCTGCCAAAGCGCTTCTCCACCTCGAATTCGTACACGAGCGTGCGGCCCTTCAGCTCGACGAGCTTCGTGCCGTACACCCCCGCGCCCGTGAGCGTCACCCACACCGGGCCGCCATCCGTGCCGTTGGGGCCCCAGCCCTGGGGCAACAGGCCCACGAGCTGCGCCGTGTCGCCCGGCGACAGCGTGCTCGCGAGCGCCGCCAGGGTCAGCGTGGGCACCTGCGCCACCGGCTCGCTCTCCGCGCCGATGACGAGCAGTTGCTCCTCGCCCGTCCACGTCTCGCCGCCCTTGTCCTTCACCGTGACGCGCGCCAGCACCGCGCCCGCGTCCGGGGTGGGCACCTTCTCACGTGCCGTGCCGTCCGGCCCCGTGGTGAAGCTCCGCTTGCCCAGGCTCTTCTCCTCGCCATCCGCGCGGCGCAGCACGAACTCCACCTCGCCCGGCGTGGTGCCGTAGGGCTTGCCGGACAGCGTGGTGGCGCGCACGCTCAGCACCGCCTCGCCGCCCTTCTTCACCACCGCCGCCGAGTAGCGCGCGCTTCCCAGCACCTCCACCTTGGACAGGAAGAAGGCGGCGCTCGCGTTGGCGAACGTCTGCTGGTCATCCCGCGCGCGCACCGTGAGGGTGTAGCGGTAGGGCAGGCGCTCCTCGCCCGGCTTGAGGGCGGGCACGGGGATTTCAATCACCGCGTTGCCCTCGGCGTCGAACGTCGCGGCGCTCGCCCACGGGTCCTCCTCCACCTCGCGCTGGGCCACCGTGGAGTACAGGCGCTCGGGCACGCTCAGCCTGCCCTCCGTGGTGGAAGCGCTGCCGTACGTCACCGCGCTGCCCTGCCCGCCCATGCCCGCGTCATCCACCCAGGCCGGCGCGTCCAGCAGCGTGCGGTAGAGGAACACCTCGTAGCGCGTCTGCGGAGGCACGGCCCCGTCGTACCGGCGCGCCTGCACCGTGGCCTTGATGGACTGGCCCGGCACCACCTTCTCCGACTCCGGCCGCAGCTCCAGGTAGAAGGTGGGCTTCACGTAGTCCTGCACGCGCGCCTCGCCCTGGTGCGGCTGGCTGTCCAGCTCGGCCGTGACGCGCAGCACGCCGGTGCCCAGGTCCTCGGGCACCTTCACGCCGCCGTTGAAGGCGCCGAACTCGTCCACCCGGGCCTGCGTCTTCACCTCGCGGCCCTCGGCCGACACGAGCTTCACCGCCACGTCGCGGCGGCGGGGCGTGAACAGGCGCGCGAGGTAGCTGTCCGGCTGGCGCACGAGCCCGCGGAAGCGCACCTCGTCACCCGGCTTGTAGATGGGCCGGTCGCTGTAGATGAACACGTCGGGCGCCACCGCGAGCGACGAATAGAAGTCCGTGTCCACGAGCGCCGTGTCCCCGTCGGCCGTGGCGGTGGCGATGATGCGCGGCTCCTGCACGGGCAGCCGCACCTCGCCCTGCGCGTCCGTGGTGCCCGTGGGGCCCTTGCCGTTGGGCAGGTACACCTGCACCTGGGCGCCCACGCGGGGCCGCTGATCCCTCCCCGCCACGCGCACCAGCACCTGGCCATCCGTCTGCTTGAGCTGCACGGTGAGATCCGTGACGACGAGCACCACCTGCCCCTCCACACGGCCCTGGACGAGCTGGAGCAGGTAGGTGCCGGTCGGCAGGGGCGCGAGCGTCACGCGGCGCTCCTGGAAGCCGCTGTCGTAGAACGAGGTGTCGAAGCCCGGCACGCTGAACTCGCGATCCGTGCCGCCCAGGTCCAGGTTCAACCACTGGCTGCGCACCGCGGTGAAGCCGGCGGGCACGCCCACGAGCTTGCGCGCGCCCTCGGCCACGCGGGCCAGCGGCTGGCCCGGAGGCGGAGGAGGCCGCGCGGGCAGACGCGGCGCCACCGCCTCGCGGAAGTCGGTGCCGAGCGCGTTGAGCAGGAAGGTGCCCGGAGAGCGCGTGGCGTTGAGGCCACGGCTGAGCGCGTTGCCCGGATTGGCGAGCGTGGGCGGCGTCTCGTACGCGCGGCGGATGTCGCCCTGCGCGCGGATGAAGGCCTGGAGGTTGTCGGGCTTGAGCACCCGCAGCTCCACGGGCCCCTTGCTCTCGAAGGCCACGTCCACGGCGACCGGCTCGTGGCTGCCGTAGGCCCGGGGGACGGTGATGTAGAGGGGCTTGGCCGCGGCCACTCCGGCGGACACCAGCGCGGCCAGGGCCGCGATGCGAGCGATGGACTTCATGAACCAAACCCTCCCGGCACCAGCCGGTTGCCATCCACCGTGCCGCGCAGGCCGATGTACGGAAGCGTTTCGAGATCCTTGCGCGCGGCCTCGATCTCCGCGGGCACCTTGCGCGCGGGCGGCTTCGCGCCTTCACCGGAGGACAGCTGCGACAGGTAGCCGTCCACCATCAACCCGCCGAGCAACGAGCCCGTGCGCACGCCGAAGGACACCGAGCCCTTCTCGCGCAGCCCCGCCACCACCGGGGGAGCCGCGTGCAGCAGGTTGGGCACCTCCCCCCCACACGCCTTGCGCAGCCGCTCGAGCACGGCGGGGGAGGAGGCCAGCACGTGGTGGCCGCACAGCGTCTCGCGCTCCATCCGGTTGGGTCCGGAGAAGAGCGTGTCGAGCGCCACCGCGTCCTCGGGCCGACCCCAGAGCAGGGCCACCTCGCTGGGCAGGTCCGCATCCCCCCGGGGCGTCCACACCAGCGCCACCTGGCGCGTGCGCACCGCCATGTCCGCGCTCCCTCCCGACCAGAAGGCCTTGAGGCTGGCCGCGTCGAGCAGCTCGGGCAGCTTGAGCTGGAGCGTGAGCAGCACGGGCGTCTCCTCGGGGATGAGCTTGAGCAGCTCGTCGGACAGGGGGGCGCTGTCCAGCCGGGGATCGTCCGCCACCGGGCCAGCGATGCCCCGGCCCACCAGCCGGTTGCCCTCGGCGGCGAACTGGAGGCGGATGCCCTGGGACACGCCCATCACGTGCGTGAGCAGCTGCGCCTCGCGGCCGAGCGCCTCGGGGGAGAAGCCCAGCTCCAGGTCCACCTCCTCGGGTGGCTCCAGGTCCAGGTGGGGCTCGCACAGGCCCTGCAGCACGACGGCCGGGGTCCGGCCGAACACCATCCGGTCATCCGTGCGCGCCGCCCACAGGGACTGCTCGGCCACGAGCCAGCGCGTCAGGGTGAAGCCCTTGCCGGGCACCTCGCCCTGCCCTCCCGGACACGTGTCGGCCGTGAGGACGTCGCGGCGCACCGCCCCGGCCATCCCATCGAAGGCGGCCATGACGGTGTTGCCCGGCTCGGGCACGAGGATGGCGGGCGTGCCGGTGCGGGTGTCACCGGAGAACCACACCACGCGGAAGGGCGCCGAGAGGAGCTGTCCGGCGAGCAGGTCGAACACGGCGCCCTTGAAGCCCAGACCGAGCTCCTCGCTCCGGGTGCCGAGCATCGCGGCCCAGCCACCCACGAAGCCCTGGCCGAGCGGCTTGCGCAGCTGCTCCTGGAGCCACGCGTTGCCCGTGAGCGCCTCGCGCACCTCGCCCGGCGTGTAGACGTCCACCCAGAAGGCGGGGCGCACGGCCTCGGAGGGCACGTCCATCTTCCGGGGTTTGTCGGGCGCGGGCGGCAGCGCCTGCAGGATGCCCGTGCCGCTCGAGGCATCGCCAGAAGACGGGGGGGCGCCGGGGTTGACGGGGGACGACGGGGAGGGGGCACTGCCCCGACCGAGGAAGAAGGCGGCGGCGAACACGCCCGCGAGCACGGCGACGCCAGCCCCCACGAGCAGCGCGCGGGGAGGTCCCTTGCGGCCCGGAGGCGCGGGGGGCGGCGGAGCGCCCGGCGGGGATGAGGGAGGGTTCATCGTGTCCACTCCTTGAAGCGGAAGAAGCCGAGAAAGGCGGTGTTCTGGGATACCGGACGCCACTCCAGGGGCGCCTCGGTGACGAGCGACTGGAGGACGCCGGTGCGCACCGCGGCGCCCGGCTCCCCCGGATGATAGACGACGCGCGTGGGGGCATGCGCCTTGTCCTCGGGGCGCACCACGAGCATCAGGTGGAAGACGGGGCCCGCGTCGCGCTCCAGACGGAAGGCCACCACGTCCCCGGTGCGCAGCGACTCGCGCGTGGCCTCGTCCCGGCCGAGCGGCGTGAAGCTCTGGGCGAGCAGCGTCTCGGCGTCCGCGAAGTCACCAGGCGCTCCCCGGGCATCGCGCCACAGGGGCGTGGCGAGCCGCTCGGGGCGCCAGCGCCGGTAGGCGCTCCGGAAGACGAAGCGCACCAGGCCCGCGCAATCGCGCTGCGCCGGGTGCCACGCGGGGTCCATCTGGCGCACCTGGGCGATCGCCACGCGGGCCACCTCGCGGCGCAGCGGGGCCTCATCGGCGCTGGCGGGCGCGGCGTGGAGCGACAGGAGCAGGAGCAGGGAGAGCATGACGGGCCAGGGCCCTCACTCGCCTTCGCCGCCGCCCTCATCCGGGCCGCCGCCCTGGGTGAGCGTCTTGACGGCGTCCTCCAGGTTGACGGGCCACGCGGGGGACTTGGGGACCGGGCCCTGTCCGGGCACGTACACCTCGGCCTTGCCCTCGCCCAGCACGTTCACCCACGCGAGCACCCGCGTGGAGCCGGGCGTGGCGAGCGGGATGCGCACCATGCGGCGCACCTCCTGGGGCGTGCCCTCGTAGAGCGCCACGTTGAGCGTGGCCACGGTGTGGGCCTTGTCGCCGCTGGGCCAGTAGTTGGTGGCGATGAGGTAGACGCCCTGGGGCGGGGCCCGGTGCACGTAGAGGTAGGGGCCGTAGGCGGGATCGTCGAAGGACGACTCACCCTGCTCGTTGAGGAAGAAGGTGCCTCCGCTGGGGCTCTCGGTGTTGGCCCAGTACACGTGCGCCATCTTGCGCAGGTCCAACTGCGCGCCCTTGCCGTCCTTGCCCGGGGTGACGCTGTCCTGGGTGGGCTCGTAGATGTGCAGGTCCGTGTAGACGCCCTCGGTGTCACTGGTGAGGATGGCCTTGAGGGGCACGGGGGGAATCTGCGCGTAGCTGGTGGCCTGGGCGCGCGTGGTGCCACCCTGGTTGGTGGCCATCACCGTGACGACGTTCTTGCCGCTGGCGGCGGGGAACTTGCGCCGGAAGCGCCCCCCGAAGGTGCGCATCAGGTAGCGGTCGCCGTTGATGGAGAGCACCACCGGATCGATGGTGGTGTCACTCACCGAGCCCTCCACGAGCAGCATCCGGTCCACCGTCCACCCGCCCGCGGGAGCGGTGAGGCGCACCGTGGGGGGCGTCTTGCCCTTTCCGATGGGGACGCCCTGCTGCCGCGGCGGCGCGGGCGGGGCCTGGGTGAGCAGCACGGCCAGGAGGACGGACAGCATCGGGAGCTCGTGAGTGGAGGGGAAGGAGGGTCAGATCGGCTGGAACCCCAGTTCGCAATTGTAGTCGAACGTCAGCTCTTCTCCAGGGTCGATTCGCCGCAGGGCCTCCACCAGGAACGTGTTCGGGTGCGGGCCGTCCTTCAGTTTGACGTTGGGCTGGGTCGAGTGGTTGTAGAGCATGAGCAGCCCCCCCGCGATGGCGAACTCCCGGCCGGGCTCGTCGCTCCAGTACAGCAGGTAACGATCGAAGACCGTCCCACCCAGCGGCACGGGCAGGTCCTTCTTGGGGATGATGATCGCCGGCACCACTTCCACCGCCTCGCCCGGGGCGAAACCACGCAGCGCCACCACTCCACGGCCCTTGCCCGGGATCTCCCGGAACCCCACGCTGTTGGTCTGAGGCACGACTTGCATACGCGAATCCATGGCTCCTGAAAGCGACGCGGCGGACGAAGAGCGCCAGCGGCGCGCCACATGTACTTCAAGGCGGATTGTTTTTCTCGGGGCTCACGTCTCCTCGTCGTCCCCGGCCGCGTCCGCCTTCTTGCCGCCCATCAGCGCGTCGATCTCCGCGTGCGCGGCGGCGGCCTGCTGCGCATCGAGCCGCTTCACTCCCTGCATCTGCTCGATGACCCAGTGGGCCCGACGCTTGAGGGCCGGCGAGCCCGAGGCCGGCGAGCGCCGCCGGGGCGCGGGCAGCATGGACGCGAGCAGGGCGCCCTGCGCCGGGCTGAGCTCCGCGGCGGAGACCCCGAAGTGCTCCCGGGCTCCCGCCTCGATTCCGTACACCCCATTCCCCCACTCCACCACGTTCAGGTAGAGCGCGAGGATGCGGCGCTTGGGCAGCGCCTTCTCCAGCCTCCGCGTGAGCACCAGCTCCTTCGCCTTGCGCAGAAGGCTGCGGTCCGTGGACAGCCACAGGTTCTTGGCCAGTTGCTGGGTGATGGTGGACGCCCCCCGCCCCAGCTTCCCCTGGCGGATCGCATCGTCCAGGGCGTTCTCCAACTCCTTGGTGTCCACACCATCATGGAGGAAAAAGCTCGCGTCCTCGGAGAGCACCACCGCGGCGATGGCGTGCTTGGACACGTTGGACAGGCCCACCCAGGTCTGCCTGCGCCGGGGCTTCTGATTGGCCGCGCGCGCCTCCTCGGCGCGCTGCTCGATGAGGGCCGTCGTCTTCGGGTTCTGCTTGAGCAGCGGCTCGGCGTCCGGAAGGCGCGCGTACTCGTAGGACGCGAACGCCACGAGCCCCAGGAACAGCACGCCGAGGATCCGGCCCGGCCACCGGAGGCCCCCGGAGGAGGCCGCCTTGGGCGCCTTGGAGGGCTTGGGGGTCTTGCTCCCGGGGGACGTCTTGCTCGTCTTCGTCCGACCCGACGGGGGGCCCTGCTGCTTCAGCTTGATGGTCCGGCTGCTCATGGGGGAAGTCCCCTCTACCCCGAAGCCCTCCGGGAGGAAAATTCACCTCTGGCGACTTCCCTCCTGGACGGATGGAGCACCCGGCACGGGCCTCGTCTGCCCGCTCGTCCCCTTCCCGATTTCCACCCGGCGGCCGATCTTCCCCTCTCCAGGGAGGGAGTCATGAGCATGGGCACGAGGATGGTGGGGTGGCTGGCGGTGGGAGCGGCGTTGCTGGGGGTGGGCACGGTGGGGTGCGCCCAGAGCGGCATGGCGTCGCAGGAGGACGCGCAGAACGGGCCGGTCGAGGATGGGATGAACGGGCGCTGCGACTACGAGGATCCGAACCGGTACTACGTCTCGCGGGAGCCCGAGCAGTGCGCTCGCATCCGGTTCGTCTGCCCGAATCCGGCGGACTCCACGCCCCCCGTCAAGCCGAACTACTTCAGCGACCGCTGTGGCTGTGGCTGCGAGGCCGAGCCCTAGCGCGGACTCACTTCCACCAGAGCCACAGCGCCAGGCCCAGGGCGACAACTCCCAGGACCGCCCCGAGGCCCATCAGGCCCAGCAGCCAGAGGGGACGGCGCTTGCGGATGATGGGCACGTACTCCGGGGTCCGGTCGACGCGGTCCAGCTCGACGCTCAAGCGTCGCTGCACGGTCACGGGCAGGGTCCGGCCCAGATCTTCCGGACGCACGAGTTCCCCGTTGATGAGCAGACGGGGGCGGCCGGCGGCGGACGGCTCGGAGGAGTCAGGAGGAGAAGAATCGGAGGCCGGCATCGGATCCTCACTGTAACCCAGACGGCGCTCCCTCAAGTGCCCGTCTGCCCACGAGCCAACAGAACAGGAAGAGCGGCGCGCGCTCCCCCCGGGCGCTAGACTCGGCGGCATGTGGCAACTCCTCAATCCCCACAAGCAGAAGCTCCCCAGCCCGGCGGAGGCCCTTCCGGGCCGTTCCACCCGGATGAAGGTCCCCGCCCGGCACCACGTCAACGCCACCCCCCTCGAGGGACCCCTCCCCGAGGGCATGCAGGAAGCCGTCTTCGGCCTGGGCTGCTTCTGGGGGGCCGAGCGCAAGTTCTGGCAGACCCCGGGCGTCTACTCCACGTCCGTGGGCTACGCCGGAGGCCTGACGCCCAACCCTACCTATGAGGAGGTATGCTCGGGTCGCACCGGTCACACCGAGGTGGTGCGCGTGGTGTTCGATCCCCGCAAGCTCTCCTTCGAGGCGCTCCTGAAGGTCTTCTGGGAGAGCCACGATCCCACCCAGGGCATGCGCCAGGGCAACGACACGGGAACCCAGTACCGCTCGGCCATCTACTGGACCACCGAGGAGCAGCACCGGCAGGTGGAGGCCTCGCGCGAGGCGTACCAGAAGGTGCTCGGCCAGGCGGGCTACGGGCCCATCACCACGGAAGTGCGCCAGGCGCCCGAGTACTACTACGCCGAGGACTACCACCAGCAGTACCTGGCGAAGAACCCGAACGGGTACTGCGGCCTGGGCGGCACGGGGGTGAGCTGCCCGGTGGGCGTGGTGGCCGCCTCGTAGCGACCCGGTGCTACTCGCTGCGCATGGCCTCGACGGGATCCAGCCTCGCGGCGCGGGCCGCGGGGTAGATGCCGAAGATGAGCCCCACGCCGGAGCTCATCCCCAGCGAGAGGGCGACGGCCCAGGCGGGCACCACGGTGTTGAAGCCCAGCACCCAGCGCACGAGGAAGGCCAGCCCGAAGCCCAGCCCCACGCCGATGGCGCCGCCCAAGAGCGCCATCATCACCGCCTCGGTGGCGAACTGGCCGAGGATGCGCGCCTTGCGCGCGCCCAGCGCCTTGCGGATGCCGATCTCCTTGGTCCGCTCCGTCACCGACACCAGCATGATGTTGAGGATGCCGATGCCGCCCACCACGAGCGACAACAGGCACACGCCGAAGCTGGCGATGGTGATGACCTGGGAGAGGCTGTTGAAGGTCTGGGTCATCGACTCGTTGGTGTGGACCTCGAAGTCGTTGGGCTCGAGCGGAGCCACCTCGCGCCGGCGGCGCATCAGGTTGGTCACCTCCTCCTGGGCCTTGGACAACAACTCCGGCGTGGTGGCCTGCACCGACAGCTGCAGCGAGCCGCCCGCGCCATAGAGCAGCTTGTAGACGCGCAGGGGGATGAAGACCTCGTTGTCCATGCTCACCATGCCCAGGAAGCTGCCGCGCCGCTGGGTGACACCCACCACGGTGAAGGGCCGGCCCTTGATGCGCAGCTGCTGGCCGATGGGATTCATGCCCGGGTAGAGCGCGTCCACCACGTCCATGCCCAACACCACCACCTGACGCCCATCCACCTCGTCCACCGGGCCGAAGAAGCGCCCCGAGGCGATGTTGATGCCGCTCGTCTCCAGGTACTCGGGGGTGGCGCCGGTGACGTCCACCGAGGGCCGCGTCTCCAGGTTCGCGGTGGACAGCTTCTGCCCCCCCTCGCTGTCCGACGCGGACACCTGGAGCACCGAGGGGCACGTCTCCAGGATGGCGCGCACGTCCTCGAGCGTCATGTTCTTGCGCATGGCGTACTTGCGCCAGTTCACCCGGCCGAAGCCCACCGGCCACTTGCTCACCTGGAAGGTGTTGGCGCCCAGCTGGGACAGATCCTTGTTCACCTTGAGGCGCAGCCCCTCGATGAGCGCCATCATGGTGATGACCGTCATGACCCCGATGACGATGCCCAGCAGCGTGAGCAGCGAGCGCAGGGGGTTGCCCAGGAAGGTGCCCACGGCGAGCCGCAGGTTGTCGGTGGCCGCGAGCCAGGAAGCGCGGAAGCGTCGGAGCATGGGGAGACTCATTCGTAGCGGAGCGCTTCCACGGGATCCAGGTTGGCCGCGCGCGCCGCCGGCCAGATGCCGAACAGCAGGCCCACCAGCGCGGCGAAGGCCACGCCGCCCACCACGGTGATCCACTGCACGTCCGCGGCCAGGGGGGTGAGCAGCGAGAGGATCTTCGCCGTGCCCAGGCCCACGATCGTGCCCGTCAGCCCCCCGAGCGCGGATACGGCCGAGGCCTCCATGAGGAACTGCAACACGATGGTGCGCTTGCGTGCCCCGAGCGCCCGGCGGATGCCGATCTCCCGCGTCCGCTCGCGCACCGACACGAGCATGATGTTCATGATGCCGATGCCGCCCACCAGCAGGGTGATGAAGCCCACCCCCACCGCCACGCCGAAGAGCGCGCCGGTGAGCTGCTCGTACGTCTTGGCCATCATCTCCGGCTTGTTGATGGAGAAGTCGTCCGGGGCGCCCGGGGGCGTGGCGCGCACGCGCCGCAGGATGCCCACCAGCTGATCCTCCGCCTTCTTCATGTCCTCGGAGCGCTCGATGGAGATGGCGATGCTGAAGCCCCGGCCCTTGCCGAAGGTGGAGTAGAACGTCTTGAAGGGCATGACCACCTTGAGATCCTGATCATTGCCCAGCATCTTGCCCTTGGACGCGAGCGTGCCCACCACCTGGAAGGGGTGGCCATCGATGCGCACCGTGCGGCCCAGGGGATTGAGCCCGGAGAAGAGCGTGCCCACCACGCTGGAGCCGAGCACCACCACCGGACGCGTCACGGCGTCATCCGCCTCGGTGAGGGGCCGGCCGGACTGGAGCTGATAGGCGGCGACGGACAGGTACTCGTGCGTGGCGCCGGTGATCTCCACGGTGGACACCTGCTCGCCATTGAAGGCCACGTCGCCCACGCGGTTCACCACGGGCGACATGCCGGAGATGTAGCTGGACTGCGCGCGGATCTGCTCCAACTGCGGCAGGGTGAAGTTCTTGCGGTTGCGGTACATCCACCAGTCCCCCGTCATCACCCAGGGGAACTTGGAGACGTAGAGGGAGTTGGTGCCCATGCTGGCCAGCTGCTTGTCGAAGGAGCTGTTGAGCCCCTGGATGATGCCGACGATGGCGAGCAGCGTGGCCACGCCGATGCCGATGCCCACCGTGGTGAGCACCGTGCGCATCCGGTTGGCGCTCAGCGAGAAGAACGCGATGCGCGCCCCCTCGAACAGGTCCACCCTCACCGCCCGGCTCATGCGCCCTCCACCGCATGCAGCGGCGCCCCATGCCCCAGGGCCACCTCGCGCCCGGGTCCATCCGCGACGATCTCCCCGTCGCTGATGCGGATGGCCCGCGGACAGCGCGCCGCCAGCTTGGGCTCGTGCGTGACGAGCACCAGCGTGTTGCCCGCGCGGTGCAGCTCCTCGAACAGGCGGACGATCTCCTCGCCCGTGGCCGAGTCCAGGTTGCCCGTGGGCTCGTCGGCCAGCAGCATGGAGGGCTCGGCCACGAGCGCCCGGGCGATGGCCACGCGCTGGCGCTGACCGCCGGACAGCTCGTTGGGCCGGTGGTGCATGCGGTGCTCCAGGTGCACCTTGGCGAGCGCCGCCCGGGCCCGCTCGCGCCGCTCTTTCGCCCCCAGGCCCCGGTACACCAGGGGCAGCTCCACGTTGGAGAGCGCCGTCTCGCGCGGCAGGAGCTGGAACGTCTGGAAGATGAAGCCGATCTCCTCGTTGCGCACCACGGCCAGCTCGTCGTCGACCATGTGCGACACGTCCTTGCCGTTGAGCAGGTAGCTGCCGCTGGTGGGCGTGTCCAGGCAGCCCAGCACGTTCATGAGCGTGCTCTTGCCCGAGCCGGACTGGCCGATGATGGCCACCCACTCGCCCCGGCGGATGCCGAAGGAGACACCGCGCAGCGCACGCACCTCCTCGCCTCCCACGTGGAAGACGCGCGTCACGTCCCGGACGTCGATGAGCCGGGCATCACCCGGGAGCGCCGCCGTGCTCACGACTTGCCACCACCCGGCCCACCCAGCATCGGCTCGTTCACCAGGTCTCCCGACTTGAGATCCTTGGACAGCGTGCGGTAGGGGCCCTCCACCACGCGCTCCCCCTCCTGGATGCCCTCGAGGATCTCCAGATCCGTGTCGGAGGCGATGCCCGTGCGCACCCGGCGCGCCTGCGCCTTGTTGTCCGAGTCCACCACGAAGACCACCTTGGCGAGCGACTCCGCGCGGTGGGGCGCCGTCAGGCCACCCTCCACCGGCGGCTTGTAGTCCGGCAGGCTCTTCTCCGGCCGCACCGTCACCGCCTGGATGGGCACGAGCACCGTGTCGTTGTGCACCTCGGCGGAGATGCGCACCTCGGCGCTCATGCCCGGCAACACCCGGGGCGGCCGCGTGCTCAGCGCCACCGTCACCGGGAAGCTCGTCACCTCCGACTCGGTACCCGGGTTCTTGATGAGCGCCTTCTGGGCGATGTCCACCACCGCGCCCTCGTAGGACTCGCCCTCGAGCGCGTCCACGGTGATCTCCGCCGGCTGGCCGGGCTTGAGGTGCACCACCTCGTGCTCGCCCACCTCGAACTTCACCTCCATCACGTTGAGCGCGGCGATGGTCATCACCACGTCCTCGGACAGGTCCGAGCCGCGCACGCGCTCACCCACCTCGCGCGACAGCTCGATGACGTTGCCGTCGATGGGCGACAGGAGCGTCGTCTGGGCGAGGTTGTTGCTCTGCTCCTCGTACACGGCGGACGCCTGGGACAGGCGCTGCTGCGCCGCCGCCAGCCGCACCACGGCCGCGTCCCGCGTGGACTTGGCCACTTCCAGCTCGGCCGCCGAGGCGAGCTGCTTGTTCGCCAGCGCCTCCACGCGCGCGAGCTCCGCGTTGGTGCGATCCACCTCCACCTGGACGACCTGCGCGTCCGAGCGCGCCGCGGACTGCGCCGCCTGGGCCTGCTTCGCCCCGGCCGCGTACCGGCGCGGATCGATGCGGCCGAGCACCTGGCCCTTGCTCACCCGCTCGCCCTCCCGCACCTTCAGCTCCACCAGGTCTCCGGAGAGGTTGGAGGAGATCTTCACCGTGGTCGCCGCCTGGACCTTGCCGGCGCCGGTGATGGTGCGGGTGATTCCGCCCTTGCGGGCCTTCGTCAACTGGGCCTCCACCGAGGGAGGAGGCCTGTCCTTCAGCCCTCCCACGGTGATGGCCGCCGCCCCGAGGAACAAACCGCCCGCGATGATCGCCTTCCACCACTTCATTTCGCTTCTCCCGGATTCAGCGTTCCCATGGCGCGCATCAGCGCGAAACGGGCGACCTCCACATCAATCCTGTTCTCGAGCAGGGTCAGCTCCGCCTGCGTGAGCTTGAGCTGGGCGTCGCGCACCTCGAGCGTCGAGCTGACGCCCGCGTTGAAGCGCTCGCTGGCGAGCGCCAGGGCGTCGGCGGCCGCCTTGCGGTTGGCCTCGGCCAGCTCGGTGGCGATGATCTGCGCCTCCAGCGTCGCATGCGCCTGACGCACCTGCCCTTCCAGATCCCGCTCCGCCTGCCGCAGGTTCAGCTCGGCCACCCGGCTCTGGGTCCGGGCCTGGCTCTCCTGGGCCGTCGTGGCCCAGCCATTGAAGAGATCCCACGACAGCGAGAGGCCCCCGCGCACCGAGTTCTGCAGCCGAGGCTGGAGGAAGACGATGTCCGCGTCAGGACCCCCGCGCTCCAAATCCACGGAGAGGGACAGCCGCGGCAGGAAACCCGAGTGGGCGATGCGCTCCTGCAACTCCGCGGCGCGCAGCCGCTCGCGCAGCGCCACCAACAGCGGCCGGCGGGTCCGCGCCTCCTCGAGCGCTTGCGACAGGGACAGGACGGGCTCGGGCGCGCGACGCAGCAGCTCCGGCTCCACCGCCGTCACCTCCTCGGCGCCCGGCAGCGCCAGCCACGTGGCGAGCTGCACCTGGTTGCCCACGAGCTCGGACTGCCGCGCCACCACGGCGATGCGGTCATTGCCCAGGTTCACCTGCGCGGACAACTCCTCGGCCTTGCCCACCCGGCCCGCCACGAACAGCGCCCGGGCGCGCTCGAGCTGCTCCTCGCTGCGCTTCACGTTGGCCTGGAGCACCTGGATGGTGGCCTGGGTGCGGTAGAGCAGGAAGAAGCGCTGGATGCCCTCCTGCTCGCTGGCGTCGCGATCCTCCAGGGCCTGGCCCCGCTGCGACTCGAGCTGGGCGCCGCTCTGCTCCAGCCGCGCCCAGATGGACCGGTCATAGATGACCTGGCGGATGGACACGCTCGCGCCGAAAGTCGCGAAGGTCGCCGCCGGCACATCCACCGGGGTGTTCACGTAGCCCCCGTCCGGCGAGGGCACGACGTTGTAGTCGCGCGAGGGGCCCGAGTACACGCCGGTGGTCCCCACCTGGAAGCCCACCTGGGGCAGCAGCGAGGAGCGCGCGATGCGCACATCCTGTTCGGAGGAGGCCACCTGGAGCAGGGCCGAGAGCGACTGGGTGTTCTGTCGGCTACGGACCCGCGCCTCCTCGAGCTGGATGGGCGTGGGGGCGGCGGCGAGCACCGCGGCGAGCAGGACCGCGTTCATGCCGCACCTCCCGCCTTGGCCGCCGCGATGCCGGGCAGGCCCACGAAGACCACGCCGATGAACATCACATAGAGGACGCACCCGAGCGCCACCGCCCGGGTCCGGCTCATGCCCGTGGCCGCGGAGAAGCCCAGCCCGAGCAGCACCACGCTCCACAGGTTGAAGAAGTCCACCCCGCGCAGCACCCGCTCCATCTTGGGCGACAGGCCCCCCAGCGCGGCCAGGCTCGAGGGCACCAGATCCTGCACACGCGCCTCGGACAGGGCGGGCTGGGCGAACGCGCAGACCGTGAAGACCAGGTGGTAGAGCGCGATGGGCAGCATCGCCAGCGCCGCCGCCGACAGCAACCGGCCAAAGGGCGCGCTCCGATCGAACAGCCACGCGCACACCCACAGCAGCGCCGCCAGCACCAGCGTCTGCAGCGGCATGAGGAGCACCCCCTTGAGGAGGCCCACGATCAGCGCCTTGCGGGGGGCGCTCTGGATCTCCTCGGACAGCTCGCTCTCCGTCATCCGCTCGAGCTGGCCCGACATCTGCAACCGCTGCACCACCGAGGCCCTCGCGTCCCAGCGCAGGGAGAACGCCGTGCCCGAGGCGGACACACACAGCACGAGCAGAAGCAGGGGCCACACCCAGCGATGGGCCTCGACCGCGGCGCGCGTCGCGTCGAGCGGATCGAGAAGTACCCGGGCAGGTTGAGCAAGTGAGATCATAGTCAAGGAGAAGGCGATCAGGAGCCGCGCGAGAATGTACGCGAGAGGACGCACTTCATTGCAAATGCGCCTGACCCCTGTCACCCCCAACAGGCTGGCGGCCCACCCCTTCCCGGACATCTTCACCCAGGGCGGAGTCAAGGTGTAGCGGCCTGTTACGGAAATTTTGCCGCGAGGATCCGAAGGGTGTATGTGCTCGCCTGCTCGCCTTCTGGAGTCTGAATGGTCGACAGCTCGGATTTCGCTCAGGTACTCCACGAAGCCTCGGACATCGCCCAGAGCGTTGAGCACAAGCTCACCTCGGCGCACGTGCTGCTGGCTCTCTTCACGGTGGAGAACCGGGCCCAGTTGCTCCTTCGGGAAAAAGGGGTCAACGAGGACAACCTCCTGGAGCAACTGACGGCGCACGACGCGGAGCAGGACGGTCTGGTGCGCACCCTGTGCATGCGGGCGCGGGAGATCGCCCAGAGCATCGGCTCGCGCGAGGCGGACTGCCTGCACCTGCTGGTGGCGTTCACGCGCGTGCCCTGCACCGCGAGGGATCTGCTGGCCAAGACGTGCTCGCCGTTGATGAACCTGGCCAACACGGCGCTCTCCTACTGCGTCAGCGGGAGCACGCCCCGACGCTACCAGCCGGGCCGGGCGAACACGCCGCTGACCATGCCCCGGCCCTCCCGGCCTCCAGGCTCGCCCCCCTCGGCCCCGCCCGCCTCCATCCTCGCCCCGAGCGTGTCGCGCCCCCTGCCCGCCCTGCGCGCGCCCTCTCGGCCCGCCCTCTCCCCGCGCGATCTCATCGACGAGGTGCACGAGGACGTGGCGCCCCCCTCGCCGCCCGCGGCCCGCGCGCCCTCGCGCACGCCCGCGCCCGTTGCCCCTCCGGCGGCGCCCGCCCCCGTGACGCCCCCGCCCGCGACGGCGGCTCCCCCGACGGCCACGCCCTCGACGACGTCCGCCCCCGTGGCCGCTCCGGCCACCCCTCCGGCGACCCCCCGCCCCTCGCCCACCCCTCCGCCCGCGTCCCGTCCGGCGGCGCCGGCTCGCTCCGCCGCGCCCCTGGTGCTCGACGAGAAGCGCTTCCCGGTGCTCACCTCGCAGGGCCGCAACCTGAGCCGGCTCGCCCAGGAGGGGAAGTTGGATCCGGTGGTGGGCCGCGCCAAGGAGATCGACGAAGTCATCGACGTGCTCGGCAAGCGGCGCACCAACAACCCGTGCCTGCTGGGCGAGGCGGGCGTGGGCAAGACGGCGGTGGTGGAGGGCGTGGCCCAGCGCCTGCTGGAGCTGCGCGGGAGCCTCGCGGAGAAGATCCTCATCGAGCTGGACATGGCCACGCTGGTGGCGGGCACCCAGCTGCGCGGCGCCTTCTCCGAGAAGCTCAACGCCCTCAAGGAGGAGGTGCGGCGGGCGGACGGTCGCGTGGTGGTGTTCATCGATGAAATCCACACGCTGGTGGGCGCGGGCTCCACGGGCGAGGGTCCCCAGGACGCCGCCAACGAGCTGAAGACGGCCATGGCGCGCGGGGAGTTTCCCTGCATCGGCGCCACCACCCACGACGAGTACCGCAAGTTCATCTCGCAGGATCCGGCGCTCGAGCGGCGCTTCACCCCCGTGGTGGTGCACGAGCCGTCGGTGCCGGAGACGGTGGAGATCCTCCAGGGCATCATCGGCCGCTACGAGGACCACCATGGCCTGCGCTACGAGCCCGAGGCGCTGGTGGCCGCCGCGTCGCTGGCGTCGCGCTACGTGACGGACAGGTTCATGCCGGACAAGGCCATCTCCGTGGTGGACCTGGCCGGCTCGCGGTGCAAGCGCGAGGGCAAGGAGCTGGTGGAGGCGGGGGACGTGGCGCGCGTGGTGGCGAAGATCGCGGGCATCCCCGAGGAGCGCCTGCTGATGACGGACTCGGCGCGGCTGTTGCGGCTGGAGGCGGACCTGGGCGAGCGCGTCATCGGCCACGAGGACGCCATCTCCCGCATCTCGCGCGTCATCCGCCGCAACTACGCGGGCTTCGCCTCGCGCCGGCCCATGGGCTCCTTCCTCTTCCTCGGCCCCACGGGCGTGGGCAAGACGGAGATGGCGCGCGCGCTGGCCGAGGTGCTCTTCGGCAGCAAGGATCTGCTGGTGCGCCTGGACATGAGCGAGATGTCCGAGAGCCACGGCGTGTCGCGCCTCATCGGCTCGCCCGCGGGCTACGTGGGCTATGGGGACGGCGGGCAGCTCACGGAGCCCGTGCGCCGCCGCCCCTCGTGCGTGGTGGTGCTGGACGAGATCGAGAAGGCCCACCGCGAGGTGCAGCTCTTGCTGCTCCAGGTGCTGGAGGAGGGCCGGCTGACGGATGGCAAGGGAAGGCACATCGACTTCTCCAATACCGTCATCGTCCTCACGACGAACCTGGGCGCGGAGGCCTTCCACAGCAAGAGCCGGCTGCTCGGCTTCGGCAATCCGCTGGCCAAGAACGCCACGCCCGCGGGCGACATGGAGGCGGCGAGCAACGCCGCGCGCCAGGCGATGCCGCCGGAGTTGTGGAACCGCATCGACGAGCGGCTGCCCTTCCGCCCCCTGGGCGAGGCGGACGTGGCGCGCATCGCCACCCTGCTGCTGGACGAGAGCCGCAAGCGGCTCGCCACGGAGAAGAGCATCGAGTACGTGGCGGGGCCGGACGTGGTGGAGCTGCTCATGAAGTCGGGCGGGTTCGATCCGAAGCTGGGCGCCCGGCCGATGCGCCAGGTGGTGCAGCGGCTGGTGGAGGCCCCCCTGGCCGAGCGCATCCTCGCGGGCGAGTTCATGACCGGCGATCGGGTGCGGGTGAGCGTGCAGGCCGGGGAGTTGCAGTTCCAGCGCGAGGAGCGTTGAGCCCGTGAGCGCCGCGCGTCCTAATCGCCCGAGGGTGGTGGTGGTGGGCGCGGGCCGGGTGGGCGGCGCGCTCGCGCTGTCACTCGCGGCCAGGCGCTGGCCGGTGCGAGTGTGGGTACGCTCCGAGGAGGCGCGGCGCCGCGTGCGGGACTGGGGGCTCGGGCTCGCGACGGAGAAGGACATCGCGAGTGCGCGCGTGTGCCTGTTGTGCGTGCCGGACAAGGCGGTGTCGCCGGTGGCCGAGGAGTGGAAGCCCCGGCTCGCGCGGGGCGCGGCCCTGGTGCACTGCGCGGGTGCCCTGTCGCTGGAGGCGCTCGGTGCGCCCCGGGGACGGGTGCTGGGCTCCTTCCACCCGCTCGTCGCGGTGTCGGACGCGCGAGACTCGCTGGCGGGCAACTCGGTGGCCCTGAGCACCCGCTCGCGCTGGCTGGGCGAGGTGTTGGAGCGGATGGCGAAGGACGTGGGACTGCATGTGCTCCGGGTGAAGGAGCGACAGCGGGCCGCCTACCATGCCGGGGCGGTGCTGAGCGCCGGGGGCGTGGTGGCGGCCCTGTCCGCGGCCGTGGAGGCCCTGCGCGTGGCGGGCATTTCCGAGGAGGAAGCGCTCGCGGCGCTGTTGCCCCTCACGCGCTCGGCGCTGCGCGGGGTGGAGGCACGGGGGCTCTCGGCGGGCTACACGGGCCCCATCGCCCGGGGAGACGCGGAGGTGGTGGCGGCACACCTCTCGGCGCTCCCTCCGGACGCGGCCGCGGTCTACCGGCCTCTGTCCCGACGTGGGCTGTCGCTCGTCGGCCACCGCCTCCCCGCCGAATCCCTGGCGAAGCTGAAGACCATCCTCGACTGAAGACAGTCAACCCCTGGGCCGCAACGGGTGACTGTGTCGAAGCGTGCTCCGACGGACTCGGTCCTATCCTTCAGGTTCATCCACGCGGGCGGCGATGGAGAAGGAATATATCGAGCGGTGATTGATATTGGGGTGATACACGGCGAGGTAGGGCTCGCCGGAGATTTGGATGACTGCTTGTCTGGGCGGCGCGGCCTGTCCCTGAAGCCACGCCTCTGCCTCTTCCCTCGTTGCGAAGGCTGCCACGGGAGGAGGTAGCCCCTCGCGCATCCGCGTGCCGAGGTAATACTCAAAGACAGGATGAGGAAAGAGGCGGCGGTGTTTCTTCTCTCGGATGTAGATGAGATGATGATACTGGTCCGCCACCAGGACGTAAGCAGAAGAAGGCGGGTCCGGGAGTTCATTCAGCCATGAGTCCGCCTCCTCGCGCGTGTTGAAGGACGCGACCACATGCGGAGGATCATCGGACACGAGGTGTTTGCGATAGTCCTCGAAGACGTATGTCTGACCCGTGGATTCGATGAAGAGAAGAGCATCGAAGATGACGTCCAGAAACTCCTGCTGCTCCTGGGATTGAGGGGTGATCCCCATCCCCGCGAGGAAATCCGTGGCCTTGATGAGGAGTTCGCGCGTGTTCATCGCGCCCCCTCCGCACCCGGAGTTCCCGATGAAGCTTCCGCGGAGATCATCAGGACCACGGGTGCCAACACAACGGCTGCCGCCCCGGCGGAAACCACGACGAAAGTCACCCCCGCTATCACGATGATGCTCCCGGCCAGGACGTCCATCCGGTGGCGCTTCAGCCAGTCGACCGCGCTGTCCATCGAAGTGAATTCCTGGGGGCGAAGCTTTTCCAACTCCAAGCAGTCATTATAGGCTTGCTGACAGCTTCTTCGGCAGAACTCCGATTTCCCGCCGCTCTTTCTCGGAGAGGTAAAACTCCCGTATCCGCGAGGAAGTGGACGAGCCATGCACTCTTGGTAGCACGCTCGATTCTCTTCGTCACAATCCCTCTGCCTGGCCGCCACTGGGACGAGGCGCCCCGCTTGTCCACCTGTGTCTGGTTGGCGTTGGTAGGGAAAACGAGTGACGCTGTCGGTGGATTGCCACGAGTGAGTGATCTGCCCGTCCGGACGTTCCTCGATGATGAGCACGAAACTGGACGGACTGGCTGCGCTCGCGTCGTGGGGGAGCACATGGCGGGCGGCGCTACACGAGACGAGCAACGCGCACAGGCCTACAGCCATGAGTTTCTGGTGGGTTGTACCGGTCCTCATGGCCGTATCCTACATAGCCCGACTGCGGAGGCTGCGGAAAAGGGCAGCACGGCACCGCTGCCGCCCGAGCACTTCCGAGACAGGGGCCGATGAAGCACCCTGCTCTTCGCATCAGGAGGTGGCGATCGACTTGGGCGGCAGCTTCAACACCTGGCCGACCTTGATCTGATCCGGGTTCTTGAGCTGGTCCTTGTTGATCTCGAAGATGCGCGGGTAGAGCTTCGCATCGCCATAAATGTCCTTGGCGAGCTTGCTCAGCGTGTCCCCGGACTTCACGGTGTACACACCGTAGGGCTCCGCGTGGGTCACGTTCAGCATCACCACGATCTCGTTCTGCCAGTTGGCGTGCTTCGCCTTGATCTGATCCCACATGCGATCCCGATCCCAGGCATGCTCCACCGTCCCCTGGATGATGAGCTTGCCGTTCTCCTCGCGGGACTCGACCTTCGCTCCCACGTTCTTCGCGACGTCGAGCACGTCCTTGTAGTCGTTCTGCAGGGCCATGGCTTTCCTCTCGTCACCACCCGGAGGAAGGCTCTCCCTCCGGTGGAGCGCCGCACTCTAACCATCGCCCTCCCTCACAACAGGCGAGGCACCCGATCCATGGCCCGGATGACGGGCTGTCAACAGAGCCGGGGTCGCCCGTCCCGCACTCCGCCCCAGGCGTTGCACATCCGCTTGTTCCGGCCTCTCGATGAATATATCTTCATCGCATGAGGAAACGCTCACCCTCCGAGCCGGGCACGAAGACACTCCGGGAACGACTGCGCGAGGAGACGGAACAAACCCTCCTCGAAGCGGCGGAGCAGCTCTTCGCCGAGCAGGGCGTGGGCGGCACGCGGATCGAGGACATCTCGAAGCGGGCGGGCGTGGCCGTGGGCACGCTCTACAACTACTTCGAGGACCGCGAGGAGCTGCTCGCCGCGCTCATGGCCCGCCGCCGCGCGGAGCTCGTGAAGATGCTGGACGAGGTGAGCGAGGCGGCCCGCGGCAAGCCCTGGCACGAGGAGTTCGACGCCTTCCTGCGCGCGACGCTCACCTTCCTGGAGCAGCACCGGCGCTTCTTCTCCCTCCTCGTCCAGGGCGAGGTGACCGCCCTTCGCCACACGACGGAGAAGACGAGCGGCTCGGGACTCGACGACATCCACGCCTGCGCGGAGCGGCTCGTGCGGCGCGGCGTGGCCGAGGGCGTGCTCAAGCCCGAGTTCGCGGCGCTCTATCCCGCACTGCTGCTCGGCATGCTCCGCTCCGCCATCGTCCATGACCGGTACGCGGATTCACCCGGCCCGCTCATCGCGCTGCTGGAACCCTTTCGCGACTTCTTCCTGAAAGGGGCGGGGAAGAAGCGCTGAGTCTCAACCCGCGGTCGCCCCCCTGACCCTCGAGAAAGCCCCTACCCCCATGCAAGCCAGTGACTACAACCCCCTGTCGTCCACGGTGCAGGCCGATCCCTACCCCTATTACGCGGCGCTCCGGGAGCACTCCCCCATCTATTTCAACGAGCAGCTCGGCTGGTACATCGTCAGCCGCTACGAGGACGTCGTCGCCATCACCAAGAACCCGGCGGTCTTCTCCTCCGCGCGCGCCATCGTGCAGCCGGAGAAACTCGACGCGGCGGAGAAGGTGGCCCCCATCTCCGTGCGCAGCTTCCGCCGGGGCATCCTCATCGGCGAGGATCCCCCCACCCACACGAAGACCCGGAACCTGGTGACCCGGGCCTTCACCCCCAAGCGCATCGCCGAGATGGAGCCGCGCATCCGGCAGATCGCCCGCGAGCTCATCTCCCAGCTCCCCCGCTCGGGCGAGTTCGATCTCATCAAGGACCTGGCCGAGCCGCTGCCCATGATCGTCATCGCGGAGATGTTGGGCGTGGAGCCGGAGCGTCGGCACGATTTCAAGCGCTGGTCCGATGATGCCATCGCCATCTCCTTCGCGCTCGTCAAGGGCGCGGAGCTGTCCGGCCTCGAGCACAGCTCCCGCGAAATGGCCGACTACATGGCGCGGGCCCTGGAAGCGCGCCGCCAGCAGCCTCGGGAGGATCTCATCCAGGCGCTGCTGGACAACGGCGTGCGCGAGGGCCTGCTCTCCGTGGACGACGCGTCCGCCTTCTGCCGGCTGCTGCTCGTGGCGGGCAACGAGACCACCACCAACCTGCTCGGCAACGGCATGCGCGCGCTGCTCGGCCATCCCGATCAACTGGAGCGGCTCACGCGCGAGCCCTCGCTGATCCCCAACGCCGTGGAGGAGATGCTTCGCTTCGACTCGGCCGCGCAGGCGCTCTTCCGCAAGACGACGCAGGAGGTGGAGGTGTCCGGCGTGCGTATCCCCGCGGGGGCGAGCGTCCTGTTGCTCTTCGGCTCCGCCAATCGCGACCCGCGCAAGTTCCAGGATCCGGATCACTTCGACGTGACACGCAACGTCGCGGGACAAGTCGCCTTCGGCCACGGCATCCACTTCTGCCTCGGGGCACCCCTGGCGCGGCTGGAGGCCAAGGTGGCGCTGGAGGAGTTGCTCACGCCGGACCGCCAGCTCTCCCTGGTCCCCGGCCAGCGCCTGGAGAACGTGGCGCACTTCACCCTCCGGGGCCTCAAGTCCCTGCGGCTGCGCACGGAGCCCGCGCGGAGCGCTCGCGCGAGCGCTTGAGCGAGAAGGGACACACGGGGGCGGGAGGACCCGCCCTGGCGCGCGGCGCTCGGGATGCCTCTGCTCCCTGGCGCCGCGCGGCGAGGCCTGGGGCTCAGCTAGCTGAGGATGATGCGGGGCCCCTGCAGGGCGTTGCGCACCGCGGCCAGGTCGCGCTCGGACATGGCGTCGCCCTCGGTCATCTGGCGCAGGCACACGTCGCCCTTGCCCTCGAGCACCAGCTTCTTGAGGTCACCCAGCAGCACCGAGGCCGCCTTGAGCATCTCCTCGTTCTGGGGGTTGGGCGGCGCGCCCTTGCCGGCCTTCTCCTCCATGTACTTGGTGAAGCGGCGCACCGTGTCCACCATCTGGTTCGGGTCGAACTTGGCCAGCACCGGCTTGAGCCGCTCCATGTTCAGCTTGAGCAGGTGCAAGGGCGCCCGCGAGCGCTCGAAGCTCGCGTGCAGCGGGGTCACCTCGGTGCGATCGAACGCGCCGAGCAGCCCCTCGTCCGGCGCCTGCACCGAGTGCGGCACCACGTCCACGAACAGCTCCATGGGCGCCACGCCCTGGGTGAACGCCTGGAGCTCCTCCTCGTCCACCGGCGGGAAGTCCTGCGGCGTGCCGATGAAGAGCATGGGCAGGATGAGGTGGCCCCAGAACTCGTTCTGCGCCGCGCCCGTGCTCGCCTGCGTGCCGAACAGGTGCGCCATCAGCTCCACGATGCGCGGCGCCACTTCCACCTGCTCCGACAGCTTCTTGCCCGGCTGCATCTGCTGCAGCGCCGTGAGCACCTGGCCCTCGAACTGCTGGCGCACTTCCTTGGGAATCTGCGCCCGGCCCAGCGCGTCGCGGATCTCCCGCGTCAGCGCGTCCGGCGTGGAGTCCAGCGCCTTGACCGTCTTGGCCGGATCCATCACCAGGAACTGCATGAAGCCCGGATCGATGAGCCGCTGGTAGTCCGCCGGGCCCAGCTTCTGCCCGCCGCCCGCGCCGCCAAAGCGCGCCTTGCCCAGCATGCCGCGGATGCTCGCGGACAGCTCCTCCAGGCGCGACAGCTTGCCGGCGATGAGCGAGTTCATCACCTCGCCAAACGGCGACAGCACGATGAGCGCGTCGGGGAAGCCCAGCGACGCCCCCTCGGGGGACTCGCGGTTGAGGAACCAGAACGCGCCGTGATCGCCCGCCAGACGCTCGGCCAGCGCTCCGCCGATGCCCAGCGCGAGCACCTGGTGGTTCTGGTTGTTCGGATCGAAGGCGCCGCCGAGCAGGTTCGGCAGGGCGGATTCCACCTCCTGCCAGGGCGTCTTCAGGAGATCCACGGGCTTGCCCGCGAGCTGCTCGAGGGCAGCGGCGACCTGGGCCTGGGCGGATTGGACATGCGGAGGGGCGGGATGAGCCATGAAGGATTCCTCTTACGGGACAGTCGACCGTAACGAAACGAACGCCCCCTTACCGCGAAATCCAAGTTCATCGCCATCAATTGCGCACCCCCCTAGGATGGGTGTCCGATGCCGCGCCGCTTCCTCCCCCTCCTGGTGCTCCTGCTCTCCCTCACGGGGTGCGCCTTCGTCACACCCCGCTTCGAGCAGAACGTCCAGACGGACTTCGTCCGGGCAGACATGCGCAAGCTGACCACGCGCACGCTCGAGCTGTACTACCCCGCCCGGCTGCGCCCCAGCGCCTTGCGCATCGCGGCGCGGGTGGAGGACTGCGTCGAGCGGCTGCGCCTGCTGCCCCGCCCCGCCCGCTCGCGCTCCCGGGTGCTCGTCTACCTGACGGGCGAGGACTTCAACAACGCGTACGTCGCCCCGGACTACTCCAGCAGGCCCCAGCAGATGGTGTTGCCGGCGCACATGTCGCTGGAGCTCTTCAACCTCCTGGGCTTCGGCCCCGCGGAGCTGGGCGCGGTGGGCTGTCACGAGGCCGTGCACTACGTGCAGATGGAGCAGACGGGCGGCCTGTGGGGCGCGGTCAACACCGTGACGGGGGGCCTGTTCCAGCCCAACACCCTCACCGAGTCCTGGTTCCTCGAGGGGCTGGCCGTCCATTACGAGGGACGGCTGGGCACGCACCAGGGCCGGCCGCACAGCCCGGTGTGGCGCGGCTTCTTCGAGGCCGCCGCCCAGGAGCTCGGCGGGGACTTCCACCCGGGCTACCTCTCCCCCGAGCACCGGCGGATGGACCCCTTCGGGGGCAACTACCTCATCGGCAGCCACTTCGTGGAGTGGCTCGCTCGCACCTACGGGGAGGAGCGGCTGTGGCGGCTGGTGGAGGCGCAGGGCACCACCCTCGTGCCCCCCGTGGCGGTGACGCTGCGCTTCAAGGCCGTGTACGGCTCCACCCTCGGCACGCTCTTCCGCGAGTTCACCGAGAGCCTCGCCCGGGAGCTCCCCCGGCGCGAGCGTCCCCCCTCGCAGCGGGTGCTCGCCCCCGAGGTGGGCTACTTCGCCCGGCTCGCGGCCTCGCCCACCGACGGCGCCCTGGCCACCGTGGACGTGGGCCGTGACGCGGTGCCCCACCTCACCGTGCGCGAGCGCGATGGCTCGCCGCGCTTCAGCCGCTCGCTCACCCAGTTCCTCCCCGGGCGCCGGTGGATCTCCACCCACCCGCTCAACATGAGCGGCCTGTCCTTCTCCGCCGATGGCCAGTCGCTCTTCCTCGTGGCCGCGGACGTCGACGCCCTGGGCAGCTACCTGTCGCGGGTGTGGCGGGTGGACGCGCGCACCGGCGAGGTGGTGCGCACGTGGGAGGGAATCGAAGGCATGGGCGGCGGCGTCACGCCGGATGGCCAGGCGTATGTCTTCGTCCACGTCCAGGGCGACACCGCCAACCTCGTCCGGCTGGAGCTCGCCACCGGCGCGCGCTCCCCCCTCACCCACTTCGAGGGCCAGGTGTCGCTCGGGCCTCCGGCCGTGTCCGCCGACGGGCGCGTCGTCTTCCCCCGCCTCACCCCGCGGGGATGGAACCTCGCGCTGCTCGAGGCCGATGGCTCCGTGCGCCCGCTCACCGACGACGCGCACTTCAACTACTCGCCCCGCTGGCTGGACGCGGGCCGGATCGTCTTCCTGCGCGAGCACGCGGGAAGGTGGCAGGCGCACGTGCTCGAGCTCGCGGGCGGCGAGCCCCTGCGCATCACCGATGCGCCCCACCTCGTCATGGACGTGGCGCCGCTCGGCGGCTCGGAGGTGGTCTTCCTCAACCGCCACGGCTTCGACTTCTCGCTGGATGCCGCGCCCCTCGTCGCGCCCGCCCCGCCCGAGGCCCTCGCCCAGGCGCCCGCGCCCGCCCTGGAGCCCGCCCAGGAGGCCCCGCCCCCCGAGTCCGTGCCCTCCTCCACGCCTCCCTTGGAGCACCCACTCGACATCCTCACCGACGAGCCCTACTCCCCCCTGGAGCGATTCTTCCTGCCGGAGCTGCGCGCGCCCTATGTCTACGTGCTGCCCGACGCGAGCACCCCCGGCCGGTTCATCGGCTACGGGGGCCTGTTGCTCGCGGGGCAGGACAGGCTGGGCTTCCACCAGTACGCGCTCGGGGTGGAGGCCGACACGCGGCTGAGGGATCCCAGCATCACGTTCGACTACGGCAACGCCCTGCCCGCCCCCTGGTACCTGCGGCTGTCCGGAGCGCGCGTCGTCCAGGAGGGCCGCAGGGATCTCCAGGCCTCGCTGTCCCTGTCGCGCACGTTCTGGACCACGCCCGTGAGCTTCAGCCTGCTCGGGCTGCGCCGCGACTGGTACGCCACCTCCAAGCGCCCGGGCGTGCGCACCTCGCTCATCGGCCCCTCGGCCAGCGTGTCCTACTTCGCCGGGGAGAGCACCTCCTACGGCGGCACGCAGCGGGGAATCGGCCTGGCGCTGGGCGCGGGCGTGTACCCCCTGGCCTTCGACGAGACCCGGCCCTTCGCGGACGTGCGCGCCGAGCTGAGCGCCTACCTGCCCGGACTGCCCTTCGTGCGGCGCGACAACCTGCAACTGTCACTCGTGGGCCGCGTCCTGCCCCAGGCCCCCGAGGGGCTGCTCCAGGTGGGGGGCGTGCCCCTGAGCTCCTTCGCCCTCCAGCGGCGCCAGGGCCCCGAAGACACCCGCAGCGTGCCCCTGCGCCTGCAGCCCGGACTGAGCTTCGTGGAGACCCTGCGCGGCTATGAGGACTTCGCGCTCAGTGCGCGGCAGGTCCTCATCGCCACCGCGCGCTACCGCTACCGCATCATCATCGACCACGGCTGGACGTCCTTCCTCTGGCTGGCGCCGTCCTTCTTCATCAGCCAGTTGGAGGCGGAGGCCTTCGGCACCTGGGCGCGCACGGACGGACGCGCGGATCATCGGGCGGCGGGAGGCGCTCTCTTCCTGCGCACCCGCTTCGGGCAGTCCATCCCAGTGTCGCTTTTCTACCAATACGCCCGGCGCTTCGATGACGGGCTCGGTCACCTCCATTTGGTGGGTATCGCGCTTTAGGCCGGACGCCGGGGTGATTCCCCTTCCAGCAGGGGATATCTCATGTAATTCCTTGATGACATGACAGGCCGGACCGCGCCTGCTCCCTTGCAATCACGGCGGAAGAGCCGCAGCTTGCCCTACCTTCTGGATCTCCAATCCGGGACGGGGACCTCCCCTCCACCCGGGTGGGGGAATGTGATCCAGGAACCCTCGCCACCGGAGGTCCCGCAGATGAGAACGACTCCCAATCCCGCGGCCGAGTCCGTGCTGGTGGTCGATGACGAGCCGACCCTGCGCACCCTCCTGTCCTTCGTGGTGCAGCGCGCGGGAGCCCACCCGGTGCTGGCGCCGGACGCGGCCACCGCGCGCAAGCTCGCCACGGAGCAGTCCTTCGCCTGCGCGCTCATCGACAAGAACATGCCCGGGGAGAGCGGCCTGGAGTTCCTCAAGTGGCTGCGCTCGGCCCAGCCCGGCTGCAACGCGCTCATCGTCACGGCCTACGGCAACGTGGACAGCGCCGTGGAGGCGCTGCGGCTGGGGGCCTTCGACTACCTGCTCAAGCCCTTCGAGGTGGATGCCCTGGAGCACCGCCTCAAGCTCGCCCTGCAGCAGTACCAGATGCGGCAGGAGCGCGAGCGGATGCAGGCCATGCTGGTGCAGTCCGATCGCCTGGCCTCGCTGGGGCTGTTGGCCGCCGGCGTGGTGCACGAGGTGAACACGCCCCTGGCCTACATCCTGTCCAACCTGGACTGGCTGGACGAGGAGCTCCCCCTGCTGCGCCAGGCGCTGCGCGGCCCGCCGACCACGAGCGGGGAGCCGGGCTCGCTCGCGCAGCGACTGGAGATGGTGGAGAGCACCCTGCGCGACATCCGCGAGGGCGCCGAGCGCGTGCGCGACATCGCCCGGGACGTGAAGGCGTTCGCGCGGGACTCGGACGACGCGAGCATGCTCGTGGATCTGCGCGAGGTGCTCGACGCGGCGCTGAAGCTGGCGCTGGTGCACATCCGCTACCGGGCCCGCGTGGTGCGCGACTACCAGGAGGTGCCCCTGGTGATGGCCAACGAGGCGCGGCTGGCCCAGGTGTTCCTCAACCTCGTGGTGAACGCCGCCCAGGCCATCCCCGAGGACGGGGGCTCGCATCAGATCAGCGTGCGGCTGTGGACGGGCGCCAAGGGCGAGGCGTGCGCGGAGGTGGAGGACACCGGCACGGGCATCCTCGCGGAGAACATGGCGAACCTCTTCCAGCCCTTCTTCACCACCAAGCCCCGGGGCGAGGGCACGGGCCTGGGCCTCTTCATCTGCAAGTCCATCATCGAGTCCTTCGACGGCACCATCACCGTGAACAGCCGTCCGGGACAGGGCACCACGTTCCGCATCTCGCTGCCGCCCCACCTGCGCAGCGCCAACACCACCGACGCCCTGGGGCCGATGTCCATCGCGGCCTCGTGAGGCGCGTGGGCGCCCAGGCGCCTACCAGGTGACGGGCACGGCCGAGGAGGTGACGGGGGTGGCCACCACGGGCTGGTCATCCGTCGCATCCCTGCCCTGGGCGCCCACGCGGAAGGAGCACGAGCCCGGCTGTGAGACTCGCAGGTAGGCGGAGAACACCGTGCTCTTCCCCCCGGGCAGATCCACCGCGCTCGGCGTGGGCCCCGAGACGATCCACACCAGGCATCCCTGGCTGCCTTGCGCGAGGCCCGCGCCATCGAGCGCCACGCCCCGCACCTCGGACTGGCCGATGTTCTCCACCGTGGCCTCGACGCCGAACACCTCGTTCACCCGGACACTCGGGGGCAACTGGGTGAAGCGCACCGCCAGAACCCCTCGCTTCAGGACGGTGAAGGGGGACGAGGTGACCTCCGCGAAGGGCACCGCGTTGCCGGTGAGCGCATCGGCGCCGGCCGCCTGGACCTTGAAGAACCCTTCGCCGGCGGTGGTGGCGAGAACGCTCCAGACGAAGTCCCGGCTCTCCTGGGGCTCGAGGTCCACTTGATTGGGAACGGGATTGGAAGGCAGGGCCACGCTCACCCCCTCCACGGAGGGAATGGAGGGCTTCACGTCACTCAACCGCACGTCGCTGTCGTTCGTCACGCGCAGGGTGAGGGTGAAGGGCTGGTTCACGTTCACCACCTGGGACGAGACGAGGAGCGTGCTGGAGGGCCGGGCGCGGACGTCCACCTGGAGTTGCTGGAGGGGAGCCGCCTGGAGCGCCTGCCCGGTGATCTCCTCGCGGCCCTCGAGTTCCAGCGCGAAGTGGACCGTCCCCTCCGCGCGGGCCGCGAGCTTCCACGAGAAGGAGGCGTCTCCCCCCGGTTCCACGTCCAGGGGCTCCGGCTCGAGCGCGGAGAGCAGCTCCACGCCTCCCGCTTCCACCGGACGCAGCAGCGCCCGGACACCGAGCGCACGCGTGCTTCCCGAGTTGTGCACCGTCAACACCAGGTGGGTCTGCTCGTCCGGCCACAGCCGCGGCCGCTCCACGAAGGCCTGGGCGGTCAACGACGCGAGCGGCTGCTCCGAGGCGTAGTACGCCCGCGGCAGCTCCACGCGGCCCCCCAGGGGCGTCACCACCGTCAGCGGGTACCAGCCGGGAGCGAGTCCCTCGGGAATCTGGACCCTCAACGTGTGCGTGTCCGTCCACGAGACGTCGTCGAGAGAGCGCGCGCCCAGGTAGACCTCGAAGTCGGAGTCCAGGGTCACCGCCTCCTCACTCCCCAGGTGCTGGGTGGGGAGGCTCAGGAAGTTCTCGCCCTCGATGACGCCGGACACCGGCGCCGTGGTCAGCCCCCAGCCGGGCACCAGACGGTGCACCCGGGGCTCGTACCCGCCGCCCTGGGAGCAGGAGAGCCCGAGCAGCCCCAGCAGCAACACCCCTGCCCAGCGGATCCGATCAGAAGAGCTCAAGCCGGTACCCCACGTGGAACCCGGCCCCCTGGAGCACGCCCCTCAACACGGGCAGGGCCGGATCATTGAAACGGAAGAAACGCACTTCGGCGAACGGCTGCCCCGGCCCCACCCTCGCCCCCGCGCCCAAGGTCACCTGCCCTCCGAGCACCAGGGTGCTCTGCTCCAGCTCGAGTCCCTCGCCCCAGCGCGCGCGACCCCGCACCCACGCCACGCCCACGCCCGCCCCGGCCCATGCCTGAATCCCGTACTCGCGCGGCGTGCGCAACGCCACCGCCAGCGAGGTGTCGAGGATCCCATTCTCCCCGGAGAAGCCGGGCACCACCGTTCCGCCCGTGCGCGAGAACCACAGGTAACCGGTATCGAGCCACACCCCCACGGAGGGCCACGCGCGCACCGGCCACGCCTCCACGCGCAGCCCCACGGACCCCGCCCGCACGTCCGCGAGGTTCGTCATCACGCCCACGCGCGGCGCCAGGGACAGCACGCTGCGGCGCAACAGCGGCAGCGTGCCGTGTTCGATCAACCCCCCCGCGCGCACCACCACCTCGGACAGCTGATCCATGCGGGACTCGGGCGGCACGTAGCGCAGCTCGTACTGGCCCGGCGCCTTCGCCTGGAGCGTGCCCTCCAGGCCCCCGGTGAGCGAGGCCTCGGGCCGGGAGCCCACGACGGGGTTGCCGAACCGGTCCTCCAGGGAGATGTGCCAGGCCGCCTCCGACAGCCCGTCCGCCACCAGCACGGGCCGCAGCGGCGCCATCCGCACCCGGGCGAGCTCCCCCGCGCACAGCTTCAGGCGGCGTGTCGCCACCGGCTCTCCACTCCCCTCGCGCAACAGCCGCAGCTCCACGGACTCGCGTCCCGCGAAGCGCGCGGGAAGCGTCAGCCGCGTGGCGTACTCCCCCACCCGCTGCTCGACGAGCGTCAGCTCCTCCGAGAGCTCCGACGCGAGCCGCAGTCCAGCGCGCGTGGGATTGCCCACCGCGTCGCGGGCGGAGACCTCCACGAGCACACGGGCCTCCTCGGACGCCACGAACTCGTCGCGATCCAACCGCATCTCGAAGTGCTGGGCCGGACCGGGCCGCGCCTCCACCTGGACGAGCAGGGACCAGCGCGGCTCGCGGCCCACCACGCCTCGCAGCTCCAGCGGGCCCATGGGCCCCGGCGGCACGGTCCAGCTCACGAGGAAGACCCCGGGCTCCCGCTCGACGGGCGCGCTCACGCGGCCGCGCGACACGGAGAAGGAGAAGGCACGGGGCGGCCGCCGGGGCGTGCCCGAGAGGCGCGACAGATGGAGCCACACCTCCACCGTCTCCTCGCGATCGGCCCACACCTCCCGTCGGTTGGGGACGGCATGCACGTAGGGCCAGGGAGGCAGCCCGAGCTCGATGCGTCGGGAGCCGAAGACGGCCGCCCGCACCCCGGGAGGCACGGTGATGGGAACACGCGCCAGCCCCTTCTCATCCGCGGGAATCGGCCCGAAGGTCTGCTCACCCACCCGGAGGGAAACGGGAGCACGGGCCCGGGTGCGCACCTCGGCCTCGCCCTGGCCCCAGAGCGGCAGGACGGTCCACCCCTCCAGATCGCCCCGGGGCCCCCGAGCCCGCGCGACGAGGATGACCTCTCCGGGGCGGCTCTGCCGGGGCGGGACGTAGGTGGCGCGAAAGACGCCCGGTGCCACGGACGTCGGCGAGCCCACCTGCCCCGCGCTCGCGAACAGCTCGAGCCGAGTGGCCTCCGGTGGCAGCTCCACCCGCACCTCCACCTCGCCTCCCCCGCCGAGCACCACGTGCGCGGGCTGGCACACGAGACGGATGCCCTGGGAAGGGAGGCTCGCGGCGTCCGCCCGGGCGGCATGCACGGGGGCCAGCCCCGCCATCACCCCCACGAGGAGCAGCACGCATGGCACCCGGTATGCCCTCATCACGTCAGGGGGCCTCGTTCCAGCGGAACTTCACCGACTCCGCCGGGGGGCTCGCCGGGTTCCGGAAACGGCAGGTCAGGGAGACCTCCCGCGTGGCACCACCCGGCTCCCGCGCGAACACCTTCACCCGCGAGCGGCCCGGGGCCTGGGGCACGTCCGCGCGGAAGCTCCCATCCGCGGACACCTCCGCGGGCTCGTCCTCCACCCAGACCTCCGTGCCCACGCGCACCTTGCCCGAGAGCGACAGGCACAGCGTGTTCGCGGTGGGAGCCCTGGCCACCTTCAGCAGCACGTCCAGGGGAATGGGCTCGGGGTCGACTGGCCTCGCGCCGTCGAACACGATGCCCTGCTGCCCCGCGCCCACCTGGATGTGGGCGCCCGCGGACGACAGGTCCACCGCCCCGCCCCGCGTCACCACCGCCACCAGGGTGCCGCGGCGGAGCATGGTGAAGCGCGCCCCGCGCGTCTCGGCCACCGTGCCGCCCTGGCTCCGCACCCGCAGCACGCGCTCCTGGCTCTCGCGGTAGTCCACGTCGATGCGACCCCGCTCCAGGCTCAGGGTGTGCACGTCGCGCGTGAACTCGCCCACCCGAACCTCGGAGCGCTCGGGGATGGACAGCCGCGACGCCTCATCTCCCACCTCGAGATCCACCCGGGCCCCGGGGCCGGTGCGCACCGCTTCGTCCGAAGCGAGCGAGTCGCCCACCCGCAGCTCCATCCAGGCCTCGCCCCGGGTGCGCTCCACCGCGCCCACCACCTCGATCACCCGGGCGCGCGGCGCCACCTCCACGACTGGAGCCGGAGCGGGAGCGGGAGCCGTGGGCACGACCCCCCCGGGCTCTGGCGCGTCCGGCGCGGAACGGCCGAGGAAGAACCCCCCGGCGCCCAGGGCCAGCAACAGCACCAGCAGCAGGACCAGACTCCACCCGCGGGCACGTCCGAACGGCTCCTGGCGCTGGCTCACGTCCGCGCTCCCCGGAGTCTCGTGGACTGCACCCTCGGCCCTGTCCGCATCACGCCTCCTCGCTCCCGTCCGCCGGCCTACACCAGGTGGGCCTCGGCGCCCACCGCGGGAAGGATGACGGTGATGGTGGTGCCTCGCCCCTCGGCGCTCTCCACCCGGATGCGGCCGTGGTGCGCCTCGACGATGCCGTGCGCCACCGACAAACCTAGCCCGATCCGCCCGGGCTCGTCCTTCGTCGTGAAGAAGGGATCGAAGATGCGCTCGCGCAGGGACTCGGGAATGCCCTTGCCGGTGTCCTTCACCGACAGGCACACCGCGTCGCCCTCCACGGTGCCGAGCCCCACCGACAACGTGCCACCGGCCGGCATGGCGGTGACGGCGTTGCGCAACAGGTGGGACACCACGCTCTGCAACTGCTCCGCGTGTCCCAGCACCTGGGGGATGGGCTCGTTCAACGCGCACGTGAGGGTGATGCCCCGCGAGCGCAGCTCCGAGTCCACCTCATGGAGCGCGGCGCGCACGGGCTGCACCGGATTCAACGGCCGCCCCACCCCGCTGCGCTCCTGCTCCGTGATCTGCCGCATCTGCCGGATGATGGTGCACATGCGGCGCGACTGCTCGAGCGACATCTCCAGGCTCTGACGCAGGGGCGTGCCCTCGGGCACCTCCTCGCACGCCAGGGACAGCAGCCCGAGGACGCCGGTGAGCGGGTTGTTGAGCTCGTGGGCCAGCCCCGCGCTGAACGAGCCGAGCGCCGCCATCCGCCGGGTGCGGGCGATCTGATCCTGCGCCTCGCGCAACTGCCGGGTGCGCTCGTCCACGCGCTGCTGCAACTCCTCGCTCCAGCGCCGCAGCTCGGCGTCGCGCCGCTGCAGCTCGCCGGCCATGTGGTTGAAGGAGCGGGCGAGCTGTCCGAGCTCATCGCGGCCCTGCTCGACGACGCGCTGCTCGTAGCGGCCGGAGGCGAGCGCGGCCACGCCCTCGGACAGCCGGGCGACGGGCTGGCTCACGCCCCGGGCGAGCACGAAGCCGAGTCCGGCCGTGGCCCCCAGCGCCACCAGGGCCCCCAGCACCGTGGAGCGCCGCACCTGCTCGGCGGGCGCGAGGGCGGCGTGGGCCTCGCGTTCCACCACCACGCCCCAGCCCAGCTCCGGCACGGGCGCGAAGGCGGCGAGGTACTCCACCCCCTCCACGCCAGATACGGTGCGCACCATGGACGTGCCCCGGGACAGGCCCTCGCGCACGAGCTGGAGCTCCGCCTCGCTCAGCTCGTGGTGGCCGGGTGTGGCGATCACCGGCTGGCCGTCGGCGTCCACGACGAAGGCGCATCCGCCCCCCTCGGAGATCTCCTCCACGCGCTGGCCCAGCTCGGCGAGCGACAGCTCCGCGAGCAGCACGCGCGAGGCGTCCGTGCCCACGCGCACCGCGAGCGCCACGCGGCCGCCGGGAGACTCGGGGGACTGGTACGGCGGGCCGATGGCCGCGCCCGTGGCGAGCGCGGCCCGCACGGGCGCCTGGCTCGAGAAGAGCGCGAGGCTCGCCTCGGTGACGCGCTGCGGGCGCTCGTCCTCGTCCGGCGAGTACACGGCCGGGGCGAGCGCATGGCCGCGCTCATCCACCAGCACGAGCAGGTTGAAGGCCGACAGCTGGCGCATGGGGATGTCCAGCACCTGGGAGAGCTGCTCGGGTGAAAGCCCCTCGAGGGGGAGGTACCTGGAGGCCAGGCGCAGGTTGTCCACGCCGGACAGGACGAGGTGGTGGCACGAGCGCGCGAAGTCCATGGCGGCCTGCGTCTGGAGCCCGCCCACCACGCGGTGCAGCTCGCGCCGGTTGGCGTGGAAGGACAGCGCGCCGAACAGCAGCACGGGCACCACGCCCACCAGGCAGAGCACGAGCATCAATCGTGAAGCGAAACGCACGGGCACGCGGGCACCCCGGTCCTGCGAGACAGGGGGGGGATTGCACCACAGGGCCGCCCCGGGAAGGGAGACTCCAGGGCAGGATCGACGTCACACCGTGAACGTGCGCGCGCTCCCGACGTTGTGCGGTGGACAACGCCAGGGGAGGAGGGCTCGACGGGCGTCAGTAGACGACGAGCGGATGGGGCGCGTGGTAGCTGACGATGGTGAGCACGGGCAGCTTGGGCGCGTCCTCTTCCTCGTCATCGCCGCTCGAGGTGGTGCGCAACCCATCGAAGCGGGCGAGCACGACGAAGTCCTTGCCGGGAGCGAAGAAGGGATCCGCGCTCGTCAGGCGACCGAGCGCCTCGCGCCCCGTCTCGTCGGAGAGGTTGTCGTAGCGCGGCAGGCTGGAAGCCGTCTGCTCGCTCTCCCGGGTGACGAGCTGACCGCCCAGGTTGGCGCGACCGAACGTGCCCACGTCTCCACCGAGCGCGCCCGAGCGCACCTTCACCGACTCGCGGCGGGTGGTGTAGCCCACGGGCTGCTCGCGAACCACCGAGCCCACCGCCTGCTCGACGAGCCACACCGTGGGCCTGTCCTCGTCGCTGCGCACGTCGGCCACCTGGGCGCGCAGCAGCAGGTAGCGGCCCTTGTAGATGTCCGGCTGGGCGATGGCGTCCGACAACCCGAAGATGGGCACCTTGTGCTCGTGCAGGAGCGACAGCTCCCCCGGCACGCTGCCGCCGCGCAGGGCCACCACGCGGGCGATGATCCGCGCCGCGTCCGGCCGCACCCGCAGATCCTCTTCCCACGCGTCCGACAGGAGCGCGCCCAGGAGGGTGAAGTGGGTGCGCTCCACGCAGGACTTGAGCGCCGTCCAGGCCGAATCGCGGGACGAGGCCTGGAGCGCCCGTGCCGCCGCCTCGCACTGGGAGGGCGTCGCGTAGCGTGCCCCGAAGGACTTCTCCTCCGGACGCACGGGCTCGGGAACGGACGAGGAGCGCTCCGGGAGGGGGCCCGGCTCCGGGGGGATGAACGAGCGGGAGTTCTCGCGCGACACCGCGTGCGAGTGCCCGCCACAGCCCACGAGGGCCGCCGCGCACACCAGGGCCGCGCCCGAGCGCGCCAGGCCCTTCGTCATCTTCTGGAAGGCAGACATGATTGCTTGCTCCGTTGAACCGGTTGCCAACCTACAGCGAGCCCCCGGTCCGGGAGGGCCGCCGGGCCTGTTCCGTGGGCCGGAGTTCCCCGGACGAGGCCGGGCCCGCCGGCATCGTCAGCTCACACGCCGAGCCGCACTGGTTGGACAGGCACGCGAGCGCGGTGGCGCCCAGCTTCTGCTGGGACACGTTCTCATGGCAGTGATCGCCCGCCCCGGGGCAGCCCCGCTTCTGGGCGCACTGGCAGCAGGCGCTGGCCACGGTGGCCATGGTGGAGATGTCCTGCAGCACCAGCGACAACTGGCGGTAGCAGGCACGCGCCTGTGGGGCGAAGCGGCCCTTGGCGTCGATGACGGGCACCTTGCCCTCCAGGCCACAGAAGTCCTGCGCGGCCTCGGAGTAGCGACGCTCGCACTGCGCCACCAGCTCCTTGTCCGGCGCGAGCCCCGAGGACGGCCGGGCCGCCTGGGTGCACAGCGCATGGCCGATGTCCGTGAGCGTGCGCACGTTGCCCGACGCCTGCTCCTTCACGTTGGAGGAGGAGGACACCTCGGACTCGAAGATGCATTCGCGACCCGCTCGCAGCGTGTCCACGGTGCAGGCCCAGGCGGTGGGCAGGGCATTGGCTTGGGGGGGAGCCCCCAGGGCTTCGGGCGGCAGGGCGCCGCCGGAGGCCTCGGGAGTCGAACAAACGAGGGCGAGCAGGACTGCGGCGATCATGTATCCCCCAGCGTAGAACCACTGCGCCCCATACTCAATCGAGCAGGGGTCCTCCAGCAACCAGCTACCCACCTCGTGCTCGCTGGTCATCAATGGCGAGGCGCCAGCGAGCCGTCCCGGGAGGCCACGACGCTCGGCCGCTCCCCTTCCGATCGCCTCGCCCCCGGGTGCTGGCTTCTGGAAATTCCGGTATTGGACGGTTAGGATACCCGACCCGTGGCATCTCCAGAGCCGCAGTCCTGGGGCCAGCGTCTGTGGCCCGCGGCGACCTTCCAGTTCGCCCTCATCGCCGGTGTGACGCAGCTGAAGACGGCTGTGAACGCCCTCGTGTTGTCGCGCTTCGAGTCGCACGTGCTGCCCTACCTGTACCTGGCGGGCGCGCTGCTGGTGGCGACGATCGCGCTCCTGCCGCGTCCCAAGCCCGGGGAGCCGGCCGCGTCGCTGCGGCTGCTCATGGGCCTGGGGGCGCTGGTGGTGGGGGCGCTCGCGGTGGGGGTGTCGCTCGGCCACCGGCTGCCGGCGCTGGTGCTCTACCTGTTCGTGGACGTGTTCACGACCTTCATCTCCCTGCGCTTCTGGGGGCAGATGGCGGCGGCCTTCGACGCGCGCGAGGCGCGGCGGGCCTTCACCGCGCTCAACGGGGTGGGCATGGCGGGAGGCATGCTCGGAGGACTCCTGGTGCAGGGGCTCGCCGAGCGGCTGGGCACCGTGGCCATCGTCGTGGGCGGGGCGCTGTCGCTGCTCGTCGCGGGCCTGGCCTTCCACTTCCAGCCGGAAGAGGCGCCCGCCCCGGTGCGCTCGCGCCACCTCGCCCCGCCCGTGGCGGCGTGGGAGTACCTGGCCACCAGCAGCTACGCCCGGGTGCTGGCGGCCCTGGGGGTGAGCTTCGCGGTGCTCTCCGCCTTCGTCGACTACCTCTTCCGCCTGCGCGTGGAGCACACGCTGAGCGAGGACGGGCTGGCGGCGCTCTTCGGCTCGCTGCAGCTGTGGATTGGCCTGGTGTGCGTCGTCTTCCAGCTCGTCCTGGCCGAGCGGCTGCTCAAGCGGCTGGGGCTGATGGCCTACCTGGCGCTGCTGCCGGGCATCATGGCGCCCCTGGCGGTGGCCTCGCTGGTGACGCAGCAGCTCTGGCCGGTGCACCTGTTGCGGCTGCTGGAGAACGCCGTCAACTACTCGCTGCTGCCGGTGGGCGTGCAGCTGCTCTACGCGGCGGTGCCCGACAGCGAGCGCGAGTCCCTGCGCGCCGCGGTGGAGGGGCTGTTGCGCAAGGGCGGCACGGTGCTCGCGGGCGTGCTGCTCATCGGCGCGGGCCGCTCGGCCGACGGCGTCTCCATGGCGCTCGCCGTGGTGGCCCTGTGCGGCCTGCTCGGCGTGCTGCTCATGCGCCTGCGGCCCGCGTACGTGGAGGCGCTGGGCGAGCAGGTGGGGGCCTCCTCCGAGGAGGACGAGGCGCTGGGCCGCGAGGATCGCCGGCTGCTGGTGGAGGCGCTCGCCTCGAGCGCGCCGGAGCGGGTGCTCAACTCGGTGGAGCTGCTCGCGCAGGAGGGGCTGCCCCTGCGGCCGCACCTGCCCGCGCTGCTGCTCCACTCGCACGAGCGGGTGCAGGAGCGCGCCGTGGAGCTCGCCCTGGAGCTGGGGGCCACGGAGACGGCGCCCCTGCTGGAGCAACTGGTGACGCAGGGCACGCGCCGGCCCCGCGACAGCGCGGTGTGGGCGCTCTCCAAGCTCGCGCCGGAGCGGGCCGAGGTGCTGCTGCCTCCGCTTCTGCAGAGCCCGGACGTGGGGCTGCGCTGCGCGGCGATCGGCGCGCTCTTGAGCACCCGGTGGAACGCGGCGGCGCGCGTGTCCCTGGGGGCGCTGGCGGCACGGGGCTCGCAGGCCCCGGTGGCGGACCGCCGCGAGGTGGCGGGGCTCTTCGGCCGGCTCCGGGACACCACCTACCTGCCCATGCTCACGCCCTTCCTGGGCGATCCGGACAGCTCCGTGCGGCGCGTGGCGGTGCGCTCCGTGGGCCAGGGTGGCTACGTGAAGCTGGCGCCCCGGCTGCTCACCTTCCTCACCTGGCGCGAGGAGCGGCGCGAGGCGCGCGAGGCGCTCGCCGAGCTGGGTGACGCGGTGACGCCCCTCTTGGAGACGACGCTCAACGATCTCTCGGCGCCGCTGCCCATGCGGCTACAGGTGCCGCGCGTGCTGCGCCTCATCGGCACGCCGGCGGCGCTGCACGCCCTGCTCTTCTCCAACGTGCGCGATGACGCCCGCCTGCACTTCCGCATCGGCGCGGAGCTGTCGCGTCTGCGCGACGAGCACCCCGAGCACCCGGTGGATCTGGATCGCGTGCGCGAGGCGCTCATCCGCCGGCGCGACGTGTACCGGGCGCTCGTGGGGCCCTACCGCGACGTGCGCGCGGAGCTGGGAGACCAGGCGCTGCTCACGCGGGTGATGTGCGACCGGTTGGATCAGGCGCTGGAGCTGTCCTTCTTCCTGCTCGGCCTGTTGCACCCGCCCCAGGTGATGCGGCGCGTGCACCAGCACGTGGCGGGACAGGACGCGAGGCGCCGGGCCTACGCGCTGGAGCTGCTCGAGGCGCTCACGGACGACGACGACCGGTCGCTCGTGCGCGAGCAGGTGGAGACGCACCACCGGGATCTGCCGCCGGGAGAGACGGGACAGTTGGAGGCACACCTCGCGTGGTTGTGCCGGAGCGAGGACGTGGTGCTGCGCGCGTGCGCGCGCCAGGTGGCGGGCCGGATTGGCTTGGATCTGCCAGCGGCCCAGGAGTCGGACATGAGTCAGGCAACGGTGCAGAAGCTCTTCCTGCTGGAAGGGGTGCACGTCTTCTCGCAGAACGACGTGGACGACGTGGCGGCGGTGGCGGCCATCGCCCGCGAGACGCGCTTCCGCGCGGGCGAGCGCGTCTACAGCGAGGGAGATCCGGGCGACGCGCTCTACGTCATCATCGAGGGCTCCGTGGACGCCGTCAGCAACGGCGAGCACGTGATGCGCATTCGCGCCAAGGAGACCTTTGGCGACATGAGCCTGCTGGACGGCGCGCCCCGCCCCACCGACGCCGTCGCGATGGAGGACACGCGGGCGCTCGTCATCGACCGGCGCGACTTCCTCGATCTGCTGGCGGACCGGCCGGAGCTGCTCACGGGCTTCTTCCGCGCGGTGAGCCAGCAACTGCGCGCCGTCATCCAGGCGGCCGAGCCCCGGCAGCCGGGCGAGGTGGTGACGCTGGAGCAGCATCCGGCGCAAGAGCCCCCACCGCCGCCAGAGCGGAAGCAGGCGGGTTAGCGCTCCGCGCGGGATGATCCTCCGCCGCGAGCAGGTGCGCGGCGGCCACGGGAATGGTGGGGCGCAGGAAGCACCTCACCAGCGGCAGCGCCGACACGGCCCGCGCCAGCGCGAGCCCCATCAACCCCCAGGGCCGCTGCTCCACGCACGCCGCGGGGGAGAACACCGGGTGGGTGACGCGCGCCCAGCGCCTGCCATAGGCACCCAGCGGCGCGATGCGCGAGCCGAGCCAGTCCCAGGCGCGCAGGAACCAGGGCGCGCGCGCGTTCTCCTGGGTCCAGGCCCGCTCGCTCTTGCCGGCGGTGAAGACCACGAACCACCACGCGCCCCACAGCGAGGCCAGGAGCGGCATCAAGCCCGTCTCCCCGAGCGCATTGCCGTACATGATGCGGCCGAGCCGATCGGCCACCCAGAGCACCGGCACGCCCCAGGCGAACAGCCACAGCGCCCGCCAGCGCTGCTTCAGCTTCTTCTTCAGCCAGGGAATGTTGAGCCAGACCCGGGGCGTGAGCGGCTCATCCTCCGGCTCCAACCCCGTGCGCACACTCGCCTCGCGCGAGAGCACCGTGTGGTGATCCCTCGACAGGGCGATGACGATCCACTGGAAGAGCTGCAACGAGGACAGGATCGCCGCCGAGTACACGAGCCACAGCTCGACCCCCGTGCGCTTGCCCAGCTCGTGCGCGACGTCGTTCTTCCACCTCGAGAACATCACCACCAGCGCGACGATGACGACCGCCTGGGCGATGCCCACCGTCAGGTAGTGCCGCCGCGTCGTTGGATCCGCGAGCAGAACCCGGACCAACTGGAAAGGCAGACAAAACCCCTGAACGAATTGGCCCCAACGACTCGCGGGCGGGGAGGCCACCCGCCAGGGCAGATGATCCGCGTGACGTCTTACGTTGTCCCACACGCTCCACAGCATCTGTTCGTGGGAGGAGTCCTGCTCCGGTCCGCCCCGCGCCGGTGAAGCAGGAGCCTTTTGGTGATGAACGCTCACAGGGCCGACGATAGCACGTGGAGTCCGGAGGCCAGGGAGGCCCCCTTTCTGAGGCTCCGATGCGGGAGGTGTGCTATTCGCGCGATCGCAGCGTCAACCCCTTCGGAGACCGCATGCCTCCAGAGTTCGATTCCAAGCCGGTGTTTCGCGCGATGAAGCCGTGGCGCCGCGCTTCCGGTGTCCTGGCCCTCTCGCTCGTGGGCGCGCTCACCGGCTGCGACGACAAGAAGCCCAACCCGGAGCCGGCCCCGGCTCCCTCGGCTCCGGCGCCCGCCCCCGCGCCCCAGCCGACGACGGTGACGGTGCTCGTCACCGGCAGTGTCAATGGACAGCTCGCCCCCGCGCCCACCGAGGAGGGCACGACGCCGCCGGGCGCGGCGCAGCTGCTCGGCTGGTGGGAGGCCAAGGAGAAGCACTGTCCCGGCCCGCTCAAGGACGGGCAGGCCCCCTGTGAGAACGCCTCCACGCTGGCGCTGACCATCGGCGATGCGTGGAATGGCCCCGCCCTCTCCTCCTTCCTCTATGGCGAGTCCACCGCCACGGTGATGGGCCGCATGGGCTATGCCGCGTCCGCGCTGGGCAACCACGAGCTGGACTTCGGGCGGGAGCAGTTCCAGAAGAACCAGCAGCTCGGTGGCTTCCCCTTCCTCGCGGCCAACCTGAAGGTGAAGGACGCGGCGCTGGCCAAGGGCTGGGAGCTGCCGGGCTTCAAGGTGTTCGAGCGCCAGGGCCTGAAGGTGGGCGTGGTGGGCCTCACCTCGCCCAAGACGGTGTCCACGGCCATGGCCGGCCGCGCCGAGGGCCTGGAGATCATCCCCGACGAGCAGGCGCTGACGCAGGCGGTGGCCGAGGCGCAGAAGGCCGGAGCGGACACCGTGGTGGTGCTCGCGGACGAGTGCCCGAGCGACCTGAAGACCGTGGTGGGCGCGCACAAGGAGTGGAAGGTGTCGCTGGTGGCGGGCGGGCGGTGCCCGCAGCCCACGGAGACGAGCAAGGACGGCGACACCACGTACGTGTCGCTCGGCAAGGGCTTCGGCAAGTACCTGCGTGCTTCCTACACCTTCGATCCCTCCAAGCCCGAGGGCGAGCAGGTGACGGCGGTGGAGGCCACGCTCGTGGACGTGACGGGCGGCGAGGGCGCGCCGGCGGCCAACGCGGACATCACCCAGCAGCTCGCCGACTTCCAGCAGCGCCTGGACAAGGTGCTCGGCGAGGAGATCGGCTTCGTGAAGAAGGCGCTGCCCGCGGACTCCAAGCAGCTCGGGGCCTGGGTGGCGGGCGCCATCCAGAAGCAGCTCGACACGGACGGCGTGGTGCTCAACCGCAAGGGCTTCCGCGCGGGGCTGCCCGCGGGCAAGGTGACCAAGGGCAGCGTGTACTCGGTGCTGCCCTTCGAGAACTCGCTGCTGGTGGTGGAGCTCAAGGGCGAGGATCTGGCGCGCCAGCTCGCCAACCCGGAGGCGGTGTTCTCCGGCTTCACCCCGGCCGGCAAGGGCAAGTTCAAGGACGCCAAGGGCAAGCCGGTGGATCCGAAGAAGGAGTACAAGATCGCCACCGTCGAGTACCTCTACTTCGGCGGGGACGGCTTCGAGTTCGAGAAGCTGGATCCGGAGCCGGGTGAGACGGGTATGTCCTGGCAGACGCCCGTCATCGACTGGACCAAGGCCCAGGCCAGCACCGAGGCCAAGCCGCTGGACAAGGTCATCAAGTAGGCCGCCCGTCCGCGGCTCGACTCCGGGGCCCGGTGGCTCCTCCCCAGGGAGGAGTGCCGGGCCCCCCGCTTTTGGGAGCGTCCCCGAATGAGCCCGTTGCCCCTGGTGCTCGACACCAACGTGGTGCTGGATCTGCTGGTGTTCGACGACCCCGCCCTGGGGCCCCTCGCGCGCGCGCTGGCCTCGGGCGCGGCCACCGCGTGGGCGGATGAGCACACGCTCCGGGAGCTGAAGTACGTGCTCGCCTACCCCACCTTCCACCTGGACGAGGCCGCCCAGCGCTCGGTGCTCGAGCGCTACCGGAGCCTCGTGCGGGAAGTCCCGGTGGAGCCGGGCGCGCCCCTGCCGCCCCTGCCCCGCTGCCGCGACCGGGATGATCAGAAGTTCCTCGAGCTCGCCGCCCGCTCGGGAGCCCGGTGGCTCGTGAGCAAGGACAAGCGGGTGTTGTCCATGGCCGATCGCGTGGGACTGCCCTTCGGCATCCTCTCCTGCCGGCAACTGGTGGCGCGGCTGCCCGGGTGAGCCCGTGCTTCAGGCGTACGTCAGGACGATCCCCTCGATGACATCCGCGGCATCCCGGCACTTGAAGAGCGCGCTCGTGAGGGCGTCGTAGATCTCCTTCCACTTGAGCACGGAGAGGTGATCCATCCCGCTCTTGAAGAGCTGGCCCTTGCCGGCGCGCAGCACTTCCTTCGCCTCGCGTGCCAGCAGCTTGAGTTCCTTGCAGCCCGCGAGGATGGGCTCGGGGTTGCGCAGCGAGCGCAGCGCCCGCACCACCTCGCGCAGCTTCTCGGTGAGCGCCACGAGCAGGCGCGACAGGTGGGTGGCTTCCGGCAGGCTCGCGGGGATTTCGTAGAACTGCAACCGGAGCGCCGCCGCGAGGGTGAAGTCGAGCACCTCGTCGATCCGCGACAGCAGCGCGTGGATGTGCGTGCGCTCGAACGGGGCGATGAAGGCCGAGTGCAACCGCTCGAGCGCGAGGTGGTTCACCGAGTTGCCCTGGTGCTCCACCCGCTGGAGGGCCTCGACCCGGGAGGACACGTCGCGATAGTCGCTCAACAACTCATGGAACAGGCGCGCTCCGGCCAGGGTCGTGGCGCACTGGGCATCGAAGTCGTCGTGGAACCCATCCGCCGTCGGCATCAATCTCTCGAGCATGCAACCTCCGGTTCGCCTCTCCCGATGAATGGCTCAGGGGAACGCGGGGCCCATAAAGCCCTGGGCCCGTTTCGCGTTCGTTACATGTTCGTGACGAAAGATTGTGCACCCCGTTCCGGTCCGGGAAGACCCGGAGTGCGTTTTCACCTGCGGCCACCAGGGATGGGGGGCCCGCGGGCTCAGGGGGCGTACAGGTGGTGTTCGCGCGCGTAGGCGAGCACCGGGGCCGGCACGAGGTCCGCGGGAGGCTCACCCCGGACCAGGCGCTCGCGGATCTCCGTGGAGGAGACCTCGGCGAGCGGCGGCCCCACGGTGCCCTCGGCCGGGTAGCCCGCGCGGTAGAGCACCACCACGCGCGCGAGCCGCTGGATGCGCTCGAAGTCCTTCCAGTACGGCAGATCCTTGAGGATGTCCGAGCCGATGACGAGCGAGAAGTGGTGCTCGGGGTGGCGCGCCCGGAGGAAGTCCAGCGTGTCCACCGTGCGCCCGTCCTTGCCCACCTCGCTCTCCACCCGGGACGTCTTCAGCCAGCCCGAGGTGTCCTCTCCGAGCAGCTCACACATCCGCACCCGGTGCTCGAACGGGACGGACGCCTTGCCGAAGGGATGGCGGAAGGTGGGCATGAACCACACCTCGTCCACGCCCTGGGTGGCGCGGACGTAGTGGGCGGCCATCAGGTGGCCCACGTGGGGCGGATTGAAGGAGCCTCCGAGCAGGGCGATGCGCATGGGTCGCTTCACTTGACGGACATCTTCGTGCGCCGCTCGAGGGGCAGCACCCGGGGCTCCAGCACGGCCCTTCCATCCAATCGCCAGGCGGAGAAGCGCAGGTCGCGGTCCACGCGCTCCAGGAGGGCGCACGTCTGTTCCGCGGCGCCCGCGAGCCGCCCGGGCGACAGGAAGAAGCGCGGGCCGATCTGCACGAGCTTCGGCTCGGACTCGCGGCCGTGGAGGAAGAGGCTGGCGTTGATGAGATCGTCACGCTCCAGGTCGTTCTTGTCGTAGACGAGGCAGCACAGCGTGTCGCCCACCATGTCCAGCACCTTCCGGGGGATGGACGGGTCGCGGTACTGGAGGCAGTCGCGCTCGGGGGTGCGCAGGAAGTTCTCGCGCACGCGCAAGGGATCCGCCGCCTCCTTCTCGAGTTCCTCGCGACTCACCGACAGCGAGCGCGGACGGGGCTTCTTGTCGGAGACGGACAGCCAGCGCTCCACGTCCTCGAGGAAGTCCGTGCCCGAGTACTCCCGCCCGCCCCGGCTGCGCTCGCGCCGATCGAGGATCCACTCGTCCAGGTCGGTGTAGCGGCCGCCGAGAAAGACGAAGCGCTGGGCGCCCTTGGCGCGCAACAGCTCATAGGCCGCATCGAAGGCGGCCAGATCCCCATGGCTGTCGGAGACAATCCCGATGACGTCGTGGCTCACGAACCGCGAGCGTACAGCAGGTGGCGCTCCCTGCGCCGGGCGAACTCCTGGGCCTGGGCGTCGAAGCCTTCCAGCAAACGATTCAGGGGCCAACCCGCCTCGATGCCCCGACGCACCTGGTCCGTCCCACACAGCAGGTCGAAGGCGGGCACGTCGTCCACGAACTCGTAGGCGTCCTCGCGCCAGGCGAATCCCTTGCCCTGCCCCAGCTCATGGAGCGCCTGCCAGATGGCGATGCCCGTGCGCAGGGGGAGGAAGGCGGTGCGGTCCGTGACGTGGATGAAGGCACCGTTGCACGACACGCCCCGGTACTTGTCGAAGGTGGGGGTGAATCCCACCACCCGGAAACGCACTCCGGGTAGCTGCTCGCGCTCGAGCCGGGCGATGAGCGCGTCCGAGTCCACCCACGGGGCGCCGAACTGCTCGAAGGGGCGGCAGGTGCCCCGGCCCTCGGAGACGTTGGTGCCCTCGCCCTGGCACATGCCAGGGTAGACGAGCGCCGTGTCGGCCGTGGGCATGTTGGGCGAGGGCGGCATGAAGGGCAGCCCGGTGTCGCTCCAGAAGTCCTCGCGGCGCCAGCCCTGCATGGGCACCACGGTCAGCTCGCAGCCAAAGCCCTGCTCGTCGTTGAAGAGACGCGCCAGCTCGCCCGCCGTCATGCCGTGGCGGTTGGGGATGGGGTAGAGCCCCACGAAGGAGCGGTAGCGCTCGCCCACGAGGTTGCCCTCGATGGTGACGCCGTTGAGGGGGTTGGGCCGATCCAACACGTAGAAGGGGATCTTCGCCGCGCCCGCCGCCTTCATGGCCAGCGCCATGGTGTAGACGTAGGTGTAGTAGCGGCTGCCCACGTCCTGGATGTCGAAGACGAGCGCGTCCAGGCCCTCGAGCCACTCGGGGCGTGGGGAGAGCGACTCGAAGGTGGAGCCGTAGAGGCTGTGCACGGGGACACCCGTGCGCCGGTCCTTGTCCGCGTCCACGGCGACCATGTACTGGGCCTCGCCGCGCACGCCGTGCTCGGGGCCGAAGAGGGCCGCCAGGTGCACGCCCGGCGTGCGCGCCAGCAGGTCCGCCAGGTGCTGGAAGTTCGAGTCCACGCTGGTCGGGTTGACGATGGCCCCCACGCGCTTGCCCTTGAGCGGCGCGAAGCCCTGCTCCACCCACACATCCAGTCCCGTCTTCACCCGTCTCATCTCGTGCTCCCTCTTCAGCGGCCGAGCTGCGCCAGCGCCCGTTCCGCGGCCTCGCGCGAATTGCACCCGGCATCGAACAGGCTCGACTTCTTCTCTCCGGCCCCGCCCTTCTTCGCGAGCGTCTCCAGCCCCTCGCGGGCGGACGTCAACCGGAGCTCTCCCAACGTATCAGCGACCTTGACGCGCAGCTGACAGTCCGGGTTCTCGAGCATCTCGATGAGCTGCTCGCCAGCCCGCTCCTCGCCGGCCTTCACCGCGGAGCGGTACTGCACCACCGCGATCGCGGGCCGCTGCAGCGCCTCCTCGAGCCGTCCGAGCAGCCACGACCGTTCGCCCGCGGGGAGCTCCTTGTCCTCGGTGATGAGCCCACGGGCCTTTTTCCCCCACTCGGCCCGCTCGGCGGCCGGCAACTCCTTGTTGCCGGCGGCCTTGATGGCGGCCTCGACGGGCGAGTCGTGCAGGAGGAAGAAGCCGCCCACGACGAGCAACACCAGGGCCATCGCGCCGCCCACCTTCAGCGCCCGAGGCGACGGGGGCCAGCGCTGCTGTCGGTGGGTCTTCACGGCGAGGAAGGCCGTGCGGGTGCGCTGGACGATTCGCTCGCCCACCTGGGCCGCGGTGGCGGCGAGGTCCGGGACCGACAGCATCGACTCGGGGACACGCGAGAGGGCCAGGTTGCCGAATGGGGGGCGCTCCGGCGAGGGCTCGGGCGGCGCATCCTGCGCGGGGGCGCCCATGCGGTACGGCCCTCGGGGGACGCGAAAGACGCGAATCTTGCTGGGGATGCCCTTGAGCTCGAAGAGGCCCACCTCGCGCGAGGGCACCTCGGCCTTGTTCATCGCGAGGTAGACGGCCTCGGTGAAGAAGACCTCGCCCGCCTCGGTGATGGACTCCACGCGGGCGGCGATGTTGACGGGCTCGCCGAAGACGTCCTGCTCCTCCAGCCGCACCTCGCCCACGTTGATGGCCACGCGCACGTCGAGCCGCTCGGCCTCCGAGGCCGTCTGGTTGTACTGCCAGAGCCGGTCCTGGATGGCCATGCCGCTCAGGACGGCCTGGGTGGGGGACACGAAGGTGACCATGAACGCATCCCCAATGGACTTGAGGATGCGCCCGCCAAACGCCTTGAACAGGGGCACGAGCAGCTCGCTGTGTACCCGGAGCAGACGCTCGTTCTCCTCGAGCGTCTGCCGGCTGGTTCGCTCGGAGAAGCCCTGGATGTCGGTGAACACGATGGCGAGGTTGGCGGTCTTCAAGGCGGGCGCAGTGTATGCAGTGACACGATCCACGCAATCGCGGAAGCGCGCCCTGTCCTCCTAGCGACGCGACGGGCGCAGCGGACGCATTTTCTTGGGAGGTGAGGCGGGCCCCAGTTTCTCCCGGAGCTGGGCCGCCTGGCGAGGGCGGCCCGTGCGCTCGTAGAACCGGGCGAACTGTTCGACGACGAGCACGTTGCCTGGCTGTTCAGCGTGCAACTGACGCCACTCCTTCTCGGCGTCCTCCAGCCGGCCCTGCTGCTCGATGACGTGGATGAGCTGGAGACGGACCTGGATCCACTCCGGGCGGGCGCGGGCGAGCAGCCGGTAGTGCATCTCCGCCTTGAGCCAGTCGCCGAGGGAGGCCCAGACGCCGCCGAGCCGGAAGCGGGCGTCGTCGTACGAGGAGCGCAGGAAGACGGAGCGCTCGTAGGCACTCGCCGCCCGGGACAACTGGCCGCGCTCCTCCCACAGCAGCCCGCGCAGGAAGTGCAGCCGGGGGTTGTTGGGCGCCGCAGCGGAGGCCACCTCCAGGTCCTTCTCCACCAGCTCCAGGTCCCCTCCCAGCTTGAGCCTCATGCGAGCGGCCTCCAGGCGGGGAAGGGCCTCGGTGGGCCAGAACTGGATGATCTCCTGGACGGCCGCGAGCGCCCCCTCGGTGTCGCCGGCGGCCTCCTGGGTGAGGGCGGGTGTCAGGTCCCCTGAGACGGGGACGTCCGTGGCGGCCGCGAGGGCGCCCGCTACCAGGAGCCAGAGCATGGCTGGCTGATAGCAGAGCGGCACGCGCAGTCCAACCGCACTTCCTCTTGACGGCCGCCCGGCCGCGCATGAAACCCATGACCGTGCAGATCGCTCAGAGAACATTAGAGGACCTTGGCTACGCGGAAGTGCTTCGTGCGCTGGCCCACCGCTGTCGGACCGAACCTGGGAGGGAGCGCGCGCTCGCCCGGCCGTTCCTCGGGACGGAGGAAGAGGTCGCCGAGGCCCTGGCCCTCGTTGCCGAGACGCGGCGGTTGGCCCATGAGCAGTTCTCCCTGCCGCTCGGCGGGGTGACGGACCTGCGGGGGGCGCTGGAGCTGGCGTCGAAGAACGGCCTGCTCGAGCCCCGGCAGCTCATCGCCGCGGCGCAACTGCTGTTCGCCTTCGTGCGCACGCGCGAGGCGCTGGAGGAGCGGCAACACGTGGTGCCCCGGCTGGCGGCCATCTCGCGGCGGCTGCCGCTGCTCGAGCCGCTCGCGGTGCGCATCGACCGGAGTTTCGAGGCGGACGGGGAGATTTCCGACCGGGCGAGTCCGGAGCTGCGCGAGGCGCGCGACCGGGTGCGGGGCCTGCACCGGCGCATCAAGGGGCAGCTCGAGGAGATGCTCCACGACGAGGGCTTCCTGCCCAAGCTGCGCGAGAACTACTACACCATCCGCAATGGCCGGTACGTGGTGCCCGTCGTCTCCAACTACCGGGGCGAGGTGCCGGGCATCGTCCACAACGCGAGCCAGACGGGACAGACGCTGTTCGTCGAACCCGAGGGACTGGTGGGCCTGGGCAACGACCTGGCCATCGCCCAGTCGCTGGTGGCGGAGGAGGAGCGGCGCATCCTCCAGGAGCTGACGAACCAGCTCGGGCGCGAGGCGGCCAAGGCGCTCGAGGGGCTCGAGGCGGTGGCGGAGCTGGACGAGGCGGAGGCAGCAGCGGTGCTGGCCGGAGACCTGCGCGCCTACACGCCGGAGTTCCAGGGAGTGGAGGACCTGTCGCTGGTGCGGCTGCGGCATCCACGGCTGGTGCTGCGTGACACCGAGGTGGTGCCCAACGACGTGGAGATGAAGGGCCAGGCGCGGGCGCTGGTGGTGTCCGGCCCCAACGCGGGCGGCAAGACGGTGACGCTGACGGCGGTGGGCCTGTGCGCGTTGATGCTGCGCGCGGGTCTGCCCATCCCCGCGGGCGAGGGCTCGCGGATGCCGCTGTACCACACGGTGCACTCCACGGTGGGCGACGCGCAGGATCTGTCGCAGGGCCTGTCCACGTTCAGCGCGCACGTGGCGCGCCTGCGGGACATCACCCTCGCGGTGGCGAAGAACTCGCTGGTGCTCATCGACGAGATCGCCGCGGACACGGATCCACGCGAGGGAGCGGCCATCGCCATCGCCGTGCTGGAGGAGCTGCTCGGCAAGGGGGCGGTGGTGCTGGTGACGACGCACCTGGAGGAACTCAAGGCGCTCGCGCACCTGGATCCGCGCTTCCTCAACGCGCGCGTGGGCTTCGATTCCAAGCGCATGGCGCCCACGTACAAGCTGCAACTGGGCGCGGCGGGTGCGTCCTCGGCGATCGAGGTGGCCGCGCGCATGGGACTGCCGGCGCACATCTGCGAGCGGGCGCGCGACTTGTCGATGAACGCGGGTGGCGCGCTGGCCAAGGCGCTGACGGCGGCGGAGGAGGAGCGGCGCCGGCTACAGGACGAGCTGGAGCGGGCCAAGGTGGCGGCGGAGGAGAGCGAGCGGCTGCGCAAGGAGCTCGAGGAGCAGAAGGTGCAGTTCGAGCGCGAGCGCAAGGCACGGCTGATGCGCTTCAACGAGGAAGTGGCGGCGGCGAGCGAGCAGGCGGCGGCGGAGGTGCAGGAGCTGCTCAAGGTGCTCCGGGCACAGTCCAACGAGAAGGCGGCGAGCGAGGCGCGCGCGCAGTTGTTGCAGCGCATGGAGGAGGCCAACCAGCGGGCGAAGGCGGCGCGGGCGGAGCTGTTCCAGGTGGAGGCGCCGGGGCCGGCGGACTTGCGCGTGGGCGCGTGGGCACGGCACTCGGGGCTGAACAAGGACGTGGAGATCCTGGAGCTGCACGGAGATCAGGCGCTGGTGGCGGCGGGCATCATGAAGATGCGCGTACCGGTGTCGGAGCTGTCGGGGACGCGCGCGGGCAAACCCAAGGAGTCGAAGTTCCCCGAGCGCAACAAGCAGGCGCAGCAGTTGCAGCGCGCCAAGGCGGCGGCGCCCGAGGCGGTGCCGTCGACGAACTACCGCTGCGACGTGCGTGGCATGCGGGCCGAGGACGCGCTGGGCGAGCTGGAGTCCTTCCTGGACCGGGGCATGCGCAGTGGAGAGGAAGCGGCGATCATCATCCACGGGCATGGCACGGGGGCGCTGCGGCAGGCCATCCGGGACTACCTGGCGGCCTCGCCGTACATCCGCATGTTCCGCCCCGGAGAGAACCACGAGGGCGGTGACGGCGTGACGGTGGTGGCATTGAGGGCGTGAAGTGCCCTCCCCTTCCCTGTCACCGCTCGGACTCGTTCCCGGCGGTGACAGGGAGGCACGGAGTCAGCGCAACCGCTCAATGTGGTGCTTGCGCCCCTTGATGCGGCCCTGGCTCAGGCTCTGGAGTGCCACGCGCGCGACGCTCCTGGCCACGGCGACGTACGACAGCCGATCCTGGATCTCGATCTTCCCGATGTCCGTGGCCTTGAGCCCACCGGCCTCACCGGTCAGGGCTCCGAGGATGTCACCTGGCCGCATCTTGTCCTTGCGCCCGGCGGAGATGCACAGCGTCTCCCAGGCGGAGCCCAGGGAGCCCTTGCCCGCCGGGTCCTCGGGGGGCAGTGAGTCCACGCGCGCATGCTCCAGCTTGGACTTGGTGGCGTGCTCGATCTCCTCGACCTTGCGGTCATCCTTCGGGGTGACGAGCGCAATGGCGAGGCCCTGGCGTCCCGCGCGTCCCGTGCGGCCGATGCGGTGGACATAGGGCTCGGGCTGTGAGGGCAGATCGAAGTTGAAGACGGCGTCGAGCGCCTCGACGTCGATGCCCCGGCCCGCCACGTCCGTGGCGACGAGCACCCGGGTGCTGTGGTTGCGGAACTTCGCCATGACGCGGTCTCGCTCGAACTGCTCCAGGTCACCCTGGAGACCATCCGCGCTCACCCCGGCCTCGTTCAGCGCGCGGGTCACCTCGACCACCGTCGCCTTGAGGTTGCAGAACACGATGGCGGACGTGGGCTGATAGTGCCGGAGCAGCCGCAACAACACGGCGGTCTTCTCCTCGGGCGCGCAGAGGTAGGCGAGCTGCTGGATGTCGGGAGCCGTGTCGGTCGACTCGACGGTGACGCGCGCGGGCTCCTTCTGGAAGGCGCGGCTCATCGCCTCGATGGAGTCAGGGAACGTGGCCGAGAAGAGCACGGTCTGACGCGTCTTCGGGGTGGCGCCGAGGATGCGCTCCATGTCCTCGCGAAAGCCCATGTCGAGCATCCGGTCGGCCTCGTCGAGCACCACGGTGGCGAGGTGGCGGGTGTCGAGCACCTCGCGTTGGAGGAGATCCAACACGCGGCCGGGTGTGCCCACCGCGAGATGGGCACCCTTCTCGAGCGCGTCGATCTGGGGCCGGATGGGCTGGCCCCCCGCGAGCACGAGCACCTGGAGGCCGGGCAACCTCCGGCCGAGGCGGCGGATCTCTCCGGCCACCTGGGCACAGAGCTCCCGCGTCGGGCAGAGCACGAGCGCCTGGAGTCGCCGGGGTGGGAGCTGGATTTTCTGCAGGAGCGGCAGCGCGAAGGCGGCGGTCTTCCCGCTGCCCGTCTTCGCCTGACCAACGAGATCGCGGCCCTGGAGGAGCACCGGAATGCTCTGGGCCTGAATGGGCGTGGCGGTCTGGAACTTCAGCTCCGCGAGAACCTGCAACAACGGTGGGGACAGGGCGAGTGCGGAAAAGTCCATCGAGGGTCTCGAGCGGCAGAGGTGAGGAGGCGACGCCGGAGCGCCACCACGAGGGCCCCCCAGCACCACGGCTGGTGGGGCCCCCCGCGTGGCTCCGTCTGAGAGGGTCGTCGCCCGCCGCTACGACTTCCTTCCCCGGCGCGAGGCGGCCGTCTTCTTCGCGCCGCCCTTGGCGGGACGCGCCTTGGTCGCCGCCGTGGACTTCTTGGCGGCGGCCTTCCTGGCCGGGGCCTTCTTCGCGGGAGCCTTCTTGGCGGCGACCTTCTTCACGGGGGCCTTCTTGACCGCCGTGGCCTTCTTCGCCGTGACCTTCTTCGCGGGAGCCTTCTTGGTCACCGCGGCCTTCTTGGCCGGGGCCTTCTTCGCGGGAGCTTTCTTGTCGGCGGCCTTCTTCGCGGGAGCCTTCTTGGCCACCGTGGCCTTCTTGGCCGTGGGCTTCTTCGCGGCGACCTTCTTCGCGGGCTGCTTCGCCCGTGTCGGCTTCTCCTCGGCCGCGACGGCGGCCCGCTTGCGCCGCGTGGGCGGCACGGCCTTCACCTTCTCGGGAGCTGGCTGCTCGGAGGGCTGATCCAGGGCCGCGAGGGCACGGATGCGCTCGAAGCCCGCGGACGGCACGGGAACGACCTCGGCGGAAACCTCCGGAGGAGCCGCCGCGGCCACGGCGTCGATGGTCTCCGAGGGAATCTCCATCGTCTCGGGGGCATCGGAGGCCTGGCGCCGCTGGGCCTCCTCGGCCTCGGCGAGCGAGCGCTCGGAACCGGTGTCCACCCGGGGCTTGCCCCACTTCTCCTGGCGCTCGCGCTCACGCCCGATACGGGCCGCCTTCTTGCGCTCCTCCTTCGTCTGGCGACGCCGCTCTTCGTGTTCCTGGCGATCCACGGCCTGCATGGCCTTCACCGTGTGGCCGCCCACCTCGAGGGCCTCGAAGTCGATCCGCCGCAGTCCCAGGTTCACACCGGTCAGCCGCACGCGGGCCTTCTGACCCACGCGCACGCGGAAGCCTCCCGGCAGCAGCAGGGCGAGCAGCGCCTTGTCGAAGCGGGTCCCGAAGCCGAGCGAGTCGGCGCGCACGAGCCCCTCGATGTGCAAGTCATCGAGTTCCACGAAGAAGCCGAACTCGGCGATGCCGGCGACGGTGGCGGCGAACTCCTCGCCCACGCGGTCCTTCACCATGAGGGCCGCGTAGTAGGAGACCACTTCGCGCTCGGCCTGCATGGCGGCGCGCTCGCGATCCGAGCTCTGGGCGGCCATGTCCTCCAGCGCGCGCTCCTCGCGCTCGATGTGGGCCTCCAGCCGCTTCTGGCCCTTGCGGTTCCAGTGCGCCTTGAGCAGCCGGTGCACGAGCAGGTCCGGGTAGCGGCGGATGGGCGAGGTGAAGTGCAGGTAGTACTCGGCGGCCAGGCCGTAGTGGCCCCGATCGCCCGAGGTGTAGACGGCCTGCATCATGGAGCGCAGCAGGAGCTGGTTGAGGGCGCGCTCCTCGGGGTGGCCCTGCAGCTGCGTCATGAAGGTGTTGAGCGCCTTGGGAGAGATGTCCTCGGCGTTGAGCTGGAAGCCGTAGGCCTGGGCCATCTGGGCGAAGATGGCGAGCTTCTCCTCGTCCGGCTCACCGTGGTAGCGGTAGACGCTGGGCAGCTCCCGGTCCGCGAAGAACTTCGCCACCGCCTCGTTGGCGGCGAGCATGCACTCCTCGATGAGCCGGTGGCTGTCCTTGCGCTCGCGCTTCTCCATGCGGGCGGGCAGGCCGTCCTCGCCCATCACCACCTTGTGCTCGGAGAGGTTGAAGTCGATGGCGCCGCGCTCCTTGCGCATCTGGGTGAGCGTGCGCGCCAGGGCCTGGAGCCGCTCGAAGTGGGGCTTGAAGGCGTTGCGGTGCGGCACGTCCTTGCCATCGAGCACGTCCTGCACCTCGTTGTAGGTGCAGCGCGCGTGGCTGCGCATGACGGCCGGGTACATCTCGCTGGAGACGAGCAGACCCTTCCGGTCGATCACCATGTCGGCCACCATGCACAACCGGTCCTCGTCGGGACGCAGCGAGCAGATGCCGTTGCTCAGGCGCTCGGGGAGCATGGGCAGCACGCGGTCGGGCAGGTAGACGGAGGTGGCGCGGCGCAGGGCCTCGGCGTTGAGCGCGGTGCCCTCGCGCACGTAGTGCGTCACGTCGGCGATGGCCACCACGAGCCGCCAGCCGTCGCTCCGATCCTCGGCGTAGACGGCGTCGTCGAAGTCGCGCGCGTCCTCTCCGTCGATGGTGACGAGCGGCAGCGAGCGCAGGTCGCGGCGCTCCTCGCCCCGGGCCTCCTCCTCGGTGACGACGGTGTGGATGCGGTCCGCCTCGTCCATGACCTCGGGAGGGAACTCGTCGGAGAAGCCCTGCGAGTAGGCGATGGAGAGCACCTCCGCGCTCGGATCCCCGGGCTTGCCGAGAGAGCCAGCGACCTCGCCATAGAGGCCCTCGCCCGGCTCCAGCAGGCCGGCGCCGACGCCCAGCCGCACCTTCACCAGGTCTCCGTCGCGCGCCATCTGGGTAGGAGGCACGCGGATGGGGCCCTGCATCTGCAGGTTCTTGTCGGAGGGCAACACCTGGGCGCCGTGCCGGCCGCGCGTCTCGTAGGAGCCCACGACGAGCTGGCGCAGGCGGCCCACCACGCGCACGAGGCGTCCCTCCATGCGTCCGGGACGGCCCCATGCCTCCACGAGCACGCGATCGTTGTCGAGCGCGCGCGCGGCCTCCTGGGGCGGCAGGAAGATGTTGTCCCCCTGTCCCGAGCTCGGGTGGACGAAGCCGTAGCCATCCCGGTGCACGTGGAGCACGCCTTCGACGGAGAGGGTCTCCCGGCCACCGTCGCCCCCACCCCGGTCGCGAGACGCGAAGCGCTCCCCACCAAAGGAGCGCCCACCGGCCGGGGGACGGCGATCCTTGTCGAAGCGGCCCGCCGGAGCTGGCCGGCGCTCATCCCGGGCGAACCGGCCCGGAGGAGCGGAACGGCCCCCGTCCCCTGGACGCTCGGGACGGGCGAAGCGGCCACGAGCTCCGGCGCCACGGTCCTCGAAACGGCCTCGGGGCTGCTCGGCGCGGCCCTCGCGCACGAAGCGGCCGCGCGGCTCGGGGCGGCGCTCCTTGTCGAAGCGGCCCCGGGGAGCGAAGCGCGAGTCGAGCTCGGACGGGGCTCGCGTCCCCGGGCCGGATTCGCCGCGCTCTTCCCGGGGGCCGGCCCGCGAGGCCTCGGGGGGCCTCGTGTCCCGTTCGCGCCGGAAGGGAGGCTGCGGGCCGTCACCACCGGACGAAGGCGGCTGCGCGCCCCGGAGGCGGAAGCGCTTGCCCTCCTTGAGCAGGTCGCCCGCGCGCACCATGTCCCGGAGCGTCCGCTTGAGTTGGGTCTGCTGTCCGGGGTGAAGCTGGGTGAGCTTGAGCAGTTCCTTGACGCCGAGGGGATGTTTGGACTCGGCCAGGTGTCGCTTCACGTCTTGAGGAAGATCCGTCACGAGAGATCCCACGGAAGGGAGCCCAACGGGCCCTGAAAAAAATAAGCCCGGTGGATCCCACTGGGGACCCCCGGGCATGACTTGAAGAGAGAAAAATGGGGACGGAGGATGGTCAGCGGGACCCTCTCAGGCCTTGACGGTCACGTTGAGCTTGAACGAGCGCTCCACCTGACCGGGGTTGAAGGCCTTGGCGAGGAAGAACTCGATCTCCGAGACGCCCGGATTGCGGGGCGTGAAGAAGAACTCGCGCGAGGCGGGCCCCTCGGAGCTGACCTCGAAGTTGGCCTCGCGCAGGCCCAGCCGCTTGGCCGCCGTGGGCTCGATGGTCCACGAGAAGCCCGGCTGCTCCTGGAGCCGCACGGTGAAGGCGTGGTTGAGCCGCACGTCGATGCTGGTCGACTGCTCGCCTTCCACGTGTACCGTCTCCAGGCCCTCGCGGGACATGGGGCGGACTTCCGCGGGGCGCACTTCCACGTTCTCCACGTCGATGCGTCCGCCCCAGCCCGAGGACTTGTCCACCACGCCGGTGACGGACAGCGTCTGCCCGAGGTAGCGGCGCAGGCCCTTGGAGCCCTTGCCCTCGAGGATGAAGGACACCTGCTGCCGGGTGCCGGCGTTGGAGACCACCAGCACGAACTCCTCGCCGGTCATCTCCAGGTTGCCGCGCAGCGCGGCGAAGCCCTTCATGCCCGCGCCCATGCCCGCCGAGATGACCTGCGACACCTCGCCGGGCGACAGGTAGCGCAGGCGGGTCTCCGACTCCACCGGCTCGGGGACGGGCTCCTCGGCCTCCGGCTTCTTCGCGGAGAACTTCCGCACGTCCACCGTGCCGCCGTAGTTGGTGGTCTTCTTGATGAGACCACTGACGGACACCTTGTGGTCCACGTAGGCCGGCAGCACTTCCTGATCCGGTCCCTGGAGGATGAAGACCAGCTCGCGCTTGTCGCGGCCAATCACCACGAGGCCCGGCAGGCCCTCCACGAGCGTCAGGCGGCCCTTGAGGCTGCCCTCGCCCACCACGCCCCGGCCCTGGCCGGCGGTGAGCAACTGCTCCATGTCTCGCTTGTTGAGGGGCTCGCCCGGCGGGGGCAGCTTGGTGGCGCGGGGACGGGGCTTCTCGACCGGAGGCGCGGTTGGTTCGGCGCGAGCGCCCGCCTTGGCCGAGGACTCCTTGACCTTGGTCGCTTCCTTGGGCTTGACCGTCTGCTTACCCTTGGCGGCCTCCTTCACCTTCGCCGCCGCTTTGGTCACGACCTTCGTGGCCGCCTTGGCCACCTGCTTCACCTTGGCGGCGGCCTTCTTCGCGACGGGGGCCGCGGACTTCTTCTTCGCGGGGGCCTTCTTTCCCGCCTTGGACGCCTCGGTCGCTTTCGCCACCAACTTCGCGGCCGCCTTCGCCACTCGTTTGGACGCGCTCTTGAGGACACCCCCCTTCGCCGACTTGACCTTCTTCGCGGCGGGAGTCGCCTTCTTGGCCCCGGACCTGGGCTTGGCCATCGACGCTGTCTCCTTGAATTCCCGTGTCATCTCAACGGGTTGGCACACCTGACCACGACCAGATCAGGTCCTCGCGATCATCACGGCTTGTAACGGTGATCAGCAGACCTGTCAAACAAAGTCTTGAATTTCCTGGGGACTTTGATGCCAAAAGGGGCCCCTCGCTACACGTCTGTAACGGGTTGTTCCGCCCCCCACCCTCTCTCCGAGGTCGCCCCCGAATGAAGGATGACACCGAGCTGCTCGCCGTGGAGGAAGCGCGAGCCCGCACCCTCGCCCTGGTCCAACCGTTGCCCACCGAATGGGTGCGCTGGGAGGACGCGCTCGGGCGCACCCTGGCCGAGGACGTGCGGGCCCAACGCACCCTGCCGCCCTGGGACAACTCGGCCATGGATGGCTTCGCCGTGCGCAGCGCGGATCTGACGGCCCCCCCGCCCGTGCGGCTGCGGGTGGGGGAAACCATCTACGCGGGGCAGTCGCCGCGCGAGCAGGTGCGTCCCGGGACGTGCGCGCGCATCATGACGGGGGCTCCCCTGCCCGCGGGCGCCGACGCGGTGGTGATGCGCGAGCGGACGCGGCTGACGCCCGAGGGGGACGCGGTGGACATCCTCGAGGGGGTAGGTCCCGGCCACTTCGTGCGACCCCGGGGAGAGGACGCGCGCGAGGGCGAGGTGCTGCTGCCCCGGGGAACGCCCCTGGGAATCCCCGAGCTGGGCCTGCTCCTGGGCCAGGGGCGCACGAGCGTGCCGGTGCCCCGCCGGCCTCGGGTGGCCATCCTCTCCACGGGGGACGAGCTGTGCCCGGCGGACGCCCCCGCCGAGGGCCGCATCGTGGACGCCAACGCGCCCGCGCTCAGCCTCGCGGTGCTGCGCGCCGGAGGGGTGCCCTCGGTGCTCGGCATCGCCCGGGACACCCGGGAGGACGTGTCCCGCCTGCTCTCGGCCGCCGAGGGCCATGATCTGGTGCTCACGAGCGCCGGCATGTCGGTGGGCGAGCACGACTTCGTGCGCGAGGCGCTGGCGCACCTGGGCGTGGCGCAGGACTTCTGGCGCGTGGCCATCAAGCCGGGCAAGCCCCTGGCCGTGGGCCGCAAGGGGGGGACCCTCTACTGTGGGCTGCCCGGCAACCCCACCTCGTCCCTGGTGACCTTCGAGCTCTTCGTGCGCCCCGCCCTGCGCCGCATGCTGGGACACGTCGAGGTGGAGCCACCGCGGGTGCCGGGTCGGCTCGAGGGGGAGCTGAAGAAGGCCCCGGGGCTGGACCACTACATCCGGGTGACCGCCACCTGGCAGGAGGGCGAGCTGTGGGCCAGGCCCCTGGCCACCCAGACCTCGGGGGCACTGCGCTCCGCGGCCTCGGCCACTCATCTGCTTCATTTCCCTCGTTCTTCCAGTAGGTTGGCTACTGGGGACAAGGTCGAGCTGTTGCCCCTGTCCTGGAGTGCCTGAGGAACAACGGCAGCCGGCGAGCATCCATCTTGTGTCCCAAACTGTTGTAAGGGAGAAAGGTCTTCTCATGTCCGACACGCCTCAGGTCCTCCCCACCCGAAAAAGCTCTTCGCTCCTGGAGAGGTTCTCCGAAGCGGACGTCCCGACGGAGCGAGGCGTGCTGCGCACGGTCGTCTTCCGGGAGAAGCGCAATGGCCGGGAGCACGTGGCCCTCTTCGTGGGAGACATCCACGACAAGGAGGGGGTGCCGGTGCGCGTGCACTCCGAGTGCCTGACCAGCGAGGTGTTCGGCAGCCTCAAGTGCGACTGCCGGCAGCAGTTGGACCGGGCGCTGGACTTCGTCACCCAGAATGGCTGTGGCGTGGTGCTCTACCTGCGCCAGGAGGGCCGGGGCATCGGCCTGGGCAACAAGATCAAGGCCTACGCACTGCAGGCCCAGGGGCTGGACACGTACGAGTCCAACCGGAAGCTGGGGTTCGCCGACGACCTGCGCAGCTACGACGTCGCCGCGGAGATGCTGCGCTCACTGGGAGTGCGGTCCGTGGACCTCATCACGAACAACCCCCTGAAAATTGCAGGATTGGTGGAAGAGGGTATTCCCGTGCGTCGACGCATTCCCTCGCGTACGGCGCATAATCCACATAATGTGGACTACCTGAGGACAAAGCGCGAGCGAACGGGACACCTGATTGAGCTCTTCGCCGAGGACGACACAGAAGCCAAGGTGGGCTGAGGACGCGCCGGGCCAGGAGCCCGCCGGGTCGCGAGTCCCCTTTCACGTCCGGTTCTGGGGGGTGCGAGGCTCGGTTCCCTCCCCGGGACCGACAACCCAGCGCTATGGGGGCAACACGCCTTGCGTCGAGGTGCGATGCGGGGACGAGTTGCTCATCTTCGACATGGGCACGGGGGCTCGCGCGTTGGGCGAGGCGCTGAGCGCGGGGAGTGGACCGCTGCGCGCGTCCATCTTCCTGTCCCACTACCACTACGATCACCTGCAGGGGGTGCCATTCTTCACCCCGCTCTCCAGCCCCCGCTTCTCCTTCACGGTGTATGGAGCCACCCGTGAGGGGCGCTCGGTGAAGGACGTACTGACCGGGCAGATGGTGCAGCCCTACTTCCCGGTGACGATGACGCAGGTCACCAAGGCCGCGCTGGCCTACCGGGACATGGTGCCCGGACAACTGCTGGAGCTGGGACCGGCCACCGTGCGCGCCCTGGATCTGAACCATCCGGGCGGCAACCTGGGCTATCGCGTGGACTGCGATGGCCGCTCGGTGGTGTACGCGACGGACGTGGAGCACGGCTGCGACATGGACCGCGAGCTGGTGGAGTTCGCGCGGAACGCGGACGTGCTCATCATCGACGCGATGTACACCGAGGACGAGTACCGGGGCCGCAAGGGCGCCTCGAAGGTGGGCTGGGGCCACTCGACCTGGGAGGCGGCGGTGCACGTGGCCAACTCCGCCCAGGTGAAGCAACTGGTGCTCTTCCACCACGAGCCCACGCGCGATGACGAGGAGATGGATGCCTTCGTCGCCCGGGTGCGCGAGCACCGCCCCGAGGTGCTCGCCGCGCGGGAGCTGGAGACGATCACCCTCTGACGTCGTGCGCGCCACGCCGGAGGGCGCGCTCCACGCCCTCGCGCAGCCCCCGGAAGGGCAGCCGCTCGAGTGCCGTGGGAACGTCCACCCACTCGGCGGCATCGTGCTCGTCCCCCAGACGCACCTCGAAGCCGCCACCGCACCGCGCGGCGAAGGCGTTCTCCTCGACGAGCCGGGGCGGCACCGTGTTGCCCACCGCGAAGGCGTGGCGGTAGTCCAGATCCACCACGTCGGCGCGCAGTCCGGTCTCCTCGAACAGCTCACGCGCGGCGGCCTCGCGGGGAGACTCGCCCGGCTCCAGCCGTCCGGTGACGATCTGCCAGAAACCTCCCCGATGGGGACGCCGACGCAGCAGCAGCACGCGGGTGTCGGCGCCCTCGCCCTTGAGGAGCGTGACGCTCACGGTGCGCGTGGGCGGCGGACCCTCGGCGCGCTGGAGCTCGAAGACCTCGGCGAAGTGCCGCGTCACCTTGTCCTCCACCTCGGCCATGGGCACGCGGTGGCCCAGCTCGCGCTGCAGCGACGTGACGCCCGCCTCGCGGATGCCACAGGGCACGATGAGCTGGAAGTGATCCAGGTGCGTGTTCACGTTGAGCGCGAAGCCATGCGTGGTGAGCCAGCGCGCCAGGTGCACCCCGATGGCGGCGATCTTCCGGGCATCGTGCGTCGCCTCGCCGCCGAGCCACACCCCGGGCCACTTGGGGATCGTCACCGAGGACAGGCCATACTCGGCGAGCGTGCGATGCATGCACTGCTCGACATCCCGCACGTAGCGGCGCACGTCCTGGCGGTGCTCGGGCAGCAGGAAGATGGGGTAGCCCACGAGCTGCCCGGGGCCGTGGTAGGTGACGTCGCCGCCCCGATCCGTCTGGAACAGGCCGATGTGCTCCTCGGCCAGCCGCGCATCGTCCGCGACGACGTTCTCGCGTTTGGCGGCCCGGCCCAGGGTAAGCACCGGCGGGTGCTCGAGCAGCAGCAACACGTCCCCGCAGAGGCCCTGGCGCCGGGTCTCGCCGAAGAGCTTCATGAGCTGCAAGCCATCCTCGTACTCGACCTGACCGAGCCGATACACCGTCAGAGTGTTCACGTGTCTCCCTTGCCCGGCCCCGGAGTCGCCCGCCGCCAGGAGCCGGGGGGAATCCGCGCCAGGAGCGCCTTCAATTCATGTCCGGTCCGAGGTGAACGGGCGGCCTCCTCGGCGAGCGCGGTGAGCGCCTCTTCGGACAGGTGGAGCTCCTCCCGGGCGGAGAGCTGTCGCCGGGCGATCTCCCGCAGCAGCTCGACGCCGGGCGTCTCGAGCACGACGAGCAGCTGCACCTGCTCCAACAACGACAGGGAGAGCGCGCCGCGAGTGGCCTCGGAGAGCGAGGCCGTGGTGGGCACGAAGAGGCGGCCCGTGTCCGACACGAGCTCGGGTCCGGGAACCACCGCGCCCCCCCGGGCGGACATCACCACCGTGCGCTGGGGGTGACGACTCAGGAAGGCCCCGAGCGCGGCCTGCCCGGCGGAGGGCAGCCGATCCACGTCCTCCACGAGCAGCGTGGCCTCCACCGAGGCCCGATCGATCGACTCCGGAGTGACGACCTCACCCCGCCCCGCCTCCGCGAGAGCCCGCAGCCAGGTGCTCTTCCCCGAGCCCTCGGGACCGAGCACCAGCACCCGACGTCCCCCCGCCGCCAGCCCGCTCTCGAGCCGCGCCCGGGCCTCCGCTTGTCCCAGCAGTTCCTGGGTGACGGGCCGCGACGCCCGGGGCCGCGCGGACGGAGCACGCGCCGTCACGCCCCCCAGCAGCGAGCTGGACTCTCCGATGCAGGCCGCGCAGATGAACGCGCCGGCGGGACCCGCCACCAGCGGCCCCACCTCGGTCCGGGGCCGGCAGCAGAAGGAGCACCACGCCTCGAGCGCGGGATCGGCCCGGGTCGGCCCTCGCTCGATGAACATGCCCTCCCGCTCCAGCGACGGCGGGGAGGACACGGCGGACGGCGCGGGCGGTTCCTCCCGCCGCGTCCCCACGCTCTCCGCGGTGAGGACGGCCGACCGCATCACCTTCACCGCCAGACCCACCGGGTTGGCGCGGCGATCCACGGCCAGCGAGGCCTCGCGCAACGCATCCTGGAGCGTCGAGGAGTCCTCCTCGAGCACCCAGGTACTCCCCTCGTGCACGTCGTCCTCGTCATCGTCCTCATCCGAGGACACGACCGGGACGGGGAGCGAGGGCTCGCTCTCCCCCGCCTCCAACCGGCGCAGTTCTGCTTCCAGGTCGGTGCGGGAGGGATCCAACCGCAGGGCATAGCGCAGGAGCTGTTCCGCCCGGGCCCGGTTTCCCCCGCGCCGGCACAGCTCGGCGGCGCGTTGGAACAACTCGATGGCCCGGCGCTTGTCGCCGCCGAGTTCCGCCGCCTGGGCGGCACGGATGACGTCGCGGACGTTCTCGGCCATGGGCCCGTACTCCTTCGCGAAGGCCGACGGCCGTCAGGCCATGGCCAGGAACAGCATGTCCGGATGCTCCAGGTACTTGATGACCTCGTAGACGAAGTCCGCGGCCATCTGGCCGTCGATGACACGGTGATCGGCGGAGATGGAGATGTTCATCATCTCGCGCACGACCACCTGGTCGTTCTTGTCCACCACGGGCCGCTTGCGCATGCGGTGGATGCCCAGGATGGCCACCTCGGGGTGGTTGATGATGGGCGTGGCGAAGATACCGCCCGACTGCCCGAGCGAGGTGATGGTGAAGGAGCCTCCGGTCAGCTCGTCCATCTTCAGCTTGCGCTCGCGCGCCGCGGTGCTCAGGCGGAGGATCTCCTCGGCCAGCTCGCGCAGGGTGAGTCGATCCGCGTTCTTGATCACCGGGACGGTGAGCCCCTCGGGGGTGGCCACCGCGATGCCGATGTTGAACTCGCCCCGGACGACGAGCTCCTGGGCGGCCTCGTCCATCTGCGCGTTGAGGTGGGGGAACTTCTTCATCGCCGCGATGACGGCCTTCACGATGAAGGGCAGGAAGGACAGCTTCGTCTTGTCCCCCGTGGCGGCCAGGCTCTCGTTGAGCCGCTTGCGCAGGGCGACGAGCTCCGTGGCATCCGTCTCCTCGACGAAGCCGAAGTGGGGCGCGGTGAACTTCGAGCGCACCATCTTCTCGGCGATCTTCTTGCGCAGGCCACGCAGCGGGATGCGCTCGTCGGCCCGGCCCGAGACCACCGGGGGAGCGGCCGGACGCGCGGCGGCGGGGGGCGGTGACACCTCGTTGCGCGAGGAGGACGCGCCCGCGATGGCCGCCTTCACGTCCGCCTTCATCACGCGGCCCTGCGGCCCGGAACCGGCGATCTGCGAGAGATCCAACCCGTGCTCGCGCGCCATGCGGCGGGTGAGCGGCGTGGCGAGCACCTTGGACGCGGACGCGGCCTCCGGAGCCGAGCTGGCCGCCGCGGCCACGGGAGCGGAGGGAGCGGGAGCGGCCGCCGGAGCCCCATGGCCAGCCGAGGCCTGGGCGGGCGCGGAACCCTCGAGCTCGAGCGTGACGAGGAGCTGGTGCACCTTCGCCATCTCGCCTTCCTTGCCGTGCGTCTGCACGACCCGGCCGGCCTTGGGGCTGGGAACGGTCACCGTGGCCTTGTCCGTCATCACCTCGGCGAGGGTCTGGTCCTCCTTGACCAGGTCACCCGCTTTGACGTGCCACTTGACCAGTTCACCCTCCTGAACACCTTCGCCAAGATCAGGAAGCTTCAACTCGAAGATCGCCATTCGGGTTCCGTTTCGGGATGAGGAGAGGAAAGGCGTCAGGTGCCGCTGGCGAGCCCCAGGCGCTCACGCTCCATGAGGCCCTTCATGAAGAACTCGGCGGCGCGGTAGCTCGAGCGCACGAGCGGGCCGGAGGCGACGTAGAGGAAGCCGAAGGACTCGGCGAGCTGCTTGTAGGCCTCGAACTGGGGCGGGCTCACGAAGCGCTCCACGCGCAGGTGGTACTGCGAGGGCTGGAGGTACTGGCCGAGCGTCAGCACGTCCACGCCCGCCGAGCGCAGGTCGCGGAAGGTCTGCTCCAGCTCGGCGTCCGTCTCGCCCAGGCCCACCATGACGGAGCTCTTGGTGTAGAGCCGCTCGGGGCGGTTCTTGAGGTACTCGAGCACCCGGAGCGACTGGCGGTAGGTGGCGCGGCGATCGCGCACGGTGGGGGTGAGGCGCTCCACCGTCTCCACGTTGTGGGCCACCACGTGCGGCCGGGCCTGGGCCACGGTGTCCAGGTCCTGCTCCTTGCCCTTGAAGTCGGGGATGAGCACCTCGACGATCGTCTTGGGCGAGTGCTGGCGCAGCTCGCGGATGGCCGAGGCGAAGTGGCTCGCGCCCCCATCCGGCCGATCATCCCGGTTCACCGAGGTGACCACGATGTACTCCAGGTCCATCTCCTTGACGGCCTGGGCCAGGTGGATGGGCTCCATCGGATCCAACGGCGGCGGCGCGCCCACCTTCACGTGGCAGAAGCGGCACGCGCGCGTGCACACCTCGCCCATGAGCATCACCGTGGCGGTGCCACCACCCCAGCACTCGGCGATGTTCGGGCAGCGCGCTTCCTCGCACACCGTGGCCAGCTTCGTGCGGCGCACGATGGACTTCACCCGCTCGTACCCCTCCCCGTGAGGAAGACGCACCTTCAACCACTCGGGCTTCCGAGTGGATTCGGCTACCTGCGGCAGGGGAAAACGATCGGGAGTCGCCATGGGTCGCGGGCCTTCTACGGTTGGGGCGAAAGCAGGGTCAAGCGGGAAGCCTTGACGCGATATGTCAGCTCTCGCGCGGATTCAAATGCATCTCCCTTCTAACGCGTCCCACCATTCCAGGCAGCGCGCGTCCGCCCCGGAACACTCGCGCCTCCCGCACACCCGACCCGCCCGGGTGATGAGAGGCTCGGCCACCCGGCGGGCGAGCACCCCCTCCCCACCAACCAGCCCCCCGGACATGCAACGGCCGCCCGAGACGGAGTCGTCCCGGACGGCCTGAGTGAAGCGAGCGCGGAGCGCCCGGCTCAGATGTGGATCGGGTGACCCAGGGTCATCTCGGCGCCTTCCTTCATGATCTCCGAGAGCGTGGGGTGGGCGTGCATCGTGTGCGCGAGCTCCTCGGTGGTGATCTCCAGGCGGAGCGCCACGCAGGCCTCGGCGAGCAGCTCGGTGGCGTGCGGGCCCACCAGGTGGACGCCGAGCACCTCGTCGTACTTCTTGTCCGAGACCACCTTCACCAGACCGATGGCCTCGTTGGAGATGGAGGCCTTGGTGACGGCGGAGAACGGGAAGATGCCCGTCTTCACGTCGTAGCCGCGCTCCTTGGCCTTCTTCTCCGTGAGGCCCACGGATGCCACCTCGGGGTAGCAGTAGGTGGCCGACGGCGTCAGGTCGTAGTTGATGGGCGTGGGCTTCTTGCCGGCGATGTGCTCCACCGCGAGCACCGACTCGGCGCTGGCCACGTGGGCGAGCATCGGCGTGGGGATGACGTCACCGATCGCGTACACGTTCGGCTCGGTGGTGCGCATCATCTCGTCCGTCTTGATGAAGCCACGATCGGCCTTGATGGACGTGAAGTTCAGACCGATGTCCTCGGTCACCGGGGCGCGGCCCACGGCGGACAGCACGTACTCGGCCTCGATGGTGCGCGTCTCGGTGCCCACGGTCATGGTGAGCTTCACGCCGTTGGCGCTGCTCTCCACCTTCTCCACCTTGGCGCCGGTGTGCACGTCGATCTTGCGCTTCTTGAAGTGCTTCTCGAACTCCTTGGAGACGTCCACGTCCTCGATGGGCAGCAGGTTGGGCAGGTACTCCACCACGGAGACCTGGGTGCCCATGTGGTTGAAGACGGAGGCGAACTCGCAGCCCACCGCGCCCGCGCCGATGACGATGAGGCTCTTGGGAATGCGATCAATCGTGAGGATGGAGTCGCTGTTGAGCACGCGCTGGTGATCCACCTGCACGTTGGGCAGCGACTTGGGCACCGAGCCCGTCGCGATGATGATGTTCTTGGTGTCCAGCGTCTGCTTGGAGCCGTCGTCGGCGGTGACCTCGACCTTGCCCTTGCCGGCGATGCGGCCATGGCCCTTGAAGACCGAGATCTTGTTCTTCTTCATCAGGTAGTCGATGCCGTTGGCGGCCTTGGTGACCACCTTCTGCTTGTGCTCCTGGACCTTGGCCCAGTTGACCACCGGCGCCGGCACCTCGATGCCGAAGTCCGCCGCTTCCTTGATGTGATGCAGGAGCGAGGCGCTCCACAGCAGCGACTTGGTGGGGATGCAGCCCCGGTGGAGGCACGTGCCACCCAGGCGCTTGTCCTTCTCGATGAGGGCCGTCTTCAACCCGAGCTGCGCCGCCCGGATCGCACCGACATAACCCCCCGGGCCCGAACCGATGATCACCACGTCGAAAGTCTCAGCCACGAATGCCTCCGGGGTGGATGTAACCGCGCGGCGCTGATAACCACCCCTCCCGGCTGGAATCAAGGAGTTTGCACCTTGCGACGCTTCCCCGTCCGATCACTCCTCCTGATGACGCTCGCCCTGGTGGCCTTCGCGCGCCTCTATTACGTCACCCACAGGGAGCCAGAAGGAGGGCCCGCCCCCGTGCCGCCCCGCGGCATCCCGTCCACGCCCTCCCCCGGTACCCCGATCTGCCCGACTCTCGAGAAGTCCCTGGAGAACGTCCTCAAGGCGCCCGAGGACGCCACGGCCCTGGCCTCGGCTCGGCGGGAACTGGACGCCTGCCCCACCCCGCCCGTTCGGGCGTGCGAGCTGGGCCCGGCCCTGGATGCCCGCTTCCCATTGACGGCCGGAATGGCTCCCGCTCGCGAGCTGCTCGACCTGCTGTGTCAGCGCTGCCCCTCCGGCGCCAACCCCTGCGAACAAGCCGTCGTCCGCGCGGTCATGGCCGAGAGCCGGGGGGGAACGCCCCCGCCCGCCCTTCCCCTCTGGTACCTGGAGCACGCCGGCCCGGGAACCCGGGGGGCCTGCGCCGAGGTGGTGCGCACCCTACTCGCGCCCGCCGCCCTGGACGAGGAACCCCCGACGCGGGAGCGCAGGACCTGGCTCGAGCAGCTCACCCCGGTCTGTGCCCGCGAGGGACGGGTGTCCTCCCCGCTGCTGCGGGCCGTCGTGGTGCAAGGTGACGTGCCTGCCCTGGCCTCGCTCGTCCAGACGGCGATGCCCGCCACCACGACCGCCGTGCTCGAGCCGGACCGCGTCGTGGGCCCCGAGGGGGCGGAGCGAGCCTTCGATGGGCAGGAGTCCACGTCCGTCTCCCTCACGGCGGCGGAGCAGTCCCCCCGGTGGCGCAAGGACGGCGCGCTGAGCGCGGTGTTCTCGCCTCCCGTCCAAGCCCTGACGGCCCTGCGCGTGCGTGCGCGCGGCCCGGGCCTGCTGCGGGCCGTGGTCCGGGTGGAGGAAGAGGTGGGGATGAGCGATCCGGACACGCGGACGAACTTCGTGCGCCCCCGGGTCTGCCAGTTCCAGGGCACCGGGCAGTGGGAGTCCTGCGCGCTACCGGCCGCCCTCCTGAACGTCGAGGCGCTCAGTGTCTTTCCCACGAAGAGTTCACTTTCGTTGATCGACGTGGAAATCCGTGTAACGCGCTGAGGGCCGAGGCGTTGGAGCGGGCACCATGCGAACTTCCCTGCTCGTCCTGACCCTGCTCTCCATGCCCGCCCTCGCCGCGAGTCCCCTCACGGGGCTGCTCGCCGAGTACGAGACGGGCCCAGCCGCCATCTTCCAGAACGATGGCCGCTATGGTCCCTCGGGCACGTCCTATTCGGCCGAGGATCTCCAGCAGAACGCCACCCTCTACCGCACCTGGCGCGCCGCCGTGGAGGCACGCCTGGGCGCGCGTCATGGCCTCATCCTGCTGTACGCCCCGTTCGACGTGACCACGCGCGCGACGCTGTCGCGGGACATCGACTTCCGCGGAACCGTGTTCCCCGCGGGCACCGTGGTGGACAGCCGCTACCTCTTCGATGGGTTCCGCGGCAGCTACCTCTTCCGGCTCATCGATGGGGAGCGCTTCAAGTGGGACATCGGCGCGAGCGTGCAGATCCGCAACGCCCTGGTGGGATGGGGCGCGGTGGATGGCTCGCGCTACTCGCAGGAGAGCGACATCGGCGTGGTGGGCGCGCTGAAGACCCGGCTGCGCTACGAGCTGCCCTCGCGCGTGTGGGCGGGGCTGGAGGCCGACGCGCTCTCCACCTTTGGTCTGGTGGGCAACACCACGGGCGGCATCTACGACGTGGCCCTGACGTTGGGTGTTCCGCTGAACACGCGGGGCGACGTGAATGCCTACGCGCGGCTGCGGCTGCTCGGGGGCGGAGCGGACGTGACACGCCGCGACATCTACAACTGGGGCAACTTCGGCTTCGCGGTGTTGGGTGTGCAGGCGGATCTCGTGTCCCTGGTGGAGAGGGGCCTCTCGACACCGTGACGCGGCGGGAACATGGTGCGGCGCCATGGACTCGCCCACTTCCCGCACCGTCACCGGCCACATCGACGTCCACCACCGGGGTCATGGCTTCCTCATCGTGCGGCCCAGCAACACCTCCGAGGGTCTCTCCGCCTTCATCCCTCCCCCGGAGCTGAGGCACCACCTGGCCGACGACGTCGTCTCCGCGAGAATCACCCGCGCGGAGGACGGCCGGTGGCGCGCCAGCGGCTTGTCGGTCGTGCACCGGCCCCGCCAGGAGCTCTATGGCGAGGTGGTGGTGCGCGAGGAGCGTGTGCTGCTCCAACCCGACCGGGACGTGGGCGCGGGCGCCTGGCCCCTGGAAGCGGAGGGCATCGAGGTCCAGCCCGGCGACGCGGTGGTGGCCCGCATCGACGAGGACAAGGTCCGGTTGGTGCGCAAGCTCGCGCCCGGAGTGGACCGCTCCCTGGAGCGCCTCCTGCTGCGCCATGGCCTGCGCCGTGAGTTCGGTCCGGAGGCCCACGCCGAGGTCCCCCAGGTCCTCGCCCGGCCGCTCACGCGGGAGGGCCGGAGGGATCTGCGCGAGGTGCCCACGGTGACCGTGGACGCGCCCATCACCCGCATCATCGATGACGCGCTCTCCGTGCTCCCCGCGGGAGGGGATGGCGCGCTGCGGCTGTTCGTCTCCATCGCGGACGCCGCCGAGTTCATCCCCGAGGGCTCCGCCCTGGATCGCGAGGCTCGCGAGCGGGCCACCAACGTGTACCTCGGGGACACCCTGCTGCCCATGCTCCCCGAGGCGCTGGCAGCGGGCTCGCTCAGCCTCGTGCCGGGCGAGGAGCGGCTGTGCGTCACGGTGGAGCTGCGCATCGATCCGGAAGGACGGGTCACCTCGGTGGATGTCTACGAGAGCCTGCTGCGCTCCTGGGCGAGGCTGAGCTACACCGAGGTGACGGCGTACCTCGACCAGGGAGAGGTGTCCGAGCCGATGGCCCGGGTGCGCGAGGCGATGCCGTGGTTGCGCGCGGCGGCGGCGCGGCTGGCGGTGGCGCGGGCGGGACGCGGGGGCATCGACCAGACGCGCGACGAGGCCCACTTCACCTTCGATGAAGTCACGGGCGAGGTCTCGGGCATCGAGACCGAGCGACCCACTTCGGCGCATGCGCTCGTCGAGCGCTTCATGGTGGCCGCCAACGAGGCCATCGCCGGCTGGCTCGTCGAGCGGGGCCTTCCCGCCCCCTTCCGCGTCCAGGGAGAGCCCGAGCCCCAGGCCGTGGCGGACCTGGATGCCTTCGCCCTCCACTCGGGCTTCGCCGCGGGCCTGGGCCGCACGCTCACCCCGCTGTCCCTCGCCGCGTTCGCCCGGCAGCTCTCCGGTGTGCCCGAGGAGGCCGCGCTGCGCTCGGTGATGTTCAAGGCGCTCGCCTCCTCGCGCTACAGCGTGGTGCCCGCCCCCCATTTCGGCCTCGCGGCACGCGCCTATGTGCACTTCACCTCGCCGCTGCGGCGCTACGCGGACCTCGCCGTCCACCGCGCCCTCAAGCACTACCTGCGCGGCCGGCGGGACTTCCCGCACGAGGATCCCGACGTCGAGCGGCTCTCGCTCCACCTCAACGAGCGCGTCCGGCGCGCTCAGCGAGCGGAGAAGGAACGACACCGGCTGCTGGAGGCACGGGTGATGGCCGCGCACGTGGGCCAGGAATTCACCGGACACATCACCCGGGTGCGCTCCACGGGGCTGCTCGTCCAGCTCGACCAGCCGCTCGTGGAGGGACTGCTTCCCCTGGAATCGCTTCCGGGAGGCCCCTACGCCCCGGATGCCCGGGAGACCTCGCTCGTGGGGCCCACGCGTGACTTCACGCTCGGGATGCCGCTTCGGGTGCGCGTGGCCTTCACGGAGGAACACCCGGGCCGCGTCGGACTGGCGCTCGTCGAGTAGGCGCGGAGGTTCACTTCGCCGGCTTGCTGGCGCGGCGCGCGAGCACCGCCTTCACGTCCTCCAGCGTCACGCCCAATGGCCGCACCGCCACGAGCAGATGGTAGAGGACGTCGGCGGCCTCCTCGGCCGCGCGCTCCTTGTCGCCATCGGCGCAGGCCGTCACCAGTTCCACCGCTTCCTCGCCGATCTTCTTCAAGCGCAGGTTGCGGTCGTCCAGGAGCCGCCGCGTGTAGCTCGGCTTCTCACCGGGCTCCGGGGCCTTCGTGGCGCGCTCGGCGATGGTCCTGTCCAGCGCCACGAGCGCATCCACCGGACCGATGTCGAAGCACGTCTCCGCTCCGGTGTGACAGGCCGGACCCGCCTTTTCCACCCGGGCGAGCACCGCGTCCGCGTCGCAGTCGGCCGTGAGGGACACCACGCGCTGCACGTTTCCGCTCGTGCCGCCCTTGTGCCACAAGCCCCGCGAGCGCGAGCGGTAGTACATCTCGCCCGTCTCGAGCGTCTTCTCGAGCGCCTCGCGGTCCGCGTGCGCGACCATGAGCAGGTCACCCGTGTGGGCATCCTGCGTCACCACCGTCACCAGCCCGTTGCCCTTGGTGAAATCCAGCTTCGACAAGTCCAACATCATGTCCCCTTCGCCCCGAGCAGCTCGCGCACCTGCTGTGCGAGCACCGCGTTGGTGGCGATGCAGTTGCCGCCGAACGCCGTGCGCTTGCCCGTCCAGTCCGTGAAGACGCCGCCGGCCTCCTCGATGATGGGCTGCAGCGCGGCCGCGTCCCAGGGGGACATCAGCTCGTCGACCATCACCTCGGCCCGGCCGGTGGCCAACATCAGGTAGCCGTAGCAATCCCCCCAGGTCCGGGAGACGGACGCCTTGGCCGCCAGGCCCCGCCACGCCGCCCCGCGCTGGGGATACGTCAGGAAGCGCTCGTCGGTGGTCAGCACCAGGGCGCGCGACAGATCGGCCTCGGCCGACACCTTCGTCCGCTTTCCATTCCACCAGCAGCCCTGCCCCGGCGCCGCCACCAGCATCTCCCCCACGGGCGGGAAGTACGCCGCGCCCGCGAGGATCGTCTCGCCCTCGGTCACCGCCACCAGCGTGCCCCACAGCGGCACCCCGCGGATGAACGTCTTGGTGCCGTCGATGGGATCCAGGATCCATCGGCGCTTCGCTCCGGGCCGCGTCTCGCCGAACTCCTCCCCGAGGATGCCGTCCTCGGGGAAGCGCGATTCAATCCACTCGCGCGCCGTCTTCTCGGCCGTCCGGTCCGCCACCGTCACCGGAGTGCCGTCTCCCTTGGTGTCCACCGTGACGCCCTGGCGGAAGAAGCCCAGTGCCACGTCGCCCGACTTGCGGGCCACTTCCTCCGCCGCCTGCATCAACGAACGCGCATCCATGCTCAATGACTCCTGATTTCCAGACCACTGCCTCGCAGCAGCGTCTTGATGGCTCCCACCGTGGTGACGCCGTCGTGGAGGATGCCCGCCACCAGCGCCGCGTCCGCCCCACCCTCCCTCAGCGCGGCCTGGACATGCTCCGCGTTGCCAGCGCCTCCCGAGGCGATGACGGGAACCGCCACCCCCTCGGCGACGGCCCGGGTCAGCTCCAGGTCATACCCCGAACGGGCACCATCCCGATCGATGCTCGTGAGCAGGATCTCCCCCGCGCCGCGTTTCACACACTCGCGCGCCCAGGCGATGGCATCCAGGTCCGTGGGCTTCTTGCCGCCATGGGTGTACACGCGCCAGCTCGCCCCGTCGCGCTTGGCGTCGATGCTCGCCACCACGCACTGGGCACCGAAGCGCTCGGCGCACTCGGTGAGCACCTCGGGACGGGCCACCGCCGCCGAGTTGATGCTCACCTTGTCCGCGCCCGCCCGCAGGGCCCGGCCCACGTCGTCCGCCGTGCGCACGCCGCCCCCCACCGTGAGCGGGATGAACAGCCGCTCGGCGGTGCGCCGCACCAGCTCCCACAACGTGCCGCGCTCCTCCTGGGTGGCGGAGATGTCGAGGAAGGTCACCTCGTCGGCGCCCGCCTCCTCGTAGCGCAGGGCGAGCTCCACGGGATCTCCCACGTCGCGCAGGCCCTCGAACTGGACGCCCTTGACCACGCGGCCGCCCTTCACATCCAGACAGACGATGAGTCGTCGCGTGAGCATCTCACTTCACCTCCAGGGCGACGGCGCCCTTCGTGCTGAACACCACGCCCGAATCCACCATCGCATCGCGCAGCGCCATGCCGAGCGCCTTGAAGGCCGCCTCCGTCACATGGTGGCTGTCCTTGCCGCGGAGGATGCGCAGGTGCAGCGTCACCCGGGCGTGCTCGCAGAACGAGCGCATCACGTGCTCGTAGAGTTTGTTGCGCAGGGGGCCGCGGTAATAGAAGCGCCCGCCCACGTCGATGCACGCCTGCACGAGCGCGTCATCCATGGGCACGGTGCGCTCGCCGTAGCGCGCGGCCGTGGCGGGGACGACCTTCTGCACGGCGGTGCCCAGGGTGATGGCCACGTCCTCCATGAGGTGATGGCGCAGATCTCCTCGGGCGTGCAGCGTGAGGTCCAACCCCGCGTAGCGCGCGAAGGTGCCGAGCATGTGATCGAAGAAGGGCTGGCCGGTGTCCACCTGGGCGATGCCCTTGCCCAGGGCGATCTGCACCGTGACCTTCGTTTCCTTCGTTTCCCGAACGATGGTTGTCATGCGAACTCCCGCGCCACTTCGGCCGCGTCCAATCTGCCCGTGTACAGCGCCATGCCGATGACGGCCCCGCTGGCCCCCACGCGCCCGAGCGCCCGCAGGTCCTCCAGCGTCGTCACACCTCCCGAGGCCGACAGCGGATGGCGGCTCGTGCGCACCACCGACTCCACCAGTGGCAGGTCCACTCCCTCCATCTGCCCTTCCTTGTGGACAGCCGTGACGAGCAGGCCCGCCAGGGGCAGGCGCTCCAGCGACTCCAGCACGCTCCCGATGTCGCGCGAGCTGCCAGACGTCCATCCGCGCGTCACCACCTCGCGGCCCTTCACGTCCGCGGCGACCACGATCTGGCCCGGAAAGCGCTCGGCCACCTCGCGCAGCCAGTCCGCGTCCTCGATGGCCCGCGTGCCCACCACCACGGAGGTGGCGCCCAGCATGAGCAACGACTCCACCTTGACGGTGCTGCGCACGCCGCCTCCCACCGAGAAGGTGAGGCCCGGCTCGTGCGTGAGCAGCGCGCGGATGGCGTCCTCGTTGGAGCCCTTGCCCAGGGCGGCGTCCAGGTCCACCACATGGAAGGTCTTGAAGCCGTGCGAGCGCCAGCGCTTGAGGGCCTCCAGGGGATCCTTCACCCGTACGCGCTCGTCGGCATAGGAGCCGCCCACGAGTTGCACGCACGCGCCCTCGCGCAGGTCGATGGCGGGAATGGCGATCATGAGCCCACCTCCTTCAGGAAGGCGTGCACGAAGCGCACACCCGCGGCCGAGCTCTTCTCCGGATGGAACTGCACGCCGAGCACCTTGCCGCGCCGCACCGAGGCCGGGAAGCGATCCCCCTCGTGCGTCGTCCAACCCACCACCACGTCGGGGTCCTCGGCGCGGCAGGCGAAGCTGTGCGCGTAGTAGACGGTTCCCGGCTTCTCCTCGCGCAGCGCGGTGTCCTCCTCCACCGAGTTCCACCCGATGTGGGGCACGTGCTTGGACGTCAGCCGCGTCACCCGGCCCCGGAAGAAGCCCAGGCCCTGGCCCTCGCCCTCGTCGCTGCCGTCGAAGAGCAACTGCATGCCCAGGCAGATGCCCAGACACGGCAGGCCGTCGTCCAACGCGCGCCGCATCTTCTCGGCGCCCGGGGCCAGCCGCGCCATCGCGGCGCCGAACGCCCCCACACCCGGCAGCACCAGCAGGTCCGTGTCCAGGGCACGCAGGGGGTCTTCCTCCACGTGCACCTTGACTCCCGGCGCCAGCGCGAGCGCCTTGGCGAGGGAGTGCAGGTTGCCGGCGCCATAGTCGAACAGGGTCACTCTCACCGTCGCTCCTCCCGCAGCGCATCGAGCGCCGTCTGAATCACATCCCAGGGCCCGCATCCGATGCGCAACGCATCCCCGATGCCGGGCAGGCCCGCGAAAGCCCGTACGTTCACGTCCCGCGCGCGCATCCGCTCCGCCACCTCGAGCGCCCCGCGCAGCTTCACCATCACGAAGTTGGCCTCGGTGGGCAGGCAGGTGAGCCCCATTCCCTGGAGCTCGGCCACCAGCCGCTCGCGCACGGCGAGGGACTCGGCCACCTTCGCCCGCATCCACGGCACGTCCTCGCGCAGCGCCGCCACGGCCATGCGCTCGGACAGGGCCGTCACCTTGTAGGGCCCGCGGGCCTTCTCCACCTCGGCCACGAGCGACGGCGCGCCCACCGCGTAGCCCACGCGCATGGAGGCGAGCCCGAAGGCCTTGGACATCGTGCGCGACACGAGCACGTTCGGCCGGCGCGCCAGGTCCAGGTGGCTCTCCCGGGCGAACTCGGCATAGGCCTCGTCGAGCAGGACGAGTCCGGGCGCGCGCTCGATCAGCCGTTCCAGGGCGGCGCGCGAAGCCACCGTGCCCGTGGGGTTGTTGGGCGAACATACGTAGATGAGCTTCGCCTGGGTGGCGAGCAGCCCCTCCACGTCGATGTCGAAGTCCGGCCGCAGGTTCACCGGGGCGTAGCGCAGGCCGTTGACCTTGGCGAAGTAGGACATCATCACGAAGGTGGGCGAGGGAAAGGCGATGAGCTCGCCCGGCTCGAGGAAGGCGCGCAGGGTGCTGTCGATGACGTCGTCCGAGCCGCACCCGGTGGTGACGCAGGCGGTGTCCACGCCGGTGTAGTGGGCCACGGCCTCACGCAGATCGGGCGAGTAGCCCACGGGGTAGCGCGTCACCAGGGGGACGGCCACCTCGCGCAGCACGCGCTCGGCGGCGGGCGGCATGCCGAAGAGGTTGGTGTTGTCGCTCAAGTCCACCCGGCAGCGCGCCTTGGAGGGCGAGTAGAGCGGAATGTCCCGGTACGACGCACGCGAGGGCAGGCTCATGATTGCCTCCAGGCACGAGCGGCCTCGGCGTGGGCGAACAGGCCCTCGCTGTCGGCCAGGATTCCCACGTCGTCGGCGAGCCGGGAGGCCGCCTCGCGCGTCACGCGCTGGTACGTGGTCCATCGATAGAAGTCGAGCACGCTCAGTCCCGAGTACGCCCGGGCGAGGCCCGCGGTGGGCAGCACGTGGTTGGCGCCCGTCATGTAGTCGCCGTAGGCCACGGAGGCATGCTGGCCCACGAACACCGTGCCCGCGTTGCGCACCCGGGGCAGTGCCTGCGTGGGATTCTCGGTGGCGATCAGCAGGTGCTCGGGAGCGAAGTCCGCCACGAAGGGCCAGGCCTCCTCCAACGAGTCCACGCTCAACACCGCGCCGCGCTCGCTCAGGGAGCGCGAGACGATCTCCCGCCGCTGGGCCCGGGCCGCCAGACGCTCCACCGCGATGGCCACCGCCTCGGCCTGGGCCTCGCCCACCGCCACCGTGACGCAGCAGGCGTCCGGATCGTGCTCGGCCTGGGCCAGCATCTCCCGGGCCACCGCCTCGGGATCCGCCGAGCCGTCCGCCACCACGAGGATCTCACTGGGCCCCGCGGGCGCGTCGATGGCCACCGCCTCCACCACCTGGAGCTTGGCCGCGGCCACGTACGCGTTGCCGGGTCCGACGATGCGGTCCACCCGGGGCACGCTCTCGGTGCCGTAGGCCAGGGCCGCCACCGCGCCCGCGCCTCCGAGCGCGAAGACGCGATCCGCGCCCGCGAGCGCCGCCGCCGCCAGCACGCCCGCCGAGGGTACCCCATCCGGGCCGGGCGGCGAGCAGACGATGACCTCCCCCACCCCGGCCACCTTCGCCGGCACCACGCCCATCAGCACGCTGCTCGGGTAGACGGCACGGCCCCCGGGCGCGTACACGCCCACGCGTCCGAGCGGATCCGGCCGACGGCCCACGAGGATGCCGGGCTCCGTCTCCACCTCGATCGCCTGGGGCTTCTGGGCCGCGTGTGCCCGGGCGATGTTGCGCGCCGCGCGGCCGAGCGCCTCGCGCACCCCGGGGTCGAGCGACGCGAGGGCCGCCTCGCACACGGAGCGGGGAATCTCCAGGGAGCCCAGCTCGGCGCGGTCGAACTCGCGCGCCATCTCGCGCAGGGCGCGGTCCCCGTCCCGGCGCACCCGGGCGATGATCTCCGCGGTGCGCTGGGCGACACGGGCGTCCGAGCCCCCCGAGCGATCCAACAGCCGGCCGCGCGCCTCTGGGGCCAGTTCCTTCAGCCGGCCCCGGTATTTGAGAGGAGGGCTGCTCATGGCATCAGCCTCTCGATGCGGGTGACGAGGATGCCCTGACAGCCCAGGTTCTTCAGGGCGTTGATGGTGCGGTAGATGTTGCGGGCGGGCACCACGGCGTGCACGGCCACGAAGTCACCGCCCTGCACCTCCACCACGGTGGGCCCGTTGAGGCCCGGCAGCACCTCGTGCACGTTCGGCAGCACGCGGCGCGGCACGTTGGCCATGAGGTAGCGCTTGCCCCGGGCCGCGAGCACCGAGCCCAGCGCCTGCCGCAGCTCTTCCAACTGGGCCGCCGCGTCGGGCAAGTGGCCCTTGCGCGCGATGAGCCGTGCGCTCGACTGGACGACGGTGCCCACCTCGCGCAGCCCGTTCATCTTCAGCGTCGAGCCCGTGGACGTCAGGTCCACGATGATGTCCGCGATGCCCAGGTGGGGGGCGATCTCCGTGGCGCCCGACACCGGCACCACCTTCACCGACTGGCCCCTCTTGGCGAAGAACTCCTGGGTGAGGCGCGTGAAGGAGGACGCCACCCGCACGCCATCCTGGATGTCCTCCAGCTTCTGGATGCCGCTCTCCTCGCGCGCGGCCACCACGAGCCGGCATCGGCCGAACTCCAGGTCCATCAGCATCTCCAGCTCGCGGCCGGACTCGCACACGAGATCCCACCCGGTGACGCCCGCGTCCGCCGCGCCATCGGCGACGAACTCGGGGATGTCCTGGGCGCGCACGAAGATGGCCTCGAACTCGCCACCGAGCGACGCGGTGAGGGCCCGCTCCCCTCGGACGCGGACCTCGAGCCCTGCATCGTTGAATAGTTCACGAACCTCGTCGGAGAGGCGGCCTTTGTTGGGAAGGGCGATCTTCAGCATCGGAGAGAGACCTGGGGTGGGGACGGGCTCGGAAACGAAAAAAGCCCGTCCGGGGTGGGACGGGCTTTCGTTCACTGCGGCAGGTGCGGTGGGCAGTCTCTAGACATCGACCCAGGCATGCACACGGTGATCGGACCCGTCGGGGCCGAACCGATGATGATGCGCCGGATGATGGTGGACAGACACGAGGTGCACGGCTCCTTGCTAATGGAAAGCCCTTCCCCCGTCAACCGGTGGCACCAGATTGCCTTCATCCGCCCCTCCCGGGTCACGCTCGCCTGCCTGCTCACCTCCGCTCGCGCTCCTACCGCCCGCTCAACGGTTCATGACCCTGGAAGCTTTCCGCTTCGAGCGTTTCTCGTATGCTGAGGGAACGGGGCGGCGAGCGAACATCTCCGGGCCATCGAACAGCCAGGAGAGCTGAAAATCAGAGACGGGTTGGCCTTCTGTTGCCCGTTCCTCCTAGAATCACACCCCGTGGAAGCCATTCCTCCCATACCTCCCCGGATCCTCATCGTCGATGACGATGACTCCGTCCGCGACGTCATCTCCGTCCTTCTTCGGGAGGAGGGTTACAACTGCGTTGTGGCCAGTGGCTCCGAAATGGCCCTGGACCTCGCCGGCCAGGAAGAGACGCCCCTGGTCATCAGCGACATGAAGATGCCGGGCAAGGACGGCCTGTGGCTGCTCGAGCAGTTGCGCGAGCGCTACCCGGACACCTCCGTCATCATGCTCACCGGCTACGGGGACACCGAGTCGGCGGTGGACTGCCTGCGCCGGGGCGCGGTGGACTACCTGCTCAAGCCACCGAAGCTGACGGATCTCATCCGCGCCATCGAGCGCGCCCTGGCCAAGCGCCGCATCGAGCTGGCCCGCAAGCGCTACCAGAAGAAGCTCGAGCGCAAGGTGCGCGACCGCACCACCGAGCTGCGCAACGCCCTGCGCGACATCGCCCACACCTACCAGTCCACCCTGCTCGCCCTGGTGGCGGCGCTGGACGCGCGCGAGCACGAGACGTCGGACCACTCGCAGCGCGTGGTGCGCTACACGAGCGCCGTGGCCGAGCGCATGGGCATCAAGGGCCCGGAGCTGGAGGAGATCGGCCGCGGCGCGCTCCTGCATGACATCGGGAAGATTGGCGTGCCGGACGCCGTGCTGCTCAAGCCGGGCAAGCTCACGCCCGAGGAGTGGCAGGAGATGCGCAAGCATCCGGACATCGGCTTCCAGATGATCCAGAACATCCCCTTCCTCGCCACGCCCGCGCAGATCGTCCTGTCGCACCAGGAGCGTTGGGACGGCCAGGGCTATCCGCGCAACCTCCGCGGCCAGGAGATCCACATCGGCGCGCGCATCTTCGCCGTGGCGGACACCCTGGACGCGATGACGAGCGACCGGCCCTACCGCAAGGGGACCACCTTCGCCAACGCCATCGCGGAGATCCACCGCTGCGCCGGCACCCAGTTCGACCGCGAGGTCGTCCGGGCCTTCCTCGATATCGGCGAGCAGGCGCTCGTGAAGATCAAGGAGGACATGCAGAACCGGAAGCTGACGCTGGTGCAGGCCGAGGCCCACGCCCAGGAGGCCGAGGCCACGCTCGCCCGCCTGACCGAGGACATGGACGAGTTGGATCAGACCATCCCCGGCCCGGTGGGACCCACGGTGCGGCCGCCTCCGGCTCCGCCGGCGTCCAGCAGCACCACGGGCGCCAACACGCTCAACCAGGGAGTCGTCCTCTCGGTGCTCGCCGGGGGACGCCAGGGCAACCCGCGCGACTGACGCGCCTCGCACGGAGGCCCGGGCCTCCACAAGGGAGTGCCCGGAGGGGAGGCTCCGGTTTATAGAGAGCACCCATGAGCAGTCTCGCCCCCACCCAGGCCCCCTTGTCGCCCCCCCTGAAGGACGCCCAGGGGCGGACCATGACGTACCTGCGCCTGTCGGTGACCGACCGGTGCAACTTCCGCTGCACGTACTGCTCGCCGGCGAGCTGGGGTGGGAAGAAGGATCTGCTCTCGCCCGAGGAGTTCGAGCGCATCGTCTCCGTGTTCGCGGCCATGGGCATCCGCCGGGTGCGGCTCACGGGCGGCGAGCCGCTCATCCGCCCGGACATCCTCGAGGTGGCCCAGCGCATCGCCGCGGTGCCCGGCATCGGCCACGTGGCCATCACCACCAACGCGAGCCACCTGGCGCGGCTCGCCGGGCCGCTGCGCGAGGCGGGGGTGAGCCAGCTCAACATCAGCCTGGACACCCTGTCCGAGGCCACCTTCCGGCGCATCTCCAAGCAGGGAGACCTGGCGTCCGTGCTCGCGGGCATCGACGCGGCGGCGGCGGCGGGCTACGCCTCGCTCAAGCTCAACGTCGTCGTCATGCGCGGAGTGAATGACGACGAGGTGCCCCAGCTCATCGCCCACGCGCATGCGCGCGGCATGACGCCCCGGTTCATCGAGCTGATGCCCTTTGGTCAGGGCACCCCGGTGCCCACGGCGGAGCTGGTGGAGAAGCTCCGGACCGGGGGCCTGCCGCTCGTGGAGGACGAGGGGCCCCAGGGCCTGGCCGCGGGTCCGGCGCGCTACTGGCGCGCGCCCGGAGGGCTCGTGGGCTTCATCTCTCCCCTCACCCAGAACTTCTGCGGCGGCTGCAACCGCGTGCGCGTGGCCTCCAATGGAGACCTGCGCAGCTGCCTCGGGGGACGTGCCCAGGCGCCGCTGCACGCCCTCATCCGCGGCGGGGCCACCGACGAGGAGCTCGCCCTGGCCATCCGCCGGGCGCTCGGGGACAAGCCCGAGGGCCACCGCTTCACCGAGCCCGGCGCGGCGGCCAGCCTGCTGCCCATGATGGGCATTGGCGGCTGAGCGCTACTTCACCAGCCGGACGGTGGCCGGGTAGCGGTACATCTCGCCATTGTTGGCCTTGATGCCCGCGAGGATCGTCAGCACCAGCGCGACCAGTGCGACCAGCGGCGCCAGCACGAACCCGACCAGGCAGAACATGCTCAACGCGGCGATCCACAGGACCACCGTGACGGTGATCTGGAAGTTGAGCGCCTCCTTCGCGTGCTGCTCCACCCAGGCGGACTCCTTGCCCTTGGTGAGCATCACGATGAGCGGCCCGAGGAACGGGAAGCCAAACAGGCCCGCGATCAGCGCGCTCAGGTGCGCGAGCATTCCCCACGTCTTCTCGTCCGCCGTCGGCGACGGTGATCCGGTGATGAAACCCCCGCGATGCTGCGTTTCCATTTGAGCTTCCCTCTGAAGTTCGGACGGGCGCGGTCAGCGCGCCCGTCAACCCTCTCATTCTGTCATTTTCGGGACAAAAGTCACGAGGTTGGCGTCTCCTGGGGCGACGCGACTTCAAAGGTCGGGAGGACTCAGCGGTACACCTCGCCGCCGGCCTTCTTGAACTCCTCGCTCTTCTCCGCCATGCCCGCCGCGAGGGCCTGCGCTTCGTTCGTGCCCACCTTCTGGGCGTAGTCGCGCACGTCCTGGGTGATCTTCATCGAGCAGAACTGGGGGCCGCACATCGAGCAGAAGTGGGCCACCTTGGCACCTTCCGCGGGCAGGGTCTCGTCGTGGAAGGCGCGTGCGCGCTCGGGATCCAGGGAGAGGTTGAACTGATCCTCCCAGCGGAACTCGAAGCGCGCCTTGGACAGCGCGTTGTCGCGCGCCTGGGCACCGGGGTGGCCCTTGGCGAGGTCCGCGGCGTGCGCGGCGATCTTGTAGGTGATGACGCCCTCCTTCACGTCATCCCGGTCGGGCAGGCCCAGGTGCTCCTTGGGCGTGACGTAGCAGAGCATCGCCGTGCCGAACCAACCGATCATCGCCGCGCCGATGCCGCTGGTGAAGTGGTCATACCCCGGCGCGATGTCCGTGGTGAGCGGCCCCAGCGTGTAGAAGGGCGCCTCGCCACACACCGCGAGCTGCTTCGTCATGTTCTCCTGGATGAGGTGCATGGGCACATGGCCCGGCCCCTCGATCATCACCTGCACGTCGTGCTTCCAGGCCACCCGTGTCAGCTCGCCCAGCGTCTCCAGCTCGCCGAACTGCGCCGCGTCGTTGGCGTCCGCGATGGAGCCCGGCCGCAGCCCGTCTCCCAGGCTGAAGCTCACGTCGTACGCCTTGAGGATCTCGCAGATCTCCTCGAAGTGCGTGTAGAGGAAGTTCTCCTGGTGGTGCGCCAGGCACCACCTGGCCAGGATGGAGCCGCCCCGGCTGACGATGCCGGTGAGGCGTCTGGCGGTGAGCGGGATGTAGCGCAGGCGCACGCCCGCGTGGATGGTGAAGTAGTCCACCCCCTGCTCACACTGCTCGATGAGCGTGTCGCGGTAGAGCGCCCAGGTGAGCTCCTCGGCCTTGCCTCCCACCTTCTCCAGCGCCTGGTAGATGGGCACGGTGCCGATGGGTACCGGGGCATTGCGGAGGATCCACTCGCGCGTCTCGTGGATGTTGCGGCCGGTGGACAGGTCCATCACCGTGTCCGCGCCCCAGCGGATGCTCCACACCATCTTCTCCACCTCCTCCTCGATGGAGGAGCTGACGGCGGAGTTGCCGATGTTGGCGTTGATCTTCACCAGGAAGTTGCGGCCGATGATCATCGGCTCCAGCTCCGGGTGATTGATGTTGGCGGGGATGATGGCCCGGCCCCGCGCCACCTCGTCCCGGACGAACTCGGGGGTGATGTCGCGGGGAATGGCGGCGCCCCAGGAGTGGCCCGGGTGCTGGTGCGACAGCTCCACCGCGGCCTGGCGCTTCAGGTTCTCGCGCAGGGCCACGAACTCCATCTCCGGAGTGATGAGGCCCCGACGCGCGTAGTGCAGCTGGGTGACATTGGCGCCCGCCTTCGCCACCCGGGGCGCGCGGCGGTGGGCGAAGCGCAGACCGGCCAGGCGCGGATCCGTCTCTCGGGCGCGGCCATACTCGGAGGAGATACCCGGCAGTGCTCGCGTGTCCCCCCGCCGCTCGATCCACTCCTCGCGCACCGGCGGCAGGCCCCGGCGCAGATCGATCTGAGCGTCGGGGTCCGTGTACGGGCCGCTCGAGTCGTAGACGAAGACGGAGGGATTGGGCGTCTCCTTCACGTCCGGACCGTGGCCATGGCGCGTGGGCGTCTGGCTGATCTCCCGCAGGGGCACGCGCAGCTCCGGGTTCAACACGCCGGACACGTACACCTTGCGCGAGGCCGGCAGCGGCCCCCGGGTGATGCCCTGCAACACCTCGCCGTCCACCTTGAGGCTCTTCGATGCTCCGCTCACGTGACTCCTCCTCGGCACATGGCAAGAGAAGAGTCGGGCGTGGGAAGCCCGCCGCTTCCCTCCGCCGGTCCAAACCGGTTCAGGTTCCAAGGGTCGACCGCGAACACGGCCCTCTCAGCTCCTCACGGGAGCACCCCTAGCGACATGGCCCATGTAACCCGCGAGGACGTGCGGTGGCAACCGCCTCAAGCCACCAGGGGCAGCCGCAGCAGGAAGCGCGCCCCTCCGGACGGGGAGCTGGTCACCTCCAGCGAGCCCCCGTGCTGCGACACGACGGAGTGGACGATGGACAACCCCAACCCCGAGCCCTCCTCCTTCGTGGTGAAGAACGGCTCGAAGACGCGGGTGCGCAGCTCCGGAGGCACACCCGCGCCCGTGTCGTCCACGCACAGGCGCACCATGTCCTCCTCGCGTTGCGCCGACAGGCGCACGACACCCTCCTCGGGCGTGGCCTCCAGGGCGTTGAGGGTCAGGTTGATGAGCACCTGGCGCAAGCGCTCCTCCTCGCCCTTGAGCGGCGGAAGCGACTCCTCGCCCTCCAACTCCAGACGCACCCGCCGCGCCTCGGCCTTGCTGCCCAGGAAATCCACCACGCGCCGCAGCAGCGCCAGCACGTCCACCGGCTCCGGGCGGAAGCTCCGCGGCCGCGCGAACTGGAGGAAGTCCTCCAGCGCATGATCCAACCGGCGGATCTCATCGCGAACCAACAGCAGGGGATCCAACAAGGCCGGTTGCTGCTCGGTGGACAGCCGCCGCACCCGCCGCTCCAGCACGGCGAGCTGCAGGGCCGCGGCGTTGAGGGGATTGCGAATCACGTGCGACAGGCTCGCCGTGAGCGTGCCCACCGCCGCGAGCTTCTCCGTCACCTGCGCCCGGCGCGCCAGCTCGCGCTTCTCCGCCTGCAAGCGCACCTGACGCATGGTCTGCTCCAGCGTCAGCAACAACTCGTTGGGCGCGCAGGGCTTCATCAGGTAGGCGCACGCGCCCGCGCGCACCGCCGCCACCGCCGTCTCCAGCGTGGCGAAGCCGGTGAGCAACACCACCTCGCACTCGGGCACCTTCTCCTTCAAGTCCCGCGCGAGCTCCGTCCCATCCCCGTCCGGCAGACGCAAGTCCACCAGCGCCACGTCGAAGCCGTCCTGCACCCGCTCGCGCGCCTCGCGGCAACTGCTCGCACCGGACACCAGGTAGCCCGCGTCGCCGAGCAACTCCCGGAGATTGTCGAGGAAGGCCGCGTTGTCCTCGACGACGAGCACACGAGGGGGATTGAAGGAGGAGAGGCTCATGGGGCCCTGCTGTTAGCGCGAGTCGTGGGCTCGCTCCAGTGTGTCCAACAGTGTCTGGAGGTCGACAGGTTCGGAGAACACCGGCAGTGTGGGGAAGCGTGCCCGCAGCCAGCGCAACGCCTCACACTCCGACTCCCCGAGCCGCCGCGGAGGCACCAGCGCCGCGAAGAGCCGCGCCCCCGCGAGGTGCTCGGCGTCCTCCACCGAGCGCGCGGTGACACACGAGAAGCCGCGCGAGCGCAGTTGCTCGGCGAGGGTCTCGTCCCGCGCCGGCTCCCCCTCGATGAGCGCCACCAGTCCATCCCGGCGCGCGTGGGTCAACAACGAGACGAGCGGGGCGAGCGGCACGGGCTTGGGCAGCACCGCGAGCAGTCCCTCCCGGCGTACCGCTTCCAGCTCTTCCTCTCCCGGGTAGGCGGTGATGACCACGACAGCGAGACCGGGATCCACCTGGCGGATGTGGCGCACCGCCTGTGCCCCGTTCATGCCCGGCATCTTCATGTCCGTGAGCAGCGCGTCGAAGCGCCGGGTGCCCGCGAGCGACAGGGCCCGCGGCCCCTCCGTCACCACCGTGGCCTCGTCCCCCCCATCCCGGAGGATCTCCGCGAGGTTCTCCGCGAAGGCCAGATTGTCATCGAGCAGCAGGTAGCTCCTCATGGCGGACTCTCACGCGGAGTGCGGGGGAAGGGCGAGCCGGAGGACGAAGCGCGCCCCTCCCCCGCCCTGGGGGTCGTAGAGGATGGAGCCCCCATGGCGCTCGAGGATGCGCTTGACCAGGGGCAGGCCCAGGCCGATGCCCCCGGACTTGGTGGTCATCAGGGGCTCGAACATCCGGCGCCGGATGGTCTCGCTCACCCCCGGCCCCGAGTCCTCCAGGACGAGCACCACCGCGTCCGGCTCCGCCAGGCCCGACAAGCGCACCGAGCCCGTGTCTCCCACCGCCTGCACGGCGTTCTCCATCAGGTTGACGAAGACCTGACGGATCTGCCCCGGATCTCCCTCCAACGTGGGCAGCGACTCGAGCCCCTCGGCGAGCAGGGACACGCCCGCGGGCGCGTGCACCGAGGAGAGGGCATCCTTCCACACGGCCTCCAGCCGCAGCGACTCGCGCTTGAGCGGCCGGTCCCGGATCATGTCCAGCAGGTCCGAGACGATGCGGTTGGCGAGCGCCACCTGCTCGCCGATGCGCGCCAGGTGCTTGGCGGCGCGCTCCTCGCTGGCCAGGGGCCGGCCCTTGAGGATGAAGAGCGACGTCTCGATGACACCCAGCGGATTGCGCAGCTCGTGGCCGATGGAGCCCACGAGCTGGCCGAAGGTGGACAGTCGCTCGTGGCGCGCCTGCTGCGCGAGCAGATCCTCGCGAAAGGTGTGCAGCATGATGGCCAGATCCAGATCGAGGATCTTCCCCAACGCGAAGCTCATGGCCCGGAACCGCTCGGGCTGGTCCGCGTGGTGCTCGGCGATGAGGAGGTTGAACTCCTGCCTCAGCACGTTCATCGCGCCGAGCATGTAATGCTGGGGGAGCGCGACGCGCACATGCATGCGGCCGATCCGGCAGCGCGCCCGGTAGTAGTCCTCGTCCCAGGGGCCGCTGAGCAGCTGCTCCATCCAGGCGCGCAGCGACACCTTGAGATGGCCCACCTGGCTCTCGCCCGCGAGCGCCTTGCGCGCGCCCTCGTGCTCCAGGATGCGCGCATAGAAGACGTCCGCGATGGCGGGAAACCGCGGCCGCGCCACCTCGTGCAGTTCCCGGAGAAGCAGGCCATCGGCCGGCTCGAAACCCACGTAGCGCTTGAGTTCCTCGAACAAGGTTTCCGCCATGAGGAACACCTATGTAACGCATTGCTGAAAATTGAAACAACGCGGGCCCGGCCCCATAACCACCCGCCAACACTTCACCCGGGGAACGGCTCGGGCGGTCTGGAACCCGTTGGACCCGGTGGCTGGCGGTGGGCCGCGCTCCGGACTAGATGGGACGGTCCGGGCAGACCGTTCCACTCCTGGGACGGGGTCCGGCCTCGGGAGCGGCATGGATCTCAACGAACTCCTCGTCTTCGCCAAGGTCGTCCAGGCGGGCAGCTTCACGGCGGCGGCGCGTGGGCTGCACATGCCCAAGTCCACGGTAAGCCGGAAGGTGTCCGAGCTGGAGGAGCGCGTGGGCGCGCAACTGCTGCAACGCACCACGCGCCAGCTGCGTCTCACGGACGTGGGACAGGCCTACTACGAGCACTGCGCGCGCATCGTGGCCGAGGCGGAGCAGGCCGAGCTGGCGGTCACGCGCATGCAGGCCGCTCCCCATGGACTGCTGCGCGTGACGGCCCCACTCACCTTCAGCATCCTCGGGCCGATTGTCACGGAGTTCCTCCGGCGCTATCCCGACGTGCAGGTGGAGATGGTGTGCACGGATCGCACGGTGGACCTGGTGGACGAGGGGTTCGATCTGGCCGTGCGCGCGGGCAAGCTGGCCGACTCCTCGCTCATGGCCCGCCGGATCGGCAAGCTCGAGCGCGTGGTGGTGGCATCTCCGGACTACGTCCGGGCGAGAGGCGCCCCCAAGACGCCTCGAGACCTCGAGAAGCATGACTGCCTGCTCTTCGGCTCGTCCCGGGAGGCCAACCGCTGGACGCTGCACTCCGAGAGCAAATCCGTCGAGGTGCAGGTGTCCACGCGGCTCGCGGTGAACGAGCCGGACATGTTGCGCGGCATGGCCCTGGCGGGCGCGGGCATCGCCCTGCTGCCCAACATCTCCTGCGCCGAGGACGTAACGAGCGGACGTCTGCAACACCTGCTGCCCGACTGGACCGCCGCCGAGACACCCGTGCATGCCGTCTATCCCAGCAGCCGCCACCATGCGCCCAAGGTGATGGCCTTCGTGGAGCTCGCGCGCGAGCGCTGGGCCGCGACCTGGAATCCGATGTCCCGTGGATAGGACAGTGTGTCCCGGGGAGCACGTCTGGCGCGGGCCGGGTCCCACTCGCATGATGTCTGGCGAAGGAGACACGGCATCATGATCATCGTTCGGAATTCAGAAGCGCGCGGCCATGCGAACCACGGATGGTTGGACTCCCACCACACCTTCTCGTTCGGGGACTACTTCGACCCGTCCGCCATGGGCTTTCGCTCCCTGCGCGTCATCAACGAGGACCGGGTGGCCGCGCACAGCGGCTTCGGCGCGCACCCCCACCGGGACATGGAAATCATTACCTACGTGCTCAGCGGGCAGTTGGAGCACCGTGACAGCCTGGGCTCGGTGGGCGTGCTGCGCGCGGGAGAGATGCAACGGATGACGGCGGGCACGGGCGTGCTGCACAGCGAGATGAACAACTCGGACGAGGAGGTGCACCTCCTGCAGATCTGGATCCTCCCGGAGCGCAAGGGGCTGACGCCCGGCTACGAGCAGAAGGAGTTCCCACTCACGGAGCGCCAGGGCCGCTTCCGGCTGGTGGTATCCCCCGAGGGACAGGACAGCTCGTTGAAGGTGCACCAGGATCTGCGGCTGTACAGCACCGTGCTGGGCCGGGGAGAGAAGACGGAGTACACCCTGGCGCCGGGGAGGCACGCGTGGCTGCAGGTGGCGCGCGGCGCGGGCACGCTCAACGGCGTGACGCTCAAGGCCGGTGACGGCGTGGCCGTGTCCGAGGAGTCTCGGCTGGAACTCTCCGCCACCGAGCCGCTCGAGGCCCTGCTGTTCGATCTGGGCTGAGCCGTGGGTGAACGGAGGGCGAAGGCAAGGAGTCCAATGACCGCGGGTCAAACCTCCTTGAACTTCGCCCCCGTGGCGCCCATCCGCTCCAAGGCCTCCTTGAGTTCCTCGGAGACGATGAGCGCGATGGTCCACCCCCAGGTGCGAAACACCTGGGCGTCACCAATCTTCGAGGGATCGATGCGCATGCCGGACACGTCCCGATACTGTCCGACCTTCTCGGGCCGCCCATCCTCCGGCATCCAATACTCCACCTCCTCGGAGGCCTGGTCATCGATGCACTGGATGAGCCGTGTGGCAACGAGGATGCAGAACGGGTCTGGCTGCCCTGGGATGTCCACCGGAAGAAGCTGAACATCACGGGGAGCCAATTCCCTGAACAGGGCTGCCACCCTGGCGTGAACGACCGGGATGCTGAAGCCCGCGAGGGTGAAGTCGAGAGCCCTGCCCGGGCGACCAACGGGAAGCGTCAATCGTCCCGGGTCCGCGACCGGCAGGCCTTCTCTGAAGCTCCATGGGTTATCCACCTCTCGGCCCTGTGGATCCGTGGGATTGCCAAGATCCCAGCCTCCAGAGCCATCAACCTCCTGAGACAGCTTGAAATACTTCTTCGGAATGCGAGTCGTCTCCATCACTGGCTCCGGGTCACCAACTTGTTGAGTGAGGTGCCCTCGGTCGAGAGAAGCTTCGCCAAACGTCTCCAGCCCTGGATGAGCGTCCAGAACGTATCCACTCCGATGTAACAAATGAAACTGGCCGTCACGACCGTCGCGATCCCCTTGGAGAACACGGGTTCGGGTGCCATCCACATCGAAGCGTAGAGGGTCATCGTCCAGAGGATGGAGGCCTTGATCGCCTCGGGATCGGCCATGTCCTTGAACGCCTCCATCATCTCGGGAATGACGGCATCGATGGCGAAGGACATGGCGAGGGCGTAGCGGCTATCCCCGCTGAGGAGAGGGCTGTTCATCAGCACCCCCCGGCAATCTCCAGGCTTCCCGATGGCCTCGCAGAACCGCAGGTACTCCCGGGTCACTCGAGCATCCACCTCGGCCCATTGAGAAGCCGGGGGCTGCCCATCCAGGGGAACGACAGTCTGGCCTCGGCCCATGTCGAGGCGCACGACGCGTGTGGCGCTACACGCGGACAGTAGGACCAACAGCAAGAGTACGCCGATCAGACGAGGTGCCATGAGCCGCCCTCCAGATGGAGTAAGGCTCCATCCTACGGGCTCGTCACCCCATGAACCGCCCCGGAGCCCGGTCCACCCGGGCTCCGGTGTCCCGCGGCTCAGTGGCTCGCGGGCTCGGAGATGCCCTCGAGTGCCTTGCCCACGCGGCGTCCACTCTCCTCACCCGCCAGGTCGCCCAGCGCCACGATGCCCACGAGCTTCTTGTCGCGATCCACCACGATGAAGCGGCGCAACTGCAACTCCTCCATGCGCTCGAGCACGTCCTCGGCTTGATCGTCCTCGAAGCAGTATTGGATCCCCTTGGACATGATGGCGGACACGGGCGTCCGGGCCGGATCCATGTCCTCGGCGATGGCGCGCACCACGATGTCGCGGTCGGTGATCATCCCCTGCACCCGCTTGCCGTCACAGATGGGAATGGGCCCCACATCCAGGTCGCGCATCTTCCGGGCCGCCTCGCGCACGGTGTCGTTCGGACTGATGACCTCCACGTTGCGCGTCATCACTTCACGGATCAACCTCGCCATGTCCGCTCCTCCTCATGGGGGCCCGGAGCGGGCTCCCCGCGTGTTCACGCCAACGGTTGGGCGCCTCACGCGGGTCAACCAGTGGTCCGCCGGATGCTGCCTGGAAGGTAACCAGACACACATCCGCTTCGCGGCCTAACGCCCCGCGCTCGCTGCGCTCCCCGAAACGTGGCTCTCGAGCCTCGCGAGGATGTCCCGGGCCCTCGTCCAAAGGATTGATCCGCCCGCGTGGGGATCCACCGTGAGGGTCGCGTTCGGCAGGCGGGCGGCCAGGGTGGCGCCGAAGTCGGGCGAGTGGACCGTGCTCGTGTCCAGGCCGCCGTACCAGAGGTCCACCTTGACGGAGATGCGCTCCGGCTCCACCAGCCAGGGGCCCAGCGCGTTGACGAGATCCCTCGCGTACCCGCGCGCGCCCTGGGAGAAGCCCTCCCGCAGGCAGCGCTGATACGCCGCGCCGAAGGGCTCGCTCAGGTAGAGCGCCCGATCGCGCTCGCCACTCATTCCGAGGATGAGCTGCCACAGTCCGTCCGCCGTGGCCATCTCCGCGAAGGACTGCTCGAAGCCCTGGGGATCCCCCCGCGCGGCACGCACCATCGCGGCCACGTCGGGGTGCAGCCTGGGAGCCAGGGCCGGCCAGGCCAGGTCATCCTGTCCGGACACGATCGCCACGGCCTTCACGAACTCCCGGCCCGCGAGGGCCAGCGCGAACGGCGCGCCCTGGGAGAAACCCACGGCGGTGACGTCCCGCAGCGAGCCCAGCGCCAAGAGGAGCTGCCGCGTGTCCTCCACCCAGGAGGCCAGGGTCTTGCCGGGATGCGCGTCGGACGCGCCGAGGCCGGGCCGGTCGATGGCGATGAGCCTCGAGCCGAGCTCCGCGAGATGGTTCGCGCCGAAGCCGAGTGAGCCGCTCATGGCGGCTCCCGTGCAGAACAGCACGGGGAGACCCTCGGGGGGTCCCCATTCGGACCACGCGAGGACGCGGCCATCGCCCAGGCGCAGGGAGGACCGCCGCTCGGGAGGAAGGACACCGGTATTCATGCGGCGGATGATACGGGCGACCCTTCCCTCGGAAAACGCGGGAAACGCTCACCGACAAAGAAGGGTAGCCCGGCTCGACGACCCGGAGTGCTACGCCAGCGACGCCGCCGGGCCGAAGAACTCGTAGTGGCACTGCTGCTCGGGCACGCCCAGCTCCCTCAAGGAGCGCTGGATGGCCGCCATGAAGGGCTTGGGGCCGAGGAAATAGACATCGATGTCCCGCGCCTCGGGCAGCCATCGCGCGAGCAGCTCGCGATCCAGCAGTCCGACGGCATCCGGCTGGGGCGCCCCCTCGGTGACCTGGGAGTAGCAGTAGAAGCGCCGCAGGTGGGGATGCTTGCCGGCCTGCGCGTCCACCCACTCGCGGAAGGCGTGGACCCCGGCGTTGCGCGCGCAGTGGATGAAGTGGATGGGCCGCCCCTGGGGCAGGGCCGCCGTCAGCATGGCGAGCGTCGGGGTAATGCCCACGCCACCGCTGATGAGCACCAGGGGTTTGGTGCTCGGGCTCAGGGTGAACTCGCCCGCGGGAGGGAACAGCTCCAGCGAGTCCCCCACTCCCACCCGATCATGCAGGTGGTTGGACACCTTGCCGTTCGGCTCGCGCTTGACGCTGATCCGGTAGGACTCGCCATTGGGCACCGCCGACAGCGAGTAGTTGCGGCGCATCTCGACGCCGTCGATGACGAGCCGCATGCCGATGTACTGCCCCGGCACGAAGTCCATCAGCGGGCCACCATCCGCGGGCGCCAGGTAGAAGGAGATGATCTCCGCGCTCTCCTGCTCCTTGCGGATGACCCGGAACTCGCGCCCGCCGCGCCAGCCGCCGCGCGCCTGGGCCGTCTCCTCGTAGACCCGCTCCTCGCTGGAGATGAGCAGATCGGCCAGTTGCTGGTAGGCGGCGGCCCACGCGGCGATCACCTCGTCCGTCGCCACCTGTGCCCCGAGCACCTCGCGGATGGCGCGCAGCAGGCACGTGCCCACGATGGGGTAGTGCTCGGGCAGGACCCGCAGGGCCACATGCTTGTTGATGATCTGCTTCATGAGCCCGCCGAGCTGCTCCAGCTCATCGATGTGGCGGGCGTAGCGCAGCACGGCATTGGCCAGGGCTCGGGGCTGGGCACCGCTGGCCTGGTGGGCCTGATTGAAGAGCGGGCGCACCTCGGGATATTCGCCGAGCATGATGCGATAGAAGTGCGTGGTCAGGGCTTCGCCACCGGTCTCCAACAGCGGCACGGTGGCTTTGACGATGGCGCGTTGCTGAGCATTGAGCATGGGATGGGCTCCGGATTGGGGTTCACGGCACGGGTAGCGGGGAAAACCTCCACCACCGGGACGTCGTGCTTTGATAGGAGCAGCTTCCATGCCGACTTCCGGACACCAGGAAATCAAGGGGTTGGGATGGGCCCAGGTCATTTCGACCTGGGGGACGCGGAGTCGAATCGACTTCCGGTGGTCGAAATGACTCCCAATCCCCTGCTCCACGCGTTGATCCCCCTGGTGGATGACCTGTCACGGGAGCTGCCCGAGCGCGAGCGCTACCGGCGGCTGCTGCAGGCGTTGCGGGTGCTGATGCCCTGCGACGCGGTCGCGCTGCTGCGCCTGGAGGGGGAGTGGTTGGTACCGCTGTCGGTCAATGGCCTCTCCGAGGACACCCTGGGGCGACGCTTCCGGGTGAGCGAGCATCCACGCTTCCAGGTCCTGCTCGCGAGCGCGACTCCCACCCGGTTTCCCGCCGACAGCCCCTTGCCGGATCCCTACGATGGCCTGGTGCAGGGGGCCAGAGGCGATCTCCAGGTGCATGACTGCCTGGGCTGTCCCTTGCTCGTGGATGGACACGTCTGGGGCCTGCTGACCGTGGACGCACTGTCACCCGGAAGGCTGGCGCCCGTGGATCTGGCGTCCCTGCAGGCGTTCGCCAGTCTGGCGGCGGCCACCGTTCGCGTGGCCCAGCGCATCGAGCGGCTCGTGATGCGGGCCGAGGGCGAGTTCCAGCGGGCGGAGAGCTACCGTCTGGCCGCCGGGGAGCGTCCGCACTCGTTGATTGGACAGAGCCCGTCCTTCCTCAAGCTCATGGAGGACATCGCGCTGGTGGGAGCCAGTCCGCTGAGCGTGCTGATCAGTGGCGAGACGGGGGTGGGCAAGGAGCTGGTGGCGCAGGCCGTCCACGCGGCGTCCCCCCGGGCGCACCGGCCGCTCATCAGCCTCAACTGCGCGGCCCTGCCCGAGACGCTGGTGGAGAGCGAGCTGTTCGGCCATGTGGTGGGCGCCTTCTCCGGAGCGGTCAGCGACCGGCGGGGCAAGTTCGAGCTGGCCGACGGTGGCACCCTGCTGCTGGACGAGGTGGGCGAGCTGCCGCTGACGGTACAGGCCAAGCTGCTACGCGTGCTGCAGAGCGGGCAGTTGCAGCGCCTGGGCTCGGACCGGGAGCACCGCATCGACGTGCGGCTGATCGCCGCCACCAACCGGGACCTGGCCGAGGAGATGCGCCAGGGGCGCTATCGCGCCGACCTCTACCACCGGCTCAGCGTGTTTCCGTTGCATGTGCCGGCCCTGCGCGAGCGGGGCAACGACGTGCTGCTGCTGACCGGCTATTTCCTCGAGCAGAACCGCTCGCGCCTGGGACTGCGCAGCCTGCGCCTGAGCGACGATGCCGAGGCCGCCCTGCTGGCCTACTCCTGGCCCGGCAACGTGCGCGAGCTGGAGCATCTGGTGGCACGGAGCGCGCTCAAGGCCTATGGGCAGCGCCAGGATGACAGCCGCATCCTCACCCTGTTGGCGACGGACTTCGCGCTCAATGGGGACTCCCCTCCCCCGGCCCGGGCCGAACCGCCACCCGAGCCGACACCCGTGGGGGACCTGCGCGAGGCCGTGGAGCGCTTCGAACGACAGCAGATCAACACGAGCCTCCAGCGGCACCAGGGCAACTGGGCCTCGGCGGCGCGCGAGCTGGGAATGGATCGCGCCAACCTCCGGCGGCTGGCCCGGCGCCTGGGCATCGTCTAGGGCGCCGGTCACTCCCCGATATGCCCGGCTACGGCCAGGCCGGCGTGTCCTCGGCGGCGCGGGACGGAGTCCGCTCGAAGGTGAGCAGCGCATCCGCCATCCCCTCCGCCCAGGCCCGGATGATGCGCGGGTCGCGCCAGTCGCCCGCCAACGAACTGGCCATCTTGCTCGCGATGAAGCCCTTGGCGTCGGGCAGCAGGCGCCCTCCGAAGGTGATATGGCCTTGCGCTCCGATGCGCGCCATCAACCGCTGGACCTGAGCCACCGGCGGCACCTCGTTCCAGGTGGCCGAGTCATCGAGCGGCCCGCTGCTGAAGAGCCAGACCGGCCGGGCCCGCAGCGCCTGGGTGTGCTGCTTGACGAAGCGACTCGCATCGCGATGCCAGCGCGACATGTAGAGCGCGCCCCCCACCACGACGGCATCGTACCCATCGACGAACTCGACCTCGGAGGCCGGGTGCAGATCGACCTGGAAACCTCGCGCGGCGAGTGTCCGCGCGATGATGCCCGCGATCTCGGCCGTGCCCCCCCGCTTGGAACCATAGCTGACCAGGATTCTCATGATGGATTCGCCTCCGAGCGGGCTTCTCGCAAGATCCGCACTCCCCTGCGGGTTCGTCGACTCGCGAGACGAGGCATGCGTTCGCCCTCCCTGACTGAGAAGCAGGGCGAGGAAGAGGAGGGCCGCTCCCCCGTGGTCCGGGGCTTCGAACCGCGAGGGGCAGCCCCGGAGCGCACCGGGGGGCCCGGCGCTCCAGAGTCGGGCGGCCCTGGGCGTGCCTGGCGCCTTGCATCCGAGGGGAGCCGGCTGATTAGAGTAGTCCCGGTAGGAACGTGAACCCGGGGAACCGACATGACCATCCTTTGCGCCACCCACTTCTCGGACGCCGCGCAGCGAGCGGCCACTGCCGCCGCGCAGCTCGCGCGGAAATTGGATGAGCCCCTCTTCCTGGTGCACGTGCTGCCAGGCAACCTCGCGCGCGCCTTCGGGCAGACGCTGCGGGACACGGCGCAGTCGGCGCTATCGGACGAGGTGCGGCGGGTGGAGAAGCTGGGGGCACGCGCGAGCCACCAGTTGCTCACGGGAGAGCCGGCCGAGGAGCTGGCGCGCTTCGCGAAGGAGAAGGGCGCGGGGCTGGTGGTGACGGCGGGGCCCACGAGCGCCTCGCCCTTCCTGGGAGTAGGCGGCACGGTGGACCGGCTGGCCACGACGCTGCCGGTGCCGCTGCTGGTGGTGCGCGAGGCGGAGTCCTTCGAGGCCTGGGTGAAGGGGACTCGTCCCTTGAAGGTGATGCTGGGCGTGGACCGCTCGCTGCCTTTCGAGGCGGCGCGCGACTGGCTGCGGGGCCTGCGGCGCTACGGCGACGTGGAGGTGGTGGCCGGGCGCATCTACTGGCCCCACGAGGAGTACTTCCGGATGGGGCTGGAGCATCCGACGTTCTACCAGGAGGTGACGCCCGAGTTGCTGCGCGCGCTGGAGCAGGAGGTGCGCACACAGGTGGCGCCGCTGGAAGCGCAGGGCCAGCCGCCGGTGCGCATGCGGCTGGAAGCTGGGGTGGGACGCATCGCGGACCACCTGGTGGCGCTGGCGGCGGACGAGAAGGTGGACCTGCTGGTGGTGGGCTCGCACCAGCGGAAGGGTCTGGGCAAGCTGGGGAGCGTGTCGCACCACGCGCTGAGGCTGGCGGCCATGTCGGTGGTGAGCGTGCCGCTCGCGGGGGCGGCGCGGGGCTCGGAGGTGACGGTTCCCGCGCTGCGCTCGGTGCTGGTGGCCACGGACTTCTCGGAGGCGGCCAACCGGGCCATTCCGCATGCCTTTTCCCTGCTGCCCAACGGGGGCACGGTGTACCTGGTGACCGTGGCGCGGCATGCGACGGAGCAGGCGCAGGAGTTGCGGTCGCGGCTGCGCCAGTTGTTGCCCAAGGACGCGGATGCCCAGGGGCGCGAGGTGCGGGTGATGGTGCTGTCGGGCCACGACGTGGCGCCGGTGCTGCTCAAGGTCGCCGAGCGCCTGAGCGTGGACGTGATCTGCCTGGGCACCCACGGACACTCGGGGCTGAAGAAGACGGTGATGGGTACGGTGGCCAAGGAGATCATGGCGCACTCCGACCGGCCCATGCTGGTGGTCCGCCCGCCCACGGGGTGACGCCCCGGCCGCTCGCCCTACAAATCAATGACGGTGCCGGAGCCACGCGGCCAGAACTCCTCTACCCCAAGATGCGCTGGAAGTAGCGGGCAAGGAAGTCGGCGAAGGCCCGCACCTTGGGAGGCGTGAGCTGGCGGTGCGGGTACACGAGGTAGATGTGGCGCTGGGTCACCGGGTGCTCGGCGAGCAGTGACACCAGGGCCCCCGAGCGCAGCTCCTCCAACACCAGGTAGCGCGGCAGGTTGGCGATGCCCCGTCCCAGGAGCGCCGCCTGCCGGAGGACGAGGTGGTTGTTGGCCACGAAGCGCCCCTGGACCTTCACGCTCCGAGAGGCCCCCTCTCCCTGGAACTGCCACTCCCTCACCACCCGGCCGGGCTTGAAGAGCAGACACTCGTGGTGGGCCAGCTCCTCCAGGGCTCGGGGCCTGCCGGCGCGCTGGAGATAGAAGGGGCTCGCGCACAGGACGCGTTCCTCGTCCGCGAGGCGTCGCACCACCAGCGAGCTGTCCTTCAACGTGCCGGCGATCCGCACCGCCACGTCGAAGCCATCCTCCACGAGGTCCACCACCCGATCGCTCGCCTCGAGTTCCACCTGCACTTCCGGAAAGGACTCCTGGAACGCCGCCGCGGCGGCCCCGACGTGGACCTCGCCGAGCACCGCGGGCGCGGAGACACGGAGGGTGCCCCTCGGACGCTCGTCGAGGGCCGCCATCGCGAGCTGGGCCTCCTCCAACTCCCCGAGTACCCGCTGACAGTGCTGGTAGAAGATGCTTCCCGCCTCCGTGAGGCTCAGATGGTGGGTGGTCCTGCGGAGCAGCCGGGTCCCGAGTCGCTCCTCCAGGTGGGCCACCTGCTTGCTCACGGCGGACGGAGTCAATCCGAGCTGCCGTGCCGCCACCGAGAACCCCTGGTTGTCGACGGCTCGCACGAACACCATCAGGGGCATCAACCCCTCGAGCAGCACCGGACCCTGCTTTTTCCGTTCAGGCACAGCCGTCTTTCCTCGGGACCACGTTCCCAACCTGTGCGGGGAAGCGCAAGTAGAGGGTGCGAAGACGCAACACGGTCCCCCCTCTCCACATCGGGAAGACACCATGAAGCCCTCGACCTCGACAGAGGACGCCTCCCCCCTCTTCTTTGGCATCACGAACGCGGTAGCGGGTCAGCTCCTGCTGCGGCTCGCCCTCGGCATCAACCTCCTCGGGCATGGTCTGGTCCGGATCGGCAACCCCGGAGCCTTCGCCGACGCGCTCGTCCAGCTCTTCGCGAATACCTGGCTTCCCTCACCGCTGGTCCGTCTCTTCGCGCTGCTGCTGCCCTTCATCGAGCTCGTCATCGGCGTGCTGCTCACGCTCGGGTTGCTGACGCGCACCGCCCTCTTCACCGGCGGCCTCCTGATGGTGTCCCTCATCTTCGGCACCACCCTGCGCAGCGACTGGGAGACGGCGGGACTGCAGATGATCTACGCGGCCCTCTACGCCGCGCTCATGGCGACGGCCCACCTCAACCACGTCTCCGTCGATGCCTGGTGGGCCAGGACCCGAAGCCGCTCCGCCCCCGTCTCCTCGAGCAGCCCTGCCCCGGTCCCCTGAAGCACGCGAGGTCCCTTCGTCATGTCCCTCCCCGAACCGATGCCCTTCCCCTCGCCCGCCGTTCCCGAGCGCCGCGAGTTCCTGCGCCACTCCGGCTTGATCGCCGCCAGTGCACTCATCGCGGCGGCCCCTTCCTCCGACGCGCTGGCCGCGAGCCCGGCGCCCACGGCCCCGCGGGAGCCACCCCCTACGCGAGGCGGTCGATCCCCGTCCAAGCAGTTCTGGCCGGACGGTGCGCGACTGGTGATTTCCCTCTCCATGCAGTTCGAAGCGGGCGCACAGCCCGAGCGAGGGGCGAGCAGCCCCTTCCCGTCCATCGATCCGAAGTACCCGGATCTGCCCGCCGCCACGTGGTACGCGTATGGCATCAAGGAGGGCATCCCCCGGCTGCTCGATCTCTTCGAGCGCAAGCGCGTCAAGGTGACGTCCCACATGGTTGGGCAGGCGGTGGACCGCACCCCCCAGCTGGCCAAGGAGATCGTCGAGCGGGGCCACGAGGCCGCCGCCCATGGCCAGACCTGGACGCCCCAGTTCTCGATGAGTCCCGAGGAGGAGCGAGCCTCGTACGAGGCCAACGTGCGGAGCATCGAGCGCGCCACGGGCACGAAGCCGGTGGGCTTCAACGCCTTCTGGATGCGAGGGACTCCCCGGACGCTGGAGATCCTCCAGGACCTCGGGTTCACCTACCACATCGACGACGTGAGCCGGGACGAGCCATTCCTCATCCCCGTGAAAGGCAAACCCTTCACGGTCGTCCCCTATACCCTGGGCATGAATGACATCGTCCAGTTCGAGGGGCGCAACGCCTCGGCCGAGGCCTTCGGACGCGAACTCAAGGACGAGTTCGACGTGCTCTACGCCGAGGCCGCCACGCGTCGGCGCATGATGTCCATCAGCACCCACGATCGGATCGCCGGCCGTCCCTCGCGCGTCAAGGCGCTGGAGGAATTCATCACCTACGTCCAGAAACAACCGGGCGTGGTGTTCATGCGCAAGGACGAGATCGCCCGCTTCGCGCTGGAAAGCCCCCTGACGCCCCGGGAAGGTGGCATCTGAAGGAGACGAAGCCCGAAGCTCGGGTGATAGCGAAGAGCTTTCGCATGTCTTCGCCGCACCATCTCTTTCCCCGCCTGAATCCGAGGTGCCTGAGCGGCTGCACCATCGCCGCGTCGTTGGGGGTGAAGTCCGCCGCAAGGCTGAGGAGCCAGCCAAGCAGAGCGCCATCGCGGCCCATCTCGCGTTTCTCGGTATCATTCGCGAAGTGTCCGTCTCTACCCGTCGCATCTCCAGCGCACTCTCCAGACTCAATGACAGCAGGACTGGCATTTACAGACGACATGCCGACCTGTTCATCCCTTCCGTCAACCATGGCGCCCAGCAACTGCGGTGGATTGACACCGAACTCACTGCCACCACCAGGCTGGCCAACGCGGCGTCAGAGGTGGATGACCCAGACATGCAGCTTGCCCTGCTACGTCTCGGTGGCCCACGGCTCCAGTCCGCAAACAATCTCCCCGCACTGATTGGCCACCTCACCGGAGAGTTCGCCGCGACGCGTGCGGCCGTGCGCGCGGCGGCGGAGCAGTTCGAGAAGATGCTGCGAGTGCAGGAACTCATCGAGATGCTCACTACGGCCTCGGCGATGAAGATGGTACTACCCCAGTTCCCGCCAGCCGCGCCCGCCTCGCTCGGTATTAACCTCGTGATGGGCGCCAACGACGTGATGATGGGCACACGGATTGTCGTTTCCGCCGAGTGGGTGGAGATGATGCGCCGGCTCGTGCAGGCAGGCATCATCTCACTGCCCGTCGTCGGTACGGCCGTGCGGATTCATGCTGGCCAGATGATGATGGCGCAGTCGCACGACGAGCTGCCCAAGGGCGTGCGCGACGCACTCGGCGACGGGCCAGAAGTTCGTGCCATGCGCCAGACTGGCAAGGCGGGGGCCGGCATGGCCGAGACACCGCGACATCACATCCTGCCGCGCGAGTTCCGCGAGTGGTTCGAGAAGCGCGGCTTCACCGGCGAAATGAGCATCGATCAGTTCTGCGTCAAAATGGAGCAGGCGGGCCATGAGGCGATTCATGGTGGTGGCGATTGGCGCCTGGGTCGCCAATGGCCCGGCGAATGGAATCAGATGCTCATGAAGGCCCTCCGCGAAGCGGAGAGCGATGCTGGGCGGATGTTGACGCGGAACGAAATTCTCAAAATCGCCGCGTATCGGATGAGGCTCTATAAGCTCCCGATGAACTTCACCGTGTGGGGAGGACAATGAGCAGCGGACATGCCTGGCGAGGTAACTGGAAGGTCCGCCTGTACGAGCGAGTCCGCGAACTCGGTTATGAGTCGCTCACCGCCTTCGCGAATGCCCGCCCTGCCGTTCCACTGGTGGCGCTGGCGGATGAGCTTGGCGAGGATGACATCGCCGGGGTGCAGGTGTTGAGCGAGCTGCGCGCCGAGGCGGAGCGAAGCCATCAGGTCACACGATTCGTGCGCGATGTGCTCGTTCGCGAGCTTTCCGAATGTCTCCCCGAAGGCTGGCCAGACGTGATGGACGACGCCAACCGTTTCAAGGTTGCCATGGCGCTCGGTTCTTGGGCTGCGTTCACCCCAGAAACCCATGAGGAGCGCGTCAGACGGGCAAGAGAATCACTCCGTTCCACGCCGCCTCCTCCTGGCTGGCGCCCGCTCGGCCCCGACGACGAGTTGCTGCGCACGCTCTTGCCAGACAAAACCGTCTAGCTCAGCGAGTGCCGCGATCTTGAGCCATGGACTCCGCCGTGCCCGTACGGAGTCCGTTCACCCGGATTCCGGTCCTGTTCTAGCCAGACGGGAGAGAAAGCCCACGCACCCACCCGAAGCGCTGCGAGCCACCTGATCAGGAACAGCCAAGCAACGGCGCTCGGCTCACCGCCTCTGGACGTCGCGCACCATGACGTTCACGACGGAGCTCCCGGTCGAGCCCTCGTCATCGGTCACGATCACCCGGAAGGACAACGTCGTCTCTCCCGTGACCTCGGGCGCCGTGAAGCTCGGCGTCGCGCTCCGGGGACTGCTCAGCGCCACGGCCGGACCACTCGTCTGGACCCAGAGGTAGGAGCGGATCCTTCCGTCGGGGTCCTTGGAGCCACGGCCACTCAACGTGACGAGGGTGCGCTCGTCGAAGCCCTCGAGCCGCTCCACCTCGGCCACTGGCGGCTTGTTGACGTTGCGGATGGTGACATTGACCGTGTCGAACCCCGCCGCGCCCGTCTGCCCCAGAACCGTCAACTTCAGCGTCAGCACGGAGTCGGCGGTCACAGCCGGCGCGGTAAAGCTCACGACCGCCGTGTTGGCGCCATTCAGCTTGACCGCTGGACCGGGGCCCAGGGTCCACCGGTAGGTGACTCCGCTCTGGTTCGCGCGGCCCTGGATGTTGACGCGCGCGCCCTCGTTGACCGCGAAATCAGGCCCGGCGTCCACCACCGGCGAGGCGAGGACGTCGCGCACGACGACCTCGGTGTCGCTGGAGTCACTGGCGCCGCCGTTGTCGGTCGCCGTGAGTCGGAACTTGAGCACCGTCCGAGCGGACACCCCCGGCGCGGTGAAGCGGGCCACCGCGGACTGGGCGCCGGAGAGCGCGACCACCGGCCCCGCGGTCTGGGTCCACTGGAGGGAAGTGATGGTGCCGTCGGAGTCGGTGGCGCCGCCGGTGAGGATGACTGGCGTTCCCTCGTCGACCATCTGGCTTGGGCCGGCGTTCACCCGCGGCAGCTCGTTCTGGATGTTGTCCAGCACCTGGACGTTGATGTGCGCGGTGCCCGTCGCCCCCTCGTTGTCGGTGACGGTCAGCGAGAACGTCAACGTCGACGGCCCATTGATCTGCGGCGAGGTGAACGTCGCCACCGCGGTCCGGGCATTCACCAGCGCCACCGGGTGGCCAGTCGTCTGGACCCACGCGTACGAGACGACGCTGCCGTCGGGATCGGAACCGGCTCCGCTCAGGGTAACCAACGTGTTCTCGTTCACGGTCTGGCTGGGCCCGGCATTGGCGGTGGGCGGTTGATTGACGTGGTGGATCGTGACGTGCGTCGTCGCGCTGCTGCTGGCGCCCAGGTTGTCGGTCGCGGTCAACGTGAACGTGAGCACGGTGTCGGTGCTGGCCGCGGGCGCCGTGAAGTGGGCGGTGAGGAGGTTCGCGTTGGTGAGTGCCACCGAGGGACCCGCCGTCTGGGTCCACTGCACGGAGGCGATCGCGCCGTCGGCGTCGGAGGCGGCACCGGCGAGCGTCACCAGCGTCCGCTCATTCACCGTCTGAGCGGTGCCGGCACTGACCACGGGCGGCTGGTTCGGAACGACCGTGATCGAGACCGAGGCGCTGGCGCTCGCGCCCTGGTTGTCCGTCACGGTGAGTTGGAAGGTGAGCACGGTGCTGGCGGACACCACCGGGGCCGTGAAGCGCGCCGTGGCGGTGCTGGCATCGATGAGCGTCACCGTGGGCCCCGCCGTCTGGGTCCAGAGGAGGGCAACCACGGTGCCGTCCGGATCGGTGGCGCTGCCGGTGAGCGTGACCGGGGTGCCGGGAATCGCGGTCTGGTCGGCCCCGGCGTTGGCGGTGGGCGGCTGGTTGAGAAGGGGCTGGACCGTCACCGTGACCGAGGCGGTACCGCTCGCGCCGTGATCGTCGGTGACGGTGAGAGTGAAGCCCAGGCTGGCGGGAGTGCTCACCGCCGGCGCGGAGAAGGTCGCGGTCGCGCTGGTCTCACCCGAGAGCGTCACCGCGGGGCCGGAGACCTGCGCCCACGCGTAGGTGACGATCGTGCCGTCCACGTCGATGCCGGAACCCGCGAGGGTGACGAGCGCGCCGGTCGTCACCGTCTGGTCCGGACCGGCGTTGGCCACCGGCGGCTGATTCGAGGGCGCGCGGACGGTGACGGCGACGCTGTCACGGCCAGTCGCGCCGTCGTCGTCGGTAATGGTCAGCTCGAACCCGAGCACCGTGTCGGCCGCGGGCGACGGCGCGGTGAAGTGAGGCGCCGCGATGCTGGCGTTGGAGAGCGTCACCGACGGACCGGAGGTCTGCGCCCAGTGGTAGGCGACCACCGTGCCATCCACGTCGGTGCCAGAGCCAGCCAGTACGACGGTGCTCCCCGAGCCGACCGTCTGGTCCGGGCCGGCATTCGCCTGGGGCGCCTGGTTCTCCCCGCAGCCCGACGTCGAGCCCCGGTTCACGAAGGCCAGGGGCGCGGCTTGGACACCGTTGTAGTCGGGATCGGCGCTGCTGGCCCGGCCCGGGACGACCTGGTACGGCTGGTCGCCATCGTCCACGCAATCCGGGAGCCCGGTCACGGTGACCGCGCGAGGGACATTCCAGTTCGTCGGAGTGAAGGTGAGCGCGAACGGCGCGAGGCGCGCCTCGTTCGGCTGGCTCGCCGTGAAGCCGAGGGTCACCTCGCTCCGCGGAGCACTGGTGAGCGCCACGGTGAAGGTCGCGGTTCCGCCAGCCTCGGTCGTCTCCAGTTGGGTCGTCGGAGTGAGGGTGACGCCACCGCGTGGCTGCGGGACGGGGATCACGTAGGCGCCCGCGGCGTACCGGGTCGTCGTCCCCGCGCGATTGGTGGCGCTCGCGTACACGTAATACGTGCCGGGCAGAAGCGTGGAGACGTTCCAGGTGTAGCGGCCGGTGGTGGTGGCCGGATCCTGGGCGAGGTCGCGCACGATGAGGGTCCCGTCCTCGCCCTGAGCATCTCGGTCGGAGAACAGCGCCAGCGTCGACGCGTGCGTGGGGTCATCGATCTCCCAGGCGATCGGCACCGAGGAGCCACTCACGGTCACGATACCGGCCGGCTCCACCAGCACGAGCCCCGGCGGCCGGACCGTGCCGGTGTGGACTGAGAAGCGCTGCACGGCGCTCCAGGCACTGGCACCGCCGCGCGTGTCCTCGGCGCGCACGCGCCAGAAGTAGGTCGCCTCGTCCACGAGCGGCGGCTGCACCACCCAGGTACGGGTGTTCGTCAGCTTCTCGGCCACGCGGCTGGACAGCGCCTCGTCCGAGTAGATCTCCAGGCGATACACGACGGTGTCGCCGTCCGGGTCGCTCGAGGCCCCGAGTTCCAGGAGTGGCTCGCGGGTCGAGACGAAGGCGCCCTGCCCCGGGTTGAGCGGCGTCGGCACGCCGGGTGGATCATTGGCCTGATCGACGAAGAAGTCGCCGTACACCCAAGCGCTCTCCGCCACGCCGTCGCTGCTCTTCGCGCGCCAGAAGTACCGCGCGTTCTCCGCGAGGCCGGTGACGGTGAAGCTGGTCGCGTCCTGCCCCTCCGGGACCGCGCCCGAGTGCACGAGGGACGAGCTCGCGAAGCCCCGGTCGCGGTCGAGCTCGAAGAAGTAGCTCACGGCCACGCCCGGCTCGTGCGCGCCGTGGGTGACCCGGAGTGGGACGGAGGCGCTGGTCACCACCGTCCCCACGACCGGGCTGAGGATCGCGGGCACCCCGGGGGCCGGGTGGCTGGCGTCGATCGAGAAGCTGGCGGCCGGCGACGCCGTGATCGCGCCGTGCGGGTCGATCGCGAAGGCGCGCCAGTGGTACGTCGTCTGGTCGGCCAGCGGTGGCGCGACCGCCACGTGGGTGACGCCGTCGGCGCCGGCGGCGACGTTGGAGAACTCGCGCAGCTTCTGGCTCAGCGCGGCGTCGGCGTAGACCTCGAAGCGGTAGACGACCGGCTCGCCGTCGGGGTCGGTGCTGTTGGAGATCGACAGCGTGGGCGAGGGGGTGTCCACGTGCCCGCCGGGAGCGGGCGCCGCGATCGCCGGGATGGACGGGGCGTCGTTCGCGGTGTTGACGGTGAAGCGCCCGAGGGTCCAGGTGCTGTACGTGGTGCCGTCGAAGGCGCGCACGCGCCAGTGGTACAGGGTGTTGTCGGCGAGCGGCGCTGGCACCTGCCACGCCGCCCCGAGCGAAGTCCTCGGCACGACCGGGCTCTGGGCGATCCGGTCCGTGTACGAGGCGTCCCGGTAGAGCTCGAACTGGTAGCTGGCGGCGGTGTCGAGCGGGTTCGCGGTCGGGGCGACGGCCAGCTCGGGCTGCGGCGCCGTCACCGTCGAGGCCACCGCGGGGCGGGAGATGACCGGGGTATCGGGGCCCGATGGCGGAACCAGCGTGGTGACCGTGATCGTCGACGTCCTCGTCGCGGTCAGGCTGCCGTCGGAAGCGGTGAAGGTGATGGGATACTGGCCCGACTGGCCGGTGGCTGGCGTCCACTCGAACGACCCGCGGGCCGTGCCGCTCGACGGAGCCTGCGGCGTGAACCGAGCCCCCACCGGGAGCTGTGACGTCGTGATGGACGGAATCGTGCCGTCCGGATCGGAGGCCTCGACCAGGAACTCCACCCGCTCGCCTTCTCGGACGACATGGTCCGGGATGGACTGGAGCACCGGCGGGCGCGGTGTCCCCGCCAGCGCCATCAGGACCAGGGTGTAGGTGCCGGGAGTGTTGGCGTCGAACAGGTTGATCCAGTAGCTGAACGGGCCACCAGGCGTGGCACGCGACCTGGACAACCAGACGTTCTCCGGCGGAATCACCTTCCCGTCCGAACGGGTCACCGGCCCGAGCTGCTTCGTGCCCCCGGAGGGATCCGGGAGCCGCACGTACATGAAGCCAGCGGTCTGGGGCGCCAGTAGCTGGTAGGTCGCGTCACCGCCGGACGGGGACAGCGTGGAGGATTCCGATTGATCAGTCACCATCGTGTCCACACCCGTCGACTCGTAGACGCGCAACACGTCGTCGTCGCGAGCGAGGAAGTCGCGCACGGAGTCACGGCCGGGGAGATCGACCCTCACGTCGCGGACGAGCAGGTGGGCGTGGGTGGCGTCGATGAGCGAGGTCAGTGCGCCGCCCAGCGCGTCGGAGTGCGTGAACGAGGCATTGAACTCGACGAACTTGCCGGAGAGCGTCGTCGTCATCACCCAGCGGCCGGTGCTCGCGGCGGAGGGGGCGATGTTACCCAGCTCGGCGAGGAGGCTGGGGCTGGTGGGTGAGTCGTTCACGTAGCTGCCGGTGATCTGGAAGCCGACGAGCAGGCCCTGGATGTTCTCGACGATCTTCGGCTGCGCGGATTCGATCTTGACGTTGCGGGCCGCCGCCGCGCCGCCGTTGCGAACGCGGACCCCGAGGGTGAACGGCACCTGCGGCTCGATCTGCGGCGTGAACGGGTCGTCGGCGAAGACCTCCTGGGTGAGGAAATAATCGAGGGTCAGCCGCGGCATCGGCTGGACGGTGACCGTGTCGGGCGACACCTTCATTGTCTGTGCCTCGCCGCCGACGGTGTAGCTGAGGTTGGCGCCGACGAAGTAGATCTTGCCCCCCGGCACCGTCCCGCCCGCGCCCGGGCTGGGGATGATGAGCCAGTGCACCTCGGCCACGCTGGCCGGAGCGACCGTGCCGTTCCCGTTCACGTCCGAGATGCCCCCAATGGTGTCGATGCGGATGAAGAAGCTGGCGGAGGTGTCGTTCGGATCGGAGGTGGCCCGGACCGGCGCCCCGGCCTCGTCCGTGAACAGTACGTCCACGCGCACCTGCTTCAGCTCCACGGTGTCGAGCGCATTGGTGATGCGCATCATCGCGTCGAAGCCCTGGCGCTCGAGGGTGAGCTTCTGGTCGATCTGGAGCCTGACCCGCGCGCAGATGGTGTCGAGGGCCAGGGCGGTGTCCGCAAACAAGAAGCAAGCGCAGGCGAACAGGCGAATCGCCATCGACCCCACCGATGAGCAACGGAATGTCCCGGCTATTGTCATCGTACTCCGCCTCACCCACCCCCTCTACTGGGTGGACCCCGTGTTAGGACTAGTTTCAGGGCTCCGTTATTTGCATCCCAGCCGACGTGAAGTTGCCCCGATTCCGTTGGGGTCCACCTCAGGAGGCACCGCGTGACAGTGCCAGCGTTACTCCAACTTCGCTGATCTCGACCTCTCCGCAAATCGCGACGACTTCAGCACCAAATGAAGCCTCCAGCAGGAACACCGAGGAATCCGCACCCAATTTCGCTGGGTCAAAAAAAAGCCGGTCCGCCAGGATGCGTCGAACCTCCGCGTCACTCGCCACTTGGTCGGCGCGCAATAGCCGCAAGTTCAGCACGATGTTTCCCTCACGAAAGCCCTCGACATGGAACATCACAACACGCCGTAACGTCAAAACACGTCGCTCGCTGCGACTGGAGCGAAGTGCGAGATGCACTTCTGTTCCACCCGCGAGCACGCCATCGAGAAAGCCATCGTGGTAGGGGAATCCCTTCAAAAAACCGTTCTCGTCGCATGATAGTCGTGAAGTCATGGAGTCTATTGGGATGGTGGTGGAACTCCGGGTCCGCGAGGGACCGGAGGGTCATTCGGGGTCGGAAGGCGAGACAAACCACGATCAGCATCCGTAGGCGGCCCTCCACCTGGGGGTCTTCCCCAATCATGGCAGTGATCGCCGCATCCTATTCCTGCTTCATCTGGATGGCCGATGTCGCGGTCAACGGCGGGAAAACCATCATCGCCGTAGGTGCGGGACTGCGTTTGGCCACGTGCGGTACTCCCAGGAGGACCCCGGAAGGGTGGCTTGCTCCCAGGAACATCGGTGAATGGCTTGTGCCCACTACCATCGGGGACATCGGGGGGACCACCACCGCCCCCCATCGGGCAGTTGTGAACGAGCACGCCATCCTTGCCCACGAAGAACGTGCTTCCATACCTGATCGAAAGATTGACGTAGCGCCCATACCTCGGCTCACGCTCGACGCCAACGACTGCAACCTGCACTCCTTCCCGCACGTCGAGCAGGTCTCCGATAACCAGCTGGCCAGCATCTTTCCACCCCTGACCGGACAAGTGGAAGGGATGGCCATCCGTGGCCTCGATCTTCAAACCATTTGCGAGAGTGAGAACGGTGACTGGCTCAATGCCTTCATGCAAGAAGACCGCGCCAACTGGCTGGTAGCTCTTCTCCCGGGTCCACTCGGCGTAGGAGAGAACCTCGTCGCCTACCTTCACATCGCCGATCGGTACCAAGCCATCGCGGGTATGAACCAGCGTGTCGTCCGTGAAGCTGTTGCCACACCGTCCCCGAAACTTCAGCTTCGATAATCCGCAGGTCAGTGCCCCCACGCCCGCATCGATGGCCGCATCCTTGACTACGTCTTTCCAGCTGATCGCCTTGAAACACCCCTTGGTGAGCACCTGCTCGATGATGCTGGAGGCAGCCCCCGAGAGCGCACCTCCAATGGCCCCGGCGAGCAGGCATTCACCGGTCGGATCGCTGTAATTGATGGGATCGGCTTCCGCGTACAGGTAGAGATTCAGCCCACCCTCGATGCCGATGGGATCTTCCGTCAGATAGCGCCCGGTCTCCGGGTCGTAGTACCGCCGGTCGTTGTAATGCAGGCTGGTCTCGGCGTCCCAGTACTGGCCTGGAAGACGCAGATTGCTTGTCGTCTCGCCCACTCGAACAACTGCCCCACCGAATGGGTCGTAATCGGCTGACCAGACGATCCGCCCATCGGAAGCGGTCAACGCGATCGGCGTTCCCAGGTGGTCGAGGTGATAGTAGGCATAGCCAGCCGCTGTACTGACGAATAGCGGCCGGGTGCCAAAACTACTCTGAGGATGATAGCCGTAGGTTCGTACGAACGCTCCAGTCGAATCCACCTCGGCAACCATGCCCTGGTCCGAGTGAAAGAAGTATGTGTGTACCCCACTAACCTCTTTGTACAGGCGTCTGTCGAATGGATCGTAGCCGTATCGCGCGATGACGACACCGTTCTGGTCTTCGACTCGGACCAGGCGGTTCTCGTAGTCGTAGAAGTAGTCCTGCCTCACTTCGCCTTGACTCTTGCGAATGAGATTACCGTTCTCGTCGTAGGTGTAGGAGACTCCTGGACGGCTCAACAACTGGTTGTTCGCGTTGTAGGTCCAGGGCCCGCTTGCGTCGGCGACACGATTGCCCATGCCATCCAGCGTGTAACCCTGCGTACCGGTGGAGGACTGCGCGCTGGCAAGTCTGGTGGCGTCGTCATAGGTATAACTCGCCGAAACGCCGCCAATCGCTCGCTGAGTAACTGCCTGCATGCGATCATAGGTGTTACGTAAATCGAGGGCAGGAGTCTGCGCCGGAGTCTTGACCTGTAAGCTCTGCAGGTTGAGCAGGCCATCGTAGGCGTAGGTCTGAGTTGCCCCACCAGGCAGGGTCACCGTCTTCGGTTCAGTCCAGAGCGAGTCATTGATCGTCAATGCACCAGTCGGAGTCTGGACGGAGGCAAGCAGATTGTTCCCATCATACGTATATGTGTATGGAGTTCCATCTGGGCCAACGAAACTGCTTACCTCGCCGTTACCGTAATAGCCGTAGTGATCGCTCAGCGCGAAGTTGCCGTAGTTGACGGTCTCATCAGTCTTGCGTTGAAGATCGTCATAGACAAACGTGCCGCTGAACGTTCCGTCACTCCAAGCGACCATCTTGCCAGTAGCGTCGCGGGTGAAATCTACAGACTGAGAGACGACCGTGTCGGCAGCCGTCGAGAAGTATTCGCGCCTGATCAGCCGTTCCGCGTCGTCATAGAGGTAATGTGTCTTCCGCCCTTTGGGGTCGATGCGGTCGATAACGTTGTCGGCGGCATCAAAGACATATCGCATCGATTGACCGAGCGGCCGGACTTCCCTGGTCAGCCGGTTCTGGCGATCATATTCAAAGCGACTGGTGCCACCATTGGGATCCACGATGGCCACAACGTTGTTGCGATTGTCGTACTGGTATCGAGTAACGTGCCCAAACGGATCCGTCTCCTTTGTCGTGTTGCCAAAGGCGTCGTACTCGAACAGCCACGATTTACCATTCGGGTCGGTGGCCTTGATGATGTTGCCAACCGGGTCATAGCTGAAGCCCACGGTCTGCGCGTCATCCCCCACGAGAACGGTGTTGAGCGTCACCCGGTTCCGGCGATCGTATCGATACTGCTGCTCGAAGGTCGGCCAGTTGATCTTAGCTGCGTGGAGGAAACCGCCGCTTTGGGCGAGCCCCTCGTCGGCGAACGATTGGCTGGAGACATTGCCGTTGCCGTCCACTGACTTGAGCAGGCGCAGACCGAGATCGTACTGGTACGACCGGGCCTTTCCCTCTCTATCAACCGCCTTGGTCACCTCTCCGTCGATATTGTAATCGTAGGTAAATGACCTTGCGGTGGCGTCCGTGACTCGCGTCAGACGATGCTGTCGATTGTAAGCGAAATGTGTCGCCTTGCCGTTCTCATTGGTCGCCTTCGTCCGGTTGCCCGCTTTGTCGTATTCGTAGGCGCGGGTGTTCCCAAGCGGATCGATTTCGGTCAGCGTTAGGCCGTTCGCGGCATAGGTGTATGTCCATACCTTGCTACGCGGGTCCGTCAAGGTGAGCACATTACCCATGACGTCGTAGGTGTATTGGGTGACTGACCCCTCCGGAGACGTGAGCGTCTTCAGGTTGCCGCTGTCGTCGTAGGCGAACTGGTAGACCGACTCCTGCGTCCGCGCATCTCCCAGGCGCTTGGCGCTCGTGCGGTTCCCGTAGGTGTCGTACGTGTAGACAGTGATCCGCTGCTCCGGCCGACCCAACGCCTCGGTCTCCTGCGTCAGGTTGCCGTTCGGGTCGTACTCGTAGTGGGTGACGACGCCGTTCTCGTCCGTCTTCTGTATGACGAGCGAGTACAGGGGCCCGTACACGTACTTCACGCTACTGCCGTCGGGGTGCGTCCGGCTGAGCAGGTTGTCGAACTCGTCGTAGACGTTGACCGTGCGCCCGCCGTTCCGGTCGATCGACGTGCGGGTGCGCCCGTCGATGACGAGCGTGGTGAGCGTCTTGCCATTGACGTCCTGGCGGAGCCCGAGACCCTCGCTGTTGTACCAGGCCTCCGCGACCAGGCCACCCGCGGTCTTCGCCTGGATATAGGACTGCTTTTTCGACGCGTCGTAGCTGCACTTGTAGCTCGCGCCGACGCCGTCCTGGTCCTTGCCCTCCCATACCCAGCCGGAGCACCCAACGAGGTTGAGCTTGCGACCCTCGGGGTCGGTGCGGCTGCGCGGGGTGCCGTTGGACGTGTACTCGTAGGTCCATGCGTTCCCGCGCGCGTCGACGAACCGCGTCATGCGGTTGCCGGTGTACTCGTAGACGACGCGCCGGTTCGTGGAGTCGTGGATCGCCGAGAGCTGGTTGTTGGCGTACTCCAGCCACAACACCTGTCGCCCGAGCGTATCGGCGAGCCCCGTCACACGATGCTCGGCGTCACGTTGCAGGGTGACGGTCACGCCGTTCCGGTCGCGGTATGAGCGGAGGCGGCCCTCCGTGTCGTACTCCGCGAAGTGCCCGTCGCGGTCCTGCCAGCGGAATCCGGTGGCGGTCGCGCGGAGGAGGCTCCGCTTGCCGAAGGCGTACACCCCGCCGCCCAGGCCCTTGTACGAGTTGTTCATCCGGACGACCGCGCTGACCCCCACGGCGTGGGAGGGGACGTCCGGCGGAGGCGAACCACTGGTGCCGCTGCCGGCTGGCGCCATCACGATGCCGCCGACACTGACACTGCTCCCACCACTGCCTCCGCCGCTCCCCGAACTGCTCAAGACGCTCCCGCTCGAGGCGGACAGCGGCTTCACCAGCTCGAGATCGGACCAGGCGTGGTTCGGCAACCATCGAACGCCGTCGTAGGTGCGCTTCACCGTGATGCGCCCGCCCATCACCTTCACCGAGAGATCTTCGAAGGTCTCCCGGTACCGGAACGGCGGCGGCGGCGGCGGTGGCGGCGGCGGTGGCGTCACCACCACTTGCGCGTGGGCGGTGGCACCGCCGACCACGAGCGCGCCCAACAGGCACTGCAGGATCAACAGGCCGAGCGCTCCAGCGCCGAAGACCTTGTGTTCGCGGATGGCTCTCATCATTCCTCTCCCGGCGCGGAATCTTCCGACTGGGTACACTCTGGCGCGCATCCCGATTCGGGTAGCTCGCTCTCGGTGGGTGCAGCGGGCCCTGAACCGAGGTCACCGCCCCCTCCCCCCCCGCCTCCGACGTACACGGGCCCGCCGCCACCACCGCCGCCGCCGCCGCCGCCGCATTGCCCGTAGCTGTAGATGAACGGCGCCGACGACGCGCCGGTCGACAGCGTCCCGTTCATGCACAGGAAGCTCCACCTGGCGGTCGCGGCCGGCTGATACGTGCTGCAGCCTCCGCCGCTCTCCGCGCCAGACGGCTCGAAGGACTTCAGGCTGGTCAGGCGATACGCGATGCGCACGGTCTCGTGTGAGCCGATACTCGTCGGCACCTCGGTCAACAGCTCGTAGCGGAAATAGCTGTCCGTGGGAGGCAGCGCGAAGTGCACGTCGTCCGCGCGCACCAGGCCATAGTTCGAGAGCGTGAACTCGCCGTGGAACATGTCGCCCGGAGTCATCTTCGGCAGGTTGACCGCGATCGGCTCGATGACGACGACTGGCGCCGGGACGTGGGTCTCGAAGGTGGCGGAGAGGACGATCTGGTAGTCGTCCTCGATGGTCACCTGTCGCACCGACCACTCGACGCTGATCAGGTTGTAATCGAGGAACGCCTCCTGGCTCGTGGTGACGCCGGGCTTCACCGAGAGGCGGCCGTTGAGTTGCTGGTGGTTCGCGGCCTTGGCGCGGAACAGGTACCGCCCGGCCGGAAGCAGGGTGAACATCGCCTCCCCCACGCTGTCGGTGGTGAGCGTGCTCCGCACCGTCGATACCGCCTCGTTCTGCAGCTCGATCGTCACGCCCGCCAGCCCCTGTACCAGGGAGCCGTCGGGGCGCGTCATGCCGGTGAAGAGATCCGAGGCGTGGAAGACGACGCCGCCGATGCCGGACTGAGTGACCGACACGTAGACGTTGACGTCACCGGGCGCGAAGTTGCTCCCGGTCACGTGCAGCTTGAAGGGATGAATCCCGTCCGCCACCGTGCTCGCGTCCGGGGCCACGTTGATGTCGAGCGCACGCTTCCCGCCCACGGGGATGCTGCCGAGTTGGCCGTCCGACGCGAGGAAGATCCATGCCGGAGGCGCCGAGCCGTCCGGCTTGAGCAGCGTGGCGACCACTCCGTCCGCGCTCGCGAGGCCGCGATTCTCCAGCGTCACCCGCTCGGTGGCCGTACCACCCTGGACCACGCCCGTCTCGATGAAGCTGGGGCTGGAGGACAGCGCCGGCCTGGCCTCCGACAGCCGGTAGTCGACACGCACCGTGGCGAGCGGCGTGCTCCCGCGCTCGTCGTCGAGCGCCGTCAGCAGCAGCGTGCCCTGCCCATCCGCGGTGTTGTCCGCGGTCAGGGTGGCGGTGAGGTCCGCGCTCCGCTTCGGGCCCAGGGTGATCGGGTCGCCAGTCGACACCGAGACGCCCTGGGGAGCGCCGCCCGGCTGCGCCAGCGGATCGTAGACGAGGCGCAGATGGGTCGCCGTCGTCTGCTCCCCGGTGGCGACCTTGATCACGACGGGCTGCTGGAAGTTCCTCGGGAAGTTGGCGACGAACCGGGTCGGCGTGACCGTCACCTGGTTGATGACGAACTGCCCCTGGTTCGGGCGGTCGAGCACGTCCGGGTGTACCGCCGAGACCGTATAGAGGCCCGCGTCGCCCGCCTGCGGGAGGAAGTCGAAGGTGAAGGTGCCGGCCTCGTCGGTGAACACGTCGAACCGACGCTCGAAGCCGTTCACGCGCAGCGCCAGGCGGAGCTTCGCGACGGGGAGCGGCTGGTTGCCGTCGCGCGCCAGGGCTCGCCCGGTGATGGTGACCGCCTGATCGCCGTGGGACACCTGCGGCGTGATCGCACTCACCTCGCCGAAGTAGGGGGTGTCGATCAGCGTCGCGGTCGCTCGCCCGCTCTTGCCCGGGATCGCCACCGCGTCGGTCTGGCCGGTGTGGTACCGCACGCTGTCGATGTCGAGCTGGACGACGACGTGGTCGGGCGCGCTCGACGGGATCGGGACGCTGATCGGATCCGAGACGAACGTCTCGCCAGCGGCGATGCGCGCCACGGTCATCCCGTTCGGGAGGGTGGTGACGCCGTGGAACGGCTGCATCACGTCCTGGGTCGCCAGCACGTTGCCGTCCTGATCCAGGAGCTTCACCCGCAGCTCCGGCGATGGCGCGCTGCCTGTCTGTGACGCGGTGAGCACCTCGGTCTCGACGTCGCTGGTGTTCTGCAGCGCGAAGCGCACCGTGCCGGTGGCACCGCGGGTGAAGGCCTCGGTCGTGAGCGAGAGCGCCAGCGCGCCGTCCCGCGCCTCCACCGCCCGCGTCCGCACCAGCCGCACCGTCGCGCCCTCCTCGGGGAGCACCTCGATCGTGGTGGTGACGCTCGCCTGGTTCGGGATGTCGGCGAACCCACCCATCACGACGTCGACGAGCTTCGACTCGCCCGCGCCCAGGGCGAACACCTGCGACGTGTTCACGTGCGTGCCGATCTTCGCCTTGAGGGAGATGTTGGCGGCCGCGGTGGCGCCCTGGTTGGTCACCCGGTACTGGAGGCGATTCATGATCCCACGCTGGATCGGCGCGCCGGCGACGAGGGACGCGGCGAGCTTCGGCAGGATGATCGTCCGGCCAATGGTGGCGTTGGCGGCGTCGAAGCCCACCACCGTGTAGCGGCGCTCGTCTCCGGCATGGCCGGTGTCCGTGAAGGTCCGATTCGAGATCGGGCTGGCGTTCAGCTTCTCGCGAGCGTCATCCGGGCCCAGGTAGACGTCGTGCCCCACCACCGAGCCACCGCTCTGCGTCCAGGTGAGCACGGGGAACTCACTCTCGCTCTGCACCACGGTGAGGTTGCCCACTGGCACCAGCGCGAAGTCCAGGAACGCCGAGGTCGAGGGGCCGGACTCGTTCCCAGCGGCGTCAACCGCGGTGATCGCGTAGGCGTGCTCGGTGATCGAGGGCGAGGGGTCGATCGCGGCGAGCTGCCGGATGCCCGTCTTGAGCGGGGTGAGGCCCTGGACGTCCGTGATGACCGGGGCACTCGAGCGGTACAGGTTGTAGGTCGTGGCGCCACCGCCCGCGGGGCCTTGCCACGTGGCCACGATCCCGCTGCCGTGGAGCACCAGCGAGAGGCCGGTCGGGGCGCCGGGGGCCTGGGCGTCGGCCACGGCCACGACGACGTTGCCCTGCCCACTCGTCGCCTCCTGGCCGTTCGCCTGGCGGATGCTGGCGAGGGCGTAGCGGTACTCGCCATCGGCCGTGGTGGCGTCGACCCGCTCCACGGAGGGCTCGAGGCGCTGGTACGGGCTGAGGGCCGTCTCCCCCGGCGCCTGCCGGTAGAGCTGGTACCCGGCGGCGAGCTCGACGGCGTGCCAGGTCAGCCGGACCTTGCCGGCGGGGAGCGCGGTGGCGGCGAGTTGGAGCGGCGGGAGCAGCGGTGGCAGGCTGCCCTGGTAGACCTGGAAGCTGTTCGCGGCCGTGACGGCCGTGGAGACGTTGTCGAGATCGTCCTGGGCCTGGAAGGCGAAGGAGAGGTTCTCGGGCTGGGTGCCGGCGCCACTCGGGAGCGAGAACGTCGCGCGCCAGGTGAGCGGGTCGGTCGAGGTGAGACCAGCGATGGGCGTGATGCTCGCCGGAGCGCTCGAGAGCACGAAGCCGAGCTGCGGAGGCACGCCGGCCTTCGGCGCCTCGCTCAAGGTGAAGGTAGCGGTGACCGAGGTGGGGCTCGTGGCGTCGTTCTGGATGGGCGCGCCGGGTGCCAGCGCGATCGCGCTCAGCGCCGGTCCCTGGGCGTCGAGCTGGATCGAGTCCCCCTCGCCGATGTCGGTGCCGCGGTTGCCCACGAGGTCGCGCGCGGAAAAGACGGCGTAGGCCGTGCCGGACGGAGTACCGGAGGAGACGGAGAAGCCTCCGCGATACTCGGTGTCGGAGCGCCGGGTGAGATCGATCGCCATCGGCGTCCCCCCCTCGGGGATGACACTCAGGAACGGGGTGGTCAGGAGCGGCTCGCTCACCGTCACCACCAGATCCACCCGCCCCGTCGCGATGCGGCCCGTGGCGGGATCGACCTTGCCCGTGGGCGTGTACGCGATCCGCGTTGCCCTCGGGAGCGTGTTGTCGGAAACCGCGCTGGCGAGGTTCGACGGCTGACCCGGCGTCCCGAGGTTGTTCACCGCGACGATCCGGTAGAAGTACGTGCCGTCAGCGGCCGGGACGTCGTCGAGGAGCGTGGTGGCGGTCGCGATCCGGGTGGTGTTGACCTTGACCGCTTCACCGGAGGCGTTGAACGCCTGCGCCGACCGATACAGATCGTAGCCGACGACCCGGCCGTCCTGCGACCGGTTCCACGCGAGCCGGATCTTCCCGCCCGGTTGCGCGACGGCGGTCAGACCATCCGGCGACACCGGGATGGAAGTGTCGCGCGTCACCTGCACCACGGCGCTCGGAGGGCTCTCGCCCCCACGGTTGCTGGCGACCGCCCGCAGGTCGTTCAGGCCCTCGACGATGCCCACCAGGAGCGTGAACTTCCCGCTCGCGTCGACGGCGACGGGGCCCGCCACCGCCACGCCATTGTTCTGGAGCGTGACCTGGGTGTTCTTCTCCGCGCCGCCGGAGACGGCGACCTCGGACTGGTTCGTCACCAGACCGCCCGGCGGGGCGGTGATGACCGGTGCTCCAGGCGCGGCCAGCACGACGGTGATCGGAGTCGTGGGCGCGGTGAGGTTGTTGTACGAGTCGTACGCGCGCACCATCAGCGTGTGCGGGCCGTCGGCGATCGGGACGATGTCGAGGAACGCCGAGTACCCGTCGGACCCGCTGGTGTCGGTGCCCAGCGATGCTCCGTCGAGCAGGAACTCCACCCGGCTCACGCCGCTGCGGTCGCTGGCGCCGATGGTCAACGTGCCGGAGCGCGAGAGGGTGCCGTCGGGCTCGACGGGAGTGCCGGCCAGGGCCAGCGCGGTGAGCACCGGGCCGTCGGTGTCCGGCGGAGGCGGCAGTGCCTTGGCGAGCGTGACGGTGCTGGTGCGGGAGGTGCGGTGGCCGACGCCGTCGAAGGCGACCGCCCGGATCGTGTGCTGGCCATCGGAGACCTGGCTGACGTCCCAGTCGTAGGTGTACGGCGCGGTCGTGTCGCTCACGGTGAGCACGCCGTCGATGGAGAGTTCCACGCGCGCGACCCCGGCCGGGTCGGTGGCGGTCGCGGTCACCGTGATGTTCCCGTTGATGAAGCTGCCATCGGCCGGGGTGGTGAGCGCCAGCACCGGGCCGGCGGAGTCCAGGAGGATGGGCTGCGGGAGCGCCGCGGTCACCGTGTTGCCGCCCGCACCGCGATACTGAACCGAGAGGTGCTTGAGGCCGTCACCGCCCTCGAGTGTGAAGGGCACCACTGCCGCCATCGGCTGGAACGCCACGCCGGTGAAGCTCCCGTTCTCGGCGACGCGGTACTCGGTGGCATTGCGGCAGTGGAGCAGCAGCGTCACGCCGGGCTGCTCGGTGAACGTGATCCCACCCGCGACCGCCAGGGTCGGCTCGATGAGCGGGAGATGGGTGAGGAAGCCCGAGTAGTTCACGCCCGTCGAGATAGGGTCACCCTGCCCTGCCGGGTTCGCCGCCGGATCCCGCGGCCCGGTCGCGCTGCCCCACCAGTTGCCGGTCGCCTGGACAGGCGTCTCCGGCGTGAGGTTGCGCACGCCGAACGACGTGTTGCCGTGGATGTCCGAGCCGATCAGCACCGGGCTCGCGCTGTCGGTCTCCAGGCCCACCGTGTTGTCGATCAGGCTCAGCCCCTCGAACCGCGGCGCCGCGCCATCCACGACGCGGAGCCCGAGCAGCGAATGATCGACGGTCAGGAAGCGCACGACCGGCGAGCTCCGCCGCAGCGTGAGGCTCGCCTCGCCGTTCGCGCCGCCGTAGCGGAGGGTGAGCCCGTCAATCCGGAGATTGCCGCTGGACGGCTCGATGCTCACCCCACGCCAGTCTCCCGCCGCTGGCGCCTGCACCGCGGTGCCCCCGTCGCCGGAGTCATGGACGCTGGTGAACGTCGCGGCTCCGTCCACGCGCAACGCGTCCCGGACCACGACCCCGGCGTCGGCGCCGAACTTCACGGTGACTCCGTCGGAGATCGTGAGATCGGCGGCGGCCGTCACGATCGGCAAGAGCGCCGTGCCCCCCAGGAGAAGGAGCCAGCGGAGCGACGTTCGGTGATGGGCTTGGCCGGCCATGGGTCGTGACTAGTCCCGGGCCTGCGCCGCGACCCGGTACTCCTTGCCAGACACCGTCGTGAGCATGACCGCTGGCGGCCCCTGGAGGCTGGCGATTAGCGTCACCCGCTCCACCTGCTCGCCGTTCGCGTAGCGCGTGCCCAGCTCGCGGCCGAGCGCCGCGACCACGGTGTACGAGGTCGTGGCCTGCAGCACACTCGGACCGCTCGGCAGGTTGATGTTGACACTGGTGGTAGCGCTGTCGGTGGAGCCGGACAACGCCGGGCTCACGGCGCTCTCCGATGCGGCCGCGGCGGGGACCACAGTGAGGGTGACGGTGTTTCCGACTGGCACCCCCGTCGTCGTGAACGTGACCGTGACCGGGTTCGGGGTGTTCGCGGGCAGCACGATGTCGGCGTTGCCCGTCGGCACGGCGGGCGCGCTCACGCCCGCGACGCTGGTGATGCGGAGCGTGGGCAGCCCGGCGACGAACACCGTGGTCGGCGCGGTCGCCGCGGGGAACGGCGGCGTGCTGCCGGCCGTCCGGGTAAGGGTCTCCGCCTCCAGCCGGATGCGACCCACCGCTCCGCTCCCGCCATTGAAACAGCCGCTGTTCGCGTTCCCGGCGGCGGCACCGGCGGCGGCGCTGAGCGTGCCGTTGCCGGAGAGGGTCGTCGCCAGCAATCGGATGGCGCCTCCGCTGCCCCCTCCGCCCGTCCCGCCCGATTCGCCCCCGGCGGTCCCGCCCGAAGCGCCTCCATTCGCCAGGATCGAACCAGTGACATTGAGCGTCTCGGAGGAGGCGATGAGGATCGCGCCACCACCACCACCGCCGCCCGACCCACCGAGCCCGGTGTTGCCGCCACCGCCGCCGCCACCCGAGCCGCCGATCAACGGCAGGAGCTGGCTCGATCCGTAGGCGACGCCGCCCCGCGAATACGTCGTGTTCCCACTAGCGAACGCGACGGCATTCGAGCCCCCGTTACCGAAGCCAGCACCGCCGCCGCCCGTCGCATTAGTGTAGTAGCAGCCAGTGTCGGTCCCGCCCAGGGCCCCTCCCAAGCCTCCTCCGGGCCCGAGCCCATTGCCACCGCGCGAGGTCGCCGCCGCTCCGGCCGGACCTCCACGTCCGCCGTCCTGACCGCCGGGCCCACCGCGGCCGGGGATCCCGTCATCGCCCAGGTTGCCATCGCCCGCGGCGCCGACGTTGGCCGAGCTGGAGCCACTGACATCGATCGCTCCCGCGATGGTGACGTTGCCGGTAGCGAGGATGACAATCGGTGTGTTGGCGGTGTTTCTCTTGAACGTCACGGTGACACCGCTGGGGATGTTCACGGTCGTGAAGTTGAAGATGCCGTTCTCCGGGAGCTGCACCTGCGTGCTCACCGTCGGGCTGAACGCCCCATCCGCGCCGGTGCTGCCGCTGTTGAAGGCCATCGCCGTCCCCGAGATGACCAGCACCATGGATGCCATCACCCGGCCCATCTGCTTGAGTTGACTGCTCATGTCGCTCTCCGCATGGTTCAGGGACTCCGAATGGTGAAGGTGTTGACGGGTGACGGCTCGGCGGGGGTCGCCCCCGCTGGTGTGACCACCTGGATCACGCGCGGGCCAACGGGCGCGTCGGGCGCGATGCTGAAGGCGATGGTGAGCCGCCCCTGGGCGGCATCGACCGTGAAGGTGGGACTGAACGTCACGCCGGTAGAGGGCGTGATCGTCACGCCGGTCGCGTACTGCGTGTTCGTCGCGCGGATCAGCAACGAGCCCGCCTGCCCCTGGGTGCCGAGGATCGGCTCGATGGAGCTGATGACCGGGAGGGCCGGCACGATGACGAGTCGGTTCGCCGCTGGCTGGCTGAACTGCACCGAGCCGGAGGCGCCCGACAGGACGAACCGCCGCGCGTCAGCGGGGGCCGCGGCGTCCGCGGTGACGGGGATGGAGAGCTGCGTGCCGTCGGCGCTCACGGTGAACGCGCCGAGCGTCAGCCCCGTGGAAGGGACAACGGCGACCGAGGTGACGGCATCGAGGCTCGCTCCGGAGATCGTGATCGTGGCGGACTGACCGGCGAGGACGCCCGCGGGCGAGAGCGCCTGCGCCGTGGGGCCGAAGGCCACGCCCACCAGCGCACCGGTCACGAGTTGGGCCGTGCCGGTCGTCGGCGCCTCGACCGTGACATCCACACCCACCGCGGGCGACAGGAGCGGGCCGTACGGCACCGGCGACGGCGTGACCTGTTCCTGGAGGGTCACGCCCAGCGACGTCGCGAAAGGCCCGAAGCTCGTCCCGGCAGTCGACGCCACGGTGAGCGTGTTGGCCGCGCCGGGTGTGCTGGGAGTCTCACCGGCCGGGGTGGTGAGGGTCACGACGCGCGGCCCCGTCGCCGCGCCCGCGGCGGCCGCGATGGTGACCGTGATGGTCGTACCAGCGGCGTTGGTGCTCGGCGCGGAGAGCATCATCCCGTCCGGCGGGAGGACACTGACTCGCGACGCGTCCTGAAGATTGGCGCCAGCGATGGTGAGCGTGGTGGGGGCGGCGCCGATCTGCACCGACAGCGGGCTGATCCAGTCGATGCGGGGCGGCGGTGGGGTGACGCGGAAGAGCGCGTCCGCCACCGACACGAAGTCGATCCGCTGGCTACCCGCGAGCACCTGCACGGTGCGCATCGTCTGGGGCGCGTCGGCCGCGATCGCCAGGCTCACGGTCAGGGAGTTGCCATCGGGCGCGAGCTGCGGCGTCCCCACGGTGAGGCCCGTCGAGGGGCTGAGCTGCACGGCCGTGACGCCACCGAGCCCGGCGCCCTGGAGCGAAAGCGTGACGTTCGAGCCAATCTCACCCGCCTTCGGGCTGATCGACGTCACCGCGCTCCCGAAGATCACTCCCACGTTCGACGGCCACACGCCGAACGTCTGGGAGGCTGGCGGGCTCACCTGGTCGAGCACCACGCCAAGCGACGCCGCGGCCACCGGCGTGATGTCCTGTGCCGTGCCTTGGACCACCGTGAGGGTGTTGGCGGCCGATGGGATCGTGGGAGACGTTCCGCCGAGCGTGGAGACCGTCACCACCCGCGGCCCGAGCGTCGCGTCCGCCGCGACGCTGAAGTTTACCGTGAGACGGGTGCCATCCGGGGTCACGACTGGTGAGCCGACCGAGATCCCGTCGTTGGGCATGATGCCCACGCCCTGAAGGTCCTGGAAGTTGCGGCCGACCACGGTGAGGCCGACGCCGCTGGAGCCGGTCTGCACGAACAGCGGGGAGATCCAGTCGATGATCGGGACCGGCCGCACGATCTTGATCCGGTCGGCGTCTGGCCGCATGGGGAGAAGGGGGCCGCCACCGGAGAGGACGAGCCGGCGGACAGTGAGCGGCGCGTCGGCGGCGACCGTCACCGGAACCGTGAGCTGGCTGCCGTCCGGGCTCGCCGCGGGAGCGCCCAGGGTCACTCCATCCCCGGGCAAAAGGCTCACCTCGGTGACCGAGGCCAGGCCGCTACCGGAGATCACGAGCGGCACGGGGCCGGTGCCGATGGTGAACACCCGGGGGCTGACGTCGGCGAGGTGATCGCCCAGCGCGACGCCCACCAGGTTGGAGACCACCTCAACCGCCGACGAGGACGGGAGCGGAGAGGGCGTCACCACGACCCCGAGGGGGAGCGCGAAGCTGGTGTTGAGCCCGGAGAACTCGGTGGTGACGAAGACCGGCGTGGTCACCGTACCCAGGGTCGGCGACACGAGGGTGAGCACCGTCTGACCCAACACCCGGCCGGTGACCAGCAGGTTCGCCTCGGTCTGACCCGCGGAGATGGCGACGTCCGCCGGTGAGACCGTGGCGATGTTCGTGTTGCCGATGCTCACCGCGAAGGTGTGATTGACCACGTCGGGCCGTGAGAGCCGCAGCTTGATAAGACGGGCGACGTTGTCCGGCGGCACCGCGACCGGGGCCGGGCTCGTCACCACCGTCGGTGGCAGATCGACCACGGTCACCACCGCCGTGGCACTGCCCGAGGCCGAGGCTGGGTTCGTGAAGGTCAGCGTCTGGTCTCCCAACGCCGCGCTCGCCGACGCCGCCAGGGTGAAGCTCAACGACGTGGCGCTGGACGAGACGTTGCCGAGGGTGAGGCCGGTGGCGGTGGTGGTGACGTTCGCCCCCGCCAGGTTCTGCCCGGTCGCCTGGAAGGACTTGCTCTCGCCGCGGCGGAGCGAGCCCGGCGTCATGCCGTCCACGACGATCGGCGGCCTCGGCGGGACGGCCGTCACCGCGCCCTCGAGCCGAGCGTGGCCCGCGGCGACCAACACCTCGAGCGCGGTGGAACCCGTCGCCGCCTGCGCCGAGGCGGTCACGTCGACGCTGAAGGACGTGTCGCCGCCGCCCGGGAGCACGGTTCCGGAGAGGGCGGCGTTGTCGAAGCGCACGCGCTCCACGCCGCCGAGCCGCGTCCCGCTCACCGTCATCGTCACCGTCTGTCCCTGGGCGATCCGCGACGGCGCCACCGAGGTCACGGCTGGCGCGCGACCTACCGACACCAGACCCTGGCTCACGACATAGGGGATGCCGCGCAACCCCCACACCACCGCCCCCGTGATCTCCCCCGGCGGCAGCAGCACGCCGTCAACCCCGTTGCCCGTCGCCCGCAGCCCAACGCCGACCGGAGACGAGGCGAGGTCGGCGGTCACGGCCGGCCCGCTGTTGTTGATCAGCCAGACGTGGTTGAGCGTGGGCGCCGCTGACTCGATGACGACGCCCTGTCCGTAGCGGACCTCGACGTACTCCAGGACCGTGAGCGAATCATTCGTCCCGTTCGCGAACCGCAGCACGCCCCAGTTGCCGGGGACCGGCGACCCTCCGGCCGTGTCGGACTCGGCCGTGAACACGATGGGCAGGACGGCGGTACCGCGCGCGCGCAGGGTGCCCGACGAGACGCTCAGGCTCGTCCCCGGCTGCATGAGCACGGTCACGCCCGGCTCGATGACCAGGGTCGCGCCGCCCTGGACGGTGACGCTGCCGACGACCCGGTACGGGCTCTGCGCGGCCGACCAGGTGGTGGTGGAGTTGATCGGACCAGAAACGTCGAGCGCCAGCGCAATCCCAGAACAAAGCAAAGCCAGCAGGCCGAGGAGGCCCCCACCTGCATTCAGACCCCTTCCCCCCAGAGGCCTCATCGACGACTCCCCCCTACTTCAGTTCACTTCAGTTCATCGACACGTCGACACCTGGCGTCCTGATCTCGTAACGGTTGAACCCAACGGCCGGAGCGTCCTCCGCCGGCTCGGTCGAGATGATCCGCATCGCGACGTAGTCGGTCTCGTGCTCCGCGAACGACTTCTGGTGCGCGTCCACGATCAGCCAGCGGCCGTCGACCAGGACCTCCGCCCAGTTGTGGTAGTCCGCCGGCCCGACGATCGAGTTGCCGTGGAGCATGTACCCACCCATGGGCCTCGCCGGCACCTGGTTCGCTCGGGAGAGCGCCGCCACCAGGTACGCGAACTCGGTGCAATCTCCCCGGCGCTGCTCGAGCAGGTAGAGCGCACCACGATCGTCGGGGACATAGTCGGACGGCTGCACGTTGGCGGCCACCCAGTCATAGGCCTGCCGGACCGTGCGAAGGGCGGACGGGTCGCGCACTGCCCGCGCGATCTCACTCACCCGAGGGTCGCTCGATTCGATGTAACGCTCTGGCCTGGTAAAGCGCGCGACGTCGCCGCCGGACGCCTCCGTGCCGCGCTCCGCCATCTTCAGGTCGGCGGTGATGCTGATGATCCTCGATGCGTACGGGGGAAGCGTCTCGAACTCGAAGCGGAGGAGTTCGTTGCCGAGCGAATCGCGCGACACGCGGTAGGGGTGTGTCGCGGTGAGCTTCTCGAGCCACTGGTGTGACGTCCGCGGCACCGGCGCGAGCGTGAGGAATTCCACCTTCGTGATTGGCCGCGCCGTGGTGTTGCGAAGCGTGAAGCTGTAGCGAAGCTGCCTGGGGATGGCGTAATCAGCAGGCGCTCGTGAGCCAGTCTCGCTCACGGGCATGGCGACAACTCGGGGCAGGCCCACGAAGAACGCCGCCAGCATCGCGATGAGCGAGGTCAGCCGCAGCATGAGGACGCCCTCGTCTTTTCCTGACGTCCCCAGATTGCGCTCTGATCCGACACGAACTCTCGATAGCCCTCGAGCCCGGACTCCAGGTACAGCGCGTCCTGCACGCCAGCTTCCTTCATCAGGGCGGAGAGCATGGCGTGCTCGGTGTCGGTGTCGCTGGCCATGAGCACGCGCAGACCGGGAGCGGCCTGTCGCGCCCGGTCGACCGCCACCTTGATCGCGCGAATCGCCGGGGCGCTCTTGCCGGTCACCTGCTCGACGCGCGACGGGAGCCAGCAGCGCAGTGACGCGTGCTGGTCCTTCGAGAAGATCAAGACGAGCCAGTCTGTCCTCATGCGTTCGGCGAAGAGCTCCGCGGGCATGAGGCGGTCGAGGTCGTGGGCCGAACGTGCCTCTCCTTCCAGCGCGCCACGGCCCGCGAGCCAGGCACGCAGTCCTCCCTGCAGGACGGCGACGTTCGAAAAGCCCGCGCGCTTCAGCTCGGAGCAGCCGACCTCGAGTGCCGCGGTGACATGACCCTGATTCACGAGGACGATCGACTCCGGCCGCAGGAACGCCTTTGTCTTCACGGCGTGCAGCGGGATGTTGAGCGACCCCGGAATGCGATAGCGACTGAACGACTCGGCGTCGCGCACGTCCACGAGCATGACCTTGCCCTGCTCATGCTGGCGCAGGACGGTCTCCACCGGCACGAGGCACGACACGTGTTTCTCGATGGGCCGCTCACTCGGGGGCGGAGCCGCCGGGCACGTCAGGGATGAGGAGCCCGCGCCTTGCGCATGGCAGAGCCCGGCCACCACCAACAGGCCGATCCCTGCGGTGCGCGCTCCAGAGGAGGGAATCTGTATGCCGTGCGTGGTCACGATAAGCAACGTAACTCAAATTCATGACCACGGCTCATACTAAAAGGCGAAGTGGGAATTAGTATACAGTTCTATTGCAGCTCGAGCATGACTCGCACTCGGATGAAGCACTGGCCGCTGGACGGCATCATGCACCTCTTCTTCACCGGGCTGGAGTTGCTGCGTCCTATTCCTCCGTCAGGAACTCGCGGAGAACCCAGACATGGTTTGTAGGCACTCGTCAAAGCGCTCCTGATTGCAGGAGGACTCATCCTGGGCCTGCCGCCTCCGGCGGCTGCCTCCGAGCAACGAACCAGCGTGTTGGAAACCAGCTCTTGGCAACGCAGAGGCCCTACCTCATCACAATGTGCGGGAGAGCCACGTAACCGGGGCCAGTGGTCTTGACTAGATAACCGGACTCCTCTTCGTGCTCGACAGGGGCATGTCGGCGCACTTCAGGAAGAGGGGAATCAACTCATCTCCTCCGCGCTCCAGGTAAGCGACTATCTCGCTCGAGTGCATAGCCATCGTGGAAACGAGGCGCACTGGACCGGCGGGCGTGGGGAAGCTCGTCCGCAGGGTCGGCGGCTCCAACCCGATCAGCACCATTGACATCCCGTGTTCTGACACCCAGTCGTTCGGCCGGAGCTTCTTGAAGACATCTGGCGGCACCACAAGCTGTTCCGGCATTCCCTTACCAGAGAAGTTTATGAACGCTAGCCCTGTCTCCAGGAGCTTCCGAGTGTCCGCGTAGTTGGCAAAGCCATCCGAGACCCGCATCAACATATCCAACGGCCACCCGTCGTCCCCCGGCAGTTCCTCGTCCGTCTCAACTGCCAGCTCGAATCCGAATCCCAAGGACGGCGCGCTCGCGTCAGGAAAGGGGTCGGACAGCCCATCACTCACGAATAGGGTCCGCTGGCCTCTCTTGATGACCCGCCATGCCTGAACACCACCAGGCCAGTTTCCGCTCGTGGGAACGATGCGTCTGACGACATCTTCGGAGAGCTCCCCAAGCTTGCTGTACGCGGCGGCCCTCGCCTCCCGGGCTTGCTTGAGCGTAGCTGGAACCTCGCGCGGCGGTGGCAGCGGCTCATGCGGCCCCGTCACCCGCTCGAAATCAACCCCCAGATTCCCTACTCTTTCGAGCGCAGCCTTGACCTCTTCGGAGACAATGAGTGCGTGAGTGAACCTCTTCGGCCTGAAGACACGCGCACCTTCAGTCTTCGCTGGGTCAATTCGCAAGCCGTAGATCCAGCGATAAGCCCCTCTGCGCGCAGGTTCAGGGTCGTCTTGGTCATATAGGTGGACTTCCCGGCAGTTCACTTCGTCAATGCAGTCAATGGATTTGAGTGCATTAACAATGAAGTACTGCTCGGACTCGCCGCCCACCGTCACCGAAAATAGCTGCACATCATCAGGTGCCAGCGTCCTGAAAACATTGGCGACTGCTTCGTTGATGATGGGGACACTCTCAACGCCGACGAACATAAATGTGCGCCTCTCGCCCTGGTTCCTCACCGGAGCTTTGATGGGCCCAGGATCCGGAAGGAGGCGCCCTTCCCCGAACATCCAAGGCTCCTCGAACTTTCCGCCCGTTGCCGGTACAGGAGTCGTGATGTACCATTGAGGTACATCAGCAGTTCGCACCCAATAAAAATGACGTTCCACCGCGCTCCTCCTACTTCACAATGTAACTCCGCAGCGGCGAACCCGCCGTAAGCAGCTCATCCGCGATCTTCGCGAGTTCGTTCACCAACTCAACTCGACAAGCATCAGTGGTTCTGCAAGTACTTACAGCCACTTTCAGGCGCTCTGCCACCTCTCTGTGATACCGCTCGGGATGAGGTCCTTCGTGTCCATTGAGTCGCACTTTATTTGCGACATCTTCGAGGCTCATCCCTGCCTTCTCGAAGATTTCCTCGCAGATTGGTGTCCAAGGACCACCGGACACAGCGGATTTGGTGTTTTTGTTGGTGCAGATGTGATGAACTGAACCCTCTGCGTCGCCCGGCACGATCCCTTGCGAGTACATCGCAATCGCTGCAACCGCTCCGGGAGCGAGCGCGACGTTGAGTACACCGGCAGCAGGCAACGCGATCGAGCCCACCTCGCCATTCAGGGCGCTCGTAAGCTGGAAGCCCCCCTCGGCCTGCGCGCGAAGTGCGGCCTGGGAGAAACCGGGGAGTTTGGGGCCCTGGGCCGCCATCGCGCTCTTTCCGCCAAGGGCCGCAGTGACGAGCAGCACCAGGACGCGCGTGCCGTTCGTCCCCAACACCCGCCCGAACCGGTGGCCGATGTCCTGCAACTCGATGACGCTCGTCGCCTTACCCGCATCGTCCCACAGCCGGACGAAGCCACGACCAATATCCCAGACCGGAATCACACCGAGGTAGGCCACCATGGCCGCCGTCAACGCGACCGCGAGGACCTTGGTGACGGGCTCGGGCAGGGTCATCGTGAGGAGCACGGACAGGGCTACCGACGTCAACATCGCCTTGAGCACTACCGGATTCAGCATCTTGCCGACCTCCGCCTCGACGCTCTCCCAGACGGTATCGAGCGCGAAGGACAGGGCCATCAGCGTCCGATCCTTCCGCCCGAACGACAACCCCGTCCCGCCTACCAGGGTCAAGCAGTCATCCGTGTCGGGGCAGATGCGCGTGTACAACGATTCAGGTGAACTCCCCAAGCCCGAATCAGCGAGGCCCTTCGAGGATGCGAGCAGAGTCCTGGACCGCACCCACCCTCGCTCATCCGCCTCTTCAATCTCCCGGAATGCAACGTCCATCCGCATGTCGAGGAGGAGCTGCGTGAGGGCCACCTTGAACTCGGCCTCGCTCACCTCGACCGGCTCGACACCCACGGACGTGTAGGCGATTGGTTCTCCATTCCCAGTATCCAGATGGACAACACGAGTGGTCGCGCACCCCGCCCCAAGCCCAAGCAACGCGTGACCACGCTCGTCGCCCGGCGGCGGATGTCGTTCCAGCCACCATCCGCGAGGGGCGACGTCCTGACGTCCGATGGAGCCAACGACTTCCGCCGGGACCGCCTCTCCACGAGCGGGGGCTTCGCGAGGTGGTAAGCCTCGCTTCATGATGCGGGACGACTTCGAGGGGATGAGCGTCTTCCTGGCCGTGGCCGAGGTGCGGAGCCTCCGCGGCGCCGGTGACCGTCTTGGCGTGAGCGGCTCGGCGGTGAGCCAGGCCCTGCGGCGGCTGGAGGACCGGCTCGGGGTGGCGCTGGTGCAGCGGACCACGCGCAGCGTCCGGCTCACCGAGGCAGGAGAGCGCCTCTACGCCGCCGTGCGCCCCGCCGCTGAGGGGGTGCGAGCCGCGGTCGCGGCCGTGAGTGCGCTCGGGGATGCGCCACGCGGGATGCTTCGCCTTCAGGTGTCACCCGGAGCCGACTCCGTCCTGGCCAGTCCCCTCCTCGCCGAGTTCCTTGCCAGGTACCCGGACGTCCAGCTCGACGTGCACGTGAGCGAGGCGCGGGTCGACATCGTGGCCGGCGGGTACGACGCCGCAATCCAGCTTGGCGAAGTCATCGACCGGGACATGGTGGCCGTGCCGGTGGGCGGGGACATGCGATTCATCGTGGTAGGGGCGCCCTCCTACTTCAAGCGTCACGCGCCGCCGCGGCACCCGCGGGACCTCGCCGAGCACGTGTGCATCAACTGGCACTTGGAGCCCGATGCTCCCCCGTACCGGTGGGAGTTCACAGAGGGCGGCCGTGACTTCGCCGTCACGGTCCCCGCGCACGTGCTCTCCACCGACCCGGCGTTCAACCTCCGCCTTGCCCGCGCCGGGATGGGGCTGACGATGACCTTCGAGGACCGCGTGCGCGACGAACTGGCGCGCGGGGAGCTCGTGTCCGTGCTGGACGCGTTCTGCACGCCCTTCCCCGGTTACTTCCTGCACTACCCGACGCGCCGGCAGGCCTCCCCTGCCCTCCGCGCGCTCGTCGACCACCTGAACAACGAGCCCGAGACCATGAAGGCGGTCATGAAGGAGATTCCGCTGGGGCGGCTCGGGCGGGCGGAGGAAATCGCTTCCGCCGTTCTCTGGCTTTGCGGCCCTGGGGCAGGCTTTGCGATCGGTCAAGCACTCGTGGTGGATGGCGGGTACACGATTCGTTGACGCGAACGGACGAACCAGGTCGTCGGCTGGGGGGAGCACGTCACCGGCAACGCGGAGCCGACGCGAGTAACTTCACACCGCGTGCCTGACAAGCTCCCTGGCCGTATCGACGAAGAGGCGCAGGGCCGGGGAGCGCTGGGCACGGCTGGGGAAGTAGAGGAAGAAGCCGGGGACGGTGGGCGAGTAGGGCTCGAGCACCCGATGCAACCGCCCGGTGCGCAACTGCTCCGCCACCATGGGCTCGAGGGTGTACGCCAGCCCCAGGCCCTGCTCCGCCAGGGACACACTCAGCGGGTTGTCGTTGGTGACGACGCCTCCGCGCACCGGCACGCGCCAGTTCCTGCGGCCCCGCTCCAGCTCCCAAGCGTAGATCACTCCGGTGGTCCGCATGCGGAAGGTGATGCACTCGTGGCGCAGGAGATCCTCGGGGCGCTGGGGCGTGCCGTGGCGCGCCAGGTAGTCGGGCGAGCCCACCACCACGAAGCGGAAGGCGTCGGTGAGCCGCACCTGCACCATGTCGCGCTCGATGGCCTCGCTCAGCCGCACGCCCGCGTCGTAGCCCTCGGCCACGATGTCCACGAAGCGCTCCTCGATGACGACCTCCACCTCGATTCGCGGGTGACGCTCACGGAAGGTGGGGACCACCGGGGTGATGACGTAGGGCACCGCCGCCCGCGGCACCGACAGCCGGACCCGGCCCACCGTCTCTCCCGGTCGAGCGGAAACCTCGGTGAGGGTGGCGAGCGCCTGTCCCAGGGCGGGGCCCGCGCCCTCCACGAGCCGCCTGCCCGCATCCGTCAGCGACACGCTGCGCGTCGTGCGGGTGAGCAGCACCACGCTCAGTTGCTCCTCGAGATGGCGCACGGACTGACTCACCGCGGTCGTGGAGACGCCGAGCTCGCGCGCCGCGCCGCTGAAGCTGCGCAGGCGGGCCACGACGAGGAACACCTGGAGCTGGGGAAGTAGAGCCGTCTTCATCGCGAGTGTCCCTCTATCGAGCAGACCAGGGCACATTATCAAGCAGAGCTTCAAAGCCCGTTTGCTCCCGGACGCCTAGTCTTCGGCGAGTCCGGCGCATACTTCTCTTCGCAAGCCCGGCGTAACGCCCCCCGCCCTTGCGAACGGACCTCAGAGAACTCATGACCTATGGAACTGGCGAGCACTTCACACCGGAGAACCTCGCGACGAACATGCCGTTCCTGGCGCTGGTGCGCGACCGGGCCCGACGCGAGAACGCCACACCCGGACAGATCGCGCTCGCCTGGGCGATGGCGCAGAGGCCAAGGAGAAACCCATGCCCCACGTGATCGTGAAGCTCTACGATGTGTCGCCCGAGCACTGGGTCGACGTCGATGGCGGCTATACGGTGCGCTGGGTCGTGCCGCGCGAGACGCAAGCCCTTACCGAGGAGAAACAGCCATGAGCAACAACAAGCTCCCCAAACGCACGCTCGGGCGACAAGGACTCGAGGTCTCCGCCATCGGCCTCGGCTGCATGGGCATGAGCTGGAGCTACGGCCCACCGAAGGACACCAAGGAGATGATCGCGCTCATCCGCGCAGCGGTCGATCGCGGCGTCACGTTCTTCGACACGGCGGAAGTGTACGGACCGCTGACGAACGAGGAACTCCTCGGCGAAGCCCTCGCGCCATTCCGCGGGCGCGTCGTCATCGCGACGAAATTCGGGTTCGCGCCGGCGCACGAAGGGGAAGGGAGATGGAGCCTCATCAATAGTCGCCCGGAGCACATCAAGCAGGCCGCCGAAAGCTCGTTGAAGCGGCTGAAGGTCGACGCGATCGACCTCTATTACCAACACCGCGTCGACCCAGCGGTACCGATCGAAGACGTTGCGGGCGCCGTGAAGGACCTCATTCGCGAAGGGAAGGTCAAACACTTTGGCCTCTCCGAAGCGGGGGCGCGGACGATCCGTCGCGCGCACGCGGTGCAGCCCGTCACCGCGCTCCAGAGCGAGTATTCGTTGTGGTGGCGCGAGCCCGAGACGAGCGTGTTGCCGACGCTCGAGGAGCTTGGCATCGGCTTCGTGCCGTTCAGCCCGCTCGGCAAAGGCTTTCTGACCGGCAAGATCGACCCGACCACGACGTTCGATTCGAGCGATTTCCGGAGCACCATCCCGCGGTTCCAGCCCGAGAACCTTCAGGCGAACCAGGCATTCGTGGAGCTGCTCGCGCGGATCGCCAAGGAGAAGAACGCCACTCCCGGTCAGATCGCACTCGCGTGGGTGCTCGCGCAGAAGCCGTGGATCGTACCGATCCCAGGGACGACGAAGCAGGCGCGCATGCTCGAGAACGCGGGCGCCGCCGACATCGAGCTCACGGCAAGCGACCTCCGCGAGCTCGAGGATGGCGCCTCGCGTATCAAGCCGAGCGGAGACCGCTACCCGCCGCAACAGCAACGCCTGATCGATCGCTGAAGGGGTGAAGGTGCCGCGAGCGGTCTCGACGTCGGAGTTCGGCATCAATCTCTGGAAATGAATACACATGAACCTCAGGCAATTCTCGAGGGTGTGCGCGTCGGCGCTGGCGTTGTGCCTTGGCCCGCCCGCCCTGGCCCAGAAAGCGCAGGTCCCGTTCGCGCGATTGGAGGACCTGGACATCGACCCCGCGCGGTTGGAAGGCTTCAAGGCGGCGGCTCGCGAGCATGCGGTGGCGACGCTTCGGATGGAGCGGGGCGTGCTGGCCCTCCATGCCGCGGCAGAGAAAGGCAACCCGGCCCGCATCCGTGTGTTCGAGATGTACGCGGACGAAAGCGCGTATCAAGCGCATCTGCGGACGCCGCATTTCCAGAGGTTTCGCTCTGGCACGGCCAGGATGGTGTTGGCCCGCAGAATGTACGACGCGGTGCCCATCCTGCTCGGCGCGAAGCCGCGGTTGCCCGCCAAAGCGCTCGTGCGTATCGCCGAACTGGAGATCGCTCCGGCCCAACTCGAAGCCTACAAGGCCGCCGTGACGGAGGAGATCGAAACCTCGATCCGCATCGAAGCCGGCGTGCTGGCCATCTACTCGGTGGCCTTGAAAGAGAACCCGACCCATCTGCGGTTTTTCGAGCTTTACGCGGACGAGAAGGCATACCGTCAGCACCTCGAGTCGCCGCACTTCAAGAAGTACGTGGACGTCACCAGGTCCATGATCACGGCGCGCAGGCTTTTCGAGACGGAGCCGCTCTCGCTCGGAGCGAAGCCACGATGAGGCCAATGTCTGTGACTCCTTCGCCGTCGCCCATGACGACCCCTCGCGTCCGTGCGACGCGGGCGGCGAAGTCCGGGGTGGCCTTCATCACCTCTCTCGTCTTCGCGCTCGCGCTGCCGGCGCTTCCAGCCCATGCGCAGCAGCACGCCCCCACCAAGGCAAAGACCATGAAGATTCGACTGACGATTGGAGAGAAGGTCCTGACGGCCACCCTGCGCGACAACGCAACCACGCGCGACTTCGTCTCCCTGCTGCCACTGACCCTGACCCTCGAGGACTACGCGGCGACCGAGAAGATCAGCGACTTGCCGAGGAGGCTGTCCACGAAGGGCGCGCCTCCAGGCACCGATGCCTCGGCCGGCGACATCACCTACTACGCCCCCTGGGGGAATCTGGCCCTGTTCCACAGGGACTTCGGCCATTCGAGCGGGCTCGTCACGCTCGGCAAACTCGACGGTGGCGTCGAAGCCCTGAGGGAGCCCGGTCCGCTGAAGGCGAGGATCGAACTCGTCAAGTAGGTGAGCAGCACCACGCGCAAGTGCTCCTCCGGGGACGCGACGCCCGACCAGTACGCCACGCCTTCCGCGACCTGGAAACCATCCCCATATCAGGGCCAGGAGTTCCCGCGCTGGAGGCCGCTCGGAGGGAGGGCGATGGCCCAGGCAGCCGTCCGTCGGCGCTCTTCTTCGGGGAAAAGGAAAAGGGTCGGTCACTCGCGTGACCGACCCTTTATTTCCTGGAGCCGACACCCAGATTTGAACTGGGGACCTACTGATTACGAATCAGTTGCTCTACCGACTGAGCTATGTCGGCCCAACGAGGCCCTTCCGGCGTCACCGAAAGTGGGCGCGAAGTACCATGAGCATTCGGACACGGCAAGCACTTCTTTCGGGCCCCTCTCCGCCGCCTCCCGGAAATTTTCCAGGACCCCGCGCGCATACGGGCTCCGACGGTCCGTCCATGACACGCCGCGTTGGCTAACTACCTGAAAGTACTTGGGCTTTTACACCTTCACCGCGATGCGCCCAGATTGACCACCGCAAGCGCCTATGCGCATAAGGGCCTTGCTTCTCCCCACGATCGCCTCAACCCCAAGGAGCGATTTTTCCCATGGCCAATGAAGAGAACTTCATGCGCGCCCCGGCTCCCACGCCCAAGCGCACCGTCTACACGGAGGCGATGGAGATCTTCCATCGCGCCGCCGACCTCATCGGGCTGGACAAGCGCGTCCGTCTCGAGCTCGAGGAGCCCGACTACGAGCACATCTTCTACGTCACCGCGAAGCTGAAGGACCGTCTGGTGCCGCTCGCCCCGGAGCAGGCGCGCGACTTCGCGGACCTGCCGCCCACCCAGGTGCGCAACCCCGAGGGCCTCGAGCGGCTGGCCGACGGGAAGATCATCCTCAATGGCCGCGCCCTGCTCGGCTCGGACGTCTCCATCCGCCGTGGTCACCTGCGCCTTCCCGACGGCCACGTGTACCAGCTGGTTCCCGGAGAGTCCCAGCGCTTCAAGGCCTACCGCGTCCAGCACAACCAGGCGCGCGGCCCCTACAAGGGCGGCATCCGCTACCACCGGGAGGTGTCGCTGGACCTGTTCAAGGCGCTCGCCGCGGAGATGACCTGGAAGACGGCCATTTCCGAGGTGCCGTTCGGCGGTGGCAAGGGTGGCATCCAGATCGATCCGCGCTCGTACGGCCGGGAGGAGCTGGAGAACATCACCCTGCGCTTCATGTACAAGCTCAAGAGCATGATCGGCCCCAACATCGACATCCCCGCGCCCGACGTGGGGACCAACGGGGACATCATGGCGCTCATGTACCGGCAGTACTCGGACGGTGAGCGCGACCGCCACGGCATGCGCGGCATCGTCACCGGCAAGGACGTGCGCATCGGCGGCTCCGAGGGCCGCGCGGCCGCCACCGGCCAGGGCGTGGCGTTCTGCATCGAGGACTACTACGCCGAGAAGGGCGAGAACCTGCGCGGCAAGAGCTTCATCCTCCAGGGCTTCGGCAACGTGGGCAGCCACGGCGCCGCCATCCTCCAGCGCATGGGCGCGCGTCTGCTCGCGGTGAACGACGCCGACGGCACCATCTACAACGGCGATGGCATCGACGTACCCGCCCTGCTCGCCTACGTCAACGACGCCAAGAACCTGCGCCGCAGCGTGGTGGGCTTCCCCGGCGCCCAGAAGATCGACAAGAAGGACTTCTGGGAGGTGCAGGCCGACATCTGCCTGCCCGCCGCCCTGGGTGGCGAAATCACCGCCGACGTGGCCGAGCGCCTCAAGGTGAAGCTCGTGGCCGAGGGCGCCAACGGCCCCACCACCCCGGACGCCGACCGCGTCCTGCAGAAGCGCGGCATCGACATGATCCCCGACATCATCGCCAACGCCGGCGGCGTGACGGTGAGCTACTACGAGTGGATCCAGAACAAGCGCATGGAGCGCTGGAGCGAGCCCGAGGTCAACCAGCGCCTCGAGCACGCCATGAAGCGCAACTACCGCATCATCCGCGACATCTCGCGCAACCAGGCGCGCCGCTCGGACTCCCACGACAGCCGGCCGTTCTGCATCGGCAAGGAAGTGGATCCGCGCTGCGCCGCGATGATCCTCGCGCTCAAGCGCATCGAGGCCCACTACCTCCTCGAGGGCTTCTCCCAGTAGGCCCCCGCCTCCCGCCGTGAAGCACGAAGGGCACGGTCCGCACCCGACGCGGCCGTGCCCTTTGCATGTCCTCGGTTCCTCCCGGCGTGCTTCCCACCGGCCCTCCCGGGCTCAGTGCATGACGCGCTCGCGCGCCACCAGCAGCAGGGGCTGATCCTCCTGGACCTCGTAGGCCACGATGCGCAGGCCCACGCCGCGGCTGTTGCCCTCGCGCCCGTCCTTGCGCCCGTACGCCAGCGCCACCTGGTAGCGCACCTCGCACAGGCACGTCATCTCCGTGCCGTCCTCGCCCGCGAACGTCACCTTCACCCGCTCGCCCAGCGTCAGCGGCTCGCGCGTCTCCACGAACAGGCCCTGCTGGCTGATGTTGCGGCCAATCCCCCGGCTCAACCCCCCCTCCGTGGAGAGGTAGATGGTGAAGACCTTGTCGAAACGCAGATGGGCGCGGCGCTCTCGGACCTGAACCTGTGCCAACGGGTGTCTCCGGGGGAGGTGGAAGTGGGCGAGAAACTACATGGTGAGGACATGTAGTCAAAATCTCCACCGACCCATACCAACACGTACCGCTACGTACCCACATGCGGGTGTCCGGAGGCTCCCGAGAGTGGCAGCATCCGCGCGCCCCCATTTCCCGCCCCCTGCCTTTGGAGATGCCCCCATGAAACGATTCATCCTGGCCGTCGCCCTGTTGCTGCCATCGCTCGTCCTGGCGGACGCGGATCCACGCTTCGCCCGGTTGAGGGATCAGGCCGAGCCCCTGGGGAGCCTGTCGGCGTTCCTGGACAAGTACGTGGGGGAGTGCAGTGGCCTGTTCGCGGGCCTGGGCTGCCGAGACGCCGCCGAGGCCTTCCGCAAACAGTATGAGGGCAAACGGCTGTACATGATCGTCGGCGAGGACGTGGCGACGATGGTCCGCCCGGGCCCGTACCAGCCCGGCAGTGGCAACTACGTCATCGAGGTCACCCCCTCCTTCCCCGGAGGCGCCTACGTGCTCACCCAGGGGGCGCCCGGGCAGTTGACGGCGGACGACAAGCCCCTGTTGCCCCCCCTGCGCGTCACGGGCTCCACGCCGCCCGGGTGGAACGCCACCGACTTCATGCGCCTGTTCTCCTCGCGCCAGGTCCGGCTCCAGGTCATCTTCGCGCCGCAGACGCTCTGGGGACTGGAGCGCAAGCAGGGCAGCGGCAAGCAGTACGGCGTGTCCGCCCGCATCGAGGCGCTGCTCTTGACGAACGCGCGCACCGGCGAGCCGCTCGGCCTGTGGTTCGCCGACGAGGCGAAGGCGAAGAAGAAGTAGCCGCGACGGCGCGCTCAGGGATCCAGCGCGACGTACTGTTGCCGCTCGCCGCGCTGGATGCGCAGCAGCACGGCGGCGCCCGAGCCCCGCTCCAGCGCGCCCTTCACCGCCCCCACGTCCTTCACCTTGCGGCGGTTGACCTCCGTCACCACGTCCCCGGGCTGCAGGCCCGCGCGGGCCGCCGCGGAGCGCGGCACCACCCCCGATACCAGCACCCCCGCGTAGGGCTCCAGCCCCAGGGGCGCCGCCACCTCGGGGGAGACGTCGCGCAGCACCAGGCCGAAGTCGCCCAGGTTGCCGGCGCTCGACAGGGCCGACAGCACCTCCTGCGCCGGGCGGGCGGTCAGCTTCACCACCACGTCCCGCGACTCGCCCTCGCGCAGCAGCGTGAGCTTCACCTGGGTCTGCGGCGCCAGCATGGTCACCTTGCGCAGCAGTTGCTGGTAGGAGTCCACGGGCTTGCCGTTCACCCCCACCAGTTGATCCCCCGAGCGGATGCCCGCCTGCGCCGCCGGGCTGTTGCGGTACACCTGCTTGACGACCGCGGCGCGGGTGCCCACCTGGGACTGCTCGTCGATCACCACCCCCAGCCACCCGCGCTGCAGCTGGCCATTGCGGCTCAGGTTGGGCAGCAGATCCTTCACCATGTTGATGGGCACCGCGAAGCCAATGCCCTGCCCCTCGCTGATGATGGCCGTGTTCACGCCCACCACCTCGCCACGCATGTTGAAGAGCGGCCCGCCCGAGTTGCCCGGGTTGATGAGGGCGTCCGTCTGGATGAAGTCATCGAAGGGGCCCACGCCGATCACCCGCTCCTTGGCGGAGATCATCCCGTGCGACACCGAGTGATCCAACCCGAACGGGTTGCCGATGGCCACCACCCAGTCGCCCACCTCCAGCCGGTCCGAGTCCCCCAGGTACACCGCCGGCAGGCCCCGCACGTCCTGACCCAACAGCCGCAGGAGCGCCACGTCCGTGGACGCATCCCGCCCCACCACCTCGGAGAGGAACTCCCGCCCGTCGGACAGGCGCACCACGATCTCCCGGGCCTCCACGTCCCCGCGCGCCACCACGTGGTTGTTCGTCACCACCAGGCCCTCGGGGGTGAGGAGGAAGCCCGAGCCGGTCGCCGAGCGCGCCGCGCCCATGACGGGGTTGTCCGCCCCCGAGGCACTGATGTTCACCACGCCCGCCTCCACGGCCCGGATGAGCGGCGCCAGGGAGCTGGGCGGCACGAAGCCCGGCAGCATCGGCTCGCGCGAGGTCCACTCGCGCCACAGGCCCGTGGCGCCCTCCTGCCCGCGGACCGTGTCTTGCGACCAGGCCGTGTGCTCGCGCGCCCGGGCCTCGAGCCAGGGCTCCAGCGGTCCCTGCTGCGCATCGGCCACCGACGCGGCGAGCATCAGCACCAGCAGGGCGGTCCACGAGGCATGCGGCGAGAAGGGGCGGAGGTTCACGGCTCGGGTCATGTCGGGAGGAGCGAACAACCACCCGCCCCGCGTCTTCCCGGCGAATCCGGACTCGCGCGGCGGGGGGACTCACGACCCACCCTAGCCGCCCGCCCTCTCGGGAGGAACTCCTTCGAGGAACCACTCCCGGCGAACGGCTCAGGCCTTCGCGGGAGCGACGTACTTGGCCACCTTCACCCGCGCCGGGCGGATGATGCGGTCCTTCATCCGGTAGCCCGCCCGGGCCTCCGCCACCACCCGCTGATCCTCCTCGGGATTGGGGGTGATCTCCATGTCCGTGGCCTCGGCCGTGTTGGGATCGTACGGCTGACCCACCAACTGCAGCCGCTCGACGCCCGCCTGCTGCAATTTGCCGAGCAGTCCGTCGCGGATCATCTTCACGCCCTTGGCCAGGCCGGAAGAGGCATCGGCGCCACCCAGGGACAGGCTGAGATCCAGCTCGTCCACCGCCTCGAGGAGCATCGTGGCCACCTTGCCCCGCTCCACGTCGAGCATCCGCTCGCGCTCACGCGACAGGCGCTGCTTGAACTCCTCGCGATCCTTCTCCAGCTCCTGGTAGGCGCGCGCCAGCTGGTCCACGCGGCGCCGGGTCGAGGCCAGCTCCGCCTGGAGGCGCTCCACCTCGGCCGAGGCCTCGGAGGCGGCCTGGGGCGAGGAGGTCTGAGCGGACGCGTCGGGAGCCGCCTCGGGCGAGGTCACGACGGGCTCCTGCGCCTGCGTCTCCTGGGAGCGGTCGTCTGTCCGGGAATTGCCATTCATGGGGCGAACGTAACCAGCCCCCGTCCCGAGTCAACGCCCGTTCAGGGGGCTTCTAGTGTTCGGCCGGTATCGAGGGCTGTTCGGCCATGAACCCGTGGTCTACCTGGCCCGTCACCTCGTCGATGATCTCCACCTGGGCGGCCCGGAGCGAGTAGTAGAGCAGCCAGCGCTCGGCGGCCGTGAGGGTCCCCGCGGGCAGGGCCTCTTCGATTTCCTGGACCGTGAGCCGCCCATCCCGAAGGCCCCGGGCGAAGAGTGCCTTGCGCGCCGTATAGCTTTTGCCGATTCTGTTTTCCACGGACGCTCCCTCCTTCCCATGCAACATAATTTCGCCCCTTCACCACCGCAGGCCACGCGGCGAGAAGGGGCGAAGGTCCGCTCAGGGGGCGGGCGGGTGAGCGCCCACCGTGTCCACCCGCGCTACACGTCCGGGAACGAGCCCTGGGCGTGCTGGGTGCCCGAAGGTGCCGGCTCGTCACTGCTCACGGGGTGGGCGGAGATCACCTGCCGGGCCTCGGGATGCAACAGGCCCCGCTCGGCGACGGCCTTGGGCCCGAGGATGGCGCGCAGCTCGTCCTCGTCCACCACCTCGGAAGCCAGCAGCCGGGCCGCCAGCGCCTCCACCTTGTCGCGGTGGTGGGTGAGCACCTGACGCGCCCGGTCGAGCGCCTCGGTGACCATCTTGCGGATCTCCTCATCCACCATGCGCGCCGTCTGCTCGGAGTAGGTGCGCGTCTCCGGCAGGCCCGCGCCCCGCAGGAAGCCCGGCCCCTGATCCGCGCCCAGGGCGACCGGGCCCAGCGAGCTCATGCCGTAGTCGCGCACCATGAGCTTGGCGACGTCGGTGGCCTGCTTCAGGTCGTTGGAGGCGCCCGTGGACACCTCGCCGATGAAGATCTCCTCGGCGGCACGCCCACCCATCATCGCGGCCATCTTGTCGCGCAGCTCGTCGAAGGACATGAGGTAGCGGTCCTCCAGCGGCAGCGACATGGTGTAGCCCAGCGCGGCGATGCCCCGGGGGATGATGGAGACCTTCGTCACCCGCTCGGCGTGGGGCAGCATCCAGCCCACCACCGTGTGGCCCGCCTCGTGGTGCGCGACGATGTCCTTCTCGCGCTCGTTCATCCGGCGGTTCTTCTTCTGCAGGCCCGCCACCACGCGCTCGATGGCCTCCTCGAAGTCCGCCTTGAGCACGGCGTCGCGGTTCTTGCGCGCGGCGAGCAGCGCCGCCTCGTTCACCACGTTGGCCAGGTCCGCTCCCGCGAAGCCCGGGGTCCGCGAGGCAATGGACTTGAGGTCCACGTCCGGCCCCAGCTTCACGCCCTTGGAGTGGATCTCCAGCACCCGCTCGCGGCCACGCTTGTCCGGCCGGTCCACCAGCACCTGCCGGTCGAAGCGGCCCGGACGCATGAGCGCGCTGTCCAGGATCTCCGGACGGTTGGTCGCCGCCAGGATGATGAGGCCCGCGCGGCTGTCGAAGCCGTCCATCTCCGCGAGCAACTGGTTGAGCGTCTGCTCGCGCTCGTCATGGCCGCCCGCCACGCCCGCGTTGCGGCTCTTGCCGATGGCGTCCAGCTCGTCGATGAAGATGATGCACGGCGCCTTGGCCGTGGCCTGGGCGAACAGGTCGCGCACCCGCGCGGCGCCCACGCCGACGAACATCTCCACGAACTCGGAGCCGGACAGGCTGAAGAAGGGCACCCCGGCCTCGCCCGCCACCGCGCGCGCCAGCAGCGTCTTGCCCGTGCCCGGAGGGCCCACCAGGAGCACGCCCTTGGGAATGCGCCCGCCCAGACGGCGGAACTTCTCCGGTGTCTTGAGGAACTCGACGATCTCCCGCAGCTCGTCGACGGCCTCGTCCACGCCCGCCACGTCCTTGAAGCCCACGCCCGTGTCGGCCTCGGCCTGCACCTTGGCGCGCGTCTTTCCAAAGCTCATGACGCTCTGCGGCCCCTGGCCGATGCCCCCCGCCATGCGGCGCATCATGAAGCTCCAGAAGAAGAAGGCCAGGCCCAGCGGCACCAGCCACACCCACAGCACGTCGGAGAAATTCGACTGGGGCACCGCCTCGTACTGCACGCCCTTCTCCTCCAGCAGCGGCACGAGATCGTTGTCCCCCTGGACCCGGTAGGCCAGCCACGGCAGGGCGCCCGGCTCGCTGCGCAGCGGTCCTCCCGCGCCGCCGCCCTGTCCCGGGACGTCCGCCGCGGGCGCGGCGCCGTCCTTGAGGTAGCCCTTCACCCACTCCGGCGAGAGCTGCACGCGCGAGAACTTGCCTTCCGAGAGCGACTCGCGGAACCGGCTGTAGGTCACCCGCTGCACGCCCGCGTCCTGGAAGACATTGCGGAAGAGCATGAAGCCCAGAACGAGCAGAAGGATGTAACCCAGCGGGGATCCGAACCGGAACCCCTTGGGCGAAGGAGTCGGTGACTTGTCCTGCTTCTTGCCGCGTGGGCTTCCACCCGGCGGTATCGTGTTCTCGGGCTTCATCAGTGGCGCACTCCCCGTCCCCCTGCCACGCACCCCTGTGGTACGCGGTACGACTTCCGTGTGGGGCAAAGATGGCCACAGCCGCCCGGCGGTCAACCCGGTATCCCGAGTACACCCCGCCAAGAAGGCTCCCGAGGCATCACTTCCTGTCCCTTCCGCTGGGAACACTGCCGGGTGGTGGACAGTGTTCACCCCAGGACGTCCCCTGACCCCCAGACGCTCCGCTCAGCGGCAGTCCGTCCGGTACAGGCGTTGTCCGGCGAACTCGGAGCCGATCAGGTAGGAGCGGTCCACGCCCCCGTCCCCGGGCAGCCAGGTGATGGCCTCGGACTGGGCCTGGCTCGCGCCGGGCACCTCGACGACCGGGCCCTGGATCAGCTCCTCCATGCGCGAGGCTCCGGGGCGGCGCACCTCCCACACCCGGGTATAGGTGCGCAGCAGCAGGCGCTGCCCCGAGGGGTGGAGCGCCGCGGCGGTGGTGCGCCTGTCGGCATTGCCCGGCGAGTGCAACGTCCCCAGGTGCGAGGCCCTGGCCACCGAGCCCGGAGCAAGCCCCTGCAGCGCGAAGACCTCGCCCAGCGAGTCGCCCTCCTTGGTGATGAGCACCGGCCGGCCCGTGCCCGGCTCGATGACGAGGGACTCGCAGTCGTGCGCCCGGTCCGGCCAGGTGAAGGGCAGCTCTTCCACGGCCAGCGTGGCATCGGCCACCTGCTCCGGCTCGGGGAAGCGCAAGAGACGCACCTGCTCGCGGCGCTCGAAGTTGTCCCCCGTGTCGGCCAGGTACACGCACGTGCGCGCGTCTCCCGGCGCACACGGCCCCAGGGCGATGTCCTCGAGATCCATGCCCTCGGACTCGACGCCGGTGAGCGTCAGCGTGGCGAGCAGCTTGCCCGTCTCGTCGATCGCGAAGACCTGGAACGCGTTGCCCGAGTCGTTGTGCGCCCACAGCACGCCCGGATGCCGGACGCTCGCGACGAGCCCGGACATCTCGGCGAGCACGAGCGGCACGCGGCCCACGGCCTGGGGCTCGCCATAGAGGCGACACCCCGGCACGCCCTCGGCGGGGGCATAACGCGAGGAGAGCGCGGAGCCGGACGCCTCCAGGTTGGAGGGCTTGGGCGCCCTGCAGGCCGCCAGCAGCCCCCCGAGCAGGACCAGGGCGAGGGCCCGGCGCACGTCAGGCTTCCAGACCCAGCAGCTTGGCCAGCGTCTTCGCGTCCGCGTCGGGGAACTGGTACTTCGACATGTCCTCGAGCTTCACCCAACAGTGGTCATGCACGCGCAGGTGTTTGATCTCCGACTCGGGGCTGGCGAGCCGACAGCGGTACACCCGGAAGTCGATGTCATAGGAGGGATATTCGTGGTGGGTGTGCAGGGCCTGCTCCAGCACCTCCACCTCCACGCCCATCTCCTCGCGGATCTCCCGGGCGAGCGCCTCCTCATCGGACTCCGCCTCCTCGACGCGACCACCCGGGAACTCCCACAACAGCGGCAGCGTCGCCTTGGGGGGACGCTGGGTGATGAGGTAGCGCCCCTCGGCGTTTTGCAGCATCGCGCCGACGACGCGGATGTGACGGCGAGCCATCTCCCGACTCCTTCTGACACCAGTAGATTTAAAGAGGAAGGCGGCGGACTAGCACGGCCCGTACCCCGGGGCCAAGGGCTCAGGGTCCTTTAGGCCCCCCTCCCCCCGGGCGCTCCTTCCCTCCCCCCTCCCCCGGCGGGCCTCGTCCCCCGAGTCCTCCAGATCGCCCGGCACGGGCCCCTCCAGGGCCGCCACCTCGGCCACCAGCTCGGGGCGCCCATAGCGCCATCCCTTGGACCACACATGATCCCTCAGGACCCGGGCCAGCTCCGCCCCCGTGGCGAAGCGTTCCTCGCGCCGGGGAGCGAGCAGCCGGCGGAGGACGGCCCGGGGCAGCTCGGACAGCCCCTGGATGGCCTCTTCCACCTGCTCGGAGCGCAGCTCCCGCATGCGCTTGAGCAGGTCCGCGGTGCGCGGCGCGCTCAGCTCCTCCAGGCCCCCCCAACCCGACTCGCCCCGCGCGCGCAACTGGCGGCCGAGCAGCTCCGCCTCGTGGCGTTGCTCGGCGTCCAGCAGGTGCCGGCCGGTGAGCAGCTGGAGGAAGACGAGCCCCAGGGAGAAGAGATCCGAGCGCCCGTCGAGCTGATCCAGGTTGGCCCGCTCCGGCGAGCTGTAGGACACGTTGCCCAGGTCACTGTCACCCTCGGTGGAGATGCGCCCCTCCAGCCGGGACCAGGCCGCCCCGAAGTCCACCAGCTTCACCTCGCCCTCCCGGCCCAGGAGGATGCCCTGGGGCGTCACGTCCCGGTGGACGATGCCCAGGTGCCGGCCTCTGTCGTCCACCAGGGTGTGCGCGTAGTGCAGCCCCTCGGCCACCTCGGCCGTCACGTAGCAGGCGAACGCCTCGGAGAAGTCGCGGCCGGCGCGCTCGGCCCGGCGCATCACGTCTCCCAGGCGCTGGCCCTCGGTGTACTCCACGAAGAGCAGGGGCTCGGCCGCACTGCCCCCGAGCATCTGCACCGCCAGGATGTTGGGGTGGCGCAGCTGCCCCGCCAGGCGGGCCTCCTCCACCAGCCGCTGGTAGTCCTCCTGGCGCACCACGCGGTTGAGCCGCTTGACCACCGTGTAGCCCCCCAGCCCCCCCGCGTAGCGCTGACGCGTGAGCAGCAGCTCTCCATGGTGCCCCTGCCCCAGCGAACGCACGAGTTCGAAACTCGCCATTCCGGTTTCGATCACCACCGGGGGGGACGGCTTGAGGGAGGAATCCGGATTCTGCCGATTCGACATGATGACGCGCTCCTTTTTGGGGGTATCCGCCAGATGACTCCAAAGGTAAACATGCGGACCGCGAAGGACCAAGAACGATGACGCTTCCGGGGGAGCCGACCCCCACCTCCCGACCTCGAAAGTCGGGCCTGGCTCGTGGAATGACTCTTGAAGTCACTCTTTTTCCAGCTATCTTAGAAGTCACCCGAGGCCCGGATGCACCGGGCCGGACGGCTTCCACTCGTCTCAATCAGGACCGCACGGCATGGCACTCCCACGAGGACTGGCATCGACCATCGGGACCGCGGCCCGGGCGGCTCGGGTCCGCGCCAATCTCACCCAGGAAGACGTCGCCGAGCGGGTGGGACTCGCCACCGAGGTCTACGGACGGCTGGAGCGCGGCGGGATGCTGCCGAGCGTGCCCACCTTGAAGAAGCTGTGTGAGATCCTCCGCATCCCCTCGGACGTGCTGCTGGGGCTGACGCCCGCGCAGGAGAACTTCTGGACGAAGGAGGCCCCCGCCCGGCCCACCGAGGAGCCCGCGGAAATCCGCCGCCTGGTGCGCACGGTGAAGAAGCTGGAGCCCGCCGAGTTCCGCCTGCTCAGCCTGATCGCCACCGGGCTGTTGCGCCTGCGGCTCATACGCCAGGGCCGCCCCGCCGCCGGTCCCCCCCGCCCTTCTTGAGGAGGAGGGCCCCATTACCGGGGCTCGCGCCCGGGCAGCGGCCGGACGGCCAGGGGCCATGCCCGCCCGCCGTCCCCGGTTTCACTGGGCAACACCCGGTCCGGGACGATAGGTAGGCTCGGCCCCCAGGAACCGCCATGACCGCCGCCCTTCTCTCGCTCACCCTGTTGCTCGCCTCGGGCCAGTACGCGCCCCAGCAGGCTGGAAGTGAACCCCTCGAGCCGCGCCTGGAGGCGCGCGTCCAGGTGCTCGGCAAGGAGCTGCGCTGCGCGGTGTGCCAGGGCCTGTCCGTCGCCGACAGCCCCTCCTCCATGGCGCGTGCCCAGCTCGACAAGATTCGCGAGCTGGTCACCGAGGGCAAGACGGACCAGGAGGTGCGCGACTACTTCGTCGCCCGCTATGGCGAGTGGGTGCTGCTGCAGCCCAAGGCCGAGGGCGTCAACCTGCTCGTGTGGCTGGGCCCCCTCGTGCTGCTCGTGGGCGGCGGCTTCGTCATCTTCCGGCAGGTGCGGCACGCGCCTTCTCCGGCCCCCTCGCCGGCCGCGCCCGCCCCCTCCAGCCCCGCCCCCTCCGACGACTCCGTGGACCCGTACCTCGCGGCCGTGCGCCGGGAGATGGATCAATGAACCCTCCCACCAACTGGACTCCTGGCCTCGCCGTGCTCGCGGTGGGCGTCATCGCCGCGGTGCTCTTCCTCCTCACCCAGCGCCGCAAGGGCGCGCCCTCCTCCTCGCGCGATGACGTGCTCGAGGACCTGGAGCGGCGCTACCAGTCGCGCATCGAGCAGCTCAAGGAGCTCGCGGCGGACAAGCACGCCCTGGCGCCCGAGCGCTACGAGGCGGAGCGCTCCCGGCTGGAGCAGGAGGCCGTGGCCGCGCTGCGCGCCCGGGACGAGCACCTCAAGGCCCGCGACAAGGCGCCCGCTCCCTCCGCGCCCGCTCCCGCCCTCACCGGCTTCCTGTCGCAACAGTTCAAGGGCGCGCTGTGGGGCGGTGGCATCGTGCTGTTCTTCGGCGTGCTGGGCTACACGCTCGTGTCCGAGCAGCACCCGCGGGGCGAGAACGAGGCGGCCACGGGCCGCGTGCCTCCGGGGGCCATGGGCTCGGCGGACGCGCAGCAGCAGGGCGCGCCCCAGATGGACGCGGAGCTGCAACAGGCCTGGGAGAAGTTGCAGAAGAATCCCGCGGACCTGGAGTCCGCGTCCATCGTGAGCCACGAGCTCATCCGCAATCAGATGTACGAGGAGGCCGAGCGCGTCACCCTGCGCGCCCTGGCGGTGGATCCCTTCAACGTGGAGCTGCGCGTGCACCAGGGCGTGCTCCAGGCGGTGCGGGGTGACGAGTCCGGCGCGCGGCGCGAGCTGCTGCGGCTGTCGGACACCTACCCGGACGCGCAGGAGGGGCTGCTGTTCCTGGGCGCCCTCGCCATGAAGCAGGGCGACAAGGCCGCGGCCCTGGAGGCCTTCGAGCGCTTCGCGGTCGAGGTGCCCAGCAGCATGCACCCGCCGCCCCTGCTCGCCGCCATCCAGCAGCTGCGCGCCGAGCTGGGCCGCTAGGCCCGGCCAAGTCCCGATAGTCAGGACAGGACCGAGAACGGGCACTGACCCGAAAAAATAGAAGCCCGTCTCTCTCTCCTCGGTATTCCCATCCGAGGAGTGTGGACATGGCCGTATCACCCCGGGAGAGCGCCTCCCGCTCAGGGTTTCATTGTCTCGTCGCCATCGCGTTGCTGTGCCTGTTCCCCGCGCTGTCCCAGGCGGCGGATCGCGGTGCCTGGGCGGCGAACGTCAGCTACGCGGTGAGCGACATCGTGACGTATGGCGGCAAGGGTTATGACTGCCGTCAAAACCATACGTCGCTGCCCGGCTGGGAGCCGCCCAATGTCCCGGCGCTGTGGTTGGAGCGCACGGGCACCCCGCCGCCGACGGATACGCAGGCCCCCACGGCGCCCTCGGGACTGAGCTCCCCGGGCAAGACGTCCAACAGCGTGTCGCTCACGTGGACGGGCTCCACGGACAACGTGGGCGTCACCGGCTACGAGGTGTCCTTCAGCGGCGGCGGCGTGTCCGGGGCCGCCACCAGCACCACGACGAGCACGACGGTGTCCGGGCTGTCGGCCAACACCACGTACACCTTCACCGTGAAGGCCCGCGATGCCGCCGGCAACCGCTCCGCCGCCAGCTCCGCCTACAGCACGACGACGTCCCCGGTGACGGATCCCCCCCTGCCTCCCACGGGTGACGTTCCCAGCAAGATCCTCGTGGGCTACTGGCACAACTTCGACAACGGCTCGGGCTTCATCCGGCTGCGCAACGTCTCCACCAGGTGGGACGTCATCAACGTCTCCTTCGCCGAGCCGACCAATGGCTCCACCGGCGGCACCATCGGCTTCACGCCCTACGGCACCTCCGAGGCGGACTTCAAGGCGGACGTCGCCTACCTCAAGAGCCTGGGCAAGAAGGTCATCATCTCCATCGGCGGCGCCAACGGCCAGGTCCGGCTGGAGACGACCGCGGCGCGCGACGCCTTCGTCAACTCCATGCGCTCCATCATCGAGAAGTACGGCTTCGATGGCATGGACATCGACTTCGAGGGGCACTCGCTGTCCATCAACCCCGGGGACGCGGACTTCAAGAACCCGAAGACGCCCGTGGTGGTCAACCTCATCTCCGCCATCCGCACCCTGCGCAACCACTTCGGCACGAAGTTCCTGCTCACCATGGCGCCCGAGACGTTCTTCGTGCAGCTCGGCTACGCGTTCTACGGCGGCACCTGCTCCGGCTGTGACACCCGCGCCGGGGCCTACCTGCCCGTGCTCTACGCCGTGCGCGACATCCTCAGCTGGCTCCAGGTCCAGGACTACAACTCCGGCCCCATCACCGGGCTGGATGACCAGTACCACAACATGGGCAACGCGGACTTCCACGTGGCCATGACGGACATGCTGCTCACGGGCTTCCCCGTGGGGCGCAACGCGAGCAACGTCTTCCCCGCGCTCCGCCCGGATCAGGTGGTCATCGGCCTGCCCGCCAATGGCAACGCGGGCGGCGGCTACACGACGCCCGCCGAGGTCCAGCGCGCCGTGGACGCCCTCGTCAAGGGCACCTCCATCGGCACGTACACCGTGCGCAGCTCGCCCGCCAACAACAAGAGCTTCCGCGGCCTCATGTCCTGGTCGGTGAACTGGGATGCCTTCGCCAACTACGAGTTCACCAACAGCCACCGCCCCTACCTCGACTCGCTGAAGTAGGCATGGAGGGCGGGCCCGACCCCCGGGGCCCGCCCTGGCTCAAAGACAGCCCAGCTCCATGCCCCGGAGCACGGCCCGGGTGCGATCCCGGACTCCCAGCTTGGCGAGGATGTTGGACGTCTGGTTCTTCACCGTGCCCTCGGCGGTGCCCAGCGCCTCGGCGATCTCCCGGTTGCTCAGGCCCCGGGCGATGAGGCGCAGCACCTCCAGTTCCCGGCGGGTGAGGCACTCGGGTTGCTCCGCGTGCGGAAAGTCCCGCGGCAGCTCCGCGACTCCACGCGACACCTGTCCATGCAGCCCGGGCAGGGGCAACGTCTCCCCGGCCGCCACCCGATGGAGCGCCTCGGCGAGCTGATCCCGCGTCACGTCCTTGAGCAGGAAGCCCTGGACCCCCACGCGCAGCGCCTCCCGCAACACCGAGTCCTCATCGAACGTGGTGAGCAACACCACGCGCCGGTGCGGATCCGTGCGCCGCAGCGCGCGCAACGCCTCCAGTCCACTCATCCGCGGCATCCGCACGTCCATCAACACGACGTCTGGATCCAGCTCGGCCACGAGCCGCAGGGCCTCGTTCCCATCGGCCGCCTCCCCCACGATCCGCAGGTCCGGGGTGAACTCCAACAGGCTGCGAATGCCCTCGCGCACCAGCGTATGGTCATCCGCCAGGACGATGCGGATCATCCCTGGGCTCCTCGCGTGGGCAACCACGCCACCAGTTCCACGCCCCGCCGGGCCACCAGACGCCACTCCAGGCTTCCGCCGAGCTGGGTGAAGCGCTCGCGCATGCCCGTGAGCCCCGCGCCGGGCTCGAGCGCCACCGCGCCCACGCCATCATCCCTCGCATGGAGCCGGAGCGCGCCCTCTCCGGTGGAGACAACGTCGATCCACAGATGGTGCGCGGAGGCGTGGCGCAGCGTGTTGGTGATGACCTCCTGGACGCAGCGCAGCAGGCAGTGGGCCGCGGCGGGCTCGGTGATGGAGAGTCCCTCCGCCACCTGGAGGTGCACCTGGAGCCCGGGCACCTCGCGCGTCAGATCGGCCAGGGCGGGGCCGAGCTGGAGCGGTCCCTCGCGCAGGGAGGACACCACCTCGCGCACCTCGCGCAGGAGTGTCCGGGCCACCTTCTGTGCGCGGCGCACGTGCTCGAGACCCGGGCCCTCCATGGAGTGCGAGGCCGCCTCGATGTTGAGAGAAAGGGCCGTGAGGTGGTGGCCGAGCGAGTCGTGCAACTCCCGCGCGATGCGCAGCCGCTCCTGCTCGCGCTCCCGCTCGGCGAGCAGCGCCTGGGCGGCCTCCAGCCGCGCATGCAGCCGGGCCAGTTCCCGGCGCCCGTCCAACTCCCGCTGCTGGATGTGGGCCGCGGTGGCGGTGAACACCAGCAAGCCCGCGTAGCCGCCCGCCGACGCCAGCGCGTCCAGGGGCGGGTACAGGAAGAGGTAGACGGCCAGGCTCGCGAGAACCAGCCCCGCGCACCACAGGAGGGTGGAGCGCGAGGACAGGAACATGGGCACCTGTCCGGAGATGATGGCGAGCAGCGCCCCCTCGAAGCCCGAGGTGCCGGTGGCGATCACCGCCAGTGCCGCGACCGTCTGGGTGCCCAGAAGGGAGGCCCCGGGACGGCCCTCCCCGCGCACCTTGAGCCAGAAAGCCACGCCGAAGGAGACGAAGGCGACGAACCACACGAGCACGGAGGCGCTGGTCAGGTGCTGAGACGTGAGGTTCATGAACACGAGCCCCTGCACTCCCACCACGCTCCAGGTGAGGAGCGCGGAGACAAACAGGAGCGGATGGAAGGCCGTGGGCAACCGCATGGGGGGCGCCCAGTCTACGAGCCCGGCTCCCCAAGGTCATCGCGAGAAGTGTCGTCCAGGTGGGGCCGTTTTTTCCAATGCCTCCCTCAGTAGGTGACGAAGAGGGGCCGCTGCACCGTGTTGAAGATGTCAGGATAGAGGGCGATGAAGTGGCCTCCCTCGTAGAGCTCGATGGGCCCCGAGGAGGGAGCCTCCTCGGCCGTCACCCAGTTGCCCGCCAGGCGGCCCCGCACCTCGAGGTTGCCCGATTGGAGTTTGAGCCCGTCCAGGAAGAGCGAGGACGGCATTCCGCCGGAGCTGGGCGAGGCGAACTGATAGGCCACCAGCGTCGACTCCCTCGAGACCTCCAGGACATCCGGGTTCGGCGAGTAGGGGTTGAGCTGCTGGACGCTGATCCGCGTCGAGAGGCCCGTGCTCCGGCTGAACGTCGTCCAGCCGTAGGCCGCCACGATCCCGTTGAAATTGGCCGTGATCGCCAGCTCCGGCTCGTAGCCCGTGTCGAGCAGTTCCCGGGTCGCTGGCGGAAACCAGCACAGGTTGTAGGGCCCCTGCTCACGCTGAAGGATGATCTTGTAATAGACCAGGATCGCGCCTCCCGGCCCGACTCCCTCGTAGGGCTGCGACTTGATCGAGTAATTGCAGCCTTGGAAGACGGTGCTGGCTTGTTTGACGGGGGGAAGGTCGGCGAGCGCCGACGAGCCGAACAACGTGACCATTCCAATGACAATCTTTCCGAGTCCGTGCATGGATGTGACCTCGAAGAGGGTGAGCCCCGGTGACGCCGCGAACAGTAGGCCGGCCGACGCCAGGAGCGCATGTGCCGGAAGTCACGTGGGACAACGGCACCGAGTGCTGTAACGCGGCTCACGGGCCCGGGTTGAATCCCCACAGCTCGCGTGGCGGAGAACCAGATAAGGCCACGGCTCCCCTGCTCAGGTGCTGTCAGGAGGGTGGTGCACCAAGGGTCCGGAGGAAATCTTCCACCGTGGTGGTGGGATGAAGGGTGATGAAGTGGTTGTCACCGGAGACGGAGATTTGCTCGGCCACCAAGATGGAGCGGCACCAGAGCGAGAATTCAGCGCAGTCGCGCGAATCCCCCGTGAAGTCGAGGCCAGGCACCGGGCGGTAGAGGGAGCCGGTCAGGGTGGAGTGCTTCATCGGCACCTGGAAGGAGACAGGCCTGGGCTCGTGGCTCTCCGTCTTGAGTTGGACCTGGGCGCTGGGCCAACGAAGAAGCAGGAGTCGAGCGAGCTCGTGGGCGGCAAGTGTCCATTGAGGCCTGGCGATGAGAGAATAGTTCTTCCACCCTGGGGGAGGAGGGACGTAGTCGAACAGGCGGAGGATGTCGGAAGACGAGGTGTCAGGCCGCAAATCGAGCTGACCGCTCCCCCCCTCGTCACAGAAGTGGAGGCGCTCGGCCTCGGGAACAAAGGAGCGGACCCAAAGCGAGAACTCGGCGATGTCACGAATGTCCGCGCTGAAAGGGATGCACTCGCCATCCCGGTGCATGGCGCCGTGAAGCGTGGAATGAGCCATGGGTAGCTCGAACTCGAAGCAAGAGATGCTCTCGGGATTCGTCTCCTGGAAGATGGCGCCGGGCCAACGTGCGAGCATCTTCCGGGTAAGATCCTCGGCGGAGAATCGCCAATCCGAAAGAGTGATGAGGAAGTATTTCATGGAGCCGTCCCTCCCGTGATGATGCGGACTCTTCCCGGAATGTTGAACAGCTTCATGAGAGACACGAAATAGCTCGCGGCCTCCGCATTGTTGGTAATGACTTCGAGGCCCGCTGCCGGAGTCACGGGATCCTTGAGGATGGCTGCGTATCTTTCGAATTCATCGCTCACCTCTTTGCGAATCTTGGCTCGGATGACCTCGGGACACTTCGAACCTTCGATGAAGGGGCTGGTCGCGGTGTCCTTGATATACTTGACTTCGACGAGATGAGCGTCAGGGTGGCTGACGCCGTCAGCCCAGATTCGGGCACCTCCCCCTTGCACGAGAAGTTCTTCTTCCCCCGCGTGAGCCCGTTGGAATCTTCTCGCGAGATCATCGCCCGTTGCCAACCTTCTGGGTGCTTCCGCGAGCCATTTCTTGAAGGCCGTCGGGTTGATGCGCTTGACGAGGGCATTGACGGCGAAGACCTTGGAGGAAGAGGACATCACCGCTGCCTCCGCGGCGGGAACCGCTATCGGAGGCTTCACCTGCTGGGCGGCCACGGCGTCGGGATGGATGCTGGCGCCGCTGTTCCGTCCAGGCTCTACGTGTAGAGGGCCGCCCTGTGTCGAGGGTTGGAATGAAGGCTCTCTGGGTGGAGACTGTCTTCCGGCTCTCGATGAAACCTGCGTCGTCAGGATGAAGGTGACGACATTGACGCCAACGAGTGCGACGGCTCGCGCGAAATGCGCCGAGGCGGCCTTGAGTTGCTCCAGGCTCTGTGCCGTCGTGGCAAGCGAGGCATATTGCCAAAGGGCATTCGAGAGTTCCGCGACTTGCGATGACAGGAGGATGATGCCAAGGGTCGCCAGCGCAGCATCCACGCCCTCTCCCACGACAGGGACCCCCTGACTGGCCAGCCAGATGCCGGAGAGGGCACTCATGGCGGCGAGATTCTCTGGAGTGAGCAGAACCTGAGCTTCTCGGAGTGTCGCGTCGGGGACCCCCGCCAGCCCGAGAGCGAACGAGCGGCACAGCTTCTCCGAGGCAGCCATTTGTGCGACCGGGACCGACGCCGTGCCGCACAGCCCCTCCAGCAGTGAGTTGGCCAAGGCAGGGGTGGTCAGCCCAAGAGTGAGGCAAAGGAGAAGGACTCGCAAAGACGACGCCACTCATGAAGTACGCCAAGCCCCAAGCCAGGTGTCAAAGGATTTTGGGCCACGCTCCAATGCAGCTTCGGCGCGGCGCCATCCACCCTGCTGGTGCCACCGACGAACAAGGTGCTCGCTGGCCAGCCCGCCGCCAACATCATGGACAACAAGCCGATCGTGAACATCCCGCCGTTTGACACATGTGCCAGTCATTGGCCAATCCCACGGTGGCCTCGGCCACGGCGGCCCCGGGGCAGCCCTCCACCCTGGCACCCGAGCAGGTGGAGACGCGGGTGGATCGTGGCGCGGCTCGTCCTCGTGAGCCCAGGATTCCCCGGGCACGCGGTCGCGGGCACCCATCCGGGAAGTCCGTTTCTCCCACGCCTGTGGACATGGGCGAAGGCCAGGGTTGCTTCGGGCGGACGTCGTGGGTATCAGCGCGTCATGTCCTCTACCCCCTGGCTCCTCCGTCTCGCCAGCCACCTCACGAGGGCCGCGGGTCGTCGCGGTAGGCAGGACTTCACCGAGCAGGCGCACCACGCCGCGCGCGTGAACAGGGACACGCTGCACGCCATCCTCCAGCACAACCAGGACACGGACTTCGGCCGGCGTCATGGCTTCGCCTCCCTGCGCACCGTGGAGGACTTCCAGCGCGCCCTGCCCATCAGTACCTACGCGCCCTTCCATCCCTACATGGAGCGCATCGCCCGCGGCGAGCAGAACGTGCTCACCGCCGACCGGGTGGAATACCTGGGCATCACCTCGGGCACCACCGGCCAGAACAAGCTGCTCCCCGTGACCCGGCCCCACCTGCGACACCTGCAGCGCGCGAGCGCGATCGGCCTCTCCGTGGTGACCGAGCAGGTGCCCGCCGCCCAGCGTCCCGCTCGCGGCATGATCCTCATGAACGCCGAGCTGCGCGAGCGCTCCGAGGGCGGGCTGCTGACGGGCGCGCTCGCCGCCATCGCCACCCAGTCCCTGAGCCGCGCCGCTTCCTTCGCGCTCGCCTCGCCGCCAGATGCCTTCTCCATTCGCTCGCACGCCGATGCGCTCTACCTGCACCTGCTCTTCGGCCTGCGCGAGCGCAAGCTCGGCTACATCATGGCCCCCTTCGCCACGGGGCTGATGGACATGGTGCACCTGCTGGAGCAGCGCTGGCAGGACCTGATGGAAGACCTCGCCTACGGCGTGGTGCGCCCGGCACTCGACCTGGCGCCGAAGCAGCGCCGCCGCCTCCAGTCCCGCCTGCGCCCCGACCCCAAGCGCGTCGAGGAGCTGTCCCGGGCGATCGAGCAGGGCCCCCACGGCCTCTTGCGCCGGCTGTGGCCCGAGCTCGCTTATGCCACCTCCATCACCGGGGCCGGCTTCTCCCTCTACACCCAGCAGCTCGCCCCCTACCTCGAGGGCGTGCCCCTCTACCCCTCCTACTACGTCAGCACCGAGTCGACCCTGGGCGTGGCGCTCGAGTTCGAGCGCGCCGTCTACTGCCTCCTGGTGGGCGCGGCCTTCTTCGAGTTCATCCCCGAGCAGGAGCTGGACGCGGAGTCCCCCACCACCCTGTTGCCCGAGCAGCTCGTGGAGGGCGAGGCCTATGAGCTGGTGCTCACGACCCAGGCCGGCCTGTACCGCTACCGCCTGGAGGACGTGGTGCGCATCGTGGGCCGCTACCATGAAGCGCCGCTGATGGAGTTCCTCTACCGGCGTGGCACGCTGCTCAACCTCATGGGGGAGAAGACCTCGGAGCACGCCGCGCGCCTCGCCCTGGAGCAGGCGCTGGCCACCGAGGGGCTGCTGCCCGCCGACTACAGCGTGGTGGAGGAGACGGAGACCTTCCCCGGGCGCTATGCCTTCTTCGTCGAGCTCCAGGGCGCCGTACGGCCCCACAAGGAACCGGAGCGGCTGAACCGGGCCCTGGAAGAGGCGCTGTGCCAGACCAATCCCGCCTACGAGATGAACCGCCGCACCGAGCGACTGGGCCCCACCCAGTTGCACCGGGTGGCGCCCGGCACCTTCCAGGCCCTGCGCGAGGTGCTCGTGCGGCGCGGGGCCTCGCCCACCCAGGTCAAGGTGCCCCGGTTGGTGCGGGACGCGGAGCTGCGGGGCCTGCTGCACCAGCGCCGCGTCATGGGCTGAACGCCCGGGCGGCTCGCCCCTCGCTGAAGTAGTTGTTCAGGATGCCAGGAGCCCACCTGGGCTCGTGGAAAGCGACCAGGGTTGCCTCCTTTCGTGAGCCGTGGGATCAGGCGCGCCATGGCCTCACTACCCTGGATTCCCCGTCTTTTCAGCTACGTCATGCGAGCTGCTGGCCGTCGCGGCAAACAGCGGTTCATCGAGCAGACACGCCATGCCGCGCGCGTGAACGCGGACACGCTGCGCGCCATCCTCCAGCACAACCAGGACACGGACTTCGGCCGGCGCCATGGCTTCGCCTCCCTGCGCACCGTGGAGGACTTCCAGCGCGCCCTGCCCGTCAGTACCTACGAGCCCTTCCGGCCCTACATGGAGCGCATCGCCCGGGGCGAGCAGAACGTACTCACCGCCGACCGGGTGGAGTACCTGGGCATCACCTCGGGCACCACCGGTCAACGCAAGCTGCTCCCCGTGACCCGGCCCCACCTGGAGAACATGCGGCGCACCATGATGATTGGCCGCACCGTGGTGGCCGAGAAGGTGCCCGCCGCCCACCGTCCCGCTCGCGGAATGATTCTCATGAACGCCGTGCTCCGCGAGCGCTCCGAGGGCGGACTGCTGATGGGCGCGCTCACCGCCATCTCCACCCATTCGATGGGCCGCGCCGCGTCCTTCGCGTTCACCTCGCCGCCGGAAGCCTTCCGCCTGCGCAAGCACGCCGATGCGCTCTACCTGCACCTGCTCTTCGGCCTGCGCGAGCGCGAGCTCGGCACCCTCATGGCCCCCTTCGCCTCGGGGCTGCTGGACCTGGTGCACCTGCTGGAGCGGCGCGGAGCTGATCTGGTGGACGACATCGCCCGCGGGGTGCTGCGCCCGGAACTCGATCTGGAGCCGGAGCAGCGCCACCGCCTCCAGTCCCTCCTGCGCCCCGACCCCGAGCGCGCCCGTGAGGTCTCCCAGATGCTCGCGCAGGGTCCCCACGGCCTCTTGCGCCGGCTGTGGCCCGGGCTCGCCTACGTCTCCTCCATCACCGGGGCCGGCTTCTCCCTCTACACCCGACAGCTCACTCCCTACCTCGAGGGCGTGCCCTTGAATGCCGCCAGCTACGTCAGCACCGAGGGGGTCCTGGGCGTGCCACTCGAACTCGAGCAGGCCGTCTATTGCCTCATGGTGGGCGCGGCCTTCTTCGAGTTCATCCCCGAGCGGGAGCTGGACGCGGAGTCTCCCCCCACCCTGTTGCCCGAGCAGCTCGTGGAGGGCGAGGCCTATGAGCTGGTGCTCACGACCCAGGCGGGCCTGTACCGCTACCGCCTGGGGGACGTGGTGCGCATCGTGGGCCGCTACCACCAGGCGCCGCTGATGGAGTTCCTCTACCGGCGTGGCGCGCTGCTCAACCTCATGGGGGAGAAGACCTCGGAGCACGCCGCGCGCCTCGCCCTGGAGCAGGCGCTGGCCACCGAGGGGCTGCTGCCCGCCGACTACAGCGTGGTGGAGGAGACCGAGACGCTCCCCGGGCGTTATGCCCTCTTCGTCGAGCTCCAGGAAGGCGCGCGGCCCCAGGGCGCTCCGGAGCAGTTGAGCCGGGCGCTGGAAGAGGCGCTGTGCCGGACCAATCCCTTCTACGAGGTGATCCGCCGCTCCGAGCGGCTGGGCCCCGCCCAGTTGCACCGGGTGGAGTCCGGCACCTTCCAGGCCCTGCGCGACGTGCTCGTGCAACGCGGGGCCTCGCCCACCCAGGTCAAGGTGCCCCGGGTGGTGCGGGACGCGGAGCTGCAGGGCCTGCTGCGCCAGCGCCGCGTTACGGGCTGAACGCCCGGGCTGGCCGCCCCACTCAGAAGGTGACGATCTGGGGCGGCTGCTGGGTCGAGCCGAAGAAGTCAGGGTAGGTGGCGACGAAGCTATTGCCCTGCGCGATCGGGGGCGGCCAGCTGGTCGCGGGCACATTCGACTTGATCGCATTCGTCCCCCCTTCCAAGAAGCCATACACTTCGAGGGAGCCCGGGTAGAGGGTGAGTTGGTTCAGGGAGATGGGGGACGGGTTCCACCATCCTCCAGTCTCCGACAGCCTGATCCCCTCCAGCTCCGCCACCCTCACGGAGCCCAAGGTGCTCGGGTTCAAATGGTGGATGCGGAGGAGATTCCGGCCAAACGAGAACCGTTCGTACTCTTCATAGGAGTAGGCAATCGCGAGCCCCTCGGCACTGGCCGCGATCGCGATCCGCGGCTCGCGCACCGAGTCCACCAGATTGACGATCCTGGGCGTCAGCGAACAGGTGTCAGGCGAAACCACCGCGCTCTGGAGCGAGACGCTGTAGGGAGTATCGGCGTACGGATCATCCTCCAGGAGTACCTTGATCGTATAAGCACAGCCCTGCCAGGACACCTGCTTCGATTTGATGACAGAATCGGCCTGGGCCGGTGAAGCGAGCAATGCGACAATCCCAACGGCAATCGTTCCAACCATACGCATGAGTGCGGCCTCCACTGGAGTAAGGCCGCGGATTCTATACGACTCGGGGTGAGAATCGCACGCACCGAAAGTCACGTGGGCGTCACCCCCACGTGACTTCCTCCGGCGCCCTACCCGCGCACCGCGGACAGCCGGCGCCGCAGCCGGCGCACGCGCTCGACGGCGTCCTGGGGCAACAGGCTCTTGGCCACTTCACGCACCCGCCTCATCCCCTGCTCACGCCGCACGAACCACTCGCCATCCCCGCCGGGCGAGAGAATCCGCAGGGACACGGTGCGCCGCTGCTTCGTCGTCCAGTCCGACTTGTACGTCTCGGTGCCGCGCAGGAAGTCGTACTCGGTGAGCCCGGCCTCGAGGGCGTCGCGGAACGTCGCCCCCACGAGCACCAGCCCCACGCTGCGGTTGCGCCACGCCGGGTCATACCCCGACTGGAAGTAGATGAACGAGCTGCCGTGGGTAATGCCATACACCGAGGCCACCGCCTGGCCTCCCACCTTCATCGTGTACAGGCGCAGACGCCCGCGCTCGGCGAGCAGTTGCGTGGCATCCCGGTGGAAGGCCTCGACGCCCCGGCCGCGAATGCCCTGGGAGCCTCCGTCCGACTCCCAGCGCATGGCGTGCAACCGGAAGAAGTCCGTCAGCGGCCCGGCGAGCGCGCCCGGCGCCTCCGTCTTCTCGATGCGGTAGCCCTCCTGCTTCTCCAGCCACTTCTTGCGCCGCAGGTAGTTGTCCCGCCGGCTCGTGCGCTTGAGGAAGTCGTCGAAGGACTCTCCCCGCCCCAGGGACTCGTAAGGGCAGACATAGCGCTCGGTCAGCGCCGTGCCCACGCCCTGCTTCTCGAAGGTCTCGCGCAGCACGCGCACCGTCACCGAGTCCTCGCGCAGGTCCGTCAGATCGAGCACGTCCCACTGATCCCTCAGCTCCCACAGGGCGGAGGCGAAGGTGCGCGCCACCTCCTCCTCCCGGCCGCGCCGCGCCACCACGTCCAGGTAGTCGCTGCCCACGTGCGACTCGCCCAGGAAGGCCAGCCGCCGGATGGGACGCCCCATCACCCAGTGGTGGTCGAAGCCCAGTGGCAACAGCCCCACCAGCGCCCCACTCCGGTCCCTCGCCTGCAACACGAAGGGCTGGCGATCGGAGCCGATCCGCCGGCACCACGGGTACAACCACTCCCACGCGTTGAAGGGTCCCGCCTGGCTGTCGTCCAGGAGCGCGTTCCACTCGGCGCGCATCCCGGCGAGCCCGGACGTGGTCCTCACGGTGGAGACCTCCAGCCACCGCGCGGGGCTGGGAGAGGGCATCAATTCCGCTTCGCGAATCACGGTGTCGACCTCATGTCTCGAGCCTGGGGCCTCAGCCCACGTTCTTTCGCTCGGGGCGCTCCGGTACCAGCGCTTCCCGCACCACGTTGGCCACCTCCGCCATGACCTCGGACGTGAGATCCTGGTGGCAGGGCACCTCGACGATGGAGCGCCGCAGCTTCGCCACCTCGGGGAAGGCGGACGCGTCACACGCGGGGTGGAAGTACTTCCAGAAGTCGATGGCCTCGATGCCCCGCGCGCGCAGCCGCTCGAGCACCCGCTCCTTGTTGTCCACCACCAGCGGGTAGAACAGGGGGCAGACGCCCGGGGAGAGCTGGTTGAAGAGCGGCGTGGACACGTCGCGCAGCCGGCCGAGCAGGAAGAAGTAGTTGCGCCGCCGCCGCTCCACCACGGCCTCCAGGTCCTGCGCCTGGGCGATGCGGTGGGCGAAGGGGCTCATGCCCAGGTCCACGTGCCGCCGGTCGAAGTGTTGGGTACCGGTGGCGACGCGCTCGATGTCCGCGGCCTTCACCGCGCCCTTGCCGAGCCCGCGCACCATGCCGCGCACGCTCCGTCCGAACGCCCCGCCGCGCAGCTCCAGGTTCTGCAGGAGCGAGGACACGGTGTGGCTGAAGGTGGACGAGGAGGGCGGCAGGGGCGGCTCGGGCAGGCTGTACTGCCGGGCGCCATTGACGGTGAGCGCCCCGCCGTGCGGCATGGGCAGCGTCTTGTAGAGGCAGAAGATGCCGATGTCACCCGTGGTGCCGAGCGGCACCGAGCCGTCCGCGCTCAGGAGCGACAGGGCGCAGTCCTCGATGAGCGGCAGGCCGTGCTTGTCGGCGATGCGGCGCATCTCCTCGACGGGGCCGGGAAAGCCCGCGTAGTGGATGAGGTAGAGCGCCTTCGTCTTCGGACCGATGCGCTTCTCCACGTCCTCCAGGTCCACGTCCCAGCGGCTGCCCACGCGGTAGAAGCGCGGCGTGGCGCCGGCGTCCACCACGGCCTCCACCTCCACGCCGTGGTGGTAGGCGGGCATGAGCACCTCGCCCGCGTCCAGCCCCAGCATCTTCACCGTCGTCCAGATGGCGTTGCGGGCGAAGTAGAAGTAGCGCACGTTGCGCGCGCCAAAGGGCATGAAGTGGCTCGGGGCCCTGCGCCCCGTCAACATGCTCGGCCACAGCGTGGGCAGGGCGGGAACGAACAGCTTGTCGGTCTTCACCGCTTCCATCGCGCCATCACCTCCCGGGCCGCGGGGGCCCAGCGGAACTTGGCCGCGCACAACGCGCGGCCGAAAGCCGAGTCATTGAAAACGTAGAGCCAGGTGTGCCGGCGCACCCGGTCCGTCCAGTCGCGCTTCCAGCCCATGTCCGGCCCGAGGAAGTCGAACTCGCGCAGGCCACGGCCGATGCACTCGCGCAGCACCTCCTCCATGAGGAGCTGGCCCGGGCTGCAATCCCCCAGCGTCTCGTCGTAGCCGGGCTTGAGCAGGAAGTAGCGCCCGCCGTACTCCAGCGAGTACTGGAAGGCCACCGCGCGCCCGTCCAGCCGCAGGTAGTACAGCGCCAGCCGGCCGTCATACGCCGCGGTACGTGCCAGCTCCGAGTAGAAGCCCCGCGTGCGCCCGTCCTGCGCCATGGCCGTGCCACGCTGGCCCTTCCAGCCGCTCGCCTCCAGCGCGAAGCCCTCCTCCAGCTTGGCCTCCAGGCCCAGCCCGCCTTCCACGCGCTCCATCGTGACGAGGCCCTTCTCCTCCAGCTTGCGGCGTCGGCGGCGGCAGTTGGCCTTGAACTTGGACGACAGGCTCGCCTGGTACGCCTCCCACGTGGCCGGCAGCGGGATGTAGGGCGACTGCAGGGACTCCCACGTCCCCACGGGCATCCCCGCCCCCTTGGCCGCCTCGTACAAGTGCCAGCCCGCGCCCCCTTCCGGCACGTCGGTGAGCCGCAGCACGTCCCAGCCCTTGTCCGCCCGCAGGTGCGCGAAGAAGGCGGCGGCGGCCTCGGCGGGCTCGCGCGCCACCAGATCGAACCGGCACGAGTGCGTGTTGGCCGTGGCGGAGAGCTGCCGCGCCGGCACCCCGTACAAGGAGGCGCGCTCGGCCATGAGCGGCAGCACCGCCGTGAGCCGTCCCTCCCCGTCGCGCAACGTGAGCACGCGCAGGCGGGCCTCGGGGGCGAAGTCGTCGATCCAGATGCGGAAGAACTCGTGTCGGTAGAAGGGCTCGTCGGCCGTGGCCTGCACGAGCGCGTTCCACTCCGGCTCCAGCGCCATGAAGGTGGCGCGGTCCGTCACCTCGACAACACGGGGCGAGGGAGTGAGCTGTCTGGCTTCCATGGGATTGTCCGGCTCCTGACACGGCGCGGCCCGGAGGCCGTGTGCGCCGCAAGTTGGTAATGGACGCGGCGGCCCACAAGCCACGCGCGCCTGATTCATCCAGTGCTGATCGGACGGGCACGGAGTGGCCCGTCGGTCTCTCTCAGACTCCCGAGCGGGCCATCTTCAACAGGCAGCGCGTCACCTTGCGGCCGTCATGCCGGATGCGCGAGCCCTCCTTGAGCAGGTCCGCCTCCACGGGGATGACGCCGGCGTCGATGAGGGCGCGGCGATCCACCCGGACGGGGATGGAGCCCTTGCGGGCATAGCGGCGCACGGCCTCTTCACAGGGCGTGGCGGCGTTGACGAGCACCGCGTCGAGCACCGGCCCCACGTGATCGATGACGGCGCGCACGTGATCCAGGCAGTCCATACCGTCCGTCTCGCCCGGCTGGGTCATGAGGTTGGCCACCATGACCTTGAGTGCGCGCGTCTCGCGCAGGGCCTGGGCCACCCCGTCCACCAGCAGGTTGGGCATGACGCTGGAGTACAGCGAGCCCGGCCCGATGACGATCATGTCCGCGGTGCGGATGGACTCGAGCAGCCCGTCCACGGGCGCCGGGGCGCTGGGGCTGAGCTGCACCCTGCGGATGCGGCCCCGGGCGCGGCTGATGTTGCTCTCGCCCACCACCTCGGTGGAGTCCTCCATCTGGGCCACCAGGTTCACGGGGGCCAGGGTGCTCGGCAGCACGCGGCCCTTGGCGCCCAGGAGCGTGCCGGACACGCGCACCGCCTCCATGAAGTCGCCCTTGAGCTCGGCGAGCGCGGAGATGAGCAGGTTGCCCACCGCGTGGCCCGCGAGCCCCTTCTTGCCGGCGAAGCGGTATTGGAACACCTCGCTCAGAGGGCCCTTGCCCTCGGCGAGCGCCACGAGGCAGTTGCGCACGTCCCCGGGAGGCAGCGCGCCGCGCGTGCGGCGCAGGCGGCCGGAGCTGCCTCCGTCGTCGCTCATGGCCACCACCGCGGTGAGATCCAGCCCGGGCTCGCCCGGCTTCGACGTCGCGCGTCGGGCCAGGCCCTTGAGCACCATGGGCAATCCCGTTCCACCGCCCATGGCCACGATGCGCGTGCGCCGCAGCTCGAGCGCCTGCCGCAACCCGTTCTGCTCACCCGCCTGCCGCGCCGCGTCCGTCTGCGTGCTCCACGTCTCGTCGAGAACCGAATCCGACTCGATCATGTCCCTACCCCCTTCGACGCCCATCCAAGAAAACGAGCCGCCGGGCCCCCCGGCGGCGATCCAACCCGTACCACCCCGCGCGCTCTACCGCGCTCCCCGCGCGAGCAGTACGTGCCTCACGGTGTGGAAGATGATGCTCATGTCCAGGAAAAGCGAGCCGTTCTTCACGTAGTACAGATCGAATTCCAACTTGTTGCGCGCGTCCTCCACCGAGGCCCCGTAGGGGTAGCGGATCTGCGCCCACCCGGTGAGGCCCGGCTTGACGGCCTCGCGCAGCGCATAGAAGGGAATCTGCTGCTTGAGCTGCTCGATGAACACCGGGCGCTCGGGCCGCGGGCCCACGAAGCTCATGTCGCCGGTGAGGATGTTGATGACCTGGGGAATCTCGTCGATGCGCGTCTTGCGGATGAAGCGGCCCACGCGGGTGACCCGGTCATCGTTGGTGCGTGCCCACACCGCGCCGTCCTTCTCCGCGTCGGTGCGCATGCTGCGGAACTTCCACAGCCAGTAGGACTTGCCGTTGAGGCCCGTGCGCTCCTGCCGGTAGAAGAGCGGCCCCTTGGAGTCGAGCTTGATGGCGGCCATGACGAGGAGCAGGAAGGGCGCCGCGCAGAGGAGCAGCGTGCTGGCCACGAGGATGTCGAAGACGCGCTTGGCGGCGCGCCGGGCGCCCGACACCGTCAGCTCGTCGGCGAAGGCGAAGTCGCTGGTGCGCAGGTGCGTCACCGGAATCCGGCGCAGCACGCGCTCGCAGAAGCCGGCGGCCTCGTACACCCGGCGCCCGTCCAGACGGCAGCGCAACAGCGCGTCCATCCAGTTCGCCCCGCGCATGTCGTCCGCGGCCTGCACCACGAAGTCCGCCTTGAGCCGCTCGGCCGTGACGTTGACGGGCTCGAGCTCCTGGGTGCTCGCGCGCGGCCGGCGGGGATCCATCATGGCCACCACCTGGAAGCTGTCCTCGCCGCCCTGCTCGATGGCGGTGGCGAGCGCGCGCGCCTTGAGGCCGTCGCCCACGATGAGCACCCGGCTGGGTCCGCCCACCACGGCGCGCAGCGAGTAGCGCACCAGGGCCGTGCCCACCAGCGCGCCCACGGCCCCGCCCAGCAGCGCCCCGGGAGGCAGTTGGATGGGCAGCACCGCCGGCGCCACCAGCATCAGCAGCCCGACGACGGCCGTGGTCACCCCGGCCGCCTTGAGCAGCCGGGCGCCCCGGCCGCGGTCCTCCGCCGCCACCCTCAGGTCATACAAATCCATGAGGTAGAGCGAGAACTGGAACGTGGGGACGAACGTCACCCCCAGGAGCATCAGCCCCGTCATGGAGCGGGCCAGCGCGAGGCCGCCGTCCGCCGGCGCCAGCATCCGCGCACACGCCATCGCGCCCAGAACACAGGCCAGGGCGATCGCGGCTCCCTCGATGAGGAACAGGGTCAGCTTCCTGGCTGAAAAGTAGTGATGGAATACCCGAAGCACGTATCTCCTCCGTCGCCCACGCCAACGCGGTCCACACACCTCACGCACCTCCGGCCACGGGGCACACCTGCCTTCCCCGTGGCCGGAAGTCCGTGGCGCTACTTCTTGTTGCTGGAGTACTCCTTCAAGTACGGCGCCGCGCTCATCTCCGCGCCGTTGAGCACGCAGCCCAGCACCGGCGCTCCGCCCAACTGCTCCATGGCCTGGGTGACCGTCCTGGCCTGGGAGTGGTGGGCGCGCACCACCATGAGCAGGCCGTCCGTCTGGTGCCCGAGGATGGACGCGTCCGCGAAGGGCAGCGTCGGCGGCAGGTCCACGTAGACCTCATCGAAGTGGTCTCGCACCAGCTTGAGGAACTGCTTCATCCGGGCGCTCGCCAGCGCCTGGGTGGGCTCCTCGGGCGTGCCACCCGCGGTGATGACCGCCATGCGCGTGGCGTGGAAGCGGCGCACCAGCTCGCGCACCTCGCACTCGCCGGAGAGCAGCTCGGCGAGCCCGGGGCGGCCCCGGATGCCGAGCACCTGGGCCACCTGGCCCCGGCGCAGGTCCGCGTCGATGAGCAGGATGCGGCGCTCGGGGTTGGCCCGGGCGGCGGCCAGGGCGAGGTTCACCGTCGTCACCGTCTTGCCCTCGCCGGGCATGGCCGAGGTGACACCCACCACCTTCAGGGGGCGCAGCTCGCGCATGCGCTCCAGCCTGTAATAAAGACTGCGGTACTGCTCGGCCGCGATCGAGGCGGGCGCCGTGAGCGACACCACCCGATTGTCCACCGCGTTCGGTGAACCGGCGGACTCATCCACCCGGGGAAGGAAGTTCCCCGCCCGTTCCATGGTCTTTTCCATCTTGTTTCCCTCGGAGCCCGTGTTGTTCATCCGAAAATCCCCTAGTTGAGTGTCGAGTCCGTCGAGTTGGGAGGCACCACGTTGCGGGCCCCCGTGGCGGGCATCAACACCCGCTTCTCCACCTTCCCTTGCATGTTCGGGACCACCGCGAGGACAGGCAGGGGCAGGCGGTCACGCAGCTCCTGGGTGTCGCGGATGCTGTCGTCGCGCATCTCGAGCACCACACCGGTGAGGAGTCCCAGGCCCAGCGCCACCAGCAGGGCGATGAGCAGGCCGCTCATCCGGTCGGGCCTGGCGGCGAGGGCCGGCACGGAGGCCGGGGAGACGACGTGGAAGAGGTCCTCGGCGCCGCGCAGCTCCAGCTCCTGCGCCAGCTCGGCCTCCACCCGGCGCGACACCACGCTCTGGTACTTCGTGCGGGCGATCTCGTAGTCGCGCTGCAGGACACCCAGCTCGTGGGCCCACTTCGGGGTGCGATCCAGGCGCTCCTGGTAGGACTTCGCCTGCTGGTGCAGCTCCTCGATGTCCTTCTGGATGGCGGCGATGAGGCTCGTCACCCGGGTGCGCTCCTGGCGCTCGGCCCACTGGCGGCCCTCGGCGTCCTTGCGCTTGGCCGTCATGGTGGAGAGCTCCTGGTCCAGACGCTTCACCTCGGGGTGATCCGCCGTCCAGGAGGAGCGGGCGGACACCAGGTCGCGGGTGAGGCCACTCTCGGCGGCCTCGAGCCGGCCCGCCTCGCTGTCCGCGGCGTTGCGCGCCCGGGCCAGGTCGGAGCGGCGGGCCTCGGCGACGCGCAGCTCCTCGGACTTGGTCTGCAGGAGGGCGCCCACGCGCTCCAGACCGCGCATGTTCATCTCGAGCTGCTCGGGCAGCTCACCGATGTGGGCCACCTTGAACTGGGCGATCTTCTTCTCCCAGCCCGTCACCGTGGCGGACAGGGCGGTGATCTCGTCCTCGAAGAGCTTGGTGGCGCGCGCGGCCTGGGTCTGACGCGACTTGAGCGTCTCCTCGGCGAAGAGCTGCGGCAGGCGGTTGGCCACCTGGGCCGCCACGTTCGGATCCGTGCTGGCATAGACCAGCTCGAAGGCCGTCTCCCCCTCCACGCGCACGGTGATGTCCTTGCGCATGCGGACGATGGCCGCCTCGATGCCCTTCTCCGACACGATGTCCGGATAGAGGTTCATCTCCTCGATGGCCTTCTGAAGCACCGGCCGCGACATCAGCTCCTGACGCACGGTGAGCAGGCGTTGCTCGGCGAGCTCGCTCACGGTGCGCTGCACCATCTCCTCACCGGGGCGCTGCGGCTGCACACGCACCACCGCCGTCGCCTCGTACACGTTGGGCTGCACCAACACGATCGCGGCGCCCACCGCGAAAACCGCCAACACAATGGCCCCGACCAACACCTTGCGGCGCCACAGTGCCTTCAGCACCTGGTCAGCCGTCATCCCACGCTCCATGTGCGCTCCTCCTGATTCCATTGGTGTCACCACGCCGTCATGTGCAAGCGAAGCGCCGCCACATTCCGGGAAAGGTTCACATCCGCCGCGGCCTCACCCATACCCACCTGTGCGATGCGATCCACGGCGGCCTGCATCGACACGTACCGATTCACCTTGAACTCGAACCCCGCGCTCAGCGTGTAGCCCTGAGACACGTTGGTGCCCACGTTCCACCGGAAGGCGTCCTCTCCCGGAGCCCTGCCATTGCGAAAGAAGCTGGCGGCCGCGAACAGCTGCGCCCGCGGGCTGAAATGCTTGTTGAACGTCAGTCCCGCGTAGTCCGCCCACAGCGTGTTGGAGAAACCGCTGGCGCCCACCAGGTCGTGGCCCAGGATGAAGCCCATGTCGAAGGTGCCGCGCTCGTGCAGCACCTCCAGCTTCACCCGCGGCATCCACCCCCGGGTCCCGTCCTCACCGAGGAAGGACACCGGCCCGCCACGCAGCGTGGCGGTGGTATTGCGCGACAGCCGGTAGCGCAGGGCGCCGAAGAGGCCATGCGCCTGATCCATGCTGTCGCCGTAGAGGAACGCCTGGTAGCGGTACTCCGCGCCCAGCCACAGCTGCGGCGCGGTGCGCACCCACGTCTCCAGATAGGGCGTGTGGACGAACCCCGCCACGCTGCCCGCCGTGAGCACCCGCACCCCCTCGAACGAATACCCCGCCGCCACGTCCACGCGCCGGCTCACCCGGTGGGTCACCGACAGCTTGGACGCGCCGTAGAGGACGGGCTGGTTGGTGCGCGCCACGCTCTCGCGCGGCAGGGAGCGGGGATCCGTCACCCGGAAGATGCTCCCGGAGGCCTCCACCCGCAGGCGGCGCGAGAGCAGCTTGCGCACGGTCAGTCCGGCGCGGTGATCCAACGTCACCGTCCCGCTGCCATGGCGCAGCAGCAGATCCGCCGCGTAGAAGCTCTCGAGCTTCAGGGTGCGGTCCTTCACGTCGAGCCCCACCCGCGGCGTGACCTTCGACATGAGCTGACCCGTGGGCGTGGTGCCCAGGGCGCCGCCGGTGGGAGCATCGGGAGCCACCACCGGGTTCAGGCGGAAGTCATCGTCGTAGCGCTCCTCCAACGACACCCGGAGCCGAGGCTCCACCAGCGTGGCACCGAGCGCCGCCGGGGAGGTCCCCGCCACCGCCGCCACCGCCAGCCATTTCTTCCATCCTCCGCTCATGGCACCCCTCCGTCCCCTCACTCCGACCCGACCGCTTCCCACGCGCTCCACCGTCCCCTCGCCTACGGCACGACGATGGTGTCGCCAGGGCGCAGGGCCAGCGGCTCGTTGTTCTTCGCGTCCTCCACCAGCTCGCTGTAGCTCACCGGAATGGGCTCGCCCTCGGCGCCCTGGCGGCGCAGCACCACGATGCCGTCGCGATCCGCGAAGTCCGTGAAGCCGCCGGCCAGGGCGATCGCCTGGAGCACCGACACCCGGCCGCGCAGGGGATAGGCCCCCGGATGCGCCACCTCACCGGTGATGAAGACGCGGGTGCTGTTGACCTCGCGGACGATCACCGTCACGCGCGGATCCTGCACGTAGGGCTTGAGCGACTCGCGGATCTGATCCGACAGCTCGACGGGCGTGCGCCCCTCGGCCCTCACCTCACCCACCATGGGCAGGGAGATGAAACCATCCGGCCGCACCGGCAGCGTGCGCGACAGGTCCCCATCGCGCCACACCGCCACATCCAACACATCCTCCCGGCCGATGCGGTACGGCTGGTCCGAGTTGTCCACCGGCCGCGTGGCCTGGTGAGCACACCCCGACGACAGGAGGAGCATCCCCATCACCGCCCACGACTTCGCGCCCATCATTCCCATCGCTCGCCTCTCCCCGAAGTTCCCGGCCCCGCCTGGTTCAGGGGCCATGTGTTCGGGGAGGGCCTTAAGCAGGGGATGTGCCAAGGGCCGGAGGGAAGGAAAGTCCCCGGATCCTCATGGGTTACGCGCTACCCCCTTGGGGAAAGGTTTGGGATGTCCGGGAAAAAATTCCGACCTCGGCCTTCAGGACGTACGTGATTCAGGGCGCGGTTTCTGCCCAGACAGGGCAAACCCCTTCCCATCCAGTTCGGGATTTTTTCCCCTCCCCTGGGAGCGGTGCGTGGCACGCCGATTGAAATGACCTTTGGAGCGGAACACAGACCTGGAAGGGTCCAGGCTGAAGAGCACCGGTGGGGGCGACAATGAGCAAGGTGGCGGCGGGAGCGGTGATCGCGATGTTCACGGTGGGCGCGGGCGTGATGACGATGTTGGGCTCGGTGTTGGGCGCGTATGCGGAGCCGGCCACGGTGGCGATGCTGGGCGCGGGCCTGTTCGCGGGCAGCTCCATCCTCAATGGCATCAAGGACACGGCCTCCGCGGGCGTCGCGAAGGAGGCCTGAGAAGGCTGTAGGGCGGGAAAAAGTTCTGCCCCCTGGGACGAGGGAAGAGCAAGAAAGACGGCACGCGGCCCCTTCACCTGGTCCGCGGCCTCCCCGGGAGAAGACGCGCCGCGCTTCGCGGCGTGACTCCCGGGTCAGAGAGCAGGCGAGCGGACGGCGCATCGTTCGATGGCTCGCCCTTTCCGAGGGGCTGAGCTGGCGTTGCGGCTGAGGTGTCTGCGGAGCGAGGACCTCCGCACGAAGGCTTCGCGCGTGGCGGGCTCAGACTTCCTCGTCAGACAGGAGCGTGCGCAGCAACTCGTCGTCGGGCCCGAGGGGGCGCCAACCAGGAGGCGGTGGCGTGACCAGGAGTGCATCGCCGATCTTCTTGACGCGCTCCTCATGAGTTTCTGGCGTGTAGGTACTCCAACGAGCGAGCGCCACGGCAACCTTGAGACGATTCGCGTCATCGAGCACGGCCGGCCACCCGTTCGGGAGACGCTGAGACAGTTCGCGCACGAGTTGCCCGCGCACCAAACGCGTGACTCTGCGGCTTTGCTCAGCCTCGGAAACCAACCCGCTGAACACCTGCACTGCCGCAATGTCCTCCTCGCCAAGCTCATCCGCCAGTGCAAGGAGCGAAGCGGTGGGGCGCGCCTCGGCGAACGCGGTGAGCGAATCATAGCCGCGCTCGCGGACCCGCTCGTACAGACGCGCTTTCACGTTGCCCTCCCAAGCACGTCCGTCGCTCATCGTCGTCTCCAGAGGGTGAAGTTCAAACTTCCTCGTCGGGCAGGAGCATACGTAGCAATTCGTCGTCGGGCCCGCGAGGACGCCAGCCGGGCGGTGGTGGCGTAGCGCGGAGAACTGCCCGAGCCTGCTTGACGCGCTCCTTATGCGTTTCTGGAGTGTAGGCGGTCCATGTGCCAAGCGCCACGGCAACCTCTCCACGGCTTGCGTCGTCCAGAACCGCCGGCCAGCCATTGGGGAGACTCTCGGACAATTCACGAACAAGCACATCGCGAACAAAGCGCGTCACCTGCTTGCGCTGCTCGGCTTCAGCGAGCAATCCGCTCAACACCTGCACGGCTGCAACGTCGTCCTTTCCAAGCTCTTCGGCCAGCAAGTACAACGGGACAGCAGGGCGCGCCTCGGCGAAGGTGGTGAGCGAGTCATAGCCGCGCTCCCTGACCCGCCCATAAAGGCGAGCCTTGACGTTGCCCTCCCAGGAACGGTCCTTGCTCATCTTCCACTCCAAAGGGTAAAAGCGAGAAGCTACTATGCTCACACCGTCGGCGCGATGCGCCGTTCGACCGGGCCTGCCCCGGTTCCATGGCGTAGGCTCAGACTTCCTCGTCAGGTAGAAGAGAGAGAAGCAGTTCGTCATCAGGGCCGAGAGGCCGCCATCCTGGCGGAGGAGGCATGGCCAGGAGAGCTGTCCTGACCTGCCTGGCACGCTCCTTATGAGTTTCGGGGGTATAGGCAATCCACGAGCCAATCGCCTCGGCAACCTTGAAACGGTTTGCATCGTCCAGAACGGGTGGCCAACCGTCGGGAACGCTCTGGGACCACAGGCGCGTGAATACATCGCGCACAAACCGCGTGACCTGCTTGCGTCGCTCCGCCTCGGCGAGCAACCCGCTCAGTACCTGTACCCCGGCGACATCATCCTTGCCTAATTCCTCGGCCAGCAAGTATAGCGGGACGGCGGGACGCGCGTCAGCGAAGGCGGTGAGGGAATCGTAACCACGCTCGCGAACCCGCTCGTACAGGCGTGCCTTCACGTTGCCCTGCCAAGCACGTCCGTTGCTCATTGTCCTCTCCACGAGACAAAATTCATTGGAATGTAGTAGTCCTTCATACGCTGCGCGACTGTTCCCAGGACTTCGTTCCGCGTCAACATCCGGCCGGCCGTTGTCTCGGCTTCGAGCAACGCCTCCATAATCATTCGATTCCATTCGCCGGGCCATTGGCGGCCCAGCTTCCAGTGTCCACCTCCGTGGATGGCCTCATGGTGCGCCTGCTCCAGCTTGACGCAGAACTCGTCAATGCCCATCTCGCCGGTGAAGCCGCGCCTCTCGAACCACGCGCGGAACTCCTTGGGCATGACGTGGTGCCGCGGCGGCTCGGCCATGCCAGCCCCCGCTTTGCCCGTCTCGTGCATGGCCCCCACCTCGGGCCCATCTCCCAGCGCCTCGCGCACGCCCCTGGGCAGCTCGCCGTGCGCCCGCGCCAGCATCGCCTGGCCCGCCTGAATCCGCACGGCGGCGCTGACAACGGGCACGGAGAGGACGCCCGCTCGCACCAGGTGGCGCATCATCTCCACCCACTCGGCGGACACCACCATCCGCGTGCCCATCATCACGCCGTCGCCGCCCACCGCCAGGCCCATGCCCACCAGGGCGGGAGCGGACGGCGGCACCGAGGGCAGCGAGAACCTCATCGTCGAGAGCATCGTGGCCATCTCGATGGCTTCCTTGAGTACCAGCGCTTTCTGGAGGTTCTCCGCCGCCACGCGCATTCTCTCCACCGTGGCCGCGAATTCCTCCGTGAGGTGGCCCACCAGTGGGGGCACGTCGCGCGCCGCGGCCTCCACCTGCCCGTGCTCCTGGGAGGAGAGCGCCGTCATGGCGGGCTCGAGCATCTCCTGCCAGCGCCACATGTCCGCGAACATCCTCTCCACGCTGTAGAAGTGCTGGGTGAGCACGGCATCGGCGAGGTGGAGGAAGTCGACCCAGGCGGCGAGCAGGAGCGAGCCGAGCATGGCGGCCTCGAGCCGTGGGCCGGCGAGGCGCAGCAGGGCGAGTTGCATGTCCGGGTCCTCCACCTCCGAAGCAGCGTTGGCCAGCCGGGTGGCGCCGGCGAGCTGGGCGTCCATCCACCGCAGTTGCCCGACGCCGAAGTCCACGTAGCGGACGAAGGCGCCGTTGCCGTCGCCAACGCCCCGCCCACGGGCCTTGAGCCTGGAGAACTCGCCGGAGATGCGGCGGGTGGTGCCAGACACTTCGCGAAGGGCACCGCGAAACGCCAGTTGAGCCGTGAGGGCCTTCTTCCGCGCCTCGCTCTCCGCGCTGTCTGGGCCCGCCACCGCCACCTCCTCACGAGAGGCCCGGCGCCGGTACAACCGCTCTGGTATCCCGGACTCAGGTGTTGAGACGAGGTGACGCGGAGACTCGACACCCGGCCCCTGGGCCGAAGCGGGCCCCGTGGCCTCGCCCGTCGTATACCGCAAGCCCGTCCCCATGCCAGACGATGTGGAGAGTGACGCGCAGCCGGTGGACAGCAGGACCAGAGCGAGCAGAAGGCCCACCCACCAGGCCCGGAGCAAGTCAGCGCGCATCGTCCACCCCCAGGTCCATGTCGAATCCGCGCGGCTCGGCCCTCGAATGCGCCTCTGCGGGTTTAAGCTGTGGCCCGGGCACATCGCAACGGTAGCGTTGCGATTCCTCCGAGAGCCGAGTACCTTCACCGCCATGAGGAGGTGAGACCCAGGGGAGTCCAGGCCGCCACCCCGGCCCAAACAGCTTCGCGGAGAGGATCTCGAAGAGAAGGTGCTCGAGGTCATGCCGTCGGCGTGATGCACCGTTCGACCACCCTCCTGAGCAAACCCTGCTCGTCGAGCAGTTGTTGGACGCGACGACCCAGGGCGAGGTGCTCGGGGTTGCGCCCACTGATGCGCTCGGGGGAGAGAAGGACGAGCGTCCCCTTCTGTTCCACTGGCTCCACGCATACGGGCTCCGGCAACGCGGGCACCTCACCCCGTTGGCGCGAGAAGTACGTCACCCAGCCCATGAAGGTCCCGGCCGAGCCTTGTTCTGAAAGAGCATCTCGAAGGTCCCCGGAGACGATGACTCCCCAATTCGGCTCCCATGCGAGGGCCATGGCTCGCATCACCCCGGCGACCACGGATGCGGTGAGCATCCTCTCACGGCCTGGCTCCTCCACCGGAAAGTAGAGCAGCACGTGGTTCGAAGAACCTTCGTCATGTGAGCCACAGAAGATCGTGACGGCCCCCCCCTGGTCCTCTTCCTCGTGCCCCGTCCAGGCCCCGAAGGAGAAGCCGTCCAATCCATTTTGATACTTCTTCTTGCCGAAGAAGCTCACGAAGGTCTCGCGCGTGGGCTCGAATTCGAGCGGGGAGCCCCTCTTCGTCGAGTTCGTCTTCTCGTACCAGTGGGCATAGCTCGGGTGGCACTCCGCCAACAGCCGGAAGAAGATCTCTGCCCGCTGAGCGCACTTCTCGGCCGACTCCTGACGTCGCCCCCAGTAAGCGCCTGCGTAGTAGGTCTCTCTCATAGGGGGTCTGCCTCGAGCATCGGTGGCTTGTGCACGATCTCGATGCCCTCGATGTTGTTTTCCTTGAACAGCTTCTTGAGGATGGCAACCATCCGAGGCTCCGCGACGAGCCAACGAACTCGGAGCAATCCGGCCATCCTCGTCTGCCGGCGTGCCTGCTTCATCATGTCATCCACGCCCTTGTACTTGAACCGGGTCTTGAGGTCCTGGTCGAACCACTTGTCGTATCCGCGAGCCTTGGCTTCGAGCAGCGTGCCCGTGTTGAGGTCGAATCCGTCGTAGTCCACGCAATCGGCACCTCGGCAGACCCTGTAGACCCACCGTTTGGGCGCACCCGTCACCTGGGCCTGATAGGCCCGGGCCTGCTCGGACATGCTCGAGGTGTCCTCTACCCACTGCCCAGGCCCACCTACCGGAGGCCACCCACCACCAGCTCCGAGGCCCTGGGACCCCACGTTTGCCATGTGCAGCACATAGGTCGCGCTCAGCGCCTGGCCGCCAACGGCCACCGTACCTCGAACGGGCAACGCCACCAGTCGCACGGCCAGAAGACCCTCGCCCGAGAGCGATAGCAGGGGGATGGAAATACTCCCCAGGTGTCCTCCCCAGGACGCCGCTTTCGCAGCTCCCGCGCCCGAGGTGCCCACCAGCAGCACCGCGCCCGTGGCGAGCCGGGAGACGGTGCGCACCTGCTCCGCATAAGGCTTGTGACGGAACTCATTCCAGAGGCGCGGCGCGTTCTCGTACATCGCCCGCACGGCGCCCGGAAGCTGCGTCAGCCCCTCCAGTGTCTCCCCTGTGTGGAAGACGAGCCGGTAGAGACCCTCCACCGTGTCCACCACCGCCAGCGCAGCCCCTTCCGCCACCGCCAACCCCGCGTCTTCATCTGGTGTGTAGGTACCTACGGGGCGTGCCCCGTGCAGCACATCGAGCCTGGCATCCACCGGGAAGAGCCGACCGCCGTCGATCGCATAGAACGGGCCCACCTCGATGCGGTCCGCTCGCAAGATGCCGTCTCCCGCCAGCACCACCTCGCCCGCCTTCTGCACGGCCACGCCCGTGGAGGGCTTGACCAGGTAGCCGTCCGGGCGCAACACCAGCACCCGAGAGAAGCGACGCATGCGTGCATGAAGCTCGTCCCGCGACACCGCCACGTCTCCCGTGGCGACCTCCAGGAGCAGGTGCGCCGCCATTCGGCGCAGCCCGAAGTTGCCCAGTGTCACCGGCGTGGACAGCAGGTGCGGCAGCAGTTCCATCGCCTGCTGCGGGCTCAACGTGCGCCCGTCCCCAGGCAGAGCCGTGGAGGGCACCCTGGCCCGCAGGAGGAAGCCCTGGAAGTAGTCGACACTGAAGGGGACCTCGAAGGGACGCCCATCCCCCACCCCATCCGGCCACCCGACACCCTCTCCTTTCCCATCCTCCACCGAGCCAGCACGCCGGGCATGAAGCAGAGTCCGCGCCGAGTCGCCACCGCGCTCAACTGCTCGCACCTCCGCGACTCCTGGGTCGCCGAGGTACTCCGCGCCGACACCGACGGCCATAGTGTCCTCGCCGGGAGAGTCTTCTTTCTCCGCGGTTGCCATCCGAGTCCTATCGGCGCGAGCCTTCGCATCCGGACTGCTCAGGGGATCCCGTCCCCGGTAACGAGAGCTGTCTGTTACCGATCCTCCTATGGGTCGGCCCGCGGCACACGAGGATTGCAGCCCGAGAAGCAATAGCGCCAGCGCGATCAATATCCTCCACGGTGAGTCCCGTGAGGTCCACCGCGCCTCGACCTGCGCACCAACGCCCTTCTCCACCCCAGGACTCCAGTGCCCCCTCCCCATGACTGCGACCTTTCTCCAGAAGCAACAACCTTGAAGGATAATCTTGGAACTCCGTCTGTGACCAAATCCCCACTGAGTGCGAGCACGCGGGCCCCCCCTGCAGGGGAGACAAGAGGCAGGATTCCCTTCCAGACCCCATCCCTCAGCGGAAGGATTTCGTACGAAGTGCGGGAGAGCCAATAAACGGGGCAGACTCAAACTTCCTCGTCGGGCAGGAGCGTGCACAACAATTCGTCGTCGGGTCCAAGAGGGCGCCAACCGGGGGGTGGTGGCGTGGCGAGGAGCGCGTCACCAGCCCTCCTTACACGCTCCTCATGGGTTGTTGGGGTGAAGGCAGTCCACGAGCCGAGTGCCTTCGCCATGCAGTAGGGCGTGCCTCGGCGAAGGCGGTAAGCGAATCATAACCGCGCTCGCGGACCCGCTCATACAGACGAGCCTTCACGTTGCCCTCCCAAGCACGTCCGTCGCTCATCGTCGTCTCCAGAGGGTGAGGTTCAAACTTCCTCGTCAGGCAGGAGCGTGCGCAGCAACTCGTCATCGGGCCCGAGGGGGAGCCAACCGGGGGGCGGTGGGGTAGCGAGAAGCACGTCCCTGACCTTCCTGGCTCGCTCCTTATGGGTTTCTGGGGTGAAGGCAATCCACGCGCCGAGTGCATGAGCGACATCGAAACGATTTGTGTCGTCCAACACAGTCGGCCAGCCATTGGGGAGACACGCGCACAGTTCGCGAACGAGTTGTCCGCGCACAAGGCGTGTGACCTGATGGTTCCGCTCTGCTTCGGCCACCAATCCGCTGAACACCTGCACGCCTGCGACGTCGTCCGGACCAAGCTCCTCGGCCAGTTCCACCAGCGAAGCAGTAGGGCGGGCATCAGCGAAAGCAGTAAGCGAATCATAACCGCGCTCGCGGACCCGCTCATACAGGCGAGCCTTCACGTTGCCCTCCCAAGAACGGTCCTTGCTCATCTTCCACTCCAGAGGGTGAAGTTCAAACTTCCTCGTCAGGTAGAAGCGTGACCAGTAATTCGTCGTCTGGCCCGAGGGGACGCCAACCGGGAGGCGGTGGCGTGACCAGGAGTGCATCGCCGATCTTCTTGACGCGCTCCTCATGAGTTTCTGGCGTGTAGGTACTCCAACGAGCGAGCACCACGGCAACCTTGAGACGATTCGCGTCATCGAGCACGGCCGGCCACCCGTTCGGGAGACGCTGAGACAGTTCGCGCACGAGTTGCCCGCGCACCAAACGCGTGACTCTGCGGCTTTGCTCAGCCTCGGCAACCAACCCGCTGAACACCTGCACTGCCGCAATGTCCTCCTCGCCAAGCTCATCCGCCAGTGCAAGGAGCGAAGCGGTGGGGCGTGACTCAGCGAAGGCGGTGAGCGAATCGTAGCCACGTTCGCGAACCCGCTCATACAGGCGAGCCTTCACGTTGCCTTCCCAGGAGCGATCCTTGCTCATCTTCCACTCCAGAGGGTGAAGTTCACTTGCTGCCCTCGCGCACCAGTTTGACCGTCTCGACCCGGAACTCCGGGATGAAACTTCGCCTCTTCCGTCGCTCCATGGACACTACCTCTCATGTAGACGACTTATTAGGTGTGTCCACAAAATCGGCTCTCCCGCACGTTGCCCTGCCAGGCACGTCCGTCGCTCGTCACCCTCACCATCGGTGAAGTTCACACCACCTCGTCGGGCAGGAGCGAGCGCAGCAACTCGTCATCGGGCCCCAGGGGGCGCCAGCCGGGTGGCGGTGGAGTGGCGAGGAGCACATCGCCGGCCCTTCTTGCGCGTTCCTCATGAGATTCAGGGGTATAGGCAATCCACGAACCGAGTGCCTTGGCGACCTTGAAACGATTAGCGTCATCCAGCGTTGTCGGCCAGCCGTCGGGGACGCTCTGGGTCCACAGGCGCGTAAATACATCTCGCACAAACCGCGTGACCTGCCTGCGCCGCTCCGCCTCAGCGAGCAGCCCCCGCAACACCTGCACCCCAGCGATGTCGTCCCTGCCCAGCTCCTTGGCCAGTAAGTGCAGCGGCACCGCGGGGCGCGCATCAGCGAAGGCGGTGAGCGAGTCGTAACCGCGCTCACGGACCCGCTCGTACAGGCGCACTACCCAGTTGCCCTGAAAGGGATGTCCGTCGCTCATGGCCCTCTCCACGGGATTAAATTCATCGGTATGTAGTAATCCTCCATGCGCTCCGCGACGATGTTCAGGATCTCATTCCGCGTCAACATCCGGCCAGCCCTGGTTTCGGCCTCGTACAGCACTTTCATGATCATCCGGTTCCATTCACCCGGCCAGGTGCGGCCCAGCTTCCAGTGTCCACCGCCATGGATGGCCTCGTGGTGCGCTTGCTCCAGCTTGACGCAGAACTCGTCAATATCCATCTCGCCGGTGAAGCCGCGCCTCTCGAACCACGCGCGGAACTCCTTGGGCATGACGTGGTGCCGCGGCGGCTCGGCCATGCCAGCCCCCGTCTTGCCCGTCTCGTGCATGGCCCCCACCTCGGGCCCATCTCCCAGCGCCTCGCGCACGCCCCTCGGCAGCTCGCCGTGCGCCCGCGCCAACATCACCTGTCCCGCCTGAATCCGCACGGCGGCGCTGACAACGGGCACGGAGAGGACGCCCGCTCGCACCAGGTGGCGCATCATCTCCACCCACTCGGCGGACACCACCATCCGCGTGCCCATCATCACGCCGTCGCCGCCCACCGCCAGGCCCATGCCCACCAGGGCGGGAGCGGACGGCGGCACCGAGGGCAGCGAGAACCTCATCGTCGAGAGCATCGTGGCCATCTCGATGGCTTCCTTGAGCACCAGCGCTTTCTGGAGGTTCTCCGCCGCCACGCGCATTCTCTCCACCGTGGCCGCGAATTCCTCCGTGAGGTGGCCCACCAGTGGGGGCACGTCGCGCGCCGCGGCCTCCACCTGCCCGTGCTCCTGGGATGAGAGCGCTGTCATGGCGGGCTCGAGCATCTCCTGCCAGCGCCACATGTCCGCGAACATCCTCTCCACGCTGTAGAAGTGCTGGGTGAGCACGGCGTCGGAGAGGTGGAGGAAGTCGACCCAGGCGGCGAGCAGGAGCGAGCCGAGCATGGCGGCCTCGAGCCGTGGGCCGGCGAGGCGCAGCAGGGCGAGTTGCATGTCCGGGTCCTCCACCTCCGAAGCGGCGTTGGCCAGCCGGGTGGCGGCGGCGAGCTGGGCGTCCATCCACCGCAGTTGCCCGACGCCGAAGTCCACGTAGCGGACGAAGGCGCCGTTGCCGTCGCCAATACCGCGTCCACGGGCCTTGAGCCTCGAGAACTCGCCGGAGATGCTGCGGGTGGCGCCAGACACTTCGCGAAGGGCACCGCGAAACGCCAGTTGAGCCGCGAGGGCCTTCTTCCGCGCCTCGCCCTCCGCGCTGTCTGGGCCCGCCACCGCTACCTCCTCACGAGAGGCCCGGTGCAACCGCACTGGCGTCTCGGACCCAGGTGTCGAGACGACGAAGTGGGAAGATTCGACGCCCAACCCTGGCCGTGCGGAGAGTGACGCGCAGCCGGTGGACAGCAGGGCCAGGAGCGCTGCCCCTGCCCAGCGAGTTCTTGTCATGGCCACGAGCGCGCGACCTCCGAGTCCGCGACCCTACGCGATCGCTGGGAAACAAGGCGCCACCACCGAAACAGGGCACTGAACACATCGCAACGGTAGCGTTGCGATTGTTCCGGACGCCGGGTACCTTCATGGACCATGAGCAGGAGAGACCCAGAGGAGTCCAGGCCCCCACCCCGGCCCAAACAGCTTCGCGGCGAGGACCTCGAGGAGAAGGTGCTCGAGGTCGTGTTGAGCGAGCTGGACCGGGTGGGCCACGAGAAGCTCGCCTTCGAGCAGGTCGCCGCGCGCGCGGGCGTGAACAAGGTCACGCTCTACCGACACTGGCCCACGAAGCTGGAGCTCATCCGGGCCGCGGTGCAGCGTGTCGCGGAGGAGACACCCTCTCATCCAGATACCGGGACACTCCGGGGAGACCTCCTCGAGCAGTTCCGCATCCTGCGCGCACAGGCCCGCGACCCCACACTCCGCGCGGTCTTCCGGTTGCTGTTCGATGCGAGACCGGGAGATCCCGTCGGGGAACTCGTGCATGAACTGCGCAGGGAGAAGGATGCCCAGGTGATGCACATCTACGAGCGAGCCATCGAGCGCGGCGAGCTGCGGCCAGACGCCGACCCCCAGCTCATCCATGGTCTGCTCTTCGGCTCCGTGCTCAGCTTCGAGCTGTTGCGCTGGGGTGACGAGGAGGGCACGCCCCTGGAGGCCGTGATCGATCTCGTGCTCGCCGGCGCGCAGCACCCCCCCAAGGCGGAGCAGCGCCGCCCGGCCCGTGGCAAGCACGCACGCTGACCCAGGGCTCGGGCAGACAGCGAGCCAGGGTCAAGCAAAGAGCGCCCTACCCGCCCGCCCGCTGGGGTGACGTAGGGGCCGAGGATTCCCTCCGATCGTAACGAGAACCACCCTTTGGGCCGAGGGGCCATTGGGAAGGGAGGGATGCATGACATCCACGGAGAGCCGACGTCCCCTGGGGGCGCATGTCCTGGGGAAGGGCCAGACGCGATTCCGGGTCTGGGCGTCCCGCCGTCGCCGGGTGGACGTCTGCCTGCAAGAGGCCGGGGGAATGCGCCACCTGCCCCTGGAGCCTCGCGCGCAGGGGTACTTCGAGGGCACCCACCCCGTCGCTCCGGGCAGCCTCTACAAATACCGGTTGGACGGCGGCGAGTGCTTCCCCGATCCCTGCTCGCGCTTCCAGCCCGAGGGGCCCCATGGGCCCTCGCAAGTGGTGGACCCCACGGGCTACGCGTGGAAGGACGGGGACTGGAAGGGCATCACCCTCGAGGGCCAGGTCCTCTATGAGCTGCACCTGGGCACCTTCACCCCCGAGGGCACCTATGCCGCCGCGGCTCGCAAGCTGCCGCTGCTCAAGGAGCTGGGCATCACCACGCTGGAGTTGATGCCGCTGCACACGTGTCCGGGCCGCTTCAACTGGGGCTATGACGGCGCACAGCTCTTCGCCCCCCACCCCACCCATGGCAGTCCCGACGAGCTGCGGCGGTTGGTGGACGAGGCCCACCGGCTCGGGCTCGGCATCATCCTGGACGTCGTCTACAACCACCTCGGTCCGGACGGGAACTACCTGGCCCAGTACGCCCAGGGCTACTTCAATCCGAAGTACCCCAACGAGTGGGGAGACCCCACCAACTTCGATGATGGAGAGGCCGCGGGGCCCTCACGAGAGTTCTTCATCCAGAATGCCTGTTATTGGGTGACCGACTTCCACTTCGATGGGCTGCGCCTGGACGCCACCCAGAGCCTGTATGACGCCTCGCCCCGGCACATCGTGGCGGAGCTCGTCGAGCGGGTACGTGAGGCGGCCGGTAGGCGCCAGGTGCTCATCATCGGGGAGAACGAGCCCCAGGACGTGAAGCTGGTGACACCGCCGGCGAAGGGCGGCTACGGAGTGGATGCGCTCTGGGTGGATGACTTCCACCACACGGCGAAGGTGGCGGCCACGGGCCGCTCCGAGGCCTACATGCAGGACTACTGCGGCAGTGCGCAGGAATTGCTGTCGTGCGCGCTGCGCAACTCCCTGTTCCAGGGCCAGTACTACCAATGGCAGAAGAAGCCACGGGGCACGCCGCTCCTACGCACCCCGGCGCCCCACATCGTCTTCTATCTGCAGAACCACGATCAGCTCGCCAATGCGCTCAAGGGCGAGCGGATGCACCAGCAGACGGGGCTCGCGCGGGCCCGGGCGCTCACCACGCTGTTCCTGCTGCTGCCCCAGACGCCCATGCTCTTCATGGGCCAGGAATTCTTCGCCTCCTCGCCCTTCCTCTACTTCGTGGACCACAAGCCCGAGCTGCAGGAGCTGGTGCGCAAGGGGCGCAATGACTTCCTCTCCCAGTTCGCGAGCGCCCGGCACGCCCTGGAGCAGGAGGGCTACCAGGTCCCCTTCGGCGAGGAGGCCTTCCGGCGCTCCAAGCTCGACTGGAGCGAGCGGGAGCGCAACGCGGAGGCGCTCGCGCTCCACCGGGACTTGCTGAAGCTGCGGCGGGAGGATCCGGTATTCTCGGCTCGGGACACGGCGCGGCTGGCGGGCGCGGTATTGTCGAGGCAAGCGCTGGTGTTGCGCTATTTCGGAGGCGAGCGGGAGGGCGACCGGCTGCTGCTGCTCAACCTGGGCACGGAGCTGGAAATGGCCCCGTGCCCCGAGCCGCTGTTGGTTCCCCCACCGGGAAATAAGTGGCGCCCGCTCCTGGCTTCTGAGCACGTCCGCTACGGTGGCATGGGAAGCCCCCCGTTCGCGGAGGACAGCCACATCCGAATTCCCGGACAGATGGCGCTCGTGCTCACGAGCGAGGAGGAAAAGAAGTGACCGCTGCGATCGAAAGCCCCACCCTGCCCCGGTTGTCCTTCTCCTGGCCCGAGGGCGCGGAGCTCGCGGACGTGCTGCCGCGCGAGTGGCTCGTGACCAACGGGCGCGGCGGCTATGCCTCGGGCACGCTGCCCGGGTGCAACACGCGGCGCTACCACGGGTTGTTCATTCCCGGCCTGGAGAAGAAGGGCCGCACGGTGATGCTGGCGCGGCTCAACGAGGAAGCGGTGGTGGGGGGCCAGAAGTACCGCCTGGACGTGGAGGAATGCGCCAACGGCACCCAGGTGGGCGGGGGCGCGCGGCTGCTGCGCGGCTTCCACCTGGAGGGCCTGGTGCCGCACTGGCTCTACCAGGTGGGCGAGGCGCGCATCCAACGCACGCTGTCGCTCGTGCACGGAGAGAACACGCTCGTCGTGGTGTGGGAACACCTGTCGGGGCCCGAGGTGGGGCTGCGGCTGAGGCCCTTCCCAGCCCTGCGCATGCACGACGACAAGCTGCACTCCGCCCTGCTCGATCCCTCCGTGCTCCTGTTGGGGTCGCGGGTGGAGTTCCGGGCGAGCGAAGGGGCACCGCCCATGCGGATGCGCCTCTATTCATCCGCGCCAGCGCCGTTCGTGGGGTTGCGCGAGACGAGCGCGCAGCAGATCTACCGGGTGGAGAGGGCGCGCGGGTATGACCACGTGGAGACGCTGGTGAGCCCGGGCTACTTCGACTGCACGCTGCGCCCGGGCGAGTTCCTGGCGATGTGTGTCACCACGGAAGCGCCCGAGGTGTTGGAGCGCAATCCCCAGGAGACGCTGTCGCTGGAGTACGAGCGCGAGCGGCGGCTGCTGGTGAAGGTGCCCCCGGCCGCGCGCACGGGGGTGTCGGCGCGGCTGGTGCTCGCGGCGGATCAATTCATCATCGCGCCCACGCGGTCCACGGACGAGGCCTGGGCGCGCGCTGTGGGTCAGGACGTGCGCTCGGTGATCGCCGGCTACCACTGGTTCACCGACTGGGGCCGCGACACGATGATCTCCCTGGAGGGGCTGACGTTGAGCACGGGCCGCCACGCCACGGCGGCGGCCATCCTGCGCACCTTCCATCACCACGTGCGCGACGGCCTGCTGCCCAACCTCTTCCCCGAGGGCGAGTCCGAGGGCCTGTACCACACCGCGGACGCGACGATGTGGTTCTTCCACGCCGTGGACCGCTACCTCCAGCACACGAACGACGAGCAGTTGCTGCGCGACTTCTACCCGACGCTGGCGAACATCATCGCGCACCACCAGAAGGGCACGCGCCACAACATCCGCGTGGATCCGAAGGACGGGCTGTTGAGCCAGGGCGACGAGGGCTACCAGCTCACGTGGATGGACGCGAAGGTGGACGGCTGGGTGGTGACGCCCCGGCGAGGCAAGGCGGTGGAGATCAACGCGCTATGGTTCAACGCCTTGCGGCTGATGGTGGAGTGGTCCGAGCGGCTGGGCGAGGACGCGCGGCCCTTCGCCGCGGCGGCGGAGCAGGCCCACGCGAGCTTCAACCGGCGCTTCTGGAACCCGGCCACCGGGTGCCTGTTCGACGTGGTGGATGGCGAGGGCGGCAAGGAGGACCCCGCGGTGAGGCCGAACCAGGTGTTCGCGATCTCGCTGAAGAACCCGGTGCTGAGGCGGGACAAGTGGGAGCCGGTGATGGCGAAGGTCCGCGAGCAACTGCTCACGCCGGTGGGCCTGCGCAGCCTCGCGCCCGGGCACCCGGACTACAAGCCGAACTACGACGGCGACCTGAGGGCGCGCGACGCGGCGTACCACCAGGGCACCGTGTGGGGGTGGCTCATCGGCCACTACGTGGACGCGACGTTGAAGCTGAGCGAGGACAAGCGGGACGCGCGGGCCGTGCTCGAGGGCATGAAGCAGCACCTGGAGCACGCGGGTCTGGGGCAGATCAGCGAGATCTTCGACGCCACGGAGCCCTTCCGTCCCCGCGGGTGCATCGCGCAGGCCTGGAGCGTGGCGGAGACCCTGCGCGTCTTCCTGAAGACCGACATGCCCTGATGCAGCGTAACGAGGGCGGGGCTTCCGAGAAGCGTTGAACGGAAGGCCCGTCCCGGCTCCTGGCCGTCCATTAGTGGGTAGTCGCCCTGAATGTCATGAGGGAGGGTCGCGCCGCCGCGCTACCTTGGAGGGCATGGCACGGACCGAGAAGGAGAAGATGCTCGCGGGGGAGCTGTATGTCGCGGCGGACCCGGAGTTGGTGATGGGGCGCGCCCGCGCGCGCAAGCTGCTGCGCGCCTACAACCAGTCCACCGAGGAGGAGCTGGGGCAGCGAGAAAGTCTGCTCTCGCAGCTCCTGGGCGCGGCGGGCGCGGGGGTGTGGATCGAACCGCCGTTCTTCTGTGACTACGGCGAGCACATCCGGCTGGGCGCGCGCGTGTACATGAACTTCCAGTGCGTCATCCTCGACTGCAATCCGGTGACGCTGGGAGATGACGTGTTCCTGGGCCCCGGCGTGCACATCTACGCGGCCACCCACCCGCTGGACCCGGACGAGCGCATCAAGGGCCCCGAGCTGGGGCGTCCCGTCACCATTGGCGCCAAGGTGTGGATTGGCGGCGGATCCATCATCTGCCCGGGAGTAACGATCGGCGAGGGCTCCACCATTGGCGCGGGCAGCGTGGTGGTGAAGGACATTCCCCCCTACGTCTTCGCCGGGGGCAATCCCTGCCGTGTCATCCGCAACCTGCGCTGAGCACCTCACATGACAGGAATTGATTCGGAGGTTCCCCCGCTGGCGCGTGAGTGGGCGGCGCGCTTCGCCCACTTCGAGCAGGTGCGGGCGGTGGCGCTCGGTGGCTCCTGGGTGACGGGGTCCGCCGATCCGCTCTCGGACCTGGACGTGATCGTCTACGCGAGCCCTCCGCCTCCCGCCGAGGCACGGAGCGCCCTCATCCTGCCCACCGCGCGGCGGGCCGAGATCGACAACACGTTCTTCGGCACCGGCGACGAGTGGATCGACCAGAGCGGCCAGGGCGTGGACGCGGCCTACTGGAGCCCGGAGTGGATGGAGGATCAGCTGGAACGTGTCCTCGTGCGCTTCGAGGCGTCGCTCGGCTACACCACCAGCTTCTGGCACACGCTGAGGAACTCACGCGTGCTCTTCGACCGGACGGGCTGGCTCACGCGACTCCAGGAGCAAGCGCGGATGCCCTACCCGGAGCCCCTGCGCCGGGCCATCGTGGAGAAGAACCAGCCGGTGCTGCGGCGGAAGATGGCGTCGTACCTGGAGCAGATTGAACTCGCGCTGCACCGGGCGGACCTGGTGAGCGTGCAACACCGGGTGACGGCGGTGCTGGCGAGCTACTTCGACATCCTGTTCGCGGTGAACCGCGTCCCGCACCCGGGCGAGAAGCGGCTGCTGGCGCACGCGAAGCGGATATGCCCGAAGCGTCCACCCGAGCTGGAGGCCCAGATGGAACTGGTGATTCGCACGGTGGGTCGGCCCGGACAGGAACTGCTGCCCAACCTCCATGCGCTGCTGGATGGGTTGGACACGTTGCTGGAGTCCGAGGGGTTGTTACCGGGCGGCAATGTACGCTAACTCTGGGAGAACGCCACCTCATTGCCTGAAACCGATTGCCCTTCCACACTCCCCCTTCAAAACCTCCCCCCAGGACTTTGGATCAAGCCTGATCAAGCGAGGGAACCTGCGCCTGATGCACGGGCACCAGATCGCCAAGTGGCTGCCGAAGCACCACGCCGCGAAGGTCACCGAGCATACCTGCTGCGGTCGGGGCACGTCGCGGCTTACAGCATGCCACTCACCAACGCGCGTCCATATGGAGCGGAAAAGTCTATAGCCAGGAACGAGGTCGTAACCAAGATCGGGCAACCGCAGGACTTTCGCCGGATGTCGGAGGTCGCGCGGTCGCTCTGGGGGTCTGCCATGAAGGCCTGCGGGATTGTTGCGCTACTCATGCTCGCGACAGGATGCGCGACGACGAGGGTTGTCAATCTCGACACTGGACAGGGAGCGCCGATTGTCTACACGCCGATCGAGTCCGATCAGGTCGAGATAAGCGAAGAGGAGTTCAAGCGCGCAGTCACGCAGCTCGTTCTCGACATGGAACTCAACGTCGCACTGAATGAGTCCGAGCGCGACGACTCACGCTCATTGCTTGCTTCTGCTGAGGGGATTGTTGACGGCGCACAAGGCCGCACGGTGCCCCCGTCGTATGAGCGGATTTGCCAGCGACAGAGCGATCCAGGTAGCTGCCTCAGCCTGCTCACAGGTGGGTTCACGCTGGGGCCAATGGAACGGCGAATGATGGCACTCTACTTCGCGCTCGATACGGTCTGGGAAGGCGTCGAGGAAGCGATAAAGGATTTGACGAATCCTGCCGCTCTCAGGGCGATGATCTCGACAATGATAGGGACTGCGCTCGTGATGCTTGTAGCACCCGAGCCAGTCACGAAGTTCATTGCGATTGCGCTGACGGCATCCTTGATCGCGTATCTCGGCACGGGGCCAGTGTGGCACATAGGGCAGGCGTTCCTGCGGCTCATGGACGAATCAAGGGACGCGAAGAAATTCTCCCAACTGGAGGGCGCGGGGCATCGCTTCGGAAAGGTTCTCGGCGACAACGGGGCTCGCGTTCTGGTGGTCGTCGCGTTGGCAGCGCTTGGCGGAAAAAACGCCATGGCGGCGCAAGCTCCCAAGCTGCCGGGCGCGGCGCAGGCTGCGTTGAGGGCGCAGGCCGAAGGTGGGTTCCAACTATCCGCGGCTTACGCTGGCGAGGTGAAAGCGATTGCTGTCCCGGCAACCGGGGTGCTGAACATAACACTCGCGCCGACTGCTGTTGCGGCGGTTGCTATGGGACCTGGGAGCGGTGTTCAGGGCGATCCCGATGGTCCCGTTCACCACATCTGCACGGACAAGAACGAACTCTCTGAGATATCGGGCGGTCCTTGGACGCCGCAGTTTGAGAAGATTTTCAAGTTGGCCCGCATGGACCTCGACGACCCTGCAAACTTGATCCGCATCAAGGGGCATAAAGGGCCGCACCCTCGCGAGTATCATCAAGAGGTGCTCGACCGTATCACCAAAGCAACGAATAGATGCAAGGGCCCCGCGCAGTGTAGGATCGCATTGGTGGCGGAACTTTCCAAGATCGCGCGAGATATCATGACTGAGGGTTCAAGGCTGCGAAACCTCCTTACGAAGAACGCTGAGGGATAGTGCATGGAGCGCCGCTTTTTCCGTCTAGCTATCGATGTCTATGTGCCAGAGCGTTGGTATCTCTCGGATCCAACCAACACTGCGGGAGACGAGATCGACGACATCTGGCAGTTTGCCGACGGTCGCCCTGTAGAGACTCAAGATCGGATGCTTGTCCCCATTTTCCGGCCCGGCAAGCCGATTGACATTGAGTTTGCTGGAGCAGGGCAAACCCCCATCGTCAGTGAACGGGTCGCGTCCGTGTTCCGCGAGCTAGCGCCGCGCGATGTTCAACTCTTTCCTGTCGAGGTCGAGGGCGAAACTGCGCCGTACTATGTGCTTAACGTCGCTCGTGAACTCCGCTGTATCGACAACGCGGCATGTATAGAGGTTCAGCTCTACACGCCGGAGGACGGGCGGCCCGAGCAGGTAGGCGAGTACCGCGCCGTTTCCGGTTTGCGAATTGACAAGTCAAAGGTCGGTGACGCTCGCGTCTTCCGGCTATGGGGCTGGCATCCGCCGATCATCGTTGATGAAGAGATCAAGGAAGCGCTGGAGCGAACCGGCATTGTGGGCGGATTGTTCGACGAGGTGTGAACAGGTGGGTCTGTGTCAGGCAGGCTTGATTCAAAGTCCCACGAGAGAAGTCATCCCACTTGGACCTACGGGCGAGGTAAGGTGCTCGCGCAAGAGGCGAGGCGGCGCGAAGAGGCAGGTCGAGGCTGCGGCAATCGATCTCGCCACCGCCCGGCTGGCGCCCACTCGGCCCCGACGACGAGTTCCTCCGCACGCTCCTTCCAGACGAGGCCGTCTGACTTTCACGCCAGAGCGCACAGGTTCGGCGGAGCCGCTCGAGCGTCCGCCGAACTCGCTGCCCTCGGCTCAGTGGACGGACGGTTGTTGATCCGAGGCGGCCTCGGGCGCCAGCGGAGACTCGAGGCGCGCGGCGATGCCCTGGCTCACCTGACGCAGCAGCGCGGTGCAGAACGCCTTCAAGTCATCCGGCTTGCGCGACGTGATGAGTCCTCCGTCCTCCACCACCTCGCGGTCCACCCAGCGCGCCCCCGCGTTGATGAGGTCCGTCTTGATGGAGGAGAAGGACGTCACCGTGCGGCCATCCGCGATGTCCGCCTCCACCAGCATCCACGGCCCATGGCAGATGGCCGCGATGGGCTTGTCCGCCTTGAAGAAGTCACGCACGAAACCCACCATGGGGACGTTCATGCGCAGATGGTCCGGCGAGTAGCCCCCCGGAATCACCAGGGCCGCGAAGTCCTCCTCCCGCACGTCCTTCACCGACCTCTCGGTGGTGATGACCTCCCGGCCCTTCTTGCCCTTCAACTGCTTGCCCGCCTCCACGCCGATGATGACCGCCTCGTGGCCGGCCTTCTTCACCTCGTCGAAGGGGACGCGGAACTCCGAGTCCTCGAAATCATTGGCCACGATGAATGCGATGCGTGCCATGCCCCGCCTCCTTGGGATGGATGTGTCCTCGAGCAAGACAAGGTGCACACGCCCTCCCCGGAGGTAAACGCGGTCCCCGCCCGGCAGAGCACCGGACGGGCAAGGAGTCAGCCGCTCAGGGCTCGAACTGGACGGCGTAGACGGTCCATCGGGCGCTGTCCAAGGGCGCGTCCCGGGCGACCTCCAGCCGCGTGGGCGAGGTCAGCCAGAACCGTGCGGTCCCCGCCCCCGGGACGTCATTCCCGCGATACGACGTCTCCCCCGCCCCCTGTCCGCCATGCACCTGGCTGCTGGAGAGCAGCAGTGTCCGGGTTGGATCCACGTCGGAGAGGGTCTCCGTGGTGGAGAGCGCGTTGTTGTCGAGCGACACGTTCCTCGCCTGGACGCCGTAGCCCTCGGGGAACGTGAGGCGCTCGTAGGCAATCCCGGAGATCCGGGTGCTGTCGCAGGACGTGGAACCCGCCCCACGGGAAAAGCGCAACACCTCCCGGTCGACGATCTCTCCCCGAACCATGCGGTTGCAGATGACGTCGTCGTTGCCCTCCGCCCGGAAGGTGGACGTCAATACCGAGCGGCTCGCTTCCGCTGGGGGGACAGGGGCCTCCACGGACGCGGCGTCGGTCGCCCCCGTCAGACCCCGGCTCACCGAGAGGCCCTCGAGCTCCACGACCTGTACGGCGTAGTTCGCGCCATTGCAGTTCTCTTCCAGGGCGATCTCCACCTGCTGGGGGCTCGTCAGCCGCACCGTCGCGAAGTCATTGGCATTCGTCGTCGACCCCGCTTGCGAGGAACTGAAGAGGACAAAGGAACTCTCCATGCGCACGCTCGTGGGGATGTTCACGGTCAGGAGCTCCTGGTTGTTGTTGGGGCACGACTGTTCCAGGTGCTGGACACGCAGGCCGCGCGAGCGTTCCACCACCTGCCACTGGATGTGGGCGATGCCCTGCGAGCCGACGCGATCGCACGTCAGGGTGGAGGTGCTGACCAGGCGGCAGCGGACGAAGGAATGGTCCGTCCTTTCGTTGTTCGTGGTGGCCTGGAAGACGAGGAAGGACCGTTCCCGACTGCCCAGGGAAGGATCGATGGGGCAGGTCACGCTCGTCGCCCTATCGGACAGCGTGCACGTGCCTCGCCGCACCACCGGCGCCACGCGCTGGGATCGCGTCACGGGAGTCATGCCCGCGGTGGCCGCCGTCACGTCGACCGAGCCGCCCGTCCTGCCCTTGAAATAGAAGCTCCCCGAGGGGACGCGCGCAGACAGGGTGAGCGTCGAGAGGCCCGTCGTGCATCCGGCATCCGCGTGGAAGCTCAGCCCCATTCCCACGGTGGCGGACAGATCGACCGGGACCTCGGAGGAAGGGCCCGTGGGGTTGTCGAAGGCATCCAGGGTGCGGACCGTGGCCTGTGGCGAGCAGCTCCCGGCCAGCACCGTCTGCCCGGGAAGGCCCAGGGACAGCTTCGAGGCAGGCCCCGCGTTCACCCGGCGCGTGTACCGCGCATCGGCGCTCCCCGTCGTGGAGGCCACGATCGAGGCCTCGCCGGCTCGGGTCCCCCGGAAATAGAGCGGCAGCGAGACCGCGCCCTCCGGGAAGGTGGCCGAGGACAGCCGCGTGCCACAAGCCGCGTCCGAGTAGAGCGCCAGTTGCGCCGAGGGCGCGGGCGAGAACGAGACCGTCCGCCGGGGACCCGGGGCGGCGTTGTCGTACGCGTCGCGCCGCTCGAGCGTCAGGGGGACGCATTCTCCGGCGAGGCTGCTGTCCGAGGCGGCGGAGAAGGCGAGCTTCGTTGGGGTCCCCGGAAGGACGGTGTGGGCCAGCGAGGCCTCCCCCAGCTCCGAGGAGGCGGTCAGCAGTCCGCTCGTCGCGCGAGTGCCCCGGACGTAAAAGGACAGGGAGCTGGCCCGAGCGGGAATGGTGGGGACCAGGGGCGAGCGACACGCCGCATCCGCGTAGAACGTGGCCTCGAGGGACGACGAGGCGGACAGTTGGAGGGCGATGGCGTGATTCGGCACCGCCGGCTCGCCCAGGACGTCCCGGCGCTCCACGACCACGGGCCGTGGCGAGCACTCGCCCGCGAGGGTCTGGCGCTCGGGAGTGGTGAAGACGAGCGCGCTGGCGGTCCGGGAGCACGCCCGCCGCGAACACGTGCTGTCATCACAGCCCCACAGGCCATCGCAGTTGAGATCCGCGCTCCCGTCGCAGAGTTCCTGGACGCCGGGCCGGCTCTGGGGGCGTGAGTCATCGCAATCCGGACCGCCCTCGGTCTGGGAGACGAACCCGTCGCGATCCGCGTCCAGGGACGGTGGAGGCAGTCCCAGGCGAAGCGAGACGGCGCCCACCGTCGGCTCGAAGCGCGCGGTGACGGGCGCGCTCCACCCGTTGGCCAGCAGGGGCTCTTCACACGCGGCGCCCCACAGCGCCCGCGCCTGGAGCTGGATGTCCTGGGGCAGCGCCCCCTGGAAGATGGCCACGCGCAACTCCTGACGATCCAGGGGGCGGGCCAGCTTCTGGGTCTGGAGGACCGTGCCATCCACCCGGATCACATCCAGGGCGATGCAGCTCGCGAGCACCTGGGGGTCGACCTGGATGAGGGCCTGCAGGGCGACGCGCTCTCCACCGCAACCCCAGAGCACGAGGAGGAGCGCCGGAACGACTCGGTTCATGGAATCCTTCCTGGGAAACGACGACGGGGGTGGGAGCATCCGAAGGAGGAATACTCCCACCCACCACCCCGTCGTCCAGTCCCGGACCCGGATTCCGGCCGGGCTCAGCCCGCGTGTTTGGCGATGAGCGCGCCCAGGCGGGGCACCGCGGACTCCACGTTCTTCACCGCCGTCCCGCGCAGCTTCTCGTAGGTGCCCTTGATGAGGTTGCTCTTCGAGTGGCTGACCTTCGTGTCGGTGATGGCCAGCAACGCCCCGGCCACGCGCGAGGCGTTCGACGTGAAGTGCGCCGCGACCGGCTTCCCGGCCGTCTTGGCCTCCTGGTAGAGAGGATCCAGTGCCTTGGAGAACTCGGGCAGCAGATCCTCGACGGCATGCTTGATGAATCCGGGCTTGATGCCCTTCACGGCCGCGTAGCCCGCCTTGATGGCGAGCCCCGAGATGCCACCCTTGTCGGCGACCTCGGCATCGATGAGCGTGCAGCAGTCGTCGATGACCGCCGCCTTCTTGGTGTCGTTGGTCAATGTCTCGGTCAGTGACGCCATGAATCCGTGCCTTTCCCTTTCCGTCTCACCGGGCCCCACCGCCTCCGCGCGACGTGGAGGCGCGCCCGGCCCGAGCGGGCGCATAGCACACAAACCCCCGCGCCCTACGCGAACTGTTGGAGCGCGGCCTCGTGGGGGGGCTTCTCCAGGGGCCCCGTGTCCACCACGGGAAGGAAGACCCGGAAGATGCTGCCCTGCCCCACCACGCTGTCCACGGACATCGAGCCCCCGAGGCCGCGGATGATGTCGTGGCTGATGGACAGGCCCAGTCCCGTGCCCTCACCCACCGGCTTGGTGGTGAAGAACGGCTCGAAGACGCGCTCGAGGTTCTCCTGGGCGATGCCACAGCCGTTGTCCCGCACCTCCACCACCGCCTGGGAGCTGCCGTGCATGTGCGTCACCAGGTGGATCTCCCCGCCCTGCTTGGGCAGCGCATGGGCGGCGTTGATGAGCAGGTTGGTGAAGACCTGCGCGAGCTGCACGGAGTTGCCCAGCACCTGGGGCAGCTCGCCGTAGTCACGCACCAGCCGCCCCCGGCTGCGCAGCCGGCTCCAGGCCAGATGGACCGAGTTCTCCAGCACCTCGTGCAGGTCCAAGGGGTGGGTGTTCACCGGATCGCCCCGGGACAGCGCCCGCAGGCTCTGGACGATGAGCCGCATGCGCTCGGCGCCCTCGCGCGCCTCATGGAGGGCCTCCATCAGCTCGCGCGCCTCGTCCCGGGGCAGTTCCATCCGGCGCAGCTCGCCCCCAATGAAGCTCAGGTTGCTGGAGACGAAGGCCAGCGGGTTGTTGATTTCGTGCGCCACGCCCGCGGCGAGCATCCCGATGGAGGCCATGCGCTCGTTGAGCCGCAGGCGCATCTGGTTCTCGCGCTGCTCGGTGATGTCGCGCACCGTGATGGCCATGCAGTCCCCCACGGCGCTCAACTGCCGGCGGAACCAGCGGCGCCCCCGGCCGGGCAGCGCCTGCTCCACCTCGTCATCGTGAGGCATCCCCGTGCGCCAGACCTCGTCACAGAGCGAGCGCGGCGCGATGAAGGCCGCATGGGGCACGTCCGGGAGCGGATGGCCCTCCAGGTCCTCCGCCGCCCCGCCCAGCAGCCGCTCGGCGTGGGCGTTGAGCCGCAACAGCCGCAGTTGCTCCGGCTCGCCCCGCAGGAGGAAGAACGCATCGAAGTTGCTGCTGGCCGCGGCGCGGAAGAGCGCCTCGCCGCGGAGCCGGGCCTCCTCGTTGCGCCGGTCGTGCGACAGGTCGCGCGCGATGCCGAACAGCCCCACCACCTGGCCATCCTCCCGGCGGATGACGCCTTTCGTGGAGAGCCATTCGCGCGAGACGCCCGCCATCACCTCGCGCACCTCCGCGTGCAGGCTGCGTCCCGCCAGCAGGGTCTGGCGATCGAACTCGAGCGTGTTCTGGGCCTCCTCCGGCGACATCAGCTCGGCGTCCTTGCGGCCGAGGATCTCCCCCACCGGCCTGCCCAGGTAGCGCGCGCCCACCTCATTGATGAAGAGGTAGCGCCCCTGCAGATCCTTGATGAAGATCGCGTCGGGCAGCTCCTCGACGAGGGAGTGGAAGAGGTCGCGATAGGGGAAATCGGCTGGGGTCAGGGTCGACTGGGGCGCGAGACCTCCCCCGGACCCGGAGTCGCTCCCGGTCCCCGGTTCGCTTCCGTTGCTCATGCCACAATCAATACCCACAACCCCGCGCATCGAGCAGTCGTCCCTCGGCGGCTTCCGGGGGGCTTCCGTCCAGCACCCCACGCTTCCGTTCCTCCGTTTCGAGGGAGCGTCCATTGACGGACACTGACCTCGCCACGAGGGAAGATCGTTTGAAGACCACCGGAACACACCGGCAGGCGGCGAGACATGCCACGGCCCGCCCACCGGCGAGCTTTGTTCCCGACCACCCTAAAAACTGCAAACCCCCGCCTGTAAGAATGACGGTCTCCCGGGCTTAAGCACGGTGGGCGCTGGATGCAAGTGCCCGAAGTCCTTGCGAAATGCCATCCGCCCGACCATTGGCACCCGCGTTGCTAAAGGGAAGTGGCACGACGCATCGACGTGAAGCGCAACGTCTTCCACCCCCGAGAGACACCATGCAAGCTTCCTCCCTCTCTTCCGCCGACACCCTCTCCACCTACCTGGCGGACATCAACCAGTACCCGCTGCTGTCCGTGCAGGAGGAGCAGGCGCTCGCGCGGCGCTTCAAGCAGGGCGACATGGCCGCGGGCCACAAGCTGGTGACGAGCAACCTGCGCTTCGTGGTGAAGGTCTCCTACGAGTACCGCTCCTACGGCATCAAGATGTCCGACCTCATCCAGGAGGCGAACATCGGCCTGATGAAGGCGGTGCAGAAGTTCGACGCGGACAAGGGCATCCGCCTCATCTCCTACGCGGTGTGGTGGATCCGCGCCTACATCCAGAACTACATCCTCAAGAACTGGAGCCTGGTGAAGCTGGGCACCACGCAGGCCCAGCGCCGGCTGTTCTTCTCGCTGGCGCGCACGCGCCGCGAGCTGGAGAAGATGGGCCCCGGCGAGGGCAACATCGTCGACGCGGAGGAGATCGCCCGCAAGCTCAACGTGAAGGCCACCGAGGTGCGCGAGATGGAGCAGCGCATGGGCGGCCGGGACTTGTCGCTGGACGCGCCGGTGGGCGAGGACGGCGACGCCACGCACATGGACTTCGTGGAGTCCGAGTCCGTCTCCCAGGTGGACGAGGTGGCCGACCGCCAGGAGGCCGATCTGACGCGCGATCGCATCCGTCAGGCGCTCACCCGGTTGGATCCGCGCGAGCGCTTCATCATCGAGCACCGGGTGATGGGCGACTCGGAGATGACGCTGAGCGAGCTGGGTGAGCACTTCGGCTTCTCGCGCGAGCGCGCGCGCCAGCTGGAGATCCGCGCCAAGGACAAGCTCAAGGCCGAGCTGGCCTCGCTCATGGCCGAGGTGGGTCTGGACGAGGCGGCGGCCAGCCGCTAACACCCCGCCCCGAGAACGAGTCCCTTCTGGCCCCGCGGGGTGGGAGGGACGGGGACGGGGACGATGAAGCCGTGGAAGGTGATTGACCGGGCGAGCGCACCGGATGGCGGGGAGCTGGTGCTGCACCAGCGTGGCGAGGAGTTCGCCATCCGCGTGAACGGGCGCGAGCTCATGTCCAGCCGCCAGCATGGCTCCGAGGAGCGGATGGCGGAGGTGGCCTGCGCGGGACTCACGGGCGCGCGCGTGCGGGTGCTCGTGGGAGGGCTGGGCCTGGGCTACACGGTGCGCGCCACGCTGGATCGGCTGTCCTCCTCGGCCGAGGTGGTGGTGGCGGAGCTGGTGCCCGCGGTCGTCGCGTGGAACCAGGGTGTGTTGGCGCCGCTGGCCGGACGGCCGCTGGAAGATCCCCGGGTGAAGGTGGAGGCCCGGGACGTGGGCGAGCTGCTGCGCGAGGCCGAGGGCCACTACGACGCGGTGCTCCTGGACGTGGACAACGGCCCCGAGGCGCTCACCCAGGAGGACAACCGCTGGCTCTACGGCGAGCGCGGACTGGCCCGGCTGCGGCGCGCGCTCAAGCCACGCGGCGTGGTGGTGGTGTGGTCGGCCTCGCCGGATCGCGCCTTCGCCCAGCGGCTCAAGCGGATGGGCTTCGACACCGAGGTGGTGGAGACACCCGCGCGGGGCAAGGCGGGCGGTCCCCTTCACACCCTCTTCATCGGCCGCGTCCGGCCCTCAGCCGCGTGACTTCACGAGCGGCTGGCGATCCTTCCAGGGCCGGGCCTGCTCGAGCTGCGAGGCCAGGCGGATGAGCGTGGCCTCGTCGCCGAAGCGGGCGGCGAACTGCACGCCGATGGGCAACCCCGCGGGGTTCCAGTAGAGCGGCACCGACATGGCGGGCTGTCCCGTCATGTTGAAGAGCTGGGTGTTGGGCGTACGCTCCAGGGCATTGGCCCCCAGCTCGTCGATGAGCTTCGTGAAGAGCGGCTTGAGCGGCAGCTTGCGCAGGGCCGTGAGCGCGGCGAGCTCCAGGGGCTTGAGCGCGAGCTCTCCCACGCGCGAGGGCGGATAGGCGAGCGTCGCGTCCAGGAAGACGTCGTAGCGCGAGTGGAAGGCCGCGGTGATGCGGCCGGCCGCGTGGATGGCTTCCCGGGCCGCCTGGAACTCGGCCGCGGTGAGGATGTTGCCGAGCTGCCCGAGCGCCCAGGTGGCGGGCTCCACGTCCCCCGGCTCCAACGGCCGGCGCCGGTACTCACCGATGACCTTGAGGAAGTAGGCCACGCTGGCCGAGACGACGATGAAGTAGGAGCGCACCAGCTCGTCCCGGGGGAACACGGGCGCGTCCTCGACCAGCTCGTGCCCCAGTTCCTGGCACAGCTTCACCGCGTCCTGCACGGCGGCCACGCAGTCCGGGTGCACGTCACGGCCCAGCAGCGAGCGGGGGGAGAAGGCGATGCGCAACCGGCCCGGAGGCACACCCACCTCCTGGAGGAAGGGCCGGGCCACCGGCGGCGCCACATAGGGCGCGCCCGACTCCGTGCCCTGGGTGACGTCGAGCATCGCGGCGCTGTCCCGCACGCTGCGCGTGAGCACGTGTTGCTGCACGAAGCCGTTCCACCCCTCGCCGGAGTCCGGACCCACGGGGTTGCGCGCCCGCGTCGGCTTGAGACCGAAGAGGCCGCAAGCGGACGCGGGAATGCGGATGGAGCCGCCGCCGTCCCCGCCATGGGCCATGGGCACCACGCGCGCCGCCACGCACACCGCCGAGCCTCCGCTGGAGCCCCCGGGCGTGTGCTCCGGATTCCAGGGGCTGCGCGTCGGCCCTCGCAGCGCCGACTCGGTGACGCCGAGGATGCCCAGCTCGGGGGTGCTCGTCTTGGCCACGAAGTTGAGCCCGGCGCGGCGGTAGCGCGCGATGAGCTCCGCGTCGTGGTCCGGCACGAAACCCACCAGGGCCCGGCAGCCCGCCGTGAAGGGCTCGTCCTTCAGGTAGCCATCCAGGTCCTTCACGAGGAAGGGCACGCCGGCGAAGGGCCCCTCCGGCAGCGGCCCCGCGGCGGCCTTGCGCGCCTTCTCGTACATCGTGTGGACCACGGCGTTGAGGCGCGGGTTGATGGACTCGATTCGGGTGATGACCTCCTCCACCAGCTCGGAGGGGTGGACCTGCTTGGTACGGACCAGCCCGGCGAGGTCCGTGGCGTCGAATGTGTCGTATCCCTGGATGGCCATGGGCGGGCTATCTAGCATGGGCCGTCATGGCGAAACCCCAGTACTGGCTGATCAAGAGTGAGCCATCCGTCTACGCCTACGCCCAACTGGAGCGCGAGGGACGGACGGAGTGGTCGGGAGTGCGCAACTTCGAGGCCCGCAACAACCTCCGGGCGATGAAGCCCGGGGATTTGTGTCTCTACTACCACTCCAACGAGGACAAGGCCGTGGTGGGCGTGGCCCGGGTGCTCACCTCCCCCACCGAGGACCCCACGGCGCCCGGGGAGGACTGGGCCTCGGTGCAGATGGGCCCCCTGCTGGCGCTCCAGAAGCCGGTGACGCTCGCCACCGTCAAGGCCACCCCGGCGCTCGGAGACTTTCCGCTCATCACCCGGAGCCGGCTGAGCGTGGCCCCCGTCACCGCGGAGCACTTCCAGCACGTGCTGGAGCTGGGCGGCACGAAGCTGCCGAAGAAGCTGCCCAAGGCGTCCTGAGGAGGGCTCAGGCGTTCGCCGGGTGCAGCTTCTGTTGCAGGAGGTTGGCCCGGTTGAGCGCCGCCAGGAGCTGCTGGCGCAGCGACTCGGCGTCGCGGGAGATGTCCACGAAGTCCTGCTCCCGCGCGTCGTTGGCCAGCGTCTGGGCGCTCTCGGCCACCCGCGCCATGCGCTCGTTCACCCCCTGCAGCGAGCTGATGAGATCCTCGGGCTTCACCGGCTCGCCCTGCGTCCTTCCCGCCAGCCCCTGCATGGTCGCGCTGAGCGAGCCGGCTTCCTGCCCCAGACCGGCGAAGCGCTCCATGAGCGACTGGTACACCCGCGTGCGCGCCTGCAGCTCCTGCGCGCGGCTGTTCACCTCGGCGGCCAGGGCCTGCTGGCGATCCCTCCACCCATTGAGCACGCCCAGCAGCGAGCGCATGTGAGCCACCAGGCGCTCGTCGCAGTCCGCCACGGAGTTGAGCAGGTGGCCCATCTTCTCCAGGTGCTTCTGCGCGCGCAGGGGCCCGGTGCGGACCTCCTGGGCGAGGGACTCGAACTTGCGCAGCTCCTCCTCGATGGCCGCCGCGGCGGCCACCAGCTCGGAGGAGTCGGACTGCTGCCGCTTGCTCATGGGTACGGCTCCAGACGTGGCGGGGAGGATTCCCCTCTTCCTAGCTAGCACCAGACGCGGCCGGTCTCACGTCCCAGGATGGGCCGGAGCCGCCGGTGCCGGGGAGGACGCCGGGTGAAGCAGGGTCACCTTGGGTCCCACGAAGGTATGGCGCTGGAACGCCACCCAGTAGAGGACGAGCAGGGCCAGACAGCCGGCGAACGTGTAGCCCGCCAGCTCGTTGGGCGGCAGGACGAAGAGCACCATGATGGCCGCGCACCAGGCGAGCGCCACCCCGTTGACCAGCGGCGAGAAGCGCCCCAGGTCCCACGGGCCCCGATGGGACCAGGTGCCGTTGCGCCGGGCCCTCCAGCCCACCCAGATGGGCACGGCATACGAGGCGTAGAGCGCCAGCGTGCTGAGCGCCACCATGGCCGCGTAGGCCCCGCTCCAGATGGCCACCACGAAGGCCGCCACCACGGACACCCAGACGGCCACATGCGGGCTGCGGAAGCGCGGCGACACGCTCGCCAGCCGCGGCGAGGCCGGCAGCCCCCCGTCGCGCGCGAAGGCGAAGAGCATGCGCGAGTTGGACGTCACCGAGGACAGCCCGCAGAACCACATGGCCCCGATGGCGATCCACACCAGCGCCCCACCGAGCGCGGGCCCGAGTGAATCGCGCAGCACGTACAGGAAGGGGTTGGGCGCGTCGGCCGCGGCCGGCAGGTCCCGGATGGCCAGCGTCACCCCCACCAGCAGCACGTAGCCCACCACCGCGCTCACCGCCACGGACAGGAAGATGCCCCAGGGAGCGTTGCGCGTGGGATCCTTCGTCTCCTCGGACACGTGGGCGCTCGCGTCGTAGCCGGTGAACGTCCACTGCGCCTGCAACAGGCCGATGAGGAAGCCGTAGGAGTAGACGTGGTCCTCGGCGGTGAAGCGCGTGAGGAGGAAGCCCAGGTCGCGCCGGGGCGCGAAGGCCACCAGCGCGCCGATGAGCAGCGCCACCCCGGCCACGTGGTACCAGGCCGACAGGTTGTTGAGCAGCGCCACCGCGCGCACGCCCACGTGGTTGAGCACCGCGTGGGAGAAGAGGATGAGCGCGTAGAGCGGCAGCACGTAGCCGCGCTCGCGGGGCCAGCCGAGCATGTCCGCGACGAACTCCGCGAGGCCATAGTCGATGCCCGCGGTGATGGCGAACTGGCCGATGGTGTTCAGCCACGCCGTGAAGAAGCCCACCCGGGGCCCGCCCAGCATGGCGGACCAGTGGTAGAGCGCTCCCGCCGTGGGGAACGAGGAGGCGAGCTGGGCGAGGCTCGCCGCCACCATCAGCGTCATCACCGCCACCAGCGGCCAGCCCACCGCCATGACGAAGGGCCCGCCAAAGCGCAAGCCATGGCCGTAGAGCGTCACGGCTCCGGTGAGGATGGAGATGATGGAGAAGGAGACGGCGAAGTTGGAGAAACCGCCCATCTCCCGGAGGAGTTGCTGCGCATAGCCCAGGCGCTGCAACTGAGCCGCATCCGCGTCGAGCGAGGCACCCTTCGGGTCATTGTCCATGGACCGGAACTATGTCCACTGGCGCCAGCGGACGGAAAGGGCCGGTATCGTGGAATGTGGGCTCTTCACCGCTCCGGGGCGGGACGCCAGTCCCCCGGGCTCACGGGCCCGGGTTCGGCGCGGGGGCGGCCCGGGGCGCGGGGGCGGCCGGAAACGCCGGGGGCGCGGGGGGCGCGGGGGGCGCCGGAGGGATCGGGAAGGAATGGGTGTTCATCTCCGCCTCCAGCTTCCGCCAGGTGTCGGGGCCGAGGAGCTTCTTGATGGTCACCATCAACGCCACCCGGTTCTGCCGCACGGCCGTCTCGGCACGGCCCACCTTCTCCACCAGATCCTTCACGGTGGACTCATTGGGGGTGTCCTGGCGCAGCTCCCGCTCCAGCGCCAGCTGCGTGCGCTTGTGCTCCGCCTCCAGGGAGATGAGCTCCTGGTTGGAGTCGAAGATGAGATCCTGGACCTTGCTCACCGTCGCCTTGGGCAGCCCCAGCTTCTCCACCAGCTCCGGGGGAATCCCCGAGGACGCCGGCCCCAGGGGACCGCCCCGGGTGCGAACGATGCGCACGGTGCGCTCGCTCCCGGCGCCCTTCTCCGCGTTGACCGTCACCACCGTCTCCTTGTCCTGCGCGAAGGCGGGCACGGCGGCGAGGATTCCGAGGGCACACCACAGGTTCTTCAACATGGTTCCACTCTCCTTGGACTGACTGCGTTTCACTGCGACCGCGAGGGATGGATGACCCGGAGGGCCGTCCGGAAGGGCTCGGCGTCGAGCGCCGTGGAGTCCGGCGGACGCACCCAGGTGGCGAGCAGGCCGAAGGTGGCGTACGCCCTGTCCTCGACGGCCGGACGGGTGCGCGTGTAGCCGTCCACCTCTCGCACCAGGGCCTCCAGCTCGAAGTCCCCCTGGACCCGGGTGTCCGGGGGACGCTCCCCGGTGCTCGCGAGGGGCTCGACGCTCAGGACGCCCTCGAGCGGCACGCCTGGCTGAGGCACGTACTCCGGAGCCTCGTCTCGCGCCGAGAGGACGAAGGCCAGGAGCGCCGCGGCGCAGGAGGCCCCCGCGCCGGCCACCCATCGACGGCGGTACTGGCGGCGACGCACCTCCCCGCGGATGGCCTCGGGCGTGAAGGCGGGAGGAAGGGGCGGCTCGGGAAGCCGCAGCCGCCCCGCGGAGGAATGGAAGCGGGCGAGCGCGCGGCAGTCCTCGCAGTGCTCCAGGTGGGCCTGGAGCCCCGGAGGCCGGGGCAGTTGCTCGTCCACGAGGGCCGCGGCGAAGTCCTGGCAGCTCATGGGGTGTCTCCTCGCAGCGCGTCCGCGGCCTTGAGCTTCTGGAGCGCCCGGTAGAGGTGGATGCGGACCGTGCCGCGGGTGATGTTCATGGCGTCGGCGATGGCATCGAGGTCGAGCCCCTCGAGGTAGCGCAGGGAGAAGGCCGTGGCCTGCTGGGCCGGGAGCGTGCGCAAGGCCCGGCCGAACGCGTGCCAGCGCTCGGCGCCCGTGAAGGACTCCTCGGGGGAAGGTGGGGCGGAGGGACCCAGGTCCAAGGCCTCACGCAGCACGTGCCAGACCCGCCGCCGGCGCAGGTGGCCCATCGCGCGCGAGACGAGGATGCGCCGCAGCCAGGCCGGTCCCGCCCGGGGATCCCTCAAGGAGTGACGTTTCTCGTAGGCGTCGGCCAGGGCGGACTGCACCAGGTCCCTCGCCTCCTCGCCCTCCCAGACGAGCCGGCGGGCCAACCTCAGGAGCGCGGCCTGTTCACCCAGGACGAGCGCGTCGAAGTCGAGGGCGAGCCCCCTCTCTCCTCCCGGCGTCTCCTGGATGACGGCTGTGTCCTTCACGGTGGGACCTCGCGACTCGGTTTCCACACTGGAGGACGCGGGAGCCGCCCGGGCGGCATACCGCTGATTTTCTCCCCGATTTTTTTCTCCGCCGGGGACCCCCGTTCCGAAGCTCCGGACGGGGGACGTGCCCTCAGCCCGCGATGGGACGCATCAACCGGACCGCGAGCTGGTTGTAGTGGTCACGCTTCTCGGTGTCCCCGAGGTGCGCCCAGACCTCGGCCAGCGCGCGCGCCGCGTCCGTCCCACCCGGGTACAGCTCCAGCGCCACCTCCAGCACGTGGCGCGCGTGCCGGTAGCGCGCCTTGCCCGTCAACCCGATGCCCCGCGTGCGCTGCTTGCCCGACTCCTTCAGCAGCGCCTCGCCCAGCTGGGTGATCTCCACCGCCATCCCCGCACGCCAACCCTCCTCGGGGTTGAGCTCCTGGGCCTGCTCCAGCAGGGAACGGGCCTGCTCGGGCTCGTCCAGCTCGAGCTGGCAGAGCGCCGCGTTGCGGTAGTGCTCGGCCGTCTCGGGATCCAGATCGATGGCGCGCTCGAAGCATTTGAGCGCCTCGCGCGGCCGGCCCAGACTGGTGAGCACGGAGCCCTTGGCGCTGAGCGCCAGCACGTGGTGGGGATCCTGGGCCAACACTCGATTGAATACCTGAAGAGCGGCCTCGTGGCGGCCGGCGATCGAATGGCTGACACCCTCGTTGAACGCCGCTAGCAAAGTGGACATGTGGCCCCTTCTGGCCGGCTTCGCGTTCCCCCGCCCGCGCATCCGGCAACGGTCTGAAACAAACGAAGCCCGTAGCCTGACAGCATCGAGCCCCGGAAGAGAACCCGGTCCGTACGCGGTCGTAACGTTTCGGTGAATCCAGACGCCGTCATCCTGGACCTGACCTTCATCCAGCGGAAAGAGCACCTTCTGTGCTGAACGGCTGAACGGCTGAACGCTGAAAGAAGTCGCTGGACCTCAGCCGCCGCGGTCCGCCAGCAGCGCCGAGAAGCCCGCGACGAAGTCCGGGTAGCGCGGCCGCCAGCCGAGGACCTTGAGCCTGGCATTGGAGATGGCCCGATCTCCTCGGAGCGAGGGGTGCAGCGAGGCCAGGGGCACCGTGGGGGGTGGAGGCACGCCCAGCCGCGCGCACAGCCAGCCCAGGGTTTCCGCCTGGGAGGCGGGCCGGTCATCCGCCACGCAATACGTCGCGCCGGGAGTGCCCCGCGCCAACACCACGCGCAGGGCCTCCACCATGTCCTCCACATGCACCCGCGAGATGCGGCCCCCCCCACCCTCGGGGATGCGGGCCGTCCCGGCGAGGACGCGCTCGTGCATGCCCCGGCCGGGACCATAGATGCCCGCGATGCGCAGGGCGATGCCCCCGAGCGGCCGGTAGGCGGCCTCCGCGTCGAGCCGTCCCCGGGCGTTGGGCGCCTCGGGCTGCACCGGGGTGTCCTCGTCCACGTGTCCCCGCGCGCTCCCGTAGACCCCCGTGGAGGAGAGATAGACGAGGCGCGAGGGGCGCGCCCGCGCCAGCGCCTCGGCCAGGAACGCGTCGAGACCCGCATCGGGAGGAATGGAGATGACCACCTCGGCCCCCGCCGCCGACGCCACGGCCTCCTCCAGGGACACGAGCGCGACTCCCGCGCGCGCCAGGGTCTCCCGGCGGCCGGGGTCGCGCGTCACCGCCCGCACGAGGCGCCCGCGCGGCGCCTCCACGAGCGCCAGCCGCGTCAACGTGTCACCACATCCGAGCAGGACGAGAGGATTCATGGGGGCCGAGTCCACGCGTCCCCTTCGAGCGGCACTTCGCTCCCGGCAAGCGGTGTTTCAGCCAGTGTCCGAAACCAGATGTTTGCCCCGGGCGCCGCCACCGGCCCGCGCCGTATGACACCCCCCCATGGCAACCTGATCCTCCCCCCATGAATCCCCCATGAAGACCATGCTCGCCGCCCGCCGGGTCAGAAGCCGGGTCTTCTTCGTCTCCGCGGCGATCATCCTGGTGACCATGCTGGCCCGGTGCGCGCTGTCCGGCTTCGTCTGGACGGCGGTGGAGGCCACGGTGCGCGTCCAGCTCTCCTGGATCGCCAGCTTCGTCCTGCTGGGCGTGGGGGTGGGCTCGGGGCACATGAAGTCCGGGACGCCCGGACTCCTGTCCGGACTGGTGTGCCTCGTGTGCATGACCCAGCTCACCCTGCTGACCGGAGGGACCGAGAGCCCCTACCTCGTGACGCTCGTGTCCGTGCCGCTCCTGGTGTCGATGTTCACCCCCAACGCCCGGCTGCCGACGCTGGTGTCGCTCGTGGCGATGATGGGGGCGATCCTGCTCATCAACCACTTCGCGGGCATCCCGCCGCGCGGCTTCCTGCCCCAGATGCTCTCCTATGGAGCCATCGGTAGCATCGGGCTCTACGCGGGCAGGAGCTACCGGAAGCTGCGTCAGGCGGAGCAACTGGCGCAGGAGGAGCGGCTCCAGGCCCTGGAGCGGCTGGCCGAGAGCGAGCGGTTGCGGCGCCACGCCGAGAGCGAACGCGCGGACATGGAGCGGCTGATGATGGTGGGGCAGCTCGCGGCCGGCGTGGCGCACGAGGTGAACAACCCCCTGGCCTTCGTGAAGTCCAACCTGCACTACCTGCAGCACGCGCTGACGAGCACGGACAGGCCCACCGACGTGGAGGAGCTGCACGAGCTGCTGGACGAGACGCGCCAGGGCGTGCTGCGCATCCAGCGGATCATCACGGAGCTCAGGCAGTACTCGCACCCCATGGGCGCCCCCGAGCAGGAGGGCTCGCCCCGCCAGGCCATGGAGGAGGCGCGACGGCTGGCCCTGTCGCGGCTGCACTCCCGGAGCGAGGTGGTGTTGGACCTTTCCGAGGAGCTGCCCAACGTCCGGCTGGGACAGCGGCACCTGATGCAGGTGCTGCTCAACCTGCTGCTCCACGCGGCGCAGACACTGGAGGAGGCCGAGCCCGAGCGCCCCGCGCGCATCCTCTTGAAGGCCTGGCGGACCGCCCGCGACGTCCAGGTGGTGGTGGAGGACGACGGGCCGGGGATTCCCCAGGACGTGCTGCCCCGGCTCTTCGATCCCTTCTTCAGCCCCCCGTACTCCACGAGGGGTGTGGGCCTGGGGCTCGCCCTTTGCCGGGAGTACGTGCTCCGGGTGGGCGGAACGCTCTCCGTGGAAAACCGGCCCGAGGGCGGCACCCGGTTCATTCTCACATTGAACCAGTCCTCCGCGCCCCCTTCTCCGAGCCAAGAGACCTGAGCCGGAGGCGGTGCTACAAGCGGCCGCAACGTGAACACCCCCTCCGATACCATCCCCACTTTCGAACAACTGGGCCTGGATGCCCCCCTCGTGGAGGCGCTCGGCGCACTCGGCTACGAGGAGCCCACGCCCATCCAGCGCGCCGCCCTGCCCCCGTTGATCGCTGGCAAGGACTTGCTGGGCATCGCCGCCACGGGAACGGGAAAGACCGCCGCCTTCTCCCTGCCGCTGCTGCAGCGGCTCACCCCGGGCCAGCGCGCGCCCTTCTCCACGTCCGCGCTCGTGCTCGTGCCCACGCGCGAGCTGGCCATGCAGGTGGCCGAGGCCATCCACCGCTATGGTCAGAAGATGGGCGTGAGCGTGCTGCCGCTCTACGGCGGCCAGCCCATCGGCCAGCAGCTGCGCGTGCTCAAGCGCGGCGTGGACGTGGTCGTCGCCACGCCCGGACGCGCGTTGGATCACCTCAAGCGCCAGTCGCTCCTGCTCGACTCGCTGCGCACCGTGGTGCTCGACGAGGCCGACGAGATGCTCGACATGGGCTTCGCCGAGGACCTGGAAGCCATCCTCGATGCCACCCCCCAGGAGCGGCAGACGGCGCTCTTCTCGGCCACCCTGCCCCCGCGCATCGCCTCCATCGCCGAGCGGCACCTGCACTCGCCCGTGCACGTGAAGATCGCCAAGGAGAAGCTGCCCGCCGGCACCGGGCCCCGCGTGCGCCAGGTGGCCTATATCGTCCCGCGCCCCTTCAAGGCCGCCACGCTCGGGCGCGTGCTGGACGTGGAGGCTCCCACCACCGCCATCGTCTTCTGCCGCACGCGCACCGAGGTGGATGAGCTCACCGTGTCGCTCAACGGCCGGGGCTGGCGCGCCCAGGCGCTCCACGGCGGCATGGATCAGTCGCAGCGCGACCGCGTGCTCAAGCAGTTCAAGAGCCACGCGGTGGAGCTGCTCATCGCCACGGACGTGGCCGCGCGCGGACTGGACATCGAGAAGCTGTCCCACGTCGTCAACTACGACGTGCCCAACGCGCCCGAGGCGTACGTGCACCGCATCGGCCGCACGGGCCGCGCCGGACGCGAGGGCGTGGCCATCACCCTCGCCGAGCCCCGCGAGCACCGGCTGCTGCGCAACATCGAGAAGCTCACCGGCCAGAAGATCGAACTGGCTACCGTGCCCACCGTGGCCGACCTGCGCGCGCGTCGGCTGGAGCTCGTGCGCGCCTCCCTGCGCGAGGCGCTCGTCGCGGGCGAGCTCGACTCCTACCGCTCCGTCGTGGAGAGCCTCGCCTCCGAGTTCGACCTGGTGGACGTGGCGGCCGCCGCGGTGAAGCTGCTCCACGACGCACAGGTGGATGGTCAGAGCGAGGAGGAGGAGGAGATCCCCCTGGTGACCCCGCCGTCGGACAAGGGTCCTCGCGCGCCCCGGGGCCCCCGCTCCGGCGAGCGCCCCGCCGGGCCCGGCACCCGACCGGACGCGCCTCGCAGCGCCAAGCGCCGCGCGCCGCCCGACGCGTCCTTCGACATGGCGCGGCTGTTCATCGGCGTGGGCCGCCAGGCCGGCGTGCGACCCTCGGATCTCGTGGGCGCCATCGCGGGCGAGGCGGGCGTGGAAGGCAAGCGCATCGGCGCCATCCAGATTGGCGACACGTACTCGCTCGTCGAGGTCCCCGAGTCGCTCGCGGATCAAGTCATCGCCGCGTTGCGTCAGACCACGCTGCGTGGCCGCAAGGCCCAGGTGCGCCGCGATCGGGGCTGAATGCTCATCAGCTGAACTCTCGTCACCTGAGATAAGCGAGCTCGAGGTGAATCCTCTTGGATCAGGTTGAGGGGATTTGATGGACTGAGGGTGTCGAAGTCCGACACCTCGCCTCAAAGTTCCCCCGACCGTCCCGACATGCGCTCCGCGTGTGTCGTGGCGTCTGTTCCTGGAGTCGCCACATGAAGAAATCATTCGCTGCCCGCACCGCTTTTGGGCTCGGATTGTTGCTGGGTTCTGGCAGTGCCCTGGCCGCCACCACGCTGACGATTGGCACCGTCAACAACGGTGACATGGTCCGCATGCAGGCGCTGTCGAAGACCTATACGGAGCAGCATCCCGATGTGGAGCTGCGCTGGGTGGTGCTCGAGGAGAACACGCTGCGCCAGCGGCTCACCACGGACATCACCACCGGGGGCGGGCAGTTCGACATCATCACCATCGGGGCGTACGAGGCGCCCATGTGGGGGCGCAAGAACTGGCTCCTGCCGCTGGAGAAGTTCTCGCCCACGTATGACGTGGACGATCTCATGCCCAACGTGCGCAAGCAGTTGAGCGTGGACGGCAAGCTGCGCGCGCTGCCCTTCTACTCCGAGGGCTCCATCACCTACTACCGCACGGACTTGTTCGCGGCCAAGGGCCTGAAGATGCCCGAGGAGCCCACCTGGACGGAGATCCGCGGCTTCGCGGAGAAGCTGCACGATCCCTCCAAGAACGTGTACGGCATCTGTCTGCGCGGCAAGGCGGGCTGGGGCGAGAACATGGCGCTCGTCACCACCATCGTGAACGCCTACGGCGGACGCTGGTTCGACGAGAAGTGGCAACCCCAGCTCACCACGCCCGAGTGGAGCCAGGCGGTGAACTTCTACGTGGATCTGCTGAGCAAGTTCGGCCCGCCGGGGCCGAGCAGCAACGGATTCAACGAGAACCTCACGCTGTTCAACGCGGGCAAATGTGCCATGTGGGTGGACGCGAGCGTGGCGGGGGCCTTCGTCACCGACAAGACGCAGAGCCAGGTGCCGGACAAGGTGGGCTTCGTCAAGGCGCCGCGCCAGGTCACCCCCAAGGGCAGCTCCTGGCTGTGGACGTGGGCGCTGGCGGTCCCCACCAGCTCCAAGCAGCAGCAGGCCGCGTTCGACTTCATCCAGTGGGCCACGTCCAAGGAGTACGCCAACCTCGTGGCCAAGCGCCATGGCATCTCCGCGATGCCGCCGGGCACGCGCCTGTCCACCTACGCCAACGCCGAGTACATGAAGGCCACGCCCTTCGCGCGCGTCACCCAGGAGGCCATCCAGACGGCCAACCCCGACTCGCCCACGCTCAAGCCCGTGCCGTACACCGGCGTCCAGTTCGCCACCATCCCCGAGTTCCAGGCCATCGGCACGCTCGTGGGCAAGAGCATCTCCGGCGCCCTCACGGGCAGCACCAAGGTCGACGCGGAGCTGAAGACCCTGAACGAATCGGTGCAGCGCACGATGAAGCGCGCGGGCTACTTCAAGTAGTCACACACGCGCCACGCCGCCCCCTACCCCACCGCTGACCCCCCTTGGAGTACCTCGATGAGCGAAGCCGCTCGTGAATCCCGACGTGCCGGACGCCTCACGGCGTCACCCGCGATCCTCCTGCTGTTCATCTGGATGATCGTCCCGCTGGCCTTCACGGTGTATTTCTCGACGCAGAACTACCTCCTGCTCGACCCCGAGAACCGGGGCTTCGCGGGCCTGGAGAACTTCTCCTATTTCCTCTCCTCGTCGAGCTTCCTGAACAGCCTGGTCACCACACTCAAACTGGTGGGCAGCGTGCTGGTCATCACGGTGGTGCTGGGCGTGCTCATCAGCGTGCTGGTGGACGCGAAGTTTCCGGGACAGGGCGTGGTGCGCATGTTGCTCATCTCGCCCTTCTTCATCATGCCCACGGTGAGCGCGCTCATCTGGAAGAACCTGCTGATGAACCCGGTGTCGGGGCTGTTCGCGTGGCTGTTCCAGTTGGTGGGCCTCACCCCCATCAACTGGTTCTCCGACTGGCCCCTGCTGTCCATCATCATCATCGTCTCGTGGGAGTGGCTGCCTTTCGCCATCCTCATCTTCGTGACGTCCCTGCAGTCCATGGATCAGGAGCAGAAGGAAGCGGCGCAGATGGACGGCGCGACGCCGGTGTCCATCTTCCGCTACCTCACCCTGCCGCACCTGGCGCGCCCCATCGCCGTGGTCGTCATGGTGGAGGCCATCTTCCTGCTCAACATCTTCGCCGAGATCTTCACCACCACCTCCGGCGGTCCGGGGGATGCGACCACCAACCTGCCCTACCTCGTCTTCACCCAGGCCCTGCTCGAGTTCGACGTGGGCACGGCGTCCGCGGGCGGCCTCGTGGCCGTGGTGCTCGCCAACGTGGTCGCCGCCCTGCTGTTGCGCGTGTTCGGCAAATCCCTCACCCAGGCCTAGAACTCCCCCACCATGTCCGCCCTGAAACAACGCCGACAGCTCGCCGAAACGGTGCGCGCCATCTTCTCCTGGCTCATCGCCCTGCTCATCTTCTTCCCCATCTTCTGGATGGTGATCACCAGCTTCAAGACGGAGCTGGGCGCGTTCTCCATGCCCCCCGAGTTCTTCTTCAAGCCCACGCTGGAGAACTACCGGGAGATCATGGAGGCCAACGACTACCTGCACTTCGCCTGGAACTCGCTCGTCACCAGCGGCGGCGCCACGCTCGTGGGCATGCTGGTGGCGGTGCCCGCGGCGTACTCCTTCGCCTTCCACCCCACCCAGCGCACCCAGGGCATCCTCACGTGGATGCTGTCCACCAAGATGCTGCCGGCGGTGGGCGTGCTCGTGCCCATCTACCTGATGGCGCGCGACCTGGGCCTGCTCGACACGCGCCTCGTGCTCGTCATCATCTTCGCGCTCGTCAACCTGCCCATCATGGTGTGGATGATCTACACCTACTTCCGGGACGTGCCCCGGGACATCCTCGAGGCGGCGCGCATGGACGGCGCCACGCTCCTCCAGGAGATCTTCCGCGTGCTGCTGCCGGTGAGCCGGGGAGGCCTGGCGTCCACGGCCCTCCTGTCGCTCATCCTCAACTGGAACGAGGCCTTCTGGTCCATCAACCTCACCACCACCCAGGCCTCGCCGCTCAGCGCCCTGGTGGCCTCGTTCTCCAGTCCGCAAGGCCTGTTCTGGGCCAAGCTGTCCGCCATCTCCACGCTCGCGTGCGCCCCCATCGTGTTGCTGGGCTGGGGCTCGCAGAAACAACTCGTCCGCGGCCTGACCTTCGGCGCCGTCAAGTAACGGAATACGTCCATGGCACAACTCGAAATCAAATCCCTGACCAAGTCCTTCGGTGACACCCGCGTCATCAAGGGCGTGGACCTGCGCGTCGACGACCGCGACTTCTGCGTCTTCCTGGGCCCCTCCGGCTGCGGCAAGTCCACGCTCCTGCGCCTCATCGCCGGCCTGGAGTCCGTCACCTCGGGGCAGATCCTTCTCGACGGGCAGGACATCACCGAGGCGCCCTCCGCCAGGCGCAACCTCGCGATGGTGTTCCAGTCCTACGCGCTCTACCCCCACATGAGCATCCGCCAGAACATGTCCTTCGCCCTGGACCTGGCCAAGGTGGACAAGAAGATCATCGACGAGAAGGTGACGCGCGCCGCGCGCATCCTGGAGCTCGAGCCGCTGTTGGATCGCAAGCCGGCGGCGCTCTCGGGCGGACAGCGCCAGCGCGTGGCCATCGGTCGCGCCATCGTGCGCGAGCCGCGCATCTTCCTGTTCGACGAGCCCCTGTCCAACCTGGACGCGGCGCTGCGCATGCAGATGCGCCTGGAGCTCGCCCGGCTGCACCTGGATCTCAAGGCGACGATGATCTACGTCACCCACGATCAGGTGGAGGCGATGACGCTCGCCAACAAGGTGGTCATCTTCAACGGTGGCCACATCGAGCAGAGCGGCCCGCCACAGGAGCTCTACCGCCGCCCGGTGAACAAGTTCGTCGCGAGCTTCCTCGGCATGCCGCAGATGGTCTTCCTGGACGCCACGCTCGAGGGCGGTGCGCTCAAGCTGGTGAACGGGGGCGAGCTTGCCGTGCCCACGGGCCTGCCGGCGCTCGCCGCGGGCACCCGGGTCACGGTGGGCGTGCGGCCCGAGCAGATGTCACTGGCCGAGCCCGGACGCGGCACGATCCAGGGGCGCGTGCAGATGATCGAGCGGCTGGGCAGCGACGCCTATGCGTACCTCTCCCTGCCTTCCGGCGGCCGGCTCACGGTGCGCTGCGAGGGCGACGTGGGCGCCATCGAGGGCACCGACGTCTCGGCCCAGCTCAACCCCGAGCGCGTCCACGTCTTCGACGCCAACGGCGTCGCCATCCACCATCCCACCTTCCGCTGAAGCACCCCCTCGACCATGCATACCCTCGATCAGGCCCATCTCTCCACCCTGCCCGCCTCCATCGTCCGCCCCGGCCATGACCGCACCAAGGTGCGCGCCGGCATCGCCCACATCGGCGTGGGCGGGTTCCATCGCGCGCACCAGGCCATCTACACCGACCGCGCGCTGGCCCGGCCCGGCCAGGAGGGCTGGGGCATCTGCGGCATCAACCTGCTGCCCCAGGACGCCGCCATGGCCGCGGCGATGAAGAAGCAGAACGGCCTGTACACCGTGAGCGAGATGGCGCCGGACGGCTCGCACGTCTCGCGCGTCGTGGAGTGCATGGTGGAGTACCTCTACGCCCCGGACAGCGCCGAGGCGGTGCTGGCGAAGCTGAGCCATCCGGACATCCGCATCGTCTCGCTGACCATCACCGAGGGCGGCTACCTGCTCGACGAGCACGGCCGCTTCAACCTGGAGCACCCCACGGTGGCGCATGACCTGGCGCACCCGGAAGCCCCCCAGGGCGCGTTCGGCTACATCGTCGGAGCGCTGGAGCGCCGGCGCAAGGCGGGCGTGAAGCCCTTCACCGTCATGTCCTGCGACAACCTGCGCCACAACGGCGCCCAGGCCCGGCGCGCCGTGGTGGCCTTCGCCCGGGCGAGGTCCGCGGAGCTCGCGGAGTGGATCGAGCGCGAGGTGGGCTTCCCCAACGGCATGGTGGACCGAATCACTCCGGCCACGGACGCCGCCGCCAGGCAGAAGCTGCGCGAGCTGACCCAGGTGGACGACGCCGCGCCCGTCATCTGCGAGGACTTCATCCAGTGGGTGCTGGAGGATGACTTCCGCAACGGCCGCCCCGACTGGCACGAGGTGGGCGTGATGTTCACGAAGGACGTGTCCCCGTACGAGGAGGCGAAGATCCGCCTGCTCAACGCGTCCCACACGATGCTCTCCTACCCGGCCTTCCTGTCGGGCCTGCGCAAGGTGGACGACGCCCTGCACGACAAGCTCTTCTTCAGCTACCTGCGCGGCTTCCTGGATCACGACGCGGGCGTGTGGCTCAAATCGCTGCCCGGGCTCGACATCGAGTCCTACAAGGACACGCTGCTGCGCCGCTTCGGCAACCGGGCCGTGGGAGATCAGCTCGCGCGCCTGTGCATGGACGGCGGCTCGAAGATCTCCGGCTTCGTGCTGCCCACCCTGCACGAGATCCTCAAGAACGGGCGGCCCTACCACCGCATCGCCTTCTTCCTCGCCGCCTATGATCGCTACCTCAAGGGCAAGGACGAGAAGGGAGAGGCCTATCCCATCAACGAGCCCAACGCGCGCCCCCTGCTCGAGAAGGTGATGGCGAGCGACTCGCCGATGACGCTCATCCAGCTCAAGGAGGTCGTGGGCACGCAGATTCCGGCGCACCAGGGCTTCGTCGAGCTGTACCTGAAGCTGCGCCAGCAGATCGACACCCAGGGCATCGTGGCGACGCTCACGTCGCTCGATCCCGCGAGCAAGACCCCGCCCGCGGCGTGAGGAGCCAACCCACCATGACGCGCCTCATCGCCTTCGGAGAAGCCCTGGTGGACATGCTGTCCAGCCGCCTGGGCGCCTCCACCGAGAAGGAGACCTTCACGCCGTACGCCGGAGGAGCCCCCGCCAACGTGGCCGTGGCCTGCGCGCGGCTCGGAGTACCGAGCCTCTTCGTCGGCATGCTGGGTCAGGATCAATTCGGCGACTTCATCCTCGCTGAGCTGGCCTCGCACGGCGTGGACGTGCGCCACGTCGAGCGCACCCGCGCGGCGAAGACGGCCCTGGCCTTCGTGTCCCGGGATGCCTCGGGAGACCGCCGCTTCGACTTCTACCGGCCTCCCGCGGCGGACCTGCTGTACCGGCCCGAGCACCTGCCCGCGAACCTGTTCGACGCCTCGTCCATCCTCCACCTGTGCTCGAACACGCTGACGGAAGAGGCCATCACCGCCACGACCTTCGCGGTGGCGGACGAGGCCGCGAAGGCGGGAGCGATGATCAGCGTGGACGCCAACATCCGCGCCAACCTGTGGCCGGACCACCGCGTGGACGCCGCCCGGGTCACCGCGCTGCTCGACCGGGCGCAGCTGATCAAACTGGCACGCGAGGAGCTGGAGTTGCTGCGGGGGGACGAGCCCGAGGAGCGTTGGCTCCAGGCCCGTCTGGCCGCCGGGGCCGCGCTGGTCATCATCACCGATGGAGGCGAGCCGGTGACGGCGGTGACGGCGCGCACGCGCCTCCAGGTGGCGCCGCCCAAGGTCCAGGTCGTCGACACCACGGCGGCCGGGGATGCCTTCATCGGAGGGTTTCTCTCGACCGTGGTGGATGCGCGACTCAACCGGAAGACCCTGGCGGCCTGGGCCTCCGACACGGCGCTGGTGCGTCAGGCGCTGGAGTTCGCGTGCCGGTGCGGTTCGTTCACGGTCACCCGGCCGGGCTCCTACGCGGCGCTGCCCAGGCGCGAGGACCTGGCGACCCCGCGCTCCTGAGCGGGAGTGCTCCCTCGCCCTCTCGAGTGGAGGGCGAGGGGACGTCTGGCGTTGAGGCAGGCTCTCACCGGAGTCGACCGCACCGGCCGGATCGGGCGCGTTGGTGGGAGCGGCCGGGGTGCCCGGCAGGATTTCTTGAAGAACGGCCGCTCTCGATGCGCGCCGTGTTCAACGTGCAACTTGCGACGTATGCTCGGCGCTCCAGCCTACCAGGAGATGACCATGTCGTGGCTCGACACGTTGGATGACATCCGGACGCGAGACTTCAGCAAGGTGTCTTCGGAGAGCCGGGACAAGGCAGCGAGAGATGTCATCAACATGTGCTCGTACGCGGCCGCGGTGGTCTCCATCTCGCCCGTCCCGTTGTCGGATGTGGTGCTGATGTTGCCCCTCCAGACCGGCATGGTCATGACCGTGGGGCACATCTACGGACGGAAGGTCACCAAGGCGTCGGCTCGGGATCTCATCCTCGAGCTGGGGACCACCGCGGGGTTGGGCTTGCTGGCGCGGCAGGGCATCAAGGCGCTCATTCCTATCTTCGGCGCGATGCTCACGGTGGCACCGGCCTTCGCCGCCAACTGGGCCATGGGCCGCGTGGCGATGGAGTACTTCAAGAACCCGGGCCTCACCGGAGACAGCCTGAAGGAGGTGTTCCGGCGAGCCCAAGCCGAGGGCAGCTCGCTCTTCTCCAAGGATGCGTTCAACCGCTTCCGCAAGCAGAACGAAAAGAACGTTCAGGCCGTCGCGGAGGAGGCGAACGAGGAGGAAGCCGCGGAGGAAGAAGAGGCGCCGGCGCCGAAGAAGAAGGCTGCCACCAGGAAAACGGCGAAGAAGCCGCTGGGCAAGGCCGCCGCGAAGAAGACCACGGGGAAGAAGAGGACTGCCTCGAAGTCGTCGGCCCGGCGGGCCTCGGCACGGTAGGATCTCCGCAAGAGCAACCGGTGGGTCAGTCCGGGTCTGAAGGGCTCGCCCCGCGTGACGGTGCGCTGCACGGACGACGACTTCCTTTAATGCTCCCTCGCCCTCTCGAGTGGAGGGCGAGGGGACGTCTAGCGTTGAGGCAGGCTCTCACCGGAGTCGACCGCACCGGCCGGGTCGGGCGCGTTGGCGGGAGCAGCCGGGGTGCCCGGGTTGCTGAGCGGATCGCCGTCGATGCCATTGGGCGCGTTGGGGATGTTGTGGTCCGGGTTCGGATCGAGCCCCGCGCCGCCGATGCCTGGAGTCGAGGTGGGCGAGGGCGGCTCCGTGTCCCGGGTGGACGTGGTCGCACAGCCCGTGCCGAGTGCCACCGCGCCCGTGAGCAGACCCGCCAGCAGCAGTTTCGTCTTCGTCATGGCCTTCCCTCCCATGGTGGGAAGGTAAAGGTGGGGCGTTCCCGAGCCATGGGCAGCGAGCGCTTGCCTGGTGGGCTGCTATCTGGCGAACCGTCCGCCGGGGATGTCTCAGGATGAACCCGAGTTGGCGGATGCCATTTCGCTGAGTGCGGTCCGTAGAAACTGGAAACTCCGAGACAGGTTCCGAGAAGGAACCATGTGCTCGCCGACCGCTCGAGCCGCCTCTATCTTCCGGAGCCCGGTCTTGAAATAGCCTGCATTCTTGAGGACGTGCTCAAATGCTTCCCAAGTACCACCCGCGATACCATCGGGATCGCGGTATTTGGATTGGGCTGGAACGGTCGGCTTTACCCGAGGATATGCAGCTCGGACCGCATCCCAGTCGCCAAAGTACCAAGCCTCGAGCTCCTCGATCGCAACTCGATTGACAACAGAGTAGCCCTTCTGCTTGGGTGATGACCTCGTGGAGAGACCAGCCTCCAAGGCCAGACGCTCGAGTTCGCACTTGAGCGCAACACAATCATCATCGCGGTCCACTACCACTACAATACGCCACGTCTCCGGGAGCCAGCTTGCATAACCTCGCAAGCGCTCCGGGAGGCGCATCAACAACTCATCCTTGCACTGGTGAGTGTAGACCTCGAATGAGGTATCACCGAGCATTCGCGGCAAAACAAGTCGTAAGAATGCCTCCATTGATGGTTCTTCGACAAACACCTCTACATGCTCGACACTCATCCCCGCCCGCCCTTCTTCCGCGGAGCCCCCGCGTTTACAAGGGGATCGCCGACACTGAACCTGCCCTCAAGCCATAGATGACCCATGGATGCACCAGCCTGAACAAACTGGGGCACCCCCTGGATGTCCGAGGCCCGAATCGCCTGAGAGTATCCTTCCTCGTTGCGATAGAGAACACGGACCTCCTCTGGCTTCAAGGCGTTGAGGAAGAACGGCGAATGCGTGGTCACCAGGAGTTGCGAGCGCTCGGTTGCGGCCCTGCATTCCTCCGCCAGTTCGGGAAGAAGGCGTGGGTGCAAAAAGTTCTCGGGCTCCTCGATGCCCACGAACTGGGGAGGCTCGGGATCATGCAGTACCGTGAGATAGGCGAGTAGCTTGAGCGTTCCATCCGATGCGAAACGCGACAAAACCGGGCGCTCGAAAGGCGCATCCTTTATCTGAAGAAGCAGGCGACCGTCTGGCATGGGTTCAGCCAATACCTTCTCAAGGCGCGGCACCCGACGTTGGAGAATCGTGAAGATTTGCTCCAGATGACGCGGATGTTGTTCCTTGAGGTACTGGATGACGTTCGGAAGGTTATCACCGGTCTTGCTGAGGCGCTCCTGGGGCCCAGCTTCTGGTTGTCCGCGAGTGTCATCGATCGACAGGTAGGACACGTACCAATCAGTGATGAACTCGCGGAGTGCGGCGACCCGTGGATGCTCGGCAAACTGACCCAGCGTGTTGACCGCAATCAGGTCGGGCGACCGCAGCGGCGTCTCTTTGCGCAGATCAGTCTCGTCAGGAAGCTCGCCGCTAATGGCGCGTCCTTGTCCTCCCTTGTAATCGAGAAAACGGAAAGGAGCGCCATAGGACCCTCTTTTCCATTGCAACCACTCCTCGGCAACAAACGGGCCCTTGGTTCCTTCATCAATGGCCAGATGGTACGTAATGATGGGGAGTCCAGGGCGCTCCCTATACTTGATTTCGATGACGACCGGACCATCCTGCCCGCGTGTCTTCAACTCCCTGGCGCGCCCACGTCGGTCCCATGCGTGGCGCAACCCAAATTGGAAGCACTCGGAGAGAAAATTGAAAACATCAAAGACGGTCGACTTGCCGCTGCCGTTCGGACCCAGGAGAGCGGTGAGTGGAGTGACATCCTTGAACTCAACGGATTTGAGGGCGCGATAGTTCTCGACTCGCAGGTACTCAATGCGCGGCGGCCCACTAGAACGGGGCTGAATTGCAGATTTGGTTTTGCTGACCATCAGGCAGCTCCCTCCTGGACATTGGAGCGCTTGTGGAGGCAGCGCATCCGGCGCGGGTTGTTTACAAACGACAAGCGACAACTCCACCACAAATTGCCGTCAAACACCAGAATTCATCAGGGCTCGTACTCATTCCGAGAGTCGAATGAGATGCGCATCATATACGGATGACAGGCGACGTCTTCACAACCTCGCCAAAAGCCTAGATGGTCAGGGATGCATCTTCATGGGTTTGGGTCCACCGTCTCTCTTCGTTTCCTCACCGCGCCTGCCGGAGAGCGGGATACAGGCGGCGCCAGCGAGCGTATTCCTCGGCGTAGCGGGGAACGAGCGCGGCGTCGGGCTCCACCACCCGGGCCACCGGCGGCGGCACGGCGAGCGTGAACGGATCCTCCCCCGTCGCCGCGAGCCGTCCCAGCCGCGCCGCTCCGAACGCGCCTCCGAAGTCTCCCTCGGCATGCACATCCAACGGCCGGTCGAGCACGCTCGCGAGGATCTTCAACCAGAGCGGTGAGCGCGAGCCCCCGCCCACCGCCGACGCCCGCTCCACTCGCGTCCCCGCATCGGCCAGCACCCGCATGCAGTCCGCGACGGCATACGCCACGCCCTCCATCACCGCTTGCGTCAACGCCTCGCGTCCGTCCCCGTGCGCCAGTCCCACGAAGGCCCCGCGCGCCCCGGCGTCATTGTGCGGCGTGCGCTCCCCCGACAGGTAGGGAAGGAACTTCACCGGCGACGGCGCCCGCACGCGCTCCCCCACCGCCGCGATGAGCGCGGGAGCCGGCTCGCCCAGGAGCGCCGACAACCACTCCAGGCTCGCCGCCGCGGACAGGATGACGCCCATCTGGTGCCAGGTGCGAGGCACCGCGTGGCAGAACGCATGCACCGCGCCCTCGGTGTTCGGAGAGAAGCGCGCGTTGGAGACGAACAGCACCCCCGAGGTGCCCAGCGACACGAACGCCGCCCCGGGCTTCACCGCGCCAATGCCCACCGCGCTCGCCGCGTTGTCCCCTCCCCCTCCCGCGACCACCGGAGCCCGGTGCATGCCCCAGCGCCGCGCGAGTTCGGGCCGCAGCCGGCCTGAAGACTCCGAGCCCTCCACCAGGCGCGGCATGTGCTCGCGCGTGAGCCCCGTGGCCGAGAGCAGCGCGTCGGACCAGTCCCGCTTCGCCACGTCGAGCCACAGCGTTCCCGCCGCGTCCGACATGTCGGAAACGTGGTCGCCGATGAGGAACAGCCGCAGATAATCCTTGGGCAGCAACACCTTGCGCGTCCTCGCGAACACGTCCGGCTCGTGCTCGGCGACCCAGAGCAGCTTCGGCGCGGTGAAGCCCGGCATGGCGAGGTTGCCGGACAGCTCGCGCGAGCGCGGACAGCGCTCCTCCAGCAGGCGGCACTCGGCCTCCGAGCGCCCGTCGTTCCAGAGGATGGCCGGGCGCAGCGGCTTGTCATCCGCTCCGAGCAACACCGCGCCATGCATCTGTCCCGACAGCCCCATCCCCTCGACGGCCGCCAGGGCCTCCCGGTGCGTGGCGGACAGCTCGTCCAGCACGTGCTCGAGGGCACGGACCCACGCGTCCGGCTCCTGCTCGGACCAGCCGGGATGCGGCCGGGTGACCTCCAGTGCCGCGCTGGCGCTGGCGACGATGCGCTCGTGCCCATCCACGAGCACGGCCTTCACGGATGACGTCCCCACGTCGATGCCCAGGTACATGTGTCCTGCCCTCCTCCATCGACGTTCTACCCGAGACGCGGCTCGGCCTGGGGCCGCTCTGCTTGCTACTCGTCACGCCCCGTCCCAAGCGTCTCCCACCCCACGAGCGGTGCGTTAGAACCCCGGTCATGAACGCCTACGAGATTCGCGATGGATTCGGATTGGACAAGCTGGTGCGGTGCGAGCGGCCGGACCCACAGCCCGGCCCCTTCCAGGTGCGCGTGCGGGTGAAGGCCACGAGCCTCAACTACCGCGACCTGATGATGGTGCGGGGCCAGTACAACCCGAAGCAGAAGCTGCCCCTGGTGCCCAACTCGGACGGAGCCGGCGTGGTGGACGCCGTGGGTCCGGGCGTCACCCGCGTGAAGGTGGGAGATCGGGTGATGGGCCTCTTCGCGCAGAACTGGTTCGCCGGCGAGCCCACGCGCGCCTCCCATACCCAGACACTCGGCGGCCCCCTGGATGGGGCGCTCTCCGACACGATGCTGCTCCACGAGGACGGCGCGGTGCCCACGCCCGCGTACCTGTCGGACGAGGAAGCCGCCACGCTGCCGTGCGCGGCCGTCACCGCGTGGAGCGCGCTCGTCACCCAGGGCGCGCTGAAGGCCGGGGACACCGTGCTGCTCCAGGGCACCGGTGGCGTCTCGCTCTTCGCGTTGCAGATCGCCCGGATGATGGGCGCGCGGGTGCTCCTCACCTCCAGCCGGGACGACAAGCTGGAGCGTGCCCGGGCCCTGGGCGCCCACGAGGGCATCAACTACGTGAACACGCCCGACTGGGACAAGGTGGCCCGGAGCCTCACGGGAGGCGTGGGCGTGGATCATGTGGTGGAGGTGGGCGGCGCGGGCACGCTGGAGCGCTCGCTGCGCGCCGTGCGCACCGGTGGCACGGTGTCCGTCATCGGCGTGCTCAGCGGCGGCGCGGGCGCGGTGCCCGTCACGCCCATCCTCATGAACAACCTGCGCGTGCAGGGCATCTTCGTCGGCCACCGCCAATCCTTCGAGGCGCTCAACCGGGCCTTCACCCTGCACGGCATCCGCCCCGTGGTGGACCGCGTCTTCCCCTTCGCCGAGGCCCACGCCGCCTTCGAGTACCTCCAGAGCGGCGCGCACTTCGGCAAGGTCGTCATCCGGGTGGACTGACGACCCGCGGGTGCTCCAGCAAGCGGCCTAGAACTCGGCCGAGGCGCGCGGATCGATGATGCCGCACTCCTTGATCTTGTAGAGCAGCGCCTTGTAGCTGATGCGCAGCTTGCCCGCCGCGCGGCGCTTGTTCCACGCCGTGCGCTGGAGCATCGCGAGGATGGCCTCGCGCTCGGCGAGCATGGCCGCGCGCTTGCCAATCTCCTTCAGCGACATCTCCGCCTCCGGCACACTCGGCGGCGGCGGAGGCGGCTGGGGCGCGTCGAACGGATTGGCGTAGCGCACCGGCGCGGGTGCCATTGGGAGTCCCGGGGACAGCTCCACCGGAGGCATGTTGCCCCGGGCCGGCATCTCCAGCACCTGCACCGACGGGGCCACGCCCGCGAGCGGCGCCGGCGTCACGGCGCGCGGCGTGGGCGCGGGGGGCTCGACCTCGCCGTCGCCCGCGTAGGACGTGGGCAGCGACGGGGCACTCGCGGGCGTCCGGCCTCCCGCGCGCAGCTCGTCCAGCACGAGCGTGGCGTCCTTGAGTACGCACAGCCTGCGCACCATGTTCTCCAGCTCGCGCACGTTGCCGGGCCACTCGTACTCGGTGAAGGCGCGCAACACCTCGGGCGGCAGCTCCGCCACGCCGCTCATGAACCCGCGCCCGTACTTCTTGAGGAAGTGGTCCGTCAGCGGCACCACGTCCTCGGGGCGCTCGCGCAGCGCGGGCAGGCGGATGGCCACCACGTTCAGGCGGTAGAAGAGATCCTCGCGGAAGTTGCCCAGCTCGATCTCCCGCTCCAGATCGCGGTTGGTCGCCACCACCACGCGGCTGTCCACGCGGACGCTCTTCTTGCCGCCCACCCGGAAGAACTCCTCGTCCTGCAACACCTGCAGCAGCTTGGCCTGGAGGCGGATGGCCATTTCACCAATCTCGTCCAGGAAGATGGTGCCCTGATCGGCCAGCTCGAACTTGCCCGGCTTCTCCGCCGTGGCGCCGGTGAAGGCGCCGCGCTCGTGGCCGAACAGCTCGCTCTCCAGCAGCTCGCCGGGCAGCGCCGCGCAGTTCACCTTGATGAAGGGACGGTTGCGGCGGTTGCTGCGCGCGTGGACCTCGCGGGCGATGACTTCCTTGCCCGTTCCGGACTCGCCCAGCAGCAGCACCGGCACGTCCGTGTCCGCGATGCGCTCCACCAGCGCACGCACCCGGCGCATGGCGGGCGAGTGCGAGATGAGAATGCGCTCACCACCGCCATCGTCCTTCGCCGCCGGGTGGAGCACCGGAGTGCTCGCCGCGACCTGCTTCGCGGGCAGACGGTTGCCGAGCGCGCGCGCCAGGGCATCCTCCAGCTCGTCCCCGCCGAAGGGCTTGGACAGGTAGTCGCTGGCGCCCAGCTTCATGGCGCGCATGGCGTCATCCGCGCCCGAGAGCGCCGACAGGACGATGACGGGCGCGCCACCGCCCGAGGCCCGGTAGCGCCGCAGGACGTCCAGGCCGCTCATCTCCGGCATCATCACGTCCAGCAGCACCACGTCGAACGAGCCCCCGGAGAGCATCTCCAGGGCCTGCGCGCCGCTGGACGCGCAACGCACCTGATAGCCCGAGCCGCCCAGCAGCTCGGCGAGGAAGGTGCGCACCTGCTCTTCGTCGTCCACCACCAACACCGCGATCCGATCCATCCCCTCGCCTCCCCTCGCCCTATCCATCTCGATTGCACTCCGTGAGACGTCCATCGTGGATGCGTCTCCGCGTCAGACCATCATTTCCAGCTCGGCGCTCCGGCGCGTGTCGCGAGCCCTGCGCAGGGCCTGCAACGCCCCGTTGAGCAGCTGCACGGGCGAGCCCACCATGTCCGGGTAGCTCACCGCGCCCAACGTCAGCGAGGGACGCAGCACCCGTCCCTCCACCTGCAAACGCGCCAGGGCGAAACGATCGCGCACGCGCGCCATCACGTCCGGCATGCCCTCGGCGGGCGTGGCGGGCAGGAGCACCATGAACTCCTCCTCCCCCACGCGCGCCACCACATCCGCCTCGCGCACCGTCTGGCTGAACACCGCCGAGCTGTAGACCAGCAGCCGCTCGGCGATGCTTCGGCCGGACTCCTTGCGCAGCGCGCGGAAGTCCTCGAGCGAGCCCGCCACCAGCGAGAAGGTTCCGCCAAAGCGCTCGGCGCGGCGGATCTCCAGGGCGATGAACTCGAGCAGGAAGGCGCGGTTGTACAGGCCGGTGAGCGGATCGCGCAGGGCCTCGGAGGAGTGGGCCTCGGTGGGCATCATCGCCTGGCGCACCGCCGAGCGCAGCCGGAGCTGGGCGCGCAGCCGCAACACCAGCTCCTCGCCCAGGCTCGAGCGAGTCACCACATCCACCCCCTGCCCCTTGTCCAGACAGTGGCGCATGGCCGCCATGTCCAGCGAGTCCACGAGGTAGAGGATGGGCACCGTGCCGCGGCACATCTGCGACAGCCGACGCGCCGCCTGCACCGCCGCGAAGTCAGGCCCCTGGGCCGCGAGCACCACCGCGTCCGGGCGGATGGCCTCGAACAGGGGACTCGCCGCATCGAAGCGCGTCACCGGAACCACCCGGAAGCCCGCCTCGCCGAGCGTCATCCGGGTCTGCTCCAGGTCCGCCGCCCGCGGCTCCACCACCAGCACCGTGAGCGCCTGCTCGGCCTTCTTCGTGTGCCTCCACACCACCGCGACCTCCTCCGACCTGAACCTTTTTCAATGGATCCCCGGGACTAGTTCCCAGGTTTACAGCCCTACCCACCCCTGCTCGCCCGCCTCTCCGTCCATCCCCCTGTTTTTCCTGGGGGTGGGAAGGGAGTTACCTTCCCTGGCCCTTGGATTCAGCAACGTGCGTGCCACCCGCGCCCCGCCGGAGACATTCCTCGACCTCCTCTTCCCTCAGGCGGTGCTTGAAGGTGGCGATTCCCTCGAAAATGACCACCGGGATGTCATAGCGGTAGGCAGCAAGGAGTGTGGGACTGGCGCGGATGTCCTCTTCCACCAGCTCGAAGGGGATGCGGGCTCGGACGCGTTCGAGCACCTCCCTCGCCTGGTCACAGAGGTGGCAATGGGGTTTCGAGTAGATTCGGACCATCATTCGTTCGTGAGGATGTGACGCGATGCGCGGCCTGTCAGGTGACTTCTCGACGATGCCCTTGAAGGACCTCGTCGCCTACCTCGGCAGCCGGCGGGTCTCGGGAACGCTGCGCGTCATGCGCGCGGGAGTGCGCAAGTTGATCCTCCTGCGCGAGGGGCAGGTGCTCAGCGCGAGCTCCAACCAGACGCGGGAATATCTGGGCCAGTTCCTCATCCACATGGGGCACCTGAACGCGGAGCAGTTCGCCCAGGCCCATGCCCAGCAGAGCGAGGCGAACGTGCCGCTGGGGCAGATCCTCGTGCTGCTCGGGTGGGTGTCGGAGGTGACGGTGCGCAGCACGCTCCAGCTCAAGTTCCGCGAGACGCTGCTGGACATGTTCCGCTGGGAGGAGGGGGAGTTCTCCTTCGACGCGGGGGCGGTGCCGCAGATCGAGGGCGTGGAGGCGGGGGTGGATCTGATGGACATCCACCGCGAGGGGGAGTTCCGCGAGACGGCGTGGCAGTCCCTGCGGGCGGCGTTTCCCTCGGGGAGCGCCTACCTCGAGGTGAACGAGTCGCGGCTGCCGGAGATGCCCCGGGCCGGCAGTCTGGACGCGACGCTGGTGGAGCGCGTGCGCGAGGGGCTGAGCATCGACGAGCTGGTGAAGACGCTGCACACCTCGGACTTCCTCGTGTACCAGCGGCTGTACGCGCTCTACCGGCGGGAGGCGATCCGGGTGGTGAACACGCCCCCGCCAGGACGGGTGCGCCCGGCGACCTCGCCCGAACTCGAGGAGAAGGTGAAGGATCTGGAGGTGGGCGTGGTGGGAGACGAGTCCCTCACGCCCGAGCTCATCCAGGCGGCCCAGTCCCACCTGGAGAACGGCAACTTCTGGGACGGAGAGGCGCTGGCGCGCCGGGCCCATGAGCAGTCCCCCACGCCGGAGACGGAGGCGCTGCTCAACTCGGCGTCGGCGGCGCTGTTGGGGCTGTTGCGGCGGCGGATGCTGGACACGCCCCAGGTGCCCTCGCTGCGCGTGACGGCGGCGCAACTGAAGACGACCCCGCTCACCACCCCCGAGCGCTACCTGCTCTCGCGCATCGACGGCAAGCGCGACGTGGGCACCATCCTCGGCATGTCGCCGCTCGGCGAGCTGGACGCGCTGAAGTACTTCCAGTCCTTCGTGGACACGGGGCTGGTGCAGCTCAAGCCCCGGTGAGCGCTCGCCTCACGGCTGGGACATCGCCGACGCGGCTTCCGTCCCGGGAGTTGTCTCGGGAGGCGTCGCGGCGGGCGTCGTGGCCACGGCGGGGGCGGGCGGGCCGCCCTCCTGGGCCTCTTCTTCCTCGGAGTCCTCCTCCACGGGCACGTCGGGCGCGTCGTCCTTCTGGGGCGCGAGGGCGCCCGGAGGCAGGCGGGCCATGCCCAGGCGCAACCCCTCGCGGCCGAGCCACGCGGCCCGGATGCGCCAGAGCGGCTCGTTGACGATGACCGCCGCCACGGCGAGCCTGGGGTTGTCCTTGGGCGCGAAGCCCACGAACCACGAGTAGTCGCGGAAGGGCTTGTTGTCCGCCAGCGTCCCCGTCTTGCCCACCGCGCCCGGCACGCGCATGCCCCGCTCGCGGAAGACGCGGCGCGCGGTGCCCTGGGTGACCGTCGCCTCCAGCATCGTCGTCAGGCCTCGTGCCACCTCGGGCGAGAGCACCTGCTCCCCGGGGACGGAGGGCGCGTCCGCGCCGGGCTCGAAGAGGATGGGGTCCTTCCACACGCCGCCGTTGGCCGCCACGGCCGCCAGGAGCGCGCCATGCAGCGGCGAGAGGTACACGTCGCCGAAGCCCGCGCCCGTCTGCGCGAAGCGGAACCCGTCCTCCTCCGGCACGGCGGCGAGCGACACGTCCGTGGGCACGGGGAAGGGAATGTCCCGGTTGAAGTGGAAGCGCGCCGCGGCACGCCGCAACGACTCGGGCGACAGGTGGCGCTGGGTGAGCTTGGCGAAGATGACGTTGGCGCTCTTGCCCATGGCGGCGGCGAGCGAGTGGCACTGGCCGTCGCTCGTGCTGTCCTCCAGGAGCTTCGCGGAGATGCGCCGCTTGCCGCCGTGGAAGCACGTCTGCGCCTCGGGGGTCAGGCCCGCCTCGAGCAGCGCGGCGCCGGTGACGATCTTGAAGATGCTGGCCGCGGGGAACACCGCGCGCGTGGCCAGGCCGCGCAGGTCCGGCCGCGACTGCGAGTGCTCGGCCATGGCGAGCACCCGGCCCGTGGAGGGCTCGAGCACCACCACCGCGCCGAAGGGCACCTGGTACAGCTCGAGCGTGCGCTTGAGTTGCTCCTGGAGCACGGGATCGATGGTCAGCGGCACGGCCCCGTTGGGGCCCGGCACCACCAGCCGGCCCTTGGCGTCCTTCTTCGCCCGGGCGAGCACGTCCTGCCTGGCGGGGAGCGGGCGCAGGTGGGCGATGGGAGGATCCGCCTCGCGCGAGGGCACCGGCCGGGGGGGCACCAGGCCCAGCATCACCCCGGCATCACTCTCCTCCCCCGCCTCGGCCAGACCGCCGTCCGGGGTTCCGGCATCGCCCGCGCCGGCCTCCGCGAGCGCGGCGGCCTCGGGCTCCGACTCGGGGCTACCGGGCAGGGCACCGCTCTCGTCCGCGCCAATGAGCAGGAAGAACAGGGGCAGCAGCAGCGTGGCGGGGGCGACTCGGGAGAACGTCATGCGGGGGCGTCTCGCGGGGCGAGGTGGGGGAGCGAGCATGGTACCCGCCCTATTCCAGGCGTCCATTCCCTTCGCGGTGCTTCCCTGGGGGACGAGAATCCTGGCGAGCGCTCCCCGGGACCGCTAGGGTCGGGCGGCCTTGAACGGACTGAAAGAAACCGCGGTCATCTGGAGCGCCGAGTGCCAGCGCACCCTGCGCAGCACGCGCGTGCTGGCGCTGCTCGGGCTCTACAGCCTCTTCTCCCTGCTGGTCTTCGTGGTGGCGGCGTTCCTGCGCTCGTTCGTCCAGCAGATGACGCAGTCGGGGATGATGACCGTGCCGAGCGAGGGGATTCCCCTGGCGGTCGTGGTGGTCTTCTTCTTCAGCCTCTTCTTCCTGCCGCTGTACGTGGCGTTGATGGGGTTCGATCAGGTGAGCGGCGAGGTGGGCCCGCGCTCCATCCGCTACCTCACGGTGCGCGCGCGCCGCTCGTCGGTGCTGTGGGGCAAGCTGCTGGCGCAGGCCACGGTGCTGCTGAGCCTCGTGTTCGCGCTCGACCTGGGGCTGTGCGTGTACGCGTGGGTCAGCACGCCGGGCTTCGGCCTGGCGGACTTCGGCGAGAGCCTCTTGCGCTTCTGGCTGGCCTCCGCGGTCTTCTCCTCCACCTTCCTGTCGCTCACCTCGCTCTGCTCCTGTGTCACGACGAGTCCCCCCGTGAGCCTCATCCTCAACCTCGCCGTCCTCGTGTTCTCGCTCGTGCTGTGGATGACGGCCCTGGCCGACGAGGGCAATCCCGTGCGCTACCTGCGCTTCCTCTCGCCGTTGAAGTACTCGTTGGATCTGCTGGATCCGGCGCTGCGCACGGCGGCGATCAGCGTGGCGGCCTATGCCGTCTTCACGCTGTTGTTCCTCGGTTCCGCCCTGACGGCGCTGCGCACGAGGGACCTGTGAGCGAGCCCGCCATCGAACTCACGAATGTCTCGCGGCGCTTCGGCCACAAGGTCGCGGTGGATGGGGTGAGCCTGCGCATCGAGAGCGGCCAGGTGTATGGCCTCATCGGGCCCAACGGAGCCGGCAAGACGACCACCTTCTCCATGATGTGCGGCTACCTGCGGCCCACCCAGGGCCAGGTGCGGGTCATGGGCGTCACCCCCAGCGCCGAGGGCGCGCTCAAGGGCAAGCTCGGCGTGCTGCCCCAGGACGCGGTACTGCCCGGGGGATGGAAGGTGGGGCCGCTGCTCATGTACTGGGCCCGGCTGAGCGGCCTGGAGGCTCCCGAGCGCGAGGCGCGCGAGTCCCTGGAGAAGGTCGGCCTGCTGGAGGCGTGGGGCGTGGAGACGAGCGCCCTGTCCCACGGCATGGGCAAGCGCGTGGCCCTGGCCCAGGCGCTCATGGGACGTCCGCCCCTCGTCCTGCTCGACGAGCCCACCGCCGGAATGGACCCGCGCATCGCCCATCAGGTGCGGCAGGTCATCCTCGACATGCGCGGCCAGCGCACGGTGGTGGTCTCCAGCCACAATCTCCAGGAACTGGAGCAGTTGTGTGACGCGGCGGCCATCCTCGACCGGGGCCGGCTGGTGCAGGCCGGCTCGATCGCCGACCTCACGAGCCAGGGCGCCGAGTTCCGCGTCCAGGTGGCCCGGGGCACCGTCCTCCTGCCCGAACTGGAGGCGCTCCCCGGCGTCACCGCCGCGCGCATGGAGGGCGAGCACCTGCTGCACGTGCGCTTCGACGGCCAGGCGCATCGACCGGAGGAGGTCATCAGCCGCGTCGTGGGCCACCTGCTCCAGACCGGTGTGCTCATCCTGGGCGTGTCGCGGGGCCAGCGGCTCGAGGAGCGCGTGCTCCAGCTCACCTGAGTCCCGGGCGGGAAAGAATTCCCCGGAAAATCCCGGGTGAAACTCCAGGGCGGTTCCGGTCACCCATCGGGAGATGCCGCCCCACCCTTCACCCACCCGCCGTGTGCACGTCTGGCCGCCTGGCCTCGGTGTAGACCCTCCGGCGGGGGGCCACCGGGGGAATTTCCCACGAAAACCTTTGTGTTTTCGGGGACCTGAAGGCGTCATCACCCGGGCCGGAAGGGCCCGCCTCGCCTTGCGTGCCCGCAACGGGCTCTGTTATCACCCCGCGCCCTGCTGATGGACCGCATGTGCCCGGGACCGCAGTTGGACCGACGCCGTACCTAGGAGCAGAACAGACTTATGAAACCCAATGTCATCGTTGCCCTCCTCGTGGGCCTGTTGCTGGGCTTCGTGGGTGGCCGGGCCTTCACCGGCTCCTCGAAGGATTCCGCGGGAAGCAACAAGCCCACCGCGGCCGCCAACGCGGCGGCTCCCAGTGGGAAGCCTGCCGAGGCCACCATCTTCAAGGTGCCCATCGACGACTCGCCCATCAAGGGCAGCGCGGACGCGCTCGTCACGCTCGTCGAGTTCTCCGACTACCAGTGCCCGTTCTGCGCGCGCGCCAACGCCACGGTGGAGCAGTTGCAGAAGGACTACGGCAGCAAGCTGCGCGTGGTCATGAAGCAGAACCCGCTGTCCTTCCACCCGCGCGCCAAGCCCGCCGCCCTGGCCGCGCTCGCCGCTGGTGAGCAGGGCAAGTACTGGGAGTACCACGAGAAGCTCTTCGCCAACGCCAAGGCGCTCGAGGACAAGGACCTGGAGGGCTACGCCCAGGACGTGGGCCTGGACATCTCCCGCTGGAAGGCGGACCTGAACAACCCCAAGCTCTCCGCCATCATCGACCGCGATCAGGCCATGGCCGGCAAGCTCGGCGCCAATGGCACCCCGGCCTTCTTCATCAACGGCCGCTTCCTCTCGGGCGCCCAGCCGATCGGCAACTTCAAGACCATCATCGACGAGGAGCTGGGCAAGGCCGAGTCCCTCGTGCGCTCGGGCACCCCGGCCAACCAGGTGTACGCCGCCATCGTCGCCAAGGGCGTGGAGTCGGCGCCGCGCAACAACCCCTCGCAGCCCGAGGCTCCCGCGCAGGCCTACCGCAAGGTGGACGTGCCCGAGGATGCCCCGTCCTTCGGCCCCAAGGACGCCAAGGTGACGATCGTCGAGTGGTCGGACTTCGAGTGCCCCTTCTGCGGCCGCGTGGGCCCCACGCTCAAGCAGATCAAGGACACGTACGCCAAGGACGTGCGCGTGGTGTTCCGTCACCAGCCGCTGCCCTTCCACCCCAACGCCAAGACGGCCGCCGAGGCCTCGATGGCCGCGCACGAGCAGGGCAAGTTCTGGGAGTACCACGACAAGCTCTTCGCCAATCAGCGCGCCCTGGACCGCGCCTCGCTCGAGAAGTACGCCCAGGAAGTCGGGCTCGACCTGGGCAAGTTCAAGTCCGCGCTCGACTCGGGCAAGTTCCGCGCGAAGGTGGAGGCGGATTCGTCCGCTGGCGCCGCGGTGGGCGCCAATGGCACCCCGACCTTCTTCGTCAACGGCCGTGAGTTCGTGGGCGCCCAGCCCTTCGAGAGCTTCAAGCGGATCATCGACGAGGAGAAGGCGCGCGCCGAGAAGCTGCTGGCCTCCGGCACCAAGCCGGACGGGCTGTACGCCAGGCTCATCGAGGAGGGACTGAAGTCCAACGGCGCCGCCGCCGCTCCCGCCGAGCCGGCCGTGCAGAACATCGAGGTGGGCAATGCCCCGGTGACGGGCGCGAAGAACGCCCCCGTGACGATCGTGGCCTTCTCCGACTTCGAGTGCCCGTTCTGCGGCCGCGTCGTACCGACGCTCCACCAGCTCGAGCAGGAGTACAAGGGGAAGATCCGCGTGGCCTTCAAGAACCAGCCGCTGCCCATGCACCCCAACGCCAAGCCGGCCGCCGAGGCCGCGCTCGCCGCGAACGAGCAGGGCAAGTTCTGGGAGTACCACGACAAGCTCTTCGCCAATCAGCGCGCCCTGGACCGCGCCTCGCTCGAGAAGTACGCCCAGGAAGTCGGGCTCGACGTGAACAAGTTCAAGGCCGCGCTCGACTCGGGCAAGTTCACCGCCCAGGTCACCGCCGACATGGCCGAGGCGGGCCGCGTGGGCGTCACCGGCACCCCGAGCTTCTTCATCAACGGCCGCTCACTCGTGGGCGCCCAGCCCATCGACGCCTTCAAGCGCGTCATCGACGAGGAGCTGAAGAAGAAGGGCACGGTCGCCGCGGACCAGAAGTAGTCCGCACCGTGCGCTGAAGTCGGAAGGCCGCCGCCCCCCTGCTTCCCGGGGGCCGGCGGCCTTCGTGCTTGCGGGGGGAGGCTTCAGGACACGGCGATGGCGTCGATCTCCACCTTGGAGCCACGGGGCAGCGCGGACACCTGCACGGTGACGCGGGCCGGAGGCGAGCCGGGGAAGGAGCGGCCGTACACCTCGTTCACCCGGGCGAAGTCCCCCAGGTCGGTGAGGAAGATGGTGCAGCGCACCACGTGGGAGAAGTCCAGACCAGCGGCCTGGAGCACCGCGCCCAGGTTCTTCATCACCTGCTCGGTCTGCGCGACCACATCGCCCGGCACCAGCTCCATCGTCTTCGGGTCCAGGGGAATCTGTCCGGACAGGAAGGTCATCTTCCCGGCGTCCGCCTGCACCGCCTGGGAGTAGGGGCCAATCGCCTTGGGCGCGTTGTCGGAGTGCACCGTCTTGCGAGCCATGTCGTCACCTCGGGAGCGAGCGGCGGCCAGGAGTGGCCGCGCGCGTGTCCGGGGCGGGCTCTACCATCCGCCCGCCGGCCGGCCAATCCCCTGGACGGCCCCGAGGCGGGGCGGATGCGGAGAAGACGTCAGATGCGCTCGACGGAGTAGACACCCGGCAGGCGCTCGATGGTGCGCATCAAGTCGGTGAGCTGCTTGAGGTCGGTGATGGTGACCTCGAAGGTGTTCACCGCGCGCTCATCCCCGGTGGCCCGGCAGTTGGCCTGGGAGATGTTGACGCCCTTCTTGGAGAAGGTGTTGGAGATGTCCGCCAGCATGCCCGTGCGCTCGGTGGTGAGCACTCGAAGGGTGACCGGACGCTTGAAGTCGCCGCGAACATCCCAGGACACGTCGACGCGCCGCTCGGGATCCGTGGCCAGGGCCTTGTCGCAGCCCACCGTGTGCACCGTGACGCCCCGGCCCCGGGTGATGAACCCCGCGATGGGGTCCCCCGGAACCGGGTTGCAACAGCGCCCGAAGCGCACCAGCACGTCGTCCACGCCACCAATCTGCACGCCGCTGCTGTTCTGCTTGCCCACCAGCTTCTTGGCGAAGTCGGTGACCTTGGACAGGCCCGGCAGCATGCTGGCGGAGCTGGCGTGGTTGCCGGAGGTGTCCGAGGCGGGCGCGTTGCGAGCCTCGCCCGAGGACGCGGCCAGCTTCTCCGGCGGCACCACGCGCGAGAGCACCTGGTTGGGCACCACCTTGCCGTAGCCGATGGCCACCAGCAGGTCGTCCTCCACGCGGAAGCCCAGCTCCTCGCACACCTTCTTGAGCTCGCCGTTCTTGAGCAGGCGGTTGAAGTTGAGCTGGAAGCGCTTGAGCTCGCGCTCGAGCAGCTCGCGGCCCAGTTGCAGGCTCTTCTCGCGCTGCTGCTGCTTGATGAAGGCGCGGATGCGCTGCTGGGCGCGGCTCGTCTTGACGAAGGTGAGCCAGTCCTTGGACGGGTGCGCCTGGGGGCTGGTGAGCACCTCCACCGTGTCCCCGTTCTTGAGCTTGTAGCGCAGCGGGACGATCTTCCCGTTCACCTTGGAGCCCACGCACCGGCCGCCCACGTCCGAGTGGATGGCGTAGGCGAAGTCCACGGGCGTGGCGCCGCGCGGCAGGCTCTTCACGTCACCCCGGGGCGTGAAGACGAAGACCTCGTCGGTGAAGAGGTCCACCTTCACCGTCTCGAGGAACTCCTTGGGATCCTTGAGGTCCTGCTGCCACTCCATGAGCTGGCGCAGCCAGGCGAACTTCTCGTCGTCCTTGCTGACGGAGAGCGCCTTGCCCTCCTTGTACGCCCAGTGCGCCGCGATGCCTTCCTCGGCCACCTTGTGCATGTCCGGGGTGCGGATCTGCACTTCGATGCGCTCGCCCAGCGGCCCCACGACCGTCGTGTGCAGCGACTGGTACATGTTGGGCTTGGGGATGGCGATGAAGTCCTTGAAGCGCCCCGGCACGGGCTTCCACAGCTGATGCACCAGACCCAGCGCCTCGTAGCAGGCGGGCATGGAGTTGGTGATGATGCGGAAGGCGATGACGTCGTGGATCTGCTCGAACTCGATCCCCTGCGACTTCATCTTCTTGTAGATGCTGTAGGCGTGCTTGAAGCGGCCGCTCACCTCGCCCTTGAGCCCACGCTCGGCGAGCTTGCTGGTGATGAGCGTGCTCACGTCGTCGAGGTACTTCTCGCGCTCCTTCTTGCGCCGGCCGATCTTGTCCTGGAGCGCGAAGTACTCCTGGGGCTTGACGTAGCGGAAGGACAGGTCCTCCAGCTCCGTCTTCACCCAGCTGATGCCCAGGCGGTTGGCCAGCGGGGCGTAGATGTCCAGGGTCTCCTGGGCAATGCGCCGCTGCTTCTCCTCGGACATGTGGTCCAGGGTCCGCATGTTGTGGGTGCGGTCGGCCAGCTTCACCAGGATGACGCGGATGTCCTGCGCCATCGCGATGATCATCTTGCGGAAGTTCTCCGCCTGCTTCTCCTCCTGGGACAGCGTGGCCGAGGCGGAGAACTTGGACAGCTTCGTCACACCGTCGACGAGCTGGGCGACCTCGGGGCCGAACAGCTCGGTGAGTTCCTCGGCGGTGGCGAGCGTGTCCTCGATGGTGTCGTGAAGCAGTCCTGTGACGATGGAGGCCTCGTCGAGCTTCAGCTCGGCGAGCAGCCCAGCGACCTCCAGAGGATGTATCAGGTAGGGCTCACCTGATTTGCGCAACTGACCCTGGTGCACCTTGGCCGAATAGACGTAAGCCTTCTTGATGATGTCCAGGTCGGGGTCCGGGTGATAGGAGGCCACCCGTTGGAGAATGTCGTTCAGGCGAATCATCGAGGCGTCAGCAATGCTAACTGCCGCACCCAGGAGGGGCAATGTCGCGCTCTCGGGATTCGCCCGACGCTCGCTGTCGTTGACCCGGCGTTGCACCCACTTCTAGAGTCGATCCGATCATGTCACAGCTGCTGCTGTCCGTTCTCGCCGTGGTCTGCCCGAACTGTGACGGCCACAACCCCCCTCGGACCGAGGTGTGCGCCAGCTGTGGCGCCCCGCTCGCGGCCACCGCGTCGAAGTCCCCCGCCCGCCCCTCGGGTAGGCCAGGAGCCGACTCCCCCCCCGGTCTGCGGCCCTCCACCCGCACGCCGCCCCCCCATGCCGCGGCGGGAGGCGTCCCCGTCGCCGCCCGGCCTCCGCCCGGAGCCCTTCCCCGGGCCCCGTGAGCGCGCCGGCCCGTCCCGCCGTGGGAGGCGCCCCGGCGGCCCGGCCCGTCAGCGCCGCCCGGCCCGTGCCCACCGCCTCGCGCTTCGGCCTCACGGTCGTCGCCGGCTCGTCCCGGGGCCAGCGCTTCAAGCTGCCCATCACCGGCTGTACGGTAGGCCGCACCCGGGGTGCCATCCTCTTCGCGGATGACGTCTTCGTCTCCGCCCAGCACGCCACCTTCCTCATCAAGGACAACGTGCTGCACGTGCGCGACGAGGCCAGTGCCTCGGGCCTCTACGTCACCATCCCCGGCACCGAGACGCTCACCCCCTACGCCTTCTTCAGCGTGGGCCAGCGGCTCTTCCGCTTCATCGGCAAGCTCGACGCGCCGCCCCCCGTCGCCGGGCGGCCCATCGTCTATGGCGCCCCGGTGCCTCCCGGACAGGGCGTCTATGGGGTGGAAGAGGTGCTCGTCGGCGGCCGGGGAGGTCGCACGGTCGTCACCTCCGCCCCGCTGCTCACCATCGGACAGGCCAACTGCGACTTCTGCTACGCCCAGGAGGAAGGGCTCGCCGGACGGCACTGCGAGCTGAGCTTCACCGCCTCCGGGGCCCAGCTGAGGGACTTGTCCGGCGGCCTCGGCACCTACGTGCGCATCCCCTCCGGCGTGGACCGGCCGCTGCGCTCGGGAGACCGGGTGCGCATGGGCCAGCACGTCGTCCAGGTGGATTTGATGACCTGACCCGGGCGCTGGGGACGCTACGGGCTCGCGGGCTCGGCGAGGCCCGGCTCCTTGAGCAGCAACGTGGCGCGCGCCTTGGAGTCCGGCGCGTCGCGCAGGTGCCTGCGCCACCACCCCCGCGCCTCGTCGTTGATGCCCCGCGCCCAGTACACCTCGCCGAGCATCAACGACAGCTCCGGCGTCGGATCCAACACGAAGGCGTTGCGGTACTCGGTGGCCGCGAGATCCAGGTTGCCGTTCTTGTAGGCCTCGTAGCCCGCCTGCTTGCGCCGCAGCGCCTCGCGCTCGTCGCGCCGGCGGGGCGGAATGACCTGCTCGTACAGCGGCACCCCGGGCGCGGGCACGTAGGCCCCGGTGTCCTGCCCCGGAATGGGCGCGTTGCTCGGCGGGACGAAGGGCTTGGCGCGCGCCTGCTCGCTCCAGCTCGTGTACAGCCAGTAGCCCGCCAGGGCGAGCGTGCCCAGCGCCAGGGTGAGCACGAACGCCTTGAGCACCCCGAAGCCGCCTCCCGGCTCGGGCTCGGGCTCGGACTCGGGCTCGCGCGGCGGCAGGGTGAGGAGCATCGCCTCGGTCTTGTCGTTGAGCGGGGCGTTGAAGATCGGGGGAGGAGTGCGCTCGGGCGCGCGCATCACGGAGACGGACGCGGTGGAGGAGCGATCGCGTTCGGCCCGGGACGCGGGGGCGATCTGCGTACGCTCGGGCGCCGCCCGGGGCATGGGAGCGGTCGCCTGCGTGCGCTCGAGCGGGGCCTTCACGGTGGGCTCGGGCGAGCCGTTCCAGTTCGTGTCGGTGATTTCCGTGCTCAGGGTATTGGGCGGGGGCGTGCCCCGGCGCGGCAGCGGCGCGAGCCCCTGCGCCGGGCGCCGGCCGGTGGAGCCCGAGGGCGCGTGGCGGCGCTCCCGCTCCTGGGCCACCGCGAGCAGCTCCGCCCGGAAGGCCTCCGCGTCCTGGGGCCGGTCATCCGGACTCTTGGAGAGCGCCCGCATGATGAGCCGCTCCATGCCCGGCGACACGCGCACCTCCGGACGGCGGCGCGAGGGCGGAACCGGCTCCTCGGTGAGGTGCTTGGTGGCGAAGCCCACCGCGGTGTCGGACTCGAAGGGCAGCCGCCCGGTGACGAGCTGGTAGAGGATGACGCCCACCGCGTACAGGTCCGAGCGGTGATCCAACGAGCCGCCCCTGGCCTGCTCGGGCGACATGTACTCGGGGGTGCCGCACACGAAGCCGGTGCGCGTGAGCGCCGGCCCGTCGTCGTTGCCGCCGTCCTGGATCTTCGCGATGCCGAAGTCGAGCACCTTGACGCAGTCCGGCTCGTTGCGGCGCTGCTCCACCATGATGTTCTCGGGCTTCAGGTCCCGGTGGATGACGCCGGCGCCGTGCGCGTCGTTGAGGGCGGAGAGCACCTGGCTGACGATGCGCGCGATGCGCGGCTCGGACAGCGGCCCCTCCTTGCTGAGCACGGTGTGCAGATCCTGCCCCGGCACGAACTCCATCGCGATGAAGAGCGCCCCGTCCTCGGCCTGGCCGAAGTCGAGGATGCTGATGGAGTTGGGGTGGTTGAGGCGGCTGGCCGCCTTGGCCTCGCGCTTGAAGCGCGCCACGGTGCGCTCGTCGTTGAGCAGCGAGCGGCGCAGCACCTTGAGCACCACCAGCTTGTCCAACGCCTCCTGACGGGCACGGTACACCTTGCCCATGCCCCCCTCGCCAATGAGGGCCTCGACCTTGTACTTCCGGGCGAGCGTGCGGCCGATGTACTCGTCCTGATCTCCACGCGCGAGCGTGGCGCCGCAGGAGGGGCAGTAATTGGAGGCGTCACCGGTTTCGGTGCCGCAGCTGGGGCAAGGCAAGGAGGACATCCCGGATGCAGGAGGATCGGGTGTTGTCCCCCGAACTTCCCATGAGCGTCGGGTGTCCCGCAAGATGGAGGACCCCTGATCTCGTTCCGAGCAACCCCCCGCGCGGCTTGATATGTACACCCGCCCGCCATGCCACACTGTCCCCGCTGCGACGCCGAGAATCCCGATTCCGCCACCACCTGCCATGCCTGTAGCGCGCCCCTGCGCTCGGGGACCATGGTCATGGCCGCCACCAAGCCCGTGCTCCGTCCCCAGGTCTCCCTGCGGGTGGTGCGGGCCGACGGGGGCCCGGAATCCGTGGTGAAGATGACCCGGGACACCCTCACCTGCGGCCCCCAGGGGGATCTGCCGCTCGTGGACGATCCCTTCATCATGCCCGTGCAGGCGCGCTTCTTCTTCTCCGGAGGCCGGCTCGCCATGGAGGACGTGGGCGGAGCCAACGGCGTGTTCGCCCGCCTGCGCCAGGAGCGGGAGCTGCCCGTGGGCGGCGAGCTGCGGCTGGGCCGGCAGCGCCTGGTGCTCGAGCCCATTCCGGCGGCGGCCGTGGGCCCCGGCGGCGCCCACATCTGGGGCTCGGCGGATCCCGGCTACCGGCTGCGGCTGGTGCAGATTCTCGAGGGGGGCATCCGCGGGGCGGCCTTCCCGCTCAAGGAAGGGGACAACCACCTGGGACGCGAGCACGGGGAGATCACCTTCCCCACCGACGGCTTCGTCTCCGGACGCCACGCGCTCCTGCACGTGAAGCAGGACCGGCTGCGCGTCAAGGACGTGGGCTCGTCCAACGGCACCTTCCTGCGGCTGACCGGACCCGTCTTCGTGGAGAACGGGGACCACTTCCTCATCGGACGGCAGTTGCTCCGGGTGGAGATCCAACTGGCGGCGTGAGGCTCGGAGCAGGGGGATCCAGCCGGGCCCAGGCTTGGAGGGCCCCCCACTCCGTCACGGCATCAGCCGTAGGACTTCTCCTTCTTCTCCTGCTCCTCCTTGCAGCGGATGCACAGCGTGGTGACGGGCCGTGCCTCCAACCGCTTGGGGGAGATCTCCTCGTCGCACCGCTCGCAGACGCCGAAGGTGCCATCCTCGATACGGCCGAGCGCCCGGTCGATCTTCTGCAGCAAGAACTTTTCCCGATCACGCAACCGGAACACCATCGATTGCGTGTACTCGGAAGAGGCCTGATCGATCTCGTCGGGGAGATCGTCGGTGTCGAAGCTGGCCTCCTCTACCAGCGTCTTCTTGGCGCTCTCCAGCAGGCTCGTCTTGCTGTCCTCGAGCATCTTCTTGTAACGCTTGAGATCTTTCTGGTTCACAGCCGTAGGCTCCCGTGCGGCGGGGACATGGGCCCAACATCCCCGAAAAAAAGGCCGGAAAGCTTTATTCAGACGCGGACTGGTGTCAAGGAGGCCCGTCTTCCCTCCAACAAGCGGCGCGGTTGCATCTTATGAGCGAAACCTCGAAATTCGACCGGGAGTTCCTGCGAGCCGCCCTCTCGCTCGCTGGGAAGGGTGACGTCGACCACTTCCTCTACATCAGCGACGTGCTCATCGCGCCCGAGGATCTGCGGCGACAGCTCGCCAAGCGCAAGCTCGTCTACGCCGTCACCACCCCACGCCTCGCCCAGGAACTGCTCGCCAACAAGCAGCGCGCGCTCGTCATCCCCGCCTACGACTACTCGCGCACCGAGCGGGTGAAGGTGGCGCTCGTGTCCGCGCTGTCCCAGGGAGCGTTCGCCGAGGGCAACCTGGTGCTGTGCATGACGGGCAAGCTCGGCCGTCCCCCGGACACGCTGATGCAGATGCGCATCGGCGGCTCGCTGGACGATCGGCTGGCCATCGAGGGCGTGAAGCTCGGGGACGAGTTCAACTCCCAGGTGGTGGACGCCCTCATCCAGCTCGCGCTGCAGATCGGCCAGGAGGGCTTCGAGGGCCACCCCATCGGCACCATCATCACCATCGGCGACCACACGAGCGTGATGGAGAAGAGCCGGCAGATGACGATCAACCCCTTCCAGGGCATCTCCGAGTCCGAGCGCAACGTGTTGGATCCGAAGATCCGCGAGGCCATCAAGAACTTCTCGGTGCTCGACGGCTCGTTCGTCATCCGCGAGGACGGCGTGGTGCTGGCCGCGGGCCGCTACCTGTCGGCGTCCGACGAGGCGGTGAAGATTCCCCTCGGCCTGGGCGCGCGGCACGCCGCGGCGGCGAGCATCACCTCGACGACGAAGAGCATCGCGCTGGTGGTGAGCCAGACCTCCGGAGCGGTGCGGCTCTTCAAGAACGGCAACATCGTGCTGGAGCTGCACCAGACCGCGCGCCGCACCTGAACCCCGGCCCGGAGTCCACACGGCGGGACTCGTACACGAGGGCCCCGCCACCTCCGCCACGAGAAGTACTCCCTGGCGTCGTCCACTCCGCGCCCTACCTCAGACCTCCGAACGCTTCCCTCACCTCCCTGGTAGCCTGCCGGCCACTCGGAGGAGGGTGGGATGAGAATCGCGAGGGATGAGGTGCCGGACGAGCCGCTCGGGTTGAACCTGTTGCCCGGAGCGGAGGTGGCCGGCTTCATCATCGAGAGGCGGCTGGCGGCTGGCAGCTTCGGCGCGCTGTACCAGGCCCGAAGGGGTGTCAAGCGCTTCGCCATCAAGCTGGTGCCCCGGGACGCGCGGGGCGAGCGGGAGGTGGACGCGCTGCGGCGGGTGCAGGATCTGCCCGTGGTGGGCTTCCACGGCTATGGCCTGTGGCCCGAGGAGAAGCCGCGCTTCATCGTCCTGGCGCTGGAGTTGGTGGAAGGCGTCGCGCTGGACACCTGGGCGCGGGAGTTCAACCCGAGCACGTCCGAGCTGCTCACCCAGGTGATGCTGCCGCTGGTGTCCACGCTCGGCCAGCTGCATGCCGCGGGCGTGGTGCACCGGGACGTGAAGGAGGCCAACATCGTGATGCGGCGGAAGGACGGCCATCCGGTGCTGGTGGACTTCGGCGCGGCGGGGTTCGAGGGCGCGCATCGGCTCACCTTGCGGCTGCCGCCGGGCACCCCCGAGTACCGCAGCCCCGAGGTGGTGCGCTTCGCCCGCGAGTGGGAGGGAGAGCCACCGCCGGGGCGGCCCGGGGACGACTTGTGGGCGCTGGGCGTCACCCTCTACGCGCTGCTCACGCGCACCCTGCCCTTCGGCGATCGCCACGGCTCCCTGGCACAAGCCATCCTCGAGGACGCACCCGAGCCTCCCCACGTGCGCAATCCGCGCGTGCCCGCGACAGTGGGCGAGCTGTGCCTGCGCCTGCTGGCGAAGGAGCCCGCGGAGCGCCCCGCCGATGCGTCCGCGCTCGAGCTCGACTTGAAGGCCGCCCTCGCCGGAGCCGATGCCGCGTGGGACGAGCCCCTCTTCGACGGAGGCCGCAAGCCGCTGCCTCCAGCGGAGCCCTGCCTTCCCCTCATGCCGGAGCCCGAGTTCCCCCTGGCGTCCGAGTTGCGGCGGCGGCACATGGCCCTCGCGTTGGGCGCGCTCGCGGCCCTGTTCCTCGCTCCCGCGACCCCACTTCAAAAGTCCACCGTGCTGCTGCCAACGTCCCAGGAGGTTTCTCGCCATGAAATGGCGGAGGTCGACATGACGGGAGAAGTTGTGTCCAGCGCGGGACTTCAGAAGTCACCACCCCCCGCGCCCGTCGCCCAGGCGACGAACCCCGCGGAAATACCCATGCGTCCCTCTCCGAAGAATCGTCTGATCATCACCGCTGCGGCCACTGCCGCTGTCTGCACGGCTCCCGCTTGTGTGAGCGGGCCGAAGCCTGCCCCTCCGATGCCCGCTGAACCCTGCCCCGCTGGCAGCGAGAAGACCCGTGAGCGTCTGGGCCTCGGTCCGACCGAGGATGTCAAGGTGTGGTTGATGAGCTACGTGAGAGGAAATGACTTCACTTCATTCATTTACGTGAAGTCCGGTCCGGTCATCACCGAACCCAAAATCCTTCCCCTCCCAATCAGCAACGTGCCCCAGAGGACGCAGGACGCGATCCCCAGGCGCACGATCTTCAAGGGACAACTCTATACCCGGGAGAACCGTGTCTATGGTCGATTCACCGAGGTCACTCTCCCGGGCGAAAAACCCATGCCGATTTGCATGGAGATGGACGATGGCGGCCTGGATGAACCCGGTGTGGAGACATACGGAGGGACGCGCAGCAACCCATTGCTCCCTCCCGCCGTGCGGCTCAGGACCATGCCTGAATTCCGTCCGATCCCCAGCCGGTGATGGGAGAGCCTGACCCGTGCTCGCGACCGCCCTGCCGCTCATACTGACACTCTCATTGACACAGAACCCCGCCCCTCCTGGGCACATGGACTGTGAAGAGATTCAGCGTATCGAACGAACGAGAACAGCCCCTACTCCCCACGAGATCTGCGTCAGCCCTGGACGCATGACAGGAGTTGTCTTCGATGAACCCGTCTTGGTGGAACTGCAAGAAGAGTTCCGGTTCGAAGAGGTCTCTCGTGGTCGCACGAGCATCAATGTCATGCCCCCCAAGGACATGGCTCCTGGCGAACGGCTTCGCTTGTCGGCTCGCTACGTGGATGGAAACCACCCGGAGGACGCCCTCACGCTGTTCCTGGTGGCGTCTCCCGACCAGTCCACCCGACAAGTCGAGGTGTTCCGCGATACGCGAACTCGCGAATCCTTCGAACGCGAATTGGAGCAGGAACGCGTGGAAAGGCAACGCAGCCAGCAAGAGCTGGCCCGATTGCGGCTCGAACTCGAGCAACTTCGTCAGAAGTACGCGGATCCCCGCCAACTGCATTGGCTGATTTACAGCCACTCCATGACTCGAGAGGGCATCCGTGCCCGGACTTTCAAGAAGTCACTGATTGGACAAGAGGGCAACGAGCTCCGCGTCGACAAGGGGGTCAGCTATCGCTCCAAGTACCGTATAGCCATTGAACTCTGGCTGGTGAACTTGGGTTCGATCCCCTGGAACAACATCGGTATAGAAGTACGGCTCCTCCCCCACGGGGATTGGCCGATTGTCCATTCCTGGCAGCAAGCGATGCCCGAGGTGAACGTGGCGTTCATGGTCATCATCGAGATGGAAGCTCCATCCGCCTGGACATCTGTAGAATGCGAGCTGCTCCTACGGGATGACTCGGGGAAGAGACTCAGAATCAGGGGAATCGAGATCCCCTAGTCCGACCCCACCATCGAGAAGGGAGCCTCCTCGTCACCGAGCGAGGAGGTCCTCTTCGTTTCAAACCACCCGGCAATCGAGCGCGTATTGCTGGGCCGCCGCTTCTATTGTCCCGATTCCTCTTTCTTCTCTAGCCTCTTGGCCGTGGAGAAGGGGAAGATGGCGCGGTGCTTGATGTTTCGATAGTACACCGCCAGATAGTGCTCGCCCCCGATCTGAATGACCGTCTGCGCTGACGGCTCCGACTGACTTCCAAACCAAGCATCTGCCTCCTCACGGGTGTTGAATGTGACCACCACCGAAGGGAGGCCGTCTTTCGTCATCTCCTCAAGATAAAACTCAAGGGTTGGATGCGGGAGGAAGGTGCGCCAATCGCTCTCGCGACGATACGCCACCACATGGTACTCGCCCGAGATCAGGACATAAGCCATGGCCGGCGGCCTGGGGTTGTTGGCCAGCCAGGAATTCGCTTCCTCGCGCGTCTTGAAAGCGGCAACCACCGGGGGCGGCGACTCAAACTCGAGGCTCTCCCGATAGTCCATGAATTCATATGACAGCCCATTCGCCCAGATGAATCTGAGCGCGTCGGCCGCAGCACGAAGCAACTCGTGCTCCTCCGGGGACTGGGTCTTCTCGTCGACTCGTCCGAGGAGATCCACCGCGTTATTGATCAGGTCTCCGATTGCCATGGTGTCGCCGCCAAAGTGTGGAACCCGCCGCAGGGCTCATGATGCTGCCAACAACAAGACCGGAGCAAGAATCAGTGCGCCTCCACCGGAGGCAACCGCGACAAAAGCAACCCCTGCGATGACGACAACGCCTCCCAATAAAATCTCCTGATGGTATCGCTTCAACCAATCAACCGCTTTGCTCGCGGTCGAAAACTCCAGAACGCGCTCTCCCTGCGCATTCTTGCAATCTAGATAGGGTTGCATGCATCGACGCTCACAATATTCTTTTTTCCCGCCCTTCCCACGATCCGGAGTTGTCATGTGCCCGTATCCCCGGGGGACTGGGGTGCTCATACACTCACTGACGCACTGACGGTTCTCTTCATCGCAGTCGCGGCGTCTAGCAGCAGCCGCAAGCACGAGCGCCCGTGTGTTCTCTCGGTGCGGGGCTGGAACCTGAATGACGAAAGGTCAAGCTCCTCCGCAGGACGCCAACTGTGCGTGACGTGACCGCTTGGGGACTCTTGGATGACGAGAACGTACCGGTTGAGTTCTTCGATGGCGGGATAAAAAGTACCGCCGCTCATCCCTGCGGACTCATGGCTGCTCGCGTCGTCGGTCAGCTCCAGCGTAGCCGGTCCCGATGCACAGCCTAATACGAGCACCCCCAGGAGGACCCCTGTCCCGAGGACCAAGTCGTAATTCGTGCTTTTCATCTGACCGAAGCTACACCGGCGAGGTGGGCATCGCAAGAGACGTATACACGCCACACGGTTCCGTCAGTAGACGATGAAGTCGAACTGCTCAATGGCCGCTCTGAATGCGTCCTCGGTCGTCTCGCGGCGCTTGGCGAGAGATGGAGCGTAGAGCGTTACAGCTGTCGTGCAGGGAGGATCCCTGTACTGACCCTCCACGATGATGGGGCGAAAACCCCCCGGCCACTGGACGCTGTTGAGTTCGCGGGCTCGCCTGATGGGGTCCAGGATGGTGAAGCAGGGCCACTTGGGGAAGCGCAGGGTGGTGGGGTCTGCGCCCATGATGCGGCAGCCATCCAGGAGGGCCTCGGTGAAGTCGCAGTCCTCGATGGCCCCGTGCTCCCATCCTGTACCGTAGTCGGGCCAGTGCCCGAAGTCGCACCCTGTTAGCCGCCCCTTGAAGCGGCACCCCTTGAGGGAAGCCTTTACCCACTGTTGGTGATTTTTCAGCTCCTGCTTCACCTCGAAAGAGCAGTCGATGAAACGGGAGCCGGTCAGAAACAGGTTCCTCCCCGAGACCTTGACGACGACCGTGCAGTTGCGGAGCGTCAGTCCCGAGCCGAGGAAGTAGAGCGAGCCTTTGTCGGTCAGCTCCAGTCGTTCGTTCTCGATTTCCTGGCCCTGGTAGAAGACCTTGTTGTAGAGCATCCGCCGACCTCTCAGAAGGTGAGCATCCGGAAGAACTCGCCCGCCATGCGCCGACCATGCCGCGCCAGGTTCGACTCCGTTCCGGAACTGTGGGAGAGCCACTAAAACGGATCAAGCCCACCGTCCCGTCAGTAGAAGATGCAGTCGAACTTCTCGATGACGGCTCGGAGTTCCTCGGGGGTGGTCTCGAAACGCTCGGCAGCGGAGGGAGCGTAATAAGTCAAGGCCTTGGTGGACGGAGGGTGAGTATGCAGGTTGTCCACGACGATATCACCAAAGCTTCCCGGCCATTTAACGCTGCGTAGTTCGGGGGCTCGGCCAATGGGGTCAAGGAAGGTAAAGCAGGGCCACTTGGGGAAGCGAAGGGTGTTGATGTCGCAGGCGTGAAACCGACACCCTGCCAGCCGGGCCTCAGTGAAGTCGCAGTCCTCGATGGACCCGTGTTGATACCACGGCAGGTCCATGTATTCAGGCCAGTACCCAAAGTCGCACCCCGACAGCCGCCCCTTGAAGCGGCAGCCCTTCAGGGATGCTGCCACCCAGCTCTGGTAGTTCTTCAACTCCTGCTTCACCTCGAAGGTGCAGTCGATGAACCGGGGCAGCTTGAGGCTCAGGCGCCGGGCGGACACCTTTAGCACGAGGGTACAGTTCCTCATCGTCAGGCTGGGGCCGAGGATGTAGTTGGCTTTCGTATCCGTCAGCTCCAACCGCTCGTTTTCAATTTCCCGATCTTTGAAGACGATGTTCCCGAGCGAATCCATCCCCGCCCCTTTCAGAAGGTGAGCATCCGGAAGAACTCGCCCGCCATGCGCCGACCATGCCGCGCCAGGTTCGACTCCGTTCCGGAGAGCATCTCGTACTTGTAGGCCTGGTCGCGATACACTTCCAGCAGCCAGTCTCCCTTGCTTTCTACCGTCTCAACGCCATTGGGTGGCGGCAGGAGGTGGAGCAACTCCCGGGCGGCCGCGAGCACATCACCACAGGCGGCGGGAACGCACTGTAGGCGCCCCGGGGTGACCTTGCCTGGGCGATGAAAACGAAGGTAGAAGCGCGGGGCATGACGTTTCAAGTAGGAGTTTTCGGAATGACCTTCCGTGTGATGGGGCTCGGCGTGCTGGTCGCCACGGCGGTTCATGCCCAGGCAGTGGCGCCAGCTCCACCTCCTGCTCCGTCCATCCCAGTGCCTGTTCCCCGGTACGTCCCCGCAGGAGCGGGGGCACCCATGATGGGCCAGCCGGGCGAGTAAATCGCACCCATCGACCGCTCGCCGAACACGCGAGTGCTTCCTCCGACAAGGGAGCCTGGAATCTGGGTCGCGGATGGATTGAGAGACAATTCAAGAGGAGTGCCAGATGAAGACGCGAGCCAGCTCAAGGTGGTTTTTTGCGAAGATTGACGCAATTCGCGCCGAAGCGGGACATGACGCCAAGAAGCTTGAAGCGCTCTCCCAGGACCCAACAGTGGAGCGCGAGGCACGGGAACTGTTTCCCGAGGACCCAGATCTGTTCGCACAACTCAAAACGGCCATCGAGCTGGAGCTTCCACTCGCAAGGCGAGGAATCTTCCTGGTTGACGGACCGCCGACTGATGAGCAGGTCGCCGAGTTGAAGCGAATCAACCGAGAAGCCCTCCGGTTCCTGAAGAAGTCTTGAGCACCGCCTGGAGGCTACGTTCGATGAGAGCCTCCTCGTCGTCGGCTGAGGAGGCTCTCTTCGTTGAAGTCAAGGGACGTTCTCTGGTTCGTTCGTGAAGAGCGCGTGAAACAATGTGGTTTCTGGAGGCTCCTTCCATTGTACGAACAGCGAAACGGGCATTTGTGCCATCTCGCGCGGAAGCCGGGTGAATCCAAACTTAGCTTCGACTCTCCTTGCAATGACTTCAGCAGGCGCCTTTATCTCGGGTCGCTGAAGCTCAAAGTCCATCGCCCTGAAAACCCGCGTCTTCTCCCGGTCTTCGAACTGCACACCATAGACGGCATAAACCGGGGCAATAATGCTCACGCAACCAACAACGACCCAATGAAGGTCTGGCAACGGGCGTCCCTTATCGGGGTATACGACACAACGGAAACAAGCATCGGGCGTCGCGGTGGCATCGCCAATGGAAAATCCGGGCAACTCACCCCTGAGCTCATCAAGGAATGCCCACCAGCGATTTATATTTTTGATTTCCTGTTCCCACAACTCATGAAGCCGCCTGGCTTCGGGACTGATCTGCTGGCCCGGACGATAGTCGCCATTTCTATTTGATGGCCAGTATCTGCTCGCGACCGCAATCAACTGCTCAAGAGACGAAGACATGACATCACCTGACAGGCGAAACGCGAGGAGTGAGAATGACAGGCTCAACCCCTGGATAACAAATGGACGTGACGCGCGATCCCAGGATAACCTCTCTAAGAGTTAGTCCATAAAGCGTCTTGAACTGCTCGCACGCAATACCTATGGGCGTTGCAAGCGTAGCAGCCCCGAGCGTCTCCCAAGCAACTGCATTAGCGCAGCTTGCAGCTCGGCTTTGTGCCACATCTACGGGAATGAAGCCCTGCTTCTTGTTCTTGATTGGTACTTCGACGCCAAACTTGCAGTAAACCAACTCTTCCGTGATATCTCTCAAGATGCCAACGTGAAGACAAGCGGCCCGCCAGCCCCCGGCCTCCTCGTCTTGCAGAGGAACAACATCCTTGAATTGGAAGTGGCTCGGTCTCACTCCCCCTTCAACCCAAGTCCTTGTTGCTCCAGCGGCACATCCGGAGAGCAGCACGAACAAAGGCATGAATGCAAACATTCGTGCGAGTCGTCTTGAAGTGCACACGGCATCCCCCCAGTACCTGTTTGGCTATGTGTCCAGCAAGATACGGTAGCGTGCACCAGTAGAATTCCGCCAGAGCAACCAGGCCGCAGGGTCTACTTGGGAACATGGGTTGGGAACTGCTCCGAAGAGCGCGATATGCTGGGCAGGCCGAACGTCAAAGCGCGGACAGTCGATCACTCACCGCCTGGAGGAGCGCTTCACCCTCGGGAGTGGCCTTCTTGGCCTGTGCGTGCCGCGACAACGCGAGCGCATGACCCAGGCGATGTGACACACCCTCCATGTCCCCACGTTGCTCGAGCAGGTCCGCTTCCGCGCTCAGCAATCTGACCAGGGCCAGGATCTTCTCGGGAGTCCCGAGCAGTTCCGCCACCGACGCCGCATCGAAGGTGATGAGCGTGCGGTACTCCATCCCGAACAGCGACAGGCTCGTCTGCCGCACCAGTTCGAGCGCCTCGTCCGTCTTCTGACCCCTTCCCGCCTTCGCGATGGCCGCCAGCGCGGAGACGAGTTGCTTGATCATTCGCTCGATGTAGTCCTCGCGCATTCCGGCCATGACCCAATGCTCTCCGCTCCACGAGGCGAAGTCCAGTCCTCCAGGCATGCGGAGCCCGCCCCGCGTCAATAGACGATGCCCTCACATTGATCGAGGACCGCCTTGATAGCTTCCGGCGTAGTCCCACCCTCCTTCGCCAGGACCGATGCAGACCAGGTCACGGCCACGGTGGAAGGCGGCTCGCGAAGGTGCCCCTTCATCGCGATGCCAACATCCCCGGGCCACTGCCGAGCAACCAACTCAGGACCCCGGCGGAGGGGATCCAGAATGGTGAAGCACGGCCATAGGGGCAACTGGAGGGTGCTCATGTCACAGCCGTGGAACCGACAGCCGTCCAAGTGAGCCTCGGAGAAATCACAGGCGTCGATGGAGCCATGCTCCCATCCTTCCGAATAGTCGGGCCAACGGCCGAACTCACAACCCGACAGCCTCCCCTTGAACCGGCAACCCTTGAGGGAGGCAAATACCCAATCCTGATGGTTTTTCAGTTCCTTCTTCACCTCGAAGGTACAGTCTATGAAACGTGTTCCTTCGCGGATGAGGAGGCTTCTGGCAGACACCTTCAGGACGACGGTGCAATGACTCAACGTGAGTTCGGGACCGAGAAAGTAGAGCGAGCCCTTGTCGGTCAGTTCCAGTCGCTCGTTTTTGATTTCCCGGTTCTTGAGGACGGCTTTGGTAGCGAGCATCTGCTGTCCTTCCGCCGCCTCCCGAGGTGTTCCCTTCCACTTCATGTCCCGGACCAGCCGCTCGACAGCTCGTTGAAACTCGTTTGGCACCAGGGGAATGGGCTGCACAGCCACCGCACCCGGACGGAACTCCCCGCCCTCCTGCTCCCAGGAACGCGTACTGGCACACGCCGTGAGCGATATAGCAGCAGCACCGCTCCAGCTTCTCGAAGAACCACTCGCCACCTCCCGGTAAAACCTCCTTCCTCATTACCATCCCTCCGTCCCGCGCCTCCAACCGCGGCGCGATCGCGCTTGACGCGGTTCATGCCTCGCGTCCACCTTCCGTGCCCGCGCCCGATGCGGCGCGGCCCTTTCCTCCTCTGCCCTGGAGACGACAATGAAGAAGCTCATCAATGATCCCCGCGCCGTCGTGGGGGAGATGCTCGAAGGTCTCGTCTCGCTCCATCCAGGGCTCGCGCTGCTCGAGGGTGAAGCCGTCGTGATGCGCTCCGATCTTCCCGCCGACCCCGCCGCGCGCCAGGTCGCCGTGCTCTCCGGAGGCGGCAGCGGACACGAGCCCGCCCACGCCGGCTACGTGGGGCCCGGCATGCTGCACGCCGCGGTCGCCGGCGACGTGTTCACCTCCCCGAGCACCGACTCGGTCCTCGCCGCCATCCGCGCCGTCGCCGGGCCCGCCGGTGCCCTCCTCGTGGTGAAGAACTACACCGGAGACCGGCTCAACTTCGGTCTCGCCGCCGAGCTGGCCCGCGCCGAGGGCATCCCCACCGAAACCGTCATCGTCTCCGACGACGTCTCCCTGCGCGACACCGTCGAGCCCTCGCGGCGCCGGGGCATCGCGGGCACCGTCCTCGTGCACAAGGTGGCCGGCGCCGCCTCCGCTTCCGGCGCCTCGCTCGCGCAGGTCGCGCGCGAAGCCGCCGCCGCCGCCAGCGCGCTGGGCACCATGGGCGTGGGCCTCGGCGCCTGCACCGTGCCCGCCGCGGGCCGTCCCGGCTTCTCCCTCGGCGAGGACGAGATCGAGCTGGGACTCGGCATCCATGGTGAACAAGGCGTCCGCCGCGTCCCCCTCCAGCCCGCCAATGCCCTGGTGGACACCCTGCTCTCCGCCATCGTCGACGATCAACGCCTCGGCGCGGGTGACCGCGTGGCCCTGCTCATCAACGGGCTGGGAGGCACTCCGGCCCAGGAGCTGGCGATCATCGCCCGCCGCGCCCTGGCCTTCCTGCGCGAGCGGGGCCTCACCGTGGAGCGGGCCTGGAGCGGCGAGTTCCTCACCGCCCTGGAGATGCCCGGCTGTTCCCTGTCCCTGTTGAAGGTGGACGACGAGCGGTTGCACCGGCTCGACGCCGCCACCTCCGCCCCCGCCTGGCCGGGCTCCGGACGGCTCGCCCCCGCGCGCAGGATCGCGCCCGCTCGCACCGTGCCACACGCCTCCAGTCCCACCGAGTCGCGCCCGGCGGACATGGAGCACGTCCACCAGGCGCTCCTCGCCATCGCCGATGCGTTCGACGCCGCCGAGACGCGGCTGACGGAACTCGACGGCGCGGCGGGGGATGGAGATCTCGGCATCAGCCTCGTACGGGGCGCGGCGGCGATCCGGGCCCTGCCCCCGTCCTCCTGGACGAGCCCCGCGCGGGCCCTGATGGCGCTCAGCGAGGCCCTGCGCCGCGCCATTGGCGGCAGCTCGGGGCCCTTCTACGCCACCGCCCTGCTGCGCGCCTCCCGCCGGCTGGCGGAGCATCCCCTGCCCGATGCCCGCGCCTGGGCCGAGGCCTTCCAGGCGGGTGTCGAGGCAGTGGCCGAGCTCGGTGGCGCCGGTCCGGGAGATCGCACGATGATCGACGCCCTGCGCCCCGCCGCGGACATCTTCTCCCGGGAGCTCCAGGCCGGAGGCACGCCCGCCGAGGCCTGGGCGGAGGCCCTCCTCGCCGCCGAGCGGGGAGCCGAGGCCACGGCGCGGATGAAGCCCCGTCTGGGTCGTGCCAGCTACCTCGGCGAGCGCGCCCTCGGTCTGCCCGACGCGGGCGCGGAGGCGGTGGTCGTCTGGCTCCGGGCCCTCTCCCGCTTCATCCGGTGAGGGCGGGCCCGCGCGCTCAGCCCTGCTTGCCGGACTCCTCGCGCTCCTCGCGGTAGATCTCCGCGAGCGCGTGGGCCCGTTCGATCTCATCCCGGGCCGCGTCCACCGCGAGCACCTTCTCGAAGCGCTCCACCTGCTCGCGCAGGGCGCTGGACACCAGGCCGCCCACGGCGAGCCGCGCGGAGGCGCTCTCCCGCTCGGTGCGCAGCTCGGCCACCCGGTTGCCCAGGTCCGCGGCGGCCTCCAGCAGCAACTGGCCGTCCTGCTCGGCCCGGAGCAGCGACTCGCGCGTGGTGTTCAGCAGGGTTTCGGCCTGGGCGCGGTCGCGCTCGAGCGTCTGGGAGATCTTCGCGTCCCCCTGGGTGTCCGCGACGGCCTTGCGCCGGGCGAGTTCCTCCAGCCGCCGGGCATAGCGCTCCTGGGAGCGGGACAGCTCGCCCTTGAGGGCCAGCAGCGTGGCGGCCGACTTGCGCACCTCCGCGCCCTGCCGCTCCAGGTCCTCGATGAGCTGATCGAAGGCCGCGAGGGGATCCACCCCGTGCGCGGGCTTCTTGGGAGTCTTCTTGCGCAACCAGTCGAAGAACATGGCCGGGGCACAGCCTAGCCGAAGGGACGGCAGAGCAGGCGCACGCGGGCGAGGCGCTCGTGCACCTCTGGACTTCCGGTGGCGAACGCCGCGAGGTAGCGCGCGGGAGTGAGCTGGTACACGTCCAGCAGGTGACGCAGGAGCACGAGCGTCTCGGTGGCGCGGCGATCGGCGGGGGCGAGCGCGGAGGTCTCCACGAGCGCGTCGAGGATGTCCGCCACGCGTGCGACCACCTCGGGTTCGGGGACCTCCGGGGCCTGCTGCCGCGCGAGCGCCTCGGGCGCGGGGAAGAGCGCGTCGAAGGAGGCCTCGGACACGAGGGGCGCGGCGGGGGCGGAGCGTCCGGTGGCGAGCGCCTCGAGCGCGGCCAGGTGGGGGCCGAGTGCCTCGAGGGCCTCGGGGGTGACGGGTACGTCGCGGGGGAGCAAGGTGCGCCAGGGGCTGTCGAACTCGGTGCGCGCCCACTGGATCTCCCGGTCGGACAGGTGGTGGTAGAAGGCGCGGCCTCCGCGGGCGCTCTGTTCCTGGACGAGCGACTTGAGGTCCGGGTTCTCCTCGCCGAGCGACACGAAGCTCAGCGCGATGTCCAGCGAGTCCATGGGCGCGCGGGTGCGGCGGATGAGCTCCAGATCGACGCGATCCTCGCCATCGGTGATGATCACCACGGTGGCGCGCGCGAGGTAGGGATCCCGTCCACGCGCGGCGCGGATCGAGTCGAAGGCGGACATGAGCGCGAGGGTGATGTCCGTCTGGCCCTCGGCGGGAGAGTGGCGGAAGAGCTTTTCGATCTGCCGGGTGGCCTCGCGGGCCGTGTCCACGCGAGACAGCTCGGTGGGGATGTCGTTGAAGAAGGAGAAGTAGAGCGGATCGAAGGGCAGGCCCTGGCGCGCCTTGACGCGCAGGTTGTTGAGCTCGGCGATGATGAGGGCGTCGCGGAAGCGCGCGCGGGCGCCGTGCATGGAGCCCGAGGCGTCACACACGTAGACGCGCACCGCGGTGCGCTTCTTCTTCTTGGGCTCGGGAGGTGGCTCGTCCTCGAGGTAGGCGCGCACGAGCTGGCGGTGGGAAGCCAGATCGTAGAGGAGCATGCGCGGATCGGAGAGGACGAAGTTGTGCACGTCGTGCAGTCCGCCCGTGCGCTCGAAGGTCATGTTCTGGGTGGGATGGGGCACGAGCCGGGGCACCGGGCGCACCTTGCGGGGGTTCACCTCGACGACCTCGTCGGACAGCACGTCCTCCACGTCGAAGTAGCGGGCGCAGCCGGCCGCCAGCTCGAACGCGGCGCGCTGCTCGGGACGCAGGGAGAAGGCCAGGTCCGCGAGCAGCTCGTCCGCGGACGAGTCCTCCGGACGCAGCCCCTCCACCTTGTCGGCCCTCGCGGGCGGCTGTTCCTCGCCGAACCAGCGCCGCAGCTCATCGCGCTCGGCGGACTCCAGCAGGGCCCGCATCGACTCGCGTGGGGGCATGAGCCGGGTGAGCGCCGCCCGTGCCGCCGCGGCGAGCTGGGGTTGCTCGGCTTCCACCGCGCGCTCGTAGAGGCCCCGGAGCGAGCGCCAGGCCAGCTGTGGCTCGCGCACCGCGGACTGGCGCACCTGCTCGACCAGCTCCTCGAGCGAGCGTGTCGGGGGCGTGTCGCGGACGCGCTCGCGGGCCTGGGCCACCTCATGGCGCAGGGCCACACCGCGCTCGCGGTCATGCTCCATGCCGATGCGCAGCAACAGCTCGTGGGCCATGTCCAGATCCCTGCGCTTCTGCACCACGTCGTCCACGGTGGCGCGGGCCCGCTGGGCGAGGAACTCGGCCACGGCCATGCGCGCCCGGGTCGGCGCGCGCTGGGCATTCCAGGAGGGGCCGGGCCGCGGGAAGAGCTGCGCCTCGCCCGAGTCCGGAGTCGGAGCCGAGGGCGACAGGAAGAGATCCGCCACCCGCAGCACCCGCACGAGCCGGACGAAGCCCCGCTCCAGCGTCGTGCGAGCCCCCGGGGGCGTGCGGCCCGCGTGGTGCATCTTGTGCACGGCCTCCAGGGTGCGCTCGAACTCCTCCAGCGCCTCGTGCGCGCGCTCCTTCAATCCCTTGGCCAGCTCGCCCACCCGGCCCTTCTTCACGCCCAGCTCGAGCAGCAGGCGCGCGTCCGCGAGGGTATGCACCCCTACCCGCTCCAGGGCCCGATCGAGCGCCGTCACGGTGGGCAGGGACAGGTCCACCTCGGCCGGGGCGGTCATTCCCCGCCACCAGGAGCGCATGCCCTCGCCCCGGGACGGGCGCTCCTGGAGCGAATCCAACTGAAGCCGCAGATGCGCGAGCCGCGAGCCGAGCACGCGTCAGCCCCTCCTCACAATGAGGCCCGCAGCTCCAGCAACTGCTTGCTGAAGCGGGAGAAGTCGTCGTCGATGCCGAGCAGCACGCCCTGCAGCTTGCGCGCGCTCTCTCCCAACTCCCCGGGCATGCCCATCAACATGCCGAGCACGCCCTTGAGGCGCACCAGCTCGCCCTCCTTCAGGGCGAGCATCGGGAAGCGGCTGCGCACCAGGCGATCGAAGATCTGATCCGCGGCCGCCCGGGTGTTCGCGCTCTGGGGCGCGGGCAGCGAGGTGAGCAACTGGGTGAGCCAGCTGCGCAGGTACTTGAGACGCACCTGCACGAAGGACAGCTCCACCCGGGCCACGGCGTCCCGGATGGCATCGGAGAGGAAGAACGCGCTGGAGGCGGAGCGGGCGAAGGCGAGCTGTCCCTCCAGGCCGAGCAACGCGGGGAACTCTCCGTCCGGGATCTGTTTGGAGAAGGAGCCCCGGTAGAAGCTGTAGGCCTCGCCATTGACGGCGGCCTGCGGGGCGGTCGGAGGGCTCGCCACCTCGCGGCCGATTCCCTGGACGTACTCGCGCAGACGCGCCTCGAGGATGTCGCGGCACTCGACGAACACGGGCTCGGGGGCCAGGCCCTCGCGCCGCAGGTTTTCCGCCACCGCCTGCACCGTGCGCGACAACTGGTCGATGCGCTCGAAGGGCACGGTGGAGAACACGTCCCGGGCATAGTCGAAGCCGAGCGGCTCCAGTAGCTGCTGCTTGAGACCGCGCTGGGAGGGCTCCAACCGGCACAGGGACTGTTCGAGCTGGGCGAGCCGGCGCGAGTCCGCGGAGAGCGCATCGAGCGGATCCCTTCGGCCCCGAGGGCCCGGAAAGACACGCTCCGCGCGCTGACGGATCGCGGACACGGCACGTCGCCGAGTCTCGGCCTCCGCGGTCCTCAGGTGCGGGACCGAGCCCGAGGAGGACTCGGCGAGCAGCGCCAGGAGCTCGCCCACCTGGCCCAGCTCTTCGGCGAGGTTGTCCGTGAGTGCGACGAGCGGATCCAGGGACACCGACTCGTCGAAGGCGAGGCTCTCGGCCTGGAGCGCCATGACTTCCAACGCCTGGAGGACGAAGCGGTGGATCGCGTCGCATACGGCGGGCAGCCGAGGGGTCAGCTCGGGGACCTGACGGCACAGGGAGAGCGACTCCACGAGCGCGGAGAACAAGGCCTCGCCCGCGCGCGGCTCGCTGCCCTCGATGGGCCCGCGCGACAGCCGCTGCTCCACGCTCGCGAGCAGGCCGCGCGCGGCGGCCAGGAGGGCCACCCGGTTGTCGGCGTGGCGGGGGCCGGGAACGAGCTTGCCATGCAGCCTGCGCGCCGTTGAGAGCGCGATTCCCGGCTGGAAACCGCGCTCCCGGGCGAGCGCCTCGACCGTCTTGAGCTCCTCGGCGGCGCCGAGCGTCGCGGCCTCGCGCTCCGGACCCGCGCCCAGTTCCGCACGCACCTTGGCCAGGGCGGCATCGAAGGCCTTCTGCTCGATGCGGACGATCTCCAGCTGCGCGCGCTCTCGCGGATCCACGGCCACCTTGAGGAGCGCCTCGGACTCCTCGGCGGGAGGCCCCCCGAGCAGGAAGAACCAGCGCAGGGCGTCCAGGTCCTCGAGGGTGGCCTCGAGGGGACGATCCGGACGGCGGTAGAGCTGATCCCTCACCACGGCGGCCTTGAGGGCCCACAAGGCCTTCACCACCGAGCGCTGGGAGAAGTACTTGGTGGGAACGTAGTCGGGCAGCTTGGACACCTGGGCGGTGAGCGCGCGCTCCAACTCATCGGTGAGCAGCTCGATGGCCTCGAGCAGGGTGTTGGAGACCGTCACCCGCTCCACGGCCTTCTGGAGCACGTCGAGATGCTGCAGGGTGAGCACGGCGCGCAGGTCCGGCCGCAGGCCATGGGCGAAGCGGTGCAGCATGGCGGAGCGGCTGGCGGGCCGGGCGAAGCTCTTCGGTACGAAGGAGATGAAGCTCAGGCGGTCGGCGAAGGCGAGCAGCAGCTCGGGCGAGCGCGCCAGCACCTCGGAGAGGTAGCGGTTGCTCGTCATGATGGCGCACTCGATGCGGCCGCTCGTCACCCGGCGCCCGTGCTTGAGTTCGCGCTCGTGCAGGACGTTGAGGATGGAGCGCAGCAGCATGTCGCGCCCGTCGAACACCTCGTCGAGGAAGGCGTGGGTGGCGCCCAGCATGCCGTCCTCGGTGAGGTACTCGGTCCGGCCCGTCTCGGTGAGCACCTTGAAGTCCACCGGGCCGATGAGATCCGTCTGCACGGTGGACTCGGCGAGCTGCTTGGCGAAGAGCGAGGGCTGTCCGGTCTGCTCGTCCAGGATGCGGCCGAGCACCGCGGAGGCAATGGCGCTCTTGGCGGTTCCCGGGGGGCCGACCACGAGCACGTGCTCGCGACAGAGCAGCGCCAGCTCGATCTGGGTGAAGAGGGTCTCGCGCTCCAGATAGGCCTCGCGCAGCTCCTGGAAGAAGCGGCGGAAGGCCTGCGCGGCCTGGGCGGAGACGGGCGTGGGGGTATGGATCACGGTGATTCCACGAGGGACGAGAGGCCGCATCGTATCCCCCTGGCCCTGGCAACAAAAGCCGAGGGCCGGCCCCCTCGTGGGAGGAGCGCCGGCCCTCGTGGACTTCAACCGGACATCACGACTGACGGAACTCGGCGTCCACCACGTCGTCCTTCGGCTTGGCCGAGCTGCCCGGAGCCGCGCCCTGCTCGGCGCCCGGAGGAGGCGCGCCGGCCTCGCCGCCCGCGGCGCCACCCGTGGCCTTGTACATCTCCTCGGCCACCTTGTAGCTGGCCTGCTGCAGCGCATCCAGGGCGCTCTTGATGGCGTCCTTGTTGTCGCCCTCGCGCACGTCGTTGACGCCCTTGATGGCCGCCTCGATCGCGGACACGGCGTCCGCGGGGAGCTTCTCGCGGTTCTCCTTCACCAGCTTCTCGGCCGCGTACACCTGGGCCTCGGCCTGGTTCTTCACCTCCACGAGCTCGCGACGGGCCTTGTCGGCCGCCTCGTTCTCCTTGGCGGTGCGAACCATCTTCTCCACCTCGTCCTTGGCCAGACCCGAGGAGTGGGAGATGGTGACCTTCTGCTCCTTGCCCGTCGCCTTGTCCTTGGCGTTGACGTTGAGGATGCCGTTGGCGTCGATGTCGAACGTCACCTCGATCTGCGGCACGCCGCGCGGCGCCGGAGGCATGCCGGTCAGGTGGAAGCGGCCGAGGCTGCGGTTGTCCGCCGCCATCTCGCGCTCACCCTGCAGCACGTGGATCTCCACCTGCGTCTGGCCGTCCGCCGCCGTGGAGAAGGTCTCCGACTTGCGGGTGGGGATGGTGGTGTTGCGCTCGATGAGCTTGGTCATCACGCCGCCCAGCGTCTCCACGCCCAGCGACAGCGGGGTGACGTCCAGCAGCAGGATGTCCTTCACCTCGCCCGAGAGCACGCCGGCCTGCACCGCCGCGCCCACGGCCACCACCTCGTCCGGGTTCACGGAGCGGTTGGGCTCCTTGCCGAACAGCTTCTTGACGGCCTCCTGCACCATCGGGATGCGCGTGGAGCCGCCCACGAGCACCACCTCGTGCAGATCCTTCACGTCCAGGCCCGAGTCCTTGAGGCACTTGCGGCACGGCTCCAGCGAGCGCTCGACGAGGTCGCTGATCATCGACTCGAACTTGGCGCGCGTGAGCCGCACGTTGAGGTGCTTGGGGCCCGTCGCGTCCGCCGTGAGGAACGGCAGGTTGATCTCCGTCTCCATGGTGGAGGACAGCTCGATCTTCGCCTTCTCCGCGGCCTCCTTGAGGCGCTGCAGCACCATCTTGTCCTTGGCGACGTCGATGCCCGTGTCCTTCTTGAACTCGGCGATGAGCCAGTTCATCAGGGTCAGGTCGATGTTGTCGCCGCCCAGGTGCGTGTCGCCGTTGGTGGCGAGCACCTCGACCACGTTCTCACCCACCTCGAGGATGGAGATGTCGAACGTGCCGCCGCCGAAGTCATAGACGGCGATCTTCTCGTCCTTCTTCTTGTCCAGGCCGTAGGCGAGCGCCGCCGCGGTCGGCTCGTTGACGATGCGGCGCACGGTGAGGCCGGCGATCTCGCCCGCGTCCTTGGTCGCCTGGCGCTGGGCGTCGTTGAAGTAGGCCGGCACGGTGATGACCGCCTCGGTCACCTTCTCGCCCAGGTAGTTCTCCGCGGCGCGCTTGAGCTTGAGCAGCACCTGCGCGGAGATCTCCGGCGCGCTGTACTGCTTGCCGTCGAGGTCCACGCGCGCGTCGCCATTGGGGCCGCGCACCACCTTGTAGGGCACGAGCTTGGCCTCCTCGGTGGTCTCCTCGTAGCGCCGGCCCATGAAGCGCTTGATGGAGTAGATGGTGCGCTCCGGGTTGGTGATGGCCTGACGCTTGGCCACCTGCCCCACGAGCCGCTCCCCATCCTTGGCGAAGGCGACGACCGAGGGAGTCGTGCGCGTGCCCTCCTCGTTGGTGAGGACCTTGGGCTCGCGGCCCTCCATGATGGCGACCACGCTGTTGGTCGTGCCCAAGTCGATGCCGATGATCTTGCCCACGGTGTACAACCTCCGGAAATAACTGGGAAAATTACCGCGAAAGGCTGGATTGCTTCCGTCGTGTGACCAACGTAACCACCCACCCCGGGGTGTCAAACCGAGTGCTTCCCGGGTGACGGACCAGCCACGACCGGGTGCCAGGTGCGTAAACCATTCTCCACTTCCGCCACCCGCGGGTACCAATCCGCCGGACGGCTTCCGCTCGAGCCAGTGCCGCAACCCCTTGGAACTCCTGGGGAAACGGACAGCTAACGCCTCGCGTCAGCCGCTGGCGGAGAACATGCACAGACTCAAGGGGCCCCCCGCCGCGACGTCGCGGTGGGCACCTGATTTTTCGTGGAGACAGCACCCATGATGGTTCAGCCCCTGCGGTCCGTCGAAGCGCGCTCCAGCCCGTCCGTTCTCGGGGCGACCGAGCATCGACTCGCGGTCCTGCTGAATGCCAACGCCCGCCAGGTAGACGCACGGCTGGTGAAGTTCTTGTCGCACGTGGTCCCGGAGCAGGATCTCTTCCTGTCTCGCTCGGAGCTGGACTGCCGGCGCATCGTCCAGACGATCCTGGAGCGCGACTACCCGGTGGTGATGACGGGAGGAGGCGACGGGACGTTCCTGGGCGTGGTGAACGAGATGTTCCGTCAGATGGAGCCGCGCGGCCGGTTCGCCGGCAGGCAGGCACCCCGCCTGGGCGTGCTCAAGCTGGGCACGGGCAACGGACTGGCCTCGTACGTGAACTCCAGTGGGGGCACGGAGGGTATTCTCCAGGATGTGACCCGGGCGCGTGCCGGCAAGGTGTCCGGTCAGCGGTGCATGGAGCTGCTGATGGTGGACGGCACGCGCACGCCCTTCGCGGGCCTGGGCGTGGATGGGAAGCTGCTCAACGACTACCTCTGGGTGAAGGATCACCTGGGCCGGGGCCTGCTCAAGAAGCTCTTGTCGGGGCCAGGCGGTTACTTCTCGGCGGTGGCCTTCAAGACGGTGCCGCACTACCTGACGAATCCCACGCGGGTGGAGTGTGAGGTCACCAATGGCCAGGCCGGCCCGGCGTACCGCGTGGACCCGGATGGCAGGCCCGTGGGCGAGCCCTTCGCCCCCGGGGCGAGGCTCTTCAAGGGCGAGCTGATCATGGCGGCGGCGGCGACGATGCCCTACTACGGCTACGGCTTCCGCATGTTCCCCTTCGCGGGACAGCGCCCGGGGATGATGCAGCTGCGCCTGGGCCAGTTGAACCCGCCCCACGTGCTGGCGAACCTTCCGAAGCTATGGGCGGGCCGCTGGTTCCCCGAGGGCCTGCATGACTTCTACGCGCGCGAGGTGCACCTGCGCTTCAGCAGGCCGATGCCTTTCCAGATCGGTGGAGACGCGGCGGGCTACCGGCGGGAAGTGACGCTCGGGATGGCGGCCGAGTCCGTGGAGCTGCTGGACTTCCTCCCCTCGGTGCAGTGACCTGGGGGGCAGTGAACGCGGGACGACGCCTTCCCGGAGGGAGGGCGTCCACCCGAGGGGCGCGCTAGCCGCGGTCGCGCGAGGCGGGCGGCTTCTCTCCCGGCTCCCGACGACGACCCACGACGAAGGCGTAGCTGGAGGTGGCCGTCCCATTTTCACGGTGCAGGGCCATCTCCTCGCGCAGCCAGTGAATGGACTCGGCGGGCGCCTGCTCGAGGTAGGGGGCGAGTTCCCGGTAGAGCGTATCCAGCTCGGAGTCCTGGAGGGACTCGACGGACTCGGGCTCGAAGCCCGCCTGCGACAACTGCTGGAGCAACTCGCGAGGCAACAACAGGGGGCCGCCCATACGGCGCTCCCAGAACTCGAGCACCGCGCGCGGAGTCACCCGGCCCACGCGCACCGGATAGGTGAGGCCCAACCGTCCTCGGTGGGCCAGGAAGGGCCGGAGGGAGCGCAGGGCGTCGGGCAGGGCCATGACGATCGGACCCTGGCACAGGATGGCGTCGAACTCGCCCTCGCGGAAGGAGAGCCGGCCCAGGTCCACCCGCCGCACCTCCACGCGCCCGTCCAGCGCGAGCGCGTGGACACGCTCGCGCATGCGCGACAGTTGTGCCTCATCCCAGTGCGCGGCCACCACGGAGCAACCGAACTCCTGGGCGAGCACGACGCCGGCCTGGATGGAAGGACCGCACCCCAGATCCAGTACGCGCCCGCCCTCTTCCAGTTGAGCCACCTTGGCGAAGCGCCGGGTTGCCAGCTCGGAGCCGAAGGGACGCCGAGCATCACCGGGGAAGTAGAGCGGAAAGGGCTCGGCCACACTCATGACACGTCCCTTCTACACCGATGTTCGGGAATCTCCAATTCCCCACTCCACCAGGGCTCCGGGCCCCGATCGGCCACCTTCACAAGTAGTAGACGACGCGCGGCTCCTCCTTGAGCCGCACGTAGATGGAGCGTCGGTGCTCCTCGGACAGCAGGTAGACGGACACGCTGACCGACACGTACGTCCCCTTGCTGCTGGACTGCTCCTGGATGGAGTCCGGGGAAATCTCCGTGCCCATGTACGAGCGGAAGAGGTCGCGCACGTGCTCGACGAAGTCAGGGGCCCGCCGCCCCATCACCTTGAAGGTGTAGACGGTCGGGTAGTCGATGAGCGGCTTCTTCTCCTGCTCGCCGCCCGTGCCCTGGGCGGGATCCTGCTGCGTACCGTCTCCCGACATGACTGACTCCTCCCGTGGCGCAGGGCACTAGAGAAGGTTGGCGGCGAGCTCGGCCAGGGCGCTGCGCTCGCCCTTGGTCATGGTGATGTGGCCCGCGATCTTCTCGTTCTTGAACCGGTTGACCACGTGGACGAGTCCGTTGCTGGTGGCGTCCACGTAGGGGTTGTCTATCTGGAATGGGTCCCCGGTGAGAATGATTTTCGTGTTGTCCCCCACGCGCGTGATGATGGTCTTCACCTCGTGGGGCGTGAGGTTCTGGGCCTCGTCGATGATGATGTACTGGTTGGGGATGCTGCGCCCACGGATGTAGGTGAGCGCCTCGATCTCCATCAGCCCCAGGTCGATGAGCTCGTGGTAGCCCCGGCCGGCCTTCTTGTCGGCGCGGCTGAGGTTCATGAGGAACTCCACGTTGTCGAAGATGGGCTGCATCCACGGGTTCATCTTCTCCTCGAGCGTCCCGGGCAAGAACCCGATGTCGCGGCCGAGGGGGAAGACGGGCCGGCTGACGAGCAGCTTCTGGTAGACGCTCTCCTCGGTCACCTTGTGCAGGCCCGCGGCGATCGCCAGCAGCGTCTTGCCCGTGCCCGCCTTGCCCACGATGGTGACGAGCTTGATCTCGTCGTTCATCAGCAGGTCCAGGGCGAAGCTCTGCTCCATGTTGCGCGGCCGGATGCCCCAGACGCCCTCCTTGATGCCGCGCGAGAGCGGCACCACCCGCCCCCGGGATGCATTGAAGCGGCCCATGGCGGCGTGGGACGGGTTCGTCTCGTCTTTGAGGAGGATGAACTGATGCGGCGAGAGCGTGTCCTGACCGGAGATCTCCACCTCCGCGCCGGACTTGTACATCTGGTCCACCATGTCCCGCGGCACCAGCCGCTCGGTGAAGCCCGTGTACAGCTCGGTGATCTCCACGCGCTCCGCGTCATAGTCCTCGGCGAGCAGGCCCAGGGCATCCGCGCGGATGCGCAGGTTGGTGTCCTTGGTGATGAAGACGGCCGGAGACTGGGGCTCGCGCTCCATCAGATCCAACGCCACCGCGAGGATGCGGTTGTCCATCAGATCCCTGTCCGCCATGGACAGGGGCGCTTCACGCTCGGTGAAGCACACCCGCAGCACGCCGCCATGCGGCAGACGCACGCCCTCCTTCAGCGAGCCCTCTTCCCGGAAGGAATCCAGGTAGCGCGCGACCAGGCGCGCGTTGCGGCCCAGCTCGGAGAGATCGCGCTTGAACTGATCGATCTCCTCGATGACGTAGATGGGGATGATGACGTTGTGTTCTCTGAACCCGTAGATGGAGCGCGGATCGTGGAGAAGGACGTTGGTGTCGAGGATGAAGTTCTTTCGCATCGTGTGGAGCGCGACCTCGAAGTGGGTGCGACCGATGGACCGACCGTGCGACGGGACTCCGACTGACGGACTGCGCTGCGCCTGCTCTACTCCTCCCGAATATAGGGCTCGCTTCCTCGGCAGGAAGCCCGACGAAGCCGTTTCGGGACCTCCTGGAGTTTTAACGCGTCCAGCGACGAGGACACTCCCCAATCACCCGGACTCCCGGAGCAGTGGACAAAGACGCGCGGAGGACACGCGCATGCCAGCCGGGTGTTGCATGACGCACCAGGGCGAACAGGCCGCTACACGTAGCGGATCTGGACGAGGGTGTACTCGATCTCCCCTCGGGGCCGGACGACCTCCACGGTGTCATCGACCTTCTTGCGCAACAGGGCCCGGGCCAGGGGGGACTCCACGCTGATGCGCCCGCCCGCGGTGTCGATCTCGTCCGAGCCCACGATCTGATAGGTCACCCGCCCGCCGTCCTCGTCCTCGAGCGTGACCGTGGCGCCGAAGTAGACGTGCCCGGTGTCCGTCTGCTCGGACGGAACGACGATGGTCGCGGTGTCCAGGCGCTTCTGGAGGAAGCGCAGCCGCCGGTCGATCTCCCGCAGGCGCTTCTTGCCGTAGATGTACTCGGCGTTCTCCGAGCGATCTCCCTGGGCGGCCGCGGCGGACACCTCGGCGGTGACCTTGGGACGCTCCTCGTTGAGCAGCCGCAGCAGCTCCTTGTGCATGCGCTCGGCCCCCGCCCGGGTGAGGTAGCGCCGGGGTTTGGAGGCGGGCTCCTCGTCCTCCTCCCCTTCCAGGTCCAGGTCGTCGGGTTCCTCGGGTGCTCCCTCGGAGTGTCGGCTGTCGCGGCGCATGCTTCCGGTATAGCGCCTCGCGGGGGGAGCGCCAGCCAGCGGAGGGAGCGGGGCACGTGGAGGTTGGCGGGAAACAGGGACCCGGATCGGGAGTAGAAGTCCGGAACGAGTGCTGGTAGAGAGTGGCCACATCGAGGGGCCTTGCGGAAATCGGAGGGTCCCGTAAAAAAGAATAGTGCGAGTCGCTAGCTCAGCTGGTAGAGCACCGGCCTTTTAAGCCGAGGGTCGGGGGTTCGAGCCCCCCGCGACTCACAGAGGTAGAAGGAGCCGTCCCCGTCGTCTAGAGGCCCAGGACGCTGGCCTTTCAAGCCGGTAACACGGGTTCGAATCCCGTCGGGGACACACGGAAAAGCCCAGCAATCCTACGGGGTTGCTGGGCTTTTCTTTTACCCCCGGTTCCGCATGTGCCCTCAAGTGAGCCCTCCGGCGTCTCTGGTCGGTACGGCGGCGTGATGCCCGCCCGGCCCAGTGCCCGCTCCAGTCGGTGCTCCGTCATGCCAGCGGTCAGTGACTGGCCGTCCTCCTGACAGAACACGTAGGGACCGCGCAGGTGCCGGTGTCCCTTGAGGGCGTCCACTGCCGAGCGCGGCAGGTCCACTGTCCGCTCGCGTCCGCCCTTGGGCAGTCCAGTCATCCCTGCCAGATGGAACGGCGCACCTGGAGCTTGCCGCGCTGCAAGTCCAGCTTGAGGCAATGTTGAGGCATCTGGTGTCTTGCCTGTTCGCGCTCCGAGCGTCCGAGCTTCAGCTTTCGCACTGCCGATACATGTATGCTTTGCTGTACGCTGGAACTTAATCCTGACTCTTCCAACCATATGTCCCTGCCCCTGCTCCCGCCCGGCCGCCGTTCTTTCCTGTTCAAAGCGGGCAACGTGAAGGTGCTGATGACGCGGGACTGCTTCGCCCCCCCATACACGGAACGGGCGGCACCGCTACTACCTTGACTACTGTTTTGAAGCTGCCAGCGCCGGTCAGGACGACGGGCCAGAACGCATTCTGATGGCCTGCGGCTGCAACCCGTCAACGGCCACGCGAGAGGGCTCGGACAATACGGTGTCGAAATTGGTCAATGTCGCCCGGCAATGGGGCTACAGTCGGCTGCTCATGGCCAACGTCTTTTCCTACTGCGACAAGGATCCCTCCAAGCTCAAGGCGCCAAGCTTAGTCTTGTGGGATCGGCATACTGACCGGTTCCTGAAGGCCATGGTGGCCAATGCCGAAGCGGTCTTGTGCTGCTGGGGCGCGTCCGCCATGGACATCAACGCGGGGCGCTGCGCCGCAATCGAAGCGCTACTGCGCGCGACCAACAAGCCACTTTTCTGCATCGGCTACTCGCGGGGCACGGTTATTCCCAGGCACCCGAGTCGCCTCAGTTATCCGGCCGCTCAGGTACCTTTCTAACTCGGAACCCGATGACATGAACTTAGAAGCCATGTCAATCGGCGGATGAGCGACAGCCCCACTCATTCCCAACAAACGCCAGGGCAATTCATTGATACGCACGCGCAGCAAGCAGTAATCAGACCCACCGTGTGAAGCAACTTCTTCAGTGGTAGCGGCGCAGAGGCTGGGGAAGCCAAGCGATTGGATCACCGGAACGCATCAACGATAAACGCGGCTGCGACAGAGCCTTCGAGGATGGCGGTTCCAGTTTTGGACTCGGGCAACTTCCGCATTTGGTCATAACCGAGTCGTGCCACCGCACAAAGGGGAACTTTTTCGCCGGTCGGCGACTGCGCTTCGTAGTAACGGATTACAACCTGCGGACCGCTCGTCCAAACCTGCCCATACAAGCGGCTCGTCGCCGTGAACGGGCCGAAATCCTCCCTTGTGACACTCTCAATGGGCCCATCGTAGAGCGTGACTCGTCGGCTCTCTGTTTGGTTCGCGTCGAGATCCACCAACACGCTGTCCCCAACACGCAGTCCCATGTAGCGCATCGCCTTCTTTGACTCCGCCGGGCACTCCTGTAGCCCCGGGCTGCCATCGGGGCGCAGTGTTACGCCGTTTCCAGTGCAGCCGGTTGAGAAGGCGAGCAGGATGGTAGCGGTGAGCAAGAGAACTCTAGCGGTGTGCATGGTCGGCACCTCTACTTCCGAATCAGCGTGCGGTCCATCCTCACGTAAACTTGAAGCAGGCCATCACCACGGAAGATTTGGAGGGCGAGATCGGTGAGCTGCCCGTCGTCGGTCTGAAAGGCGCTCTTGTCCGCTACCACCGCGATCCTCCCTGTTTCCCCCTCGACGATGCTGCTTCGGTCCATGCGAAGCGCGAAAGGCCGAAGCGTGTAGTGGGTAAGGTCACGGGTCAGGTAGGCACCATCGAACTTCCAGGGCTCGCCGTAGTAGGTGTTCTTCAAGGTGACGAGCGCTGCCGCTTTGCCAGGACCCTCGAAGACTTCGACGACCATGTCCATGTCTTGATTTTTTGGCCGGTAAACCAATCTGCGGCGAAACGGCGTTTTCTTTACCTGCCCGTTTGCGAGCAGCGTCGCGTAGGCGTGGTCGATGGAATTTTCTTCCTGCTTGAGCCGCTCGTTCTCCTCGTTCAGTGTGTGCTCCCTCTTGAGGGAGTCATAAAGGCCAGAGAGAACCGCGTTGTAACTGTCGGGGTCCTTGAACACGTTGACCTGATAGTCGATCCATCCCCAGTCTTGGCGGCTCTTGGGCCTCACAAGGAACGTGAACTCCGTTCCGTCCACGAGCGTTACGAGCAGGGGCAGCGACTCGCCGTTACCGAGGTCTCTCAGCGGTTCTAGAACCACTTTCTTACCGCCTACGAGCGGGGGCTCAAAGCGCCCCTCCCACGCGAGGAACTTCGTTTTCGCTGGATCAACTTCTTTCTCGAAGCGGAGCGCCGTCACCACCTGACCGGCAACGAAGATGGAAGATGGCTCCTGGCTCGGGTGATCTTGGTACTTCAGCGTGCGAATCGTGAGCTTCTCGTCCACGTCCCGGGCCAACGCCGGGACACCCAGCAAGACGAGCAACAGGCCATACCTGAAAAGTGGGAGCGCGCGCATGGAGGAGCTAACCTACCAAGGCGGGCCCGAGCGCAGCAACATTCACGACTCCTCTGTAGGCTGCCGGTCCACATTCTGCTCGGGCGGCCCAAGAACCGCTGGAGCCGACGCTGAAGGTTCCGAGCGTCGGACCCCCTGAAGGCCGCCCGGCTCGGAGGTCTCCGCCCTGCCCACGGGTTCGAATCCCGTCGGGGACACACGGAGAAGCCCAGCAATCCTACGGGGTTGCTGGGCTTTTCTTTTGCCCCCGCTTCCACATGTGCCCTCAAGTGAGCCCTCCGGCGTCTCTGGTCGGTACGGCAGCGTGATGCCCACTCGGCCCAGTACCCGCTCCAGGCGGTGCTCGGTCATGCCTGCGGTGAGCGGCTGACTGTCCTCCAGACAGAACACATTACCGAAGTAGAGAAAGCCTTCGCGAATACCAGGAAGCTTGAAGACCAGAATTGCGCCCCTGGCCATCCGATGGCGGAGCTGTGAGCCCTGTCGAAATTAGACGGACCGCCCGGTCCTCATGAAATCAATGAAGGCCCGAAGCGCCACCGGGAGCTGGCGGCGGCTGGGGTAGTAGAGAAAAAAGCCAGGATAGTCGGGGCACCAGTCCTCGAGGACCCGCACCAGACGGCCCTGCTCGAGCAAGGTGCTCACCAGCTCCTCGAAGACATAGGCCAGGCCAAGGCCGTCCAGCGCCGCATCGATCATGAAGCCCTGGTCACCGAACGTCAGGGGTCCATCGACCTCGACCGTCACCTCCTCGCCGTCACGCTCGAACTCCCAGCGATAGAAGGCGCCGCTGAGAAAACGGTAGCGGATGCATGGCAACTCCCGCAGCTCCCAGGGTGTCCGGGGCACGGCATGCCGCGTGAAATACTCCGGCGAGGCCACGACGGCGGAGCGCTGACGGGGGCCCAGGGGAACGGCGAGCATGTCCGCAGCGAGGTTCTCGCCGAGGCGCACCCCGGCGTCGAAGCCCTCCGCCACGATGTCGCTCAGGCCGTCGTCCACCCGGATCTCCACCCGCACGTCCGGATAGGCCCGCGCGAACCGGGAGATCACGGGCATCAGCGCCAGCTGGGCCGATGTCCGGGCCGCGTTGATGCGCAGCGTGCCCGTGGGCTGGCCCCGGAAGTCATTCAGCTCCTCGAGCGCATCGCGGATGTCGCGAAAGGCGGGGCGGATGCGCTCGAAGAGCCGCTCGCCCGCCTCCGTCAGGGCGACGCTCCGGGTGGTGCGATTGATGAGCCGCACACCGAGCTGCTCCTCGAGACCGCGCAGCGAGTGGCTCAGCGCCGAGGGCGACACCCCCAGCTCCACCGCCGCCCGGCGGAAGCTGCGGTGGGTGGCGATGGCCAGGAACGGCGACAGGGCGATGGGCTCGATCGGCTTCATTGATGAAATCCACTCACCAGCTCGATGCGGACTCAAGTGATTCCCTCAACAACGGGTCCCCTCTACCTTCTGTCTCGCAACGCCGGCGCTTCCGTCGGCGACGACCCCAAGGGGTATTCATCATGCGTATCTGGTTCATTACTGGAGCTTCTCGTGGTTTCGGAGCGCTGATCACCGCCGAGGCCCTGGCCGCGGGCGACGCCGTCGTGGCCACGGCGCGGGAGCCGGCGACCATCACCGCGAAGTTCGGGGAGCACCCGCGTCTGCTCGCCGTCCGCCTCGATGTCACCCAGGAGGAGCAGGCCCGGGCCGCGGCCGACGCGGCGATCCAACGCTTCGGCCGCATCGACGTCCTGCTCAACAACGCCGGCTACGGCCTGCTCGGCGCGGTCGAGGAGGCCACGGCCCGGGAGGTCGAGCGCGTGTTCTCCACCAACGTGTTCGGGCTGCTGAACGTCACCCGCGCGGTGCTGCCGCACATGCGGCGTCAGCGCTCGGGGCATGTGATCAACATCTCCTCGCTCGGCGGCTACGCGGCCTATCCGGGCTGGGGCGTCTACGGCGCCACCAAGTTCGCGGTGGAGGGGCTCACGGAGGCACTGGCCGCCGAGCTCGCGCCGCTGGGCATCAAGGCGACCGTCGTGGAGCCCGGCTTCTTCCGCACCGACTTCCTCGACGGACATTCCCTCGCGGTGGCCGCGCCGATCGCCGACTACGCCGCCTCGTCCGGCGTCACGCGCGAGTCCGCCACGCGGCTCAACCACGCGCAGCCGGGGGACCCCGCGAAGCTGGCCAGGGCCATGCTCGCCCTCGCGAACGCCACCCACCCGCCCCTGCGGCTGCCGCTCGGCAGCGACACGCTCGCGCGCATCGAAGGCAAGCACCGGAGCGTCGCCGCGGAGATCTCCACCTGGAGCGAACTCGCGCGCTCCACCGACGGGGACGGCGCGGGGGTGGAGCGGCATCTGTCCTGATCAGGGCACCCGCGGCGCGCTGAACTCCGGAATCAGCTCGCCCGTGAGACGCAGGCTCTTCATGACCTGCTCATGCCGGAGGGCACCAACCTGGTGGAAGGACATCAGGGCGTCGATGCCGAGCGCCTCGTAGCGCTTCATCCTCCGGCGGACCTGATCCTTCGTGCCGACGATCAGCGACTCCTGCTCGCTGAGCACCTCCCAGAGCTCCTGGTCCGGCACGGCCTCGTTCGACATCACCCGGCCGAGCAACCGCTGGGCTCGGGACTGAGGGGCGTTCGGATCCTTCTTTCGCAGGTACTGGCCCGTCAGCCCTCCGCCGGCGGGATCCTTCGCCAGCGCCTCGAGCTCGGCGGCCGTCTTGACGAAGTGCTCCTTCGCCTCGAAAAAGGTGAAGGAGCCGCTCGTGTACCAGGCCGCTGCCCTCGCCGCGCCGTTCTCCATGGCCTCCTGCTCGCTGTCCGCGCAGTGCACGAAGGTGAAGAAGGCCACCTGGTCGTTCACGAACTCGCCCACCGGCTCGCACCGGGTGCGCAGCGCTTCCCGGTAGAGGTGGATCATCTCCGCGGCCTCTTCCAACGAGGCCCACAGCGTCACCCCCAGCGCTCCCACGCCGTTGCGCCCCGCCTGCTCGAACGAGGCCGGGCTGGAGCAGGCCTGCCACAGCGGCGGATGAGGCTGGCGGTACGGCTTGGGCACGACGTTGATGTTCTTGATCTGGAAGTCAGGGCTGTCCCAGGAGAACGCCTCCCGGGTCCACATCTTCGGAATCATCTCGAAGGCCTGCTGCAACTGCCCCCGCGTCGAGTCCGGAGGGATGTTGAAGTTGCGCCACTCGGGGACGGTGCTCCGCGCCAGGCCCAGTTGGCAACGCCCCCTGCTCAGGTGATCGAGAAAAGCCGCTCGCTCGGCGACGCGGATCGGGTGGTTGAACCGCGCGGGTGCCAGCACCGACGCGTGGCCCACGTGCAGGTTCCTCGTGCTCATGGCGATGGCCGTCAGCATCACCTCGGGCGCCGAGCTGTAGCTGAACTCCGCCGCCCCATGGTGCTCCACCTGCCACCACACCCCGTAGCCCAGCTCGTCGGCCAGCCTCGCCTGCTCCAGGGTTTCCTGGATCAGCCGTTGCTCGTGTCCCCCGTCTCCCCACAGCGCCTTCGGGTACTGCATCTCCGAGAAGACATCCACCCTCATGGTTCCCTCCGTCCCAGCGCAAAGCCCAGGGCACACGCTGACGCCGCCACCCCGGGAGTTCCCGGTGGCTCGCTACGACACGCCCGAGCTGACCCCTGGCCCCGAGCCACGCTGGCCGGCGCCGACGTAACGCGCCCGGATCGGCACCCACTTGCGGACGGTGACCAGCACGAAGCTCAGCAGGCCACTGGTGAGCAGGCACCAGGAGAGACGGGACAGGAACAGCCCCGCCGAGCCCGCGTACGCGAGGCCCAGCAGCGGCAGCAGCAGGCAGTTGCCCAGAACGGGAGTCAGGTCGCTCCACGGGCCCGCGCCAAAGTTCTCCGCCAGGGCATGCATCATGCTGAAGAGCCCACAGACGGCGACTCCCGCCAGCAGGCCCACGCTCATGCCGAACGCGAGAGTGGAGGAAGTGGAGCTGGCCAGGATGGGCTGGAGGACGGCCCCGAGAAAGGCGAACACCGCGACCATGCCCAGCAGGACGGTCCCGAACCATTGCCCTGGCGCCTCCCGCCGCCGCAGGAAGAAGGCCAGCAAGCAAGGGGTGACGAGCAGCAGGCCGAGCACGGCCCCCATCGCCCGCTCCCGCTCCATGCCCCAGTACAGCTGGGCCTGGACGAATTGGAGGCTGATGAGGCTCAGCGAGGCGACCAGGACGAGGCTCTCCGCCAGTCCCCACGCCACCGCCAGCACCTGATCCCGGGTGGGCATGACTCGGGTTTCGGCCCGCTGCATCCACAGCACACCACAGGCCGTCCCACACATGGTGCCCAGGGTGATGCCCGCCACGATCCAGGAGCTCTCCCTCAAGGGGATCGACACGAGCACCGCGACCGCGCCCGCGAGGCCTCCCAACGTCGCCGCGCCCACGGCGGCTCCCACCCCCGTGAGCAGGCTGAGCCCCAGCGCTCCCACGATCGCGATGCAGTAGGACATCGTGAGCTCCCGCGTCATCCCCGCCATCACTCCAGGGGGAAACACGTCGGCGTAGACGAGGAACTGGCCCGTGAGCGCCAGATCGAACAGGAGCACCGTGACGAGCGGCCCCAACAAGCATCGCAGCAGGAAGATGAGCAGAGGCATCTGCTGGGCCTGCTGCACCGAGAGCTGGTAGGCCCCGAAGTCCAACGCCAGCCGAGGGTCCACGGAGGAGAGTTCGCGCTTCCAGACCTCCGCGTCCGCGATGGCCGCCACGAACAGCTTGATGGTCCCATAGGCGAAGCTCCGCTGCCGCCATCCCTGCTGTCCGGCACCACATCGCCGGTTCCAGAGAGACAGGAGGGTCGAGGCCGTGACGGCGAGCACCCGGCCCTCCTCTCGCGTCCGCTGGGTCACCAGCCCCACCACCTTGCCACCCCGCACCACGGGGCAGCCCGGCAGCTCCCGCATGTCCACGCCGGCATCCGGGCTCGTCGTCACCTCCAGCACGTCCCCCTCCGGGCGGAGCCGGCCCAGGAAAGGCTGTCCGCCCTGCGCGGAGGAGAGGTGCACGAGGCAGCTCGCACTCTCCATCGGCGCATCCGCCAACAGGGACCACTGATCCTTCGCGTCCGCCGTGGTCCCCAGTACCTCGACGACGAGGTCCGAGCCGCCAATCGGAGCGCCGCCCTCCACCGCGGGGGCCAACAGCGCCAGATTGGCCTCGTCATCCGATGTCAGGACGAGCACCTGCTCCGCCTGCCCGGCTGCTCGGACCACCACGCGCCGCACGTCCCGGTGCTGAGCTCCCAGCAAGTGGGAGCAAGCCGTCAGGTAGAGGTCCGGGCCCACGCGCCAGGCGGCGACCTCACGCGCCTCTCCGCTCTCGGCGGGGGTACGAAAACGAACGACCTCGGGTCGAGTGTCCATGCGGATTCCCCCCGTGCAGGGCCCGTGAGCCGGACCCGCGTCACGTGGGTACAGCCCACGTTACCAGACTCGGGACGAGGCCACCTCCAGCAGCGGCTCCCTGGGGGTCCCCGGGTTGTCGGAGCGAGGGCTTCCCTCCTGTGAAATTCTCGAGCCAGGGGGCTAGAATCGGGGCTCGCGCCTGAACCCTGGAGGCCGTACTTTGAAACCATGCGTCGCCGCAGTGGTGGGTCTCCTCCTGCTCGCTCCGGTGGAAGCCTTCAGCTTCGCCACGGGCAAGGACGTGACGTTCGTCAGCGTGGAGCTGCTCGATTCCACGGGGACGGCGGACTCCTGTGACGATGACGGAGTGCTCGACACGGGCGAGACCGCGCGCGTGCACGTCACGCTGCGCAACAACGGCACCGAGAAGCTCACTCAGACGAGCATGACGCTCTCCAGCGTGGACCCGGACGTCTCCTTCCCCAAGGGACAGGAGGTGACCTTTCCCGCCTCGGAGCCAGGCAAGCTCACCAGCGCGGAGCTGACGATGAAGCTCGTGGGTTCCGCCAAGCCACGCGACGTCTCCCTGCGCATCGACTACCGCGATAAAGAGCAGCAGGTGCCTGGGGACAAGACGCACACGGCGGTGTACCGGGTGAACACGGACTATCTGCCGGGGACGAGCACCCTCGAGACGGTGGAGGCACCCGATCATCCGTGGACCATCACGGCCAGCCCGACGAGCCTCTCACAGTGGACGCGCCAGCTCGATTCGACGGGCACGAACTGGTTCTTCCGCGGACCGAACAACAAGGTGGCCGGAGACCTCGCGCTCGTCTCGCCTCCCCTCCAGGTGTCGGAGACGAAGGCATTCCGGTTCACCTTCCAGCACCGCTACGTCTTCGAGGCGGCGCCCGGCTCGAACTCCTTCTACGACGGCGCCGTCATCGAGCTGAGCGAGGATGCAGGGCGGACCTGGGTGGATATTGGCACCTGGGTAGACCCCACCTACAACGCGACCCTCGAGAAGTCGGGGCAGAACCCGATCGGGGGCCTGCCAGCATATGGAGGCCAGAGTCCCGGCTACCCCGCGTTCGCTCCGGCCACCGCCGACCTCGGTACCAACCATGCCGGGAAGACGGTGCTCATCCGCTTCCGCATCGGCACGGACCTCGACACGGGCGCCACGGGCTGGGACCTGGATGACCTCCAGTTCGAGGGGCTGGTGAACACGCCCTTCAGCTCGATGGGGGCGCACCGGGGCGTGTGCCTCAACCGGGTGCCGGTGGCGAACGCGGGCCCGGATCAGATCGTCAACGAGCGGCGCCTGGTGACACTCGCTGGCAGCGGAACGGACCCCGAGGGCCGCAAGCTCACCTACGAGTGGAAGCAGGTCGGAGGCCCGCTCGTGACGCTCAGTGACGCGAGCGTGCCCAACCCCACCTTCGCCTCGCCCAAGGTGACGGCGGACACGGATCTCCGATTCGAGCTGCGGGTGCGCGATGAGGTGAACACGAGCCCGCCAGACTCGGTGACCGTGCGGGTGCGCGACCTCCCCGAAGGCAACCACGCGCCCACGGTGACAGCCAAACCGGAACTGAGCGTCTTCGAGCTGGAATCGGTGACCCTGGAGGCCTCGGGCACGGACGCTGACGGGGACCCCCTCAGCTACCAATGGACGCAGGTGGGTACGCCCGCCGTCTCCCTGGACGGTGCCACCACGACGAAGGCCACCTTCGTCGCACCCGAGGTGAAGGAGACGCTCGTGCTCACCTTCCAGGTCGTCGCCAACGACAGCGAGGAGTCGAGCGCCCCATTCACCGTCACCGTGAAGGTGAACAACCGCGAGCATGCGCCGGTGGCCTCGGTGAAGCCGGTGGAGGCGGTGGACGAGGGGACTCGCGTGACGCTCGAGGGGAGCGCCACGGATGAGGATGGGGAGACCGCGTTCGTCTACAAGTGGAAGCAGACGGGCGGCACCATCGTCTCTCTGAGCGACAAAGACACGGCCTCGCCCTCCTTCACCGCGCCCAACGTGGACAAGAGGACGGAGCTGAGCTTCCAGCTCATCGTGAGCGATGGAAAGCTGGAGAGCACACCGGTGAAGGTGATCGTGCCCGTCCTGGACGCGTCGATAGAGGCCCGGGCGGGTGCGGACCAGCGCGTGCGTGAAGGCAGTGGGGTGACGCTCAACGGCTCGGACTCGAAGGGCACCGACCTGAGCTACACCTGGACCCAGGTGGACGGTCCCACGGTGAACCTCATCCTGGCGGGCCCGAGGGCCATGTTCAACACGCCCGACGTGGACGAGGAGACGGCACTCACCTTCCGGCTCCAGGTGACGGACGGCCGCGGAAAAAGCAGCGAGGACACCGTCACCGTGCTCGTGACCGACCAGCAGCCATCGTCTCCTCCGAGTTCGGGCTGTGGCTGCGCCGCGGGCCAGGATGGGGACGTGCCCATGGCGGTCCTCCTGCTGCTCTCGGCGCTCGGCTTTCGTTTTCTGAAGAAGAGCTGAGTCCAGGAGCCACTCGGCGCCGCCCAAGCCCGCGCAATCGGCCTGGTACCTTCCCCCCATGTCCCGTGCCTCTCGCCTGCTCGATCTCATCCAGTTGCTGCGCCGCCACCGCGCGCCGATCACCGGCCCGGCGCTGGCCGAGGAACTCGGTATTTCCATCCGCACCCTCTATCGCGATATCGCGACGTTGCAGGCGCAGGGCGCCGACATCCAGGGTGAACCGGGCCTCGGGTACGTGCTGCGCCCCGGCTTCACCCTACCGCCCCTGATGTTCTCGGCCGACGAGCTCGAGGCGCTGGTTCTGGCCATTGGTGATCGGCTTCTTCGACAAGGTGCTGGTGCTCGCCGCGTGGTGCGAACTCAGCTATGTACTTCCGACTGGCCTGAAGATCGGCCTCTGGCTCGCCAACGAGATGGAGCCGACACCGAAGCCCGCTGGCGGCGTCGAAATCTCGTTCAGCGAAGAGAGCAAGGATGCCGTCCGCGCGACCTATGCCGAGTGGACCAGGCTCGGCCTCAAGGTGGTGCAGGAGCCCACGGACATGGACTTCGGCTTCACTTTCGTGGTCGAGGATCCGGATGGGCATCGCCTCCGCCCCTTCGTCCCGGCCAACAATCCGCGTTAGACCAAGAGCAGCCCAATGCCGCGGCTCGTCGGAGCCAAGGCGTCAGGTTCGTGCCATCACCGGAAACCGATGAGGCCCGGGCGGCAGTTCCAGGCCGCGCACGAAGAGGTCGGCCTCCATGTCCTCTCCGACGACATCCGCCCGAGGCCACCAGCGCTCGGGCGTGAAGCCGAAATGGACCGCCGTGATGGGCTGGTCAATCAATCGCGGGATGTAGGGCCGCAGGTCGAAGGGCTCACGCGCGAAGATGTCGTCGATGTAGAGCGTGCCATCCTCGACACCGGCGAACACCCAGGCATCCGCGTGCAGTTGGCGCAGCGGCCGGGAAAAGGCATTCGCCGCATACCAGCTCGCGATCCTCGCATGGCCGCGTGAGCCAAAGTGCTCGGTCACCACGAGCCCCTCTTCGGACAAAGAGACCAGTCCCGAGCGCACGTGGGCCTCCGCCAACTCGAGCACCGGCGCGGGCTCACCTCCAGGCACCGCGTGGAACGCCGCGCCGAACAACGCCTGCGCCCGAGGCGTGAACCCGAAGCGCGGATAGAAGCCGAGCACGTTCTTGTTGGCGAACAACAGCACCGGCGCTTCGCCGCAAGACTCGAGCGCCGCCCGCATCACCACCCGCGACAGCCCCCTGCCCCGGTGAGAGGGCACGCAGCCGACCGCGCCGAGCTGGTAGCCGATGACCTCGCGGCCCTCGACCCGCAGCCGCATGCGCATCACCGAGGCATTGGCCACCACGCGCCCCTCGTCGAGCACCGAGAAGGCTCGATAGTCATCGTTCCATTCACCCCACTCGCACCAACGCCGGAAGTCCACGGTACGGAAGACCCGAGGCACATAGTCACAGAAGGCGGATCGCAGCGCGGGGTCGCGGTGGTCGATTTCCACGACGGCAGGGGTTGTCATGGTTGGATTCTCCCGCGTCACGCGCTCGGCGCCAGTCTCCAGGCCGCCGTCTGCCGGGAAGCTCTCCGCGAAAAAGCCATTGCAAATCCGGCGACGAGGTGTACCTTCCTTTTCGACGCGTCCCCCGCGTCTCCCATGATCTCCTCTCGCTAAACATCCTCCGCCACGCGGCCTTTCGAGGTGAATCGCCTATCGCTCCTGGTAGGCCGGTTGCCCATTGGCCGCCCGATTGCACCATCGCGACGACGCTCCACGGGTTTCCGCGGGAGTTCACGTCGTGAGCGGGTGACGGCGGAGTGAGGCTACCTGACAAGCGAACGCTCCGAGGCCCCGCCGCTCACCGGCGGGTGGCTGCCTCGCGCTCGCTCGCCGCCCGTCGTCCGACGGGCCGAGCAGCCCGAGAGGCAACCCATGTCACGGCTCTCATTCGCCACGTCCATGCATCCGCCATCCCCATCCGCAGTGCCCAACTGGAGGGCTGTATGAGAGTCGAAACCGTATTCAACCTCTTCAACTATGGTGTGTTTCCCGCGTGGGCGCTGCTGCTGTTCGCACCGCGTTGGAAGTGGACCCGTCGGCTGGTCCATTCCGTACTGATACCCGTCATGCTGGGCGTGGCGCATCTCGGCCTGATGTTGGGTTTGAACCTGAGTGCGTCCATCCCTGAAGGGGCCAGCGCGGCGAGCCTTCGGGGCGCCATGCTGCTCTTCAGCGACCCCTGGGTGGCGGTGCTCTGCTGGATCCACTACCTGGCGTTCGACCTGTTCGTGGGCGCGTGGATCGTCCGGGATGCGGGGCGTCGCGGACTTCCCCATCTGGCGGTGGCTCCCTGTGTCCTGTTGACCATGATGTATGGCCCGACGGGGCTCCTGGTGTACCTCGTCCTCCGCTTCTTCATGCGCGGGGCGCTCACCCTCCACGAGGAATCCGAGGCACCACGGCAAAACGGATGACGAGACGCCGATGCACACACGGCGGCTGTCATCGAGGGCACACCGGCCCGGAGCGGAAGGAAGTCCGCTCCGGGCCGGGACGTTCACATCAGGGTGTCAGGGCTCGAGGCCCCACTGGAGGCCGCCAGAGATGTAGCCGGTCGCCTTGCTCCAGTCCGCATACGTGGTGCCCGCCGAGGCAAAGGAGTAGTCGCCCGACTGCGTGTAGTTGCTCCAGTCGGATTTGGAGAACCGGATCTGGATCTCGATGCTCTGCCCGGCCGCGAGGCTGCCTGCCCCACTCGTGAAGCCAACCTCGAGGTAGTGATCGGCGCCGGTGGCCGGTGTCGCCATCTTGACGAAGGTTCCGGTGACATTCGAGCCACCCACATGGGACCAGTCACAGAAGAAGCTCTGCGCCTGCTCTCCGTCGATGGTGTAGTAGTAGCGGAGCTTGACGGTCGAGAGCGTGATGGCGCTCGTTCCCGTATTGAGCAGCTTGAACCTCGGGCTGATGCCATTGACGGTCGCCGCCGTGGACCCGTTGTACATCTGCACCTTGATGTTCCCCGAGCCAGTGGAGGTCGTATCGATCACCGTGATGGCCAGAACGGGGGACGTGCCCGCGCTGAACTGGAAGGTCAGGCTCGTCGTCCCGACCGGCTGCCTGGCCAGATAGCTCTTCGACAGGGTCACGATCGAGCCGGAGACGGTGTAGTCCGTGCCGGACACGAGCGTCGCCGTGCCATTCTTGATGCCGCCGAAGGTGTTCCCGTTCAGCGTCATCGTCACGGTGATGTCCGCTTGATTGCCCGTCTTCTTGTCGAAGGATGAGCTCGTCGGGCTGATGGTCGACTGCTTGACCGGATCCGGGTCCGGGTCCGGCGTACCGCCCACCGGGTCGCCATAGACGATGCCACGGCCATTCGTGCCCACATAGACGCGGCCGTACACCCGCGGATCTCCGGTGATCGTCGTGACCCTCGCGTATTGATGCTGAGCGTCATTCACCCTCACCCAGGAAGCGCCCCCATCGTCCGAGCGGAAGAAACCGCGCACACCATCGATCCTGGCGATGACGTACAGGGCCATGTAGCTCTGGCCCGGCGCCGCCTTCCCGAACCCGACTCCGTCGGCCTCCTGCACGTTCGCCAACTTCGTGAAGGTCGCGCCGGAATCGGTCGAATGCCACAGACCGTAGGGGCCGGGGGTCTCATTGCCACCAGCGAACCAGACGTCACCTTCGCGGCCAGGAACGGCCTTGAGCGAGGCGGCGCCGCCGCTGGGAAGGCCCGCCGCGGCCGTCTGGGTGAACGTGGCGCCTCCGTTGGTGCTGAGATAGAACTTGCCGGCCGAGTAGGCGTAGAACCTGCTCGGGTTCACGCGGTCGGAAGCGATCTTCGCCCCCGCCGGAATGCCACTGCTGGCCGTCCAGGAATTGCCGCCCGACTTCGAGTAGTACACCCCCACATCCGACGTGCTCCACACGATGGCGTTGCCGTCGGCCGAGACCGAGACCGTTCCCCCGCCCTTCGTTCCCGTCGGTTCCGAGGACGCCTTGTACCAGTTCGCTCCCCCGTCATGAGAGAGGCCCACCGACCTGGCATTGGCATCCGCCGCGTAATCCGCCATTCCCACACGAACCGTGAAGCCCGGGTTGAGCTCCGCGTAGTCGATGCCGTACGTCGTGCTCCACGCCGGCACGGACATCGTCTTGGCGGGCGGCGCCGTCAGGTCATCATGACGGAAGCCGGAAATGTCACCCATCGCGCTGAGGAGCGGCGCTCCAGCCGGCGGGCTGATCAGCTCCATGATGGCCGTTTCCTCGATGCCCCTGGCCATGACGGAGATGTTCACCTTGCCGCCGCTGTCCCAGTCCGTCAGGTTGTTCGTGCCATACAGGGTCGCGCCCGTGCCGTACATCATCCGGTTGGAGTTGAAGGGATCGATCTCGAGATCCCCGATCATCCAACCCAGCTTGGGAGAAGGAGTCGGCGGGATGGGCTCGATGCCCAGCGACAGCCAGGGGGCCCCCGAGATGTCTTGCGTGTAGCGGAGCTTCCGGCTCGGGTAGCCATCCCAGTCCCAGATCGCCGTCCAGGTCGCACCGCCGTTCGTGCTGCGGAAGAGTTTGGCATCCGGCCACCAGCTGTTCAGCGTGGCGACCACGAGCGTGTCCGGGTGCTGAGCATCGACGGCGAGACCACCGTAGCCGTAATAGTTGTCCGTGCTGCTGCTCGGCACGGGGCTGATGTTCGTCCAGACACCCGTCTGGGTGTTGAACTTCCAGACATCTCCCTTGGCGCCATCGTAGGGCCCGACGCCATCGCTATAGGAGATGTAGAGGTTGCCATTGGAGGCAAGCTCACCATGGTGCGGCAGATAGCCGACGGGCTGGCCGGGAATCGCCTCCCAGGTGGCGCCGCCGTCCGTGCTGCGGAAGATGTTGTTCTCCTTGTCCGCGACCCCCACGTAGAGCGTCTGCGTCGCGCCGCCGGCCGTCCCCGTGCTCGGATCGAACGTGATCCACGCCAGCCCGACGATGTCATTGCCGTAGGAGTTGTTCGGGTCTTGAACGTAGGTTCCGGGGTTGGGGAACTGGGTGACCTTCGTCCAGGTCGCTCCGGAGTCCGTGCTCTTCCAGAGGCCGTTGCCGCTGCGCGCGCCGAAGAACAGGATGCTGTTCTTGTTCGGATCAACCACCAGACGCTCCCCCATGGAGCGTCCGGGCATGTTGCCACCGACCTTGAACGGGAGGGGAGTCACCTGCCACGTGTCCCCCTTGTCGGTCGAACGCATGATCTGGCCGTTCGTATCCCAGTCGTTCGTATAGGTGCCGGTCGCCATGTAGACGCGGTTCGGATCGACCGGGTCGGTGGCCAGGGCATCCACACCATTCTTGTTCCAATCCACCCAGCCCGTCGTGTCGGAGAGCGGAATCCAACTGGAGGTCGCGGCATTCCAACGGTACGCACCGCCAATGTCCGTCCGGGCGTAGATCAAATCCTTCTGCTTCTTGTTGAAGATGATTCCCGGAATGAAACCGCCCCCGCCTCCCGTCACGACGTTGCGCCAGTTGTAGGCGGCACTCGGAGCCGCTCGCGCCTCGGGGACAAGGCCACTCCAGACCGAACCAATGGCCGCGGCCAATAGAAGGAAAATGCCAGTCTTACCGAAATGTCTCGTATACACCGCCGTGACCCCCATGGCTTGGAACCATTCAACCTGGTCCAAAAACCAGACCCGGTTAAACGTTTTACCGCTCTCTCACTGTGGGAGTGCTAAGCTGTAAATACCAGGAAAAACGAACTGGAACTGGGATTTCCAGTGTCACGATGCGCCAGATTGGCTTGACACACCGTGTCGATTTCGCCGTGGTTGTAGGTTCTCAGCCGGGGCCGAGAACCGTAGTCCCCATCGTGACACGGCGCGGAGCCCATGGGCGGAGCAATCATTGCCGCGCCATGTTGCGCTACGTGCGGTGGAGTGATTGATGGGCGCTCAGGCCAGCGCCCGGGTGAGGGTGATGGAGAGCTGGCTGCGCACCAGCGCCAGGATGTCGTGCAGTTCCTCGGCCTCCACCTTCAGGCGCTTCTGAAGCTCCCGTTGGGTGGCCAGCAGCAGCCGCTCCCGCGCGTGCGCCAACCAGCGCGCCATGGTGACCCGATGCACGTTGTAGAGCTCTCCCAGCTTCTCCTGGCTCGTTCCCCCCACGAAGTGCAGGCGCAGCAGGTTGAGTTCCTGGTCCGTGAGCGCGCCGAGCGCCGCGCGGAATGACTGCTGGAACGCCTCACGGTACTGGATCTTGATCAGCTGGAGCTCGGGGCCGCAAGCCTCCGTCTTGAGCCCCTGGGCCAGGCGCTCGTCCAGGGGGACTTCGACCGTGGCGCCGCGACGCAGGTTGATGGCCACGCGCAGCGTGACGGCGCGGGCCCACCCCCCCAGCGGGCCCGTACCCAGATAGGAGGCGATCTTCGGCTCGCTCCGATCGCGGCGCAGGAAGAGCCGCTCCCGCACGGCCTGGAGCGCCTCGTCCACGAAGGCCGGTGAAGGATCCACCCGCTGCAATGCCCCCCTCAGCTCGGCACCGAAGCGCTGGTCGAACTCCGCCAGGGCCACGGGGTGGCCCGCGGCGCACCCCAGTGCCAGCGCGAGCTCCTCGGCCTGGACGGTCCGCAGCGTGCCCAGGCTGCCTCCATCCGCCGGCACATGGCGCAGCAATGCCCGGAGGAAGTCGTCGTCCGACACGCCGAAGCGGGTGCGTGCGTGCGCGCTGGCCTCGAGGAGCGCGTGGAGCAACGTCCCCAGCGTGGCGTCCGTCTCCAGCGCGCGCGCGGCCCGTGAAGACAGCAGTTCCAGGGCCCGGGTGTGGAGCTGCGATGGGGAGAACGATGGCATGAGGCCCGCATAGTCCAGCCTCCGGGGGATTCCCAGATGGATGAGGGCCGCCCCCCGGGCCTTCATTCAGTGCGCGGTGGATGGAGCCTCGAACAAGGCGTCTATCTCGGCGCGCGAGGCGGGACCTACCCGCTCGCGCAACTCCAGGATCTGCTCTCGAGCCCGCGGCCGGTCCGTGCCCCCTCTCTTCCACTGCACGAGGGCCAGACCCAAGCGGGCCTCCGCCTGCTCGAGGCTCTTGTCCGGACGACGCGCGTAGAAGGCGAGTGCCCGCTCGAGGGAGGCGCGTGCCTCGTCGAGCCGACCCAGCGCGATGAGCGTCTTGCCAATCTGAACCTGGGCGTTGGCCCGGAAGGGATGATCCTCCGCGAGAGCGGACACGAAGATCTCCTGCTCACGCTGGAAGTGCTCCAGGGCCTGGGAGTGCTGTCCCAGCTTCCGCAGCGCGATGCCCATCGTGTCCAGCGTGGCGCCCACCATGACATGGCGAGGCCCCAACTTCGCGATGCGCAAGGCAAGCGCCTCGCGGCAGAGCGCCAGCGCCTCCGAGGGATGTCCCTGGCGGTTGTGGACCGTGGCCATGTTGGTCAGGAGGGTGGCGAGCTCGGCGGGATCCGAATCCTTCCGCCCGCGTTCGATGTCCACGGCGCGCTGGAACGCGGAGAGCGCCGCCTCCTGCTCTCCCAGCACGTTCAGCAGGAGAGCCAGGTTGGCCAGGGTCTGGACATACTCGCTGGAACTCTCACCCGTCAGCCTGGCATGGATCCGCAGCGCCCGTTCATAGGCCGCGCGGGCCTCGGAATACTGCTTCCGGTGGCGCGTGATGATGGCGAACATGTTGAGCCCTCTGGCGAGCGTCCGCGACTCGGGGCCCCAGTGGCGCTCCGTCAGCTCCAGGGAGCGCTGGATGGCCGCATATGCCTCCTCCGAGCGCCCCCGCATGTGGAGCGAGGAGGCCAGGTTGTAGAGGGCCTCACCCAGATCGGGCGCGTCCGGGCCGAGCGTCTGCTCCATCCGCCTGACGCGCTCCTCGTCCAGCGCGAACGCCTCGTCGAAGTGTCCCTCCGCGTTCGCCAGGCTCGCCCGCGCACTCAGCATCTGCAGCTCCAGGGACGGTTCCTGGCGGTCGAGCCGCTCGAGCTTCGCCTGGGCGTGCTCGATGCCGCGGCGCGCCGCGGCGAGTTCCTTCCGGTGGCCGCTGTCGACGAAGACCATCTCCATCCAGGCCCGAGCGGCGAGGGCATCCTCGTGCCCGGCTTCCGCCCGGAGCACCGCCCGGTCCAAGACCTCGACGGCGCGAGGAAGCTGCTCGTCCATGCGCCGGAGAGTGCCCTCCAGCAGGAGCGCCTCGGCCTGCACGGGATGGAAGCGCAGGGCCTCGGCGGCCCGGGTCAACGCCTCGGCGCGCGGCAGCGCTTCCCGGGTACGGCCCAGCTTGTTCAGCGTCTCCAGCTCCGCCATCTGCTCGCGCAGCGCGAGTACCTGCTGCCGGACGGCGGCATCCTGGGGCAACCCCGGGCGGTTCAGCAGGGCATCCACGTTGGCGCACTCACTCAGCGGGGGCAGTGCATACACGGCGTTCAGCGCCTTGTCCGCCGTGGCCCGGTCCGCATGCTCCAACCGCCGCGCCAGGGCCGACACACGCTGGAGCGCGTGGTTCAGGCACAGCATGCGACGATCGAGCAGTTCCTCGGACTGTTCACCCCGCACGCGCGTGGCCTCACAGGCCTCGCGGTGCATGGTGGCCCAGTCCCGCGTGTAGACATCCACGCTCCGGGCGAGCAGCGCCCATGTCGAGTCCGCGCCGGGCACCCCACTGGCCATCAGCCCGTGGCGCACCCCCTCTCGGACCGAGTCGCCCCAGACGGATTGGACGCGGGTCGGCCCTCCGGCACACAGCTCGGCCGGGCGGGAGAGCCGCCACAGGATGCCCGCCCCCAACAGCCCCAGGAGCAACAGGCTCGAGCCCAGCAGCGCCACCAGGCGCGTGCGCCGCCGCGCTGGCTCGAGTTCCAGGAGGGCCAGCAGGGCCTCCATGGAGGGATGGCGCGCCGTGGGCTCCACCTGGAGTCCTCGCACGAGCGCCGCGTGAATCGGGGCGGGTACGCCGCCCTGACGCTGCGCGGGGACGGAGCGCAGGCGGCCGGAAGTGACTTCCTGGGCCACCTTGTCCGGCGCATCGCCTCCGAAGGGAGGCTCGCCGTAGAGCGCCTCCCAGAGGGCCACGCAAAAGCTGAACTGATCCGTCCAGGGGCCCGTCTCCTTGCCCAACCACTGCTCGGGAGCCATGTAGCGCGGAGTGCCGGCCTGAGCGCCCGAGCGGCTCCACGCCAGGGACTCCGTGCGCCCCGCCTCCTCGCCAGAAGGAGTGGCCGGCTCGGGCCGCATCGCTCGAGCGAGGCCGAAGTCCGTGACGCGCACCTTCCCGTCCCGGCCGATCAGGACGTTGTCGGGCTTGAAGTCGCGATGGACGAGCCCCACCACATGGGCCGCGGCCAGGCCCCGTCCCGCCTCCACGAAGCAGCGCACCACCTGCCGCCACGAGGGCTGCTCGGAGGCCAGCCACCTGCCCAATGTCTGTCCATCCACCAGCTCCATGGCCACGAAGACCCGCTCGGCCTCGTTGCCCACGTCGTACACGGTGACGACATTCGGGTGGGACAGCCGGGCCAGCGCGCGGGCCTCGCGTTGCAGCAGGGACTGCCCCCGCTGAGATGCAGCCCCCTGGGGGCCACTGGGGGACAGCAGCTTGAGCGCGATCTTTCGATCCAGCCCCGGATCGTACGCCGAATACACCACGCCCATGCCACCGGAGCCGATGCAGTCGAGCACCAGGTAGCGCCCCACGGCCGTACCACGCGCCAGCACGGGGGATGGGTGCGCGGGAGGGGAACCACTCGTCGCGGGCGGGGCCCCCGCGACGAGCGCGGACACCACCTCGAAACACACGCTGCAACGGGCCAGGTGGCCTTCGAGCTCCTGACGCTCCGCCCCGCCGAGGGTGCCCGCGGCGAAAGAGGCCAGCACCTCTTCGGGCGGACACGACACGGCGCCTGACGACGAGACTCGGTCCATGGGATGAACGATGCACCAGAACCCTGGCAGCGTCTCGCGGACGAGCGACGTGGGCGCGGGCCCGACGCCTTACGGAGCCAGGCAGTTGCTGGGGCAAGCATCTCCAGGCTTGCAGGTGCAGGATGTCGCCGACGCGACGACCTGGACGTAGAGCTCGGGTGTAGACGCGCCAAACCAGGTGCCGCCGTTGCGCAGCATCCGCCACTGGAACGAGTGGTAGCCCACCTTGGTTGGCGCGAGGAGCTCCACGTTGAAGGTCTTCGTGCCTCCCGGGGGAATCGACTCGCCCAGGTTCAGGGGGGCGCGCTGGAACTTCCAGGTGGTGCTGCTCGTGCCGAGCATGTATCCGTCCGCCTGCGTCCAGGTGAGGCCTCCCGTGTTCCGCATCGTCACCAGGGCCTCGAAGAGTTGACCCGGCCGCACCTGGGTGGGCACCGACTGGCTCACGAAGGCCGCGTCACGCTCCGGGACGACCTGGATGGACATCTTCGCGGAGGGCTGACCGAACCAACCCGCGTCCATGCCATCCTTCACCATCTGCCACTGGAAGTCGTATGCGCCCGGCGCGCTCGGCGCGGTGAGGTTGAGGACGAAGGACTTGGAGTAGCCCGGCCACACCGTCTCGGAGGGAGCGAGGAAACCACGAGCCAGCCCCCAGAGGCGGGCGTTGTCTCCCAGCCGGTAGTACTTGTCCTGGCTCCACGCCCTGGCGCCCGTGTTGCGCATGGTCACCACGGCCTGGAAGCCCTGCCCCACGGTCACCCGGCCAGGCACGGACTGCGAGACGAAGGCGGCATCGCGCTCGGGCACGTTGCACTGCTCCGAGCAGCCCGCCTCGCACGGGGTGACCGTGCCCTTGGTGTAGCAGCGGTTGGAGCACGTGTAGTAGGCGCAGCCGGCCGCGTTGCAGCCATTCAGGTCTCCGTCATGCACGCGGCACGCGGCCTGGCACTCGGTCGAGCAGCCCGCGTCACACAGGCTGGTGCCCTTGGCCTGGCAGCGGTTGGAGCACGTGTAGTAGGCACAGCCGGCCGCGTTGCAGCCGTTCAGGTCACCGTCATGCGCGCGGCACGCGGCGTTGCACTCCGCCGTGCAGCCCGCGTTGCACAGGCTGGTGTTCTTGGGGTGGCACTGCTCCGAACAAAAGTAGTAGCCACAACCCGCGGCATCACATTTCTTCACATCCCCATCGAACGCGCGGCAGTCGGTGACCGCGGCCTGGGAGACGGCGGTGCCATCGGTCGTCACGGCCTCCTGGCTCGAGTTCGGAGCGTCATCATCGAGGGGGGCTCCCGTGCAGGCGGCCGTGGCCAGCAGCAGGGGAAGCCAGAAGTGGGCATGTCGCGTCAGATTCATTCCGGGATGTCTCCTCTTGAAGGCCCAACGAACGAGCAACTCCGTTGCGGCCTGCCTGGATGACACACCCCGGATTTTCGATGTCACATGATGCCGGCTCGCGGCGGGAGGACCGTCACGGCGCGACGAAGAGACAGCGGGTGATGGGGACGATGATGTCCGCGAGCACGTACAGGTAATACGTCTTGCCCGGCGTCAGCGCCGGAGGCTGGCCACCCGCCGGGAAACGCTGCGACATGCCGGCGGGGACGACTCCGTAGCGCACCGTTGCACTGTCGACCCCCGCTCCCTCGGCGGGCGCGTCGAGCCGCCAGAGCGTGCCCTCGGGCAGATCGAGGTTGGGCGGCACCGTCGGTGAGGTGCTCTCCTGCTCGAGGACATACACATAGCGGGCCTTGCCCCCTCGCCACTGGAGCAAACCCCGTGCGTCGACGCCCTCGCCATTCGTGCACGCCGTCGGCCGGTAGAGGCGCTGGGTGTCCAGGGGGCCCGCGCCGTAGGGCTGATCGGCGAAGTCCTCGCGCTTGAAGCCGCGCTGGAAGAGCTCGGACTGGAAGAAGCGCGCCATCCGCTCGGGGTCGGTCGTGACGAAGATGGAGTCCAACGGACGCTCCGGCGAGGCCCGGGAAAAGCCATTGTTGTGCTCGCGGGGGTAGGCGCCGAACCCCACGGTGTTGATCCACCCGGCGCCCATGGCCAGGCCACGAGGGTTGAAGGAGTTGATGAAGTTGCCCGGGGACTCGACGTACCAGTTGGACGTCCCCTTGGGCGCGCGCGTCGAGTGGCAGCAGACGCAGGCGGTTGCCTCGATCTGGGAGCGCACCCAGCCAACCTCGGCAACGTATGCCGGGTCCTTCATGCGCGGATCTTCCCGCTCCGCGTTCGGGGCGGGCGGCACCGCGTAGTACGGACGCTGGGTCCGCACCCGGTCGCAGCTCGCGTAGTCATCGAAGTGACGGCCTGGCTCGGTGGCGCCGGAGATCATCTCCCACGTGCAGACCTTGCCCCCCTCCGACAGGCCCGGCGGCTCCCCCGGCTTGGGGTCCACACACGCGAGGACCGGCTGCTGGAACGTCGGCAGCCCCGTGCCTCCACTGTCCACCACCTTCCCTCCGCAGACGGGCGCCGGCTCGAACGCCCCGCCGCCGAAGAGCTCACAGCCGCGCTGCATGGAGCCGCACTTCTCCTGGTTCACCCCCGGCAGCGTGATGCGCGTCCACCGGTCGTCACCTTTCTCCAGGAAGCAGTAGCCCAACCGCTCCTCCATGCCACACGCCGACCCCAGGACGACCGTCGAGTCCTGCTCCTCGCAGTCCGCCTTCGCGTCCTGCTCGGTCCACTCGCCGACGTAGTCGCGGCACTCCATGCCATCGCTGAACTTGTTCGTGTAGATGCAGTGGCCCACGATCTTGTCCGGCACCTGGGGCACCTGCCTGGGTTGACAGCCCATGATGACGGACCACAAGACACACATCGACAACAACCGCGACGCGGCCATTGGAGAACTCCCGGTGGGAACGGCGTTGAATTACTTCGCGTAGCCCTTCATGAAGCCATCGAGATGCCGCGCGATGAAGACCGTCAGGTCGAGCGGACGGCAGCGGCGCCCGTGCAGCTGGTACTGGTGGAAGAGCGCCATCAGCACCGGGGACAACAGCGCGAGTCCCGCCACCCGTGCATCCGGCACCGACAACTCGCCACGCGCGTGAAAGACGATGAGCAGTTCCTCGAGGGCATTGAGCGTGGGCTCGAAGATGGAAGAGATGTAGAGCTGCCCCAGCTCCGAATCACTCATGCCCTCGGCGAAGCCCGCGGCGTGCATGCCACCCAGCGAGCCCGTCCAGCCTGCGGCGATCTGCTCCAGCAGGTGGTGGAAGGCCTCTCGCGCGGGAAGATCCGCCAGGCTCTTCGCCCAGTCCCGGCGCTCCTGTCCGAACTTCATCAGATGCTCGAAGGCGGCCTGCATCACGCCCTGGCGATCACCGAAGTAGTGGCGCAGCGTGCCGGGATCGACCCCCGCCCCTTCCGCGAGCGTCCGCAGGCTCGGGTGCGTGCCTCCCGCCAGGAGGAGCTGCTGTGCGAGGCTCTGCGCGAGCTTCGAACGCGTCTCTTCATGATCGCGGTTGCGCGCTCCCGATATTCTTCCCATGGCTGGGAATATTATGGGCCACGCCACCCAATCGCAAGCGGGAATACGCCTCGGGGAGCAATCTCATATCCTTCCTCGGCGAGGAACTCTATCACGCGCCGAGCCCCGCGGCGGCGGAGGCCCGGAGGGCCCATTCACAATCAGAAGCCGTGCTCCGCCGGGAAGCGTCCTGGCAGTGATTGGAAACAAGCGCGTGACGAGTGATGTCGCGGGAAAGCAAGGGTTCAGGATTCACGAAAGAATCAAATAGAGATGTAATGTTTATCTGTCAACCCATCCCGAAAAAGATCATTTGGCTCGAATTCCGTCTTATCCAATCATGCCGGTCAGTGCCTCGCCTTTGGAGTTCAACGCGGCGGTGGTGCATTCATGGCGTTGTCCCCCAGAAGAACATGTCATCGCCATGAAACCGTAGCTGGCTCAGTCGTCCCCCAAGGAGAAACACATGCTGACACACATCAAGAAGACGTGGCTGCCCCTGTCCCTGGCATTGGGCGTTGCCTCGGTTGCTCACGGCCACGGGCTGATCCAGGACCCGCCGGCGCGCAACTGGTTCTGTGGCGCGTACACCAAGCCGGATGAAGTGGGCAGACCCGGTGAATACGCGGAGTGCGCCGATGCCTTCCGCGATGACTTCTCCGGCGGCTATCAATTCATGAGCGTGCTCACCCACGCGCAGGGACGGGCCGTGGTCAGCCCCCTGCCGCAGAACGTCTGTGGCTTCAACAGCGAGACCTGGCGCGGCGGTGCCACGCCCTGGGACAAGTCCATCAACTGGCCGACCAGCACCATCAGCTCCGGTCCCCGCACCATCACCTGGAACATCTCCTGGGGCCCGCACTACGATGACACCGAGGAGTTCCGCTACTGGATCACCAAGCCCGGCTTCGTCTATGAGGTTGGCAAGCCCCTGACCTGGGACGACTTCGAGACGGAAGCGTTCTGCGTGCTCAAGTACAACGACCGCAACCCCACCGGCAATCCGGCGGTGGTCGCGGACAAGGCCAACTCGCTCTTCCACACCACGTGCAACGTGCCGCAGCGAGCGGGCCGCCACATCATCTACGGCGAGTGGGGGCGCAACTACTACACCTATGAACGCTTCCACGGGTGCGTCGACGTGGTGTTCTCCGGCTCCAGCACGCGGCCCTGAGAGCACACGGACACGTGAGATGACCACCCGGTAGCAAGCCCGGCCGCCGCCAGGGCGGTCGGGCTGTCCGTGTACCCGAGGGAGCGGAGCAGCACTCGGGGCACGAGGGGATGCACGGAATGTCCTTGGGCATTCGGCGCGCGACCAGGCCGCGCCTTCCGTTCTAGGATGCGGCCCCGCAGGGCTCCATGGACAACCCGTTCCGCTCCCCTCCCCCACCCGGCGCGCCCAACAACCCGGAGGCGCGCCAGTCCTTCACCGAATTCGAGCGCCACTTCCAGGCGACCTTCGAACAAGCCGCCGTGGGACTCGCGCACGTGGGCCTCGATGGCAGGTGGTTGCGCGTCAACACGAGGTTGTGCTCCATCATCGGCTACACGCACCAGGAGATGATGCAGCTGACGTTCCAGGACATCACCCACCCGGAAGATCTGGCCGCGGATTTGAGTCTCATCCGGCAGGTGCTCGCGGGCGAGCGCTCCAACTATTCGATGGAGAAGCGGTACTTCCACAAGTCCGGGGAGATTGTCTGGATCAACCTCACGGTGTCACTCGTGAGGAAGACGGATGGCTCACCGGACTACTTCATCTCCGTCATCGAGGACATCACCCGACGACACCGTGCCGAGCTCGAGCGGGATACCCTGCTCGCGCGCGAGCACCAGGCGCGCACGGAGGCGGAGGAGCTGGTCCGCCGCCGCTCCGCCGAGCTGGACGCCACGCGCAATGCGCTCGTCCAGGCGGAGCGGCTGGCCACGGCGGGCCAGCTCGCGGCGGGTGTCGGGCATGAGATCAACAACCCCCTGGCCTACGTGCTGGCCAACATGACGTTCGCCCTGGAAGAACTCTCGAAGCGGGAGCAGGACGAGAGCCTGGAGGAAGTGCGGGACGCGCTCGAGCAGGCCCGCAAGGGCGCCGAGCGCATCCGCAACATCGTGCGGGATCTGCGCACGTTCGCCAGCAGCAAGTTCGAGACCCTGGGACCGGTGGAGGTGCGCGAGGCCCTGGAGTTCTCCGTGGACATGGCGGCCCACCAGCTGCGCCAGCGGGCACGGCTCGTGCGCGACTACGCGCCAGTGCCACCCGTGCTGGGCAACGAGTCCCGCCTGGGACAGGTCTTCCTCAACCTGGTGCTCAACGCCGCGCAGGCCATCCCGGAAGGAGCACCCGAGGAGCACCAGGTGACGCTCACCCTCCGTCCCCATGAAGACACGTGGGTGGCCGTCGAGGTGACGGACACGGGGTGTGGAATTCCCACCGGGAACCTCCCGCATCTCTTCGAGCCGTTCTTCACCACCAAGCCCGTGGGCGTGGGAAGCGGGCTGGGTCTGTCGGTGTGCCACGGCATCGTGACCGGGCTGGGTGGGTGGATCGAGGTCGAGAGCCAACCAGGCCGGGGGAGCACGTTCCGCGTCCTCCTCCCCATGGCACGGCAGGCCGAGGTGCCAGGGGAAGTCTCGGAGAAGACGGCGCCACCGCCCCGGCAACCGCGGCGCGTGCTCGTGATCGATGACGAGCCCGAGATCCTCGAGGCGCTCGCCCGCCTGATTGGTCCACCGCACTCCGTGGTGAAGGCCGGCAACGGGACACGCGCGATGGAATTGCTGGCGGAGGACGCCCACTACGACGTCATCTTCTGCGATCTCATGATGCCGGGCCTCACCGGCATGGATCTGCACGAGGGGATCGCGAAGAAGCATCCGGAGCTGCTCGAGCGGATGATCTTCATGACCGCGGGCTGTTTCACGCAGCGCGCCGTCGAGTTCCTCGAGCGCATCCAGCCCCGGCGCCTCGAGAAACCCTTCAGCCCGGAGGCCGTCCGCGGCTTCCTGTGATGTCCCCGGCCTCGCCGTTGCGCTCCGCGGGTCAGCGAGAAGCGCTCTTCGCCGGGCTCGCCCAGCCGGGAAGCACGGGCTCGTCGATGCCCGTCGCCCCGTCCTGCTCCAGCCGGGCCCGCAGCTTGGGAGGAGCCCCCACCACCACATCCCGCCCGCGCTCGAAGCGTTGGGCCTTCACCAGCGCCAGGGTGGCCCGGTCCAACAGGAGCGCCCGGCGCGGTGAGGGGACGAGCAGCACCGAGATGTCCTTCGTCAGCGCTTTCACCGCATCGGGCCGGAGCGTCCCGTCCCGCCGGAAGAAACGGGTCTGGACCTCGTCGTTGGTCCCATAGTCGTCTCCGGCCCCGACCCGCGCGAGCCAGTGGGCGTACTCGCCCTGTCCGTCGGCGCGCCTGGGCTCCGCGATCCCCTCCAGCCCCCGCTGCCCCCAGTGGTACCAGCCCCCCTGCCAGGCCGAGCCCGGGTCGAGCTTGCGCGCGAAGCTGAAGGTGCTGTCCGTGGTGGCGCCCACGCCGCCATGGCAACCCATACAGGCGGTGGTCTCCTCGACGTTCTGGGGGCGCAGCTCGCCGTCCGCGTCCTCGATGAAGCCCTGCATGAGCCACCCGGTGCCCGTGCCCACCCCGCGCTCCACATCCGCGAGCACGCGCTTCAGCTTGTCGGGCTGCTTCATCTTCTCCCGGGCCTCCGCCTCGGCCGCCAGTTGGAGGTCGCTGTACGTCAACCAGCGGGTCTTCCTCATGTAGCGCAGCTCCTTCATCCGGGCGGCCATGCGCACCTGCCCTCCCTCCACGTCGAGGTAGCGCAAGCTATGGAGGAACTCGGTGCCTCGCGGGAAGAGGCCGGCGGCGGGCCAGCCCTCGCGCGCCGGGTCCAGACCGGCCGCCTGTCCCACGTAGCCGAAGGGACGTCCGGGCCTGGGTGGCCACACGAAGGCCACGCGCGTCGCCGAGCCAAGCACGCCATCTCCATCGAGATCCGAGCCGAGCGCCCGCTCGTCCGTGGGCGGGAGCGACACATCCACCCGGCGGATGTACGCCTCCAGGATGGCGAGGTTGACGCGGTACACGGCCTTGCTCTCGCGTCCGGTCGAGTCGTGCCGGTACGCCGCGGGAAGGCGGATGAACACGTCTCCCGCGCTCCCGTTGGTCGGCCAGAACATGCCGGGAAAGGGGGCATAGGCGAACGCCCGCCAGCCCGTCATGGCCCCGTCTGGAGAATGATCGAAGCCCTCGCCATCCGTCTGGAACCAGCAGTCCGGGGTGTAGCCTCCCCACTGGCCATCGCCATTGCCATCCCAGGCGGGGGGCGGATGCGCCAGCGCCGCCGCGAGCCGTAGCCCGCCGCGCTCGTCCACGTAGTTGTTCGACCGTACCCAGGCCAGCAGCTCGGCGTCCGACAGTTCGACGGGTGGCGGCGGCTGGACGAGGTTCGTCCAACGGTTCTCCTCGGCGGAGCGCGCCACCGAGAGGACCGTCTGGACCTCGGCGTCCTCGACGAAGTTGGGCGCGCGCGGCGTCTGGTGACACGCGAAGCAGCCGTTGCGGGTGCGGCCACCGGCTTCGTCCTGGGTGATCGCGTAGCACTGCGCGGGCAGGTAGGCGGCCGGATTCGAGAGCCGGGGAGGCTCTCGCGCGTCCGTCGGCAGAGAGGCCACGAGCGCCTCCCGCATCTGGACGACGGGCGTCGGCGCGGGGCGTCGTGAGCCGCCCGCGCGCCACACGAGGGCCGCTCCAGCCACGAGCAACCCGATCACCAGCGCGATGCCTGTCGCCCTTCGGCGGCCCATGTCTTCTGCTCTCTCGGTGGTCTGGAAGAGGGGCGTACTCAGTTCATCGCCGGGAACGGGCCGATGTAGCCGGTGTACGACTGCTTCACGCTCGCATCGGTGCCGGCCTTCTCGATGTCGGACTCACCGTAGGGGTGCTGGACCTGGGCCTTGATGTACGCGAAGCCGTTGATGTCCGGGTAGAAGTAGATGCCCGTCGTCTCCGAGCCGTACGGGGCGGAGAAGATGCGGGTCAGCTCCCGCGTGACGATGTTGTAGGCCCACACCATGTCGTTCTGGTGGCCATCGACGGTGTCCTCGCCGATGAGCAGCGTGTTGTACCCGTTGATGAAGGACAGGTTGTCGGGATTGGCGATGCCATTCACGCTGCAGACGTTCGCGGTCGCCGGATTGGAGACACCGTTGCTGTCCACGGTCGTGAAGGAGGGATCGTAGAAGGGGCTGTTGCTCGGGTAGAGGCTGGCGCCGGGCGCCTTCAGCCACATGCCTTCGACGAGCGGCGCGGCGGACTCGACGACATAGTCACTGCCGAGTTCCACGTTGGGCGAGACGACCATCTCGTAGACCGCGCCACAGTCGTTGCGGGCGACCTGGATGTGATTGCCCCCACCCAGATCCTTGCCCTTTGGATCGTCGATCATGCCGTGGTTCAGCTCGCTGAACGACACGTAGAGCCGGTGGGCGGCGGGGTTGTACGTGATTCCCTCGGTCTTGCGGAACTCGGTGGTGCCTCCGACGTAGGCCGCGTAACGGCGGCTCTCCAGGCGGGAAGCCGCCAGCTCCTGACCGGGCTTGAGCCGCAAGCACTCGCGGCCGGTCTCCGTGTTGATGGCGCGGAACCCGGAGGTCGCGCTCGGACAGGTGCCATCGCTGGCCTGGGGCTCGGTCTCGAAGATGTGGGAGAACTGGATGCCGCCATCGATCAGCGCCTTGACCTCCGCGTCCGTCGCGCTGGGACCCAGGGGCAGCCAGTAGATGTCCGCCCGGCCCGAGGGCTGGCCCGTCGGGGTGGTCTGGAACCACCGCGCCGCGTAGAGCCGTCCCTCGGACAAGTCTCCCGGCCGCGTCGCCACGAACATGTAGAAGCCGTCGTTGCTGCCATCGTCACTCAGGTAGACGGTCCTGCGATCCGGCATCACATAGGCGAGTTCGAGCGCCCGCCGGCCCGCCGCGTAGTGCTTGGCCACGGTGGTGCCGCCCGAGTCGTCGACCGCGACCTCGATCACGTAGCCATAGCGGTATGGGGAGTAGACGGCCTTGGCCTCGGCGATGGAGGCGGTGGTCGGATCCAACCCCCAGTAGCGCAGCATCGAGCGCTCGGCCAGGGTCAGCGTGCTCACCGAGGCCGCGCTCTCATAGGCACGCGCGTCCGTCGGGTACTCCTCACTGCTCAAGTTGGTGTTCCAGGGCGACACGCTGCCCGCGCAAGGGGTCCAGTACCCCTGCACGCCCGAGAAGTCGATGGGCCGGGTGCTGATGGCGGTGAGCTTTCCGTCGGACCCCTGGCGCAGCTCGGAGAGGTACATCGACGCGGGCGTGGTCTCGAACTGGGTGAGCTCGAAGAGCCTGTTGCCCTTCTGGATGAGGGCCGAGAAATCGTTGGACGGAGAGATGAAGTCCGAGCCGTCCGTGTTCTTCACCGGGCTGCCATCCTTCTGGATCATGCGTCCGAAGATGTGCTCGCCCAGGGGCTGGCCGGAGCGCAGCACGGTCTCGTACCGGAGGGAGACCTCCTGCCCGTTCACGCTCGCCTTGGGACTGGCGTAGACGGCCCGCTTCTCGTCCGCGGTGCGCGCGGCATTCACCGGAGTGAAGCTGAGCGACTTGCCCTGGCCGCCCGGGCCCTGCGGCCCCGGGGTTCCTGGCGCGCCTGGGGCTCCCGGCGCACCCGGTGCTCCGGTCTCACCCGTACAAGCGGAGAGCGCGAGCGTGGTCAGGGACGCGCACACCAGGTGCCCCGTCCAGCGCACCCATCCCGAATGGGTCGATCTCATCTGTGTCCTCACCTTGGAAGAAAGGGGACGGAGCGGCTGCCAGGTCGGCTCCGGTTGCCGACGGATGCTACTGGCGGCGGGTGGTCGCCCTGAAGCTGTTTGTCACAGGATCGTCACGACCCACTCAGCCGCTCATACAGGGAGTTCAATCGGCGCTCCTCGGCGCAATGCGTTGAAGCGGGAGGAGCCGCGTGCGCGACTTCCGCGAGGGCAAGCGACACGAGGCATTGACAGCCAGAGGAAGCGAACGCTCCCTTGCTCGAACGGGTGACTATATTCCGGCCATGATCGACAGCCTGCTCGACGTGACCGTCTTCACCCGGGTGGTGAGCGCGGGAAGTCTCTCGGCCGCGGCCAGGGAGCTGGGAATGTCGCTCGCCGTCGTCAGCAAGCGCCTCGCGCGGCTGGAAGAGCGGCTCGGGGTGCGGCTCGTGAACCGCACCACCCGCAGCCTGAACCTGACCGAGGAGGGGGCCGAGTTCCATGAGCGGTGCGTGCGCGTGCTCGGCGAGATTGGTGAAGCGGAGGAGAAGGTACGTTCCCTGCGGCGTGGGGCGAGCGGACTGCTGAAGGTGACCGCGACCGCGGCCTTCGCCCGGCGGCACCTCGGGCGGCTCATCCCTCGCTTCCTGGAGCGCTATCCCGACATCCGCGTGCAGCTCGACGTCTCGGATTCGGTGGTCGGCCTCGTGGAGTCGGGCTACGACGTCGCCATCCGCTTCGGCGCCCTGCCCGACTCGGACCTGATCGCCAAACGACTCGCGCCCAATCACCGGGTGGTGTGTGGAGCGCCCTCCTACTTCGCCAGGAAGGGCAGGCCCCGGCGCCCCGCCGATTTGAAGAACCATGACTGCATCGCCTTCGGCAACCCGCCGAACCAGGACTGGCAATTCGAGGGGCCCGATGGAGAGACGACGACGGTGCGCATCGCGGGCTCGCTCGTGACCAACAATGGCGAGGTCGCGCACGAGTGGGCGCTCGAAGGCGGTGGGCTCGTGCTCAAGTCGATCTGGGACGTCGGAGTGGACCTCGATGCCGGACGGCTCGAAGTGGCACTGCCCGATTACCGGGTCCCCGCCGCCCCCATTCATGCCATCTACCCCCATAACCGCGGGGTCGCGGCGAAGGTGAAGGTCTTCATCGAGTTCCTTGGCGGGGAACTTCGCGCGGCCTACCGGTGGGACGGCATGGACCGGGTGGAGAGCTCCGCCTCCACGTGAGGGCTCGCCAGAGGCCCCGCTCGTTCCGGGACGCGCGCTCAGGGCGTCACGACGGCGCCGATCCGCGTGAGGAACGTGAGGTTGTCCTCCAGGTGCCAGTTCGTGGAGATGCGGCCATTCTTGATGGTGTAGATGTCCACGGCGTCGAATTGGATGGAGCGGCCATCGCCCTGGAGGTCACCGAACCGGCCGGAGAAGTGGCCGGTGAAGCGCAGGCGGCTGATGACCTGATCACCCACCACCCAGGCCTCCTCGACCGAGACCTGGAGGTCCGGCACCGCCGCCCGGAAGGTGCGCGAGGCGACGATGGGACCCGTCGGACCCTGGGGCCGGCCCTCGGGAAGGTTCAGGTCGATGAAGTCCTCGGCGAGCGCCGCCCTGGCGTACGCCTCCTCGCCCGTGTTCCAGAAGGCGTAGTAGCGCCGTGCCGCCAGAAGCTGCGTGTACGCCTGGTAGTGGGTCAGGCCCCGATCCACCGTGAGCTTCTTGGGCTGAGGCAGCTCCTCGGCCGCCAGGGTGGACGAGCCAACGAGGGCAGTGAGGCCGACAAGGGCGGCCAGGATGTGAGTCGCGATACGCATGGGCATCTCCCGTGGTTGAGCGTGTTCGTCACGCGTCGTGAGATGAATGAATGCGTGAAACGCGCGGCGCCGGATACGGCCAGGGTGTGAAGGGTACCTTTCGTTTTTGGAGAGGGTGGGCTCGCGCCCCCAAGCCCTGACTGGAATGAAAGACACAGCAAGGGGAGCAACGATTCGCGCCCGGTGGGTCCCTTCGCGGTCGTACGGAGTCAAGGGGTCGGGATTGCGTGCAACCCGGAGTGCGGTTATATTGAGCGAACGATGATTGTCCTGACGTGCCAGCGTCGATTTAGCCGCCCCCCGAGCCCCACCAGGTGCCGGGAGGCCGTGCTGCGTCGCTAGCCCGTTCTCCCTCGGCGAATCGCCTCTCGGCGTGACGCCCACCTGGACCAGGGGTTCGGGGGGTGTCCGAGCGTGGCGACGCCTGCTCCTCCGCTCGAGGATCCGGCGTCGCCTGGAGCTGTCTTCCTTTCACTCCAGTCCGAGAGCCCTTCCATGTCCGTCCGCATCCTCAGCACCGACGCCGTCCGCCGTGCCCTGTCCATTCGCGACCTGACCGATCCCTCCTCCGGCCCGCATGCCATGCAACGTCTCGTCGACGACGTGCTCGCCGCCCTGCGCGAGGCCTGGCGTTGTGACGTGCGGCTGCACCGGCGAAGCCCCATCGTCTCCGTCTCCGACAATTATGATCGGCTGCGCTACCCGCTCGACGGTGCCGCCCGCGACGAGCGCTATACTCGTTATGTCTGTGACACCGCGCTGCTACGCACCCAGACCTCGGCGATGATTCCGCCGCTGCTGCGCCAGCTCGCCGCCATACCCCAGTCGCCCGAGGACGTGTTGCTCGCCTGTCCCGGGCTCGTCTATCGCCGCGACTGCATCGATCGGCTGCACACCGGCGAGCCCCACCAGATGGATCTCTGGCGCGTGCGACGGGGCGCTCCGCTCGGCGTCGAGGCGCTGCGCCACATGGTGGAAACAGTGGTGCGCTCGCTGCTTCCCGGGCGGGAGTGGCGCGTCACCCCGGCCCGGCATCCCTACACCACGGATGGGCTGCAAATCGACGTCCACCAGGGCGGCGAGTGGGTGGAGATTGGCGAGTGTGGCCTCGCCCACCCCGAGCTGCTCGCCGAGAGCGGGCTCGATACGGCGCGCATCTCGGGGTTGGCCATGGGCCTGGGGATGGATCGCATCCTCATGCTGCGCAAGGGCCTGGACGACATCCGCCTGCTGCGTGCCGAGGATCCACGCATCCGCTCGCAGTTGCTCGACCTGGAGCCCTACCACGAGGTGTCCTCCATGCCCGCGGTGCGCAGGGACTTGTCCCTGGTGCTCGAGGGAGACGCCACGGGCGAGGAGCTGGGAGACATGGTGCGCGCCGCGCTCGATCCCCAGGCCGAGGTGGTGGAGGCCGTCGAGGTGCGCTCGGAGACGCCCTACGAGGCGCTGCCGCCCGCCGCCGTGGAGCGGCTCGGCATCTCCCCCGGGCAGAAGAACGTGCTGCTGCGCGTGGTGCTGCGCGCGCTCGATCGCTCACTCACCCACGCCGAGTGCAACGAGTTGAGGGACCGCATCTACGCGGCCCTGCACCGCGGCTCCGCCTGGCAATGGGCGTCGGCCTCCGCCACTCCTCCGTGACGCGTGACGTGGAAACCTCGAGCCCCCGGTGACACCTTCGCGGCTCCCCGGTGTTTTCTGGAGGATTCCCATTCCTCACCGGGGAGCCACACTCATGGTTTCCAATCGATTCCTCGCGAGTCTGGCCAGTGCGCTGGCATGGGGCGGACTCACGAGTTGTTCGAACCCAGCTCCAGACGTGGATGGCGCGCGGGTCACCAACGTCCAGACAATGACCGAAGCCCAGGCCCCCCTGGGTCACATCGCCGCCGGCAAGCGTCTCTTCAGTGAGGCGTTTCCCCAGACCAACGGGCGCTCCTGCGCCACGTGCCATACCCTGAGCGAACACACGACGCTGAGGCCCGCGAGCGTCGAGGCGCGACTGGCCGCCGACCCGGGAGAGCCGCTCTTCCGTCGCATCGACGCGGACGACCCCGAAGCGGCGCGGCCCACGTATGAGCATCTCAAGAAGGGCCTCGTCCGTGTGGTCCTGCCACTCCCCAGCAACATGGACGTCATCGACGACGCGGGCAACATCATCACCCCCGCCGACCGGAAGATCTCCGTCTGGCGTGGAGTGCCAACCATCGAGGACCTGGCCATCTCCGGGCCGTATCAGCTCGATGGCCGGGCGGCCACGCTGGAAGAGCAGGCACAGGCCGCGATCCTCAGTCACAGCGAGGGACACGAGGTGGGGCTCGCGCCGCTGAAGCAGATCGCCGACTTCGAGCGGAGTGTGTTCTCGTCACCCCGGGCCCGGTTCGTCTCGAAGCTGCTCCAGGCCGGCGTTCCCCGCGACCAGATTCCTCCTCCCGAGGACTTCATGCTGCTCACCGCCCAGGAGCAGCGTGGCCGCGAGGTCTTCGAGCTGGCCTGCGCGGCATGTCATGGTGGCCCCACCACGAACCAGATCACGAACCGCGCCGTCCACGCGTCACTTTCCGCCGCGCTCAAGCCAGACGGCAACGTCTTCTTCACCCAGGTGCCTGGTCAGGGGCCCGTTCCCGTGCGGGTCCCTCGCCCGGGCAACGAGTTCGTGAACATCGGGTTCGGGTCGCTTTCCTATCTCGGGCAGATCGGACAGCTCCCGTTGTACACCTCCTCCGTGGAGTTGCCGCGCTACCGCTTCCGCTTCTACACGGACGGCACGCGCCAGCACGCCGTCACCGAACTTCCACCCATCCCGGTCACGGCCAGTGGTGAGCCCTTCGATCCGACTCCGGCGCTCGACGAGAACGGACTGCCCATCGTCGGTCCCAACGGCCTGCCCCAGTGGTTCACCACGGATCCCGGCCGCGCCCTCATCACGGGCGATCCCCTGGATTTCGAGGCCTTCGACGTGCCGTCGCTTCGAGGCATCGCGGGGACGGCTCCGTATTTCCACGACAACAGCCACGAGACCCTGCGCGACGTCGTCGACGGCTACAGCCGGCTCATCCTGCCCTTCACCGCGGAGATGAACCTGCCGCCCGTCCACCCCCCCGAGACGCCCGGAGGTCTGCCCGAGGCGCTCAAACCCGAACAGAAGCGGGACCTGCTGGAGTTCTTGAAGCGGCTCTGAGTCCCCCCGCCCATGTGGGGGAAGTCCAACGGCGCTCGCGGCCCCGGGCTCAGGCGGACAGGAGTGCCGTCAGGATCTCCTCGGAGCGGCGTTGTCCGTAGCCTCGCCCGTAGGCGCGCGAGGTGATCGCCACGACCATGCGCCGGGATGGGACGAGATAGAGCTTGTTGCCGCCATTGCCCGACGCGAACCGCACCGTCACCGCCCCGCCCTTCAGCCGGTGCGTTTTCGTGTACCAGAAATAGCCGTAGGCGTCGGCATAGGGGTCGACCGCGCTGATCGGGACGAGCGGCCGCATGCTGGTCTCGAGCCAGTTGGATGGGAGGATCCGCCGCTTCCGCCATCGGCCCCCATCGAGGAGCATCTGTCCGAGCCGGGCAAGATCACTGGTGGTCAAGGACAGGTTGCCCTGGCCCTTGGTATGACCGGCCACGTCGCTGGCCCAGTCGACGCGTTGGATTCCCAGCGGTTCGAACAGCGCTTCGCGCGCGAAGGCCAGCAGGCTCTTCCCCGTCGCGCGTTCCAGCAACAGTCCGACCGCATAGGACGCCAGCGAATTATAGACATAGCGCGTGCCGGGTTTGTCGACGGAGGGAATACCGAGCAAGAAGGCGACCGGATCGCTCGCCGCATCCATCCGATCCTCATTGCCGGGCGAGTCAGGATCCTCGTCATTCGCGGCCAGACCGGAGCGCATGGTCAGCAGGTCCGCGAGCGATGCCCGACCGAGAGCACTGCCACGCGCCTCCGGCCAGCCGCGTTCGATGGGCGCGTCCAGTGCGCCCAGGAGTCCACGCTCGAGCGCGGCACCGACCAGGAGCGAGGTGATGCTCTTCCCGGCCGACCGGATATCGTGAAGCGTCTGAGGGTCCGCGCCGTGATAGTGCCTTTCGGCCACCACGGCCCCGTCGACACGAACGACGACACCGTGCAGGTCGGGATGTTCATCCTGCGCCCAGCGCTCGAGGAGCGGCGACAACCGCGCTGAAGCCTCACGCGCGTCAAGGCGCGATGGAGCAAGCCCCGTCACGAGAAGCGCTGCTCCAGCCAGGACGTCTCGACGCCGCATACCGCCTCCAGAACGACCGCGCGCAGCCAGGGCAGCGGTCGTGGCGACGGTAGCGTGTACTTCGTCGCCTGGCCACGCGGGGAGGGGTTCCATCGCGCCGGGTGATAACCTGCGGAGCCAGTCATGTTCCTCATCGACACAGAAAAAGAGTTCCTGGGCGCCTTCCGCTCGAGGGATCGCAAGTTCGTCGAGCCGCCCAAGGGCACCCAGTTTCCCCTCTTCATCCGCGACTACCTCTCGTGGGTGGATCCCCACGGGGTTCGCGTCTTCCTCGTGTTCGCCCCGCCAGGAGGCAAGCGGCCCACGGGCATCGCCTTCCGCCGCGACCAGCAGGGCGACAAGACCCTGGGGCTCCGGGTGTGTGACTGGTGCCGTTCCTCCGGCTCGGCGGATCAGATCGGGCTGCTCACCACGGATGTCGACTCGAAGCGCCGGGTGGGCGTGAACCTCTGCCTGGATCTGCGCTGCAACGAGCGGCTCGAGTCGGCGACGAATCTGGCCGGCCGGAATGCCCTGGACGAGAACCGGCAGCTCCTCGAGCGCATGGCCCGCTTCGCGACCGAGGCGCTGGGCCTCGACCTGGGCCCCAAGGCGTGAGCGGCGGTGCCGCGCGTGGGGCTACTCCGCGCGGTAGCGCTCCAGCAGGGTGCCCGCCCAGGTGAGGCCGCTGCCCACCACCGCGAGCGCCACCGCGTCCCCCAACCTGGGGTTGTCCCAGTTCTCCGAGAACACGGTGGGCGCGCCCGAGGCACCGCAGTTGCCGCGGTATTCCACGTTGGAGAAGTGGCGCTCCGCCGTGACCTCGGTGCGCCGTTGCACCGCCTCCAGCATGCGCAGGTTGGCCTGGTGCCCGATGAAGCTCAGCCCCTCGGGGGTGCGTTCCGGCGAGGCCGCGAGGTAGTGCGCGCGCAGTTCGAGGAAAGTCTCGCTGGCGCGCTTGATGGCGAAGGCCTGGACGGCAGCGCCCTGCTGGGTGAAGTGGCCGGCGCGGGGCACCTTCACCTTGTCCGCACCCGCGGGGCTTCCACCGAGCAGCGTCTGGGTGATGCGCCAGGGACCGGGAATGCGCGGGCTGATCAGCGCGGCGCTGGTGCCATCGCCCCACAGCACGCAGCTCGAGCGGTCCGAGTAGTCCACCACGCGGGTGGAGTTCTCCGGGTTCACCACGAGGATGAAGTCCGGCAGGCGCTCCGGCCGCATTCCCGCCAGGAAGTGGAGCTGGGCGCAGAAGGACGAGCAGGCGGCGTTGAGGTCCAGGGAGGGCGCCTCGATGCCCAGCGCCTCGGCGATGCGGCAGGACTCCGCTGGAATGCACTCGTCGGGTGAGCAGCCGCCCGCCACCACCATCCCCACGTCCTTCACGTCGCGCCCCGCGCGCTGGAGCGCCATCAGCGCCGCGCGCCTGCCCGTCTCCGCATTGGAATACAGCGCGGCTTCCAGTGCTCCGCGCACGTCCCGGTTGCGCGTCTCACGGATGTAGTCGAGCGGCAGCACCGTGTGCCGGGTGCGGATGCCCACACGCTCGACGATCCACGTGTCGTCCGTATCCAGGCCGATATCCTGGAGAAACGCGTTGGTGATGAGGTTCTCCGGGTGGAAGTGTCCGAGTGCGTGGAGGAACATGGATGCGGTCTACCCATGACATGTCAGCGCCATGCCACGAATCCGTGGATTTCACACGAGTGTCACTTATCTGACTTAAGGCACCACGTCCTCGCACCCCGTCAATGGAACGAGGGGCCCGGAAAGCAGTGCCCCAAGGCCATGGAGAGCGGCCTGGTGACGGGGAGGCGGCAGGGAGCGGCCTGGCCTGTCGAGTGGACAGCTCCTGGCCTTCGCGAAGGAGGGGAGCTGCTAGGTTCGTCAGGATGATCACTGAATGGGTCAGACCCTCGTGGGGGGGCCTGGTGCTGGGAAGCTGCGTGCTGCTCCAGCCCGTGTCCGCGGCCGCCGCCTCCGACTGGTTCTCGGATGACTTCGAGACGGGGGCGCTGATCGCGCCGGAGGGCCAGTGGGACCTCGCCAGGAGCATCAGCCCCAACACCCTCACCAACGGGGCGGCGGGGGCCCACCGGGGGCAGTACGGGCTCACCCTGATCGACAGAAACAACAGCAGCGTCTCGGAGTTCCAGGGGAGCGCCGACTTCGAGAGCACCCCCCTGACCTCGGAGTTCTTCTTCCGCTCGTGGATGCGCCTGCGCGACGTCGGCAACCCCGGGAAAGTGGTGGCCATCCAGACCAACCCGATGAGGGTGGAGCTGCGGCTCCTGTCACCGAGCCCGATCTGGGAACTGTCCGTGAGGAAGGGCACGGAGCAGACCTACGCCAGCGTGCATGGGACACGGGTGGAGCAGGATCGCTGGTACCTGGTCGAGTTCAGCGCCCGGGGACTGGGGACCACCCACGGAGAGGCCAGGTTGTGGGTGGACGGCGTCGAGCAGGGGGCGAGCGAGCAGCGCACCGCGCTCTCCGGACTCGACTGGCGCGATGCGATCTACGTGTTGAAGTGGATCCAGGTGGGCGAGCCGTGGACGGACCAGGGGTTCTTCACCGGCTCCATCGACTTCGATGACGTGCGGGTGAGCGCCACGCCCATGGCGAGCCGGCTGCAACTCCAGCGGACGGAGGACACGGGCGCGTCCTCGGGGTGCCTCGCCGTGGACGTGTCCCTGCGGAGCTCCGCCTCCGGGGCACTCGCGCCCGCGCCATACGAGACGGAGGTGTCCCTGTCCACGACAGCGGGAGAGGGCCGCTACCACGCGGATGAGGCCTGCAAGTCCCCGGTGGAGCGCGTGCGCCTTCCCACCGGTACCTTCGAACGGCGCGTGTACTTCCGTCCGGGGGGTCCTCCGGGAACGGTGACGTTGGCGGCCTCGCATCCGGACTTCCTCCCCGCGACCCTCCAGGTGGAGGGAGACGGGACTCCCGTGGGAGACGCGGACGGCGGCGCGGCGGGGCCCTGGACGATGGGATTGGGTTGCACCTCGGCCTCGGGGGCGCTCGTGTCGCTGCCGGTGCTGCTGTGGCCCGGGTCGCGACGGAGTCGCCGGAGGCAACCGACGGCGGCTACCCGCCAGGAGTGAAGCGCAAGCCGGTGACGCCCAGCAGGTGCGTGGTGCCGTACGAAGCGTTCGCCGGAAGCAGGCGTCCACTCAACTCCACGAAGAGGTCGAACTTGCCGGACAGGGGGAGGCTCGCTCCGGCGGACAGCCCGCCACCGAACAGGAGCGGTCCCCCCAGGGCATATGCATCGAGCGAGAGGAAGAAGGTCAGCGGCCCCACGAGCCTTGGTGCCTGGGCACCCAGTCGCGCGGACGCTCCGAATCGGCTCCCCACGGTGGCGTTGAGCTCGCCGTAGACATACGTGCCCGCCAGCCTCGCTCCGGCCTCCAGTCCCACTCCCGACAAGGGTGACACGCCCAGCGTGGCCCGGACCTGGGCGCTGAAGGAGAGTCCGGACCAGGGCGCGTCCCTCGAGGCCGCTGGGGGAAGGACGACGCGCACCTGTTCCGTCCGGCCGGCACGCACCTTGACCTGGAGCGAGGTCCTCCCCTCGCCCACGTCCAGTGTGTGCGTTCCAATGGGGACCGGGCCCCGCCAGGGCGCCTGGCCGAGCGGCTGTCCATCCAGCAACAGCCGCGCACCGGAAGGATCGACCTCCACGGCCAGCTCGCCCCGGAGCCGCTCGCGCAGGCTCTCGAAGAGCGTCACCACGGTGGGCTGCACGCGCTCCGGATCCAGACGAACGTCCGGATCCGACTCGAGCGCCCGGGCGAAGGAGGCCTCCATCTGGGAGTAACGGCGGAGCGCCGCGTACGCCTCGCCCCGGACCAGGTGCAGCCGAGCAATCTCCGTCTCGTCCCGGGTCGTCTTCAATCCCGCGTCCACACGGGAGAGCGCGGACTCGAAGTCCCCTTCGGACAGGGCCTCGAGCGCCGCATCCAGCTCGCGGTGCGCTCCAGTGGGCGAACCGGCGGCGAGCAGCAGCGACATCACCAACAGGGGAACGCTCATTCGTGAAGCTCGATGCGTACCACTGCTTTCGAGCCCGGCAAAACCTCGATGGGGCGTTCCTGCGGGGCGAAGCCGTCACGATCCACGCGCACGGAGTGACGCCCCTCGGGCAGCTCGAGTGACACCGGGGTGGCCCCGTGGTGCTTGCCGTCCACGCTGACGTTGGCCCAGACCGCCCGGCCCTGGTGCAGGGTCACCACGCGCACCTCTCCCCTGCCCTGCTTCGTCCTCTGACGGGAGTTGCTTCCCGCAGGGGAGGACGCGAGCGGGACCTGTGCTCCCCGAGTCCGGCGGGAAGCCGTCGTCGGGGAAGCGGGCGTGTTCGATGCGGGCGTGTTCGATGCGGGAGCCACCGGTACTGGCACCAGGGCGGCCCCGGTCGCCGCGCTCGGAGCGGCGGGGGCCGGGTCGATGTCTCGAGCCGAAGTGGAGTCCCGAACCGGGGGCGCTTCCCGCGCCAGGCTCGGAGTGGCAGTGGCGGGCCTGGCCGGAGCGGTCGACACGGAGGCGTCCGATGCCGTCACCACGCGCGGGGCCGGGGCCTCCGCCGTGCCACGGTGCGTGAATGTCGCGAGGAGGAGCGCGCTTACACTCGCCCCACCCAACAGCACCCAGGACACGCGCCGCACGTGCTTCCCACGCCCCGCGGAAACCGGCGCCGGTGGGGGCGTCGACGAGGGGGACGCCAACGCCACGGGAGGGCTCGCGCTCGCGCGATCCGCCTCCTCCAGCGCCGCGAGCAGCGCGAGTGCACTCTCGTGGCGCTGCTCCGGGTTCATCGCGGTGACCCGGACGAGGACCTCCGCCCAGGGGAGCGGAAGCCACGGAGCCTGAGCCTGGAGCGCCGAGACCGCGGCCCGAGGCCCTTCGCCCAGCAGCCGGCAGGTGCTCGACGGAGGCAGGCCCGTCAGCGCCTCCAGCAACACCAGCCCCAGGGAGAAGAGGTCCGTGCGGCTGTCGACGGGCTCGCCCCGGGCCTGCTCCGGCGCCATGTAGCTGGGCGTGCCGAGCCGCACACCGCTCTGGGTGCGGTCCTCGCCGCGGTGCTCCCAGAGGATGCCGAAGTCGAGCAGCGTGGCGTGCCCACTGGGCGAGACGAAGATGTTGCCCGGCTTGATGTCGCGGTGGACGCAGCCGCGCTGGTGGATGAAGTCCAACCCGGCGCACAACTGCCGCGCCAGGGCGAGCACCTCCGGTACCGGCATGGGCCCGGGCACCGAGCGCAGGTAGCGCGCCAGGGACATGCCCTCCAGGTGCTTCATCACGATGAACGGACGCCCGCCCTCGCGGCCCACCGCGTGGATGGGGGTGATGTGCGCGTGCTCCAGCCGCGCCATCGCCCGTGCTTCCCGCTCGAAGCGCGCCACGCTCTCCGGGTCCTCGCACAACGGCTCGTGGAGCAGCTTGATGGCCACGGTGCGCTCGAGCGCGAGATCCCGGGCCCGGTACACCTGACCCATGCCTCCGGCGCCCAGCAGCGCCTCCAGCCGCCACTTGCCCTCCAGCACGTCCCCCGGGGCGAGTGACGGCCGTGCCGGCCCCCGCGGGCGCCCTCCCGCTTCCCCAGCGTGCTGGGTGATGGCGGTGCACTCCGAGCAGGCGGCTCCCGGAAAGGGAACGGGCAGCCCGCAGGTGGCACACGAGGAGGCTTGCTTGTGGGGATGCATGGGGGCCTCTATGTTGCCACACCGCATGGTCTTCTCCTCCACCGAACCACTGACTCCCAGTGCCCTGGCGGAGGGGCGACCAGAAGCGCGCGGCCCACGTTTTCGCGTGGTGGTGGAAACGGGACCCGACGCGCGGCGGGACATCCCCCTCGAGGGCACGTTGCTGGTGGGCACCCAGGTCGAGGGCGGCCTGCGACTGAGCGATCCGACGGTGTCGCGGGTCCACCTGGAGCTTCAGGCCCGGCCGGAGGGCGTGCGAGTCCGGGACGTGGGCTCGCGCAATGGCACCTGGTCGCTGGGCGTGCGCATCCACGAAGTCACCGTCGCGGGCGAGGCCCGCTTCACGCTGGGCAAGACGACGCTGCTCGTCATGCCCGAGCCGACCGAGGAGGCAGCCGAGCCCGCGCCCCGCACCACCTTCGGGCGCGCGCTGGGGCAGAGCGCCGCGATGCAGAAGCTGTTCGGCGTACTGGAGCGCACGGCGCGCTCCTCCTTCTCCGTGCTGTTGCTCGGCGAGACGGGCACCGGCAAGGAGCTGTTGGCCGAGGCGATCCACCGGGCCTCGCCCCGGAGCAACCGGCCCTTCGTCATCGTGGACTGTGGAGCGGTGGTGCCCTCGCTCATCGAGAGTGAGTTGTTCGGGCATGCGAAGGGGGCCTTCACGGGCGCGCACACCGAGCGCCAGGGACACCTGGTGCAGGCGGATGGCGGCACTGTCTTCCTCGACGAGGTGGGCGAGCTGCCGCTGGAGCTCCAGCCGAAGCTGCTCCGGGTGCTGGAGTCGGGCACGGTGCGCCGGGTGGGCGACAACGCCGCGAAGGAAGTGGACGTGCGCGTGGTGGCGGCCACGCACCGCGACCTGAAGGCGGAGGTGGCCGCGGGGCGCTTCCGGGCGGACCTCTACTACCGGCTGGCGGTGGTGCCGGTGCGCGTTCCCGCACTGCGCGAGCGCGCGGAGGACATCCCCATGCTGGTGCGCCACCTCTTCCAACAGGCTGGCCAGCCGGACTTCCCCCTCACCGAGGAGCTGGTGCAACGGCTGGTGGGCTACGACTGGCCGGGCAACGTGCGCGAGCTGCGCAACTTCGTGCACCGGGTCCTCGCGGCGGGAGACGCGGAGCTGCCGGACACGAAGCCGGTGAGCACGGTCACCGCGACCGAGGACTTGAGTGGACTGACCTTCAAGGAGGCCAAGGAGCGCATGGTGGAGGCCTTCACCCGCGAGTACCTGACGGCGCTGCTCGCGCGGTGCGGCAACAACATCTCGGAGGTGGCGCGCACGGCGGGGCTGGCGCGCAGCCACGTCCACGGACTGCTCAACCGCTACGGGCTGAAGGCGGGCGACTGAGCGTCAACCCTTCGTCCCTCGAGTCGGGCGGGACACGTCGGCGGTGTGGGTGACGGTGGCGCCCTCTCGCGAGCGCTCCTGACCCCAGGCGAGACGCCCGGAGCCGGGGAGCCAGGGAGCCACCAGTTCGGCCAGCTCGGGCAGGCCCACCAGGGGAGCCTCGGCGCGCAGGACGAGGTCGAGCGACGTGCGCAGTTCCATCAGCGAGGGGCGCCGCGAGGGCTCCTTGGCGAGGGCCGCCGTCACGCTCCGTTGGAGCGCCTCGGGCACGGCGGGCCGCACCGTGCCGAGTCCGCGAGGGACTTCCTTGAGCACTGCTTCCATCGTCCGCACGGGAGTGTCCCGTCGCAGGGGCTGCACGCCCGAGAGCAACTCGTAGAGTGTCAATGCCAGTCCATGCACGTCCGTCTGGGCATCCAGCGGCGCCTCGCGAAGCTGCTCGGGCGCGGCGTACTCCAGGCGGGCCTTGACCCGGCCGGGCTGAGTCTCCGTCAGCCGTCCACTCCGGCGGGCAATGCCAAAGTCGAGCAGCTTCACGGCTCCGGTGTCGGCGATCATGACGTTGCCAGGATGGATGTCCCGGTGGACGAGACCCAGGGGTTGACCCTCCCGGCCCCGGAGGGCGTGCAGGTAGGCGAGACACTCGGCCACGTACGTGGCGATGCGCGCCGCATGGGCCCAGGGCAGCGCCCCCTGCCCCGCGGCGCGGCGTGTCTCCAGGAGCTGCGCCAGGGTGAGGCCATGCACGTAATCGAATACGAGGAACAGCAGCCCATCCTGCTGGCCGAAGGTGCGCAGCCGCGCCAGGAACGGATGATGAAGCAGGGTGGACAGGTGGGCCTCGTCGAGGAACTGATTCACCCAGGTCTGGTCTCCGGCGACCTCCGGACGCATCCGCTTGAGCGCCACCAGCCGGTCCGGCCCCACCCCACCCTTCACCTCCGCGAGGAACACCTCGGACATGGCGCCCATGGCCAGACGCTTGAGAAGGACGAAGTCATCGAGGCTCGGTGCCTGTTGCATGGAAGACTCCAGGCTACTCACTTCCAGCGCCAACAGGACATCGGGTGGCATGGCGGCCCGGGTGCGCGTTCCGGGCCGGGCGTTGACTCGGGCGAGGTGCGGTGGCACCTTGCGCCCATTGGATCGTGCGAATGACTCGCGCGGCGGGAGGTGTGCCATGGGAACTGTACTGAACGGTGCCTCGGGTCGCTCCACGCCGACGCTCGCCTGACCGGGCGCGCTCCGCTCCCTCGCTGAAGTCGAGACGAACGGGCCTGCCGCCTTCGGTGCGCGGGTGCCGGCACGGAGTTCTGTCGATCTGACCTGGCCGACGTGTCTTGCGCGTGCTCCGCGTCTGGAGCCGCCGGGGCTCGTGCGGCCTGACGGGAACCGTTTGTCTTCATGACTTCTTCCAAGCATCGCCGTGGCCGCGCCTCGCACAGGGGCGCGGATTCTTCCCTGCTGTCTTCCGAAACCGACGCCATCCCCGCGCGCCACCTGCGCATCCAGTCCACCCTGTTCCAGGAGGTGTCCCGCCTCTTCCGTGGAGAGCTGTCCGATCCCTTGCTCGAGGGCGTCGCGGTGACGTCACTCGAGCTCACGCCGGACGGGCGCAACGCCCGAATCGGCTTCACCCTGCCCCCCGAAGCCGCGGCCACCGGGCCGGCGCCGGTCGAGAAGGCCCTCGAACGCGCGAGCGGCTTCATCCGCTCGCAACTCGCGCTGGGGTTGGACCTCAAGCGGGTGCCGCACCTGCGCTTCATCTACGTGGGCGTGGCGTCCACGTGGAGCGAGGAGCACGAGGAAGGGGGTGAGGCATGATGCCGCGCGTCCTCGAAAGCCCACCGGGAGCCGTCCCCATCCTCGCCTGGGCCCGCGTGGTGCCGGCGGGCGCGGTGAAGCAACTCCAACACATCGCGAGCCAGCCCTACGTCGTCGAGCACGTGGCGGCCATGCCGGATGTCCATATGTCCGAGGGGGTCGCGGTGGGCACCGTCTTCGCCACCGAGCGCCACATCGTTCCCGGAGCGCTCGGGGGAGATCTCGGCTGCGGGGTGAGCGCCGTGCGCTTCGACTACCCCGCCTCCGCGATCGATCGAGCGGGGCTGACACGCCTGCTCGCCGCGTTCGCACGGGCCGTGCCCGTGGGCGATGCGGTCCACCGGGGACGGGGGCTGCCACTGCCACCCGGGCTCGAAGCCGCGCGCCTGTCCACCCACCGCCTCCAGCGCGAGTGGGAAAGACTGGCGCCCAGACATCTCGGGACACTCGGGGGTGGCAACCACTTCCTCGAGCTGGACCGGGACGCGGGGGGAGACCTCTGGCTGTTGCTCCACACGGGCTCACGGGGCGTCGGTGCCGCCATCGCCGCCCACCATGTGCGTGTAGCCCAGGCTCAGGGAGAGGGCTCGCTGCCCGGCCTGAGCACGGAGACTCCCGAGGGGGCCGCCTGCCTCGCGGACACGGAACTGGCGTGTCACTTCGCCCGTGCCAATCGCGACGCGCTCCTGTCTCGCGCGGGGGCAGTGCTCGCCGACATGCTCGGGAGGGAACCGCTGCCGGACTCCCGAGTGGATGTCCACCACAACCACGTCGCGGCCGAGCAGCACTTCGGCCGCACGTTGCTCGTCCATCGCAAGGGAGCCATCGGTCTGGCCCCCGGACAGACAGGCCTCATCCCCGGCAGCATGGGAACGGCCTCGTACCTCGTCACGGGAAGAGGCGAACACCGCTCCTTCGGCTCTTGCTCACATGGGGCGGGCCGGGTGATGACACGCAAGGAAGCGCGAGCCCGCATCCGTCCGGACGCACTGGAACACGCCCTGCGCCGTGTGGTGTTCGACGTGGGACGCGCCGCCTCCCTGGTCGAGGAGGCTCCGGCCGTCTACCGCGACATCACCGAGGTGCTGGTGGATGAGGAGGAGCTCGTGACGCCGTGGCTGCGGCTCACGCCCATCGCGGTGCTCAAGGGCTGAACAGTTCGCCGTGTCGACGACCCGCGTGGAGGGTGCGGGCGTCGACGCGTTGGGTCTAGATTCTCCCGGTATGACACGGGGATCGAGCTTCAAGACCAGCCTGGCCGTGCTCCTCTTGGGCGTATCCGGGTGCAAGAGGGCGCCGCCCCCCACGTGGGGCGGAGAGGTCGTCGAATGGATGGACCCCTCGTTCGAGGATCCAGAGCCCGAGGTCTCCGAGCCCGAGGCCGTTTTCGAGCCCCTGCGTACCCCTCCGCGAGCCTCCAGCTTCCTCGTGCTGGGGGGTGGAGGAGAGCCCGCGAGCAACGAGATCGCCCTGGAGAAGAACGTCCTCTACTTCCAGCGGACGCTCCAATCGCTCGGCTTCGCTCCCGAGTCGGCGTCCATCTATTTCGCCAATGGGACGGACGGGAAGGCCACGGTCCGCTACCGCGCCGGGGGCCGGGGCACACGCGATTCGTTCAAATCCCTGGAGATTCCCCATCTCAAGGGAGCGGCGACCCTGGAGCACTTCCTGGAGTGGCTGGAGGACAACGCCCGGAAGGCGCCCGAGCGACCCGTCTTCCTCTACTTCACGGGCCACGGGGGGATGAACGGCAACAACCTGGACAACAACCACCTGGCGCTCTGGGACTCGGACACGCTGACGGTCCGCGCCTTTGGCCTCTTCCTGGGCCGGCTCCCGAGCACCACCCCTGTCGTCACGATGATGTCACAGTGCTACTCCGGCTCGTTCGCCAACTTCATCTACCAGGACGCCAACCCCCAGCATTCCGTGGTGGCACAGCCCCGGTGTGGCTTCTTCGCCACGGTGGAGTACCTCCCATCCGTCGGGTGCACCCCGGAGGTGGACGAAGCGGATTACCGGGACTACAGCTCCAGCTTCTTCGCGGGGCTCGCGGGCGTCAGCCGGACGGGAAGCGTGGTGGCCTCGGCCGACCATGACGGGGATGGACGGGTGAGCTACGCCGAGGCCCATGCGTTCGCCAAGGTCGATGGCGAGACGACGGATCTGCCCATCTCCACGTCGGAGGCCTGGCTGCAACGGCGCGTCAGGGGCGTGGACATGCGCGCCTTCCTCTCCAAACCCATTCTCGACGTGTCACGGACCGGACGCCCCGAGCAGCGCTACGTCGTGGACTCGCTCGTGCGCAGGCTGAGCTTCGTCACCGAGCGCTCCTGGCTCGACAACCTCCAGGCGGTGGAGTTGAAGACGGAGGAGCGCGAAGCGGATGCCATGCGCCTGCGCATGGAGCTGCTCAACATCGGCATGGAGCACAAGGTCCGCGCCTCGGGGAGCGCTCCGGCGCTCGCCGTGCTCGAGCGTCTGCTCCAGTGCGAGCGTGGCTCCTGGGACTCACCACCGGGCGTGGCCCCGGCTCCGGTCCCCGCTCCGCCCTCCGCGGCCAGCCAGGATCACGACAAGGGAAACGCCACCTGATATCCCCTGACTCCGCCGCGTGAGGAGAAGACCTCACGAGTGCCCGAACCGGAGCGCGACCTTCGGAGTCGTTGGGAGAGAGCGTTGGACGCGACACAGCAGGTGGGGAAATATCAGCTGATCCGCAAGCTCGCCACGGGAGGCATGGCCGAGGTATTCCTCGCCAAGGCTGCGGGGCCCATGGGTTTCGAGAAGACCCTGGTGCTCAAGCGCATCCTGCCCCAACTCGCGCAGGAGCCCGCCTTCGTGCAGATGTTCCTGTCCGAGGCCAAGCTCGCCGCCCGGCTGACGCATCCGCACATCGCGCAGATCTTCGACTTCGGCGAGGCCGATGGCGCCTACTTCCTGGCCATGGAGTACATCGACGGCCCCAGTCTGCGCGCGCTCATCAAGCGCGCCGCGGCCCAGGGACTGGCCCTGCCGCCCGCCATATGCGCCCGGCTCATCGCCGACGCGTGCGAGGGGTTGGCCTTCGCCCACGACTTCGCGGACCCCGACACGGGCGAGCCCCTGGGGCTCATCCACCGGGACATCAGCCCGGACAACATCCTGCTGTCCCGGCAGGGAGCGGTGAAGGTGGTGGACTTCGGCATCGCCAAGGCCGCCGGGCAGGCCCACAAGACCGAGAGCGGCGTCATCAAGGGCAAGCTGGCGTACATGCCGTCCGAACAGATACGGGCCAGGGAACTGGACCGGCGCGTGGATGTGTACGCGCTCGGGGTGGTGCTCTACGAGCTGCTCACGGGCCAGCGCCCCTTCATCTCGGACACGGACGCCGGGCTGATGCAGGCCATCCTCTACGAGCAGCCCATTCCCGCGGCCCGGCTCCGTCCGGATCTGCCACAGCCCCTCAGGCGGATTCTCGGCAAGGCACTCGCCAGGGAGCGCGAGCAACGCTACCCGGACTGCCACGACTTGCAGGCGGACCTGGAGAGCTTCATCGTCTCCGCCGGCAAGCCCGTGACGACGCAGCAGGTGGCCCAGCTCATCCGGGCGACCTCGGATACGCCGATGCCGGCCCTGACACCGGCGCCCGTGCCGACGGCTTCCGCGCCACCGAACCTCGCCAGGAGACGCTCCTCCTCGAGCACGAACGAGGTGCCGACCGCGAACGTGCGCGTGTCCCCTCCCTCGAGGGAAACTCCCAACACCCTCGTCACCCCGCTCCCCCGGAGCGTCGAACTCGAAACAACGCGCCCGTCACGGCCCACCCTGCCACCCGTCCCCGCGTCCGCCCTCGACAGGGACGGCCAGGAACCGCAGCCGATGACGGAGGCGGCGCGTCAGACGGCCGTGCCGCCACGCCCTTCGGGTGCCGCCGCGGCCGTGCGGCGCCCCGTCATGTCGGCGGAGAAGCCCCGCACCTCGAACCGGTGGGGGCCCGTCCTGCTCGGCGGCGTGCTGCTGGCGACGTGCGGTGGCGGCGTGGCGCTCTGGCGGATGAAGTCCCAGCCGGAGGTTCAAGGCTCCGCCCCCATGCCCGGGAGCACACCCGAGCCCCTCTCCCAGCCGGCGCCCAACGCGAGCGAGCCGACTCCGCGCGCGGAAACCCCGGCGCCAGGGGAACCTCCCGTGGCGGCTCCGGAGCCCGCCGGACAGGTGGAAGACAAGAGCTTCGCGTCGGTCGCGCCCCTCGTGGAATTGCGCGTCCGGCCCTACGCCACGGTCTTCGTGGATGGCAAGCGCCTGGGCGTGACTCCCCTGAAGGGGCAGCTGAAGCTGCTCCCAGGACGCCACACCCTGAAGCTGGTCAACGACGAGATTCGCAGGACGAAGGAGATCATCCTCGACGTGAAGGCGGGAGCGAACAGCTCTCTCTGGGTCAATCTACTCGAGGAGTGAGGCTTCAAGGCTTCCCTGAACAGGCAGCGAAGCCTCGCGAGGCTTCCCCGCCCAGTCGTCGATGCCACGAGAGGCTGTCTCCAGAAGCTTGCTGGAGTCGGCTTCCCGGACCTTCTGGCCCAACTGGAACAGCGCGCTCAGAGCGGTGCTCCTGCTGGCCTCATCCATCTCAGTGGTCCGCGCCTGAAGAGCAATCAGCCGCATCATGAGCCGTTCACACTCCGCGGCGACAGCCGCCCGGCATCCGAACAGATTCGCTGGTGGCTCTGGAGGGACCACGGCGGGCGCTTCGGGCAGTGGTACGTCCTGGTCCTCGTCCCCGACTTCCCAGAGCGCTTCCGGCACGGCGGATTTCGCCTGGAGCCAATCCTCGGAGGAGGGATAGAGGGCGAACTGGTGGGCGAGCTGGTCGATCTCCTGGCTGACACGCACCCACTCGGTGATCGTGCCCGCCTCCGAGACCTGGGTCTTCAAGGTCGCCATGGCTTTGGAGACCGCTTTGCGCGGAATCCCCGGCGCGCACAGCATCTGTTCCATCGAGGCGAGGCGCCACAACTGCTGGGCCTTCAAGGTCCTGCCATTGGCCGCGATGAGTGTGGACGCGCACTTCGGCGAGGCTTTCTCCTTGGACGAAGCCACTGAGGGTGAGTCACTCGTCGCAGCGTTCTGGTGGGCCTCGAGCGATTGGAGCATCTCCTGCTGAACCTTCTGCCGGATGGCCTCGAAGTGGGCCACGACCTTGGGGGAGACCTGCTCAGGAAGCTGCTCATTGGGCCGGAGCATCATCGCCACCTGGAAGGCTTCTTCGGACTCCTGGAGCCTCCCCATCTCGAACAAGAGGATGCCCTCATAGAGGGACAGGGTCACGAGCGCGGACGTGCTCAACGGGCGCCCACGCGCGAGTCCGACCTGATCGAGCGCCTCCTCATACTTGAGCTTCTCGAAGAGGCCTCTGATCTTGCCCATCGTGGTCTTGTATTCGACAGCTCCCGTTCCCTCCGCATGAGCGGGCGGATGCGGCGCCCAGGCGAGGAGAAGACCGAGGACAGGGACGAGTCTCTTGTGGACCATGGCACTCACGTGACGACGCATCGTCTGGAGAGGGGGGATGGTGGGGCTCCCCTCAAGTAGAAGATCAATCCACGCCGCTGGCAACATGAATACGCAGTCCAGGTGAAGGAACCCCGAGTGCAAGGATTCCCTCACTTTCAATTCCTCCCGGGAAAACTCAAATCCACACGTTGACGCAGCCAGGCAACAAGCGTGTCACGGGACGATGGCGAAGGCGCGCGCCGGGAAGCCCAGACCATTGGCCACCTTGGGCCAGGTCACGACGATCAACGCCCCCGTGGGTGGCACCTTGTCCAGGTGGGCCATGACCTCGATCTGATAGCGCCCCTGGCCCAGCACCCACTTCTCCGCGTCGAGCGTCGAGGTGATGTCGGTATCGAGCGACTCGTGACCGATGGCCGTGATTTTCCTCTTCTCGAAGAGGAACTGGACGGCCGCCAGGGACCAGGCTGGGAAGGGGTAGCGCTTGAAGCGCTCGGGATTGCCCCAGTCCTTGTACATGTCCGTACGCAGCGCGGCGAAGGAGCCCTCCGGCACGCGGCCGTGCTTCTTCTCCCAGTCCAGGATGTCCTGCACGGTGATCGCGTGGTTGGGGTCCTTGCCGAGCAACGGGGTGATGTCGAGCACCACCAGGGGAAGGATCATCTCCCGCAGGGGAATCTGATCCAGGGTGATTCCGTTCTCGTGGAAGTGCGCGGGAGGATCCACGTGGGTGCCGTATTGACCCACCATGGAATAGTAGGTCGTGCGGAAGCCATCCTTCTCCAGATTGTAGGGCCGGTAGGTCTTCGGATCCGACGCGGTGGTGAAGGTGGCCTGGCCAAAGCCCTGCCATACCGGCGTGCTGGGGCTGAAGCTATGGGTGAGATCGACCATCTTGCGGGAGGCGAGCGCCTTGTAGGCCTCGGCCAGACTCGGTCCCTCGGCCTGTACGGCCGTGGCACCCAGGACCAGCGAAAGTGCGAGCAACTCGCGCGCCAGGGTTTTCTTCTCGAACAGACGACTCAACACGGACATGGCTGTCTCCGGAGAAAGAGAGCTCCAGACTAAACCAGGTCATGGACCAGACGCCGCGTGGAATACGAATGTCACGGCGGAACTCGCCGCCACGAGCGGCGCTTCTCAATCACAGCCAGGCGAGAAGCCCTTTGTGGGGCGCGCTCCGGCCCCCCTGGGGGAATGATCATTCCCAGGAGAATTCAAACTCATAATCGAGGACGGACGGCTGCCGTCCGCTGATCTTCACGTTCTGGGCGCCCATCCGGTCGAGCGTGGCCCGCAGGCCCCCCTCGTGATACGCGCGGGGAATGAAGTTGCGAGTGAGGAGGAGCCGGCCCGTCGTGGGCCCATCCCACACCAGCTGGCGAGTCCCATAACTCGTCGTCATCCGGTAGATGCCCTGAATGCTGATCATCAGGCTCCGGGTGTCCTGACCGGAGAGGTGCTTCAACGCCCTGCCCATGAGGGAGTCGAGGAAGTCCGTCATCGCCTGATGTCCCAACAACCACACGGCCCTGTCGAAGCCGCCGTATCGAGGGGCCAGCACCTGCCCGGCGGCATAGGTCAACCGGATGAGGGAGCTGGTGGGATAGTTGAAGAACTCCACGAAGTGGCGCTCTCCGCTGGCCATCAGGCAGTGCCTCGCGGCCGCTTCGCCATCGAGCGCGCGCACCTTGTCGAGCGTGCTCTTGAAGAAGAGTCCTCGCACGGTATCCTGCGGGGTCGCCAGCGCCAGCCGTTGTTCCATTTCCTGCTGCCAGAACAGTGACGACTCACTGTCCGTCAGCCCTTGCGAGATCGTGCTCATGGATTCCCTGTGGCCCTGGAGCGAAGCCTCGTCACCCCAGGAAGGGAGTCTACCACGGGCCATCCAGGGCCCCGAGGGCCCCCCGCCCCCACACGCGGCTCACCCCGGAGGAAGCAGGGCCGCCTGGGCCGCGGCCACGGCCGAGCCCGGTGCGATGCGGTGGCCCGCTCCGGCGAGTGCTCGCTCGATGGCTCCTACGGTGACCAGCACATCCCCCGGGCTCACGACGTTCATATGCCCCACGCGGAAGTAGCGCGTCTTGAGTTGGGGATGGAGGCCGCCAGCGAGCACCACGCCCTGCTCGCGGACCTTGCCCACCCACGCGGCATCCACGCCCTCCGGGAAGTAGAGGGCACTGAGGGTATGGGCGGCCACGGACTCGGACGCGGGCAACGTGCGCAGACCCAGCGCGCGCCAGGCGGCCCGGAAGGCCCCTGCCATGCGACGGTGCCGCTCGAAGCGCGCCTCCATGCCCTCACGTAGGAGCTGTCCGAGGCTCACCTCCAGGGCGTACACGAGGTTGACGGGTGGGGTGGCGAAGTACGCGGCCCGGCCCGCCTCATAGGCCTCCATGATGGGAAGCCACTCGGCGAAGTCCGCGTACAAGGAGCGCACGGGTGTGCGGCGGGCGCGCCAGGAGTCCATGGCCCGTCGGCTCACACTCAAGAGCGCCAGTCCTGGAGGCACTCCAAGCGCCTTCTGACTCGCGGTGAGGTAGACGTCCGCGCCCCACGCGTCCTGGTGGAACGTCTCGCCGGCGGTGGCGCACACCCCGTCCACCACGGACAGCACCCCGTGCCGCTGGGCCGCCCGCACAAGCGCCTCCGCCGGTGCGAGCACTCCAGTGCTCGTGTCCACGTGCGTGACGGTCATCAGCTTGAAGCGGCCTCCCGCGAGTAGCCGCTCCACCTCCGCCGGGTCCGGCACCTCGCCCGGGGTGGCCCGCACCTGCAGCACCTCGGCCCCGTAGCGCTCGAGCAACGTGGCCATGCGGTCGCTGAAGTAGCCGGTGTTCACGACCAGGGCGCGCTCGCCCGGCTCCACCAGATTGGCTACCGCCATTTCCATGGCCCACGTGCCGCTGCCCGCCACCACGAAGGGTTGGGCCGAGGGGGCCAAGCACACCTCTCGCAGGCGTTGGAGGGCCCGGCCGAACACGGCGATGAACTCGGGGGACACGTGGCTGGCTGTCTTGGCGCCCAGCGCGCGCATCACCTCGGGATCGAACTCCACCGGGCCGGGGATCATCAGCAGGTCTCGCTCGCTCATGGAACGAGGGCGTAGCGTGACGCGGGCACGGACTCCACGACGAGCGTGAGGGGATGTCCTAAAGCGACAGTGCAGCGCGAAGCCCGCAAAGGCGAAGGCCCCGAGTCGACACCTTGGGGTGCGGACTCGGGGCCTTCAGAAAAAAATCCGGCAGCGACCTACTCTCCCGCGCGGTTTCCCGCGGAGTACCATCGGCTCTGGAGGGCTTAACTTCCGTGTTCGGGATGGGAACGGGTGGGACCCCTCCGACATTGCCACCGGAAAAACAGGACAGTTCATACGAAGGGTATGTGAAACCAACTTCCACTGCGAAGTGCTCGTGCCTTCTTCCGGGCCCGGCGCCGCGCTGTCGCGCTCGCTCGGGGCCTCGACCCTGGCCTCGACTCTCGTACCACCCACCGCTCCCGGTGGGGCTGCTGAGAGATTGAGGTAAAGTAAGCCTCTCGACCTATTAGTACCGGTTAGCTCAACGCGTTACCGCGCTTACACACCCGGCCTATCAACGTCGTCGTCTTCGACGGGTCTTCGGGGGCTTGCGCCCGGGATACCTGTTCTTGAGGTCGGTTTCCCGCTTAGATGCTTTCAGCGGTTATCCAATCGACACATGGCTACCCAGCGATGCCTCTGGCGAGACAACTGGTACACCAGCGGTGTCTCCAACCCGGTCCTCTCGTACTAAGGTCAGAGCCTCTCAAGTATCCTACGCCCACAGCAGATAGGGACCAAACTGTCTCACGACGTTTTGAACCCAGCTCGCGTACCGCTTTAATTGGCGAACAGCCAAACCCTTGGGACCTGCTCCAGCCCCAGGATGCGATGAGCCGACATCGAGGTGCCAAACCTCCCCGTCGATGTGAACTCTTGGGGGAGATAAGCCTGTTATCCCCGGAGTACCTTTTATCCGTTGAGCGATGGCCCTTCCATTCAGGACCACCGGATCACTATGACCTGCTTTCGCACCTGCTCGACGTGTCCGTCTCGCAGTCAAGCTCCCTTATGCCATTGCACTCGCCGCCCGGTTTCCAATCGGGCTGAGGGAACCATCGCGCGCCTCCGTTACGTTTTGGGAGGCGACCGCCCCAGTCAAACTACCCACCAGACAGTGTTCCAACTCCCGGTGAGGGAGCATGGTTAGACACCAGAATCCGACAGGGTGGTATTTCACCGTTGCCTCCACCGAACCTAGCGGCCCGGCTTCAAAGGCTCCCACCTATCCTACACAGTCGAACCCTAGTGTCACTGTCAAGTTGTAGTAAAGGTTCACGGGGTCTTTCCGTCTTGCTGCGGGTAAACTGCATCGGCACAGCTATTTCAATTTCGCTGAGTCCCTCTCCGAGACAGCGCGGAAGTCGTTACTCCATTCGTGCAGGTCGGAACTTACCCGACAAGGAATTTCGCTACCTTAGGACCGTTATAGTTACGGCCGCCGTTTACTGGGGCTTCGGATCATCGCTTCACCTTGCGGCTGACGAATCCCCTTAACCTTCCAGCACCGGGCAGGAGTCAGACCCTATACGTCGGCTTCTTGCCTTCGCAGAGTCCTGTGTTTTTGGTAAACAGTCGCTACCGCCATTTCTCTGCAACCTCTCTCGGCTTCGGCTGTACGCCTACACCTGGCAGAGGCCCACCTTCTTCCGAAGTTACGGTGGAAATTTGCCTAGTTCCTTGGAGGAGAGTTCTCTCAAGCGCCTTAGGATTTTCTCCTCACCCACCTGTGTCGGTTTGCGGTACGGACACCCTGTAGACTCCCCGCGGAACTTTTCTTGGAAGCCGAGCATCAGCGACTTACCCCGTGAGGGGTGCCATGGGGTCTCGGGGATGGCTGCCGCGCCTTTAGTCGTACGCGACACCCCTACGCCTTTGGACTGACACAACCACCGGTCAGCTCGCCTAGCTTTCTCCGTCCTTCCTCGGTTCAACGTCTACAAGATGGCGCAGGAATATTAACCTGCTTGCCATCACCTACGCCTTTCGGCCTCGGCTTAGGTCCCGGCTAACCCTGGGAAGATTAACTTGACCCAGGAAACCTTGGGTTTACGGCGAGGGGGTTTCCCACCCCCTTTATCGCTACTCATTTCGGCATCAGCACTCGCAACCGCTCCACCAGCCCTTGCGGTCTGGCTTCACTGCTGTTGCAACGCTCCCCTACCACTGCATGCGCCTGACGCATGCAATCCGAAGCTTCGGCGCTAGTCTTGAGCCCCGTTACATTTTCGGCGCGGCCTGTCTCGACCAGTGAGCTATTACGCTTTCTTTAAAGGATGGCTGCTTCTAAGCCAACCTCCTGGTTGTCAATGACTTGCCACATCCTTTCTAGTGTTCACTTAGACTAGACTTGGGGGCCTTAGCTGTCGGTCTGGGTTATTCCCCTCTTGCCAATGGACGTTATCACCCACTGACTGCTTCCCGAGCTAACAATTGCTGGCATTCGGAGTTTGGTACGGTTTGGTAATCTGGTGAGACCCCTAGCCGTTCCAGTGCTCTACCTCCAGCATTGAATTACTCGAGACGATACCTAAATATCTTTCGGGGAGAACCAGCTATCACGGAGTTTGATTGGCCTTTCACCCCTACACACAGCTCATCCCAGAAATTTTCAACTTTCATGAGTTCGGTCCTCCATGAGGTGTTACCCTCACTTCAACCTGGCCATGTGTAGATCACCCCGCTTCGGGTTATAATGCACGCAACTCATTCGCCCGTTTCGGACTCGCTTTCGCTCCGGCTCCACCTATCGGCTTAGCCTCGCTACGTACATTAAGTCGCCGAATCATGATGCAAAAGGTACGCCCTCGCACTGGGTTGCCCCGTAGTGCTCGGACTGCTTGTAGACATGCGGTTTCAGGTTCTTTGGACTCCCCTCACTGGGGTTCTTTTCACCTTTCCCTCGCGGTACTAGTTCACTATCGGTCGCCAAGGAGTATTTAGCCTTACCGGATGGTCCCGGCAGATTCAGGCAGGATTGCACGTGTCCCGCCCTACTTGGGTACCCCGCTCGGCTCCAGTTCGTTTTCGCGTACGCGACTGTCACGCCCTTTGGTCCACCTTTCCAGGTGATTCCGCTAACAAACCAGAGTCCTACCGCGGACCCGCAACCCCGATGCCATTTTCATGACACCGGTTTAGGCTCCTCCCATTTCGCTCGCCGCTACTCTGGGAATCACTCGTTGTTTTCTTCTCCTCAGGGTACTGAGATGTTTCACTTCCCCTGGTTCGCTCCTTCAGCCCTATGGATTCAGGCTGAGGTAACGCGGCTTTCACCGCGCTGGGTTTCCCCATTCGGACATCTCCGGCTCAACGTTCGGTTGGCAACTCCCCGGAGCTTTTCGCAGCCACCCACGTCCTTCTTCGCCTCTTGGCACCTAGGCATCCACCGCACGCCCTTAGTAGCTTACTTACCTTAATCCCTCACCAGCCCGCCTCCCGGCGAGTGGCCTTGAAACTCGAGACCAAGGTCCAGGCCCCGGCTCTTCGCCGCGGACCCGAAAGAATTCACTTGATTTCACCCGCTCCACCCAGCCTCGCCGCTCTCGCGGAGATGCTGGCTTTCTGCGGGTGAGAGAACTTCTCAGCAGAAATTGATTTCTACCCTTCGTATGAACTTGTCAAAGAACGTCCTGACTCCAACTTCGTCAGTAAACTGTGGAGCTGGACGGGATCGAACCGACGACATCCAGCTTGCAAAGCTGGCGCTCTCCCAACTGAGCTACAGCCCCTGAATGTGTCACTGTCCCTCCACCTGCCGGCTGTCGTCGCGTCCCCAATCTCCCCGGTGGGAAATTGGTGGGCCTAGGTGGACTTGAACCACCGACCTCGCGCTTATCAGGCGCGCGCTCTAGCCAGCTGAGCTATAGGCCCAGTGGATTTCCAGCTACCGTCTCTTTCAAAGAACCGAGCCTCTTCGCTCGGCCTCTCAAAACCAGACAGCAAACCCTCGACAGTTGCAGAAACGTTGACCTGGTTGACCTTACGCGACTTGCGTCGCTGGTACACCCTGTGGCGCCGAAGCGCTCACCGTGTACCCGGTCTCCTTAGAAAGGAGGTGATCCAGCCGCAGGTTCCCCTACGGCTACCTTGTTACGACTTCACCCCAGTTACCGACCACTCCTTGGGCACCTCTTGGTGAGATGACTTCTGGAGCAATCGACTCCCATGGTGTGACGGGCGGTGTGTACAAGGCCCGGGAACGTATTCACCGCGGCGTGCTGATCCGCGATTACTAGCGATTCCGCCTTCATGGAGTCGAGTTGCAGACTCCAATCTGAACTGAGACCGGTTTTATGCGATTAGCTCCCTCTCGCGAGTTGGCAACGCTTTGTACCGGCCATTGTAGCACGTGTGTAGCCCTGGTCATAAAGGCCATGAGGACTTGACGTCATCCCCACCTTCCTCCGGTTTAACACCGGCAGTCCCTCTAGAGATCCGCTTGCGCGGCAACTAAAGGCGAGGGTTGCGCTCGTTGCGGGACTTAACCCAACATCTCACGACACGAGCTGACGACAGCCATGCAGCACCTGTCTCTCGGTTCCCTTGCGGGCACCGCCTCATCTCTGAGGCCTTCCGAGGATGTCAAGACCAGGTAAGGTTCTGCGCGTTGCGTCGAATTAAACCACATGCTCCACCGCTTGTGCGGGCCCCCGTCAATTCCTTTGAGTTTTAGTCTTGCGACCGTACTTCCCAGGCGGAGAACTTAATGCGTTAGCTACGGCACCGCGGGGGTCAACACCCACGACACCTAGTTCTCATCGTTTACGGCGTGGACTACCAGGGTATCTAATCCTGTTTGCTACCCACGCTTTCGCGTCTCAGCGTCAGTGACCGTCCAGGTGGCCGCCTTCGCCACCGGTGTTCCTCCCCATATCTACGAATTTCACCTCTACTTGGGGAATTCCGCCACCCTCTCCGGTACTCAAGCTCTGCAGTTTCGAACGCACTTCCTCGGTTGAGCCGAGGGCTTTCACATCCGACTTGCAAAGCCGCCTACACGCGCTTTACGCCCAATAATTCCGAACAACGCTTGCACCCTCTGTATTACCGCGGCTGCTGGCACAGAGTTAGCCGGTGCTTCTTCTCCCGGTACCGTCAAGCCCTGGAGTATTAGCCCAGGGGTTTTCGTCCCGGTCGAAAGTGCTTTACAATCCAAAGACCTTCATCACACACGCGGCGTTGCTGCGTCAGGCTTTCGCCCATTGCGCAAAATTCCCCACTGCTGCCTCCCGTAGGAGTCTGGACCGTGTCTCAGTTCCAGTGTGGCTGATCGTCCTCTCAGACCAGCTACCCGTCGTCGCCTTGGTGGGCCATTACCCCGCCAACTAGCTGATGGGCCGCGGACTCATCTGGATGTGATAGCTTGTATACAGAGGCCACCTTTTCCCTCAAGAGCCGAAGCTCCCGGGGGCTTATCCGGTATTAGCCAATCTTTCGACTGGTTATCCCAGACACCCAGGCAGATTATCCACGTGTTACGCACCCGTGCGCCGCTCTACTAGGATTGCTCCATTCGCGCTCGACTTGCATGTGTTAGGCACGCCGCCAGCGTTCGTTCTGAGCCAGGATCAAACTCTCCAATTGAATTTTTTGAAGGGTTGAACCGGCTTGGCCAGGGCCCGGCTAAGGGGACACCTGACTTCGCTGTGTTCATCGGGGTTCCTGCCAATCGACTCACGCCGACTCGCCGCGGAACCCGTCTCAAGAATTGACTGCGGTTTCCGCAATCTGTCTTCTTTGGGTTTGCTATCTGGTTTTCAAAGACCGAGCCGCTTGTACCGGCTGTCCCGCTGTGCTACTGTCCTGCCTGCCTTCACCGCTTTGCTTCAGCGGGGCGGCCCTTTTATTCTGAACCGTTTCGGCTGTCAAGCGGCCGTTGCCGCTTCGCTTTTCCGGTTCACCGCGAAGGAGAGCTGCTTTTCTCTTTCGTGGGGCGCGGAACCTACTGCCGTTCCGCCCGTCGTGTCAACTCGCTTCGTCGACTCGTTTTTTCCCGCCCGCCGTCTTTTGTCGCTTGCGCGACTTCTTCGGCTTCGAGGGAGGCGGCTTCTACCACCACCGCGTTTCGAGTCAACCTCACTGCGTCGACTTTTTATTTCGTCTCTCTCTGCTGCGCTCGTCCGGAGGTCCCACCGCCAGTGCGGTTTCGCCTTCCCGTCCGAGGGGGCGCGGCTTCTATCGCCTCGCCCTGCCGAGAGTCAACAGCTCTTTCAACCGAGCCGCCGTTCTCGCTCATCACTCGCGTGTCCCAGCCAAGTAACGAGTACGTCCCCTCCGCTCAACTGTCACTTGCGTGACACTTGCCCGCGAGGTGAGGGGCCTTATCCACCAAGCGATCCGCCAACGCAAGCTCTTTTCCCCCCGTGCTGTTTCGTGTGATCTCCAAGCACGAATCCCCCCGAGGAACTTGCTGATTCAAGCAGTCCATCGGAGGAGCAGCTCAAGACCCGGAGCGCTCCAGCCGGAGCTTGGAGAGATCCACCCTGCCCTGTCGGCAGCGCTCGGCAATCACCACCGAGTGGAGATCTCCATAAGCCCGATCGAAGTTGTCGTTCACGATGATGTAGTCGTAGGAGGAGACACCTCGCTCGATCTCCGAGCGGGCCGCCAACATCCGACGACGAATGGTGTCCTCGGCGTCGGTCCCACGCTCGCGCAACCGCCGCTCCAGCTCCTCCAACGAGGGCGGCACCACGAAGATGCAGACCGTATCGGGATGCTTGCGCTTGATCGCCAGCCCGCCCTGAACGTCGATGTCGAAGATGGCCATCCCCCGCCGGGCCCGGGCCTCATCCACCACCGACTGCGGACTTCCATAGAAGTGACCGTACACCTCGGCCCACTCCACGAACTCACCCCGCTCGATCCGCTCCTGGAACGCGGCGACGTCCACGAAGTGGTAGTCCACTCCATCCTGCTCCCGTCCTCGCGGTTGCCGGGTCGTGACGCTGACGGAGAAGAGGGCGTTGGGCACCTCGGCCAGCAGGTGACGCGCCAATGTCGTCTTCCCCGTTCCCGAGGGCGCGGAGAGGACCACCAATAGACCAGGCTGCAAAACAGTGGGCTCGTTCATTCGACGTTCTGGACCTGTTCGCGGATGCGCTCGACTTCTGCCTTCATCGACACCACACGCGCGGAGATTTCCGCGTGCTGGCTCTTGGAACCCGTGGTGTTTACCTCGCGGTGCATCTCCTGCACGAGGAAGTCCATCCGGCGGCCCGACGGCTCTCCCGCCCCCATGAGCTGGCGGAACTGCTCCAGGTGACTCGCCAGCCGCGTCATCTCCTCGGCGATGTCGCTGCGTTCCGCGAACAGGGCCACCTCCTGGGCAAGCCGCTGCTCGTCCACCGAGATGCCCCGCGCCAGCTCCGCCACCCGCTCGGTCAGCCGCTGCCGGTACTCCTCCACGGAACGCGGGGCCAGTCCGGCCACCTCCCGGCTCCAGCGCTCGATGAGCCCAAGCCGCGTCTCCAGGTCGACCCGGATGGCCTCCCCCTCGATCTGGCGCATCTGCTCCAAGGCCGTCAGCGCCTGCTCCAGCGCCCCGGACACGGCCTGCGTCGCCGACTCCACGTTCATGCCGCGCTCTTCCAACCGCACCACCCCGGGTTGGCTGGCCACCACCGACCAGGACACCTCCGCCAGTTCCCCCAGGGCCTCGCCCACCTCACGCAGGGCGCGCGCCCACTCCCGCGCGAGCCCCACATCCACCACGGGCACCGTGCCCGCCGCCGTCGCCGTGTGCCGCTTGATGAAGACATCCACCGCGCCTCGCGCCAGGCGGTCCTTCACCTGCTTCACCAGCACCGGCTCCAGCGCCGCCAGCTCCCGCGGCAGCCGCGCCTTCACCTCGCAGAACTTGTGGTTGAGCGAACGCACCTCGACGGAGAACTCCTCGTCGCCCACACGTGCGCGCCCCGCGCCAAATCCGGTCATGCTCTTCAACATTGGCGGCTTGCTAGGCGCTTCCGGCCATCAGGTCAAGCCACCCGCACGCTCCCGCTCTGCTATGGTCCGCGCCCCGATGGTCTGGCACAAGCGGCTCGAGTTCTGGGCGAAGCTGGCACTCGCTCTCGTGGCATCCGCCCTCCTGTGGCGCCCCGGCCGACGCCGGCAGGCAGGGCAGTCCCTCCCCTCCCCCCGACGCGTCCTCCTGGTCCGCATCGACAACCGCGTCGGGGAGGCCCTCCTCACCACCCCCCTCATCCGCGCCCTCAAAGCCACCTCGCGCCCCCCCGAGGTCCACGTCCTCGCCCACTCCAAGGTCGCTCGCGTCCTCGCCGGCCACCCCGAGGCCGACCGCGTCATCGCCTTCAACCGGCGCCTGCTGTGGCTCGGCGCCCTCGCCCCCGGCATCCGCGCCCTGCGCCGCGAGCGCTATGACGTCGTCGTCGACTGCGCCAACTGGTCCAGCCCCTCGGTGACCTCCGCCATCATCTCCCGGCTCGTGGGGCCCCACGCCCTCGTCATCGGCCCCAGGCAATGGCCCGTCCACCTGCTGCACTCGCTGTCCATCCCGGCCCGCTCCGATACCGTCGGCGAGATGCTCCAGCGCCTGCACCTGCTCTCCCCCTTCGTCCGGGAAGAACAGCCCGCGCGCATGTCCTTCCGCCGCCCCCTCATCAGCGAGAAGTTCCATCTCTGGCTCGAGGCCGGGGCCGGCTCGCCCCGCGCCGTGGTCAACCCCGGCGGACGGCTCGGCTGGCGCCGCATCCCTCCCGAGGCCTTCGCCGCCGGCGCTCGCGCCCTGCTCGCCTGCGGACGAACCCCCATCGTCACCTGGGGTCCTGGCGAGGAGGAGCTCGCTCGTTCCGTGGTCGCCGCCGCTCCGGGCGCCCAGCTCGCGCCTCCCACCAACATCGATGAGCTGGCCGCCCTCATGCGCGACGCCGGGCTCACCCTCTGCAACAACACCGGGCCCATGCACCTGTCCGTGGCCGTCGGAGCCCCCACCCTCGGCCTCTTCCTCCGCATGGACATGGAGCGCTGGGGACACCCCTACCCGCCCCACCGCATGGTGGACCTCACCCCCGTCGTCGACTCCGGCGGGGACCTCGAGGCCCGCGTCTTCCAGGAGGTCCGCTCCTTCGCCGAAGAGCTCCAGGTCCGCAGTTCAGTCTCCTGACTTCACCCACGGATCGCTTCGCCGGCGAGCAGCTCCGCCACCCCGTCCCGGATGGGATAGGCGAGCGCGCATCCCGAGCAGCTCAGCGTCCCCGTCCCGGACGTCTCCGCCCCGCCCTCGCATGAGGCCGACCCCGCCTCATCGAGCGAAAGCGGTTCCTTGCAACGAGGGCATGCCAATACCCTCAACAACTCCTCGAAAAGCATCATGTGCGTCCCCTATCCGGGTCCTCGGTCCATTCGCAATCGCCGGGCCAGTTCCGTCGTGCTGTGATTCTTGGGATCTCCCGCCACCGCCACCCGGCCCCCATAGGCGCGGACCTCATCCGCCTCGGGAATGCTGTCTGGCGTGTAGTCCGTCCCCTTCACGTGCACGTCCGGCTTCAACACCCGGATGATGGACCGCACGTTGGGCTCGTCGAATACCAGCACACGATCCGTACACGCCAGCGCCGCCACCAATTCCGCCCGCTCCGCCTCCGGGATGTGCGGCCGGCCCGGCCCCTTGTACGCCCTCGTCGACGCGTCCGAGTTCACCGCCACCACCAGATGGTCCGCGAGCGCCCGGGCTCCCTCCAGATAGCGCACATGCCCCACATGCAGCAGATCAAAAATACCGTTGGCCAGCGCCACCGTCTTGCCTTCCGCTCGCCAGCGCTCGCGCTGCTCCACTACCTCCGCGAGCCCCCGCACCTTTTCCAGCGTGCTCATCTCGTCCCCCGCAGCTCTCCCAACAACTCGTCGCGCGCCACCGTCGCCGTGCCCAGCTTCTGCACCGCCAGCGCTCCCGCCACGTTCGCCAGCCGCGCCGCATCCCCAAAGCCGCCACCCGCCGCCAACCCGAGCGAGAACGCCGCGATCACCGTATCCCCCGCCCCCGTCACGTCCACCGCGTCCCTCGCCCCATGCACCGGCACCAGGTCCACGCCCCCCTTCGCATCGAAGAGCGCCATGCCATGCCGGCCCCGCGTCACCAACAACGCCTGGCAGCGCAGCCGCTTCACCACCTCATGCCCCGCCTCCAGCAGCTCCGCCTCCGTCCTCAAGGGACGGCCCACCAAGGACTGCAACTCCGGCTCGTTCGGCTTGCACACCGTCACCCCGGTGAAGGCCGACAAGCTATAACGGCTGTCCACGCACACCGGCATCCCATTCGCCGCCAGTGCGCGCAGCGCCTCGCGCATCTCGTCCCCCACCACCCCCGCGCCGTAATCCGACACCACCACCGCGTCCGCGTCTTTCGCCGCTTCCTCCACCCGCTTCACCAGGGCCCGCCTCAACCGCGGCGGCAAGGGCCCCCGCTGACCCCGGTCCAACCTCAACATCTGCTGCCGGGTCGTGCTCACCCCGCCCGCAAGAATGCGCGTCTTCGTCTCCGTCTCCACGCCCCGCGCACTCACCACACTCAGCTGGATGTCCGCCTCGTCGCACAGCTTGCGCAACGCCCGGCCCATCTCGTCCGTGCCCAGCACCCCCACCGCCGTCACCTGCCCCGACAGCGCTCGCACGTTCGCCGCCACGTTCGCCCCTCCCCCCAGCTTCACCTCCGAGGACTCGTGGCGGACGATCAGCACCGGCGCCTCCCGGCTCACCCGGTCCGTCTGGCCGTAGATGTAATGGTCGGCGACGAGATCCCCCACCATCAGCACCCTCCGGCGCGAGAACGCCAGGGGCAACTGGGTCAGGGAGGACATCGCTCGGGCGGGAAGGACAGCGGCCATTGCGGCGCGTTGTCCCACACCGGCTCCCCGCCCACAAGCCGACCTTCTCCTACGTAAGCCCCAGGGCCCGGCGGAGATGCGCCTCACCCTCCAGTACCTCCACGCCCAGTCTCACCGCCCAGGTCTCGAAGTCCACCGGCAGACGCACCCGGTCCTTCTCCGTCGTCACCACCCGCGCCCCCAACCGCACCGCCCGGTCCCTGACTTCCTCGAGTTCCCGCGCGCTGAAATGATGATGGTCCGCGAAGAAGGCCGTTCCCCTCACCTCCACACCCAGTTCCTCCAGCGTCCGCACGAAGCCACCAGGCCTCGCCAACCCCGCCAACGCCAGGACCGGCCTGCCCTCCAACACTCCGGGTGGATGCAGCGCTCCCTCGGGGTCCACCCAACCCGTGGGCCGGTAGCACGTCCGCACCCGGGGCGCCGTGAATGGCGGCCAGTCCACCACCGGCACCGAGGACGCTCGCACCCACACGAGCGTGGCCCGCTTCAGGGACGACAGGGGCTCGCGCAAGGGCCCTCGCGGCAACATCCGTCCATTGCCGAAGCCCACCGCCTCGTCCACCACCACCACGTCCTCGTCCCTCTCCAACCGCCGGTGCTGGAAACCATCGTCCAACAGCACCACCTCCAGCCCGTACTCGTCCCTCGCCCGCCGCGCCAACGCCCGCCGGTCCGCTCCCACCAGCAACCGCGCCTCGGGACACCGGCGCGCCAACAGCAAGGGCTCGTCCCCCGCTTCCTCCACCGAGGGCAGCCGCTCCCGCCCCGTGAAGCTCAACGGCTCCTTCGAGCCTCTCCCATACCCGCGCGTGAGGATGCCCACGCGCCTGCCCTCCCGCACCAACAGCTCCGTCAGGTAGAGCACCGCGGGCGTCTTCCCCGTCCCTCCCACGTTCAGGTTGCCCACCGAGATGACCCGCAGGCCCTCCACCCGCTCCCCTCGCAGCCACCCCGCGTCGTAGAACGCGCCGCGCAGCCGCACGCCCGCTCCATAGCCCCACGACAACAGCTCCAGCGGCGCGAGCATCGCCCGGCGCCTCCACGGCTCCGGCGCCCCCGGATAGAAGACCCGCTCGATCGCCGTCGGGCCGCTCACCGCCCCGCCCTCGCCTGCTCGTACAGCGCGAGCACGTCCGCGGCGATCCGCGCGTTGCCCGGATGCTCCACCAACGCCCGCTCCCCCGACTCCGAGGCCGCCACCACCGCCTCCGGCGTCAGCTCCTCCACCCGCGCGTCCGCCAGCGCCAACAGGTTGCCCTCCGCCACCGCCACCACGCGCACCCCACAGGCCCGCGCCTGCGCCGCCGCCCTCGCGCTCCAGTCGTTCCCCAACCCCAATATCCACACCTCGTCCAGCGCCTTCAGCCAGCGCGCGAACGCCTCCCCCCGCCGATAGCCCGCGAACGTCACCCCCTCCTCCACCCCCAGCGCCCGCACCTGCTCGCGCACCGTCTCCACCAGGCCCCCATCCCCCACCAGCACCAACCGGGCCTCCGCGCGCACCCGCCGCAGCCTCGCGAACGCCTCCACCCCGAGCGCGTGCCGGCGCGACACCTGGAACGTCGACACCATGCCGATGAGCGGCGAGCCCGTGAGCCCCAACTCCCGCCGGAGCGCCTCCCGATCCGCCTCGGGCCGGAACATCCCGTCCACCAACGGCGGCAACACCCGCACGCGCCTGCCCACCAGCCGGGTGATCAGCGAGGACGCGGGCACCGTGTACGCGTCCGCCTCCGGCAGCGAGGCGCGCAACGACCTCGGCGCATGCACCGAGCGGATCAACACCGCGCCCCGCGGCCGCCCCCAGCGCGCCACCAGATGATCATGCGTGAAGTGCGCGTGCACCACCTCCACGCTCCGCCCCCTCAACCTCCACCCGTCCCCCACCATCCGCCACGGCGGCGACTTCACCGACAACTCCAGCCCGCCCTCGTCCAGCAGCCCCAAGGCCTCGAAGCGCGGCACCGCCAGTTCCTCCGACGACGCCTTCGCGCGCCGCCGGTCCACCGCCACCCGCACCTCGTGCCCCGCCTCGCGCTGCGCCAGCGCCAGCAACGCCACGTTCTCCGCCGGGCCGCTCCAGTAGGGGCTCGCGAGCAGATGCAGGATCCTCATCGCGCCAACACCCGCACCATGTGCTCCACGTTGCGCTGGCTCGCCCCGGACACCTGCCGCACCGTCGTCCTCGCCAACACCCCGAGCGACGTCACGTTCTCCGGCTTCTGCAGCAGCTCCGACATCACCCGGTACAGGTGCTCCGCGTCGTTCACCTGGATGCCTCCCCGCCCCACCAGCACCTGCACGCTGTCCTGGAAGTTCTCCATGTGCGGCCCGAACAACACCGGCTTGCCCTGTCCCGCCGGCTCCAGGATGTTCTGCCCTCCGCGCGTCGTGAACGAGCCGCCCACGAACACCAACGACGCCAGCCGGTACGCCCGCGACAGCTCGCCCATCGAGTCCAGCACCACCACCCGCCCTCCCTCCTCGTTCCCCTTCGAGCGCAACCCCACGCTCAACCCCGCGTCCCTCGCCAGCGCGGCGATCCGTCCCGCCCGGTCGATGTACCTCGGCGCGATCACCAGCCGGAGATCCGGGTGCACGTCCAGCAGCCGGCGGTAGACCCCCAGCAGGTGCTCCTCCTCACCCTCGTGGGTACTGCCGGCGATCCACACCCGCTCCCCCGCCTTCAGCCCCAGCGCGCCCCGCAGCGCCTCGTCGTCCTGCCCCGGGCCCACCGCCGCCAGGGCATCGAACTTGGTGTTCCCCGTCACGAAGACCCGCTCGCCCGGCGCCCCCAGCGCCAGTGCCCGCTCCGCCTCGTCCTCGCCCCGCATCAGGAACAGCGCCATGTCCCGCAGCGGATTGCCAATCAGCGAGAACAACAGCCGGTACCTGCCCTGCTGCCCCGGGGAGAAACGCCCGTTCGTCAGCGTCACCTTCACCCCGGCCCGCTTCGCCGCGCGGATGAGGTTGGGCCAGATCTCCGTGTACTCGAGCACCAGTAGATCCGGCTGGATGGCGCGCACCGCCCGCCGCGTGGCGCCCCACAGGTCGTACGGCGCATACACCACCGCGTCCACCTCCTTCGCCAACCGCCCTCGCCCCATCATGAAACCCGAGTCCGTCATCGTGGAGAGCACGATGCGGCACCCCGGAAAGCGCGCCCGCAGCGGCGCGAACATCGGCGAGAGTGCCAGGAGATCTCCCGCGCTCGCCCCATGCAGCCAGAACGTCGGTCCCGTCCCGCGCGGCGGCAGATCCCCCGGCGCGTAATAGCCAAGCCGCTGCCTCAACCCGTTGCGTGTCTTGCGGTGCAAGGACAGCACGGGAAACAACACGGCGAAGAGCAGGTAGCTGGCGAGGACGTAGAGCAAGCGCATGGGAGGCCGGGCCGCGTCCCTCTAGCAGATCTCAGCGCCCCACGCTCCGTGCCAGCACCCGGACGGGACTCGGGACGATCCACGGCCGCCACTGACTCCCGAAGAATCGCCCTGGCGCTTCCACCCACGCCTCCACCTGGACCGCCCCCTCCTCCACCAGTTCCACCGACACGCCGTCCGGTCGCAGCCGCCCCGCTCCTCGCACCTCCACGCGGACGTGCTCCCGGGCTCCCGGCGGCAGGCGCACCGTGAGCACGTCGCCCACGTGGGCCTCCCGGTGCTCGGCGTCCACTCCCTCCAGGGCGAAGCCCTCCGGTTCACCCAGCGCCCGGAACGCACAGAGGGCCCGCCCACTCGCGAGCCCCTTCACCACCACCTCGGCGGCGGCGCGCGCGTCCCCGGGCAGCACGGGCGCAACCCCGTCTTCCCCGGGCGGCAGGTACATCGCCAGCGACTGGAAGACCTCCTCGTAGCCCGGCAGGCCGTGCGCATCGTGCGCGCACAGCGCCAGCCGCGGCTTCTCCCGCGCCAGCTCCAGGAGCTTCGTCACGGGCCCCTCGTCCGGCTCGACGAGCAGCATCACCCCGTGCACGCGCTGGCCAAGCCAGGCACCCACCGCGGGCAACAACCGGCTGAAGGGGTCGCGCACCGCGCTCCGGAAGAACGTGTCCGCCGAGTACAGCTCGAAGCCCTCGGCCCGCCGCGCGGCCCCCTCGTGGCGCCAGGGATTGCGCGCCTGCACCGGATGGGCGAGCACACTCACGCCCCCGGCCCGCTCCACCGCCGCCTGGGCCTCGCCCCCGTCCATCCCCTTGTGCACCCCCTCCAGCGGGCGCTCGAGGCCGAACGCCACGAGGTGCCCCGCGGCCGTGGAGATCTCCACTCCCTGGACCAGCAACACCCCGTCCACGAAGACGGGCTCGCGCGGGGTGAAGTCATTGTGATCCGTGAGCACCACGAAGTGCAGGCCCGCCACCTTCGCCGCCGCGGCCACCTCCGCCTCCGTCGCCCGCCCATCCGAGCGCGTGGTGTGCACATGGAAGGCGCCGCGCGGCCACCGGGGGCCCTCGGGCGCCGGGGGCACCACCGGGTAGTCGGCATACGAGGCCGCGAACGTGAAGAACCCCGCCCACCCCAAGAGGAGCAGCACCAGGCCCACCAGGGCCCGCAGCCCCTTGCCCACCCAAACCCACGCACCGGAGGGCTTCATGCCGCGCCCCGCTCGGCCCCCGCCTGCAACGCCCACAACGCCGCGTAGGGGCCTCCCCGCACCAGCAACTCCTCGTGGCGTCCCTGCTCCACCACCCGCCCCGCCTCCACCACGCAGATGCGATCCGCGTTCACCACCGTCGACAGCCGATGGGCAATCACCAGCGCCGTGCGCCCCGGCAACACCCGCGCGAGCGCCGCCTGCACCTCGCGCTCGCTCTCGGGATCCAGGCTGCTCGTCGCCTCGTCCAGCACCAGCACCGGCGCCCGCGACAACACCGCCCGCGCGATGCACAGCCGCTGCCGCTGCCCTCCGCTCAACTTCGCGCCCCGCTCGCCCACCCGCGTGTCATAGCCCTCGGGCAGTGCCTGGATGAACTCATGCGCGTTGGCCACCCGGGCCGCCGCCTCCAGCTCCTCGCGCGTCGCGTCCGGCCGCGCCAGGCACAGGTTCTCCCTCACGCTCCCCGAGAAGAGCAGCGGCTCCTGCGTCACCAGCGCGAACCTCGCCCGCACGCTCTCCGCCGTGTAACGGTCCGCGTCCACCCCGTCGAGCAGCAGCCGGCCCTCGCTCGGGCGCTCGAAGCGCAGCAGCAACTGGGTGATGGTGCTCTTGCCGCCCCCGCTCGGCCCCACCAGCGCCACCACCTGTCCCACGGGCAGCTCCACCGTCAGCCCATTCAAGGCCCGCCGCTCTCCATAGGAGAAGCCCACGCCCTCCAACACGAGGCCGTGCTCCAGGACCGGCGCCTCGGTGGCCCCGGGCGCGTCCTCCACCGGGTGCCGCAAGTCCAACAGCGCGAAGAGCCGCTCGCCCGCCGCGCCCGCCTGCATCGCGAACTGCGTCACCCGGCCCAGGTCCTTCACGGGCTGGTACACGAGCACCACCGCCGTGAGGAACGACAAGAGCGACGCGGGCTCCATGGCATGCGTGGCCGCCGCGTAGGCCAGGGCGCCCGCGAGCGCCGCCGCCGCCAGCACCTCCATCACCCCCGGCACTCCACCCCGCGCCCACGCGGCCCGCACCATGGCCTCCTCATGCGAGCGCGCGTGCGACGAGAAGCGCTCCAGCTCCGCCGCCTGCCCGTTGAAGGCCTGGATGGTGCGCATGCCGCCCAGTCCCTCCTGGAGCTGGCCCGCGAGGTGCCCCAGTTGCAACTGTCCCTCACGCGTGCCCCGCAGCGCCTTGCGCGTCAGCCTCGAGGCCGGCAGCGCCGCCAGGGGAAGCACGCACAGCATCAACCCACCCAGCAGCGGACTGAGCGACAGCGCCACCCCGGCGAGCACCACGATCTGCAACGAGTCGCGCAGGTAGGAGCCCACGGTGTACATGGCCGCCGCCTCCACCGCCTGTACGTCCGCGGAGAAGCGGCTGAGCAGATCCCCCATCCGCTCGCGCGCGAGCTGCGCGGGCGACAGCGAGGTGAGGCGCACGAACAGCTCCCGCCGCAGGTCCGCCACCGTCTTCTGGGCGAAGAGACCCATGAAGTAGAACTGCCCCAGGTACGCCACGCCCTTGATGAGCCCCACGGTCACCACCACCACGGGGAAGCCCCAGAGCGCGGCCTCGCGCGGCAGGTCCGCCAGCCACGGCACGGACTGCTCGCCGCCAAAGCCCCGCTCGCCACCCGACAACAGGAAGCGCAGCGCGGGGCCCAGCAGGTACGCGTACGCCCCCGTGCACAGTCCCAGCACCGCCATGCACACGAACGCCGCGCCCAGCACCGCCGCATGAGGACGGGCGTACCCCAACAACCGCCACAACGACTTGTGCATCACCGGCCTACTTTGCGCAGCGCGGCCTTCGCGAGCTGGGAGTTGGGGTTGAGTTCGAGCACCTTGAGCAGCTTCTTGCGCGCGCCCGACGCATCGTTCATCTCACTGTCGATGATGGCCGAGATGATGAGGGCCCGCTCGAGGTACGGATTGAGCGTGAGCGCCTTGCGCAGCACCTTCTGCGCGGCCCGGGCGCGGTCCTCCTTGGGCCCCGTGCCCGCCAGGAAGGTGGCCCACGCCAGGTACGAGTAGTACTCGGGCTCCTGGGGGTTGAGCCCCACCGCCTCCTCGAACTGGATGAGCGCCGAGCGGTACTGCTTGCGCTTGAGCGCCGCTTCTCCCCGCCGCAGCATCAGCTCGGCGTCCACGTTCACCGTGGTGGAGCGGCCCACGTCCATGCGGGACACGAGGTACTGCAGGTACGCCTTGCGCTTGTCCGGCACCGACAGCACCCGGTACGCCGCCGACAGCTTCTCCTGCACCGAGTCCAGCAGGTCCTTCATCTCCGAGGTGTCGTACTCGGCGTAGCTGTCCGGGTGAAAGCGCATGGCGAGCTCGTGATAGGAGCGCTCCACCGCCTCGCTGTCCGCGGCGATCTCCAGCCCCAGACAGCGGAAGTAGCTGCCGGTGATGATGCGCACCGCGCCCTCGCGCAGGTTGGCCGCCACGTCCGCCGGCAGCGGCTTGCGCTTGCGTGGGGCGATGACGTCCGGCACCACCATCACCTCGCCGGGCCCCTGGGCCACGGGCGTGGGCGAGAAGTCCACCCCGCCCACCAGCCGCAGGAACCACAACAGCGAGTAGCCCCGCCGCAAGTCGCCCCGCCCATGCGCGAGCAGATCCCTCAGCGGGATGCGCCCGTTCATCTGCATGGCGATCTTCAGGTCCTCCGTGTTCAGCCCCAGCGCGCCCAGATCCCTGCCGAAGTCGGGCGTGCGCACGGGAAACTCCGACTGGTGCGCGCGCAGGGGCGCGGCCAGCGTCTTGAGCGGCATGGCCCGGCGCGCTCCGTCCAGGATGGGCGCCAGCGCGGGCGTCTCCACCGTGGCCACCTCGCTCTGGAAGTCATCGCCGGGATAGAAGGCGTAGCGCCCCTCGCGCATGCCGATGACCTGGGCGACCCGGTCCATCGTGTACTCGCGCAAGAGCTGCAACAGCTCCTCGCCCGCGGCCTCCACCCCGGCCTCGTTGAGCGCCGCGCCAATGCGCAGGCCCGAGCCCAGCGCCTGCACCACCCGCTCCGCCTGCGCCTCGGTCAGCACCTGGCGCTGCAGCAGGTAGCTGGGCAGCGCGTCCTGCCGCGCGCTGGAGTCGTAGTTCACCGCGCTGCCCTGGGCGAAGAAGACCCGCCGCGTCAGATCCCGGTGCGCCACCACCAGCACGCCATCGCGGCGCAGGCGGTAGAGCGACACCAGCATCGCCGGCAGGGGAAACCCCTTGAGATCCCCACTGAGCACCGCCGGGCGCACCAGCATCCCCAGCACGCCCTTGAGCGGGGTGGCGTTCTGCTCCATGGCGGTCGCCAGCGCCTGGAGCTTGCCCACCAGCTCACCAGGCTTGAGCGGGTCGGCCACGTAGGCGTTCACCTTCAGGTCCACCAGGGAGGCCACGCCGCGGGCCCGGCCCAGATGGCCCTTGTCGATGGCCACGATGGGCACGCGCGCCCCCAGGCTGTAGCTGCGGATGAGGTGGCCCACGTGCGCGCCATCCAGTCGCGGCACGTCCACGGACATCACCACCAGTGAGGGATTGTCGGCGACGAAATGCTCCATCGCCGAGCCGGGCTCGCCCACGGCCCTCACGGAATAGCCGGCTTGAGACAGGACCCCGGTGAGATGCTCACGGGTGGGGGGATGGTTCTCGACCAGCAGAAGCTTCTTCACGGGCCCGCCAGTGTACACACTCGGCCCGCGCCGCAGCAGGCTGCTCTCGCCCCCGCCGTCCACCCGTTCCACCGCCAACGGACTGCTCGGCCGCCCCCCACGGAAGCAAGCACACCCTGGCCGGGTCTGGCGCATCGGGTAGGATGCGCGCCCCTTGTCCTCCGCCCCCCAGATTCTCGTCGTGGCCGGCGAGGCGTCCGGTGACGCCCACGCCTCCGAACTCGTCGCCGCCCTGCGCGCGCGCCGCCCGGACCTGTCCTTCTTCGGCATGGGAGGCTCGCGCCTCGCCGCCCAGGGCGTGGAGCTGCTCTACGGCGCCCATGAAGTCAACGTCATGGGCATCACCGAGGTGCTGCCCAAGATTCCGCGCATCCTCCAGGTGATGAGGGGCCTGGCGCGGGCCGCCGCCGAGCGCCGCCCCGCCTGCGCCATCCTCGTGGACATCCCCGACTTCAACCTCCGGCTCGCCGCGCGGCTCAAGAAGCTGGGCATCCCGGTGGCCTACTACGTGTCGCCGATGATCTGGGCCTGGCGCCGGGGCCGGGTGAAGACGATCGCCCGGCTCGTGGACCGCATGCTCTGCATCCTCCCCTTCGAGGAGGACTTCTACCGGGAAGCCGGCGTCGCCGCGCGCTACGTGGGCAGCCCCGTGGTGGAGCAGGTGCCCGCCCCCGCCAGTGCCCTCACCTTCCGCCAGAAGCTCGGCCTCCCCTCCGAGGCCCCCACCCTGGCGCTGTTGCCCGGCAGCCGCATGAGCGAGATCCGCCGCATCCTCCCCACCCTGGTGGGCGCGGCGAGGACACTGGCCGCCGAGCGTCCCGGCCTCCAGGTGGTGGTCCCCGTGGCGCCCACGATCGCCCGCGAGGAGATCCTCTCGCGCTTCGAGGGCAGCGGCGTGCAACCCATCCTCGTGGAGGGCCGGGCCCCCGAGGTGGTGGGCGCCAGCGACGCGGCCATTGTCGCCTCGGGAACGGCGGCGCTGGAGGCGGGACTGATGCAGCGGCCCCTGGTGGTGGTCTACCGCGTGTCGCTGCTCACCTACCTCGTGGGCCGGATGATGCTGAAGGTGGCACACGTGGCGCTCGTCAACCTGCTGGCCAACCGCCGGGTGGTGCCCGAGCTGCTCCAGGGAGACATGACGCCCGAGCGCATCGCCGGGGAGATCCGCCGCCTGTGGGTGCCGGGCGCGCCGCGCGACGAGATGCTCCGGGGGCTGGAAGAGGTGCGCACGCGCCTGGGTGAGTCCGGGGCCGCCGAGCGCGCCGCCGAGTCGGTGCTGGAGTTGCTGCCCGCGGCGAAAGTCTAGGAGCGCGCCCGAGCGCTCTGCTATGTCCCGCCGAGCGATGAATCCAGCGCTGGTCTGCATCCCTACCTACAACGAGCGGGATAATCTCGAGCCCATCACCCGCGCGGTGTTGGCGGCCGAGCCGCGGGTGGACATCCTCGTCGTCGACGACAACTCCCCGGATGGCACGGGGAAGCTGGCCGACGAGCTGGCGGCGAAGGAGCCGCGCATCCGCGTGCTCCACCGCGAGAAGAAGCAGGGACTGGGGCGCGCCTACCTCCATGCCTTCCGGCAGGCGCTCGACTGGGGCTACACGTACATCCTGGAGATGGACGCGGACTTCAGCCACGATCCGCGCTACCTGCCCATGATCCTGGACACGGCCCGGTCCGGCGTGGACCTGGTGCTGGGCTCGCGCTACGTGCACGGCGGCGGCACCATCAACTGGGGCGTGGGCCGGCAGCTCATCAGCCAGGGCGGTTCGCTCTACGCGCGGAGCATCCTCGGGGTGGACATCCGAGATCTCACCGGCGGCTTCAAGTGCTTCCACCGCCGGGTGCTCGAGTCCATCGATCTGAACGCCGTGCAGAGCACCGGCTACGCCTTTCAGATCGAGCTCACCTACCGCGCCCTCAAGGGGGGCTTCACGGTGAAGGAAGTGCCCATCGTCTTCGAGGATCGCCGGGTCGGGCAGTCCAAGATGAGCCGGCGCATCTTCGTCGAGGCGCTGACGATGGTGTGGAAGCTGCGCCTCACGGTGTAGGAGGGCGCATGTCCGAACAGTTCTCGCTGTTCATCGTGGCGCTGCCCGCGATGCTCTTCGTCGTCGATCCGGTGGGCCTGGTGCCCATCTTCCTCTCGATGACCGCGGGGGACTCGGAGGAGAAGATCCGCAGCACGGCGCGGCGCGCGTGCATCGTGGCGTGCGCGCTGATGCTCTTCTTCGCCCTCTTTGGCGGCGTCATCTTCAAGGTGTTCGGCGTGTCGCTGGGCGCCTTCCGGGTGGCCGGCGGCATCCTGCTGCTCATCACCGCGCTGGACATGCTCCGGGCGCGCCCCTCCGAGACGCGCACCACCCCGTCCGAGACCCAGGAAGGCATGGTGAAGGAGGACGTGGCACTGGTCCCCCTGGCGATGCCGCTGCTGGCGGGTCCCGGCGCCATCGCCACCGCCGTGGTGCTCATGGCCCGCGGCGGGGATCGGCTCGTGACGGCCGTGCCCGTGCTGCTGGCCATCTTGATCACCTTCGTGACGAGCTACTTCGTGCTGCGCGCCGCCAGCCTCGTGCAGCGCGTGCTGCGCCAGTCCGGCGTGGCCATCCTCGAGCGCGTCATGGGGCTCATCCTCGCGGCCATCGCGGTGCAGTTCATCGCGGATGGCGGCAAGGATCTGCTGCGCGAGCACCCCACGGTGTCTCAGATGCTGGATGCCGCCCAGACGCCCGAGCGCTTCATCACCGCGCCCTTGGCCTTGCCGCCCAGCGACATCCGGTTGGGGCCCGCGCGCTGCGCGTCATAGACGTAGCCCTCGCCCTGGCGCTGGAGGAAGAGCACCAGCGCCTCGCGGGTAATCTCCCGAACCACCTTGAAGTTGGGACCCCCACACGAGGGCTCTCCCGAGAACAGGCGCTCGAGCACGTTCTCGTCGGCGTCCTGGACGAAGACGAGCACCTGGGTGGGCCCGTCATGCCCGTCGGCCTCCAGGCCGGAGAGGATCTGCTGCGGGAGCTGCTCGCGCACCAGGGTCTGGACGAGTTCGCACTTGGTCGCCTCGTTTTCGGGGGCCGCGGGGGCGGGCGCGGGCGCGTGCATGCAACCAGGGGAGGCAAGGGCGAGCAGGGCGGGGAGCACGAGTCGCTTCATCCGTGGGTTCTCCTTGGGGCGGCACCGTCCGCCATCGCGGCGGAAGACGGAGGGACTTCGAGAGGAAGGCACCCTGGTGAGCACCCGGGTGCCGTGCAACGCGAATCCGGCTCCTTCGCGGCGGTGATGTTCGTAACAGATCCTTCGGGCTCGAACATTCCCTACCCCGAAACGAGCGACCATCCACTCCCCGACTCTCTCCGGGAGCGAGCGGCCAGCCAGCCCCTCAGGGCACGCCCACCAGGGAGATGCCCACGGTGTCGGCCTTCCGGAAGAGCTCAGGTGCGTCCAGCAGCACCGTCTTCCCCACCTCCAACGCCAGCACGGTGGCACCCACTTCCTTCATGACGTCCAGGGTGCGGGGGCCGACGGCGGGCAGATCGAAGCGCAGGTCCTGCCCGGGCTTGCAGCGCTTGACCACCACGGCGCCCGTACCGCCGTACTTCGCGCCCCGGCGGATGGCCTCGTCGGTGCCTTCCACCGCCTCGAGCGCCAGCACGTGGCCCTGGCGCACCACCACCGTCTGGCCCACGTCGGCCTGTCCGAGCAGCGTGGCCACCTCGCGCCCCAGCGCCACGTCCTTTTCCTGGACCGCGCTCAGGGCGGGTCCGGCGAGGTGCCCCGCGGGACAGAGGGCCTGTGCCAACCAGTCCGTGGGCGCCACGATGGTGACGCCGTGGGACTCGAAGTAGTCGGCCACCGCGCGCAACAAGGCGTCATCGCGCACGCTGCGCAGGCGCGAGAGGATGCGCACCGCGCCCAGGTCCGGCCGGGCCTCGGTGAAGGCGCGCACCCGGCCGATGCCCCCGGCCATCGCCGCCCGGGTGACGCCCGCGTCGCGGAAGGCGCGCAGGATGCGGTCCATCTGCCCCAGCCGCACCCACGTCAGGGAGGCGACCTCGGAGGCCAGCGCCGGATCCGTCTCGCCCCGGTGGGCGACCGCCACCACCTCCAGGCCCTGGGCCCGGGCCGCGCTGGCGAAGAGGAAGGGCAGACGGCCGTTGCCCGCGATGAGGCCAATGCGTTCCAAGGTGGGCGTCAGCGCGTCAGGCCGCGCTTGCTCTGGGCGATGAAGTCCACCAGGTAGTCGATCTCCGCCTGGCCGCCCAGCTCCGACTTCAGCCGGGCCACCGCCTCCGCCAGTCCCAGCTTCGAGCGGAAGAGGATCCGGTAGGCCTCCTTGATACGGGCCACCTGCTCCTCGCTGAAGCCATGGCGCTGCAGGCCGATCACGTTCAGGCCGGACAGCTCCGCCCGGTCTCCCTGCGCCGTGCAGTAGGGCGGCACGTCCATGGTCACCATGGCGCCCCCCGAGATGAAGGCATGCTTGCCCACCCGGGTGAACTGATGCACCGCGGACAACCCGCCGAGGATGACGAAGTCCTCCACCACCACGTGTCCGGCGAGCGCCACGCTGTTGGCGACCACGCAGCCACTGCCCACCACGCAGTCGTGGGCCACGTGGCTGCAGGCCATGAAGATGTTGTTGTCCCCCACCCGCGTCACCCCACCCCCGCCCACCGTGCCGATGTTGAGCGTGGCGGACTCACGGATCTGGTTGCCGTTGCCGATGATGAGCTGGGTGTCCTCGCCCGCGTACTTGAGATCCTGCGGCACGCCCCCCACGGAGGCGAAGGGAGAGATGCGGTTGCGCTCGCCGAGCGTGGTGCGGCCGTCGATGACGACGTGGGCACCCACCTTCGAGCCCGCGCCAATCGTCACCTTGCCACCAATGATGGAGTAGGGACCGACCTCCACGGTCTCGTGGAGGCGGGCATCCGGGTGGACCACCGCCGTGGGGTGAACCTGCGCCATGGTGTCTCCCTCGTCCTGTCAGGACGCCTCGGCGGTGGAGCCGCCCGACTTCTTGTCCTTGTCCACGACGGTGGCGAGGAACTCGCCCTCGGCCACCTTCGCTCCGTCAACCGTGGCCGTTCCCTTCGTCTTCCACACCGCGCCCTTGTGACGCAGCACCTCGACGTTGAGCTGCAACCGGTCTCCGGGCACCACGGGCTTGCGGAAGCGCGCCCCGTCCACGCTCATCAAGTAGGAGACCGACCGCGCGGGGTCCATGTTCTCCGTCTTGTAGGCGAGGATGGCCGACGCCTGGGCGAGCGCCTCCAGGATGAGCACGCCCGGCATCACCGGGTGGCCCGGGAAATGGCCGTTGAAGAAGGGCTCGTTCATGGTGACGTTCTTGAAGGCCACGATCTTCTGGCCAGGAACGATTTCCACCACCCGGTCCACCAGGAGGAACGGATACCGGTGGGGCAGCAGCGCCTGGATCTCCTGGATGTCCATCATCCGCCCTTCTCCTTTTTCTCGAGCATCTCCACCCTGCGCCGCAGGGTGCGCACTTCCTTGAGCAGCTCGCTCAACTGGCCGAGCGCGGCCGACGTCCGCAACCACTCGCGATGGGGCATGGCCGGGGTGCCGCTCACCACCTGTCCATCTTCCACGTCCTGCGCCACGCCCGACTGGGCCCCGACCTTGGCCATGTCGCCCACGCGGATGTGGCCCACCACGCCCACCTGCCCCGCCAGCACCACGCCCGTGCCCAGCTCCGACGAGCCGGACACGCCCGCCTGCGCGCACAGCAGCGACAGCGGGCCCACCTTCACGTTGTGGGCGATCTGCACCAGGTTGTCGATCTTCGTGCCGCGGCCGATGACCGTCTCGCCGATCGTCGCCCGATCGATGGTGGTGCAGGCACCCACCTCGACATCGTCCTCGATGCGCACGATGCCCGCCTGGGGAATCTTGTAGTGCTCGGGGCCCTGGGCGCCCTCGGGGTTGAAGGCGAAGCCGAAGCCGTCCGCCCCCACCACGCACGAGGCGTGGAGGATGACGCGCGCGCCCACCTGGCAGTGCTCGCGCACGGTGACGTTGGGGTAGAGCACGCTGTCCTCGCCCACCACCGCCGCCTCCCCCACGTACGCGCCGGGGAAGAGCACCGCGCCAGCGCCTACCCGGGCGCCCTTGTCCACCGTGGCCCCGGCCATCACCGTGGCGTCCGGGTGGACGCTGGCCTCGGGGTGCACGTGGGCGCCGGGCCGCACGCCCGCCTCGTAGGTGGGCCGCGGGTGGAAGAGCTGGGAAATCTGGGCGAAGGCCAGGTGCGGGTTGGACACACGCACCAGCGAGACGTGCTCGCGTGGCTCGGCATCCCGGCCCACCAGCACGGCCGACGCCCGGGTGGCGTCGTACTGCCGGCGGTAGCGCGGATTGCCATAGAAGGAGAGCTCGCCAGGCAGCGCCTCGACGAGCCCATTGAGTCCGGTAATCACGAGGCCGGCGTCACCGAGCAGCTCGCCCCCCACATGGGCGGCGAGCTCCCCGAGCCGGCGGGGCTTGGGCGTATGCACGGAAGAGAGCGGTGCCTACTTCTTGGGCGCGTCCTTGGCGACCGGGGCGTCCTTCGCCTTGCCCTTGCCGTTGTTGTACGAGCGGATGACCTCGTTGGTCAGGTCATACTGGCTCAGGGCGAACACCAGGCCGGAGTCACGCTTCTCGAAGACCATGCCCAGGCCCTCGCGGTCGGCGATGTTCTTGATGACGTCGTCGATCCTCGCGATGATCGGCTCCATCTCCTTGCGCTCGCGCTCGGCGGCCTCCCCGCGGCTCTTCTCCCACTTCTGGGCCAGGTCGTAGACCTTCTTCTGCAGGTCGGTGGCCTTCTGGACGCGCGTCTCCTCGCTCATCGCGCTCGCCTGCTTGTCCAGGGTCTCCTTCTCCTTGCGCAGGGACTCCTGCTCGGCGTCGATCTCCTTCTGACGGGCCTCCAGCCACTTCTGGAGACGGGCCTTGGCGGCCTTGCCGTCATCCACCTCGAGCATGACGCGCTGGTAATCCACATAGCCCATCTTGGTTTCGGCGGCGGCCAGCGTGGGGACCGCGAGCGACACGGCAATGGCCAGGACGGACAGTTTGCTTCGAAGCGACATGTGCGACAGCTCCTCGGGGGAAGTTTGGAAGGTTCGACGTCCCCCCGGTTCCCCTGTTCAACGGTCCCGGAAGACCGGGAACAGGGCGGACGGACGACCTATCAGAAGAAATTGCCGATCGTAAACTCGAAGAGGATGGGCTGATCATCCGGACGCTTGGTGAGCGGGATTCCCCACTCGAAGCGCAAGGGACCAACCGGCGAGAACCACCGGAAGCCGAATCCCACCGAGTGGAAGAGGCCCAGGGGCAGCTTGTCCTGCTTATCCTCGAAGAACCGCTCGTTGGAGGCGTAGGCGTTGCCCGCGTCGTAGAAGACCACGCCCCGGATGCCGGCCTTCTCGAAGATGGGGAACTCCAGTTCCACGTTGAGGATGAACTGCTTGTTGCCACCCACGTTGATGGACTGGATGGTGGCGTCGGGCGAGGCGGAGTTGGGCGCGAGCAGCGAGGGGCTGATGGTGCGCAGCGCGTAGCCGCGCATCGAGTTGATACCGCCCAGGTAGTAGAGCTCGGAGATGGGCAGGGGCCGCTGGTTGTCCAGCGACTGGATGTAGCCCACGGTGGCGTTGGTCTTGAAAACGGCGCCCAGGGGCAGCGGGAAGTACAGGCGCGAGTAGGCGCTGTAGCGCGCGAAGAGGAACGAGCCGCCGAGGAAGCTCGGCGCGTACTCCACCGAGCCGTAGTGGATGAAGCCCTGGGAGGGGAAGAGGCGGTTGTTGCGCTTGTCGTAGGTGACGGACAGGCGCGCCGAGCTCGTCACGCCACTGAGGAAGCGGTTGGCCAGCAGCACGCCGCCGATGCTCGACAGGGCGGAGACACTCACGTGCTCCTGCGAGTAGCCCACGTTGACGAGCAGGTCCTCGAGCACCTGGTAGCCCAGGCCGATGTTGCCACCCGTGGAGCGGCGGTCGAAGTCGACGTAGTTGGACTCCACCCGGAAGAAGTCCGCGGAGAAGATGTAGTTGGTGTCCAGGAAGTACGGGTCGAAGAACGACAGCTGCACGAGCGAGCGCAGGCTGGAGATCTGCGCCGAGGCGGACACGCTCTGGCCCCAGCCGAGGAAGTTGTTCTGCGACACCTGGGCCGTGAAGATGAAGTCCTCCACGTTGGAGAAGCCCAGACCCACCTGGAAGGTGCCGGTCGCCTTCTCCTTCACCTCCACCGTCAGGACGATGGAGTCCCTGCGCGAGCCGGGCTTCTGGTTGACCTCCACCGTCTCGAAGAAGCCGAGCGCCGTCACGCGCTCCTTGCTGCGGCGCACGCCGGTGCCGCTGTACAGCTCGCCCTCGTAGACGCGCAGCTCGCGGCGGATGACCTTGTCGCGCGTCTTGGTGTTGCCCATCACCTCGATGCGCTCGATGGTGACCTGGGGACCCTGCTGCACGTCGAAGGTCAGGTCCACCGTGCGCTGGTCGGCGTTGATGTTGGTGACGGGGTTGATGTTGGCGTAGGCGTAGCCCCGGTCGTAGTAGACGTCCGTGATGGCCTGGATGTCCGTGCCGAGCTTCGAGCGGCTGAAGTGCTCGCCGGAGTTGGTGCTCATCAGGCGCGCCAGCTCCTCCTTGGGCACCACCAGGTCGCCGGAGAAGTCGATCTTCCCGATGTCGTAGCGCTCGCCCTCGGTCACCCGGAGGGTGATGTAGATGTCGCGCTTGTCGGCCGACAGCGACACGTTGGGCTTGTCCACCCGGACGTTGATGAAGCCCTCGTCGTAGTAGGTGGCCTGGATGACCTGCAGGTCGCGCTGGAAGACCTCCTCGCGGTAGGTGCCCTCGCTCGTGAGGAACGACAGGTAGCCGCCCTGCTTGGTGAGCATCACGTCCTTGAGCCGGGAGACGGGGATCTTCTCCGCGCCCAGGATGACGATGTCCTTCACCAGCACCTTCGAGTTCTCGTCGACGGTGAAGACCACGTCGACCTGGCCACCCGCCACGGGCTCGATCTTGTGGGACACCTCGGCCAGGAAGTAGCCCTTCTCGATGTACTTCTCCTGGATCTTCTTCTGGGTGCTGCGCACCGTGTCCATGTCCAGGATGGTGAGGGGCTTGACCTCGATGGACTCCTTGAGGTCGTCCTGGCTGATCTCCTCGTTGCCGGCGAGCTTCACCGAGCGGATGGACGGGCGCTCCTGCACGCGCACCACGTAGATGACGCCGCCGGCGGGCAGGCGCTGCACGAGCAACTGCACGTCACTGAAGTAGCCGAGCGCCCAGACGGCCCGGAGATCCTCGGCGCTGCGGGACGTGTCGAGATCCGTGCCCACCTGGGTGCGCAGGGTACGGCGGATGGCCTCGGCCTCGACGCGGCGGTTGCCCTCGACGCGGATGTCGGTGACCTCGTCCTCGCGCACCTGCCGATCGGGATCGAGCGGCGCATCGGCGCTTCGGGGGGCGGAGGTCGCGGGAGGCGCATCCGTGTTCGTCTGCGCGAGCACGCGACCGGGCATCACCGTCCATGCGGCGACGAGGAGAGGAACAAGGAACCTGAGCGGAAGAACGGGGAGCCTCAAGAGCGATCGGCCGGTAAAGGGCGGGGCAATCTATGGGAGGAAATCAGCGGGTCTCAACGAGAAAGAGCCGGAGGGGGGTTTCCGCAAGGCCTCATGCCTCGGTTACCTGGCCGGCCATCAGCCGCAGACGCCGGGGCATGGAGCGCGCCAGGGTCTCGTTGTGGGTCACCACCACGGCGGTGATGCCCAGCTCCCGGTTCACCTCGCGCAGGAGCTGGTGGATGCCCTCGCCCGTGGCGGGATCCAGGTTGCCCGTGGGCTCGTCGGCGAGCAGCACCGCCGGCTTGAGCACCAGGGCGCGCGCCAGGGCCACGCGCTGCGCCTCACCTCCGGACAGCTCCCCGGGCCGATGATCCACCCGGGAGCCCAGGCCCACCCGCTCGAGCAACTCCCGCGCGTAGGCATAGGTGGGCGCCCGCTCCCGGCGCTGGATGAGCGCCGGCATGGCCACGTTCTCCAACGCGGTGAACTCGGGCAGCAGGTAGTGGCTCTGGAAGACGAAGCCGATGGTGCGGTTGCGGAAGTCGGCGATCTCCGCGTCGTTCATGGCGAAGACGCTCCTGCCCTCGAAGAGCAGCTCGCCCGCGGCGGGCATGTCCAGCGTGCCCAGCACGTGCAGGAACGTGCTCTTGCCCGCCCCGGACGCACCGATGAGGCTCACCATCTCCCCCTTGTCGATGTCCAGGGAGACCCCGCGCAGCACGTCGATGCGCTTGCCGTGCAGGAAGTAGCTCTTGAAGACGTCGCGGATGGAGAGCAGTGCCATCGTCCTCACTCCGCCTTGAGGCCTTCCACCGGCTCCACGCTGCTCGCCTTGAGCGCGGGATAGATGGACGCCAGGTAGGTGACCAGCACCGCGATGACCACCGCGAGCGCCGTCTGCACCGGCTCGATCTTCACCGGCAGGTTGGGGATGTAATAGACGGACGGGTCCAGTTTGATGCCCACCTTCAGGATGAAGTAGCACCACGCGAGCCCCGAGAAGAGCCCCAGCAGGCCTCCGGCCACGCCAATCTGGAGACCCTCGGCGAGGAAGATCTTCACGATGCCGCCGTCGGAGACGCCCAGGGCCTTGAGCACGGAGATCTCCTTGCGCTTCTCCAGCACGAGCATGATGACCGTGGCCACGATGAGGCCCGCGGCCACGATGATGATGATGGACAGGATGATGCCCATCACCAGCTTCTCCAACCGGAGCGCGGAGAAGATGTTGCGGTGGATCTCCCCCCAGTCCCGGGCGCGGTAGGGGTAGCCGCCCAGCTCGCGCGACACCTGCGTGGCGATGCGCCGCGCGTCGTCCACGTCCATCACCTTCAGCTCGATGCCCGTGGGCCCCGTGGTGTTGAAGAGCTTCTGGGCCTCGGCCAGGAGGATGTAGGCGAACTTGGCGTCGTACTCGTACATGCCCGAGTAGAAGATGCCCGCCACGCGGAAGGCGCGGCTCTTGGGGATGAGTCCCGCGGGGCCCAGCTCCGCGCCCTGGGGCGAGATGACGTTCACCCGGTCTCCCACCACCACGCGCAGGATGGTGGCCAGCTCCCGGCCGAGGATGATGCCCGGCAGCACCTTCTGCTCGCTGCTCCGGGTCGTCTTCCCGATGATGGGATCGATCTCCTCGTCCTCCTCGTCCTGGGCGGAGGGCTTCGAGCCCAGGCCCAGCGAGCGCCGGGGGACGATCTTCTCGGGGGTCTCCAGGTTGTCCAGCTCGCCCCCGGGCAGCATGTTCCGGCGCAGATCCAGCACCGAGCCCACCGTCTCCGGATCAATCCCCTTGAGGACGATGCCCTGCACCTCGTCCTCGGCGAGCACCATCACCGGGTTGTCGATGGAGGGCGTCTGGCCCGCCACGCCGGGCACCTTGGCGATCTGCTCCATCAGCCGCTTGTACTCGGACAGGTGGCCCGCGTACTTCGACACCACCACGTGTGAGTGCGCCCCGAGGATCTTGTTCTGCAGGTCCTCCTCGAAGCCGCTCATCACCGACAGGACGATGATGAGCGCCATCACGCCCACGCCCACGCCGCCCACCGAGAGCGCCGTCATCATCATGGTGGGCGACTGCTCGCGCAGCTTCAGGCGGTTGAGCGCGGAGGCGGCGGCGAGCGGATCCTTCAGGCCCAGTTCGCGGATGCGCGTGCGCTCCACGGCCGCCTCCACGGCGCGGATGATGCCGTAGATGATGAGCGGCGGAACGATGCCGAACAGGAGCACCGCCAGCGTGCCGAACACGAGCGTGGGGCGGAAGACCCCCACGTGGCGCCGGGCGACGAACAGCTCGAAGCCCAGCCGCAGGTCCATGCGCCCACTGCCCGCGGCGATGAAGCCCGTGTTGATGCCCAGCACCAGCATGAGCACCAGCAGCGAGAACACCAGCCAGTAGCCCACCACCGGGCGGCCGAGCATGTCCGCCACGTACGTCACTTCGCGCAGCCGGTAGCCCAGGGTCACCTGGAGGTCCGGCAACTGCTCCATCAGCGTCAGGCCGATGGGCACGGGCAGGCCGAGGTAGATGACCCCGATGGTGGCCTCGGGCATGGCCAGCCGCCGCGCCCGCGCGGCCCCCACGAAGCCGCACGCGAAGGCGACGAGCGAGGCGACGATGAGCGACACCGCGAAGGCGATCGGCGGCGCCAGACCCCCCTGCCCTCCTCCGCTCGCGCCTCCTCCGCTCGACAGGAACGTCTGCAAGAGGATGAGCACCAGCTCCGCCAGCAGCATGCCGCCGCCGTAGGCGCCCAGCGTGCTCCAGTAGAAGTCCCGGTACTGCGCGAGCCGGGGATAGAGCACCGCGCCCGCGGCCGGACTGGGCCCCTCGGTGGACTCCGGAGCCCGGCGGATGCCACTGGCGATGAGGACCCAGCCCACGATCCACGCGGCGGACCCGATGACGAGGTACTCGGTGCCCACGAGGCCCACCGAGGACGGCACGGCGGACTGCACCGCCACCAGGCCGACCGCGTTGATCGTCTGCACGAGCCCACCCCAGCCCAGGGCGGACAGTCCCAGCACCGAGGCGACCCGCGCCCACGCATCCACGCGGCCAATGGCCACGCCGAGCAGCACGACGCCCACGAGCGCCACGAGGACGCCACTCCAGATGAGGCTCCAGCGGTAGACGGTCTGCCGTTCGGCGTTCACGGGGATTCCTGCCTACTTCGCAAGCGGCTTGAGGAGGGGGAAGAGAATGACGTCGCGGATCGACGGCGCGTCGGTGAACAACATGGCGACGCGATCAATCCCGATGCCCTCGCCCGCCGTGGGCGGCATGCCGTGCTCGAGTGCGCGGATGTAGTCCTCGTCGTAGTCCATCGTCTCCTGCTGACCGCGCTGCTTGGCCTCCAGTTGGGAGAGGAAGCGTTCCTTCTGGTCGATGGGATCGTTGAGCTCGGAGAAGGCGTTGCCGATCTCCCGGCCCGCGACGAACAGCTCGAAGCGATCGGTGAAGTCCGGGTTCTGATCATTGCGGCGTGCCAGGGGGCTGACCGCCGTGGGGTACTGGGTGATGAAGGTGGGGTGCACCAGGGTGGTCTCCACGTGGTGCTCGAAGAGCGCGCCCACCAGCTCCCCGTGGTGCATGGTCTGGATGGCGCGGCGATCCGCCTCGCCCTGGGCCTTGGACAGCAGCTCGTGCCGCAGCCGGTCCGGATCCGCCATGTCCTTGTCGCTCAAGGAGGGCACCGCCTCGCGGATCGCCTCCGTCATGGGGATGCGCTTCCAGCCCTTGCCGAAGTCCAGCACGTGGCCCTGGTAGGTGACCTTCGTGTCCCCCGTCACCGCCTTGGCCGCCCCCGAGAGCATCTCCTCGGTGAGGTCCATCAGGTCCTCGAACGTGGCGTAGGCCTGGTAGAACTCCAGCATCGTGAACTCGGGGTTGTGCCGGGTGCTGATGCCCTCGTTGCGGAAGTTGCGGTTGATTTCGTACACGCGCTCGATGCCGCCCACCACCAGACGCTTGAGGTAGAGCTCCGGCGCGATGCGCATGTACAGGTCGATGTCGAGCGCGTTGTGGTGCGTGGTGAACGGACGCGCCGCCGCGCCGGACACCAGCGGGTGCATCATCGGCGTCTCCACCTCGATGAAGTCGCGCCCGTCGAGGAACTCGCGGATGTAGCGGATGAGCTTGTTGCGCTTGAGGAAGGTCTGCTTGACCTCGGGGTTGGACACGAGGTCCAGGTAGCGCTGGCGGTAGCGCGTCTCCACGTCCGACAGGCCATGCCACTTCTCGGGCAGGGGGCGCAGGGACTTGGTGAGCGGCAGGAACTTCGTCGCCGACAGGGTCAGCTCGCCCGTCTTCGAGCGGAAGAGCGTGCCCTGCACCGCCACGAAGTCGCCCAGGTCGCACAGCTTGAACAGCTCGTAGGCGTCCCCGAGCGCGTCCTTCTTCAGGTGGGCCTGGATCTCCCCGGAGCGGTCCCGCAGCTTCACGAAGGCGGCCTTGCCGAAGCTGCGCACGGCCACGATGCGGCCCGCCACGTCGTAGGCGACCGGCCCGGCCTGCTCGAGCTCCTCGGTGGACTGCTTGTCGTGACGGGCGAGGATGTCGGCGGCCAGGTGCTGGGGCCGGTACCCATTGCCGTAGGGGTTGAAGCCGGAGTCCTTCCACTTGCGCGCCTTGTCGAGGCGCTGCGCGTAGATTTCCTGCTCCTTGGACCCAAGGTCTACTTCGGCGGTCTTGTTCTCTGGCGTGTCGGACATGGGCATCCCGTGAGGGCGCGGCACGCTAGCCAAGCGCACCCCGGGACGCAATCAATGGACGCAGCCGCCCCTTCTTTCAGGAAGAAGACACGAGCAGGTAGGCCGCCACCGCGGCCGCGAGCAGCACGGGGATGAGCACCTCCACCGGCAGCCGGTAGTGCGCGTGCGCCAGTTGCAACCCGCGCAGGCCAGAGCGGCGCTGGCGCTTCACCCGCGCCAGCACCTGCGAGGCCAGCGCCGGCGGCGCCTTGTGCCGCGGCACCTGACGCACCCGGAGCACGGTGCTCGAATAGGCCTGCCACCCCTGCTGGCACTCGCCACAGGTGTCCAGGTGGGAGCGCACTTCACGCGCCGTGTCGGCGGGAAGCTCCTCATCGGCGAAGGCGATGAACAGGGCCCGGGTTTCACGATGGCTGAGCTGCGCTGGCATATCCCGAAGTCTCCGCTGAAAACCGTTCATTCCTCAAGCCGCCCCAGTACATCCGCCAACTTCTCCCGGGCCCGGTGGAGCCGGCTTTTCACGGTTCCCAACGCTAGCTCGGTAATGTCGACGATTTCCTCGTACGACAGGCCCTCGATGTCCCGGAGCGCCACCAGCATGCGCGCGTCCGGCTCGAGCTGGGAGATGGCCCACTGCACCCGGGCCTGCTCGCGCGCGGCCTCCAGGGCCTCGTCGGGCCCCGGGGGCGAGCCCAGCGCCCGTGCCAGCGCGCCCTCGCTCTGCTCGCCGTACTCGTCCGAGCGGCCCCGGCCCCGGCGCTTGAGGTACTTCAGCCGGTTGAGACAGTGGTTCTTTCCGATACGGAACAACCACGTGGACAGCTTGGAGTCCTCCCGGAAGCGCGCCAGGTGCTGGTGGGCGCTCACGAAGACCTCCTGCACCACGTCATACGCCTCTTCCGGGTCCGCGAGCATCCGCACGCAGAAGTCGTAGAGCCGGTCCTGGTTCTCGCGCACCAGGGCCTCGAAGGCCTCCGGCTCGCCACGCCGCAGCCGCGCCAGCAACAGGCGCTCCGGCGTCTCCACGTCCTGACTCCCGAGCACTTCGCTCGCAGACACCAGTGACCTCCCCGCGGCCTGTCCCGCGCACGGCTCCACCCCACTCCCCTGGCTTCCCGCGGCCTTGGACAACGAGGCCGCGGAAAGGTTCCCCGCCCGGTGGCGAGGGGCTACTCGGAGGCCGCGCGGTTGGGGTTCTTCACCCCCATCAACTGGGCGGTGACGAACGACTCCAGCTCTCCGTCCAACACCGCGTCCACGTTGCCCGTTTCCACGCCCGTGCGCAGGTCCTTCACCATGCGATAGGGCGCCAGCACGTACGAGCGGATCTGCGAGCCGAAGGAGATGTCCTTCTTCTGCGCCTCGGCGGCGTCCCGCTCCGCCTCGCGCTTCTTCATCTCCAGCTCGTAGAGGCGGCCCCGGAGGATCTTGAACGCCATGTCCTTGTTGGCCGACTGCGAGCGCTCCGTCTGGCAGGTGATGATGATGCCGGTGGGCAGGTGGCGCAGCTGCGCCGTGGACGAGGTCTTGTTGACCTTCTGACCGCCCGCGCCGCCCCCCCGGATGAACTTCAGCTCGATGTCCTTCTCCGGGATGTCGATCTGGATGGAGTCATCCACCTCCGGGTACACGTCCACCGAGGCGAACGCCGTCTGCCGGCGCGCGTTGGCGTCGAAGGGGCTGATGCGCACCAGCCGGTGCACCCCCACCTCCGCCTTGAGGTAGCCGTAGGCGTACTCGCCCTCGATGCGCAGCGAGACGTTCTTGAAGCCGGCTTCCTCGCCCTCCTGCGAGTCGTTGATCTCCACCTTCCAGCCGCGCTGCTCGCAGTAGCGCGTGTACATGCGCATGAGCATGGCGGCCCAGTCCATGGAGTCCGTGCCACCCGCGCCCGCGTTGATGTCCATGAAGCAGTACGACCGGTCCTGCTCGCCGGAGAGCATCCGCGCCAGCTCCAGCTTGGCGATGTCCGCCTCGACGGCGCCGAGCGAGTCCTCGGCCTCCTGCGCGCTGGCCGGGTCGTTCATCTCCGCCGCCAGCTCCAGCAGCGTCTGCGCGTCGTCCAGGCCCCGGAGCGCCTTCTCGAAGGAGCCCACGCTCGCCTCCAGCGTGGACTTCTCCTTGAGCATCGCCTGGGCCTTGGTGTTGTCGTCCCAGAACGTGGGCAGCGTGGATTCGCGCTCGATCAGCGCGATGCGAGACCTCTTGCGATCGAGGTCAAAGATGCCCCCTGAGCGCCATCAGACGCTCGCGAAGCCCGCCGATTTTCTCCATCGAGTCGTTCGCCATGTTGTGTCCTCCTACCAGTCAGTTGCCAGAAGCCTTCAGGGTGGGCGCCAGGGGTGGGGACGCCTGTCGCACCGCCACCACGGAGCGCCCCAGCGTCATCGCACCCGCCATGCCCACCGACACGGGCAGGAGCAGCGCGATGAGGCGCCAGTTGTCTTGATCGAACAGGGGCAGCGCCTTGAGCACCAGCCCCAGCACGCCCAGGGCCGCGAGCACCACCCACAACCGCCACATCCTCTCGCGCGCCCGCGGCGAGCCGCGCATCCACTGGAAGCCCAGGGGCAGCGCCAGCACGGTGAGCGGGTTGGCCAGGAACAGGTTCTCGTTGCGGTACGTCACCGTGTGGTCCGTGCCCAGCCACATGATGAACAGCGCGAGTCCCGGAATCCCCACCACCAGGCCCACCAGGACGTTCTGCAGGCCGAGCAGGACGCGGGGCGCCCGCCCACCCGTGCGCCGTTCCCACAGGGCCAGCCCCACCGCGAGGCCACCCAGCACGAGCCCCAGCAGCAGCAGGACGGGGGCATAGTTCGGCGGCTGCGCGGGCGTGGCCGGACGGCCCTGCGCCGCGTAGAGGGTGAAGGACCGGGCCACCAGGGGGTGACGCTGGCCGTCCTCTCCCAGCACCTGCAACTCCGCCACCTGCCGCTCCAGCTCGTCGGGCAGGAACGCCTCCTGCCAGCGCGTGGTGGGCTTGTCGATCTCGTCGTTCATCAGGAAGTCGAGCAGCAGGCTCATGGGCGGGCCCACAGCCGTGTAGCGGCGCGTGTGATCGCGCAGCGTCATCCGCCCGGGGCCGCTCGCCGCGGCGTGCAGCTGACCTCCCAGCACCTTGTCGAGCGCATCGCGCAGCCGCGTCACGCAGTTGTCGTTGTAGTGGTGGTAGAGGTAGTTGCGGTTCTGCGGCAGCACGTTCTCCGCCAGCAGCCGTCCCAGCTCCACCTTCTGCGCGGGCGCCAGGTTCAACTCCTGCAACCGCACGTCCCGGTTGATCGAGCGGTAGAAGCGGAACACGGCCGCGGGGTTCGCGTCGTCCACCCAGAACTCGAGCCGCCCCATCGCGTAGCGCAGGAGCATGCGCTCGTCGAAGGAGAACATGCCGTAGTTGTAGAGGCGCGACTGGCGCAGCTTCTGGTCCTCCACCACCAGCGAGCCGTGGCCGAACCAGGACGGCACGTCGTCGCCGGGCCCGAAGGTGACCAGATAGACGGACAAGTCCTCCCCCCGGCTCTCCCCGGTTCCCCAGGGAGGCAGCTCCTGCGCGGACGCCGGAAGGGCGGTCAGCAACAGGCCGAGCAGACAGAGCATCGATGAGGCGAGGCGGGACATTCGCACCTACCTATCACGCGCGCCGCCCGACTCAACCCGTCCGTCTCACGTCATGAGCTTGCGAGCCCGGGGGGCCACCGCGTCCCCCACCATGCCGCTGGCGCCCAGCAGGCGCTCCTCGGCGCGCGCCATCTTCTGCGCGTCCTTGGGCCGCTCGTGGTCGTGCCCCAACAGGTGCAAGAGGCCGTGCGCCAGGTAGCGCGCCACCTCCTGCTCGAGGGTGCGCTCGTACTCCCGGGCCTGGAGCTTCGCCGTGTCCAGGGAGATGACCACGTCGCCGAGCTGCCTCGGCCCGGGCGTGCCCTTGGGGGCCTCGCCCGCGGGGAAGCTCAGCACGTCCGTCGCCTTGTCCTTCTTGCGCCAGGTGCGGTTGAGCCGGCGGATGGCATGGTCGCCCACCAGCGAGATGGACAGCTCGCACCCGGACAGCTCCAGCTTCTCCAGGAACGTCTCGGCCAGCTCCGTCACCTGCTTGGAGAAGCGCTTGCCCTGGGGATGCGCCACCTGCACCGTCACCCGGTTCTCCTGGGGCTCCTCCTCGGCCTGCTCGATGTTCGCCAGCTCCACCCGGAAGGCCGGTGCGCACACCGAATAGTAGTCGCACGCGCCCTGCCCATCGTTGCGGTACACCACCCGGCGGCCCCGGGGCACCAGGCCCATCTCCCCTTGCTCGATGAGCTGGCGCCGGCCGTCCACCACGAGCGTCAGCTCGCCCTTGAGGACGATGACCACCTCGTCGAACTCGGGCTTCTGCGCCGGCTCGCTCCAGCCCGGCGGCGCCAGCATGCGCGCCACCGACACCGAGTCGGTGCCCGTCGTCGCCGCGCCCACGAACTCCTCGATGCGCTTCCCATCGTCGCGGGGAATCACCTTCCCCTTGCGCAGCTTCACGTTCGCCCTCCTCCCGCCACGCGCATCAGGTGCCCGTACCCACCGGACGCGCCTTGCCATCCTGCTTCGCCGCCGGCGCCACCATCAGCGAGCCCTTGGGGCCCGCCTGCAGTGCACCGGCCGGATACTCGGGACGCGCATGATAGATGCCCTCGAGCGTGTGCAGGAAGGACTGCGAGATGAGGTTCAAATCCCGAAGTGTCAGATCGCACTCATCCAACTGCCCCTCGGAGAAGATGAGGTTGATCATCTTCTGCACCTGCGCTTGCAGCCGCGCCGAGGTGGGCTCCGGCAGCGAGCGCGTGGAGGCCTCGACCGCGTCGGCGATCATCACCAGGGCGGCCTCGCGGAACTGGGGCTTGGGACCCGGGTAGCGGAAGATGCTCTCGTCGAGCGGAGGCGCGCCTTCCTTGCCCTCCTGCTCCTTGAGGGCCTTGTGGTAGAAGTAGCCCACCAGCCGGGTGCCGTGGTGCTGGGGAATGGCGTCCGCCACCAGCTTGGGCAGCCGGTACTGGCGCGCCATCTCCAGCCCCTCGGTGACGTGGCGCTTGATGATGACGGCGCTCATCGCCGGGGCGAGCCCATCGTGCCGGTTGTCCCCCTTCTGGTTCTCCCCGAAGTAGAGCGAATTCCGGCCCTTGCCGATGTCGTGGTAGTAGGCGCACGAGCGCGCCAGCAGCGGATTGGCGCCGATGTCCTCCGCGGCGTTCTCCACCAGCGTGCCGATGATGATGGAGTGGTGGTAGGTGCCCGGCGCCTGGACGATGAGCTCCTTGAGCGCGGGGTGGTTGAGGTTGGCCAGCTCCAGCAGCTTCAGGTCCGACGCGTAGCCGAACACGGACTCGATGAGCGGCGTGAGCGCCAGCACCACCACCGGCACGCCCAGCGTCGTGCCCAGGAAGGCGAACACCGCGGTGAGGAGGGTGTCGGGGGTGAGCCCCTTGCCCTCGGCCAGGAAGAGGAAGAGGACCCCGAGCAGGTTGGCCACGCCGGTGATGAGGCCCGCCTTGAAGATGCCCACCCGATCCTTGGCGCGGGTGATGCGGTCGGCCGCCACCAGGGCCCCCACCAGCGCGTAGATGCCGAAGGACAACGAGTTGCCCAGCATCACGCCGCACAGGCACGCGAGCACGATGGCGAAGAAGAGCGCCATTTCCTCCGACAGGACGAAGCGCACCAGCATGGCTCCGGCCGCCACGGGGAAGGCGTAGTAGAAGGCCTCCAGGGGCAGTGCCGCGTAGCGGTCCTGCACCGCGTCCGCGATGGACACCCAGATCTGCGCCAGACCCAGCATCGACACCAGCAGCAGCCCCAGGAGCAGCGCGTCCTTGCGCGTGGGCCGGAAGCGCCGGAAGGCCGCCCGGCAGAAGAGGTACGTGGCGGAGATGAGCAGCGCCACCAGGCCCGTGCCTCCCACCTGCAACTGCAGCAGATCCAACCGGTCCGTCTGCGCGCGCATGCCCCGGATGGCCACCAGGTGCGTCTCGTTGACCAGCTCCCCGTCGCCGATGACGCGCTGGCCCTTCTTGATGGAGATGACGGCGTCCTTCACCGCCGCCGCCGCCAGGCGCCGCCGGGCGTCCGTCTCCGCCAGGTTGATGGTGAGGTTGGGCCGCACCAGCCGCTTGGCCAGCCGCAACACCGCCCGGCGCTGCACGACGGGGGCGTCCGGCAGGAGGTTGCCCGGAACGGAGGCGAAACGCTCCAGCTCCGTATAGGTCTCGCGCAGGTCCACCACGGTGGGCGCCGTGATCGCCAGGGTCTGCTCGCCATTGTGGCGCAAGTCCCTCACGGTGATGCCCTGGGCACCCTCGCGCGCGAGCTCCTCGCGCGCCGGGGCGATGTACACCGGCAGGGGCTCGGAGAAGCCGTAGGCCCGCTCCACGAGCGACAGCGTGGCCGCCTCCAGGAGCGGAGAGAAGCGCCCCGCGTTGAGCGCCTGGAAGTCGTCCGCGTCGATCTCCGCGTCCCGGCGCCCGAAGAGCAACACCAGGAAGCCCTCGCGCATCGCCTCCAGCTCCAGGCGCTGACGCTCGCGCTCCTCCACCGTCGGCGCGGGCGCCTTGCGCGGCTTGCGCGTCTCGGTGGCCTCCGCGGGCACGGGCGGCGCGGCGGCTTCCTTCTCCGCCAGGCGCCGACGCATGTCCGAGAAGGCGCCGCTCACGGCGGTGCGCAGCTCCGGCGCCACCCCCGGGCTCAGGTCGTACACCGGGCGCACCGCGGCGCGGGCCTCCTGGCGCCGCTTCTCGGTCATCGCCCCGTGGAGGATGTCGTAGTCCCGCCCGGCCTTGAACCCCGCCGGCGCGTTGGTCCGGAAGGGCCGGCCCAGGTTCTCCTCGGTGAGGGCGGGGATCTGCTGGCTGTAGAGGCCCGGGGAGATGACGAAGCCGGCCGCGACCGACACCACCCCCAGCAACAGCAGGTTCGTCAGGCGCCGGCCCCATTGGGGGCCGAGCCGGAAACGGCGCGACAAGGCGTCCAGCGGACTGGGTCCGGGGGGCGGCGATTCCGGTTCGGCCATGGCGGTCATCAACCTATGAGAGGCGGGACGGAGACTTCAAGCAAGGCGGGAGGCGGCGTGTTGCCTGCCAATCGCTCCCCCGCCCCACCACTCGACCAGCGAGTTCACGCGCCGGGCGGCTCGTCGCTGGAGGCGGGCACCGGGGCCTCGGCGGCCTGCTCGGCCTGCTTGAGCGCCTTGGCGGCCTGCTGGGCGGCATCGAAGCGATCGTAGGCGCGGATCACCTCCTGCACCAGCGGGTGGCGCACCACGTCCACCTCGGTGAACTCGGTGATGCACAGGCCCTCGATGTTGCGCAGGATGGAGCGCGCGTGGTGCAGGCCGCTCATCCGTCCCACCGGCAGGTCCACCTGCGTCACGTCACCGGTGATGACCGCCTTGCTGTTGTAGCCCAGGCGCGTGAGGAACATCTTCATCTGCTCGACGGTGGTGTTCTGCGCCTCGTCGAGGATGACGAAGGAGTCGTTGAGCGTGCGGCCGCGCATGAAGGCCAGCGGCGCCACTTCCACCACCCCCTGCTCGATGAAGCTCGTGGCGCGCTCGATGGGCATCATGTCGTGGAGCGCGTCGTAGAGCGGGCGCAGGTAGGGATTGACCTTCTCGGCCAGGTCCCCGGGCAGAAAGCCCAGCTTCTCACCGGCTTCCACCGCCGGACGCGCCAGGACGATGCGCTTGACCTTCCTGTCGAGCAGATAGGAGACCGCCATGGCCATGGCCAGGTACGTCTTGCCCGTGCCCGCGGGGCCGATGCCGAAGACGATGTCGTTGGCGCGGATGGCGTCCACGTAGCGCTTCTGCGCGAGGCTCTTGGGAGCGATCTGCCTGTTGCCCGAGCTCTTGAGCACGGGCCCCATCATCACGTCCTGGAGCGACTCGACGCCTCCGCGACCCAACACCTTGATGGCCTGCTCCACGTCCTCGCGGTAGATGGCACGGCCCGCCCGGATCATCCCCTCGAGGCTCTCCACCAGCTTCACCGTGAAGGCCACGGCATCCGCGGGTCCCGACAGGTGCAGTTCCGTCCCCCGCTGTCCCACGCGGACACCGAGGCGGCGCTCCATGAGCTTGAGGTTCTCGTTCTGGTTGCCACACAGCGCCAGGGTCGTCGCGTTGTCGCGGACATCCACCTTGGCGGAGGTGGGGCTGACTTCTTGGGCCTCTACAGTGGCGGGGTTTCGCAATTCATCCCATCCCATGAGTGCGGGGTCTCGGCTTTCAACCTCACTTCAGTAACGGCCTCGATAACGACTTCCAGCCTCCGGTGTCGCTCACCAGCGAGCAGCCCACCTAGCGCAAGGGGGGCAGGAGGATGAACTGCCGGTCCGACGTACGACGGTAATAGTAATCATCCCTCCACGGGTAGCGCAGGTCTTCGTTTCGCAGCAGACCCACCTCCACCAGGGAGTCCAACCGTTCGGGGAGGTTGCCCTTTTCGAGGCGGAACACCTCCAGCGCGGCCTCGATTCGGACCTGTTGGGCACGAGACACCAGACGCTGGGCGGCCGGGTCCGAGTACGAGGAGGCCGACGAGCCCTGCAAGTCCCACGTGTCCGGCCGCAGCCGCGAGGCGACGAAGCCCAGCGCGGCGATCACCAGGAGGGTGACCGCGGCGCGCGCCAGCATGCCGCCCAGCCGCACGAGCAGATCCCCACCGCGCGCGGACGACGACAGGCTCGAGAGGCCCGAGGGCGGCAGGGCCCGGATGTAGTCGAGGTTGAGCAGGTTGACGAGGGCCTTCCAGGTCTCGAACTCGCCCAGGCAGCTGAGATCCACCAGCTTGCGCACGTCGCGCCCCGGGCCGATGAGGCTGTACACGCGGCGCTCGGTGCTGCCAATGGACTTGAACTCGCCCTTGTTCTCGTCCTTCTTCTCCTCGGAGAAGGCATCGTCGAAGGACGCGTCGAAGTCGTCCTCCTTCTCCTGGGCCTTCTGCGGCGGCAGCTCCTTGAGCTTCTCGAAGGTGGTGGCCTCGTTGGAGAGCTTCTTGCGCAGGTGGGGCCACTCATCCACCATCCGGAAGCCTTCCATGAGCACGCTCTCGGCGCGCAGCGGCGCGAGATCGTCCGCGTCCACCTGGACGCTCTCCTCCTGCTTGAACTCGTAGTCGCCCGCCTTCCAGGAGAAGAGGCCGTAGAGCGACTCCGTCACCTGCAGCCGCATCATCTGCTTGAGCTTCTCCGCGGAGATGGCGCCCGTGGAGGTGAGCACGTCCCCGAGCCGCTTGAGGGTGCGCTTCTGGATCTCCAGCGCGCTCTCGAGCTGCTGGGGCGTGATGAGCTCGGCGCTCACCAGCATGTTGCCCAGCAGGTCCTTCTTCTTGCGCGTGACGCTCTCGGCACGCACGATGTTGCCGTCCCGGATGAAGACCTGGACGTCCTGATCCTTGCTCTTGAGGTAGAGCACCCCGGTCTTCTGCTGCTGCCCGATGAGCTGCAGGATGTCCGCGATGCCGAAGTCCTTGAGGGTTCCCGTGAGCGCCATCGTCGTTCCGGTCTACTCGTTCTGGCGGCGGTACAGCCCGCGCAGCGACAGCAGGTGAAGGGGGATGAGGAGAAGCAACAGGGGGGCGAGCTTGAGGTACAGCGGCACCTCCCCATAGGGCGAGCGCAGCACCCCGGAGCGCAACAGCACCCCCGCCACCCCGAAGAGGAAGAGGAAGGCGTAGAGCGTGCCGCGCACCGCCAGCCCGTTGAAGAGATGGCCCGCGCCCGACACCAGGCCGCCGAAGACGTAGGACACGCCACTCGCCCACTGGCGGTTGCGCTCGATCTCGATGTGCTTGCGGGCCCGGACGCGCGCCTCCACCACGATCTTGCGCGAGAAGACGTTGACGCACTGGGCGCACAGCTTGCTGGCCACGCCCAGCTCCTTGTCACAGCGCCGGCACACCGGACGGCCACACTTCTCGCAATCGTGGGACGGCTTGAAGACGCCTCGGGCGAAGCCGAGCATGCCGACGAGCAGCGCCCCGAGCACGAGCGGACCCCAGGCGGAGATGCCCGAGCCGCCTCCGAGCAACCGGCTCGACAGCTGGGCCTCCACGCGCGAGGCCAGGGCCGTGTCCTCGACGACCGGCAGGTCCGTCAGGGGCAGCACGGGCGCGAGCAGCAGGCGGTTCATCGTCAGCCGATCATCCGGCGGCCGCTCCCACATCAGCAGCTCGCGATCCAGACGGCCCGCGGTCTCGAGCGCGTCACGCGCCTTCTGGTTCTGGGCGCTGATCTCCGAGTCCGGCGCCACGGCGGCACGGCGGCGGTAGACCTCGGCCAGGTTGAAGGCGGGCGCGGCCAGCCCCGGGTCCGCCGACAGGGCCTGGGTGTAGAGCCGCGCCGCGCCGTCCATGTCGCCCGTGGCCAGCAAGGCGTTGCCCAGGTTGGTCATCAACGGCGCGTGCCCGGCACGCAGCGCCATGGCCGCCTTGTAGTGGGTGATGGCTTCCGGCAGCTGGCCCCGGCGCGCCTCGAACCGGCCGAGCGCGAAGAGCTCGGCGAAGCTGGCCTGCTTCTTCTCGTGGCGCGCGCGCACGCGCTGGGCCACGGGCTCCGCGTCGATTCCGCCGTGCTCAAGCACGTAGACGTCCTCGGCCACCGTCCCCGCGAAGACCGAGGACTGGGCGAGCTTGCCCGCCGCGAGGGGGACGAGCGCCGACAGGACGAGCAGCAACGTGGCCACCACCCGCTCCGAGCGCGCCAGGTAGAACGACACGGAGCCCAGCAGCAGCAACAGCGTGGGCACGACGCCCCAGCGCAGGGCCAGGGGCGTGCCGAAGAGCAGCAGCACCGCGAGCGCCGTGGACTGCCAGTGGGCCGAGGCACGGGGAAAGAGGTGGTGGAAGTCGTGGAGCAGGAAGCGCGCGCGCCGCACGAAGAGCACGCCCACCACCACCATCGCCGTGGCCAGCAGCGCCAGCAGCACCACCGTCCCGAAATCCGCCAGCACCGGGCGGCGGTAGCGGGGATCCCTCAGCATCAACTCGAGCGCGGCCCGGAGCTCGCGCGAGTACTTGCCCACGGCCTCGGGCGAGCGCTCGGCATAGGCCTGGGCGAGTGCCAGGCGCGCGTAGGGAAGGTTCGGAGAGAGCGTCGCGGCGTTTTCCACGAGTCGCAGCGCCCCCGCCTCGTCGTGCGCCTTGCGCCGTCCCTCCGCCGCCCGGATGAAGCCGACGCTGAAGGACTCCAGATCCAGGGCCGCCACGTCTTCCCGGAGCGTCACCAGTTCCTGCTGGGCCGCGCGCGCCGCCTCGCTGTCCAGCGCCGCCACCGCGTCGCGCCATTTGACCCAGGCGGCCTGGAGGTCCGCATCGGAGATGCGCGGCGTGAGGATGGGCGCCGGAGGTGGCCGCGCGACCGGCCCGGGCACGGGGGCGGCTGGAGCCGCGGGCGCCGGGGCCACGACCACTCCCGCGTCCTGGCCCGCGGCACTCGCCGCGTCGTCCTGCGCCTCGTCCTCCTGGCCCTTGCGGCCCTTGCCCTTCTTGCCGCGACCCCGGGCCGCGGTCCCCTCCTCGTCATCCTCGGAGTCCGAATCGGATGGCATCGCCATCTCCTCTGGCTCCAGCATGGAGGGATCCTGATATTGCTGCGCATGCGCCGGCCTCGCGGGCATCCACGAGGCGAGGCACAGCAGCAGCGGAAGAAAGCGCAACGAGAAAGAGGGGTGCGACATTCGGTGGGCCGATGATAGGCGACCCCCCTGTCCCACGAAAGTTGTCGCGCCCCGCCACCGGGAATTCCCGTGTTGGCGCCGGGCCCCACGCTCGGAGAGAAGAGGAGGAAGAGCCATGAGTGCAGCAGGGGAGCAATTGGAGAGGTTGGCGGGAATCGTGGCACGTCTGCGCTCGGCGGATGGTTGTCCGTGGGACCGGGAGCAGGACCTGCGTTCACTGCGCCCCTACCTCAGTGAGGAGGCGTTCGAGGTCCTCGACGAGATGGATCGCGTCGCCGACGGGGGGCCCTGGCGTCCGCTGTGCGAGGAGCTGGGGGATCTGCTCTTCCAGATCGTCTTCCATGCCCGGCTCGCCGAGGAGCTGGGCGAGTTCACGTTGGCGGACGTGTCCGCCTCCATCAGCGACAAGCTCACCCAGCGCCACCCGCACGTCTTCGGCGAGAAGCAGGCGGATGGCACCCCCCAGCCGATGGCCGACTGGGCGAAGCTCAAGGCGCAGGAGCGCAAGAAGAAGACGGGCCAGGAGGGCTCGGTGCTCGACGGGGTGCCCACGCGGGCCCCGGCCCTGCTGCGCGCCGAGCGCCTCACGGAGAAGGCCAGCCGCATCGGCTTCGACTGGCCGGACCTGCACCACGTGCGCGCCAAGCTCCAGGAGGAGCTGGGCGAGCTGGACGAAGCCATCGCCTCGGGCAACCGGGACGAGCTGGAGCACGAGCTGGGTGACGTCCTGCTGGCGCTCGCCAACCTCGCGCGCTTCCTCCACACCCCGGCCGAGGACGCGCTGCGCATGGCCATCCGCCGCTTCACCGCGCGCTTCCAACACATCGAGTCCGCGTTGCGCACCGAGGCCGTTCCCCTCGGAGAGGCCACCTTGGCGCACATGGAACGACACTGGCAGGCGGCCAAGGCCCGGGAGAAGGCCCTGCCGCCCCCCACCCGGGTTCCCCGAGCGCCCCTGATCGCGCTGCGCCTGCCCGTGGTGGATCTCCCCGCCCAGCGCGCCTTCTGGGACCGGGTGGCTCCCCTGCTGGGCTGGAGCGCCGAGCGGGCGGGCCCCGAGGAGGCCGTCTACGGGGATGGCCTGTACCGGCTCACCTTCGTGGCTGGCCCGGCCGCTCCCTCGCCGGCCCTGCTCACCTTCGCGGCGCCCTCGGCCGCCGCGGTGCAGCGGTTGCGCGCCCTCCTGGAAGGCATGTCCGCGGGAGGAACGCTGGAAGCGGAGGGGGGCTCGAGCCGGTTGAGCTTCCGGGATCCCTCCGGGCTGCGGTGGGAGTACGCGGTCGGAGACCGTTGAAGGGAAGGCGTCCAGACGCCTGGATCACGGTCGGAAGCACGCAAACCTTGACGGTGGGGGAGGCGCCGAAGTAGGTACGGCGCCTCTTTCCACAGAAGTACGCTGGAGATCACCTTGGCCAACACCAAGTCTGCAGAGAAGCGTAACCGCCAGGCGCAGAAGCGCCGCGCCCGCAATGTCAACGTGCGCACCACGGTGAAGGATGCCGTGAAGAACCTGCGCGACACCCTCGCCTCCCCGGATGCCGGGAAGGCCGCGGAGGCCTTCAAGTCGGCCGCGAGCCGCATCAACAAGGCCTCCTCCAAGGGCGTCATCCACAAGCGCGCCGCCTCGCGCCGCATCTCGCGCCTCGCCAAGGCCGTCAACCGCGCCAAGGCAGCGGCGAAGTAGTCCTCCGCGTCACCAGTTGTTGGCCAACCGATCATAGCCCTCGCGCATCAACGTCTCGGCGAGACGGTACAGCGCGGCTTGACGGTTGGCCTCGGCTTGCAGCACGTCGCCGGACGCCCCTTCCGCGCCCGGCAGGAAGTCCTCGTTGCCCGAAACGGTCGTCTCCGCCAGGACCTGGCCGTCCCGCACCAGCCTCAACGTCACTCCAACCGAGGCCCGGTAGCTGGCGAGCTGCGACCCCGTCACCGCGACGTTGCCCTCGTAGACGGGCTCGGTGACGATCGTCGGAGCGCTGTTCACCCACGCCACCACGCCCTCGACGGACGCCTGGCAGGAGCCGGAGCCGCCCAAGACCCCCACGCGCACCAGTTCCTGGCGGAACATGCGCGTGAAGAGCGTCTCCAGGCCCGGCTCGGCGGTGTCGTTGCGGAAGATGGGCGCGCAGACGGAACCCACACCGCCGGGCAGCCCCGCGGACCGGGGGGTGAAGCGGTAGCCACACCCGAGCACCGACAACCAGAGCAACCCACCCACCGCGTAGAGCCGGGACATGGCGCCCACAGTAGCGGGGTGATCCCCCCGGTCAAGCGCGAGGAGGACACCCCTCCCCGCGCCCCACCGGCTCAGCCGACGACGAAGTTGACGAGGCGCTTGGGCACGAAGACGAACTTGCGCAGCGTCTTGCCCGCCAGGGCGGCCTTCACCCGCTCGTCCGCCTCGGCCGCGGCCCGTACGTCCGCCTCGGCCGCGTCCGCCGCCACCCGCACCTCCGCGCGCAGCTTGCCGTTGACCTGCACCGCGTAGGGAATCACGTCGTCCACCACCAGCGCCGGATCGAAATCGGGCCAGCCCTGGGTGACGACGAAGTCCCTGGCCCCGTAGGCCTCGGCGATCTCATCGGCCAGGTGCGGCGCGAAGGGCGTGAGCACCACCGTCAGCACCCGAATGGCCTCGGCCATGGCGGCCTTCTCCGCGGGCGTCTCCGCCGTGCCCAGCGCGTACAGCGCGTTCAGGTACTCCATGGTGCCGGCGATGGCGGTGTTGAAGGACAGCCGCTCGATGGCCTCCCCCACCCGCTTGAGGCACTTGTGCGCCGCGCGGCGGATCTCCAGCGCCTTGCCCTCGTAGGTGCCTTCATACGTAGCCGTCGCCCCGGCCACGCCCTGGTGCTGCGTGGCGAGCACCCATACCCGCTTGAGGAAGCGGTAGGCGCCCTCCACCTGATCATCGGACCAGTCGAAGTCGCGCTCGGGCGGCCCGGCGAACATCACGTAGGCACGCGCCGTGTCCGCGCCGTACTTCTCGACGATGGACGCGGGCGCCACCACGTTGCCCCAGCGCTTGGACATCTTGCGCCCGTCCGGCCCGTTGACGATGCCCTGGGTCACCAGCCGCTTGACGGGCTCGTCCACCGGGGACAGGCCGAGCAGCTTCATCACCCGCGTCCAGAAGCGGAAGTAGAGCAGGTGCATCACCGCGTGCTCGGGGCCACCCACGTACACGTCCACCGGCAGCCAGCGCTGGGCCTCCTTCGGATCGAAGGGCGCCCCGTCGAAGCGCGGCGAGAGGTAGCGCGCGAAGTACCAGCAGGAGTCGACGAAGGTGTCCATCGTCTCCGTCTCGCGCCGGGCCGGGCCCCCGCACGTGGGGCACGTGGTGTTGACGAACGCGGGCACCTTGGCCAGGGGCGGCTCGCCCTTGCCCGTGAGCACCGCCTCGGTGTCGATCTCCGGCAGGCGTACCGGGAGCTGCTCGAGCGGCACCGGCTGACCCTTGCGCTCGGGATCGCACTTCTCGCAGTAGACGATGGGGATGGGCGTGCCCCAGTAGCGCTGGCGGCTGAAGCCCCAGTCCTTCTGGCGGTACGTCACCTTGGGCTCGCCCCGGCCCTCGGCCTGGAGCTTCGCGCCCATCTTCCGACGCGCTTCGTCCGAGCTCAGGCCCGAGAACTCGCCCGAGTCCACCAGCACGCCGTCCTCGGTGTACGCCGCCTCGAGGGAGCCTCCCTCGGGCAGCTTGTCGCCCTGCGCGGGCTGGATGACCACGCGGACGGGCAGCGAGTACTTGCGCGCGAAGTCGAAGTCGCGCGCGTCGTGCGCCGGCACGCTCATCACCGCGCCCGTGCCGTAGTCGGCCAGCACGAAGTTGGCGACCCAGATGGGCACCGGCTGGCCGGTGAAGGGATTGATGGCATGGGCGCCCGTGAAGACGCCCTCCTTCGTGGCACCCTCCTCCGTGCGCTCCGTCTTGGAGATGGCCGCCATCTTCCGGGCGAAGGCCTCCACCTCGGCGCGTTGCCCGGGCGAGGTGATGCGCGCCACCAGCTTGTGGTCCGGCGCCAGCACCACGTAGGTGCAGCCGTGGATGGTGTCCACGCGCGTGGTGAAGACGCGCAGACGCTCCTCACTGCCCTGGATGGCGAAGTCCGCCTCCACACCCTCGGAGCGGCCAATCCAGTTGCGCTGCATGGAGGTGATGCGCTCGGGCCACTCCTTGAGCTCGTCCAGGCCGTCGAGCAGTTCCTGCGAGTAGCGGGTGATGCGGAACGCCCACTCGGGCAGCTCCTTGTCCAGCACCTTCGACTCGCAGCGCTCGCACACGCCGTCCTTCACCTGCTCGTTGGCGATGACGGTGAGGCAGCCCGTGCACCAGTTCACCTTGCTGAAGCGGCGGTAGACGAGCCCCTTGTTCAGCATCTGGATGAAGAACCACTGGTTCCAGCGGTAGTACTCGGGCTCGCTGGTGTTCACCTCGCGCGTCCAGTCGTAGCTGTAGCCGAGCGAGCGGATCTCCTTCTTGAAGGAGTCGATGTTCTCGCGGGTGCGCACCGCCGGGTGCACGCCGTCCTTGATGGCCGCGTTCTCCGCGGGCAGACCGAAGGCGTCCCAGCCCATGGGGTGCAGCACGTCGTAGCCCCGCATCTGGAAGAAGCGCGCGTAGACGTCACCGATGAGGTAGTTGCGCACGTGCCCCATGTGCATCTTCCCGCTGGGGTACGGAAGCATCTCGAGGATGTACTTCTTCGGGGCTCCGGGGCGCGCGCCCGCGCGGAACACTCCCGCCTCCTGCCAACGCTCCTGCCACTTCTTCTCGATTGCCTGCGGCTCGTAACGCTCGTTCATGGCCATGACGGTGAAGGGTCTTAGTGGGGCGTCCGTCCCCAAGCAACAACAGACGCCACCCGCCCCGTCCCGCTGACCCCCGAGGAGGGAGCCGACTCCGCCCCTACTCGAGCCGCAACAGGCCCCGCACCGTGTCCTGGACCACCTTGGACTGCACCGGCTTGACCAGGTAGGCGCTCGCCCCGAGCGCCATGGCCCGCGCCCGGTCCTCCATGGCCGACTCGGTGGTGATGACCACGATGGGCACCGTGCGGTAGGCCTCCGTCTGGCGCAGGTGGTGGATGAGCTTGAGCCCGTCCATCAGCGGCATGTTGATGTCGGTGAGGACCAGATCGTAGCGGCCCAGGGTGAGCTTCTTCAGGCCCTCGGCCCCATCCTGGGCCTCTTCGGTGTGTAGCCAGGTGCCCAGCCGCTGCAGGGCGTACATGAGGCTGCGCCTCATCGCCTGCGAGTCGTCCACCACCAGCGCACGGATCTGCTGCGTCATGACGGGCCACGATAGCACCGCCGCCCTCCAAAGCAGGGAAAGGACTGAGCGTCCGTCACGTCCATGACTTCCCGCGCGGCCAGCCCCCGGGCGGGCGGGATGACGTGACAGGTCATCCCCCGGGCGTTACCTCTCCGGAATGCCCGAAGGAAACATCATCCATCGCCTCGCGCGCGTCCACCACCGCTGGCTGGTGGGACGCCAGTTCACCGCCGACTCTCCCCAGGGGCGCTTCACCCAGGATGCAAGGCGGCTGTCCGGACGGGCGCTCGTGGGCGTGGAAGCCCATGGCAAGCACCTCTTCCACCCCACGCGGGCTGCTCTTCCGCCCGTGCTGCCAGGTGCCCCGCCGGGGCAGGCGCTGAGCATCAGCCTCCCAGGTTGTCCTGCTCGATGAGCCCCTGGCCGATGGCCATGGTGCGCAGGTGCGCCTTGATGCGCTGGAACTGCTGGCGCAGGGAGGTCGCCTTGCGGTTGAGCGCCGCGCTCGTGGGCGGCTCGTCCTCGTCCCACATGACCCGCGCCACCTCCGTCCACGACAGCCGTTGATCCACCCGGAACATCAGGATCATTCGCTCCTCGGGTTGCAGGCTGTCACGCAGGGCGCGGAAGCGCTCCTTGACCGAGGTCCTCTGCCAGGGCTGCGTGTCGGAGCGGCCCGGCTCGGGCTGCTCGGGAATCAGCGAGGCGGTGACGGGTGTCTCGCGCGCGGCGGGCGCGTGCAACAACTGGTAGCACGCGTTGCGCGCCAGCCGGTAGGCCCACGTCCGGAAGGAACTCTCCCAGCGAAACCCTGGCAGCCCCTTGAGGAGGTTCTCACAGAAGAGGCTGAAGGCATCATTGGCCTGCTCCGGGTTGTGCATGACGGAGGCAATGAGCCTCATGATCTCCATTCCATAGCCTTGCAGCGCGCGCTCCACCGCCCGTCCGGTATCCGCGCTCCGGCACAACTCCCGGATGTCCTGTTCCAACTGCTCACGATCCATCGCCATCTTCGGTCCCCGCGTTCTCTCGAGCCGTTCCACTACCCTGGAGTCCGCAGCACGCCCTTGTGACGCGAAGCCACCCCGTCGCCTTCCCCATCGAGCGGGCGCGACCATTCCCAGCCCCGCTCATGGAACTGGCGCCTCATGCTTTCTTCCGCCCGCCGACCATGGCCCGCGCTGCCCTGCTCGTGGGCCAACTCCAACGCGCGCAGGAAGGACGCCGAGGCCTCCGCCTCGCGGCCGAGCCCTCGCAACAGCTCACCCTCGAGGCGGTGCAGCTCCACTTCATACGAGCGCTCCTGGAGGGTGTCCGCCCAGGCCAGGGCATGGGTCACCACCGCCAGCCCCCGTGAGTACTCCCCCAACTTCAGGTGGAAGCTCGCGAACATGCCCAGGAACAAGGGCATGCCGGTGCGCATCCCCGCGCTGCGCCACCGCGCGAAGTTGGCCTGCATGAGCTCCAGCGCCTCCCGGACGCGGCCCCCCTCGGCCAGCACCCAGCTCTTGAGGAACACGGACCAGCCCAGCCACAGGCGGAAGCGATGCTCGGACGAGATCGCGATGCACCGCTCCACCCACTCCCGGGCGCACCCAGGCTCCTCGCGCAGCTGGCAGCCCAGGGCCGCGTACGTCAACGCGAACGCCAGGGTGTTGGGATGGCCGATCTTCTCGGCCAGGGCCACGGCCTCCCGCCCGTACCCGCGCGCCTGCTCCCCATGCCCGACGACGGACTGCACGACGGAGCCATAGGCCAGGGCGACCACCCGGGGATTGATCCATTGCTCCACGGCGAGCGCCCGGTGCGCCTCGAGATCGAAGTCCGAGTACTCCAGCGCCAGCTCGACGTGCTCCAGGGCGGTGGTCATGTGGCCCCAGGTGAAGTGATTGGTGGCCATCATCCGGTGCCCCAGGGCGAGCAGCTCCCGGTGGCGATGGCGCTCGCCCTGCCTCACCACCAGCTCCGCCAGTTCCTGGGCCACGTGGAACTTCGACCGCGCGAACAAATAGACATAGGCGCCCCAGGTGGACACCCCCAGTCCGGGCAACGCGTCGCCCACCTGGTGGAACAGCTCCATCACCCGGGCGTAGGTCTGCTCCACCTCGGCGGAGCGCAGGCTGCGCACCTGCTGCAAGGGCATGCCCAACGCCACCAGCAGCCGCAACTCCTGCTCGGCGCGCTCCGGGGTCTCCGGAAGCGAGCGCAACAGCCGGAGCGCCTCGCGCAGGTGGTGGATGGCCTCCACGTTGGCCGAGCGCAGACTGGCCCGCTCTCCCGCCTTCGCCCAGAAACGCACCGCCGCCGCCGTCTCGCGCGCCTCCGAGTAGTGGTGCGCGAGCAGCTCGGGCTGCGTCTCCGCCAGCTCGGGCGCCTGCACCGCCAGGGTCTGGGCGATGCGCCGGTGGTAGTCGCGCCGCGTGTGGCGCAACAGCGAGTGGTAGGCCGCGTCCTGGAAGAGCGCGTGGCGGAACTGGTAGCGCGGCTCGCTCGCGTCCTCCACCTGCTGCCACAGGCCCGCCTGCAGCAGCCCGGCGACGTCCTGCCGCAGTTGCGCCTCGCTCCGCCCGGAGAGCGCGATGAGCAGCGAGTGGCTGAAGTCGCGGCCCACCACCGCGCACAACTGCGCCAGCGCCTTCTGACTCCGAGGCAACCGGTCCAGGCGCTCCAACAGCAACCCACCCAGGGTGACGGGAATGGCCGAGGGCTCGACGGCCGATTCCCCCGCCCGCGCCCGCTCCACCACCATGCGCGTCATCTCCTCGACGAACAGGGGCACCCCGTCCGTCTTCGCCACGAGCTGCTCCACCGTCTCCTCCGCCAGCACCGTCCCGCTGGCGGCCTGCCGCACCAGGTCCGCGGTGAGCCTCGGCGACAACCGCTCCAGCACCAGCGGGTGCAGCCTGGAGCGCGCGGGCCAGGAGGGCTGGAAGTCCGGACGCGCCGTGAGGAAGACGCACAGCCGCGCCTGGTCCACCTGCTCCAGCAGCACCCCCAACAGCTCCAACGTCGAGGGATCGGCCCAGTGCAGGTCCTCCACGAGGGCCAGGACGGGGCGGTCCTCGGCCAGGCGCAGCAACAGCGTCACCAGCGCCTCGAACGTCTTCTCCTTCTGGCGCTGCGGGGTGAGACGCAGGTGGGGCGACTCCTCGACGATGGGCAGCGAGAGCAGCACGGCCAACGAGCGCACATGCTCCGCCGGCAGCCCCACCGCCCCCATGCGCCCCTGGAACTTGCGCAGGTTGGAGTGGGGATGACCCTCCGGGTCGAGCTTCAGCATGTGCAGCAGCAGATCGATGATGGGGCGTAGGGCACTGCCGCTGAACTGGGGCAGACACTGCACCTGCAGGAGCGTGCCCTCCTCCGGGGGAATCCGCTCCCGCAGCCCCCGCAGGAGGCGGGACTTGCCAATACCCGCCTCACCCTGGACGAGCACGAACGCGCCCTCGCCCCGCCGAGCCCGCTCCCAATGCCTGGACAGACGCTTCAGCTCCTCCTCCCGGCCCACCAGGGGCGTGAGTCCCCCCGCCTCGTGGGCCTGCTCGAAGCGGCCCCGGATGCGCTTCTCCCGTACCAGCCGGTACAACTCGCTCGTCACCTCGCCGGCGAGCCCCTGGAAGGAGCGGGCCCCGAGCGGCTCGGTGCGGAAGGCGCCCCGCACGAGCCGCCAGGTGGTGTGGCTCAGGCACACGGTGTCGGGCGCGGCCTGGCGCGACAGCCAGGTGGCGAACTGGGGCGCCTCGCCCTGCAGCGCGGCGGCGCGGCCCTGGAGGGGCTGGGGCAGGTTGTCGAGCACCACGGTGTCGGTGTGCAGCCCCACCTTCACGGCGAGCTCGCGGCGCGGCAGGTAGGGCCACTTCTGCTGGAGGGTGGCCCCCAGGTGCGTCACCAGGTGCAGCCCCGCGCGAGCCGCCCGCTCCGCGTCGTCCTCCCGGGCCTGGGGGTAGCCGAAGCAGGCGAGCACCGAGTCGCCCACGCACAGGGTGATGGAGCCCCCATGCCGCACCACCAGCTCCGAGCAGGCTTGATGAAAGGCCCCTTCCAGCTCCCCGACGTCCTCGGCGTCCAGGTGCTCGGCGAGGCTGGAGAGGTCGGCCAGCCAGCACTCCAGCAGCGTCACCTGCCGGCGCTGGGGCCCCAGGCCGGGAGCCCCCTCGCGCCAGGGCGCCAGGCCCTCCGCGATTCGATCGAGTCGTGCCTTCAACTCGGTGGCGCTGGACAGCCGCCGCTCGGGGGCCTTCTCCAGCAGGGCGGCCACCAGCCGCGCCACCTCCTCGGGCAGCTCCGGACGACGCTCGCGCACCGAGGGCACCGGCGCGTCCGACAGCACCCAGGCCCGCAGCTCCGCCAGGTTCTCTTCCGGGCGGGGCGGCTCGCCGGTGAGCAGCTCGAAGAGCAGGGCACCCGCGGCCCAGAGATCCGTGCGGGCATCCTGCTGTTGCCCCCGCCACTGCTCGGGCGCCATGTAGGCGGGTGTTCCCGCGGCGGGCAGGTGCAGGGTGGCCGGAAAGGAGGCGGCCGTGATGTGGGCCAGCCCGAAGTCCAGCAGCTTCACCTGCCCCTTGCGGCACAGGAAGACGTTGTCGGGCTTGAGGTCGCGGTGGACGATGTGGTGCTCATGGGCGTGGGCCAGCCCCGCGGCCACGGCGCTCAGGATCTCCAGGCAGCGAGGCAGCGAGGGCCGCTCGCGCAACAGCAGCGCCGCGAGGCTCTCGCCCTCCAGACATTCCAGCACCAGGAAGGGGACCTTGGGCTCCCACGGCGCGCCGCTCCAATCGGCCACGTCGAACAGGCGCACGATGTTCTCGTGATCGAGCTGGGCGACGGCCTTGGCCTCCTGGCGCAGCAGGGCGCTCATGGGGGCCTCGGGGACGCCCTCGCGCGAGAGCAGGAACTTGAGGGCCACCACCCGCTGCAACTCCTCGTCCCGGGCCCGGAAGACCAGGCCCATCGCGCCTCCCCCTATCTGTTCGAGGATCTCGAACCGGTGGCCGTCCGGCCCTCCCAGATGCTCTCCCCGGCGCGGAACCCGCAAGGGCACCGCCCCCTGGGCCACCTGCCGCAGGAAATCGTCGTCGAGCTCCTCGTCCTCTTCCCCCTCGTGTGGAGCACCAGACAAGCTGGACTCCCGTTCCCAAGGCTGTTCATTCGAATCCCTGTCGTCCTGACGCATCCCTTCGCCCTCCGGTGTTCCCGCCGGACCACCTGGCGCAGCGCCTCATCATCAGGATTAAGAACCAGCGCGAACGTGAGCAAGGAATGGCCGCCCGCCCTGGCGAGCCCTCCCCCGAGGAAGGAGACATCCATCCTGGCCGGGGATGGCTCGCGCGGAGGAACAGGTGGCGGACAGGCAACCCCTGACAACGCCCGCCTCCCCAGGCCCGCTCCCCAGCCCGCTCATTCCCATCTTCACGGACATCTTCATGCAGGTCCGGCCGGGATCACAGAGAGGGTAGTCAAACTCCTTCCGTGTAGGGAGAGACATCTCGAAACCAAGCGGAGGGCACCATGCGCACGATTCTCCTGGTTGACGATGAACAAGACCTGCTCGACCTCTTCCGGGAGGTGCTGGAGCAGATGGATTACCGGGTGATCGAGGCGCACGACGGACGTGAGGCCCTGTCCCTCGCCCGACAGTCCCCACCGGAGCTGGTGGTGACGGATTGGATGATGCCCCGCATGGACGGGCTGGAGTTGTGCCATGAACTCCACGCGGACGAGCGCCTGCACGACATTCCCATCATCATCCACAGCTCCTCGGGAGACCCCCATGCCCCGGGCGCCCGGTTCGTGCCCAAGAGTTCTCCCCTGGAAGAGTTCGAGGGCCTGGTGCGCCGGGTGCTCGCCCACTCCGACGCCCGGCGGCAGCGCCCACCAGGCAAGGCGCCTCGCAATTCCTGTTCAACACGTACCACGCTCCTCTTCGGACTGGGTGACAGCGCATGTTCCACGGCACATTGAGCATCATCACGAAGATCCGTCCTGAAGCCGTGGAGGGTTTGACCTCCACGCTGCGGAGGCTGGATCGGACCATCCAGGCGCGTCAGTCCCACCCGCTCCGAGGCATCCAGGTGCTCTATTTCGCGCACTGGGGCATCCTCGGCGGCGCGCCCTGGGACGGCCTGGCGGCGGGGCCTCGCGAGGATTGCTACCTGCTCTTCGGTGCCGACCTGCGCCTGTCCACCTCGCTCCATGGGCGCGAACAGCTCCGCACCACCCTCGAGTTGCTCGTGGACGCACTCGCCGCCCAGTCCTCCCTGTCGGGAGACACGACCTTCGATGAGCTCTACTCCCACTGCGAGGGCTACCCGGAGGCGGGGCTGGCCCGGCCCGCGCAGGTCAAGGAGTACCTGCTGGAGCACGCGGTGCCCTACAGCACCCGGCACGTCGACTTCGCCTACCGCGTCGCCTCCGTCCCGGCGATCCGGGAGTTGCAGGAGATGCGCGCGCGGGCCGAGGCCTATTTGAACAACCCGCACCGGCGTCCCTTCCTGGAGCGGCTCGAGCCCACCTCCTTGTACGACGACTTGCGCGAACACCTCGGCCCCCACCTCGCGCGCGTGACCACTCCGGAGTGGGAACGCAACCAGAGCGCCGCGCTCCTCGAAGCGGCCCTCGCCACCCTCACCTACCTCCTCGTCGACAAGCCCTTGCGCCTGCTCGTCCGGCTCAAGAACCGGTTCACGCGTCCGCGCCAGACGGTCGAGCACGTCACCATCCCCGACGCGTTGCGCGAGGAGATCGAGGCGCGGCAGGGGCCCATCCAGAACTCGATGATCCTCGTCACCGACGTCCCCTCCAACGCGCTCGACCAGCTCCGGCAACGCTTCTTCATGGGGCTCATCAACTGGCGGCTGAAACGCAACCTGGTGGGCATGAACGACATGCGGGTCATCCACTTCGCGCGGTGGGCCATCTTCCAGCGCGGCGCGAAGCGGCAATTGCTGTTCATCGTCACCTATGACGAGAGCTGGGAAGCCTATATCGACGCGTTCGTGGACCACCAGGATGTGAGCACCTTCCTCAAGCTCATCTGGAGTGGCTCGAAAGGCTTTCCCTCGGGCCAGCCCTTCGTGGAGCCCTTCAAGGAGTGGATCCGCGGCGTGCAATGCCCCACCCTCGTCCACTACAGCGCCCTGCTCCATGGCGAGGCCCCCCCCACCACCGTGGCCGTCACCGACCTCCACGAGGCCCTCTCGCTGCGCCAGGTCCTCGCCACGAAGGACTCGAGCCATCCAGGGAACGCGCCCATGCGCCAGACCCTGAAGACCTATCTGGAACAGGGCCGGTTTCCCTATCAGGAGAAGCTCCTGAGCCTTCGTCAGGCCATCTCCATCGTCCAGGAGCGACTGCGCTCCACCCATCGCCGTCCAATCCCAACCCTTCACAGGAGAGTTCCCCATGTCACGACCCGGAAGCTGGGTGTCCTACGCGCGCAGACTCCTCTCAGGAGCCGCCGCTCCGAAGGCGACTCCACCCCCGCCGCCCGTGAAGCTGGACGACGTCCAGGGGCTCATCGTCCATGGCTACAAGCGCATGGCGGCCGCCGCCTTCCTGCTGTTGAGGATCCAGGACGCCGGTCCGTGCCGGGCGTGGCTCCGGGAGATGCTGAAAGGGGAACTCACGACGGCGGCGGAGATCCCCAGTGAGCGACTCGAGCGGTGGACCGCGTGTCTGAACGTGGCGTTCACCTGGCACGGCCTGAAGGCCCTGGGCCTGGACGAGGACGCGCTCCAGACGTTCCCCTACGAGTTCCGCAAGGGCATGGCCGCACGGGCCCACGTGCTCGGAGATACCGGGTCGAGCGCCCCCGAACATTGGGAGTTCGGCGGCACGTGTCCCGAGGGACCGCGCGACGAGGACATCCATGTGTTGTTGATGCTCTATGCCCAGAACGAGGACGAGCTGAGCACCCGGCTGGCCCACCAGCGGACGCTGCTCGCGAAGGCGGGTGTCCAGGAACTCTACTGTCAGCGCGCCACCCACCCGAGGGACAAGGACGGGCGGGTCACCTTCCGGGAGCCCTTTGGCTTCCAGGATGGGATCTCCCAGCCGGTGGTCCAGGGCTTCAGCAAGCCCGGGCGTCATCCCGAGGACTACGACAGCCCCATCGCCACGGGTGAGTTCATCCTGGGTCATGACAATGAATATCAAGAGAAGCCGCTCCCGCCGACCGTCCGCGCGAGCAGGGATGCCCTCGGCCGGCTCAACACGGCGGAGCAGGCGGGGCGCAAGGACCTGGGCCGCAACGGCTCCTATCTCGTGCTGCGCAAGCTCCAGCAGGACGTCGACGGCTTCAACGCGTTCGTGGAGAAGAAGAGCAAGGAACTCGCCGACGATCGCCTCCAGGACGACACGCAGAAGAAGGAATGGTTGAAGGCCAAGCTCATGGGACGCTGGTCCAATGGCGCCCCCTTGAAGCCGGGTCAACACGAGGCCCCCGAGCCGGGACCCCACGGGCACTCCAATGCGTTCAACTACAGCCAGGACGATGCCGCGGGCCTGGGCTGCCCGGTGACGTCTCACGTCCGGCGCGCCAATCCGCGCGACTCCCTCGCGCCCGATCCGGAGCTGTCCAGGCAGGTGAGCCGGCGGCACCGGATCCTCCGCCGCGGCATTCCCTATCACGGTGAGCCCCAGGCGGAGAGCGCCTCCCCGGAGCAGGGGCTGATCTTCATCGCGCTCAACGCCCAGCTCGGCCGGCAGTTCGAGTTCATCCAGCAGAGCTGGTTGCACAACGAGAAGTTCGGGCGGCTGTACGATGAGCGGGATCCCGTCTCGTCGAACCAGGAGAGCGGCATGATGACGATCCCCATGACGCCGCTGCGGCGATGCGTGACGGGCATCCAGCGCTTCGTGACCATGAAGGGCGGGGGCTACTTCTTCATGCCCGGCGTCGGCGCCTTGGAGTTCCTGGCACACCTGGAGCCCGCCACGGGTTGAGCCCGGGCGGGCGGCGCCTCCCGGGCAGAACCCACCCGTGCAATCGCCTCGGTGTCGGATCGTAACCCACGGACCTACGAGAGGACGAATGGCTCCGCGAACTTCGAATGGAAGGTGCCCAAAACGCCCGACAACCCCAAGAACGAGAACGCGGTGAAGGTCCTCGAGCGGCTCGAGCCACCCACCGCCTCCCCGCCGCCAGAAGCGCATCCGTGACAGCACGACCCGGTCCCGGTGAAGGCCCGTTGGGGTAACATGCCGTACAACCCTGCTCGTGCCCTGTCAGGAAAGGAAGCGGGAGATGTCGGCACAATACGATCAGATTGGAAACAAGGTCGCGGATTGGGACGTACTGCCGGTGCGCTCGGAGTACATCGAGGGACACACCTTCTTCAAGGCGCTCGGCCCCCTCGAGGGAAGCAACGTCCTCGACCTGGCCTGTGGCGATGGGCTGTACACGCGGCAGTTCAAGACGCGAGGCGCCGCGCGGGTGGTGGGAGTGGATATCTCGGAGGAGATGATTCGCGGAGCGCGGGGGTACGAAGCAGCGCAACCGCTGGGCATCGACTACCACGTGTCCGACGTGGCCGACATGTCCCCGCTGGGCTCGTTCGACGTCGTGACGGCCGTCTATCTGTTGCACTACGCGAACTCGCCCGAGCACCTGCTTCGGATGTGCCGGAACATCCATGACCACGTGAAGCCGGGGGGCAGCTTCGTCACCTACGCCTTCAACCCCGAGTTCAGCGCGAAGGGCCCCAACAGCACCCGCTACGGAATCACGATGTTGGACTACCCGGAGACCCCTCGGGAAGGACAGGCGATTTCCGCGGAGTTGCACACGAAGAGCCCCTTCACCATCCACTTCTCCCACTGGAGCCGGGACACGTACGAGCGAGCGCTGCGCGAGGCCGGCTTCCGCACCCTCACCTGGACGCGCCCCGAGTGCTCCCCCGAGGGGATTTCGAAGTTCGGCCAGGCCTTCTGGCAGGACTACCTCGACAACCCTCACGCGGTGGCACTGCGCTGCGAGCGGTGAGCCGCTCGAAACTCCGCGGTGAACTCACTCGATGAACGCCGCGAGGTTCTGGAGTGACAGGCTCGAGCCCAGTTCGTTGTCCTCGAGCCTGATGCCCGGCGGTATGTCCTCGCAGATCAAGGAGACCTCGGTTCCCTCCCCGGTATCGGCGAGAAGGGCCGTGAACCTCATCTCGCCCGCGAACGCGGCGTCCTGCGATTCGAACTCGATGATCTCCACGATCTTCTCGTATGGGAGCAACTGGGCGAATCTTCCCTGGTACGTGTCCGTGTCCTCGGAGGTCTTGCCTCGGGGTGAAGCCGCTGGATGCTTGTAGGTCAGCGACATGCGGAACCTGCCACCTTCACGCGGGTCGAACTCGTGCACATGCGCCAGCATGTCGGGCGGCCGGAGCCACGCGGCCACCGCTTCGGGCTCGAGGAAGGCCCGATAGATGGCCTCACGTGGCGCCTTGATGATTCGCGAAACGCGCGTGCTCCGCGTCCTGGCAGAGGGTTCAGTCATGCTCGAAGCTCCTTCGATGAGATTGAGTACCGGCGGGCGACGCCTCCCGGGCAGGCACGGACGTGGGGGGAAGTTCAAACCTCCTCGTCAGGCAACAGGGAGAGGAGCAACTCGTCGTCGGGACCGAGCGGGCGCCAACTGGGCGGCGGCGGCGTGGCGAAGAGCGCGTCGCTGGCCTGATCGACGCGCGCCTTGTGGGTTTCTGGGGTGTAGCTCTTCCATCGGGCGAGCGCCATGGCGACTTCGAAACGGTTCGTGTCGTCCAGGACTGCCGGCCAACCATCGGGGAGATCATCGGACAACTCACGCACGAGTTGCCCACGTACCAGACGTGTGAGCTGATGGTTTTGCTCAGCCTCGGCCACCAATCCGCTGAACACCTGCACGGCGTTGACATCCTGCGCACCAAGCTCCTCGGCCAGATCCGCCAGCGACGTGGTGGGACGTGCCTCGGCGAAGGCGGTGAGCGAGGAGAAACCACGATCGCGGACCCGTTCCTTCAGGCGGACCTTCCAATTGCCTTCCCAAGAATGGTCCTCGCTCATTTTCCACCCCAAGACGTGAAATTCATCGGGATTCTGTACTCCTTCATATACTTCGCGACGAGCCGCAGGATCTCGTTTCTCGTCAACATCCGGCCAGTTCTGGTTTCGGCGTCACGCAACGCTCCCATGAGCATTTGGTTCCACTCGCCGGGCCATTGTCGACCCAGGCGCCAGTCCCCACCACCGTGGATCGCCTCATGTTTTGCCTGCTCCATCCTGACGCAGAATTGATCGATGCTCATTTCTCCAGTGAAGCCGCGCTTCTCGAACCAGTCGCGGAACTCTCTCGGCAAGACGTGGTGCCGCGGGAGCTCGGCCATTCCCGCCCCCGCTCTTCCAGTCTGGCGCATGGCACGCACTTCGGGTCCATCACCGAGCGCTTCGCGCACGCCCCGTGGCAGTTCCTGGTTCGATTCGGCCATCATCACCTGACCGGCGTGAATCCGGACGGCGGCGCTGGCGACGGAAATGGAGAGGACACCCGCCCGCACGAGCTGGTGCATCATTCCCACCCACTCGGCGGAGACCACGATCCGCGTGCCCATCATCACGCCGCCAGAGCCCACCGCGAGGCCCATGCCGAGCGTGGCGGGAGCCGCCGGCGGTAGCCGTGGTAGCGACATTTTCATCGCCGATAGCAGGGTGAGCATCTCGAGGCTCTGCGCCACCGCCACGAATCGCCTGCCGCGCTCTTCCGCCACGCGCACTGCCTTACGGGTCGCATCGAACTCGCCGGTGAGGTGGCCTATCAGCGCGGGGAGGTCGGTCGCCGCGGCTTCGACCTGCCCCGGCTCCAGGGAGGAAAGCGCTGTCATGGCGGGCTCGATCTGCTTCTGCAAGCGGCCCAGGTCCACGAACAGCTTCTCCACGCTGTAGAAGGGGCACTGCTGAAGTACGACGTCAGCGAGGTTCAGGAAGTCGAGCCATGCGGCGAGCAGGATGACGCCCGACATGGCAGCCTCGAGCCGGGGCCCGGAGAGGCGCAGGATGGCCAGTTCCATGCCCGGGCCATCCATCTCCGATGCGGTGCTGGACAGCCTGGTAGCGGCAGCCAGCTCAGCCTCGATCCATCGCAGCTGACGCTCGCCATAGACGACATAGGGAGCAAAGAGACCAGCGGAGCGGCCGGCGATGCCCAGCTTGCTGGCCTTGAGCCTGGAGAGCGCACCGGAGAGGCGGCGAGTGGAGCCCGACACGTCGAGCACGGCACCAAGGACCGCCTGGCGCGTCAGGGTCGCGCTCCGCCGCTCGGGTTGAGTGGAGTCATGGGGGATCGTGCTCCCAACGGCCCCCTCCACACCGACAGGGCCCATCCCCGTCATGGGCCCACGATTGTCTCCGCGGTGTTGCGACCGCTCCGACGTCTCGGGTTCCAGCGGGGACGGAGGAAGAGAAGCGAAGACGCGCGGAGGCTCAGCGCTCGGCCCTTCGGGGGACCCCCCAGCCAGGTGAGGCGTGTAGCGCAGGCTCCGCCCCAGGCCCGTCGGGGGCCTCACCGACGCGCAACCGGTGGACAACAGGGCCATGGCGAGCACCAGGCCCATCCACCCAACACGCAACAAGACAGCGTGCATCATCCATCCCCAGCACCAGGCCCTTCACGGCGACCTCCATGCCGCAGCCAAGGAGCCAGTGGTCACCCATTCCACCACGGCCCGCGAGGCCCACGTCCACCAGACGCCACCGTGATGTGCCAGCACCCAACATCCGGGAGCTGGAAGTGGGCGTCAGGCGTCCTGGAACGTCGGCAGCTCCACACGGAAGAAGAAGCCACGGTCCGACTCACTGTGCACGGACAGCGCACCACCGAGCGCGGTGACGAGGCGATGGCACACCGCCAGCTCCAGGCCCGTGCCCACTCCCGTGGGCCGGGGCGCGACGAACGGCTGGAAGACCCGCTCCGGGTTCTCGGCGGGAACGCCTCTCCCCGCGCTCATCTCCACGACCACCCTCGAGGCGCTGGACATCCGCACGGAGAGCTGGAGCGGCATCGGCACCTCCCCTTCCAGCGGGAGCTCACGGGCCGCGTGGGTGAACAGGTGTTGGAACACCTGGTGCAGCCGTGCCCGATCTCCCCGCACCCGCGGCACCGCGTGCAACACCGACACCCACCGCGCCCGGCCCTCGCTCTCGAGCGCCGCCTTCTCCATCGCGCCGCGCAGGGTGGCCACGACATCCACCGGGCCTTCCTCCAGGTCCGCCGGCACGGAGAGCCTCTCGAGGTCCTCCGCGATGCGGCGGATGCGCTCGGCCACCTGGCGCGCATCGGCGAGCGCCTCACGCATCCTCGCCTGCTCCTCCGGGCAGCTCGCCCCCGACAGCCCAAGCTGCAACTGCACGTAGTCGATGTTGCTCAGGAGGATGGTGAGCGGATCGCTCAGCTCATGGCTCAGACCCACCGAGAACTGGTGGAGCGCTCCCCACCGCTCGGTGGAGATCCGCCGTGCCTGCGCGACCTGGAGCTGCCGCAACTGCTCGCCGAGCCGCGCGTTGGCCAGCTCCAGCTCGGACGTGCGCTGCCGGACCGCCTTCTCCTGCTCGGCGTTCCGGCGGCGCACCTCACTCCCGTCCTCCACTGCTCGCGGGTACCCGGCACCGGGGCTCGCCGGCGTCCACCGCGCGAACTCGCCCAGGCCCGTCCCCTCCTCCTCCAACCCATACGCCCGGCGCAGCGGCTGCCCGTGCAGCGTCGCCCAGACCCCCATCAGGCACACCACCATGAGGCTGACACTGGCGGCGAACGTCGGCTGGCGGGAAAGGGCGCTCGCGCTGGCCACCAGGACAGCCCCCATCACCGCGAGCACCACCACCTTGGATTGCATCTTCATCGGGCTGACCTCTCGTGCGAAGAACCCTCCCGAGCATTGCGAGTGACATGCCAACCCCTCCTCCCTGGGGAGCCGTCCGCGGACGAAGGAAGCTCGGTTGTGGCGTTCCGCCGCACTCCCGAGCGCGAGGCCGCACCGCCACCGGGGCCTTCCGAGCGGCGCGCCCGGCTCGCGTCGCCCGATGGCCCATCGAGAAGGCTCTGTGGCAATACGCCACGATGTCCCCATGTGGACAGGCGCCCGCGCGGGAAGCGTCATGGGGCTGGCTCGAGGTCCCGCGCGAGGCGGAAGCCCACGTTGTTCAAGGGCGCCTCGGGCTTCACGAGCCACCCCCGCGCCACGCGCGTGTCACCCGTACGCGAGGGATTGAACGCCCCCGTGGGAATGAAGGGTGACTCACCCGAGCCACCAGGCGCCTGGCGTCCGAGTCGGACACCCTTCAGGCCGAAGCATGGGTTCCGTGCCCTTCCCGTCTGCCCACCCTGTCCTCCAAGGTAAGACTTCAGGGTGATTCGACGACCTGCCCCGACAGCGCTGCGGTCGCTTCCTCCCCGGGTCGAGAGACCAAGAGGGCGCTGTCCGGGGGAAGTTCCGGCGGGAGAAGAGACGCTGCGAGTAAGACTTACCGCCCTCGAGGGCGAGAGAGGCGGCCTCCACGTACCAAGCGCCCGAGATTCCAGGCGACTGGCGGTGAGGTGCCATTGGCACGGCGAATGCTCATACCTCTTTCAAGAAGGCAGCGGGGCAGGACGGGCGGCCGGGGTGGTGGGGCGGAACGGGGTAGGACGGGCGGACGGGCGGGTCGGGTGGCGGGTCAGGGGGAGTCGGGCGGGTCGGGGTTGGACGGGCGGGTCGGGCGGGTCGGGTGGCGGGTCGGGGGCGGAAGCAGGGGGAGTTCGTCGGGGAGGAGCTGCTGGGGGCGGCTCCTCCCCGATTCTTTTGGCGGAGCCGGTCAGGAACGGTGCCGCTCGGCCACGCGGTAGAGCCAGGTCAGGGAGTGGTCCAGGAGCGCCTGGCGCGAGCGCATGTAATGACGTGCGCGGACGAAGGGAAACCAGACGCGGTGGCCCACGAGCACCTGGGCCTCCTCGAGCTTCTCGCGCGGAATCCACCGGCCTCCGAGGTTTCGCACCAGCACCTGACCCAGGTAGGCGCCAATGGCGGGCACCGCACGCGTGTCGATGTTCTCCCGCAGGCGGCTCGTCGGGAACTCCTCGTGCCAGAAGTAGAAGTCGGCCTCCGTGAGGGACTCGGGTGTCGCCTCGAAGATGGAGGGCACCTTCGTGTGCAGCAGGGCCACGAGGTGCTCGGCGAGATAGCGGTAGTGCGCGCACGCTCGCTCCGGGTCCTCCACGTCCGAAGGCAGGGCCGAGTCGGCGGGTCGCCACTCCTCGGGCTCGGGAGGTTGCCACGCGTTGAGTTCGGCAATCTTCCGCTGCCGCTCGTAGCTGGCGACGTCGTCCACCACGCGCGAGAGGAGCGGGGCCAGCTCAGGGTGGAAGCGGGGCTCCACGGGAGCGAGCGTGGCGCTGCGCTCGCGCAGGGTGCGCAGTACGGTGGAGAAGTCCAGGTCCGGCCGGAGGTGACAGTGAACGCGAGCCTGGACGAGGCGCGCCTCCTCGCTGGCGAAGTCCGTGACGGTGGGCCTCGTCACCAGGAGCACGCCACCATTGGGCAACTCCTCCACCCTCCAGGCCGGCGCGGACAGCATGCGCTCGCGGCCGACGGTTTCCACCAGCTTCGGTCCGAAGACGTTGAGCCAGCACACCTCATAAATCTTGTCGAAACCGTCTCTGAACCAGGTTTCCTTGTCGCGGCCAAAGTCGGGAAACCTCGCCAGGTTGATGTCATCATTGCTGTGAGCCACGGCATGGGAGACCAGGTAGCGTGAGGCCCAGGCACGTACCATCTCCACGAACTTGAGGCAGCGCTCCGCTTCCGCGAAGAAGGAAAGCGGCTTGGCGTTGATTGAGATGTCCAACATGGGCGCACGAGGGGGCAGCCAAAGTGCAAGAGTCATGTCCAACGCGGGCCATTTCGTACGATAGAGCCCGAGACTCGTGTACACATCGTCGCGTTCCTCATCCAATGCCTTCCAGATAGCGGTACGAGTGTATTTGCGCCGCCGCTTGCCTTCAGCGACGTCCGGCATCCAACCATCTGCGTGTTCCTCGAGAGCTTGGAGGACAGGTGTCAGCTCGCTTTCACGTGGCGCAAGTGGATCGAAGGCACCTTCAAAAACAAGTCGGAGGCTGTCTTCCGGCTTCAAATCGTGCACGCTCAGCCGCCTCATTGGAACAGAACCTCCACTCCCGGAATCTTTCTCTCCGTTGCTCTCAAGATTGCGTTCAGCATGAATTCATCATTGGGCTTGAGCACGCCCCCCTCGTAGACGAGACGAACCCTCTGGACGGGAACCTCTCTTTGCCCTCGAAAAAAGGGTTGGAGGATGTCTCGACGGATGTCCAGCGCTCCGCCGTACTTGCGTAGAGCCTCTCTCGCGTCCTCCATCACCTGTACTCTCAACTCTTTTTCCTCGAGCAACGCGAGATTGCGGCTCTTGAAGCTAAATGACTCGACTCGACGCGGCCGGCCGCCGAGTTCACCCTCTTCGATGACAAGCACATCCGCGTAGCGCAAACCGGTCTCCTGTTTTTTCACGCCCACGTATGCCTCGACGCGAGGCTGGTCGAAGTCACCGAGGAAGCGACGCTGCGCCCGAGGCCGTTTCGCGTCTTCGCGCAACAGGTTCACCATGAAGCGCTCGAAGGCGAGTCCCCGGGTGAATCCGCCCCACATCCGCTCGTAGGCAACCCAGCGCAGAGGCCCTTCGACGGCCTTCCCCCGCTCGAGTTCCCCCAACCGCCTCTCGTAGTAGGCGACGTACTCACCCCAGCGCGGGTTGCCCTCCGCTCCGGGCGGCGGAGCATCCAGGGAGGGCCGCTGCCTCTCCAGCACCACCACGTCCCTGGGCAGACGCGGACCCGTGGCCTCGCTTTCCACCAGCGCCAGCCGGGCCTCCACCACGTCCCGGGTGAGGCCCACCTCCTCGTCCACCAGCGAGGCGATGCCCCCGGAGCGTTCCGCGGCACCACTCCGCTCGAGGGTGGAGCGTGTGGCGTCGTCCGCCACCGTGGCCACCTTCCCGGAACTCGCCCCCGTCCCCCCCTTCCCCGCTGGCGAGCCCGTGGCCTCGGGTCGGGCCCTGGCCATCATCGCCTGGGCCCTGGCCACATCTCCCCGCGCCTCACGCAGGGCCAGCGCGGCATCCACTCCCCCCACCGCCACGAAGTGGCCCGCCTCCCGGCTGGCTTGGATGTCCCGGGCCAGCGCTCGCAGTCCCTCCACGCCCAGCCTCGCCTCCAACTGCCGCACCCGTTCCTTCAGCGCCGTCAGGCGCGGCTCGGCCAGTCCGGCCCCCGAGGCACCTCGCGCCCCGGACAGGACTCGCGGGCCCCGGCCTCCGGCGTACAGCGCCCCGAGCAACAGGGCCGGTGCCAACTCCCGTGTGGCCTGCTCGTACTGGCCCCGGGACAGCGAGGCCACCCCCTGCCCCGTGCCGAGCACCAGGTAATAGAAGCCCAGCGGCACGCCGAACGTCACCGCGTCGAAGCTGCCCACCACCACGCTCCCAGGACTGAAGTGCCGCAGCGCCAGGGCCCACTCCACCTCGTGCGCCGCCTCCTGGTAGGGCGCGGGCAACTGCTTCCACCGCTCGGACAATTCGCTGTACCGCCCGCCGTCACTCGTCGGACTGGTGGAGAGCGCGTCCCGGGCCGCGCGGCCCAGCCCCCGCAGCACGTCTCGGGCCCGCTCGGCCCGCTCCGGATAGGCCGCCAGCGGCAGTCCTCGCCGCTCCAGCTCCTCACGCACGGCGGGCATCAGCCCCAGCGTCTGTCCCAACTGCTTGTCCCGGGCCAGCAGGCGCAGCAGCGCGCGCACCTCGTCGTCATGGGCCGAGTGCAGCACGAAGAGGGCGAACACCTCCGCGTGGTAGTGCCCATAACGCTCGGTGGCCTCAATCAGGAAGCCGGCGCGCTTGCGGGCGAGGACATCGGCGGCATCCGCGCGCACCGGCCCGAGGGCACCCAGCCGCACGGCGCTCCAGCCGTCCAGTGCCTCCACCAGCCGGGGCATGTCCACTCGCTCCTGCAACGCCACGTAGTCCCCGGGCGAGGCACATCCCAGGAAGGGGGCCAGCAACGCCTCGGAATCACCCGACGACAGGTCGGGCCACCCCGGCGGCAGGGCCTGTCCGCCACAGGCGAGTGCCTCTCCCGAGGAAGCGCCGGACCCGCCTGTCCCCTCGGCCAGGACGAGCGGAGCACTCGCGGCGCACCCCGCCAGCACGACGACGGCCAGCAGCAGCAACGCCACCCCACCACCCCGTTCTATGACAGCTCGTCTCACGGAGAAGCGCGCGCGGCTGATCGTTGGCATGAGGGCATCCTCGTTGGTAGCACCACCGTTCCTCAAGGATAGCCACCCTCTCCAGTTCCTCAGGGAGCTACTCACTAGTGCTCGTCAGAGACAGTGCGAGGTGGAGACAGAGCCGTCAGGAACGGTGCCGCTCGGCCACGCGGTAGAGCCAGGTCAGGGAGTGGTCCAGGAGCGCCTGGCGCGAGCGCATGTAATGACGTGCGCGGACGAAGGGAAACCAGACGCGGTGGCCCACGAGCACCTGGGCCTCCTCGAGCTTCTCGCGCGGAATCCACCGGCCTCCGAGGTTTCGCACCAGCACCTGACCCAGGTAGGCGCCAATGGCGGGCACCGCGTGCGCGTCGATGTTCTCCCGCAGGCGGCTCGTCGGGAACTCCTCGTGCCAGAAGTAGAAGTCGGCCTCCGTGAGGGACTCGGGTGTCGCCTCGAAGATGGAGGGCACCTTCGTGTGCAGCAGGGCCACGAGGTGCTCGGCGAGATAGCGGTAGTGCGCGCACGCTCGCTCCGGGTCCTCCACGTCCGAAGGCAGGGCCGAGTCGGCGGGTCGCCACTCCTCGGGCTCGGGAGGTTGCCACGCGTTGAGTTCGGCAATCTTCCGCTGCCGCTCGTAGCTGGCGACGTCGTCCACCACGCGCGAGAGGAGCGGGGCCAGCTCAGGGTGGAAGCGGGGCTCCACGGGAGCGAGCGTGGCGCTGCGCTCGCGCAGGGTGCGCAGTACGGTGGAGAAGTCCAGGTCCGGCCGGAGGTGACAGTGAACGCGAGCCTGGACGAGGCGCGCCTCCTCGCTGGCGAAGTCCGTGACGGTGGGCCTCGTCACCAGGAGCACGCCACCATTGGGCAACTCCTCCACCCTCCAGGCCGGCGCGGACAGCATGCGCTCGCGGCCGACGGTTTCCACCAACTTCGGACCGAAGACGTTGAGCCAGCACACCTCGTAGATCTTGTCGAAACCGTCTCTGCATTCAGTCTCGTCGTCGCGGCCGAAATTGGGAGCGCCCGCCAATGCTCTGTCATCGGTACTGTGGGCCATGGCATAGGCAACCGGGTAGCGAGAGGCCCATGTGCGCACCATCTCCACGAAGTGGCGGCAACGCTCCACCTCCGAGAAGAAAGAGAGCGGTTTCACGTTGATGAAGACTCCCAGGTTGGGAGACAGCGGTGGAAACCAGAGACTGAGCGACATATCCAACGAGGGCCACTTCGTGCGATAGAGCCCGATGGACGTGCTTTTTTCGCCGCGCTGCTCCTCCAGTGCCTTCCAGATGGCGGCGCGGGCGTATTTGCGTCGCCGCTTGCCCTCAGCGACATCCGGCAGCCACCCATTGGCGTACTCCTCAAGCGACTGGAGAAACGGCTCCAACTCACTCTTCAGTGCCGCTTTCGAGTCGAAAGCAGCGTCGAAAATGAGTTTGAGGCTGTCCTCCGGCTGCAAGCCATGCACGCTCGGCGCCTTCATTGGACCAACACCTCCACACCCGGGACCAATTGCCTGGTTTCGTTCACGGCTCTCTTCAAGAAGTCTGGATCCCTGGGCTTGAGGTTGCCTCCCTCGTAGATGAGGCGGACCCTCGGGACCTGCACCTCACTGCCCCCTGGGAAAAGGGACTGGAGGGAGCCTCGGCGGATATTCAGCGTCTCGCCGTACTTCGTCAAAGCTTCCTTCGCATCCACAACGATCTGCGCCTTCAGATCTTTGTACTTCAGTCCCGACAGGTCGCGGCTCTTGAAGCTGAACGTCTCCACACGACGTGTTCGCCCGCCGAGCGCGCCTTCTTCGATGACGAGCACATCCGCGTAGCGCAAACCGGTCTCCTGTTTTTTCACGCCCACGTATGCCTCGACGCGAGGCTGGTCGAAGTCACCGAGGAAGCGACGCTGCGCCCGAGGCCGTTTCGCGTCTTCGCGCAACAGGTTCACCATGAAGCGCTCGAAGGCGAGTCCCCGGGTGAATCCGCCCCACATCCGCTCGTAGGCAACCCAGCGCAGAGGCCCTTCGACGGCCTTCCCCCGCTCGAGTTCCCCCAGCCGCCTCTCGTAGTAGGCGACGTACTCACTCCAACGCGGGTTGCCCTCGGCTCCGGACGGAGGCGCATCCAAGGAGGGCCGCTGCCTCTCCAGCACCACCACGTCCCTGGGCAGACGCGGACCCGTGGCCTCGCTTTCCACCAGCGCCAGCCGGGCCTCCACCACGTCCCGGGTGAGGCCCACCTCCTCGTCCACCAGCGAGGCGATGCCCCTGGAGCGTTCCGCGGCACCACTCCGCTCGAGGGTGGAGCGTGTGGCGTCGTCCGCCACCGTGGCCACCTTCCCGGAACTCGCCCCCGTCCCCCCCTTCCCCGCTGGCGAGCCCGTGGCCTCGGGTCGGGCCCTGGCCATCATCGCCTGGGCCCTGGCCACATCTCCCCGCGCCTCACGCAGGGCCAGCGCGGCATCCACTCCCCCCACCGCCACGAAGTGGCCCGCCTCCCGGCTGGCTTGGATGTCCCGGGCCAGCGCTCGCAGTCCCTCCACGCCCAGCCTCGCCTCCAACTGCCGCACCCGTTCCTTCAGCGCCGTCAGGCGCGGCTCGGCCAGTCCGGCCCCCGAGGCACCTCGCGCCTCGGACAGGACTCGCGGGCCCCGGCCTCCGGCGTACAGCGCCCCGAGCAACAGGGCCGGTGCCAACTCCCGTGTGGCCTGCTCGTACTGGCCCCGGGACAGCGAGGCCACCCCCTGCCCCGTGCCGAGCACCAGGTAATAGAAGCCCAGCGGCACGCCGAACGTCACCGCGTCGAAGCTGCCCACCACCACGCTCCCAGGACTGAAGTGCCGCAGCGCCAGGGCCCACTCCACCTCGTGCGCCGCCTCCTGGTAGGGCGCGGGCAACTGCTTCCACCGCTCGGACAATTCGCTGTACCGCCCGCCGTCACTCGTCGGACTGGTGGAGAGCGCGTCCCGGGCCGCGCGGCCCAGCCCCCTCAGCACGTCACGGGGCCGCTCGGCCCGCTCCGGATAGGCCGCCAGCGGCAGTCCTCGCCGCTCCAGCTCCTCACGCACGGCGGGCATCAGCCCCAGCGTCTGTCCCAACTGCTTGTCCCGGGCCAGCAGGCGCAGCAGCGCGCGCACCTCGTCGTCATGGGCCGAGTGCAGCACGAAGAGGGCGAACACCTCCGCGTGGTAGTGCCCATAACGCTCGGTGGCCTCAATCAGGAAGCCGGCGCGCTTGCGGGCGAGGACATCGGCGGCATCCGCGCGCACCGGCCCGAGGGCACCCAGCCGCACGGCGCTCCAGCCGTCCAGTGCCTCCACCAGCCGGGGCATGTCCACTCGCTCCTGCAACGCCACGTAGTCCCCGGGCGAGGCACATCCCAGGAAGGGGGCCAGCAACGCCTCGGAATCACCCGACGACAGGTCGGGCCACCCCGCAGGCAGGGCCTGTCCGCCACAGGCGAGTGCCTCTCCCGAGGAAGCGCCGGACCCGCCTGTCCCCTCGGCCAGGACGAGTGGAGCACTCGCGGCGCACCCCGCCAGCACGACGACGGCCAGCAGCAGCAACGCCACTCCACCACCCCGCGTCGTGACAGAAACCCTCACGGGCATCCCCGAGGGCACTTCAGCGCCGCAGCAGCACGGAGGCGGCCGACACGGGAGGCGGCTCGACGGCGGTGCCCTTGCGGCGCTGCGCGGGCGCGTCCAGGAAGGTGCCGAGCAGCACCCAGCGCCGTGCGTCCTCGTCGCGACCCGGCCGGGCCATGAGCGGCGTGGTGTAGTGCCAGAAGGGCAGCCGGTACACGGTGATGCCGCCCAGCGTGTTCACGCTCTTCATCTCCGAGAAGTGTCCCTGCTTGGAGTAGATGAGCCACTGGTGCGCCACCGCGGGCGTGGCGAACGTGAGGTGCATGTCCACGTAGCCGTCGCGCGCTTCCTCGTCCTCGGGGTGGTGATCGTTGTGCGGCCCCGCGTAGTCCCCCGGGCCGTAGCACAGCACCTGGATGCCCCACTTGCGCCGCAGCGACCGGCCACTCACCGCCGCCGCGAACGCCGCGAAGCTGTCCGAGCGCATCATCTCCACCAGCCCCACCCGCTCCGCGGCCGCATACGAGCGCGAGCGCCGACTCTCCAGCATCGCCGTGCTCACCCGCACCGTCTTGGGCAGCAGCTCCTCGTAGTTCTCCGTCATCCCGAGGATGCTCTCGGGGGGAATGGGGTCCTCCATGGGCGAGAGCGTGCCCGGCAGCGCCGCCTCCAGCGCGTCCCGGCAGGCCGCCGCCTTGCGCGCGTCGATCACCCCATGGAGCGCCACGAAGCGCTGGCCCGGTTTGAGGAGCGCGCCGCAGGCCTCGTCGTCCCGGCCCTCCAGGATGCGCCGCCCCCGGGGCGTGAGCAGATCCGCGAACTGCGCGGGAAAGGTCTTCATGTCACCCGTCTCTTCCGTGCCAGCTCCACCAGCGCCGGGCCGATCTCCCCGAGCGGCAGCACCCGGCTCACCGCTCCGGTGGCCACCGCCTCCTGGGGCATTCCGTAGATGACCGCCGTGCGCTCCGACTCCGCCCACACCTCACCGCCCGCCTTGCGGATGCTCTTGGCGCCCAGGGCCCCGTCCGAGCCCATGCCCGTCAGTACCACACCCACCGCCTTGGAACCGAACACCTCCGCCAGGCTCATGAAGAGCCGGTCCACCGAGGGCGCGTGCTTGTCCTGCATCGTCGGCGGCGGTGTCCCGAGCGTGTACTGCCCACCCTGCCGGTACACCACGAGCTGCCGTCCACCGGGGGCGATGAAGACATGGCCCGGCTGGAGCGTGTCTCCCTCCTGCGCCTCGCGCACCGTGAAGGGGCCCAGGCGATCCAGGCGCTCGGCGAAGGCGCGGGTGAACTGCTTGGGCATGTGCTGGCACACCAGCAGGCTCATCGAGGGCTCGGGCGAGAGCGACTCCAACAGCCGCTGCACCGCGGGCGGGCCACCCGTGGAGGCGCCCACGCCCACCACGAACGAGGGCTCCAGGGGAATGACGCGCGGGCGGCGCACCGTGGGCTGAAGCTCCGCGCGTACCCGCCGCGCGGCGTGGACCTTCTCGTGCAGTTCCCGGCGCAGCCGCTCCAGCGCGTCGGGCGTGGGCTTGGAGGGCTTGGCGATGAAGTCGAAGGCACCCAGCTCCAGCGCCTTGAACACGTCCGCCTTGTGCGCGTAGCTGGAGATGACGATGACGGGCGTGGGCGCGGCGCTCTTGAGCAGGCGCAGGAAGGAGTAGCCGCCCAGCCGCGGCATCTCCAGATCCAACGTCACCACGTCCGGGTGCAGCGCCAGCACCTGGCGCAGGCCCTCGTTGCCGTCGGAGGCGGTGCTCACCACGCGCACGTCCGGCGAGGACTCCAGCAGCTCCGTGAGCAGCCGGCGGTTGGGCGCCGAGTCGTCCACCACCAACACCTTCAGGGGTTCCTCGGCGCTCATGTGCCCCCTCCCCCGCCCATCTCGGGCCTGCGGTAGACGAGATCCCCGCGCAGGTGCACCAGCTCGAAGTCGGCGCTCAGGTTGATGAGGTTCTCCGAGTGCCCCAGCATGAGGTAGCCGCCAGGCACCAGCTTGTCGTAGAGCAGCCGCAGCACACGCTGGCGCGCGGGCGCGTCGAAGTAGATGAGCACGTTGCGGCAGAAGACGGCGTCCACGCGCGAGGCCAGGGGAACGGAGTCCACGTCGCGCAGGTTGTGGTGCCCGAAGGACACCATGGCGCGCACGTCGTCGCGCACGCGCACGCGGTTGGGCCCCACGTGGACGAAGTAGCGCGCGAGCTTGTCCGCGGACGTGGAGCGCAGGGCACTCGGCCCGTACTCGCCCAGGCGCGCCGCGTTGAGCACCCGGCGGGAGATGTCCGTGCCGTGCACCTCGAGCTCCCACCCCTCGAAGCGCCCGCTCTCCAAGAGGAGCATGGCCACGGTGTAGGCCTCTTCCCCGGACGAGCAGCCCGCGGACCAGATGCGCAGGCGCCGCGAGCGCGCGTTGCGGCGCTCGAGCACCGGCAACACCTCCTCGGAGAAGGCCTTGAGCTGGCGCGGCTCGCGGAAGAAGTACGTCTCGTGGGTGGTGAGCGCCTCGACGGCCGTCTCCAGCTCGGAGCGGCGCTGGGCGTCGAAGCGCAGGTAGCGGTAGTAGGTGCTGAAATCCGTCAGGCCCAGGGCTTCCAGCCGGGGCCACAACCGGCGCTCCATGACGTACTTCATGTCGTCGCGGACCAGGATGCCGCAGTAGGCATACACGAAGTCCCGCAACAGGCGGAACTCCTCCGCGGTCATCTCCGGCCTGCCTGTATCGAAAGGCATCACCCGCGCGGCCCTCCCCCCTTCACTCAACGTCCCGACAAGCGTTCCACCGCGTCCACCAGCGCCCGACGAGCCAGTGCATCCGTCTCGGAGAGCAATGCGTTCATCAGCGGCGGCAGCAGCCGCTCCTCGCGGGAGTCCGCCAGCACCCGGGCCGCCGCGGCGCGCACGTCCCAGTGGGCATGGCCGAGCAGGCCCAGTGCCAGGGCCTCGCCGCCCCCGGAGGCCGCGCCCGCCAGCAGCGCCGCCTTCACCACCTCGTGGTCCTCATGGGCCACCGCGTGTTGGATGACCTCGTCGCGCAGCACGCCCAGGCGCGCCAGCGAGCGCACCGCCCGGAAGGCGATGGCTCCATCCGGATGCCGCACCAAGGCCTCCAGGTCCTCCGCGAGCGCCACCGCTCCGCACTCGCCCACCGCTTCCAGGGCGGCGAGCCGCACCTCCAACGCATCATCCGACAGGGCCCGTTGCAGCAGCGGCGCCAGGGAGACATCCCCCACCTGGCCGAGCACCCGCACCGCGGCGGCACGCACCCGGGGGGCCTCGTCCACCAGCGCCACGCGCGCCAGCTCCAGACCCCCGGAGGGATCCACCGCGGCGAGCACCTCCACGGCGGTGGCACGCAGGGGCACGGACGCCTCCCGGGCGATGCGCCGCACCAGGGGGAGCTGGGCCGTGCCGCCCACGCGCACCAGGGCGTTGAGCACCACGGGCTGAGCCCCCTGCTCCAGGGACGTCTGCAGCACCTGGAGCACCTGCGCGCGAAAGCCCGCCGACAGCGCCACCAACGCGCGAGCGGCCACCCCGGCGAGCTCTGGGTTGGACAGGAAGCCCGCCAGCGGCTCCACGGCTTCCAGCGCCCCCGTGCGTCCGAGCGCCCGCGCCGCCACGCCCTTCAAATCCACCTCGCCCCAGTCGAGCATCTGGACGAGCTCGGGCACGAAGGACTCGTCCACCATGTCCACCAGGACCTGTCCGGCCGCCTCGCGCGCGGGGAAGGACAGCCGGTCCATGCTCGCGAGCAGCTCGCGTCCCGTCTCCGGGCCGAAGCACGCGAGCGTGCGCATGACCTCGGGCACCAGCCGCTCCTCCTGGGCCACCTCGGCCACCAGGGGCGCCAGCCGGGGCTCGCGCAGGGCCGCCGCGGCCACGAGCGCGCCGGTCTTCACCTCGATGTCTCCGGACTCCAGCGCGCTCGTCACCCAGCTCACCGCCCCGAGCAGCCGCCGGAGCGCCTCGCCCACGGCCGCGTACATGGCGGGACGCGCGCCATCCGCCATCCGCGCGGAGTGCTGGCCGAGCGCCACGAGCGCCGCCTCCCGGGTGGAGCGCGACTCGGACGCCGCCAGACCCCGGCACACCAGCGCCACGACCTCGGTGCGCTCGATGAGGCCCAGCACCCGGTAGGCGCTGCGCTTGAGCAGGGGGTTGTTGAGCAGGGGCACCACGTCGGCGAGCGGGGGCGGATGGCGCAGCGCCGCGAGCGACTCCAGGGCGCTCAGGCGCAGGAGGGGCTCGGGGTTGGACAGCACGCGCTCGAGCGCGAACGCCGCGCCGCGTCCCCCCACCCGGCCCAGGGCCTCCGCCGCCGCCACCCGGACGTTGAGATCCCCATCCTCCAGCAGCACGGCCACCAGCGCGCCCTCCGCTTCCGGCAGCGCGAGCTGGCCGAGGATGTCCGCGGCGAACTTGCGCAGGTCCGGATCCGCGTGTCCGAGCAGGTGCACCAGGGGCTGCACCGCCGAGGCCCCCATGCCCGCGAGGGACTCCGCCGCGGCGTTGCGCGCGCCCGTCTCGTCGCGCTCGCCCAGCACGGCGATGAGCCGCTCCACCACGGCCCCGCGCTCCGGCAGCCGCACGAGCCCCTCGGCCGCCGCGCGGCGCACCCGCCAGCTCTCGTCGTGCAGGCCGGTCACCAGTTCCTCTCGGGCCTCCGGGCGCGACACGTCCAGATCCAGCAGGGCCCGGTAACGCACCTCCTCGGCGTTCCGCCCCTCCTCGCTCATCCGTTCACCCGTCGGTTGGGGTTGGAGTTGGACTCGGCCAGCATCTCCGCCAGCAGCAGGGCCTTCACGTCCAGCAGCAGCTTGAGGCGCTCGCCACCGGGCGCGGAAGCATCGCGGCCCTCGGGCGCGCCATAGACGCCCACCACGAAGGGCGCCGAGCCCACCGCTCCGAGCGCGGGCTTGATGTCACTTCTGCGCAGCCGCACCACCTCGGACACCCGGTCCACGGTGAAGGCCACGCGCCGGCGGCCCAGCCAGCACACCAGCAGCCGCGTCTTGGGGGTGTCCACGGGTGAGGGCTGGCCGAGCAGCCGCTTGCGCAGGTCCACCACCGGGAGGATGGCGCCGCGCAGCCGGATGACGCCCTCGATGAAGGGAGGCGAGCCGCGCAGGGGCGTGAGGCGCTGGGGCTGGAGGATCTCCTCCACCCGCATGATGTCCACGGCGTATTCCTCGGTGCCCACGAAGAAGGCGCACAGCTGCACGAGCGGATCCCGCTCCGCCGCGGCTTCTTCCTCGGCGCGCGATTGCGTCACGCGGGTGAGGACGTTGATTCGCTGTCTCATGAAAGGGCCTGCCAGAGATCGAGCAGAATGAAGAGTTCCTGTTTGCGCCGCCCGAGCCCCACCACGCAGTCGCGCTCTCCACCGCCCACACCGGGCGGGGCCAGCTCCAGCATCGAGGGACGCAGCCGCACCACCTCGTTGACGGCGTCCACCCAGATGCCGGCGAGCCCGTCGGAGGCCTGCACGACGATGATGCGCGTGCCGCGCGGAGGCGTCACGGTGGCGTCCGGACCCGCCACCAGGGGCGCCTTGTCGGCCAGGCGCAGCTTCACCTTGATGTCGTAGACGGGCAGCACCTCGCCGCGCAGGTACATGACGCCCAGCAGGTTGGGGGCGGCGCGAGGCACCTCGGTCAAGGATGGTACCTTGACGATCTCCCGCACGCCGTGGATGGGGACCGCGTAGAGCTCGCCCTCCAGTTGGAAGGCCAGATACTCCTCGGGCACCTCTTCCGCGACGGGCTCGAGCGACTCATCGGTCCCGGCCACCACTTCCTGGATGAGGCCCACGTCCTCATCGGGGCGGTAGAAGAAGCTGTCGAGCAGGACGGACAAGGCGGGCACGGCGCCAAGAATAGCAGGCCCATGGCCCCGGGAGCGATTCAGGCCCGGCGGCGCTCGGAGCTCATCCCCTCTTCGAGCAGGGCACCCACATCCAACACCAGCACGGTGCGCCGGTTGGCGAGGTCGGCGGCCCCCGAAATCCCCCGCACGCCCTGCAGGCGGCCACCCAGCGACTTGACGACGATGTCCTGCTGGCCCTGCAGCTCATCCACGGCGATGCCCAGGCGCTCCTGGGCCAGCCCCGCCACCACCACGAAGTAGCGGTCCGCGGGACGCTCGGGGTGGTTGAACACCCGGGCCAGGCGCATGAGCGGCAGCGTGGTGCCCCGCAGATCCAACACCTCGCGCCGCTCCACCGTGCGGATCTCCGCCGGCTTGACGGAGAGGATCTCCAGCACGCTGTTGAGGGGCACGGCGTAGGTGCGCCCGCTCACCCCCACGACGAGCGCGCGGATGATGGCGAGCGTGACGGGCAGCGTGATGTGGAAGGCGGTGCCCATCCCGCGCTCGCTCCACACGTCGATGATGCCGGACAGGTTGCCGATGTTGTTCTTCACCACGTCCAGGCCCACGCCCCGGCCCGACAGCTCGGACACGCTGCGCGCCGTGGAGAAGCCCGGCAGGAAGATGAGGTTGAGCAGCTCGCGCCGGCTCATCTCGCGCGCCTGCGCCTCGGTGATGAGGCCCTTGCGCAGCGCGAGCTCACGCACCCCCAGCTCGTCGATGCCCGCCCCGTCGTCGCTCACCTTGATGAGGACGTGGTTGCCCTTCTGCTCGGCCTGCAGGGACACCCGGGCCCGCCGTGACTTGCCCGCCGCCAGTCGGGCCTCGGGCGACTCGGCGCCGTGGTCGATGGCGTTGCGGATGATGTGCATGAGCGGATCGCTCAGCTCCTCGACGATGAGCTTGTCCAGCTCCACGTCGCCGCCGCCGATGACGAAGTCGATCTCCTTGCCCACCTCGCGCGCGATGCGGCGCACCAGCCGGGCCAGTCGGTCGAACACCTGACCCACCGGCACCATGCGCGCCTCGAGCAGGCCCTCCTGGAGCGCGTCCAGCTTGCGCTCGAGCTGCCGCGTCTCGCGCGAGAGATCCTGGCCCCACACCTTGGAGAGCGTCACCCCGGCGTCCACCCGGGCGCTCTCCGCCATGCGCTGCAGGTTCGCCTTGATGAGCAGCAGCTCACCCACGGTGTTCATCAACGCGTCCAGGCGGCTGATGTCCACGCGCACCGTCTGCGTCAGGCTGCGCGCCGACTCGCTCTCCGCCTTGGGGCCACGCGGCGCCACCGGCTCCTCGGTCAGCGTGCGCACCACGGGCAGCGAGGAGGTGTCGGACGCGGGGAGCGCCGGAACGACCGGCTCGACGGCGCGCAGGGAGGAGGCCTTCACCAGCGGAGCGTCCGCGGGCGCCACGTCCTCCGCCGACGTGGACGACCCCGCGCCCGTCTTGGAAGCGCGAGGCTTGCGCCGGGTCGTCTTCTTCGCCGCGGGCGCCTCGGCGGGTGGGAGCGCGAGGGGAAGCGGCGCGGCCGGTGTCTCCGGGGCGGACCCGACCGGGACCAGGGCCGCGGCACTCGGACGGACGGTGAGCGCGAAGAGCTGCGCGGGCGTACCTTGCAGCTTCGCCGCCAGCTCCGCTTCGGACACCCGGGAGCCGAAGATGAGATCGAACGCGATGCCCGACAGGCCTCCGGGCTCCGACGAGGGCAGCGTGCTGACGACCTCGCCCAGGGGCTTGAGGCGCACGTTGAGCTCGGTGAGCCCGGTGTCGAAGTCGGACAGGTCGAACGCGGCCCGGATGCGGAAGAGCGCCACGCCCCGGCGCACGTTCTCGCGCAGGCGGTGCTCCTCGTACTCGGTGAAGACGGAGCGCACCTGCGGGTCCAGCTCCAGCCGATCGAGCGGATCCTCGTCGGCCGCCGCCGAGGCGGTGCCCAGGTTGGCTAGGCGCTCGCCCAGCTCCTTCACGCGCTCGTTCAAGGCGTCCGAGGACTCCTCGCGCGCGGCCTCCGCCAGCAGGGCCTGGAGCACGTCCAGCGACTCGATGAGCAGATCGAGCACCTGGTCATCCAGCGACAGCCGGCCCAGCCGCAGCCGATCCAGCAGATCCTCGGACTGGTGGGCGAGCCTGGCGATGCGCTCCTGGCCGAAGAGCGCCGCCAGGCCCTTGAGCGAGTGCGCCGCCCGGAAGATGCCGTTGATGATGTCCGGCTCGGGTTCCACCCCGCGCTGTTGATCCAGCACGAGCAGTTCCTTGCCCAGCGACTCGAGGATTTCCGTTCCCTCGGCGACGAACTCCGCCAGGGCCTTGCCGGCGGAGTTCACGCGAGCTTGAGGTAGCGCCGCACGAGCCCTTCCAGGCTCTGCGGGGAGAAGGGTTTGACGAGGTACTCCGCCGCGCCCAGCGCCAGTCCCCGGTCACGGTCCTTCTCGCGGCCCTCGGTGGTGACGATGAACAGGGGCGTGTCGCGCAAGGTGGGGTTCGTCTTGACGAAGCGGATGAGCTCCAGCCCATTGATGTCGGGCATGTTGATGTCGGTGATGATGAGCGCGAAGGCGTGCTGGGGCAGCAGCTTGAGCGCCTCCAGACCGCTGCTGGTGGCGATGGCCTCCAGCCCGGGGATGGACTCCACCGTCGCGGAGATCAACTCCCGCGAGGCCTTCGAATCCTCCACGATGAGAATCTTGGACGTCATTTCGTGCGACCGAGCCTCACATCCTACCAGAAGGACGAGAGGGGGCGAGATTCAGCCCTTGCGGCCGGAAAGGCGGCGAGCGAGTTCCTTGTCCGCCAGCACGGCCACCTTCCTTCCCCGGAAAGCCGGGAGGAAGTGTTCCTGGAGGGCGGAGAGGCGGACGGATTCGTCCAGGGCGTCCTGTCCGGGGACTTCCAGGGCAACGGACTCCACCCTGGCCCGGGTGAGCACCTTGCCCGCGGAGGCGAGCGCCTCGCCGAGGGAGGACGGCTCCAGGCCGCGCCGCCGGCCCAGGCCCATGACGAAGACGCGGGGGATGCTGAAGCGACCATCGGTGGGCAGCAGGAGCGAGTCGTCCTGGGCGCCCACGAAGAAGCCGGACTGGAGCACGCGCGACAGGGTGCCGCACAAGCGCCAGTCCACATAGCCGGCGGTGCCGGGCAGGGGCCGGTCGTCCTCGCCCACGAAGAGGCACAGGGCGTCCACGTCCGCCAGCGCGTCCAATCCGCCCAGGCCCAGCTCGTGCGCGGAGACGTTCACTGCTTCCCCAGGGCGACGGCCACGCGATCCAGCAGGCCGTTGACGAAGGCGCTGGACTCCTCGGTGCCGAAGTTCTTGCCGAGCTCCACCGCCTCGTTGAGCGACACCTTCTTGGGGATGTCCGGGCGGTACTTCAGCTCGAAGACGCCCAGGCGCAGCACGTTGCGATCGATGCGTGACATGCGATCCAGGCGCCAGTTGTGGCTGTGCTGCTCGATGAGCCGATCAATCTCCGCGCGGTGCGCCATGACGCCCTCGGTGAGCTCGCGGGCGAACTTCACCGCCTCGGGCTCCTTGTTCGTCACCTCGGCGGCGGCCCAGGCCGCTTCCAGGGCATCATGGATGGAGCCCGGCGTCATCTCCATCTGGTAGAGCGCCTGGAGGGCCCGCTCGCGTGCCGTTCTGCGCGCACCCATGTGTCAGCTCCTCTTCCCGTCCGTCAGCGTGGCGAGCTTCGCGTGGAGGTTGACCATCTCGATGCACGCCGCGGCCGCTTCCGAGCCCTTGTTGCCGGCCTTCACGCCCGCCCGGTCGATCGCCTGCTCCACCGTGTCGCACGTGAGCACGCCGAAGGTGACGGCCGCCTGCGAGGTGAAGGCCACCTGGCCGATGCCCTTGGTGCACTCGCCCGACACGTAGTCGAAGTGGGGCGTGCCGCCGCGAATGACGGCGCCCAGGGTGATGATGCCCACGTACGAGCGCGTCTCCGACACGCGCCGCGTGAGCGCGGGCAGCTCATAGGTGCCCGGACAACGGAATACGTCGATATCCCCGTCGGCGACGCCGTGGCGGACCAGCGTGTCCAGCGCGCCCTTCACCAGCTCCTCGGTGATGAACGCGTTGAAACGGGCCACGCAGATGGCGAAGCGGCCCTTGGGGGGGAGGAAGTCACCTTCGATGTAGCGAGGCATGTCCCGACCTCTCTACACCAGCCACCCGGCTGGCGTCCCGACAGAGTTTTCCCCCACCCCCCGGCGCTCAGGAGGCCTGACGGCCGCGCGGGGGACGGCGAGCGGCCACGCGCCGGGTCGCCGGGGCGGCCGGGATGAGCGGAACCTGCTCCACCACCTCCAGTGAGTAGCTCTCCAACCCCACGATCTTCTTGGGATTGTTGGTGAGCAGGCGCAGCCGGGTGAGCCCCAGGTCCTTGAGGATCTGCGCCCCCACGCCGAACTCGCGCAGGCGCGTCTGATCCTTGTGCCCGGGCACCAGCTCCTCGTTGGAGACATGGGTGCAGCGCAGCCGGTTCTTCCGCGCCGAGTCCCCCTGCAGGAAGACGATGACCCCCCGCCCGGCCTCGTGGATGGCCTGGAAGGCCCGCTCGAGCTGCACGCCACACTCGCACCCGGCGCTGCCCAGCAGATCCCCCACCAGACAGGTGCGGTGGACGCGGGTGAGCACCGGCTCACGACCGGACAGCTCGCCCTTGACCACGGCCACGTGCACCGCGCTGTCCACGTCGCTGCCGTAGGTGTAGGCCCGGAAGCTGCCCTGGCCGCGGCGCTCCAGCGTCGTCTCCTCGAGCCGCCGCACCAGCCGCTCGCGCTCCAGGCGGTAGCGGATGATGTCGGCCACGGACAGGAGCACCATCTGGTGCTTGCGGGCGAACTTCACCAGATCCGGCCGGCGCGACATGGTGCCGTCCGGGTTCATGATCTCGCAGATGACGCCCGAGGGGCGCAGTCCCGCCATGCGCGCCAGGTCCACGCTGCCCTCGGTCTGACCGGTGCGCACGAGCACCCCACCCTGCCGGGCGCGCAGGGGGAAGATGTGCCCGGGCCGCGCGAGGTCCGACGGCCTGGCGTTCGGCGCCACGGCCACCTGGATGGTGTGGGCGCGGTCCGCGGCGGAGATGCCCGTGGAGACCCCCTGGGCCGCCTCGATGGAGACGGTGAAGGCCGTCTGGAAGGACGAGGTGTTGTCCTGCACCATGAGGGGCAGGTTGAGCCGCCGGATGCGCTCCTCGTCGAGCGCCAGGCAGATGAGCCCGCGCCCGTGGGTGGCCATGAAGTTGATGTCCTGGGGCGTCACCTTCTCCGCCGCCATGACGAGATCGCCCTCGTTCTCCCGGTCCTCGTCATCCGTGAGGATGACCATGCGGCCCTTGCGGATCTCCGCGAGCGCCTTCTCCACCAGGGTGATGCTGTCCGACTCGTGCTGCCTGCCGCGCGCCATGCGTGCTCCTGAATGCTTCCCTGTGCTCAACCGCCGAAGCCCGCCGCCTTGAGGACCGCCTCGGAGAGGCCACCGCCGCCCGGGCCCTGGCGCAGCGACACGAGCCGCGCCACGTACTTGCCAATCATGTCGCCTTCCAGATTCACCCGCTCGCCCACTCCGCGCGAGCGCAGCGTGGTGCGCTCCTGCGTCTCGGGGATGAGCTGGACGCTGAAGCGATCCGTCCCCACCGTGTTGACGGTGAGGCTGATGCCGTCGATGGCCACCGAGCCCTTCTCGATGAAGAAGGGGGCGAGTTCGGCGGGGAGGCGGAAGACCATCACCCACGAGCCGCCCTCGGCGCGCGTCTCCAGCACCTCGCTCACCGCGTCCACGTGGCCGGCGACGAGGTGGCCGCCCAGCCGGTCTCCCAGGGCGAGCGCCCGCTCGAGGTTGACGCGCGAGCCCGGCTGCCGGGCGCCCAGGGTGGTGCGCCGCAGCGTCTCCGGGGCGGCCTGGACGCGGAAGGAGTCTCCCGCGCGCTCCACCACGGTGAGGCAGGCGCCATCCACCGCGATCGATTCCCCGAGCGCGAAGTCCCGCGCGCCCAGCGCCGTGCGAATCCACAAGTCCGTCATCCCGCCGGGGATGACTCGCTCCACCACGCCGATGTCCTGGATGAGTCCGGTGAACATTGCGACGGGCTTATAACGGATCCTCGTCCCGGGTTCCGCACCTTCCCTCGGGACGGGCCACGAAAGCCCGGACGCCCCACCTGGGGCACCAGGCAGGCGGACGGCTCAGGCCGCGGGGGCCTCGGGGGTCTTGTACCGCGTGGACATCAGCGACCAGTCCATGTTGGCGCGCATCCAGCACCGCAGCACGTCGATGTAGCGCCGCACCTCGGTGTCCAGGGGCTCGCCCCACGAGGGCACCTTGGCCTCCAGCTCGAGGAACTCGAGCACCTCGTCGTCGTGCATCTTGGCCGCCTGCTTCATGGCGCCCTCGAGCGAGCACTCCGTCCCGTTCTTCTCGTTCTGCTTCTGGATGATGAAAACGAGGTTGTGCATGTCCCCGACGCGCATCTCCTTCTCCAGGGAGATGATGTCGTTGAACAGGGTGATTTCGTGGTTGGCCAGCTGGTTGAGCCGCTTGATGATCGGCTCCTCCAGCACGCTCGGAGGAATCTGGACGAGCCCGAGCACCCCCGCCAGCTCGAAGCTGGGCTGCACCGCGCCCGTCGCCTCGCGCATGCGGATGTAGGAGGCCACGTCGGGCACCTGGCTGTTGCTCTTGTTCTTGGCCTCCCAGACACACGCCTTGAAGTAGGCCTCGAGGCTCTCGCAGAAGCGCGTCATCCACGCGTCGGTGCTGTACTTCATCATCCGCCGCCGCATGTCGCGCATCGCGTTCTCGAGCGGCCCCTCCGGAGCATCCCCTGGCGGCCGACCCCACAGGGCATCGAGCAGCGGAGCCTGCATCGACTCGAGCGCGTCGGGCGGAGCGTCGTCCCAGTGCTTGTCGAAGAGGTAGAACGCCGTCATGCAGTCGTTGATGAGGATCAACTGCTCGAGGTCCGCCTCCGGGAAGGCATACGCGGACAGCCAGTGGTAGTCCTGCGCGCGGAAGTAGGGGATCGCCTTTTCCGGCAGCAGGTTGAAGCGCTTCACCCACTCCACCGTGTGCGGCCAGGCCTGATGGTTGTGTGGATTGAGCTTCTGGGGAAACGGCAGACGGAGCGGGGGAAGGGCAATCGTTCTCATGGAAGGGTGTTTCCGGGGGGATCAGGCGACACTGGCCACGGTCTTGGACGGAGGCGCGGAACCCTCCGGGAACTGCATCACCGGGGACTCTCCCGGTCCCTCGCCCTGGGGACCCCGCACCATGCGCAGCAGCATGGAGGGGTGGGCCAGTTCCAGCGGCGAGCCCGTCATGTGCATCACCTTGGCGAACGCGGTGGTGACGACCGGATCATACGCCGCGAGCGACTGCAGATGCCCGGAAGCTCCCTGCATCGCCTTCCACCACAGGGGGCGGGGTCCTTCCACCGAGGGGTAGACCAGATCCTCGCCCGCGCCCATCGTCCACGGCATGTCGTGCATGCGCGAGAGCTTCGCCTGGAAGCGTCGTCCGAACCCCATCATCGCCCTCGGGGCCTGCTCCGACAGGCACTCCTCCAGCAGGGAGGCGGCCAGCACGGACAGCGTCATGCCCTGCCCATAGATGGGGTTGAGGCTGCACACGGCGTCTCCCAGCACCACGAGCCCCTCGGGAATGCCCGTCATGCGCTCGTAGTGCCGGCGCATGCTGGAGGGAAACTTGTGAGCGGCCACCGGAGACACGGGCTCGCAGCGCCGGAGCATCTCGTAGACGTGCGGCTGCGGCAGGGCCCGGGCGAACTCCAGGAAGCCCGCCTCGTCACCCGGAGCGTGGTCTCCCAGGGCGCCAGCCAGGGTCACCAGCCAGGTGTCCCCCTCCACCGGGGCGAGCGCGCCCAGGCGCGTCTCCCGCGGAGCCGTCGGGAAGATGGAGAGCGTCTTCCAGTTGGTGGTGACCCCCTGGAGCTTGCGCACCTTGCGGCTGGCGTAGCCCACGTCGATCCGCACGTGGGTCTCCTCCACGCGGGGCAGTCCCAGCTCCTCGAGCCAGCGGGGCATGCGCGAGCCGCGGCCCGTCGCGTCCACGACGAGATCCGCCTCGAGGATCTCCGTGGCCTCCTGCTTGCGGCGACGCACCTCCACGCCCCAGACGGCGACGCGGTTGCTCGTCACCACGGGCTTGACGACCTCGCACTCGTCCAGGATCTGGAGGTTGGAGATCTCCCGGACGCGGGAGCGGATCACCGAGTCCAGCAGGGTCCGGGTCTGGATGTAGAGCGTCAGCCCCGGCGTGGCGCGGGCCTGCCAGATGCCGCCCCGGTACAGCGCCACGTCGGACATGTCCAGGACGTTGGAGCCCGCGGCCACCATCTGCTGCCACAGCCCGGGGAAGTACCCCTCGAGGATCTCCACGGCCTTGGCCAGGATGCCGTGGGCCTGCTGCTCCTGGGGCAATCCCTTGCGCAGCTCGGGCTTCTCCGGGAGCCGATCCCGTTCGATCAGGGTGACCCGCTCGAAGTGTGACGCCAGGGCGCGGCTGGCGGCCATGCCCGCCATGCTCCCGCCGATGACCACCGCATGCCGGCCTCCAAACCGCCTGGAGGCCGACGAGAATGTGCCCTTTGACATGTCCCTGATCCGAAGATGGAGGAGTACGAGAAGACCGGACGCGCGGCTCAGGTGGTGCGGTTCTGACGAGCGCGCTCGGCGGCTTCCTTCCAGCCGTACGAGGTGACGAGACCCGACACCTGGTCCGCCACGCTCTGCACGACGGTGGAGGCCTCTTCCGAGGTCTGCATCTGGCCCATCGTCTGTTCCATCATGTTGTTGAGATCATTGACGGCCTGGAAGATCTGGCTGATGCCCACGTTCTGCTGCGTCACGGCCGCGGTGATCTGCCGGATGGAGTCCGCGTTGTCCCGCACGATGGAGGACAGCTGCTGGATGCTGCCCTCGAAGCCCTTGATGCCCTTGAGGCTCAGCTCGACCTTCTCGTAGCCCTTGGTCGTCATGGCCGCCGTCGAGCGCATGGCGTTGCCGATGTCCAACAGGATGCTGTTCACGTTGTTGGTGGCGCGGATGGACTGGTCGGCCAGCGCGCGGATTTCACGCGCCACGACGCCAAAGCCCTTGCCGTGCTCGCCCGAGCGCACCGCCTCGATGGCGGCGTTGAGCGCGAGCATGTTGGACTGGTCCGCCAGGTCCTTCACCGTGCGGGTGATGCTGGCGATCTGCTGCGTCTTCTTCTCCAGGGACTGGATGGAGCTGGCCATCTTGGCCACCTGCTGGCCGACTTCCTGGATCTCCTCGAGGCTGGTGCGCACGGCCGCCACCGCCTCGGTGCTGATCTGATTGGCGCGGGTGGTCTGCTGCAGCACGTTCTCCGCCTTCTGCGAGGCGAGCTCGGAGGTCTGCTTGATCTCCTGCGCGGTGACCTGCGTCTCCTGAAGCGCGGCGGCCTGCCGCGTGAGCACCGTGCTCTGCTCGCTCGCGGACGAGCCCAGGCGCTCGGCCGAACCACGCAGCGAGTTGGCCGACTCACCCAGCGACAGCGAGAAGGCGCTGAGCTTCTCGAAGGCGCGCGAGGTGGAGCCCGCCAGATCGCCGATCTCGTCGGTGGAGATCCAATCCGGCAGCTTGGGCGAGCCAGACGCCAGACCCTCGATGGCCTCCTGCACGCTCAGGGCGCCCAGCTCCTGCCGGCGCGCCAGCAACCACGCGGCGATGGACGAGATGGCGAGCAGGTAGCCACCCATGAGCGAGAGCGGGATCGCGGCGCGCTGGACGACCAGATCGACGACCCGGCTGATGTGCTCGCCGATGTGCGCGGCATCCGTCTGCATCACCTGGTTGAGTTCGTCGAAGGTGATGATGACCTGCTTGGCGATGATCGTCGTGCTGAGCATCAGCGTGGAGGCGACGAAGACGCCGAAGGCGTAGGGCAGGTACCACTTCATGCGCGGCCAGAAGAAGCCCGTTCCCCGGATGACCGCCTTGGGGTGCTTGTGGAACTCCTCGATGGCGAAGGGGCGCAGGATGCGCTCGTAGATCAACCGCTCGTTGATGAAGTTGAGCATCAACACGAGCAGCGTCGTGCTCAACACCCACGGGATGGGTGCCAGGCTCTTCTTGTGAAAGAGGATGGGAACGGTGATGTAGAACGTGGACCCCAGGATGGCGCACAGGATCATCAGCGCCTCGAGCTGGCCGGGAATCTTCAACAACCGCTCGATCTTGGACCCTTCGTGATCCCCCCGCAGGGTGGAGAACGCCCGCCGGATCGTATAGTTCATCACCAGGTAGGGGACGATCAGACTGAAGAGGCCGAACACGATGGGCATCGTGAACTTGGTCGTCTTCGACATCTCATCGTCCGTCAGCCCCGAGAGGTTGTTGATGAGGTAGGTCGTCGCGGGGGACAAGATGATCGATCCGAAGAACTGTCGGATGAGGAAGATCTTGTTGATGGTCTGAGTGATCTGTTTGTCGGCGGGCATGGCGTTCTTCCAGGTCTGCACCTGCGGCAGGAATTCCCAGGTCAGGGTGTGGGCTCAGGCACCATTCGTGTGGCCGTGGGGAGGTTCATGCACCGGTACGCTCCCCCATCATCAATCGGACGGGGGTCCGGGAGCAAGTCGCCAGCCCGATCCGTCCCTCTCCGCCCGAAAATCCAGCCTCCTTGGTCGCTGACCCGGCATGGAACCCCCCCGCCGGTCCGAGCCACCCGCGCGGCGGCCGTCACCAGTCCAGATGAAGCGAGTTGAAGCTGCGGAAGACGAGGCCGACCTTGTGCTGGGGCTTCTTCGTCTCGTCCAGACGCACCTGGGGCAGTCGATCCAGGAGCATCTCGATGGAGATCTCCATCTCGCGGCGGGCCAGACCCGCGCCCAGGCAGTGGTGCGCGCCGAACGCGAAGGTCAGGTGCTTCTGCTGGACGCTGTCCCGGGTAATGTCGAACGTTTCGGGATCCGTGAAGACCGAGGGGTCCCGGTTGGCCGCGGCCAGCCCGAGGAACACGGTGTCGCCCTTGCGGATGTCCTTGCCATGCAACGTGAAGTCCTGCGCGGCGACGCGGAAGGCGAAGGGGACCGCGGGGGAGAAGCGCAGCATCTCCTCCACGGCGGAGCGCAACAGGGTACGGTCATTCTGCAGCTTCTGGCGCTGCTCGGGATGGGAGAGCAGATCGTAGACGCCGTTGCTGATCTGATCCGTGGTGGTCAGGTGTCCCGCGGTGAGGATGAGCAGCGTGTTGGCCGCGAGATCATCCTCCGTCATCCGGCCCAGTTCCTGGGCGTGGATCATCAGGCTGAGCATGTCGCTGCCTGGATGGTGACGGCGCTCCTCGATCCGCTCCGCCAGGTAGGCGTTCATCTCCACGGTGACCCGGCTCGCCTCACGGGCCACGTCCTGCATGTTCACGCCCGGCTTCGGATTGGCGAAGTCCGCCAGGGGTCGGGCCCAGGCCTGGAAGCGCTCCCGGTCTTGCGCGGGGATGTTGAGGAACTCGGCGATGACGAGCGGCGGGAGCTGGTACGAAATCTCCTTCACCACGTCCATGTGCCCCCACTCCTGCACGCGATCCAGCAGCATGCCCATGAACTGGCGGATGGCGGGACGGTAGGTGTCGAGCCCCTGCGGGGTGAAGCCCGGACTGGCCTGCCGACGCACGCGGATGTGGTCCGCGCCATCGCGCATGGTCATCTGCAACCGGGCCGACTTGAGGAACTCGCCGGCCACGTCCCCACCCATCCCCTGGAGCTGTTGCTCGTAGAAGTTGGTGCGATTGGCGCTCAACCGCGGATCGCGAAAGCACGCCACCACGTCGGCATAGCGCGTGACGAGCCAGGCGTGCACCGTGTCCGACCAGTACACCGGCTCGCTCTCACGTAACGCTTTGTAGAGCGGAATCGGATTGACGAGGTTCTCGGGGCTGATGGGATTGAGCGAGAGCCCCTGCAGCGACGAGTCTGAGTTGGTCGGACTTGGCACGCGACCGACACTAGTAGTCGGCCTCTCGGCTGTCGAGAACAACTCCGAGGGCTGCTCCGCGTCATCCACCCCAGGACATCCCCGGGCCATCCGCTTCGCCCGCGAGGGCAGGTCACCCCACGCACGCGGCACGAACAGCGCGTCTCCCCAGGACGGCCAGGCCCTCCTCCACGCTTCGCGCGACGTGCGACCCTGGCGCGCCCGGAGCACCGCCATATTGAAATTCTTCCGTGAGATTGCTTTCAGACCCGACGGAGGCGGCTTGCCCGAAGAGGCGTGGGGACAGGACGCGATCGGGCATGGAAGCGAGGCATGTGTCTTCTCGGATATTGAGACCCCCCCTGGCTCGTGGGGACTGTTGACCATGTTAAGGTGCGAGGACCTGAACTCCGGGAGCGGCTCAAGGGGCCCTCCGGACACTCTCCGCCACCCTTGATTCGGAAAGGCGTCGCAGGGGGACACGCATGAGCGAGACCACATCCCAAACGTCATCAGATCGATCACTGCCCCCAAGGGTTTCCTCCCTCCCCCTGGTGGGATGCCTGCCTCGCTTGATTGCCAACCCGCTGTCCTTCATGGAGCAGGCCCAGCGCGAGCATGGCGACATCTTCAGCATGGACCTGGGCTTCACCCAGGTGATTGGCCTGTGCCATCCCCGCTACGTCCATCACGTCCTCGTGGAGCACGCTCACAAGTACTCCAAGGGCGGACCCATGTGGGACTCGATGCGGACGTTCATGGGCAACGCGCTGCCCATGAGCGAGGGGGCCTTCTGGAAGCGGCAGCGGCGCATGATCCAGCCCTCGTTCCATCATCAGCGCGTGAGCCTGATGACGGACACGATGGTGGAGGCCATCGACGAGTGTCTGCTGGAGTGGGATCTGGCGGCCCTGGAGGGCAAGCCCTTCGACGTCTCGGTCGCCCTGTCCCGGGTGACGATGACCGTGCTGGTGCGCACCCTGTTCGGCTCCGGGCTGGACAAGGATGACGCGGAGAAGGTCGCCCAGGCGTTCTCCTTCATCCTCGAGTACTTCATCGCGGGGATGGTGACGCACTCCCTGCCGGAATGGATGCCGGTCCCTGGCCGGCAACGCTACCGCGAGTCGATCAAGATGATCGACGAGATCATGCGGCGGCTCATCGAGCGGGGACGCGAACAGGCCTCGGGCGAGGACAACCTGCTCTCGCTGTTGCTACAGGCGGTGGATGGAGAGTCCGGCGAGCGGATGACCAACGAGCAGCTGCGCGACGAGGCCCTCGGCTTCTTCATCGCGGGCTACGACACGACCGCGGCGGGCATGACCTGGGTGTTGCACGCGCTCACCCAGCACCCGGAGGTCACCGACAAGGTGCGGGTGGAGCTGGATGCCGTCGTGGGCACACGCAGGCCTGGCTTCGCGGATCTGATGCGGATGCCCTACACCCGCAACGTGTTGCAGGAGGCACTGCGCATCCACTCGCCCTCGGTGTGGCTGCCGCGCCTGTCGGTGGTGGAGGATGAGATCGACGGGTACCGGATTCCTCCGGGCGTCATGATGGTGATCTTCACGCGCCTCATCCACCGCCACCCGGGCATCTGGGACGATCCGCTGACGTTCGATCCGGATCGCTTCACGCCGGAGCGCTCGGAGGGCCGGCACAAGCTCGCGTGGCTGCCGTTCGGCTCGGGCCAGCGCCAGTGCATCGCCAAGGAGTTCTCGCTGCTCGAGGGCATGCTCATCATGGCCCGCATCGTCTCGCGCTACGAGCTGTCCTCCGTCCCGGGACGCCTGCCCCAGGAGCGCGTCAGCACCAACCTGCGCACCAAGGACGGCATGTGGCTGAACCTGCGGCCACGCCTGCCCCAGGCCCAGGTGCCCCGGATCCAGCTCTCGGGCACGGCCTGAGCACACGCCCCCCGCGCGCTCACCGCGCGGGGTCGAGCCGGGCGCGCAACAGCAGGTCGGTGCCGACCTGCTCCATGGACAGCGCGCCCACGGTGAGCGCCCGCGCCATCTGCTTGACGCCCAGCGATCCCGACCAGGACAGGCCCTCGCCGCCGATCAGCTTGGGGGCGACGAAGAGCAGCAGCTCATCCGCCAGTTCCTCGCGCAGGAACGAGCCGTACATCTCCGCGCCTCCCTCCACCAGGACGTGGTTCAGGCCCTCCCGGGCGAGACGGCGCATGAGGGCCTCGAGATCCACGCGGCCCTGCTTCTCCGGGAGCTGCCAGACGTCGGTGCCCGTCGCCAGGAAGCGTTTGGCCTTGCGAGCCGAGGGATCCTCCAGCGTGGCCACCACGGTGCGCGCGGGGGAGCGCTGGGTGAAGACCTGGAGCGTCGAGGGCAGACGCAAGTGCGAGTCCACCACCACGCGCACCGGATCCTTCCCCGCGCTCTCGGGCAGGCGCGTGGTGAGCTGGGGGTTGTCCCGGCGGGCGGTGGTGGCCCCCACGAGGATGACGTCCACCCGATCGCGCAGCCGGTGCACCCAGGCGCGGGCCTCCTCTCCCGTCACCCAGCGCGAGTCACCCGTGGCCGTGGCCAGCTTGCCGTCCAGCGTCACCGCCGCCTTGAGCGTGACGAAGGGCAGGCCGGTGCGCATCGCCTTGAAGAAGGGGCGGTTGAGCTGATCCGCCTCGTCCTTGAGCACCCCGGTGAGCACCTCCACGCCAGCACGCCGCAGCCGGGCGACGCCCTTGCCATTCACCTTGGGGTTGGGATCCGACGAGGCGGTGATGACCCGGCGCACGCCCGCGTCGATCAACGCCTGGCTGCACGGCGGCGTGCGCCCGTAGTGATCACACGGCTCCAGTGTCGTGTAGAGATCCGCGCCGCGAGCCTTGCCACCCGCGGCCTCCAGCGCCACCACCTCGGCGTGCGCCGTGCCGGCCCGGCGGTGATAGCCGCGCGCGATGATGCGGCCGCCCTTCACCAGCACCGCGCCCACCACCGGGTTGGGGCTGGTGCGGCCGAGCCCCTTGGCGGCCTCCTCCAGCGCCAGGCGCATGAAGAACTCGGCCACCGCCCGATCGAAATCCGCCGTGCGCTTGGCCCGGGGGGCGCGCCCCGCCTGCAACCGTGCTCGCGTCAAGAGCCGCATCGCCCGTTACCCGTCCTTGTCCGGTGGACGCGGCGGCTTGTGCTCGCGCGTCCGGTCCGACAGCAAGTCCTTGAGCTCCGCCATGAACTCGGTGATGTCACGGAAGCTCCGGTACACCGAGGCGAAGCGCACATAGGCCACCTCGTCCAGTGCGTGCAGCCGACGCATCACCTCCTCGCCGATGACCGACGAGGGCACTTCCTTCTCCCCCACCCCTTGCAGCAGCCGCTCCACGGCGACCAGCGTCTCCTCGAGCTGGTCCGCCGACACCGGCCGCTTCTCGCACGCCTTCTGCAACCCCGCGAGCAGCTTGTCCCGATCGAACGTCTCGCGCCGGCCGTCCTTCTTCACGATGAGCGGGTAGATTTCCTCCACGCGCTCGTACGTGGTGAAGCGCCGCTTGCATTGCAGACACTCGCGGCGCCGGCGGATGACGGAGCCCTCATGCGACTCGCGCGAGTCGATGACCTTGTTCTCGGGGTCCTGGCAGAAGGGGCAACGCATGGCACGCGCTACTTCAGGCGCGAGGCGTAGAGCGGGAAGCTCCGGGTGAACTCCTGGATGCGGCCCCGGATGCTCGCCAGCCGCTGCTCGTCCGAGGCGTTGTCCAGCGCCTCGACCACCAGCGCGCCCACGGTGGCCATCTCCGCCTCCTTCATGCCGCGCGTGGTGAGGGCCGGAGTGCCGATGCGCACGCCCGACGTCACCGTGGGCTTCTCGGGATCGAACGGAATCATGTTCTTGTTCACCGTGATGCCCGCCTTGCCGAGCACCTCCTCGGCCACCTTGCCCACGAGCTTCTTGGGACGCAGGTCCACGAGCATCAGGTGGTTGTCCGTGCCGCCCGAGCACAGCCGCAGGCCGCCCTTCTGCAGCGCCTCGGCGAGCGCCTGGGCGTTGGCGACGATCTGCTTCTGGTAGGCCTTGAACTCGGGGCTGAGCGCCTCGCGGAAGGCCACGGCCTTGGCGGCGATGACGTGCATGAGCGGGCCGCCCTGGATGCCCGGGAAGATCTGGCTGTTGAGCGTCTTGGCGTAGGGCTCCTTGCTCAGCACGAGGCCGCCGCGCGGGCCGCGCAGCGTCTTGTGGGTGGTGCTGGTGACGATGTCCGCCAGGGGCACCGGCGAGGGATGCAGCCCCGCGGCCACCAGGCCCGCGATGTGCGCCATGTCCACCATGAGCGCCGCGCCCACGCTGTCGGCGATCTCGCGGAACTTCGCGAAGTCGATGATGCGCGGATAGGCCGAGGCGCCCACCACCACCACGCGCGGCTTGTGCTCCTTGGCCAGGGCGGCCGCCTGCGCGTAGTCGATCGTCTCGGTGTCCCGGGTGAGGCCGTAGTGCACGGCCTTGTACAGCTTGCCGGAGAAGTTGAACGCGGAGCCGTGGGTGAGGTGACCGCCCGAGTTCAAGTCCAACGCGAGCAGGGTGTCACCCGGCTTCATCAGCGCCATGTAGGCGCCCATGTTCGCCTGGCTGCCCGAGTGGGCCTGGACGTTGGCGTACTCGGCGCCGAAGAGCTCACGGGCGCGGGAGATGGCGAGCGTCTCGGCCACGTCCACCACCTCGCAGCCGCCGTAGTAGCGCTTGCCGGGGTAGCCTTCCGCGTACTTGTTCGTGAGCACCGAGCCCGCGGCTTCCATCACCGCGGGGCTGACGAAGTTCTCCGAGGCGATCAGCTCCAGGCCTTCTTCCTGGCGCCGCGTCTCGTCCTGGATGGCACGGGCGATTTCGGGATCGACCTCGGCCAGCAGACGGGTGTTCTCCATGGATTGTGTCTCCTCGGTTGGAAGGCCGGCCGTCACCGGGACTCGGCCTCTCGAATCTTGTCCAGACGCCGCTGGTGCCGCCCGCCTTCGAAGGGGGTGGCCAGGAAGGCCTCCAGGATGCTGCGGGCGAGTCCGGCGCCCACCACGCGCTGCCCCAGGCACAACACGTTGGCGTCGTTGTGGGCGCGCGCCATGCGGGCCACGAACTCGTCCGTGCACAACGCCGCGCGGATGCCCGGGAGCTTGTTGGCCATGATGGCCATGCCCATGCCCGTGCCACATACGAGCACGCCCCGGGTGGCGCTTGCCTCGGTCACCGCCCGGCACACCAGGCGGGCATAGTCCGGGTAGTCCACGGACTCGGCGCTGGTGGGGCCCACGTCATCCACCTCGACGCGCAGCTCCTGGAGCGCCTTCACCAGCTCACGGCGCAGCTCCAGTCCCGCATGATCCGACGCGATGATGACCTTCATGAGAGCCCTCCTCCACCCGGGACTGGACCGGACACGAGCCGAGCCCCCTCTCCACGAGCGAAGGGGGCGCGGGGACTACCGGAAGCGCTTGAACACCAACACCGCGTTGGTGCCACCAAAACCAAACGAGTTGCTCATCACCGAGTCCACGCGCTGCTCACGCGCCTGGTTGGGCACGTAGTCCAGATCGCACTCGGGATCCGGCGAGGTCAGGTTGATGGTCGGCGGGATGACCCCGCGCTGGAGCGTCATCACGCTCACCACGGCCTCGGCGCCACCGGCCGCGCCGAGCATGTGGCCCGTCATGGACTTGGTGGAGGAGACGGGCAGCTTCCTGGCGTGCGCGCCGAAGACCGTCTTGATGGCCTTGGTCTCGTTGGCGTCGTTGAACGGCGTCGAGGTGCCGTGCGCGTTGATGTAGCCCACGTCCTCGGGGTTCATCCCCGCGGAGGCGAGCGCCAGGCGCATGCAGCGCGCCGCGCCCTCGCCCTCGGGGGCCGGCTGCGTCACGTGGTGCGCGTCCGAGTTGGCCCCGTAGCCCACCAGCTCCGCCAGGATGTTGGCGCCGCGCTTCTTCGCGTGCTCCAGCTCCTCGAGCACGATGATGCCCGCGCCCTCGCCCATCACGAAGCCGTCGCGCTCCTTGTCGAACGGGCGGCTGGCGCGCATCGGATCATCGTTGCGGTTGGACAGCGCCTTCATCACCGAGAAGCCACCCATGCCCAGCGGCGTGATGGCGGCCTCGGCCCCACCGGCGATGACCGCGTCGCACTCGCCCAGGCGGATGGACTTCCACGCCTCGCCGATGGCGTGCGCGCTGGTGGCGCAGGCGGACACGGGCGACCAGTTGGGCCCCTTGCACCCATAGCGCATGGAGATGAGGCCCGGCGCCATGTTGATGATCATCTGGATGATGAAGAAGGGCGAGAGCCGGTCGAACCCCTTCTCCAGCCCCTTGCGGTGCTGCTCCTCCAGCGAGGAGATCCCACCGATGCCCGAGCCGACGATGACGCCCACCTTCTCGGCCTGGTAGCCGTGGGGCGCGTCCGGCCCGATGGGCAGCCCGCTTTCCTTCACCGCCATGTCCGCCGCGGCGAGCGCATACTGGGCGAACAGATCCATGCGGCGCACCTCGCGCCGGTCGATGAACTGTTCGGGCTGGAAGTCCTTCACCTCACCCGCGAAGCGGGTATCCATCTTCCCCAGCTCGAAGCGGGTGATGGTCGCGATACCGGATTGACCGGCGAGCATCGCCTGCCAGTTCTTCTCGGTGCCGGTTCCCAGTGCCGTGATGATTCCGGTCCCGGTGATGACGACTCGTCGGTTTGACACGTGATTCTCCAAATACCGCGCTGCTGCGTTGGAACGCTGGGCGGGACCAGCGCTCCCCGGCCCTTCGACTGCTGCCTACTTCTTGTGGGTGTTGACGTAGTTGATGGCGTCGCCGACGGTCTTGATGTTCTCGGCCTCCTCGTCGGGAATCTCGACCTCGAACTCCTCCTCCATCGCCATGACCAGTTCCACGATGTCGAGGCTGTCGGCGCCCAGATCTTCGATGAAGGAGGACTCGGGCTTGATCTCCTCCTCGCCCACGCCCAGCTGGTCGGCGATGATGGACTTGACCTTGGCCTCGATAGCAGAAGTCGACATAGGTGTTGATTCCTCCGGAAACCGCGTGACGGTCCAGCATACTCCCCGGACCCTGTAAAGGCGGGCGCGGTATACTCCAGGCTCCGCGCCGATCCAACCCTTGGCTACATGTACATGCCGCCGTTCACCTTGAGGACCTCTCCGGTGATGTAGGTGGCGGCGTCACTGGCCAGGAAAAGTACCGCCTGGGCGACCTCCTCGGCGGAGCCCAGACGGCCCAGGGGGATGGCGCCCAGCATCTTCTCGCGCGTCTCACCCTCGAGGTAGGCCGTCATGTCCGTGGCGATGAAGCCCGGGGAAACCGCGTTCACCCGGATGTTGCGGCTGGCCAGTTCCTTGGCCACCGACTTGGTCAACCCGATGAGGCCCGCTTTGGACGCCGAGTAGGCGGCCTGTCCGCCGTTGCCCATCTCCCCCACCACGGAGGTGAGGTTGATGATGGCTCCCCCCTTCTGCTTCATCATCGGCCGGCTGGCGGCGCGGATCAGGGCGAAGGCGCCCCGGAGGTTGGTGTCGAGCTGCCGGTCCCAGTCCTCGTCCTTCAAGCGCATCACCAGGCCGTCCACCGCGATGCCCGCGTTGTTCACGAGCACGTCCAGGCGGCCGTGCGTCTTGACGACGTGCTCCACGGTGCTCGCGCACGCGGCGGTGTCCGCCACGTCGAAGCGGATGATCTCACCCTGGGCGCCCGCGGCCTGGACGAGCCCCAGGGCCTCCTGCGCCGCGGCCTCGTTGCCCGCGTAGCCGATCACCACCTTGGCGCCCTGCTTCGCGAAGCCCACCGAGATGGCCCGGCCGATTCCGCGCGAGCCTCCCGTCACCAGCACCACCTTGTCCTTGAACGTGCTCATCTCTCAGGCTCCCAGGGCCGCGAGGACCTTCTCCAGGCTCGCGGAGTCTTCGACGTTGAACGACTCGAGGTCCTTGCTGATGCGCTTGGTGAGGCCGCTGAGCACCTTGCCCGGGCCCAGCTCCACGAGGCGCGTGACGCCCTCGGCCTTGAGCGCCTCCACGCACTCGATCCACCGCACCGGCGCGCTGACCTGCTCGAGCAGGAGCGGCACCACGCGCGCCGCGTCCGCGTTGGGGCGCGCCTCCACGTTGGTCACCACCGGCACGCTCGGGGCGGACACCTTCACCCCGGAAAACACCTGCGCCAGGCGCGGCTTGACCGGATTCATCAGCGCGCAGTGGAAGGGGGCGGACACGGGCAGCGGCATCACGCGCTTGGCGCCCAGCTCCTTGCACCGGGCCCCGGCGCGCTCCACCGCCTGGGCGTTGCCCGCGATGACCGTCTGCTCGGGCGAGTTGTAGTTGGCCGGAGCCACCACCTGATCCTGGGCCACCTCGTCGCACGCCGCCTTCACCTTGTCCGGTGTCAGGCCGAGGATGGCGGCCATGGCCCCCACGCCCTCGGGCACCGCCTCCTGCATGAAGGAGCCGCGGGCGCGCACCGCCCGCACCGCGTCCGGCAGCGACAGCGCGCCGGCCACCACCAGCGCCGAGTACTCACCCAGTGAGTGTCCCGCGACGAACGCGGGCGCCGGGCCCCGCTTGGAGAAGACGGCATGTGCCGCCACCGACACCGTGAGGATGGCCGGCTGCGTGTTGGCCGTCAGCTTGAGTCCGGCCTCCGGGCCCTCGAACATGAGCTGGGTGAGCTTCTCGCCCAGCGCCTCGTCGGCCGCCTCGAAGACGGCCCGGGCCTCGGGGAACTTCTCGTACAGGTCCTTCCCCATGCCGACCGTCTGACTGCCCTGGCCGGGGAAGATGAACGCGATCTTCGACATGCGGCTTGCTCCCTCCCGAATGACTCCGCTCCCCGCGCCTGTCGCCCTCCCGAAGGGGGCGCGCCCTCGGGCATGTGGCCAGGGTGGCGGAAACGCCCTCTTGCCGCATTCGCCTGGCTTGGGCCAGCACTTAACGTCTCAACCCCCCCGGCTCTCCCGAGGACCCCGTCCACGCCCTCGTCCCCCCGCGCTGACGCACGGGGAGCCAGGAGGCCGCCTGGGCGATGCATCGCGTCAACTCGGCCCGCAGTCCCGCCTCGGCATTGCGCAGGGCGGCAACCAGGGCCTGTTGGATGGCACGGGGCGAGCTGCGGCCATGGGCCACGATCCCCACCCCCTCGATGCCGAGCAGCGGGGCGCCGCCCACTTCCGCGTAGTCCAACCGCGTCTTCAATCCCGCGAAGATGGGCCGCAGCAGCAGGGCCCCCAGCTTGAGCGGCAGCCCTCCCCGCTCGATCGCCGAGCGCAACAGACCCGTCACCCCCGCGGCCGCCCCCTCGGTCGTCTTGAGGACCACGTTGCCGGTGAAGCCATCGGTGACGGCCACCTCCACGTCCCCGGAGAAGAGACTCCGGCCCTCGACGTAGCCGGCGAAGTTCAGCTCCGAGCGCCGGAGCAACGCGGAGGCCTCGCGCGTGAGTGCCGTGCCCTTGGAGGGCTCCTCTCCATTGGAGAGCACCGCCACGCGGGGCCGCTCGATGCCCAGCAGGGCGCGCATGTAGGCGCTGCCGAGCACCGCCCACTGCGCGAGGTGGACGGGGCGGCACTCCACGTTGGCCCCGGAGTCCAGCAACAGGCAGTGCCCCGGGCCCTTGAGCGTGGGCAGCAGCGTGGCGATCGCCGGGCGATCCACCCCGGGCAGGCGTCCGAGCAGCAACAGCGCCCCGGCCATCACCGCACCCGAGTGTCCCGCCGACACCAGCGCCTGGGCCTCGCCCCGGCGCACCAGCTCGAAGCCCACCCGCAGGGAGGAGTCCTTCTTGCGACGGATGGCCGCGAAGGCGTCCTCCTCCATCTCCACCACCTCGGTCGCGGGGTAGGGGTACACGTTGCCCGGCGCCCCTCCCTCACGGGCCAGGCATGCGCCCAGGCGCGCGGGTGCCCCCACGAGCACCACCTCGTGCTCCGGGTGCTCACGCGCGAACAGGAGGGCGCCCCGCACGGGGGCCTCGGGGGCATGGTCACCCCCCATCGCATCCAGGACGAGCCTCATCGCGGGCGCATCCTTCCATGGACTCTCCGGGGCGAGGGGGGCAGAATGGACGCTTCCCCCGCCGGGATTGTCGTGGATCCACTGTCGCGTTGACTCACACGCCTTGAGCGGCTAGGGTCCGCCGCCTTCCGAGCTTTTGCCGGTCGGGACCGGTGGGGATGCCCCGGTGGTCCAGGGCCGTGACGATATAGAGGTGAGCCGTGGGTGTTCCCAAGAAGCGTACGTCCAAGATGCGTCGTGACCGCCGCCGTGCGGCCAACAACAACCTGCGCGCCGCGGTGCAGGTGATTCAGTGCTCCAACTGCAAGGAGCCGATCCTTCCCCACCGCGCCTGCTCGGCGTGCGGCCACTACAAGGGCCGTGAGACGGTGCCCGCCCAGGCCTGAGTTCCCTTTCGCGGAACCAGGAAGGCAAGAAGGCCGCTCCCTCCATCCAACGGAGGGGCGGCCTTCGTGTTTTGGGCTCCCGGCCCGAGGCCAGGAGCCCCCCGCCCCGGGTTCAGCTCTGGAGCTTGATGTTCTTGAGCGCCGCGAAGCGAGGATCCACGTACTTCTCCTGGCAGTCGCACTGCTTCTCGTTGAGGTTCTGACCGCACTGCCCGCACAGGCCCTTGCAGTCCTCGCGGCACACGGCGTTCATCGGCAGCGCCAGCAGCACCTGCTCGCGCACGATGGGCTCCAGGTCGATGATCTTGCCGTCGAACAGCTCCTCGTCGGCGTCATCCAACGCGAACGAGCCGCCGCTCTCGCCCTGGCCCCGGTCCTTCTCCTCCTGCTCCTCCTCGTCCAGGACGTCATCGCCCCGGGCCAGGGACTCGGGCACCAGGTTGATGGTGAAGGAAGTGGGCAGCTCCAGCACCGCGTCGGCCAGGCAGCGCTTGCACGCCGCCGCCACGCGCGAGGTGAACTGGCCCTGCAACAACACGCCCCCGCTCACCTTGCGCAGACTGGCGGAGACCGCCAGGGGCTCGGTGGCACGGAAACCAGAGCCCTCGAGCGCGGTGCCGAGCTGCTCCAGGCTCATCCGCTCGTTCAACTTGAGCCCTTCGTCTCGAATCTCTTCAATCTTTACGCGCATCGACACAGCTGTTTCTTCCTGTCCAAAAAGGGGCGCGCATCATGGGGAGGCCCCCTCCCGCAGTCAACGCGCCAGAACACCCATAGATGTCGTCGGGCGCCCGGGGTTTCACCGCCGGTCCCAAACTAGAGCGGGGCCTGACCGTCTGCTAGGGTGCCGGCCAATGGACGTTCGGTGGCAGCGCGTGGTGGCGAGCATCTTGATGGCGAGCCTGCTGACTCCTGGCGCCTCGCTGGCGAAGCCCTTGTTCCCAGGGCCCTTGTTGTTCCAGACGGCGCCCGCCCGCCCGGAAATCGCTCGCGCGCAGGCGCAGATCGAAAGCGGCGAGTTCGAGGAAGCGGTCCGGACCCTGGAGGCGGGACTCGACGCCCCCGACGTGACCGATGATCAGCTCGTGGAGCTCTACCGCCTGCTCGGTCTCACCTCCCTGTACCTGGGCGACGAGGCGCGGGCGCGCGAGGCCTACGAGATGCTCCTGCAGGCGCGGCCGGACTATGAGCTGCCGCGCACCGCGCCTCCGAAGATCCGCTCGCTCTACGCGCGCATCAAGGAGGACATCAAGAACCGGCGCGTGCGGCCCGTCACCCTCCAGGTGGATCCGCTGCCGGACACCGAGGGCGGCGCGCCGGAGACGGCGGTGGCCTCCATCCAGGACATGGCGCTCGGGGCCCGGGCGCGGCTGTTCTACCGGCGCGCGGGCGCGCAGGCCTACAGCTCGGTGGACTTCACGCGGGACAGGACGAACAAGGAGCGCTACGTCGCCACCCTGCCCGCCTACGAGATTCCCGCCAGCGCCTCGGCCTACGAGGTGGAGTACTACTTCGAGGTGGCGGACGCGGCGCAGCGGCGGCTCGCGGGCCGGGGAGATGCCTTCAACCCGCTCGTCTTCCAGGTGGCCCCCTCGCCCGGCGCGGTGGCCACGCCCGGCGCGCGTCCCTGGTACAAGAGCCCCTGGCTCTGGGTGGCCGTGGGCGCCGTGGTGGTCGCGGGCACCGCGGGCGCCGTCGTCTACGCCACCTCCGAGGAGCGCGGCACCGTTCCCATCACCGTCCGCGTCGATCCATGAGCCCTCGTCCCTTCCTGTCCTCGCTGTTGGGTGCCACGCTCGCCCTGGGCTGCGGAGCCCCGCCCGAGCCGTCCGGCCCGGGTCTCGGCCTCGAGCTGCGCCTGTCACAGGCGGTCGCCTCCGAGGTGGGGGCCTTCCAGGTGGTGGTGTTGCGCGAGGGCCGGGAGCGACGGTGCGCCGACCTGCAGAGCACCTGTGTCCAGCAACAGGTGAAGGCGGATGAACTGGTCGTCATCCAGGGGCCGGACGGAAAGAAGGGACGCGCGCTGCGCTTCCCGGCGGCGCTGTCGGGCGGCGGCACCCAGGACATGAGCGCGGACATCCCCGTGGGCCGCGACTACGTCGTCATCATCGAGGCGCTCTCGCGCACCAGCCCGCCGCGCTTCCTCGGCAGTTCCTGCAACTACCTGGGCTCCGTCAGCGCCACGCGCAACGAGCCCCTCATCGCCGCCCCCATCACCCTCACGGCGGTGGAGTGCGATCCGACGATCGCTCCGTGAACGCTTGTCACGAAAGCGTCACGACCTCGTCACCTTCCATCTGGTAGGCCATGCGGCGTGAAAGCCTGGAGCCTGGAGGAGCGATGGCGCGCATCCTGATCATCGAGGACGAGCAGGATCTGGCCGGACTGGTGGAGTACAACCTCCGAGCCGCGGGATTCGAGGCGGAGGCGGTGGGCTCGGGCGCGAGTGGTCTGGCCCGGGCACGCGCCCAACTGCCGGATCTGCTGCTGTTGGATTTGATGTTGCCGGACCTGGCGGGCAGCGAGGTGTTGCGCCTGTTCAAGAGCGACGCCGAGCTGCGCAAGGTGCCCGTCATCATCGTGAGTGCCAAGGGCCAGGAGACCGATCGCATCCAGGGCCTGGAGCTGGGCGCGGACGACTACGTGGTGAAGCCCTTCTCCGTGCGCGAGCTGCTGCTGCGGGTCAAGGCGGTGCTGCGGCGCGCGGACACGGAGGAAGGACCGGAGGCCCAGCTGACCGTGGGTGACATCCAGCTGGACACCTCGCGTCACCAGGTGCGAGCCCGGGGCCAGGAAGTGGCCCTCACCGCGCTGGAGTTCCGCCTGCTGCGCACCCTCATGGAGCGCATCGATCGCGTGCAGACGCGCGAGGTGTTGCTCTCCGACGTCTGGGGCATCCAGGCGGAGATCCACACCCGCACGGTGGACACCCACATCAAGCGCTTGCGCGAGAAGCTCGGCCCCGCGGGCGACATCATCGAGACGGTGCGCGGCGTGGGCTACAAGCTCACCCCCGCCTGAGCAACGGAGGCCGCTCCGGCCATGCCCCCGCGCCTCTTCTTCTTTCCCCTGCTGGTGCCCGCGCTCGCGGCGCTCGTGCTCTTCCTGCTGCTGGGCTGGAAGATGGACGCCGTCTACGTGGCGCTCACCGCCCTGGTGAGCTCCGTGCTCACCCTGGTGGCCGTGCGCGAGCTGCTCCAGCGCCGCCTCGCCCGGCTCGCCCGGCAGATACTCCAGCGTCCCGAGGGCACCCCGTCCCCCCTCCCCACCGAGGACGAGCGGGAGCGGTTCGACGAGGTGACGCTCTTCCAGCGGTCCCTGGAGTCGCTCCACCAGCGCATGTCCGCGCGCAACGCCGGCCTGCACCAGGAGGCGCGCACCCTCACCGCCGTGCTGGACGGCATGGCCGAGGGCATCTGGGTGACGGACGCCGAGGGCACCGTGGTGCGCCACAACGACGCGCTGTGCGCCATGCTGCGCACCGGGGAGATCGTCGGCAAGCGCCCGCTCGCGCTGCTGCGGCATGACTCGCTCAACGAGGCCGTGCTGCGCGCGTGCCGCGAGGGCGCCTCCACCCGGCTCGAGCTGACCCTGGAGGGCGTGCTCCCCCTCACGCTGGCCATCCGCGTCACTCCCCTGGGGGGCGACCTGCCGGGCAGCGCCGCGGTCTTCCACGACGTCACCGAGCTGCGCCACCTGGAGAAGGTGCGCAAGGACTTCGTCGCCAACGTCTCGCACGAGCTGCGCACCCCCATCACCGCCATCCGCGGCTATGCCGAGACGCTCCAGGGTGGCGCCCTGGGAGACCCCCAGGTCGCGGCCCGGATGGTGGACATCATCCACCGCCAGTCCGAGCGCCTGTCGGAGCTGGTCGAGGATCTTCTCGAACTGTCCCGGTTGGAATCACGCGAGGTGAAGCTGCGGGTCCAGGACGTCTCCCTGGCGCTCGTGTCCAGCCGGGCCGCGGAGGTCGTCCGGCACAAGGCCCAGGGCAAGCGCATCGCGCTCGAGCTGAACGTGCCCCCGGACCTCGTCGCCCGAGGAGACGAGCGAGGGCTCGAGCAGGTGCTGCTCAACCTGCTGGACAACGCGGTGAAGTACACGCCCGAGGGAGGGAGGGTGACGGTGAGCGGCGGCCGGGAAGACGGGCGGTGCGTGGTGCACGTGCACGACAGCGGGGTGGGCATCGAGTCGCGGCACCTGGCGCGCATCTTCGAGCGCTTCTACCGGGTGGACAAGGGCCGCAGCCGGGACATGGGGGGCACGGGCCTGGGCCTGTCCATCGTCAAGCACCTGTTGAGCGCCATGGGCGGAGAGATCAGGGTGGAGAGCCAACCGAACGAGGGCTCCACCTTCACGATTTTCCTTCCGGCGACGGTGCCCTCGGAGGCGGCGGCGGGTTAGGATGCCGCAGCCATGCGGGTCGCCATCCTCGCCGACATTCACGGGAACCTCCCCGCCTGCGAGGCCGTCCTCGAGGACATCGCGCGCGTCGCCCCCGACTACATCGTCGCCGCCGGAGATCTGGCCCTGCGCGGTGCCCATCCGCGCGAGACGGTGGAGCTGCTCTTCGACCGCTGCCATGCCCTCATCATGGGCAACACCGACTGCTACCTCGCGGGCCACTACCTGGGCGGCGCCTACCGCGAGCGCGACCACTGGAAGACGGAGCTGTTGCAGTGGACGCGGGATCAGCTCGGTGAGGCGTGGCTCAAGCGCCTGGGCGCCATGCCCTTCTCCACGCGCTACTCGCCGCGCCGCGGGCAGGATCTCTTCGTCTGCCACGCCAACCCGCGCAACCTCGAGGACTCGCTGGACCCGACGCTCGACGAGAACACCGTGCGCCGCTACTTCCAGCACCTGGACGCGGCCGCGTGCGCCTTCGGCCACCTGCACTTCCCCTACCGCCGCCGCGTGGGCCGGCTGCTCATCGCCGACGTGGCCAGCGCCGGCATCCCCCGCGATGGAGATCTGCGCCCGGCCTACGGCGTCTTCACCTTCACGCCCCGGGGCTGGCGCGTGCAGATCCGCCGCGTGCGCTACCCGGTGCGCAAGGCCACCCAGGCCCTCACCGCGCGCCGCGTGCCCGGCGGTCCGCTGCTCATCCACAAGCTCGTCGAGGCGCGCTACCGCCACCACAAGGCGCTGATGGAGGCCGCGCGCCGCCACTCGGGGCTGCCCCCACCCGGGCCGGTGCTGCGCCCGCCCCCGGGCGCCAACCTCCCGCCCCGGCCCCTGCCCCTGGACATGCCCGCCGTGGAACCCGCCCTGCCCCATCACCTCGAGGGCGAGGACGGTCCCAACATGCCCATCGACGAGGAGCCCCTGCCGCTGTCCACCGTGCAGGATCTGGACGGCTGAGCCGCTCGCCCCGCCGCGTCCAGGGGCGGATGTCACGCATTTGTCGCAAGCGTGCCACGGGACCGCGAACAGCACGGTCCAGAGTGCGCCGTCGTCATGCCCCACGTCCTCATCGTCGATGACGAGCGAGACCTCGCCGAGCTCATCGATTTCAATCTGCGCTCCGCGGGCTTCTCCACCCGCGTGGCCACCACCGGGGAGGCCGCGCTCCAGGCCTCCCGTGAGCAGCCCTCGGATGTCGTCCTGCTGGACGTGATGTTGCCAGACATGTCCGGCGTGGAGGTCTGCCGGCAGCTGCGCTCCACCGCGGCCACGCGCGACGTGCTCATCGTCATGCTCACCGCACGCGGCGAGGAAGCCGATCGCGTGCGCGGCTTCGAGGTGGGCGCCGACGACTACGTCACCAAGCCCTTCAGCGTGCGCGAGCTGGTGCTGCGGCTCAAGGCGATCCTCCGCCGGGGCAACTCGGGCCGGGAGGATGCTTCCGCCGCGCTCAAGCTCGGCCCCCTCACGCTCGACACCCACGCCCACCGCTTCTACGTGGACGACAAGGAGGTGCCGCTCACCGCGCTGGAGTTCCGGCTGCTCGAGCACCTGCTCAGCCGCGTGGGACGGGTGCAGTCGCGCGAGCACCTGCTCGAGGAAGTCTGGGGCCTGTCCAGCCACCTGGAGACGCGCACCATCGACACCCACGTCATGCGCCTGCGCGACAAGCTCGGCTCCGCGCGCGCCTACCTCGAGACGGTGCGCGGCGTGGGCTACCGCATCGTCGCCCCGGACGCGGCCTGAGCCCCATCCTTATCTCCCTCTTGAGCCTTCCCAAGGAGACGTACCCCATGAAGACGTTCATCGCCTCGCTCGCCTCCCTCCTGCTGCTCGTGCTCCCGGGCGCCGCCCGCGCCGGCACGATCACCGTGAAGGGCTCGGACACCCTGGTCATCCTCGGCCAGCGCTGGGCCGAGGAGTTCATGAAGAAGAACCCCAACACCAAGCTGCAGGTGACGGGAGGCGGCTCGGGCGTGGGTCTGTCCGCTCTCATCAACGGCACCACGGACATCGCCATGTCCAGCCGCCCCATCAAGGACACGGAGAACAAGCAGCTGAGCGCGCGCACCAAGGTCAACGCCACCGAGATCGCCGTGGCCAAGGACGGCGTGACGTTCTACGTCAACGAGGCCAACAAGCTCGACGCGCTCACCGCCGAGCAGCTGCGCGACATCTACCTGGGCGACATCACCAACTGGAAGGACGTGGGCGGCCCGGACGCCCCCATCGTCGTCTACTCGCGCGAGAACTCCTCGGGCACCTACGTGTTCGTCAAGGATCACGTCCTCAAGGGCGAGGACTACACCCCGAGCGCCCAGACGCTGCCGGGCACCGCCGCGGTGGTGAACGCCGTGGCCAAGGAGAAGAACGGCATCGGCTACGGCGGCGCCGCCTACGCCAAGGGCATCAAGGAGCTCAAGGTGCTTCAGGGCAAGGAGGCCATCGCCCCGAGCGAGGCCAACATCAAGAGCGGCAAGTACCCGCTCTCGCGCGACCTCTACTTCTACCTGCGCGCCAAACCCGAGGGCGAGGCCAAGGCCTTCCTCGACTACATCCTGTCGCCCGAAGGACAGGCGCTCGCCACGAAGGTCGGCTACTTCCCGGTGAAGTAGTCCCCCACTCCACGGCGCCCTCCGCGTCACGCGATTGTCACAAGAGTCCCGAGGCAAACATGGATAGACAGGTGAGCATGCAGGGTCAGGGACTCGTGGGAATGGTGGCCGTGGCGCCAAAGCTGTCCTCCTCGGCCCGGCGCAGACAACTGCGCGAGAAGGTCATCGCCGGCGTCATCACGGCCATGGCCTTCACGGGCATCGCCGCGCTGGTGCTCATCCTCGTCTTCGTGGCCAAGGAGGCGCTCGCGCTCTTCCTGGACGCCGAGGCCCGACACGAGGCGAGCCTCTCCAAGATGTTCCTGCCGCAGGTGACGCGCGCGGGCCGGCCCGCCACCTTCATGTGGCAGCCGGTGTCGTCGGTGCCCAAGGTGAGCATGATTCCGCTCTTCATCGGCACGCTCAAGACGACGCTCGTGTCCATGGTGGTGGCGGTGCCCGTGGGCGTGGCGGGCGCGCTGTTCGCGGCCGAGTTCGCGCCGCGCAGGCTGCGCGAGGTGCTCAAGCCCACCATCGAGCTGCTCGCGGGCATTCCCTCGGTGGTGCTCGGCTTCTTCGTGCTGATGGTGCTCGCCAGCTTCATGCAGGACACCTTCCACGTGAGCTCGCGGCTCAACGCGCTGGTGGCCGGCCTGGGCCTGTCGCTCGCCATCGTCCCCGTCATCTTCACCGTCACCGAGGACGCGCTCACGGCGGTACCGCGCAGCTACCGCGAGGCCTCCCTGGCGCTCGGTGCCACACCCTGGGAGACCGCGTGGAAGGTGGTGCTGCCCGCCGCCGCCCCGGGCATCCTCGCCGCGTGCGTGCTGGGCTTCGGCCGCGCCATCGGCGAGACGATGATCGTCCTGATGGCCTCGGGCAACGCGGCCATCGTCTCGGCGTCGCTCACGGACTCGGCGCGCACGCTCTCGGCCACCATCGCCGCGGAGATGGGCGAGGTGGTGGTGGGCAGTCCTCACTACTCGCTCCTGTTCTTCCTCGGGGTGGAGCTCTTCCTCTTCACCTTCATCCTCAACATGGTGGCCAACACCTGGACCCGGCGGGTCCTCAAGCGCTTGTCCGGAGCCGGAGCATGAAACACACCTGGCGCAGGGCCGTGGGCGGAGCGCTCACGTCCCTCACCGGCCTGGCCGCGCTGCTCATCGTCGCGCTGCTGGCCGTCATCCTCCTGGACGTGGTGCGCGGCGGCGCGGGCCACATCACCTGGCGCTTCCTCTCCGAGCCCCCCTCCGACGGCATGATGGGCGGCGGCATCTTCCCGGCCCTCTATGGCACGGCGGCGCTCACCCTGCTCATGACGCTCGCGGTGATGCCGGTGGGCGTGCTCACGGCGGTGTACCTGCACGAGTACGCGCCCCCGGGCTCGCTGCTGGCGCGCGCGGTGCGGGTGGCCGTGGTGAACTTGGCGGGCGTGCCCTCCATCGTCTTCGGCCTGTTCGGCGTGGGCTTCTTCATCCACTTCGTGGGCGGCAACCTGGACCGGCTGCTCGGCTACCAGGAGCTGCACTGGGGCCAGCCGGGCATCCTCTGGGCCTCGCTCACGCTGGCGGTGCTCACCCTGCCCGTGGTCATCGTCTCCACCGAGGAGGCGCTCAAGGCGGTACCCATGGATCACCGCACGGCGAGCCTCGCCCTGGGCGCCACCCAGAGCCAGACGCTCGTGCGCGTGGTGCTGCCCGGCGCGCTGCCCGGCATCCTCACCGGCGCCGTGCTGGCCATCTCCCGCGGCGCGGGCGAGGTGGCCCCCATCCTCTTCACCGGCGCGGCCTACTTCCTGCCCGACCTGCCCCGCGCGATGAACTCCCAGTTCATGCACCTGGGCTATCACTCCTACGTGCTGGCCACCCAGTCTCCGGACGTGGAGGCCACCCGGCCACTGCTCTACGCCACGGTGCTGGTGCTGCTCGCGCTCACCTTCGCCCTCAACCTCGTCGCGGTGCTCATCCGCGCCCGCACCCGCCGGCGCGCCGCCGCGGCCCACTGACGCAAAGCGTGCCATGCCCCACTCCCCCCCCACTCCCGCGCGCATCAAGATGGAGTCGCGCGCCCTCACGCTGCGCTACGGCGCCAAGGTGGCCGTCCGCTCCGTGAGCCTCCCCCTGCCCGAGCACCAGGTCACGGCGCTCATCGGCCCCTCGGGCTGCGGCAAGTCCACCTTCCTGCGCTCGCTCAACCGGATGAACGATCTCATCCCCGGCGCCAGCCACGAGGGCACCGTGCTGCTCGAGGGCACGAGCATCCATGACAAGAACGTGGACGTGGTGGACCTGCGCCGTCGCGTGGGCATGGTCTTCCAGAAGTCCAACCCCTTCCCCAAGAGCATCTTCGAGAACGTGGCCTACGGCCTGCGCGTGGGCGGGATGAAGGACAAGGCGGAGCTGGACGCGCGCGTGGAGAAGTCCCTGCAGGGCGCGGCGCTCTGGGACGAGGTGAAGGACCGGCTCGGCGACAGCGCCCTGGGCCTGTCCGGCGGCCAACAGCAGCGCCTGTGCATCGCGCGCGCCCTCGCCGTGGAGCCCGAGGTGCTCCTCATGGACGAGCCGGCCAGCGCCCTGGATCCCATCGCCACGGCGAAGATCGAGGAGCTCATCTACGAGCTCAAGGCGCGCTACACCATCGCCATCGTCACCCACAACATGCAGCAGGCGGCGCGCGTGAGCGAGCGCACGGCCTTCTTCTACATGGGCGAGCTGGTGGAGTGTGGACCCACCGAGCAGATCTTCACCAACCCGCGCGAGAAGCGCACCGAAGACTACGTCACCGGGAAGTTCGGCTGAGGGCCGGGGGAAGCGAACACATGCCGTCAGTGCATACCGACAAGGCGTTCGAGGCGGACCTGCGCGAGCTGCGCGAGAAGCTCCTGGCCATGGGCGCCAAGGTGGAAGCGCTCATCGCCGACAGCATGCGCGCGCTCATGGAGCGGGACACCCCCCTGGCCGAGGAGGTGACTTCCGGCGACAAGGAGGTCAACCGCCTGGAGGTGGAGATCGACGAGGCGTGCCGCCGCATCCTCGCCCTGCGCCAGCCGGCCGCGAGCGATCTGCGCCTCATCACCACCGCGCTGAAGATCGTCACCGACCTGGAGCGCATTGGCGATCTGGCGGTGAACATCGCCGAGCGCGCCAAGGACCTCAACCAGGTGCCCCCGCTCAAGCCCTACGTGGACATCCCCCGGCTGTCGGACCTGGCCCTCCATCAGGTGAAGAAGGCGCTGGATGCCTTCGTGTCCGCGGACCCCGTCAAGGCCGAGGAGGTGCTCAAGGCGGATGATCACCTCGATGCCCTCTATCTGAAGATCTTCAACGAGCTGCTCGGCTTCATGATGGAGGACTCGAAGAACATCCGCCGCGCCACGGCCCTGATGTTCATCGCGAAACACCTCGAGCGGATCGGCGACCATGCCACCAATGTGGCCGAAATGGTGGTCTACATGGTGCGCGGCACCGATATCCGGCATCCGCGCAGCCGAAACCTGCCCTCGGGTCCCTGAGAAAACGGTTTCCCCGGGGAAACGCTCGCCTGAACGCCCTCCAAGACATCACGGGGGCGTCAAATTGTCGTCACATACCGTTTGGTAGCATCCTGCGCGCACCGCGCCCCCACCCCCGGGGGGTGACCATCCTGCCCAGGAGCACGACGTGTTCTCGACTCACGCCATCGGTCTCGCCCTCCTCGTCGCAGCGGCCCTCGGAAGCTTCGTCCTGTGCGTACAGCTCTTCTGTGTGTGGCTCCATCATCGACGCCTGAGCCACGTGACCCCCGAGTCCAACCCGTCGCGTCCCCTCAAGAGCATCTCCATCCTCAAGCCCCTGTGTGGAGTGGATGACGACCTGGAGGCCAACCTGGAGTGCTTCGCCACGCTGGACTACCCGGCGTACGAGCTGCTCCTCGGGGTGAAGGACACCCGGGATGCCGCCTATCCCGTGGCCCAGGCGGCGGTGGCACGCTGGCCGCACCGGGTGCGACTGGTGGTGCAGCAGGGCGAGCCCGGCCTCAACCCCAAGGTGAACCAGCTCATCACCCTGGCGGCGGCGGCCCGCAACGAGCTGCTGCTCATCAGCGACTCCAACACCCGGGTGGAGCCGGACTACCTGGAAGAGATCTCCCACACCTTCGAGGATCCCCGCGTGGGCTGCATGTCGCACCCCATCAGTGGGGTGGGCGACCAGACGCTGGGCTCGCTCATGGACAACCTGTACCAGTGCACCTCCGCGGGCGCGGGGCAGATCTCCGCCAAGCTGGTCGCGGGCCAGGACCTCGTGGTGGGCAAGTCCATGGTGCTGCGCCGCTCGGTGGTGGACGCGCTGGATGGCTTCCGCGACGTGGCCAACGTGCTGGCCGAGGACTTCGTCATCGGCCAGTGGGTGACGCGCCGCATGGCCCTGCGCTCGGTGGTGGCGCGCGCCCCCGTCTACAACGTGTCCCAGAAGAAGAGCGTGAAGACCTTCTTCAAGCGCTATGTGCGCTGGAGCATCATCCACCACACCTGCATCCCCACGCCGCTGTACCTGGCGCAGTCCATCCTCAACCCCACGCCCTGGGCCCTGCTGGGCGTGATGCTGTCGCCCTCGGCACAGACGCTCGAGGCGGCCGGCGCGGTGGTGGGGGTGAAGCTGATGCACGACGTGGCCGTCTTCCAGATGATGCGGCCCGGACAGCGCACCCGGTGGGTGACGGTGCCCGCGGTGCTGCTCAAGGACATGTTGCTCTTCGCCGCCTGGGTCAATGGGCTGTTCGCCCGCTCGGTGGACTGGCGAGGCCACTCCCTGCGCGTCATGGCCGGCTCGCGCCTGGTGCCGCCGCCCTCCGCCCTGCCCACCCCCATCCCCCTGCCGACGCCCCTGGCCGCGGCCGAGTCCGAGAACCGGGGCGAGTTGCTCGTGGGCTGACGGGTTCACCGGGACGTCACCGGGCGCCCCGCAAAGAGTTACCTGGGGGCCATGGCCGTGTTTCAGCGGGTGGGTACATCCGCACCATGCACCTGCGAACCCTGGCGCATCTGTCGGATCTGCACCTGGATCTCACCCCCGAGAGTGACACCACGGCCCGCGCGCTCGTGGAGAGCCTGCTCGCCGAGAGCGTGGACCACGTGGTGGTCACCGGGGACCTGACCCACCAGGGTAGCCAGCGCGAGTACAAGCGCTTCCGGGAAATCTTCGCCCCGCTGCTCGACGCCGGGCGGCTCTCCTTCATCCCCGGCAACCATGATCGCACGGGCGAGGACGCGGGGAGCCGGTGGATGAACGGGCGCAAGGTAAAGGTCGAGCACGCCGAGGGCCTGTACCTGGTGTGCGTGGACTCCACGGGCCCGCACAACCGCAACTACTTCGCCTGCCACGGCGTGTTGACGCCCGGGGTGCTGGACGCCGTGGACGAGGCCCTGTGCGCCGCGCCGCGCGACGTGCTCACCGCGGTGCTGCTGCACCACCACGTGCTGCCCCTGCCGGAGGAGAGCTTCCCGGAGCGGCTGGCCACGCGCATGGGCTGGCCCAACGCCTCGGAGCTCGCGCTGGGCGCCGAGCTGGTGCAGCGGGTGCAAGGCCGGTGCGATCTCATCCTCCACGGACACCGGCACGTGCCCCGCGAGTTCGACCTGGGGACGCCCCGGGGACGCGGCCTGCGCATCTACAACTCGGGCAGCTCCACGGAGATGGGGCGCTTCCGCGTCTTCTCGCACGCCGCGGGTCGGCTGACGGGGGCTCCGGTCTGGTACCGCGCCGCCCTGCCCTCCTCGCGCAAGCGCTCGTCGGCCCCCAACGTGGGACCGGCGTTGCAGTACCTGGCCTCGCAGTTGACGATGGCGCTCCTCTAGCTACTCCCGTGCGCCCTCGCGCAGGCCCAGCACGATGACGGCCCACTCGTCCGTGGCGTCCCGGTACGTCTCGATGCGCTCGAAGCCGACGCGGGTGTGAGCCCTCATCGAGCGCGTGTTGCGCGTGGCCACCTCCGTCACCGTGCAGTCGAAGCGCGCCCCGTAGCTCGCGCGGTGCTGGCGGTAGAGCGCGTCGAACACGCCCTGGCCCCGGTACTCCTCGGCCACGCACACCTGGCCCATGACGTAATGCGGGTACTCGCGCAACGGACGTCCGCGCCAGCTCAGCTTCTCCAGGAGCTGGAACATGGGTTCCAGGATGGGGACGAAGGTGCGCGTCTCCACCGGCATCACCAGGGCATAGCCCGCGAGCCTCTCCCCGTCCTTCGCGATGACGCTCGGTGCGAGCGCGTGCATTCGCTCCAGCACGTCCAGCGTATGGGCCACGGTGACGAAGCCCTCTCGCGCGGCCTGAGAGGGGGAGACGTGGTCGCGCAGATTGGCCACCTGGAGCTGGAGGATCTCCTCCAGTTCCTCCCGGCGCGTGACGAGGCAGGTCCGAATCGGCGTTGACGGAGTCATGGTGACCGGGAGCATAGGAGCGCGGGCCCCTCGGGTCACCGCTGTTGGTAGCCGTAGCCCACAGTCCTTCCATCCTTCCCATGGCTCCCTCAGGGTCCCTTGACCCCGGAGAAGGGGAAGAGGGCGCGGTAGTTGATGTTCCGGTAGTACACCGCCAGGAAGTGCTCGCCCCCAATCTGGATGACGGCCTCCCCTGGCGGCTCGGCCTGGCTGGCGAGCCAGGTTTTTGCCTCTTCTCGCGTGTCGAATGCCGCCACGGCCGGGGGGAGGCCGCCGCGCATCAGCTCCTCGAGATGGAGCTCGAGGGTCGGATGCGGGGCAAGTGCGCGAATCCCCCGCTCACGTGAGCACATGACGAGGTGGTACTCGTCCGCGATCAACACGTAAGCGGAGTTGGGTGGCTTGGGGTTGGCGCTCAGCCACGCCTCCGCCTCTTCTCGCGTGCTGAAAGCGGCGACGACTCTGGCGGGAGCGTCCGCCTCGGCATCTTTCCGGTAGTCCGCGAACTCATCGGTCTGGCCATTCGTCCAGATGAACCAGAGCGCGTCGATGGCGAGCCGGAACGACTCCTTCTCCTCGGGGGATTGAGCGTCCTCATGAGCCTCCCCGAGGCGCTCCTGTGCTTCGAGGATACGTTTGAAGATCGTCACGGCTGCACCTCCGCGAAACGGGGCTCACACACGGCCTCTGACGAAGAGAACGCCGTCAGTGGCACCAAGGCAATCAGCGCTCCCGTTGGGAAGGCCACGATGAAGGCAACTCCCGCTATCGTCACGATGCTTCCCGCGAGAACCACGTGGTGATGGCGTTTCAGCCAATCCACCGCCCCATCCACGGCTGAATGCTCCTGGGGACGGCGTCCCTGCAATTCCTCGCAATCGAGGTAGGCCGGCTGACACTGCTCGTTGCAGTAGACTTCCTTCGCCCCCATTCCCCGGCCCGGAGCCCGGATGTGACCAAACCCCGGAGGAAGAGGCGTGCGCATGCAATTCTTGACGCAAGCAAGAAGCTCGGCATGGCAGTCGCGATAACGAGCAGCGGATGCCGGCACGATGCGTCCGTCCGTCTTCCCCGCGCATGTCTGGAGCTTGTCCTGCGCGAGCTCGAACTCCTCGATGGACTGCCACCCGTGGGTGATGTGACCGGGGGAGGATGCATGGAGGATGAGCACGAAGCCGTGGAACTGTTCGACTGGCGGGGACACGCTGGCGCTCGTCATCCCCTCGGGACCAATGTGGAACTGGAGCGGGCCTGACCCAGAGCAGAAGACTCCGACGCACAGCCCGATACGAGCAACCCCAGGAGAATCACCACGCCAGGCGGTCTCATGCAGCTCAACTCCTCCATCCAGAGGCGCCACGTGAAGGGTCATCCAACACCGCGCGCGGCACGTATACACGAAACGCGGAAGCATCGAGGCACTGGAGCACGGCCGAGAAGTGTCGACATCAGGGGGAAACGGATTGAGGTGACTTCTTGGGTCTGGCGACCGGCATGTAGCACTTGCCCTGATACGCGGCGGCCTCCGAGCCACAGGGAGGCTTCTGGGCGAGTTCCACCCAGCACCCGCCGTTGATCTCCACCGCGACCGTATTGCTTTTACAGGGGGGAACCGCCTGATTGCGGAAGGGCTTTTCGGGCATGGAATAGGCGAGGACCGCCGGGTCCGACTCCTCCAATGCGTCGAAGGACGCGGCGTCTTCCTGGGAGAGGGAATCCGCGGGTTCACCCCGAGCGGGGGGAGATGGAGGCTCGGAGAGACTCACCAGGAGCCAGACACCCAGAGCAAGTGAGAGCCCGGTCCAGTTCGCGGCCGTGCGGCCCATGCTCCGGAGTGAAGTGGGAGGAGTCGGAGACAGGCCCGAAGCGAGGTGTTCCTGGAGCCGAGGACTGTGTTCCACGCGCGAGACGGCGGCGGAGGTGAGCACGAGGATATCCGCCAGTTCCGACACGGGCACGGACGCGGGAGCCTCCTCCACTCTCACGGTGACCGAGGTGGGCTGCGGCTCACACAAGACGGAGACCCGCCAGGGCCCCTCGGGCTGCCACTCCACGCGATCCGTGGGCAGCAGTTGCAGAACCGGCTTTCCGGTCTCCACATCCCACGCATCGTGGAGACTGCCCAGATCGGTCCCCACCTCGCCGTAGGCTCCGCCCCGTTCGAACGGCCCCCACCCGCTCCCCTTCCCTCGCTTCTCGTTCGTCATGTGTACTCCCGATCAGTTCGGCACCCAGCGGAGCGGATTCAACCCATCACGTCAACCTGAGGCACAGAATCCTTGGGGTGAGGGGTCCACAGGACTGAGGCCAGACGAATTCCTTGACACCGTGCCTGCCTCGTTGACCAATTCCTGCGATACGCGACCATCATCCGGGACCCGGCCACTCCCGCCGTAGGACTAAATCACGATGACCACAAGTCAGGCGTTCGTGCACCATGAACACACAGACGAAATACTATGATTTGCACGACGACATGCGCATCCGTAAGCGCTGGCATTTGCGCATGCCTGTCGATGCTCAGGGCGAGTGGATCGACACCTGGCAGTTCAATGAGGGGAGGGTCCTCGACATCCCGGGGCCTATCCGCTTCCCGGTGAGGCCCACGGGCGTCGTGCTCGAGTACACCCTGTCCATGGGCATTCCCGTTGTCCACCGTCGGGTCGTCTCCCTCTTCGAGCGTTTGGGTATCGACAAGGAAGTCCAGTTCATCCCCGCCGAGGTGGAAGGTCAGACAGAGCCCTGGTTCATCCTCAATACCCTTCAGGTCATCCGGTGCATCGACGACGCCCGGTGCGAGGAAGTCCTCTACTGGAAGCCAGAGGATGACCGTCCAGACAAACTGGGTGGATACCGGAACGTCCGAGGACTCAAGGTGGACCCGGAGAAGATCGGCGAGGCCAACGTCTTCCGGCCCTGGGGCTGGCTGGTGACACTCATCGTCTCCGAGCGCGTCAAGCAGGCCCTGGAGGAGGAGAGCATCACCGGCATCGACTTCGCTGCCGTGTGAGCCGGACACCTCTGGCGGGAAGAGTGTGGGTTCTCCGGAAGGACTGCGTTGGCCCCTTCCCAGCCTGCGGCGTCCCGAACGAGTTGCTCGCAGGCCACGACGCGGCGGCGCTCGGCTGGTGGGTGCGCGCCCGCGACCAGGAGCGCTACCTGGCCCTCCACGCGCGCTGGCAACGTCTGGCGCGGACGCGCTGAATCAGCAGCCCGCGCCCAGCAGCCGCCGCTCCGCCTCGCCCAGCGGGTCCACCACGAAGAAGAGCACCTTGCGCGCAGTGCCCGGGCTCTGCCCGCCGCCCTGCACCAGCGCCCGGTGCAGGCGGTAGCGCCCCTCGCCCAGCAGGGCCCCGGCCAGCGGCGTCCAGACCAGATCCACCGCGCTGGGGCGCTGGTGGAAGGCCTCCAGCGTGTACTCCCACGCCGTGGAGGCCAGGAAGGTGGCCAGGAAGGCCGCCGCCGGAGACTGGCCACAGTGGCGGGCACGGCTGTAAATCTCGCTGCCGAAGAGGCCATGGCCCACGGTGTTGAGCAGCCACGGGTCCCCATCCGACTCGAGCAGCGGCAAGTCCCGGTGGAACTCGGGCGGCCGGGTGTAGGCCTCGCGCAGGTGCGAGAACCCCTCGCGCAGCCGGCTCGGGTCATAGTGGCGCGGCCAGAGAAGGGAGAGCGAGACGCGCATCCCCACCACCAGCCCCGCGGTGTGGGCCAGCGGCACGTCCCAGCGGCGGGCGGGTAACGATGGCACAGGCGATTGCGGCGCGGGCACCTCGGGCGCAGGCACCTCGGGCGCGGGCACCCTCATGCCCTGGAAGTTCAGCTGCTGCGCCAGGTGCTCCGAGTAAAAGCCAGAAACTTCGGGTGAGATCTGGATGCCAGTGAGTCCGGGCAGCGCAAGCCGCACCGGTTCGGCCGCGAGACTCGCGCTTGCGCACAGGCAAGCGGCGAGCACGGTGAGTCGAAACATGGAGTCCCTCGCCCTGATTGGCGAAGACACCTTAGCACTACTGCGTCAGGGCCCGGACGGATGAACAGAAGAGGCCAGGCGCGTACGGGACGAGGTCTGGCACCTCCGATGGCATGTGGGGCACCGGGGCAGCCAGGAGGCAATCGCCCGAGCGATGGCGAGCCGGGCGGTGATGAAGCTGTCATGGAAATGGCGCTCAGGCCGGGAGCGGCTGCGGCTGAGCTTGTGAGCCTGCCCCGGTTTTGTGGACACACCTCATGAGTCGGCTACACGGGAGGTAGTGTTCATGGAGCGAAGGAAGAGGCGGAGTTTCACCCCGGAGTTCAGGGCCGAGGCGGTCCGGCTGGTGCGCGAGGGCAGCAAGAGCCTGCCCCAGGTGGCCAAGGACCTGGACCTGACCGAGTCAGCCCTCCGCAACTGGGTGCGCGAGGCCGACGGGGCCAAGAGCAAGGAGCCGACAGGTGCGCTCTCCACGACCGAGCGGGAGGAGTTGGTGCGGCTGCGCAAGGAGGTGCGTCATCTGGAGATGGAGCGCGACTTCCTAAAAAAAGCGGCGGCCCTCTTCGCGAAGGAGACATCGAGGTGAAGTTCGAGTTCATCGACGCGGAGAAGGCCCACTTCCCCGTGGACTTCATGTGCGAGCAGCTGGGCGTGTCGCGCTCGGGCTACTACGCCTGGAAGGAGCGCCCGGAGTCCGAGCGGGACAAGGCGGACCGGGCCCTGGCCGAGGTGGTGACGCGGATACATCGCGACAGCCGCGGCACGTACGGCAGTCCTCGCGTCCACGCGGAGCTGCATGCCCGGGGGCAGCGCGTGAGTCGTAAGCGTGTGGCCCGGCTCATGAACGAGCAGGAGCTGGCTGCTCGCAAGAGACGTCGCGTCGTGCGCACGACGGACTCACGCCACAACCAGCCCGTTGCCCCCAACCTCCTCGAGCGCAACTTCTCCCCCGGCCAGCCCAATAGCACCTGGGCCACGGCCAGCAGTTACGTGGGGACGAAGCAGGGCTGGCTCTACCTGGCCGTCGTCATGGACCTCTTCTCACGCAAGGTGGTGGGCTGGTCCATGAGCGAGCACATCGACCGGCACCTGGTGCTCAACGCGCTCGACATGGCGCTCAAGGGACGTCAGCCACCGCGAGGACTGCTGCACCACTCGGACCGGGGCAGCAGTACTCCAGCACCGACTACCAGCAGGCGCTGGCCGCTCGTGGCATCCAATGCAGCATGTCGCGCGAGGGCAACTGCTGGGACAACGCCGTGGTGGAGAGCTTCTTCAGCAGCTTGAAGTTGGAGCTCGTCTACACCACCGACTTCGCCACGCACGAGCAGGCCCGGCTGGCCCTCTTCGAGTACATCGAGGTCTTCTACAACCGCCAGAGGCGGCACTCGTCGCTGGGCTACGTCAGTCCAGTGGATTTTGAGCTTGCGGCCTTACCGCAGAAGTTGGCATCTTAATCCTACTGTCCACGTAACCGGGGCAAGCCCACCTTCCCAGGCGGCAGGGGGGACCATGACCCGGACGCTCGCGACCGCCCTCGCCCCGGGGGGCTGTTGCTGACTCAATGGCATGAGTATACGTAGGAGGATTCGGCTGATGGGGGGGCTGTTCGCCAAGAAAAAGGCTCGGCAAGCCGAGTCGAGGTGGAGATCGTGAAAAGCACGGGCCCGCCCCCCCGGGTTGACGAGGCCCGGAAGAAAAAGAGGGTTCTTCCGCATAGATTGGCGACGGCCCGTCTCCTTCAGACAGATAGATTTTCCGCGTTCACCGGCTCAGGCCGGAGGTAAAGCCTGAGCGGTAGTCGAGAAGGGGAGAAGGGAAGGCCAATGGCAGTCCGCGTCGATATGCGTAGAGGAGGTCCGCTAGATACTCCAGCACGTTGCGTTGTTGCAGGTCGAGTGTCGTCACAGCCGTCAGGATTCGCTCCACGAAGCGGCTGCCTTCGGGCGACTGCGTCCCCAAGCTCGTCTTCCTGTACATGACGCAAGGGCGCAGGAGTCTCTCGGCGAAGTTGTTGGTCGGCTCGAGGCCGTCCACCTGGACGAATGTCCACAGGGCCTCCTCGAGCTGGAGAATCTTCGCCGCGGTGCCGGCCGTCTCTTCCTCGGCGCACCCCGCGGCCTCTCGGAGCAGGCGTCCCACCTCCTGCTCCACCTCCTTCATCTGTCGCGCGAAGTCTTCACGTGACAGCGTCCCCTCCCGCACCCGGTGCCACCACTTGAACGTCCGGTTGCGCTCCTCCATCAGCGCCTGCCCGATTCGGGCGCTTTCTCCTCCCCATGGTGCCCTTGCACCTTTCCCTCGTACCAGCCCGTCTCATCGAGGCGGGCTGCGTCCTGGTCTCGCACGTACTGCTCCGCCTGGGCGACAGGCCCCGACAAGGCTTCGCTCATCTCTTTCTCGCGGTTGCCGATGGCGCCCAGCGACAAGCGCACTCCCAGCAGGTCCGAGAGCGCATCGCGCACCAGCCGCTTGGACAGTCTGTACTTTCCCACCAGCAGGCACATCATCGCCGACAAGCGCTCGCCAAACACATGTCCCGCCGCCTCGGGGACGTGCAGGGCCTGGTTCTGCGTGCCGCAGTGCGCGCACTCCACCACGTGGCAGCGCACCTCGGTCACCAGCGGCTTGAGCGGTGGTATTTCCACCAGCTGGTGGCGCACCACGTGCCCCTTCCCTCCCTCCAACTTCTCATCACATCCGCTGCACCGCTCCGGGGCGGGCACCTCGATGAACCGGTTGACCTCCTCCGCTGGCAGCAGCTCCCGCTCGTGGAACTCGTGGCCGGGCTGGCCACCCGGACGGCGCCCCGTGGGCACTCTGGGGGGCGTCGCACTCCTGGTGGGTCCGACGACGGCGGCTTGGAGGAATTGGTGGAATTGCGCCTTGGCCGCGCCTCCAACTCCGCCACTCGGCGGGTGCAAACCTCAACCCATCCCACCGCATCCCAAAGTCAGCTCAACTACGTCGAGCAGTCGACGGACGCTCCCATTCGAGTTGCTCATCCCCGTCCGGGCGCATCAACCCGGTGAAACGGGTACCTCGCCGATGAGCTCAATGGCTTCGGTTGCCTGAGGAAACCTATCCTCGCACTCGACGAATTTGCGTCGCACGTGAGCCCAACAGTTCACCAGGGTGAAGCGCCCGCCGTGCCCAGCGTAACTTTCATAGTGGAATTCAAGACGAGCCGGATCTATTATATTTTCAGGCCAACTGGGGAGAGATACGACCGCTCCCCATGAGCCATTGGGGAAGATCCATGCAAAACAATATCCGGCACCTGGCGTTTCATTCTGCTTTCGTATTGATTTTCGGCCTCGCGGGGTGCGGAGACGAGGCCCAGCAACAGTCGAGCGGGGAAACCCAAGATGAGCAGATGATCAATGGCACGACCCCCGGCGATCTGACCGCGATGGATGCTGTTGACGTCAAGGCGAACGCTACCGCCGTCCTCCTTCCGAATCAGGGCCTCGTCGCCGGGCAGTCCATCTCGTCGAGTGATGGCCGGTTCTCGCTCACCCTGCGGACCGATGGGACTCTGGTTCATTACTGGAATGGCCATGGTGTCTTGTGGTCTCCTCGGCCTGGAACACAGGGGAAATCGGTCTGGATGCAGAGTGATGGCAACTTCGTCCTCTACTCGACGCCCATCCCGACGATCGGCAATCACCTCTGGGCGAGCTCCACCTACGGGTATCCGGGTGCCTATCTGGCCATCCAGAACGATGGCAACCTCGTTATCTATGTCGAAGCCACCCCGATCTGGGCCTCGAACACCGGCGGACACTGATTGGGCGCAGGAACCCGGACGCGGGTGGAATCGGACCGGCAGGGCCAGCGGGGTGCGATGTATGATTGAGACCAGCGCACCTCCGGCCAGGTGAGGCAGACGCCTCCCATGAGTTGAGGCACTTGAGCGGCTGGTATCGCCGACGACGAGAGGCGATCCCATGCCGCCCCTGCGGTGGACCTGCAAGAGCACCAGGAATCTGGCAACAGAATTGCGTCGCGAAGGCTATCGGGCCAGCCAGGTGCGTGTCGGCAAGAAGCTGCACGAACGAGTTTCTTCTGTACCTGGAATGATCGAATCATCTACCGCAAGGATGTGACTGCAGGCGCGTGCAATCCCTTGGCCTGCACGGCCATGCCGAGCCTGGGGCAGTTCAAAGGCTACATCCGCGCCTCGCATACCTTCCTCAGTGGCGAGCAAGTTTCTTGTCATGACGCGCAATACCTCTGCAGGGTTAACGCCGACGCGAATCCTTCCTTGAGTATCTATTGCACGTGGAAGGGGACGGAGGTCTACCGCCGCGAGACGGTCCCAGGCATCTGCGGTCCGTGAGAGGACGAGCATGCGGCAGGTCCTCGCTTTTGGGTGGCCTTGCTGGCATTGAAGGAGCCGGTGCCAACTCGAGTTCCGGAACGAGAGTTCGTTCGCGACTCCGCGCGAGGCGCTCGATCGGCTCGCCAGCGAGCAGCGGCTGCCGAGGTCCTGATGTTCCACGAGTGCGCCCGGATGAAGTTCGGACTCGGGGCGTTGGGGCGCGACCCGCTCGTTGTCGCCTCCCCCCTTTTTCGCCCTGCTCTTCGGCACGGCCCTCCGGCGAGGGAGCGGCCTGCTCGTCGCCGCGCTCGTACAGAATCCTCGGGGCAGATGCAGGGCGTCCTGTGTACGCTGGGCGCGCATGTCCCTGAACCGTGCTTGCAGCGTCGCCTGGCTTGCCTTCCTGCTCCTTGTCTTGCCGGTGCCAGGCGCCCTGGCCGAGGAGGAGGCCCGGCCGCCCGTGCGGCGTGAGGAACGCATCACCTTCGAGGTGGACGCCACGCTCCAGGAACGCGGAGGCGTCCAGTACTTCTATGAGCTCATCGACCAGGACCAGGACGCTCTGGCGCGGGAGTCCTTCGCGAAGCTCCAGCCGCTGGACGCGCGCGGACGCTGGGCGGGCAGCAAGGAGCCGCTCTACGTGCTCGTGAGCCGCATCGTCTACACCCTCGACAAGGACGTGGCCTTCTTCACCGCCGAGCGCGTGAGGGACGTGGCGTACATGAACACCATCCTCCCGGGCGCCGACATCCGGCGGAAGGCACCCGGCCAGTACACCGTGGCGAAGACGCCCGCCAACAGCTTCACCGTGCGCTACCTGGGGCGCGAGGCGCTCACCGCCACGCCCCGGGACGCGGCACTGGAGCGCTTCCTGTCACTCGCTCCGGAGCCCGGCCTCCCGGACTCGGTGGTGGTGCAGGAGAACTTCGACTTCGCGCGCGTCATGGGGGCGCGCACCAGCGCCCTGAGCGTCACCTGGACGGCGCACTACCCGCTGGCCCCGGGCCGCACCCGCATCGCCGTGTGCACCATGAGCCTGCTCTACAACCTGCCACCCTTCTTCCTCGGCGGCAGGCAGCGCGTGCACGACGAGGCCCTCGGCGGCGCGCTGATGCTCATCCAGGCCCTGCGCGCCTACCCGGTGGACTGACGACTTCCTCGAGGGCGAGGAGCAGACGCGGTCCTGCGCTCCATGGACACTACCTCCCGTGTAGCCGACTTACGAGGTGTGTCCACAAAACCGGGGCAGGCTCACTACCGACGGAGCTCCTCAGCGGCTCTCCTCGGAACACCTTATTGGATCTGGTTCGTTTCCTCGAATTCAAGCCGCGGAGCGCGTGGGTACAGTGTGGCGGAATCGCCATAGCCCAGCGTCGTGATGAAGTTCACCCGCACGGCCGTTCCCGCGAAGAAGGCCTCGTTGACCTTCTCCTCGTCGAATCCAGACATCGGGTTGGTGTCCAGGCCGAGCAATCGGGCCGCGATGATGAGATAGGCGGCCTGAAGAGAGGAATTCCGAAAAGCGGACTCTTCGATCAGCCGCCGGTCATCGCCATACCAGCCACGCGCATCGGTGTGCGGGAACACCCGAGGCAGATAGTGGACGAAGTTCGTTTCCATGCCGAGCACGGCGCTCACCGGCGCGGCCAGCACCTTCTTCGCATTCCCAGGAGCGCAGAGCGCCGCCAGCCTGGCTTTCGCCGCGTCGCTGACGCACCAGACCACACGGAGCGGCTGCTGGTTCGTCGATGTGGGTCCCCATTTCCAGAGCTCATGCAGCGCACGGAGGGTTGCTTCGTCGACAGGACGGTCCGTGTAGCTGTTGAAGGTGCGCGCCGTGCGGAACACCCGATCCAGCACAAGGTCCCCAAGGGGTTCGGCCATTTTGTCCTCCTCTCGAACGTGGAACGACGCTCATTTAGAGGGCATGGTATCCTTTGTACAGTAGGCACCTTTTGGATACCATGAGTCCGAGATGAGCACGCCAACGCGCAAGGCCTCCGCCACAGAAGCGCTCTCACTGCCCGAGCCGTGCCCGCTCGTCGAATTCGTGACCCTGGTTTCGGGGAAGTGGGCGATCCCCCTGCTCTACCGCCTCATCATCAACGACGGGCCGATTCGCTTCCGTGAGCTGCAGCGAGCGGCGCGCCCGATCACGCAGAAGGAGCTCACCAAACAACTCAGACTGCTCGAGACACGTGGACTGGTCCACCGCACGGTCTATCCCGAAATGCCGCCACACGTCGAATACGAGGCGACCCCCGTGGCCCGCCAACTGCTCGGATCCCTCGAGTCGATCGCTGCCTGGATGCGCACGCACGGACGGTCGCTGCATTCCGAAAAGCCGGCAGCGCCCAGGCGGACCACCGGTCACCCACCTCCGGAGAAGTCGAAGGCGTGAGGCGGCGGCCCCTACTCCCCGCCATGGTGTACTCGCCCGCTTCGAGCCGGGCGATGAGCCTTGGGTGAAAGCAGCAGTGCCACTGATTCGGGCCGTCGTCATTCCCGCTCGGGCGGCAAGCCTGGCGGGGGCTGAATGCAAATCTCAAATAACAAGAAACCAACAACCGCATCAGAGTGTCAATTCAATTTGACAATAAAATTCCTGAAAGACAGAATCACGAAGAACGGAACTCGCCGTCCCAACACATCAGATTGAACAATTAGTTCAGATCATTAGCGAGGCTTTCATGTCATTGACTGTTCATCGACGAGTGCGGACTCTTCTCTTCGGCATCTCATTCCTGGGAGGACTAGGTTCCGCCACGGGTGTGGTCGCGGCGCCGTCGGACGCGCAACGGGCCGAGTTGCGCGTCCTCATCGAGAACGTCACCCAGGCGAATGCTCGCCGATACGGGGCGGCGGACAGCGCGGGCCGTTCCATGGACACCGCCAAGCTCATCAAGGATCCAGCGGGTGGCTACCTGGCCGCCTACCATACCTATATCAATGGAATCCCGCGCGTCAGCGTGGCCACCTCCAGCGATCTCATCAACTGGACCTTTCTCCGGGAGCTTGGCACGTACGCCTCCCAGCCCGACATTCGGGCCATGCCCAATGGCTCCTACGTGCTCGCCTGGGAGCAGGAGCCGAGCAATCACATCGCGTTCCGCTACTACGCGAACCGCGGTGACCTGCTCAACGGCGTGGCCTCGCGCAGCTTCGACACGTCGCGCACCCTGTCCTCCTGCGCGGAGGGAACGCCCAACCTCTACTCGGTGCAATTCCTGCCCGACGTCGACCACTCGACCATCGATGTGGGCGGCCACTACTACTGGAACTGCGACCGGGACCGGCAGCAACTCGGACGGTTGACGAACTTCAATTCCTGGAGCACGAGCGCCCAAAACAACGTGGACAACGCCTTGTTGTACTGGGGGGTCGGGGGCAACATCGGCGACAGGGATGCCCTGCACTACAAGCAAAATGTCTATGGCCTCATGGAAGGGCAGTACACCAAGAACGACTTCGGCTCCTGGCGTGTCTTCATCTACGACCACCAGACGGGAAACGCCGAGCCGCTGAACATGCACACCGACAAGGGCAGCACGGCGTTCGCCAATCCCTCCTTCACCGCCTTGACCGCGCCGAACGGACAAAGGGCCATCGCCGTCAGTATATTCCTTCCCAGCGAGGGCGCGAAGCCAGGAGAGGCCGGCCAGTTGATCTACTATCGGACCTACTGACAGGAACTGTGCTGGCCTCGGCTGCGCCAGCACTGGAGCGTCCCGCGTACGGCGCCGCGGCCCTACGCGCGGGCCTCGTTCCCGCGACGGATACAGGTCGGCCCCACCCGCGCCTCCACCTCGCGGCGCACTTCGTCCCGCAGCCCGAGGAAGAAGCCCAGCTCGGCGACGACGAACAGGGGCCCGACGATCAGCCCGATGAGGTCATCGACGAAGGCCGGCTTGCGACCCTCGTAGTAGTGCCCGACGAACTGGATGATCCACCCGACGACGAACAGGCCCAACCCCGCGCTCAGCCAGGTGGCCGTGGCCTGGGTGGCCAGCACCTGACCGAACCACAGCGATCCCCCCAGCAGCAGGGTCATGACCAGACCGTAGCGTCCGTCGAGCCTCCAGTAGAAGAGCGCCGACGCGAGGCTGAAGACCGTGGCCGGTGAGAGCACCACCCCGAGCACCTCGAAGCCGGGGCGAGACAACAGGGTGGCGACGGCCAGCACGATCATCGGAATGCCGACGAAGTGCGTGGCGATGTTGCGACGGTCGCGGTGATAGGCCGCGTATTGAGCGAGATGATCCACCAGCGTCTTCATGTAGGCTCTCCTCGGTTGTTCGAGCCCCCATGATGGCCCCGGACGCGGCCCGGGTCTGTCGGGTAGCCGACACGATTGTTTCCCCGAGCACAGAATGACAGACGAGCGCATGCAGGCCTGGCGGCCCCTCATCCTCAGTGGTCGCTGGTTCCAGGAAATTCCCGAGGAGCTGAGGGCCCGATTGCTCGACGCGGCCGTGGTGCGCCGGCTGAGCTCCGGCCAGCGGCTGTTCTCACGCGGAGACCGGCCCTGCGGGCTGTATTGCGTGGTCGAAGGCGCCGTCCGTATCAGCGGGGTGAGCGAGAGCGGCAAGGAAGCGCTGCTGATGCTGATGGAGCCGCCCAACTGGTTCGGGGAGATCTCCTTGATCGACGGCCAGCCGCGCACCCACGATGCCGTCGCCGAAGGCGCCACCCGCGTGCTGCAGGTGCCACAAGCGGCGCTGAAGACGATGCTCGCCCAGGAGCCGCGATATTGGCGCGACTTCGCCCTGCTCATGAGCCACAAGCTGAGGCTCATGTTCATCGCGCTGGAGGAACTGTCGCTGCTGCCCGCTCCGGCCCGCCTGGCGCGGCGCCTCCTGATGATCGCGGAAGGCTATGGGAACCTGCACGAGGGCCCGCGGCGGGTCATCGATGTCTCGCAGGAGCAGCTCGCGCTGATGCTGGCGATCTCGCGGCAGACGACCAACCAGATTCTCAAGGAGCTGGAGGCCCGGGGCGCCGTCCGCCTGACCTACGGGAAGATCGAGCTCCTCAGCCTGGAGAAACTCCGGGACGCGGCGAGCCCTTCGCCATGAGCCAGGGCCAGCGCAGCTCGCCTGAGAGCGAATCCAGCGCGATGGCTCACTTCTCGTATCTGTCCACGCGATAGCCGGACAGTTCGCCTGCTCGAACAAGAGGAGGGCTCCAGTGGCTTTCCGCTACATGGCGGCGCGGGCCGCCTTTCACCCGGAGTCTAGTACGACACAGCCAACAGGCCCACGCCCTTGTCGCACCTCATGGGAAGACGGCCTGGGCAGGCGTGTGCACCCTGGGGGCCATACCCAGAGTGCACCGGCCTGGCGCGTCGTGGTAGGCTTGAACCATGCTCACTGAAGTCGTTACGCTGTTGCTCTCATCAGCACCCATATCCCCTGACTTCGAGGCACAGGCACGTGCCGCCTGTTCGGCGGCTGTTGGGAAACGGCCGAGCGTCGAGGGCATTCGGATAGACCGCGAACCCGGCGAGCGAGGCTTGTCCAAGCTGAGGGTCACCGACCAGAAAAGCACCGGATGGATGTACGTCTACTACGACAAGGTGAGCGAACGGGCGGCGTTGGCCCGTGCGGCTTGTTTCGGCGCTCAACTGAGACTGTTGTCTGACTTCACGGGAAATGTCTGGCAGAACGCGCAGTGGTCATCAGTCGTCCTCACGAGCGATTCCAAATACATCCCACCGCGCGACGGCACCGAAACACGCTGGACTGTTCCGATCAAGCGCGATGGCGGAATCGATGCAGCGGGCCAGAGCAGGATCGTCACGACCATGCCGCACGAGCAGGTTCATGCCTTTCAGCGGCGCGCCGGTGCCGACTTGGTCCGCTGGTTCCAAGAGGGGCACGCGGAATGGGTTGGGCGCAAGGTTACCGCTGCCATAGCGCCCGACGAAGCCGACGCGAACGCGCGTGAATATGCAGACGCGCTGAACGCTTCCAAGACGCCGGTCAGGTTGGCGAAATGGGGCGGGTTGGCGGTGAAAAGTGAAGCCATCCTGCGACAGATCAGCGCGGAAGATCGCCGCAAGATGGAGACGGACCCCACCTATGTGCCTGCCGGTCCCTTCAGCTTCAAATCGGACGATTTCGAGTCGGACGAGTCCAATACCAAAGCACGCTATCAGGCGTCGTGGGCGCTTTTCCGCGATCTGGAGCAGAAGCAGGGAGGCGGTGCCGTACGCGATTGGGCGACTTCCGCGACGTCGCACGCCGGTGCAGTCAGCAGTTCCGAAGTGGTCGCCAGCGCTCCGCCGCCGTCGCGGGACGAGATAGAGAATCGACTTCAGTAGTTGCAGTACAACGAATGACACCGTGGAAGCTCGTGAGGTCAGCGGCGCCGTGTCCGCGGGGGGCGGGGCGGCTCGGGGGGCACGCCGAGGCCTCGCAGCAGCACGTCCACGGCGAAGTTCGCGTACTGCTCCACGTTGACCGGATGGTGCATGTCCAGGCCGAAGGCGAGCCGTATCGTCTCCGGCTCGGAGAAGGGCTGGATGCAGGCCCCGATGATGAGCGGGTAGGCCATCCGCGGATCCACCGGCGGCAGCGTGCCGTCCTCCATGGCGGCGGCCAGTTCGCGCCGGAAGAGCTCCACCTGCTTGGAGACCCACCGGGTGTGGATCTCCTCGGCCATCGCGCCGCTCGCACTGCTCTCGACGCGCAGCAGGCGGCTGAGTTCGGGGCGCCGGCCGAAGAAGGCCATCAGGGAGTGCAGCAGCCGCGCCAGCCGTGTCCGCCGATCCACGCCCTCCGCCTCCACCTGCTGGATGGTGTGCTCGAGGGCGGCGGTGAGGTCCTGGTAGAACTGGGTCAGGACCGCGCTCCACAGCCCCTGCTTGGAGCCGAAGTGATGATGGACCAGGGGTTGGGTGACGCCCGCCCTCCGGGCGATGCCCGCCGTGGTGGCGCCCGTGAAGCCATGGTCGGCGAATTCGTGCAGCGCCGCCGCGAGGATGTCGGCGCGCCCCGCGCTCTGCGTGGGTTCCTTGCTCACGCCGCCATCCTGCTCGGTCCGGGCGCTTTCGTCCTCCTCCAAGTGTGGAGGGACACCCGCCTGGCGCCCGCCGGGTCGCCTGGTGGGAAGGAGCGGGCACGCGCTCCTCACGCGAAGACATCCGCCACGAAGCGGCCTTGCTCGCGCTCCATCCGCAGGGCCCACTGCTCGGCCTCCTCGCGCGGCACCTGGGTGGCCTCCTCGTAGATGCGCACCAGCGTCTCCCGCACCGCTGGCGCCATGCGCCGGCCATCGCCGCAGACGTACACCGTGGCGCCCCGCTGGAAGAACCCGGCCACGTCCGCGCGATCCTTCCAGACACGGTGCTGGACGAAGGTCACCTCGCCCTCCGGCGCGTAGGTGAAGGCGGGTCGCACGTCCACGATCCCGGCGCGCTGCCAGGCCTCCAGTTCCTCGCGGTAGAGGAAGTCCGCGTCCGGGTGATCGCAGCCGAAGAAGAGCAGCGCCGGTCCGACGCGCCGGCCCTCCCGGGCCTGGAGGGCTCGCTCCTGGAGGAATCCCCGGAAGGGGGCGAGCCCGGTACCGGCGCAGATCATCACCAGGGGCTCCTGGGGATCCGTCGGGGGATGGAAGCGAGGGTGGCTGGGCCGCACCGCCACGGACACGCGGGTGGGGGGCGCCAAGGCGGCGAGGTAGTTGGAGGTCACGCCGAGGTAGCGGCCCTGGCCCGAGTACGCGGGCGCATCGACGACGGCGACCGTGAGCGCGCAGCGGTGCTCGTTCCACAGCGGCGAGGACGCGATCGAGTACTGCCGGGCCTTGAGCGGAGGCAGCATCTCCAGGAACGCGGCGAAGGACAGCTCGCACGCGGGGAAGCGCTCCAGCAGGTCCAGCACGCTCACGCGCTTGTCGAGCACCTCGCGCCGGTACAGCGCCTCCTGGGCGAGCGCCTCCAGGGGCTGCTTTTCCGGCGGGCAGCGCGTGGCCTTCGCGAGCGTCTCGACCTGGGCCCGGGTGGCGGGCTGTCCGAGCTCCACATAGCTGGTGAGCAACTCGCTCACGGCGATGGGGTAGCCGGTGGGCAGCGCCGTGAGCCGGGCGCCCTCCTTGTGCACGATGATCTGGCTGTCCTGGGCGAAGCCGAACCGGCGCAGGGCGCGCTCGACGCTCACCCCCGGATTCCGGGGGAGGACGGCCAGGTAGTCCCCGGCCCGGTACGTCATTCCCTCGGGCAGGAGGATCTCCAGGTGCCGCTTGGAGCGGGCATGCGGGGAGGCCAGGTTCACCAGCTCCCGATTCTCCACGAGCTGTCCCGCGCCCAGGTCCTCCTGCCGCAGCAAGGTGGAACGGTTGTCGCGCACCACCTCGACCTGGAGCCGGGGCGCCTCGGACGTCCCGGCGGCCTCCTGGCCGAAGGTGGCGGCGAGCGCGGGCCACAGCGTCGCGTACCAGGCGTCGAAGGCCCCGAAGAAGTCCTCGGAGGCATCCGCCTCGCCGCGCGGCTTGAGCCGGGTGGCGCCCGCCTGTTCCAGCAAGGCATCCACCTGGAGGGGAACGGCCTGGTACGTGCGCGCCCACTGCCGGTTGCCGCAGCCGAAGACCGTGTACTTCACGCCCGCGAACGCTCCGGCCGGGGCCGCCTCGAGCGCGGCGACGAACTGGCGGGCGTTGTCGGGGGGCTGGCCCTCGTACGAGGCGGTGAGGACGATGACCGCGCCCTGGGTCGGCAGTCGGCCCGCGTGCTCATCCATGGGCGCGACCCGCACGCTGTAGCCGTGGGAGGGCGCATCGCTCCCGATGCGCTGCGCGAACGCCTGCGCCGAGCCCGTGTTCGAGCCGTAGAGCACCAGCAGGGGCGTGCGGGGGCCCTCGGTGCGCGCCAGGGCCGGGGTGGGCTCCGGCGCGGGTGTCCCTCGCGGCGCGCCAGGCACGGGACTCCGGGACTTGAGCGCGGCCAGGTCGCGCCGCCTCGCGCGGATGCGGAAACCCTCGGGCTTGAGGGTGAGCGTCTCCTTGATCTTCAGGGTGTAGGACGGGTCGTCCTCGATGAGGTCGAAGCGCCGCAGGATCATCGACAGGACGAGCAGGGCCTCCTGGAGGGCGAAGGGCCGCCCGATGCAGGCGCGCTGGCCATTGCCGAAGGGCTTCCAGGCGTTGGGGGGCAGCCGTGCCTCCGCCTCGCGATCGAAGCGCTCGGGCCGGAACGCCTCCACGTCGGGCCCCCACACCTTCGGGTCCCGGTGCAGGATGGGCGGGAAGATCATCACCGCGTCCTGGGGAGTGATGGCGTAGCGCCCACCGATGACGGTGTCCTCGTATGCCCGCACGGCGAAGGCGGGCGCCGTGGGCCACAGGCGCAGGGTCTCCATGAGGATCTGCTCCACGTAGCGCAGGGAGGGCAGGTGCTCCAGGCGCGGCGTGTCGCCACCGAGCACCTCGTCGACGCGGGCGCGCGCGGCGTGGAGCACCCGGGGATTCTTCAAGAGCAGGTAGAGCGCGAACGAGAGCAGACCGCTCGTCGTCTCGTGCCCCGCGATCAGGAACGTCACCATCTGGTAGCGGATGTTCTCGTCGGACAGCGTCTCCCCGGTGACCGGATCCCTCGCGGAGAGCATGCGGCCGAGCAGGTCGTTCTTCTGGCCCGCGTCCGGATCGCGCCGCCGCTCCGTGATGATCTGGTCGGCCACCGCGTGCATCAACCGGATGTCCTCCGCGTAGCGCCGGGCGCTCGGCAGCAGGAGCCGGTTGAGCACCTCCGGGCGGTCCGCGCGGACCCCCGCCTCGTGGAGGCCATCCACCATGGCGCCCACGAACGGGTGCAGCGCGTCCTGGTAGAAGCTGTTGAAGCGGTAGTCGAAGGCGCAGAGCGCGAGGGTGTCGAGCGTGAGCCGCGTCATCTGATCCGGCACGTCGAGCACCGCCCCCGCGCCGAAGCGCTCCCAGCGCAGGAGCATCTGCTCGGCCACGTCGAGCATGGGGGCGAACATGTCGCGCACGCCGAGCGGCCCGAAGGCGGGCATGAGGATGCGGTGGGCCTTGCCCCAGTTGGGCTCCTCGGTGTGCGCGGTGAACAGCCCATCCCCGCCGATGGCTCGGAGCTCCCGGAGCGAGGAGTGGACGAGCTTGCCGAAGCGCGTCTCGTCACAGAGTTCGTTCACCAGTTCCTGCGAGCCCACGACGATGAGCGATTGGCCGAAGAACACCAACCGGAAGATGGGGCCGTGGAGGCGGGCCAGCTCCATGATGCTCAGGATGGACTGCTCGGCATCCAGATCGGTGAGATTGCCCACGAGCGGCCAGGGGCGGGGCTGCGGAATGGGGAGGAGGGACGGGGTCATGGGTGCTCTCCCGGATCGGAGTGGATACTGATAGACCAATAAGCGCTGATAGGTCTATAAGCGTCCGGACCGGAGGCGTCAAGGCCCCCCAGGAACAGCCGCCGAGGCATCGGATTGACAGACCGTGCACCTGGGCCCAAGAAACACGAGGGCTTATCTATCTATAAATGACCAGCGGCCTGGGCTGCCATGCTTCGCCTCACGGCTTTGGAGTACGTGCTGCTCCAGGGTATTGCGGTCTTCGGTGGGCCTCGGGCCTACAAGGTGGAGATCTTCCCAGGCTCCATCTTCCCAGGGTATAATGTACCGCTTGGCAGCACGGCGGTTCATTCCAGGCAGTTGCAGCTTCAAAACTTCAACCCGACTGCATGCCCTAATCGGACTGGACATGCTCCATGCGGCACCGCTTCCGCCAACCCCTACCCCCATCTCGTGCTGGATCTCCGATGCCATTTACACCCGTTCGTGGAACCTATCCCATCCAATACACCTGGACAGATGGTGCAACCGCCGCAATCAATGAACGCATCGCGGCGTGCAATGGCATCGCGACTGGAGGAGCTGGTGCGCCAACCCAGCTCACCGCGAAAGACTGGGCCATTGCCATCGATCCGCGTGAATCCGCGGCTGGTGCTCCGCTACGACATCCTCCGGGCGTCGGCAATAACGCGCGCTACAATACGCTGGGTGCCTGGGTGGACAGAGCACGTGAATCCGAGCTTGTTTTTCGAGAACTGGCCGAGAGCGTCCGTCTCGCGGAAAGTGAGTGCCATGCGTTGCCCACGGCCACGCCTACCGCGAGATTGGCCCATATGCCAGCCGGCACGGCGAGTGCGATAGCGCTCAACAGCGACATGACAGGCGACCTTTGTTGGCTCATCGCCGCCATGAGGCTTCACCCCAACCTCGCGGTTGCGATCCGCATCGGATCGACAGAGAAGCATTTGCGAGTCTGTGCCTCCATGATCGAACAGCTCGTCGAGGAACGCCTGGGAAGGCGGACCATCTTGATCACCGGTGACGCACCAGCCGGCGCTGTACCTCCTTGGGCGGCACGGACCAAGACGACACATTGGCATCCAGTCCACATCGCACGAGCGAGCCTGCCCATAGGGACCCATGTCGAAAGCTGCTTGAGCACCTCGCGCCGGGTGTTCGAAGCCGCGGCAACCCAGGCCCTGAACGAGCAACGCTCGATTGCCGATGTCGCCTGCGAATTGTTTGAAGATGCATTGACGGAGCGCCTGACGAGCGCGGAAAAAAGCGCCATCGATGGCTCGATCAGGGCCTTGACCGTTTTTCCTGGCTGCTTGAGCCTCAATCGCGGTTATATCTTGCTAGCGAATCGTGACGAAAAGTACAACTTTCAACACAACACCTCCGCTGCTCGCCTCGCCGCGGTCAACGGAGCCCGTGGTGAGCGAAGGGTGGTGACCTTTGGGCGCCCTCCGGCTGGCGGTGGTGCCAATCACATCGACCTCTATGCCAATCATGCGCGGACCGATCGACAACGCGCCTACTTCTGGGCAGCCCTCAAGACAAGAATGCGAGAGGCGGGCCGCGATGTCGTGATTGTCGGCGGTCGAAGTGGCACTTTTGATATCGCCTACCACTCGGGAGAAGAACCAACCGGTGGTGGTTTATGTTGGGACATTGCCGGAGCCGCAGCGCGAGATCCGGAAGTCGACCGGCTCCAACAACAAGCAGGACCAGGCGGTATAAGTGGCCTGAGTCTCGCCTGCCTGCCACCAAACGCAACGGGGAAAGCTGGCGAAGCCCATGCGGGTGATATTGCCGCGAGACTGACCGAGCTACTCGCCGGCGCAGGCCCTGGACTGATCCGCAATGCCACTTTTCTTGCCGATATAGCTACCCAGGTTCCAGGCGCCGAAAGTCAAGCGATGCGCAACGCCGAAGTTGGCCGCTACCGATTTCAACGGGCAACCACCGGGCGCATGACCTCCACCGCACTGGGAGCGACGATGACGCTGCATGAACAGGTCGTGAGCGACAATGCCTGCAAAGAGGCCAACAAAGCACGTCCACGGCCGCTTGGGGTTCCGTTGCCTTTTCCTGTATCCAATCCCAAGCCCGTTCCCAACAGGGACTCGTTTCGGTGTCCAGCCTGTGGCAACACGCAGCAAACCAAAGGCAAGTACCTGGCTCACCGGACTTGGGAGCGGCATTGAGGAAGAACCCGCAGGGAGGACGCTAGGTTCGGCTCTGAGCGAGCTCCACCTCATTCGTCACGTCCCGGTAGGTGGTGAGCTGGCCAAAGTGGCCATCGGCGAAGGCCACCGGCCGGGACATCCAGCGCAGCACGCGCGGTGAGGACTTGAGCTCGAAATCCTCCCGCGCCACGTACGGGCCCTCCTCGGGAATGAGGATCCGCCGCAGGAAGTCCAGGGAGTCCTTGAAGCGGCTGGAGAGAAGGCGGATGAAGGTATGCCGATCCATGCCCATGAGCTCCGACGCGTTGCGCTCCGCCAGCAGCGCCATGGACTCGTTGGCGAAGAGGATGATGCGCCGGTGGTCGAAGAGCACCACCGCGTCATCCAGGCCGTTGAGCGCGACCGCCAGGACGTCCGCCTGCAAGCGGACCGCCTCATGGGCACTCCGCTCCAGCGTCAAGGCCTGCCGGCTCTTGCTCAACTGGGCGCGGAACTCGAGCTCCCCCGCCACCCGGCGCGCCAGTGCCACCAACCCGTCCACCTGCTCGGCGGAGATGGCCAGTGGCTTCTGGTCGAGGATGCACAGTGTTCCCAGCACCGTGCCCTCCCGGGTGATGAGGGGCGCACCCGCGTACGAGCGGAACAGACCCTCGCGCACCAGTCGGTTGCCGCTGAACACGGGATGGGTGGCGGCGTCGGGGACCACCAGGGGCTCGGCCTGGTCCGCCTCCACGACATGGGCGCAGAGCGCCACCTCGCGCTCGGTGCCGCGCTCCTCGAGCACCTTGCCGCTGAGCCCGACGTGGGCCATGAACCACTGCCGCTCCTCGAGCACCAGCGACACGAGCGCGATGGGGACGTTGAAGGCTCGCGCCGTCTCCTGCACCAGTCCCTGGAGCATCTCGTCTGGAGGCCCCTCATCGACGAGTCGCATGCTCGCGATCTGGGCCAGACGCGCCCGCTCCCTTGCCAGGGTCAGGGTGCTCGCGGAGACCGGGCTGGCCGTGGGCGTCGGGGACGGGCTCGGAGACTCGAGGGGGGCGAGCATGGGCAGCGGGCCTGGCGGGGTCGCGCTCGCGGTGGGCTCGGGCGGCTGGATGCCGAGCACGCGGTAGAGCATCCGGCGGATGGATTCCAGGGGGGCGCTCTTGGCGAGGATGCCCTGGATGTCGAGCATGTCTTTCTGCTCGAGGGCCTTGGTGCGCAGCGTCACGAAGGAGGAGAGCACGATGATGCGGGTCTTGGGCGAGTGCCGCCGGACCTCGCGAACGAGCTGAAAGCCGTCCACCCCCGCGAGGGACAGTTCGGTCATCACCACGGCGGGCGCCTCGTCGTGGTTCGTGAGCATGGTCCTGGCGGCCTTCCCATCCTGGACGCAGACGGGCTCGAGGCCGAGGTCAGCCATCAGGACCTGATACTTCGATGAACATGCACCATTCGGCTCGACAATCAGTCCCCATGCCATGGAGAGCCTGCTTAATCGTTCTTTCCCCGAGGCTCAACTCCCCGGTGGAGGGGGGCAGGCGAATTGACGCCAGTACTGGACGAAAAGCACAGGGCTCTCGTTGCGAGCCATGTGCTCACCGAAGAAAGCGTCGAGTCGTGTCCCGTGCGGTAGGAGCCTCCAGCCTGCTCGCGAATTGACTTTGGGAGCCGTGATGTTTGGCGCTTGACATCGGCGAACGATATCGCGTCTCGTATGTTCGAGCCGCCGGGCCCGGCGGCGTTGAACGCTCTTTACTTTCAATGTGGGAATCGAAGCTTCGACGAAACCCACGAGGAGTTTTGGGAAATGGCTACCAGCAAGAATCCGCACTGGCTCGCAAACGTGCTCGACAAGCCATACGATCGCGTCTCGTGGCTCATTACGCACAACGCATTCAACAACAAGCCTGATATCGGCCAGAACGTCGATCCGAACCAGCACTACGGCATCCAGGACCAGCTCACGGATGGGGTGCGGGCGCTCATGCTCGACATCCACCCGCTTGATGGCGGCCTGCGCTTGCAGCATGGCGGAAGTCACGGCTCGAGCTATGCCGACCTCTGCGAACTCCTCGGCAGGCTCAAGACCTTCCTCGACAAGCATCCGAAGGAGATCGTGACCCTCTATTGCGAGTCCTATGGCGATATCGCCACCGAGCTGGAGGAAACCTTCAAGGGAAAGGGTCCGGGGACCGGCGATTTCACCGGCCGCATCGATTGGAATGTCTTCCCGTACTTGTACCACCGCCCCAAGCCTCGGCACGGCCACGAGACCGTCGACCGACACAAGTGGCCAACGATTCGCGAGCTGATCGATAGCAATCAAAGGCTCGTCGTGTTCCGGGAACTCCACGACACCAAAAGCACGGCGCCGTTCGATGCCCTCGACTGGTACCTCGACCAATGGGAATACACGTGCGAATCGCCCTGGAACATGAAGAACTGGGACGATTTGCAAGAGAACACGACGAACATCCCGGGCCGAGGAAAACATGGCGCGCCCATCTTCACCCTGTACCACCAACCCTCTGGGACGACCGGGGGCTCGGCTGGGTTCGCCTCGTCGGCAAACCTGGACGAATACCTTTATGCTCGCTCCATGATTGCCTGGAAGCTCACGGGAAAGCGGCCCTCGCCCGCCGTCGACTTCTACCGAGCGGGCGATAAAATGCCGGCGCAAATCAATACGCTGGACACGTGCGAGCGGCTGAACAAGCTAAAAGAGGTGCATGGCCAACTGAAGTTCGGTAGCCATCTCTTCGGACAGACGGTGCACGTGCGCAACGTCGAGAACACCCGGTTCGCCTCCCGGGCTTACGGTCTCGACCTCTCGAAGTACGGCACCACGGAGCCAGATCAGGACGTGAAGGTCTACAATACCTTCTCCTTTCCGCTCGTCCCCGGCGAAACCGTGAACTACAAGTTCGAGCTCCCGGGGTTCGAGTTCAAACCCGACCACATCTCCGTCAGTGACTTCAGCAAAGACGTCAACATCGACGTGCTGGTGCGGAAGCTCTAGCGAGCGGACGTTATCGGGCGCGCTCGTCTCGCCTTGCTGAGGAGCTCAAGACGGATAGGGGCTGTGTTGAGGTGCTCGCGGCATGAGCGCTTCGAGCACATCACGCTTGGGAGCGCCTTCCCGAAGGCGCCCGGTGTGAGCCCGACGAGCTCCCGGAAGTCGGCAATGAGGTGCGCCTGGTCGTAATAACCCGCGTCCGCGGCGATGCGTCCCCAGTCCTTCGAGGTCGCCGCCATTCCCACGGCACGCCGCAGGCGAACGGCCCGCGCGAAATCCTTCGGCCCGATGCCGACGCTCTCCGTGAAGGCACGGCGAAGATGCCGCGCCGTGACGCCAAGCCGCTCCGCTACGCTCTCCACCCGAACCTCGTCCCCTTCGAGCAGGCGAACCGCGCGGCGAGCGAGCCGTGCCGATGCCGGGTCGGATGTCTGCTGGGCACGAAGGGCGATCGCGTGGGAGAGTCGGTCGAGCATCTCCGGCAGGCTTCGCGCCGCGAGGAGCTCGAGGCAGAGGTCGCCGCCCGAACGGCCCCAGATGTCTTCCAGGTGCACGATCCGGTCCGTCAGCGCGCTCGCCGCCACGCCCAGGAGCTGCGCCGACCAGCCCGGCTTGAACTGAAGGATGACCGCCCGCTCGACGCCGGTTGCGTTCTTGAACAGCGCCCGCGTTCGCGGGCCCGCGACGCACACATCCCCTTTCCGACCCTCCTCGAGCACTCGAAAGACAAGGATCGTTCTTCCGTCGGGCAGCCGTTCGTGACTCGCGCGTCCAGCGACTGGCACGACACCACGAACGTCCTCGACGAAGCGGGAAATTGAGAAGGTCGAGGCGGCGAAGTCCATCGTGCGCGACACCCTCGTATCCTCGCGCGTCCACCGCGGCCGTTCAATCCGGCACGGAAGGGACGATGAAAATGTCCGGTCCTTCCAATTCAGGGATCGTGCCGCGCGTCATGGTTCGCGCTCTCGTCTCCGGGCCTTTTCACGGAGCCGAGCCCACGAAAGGACATCAGAATCATGAGCGAACCGGCTTCCGCAACCAACACCCCCAGCGCACCCACTCCGGTCCTGTCGGTCAGCCCCATCGTGCTGCCAGCTCCCGGCCGCGCCGTCGATCTCCAGGTGCGAGTCTCCGCGCCCGTGACCGGAAGCGCACTGCCCATCCTCTTGCTCTCGCACGGCCACGGCCGCTCCAACCACCTCTCCTCATTGAACGGCTACGCCCCACTCGCCAACTACTTCGCGGCACACGGCTTCGTCGTGATCCAGCCCACCCATCTCGACTCGAAGACGCTCACCCTCGACTCCAAGGACCCCGATGCGCCTCTGTACTGGCGAGCGCGGGCCGAGGACATGAAGCGCATCCTCGACCAACTCGACGCGATCGAGCGCGCCGTCATTGGGCTCGCCGGGCGCTTGGACCGAAGCAAGGTGGCCGTCGTCGGGCACTCGATGGGCGGGCACACCGCGAGCCTGCTGCTTGGCGCGCGGCACAAGGCTCCCCACGACGGAACGGAAGTGAACCTCGCCGAGCCCCGGATCAAGGCGGGCGTGCTGCTCGCCGCGCCCGGCAGAGGCGATGCCCTCAGCAAGTTCGCAGCCGAGAACTACTCCTTCTTCACGACCATCGACTTCTCCACGATGGCGACGCCCGCGCTCGTGGTCGCTGGCGACAAGGACGACTCTCCCCACCTGACGGTCGCGGGCGCCGACTGGCACGCCGATCCCTACTTCCTCTCCCCAGGCCCCAAGTCCCTGCTCACCCTGTTCGACGCAGGGCACGGGCTGGGCGGAGTCTCGGGATATGACGTCGCCGAGACCACGGACGAGAACCCCGAGCGAGTGGCCGCCGTTCAGCGTCTCTCCTGGGCCTACCTCCGCACCGCGCTCTACCCCGGAGACCCGGCCTGGCAGGAAGCGCAAAACACGCTGACTGGCGTGGCCAGGCCGCTCGGACGGGTCGAGTCCAGATAGAGGTGAGAGCGATTCTGGCGCACCTGGGGGAACCATGTCCCTCTCCGTCACGAGGGAGATGCGCTATCGGGCGTAGCGCGCCGCGGCGACGGCGCCGCCGTCGACGAGGAGGTCGGTGCCGGTGATGAACGACGCCTGGGGGCTGATCAGGAACTCGACGGCGCTGGCGATGTCGTCCGGGGTGCCAATGCGCCCCGTGCCGGACGCTTGAATCATGCCGCGCATGACCTCGCCGTGGGGGCTGCTCAACTCCGCCTGACCCATGGGGGTGGAGATGATGCCCGGGCTGACGCTGACCACCCGGCCGCCCCGCCGCCCCCACGGAATCGACGCCGCCTGGACGCGCAGCTGGTTCGCACGCTTCGCCACGCTGTAGGCGGCGCCGGAATCGAGGTTCTTCGGGTCGAGCATGGGCAGCCCCGCGAGTTGGCTCGTGGGGGTGGTGGCCAGGGCGCGTTCGGCCTCGGGGGGAAGCGCCACCATCGTACCGGCCATCGAGGCGATGCACACCGCGACACCGCCAGGCGTCACGAAGGGGAGGAAGGCGTCGAGGACGTGGGCGGTGCCGAGGACGTCCACCTGGATGATCCGCTCGGGGCTCGCCTGCACGGGGGAGACGCCGGCGGTGTGCACGACGGCACGGAGCGAGCCGAGGGCGCCTGCGTGCTGGGCGAGCCGTTCGACGGACCGCGGGTCGGAGACGTCGACGCGAAGGGGGTGGACGGTGTGGCCTTCGCCGCGAAGGGTGTCGGCGACACGGTCGAGGAGCTCCTGGGCGTAGTCGGCGAGGACGAGCTGGCGGCCGGAGCCGAGGCGGCGGGCGGTGGCGAGGCCCATGCCACCGAGGCCGGTGATGACGATGACGTCCTTGTGGGGTGCGCTCATGGTGCGGATCTCCCGTGTCGTGGGGTGGTTTCCCCGGAGAAACGGACATGGGTGTCCGTTTCTCCGCCGAACCTACCACGAAGCGGACACGGATGTCCGTTTCGTGCGGTACACTCCTGGATGTGACGCAACGACAGGACGCTCAGCGCAACCGTGAACTGCTCCTCGCGGCGGGCGAACAGGTCTTCCGCGAGCACGGCCTCCACGTGCCGCTCCAACTCATCGCCGAGCGCGCCGGCGTCGGACGAGGCACGCTCTACCGCCACTTCCCGGACCGCGACCACCTGGCCCTCGCGATGATCGAGCGCCGCGTGGACCTCATCGAACAACGCCTCGCCTCGGCCCCCGACCCGGCCCGCTCCGTCGAGGAGATCTTCTTCTGGATCGCCGACACCCTGAGCGCCATCCCGGGATTGCACCCGTACCTGGCATCAACGGAAGCAGGGAGGACAGCCCTGGAGCGACTGAACCAGCAGTTGCGCGGCCTCCTCGCCGGGCCGGTGGAGGCGGCGCGAGCGCGGGGACTGCTGCGACCGGAGGTGACGCTCGACGATTTCGTGTGCAGCTGGGCGATGATCGAAGGGGGCCTGCTGGCCATTGCCCCCCAGGATCGCGCGCGAATGGTGGCCCGCGCCAAGGCGCTGCTCGGCTCCGCGCTCTTCGTGCCGTCCGCCAGGAGCCGCTGACGCCTGCTCCCCTGCCCTCCATCCCGGCATGTCGGCCCGGGAGAATGTTCTCGTCACCCGGAGGAGTTGATCCTCCGCCACGGGAGGACTCGCGGGAGGACGATTGGATCCAACGACTGCCCAGGATGTCGCACGCAAGGTGCTGGTCGTCGATGACGACGCGGACTGGCGGGAATTCCTCCGCTTGTGCCTGGAAGATCTCGGCTACGAGGCCATCGAGGCCGCCAACGGCCAGGAGGCCCTCGACTCCCTGTCGCGGCAACGCTACCGGGTGATGCTCCTGGACCTGAACATGCCCGGGATGAATGGGCTCGAGGTGCTGGAGCGGATGCCCCGGAATGGGGAACCCCCCCGGGTGGTGCTGCTGACGGCCGCGGCGGTGCAGGACGTGGGCGGAGCCTTGCGCTCCGGGCCCCACTACTACCTGCCCAAGGGAGCGAGCAGGGACCAGCTCTCCCTGCTGCTCCAGTCGCTGGACGCTTGAGGGCCGTTCCCCGCCCTCACATCCCCGAGGCCTTCGGCCTCCACGTGCGCCGGGCGATCCGGGCCACGTCCTCCGCGGAGCCATAGCGCTGATCCAGGGCCCTGGCCGCCCGGGCCCAGTCGCGCATGGTGCGAATGGAGGTGTACTGCTCCACCACGAAGGGCTCGCCCCGCCATGCGAGCGCCCGCTCCCACAGCACCTCGAACGGCTCGTCGAGCACGCTGCCCACCTTGGCCTCGCACGTCTCGAACGCCCGGAGCTGCCCATTCGGCTCGAGGTGCGCGAAGGGCAGCCGGGGCGCCCCAGGCATCCCGTGCACGTAGAACGACCGCACGTCGCTCACCGCCACCCGCACGCCATGGGACGCCAGGGCCGCCAGCCGCGCCTCGTCGGCCAGCAACGCCTGCCCTTCCTCGTCGGTGAGCAGCTCGCGCTCCTCGAAGTCCTCCTCGGCCGCCAGCCCGCTGGGCACCACCATCCCGAGCTGGATCACCCCCAGGCCGGGGAAGCGTCCGGACAGCTCCCGCACCAGCAGCTCCGTCTCCGCCAGGTTGCTGCGCATGACCGTCATCTCGACGCCCAGCGCATAGCAGGGCTCCCCGCGCGCCTGACGCTCCCGCCGCTCGCGCGCGAGCAGCTCCAGCGCCGCCATGGCCCGCTCGAAGGAGCCCACGCGGCCTCGAATCATGTCGTGGGTGCGCGCCCGCCCACCGTCCACGCTCACGCACACGCGCGTGAAGGTGTCCGCCAGTCGCCGCGCGAGGGCCTCGTCCATCAGCCACCCGCTGGTGTACAGGCCCACCGGCAGCCCCTCCTCCCGCAGACGCTGGACCGCCTCCTCCCACCCGGGCGCGAGCAGGGGCTCGCCTCCGCTCAGCGCCACGCTCCGCGGCTTCACCCGGGCGATCTCCCCCGCGATCCGCAGCACGTCCTCGCGCCGCGAAACCGCCGGCCGCCGTCCGGACTCGGAGTAGCAATGGTTACAGCGCAGGGGACAGGCATAGGTCATGTCCCAGATGATGCTCTCGACCCGCACGAGCGTTCTCCAGCGAATGGACGCGCCCAATCGAGTACGGCGATGCAATAATACTGTCAATATACTGTGAGTCTGTCACGAGGTGATTTCCCTCGGGAGGGCCGACGCCGAGACCCGGAGTCACCCGGCCACGAGCCCTCCCTCAGAAGGAGGTCTCGTGCAGCCGGCCATAGGCCTCGGACGCCTCCGCGAGCAGCCGCTCCAGTTCATCGAGCTCCTCGGCGCCAATGGGCGAGGGTCCCCCGTCGATGACGACGAAGCCCACCGCGCGCTGGCGCAGCCGGATGGGCGCGGCCACCAGGTGCGAGGACGCTCCGCCCAGCGCGGCGAAGAGCGCTTCGTCCGTCCGGCTCTCCGGCGCGCTGGAGACGACGGGTCCTCCGTCCGCGGCCGCCCGGGCGAGCAGCGAGGGCGTCGACAGGTCCATCTTCAAGGCCGCCACCTCGGGCTTGTCGCTCCCCGTTCCGCACGCGAGCCCCACCCGGATGGTGCCGAAGGTCTCTCCCAGCAGGAAGCTCCGGGGGAAGCGCCCATGGGCATAGGACAGCAGCGCCTGGCCCAGCTGGCCCCGGGTCGTCGCCCGCCGCAGCGCCTCCATGGCCTCCGGGAGCCGCACCCACGGTGGCCCCTGGGTGCCCGTGCTGGACGGCAAGGCCGCCGCCTTCACGCCCTCGTCCCGCCCCAGGCGGGCCTCCCAATGCGGGAGGAACTCATGGACGCGGGCGAGCGGCACTCCGTCCGCGTCGTTGGCCGCCAGCGAGCCGAAGTCCACCTCGAGGCCCCGCTGGGCCCAGGACGCGGAGCCCGAATCCGACTCGATGTAGTCGATGTCCGAGGCCATCTCCCATGCACCGACGGGGCCCTGGGGCAACTCCATCGCGTGGATCCTCCACTCCGCCACGCTCGGCGCCTCGAGAACCTCCTCCGCCGAAAGCTCCACCAGCGGCAGGGACGAGGGCCTCGCGTTCCGCTCGAAAGCGCGCGCCTCGAGGGAGGAGGGCCCCTCCTGCTCCGAGGTGGACGGAGGAGGCGCCGGGACCTCGGGAAACAGCTCCGCCGTGCGCGGGGGAACGGTCGCGAAGGGATCGCCCCCGGTCTGCGCGGGCGTGGGTGGCGCGGCTCGAGGGGGCGCGGAAGGCACCGGAGCCAGGAGCAGCGCCGCCCCGGAGGCCATCATCGCGACAGGGGGGGCCTCCGCGGAACGAGCCCCCACCGGAGCCGTCTGGAGTTGGGGAGGCGCGGACACCTGGCCCGGAGACGCGCCCGGAGCCGATGCGGCGCCCGTTGACGGAGGCACCACGTGAAGCCTCGGAGTCGTCGCCCTCGCGCTGCTCCGCTGCGTCAGCCCCGGCGGATGGAGCGGAGCCGTGGGAACCGGGCTCATGGAACCGGAGGCGATCGTGGGAGGCGTCACCGCCGGCGGCCGGGCCGTCGGCGTCATGGGCGGAAGGGACTCCCCGGACCGGAGTTGTCCCGGACGGGCGGGGCGCACGGGCCGGGCAATGCCGTAGTGCCGCTCCAGCACCTGCAGCAGGCGCGGCTCCGGCAGGATGGACGGCACGATGCGCAGGCCCGTGGCGAACGCGAGCGCGTCCACGTGCCGGGGATCCTGGGGCTCCGCCATGGCCACGCGCAGCCGGCGGCCTTCCAGGACCAGGGGGAACGACAGGTGGTGGCGCGCGAGCTCGGGTCGCAGCAGGGCCACCGTCTGGACCGACACCGCCGCCAGTTCCTCCTCCGTCACCCGGGGGAAATGGTAGGTGTCGGACAGGGCCTGCCCGAGCGTGGCCAGGCTGAGCATGCCCAGCTCGACCAGGTTGGTGCCCAGACTGCCCCCGTAGATGAGTTGAGACTTCAGGGCCTCGTCCAGTTGCGTCTGGGTGAGGACTCCCTTGCGGACCAGATGCGCTCCGAGCAGATCAACCATACAGCCCGGATGGTAGGAACAATTCCTGACACCGGCCGTCCGCGGCTTCCGGAGAAGTCAAGCACAACTCACATCATTTCACGGATGTCTGGCAGCCCACGCTAATAGGCATTTTTGGACAGGAAGCCCCCCAGGGCGGTGCGCACCAGGATCTTCAGGTCCATCAGCAGGGACCAGTTCTCGATGTAGTACAGGTCGTACTCGATCCGCTTCTGGATGGAGGTCTGCCCGCGCAGGCCGTTGATCTGCGCCCAGCCGGTGATGCCCGCCTTCACCTTGTGGCGCAGGTGGTAGCGGGGAATCTGCCGCTTGAACTCCTCGATGAAGACGGGCCGCTCGGGGCGGGGGCCGACGAGGCTCATGTCACCGGTGAGTACGTTGAAGAACTGGGGCAGCTCATCCAGCGAGTACTTGCGCAGGAACGTGCCGATGGGCGTGCGCCGCGGGTCGTCCTTGCTCGCCATGAGGGCGCCGGACGCCTCGGCATCCGTGCGCATGGTGCGGAACTTGAGGATGTGGAACGTGCGCCCATCCATGCCCATGCGCTCCTGGGCGTAGAGCAGCGGCCCCCGGCTGGTGAGCTTCACCGCGATCGCCACCAGCCCCATCACCGGCGCGCTCACCACGAGCGCCACCAGGGCGAAGAGGATGTCGAAGACGCGCTTGGCCACCATGTTCCAGCCCGTCATCGGATCGCCCTGGAGGCTGATGATGGGCAGACCCCCAAACTCCTCCAGGCCGCCGTACAGGGTGACGTACTGGTAGAGGTCCGGCACCACCTTCACGTCCACCGTGCGCAGCGCGAGCTGCTCCATGAGCGGCTTGACGGCGGCCTGCTGCTCGAGCGGCACCGCGATGACGACCTGATCCACCGGATGCGCGTCCAGCACCGCGTCCACGTCCTTCACGTGGCCCACCACGGGGATGTCCCGCACCCGCGCACCCGGGCGCTCGTCGCCCAGCGTGAGCACCCCCGTCACCCGGAAGCCCAGCTCCTTGTGGCCCTCCACCGTGTCGATGACGCGCTGGCCCAGCTCCCCCGTGCCGATGACGAGCACGGACTTGAGGTTGTAGCCGCGTCGGCGCACCTCACTGAGCACCGCGCGCAGCGCCAGCCGCACCGCGGACACCCCCACGAACGCATAGCCCGAGAAGAACGCCAGCATGAGACGCGAGTAGCGCTCGCGCGTGAAGTACGTCAGCGCCACCACGATGAGCGTGGCCATGACGGTGGCCTTGAAGACCTCGAACACCTCGCCGATGTGCGTGCGCGCCCGGTTGGTCACGTACAGCCGCGCCTGCTGGTAGGTGAAGGGGAAGACCAGGAGCACCGTCGCCAACGACAGCAGCGTCTCCTCCCAGGCCGGCAGTCCGTACATCACCGGAATCGGCCCCTCGAAACGCGTGGCGTACGCGAGCGCGAACGCGCCCGTCAGCATCACCACATCCGCGGCCACCTTGATGGACGTGTAGAAGCGCTGGAACCGGCTGAACACGTGAAGCTCCTTCTCTCGGACCCGCGCGCGAGCTGCAATCCTCGCGCCCCACACCCACGGCCCGTCCGCTACCGGACACCCTCACAGCCGGTGCGCTCGTAGCATGGAAAGCGCCCGGAATCCAAGGGGTTGCCCCCCCTGGCTCCACCCCACCCGGTTCCCGGACCGTGTGCCTCGCCTCGGGGATGCGTGTCCCCCCTGACAGCCCTGTCAGGGGGCGTCATGCCTTCGACAGGAGCGCGTCCACCTCGGCCATCACCGCGCGCTGGAAGGCGGCCCGGCTGAAGCGCTCGGCCTGCGAGCGAGCATCCGAGGGCTGGAAGCCCGGCTCCCACGCCTCGAAGCGGCGCACGGCGTCCGCGAGCGCCTCGGGGGTCTGCGCGTCGAAGAAGAGGCCCGTGCGGGGGTTGACCGTCTCCAGCGCCCCACCCCGCCCGTAGGCGATGACGGGACGGCCACACGCCTGGGCCTCCAGCGGGACGATGCCGAAGTCCTCCTCGGCGGTGAAGACGAGCGCGCGCGCGTCGCGGTACAGCCCGGGCAGCGCCTCGTCCGCCACCGAGCCGAGGAAGCGGATGTTGGCGGGCGGCGGCCCCGAGGTGTGCCGCGCCGCCTCCTGCCCCGTGCCCACCACCCACAGGGGCGCGTCCAGGTGGCGGAAGGCCTCCAGCGCGATGTCGAGCCGCTTGTAGGGAGCGAAGGCGCCCAGCCACAGGTAGTAGCCCCCCTGGCCGAGCCCCGTGAGCGGATGCCGACAGAAGCGCTCCAGGGCCACGGGCGGGTACACCACCTTGGCCTCGCGGCCCCAGAAGCGCCGCACCTTGCCGGCGATGTGCTGGCTGTTGACGAGCAGCCGATCCACCCCGGCGGTGCTCTCGCGATCCCACTTCTGGAGCCAGGGCCGCACCGCGTGCGCCGCCACGCGCACCGGCGCGGACGCCCGGCCCGGTCCGAAGTAGTCGTCGAACAAGTCCCACATGTAGCGCATGGGCGCGTGCACGTAGGACAGGTGCTTCGCCCCGGGCGGCTTGCGGATGCCCTTGGCCACGCAGTGGCTGGAGGAGATGACCAGCTCGTAGTCCGTCAGACGCATGGACTCGATGACCTGGGGGAGCACCGGAAGGAAGTGCCGGTAGAGCTCGTGGATGCGCGGCACCCGCTGGAGCAGCGACGTGTGGATGGGATGGGACTCGATGCGCGGGTGCACGGCGCCGGGGCGATGGACGAGGGTATGGATGTCGGCCCGCGGGAACAGCTCGCACAGTGCCTCGAGCACGTGCTCGCCGCCTCGCTGGGTGACGAGCCAGTCATGGACGAGGGCGACCTTCACGGGGCGGCCTTGTAGCACGCGAGTCCCCGCCGCGTCCCCGGGGTGTGGTAGTGCCAGCTCTCGTGGCGAGCATCCTCATCGATCTGCGCATGGTTCGTGGCCGGCTGCACGGCATCGCGCGTTACGCGCTGGAGCTGGCGTGCCGGTTGCCCGTGCTCGCACCGGACCTGCGCTTCAGCGCCCTCACCGCGCCCGAGGGGCTCCCCGCGGGCCTGGGCACCCTCACCCCGCGCATCCCCCTGCACCGCTGCCCCGCCCCGTTCCTCTCGCCCCTGGAGCAGCCCGTGCTCGGCGCGTGGCTGGCGCGGCTCAAGCCGGACCTGTTCCACGCCACCTCCTTCTCGCTGCCCGCGCTGTGGCCGGGACGGCTCGTGGCCACGCTCCACGACGCCAACCACCTGGTGCTCTCCGAGGAGTACGGCCCGGGCCGCCGCCTCTACTACCAGCTCGTCGTGGGCCCCCGCGCGAAGACGGCCCGGGCGCTCATCACCGTGTCCGAGTTCTCCCGGGAGGAGCTCGCGCGGGAGCTGAACCTGTCGCCCTACCGCCTCCAGGTCATCCCCAACGGGGTGGACGCGCGCTACCAGCCGCAGACGGCCTCGGAGCTGAAGGACTTCCGCGAGCGCCGGGGCCTGCCACCGCGCTTCCTGCTCGCGGTGGGCAACACCAAGCCCTTCAAGAACCTGGGGATGCTGGCGACCGTGGCCGAATCCCTGCCCGAGCCGCTCGTGCTGCTGGCGGGCAAACGCGCGGCGTGGGAGCTGGGCTTTCCGGACTCCACCCTCGAGCTGTCCGAGCTGCCCGAGGACGACATGCCGCGCCTCTACGGCGCCGCCACGGCGCTGCTCATGCCCTCGCGCTACGAGGGCTTTGGCCTGCCCGCGCTGGAGGCCATGGCGTGTGGCACCCCGGTGGTGGCCGCGCGCGCCACGTCCCTGCCGGAGGTGGTGGGCGAGGCGGCGCTGCTGCTGCCCCCCGACGACGCCCGGGCCTGGAAGGAGACGGCGATGAAGCTCGCGCGCGACGAGTCGCTGCGCCGGGATCTCTCGGCGAAGGGCCGCGAGCGCGCCGCGCGCTTCACCTGGGAGGACTGCGCCCAGCGGACGCTGGCCACCTACCGACGGGCACTCGAGGCCCGTTAACCCGCCCTCCCCGGCTCCTCGCCCGAGGCTTCCACGAGCACGTTCAGCACGACGGGCACGGTGCGCTCCAGTTCCTCGGGGTGCAGGCGGAACCACTTCGCCACGAGCAGCACCTCCTGGGCCTCGTGGGCGCGCAGGCCGATCATCCGGGGCTCCGGCCTCTCGAAAATCCCTCGCACCTGCTGTTCCAGGTCGCGCCGCGCCTCGGGCGAACCGGGCACCGCGAACTCCGCACGCACGCTGCCCCGGCGGATGACGTAGACCCGATCCTCTCCCGCCTCCCCGGGCACCGTGTAGACGAAGGACAGCCGCTCCACGAACTGGCCCACCCGCAGCAACTCGTCCCTCACGCCCCCGAGCGACTCCGAGCGATCTCTCAGCTCGGCCGCGTACTCGAACTGCAAGCGCCGGGAGGCCAGCGCCATGCGCTCGCGCACCAGGACGAGCGGCTGGTCCGTCAGCCCATTCAAGAAGTCACGCGCGAGCGAGATGCGCGTCTGGTACTCGGCGCGCGTGCAGCCTCCCGCGCACGGAGCGATGCAACGGCCCGTCTGTCCCCGCATGCAGCGGGGATCCTCCTGGACGCGGAACAGCTCGAATTGATCCGCCAGCCGCATGGGCGTGTCCGACGCGCAGTCGCGCAGCTCCAGCAAGTCGCTCACCGCGCGCACCGCCTCGGTGACGCGGTGCCGGCCGCGGATGGGCCCGAAGTACTCGGCCCCATCGTGGATGACGTGGCTGGCCACCAGCAGCCGGGGCACCGGCTCGCGCGTGAGCTTGATGAAGCACAGCGAGTTGTCCCGCTTGTGCTCCACGTTGTACGGAGGCCGCCAGCGCTTGATGTGGCGGAACTCCTGCAGCAGGGCGGCGAACTCGCTCGGCGTGTACTCCCACTCCACGCCGTGCGCGTACCCGATGATCTCCGCCGCCTTCTCCCCACGCCGCGCCCGGAAGTAGGACAGCAGCCGGGTGCGCACGCGCACGGACTTGCCCACGTAGAGCACCTCTCCCGAGGGCCCGCGCATGCGGTACACCCCGGGACGGTTCTCCGCGCGCGCGCGAACGTCCGCGCGCAGTTGTTCGACGCGTGATGCGCTCATGACCGAAGAGCGCACCTATAACCTGCTCCCTCAGCACATCCGGGCAGGCGGGAGGACGGGCCCTGGGCTCACTGGTCGTCGCACGGCGTGCCCAGACGGGCGCCCGTGTACACCCCGAGCTCGTTGTAGATGAGCGGCAGGTTCTCCTCGACGGGCACCGTGCGCAGCTCCGTCCGCTTCTTGTTCTCGATCCACAGCGAGGGCAGATCCTTCTGCACGACGAGCCGCAGATCACCCCGCTTCGTCGAGAAGATCTCCCCCTCCGAGTCGGAGACCACGTCCTTCATCTTCTGGACCTGGAGATTGCCCTTGGGCCCGATGGAGACACGGAAGTTGCGCTCCTCTTCCTTCTTGAAGCCGCGCTCCACCAGGTAATAGCGCCCCTTCTGATCGCGCAGCAGCGCGTAGGGCACGTACTTCTGGGGATTGGGCTCGAAGGTGGCCTTGGACACCAGCGTCTCCTTCTGCTCCCCGTCGACCCAGGTGAACGGGATGGTGCGCTCGCCACAGCGCACCGCGCAGGTGTTCTTCTCCTCGTCCACTTCCACCTCCGAGTACAGGCCCATGTCGAGCCCCCGGAACGAGTGGTTCATCGTCTTGTGGTAGAAGCGCGGCTCCAGGAAGTAGTGGCCGTTGAGGACCCAGGGCGGCGAGGCGACCTCGACGAAGCGCTGGCCGTCTCCGTAGGCCAGTTGCACGGTGTGCGTCTCGTCGGGCCGCACGAGCACGTAGTGCCCCTTGCCATCCGTGCACACGTGGGTCTTCTCCAGTTGCATCCTCGCGACGAGCTTCTCGCCCTGGCCCCGGGTGGACTCGAGCGTGTCCAGGAAGGCCTTCGTGGCGAACTCCTCCTGGTTGGACGCGTCCTTGGCCGTCGTCCACGTCAGCCGGCCCGACTCCACCTTCACGGCCGGCGCGTCCCCGAAGCGGCAGCTCGCCTCCTTGATGCGCGTCTGCACCACCTTCTTCGCCTCGGCCGACGCGCACAGCTTGCGCAGCGAATCGAGCGGGGCCTCGCAGTAGGAGGCGATGCTGTATTCCTTGATCAGCTCGTCCGGGATGCTCGCCCACTCCACGAGCCCCACCGTCTGCGAGCCGCACGCCTCGTTCATGCGCTTCACCGACGCGGCCAGCGCGCGCTCGACCTCGGCCTCCTCGCCCTTGCGATCGAAGGCCATCAGGCGGGTGAGCACCCCCTGCGACTTCTGCTTCTGATGCAGCGCGTACACCTCCTCGCCCTTGAGCGCGCGGGTGCGCGCGTCATCGAAGGTCACCACGGTGTCGTCGCGTCGGCCCGGCACGTTCACGTAGTAGTTCCGGCGCGAGCCCGTGGCGAGCAGGTACAGGGTGACATAGCGGCGGCCATGCAACTGGGTGACGTAGCGCACGTCCTGGCCCGACGTCTCCACGTCATAGGGGAGCACCTTGCCGTCGAGCTCGCTGTCGGTGCCCTGCACGAGGACGATGGCCTTCTTCTCGTCCGCGGGCGAGAGCGGGATCGCCGTCACCAACTCGCCGTTCTGACCGGCGAACACCTTGCCCGGCTCCACGGGCGCGGCCGCCCGGGCATGACCTGCTTCCAGTACCGCGACCACGGCCAACATCGCCACGATGACTCTCACGTCTGTCTCCTGTGGGGTAAGGCGCCAGGGGAGGAGTCCCGGCTGGCGCGGGTGATCAGAACTCGATGGATTGTTACCGCGGCGCCTCCGGGAGCGGCTCTCTCACGGGAGCCGGAGCGGAGGGCCGCTCGGGCGTGAGAGGCGGCGACCGCATCCACCACGCGGCGGCCGAGAAACCCACCACCACGACCGCCCAGCCCACGCCCACGACCCACTTCGGCACCGGTCGGCGGGCCCGGCGGATTTCCCCGGGAGGGTTTTCAGGACGCTCGGAGGCACTCGCGGGTGGCACGGGCGCCGCGAAGCGCACCGTCGACGCGGGCACGAGCGTGGGCTCCTCCCCCTCCCCGTCCTTGCTGGAACGATCCGTTGCCGCCACCACCGCCGCCATTCTCGGGTTCGAGGGCATGAACACCCTGGGCATCGCGGTCCTGGACAGGGACAGGAGCGGCCTTCCCGTCAGCTCCTGGATGAAGGCCGCGACATCCGCGTGACGGTCCCGCGCGCTCTTCGCCAGGGCGCGCCCCACCGCGGAGAGCACGTGCTCGGGCAGCCCGGGGCGCAGGAGCATGAGGGGCTCGGGTTGCGAGTGGACGATGCGGTCAATCACCTGGAGGATGCCGTTGTCCTCTCCCTCGAACGGAGACCGGCCCGACAGCATCTCGTACACGATGCACCCGAGCGCGAAGAGATCCGTGCGCGCGTCCACCTCGCGATTCCTGCCCATGGCCTGCTCGGGCGCCATGTACTGGGGCGTGCCCATCAACACCGAGTCCTGCGTCTGGATCGTCTGGGAGTCGAGCATCTTCGAGATGCCGAAATCGAGCAGCTTCACCCGCGTGCCCACGCTGCTCCCCAAGTCCATGGGGACGAGCCACACGTTGGCGGGCTTGAGGTCCCGGTGCACCACGCCCGCGCGGTGGGCCGCCGTGAGCCCCGAGCCGATCTGCCGCGTGAGGGACATCGTCTCCTCGAGCGACAGGGGGCCGCGCGCCAGCCGCTGTTCGAGGCTCTCTCCGCGCAGGTACTCCATCACCAGGAAGGGCGTGCCGTCCTCCAGGGTGTCGAAGTCGAGCACCTCGACGATGTTCGGATGGCCGAGCCGCGAGGCGATCTCCGCCTCCCGGCGGAAGCGCGCGTACTGCTCTGGGGAGAGGTCCGCCCCGCCGCGCAGCACCTTGACGGCGACCTGCTTGCTGGGAAGCCGGCGATGGCTCGCGAGGTAGACGGCGCCCATGCCCCCCTTGCCGAGCAACGAGGTGATTTCATACGTGCCCCGCAGCACCGAGCCCACGCGCACGTCATTGGCAGCAGGATGAGTCATGGAAGGAACGCGGGCCCTCCCCAGGACTCGCTCCCCGAAGACTTAGCCCGCCTGCGTCCCGCTGCGCCAGTCGACCCCGCGGCGCGCGCTCAGGCCAATGCCCAGCAAGAGCACCAGCGCCTGGGAGGCCTGGACGTGGAAGAGCGGATCATGCAGCAGGGACAGCAGACAGAAGAACCCGAGCGCTCCGAGTGCCCCCAGTCCCTCGGGGCGGCCCCGGGGCATGCGCCAGGCGAGCCAGCCGAGCAGCGCCACGAAGAGCAGCGCCCCCGGCACGCCCGTCTCGGCGGCCATGCTGAGGTACTGGTTGTGGGACTTGCCGGGGTGTTCGCGCGCCTGCTCGGGCATGTCCGGGGTGGCGTACTTCTTCGCCTGGAAGCGTCCCGGGCCCACCCCCGTCAGCGGGTGTTGACGCAGCGCGCGCAGGCCCGTCTCCCGCAGCGCCGGCCGGTTGCCCGAGCCCGAATCGGTACCACTGTCGAGGAAGCGCTCGCGCAGGGGCCGGTCGAGCGCCAGCGCCAACACGGCCAGCGCCAGCACGGCGGCGCACGTGGGCAGGGCCACGCGCCGGGGCAGGCCGAGCAGCACCACCCCGCCCATCACCGCCACCAGCGCCACGCTGCCCGCGCGGGCATAGGGAAAGAGGCCCACGGAGACGAGCCCCACGCCCGCCACCACGAGCGCCGCCCATTGCCTCCGCCCTCGCAGGCGCAGGCCCACGCCCAGGGCGAAGACCGCCGCCATGCCCCCGATGTGGGAGAACTTCAGCCGGTGGAAGAGCAGCCCTCCGGCCATGAAGCGGTGCTCCGCGCCGACGACGGGTTCGTAGACCCGATCGAAGGGCAGGCGCGTCCAGGCCAGGGGGGCCCAGGCCTCCAGTGGAGGCCACACGCCGAAGTGCTGGAGTCCCGCCACCGCGCACGACACGAGGAACAGCCCCCCCACGACCCACGCGAGCCGCATCCGCCGCGCGTCCGACAGGAAGCCGAAGGCCACCGCCGCCACGGGGATGCCCACGAAGTCCAGCAGGCGCGCCACGCCCGTGCCGCGCGGCGGGTGTCCGGCCAGCGTGGGGATGAGCAACGACCACGCGAGGAACACGACGAGCGGCACCCAGGCGAGCACGGCTCCGCGCACCGTGACCCCCTCCTGCCGGGCCACCACGAGCGCCCCCAACGCACTGCCCGCGAGCCCCACCACCGCGAGGCCCTCCAGGAAGAGGCACCCCACGCCCCAGAGCAGCATGAACACGAGCAGCACGCGCTCGAGCACGTCCCGGCGCACGTTCATCCCCCACTCCTGCCCAGGCGGCCCTCGCCGCGCAACCACAGCAGGACCGCGGCCACGACGAGCAGGGCGACGGGGAACCACGCCGCCAGCACGGGCGACAGCCGCTCGGAGAGCACCAGCGTCCGGGCCACCACCATCAGTCCCCACATGATCACCGAGATGAGCAGCCCCTCGACGAGCGCCACCGTCAGGTTGCCCTTGCGTCCCGGCCTCAGCGCCAGGCCCACCGCCAGCAGCGCCGCGGGCAGACCCGCCAGCGGATAGGCGAAGCGGTTGTGGAGCACGAGCGAGAACTGCCGCGTCGCCAGTCCCACCTCGCCGCGCGCGGCGATCTGCTCGCGCAGCACCGGCACCCGCATCTGCTCGGGCCGGCCCGGACGGATGCGGAAGGTTCTCGCGCTGGCACCCAGGTCGTACTCCACCTCGTCCAGCTCGCGCACCGAGGACTGGCCGTCGCGCGTGAAGGTGCGCTCCACCACGCCCTCCAGCATCCAGCGCGTGCCCTCCACGGAGCGCATGCTCCGGGCATCCACGCGCCGCGCGAGCCGGAAGTCCGACGTCACGGTGAGGATGGCCACGTCCACGAAACCCTCCTGTGCGCTGCCGCTGCGCAGGTAGAAGATGTGGTCTCCCCGGCGGAACCACTGCTTGGGCGTGTGGTACATGCCCCAGTCGCCCCAGCGGTTGAAGCGCTGGGTGGTGATCTCATCCACGCGGATGCCCGCGGGCACCACCACCCACTCGTCGAAGGCGATGAGCCCCACGCACGCCAGACCCACGCTCACTCCCACGGGCAGGTAGAGGGCCTTGGGACCGAAGGACAAGGCGCGCATCGCCGTCACCTCGCCGCGCTTGCGCAGCGAGGACACCGCCGCCCCCGCCGCGAGCAGCAGCGCCGCCGGCCCGAGCTGCTGCACGGAGAGCAGCGCCTTGTTCGCGTAGAGCTCGAGGACACTCCACACCCAGCCCTCGCCCGTGTAGCTGCGCGAGCGGTCCACGAAGTCCACCACCAGGAACACCGTGACCAGGGCGCAGAGGATGCCCACCGCGAAGCCCACGTACGTGCGGACCACGTAGCGGAAGAGCGTGGTGCTCACCGCACCGTCCCCGAGCGGTTGACGCGGTAGAGGGCCACGGCGCCCACCGCGCAGAAGATGAGGTTGGTGAGCTGGCCCGCCAGGGGGATCGGCAACCGCCCCTGCTGCCCCATCTGCTCGAAGACCCGCGTGAGCAGGTAGAAGAGCACGTAGCCGGCCAGCGTGAGCAGGAAGCCCCAGGCGCGTCCGCCCTGGCGGCGGCCGATGGCCAGCGGCGTGCCCAGCAGCGCGAAGGACAGCGGCGCGAGCGCGTTGCCCACCCGGGTGTGCAGCGCCATGCGGAAGGGCCGGGGATCGCCCCCCGTGCGCTCGGCTTCTTCCGCGGCCTCCAGCAACTCGACCGGGGTGAGCTCCTCCTTGGGGGAGCGGAACCGGTTGCGCCGGCCCATGCTGCCCTCCACGCCCACGGCGATCTCCGCCTTCTCGAAGGTGACGACGGAGTAGGACGCCGCGCCGCGATTGGCCCGGTGTGCCTCGCCATCGCCGAGCACCAGCGTCAGCACCTGCCCGGAGGTGTTCGTGTTCACCTGGCCCTGGTGCGCGAGCATCAACAGCGGCGCGGACGGCTCCCGGTCATCGTGCAACAGCACGTGCTTCCACTGGTGCTCCTCGCCCTCCACCTGCTCGGCGTAGAGGGTGAGGTTGGAGAGATCCTCGTAGAAGACGCCGGGCTTCACGTCGCCCACCACGTTCTTCTTGATGATCTCCGCGACGAACTCCTTCACGCTGGTGAGCCCCCAGGGCTCGGCGGTGCAGGTGATGAGCAGCATCAACGCGGAGAGCACGGCGCCGATGAACAGGGGCCCGGCGATCAGCCGCACCGGACCGATGCCGAGCGCCTGCAGGGCGGTGATCTCCCGATCCTCGGACAGGCGGCCCAGCCCCAGGAGGATGGCCAGCAGGAAGGCGATGGGCAGCGCCATCACCAGGAAGTGGGGTGACAGGTAGACGAGCAACCACCCCATGTCCCCGAGCGTCACCGCCGAGCCGAGGAGCACATCCGTGCCGCGCAGGAACTGCATGACGAACAGCAGGAGGAAGAGGAAGGCCACCCACACCACCAGGGGGATGACCAGCTCCTTCAGCAGGTAGCGCGAGAGCAGGTTCACGGCGTCACGGCGGGCGCGCCAAGCCCCTTGGCTCCGATGTCCCGGCGGAAGTGCATGCCCTCGAAGTGGATGCGCCCCACGGCGGAGTAGGCCTGGGCGCGCGCCTGGGCGAGGTCCGTGCCCCGCGCGCACACGGTGAGCACCCGGCCTCCCGCCGTCCGCCACTCGCCGTCCACGCCCGCGACGAACACCGGGCAGTCGGAGGCGACCGTGTCGACCCCCTCGATGCGGGCTCCCTTCCGGGGCGCTTCCGGATAGCCCTCGGCGGCGAGCACCACACCCACCGAGGCGCCGGGATGCACCGCGAGCACCCGCGGCTCCAGCTTGCCCCGCGCGCACGCGTCCAGCAGCGGCAGTACGTCCTCGGCGAGCTGCATCATCAACACCTGCGTCTCGGGGTCGCCGAAGCGCGCGTTGAACTCCAGCACCCTGGGGCCGCGCGGGGTGAGCATCAGCCCCGCGTACAGCGCACCCCGGAAGGGCGTGCCCCGGCGCCGCAGCGTCGCCAGCGTCGGAGCGATCACCTGCTCACCCACCTCGGCGAGCCGCGCGGCGGACAGGAAGGGCGCGGGAGCGTACGCGCCCATGCCTCCGGTGTTGGGGCCGGTGTCCCCTTCTCCCACGCGCTTGTGGTCCTGCGCGGGAGGCAGGAGCACGTAGCGCTCGCCGTCGCACAGGGCGATGACGGACACCTCCTCGCCCTCGAGCAGCTCTTCCAGCACCAGCCGCTGGCCGGCGCTGCCCATGGCGCCCACCGCCCGCACCGCCTCGCGCGCGGCGTTGGCATCGTGCGCCACGATGACGCCCTTGCCCGCGGCCAGCCCATCCGCCTTGACGACGATGCGGCCCTGCGCCACCGCATGGGCCTCGGCCTCGGCCAGGTCGGTGAACACGCGGTAGTCCGCGGTGGGCACGCCCGCCTCCACCATGATCTCCTTGGCGAAGGCCTTGGAGCCCTCGACACGCGCGGCGGCCTCCACCGGCCCGAAGCACGGGATGCCCGCCACGGCGAGCGCATCCGCCACGCCCGCCACCAGCGGCGCCTCGGGACCCACCACCACCAGGTCCACCGATTCGCGGCGGGCGAACGCCACCACCGCGGAGGGATCCTGCGCGTCCAGCGGCACGTTGGTGCCCACGCGCGCGGTGCCCACATTGCCCGGTCCCACCCATAGCTTCGTGAGCCGTGGGCTCTGGGACAGCTTCCACGCGAGCGCATGCTCGCGCGCGCCGGAGCCGAGGAGAAGAACCTTCACGTCAACCTCGTTTGTCGATCAGGTAGAGCACGCGCTTGGCGGGCAGGTACGAGGGATCGATCCCCAACAGCCGGACCAGGCGCTCGCGCACCGGACCGGGACTGGAGGGGGCCTCCAGCTCGCCCAGCTTCACCTCGGCCGCGTACAGCTTCGGGGCGAGCATCACCGCCTCGCGCAGGGACTTGCGGGCGGGCTCCACCTGCTTGGCGTTGGCCAGCACGAGCCCCTGGACGTAGTGGGCGAGCGCCACCTGTCGCCCTCCCGCCACCGCGCGCGCGGCCTGTCCCTTGGCCTCGTCCGCGCTCTTGCGGTCCTTGCGGGCGAGGGCGATCAGCGCGCGGAAGGAGGACGCCTGGGCATTGCTGGCATCCACCTCGGACACCTTCTTGAACATCTTCTCCGCGGCCGCGCCTTCGCCCTGGTGGTAGCGCAGCAGCCCCTCGTAGAGGAAGGGCAACAGGTCGTCATCCCCGCGGGCGATCCCCGCGATGGAGCCATCCATGCCCTGGATGAGCTCTCCGGGGCGCTGATAGAAGGGCGTGAGGACGGGCCTCGGGGCGACCCGGTGGGGATCTCCCAGCAGCGCCTGGGCGAGCACCCGGAAGGCCTCTTCCCGGCGTCCGTCCTGGGCGGCGGCCACGCCCGCGAGCAGCAGGGCGTCCGTGTGGCGCGGATCCAGCCGGGCGGCCTCGGTGAAGAGCGTCATCGCCTCCGCGGGCTTGCGCTCGAGCAGCCGCAGGCGGCCCTCGAGGATCTTCTCCAGGGCGGGCTCGCCCAGATGCCCCTTGAGGATGGCGAGGTGGCTGGTGGCCTCGGCGGCATCCTTGCGCGCCAGGGACACGAAGAAGAGCTGGAGGTGGACCGCGGGGTTGTTCTTGTCCAGTTGCAGGGCCTCGCGGCCGGCCTTGGCCGAGGCATCCAGGTTGTTGGCCAGGCGCTCGGTGATGGACAGGTGCAGCAGCAGCTCCGCGACCTGGCGCTGATCGTACTTGTCGCGATTGTCCAGCATGCCGCGCAGGGCCTTCAACGCGCCCTGGAGGGAGCCCTCGGCCTGGTAGCGCATCACCGCGCTCGCCAGGAGCGTCTGGAAGTCGTTCGGGGCGGCCTTGAGCCGGGTCTCGTAGAGCTGACGCGCCAGCTGCGGCTCCCCCACCTCGAGGTAGATGCGCACCAGGGTGCTGATCGTCTCCCAATGCTCCGGATCCTGCTCGAGCCGCTTCTGCAGGCGGCCGATCGCCGCCGAGTAGTCTCCCGAGGACTCATCCAACAGCGCCCGGTAGTAGTGCACCCGCTCCAGCTCCGACGAGATGGCCAGCGCGGACTCGAAATGCTCGATGGCCAGCTCGCGGGAGGACGCCATGAAGGTGCGGCCCATCACCAGATGGGCCTCGGCCTTCTGGGCCCCGGTGCCCTCCTTGGTATCGGCGAGCACGTCCTCGGCGATCTTGCGCGCCTGCTCCAGGTTCCCCGACTCCTCGGGGTGGGACAGCAGCAGGTTGGCGTGGGCGACCCGCAGGTCGGCGTTGCCCGGGTCACGCTGCTCCGCGGCCTCGATGAGCGAGCGCGCTTCCTGGAAGCTCGTATCGTCCATCAGGGAGCCACGCCCCAGCGCGAGCGCCTGGACATAGCCGCCAATGGCCGCGTCACTCCTGGGATCCGCCAGCAGCGCGCGCTGGAACAGCTCCGCCGCTTGCGCGTAGGCGAAGCGTTGATCCTTGGCGAGCAGGGCCTGGCCCTCCTCGATCAACCGCGGGCTGTCGCCCTCCTTGCTGTCGTTGTCCACGAACAACAACTGCCAGCGCGGCAACACGGCCGCGACCGCGGGAGGCAACGGTTCCGAAGGGTCCTGCTTCTTGGGGGCCGACGCTGATCCCGACCCCGACCCCGACCCCGACCCCGCCGCGGCCAGCGGCTTCTCCACGAGCGTCTTGACGTCGGGAGAGAGGAAGTACGCGGCCGCGCCGGCGCCAGCGAGCAACAACACCACCACCGCGGCCACCAGCGGCCCCTTGCTCCGGCCACTGGACGCCGACACGGCCACGACGCCCGTGCGGGCGGCCGCGGCGCGCGCGGCGCTTCGAGGCTCGGGAGGCAACGGGGGAGCGGCGGGAATGGAACGTCCCGCCTCGGGCACGGGCATGGACGAGTCCATGGGCGGCAGGTCGATGACTTCGACGGAAGGTGCCGCCTCCTGCGCGGGCTGGGGCTCGGCCTTCTGGCCCCGGTGCCGGCAGTCCTCGCACGCGCCGAGCGCCTGATCGAAGGGATCCACGAGCGGCTTGCCACACTCACGGCACCCCTTGGCCACCGGAGCGGGAGCGAGCACGGGCGCTGGAGCCGGAGCGGACCTGACGGGCGCGGCGGCGGGCTCGGCGTCGGGGGGAGCTCCGAAGAAGTCGAGGAGGGGATCTCCCCCGGCCGCGGGCGCCTCCGCGGGGGGAGGCGCGTCGAAGCCCGGAGGAGCGTTGAAGTCGAACAGGGCGTCGTCCGACGGCGCCGGAGCGGGCTGAGGCGCTGGCCTGGCCTGAGCGGCCGGCCGGGCAGGAGGAGGCGGCGCGGGGGGAGGGGCGTCGAAGCCGGGAGGCGCGTTGAAGTCGAACAGGGCGTCGTCCGACGGCGCCGGAAAGGCGGGGGCGGCCGGCGCCACCTCCTGCCTGGCCTGCACGGCGGGCTTGGGAGCGGGCCTCGACGGAGGTGGAGCGGGCGCGGGAGGAGGCGGCTCGGGCTCGTCGAACAGCAGGTCTCCCGACGGCAGCGAATAGCTTGGAGTGTGCTGCCGGCCCTCCTCCTCGGTATCGAGCGTCGGATTGGACGGCGACGACTGGGTGAGCTCCCCGATGTCTCCGAACAGCGAGTCCTTGGAGGCGGGCGGAAAGGGCGACGGCGGAGGTCCGCTGGAGGGTGAGACCTCATCCTGCAGTGAGCCCGTGGGGAAATCGCCAGTAGCAGGGGAGAGCTGGCTCAGGTCACCAAACAGCTCGTCGGAGAGGGTCGCGGGACGCGACGAACCCGCCGACCTGGCGGCCGCGGCGGCGGGCTTGGCGGCGGCCGTGGCGGGCTTGGCTGCGGCGGCGGGTTTGGCGGCAGCCGCAGCGGGTTTGGCGGCCGCAGCGGGCTTGGCGGCCGCGGCGGCTGGTTTGGCAGCGGCTGCGGCGGGCTTGGCGGTGGCCGCGGGCTTGGCGGCCGCGGCGGCGGGCTTGGCGGCGGGTTTGGCGGCCGGAGCGGGCTCCGGAGCGGGCTCCGCGGAAGACGCGGACTCCTCTCGCTTCACCAACTGCAGATGGCGGCAGCGTGGGCACTGCGCACGCACGCCCTTGGGGGTGATGACCCGGTCATCGATGGCGTAGGCCGCCGCGCATTTTTGGCAGGTAATCCGCATGAGGGCTCAGTGCCGGAAGTGTCTCACTCCCGTGAGAACCATTGCCATGCCATGTTCATCCGCGGCGGCGATCAATTCCGCGTCACGCACCGAGCCGCCAGGCTGCACCACGCAGGTGGCTCCGGCGCGGGCCGCCTCGTCGAGTCCGTCGCGGAAGGGGAAGAAGGCGTCCGAGGCCACGGCACTGCCCTTGAGGGCCGCGCCGCCTCGCGCGGTGGCGATCTTCGCCGAGTCCACGCGGCTCGTCTGTCCGCCGCCCGCGGCCAGCAGCTTCTGGCCATTGGAGAAGACGATGGCGTTGCTCTTCACGTGCTTGCACACCCGCCAGGCGAAGCGCAGGGCCTTCTCCTCTTCCTGGGTGGGAGCCCGCTTGCTGACCACCTTCCACTCCAGCGGCGGCTCCACCGCGTCCCGGTCGTGCACCACGAGGCCACCGGACACGCTGCGCGCCTCGAGCTGCGCCCGGGGACGGGCCGTGGGCGAGGCCAGCCCGGGGCCCGCCTCCAGCAGGCGCAGGTTCTTCTTGGCCGCGAGCAACCGCAGGGCCTCGGCCGAGTAGGACGGGGCGATGACGGCCTCGAGGAAGGTCTCCGCCAGGGCCTCGGCGCACGCCGAGTCCACCTCGCGGTTGAGCGCCACGATGCCGCCGAAGGCGGACACCTCGTCGATGGCGCGCGCCGTGCGGTAGGCCGCCACCAGCGAGCCATCCAGCGCCACGCCGCAGGGCGTGTTGTGCTTGATGATGACCGCGCAGGGCTGCTCGGGGAACTCCAGCACCAGCCCCAGCGCCGCATCCAGGTCCAGGATGTTGTTGTAGGACAGCTCCTTGCCCTGCAGCACGCGCGAGAAGGCCACGGTGGGCTCGGAGGGCGCGGCGTGCTCGCGGTAGAAGGCACCGCGCTGGTGCGGGTTCTCCCCGTAGCGCAGGCTCTGCACCTTCTGGTACGTGAGCGACAGCTCCTGGGGGAAGGGCTCGGTGGCCTGCTCCGCCAGCCAGCCCGCGATGGAGGCGTCATAGGCGGCTGTGTGCGCGAACGCCTTGCGCATGAGCCGCCGGCGCGTCTGCTCGCTCGTGGCGCGGGACGCCTCGAGCTCGGACAGCACGGCCGGGTAGTCCTCGGGGTCCACCACCACCGTCACGTGGCGGAAGTTCTTGGCCGAGGCACGCACCATGGCCGGCCCGCCGATGTCGATCTGCTCGATGACGTCGGCCTCGGGGGCACCGGAGGCCACCGTCTGGCGGAAGGGGTAGAGGTTGACCGCCACGAGGGAGATGGGCGAGATGCCATGAGCGGCCATCTCCGCGCGATCCTCCTCCAGTTCCAGCCGACCGAGGATGCCGCCGTGGATGCGGGGGTGGAGCGTCTTCACCCGGCCGCCGAGGATCTCCGGGCTCTGGGTGTGCTCGGAGACCTTCCGGGCGGGAACACCCGCCGCTTGGAGCGCCGCGAGCGTGCCTCCGGTGGACAGCAGCTCGAAACCGAGCCGGACGAGTCCTTGAGCGAAGGGAACCAGACCGCGTTTATCGGAGACGCTGAGGAGAGCCAGCACGGGTTTGCGTGCCTCCGCCTAGAGGGAGAAGGCGTCCCTCTAGCAACCACCCCCCGGGGTGTCAACGAAGCGGCCAGCACCGGATGGGCGCCGTGCTTCCCAGCCAGCACCCTAGGGCTTGCGCGCGGAGACCGGCGGCTCGGCCTCGGTGGCTTCGCGCAACTTCAAGAGGCCGCGCGTCTCCACCTGGCGGATGCGCTCGCGGGTGAGGTTCATGATGGCCCCCACCTCCTCGAGCGTGATGCCGCCCTTCTCCGCCACGTCCAGCGCGCAGGTATGCTCCAATTCCCAGATTTCCTTGTCCGGGAAGTTGAGCTTGATGGAGCCCGTCTCCGGGTTCACATCCAGGTACAGGTTGTGCTTGCACGACACGAACAGGCACGGCCGGGCGCCGTTCACGCAGTCCGCCCGGGTCTTCGGCCGCTGCGAGTCGACGGCCTGGAGCAGATCGCTCTCCTCGGGGTCGATCTGACCCGTCAGACGGCGGCGCCGCAGGTCGCGAGCCATCTCCTTGCGCGACATCGTCTTCGAGCGACGGCGCTCCGCCCCACCCTCCGCCTCCTCGGGCGCCTCCTCCTCCGGCCGCTGCTGCTTCACTTCAGACATGTCCCCTCCAAAGGATGAGTCCACTCTAACCCGTCCCCTGCCCTTCAGCCTATTGGGAATGCAGGTTTTCGTGCCTTCACGAGGGAGAACGCCGCGCCCTGGCCATGATCAGCAGTGAACAATCACGCGCGCTCCGTCACCGCGAGCGAACTCAGCGCCCGGGCAGGCGGAAGCTCTTCATCGTCCGGCCGTTGGCGGTGATGGTGACCTTGGAGGAGTCGGAGTGGTTGGGGTGGACGAACTTCAACTGGTAGGTGCCCGCGGCGAGTGACGTGGTCCAGGTCCCCTGCACCTCGCGCCTGACGAGCTTGCCGTCCAGGTAGACGTCGGCATACGGGATGGCCTGGACGACGAGGGTCCCCTTGGCCTTCACGGCGGGCGCGGCCTGTGGGGTCGCCTCGGACGACTGGACCGGCGCGGACGGCTCCGGAACGGACGGCGCGCCCGTGGCCGGTGGAGCGGCCACCACGGCCTCCCGGGCCGGAGGGGACGCCGGGGGAGCCTCCACTCCAGACCTTGGGGAGGACCCGGCCACCTCCTTATTGGCAGGGGCAGGAGCAGGCTCGGGCACGGGAGCCCCCGCCGGAGACGGCGCGGTGGACGACCGCCACATCAGCCCCCCACCCAGGAGCACGAGGACGCCCACGCCCAGGCCCACCCATCCGGCCAGGCGTCCACGGCTCGAGCCCGGGAGCGGACGCGCCACCTCGCTGGCCTGTGCCGCCACGGCCGGTTCCGGAGCCTTCACCACCGACACCTCCGGAGAGGGCACGCCCACCGACGGCAGGGAACTCGACTGCCTCACCGCGGGGAGCGGGGCCGCTGGAGTCGTCAGCGCCCGCGGGGAAGCGGCACTGGCCTTCGCCTCCTGCCCGCCCGGAACGTCGCGGGCGAGGACGAGGGTGGGCGCGGACACCAGGGACGCCTCGGGCTCGTTGCCCGGTGCGAGCCGCAGGGAACCGGAGGACGGAGTGCTTCCCGGCATCACGGCGGTGGCTTCACGCGGGGCGGCGGGCGCGCTCCCGGCCTGGGGCTCGGGCGCCACCCTGGAGGCGGACGGCGGCTCGGGACGCTCGGACACGGACTCCCCCGGCGCCACGGCGGTGCTGCCGGAGCGATGGCGCTGGGAGCGGTCCTGCAGCACGGCCGGCGACAGCATGAACTGGGTGAGCGGCACGTCGAAGAGCCGCCGCACGAAGGTGCCCAGGTCGGTGTCGTCCACGCTGGTGGCGCCGCGCAGCACGCACTGGGCCAGCGCGCGCTCCAGCTCGCCGGCCGACTGGTAGCGCGCCGCCGGCTCCCGCTCCAGGGCGGTGCACACCACCTCGTCGAGCCCCTCCGGCACGTCCGGATTGAGCCGGGCCGGCGGCACGATGACGCTCTCCTGCACCGCCCGGAGCACGGCCACGTCCGACTCGCCGTCGAACAAGCGGCCTCCGGTGAGCATCTCCCAGAGCACCACGCCGAGCGCGAACACGTCCGTGCGCGCGTCCACCTCTTCCCCGCGCGCCTGCTCCGGGGCCATGTACGCGAACTTCCCCTTGAGCACGCCCGGCTGGGTGAGCTTGTTGCCCGCCTTGGCGATGCCGAAGTCGGTGAGCTTCACCGCCCCATCGAAGGACAGGAGCACGTTGTGCGGCGTGACGTCGCGGTGCACCAGCCCCAGCGTCTCGCCCTCCGGGGAGCGCGTGCGGTGCGCGTAGTGCAGCCCCGCCGCCACCTGGGAGCCGATGTACGCCACCAGCACCGGGGGGATGCGGATGCCCTTCTCGCGGCAGCGCTTGCGCAGGTTCCACAGCGAGGTGCCACGCACGTACTCCATGGCCAGGTAGTACGAGTCCTCGTGCTTGTCGAAGTCGAAGATCTGCACCACGTTGGCGTGGTTGAGCCGCGAGGCCAGCCGCGCCTCCTGGATGAACATCCGCACGAAGCCCTCGTCGTCCGACAGGAACGAGCGCACGCGCTTGATGACGACTTCCTTCTCGAATCCCTCCGGCCCCCGGGCGGTGGCCAGGTAGATCTCCGCCATGCCCCCCTCGGCGAGCTTGCTCTTGACGACGTACTTGCCAATGGGGGTACCTGCTTCGAGGGTCACGGCGGAGCGTCCCGGGGCTACGAGCTAGAACTTCACGACCACGGTGGTGTGTCGGTTGGGCTTCACCTCGACGCGCTCCGTGCGGCTCTCCTTGAGGTCCGGGTTCCAGAACCGGCACTCATACACGCCCGCGTTGAAGCTGACATCTCCCCCCAGGGGCGTGCTGCCCAGGTTGCGCCCCCCACACGTCACCTCGGCCCAGGGCGTCACCGCGAAGCGCACCGTGCCCTTGCCCACGGGCGTGCGCTCCACCTGCTGCGGGGACACGCGCGAATCGGGCTTGCGCGACTCGGACTTGCGCGACTCGGGCAGGGGCTCCAGCCGCAGGGACTCCTCCTGCGAGGGGCCCTGCCCCACCGTCACCTTCCGGGACAGCTCCTGGTAGCGGGGCGCCCGCGCCAGCACGAGCAGCTCCTGTCCCGGCGTGGCGGACACCACCACCGGCGACTTCTCGTACGGCGTGCCGTCCACCGTCAGCGCGGCCTGCGCGGGCGTCGCCTTCAAGGTGACCTGCACCAGAGCGGGCTTCGCGGGCTCGGGCTCGGTGGGAGTGGGCTTCGCGGGCTCGGGCTCGGCGGGAGTGGGCTCGGTCGGCCGCGCCTCGACCACCGCGGGCGCCAACGGAGCGGAGGGCGGAGGAACGGGCTCGGAGCGCAGGGCCCACACGCCGCCGAGCAACAACCCCACCAGCACCCCCGCGCCGATTCCCAGCACGGCGCGGCGGTGGGACCGGGGCTGGGCGGAGGGTTGCCCCGGGTCCCTCATCTCCGTCTCGGACAGGGCCCCCGCCTCGGACGCCTCCAGGGTGGGCTCGCCCGGAGACCGGCGCAGATCCACCGTGCGCTTGCGATCCAGCTCGGCGCGCGGGCTGCTCAGGGAGGCGCGCGGCGGGCGCGGCGGCACACCGGCCGCGTCCGGGCGCGGCGCGGCCATCGTCTCGATGGAGGATCTCCCCGTGCGATCGGGTGACTTCGGCGCGATCGAGGGCGAGTGCGCCTCGGCCTCCTCCACGAGCACGTCTCCCAGCCGCGCTTCCTCGGCCAGGCGCGTGGCGTAGAGATCCTTCATGTAGGCCGCCAGGTGCGCCGTGGACGAGGGCTGCGAATAGGTGTCGAGCCACTGCTCCAGGGCCCGCTGCAGCTGCACCGCCTCCGGGTAGCGATCACCCGGCTCGCGCTCCAGGGCCTTCATGACGATGGGATCCAGATCCCTCGGCACGCGGGGGTTGACCTGCGAGGGCGGGAGCACCTTGCACTCGATCACCGCCTGCAGCGTGATGACGTCGTTGGAGCGCTTGAACAGCCGCGTCCCGGTGAGCAGCTCGTAGAGCACCACGCCCAGGGCGAAGATGTCGCTGCGGCGGTCCACCTTCTCGCCCGCGGCCTGCTCCGGCGACATGTACGAGTACTTGCCCTTGAGCACGCCCGAGCGCGTCTCGGTGGCCTGGTCCGCCGCCTTGGCGATTCCGAAGTCCACCACCTTCGTGCGCCCATCGAACGTCAGCAGGATGTTCTGCGGCGAGATGTCCCGGTGGACGATGTTGAGCGGCTTGCCGTTCGCGTCCACCTTCTTGTGCGCATGATCCAGGCCCGCGCACGCCTCGCTGAGCGCCCGGCACACGAAGGGCACGGGGATGAGCTGCCCGGAGCGCTCGGCGCGCTTCCACACCCGGCGCAGATCCTCTCCATGGATGTACTCCATGGCGATGAAGAAGCTGTCGTCCTGGGAGCCCAGATCGTAGATCTGCACGATGTGGGGATGATCAAGCCGAGCCGCGATGCGCGCCTCGTCCAGGAACATCTGGACGAATTCCTCGTTGTCCGCCAGGTGCGGGAGGATTCGCTTGATGACCAGCAGCCGATTCTGTCCCCGCTCACGCGCGAGGAAGATCTGAGCCATGCCACCCGTGGCGATCCTCTTGAGGAGCTGGTATTTGCCGTAGCTCTCGATTGACACAGTGCGACATGCCCCCACGGCGGAGACCCAGGGACGCGGAGCGCCCGGACAAGGGCCACGAGCGTAAGCGGCCCGGCGCGGAGGGTCAAACCTCCTGTCACACTCTTCCCTGCCTACCCCCCGCGGCGCACGGGCGAGCGGACCTGGCGGGTCTCTCGCATGAGCGCCTCCAGGTCGTCCAGGTGCCGCTGCAACACGGGCATGAGCAGGGGGGCGGCATCCACCCGATCGAAGAGATCCAGCACCCGGTCCACCTTGTGCTCGATCTCCGCGGCGCGCGCCGGGCTGATGCGGCGCAACAGCAGGTCCACGCCCGCCTCCATGAGCACGCGCGCCACCGCGTCACGGGACGTCAGGGGCTCGTCCTGCCGCCGCTGCCCCCCACCCTTGATGACGCGCAGACCGCCAGCGGGCGGCCGCACCGGAGATGGCGCGCGACGACCGGACGGCTGCCCGGAAGTAGAGTTGTCGTCGTGCTGTCGGGTACTCACGGATGCCTCCTGCCGCCGAGATGCCCCCAGGGTACTCAGCATGGGTAACCCTCCAATTTTCCGGTCAACCGCACAGACCGATCTGGAGCTGTAGCATCCGGGCCCGACATGTCCGCCGGAGGCCGATCTTCCGGCTCCGGCGCTCCCCCCAACCCCCGTCCCCCGCGTGCCTACTCGCACGCCCGGCGGTAGTAGATCTCCACCTTCGCGCCCGCCGCGGGCGCCGTGGTGAACACGACGCTGTTGGTGGCTCCGTCGTAGCTCCACCCCCCGGTGACGGGCGCGCCGTTCACGGACACGGCGATGCTGCCCGCGTCCGGCAGCTCGCTCAGCGGGAAGCGGTCCTGCGCAGAGAACGCCTTGTTGGCCACCGAGCGCATCAGCGGCGAGTAGTCGGCCGAGCAGATGGAGAGCACCTCGCCCCCCGTGCGGGCCGCCGCCTCGGCGTAGCGCGTGCCGCCACCACCCGACGTGGGGCAGCCCTCGGCCGTGGGGGCGATCGCGTAGAGCGTCATGCGCTGCGGCTGGTTCTCGCCCTTGCGCGCCTGCAGGAAGCGCACGTAGGTCTCCACGCTGTCCGGCGAGTGGTCATCCTCGTCGCCCACGAAGACGACCACCAGCGCCGCCTCGTCGCGCAGGAAGCCCTGGTTGCCATCGTTGGGCTGCGGGGTGCGCACGTCGTCCGCGCTCGTCACCAGCGGAGGCGACAGCGCCCGCCGCACCGCCTCGAAGCCCTGCTCCAGCGCGGCACACTGGCCCACGTTCACGTTGTTCTGCAGCACCGCCGCCAGGTCCGGCGTCTGACGGTTCAGGATGCGCGGCCGGCTGCCATCCACCGGGAAGAAGCGGCCCGCCTCCGCGCCCTGCGCACCACCCGGGCAGGTGTTGGTGCCACCTGGATCGATGCCGGTGGTGGTGACCGCGATGTTCAGGTCCACGCCCTTGGCCAGCGCCGCCTCGACGAAGGCGGGCATGGCCGCCACCAGGCGCGGCTGCTCCTCCACCATGGACGCGGTGTTGTCCACCACGAGGAGCACATCCACCTTGGAGCCGTCCTGCTGGATGAACTGGTCCGTCTTGTCCAGGCGCTTGGAGGACTCGCCCACGAGCGGCACCAGCATCGGCGCGGGTAGATCCGAGGACGCCACGAACAGGGGCGACAGATTCATCCCGAACACCTGGGCGAGGTAGCCCACCGACACCGTGAACGCCTCACCCGGCGCGAGCATGAAGGGCGGCACGGGCGAGTCGCGCAGCACGAACTCACCATCCGTGGTGCCCGGGCCGATGCGCACGTCCGACACCGTCAGCGGCGCCTGGCATCCATTGATGTAGTTCACCTCGCGCGGCGCGGGCGAACAATCCGGGCGCGAGACGCCGAAGTCCACGTAGCGCGGCGACACCACCAGGCACGTGTCCTGCGTGTGGGCCCTCAACGGGATGAGCACCAGGGGGTTGGCCGGATCCCACTGCTCGATCTGCACCGAGCCCAGGAAGTCCCCGCCCGTCAGGGGCGCGGCGAAGGCGACCATGAAGCTGAACGAGTCCCCCGGATACACGACGACGCCATCCAGCTCGCCACCGGGCAGGCTGAACACCCCGCCCCCGGTGTCGCGCATGCGGATGTTCTTCACCGCGCACAGGTCTTCACCCGGGTTGTCCACCTTCACGCCCAGCACGGCGCCCCGTCCGGGCTGCACCGTGCCGAAGTCCACGGCCACCGGGGTGTAGGAGACACGGCAGGGCCCGTGCTGCTCACCCTCCCCCTGGAAGGTCAGGGTCGTGGTGTCGCCCGAGTACACATCCGTGCGCATCACCAGCCGGCTCGCCGCGGCGCCCTCGCGCATGGGCTCGAAGAAGACCTTGAGGTTCACCTCCTCGCCGGGCCGCAACCGGTAGGGCAGCGTGACGGGCACCATGTACAGGCCATTGCCCGCGCCCGTGGAGCCGTCCGTCGGCTGGAGCTCGAGCCCGTGGATCGTCAGGGGCCCGCCGTTGACCGAGCCGCAGTTCTTCACGTTGATGATCTGCGCCGTCTTCGAGCCGAGCGGCTGGCGGCCGAAGTTCCGGCTGAGCGGCGACACGCACAGCTCCGCCGCGCCGCCAAAGCCGCGCAGCGGCACGTCCGTGGTCGGATTGCGCCGGCTCTCCACTCGAAACGACGCCAGGTTCTCGGCCGGGCCCATGTGTCCGGGGCTGTAGCGGAAGTCCCACGTGCGCACCTCCCCGGGCCCCAGCACCAGGGGCAGCGTCGGCGGCCCATGGCTGAAGGAGGCCTCCGTGCTCGTCAGCGTGAGCGAGGTGACCGTCATGGGCTCGGTGCTGAGGTTGTGCAGGCGCAGGGGCCGCACGCGCTCCTGATCCACTGGAATCGAGCCGAAGTCGAGCTCGGCCGGCTCGGCCACCACCGCCCGATCCAACCCCTCGGCCGACACCTGGACCGCCACGTCCGCGCACCCCTTGCAGGGGGACACCGCGAGCGCCACCTGCTTGGGGCCCGCCTTCGTCGGAACGAAGGTGATGGGCAGCTCGCGCTCCTCGCTCGGCCCGAGCACGAGCGGCTCCGCGACGAACTCGTCCTTCTGCACCCCCAGCAGCTTCGGCGTCACCTCCACCGGGAGATCCGTCGGATTGGAGACGGTGAGCGCGAGCGTCTTGGTCGACTCCAGCTCGATGCGGCCGAAGTCCAGCTTGCGCGGCGTCACCCGCGCCCAGGCATCCACACCCACCCCCTGCAGGGGCACGCGCACCACGGGCTCCTTCAGCGCGTCCGAGCGCACCACGAGCGTGGCGGGCATCGGCCCCTCCTGTTGGGGATTGAAGCGCACGCGCAGCACGCACTCGCTGCCCGGCACGAGCGCATGCGGCCCCTCATGGGTGAACGCCACCTGCCAGGCGCCCGCGGCCCCCTCCACCCAGGCCTCGTCCACATTGAGGCGGGCCCGCCCGACGTTGCGCAGGACCACCTCCACCTCGCGCCCGTCGAACATCGCGACCCTCTGCAAATCCACTCCCCCTGGTGTCGCCGTCAACCGACCATCGGCGATGACGGGGCGATCCCTGTCCTCACACCCCGTCAGAACCACCAGCACCGCGAGGACCCACAGCCTCCAGCGCTTGCTCATCGCAGCCATGTCCCTTCCCCACCTGCACGCCCATCCACCGAGGAAACCCACACGCGTGAACCCTATGGAGTCACGTTGCGAAACTAGGCACCTATCCGGGGGTGGGCAACGTCCTGTCCACGACCCTGTCCATCGTTCCCTCTTCCCTCGCCCCTTCCCACGAGGATGCTGTTCGATACCCATCGTCAGAAGTCTTCTTCTCCCCACCCCCGGGCCGGGGGGGAGCGCATCCATGAGACACAGCGCCGCGTCCGGGAAAAACTCGGGAGAACGCCCCGAGATGCGCTAAGCCGAGGGGTGTACGCCCCGAGGGGCCGCGGAGGGATTGCATGCCGACGGAGTCGCAGCACAAACGAGAACCCCGCCACTTCTCGATGATCCGCACCTTCACCCCGGCGGACTTCGTCACCCTGGGCAACGCCTTCGCGGGCTCGGGCGCCATCCTGGCGCAGATGCAGTACCTGGCCACGCACCAGCCCTCCTGGTTGTGGCTGGCCTTCGGCCTGATGCCCCTGGCCTTCCTCTTCGATGCCCTGGACGGACGCATCGCGCGCTGGCGCTTCCGCTCCTCCCCGCTGGGCGCGGACCTGGACTCGCTGGCGGACGTCATCTCCTTCGGCATGGCGCCCGCGGCGCTCGCCTTCGCCATGGGACTGCGCGGGGGGCTGGACGTGCTGGTGCTCCTCTACTTCGTGGGCTGCGGCATCAGCCGGCTGGCGCGCTTCAACGCCACCCTCAGCACCCTCGCGGACGCCACGGGCAAGGTGAAGTACTTCGAGGGCACCCCCATCCCCACCAGCCTGGCGCTGGTCATGGTGCTCGCCTTCTTCTTCTGGCAGGGCCGCACCGGCGACGCCCTCCCCTTCGGCGTCTGGAGCCTGGGCGGCTACCAGCTCCACCCCCTGGTGCTGCTCTACTTCCTGAGCGGCAGCGCGATGATCAGCAAGACCCTGCGCATTCCCAAGTTCTGAGCCCCTACGCGCCGGGTACCCCCCCGGCCCGCCACATGCCTGGAGTGAATTCGGATTCACGAGCAGCCCTGCCGAGGCGTGCCCACCCGAGCGAACAGGCATGAACATCCGCCACGTGGACGCCACCTGGAGCGAAGCCCCCACCCGGACGCGTTAGCATGAGAAAACGATGAACAAAGCCGCGTCGGGTCGCCGATCAGAAACAGCCCCGGGTCGTCCCCGCTCGCGTACGCCCACCGCGCAGCAGGCGCTCGAGACGAGTCACCGTCTGCTCCAGGCCCTCAGCGCGGCCCACCTGGACTTCGCCCGGGGCGAGAACCTCCAACGGCTGTTCGACAGACTGCTCGGGCTGCTGCTCGACCTCACCCAGAGCGAGTCCGGCTTCATCGCCGAGGTGCTCCACTCGCCGGGGGAGCCCGCCTCGCTGCGGCTCCATGCCCTCGCCCACCTGCCCTGGGCCCCGGTGGCGCACGAGCCACAACAGGAAGGGCCCCTTCCCCTGGACCTGGGGCAAGGCGCGATCTCGGAGCCCCTCGCCACCCTGCTCACCACGGGCGAGCCGTTGCTGCTCAACGCACAGGAAGCGGAGCCCCGTGGCGAGCCCCTGCTGCTCCACCTCTTCCCGGCGAGGACGATCCTGGCGCTGCCCTGCAAGTCGGGCGACGACGTGGTGGGCATGGTGGTCATCGCCAACGCCGACGACGACTACACGCCCGAGCTCATCGAGCACTTCCACCCCTTCGTCACCACCTGTTGCAGCCTCCTGCTGGGGTGGCGCGGAGAACAACGGCGGCACCGCGACGAGGCGCTGCTGCGGCGTCAGGAGGAGGAGCTGCAGAGCAATCGGGATCAGCTCGAGGCGCTGGTCAACCAGCGCACCGAGTCCCTGCTGTACACCACGGTGGCCCTGGAGGAGCGCCAGGCGCAGCTGCTGCACGCCGAGCGCATGGCCCTGCTCGGACAGCTCGTGGCCGGCATCGCCCACGAAATCAACAACCCGCTGGGCTACATCACGAGCAACCTGGCCACGCTCACCCAGTACCTCGCGGTCTTCACCGAGCTCATCGCCCGCTACCGGGAGCTCGCCGAGGCCGCGAGCCCCGCGTTGTCGGAGCCGCAAGCGGAGCTGCTCTCGCGCATCCGGGCCTACCAGGAGCAGGAGGACCTGGACTACCTGCTGGGCGACGTGAACGATCTGCTCCAGGACTCGCGCGAGGGCGCCAACCGCGTGGCGGACATCGTGCGCAGCCTGAAGGCCTTCGTGCGCGAGGACTCCGGACACCAGGAACTGGTGGACGTGAACCGGGAGCTGGCCACCACGCTCAAGGTGGTGTGGAACCAGCTCAAGTACCGCAGCGAGGTGCGCTGCGACTACCAGCAGCCCATTCCCCCCATCCTCGGCCGCCCCGCCCAGCTCAACCAGGTGTTCACCCACCTGCTGCTCAACGCCGTCCAGTCCCTGCCCGAGCAGGGCATCATCGAGGTCTCCACGCGGCACGAAGGAGACGAGGTGCTCGTGCGCATCTCCGACACGGGCCATGGAATGACTCCGGAGGTGCTCGCCAAGGCCTTCACCCCCTTCTTCACCACCAAGGCGCCCGGCAAGGGCGCGGGGCTGGGTCTGTCCATCAGCGCCGACATCATCACGCGCCACATGGGCCGCATCGAGGCGCAAAGCCAGCCCGGCCGCGGCAGCACCTTCACCGTCCGCCTCCCCATCGCCCGGGACGCCTGAGCCCCGGGGCCCGCTCGCCCGAAGCCGGCCGTGGCGGGTGCTCCTTTTCCGGTCATTGACCGACATCCACCTCCGCTCAGGCGACTTCTCCCCCTGGCGCCCCACAGGGTGCGTGAGAAAAATGAAGCAGGAGCACAACCCGAAACGACCGCCAGACGATAATCTGTCGACGCCCGCACCATCCCCTGAGGAGCAGAGGCGCGCATGTGGATCGAAACCATCGTCATGCCCCGAGAAGAGCCCGTGTATGAGCGTCCCTCCCCCCGGAGGGATCGGAGCGAGGCCCACGCGGCGGCATGTGCCGAGGGCTCCCAGTTCCGGGACGCCGTGCTGCGCTACCTCCACACCCACCAATTAATGGACGCGGTGAAGTGGGTGAGCGAAGCGGGCAGCATTCCCCTGGTGACGCTGCACTGCACCTCGCTGGTGCTGGAACACCTGCAGAAGGAGCCGAGCTTCGAGGCGGGACGCTCGCTCATGTTCCCCGCCTTCTAGGCCGCCTGGCGGGCGGACCCTGAAGCAGGCAGCCGGGCATGAAGGTCGGGCTTCTGCTATTCAGAAGAAACATGACGGACACGCTCCTGTACGCTCCAGAAGGCGCCGTGGATGCCACGCTGATCTCACCGGGCTCGTCGTCCGGGAACGCATCCGGGAGCGCATCACCCACCTCCCGTCCACTCACCACCACGCTGCGCACCACGGTGCTCCCCCATGTGGAATGGAGGGGCGCGCAACCCCACGTGCGGCCCCAGGAGCGCGAGCGCTTCGAGGAGCTCAGCGAGCTGGGCCAGGGTGGCATGGGCGAGGTGATCCTCCTCAAGGATCACGACATCGAGCGCACGGTGGCGCTCAAACGCCTGCCGGAGGCGGCCGAGCTCGGTCACGTGCTGCGCTTCGTGGAGGAGATCCGCACCGTCGGGCAGCTCGATCATCCGAACATCGTTCCGGTGCACGACGTCGGCGTCGATGCCAAGGGCCGCTACTACTTCCTGATGAAGCACCTGCAGGGAGAGACGCTCGAGGCCATCATCGAGAAGCTGCGCGAGGGAGACGCCGCCACGCACGAGCGCTTCACCCATCCCGTCCGGCTGCAGATCTTCCTCGGAGTGCTCAACGCCCTGGCGTACGCGCACCGCAAGGGCTTCATCCACCGCGACCTCAAGCCCGCCAACATCATGGTGGGGCCCTTTGGCGAGGTCACCGTGCTGGACTGGGGCCTGGCCCGGCGCCTCCAGTCCCCCTCCGCGGCGGGCCCCGCCTCGCCCGAGTCCTCCGCCCAGCACCCCGAGGAGGAGCTCGCGCGGCGCACGCAACACGGCTCCATCATGGGCACCCCGCTCTACATGTCTCCCGAGCAGGCCCGGGGCCAGCACGACGCCGTCGACGTCCGCAGCGACACCTACAGCCTGTGTGTGCTGTTTCACGAGTTCCTCTACCTGCGCCACTACCTGCACGACCGCAAGTCGGTGGCCGAGGTGCTCGAGGGCGTCCAGAATCAGCGCCCCTCCCTGTTCCAGCACAGCGCCCACCAGTCCCGCCAGGCCCCCGTCCCCACGGAATTCATCTGGTTCATCCACAAGGGGCTCGCCAAGAACCCGGCCGAGCGTTACCAGTCCGTCGAGTCGATGATCCAGGAGTTGCGTGGGCTCATGGACGGACGCATCCACGTGCAGTGCGCGCGCACCTTCACCAAGCGGGGGCTCCATGAGGCCCTGCGCAAGGTGGAAACCCACCCGCGCTTCTTCCTGGCCGTGGCTGGACTGGTCGCGACCCTGGTATGGGCCGGCCTGTTTCATTTCCTCGCCCTGCTGTTGGGCTGATCACCCCAGACGGGTTCTCTCTCCTTCTGCTCCAAGGTCCCGCGTCATGCCTTCCCTCTCCCCAGACCCCACTTCGGGCTCCCGGGACCGGTCCGGTCTGCCGCCGGATCCCCCCCAGCCCCCCGACGAGCTGCTGCGCGCCAGCCACCAGTTGTTGCGCAAGATCGTGGAGATCCAATCCACCCTCATCCGCGGCGGCAATCCCCGCGAGGCGCTGCAACGGCTGCTCGCGGAGGTGATGGAGGCCACGGGCAGCACCTCCGGGTGTCTCGTCGAGGCGAAGCCCGCCGCGAACGGAGTGCGGGAGACGCGCTGCCTGGTGGGTCTTCCCGTGGACGCGCGGGGCGAGGAGGCCCCCAGCCAGGAGACGCGCGAGTTGCGCGCGCGCGTGGAAGCCCTCTGCGCATCCACCGAGCCGCTCCCGGCCGAGAGCACGGGCACGCGGTGCGTCCTGCCCCTGGACGTGGAGGGACTCCGGGTGGGGGCGGTGGGCCTCGCCGGCCGGCCGGGTGGCTACGAGGCCAGGCTCACCGACGTCCTCCAGCCCTTCCTCGTCGCCTGCGGCGCGCTGCTGCTGGGCGAGCGTCACGAGCAGCGGCGGAGCGAGGCCGAGAAGGCGCTGCGCCAGCAGCAACAGGAAAGCGCGGAGAACCTGCGCCTGGTGATGGACAACATGGAGGATGGCGTCTGGGTGCTGGACCTGGACACCCACGAGATCTTCGCCAACCACCGGTGGCTGGGCATGCTCGGCTATGCCCGGGGTGAGCTGGAGCCGACCCTCCAGACGTGGCTGAGCCTGTGCCATCCCGACGACGCGACCCGCTATGCCGAGCAGATCAAGAATCGTCAGCGCAAAGACCTCGACGCCATGGAGTGGGAGCAGCGCCTGCGGCACCGGGATGGCCGGTGGCTCTGGGTGATGACCCGCGTCACCGTGGTGGCGCGTGACGAGCAGGACCGTCCCTCGCGGCTGGTGGGCACCAACGTGGACATCACCGTGCGCAAGCACGGCGAGGAGCGCCTGCGCGCCCTGGTGGAGATCCTGCCGGACCTCGTCTTCCGCATCGACGCGGATGGCACCTACCGGGACCACTACATCACCCACCAGACGGATATCGCCGTCCCCCTCGAGCGCGTCATCGGCTTGAACATGCGCCAGTTGCCCCTGGCGCCCGTGTACCTCGACAAGATCTTCCTGCAGCTGGGCCGCGCCATCCGTGAAGGAACCTCGGAGGTCGTCGAGTACCCGATGGAGCGCCCCCAGGGCCGCATGTATTACGAGATGCGGCTGATGCGCAGCGGCTCGGACGAGGTGCTGGCCATCGTGCGCAACATCACCGAGCGAAAGCAGACCGAGGAGCGCCTGCGCCAGCGGGAGGAGGAGCTGCGGCGCCACCGCGACAGCCTGGAGGAAATGGTGCGCAACCGCAGCGAGAAGCTCCTGCGCGCCACCCTGGAGCTCGAGGAGCAGCAGGCCCAGCTCATCCAGACGGAGAAGATGGCCTCGCTCGGGCAGATGGCCGCGGGCGTCGCGCACGAAATCAACAACCCGGTGAGCTACGTGATGAGCAACCTGGGGACGCTCGACCAGTACGTCTCCGCGCTCCGGCCCCTGCTGGCCGCCCAGCGCGAGCTGCTCTCCGCCCACGAGGCCGCGCCCACCGCCCCGGTCGCCCCCGAGCTCATCGAGCACATGCGCGAGCTGTGGGAGCAGGGGGACGTGGACTACCTCCTCGATGACATGCCCGAGCTCGTCGAGGAGTCGCTGGCGGGCACGCGGCGCATCAAGGAGATCGCCCAGAGCCTGCGCTCGTTCGCGCGGGAGGACTCGGGCGAGCCGCAACTGGTGGACGTGAACGAGGAGCTGGCCTCCACGTTGAAGATCGTGTGGAACGAGCTCAAGTACAAATGCGAGGTGAAGCGGGACTTCGGTCCGCTGCCGCCCGTGAGCTGCCATCCCACGCAGATCTCCCAGGTGTTCACCAACCTGCTCGTCAACGCGGCGCAGGCCATCGAGACGCGGGGGGAGATCCGCATCCGCACGCGGCAGGAGGGGGGCGAGGTGGTGGTGGAGATCGCCGACACGGGCAAGGGCATGAACTCGGAGACACTCTCCAAGCTCTTCACGCCCTTCTTCACCACCAAGCCGCGCGGACAGGGCACGGGCCTGGGGCTGTCGGTGAGCTACGGCATCATCACGCGCCACCAGGGCCGCATCGACGTGCAGAGCGAGCCCGGCAAGGGCAGCACCTTCACCATCCGGCTGCCCGCCGCGCGGACCGAGGCCCAAGGCTAGCGCGGGGTGCTCGTCGGCGACTGGGCGATCACGCGCGTGACGAGCCGCACCAGGCGCCGGAACTCCTCCATCTGCGCGAGCAGTTGCTCGCGGCCCTCGGGGGTGAGGGCGTAGAAGCGGACGCGGCGGTTGTGCTCCGACACGCCCCACTCCGAGGAGACCCACGTCTTGCGCTCCAGGCGGTGGAGCGCCGGGTACAACGAGCCTTCCTCCACCACGAGCGCGCCCTCGGTCACCTGCTCGAGCCAGCGCACCACGGCGGCGCCATGCCGGGGGCCCAGGCTCAAGGTCTTGAGGATGAGGAGATCCAACGTCCCCTGCAGCAGCTCCACTTCCGTCGTCGGCATGTTTCGCGCTCGCCTCCTGCCCGCGCCACCAGAGGTAGCCAAAAGTCCGGAGACGAATCCAGCACGGATGCACGGCTTGGGAGCTGGCGTCCAGCGAGGAGCCAGACCCAGCTAGGTCCTACACGACACGACAGGCGGCGAGCGGCGGTGTCACCCGCGGCTAACGCACCGCCAGGAGGACGCGGTCATCCAGGTACTGCCAGAGCACCCCCACGTCCTGGAAGCCCGCGTCGCGCAGCGCCGCCTCGTGCACCTCCAGCAGCGGCTCGCTCCAGTCGCGGCGGATACCGGCGAAGCGCCGCTGGCGCTCGTCGATGAGCGGACCCATCCCCGGCTCCGCCGCCAGCGCCTTCCACCAGACCGCCCAGTCCTCCACTCCCCGCTTCCCGAAAGCCTCCGCCTCCTCCTTGCGGCGCACCTGCTCCGCCAGCCGCTGGAAGGGACCCGGCCGACGCGAGAATGGAATGTTGTCGCCGTTGAGAAACACGCCCCCCGGGCGCACCAGCCGCCCCAGTTGATGGTAGAGCGCCACGAGCCGCTCGGCCGGCAGCCAGTGGAGCGCGGTGGTGCTCAGCACCGCATCCACCGACGACACCTCCAGCCGCGCCGCCAGGTCCACCGTCATCAGGTCCGCCTCCACCCAGCGCAGCCGCCCCCCTCCGTCGCCGAGCGCTCCCCTGCCCAGGACCAGCAGCACCGGGTCCAGGTCCACCGCGATGCACCGTGCCTTCGGAAAGCGCTCCAGCACCCGCTGGCTGATGGAGCCCGGCCCACACGCCAGATCCACCAGCACGAACTCCTCCGGCAGCAGGGCCGCGAGCACGTCCAGCATCACCTCGAAGCGCTGCTCACGCCGCGGCAGGTAGCCCGTCTGCTGCGCGTCCCAGCGCCTCAGCCAGCTCCTCCAATCCAGCGAGGAAGGGGACTGCGTCATGGTGTCTTCTCCTGGGGTCCGTTCGAGCTGTCCACTCACTGCGCCATCCACCGCACGATGGCTTCGTGGCTGAGGCCGCCCCACCCCAACCGATCCAGGGTGCGCCCCGTGGCGCTCAGGTCCTGGCCGCAGAGCACCGAGGTGAGGGTGATGACGGCGTCCACCATGGGCACCTCCACCCCCGCCTTGCGCGCCAGTCCCTGGAGCGGCACCAGACTGTTGGCGATGTCCTCGGTGAGGAAGCGGTGCTCCAGGCTGGTGGGGGCGTAGAGTTCCCGGTAGCCAGGCACGGTCCGCATGGCCTCCAACAGGCTCCCCGTCTCACAGCCATAGTAGCGGTTGAGCAGTTCCTTCATGGGCAGCAGGCGCGTCCCGTACGCCCGGGCCACCAGGTGGAACTCCTCCTCCATCCGCTCCAGCAGGACGATGGTGCGCTCGGACATTCCATCCACGTAGAAGCGCAGACGCTCTCCCCGATCGATGGGGCCCAGGTTGATGAGCGACACGAGAGCGTGCGCGAGCGCGCCGAAGTCGGTGAGCCCCCGCTGCACCAGGTTGCTCGCGTCCTCGAGGCCCGGAAAGAAGCGGCGCAACAGCGGGCCGTGGCACAGCGTTTCCGAGCGCTGGGGACAGGCCAGGAACGTCCAGCCCTTGAGGCCGGCGATCCAGATGCCATGGTCCTCGCGTGCCCGGCAGGCGAAGAGCGCATCCGTCTCGATGATGGGCACTCCGTGGACGCCGTGCCCGTGAAGCGCGCGCGTCATCTCCAGGCTGCCACACAGCTTGCTGGAGAAGAGCACGAGGACATGGTGGTCGCGCAGGTAGGGCGCCAGGGCCGCCGCCACGTCCAGGTAGGCGGTGGTGACGCTGGCCACGAAGACAATCCCGCACTGGCGCGCCAGGCGCTCCGGCTCGTTCGTCACCTGCTCGATGGGAAACGAGCCCTCGAACAGGCCCGTGACCTCGATGCGCCCCCGGCGGCGGATGGTGTCGAGCTTCTCCGGATGGCGTGTGTAGACGCAGACGGGATGTCCCTGTTGGGACAGGTAGGCCGCGAGGGCCCTCGCGGTATTGCCGGAGCCGATGACCCCGATGCGGTCGGAAACCATGACTTCACCCCCCCTGGAGACGACTGCCACCTGTCATAGCAAGCGACGCCACTCACACGGGATGCGGCACGGTGTCGCACGTGGCCCTCGCCCGCCTGGCCCGGCCGGTCCACAATCGTCGGCGAACCGCTGGCCACCGAACTGGTACGCAACGCCGTGAGCGCGATGGGCACCTTCCTCTACCTGCTCCTCTTGACCCTGCTGCTGGGGGCCATGCTGTCCATCGTCCTCTACTCGCTGCGCATCGGCATCACCCCCATGCCCACCACGGGGAAGGTGCGCCGACAGATGCTCTCGCTCCTCCCCGAGACCCAGGAGGGCACGCTCCTGGAGCTGGGCTCGGGCTGGGGGAACCTGGCCTTCGCGCTCGCGGACCACTGCCCCCGGGCGAACGTGGTGGCCTACGAGTGGTCTCCCCTGCCGTATGCCTTCTCGCGCCTGCGCCAGCGCCTCGCGCCCCGGCCCAACCTGCGACTGGTGCGCGGGGACTTCTTCCAGGCCTCCTTCACGGGGGCCTCGGCCGTCGTCTGCTATGTGCACCGCGAGGCCATGCGCCGCCTGGCGACGAAGCTGAGGGAAGAGCTCGCCCCCGGAGCCCTCATCGTCAGCAACACCTTCGCGCTGCGCGGCTGGATGCCCTCGCGCACCCTGGTGGTCCCGGACCTGTACCGCACCCGCGTCTACCTCTACGAGGTCCCGGCGAGGACGGAGCCGGGCGCTTCCGGGGGAATTTAACCTCCGGCGGCCTCGGGGGTTTCAAGGGACAGAAACCCGCCGTCGAGGAGTCCACAGCATGCTCTCGAAGCTCACCCTGTCCGCCGCCGTTGCCTCGCTGTTGTTCGCCGCTCCCGTGTTCGCCGCCGAGACGCCGCCCGCCGCTCCCCAGGAGTGCCGGGGCGAGCGGAAGCACCACGGCTTCAAGCGCATGGAGCACCGGTTCGACCGCGCCGTCCAGGATGGCCGCCTCACGCGAGAGCAGGCCGATCAGTTCGCCGCCGAGGCGAAGCAGTTGCGCGAGGAGGCGCGCGCGCAGCGCGAGGCCAATGGAGGCCAGCTCACCCCGGAGCAGAAGGACCAGTTCAAGCAGCGTCGGCAGGCATTCCGCCAGAAGGTGCACGCGGCCATGAAGGCTCCCGCCGCCCAGGGAGTGTGAACCGAGACTCCCGACTCGAGGACTGATAGGCCACCGCTTCACGGACAGTATGGGGCCTCGGGATGCCGGGGCGCCCCTCGGTCCGTGGTGCACGTGAATGGGCCTCCCTGACTCCGAGAGTTCTCCACCCGGCTTCGCTCGCAGCCTGGCCATCGTCATCGGCATCGATGACTACGCGCACGGCATTCCCCCGCTCCTCAATGCCGTGCGCGACGCCCACACGGTCGCGGAGACCTTGCGGCTCCAGGGCTTCGAGACCCTGCGGCTCCTCGATGACGAGGCCTCCCTCGCCTCGCTCACCCACCTGTTTTCCCACCAGCTTCCGACCCTCCAGCCTCCGCCCGACCGGCTCCTCATCTACTTCGCCGGACATGGCCTGGCGCACACGGATCCCCGGCTGCACCTCGCCGGCTACCTGCTGCCCTCCGACGCGCGCCGCGACGAACCTTCGTCCTACTGGCCCATGGCCGCCCTTCACGAGGCGCTGCGCCAGCTCCCCTGCGGCCACCTGCTGCTCATCCTCGATTGCTGCTTCGCGGGGGCCTTTCCCCATTCCCTCTCGCGAGACATCCGCGCCCCGGCTCCTCCTGCGCCCCTCTTCCTCGAGCGCTTCCGCCACTTCTCCTCCCGCCGCTCCTTCCAGCTCCTGCTCTCCACCGCTCACGACGAGCTGGCCTCGGACAGGCTCCTGGCGAAGCCCTCCCAGGAATCGCTCGGCGATGGCCTCCACTCGCCCTTCGCCCTGGCCTTCCTCGAGGCGATTCGCGCCTCCTCTCCCGCCGATACCAATCGGGACGGACTGCTCACCGCCACCGAGCTCTACACCTTCCTGCGCGACCGGCTCCTCCAGCGGCTCCCTCCTCATGCCTCGCAGACCCCGGCCCTGTGGCATCTGGACTGGCACGACGGAGGCGAGTTCCTCTTCCTCCTCGCGGACACATTCCCCGCGCTTCCCCCCGCCGCGCCACTCTCCCAGCACGCCAATCCCTACCTCGGCCTGCGGCCCTTCACCTCGGAGCACCGCCACCTGTTCTTCGGCCGGGAGCGTCTCGTCGACCTCCTGCTGACCCGCCTGCGCTCCCAGGCCCTGCTCCTGCTGTGCGGCCCTTCCGGAGCGGGCAAGTCCAGCATCGTCCACGCGGGTCTCCTCCCCCGCCTGGGCGAGAACGGCGCCTGGAACATCCCTCCCTCGCTGCGCCCCTCGGCGCAGCCCCTCCAGGCGCTGTCCTCCTGGCTCGCCTCGTTGGCTCCCGGCACCCCCACCCCGTCGGCCGATGACCTCGCCTCCCAACCTCATCGCGCCGCCGATATCCTGCGTGACTGGCTCTCCCACGACGCCCTCCGCTCCGTCGTGCTCGTAGTCGATCCACTCGAGGAACTGGTCACCGCCTGCCTCGACGACTCGGCGCGCCTGGCCTTTCTTCGAGCGCTGTCCTGTCTGCTCCAGCTCTCGCATCCACGCCTCCACCTGTTGCTGCTGCTGCGCTCCGACTTCGAGCCCCACTTCCTCCCCCGGCTCGTCGCCGCGGACCTCGCCCCCGAGCGCTGGCACGGCGGGCGCTTCCAGCTCCCGCTCATGAACCGCGACGAGCTGCGCCGCTGCATCGAGAAGCCCGCGGAGACGTGCGTGCTCTTCTTCGATGCGGGCCTCGTCGAGCGCCTGCTGGATGACGTCGAGCAGATGCCGGGCGCGCTGCCCCTGCTCTCCGTGGCGCTCAGCGAGCTGTTCGACGCCTACCTCGCCAGTGGCCGGGACGACCGCACCCTCTCCTTCGAGGACTACCGCCAGATGGGAGGCATCGCGGGAGCCCTCCAACGCCGGGCCGAACTCATCTTCCACGGAACCGTCCCGTCCACGGCCGAGGCGGACACGTCGCCGCCGCCCATGAGCCCGTGGGAACTCCCCGCCTTCCAGCGCACGCTGCACAATGTGCTGCTGCGCATGGTGTCCCCCGAGGGAGGAGAGCTGGCGCGCCGCAGGGTGCCTCGCGCCGAGCTGGAGTATCCCCTCCCGGAGGAGAATGCCCGCGTCCAGCGGGTCCTCCACACCCTGGAGACCTGCCGCCTGGTGGTGGCCAGCGACGAAGAGGGGCCCTGTGTCGAGCCCGCGCACGATGCCCTGCTCTCCTCCTGGCCCCGGCTCCATGACTGGGCCCGCCACGCCCAGCGCGAGCTGCTGCTGCTGCGCCGGGTCTCTCATGCCTCCGCCGAATGGCACCGTCACCACCGCGCCCATGACTTCCTCTGGGCAGATGCGCGCCTGGATCAGCTCGGTCTGGCGCCGGACCTCCCGCGCGGCACCGGAGGCCCCCTGGCGCTGCCCGTCCACCCACCCGGCGGTGCCTCCACCGAGCTGCTGGACTTCAATGCCGCCGAGAGCGGGTTCCTCCACGCCAGCGCGCGGCGCCGACGCTCCCTGCGCAATTTCCGCGCATCGCTCGTGCTCACCGTAGCCACCCTGCTCGTCGCGCTCACCGTGGCGGCTCTCTTCCAGGCCAACAAGGCGACAAACAACGCCCGGGAAGCACAACGCCAACAACGAATCGCCGAGGACAACGCCCGGGAGTCACTCCGACAGAAGAACCTGGCCCTGCTCAGCGCGCAGATACCGCATGCCCGGAGCCTCCTGCCGACGGATCCCACCAGGGCGATGTTGGTTCTCCTGGCGATGAATACCCGGAAGGAGTTTCCGGACAGCGAATGGATGCAGACCGCGCTGGACACCAGCCAGCACGCCATCAGCAGCGCCATCCTCACCGGACACAGCTCAGAAATCTACTCGGCCCGGTTCAGCGCCGATGGCACCCGCGTCCTCACCGCATCCGCCGACGGCACCGTCCGCCTCTGGCGTTCCGATGGCACTGGGACTCCCATCGTCTTTTCGGCCAATGAAGAGAGCGTGAACTCCGCAGTCTTCAGCCCCGATGAATCGCACATCCTCACCGCCTCGGACGATGGCATCGTCCGCCTCTGGCGGGCCGACGGCACGAGACCGCCCGTCAACTTCCCGGTCCATAAGGACTCGGTGAACTCCGCAGTCTTCAGTTCCGATGGCTCGTACATCCTCTCCGCCTCGGCCGATGGCACGGTACGCCGCTGGCGGATCGACGGGACGGAGCAGCCCGTCGTCTTCAGAGGTCATTTCAAGGGAGCGAACTCCGCGAGCTTCAGCCCCGACGAGCGCCATGTCCTCACCCTCACGGGCAATGGAACCGTCTATCTTTGGAACGCCAACGGGATGGGGCAGCCACTCGTCTTTCCAGGCAAGAACGAGCAGGTGCTCTCAGCCACCTTCAGTCCCGACGGCTCCTCCATCCTCACTGCATCCGCGCAAGGAGACGCCCGTCTCTGGCGTATCAATGGCTCCCTGAAGCTCCATTTCAAGGCACACGAAAAGTCGGTGAACTTCGCGACCTTCAGCCCGGATGGGACCCAGATCCTCACCACGTCGGACGACGACAGCGCCTACCGCTGGCTCGTCGAAGAACTCGAGCACCCCACCCTGCCCGCCGTGCTCTATGGTCGTGGAGACGTGTTGACCTTCGCGGCATTCAGCCCGGATGGAGCCTATGTCTTCACCGCGTCGGACGATGGCACCGCCCGTCTCTGGCGCGCGGATGGCACGGGAACACCCATCACCTTCCTTGGGCATACTCAGACGGTGAAAATCGTCGCCTTCAGCCCAGATGGAACCAAAGTCCTCACCGCGTCGGACGACAGCACCATCCGCATCTGGCGCATTCATGGCGATCCCCCGCCCCCCTTCTTCGACGTCGATATCAATGGCTCGCCTGACGCCACACCCAGCCCCGATGGATCCCTCATCGCCATCGCCACCAACAACACCGCTGAAATCTGGCGCATCGAGGACAAGAAACGACTCGCCGTCTTGCCGGACCATAAGGCTCTGGTGAACAGCGCTGTTTTCAGCCCCGACGGGACCCAGATCCTCACTGCATCGGACGATGGAAGCGCCCGCCTCTGGCGCGCCGATGGAACGGGAACACCTCTCGTCTTCCAGCACTCTCGACAGGAGCTCACCTCCGCCATATTCAGCCCGGATGGCACGCACATCCTCACCGCGTCCAGCAGCACCGCCCGCCTCTGGCGCGCCAACGGCGAGGCGACCTCCTTCGTCTTCCCTAGCCCAGGCGAAGCTCATCCCCCCGCCATATTCAGCCCGGATGGCACCCACATCCTCATCATTTCCGAAGACAACGTCATCCGCCTCTGGCCCACCCGTGGTTCAGGCGCTCCCGTTGTCTTCTCGGGTCATCAAGGCCAGGTGAACTCCGCTGTCTTCAGCCCCGACGGCTCCCGGCTCATCATCACGTCCGACGATTGGACAGCCCGCCTCTGGCGTGTCCATGAGCCAAATAAGTCCATTGTTCTTTCAGGACACAAGGACAAAGTGAACTCCGCGGTCTTCAGTAACGATGGCGCTTATCTTCTCACCGCGTCGGACGACAACACGGCCATCCTCTGGAGTGCCGACACCGGAAAGGAGTTGCATCGCTATCCAGGTCATCAAAGTGGGGTTTTCTCGGCGAAATTCACCCCCGATGGCACCCGGATCCTCACCACCTCCGGTGATGGCACCGCCCGCCTGTGGCCAATCGACAAGAAGACCACGCCCTTGATCTTCAACAATGACTCGACCCCAGGTGCGTTACTCATGCGAAATGGCACACGCCTTGTCACCTTCTCCGACGGCATGTTCCGCGTCTGGCCTCTTGATCCCGACATCCTGACCGATGAGCTCAAGAAGATGACCACCGTGTGTCTCACCGCCCCCGAGCGCGAACAGAACCTCCTCGAGACTCCCACCCAGGCACAAGAGGAATACGAGCGCTGTGAACACTCGCATGGGCGGCTGCCGTGAACCACTCAGTCCCAGCAAGATGCCCGGGCCCGGATGAATTCGTTGGAGAGTAGGGCTCGCGTGCTCACGGCGGTGTTGCGCCAGGCGAACTTCCCCGAGGAGTGGACGCCAATGACCAATCCCGTGCTCAAGTCGAACAGGGGTGAGCCCGAGTTGCCCGACAGGGTCGTGCAGTCGTGGAACAACCGCTCGCCCTCGGCTCCCATCAGTTCCCCCGGCGAGGCCCGCAACACGCCGTAGACGTGCTCGAAGAGCGAGTCCACCCAGGGAAGGTGCCCATCGCCGTAGAGCGGATAGCCCACTCCGAGCACCCGCCGGGCGCGCGAGTCCGCGGGTCGCCGCGCCAGCCTCAACCCCCCGTCCAGCGGCCCCTCGGCCTCCATCTCCAGCAGGGCCACGTCCTCCGAGGGATGACGGACCAGAACACCCGTGATCGACACGATGCGCTCCTCGTGCCGGTCATCCGCGTCGAAGTGGGCGACGAAGTTCCCTCGCGTCAGATCCTCGCGCTCCTGCTCCAGCCTGTCCGCCACGTGGGCGCTGGTCACCAGCACCCGGGGCGCGACCTGGAACGCCGTCGCCAGGGGAATCCCCCAGCGAAAACCGAGCGAGGCGATCCCCGGCAGTTGCGCCAGGAGGATGGCCCGCACCGCCTCCTCCATCTCCAGGAAGGAATGGGGCGGCAAGCGCCCCCGCTCGATGCGCAAGGCCGGCCGCGCCATGCGGATGGCCACCTCCAGTACCGCGGACTCGACGGGCAGCAGCCGGCTGCCCGCGCGCAGCTTGTCGAACGCCCTCCGAGCCAGCGCCCGGTCCACACTCAACGCCACCGCGGCCTCGAAGCCGACGAGCGCCCGGGGCTCCGGCCAGAGCTCCTCGATGGCCCTGCCTCCCAGGGCGCGCTCCAACCGGTGCCGGAGCGAAGTCATCTCATCCATGGGCGCGCTGTTTCCTCCATTCAAGGGGGTGGACGGGGGTCCAACCAGAACCGGATGTGCTTCACCGCGTACCTGTCCCGACCGCCACTCTGCATCAACTGTTCCAGGGAGACCGGCGGTGCGCGGGTGAGCCGGGAGTGGGAAGTGCCGAGCAGGCGCAGGTCCACGGGAAACTCCGAGGCGATGACCACGAGGGACTCGGGGCGCGCGTCCTGACGGGGCGTGACCTCGGGCCATTCGAGCTCCAAGCCCACGAGCGTCCCATCCGGCCCGGCGCCCAGGGTCTCGACCCGGCCGCTCCCCAGCACCATCCCCGAGGGCTGCGAGGCATTCAGCAAGGAGATGGCCCCCCCGACGCCCACGTCGAGGACCGAGACGTGGAGGCGGGTGTGGCCACGAGCTTGGAGGCGGACATAGACGCGCTCTCCCGCGTGAAGGCAGGCCCCCGCCGTGGGAAGCGGAAAGGCACGGCGAGCGGACACCCGACCCCACTCGAGTTCGAGCCACTGCGTGAAGCGCTCCGAGTCGCCGCCGTCGCCGAGCTCGCGCAGTGACTGGGCCCGGGCCAGGACCTCCAGGGCGTGGAGCACCCCTGGGACGCTGGAGGGGGTGAGCGGCAGGGGATGGACGATTCCGTCCAGTCCCGAGTCAAGAACGTCCACGCCTCGCTCGCCGAGCCGGACGTGGGCGAGCACGGGCTCCCGCTCCTCCATGGACGCCTGACGCACGAAGAACGAGGTCCGAAATGCTTCCCGCAGGCGGGAGAGAAGCGGCGCATGGGCGTCCCAGGAGCCCTCCAACACCACGGCGCGCCGGGGTTGCTGGGAGCGGCGCGGGAAGGCGGGAGCCCCCGTGGGAACGAGGGCCGAGCTCCTCCGCACCAGCGCCACCCGGCTCGAGCCGCCCAGCACCTCGAGGACCCGGGCGGAGGCCAGGGCGCGGGCCTCGTCCGGGCCGTCGGCGCCCAGGGGCATGACCGCGTATTCATCGCCCTCCCGCACCCCGTGCAGACGCCCTCCCCGCAGCCAGTGGTGGCCGTGCTCGGGGTAGTAGGCGAGGGAGGACTCGTGCTCGAGTTCCTCGAGCTGGAACAACAATCGCCGCTCGGGGCCCTCGAGCTCGGGCCGTTGATGGGAACAACGGGCGAGCACCCGCTCCCGGATGCGTCGGCCGAGCTGACCCCAGGACACCCGGAGCCCGCGCGCCTCGTCGAGCACCTCGAGGAAGGCATCGGTCAGCAACCCGGTGCGCACGCCGCGAGCGTTGGTGTACTCGTAGGCCTGTTCGTCGAGCGCCGCGGCCACCAGCCGCACCGCATGCGGGTTGCTCTCGATGTGGCGGCCCCCCAGCGCCTGACCCCGGGCCTGGAGCCGCTTCAGGTGCGCGCACACGACGGGCAGCGGCACCACGGGGAGCGCCCTCGGCACCAGGTCCACGCTCCGGAACATGCGCGACGCGAAGCAACAGTCGAGCACGACGGTCACGTTGCGTGTCCTCGACGTCAGCTCCTCCAAGAGCGCCGACAGCTCGAGGGCGGTGATGCCGCGGAAATCCTCTTCCGTGGAGAGCTCGAAGTCCGCCGGCACGATGAACTGGACGCCGGAGCCCGGTGCGGGAGCCCAGGCCCCGTGCCCCGCGTAATAGACGAAGGCCGCCTCGTCCGGAGCACACCGCTCGATGAGGTGGCGGTAGAGCTGGAGGATGCGCTCGCGCGTCGCCTCTTCTCCCATGCACACGGTGACGTCGAAGCCGAGCGCACCGAGCGCCTCCGCGACCCGCCGCGCGTCTCCCAACACGCCGGTCAGTCCATAGGTCTGGCATCCGAGGATGAGGGCCTGTCCACGCATCGCCGGGCGTGCCAAGCAAACACCATGCCTCGAGGGCGGGCATGGGCGTCCACCGAGGGATGAAAGCATCCATTCCCCTCGTGCGAATACACGCCGCCGTGGTCGTTTTCGTCCACCGCGTGGAAACCAGGCGGAGCCCCTCGCCGGGTGAATCCATGGGCCATGGGTGGGCCGGCCCAGGGAAGCAGGGACGACAGGTTCACATGGGAGCCCGCGCGAGCGGCACGGAGGTTGCTCATGTCTCCCCACGCCATCACTGGCACGTCGTCATCCACCCAGACATCTCAACGAGGCCTCTCATATGACTCTCAATCCAGCCCTGTCCGCCGTCTCCTCGCGCTCGACGCGGGGGAATCCTTTCAACGTGGCGTTCGCCGATCTCTACCTTCAATTGCTGAGTCCGCGTGGCCCTGGCGGCAACCGCCTCCAGAAGCTGGGCATCGCCGCGGCCACTCCGGACGCCGCCCCTGGCGGAGACGGCGCGCTGGAGCAATGCCTGTCCCAGCTCCTCGGGCGGGAGGTGCGGCTGAGCGAGCCTCAACGCCACGCCTTCAAGCGCCTCGCGGAGCTGCCGGAGCTCGCCACGCTGTCTCCCTGGAGCGGCCAGGTGCGACACGAGGAAGTGAGGGAGATGGTCTCCGCCTCGAGCCTGTATGACATCTACCTGGCGCTGCTCAAACCAGACGGCGGCCTCATGAAGCGGTTCAAGGCGGTCCAGGCCGCCGCCGCCCTCTACGAGCCGGGCACGCCCGGCAGCGGCGACACGCTGGAGCAGGAGCTGTCCCGGCTCATCGGGCGGCCCGTGCGGCTCAGCGAGCCGCAGTTGCGCTGCTTCAAGGAGCTGCTCGTGGATGAGCCCGCCTTCGCCCATATCGCGCCCTGGGAGGATCTCACCGCGAGCTGGTGAGACCGCGCCGCCATGAACGCCACGATTGACTCCACCTACCAGGGGGTAGTGGCCCAGCTCCCCCTGGAGCTTCGCGATTCGGCGCGGGGGCTGTTGTTCGAGCTGGGACTCGCCCGCGCTCCCGACATGGGATGGGCGGACGTCTTCCAGCTCCCGCCCAGCAGGGATCTGCCCCTCTTCGCCCTGTCCTCCGAGCACGCCCCCTCCGAGCCCGCGCTCGAGGCGTTTCGGAGGGCCCACCACGGCGCGTGTTTCTACAACGTGCTGGTGGATCGCCTGGCCGACCACCAGGCCGCCGCCACGCCCGAGCGGGAGCGTCTGGCGGCCCATTTCCTGGCGTACTGGCGGCGGAGCCTCGCCGAGGCGGAGGGGGGAACGAGCCCCCGGGTGGAGTCCATCGAGCGGAGCATCAGGGCCTGGCGCCTGGGCGTCGGGCTCGAGCAGGCGGCGCTGGCCCGCCGGACACTCCGCCTCGCGCGCTATGGCCGCTCCATCCTGCTCAAGCTCGGGTGGGCGGGACTGGCCAGCGAGAGTCTGTTGCACCAGCGGGGGGAGTCGCACCGGAGTCCGTACTTCCGGCGCGCCTTCTTCCTGCTCGCGGTGGGCATGCAGTGCGTGGACGACGCGGCGGACAGCGCCGAGGACGAGGCCGTCCATGGCGTGAGCCTTCCCACCGCGCTGGGCTTTCCACCCCCCGCGCTCTTCAGTGCCGGAGCCCTGCTGACCAGAGCCGCCGGAGCCGCGGCGGCGCGGGGGGGGTTCGAGCACTTCGCCCACTGGCTGTCCCACCGCGCGCAGGAGTTGGAAGGGATTCGCGCGCGGCGCATCCGCCCCGAGGACAACCTCGCGGGAATGGTCATCGCATCCTCATTGGAGGCCGTATGTCTCTCCGTGGCCGGGCCTACCCAAGACAACACCGTGGGTACCAGCTCCTCCGTCAGCTCGATGTAGTCCCCTCACGCGACGAGTTGTCCTATCTGGACTTCTCGATCGTCTCGCCACTGCCCGGGGCGGACGGCCGTCCACTGTCCGTTCCCGCGAGCTGGGTGCCCTTTCCCTCCGTGGGCCAGGAGCGGCTGTATGTGTCTCCCTCCGTCGACGAGGGCGCACTGCCGGCGCGCTTCATCCAACCCCTGGTCTGCCGCGGGCGGGGTCATCCCACGCCCGGGGTGGGCTACATCGGCGTGGACAGCCGGGTCTGGATGGACGAGCGCTACACGGGCGAGCCGACGCCCCTCCCAGGCACTCCCTCCCCGGAGCTGGAGCAGCCCGAGATCGGTTTGCCCCGCCCCCGGCTCTCCGTCGAGGCCCTGCTGCATGGCCTCGGGCTTCCCTCACCACACCTCGCCGCCCGGCACTGGGATGGACACGAGGGCGCTCCGGTGCGGGTGGCCGTCATCGACACGGATTGCGGCGGATGGGACGTGCTGCGCGGCCTGGATGAAACCTCCCTCCTTCACGCCGCCTCGGAACAGGGGTTGGGGTTTCCCCGGAGTCCCCATCCACCAGAGCCCTCGCGGACCGTGGCGGGCCATGGCGTGGTGATGGCCGCGGCGGTCGAGGCGGTCGCGCCCGGCGTACGCCTGGGCTTGTTCGAGATTCCCCTCGCCCATGACTCGTTCCTCCATGTCACCGACCTGGCGGCGGCACTGGCCCGGGCGGTGGGGGAGTGGGGGGCGGATGTCGTCCTGGTGGCCATGGCCCATGGAAGCTGGGGCGTTCCCGCCCACCTGCGGGCCATCCTTCGCGGGTGCGCCCGGAGTGGCCGGGGAGGACGGGGCGCGCTCATCGTGTGCTGCACGGGGCGCATCGATCAGAACCGCGACGTTCACGGAGACAGCGCGGTGCTCGCGAGCGACGACTTCAACGCGCAGCCCTGGGTCATTCCCGTGGCGGCCTGTGGCCTCGGAGGCGGCTGGTACCGGCTTCACGGCACGCCCCTCGGGCGCCTGGGGCCCTCCGTCGAGCTGTGCGCGCCCGGGGAACTCGTCACGTTTCCGGCCATCGGGGCGGCGGACGATTCGAGCCTCGCCGCGGCGCTGGTGGCTGGCACCGCCGCTCGCATGGTCGCCACCCATCCGGAGTTGCGCCTCGCCGAGCTCCGCCAGCTCCTGCGAGCGACCGCCGTGAAGACGCCTCCAGAGGAGGCACCGTCGGCCCCGGGCTTGGAGGCCCGTCATTTCAACGACTGGGATCAGGGCGGGCACAACTTCAAGCTGGGCCATGGACGGCTCGATGCCCTGGGGGCATGTCTGGCCGCCGCGGATCCCTTCTGCTTCGCCTTGCTGGCCACGCGTGCGCCACTGTCCGTCCCAGGGTCCCCCGCTGAAGTGGAAATGGAACAGGAGGCGGCTCGGAGCTGGGAGGCCGCATTGTGGAGCAGTGCTCCCCATGAACCCCTGCTCCGACGCTACCTGTCCCTGCGGGGTTGTTTCGTCCCCCTCGTCCTGCGTGACAGCCCGCTGAAGGACGCGCTCTTCTGGCTCGCGCGCCACCTGCGTGCCCTGCGACGGCACGGCCTCGCGACGTGGCCCGTGGACGAAACCGACCACGGAGCCCTGAAGGACCGGTGCCTCCACGTGTTGGAGCTGCTGGGTGAGGCACTCGAACAATCCCCTCCGGAAGTCCCCGCCAGCGAGGCGTCGCGCTGGCTCTACACCCTGATGCGTCGGTTGGAGGCCACACCGTCCCAGACCATCGCGCGGTTCCTCGCCAAAGCCCTCGCCTTTCCATCGGGAACGTCCGGCTAGACTCCACTCGTCTCTACCCAGGAGCGAGGAATGAACCCAGCACCGAGTTCTCGAGGACGACACCAGGGCGGCCCGTGGCTGCTCGTACCGGGAGTCCTCGCTCTCGTGCTCACGGGGCTCGCGGCCCACGGGGCCTGGAGCACCCAGGCAAAGCCCTTTCCCTCCCTGCTGGTGGACGCCCATCACTTCTATTCGTTGGTGCTGCTGCCCTCGTGGGATCCACAGACATCGATCGGGGGCCACCCGTGGCCGTCCACCGAGCCCCTCCCGCTGGCGCGCCACCGATTGGTCTCCGTGAATGGAGAATCCCTCCCCAAACACATGCCGCTGAGCGCCCCCCTGGCGCTCTACGCACTCGCGGGGGAAACCTGCTCCGACGCCAGGGTTTCCCTGCTCTTCGAGAGCCCACAAGGTCAACGCCTTTCCGTGGACGTGAAAGGCGGCTGCCTGGACTTCGACGAGGTCTTGCTCTTCTTCGTCACCTACGTGCTGGCGGCCTGGATGGTGCTCTGGTCCGGCGGACTGGTCCTGACGCTGAGCAGCCGCACCGCCGCCCGCCGGGCCTTCGTGGGGTGGTCGGCCGTGACCTTCCTCTTCCTGCTGTCCTTCTACGACTACCACACGACCGCGTGGCTCGCGCCGCTCTTCTCCGTCTCGAAGGTGGGCCTCATGCTCAGCGCGCTCTGGCTCGCCTACGCCTTTCCCTCGCCTCCCGCGTGGAGGACGGTGGGCCTGCGCCGCCTGCTCTCCGCGCTGACGGTGCTGGGGGCCGCGACGGCGCTGGGCCTCGTGGCCGCGCGCTTCACGGGAACGGACATCGAGCCCGTGCGCAATACCACCGATCTGTTGCTGGCTCTCTGCATCGCGACACTGGCGCTCGTCGTCCTCCTCCGGCTGCGCCGCAGCACGGGACTGGAACGCGCCGAGTTGCTCACCGCCTCCGGTGGCCTCGTCGTGACCCCCCTGCTGATCGCGCTCATGCAGGTGTTCTCCCTGTGGACCGGCAGGGAGATCCGGCACCTGGCGCTGCCCTTCATCGTCCTCGTCCTCCCGCTGTCCATCGGCTACGCGCTGATCCGCCACAACATCCTGGAGGCCCGGGTCGTGCTCACCCCGAGGATGCTGCGGGTTCCGCTCTTCCTCGGCGCCCTGCTCCTGTCCGTGCTCGGGACGTACCTGTTCCATCTGGTGACCCGGACCGGACCGACACAGCTCATGCTGCTCCTCCTCATCGGCGGAGCGCTCTTCAGCGCGTTGATGGTGCTCGCCCATGGGCTGGCGGTACGCCTGTTCTTTCCCGCCACCCTGGCGTTCCGCGGCACCATCGAGGGACTCAGTGATCGGCTGGCGGCCCTGCGTGACGCGCCCACCATCCGGCGGACCCTGGAGGAGGAGGTGATGAATGCCGTGCCCACCCACTCGGCCCGGATCCTCGAGCCCTCGGCCCTGGGTGAGCTCCCCCATCTGCCCCCGGAAGCCCTGGAGGAACTCGCGCGGGGCACCCATGTCTGGACGGCGCAGAGCCCCCGCGAGCGGCACCTGCTGATTCCCATGCGCTCACGGGGGGAGCTGCGGGCCGTGCTGTTCATCGCCCCCAAGCGAGAGGGCGCCCTCTATACCCAGGAGGATCTCCAACTGCTGGAGACCCTCGCCAGCCTGGGCGCCCTGGCGCTCCACAACGTCGAGGCCGTCCAGGAGCTGGAGTCCCTCCGGCGCCTCGAGGTGGGGGCGGCGCACAAGGAGAAGCAGCTGACCCTCAGCGCGATCAGCGAGGAGGTCTGCCACGAGATGGTCTACCCGCTGAGCTTCCTGCAGGATCTGCTCCGGCGGGGCGCCGATGGCCAGGCGCTCGGGGAGGAGGATCTCTCCTTCGCGAGAGAAGAGGTCGAGCGCATGAAGCGGATGCTGGACTCCCTGCGACGGCTCCAACTGCCCCGGCCCGAAGTCGGTCCGCTCCCCCTGCTCGGCCATACCCAGCGGGCGCTGCATCTCATCCGGGAGTCCATCCAGCGCAAGCGGCTGTCCGTCATGGTGGAGATCGACCCCGAGCTGACCGTCCGCGCGGAAGGAGACTCCCTGGTCCAACTGCTCAGCAACCTCCTGCGCAACGCGGCCCAGGCGGCACCCGAGGAGGGCGCCATGGGCATCCGAGCCCGATGGGACGCAGAAGGGCAGCTCATCGAGATCTGGGACACGGGGCCCGGCATCCCGGAGGAGGTCGCCCAGGCGCTCTTCACCCATCGCCGCGTCACCACGAAGCAGGACGGCTATGGCATCGGACTGACCGTGGTTCAACGCATCGCGCATAACTTCCGCTGGCAGGTCTTCTACTTACGAGAGTCCGATCGCACTCTCTTTCGCCTGACCCTTCCCCCTTCGCCTTGACCACCCCCATGAACGAACAGCAGTCACTCCGGGTCTTGATCGTCGATGACGAGCGCATCGCGCTCAGGAGTTTCGCCAACCTCCTGGAATCCCTAGGGAACGCCGTCCCCTACCGGGCCAGCTCGCTGGAGGAAGCTCGGCAGATCCTCGAGGAAGTCCTCATCGACATCGCGTTCATCGACCTGCAGCTCTCGCCGGACTTCCGCAACCGGGATGGCCTCACGCTCATCCAGGAGCTTCGCGAGCGCTACCAGACGGTGCCCGTCGTGGTGAGCGGGCACAGCCAGGTCCACGAGGTCCGCGAGGCCATGAAGTTGGGGGCCGAGGACTACGTGCTCAAGACGGAGCTCGAGCAACGGGTCTCGATCATCCTCAATGCCCTGCGCCGCAAGCTCGAACTCAAGGAGGAGTTGCTGGACCTCCGGGCGAGGGGCCCCGCCGACACGACACTGGGCCTGGTGGGCACCTCGGTGCCCATCCAGAACCTGCGCGCGCTGATCCAGCGGGTGGCCACGGCCAACAGCCAGGAGCTGTTTCCGGTGCTCATCCATGGACCCACGGGCTCGGGAAAGGAGCTGGTGGCCCAGGCCATCCACAAGCTCGGCCCCCACCCCTCGGATCCCTTCTTCGACGTGAACTGTGGCGCGCTCGCCGAGACGCTGATCGAGGATCAACTCTTCGGCCACGTGCGCGGGGCCTTCACGGACGCCCATACGGACAAGGAGGGGTACTTCTCGCTGGTGCGGCGGGGCACGCTCTTCCTGGACGAGGTGGCGGAGTTGAGCCTGTCGCTCCAGGCGAAGCTGCTGCGCGTGCTGGAGACCCGGCGCTTCCGGCCCGTGGGCCCCACGGCGCGCGAGCAGCTCTTCCAGGGGAGGATCGTCGCCGCGACGCATGTCGACCTCAAGGAGCGGGTCCGGGAGAAGCTCTTCCGGGAGGATCTCTTCCACCGGCTCAACGTGCTGCGCATCCTCGTGCCGCCGCTGTCGGATCATCGAGAGGACATCCCGGCGCTCGTCCAGCACTTCGCCGCCCGGCAGCACCGGCCCATGCAGTTCACCCAGCGGGCCATCGAGCAGCTCAGCCGACGACCCTGGCCGGGCAACGTGCGTGAGCTGCGCAACGCCATCACCCGGCTGGCCATCCTCGCCGAGTCCGAGAGCATCGACGTGGACACCCTCGAGCTCTACCTGCCGCTGGAGTCCGCCGAGCTCTCGCTGGGAGGCGCGCTCTCGGATGAACTGGGGCAGATGGTGCGCAAGCTCCTGGCACTTCCGATGAAGGACAGGCTCGACGCCATCACCAAGGCCATCGTCCTCGCGGCCGTGGAGCAGGCCCGGGGCAACAACACGGAGGCCGGCAAGGTGCTCGGCCGCAGCCGCAAGTTCGTGGAGCGCTACCTCAAGAAGCTCGCCAAGGGAGGCAAGGACACGTCCCCGGAGGATGAGGACGAGGAGGATTCGTAGCACCTCGGGCGCACCTGCTTCGTGAAGAGCGTGGACGATTTCGTCCATCACCCTCCACCCCCTGGCCGGAATCGTCCAGGGCGGGAGTGATTTCCAAGCGAGTGTTCCGCCGAAAGGGCCTTGGCGGGGGTGTTGGCGCGTGGATTGCTATATCCACACGGCTCTCTCAGGAGCTGGACGTACGCCACATCACGCAAGGCGACATCACGAGCGGACGGGCCAGGCATTTCGTTTCCTACGGGCAGGAGGGTGTTGCTCAAGGGGGGGACACCCTCTTGCCCGGTGGGAATCCACGTCAGAGTCTGTGCGGCAAGGTTCCCGGGCACCCGGGGACTCGTCCACGCGCGGAGCGGAAACGCTCTTCAAACATCACGGCAGGAGTCTTCATGTATCGCATCACGCTTCTTTCGCTCGCGGTCTTCGTCACCGCGTGTGAAGGCGAGCCCAGGGAGCACCCTCCCGCATCCCTGGCGGTCCACACCTCCTCGAAGCATGCGCCCATGCGAGCCTCCGCGCTCGTCGCCGACGATCAGTGGATTTCCACCCGGAAGAACACTCCGGCGTCGGTCACCCTCTCGGCGAGTGGTACGGAGGAAGGCCCCCTCAGCTACACCATCGTCACGGGGCCAGCCTCCGGCAGAGTGGAGCAGAACGGCGCATCGGTGACCTACATCCCCAACCCCGGTTTCGCGGGCAGCGACTCCTTTACCTACCGGGCGAGTGCCCAGGGTGCTGTCGCGACGGTTCACCTCCAGGTCATCAACGTCCCCCCCGTGGCCCACTATCAACTGACCTGGGCTCAGAAGAACGGGTCCAAATCCATCACGCTGTCGGCCACGGATGCGGATGGAGAGGAGCTGACCTACGCGCTCGTCAAGAGCCCTGGCCATGGGACCCTGCGACAGACCGGAGCCAGGGTGCTCTACACTCCCGAGACCGGCTTCACGGGAGCGGACTCGTTCACGTTCCGGGCCCTCGACTCCACGACCCATGGGAACACCGCGACGGTCTCCATCGTGGTCGTCAACGACGGAGCGTGTATGGAGTTCGCGGGCCGATGGGTCTCCACGGGAAGCCTGGGTGGGCCTCGAATCGGGCATGCCGCCACCCTCCTCGAGGACGGCCAGGTGCTCGTGTCCGGGGGATTCAACAAATCCACTGAATTGTATGATCCGCTCCTGGGGACCTGGTCTCCTGGAGCGAATGCCCGGGCCGACCAACGCCACCACACCACCACGCGGCTTCCCGACGGACAGGTGCTCATGGCTGGCGGCGATGGAAGCCAACCGGGAAGCTTCACACAGTTGTACGACCCCACCACCCGGCTGTGGATGCCTGGCACGCCCATGAATTCAGCGCGGCAGGATCACTCCGCCACGCTGCTTCCCGATGGCCGGGTGCTCGTCACGGGCGGCGGTGACACCGACTCTGGCGCCGTTCGCGACTCGGCCGAGCTGTATGAACCCACCACCCATCAGTGGTCACCCACCCACCCCATGACCACGGCGCGTCAGACCCATACGTCCACCTTGCTGCACGACGGCCGGGTGCTCGTCACGGGTGGCCGCGAGGTCAGCGGCAAGCGGCTCGCGTCCGCCGAGGTGTATGATCCCACGCTTGGAACCTGGACGAGGACCGGGGACATGGCGGTCGCGCGCGGCGACCACACCGCGACGTTGCTGCCGGACGGCCGGGTGCTCATCGCGGGTGGGGCCGAGTCCCATGAAAAAAGCCAGACGTCCGAGTTGTATGACCCCGCGCACGGAACCTGGACGGCCACGGGGGACATGTTGAGGGCACGTCGCCATCACACCGCGCTGTTGCTGCCTGACGGTCAGGTGTTCGTCGTGGGTGGGTACAACGACAGGGAGGGGATCCTGTCCCTCGCGGAGCTGTTCGATGCCCGCTCGGGAGTCTGGAAGTCCGCCGGCTGCTCGAGCGTGAGCCGGTGGGGGACCACCGCCACGCTGCTGTCTGGACCCGAGCGGGTGCTGATCGCCGGCGGAGTCAGCAACGAGGACCAGGCCTCGGTCGACCTGTACTTTCCGGCCAGTCGCTGACGCCCTGGAGAAGCGAGGCGGGAGGGCACACACGAAAAGTGCGAGCCCTCCCGCCGTACTCTTCAACGGAGATCGCCATCGGAGGCTCCGCCCCTCCTCGGAAAACTCCCTGCTCCCCGGTGCTCAGCACAACGTCCAGAAGCTGGCCGCGAGCATGCTCCGATTGTCCGCCCCACACTTCTTGAGGATGTGAGACATGTGCAATTCCACGGTGCTCTTCTGGCAGCCGAGCGCCCCGGCGATCTCCTTGTTCGTCTGTCCCTGCACCGCCAGCGCGACGACATCCGCCTGACGCGCGGTGAGCCCCCACAGGTGCCGGGCCGCCTGCAACCGCTGGCGGAAGGCATCGTCCTCGTTGCGCAGCACGGCCAACTGCGAATGGCGTGACTCCAGCAGGCCCACCAGTCTCTCGGCAATGAACGGCATCAGCTCGTCCAGCAGGGTGGCCGAGGACTCCTCGAGCTGCTTCTGCACATGCCACACCTCGATGCGCCCCACCTTGCGCCCGCTCGTCTCCAGCAGGAAGCAGCTGCGCTGGCCGTCCCGTCCCCACTCCCCGGCCGAGTACAGCAGCCGCATTCCCTCCCCCTCATCCCCCGTCACCCAGAGCTGCGCGCCACTACAACCGAGCTGCACCCGGCTCAGCTCCACCACGAAGCGCGCCAGCACCTCCGCGCGCGAGCAGTGCGCGAGCACGCGCGCCGCCTGGAGCACCTCGGCCCGGGAGGCGAGTTTGTGCACCCGGGCGACCTCGGGACGCTGGTGCCCCTCGGCCCGGAAGGCACAGGTGGCGGCGTCGTGCGAGAGCCCGTCCGAGTGCTCCAACCCCTCCACCTGCCAACCGAACAGCTCGAGCGTCCGGCGGACATAGCCGCCAATCCAATCACATAGCGCTGGCGCCCCCTCCCACTCCGTCAGCCGCAACTCGAGCGCTCCATCCTCGTGCTGCGAGTCCCACCGGCCCACGTCGAACATGCGCCGCCAGCACAGGTCCAGGTTGCGCACCGCGAAGGACGGCCTCGCCAGGTGGAGCCCCCACCGCTGCTCTCCCAACAGCTCCCGCTCCACCGTGAAGCGGCCCAGCTCTCCCATGACGAAGCCACTCCCGCAGCCGGTGTATTCGCACAGCGCTCGGAGCAGCAACCGGAAGAGGCCCAGATCGTACCAGCACGCGGGCACCGGCCGCAGCACGCCGGTACGGCCCACCGCCGGCAACGCCTCCACCTGCATCCTCCAGGCGTCTTGACCGAACCGCTCATGCACGAAGTGTTTCGTGTGCTGCAGGAGGGAACCCTTGACGAGGCCCATAATTTCAACCCGGACGAATGGAAAGGGATGCCCCGGGTCCCCTCGGCGACACCGGAGGCATGTGCATGATGGGAAATACCCACGGCTCGTGGGCGGCCACGAGCGCCACCCACGAGCCGTGAACTCACATGAGCCGTGGAAGCAACCACCCGTCAGTGATTGGCCGGCCCCTGCTCCTGACGAAGCACCGTCTGGCCGAGCTGGTGCAGCAGGGGCAGGTTCGTCCCCGTGAGGTAGAGCGCCTTCTCCCCGCCGGCGACGTGCTGGTGCCAGTTCCAGGGCGGGACATAGAGCGCATCGCCCGCGCGCCACTCCACGCGCTGGCCCTCGATGATGGACCAGCCCGAGCCCTCCAGCACGTAGATGAGAGACTCGTAGGCGTGGCGGTGGTTGGACGTCGCATGGCCGGGCGCCAGCTCTCCGACGCTGAAGCTCACCGCGCGTGAGGGCAGCGACACCTCGTACACCGGGTGCCCCCGCGAGCGACTGAACTCCTCCGCTACACCCTCGCGTCCCACCTGCCGGTGGATGAGCGTCTCCAGCGCGTGCTCCACCGGCCGCGGCTCCAGCGAGTCCCGGTTGCGCGTGGTGTCCACGAAACCCGACGAGCCGCTCCGGGTGACGCACGGCATCTCCCGGGCGCGGCACAGCAGGCTGTCGTAGAAGCCCGCCCGCAGGTTGAGCGCCATCAACGCGCCCGTGCGCAGCAGCGCGCGCTTCGTGGGGTCTTCCGCCAGCTCCTCCGCGATGCGCAGCAACACCTCTCCGTGCTCATCGTCGATCTTCTGGTGCAGATCGAAGAACACCCTGTCCCTGGGTGACACATCCATGTATGTCTTGATGGCCTCCAGGATGGGCGTGTACACGCGGCGGACAACCAGCTCCGTGCCAAGGCCCATCGCCCCCACCGCGACGGGCGCCCCCAACGAGCTGCAACACTGGAGGAAGAGCTGGCTCCATTGCACGGCCTCGTCGCAGAAGGGGTGCGCCCGCAGCCAGGCCTCGTCCATGCGCAGCGCCTCGAGGTAGCGCCGGTAGAGCACCGGATGGGGCACGTTCTCCACCCACTCCAGCTCGATGCCGTGGCGGCGCATCAACTCCGCCTCGTCCGGGCTCACCCCGTGCGCCTCCTCCAGCAGGTTGGCCAGCAATGCGCGCCGGTGCTCCGAGCTGTCGAGCTGCGAGATGGTGGCCGTCAGATACCTTTGGAAGTTGATGCTGTAGGCGTAGTACTGGTGCGCGTAATCCCGTAGCGCGCCCACCGGATCCGGCAACTCGCCACTCGCGAGCGCCCGCAGATAGGGATGATGGATTGCCCTGTGCCCGCCCACCTCCCGCTCGAGCTGCTGGATGAATTCCCGCGCTCCGGGAGTGCGAGAGGGTTCGGACCCGGTGTCCACTCGGTGTTCGCTCATCATGTTGATTCCTACGAGATGATAGGGATGATCCGACATCAGACCGGCCCACCGGGAATCCAGTGGCCGGGCACTTCGACAGACATTGACAAGGATTGAGACCGGGCGGCCCAGACAGTGCCCAGGCCACTCATGTCCGTCCCTCGCTGCTCACCCCCGAGCTGGCCAGCCCGCCCGCCAGCTCGCCTCCGTCGATGACGAGCGCCTGCCCGTGGATGTAGCGGGCCCGGTCCGAGGCGAGGAAGAGGAAGAGTTCGGAGATTTCCTCGGGACGCGCGTGGCGGCGAAGGGGAATCTTCGCGTTCACCTGCTCCAGCATCGCGGGCGTGTACTCGCGCTCCTGCATCGGCGTCATCACGTAGCCGGGGCAGATGGCGTTCACCCGCACCTTCGGGGCCAGCTCGATGGCGAGCGAGCGCGCCAGCTCGATGACGCCCGCCTTCGAGGCGTTGTACGAGGCGTAATAGGGGTAACCCACGAGCCCGTTGGTGGAGCCCATCAGCAGAAGGACGCCCCCCGCTCCCGCCATCATCCGTATGGCCGCCTCGCGCGCGCAGAAGAAGACGCCGTCCAGGTTGACGGAGATGACCCGCCGCCACTCCTCCGGGGAGCACTCCAGGAAAGGACGCCGCACACTGATACCGGCGTTGGCGACGAGCACGTCCACGCTCCCCAGCACCCGGTCCACGCCGACGAAAGCCTCCCGGAGCGAGGCCGGCTCCGACACGTCCGCGGCGAAGCCAGACACGCCAGGCCCCAGTTCCTCCAACACCCGCCACAGGGCCTCCTCGTCACGGTCGATGATGGCCACCCGGCTCCCCGCGCGGAGGAACGCCTCGGCCGTCACCCGGCCGATGCCACTGGCTCCGCCCGTGAGCACCACACGCTTGCCTTCCAGATTGTCATTGCCCATCTTGTCAGCCCTCGTAGGTGTAGCGGATGTCATTGCCCATGCTCGCGGCCCGGCGGATGACCGGCTCCAGGTGGCTGTGGCGGGAATCCGCCGCCAGCCCGTGCTCCGCGAGCAGGTGGCGCGCCTCGTCCACGTCACCGCCGAGCACGGCGCGCATGAGTTGCCCGGCCACCTCCGTCACGCCCTCCTGGAAGCGCTCCAGGGTGACGCGCAGCTCGCCGCGCTCCGCGTCCAGGGAGACGAAGTCCTTCTTCACCAGGTAGGAGAGCACCAGGTGCGCGGCCTCGAAGTCCGGGTGGATGGTCTGGTCGCCGCGACCGAGGAAGCGGAGCATCTCCGCGAGGTAGAAGCCCGTGGGCGCGGCCTGCCGTGCCTCCTGCCGCCACGGCCCGTGCAGCGCCAGGTAGCCGAGCACGTCGCAGAGCGCCTCCTGGAGCGCGTAGGAACGGGCCGTGCCGAGTTCCTTCAGCCTGCCGAAGGCGGCATCGCGGTGGCGCCAGTAGTGCCCCACATCGTGCCCACGAAACCAGGTGAGTGCCACCATCGAGTCGCAGACGTCCTCGTCCTTCACCGGCAGCTCCGGACACAGTCGCCGGAGCAGCGGCAGGCTCAGGCAGCGGGTGCGCTCCAGGTAGATGTTGTGGAAGATGAGCGTCTTGCGCGGCTTGAGCTTGCGGTGCCCCTCGTCCTCGGGGAGGAAGTAGGTGAAGTGCTTGGGAAAGCCATTGGCCTCGCCGCCACAGAGCACCAGCTCGCTGACGGTGAAGGAGGGGATCTCCGCCAGCTCCAGCCCCTGCAAACCGAGGAGCTTCTCGTAGTAGCCGCGCAGCGCGCCCAGCTCCGCCTCGAGCGCACGGACGCGCCGCGTGAGCCGCTCGTCCTCCAGGGCGACACAGGTGGAGTGAAGATAGGCACCGCTCTTGCCGGGCCAGGTGACGAGCGGTCCGCACAGCACCACCAGCCGGTCGTTCGCCGCGCGGGCCAGGGCCGTGGCGGCCTCACGGGTGTCATGGCGCCGCAACCCCACGGCCCGCAGACGCATCAGCTCCGCGATATCCTCGTCCGGGCAGCCGCTGGCCGCCGACTCCAGGGCGAGCGCGGACTGCTCGTAGAGCCGCCGTGCCAGGTCCTGGTCCGCCATCGAGCCGTCGTTGCGCTGCAGTGAGCGGAGGGTGTTGGCGAGCCGGGCCAGGTGGACGAGGTGATGCCAGCCCCGCGGAAGGTATTGCTTGAGCGCGGACAGGTTCAGCCCCAGTTCGGGGATGTTCCCGCACCCGTCCGTCGCCCAGAAACTGCGTTCGACGTCATCGAGGATCATGGGCGTGCATTCCAGAGGTGAGAGCCGGTTGCTCGAGCGGCCTTGCGCTCGGCCCGCGCGCGACTCCCACGCAGCGCCCTGCCCAGCTTCCTGGTGGTGAGGAAGAACAGGATGCCCGGCAGGGACAACCGGGCCAGCACGAGGAAGGCGTCCACGGGCCGCAGGTGTTGGCGGAAGTAGCGGTTGATGTTGTCGTCGTCGCAGGTGGGCAGCTCGCCGTAGAGCGCGTCCAGGTTGTCGTACGCGCCCTTCACCCGCAGCGACGGCGCCTCCAGCTTGTCGCCCTGCTTGAGCCACGCGGCGAGCTGGCGGCCCATCTCCTGGACCTTGTCCGGCACCGGCATGGAGAGGCTGGGAAAGGTGTTGCGCTCTCCCGCCACCTTGTAGAAGGACTGATAGACGACGGGGTTCTCCGTGCGCATGGCGACGTAGAGATCCCGCGGTCCCGCGCGCAGCAGTTCCGCCAGGAGGAACTGACTGAAAAGCCCCGTCATGATGCCGGTGTTCTGCAACTCGGGGAGCACCCCCGTCGAGTCCAGGTACAGGCACGTCTGCCCGGCCAGCGTCAGCCGGTGGTAGCCCGTCCAGCCGACGATCCGGTCATCCGCGCCGTGGATGAAATAGAAGCGGGTGAGCTTGTCCAGGTAACCGTCGAGGGAGCGGTCGCGCCAGTAGGGCGCCATGTCGGCGCCGAAGGCGAGCGTGGAGACCTCGCGGAGCGCGCCGTAGATGGCCTGCTTATGCGAGGCGTCCAGCGCGAAGGGCGGTGCCCAGCAGGCGCCGCGGTAGCCGCGCGAGAGCGGGAGGAGGGTGGGTTTGACGTTGAAGGGACGGGCGAGTGCCGAAAAGGAGGGCATGGCGTGGCTCCGGATGCTCAGGGGATGGCCTAGGCGGATACGATGCCGGTGGCATGGCCCGGGACGAGCGCGGGCCGCAGCCCGAAGAAGACGGTCGACGCCACGAAGTGACCCAGCCACAGCATGGTCATCCACATGGGGAAGAAGATGAAGAGCATGGGCAGACTCCCGTGGGTGGCGAAGCACAGCCCCGTCCACGTGAGGAGCGACACCGCGCTCATCAGGGCCGTGTTGGTGGCGAGCATCGTGAGCAGCCGCTGATACGTGAGTTCCAGCACGGCGCCGCGCGACGCATGCGTCACGCCCACCACGGCCCCGCCAGTCACCGCGACGAAGAAAGCGCCGAACCACGCCCGGACGAGTTCCTCCGTGACGAGGCCGATGGGGCCCAGGAGCTTCCAGAAGAGCGTGCCCACCAGCAGGCCCAGCAGCAGGCCCGGGACGTTGTGGGACACACGGGACCAGTGCCAGGGCTCGGGGAAGTGCATGTGCTTCGCACCGCCCGGGGCGCGCAGCAGCGGAGGCAGCAGCAGGCCGGTGACCTTCTGGTACTCGCGGTAGACATCCTTGACGAGGAACACCATCCGCCTGTCGTAGAGGACGGTGCCGATGATGTTGGCCACGTTCGCCGCCATGGCCAGCAGCAACAGGCTCACCGTCATCCTCGGAAACGCGAAGAACATCGGGAAGAAGGCGGTGTGCACGGGGAAGCGCAGCCAACGCCGCGTGCCCACCTTCCACATCTCCATCGGCGGCGGCTTCGCGTTGTGCATGCGCGCCAGCACCGCCGACGAACCGAACGCCATGCCACAGTCGTACTCGAAGAGGTGGATCTGGAAGTACCAGGCCCAGGAGGCCACCAGCGTCCCCCCCGCCACCCAATACCAGACCCCTTGCAGATCCCAGATGATGATGGGCACCTCGCGCCAGAGGACGCACGCCATCAGCAAGTACGAAACGTTGATGAGGGACTGCACCCCACGCCAGGAGATGGGATCAATCCCCGTCAGCCTCTGGATGATGGCCTTGAGGCGCACCATGGCGACGATGGAGTGCTGCACCCCGAAACCGGCGATCAACGCCAGGTCGATCAACAAATCCAGCACATACTGTGAATTCATGAGCGCTCCCCGGGACCGGGTCGTGCACGAGCCCCAATGACTCGCAAGCATTTGTTCTTGACAGAAAATGGAATGCCTGGCGGCCCCATTCCACACAATTGTTTGTACTTTCCGGGAGGCCATCCGTACATACCAGCGCGCCCTATACAGGAAAGCCTGTATGGAGTTCGCCGGAGCCCTCCCCAAGCCGCCCGCTCAGCGGCCCCGGAACAGACGGGACGCGTTCTCCCGCAGCACGAGCCGTAACCGAGGCCCCGCGAGAACCTCGCGCGCCACCTCCAGGAAGGACTCGAGGTGCTCGGCCTGGCGCGCATCCTCCTGGAAGACGGGCCAGTCCGTTCCGAAGAGCAGCTTGTGGGCCGGCGCGCTCCGGAGCAGGTGGCTCAACCCCCGCCCCTCGCTCCGAGCCCCCTCCTGGAACCCGCTCACGTCCGCGTAGACGTTGGGCCGGAAGGCACAGAGCATGGCGCATTCGTCGACATGGGCCGTCGCCGCGTGGGCGAGGATGAAGTTCACCTTGGGAAACAGGCGCGCGGGCTCATCGACACAGCCAGGGCGCGCGGGCTCGAAGTCCAGGTTGGACGAGGTCGGCCCCATGTGCAGGAGCACCGGGACGTTCCAGGCCGCGCAGAGTTCATAGAAGGGGTACAGGAGATGGTCATCGGCCCGGTAGCCGCACGGGGGATAGAGCTTGAGACCCCGGAAACCGTACTCCTTCAGCCCGCGCTCGAACAGCGCCAGTCCGTCGCGTCCCCATCGGGGATCCACTCCCGCCAGGACCTGGAAGCGGCCCGGGTGCCGCTCGAGGATGCGCCGGTGCTCGACGAACATCTCCTCGATGGTCAGCTCGCAGTCCTTCAGGCGGTACGTGAAGTCCGGGAGCAGGAGGACACTCCAGTCGACGCCCGCCTCGTCCATCTGGCGCACCAGCTCGTCACAGCCATGGTCTCCCAGTGCCTCCAGGGCACGGTCCACCAGGCGCCCGGGCTGGACCGGCACCCCCAGTGCCTCGTGCATCACGGTGATGTTGCGGATGGCTCCCTCCACGAAGGAGCGAGGAATGAAACGCCGCGAGGCCGCATGACAATGCGCATCCACCACTCCAGGCGAAACCACGGCCGGCTCAAGCATGACCCATCTCGCGACGCCACTCCGACCGGGCCATCCGGCCGAGTTCCAGCAACTCACCGACTGTCCGGACCGAGCCGAGCCGCTCCTGCAGTGGCTCCACCGGCACCGGGTAGCGCTCGAGGAAGCGGCCCACGATGATCACCAGATTCAACGAGTCGATTCCCAGTTGGCGGAGCGCCGTCTCGGGACGGACGCGCCGGGTCCTGTCCGGAGGCAAGGCCTCCTCGATGACGGCGAGCAACTCCTCATCCTCGGCTGACACTGACATGGTGTGCGTCCTCCTCTCTTCGAGCGGGGGTCCTCCCCCACGATGACAACAGTTCCCGGAGCGCCCACCGGTTGAGCTTGAGGTTCTGGGTGAGCAGGCCATTGCCAGGAGTGAATGGCTCCCCCGTGAACACGACACGCGTCAGCTCCTGGCCCGCCAACTCCCGGACGAGCCGCGTCAACTCCCCACGTACCGTCTCCTCGCCATCCCTTCCCGGCCCCGAGAGATGGACGACGCAGGCCAGCCCCAGGTTGCCGTCGGGCAGGAGCGCGACCTGGTGGATCAACGGCAGGCCCATCAGCTCCCGTTCGATCAACTCCGGGTGGAGCTTCCGACCATCTCCGAGCACGATGACGTTCTTCTTGCGGCCCAGCAGGTGGAGGAAGCCATCACCGTCGAAGCGACCCAGATCGCCCGTGGCGATCCGGCCGCCTCCCAGGTACGTCTCCGCGTTGGCCTCGGACCCGAGGCCCACATAGCCCGCGGTGAGTGGAACCTCTCTGTGAACGATGATCTCCCCGTCGGGGGCGAGCTCGAGCCGGACGCCGGGCGCCGGCCGCCCGACACTGCCGGAGCGCGTGGCCTGGGGTGTGTTACAGGCGATGATCCCACACTCCGTCATCCCATACGCCTCGAACAGCGGCAGCTCGAGGGCCTCGTACACCTCCAGCGTCGTCCGGGCGACGGGCGCCATGCCGGTGATCATCAACCGCATCCGCCCGCCCAGCTCCGCGAGCACTCTCCGCCGGAGCGGTGCGAGCACCCTCCGGCGTGGTCCGGCCAAGAGGCTCCCGGGCCGGAGCCGGGCCATCATGCGCATCAACCACCGGAGCGGCGCGGATCGCGTCACCCTCCGGGCGATGGTCTCGAAAAACAGAGGTGGCGCGAGGAGGACGGTGGGGCTCGTCCGCTTCAGCGCGGGCAGCAGGTGTAGCGGCTCGACGAGGACGAACGAGATGCCGTACCAGAGCGCCGAGTAGACGAGGAAGCGCTGCTGGAGGTTGGACACCGGCAGGAACAGCAGCACGGTGTCGGAGGAGTCGAAGGCATACGTGTCCCGCAGCTCGTCGACCACCTGTTCGAGGCCGGAGCGGGGCACGGAGATACACCGGGGCGTCCCGGTGCTCCCCGAGGAGAAGACGCGGAAGGGAGTAGTCCACTCCGGCCCGGCTCGCGACGCACCACCGGCCCGCGGGAGGATTGGCTCGCGAGCATCCGCGGCCACGACCCACCCCAGGTGAGCGAAGCGGGAGACAGGCGGGCCGCTCTCCAGCACGAACAGCGCGGCGAGTTCCTGCTCCGCCGCGAACCGCTCGAGGTCTCCCTCGAGCTGGGCGGCCGTGAGGGTGACGATCTCGCAGCGGAGCGACACCAGCGCGAGATCCAGGACGAGCCACTCGTAGGTGTTGGCCGCGAGCACGCCGACACGCATGGACTCGTCGAGCCCGCGGCAGCGCAGCTCGCTCACCTTCTCCCGCACGTCCTGCTGGAATTGAGCGAAGGAATGGCTCACCAACCCCATCCGGCCCCACGTGGTGATCCGCGCCGCTGGATGATCACCCAGACACTCCACCAATTTCATGAGCTCAGCCAATGACAAAAAACCCCGCTGGATTGGGACCCGTTACCGATACGCTGGCGACCGTGGCTTTTCAATACATGATTACCCTATACATGAAAACCCGAGTCCGACCCTCGCATTGACGAACCACGAAATGGATTGATAGGGTTTCATGACCTTCCCATAAAGATTCATCAATTCCCCCGGAGCGGTTCCCCTCGCGGGCGGCCCCCGAGACAACTCATGCCGAGAACGATTCTGGTAGCGGACGTCGACAAGCCCCTCGGTGGGCTGCTGGCCGCGTGGTTGCTTGCCACGAGCCGGGACACCGTCGTCTGCTGGGCCCCGGATGCACCGGGCACGACGAAGGACGCACTCGAGCAGCGGCTGCGCTCCCTGTGGGCGGGGTCCGCGCTCGGTGCCCGGATGCCCCTACCCGGGACCTTCTCCCAGGGCCTGCGCTCGCTCGAGGGTCTCTCCCTCGGACAGGAGCGGTTCGACGAGGTCTGGAGCCTTGGACCCACGCAAGGCCTCACCCTGGCCTGTGACGGCATCCCACCGGCCTCGCCGCACCGGTTCCTCGTCCCGCTGCGTGGGCAGCCGGTGGGCGCCTTCAACCATGTCAGCACCCTCCACGTGGCCGGAAGCAAGCCCGGGACGATCCGGGAGGAGCCCTTCGACGCGGGGTACCCGGCGAACACTCCCGACGAGGACGCCGAGCGTGCCGCGGAGCGGGAGGTGGTGGCGTGGTGCCGGGAGGCAGGCATTCCCTGTCGGATCTTCCGTCCCTCGATTCCACTCGGTGTCCCGCTCACCCGCCACGCCCCAGGTGGGCTCCAGGGTTTCCTCGCGGCGCTCTTGCGCTTCAAGGAACTCCTCGACGCCAAGTCGCCCGGCTACCTCCAGCAGCGCTCCCTCCGGCTCGTGGCCGCTCCAGGGGTCGGCCCGGACGTCCTCGGGGTGAAGCAGGCTCTGGAGTGGATGTGCCAGCTCTCGCGCGACCCGGCCCTGGTGGATGGCTTCTTCCACCTCGTGAGCCCGGAGGGGTGCTCGCTGGATCAACTCGGCCAGTTCCTCGGATCGGTGACAGGGTTGAAGCTCGAATGGGCAGGCGAAGGCGTGGCGCTCGATCCGATCGAGACCCTGTTGCGTGCCCGCACCGCGGCCTTCGAGCCCTACCTGAAGCAGCCCAGACACTTCGACAGCACCCGCGCCCGTCTGGCCGCTCCTGGCGCCTGGATGGCGGCGGACAAAGAAGGGGGGGAGTTGCTCCATTCGCAGTGGGTGGCGTCGAGGCAGGAATCACACCACGAGACCGCGCGAGCACTCGAGACGCTGGAGCGGCGCACGCTCGACTCCGGGGACGGCGGGCCCATCGAGTACCAGACGGCGGGGAGCGGCCCGGTGCTCGTCTGCATCAATGCCGCGAGCCAGGGCCTCACCGTCTGGGGCCGGTTCCTCGCGCACTTCCTGAAGAGCCATCGCGTCATCTACTGGAGCCCTCGCGGCGTGGTGGAGCAGGTGGCCGTGCTCGAGCGCATCCTGGAGCAGGAACGGGTGCGCGAATGCCGACTCATCGCCTGGTGCAGTGGAGCCAGGCTCGGGCTCGAGTTGCTGAGCCGGGGAACCGACGCCTCCGCGATGGTGTTGGTCACGGGCTCCTACTCGCCCATCCCGGGACTGGAGCGGCTGGAGACAGCATTCCAGAAGACGCTCCGGCGCATGTGCCAACTGGCGAGCCAGCGGCCGGAGATGGCCTCTCTGGTCAGGACCTCCATGGTGTCCATGCTCGCTCATGAGCAGACACCGCCCCCGGGCACACCCCAGGGCGGACCCGGGAACGTCCTGGCCACCCCCAGCCGGGAACTCCGGCAGGCCATCGCCGAGCCATTCAACGATGTCCGGAGCATCCGGAACTACAGCCTCCAGGTGCTCGCGGAGGCGTCCCGCGACATCACCTCGCTGCTCGGGAAGGTGACGGCCCCGGCCCTGCTCATCAGCGGGGAGTTGGATCAGATCGTCTCGCCCGAGCTGTCCAGACTGGTGGCGGAGCGGCTCCCGGCTGCCCACTCCGTGCAACTCCGGGGTGCCACCCACTACTGCCTCCACGAGAACGCCGAGCTGTTGATCGACCTCGTCGAGAGGTTCTTCGAATCACCGCGGAACTTCCGTCCCGCGGTGCGCCCCCACGAGCAATCTCTATACATATAAACCCGTATGGGGTTCACCCGTGTGGATGGCTCGCGGGAATTGGTTCACGCTGTCCATCCCTCACGGCATCCCATGACTGTCATTCCCTGACTCGTTTCCTGGCTGGCCTCCGCGGTGTGGCCCCAGGCCGCATCCACCAGGACTGGTATTCCTCATGGCTCCTACCTCCCCCACGCAACAGTCCTCCACTCTGGTCGAGCTCCTCGAGGAGCACGCGTCCCGGAGTCCATCCCAGCACCTGTTCACCTTCCTGGAGGACACGGAGGGCGAGGAGAGCACCGTGACCTACGGGGAGCTGGACCGGCGCGCGCGGATGATCGCCGCTTCGCTCCAGGTGCTCGCCGCTCCCGGTGAGCGGGTCCTCCTGCTGTATCCCCCCGGGCTCGAGTACATCGCGGGGTTCTTCGGCTGCCTCTATGCCGGCCTGATCGCGGTGCCCGCCTATCCGCCGGATCCCCTGCGCCTGGAGCGCACACTGCCCCGGCTCCGAGCGGTGATCCAGGACGCACAGGCCTCGGTGGTGCTCACCACCTCGTTCATCCAGTCGGTGGGCGAGAGCCTCTTCGAGCAGGCGCCGGACCTCGGGGCCCTGCGCTGGGTGGCCACCGACGGGCTGCCCGCGAGCGCCGCGGACACCTGGCGCCGGCCCCACGTGGAGCCAGAAACGCTCGCCTTCCTCCAGTACACCTCCGGCTCCACGGGAATGCCCAAGGGAGTCATGCTCACCCACGGCAACCTGATGCACAACCTCGGGCTGATCTCCCATGCCTTCCGGCTACGGCCCGACAGCTCCAGCGTCCTCTGGCTGCCGCCGTACCACGACATGGGGCTCATCGGTGGCATCCTCTCGACCCTCTACACGGGCATGAGGACGACGCTCATGTCGCCACTGAGCTTCCTCAAGAATCCCTTCCGGTGGCTGGAAGCCCTCTCCCGCGCCAGGGCCACCGTCGGCGGCGGCCCCAACTTCGCCTTCGATCTCTGCGTCCGCAAGGTGACCGATGAGCAACGCCAGCTCCTGGACTTGAGCCACTGGGAGTTGGCCTTCTCGGGGGCCGAGCCGATCCGGCCGGAAACACTCGACCGGTTCACCCGCGCCTTCGCGCCCAGCGGCTTCCGCCGGGAGGCGTTCTATCCCTGCTACGGGCTGGCCGAGGCGACCCTCCTGGTCTCCGGCGGCGAGGTGTCCGACCCTCCCATCCTGTTCGTGTCGAGCGCGGCGGCCCTGGAGCGCAACCAGGTGGAGGAAGCCCGCTCCGGACAGCCGGACTCACGGTTGCTGGTCGGGTGTGGCCGAACACCGCGGGAGCAGGAGATCCTCATCGTGGATCCGGAGTCCCTGGCACGCTGCCCCGCGGGCCGGGTGGGGGAGATCTGGATCAGCGGCCCGAGCGTCGCACGGGGCTACTGGCGCAAGCCCGAGGAGACCCGGCGGATCTTCCAGGCGAGGCCCTCGGATGGGGGCGAGCACGTCTATCTCCGGACGGGAGACCTGGGCTTCCTGAAGGACGGGGAGCTCTTCGTCACCGGCCGACAGAAGGACGTCGTCATCATCCGCGGGCGCAACCACTACCCGCAGGACCTGGAGCAGACGGCGGAGCAGAGCCACCCGACGCTGCGGCCGGGCTGCACGGCGGCGTTCTCGCTCGAGGTGGAGGGGGAAGAGCGGCTCGTGCTCGTCCAGGAGATCGACGTGCGCCGGGCCGGAGATCTGCGTCAACAGCTCGAGGCCGGTGAGGCAGCGGCGGCGGCCATCCGCCAGCGTCTGGCCGAGGTGCATGAGGTGCAGCTCCATGCCCTGGCGCTGATCGAGCCGGGCAGCATCCCGAAGACCTCCAGTGGGAAGATCCAGCGAAGGGCGACCCGGGACGCGTTCAGCGAGGGAGAGCTGCGCATCGTGCTGCAGTGGTGCGAGACGGCCCGGCGCGAAGAGCAGGCCCCGCCCGCCCCCGAGCCGGCACCGGTCATCCGGGACACGGTGGAGCCCGTGGGGCAAGGAACGGTTGAGGAGCTCCAGGCCTGGTTGGTGGCGTGTGTCGCCGAGCGGTTCCGGGTTCCCGTGGCCTCGGTGGATCCATCTCGGCCCATCACCAGCTACGGCCTGGACTCGCTGGCCGCGGTGGAGCTGGCCCATATGTTCGAGAAGAAGCTGGGCGTCCCCATCTCCATGGAGCTCCTGCTGAGAGGCCCCAGCCTCACGGAGCTGGCACGGCAGATCCTCGCCCAGCGTACCGTGGCGGCCGGACAGCCCGGGCCCCAGCTCCAGCGTCTGCCCCGAAACGGTCCGCTGCCGTTGTCATTCGCGCAGCAGAGGCTGTGGTTCCTGGAGCAGATGGAGCCCGGCAGTGCCCGCTACAACCTCCCCGCGGCGCTGCGCATGGAGGGGCCCCTAGACGTGGCCGCCCTCGAGCTCAGCTTCCTGCACCTGGTGCAGCGCCACGAATCCCTGCGCACCACCTTCCGCCTCGACTCCCACGGGCCCGTGCAGCTCGTCTCTCCCCACTCCTCCTTCCAGCTCCAGCACCTGGACCTGAGCGCGCTCGCTCCTTCCGAGCGCCCAGCCACAGTCCGCCGCCTCTCCTCCGACTTCGCCCTGCGCCCCTTCCTCCTCTCCGAGGGTCCTCTGCTCAGGGCCGCCCTGCTGCGCCTGGAGCACGACGTCCACGTCCTGCTGCTCACCCTGCACCACATCGTCTCCGACGGCTGGTCCCTGGGCGTGCTCCTGCGTGAGCTGTCCGCCCTCTACCAGGCCTTCCGCCAGGGTGCTCCTCCTCCCCTAGCCGAGCTGCCCCTCCAGTACGCCGACTTCGCCTCCTGGCAGCGCTCCTTCCTCCAGGGCGAGGCCCTCCTCTCCCTCCTCTCCTGGTGGCGCTCCTACCTCGCCGACGCACCCCCTTCCCTCTCCCTCCCCACCGACTTCCCCGTCCCTCCCTCCTCTCCTCCCGCGGCGCCTCCGTCCCCGTCCTCCTCCCCGCCCCTCTCTCCCAATCCCTCCTCTCCCTCTGCCTCACCCAGGGCGTCACCCCCTTCATGGCCCTGCTCGCCGCCTTCCAGGTCCTGCTCTCCCGCTACTGCGGCCAGTACGACCTGTGCGTCGGCTTCCCCATCGCCCACCGCAACCACCCCTCCCTCGAAGGCCTCATCGGCTTCTTCGCCAACACCCTCGTCCTGCGCTCCCGCTTCTCCCCCTCCTCCTCCTTCCTCCACCTTCTCTCCCTCGTGCGTGAGTCCACTCTCGCCGCCTACGCACACCAGGATGTCCCCTTCGACAAGCTCGTCGAGTCCCTCAACCCCCCTCGGGACCCCGGCCGCTCTCCCCTCTTCCAGGTCATGTTCTCCCTGCGGGACGCACACCAGCCTGACCTGGACGGGGCCCACCTGCTCCTGCACCAGCTCGAAGTGGAGACACAAACCAGCCTCTTCGAGCTGTCGCTCGCCCTCGAGGCGAAGCCCACGGGCTTCTCGGGCCAGCTTCAATTCAATACAGACCTCTTCACACCCGCCACTGCCTCCCGGATGGCCTCGCATTACCTGATCCTGCTGGAGGGCCTCGTCGCCCACCCGGAGCAGCACCTCGCGGACGTGCCACTCCTGACCTCGGACGAGCGGCACCTGCTGCTAGAGGAGCTGAGCGGCACACCGCCTCTCGTCACCTCCCACTGCCTCCACCACCTCTTCGAGGCTCAGGTGGCTCGCGGCCCCGAGGCCACCGCGCTCGTCGCTGGCACCACCCGGCTCGGCTACGGGGAACTCAACCGCCGCGCCAATCAGCTCGCCCACTACCTGCGCGCCCGCGGGGCCGGGCCGGACGTCCCCATCGGCATCTGCCTCCCGCGCACCGCCGACCTGGTGGTGGGCCTGCTCGCCATCCTCAAGGCCGGTGCCGCCTGGCTCCCGCTGGATCCGTCCTACCCCATCGAGCGCCTCACCTACGCCCTCGAGGACGCTCGCGCGCCCCTCCTGCTCACCCAGGAGTCCCTTCGCCATCTCCTGCCCGCTTCCAGCGCCGGGATCGTCTGCATCGACTCCGACGGGGAGCGCATCTCCCGCGAGCCCAGCGACAACCCGAGCACCTCCACGGGTCCGTCCCACCTCGCCTATATCCTCTACACCTCCGGCTCCACCGGCAGGCCCAAGGGCGTCGCCATCGAGCACCACAGCGCCGTCGTCCTCATCCGCTGGGCGCTCGACTGTTTCACGGCGGAGCAGCTCTCCGGTGTCCTCGCCGCCACCTCCATCTGCTTCGACCTCTCCGTCTTCGAGCTCTTCGCCCCCCTGAGCCGTGGCGGCACCGTGCTGCTCGCCGACAACGCCCTCGCGCTTCCCTCGCTCCCCGCCGCTCACGAGGTGACGCTCGTCAACACCGTCCCATCCGCCATCGCGGAGCTGGCGCGCACCCGCGGCATTCCCTCCTCCGTGCGCACCATCAACCTCGCCGGCGAGCCCCTCCCGGGAGCCCTGGCTCGCGCCCTCTACACCCTTCCCTCCGTCCAGCACGTCTTCAATCTCTACGGGCCCACCGAGGACACCACCTACTCCACATTCTCGCTCGTCCCTCGGGATGGCTCCTCCGAGCCCACCATCGGCCGCCCCCTCCCCGGCACCCGGGTCTACCTGCTCGATTCACGGCTCCAGCCCGTTCCCCTCGGTGTTCCCGGCGAACTCCACCTCTCCGGCTCGGGCCTCGCCCGCGGCTACTTCAACCGCCCCGAGCTCACCGCCGAGCGCTTCATCCCGGATCCTTTCAGCGGCCAGCCCGGTGCACGCCTCTACAAGACTGGCGATCTCGCCCGCTTCCTACCGGATGGGAGCCTCGAGTACCTCGGACGCATCGACCAGCAGGTGAAGGTCCGCGGCTTCCGCATCGAGCTGGGGGAGATCGAGTCCATCCTCCTGTCCCAGCCCGAGGTGCTCCAGGTCGCGGTGCTCGCCCGCGAGGACGTTCCCGGTGACAAGCGCCTCGTCGCCTACGCCGTCGCGGCACCGGGAACACACCTCGACGCCAACACGCTGCGCCGCCGCCTCGAGCAGACGCTGCCCGGCTACATGGTTCCCTCGGCCTTCGTCCTGCTCGAGGCCCTGCCACTCACGCCCAATGGCAAGATCGACCGCAAGGCGCTCCCGCCTCCGGAGAGCCACCACCTGGCCCGGCGGGAGTTCATCCCTCCCAGGACTGGACTGGAGATGGCCCTCGCCCAGGTATGGCGCGAGCTGCTGAAGGTGGACGCGGTCGGCGTCCAGGACAACTTCTTCGAACTCGGTGGCCACTCGCTGCTGGTCACCCAGGCCGTCTCCCGCATCCTCGACACCCTCCAGGTCGAGCTGCCCGTACGAGCGTTCTTCGAGGCACCCACGCTCGAGGCCCTCGCCCACCGGGTGGAGGCCACCCTCGGCTCGCCGCGGGCGCGCCAGGGCCCACGTCCGATACCACGGCCACCCTCCGGCGGACTGCCGTTGTCATTCGCGCAGCAGAGGCTGTGGTTCCTGGAGCAGATGGAGCCCGGCAGTGCCCGCTACAACCTCCCCGCGGCGCTGCGCATGGAGGGGCCCCTCGACGTGGCCGCCCTCGAGCTCAGCTTCCTGCACCTGGTGCAGCGCCACGAATCCCTGCGCACCACCTTCCGCCTCGACTCCCACGGGCCCGTGCAGCTCGTCTCTCCCCACTCCTCCTTCCAGCTCCAGCACCTGGACCTGAGCGCGCTCGCTCCTTCCGAGCGCCCAGCCACAGTCCGCCACCTCTCCTCCGACTACGCCCTGCGCCCCTTCCTCCTCTCCGAGGGTCCTCTGCTCAGGGCCGCCCTGCTGCACCTGGAGCACGACGTCCACGTCCTGCTGCTCACCCTGCACCACATCGTCTCCGACGGCTGGTCCCTGGGCGTGCTCCTGCGTGAGCTGTCCGCCCTCTACCAGGCCTTCCGCCAGGGTGCTCCTCCTCCCCTAGCCGAGCTGCCCCTCCAGTACGCCGACTTCGCCTCCTGGCAGCGCTCCTTCCTCCAGGGCGAGGCCCTCCTCTCCCTCCTCTCCTGGTGGCGCTCCCACCTCGCCGACGCTCCCCCTTCCCTCTCCCTCCCCACCGACTTCCCCCGTCCCTCCCTCCTCTCCTCCCGCGGCGCCTCCGTCCCCGTCCTCCTCCCCGCCCCTCTCTCCCAATCCCTCCTCTCCCTCTGCCACACCCAGGGCGTCACCCCCTTCATGGCCCTGCTCGCCGCCTTCCAGGTCCTGCTCTCCCGCTACTGCGGCCAGTACGACCTGTGCGTCGGCTTCCCCATCGCCCACCGCAACCACCCCTCCCTCGAAGGCCTCATCGGCTTCTTCGCCAACACCCTCGTCCTGCGCTCCCGCTTCTCCCCCTCCTCCTCCTTCCTCCACCTGCTCTCCCTCGTGCGTGAGTCCACTCTCGCCGCCTACGCACACCAGGATGTCCCCTTCGACAAGCTCGTCGAGTCCCTCAATCCCTCTCGGGACCCCGGCCGCTCTCCCCTCTTCCAGGTCATGTTCTCCCTGCAGAACGCGCCACTTCCCGAGTTGGCGCTCTCGGAACTCCGCCTGCGCCCCCTGGAGTCCTCCAGCCAGACAGCCAAGTTCGAGCTGCTCCTGGATCTCACCGAGACGCGAGAGGGCTTCACGGGGAAACTGGAGTACAGCACCGACCTCTTCTCGGCGGACACGGTCTCGCTCATGGCCGAGCACTTCCTCCGGCTGCTCGAGGACGCCGTCGCCCATCCCGAGCGTCACGTCGAGCAACTGTGCGAGCCCATCACCCTCGAGGCCGCCCTCCTCCAACCACAGACATCCCTCCAGGCCGGTGCCCATCTCCCCGCGCCCGAGCCGCACGTCCCCGACGACTCCCTCACGGACCTCCACCACTCGCTCACCACCATCTGGAAGGAGGTGCTCGCCATCGAGCATGTGGGCATCCACGACAACTTCTTCTCGCTGGGCGGCAACTCCATCTCCGCCATCATGGTGCTCGCCCGGCTCCAGGACATGGGGCTGAGCCTGAAGCCAGAGCAGATCCTCCAGAAGCCCACCATCGCCGAGTTGGTCCCACTGGTGACGCGGGCGCGCGAGGTGGGAGAGCAGGGACGGGTGGGCGGCGAACTACCACTGACGCCCATCCAGAGGTGGTTCCTGGAAAGCTGGGAGCCCCAGGCCCATCACTTCAACCAGGCGGTGATGCTGGAAGTGCGCGAAGAGCTGAAGCCCGAACTCCTGGAGAAGGCGCTGCGGGTGCTGGTGGAGCACCACGATGCGCTGCGATTGCGCTTCACGAGGGACAGGGCGGCCTGGAGACAGGAGAACGCCGCGCCCACCGAAAAGAGCCCTCTGCGGACCATGGACCACTCCGGGCTCGGGCCCGACGCGCAGGAGGAGGCCATGGCGAAGGTGGCGGAGGAAGCGCAGGGCGGCTTCGAGCTGGCCGAGGGCCACCTGCTGAAGGCGGTGCTCTTCCTCCGGGGGCACGGGAGGACGGGAAGGCTGCTGCTGGTCATCCACCACCTGGGAGTAGATGGAGTCTCATGGCGGACGCTGCTCGAGGATCTGGAGAAGGTCTACGCGCAGCTCGAGCGGGGCGAGGAGGCGGCACCGGGCGCGAAGACGACGTCCTTCAAGGCGTGGGCGGAGCGACTGGAGGCGTACGCGAAGACGCCAGAGGTGCAAGCACAGCTCGGGTACTGGGAGGAGCAGGGACGAGAGCCCGTGGCCGGTCTGCCCGTGGACAAGGCCGGAGGCGCCAACACGGTGGCGTCCGAGGACCGGGTGATGGTGGGGTTGGAGGAGGAGGAGACGCGGACGCTGCTGCAGGAGGTGCCCGGGGCGTACGGGGTGCGGCTGGACGAGGTGCTCCTGGCCGCGCTGGCGGAGGCCCTGGGACGGTGGACGGGACAGACGCGTGTGCGGGTGGAGCTGGAGGGACACGGACGCGAGGCGCTCTTCGAGGAGGTGGACCTGTCGAGGACGGTCGGGTGGTTCACGGCGCTGTATCCGGTGGTGCTGGAGACCGGAAGGCAAACTGGCGCCGGGGAGGGGCTGCGCGCGGTGAAGGAGCGGCTGAGGCGGGTGCCCATGAAGGGACTGGGTTACGGGCTGCTGCGCTACTCGGGCGATGACGAGGTGGTGCGGCGGATGACGGCGCTGCCCCGGGCCGAGGTGGTGTTCAACTATCTGGGACAGTTCGACACACCCCTCGCGAAGGAGCCAATCTTCCGCCCGACCCGGGAAGAGACGGGCCCGATGCGAAGCACGCGGGGGACACGCCCGCACCTGCTGGAGGTGAACGGGCTCGTCTTCGGGCGGCGGTTGGAGCTGACGTGGAGCTACAGCCAGCACCTGCACGAGCGGGCCACCATCGAGCGGGTGGCACAGGACTTCATGTCGTCGCTCCGCAGATTCATCGCGAACCGGAAACAGGAGCAGCATCTGTCGGCCCGCCTCGAGGAACTCGTCCACGACACCCTCCGGGAGCAACGGATGATGGGCATGGCGCTGCTCGTCGAGTTCGAAGGCGGCCGCCGCATCCAGGTGGCCGAAGGCACCTCGGATCCCTCGGGCACGCCCTACACCCCGACGACCCGCATCGGGATCGGCAGCCTGACCAAGTCGTTCACCGCCGTCCTCATCCTGCAGCTCGTCGAGGAGGACAGGGTGTCACTCGACAGCACGGTGGACACCTGGCTGCCGTGGCTCCAGAGAGGAGAGGCCATCACCGTCAGGGCGCTCCTCGCCCACACCAGCGGCCTGCCCGACCATCTCCCCCGGCTGACGGAGCGGGGCGGATTCGACACGCCGTGGGCTCCCCGCGCACTCGTGGAGCTGGCCATGCACGAGCCGCCCGTTCCCCCCGGGCACTACTCGAACACCAATAGCATCGTGCTCGGACTCCTCATCGAGGCGCTCACCGGACGAACGTGGGAGGAGGAACTCTCACGACGCATCCTCCAGCCCCTGGGGCTATCTCGGACGGGCCCGCTCACCCGGATGGAAGGACTCGCTGGCGCCTGGATGCGGAGCACGGACGGATGGGAGGACCTCCGCCACGCGTGGCACCCCTCCATCGGATGGGCCGCGGGCGGCATGAACTCCACGGCCGAGGAACTCGCCGTGTTCGGACGCGCCCTGTTCAGCGGCTCGCTGTTCAAGCACCCGGCCACCCTGGAGGCAATGCGCACGTACGCCGTGCGCGGCAACCCGGAGCGGACCGGCGGCATCGAGCACGCACAGGGCCTGGGCCTCCATCTCTTCCACGTCCAGGGGCTCGACGTGGAAGGCCATCTGGGGACGCGTCCCGGGTACTCGGTGGTCCTCTTGTATGACGCCAGAACCCGCGCCCTCGTCGTGGCCACCACCAACACCCACGGAGCCCAGGCGGCGTTCGCGGGCGTCAGCGCGCTCGAGACCGTGCGTCGCGCCGCGCCCTGACCGCCGGGAGGGATGAGCCCCCCGAGTGAACACCCGGTATTGGCTGTCATCATGAGAGGAGCAAGCATTGAAATCATCCAGAGAGCATCGGACCGCGGACGAGATCATCCATTCGATGAACGCCAGGCTGCTGCGTTCCTATGCACGAGATCTGGAAGGCATCATCCAGTTCGAGTTCATGGACGAGCACGCCTTCGGATTCCACCTCATCACGAGCGAGGGGGCCTTCGAGGTCAAACGAGGTCGGCATGCCCGGCCCCACCTTCGGATCACCCTGGCGACAACGGACTATCAGGAAGTCCTGTCCGGCAATGTGACGCAGCTCTATGCCAGCGGTCGGCTGAAGCTCGAGGGCAACCTGGGGCTGGGGCTCGGCCTGGCGAGGATGCTGTCCTCTCGGGCCTCGGCGGACTGGTTCCCCGACCGACAACGAATCGAGGAGATCTCGGCCAGAAGCGCGCCCCTCGAGCGGATCGAGCGGCGTGACATGCCTCCGCTAGAGGTCTTCCTGCGCGAGTATGCCCGGGCTTGCCGTCCCGTGATTCTCCTGGACGTGGTGAGGACCTGGGATGTGAGGGCCCTCTCGCCCGAGCAGCTCAAGGCCCGGTTCGGCGCGCTGCGGGTCGTCCCCAGGATCGGAGACTACGTGGCGGCGGCATTCACGTCTCATCACACCTACGCGCAGCTCTCCCTGGCCGAGTATCTGGACATGATCCAGTCTCCCCTGGTCGGTGATGCGCCGCCTCCGTACCTGGGCAACAACGCCGTACCGGATGGATTGCTGAGCGCCATCCAGTACCCACCCTTCTTCGTCCCAGAGACGTGCGGCCGGCCCAACATGTGGCTGGGGCCAGCGGGGACGATCACGCCACTCCACCGGGACCTCGTGGACAACGCGCTGGCGCAGGTGGTCGGGAGCAAGCAGTTGATCCTCTTTCCGCCCGAGCAGTCATGCTTCCTCTACACCTGGAGCAACTCCAAGCTGCTGGATGGAGCGAAGGTGGATCCGGATCACCCAGACCCGCTGCGGTACCCGTTGTTCGAGCAGGCCCGGGGACTCGAGTGCACGCTGGAGCCGGGCGAGCTGCTCTTCCTTCCCGCGGGCTGGTTTCACAAGGTCCGCTCCCTTTCCCTCTCGCTCTCCATCTCCTTCTTCAAGCTGTATGAGCCGCCGGCCTCGGTGCTCTGAGCGCGGCCACGGAGGCCCGAGGGCTCACGTTCCGCGAGTGAAGTCCTGCAACCCTTGTGTGAACACCACGTCACCGAATCGAGCACTCCCCTCGAGAGCCGATTTCATTGGAACGGAAAATTTACATGAGAATGCGGGATTACTAAATTTCCACTCGCAGTCACATTTGGTAATGTGTATGGTGCAACTTGTCCAAGCAAAGCTGCTTCTCCTTGGATCGGAGGGGGATTCCGTCACGTCGTCACCCAGGCAGGTTCCGCGCTGACGTGAGTCCGCGTGGGCGGCCCTGTGCGTTTGTATCTTGCATGCACCGTTCCAGTACTCGAACCGCGTTCTCTAACGAGTGACCGGACGGCGGCGACAGGTTTGTGCGCTCTCGGGCAAACAGACACGGGAGTGGTGTGCCCTCCAGGCATGACTGATGTGTCATTGATAAGGAAGGCCTCAAACCATGAAGAAAGCATTGCTGTCCGCCGCCGTGATCGCGCTGTCCGTGGGTACCGCTGGCCAGGCCGTCGCGGCGCCCATGTCTCCCTCCGCCCGCAACGTGTCTCAGTACTTCTCCGCCACCGTGCAGGATGCCTTCATCCTGCTGGGTGACACGGATGACACCAAGCTCGTCTATTACGTGCCACGTCGCGGTGGAGTGGCCGTGCAGTCGCCGTCGAGCACCTCGCCCATCCCGCGCTTCCAGGCGTCCGCCTATTACCCGTCGTTTGGCTTCTTCGCGGGTGAGGAGCTGACCAACCTGGGTGGCTCGCTCTCCACCACCAGCGACCTGGGCGCGCTCAACCTGCTGCAGAGCGAGGCGACCGCGAAGGGCTTGCGCATCGCCCCGGCTCCGGCGACCAAGGCCCAGACCAAGTTCCTGCTCTCTGGCTATGCGCCCCCCAATGGCCGCGTCGAGGTCAAGTGTGAGAAGGAGACCCTCCAGATCACCAACCCGACGACGGGAGAGACCCGGACGATCACCGTCCCGAAGTGCTTCACCCACCAGGATCCGACCCAGCCGTACGACCTCGACACCAACGTGATGTACAAGTTCAACAGCCTGCCCGCGCTCAATGGCAGTGTCGTGGCGCAGGACATCTCCTTCCAGGCGACCACGCTGCCCGGCTGGACCAACCAGCTGCGCACGTTCCTGGCCACGGGCGCCCAGTGGGACAACGTCCTGTCGGCGAAGATCGACTGGGAGATCAAGACCAGCGAGCTGACCCGTCAGGCGCGCTTCCACATCAACTGGAAGTCCCTCTTCGAGCAGGCCAGCGCCTTCGCCGCCTTCCACCTCAGCTCGTGTGTGGACATCGAGGTCCGCGCCTTCTTCCAGCGCCTGGTGCAGTGCTCGGCGGAGAACGAGTGCGGCATCCGCATCGAGTACCTGCAGTCCAACGGCACCTGGGGCCCCACGGCGCCCAATGACGCCAACTTCATCAACGTGGTGAACGCCGTGCAGAAGCGGCTCCAGGACGAGCTGTTCAACGAGGTGCGCAAGTACACCACGCCGGTCAACGGCCAGGTGTCCACCCAGACGTCGTCCATCTTCACCCTGCGTGCGAACTACGAGAAGCTCATCCTCGAGAAGAACGAGGTGGTCTACGTCCAGTACAACCCGGGCCCGACGGACTTCCAGGCTCCCACCGCGCTCAACGTGTCCTGCCTCCTGGGCGGGTTCGAGCAGGGCCGCGTGACCTGGAACATGAACGATCCGGGCTGCCGCGCGCTGGTGGGCCAGTAGTCATCAAGACGTGAGCCGGGGGGCGGGATTCTCCACGCGGAGAGTTCCCGCCCCTCTTTTCCTCTCCTCCTCCCGCCCCCCCCCACTTCCATGCGTCTACCCTACGTCCTTTCCGCAGCCGTACTGGGCCTGCTCACCTTCGTGGCGCCAGCCGCGCACGCCCAGACCGATCCGCCGCTCGACTACGCGCGCACCATCGAGCAGTCCGACATGGTGTTCGTGCCGTACGTGGGCATGAACCGGGGTCCCGTCTACTACACGAGCTACGAGCAGGTTCCGAACGGGTCGCCCACCAACGTCAGTGGGATGCGCAAGCTCATCGTCAACCTGTTCCCGAAGGCCCACCGGCAGAACCTCTACAACGGCTTCATCTCCCAGTACGGCATCACCGACGCGAAGGTGCTGCCTCCGGCCACCGCCTGCCAGCCGACGGAGGAGATCGCGAACCTGCTGTCCTACATGCCGGCGGGCTACACGCCGAGGATCCTCGCGGGCAACTACCCCATCGCGTGCAGCCTGAGCCTCTTCTTCATGAGTGAGAGCGAGGCGGAGGTGCTGGCCATCATCAACTCGCGCCCGGTCATCACCCTGCGCGCGTCCATCCCTCTGTGTGACAAGGCGAGCCAGAAGCTGAACATCTCCCCCATCAACCAGAGGCTCGTGACGGACAAGGTGCTGACCAGCACCTCCACGGGTCTGACGGGCAACAGCTGGGATGTGCTCTTCGAGTCCTCTCGGCTGGCCCTGCTCTCTCCCTCGCTCTTCGTCACCTCGGATCCCCAGGTGGGCTGGGAGGCCTACATCAAGGCCTTCACGCTGGACCTGAACGCCCAGACGGCCACGATGTCCACCACCACGGCGGGCCAACCCGTCTACATCTGCACGCCAGACCCGCTGGTGCTGCAGTTCGGGTAGGGCGCGGAATGCTCAATCCCCGTCAACAGGACGCCAGGAACAGCCAGGGCGAACGCCGTGGCCGCTCCGGCGTGGGAGCGCTGATCATGCCCAGACAGGTGTGGCTCGTGGGAGGGCTCGTGTGGTGGACCGCGTGCCCTGGCAATGACGGCGTGGAGCCCGAGCAGAGCAAGAAGGAGATACAGGCCTGCATCCTCCGGCGTGTGCCCCCCGCGGAGGCCACGGCCACGGAGTGGAAGGTGTCCGGGTACGTGCTGGTGGACGCCTACCTGAAGTGTCAGCAGAAGCCGGAGCAGGCGACGGCCGCGGACTTCCGTGACGTGGTGCAGGAGATCGCCCAACTGGAAGCGGATTCCTCGTCGGTACGGCTCATCGCCCTCCCCGGAGGCACGCAGTGAAGTACTCGTTCGTCCTCATCCTCCTCGTGGGCATGGGAGCCTTCGCCGGCGAGCAGGAGGTGGACGAGTGCATCGGGTGCCATACCGCCCGGCGCAACGAGCCGAAGTCTCGCTTCGCCAATGGCCTGGGGCACTGGACCGACAGCCAATGCTATGGCTGCCACGCGGAGCTGAACGACGTGGCCGCGCGGCACCAGAAGGGGCAGGCGGACCGGCGCTACTTCGCCGTCCCCGTGCGTGAGGAGAAGCTGGCGCAGCTCGCCACCTCTCCGCTGGCGTACATGAATGCCCCGGAGTCCGTGGAGCCCGGCGGGGCCACTTCCCGGGTGTCCTGGGAGCGGCTCGCGGCCTTCCTGAAGCGTCCGAGCGACGTCTCGCCCAAGGAGGGAAGCCGGGCGCCGCGGATGATGGCCTACCCGTCCCTCCAACCCAGGGCGCTGAAGGCCGTGGCCCAGCTCCTGGGAGTGCGGCAGCCGGGCCGGGAGAAGGCACCCGCGAAGTTGACCGTGGAGGAGCGGCGCCAGGCCGACGTGCTGTGGACGACCCGCTGCTTCATCTGCCATGGAGGCCCGAAGCCCGTGGCGGGCCGGAGTGGTGTGGCGCTGGGGCTCTACACCGCCGAGTGGCTACAAGCCTACACGGCCGGGAAGGTCCACTCGCCTCGAGAAGCGCGCACCATGCCCGTGGTGCCCCTCTCCACCGACGAGGCGAAGCTCCTGTACCGGCTGTTCGGGGAGATGAGGACCGAGGCGGAACGGGAGCTGGACGTGCGAGTCTCCCGACTGAAGTTGGAGGACGTGGCCGTCCCCAGGGAGCTGCCGCCCGCGATGCTGGGTTATCTCTGGGGACCGTTCTTCCGGGACGCCACCTGCGTCCATTGTCACGCGACCAGCCCACGCGCCGCGAGCGCCTTCACCGCGGATGCGGAGGGCCTGAAGGCCTACCTGCGCCGCAAATCCGGCGAGGAATTCTGGCGTCGGTTGGAGACGCGCGCGCTGGAGGCCGAGCACGGGCTCGTCGCCGCGCGACCTGGCATGCCCATGGCCGGAGTCGAGCTGCCCCTGGAGCTCCGGCGCATCATCGCGCGCTGGGTGTTGGATGGTTGCAAGGACCCCGAGGGGCAAACCTGGTGCCGTCACTGACGGCCATTTCCTCGAGACTGTGCATGTCTGATAGGCAATCCCCCGGAACACGGATCGTGTGTCTGACGTTGGCGGTGCTGCTCGGCACGGGACTCGTGACGGGTTGTGGGTCGGCACCCGGAATGGAGGAGCCCCTCCTGGGGCGGATGCGCTCACCCCTCGGGGGCCGGCCCGCCGCCGCGAGGCTGGCGCTGGGTCAGTACCACTCGGTGGGCGTGCACTCGGATGGGACGGTGTGGGCCTGGGGATACAACCGTCAGGGCCAGCTCGGCAACGGGACGCTCACCGACACGCCCACGCCGGTGCAGGTGTCGAACCTGGGTGGAGTGGTGTCCGTGGCCTCCGGGGACTATCACTCCCTGGGGCTGCGCTCGGACGGCACGGTATGGGCCTGGGGTGACAACTACAGCGGCCAGCTCGGCAACGGGACGAACACCGCCAGCCCCGTGCCGGTGCAGGTGAAGAACCTGAGCGGGGTGGTCTCGCTTGGCTCCGGGTTCTCTCATGCCCTGGGGCTGCGCTCGGACGGCACGGTGTGGGCCTGGGGCGACAACCGCTACAGCCAGCTCGGGAACGTGGCGGCGACCAGTAGCCCGCTGCCCGTGCAGGTGACGGGCCTGAACAACATCATCGCCGTGGTGGCCGGAGGCTATTACTCGCTGGCGCTGCGCTCGGATGGCACGGTGTGGGGCTGGGGCGACAACCGCTTTGGCCAGCTCGGGGATGGCACGACGGCCACGAGGAGCGTGCCGGTGCAGGTGTCGAACCTGAGCGGGGTGGTGACCCTCTCCGCCGGCTCCTCCCACACCGTGGCGCTGCGCTCGGATGGCACGGTGTGGGCCTGGGGTCTCAATACCTATGGCCAGCTCGGAGATGGGACGAACACCAACCGGCTCCAGCCCGTCCAGGTGGCCCTGGGCGACGTGATGACGCTGGTCGCCGGCAACTACCACTCGCTGGCGGTGCGCGCGGACGGCGCGGTGTGGGCCTGGGGCGACAATCGCTACCGTCAGCTCGGCAACGGGACGACCACCAGCAGCCGCGTGCCCGTGCAGTCGGGCCTGAGTGGAGGCGTCACCCTGGTGGCGGGGTACAAGCACTCGCTCGTGCTGCGCTCGGACGGCACGGTGTGGGCCTGGGGTGACAACGTCTTCGGACAGCTCGGGGATGGCACGTTCAATCCCCGGAGCGCCGCGGTGAAGGTGTCGTGGCTCTCGTTGGGCAGGGCGGACGTGACGTCCGGCCAGCTCCACTCCGTGGTGTTGGACTCGAACGGCTCGGTATGGGTCTGGGGTGACAACTACAACGGACAGCTCGGCAATGGGACGGGCGTCGACAGCCTCGTCGCCGCCCCCCTGAGCCTGAATGGGGGCGTGGCCGTCTCGGCCGGATTCAAATACACCGTGGTGCTCAAGGCCGACACCACGGTGTGGAGCTGGGGCGTCAACGAGTATGGGCAGCTCGGGGATGGGACGCTCACGGACAGGGCCCGGCCCGTGCAGGTGGTGGGGCTGTCCGGTGTCTCCGCCGTGGCGGCTGGCAACTACCACGCGCTGGCCCTGCGCTCGAACGGCACGGTGTGGGCCTGGGGCTTCAATCGCTACGGACAGCTCGGAGATGGAACGACCACGGACAGGACCCAACCCGTGCAGGTGGCGGGACTGTCCGGAATCGTGGCCGTGGCGGCCGGAGACAGCCATTCACTGGCCTTGCGCTCGGACGGTACGGTGTGGACCTGGGGCTACAACTTCGACGGCCAGCTCGGCAATGGCTCGTACGCCTGGCACATCCAGCCCGTGCAGGTGGCGGGGCTGTCTGGCGTGGTGTCCGTGACCGCCGGAGGCTACCACTCGCTGGCGCTGCGCTCGGACGGCACGGTGTGGACCTGGGGCTACAACGGCTCGGGCCAGCTCGGGGAGGGGACGACGGCGCTCAACAGGCCCTCGCCGGTACAGGTGACGGGCCTGAGCGGCGTGGTGTCCGTGGCCGCCGGCCACTACCACTCGCTGGCGCTGCACTCGGACGGTACGGTGCGCGCCTGGGGGTTCAACTTCGACGGCCAGCTCGGGGATGGAACGCTCGTCAATCGCAACACACCGGTACGGGTCACGGGCCTGAGCGGCGTGGTGTCCGTGGTCGCCGGGGACTACCACACGCTGGCGCTGCGCTCGGACGGCTCGGCCTGGGCCTGGGGCTACAACGGCGAGGGCCAGCTCGGAGACGGGACGCGCAACGACACCCCCCTGCCCGTCCGCGTCCTGGGCATTTGAGAGGAGAGGGAAGTGAAGACCCAGACAATGTCCAGGTTGGTCTCGCACGTGCTCCTGGTCGTGGCCCTCGTGCTGCTGCCACGGGCCGAAGAGGCGGTGGCTCAAACCTTCAGTGAAGAGCACGTCCTCATCGTGATCGACCGCAGTGGCTCCATGCAGCTCTACCGAACCAATGGCCAGACCCGGTTCACCGAGGCCATCAGACAAGCCAGGGCGTACGTCAACCTGCCCTCGTCACGGCCCCGTTCCTTCGCGGTCTGGACCTTCGAGGAGGTCAGCTACATCAAGGAGCAGGGCTTCGCGGATGCCGCGACCACGCTCTCGACCCTGAACCGCCTGAGCGCCGGCAACGGGGTGACCCCCCTGGCCCACGCCATCTGTGACGCGGTCGACGAGCTCCTGCAATACGAGCCAGGGGTCAACGCGAAGAAGGTGGTCCGTCTGGTTTCCGATGGCGAGGAGAACAGCACGCCTCCCAGCTCCCAATGCCATGGCCCCGACAGCACCAGCCCCTATCCCAACTTCACGATGGATTCCTGGCAGTGGAAGGTCCGCAACATGCTCAAGACCGGGGATCCATTGAGGGATGATCCCGGTCCATACAAGCTGGTGTTCGACGTCAATGTCTTGTATGATTACGTCCGCTTCGCCGGAACCGGGAGCCCGGTTCGCGAGGTGTCCTCCACGGGGAGGCGCGCGGTGTCCGCCCCCCCCACGTTGGCTTCCAACTACTTTACGTTTCTCCAGGGCGTGTCCAGGGACTCGGGGGGTACCTTCACGGCGATCGGTGACTCGAGCCCCGTCCCCGTCCAGGGGGACACCAACCAGGATTACTGTGTCAACGACACCGACTATTACCTAGTGCTCGCCCACTACGGAAACACGGTTCCGCCCGCGCCCGCCGCCGCGGATGTGAACCATGACGGCGTGGTCGATTACTACGACTACACCATCGTCGTGAACAATTATGGCTCGGGTTGCGGCTCGAGTCCCGCGGTAGGCAGGTGAAACGCAGTCCACGCTGGAAAGCGAAAGGAACGAAGATGAAGAAGGGTACCCTCCAATTGTTGGCGGTCGCCGTTTTCACCCTGGTCATGCAGGCCGGCGAGGCGCTGGCGCAACCCCCCCCGCTTCCCGTCGAGCAGCACAGCATCATCGTCGTGGATCGAAGTGGTTCCATGTCGGCCGTGCGCACTGATGGCCAGACCCGCTTCCAGGCGGCGATCCTGAATGCCAAGGAATATGTGAACCTGTCGCTCGCCATCCCCCACTATTTCGCCGTCTGGTCCTTCGAGGGTAGCACCTACATCAAGGAGCAGGGGTTCGCGAGCGCCACGACCACGATCGCGACCCTGAACAAGCTGAGTGTGGGTGTTGGCGTCACGCCCCTGGCCTATACGGTCTGCGATGCCATCGACGCGCTCTTCACCTACAGGACGGACCTCGGCAACAGGGCGAAGAAGGTGGTGAAGCTGGTTTCCGATGGTGAGGAGAACAGCACGCCGTCTGGCACCCAGTGCTATGGCCCCTCCAGCGCGCTGGAGAACCCGCCCTACACGACGAACTCCTGGGAGTGGAAGGTCTACAACAAGTTCGCGACCCGTAATGCCAACACGCCTCCTCCCGCGGGAGCGTTCTTCCCCGCGGTGCTCAACGTGACCGTGCTGAGCGGCTACATCACCTTCCGGGGCGAATCGACCTCCGCTCCCGAGTACTCCCCCGCGGGCCAGGCGATGGCGCCGAGTTCCGCGTCGACGCTGGCGAACTACTACTCGTTCCTCCAGGCGCTGGCGCAGAACTCCGGTGGCGTCTACACCCAGATCGTGGACTCGCAGCCCACTCCGGTCGTGGGTGATACCAACAAGGACTTCTGCGTGGACAACACGGACTACTCCGAGGTCCTCGCGAACTACGGAGCCACCGTTCCGCCCGGCAATCCCGCGGCGGACTTCAACAATGACAAGGTCGTCGACTACTACGACTACACGACCGTCGTGAACAACCAGGGCAAGGGAGCCGGCTGCGGCTCGAGTTCTGTCTTCATCACCAAATAGGCGCCCCGGCGGAAGTCTCAGGCGGAAGGAAGGACGGTAGCCCTGGCGTCCTTCCTTTCGTCGTTTCAGAATGATTCGAGCCACATGCGGTGGCGTGCTCGCCCAGGGGTAGGAGATGCAACTTCGCCGCGAAGCCCTCACGATGCTCGTGCTCGCAGCCCTCTCGGCCTGCGCCAATCCCTCTCCCCAAGGAGACGTCTCCGACGCGCCCTCCCACGTCCACGTCCCTTTCCAGGACCCGCGACGCGGCGTGCCCACCCTCCTCTGGAACCAATCCTGGGAGCCGAGCGCGCAGGCCCCAGCCACGCCCGAGGCCATCGCGTCCTGGTACCTGGAGCAGCTCGCGCCGCTCTATCACCTGGGAGAAGCCACACTCCGCACGGCCTCCATCCACCAGGTGCACGATACGGGTCGCGGAGGAATCCTCGTCTCCTTCCGCCAGCACCTCGAGGGCATCGAGGTCCTCGACAGCGAACTCGATGTGCTGTTGACGCGTGACCTCCGGCTGGTCGCCGTGGGAGGCAACCTCCAGGATGTGGCGAGTCCCCAGCCACATACATTCCGGCTCTCGCATGGAGAAGCCGTGGCGCACGCGCTCAATGAGCTGTCCCGTGTCGCGGGCGCATCCGCGGACCTGAGAGAGACGGAGCCGATGCCAGGAGGATTCCGCTCCTTCACGCTGGCTCCAGGCAGGGCCTTCGCCAGCTCCCGGATGACACTCGTCCTACCCGCCCGGGCGAAGCAAGTCTTCTATCCGAGGGATGGCCAGCTCGTCCCCGCGTACTACGTCGAGACCTTCCTCGGGACGGATGCGAGCAACAACTCCAACGCGGAGGCTTCCGTCATCTCCGCGGAAGATGGCACCGTGCTGCGGCGCCAGGGGCTGACCCACGCGGACTCGTTCGAGTACCGGGTCTGGGCGGAGACGGACGGGTCCAGAACACCCCTCGATGGACCGCAGGCCGACTACACACCGCATCCCACGGGCACTCCGGATGGAAACCGACCCGCCTTCATTCCCCCGCGATGGGTGTCGATGGAGAGCTTCAACGGGAAGGGGGATGTCTGGCTGCCCTCTGGTGCCACCGAGAGCCGCGGCAACAACGTCGATGCCTACGCGGACCTCTCCGCCCCCGATGGATTCACGCCCGGGTCCGATGTCCGCGCGGCGACCGTCGCGGGAAGCAGGCGCTTCGACCATGTCTATGACACGAGCCTCGGACCTCTGGCCCGTGCCGAGCAGACCCAGGCCGCCGTCACCCAGCTCTTCTACACGACCAATTGGCTCCACGATGACTTCTACGTCTCTGGCTTCAACGAGGCCTCGGGAAATGCCCAGGTCAGCAATTTCGGTCGGGGCGGCCTGGAAGGAGATCCGCTGCTCGCCGAGGCCCAGGGCCATGAAGGGTCCAACAACGCCTTCATGAGCGTGCCCGCGGATGGGCAGTCACCGCGCATGCAGGTCTTCATCTGGATGGGCCCGGAGGAACACTTCGTGGAGGTCTCTGGCCAGCGCTATCCGACAGGCCTGGCGTTCTTCGGCTCGCAGTTCTTCCAGCTCACCAAACCCCTGGTGCTCGTGAACGATGGAATCGCCAACCCGAGCACTCATGACGGATGTGAGCCCATGAGCGGGCTGGGTGGAGCCGTGGTCATGCTCGAGCGTGGAACGTGCTCCATGGCGCTCAAGTCCCGGAATGCCGAGCAGGCGGGCGCCTCGGGGGTGATCATGATCAACAACATACCGGGCGTCCCCCCCCCCCGGATGACGAATGACGACACGTCGATCGTCGTGAAGCTCCCCGTGCTCTCGGTCACCTACGAGGACGGAGCGCGCCTCGTGAAGCTCACCGAGCAGCAAGCTCCCCTCCCGGCGACCCTGTGGCGAGGCTCCATCGATCGTGACGGCTCCCTCGACAACACGCTCGTGGCCCACGAGTGGGGACACTACCTGCACCTGCGCCTGATGGTCCCGTGCACCACGGCCCAGTGCCTCGCCATGAGCGAAGGCTGGGCGGACTTCATCGCCCTGCACATGCTGCTGCGAGAAGGTGATTCGCTCGAGGGGAGCTACGCCCTCGCCCCCTACGCGAGCGTGGCGCTCGGCAGCAGCACCTATTTCGGAATCCGCCGGGCGCCCTATTCGGTCAACAAGGGCATCAATGACTTGAGCCTCCGGCACATCTCCGAAGGCGAGCCATTGCCCACCCACCCCATGGTCACCCGGAAGCCCGGGAACTCGGAGATCCACAACGCGGGGGAGATTTTCGCGAGCCTGCTGTTCGAGGGGTACATCGCCCTGCTCCGGGATACGCGGATTCCCACCCCCCGGTACGACTTCAAGACGATCAGGCGCCGCATGGCCGACTACATCGTCGCCGCGATGAAGCTCGCGCCCGCCAACGCGACGTATACCGAGCAGCTCCAAGCACTCCTGGCGGTCGCGGCGGCCCAGGATTTGACGGACCATGCGCTCCTGGCCGAGGCGTTTGCCCGCCGGGGCGCGGGGCCCAAAGCCATCTCCCCATCGCGAGACTCGGTGGACCTGACCGGTGTCGTCGAGGACTTCTCCGTGAACAGCCCTGGTTCCGACCATCCGGTGGCGAAGGCGGGTCCGGACCAGAGCGTCCAGGGCGGCCGACGCGTACGCCTGGATGCCTCCGGAAGCCAGGCTCCGAAGGGCGGCACCCTGAGGTTCCAATGGCACCAGGTGTCGGGTTCCCCCGTGGTGCTCGAGGACAGTGGGAAGAGCGCCGCCACGTTCACCGCGCCCGTGGTGTCCAAGGACACGGTGCTGGCCTTCCGCGTCACCGTGGGGCTGGGGAACCGTGCGACCGTCGATACCGTGGAGATCCGCGTGCTCGCCGGGGATTCGGTCCCCGTGGACGCGGGCACGGACGCGGGCACGGGCGATGCCGGCACTCCAGCTGACGACGCGGGCACGGATGCGGGAGTCGAGCCGTCGCCGGTCGATGGAGGGACGCAGCCAGATGCTGGCACGGGGGACCCGGACCCAGGAAACAGCGGGTGTGGCTGCGGAGCGGGTTCGAGTGCGCCGCGCTCCACGTTCCTCTTCACGCTCCTGGCCCTCCTCGGGGCCTACCAGGCGCAGCGAAGGCGTACCTCCCGGAACCCGACTCGAGCGATTCCGACGTCCCACCAGGAGGTGACATGAAGACAATCACTCTCGAGCTTCGTCTGCTCGCGGCATTCGCGTTCAGCCTGCTCATTTCATTCAACGAGGCCGCGGCTCAATCCCCGCCCACCGAGCAGCATACCCTCATCCTCATCGCGAGCGGCGGCTCCATGTCGACCGTTGGCTCCGATGGCACCACGCGCTTCGACAAAGCGATCCTCCGAGCGAAATCCCTGGTGAATCTCCCGTTGTCCCTCCCTCAGTACTTCGCCGTCTGGACATTCGAGGGCTCGTCCTACGTCAAGAGGCAAGGCTTTTCGGGCGCCGCCACCACGATCTTCACCCTGAACAGCCTTCAGGTCGGCTCCGGTGCCTATCCTCTCGCCTATGCGGTTTGTGATGCCGCGGACGAACTCCTCGCATACAAGTCGGGCACGATCACCGCGCGCAAGATGCTGTACCTGATGACTGACGGCGAGGAGAACAGCACCCCGGCGGGAACCCAGTGCCACGGCCCCAGCAGCTCGTTGAACTACCCGATCTTCACCGCTGGATCCTGGCAATGGAAGGTCAACAACAAGCTCGCGACGGGCAACGCCAACACCCCGCCCATGAGCGGCTACCCTCCCGTGATCACTTCGAATGTCTGGAGCAGCGTGTACATCCCGTGAGGGTGCGATAGCTCCGGGTCCACGGGTTGAGTGGGCCTCCGCACCTGGTGCTCACCCGCCCACTCCCGAGGAAAACCTATTCGCCGGACGAGGTGAGTCGTTACCTGACCCAATCCGCGAGTGGTTCGAGCACACGCTCCCAGAAGTCGGTGCCACTCCACGCGGGGCCGGCGCCGACGGGCGGCTCGGAGCAGTACGGTATCGCGCAGGAGACGAATGTGTGCGGGAGCTGCTCAAGGATGGCGTGCGAGCGGAGGATATCGTGATCCTCTCCCAACGAAAGCTGAGCAGTTCCGGCCTCGAAGGGTCCTCTCCAGGGGGTCTCACGATTCGCGACCTATGCTCCGACGAGGCACCTGCGCACGGCGATCGACAGATCGACTTCTGCACGATGCACGCATTCAAGGGACTGGAGCGCCGCGCGGTCATCGCCTGGAACATGGCCGAACTCGAGACGCCGGACCTTGAGCGGCTACACTACTGCGGCCTCAGCCGCGCGCGCAGCCTGCTGATGATTCTCCTGCCGGAACGCGAGCGGAACGCAGTCAAGCGGCAGTTCGAGCGAAACTCAGCAGTCGTGGTGCGCGCGCTCGCGCAGCAGCCCACGCGCGCCTGAGTTCGTGGACAGGCTTGAGGCCCCTCCCGGCGGGCCCACGAATTCGACCCTTCAGAAGCACTGGGCGGGGGGACAGTTGGGTTATGCCGCCAACTTCAGAAGCAAGGCCGCAAGCTCAAAATCCACGGGGCTGACGTAGCCGAGTATCGAGTGCCTCCGCTGCCGGTTCATGAGACGAACCACTCGCTTGTGGCCCACCTGCTGTCCGCAGGCACGCAGCTCCGCATGCACGCGAGGGCTGCCGTGCGGCGACTGTCCTGGTGCCACGACGCGTTGGCGGCACACCAACAGAAACCGGAAAACAAAAAAGCCCCCGAGTCTTTCGACTCGGAGGCTCTTTCGGAGTGCCCAGGGCGGGATTCGAACCCGCACACCTTTCGGCGCCACCCCCTCAAGATGGTGTGTCTACCAGTTCCACCACCTGGGCTTGCTGCGAACCGCGAACCGCGTTGCGACGCGGCCTCTAGTACCACGAACCGCGCCGCCGACAACAAATTTTAGCGAGCCCCTCCTGCACTTTTCCAGGGCTCGCTGGCTGCCCGCCTACTGAGCCGGGGCGGGAGCAGGAGCCGGGGCCGGCGTCTCGGCCGGGCGCGGCTGCTCCACGGTGCTCGGCGTGCCCGGAGCCTCCTGCGCGGGCGCCGTGCCCGTGGGGGCCGCCGCGTCCTGCGGAGTGGCCGCGGGAATCTGCCCCGCCGGAGGCGCACCCGTCGACGAGGGGCCCGGCTCGGGGGTCCCGGCCGGAGCCGGAGCCGCCGCGGGGGCCACCGCGCCCGCCGCCACCGAGGAGCGCATGCCCACGAAGGACAGGCCCAGCGACGTGAGGAAGAACAGCGCCGCGCACACGCCCGTCACCTTCGTGAGGAACGTCGTCGCGCCCCGGCCGCCGAAGGCACTCGTCGCGGCTCCGCCGCCCAGGGCCGAGCCCATGCCCGCGTCCTTACCGGGCTGCAGCAAGATGACGAAGATCATGAACACGCACAGCAGGACGTGCACGATCGTCACGAAGGTCAGCATGTTTGGCTCTTCTTTCCAGTCCTGAATAAAAGGTCGCGCAGCCTAACCGAACGGCGCGCTCGGTGACAATCTTCCTGACTTACGCCCCCACCGCGCCCTTGAGGATGCCCGCGAAGTCGCCCGCCTTCAGGCTCGCGCCCCCCACCAGCGCCCCGTCCACGTCCGGCTGGCCCAGCAATTCCGCCGCGTTGTCCGGCTTCACGCTCCCGCCGTACTGGATACGCACCCGCTCCGCCGTCCCCACGTCGTACAGCCGCCCGAGCTGCTCGCGCAGCGCCCGGTGCACCTCCTGCGCCTGGGCGCTCGTCGCCGTGCGGCCCGTGCCAATGGCCCACACCGGCTCGTAGGCGAGCACGAAGTTGGCCACCTCGGCCGCCTGGTAGCCCTTCAGCGCACCCAACACCTGCTGCTCCACCACGTCCTTCGTGCGGCCCGCCTCGCGCTCCGCCAGCGTCTCGCCCACGCACACGATGGGCGTCATCCCCGCCGCCAGCACCGCCCGGATGCGCTTGTTCACCGTCTCGTCCGTCTCGCCGAAGTACTGCCGGCGCTCGGAGTGGCCCAGGATGACGTAGGCGCACCCCACGTCCTTGAGCATCGGCGCGGACACCTCGCCGGTGAACGCCCCGCTCGCCTCCCAGTGGCAGTTCTGGCCGGCCAGCTTCAGCGCCGAGCCCTCCAGTTCCTTGGCCACCGCGGCGAGCGACACGAAGGGCGGCGCCACCGCCACCTCCACCCGATCCGCCGGCAGCGCGGCCGCCGGTCCCTTCAACTCCCGCACCAGCGCGAGCGCCTCGGAGAGCGTCTTGTTCATCTTCCAGTTGCCAGCGATGAGCTTGCGTCGCGTCGGTGCGGCCATGGGGACTGACTCCTCAGGAGGGAGGGTGGATGGAGCGGTGGTGAGGTGGACTACTTCGTCTCGAGCGCCTTGACGCCCGGCAGCTCACGGCCCTCGAGGAACTCGAGCGAGGCGCCGCCGCCAGTGGACACGTGGCTGAGCTTGACGCCCAGGCCCATCTCGTTGACGGCCGCGGCGCTGTCACCGCCGCCCACGATCGTCACCGCGTTCTTGTTGGCCACCATGGCCTCGGCCACCGCGCGCGTGCCCGCGGCGTAGCGCTCCACCTCGAACATGCCCATGGGGCCGTTCCACACCACCGTCTTGGCGTTGCGGATGTGCTCGGCGTACATGGCGCGCGTCTTGGGGCCGATGTCCAGGCCGATGAGGTCCGCGGGGATGGCCCGGTCGGGCACCTCGCGCAGCGGGCCCTTGTCGCCCAGCTCCGTGCTGCAGATGTGATCGATGGGCAGCACGAGCGACGTCTTGAGCCGCTGCGCCGCCTCGAGCAGACGCGTGGCCATGGACAGCTTGTCCTCCTCCACGCGGCTCTTGCCCACCTCAATCCCCTGCGACTTGAGGAAGGTGTAGGCCATGGCGCCGCCGATCAGCAGCGCGTCCACCTTGGGCAGCAGGCTCTCGATGACCTTGATCTTGTCGCTCACCTTCGAGCCACCCAGGATGGCCACGAAGGGCTTGGCCGGGTTCTTGATGGCCCCGCCCAGGTACTCCAGCTCCTTGCGCATGAGCAGGCCGGCGCCCTTCTCCTTCACGTGGGGCACCATGCCGGCGGTGGAGGCGTGCGCGCGGTGCGCGGTGCCGAAGGCGTCGTTGATGTAGACGTCGGCGAAGGAGGCCAGCTCTCGCGCGAAGGCCTCGTCGTTGGCCTCCTCCTCCTTGTGGAAGCGCAGGTTCTCGAGCATGAGCACCTGCCCTTCCTTCTGATCCTTCACCAGCTTGCGCACGCCGTCGCCCACACAGTCATCGGCGAGGATGACCTCGTGCTTGCCGCCGAGCAGCTCGGACAGGCGCGAGGCGGCCGGCTCCAGGGACAGCTTGGGCTCCACGCCCTTGGGGCGTCCCAGGTGCGAGGCGAGGATCACCTTGCCGCCCAGGTCCAGGGCCTTCTGGATGGTGGGCAGGGCCTCGCGGATGCGGGTGTCGTCGGTGATGCGGCGGCCTTCCAGGGGAACGTTGAAGTCCACCCGGATGAAGACGCGCTTGCCGGTGAGCTGCATGTCGTCGATGTAGCGGATCGTCATCGTTCCCTCTGGTTCGTCCGTGTTGACGGGCTCGGGGATTACAGGCCCTTGGAGGACAGGAACTTGGCCACGTCCACCATGCGGTTGGAGAAGCCCCACTCGTTGTCGTACCAGGCCATCACCTTGGCGAGGTTGTCGCCCATGACCATGGTGTTGGTGGAGTCGAAGATGGAGGAGTGCGGGTTGCCGTTGTAGTCGACGGACACGGTCTGCTCGTCGTTGTACTGGAGGATGCCCTTGAGCGGACCCTCGGCGGCCTTCTTGAAGGCGTCGTTGATGGCCTCGACGGTGGCGTTCTTGGAGAGCACCACGCTCAGGTCCACCAGGGACACGTTCGGGGTGGGCACGCGCACCGCCATGCCGTGCATCTTGCCCTTGAGGCTCGGCAGCACCTCACCGATGGCCTTGGCGGCACCCGTGGACGAGGGAATCATCGACAGGGCGGCGGCGCGGGCGCGGCGCAGGTCCTTGTGCGGCAGGTCCAGGATGCGCTGGTCGTTGGTGTAGCTGTGGATGGTGGTCATCACGCCCTTCTCGATGCCGAAGGAGTCGGTGAGGACCTTGGCCACGGGCGCCAGACAGTTGGTGGTGCACGAGGCGTTGGAGAGGATCTGGTGCTTGGCCGGATCGTACTGATCGTGGTTGATGCCGTAGGCGATCGTGAAGTCCGGGTTCTTCGACGGCGCGGAGACGATGACCTTCTTGGCGCCCGCGTTCACGTGCTTGATCGCACCCTCGCGCTCGGTGAAGTGGCCCGTGCACTCCAGGATGATGTCCGCGCCCAGCGACTTCCAGGGCAGCACGGAGGGATCCTTCTGGGCCGTGACGGCGATCTCCTTGCCGTCGATGACGATGGCCTTGTCGGTGGCCTTCACGGTGCCCGGGAAGATGCCGTGCACGGAGTCGTACTTGAAGAGGTGCGCCAGGGTGGCCGGCGAGTCGAGATCGTTGATGGCGACGAACTCGAGGTTCTCCTTGCGGGCGAGCGCGGCGCGCAGCACGCAGCGGCCGATACGACCGAATCCGTTGATGGCAATCTTGGTGGCCATGTTCAAGCTCCTTGAGCGGGGAATGGGGCTGGGACGAAAAGGCGGGCGACCGTAGGCATGGGCGGCACGCGAGTCAACGCTCTCCGCGAGGCAAATGACGTGTCCGCCGTCGTTGCACAAGACGCAACAGCAACAGTCCCGCCAGGGAGGCCGTTCCCCCCCCCGCCCCGCAGCCGCAGCCGCCCCGCTCCTCGCCGTAGGAGCCGGGAACCTGCTCGAGGGTGCACGGGAATGCGCCCCCCAGGGAGCTCAAGCCGCTCGAGTCCAGGTCCAGCGGCAGGGCCTCCTCCGCCCCGGGCGCCGGGGGCGGCGACGCCAACACCCCCGCCCGGGCCAGGAAGGCGCCCATCAGGTAGGCGCGGCGCTCGGGCGTGACGACGCCCTCGAAGGGCACACCCAGGAAGAGGACCTGTCCCCCCGGCGCGGAGAGGATGCCCGCCGCCGTGTCCGCCCCGGAGTAGCCCAGCACCGGCTGGCCCCCCTCCCCCGGCCGGAGCACGTCCGTCGCGCCCACCGGGAAGGAGCCCCGCCGCCCGTCATCCAGCAGCGAGCCCGCCAGACCCGGGAAGAGGCCATCCGTGAGCCCTCCCACCCGAGGCGCCGACAGACCACACACTGGCCGGGCGTGCAGGATGTCCGTCAGGAAGGCGACGTCCTCGGCGCTTCCCACCGCGAGCGCGGAGGCGATCTGACTGCCCGACAGCAACAGGTGCCCGCCCCCGAGCACGAAAGCGCGCAGCAGGGCCTGTTCCGTGGCATCGGGACCCCGGCTCCGGGCCTGTCCCCGCCCGGAGAACCAGTCCAACACCGGGTAGCCCACGGGGGTGAGCAGGCCCGCGGCGATCGCCTCGCTCGTCGCGCTGTCGAAGGCCACGGCGTTGCGCGCGAGCGCGTCCCCATGGCGGCGCAGGGCCGTCCCGTCGTTCATCGCCTCCAGGAAGGCGCGCCGGGGCGAGCCCAGGTCGTACGCCGAGAGCTCCTCGACGCGCGCCATCGTCGCGTCCAGGGCCCGGAAGGCATTGACCACGAGCACCCGCGGCGCCCCGTCCGTCGCGCCCACGCCCACCACGTCCGAGGGGAAGGACTCGCCGCCCTCATTGAGGGCCGCAACCCGGAAGTAGCGCGTCGTGCCCGCCGCGAGCGGCAGGGAGATGGACGTGGCGGTGGTGTCCATGCCCTCGTCCCAGGCCAGCCCGTCCGTGCTCTGGTAGACGCGATAGCCCGTGGCCGGATGTTGAGGAGGCACGGCCCCGTCCGGGTCCGCGGGGGGCGCCCACTTCACCTCGACCTGGCCACCTCCCGCGTTGCGGGCCGCCACCGCCGAGGGCGGTTCGGGGGGCAGGTGGATGACGGGAGCTTGACCCTCCGGGGCATCCCGGGTGGCGAAGTACTTGATGAGGCCATGGAGGAAGGCCCGCGCGGCGACGCGCCGGAAGTGCGGCTCCTTGAGCCACGCGGCGTCCTGGGCGTTGTCATGGTAGGCCACCTCCACCAGCACGGAGGGGATCTCCGGATTGTGTCTCGGGTTCACCTCGCCCAGGTTCGCCGAGCGCAGGCCGCGCACCCGCCAGTTCGGTTCGATCTCCCGCTTCAGGTCCACCGAGAGTTCATCCAGCAGGCTCTGCGCGAGCTCCGGACTGCCAACCACCGCCTCACCCGGGATGTATTTGCCATCCACGGGATTGGGCCCGTAGACGTAGGCCTCCGTGCCCCGCACGGTTCCATTCGCCGAGGCATTGGTGTGCCAGGCGACGTACACGGCGTCCTCGCCATCCTCGTGCAGCCAGGCCGCGAAGCGCGGGCGGGCGGAGACGTCGTCGTTGCGCTCGTTGGAGAGCGCGTTGGTCCCCGAGGGAGCGAACACCTCGGGCGGCGCGCCGCTGAACTGGGTGTGGTAGCGCGCGCACTCCTCGGAGCGCGAACGCGCGAGTGGGCCCAGCTTCTCATCCCCGATATCGCCCGAGCCTCCGCCCAGGCGCACGGCGTCCAGTGACACGGTGCCCGCCTCGGCCGAGTCGTTGAACGCCATCACCGACGCCGACTCCGCCGGAGCGCCCGCCCGGAAGTAGAAGCGGCCGAGCAACACCCACGTGCCCCCGTGGCGGCGCTGGTTCACGCGGAAGTGGCTCTCGCCGCCCGCGTGCCGCACCACGTAGTGCGCGTCGGTGACCCGGCTCGGGTCCGAGCCATAGGAGACATACACGTGGTAGGCGCCGTCCGCGGGCACCCGGGGCGCCCAGGTGGCATGGGCCGTGGCCGTGGCTGCGGCCGTCATGAGCCGGGTGTCTCCCAGCTTGAAGGGCTGCACCGCGTTGCCCATGGGCACCGGCGGCACGCCCCATCCAGAGGCAGCGCCCGTGCTGGAGAAGAGGTCCGCGGGACCCGCCTCCGAGTACCCCACCCCGCCGTTGTCGAGTGCCACCCCCTGGGGGTTCAGATCCGGCTCGCGCACCGGCACCACCGTGGCGCCCGCCCCCATCAGCATCGGCAGCAGGAACTGGTCCATCGTCTCGAGGGACACCAGATCCTCGACGACGTCGTTCGTGTTGCCGCGCTGGGTGGCCCACCGGCCCAGGGGCGAGCTGCGGTAGAAGCCATGCCCCGGGCTCAGGTAGATGGTCTTCCCCGACAGCGCCCCGGTGCGCAGGCGCGTCTGGGGCACCCCCGACAACGCGGAGATACCGGAGCCGCGCTGCTCGCGGCGCACCAGGGCGGGCTCGGCGGGCGACCAGCGGGTTTCGTGGGGCCGGGGGCCGGGCAAGGGCACGTACTCCGCGTCCGGGGGTTCCAGCCCACAGGCGTGAGCAGTGTCTTCTTCCTGCGCCTGGCTGGTTCCAGGCCAACAGAAGATCGTGAGCAACACCCAGACAGTGGTACGGAGGGATGCAGGAAGTGCCATGAGGCGCCGGACGTTAGGACCCGGCGCGAGGCCTGCCAATCGAACTCGTGGGTGCCCACCCACTCTCTCGCTAACCTGTCCCCGATGAGTTCCCCCGCCCCCTACTCCCCACCACCTCCCCCGGAGACGCACCGGCCTCCCGCCTACGCCTCGCGAGGCGGCACGGGCGTGCTCGCCTCCTTCCGCCATGCCTGGAACGGGCTCATCCACACCGCCGTGCACCAGCGCAACATGCGCGTGCACCTGGTCTCCGCCGTGCTCGTGGGACTCGTGGGCAGTGGCATCCCCCTGGGCGTCGCCGAGAAGGTCATCCTCATCTTCTGCGTCCTGCTCATCTTCTTCGCGGAGATCCTCAACAGCGCGCTCGAGCACCTGGTGGACCTGGCCACCCGGCACTTCGACGAGAAGGCCCGGCTCACCAAGGACGCCGCCGCGGCGGGCGTGCTCGTGCTCGCCATCGGCACGGTCGTCATCTTCGTCGCCATCCTCGTGAACAACTGGGAGACGGTCGCCGACAGCGGCCCTCAAATCGCCCGGCAGGTAGCGCTCGGCCTGCCGCTCGCCGTGTGCGTCACCCTGCTGGTGCTTCCCCACCAGCGCGCCCGCTGGGTGGATGTGTCCGCCGTCGTGGTGGGCGCCCTGCTGCTCGGTGCACTCGCCGCGTACTCGGTCAGCTCCGTCTTCACCGCCATGAACGCGGGCCTGTTCATCCTCGCCGCGTCCGCCGCGCGCCAGCGGCGCCGGGAGCAGGCCGCCGCCCGTCCGCCCGGGTGACGAGCCCCCCGGAAACGAAAAAACCGGCTCGAGGCCGGTTTCGTGTACCGCATTCGCCGTGCCGCCTGGGGGCGCTCGAGCCCCGGGACCCGCCCGGAACCCGGCTCACCCGCCAGGGACAGTCCGCATTCTAGGCGGTCAGGCCTCCTGGCGGAAGTCCGGCCGGCTCTCGGGGCTCCCCTGCGCGACGTTGGCGTGCACCCCCTTGAGGTCCTCCGACACCAGATCCAACAACTCGGTGGCCATGCCGATGATCTGCATGGGGGTGTAACCGTCCGCGCGGAGCTGATTGAAGAAGGTCTGGGCGAGGAGACGGGTCTTCTGCTTGTTCGCGTTCAAGGTCGTTTCCTCCAGAAACAGTGGGACCGCGTAGTCACGGGAGAATCATTCTTCAACCCCCGTGCCAGACGTCGACCCGTGGACGGATTTCCCATGCACTCCAAGGAGTTAGGAAGAGCCCGGGGGTGGCATACGGTCCCTCGGCTGCGAACGGGTCTTCGCACTTGCCCGGCGCGCGTGGGGATGGACCTCGGCGGAGTGCGTCATCCGGTTCGCACCTGGGGGAATCTCCACTGTTGGCTTGCTTGCATTCCAGGCACTGGGTGGCGCACATACGCGCTCGTCGTCGGCTGAGGAGAAGAGCGTCGCATGGCTTATCGGGTGAACAACATTGGGTTGTGGTTGGACGAGCCGGAGGAGCTGCTGGGCCAGCGTGCGGCCGAGAAGCTCGGGGTGACGCGAGGCGATCTCCAGTCCGTGCGCGTGGTGCGCGCGGTGCTCGATGCGCGCAAGAAAGGCAGCCCTCGCTATATCTATACGCTGGAGGTGGAACTCGCTCCGGGCCGGGTGCCACCGCGGCTGCCGCCGGACGTGGGGGAGACGCCGCCTCCGCCCGAGCAGCCCGCGCGCGTGAAGGAGCCCGAGCGCCTGCCGCTCATCATCGGCACCGGCCCCGCGGGCCTCTTCTGCGCCCTGGCGCTGCTGGAGCGCGGCGTGCGCACCATCCTCGTCGAGCGGGGCCGGGAGGTCGTGGCGCGGCGCAAGGACGTGGCGAAGCTCATGCGCGACGGCACGCTGGACCCGGAGAGCAACATGAACTTCGGCGAGGGCGGCGCGGGCGCGTACACGGACGGCAAGCTGTCCACGCGCATCAACCACCCCCACGTGCGCAAGGTCATCGAGACGTTCGCCCGCTGCGGCGCGCCGGACCACATCCTCATCGAGGGCAAGCCGCACATCGGCTCGGACCTGTTGCCCGGCGCGGTGGCGCGCATCCGCGAGGAGCTCATCGCCGGCGGCAGCCAGGTGCTCTTCGAGCACAAGGTGGAGGAGGTGCTCGACCGCGACGGGCGGGTGACGGGCGTACGGCTGGCGGACGGACGCGTGCTGGAGAGCGACCGGGTGGTGCTCGCCCCGGGCAACTCGGCGCGTGAGCTCTACGAGCGCTTCGCCGCCGACGGGCGCGTGGTCATCGAGCCCAAGCCCTTCGCGCTCGGCTTCCGGGCGGAGCACCCCCAGGGGCTCATCAACTCCATCCAGTACGGCAGCGCGGCGAAGAACCCGAAGCTGCCCCCGGCCGACTACAAGCTCGCGGAGAACCTGGACGTGAACGGAGAGGTGCGCGGCATCTACTCCTTCTGCATGTGCCCGGGCGGCATCGTGGTGCCCACGCCCACGCAGGACGGGCTGCAGTGCACCAACGGCATGAGCAACTCGCGCCGCAACGCGAAGTACGCCAACGCGGGCATCGTCGTGACGGTGTCCGTGGAGGACTTCGAGCGCGAGGGCTTCCGCGGTCCGCTCGCGGGCCTGGAGTTCCAGCGGCACTGGGAGTCCAAGGCGTACGAGCTGGGCGGAGGGAAGTTCTTCGCCCCCGCGCAGACCATCCCCGACTACCTCGCGGGCCGCGTGAAGAAGGATCCGGGCGGCACCAGCTACCGGCCGGGCCTGGCGCACACGGACCTCAACCGCCTCTTCCCCGAGCGTCTCACCCAGTCGCTCAAGCAGGCGCTCAAGGCGTTCGACCGCAAGATGCGCGGCTTCGTGAGCGACGAGGGCAAGCTCATCGGCATCGAGAGCCGCACCAGCTCGCCCGTGCGCATCACCCGCGGCGAGGACATGCAGTCCGTCTCCATGCGCGGCCTCTACCCCGCGGGCGAGGGCTGCGGCTACGCTGGAGGCATCGTTTCCTCGGCCATTGATGGACTGCGCGTGGCTGAGCAGATTGCGGCCGAACTGGCCTGACTCGACCCGGGAGGGCACGATGCGCTACCACGTACGTACGCCGGACGGAGAGCTGGACTACCTCTCTTTCAGGGAGGTGGAGTTGGCGTACATGCAGGGCCTCGTGGGCCCCGATGACGAGGTGCGCGAGGAGGGACAGACCCTCTGGCGCAAGGCCTCGACCATCCCCGTGCTCGCCCGCGCGAAACCTCCCGCCCGGGGCTGGAAGGCCCGGACCCAGGGGATGACCGTGGTGGGCTCGGTGCTGCTGGCCTTCTGGGCGCTCATGCTCATCGCCAGCGACTCCTGGCCCCGGCGCGCCCTGGGCATCGTGCTCGCCCTGGCCACGAGCGCGCTGCTCACCCGCGTCACCTACAAGGCATTCAAGCGGCCGGGCGCTCCCCGGAGCTGAGCGGCCATCCAGCCGAGCGTTCCGCCCCGCCTGCTCCCCTTCCCTCCAGCGCGGCGTTTGGCGCCCGAGACCGAAATCGTCCTCCCGTCAACGACTGTTCCTTTCAGTGCGGAACATTCGGAGCGCGTCATTCGGCCGACGCCGAGGGGAGGACGAACTTGGTCAACACCTATCTGTCCCGAGAAGCGGCACGAAGGCTGAAGCACGGAGCCCCCTGGGTTCGCCGGGAGGACATCGTCTCCATCGAGGGGACGCCCGCGCTGGGCGAAGCCGTCCAGCTGAGGGACGAGCAGGGCCAGCTGCTCGGCCTGGCGGACGTGGACCTCGAGGCCTCCTACGCGGTGCGCCGCCTGGGCTATGCCGACGAGACCGCCGAGGGCCTCATTCCCCGTCACGTGCGCCACGCCTTCGAGCGCCGCGCGCTCACCGTGGACGATCCGCGCTTCTGCCGCGTCATCAACGACGATGGGGACGCGCTGCCCGGGCTCATCGTGGACAGGTATGACCGGCACCTCGTCGTCCAGACGCTCACGCGCGCCATGGACGCCCGGCTGCAGGAAATCACCCGCGCCCTCGTCGAGGTGAGCGGCGCGGAGTCCGTGCTGCTGCGCAACGACACGCCCCGGCGCCGCCAACTGGGCCTGCCCTCGCAGCGCCCCCACGTGCTGCACGGCACCCCTCCCCGCTGGACGCGCGTGCTGGAGCTGGGCGCCCGCTTCACGGTGGACCTGCAATACGGCTCGGGCGTGGGCTACCCGTACGATCAGCGTGAGCTGCGCCGCTTCCTGGCCCGGCTCTCCCAGGGCGCGCGGGTGTTGGATCCGAGCTGCCACGTGGGTGGGCTCTTCGTCCACGCCGGACGCCATGGCGCCCGCTCCATCCTCGCCTTCGACAGCGACGCGGACACGGCGGACCTGGCGCGCGAGAACGGCGAGGCCAATGGCCTGCTGGGCCGGCTCCAGGTGGAGCGCGGCAACGCACTCGACGTGCTCCACGGCGTTCAGGACACCTTCGATCTGGTGCTGCTGGACACCCCCGATGCGACCTCCTCGGAGACCTTCGTCGAGCTGGTGCGCCTGGGCCTGCGCGCCACCCGCCACGGCGGCGTCATCCTCATCGTCGGCTACCACCCGCCCCTGCCCATGGGCGGCTTCGACAACCTGGTGGCCGAGGCGTGCGAGCAGGAGGAGCGCCGCAGCTTCCGCATCGCCCGCTTCGGCCTGCCGCCGGATCACCCCACCCTGGTGGGCTTCTCCGCCACCGACTACCTGTCGGGCATCGCGCTCGAGGCGAGCTGACGCACTGACGCGCCGTGACGTCCCCACGCACGGCGCGCGGCACGTCCGGCGAGGTAGGGTCGGCGAGGGCAACGCGATCCCCCGGGAAGAAAGGACACGGAGCGCATCCACTCCGCCCCGGTGGTGGTAGTGTGCCGCGCCGAGATCATGACGACCGACAACAATCAGGCAACTTCCTCCTCCGCCTCCGAGGCCTCCGTGGAAACGGTGCGCAAGGTGTACGCGAAGGATCTCCGCGAGAAGGACCCCGTCCACACCGTCTTCCGCGTGGCGCAGAAGAACCGCGTCACCGCGCGCAGTGGCAAGGTGTTCCTCTCGCTCGTGCTCACCGACAAGAGCGGTGAGATCGACGCGCGCGTCTTCGACAAGGTCGACGCCCTCGAGCCCACCTTCTCCACGGGCGACTACGCGCTCGTGCACGGCCACGTCATCGCCTTCCATGGCAAGACGCAGGTCGTCATCGAGGCGCTCGAGAAGCTGGATCCCGAGCCGCTCGACCCCAAGGAGTTCGAGCCCCCACCGGCACCCCCGCCCCGGCCGCCGCCGCCCCCGAGGAGTCCGCCGCGCCCAAGCGCGACGAGGCCCGCAAGGACGAGCCGGCCGCCCGGCGCGAGGAGTCCGCTCCCGCCAAGGGTGGCGAGGGCCCCGGAGGCGCTCGTGCCGTGGGGCAGATCCGCGAGCTGGTCACCGAGCGCGTGAACGATCCCAACGTGAAGGCGCTGCTGCTGGCCTTCCTGGATGACGCCCAGGTCGCCGCGGCCCTGCCGCACGCGCCCGCCGCCAAGGGCGTCCACCACTCCTACCGCGGGGGGCTGGCCGATCACCTCCTGTCGGTGCTGCGGCTCGTCCTGCGCGTGGCCGACCACTACCCCATGGCGGATCGCGACCTGCTGCTCGCCGGCGCCCTGCTCCATGACGTGATGCGGGTGGCGGAGACCTCCGCGGGCGGCGAGCCCACCGACGAGGGCCGGCTCGTGGGCCACCTGGTGCTCACGGCGCAGAAGATCCGTGAGAAGGCGCTCGGCATCCCCCACTTCCCGCCCCTGCTCGAGCAGCACCTCACCCACCTCGTCATCGCCCAGTTCGGCCAGGTGGAGAGCGGCTCGCCCCGGGTGCCCGTGACGCTCGAGGCGCAGATCATCCACTCGCTCACCTCGCTCGACGCGCGCATCGCCGCCTGGACGGACGCCATGCAGCGCGACCCCCACGATCGGTGGACCGAGAACCTCCGGTCCTACAACCGCTCGCTCTGGAAGGGTCCGGCGCCCACCTCGCGGGGCCGGGCGCCCGTGGAGGGCGGTGGCCGCCGCAAGAACAAGGACAAGGAGAAGAAGAACCGGGAGCGGCCGGAGAAGTCCGCGGGCGCGCCCTCGGGCGACGGCACCCCGGCCGAGGCCCGTCCCGAGCGCGCCGAGCGTCCGCCCAAGCCGCCGCGCGAGCCCCGTCCGCCGCGCGAGCCGCGGGAGGCCAAGGAGCCGCGTGAGCCTCGGGAGGCGCGCGAGCCTCGAGAGGCGCGCGAGCCCAAGCCGCCGCGCGAGCCGGTGAACGTGCCCAAGGAGCTGACGTTCAAGCCCTTCAGCGTGTTGACGGCGACGAAGGCGGAGCCCACCAAGCCCGAGGAGGGCTCGGACACGGAAGGTTGAGATATGCCGAAGCGGCTGGGTGAACGGCTCGTCGAAGCGGGCCTGGTCACGAGCGAGTCCATCCAGAAGGCGCTGGAGCACCAGAAGATCACCGGCCACCGGCTGGGGGATTGTCTGGTGGAGATCGGCCTGCTCCAGGAATCGGGGTTGCTGCGATTCCTGGCGGCCGAGTTCCAGACCCGCTTCGTCTCGGCGGAGAAGCTGGCCAAGGCGCGCATCGCCACCGAGGTGCTGGACAAGGTGCCCGTGCGGCTGGCGGAGGCGCAGAACGTGCTTCCGCTGGCGATCGATCCGGAGCGCAAGCTCCTGTCGGTGGTGGCGGCCGAGCCGCAGAACAAGAAGTTGATGGACGAGATCGCCCTGGTGACGGGCATGGCCGAGGTCTACGCGTACGTGGGCCTGCGCAGCTCCATCGCCGCGGCCATCCGCAAGCACTACTACGGGGACCCCACGGCCTTCGCGTCGCTGGAGCTGGGCGGCCACATGCGCGCGGACGTCAACGCGATGGCCTCCGCCTTCGAGGGCACCACCGGGACGGCGCCCAAGGCGAGCCTCCAGCTCCGGCTGGACTCGGAGACCCGCAACCGGCTGCAACGTCCGGGCACGCAGACGCGCGCGGGCACGCGGGGGGATGCGCTCCTCACCTCGCGCGGCACCGTGTCGGACGGCGACTACATCGAGACCTTGAACATCCTGGTGTCGATGATGGAGCGCGATCACAAGCACCACCGGGGACACTCGGCGCAGCTCGCGCGCCAGGCGGCGGTGGTGGCGCGGCGGCTGGGCATGGCGCCCAAGGACGTGACGGCGGTGAGCATCGCCGGCCTGCTGCACGACCTGGGCAAGCCCGCCGAGCGCCATTTCTGCCTGGCGAGCAACGCGGTGAACCCCGAGTGGATGGCCGAGGCGAAGCGCTACTGCCGCGTGCCCACCAAGCTCTTCGAGACGGTGAACCTGCCGGTGCAGGTGAACACCATGCTGGCGCAGCTCTACGAGGCCTATGACGGCTCGGGCACGCCCCAGGGAGCCAAGGGCGACGACATCACCCTGGGCGCGCGCATCCTCGCGGCGGTGGACAGCTACCTGGAGCTGACGAAGAACCCGGCCAACGCGCTCGGCAAGCTGCACAGCAAGGCCAGGGCGATCGAGCACCTGAAGGAGAACGCCGGGAAGCTGTACGATCCGCTGGTGGCGAGCATCGTCACGCAGGTGCAGAGCGGCGAGTTGCTGCGGCAACGGCTGGTCAACGACGGCCGGCAGATCTTCATCGTGGAGCCCGAGCAGGGCACGCGGACCGGGCTGCTGGAGGCCGTGCAGAAGCAGGGGCTGGTGGCGTATGCGCTGTCGCTGCTGGACGGGGCGTACGACGCGCTGGCACATCAGGAGTGCGACGTGCTGGTGGTGGGGCTGAAGTTCGGCATCGACGAGGTGGTGGCCCTGCTGCAGGCGGTGCGCGCCTCGGCGGAACACGCGGGCCTGCCCCTGGTGGTGCTCGGAGATCCGGACCCGGGCCTGCGCGAGCGGTTGATGATGTGCGGGGCGACGGCGGTGCTCCCCCCCACGGCGCTGGCCGAGGCGGCCCGGACGCTGAAGACCCTGTACGAGGATCGCATCCGGCACAACGGGCCCGCGCGGGTGGTGCGCGGAGGCATGGACGAGCTGCCCGGGCCGGAGCTGTTCAAGTGCCTGGGCGGGGGCAAGAAGTCGGGGCGGCTCCACCTCAAGTACCACGCCCATGAGGGCTTCCTGCACCTGGAGAAGGGCCGGGTCGTCTTCGCCTCCGCGGCGGGACAGAGCGGCGAGCAGGCCCTGCAGACGCTGCTGGGCTTCACCCAGGCCGACTTCCGCTACGATCCGGACTCGCTGCTGTTGGACGTGCCCCAGTTGGATCTGGAACTCGAGTCCCTGGCCCAGCGGATCGCCCCCCGCCGCTCCTCGGTGTACGTGCCCACGGTGTGAACAATAAACGCGAATCGCGAAGCACAGACAATTCGAACAGGGCCGCCGCGTGGGCTCTCGTCGTTCTCCTCCCGGCGTGTGCGATGTCACCGGGCAGGAGCGATTCCTTAAAGTAGCGCTCGATGTTCCGACGAGAAACGACATCGAGCGCACGTTGTCAGAATGCGCGGACATCGCCCGTTCGGAAGTCCTTCTCCGGCACGAGGGGGACTTCGCCGGTTTGACCCCCACTGCTGACGAATGCACAAGCAATGGGCGAAGAACGCGAGAAGCAAGGGGATGACGTGGGCCATGCAGTTGGGAACGGAGCTGCATGAAGAGGCGCTCGAGTGCGTGGAGGAGCGACTGAGCAAACTGCGTCCGGGACATGCCGCGCTTGGGAGTCATTCATGAATAGTGAGCCCTGGCCCCATATTCGCATCTATTCAGAGAAGGGACTTCTGGTCCTTCGAGATGGATTCAGCATTACAATCTATACACGGCACCCTCACGCGCAGATAGCGGAAGGGGCCCTGCGCTCGCTCGAACTTTATCTGAACGCGGTGGAGCCCGGTGCGCTTGGCTTGTACGCAGACCTGGATGGGTACTGGCAAAATCTCGATTCCACCGCCTGGAAGCTCATCCGAGATGAGCTTCGACACCCCACCCAAGCCCATATTGAGCTGGCAGATACCTCGGCCGTCCAAGCTCGCTATCGCTTCACCTACCATGGCAGCTCGTTTACTCCCCTCCCCTTCATCAGAGACACTTCGACATGGGTCTCGGCGATGTCTTGCTGGCTGCCCACGGAGTACCTGAAAGAGCGCGGTTTCGCGCAAGTGCGTGAACTCGTGATGGGAATGGCGTCGTGCTTTCCTTTCTGCTCTGGCCATGCAGGCCTCTCCCTTCATGCCCAGAACGACCTCCTGTCTCTGGAGAAGGTGTCTCGCGCGAGAGCGAACCGGTATCCAGGCATGGACATCGCGCTTTCTGCCCTTCCCACCCTGGATATTGGAACGAGGGTCAACGGTGTGCATTGGCTGAACTTCCTGGGCCCTCCCGTGCTGGACGCATTGGGGGGCATCGCGGGCCTCCGAGTCCGCTTGCACTCGCCAGACATCTCCGTTCAGGAAATGGAGGAGGGGCGGGCCGTCGTCACCCTCGGCGCCCATCCTGACGCCGGTGACATCGAGGAGGGACGCACGCTCCCCGCCTACCGGGAACTGGCGCGCGTCCTGGAGCCCTTCCTCTATCAACGACGCTATCTGCCGAACGAAGAGGTCCCCGAAGAGCTTCGCCGCTGGGAGCGCCGCTTCCTGGATTGAGCCGGGCTCACACGCGGAAGCCGAACAGCGCCGCCGCATTGGCCGTCGTCACCTCGGCCACCTGCTCGACGGAGACACCCTTGAGCTCGGCCACCTTCTTCGCCGTCTCGACCACGTACGAGGGCTCGTTCTTCTTGCCCCGGTAGGGCACCGGCGCCAGGTACGGGCTGTCCGTCTCCACCATCAGCCGCTCCAGCGGCGCGAAGCGCACGGCATCCTGGAGCGCCTCGGTCTTCTTGTAGGTGACGACACCCGATAGCGACAGCAGGAAGCCCAGCTCCAGGTAGCGCCGCGCCGCGTCCGTGTCCCCGGTGAAGCAGTGGATGACGCCCTGCCGCACGCCCTCCTCCTTGAGGATGGCCTCGCAGTCCTCGTGCGCGTCGCGCACATGCACCACGAGTGGTTTGCCCAGCTCGCGCGCCAGGGCGCACTGCCGACGGAACACCTGCGCCTGAACCTCCCGGGGCGAGTGGTCGTAGTAGTAGTCCAGCCCCGCCTCCCCCACCGCCTTGATCTCCGGCCGGGCGCAGGTGCTCGCCAGGTGCTCGAAGTCCGCCTCGGTGGCCTTCGCCGCGTCGTGCGGGTGGATGCCGAGCGTGGGCGTGAAGAAGTCCGGGTGGGCGGCGGCGATCTCCAGTGCCGCGCCCCAGTCTCCCGGCCCCTGGAACTGGCCGACGATGACGGCATGCACCAGACCCACGGCCCGGGCGCGCTCGAGCGCGACGTTCACCCGCTCGGCGTCGGAACGATCGAAGTGGCAGTGCGAATCCACGAGCTTCATGGCATCTCCTGGATGAGCTCGGTGAGCTCGGAACGGGCCTCGGCGGAGAACGCGGGCAGAGCCGCGCGCACCCGCGCCCGGCCCTCGGGAACGGCGAGCAACCACAAGCCCTCGGCGGCATCGAGCCGGAAGTCCTCGGGCACTCCGGGTTCATCGAGCAGCGCGAGCAGCCACGGCAGGGCACGCGCATCGCCCAGCCGCCCGAGGCCCCGCGCCGCCGCGCCCCGGCACTTGTCGCGGGGATCCACGACGATGGAGTGCAGCCGCTCCAGGGCGCCCGGGGCCTTCACCTCGCCACACAGCTCCACGGCGAGGGCCCGGTCCTGGGCCCAGTTCCACCGCCGCCGCTCGCTGCGCTTGAGCAGCCACGCCGCGCCCTCGGCGTCGCCCAGCCGCGCGAGCACCCCCGCCGCCTGGGTACGATCGAACGCGGGCAACAGCAGCCGGTGGAACAGCGATTTCACCGCGGACACAGCGCGCGCATCTCCCAGCTCGGCGAGCGCCCCGAGCGCGCGAAAGCGCAACAAGTCCTTGTCCAGGGCCTGGAGCAGCACCTCGAGCCCCGCGGGGTGCTGGAGCGAGGCCATGCCACGCGCGGCCTCGAAGCGGACCTCGAAGGAGGAATCCTCCAGGAAGCGGGCCAGGGAGCCGCGGCAGTCCGCCCGGACGAGGTCGGCCATCCGCCCGGCGGCCTCCAGGCGCACGAGGCTTTCCTCGTCGGAGGCCCGGGCGGCGAGAAAGCCCGGCAGCTCGTCGGCGGGAAGCACCGCGGTGGCCAGGCCCACGCCGGTGCGGCGCACCGCCACCTGCTTGTCCGCGAGCAGGCGGGGAAGGACGGGAGCCAGCTCGGGCGCGCGTGAGGCATCCTCGGCCGCGAGGTGGAAGAGCAGCTCCGCCGCCTCGGCACGCAGGCGCGGATCCCTGTCGTGCTCGAGGGAGAAGAGGGCCCGGTCCCGTTCGGCCCGCCAGTCCATCACGCTCACTTCACCTCGGAGCCCGGCGGCATGTCGCCCGGGTCCAGCAACGACAGGTTCTTGCCCCCGGAGCCCGCGGTGAGAATCATCCCGCGCGACTCGATGCCCCGCAGCATGCGCGGCTTGAGGTTGGCCACCACCACCACCTTGCGGCCCTGCACCTGCTCGGGTTGGAAGGCCTCGGCGATGCCGGAACAAATGGTGCGCGGCTGTCCTTCCCCGAGGTCCACTGTCAGCTTGAGCAGCTTGTCCGCCTTGGGCACGCGCTCGGCGGACAGGATGTGGCCCACCTTGAGCACCACCTTGGCGAAGTCGGTGATTTCAATCTCCCCGGGCTCGGCCTCGGCGGGCTTCGCCTCGGGAGCCTTGGCCTCGGCCGGCTTGGGCTCGGCGGCCTTCTTCTCGGCCTTGCCGCCCTTCTTCGTCTCCGGGGCGGGCTCGGCGGCGGGGGCCGCGCCGCCGAGGATGGCGTTGACGCGCTCCTCCTCCAGACGCGGCATGAGCGGCTCGGGGGTGCCCACGGGGCGGGCGCGGTCGAGCAGCGGGTAGCGCGCGGTGGCGAGCGCCTCGAAGGTGAGCGGCGGCGCGTTGAGCTGGGCGAAGAGCTTCTCCGTCACGCGAGGAATCACCGGCGTGAGCAGCGCACCCAACAGGTAGGCCACCTCGGCGGCGTCGCTCAGGTCGGCGCGAGCGGCCTCGGGGTCCGTCTTCACCTTGACCCAGGGGGCAGCGGTCTGGAGGAAGCCGTTGGCGGACTGGGAGATCTCGGTGATGACGCGGATGGCGTTGCGGTACTCGAGCTTCTCGTAGGCCTCGCGCACCTCGGGGACGCGGGCGAGCGCGGCCTCGACCAGGGCGCGGCCGGGGCCTTCCTTCGTCGCGGGAGCCAGCCGCTTGTCCAGCGCGGCGCCCGCGAGCATGGACAGGCTGCGGTTGGCGAGGTTGCCGATGTTGTTGACCAGCTCGCCGTTCACCCGGAGGCGGAAGTCCTTGAGGCTCAGGTCGAGGTCCTCGACGCCCGGGCCGAGGTTGGCCGCGTAGAAGTAGCGCAGGTAGCTCGGGTCCAGGTGCTCCAGGTAGGAGCGCGCGGGGATGAGCGTGCCGCGGCTCTTGGACATCTTCTCGCCGTTCACCGTGAGGTGGCCGTGGGCCTTGATGGCATCGGGCTGCTTGAGCCCGGCCACCTTGAGCACCGCGGGCCAGAAGAGCGCGTGGAAGTAGACGATGTCCTTGCCAATGAAGTGGATGATGCGCGCGTCACTGCCCTCGGACCAGAAGTCCAGGGCGCTCTTCGCCTTGCCCGTGGTCTGGGCCCACTTCTCCGTGGTGGCGATGTAGCCGATGGGCGCGTCCAGCCAGACGTAGAAGTACTTGTCCGTCTCGCCCGGGATGCTGAAGCCGAAGTAGGGCCCGTCGCGGCTGATGTCCCAGTCGGCCAGACCCTTCTCGAAGAAGCCCTGGAGCTGGGTGGCGAGGCCGGGGTTGATGAAGCCCTCGCGGCGCAGCGTCTGCTGGAGGAAGTCCGCGTGGCGCGACAGCTTGAAGAACAGGTGCGAGGAGTTGCGGCGCACGGGCGGCGTGCCACACAGCGCGCACTTCGGCTCGATGAGGTCCGTGGGCGCGTAGGCCTTGCCACACTTCTCGCAGGCGTCACCGTACTGCTCGGTGGCCTTGCAGTTGGGGCAGGTGCCCTTGATGAAGCGGTCGGGCAGGAAGCGCTTGTCGGTCTCGCAGTAGGCCTGCTCGATCTCGCGCTTCTCGATGTCACCGTGCTCCTTGAGCTTGCCGTAGATGAGCTCGGCGTAGTGCTTGTTCTCGGGCGAGTTCGTGGAGTGGAAGTAGTCGACGCTCACGCCGAAGTCGCGGAAGTCCGCCTGGTGCGCGTCGTACCACCGGCCGATGAACTCCTCGGGCTTGAGCCCCTGCTTGGCGGCGTTGATCTCGATGGGGGTGCCGTGGGTGTCGTCCGCGCAGAAGTAGACGACGTCCTTGCCGCTGGAGCGCAAGAAGCGGACATAGATGTCGGTCTGGACGTACTCGACGAGGTGGCCGATGTGGATGGGGCCATTGGCGTACGGCAGCGCGCTGGTGACGAGGATTCTCTGCGCCATGGGTTCTCCTGAAGGGCGGCGGACATTAGCCGCTCGCAGGGTCCGGGTCATCGGGAAGAAGCAGGCGGGCGTCCGGAGTGCATGGGAGCCCACGAGCTGTTATCGGATCCAGGATGTGTACCCTCCTCGCCTTCCGCCACGTCCACCCCGAGTGGCCACTCCTGCTGGCCGCCAACCGGGACGAGCGCCATGACCGCCCCGCCGAGGGGCCCCAGGTGCTCGTCCCCTCCCCCCGCATCATCGGAGGCCGGGACCTGGAGCGGCAGGGGACGTGGATGGGGGTGACGGAGCACGGCTTTTTCGTGGGTCTGACGAACCAGCGGGGCTCGGCCAACCTCATGCGCTCGCCCTACACCCGAGGGGAGGTCGTCCTGAACGCCCTGCGGGCCGGGAGCCAGGAGGGCGTCGAGGACTATCTGGCGGGGCTGGATGCCCGGCGGTTCCGTCCCTTCAACCTCCTCTATGGGGACGCGCTGCGGCTCCGGGTGGCCTATGCCCGTCCCGACGCGGAGCGGGTCCGCCTGGAAGACGTGCCCCCGGGCGTCCACGTGCTGTCCAACGACGTGCTCGATTCCCCGGCGCTCCCCAAGGTGCCGCGCGCCCGGGCCCTGGCCGAGCGCCTCGCCCACCAGTCCTGGCCGGAGCTGGCGCGGTCGCTCCAGACGCTGCTGGCGGACCACGTGCTCCCGGAGCACGGGCCGGACCCACTGCCGGAGGAGGACGGCCATCCGGAGCTGAAGGAATTCTTCCGCCAATGCCAGGCGCTGTGCATCCACACGCCGCACTATGGCACCCGCTCCTCGGCCATCGTCGCGCTGACGCCCGGCCGGGTGGCCCATTACCTCGCGTCCGACGTGGCCCCGTGCCAGGGGGCCTTCCGCGACGTCACCGCCCTGGTCTCCAGCCCCCCGGAGCACTGACGCACGGGGAAGGAAAATCGGCGGTCAGGAAGAATCGCGCCCCCGCGTCCCTGGAGAAGCTGCCCGGCCGGAGAGGCCCTACACGCTCTGGTATCGCCGAAAGGCGAGTGGTTCGACTCCACCCTGGGCCCGGATGGGTCCGCCAAAAAGCGGCTTCTCCACTCGGGCAGCGACTTTTCTATCCATCCACCATCATGAACCCGACCGTGGCGCTTTGCGCGGCGGCGGGGAATCCCCTCGCGACCGCCGAGTCGAGATAGTCCTTGATGTTGGGGAACACGTAGTCGCGCTCCGCGGTGGTCGACAAACCCATCCACTGCGCGACGGAGTGGGCGTACTGGTCCATGGACAACGTGGGAATCCAGCGGCCCTTCTCGTCGACGGTGTCGAGGTTGTTCGCCGCGTTGTTCGACAGGTCCAGGTTGGGGAAGGTGCCGTAGAGTCGGCGTCCGGCGACGCGATCCCCGAGGACGATGGCGTGGCTGCCCCAGCCATGGTCCGTTCCCCGGTTGGAGTTCTCCACGAGGGTGCGGCTGAAGTCGCTCATCGTGAAGAGCGTGGCCTGTGGCGCACTGGTGCCGAACGCCCCCTGGACCAGCACGAGCGCCTGGTAGAAGGCATCGAGCGCGAAGTCGAGCTGCCGGAACAGCGAGGCCTGGGTCGCGTCCTGCCCGATGTGGGTGTCGAAGCCGCCGAGTATCACCGAGAAGAGCTGGCGCTTGAGGCCCAGACCGCCACTGGCCACCGGGGTCGCCGCCGCCACGAGATCCCGGAGAACCTGGTAGAGCTGGGTGTGCAGCGACCAACCCCCACTGTCCTTGGGGGGGACGAACAGGGCCTCGATCGCGGCACGCGTCGCCTGGGGGAGCCGATTCCAGGCGACCTCCCGCGCGGCGGTGCGCGAGCTGGCGAAGGCCTGTGCCATGGCGAACGACCCGCCATAGGACGCCTCCAGGGTGACGCCGTTGTCGATGGCCAGCACCTGGGCGAGCGACTCCCGCTGAAGGGCATTGAAGGCGGCGTCGGTCGTCTCCTTGACACTCAGGACGCCGTTGGAGGCCACCATCAGCGGACGCCGTGTGGCGCCCTCGGTGAAGAGCACCTGGCCACTGCTGAACGAGGTCACCTCCGGATACTCTCCGGGATTCAGGCCGTGGATCTTGTCCGCGGTCCGGCCACCCCATCCGGTCGACTTTCCGATGAGCGCCAGGGGGAGGACGACGTTGGAGGGGTTCGCGATGCCGCTCGCCCAGGCCTCCTGCTGGTCCTCGTGGGAGAACAGGTTGTCCGGCCGCACCACCGTGCTCGAGGTGTAGTCCGACTTGATCATCGGCAGCACGAGCGGTCCCACGTTGCACACCACGGCGGCCCGCCCCTGCTCGAAGAGCGCCTGGAGCTTCGTGAGCGAGGGATGCAGCCCATAGGCACCGGCGGCGAGGCCCAGCGGGTTGATGGGCAACAGGTCCGTCTGCTTGAGACCAATGTTCGGCCGTGCCGCCATGTATTGGGCGTAGGGCGTCTCCAGCTTGGGCACGAGGAGGTTGTTGGAGTCGTTGCCGCCCAGAAGGCTGACACAGATGGCGGCGCGGTAACCGGAGTAGCCCGTGGCCGAGGCGGCGTTCGCCTCACCCGACCAGCGGGGAAGAGTGGCGGCGGCGGAGAGCAGGCCCGTGGCGCGAAGGAGTTGGCGGCGCGAGATCTTCATGGGATTACCTCTGGATCTGGAACTCGGGAGAGAGCGACGTGAGATAGATGGCCAATTGCTGCTTGCGGGTGTTGCCGCCGGCGCGAGGATCGTTCATGGCCTGGAGGAGCGCGGTGCTCAGCTCCGAGGACATCTCGCCATGAATCCAATACCGGCCGAGCCAGGCCACCAGGCCGTCTGGATTGACGGGCAGCGAGGTGAAATCAATCACGATCCCAGCACTCGACAAGTTGTTGTAGATGAGGTCGTACACGAAGTTGGCGCGAGCGGTGGCCGTCGCGGAGTCCAGGATGCCGAACTCGGGGCCGAGGAGCCCATTGCCGCCAGGAGCGGGCGTGTGGGGCGAGTAGTAGCTGAAGACCGAGGGCGGCCTGGGCACGTCCTGTCCGAGCGTGCGGCTATAGGTGTTGAGCCTGCCTCCCGGGTTCTTGGACGCCGTCGTATCGAGCGTGCCGTTCAACCCCCGGATCAGTGAGGTGATGAACAGCACGGGCGGACGAAGCCGACCGTAGGTGGCCTCGAGCTGCGCCGGAGCCTTGTCACCGCGGGCCTCGGGGTCCTCGAGGATCGCGCGGACCACCGCGCCCAGGTCGCCGCGCACACCACTTCCATTGTCCTTGAAGACCGCCGCCACCCGGCGGACGTACTCGGGGCTGGGATTGCTGGTGACGAGGTGCTGGATGAGCTGCTTGCTGATGAACGGAGGCAGGTTCAGGTCGGCGAAGACGTTGTCGAGCGCCTCCTGGAGATGCACCGTGGCGCTCGCTCCCGCGGTCGTCACCGCGCCCCGAAGGAGGGTCTGCGCGGAGGAGTCGTGATTCAGATCACAGGCAATCAGCGGCTGGGCGTAGCTGATGGTGTTGTTGTGACCCTTGGTCGGACAGCCCGCGGTGCTGGCATAGGTCCACCCGGAGAGGACTCGCGCGAACGCCTGGACCTGGGCCTCGCTGTACGCGGGGATGGGCACGCCATTGGCGTCGAGCACGGGGGTGCCGTCCTCGTTCAACTTGTCCAGCCCGAGCGTGAAGAGCTGGAGCATCTCCCGGGAGAAGTTCTCGTTCAGCGGCAGGGGCCGACCTGCCCAGTCGAACGCCAGGTTGTTCGCCATGTTGAGATAGGTTCCCATGGCGGGGTTGCGGGTGACCGCGTCGAGCAAGGTGCGGTAGTTACCAAAAGCGTTCGCGGAGAGCAGGTTGAGATAATCCGCCAGCGCCACCTTGGGCTCCAACTCGGGGGTGGTTGAATTATCGCGGATGGCGCTTTCCGAGACGACGAGGATCTGGCTGAGCGCGAAGGTCACGCGCTGCCGGAGCTGATCCCTGCCCATGACGGCGTTGTAGAAGAATTGAGAGCCGAGATCCACGGTCGAGGTCGTTCCGTCGAACACGGTACGGGGAGCGGCGAGCTGCTCGGTGATGGCCTGGGAGACGCCAACACTCATCACCCCCTCCACGCTGTCGATGGGCAGCGGGCTCACCCCATGGGCGAGCCGCGGGCCGAAGGTTGCCTGCTCGAGGAAACGGATGGCGTCGGGCTCGGTCGCGGTCGTGGAGAGCCCCTGCGCCTGTGCATGACCAAACACACACAGGGAAAGAGCCAGGGCAGTGTGGCGTATCATACGATGTTCTCCTGGTACGTTGAGGCCCTGAGACCAGGGAATGAGAAATCCCGGCTCAGGTATTCACGAAAGAGAGCGAATAAAGACAGCGATACTCGTGTTTGTCTTTAAAGACGGCTCAATCCAGGAAGTCAGGACTGCCCATACCTGACGCTGTAATCCCATATGACCAGGGCAGGCAAGCAGGCTCCGCCAGGCCAGGGATGGGGCGCTTCTAGAAACGGTGGATTGTAGGTCTGTAAAAAGAAGAGTCTTTTGGACACATGAACGAACGCAGCAGGAAATATGGACGGATTGTCACGGGCGCAATTGGCCTGGGGACCATCCCTGCCGTCGTTGGTCTGTTGTGGCGCACGAGACATCGGGCGACTGGAGTCCGCGTCTCACCACACGCTGAGAGTCGTTGAAGGGCCCGCGGTCCGCCGAAATATTTTCAGACGACAGGAGTCATCCCGGGAGGATGCGGACCACCTCGATGCCCTTGTCCGTCGCCACGGCGAGGCGACGACCGGCGGGGTCCAGCGCGAACGGCGGCGCGGGCGGTAGGTGGTGGATGATGCTGCTGCCCTGACGGCCCGTATGGAGTTCAGGCCATTGCTCCAGGATGCGTCCGGTCGTCAGCTCGAAAAGCCTGGGATGCTCGTAGAAGCCGACCGCGTACCCGCCCGCCACCATCAGGGTCCCCGTGGGCTTCTCCAGGGGAGCCACGGACAGGACGCGACGCTCGGTGAGCGAGTACACCACGAGTCCTCCCGAGCCCTCCGGCTGTCCATCCGGTAAGGAAACCGCTTCACCTTCCAGGCCCGAGCACTCGAAGACCAGCGTGTCCCGCTCGCCGAAAGTCGCCGAGTGGATCTCCACGAACGAGTCACCCAGCTCCAGGTCCTTGGGCTCGTCCAACGACCGGGGCTGCTCGAGCGCGAGCGCCACGTCGAAGACATACGCCGTGTCCACGGGATGCCAGATCCACCCCGCGCTGAGCAGGAAACGTCCATCGCGGCTGAACTGGAGCCGGGAGTGGAAGATGTCTGACGATTCACCCTCCCGCCGGGTGAGCCGCTCCCCGGTCTCGGCATCCTCGAGTTCCAGACGGCAATACTCGTCGGGGCAGTGGGCCAGGAGCGTGCGGCCACCCGGCGAGGTCATCAGGGCGACGGGGTACTCGTAGGTGTCCGCGTGGTAGAAGCTGCGGTTCAGCTCGCGCAGCACCCGGCCCTGGTGGAGCAGGAGCCCCTTCGTCCCGAGTTTCTCGTAGAGGACGGCGTACCGGCCATCCTGGGACATCACCGCGCTGTCGAAGCGGTAGCGATAGCTGATGTCGGACTCGGTGATGCTTCCGTCCAGGGCGTAGGAGCGGCCGCCGGAGACCCAGTCGACGAGTTCGTCACCACGCCAGCAGAGGGAGTCGGGGGCGAAGTCGGTGGGGATGAAGATGCGTTCGGTTCTCATGGGCGCCGGGACGCCTGGTTCCCGAGGAAACTGACGTCCACCCTCCCCCGCCAGCAGCCGGAGGCCGCCCCGCCTGTAGAGCGTCTCCGGAATCGACCGGACCCAGGCCTGGAAGCAAGGCATCCATCATCGCGATGGACGTCGATTTAAGTCGGTTGACTTCATCAGTCGAGTGACTTAAAACCCCACGCATGGATTCAGGGACGGGCCTTTCCCCCTCCGGAGGTCATGATGAGTGCCGACGGCAGCAAACAGGTCATGGCGCGGGTGGGCCCGGGCAAATCCGACCGGGGCAGCGAGACGCGCGAGTTGCTCCTCGTCACCGCGGAGCGGCTGTTCGCCGAGCACGGCGTGGAGGCGGTCTCCAACCGCCAGGTGAGTGAGGCGGCCGGCCAGTCGAACAACTTCGCCGTCGGCTACCACTTCGGCTCCAAGGAGGACCTCGTGGTGGCGATCATGCGCCGGCACTCCGAGTCCATCGAGCGGCGGCGTACCGAGATGCTCGCTCAGGTCACCGGCTCGCCCGACCTGCGCGACTGGGTGTCCTGCCTCGTGCGGCCAACCACCGAGCACCTCGCCTCGCTGGGCAGCCCCTCCTGGTACGCGCGGTTCGTCGCCCAGGTGATGACCCATCCCTCCTATCGAAAGCGCGTGGTCGATGAGGCGTACACCTCGCGGTCGCTGCAGCAAGGCCACGAAGGCATGTTCCGGCTGGTGCCCCGTCTCCCCGAGGAAGTGCGGCAGGAGCGCAACGACCTGGGCCGGTTGATGCTCGTGCACATGTGCGCCGAGCGGGAACGGGCGCTGCAAGAGGGCACCGCGCTGCCCCACTCGACATGGGAGTCCACCGCGGCCGGACTGGTCGACGCGATCGTCGGCTTGTGGCTGGCCCCCGTCACCGCCCGGCGGTGATCTCGCTGGCGGGAAAAGACGTCAGAAGCAACCGAAGTGAATAGTGATTGAGGAATGCTCATGCGCGTGCTCGTGGAATCGGAGACGCCGCACGAGTGCCTATCGAGTCGAAAGGATATGTGCGAATGAATACGACGAAGAAGGGTGAGGCTTCCTTTTCCCCGGAGGCCTTGAAGGAGAAGTACCGGATCGAGCGCGAGAAGCGGCTGCGCCCCGACGGCAACACCCAATATGTCGACCTCAGCGGCGTCTACAAGGACTTCGACCGGGATCCCTATGTCGAGCCCGGCTTCACCCGTCCGGCGGTGACCGAGACGATCGACGTCTTGATTGTCGGGGGTGGCTTTGGCGGCATGCTGGCGGGGGTGCGGCTGCGCCAGGCGGGGGTCGAGTCCCTCCGCATCATCGAGAAGGGAGGCGACTTCGGCGGCACCTGGTACTGGAACCGCTATCCGGGCGCCGCCTGCGACGTGGAGTCCTATATCTACCTGCCGCTGCTCGAGGAAACCGGTTACATGCCGAAGGAGAAGTACGCCAAGGCGCCGGAGATCTTCGTCCACTGCCAGCGCATTGGCCGCAAGTTCGATCTCTACAAGGCGGCGCTGTTCCAGACCTTGATCCAGACGATGGACTGGGATGAGGACACCCAGCGCTGGAACATCACGACGGATCGGGGCGACAAGCTCGCGGCGCGGTTCGTCATCACCGCCGGTGGCATCCTCCACAAGGCGAAGCTGCCCGGCATCCCGGGCATCGAGACCTTCAAGGGCCACAGCTTCCACACCAGCCGCTGGGACTATGCCTATACCGGCGGCGGCCCCTATGGCGGCCTGAGCAAGCTGGCCGACAAGCGCGTGGGCATCATCGGGACGGGTGCGACCTCGGTCCAGGCCATCCCCCACCTCGGTGCGTCGGCCAAACAGTTGTACGTCTTCCAGCGCACGCCCTCGGGCGTCGGCGTGCGAGGCAACCAGCCGACGGATCCGGAATGGGTGAAGACGCTCGAGCCCGGCTGGCAGCAGGAGCGCATCCGCAACTTCACCGCGATCGTCTCCGGTCAACAACAGGATGTCGACATGGTCCGGGACGGTTGGACCTACATCTTCCAGGACAACGAGAGCTGCCGCGCGAAGACCCCCGAGGAGGCCGCCGAAATCCGCCAGCTGGCGGACTTCCGCAAGATGGAGGAGATCCGCGCGCGGGTGGACTCCATCGTCAAGGATCCGGTGACGGCCGAGGCGCTCAAGCCCTACTACTACCAACTGTGCAAGCGGCCCTGCTTCCACGACGAGTACCTGGACACGTTCAACCGCCCCAACGTCAAACTCGTGGACACCGAGGGCAAGGGTGTGGAGCGGCTCACCCCCACCGGCGTGGTGGTCAAGGGCAAGGAATACGAGGTCGACTGCCTCATCTACGCCTCGGGCTTCGAGGTCACGGGCGATTATACCCGCCGGCTGGGCTTCGACATCCACGGACGCGGCGGCAAGTCCCTGCACGACAGCTGGGCCGAGGGCACGGCGACGCTGCACGGCATGCAAAGCCGCGGCTTTCCGAACTTCCTGATGCTCAGCGGCCCCCAGAGCGGTTGGGCGATCAACTTCGTTCACGTCCTCGACGAGCAGTCGCAACACGCCGCCTACATCATCGAGCGGTGCCTGAAGCGTGGCATCGAGACGATCGAACCCACGGAGCAGGCCCAGCAGCAGTGGTGGGAAGTGATCCTCGGCAGCCTCAGGCAGCAGGGCGTCTCCTTCGGTGGCCCCGAGTGCACGCCCGGCTACTACAACAACGAGGGAGTCCAGGCCGGCCCGAACGCTATCCGCAACGCCGGTTTCGGGGGCGGCACGCTCGCGTTCATCGACATCCTGCGCGACTGGCGCAAGGGCGATGACCTCGCGGGCCTGGAAGTCAAACGGTCACAGACGTCTCCCAATCCCTGATGCGCGGCGCGGCTCATCTCCAACCAGATGAGCCGCTTGTTGCAGAAGTAGGAACCCCTCCCCTGGACCCCATCATGCAAGCCACTCCCGCGATTGACCCCAAGACCCTGATCCTCCCCGAAAACGCCTCCCTGTTCACCCGTCTGCGTATCGCGACCAAGATCCTGAAGGTGATCAAGGGCAATGAGGGCAACCCCGTCTATGGCCAGACGATCAACGCCTGCCTGGACTACAACGTCTACGCCTCGCTCATCCAGCGGATCCAGCGCAGCGAGGATGGGCGCCGCCTGCTGTCCAAGCGCCCTTCGCTGGAGGCCAGGGATCTGGATCTGGCCGCGCTCGAGCGCCTGCCGGAGGGAACGCTCGGCCATGGGTTCGCGCGCTACTTCCGCGACAACAAGATCTCGCCCTTCGAGACGACGCTCGAGATCAAGAACGACCTCGACTTCATCGCCAAGCGCTACCGCGAGACGCATGACCTGTTGCACCTGGTGACGGGCTACGGCACGGACGTGATCGGCGAGATCGAGCTGCAGGCGTACGCCCTGGGCAACCTGGGGATCCGGACCGCGATGCTCATCGTGCTGTTCGGCTCGTTCCAACAAATCAAGGACCGGCAGTCCGGCGTCGATCACTCCGAATACGTGAAGCGGATCTGGGCCGCGTACCGTCGTGGCCGTGCCTCCCCGCTGTTCCTCGACTTCTGGTTCGAGAACCACTGGGAATCCCCCGTGTCCAAGGTGAGCGCGCGGCTGTGCGCTCCCAATGAGCGGATGAACTGACCCATGGAAGAGCGCATCGTCATCGTGGGTGCCGGCCAGGCGGGTGGCGAGCTGGCGGCCGGCTTGCGAAAGCAGGGCTACCAGGGGCGTGTCCTCCTGCTGGGAGACGAGGCGCATCCGCCCTACCAGCGGCCTCCGCTCTCGAAGGGCTTCCTTCTGGGAAAGGTGGCGCTGAAGGACCTCTACCTCAAGCCGCTGGAGACCTATGAGCGCTTCGGCATCGAGTTCAAGCCCGGCACCCGCGTCGAGGCCATCGACCGCTCCACGCGGGAGATCTCCCTGAGGGATGGGAGCCGGCTGGCCTACGACAAGCTCGTCCTGGCCACGGGAGGCCGGGCACGTCCCTTGAGTCTTCCCGGGCTGGAGGGTGCCCGGCTCGAGAACCTGTTCTCCATCCGCTCGCTCGCCGACGTCGAGGCGATGCGCGGCGGGTTCCTCCCGGGCAACCACCTGGTCATCATCGGTGGCGGCTACGTGGGGCTCGAGGTCGCGGCCGTGGCCGTGCAGTCCGGGCTGCGGGTGACGCTGCTGGAGGCGGCGCCTCGCCTGCTCTCCCGGGTGACGGGTCCGGAGGTGTCCTCGTTCATCGAGCGCATCCACCGTGAGCGGGGCGTGGAGTTCCGGCTCTCCTGCGAGGTGCGCGGCCTGGAGCTCGACGAGGCGCGGCGTCAGGTGCGCGGGGTGAGCCTCGCGTGTCACGGCGTGCCCGAGCGGCTCGAGGCCGACCTGGTGCTGGTGGGAATCGGCCTCATCCCCAACACGGAGCTGGCCTCCGCGGCGGGCCTGGCCGTCCAGAATGGCATCGTCGTGGACGAGTATGCCTGTACGGCCGATCCGGCGATCCTCGCCATCGGGGACTGCGCGAATCAGCCCAGCGCCTACACGGGCGGACGCATCCGTCTCGAATCCGTCCCCAACGCCATCGAGCATGCGCGGGTCGCGGCCGCTACCCTGATGGGCAAGCGGGAGCCCTCCGCCGCCATTCCCTGGTTCTGGTCGGACCAGTACGGCTTGAAGTTGCAGATGGTGGGTCTCTCCACCGGCTACGAGCAGTGCGTCACGCGGGGCTCCGTCGAGCACAAGGAATTCTCGGCCTTCTACCTCAAGGACAGACGGGTCATCGCCGCGGATGTCATTGGCCGCCCCGCGGAGTTCATGGCCGCGAAGCGGCTGGTCTCGAGCCGGGCGGAGGTGGACGCCACCCGCCTGGGCGACGTGGCCGTCCCACTCACCAGCATCGCCGCTTGAAGACAGTCAAAACCCAAAAGAAATCCAAGAGGAACCATGACGAAGATCAAGTTCATCGAGGCGGATGGCAAGGAGCATGAGGTCGAGGCGCAGGAGGGACAGTCCGTCATGCAGACGGCGCTGAACAACCTCGTGCCAGGAATCGTCGGCGAGTGTGGAGGCTTCGCCAGCTGCGCGACCTGCCACGGCTATGTCGATGAGGGCTGGCAGTCGAAGCTCCCCCCGCCCGATGCGGCGGAAGAGGGAATGATCGCGTGCGCCTTCCACGTGAAGCCCAACAGCCGGCTGACCTGTCAGATCAAGGTGACGCCCGCGCTGGATGGGATGGTGGTCCGTCTTCCCGTCTCGCAGACCAGCGAGTGAGGACCGGACAGGTCCCCACGTCTCTTCCTCCAACACCCAGAGAGTTCGAACATGAGCGCCTTTAGCGGAAAGAAGTTGGACAAGATTCCCGCGCACGTCCCGCCGGAGCTGGTCTACGAATACGACAACGCCAGGGATCCGCGGCTGCTCGAGGATCCGCACGCCCGGATGCGTTCCCTCATCCTCGAGGCCCCGCCCATCTTCTTCACCCCCTATAACGGGGGCAACTGGGTGGTCACCCGGAAGAAGGCCATCGTGGACATCACGATGAACCCGGAGGTCTACAGCAACGCCTTCCTCGTCTCGGGACACCAATCGGAGGAACACGCGGGGGAACACAAGGAAGCGCAGCAGGGCTTGATGCTGCTGCCCGTCGCGGCGGATCCGCCGCGGCACACCGCGTACCGGGCACCGCTCAACCAGCCGCTGTCGGCCAAATCCGTTGCCGGACTGGAGACGGCGATCCGGGACATGACGAACGAGCTCATCGACAAGGTGCTCGCCGCGGGACGCTGCGACTTCCTCTCGGACATCGCCGAGCCGCTGCCCGTCACGTTGTTCATGAAGCTGGCTGGCATGCCGACCGACCGCCTGGCGGAGTTCCGTCATCTGGCGACGCAGGCGACGTCCGCCACGGTGACTCCCGCGGACCGCGAGGTGACCTTCAAGCGCATCGCGGGGATCCTCGCGGAAACCATCAAGGCCCGGCAGGAGAAGCGCGAGGAGGATCTGATCAGCCATCTGCTCGACGCGAACATCAACGGCCGCAACCCCACGTTCCAGGAGATGTTGGGCTACAGCATCGCCTTGTTCCTCGGCGGGCTGGAGACCGTGGTGAATGCCCTGAGCTTTGGCGTCCGGCACCTGGCGCGCGATCAGGAGTTGCAGGCGAAGCTCCGGGCCGATCCCAGCCTCCTGCCCGGAGCCATCGAGGAGTTGCTCCGGCTCTATGGCATCGCGTCCACGGTCCGGCAGGTGATGCGCGACGAGGTCTGCCATGGCGTCCAATTCAAGAAGGGCGACACGGTGTCGTTGCTCCTGCCCGCGGCCAACTACGATGACGCGGCGTTCCCGGACCCCGAGCAGTTCATCCTGGGCCGGAAGGAGCAGCACCAGACGTTCAACACGGGTCCGCACCGGTGCGTCGGTCTGAATCTGGCCCGCCTGGAGATGAAGGTGTTCTACCAGGAGTGGTTGAAGCGCGTACCGCCGTTCCGGCTGGATCCCGAGAAGAAGCCGCGGTTCGTGGGTGGCTTCAACCTGGCGATCGCGAGCCTGCCGCTGGTCTGGTAATAGCCCGCCCCATGCACCCATCAGAAGAGCCACGAGCCATCCGATTCTGGCCGTTCATGTTCGCCCTCTTCGCCGGGTCGTTCATGTCCGTGCTGAGTTCCAGTACGATCACGATCGCCATTCCCGAGCTGCAGAGGTATTTCGGTGCCGACCTCTCCCTGCTGCAATGGACCCTGACGGGCTTCATGCTCGCCATGGGCACCAGCGCGCCGCTCACCGGCTACCTCGGCGGACGCTTCAGTTTCAAATGGGTGTACGTGGCCAACCTGGTGGGCTTCACCCTGGCGTCCGTGCTGTGCGGGTTGGCCTGGGATGCGGGCTCGCTCGTGGCCTTCCGGTTCCTGCAGGGCGCGTTCTGCGGCGCCATCATGCCCGTGACCATGACGCTCATCTATCAGGTCCTTCCCCGGGAACGGCAGGCGCTGGCCGCCAGTCTTTGGAGCCTGTCAGCCAGCCTCGCTCCCGCGTTCGGGCCGACCTTCGCGGGCTGGTTGATCACCCTGGGCAACTGGCGGTGGTTGTTCTTCATCAACGTTCCGCTCGGCCTCGTCGCCGTGGGCCTGGCCATGCGGACCATTCCCTTCTACCGCCTGCAAGCCCCGAAGGCGTTCGATCTCCCCGGACTGCTCACCGTCATCACCGGCACCCTGTCGCTCCTGGTCGCCCTGAGCCAGGGGAGGGGCTGGGGCTGGACGCATGCGAAGACCGTGTCCCTGTTCGTGCTCGGGACGGTGTCATTGGTCGTCTTCGTCGTGAGGGAGTTGAAGACGAGTGCTCCGCTGCTCGATCTGCGTGTGCTCGCGAACAGCCGCTATCTGGTGACGCTGCTCATCTCGAGCATCATCACGATCAGCCTGTACTCGGGCGCGTTCCTCGTGCCGGTGTTCCTGCAGAAGATCCAGGGAGTGACGCCGCTTCAGACCGGGTTGATCCTCCTTCCGGCCTCCCTGGCCATGGCGCTCCTGATGCCCTTCGTCGGGCGCATGTATGGCCCGCTCGGGCCGAGCACGCTCATGACGACTGGCGTCCTGCTGATCGCGGGAGGCACGTATGCCCTGAGCCGTTTGACGCCGGAGGTTTCACAATCCTACATGTTGGTGTGGATGGTGGTGCGGAACGTGGGTATCTCGCTCTCCATGATGCCGGCCAGCAACGCGGGCATGGAGCAGATTCCACGCGAGCTGAGCGGCCACGCCTCCTCCATCAGCAACTGGTTGCGAAACGTGTTCGGGGCGTTCTCGATCGCCATCTTCACGTCGCTCCTGTCCACCTTCACGGCCCGGGAGGCCGAGGTGCTCGTGAGACAGGGGATGACGGAACGCCGTCACATCGAGTTGTTCTCGTTCGTGGAGGGCATCAACGACGTCTACCTGGTGGCCACGCTCGTCGCGCTGGCGGCCGTGCCGCTCAGCCTGGGAATCCGCAAGCGGCCGGAAGTGATCAAGACCGTCGTGGAAGCGTGATCGCTGTCATCGGGACTGCCCGCCGTCACGTCACCCGCCGGGCGTCGGGCACCAGGAGGCGCTGGACCACGGGTAGCTCCGCCGGGCTGCCGCAGGGCGTCATCTCCCACCTCGAGAGCGCCTCGAATCCTGTCAATACCTGCTCGGGCAGGTTCTCAAGAATCACCTGATTCCCAATCGGCCTGTCGATGCGGACATCGCGTGAACCCGCCGCGCCTCCGTCCCGCGGAGCTGACCGGCTTCAGCAGCACCGGCGCATCTCTGGGAATCGGCCAGGCCTCACGTGTTTGCCGCGATGTGTCGTAACGGGCTGTCGCACTCGAATTCCCTGACACCTTCGAGCGACACCTTCGAGCCTGCGCGGAGCGATGCTTTGCCACCTCCTGGCGTGTGGCCTTCAGGATGGACATTCTGGGCAGTTCCTGCCCAAACTATTCTGGCGCCTCCACCCCAACGACAGTTCAAGCAAGTTCAAGAAGGGACGCCATGTTACGGCCCAAGTTCAGATCGCTCGCCCTGATCCTGTTGTCTCTCGCCTCCGTGCAGCTACCGCTGATTGGCTGCACGCCACCGCCCCCGGGCCCGTCGACTCCGGATGCATCGACCCCGGACGCGTCGACTCCAGACGCATCGACTCCAGATGCATCGACTCCGGATGCATCCACTCCTATCGTCGTGCACGGGCTCAAGGGCGAGTACTTCCGTGCGTCGGCGCCCAACGCCCATGACTTCGCGGAACTTGGCGCGGTCGCGCTGGACCCGAACATCAACCTCCCTGGCCTGGATGCCACCTTCCAGACGTTGACCGGCCGTACCGAGCACACCACGGCCCGGTGGACCGGCCAGCTCACCGCGCCGGAGACCGGCGACTACACGTTCTCCGCGATCGGCGACAATGGCTTCCGGCTGTTCCTCGACGGAAAGCCGGTGATCGACCACTGGGTCGGCGATTGGGACGTCGAGCAGAACAGCGCGCCGGTGCACCTCGTCGCGGGCGAGGCACACGACTTCCGGTTGGAGATGTTCCAGGACGTCGGCGGCGCGAACATGTTCCTGCGGTGGTCGAGCGCCACCATCAGCAAGCAGATCGTGCCGACCACGGCGTTCACCCCGCCGGCCGACTTCGAGGTCTACCCGGTCCTCCTCTCCGTCGGCGAGGATGGCCTCCGGCTGACGTTCGACTTCGCCGAGCCGGTCGACGCGCTCGGCGACCTGGTGCCGCACCTGGAGGTGGCGGCAGACACCGTCCCGATGCCGCTGGCCTCGGCCGCCATCGCCGCCAATGACCCGTCCCTCGTGGAGGTCACTCTCTCCGCGCCCATCCAGCGTGGTCAGCGCGTCCGCGTCTCCTACGACGGCGCCGGTGGCCTGCGCGTGGACGGTGAGGAGGTGCCGCAGCTCATCCGCGACGCCACCAACGGCTCGACGCACCGGCTGCGCACCGAGTGGGCCGACCAGGTCGACCCGGCCCAACCTCTGCCCGAGTACCCGCGGCCGCAGCAGGTCCGTGCTCAATGGCTCAACCTCAACGGTCCGTGGGAGTTCTCCGGCGCGGCAGCGGGCCAGCAGCCGGTGTTCGGCCAGGCGCTGCCGGAAAGCATCATCGTGCCGTTCCCGGTGGAGTCCCAGCTCTCCGGGCTGGAGCGCCACGAGGACCACATGTTCTACCGCAAGCTCGTCACCGTGCCCGCGTCCTGGCAGATCGGCGCCGGGCAGCGGCTCCTGCTGAACTTCGGCGCGGTGGACTACCACGCGCGGGTGTGGGTCAACGGCAAGCAGGTCGCCGAGCACAAGGGCGGCTACACGGCATTCACCGCCGACATCACCGACGCCCTGAGCGGCACGGGTGAGCAGGAGATCTTCGTCGCGGTCACGGACACCACGGGAGCCAATCAGCCGCGAGGCAAGCAGTCCTCCAGGCCGAGCGGCATCTTCTACACGCCCTCCTCGGGCATCTGGCAGACCGTCTGGCTCGAGCCGGTGCCCAACGCGGCGATCGACAGCCTCGTCACCACGCCGAACCTCCAGACGAACTCGCTCTCCGTGGAGGTGCGTTCCGCGTCGGCCTCGTCCAACGCCAGTGTCACCGCCGTGGCCCGCGACGCCGACGGAAACGAGGTTGGCACCATCACCGGTCAGGCCAACACCCCGCTCACGCTGAAGGTGTCGCAGCCGCACCTGTGGACGCCGGATGACCCGTACCTCTACAAGCTCGACGTCACCCTCACCGATGGACAGAGCACCGACACCGTCGGCAGCTACTTCGGAATGCGCTCGGTGGGGATCCAGAACGTGGGCGGCTTCCCGAAGCTGGTGCTCAACGGCAAGCCGATCTTCTCCCTCGCCATGCTGGACCAGGGCTTCTGGCCCGACGGGCTCAACACCGCGCCCACCGACGAGGCCCTGCGCTGGGACCTCCAGGTGCAGAAGGACCTCGGGTTCAACTCCGTCCGCAAGCACATCAAGGTGGAGCCGGCGCGCTGGTACTACCACGCGGACCAGATCGGCCTGCTGGTGTGGCAGGACTTCGTCTCCGGGACCATCACGAACACGCAGGGACAGGAGGCGTTCGTCTCCGAGGGCCTCCGCATGATGGAGCAGTTGCACAACTCGCCGTCCATCGCGATCTGGGTGATCTTCAACGAGGGCTGGGGCGAGTGGAACCGGCAGGAGACCGGCCGGATCGCCGATCAGGTCAAGGCCACCGACCCGTCGCGGGTGATCAACGCGCACAGCGGAGTGAACTGCTGCGACTCCAAGGGCGACTCCGGCAGGGGTGACATCATCGACCACCACGACTACGGCAACAACAGCCCGGCCTACCCGGATGCCACGCGCGCGGCCATGGACGGCGAGCACGGCGGGTTCACCCTGCGCACGCCGGGCCACATGTGGCCGGGTGCGCCGACGGTCATCTACAGCGGGGTGGTGGACAAGGCGGCACTGACCAAGAAGTACGTCGAGAACACCCAGACCTATTACCTGGCCGCCGCCGGGGCGGAGCTGTCCGGCTCGATCTACACCCAGGTCACCGACCTGGAGAACGAGCTCAACGGCTTCTACACCTACGACCGGCGGGTGCTGAAGGTCGACCCGGGGCCGGTGCGTGAGATCAACCGGCGGGTGATCGAAGCGGGTGCCAAGGCGGGCGAGGACGCGACGTTCCCCGGCCTCGGGAACTGGCCGCTCGACGAGGGCAGCGGCACGGTGGGCCATGATTCCACCAGCGGGAAAAGCGACGTGGCACTGCGCGGCAACGCCGCCTGGACGGCCGGGGTCCGCGGACAGGCGCTGCGCTTCGACGGGAACGGCGACTTCGCCGAAACCGTCGCCCCGGTGCTGGACACGCGCGGCGACTACACGATCTCCGCGTGGGTGACACTCGACAAGCTGCCGGGCAACTTCGCCACCGCGGTCAGCCAGGACGGCCGCCGCACGGAGAACCCGTTCTACCTGCAGTATGGGCAGGGCGCGTTCGCCTTCAGCACGCCTGGAGGAAAACGCGCCAGGTACGTCGTGACGCCGCAACTCAACCGCTGGTACCACATCGTCGGCGTCCGGGCCGGCAGCGAGCAGCGGCTGTACGTCGACGGAACCCTGCGGGCGACCGTCGCGGCTGGCACCGCGGACGTGAGCACCGGACCGCTGGCGATCGGGCGCGCGAAGTACGCTGGCGGCGACACCGACTTCTGGTCGGGGTCGATCGACGAGGTACAGGCCTTCGGCCGCGCGCTCAGCGACAGTGAGGTGAGCGCCCTGTACTCCGAGGTGCCGCGCTAGCAGTCCCACCGGGCGGCAGGTGCACACGCCTGCCGCCCGGCCAGTACCTCGCCTGCTCGACCCTGAAGAGGCGAGTGTCGCCTGGATCCTTCACCCGGCGGATGAGCGCCGTGCCTACAGCGCGCCGCCGCGGCGCAGCTCGCGCACCACGGCCACCACGTACAACGTGATGGACACCAGGAGCAGAAGGCTGCCCAGCATGTAGAAGCCCACGAAGCTGGCGCGGATGGAGGAGAGGATGGGCAGCAGCAACAGCAGACCCACCACGCAGAGCACGACGGCGGCGCGGGTGAGCGTGTCGGACGAGGGCATGGAGAGGCTCACTGGCTGGCGGTGACGCGGGTGGAGGCGCGGGTCGGCCGGGCCGGGTGCGGCAACCCGTGACAGGTGAAGCAGCTCATCTCGTCATTCGCGAGCTGCGTCCCCAGCGCCTTGTGACTGTCCACCCGGGTGAAGATGGGCGCGGTGGCGTGACAGGCCAGACAGTTGGCGTTGGGATAGGTGCCCTTGTACGTGATGGGCTCCTTCCACGTGTCCGTCACGTACAGCAGCCAGTGGCGGAGGCCGTCGCGCTTGGCCTCCACGGTGCCGAAGATGCCGTAGCCCGTATGGCACGCGTAGCACTGCTTGTCGGGGATGGCGCCCGAGCGGTAGTGCCGCGCCGCCAGCGTGGCGCTCCGAGGGTCGTGCATGTCCCCCACGAAGGGGTTCATCACATGGCAGGACTGACAGGCCTCCACGGTCTTCATCGACTCGAACATGTGCCCCGTGGTGCCCAGCAGCGCCACGCCCGGTAGCACGAAGAGGCCCAGCAACAGCGTCCACCGGTACGTGGAGCGCGCCATGCGCGACTTGAAGACGAACTCCACCAGCAGCAATCCCAGCACCGCCACACCAATGCACCCCAGCGCGACCACCTCCAGCGCGCCGCCCAGGGTGGCACCGTGAGGTGGCTCGGGAGTGGCCATCGCCCACACGGACCAGGCGCTCATCACGTGCCCTCCTTCACGCGCTCCACCCGCACCGCGGCCAGCTTGTACTCGGGCTGGGCGGAGGTGGGATCCAGGTAATCGCTCGTCGCCGCGTTCACCAGGTGCTCCATCGAGTGCATGAGCGCGAACACCACGCCGGGCCTCACCCGCATGCTGGGCAGCGCCTTGAGCCGCACCGTGCCGCGCGCGCTCGTCACCTGCACCAGCTCCCCCTCCTTCACGCCCATCACCGCCGCGTCGCCGGGGTGGATTTCGAGGTAGTCGATGTCGATGCCCTTCAGTTGGGCAATCCGCCCCGTGAGGGTGGCGGTGTGCCAGTGCTCCAACCGGCGCCCGGTGGTCAGCGTCATCGGGTAGTCGCTCGTGAGGCTCTCCCGGAAGGGGCCCTGCTCGGAGAGATAGACGACGGCGCGCCCGTCCGGCCGGGCATAGAAGTCGATGCGCCCCTCCTTCTTCGCCAGCGGATCCTCCCCCGGCACATAGCGGCGGCAGGTGCCCGGGTGTTGCTCGGTGGGACAGGGCCAGGTGAGGCCCGGCAGCGCCTTCAGCCGCGCGTAGGTCATGCCGCTGAAGTCGTAGGTGGTGCCGGCCGACACCCTCCGCCACTCGTCCCAGACGGCCTCGGGCGTGCGGGCCTTCAACAGCGCGCCATGGCCGAGCCGCTCGCCGAGCGCCACGAGGATGTCCAGGTCCGAGCGCGCCTCGCCCGGGGGCTCCACCAGCTTCTCCACCAGGTGGTAGCGGCGCTCGGACTGCGAGAGGACCCCCTCCTTCTCCGCCCACATGGCCGCGGGGAGGAAGACGTCGGCGTAGCGCGCGGTGTCGGTGGGGAAGATGGAGTCGCTGACGACGAGGAAGGCCTTCTCCATGCCCACGCGGTAGCGATCCGCGTTGGGCAGCGAGCGCGCCGGGTTGGTGGCCATCACCAGTGCCGCGCGCACCCTGCCCTCGCGCATGGCCTCGAAGAGCGGCACGGCGGACAGGCCCGGGTTGGGCGAGATGCGGCCCTCGGGCAGGCCCCACAGCCGTTCCATGTCCTGGCGGTCATGCGCCTTGGTGACGACCCGTCCGGCGGGCAGCGCGTGCGCCAGCGAGCCCGTGTCGCGCACGCCACCTCCCGCGTTGGTCTGGCCCGTCAGCGAGAAGGGCCCGGTCCCGGGGCGTCCGATCTGCCCGGTGAGCAGATGCAGCGCCATCATCATCCGGTTGGCCGCCACTCCGTGCGTCTGCTGATTGAGCCCCATGGTCCAGAAGCTCAACGCCGCCTGGGAGATGCCGAAGAGGCGCGCGGCCTCGCGGATCTCCGCCGAGGACAGGCCGCACAGGTTGGCCACCTTCTCCGGCGCGTAGTCCTCGAGGAACGCGCGGAAGTCCTCCAGGGTGAGCGGCGGCGAGTCCGCCGTGCCCCGGCGGAAGGTGACGAAGTCGTTGATGAAGGCCGGGTCCACGAGCCCGGTGCGCAGCAGCTCGTACGCCATGGCGTTGAGCAGGGCCACGTCCGTGCCGGGACGGATCTGCAGGTGCAGCGTGGCGTCGCGAGCGGTGGGCGTGCGCCTCGGGTCCACCACGATGACGCGCGCCTGGGGCTCGGTGCGGAGGCGGTCGCGCACGCGCTCCCAGACGACCGGGTGGCACTCGGCCATGTTGGCGCCGATGACGAAGAAGAGCGTGGCGTGCTCGATGTCGTCGTAGCAGCCCGAGGGCTCGTCCGCGCCGAACACGGACTTGTAGCCAAACGCCGCCGAGGCCATGCACAGGCGCGGGTTGCCATCGACGTTGTTCGTCCCGAGGCCTCCCTTGAAGAGCTTGTTGGCGGTGTAGCTCTCCTGGGTGAAGAGCTGCCCCGAGCCGTAGAAGGCCACCGCGTCCGGTCCACCCTGGGCCATGGCCTCGCGGAAGCCGGCGGCCGCCGCGTCGAGCGCCTCGTCCCAGGAGACGCGCTCGAGCTGCCCGTTCTTGCGCACCATGGGGTAGTGCGCCCGGTCCGAGACGTAGAGGATCTCCCGGTTGAGCAGGCCCTTGATGCACAGCCGACCCCGGTTCCACCCTTCCTGGAGTCCCTCGACCTTCACCACCTTCCCGGCGCGCAGGCCCACCCGCGTCTCGCAGCCCGAGCCGCAGAAGCGGCACACGCTCTTGTGCCAGGAATCGACCGGGATGGCCTCCTCGCGCGTCCAGCCGATGCATCCGGGACCGAGCAGTCCCGTGGCCGCCGTCGCGCCGAAATAGTGGAGGAGTTCTCGCCTCGTCAGATGCATGGTGTCCCTCGGAAGGCCCGGCATATCACCCCAGGCCCGGGGATCACCGCGCGCGCGTGTGGGGTGCTGGCGGGTGAACGGAACCGCCAGCGGCGAGGAGTTCAGTAGCCCACGCCAAGACGAGAGTCCTGGCTCCCCTCGGGGCCAGGAGCCCTCATCACGGCTCGGTCCCCCAGACGAGCTGGCCGTTCCGGTAGAGCGTCACGCCCGCCCAAGGGGTGTACGAGGTCTTGGATGGATCGAAGGAGTAGTCATTGGATTCGTCGAAGTTCGACCAATCGACCTTGTGGCTGCGGGTTTCGATGACCCCCGAGTCGCCACCCGCCGGAATACCGCCAGCAGCGGAGTCGAAGGTGATCTCCAGATAATGGTCCGCCCTCGCCTTCCCCGCGCTCATCTTCACATGCCTGCCGATGACGTTCGCCTGACCGATGCGCGCATAATCACAGTAGAAGGCAAGCGGCTTCTCTCCATCCACCGTGAACCAATAGCGGATGGTCAGCTCGCTCAGCGTCACGGACTCTCCGCCGTTGTTCTTGATCTTGAAGTGCGGCCTCAAGCCGTTATCGCCCGACTGGGTGTCCGCCGTGCGGTATTGCAGCTCGAGGTTGCCCGTGGGTGGAACGGGCGTGTTCACGATGGCCCAGTAGGCCGGTTTGGACTGCAGACGCTCATCGAACAGGAGGGGCCAATCATTGCGGGCCACCGGGAAGGTTCGCAGCCAGGTGTTGCCATCATCCTTGCCCCACACCGTGACGCTGGTGATCAGGTTCTTGTGTCTCCTGAAAACGTCGAACAGTTGCTTGTAGAGAGCAGCCTGCTTCTGCTTCAGCTCCTCCGGGAACGTGTCATACCGCTGCGAAGAGGAGGAGTACACGCTCACGTCCAGCTCGGTGATATGCGTTTCGACCCCCAGGTCGGCGAACTTGACGATGGAGCTTTCGATCTCCTGAACCGTCGGATAGTAGAGGCTGACGTGCGTCTGGTGTCCAACGCCGTCAATCGGAATGCCCTTGGCCTTCAACCGCTTGACCAGGTTGTACATGGCCTGGCTCTTGCCTGACTCGTGTGTGTTGTAGTCGTTGATGAACAACACCGCATTCGGGTCCGCCTCGCGGGCGAACAGGAACGCCTTCTCGATGAACTCCTCCCCCGCGATCTGGTACCACGGGCTGCGACGCAAGCCGTCGGGCTGCGCGGCATCGAAGACCTCGTTGACCACGTCCCAGGCGTAGATCTTGCCCTTGTAGCGGCCCATGACCGCGTTGATGTGCGTCTTCATCCGCTGGAACAAGAGCTCCTTGCTCGCCAGGTTCCCGCTCGCATCACGGAACACCCAGTCCGGCGTTTGTGAATGCCAGACCAGCGTATGCCCCCGGATCCGCAGCCCGTTGTCGACCGCGAACTGAACGGCGGCATCCGAGCCGCTGAAGTTGAACACTCCCTCCTGCGGCTCCGTGCTGTCCCACTTCAGGACGTTGCCCGGTGTCGTGCTGTTGAAGTGCTTGGCGAGGAGCTTCCTGTCCGCTTCCGTCAGGAGCTCACTGTTGGAGAACGCGGATCCGACCAGGAAGTCCTCGGCGAAGACGTCCTTGAGCGAGGGGATGCCTTCCTCGATGACCACGGGCCCGAGATCAGGCAGCTTCTCCAGGCGGAAATCGTCGATGTAGAACACCAGTGCGAGATTGTCTGGCGCTTCGAAGTAGACGGACAGATTGTCCGCCGCCTCGAGGAGCTTGTACTGGGCCTGAAACCTCACCCAGCCGCTGGACGTGGCCGTATCGAAGTACATCCTCTCGTAATAGGTGGTGCTCGGCGTCCTGCGCTGCATCGTCATGGAGACGGTGGTGTTCGGGGCCGCCTGAGGAAGCTTGATCCACCCCGTGAACACGTAGGTCTGGCCCGGCTCCATGAGCGCCGTGACATCCAACGTCGGGCCGTGCCACGATTGCTTGCGATCCCCTACCCTCAAGCCGTACGAGCCGCCACGGGCCGCTTCCGGCACCACCGCCAACGTTTCCACCCCCCCGCGCCCCGTCCAGCCTTGCGCTGTTCCATCTTCGAAATCAGTCTGGAGAAGCAGGCTGTTTTGCGCGTGAGCGGCAGGCGACGAGAAGAGCAGCAGAATCAAGCATGACGCCAGGAACGTCTGAAGCACTTTCAGCGCGGACTTGTTCCTCATGGGTCTTGGTCTCCATCCGAACGAAGCATTCCTCGGTGGCAATAGTCAGTCACAAAAACTGTTTCGCGGCAAAAGTCGAAATAACGACAATCTCCGCGTCTATTGCCTGCCAAACACTACAAGGACAGGGAAATTTTCCGTTCGTCACGTCAGCCGTGCATCACTCCCCAGCATCGAGCGCGGCGAGCACCCCATCTGGCGTGCTCGCGAACCACGAGTTCCCGATCAGGTGGGCAGCGCCTTCAGGAAGGCCAGCAGCGCCGCGTTGACCTCGGCCGCGCGCTCTTGCTGGATCCAATGACCCGCACCGGGAATGACGAGCACCTCCTCGAGGTTGGGCACCAGCGGTTTCATCCGATCAATCGGGGACACCGCGCGCACCGGGTCCTTTTCTCCGATGATGAAGAGCGCGGGTTGCTCGATCTTGACCGTCGCGAGTTCCGGCAATTCCTCCCAGTCGCGGTCCATGTTGCGATAGCGGTTGAGCCCTCCACGGAAGCCGCTGCCCGCGAACTCCTTGGCGAAATACGCCACATCCTCTTCAGTGAGCCAGGCCGGGAGCGTGCCGGGGGTGTCGAGGCCCGTGAGGAACTTGTCGCCCTTCTTCTTGGCCCGCACGACCTCGGCCTTCGAATCGAAACCGGGGATGCCGGCGAGGATCGTGCGCATCGTCCTCGGGATGTCCGCTTCGAACTCCGCCTCCGCGACGCCAGGCTCCTGGAAGTAGAGGATGTAGAACCAATTCTCTCCGAACATGCTCTTGAAGAGCTTCGTTGGAGGCATGGGTGAGCGGCCGAGGTACGGCACGCTCATGCCGACGACGGCCCGGTAGCGGTCGGGGTAGAGCGCGGCGCTGGTCCACGCCATCGCCGAGCCCCAGTCGTGGCCGACGACGACGGCGGTCTTCTCCCCGAGGGCATCGAGCAGGCCGACATGATCGGCGAGCAGGTTCTTCATGCTGTACGCCTCGAGCTCCCGCGGCTTGTCGCTGCGACCGTAGCCGCGGACATCGGGCGCGACCGCGTGGTAGCCGGCGGCCGCGAGCATCGGGAGCTGGTGGCGCCAGGAGTACCAGGACTCTGGCCAGCCGTGGAGCAGCAGCACGAGGGGGCCTTCACCCGCCTCGGCGATGTGGAGGTGGATGCCGTTCGTCTTGACCGTGCGGTGTCTGATGTCAGTCATGGAACTCACTTTCGGGGTGAAGTGGGCGGTCACCCAGCCGCGGGAAATGGCCGCTTCCTCTTAACCGACAACCTTGTAGCGCAACCAGGCGAGATCTCCCTTGCGCTGCTCGACGGACAACAGCTTGAGCTTGCGCGCGGGGCCCCGGCCTTCCCGTGCATCGAACAGCGAGGGAAGACCGACCCCTCCATCCGCGACCGGGGCGACCAGCACGCTGAGCTCGTCGATGAGTCCCGCCGCGAGGAAGGAGCCGTTGATCTTCCCTCCGCCCTCGAGAAGCAGCGTCTTGATGCCGAACTCCTTGCGGAGCTTCTGGAGGACCCGCTTGAGGTTCAGCCGCGTCTTGCCTCCGAAGAGGTACGAGACTCCTCGCTCCCGCAGGAAGGCCAGGTAATCGTCCGAAACCCCCTCGCCGAGGATGGTGACGACGTGCTCCCCATCGATGTCGCTGGTCTTCCAGGTGAGCTTGCCGGACGGGTCCAGGGCAATCGCGTACGAGTCCGCATCGCGCCGGGCAACGAAGTCCTTGCGTGGGATGGGGTCGGATTGCTTGCGAGCGGGCACCTTCGACTTGCCCGCGTAGGGCTCCATCGAGACGCGACCGATGATCCACGCGTCCGCTTCGAAGGTCTCCGCGGTGCGCTCGTACTCCGCCAGGCTTCCTGGCGGGAGCTTCCAGCCCGAGGTCACGATCCGGCCATCCACGGAAGGCACCATGTGGCAGATGACGTGGGGCCGCTTGCTCTTGTCCATGCCGTGCGTCTCCTGAATCGACTGAGTCGGGCCACCTTCCGGACGGCCCTCACGAGCACCCTACGCGCAGACGACGGCGCGAGGGTTCCCGCCCGCGCGGCCAGCCAGGCTCCAACGTCACTTCTCGAACTTCTGGCCCGAGCGGCCCCCATCCACTCAGGCGGGAACCGGCGCGTGCTCCGCGATCAGCTTCTCCTTCTTCAGCTCGGCCCAGAAATCGGCCGGAATCTTCACCTGCATGGACGCGATGTCCTCCTGGATCTGCCGCGCCGTGCGCGCCCCCACCAACACCGCCGACACGGTTTGCGGCGCCGAGGCGAACTGCAATGCGGCGGTGCGCAGATCGATGCGGTAGCGGCGGGCGATCGCGTCCAGCCGTGCGCGCCGGTTGCGCAGCTCGTCGGTGATCGTCCCCAGGTAGTCGATGCGCTCCACGCCGGCCAGGAAGCCGACATTGAGCGGAGAACCCACGACGATCGACACGCCACGCTCGGCGCAGGCCGGCTGCAAGCGGTTCAGCGAGTCCTCGTGGCGCACCAGCGTGTACTGGGTGGCCGACAGGAAGATGTCCGGGTCGCTTTCCCTCAAGGTGCGCAGCGCCGGCTCGATCGCGTTGACGCCGAGGCCCCAGGCCTTGATCAGCCCCTCCTCTCGCATGCGGATCAACTCCGGCATCGCGCCCTTGAGCGCGATGTCGAAGTACTCGGTCCAGCGCTCGCCCATGTCGCGGTTGTCCGGCGACAGATCGTGGATGAACACCATGTCGATCCGCTCCACGCCCAGCCGCTGCAGGCTGTCTTCGATCGATCGCCGCACCCCATCCGCGGTGTAGTCGTAGACCCGGTGGAACGGCGGCGGCTCGGGCCAGACCTTGCTGTCGGGAGGATTGCCCGCCTTGAGCAGGCGGCCGACCTTGGTCGAGAGGATGAATTCGTCACGCTTCTGCTCGGATAGGAACTGCCCCATGCGCCGCTCGCTACGGCCGATGCCGTACCAGGGCGAGGTATCGAAGTAGCGCACGCCGCCTGCCCACGCCGCCGCCAGTGCGCCCTGCGCATCGGTGTTCGGGGTGGGCTTGAACGCACCGGCGAGCGGCACGCCACCCAGCCCGAAGCGGTAGCGCGGGCGGTAGTGACGGCCGGTGGTCTCCGACGGATTCCGAGGCAGGGTTCCCGCCCGCGCGGCTGGTGCGGCGGCCTGCGCCGCGTGCGTGAACGCGGGGGCGGTCGCCAGAACACCAGCGCTGCTGGCGAGGGTCGAAAGAAACTGACGGCGTGTGGTCATGGCGTCTCCTGGGCGTGAGCCAAGGTACGCACCGACTCGATGCCAATCCAAACCAAAGAGGGCATGTACTCATGCCCGAAATGGATGGATGACACGTCGCATCATCCTCTGGAGACAGAAAGGATTTTGAGAGACATTGGGCCAGGTAATGGCCAACCCACAACGCCAGACCGGGCCGGCGGCTCAGGCCGCGGCGAGGGCGTTGATGTCCTGGTTCTCGAGCAGACGCTGGGGCGCCCCCTGCTTCGCCACCCGGAGCATCGCGCGTCCGACCCGCTCGGTCGTCGTGATGGCCCCGGGAAGGACTGCCTTCAAGAGGGGCGAGAGGGGTTCCACCACCCGGTAGATGGCCCGGTACAGCGGCGTCTTCGACGTCACACCGTGCATCGGCTGGATGAACCCCGGACGGAACATGTACGCGGCCTTGAAGGGCAGTTGGAACAACGCGTTCTCGGTCTCGCCCTTGACGCGCGCCCACATGGAGCGGCCCTTCGCGGAGCTGTCGGTGCCGGCGCCCGACACGTAGATGAACGTCATGCCCGGGCTCAGCCGCGCCAACGTGCGCGCCGCCGCGAGCGTGAAGTCATACGTCACGCGCCGGTAGTCCGGCTCCTTCATCCCCGCCGAGGACACACCCAGGCAGAAGAAGCACGCGTCGTAGCCCGAAAGCTCCGCCTCCACCGTGGAGAAGTCGGTGAAGTCGCGGTGCACGAGCTCGGTGAGCTTCTCGTGCCGCTGCCCCGTCTGGCCGCGCCCGACCACGAGCACCCGCTCCACCTCGGGGTCGAGCAGGCACTCGCGCAGCACGCCCTGTCCGACCATCCCCGTCGCGCCAAAGAGAAGAACCTTCATGTCATCGAACCCCTGGGTGGATGTCAGTCGAGCTTCGTGGAAACGATGGGGTGCCGCGCCGCGGTGTCCCAGGGCAGGCTCGGCCACCAGCGCTCGAGCGGCGACGGAGCGCCCGGCTCGATGCTCTGGCCCGGTCTGGGCACGACGACCGTGTCGTTGCCCTGCGAGGCCGCCGCGAGCACGCGCTCGATGGGCTCGGTCCAGCCGTGGGCGGCGAGCGTGAACAGCCCCCAGTGCACCGGCAGGAGGACCCGGCCCTGGAGCATCCGGTGGGCGAGCACCGCCTGTTCGGGTCCGATGTGCCAGTCGGGCCAGGCGCTGTGGTACTGGCCCACCTCGATCATCGTCACGTCGAAGGGCCCCAGGCGCGCGCCAATGTCCTTCATGGCCGGGAACAGCCCGGTGTCCCCCGAGTAGTACGCGCGGTGCTCGGGGCCGTGGAGCGCGAAGCCGGCCCACAGCGTCGCGTCCTTGTCGATTCCGGTCCTCCCCGAAGCGTGGCGCGCCGGGGTGGCGGTGATGTCGAGCCCGCGCACCCGCGTGTGCTCCCACCAGTCGAGCTCGACGATGCGCGTCTCGGGCACGCCCCACGCGGCCAGGTGCGCGCCCACGCCGAGCGGCACCACGAAGGTGGTGTCCCAGTCCTTCATGGCCGAGACGGTGGGCTGGTCCAGGTGATCATAGTGGTCGTGCGAGATGACGACCGCGTCGAGGGGTGGCAGCTCCGAGAGCGCGACGGGCGGGGCGTACCACCGTCTGGGGCCCACCCAGCTCAGCGGCGAGGCGCGCTCGCTCCAGATGGGATCGGTGAGGACGCGGTGGCCATCGAGCTCGATGAGCGTCGTGGAGTGCCCGAGCCACGTGACGCGCAGGCCCGTGGCCGGCGGTGTCTCGAACCGGCGGCGGTCGCCGGGCATGAAGGGCAGCGGCTCGGCGGGGCCCACGTCGGGACTCGCCTTGAACATGGCCGACAACGAGCCCCACCAGTCATTCCAGAGCGGCTGCGGGTTCTCGAAGTGCCCGTCCTTCCATTGCGGCGAGCGCTCCATCCGCGCGCGTCGCTCACCGCTGGCACGAGAACCCAGGGCGGTCCATGCATCGGCGGCGATGGCGGCCAGGACGACGGCCAGCATCCCCCCTGTCCCGAGCGCCGCGCGCGCCAGTCTGCTGCGGATCTTCATGGGCTTCACCGGCTCCTCGGAGGGACACATGCCAGGATGGCCCGCCCTCCTGATACAAATTGACGAACGACACATAATTTGTCAACTTGATCGCATGTCGGATGAAATGAGCCAGGAGCGCGACGCACAACGCCGGGCGGCAATCCTCCAGGCCGCGCTGGAATGCTTCCTCCAGTTCGGCCACGCGAAGACCTCGCTCGACGACATCGCCAAGAGGGCGAACATCTCGCGGCCGCTCATCTACCGGAAGTTCAAGAACAAGGACGACATCTTCACCGCGGTCATCGAGGATCTCTTCGAGAAGCGCTATCCCCGGGCCGAGCAGGTGCTGACCTCGCCCGGCTCTCCGCGGGACAAGCTCCTGCGTGTCTACGAGATCCTCCTGCTCGAGCCGTGGGACGAGCTGATGGGCGCGCCCATGGCGGCCGACTTGTACGAGGTCTGCTCGCGGCTCTTCCCCCAGGTGGAGGCGAAACACGTCCGGATGCAGCTCAAGCTCACGCAGGCCATCCTGGAGAACAAGGAGCTCTCCGAGGTCTTCATGCTCGCGGTGGAGGGACTCCAGTCCGACCTGCCGGCGACGCGTGTGCTGCGCCGCCGCCTGCAACTGCTCGTCGAGCGCTTCGTGGCGTGACGAGGCGGGTCAGCGCGCGGCGCGGCGGGCGGTGTTCTTCTCTCGGATCAGCTCCACCAGCGCCTTCAATCCCGCCGGCACGTACCGGTGCCTGGGGTAATACAGGCGAATACCCGGAAAGGGGGGGCACCACTCCTCCAGCACGGTCACCAGGCTGCCATTGGCCAGGTCATCGGTGAGGTGCCACTCGGACAGGAACGCCAGACCAATCCCCGCGCGGACGGCCTGGACCGCGGTGCGCGGATCGCTGAGGACCAATCGCGGCGGCAGGTCGATCTCCAGTGCCTCGCCGCGGCGCTCCAATTCCCAGCGATACAAACCTCCGTGCGACAGCCGCATGCGGATGGCGGCGTGGCCGGCCAGGTCGTCTGGTGTCCGTGGCTTGCCGTGTTGCGCGAAATAAGCGGGTGAACCGACGATGACCATGCGCAGGTCGTCGCTGAGCGGCACGGAGACCATGTCCCGAGGCACCGCCTCGGCCAGGCGGATGCCGGCGTCGAACCCGTCGGCGACGATGTCGATCATCCGGGCCTCACTGACGATGTCCAGATTCATCCGTGGATGACGGAGCAGGTACTCGAGCAACAAGGGCTCGAAGATCATCCGCACCGCATCCCCCGGCGCGTTGATTCGCAGCGTGCCGGCTGGAGCCTCGGGCTGGCTGTTGATTTCCTCACCGGCGCCGCGGATCTCCGCCATCGCCGGGGCGATGCGCTGCACGTAACGCTGGCCGGCCTCGGTCAACGCCACGCTGCGGGTGGTGCGGTGGAACAGGCGCGCCTTCAGCCGAGCCTCCAGCCCAGCGACCGCGCTGCTGACGGCCGAGGTGGACATGCCCAGTTGTCTGGCGGCGGCGCGGAAGCTGCCGTGACGGGCCACGGCGAGCACGGTCTCCAGTTCGATCAGTCCTGAGCGGTGCATGGGGATTGTCCTGATTTTCAGAACGGCCCTTGCAGGATACACCCGATTGTCGGGACGGTCCGCCACGCGCAGATTGGATTTCGACGGGGAGCACCCCGGCCTTCACCGGAGCCCCTTCTTCACCGGAGTCCCATCATGGAACGCATCGACCAGATCTACATCGACGGCGCCTTCGTCACCCCCCACGGCGACGAGTGGTTCAACCTGTTCAACCCCGCGACCGAGGAGGTGATCGGCCAGGTGCGGCTGGCCGATGCCGAGGACGCGCGTCGCGCCATCGCCGCGGCGAAACGTGCCTTCCCGGCGTTCTCACGCACGACCCGGGCCGATCGCCTCGCGATGCTCGAGCGCATGCGGGCGGCGGTGGCCGCGCGCGAGGACGAGCTGCTCGAGGCCGTCATCAAGGAGTACGGCGCTCCGTCGTCGCGCTCTCGCTGGATGGCGAGACATGCCCACCAGGTGATCGGCGAAGTGGCCGAGGTGCTGGCGCGGTACGACTTCGAGCGCCAGGCGGGCACCGCTCGGGTGGTGATGCAGCCGATGGGCGTGGCCGGCCTGATCACTCCCTGGAACAACGACGCCGGCTTCATCTGCGGCAAGCTGGCCACCGCGTTGGCCGCCGGATGCACCGCGGTGATCAAACCCAGTGAGATGAGCGCGCTCCAGACGCGCATCATCACCCAGGCGCTGCACGAGGCCGGCCTGCCGCCCGGTGTGTTCAACATCGTCACCGGACGCGGTGAGGTGGTGGGCGCGGAGCTCAGCACCTCGCCGGACGTGGCCAAGATCTCGTTCACCGGTTCGACCGTGGTAGGCAAGACCATCCTTCGCACCGGCGCGGAAACCCTGAAGCGGGTGACGCTGGAACTGGGCGGCAAGTCACCCATGGTGGTGTTGGACGATGCCGACTTCGCCACCGCGGTGCCTCTGGCGGTGAACGCCGGGTTCATGAACAGCGGTCAGGCCTGCATCGCCGGCACCCGCATCCTGGTCCCGGCATCCCGACAGGCCGAGTTCGAGTCGTTGCTCGCCCGTGAGGTGCGCGCGACGAAGTCCGGAGACCCCCGCGACGCCGACACCGCCATCGGCCCCATGGTGAGCGCGAAGCAGTGGGAGCGCGTGCAGCGCTACATCCGCCTCGGTATCAACGAAGGCGCGCGCCTGCTGGTCGGTGGTGAAGGCCGGCCCGAGGGAATGAAGCGTGGCTGGTGCGTGAAGCCCACCGTGTTCACCGACGTGCGCAACGACATGACCATCGCGCGCGAGGAGATCTTCGGGCCGGTGTTGTCGCTCATCACCTACCGCGACGAGGACGAGGCGGTCGCCATCGCCAACGACACGCTCTACGGCCTGCACGGCTACGTGGTCTCTGGCGATCCCCAGCGCGGCGCGCGTGTGGCCGCGAGGCTCGAGGCCGGCCGCGTCCTGGTCAATACCCTCGCCCACGAACCCAAGGCCCCGTTCGGCGGCTTCAAGCAGTCTGGCATCGGCCGCGAGAACGGCCCCTATGGACTGGAGGCCTACCTGGAACCGAAGGCCGTGGTGGTGGCGGCGTAGTCCCTCCGCCCATCGAGCGGTCGAACTGGCTTCGACTCGAGGGCCTCCTCATTGTCAGCCAGCCAGGTACTGGCCCCCCTGCCCAGCGGCTCGGCGAACAGGACGGATCAACTGGAGGAACTCGCCCTTTGGCGAAAAAATGGATTGTCGGCAGCCTGTCAGGAGAAGGCCTTGCAACGAAATCCATTCGAGTTGACGCTGGAACTCTCTCGCGGGGAGGACGCGGAGGATCCGTTCCGCTTCCGCTATGAGCCGCAGGAGTACCGGCGGCACGACGGTGGGAAGGTCTGGAGCGAGCAGTTCCCCTGGAACGCGCAACTGCTCGCGGACCTCGGGGCACTCGGGGCGCCCAGTCCGGATCCAGCCCGCGTGCAGCGCCTGGGGGACGCGTTGCGTACCTTCCTGGGGGGATTGGGATGGGAGGCCGAGGAGGTCCGACTCCGGGAGGCGCTGGCGGAGGGACGACCCGTGCACCTCACCTGCCGGTTCGCCGCCGCCGAGCTGTACTCCCTGCCATGGGAGTTGGTGACGCTCGAGCCGGACCGCCGGCACCTGGGGGAGCTGCCCGGCTGCCTCATCCGCTACGAGTGGCCCAAGACGCAGAGCGCTCGCTCGCAACCTTCCCCTCCACCGCCCTTGGGGCGTCTCCTCCTCGCCTGGTCCACCGCGGGCGGTGAAGCCGGGGTCAACGCACACCTGCGAGCCTTGCGCGAGGTGTGTGCACGGTACGAGTACCCCTTCAGCCCCGAGCGCGACGTGGTCGCCCACGTCTCCCTGGAGGGGCTTTCCCGGACCCTGGCCACCTCGGGGCCCATCGCCGCCCTCCACATCCTCTGCCACGGTTCGCGCGGGGACACGACGTACGGGTTGCTCTGGGGCACGTCGGACGAGCGCCAGTTCGTCGATGCAGCGGCCCTGCGGCGGGTGCTCGCCCCCCACGCGGGCAAGGTCCGGATGGTGGTGCTGTCGGCTTGTCATGGAGGCGACCCGGGGGAACCAGGCAATCACCTGGGCAGTGTGGCCCAGGCGCTCCACGCGGTGGGCATCCCCGCGGTGGTGGCGTCCCGACTGCCGTTGTCGGTGAAGGGCTCGGTCCAACTCACCGAAACGCTCTATCGAGAGCTGCTGGAGTGCGAGCCCCTGGACAAGGCCCTGGGCGCCGTGCGGATGCGGCTCGCGCTCAGCCCGCCCGGTCTGGACTGGGCCTCGCTCCAGCTCTATGCCCGGGCGGAAGAGGCCGCGAGCCTCCGGCCCATCATCTTCCAGCCCTACCGCGGCCTGCTGACGTTCGAGGCCCGGCACCGGCGCTTCTTCCACGGACGCAAGGCGCAACAGCGGGCACTGGTACGCCGGGTGCGCGAGGCACTGCGAGGCAAGCGCCCCCGCTTCCAGGTGGTGGCGGGGGCGTCGGGCTCGGGCAAGTCCTCCCTGGTGAAGGCGGGTCTCGTCGCGCTGCTGAAGCCCCCCACCTGGGAGGTGCATGTCACCCGCCCGGGGGAGTTGTCGAGCGAGGCGGTGGCACGGCTGCGGCGGCCCCGGGAGAAGCAGCGGCTGCTGCTCATGGTGGATCAGTTCGAGGAGGTGTTCACCCTCATGCCCGAGGCGAGGGAGCGCCAGGCCTTCGTCCAGGCCCTGTGGGACCTGGCGCGCTCGCCGGAGTCGAACGCGGTCGTCCTGGCCACCCTGCGCTTCGACTACTTCGAGCGCTGCCGTGAGATCGTCCTCGATGGAGGCCAGGCGCGGCTGGATGGGGTGGTGGTGGACGCGGCGCATTGCCTCTCCGTGCCGCCGCTCCAGGGCAGGCAGTTGGAGGCCGCCATCGAGGGCCCCGCGAGGCGGGTGGGCCTGCGGTTCGAGGGCGCTCTGAGCGAGGTGCTCCGCAAGGACGTGGAGCGGGAGCCCGGAGGACTGCCGCTGTTGGAGTATGCGCTGGATCAGCTCTGGGAGAAGCGGGACGGGGACACGCTGACGGAGCGCACCTACAAGGAACTGGGCGGGGTCACGGGAGCCCTGACCCGGACGGCGAGCGAGATGTATGCGCAGTTGAGCCCGTTCGAGCAGCTCCAGGCCCGCCGGCTGCTGTTGGCCTTGATCAACTTCCGGGACGATGCGTCCCCGGATACCCGGCGGCGCGTGCGGCGCGAGCAGCTTCGGGTGACGGACGGCGAGACCCAGAAAGCACTGGATGCCGTCATCGAGAAGTTCGTCGGCAAACGCCTGCTCGTCGTGGGTGGCGGGCCCGAGTCCGAGGGAGGCGGCAGTGAGGCCTGGATCGAACTCGCGCATGAGGAGTTGTTGAGGAGCTGGCTTCTGCTCTCGACCTGGGTGAAGGAGAACCAGGAGCGAGGGCGGGCACTGCAAAGACTGGAGGAGTGGGCGGAGGAGTGGCGGAGCCATCAAAAGGGCAAGGAGGGAGGTGCCTCGTACCTGCTCTCAGGGGAGCGCCTCACCTTCGCTCGCGAGGTCCAGACGAGATACCCAGGAGATCTGTCACCTGATCTCGAACGCTTCATCCAGGCGAGCTGGGAGCGGAGTGAAGCAGAGAGGCTGCGCGAGCTGAAGAGACAGCGGAACCTGCGACGTCTGAGCGTGGCGCTGGCGATAGGCTTCGCACTCGCCGTTTGCCTTGGAGGAGTTGCATTCCTCCAGAAAAAAGCAGCCAACAAGGCACAGAACATGGCCATGGCGCGAGAGTTGATGGCCAATGCGCGTCTCCAGATGAGAGACGATCCCCAGCTTGGCATGAAGCTCATGCTTCACGCACATGATATACTGGAGAATGAGGAAGAACCAGTCGACCTGGCATCAGAAAGTGATGCATTGTCGGAATGGGGGCTGCGCAGGTTGCTCATTGCGTGGCGAACTCTCTCACATCAAGAACGGTTCGGGGAAATCTTGTTCATGGACGTCGCGCTCAGCCCCGACAGCCAACACGTGGTTACCGCCAGCAATGACAACACCGCCCGGGTATGGGATGTGAAAACCGGAGTTCCTGTCGGCAAGCCCCTCCAGCACTCAGGCTCGGTGAGGACGGCCGCGTTCAGCCTCGACAACCGCTGGGTGGTCACCGCCAGCAGCGACAACACGGCCCGGGTGTGGGATGTGAAAACCGGAGAGCCTGTCGGCGAGCCCCTCCAGCACTCAGGCTCGGTGAATACGGCTGCGTTCAGCTCAGACAACCGCTGGGTGGTCACTGCCAGTAATGACACAACCGCCCGGGTGTGGGATGTGAAAACCGGAGAGGCTGTCGGCAAGCCCCTCCAGCACTCAGGCTCGGTGAGGACGGCCGCGTTCAGCCTCGACAATCGCTGGGCGGTTACCGCCAGCAGTGACAATACCGCCCGGGTGTGGGATGTGAAAACCGGAGAGGCTGTCGGCAAGCCCCTCCAGCACTCAGGCTCGGTGAATACGGCCGCGTTCAGCTCAGACAACCGCTGGGTGGTCACCGCCAGCGATGACAACACCGCCCGGATGTGGGATGTGAAAACCGGAGAGGCTGTCGGCAAGCCCCTCCAGCACTCAGGCTCGGTGAATACGGCCGCGTTCAGCTCAGACAACCGCTGGGTGGTCACCGCCAGCGATGATAACACCGCCCGGGTGTGGGATGCGCGAACTGGAAATCCTGTCGGCAAGCCCCTCCAGCACTCAGGCTCGGTAAGGACAGCCGCGTTCAGTCCAGACAACCGCTGGGTGGCTACCGCCAGCGATGACAACACCGCCCAGGTATGGGATGCACAAACCGGGGAGCCTGTCGGCAAAACCCTTCAGCACTCAATCCCCGTGATGACGGCCACGTTCAGTTCCGACGCCCAGTGGGTATTTACCTTTAGTATTGATGGAACCTTCCGGATGTGGAATGCGCAAACCAGTCAGCCTATAGGCAAGCCGTTTCAGCACTCGCAAAGAGTGTATGAGGCCGTGTTCAGCCCCGACAGGCAGCACGTGGTCGCCGCCAGCGATGACAACACCGCCCAGGTGTGGGATGCGCGAACCGGGGAGCCTGTCGGCAAGCCCCTCCAGCACACGGACCTAGTGAGCAAGGTCGCATTCAGCCCTAACGACCGATGGGTGGCTACCGCCAGCAATGACAACACCGCCCGGGTGTGGGATGCACAAACCGGGAAACCTGTCGGCAAGCCCCTCCAGCACACGGACTCGGTGAATGATGTCACGTTCAGCCCAGACAGCCGCTGGGTGGTTACCGCCAGCGCAGACAACACTGCCCGGGTGTGGGATGCACAAACCGGGGAGCCTGTCGGCAAGCCTCTCCAGCACACGGACTCGGTGAGGACGGCCGCCTTCAGCCCCGACGGTCGATGGGTAGTCACCACCACCATGGTAGGACCTGCCCAGGTATGGGATACGAAAACCGGAGAGCCTGTCAGCAAGCCTCTCCAACGCATCAATCGCGTAATTATGGTGTCCATGGCCGCGTTCAGTCCCGACGGCCGACGGATGGTCACCACCACCCTGGCAAGGTCTGCCCAGGTGTGGGATATGAAAACCGGAGAGCCTGTCGGCAAGCCTCTCCAGCACAACGACGCAGTGAGTATGGCCGTGTTCAGCCCTGACGGCCAACGGGTAATCACCGTCAGCCAGGACAAGAGCGTCCAGGTATGGGATACGGAAACTGGGAATCGTCTTGGTGATCCATTCCAACACCCGGGCGAAGTGTTGACAGCCGCGTTCAGCCCCGACGGACGACACGTGGTCACCATTGGTGATGACGGGATTGCCCGTGTCTGGGGCTGTGAGCAGTGCGCTCCCGCCGTGGAGGTGTTCAAGCAATGGGCTCGCGAACTCACCTGCCAGGAGCGCAACACCTATCTCCACGAGAAAAATGACTGCTCACCAGAAGAGCCCATCACCAACTCCGGCCGTTGACCCGGCGACCAGGAGGCACCGCTGCTCGCGTGGGCGGCGGCAACTCCTGGAAGCCAAGGCGTCATAGCTCGGGTAGCTCGCCCGCCTACCCTCTTCGAAGAACGCCTCCTCGCGGCGCACCGCGTCAACTCGGACTCACTTTGTCCTCGTTTTTTGCTTGCCGCCTTAAACACGGACCCATATAGTCCGTGTTATGGCGCACCTCACAACGAGCGTTGAGTACGGCATCCACTGCCTCCTCTGGCTGGTCAGCGCGGGCGACACGCCGCTGAGCAGCCGTGACCTGGCCGAGCTCCAAGGCGTATCGCCCACCTTCCTCGCCAAGATATTCCCCAAGCTCGAAAAGGCGGGGATCGTCGTCGCGAGCGAGGGAGTGCGCGGCGGGTATCAGCTCGCCAAGGCCCCGGAAGACATCAGCTTCCTGGAAGTCATCGATGCGCTCGAAGGGGACAAGCCGCTCTTCGACTGTCAGCAGATCCGCGGCCGTTGCGCCGTGTTCGAGGGAAACCCTCCCTCCTGGGCGATGGCGGGCGTCTGTGCGGTCCATGCCGTGATGCTGCGCGCGGAGAAGGCAATGCGCGACACCTTGGCGAAGGAATCACTCGCCGATGTCGCGAAGACTTTCGGCCGCAAAGCGCCGCCTGAGTTTTCAAACGACGTCCAGAAATGGATTGAGGATCGGCTCAAGACCCGTGCATCCACGCGGAAATCGCGCACGCACGAAGAGCCTCCCTGAAGCGCAAGCGCGGCGGTAACGCCGTGAGCCACTCGAATCACTGAACTTTTTCTCGGTTTTCGCCGGACGACCGAGAAAGCGGCCGTCGTGTATCCGCACGACGGAACCGGAGAGCTGCGTCCGGCTCCCAAAAGAAAGCAAGACAATGAACCAGAAGATCGTCATCGCAGGCTCGGGTTTCGCTGGCATGTGGGCGGCCATTTCCGCCGCACGCGCCGTGTCGCTGGCGGGCAAGCAGAACCAGGTGGAAGTCCTGGTCGTGTCGCCAACCCCCCAGCTCCACATCCGCCCGCGCCTCTATGAACCGGTGATCGAGAACATGGCACCGGACCTCGCCCCGCTGTTCGAGGCGGTCGGCGTTCGCCACCTCGCCGGCACCATCGAGGCGATCCATGCCGACCGGCATGAAGTCGAAGTGCTCGGCACCGACGGCGAACGCGTGACGCTGCCCTATGACCGCTTCGTGTTGGCGGCCGGCAGCCGTCTGTTCATGCCGAACGTGCCCGGACTCAAGGAGCACGCCTTCAACGTCGACCAACTGTCGAGCGCGAACGCTCTCGACAAGCACCTGAAGGCGCTCGCCCACAAGCCGGAGACGGCCGCCCGGAACACGGTGGTGGTCGCGGGTGGTGGCTTCACCGGCATCGAGACGGTGGCCGAGATGCCCCAGCGGCTGCGCGGCATCCTCGGCCAGGACGCGAAGATCCGGGTCGTGGTGCTGGAACAAGCGCCCGCCATCGGCCCCGACCTCGGGCCGGTTCCACGCCCGGTGATCGAGGAGGCCCTGGCCGAGTGCGGCGTGGAGGTGCGCACCTCCACCGGAGCCGTGGCGATCGACGCGGAGGGTGTCACCACGTCCACCGGCGAGCGGATCGAGACCCACACGGTGATCTGGACGGCCGGCGCGAGAGCCAACCCGCTCGCCGCGCAGATCAACGGCGAACACGACCGCTTCGGCCGTGTCCATGCCGACCAGTATCTGCGCGCCAAGGGCGCCGCGGGCATCTTCGTCACCGGGGATGTGGCGATGGTCGCGACCGACGATGAAGGCCACATCGCGGCGATGTCCTGCCAGCATGCGGTGATCCTCGGCCGTGTCGCCGGCCACAACGCCGCCGCCGAGCTGGTCGGTCTGCCAACCCACCCGTACAGTCAGCCGAAGTACGTCACCTGCCTCGATCTCGGACCCTGGGGCGCGCTCTATACCGAGGGATGGGACCGCCAGGTGAAGCTGACGCGGGACGCGGGCAAGGCGCTCAAGCGCGAGATCAACACCCAGTGGATCTACCCGCCCAAGGCGGATCGGAACACCGCCTTCGCGGTCGCCCATCCGGACTTCCAGATCGCCGCCTGAAGCCCGAGAGGGCGTCGAGGGAGCAGCTTCAGACGCCCCCCCGCGCGGTGCCTCACGCGCTCGCGCACACGGTCCACAACAGCCGCTCGATGACGAGCTTGCCGCTCGCCGAGGACTTGAGCGACAGGTCCGACTCGGCGCACGCCACCAGTGCGTCCAACAGCTCGCGCCGCTTGTAGCGGGCCGCTCCCTGCATCGCGAGGAAGGCCGCATACGGATGCGGCGCCTTGCCCTTGGCCGCCTTCGCCTCCTCCTCCACCCGGGGGAACACCCGCGCCTTGAAGTCGTTGAACGAGCGCGGCACCGAGCCCCCGGCGTACTTCTCCAACCGCTCGTGGTTCTCCAGCATGCCCCGCACGATGGAGGCCACCGCGCCCAGCAGTTGCAACCCGTGCACCCCCTGCCCCATCGCGTCCACCGTGTAGTCCAGCGCCGCCTTCAGGTTGCGATTCTGCAGGGCCTCGGACAGCTCGAAGAACTCCTCCTCGCGCGTGTGCGCCACCAGCAGCGCCACGTCCGCCGCCTCGATGGTGGAGCCCTCCGCGTACGTCGCCAGCTTCTCCAGCTCGGATTGCAGCAGCCGCACGTTGCCGCCAATGCGCTCCTTGAGCAGGTCCGCCGCGGCCTTGCTCAGCTTCTTCTTGAACGGCCAGAGGAACTCCTCGGCGAGCGGGCCAATCTCCAGGTCCTTGTGCCGCGCCGCCACCTTGCGCTCGACGAGCCGGCCCTTGTCCGCCGCGAGCTTCACCAGCGGGTTCTTCGCGTCCACGTCCGAGGCCGCCATCACCAGCGTGTGCCCCGGCGGCAGGCCCTTCTCGAAGAGGGTCAGGAGCGCGCTCGCGTCACCCTCGGGGGCGCTGATGCGCTCCTCCCGGCAGAACGTGGCCACCTCCTTGAGGAAGAGCAGATCCGCCTCCGCCAGTTCGACGTTCAGCTCCTCCTTCCACTCCTCCGCCGTGGGCGCTCCCGGGGCGTCCGGATCCAACTGCGCCACGCCCCACCCCGCCCGGGCCGCCAGCGCGAGCAGCCGCCGCGCGCCCTCCTTGCGCTTGCCCGCCGTCCACGCCTCGCGCGCCTTGCCCAGCGCGTTGCCCCGCCCCTTCTTCGGTGCGAGGAACTCCGGGTCGCGCACCAGCACCACCTTGCGTCCGGGGAACAGCGGCAGCGTGGCCAGCTCCTGCGCCACCTCGCGCGGCGAGCCCGCGTCCAGCACCGCGAAGTTCAGCCCCGCGGACGCATCCGGCAACAGCGCCTTCACCAGCTCGTCCGCCCCCTTGCGCACGAGGTACTCCTCGCCCCACAGCAGGTAGAGCGGGTGCACCACCTTGCCCGCCCGGGCCTCGTCCAGCACGTCCTCGATGTCCGCCGCGCTCATCGCCCCTCCAGCAATTCAATGAGCATCCGCTCCAGCTGCAGCCGGGGCGAGCCGTTGCGCTCCACGATGGTCGCCCGCGCCTTGTCCAGCAGCGCGTGCCGCCGGTGGAGCATCGACTCGTGCGTGCGCGCCGCCACCTCGTGCGCGAGCGCGTCCAGGTCCCGGTTGGCCAGGCGTTCCCCTCCCACCTTCGCCATCGCCACGTCGCGCGTCCACAGCGAAAGGATGGAGAGCGCCTGCTCCGCGTCCTCGCGCGACTCGCCGAACGTGGCGGCCCAGCGAAGCATCGCGCTCGGCTCTCCGGGCTTGAGCGCCTCGAACGAGGCGATGACGTCCTTACGGGCCGCGAGCGCCTTCAAGTCCAACGCCATGGCCCGGCCGAGGCTGCCCCCGGCCATCACCGCCGCGAGCATGGCCGTCGGCGCGTCCAGCTTCCGCTCCTTCTGGAGGCGCTCGGCCACGAGTTCCACGGGCAGCGGGCCGAAGGACACCTTGGAGCAGCGGCTGCGGATGGTGGGCAACATCTTGTCCGGAGCCGAGGCCAGCAGGATGAGCGTGGTCTCCGCGGGGGGCTCCTCGAGCGTCTTGAGGAAGGCGTTCTGCGCCTGGGCATTCATCTGGTGCGCGTCCACCACGATGGCCACCTTGCGCTTGGACTCGAGACCCCGCAGGCAGATGCGCTCGAGCAGGGCGCGGATCTGATCCACGCGGATGTCGCGGCTGGGCGTGGTGGCGAAGTCCGAGCGGCCCGCGAAACCACGCTCCACGCGCTCGGCGTCGGGCATGAGCCAGGAGACGTCCGGGTGGGCGCCCTTGGCGATGCGGGTGCAGCTCGAGCACGTGCCACAGCCCACGTCGGGCTGCTCGGGACAGGTGAGTGCCTGGGCGAGCCCCACGGCGGTGAGTTCCTTGCCCACACCCTCGGGCCCGGCGAAGAGGTAGGCGTGATGAACCGAGCCACCCCGAAGCGCCGACTGGAGCGCGTCGATGGCGCGTGGCTGTCCGACGACCGATGCCAACGTCATGAGGGCGTGTATCCCCGCTCGCGTCCCACCCGTCAACCACTCAGGGGGTAGCGCGCGCCCGGGGAGAGGCTCCCAACCCGAGCGTGCGCGCGGCCGACGCTGCCTCGGGCGGTAGGCTCGCCTGCTCGGCGGCCCCCGTCAGCGGCTCTCCTCGGCCCCTCCGCCAGCGGTTGCCGGCTTGTCCTGCCGGGTCAACGCCAGCAGCATGAAAAGCGGGAGGAACGCCAGGAACAACGCTTGGGGCGCAACCCAATGCTCGAGCAGGCCGCCAAGCAGCCCGCCGAACACGCCGCCACTCGGGCCAGCCAACGCATTGATCGATGCCGCCTGGCTGAAACCGATCGTCTCGCCCAGCGCGGCAAACGCCGTGAGGTTGATGATCTGCAGCAGACCCAGGCCACACCCCAGCACCGACGCGAAAGCGCAGACCTCGGTGGCCGCATGTGACGTCGCCAGTCCGATCAGGGCACCCACGACCACGAGCCCGCCGAGGCCGCGGCTTGCCCGTGGATGCCGGACCACAAGCGATCCGGCCGTCACCAGCGTGAAGACAAATGCCAGGCCCTGCGCGGCGACGGCAAAGCCGGCGGTGCGCTCGGGCAGATGCAGGTAGCGCACGACGATGATCACGATGTAGAACGCGAAGTAGGCATTCAGTGACTGGATCAAAAACTCCCAGCCCGCGACACGCCGCGCTGGCATCGACTTGAACAGTTGCGGGAGAGAGGTCCGGCCCCCGGCCTGGCCTCGCCTGGCTTCCGGTTGGCCCTTGCGGCCGATGCCCAGCAGGAACACCACGATGTTCGACGCGAAGATGACCGCGGCGCCCCAGAAGGCAAACACCGGTCCTTGCCTGGGAAACAGGGCCGTGGCCAGAACTGCCCCGAGAAAGGTCATGCCGATCACGTGAGCGGCGCGAAACCAGCCCGCCCGTTGCCTGCCGAGCTCATGCAGGCGGCTCATGAAGATCGTATTGATTGACACGAAGCGCGGCGGCATGGCCAGGCTCGCCGCCGCGGTGAACAACAGCAAGGCCGGGAAGGTCGGCACCAGCGGCGTCAGCAAGCAGATGGCCATGCCCCAGGCCGACCCCAGGACGAAGACGACTCGCACACCGTAGATGTCGACCCATCGGCCAGCCGACGTTGCCAGCACCAGCATCCCGACGCTTTGGGATACGGCCACTGCGGCAAGCATCCAGCCGCTCGCATCCAGCTTTACCGCATACAGCGTCGTGATGACCCTGGAGTAGCCGATGCTCAAGCCCATCAGCAGCGACAGGCAAACAAGCCCGTACAGGAAGCTGCTGCTGGCAGGGGTCGGCGGTGCGACCTGGACACTTCGAGCGGACACGTTGATCATTGGCGGCTGGACCTTCACTGCACGTGCGGCCGGCTCGGGGAGCCGTCGACCGACACCGGCACGTCGCCCACGATCGTCACCCGTCTCATCACCCGCGTCTGATCGCCGTAGTCATTGATCGCGTAGTGCTGTGTGGAACGGTTGTCCCACATGGCCACATCGCCGGGGGCCCAATGCCATCGAATGGTGTTTTCCAGCCGTGTGACATGGGCCTGGAAGATCTCGTAGAGCCGGTCGGAGTCGTAGGTGTTGCAGTTGACGAAGCGCTGCGCGTAGTGGCCGAGGAGCAGGCTTTTCTCGCCCGTGTCGGGATGCACACGCACAACGGGGTGCTCGCTCTTGATCACCTGCGCGGCGTACTGCCGACGGTACCTTTTGGCGGTGTCGTCATGGAGCAGCTCCACCCGGCTGGCTGCGTAGTCGAAATCGTTGCCATGGACGGCCCAAAGTTTTTCAGCCAGCGCCTTGAGGTTGTCGGGCAGGTGCTCGTAGGCTGCGACCGTGTTCGCCCAGACGGTGTCACCCCCCAGCTCGGGCAGCGTGACCGCGCGAAGAATGGAAAGCTTGGGTGGACGCAGATCGAACGTGACGTCGGTGTGCCACGAGTTGGCGCGCCCGCCATTGTGGGAGTGGAGCTCCAGAATGGCCGGATCCCCCTGGGCGGCGACGGTCGGATGGCTCACGATTTCGCCAAAATTCCGGGCGAAATCCTGATGCGATTGATCGGTAATCTGGTGTTGATTCCTGAAAAACACCACGCGATATTTCAGCAGCATCCGTTGAATGAAGGCGGCATCCTCTTCGGGTGTCTCGCCATGAATGAAGACACCGCGCAGCTCCGCACCAAGGCTGCCGGAAAGTGGCACGACCTGCACGGGCCGTTCTTTCTGAAGCGTCGTAGATTCTGTCATTCCCTCTCCCTCCCTAATTGATGAATTATTTGTAGTGAAGCATCGGGGTCAATGCTTCATCGCATTTGGATTTGCCCACGGGCGTTGGCGAGGCCGGGCTTGCCGATGCGATTCCCAAAAACTTGCAAATAAAATTGCCGTGCTTTTTTAATTCCCGCTGACCTTTTATCGACTCATTGATTTTGGCCTGCATGTATCATATTTGAGGGTGTTGGGTCGAAACAAGAACAATGTTCTTATGTCGCTCATAACGACTCGTGATCAAACGTTGCAAATCGCGGGATGCCTTGAACGCCTTCAATTTCCAGGGGGCAAGTCTGGCTGCATGAAATTACCGGGTTTGCTCTCGGGAGCATGAGCATAGGAGAAACAGGGGAGCTGTTGAGGGGAGCTGGTGCAGAGGGGCCGAGGAGAGCCGCAAACGGGGGCCGCCCGTGCTGTGTGCCGGACAACGTGTCCGCTTCCAGCCCCCCCCTCCCGCTCGCGCGGCACTCCGTGATGAGGAAGTTCGTGGTGGCGTCGTTGTAGACAGCCGAGGCGTTGTCGAGGAGCGCGAGCTTGTGGAGCCGCACGTTCAACAGGTAGGTGCCGCAGACACGGCGAAGCTTCTTCTGAAGAAGCTCCGCGTAGGTGACAGGCACCGCCGCCGGATGGCGCAAAAAAGATGGGACGAACCTGGGCGGAGTGTTGGTGGCCCTGCCCCGCTCGGCACATGCCTACCCCGTGCTGCTGTGGACGGAACTCTCCACCCAGGAAGGGACCAGCATCGTCTTCCCGTTCCTCTTCGCCTCGGGGGATGCCAGAAATTTCAGTCCGTCCCTGTAGGGTCTGGCTTACTACGACCGCGCGGGAGTATGTTCTTTCTTCACGCGGAGATTAATCCGTTAATTCCATGGAGGTTCTGGTGATCAACCGCAGGGCGCTTTCGCTGTTCGCGGCATCCATGTGCAGCGCGTTCATGATTCTAGGCTGCAATGCGCCGATAGATGAGGAGGCTCAGGCAGGAGCAGCAGAGGGGACTCTGGAGCAGGGCGAGACGCAGGCTTCTCTCGCCTGCGATCCGAGGGCAGGGTTACACAGTTCGATGTGGGTGACCGTCGACGCTTACGGGCAATTCATGTACAGTACACACTGGTGTATTGTCGGCAGGGGCCTGCCCGCAGCATGCTATAGTGGTCAATTCCACTATGAGCAGCAGCTCGCGCGCATGACCTGCATAGGGCCCGTCAACGGCTCGTGCTTCGACCCGCAAGCCTGGTGGCTCGTCACGTGTGATGCGCGCATTGACTGCACGTTTGATTGCGCGGGGACTTGTCAGCCGACGAGTTGCTGAGCGAGGCATGCGTCCACTGGCCCTGGGGCTGATCAGCGCCCCAGGGCCTCACTCCTCGGAGTTGGCCATCTGCGTCTCTCGCTCCTGTACCCCGGCGGGCTGGGGACGGCGCAGGAGGATCCATCCGAGCAGCCCCAGGCCCGCGGTGAGCACCGGCAGGGAGAAGAGCTGGCCCTGGGCGAGGCCCAGCACCATCGGATCCCCACTCAAGGGCTCGCGCCAGAAGCCCGTGCCGATGTGAAACACGGCGTGCAGCAGCAGGAACAGCGCGCACAAGAGTCCCTCGGGCGGCTGCCGGGCCCGGGTGCGCACGGTGTAGAGGATCACGAAGAGCAGCAGTCCCTCGAGCGCGGCCTCGTAGAGCTGCGAGGGGTGGCGCGGGTTGAGGATGAGCAGCAGCTCGTCCATGACCCGGGGCGCGGCATGGGCCACCTGCATGATGTCGAAGCTGCTGGCGGGCAGCCGCTCCACGGCGAGCCGGGTGGCCTGGGCGGGTTGAAAGGCCGCGAGGTGGATTTCGGCGGGAAAGCGCACGGCCCAGGGCACCCGGGTGATCCGCCCGAACAACTCCCCGTCCATGAAGCTGGCGAGACGGCCCAACATCAGGCCCAGGGGCGCCACCGTCACCAGATTGTCGCCGAGCGAGAGGAAGGACACCTGACGCTCACGCGCCTGGAACCAGGTCACCACCGCCACGCCGACGAGCCCGCCGTGGAACGACGTGCCGCCCTGGCCGAACTGGAAGAGCAGCCCCAGGTTGCCCGAGAAGCGCTCCCACTCATACAACACCAGATAACCCAGACGTCCGCCGAGCAGTACGCCCAGCAGCGCCACCATGCTGGTGAAGTCGAACACCTCCGGGCGCGCCAGTGGCAGATAGCCCCGGGCGGAGAAGCGCCGAAGCAGGAGCAGCGCGAGGGCGAAGCCCGCCAGACAGGCGAGCCCATCCCACCGGGCCGTGTAGACACTTCCCTGCCCTCCATCGTAGCGGAACAGGAAGGGAGCGAGGTCGTGAAGATAGGGCGCGGACACGGTCCGGAGCACTCCTGCTGAAGGCGGGCCGCGCGTGCACACGCGGCCCGCAGGCGGAACGGCTACTTGAAGAAGTCCTCGCCGTTGATGGTCGTGGGCTCCTTGCCCACGACCTTGCGGAACGTCAGCGAGTAGCCGTTGTCGGACTTGTCGAACTTCTGGTAGCGGAGTCCATCCAGCTTGCCCTCGCTTATCAGCTTGTTCCAGTCGTTGCCATTGACACGGATGGCCACGCTGGGGCCGCAGCAGTTGTACTTCACATCCTTGGTGATGATTCCCGAGCTGAAGCTCAGGGTCGCGCACTGCTGCTCATACAGGCCCAGGGCCACGGTGCCGGCCCCCTGGTTGATGGTCTGGATGCACTCATCGGCGCCATTCGCAGTCCCCTGGAGCATGCACAGCCCGACGAAAACCAATCCCGCGTATTTCTTCATGTGTGTGTCCTCTATTCGTTGGAGGTAAGATCAATTCACGGCACAGTGCTTCAGAACGAGTCCTTCTTCACCTCGCCCTTCGCCTTGACATCCGTCTCCTTGTTCTTCGGATCCTTCTGGTCCGGCTCCTCGACCTTCAGGTCCTTGCCGTCCGCGGGCATGGTCCCCGTGTCGGCCTTCGGCTCCGTCTTCGGCGCGGTCTTGGGGGCGGTTTTGGGAGCAGTCTTGTCCGCGGCGAGCACGGCGACCGGGGCGCAGACGAGGGCGAGCATCAGCAAACGCTTCATGAGGGCATCCTTCTTCCGTTGGGGCTCTCGGAGGGAGCGCCGGGATGAGGTCCGGCGGGCCAGAGACATCGTCCACCCTGGACTATGGATCAATGGACCTCTTCCAGACGGAGGAAGGGATGTTCTTTTGGTGAACACATTTTGAACGGAGGAAAACGGGGAGGCGCCCGCTTCACGCCTCGCCGAGGAGCGTCGCGAGGGCCCACTGCTCGGGCGACAGGGCGCGCTCGGCGGCGCTGCCGGCGGTCAAGTTCCGCGAGGATGTGAGGCTGAGACCGCGGGTGGTCAGATTGAGGAGCCGCACTCCCAGCCGCTCCTAGTGAGGCTCAGCTTCTCCGCAGCCCGCGTGAAGACCGCGATCTCGGAGAAGGCATCCATGAGGAAAACACTCGTGCGAGTCATGACGTGCCCTCAACAGCGTGATGACTTTCATGCCGTTTATTTCATTGAGCGTGTCGTGCGTCTTGCGGTAACCAGCCTGCAGCGACTCTTTGCTTGCCGCTGCCTGGGGCGCCTCGTTCGCCTCCTCCTCACCTGCTTGGGAGAGCCCCATTCCGCCTTTGCTCGACGTGCCGATTGAGGATGTGTGGGACACGGCGCTGCTGTGCCGGGCGCTGAAAGGCTGTGAGGACCTGGCGCCGACGATGTTCGCGCGTGCCGACTCCTTCCTCCTGCGTGCCCAGAACGAGGACGGGGGCTGGCCCTACCGGGGCGGAGTCGAATCGGACACCGACACCACCGCGATGGTGCTCCTGGCCCTGCCCCACACGGACGCGATGCGGGCCGCGTTGGAGGCGGGGCGAGACTACCTGGAGCGGATGCGAACCGGCGCGTGCGCGACGGGAAGGCGGCTGCCGGGCCCACTGGTTCGACATCCACGCCTATGCGGCGCACGAGGTAGCCCTGGCGCTCGAGCCCGGCCACGAAGCGGCCCGGCACCTCGCGCCCCAGCTCCTCGATGCACAGAATCCGGACGGAGGATGGTCCCCCCGCCCTGGGCCAGGAGAGCGCGGCAGCGGCCACCGGAATGGCTCTGGGGTTGCTCACGCACTACCTGCCCGTGGAGCACCCGCGTCTGAAGGGCGCCCTCCGCGCGCTCGCGGACATGCAGGAGCCCGGAGGCGCCTGGACTGGACCGCTGCGGATGTATGCGCCCCGGCCCTTCGCCATCGACTACCCCATGCAGGTCCACGCGCTCGCCGCGCAGGGAATGGCCGCCGTGCTCCAGACCACGCGGGCGCCCTGGCCTTCCCTCGCGGCGCTCTGATAGGCCCCCCGGGTCGCCCATCACGCATACACTGGAGGGCCGGACACCGTGCGGCGAATCGCCGGGGTCTTTCACACGGTGACGGCGCGGGTGCTCACCTACTTGCTCGAGGATGCGCCGAGTTCCTCCAGCATCCTCGCGGCGTTGTCGTTCTTCGGGTTCAGCTCGAGCGACTTCTTGTAGCGGGTGATGGCCTCGTCCTTCCGGCCCACCTCGAGGTAGGCCTCCCCGAGGCTGTCGTGCGTGTTGGCGTCCTCGGGGTAGAGCTCGACGTTGGCCTCGAACACCTTCACGGCGTCGGCGACCTTGCCTCCCCTGAGCAACGAGTAACCGATGTCGTTGAGGATGCCGGAGGACAGCGTCTCTTCTGGAGCCGTGCGCCGCCGCTCCTTCAACCAGGCGATGGCGGCGTCCGTACCCTCGAGGCGCGCCAGCAGGTCCGCCGTCATGGAGGGGCTGTCGGGCTCGGCGGTGAAGCCCTTCCAGCCGTACTCGGTGGCCACGCTGGCGGTGAGTCGCTCGAAGATTCGCCAGCCATCATCCGAGTTGGTCATGATGGCCACGCCGCTGCCCGAGTCGGCGAACGCCATGAGGGAGCACTTGAAGCCCTCGTTGCCTCCTCCATGACCGAACCACTCCTTGCCCGGGCGGAGCTGGAAGCCGAGCCCGAAGGACTCGGACTGCCGGGTGAGCATCTGCTTCGCCATCGACTGGGACAGCACGCGCTGGGACTCGCCGTTCCATGCCTTGGAGACCTCGAGGGCGATGCGCGCGAGGTCGGTGGGCGTCGTCCACAGGCCCGCGGCCGCCAGCTCCGGGTAGGTGTGCCAGCGGCCCTCGACGCTCGCGCCTCCCGAGCGCGTGCCGGTGGCGGCGAGGGGCTGCAGCTTCTTGGGCAGTGGCTGCTCGTAGGTGCTGTGCTTCAGGCCCAGGGGGGCGAGGACGCCCTCCCGCATGATTCGCGGAAACGGCTGGTGGAGCTGGTCCATCAGCATCTGCTGGACGATGAGCGTGCCGCCACCGCTGTAGCGCGTCAGCGTGCCGGGCACGGTGTCGACGCGCACGGGAGAGGAGTTCGCGGGCTTCTCGCCGTCGAGAACCTGCCGGAGCGTGGGCACGGGCTCGTTGGCCGCGTAGCCCTTGAAGCCCTGGACCGTCGTCCCCGCGCTGTGGGAGAGCAGCCGGCGCAGGGTGACCTTCTGTTCCTTCGTGTACTCGTTGTCGGGCACCTTCCACGAGACGAGCTGGTCGTTGATGTTCCCGTCGAGCGACCACCCGCGCTTCTCGGCGTGGTGCAGCACCGCCAGGGTCGTCACGGGCTTGCTGATGGAGGCAGCCTGGAAGAGGGTGTCGGGGGTGACGGGGTCAGTGCCGCCGGACTGCTTCACGCCATAACCCCTGGCCCAGACGAGCGATCCCTTGTCGAACACAGCGATGCTCAGTCCGGGAATCTTGTACAGCGCCATCCACTCCTGGAGGGAGAGGCGGCGGGTCTGCTCGCCGGGAAGGGCCACGGGGGAGAGTCCTGCCTCCACACGGGCGATGCGCGCGGCCTCGGAGGGGCGAGCGAGCCATTGGGTGGTGGGCTTTCGCGTGTCGGCGGCCGTGAGGAGCGAGACGGCGGCGAGGGCGCAGAGGGTCGCGGAGGCGAGACGGGTCAGGGATGTATGGCGCATGGCGAGCTTCCAAGAGGATGGCTCGCGTGGAGCCCTTGGGGCGGAGAGCCTACGTCACTTCGTGTGAGTCAGTACATGGCGCAGACGATGCCCACGCAGTCGCCCGCGGTGTTGCCGCGCGCGACGTTTCCGCCGCCGTCGGAGGCCGTGGGCGCGTAGATGCCGAAGCCCGCGTTGCCCAGGGCGAGGTTGTTGAGCACCGTGGGTGTGCTGGGCGGCTGCACCCGGAGTCCATCGCCGTCGTTGGCCAGGAACTGATTGCCGCGGACGATGCCCGTGAGCGAGGTGTAAGGGAACCCCGCGCGGTCGGACAGGGTCAGGCCGCTCGCGTTGTCATAGAAGGTGTTGCCGTCGATGTAGACCATCCCGGCCGCTGCCTCCAGCCCCGTACCGTTGCGGACGACCAGGGTGTCGAGCATCGAGAGATTGAGCGGATTCCAGACCGGATCGGTGGCCGGCGCGAACGCGGCGTTGTTCGCGATGAGCGTGTTCTCGAACCGTATCTGCCTGCAGAGGCGGAAGCCTGGGTCATTGGGGATGTTGCCCACTGCGTCGTTCCACGCGATCGTGCTCGACCTGATGCGGATGTTGCTCTCCCAGCAGAGGAAGACGCGCCCATTGGACGTGAACGTGGAGTCGAGCACGTCGATGGAGTGGAAGTCCCCGAGCATCGCGAGCTCGTTGTGGGTGAACACCGACGACCTCACGTCGAAACCACCGAAGCCCGCATCCAGCTCCCGGTTCAGCCCGACGCCGTTCCCGCTCACACGGCACTCCGTGATGAGGAAGTTCGTGGTGGCGTAGTTGTAGACAGCCGAGGTGTTGTCGAGGAGCGCGAGCTTGTGGAGCCGCACGTTCAACGTGCCCGAGCCGGGAGGGATCATGACGGCCCGGCCGAATCCCTTGACCGTGCCATTGCGCACCATCCAGCCCCTGGCGATCACGATGCCTTGTGAGTTCTTGTTCTCCGGGCCAGTGCGGCGGATGGTGTATCCGCCCAGGTCCAGGACGATGCCGTCGCCGTCGAGCTGGAGCGCGAAGGGCGCCGAGCTGGGGCAGTGGAGGTCGTGCGTCAGGCGCGTATGGGTGGTGAGGGTGTCACCGCAATGGACCGTGAGACCGGCGGTGAACGTCACCTCGCCATCCGCATCGGAAGGAGTCGTGCCACGGGCCTGGACGTCCGGCGCTCCCGTGAACAAAGTGGTCACAGCCAAGGCCACGGTAAATCCAAGCGTCTGCTTCATGCTGCCTCCTCGGGCCGGAGACGTCCAGCCACCGGCGTAGGAGGCTATACTCACGGTGCCTCTCCCTGCTCCCCGTCCGCAGGTGTCGGCGCGCAGTCCGGAGCGCGACAGCGTGGAGGCGCCCAAGGGTGAGGGGAGCGGGCCTCAATGTCAGCGTCGACGTACTCCTCAATTATCGAAGCGCGGGTCGAGCAACCCCGCGTCCCTGATGTTCTCGAGCCCCTTCAACCAGACCGACTCGTCCGTGTCGACGTCGTACACGCTGACCCCGCCTCCTCGCGCGTGCAGGAGGAGCGTCCGCCCATCTCCGCTGATGTCGTGCGCTCCCTCGAAGCCCTGGGCATTCAGCGCACGGACCTCGTCCCGGTCGAGCGAGTACTCGTACATCTGGGAGACGCCCGTGGAGTAGTAGTTGCTCTCGATGAAGTACACCGTCCTTCGTCGCGCGCTCGCCGCCGCGAGCCCAAAGCCACTGCAGTAGGTGTCATGAGTCCGCCAGACCCGCTCCTGCCCCGTGCGCAGGTCGAGGCGACGATAGGTGCCGGAATTCGACTCGTCGCAGCCCCCTTCATCGAACACTCCTTCGCGATAGAAGACCATCGTGTCCCCCAGCAACATGGGCGACAGCATTCCTTTTCGCTTCTGCTTCATGGGAGGCCCCAGCGTCCAGGGCTTCGTGCCCGTGGGGTCCAGCGTGGCGATCCGGACTCCACTCCGCTCATGCCGCATCACCGTGCGCGACTCCCCCAGGACCAGGTCGTTGCCCGCCGTGTCCGTCACATGCGCCGGCAACACACGAATGCCCTCGGGCCGAGGCTCGAAGCTCCAGCTCCACCACTCCGAGGTGGTCACCGTCCCGTTGGCCACGAGCACGCGAGCGCCGTCGGCCGTGAACAGCTCGGGACGCTGCGAGTGGTGGACGTGGTTGCTGGTCCACTGCGCCGGCGCTCCGGGGGTGACGGCCACGACCCCCTCCAGGTCCCCCATCACGAGCAGGTTGCCCTCCTTGACGCGCCCCGCCTTGTCGGTGGGCACCTCAAGCTTCCGGCCCGACAGCGTCATGCTCACCAGACGGGTCGACGAGGTATCGCCCGTGACCGAGGCGGCCATCGCCCAGCGTCCCGTGGGTGGGTGCACGGCGAGGGACCAGAGCGAGCACGGCTCCGTCTCCCGGAACAGCTTGCCCTTCTCGGGTCCGCCCAGCATCCGGCGCTCCTCCACCTGCTGGCACTCCGCGAGGGTTCGCGAGCCCCCCGAGTCGACGTAGACGACCTTGCCAGGGACGAGGGCAATCAACGGCACCGGGGACGCCGTTGCGTCTGGAGATGCGGAGGGGCCGGCCCACGCCGTCGCGGACGTGGCCAGCAGTGCGGTGAGCACCGTGCTGCGTAAAATGTCGTGCATGCACCTGATACGGACGCAGCTGCCTTGTATTCACCCCGAGTGCGATGGCTCCACGGAGCCCTGCGGCGCTCGCGTGAGCTGAACGGAGCCACGCCCGGCGTGATACTTCTCTGGTAGATGGCAATCGGAGGGAATGAGGAACGCCTATGAGCGACGAGCGTACGCCTGCCGAGCCCGAAGTCATGGAGCCCACGTTCTGGCGGAAGAACGGCTGGACGGCCAGGGTCATCAAGAACGAGGAGGACGACGGCTGGGCCGTGGAAATCCGCAAGCAGGGGCTCGCCGAGCCCGTCCTCGTCAGTCCGTGGGTGATGGGCCGCGACAAGAAGAACCCCAAGCCCTTCGATGCGACGGCGTTCGCGACCTTCGTGAAAACAGCCTCGGAGGTCCTGGACCGCTCCGCGCGACAGCGCGAACAGGCCATGACCAAGAAGCTCTCCATCGCCTGGGAGGGCCGCTGGTACGAGGTTCGGCTCGAGATCGTGGCCGATGAGTATGAGCCCCACGCGCTGCTCTCAGCCGTCGACGACGCTGGCGCGACCGTCGCGAAGCATCGCGTGCCCGTGACCTTCAAGTTCAACAGAGACGTCGCCAACGAGTGGGTGCGTGGCGGCTTCTGCGAGCCCTGAGATAAGTGATTGGCTCCACGACGAAACACCGGGCAGCGCCTCCGGAATCTCGAGATCCAGCGGGGGAACGACCTGGAGGGTGGACCGCCAGAGCAATGGTTCGCCTGAGGGACCCAGTGCGCGGCAAGTGAACGGACCACGCCTCCGCGCCGCTCACGCTTCGTCGAAGCGCTCCATCTTCACCTCCCGAAGGTCGTGAAACGACCGGCCCACGAACGCCTCCAACGCGGCCATCTGATGCTCGAACGGGTGGGTTGCTTTCGCCGGTTCGCCCGGGAGCGGCTCGACCTCGTCGTCGGACATGCATTCCCCCCAGTTGCGAAGGCGGACCCGCTCACCGTTCCGAAAGAGCGAGAACATGTAGGTGCCGCTCGGGTCGTCGAACCAGAACACGAACACCGGGCCGTGCTTGCGAGAGCACGCCTCGAAACCACCGATGTAGCTGAAGATGTACGACACCACCACCAGGAAGAACCAGAAGTCCATCTGGAATTGAGAAAGGTTGTAGGGCCGCTTCAGAGTCGGCACTCCTCGTGACGCGAAGCGGATGAGCCCCCGGTTGCGGCAGAGCCACACGAAGACCAGCAGTCCCACGAACGTCACGCCGAAGAAGATGAACAGCTTGCCTCGCGGGATGACCTCGAGACCGAAGGACGTGACGGTGGTGGGGATCGAGAACTGATCGTTCGAGCCGACGCTGATGGAGACCGGACGCACATACCCGGAGGGGCCGCCGAGGAGCATCTTCCAGACGTCATGCGACTGGGGCGTGCGCAGCAGCAGGTAGCGCACATGACCCGTCTGCATGTCGCAGGAGTGCGGCGCGAGCCCCTTGATCGCCATGCCGTCGATGAACAAGATGATCGCACTGCAGAGCTGGTTGGTGTCCTTGAGCAGGCTGCTGAAGTTCTGCACGTGCACGGAGATCATGTCGTCGAGCCCCGCCAGGTTCACGCGCGTCTCACCCTGCTCATGATATGAATGAATGTAATAGACGCGTGCAGGGCCTCCGTTGTCCACGACCGTGGCGCGTCTTTCGGCTCCCACTGCGCGAGAGCGGGCATGGATACGAGCAGGCCGACGATCAGCGACAGCAAACGCATGTTTCCCTCCACTTCGACATTCCCATGGCGCCTGGGATCTTGTTTCATCTCTTGCCATGGAGGCGGAAGGGGGAAGCGCTTCGCTCCATCCCCTCCCTAGCCTCCTCGCTCAACACCCTACGCGCTGATCACTTTTTCTGCGCGAGGAACGTCTTGCTCATCAGCACGGTGCTCGCCGCGTCCGCGCCCGGAGAGGCATCGGCCTTACGGACGTCGAAGGTGCACTGCACGCCCTTGACCCCCGTGAAGGTGCCGCTCGCGCTGAAGTGCAACTGTCCCTGCGCGTCGAGGTAATACCCGGCGGGAACCGACTGCGGGTAGGTCCGGAAGATGTAGTCGGGCGTCGGGAAGAACAGCCAGTGCGTGCCATCGCCCAGGGCCGGAATGGAGATCTGGCCATCGAACCAGACGGCCGCGCGACCGCCAATGGCGACGTCGGCTGTCCAGGAGGTGGTCACCTTCTGCTCGTTGACGGCCGCGGAGGCGGTGACGTGGGTCCGGGGTGGCACGGCGATGTTCTCCTGGATGGACCAGGTCTGATCCTCCTCGCTGGTCGTCCCCTGGGTCGACGACATGGAGAGGGTGTTGGAGACGGACACCTTGGCCGAGAAGAGGTCGGGCACCGTCACTCCGATCTCCGCGGACGTCGTGACCTGGATGCCAGAGGTCACCTGCCAGGAATACGTGTCCTTGGTGGCCTTCGAATAGGTGAAGTTGTAGTTCTGCGCCGAATCCAGCTGGTTGTTGAAGTCGGAGCTCTGAACGAAGCTGGGAGCCGTGGTCGGCTGCGCTTTCATGTCATAGGTGGCCGTTCCCCAGGTCTGGGAGATCTGCTTGTCCTGGTACTGAGCCAGTTCGCTCTTGCTGGCATCGAGGCAGATCCATTTCACGAAAGTGCCGTTCTTCGCCGCGAGGTTGTTGGCCCATACCTGCACGAAATCCGAGAAGTTGATGATCGCCATGTTGTGTCTCCGTGTGAAGTGTTCCGCGGCCCTTCCATGTCCGGTCCGGTGATTGGCTGGAAGGTGAAGGGAACACTGCCAAAGGAGGCTCCGCGAGGATGTGACGCGGCTCACACCGCGGACGTGCGGTGCGTCACACCTCGAGATCTGACGTCATGCTCCTCCTCTCCTCACCGTCAACCGAGGTGCTCGGCCATCCACTGGACACCGAAGGAGAGGACGTCGGCGCCGTCGAGCAATTCGCTCACCGCGTGGCCCACCCGTCCCGTCCGCGCCGTGCCCCGGGCGAGGTAATCGCGCAGGAGCAGCCCGAAGTAGTCCTCCCCCTGCGTGTCGACGATGCCGAACTCGTCGTCGAGGCAGTCGACGGTTCGCTCCTCGGGGCCGTGGGGGCCGAGCACCCGAACGTACCGGCGCACGCGCCGCTTGCTGGGCAGCTCCACGAGATATTCGGCCAGGTGCAGCAGGGTCACGGTGTTGAGGTCCGCGCCCAGCCGCAAGACCCGGACCCCGCTCCGCCACGCATGCTCGAGCGGCGAGCCCGGCCCGTAGTAGTCGTTCCAGGGGATCAGCGTGCCGTCCGGACCCACCGCCGCGTCGAGGCTGTCCAGCACCCCGCCGACACCTCCCTCGACGGGTCCGATCGCGCGCAGCGATGCGTGCACCATTACGAGGTCGCCTGCGTTCACGCCGAGCTGGCGCAGATCGTTCACCAGTTGTTCACGGGTCCGCATGGAGTTCCTCGGCCCAATCGTTCGGGGTGAGCGTACCCGCTTTGACGTTCCTGCTCATCCGCTGTTGTCCTGGGGGACGCAACCGCTTCCCAAGGAGGTCCATACGATGATGCTGTCACCGCAACGCAAGGGGTGGGGTAGGGGACTGGGTGTCGCGAGCCTGCTATTGTCCTCGCTGGTGGGGATGTCCGCACACGCGGCCTATGTTCCCCCCGCGGATCAGGGCGCCGGTGTTCCACCCCCCTCGCTGGCCAGCCAGGCCAGGGGCTCGACGGCCGATGGAAGCAACAACGACGTCGGCTACTGCCATGCCGGCTACTGCATCTCCTCGGTCTCGGCCGCCTACTACAATGCCAGGAAGATCAAGTTCAACGTGGACCTGATCGCCAAACGCGACGATCCCAACCTGCATCAGGTGTCGGCCCGGGCGTTTCATCCGTACTACGTCACCCGGGACGAGAACTTCAGCTCGAATGACTGTATCGGTGGCTGGAGGTTGTGCAATCCGAAGGCCGTCTACGACATGGAGGTGCGGAAGATCAGCTCCTGCTCGGGAATGCCCGCCGACTGCATCCAATGCCTGGACCTTCCAGATGTTGCACTCGTATCTGTGGGGCAACCAGGTCGCCGGCTCGTCCGCTCACTGCGGGGACGCGGAGGGAAACATCGTCGTGATCCGGGTGGATCCGGCCGAGTCGACCGTGGCCTATGTCTGGTATGTGAAGGGCCGGGATGACGGCTACACCGTGCAGTCCGGCAGTCTGGACTTCACCGGTGCCCATCCGCAGTTCGCGAACAACCGGGACGGCTGTGGAATCGGTGGCTGCATGGGCTCGCACCACAAGCAATATGCCCGGCGGACCAATGACAATGACGCGCACAGCTGGACGGTGGACAACACCGGCGTCTTCTTCCACCCGGGCTTCGAATACGACTACAAGCGTGACGTGAACCCGTCGCTCACCTGTGAGATGCCCTACCATGGTTATCGCTGCAACGTGACCGTGGACGAGAAACACGACAACGACGACGCGCGCTGCAACCGGAGCGTATACACCCAGACCCTCTCCCAGAGCACGAGCACGGCGGGCGGCAGCGGCCCCTGGGGCGCGAACAAGTCGGGCGCGGGGGCGTTCTACGGCGGCTACCTGAACAAGTGCCCGCTCACCAGCGACAGCGCCTCCGGGTGGGGAATCGGGCTGAACGCCAGCTGGACCTACGGGGATGCGGACGTCAAGGCCGGCCACCCCAAGGGCGCGAGCCAGTAACCCCGGCCTCGAGACAGACGCACCGTGTCATCGCCCCTCATGACACGGTCGTCCATGTTTCTTATGATATTCTCGACTTTCAACGATTAATGCCTTTCCGTGTTGTATGGCAAACACGCGGCCGGTCACCCGGACAGACGCATGTCTTGCTCGAGGAGTTGCGCGATGGAAGTCAACGAGAGTTCGTATCAGGGAGTGGAGGGGACGTCCGGCCGGAGCGCGTTCGCGGGAGCGGCGCTCGGGCTGGCGGTGCTCTGTGGCTTCTCGCCGACGTCGGCGCACGCGCTGAACATGCTGAAGACGAGCGGGCGCAACATCATGGACTCCACGACGGGCGCCACCGTGCGCCTGCGCGGCGTCAACCTGGGCGGCTGGCTGGTGCACAACGGCAGCGCGGCGCAGGTGCAGCAGGGCGCGACCAACCAGGGTCGGTACGTGGTTCCGATCCTCAAACACGGTCGTTGCGCCTTCGAATTCTACGCGGCGGACGCATCGACTCCCGCGAGCATTGCCCTGGGCCGCCATTCCGACGCCGAGGAGCTCTCGTGGTACGCGGAGCTCGAGCGAGTGCGCGGGCGGTGGAAGGTGCTCCGGCTCGTGTTCGACGATCTCGAAAGGCCGTAGGCCCGCCCGCGGGAGTTCACCCAGAGAGAATATCCGTTCGCCTTGAGGGTCGGTTTTCGTCGTCACATCGCCCTCATCGCCTCAAGGGCAGACTGACTCAGAAGATGCCCTGACCTGGCGTGAGGATACGGACCGGGTCGAAGCGACGCTTCGCGTACTCGAAGCGCTCCCAGTAGGGGTGCAGGTGGCGGCGCCAGTCGGCACGGCTCAGAGGAACGGCGTCCACGGGGTACAGCTTTCCGCCCATGGCGGTGAGCCGCTCGAAGATGGCGCGGTTCTTCTGCACGAGGGCCGCCACGTTCTCCGGCGTCGGCGGAATGGCGGTACGCAGCAGCGAGAAGAGAAAGACGTGCGGGTCCGTGGGGACTCGGAGGAAGGGGGCGGTGAGCGCTGCTGAGCGGAAGGGGTAGAGCAGAATGGGCCCCTGCCCCATGTCTGCCTCGGTGGTCTGCGATAGCACCTCCTCCACGAACGCGGCCGTGGACCGGGCGGGAACGAACATGTCCATCCACGGGTGCGGAAACTCCCAGATACCGAGCTGTTGGAGCATCGCCACCAACGGCGCGAGTCGGTTGGCGAAGTCGAAGTAGCTGCTGTCCGTCACCTGGAGCGTCCCGGGTTGGAAGCCGAGGCCCGCGAGCAGCCTGTCGTCCCGCGGCTCGGCGCCAGGGGTGAAGTACTTCACCGCCTCGAGCTGGAAGGCCCATCCGCCAGCGGAGGAGACAACGGCACCCTCGACATAGTCGAAACGGCCGTCCTCGATAAGCCACCGCTGGTCGTCCAGGAAGCGGTGGAGGTCGCCGTACAGCGCGGTGTAGGTCCGCGCACGGGGTGGCACCTCGACGAGCCGTACCCGGGCACGCACGATGATGCCGAACTGGCCCAGCCCCGATCGCACGGCGTCGAACAGGTGCCGCTCGCATGAGGGCGAGCACCGCACGAGCTCGCCCTCCCCCGTGACGACATCCAGCTCCAGGACGTTGTCCACCTGGAGACCCCAGCGAAACGCCTGCCCGCCAATGCCGCCCACCGACAGCGTCCCACCGATGCTCAACTCGATGTAGTCGGTGAGTGTCGGAGGGCTCCTGCCGGAAGGAAGCGTGGCCTCCAACAACTGGCGCCACCGGACACCCGCATCCACCCAAGCGCTCGACTCGCCAATCTCGTGGATGGTCGAAAGCGCGGACATGTCGATGACGATGCCCGCCGGCACCTGGGACTGGCCGTAAGTGCTGTGGCTCTCGCCGAGCCCTCGCGCGGCGGCGATGTGCAGGCCCTGGCGACGCGCGAAACGGACCATGGCCACGATGTCCCCCACCGAGCCTGGGACGAGCACGGCCCAGGGCGTGCGGTGGACGATGTGGCCAAAGTCCTCCGCAGCCGCGGTGAGCGACGCCGCGTCCATCAGCAGCGCCCCTTCCAGCGGAGGAAGGGGGACGGAGCCGGGCTCCAGCGTGGCGGCCCAGCTCCGGCTAGCGGGGTTGAATGCCATGGCCACCAACGCTCCCTGGAGCAACGTCCTCCGGGAGAGAGTTCGACCCGTCATGAATCTCTCACTCCTTCGCGGCGCGCCGCACCCGCTCGCCGCACGTCAGAAAGGCACTCATTCTGTTGTCAGGAGGGCGTGTATCCCCGCTCGCGTCCCACCCGTCAACCACTCAGGGGGTAGCGCGCGCCCGCCCCGCCCTCACCGTCTCCTGGCCGATGGAACAGGCGGGCCGCAGCAGACACCGGGCACAGTTCTCCCGCACGGGCTTCGTGGGACACACCCCGCTCATGCCGTAGTGACACAGGGCGAAGTCGAAACGCACCGGGTCCTCGGCGTCGAGCACGCGCAGCGAGGCCGTCACCTCCTCGGCGGTGCGCCAGCTCAGGTCGTTGCGGCGGGTGAGCCCCAGGTGCTTGGAGATGCGGCCGATGTGCGTATCCAGGGGAATGAGCAACGCCGAGGGCCGCACCCGCTTCCAGATGCCCAGGTCCACCCCATCCGGCCCGCGCACCATCCAGCGCAGGTAGAGGTTGAGGCGCTTGGCCGCGCCCGCCCCGAGCGGCGAGGGCAACAGGTGCTGCAAGCCGCGCTCGGGACCCATCGCTCGGCGCAGGGGCGCCATGGGCACGTCCCGCAGGGCCGTGGTGAACGCGTCCAGCGCGCCGTGCCAGGAGCCGCGGGTCTCCAGACCCCGGACGAACAGGGCCTCCAGGCTCCCATGCTCCCGCAGGGCCCGGCCCATCCCCAGCAGCAGCACCGCCACGTCCGTGCCCACGTTGAAGCGGTAGACGAAGCCGCCGAGCAGCTCGCGCGCGCCCGCCACGTCCAGTTCGCGCACGAACGCCGCCGGAGAGGGCCCCATCCGCTGGAGCAGCGCATCCACCTTGGGCCGGAACAGGTCCGCGCGCCCATAGGCCAGAGCCGCCGCCAGCAGCCCGGCCACCTCGATGTCACGCGGATCCTGGTAGCGGCGCGGAAACTCCAGCGGATCGAACGCGATGCGCGCCCGGCTGTCCGTGGAGGCCATGAAGGCCGTCAGGCACGGCAGCAGACGCCGCGCGTCACTGGGGCTCAGGCCGGTGGAAGGGGAGGAGCGCGGGGACATGGACGACCCGATCAGCGAGTCAGCTCGCGCACCGCGTGACCCAGCTCGGGGAGGATGAGCTTGTGCATCCCCAGCCGCACCGCCTGGGGCGAGCCCGGCAGCGCGAAGAGGATCATCCCCTGCCAGGTGCCCGCCGTGGCGCGCGACATCATCGCCGGGCTGCCGATCTCCTGGTACGACAGCATCCGGAACAGCTCGCCGAAGCCCGGCAACGTCTTCTCGAACAGCGCCTGCAGCGTCTCCACCGTGCTGTCGCGGCGTCCAATCCCCGTGCCTCCCGTGAAGAGCACGGCCCGAGCACCCGCCTCGCGCGCCTCGGCCAACGTGGCGCGGATCGCCTCGGGCTCGTCCAGGATGACCTTGTAGCCACTCACCGCGTGGCCCTCGGCCTCCAGCGCCTCGCGCAGCACCCGGCCACTCTCGTCCCGCGCCGCGTTCCGGCTGTCCGAGCACGTCACCACGAACGCGCTCACGTGCACCGGCGCGTGCGCCTTGTGCTCCTTCGCCGCCTTCGAGCCGTGCCCGGAGTCATGGGCGTGCTCGTGCCCGTGCTCATGGCCGGAGTGGTCATGATGATGGTCATGGTGGTGATCATGGCCATGGTGGTGATGCTTGGGGTCGTGCTCGTGTCCCTCGTGTGCCATCTGTTCTCCTAGAGATCCTTCTCGGACAGCTCGACGAGCAGCTCACCGTTCTCGACCGCGATCGACATGGTGGGCTGGTCGTCACACACGCCCGGCGAGGTCTCGTTCTTGCCCGTGTCCATGTCGAAGCCCACCTCGTGGCAGGGACAGATGACCCTGTTGCCCTCGATGCGTCCGCCGGACAACAGGCAGCCGGCATGGTTGCACCAGTCGTCCAGCCCCTTGTAGCGCCCGTCGATGCGGGCCACGCACAGGTTGCGCTTGCCCACCTCGTAGCCCCGCATCTCCTGCTCGGCGAAATCCGCCGGTCCGAGCTTGATCTTCATCGGCTCCATTCCTCGTGACTTCCTGGAAACAGCATCGAAGGTTCTTTACCCTGGTTCGGCGCGGACGCGGGAGGGTCTTGCGCGAGTCCTCGAGGAGCAGGGAGCGGAGCGAGCTCCGAGTAGGACCCGGAGTCCTGGACCCCTCCTCGAGTTTCCGCTCGCCTGCACCCTCATTCCATGGGCATTACCTTTTCCCCCGTGAAGCCGCCCGATAAAGCCACCGTCATCCAGGTCCTCCGGGACATCTCGCTGCTCCTCCAGATGAAGGGGGAGAATCCCTTTCGCAGCCGCGCCTATGACATCGCCGCCGATCGCCTCGCGGGCCTCTCCGAGGACCTGGGTGCCCTGCTGCGCGACGGCCGGCTCCAGGAGCTGCCGGGAATCGGTCAGGCCATCGCCGACAAGGTGTCCGAGCTGCTGACCACGGGCCGGCTCGCCTACCACGAGGCGCTGCGCGCCGAGCTGCCCGCGGGAGTGCTGGAGCTCGTGCGGGTGCCGGAGCTGGGACCGAAGAAGGCGGTGCTCCTCGCCCGGCAGCTCGGGGTGGACGGCGTGGACGCGCTGGAGAAGGCCTGCCGCGAGGGCCGTGTGCGTCAGGTGGCCGGCTTCGGGGAGAAGAGCGAGGCCAACCTGCTCGCGGGCATCGAGCTGTACCGGCGCTCGAACTCCCCCCGGCGCCTGCTGGGCGAGGTGCTGCCCGTGGCCGAGCGCCTGCTCGCCTCCGTGCAGACCCTGCCGGGTGTCATCCGCGCGAGCGTCGGAGGCAGTCTGCGTCGGCGGGCGGAGACCGTGGGGGACGTGGACCTCATCGCCTCGGCGGCCGGGGCCAGCGCCGTGTTCGACGCCTTCTGCGCCGCGCCCGAGGTGGCCCACGTCATCGGCCGGGGCGAGAGCAAGTGCTCGGTGCGGCTGCACGAGAAGGATCTCCAGGTGGACCTGCGCGTCCTGCCCGACGAGGACTTCGCCACCGCCCTGCACCACTTCACCGGCTCGCGCGCCCACCACGTGCGCCTGCGGGGGCTCGCCCAGGAGCGGGGGTTGAAGATCTCCGAGTGGGGGGTGCACCGCGCCGATGGCACCAAGCTGCACGTGCCCGACGAGGCCGCGCTCTACCGGTTGCTCGGCATGCAGTACATCCCTCCCGAGCTGCGCGAGGACACGGGAGAGATCGAGGCGGCGCTCGCGGGGAAGCTGCCCGAGGACCTGGTCACCTGGGAGGATCTCCAGGGCGCGGTGCATGCCCACAGCACCTGGTCGGACGGGAAGAACACCCTGGAGGAGATGGCGCGCGCGGCCGGGGCCCTGGGGCTCAAGTTCCTCACGGTGACCGAGCACAGCCAGGCGTCCATCTACGCCGGCGGGCTCAAGGAGGACGACCTGCGCCGGCAGTGGGAGGAGATCGACCGCGTCAACGACGCCGTGAAGGGTGTGCGGCTGCTCAAGGGCATCGAGGTGGACATCCTGGAGAGCGGCGCGCTCGACTACACCGACGCCGTGCTCGAGCAGTTGGAGGTGGTCATCGGCTCCATCCACGTGCGCCACGGCATGGACGAGGATCAGATGACGCGCCGGGTGCTCAAGGCGTTCGACAACCCGCACCTGCACATCCTCGGACACCCCACCGGGCGGATGCTCCCGAACCGCGATCCCTACCCCCTGCGCATGGAAGAGGTGCTCGACAAGGCGGCCGAGCGGGGCGTGGTGGTGGAGGTCAACGGCAAGCCGGAGCGGTTGGATCTGAAGACCGAGCACGTGCGGATGGCGCTCGAGCGCGGGGTGAAGCTGGTGGTGAGCTGTGACGCGCACCGGGCGGAGGACCTGGGCAACCTGGCCTTCTCCCTGGGCACCGCGCGCCGGGGGTGGGCCCGCCGGGGGGATGTCCTCAACACCCTCTCCGCCGAGAAGTTCATCGCCACCCTGCGCCAGCAGCGCACCGCGTGATGGGGTGCTAGGCTCCGAGCGTCGTGACGCGCCTCCTGCCCCTCGTCCTCGCCCTCGTCTCCACCAGCGTCCTCGCCGCGGACAAACCGACCCGTGCCGATCTCCAGAAGACCCTGGCGCTGTATGAGCGCTCGGTGGTGAAGGTGCGGGGCGGGCGCGGCGCGGGATTGGGCATCATCGTGGGCTCCGAGGGCCAGGTGCTCACCTCCGTGCGCCACGTCGACCTGGAGGCCGCGCGGGTGGAGTTCGCGGGCCAGAGCCTGCCGGCCACGGTGCTGCTCGCCAACGCGATGCTCAAGGTGGCCGTCGTCGCCGCGCCCACGGGCAACTACCCCGCCGTGCCCGTGCAGGTGTCCGCCGCGAGCCCCGCGGGCCAGTGGCTCATCGGCGTGGTGCCGGGCCGGGGCCAGAAGCGCGACACCCCCACCGCGGGACTGGCGCGCGAGGCCCCCGAGCCCTTCATCGACGTGGACGTCGCGCTGCCTCCGGGCAGCCCCCTCTTCGACACCCGGGGCCGGCTGGTGGCGGTGTCCGTGCAGCGCAAGGGGCGCGGCTGCCGGGCCCTGCCCCTGGACGCCGTCAAGCAGCAGCTCGTCACCCGGGTCGCCACGCCGTGAGTGCCTCCATGACGGCTCGCTGGCGCCCCACCGCCGTCCAGGAGGTGCTCGGCCTGTGGATCCTGGGCTTCCTGGGCATCATCGTCTCCTTCCTGCTGTTCGGCGGCACGGGCGTGCCCAAGCTGGTGGCCACGGTGGGCTTTCTCTACCTGCCGCTCATCCCCATGCGCTGGCGCGGCGAGGACTACCGCGACTACGGGCTGTCCACGCGCACCTGGCGCCAGGACGTGCGCCTCTTCCTGGGAATGAGCCTGGTGGTGTTCCCGCTCTTCTCCGGGCTCTTCTGGCTGTGGACGGAGGTGCTCCCGCTGCTGCCCACGGAGCTCGCGCGGCTGCTCGCGCCCTTCCGGGGCCCGGCGCACTTCACTCCCCGGCTGCCCCCGCGCTTCGGGGAGTGGGTGGTGGATCAGCTCTTCGTCGTGGCCCTACCCGAGGAGTTCTTCTACCGGGGCTACATGCAGGCGCGCCTGCGCGATGCCTGGCCCCAGGGGCGGCGCGTGTTCGGCGTCCGGCTGGGGCCCGCCTTCTGGCTCACCGCGCTGCTCTTCGCGCTCGGGCACCTGGCCATCTTCCAGGTGTGGCGCCTGTCCGTCTTCTTCCCCGCCCTGCTCTTCGGGTGGATGCGCGAGCGCACCGGCAGTGTCGTGGGCGCGGCCCTCTTCCACGCCTCCGCCAACCTCTTCGTGCGCTGCCTCGAGGTGTCCTTCTTCGGCGGCTAGCAGACCCTCCAACCCCTTGAAACCACTGGGTTTTAACCAGAATGAACGTTTGACACGCCCGCTTCAAGGTGTCTAACATCCGGGCGTTTTTCCGAGCGTGGGGGCACCAACGGCCCGCCAGGCGACAGCGGAGACGGAATGTCGGAAGAGATCGCGATCGGCATCGACCTGGGCACCTCGACCTCGTGTGTGTCCGTGGTCCGGGACGGTCAGCCGTTCGTCATTCCCAACGAGTGGGGCGAGACGACACACGCCTCCTGCGTGTCCTTTCTCGAGGACGGCTCGGTGCTGGTGGGCAACGCGGCCAAGCGCAACATCATCACCAACGCCGAGTCGACGGTGTACTCGGCCAAGCGCCTCATCGGGCGCTACTTCTTCTCCGACGAGGTGAAGAAGGCGCAGGCGGTGATGCCGTACCAGATCGTCGAGGGAGAGAACAACACGGTGCGCATCGCCGTGAGGGGCGAGACGTACTCGCTGCCGGAGATCTCCGCGCTGGTGCTCAAGGAGATGAAGGCCATCGCCGAGGGCTACCTGGGCACGCCGGTGACCAAGGCGGTGGTGACCGTGCCGGCCTACTTCAACGACAACCAGCGGCAGGCGACCAAGGACGCGGGGCGCATCGCCGGGCTGGAGGTGCTGCGCATCCTCAACGAGCCCACCTCGGCGGCGCTCGCCTACGGCTTCGGCCGGGACGTGAGCCAGCGCGTGGTGGTGTACGACCTGGGCGGTGGCACCTTCGACGTCTCCATCCTGGAGATCGGCAAGGACGTCTTCGAGGTGCTGTCCACCGCGGGTGACACGTACCTGGGCGGCGACGACTTCGACGACCGCATCATGACGTGGCTGGCGGACGACTTCCTCAAGCGCACGCGGTTGGACTTGAGGCAGAACAAGTACTGCCTGCAGATGCTCAAGGACGCGGCCGAGCGGGCGAAGATCGACGTGGGCGGCCAGGGCGTGGCGGACGTGCGGTGCGAGGGCATCTGCCAGGACTCCCAGGGCAAGGTGTTGGATCTGACGGCCCGGCTCACCCAGGATCAGTTCAACCGGATGGTGATGGACCTGGTGCAGCGCACCTTCAAGGTGTGTGACGAGGCGCTGCAATCCGCGCGCATGACGGCGGCGGACATCGACGCGGTCATCCTCGTGGGTGGCCCCACGCGCCTGCCCATCATCCGCAACTCGGTGCGCCACTACTTCCAGAAGGAGCCCAAGGAAGGCATCAACCCGGACCAGGTGGTGGCCATGGGCGCGGCGCTCCAGGCCAACGCGCTGCTGGACACCGCCACCGAGACCTTCCTCGTGGACGTGACGCCGCTGTCGCTGCGCATCGGCACGGTGGGTGGATACACCGAGAAGATCATCGAGAAGAACACGCCGGTGCCCATCGACCGCTCGAAGACCTTCACCACCAGCCGTGACGGCCAGGAGAAGGTGAAGATCCGCGTCTACCAGGGCGAGAGCAACCGCGCCGACGAGTGCGAGATGCTCGGCGAGTTCGAGTTCTCGGGCTTTCGCGTGGGCTACCGGGGCGAGGTGAAGATCGACGTGACGTTCGAGATCAACACCGACGGCATGGTGAACGTCTCCGCGGCGGATCAGGAGACGGGACAGAAGACGTCCACCACGCTCACCATGTCCTCGGGCCTGTCGGAGGCGGACATCCAGCGCTCCATCCAGGCCAACCAGCAACTCCAACTCGCGGGCCATGGAGGGGCGGACCTGCCCGCCGTGGCCGCTCCCCGCCGAGGCAGATAGAGCCGCGCGATGTCACAGCCTCCACACAACGGCGCGGGCAAGCCTCCCCCGCCTCCACCGCCCGACATCCCCTCGGAGCCCGGCCAGCGCCCCACGGTCAAGGTGTCGACCGTGTCGCTCGGGTCGCGTCCGGAATCTCCCCCATCAGGGGTACGACCCTCCTCGACCGGGCTCCCCACGGCCCCCTCCACCGGGGCACCCTTGGGCACGCGGCCCGCTGTCGGCGTGCCTCCGAACGATCCCTCCTTTCGGCCCACCGCCCGGGTGCCGACCCTCTCCGCCGCCCCGGCGAGTCCTCCTCCCGCGCCCGCCGGGAGCGTGCCCGCCGCCCCGCGTCCTGGCGCCACCCCGCTGTCCAGCGCCGCCATCCCGGCCGTGCCCATCACCCGGCGTCCCGGCGGAACCCCGCTGTCCAGCGCCGCCGTCCCGGTCGTGCCCCCGCCCGCCCCCGGCTCCGGGCGGCCCGTCTCGAGCGCGGGGGGAGGCCGGCCCCCGCCCCCTCCTCCCGCCGCGCTCCAGCCGCCGCCTCCTCCCGCGATGCCCTCCATCGCGCCGCTCGTGCCCTCCATCGCGCCCGTGGTGCCCGCCGTCGCGCCCCCGCCTCCCGCCGCCGCGCCGCCCCCGCCGCCGCGTCCGACCCCATGGCCGAGCTCGCGGAGCGCTGCGCCCGGCTCGACCAGATGGACTACTTCGAGATCCTCCAGGTGGAGCGCACCGCGTCCCCCTCGGACATCAAGAAGGCCTTCTACCGCGAGAGCCGCGCCTACCACCCGGACCGCTTCTTCCAGCTCCAGGACAAGGAAGTGAAGGAGCGCGTCAACGAGCTCTACAAGCGCGTCACCGAGGCCTACTACGTGCTGCGCGACGACGCGAAGCGCCGGCAGTACACGGCGGACGTGTCGGGGCCCGAGCGCGCCCACAAGCTGCGCTTCACCGAGTCCTCCGAGTCCGAGACGCGCGCCGCCTCCAAGCGGCAGGTGGAGGAGCAGATCGGCTCCAATCCCAAGGGCCGCCAGTTCTACCAGACGGGCGCGGCCGACGCCGACGCGGGGCGCTGGGCCTCGGCCGAGCGCAACCTGAAGATGGCCCTCACCTATGAACCCGCGAACACTCGCTACAAGGAGAAGCTCGCCGAGGTGCAGAAGGTGCTACTAGAGGAGTCGCGCAAGCAGGGGGGCGACAGCTTCAAGATCCGTTGACGAGCCCCCCGTCAGGCCGAGGAACGTCCCCGTGACCATCGATCTCATCCTCCTGGGGCTCGTGCTGCTGTTCGCCGTGGCGGGCGCCATCACCGGCGGGGCCCGGCAGATCGCCGGCCTGGTGGCGGTCGCGGTGGCGTGGTTCGTCTCGCGCAAGCTCGGCCCGTACGTGGGCCCGCGGATGGCCGAGGCGCTCGGCGGCGCCCCGCTGCTCTTCGGGACACTCGCGGGCTCCCTGCTGCTCTTCATCGTCGTGCTGGTGGCGGTGCGCTACGCCCTGACCACCCTGCTGCGGCGGATGATGGGCGCGAAGAATCCGGAGCAGCGCAGCGCGGACAACGTCGTGGGCTTCGTGCTCGGCGGCCTCAAGGTGGTGATCATCGCCTACGTGATGATCAGCGCGCTCGTCTTCGTGGACAAGTACGTGGTGGTGGCCGGGCGCAACCTCGGCGTGTCCCCCAAGGACTCGGTGTCCTTCGAGCTGGCGCGGCGCTACAACCTCTTCGAGATGACGCAGTTCGCCGCCGTGCGGGACATGGTCGTGGTGGCCCAGGTGTCCACCGATCCCGAGCGGGCCCGCCGCCTGGCGGACGATCCCGCCTACAAGGCCCTGAAGAAGGACCCGCGCTTCCAGAAGGCCATGGCGAACAAGAACCTGCGCGCCGCCCTCGAGCGGGGAGACACCCAGGAAGTCCTGCGCAACAACCTCGCCCTCCAGTTGTTGCAGGACCCGCAGTTCGTGGCCCGGCTGGGCGCCGCGGCGAGGGCCAGTCAGCGCGACTGACCCTCCGCGCGTCAGGCCCCGAGCCCCGCCCCGGCCTCCAGTCCCTCCAGGCGGGCGCGCACGAAGGCCCTGTCCACGGTGACCCGGCGGTGGCGGCGCTCGGGCGCCTCGAACATCACGTCCGCCATCACGTGCTCGAGGATGGAGCGCAGGCCGCGCGCGCCCAGCCCCTTGTCCACGGAGAAGCGCACCACCTCGCGCAGCGCCTCCTCGTTCAAGTCCAGCTCGATGCCGTCCAGGCCCAGCAGCTCGCCATACTCGCGCACGATGGAGTCCGGCGGCTCGGTGAGCACGCGCAACAGCTCCGGCTCGCCCAGCAGCTCCAACTGCACCACCACCGGCAGCCGCCCGAGGAACTCCGACAGCATCCCGAACTCCACGAGCTGCCGGGTGGTGATGCGCCGGCGCAGCGTCTTCACGTCCGGAGCGCCGAAGCCCAGGGGCCGCGACTCGCCCTGGCTGCCGTACTCCTGCAGGTCGGAGAACGTCCCCGCGCAGATGAACAGGATGTCCCGGGTGTCGATGGGCACCATGTCACCCCGGTTGAACGATTGGGTGACATTCATGGGAACGAAGACCTCGCGCCCCTCCAGCAGCTTGAGCAGCGCCTGCTGCACGCCCTCGCCACCGATGTCCCGGCTACCCGCCCCGTTGCGCGCGCCCTGCGAGCGCCGGGCGATCTTGTCCACCTCGTCGATGAAGATGATGCCCCGCTGGGTGTCCTCCACCGAGTGGTTGCTCTTGAAGAGCAGGTCCGCCACCATCACCTCCACGTCCTTGCCGTAGTAGCCGGCCTCCGTGTACTCGGTGGCGTCCACGGTGGTGAAGGGCACCGAGAGGATGTCCGCCAGGTTGCGGGCGATGTGCGTCTTGCCGCTGCCCGTGGGCCCGATGAGCAGGATGTTGGACTTCTTGATGAGCGAGCCACGCCTCATCCGCCGCGCCTGGATGCGCTTGAGGTGGTTGTGGGCGGCGATGGCCACGGCGCGCTTGGCTGCTTCCTGGCCGATGACGTAGCGGTCCAACCGCTCGTAGATCTCTCTCGGCGTCAGTATCGGTGAGTCCCTGCGTGCGGACGACTCCATGTCTCCTCCCCTCGGCGCCAGACCGGCTGACGGACTTGGTCCCAACAGGAGAGTAGGAATCCACCAGTCAACGGCCCATCCGCACCAGGGCAGGCGGGCGTGGGGGGGTGCCTGGCCGGCTGCCCCGCAGGCGGGGGTTGAACCCCGAGGGGATTCTCGATACTTCCCGCGCCATCCACTGTTGGTGGAACTCAACCCCAGACCGGGAGATCAGGAACGCCGATGCCTCCAATCACTCCTCAGCACCGTTGGACCCTCGCCGATGCCCAGGACACCTACGGCATCCGCAACTGGGGCTCGCCCTATTTCGGCGTCAACGACAAGGGTCATGTGTGCGTCCATCCCGACGGGCCCGCCGCCCCGAACATGGACCTGAAGGAGCTGGTGGACGAGGTGCGGCGCCGGGGTATCGGCCTGCCCTTGCTCCTGCGCTTCACGGACGTGCTGCGCCACCGCGTGGTGCACCTCAACCAGGCGTTCCGCAAGGCCATCGCCGAGCACAACTACAAGGGCGTGTACCAGGGGGTGTACCCCATCAAGGTGAACCAGCACCGCTACGTCGCCGAGACGATCGTCGAGACGGGCAAGCAGTTCGGCTACGGCCTGGAGGCCGGCAGCAAGCCGGAGCTGCTCGCGGTGATGGCGCTCCTGGATCGCGAGGACGCGCTCGTCATCTGCAACGGCTACAAGGACGAGGAGTACGTGGAGACGGCGCTGCGCTTCTCGCGCCTGGGCCGCAAGGTCATCCTGGTGGTGGAGAAGCCCTCGGAGCTGCCGCTCATCGCCGAGGTGGCGCGCAAGACGGGCATCGCCCCGCGCATCGGCATGCGCGTGAAGCTGTCCAGCCGGGGCGCGGGCCGCTGGGAGGCCTCGGGCGGAGACCGCTCCAAGTTCGGCCTGTCCTCCTCGGAGCTGATGAGCGCCCTGGGCTTCCTCAAGGAGTCCGGGCTGCTGCCCTGTTTCGAGCTGTTGCACTTCCACCTGGGCAGTCAGATTTCCAACATCCGCAACGTGAAGAACGCGCTGCGCGAGGTGGGCCGCTTCTTCGTGGAGGTGGCCCGGCTGGGCGCGCCGCTCAAGTACCTGGACGTGGGCGGCGGCCTGGGCGTGGACTACGACGGCTCGCAGACGAACTTCACCTCCTCCATGAACTACACGACGGAGGAGTACGCCAACGACGTGGTGTTCTCGGTGATGGAGGCCTGTGACGCCGCGGGGGTGCAGCACCCCACGCTGGTGTCCGAGTCGGGCCGCGCCGTGGTGGCGCACCACGCGGTGCTCATCGTGGACGTGCTGGGAACGAGCGAGTTCGATCCCGTGCAGGTGCCGGACAAGGTGGACGACAAGGCGCCCAGCGTCGTGCGCAACCTCCTGTCCACCTTCCGCGAGGTGACGAACAAGAACCTGCTCGAGGCCTACCACGACGCCCAGGAGTACAAGGAGGAGAGCCTCACCCTCTTCTCGCTCGGCCACCTGTCGCTGGAGCAGCGGGTGATGGCGGAGAACATCTTCTGGGCGCTGTGCCACAAGATCATGCGCATCGCGCGCGAGTCGGGGGACATCCCCGAGGAGCTCGAGGCGCTGGAGAAGCAGCTGTCGGACACCTACTTCTGCAACTTCTCGGTGTTCCAGTCGCTGCCGGACTCGTGGGCCATCGATCAGCTCTTCCCCATCATGCCCATCCACCGGCTCAACGAGCGGCCCACGCGCCAGGCGGTGCTGGCGGACATCACCTGCGACTCGGACGGGAAGATCGACCACTTCATCGACAAGCGCGAGGTGAAGGACGCGCTGGAGCTGCACTCGCTCAACAACGATGACTACTACCTGGGCATCTTCCTGGTGGGGGCCTACCAGGAGATTCTGGGCGACCTGCACAACCTCTTCGGTGACACGCACGCGGTGCAGGTGTCGCTGGCGCCCAACGGCGGCTACCTGATCGATCACGTGGTGGAGGGCGACACGGTGACCGAGGTGCTCAACTACGTGAGCTACAACAAGGACGACCTCGTGGCGAAGCTGCGCAAGTCCACCGAGGTGGCGCTGCGCAACGGCCGGCTGTCCCTGGACGAGTCGCGCCAGCTCTTGCGCATGTACGAGGAGGGCCTGTCCGGCTACACGTACCTGGAGCGCGAGGTGGACGCCTCGTTCGTGGCGAACCCCGGGCAGCTGCGCCTGGTGGTGCAGGACGGCAAGTCGCCCGTTCCGCCCACCGGCACGGGCACCTGAGCCGACGGCGGTTCCTCCACCCCGCTCTTCCCACCGCGCCCTCGCACTCCGGGGGCGCGGTTTTTCTTTTCCCGGCCTCCGGACTAGACAGGCGTGTATGGCCCGCACGACCCACGAGTCCACGACCCGACCCGCGAAGAAGAGCGCCGCGAAGAAGGCCGCTCCCCGCCGCGCCACGAGCACCCCGCGACAGGCGGTGAAGCGCCCGGCCACCCCGTTGAAGAGCCCCGCGCGGCCCGCGCCGAGCACCAAACCCCTGGGGCAGAAGATGCTCCTGAAGCCCGGCATGGAGGCCGTGGTGCTGGGCGCTCCGGGGGACGTGGCCACGCTGTTGGGCGAGTTGCCCGCAGGCGCCAGCGTGCGGACGAAGCTCGGCAAGGGAGCGCCCTTCCTCCTCGTCTTCGTGCGAGACCAGGCCGAGCTCGCGCAGCGCATGTCTCAACTGGCCCCGGTGCTCACGCCCACGACGCTGTTGTGGGTGGCCTACCCGAAGCAGTCCTCGAAGGTGGAGACGGACCTCAACCGGGACCGGGGCTGGGAGTCGGCCGAGCGGCTCGGTCTGCGGGGCATCGCCCAGGTGGCCGTGGACGCCACGTGGGCGGCGACGCGTCTGCGCCCTTCCGAGTGAGCGGCCCGCCCCCAGGCTCCAGCCCACCTCGCCCAGGGGACCGATCCTGACGGGCCCTCGCCTCCTCGAAGGGCACCCCCTCCTGCCTTCGCTCCGGGGTTGGCAATGTTCCTCCAAGCACCCACGGAGGCATCCATGGAGAGCCTCGCGGACATGATGGAGACCGGGCAGGAGCAGCTCTTCCACGAATGGCGGGAGCGGGTCCAACGTCGCCATGCGCCCGGCCCCCTCTCCGAGCCCGAGCTGGCCAACCAGATCCCGGACTTCCTGCGGCAGGTGATCGCCGCCCTCCGCCGGGAGGAGGAGGGGATGGAGCCGAAGACGCACCGGGTGGGCCCCCTGGGATGGGAGCACGGGGAGCAGCGCTTCCTCATCGGCTTCACCCTGTCCAACATCGTGCGCGAGTACGGGGTGCTGCACGACTGCATCTTCGAGCTGGTGGAGAACCGGGGGCACGGCCTCGTCCGGCTGGAGGAGGCGAGGATCCTCGCGCAGTGCTTCACCCGGGCGATCGCCGAGGCCGTCGCGCACTACCTGCGGATGCGCGAGCGGGAACTCCAGGGCGGCGAGACGGCGCCTGCCGTGAGCTAGCGGAAACTCCAGCACCGCACCGTTCGAGAATCATGAGCGGTCATCTAGAGTCCCGCGCTCCATCCTTCACCGAGGAGTGCCCGTCCCATGTCTCAGCCTGACCCCCGAATCTCGCTCTCGCTGCGCGGCCACGTCGCGCTCATCGGCATCCACCGAGCCGCCAAGCGCAACGCGTTCGACATGGCGATGCTGCACGGCCTCGCCCATGCGCTGACGGAGGCAGACCAGAACGAGCAGGTGCGCTGCACCGTGGTGTACGCGGAGGGAGCGCACTTCACGGCGGGCCTGGACCTGGCGGACGTGGGGCCGAGAGTGGGCACTGGCGAGACCATGGTTCCCCAGGGGGCGGTGGACCCCTTCCACCTGTTCGGAGAGCGGCGCAAGAAGCCCCTGCTGATCGCGGTGCAGGGCATCTGCTTCACGCTCGGCGTGGAGCTGATACTGGCCGCGGACATGGCGGTGGCGGCCAGTGACACGCGGTTCGCCCAGCTGGAGGTCAAGCGCGGCATCTTCCCCTTCGGGGGCGCCACGCTGCGCTTCCCACAGGTGGCGGGCTGGGGCAACGCCATGCGCTGGCTGCTCACCGGGGACGAGTTCGGCGCGGCCGAGGCGTACCGCATGGGCATCGTCCAGGAGGTGGTGGAGCCCGGCCAGCAGCTCGATCGCGCGCTCGCGCTCGCCGAGGCGGTGGCGCGCCAGGCGCCGCTCGCGGTGCAGGCCACCCTCGCCTCGGCGCGGCTGGCGCGCGAGCAGGGGCCGGACGCGGCCGCCCAGGACTTGATGCCGCGGTTGCGGCAGCTCTACGCGAGCGAGGACGTGCAGGAGGGACTGCGCTCCTTCATCGAGCGGCGCGAGGCGCGCTTCCAGGGGAAGTGAGCGCGGGCATGGTCGTTGGCACCTTTTTTTCGGTTATACTGGAACGGCCTGAGTCTTGCTGGTCCAAGCCCATGAACTGAGTTCGCCAAGCTGGCGGTCACACCCTTCTGGAGACCCACATGCCCATCAGCCCGATCAACAACAGGCCCGCGCAAGCGACGCACACCGCGACGCGAACGAGCCAGGCGGCCAACCCCAGCTCGACGAATGGGACCGCGAAGAGCGGCGCCACGAATGAGGCCGCGGCGACAGGGAGCACGGGCGCGCCCGCGGGGCCACAGGTCCAGCAGCAGAAACCAGCCTCGGCTCCCCCCGGCTGGCACCAGGACCAGCTCGGCAAGCAGAAGGCACCGACCCAGGATCCCTCCGCCGGCAATGCCGTGTTCAAGTCGAAGCAGGATGTCGCCGTGATGAACGCGCGGCGCGGCTCCGTCTTCACGACCCGCCCTGCCGGAACTTCGAACAACGCCGCGACGACGGCACAGATCAGCCACCTCGCGGCCCCCTCGCCTCAGCTCGGCAAGAGCGCGTCGGGTTCGAGCGTCCAGGCCGACTGCCAGGCGCTGAGCCAGAAGTACGGTGCGAACATGCTGGCGAATTCCTTCCAGTCCGACAGGTTGGAAGGACAAACCTTCAAGGAGTTCTCCAAGGCCAACGAAGGCGTATGTGCCGCGATGGCGACGGAGTGGATCCGCCTCAACCTCACCGATCAGCAAAGGGGCGGTGACGTCAACAAGCAAGTCTTCCGGCAAATGGTGGGACATGGCCAGAACATGAGCGCGCACTTCGCCGCGATCCAGCATCAGAATCAGGAGACGATCGCGGACCTCAACAAGATGGGCGCCGCGGCGGACAAGCTGCACGACGAGGCGTTGGATGCCCAGAAGCGCCACACCAACCCCGGTATTATGGACAAAATGAGAGGTACGATTCCGACCGTGGCGGACGTCAACGGGAAGATCCGGGCCGCCAACAACGCACTCAACGCACACAGTGCCGCCCAGCAAGCCCATCTGAATGGCCTCGTGGACGGCCTGAGCGCGGCACAACGCCATCCCCAGCGAAGACCCATCAACGATCTGGCGAACAACTTCGCGGCTCAGCTCCCGAACGGCGGCTTCAGTGTGATTCACCTCCACCACCCGAGCGAGCCAACCGGGCACGACATCGCCGTGCACAACACGAACCCTCCGCGCTTGCTCGACGCGAACACCGGTGAATGGCAATTCCAGTCGACAAACGACATGAATGCCTTCATGAATGAGTACGTCCAGAAATTCTATTCGCAGCAGGACTTCGCGGGAGGGTCGTTCTCGCTCACGCACTATCCATAGTGGAGGAAGGTTTGTGAGGACACCGCCTGATCCTCGCGCACCGATGACTCCTGGGGAGGAAGAGGCCTTCGACAGACGGGACACCGATGTGGGGTGTATCGTCAATCTCTATTGTGCGAAGGCCTGGGCGGAGCGCCGAGATTACAACGACCTTTCCGCTGAACTCATCCGCCTTGGCTCTCCATCCCCTGACTCTGGCCACGAATTCTGGCGAGTCAAATGGTCGTCGGGCGGTGACCCAGAAGGACAGGCTGCCGAGGAACTCTTCAACTCGCCGCTCTTCATCCACAGCGTGTACCTGTCCGTCATGCTGTACTTCTCCGCATGGCTCATGCCCGAGCCCTTCTTCTCAAAGGCATTCGCGGCGACGTTGACGGTAAGGTTGGCGATGGTGGTGGGGCTGGTGGAATTGACGCGAGTAGCACAAGCGTGTCTGCGGCTTTACCTGGAGGCGCAGGCGGCGAGGACGCCAGCGCGGCCTCGGCGCGCTTCGGAGCGGCAATGGGGGTCGTGGGCTTCCGGGTGGTAGTGTTGGTGGCCACCCTGGGATTGGGGCGGCTACTGCCGGAGCGAGCAACTACAGTGGCAGCAGCCCGGCCCTCTCAACCCGCCATGGGCCTCCGCACTCTCGGAGCAACCCGCCCCACAATGGGGCCCTTGAGGACGAACTCGCTGCCAGGGAGGGAGCCGGACATACCAGACTCGACAAGAACAAGGCCCAGAGGGATTCCGCAGGTGATTCTCCAATGCGAAGGATCTGCAGCGTGAGCTGGATGCGTTTGAAGCCATGCGCCGGGCGGACCCGGATGCCATCCACGAACTCTACATGCTCAATGGAGCGCTCGTCCGGCGGTACGTGCCTCCCGGAGTTCAGTATCCATAGCCTGGATTCTGGAGCGACGCATGTCATGGGAAATCGATTTGGAGCAGTGGCGGTCAGAGCTGGTTGATGCCTTCCACTGGGGAGGTCAGGAGAGGGCACGCACCCTGGTGGCGGCATTGCGCGAGGCGCAGCCCAGAAGAGTCCAGAGTGTTCTGGAACAAATGCTCCAGTCTCCTGACGGGAAGGTGCGCCAGGCAGCCGCCTTTGGCCTGGGTGAGCTGGGTGGTCCTGCGAACGCCAGACGCTTGGAGCAGCAACTCCTCCTGGAGGGGTCTCGAGGGGGCTACGACGCCTCGTCTGTCGTGCAGGTCATCACCCAGGCACTTGGTCAGCTCAAGAGCGCCAGCTCGAGGGCAACCCTCGTACGCAGGCTGAATCGATTGGCCGCTGGCGCGCCAGAGGGGTCCGATGTGGATGACCTGACCTATGCACTTTGGCGCAAGCGTCATCCAGAGTTGCTCCCCGCTGTTCGCGGGGCCCTGGAGCGGATCGCTCCACCTGCTTCCGAGGGCCTGCTGGCCCTCCTTCGCTTGCTGGAGAACTCTTCGGAAGAACTGCGAGTGTGGATTGAGGACGAGTCGGTGCCTGTCGAGCAGAAGACCAAGGTCCTGACCGTGCTGGATGAGGAGGTACCAGATGAACTGGTCCCTTTGCTCCCCTCATTCATCTTCCTGGCCCGTTCCATCATTGGAGTGGCATCCACACGCAAGGGGCAGGAAAGACGTTTCTGTGATCGCCTGTTCACCCTGCTGCTCCTACACCGCGAGCGTCTTCTTCCCGCGCTCCCACCCAAGGCCCGCGCCGGATTGCGCGAGGTGGCCCGGAGAATGGTTGCGGCCCCGGAGACTGTACGCATCATCAAAGCCGCGACCATCCTTGAGTACGTGGGACATCGGGAGGACGCCGACCTGCTGGCGGAATACAAGTCCCAAGACGACGTGCTTGGCAGGGTGTACGAGGAGGCTATCGAGGTACTGCGCAAGCTCCCCCATACTTGAAGTCAGGAGCCGGTGTTCCTTCGCCACCGCATCCGGCCGGAGCACCGACGCGGCGGAGGCCCTTCTGGCCCCCAGCAGCGACACTCCACTGCTATCCCCCCAGCCGCCACACGCAAGTGGCTACGTATTCGTCCATGCGTCGCTCTGTAGCCGCGGCCGAGGGATTTGTTTTGGAGGAGGCGGCGGGAATCGAACCCGCGCCGGGCGGTGCGAAACCTCTAGCGGATTCGCGCCCTTACCTCGTAACCGCCCGGAATGCCTGGGAGTCGTCATCCCGCCGCGTCCCACCCTGTCCCGCCCCATTCCAGGCCATTCCGCAGGCTCGTGCGACATATGCGCGACATGACGGGGAGCTGTCTGCGCACTCGTTCGTCGCTGTCGGGGAGCGTTGTCATACTCCGACCGGACCCACCAGAACCCGCCAGGTCCTAGCTCCAAGGGAGGACCGGCCATGCGTCTCCGAGCGTGCATCGCACTTCTGCTCTACGTCTCCGCCTGCGCGACGTCAGCGCCAAGCCCGGAAGAGCCCGTGGACTGGGACCCGAGGTATGCCAACCTCCAGCGAGCGGCGGCGCTGCCCTGGACGGATGGGGGGCGGTGCGCCGTCCGCGAAGCTTCCGAGCCCTGGCCCGTGCTGGCGGAGCGGTGCTATCAGGCCCTCGACCATGACCGGATCGAGTTCCACGACATCACCGGACGATGCGCGGTGGCCTCAGCGGGCGCTGCGGCAATGGGGCTCGGGGTCTGCGTCCTCGCGGCGCCGGAGCTTGTGGTGGGCGCGGTAGTCGTGGCGGGCGTGGTGGTGGTGGGATTCGCCATCAAAGAGGCCCTGGAGGCTTACGAGAAGAGGGGCCGTCCCCAGGTTCGGCCGCCTACGCAGCCGGTGCCGGAGACGCAGCCGGTGCCGGAGACGCAGCCGGTGCCGGAAGCGCGGCCCGTGCCTGAAGTGAAGCCCGTGCCTGTAACGAAGCCCGTGCCTGTAACGAAGCCCGCCCCGCAGAAACCCTCGCCGACAAAAAGACCCAAGCCGGAGCCAAAGGGGCCAGATTTTCCCCCTGGGGAGCCACCCGAAACCTCGGAGCGAGATCGCAACAGGTGCGAGCCCATACCGAAAAATTATCACCGTGGCGGCAATAAATTGCACAACAAGTGCGCCGACAGAATTCCGAATAACATTAACCCAGGTGGGGATGTGTTCGTGAATGGGAAGGACTTCGACGCGCTGCAACTGGCCACGCGCACGCTCTGGGAAGTCAAGACCGACAACTTCGACACGTACCCGCCCGAACTTCGGAGAATTGTGATTGAGGAACAACTGCCGAAGTTGCAGTACGAGCGCGCCCTTGCTCTGGCCTGCGGATTTGACTTCAAGGTCGGCGTGCGCAGCGCCGCGCACAAAGCTGCACTGGAGTTAGCAGATGAGACCCTCGAAATTGTCGTGATGAACTGGTGCTGAAATGCCCGCAACGCAAGAAACTGACATTGGCATTATCGTATACGCGCCTGCGCTCGTGGGCGCCGACAGCCGCCCCTTGGCTGTTGTTCATGGAATGGAACGCGCATTCCCTGGCTTGCACCTGGGGTGGACGATTTCTGACGAGGGCAAGCTGATCCGGCTACCGCAGCGCGAGGCATGGCTCGCCCAAGGAAGGCCGACCGGAAGGGGGTTTCGGCTCATTTGCAATGGCGACGAGAGCTTCCGGGTAACGGTGTCTGGATGGAACAGCCCGGCAGGGATCTCCCCAGGAGGGCAGGCACAGTTTGAAATTCATGCAGCCCTGCCGCTCGACGCAACCGGCATCGCGGCGGCAGTAGAAGTGCTGGAGGCCATAGCGGAGGGTGCTCGCGCATTCTGGGGGCACGCGACGCCATTTAACGCGGGCGTGGAGATTTCGCGGCAGACACGCCATCCAGTGCGCAAGCCGGGAGTACCCCCACGGGGGCTGCCAGCGCTCAAACTCCGGGAGGACATCCGCGCGCCTGTGATTCCGGCTCGCCTCGGGTGGCTGAACTACTGGTCGCCCGCTGCCGCAGAAGCCATAGGGTTTCCGGACCCGGTCCGCGACGCGGAGCTGCTGTCACGCTCACGGCGTACCGCGACGGGTGGGTGGGTCGTGCAGCTCACTGATGCGCCGCTCGACCTGGACAACCCCGCCCACCTGGACGCGCTCAAACGGGCCTACGAGCGCTTCCCGGAGATTGGCGGGCGCGCAGCCCCTTGAGACTCGGCACGGCTCGCGCTGGCCGTGCTCAGGGCCCCTTCGCTTTCCCCTCGGGGAAGGTGACGTTCTCAAGGGTGAAGGTGCGCGGCCCCTGTGCTTCCCATAGCTTGAGGGTGCAGGGGCAGCCGAGCTGCGCGCGCGCCCCCTCGATGCCCACCACGACGGCACCGGCCCCATTCGCGGGGATGGACGCCAGTGGCCAACGGGCAAGCCCCACCTGTTCCCCCGCCGAGTCCACCAACGCCGCCCCCGCCAGCGTCCAGGGCTCGGTGCCGGGGTTATTGAAGAGCAGCCGCACAGCCACGCTTGCCGGGTGGGTCTCGCCCGTGGGCTCCCACGATTGCCCTTTCGGGGCCTGCTCGGGCTTCACTCACGTTGCGGCCTGCAAGCTCGCTCGACCTCCTTTCGAGGCCTTCTGTCTCTGGGCTTCGAGTCCGAGGGTCACCCCTCGTCCCCGCCAGATAGCTACCGAGGGGGTCGACCTCCTCCTCGGGCGGGACTTCCACCCGCTGGTCAAGTGCACCTTCACGGCGCACGCACACTGAGGGCACATGCGGAAACGAGGGCAAAGAAAAAGCCCAGCAACCCCTCGGGATTGCTGAGCTTCTGAGTGTGGACGCGGCGGGAATCGAACCCGCCGCCCGACCCGCGCCGAGCGGGCCCCACCCGACTTACGGCGCGAAGCTCGGCGGACGATCCCCCTCGCCGCTGCCCCACGACTCGTTGGCCGTGGCGCCCATGACGTACTTCAGCGTGGCACCCGGGGCGATGTCGGCGAAGCGGACGAAGGTCTTCGTGCTCGCCTTGCCGTCGATGGCCAGGCCCTGGATGTACTTCGAGGCCGGGCCAGCACCCTCTCCCTCGATGGTCACGACGTGGCCGTTGGCGAGGTGCACCTTGGCGCTGGGGAACAGCGGGCCGTTGATCACGAGCACGTCGGTGCCAGGAATGGCCGGGTACATGCCGAGGTAGCTCCAGACGAGCCAGGCCGAGGTCGAGCCCAGGTCATCGTTGCCGGGCAGGCCGCCCGGGCCGCCATAGAACGTCTCGTCGATGATGCGACGCACGATCGCCTGCGTCTTCCAGGGCTTCTGGGCGAAGTTGTAGATCCAGGGCGTGCCGTGCTCGGGCTCGTTGCCGATGTAGAAGTGGGGCCGTTTGGTGCCCGCGTTGAGCTCGGTGAAGAGGTCGTCGAGGCGCTTGTCGGCCTCGGCGTGGCCGCCCATGTGCGTGAACAGGCCCTCCAGGTCGTGCGGGATCATCCAGACGTACTGCACCGCGTTCCCCTCGATGTAGCCGCAATCCTTCGTCACATCGACAGGCTGGCAGGCCCACGCACCGAGAGGATCGGCCTTGATGGCCGTCTGGATGGAGAGCTTCACGTAGCGGGCCTCGCGCGCGGTGAAGTTGTGCGTGGTGACGTTCGCGGTGTTTCCGGTGACCGTGGCGACGGTCTCGAAGGTCACGTTGTCGGTGCTCACGCTGAGCGTGAAGTCCTGGGTGTTCCAGTCGGTCGACTCACCGCCCGCGCCCGAGTGGGAGATGATGATCTTGTCGATCGACTGCACACTGCCCAGGTCGACCTGCCACCACTTGTCCTGGCTGGTGTTGTCGCACCACTTGTCGCTGTAGCCTCCGTTGGTCGTGCCGTTCACCGCCTTGGACGGGTTCTCGTCATCGCCACAGGAAGCGCTCGCGGTGGCGGTACGGTTGAGCGCCAGGTTGGTGGCCGGCACGGCGGTGCCATGGACCTGCACCTCGTAGATGCGCGCGGCGGCCGCACCCGGCTGCAGCTCGCCCGCGCGCGGCTCGATCAGCTTGCTGGCGGGGTTCCAGCTCTCGGTCCAATAGTGCGAGCGCGTGAGGTACTCGTCACGCACCGCGGTGTTGCCGAGCGCACCGGCGTACCGCGAGATGGCGAAGTCGGCCATGGCGTACTCGAGCGAGATGGCCGCGTTGCCTCCCACGTAGTGGTGCGTGAGCCAGTCGGAGAGACCCAAGCGCTGCGTGTCTTCCGGGTTGCTCGCCGACTTGAGCATGAGCTGCAGCGCCGAGTCGGTGTCGAAGCCGCGCACGCCCATGGCGTAGGCGTTGGCGACGTTCACCGAGCCAGGGTCGCCGACCATGACGTTGACCTCGACGTTCTGGTGCGACCAGAAGGGCAGCAGACCCCCCTTCTCTCCGTCGTCGACCATCGAGCGGATGATGTCCGGCGCCTCCGGCGCGATGGCGCTGATGAGGTGCGTCCACGAGCGGATGATGTCCCAGCCGGAGTAGTTCTGGTACACGGTCCAGCCGTCGGCCATGTGCACCGAGCCGTCGAAGCCCATGTACTGGCCGTTCACGTCGCTGGCGACATTGGGGTTCTGGAAGACGTGGTAGAGCGCGGTGTAGAACTGCTCGAGGTCCGCGTCGCCGCCGCCAGTGATCTCGACGCGGTTGAGCACCTGGTTCCACCGGTCACGCGCGGCCGTGCGCACGGCGTCGAAGTCCCAGCCGGCGTTCTCGGCGGCCAGGTTGGCCTCGGCGTTGGCCATGCTGACGAAGGAGACGCCGATCTTCATCTGCACGACCGGCTCCTGGGTCGTGTCGAAGGTCACGAAGGCGCCCGATCTGGTGCCACTCGCGGTGAGCTTGCCCGGCGACAGCGCATTGCCCAGCCAGGTGCCCGAGGCCGTGAACGGGCGGTCGAACTGCGCCGCGAAGTAGATCTGATAGGTCTTGCTCGAGCCACAGAAGCCGCCCGCGGTGGCACTGCCGCGGATCTTGTCCTTGCCGACGATCTGCACGTTGCCGCTGCGCGTATTGCCGTTGGTCGCGTTGCGGCCCGTGTGGAGGAGCAACTGGGCGACCGTGGAGGCCGGGTAGTGCAGGCGCACCATGCCGGTGCGCGTGGTCGTGGTCAGCTCCACCTTGAGGTCGCCGTCGAGCGTGACCTGGTAGTAGCCGGGCGAGGCCGCCTCGGTCTCCTTCTTGTAGCCGGTGCGGAAGAGTTTCCAGTCAGTCGCGGGCGACGTGGTGAGCGCGCCAACGTGCGGCAGGAACGGCAGATCCTCGTTGTTGGGGCAGCCCGCGCCGTTGAAGTGGGTCAGGCTGAAGTGCTCGATGAGCGAGTCGCTGTAGCGGTAGCCCGAGGGCGAGGCGGTCGGCGTATCGGGACTGAGTTGCAACATGCCAAAGGGCACGGTCGCGCCCGGGAAGGTGCTGCCGCCAGCGCCGCCCGGCACCGGGAAGGGCGAGTTGCTGTCGTCGGTGCCGATGAACGGGTCGACGTGCTTCGCGAGATCCGCTGCGGGAGGCGGCGAACCGGCGTCGGGCTCGCCCACGCCTCCGTCCGTCTCGACGCCGGAATCGGGGGTGTCGCCTCCGGCGTCAGGAGCCGCCAGGCCGTCGTCGCGGCAGCCGGCCGCCGAGAGCGCCAGCAGAAGACATGATCCATAGGTGAGTACAGCGCGCTGCAAGAACTTCGTCATGAATCTCTCCACCGGCGCGAGCCTCATGACGAGATGATCACGATGCGGTCGCGCCTGACTGAATTTCGTGGAATCCATGTTTGGGGCAGGCATTGTCAAGACTTGACGCCAGGTGACGATCCGTCAGCATGAGCGCGACCATCCATGGAAGAATTTTCTTCAGGCCGGAATCGTGAACGCAACCGCTGACACCTCCTGGGCCTGGCCCGGACAGTTCCATTCGCTCGGGCCGTTCGATGTCCCGGGATTCCCCTCCCGTCGAGCGCACGTGTACGTACCGAGCGGAGACGACGTGCCGCTCCACGAGCGGCCCGTGCTCTACCTTTTCGACGGCCAGAACTGCTGGACGGACTGGGGGAGCTACTCGGGCGGCTGGTACGCACACGAGGCCGTCGAGCAACTCGTGGGCAGCCCCACCTTCCGCGCGCCCGTCGTCGTGGGGCTCGAGCACGGTGGAGACCGGCGCATCGACGAGCTGTCCCCGTGGGAGATGACGCCGGGCCGCGGCGGACACGCGGAGCACTTCTTCGACTGGGTGGTGCACCACTTCATGCCGCACGTGCAGCACACCTTCGGACTGACGGGCGGGGCCCTGCACACGGTGGTGGGTGGCTCGTCCATGGGGGGCCTGGCGGCACTCTGGGCCCACTACCGCTACCCGCACGCCATCGGCGGGGCCATTTCCATGTCGCCCGCCTTCTCCGTGGGGGACAAGGCGCTCTTCCCCTTCGTGGACAGCCGTCCCAAGCCGCTCATCAGCCGCGTGTACATCGACTGCGGCGGGCGCGAGGGCGGCGGCCGCATGCTCGCGGTCGCCGAGGAGATGCACCACGTCCTCGAGCGCAAGGGCTACCCGGAAGGTGGGCTCATGTGGCGCCCGGATCAGAACGCCGGACACAACGAAAAGGCATGGAGGCGCCGGCTGCCCAAGGCACTGCGCTTCATGTTCCGGCGCTGAAGGCGCCCCCTCGGGCTACCAGGCAACCAGGTGCTGCCTCCCCTGGGAGCTCCAGTCCTTTCAGAGGGTTGGCGGTTCCGCGAAAAAAATCGTTCGCCGTGTCGATCTCGCGCCCCCACGTTCGACGTGAGAGTAGAGCCCGGGCCAGACCCGGCTTCCACTCCGGAGGAGACACGACGATGCGATTCATGATCCTGATCAAGGCCACCAAGGACTCGGAGACGGGCGTCCTGCCGAGCACGGAGCTGCTCACCGAGATGGGGAAGTACAACGAGGAGCTGGTGAAGGCGGGAATCCTGCTCGCGGGCGAGGGGCTCCACCCGAGCGCGAAGGGAGCACGCGTCAAATTCTCCGGAGGCAAGCGCACCGTGATCGACGGGCCCTTCGCCGAGACGAAGGAGCTGATCGCCGGCTTCTGGTTGTGGCAGGTGAAGTCGAAGGAAGAGGCGATCGAGTGGGTCAAGCGTTGCCCCGATCCCATGCCCGGCACGGAGTCCGAGATCGAGATCCGCCAGGTATTCGAGTCGGAGGACTTCGCTCCCAGCGACCCCACGGGCGAACTCATGGAGAAGGAGCGGCAGCTCCGTGAGCGCACCGAGTCGAAGGGCCGTTAGTCCTGGCGCGGGCCCGGCCTTGCGCTGGCGGATGAAGCTGCTCTAGTCGGTGGCCGTGACGGCTTCCGCTACGCAGCGCGCCATCGACGCGATCTGGAGGATCGAGTCCGCCAGACTCATCGCCGGTCTCGCGCGACTCGTGCGCGACGTGGGTCTCGCCGAGGAGCTCGCGCAGGACGCGCTCGTCGCCGCGCTCGAGCGGTGGCCGGAGTCGGGCATCCCAGACAACCCGGGCGCCTGGCTCATGGCCACCGCGAAGCATCGCGCGGTCGACCTCTTTCGCCGGAACAAGAGGCTCGAGCGCAAGCACGAGGAGCTCGGTCTCGAACTCGAGGCACAGCAAGCGCGCACGGTGCCGGAACTCGACGCCGCGCTCGACGATGACGTCGGCGATGACCTCCTGCGCCTCATGTTCACGGCCTGTCATCCGGTTCTCTCGACCGAGGCCCGTGTCGCGCTCACGCTGCGCTTGCTCGGAGGTCTGACGACCGGGGAGATCGCGCGCGCGTTCCTCGTCCCGGAGCCGACCGTCGCCCAAAGAATCGTCCGAGCCAAGCGGACCCTCTCCGAGGCGCATGTCCCCTTCGAGGTTCCCCGCGGGGCCGAGCTCGAGGCCCGTCTCTCGTCGGTGCTCCAGGTCATCTACCTCGTCTTCAACGAGGGCTACTCGGCCACCGCCGGCGACGACTGGGTGCGACCCGCGCTCTGCGAGGATGCGCTCCGGCTCGGACGGATCCTGGCCGGGCTCGTTCCAAAAGAGCCGGAAGTCCACGGCCTCGTCGCGCTCATGGAACTCCAGGCATCGCGGCTGAGGGCACGGGTCGGCCCGTCGGGAGAGCCCGTCCTGTTGCTCGATCAAAACCGGGGACGGTGGGATCAACTCCTCATCCGCCGGGGTCTCGCGGCACTCGAACGGGCCGAGGCACTCGGCGGCGCACGGGGTCCGTACACCTCGCAGGCCGCGATCGCCGCCTGTCACGCACGAGCCCGTACGCCGGCCGAGACGGACTGGATGCGCATCGCGGCGCTCTACGAGGCGCTCGTCCAGTTGGTGCCATCACCCGTCGTGGAGCTGAACCGTGCGGTCGCCGTCTCGATGGCGTTCGGCCCAGCAGCGGGGCTCGAGATCGTCGATGCGCTGCTCTCGGAGCGCTCGCTCGAGGACTACCACCTCCTGCCGAGCGTGCGCGGAGACCTCCTGGTGAAGCTCGGCCGCCTCGACGAGGCCCGTGCGGAGTTCGAGCGCGCGGCATCGCTCACGCACAACGAACGCGAGCGCAAGTTGCTCCTCGATCGCGCCCGTGCCTCTTCTCGGACGTCGACCTGAAATGAGCGTGGGCGAGTGCCGGACTACTCGCGGACCGGACCGGGTTCCGGACGTTCGATGAGGCCCGCCCGGTCGAGCAGTTCGCGAATGCGGTCGGTGAAGGCCACGTGCTCGGGGTTGCTCGCCGTCATGGGCTCGGGAGAGAGGATGAGCAGCCATCCCAGGGTGCCCACCGGCTCGATGCGCACGGGGGCGGGCAGCGGAGGAACCGTGCCCAGACGGCGTGACAGGTAGGTCAGCCAGCCCACCCTCACCTCCCGCTTGCGCTTCTTGATGAGTTCCAGCATGGCCGATGAGGTGGCCATCGCGAAGTCGGGGTCCCATGTGGTGGCAATGCTGGTGAGCACTCCGCTCAGCACGGAGGCGCTCAGTATCCGCTCCCGAGACGGGCCCTCGTGAGGTGGATAGAACAGGCAGGTGTTTCCCGGCCCAAAGGGCGAGTACTCACCGCAGTGCAGCTCGATGCGGGTCCGTTCGCTGGTCTTCGCATTCCACACATCTGCGCTAAACCCCAGGTCCTCGATGACTCTCCTGGTGGCATCCGTGCGGTTCATGCCACGAAGGAACAACTGCTCCCACTCTTCCACGTCCTGGCGGACGGGGTGGCCCGGCAATTCGCGAGGGGCTCCGCGTCCCCTTCGGTACCATTGGACGAACGTTGGGTCGTACCGTGCCAACATGTGGAAGAAGAGTTCCGCGCGCCGGGCGCACTCCAGCGCCGTCTCCTTGCGCGGTCCCCAGTAGGCTCCGACGTAGAACTTCCCCTGCATGCATGCTCCTCATCGCGTCGGCGGCGTATAGCGAACGGTGATATTGGTCCATTCATTTTCTTCGAAGAAAGCACGAAGGAAATTCGCGAATTCCAACTCGGCCACGTGCCAGACCACCGGCACATTCAACGTCCTGGCAAGCTCTGATTGTCGTCTCGCCTGCTCCCTCAAAGCCCAGAATCCCTTTCCATTTTCAAACCAGGGTTGAATTGCACCGTCTTTCTTGAGAAATTTTTTGTAGCTAGCGCCCTTGGCTTCGAGCAATTCCTTGCCATTGAAGCCGTCGAACTCCACCTCATCCACCATGTACACATACCAGGCGGGCCGCTGTGTTACCTGCTCCTGATAGTCCAAGGCTTGCGTGGACTCGGTCGTGGGCGTCTTGTGTGTCCACTTGCCGGGCCCCTTCGCCGCGGCCGTCTGGGTGGACTTCCCCGCCTTGGCGCCCGCACCGCTGGTACGTCCCGGGCTCCTTGCCGCCATGTGCAGGACGGAGAACGCTCCCAGGTCCATCCCCACCGTGGTGCTCATCGTGCCTCCCACCACGACTCCACCCACCACCATCTCCCCCCTCGCCGTGAGTGACAGCTCCGGCAGTGCGGCCCCCAGTCCACTCACACGTCCCACCGTGGCCTCCGCGCCCCCGAGCATCATGAGCACGTGCGTGGACAGGCGCGCCGCCTCCCGTATCTGGTCCTCCCGGGACATGGCCCCATAACGCGCGAAGTACTCCGGCGAGGAGGCAATGAGCAACGCCACCGTCGTGGGCAATTGGGCCAGGTCCTCCACGGTCCGGATGGGATGGAGGAGGGACGAGGCCAGCGCCACCGCCATCTCCCCCAGGGCGTCCTGCGCTCCATCGAGCGCCGCGTTGAGTGGATCCCTACCCAGGCCCAGTTCGGTCAGGGGCAGACTGTCCGCGCGCCGCAAGGCGGCGTTCACCGGATAGAAGACTCCCCCACTCGAGAAGTAGAAGTCGCCCACCACGAGGCGCCCCACCCTCCACTCGCCCTCCACGAGTTGGAGTGGGCCCATGCGCTGAAGGGGCGTGCCGGTGAGCACGGCCACCAGATAGCCGTCCGGGCGCACCAGCACCAGGGGCCAGAAGCGCTCGACACGCCACTTCAAGTCGGCGTACTCCACGCGCTCGCCGCCCTCGAGCACCTCGCGCAGCAGCCAGCACAGCACCCGGCGCGGGGCGATGCTCTTGTAGGTCACGGGCCGCTTCGCCAACTCGCTCAGCAACTGGCGCGCCTGTCCCAGGTAGAGCGCGGCGCCCGCCGGGTGCCAGTCCTCTTCTTCCAGGCCACTGGCCGCCTGTACCAGTTGGAATGGGTCCACCACCTCCTGCTCGAAGAAGCCGCCGGAGCCGCCTACCGCCGCCTCGTTCGCGGGAGTGGCAACGGGCTGTCGCGGCCCGGCGTCGTGGCGGACCGTGGCGCATCCTTGGATGAGCAAGGCCACGGATGCAGCCAGGAGGACCGCGCGGAAGTGGAGGCTCGGGAGGCAAGACGTCGCCGTGGTGAGCGGCTGCGAATCCAGGTGCATGGTGTCCCTCGTGTCACTCGCGAGTCTACCCGGGTTCCGGACGTTCGATGAGGCCCGCCCGGTCGAGCAACTCGCGATGCTGTTTTCGGCTCTGACCGGACCGAATTGGCATAGCTTCCTCCAGAGCCCTTGCCCGGAGAGGCAAAGTCGATGCTTGAGTCGATGCACCTGAAAAATGTCGGACCCGCGCCCGAGATGGAGCTGAGGCTCGCGCAACGGCTCAACCTCATCACGGGCGACAACGGGCTGGGCAAGAGCTTCCTGCTGGACATCGCCTGGTGGGCCCTGACCAGGACCTGGGCACGCTATCTGGTCCTTCCCTCTCCCTCGCAGGGCAAGCCCAGGATCGCGTACAGCTACACGAAGTCCACGCCTCGTAGCTACTCGTACGAGAGCAGGTATGACCGCAAGGCCGAGCGCTGGTCCGTCAACAATGGTCGGCCCGCGATTCCGGGGCTCGTGCTTTACGCGCAGGTCGACGGTGGCTTCTCCGTGTGGGATCCGGCGCGCAACTACTGGAAGACCGATACGCCGGACCGTCCCAGCTCCTATCTCTTCGCGCCTCACGAAGTGTGGGAGGGGAACGCGCACTGTGAAGGGCTCATTCGCGACTGGGCGTCGTGGCAGCGCGAGAACGGTGAGGCCTTCAACATGCTGACCAAGGTTCTCCAGGTGCTGTCCCCGCCCGGGGGAAAGCCGCTGGTCCCAGGGGAGCTGCGGAAGCTCACCGTGGAAGATCCGAAGCGCTACCCGACACTGCGGATGCCCTACGGCCAGGATGTCGCCGTGACCCACTCGTCGGCGGGCATGCGGCGCATCATCGCCCTGACCTACCTGCTGATCTGGGCCTGGCAGGAACACCTCGCGGCGGCCGAGGTTCGTGGCGACGATCCCGCCCGGGAGATCATCTTCCTCATCGATGAGATCGAAGCGCACCTCCATCCCCAGTGGCAGCGCCGCATCGTACCGGCCGTGCTCAACGTGATGGACGCGCTCACCGGGAGCCACCGCTCCCGCGTCCAGCTCATCACGGCGACGCACTCCCCCCTGGTGCTGGCCTCCGTGGAGCCACTCTTCGACGTCAAGAAGGACGCATGGTTCGACCTGGACCTCGAAGAGGCCCGGGTCGTCCTGCGCAAGCGCGAGTTCGTGCGCCGGGGAGAGGTCTCCAACTGGCTCACCAGCGAGGCCTTCGATTTGAGGAAGGCCCGGTCGCTCGAAGCCGAGTCCGCCATCGAGACCGCGCTGGCGCTGCTCCGTCAGAAGGACCCGAAATGGCAGGACGTGGAGTCCGCGGACCAGAAACTGCGCGCCGCGGGGCTTCCGGACATTGATCCGTTCTGGGTCCGGTGGGGACAGTTCGTCGAGGAGCGCAAGCCAGCGAAGCGAGGCAAGCGGTGATACCGGTCACGCCCGCGAAGGAGCCGCCCCACTTCGACAAGAAGGTTCGCAAGAAGGGGCTGTCCGCCATTGATGAGCTGGTCGGCCGAAAGCCGCGTCTCGAGCGCCGGGGCCCTCGCCGCAAGAAGCTCGCGGCCCGCGAGGCCGACATTCCCGCCGACGCCTTCCCCCCGTTCTGGCGTGACGCCCTCCCGGACATGCTGGAGGCCTATGAGCGCCGCTGTGCCTACCTGGCGCTCTATTTCGAGCATGCAACGGGCAACCCGACCATCGACCACGTCCTTCCGAAGTCACGCGCGTGGGACCAGGTCTATGAGTGGTCGAACTACCGGCTCTGCGCCGCGCTCATCAACGCGAAGAAGAACGACCTGACCTCTCTGGTGGACCCCTTCGAGGTGGCCAAGGGTTGGTTCGCCTTGGAACTCGTGGCATTCCAGGTCATTCGCGGCCCCAAGGCTCCCACGCGCAAGGCGAAGGAGATCGAGGAAACCCTCCTCGTGCTCAACATGCCCGAGTGCCTCAAGGCGCGTGAAGAGTACGTCACCTGCTACGAGCGGGGAGACATCGAGCTCTCCTATCTCGAGCGGCGGGCTCCGTTCGTGGCATCCGAACTCCGGCGCCAAGGTCGCCTGCGCCAAGAGGACCTCTGAGGGACATGCACACGAGAGGCGCCGCGGCTGCCCCCTGTCTTTGATTCGTCGAACCCAACAAGACCCGTCATTCCACTTGACTTGAAAAGTCGAATCCGTTTCCGTGAGGAGTGGCTTCCACGAAGGGAAGGCTCATGGCGAACGAGAAGAGCGACAAAGACGGCGGGCTGGGACCGTTCCAGCTCGGCAGGCGGTGCGAGGAGGTGGAGCCCAACCTGGGACGCCTCTATGAATCGAGGGACACGGGCACGGGGCAGCCGGCCCTGACGCTGATGCCCGGCGAGCACGTGGAGTGGCAACCCTCGGGCTCCTGGGAGGTCCGGATCCTCTGCCGGCCCACGCCGCCATCCGTCACCATTCGACCGGAGCAGGCCCCCGCGGGCGTCCCCCTGACGGAGCTGGCGGACATCCTCGCGCTGACGAGCGCCTCGGTCCAAGCCGTCGAGGACAGTCCCCAGGTCCAGAGCCACCTCTCGGCACCACCGGGACCCCCCGCCCCCGTCTCCCCCTCACCTTCCAGGGGAATGCTCGCCGCCGCGGGTCTCGCCCTGCTCGCACTGGGCATGGGCGCCGGGCTGTTGCTGGCTGGCTGGCCCGGACACCCGCCGTCCCCCTCTCCAGTCGAGCTGTCCGACATCCGCTCCAAGGTGGATGCGCCGCTCTTGACCGGCTCGGCCCCACCGGCCCCCACCTCCCTCGCTTATCCACTGCCCAAGAAGCCCTTCCGGAATCAAGCCATCACCCCCTGCAAACCCGAACTGTGGGAGGAGGAGATCAACAAGGGGTGTTGGATGGCCCTGGACCAGCGTCCCCCCTGCCTGGACGTCCAGGCCGAGTACCAGGGCAAGTGCTACCTGCCCGTCGCCAAGGACCGGGGCCGCCCGCCGCAATCCGCCCAGCCCTAGAGCCACGGACCGTCGGAAAAGATCGCCCGGGAGCCTCCCACCGCCTTCGTGCTACGACGCACCCCCATGCCTCCTCCCTCTGCCCTGTTCACCGCCGTTCCCGCGGAGCTGGACTTCCCCGCGGACGAACGCCGCGTCCTCTCCTTCTGGAAGGAGCGCCGCATCTTCGAGCGGACGCTCCAGGGACGGGACAACGCTCCCGGCTTCGTCTTCTACGAGGGCCCGCCCACCGCCAACGGCCTGCCCCACAACGGCCACGTCCTCACGCGCGTCATCAAGGACCTGTTCCCCCGATACAAGACCATGCGCGGCTACCGCGTCCCCCGCAAGGCGGGCTGGGACACGCACGGCCTGCCCGTCGAGGTGGAGGTCGAGAAGGAGCTGCGTATCCACGGCAAGGCGGAGATCGAGCGCTACGGCGTGGAGCCCTTCACCGAGCGCTGCATCGAGTCCGTCTTCCGCTACACCTCCGAGTGGGAGCGGCTCACCGAGCGCATCGGCTTCTGGGTGGACCTGAAGGACGCCTACGTCACCTACCACCGGGGCTACGTGGAGAGCGTCTGGTGGGCGCTCGCCGAGCTGTACCGCAAGGGCCTGCTCTACCGCGGCCATAAAATCGTCTGGTGGTGGCCCCAGGGCGGCACGGCGCTCAGCTCGGGCGAGGTCGGCATGGGCTACCGCACCGTGGACGATCCCAGCGCCTACGTGGCCTTCCCGCTGCGCGACACGCCCGACACCGCGCTGCTCATCTGGACCACCACGCCCTGGACGCTGCCCTCCAACATGTACGCCGCGGTCAACCCCACCGTGGACTACGTCACCGTGGACGCGGGCGAGCGCAAGCTCATCGTCGCCGCGGCCCTGCGCGAGGAGCTGGCCAAGAAGCTCAAGAAGGACCTGCCCGTGCTCGCCACCCTCAAGGGCAGCGAGCTGGTGGGCCGGCGCTACCTGCCGCCCTACGACGTCTACGTCCAGCGCGTGGGCGACACCCAACTGCCGCTCGCCCAGGGTGGCACCGAGGCGCCCGCCTGGCGCGTCATCGGCGCGGACTTCGTCACCCTCACCAGCGGCACGGGCATCGTGCACGTCGCGCCGGCCTTCGGCGAGGACGACTACGAGGCCTTCCGCCGCGAGCGCACCCGCTTCACCCAGCCCCTGGAGATGTTCTGCGCCATCCGTCCGGACGGCACCTTCGGCGAGGACTTCCCCTCGCTCACCGGGCGCTTCGTCAAGGACGCGGACAAGGAGATCCAGCGCGAGCTCAAGGAGCGCGGCCGGCTCGTGCTCATGGAGCAGTACCGCCACGAGTACCCCTTCTGCTGGCGCGCGGATGACGACCCGCTCATCCAGTTCGCCCGGCCCGCCTGGTACATCCGCACCACGTCCGTGAAGGACAAGGCCATCGCCAACAACCGCCAGGTCAACTGGGTCCCCGACCACATCAAGGAGGGCCGCTTCGGCGACTTCCTCGCCAACAACGTGGACTGGGCCCTCTCGCGCGAGCGCTACTGGGGCACACCCCTGCCCCTCTGGGTCCACTCGGAGACGGGCGAAGTGGAGGCCCACGCGTCGCTCGAGTCCCTGCGCGGCAAGCCCGGCAGCACGCTTGGCGCCGTGGAGGCCGAGCTCAAGGCCTTCCTCGCGAGCAAGCCCGAGTCCGCCGGCGCCGAGCACCTCATCGTCCACAAGCCGTGGATCGACAAGGTCACCTACGAGAAGCCCGGCACCCCCGGTCGCTTCGTGCGCGTGCCCGAGGTGGTGGACGTGTGGTTCGACTCCGGGTGCATGCCCTTCGCCCAGTGGGGCTACCCCCACGCGCCCGGCTCGCACGAGAAGTTCACCCGCGCCTTCCCCGCGGACTTCATCTCCGAGGCGATCGATCAGACGCGCGGCTGGTTCTACTCGCTGCTGATGATCAGCACGCTCGTCTTCGACGAGGAGACGCAGGCACGCCAGGGGATTGCGCCCGCGCGCGACTACCCCCTGCCCTACAAGAACTGCATCGTGCTCGGCCACGTCTCCGACAAGGAGGGCAAGAAGGAGTCCAAGTCCAAGGGCAACTACACCCCGCCGGAGATCATCCTCGATGAAGTGCGCATGGACTTCGCCGTGCTCGACGACGCGCGCGCGGGCGTGCCCGGCGTGCCCGGCGAGGCGCTCATCGCCCGCGAGGACCTCGAGGGGTTGGATCTCCAGGAGGGCGCCAAGCTCCAGGTGTTCCGTCCGGACGCGCCCGACAAGGCGCTGACGCTCACCGTCAAGGTGCACAAGAAGCTCAAGCGCCGCGTGGTGCTGCTCGCCGCGAAGGACCTCGCGGCCCTGGGCGTGAAGCCCCCGGCGCGCGGCGCGGAGGTGATGCCGGTGGAGGTGCCCCGGCTGCCGCCCGACGAGCGCGTGGTGCTCAAGGACCCCGCCAGCCGGGCCCCCGGCGCGGACGCCTTCCGCTGGTTCTTCTTCGCCGCCAGCCCCACCTGGTCCAACACGCGCCACTCGCTGAGCAACGTGCGCATGTTGCAGAAGGACTTCCAGGTCAAGCTGCGCAACGTCTACTCGTTCTTCACCATCTACGCGAACATCGACGGCTTCTCTCCGGCCAAGGGCAACCCGGACGCCACCGAGGTGCCCTGGCGCGCCATCCAGAAGAGCACCGGCTGGCGCCCCCCCGCCCAGCGTCCGGTGCTGGACAGGTGGATCCTCTCCGAGGTGCAGCTCGCCCTGCGCGACGTCACCCGGGGCCTGGACACCTACCAGGTGTACGACGCCGCCCAGCGCATGGTGGCGCTCGTGGACGCCCTGTCCAACTGGTACCTGCGCCGCAGCCGGGACCGCTTCTGGGCGCCGGGCCTGGAGCAGGACAAGCAGGACGCGTACTTCACCCTGTACGAGGTGCTCACCACGCTCGCGGCGATGAGCGCCCCCTTCACGCCCTTCTTCTCCGAGGAGATGTGGGGCAACCTCGTGCGCCAGCCCTGGCCCACCACCCAGCCGGAGAGCGTCCACCTGGGCCACTACCCGGAAGCGGACGCGAGCCTCATCGACGAGGCGCTCTCCACGGAGATGGGCGCGGTGCGCGAGCTCGTGTCGCTCGGCCTCAAGGTGCGCACGGACAACCGTCTCAAGGTGCGCCAGCCGCTCTCGCGCGTGGACGTGGTGCTCGCGCGCCGCGAGCTGCGCGAGCGCGTGGCCCACTACGAGCACCTGCTCACCGACGAGCTGAACGTGCACACGGTGCGCTTCCTCGAGGCGGGCCAGGAGGCGGACGTGGTGCGCTACAAGGTCCGGCCCAACCTGCGCACCATGGGCAGCCGCCTGGGCCCCAAGCTCGCCCCGGTGCGCAAGGCCTTCGACGCCGCCGACAGCCGCCTGCTCCAGGCGGAGCTCGCCCGCGAGGGCAAGGTGGCCCTGACGGTGGGCGGCGAGGCCATGGTGTTCCCCGCCGAGGAGCTCGAAGTCCTCGTGGAGGCCAACGCGGGCTATGCCGCCGCGGGCTCGGGCGTGGGCGTGGTGGTGCTCCACACGGAGCTCACGGAGGCGCTCGTGGACGAGGGCCTGGTGCGCGAGCTGCTCGCCCGCGTGCAGGCGGCGCGCAAGGACATGGCGCTCGGGTACACGGATCGCATCCGCCTGTGGGTGGACGGAGACGCGCGCGTGCGCAAGGTGACCCAGGAGGCGCGTGAGCTCATCTCCCGGGAGACGCTCACCTCGGAGCTGAACGTGGGCCCCGAGGGCTTCACCACCGAGGAGGAAGTGAGCCTCAACGGGCTGCCCGCGCGTGTGCGCGTCGAGCGGGTCTGAGACTCGGCCTGCTCCCCGGGGTCGAGGGCACGGGCCCTTGCCCCGGGGCGGGTGTGCTTCAGATCTGCGCCGCGCCGCCGTCGACGAAGAGCTCGGCTCCGTTGACGAAGCTGCTGTCCTCCGAGCCGAGGAACACCGCCGTCCTGGCGACCTCGTCCGGGTCGCCCAGCCGGCCCAGGGGAATGGTGGTGGCCATCTGCTCGAAGAGCGCCCGCGCCGCCTCCTCATTCGGGGCGAGCCCATGCAGACCGGGCGTCTTGATGGGGCCCGGGCTGATGACGTTGACGCGGATGCGGCGGTCCTTCAAATCGAGGATCCAATTGCGGGCGAAGCTGCGCACGGCGGCCTTGGTCGCGGAGTAGACGCTGAACGCCGGAGTGCCCTGGATGCCCGCCGTCGAGCCCGTGAGGATGATGGAGGCGCCGTCGCGCAGCAGCGGCAGGGCCTTCTGCACCGTGAACAGCATGCCCTTGACGTTGGTGGCGAAGGTGTCGTCGAAGTGCTTCTCGGTGATGGAGCCCAGGGGGGCGAACTCACCGCCTCCCGCGTTGGCGACGAGGATGTCGAGGGGGGCCTTGTTCTGCTTCACCACCTCGTAGAGGCGGTCGAGATCGGCCAGGTTCGAGGCATCCGCCCGAACCCCCGTGGCGCTGGGGCCGATCAACTTCACCGCGGCATCCAGCTCCGCCTGGCGGCGGCCCGTGATGAAGACGGTGGCGCCCTCGGCGGCGAACCGCTTCGCCGTGGCCAGCCCGATTCCCGACGTCCCACCCGTCACGACCGCCACCTTGCCCTGAAGTTTGTTGCTCATGGTCTTTCTCCCTGTGATGCGGCGGCGGAGTTCGTCGTCGCGATGGGATAGATCTAGATTTGGAACGATGAATCCGATAGCTGGGCTTTTCGGGAACCTGCGTTCCTCTTTTGGAACGATGAGGGCGTGATGCAGGACTTGAATGACCTGTTCTTCTTCACCGAGGTGGTCGCCAACGGGGGCTTCGCGTCGGCCGGACGGGTGCTGCGGCAACCCAAGTCGAAGCTCAGCCGCCGGGTGGCGCAGCTCGAGGAGCGGCTGGGTGTCCGGCTGATCGAACGGACCTCGCGCCGCTTCCGCGTCACCGACGTCGGGCAGGCCTTCTACGAGCACTGCCAGAACGTGTTGATGGAAGTGAAGCGGGCCGAGGCGGCGGTGGCCGCGACCCAGGGCGAGCCCCATGGGACGGTCCGGTTCAGCTGTCCCCTGGGGATGATGGAGCCCGTGTCGGGCGTCCTGGCACGCTTCATGGACCGCTATCCCCGGGTGAAGCTGGTGGTGGTGGCCACCAACCGGCGGGTCGATCTCATCTCCGAGCGCATCGACGTCGCGCTCCGGGTGCGCATCTCGCTCGACACCGACGCGGCGCTCACCGTGCGCAAGCTCGCCCGGAGCCGCCGCATCCTCGTGGCGAGCCCCACGTGGGCCGAGCGCCTCGGCGACACTCGGGACGTGGAGATGCTCTCCTCGGTGCCAACCCTGAGCCCGACGGAGCAACCGGGCCAGGACGTCTGGGAGCTCATCGGCCCCGAGCAGCGGACGATCACCCTGCGTCATGAGCCTCGGCTGGCCTGCGGGGATTTCCAGGCCCTGCGGGAGGCGGTGATCGCCGGGCTGGGCGTGTCCCTGCTGCCCGACCATACCTGTGCGCTCGCCCTGCGCTCCGGCCAGTTCGTCCAGGTGTTTCCAGACTGGCACGCTCCGGACGGAACGGTGCACCTCGTCTTCACCAGCCGCCGGGGTCTGCCGCCGCCCGTGAGCGCGTTGATCGATTATCTCGCCGAGCACCTTCGCGACGCGTTGATGCTGGAAGCGGACACATGAACCTCCCCCTCGCCCAACTCGGCCCCGCGCTCGTCTGGCTCAACATCATCGGTATCGCGGTGTTCGCCGCCTCGGGCGCACTCGCCGCCGCCCGGCGCCAACAGAACCTCGTCACGTTCGCCTTCTTCGCCGCCATCACCAGCACGGGCGGCGGCACCGTGAGGGATCTGCTCCTCGACGCCCCCGTCTTCTGGATGCATGACTCGGGCGCGATCGCGGTCAGTCTGGGCATGGCGGTCCTGGTCTGGGTCACGCCCTCTTGGCTGTGGAGGGGCAAGGCGCTCGACTGGTTCGACGCGATCGGCCTCGCCGCCTATGCCGTCTATGGCGCCGCCAAGGCACGCAGCCTGGGCATCCCCGCCCTGCCCGCCGTGGTGATGGGCGTCGTCACCGCCTGCATGGGGGGCATCATCCGCGACGTGCTGGCGGGTGAGCCGTCCATCCTCCTGCGTCCGGAGATCTACGTCACCGCCGCCGCGCTCGCCGCCGCGCTGTACGTCGGGCTCGGCTCCCTGGGCGTCCCCATGCCCCTGGCCGCCGGCATCGCGGCCACCGCCGGCTTCGTCCTGCGGGCGCTCGCCATCACCCGAGGGCTCGCCCTCCCCCTTTATCGAGGTTGAACACCGTGCGCGTCCTTCCACGTGGGTGGCCTTCCGGCGGGCTCTGGAGCCACCCGGATTTCCTGCGGCTCTGGGGCGCGCAGATCGTCAGCGCGTTCGGCAGCCGCATCACCCGCACCGCCCTGCCCATTCTCGCCCTGCTCACGCTCCAGGCGACGCCCACCGAGATCGCCCTCCTCTCGGCGCTCGGGGTCGCGCCCGGTCTGCTCGTGGGCCTGTTCATGGGCGGGCACGTCGATCGAAACGCCAAACGGCCGCTCCTCATCGGCGCGGATGTCGTCAGGGCCCTGTTGCTCCTCACCCTGCCCCTGGCCGCGAGGTTCGGGACCCTGTCGATGCCCCAGCTCTACCTCGTGGCGGCAGCGGTCGGAGCCGCCACGACGCTGTTCCAGATCGCCGACAACAGCTACCTGCCCACGCTCGTGGACAAGGCGCTGCTGGTGGAGGCCAATGCCCGCCTGGAGGCCTCGGAGTCCGTCGCGGAGGCGGCCGGGCCCGGACTGGCGGGCGTGCTGGTGCAGTGGCTGACGGCGCCGGTGGCGATCGGGGTGGACGCGCTGTCGTATGTCTGGTCGGCCCTGTGGCTCGGCCGGATCCGCACCCCCGAGCCACCCGCGGCGGCCACCGGGGCCCACGTGAGCGTCCTCGGCGACATCGTGACGGGCTTTCGCGCCTGCCTCGCCCATCCGCTGATCCGTCCGGTGTTGATCGCGGAGGCCGTCATGTACTTCTTCGGCGGCTTCTTCCTCGCGCTCTACATGGTCTTCACGCTGGAGACGCTGGGCCTGACGCCCGCCACCGTGGGCGTCATCATCGGCGTGGGAGGGGTGGGCTCCTTCGTGGGGGCGTTGATCGCGCGGCCCATGGTGCGCCGGGGCCTCGGCCCCGCGATGGGCATCTCACTGCTCGTGGGACAAGGCGCGAACCTGCTGATTCCCCTCGCGAGGGAGGCGGGAGCGTGGAGCATCCCCCTGCTCGTCCTGCAGCAGTTGCTCGGGGATGCCCTGCTCGGCGCGTACGTGATTCACGCGCTCAGCCTCCGGCAGTGGGTCATGGACTCCGAGGTGCTGGGCCGCGCCAACGCGACCTTCCACGTGGTGACCGGGCTGCTGCTGTCCCTGGGGGCGTTGCTGGCGGGCCCCCTGGTGGGCGTGCTCGGGATGGTGCCCACCCTGTGGATCGGCGCGGGGGGAGGCCTGCTCGCCGTCCCCCTGCTGCTGGGCGGGTCCCCGCTCACCTGGCGGAATTAGCGCTTGTACGAATCCACCGCCTTGCGACCCACGGCGGGGTCATCGGTGAAGAAGCCATCGATGCCGGCATCGAGGTACGCCTGGATCTCCTTGATGGCGCCAGCCTCGTTGTGCGTGGAGTCCGTCCCCTCGGCCTTGAGCGGAGCGGGCAGGAAGCTGTTCTCCGGGCGGAAGGTGTAGGGGTGCACGGTCAGGTTGGCCGCGTGGGCGTTGCGCACGAGGCTGCTGGGCTTCAGGAAGGCCCCCGTCGTGGTGTCCACGTCGATGATGCTGCGCTTGTAGGGCCCGACCCCGTTCGCGTAGGTGGCGATCTCCTTCATGCCCGCCTCGGTCATCAAGTCGGCGTAGGTGCGCGCGTCCTTGGCGACGACGAAGTCATAGGGCTGCAAGGACCCCTCCTCCATCAACTGCACGAGCTTCCAGTTGGGCTGCGAGGTGCCGAGCTTCGCGCGGATGGCCTTGAGGTTGGCCACCTCGAAGGACTGGATGTAGACGGTGGCGGTGCTACGGGTGAAGTCATCCGCGCGTAGCGCCTCGATGAGCTTGTCCTCCAGCGGCAGGTTCACGGACTGGAAGTAGGTGGGGTGCTTGGTCTCCGGGTAGATGTGGATGGTGCGGCCGGAACTCTGCGACAGCTCCTTGGCGAGCGCGATCACCTCGGTGAGCGTGGGGATCTCGAACTGATCGTTGTACTGGGTGTTGCCCGGGCGCACGGCGGGAATCCGCTCACGCGCGCGCAGCTCCTTGAGTTCCGCCAGGGTGAAGTCCTCGGTGAACCACCCGGTGAGCGGCTTGCCGTCGATCATCTTCGTGGTCTTGCGCGAGGCGAACTTCGCCACGTCCGCCACGTTGGTGGTGCCGGAGATCTCGTTCTCGTGACGGGCCACGAGCACGCCGTCCTGGGTCGACACGAGATCCGGCTCGATGATGTCCGCGCCGTCCTCGACGGCCTTGCGGTAGCTGGCGAGCGTGTGCTCCGGGCGCAGGGCGCTGGCACCGCGGTGGCCCACCACGAGGAGCTTGTCGGCGAGCGCGGGCGTGCGGTCGTCACAACCCGTCAGCGCGAGCGCGCCGGCCAGGGCGAGCGGCATCATGGCGAACAGACGGCGAGAGAAACGCGAGGAAGAGCGAGAGGCGGAATGCGGGTGCACGGAAGTCTCCCAGTCAGGGGACGCGTCACGTCCCGAGAGATCCGGGCACATAGCATTGGCGGGTGACAACCCGTGGGTGACAGCCCGGTGAAAACGGGCGGCGTCATCTCCCGGCCGCGCATGTCCCCACGGAGGCGTCGACGCACGGCCGTCCAGGCCCCCCGGTCAGACGCCCGAGGACACTGCGGAGGGCTCGGGGCGCGGCTGTTCGCCACTGGACTCCGGGCCGGTCTTGCGCGAGGGAAACCCGATGCTCCAGCGGAAGAGCGGATGATCCTTGAGGAGCAGGTAGATGACCCAGGGGCCGAGCAGTCCCATCGTCCAGCCGACCACGAGGTGCACCGCCAGCGGCATGCCCGGGGACAGGTGCTCGAGCACCAGGCGCGTGCCCGACACGAAGTAGATGTGGAAGAGGTAGAAGAGCATGCTGATGGAGCCCACGGTGGCGAAGCGCCCACGCAGGGCCTTCCACACCGCGCCTCCCTCGCGCGCCCGGCTGCCCAGGAAGACCGAGAGCGAGATCAACAGGCAGAAGCCCAGCGGCCCGTTGATGACGCACACCAGCTCGTAGTCCGGTATCCCCGCGTACACGGCCACCAGCGCCGCGGCGAGCCCCAGGGACACCAGCACCTGCCGCGGCGCGGAGCGCCGTGAGAGCACCTGGCAGGCGCCCGCCAGGGCCGGCTGGATGAAGAGGCCCAGGCCGAAGAAGCGGTTCCAGTACGTCACCAGGGACACGTACTCGCCCATCACCGACGGCGTGGGACCCACCCACTCCACCAGGGCGGCGTGCATCACGATGGCGGCGCCCAGGTAGACCAGGGACGCCCAACGGCCGAGCCGCGGCGCGGCGAAGCGCCGGAAGATCCAGCTCAGCAGGGTGCACCACACCAGCACGTGCACGAACCAGAAGATGGCGTACACGGGGAACCACGCCGTGGGCACGCGCGCGAGCAGCGCCCCCCACGCCCTCACCCCGTGGGGAAGGCCCGCCGACAGCTCCTGCATGAGCAGCAGCATGGGCGCCCAGATGAGCATCGGGACGACGAGCTTATCCAGCTTCTTGCGCAGGAAGCCGATCAGCGACCGGTTCACCTTCCCGAAGGCGCTCACGGCCACGCCCGCCGCGATCAACATCACGGCCATATTGAAGCTATGGATGAAATCGTACGCGATGCGCAGGTCCGCCCGTCCCGGGATGAAGAGCTTGCGCACCCCGTGCTGGTCATCCACGCCGAGTACGTGCACGAGGACCACCAGTGCGATGCCAAAACCCCGCATGCAGAACAAATCGCCGGAGATCGACTGGCTCTCCGTCCGCTCTCCCTGCACGCCGCTCTCACCCATGGAAAACCTCGACAAGGCCGAAAGGGACGTGCCTCCAGCGTACCGCCGACACTCCGGGTCTCTACCGCCTTCCAGGCGATTCTGACCTGGATTCAAGCCCCGAACAACAGGAGTCCACTCGAGTGCAGGGTGAGCGAGCGAGCATGGGACGGTTCATCGCCGTCGCCAGTTCATCACCCGCGCGAACAACACGGTGCCAAAGACAAGCACGGTGAAGGCGGCGGTGTAGCCCAGGAAGATGAGCCAGCCGGTGGTGGCGCCCGGAATCCCCACCGAGGGGCTCATGTCTTGGAACTGCGCGCCGGAGAAGAAGCCGCAGGCGAGGCTCACCGGCAGGAAGACGAAGACGAGCAGGCCCACCATGCGATCGAACTGATCGCGCTTGTACTGGTCCAGCTCGGCTGCCTGGTCGCGCATGGACGTCACCGTCTCCTGCAGGCCGTGCAGCGAGTGCCAGGCGAGGTAGCGAGCGTTGACGTCCGGGTCCTCGCTCACGCGCGTGTGCCAGAGGGAGTTGGTGAAGAGCATCACGTCCGAGCGCACGCTGCGTGCGGGCCTCAGGCTCTGCCAGCGCGAGGTGCGGTAGCGCTGCTCCACCTCGGCCATGCGCCGGCTGATCTCGAAGGCCGAGTAGCGCTGGCCCAGGGTGAGCAGGAAGAGGAAGAAATCGCGGTCGCACGCGAGAGGCCCGCGCTCCTCCTCCTCGAGGAGGAACTCGACCCGCGCCCCGCCCGTGGACGTCAGCCAGTGCTCGGTTTCCCCGGCGGCGTCGCGCAGCACGCGCCGGCTCTCGGCGGCGGCTTCCGAGGGCAGCTTCTCCAGGGAGGGCCGCGTGCCGGAGGCGAGCGCGTGGAAGAGCCCCTGCATGGAGCGCGAGTCATCCAGCATGGACGAGCGGCCACGCGACACGCGATAGGCGCCATAGACGAGCCAGCGCTCGGGGCCGAGCGGCGCCAGCCACGGCGCGAGCGCGCGCAACGGCTCCAGCTCCCACAACGCACGGCCCTCGACGAGCTCCTCCTGCTCCAGGGCGAGCGCGTACAACGAGGTGGCCTCGGCCCGGGGCCGCTCCACCCAGACGGCGACGAGCCGGTTGGGGTAGACGGAGACGTGGACGGTGTGGGCCCCGGCGGGCTTCTCGTAGTGCAGCACGTCCGCCTCCTCCGTGGCGCCGAGGAAGGACAGGACCACGGCGGGGTGGAAGGTGGCGCCCTGGCTGGAGAGATCCCTCCGCTGGAAGCCCCGGGACACGAGCTCCGCGCCCGGCACGGGCCCACGCCACAGGAAGGGCCGGGCGAAGATGGTGTGGGCGCGCAGGACATGGACGTGGCGGCCCACGTTGAAGCGGTCCCAGAGCGTCTCCCACAGCTCGCGGCGCGACAGCCGGGTGCCCGAGTAGGGGCCGGCCACCATCGTCGCGCGGCCGGTGGGGCTCGCGTAGCCATCCGAGTACCACGGGTCCGAGTAGTCGTTGGGCTGGCGCTCGAAGCGCCGTCCGCGCTTGCGCGGGGTGCCATCCAGCAGCCGCGGCCCCTCGAGCTCGTCCAGCGTGCCCGCCAGGTCTCCCAGGGTGCCCGCGCGCTCGGGGGTGAGGGAGAAGGAGTGCCAGGGCCGGGACTGCTCGGGCCGGGCGATGTGGATGGCCATGAAGTCGAAGCCCTGGCCGTAGTGGGTGTTCTCCGTGTCGTTGCGCGCGAGCAGCCGCAGGACGGTGACGTCCTGGAAGGAGGACAGGAAGAGCGCGTCCACGCGCCGCATGGGCCCGTCCTCCGCGTCCCCCAGGGGAATGTCGAGCTGCACGCGCTGGGCGCGCGACAGCTCGGCGCGGTAGAGCAGCTCGTCCGCCTTGAGGCGCCGGGAGACGGCCGGGGGGATGCGCGCCGGGGGCAGGCGCGTGAGCTCCTCGGGCACGCGCGCCGTCTCCAGCACGGAGGCCATGAGCTCCAGCACCTCGCGCGAGGGCCGGGCCGACAGCGAGGGCCAGAGCTTCACCGCCGCGTAGAACACGGTGCCCAGCGCGCACTCGTACTCGCCCACCGTCTCGGTGTGGCCCTGCTCCCACTCGCCCACGTAGTCGGCGAGCACCTCGACGCCCTCGGGCCAGGCGCCGTGCAAGAGCCGCCAGGCGACCAGCAGCGTGGCGCACACGACGTCGAGGGTGTGCTCGTGGACGCGCAACGTGAGGGGAGGAGGCGACGCGCCGGGAGGAGCCTCCTGGAGCTGCCGGGACAGGGCATCGAGCGGCTCGGCGGAGAGGAGGACCGTGGCCGTGGTGGAGCGCACCGCGCGCCGGGTCCACTGGGGGAGCTTCCACGCCAACATGCGCGGGTGCTCGGGCAGGGCCTCGCCGCGCGAGCCCACGCTGATGAAGAGTTCACGTGCCCCGGGCTCCAGACCGGGAGGTGGTTTCTCGGTGGTCCATTCCACCTGCTCCTCGCGCAGGAGCCACTCCACGACCTGCCTCGACTTCACGTCCATGCAGCGCCTTATAGACGCTAACCCGGCTCCCGCGTGGGGGTGAGACGCAGGACCGAGCGCTCCTCGGGCTCCGAGAACGCCTCGTCCGCGGCCCGCTGGCGCAACCGCTCCAGGGCGCGCCGCTGCTGCTCGGCCCGGTGGATGTGGACCGTGAAGTCGAAGCGGCCCAGGCGGTCATCCTTGCCGGCCAGTCCCCGGAGGGTGCGCCACATGGACAGGCGCCCCTCGGTGCCCAGGCAGAGCAACTCCAGCTCCTCCAGGCGGCTCAAGGGGGAGTAGCCCGTGAGCCGTCCGTTGGGCTTGAGCCGCTCGAGCTTCTCGCCCACCCAGGCCATGCCCTGCTTGAGCGGGTCGAGCTTGAAGCCCAGCGCCCGCATCACGTTCTTCAGGGTGGCGCGGTCCGCCTGGAGCTCCTCGATCAAGGACGCGAGGTACTCCCCCACCGCGTGGTCCTCGTTCTCCGCGCGAGCCCGCTTCGCCAGCTCCAGGCCGCCCACGGAGCCCATCAGGTGATCGTTCAGATAGATGCGCAGAAGGTCCAGGTTCACGCCGCTCTCCCCGTCTTCGCCCACGTTGCGGGGGGAAGGTCGGCATGAGCGGCCTGGAGTGCAGCGCCCGCCCGGCCAGGCGGCCGGGGAGCGGGCGGAGGATCAAGCGCTCGAGCGTCCTACCGGGCGGCGTCCGGGTAGCGGAAGGACATGGGCAGCTTCACGTCCGGGTGCAGGCTGCGCGACACCGGGCAACCATGGGCCACCTCCTCCAGGCGGGTGCGGTGCGCGGCGGAGAGGCCCGCGGGCATCTCCACCTCCAGCACCAGCTCGGCGATGCGGCGCGGCGGGGGCGTCATGCGCTTCTCCACCCGGGCGCGGGCATCCCCCAGGGGGATGTTCTCGCGCGAGGCGGCCAGGGCCATGGTGGTGAGCACGCACGAGGCGAGCGCCGCGCCCACCAGGTCCGTGGGAGAGAAGGACATGCCCGTGCCGCCGTTGTCCTTGGGGGCCTCGGTGGTGATGCGCGAGCCGGACGGCCCGTGCTCCAGCTTGCAGTGGAAGCCCGGCGAGGACTCGACGGACATCGCGACGCCGGTGGGGGAAGGGGGCTGGCTCATGGTCATGGCTCCTTGGCTTGCGGGGGGAGGAACGGCTAGCGCACGTACGTCTCGTGCTCCTCCGGGTTGGGTTTGGCCTCGTCGGGGCTCCACTCGATCGTCTTGAGCAGGGACTTGTGGCGCTTCTTCACGTCCCGGTCGAGGAAGGCCACCGCCTCCTGCATCACGTCCATCAACCGGCGCGGCTTGCGCTTCATCTTCGTGTCGCTCAAGAGCGCGTGGGTGAGCCACGGGAAGACGGCGGTGACGTCGGTGTGGACGTACATCGAGCCCACCTCCACGGCCTCCATGGACACCTTGCCCCAGGTGTGGCCCTCGCCCGCCGGGCAGCTGGACAGCGCGCCGTTGTCCACCGGGTCCACGCAGAACTGCACGTCGATGTCGAAGCCGTCCGTGGGCACGCCGAGGATCTGATCCAACAGCGGCTCGCCCTGCAGCGTGTAGTTCTTGGGCACGCCGCCACCGAGGATCCAGATGGCCATCTTGTTGGAGAAGTGGTGGCGGCAGTAGTGCTGGATCGCCGACATCCAATAGACGTCGTCGTTGATGTCGATCTCGAACTTGAACTCGGCGCCCAGCAGGCGCTTGAGCTTGACGGCGTTGAGGAAGATGGAGCCGTCCTGCACGGCGCCCACGAAGATGGGCACCGCGTGCTTGTAGCAGGTGGACAGGAGCGAGGGCTGCTTCACGCCGAGCTGCTTCTCGATGGCGGCGATGTTCTTGCCGAGCAGGTAGTGGAACTCGGGCGTGGTCATCTTGCGCTGGAACTCGGGGCGGCGCAGCAGCGCGGAGAAGAGCCGGTCGGTGTCCAGCAGTGCCTCCTCCCAGAAGCCCAGATCGTAGATGCGGATGATGCGCGCCAGGCGGTACTGCAAATCCCCCGCGTTGGGGTTCACCTCGCGGATGGCGTGGCCGATGATGCGGTGGGCGTCGTGGTAGAGGTTGGCGCCGGTGGTGGTGAGCGCCGAGATGATGCCCTTCTCGATGAGCGGGATGATGCAGCTCTGGTGCAGGCCCGCCGGCGTCATCGCGCCCGACAGGGTGAGGAAGACGGAGGCGTCGACTTCCATCGAGCGGCGCATCAGCTCGAAGGCGGTGCGCTCCTGCCGTCCCACATAGGCCGAGAAGGCATGCGCGAGCAGCTCGGCGGGGGACTCCTTGCCGGTGATGGGGCGAGGGTCGGCCTTGCGTGCCCCCGAGTAGTGGGCGCGCAGATTCTTCTTCGAGTTCGAGGGGGTCTTGGCCATGGCGCGCCGATCTACCACCACCCACGCGCCGAGGGGAGGCCCGGGTTCACTTGCGCTTGCGGTCCCTGCTCTTGCCCTTGCCCTCCTCGCCCTCGGCAGGAGGCGGCGGGGCGATTCCGAGGAGCCGCTCGCGCACCTGCTCCGGGGGCAGGTGCCCGGTGTCCGCGACGACGCAGGAGACGAAGGCCAGCTCCGCCAGGGCCCTCCTCGCCCGGGCGCGCGCCGCCTCGTCGTCGGAGGACAGCAGGTCCGAGGCACTGGAGACATAGCTGCTCGCCAGGGACTCGAAGAGGTAGACGCGGTTCTCGATGGTGTCTTCCTTGGCCATGGGGGTCTCCGCTGGTGCATCCGTGACGCATCCTCCATCATCCTAGGGACGCCCCTCCCGACGGTTCAACCCGAGTGGCCTGGAGTCAGCCGTGATCGATCTGCATTCCCACACGACCGCGAGCGATGGCCAGCACTCGCCCACCGGGCTGCTGGCCCTGGCGGCGAGTGCCGGAGTGAAGGCGCTGGCGGTGACGGACCACGACACGGTGGAGGGGCTGGCGGAGGCGGCGGAGGCGGCGCGGGCGCACGGCGTGGAGCTGGTACCGGGCATCGAGCTGTCGGCGTTCGTGAACAAGCGCGAGGTGCACATCCTGGGACACTTCGTCCGGCCGGACTTCCCGGAGCTGGCCGCCTACGCGTCGCGGCTGCGGGTGGAGCGCGAGCAGCGCATGGTGCTCATGGTGGAGCGGATGCAACGGCTCGGGTTTCCCATCCGGATGGAGGAGGTGCGCGCCCTGGCGGCGGGAGCGCAGCTCGGCAGACCCCATCTGGCGCGGGTGTTGGTGGAGCGCGGGTGGTGCCTGGACGTGAAGGAGGCCTTCGACCGTTTCCTGGGGGCGGGAAAGGCGGCCTGGGTGGAGCGGTTCAAGCTGGACGGAGCGGAGGCCATCCAGCTCGTGCACCGCGCGGGGGGCACGGCCACACTGGCCCACCCCGGCAGCTCCAAGATTGAACGGTACGACATCCTACAGCTCGCGCGGGCGGGCCTGGATGGGCTGGAGGCGCTACATTCGGACCACAACCCGAGTGTGCAGCAGCGGTACGTGAAGTACGCGAAGGAGTTCGATCTGGTGCCCACGGGAGGCAGCGACTTCCACGGGGAACAGGTGACACCAGGCCGACGACCCGGAGACTCCCCCACTCCTCCCGAGAACTTCGCGAGACTGCGCGCCCGGGCCACGAGCCAGTCCCCACACGCGAGCTAGACACCATGCAAATGCAGACCCTGAGCAACATGCTGGAGCGCCTGCCGATGAAGGAGACCCACCGCCTCGGCATTCCCATCCTCCCGGGTGGGCTGCCCCTGGTGGGACACGCGCCCTTCAACCTCGGCGACACCCTCACCTTCCTGCGCGCCGCCGAGGCCAAGGTGGGCCCCATCTTCTGGATGCGCTCCTTCGGCTCCGAGATGCAGTTGGTGTGCATGGGCGAGCCCGGCTTCGAGCTGCTCAAGAACCGGGTGACCAGCAGCGAGTTCATCCGCGAGCAGGCGCCCGAGTTCATCGGCGACGCGCTCCTGTCCCAGGATGGCGCCCGCCACCGCAACCTGCGCACGCCCATGAGCGGGCCCTTCACGCCCCGGGGGCTGTCGTCCAGTGGCGCCGCCACCCTGTCCGCCGAGGTCATCGAGGCGAGCGTGGCCAGCCTGCCCGCCTCGCGCCCCTTCTCCTTGATCACCGAGACCCAGAAGTTCGCCCTCGACATCATCTTCCGCGTCATGGGCATCGACCGCTCGGAGATCCAGGAGTTCAACACGAACTACCGCGAGTTCACCCTCGGGGCGTTCCCGCTGAAGCTCGACCTGCCCTACTCGCCGCGCTGGCGCGCCCGCCGGGGGCGTGCGTGGCTGGATGCGCGCTTCTCCAGCCTCATCGCGGCGGCGCGGGGCCGTCCGGAGATGCCGGGCACGCTCTCGGCGATGCTGGCGGCGCGCGACACGGAAGGCCAGCCGCTCAAGGAGGACGATCTCATCAGCAACCTGCGGCTGCTGGCCCTGGCGGGACACGAGACGACCGCGTCGACGATGGCGTGGCTGGGCCTCGTGCTCGCCCAGCGGCCCGACCTCTGGGAGAAGCTGCGCGAGGAGGCCACGGCGGCGCCGGGCCTGCCCCGCTCGCCCGAGGAGCTCAAGCGCCACCCCTTCGCCGAGGCGCTCTTCCGGGAAGTGATCCGGCTCTACCCGCCCGTGTCGTCCACGGCGCGCGAGGCGACCGAGGACCTGACGCTGCACGGCAAGCTCGTGCCCAAGGGCACGATGATCACCGTTCCGCTGGGCACCTACGGCTACGATCCGGCCAACTTCCCCGAGCCGGAGAAGTTCGATCCCTCGCGGTGGATGGGCCGGCGCATCCCGCCCTCCTCCATCGAGACGGCGCCCTTCGGCGGTGGCCCGCACTTCTGCCTGGGCTACCACCTGGCCTGGGTGGAGGTGGTGCAGTTCGCCACGGCGTTCGCGCGCGAGCTGTCGCGCCGTGGGGTGCGGCCACAGCTGGCGCCGGGAGTCGCGCCGCCCAAGCTGCGCTACCTGCCCTTCGGCCAGCCCCCCAAGAAGGCGCTGATCGAGTTCGTGCCCGTCGTCTGAGACGGGCCCGGCGGCCGGCTACCGATCGCGTGCCACCTTGAACTTGCTGGTGAGCACGCTGAGGCTGTCGGCCACGCTCTGCAGATCCTGGGCGATGCGCGTGGTACGCCCCGTGGCGTCCACGCCCTGTTTGACCAGGTCCGCCACGTTGCGCGCGCCCTGCACGGCCTGCTCGCTGGACTGGCGCTGCTGGCGCGTGGCGATGGTGATCTGCCGCGCCGCCTCGCTCGTGCCGCGCGCCAGCTCGACGATGCGCTGGAACACGGCCGAGGCCTGCTCGGCCACCTCCACGCCACGGTCGCTCGTCGCCATGCCCACGCGCGCCTTGGTGGCCGCCTCGTTGCCCGAGTCCTGCACCTTCTCCACGATGCGCCCGATGTCGCGCGCGGACGCGGACACGCTCTCGGCGAGCTTGCGCATCTCCGCCGCCACGAGCGAGAAGCCCCGGCCCACCTCGCCCGCCTTGGTGCCCTCCAGCGCCGCGTTGAGCGCCAGCAGATCCGAGCGCTCCGCCACCTGGTTGATGACCTGGGCGATCTTCGACACCTGCTGCAGATCCTGGTTGAGGCCCACGATGGCGTCGGCCACGCCCTTGGACTCCATGCGGATGTCGTTGATGCCCGCGACCACCTGGGCCACCACCGCCATGGCCTCGGCCACCGCCTCGTGCGTGCGCCGCGCGCTGGACTCCACCACCTCGGTGGAGCTGGAGATCTGCTCCGCGGTGCGGCTCAGCTCCTCGAAGGTCGCGGCGATCTGCTGGGCGTACGCCGCCTGCTGGCTGATGACGTGCTCCTGATCCGCGGACGCGCCCGACAGGCCCCGCGAGGCGCTGGAGAGCTGCTCCAGGCGCGTGAGCAGCTCGGACACCGTGCCGCGCAGCGTGCCGAGCATCTCGTTGAAGGAGTGCGCCATCATGCGCACCTCGCCCGCCGAGGCCACGTCCACCTCGCTCTGCGACATGTCGCCCTGGGCCACCTCGCGCGCCGCCTGGGTCATGCGCGTCACCGGCTCGGCGATGGCCCGCCCGATGAAGAAGGCGATGAAGAGGCCAGTGAGCATGGCGCCCAGGTACACGAAGAAGCTGGACCAGCGCATGGCGCGCGCCTCCTGCATCACCGCGGCCGCGTTGAGGCCCACCACGTACACGTAGCCGCCGGGCAGCCCGCAGAACGCCATGGGGCCCGCCGCCAGCCGCTTCTCCGCGCAGTCCCCCTCCTTCACGGTGGAGAGGCCCTTCAAGGTCCGCGCGGACGGCAGGTTGCCCCGCTCGGCCAGCACCTCGCTCTCGGGCGTGAGCATCGCCTGGAAGGACACGGCGCCCGTCCGGCTCGTCTGCTCCACGCGATCGAAGACCCGCGACTTCACGCGCTCGAGGACGGGCGGAGGAGGGCTCATCCCACGCGCCCCGCTCTCCTCCAACAAGAAGGAGACGTCCTCCGCGGCGAGCCTGCCCACCGCGTGCGCCTGTTCCTCGAGCCGCCGCAGCCCCTGCTCACGCTGCTGCTCGGGAAAGTAGAAGCCGTTGAACACGGCCACGGCGAGGCTGGGGACCAGCACCGCGAATGCCACCTGCCAGCGTAGACTAAGCCGACCCCACATGCCCGGCGCTGCTCCTGTCTGATCGCACGACGCGTCGGGCCAGGACCCTAGGGGGCGGCGCGCGGAGCGTCAAACCCCGCCCAGGTGCCTCCTTGGCGCGCGGGGGGGAAGGCCCCGGCGGTCGCCCGGGCTTTTCGCTGTCATGTCCGGGGGTTGGCGCTCCCGGGTTTCACGTTGACACCTCTCGCGGCTGTCCCTAGGGTCCGCGAACTGATGACCCCCGCGATTGATCCGAACAATCCCCTGAGCTCCTACCTGCCGCTGGCGCTCGTGTTGCTGCTGGCGGGCGTGCTGGCGCTCGTCATCGTGAAACTGGCGGCCCTCGCGGGCCCCAAGCGGCCAAGCTCCATCAAGTCCGCCCCCTTCGAGGCCGGCTCGGCGAGCAGCGGAACGGCGCGCCAGCGCTTCGCGGTGAAGTTCTACGTGGTGGCGCTGCTGTTCATCGTGTTCGACGTCGAGGCGGTCTTCCTGTATCCCTGGGCGGTGAACTTCCAGGCGCTCGGCTGGTTCGGCTACGCGGAGATGGTGGTTTTCGCGGCGACCGTCGTGGTGGGCCTTATCTACGTCTGGAAGAAGGGCGCTCTGGAGTGGGAGCACTGAGGAACCATGGCTGAATCCGATATCGCACCCGTATTGACCACCCGCCGGGACGAAGCCATGGGCTTCATCGAGCGGATGGTGTCCAAGGGCCTGGGCTGGGCGCGCAAATACTCGCTCTTCACCTACCCGTACGCCACCGCATGCTGCGGCATGGAGTTCATGTCGGTCTCCTCCGCCCGGCACGACATCGCCCGCTTCGGCGCCGAGTTCCCCCGCTTCTCGCCGCGGCAGGCGGACATGCTGATGGTCATCGGCACCATCAACATGAAGCAGGCGCCCATCCTCAAGCGCGTGTACGAGCAGATGTGCGAGCCCAAGTGGGTCGTCGCCTTCGGCGTGTGCGCCTCGTCGGGCGGCTTCTACGACAACTACGCGGTGCTCCAGGGCATCGATCGCATCATCCCGGTGGACGTCTACATCCCCGGCTGCCCGCCGCGTCCCGAGCAGGTGCTCGACGGCCTGAAGCTCTTGCAGGACAAGATCGCCAACCAGACGCACCGCGTGGGCCACCGCGGCACCGCGCCGCACGATCTGATGGCCCAGAACTACTCGCTGACCAAGTAGCACCCCGGCGCCCGCGCCGGACGGACCCGGGCCTCGTGAACCTCCCCTCCGGAGGGTGACGGGGCCCTCGTCATGTCTACCAGCGGTGGTACGCGGGGTGGCCCGGCTTCACCGCGACGAAGGTGCCCCGGCACGTCGCGCACACCTTGCCCCCGGCGGTGAGGGTGCCCTCGACGACGACCTTGTCCCCCTCCTGGGACACGGGGCGGGCCTCGAGGCGCAGGGGCCCCAGGGGCGTGGGGCGCTTGAGCTGGATGGAGTACTCGGCGGTGACGGTACAGGGCGGCGTGTCCAGGCCCCGGTCCTTCATCAACGTGTGGGCCGCCGTCCAGTTGCAGTGACAGTCGAGCAGCGTGCCGATGATTCCGCCGCTCACCACGCCGGGGAAGGCCTGGTGGTGCTCGGCGGGGGTCCAGTCGGCGACGACCCGATCCCCCTCCACGATGCTGCGGATTCGCAGACCTTGAGAATTGGCGGGGCCGCAACCAAAGCAGGCCAGATGGGGAGCGAAGCGTTCCTGGAGGCTCTCGGGGGAGGTCGGGGACATGGCACCCACCATACGCTTCCGTTAAGAGTCATGCCGCAGGGCGGGCGGGCGTCCGCCTGAAAGATGCGCGCTGCCCGACGTCCGTGAGAGGATGCCCGCGCCATCCTCCCTACTTCCGAGGTCTCGTGGACGAATCCGGGCAGACCCACGCCCCGCTCGCCGACTCCCTGATGGAGCCGGTGGGCAGGGCGCTCGAGGCCGAACGCCAGCACAACACGGTACGACTGGCGCAGTTGCGCTGCCTCGGGGTGTCGCTCGTGCTGCTCGTCACGGTGTACCTGGGCGTGGGGCGGGGGCTGGCGGACTGGCGGGTGTACCTCGCGCCCTTCCTCGCCTACTGGCTGTGTACCGTCGCGTCACTCGCGGCGGTGGTGCGCTGGCCCCGGGTGGCGAGCTGGGCCGGGCTCTCCCTGGCGGTGGTGGATGTGCCCGCCATCTACTGGTTGCAGCACCTCGCCCTGCCCGTCTCCCCCTTCCCGGCGGGCGTGGCGGGCTTCACGCTCGGCCTCTACGCGTTCGTCATCGTCCTGTCCGCCCTGTCCATGCGCCTCGCGGTGCTCCTCTCGGTGACGGCCGTGGCGGCCCTGGCCGAGGTGCGGCTGCAGACCGAGGCCAGCGTGGGCACGGGCGCCCAGGTGGTGGCGGTGCTGGTGCTGGCGCTCACGGCGGGGGCCTCGCGCTACCTCTTCCACCGCATCCACGTGCTCGTCTCCGCGCTGACGCGCGAGGAACTCAAGCGCGCCCAGCTCGGCCGCTACTTCGCCCCCGCCGTCGCCGAGCGCTTGCAGGACCTGGCCTCCCCCGCGTCCCGGCCCGAGCTGCGCGAGGTGACGCTGCTGTTCGCGGACCTGCGCGACTTCACCGCGCTGAGCGAGCGGCTGTCGCCCGAGGCCGTGGTCACCCTGCTCAACGAGTACTACGGACACATGGTGGAGGTGGTGTTCCGCCATGGGGGCACGCTCGACAAGTTCATCGGGGACGCACTCATGGTGTACTTCGGTGCCCCCCTGCCCGAGCCCGAGCATCCCCGGCGCGCGGTGGCGTGTGCCCTGGAGATGGTGCGGGAGCTGGAGGTGGTCAACGCCCGGCGGGCGGCGCGGGGAGAGCCGGTGCTGCGCATGGGGGTGGGCCTGCACACCGGCCGGGTGGTGTTGGGCAACATCGGCTCCATGGCCCGACGTCTCGAGTACACCGCCATTGGCGACACGGTGAATCTGGCCAGTCGGATCGAGCAGCTCACCAAGCGGCACGGCACGCCGGTGCTGGTGTCCCGGGAGACGCGCGAGCAGGCGGGCGACGGCTTCCTGTGGAAGGAGCTTCCCCCCACGGCCGTGGCGGGCAAGCGCGAGCCGGTGTCCACGTTCATTCCCCTGGACCCCCGGGAAAACGCCGGGGTGGCGGCCCGCAAGCCCCGATCCGGAGAGCGCCGGCTTCTGTCTCGCGTAAGTGGCGAGGATGGCTAAGGGATTCCGTTGACGCCCCCCAAGGCGCGTCCTTATAACGCCCCGGATTCCCTAGCCAGCATCGAGGCCTCTTGAGCACCTTCGCACTCGACAGGGTCACTGCCCAGTTTCCGGAGGCGGTGGCGGAGCGCTATTTGGACCGCACGGGCGGCGCCTGGGCCGTCATCCACGCGGAGCACCTTCCCAAGGTGGCCGCCTTCCTCAAGCACGAGCTGGACTTCAAGCTCTTCGTGTCGATCGACGCGGTGGACCGGCTCCACCTGGCGGAGAACGATCCGCGCTTCGAGGTCGTCTACTTCATCAGCTCCCTGTCGCGCCGCGAGCACGTGCGCCTCAAGGTGCGGGTGAGCGAATCGCAGTTGGAGATTCCCTCGCTGGTGTCCGTGTTCAAGGGCGCCAACTGGTGGGAGCGCTTCGTGTGGGACTTCTACGGCGTGCGCTTCGCCGGACACCCGGACTTGCGCCGCGTGTTGCTCTACGAGGAGTTCCAGGGCCATCCCCTGCGCAAGGACTACGCCCTGCGCGACCGGCAGCCGCTCATTCCCGAGCGGCCCATCAAGGACATCTTCCGCGGCCCCGGTACCAGCGGCGTCTCCTGATCGCCCGCTCTTCCACCGGCCACGCCCTCGAGGACATCATGGCGGACCCCCACAAGCCCGCAGCCCATCCCCACCCCGACGTGCCCAACCCGGACACCGACGCCTATGCCCAGGAGTCGGAGCTGGAGGCGCACCTGCAGTCCAAGCCCATGTTCATCAACATGGGCCCCTCCCACCCCGCCATGCACGGCACGGTGCGCATGAAGGTGCACCTGGAGGGAGAGATCATCAAGAACGCCGACTGCGAGATCGGCTTCCTGCACCGCGGCTTCCAGAAGAGCTGCGAGAACGTCACCTGGACGCAGTGCCTGCCCTATACGGACCGGCTCAACTACGCGTCCCCGCTGATGAACAACTTCGGCTTCCTCAACGCCGTGGAGAAGCTCATCGGCCTGGAGATCCCCGAGCGCGCCCAGTACATCCGCGTCATCGGCTCGGAGCTGCACCGCATCCATGACCACCTCACGTGCGTGGCGGCGACGGGCATGGAGCTCGGAGGCTTCGCGCCCTTCCTCTTCGCCATGGAGGCGCGCGAGCTCATCATGGATCGGGTGGCCGAGCTGACGGGCGCGCGGCTGACCACCAGCTTCGGCCGCGTGGGCGGGCTCAACCGCGATCTGCCCGAGGGGTGGATCGAGCGGACCCTCAAGTCGCTGGACAAGATCCGCGAGCTGAACATCGAGGTGGAATCGCTCCTGTCGCGCAACCGCATCTTCGTGGACCGCATGAAGGGCACCGGCATCATCAGCGCCGAGGACGCCATCGACTACGGCTGGACGGGCCCGTGCCTGCGCGCCTGCGGCATCGACTACGACCTGCGCAAGACGCGGCCGTACTGGGTCTACAACCAGCTCGACTTCGACGTGCCGGTGGGTGAGCACGGCGACAACTACGACCGCTACCTCATGCGCATCGAGGAGATGAAGCAGTCGGAGCGCATCCTGCGCCAGGCGCTGGCGAAGATCCCCTCCGGGCCCATCATCGTGGACGACTGGCGCATCGCGCTGCCGCCCAAGCCCGAGGTGTACGGCACCATCGAGGGCGTCATCTCCCACTTCAAGCTGGTGATGGAGGGCATCCAGGTGCCCGCCGGCGAGGTCTTCGACGCCACCGAGTCCGCCAACGGCGAGCTCGGCTGGTACATCGTGAGCGACGGCGGCGGCCGGCCCTACAAGGTCCACGTGCGCGCGCCGGGCTTCCCCATCCTGTCCGCCGTGTCGTCCATCGTGACGGGCAACATGCTCGCGGACCTGATTCCCACGTTTGACACGATCAACATGATCGGCGGCGAGGTCGAGCAGTGAGCGACAACGACACCAAGAAGCCCACCGGCGACGCGCAGCCGCCCGTCAAGGGCGCGCCCACGGACACGCCCGCGGCGAAGATCGGCTCCGAGCCCTCCAATCCGCCCGCGGGCCCCAAGCTGGACACGCCGCCCGCCGCGCACAGCGCCCCCACCCCTCCGCCTCCGGCCGCCGCGGCGCCGCCTCCGGCGCCCAAGCCGCCCGGCCCGCCTCCGCCGAAGAACCCGGGCTTCGTCACGTGCACCATCGACGGCAAGGAAGTCATCGCCAAGCCGGGCACGAACATGATCGAGGCGGCGCGCAAGGTCGGCTCGATCATCCCCTACTTCTGCTACCACCCGCGCCTGTCCATCGCGGCCAACTGCCGCATGTGCTTCGTGGAGGCGTCCAACGCCCCCAAGATGGTGCCCGCGTGCCAGACGCCGCTCGCCGAGGGGCAGGTCATCAAGACCAACACCCCCAAGGTCAAGGAGCAGCAGCGCGCGGTGATGGAGTTCCTGCTGCTCAACCACCCGGTGGACTGCTCCATCTGTGACCAGGCCGGTGAGTGCAAGCTGCAGGACTACTACATGCGCTACGACTACCGCCCCTCGCGTCTGGAGGGGGCGAAGGTCCTGAAGAACAAGCGCAAGGTGCTCGGGCCCCGCGTGGTGATGGACCAGGAGCGCTGCATCCTGTGCAGCCGCTGCGTGCGCTTCATGAACGAGGTGGCCAAGGAGCCGCAGCTGGGCATCTTCGGCCGCGGCAGCCACGAGGTCGTCGACACGTTCCCCGGCAGCGAGCTGAGCAGCAACTACTCGCTCAACACCGTGGACATCTGCCCGGTGGGCGCGCTGCTCGGCCGCGACTACCGCTTCCGCGCCCGCACGTGGTTCCAGTCCGCCGCGCCCTCGGTGTGCACCGGGTGCTCGCGCGGCTGCAACACCTACGCGGACTTCATGGGCCAGGAGACGTACCGCTACCGCCCGCGCGAGAACGAGGCCGTCAACAAGAGCTGGATGTGCGACCACGGCCGGCTCACGTACAAGGGCCTCAACCTGGGCCGCGTGCTCAACGCCGTGGTGGGCCGCCAGCAGGGCGGCACCGCCCGTCCCGAGGTGGCGCGCAAGGAGGCCATCCAGGCCGCGGGCCGCGCGCTCGCGGACGCCAAGGGCAAGGTGGCCGTGCTCGCCTCGCCCGTGGCCTCCAACGAGGATCTGCTCGCCGCGCTCACCTTCGCCAAGACGACGCTGGGCGTGCGTGAGGTGTACGTGGGTGGCCGCCCGCAGGGCGAGGCCGACCACTACCTGCTCACGGCCGACCGCAACCCCAACCGCAAGGGCCTGGAGCTCATCGCCCAGGGCCTGGAGCTCAAGCTCCAGCCGTTCGAGGCGCTCGTGCAGGGCATCGACGGCGGCAAGGTGAAGGCGCTCTACGCCGTGGGCAGCGAGGTGCCCGGAAGCGAGGCCACCTTCGCCCAGACGGCGGCGAAGCTGGACACCTTCGTGGTGCAGGCGACGAACGAGTCGCCCCTCACCGCGCAGGCCACCGTGCTGCTGCCGGCCTCCGCGCACGTGGAGTACGACGGCTCGTTCGTGCAGGTGGACGGGCTCGTGCAGCGCTTCCGCAAGGCCTACCCCTCCAAGGGCGAGGCCGTGCCGCACGCGCAGCTCGTGGCGGAGCTCACGCGGGAGCTGGGGGGCAGCACCTCCTGGACGACCACGCGCGAGGCCTTCCGCGAGCTGGGCAAGGCCGTGCCCGAGTTCGCCTCGTTCGACTGGGACAAGGCGGCTCCGCCCGATCGGGAGAAGCCTGGCATCAATCCGCTGCCGTCCGGTGCCGACGGTCGGCCAGCGGGCTACCGTGAGTTCGGCGCTCCCAGGGTTCGAGGTCTCTGACAATGAAGCGCGTTCTCGCCATGCTCACCATGCTCGCCGTCTTCATCGGCCTGTACGCCGTGATGACGGGCGTCGCCTACGTCCTGGGCGGCCTCGTGGAGAAGGAGCTCTTCACCGGCGCCAGCCGGATCGTCAACATGCTCATCCTCATGCTCGCCGTGGTGATGGGCACCGCCGCCCTGCTCACCATGGCCGAGCGCAAGTGGAGCGCGCTGATGCAGGATCGCATCGGTCCGAACCGCGCGCGCATCGATCTGCCCCTGCTGCGCGACACGGCCCTGGGCGGCATCCCCCACTTCCTCGCCGACGGCGCGAAGATGCTGTTCAAGGAGGATCACCTCCCGGCGGCGGCCAACAAGCTGCTCTACAACCTGGGCCCCATGCTGGCCTTCGGGCCGGCGTTCGCCCTGTTCGCCGTGGTGCCCTCGGGCCCCAGCGTGTCGGTGTTCGGCCAGCACGTGGACATGGTCGTGGCCACGCCCGACTTCGGCATCCTCTACGTGTTCGCCATCGCCTCGCTGGCGGTGTACGGCACGTCGCTCGCGGGCTGGTCCTCCAACAACAAGTTCGCCCTGCTCGGCGGCGTGCGCGCCTCCTCGCAGATGATCTCCTACGAGGTCGCGCTCGGCCTGTCGCTGGTGGGCCTGATGATGGCCTTCTCCACGGTGCAGCTGCCCGCCTTCGTGGGCAACGTGGCCAATGAGCTCGGCCTGGGCGGCGAGGCCACGGGCCAGGCGCGCTACCTCTGGTCCACGAACGTGGGCGGCTTCGACATCGGCATCCCCGCGTGGGGCTTCCTCCTGCAGCCGCTCGGCTTCTTCATGTTCTTCGCCGCGGCCTTCGCCGAGACCAAGCGCGCCCCCTTCGACAGCCCCGAGGGCGAGTCGGAGATCATCGGCTACTTCGTCGAGTACTCGGGCATGAAGTTCGGCCTGTTCATGATCTCCGAGTTCGTGGAGGTCGTGATCCTCGCCGGCATCATCACCGCGTTGTTCTTCGGCGGCTACCACCTGCCCTTCGGTGGAGAGTGGCTGTCCAACCTGCCCGTCATGAAGGAGCATGGCTGGCTGTACGGCACCATTCTCGGCACGGTGTTCTGGGTGAAGACGCTGTTCTTCATCTGGTTGCAGCTGATGATCCGCTGGTCCTTCCTGCGCTTCCGCTACGATCAGATCCAGACGCTGGGCTGGAAGATCCTCCTGCCGCTGGGCCTGATCAACGTGTTCGTCACGGGCGCGCTCATCCTCTGGGATCCCTCGCTGCGCTACCTCGCCCTCTTCGGCATGTTGCAGATCGGCGTGCTGGTGGCCCTGACGACGTCCTCGGCCTCGAAGGAGGAGGACACGCACGGCACCGGGCTGGCGGCCCCGTCGGCGCCCACTTCGGCCGGAGTGCACGCGCGTGCCTCCACGGCCTCCTCGCACTAGTCGGAGCGAACAGTCACCATGGCTTACAACGCATCCCAGGATCCCCGCACCGACATCCGCGAGCGGACCTATCTGCCGGAGCTGCTCCGCGGCCTGGCCATCACCACCCGGCACTTCCTCCGCAACCTCTTCGGGACGCGCGAGACCCAGACGCCCTTCGAGGAGCGCACCGGCACCAGCCTGGTGACCACGGTGCAGTACCCCGAGGAGAAGATCCCCTATCCCCCGGGCTACCGCGGACTGCACCGGCTGGTGCCGCGCGACGATGGCAAGCCGCGCTGCGTGGCCTGCTACATGTGCGCCACCGTCTGCCCGGCCCAGTGCATCTACATCGAGGCGGGCGAGTACCCGGTGGACTCCGCGGATCAGAGCTCGCGCGTCATCGAGAAGTACCCCACCCAGTTCGTCATCGACGAGCTGCGCTGCATCGTGTGCGGCCTGTGCGTGGAGGCGTGCCCCAAGGACGCCATCCGCATGGACACGTACGTGCACACCCCGCCCGAGTACAACCGGCAGGGCTTCGTCTACGACATCCCCAAGCTGCTCAAGGGGCCCGCGGTGTCCCACCCGTCGGATCCCTGGAACAAGCGCTCGGACTCGAAGCAGCCGGCCCACGCGCACAAGGAGGCCCACACCCGCATCGGCGAGGGCCACGATCACGGCCACCCGGCCCATGCGCAGGCGCTGACCTCGGGCCACGCGGAGCCGGCTCCCGTCGCCAACGGCCGCACCGTCGTCTCCAACGACGGCCCCGTGCCGGTGACGAAGTTCCTCAAGTAGTCCCCAGGCGTCCAGAGGCGCCCTCCGCCGGCCCGCCCCCTCCGCCCTCGCGCGGCGGACGGCGGGCCGGTGTCATTCCAGCCGTGCGCAGCCCCTCGCCGGCCGCACGGCCCTTTCCCCCACCTCGGCAACTCCCATAGGGTGGGCCTTCCTATGAAGCGCTACCGCCTCTCCGTGTGTAAGGGCTCGAGTTGCAAGGCCGGTGGCTCCGACGCCGTGGCCCAGGCCGCCCGCGAGGAGCTGTCCGCCCGCTCCCTCCAGCCGCGCTGCGAACTCTACCGCGGGGGCTGCTACGGCTTCTGTCACATGGGGCCCAACGTCGTCATCCGCGAGGAGACGGGCCGCAAGAGGGATCCCCTCTCGCCCGAGGACTACCAGCTCATGGGCTGGGAGGGCGAGGCGTACTACTCACACATGACGCCGGAGAAGATGCGGCGCGTGGTGGCCGAGCACATCGCTCAGGACAAGCCCGTCATCGAGCTGTTCGGCCACCCCGAGGAAGCGGAAGGCTAGCGCCGGCTCACGGCCCTTCGAGCACGAACACGCCGTCCCAGTCCTCCGCCGGGCGCTTCTGGGCGAAGACGCGGCAGCGCTCGATGTAGACACGCGCCACCGGATCCTGGAACTCCTCCACGCTCCGGGTGAACAGCGCCAGCGCCTCGTCGAAGCGCCGCTCGTGGTACGCGGTGAGCGCCTGCTCGTGCAGCGACAGGTGGGCCTGGGCCGCGGCCTGCACCTCGCCCTTGCGGCCCACCAGCTCGTGCAGACGCGTGGACTCGGTGCGCCCCTTGGGGCGGACCCGATCCACCTCGCGGAAGACGTAGCCGTCCTGGGCCAGGCGCGCCACGCCGTCGCCCACGAGCACGAAGGTGCCGTAGCCGCGGTTGAGCCCCTCCAGGTACATGGAGAACTTCACCGAGCGGCCCAGCACCGAGTACTTCGACTCGAGCGCGCTGCCCATGCCGCCCACCAGCACCTCGCCGCTGTCGATGCCGATGCGGCACTGCACCGCGTGGCCGTACGTCTTCGTCCAGTACTCCTGGCGCGCGAGCAGCGTGGAGCGCACCACCAGGGCGGCCTCGCAGGCGTGGTGGGCGTGGCGCTCGGTGCGCACGGGCGCGCCCCAGAAGGCCATCACCGCGTCCCCCATGTACTTGTCCACCTGCCCGCGCGTGGCGCGCACCACGTCCGTCACTTCCGTCAGGTACTCGTTGAGGAACTGCACGAGCCGCTCGGGGGGCAGCTCGCCGGACAGCCGCGAGAAGCCGTCCAGGTCGCAGAAGAAGACCGTCACCTCGCGCAGCTCCGGACGGGTGAGCTGGCGCAGGTCGCGCGTGACGAGCCGCGCCACCTCGGGGCTCACGTAGCGGCCGAGCACGTCGGTGATGAAGTGGCGCAGCTGCTGCTCGCTGCGCGAGGCCTGGACGATGGTGAAGAGGAAGGTGAGGCCCATGGCCAGCAACGGGCCCACCATGGCCACCCACAAGAGCCGGTGGACGAAGACGTACCAGGCCCCCACGGCATAGCCCACCCCCACCGCCGCCATGACGAACAGGTACAGGAACGCGTCCCCCGAGGAGCGCAGGCCCCGGTTGACGGTGAGCGCGACGAAGGCGCCCAGAAGCGCCATGCCGAGCGTCAACCCCAGGTCCCACCGCCGCGTGGCGCGCGAGAGGCTCTCGGACTGCAACAGGTTCACCAGCGACTGCGCGAGCACCGCGCCCGTGGGCGTGTGCTCGCCAATGGGGGTGTGCAGGAAGTTCATGGCCCGGCGCGAGGTGTTGCTGAAGACGATGAGCCGACCGTCGATGTCGTGGGCGGCGCGCGGCGGCACCCCCTCGCTCACGGCGAAGAAGTTGAGCAGCACGTTCCACGCGGGAATGGCCCGGGCCACCGAGCCGCGCGAGCCGCGCCCCACCTCCGCCGCGTCCCAGCGGATGAGGCTGTAGCCGGACTCGTCCATGGGCAACGAGAAGCGCTCGCCCACGTACAGCCGCCCGTCCGCGTAGCGCAGCTCGCGCGTGTTCGCCTGGAGCATCGCCGCCACCAGGGGCATGGAGGGCAGCACGTGCCGGTTGCCGTCCCGGCTGCGGTAGCTCACCAGGTGCGGCACGGCCCGCACCACGCCGTCGGGATCCGCCGGCAGGGTGATGGCGCCATAGAGGCTCGCCGCGCCGAGCAGCGGCGCCACCGGGTGCTCCACCTGCCGCACCTCCGCCAGCTGCGACGCGTCCAGCCCCTCCACCTTCACCTCGGCGAGCGAGATGAAGAGCTCGAGTGGCCCCACCCGGTACACGTCGTCGGAGATGCGCCGCTCCTGGATGCGCGGGGGCTCGCGAACACCCTGCGCCAGTGCCACCCGCTGGCCCTCCTGCTCGCTGGCCACGCCCGCCCACACCTCCACCCCGTCCTTGCCGGGCAGGAGGAACGCCGGGCGCTGGTCGGCGAGGATCTTCTGCACCCGGCCACGTGCCTCGGCCTCGGTGGGTGAGGTGCCGAGCCGGACGCGGTACGGCCACAGCCGGCTGCCCGGCGGCACGCCCCGATCCGCGGACCACGAGAAGGCCAGCACCGACTTCCGGGGGACCTCGTCCAGGAGCGAGCGGAACACCCGGTCATCGTCCCGCTCCTCCTGGCCCGGCGCGCCCGGCAAGAGGGGGGCGCGGGGACTGCGCTCCGTGAAGGGCAGATCGAGCAACACCAACTCGGCGCCCTCGTCGAGCAGCCGCTTCGTCAAGCCCCCGAGGATCTCCCGGGACCAGGGGTAGGAGTCGATGCCCGCGTGCTCGTCCTGGCGCGCCTCGGCGAGCGTCTCGTCGTCGAGCGCCACCACCACCACGCGATCCGAGCGCGAGCCCCGCGCGCCCAGCGAGCGCGCGCGCCAGTCATAGGTGACGTTCTCGGCGGCCTGGAGCCACGACGCCGGGCGCGCGAGCAGCGCGAGCGGAGGGGCTTCCTCGGAGAGCCGCGCGCGCGGGACGCGGTAGTAGACGAGCAGCCCGAGGATGACGCCGAAGAGCGTGGCCTGCAGGAGCGAATAGCCGAGCCGTTGCAGGAAGCGGAGGCCGGTGGAGTAGATGGGAAGGCTGCGCACGGGAGGCGCGAAGATAGCGCGTCCCGCCCACGACCCCAGCCCGCAAGAGCACCGGGACGCTCAGCCCGCCTCCACCTCGAGCACGATCTGGCCCTGGAGGTTGAGCCGCAACAGATGCCCGGCGAAGCGCTCGGACTCCTCGCGCGAGAGGATGGCGCGGAACGCACCGCCCTCGGCCACCTCCACCTCCATCACCGGCCCGCGCTGCAGCAGGCGGAAGAAGTCCTCGCCGCCGCCGGGACGGGGCACGAAGACGGGCAGGAAGCCCTTGACGGGCAGCACCTCCCCGGGCGAGCGCAGCCGTGCTTCCAGGGCGGACGGCTCCGGACGCACCTCGTGGGGCGCCACCCCCTCCTCCGCGTAGAGCGGCGCGGGCGGCAGCGACACGTCGTCCGTGGAGTCGTCGAAGAGAAAGCCGTGGCGCGAGGGGATGCGCCCGGTGAAGAGGTAGAGCAGGAGCACGGGGGTGTCCCCGCTCACGCGCTCCACGTGGAGGACGGCGCGCGTGGCGCCCACCTTGCGCAGCAGCAGGCGCAAGCGCGGAGGCGCCGCGGCCAGGTGGCGCCGCACCCGCTCCCTCACCGTGGTGCGCCACTCCTCGAAGGCGGAGAGGTGGCGCTGCTCGCTGTCGGCCTGCTCCCGCGCGAGCGCCTCCTTCGCCCGCGCCAGCTTCTGCTCCGCCTGTCCGAGGAAGTCGCGCAGGGGGCCCTCCCCGGCCACGAGCGCCGACCCCGCGGGCGCCGCTTCCACCGCGGCCGGCTCCACCGCGGCGCCCTGCTGCGTCGAGGCCTGCCGGACCGCGCCCACCAGGAACGAGCCCTGTTGATCCAGCCGCTCGAACTCCCGCTGGTAGTGCTCGCGCTCGGCGAGGAATTCCCGCCGCGACTCGCTCCACGCGTCGTAGGCGGACTCCAGCGTTTCCAGGCCATGGGTCCGGGCCAGGAGCCGCTCCTGGGCGGGGGATACCCGGGGCAGCTCCCTGGGGGTATCCCGGCGAGGCTCTTCGTCGTCGCGCGATGTCACGCCCTGACCTTTCGCATGAAAAAGCCCGAGGGGCGACCCGCTTCGAGCGGATCGCCCCTCCCATGGCCGCCAGCCGGGTGGCGCTGGCGGCGTCCGGACGTGCCTGGACGTCAGACGTTGCGGGTCGCGGCCTCGGTGCGGCTCTGGCCGGTGGCGTTGGCCAGGGCGTCCTGGCCCTCGCGCAGGCGGTTGCGCAGGTCATCGCGCAGCTGGGCGCCGGGCTTGGGGGCGATCAACAGGCCGAGGCCCGCGCCCAGCAGGATGCCCACGGAGAAGGCGCCCAGGGTGGGCAGCAGCCAATCCGCGGGACCCTTCTTGGTCTCCAGCCCGAGCAGATCGAGCACATCATCCTTGCTGAAGTTCTTCAGATCACTGGCATTGAACATGGGGGGCTCCGTATGCGGCGAGAGGAAGAAACGGATGAAACCTACGGCTCCTAGTGGCCCTGGGAACGCGCCGGGCCGCCCGAGGGCGAGCCCTGCATGTCCGCCACCCGGCTGGCGCCCGCCTCGACGCCGCGCATGGCGGCCTCGGCGATGCCGAGCAGCTCGTCCTTGACCATGGGCAGCGCGGCCAGCCGCACGCCCAGGCGCAGCAGCCGCCCGGTGGTGCGGGTGAACAGCCCGCCTCCCAGCACATAGCCCACGCCCACGGCGGCGGCCACCATCAGGTACGGATGGCGCTCCACGCGGCCAGCCAGGTCCATGGAGTCACGCAGGTCCGTCACCGCGCCGCGCGCGTTGTCCCACAGGTGCTGGGCGTCCGAGCCGATCTGATCCACCCGCTGGCCGAATCCCGAGCCCTGGTTGTTGGAGGACTGGCCACCGTTGCCCGAGGGACCGCCGTCGCCAGAGCTGCTCTGGAAGGTCGTCATGTCAGAACTCCGAGTCGTCGAGGAAGAGGCACGGGTTAGCGGCGCGAGGCGATGCGTCCGATGATGAAGCCCACGGCCACGGCGCCCAGCAGGCACGTGCCCGGGTTGGCGCGGATGAAGCTCACCGTGCGCGCGTTGAGATCCTCCAGGTTGCGCCGCGCCTCGTCGATCTGCGGCAGCACGTTGTCCTGGATCTGACGGGCCTTGTCCTGCAACTGCTGGGAATTGATGTTCATGGAAGCGCCTTCCTCGTGAAAGGTGTCGGGGTTGGTTCTGAAAGGTGGGGCGTGTCAGCGCCGTTGGCTATTGCCGATGACGAATCCGATGAAGAAAGCCGCGCCCACGCACGCCAGGGGCCGGCGCATCACCCACTCGCGCCAGTCGGTGCGCCAGGCGACCTCCTCGCGCAGGGCGCTCACGGAGTGACTGAGCTCGGCGCGGGTGCGCTCGATCTCCGCGCGGATCTCCTCGGGGGTGCGCGGCGTGGCGCGCGCCTTGTGCTCAGCGGCCATGAGGACCCTCCGACTGAGCGAGCGCCGTCACACTGCGATTGAGTTCGTTCTTCGTTTCGTCCATGACCCGATGTGCCTTGAGGCGGGCGGCCGAGCGGGACACGCCCACGATTCCGCCCACGAGGTTGAGTCCGCCCACCAGCGCGAGCGACCCGGCGAAGCCCAGCCAGTTCGCCAGCGCCACGGCGAGCGCCGCGCACAGGAAGCCGTAGCCCACCAGCACGAAGGGGACGAAGGCGGCGAGGCGCGCCAGATCCGAGCCCACCAGGCGCGCGTCCTCCACCAGCTCCGCGCGCGCCAGCGTCAGGTGCTGCGACACCAGCCGGGTGAGACCATCTGTCAACCTCGCGACGAGCGGGCCCAGCCCACGCTCCGTCTGTTCGCTACTCACAGCCATCTGCTCCCCAGTCGCTCTCATGCGGAGGCTGCAACCTAGGGTGCTCTCGTCATCCGCCACAACCCCGACACACGGCAATGGCGACAATGTGTCCACCGGCCATCAGCTTCGTCCCGCTCGAGCGGCGCCCGGGGCGCCCAGGCCGATGAGCTGCACCGGAGCGGAGTCGGACACCTGGGGCTGAGGCCGCGTCTCGAAGCGCAGCACGAGCGGCAGGTGATCCGAGGCCAGCGCGGACAGCGGGGTGCGGTGGGCCTGGAGCGACAGCGGCCTCACGCCCTCGTCCACGTAGATGCGATCCAGCCGCAGCAGCGGAAAGCGGGAGGGGAAGGTGCGATCACGGCGCTCCAGCTCCAGGGCCGCGTCGTGGATGGCCTGACGAGCCAGGCCGCGCACCGCGCCGGGCCCCCAATAGTTGAAGTCTCCACACACCACGAGCGGCACGCTGCGCACGGCGTCGCGGAGGATGTCGGAGGACAGCAACAGGGACTCCTGCCGGCGGCGCTCGCGGATGCCCAGCCCCAGGTGCAGGCAGAAGAGGTGCAACTGCTGGCCCCCGCCCAGGTCGAGATCACAGCGCAGGGCGCCCCGGGGCTCGTTGTCGCCCACGCTCAGGTCGTAGTTGCGCGAGCGGAGGATGGGCAGGCGGGAGAGGATGGCGTTGCCGTAGCGGCGGCCAGCGCGCTCCACGTTGGAGCCGAACGCCAGGTGCAGCCCCAACTGCCTGGCCAGGTGCTCGGGGTGATCCTCCCGGGGCGTCAGGCCCCGGTAGTCCCCCACTTCCTGGAGCGCGATGAGGTCCGCGTCGACTTCACGCAGCACCTCCTCCACCCGCTCCAGATCGAAGCGGCCATCCGTCCCGATACCACTGTGGATGTTGTAGGAGACGAGCGTCAGCCCCACGGCGCCCCCGTCCCGCTCAGACCTGGACCAGCCGCAGGCGCGCGGCGGCCATGCGGGCCGCCTCCATGGGCAGGGACAGGAGCCGCCCCGTGGCCCGGGTGGCGTCCTCGATGCCCGACTGGACGGCGCGGAACTGGCGCAGCGCCTCGCTGAACACGTCGCGCAGGCTCTTGCCGCGCTCCACCATCGGCACCTCGGCCAGGGGCAGCGCCCCGATGGGCTGGCCCCGATTGGTCGCCGTGGGCTTGAGGGGTGAATCCGCCGACAGTCCCGCCAACGCCTCGAGCTGCGCGTTCATCGCGCGCACGTGGAACAGCTCCTCTGTCTCCGCGTGGGCACGGCCGTAGTGCGGTGCGGAATCCGACGAACGTTGCGACGCGCGCTTCTCGGACAGGTGCTGCTTGTCCCGGCGGCGAAGACCCCGACTCGGGGTGGACCTGGCAACGGTAAATGGCTCGAAGCGATAAGTACGCGGCATCCGATTATCTCCCCCTCAGAAAACGCCCTGAAAATCCCCTCGAAAACGGATGGACAGAAGCTAGGTCGCCCCCCGGCCGGAGGGAACGATGGCGCAACCGGGGCCCTGCCCGCTCGCCTGTCCTCCTGGAGATGAGACGTGCCCCGCCCGGCCTCCCGGAAGCCGCCCAGGGGGCCGGGCCAGCGAGCGGGGGCCACCGCCCGCCCGTCCTCCCGCGTTGACGCCCCCCCGGCGGCCCGCGCATATCTCCCCGCCGTGCTCAGCCTGTCCTGTCGGCGTCTGCCCCTCGTCCTGCTCGTCCTCGGTCTGTCGGCCTTCGCCGCCGAGCCCTCGCCCCAACTCCTCCTCCAGCCCTCCCGGGCCCGGCCGGGCGACCCGGTCCTCATCACCATGCGCGGGCCGAAGGAGGCACCCACGGGAACACTGGGAGAGCGTCCCTTGCGCTTCTTCGCCGTCCCCGGGGGCTTCGCCGCCCTCATCGGCCTTCCCGTGGAGCAGGTGCCGGGACAGTTGCCGTTGACGGTGCTGGTGGCGGGTGCGCCGGGCGCGGAGCCCACGCGCCTCACCCACATGCTGGACGTGGGGGAGCCCGGTTGGCGCACGCGCACCCTGAAGGTGGCCAACAAGTTCGTGAAGCCCCCACCCGAGGTGGAGGCCCGCATGGAGGCGGATCAGGCCGCCTTCAGCACGGCTTTCGCGCAGCCCTTCGCCGACCCCCTCTTCGACAAGGCCTTCGTCCTGCCGCGCAAGGCGCGCGTCACCGCGCCCTATGGAGACCTGCGCACCTTCAACGGGCAGAAGCAGAGCCAGCACTTCGGCACGGATCTCTCCGGGGGCACGGGCACGCCCGTCTCCGCCGCCAACGGGGGCACGGTGGTGATGACGCGCGACAACTACGCCGCGGGCAACACGGTGCTCCTCCACCACGGAGCCGGCCTCTACACGGCCTACTTCCACCTGTCGGCCATCGCCGTGAAGGAGGGCGAGCGCGTCAAGCGCGGACAGCTGCTCGGCAAGGTGGGCAACACGGGCCGCGTCACCGGGCCCCACCTGCACTGGGGCGCTCGCATCGACGACCTGTGGGTGGACCCCACGACGCTGCTCCAACTCCAATTCACCGCTAGCGATCGTTCCACTTCGGGGGCCGCTTCTCGCGAAACGCGCTGATGCCCTCGGCGGCGTCCTCGGCGAGCACGTTGAGCGAGAGCTGCGAGGACAGGTACTCGAGCGCGGCGGGCAGGGGCAGATCCTCGGCGGTGAAGAAGGCCCGGCGGCCCAGGGCCAGCACCGCCTGGCTCTTGCCGGCGAGCTTGCCCACCAGCTCGGCCACCGAGGCCTCCAGTCCCTCCGCGGGCACCACGCGGTTGAGCAGGCCCAGCCCGAGCGCGTCGCGCGCCGACAGCCGCTCGCCCGTGAGCACCATCTCCAGGGCGCGCTTGCGGCCCACGTGCCGGTGCAAGAGCGCCATCATCATCATGGGGAAGAGCCCCACGTCGATCTCCGGCGTGCCCAGCTCGGCGTGCTCGGCGGCCACGGCCAGGTCGCACGCGAGCACCAGTCCCAGGCCTCCCGCGAGCGCATGCCCGTTGACGCGCGCCACCGTGGGCTTGCGCACGTCCTGCAGGCGCAGCAGCAACTGGCCGTAGGCGCGGCGCCCCTCGTGCGTGGCGAGAAAGCCCCCTTCCCCACCGAGCTGCCCGAGATCTCCCCCGGCGCAGAACACCCGCTCCCCCGCGCCCGTGAGCACCACCACGCGCACCGTGGGGTCCGCCTCGGCGCGAGTGAGTGCCTCGAGCAGGCCGTGCAGCACCTCGGGGGAGAGCGCGTTGCGCGCCCGCTCCCGGTGGATGATCAGACGCGCTTGCCCACCTTCGGCTTCGTACCGGACGACGGACTCTCCTGCTTCCATGACGTCTCCGTGAGCGGGGCGGAGCTGGGAAGCACGCCGCGCAGAAAGGACTCGGCGATCTGCACCTTCGCCCGGTCCAGGGCCTCGGGGCTGCGGTCTTCCATCAACCCGGACACGAAGGCGGTGAGTCCCATTTCGATGGCGCCGCACAGGAGCGAGGCGCAGAGCATGGGATCCAGCTCCGGGCGCAGCTGCCCGGCGGCCTGGGCGCGAGCGAACATGTCCGCCGCCATGCGGATGACGTCCAGGAAGGCCTGCTGCCGGCTGGCGACATGGCCGCCCGCGGGACTGCGGGCGATCTCCAGGATGAGCACCTTCACCGCGCGGGGATCCACGCGGTAGGCCTCGAAGGCCACGTCGGCGATGCCGCGCACCTTGGCCTCGAGCGAGCTGCTCTCCTCCTCGGCCACCGCGCGGATGCGCGAGACGAAGCCGCCCCAGCCCGTCTCGGCGACGGTCTCGAGCAGCTCGTCCTTGTTCTTGAAGTAGTGGTAGACGAGGCCGTAGGCCACGCCCGCCTCACGTGCCACGTCGGCGATGCGACAGCCGTGGTAGCCCTTGCGGGCGAACACGTCGATCGCCGCGCGCAGGATGGTGTGGCGGCGCTCGTTCTCCCGGCTCCCTGCCTCCACCGACTTGCTCTGCCGCTGACTCACGCGCTGTCTCTCCCCGGCGGATGATTCCGCCATCGGCCGGGGAGACGGTACGGACGAGGGAGCCCGGGGTCAATGCCCTTGGCGGGCCGCGTCACTTCAGGAAGTCACCCGCCACCGGAGGCGCCTCGACCGGAACGGCGTAACCATCCACGGGCGAGGCCGTGAAGGAGCACCGGGCCGTGACCGACCACTTGATGGTGTTGGCGGGGTAGTCCGGCGCGGTCGTATTGGTGGGATCGCGCACATCCTTGATGACGTAGCGCAGCGCGGTATAGGGCGGGTAGGTCAGGGCCCTGCCCGTGGTCAGCTTGCTCACCTCCACGGGGCCCACCGCGCCCGCCTCGCACCCGTCATCATCCCCGTTGCGCGCGATGCTGTTGAACCAGGGGTCCGCGACGATGAACTCGGCGAGCATCTGGCCGAACTTGTCCAGTTTGTTCCCCGTGGCCGGGGTGATCGGATTGACCACGGGCCGGGGATTGCGGGCAATCGTCGCGCGATCATCCGCGTGCGGAACGCCCGTCCACAGGATGCGCTCCTGGACCCAGATGAGCGTGACGGGATCGAACGTGCCGTTCTTGCCATCCCACTGGCCATTGCCGTTGGCGTCGACGTAGCGCTCGCCTGCGTCCCAGGTGCCGTTGTCGTTGTTGTCGACGAAGGGCTCGGTGAGATCGACGAAGGGCTCGCCCTCGTCCCAGGTGCCGTTGTTGTTGCGGTCGTCGAACGCCTCCTCGCCCGAGGTGACGGCGATCATGCTGACCAGGTTGTCGCGCGGGTTGTTGGTGAGCGCGACGCCCTTGGTGTCCTTGCGGATGGGATCCGGCCGGCGCGGCTCCACGCCGGTGCCCTCGACGCCGAAGTTCTTGACCGGATCCTCCACCCACTGGAACGGGTGCATCCACAGCGGCGCGAGGTACTCGCCCGTGTGGGTCAGGTCATTGACGGGAGTCCAGGAGAAGGTGCCTGGCGCCACGTCGTCCGGCAGCGGCAGCGACGTCTTGTAGAGGACCTTGGCGTTGCCCACCACGTCGGTGACGCTGACGGAGCTGGGGCCGATGGTGCCCGCCTCGGTGAGGAAGGACACCTGGGCGCCGGCGATGCCATCGCCGTTGCGATCCGCCACGTGGGCGATGCAGTCGAGCTTCACGCCGGCGATGAGGTGACGCGTATCGTCATAGGCGTTGATGGCGTGCACACCACCCGAGCCCTCGCCGGAGAGGGTGCCGCACTGGAAGGTGAACTGGCGCGAGGTGGAGTTGGAACCGGCGAAGGTGACGGCCGGGCTGATGGCCGACTTGTCGCCCACCCGAGCGATCACCACCACGGACGACACACGGCCGCCCTTGGCCACCACCTGGGTGGAGGCGATGCCGTTGCTCACGTCGGTGGCGGCCACCGTGGGGTTGAGCTCCACCCCGGGCACGGGTGCCTGGACCTCGAAGTTGATCTGCACGCCGGCCTGCGGCAGACCTCTCGAGTCGATGGCGCGAAAGCGCAACGTGGTGATCTCCCCCAGCCGGGGCTGGGCAGGAGACTGGTCCACGAATTCCAATGTAGCGGGCTGCGGAGAAGAGCAGGCCGCGAGCAGCCCTGTCGTGAGCGCCACGAACGTGGCGAGACCCAAACGCATCTGAAGAAGGCTCCGGGGCAGAGGGAATGAAGACCACGCGACAGTGACGCGCAGCCAACAGTCCCATCTTCCCGGGCCCCCCGGCGTCCCGTCAAGCGACGGGCACCGACTTCAGCAGACGCCCAGGCTCAGGCCACGGAGCCGTTGAACATGGCGCGCGCCACGCCCAGCAGGCGATCCACGTCCCGGGCGGTCAGGCCCCGGGCGCGGGCGAAGTCCGACAACGGCCGCAGCAGATCCTCCGTCTGGGCCGGCGTCTCTTCTGTTCCGGCGAAGAGCTCGCCGAGACTCACGCCCAGGGCATTGGCCAGGGCGGCAAGGGTTTCAACATGGGCGACCCGCTCTCCCCTTTCGATCATCGAAAGAAAGGAGACGCTGATTTGTGCCCGTTCCGCGAGCTCTTCTTGGGTCCAGCGCTCCGGGCGCTGGGTGCGAAGTTCACGAATGCGCTGTCCGATACGTTTTCCGAGTTCCGACACGAAAGACCTCGTCCTCCTCAAAGAGGGGATTTCCTCAGGCAGTGAAGAACTACACACGCACGGCTGTGATTCCTCAACCCCCAGTCCCAAACGTCCCGACTCCGGTCACGGTGAGGTTCAGACCGAACTCGGGGCATGCTTGCCCCCTCGCGAGCCTGGCCAGTCCTTCGACACGCCAGCAGTTACACGCCGGTCCGTAGGATACACCAAATGTCTGCTGTAGGAGAGGGGAGTCGGTGCGTGTTTGAGGCTGCAGGAGCGCCTCGTACCGCAGTCCAATCCCGACGCCGAAGGTCGCCTGGGTCCCCGCTGTGAGGAACTGTGCTCGCTGGGCACTCCTTGGCGCAGGCCCTACGAGGGCATCCAGGCCACGGCGCAGGCGATCCGAGCCCTCGCCCAGCAGATCGTCATACCGGGCATAGAGGTTGGCGTGAGGCACATCCACCCGGAAATCCGCGCTGAGTTGAGTGATTTGCCGGGAGTTCGGGTCATAACGCAGCACCCCCGTGCCGCTGAATCGACCCAGCCGGGCGCTGAGGCGGCCAAAAGTGTCCCGTGCGAGGGGTTGGTCGCTCTCGCTCGGGCCGCCGCCTGGCGAGGGAGCGAACCGGGACAGGTCGAAGCCCTGCCCCACGCTCAGCCGGAGGAGTTCCTCGCGGGAGGAGCCCCGGCGGGTGTGGAGGGTCTGGTTCAACTCCACCACGGCATGGAGGAAGCGGCGCGCCACGCCCGCCGACGTCGAGGGCAGCGCGGAGTCGATCTCATCGTAGGGCTGCCCCGGGCTGTCGGGCAGGGCACCCGGCGAGGGCAGGCCTCCCCAGACGATGGGCACGTAGCGCAGGGTGATGGACGGCTCGATCGAGTGGAGCAGCGAGACGCCGCCCAGCTCGAAGGTGCGTCCGAGACGCGAGTCCAGCACGAGGTCCAGGATGGGATAGCCGCGCTGCGCGGTGCGCCCCGTCACCTCGCCCAGGTAGAAGTCCTGACGCACGGAGAGCGCGGGGGACAGCCGGGCGAAGGAGCCGAGGGCGAAGGAGGAGGACAGGCGGGGAAGCAGATCCACCCGGTCGCGCGCCTCGCGATCGGCGCCATCGAAGATGCCATTGCCCTGGGCCACGTCGGGCTCGCGCACGGTGCCTCCCGGCACCACCCACTGGCCATCGGACTCGAAGTGGCCGTCCAGGCCCTCGTCACCGAAGAGCGACAGCAGGGGAGAGAGCCGGGTGAACTCCACCCGCATGCCCCCGACGAGACGGCTGCCACCGAGTGGCCGCTCGGCGAGTACCCAGCTCAGGGTGGGCAGCTTCTGGAAGGTACGGGGCGCGGCGGTGATGGCCGGGGAGCCCGAAGCCCCGGCGGGCACCGTGGAGCGCCCGAAGAGATCGTAGCCCCAGCGGATGTCCTGGCGCAGGCCCACTTCCAGGCCCACCCACTGGTCCTCGCCCCGGCGGTAGATGACGCCGGAGCTGCTCAGGTACTGGGCCGCGCGGGCCACGATGTCGGCGGTGAGGTCGCGCGTGTAGAACCCATCGGAGATGGCGAAGGCCTCGATGCGGTCGTACCACCCGCCGCCCAGGTCCTGACGGTGTTGCAGGGACGCCTCGCCCCGCAGCCCGCGCGGCGTGCGGAGGAGGTCCCCCGTGTCCGTGAGGAAGAAGCCCGCCGTCACGGGGTTGCGCACGGGCCGCAGATCATAGAGCAGACCGAGGGAGACACGGCCCTCGGTTCCCACGGCGGGCGCGTAGCGGAACTCGGTGAGCAGACGCGGGCCGCGGATGCCATAGCTCTGCGGCTCCTTGCGGGTGATGTCCTGGTTGCCGATGTTCCGCGTGACGTCCACCTCGCCGCCGCCCAGGTAGAAGCCCGGCGAGAGGGTGAGGTCGTAGCTCCGGCCGAGCGTGATGAACACCGGCAGCTCCAGGCCGAAACCGGAGATGGCACTCGACGTGGGCCGGGGGAAGAGCAGACCCGATTGGCGCTCGGACAGGGGCAGGTACAACCAGGGCACCGCGAGCACCGGAACCGAGCGCACGAACACCACGGGCAAGGTGAGCGAGGCATACCGGCCCATCTCCACGCGGGCGCTGCTGGCCTCCACGCGCCAGGAGGGCACGCTCTCCCCGCACAAGCACGGGGCCAGGGCAATTCCCTCCACCTGGTAGGTGTTGTCGCCGGTGCGCTTGATGCGCCTGCCGCTCATCAACACGGGCGTCTCGCCCAGGTCACGCAACTCCTGGGGCGTCTGGGCCTGGAGAAGCTGCTGGGGCGTGACGCCACGCTTCTCCATGAAGAGGCCCCCCTGGACGACGGCCTCGGAGGACTCGAGGTCCACGGACAGCTCGTCCGCCACGGCCGCCATCAGCCCGTTGACGAGCATGACGTTGCCCCGGGCCACGGCCGTCTCGTGGGCCTGATCGTAGGAGATCTCGTCGGCGCGCAGCACGACGGGGCCGGAGCTGAGCACCGCGTGTCCGCGCGCGGTGAGCACTCGCTGCTCCTGCGCGTAGGAGACGTCATCGGCCGCCAGCTGCGCGGTCTCTCCCGTGGGCAGTTGCAGTGGGGTGGACAGGGGCAGCTGTGCCGAGACGAGCAGCACGACCGCCACCGGCATCAGCAGGCTCATGGCCCGCCCCTATATCAACGGGAGGCCGGGCGCTGGAACTCGATCGACAGCTCGTTGCCCTCCTGACGTGTCTCGTAGGGCACCTGCTGCTTGAGCCGGATGGAGACGCGCACCGAGCGCGAGGGGCCCGGGTTGGCGTCCACCGAGGCCACCGCCGTGTTGAAGAAGGAGGTGTCCATCGCGCGGGTGTTGTTCTCCTCGGCGATGACGGTGTTCTCCAGCTCCACCACCACCAGCTTGTCGCCCGCGGGCGAGACGGAGTAGCGCACGGGCTCGTTGGTGCGCACGAAGACGCGCGAGGCCCCCCGCTCCTGCTTGAAGCCCACCAACGTCATCGTCTTGCGGCGCGAGGACACGGAGGGAGGACCCTCCTGTCGTGCCGGTTCCCTCCGGGGCGTCTCCGCCTGGGCGACACGCGCCGCGCGCGCCTCCCGGGCCTCCTCCTGCTGGCGCCGCCGCTCCTCGGCCGCGGCCTGGGCCTCCGACTCCCGGCGGGCCCGATCCTCGGCGGCCTGGCGCCGCTTCGCCTCGGAGGCCTGGGCCTCCGACTCCCGGCGGGCGTCGGCCGCGGCCCGCGCCTCCTCCTGCTGCCGTTGCTTCTCGGCGGCCTGGGTCGCGCGCTCCTGCTGGGCGCGCTCCTCCTCGGTCTTGCGCTCGGCCGCGGCTCGAGCCTCGGCCTGACGCCGCGCCTCCGCCTGCTCCTGCTCGGCGGCCTGGGCCGCGGCGAGTTCCTGCCGCTTGCGCTCCTCCTGCGCCGCCTGGGCGGCCTGGGCCGCGGCGGCCTCCTGCCGCTTCTGCTCTTCCTGTGCCGCCTGTGCCGACGCGCCCGCCTGCTGCGTGTCGGTGCCGGTGGCCGCGGGCGCAGCGTCCGTCGTCGGCGCCGGGCCGGAGGGAGCCGCCGCTTGGGCCGCCGTGCCCCCCGCCACGCTCACCACCAGGGAGTTGCCCCGCGCCTGGATGTCCGTGTCCACCTCGCGCTCGTAGCCGATGAGCACCCGGGCGATGGCCGATTCATCCGAGCCATAGCTCGCCGTGCGGATGGCGGTGATGGTGCCATTGCCCACGGTGATGTCCTCCTTCACGCCGGAGAAGACGGCCTCGGAGATGTCGATGACGAGCCGCGGCGGATCCGTCAGCGTGAAGGTGGTGAAGTTGGGCTTCTTCGTGCCCACGATCTCCACCGTCCCTCCCCTCACGTTCACGCTGGAGATGGAGTTGAGATTGCCCGCGCCCGACTCCTGCGCCAGCGCCCGGGCCGATCCCAGCACGCACGTGATCAAGAGGAGGACGAAGGCACTCGGAGACGACTTGATGGTGGACGAACGCATGACACACCCGACGCTAACACGCGACGTCAAGGCTCCAACTTTTCCCTCGTCCTGAAGCCGCCGGAAACGTCCGCTCTACTTCTCTATCCGGGGCAGCGCGGGCCCGCGCGTACGGTGGGTGCGCGCGTACTCGATGAGGTTCTTGATGTCGTAGCAGATCTGCCGGATGTCGTGCCCCATCGTCAGCTCGAGGTGGCTGTTGCCCTTCACCGGCCGCCAGAGGAGGTACTCGCTCTTGGCCGCGTGGTACACGCTGCGTGTGGACTCCAGCGACGCCAGCGGATCCATGTCCCCGAAGATGATGGCCATGGGGATGTGGATCTTCGAGAAGCCCCGCTTGAAGTCGAACCCCGTGCGGTAGCACACCATCTCCCCGCGGCGGATCCACGAGGCGAACTGCTCCACCACCTTGCGCGGCTCGCGCTCCCCGCCCTCGCGCAGCAGCCAGCGCACGTCCTTGGCGCTGGCGCGCGCCGGATTGCTCAGCCGGTTGATGCGCGTGGTGATGCGGTTGACGAGCGGGTACTCCTCGGCGCGGGCGAGCTGCCGCTCGGCGAACTTCAGCCAGTCATCCACTGGAATGGCGCGGAACTGGCGCTCGCGCGGAGCCTCCTTCGGACTGAGCCACTGGGACAGGCCCTCGTGCAGGGGCGCGACGCCGCGCGCCAGCAACCGCCGGCCCTCGTACCCCACGCGCTCCTCCAGGTTGCGCCCCGCGAACGCCAGGTCGATGCTCGAGCCGATCACTCCCGTCCACATCGACAGCATCCGCAGGAGCATCGTGCCCCGGCCCAGGTCCGCCGCGGAGCCGATGGTGATGAGGCCCTCGAAGTCATCGTGGATGCCCGCGTACCCGTAGCCGAGCATCCCGCCCATCGAGTGGCCGCAGTAGAAGATGCGCTCGCGCCGGGTGATGCGCTTGACGCCCGACACCGCGGCCGGCAGGTCATAGAGAAAGTAGCTGTCGATGTCCCAGCCGTAGTCCAGGTCCGCGGGCAGCGGACGGCGGAAGCGCGCGGCGCGATCCTTCTGGAACTCGATGGAACTCTTGCCGTGGCCGCGCAGTTCCAGGATGTGGATGTCCACACCGAAGAACAGCAGGTTCTTGACGAACTGGCCGCTCGTCCACGCGTGGCGGTTCTGCGAGAAGCCATGAACCAGGAGCAGTGGCTCACCGAACAGGGGCTGCGCGAAGGGCTGCTTGACGGGGCGGTAGCGGGTGATGACCAGAGACCAGCCATCGGCGGTCTCCACGACGTACTTCGTCTTCTGGTAGAGCGACCGGAAGTCGACCTCGTCGACCGTCGGTGTGTGGGGACCCGTTGGAGTCGCCGCTCTCCAATCCGGCAAGCGCATAGGTGTAATCTACGAATGCTGATGCAACGCGCCAAGGTTTCCGCCCCATTTGGCGCGGACCGAGCCCACCAGGAACAGTGAACCCGTACACAGGAGTACGTCCGAGGGTGCGGCTTGGGCGAGTGCCCCCGCGAGCGCCGCGTCCAGGGAGGCGTAGGAGTAGGCATTCTCGCACAAGGCACGGGCCTTGTCGAGGTAGCTCTCGGGAGAGAGCGAGCGTGGGGTGTCCAGCGGCGTCAAGTGGACCGAGGAACAGGCGGGAAGGAGCGCGCGCAACATGGGGCCCCGGTCCTTGTCGGCCACCACACCGAAGACGCAGTGCACCCGGCGCCCAGGATAGAGCGAGCGCAGGCCCTCGAGCAGCACGCCCACCCCCGCGGGGTTGTGTGCGCCATCCAGCAACACGGGGGGCGAGCCACCGAGTTCCTCCAGGCGTCCAGGCCAGCGGGCTCCAGCAAGCCCGGTCCGCAGGGCCTCGGGCGGGACGCGCACGCCCCGCGCGGAGAGTTGCTCCAGCGCGGCCAGGGCCACCGCGGCGTTCTGCCACTGATGCTCGCCCCGCAGGCTGAGGGACAGGCCCTCCAGCGACAGTCCGCTCCCCTCGTAGGCGAGGCCGCCTCCGGGACGCTGCCCCAGGTGGAAGTCACGGCCCTCCAGGAGCACGGGAGCCTGACGCTCCCGGGCCAGACGCTCGAGGACCTCGAGCGCCTCGGGCGCCTGGCGGCTGAGCACCACCGGCACGCCCGGCTTGAGGATGCCCGCCTTCTCCGCGGCGATGGCCCCCAGGGTGTTGCCCAGGTACTCCATGTGATCGAAGGACACCGGGGTGATGGCGGTGACGAGCGGCACACAGGCGCGCGTGGCGTCCAGACGGCCTCCGAGCCCCACCTCCACCACGGCCACGTCCACGGCCTCGCGCGCGAAGTGCCAGAAGGCCACCACGGTGCCGAACTCGAAGTACGTGAGCGAGGTGGCCGCCTCGGGGTGGCGCTCCAGCACCTCGAGGATGCGCTGACCGAAGGTCTCGTCGGAGATCTCCACCCCGTCCACGCGGATGCGCTCGTTGACGCGCACCAGGTGGGGTGAGGTGTAGAGCCCCACCCGGTGGCCCGCGGCGTGGAGGGCCGCCGAGGCGAACGCGCAGGTGCTGCCCTTGCCGTTGGTGCCCGCCACGTGCAGCGCGGGGAAGCGCCGCTCGGGATGGCCGAGCGCCTCCAGGGCCGCCTCCACGCGCTCGAGGCCGAGCTTGATGCTGGAGGGGCTCAGCCGGGAGAAGAACTCCAGGGCCTCGGCGGGCGTCCGGGGGAGCATGGCGCGGCGCGGAAGGGACGACTAGCCGAGCAGCCCGATGATCTGCCCGAGCTTGGCGCGCAGATCCCTGCGCGCGACGATGGCGTCGAGCATGCCGTGCTCCACGAGGAACTCGGAGCGCTGGAAGCCCTCGGGGAGCTTCTGGCGGATGGTCTGCTCGATGACGCGCGGGCCGGCGAAGCCGATGAGCGCCTTGGGCTCGGCGAGCATCACGTCCCCCAGCCACGAGAACGAGGCCGCCACGCCGCCCGTGGTGGGGTGCAGCAGCACGGAGATGTAGGGCTTGCCCACGTTGCGGAAGCGGGCGATGGCCGCGCTCGTCTTGGCCATCTGCATGAGGGAAAAGATGCCCTCCTGCATGCGCGCGCCGCCCGAGGCGGAGAAGACGATGGCGGGGCACTTGAGCTCGTGCGCGCGCTCGAAGACGCGCGTGCACTTCTCGCCCACCACCGAGCCCATGGAGCCGCCCATGAACTCGAACACGAAGCAGCCCACCGACACCTGCTTGCCATCGATGCGCCCCACGCCGGAGATGAAGGCGTCGTTCTCCCCGAGCGCCTTGCGCGTGGACTTCAGCCGATCCTTGTACTTCTTCGAGTCGGTGAACCCGAGCGGATCCTGCGGCTCGAGCTCCTTGTCGAACTCCTCGAAGCTGTCGGGATCCAACAGCGTGGCGAGGCGGGTGCGCGCGGGCCAGGGCAGGTGGTGATCGCAGTGCGGGCAGACGTTGAGGTTCTTCTCCAACTCCTGCCGGTAGAGGATCTCGTCACAGTTCTCGCACTTGGCCCACAGGCCCTGCATGCGGCTGGGGGCTTCGACGGGTTCGGGAGCGGTGGCGATACGGGGCTTCTTCGAGAACCAGGCCATGGGAGGGCCCGGTTAATCCCAACTGCCCGGGGGCCGTCAACTCCCATGCTAGAACTCGAAGGTATCCCCGAGTTCCAGGACCTCGACGGGCATGTCGGCCACTTCCTTCTTCACCTGCTGAACGAAGGCGGGCTTGAGGTGGTAGAGCAGCACGGTGCACCCGTCGCGCTCGAACTTGGCCAGCTCGCTCTTGAGCGTGCGGGGCGTGAGGTGGCCGGAGACGTCGGAGAGTTGCTGCAACGCGTTGGGGAAGCTCGTCTCGATGAGGAGCGCCTTGAGGGTGGGCGTCTGGTTGAGCACCTTCCACAGCTTGTCCGTGGGGCCGGTGTCCCCGCTCATGGCCAGCGACGTGCGGCCCCGGGTGATGACGAAGCCGCAGGACTCCACCGGGTGGTGCACCGGGATGGACTGCACCGTGTAGGGGCCCACCTGGAAGGTGCTGCCGGCGCGGAAGGGCTTGATGCGCAGCACCGGCTCCTTGCGCGTGGGAATGCGCGTGAAGTCCGGCCACAGCGCGTTGTTGAACATGTTGTCGCGCAGCGCCCGGGCGCACTCGCGCGAGGCGTGGATGGTCACGGGCGTGTCGCGCCGGCCGATGATGAGATCGGCCATCAGCGGCAGATCCTTCACGTGATCGAAATGGCTGTGGCCGACGATGATGTCATCGATCTTGCACAGCTGCTCCAGCGACAGCGTGCTCGTGAGCGCGCCCGCGTCCAGCGCGAGCACGTCGTCCACGAGGAAGCACGTGGTGCGGCACGCGGGCAGCTCGCCACCATGGCAGCCAAGGACGTGAAGCTTCACGCTAGAGGTCTCCGAACTTCCACTTCATCTCCAGGTATTGGAGGAAGTCGTGCAGGCGCGCCGTATCCTGCACGGTGACCCTGTCACCCGCGCGCTCCAGCAATCCCGCCCGCTCCAACCTGTCCAACACGTGCCGGATGGCCGGCTCGCCCACGCCGATCTGCTGGGGCATCTCGCGCAGGGGCAGATCGATCTCCATCCCCTCCTCCGTGGGCCGCCCCCGCGTGCGGCACGTCTGGAGCACGTGGTGCACCACGCGGCTGGCCGGATCCGAGTGCAGCAGGTTCTCGATCTGCGCGTCCGCCTCCGACAGGCGCTCGGCCAGCTTCTTGATCATCCGCACGGCGATCTCCGCGTTGCCGCGGATCATCCCCTCGAACGTCTTGGGATCGATCACCAGCAGCTTGGCGTCCTCGCTCACGGTGGCCGTGGCGTTGCGAGGCCGGTTGGAGATGATGGCCATCTCCCCGAAGAACTCGCCGGGCCCGAGCACCGCCAGCATCTTCTCCTCGTCGCGCACGCGCTTGGAGATGGCGATCCGCCCTGATTGCAGGACGAACATCTCCCGACCCGCCTCTCCCTCGCGGAAGAGAACCGTGCCCTTCGAGAACTCCTTGCCAAAACGCTGAAAGAGGGTTTCCTCGGCGCCCATCGCGGAGCCGAGTTAAGCCCTCCCTGTCGACAGGGTCAAATTCAGACTGAGTTCCCCTGTCGTCCCCCCGCCATGTCGCCTGGACGCCTACCCCGGGGAGCCCGAGTGGAAACGGTTCACCGCCCCGAAGAATGAGACGGCGGGCAGGCATGGGCCGAGACAGGGGCGGGGCAAAGCCGGTAGAAGGCGCCGCGTGGGAACGACCTACAAGCAGTCGGGAGTGGACATCGAGGCCGGGGACGCCTTCGTCGAGCGCATCAAGCCGCACGCGGCGCGCACGATGAGGCCGGAGGTGGTGGCGGGAGTGGGAGGCTTTGGAGGCCTCTTCGCCCTGCCGCCGGGGAAGTACCGCGAGCCGGTGCTGGTGGCGGGCACGGACGGGGTGGGCACCAAGCTGAAGGTGGCCTTCCAGGCGGGCCGGCACGGCACGGTGGGCATCGATCTGGTGGCGATGTCGGTGAACGACATCCTCACCTGTGGCGCCGAGCCGCTCTTCTTCCTGGACTACTTCGCCACCGGGCGGCTGGAGGTGGACGCCGCGGCCGAGGTGGTCAAGGGCATCGCCGTGGGGTGCGAGCAGGCGGGCTGCGCGCTGCTGGGTGGGGAGACGGCGGAGATGCCGGGCTTCTACGCGCGGGGCGAGTACGACCTGGCGGGCTTCTGCGTGGGCGTGGTGGAGCGCTCGGAGATCATCGACGGCAAGAGCGTGGCGCCCGGTGACGCGCTCATCGGCCTGACGTCCTCGGGCCTGCACTCCAACGGCTACTCGCTGGCGCGCAAGGTGCTGTTGGAGGACGCGAAGCTCGCCCTGGACGCGGTGCCCGAGGGGCTGGACCGGCCGCTCGGCGACGCGCTGCTGGAGCCCACGCGCATCTACGTGAAGGACGCGCTGGCGCTCATGAAGGCCGTGAAGGTGAAGGGCATGGCGCACATCACCGGCAGCGGCATTCCGGGCAACCTGCCGCGCTGCCTGCCGGACGGCACGCGCGCCGTGCTCGACGAGAAGGCCTGGAAGCGCCCCGCCCTCTTCGAGCTCATCCAGAAGCTCGGAAACGTGGCGCGGGAGGAGATGTACAACACCTTCAACATGGGCCTGGGCCTCATCGCGGTGGTGGCGAAGGAGGACGTGGCGGCGGCGCTGTCGGTGCTCCACGCGCGCGGCGTGGAGGCCAGCGAGGTGGGCCGCGTGGAGGCCGGTCAGGGCGAGGCCACGGCGGTCATCCACCCATGAGTGGCCGCGCGAAGCTGGGCGTGCTGGTGTCGGGCAGTGGCAGCAACCTGCAGGCCCTGCTCGATGCGTGTGCCCGCTCGGACTACCCGGCCGAGGTGGCCCTGGTGGTCTCCAACGTGCCCACCGCCTTCGCCCTGGAGCGGGCGCGCACGGCGGGCGTGGCGGCGCGGGTGTTGGATCACAAGACGTTCGGCTCGCGCGCGGACTTCGAGAAGGCGCTGGGCGACGCGCTGGAGGCCGTCGGCGTCGAGTGGGTGTGCCTGGCGGGCTTCATGCGGCTGCTCGGGGCGGACTTCCTCGGGCGCTTTCCGGGCCGGGTGCTCAACATCCACCCCTCGCTGCTGCCGGCCTTCCCCGGGCTGCACGCCCAGCGGCAGGCCCTGGACAGGGGCGTGAAGGTGGCCGGGTGCACGGTGCACTTCGTGGATCCCGGCATGGACACGGGCCCCATCATCGCGCAGGCGGCGGTGCCCGTGCTCGCCGGGGATGACGAGGCGGCCCTGTCCGCGCGCATCCTCAAGGAGGAGCACCGGCTGTACCCGCTGGCGGTGAAGCTCGCGGTGACGGGCGCGGTGCGGCTGGAGGGCGGACGCGCCGTGTCATCGGTGGGCCCCAGCGTGGACGCGGCGGGCCTGCGCAATCCCGGCGAGCCGGGCTGAACCGAGCGGGGAGGCAACCACCCCCCGGATGACTCGACCGCGCGGGGAGCCCCTGTTAAATCCCAGGGTTCCGTCAACGCGAGCGTGGGCTGTCATGGCGATCATCCTGGGACATTCCGTCGAGCCGCCCGGCGAGTGCAGCTACCTGCCGGATCAGAGCTCCTCGATGGAGCAGTTCGTGATGAAGGACGTGACGCCCGAGGAGTACGAGCGGATGCTCGTGCGCGGCTGGCGCCGCTTCGGCCCCATGTACTTCCGGCCCGCCTGCCAGGCCTGCTTCCAGTGCGTGTCGCTGCGCATCCCCACGGCGACCTTCCAGCCCAACCGCAGCCAGCGCCGGGCCCGCGCCGCGTGCGCCCACCTGCGCGTGGAGGTGGGCCCCCCTCGGGTGGACGAGGAGCGGCTGGCGCTCTACCGGGCCTGGCATGCCGAGCGCGAGCAGACGCGCGAATGGAACGCCTCGCCCATCGGCCCCCGTGAGTACTTCCTCCAGTTCGCCTTCCCCCACCCGTGTGCGCGCGAGGTGGCCTGGTACGACGACACGGCCGAGGGCGGCCCCCGGCTCGTCGGCCTGGGCATCTGCGACGAGACGCTCCGGGCCTGGAGCGCGGTGTACTTCTTCTACGATCCCGCCTACGCCCGGGCCTCGCTGGGCTCGGCCAACGTGGTGTTCCAGGTGGAGCTGGCGCGGGCCCGGGGCATTCCCCACGTGTACCTGGGCTACCGCGTCCAGGAGTGCGCGTCCCTGCGCTACAAGGGAACGTTCCGCCCGCATGAGCTGCTCGAGGGGCGGCCCGACCCGGACGAGCCGCCCCGCTGGACCCCCGCCGACGACTCCGGGGACCCCGTGCCCTGAAGCGCGGGAAAGCACTGCGAGCCTCCTGGCAACGTGTGTAGTGTGCGCGGCGAAATGCCGACGCCCGCTTCCCGCTCCAAACCGCTCCCCTCCGCCACGGCCCCTTCCCGGCACGTCTATGACGTGATCGTCCTGGGCAGCCAGTTGGGCGGGGCACTCGCCGCGGTGCTGCTCGCCCGGCGTGGCTACAGCGTCCTCCTGGTGGAGCACGACGGCACGGGGCCGGGCTACGAGCACGACGGCTTCCTGCTGCCCTACGCCCCCTTCATCACCCCGGCCCTCAAGACGATGCCCGCGGTGGAGGAGGCCTTCGCCGAACTCAGCCTCACCCCCCAGCTCCAACGCGGCCAGCAGCCCCACGTGCCCGAGCTGCAACTGGTGCTGCCCCGCCACCGGGTGGACCTGCACGCCGACCCGGCCCGCCGGAGCGCCGAGTTCCTCCGCGAATTCGGGACCGAGGGGGAGCGCATCCTGGCGGACCTCGCCGCCACCATCCGGCAGCACGAGCCCTCGGATGCCTTCTTCAAGGAAGGCCCGCCCCTGCCGCCCGACGGCATGCTGGAGTCCTGGAACCTCAAGAAGCGCCTGCGCCAGCACGGCGGGCTCGAGGCGGAGCCCCGGCTGGGCGGCACGGACGAGCCCTCGCGGCTGCTGCGCGGCCTGCTGCCCTTCACCGTCCACATGGATCAGCCCGGCTCGCCCCTGGCGCGCACGCGGCCCCTGTCCCAGGCGCTGCAGACACCCTGGCGCTACCCGGGCGGACGCGACGGCCTGCGGCAGTTGCTCTTCGATCGCTTCACGGAGCTGGGCGGCGACCTGCTCAGCCCCGACAACACGGACACGTACGTGGCCGAGGAGCTGCACTTCGACGGCAACCGCTTCTCCGCGCTCAAGCTGCTGCGCTCGGACACGCTCTACCGGGCCTCGTGCCTGGTGTCCGCCACGGACGCGGGCGCGCTGCGGCGCCTCATGACGGGGCGCAAGAAGCACCGCGCCCTGAGCGAGCAGCTCGACCAGTCCACCGTGAAGTCCTTCCTCTTCTCGGTGAACTGGGTGGTGCCGGAGGTGGCGCTGCCGCGCGGCATGGGCGAGCTGCTGCTCATGGACACCCAGCAGGAGGGCGAGCTGGGCAGCCTGCTCGTGCAGCTCCTCCCCGCGCGCGACCACCAGGGCAAGGAGAACCCCGCGCTCCGGGTGGTGTGCGCCGGGGGCTTCGTCCCCGCCAGCATCCGGGACCTGGGCGAGGGCTACCTGCAGAACCTCGCCCTGCGCATCGACGCCCATCTCGACGCGCTGATGCCCTTCACGAAGGACAAGCGCCTGCTGCGCTCGGCTCCCTACCTGGACGCCAGCGCGGTGCGCGGCAGCCGGCTCATGCCCCACCCCCACTACGTCTTCGACTCGGAAGCGGTGCTGGGGATCACGGGTTTGAAGCAGCAGACGCCCTCGAAGAACCTCCTGCTCGCCGGACGGGAGGTCCTCCCTGGGCTGGGCCTGGAGGGCGAGTTCCTCGCGGGCATCCGGGCCACGCGGCTGGTGCAGGAGATGCTCAAGAAGAAGCCCGTCCTCAAGCGCTGATCCTGATCGCGCTGGATTTTCCGGTGGTTTGTGGATAGGTTCCGCCGCTCTCATTAGGGCGGCTGTTAATTCGCCCCTGATTTCAAGGAGTTGGCAGTCATGGCCTGGAAATGCGACATCTGCGGGAAGCGGCCGCTGGTGGGCAACAACGTCAGCCACGCGAACAACAAGACCAAGAAGCGGACCCTCCCGAATCTGCAGAAGATCCGGGCCTCCGTGAACGGCACCCCGGAGCGCGTGCTCGCCTGCACCCGCTGCATCAAGGCCGGCAAGGTCACCAAGGCGGCCTGAGCAGGGCCGAGGACTCGCGGGTGGGCAAGGCGCGTTCCACAAGCCACGCGCTCCCGCCCAGCGAGCAGGTTCATCCCCTGGCGGAGGATCTGGACCTCGTCCCTCCGGAAGAGGTCATCCGCCGTCTGCATCGAGAAGACGTGGCCGCGGTCCGAGCCGTCCGCCCCGCGCTGCGCGGCATGGCGCGAGTGGCACGCTCCGTCGCCGATGCGCTCCACGCCGGAGGCCGTCTGGTCTACGTGGGCGCGGGCACCAGCGGGCGCCTGGGCGTGCTCGACGCGAGTGAGTGTCCCCCCACCTTCGGGACGTCCCCCACCCAGGTCCAGGCGGTGATCGCCGGAGGCCCCCGGGCGATGACGCGCGCGGTGGAAGGCGCCGAGGACGACGCCGAGGCGGGCGCCGGCTCCATGCGCCGCCTGCGCGTGGGCCCGCGCGACGTGGTGTGTGGCATCTCCGCGAGCGCGCGCACCCCCTTCGTGCGCGGCGCGCTCCAGGAGGCGCGGCGGCGCGGAGCGCGCACGGTGCTGGTGTGTTGCGGCCCGCCAGCTCCTGGAATGGAGGCGGACGAGGTGTTGCTGGCCCGGACGGGACCGGAGCTCGTCGCGGGCAGCACGCGGCTCAAGGCGGGCACGGCGACGAAGCTGATCCTCAATGCCCTCACCACCACGGCCTTCGTGACGCTGGGCAAGGTGTACCGTGGGCGCATGGTGGACATGCGCCCGGGCAACACGAAGCTGCGCGCCCGGGCGGCGCGGATGGTGGCGGAGCTGACGGACCTCGCGCTGCCCGCGGCCCAGCGCCTGCTCGAGCAGGCCGGCCACGAGGTGAAGGTCGCACTGGCGATGCACTTCGCGGGAGTGTCCGTGGAGGAAGCCAGGCGCCGCCTGAAACACTCCGGTCTGCGCGACTTGAGCGCTCGAGGGCCGACGAAGGCGCCCGCCCGGAGGCCACGCGCCCGGCGCACCTAGCGCATCGCCCGGAAATACACATCACGCACGGTGCCAGGAGCATCCGCGTGTTGACTCTCCGCACCGAGGGCGCCGTGCGTCATGGGCAGACGCTTTCGCGTGCTTGACAAGCCAAAGAGGCGGACAGTAAGAACGACGGGGGTTTGGTGCCTGTGCGTTTCGTGTGAATGGGTTCGAGAATCCAAACCCTTGCACGAGAGGGCACTCCGGAGCGGATGTCCGCGTGACATTCATTGTCTTCACCTGACACGCACCCTCCGCCATTCGGTCACGGGTGCGCGCTCACGTCCTCGAGGTTCCCGCCGCCGTGAACACCGTCCGTTATCCCGATGGCCATGTGCTCTTGCGCAACCTCGCGCGAGACTTCCCCGTCATCTCCCACGGCCAGGGCGTCTATCTCTTCGACAAACAGGGCAAGCGCTACCTGGACGGCTCGGGCGGCGCGCTGGTGGTCAGCGTGGGCCACGGCAACCGCGAGGTGGCCGACCGCATCCACGAGCAACTGCTCCGGGTGGCCTACGTCAACGGCACGCACTTCACCGCGGACGTGACGGAAGAGCTGGCCTCGAAGCTGTGCGCGCTCGCGCCCGAGGGCCTCGACCGGGCGGCCTTCCTCAGCTCCGGCTCCGAGGTGACGGAGGCCGCGGTCAAGTTCGCGCGCCAGCTCTGGGTCGAGCGCGGACAGCCCCAGCGCTCCAAGGTCATCACCCGCATGCCGGGCTACCACGGCAACACCCTCTACGCCCTGTCCATGTCGGGGCGGCCCCACTACAAGAAGTTCTTCGGGCCCCTGCTCTCCGAGGTCATCACCACGCCGGCGCCCTACCCCTACCGCTCGGGCCTCGCGGACTACGCGCGCGACGGGGCCGAGCACTACGCGCGGCTCCTGGAGGAGACCATCGAGCGCGAGGGCGCCTCCACCATCGCCGCCTTCATCGCCGAGCCCGTCATCGGCTCCTCGGCGGGCGCGTCCCCTCCCCCGCCGGGCTACTTCGAGCGCGTGTCGGAGATCTGCCGCCGCCACGGCATCCTCACCATCGCCGACGAGGTCATGTGCGGCTGCGGGCGCACGGGCCAGTTCTTCGCGAGCACCCAGTTCCAGTTCCAGCCGGACGTGCTCGTGCTGGGCAAGGGCATCAGCGGCGGCTACGTGCCGCTGAGCGCGCTGCTCGTGCGCCAGAGCCACCTCGAGGAGATGCGTCAGGGCTCGGGCGGCTTCATGCACGCGCAGACCTACCTGCAGGCCCCCGTCATGACGGCCGCGGGGCTCGCGGTGCTGGACTACTACGAGCGGCATGGCCTGGTGGCGCACGCCGCGCGCGTGGGCGAGTACCTGCAGCGCCGCCTGCGCGAGGTGCTCCTGCCCCTGCCCCACGTGGGCTCCGTCCAGGGCGTGGGGCTGATGGCGGGCGTGGAGTTCGTGGAGGACAAGGCCAGCAAGCGGCCCTTCCCCCGCGGGCGCAAGGTGGTGGAGGGGCTGCTCTCCGAGCTGTTCGCCCAGGGCCTCATCCTCTGGCCCAACACCGGCCATGCCGATGGCACCAACGGCGATCTGGTGATGATTGGCCCGCCGCTCGTCATCACGGAATCGGAAGTGGACGAGCTGGTTGAAGTGCTCGCCCGGGGAATCAACCACTACATGGAGAGGCCATGAGCTTTCGCATCACCTATTCCGTCCTCGATGCCGACCTGTCGCAACTGCACGCGGAGTTCGACAAGGCCCTCTCGGCCGTGCGCGGAAAGCTGGGCGCCGAGCACCCCTCGTTCATCTCCGGCGAGCCCTGGCGGGGAGGAGACCTGCTGGACAGCCGCAACCCGGCCAACCAGGAGCTGCTCGGCCGCTTCCACCGCACGCCCCTGTCCGAGGTGGACCGGGTGGTGCGCGTGTCGCGCGAGGCGCAGAAGAAGTGGGGCGCCACGCCCTGGCAGGAGCGCGCGCGCATCCTCAAGCGCGCCGCGGACCTCATCTCCGAGCGCCGCATGGAGCTGGCGGCCATCATGACGCTCGAGGTGGGCAAGACGCGGCTGGAGTCGCTCGGGGACGTGGAGGAATCCGCGGACCTGTTGCGCTACTACGCGGGCCAGCTCGAGGAGGCCCAGGGCTTCGTCAAGCCGCTGGCGCGGCTGTCGCCCAAGGAAGACACCCGGAGCGTGCTGCGGCCCTACGGCGTGTTCGTGGTCATCTCCCCCTTCAACTTCCCGCTCGCGCTCGCCGCGGGCATGAGCGCGGGCGTGCTGCTCGGGGGCAACACCGTCATCCTCAAGCCCAGCGAGGAGACGCCCTGGTGCGCCGAGGGCCTCTACCAGGCCCTGCATGACGCGGGGCTGCCCCGGGGCGTGTTCCAGCTCGTGCACGGCGAGGGCGAGTCCCTGGGCGCCGCGCTCGTGTCCCACCCGGGCATCGACGGCGTCAACTTCACCGGCAGCCAGCCGGTGGGCATGGAGATCCACCGGCGCCTCACCGCCCAGTCCGTGCGCCCCTGCTTCCTGGAGCTGGGCGGGAAGAACCCGGCCATCGTCTGCCGCGACGCGGACCTGGAGGCGGCCATCGAGGGGTGCTACCGCTCGGGGTTCGGACTCTCCGGCCAGAAGTGCAGCGCCCTGTCGCGCATCTACGTGCACGAGGACCTCAAGCGCGACTTCATCGCGGGGCTGGCGGAGAAGGCGCGCGCCACCCGTGCGGCCGACCCGAGCCTCGCCTCCACCTACCTGGGCCCGGTCATCAACGACGCCGCGGTGAAGCGCTTCGAGCGCGCGGTGGCCGAGGCCCGCCAGGGCGGCACCGTGCACGCGGGCGGAGGCCGGCCCCAGCTGGAGGGAGCACTCGCCCAGGGCCACTTCGTGGAGGCCACCGTGGTGGAGGTGCCCCACGGCCACCGGCTGATGCGCGACGAGCTCTTCCTGCCCTTCGTGGGCGTCACGAGCTTCCAGACGCTCGACGAGGCGCTCCACATGGCCAATGACTGCATCTATGGCCTCACCGCCGGCGTCTTCAGCCGCAAGCCCGAGGACGTGGAAACCTTCATGGATCGCGCCGAGGCGGGCGTGCTCTATGCCAACCGCCGCACCGGCGCCACCACGGGCGCCTGGCCCGGCGTGCAGTCCTTCTGCGGTTGGAAGGCCAGCGGCGGCTCCGGCAAGGGCGGCTGCGGTCCCTATTACGTCTCGCAATTCATGCGCGAGCAATCCCAGACCCGGATGGGCTGAGACAAGATTCCCATGAGCAATCTCTATCCCGAAATCAAGGTCGCGCCCCCGGGCCCCAAGGCCCAGGCCGTCATCGAGCAGGACAAACAATTCACCTCGCCTTCCTACATCAAGGAATACCCCCTGGTGGTGGACCGGGGCGAGGGGCCCTGGGTGTACGACGTGGATGGCAACCGGTACCTGGACTTCATGGCGGGCATCGCCGTGACGTCCACGGGCCATGCCCATCCCCAGGTCGTGCGCGCCATCCAGGAGTCCGCCGCGCGCTTCCTCCACATCTGCGGCACCGACTTCTATTACGACTCGTTCGCCAAGCTGTGCGCCAGGCTCGCCAGCTACCTGCCGGGCATGGGACCCAAGAAGGTCTTCCTGACCAACTCGGGCACCGAGGCCGTGGAGGGCGCGCTCAAGCTGGCGCGCTACCACACGCGCCGCCAGTACGTCATCGCCTTCAAGGGCGGCTTCCACGGCCGCAGCTACGGCGCGATTTCCCTCAATTCCTCCAAGGTGGCCCAGAAGGCCTTCTTCGGCCCCCTGGTGCCGGGCGTCATCCACATCCCCTACGCCTACCCGTACCGCTGTCCCCGCGGGTGCGCGCCCAATGCCTGTGACGAGTCGTGCAACTGCGCCCAGGTGCTGGAGAACGACTGGTTCATCAACCACGTGGACCCGCGCGAGGTCGCCGCCGTCTTCATCGAGCCCATCCTCGGCGAGGGCGGCTACGTGGTCCCCCCCAAGAGCTTCCTCCAGGAGCTGCGCCGCATCTGCGACAAGCACGGCATCCTGCTCGTCTTCGATGAGATCCAGTCCGGCATCGGCCGCACCGGCCACATGTTCGCCGCGGAGCACTTCGGGGTGATGCCCGACATCGTCCTGTCCGCCAAGGGCATCGCCTCGGGCATGCCCCTGGGCGCCATCATCGCCAAGGAGAGCGTGATGACCTGGCCCCGCGGCTCGCACGGCAGCACCTACGGCGGCAACCCCGTGTGCTGCGCCGCCGCGCTCGCCACGCTGGACGTGGTCGACGGCCTCATGGAGAACGTGCGCACCACGGGCGATCTCCTGCTCAAGGGCCTCAAGGATCTCCAGAAGCGCTTCCCCACCCTGGGCGACGTGCGCGGCGTGGGCCTCATGGTCGGCGCCGAGTTCGTCCACCCCCAGACGCGCGAGCCCGCGAGCGCCTACGTGGGCGATCTGGAACAGCTCGCCTTCCAGAAGGGCCTGCTCCTGCTGTCGTGTGGCAAGTCCACCATCCGCTTCGCCCCGCCGCTGGTCGTCGGCCCGCACGAGGTGAACGTGATGCTGCGCATCCTCGAGGAGTGCCTCACCCTCCTCGATGACAAACACCAGATGCGCGCCAAACCGCCGCTCGACGAGAAGATCTGAGGACCCCGTCCATGTCCACCACGAACAAGCTCTGCTCGATGAAGGAGGCCATCTCCGCCTCCGTCAAGAATGGCAGCTCCCTCGTCATCGACGGTTTCACCCACCTCATCTGCTTCGCGGCGGGACATGAGATCATCCGGCAGGGCATCAAGGACCTGACGGCCATCCGGCTCACGCCCGACCTCGTCTATGATCAGCTCATCGAGGCCGGGTGCGTGAAGAAGCTCGTCTTCAGTTGGGCGGGCAACCCGGGCGTGGGCAGTCTGCACGCGCTGCGCCGCCGGGGGGAGGCCAGCTCGCCCCAGCGCCTGGAGCTGGACGAGTACTCGCACTTCGGCCTGCTCTCGCGCTTCCTCGCCGCGAGCGCCGGCCTGCCCTTCTGGCCCCTCAACAACTACTTCGGCGGGGACATCGCCCAGGCCAACCCCGCCATCAAGACGGTGCAGTGCCCGTACACGGGCCAGACGCTCGCCACCGTCCCCGCGCTCCACCCCGACGTGGCCATCATCCACTGCCAGCGCGCGGACGTGGAGGGCAATGCCCAGGTGTGGGGCCTGCTCGGCTCGCAGAAGGAAGTGGCCTTCGCCGCGCGCAAGGTCATCGTCGTGGCCGAGCAGATCGTCCCCACCGAGGTCATCCGCCGGGATCCCAACCGCACCGTGGTCCCCGGCATCATCGTGAGCCACGTGGTGCACGAGCCCTGGGGCTGCCACCCGAGCTTCGTGCAAGGCTTCTACGATCGCGACAATGACTTCTACGTGAAGTGGGAGGATATTTCCCGCCAGCCGGAAACCTATCAGGCCTACCTCCAGGAGTTCGTCTACGGGGTCAAGGACAGACAGGAGTATTTGAAGAAGCTCGAGTCGGGCCTGCTCGACAAGCTCCGGGCGAAGCCGCGCATGAGCGAGGGGGTGGACTATGGCTACTGAAACCCAGACAGGCGCCAGCGCGTCCGAGCGCATGGCCTACCGGGCCTCGCAGGAGCTGCACGACGGCAACGTGGTCTTCGTGGGCATCGGCCTGCCCAACCTGGCCTGCAACCTCGCGCGGGCCACGCACGCCCCGGGCCTGTTCATGATCTACGAGTCCGGCGCCGTGGGGGCCATCCCCGAGCGGCTGCCGGTGTCCATCGGGGACCCCTCCCTGGTGACGGACTCGCTCGCGGTGGTGAGCCAGGCGGACATCTTCCAGTGCCTGCTTCAGCGCGGGCACATCGAGGTGGGCTTCCTCGGCGGCGCCCAGGTGGACAAGTGGGGCAACATCAACACCACGGTCATCGGCGACTACGCCAACCCCAAGGTGCGCCTGCCCGGCAGCGGCGGCGCGTGTGAAATTGCCGTCCACGCCCGGCGGCTGCTCATCATCATGCGCATGAGCAAGCGCACCTTCGTGGAGCGCTGCGACTTCGTGACGAGCCCCGGCCATCGCATGAATGGCAAGAGCCGCGCGGAGCTGGGCATGCCCGGAGGGGGGCCGACCTGCCTCATCACCGACCTGGGCGTGATGACGTTCGACACCACGGGCGAGGCGGTGCTCACCGAGGTGTACCCGGGCGTCACCCCGGAAGCGGTCCAGGCCGCCTGTGGTTGGAAGCTGAAGGTGGCGGACACGCTGAAGACGGCGTCCGTCCCCGATGACGCGACGTTGCGGCTGCTGCGCGAGCGGCTCGATCCGCAGCGGCTGTACCTCTAGACCCCTACGCCAGGAAGCCAGGGCCCCATGTCCGAAGCCTTCATCGTCGACGCCGTCCGCACCCCCATTGGCCGCTACCGGGGAGCCCTCAAGGGCTTCCGCCCGGATGACCTCGCCGGCCATGTGCTGCGTGAGCTGGTCAAGCGCCAGAACCTGGACCCCGCCCAGGTGGACGAGGTGTTCCTCGGCTGCGCCAACCAGGCGGGCGAGGACAACCGCAACGTCGCCCGCATGGCCCTGTTGCTCGCCGGGCTGCCCACGAGCGTGCCCGGCGTGACGGTCAACCGCCTGTGCGCCAGCGGCCTGGAGGCCATCATCCAGGCCAGCCGGATGATCCGCCTGGGCGAGGCGGACATCGTCCTGGCCGGAGGCGTGGAGTCCATGACCCGCGCCCCCTGGTCCATGCCCAAGCCCGAGGACGGCTTCCCCTCGGGCAAGTTCGAGGGCTGGGACACCGCACTCGGCTGGCGCTACCCCAACCCGAAGCTCGCGGCGCTCTTCCCCCTGGAGCAGATGGGCGAGACGGCCGAGAACGTGGCCTCGCGCTACAACGTCTCGCGCGAGGACCAGGATCGCTTCGCCCTCGGCTCGCACCAGAAGGCCGTCATCGCCCAGAAAGAGGGCCGCTTCGCCGACGAGTTGGTCGCGGTGGAGCAGCCCCAGCGCAAGGGGCCCGCCCTGCGCGTGGACGCCGACGAGGGCCCCCGTGCGGACACCTCGCTGGAGAAGCTCGCCTCGCTCAAGGCCGCCTTCCGCGAGGGCGGCAGCGTGACGGCGGGCAACTCCTCGACGCTCAACGATGGCGCCTCCGCGGTGCTGCTGATGAGCGAGCGGGCCCTGAAGGCCTCCGGTGCCACGCCCCTGGCGCGCTGCGCGAGCAACGCCAGCGCCGGCGTGGATCCCCAGTACATGGGCGTGGGCCCCATCCCCGCCGCGACCAAGGCCCTGGCGCGCGTGGGCTGGAAGGCGGATGAGCTCGACCTGACGGAGCTGAACGAGGCCTTCGCGGCCCAGGCGCTCGCGTGCATTCGCGAGTTGGGGCTCGCTCCCGAGCGCGTCAACGTCAACGGCGGCGGCATCGCCCTGGGCCATCCCCTGGGCTCGAGCGGCGCGCGCATCGTCACCACCCTGGTGCACGAGATGAAGCGGCGTGGCGCGAAGCGGGGGCTCGCCACGCTCTGTGTTGGCGTCGGACAGGGACTCGCCCTCACCCTGGAGCGATAAGGTCCTCCAGCGGAGGCACCCTCTCCATGCGACCACCGAAGGAGAGGTAAGCCCTCCTCGGCCATCCTGCACCAACCCACACCCTCAACAGGCCGCCCATCCCTGACAGGGGACCTCCGGGCGCCAGTGGCTCATCCACGGCGACGCAGACACAGGCCATGCACCTCTGGGCGGGTGAGCCCGACGGGCACGGCTCAGTTGATGTCGACCGTGCCCGCCTTGATTCGGTGGGAGCCCCGGGCCCGCGTCTCGACCGTGACGCCCTGGATGACTATCTTCCCGTTGCGCCGCAGGGTGATGCTGGCTTCGCCGCATTGGAGGACGACCTCGTCTTGCCCCTCCAGGACGACCCGCCGCCCATCGACACGGGCTTCGGCTGGAAGGCGCGGGGGGATGGGATTCGGCTCCAGCAGTGCATCCAGCAGCGGCGTCGGGCTGGGCTCATGCAGCAGGGCCATGAGAAAAGGCAGGCGCGGGTCCCCCTTCTCGAAAAGCAGCACCACCCGCTGGCGGGACGCAACGGCGTCCTGCCGGGCCTGGACATCGAGCGCCACCGCCAATCTCGCGGGCACAGGCTGTCCGAAGGGGTTGTCCTCGAAGTCCACGAGCAACCGGCCCTGCGAGTCGATGCCGGCGGCCCAGCCCTCTCGGCTGCCAAGGATTGGCTCCAGCGTGTGGGTACCCGGGCCGGTCTCCGGGGCGTTTGACCGTGTGCTCATGAGTGTGCTCCCACTGCGGGCCCATGTGGACCCGTCCAATCCATGGAGTCTACCGTCTCTGGGGTCCGCCAGCGATGAGTCCTCGCTCAAACAGTCAGGCGGACAAGCCAGTCCTCATCAATGGGCACGGCCATGCGCACCCGAGCCAGCGGTGGGCAGTAGAGGTACCGGTCGTGGCTCTGGAGTCCAGTGCGCTCTCCAAGGCGTAGCAGCGCCAAGCCCTCGAACCAGACGTAGCGGTAGGGCGCGAAGTGCTCCGCATCCGTGGTGAAGCTGTTGGCAAGCTTCTCCGTCTGTTGCCCATGCGCCAGCCGAGTGGCCTCGAAGGCCTCGAAGAAGGCGCGGGCGTCCCGGTGCCGCAGAGCTTCCACCAGCGCCAGTCGATCCGCGTAGGTCTCGCCCCCGGAGCGCTCCAGTCTCACCACCAGCGCGTCCGTCCGCTCCGGCCCTTCCTCTCGTGGAGCGATGAGCTCCCGCAGAAGCACCGCCCAGTCGAAGTCGTCCTCGTACTCGTCGGACTCCGGCTGCCTCTGCGTGGCCGAGTCCTGGACGATGCGCCGGGCGAGTTCCCAGTGCCCGGCGGCCACCACACCCAGCAACGGCTCCTGCCAGGTAGCGGGCGGGGGGGACTCACCGCGCGAGCGCAGCAGCGCGAGCAGTCGGCGACAGCTCTCCCCCGCGCGCCCCAGGTTGAGGAAGAAATCCTTCGGGTAGCCGTCCACCAGCAGGCTGGCTACCCCCAGCGTGTGGAAGCACAGGCACACGGCCGCCACGTCGCGCACCAGTTCCTCGCGGGAGGCATCCGGGTGGATGCGGCCCAGCAGGACCTCGAGCGCCAGGGCTGAGTCTTGGCGCAGGCTGCGGAAGTCCAGTTCCATGCGCTAGTAGATGTCCATCCCGTCCCAGCCGTCCGCCCGGAAGCACTTGAGGCCGGTGACCTCCTCCTTCGTCAGGGCCTCGTACGCGGCCTGGTTGACGAGGAACTCGTCGCGCTTGCGCGAGAGCCGGAAGATGACCGCGTTGGGCGGGATGGCGTCCCGATTGAGCACCAGTTGCTCGAAGTTGCCGATGCGGTCCTTCAGGATGGAGTTCATCACCACCTGGGAGCGCTCCATGTCCACGGCCTCCACGTGACCCAGCACGTTGAGCAGGAAGTGCTCCTTGCTGGCCACCTTGCCCTTGTGGTTGAGGATGGTCAGCGGGATGAACTCACAGTCGTCCGCGCCCTGCTCCTCCAGGATGCGCTTCACCTTGGCGGACACGATGTGGGAGCCGAAGATGGTGGACATGAAGTCGCAGACCTTGCGCCGCGTGGGGTGGTCCTCCGAAAAGCGCACGGTGGGCTCGGGCGGGAACAACTCCGCCACGCGCTCGCCACGGTCCAGGATGAAGGCCTCCGGCCCACCCGGCGGCAACTCCTCGATGACGACGCTGGTGTAGTCGGTCTTCAGGACCCAGTAGTCGTTGCCTGCCATCAGCTCAGCACTCCAAAGGGAAAGAGGGACTTGCCCCGCTTGAAGGAGACGAAGGGCCGTGTGGTCGGGCTCCCCCGTAGGACTTCCGGGACGACCGCCGCGCTGATCTTCAGGAGACGGTTCCAGAGCACCTGCTCCTTCTTGGTCAGCTCGTCCAGTATATCCGCGAGCACCGTCTTGTGATCCTTGGGGGGCGTCTGCTGCCGGACCTGATCCGCCAGCGTCTTGAGGGAACTCTTCACCGAGGCAATCTCCCTCTTCACAAACTCGGTGTACGCGTTGTGGTTGCCCTTGTGTTGGACGATCTGGTGCATGGGCACGGCCCAGGAGCAGGCCGGAGCGATGATGCCATTGTGTCCGTTGTTGACGTCGTAGCCCGACTGCTGGAGCAACTCGTACTCCTTGTCTCCGAGGTTCTTCTCCGAGAGCAGCTCGTGCGGGATGAGGTGGTGGGCGGTCCACTGGTAGGGATACCAGGAGCCGGTCAGGTAGAAGTTGTCTTTCTCGGTCTTGTGCTGGTTGACGTTGCTGAGCACGAAGCGCTTGCTGTCCTTGCTGTACTTCGACGGCGAGCCCTCACGGGGAAACGCCATCGCGTCCTTCCACTTCTTGTCGTCGCTCAGGGTGTCGTACGTCGTCTGGCGGATGAGGCCCGAGGCCAGTGCGGCGTCCAGCGCATCCTTCCCGTAGTCGGGCCGCTTCGTGTAGTGGTCACGCCCGATCTTGCTCAGCTTGCCCTGGTCGTGGATGTAGGCCGCCGTCCGGTACTTGTGGAAGCCGCGCAGCCGACGTCGGTGGGCGATGACAGGAGGGCAGTCCTCGGCCTCCTTGTCCCGCTGCTGCTTGTCCTTCTTCAGCTCCTCCATGAGCTTCGCCGCGCCGGGTAGTCCACATCGTCCAGTTCGGGAAAGAGCCCCGGCTTGGCTGACAGGTCCGGGTTGAAGATGTTGCTCTCACCGGTGCCCAGGGGCTGCTTGGTGAAGTTGTCGCTCTTCTTCGGCTTGCTCACGATTCGCTCCCCCTCTACCCGCTCAGGTGGCCGTGGACGCCAGCAGCACGGCGGCACGCTCGCCGCTCTCGTCGGTGGACAGGATAATACCCGCTCGAGCTGGCGCATACCCGCGCTCCAGGGCCCGGGCTCCCAAGCACACCCCCAGTGCCCCGGAGGCCACCCCGGTCTCCCCGAAGCCCGTGGCGGTGTACCATGCCTCAAAGGACGCCCAGTGGGGGGCTCCGCCCGGAGCAGCGTCTGGAGCATGCCCCACTCCATGGCCCGGAGTTCCTCGCCGTTGTGGTCGCTCACCCAGAAGGGCTCCCCGGCCTCGCCGGGCAGGAACGATCTCAGCGCGCGCACGCACGAGGCCAGCATGCGAGCATCACCCGGAGCCTCCGCGGGTGCCTGCCCCAGGCTCACGGCCTCCACCAGGGGGCGGCCCCGGGGCAGGTCAGCCGGGGTGCGGCCGGGGACGCGCAGCAGCAGCGCCACGCCCGCCTCGCCCGGAGTGAATCCCACCGGCTGCTCCTCGTTCTTCACTCGCTGTTGGAGCAAGAGCGTCTCGAGCAGTCCCGCGTCCAGCAGGCTGTCCACGGACGCCACCACGCAGGCCCGTCTGGCGCTGCCGGCCATCCAGGCTCCGGCGGACTGGAGCGCTCGGGCAAACCCCACGTGTCCGCCGCCGAAGAAGTGCCAGGGGCCTCCGGGCCAGGGCCAGCCCAGGTTCTCGAAGGTGATGGACAGCACCCTCCGCCCCAGGGACTCCAGCCGCCGCGCCGCGTTGCGTTCCAGCTCCGGGGACACCGCCATCCCCAGGTCCAGCGGGTCCGGCAGGGCCAGGAAGAGGGGGGTGTCGCGCGTGAGGGTGCATTCCGGCAGCCGGGCGCGCAGATCCTGGAACGTCTCGCAGGCGATGGCCACCAGCCTTCCGGCACCGGCGAAGCCGAACGTGGCCGACGGCAGGGCGGACACCTTCAGATCCAGCCGTGTGTTCTCCTCGCCCGCGAAGTAGTGGAAGTCTCGTGCCCCCTCGAAGCGGTCCAGGCCCGCGCGGAACGCCGCGCAGGCCTGGACGAAGGGCCCCAGGGGCGAGCCCATGCCCGCGGCCTCGACGAAGGCGTGGATGCGCTGGGTGACTGCGGGCTCGGCGGCATTCAGGGGGGGAGGCATGGAGGCGCTCGCGCTCACGAATCCAGCAGGGACGAGAAGGGCAATGCCCCACGTGGAGCGAAGCCATGAACCGTCGCCAACTGCCGGTGGCGTCGGAAGCTGAAGTCGCGCGCGGAGACGATGTGGCGGCCACGGCTCCGGATGGCCAGCTCCAGCGCCAGGGCGAACCAGCGCCGCGCGGGTACCGTGGCGAAGGACTGGAGCAACGCCGTGGCGGAGAAGGGGACGCCGGCGAGGTAGCGCGTCCCGGGTGCGAAGCGCCGCTGCTCGCGCTGACGAGCCCACCAGTCGCGCACGGCCTCGGGAGCCGCTCGCGGCAGCGTCTTCTCCACATCCAGCAGGAGGGGAGCATCGGGGGACTCGTCCTCCGGGGGCTCCTCCTCCGCGAGCAAGTGGGCGTCCTCCAAGGGGAAGCCGGTGATGGCGACGAACGCCTCCGTGGCCAGCCGCGCCACGTGGGCGTCCCCGTCCTCCAGCAGCCTCAGGCAGGCGTCCGCGGCCTCGGGCCGACCACCATGGCCCAGCGCCCAGACAGCGTCCGCGCGAGCACGGGGCTCGCCGAGCAGTTCCATGAGCAGCGCCTGTTCCCGCGTGTTCCCCCCCAGCGCCAGCAGCAGCAGCGGCAGACGGCCCGGCGCCCCCGAGTCCTCCACCACTTGCCGGCAGCACGTCCACGCGGCGCGCAACCCGAGCACCGCCCCGGACGCCACGTCGCGCACCAACTCCTCGCGAGCTGCATCCGGGTGGATGAGTCCCAGCAGGACCTCGAGCACCAGGGCTGAGTCCTGGCGCAGGCCGCGGAAGTCCAGTTCCATGCGCTAGTAGATGTCCATCCCGTCCCAGCCGTCCGCCCGGAAGCACTTGAGGCCGGTGATCCCCTCCTTCGTCAGGGCCTCGTACGTGGACTGGTTGACGAGGAACTCGTCGCGCTTGCGCGAGAGCCGGAAGATGACCGCGTTGGGGGGAATGGCGTCCCGATTGAGCACCAGGAGTTCGAAGTTGTCGATCTGGTCCTTCAGGATGGAGTTCATCACCACCTGGGAGCGCTCCATGTCCACGGCCTCCACGTGGCCCAGCACCTGGAGCAGGAAGTGCTCCTTGCTGGCCACCTTGCCCTTATGGTCGAGGATGGTCAGGGGGATGAACTCGCAGTTGTCCGCGCCCTGCGCCTCCAGGATGCGCTTCACCTTGGCGGACACGATGTGGGTCCCGAAGATGGTGGACATGAAGTCGCAGACCTTGCGCATTGTGGGGTAGTCCTCCGAGAAGCGCACGGTGGCCCCAAGAGGGAACAGCGCCGCCGCGGGCTCGCCCCGGTCCAGGATGTGGGCCTCCGGCCCGTCCAGCGGCAGCTTTTTGATGACGGCGCTGGTGTAGTCGGTCTTCAGGACCCAGTAGTCATTGCCTGCCATCAGCTCAGCACTCCAAAGGGAAAGAGGGACTTGCCTCGCGCGAAGGAGACGAAGGGCCCCGCGCGCTGGGCCCCCTTCAGGGCCTCCGGGACGACCGCCGCGCTGATCGCCAGGATGCGGTTGAAGAGCACCTGCTCCTTCTTGGTCAACTGCTCGAGGACGTCCGCAAGCACCGTCTTGTGGTCCTTGGGGGGCGTCTGCTGCTTGACCTGGTCGGCCAGCGTCTTGAGGGACTTCACCACCGAGGCGATCTGCTTCTCCACGAACTGGGTATACGCGCTGTGGTTGCCCTTGTGCTGGACGATCTGGTGCATGGGCACGGCCCAGGCACAGGCCGGGGCGACGATGCCATTGTGCCCGTTGTTGACGTCGTAGCCCGACTGCTGGAGCAGCTCGTACTCCTTGTCTCCGAGGTTCTTCTCCGAGAGCAGCTCGTGCGGAATGAGGTGGTGGGCGGTCCACTGGTAAGGATACCAGGAGCCGGTCAGGTAGAAGTTGTCCTTCTCCGTCTTGTGCTGGTTGACGTTGCTGAGCACGAAGCGCTTGGCGTCCTTGTTGTACTTCGACGGCGAGCCCTCACGGGGGAACGCCATCGAGTCCTTCCACTTCTTGTCGTCGCTCAGCGTGTCGTGCGACTTCTGGCTGATGAGGCGCGAGGCCAGCGCAGCGTCCAGCACTTCCTTCCCGTAGTCGGGCCGCTTCGTGTAGTGGTCGCGCCCGTTCTTGCTCAGCTTGCCCTGATCGTGGATGTAGGCCGCCGTCCGGTACTTGTGGAAGCCGCGCAGCCGGCGCCGGTGGGCGATGACGGGAGGGCAGTCCTCGGCCTCCTTGTCCCGCTGCTGTTGGTCCTTCTTCAGCTCCTCCATGAGCTTCGCCGGGTAGTCCACATCGTCCAGTTCGGGAAAGAGCCCCGGCTTGGCTGACAGGTCCGGGTTGAAGATGTTGCTCTCACCGGTGCCCAGGGGCTGCTTGGTGAAGTTGTCGCTCTTCTTCGGCTTGCTCACGATTCGCTCCCCCTCTACCCGCTCAGGTGGCCGTGGACGCCAGCAGCACGGCGGCACGCTCGCCGCTCTCGTCGGAGGACAGGATTATACCCGCTCGAGCTGGCGCGTACCCGCGCTCCAGGGCCCGGGCTCCCAAGCACACCCCCAGTGCCCCGGAGGCCACCCCGGTCTCCCCGAAGCCCGTGGCGGTGTACCAGGCCTCAAAGGACGCCCAGTGGGGGGGCTCCGCCCGGAGCAGCGTCTGGAGCATGCCCCACTCCATGGCCCGGAGTTCCTCGCCGTTGTGGTCGCTCACCCAGAAGGGCTCCCCGGCCTCGCCGGGCAAGAACGATCTCAGCGCGCGCACGCACGAGGCCAGCATGCGAGCATCACCCGGAGCCTCCGCGGGTGCCTGCCCCAGGCTCACGGCCTCCACCAGAGGGCGGCCCTGGGGCAGGTCGGCCGGGGCGCGGCCGGGGACGCGCAACAGCATCGCCACGCCCGCCTCGCCCGGAGTGAAGCCCACCGGCTGCTCCTCGGTCTTCACGCGCTGTTGGAGCAGGAGCGTCTCGAGCAGTCCCGCGTCCAGCAAGCTGTCCACGGACGCCACCACGCAGGCCCGTCTGGCGCTGCCGGCCATCCAGGCTCCGGCGGACTGGAGCGCTCGGGCAAACCCCACGTGTCCGCCGCCGAAGAAGTGCCAGGGGCCTCCGGGCCAGGGCCAGCCCAGGTTCTCGAAGGTGATGGACAGCACCCGCCGCCCCAGGGACTCCAGCCGCCGCGCCGCGTTGCGCTCCAGCTCCGGGGACATCGCCATCCCCAGGTCCAGCGGATCCGGCAGTGCCAGGAAGAGGGGGGTGTCGCGCGTGAGGGTGCATTCCGGCAGCCGGGCGCGCAGATCCTGGAACGTCTCGCAGGCGATGGCCACCAGTCTTCCGGCACCGGCGAAGCCGAACGTGGCCGACGGCAGGGCGGACACCTTCAGATCCAGCCGTGTGTTCTCCTCGCCCGCGAAGTAGTGGAAGTCTCGTGCCCCCTCGAAGCGGTCCAGGCCCGCGCGGAACGCCGCGCAGGCCTGGACGAAGGGCCCCAGGGGCGAGCCCATGCCCGCGGCCTCGACGAAGGCGTGGATGCGCTGGGTGACTGCGGGCTCGGCGGCATTCAGGGGGGGAGGCATGGAGGCGCTCGCGCTCACGAATCCAGCAGGGACGAGAAGGGCTGCTCCCCGCGTGGAGCGAAGCCATGGACCGTCGCCAGCCGCCGGTGGCGTCGGAAGCTGAAGTCGCGCGCGGAGACGATGTGGCGGCCACGGCTCCGGATGGCCAGCTCCAACGCCAGGGCGGACCAGCGCCGCGCGGGTACCGTGGCGAAGGACTGGAGCAACGCCGTGGCGGAGAAGGGGACACCGGCGAGGTAGCGCGTCCCGGGTGCGAAGCGCCGCTGCTCGCGCTGACGAGCCCACCAGTCGCGCACGGCCTCGGGAGCCGCTCGCGGCAGCGTCTTCTCCACATCCAGCAGGAGGGGAGCATCGGGGGACTCGTCCTCCGGGGGCTCCTCCTCCGCGAGCAAGTGGGCGTCCTCCAAGGGGAAGCCGGTGATGGCGACGAACGCCTCCGTGGCCAGCCGCGCCACGTGGGCGTCCCCGTCCTCCAGCAGCCTCAGGCAGGCGTCCGCGGCCTCGGGCCGACCACCATGGCCCAGCGCCCAGACAGCGTCCGCGCGAGCACGGGGCTCGCCGAGCAGTTCCATGAGCAGCGCCTGTTCCCGCGTGTTCCCCCCCAGTGCCAGCAGCAGCAGCGGCAGGCGACCCGACGCCCCCGAGGCCTCCACCACTTGCCTGCAGCGCGTCCACGCGACGCGCTGCCCGAGCACCGCCCCGGATGCCAGGGCCGCATCGCGGATGAGCGGCTCGGACGACTCCAGCGCCTGGGCCCACCGGCGCTGCACGGGGGCGGTGAGCGCGGTGCCCGTGAAGGGCAGCACGCGGCACGCCGCGGCCACCACGGCGGGCTCCGGGTGCGCCAACCAGGACTCGAGCGCCACGGAAGGAAGACACCCGTGCGCCGCGTGCACCTCCAGCGCCACGGCGGTCACGGCGGAAGCGGTGTCCGGCGTGAGCAACGCCGTCAGTCCCGGGAGCACGTCCTCGCGCCCACAGAGCTCCAGCGCGCGCTGGAGGCCCGGCAGCGCCTCGGGCGGCCCTTCCGTCAGCGCGGCCAGGACGGCGTCACGCCCGGCGGTGCCCTCCTGTTGGAGCAGGGCGAGCGCGGTGGCGCTGACACGGGGAGTCTCTTCGGCCGCGAGGGCGGGCAGCAGGTAGCGCCGGGACAGCTCGCCTCCACCGAGCGCCAGCGCATCCACATGCGCCAGCAGTCGCGCCTCGCGCTGCGCCACGTGGACCAGGTACCGGTCCGGTGCCGTGAGCGCGTTCTCCCATTGGGTTCCGAGGTACTCCGCCTCGTCGAGGTGGACCTCGTACAGTTCCCAGTGGGGAGTCACCTCCGGGTACGCCATGGCCGCCTCACTCCATGCCCAGATCGAGCGCCGAGACCGGGCCATCCTCCAGCAGCACCAGCATGCCCTCGCGCCGCTCTGCCGCCCGCTGGAAGTACTCCACCAGTTCCGCGTAGGACTGCTGGAGCGCCGGAAGGTCCTCCTCCATCCACGGCTCCAGGTGGTCGAGTCCCTCGGCGAGCTTCGCGAGACCGGAGTCCTCCAGTTCCTCGGCGTCGAACCGAGAGGCGAGTTCCAGGGCGGTCACCCGCGCCAGCCCCACTTCGACCCGCCGGACCTCGTCGGGAGACAGGTACCAGGCCTGGCCATCGAGCGGCGTTGGCTGGCCCACCGCCTCATCGATGGGACGAGCCGAAGCCCGGGTCGCCACGAAGGGCACGCTGCTCCCTGGCTCCTCCGCCTCTCCCAGGAGAAACCGGAGCGCGTCCACGACATCCTCCTGGAGCGTCAGCCCGCGGAAAGCATAGCCCCCCTCCTCTTCCTCATAGAGGACCGGGGAGGAGGGCACGTCGAGCCCGGTCCGCGGCTCGCTCCGGAGCTGCTCCCAGGCAGTCTGGGGCAGCGCGAGGAACAGGCAGTTGGCGCTCATTTCCGAGGCCTCCCACAGCAGGGGCACTTGGGCTTCTCCTCGCTCTTGCCGAGCGCCACCACGGGGGGCTGCACCAGGGGGGCGGGCGGGGTGTTCTTGTCGTTGTGGAGCATCAGGTCCAGCGCGCGGGCGACGTTCTTTCCCTCCGCCTTCACGTCGAAGGAGAAGTTGACGAACTCGGCCTTGCCCTTGGTCTTGCTGGAGGCCACCCCTCCCCCCGCGGTGCCGGCCTCGTCACCCGTGCTGGTGCTGAAGTTCGAGTCCTTCACGCACAGGGGCTTGCCCGCCACGGTGACGGAGTCGGCCGTCTTGGCGGAGTCCGAGGACTTCGCGACGTTGGGGTAGGGAATGGGAATGGGGCCACCCGGACCAGGCGTCTTGCAGACGTCCGGGAAGGCCATGGTGACGCCATTGCTGTCCTTCGTCACCACGGAGAGCTTGTTGACACCGACGGTGTTCGCCATGGCGGGCCTCGATTGAGCGTGGCGCGTCCAGTCTACACCATCCGGATGTCGATACTCCGGACGTCATGGGGTCCTCTGTCCAACGGAACGTGCCCCCGCCAGAGGAGCATCACCTGGTGAGCATCCGTGTCCAGGATGACTGTGTCCAGGTGCATCTCCGGGACAATGGGTCCTCCCAGGCGGACGGTGATGGCCGGAGGCGCCTGGCGCGGGAGCATGAAGGAGAGCCGGCCCCGGGGCGAGGCGTTCACGAGGACGACAGCCTCGTCCCCCTTCAGGTAGCCCGGGACGACGAGGCCCGGCGCGGCGGCGTTGAAGAAGCGCCGGTCGAAGTCGGTGGGCAGCAGCGGCTTGCGCGTCTTGTTCCACGCCTCGTCATAGGTGCCCGCATACCTCGCTCGTGGCTGCCAGTGGGGCGCGGTGAAGCCGAAGCCCACGGGCGTCACGTGCTGGCCGAACTCGCGCAGCGGCTCCGCCGGGTCCTCCAGGTTGGGCAACCTCAGCCCCTCTTCGAAGTGGCGTGGGCTGGCGCGGAAGCCCACCCCCACTGGGTTGCGCGGCTCGAAGGTGGGGCTCGCGGAATCCATCCGGTCCCAACCGCCGAAGGCACGCTCCCAGGTGAGGGGTAGCTTCTCGAAGGCAAGCGGCGGGGTCACGGCCACGCGCCCCATGCTCCTGAACCAGACGCGCTCGCCCAGCACCCGGATGGCCTTCTTCAGGGGGCCCACCTGCAGTGCCACCAGGGTCTCGGTGGCGCCCTTCGCGGGAGGGTACGCGTGGCCAATGAGCGCCACGTCCGTGGCTGGCTTGAAGAAGGCGCCCTCCGGCTCGAACTTGTAGCTGGACTCGCCGGGCTCTCCCCAGGATTTGCCTCCGAGGTCGACCGGCACCTGCGTCTCCGCCAGGTGGAGCCCGTCCTTGCGGAGGTCGTAGGTGGCCTTCACCACGAGCACAAGCAGCGGCCGGCCATCCTCGTCCGCGACGTACACCTGCTCGAAGGCAAAGGGCATTTCGTTCTGGAGTTCCGCGTGCGGCACGCTGGCTACCCTCCCGCCGTATATATCATGGCACGGAGGTTGAGCCCCGCCCTCTCACGCACGGACAACGAACGCCCGCTCGGATGGACGCCAGAAGCGAGCCCCTTCGCTTGCTGCCAGCTTGACGCTGGAGGGCTTCGGAGAAAAACAGAAGCCATGTAGCCTCGCAGCAAGTCCGCGAAACTCCAGGTTTGAGCCCTCACTTCGTGGGCGTCTTGGCATCTGCCCCCTTCGCGGCGGGCAGCCTGCCGAAGTTCCAACGGGTGACGGTCTGGGTATCGGGTGCCAGGGCGGCCAGGGCCAGGGGAGCACGTGTCCAACACAGCAGGTCCACGTTCTCGACGGAGCCCAGCGCGAAGGGAGGGCCCGGTGTCGCCTCCACCTGTTGGACGTAGAAGCGAGTGAGGCTTTTCGACGTGCTGCTGTACGCCAGCCAGCCGCCCTCAGGGGCGAACTCGCCCAGGCGGACGCTCTCAAGCGACGAGTAGCCCGCAAGCGGCACCAGCTTCGCCTCGCCCTCGGCCCAGGTGGCTCTCCAGAGCGAGCAGGCGTCCTTGCCGGTGGGATCGTTTCCCCGAACGGTGAAGACGGCCAGGGGGCGCGTGGGGTGCAGTCGCAGTTCGTCCAACAGAAGGCTCGCCGACAGCAGCCCTCCGAGCGCGGCCAACAACGGGTGCTCGATGGGAGCCACGAGATCCGGCCCGTAGGCGCGAACCTGCTGGCCCTGCCACAACACCAGCACCCCATTGCCGGCATCCCACTCGAAGTCCCCAGAGGTGCCCAGGTCGAGCTCGCCGAGCTTCTTCGCTTCCGGCCCGGTCACGTCGAGCACGCGCAGGCGGAACTGGACTGTGTCGGTGTCAAGGTAGTTCGTCATGTCACGGAACTGGACGGCGAGCCGCCGGGGCTCCACTGACAACCAGCGGCCCCAGGTGGCGCTCTCGTCCAGCGAGTGCGTGACCATGAATAGCTGAGGCTGCTTCTGGGCGAGATTGTAGAGGATGAGCGAGCGGGACTGGAGATAGGCACACGTGTCAGGCAGCACCGCTGGCGAGACGCCCTCCAGGTTTCCCGCGGACACCATGGGGATGTAGTTCTTGGCAACCTTGGTGAGGCTGGCCCCGGTGTCGCCGAGCTGCACCAGTCGCAGCGTGTCATCCAACAGGATGGCGGCGACCGCGCCGGGCCGGGGCGTGGGCATGAGGACGGCCAGCATGTCCGGGTCCACCGGGAGCGGGTAGCTGCTGGGGGGCACGGGGAAGGGTTGGCTCTTGCTGAGGACGGCAAGCTCGGAGAGAGCAGACATGGGAGTCCCGATTCAGAAGTCGGCGAGTACGTTCACGAAACGCACCTGATCTTCATAAAGAAGGGCTCCTTTATCTCCCGCTTCCTTCTCCAGCGTGTCGAGGATCACCGCGAGGTTCTTGAGGATGGTGTGGTTGCGCCGGAGCTTCTCCGGAGTGTCCTGGAAGTGCTTCTTCTTCATGCGCTTGTCCACCGCGGGGCCGTTCATGAAGGTCTCGATTCCCTTCTTCAGGTTGTCGGCGATCCGCCCCAGGCCATAGAAGCGCATCGGGTTGACGATGGCGAACTGGTAGAAGAGGTTGACCTTGCGCGGCAGCTTCAGTTCCTTCTCCACCAGCGCCAGCCCTTCCATGGCCTCCTTGAACCACTCCTGATAGCCCATGGGTTCGGCGAGGATCATGTACCAGTCAGTGCCGAACATGATCTTCCGGAGCATGTGCTCGTGCTGGCACACCTTTACCAGGGCTTTCCAGTAACGCACGGCGTCCGCCTGCTTCTCGTAACGCTTCTGCTCCTTCTCCGGCATGCTGTGCGGCGTGATGGAGCGCATGAGTGGCAGGTACGAGAGATCCGTGTAGAAGTTGTCGTACTTCTCGCAAAGCTCGACGATGGCAGTGACCCAGTTGCGGTCGTACGTGATGCCATCCCCATCCTGGCATGGCCCACCGGGGTTGTCGTGGTAGCCCCACCAGATGTGCTTGTCGGAGGCGAAGTGCGCCAGGCACAGGCGCAGCTTGGAGTTCTTCTCCATGAGCGGTGCCCAGGCATCCGGGTGCAGGTACTTCTCCTTGAAGTACTTGAGGCGCTTGGGGTCGGACCTGGTGAGGCGGAGTTCCCGCGCGAGTTCCTCGTAGGACTCGTAGGCAGCGTCGTAGTCCGAGAGTGCCTTCTGGTACTCCTCGCAGGCCTTCCAGTACTCGGGATCCGTGGGAAACGACACGGGCATCATGGGCACGAGTTCGCCCTGCATGTTCCAGGCATAAGCATCCTGGGGTAGTCCGTACTCGCGCATGTAGCCGGCGAACTTCTTCTCCGCCTTCTCGAAGTCCCCCTTGGCGTCGAGGTACTTCCCTCGCTTCTCCGAGGCTTCCTTGTAGGCTTCCTTGTCCGCCGGACTGAGGCCCGCCGCCGCCGCCGGGTCAAGATCGATGAAGAGCTTGCGGTCGTGCGTGTAGTGCCCGCTGGGCGTGCAGTGCGTCATGATGGGGATGTCCTCTTTGACGCACTGAGCGAAGAATTTCTCCAGGCTGGGGACACGCGTGTCGGTGGGCGTGTACCCCTGCGGCGTGTACATCTTGAAGCCGGCGAAGAGGCCCTCCCTCTCCTTTGTGGCCACGTGCTTGAAGGGGGCGTCCCAGTTGTCGGCGAGTGTCGCGCTCTTGCCATTCCACTGGATGAAGCGGCGCGGCTCGTAGTGGTACATGGGAATGAGCCGCAGGGGATTGGAGCTGCACGCCAGCTTCGTCTCCAGCACCTGCTCGGACCACTTCTGGTAGGCGCGCCACTCGAGGGGGTGGGCGTAGAGCTTGTCCTCGCGCTCATCAAGGTGCCCCGTGAGCCGAACGTTGAAGGTGTAGCGCGGGTCGCCGCCGGGCTGGGGCTCCACCTCGTAGACGCTCCTGCCCTTGTAGCCATCGAGGTGGCAGAGGTCCATGTCCATGGGAAGCGCGATGGAGATGCCCAGGAAGGACTTCTTCCCTTCGCGCAGGTGCTGGGTGGAGGGGCTCTTGTGGAGGGTGGCGGGGAGGCTGTCGTTGCTCTTGATGGTGTCGTGGCCGATCTTCAGCGTCGAGCGGTGGGACCAGCCGGCAATGCGCAGCATGGGGATGAAGCTGAAGACATTGCCCACCGTATTGAGGGTCCGGCGTGAGCCACTGGGGTTGGCCATGAAGCGGGCCTTGACCTCGAGCTGGGTGTAGTTGAGCACCGGGAACGGCAGGCAGTTGCCGCTCATGATGTGCATGTGCGCATCGATGACGACTGGTGGCAGGGACACCAGCTTCGAGGACTGGAGCACGGCGCTCGAACCGCTCATCAGCTCGCAATAGGCGTCGGGAATGCTGACCTCGTCCCCCGTCTTCAGCTCGTTGGGGCCGCGCTGGCCTCGGAGCTTCTCATTGGCCTTGTGCTCGTAGATGTTGCTCCATTGCTTGAACCCAAACAGGGAAGCGATGGCCTGGGGAGTATCACCGTCCTGGACGATATAGGTCTTCATGGTGTAGGGGAGAGGAGGAGGGGAAGGGAGAGGAGGGAGCGTCAGGTCTTGAAGACGCCCGCCTCAAGGTCAGGGAAGGAGATGCGGCACTGGCCAGGGGGGACATCCTCCAGCTTCGCGCGCCCACTGCCATCGAGCCGACCCTTCTTGAGGGTGCCATCCGGCAGTTCCACCTCATAGGCGACGTTCGCGAGGGCCTTGCCATCAGGGCCCTTGAGCTGGAACTCCATGGGGCCGAGCTTGGCGTCCTCCAGCTTTTCGATGTCCTTGAGCTTGGCGGACTTGTCCTTGAGGGAGCCGGCCGACAGCTTCTTGACCTTGGCACCCTTCATCTTGACCTCCGAGCCCTCCAGGGTGAGCGATTGGGCGAAGAGCTGGACGTTGCCGGACTTCTCGATGGAGAGGATGAGCTTTTCGTTGACGATGAGCGAGACCTTGTCGGCCTGGAGGGAGAACGTCTTGGCCAGCCAGGCCACGGCCTCGGTGACCTCCAGCTGGGACTCGGCTCCGATGTCTTGCTTCTGGTCCTCGCCCACCGTTTGGTTGAACTGCCCCTTCACCTCCGTCGCGTACCCCTTGGAGACCTTGAGATCACTGTCCTTGGAGACGATCTCCTGGCGGCTGCCGATGACATACTCGGTGTGCGCTCCAGCAATCTGCTCGGATTTGAGGCCGCCAACGGCCTCGTTGAAGGCCAGCGCCACGTTGACGATGTAGCCCGCGCCAACGGTGAGGGCCTTGGCGGCCCCCACCGACTCCGAGGCCGCCTGCGTGACGGTCGCCGTGAAGTTCTTCACTACGGTGATGGCCTGGTTGCCTTCCACCGACTCGCTGTGGCTCCCGTTGGTGTCGGTGGTGCGGTTCCCGCGCACCGTCAGCGATTGGTTCCCCTCCACGAAGCTGTCATCCTCAAGAGCAACAAAGAGGAACTGGTTGCCCTCCACCGTGCGGGAGCGGTCCTTCTTCACCAGCAGCTCCTCGTAGCCACGCACTTCCTGATCCTTGTCGTTCTCGGTGAGGAGCTCCTCGTCCTTCTGCCCATGCACGAAGATCTCCTCTTTACCAACTGCGTCCTCGATGCGGAATTCGTTGAAGCCGTCGCTGCCCAGGCTGGAGGCGCTCTTGAGTGTGGACTTCGTCTTCTCGTCCGGCAGCACGTAAGGCGTCGGGTTGCTCCCGTTGTACACGGTGCCGGCAATCAGCGGCCGGTCCGGGTTGCCCTCCAGGAAGCGCACCACCACTTCCTGGCCAATGCGCGGCAGGTAGAGGGCGCCCCAAGCCGGGCCTCCCCACGCCTGCCCCACCCGCACCCAGCACGAGGCCTTGTCGTCCCGCTGGCCCTCCCGGTCCCAGTGGAACTGCACCTTGATGCGCCCGTGCTCGTCCGTGTGGATTTCCTCTTCCCCCGGCCCCACCACTGTCGCCGTCTGCAACCCGGGGATGTGCGGCATTGCTGTGGTCCGTCTCGGCCGGAAAGGCACCTTGGCCGGCATGCACTTGAAGCTGTTGCGGTACAGCTTGCCCAGCGCCTCGCGGCTTCCGCGCGCCTCCGGTTGCTGGCCCGAGTGCACCACCTCCACCACCACGTATTCGCCCGCGTGGGTGCCGTCGTCCTCCACCTCGAAGCGGTAACCTGGAGTCAGTCGCGGGCACACGCCCTCTCCCTCCAAGGTACGCGCCGCCTGCACCGCCTCTTCCAGGCGCACCTTCGCCGTGCCCTTTCCTACCGCCAGGGCGACGTACTCTCCCGGGTAGTCGTACACCTCCAGCGCGTCCTGGCCGTTGGAGATGTCCTGCGCCTTGCCCGACACGTCCAGCGCGGGTTTCTCGAAGTCGTAGTCCTTGAGGTGCAACTTTCCAGGTCGCAGCCGGTGCACCCTCTGGAGTGACGAGAGGTATTCCTCGTCTTCCGCCCGTCCATCGTTCTCTCGCAGCGGCAGTTTCGCTCCGCCCGGCAGCACTTCGTGCACGTTGGGCTTGTCGCCCACCACCAGCACGTGCCCCGCCTCCGAGTGCTGGAAGAAGTAGAAGAGACCCTCCCACTCCATCAGCCGGCTCACGAAGGCGAAGTCCGTCTCCCGATACTGCGTGCAGTACTCGCGTGCCTCGTAGCTGTCGCTCAGCGACAGCATCACCTTCACGCCCCTCTCCTCCAGCACCGTCTTCACGATCTGCGGCACCGTCTTGCCCTGGAAGATACGGCTGTGCTGCACCCGCGTGAGCCACCACGCCCTGGGCACCACCCAGACTTGGTATCGCCAGCGCCCCCCCTGCTGGCCCAGCGTGTCCACCGCGCGCACCCACCCATGCACATGACGCGTCTTGCCCTCGGGCAGAAGCACCGTCAGGAACGCCTCGGTCCCCAACAACTCCTGCGCGTCCAGTGGCTCGTCTCCCAGAGGATGGAAGCCCACCTGGAACTCATAGAGGCGGTTGAGCCCCTCTCGACCCGAGATGTGACTGACTGACAGGCTCTCCGCCTCGTGAGACCCCACCTTGAAGGAAAAGGCAGGAATTCGGGTCTGGCTCACGGACCCCCCTCTTTCTAGGACTGGAATGGAACCATACCACAAAGCCCCCACCTGGATTGAACACCCTTTGGTCACGGGAACACAAGCTGGGGCAACGTCGCTAGAAGCACACGGTGCTCCATTGCGCGGCGGCGACGGGACGTGCTTTGAACCCATCCAGACCCATGAGACGAAGGGGGACTTCGTGATCGCGAATGCCGCACTCCAGGCAAATCAAGCCGAATTCGAGTTCCAGGTCGGACCGCATGCCGCGGGGGATCTCGCTGTCGTGGGCTTCGAGGCCAACGAGTTCCTCTCCCAGCCCTATTCCGTCGAGGTGACCCTCGCGGCTCCGCCTGACGTGGAGGTGGACGACAAGGCCCTGTTGGGCCAGCGTGCGCTTCTGACGGTGCAGCTCGGTGATGGAACGGCGCGTTTCTTCCAGGGCATCGTGGTGCGCGTCGCCCGGTGGGAGGCTGGCCGGTCCCCGGAACAGCAGCGCCACCGCGTCACGTTAGTTCCCCGCCTCTGGACTCTCCGCCATACCCGCCGCAGCCGCATCTTCCAGGAGATGACCGTCCCGGACATCGTCCACAAGGTGCTCAACGAGGCGATGGTGGAGCACAAGCTGTCACTCAAGGGCTCCTATCCCCCCCGAAACTACTGCGTGCAGTACCGCGAATCGGACCTGGAGTTCGTGCAACGGCTGCTCGAGGAAGAGGGCATCTTCTACTACTTCGAGCACGCTGAGGACTCACACCTGATGGTGCTGAGCGACACGTCCCTCACCTGCCCGGCCATGACCGGAGATGCCCGCCTCGTTTTCCGTGAGCGCAGCAAGCTGGTGGCGGGAAGCGAATCCGTGCATGCGTTCTCCTCTCAGATGCAGGTCCAGCCCGGCGCGGTGGCATTGCGAGACTTCAACTTCGTGCGGCCAGGGCAGGATCTCACCGCCACCGCCGACGAGGGCGAGACGGCGCTTGAGATCTACGACTACCCCGCCCGCTACGAGGAACCCGGCGCGGGCAAGGCGCTCGCCAAGGTGCGCCTGGAGGAACTCCGCGCGCGCGTGGAGCACCTGGCGGGTGCCAGCAACTGCCGGCGCCTGTGCACGGGCTACAGCTTCGAATTGGACGAGCATCCGGTGGGCGCGTTCAACCGGAGCTATCTCGTGCTCTCCGTAAAGCACGTGGGCCGCCAGCCCGAGGTCCTCACCTTCGAGCAGGCCCAGCCGGGCAGCAAGGAGGGCTATCACAACGAGTTCACCTGCCTGTCCGCCCAGGTCCCCTACCGCCCGCCACGAGACACCCGACACCCCTTTATCGCGGGCGCACAGACGGCCATCGTCGTGGGGCCCCCAGGAGAGGAAATCCACACCGACGAACACGGCCGTATCAAGGTCCAATTCCATTGGGATCGTGAGGGCAAGGGAGATGACAGGAGTTCCTGCTGGATCCGCGTGAGCCAGGCCTGGGCTGGGCCGGGCTGGGGGGCGCTCTACCTGCCGCGCATCGGGCAAGAAGTGGTGGTGGAGTTCCTCGAGGGGGACCCTGATCGTCCCATCGTCACCGGGAGCGTCTACAACGGCCAGAACCCGCCTCCCATCGATCTGCCCCGGGATAAGACCCAGAGCACGCTGCGCTCCAGTTCCAGCCCAGGGGGCAACGGCTACAACGAACTGCGCATCGAGGATGCCGCGGGCGCGGAGCAGATCTACCTGCACGCCCAGAAGGACTTCCAAATCGTCGTGGAGAACGACAAGACGCAGGAAGTCCGCGGCAACGAGACGCTGCTCGTGAAGAAGGACCGCAGCCGCACCATCGAGGGCAACCAGTCGCTCGAGGTGAAGAAGAACGATGACACCGTGATCGGCGGCAACCAGAGCCTGGAGGTAGTCAAGGACCGCTCGACCACGGTGACGGGCAACCACACCGAGTCCGTGATGGGGGACCAATCCATCCAGGTCGGTGGCAACCAGAATGTATCGGTGTCACTGGCCTCGGCAGAGACGGTGGGTCTGGGGAAGATGCTCAACGTGGGCGGGGCCTATGCCGTCACGGTGGGTGGAGCACTCAACCAACTCGTGGGCGGCCTCAAGTCCGAGCAGGTGGGCGGTGCCAAGGTAGAGGTGGTGGGCGCGAAGAAGTCCGAGACGGTCAAGGGCTCGCGGACCCTCCAAGTAGGAGGAGACATGTCCGAGCAGGTCGACAAATCCCGCACCCTCAAGGTGGGAAAGGACCTGCTGCTGAGCGTAGGCGGCAAACTCAACCACGCCGTCAAGGACTCCTACACGCTATCCGCCAAGGAGCTGTCGCTGGTCGCCCAGGAACAGTTCACCCTCAAGGTCGGCTCCGCCACCCTGCAGGTGAAGAAGAATGGTGACGTGGTCATCAAGGGCGCGAAGATTGAAATTACCGCCAGCGGAGACGTGATCATCAAGGGCTCGAAGATTTCGGAGAACTAATTCACCTGCTGGTGTGGGCGCGGAGGCTGAGCACGCCTCCTTCATGCAGTACCTGCGCGCCAACCTGTCCAAAAAACTCGGAAAGTTGGTGGATTGGAGCCAGGAAGGGTGTCCCAGGAAGGGTGTCAGACGACTCGTAGGCGCGCGGAAGTGAATGCGGTCGTGGGAGGGTGCCGCAGGTATCAGACGACTCGTCAGGGGCCGCCCCAGCCCCAGGTGTCGCCCCAGGTGTCAGACGACTCGTCAGCACGAGAACGACGACGTGAACGGCGATAGAGGCCTCTGACGCGCCGGACAGTCGGCGCGGGGTGTCGGGGCAGGACCCCAACGTTGGGTAGCCAAGTCTCGACAGAACCTCCGCGGGTCGCCACCTTTACAGTCCTGCCAAGACCGACCAGGTCGCGCCCCTCACGGCCCCGCCACGAGGCTGGCGAACCGGTAGCCCCCTCGAGATCCAGCACACGCGCGAGACCACGAACAACGATTTCGCCCCGCGCGGTCCCACGCTCCTCGTCTGGAAGCCGTGACGGTCCTGCCGCGAGGGCAACACTGCCCTGCCCGCCCGAGGGCTACAGCGACCGCGCGCACGCTGCCAGAGTCGTCGGCATGTCAAGACGATGCGGGTCAGAGGAGATCAGAGAAGTCCGGGGCACGCGCGCTCAGGAAGGCCATCAGCGTAGAGAGGCGACCGGGCGTCAGCCGGCGATCCCGGCGCAGCATGACCACAGTCGCGGCGGCGCCGCGGAAATCGGCGAGGAGCTCGACTGCCGCGCCGTTCCGGAGCGAGGCGGCCGCGATGTAGAGCGGGACGCATGCGATGCCGCCGCCCGCGAGCATCGTACCCCAGACGGCGCCGCCGTCGTCGAACGCGAACCGCGCCCGTGGCTCGTAGGTCCCCCCGGTCGTGCCGGCCACCGTCCGGTGGGGCCAGGGCTGGATCTGTCCGCTCTGGGGGTTCCGGAACCTGATGAGGTCGTGCTCGTCGAGCTCCGAGATCGTCCGCGGCGCGGGTCGCCGGGCGAGGTAGCTCGGCGCGGCGCAGATCACCCACGGGCACGTGAACCAGGTTTGATGGATGTGGCCTGGCAGACCGACGAGGGAGCCAGATCGGATCGCGAGGTCGATGCCGTCGTCGGCAAGATCGAGGACCTCGTTCGTCGCGCGGACGTCGAGCTGGATCTCGGGATGAAGCCGCGCGAGCTCGCCAAGCATCGGCACGAGGACGTGCCGGACGAACCCCACCGCCGCAGTGAGGCGCACGACGCCGGCGTCGCCGCTGCCTCTGGCATGCCCGGCCGCATCCTCGAAGGCCTCCGCCGCGCGCACGGCCTCGCGCGCCGGCTCGAGCAGCGCCTCTCCGGCCTCGGTGAGAGAAAGCGCGTGGGTCGACCGGTGGAGGAGCCGCACGCCGGCGCCCTCCTCCAGCCGGGTGATCGCCTTCGACACGCTCGCCGCCGACATCCCGAGGCGGCGACCAGCCTCGGCGACCGAGCCGGCGTCCACCACGGCGATGAAGCATCGCAGCTGCGGAACGGAGACCTCGAAGTCGATGGCGCTCATGGACCGCGGTGTACAGCCCGAGCGCTGGGCACCGCAAGGGCGCGGGCGCTCCTCGTCTCGGTCGGGCTCTGCCTCGCGACGGGCTGCGCCACGACCGCACCGCCGACGCCCGCGGTGCGCACCTCGATGACGGAGCAGGTCGCGATGACGGACTTCCGCGTGGCCGCGTACGAGAAGTTCCTCTCCGCGTGGTCGGCGATCCCGGACGACCGACGGCTGCAGCTGCTGCATGCGAGCGTCACGGAGGGGATCGTCTTCACGAACCCCACGAAACCGCGGACCGGCATCGACGACCTGGCAGACCACCTCAGGGCCTTCCAGACGCGGAGCCCGGGTGGCTCCTTCCGCCTCGTTGCGATGCTCGGCTGGGAAGACAACGCCATCGCCACCTGGCAGTTCGTCGACGCCGCGGGGAACGCTGGCTTCACGGGCTACGACGTCGTCGCCTTCGACGGCGAGCATCGCATCAAGAGCATCCTCCTCTTCAGTAACGTGCCGCAGCAGACTCTCAAGTAACGAAAGGAATCCAAATGATTGCGTTCAATCCCGCCGATCTCGATCGCTTCCTCCGCGAGGACGACGGCGCGCCGGTCGTCATGCTCAACCTGCTCCGCTTCCGCCCCGACGGCGGACGGGAGCGCTATCTCAAATACCTGCAGATGGCGGGTCCGCTCGTCGCGCGCTACGGCGCGGAGATCCTCTACGCGGGCGACGGCATGACGCCGCTCGCGGCGGAGCCGGGCCAGGCCTGGGACACCGTCGCCCTGGTCCGCTATCCGAGCCGGCGCGCCTTCGCGAACATGATCGCCGATCCGGAGTACGCGGTCGCCGATCCCGTACGCATGTCGGCGCTCTCGGAGGCGGTCCTGCAGCCCACGCGTAGTATTTAGCCGACCTGAGCGTACGAAAGCGAAACGCCTCGGTCTTCTCGAACCGCGGCGCTTCCAGTCAACGTGCGGTGGCTCGACCTTGCCCGGGGACCGCTCCGGATGAAACGCGGGAATGCCCCGTCACCGGGGCAAGCCCCCAGGCCTCAGCCCGGCATCATCGCATGCAGTGAGAGACCGCCTCCCACATAGTCCTTCCCATACGTCTTGTTCATGTGGTCGGTCATGAAGTTCTTGAGATTCTGCTCGGGGATCTTCGAGAACTCGCCCGTGTTGGGATCCAGCATCGAGTACTCCATCTTTCCACCGGGCAGATGAGTCATCTTGACGCCGATGGCGTGACCCCCCGTTTGATTCTTGTCCGTGACCATCATCTTGGCGAAGAAGCTCGTGCCCTCGGGGACCAATGGCTTGGCGGTCTGCATCGCGCCTGACACCATCTCGGCCAGGTGCTCATTCGAGTTGATGCGCTTGGTGGCGGGGAACAGCATGTCCTCCGGCTTGAAACCAGCGACGTTCATGGTCTGATTGTGTTTGTCGTTCTCCGCCTTGAGTTCATTGCGAACGTCTGATTTCAGGTGGTTCGCAATGGGGTGGCTCTCGAGGAAGTCGTCGTTCTTGATGAACTGCTCATGCTTCTGCCTGCTCGTGCGCTGCAGATCGACGAAGTGCTGGGTGTCGCCATCGTTCAGGCGCTTGCGGAAGTCGGCCTCCTGCTGGGGGCCCGCCGAGCCCGCGCGAGCCCACTCATTGACCATCGCGGCACAGACCCCCCCCTTCTCGGAGGAGTTCTGGATGGTCGGATTATTGGCCTGATCGGACCATGCGGTGATCTCCGCCTGGTGCGTCGTCGCGAGCTGCTGGAATTTCGCGGGCGCTTGCCTGGCGCTCGTGGCGAGGGGGGCGGAGCTGGCCGAAGTTCCCTGTGCGGGCCGGGTCGAGAACACGGAGCCTCGCCGCGAGTTGAGCGTGGCGATGTCTTGCCTTGACTGGAACACCGCGTTGCCCGAGGGCGCCTGGGCAGGCGCCTTCGGTTTGCCGAGCTGGTCCTGGTGATAGCTGGGCGGGGCGGATGCGGACGGCTTCTGCGGCTGGACCTGCGGGCTCGGACTCGCGCCCGCGGTCCCATTCGCCGCGTCGCTCTTGGCCGTTGGCGTCGACTTCGCGGGTGCCTGGGTGGACGTCGTGTTGAGCGTCCTCGGCGCCGGCCTGTTCTTGACGTTGATGGTCATTCGAGTCTCCGAAAAGCCACCTTCAACCACATGGGAGGCCCGGCGCGTCTTTGGTTTCGCGTCGGGACCTGCTCCAGTATAGCCGGAGAATTGTACTTCGTGGGCCGCAGTGAGGGCAGTGAGGGTGTCAAAGAACTCCCAGTTTCGAATCCTTTGACACTGAGCCGGCCATGAGCGGGAACGAGGTTGCCTGTGGTACTGTAAGCCAAGCCGTTCTCGCCACCTGCTTCCGAATCCTCGGAGAAGCCCATGTTCGAACCATTCCCCGGCATGTCCCTCCTCATGAGCCTGGGGCTGAACTCATGACCGCCGCGGCGCGCATGGCTCGGGATCTCGTTCAGGGGACCGCTCGCGCATGGATTCGGGAACTCCCGGCCTGTCCCCAGTTGCCAGCGCTCCTGGTTCGGGCACAGCGCTTTCTTCCCGGCAGTGCCGAACAAGCGACGAACGTCATCCTGCAATCCCTGGTGCCCAAGCTCACGGCCCTGACCAACGAGATCTGGAACCACGCCAGCGGCGCCTTGAACCCGGCCGCCGCCACTCCCGGACGGAAGTCCGACAAGCACGTCCACAAGTTTCTCTACGGCCTGTTCGATCTCATCGCCGCGACCGACGGCCACCGACTGGATGATCAGGACCTGTTCCATGCCCACCTGGTCCGTGTGGACGTGGCGGGAGGAGGCGTCGCGCGCACCCAGGATGTCGGTCTCTTCTTTCACGCCAAGGAGTTCCCGACGAACCTCGATCCCAGAGCGGCGCTTCGCGACGTGAATGGGAGAGCCTCGCAGCAGTTCAACTCGGCGGTCGCTGGATTCGCGAACCGTAACTACATCTGGCTCTTGTCTCAGAACAAGCTCTGGTGCATCAGCGGCGACGTCACCGATGTGGGCCACGCTGATTTTACCGCAGTGCTGTTTCCCGCCGACGAGGCGCCGGATCGCACCAATTTCATCTACGACGATCGCATCGCTGGCCGAGCGCTCAAGCAGGATCTGTTCGGCACGGAGGTGGCCGGCGTCAACTACTTCCCCAACCATATCCGAGGCGGGCACAAACACCGCAAGGTGTTCTTCAAATAGAGAAGAGGCGCGTGGGCCATCCGGCGAGCGAAGCCCGCGCGGCCAGGAGCGCTCAGAGGAAGTGCCCCTCATGTGTCAAAGAAGTTGAAAGATTCAAGCCCGGCACCACAGCCCCCAAGTCATCGGAAAGACTTGGACGGCGGTTGGCTCCCCCGTCCAGGCCAGGTTTCGTTCCCGTTCAAGTCGCGGTTTCGAATCCTTGACTCCGCCAGCCGCACTGTGCGTGATATCCACGCACCAATGGTGGTGAAGACGGACAAGAGGATTCGAATGAAGCGATTCGCCGTGATGACTGGGTTGATGGGCTCGCTCTTTGCCTTCGGCTGTGGGACTGAGCTTCCCGTGAATGGTGACGAAATGGAGACCCAGTCGGAGGGTATGGCGTCCCAGCCAGGAACGTTGCTGGCATGTACCAGGACGACAACGCAGGCGCCGTGTGGCACTGGCTACACCAGGACTACCGACACCATGTACTGCCCTGACATCAACTACATCCACACAGAGACGATTTGCGTGAAGTGCAGCACCGGGTGCTCGGTCACCTCTGTGACGGAAAGCATTGGCGGTTGCCAACACACGTACGGCGCTTGTCAGTAGACCACCTCGCGCGACTCAAGGACAGAGGTGGGGTTCGAGGAGGGGTTGAGGCTGACGGGACCCGCGAGCATCCAGTCGCGGGTGTTCCTTCATAGCGCGGACTGACTCGTTCACCCTCCCCGCCCCCGTCATCCCAGCCGTTTCGAGTGTCGAGTCCAGTACAGCTCCCGCGCACAGACCCTCCCTACACCTTGGCGGGTCGCAGGTCCGCCGTCGGGGCGAACATGGGCGGGCGGCGGTGCTTCGTGGCCTGCTCGTAGGCGAAGGCGAGCCGCAACAGCGTGGGCTCGCTCCAGGCCTTCCCGATGAAGGACAGGCCCACCGGCAGTCCGGCGATGTAACCCGCGGGCACGGTGATGCTCGGGTAGCCCGCCACCGCCGCTGGCGTGGAACTGCTTCCCAGCCAGTGGTCTCCGTTCACCAGGTCGATGAGCCCCGGAGGCGCCTGCGTCGGCGCCACCAGCGCGTCCAGCTCGTGCTTCGCCATCACCGCGTCGATGCCCTGCTCCCTCGACAGCTTCCGGCACGCCTCCAACGCCTTGCGGTACTTCTTGTCCGTCAGCGGCCCCTTCTCCTGCGCCTGATGGAAGAGCTCCTGGCCAAACCACGCCAGCTCCGTGTCCCGGTGCTCCTCGTTGAACCGGATGAGGTCCGCCAGCGTCTTCAGCCGCGTCCGCTCCCCCAGCCCCGCGAGGTACGCCTCGATGTCCGCCTTGAAGTCGTGGAGCAGCACCTCCAGCTCCGGCTCGTCCAGCTTCGCCGCCGAGGGGATGGGCGCCTCGATGAGCTCCGCGCCCCGCGCCTTCAGCACGTCCAACGCCCGCTCGATGAGCGCGTCCGTGGCGGGGTGGTAGCCGAAGAACCGCTCGCGCGGCACGCCGATGCGCGCTCCCTTCAACCCGTTCACGTCGAGGAAGCGCGTGTAGTCCGCGTGCGCATGGCGCTGGCTCGCGGCCGTCACCGCGTCGCGCGGATCCACCCCCGCGAGCACCCCGAGGAGCACGGCCGCGTCCGTCACCGTGCGCGTCATGGGACCCGCGCTGTCCTGGGTGTGTGACAGGGGCACGATGCCCGAGCGGCTCACCAGCCCCACCGTCGGCTTGAGCCCCACGAGCGAGCATGCCGCCGAGGGCGAGACGATGGAGCCATCCGTCTCCGTGCCCACGGACACCGCGCACAGATTCGCCGCCGTGGCCGCCCCCGAGCCCGAGCTCGAGCCCGACGGCGTGCGGTCCAGCGCGTAGGGATTGCGGCACTGGCCTCCCCGCCCGCTCCAACCGCTGCACGAGTGCGTGGAACGGAAGTTGGCCCACTCGCTGAGGTTCGTCTTGCCGAGGATGACCGCGCCCGCGGCCCTCAAGCGCTCCACCACGAACGCATCCCGCGAGGGCACGGCGCCCACGAGCGCGAGCGAGCCCGCGGTGGTCTGCATCTTGTCCGCCGTCCCGATGTTGTCCTTGATGAGCACGGGAATGCCGTGCAGCGGGCCCCGCGGCCCCTTCGCCTCGCGCTCCGCGTCGAGCGCCGCCGCGATGGCGAGCGCGTCCGGGTTGAGCTCGATGACGGACCCGAGCGCGGTGCCTCCCTTGTCGATTTCCTGGATGCGCGCGAGGTAGTGCTCCGTGAGGCCGTGCGCGGTGTACTTCCCCAACGAGAGGTCCGCCTGAAGCCCGGCGAGCGTGGCCTCCTCCAGCTCGAAGGCCGAGCCGCGCGGAGCGGCGGGAGGGGTGGAGTTCGCGGAGGGCTGGGCCTGGACATCCAGGGCCACGAGCGTGCTGGCGACGGCCGCGCCACCCAGGAACGTGCGGCGGCTCAGCTCCCGGGGAGTCCCGGAGGAGGGAGAGGGTTTCTTCATGAGGCGCGTGACTACAGCAGCGCGCGCGATGGGCCGCAATCGCACTCTCCGTGAGGTCGCGGAGAAGCAAACATGCTTGCACTCCGGCCGTGACCGGCTTATCGGGCGACGGCAAACCAGGCGCAACCAAGGAAAACGAGATGAGCCTCCGCGATTACGACAACATCAGCCCCACGGCCAGGCTGGTCGCCGAGATGCGGCGCCATTCCGACATTCCCTTCGCCGAGGAAATCGCCACGCGCATCGGTTCCGCGCAACTGGTGCGGGAGATGCTGGACGGAGACGCCCCCGCGCCCGAGCTGCTGAGCTGGATGGCCCCGACGCTCGAGGCCCGCTACAAGTGCCTGGAGACGGCCCTCAAGACGGCTGGCATCAAGCAGATCGTGGAGCTGGGGAGCGGCTTCGCGTTCCGTGGCGACGCCATGAGCCGCACCCACCCCCTCCGCTATATCGAAACGGACCTCCCCGAGATGCACGAAACCCGGCTGCGCCTGCACGACGAGTTGCGGCGGGACGGCGTGCTCCCAGCCCAGGAGAACGTGGTCTTCGCGCCCTTGAACGCGGTGGCGCCTGAGGACGCCGCCGTCCTGGAGCAGCACCTCGTCCCGGGCGAACCGGTGGCCGTGATTCACGAGGGGTTGCTCCAATACTTCACTCGGGACGAGAAGCGGGCGACGGCCCAACTGATCGCCGGGCTCCTGAAGCGCCACGGCGGAGTCTGGCTGACCCCGGACTTCGAGTTGAACGACGACGACTCACGGAAGCAATGGACCCATCCCCACTTCGCGCGAATCTTCTCGGTGATCGCCCGCTCCACCCAAAGCAACCTGCGCGACACGACCTTCACCCGCGTGGACGAGGTGAAGGATTTCTTTTCGAAGCTGGGCTTCCGCGTCACGCCCCGTGCGCAGATCGACGGCACCTTCGCACTCTCCTCCGCGGAGCGCGTCGGCACGACCCCGGAGCAACTCGACATCCTGCGCCGGAGCCGCATCCTGTGGGAGCTGCGCCTGGACTGACGCCGATCACCTCAAGAGCGCAGAGGGGCGCCCGGTACACGCTCCTCGATGATGCGGACCGCCGTGGCGGTGCCATCTTCCCGCCGCATCAGCTCTCCCAGCCTGTTCGCCCGATCGCGCACCGCGCCGTCCTGGATGTGGCGCAGCGCCTGGGTGAGCCGCGCCGCGGTGAGTTGCTTGAACGGCATGCTGTAACCCACCCCGAGCGCCGTCACCCGGTTTCCCCAGAAGGGCTGATCATTGCAGATCGAGCAGATGACCGTCGGCAGCCCGGCACGTAGCGTGGCCGCGGTCGTGCCCGCGCCGCCGTGGTGGACGGTCGCGCTGCAACGCGCGAACAGCCAGTCGTGGTCCACGGAGCGCGTGATGAAGATGCTCTCGGGCACCCGGAGCGCCGCGATCTCCTCCGCGCTCCAGCTCGCTCCGATGGCGAAGCGGACGCCCAGCGTGTTCGCGACCTCGATCGCCAGACGCACCATCCCAGCCTTGTCCATCGAGGGCAGCCGCCAGTAACCCAGGTAGATGGGCGGTGGCCCCTGGTCCAGCCAGCGGATGAGCTCCGACGATGGGGCGCCGCCCGCGCTGGCGCGAACGTCCGGGGGCATCATCCAGGGGCCGGTGATGACATTCGCGGCGCTCCAGTCGGACGGACGCGGAACGAGATGACTGCTGTAGCAATGGAGGATCGGCGTTCCGGCGCGCCACAGCTTCTCCCGCATCGAGATGGCCGTTGGCGGCAGCCCGAGCTCCGCACGCCAGGCATGGATGAGGCGCTTCTGCCCCTGCCAGTAGAACGTCTCGAGAAGAGTGTGCGTGAGCCGATTCATCGCGCGCAGCGGCAGCTTGCGCTCGGAGATGAACGGGCTGGGGAACTCCGATGTCGGCAGCATCGGCATGGTGTACCCGGGGATGAAGGGCACCTCGAGCTTCTCCGCGATGCAGGCGGCGCTGTCCTCGATCACCAGGTTCGCGACGATGGCGTCGGTGCCCTCGCAAGCGGCCAGGAGCTCGCGGTGCATTCGAGGCTTGAGCCTGCTGTCGATCCCCACCCCTTCCCCGGCCAGCATCCGCATGAACCTGGCCGTGTTGTCGGAGCCGGCCATCCACCGGATGCCCTCCTCCGACTGGAACCACTCCTCGTAATCCGCCGAGACGGGGACATACCGGACACCGCTGTGCGCGACCATGTCGGCGAAGCTGCGGGACGTGGCGACACAGACCTCGTGACCGCGGCGCTGCAAGGCGATCGCCAGCGCGATGAAGGGCTGCACGTCCCCACGCGTCCCCAATACCAACACGGTGATCTTCATCGCTCGTTCCTTTCAGCGCCCGCGAAGCGCGAGGACGGCGCTCGCGCGGCCCGTCAGGGGCTCACCCCTGGATCGTCCGGACGATCGCCTGCGCCCGCTCGATGCCCGCGCCCAGGTGCAGGTCCTGGATGAAGCCTCGGCCGGCGATGGGTTGGGTGTGCTCGGACCGGGTGGAGTAACGAACACACTCGGCATGTGAATAGACACAGCCGTGGATCATGAGCTCGAGACAGTGGATGTACCGGTCCATGTGGGCACGGTCGGTGGCACCCAGCCCGAGGGTCTCGTAGAGAGCGGGCATGGAGGCCTTGACGGTGAGGAACTCCTGGACCTTCTCATCGACCAGGGCGGAGGTGCGCGCCAGGGCCTGGGCCGTGGTGAGGTTCTCCGAGCGCTCCATGGCGAGGATCACGTTGACTTCCTGCTGGTGCCGGTCCTTGGGCAGGGAGAAGACGTCGTTCTGCAGGATGACGATGTCGATGACGCACTGGCGCAGGGCCTGGATCTGGGTGGTGCCAAAGAGCACCTCGGGCACCTCGAACCCCTCCGCGACCTCGATGAGATCGATCACGGCGTCCATGCTGATGTCGAGGCGGCGGATCTCGAACGCGGTCCGCGTGTCGATCTGGCTGAGGTGGTTGCGGTAGGTGGTCATCCGCAGCACCCCGATGAAGAACCACTTCAGATCGTCGCGGAAGCGGGCCATCCAGGCCGGGGACATCTTCGAGGAGAGCCGCTGGAGGATGTCCGTGATGCCCCGCGCGCAGGCGTCGTCGCTCGGGGTCGCGGACGTGGCGTGGAGAACGCCAATCATGTTCTCGGTGATTCGCGCCACCCGATCCGGCTGGTTGCCGAGGGGGCCAGCGAACTGGTCATCGTAGAGGAACCCCCAGGTCATCCAGTCGGTGGCCAGGTCCAGGTTGGCACCGCGCGCGGTGGGCAGACAGTGACCGGTGAGACGGCCCCAGTTCCACGCCTCCAGATACCGGAGCGCGGTGTCGGTGGTGGCCAATCCCATCTGACGGGCCCAGGCGATGCTGTGACGCTGGGCCTGTTCGATGTCGGGGCTGAGGTCGCGAGGGAACGGAAAGTGGAACTCGATCGCGGCACGCTGGGTGTCAATCATCAGTGGTTCTCCTCGGGGACGGGTGCGGCGGAACGGGGAACGGCGGTCATCAGGACCTGGTTGGGTCGCAAGACCGAGCGGGGGACCTCCCAGACGCGGTGACCGGGCACCGGAACGAGACGCCACCGCGCGGCGATGGTGGCGACGGCGATCACCATCTCGGTGCGGGCGAAGTAGTCACCGATGCACTTGTGCTTGCCGTCCCCGAAGGGGAGGAAGGCGTGGCGTGGAAGCTCCCGCGCCCGCTCCGGCAGCCAGCGATCGGGGTCGAACCGCAACGGCTCGGGGTAGAGCTGGGGGTTGCGGTGGACCATCATCGGGCTGACGATGACCTCGGCCCCGGCCGGCAGGAGGGTGCCCGCCAGCTCCACGTCACGGGTGGCGCGCCTCATCAGCAGCCAGGCGATCGGATAGCGACGCAGCGTCTCGGAGATCACGCTCTGGATGTATTGCAACCGGGGCAGGTCCTCCGTGGTGACGGGCCTGCCACCCAGCACGGCGTCCACCTCGGCGTGGATCCGCGCTTCCACCTCGGGGTGGCGTCCCACTTCGTGGAAGAGCCAGGTCAACGCGGTCGCCGTGGTCTCGGACCCGGCGACGAACAGGCCGGCGATCTCCATCCGGAGCTGTTCATCGCTCATCCCCTTGCCGGTCTCGTCATCCTGTGACGCCAACAACGCGGACAGCAAATCTCCCTGGTCGCGGCCATCCGCGCGCCGCGATTCGATGAACGTATTGATGATCTCGTCGAAGCGGGCTTTCTTGCGCTCGAAGGCGCGGTTGACCGGCATCGGCAGCCGCTCGAAGAAGCGGCCAGGAAGCACGGTGTGGAGACCCACCCACGAGTTGGCGGCGTCGATGTAGTCGCCGATCTCGGCGGCGATGCGCTCCTCGGTGTTCGCGCCGAACAGTGTCCGGGTGACGGCATTGAGCGTCAGCCGATGCATCTCCTCACGCAGCGAGATGCGGGCCCCCGGCGACCACCCGGCGATCTGCGCTTCGGCTTGCCGATGGATGATCTCCATGTAGCCGTGGATGCGAGGCCGGTGGAACCCCGGCTGCAGGAGCTTTCGTTGCTGCCGGTGGAAGGTTCCGTTGGAGACGATGAGCCCCTTGCCAATCGCGGCCGTCGCCTTGTCGAAGACGCGCCCTCTCTCGAAGCTGTCGGCGTGAGTGACCAGCACCTGATGGATGAACTCCGGGGAGGTGACCACATACACGGGCGACGAGCCGATGCGGAGCTGAACGATGTCACCGAACTCACGCAACGACTGGAGATAGGCGATAGGCAAGCGCAGCAACCGGAGCGCATGGCCAAGCAGCGGCAACCCACCTGGCACCTCTGGGGCGGTGGCAGTGGGCAGAGGGGTCACGGTGTCCATGGGAGGAACACTCCTCGCTGAATGATTCCCAATAGCGGCCATGGCCGGCATCGGGTGAGAAGAAGCTCGGTGAGGAACGCCTGGGGGAGGCAACGTTGCTCCTAACGGATTCCCGGCTGGCAGGCAACGCGAGTTTTCAATAGATTACTGAAAAAACCGGTTGACAGGGCTCCGGACCAAAGGGCGAGCAAGTGCCATGCTCCAGCCCCCTGTCCTCGACGGAATCCCCATTCCTTTTCCGCGCATGGCAACCGGGTGGGCTCACTGACAGCTGGAGGTCTCCAGCTTCACCCGCACCGTCTCCGTCCACAACGGAGCGAGCAGGAACGGTCGGCACTTCCAATAGGGCCCCGACCCCTCGCAGGACAGTGCACACGGACCCACCGGCAGGAGGCCACACAGCGGCGCGTCGTCGCAAATCCGCTTCTCGAGAAGCGGCAGTCCCAACAGACCACACGACTGGGGCAACAGGGACTCCCAGCAGACGAAGACGTTGAAGGCGGGCAACAGGCCCAGCAGGGGCGTGGAGGAGGAGAAGAGGTCGCCAAAGACGGTCGACTCCTCGATCGGATACTGGGAAGCATAGGTCGTGCTGTGCGCGATGGCGGGATGAGCGCCCTCGAACAGGATGGGAACGGAGGCGCCATAGAAGTTCAACCGCTGGACCATGCACGCCGTCACATACCGGCGGCCCGCGGTATCCAGCACGTCGCCCAGCCACGAGGGCGCGAGCCCCCACCACCCCGTGTACAGCGCGCCCGTCACGGGATCTCTCACGGACTGCGCTGGCGTGAGCGCACACTCGACCGCGGAGCGGAACACGTGCCGGCAGGACTCGGAGACCAGGTTCAAGGGGAAGCTCGGCAGGAAGCCCGCCCCCTGGTCGAGCGCGGCGCTCCCCATGGACCGGAGCGCCTGCTGGGTCCCATGTGCCCAGAAGCAGGAAGGGGACGTGCCATTCAAACCATTGGGTGGGGGGCGATCATAGATACCCCCACCCGACGCCTGCTCGACATTCGCGAGGGACGAGCCCTGCTCCCACTCCTCCGCGGTACCGCCGCATCCGACGAAACAAGCCACGACGAGAGCAATGAACAGACGACATGCGCGCCACATGGGCATGTGAACCTCCAATGGGTGATGCGATTGGGAATGGCCGCACCGTGTCCTGGTGCTATCGGTAGGACGCCTGGGACGAGTTCAAGAAACGCTGACACTCCCGAACCGGGAATGAACTCAATCGGGTCGCCAACTCGCAGGTCTCCCTGGCCCGCGCCCCATCCACCTCGCCCAGCTTCCGCACCAGGGCCCGCCCCCTCTCCAGGGCCACCGCCGGATCCCGTCCATGAAGCCGCTCGTTCTCTGACTCGAGGACACGGCCCAGGACCAGCTCCTTCAACAGCCAGGAGTCTGTCGGCGACTCCCCCGCGGCGGCGTGAATCACCTCGAGGAGCGACGCCAACACCGGACGGGGATCCCTGCCCAGCACCAGGTCATGGTGGGCACGGAGCCGGTACGCGCGCGCCTTCCACAGGGCGAGGACCCACGGGGTGGCGCCTGACTTCTCCAGCTGGCCCAGAGCATGGGAGAGCGCCTGGAGCGCCTCGGGTGCCTCTCGCTTCCGGGCGATCTCCCCCTCCAGCCGGGTCGCCGCGGCATCCAGCAGACCGCCCACGGGCAGGGCGAAGCCGGGATCGAGCGCCAGGGCTCGCGTGTACTGCTCGACCGCCTTCTCCAGCAGCGGCGCCGCCTCCCCTCCCCGCGCGCCAATCCGCCTGGCCTCCTGGAAATACACATCCCCCAGCTCGTTGTGGGCCCAGGTGAAGCCCGGCTCCAGGGAAAGCACCCGCTGGTACGCCGCGATGGCCGGCTCCAGGGACACCTCACCGCCCCGCCCCTCCAGGAGCCGAGCCCGAAGGTAGAGGGCTTGAGCCACGGCGTAGTGGGCCAGGACATCCTGGGGGCGAGCGCTCCGTTCCGCCTCGACGGTCTCGAGCGCCTCCTCCACCAGGGGGAGCGCACCCCCCGGGATGTTGGCGCCAATCACGAAGGCCCGCGCCAGCAGCACGAGCGCCCGCTGCACCACGGCGCCTCCGTCCCTCGAGCTCGAGCGCACCGCGCGGCCACAGGCCGCCTCGGCGGCCTCGAACGCGGGACCGGGCGGGAGGTCTCGCGAGTAGTCCGCCCACCCCCGCTTCTCCCACAGCTCGCACTGCGCCCGGTGGATGGCCGGATCGCTGCTGCCCATCTCCGCCGCCACCCGGTACGCCTCCTCGGCCCGTTCGAAATAACCCTTCATCTTCTCGTGGTCGAACGCCGCGTCATGCCGGTACTTGCTGCCCTCGGCATACAGCGCATCACCCTCGAGCTTCTTCGGCTCGTACATCCAGGGCGCCTTGCCGAAAGCCACCTTCGCCTTGGCGATCGCCTCGTCGTGGCGGCCCTCGTACAGTGCGATCAGCCCCTCCACGTACTCGGGCACCTCGAGCCGTGTCCCCATGGCCGCCCGCAGGTGCAGGAGCGCCGGCTGGCGCAGGGACGTGTCCAGCAGCGCCACCCTCCGCTGACGCTCCAGCGGCTGGGTGATGCGCCGGGTCTCCTCCAGGGCGCGCCGGTACAGCTCTCCGAGCGCCCGCCCCAGCGCATACTCGAGGTTCGCCGACGTGTACCCGGCCGCGAGTGCCTTCTCCAGGTGCTCCCGGGCCCGAGTGGGCTCACCCAGCGCGAGCTGCCCCAATCCGAGCGCGGTGTGCCCGGGCCCCAGTCCGGCGTCTCCCGAGGCGCGCAGGTGCTGCTCGATCTCGCCGAGCCGGGCGCGCACCACGTCCCGCTCCCGCTCCACGTCATGGAGTGGCAGCCCATACGCCGCGCGCAGGAACAGCTCCATCTCCTTCACGCTCTCGCCCAGCTCCCGGGCGAGCCGCGCCTGCTCCGCGGCACGCCGCCGGGCTCCTACCCAGACGGTGCCCACCCCGAGCCCCCACAGCAGGAGTGCCCCGAGCACCCCCGTGAGCAGCTTGTTCCTGCACACCGTCTTCCGGAGGCGCTCCCCCCAGGAGGCCGGCTTCGCCCAGATGGGCTCGCCGTCCAGGGAGCGCCGCAGATCCTCCGCGAGCGCCCGCGCGGAGTCATAGCGGCGCGCCGGCTCCCGCTCGAGACACTTCATCACGATGGTCTCGAGGTTCTTCGGAACGCCCGACTTCACCTGACCCAGCGGGGGCGGATCCTCCATGGCCGCGATCAGGAGCAATCGCCATGGGTGCTCCGAGACATAGGGCGGCCGTCCGGCGATCACGTCGTACAGCGTGGCCCCCAGCGAGTACACGTCCGAGCGGCGGTCCAGCTGGCGCACGTCTCCATTGGCCTGCTCGGGCGACATGTAGGCCGGCGTCCCGAGAACCTCTCCCGTCTGGGTCGTTCCCTGCTCGGCGACCTGGCGCGCCAGGCCGAAATCCACGACGTAGGGCTTCCACGTCCCGTCCGCGCGCTGCTCGACGAGGATGTTCCCCGGCTTGAGATCCCGATGGATCATCCCCAGGCGATGTGCCTCGTGCACCGCCGTGGAAACCTCCTGGAGCAGCGTCACCTGCTGCTCGAGCGTCATGCGCTCGCGCGCGCGCGACAGCGGCACCCCGTCGACGTACTGCATCACGATGTACGGCTCGTCCTCCGCCAGCCCGGCCTCGTACACCCCACACACATGCTCGTGCTGGATGCGCGCCTGGGAACGCGCCTCCGAGAGGAACCGCTGGATGAGCGCGGGGTTGTCATTCTTGAGCAACTTCAGCGCGACGGTACGGCCCAACCGTGGATCCACCGCCCGGTAGACAACCCCCATCGCGCCCTCACCCGCCAGGCGGATGTCCTTGAACCGCGCGGCCAGGGACGGGGGAATCCTCCGGCGCCCGGGTGGGAGCGCGGCCAACTCCTGCATGTAGGCCGAGGTGAACTCAGGATTGATTTGACTGTCATTCTTCTGCATGGGGGACTCAGGAGGCGGCTCTTCCTGCCCAAAAGGAACGACAAGCGCCTGGGCGGGCGAAGAAGGACCGAGATAGGCCCCCTCACGGGGGCCCCATAAGCAACTCACTGAATCGACGATGGCACCAAACCCCTATCGGAATATCGTGTTTTACATGGATTGTCGGAAGGCTGACTGCTGGGCCGTGAGCAGCACCCGACACTGTCTGGATTCTGAATTCGGTATGAGCCTCCTGGGTTGCCCGTTCCTGTTTTCGCGCGCCTCGCCGAAGCGCGGCCGCCGAGCAGGAGAAGCGGGTGCTGTTCTTCGCGCCGGAGGACGCCAGGGGGCCATCCATCGCGGACCTGGATGCGTATGGGACGGAAGGGGGATTGCCCTGTGGGGCACCCCGCTGCATTCAACTCAACACCATGCCAGCCGAGCAGGCCGCGTAGGCCACCGGGGTTGGTGACAAGGCGTTGGGTGAGGAGCTGGACCTGCCCAAGCGGGTGGGCGTCAACGAGGTGACGCTCCTCCCGCGATACGTGAAGCGGAAGTGGCGGACCTGGCTCAGCGGCCCGACGCCTGCGCGTCCACGGCGGCCAGCTCCTCCTTGCCGAGCTTCACCTCCGCGCCCACCAGGTTCTCCTCCAGGTGTTTCACGGAAGACGTGCCCGGGATGGGCAGCATCACCGGCGAGCGCGCCAGCAGCCAGGCGAGGGCAATCTGCGAGGGGGTCGCGTTGTGTTTCCTCGCCACGGAGTCGAGCGCGCTCCCCGGCTTCGCCAGGCCGCCCGTCGCCAGCGGGAACCAGGGGATGAAGCCCAGGTTCTCCTTCTCGCAGTAGTCCAACACCCCCTCGTGCACGCGGTCCACCAGGTTGTAGCGGTTCTGCACCGACACGATGTCCACCACCTTGCGCGCCCGCTGGATCTCCTCCACCGACACCTCCGACAGGCCGATGTGGCGGATCTTCCCCTCCTTCCGCAGCGCCTTCAGCTCACCCAGCGACTCCTCCACCGGCACCTTCGGATCGATGCGGTGCAACTGGTACAGGTCAATGCGCTCCAGCTTCAGTCGGCGCAGCGACAGCTCCAGCTCCTGGCGCAGGTACTTCGGCGCGCCCACCGGGTGCCACTGGTTGGGCCCCGTGCGCACCAGGCCCGCCTTGGTCGCCACCACCACGCCCTTGGCGTACGGGTGCAGGGCCTCCGCGATGATCTCCTCGCTGTAGTAGGGGCCGTAGGAGTTCGCCGTGTCGATGAAGTTCACTCCCAGTTCCAGCGCGCGGCGCAACACGCGCACCGCCTCCGCTCGGTCCTTGGGCGGACCCCAGATGCCAGGGCCGGTGAGCTGCATGGCGCCGTAGCCCAGACGATGGATGGGCAGGTCGCCGCCCAGCTTGAAGGTGCCACTCTTCTCCGCGGGACGCGATGAGGTGCTGCTCATGGGTTCTTCCTCCGTGCTGTGAATGCCGGAGTAGATGCATATGCAGGAAGCGCGTTTCGGCGCGGGACGCCCGGGACCGGGCCGGGAGGGACCCCACCTCGAGCCCTCCCAGCCACCGGCTGCATCAGTTGACCGTGCAGGTCAGGGTTGGCGCGGCGTTGGAACCGGAATACGCCGCCTGGAAGCCGAAGGACGTGCTGCTCCCCGGCTGGAGGACACCGTTGTAGCTCATGTTCCGCGCCGTGGCGCTCGCGCCGGACTGGGTCGACGTGGCGTTCCACATGTTGGTGATCTGCTGGTTGCCACCGAAGGTCCAGCTGACCGTCCAGCCCTTGGTCGCGGCGGTCCCGGTGTTCTTCACCGTCACGGTGGCGCCGAAGCCAGAGCCCCACTCGCTATCGAACTGGTAGGTCGCCGTGCAGCCACCGTTTCCTCCCCCGGAGGACTGGGTCGTCGCGGAAACCGTGTTGGACGCCTCGCTCACGTTCCCAGCGGCATCACGCGCATACACCTTGTAGCTGTAAGCCGTGTTCGCCGCCAGCCCCGTGTCCGTGTACGTCAGCATGCTGCCGGGGAGCGTCGCCACGCGGGAGGATCCGCGGTAGACATCGTAACCGGTCACCGCGACGTTGTCCGTCGAGGCGCCCCACGCGAGCGACACGCTGTTCGCCGTCGTGCCTGTCGTCGCCAGGCTGGCGGGCACGGTCGGGGGCTGCGTGTCGCCACCACTGCTGCCGAAGACCGAGGCCTCGACGGAGGTGGCCTCGAGGCCATTGGCACTCGTGATGAGCCAGTTGCCCCAGTCCGTGCGTCTGGCCGGGTCGAAGTTGGTGACCATGTCGAGGTACTCGACGCCACCTCCGTTGCCGCTCCACGACCACCCCATGTAGCCGAGCCCCTGCAACGTGGTGTACTCCGTGAGTGTGAACTCATCCGGATCACCGTCGGAGTGGTACCACCCGAACTCGCCGACGAGGATGGGCAGGCCCCGGCTGGTGAACGAGTCGAGGTAGGCCTTGACCTTCTCCGGGGTGTTGTAGACGCCGTACATGTGGACGCTGAAGATGGAGTTGCGCAGCGGGTCGGCCGCCCAGATCGTATCGGCGTTGTCCCGCATGGTGTTGGACCAGTCCTGCCCCCAGTTCGGCGCGTCAATCATCAAGGTGTGCGTCAGCCCAGCGTTGCGCAGGCGTTGGATGGCATTGATGGTCGCCCCGACCCACTCCGTGTAGAGGGTGTTGCCATACGGCTCATTGCCGATGTTGATGATGACGTAGGCCTCCTGGCCAACGAGCGCGCTGCGAATGCTCAGCCAGTAGTCGACGGCCTGATCGAGGCTGAAGGCGCCACCCTGCTCCCCATAACCCGTCGTGTCGTGGTTCTCGAGCACGCAGATGAGCCGGTTCTGCTTACAGAGCGAGATGACGTTCGCCACGTCGCTGGCCGTGTTGACCGACCACCGGCCACCGCTCAGCACGACACGGACGCTGTTCGCCCCCACCACCTTGATGTCAGCGAACGCGCTGGTCCTCTGCTGGAACCACGCGTGCGGGTGGCTGATACCGCGGATGATGAAGTCGTTGCCGTTCGCGTCGAGGAGCCGGCCATTGGCGATATGGAAGCCGCCGGTGGCGGCATGGGCGGCACTGATGGGCGCGAGGACGGAGAGTACAGCGGCCAGCACCGCGGTCGTCGCGGTGGTGAGGAGCCTTCGCCACCAGAACCAGGCACTACGGGTATCAGCATGGAAAATCTGTCGGGACATGGGTAGGTGTCTCCAGAAGCAAGTGATTGAGATGTGATCCACGACTTCGGCGGTTTCCAGATCAGCCCGACGCCCAATGGCAGGCATGGACCCGCCATGGGTCTGCAATGATTGACAGCATTGTTCTTCCTCTCCCTGGGGTAAGCCCTTCATCGTTCCCAGTGCTGCTCCACGGGTCACAAGAGGGGGTCAGCGAATCGCAACGTTGTCATTTTTGGCCGATGGAAATATTCCAGTCTGATGGCAGTCCGAGGACTCCCGCGCGGACACAAGGGGGGTGGAAACGAATCGTAACGTTGTCATTTTTGGTTGAAGGAAAATTCCAGTCTTGTGGCAGTGAAGCGCATCCTCCAGATGGATTCGTGGGATTGGGGGGGCGCTACCGCTGAGTCCGCCCCATCAGACGCGAAGCAACAATGACACTAACTGAAACCAGATTGTGGAGAAATTCAAGCGAAACCGCCTCTTCCAGAACATGTCGGATGCAGGACAGTTCCTCGGAGGCAGGAAAGCGATTCAGCAGATGGAGCCGTGGCCTCGCCAGGGAGGTGGAACACCGCGTCAAGACATCACGCAGCGTTGCAACTCCGCCTTCGCCCGGTGCAGCAGCACGGCCACGTGACCCGGCGTCAGGGAGAGCTCGCGCGCCACCTCCGCGCCGCTCACCTCTTCCAGCATGCGCATCGTGACCACGTGACGCTGCACCTGGTTGAGCTTGTTCACGCAGCCCCGGAGCTTCACGTGGTCCTCGGCGAGCACGAGCAGCTCGTCCGCCGTGGGCTGCGGCGCGGAGAGCTCCCGCGCCGTGTCCACGTCTTCGTGGGGCATCGCGCGGTGGTGGCGCCGGCGCATGTTGCGCGCCGCGTTGCGCACCAACACCGCAAGCAATGCCCGCGAATCCTCGTGGTCGTCCGACAAGGAGCGTGCGTGGGGCAGCAGGAGGTAGGTGTGGAAGGCCTCCTGGATGGCATCGAGCGCATCCTCGGCGGACAGCCCTTCGTGGCGAGCGATGCGCGTCAGGGAGTGCACCTGCGTCCGCGCGAGTTCGGATACCCAACCGAGGAAGGGAAGGGTTTCTGCTGAAGGCTGGCTCATGGAAACTCGTCAGATAGGAAGGGGGGTGACTGGCGAAGGAGACGCGCGAGCCCGAGACGCGTTGCACGCGAGGCGGTGGGTGTCAACATGGTTGTCGCGAGAAGCCGACTCGAGCAGCAGGACGGAAAAAGGGCACGGTGGATCCGGCCGTGTAATTCCCGCCGCGGTCGCGACCTATCCCCTCGAGTCCGCACACGCTGGCACCTCCGTGCCCGTCCGCGGACAACGAGGAGTGCACGGTATGTACGCATTCGAGCGGGTGTTGAGATTGGCCGCTGGAGCCGAGCGGTTCGGAATGACGATGTTGCGGCTGGGCCTGGTGACGGTCCTGCTGTGGATTGGAGGCCTGAAGGCCTTCCCCTACGAGGCCGACGGCATCGTGCCCTTCGTCGCCAACAGCCCGGTGATGAGCTTCTTCTACAGCGCTCCGCCGTCCGAGTACCGCGCCCACATGAACAAGGAAGACGACTCCCGAGTCGTGGGTGCCGAACCTCGGTGACGGCTCATCCGGCTTCCCCTACCTGAGCGCGCGGGGCCGCCTCGTCATCAAGGATGCCATCATGCTGGGGGCGGCACTCGTCACCATGACGGACTCCGCGCGCGTCGCGCTTGCCCGGCGCGCCCCGCCCATCCGTCCCGGCTGACTCCCAATCCTGGCATGTGCTGTTCACGAGTACCCATTCGAGCCGCGCGACGTGACTCGACGGCACTCACCCCGCCTAGGATTTCCGAAGGAGTTCCGAAACAAAGTCTCCAGGGGGGGTATGACATGATGAAGAGAAGGTATTGGCTCTCATCCCTGTTGATGGTGGTTCTCGCCATCCAATCCTGTTCGGGCAGGAACCCGGAGCCCCCCTCGCCCCCCTCGAGGGACGCCCCCGTCGTCATCGTCGGCGCGGGTCTGACGGGGCTGACCCTGGCCTACGAACTGAACAAGGCGGGCATCAACTCACTGCTCGTCGAGGCGGCTCCGCGCCTGGGCGGCCGCGTCCAGACGATCACCTTCCCCGACGGTGCCACCGCCGAGGCTCACATGGAGGAGTTCTTCGAGCGCAGCCCCGCGGTGGCGCTACTGCGGGAGCTCAACCTCCCCTTGAGCGAGGACGTCGCCCACTCGTCCGTGCGGCTCGATGGGCAGATCCATCCCTACCAAGGGGAGGGAGAGCGCGACACGTACCTCGCGGGGATCTTCAACGAAGGGGAGCGCGCGGCGTTCCTCCGGTGGAACGCCAAGGCCTGGAACCTCTACTCCCAGTTGCACGCCAGTCATGAGGCGGGAACGCCACTGACACCGGAGTTGGAGGCGCTCATGCACATCAGCTTCGCGGAGTTCATCGCCCGCGACGAACTTCCGCACAAGGTCGGTGAGTGGATCCGCGTCACGCTGGAGCCCGAGCTCGCCATCGAGTGGGACAAGATCTCCGCGCTCGACGGGCTCGACGAGATGCGCCTCTTCCTGGATTCACCGGAGGGGTTTGGCGAGAAGAACTACCACGTCCTCGGTGGCAACACGCTTTTCACCGAGGGGCTCGCCGCCCACCTGCGTCCCGGCCAGCTCATGACCCAGGCCCGCGTCACCGCCATCGAGCAGACGGACTCGGGCGTGAAGGTGCGGGTCCTCCAGGATGACCGCCAGTTCCTCGACATCACCGGGCGGATGGTGGTGGTCACCGTGCCGGTCCATCTCCTGGGGAGGATCCAGTTCTCGCCTTCGCTCAGCCCCGAGAAGCGGCAGGCCATCCAGACAACGAGGATGGGGAGCTACGTCAAGGTGCACTTCCGTGTCGCGCCCGAGGCGTCCCCATTGTGGGAGGTGAATGGTGAGAACGTCCTGACGCTGCTCTCGGACTCGCCGGCCGGTACCATCTACGACGTGTCGGAGATCCAGGAAAACGAGCAGACGCCTCGGGACCGCGTCCTCACCCTGCTCCTGCACGCCCGGTTCGCGCGCGATGTCATGAACCTGCCGGCCGACGAGATGCGCGAGAAGAGCGCGGAGGCCCTCGACAATCTCTTCCCGGGTGTCCGCCAGCACATCCGTTCCGCGGAGCTCTTCGTCTACCCGCAGGCGGTGGCCTACTGGCCCCTGGAGCTCGGGCGCTCCCGCTTCGATGCCCTCGCGAACGAGCTGCGCCGTCCCCAGGGCCGCCTCTACATCGGAGGCGACACGACGGAGAACAGCCACTCGGAAGGCGCCGTCATCGCCGGGCTCCGGATCGCGCGGCAGATCATCGAGCGTCGGGGCGAGCTGGGGGAGCGAGTGGATTCTCCCCGGGCCGCCGCGCAGTAGGCGGGCGGAGGGGATCCCAGCCCCACCCGTCGCGGCAACCCCAGTCCAACCACGGCGGCACCTCGAAGGCTCGTCGCGGGCGGCCTTCGGGGAGTCGGGCACCACCCTCGAGCTAGAGCAGCTTCGCCATGATCTCGCGCTCGCGCTGCTCGAGCTTGATCGAGGCGAGCGTCCAGTCGATGAGTTCGTCGGCGACAGATACATCGAGACCGAAGGCACCAGCGGCCTCCTTCACCGACGCACGCTCCTCGTTCGCGATCTCCCCGTCGGCGCACGCCACCTCGACGATCATGCGCAGGAGGGAGGCGCGCAGCTCGCGGATCTCGATCTTGCTGACGATGTCGGTGAGGCGACTGGGCTTCTGGAATTCCCGCTCGATGAGCGCGGCGACCTCCTCGTCGCTGGGCGACAGGCCCATGCCCATCACCACCTCATCGAGCTGCTGGCGCTCGTCCTCGGTGACGCGGCCATCGCTCGCCGCCACGTTGGCCATGGCCTGGACGAACGCCATCAGTTGCTCCTGGGGGTACTCGCGCGACATGTCGTCTCCTTGGCGAGCGGCGCGCGGCTGGCCGGGGACTCGCGGACTCAGGACGGGCCGGGCTGCTCGGCGAAGCAGGATAGTGGGCGCCAACGAGGACCGGAAACGGTTTTCGCCCGGGTGCGTGGAAGCGTGGCCTCGGCCCGGCCCCACCGGGCTTCGAGAGCGCCTCCCACGTGACTTCGTGTTAAGCCGACTCCGCCGAGGTTCCCGTGTCCAATCCGCCGCCCCCGAACGACAACGCCGGACGCGACGTGGCTTCCCAGGATGAGCCCGCGGGAACACCCACGGCCAGGCCGGGAGACGGCCCCCCGCGGGAGGGACTCGCACGGAGTCCCGAGCCGCTGGCGTTGCTGGAGGGAATGTTCACGCACTCCCCCATGCCCTTCATCATCTTCGATGCGGGCGGGCACGCGCGCCTGAACAACCGGGCCTATCGCGAGATGTTCGGGGCCGAACCGCCGCCCGGGTACAACCTCTTCGAGGACAAGGAGAGCGAACGGACGGGGCTGACCGGGTTCGTGCGCCGTGCCTTCCGAGGTGAGGCGATCCAGGCACCCACGGTCTGGTATGACCCCAACGAGCACTGGGAGCTCGGCGTGCGAGAGGCGCGGCGCGCGGCCATTTCCTGCACCTTCTTTCCCCTGATGGGCGCGGGCGGCGACGTGTCCCATGTGGCCATCGCCTTCAAGGACGTGACGGCGGAGTGGGTGGCACGAGAAGAAGCGGAAGCCGAGCGCGATCGGCTGCGCGAGGTGGTGGCGGAGAAGGAGTCCCTCGGCAAGAACCTCCGCATGTTGGAGATGCTCTTCCAACGCTCGTCCATTGGCGTCGTCTTCGGGATGCCAGATTCCCAGACGCTCACGTGGGCCAACCCGGCGTTCCGCCGGATGCATGGGTACTCCCCGGACGACATGGAGGAAATGGCGCTCGAGGCCCTCTTCGCGCCGGAGGAGCGGGCGCGGCTCCCCGAGCTCATGCGCCAGGTCCACGCAGAGGGGCACGTCACCTGGGAGTCCGTCCACCTGCGCCATGACGGAAGCCGCTTCCCCGTGATGATCGAGATGACGGCCGTGCGCGATGCCTCGGGGGCGATTCTCGCCCGCGGCGTGACCGTCCAGGACATCAGCGAGCACAAGCGACTGGAGGCCGAGCGCGTCGCGCACCTCCAGCGCACCGCGAAGCTGCAGGAAGTGACAGCCGCCTTCTCACGAGCCCTGACACCCGCCGAGGTGGCCCGCATCAGCGCTTCCGCGGGCATCGAGTTGCTCGGGGCGCGGGCGGGCGGGATCAGCCTTCTCAGCCCGGACGGCACGGAGCTCATCGCGGTGGGGACCGTGGGGTTGGGCGACGACCCGGTTCGCCAATACAGCCGCATTCCCATGACGGCGAAGATCGTGCCGGTGGACGCGGTGAAGACGCGGCGGCCCATCTTCTGTGACTCGGAGGCGGACTACCTGCGCGAGTACCCGGACGCCGCGCGGACCGACACCTTCCAGGGCGGTACCCGCACGAGCCTCCCCCTTTGCGTGGAGGATCGGGTGATCGGGTCGATGGGCTTCGCCTACGAGACATGGTGTCCCCTCTCCAGGGAGGAGCGCGAGTTGCAGCAGGCCCTGGCCCACCTGTGCGCCCAGGTCCTGGAACGGACCCGCCTCTACGCCGAGCAGCGACGGGCCGAGCAGCGCGCCAGCTTCCTCGCCCAGGTGGGCACCGCCCTCATGGAATCCCTGGACTACGAGGCCACGCTCACCCGCATCGCGCAACTGGCCGTTCCCTCCATCGCGGATTGGTGCACCGTCAACGCGATCCAGGACGAGCGGTCACTCGGCCGTATCGCCGCCGTCCACAAGGACGCCGACAAGTTGCCGCTCATCGAGGAACTGGAGCGCCGCTTCTCCCCCAACCACCACTGGGATGAGCGCTACCTGATGGTGTTGCGGCAGGGACGGCCCCGTCTCGTCGATGTGGTGGATGAGGCGGTGCTGGTGGGGGGTGCTCAGGACGAGGAGCACCTGCGCCTGATTCGAGCCCTGGGCGTGAGCTCCTGCATCATGGTTCCGCTCATCACCCGAGGCAGGCCGATGGGCGTGATTTCGCTGATGCGGTCGGATCCGGGACAGCGCTATGGCCCGGCCGACCTCGCGCTCGCGGAGGAGTTGGCCGGGCGCGCCGCCATGGCGATCGAGAATGCCCTTCTCTACAAGGAAGCCCAGGAGGCGATCCGCGCCCGGGATATCTTCCTCGGCATCGCCTCCCACGAGCTGAACACCCCCCTGACCTCCCTCAAGCTGAATCTCCATGGACTGCGGCGCGGCCTGGAGTCGCTGCTGCCCGGTGTGCTCGCGGAGACGGTCCGCGTGAAGTTCCCGCCCATCCAGCGCCAGGTGGACCGGCTCGCCAGCCTCGTGCGGGAACTGCTGGACGTGTCGCGTATCACCGAGGGGCGGCTGAAACTGGAGGTGGGGGAGGTGGACCTCGTCGCCGCGACCCGAGAGGTGGCCACGCGCTGCGCGGAGGACGCGGCCCGAGCGGGCTGCGAGCTGCGACTGGACGTCCCCGACCCGGTGGTGGGCGAGTGGGACCGGCTGCGGCTGGATCAGGTGCTCCAGAACCTGCTGTCCAATGCCATCAAGTACGGCCATGGCCAGCCCGTGACGGTGACGGTACGCGCCGACGCGGCCTCGGCCACGGTGACGGTGCGCGACAACGGCATCGGCATCGCGACCGAGGCGCAGGCCCGCCTCTTCCAGAAGTTCGAGCGCGTGGCCAGTGAGCGCAACTACAGCGGCTTCGGGCTGGGCCTGTGGATCGTGAAGCAGATCCTCGATGCCATGGGGGGCACCATCCAGGTGGAGAGCGCACCCGGGCGCGGCGCCACCTTCTCCGTTGTCCTGCCGCGCACCTGACCTACGGAAGGGAGGGGTTCCAGGTCGGCTGCCCTGACCTCCTCCCCATCCTTCTCATTGCACCCCATTTCCCACGGACGAGTGCTTTCATATCCATCCAGAGAATCATTACGCACGCCCATGCCAGAAATTGGGATGTGGCTTTTCATGGGGATGACTAATCAGCCCTCAGCGGATTGTCAACCAACCCCGACAGTTCCGCCCCTGCTCCAACAAGCCGGTGGGCTTTCCTGAGAAGGTTCTAAGGCACGCCCAGCATGGTCATTCCTCAGAGATTTCTCAGTTGCGGCCATACACCAGGCTCTACATCCAGTGAGTTCGCGAGGTTATGGATTCACTTTACTTCATTGGCTCGCCTTGATTATGAGGCCCCCACGCTGGCTGTGTCGCCACGGAAGAACATTGACAGTTTCTTCCTCTTCAGTCTGACACAGCAGTCACCAGGACTCAGGAGGGAAAAAGAAACTCCTGATCCAGCCGAAGCGGAGCGAATGCTCCGTGTAAACGGAAAGAATGACATGTCTAGATCTCCCATCCGACTCGCCTTCGTGGCGCTCCTAGGGTTTGTGTGCGCGTGTAGCCCGACAAAAGAGGCGCCGTCGAAGAAGACGCTGTCGAACGATGGACTCGAACAGCTCCAGCGCTACATCGACGAACGGTTGTTCGATGACCTCTCGAAGTTCGTCGCGGTCCAGACCTACCGCGGAGCGGACCTGTCCGAGGCCCAGGTCGTGGCCAACATCCAGCAGCTCCAGCAGGAGTTGCAGCTCCAGACCCAGCAGTTCAATGCGACGCAGCAGGTCCACAAGCTCGTCCCCTTCGAGTGGAAGAAGACGATCAATGGCCGCGAGTACTGGCTCTTCGGCGTGCGCGTGGGCTCCGGGCCACGTCGGGTCGCGCTGAGCAGCCATCTGGACACGGTGCCCGCTGGGAGCCAGGACAGTTGGGCGCCCTTCACGCTCGTGAAGGAGCAGCGGCTCTATCTGGGCACGGAGCAGGAGTTCTACGTCGGCCGCGGCTCCATCGACGACAAGGGCCCCGCCCTCGTCGCATTCAACGTCCTGAAGGCCGTGGCCCGGCAGTTCGACGGCGACCCCAGACTCGACCGCGTCACCCTGGAGGTCATCTTCGACACCTCGGAGGAGACCGACATGGCGATGCCCTACTACCTGGAAGACAAGCCGGAGGAGAACCCGAACCTGGGGGTCATCTTCGACGGCATCTGGTGCGTGCGCGCCGAGAAGGGAATGGAGCGCCCCGTCTTCACCATCAAGCGCGGGACCGCGGCGCCCACGGGCGTGTGGATTGAATCGCTCAACACCCCCCAGGGGCCCGTCAACCAGATTCCCGACTCGGCCATCGCCGTCATCCGCTCGGACTCGGCGGGGGCACTCCAGAGCTTCGCCCAGCAGGTGTCGTCCCTGTACCAGGCCTATGGGTTCGACGACCCCGCCTATCACCGGGCCCAGCTGACCGTGGATACGTCGGGACTGGCCGACAACCGCCTCGTGCTCACCACCAAGGTGAGCGGTGCGCAGCATGCCTCGACGCCGGATGAGAACCGGGAGGGGGGCGCCAACCCGCTGGTCTCCCTGGCCAACTTCTTGAGCGCCCAGGTGGGCACACACCTGGCACGCAATGAAGTCAGCGAGCTGATCCGTTTCATCTCCTGGAGCTGGGGCACCCAGGTCTTCGGCGAGCACCACCCGGACCTGCTGCTGAGCAACGATGAGGTCTTCACGGCGGGTAACGGGACGACGTATGCCGTGACCCGCTTCTACACGAACCCCGCGGGCGCTCCCGACATCGCCGCGCGGGTAGAGGTCGACGTCCGCTATGCCCTCGGCCACAACAGCGTGGCCTGGGATGGCAAGACCGAGGGCCTGGTCGGAGGCAAGGGAACGCCCAGCCGCTTCCAGGAAATCCTCACGCGGTTGCTGGGGCAATTCCCCGCCGAGGCCGGTTACACCCTCGCCTTCCAGACGACGACCTTGTTTCCGCCCGACGTCCGGCTGACGACGGGCCAGACGTTCCAGCGCGTCAGCTCGGCGTACGAGCAACTCCTCGGCGAGCAGTGTCCGACAGTGGCGGTGGGTGGCGCGACGAATGCCAAGGGCAATACGCACCTGATCGCCGCCGGCGCGCTGTTCACCAAGAAGCTGGGGCCGCCCATCAACTTCCACGGCATCAACGAGGGCGCTCCGGTCGAGGATCTGCGCAAGAGCGCCAACATCCTCTACAACCTGTTGACGGATGAGGTGGAAGGAGCCGCGAAGGCCTCGTCCACCGTCCGGCCCCTCTTCACGCCGATGCGCGTCACGCCGGACTTCCACTAGTCCGCGACGGGGAGCCCCAGCGACGTCGCGCGCGACCCCGTCCCATCCCTCGAGGACGGGGTCACGCGGGCGCCCCCCCCACGCGGCCTGGGAACGAAACGGCCCGGGCGTCACGACCCCCGGGACGGCAAAATCCTTTTCATGATCTTGGGAGGCTCGAGCAGGAGGGCGGCCTCGGCGGCGTCGATCAGTGCCCGCAGCCGGGGATGGTGTCGAAAGTCTCGATGGTAGCCCATCCAGACATCCCGACCGGGAGGCGGCTCGCCGAGATCCACCCGCTCCAGGCCGGGAGTGGACTCCGCCACCTGAAGAGGTAGCACCGCGATTCCTCCTCCCTCGGTGCACATCCGCGCCTGCACGTCGCGGCTGGTACTGCGCCCCATGATGCGTGCCTTGGGCAGCCGCCCCGTGAGCCAGACGACATCCGCCTGGTGGCTGAGCGCCGCATCCATGGTAATCAAACAATGACCCGCGCCCCCCGTGGACGGATGCGGCATCCCTCGCTGCTCCAGGTAGGCGCGCGAGGCATAGACCCCGTAGTGAACGTGCGTGAGCTGCCTCTGCACCACATGGGCCTGCTCGAAACGGTTGAAGCAAAAGACAAGGTCGGTTTCCCGCCGGTCGAGGCGCAATAGACGGGGATCCGTACTGAGCTCCACCATCATGCGCGAATGCTTCTGCTGGAGCCGGGCGATGACGGGCGCCAGGACACGGCTGGCGAGCCAATCCGAGGCGGAGACACGCAGGGTCCCCTCGAGTTCACCGTTACGCGCGGCGAGCTGGCGCTCGAAGGCCAGGGCCTCCTCTTCCATGCGCTCGGCGTGAGCCAACACCGCCATGCCCTCATCCGTCAGGACGTACCCGTCGGAGGTACGCCTCAACAACTTGCAGCCCACGAGCTTCTCCAGCGACTGGAGCCGGCGGCCCATCGTGGGTTGCGTCAGCCCCATGGCCCGCGCCGCACCTACCAGCGAGCCATCTCTCGAGATGGCGAGGAAGATCTTGAGATCATCCCACTGCGGGCTTCGTGTGTTCTTCGTGCGATTTCGTTTCATGCATCAATGTATACTGTGAATTCATAAACGGCTATTTCCAATTAATCTAGAATAAGACAATCTACCTCCCGTACTGACGCCCCGAGTGCGGGGACGGTCGTACCGGCGGGACTGGCGGGCCAGCGGATGGCTCACCCCCGCCCGAATCAAGCAAGAGGTGCAGTGACAATGAAGATACAAGAAGGGTTCATCAACGGCGTGGGCGCGCTGGTTGACAAGGTGGACGTTCGAAGGTTCGGTAACGAGGAGGCGCGCGAGCTCCGCGAGAACGTGCTCTACCGGCGGCGCTTCATCCTCTTTCGTGGTCAGAAGCTCTCCACCACCGAGTACATCGACTTCGCCCGGAAGCTCGGAACTCCCCAGGTCTACCTGCAAGACAACTATCACCACCCCGAGCACCCGGAGATCTTCATCTCCTCCAATGTCTCGATCAATAGCAGGAAGATGGGGGTGTCCAGGACGGGCTACTACTGGCACACGGACTGCTCCTTTCAGCAGCAGCCCCTGTCATTGACGATGCTCTACCCGCGAATCCTTCCCGAGGGCCGCCGGGAGACGCTGTTCATCGACATGCCCTCCGTCCTGGAGCGGCTGCCCATGGGGCTTCGGCAGCGGCTCGAGGGCCGTGACGCCTGGCACGGCGGCAACGGGCGCTACAAGGTCCGGGAGGAGGACATCGGCAAGCCCCTCCATGAGCTCATCGAGGCCGAAGCCAGACTCGCACCGCCCGTTCGCCATCCCAGCATCATCCAGCATCCCCTCACCCAGGAGCGGTCGCTCTACGTCAACGAGGGGTTCACCCAGCGCATCGATGGCTATGCGGCGGACGAGAGTTCGGCGCTGCTCGCGGACGTCTTCGCCTTCATCGCCAGGCCCGAGCACGTCATCACGCATGAGTGGGAAGAGGGCGACATCCTCGTCTGGGACAATCGCACCCTGCTCCACCGCTCTGGCGCGAGCCCGCGGCACGAAGCGCAGATGATCTACCGGATTGGTCTCTACGACGGTCACCCCTTCTACTCCCCCAAGGATTGATTCCCCATGGATGCATCGCTGATCGAGTCCACGCCCCTCCTGGTTCCCCCCGCGCGGCCGGTCCCGCGGGAGCTGCTGGAGCTCGTGCTCGCGCCCTATCTGCCCCCGTGCCGGTACATGAAGCACGCCAACGTGGTCCCCGCGGCGTCCGACACGACGTTGGCGCTGCGAGGGGATTTCGTGATTCCGTCGTCCTGCTACATCGACTCGACCGGGCACTTCAACGCGGTCGAGGCCAACATCTGCGTCAACCAGTTGGGCTATCTGATGTTCGCGTGGTCCCTGGTGGAGGCGAAGACGCATCCGTTCGCCGCCACCGTCGGTCCGTTCGACCTGCGGGCCTTCCGCGAGAAGCAGTTGCCGAACATGTGGATCCTCTCCCTGCAGACGTCCTTCCGCAGGGCCATCGATCCTCGCGGCTTCCAGGGCACCATCGAGTGGACCGAGGTCACGCGCAAGCGCGCGGACCTGCTGATGCTGTCCATGTCCTTCCGGTTCTCGGACGGTGCCAACGGTCAGGCCGAGGGCAAGGTGCTGTTCGCCGTCACCTGAGTCCCATCAAAGACATCATTGGAGCCATACATCATGAATGACATCATCAAGACAGACATTCTCTACCCCGAAACCGACTTCCTGCTGCGCATCGAGGCCAGGCGGGAGGGCATGTCGGCGGCGCAATGGGCCGAGGAGAACAAGGCGTTCCTGAAAGCCGCCATCCTCCGCCACCGTGGCGTCATCCTGCGGGGCTTCGACTGCGACCGCAACGGCTTCTCGGCTACCGCGAAGGCGCTCGAGCCCGAGTCCATCGACTACCGGGGAGGCATCGGGCCGCGAACGCTCGTCGCGCCCGAGGTCTACAACTCGACGGAGCTGCCGCCCAAGCACAGCCTCGCCCAGCACCATGAGATGGCCTACAACGCCTACTGGCCGATGCAGATCCTGTTCTTCTGCGAGGAGCCGCCAGAGGAAGGGGGGGCGACCACCCTGTGCGACGCGCACCAGCTCTACCGGCGTCTGCCCCGGACGGTGCTCGACAAGTTCCTCTCACTCGGGCTCAAGTATGTGCGCAATTACACGCAGGATACGCCCTACCGCTCCATCCAGGAGACGTTCGGGACCACGGACAAGCAGTGGATCACCGAGTTCTGCCGGGGCAACGGCGTCCAGGCTGAGTGGAATGGAGAGCGGCTGACGCTCACCCAGAGGGCCCCGGCCGTGCGCGAGCACCCCACGACGGGCACGCCCATCTTCTTCAACACCCTGGCCCTGTGGCACTACACCTACTGGTCGAAGCTCCTCGGCTCTTTCGGCGGCCCGATGTCGAGCGCCGCCCAGGGCGAGGCCTGGCAGAACTCCCTCTACGGTGATGGCACCCCCATCGAGGACTCGGTCGTCGCGGACATCCTCGCGCTGTACGAGGAAGAGGAGATCTCCATCGAGTGGAAGAAGAGTGACATCCTCTACTTCGACAACATGCTCGCGTCGCATGGCCGGAAGCCCTTCGCTGGCCGGCGGAAGATCCTCGCGGCGTTCCGCTCACCCCGTCACGCCTCCGCGAAGGCGTAGTCAGGACCGCACATGGAAGCCGTGAGAACCATCTGTCGTGAGATCGTCGAGGGGTTGGAGGGCGGGCTCGCCTGTGCCGTCGTCGACCTCCGGACCACCGAGCTCATCGGGGTCCACAACAAGGTCACCGGAAAAAGCACCCTGCACTCGTCCGTGGTCATCGGACTCGCGCAGATGTTCAGGGGTCCGACCGTCACCCAGGTCGAGCAACTGGTGCGCATCCAGCGTGGCATCCCGGAGAACGGCGAGCACTACTTCGAGGAAGTGCAGATCATCTCCCGCAACAACCTGCACTTCGCGAGCGTGCTCTCCAAGGGGCGGGCCGCGATCATGTTGATCACCGCGCGCACCAGCTCACTCGATGAGGGCTGGCGGCTCGTGCGCGAGCACATTCCTCGCGTCGAGGACGCCCTCGGGGGCTGAGGGCCTTCGTCGAGGACCCCCGGAAATGAGTCACCCCCCACCGGCACCGGGCCGATGAGGGGTGGAGGGGCGATGCAGGGACCGGCTCAGGCCTTGGTGTTGGTCAGGCGGGCCAGCTGGATGGTGAGGTCGGTCAGCTGCTGCGCCTGGAGCAGCTTGGAGGCGTCCTCGGTCGAGGAGATGTTGCCCTGGGCCTCCGCGAGCGCGCCCTGCTCCTCCGCCAGGTCGGTCAGCTCGAGGTTGCTGATGGAGCCATCCTCGAGGCCCTTGGCGATGTCGCTGAGCTGCTGGGCCTGGTGCTGGGACGCCGGGTTGATGGAGGCGAAGGAGGCCTTGTCACCGTTCTCGAACGCCGACTTGGTGTTCGTGATGTTCTCCATGCTCAGCTTCTGGAGGTTCGCCGCCTCCTCGGCCGTGACGTTGCCGTCCGCCGACGCGGCCCGGGTCGCCTCGGCCAGCTTCTTCACGCCCTGCATCAGCGGGCCGAGCTCCTGCGGGGTGATCTTCCCGGACTTCACGCCCTCGGAGATCTTGCTCAGCAGGGCGGCCTGCTCCTGCTTCGCGTTGTTGAGCACCTGGGCCTGAGCGGCGAAGGGCAACGCCACCCCACCCTGCTGGGAGCCCGGCGCGCCACCGGGGCCCTGCTGGGGACCGCCCGCCTGCGGGTTCTGGAGGGCTTCCAGCGTCTGCAGCAGCTGCTGGAACTGCTGGAGCAGCGGATTGGTGCCTTCCGCGCCACCCGAGCCATTCGTGCCGCCCGGCTTGTTGCCGCCCCCGAAGGAGTCGCTCTTGCCTTGAATGCTGTCCTGGAGGGTCTGCAGGGCCGTCATCATCTGCCCGAGCATCTGCAGCATCTTGCCGGCGTTCTCGAGGCTGAGCTTGCCCTGTCCCTGGGAGCCCTGCGTGGAGGTCTGCAGGAGCTGGAGCAACAGGTTGTTGGCGTTGTTCTTGACGGAGATGGACATGGGAGGCTCCGGAAAGCAGAGGGAAGGGGGGAGATGCGGCGCGGGGAGGTATCGGTCCTGCGATGGGGAAGAGTATTGCAGCCGCCATGCCAGCGTCCAGGCACCTCGGAAATATCCACCCTTCGAGAAAAATGGGTTGATCCGCGCCGAGTTCCTCTCGAGGCCCGAGAAGGACGCGCCTCCCGCGGGTGCTCGCTGGTGACAACAGTCACCAGGGGTGGTGACTCCAGTCCCGCGAGGGTCTGGCGCGGGGGTGGTCGAAATGGGGCGAGGAAAAGGCTGTCAAGTGACAGGATAGTCACCTGAGCGCTGGTTGGAGTTGGTGTATTGGGGCGCATCCCCCTGTTCTCTCCTCGATCAAGGAGTCACCTGATGCGTCGTCTTGGCCAAGCCCTTCTCGCCGTGAGCCTGTTCGCCGGTTGCGGTGGTACCGAACCCGCTCCCTCCACCGAGTCCATCGAGCAGCAGCGGGCGCCGCTCACCACCACGGACGTGGACGTGGCTCCGGAGTGTCAGGGCATCATCGACTTCGTGAACACGGCGTCCTTCCAGACGCTGGACGTGTACCTGCCGAGCGACGTCGCCAACAACCTCATCGCCCGGCGCACGTCGTCACCGTTCACGTCCCTGGCGGACGTCGCCTCGGTCCGGCTGGTCGGTCCGACCCGCATCGCGCAGATCGAGGGCGGTGCCCGGGAAGAGGAGTTCATTGGCCCCAGCTGCGTGGGCATCCTGGACGGCCTCGCGGTGTCCACCGATGACGCCGCGGCGATCGTGTCGCTGGTGAACAGCATCAGCGACAGCGAGCTGCATGACGTCCTGCCGTACGCGTGGAATGGCGCCGTGAACCTGCTCAACCTGCGCCCGTTCACGTCGGTCCAGGACATCTCCAAGGTCACGGGGATCAGCGAAGTGAGCCTGCGCAACCTCCGGAACGCGGCCACGCTGAGCCGGCCCCTCGAGGCGCTCATCGACACGGTGAACGCGGTGCCAGGCAGGGACCTCTACGGCGCGAGCATGGCCCGCCACTTCGACTGGTGGCAGATCGTGACGACGAGCGGCTCCTACCGTGTTGGCCACCTGGAGTGCTTCGGGCTCGAGCCGAGCAGCGTTCCGTATGGCGCGACCGTCCGCCCGAACCTGGCCGACGCCGCCGAAGTGCGTGCCGAGTTCCTGGACACGCTGAACCTCGCCAACCGGAACCATGAGATTCCCCAGAGCGTGATCGACACGGGCCTGGCCAACCTCGACGCGCTGACCGCGGGGCGCTCGTTCAAGGGCTGCTACTTCAGCTACGCGGACGATCCGTGGAGCGGCAACAACGTCGCCATCTTCGTCGACACCGTGAACGGGTTCAGCCTGCTGACCAAGACCTACTGGAGCGAGTGACCTCCCCTCGCCGCCAGAGGCGATGGAATCCGGTGGCACCCGGCCCACACGGTGGATGACACCCTGTTCCCCGGGACGCGGAGCGCCTATAAGACGCACGGAGTCGAACTCCCGCACACCGCGTCACACCGCCTTCCATGCGCCCAGACTGCTTTCCCATTGGTGAGTTGCCCCCCCTGGGGGTCGTGCCCCGCCGGATGTTCGCCCAGGTGATTCGCTCCTCACGCCTCGGCGAGCCGCGCACGGCCTTCCAGCTCGAGCAGTTGGAGGTCCCCCCGCTGGGGCCCAGGGACGTGCTCGTCCTCGTGATGGCCGCCGGCATCAATTACAACAACGTCTGGGCCGCCCAGGGCACCCCCGTGGATGCGTGCAAGCTGCACGCGCGCTACGGGGAGCCCTCGGATTTCCACGTGGGCGGCTCGGATGCCAGCGGCATCGTCTACGCGGTGGGTGAGAAGGTGACCCGGGTGCGGGTGGGAGACCACGTGGTCGTCCACTGCGGCCGCTGGGACGAGGACGCCCCGGAGATCGCCGAGGGCATGGATCCGGCCTTCCACCCCTCGTTCCACATCTGGGGCTACGAATCCAACTGGGGCTCCTTCGCGCAATTCACCCGGGTGCAGGAGCTGCAATGCCTGCCCAAGTGGCCCCACCTGACGTGGGAGGAGGCCGCGGCGCCGACGCTCGTGGGCGCCACGGCCTACCGGATGCTCCACGGCTGGACGCCCAATACCCTGAAGAAGGGCGAGCCGGTGCTCGTCTGGGGAGGGGCGGGAGGTCTGGGTTGCATGGCCATCCAGCTCGCGGTGCTCGCGGGCGCGCGGCCGGTAGCCGTGGTCTCCAGCGAGGAGCGCGCCGGGTTCTGCAAGCAGCTCGGCGCGGTTGGCACCATCAACCGCCGGAACTTCGATCACTGGGGGATGTTGCCGCACTGGACGGACACCGCGGCGTATGACCGGTGGATGGAGGGCGCCAAGGCCTTCGGCAAGGCCTTCTGGGACGCGCTCGGGGAGAAGCGCAACCCCACCCTCGTCTTCGAGCACCCCGGAGAGAGCACCACCCCCACCAGCATCTTCCTCTGCCAGACGGGAGGCATGGTCGTCACCTGCGCCGGCACCACCGGCTACAACGCCACGGTGGACCTGCGCTACCTGTGGATGAGGCAGAAGCGCTTGCAGGGTTCCCACTTCGCCAACCGAGACCAGGCGGCCGCCTTCAACGAGCTGCTGCGGGACGGACGGCTCTCCCCCTGCCTGTCCCGCACGTTCTCCTTCGGCAGCCTGCCCGAGGCGCACCAGCTCATGAGCGAGAACAAACACCCGGATGGCAACATGGCCATCCTCGTGGGCGCGCCGCGTCCGGGCCTCAAGGACGTGCCGTAGCGCCCCCGCCACGCCCCCCCTCGTTCAAGAGCCGGTTGGCTGGCGCTCGAAGTCCTCGCTCCCGGGCGTCACCCGGCCATACTTCATCCCCGAGGGCAGTGGGCCGTAATAGGCCACATCCTCCGGGCCATACACGAGCGGCTTGCCGCTGGCGGACAGACGATTGCCATTGAAGAGGCCCACCTCGCCCCCCTGGCGGCTCAGGACGAAAGGCAGATGGGTGGCGCCCTCCGACGTCTTGCCATCCGCCGTCAAGCGCAGGCGCTGGCCCGGGCTCAGCGTGACGGAAGGCAGTCGGGCGCGCACGGTGGCTCGCAAGTCGTTCGTCAGCTCATACCCCGCCAGGGACACGGCGGACGTCCCCCGGTTGTACAGCTCCACATAGCCCTTGCTCCCGGCGGAGATCGTCTGGATGACCAGGGGGCCCGTGCCGTGGTTCTTGAGCGCATCGAGCGTCCCGAGCAGGAAGGCCCGTCGCTCGCGCACGTACCTCTGGAGGAAGTCACGCGCCCGGGCCACGTGCACGGGCGAGGCATGGGGATCCCTCGCCATCTCCGGCCCCGCCACCGCCCAGAGCGCGTCGATGTGAGCACTCGCCCGGGCCTGGGAGAAGGGACCCGCGAGCGCCGCCTCGAGCTTCGCCAGCAGCCGGGCCCGCAGGGCTGGCCTGTCCCAGATGCGCGTATTGAGCACGTTCCAGGTCGGCCGGTAGACCGGACGCTCCGTCACGCGCTGCTCGTACACGCGCTGCACGAGGGAATCATACAGACTGAAGGCCTGCGGCCAGCGGTTGGTGATGGGCGGATCCTCGGGCGCCCACGTGCGCCAGGCGAGCATCTGCGCGTTGTTCAAATCCCAGGGCGTGTACTGCCAGCGATCCTTGCCCGGCTCGTGGATCCAATAGCTGCGTGAGTCCTCGATGACGATGTTGGAGATGAGCATGTCCGCGGCGAGGTTGCCCAGGTACGCCTCCACGTCCACGAACTGCTCGAGCTTCTCCTCGAACCGCGCGTCGTCGCTGTGGTTGATCCACTCGAGGAACGCTTCCAGGTCGGAGTTGTCCTCGGACTCCCGCGTCTTCTTCTCGAAGTCGTCCTGGTGCGAGCCCGCCTCGAGCGTCAGCTCGCAGTTGCGGCCACCACAGCGGTAGATGGCGGAGTTCTTCTCCAGCTCGTGGTGCTCCAGGTACTCCTTCCCCACGTGCTCCATGTCCAGGTAGAGCCCGTTGTGCTGGCCGTTGAGGCTCACGCGCACATAGCGGGCGCTCGGCACCGGCAGGCCCAGGGCCGTGTAGAGGTCCACCGCGAACTTCTCGGTCAGCTTGCCGCTGTCGTACCAGCTCGCCAGCAGCTCGAACTGATCCCGCTCATCCAGCTCGTAGCCCTTGTCCAGTTTGATCTTGAAGCTCTTCTGGGGAAGCGCGCGCGTACTGGCGCCCCGGTACTCCACCCGCGCCGGCGCCACACGCCCATCGAGCACCACCTCGGCCGGCACCGCCACATCCGCCTTCGGATCCGCATCCAGCCGCGCCAGGTTCTCCGGGGTGATGCGCAGCTCGAACACCGGGACGCGGCTCTGCACCGGCGGATAGGCCCCTGGCTCCGGAGCACCCGCGTTCTCAGCAGGAGGGGTGTTCCCCGTCCCGGAGGAGGACGCCGGAGGCGTGGGGACGACGGGCTCGGAGCCCAGGATGTTCCCCACGGAATCCGTCGTCGCGGGGATGGAGCCGGGCCCACACGCCAGCAATCCCACCACGCTCATCCCCAGCAGCCCGCTCCATCGTCGCATGCGTCCTCCGTGCAGAGTCGCGGCCCATCGTGCAGACGCCGTGCCTCACCCTGGGTCACCGAATGGAACGAAAAACCACGCCCACCTGCCTCTTCGGGCCTGTTTCCTCCCACACCCGGGAAAGATCCTTCCCACCCTGACGACTCCCGGACCCACTGAATGGCAATCCGGTGGACCGGATGGGAAAGCCGCGAGGACTCGGAACCGCCAGAGACCCACCCCGCCCTCGCCCGAGAGAAGTGAGCACATGAATCGCATCAGCGGGCCGGGTGTCGCCTGTTCGGCGTCTGCCCGGCATGGCATCCTGGTGTGCCTGTCAGGAGACAGCATGAAGCATGACACCCGGAAGGCTTCCGCGAGCGAACACTCCCGCCGGGCGAGCCCCTGGCGCTCCCCCGCCTGTGTCCTCCCCCTCATCGCGCTGATGCTGACGAGCGGGTGCCTGGGCCACCACTACGAGGTGTCTCGGGGAGAGATGGAGCGCATCGTCCAGACGCCTCCACAGGAGCGCGGACGCAACATCTACGCGGTGCAGCGCTTCTCGACCGCGGAGGATCCCGAGCCGGCCCCCGCCTGGGAACCACCCGCCGGCGAGCCGCCTCCCGGCTATGTGGTCACCCATCGCGGCCACTGGGTGCCCTCCCTCTATTTCGACTTCTACGGCTCGCCCTACTACGAGCCTCCCTACCGGCCATCGGTCGTGGCCACCGGAGCCGACGTCCATGGGGCCTCGGCGGTCCCCGGGGGCACCTCGTCGAGCAGCTCCTCGGGAGGTTCCTCCTCCGGCAACCTCGGCAACATCAACGGAATCAACGATCTGTTGGTGCTCGTCGTCGTCATGGGCGTGGGGGTCGGCATCGGGCTGGCCGCCACCGAAGGGGCTCGCTACGAGGGCTCGATCGCCGTGCACCCGCACCACCCGGTGCACCTCTGGCACCGCAACGGACGCCAGAGCATCGTCGCGCTCGATGAGCTCACGGCGGCGGACCTGAGCACCGTCTCCGAGGTCTCGCTCTCGGGAGAGGAGGGCGCCGGCATGTGGCTCAGCGGTGCCGCGCCCCTCAACCGCGCGGGCTTCTCGTACCAGTTCGGCGCGGGCAACGACAGCCTCGCGCTGCCCCGGGGCCTGATCGAGCGCGGCCCCGGCTTCCGCTTCGCGCTCGGCTACTACCCCACGAAGAAGTTCGGCCTGCTCGCCGACACGCGCATGCAGTTCGCCAGCAACGACGTCCGCGGCTACTACAACGTGCGCCTCGGCCTGGAGGCACAGTGGTACCCCCTGTCGCTGTGGCGGCTGCACCTGGGCCCCTTCGTCGGCGGGGGACAATCCTGGTCCGCCACCACGGGCGTGGGTCTGCCCACCAGCGAGGGCACACGGCCCTACGTCTCCTTCGGCGCGCTCGCGGAGCTGGAGCTGACCACGCGCCTGGGGCTGACGTTCCGCTGGACCCAGGACTGGTTGCCCAACTCCAATCCAGACGTCCGCGGCTTCGTCAGCTCCTGGTCGCTGGGGCTCGCCGTCTACTGAATCCGCGCGCGGCTCAACGCGCCAACCACGCCACCGCGCGCCCGAAGGTGTCCGCGAAGCTTCGCTCGACATCCGCTTCCAGCGCGGTCACGGCGGGGAACGGGTTGACGTGCTCGTAGTCGTAGGGCGGCGCCAGGATGTCCACCCGGACCCCCGTCCCCGCGAAGGTGTCCGCCACGGCGCCCGCCGGCGCCACCCGGTCCTCCTGGAGGGCGATCGCCTGGATGCGCGAGCCCACCCGCCGCAGGGCCGCCTCCCGCTCGGCGCGCAGGTGCTCCTCGCTCACCATGAGCTCGAACGCCCGGCCCACGGGGTGCTCCGAGAACAACCGGCTCAGCTCGGGCCGCACCCGCTTGAGGGGCTCCAGCTCCCTCAGGAGGAAGTGGCGCAGGGCCTGGACCGCCGCGCTGTCGAGGATCTCCCGCGCCAGCGGCTCCTGACGCGAGAGCACGCAGCCGCCGCAGAAGCTCACCACCCGGGACTCGGAGAAGCGTCCGTCTTCATCCGACAGCAGGAGGAGCTCCGAGATGAAGGCACCAATGGAGTAGCCGAAGAAGTCCAGCCGCGCGTCCGGCGCCAGCAGCGGCTCCTCGCCCTGGCGCACGCGCTGGGAGAGCGCCACGACGTCCTCCAGGGTGCGCAGGCCCGCCCAGAGGAAGCGCTCGGGTCGCGCGTGGAGGCGGGAGCTCAAGGCGGCATTGGCGAAGTAGGACAGCTCCAGGCCGGGGAGGCGGGATTGGCGGTCGCGGCTGAGCTGCCGCATGGGCCGGGGCTCGAACCAGAGCGCCGGGGAGCGCTCCATGTGGAAGGCGATGGGAAAGAGGATGACGGGCGCGCCGAGCCCCTCGGCGAGCGCCTTGGCCCACGGCAGGTACTTCTCCCACTTCTTCTCGTTGAGGCCGTGCAGGAGCACCACCCCCCGGGCTCCTCGCTCGAGGCCCGTGGGCGCGAGGATGCGGTAGGGAAAGGTCCGGTTCTCCTCGCAGTCGTCGCCCTGGTCCACCTGGCTCTCCAAGGAGCCGGGCACGAGCCCCTCGAGCGGAGCGGTGGGCGCCGAGGGCCCCTGGCCCGTGGAGAGGAACCGCCGGGCATGCAGGACGAGCCCGGCGTCCATCGGCCCATGTCCCCGGCCCCCTTGGAAGGCCTCCGCGAGCCCGCGGTACGTGCCGATGAAACCCATGAACAGCCTCCTGGTTGGTTCAACGATTCAACAACGCGAAGTGTCACGTACACGGCCAGTGACTGGAATGCGGACGGAAATCGTGGCGAGAGCTCGAAGAAGTGGGCAAATAGGCGCGCCCGCCGTCTCCGGGCAACCTCTTCCCAAGGAAATCCCCGAATGAAGCTCTACTACACGCCTGGTGCTTGTTCGCTGTCGCCCCACATCGTCCTGCGCGAGGCGGGCCAGACCTTCGACATCGAGAAGGTCGATCTGCGCACCAAGAAGACCGAGAGCGGCAAGGACTTCACCTCCGTCAACCCCAACGGCTACGTGCCCGCCCTGCAGCTGGACGACGGCAGCACCCTCACCGAGGGCCCGGCCATCGTGCAGTACATCGCCGACAAGGCGCCCCAGTCCAAGCTCGCGCCGGCCAACGGCACCCTGGAGCGCTACAAGCTGCAGGAGGCGCTCAACTTCATCGGCACCGAGCTGCACAAGAGCTTCGGCCCGCTCTTCAACCCCGCCTTCCCCGAGGACGCCCGGACGCTGGTGAAGGGCAACATCGACAAGCGCCTGACCGCGGTGAACGAGCGGCTGTCCAAGCAGTCCCACTTCCTCGGCGAGCAGTTCACCGTCGCCGACGCCTACCTCTTCACCGTGCTGAGCTGGACCGGGCACCTGGGCATCGATCTGAGCAAGTTCCCGGCGATCCAGGCCTACCAGGGACGCGTGGCCGCGCGCCCCAACGTGCAGGCCGCCCTGAAGGCCGAAGGCCTGCTGAAGTAATCCTCCGTCGAGGTTGAACGCCGCCCGGAAAGCAACCGTCCAGGTCGGATGACCTGGACGATCTGTCGGAGTGGGAGATACGCTCACTCCGTCATGCGTGCCGTGCTGTCCGCCCTGCTGTTGCTGTTGCCCGCCCTGGCGTCCGCCGTGGACGTGCAGGGCGCGCTGCCCACCGCGGACACGGTGTGGAAGAGGAACCTCAGCCCCTACGTGCTCACCGGGGACGTCACGGTGCCCTGGGGCGCGAAGCTGACGGTGGAAGCCGGCGTGCAGATCATCGCCATCCCCGAGGACGGGTTGCGCTCCGGCGTGGACCCCGAGCGCGTGGAGCTCATCGTCGATGGCACGCTGGTGGTGCTCGGGACCCCGTCACAACCCGTGGAGTTCACCTCCCATGGCCGTCCGGGCTCCTGGTACGGCGTCCGGGTGCGCGGAGGCCGGGGCACGGTCATCGACGGCGCCCGGATCGATCAGGCCACCCAGGGCATCTCCCTGGGCATGAGCGCGGCGGTGAAGAACAGCTCGGTGAGCGCCCTCGCCCAGGACTGCATCCAGGTGACGTGGGGCACCTCCTCGCTCCAGGCCAACGACGTGAGCGGATGTGGAGGGCGTGAGCGGGCGTCTCCCGTGCGGCCCATGGCGCCGAGCGAGACCCGCGCCCAGGACAACCGGCTCGCCAACGGCACGTCCTCGTCCCGGGGCAACACGGCGCCGCCCGCCTCGCCCCCTCCCCGGCAACGCCCCTCCGTCCTCCCGCCCCCGAGCTCCCCCGCACGGAGCCCTCCGCCAGACGCACGCCCCCGCCGGAAGCTCCAGCCCCGCGGCTCTCCCGCCCCCTGCCCTCGGCGGTGGACGTCGGCGACTGCGCGATCGAACCCCAGGTGAACGAGCCGCCGGAGTGCCCCGGCATCCGGCAGTGGCGCAAGAATCAGGAGCGCCTGAGCGAAGTTCCGCCCGACGACGAGCCGCGCCAGAACGCGCCCAGGCGGAACACCCCGGCCAATTCCGGCCGCCAGACCTGGGGCCCCACTCCACGCGGGGGCACGAACGAGCGCCTCCGCGTGACCCCGGACACGCGGAGCCAGGTGGGAATGGGCCGCTCGGCCCGCCCCTGAGCCGCCACCCGGAGGGCATCCGGGCGAAAACCCCCGGCACGGCGCTCCCCTCCCCACCAGGGAGACTCACCGTCATTGCCCGGACTTTCCCAGAGTGAGGGATTTTCGTCGTTCACCCCGGATGAGCCCGGCGGGCGTGGGAGCCAGGCCTTACATTGAGGGACATGGACTCGGGATCCCGCCTCTCCCGCGCACGGCTGTGTGTCGGGCTGCTGTCTGGCACCAGCGTGGACGCGGTGGAGGCGGTGCTCTGCCGCATCGAGGGCACCGGAGCGGAGGTTCGCATCACCCTGCTCGCCCACGTCTCGCGGCCCTTCTCCCCGGAGTTCACCCAGCGGGTGCTCTCCGCCCAGGACGCCCGCGCGCTGTGTGAGCTGAACTTCGCCCTGGGCGAGCACTTCGCCGAGGCGGCGCTGGAGGTCATCACCCGGGCGGGCCTGCGCCCCGAGGACGTGGACGTCATCGGCTCGCATGGACAGACGGTGGCCCATTGGCCCTCGAGCCTGTCGGACACGCCCTCCACGCTTCAGCTCGGGGAGGCCTCCGTCATCGCCGAGCGCACCGGCATCGCCGTGGTGAGCGACTTCCGCACCCGGGACATGGCGGCGGGAGGTCAGGGCGCCCCGCTGGTGCCCTATCTGGACTGGGCCCTGTTCCGTAAGCCGGGCGTGGCCCGGGCGCTGCAGAACCTGGGCGGCATCGGCAACGTGAGCGTGGTGAGCGAGCGGCTGGAGGACACCATCGCCTTCGACACCGGACCGGGAAACATGGTGATGGACGGGCTGGCGCGGCGCATCTCCGGCGGCCAGCTCTCGTGCGACCTGGACGGCCACCTGTCGCGCGGGGGCCAGGTGGTGCCGCACCTGCTCGAGGAGCTGCTCGCCCACCCCTTCCTCGCCCTGCCCCCACCGCGCAGCGCCGGACGCGAGGGCTTCGGGGACGCACTGGTGACGCGGCTGTGGGAGCGCGCCCGGGACACGCGGCCCCAGGACTTGATGGCCACGGCGGTGGAGTTCACCGTGGAGGCCACGGCGCGCGCCTACGAGGCCTGGCTCCTGCCGCGCTTCACGCTGGAGGCGGTGTACGTGTCCGGCGGCGGCATCCGCAACCCCGTGCTGATGGAGCGGCTGACGGCGCGGCTCGCGCCCCTGCCGGTGCACCCGGTGGACGTGCTGGGCCTGCCCGAGGGCGCCAAGGAAGCGGTGTGCTTCGCGCTGCTGGCCAACGAGCATCTGTCGGGAACGCCGGCGAACGTGCCGTCGGCGACTGGCGCGCGGCGTCAAGTCGTTCTAGGAAAGCTGACACCGTGAGCAGCGTGAACCTGGTAGCCCGGGAAGTGGCGGCGAAGATCGTCTTCTATGGACCGGGTCTGTCCGGCAAGACGAGCACGCTGCGAAAGATCTACGAAACGGTGCGCCCGGCGCACCGCGGCGAGATGATGTCCATCGCCACCGAGGGAGACCGGACGCTCTTCTTCGACTTCCTGCCCGTGAAGGTGGAGCGGGTGAATGACTGCACGGTGCGGCTCGCGCTGTACACCGTGCCCGGCCAGGTCTTCTACAACGCCACGCGCAAGCTGGTGCTCCAGGGCGCCGACGGCGTGGTGTTCGTGGCGGACTCGCAGCCGGAGATGATGGACGCCAACCGCGAGTCCATGGCCAACCTGCAGGAGAACCTGCTGGAGCAGGGCATCCGGCTGGAGCGCTTCCCGCTCGTGGTGCAGTGGAACAAGCGCGACCTGACCTCGGCCCTGCCCGTGGCGGAGCTGCGCGAGGCGCTCAATCCCCGCCTCGTGCCCGACTTCGAGACCGAGGCCATCAGCGGCAAGGGCGTGCTGGACGCGCTCAAGGGCATCACCCGGCTCGTCATCCAGGATCTGCGGGCCAAGCGCATCGTCCCCCCACCCCGCTCGGCCAACCCCGTGGCGGCGCCCCGTCCCGCGGGGAGAGGACTGGAAGCCGAGCTCAGCCAGCACCTGGTGGGCCGCACCTCCGCCGCCTCCACCTCCGTGTCCTCCACTACCACCGCCTCCGCCTCACTCGCGGCCCCGCGCCCCGCCATGCCGTCGCGAAGCATGCCCGCCGTGGGGGCGCCGCAGGTGGTGGTCGCGCCCACCGCGCCCCCAGCGCTGACCGGACAGCGGCCCCTGGGCGCCGCGAGTGCGCTCGCGCCCTCGGAGCTGTTCGACCATGCCCGGGCCGCGGAGGGAGCCTTCGCCACGGGGGATTACGGCACGTGCATCCAGGCCTGCCTCGATGCCGCCCGCCGCGGGCTCGCGCTCGCGGGCGAGGGGCCCCTGGGCGCACAGGCCTACCTGCTCCACGTGGATGGGGGTGATCTGCTCAAGTTGCAGACGCTCGGGGCGCGAGGCGGCAGCTACCGCGTGGATGACGCCGCGTTCGCGCTGTACGTGCTGATGCAGATCTTCACCCGGCTCCACACCGCCGGCCTGCCCACACCCGCCACGGAGTGAGCCACGCCTCGCGGGACGTGCCCCGTCACTTCCCCGGCGTGGAGAAACCGTAGCGCTCGAGCAGCGGCCGGCTCTGGGAGCCGAGCAGCGCATCGCGGAACTGTCGGGCCAGCTCCGGATCCTGGGCCTTCTTGAGAAGGGCCCCGCCCTGCTCCATGCGCGGGTAGGCGCTCACGGGGACTTCCCAGTAACGACCCCGCTCCTTCATGGCCGGGGCGAGCGCGAGCGACATCGCGATGATGCCCACGTCCGCGGCGCCGCTCTGCGCGAACTGGGCCGCCTGCGCGACGTTCTCCCCGAGCACCAGCTTGTCCTTGACGGCGTCATGGAGGCCCTGGCTCTTCAAGGCGGCCTCGGCCGCTCGGCCGTAGGGGGCATGCTGGGGGTTGGCGATGGCGATGCGCCGGACGCCCGGCTCCAGCAGCACCTTCATTCCGAGCTTCTCCACGGGCAGCGTCGAGTCCTGGGGCACCCACAGGACGAGGTGGCCCACGGCGTAGGCGAAGACTCCGCCCGGCTCCACGAGCCCCTGCTCGACGAGCTTGCGCGGGTAGGACATGTCCGCGGAGAGGAAGACGTCGAAGGGCGCGCCCTGGGAGAGCTGCGCGAGGAAGTTGCCCGACGAGCCGTAGGTGACCTCCACCCGGTCGTCGGGATGCTTCGCGCGGAAGTCCTTCAGCAGCTCGTCCAGCGCGAACTTCAGGTCCGCCGCCGCGGCCATCCTCAAGGTGTGGGTGCGAGGCGGGGGCGGCGCGTCCGCGGCGGCGGCGGAGGGCCCCCACAAGCCGGCCAGGACTCCCACGACGAGCAGGAGCAGCCCGCCCCTTCGGAGCACGGTCCTCACGAGGTTCTTCATGTCCTCTCCTTCTTCCGGGTGGGGGCGTGGCGGGATGCGCGCGCCGCGAGCACCTGGAGCTTGCCGGTATCGCCCGGCTCATACCCTGGAATCCCCCGCAGCGAGCGCCGGAGCGCGGCGCCCTGGGCGGTCTCGCACAGGCCCACGACGGCGGGCGTGCCCAGCAGCACCGTGGGGATGACGAGCCCATAGGCCTCGTATCCGAGCGAGCGGAAGGACAGTCCGAGCCGCGAGGCCCAGGCGCGTGACGCCAGGCCCACGTCCGCCTCGCCCCGGGCCACGGCGCAAGCCACGTCCCGGTGGGACGCATGCAGCGTGGCCCCCCGGTGAAGACTCCTGGAGTCCAGGCCCGCGTCGCGAAGGCACTCGTCCAGGTGGTGCCGCACGCCCGCGGTGGGGGGACGGCTCGCGAAGCGCACCCGCGACAACCGCTCCAGCGCGGCGGGCTCCTTCCCCGGCGCGGCGATCAGACCGACCTCGCGATGCACCAGGTGCAGACGGGCCAGCCCTCCACGCGCCTCGGTCTCGGCGGGCAGCGCGCCATGCCATCCAGCGGCCATCACCTGCCCCTGCTCCAGCAGCTCCAGCGCGTGGGAGCGATCCGCGAGCACGAAGCCCACCAGGGGATGACCTTCCCGTTGATGCCGCGCGAGGAGCGTCTCCACCGCGAGATCTCCATTCGCCGCGAGCAATGGCGCGGGCGCGGCTCCCGTGGGAGCGGTCTCGGATTCGGACGGAGCATGCGCGGAGGACTCCGCCCAACGCAGCACCTCCTCGCGGGGAAAGAGCCACTTGCCCCCGGCCCGGCGCGTGGGGATGCCGCGCTTGAGCAGCCGGTAGACGTGCTTGGGGTGGACTCGCAGGAGCGCCGCCACCTCGCGCGTGGTGAGCAGCGCGTCCGAGGAGGTGGGGACCGGGGCACGGGAGGTCATGGTCACCGTTTTCTACAATTTTCAACCAAAGGGAACAACCCGGGCCGCTAGAGTGCCGCGCTCCCATCCCCCATCCCGAGGTTCGCGATGCGACCTGTCTTCCTGGCGATGTGCCTGCTCTCCCTGTACGCCTGCGCTCCCCCGGCCCCCACGCCCTCGGGGCCCGATCCCTCCGCGCCCATCGAGCGCGGCCCCAAGGCCATCTCCCTGGATGGAGATCCGAACGGGCTGTTCTGGGACGCCGCCGGGAAGACGCTCTACATCGCGGATGACCAGAACAACCGCGTGCTCAAGTGGACCGACGCCGGGGGCATCTCCCTCGTGGCGCAGCTCCCCCCCGCTCCCGGCAACGGCCCCGGGCTGGGGGATCTCGTGCGGATGCCGGACGGCACGATCGTCGTCGTGCGCTTCGGGGGAGGCACGGCGGGGGACGTGGTCTTCATCCGGCCGGATGGCACGACGGGCACCGTGCCCGGCCTGAAGCCCGAGCGCCGGCGCATCGGCTTGACGCTCGCCCCGGATGGCCAGCTCTACGTCGCCTACTTCGTGCGCGTGAACAACGCGAACGTGGGCTCGGTGGCGCGGCTCACCCTGGAGGGCACCGAGCAGGAAGTCATCGGCGCGCTGCAGAAGCCCGTGGGAGTGACGGTCATGGGCGACTCCCTCTTCGTGAGCGATCAGCTCGCCGGCAAGGTGTACCGCGCGCCCCTGGCCTCGCCCCAGGACTACACGACCCATGCCGCGCTGCCGAGCCCGGATCTGCTGGCGGTGGGCCCGAGGGGCTCGCTGCTCACCGGCAGCCGCGAGGGCAAGGTCTTCAGCATCGCGCCTTCCGGTGAGGTGAGCGTGCTGGCCAGTGGCTATCAGCAGCCGCGCGGACTCGCCTACGACGCGGAGAACCAGCGCCTGTTCATCGCCGACCACGACGGCGATGACTCCAACGGCGCCACCTACTTCCTGCGGATCATCCCGGTGGAATGATGCGCGCCACCCTGTTGATGCTGGCGTTGGTGCTCGTCCCGGCGCGGGCCGCCGCGCAGCTCTCCTGGTTCCGTCCCCTGCTGGTGGGCGAGCTGGACTACCGCGTGTACTCCGACGAGGTGGAGGGAGAGCAGGGCTTCGCCCTGGGGCGCTTCCGCCTGGGCATGGCCGCGCGGCCCACTTCCTGGTTCCAGGCCGTGGGCACCATCGAATGGGCGCTCGAGAAGCCCGCGATCGTGGATGCCCTCGTGATCTTCACACCGAATGACTCCGTGCGCCTGCGGCTGGGTCATGGCAAGACGCCGCTGTTCGCCTCGGCCCGGGACGTGACCATCGAGGCCCTGCCCATCCCCGAGCTGTCCCTGCCCGTGCGCGCGATGTGGCCCGGACGGGATCTGGGACTGGAGGCGCAGTGGTCTCCGAGGACCCTGCCCCTGGAGGCCTGGGTCCGCGTGGGCAACGGCTCGCGCAGCCCCCTGGGCAATGACAACACGTCGCCCTCGCTGGATGCGCGCGTGGACGGGCTGCTGGGGGGAACCCTCTGGGGCCTGCGAATGGGCGCGGGCGTGCACGTGGAGGACGCCTTCGATCGGGCGGGAATTGGTGGCACCACGCCCACGGGCTTCCTCTTCTACCGGCCGGTGCCCGTCTCCGGCGCGCGGTGGGTGACCGAGGCGCATGCCCTCTTCTGGAGCGGACCCCTGCGGCTGCTGGCCGAGGGAGCCCTGGCCCGGGAGGAGCGCTCGCGCGACACGGATGGCAACCCCCAGACGCCGCGCGAACCACTGCCCGCGATCCGGGCCCGGGGCGCGGCCCTCGAGGCCTCGTGGATGGTGCGAGGCACCCGCCCCCGGGCCACGGACTGGCCCGAGGGGCCTCCTGCCGGCGAGGAGGGGGCCTGGGGGGGTGGCGCCGTGGAGGTGACCGCCCGCGCGGAGTGGCTCGGCGTGGGGTTGGGCGCCCCGGACGTGACTCCCGGCGGAGCACGCGGCGGAGCCGTGGCGGTGCGCTGGTGGGCCACGGAGTTCCTCGCGGTGGGAACCACGGGCTCCCTGCTGCGCTACGACTCGCCCCCCCTCGAGGCTCCCGAGCGGCGCTATTCCTGGCTCGTGCTGACGCGCGTCACCGTGAGCCTGCGCCAGCCCATAGACAGGAAGTTCCCGAAAAATTAGAACACGAGGAATTCCCGTTTCGCGGTGCAGGAGCCCCCATGCGGCTGTCGAAGATCTTCCCCGGTGTGACACTGGCGCTGTCCTTCCTGGCGTGCGGAGGCCCCGAGGTGGGCCCCGCCGCCGTCCACGAGTCGGTGAGCACGAGCGAGCAGGCCGCGCGCCTGTCCATCCGCAACGCGGACCCGACCGTCATCCGCGTGGACAGCACCTACATCTCCGCGGAGGTGGAGGGGGGACGCATCTACGTGCGCACGGCCTCGTCGGTGGACGGGCTGTCGGGCGCCGCGCGCCAGGTGGTCTTCAGCAACCCCAATGGCTGGGCCGAGGTGTGGGCGCCGGAGCTCATCAAGAGCGGCAGCACCTACTACATCTACTTCACGGCGGGCGCGGGCCCCGCGCATCGCATGTATGTCATTCAATCGCAGAGCCCCAGCTCGGGCTACTCGGCCCCGGCGCCGCTGGCGCTGCCGGACAACAAGTGGGCCATCGACGGCACGGCCTTCGTCTACAAGGGGCAGTGGTACTTCGTCTGGTCCGGCTGGGTGGGAGACACCAACGGAGAGCAGACGCTCTTCCTCGCGCGCATGTCGAGCCCCACGCAGGTGACGGGAGCCCGCTACGTCATCTCCCAGCCCCGTGAGACGTGGGAGAAGGTCGACATCAATCCCCCCTGCCGCGTCAACGAGGGCCCCGAGCCCCTCATCGATCCGAGCGGCCAGTTGCACATCGTGTACTCGGCCAATGGGAGCTGGGGCTCCAACTACTGTCTGGCGGATCTGCGGCTCAAGGCCGGGGGAGATCCCACCTATGTCTGGGACTGGTACAAGTCCAATGGCTGCCTCTTCGGCGCGGCGGGCAACACCCTCATGGCCGGATGGGATCCAACGCTGTACGCCAAGGGCGTGGGCCACCACTCCTTCGTGCTGCTCAATGGAGATCCCAACACGAGCCCGCCCGCCGGCCCCACGTTCCCCCTCGCCTACCACGGCGTGAACAAGAACGAGTACCCGAGCGACTTCTGGGGCGCGCGCTACTGGTACTCGGGCAGCTTCCAGTGGTGGGGCAACATCACGTACACGCGCGGCACGGAGCGCAACACGGGCTGGAGCCTGAAGTTCTACGAGTAGTCCTCGCGAAAGCCATTCACCGCCCGGGCTCCACGCTCGGGCGGAAACGACAAGGCCCCGCCCACCGCGCCAGAGACGCGGTGGAGCGGGGCTTCTTGCTCGTCCTTGCTTCGACTAGGCGAACACCCGCTGGGTGCCGATGGAGCGGTGACGCATCTCCCACATGTTGCGGCGGATATAGGTCCGCAGCAGCCAGCGGTCCTCACCGTCGAACCCCGGCTCGAACACGCCGCGCGCGTGCAGACCCTTGCGGTTGTTGATGAGCATCGTCATGCCGGGCCGCAGGGCGACCTTGGTGTGGACCTTGTCGTCGTGGCAGGCGGCGTGCAGCTGCTCGAGGGCCTTCTCGGCCTCGGGCGTCTCGCCCTTGACGCCGTTGGCGGCGATGGAGATCTCGGGGAAGGCGTCCGGCCCGGAGATGATGGGCACCAGGTTCGACCAGACCTGGGCGCCGTTGGCGCGCTCGCGCGAGAAGGTGCTCGGAGCGGCCATGCGGAACAGCGGCTGGCGCAGCAGGGCCACCGTCTCCGCCGGCAGCGCCTTGCAGATGTCGCGCGCATCCGCGTAGTACGTGTAGGCCTTGCCTTCCTTGTCCGCGCGGATGCAGTGGAGGATCAGGTAGTCCGGGTTGAAGCGGTGGTAGTACCCGCTCTCATCGTGGACCGAGTCGTTGTGGTAGTTGAGGAAGACCTTGGAGCCCTGATTGGACTGGGTGTAGCTGCCCGACTCCACCGGCGTCACGTAGTGGATGAGGTTGCCGGACTTCTCGGACGTGAAGCCGACCGGCTCGCCCAGCATCTGGGTCAGCCCGAGCAGGATGCCCTCGCCCACGAAGCTGTTGCGCGCCGTCACGGGCTTGCCGTCCTTGGGCGTCGGGGGGAGCACCGGGTCCAGCGGCATGTTCTCCAGCAGCATCACCCCGGGGCTCTCGGGGAAACGCCCGAAGGACATGATGTCCTTGATGACGTTCGCGGGGAGCTCCGCGAAGATCTTGTACACCTGGACGAGCGAGTCCTCGAACTTCTCGTACGGAGAGGTGATGGCCTGCAGCTTCGCGCCAATGTTCTTCGACAGGGTGTCTTCCAGAGCCAGAGGCTTCATGGGCATTCTCCTTCTTTGATGCGAGATCGATGTGATGAGGAAACGGTGTACGGCGGATGGGGACTCAGACTTCGATGGCTTCCTGCAGCGACATGTTCGAGAAATACATGATGTCGCGTGTGAGCTTGCTGAAGAGGCTGAAGGACGGAGAGTGGGTCGCGTTGTTGAGCAGCTGCGCGTTGCGGGAACGGACAGCGTCGCTCATGCAGAGCCCTCCCGGGTTATGGTAGCGGATGGCGCCGCTCCGGTCACGCATCGGCAGGACACCGGACTTCGCATAACGGCTGGCGCTGAAGGGGATGTCCAGGATGCCGTCCGCGAACCCCTCCTCGATGGCGCGGTAGATGTCTGGCTTGTCGAGGATGGGGGCCACGATCTCATCCACCTCGCGGAGGATCCAGTGCAGCTCCTCCTCGACTTCCGCGCTGTCCACCTTCACGAAGTCGGAGATGGTGCTGTTGACGATCCGGGTCGTCCAGATGCCCAGCGCGTTGGCCTGGGGGGTCGGAACGCCGAGCGCCTCCTCGTAGGTCTTGTTGATGACCTTCGTCGCATGGCCCTTCTTGGCGACGATGGCTCCCTTGAGGATGAGGGCCTCGGCGTCATGCCTGGCGGCGGGGAAGGCCCCCATGAACTGGTGCAGCACGGGGAAGACATCCACGTCCGGCGGCAGGTACTTGGCCGCCATCTTGCGGATGGCCCGGAGGGCGGCGACGTCCTGCGCGATGTGTCCACCCTGGCAGTAGGAGATGGACAGGCACTTGACGCCCTCGCGCACGGCGCAGAGCGCCTCGAGCAGGGTCATGGACAGGGCGATGGAGGGAGGAATGAGCACTGCGGTCAAGGTGCCGAACAGCTCCCGGTCCACGATGATTCCGTCCCGCGCCAGCTCACCGCAGCGCTGGTCCACGTAGCGCCAGTTCTGCATGCTCGAGCTGATGGGCACGTTCTTCGAATACGGCAGGTTGTAGCCAATCCCACCGCCCTCGAAGGAGGTGATGCCCCCCGCGATGGAGGACTCGAACAGCAAGCGCGCATCCGGCGAGCCATGGCGGATCTCGATGGGCGCCTGAACCGACTCGTTCAGCTCACGCACCTTCTTGTACCCGTGGCACACCAGGGGATAGCCGTTGAGGTTCTGCGGGTTCTCCTGGAGGACGGCGTTCGCCTTGTCGAACTGGCACAACCGCGTATACGCGTCGATGGTGAGCGAGAGGATATCCGGCTGGGCCTCGCGCTCCAGGAACTGCAACAACTCGCCCATCTTCTGCTGGGAACCCACGCCACAGCGCGGCTGGACCAGCAACGTGCCCAAGGCATCCGCCTGCTTCAAACGCTGGTGGACGTTCTGCTTGCGCAGGTTGCGGATGTACTCGACCGTCTCCTGCTTCGTGGGAAGCTCGTAGGAGAAGTTCTTGTCTATCGCCAGGATCTGCTCGTTCATGGTGGGGCTCCCCTTGGGAGACGGCGCCTAGGCGGCGCTTCCGATCTGACCGCGCTGGGAGTAGAGCTGGTCGTGCAGTTGCTGGGAGAACGCCTGCGCCGTGCTCTTCTCGGGCAGGTGGCGGGACACACTCCCATCCCGCCGGAACTCGGAAGCCAGGTAGCGATCCAGCGTCCGGGGCTGGAGATTGTTCTCCCGGAGGAACCGCTCCACGTCGAAGAAGCCGCAAGTGACCGCCAGCCGCGACTCGCCCGGGCGCGCCATGTCGACGAACGGCACCTCGATGGCGCTCAGTGCCGCCACGGCGCGCTCCTGCTCGGCCTGGGCGGCGAACTCCAGGACGACCGAGCGCTGATCCAGCACGAGGACGGCCGGGGCGCCCTTCTGCCCGATGCGCGTGCCCACCCGGAAGTCATCCTGGTTCAGGCGGCAGACGATCTCCACACCGTGGCGCTTGGCATAGCGGACCGAGCCGTGATGGATGACCTTCGCGCCGCTCAGCGACATGTCGATGGCGGCGTCGTAGGAGATCTCCGGAACCAGTTGGGTGCCGGAGATCTGGTTGGGGTCCGACGAGTAGACGCCGCAGACGTCGGAGTAGATTTCGCAATCCTTGACGCCGAGCGCGGCCGCCACGGCGACGGCGGACAGATCGGAGCTGTTCTTGCCCATCCACATCTGCTGGCCCTGGGCGTTGCGGGCCTGTCCCCCGGGCACCACGACCACGTCGTGGGTCTCCAGCGCGGTGCGCAGCGGGGTGGGATCGAACTCCTGGATCCGGGCGCGCGAGTAGTTCGAGTCCGTCAGGAGGCCGAGCTGGGAGAAATAGAGGGTGGTCACCTTGACGCGCTGGCGCTCGAGCGCCGCCCGGCAGTAGGCCGCACCGATCGTGTCCGCCAACGGAATGAGGCAGTCAATCGTCTCGCCCGAGGGCTCGGGATTGATGGACAGACACTTGGCGCGCAGGGCCTCGGTGGCGCCAGGCAGTCCGCTGACGACCAGGGCGACCTTGTTTCCCTCGGCGACCCGCCCCTGGATGTAGCTGGCGACGCGATGGAAGTGCTCATCACTGGCGAAGGACGAGCCTCCGAACTTCATGACCTGAATCCGCATGGTGTTTCCTGCTCTCTCCCTGGACGATTCCTTGACGCTCTACTGCACCCGCGGCGGGCCCGACCTGGAGGGCCGGGCGGACGTCTCCCGTGGACGAGGCCTCTTTCGGGAGGAGCCTCGCCTGGGGGACTGTTTCGCCGCTGGAAGGGGGGTTCAACACTTGCCGAGGCGGAGTCCAGGCGGCACTCCCTGGGGAGTGCTCGCTCCGGACCCGCTCCGGGTGCTCTAGGCGGCGAGCGGCTTGCGGGCCAGCAGACCGTTGGCGATGACTTCCTCGGCGATCTGGAGCGCGTTCAACGCCGCGCCCACGCGCAGGTTGTCGGAGACGACCCACAGCCAGCCGGCGTTCTTGTTGGTCGCGTCCACGCGGATGCGGCCCACGTGCACGTCGTTCTGGTTACGGACCGTGCGCGGCGTCGGATAGTTCTCCGCGCCAGGGCCGTAATAGACCTGCAGCTCTTCCCCGCCGCGCAGCAGCTCGAGCATGCGCTGCAGCTCCAGCGGCCGCTCGCACTCGAAGTAGACGGCCTCGGAGTGGCAGTTGATGACCGGGACGCGCACCGCGGTGCTGCTCACGTACAGGTCCGGGCGCTCCATGATCTTCCGGGACTCCTGGATCATCTTCTGCTCTTCCAGGGTGAAGCCCGTCTCCTGCATGGCGTCGATGTTGGGAACGAGGTTGAAGGCGAGCGGCACCTGGAAGCGCTGAGCCTTGAGCACGCTCTTCTCGTCGGCCATCAGCTGGCGCGTCCCCTCGCGCAGCTCCTCGATGCCCGTGAGGCCCTGGCCCGAAGCGGCCTGGTAGGTGCTGATGATGACCTTCTTGACGCCGAACACCGGATCCAACGGCTTGAGGGCGCGCACCACCGGGATGGTGGCGCAGTTGGGGTTGGCGTAGATGCCCGAGGTGGGCCAGGAGTTCAGCTGGTGCCGGTTCACCTGCGGCACCACCAGCGGCGTGTCCGCGTCCATGCGGAAGGCGTTGGTGTTGTCGATGACCAGCGCGCCCTGCTGCGCCGCGCGGCGGGCGGACTTCTTGCTGATGGAGGTGCCCGCGGAGAAGAAGGCGATGTCGATGCCGGTGAAGTCGAAGGTCTCCAGGTCCTTGATCTCGTACGACTTGCCCCGGAACTGGATCGTCTTTCCCGCCGAGCGCGGCGAGGCCACCAGGTGCAGCTCCTTGAACTGGAAGGAGCGCTCCTCGAACAGCTCGAGGAAGGTCGTACCCACGGCTCCAGTGGCGCCCACGATGGCCACAACAGGCTGCGTCTTCTGCGTCATTGTCGGATTTCTCCCTAGATTCCGGAGGCCTGGCGCATCTCGGCCATGGCGTTGTTCGTATTGTTGGAATTGGCGGACGACAGGAGGTGCAGCTGCTTGGCCAGCAGCTCCGGCCTGTTCTGCACGATGTCCACGCCCAGCTTCATGAAGTACTCCTCCAGGCCCAGCTCCTTCTGGCTGCCGACCGAGAGGTTGCCGCCGAGCACCACCGGGCAGCGCACGCCGTACTCCTGCTTCAGCTCCAACAGGCCCCGCAGGTCATCCTTGGCGTGCCCATTGAGGCTGCCGATGACGATGGCGATCACATTCTCATTGCTCGCGTAGGCATCCATGAAGTCGCGCAGGGGGGTGCACGCGCCGAGGTTGACCACCGTGTAGCCATTCTCGCGCAGCATGTGGGCGATCAGGTGGTTGGCCACCACATGGGTGTCGCTCGCGGCCACTCCGAGGATCACCGTGCCCCGCGAGGAGTCCGTCTTCGCGGAGTTGGGCGCGGGAACGCGAGAACCTCTCGGCTGGAGATGCGAGATCTCGTTGCTCATGACAGGGCCTCTTTCTTGGGACCGATGAAGGCGAAGTTCCAGTTGCGGTTGACCGCGATGCTGCTCAGGAAGATCAGGACCACGCCCAAGCCCTGGAACGGCGCGAGCCGGGTTCCGTAGACGGCGAAGTCGATGATCAGCGCCACTGCGGGGTAGATGAAGGACAGGACGGCGATCTTCGTCGTGTCCAGCTTCTGGTAGGAGGAGTACATCAGGATGTACATGATGCAGGTGTGGATCAGACCCAGGCCGGCCAGGTAGTACCAGTGCGTGCCCACGGTCGGGACGTTCTGCAGCGTGGTGAACGGGTAGAGCAGGAACATGCCCAGGGTGATCTGGCACAGCGCGATCAGGTGGGGAGGAATGCCCTTGAGCCGCTTGGCCACGATGGTGGCGATGCCGTAGAGGACCGCGGCCGCCAGCGAGTACAGGATGCCCTCGATGTAGGTCGACTTGAGATCAGAGGCCTGCAGGTTGGTCACGAACACCATGCCGACGAAGGCCAGGCAGATCCAAAGGATCTTGTTGGCCGAGATGCGCTCCTTGAACAGGATGACGCCGAGCAGGACCACGTAGAAGGGCTGCGTGTGGTAGAGGATGGTCCCCATGGTGATGGAGGTCAGCCCGTAGGACTTGAACAGGAAGACCCAGTTGAAGACGATGCACACACCGCCCAGCGCGATGAGCGCGGTGGTCTTCTTGGTGAAGAAGGAGCGCTTGAAGAACCCCTTGGCCAGACAGAAGATCGTCAGGCAGATGGCTCCGAACAGGCAGCGGAAGAACACCACGTTGAAGGCGTCCATGTGGGCTTCGGTGACGAAGATTCCAATGGTGCCCGAGAGCACCATGGCCGAAACCAGCTGAATGACGCCCGTCCTGTTTTGCTGCTGCTGCTGCTGATTATCCATGGTGTGTGTGTGACTCACTTGAAGGGGGGAGCGTAGAGAATGCCACCTTTGGACCACAGCGCGTTCATACCGCGCTCGAGCTTGAGACGGGACTTCATTCCCAGGTTACGCTCGAAGATTTCGTGGTAGTTGCCCACCTGCTTGATGACCTGGTGGGCCCAGCCCGGTTCCAGCTGGAGATGAGAGCTGACCGCGTCCGCGGACTTGAGAAGGTGAAGCGCGTCGGGGTTCTTGCCGGCGATCTGCGCGTCGATGCTCTCGGACGACACGCCCACATCCTCGGCCTCGATGGTCAGGTAGATGACCCACCGGACCACCTTCTCCCAGAGTCCGTCACCGGCCTTCACCGCGGGGCCCATGGGCTCCTTGGAGAAGGTCTCCGGAACGATGATGTGGTCCTCGGGATTGGGCAGGCGCAGGCGCTCGCCGGTCAGCGGGACGCGATCCAGGGCATAGGCATCGCACTCGCGCCGCGCGTAGCCGTCCAGCGCCTCCTGCGGCGTGGAGTAGTAGCGCCCGGTGAAGGAGATGCCATGCTGCTGCAGGAAGCGCTGCAGATTGATGTCCGTGGTCGTTCCCGATTGAAGCGCGACCGTCGGGTTCTTCAGTTGCCGCACGCTGGTGACACCGAGATCCCGGTGAACCAGCATCGTCTCCCCGTCATAGACGGTCATCGCCGCGAAGGTGATTCCCTGCGCCGAATCGCGAGAGAAGGTGCAGGTCGCGTTGCAGCAGAGCACATCGACGGTCTCATCCCTCAGCGAGGAGAAGCGCTCCTCTGGCTTGAGTGAGATGAACTCGATTTTAGATGCATCTCCAACGACCGCGGCGGCCACGGCCCGCCCGAAATCAACATCAAAGCCCCGCCAGCTCTGTCCTTCTTGATAGGACATGCCGTAGATACCGCGGCTGACTCCGCAGCGAAGCTGTCCACGCTGCTTGATTCGCTTGATCGTCTCGTTGTTCATTATTAGTTCAGCCTACCCTCTATAGAGGGTGAGGCCTGCTCTGTTCCCGGTTCGCTCGGATTCGGTGGCGGGTGGCCTGGATTCGCCTGACCCCGCTCGGCTCCAGAGCCACGCATACGCCTGGGCATTCCTACCCGATATATATCCGTTAAGCAACATCCACTTAATCCTCGGATAACGGATTTTTTCCCGATAGCTACATCTCCTGCTCTGTCTGGTATCGCTGTAATTCCACGGATACGGAAGTCACCGGCGCCCAACCGCCTCAGAGGTGTGAGCGGGCTACGCTCCTGCTGGAGCCTGATTTCACCTGGGCGTGACGCTCTCGTCGTGGACGCTCCACGGGCTCGAGTGCGGGTCCATCAGCCCATCTTACGGAGCAGGGTGACATCGAAAGAGGCCCTGCACCCATCGTCCGTCAGGGCTGTACATGCAGCACATGGACCCACTCCGTCCCACCTGAAGCCCACCAGGGGAGGACGTTGGTGAGCTGTCTTTATCAATCCCAGGGCTCGAGCCCGTGCGTCCACCGGTGTGGACTCCGAGGCAACTGGAGACCAAGGACAGCACCGCGCACCTATCGTCCGATAGGCTTTTGCATGTGGCATGGCACCCTACTTCGCACTCCGATGGGATGGAGTTGGCGTGTGGCGAGGGGGTTGAGCACTATCGAGAGGTTTCCCCACCAGCGCGGCCCCTGGTGGCGAGCACCCGGCCATGAACAAGGAAGGCGCCGGAGGAGCGTTTCGGGCTCCGTCACGGCGCCTCCGTTGACAGGCTCGTGTTCCAGGAGACGCGAGCCGCGCGGAAGTCCGCGCGGCTCGGGCCCGTCAGCCCAATCAGAAGCCGCCCGTGGTGGACACCGAGCCCGAGGACGGCGTGGTCAACTTGATGTTGTCCCCCGGCTGCCACTGCACGCCGTTGGCCGGGTTGCTCTCCTCGCGCTTGAGGCACTTCCACTCGAGGGCGGTGTTCGCCGGGAGGGAGATGGCACCCGTCCAGGTGGGGTAGCTCGTCGGGTTGAGCTTCACCGCGCTGGCGGGAGCCCAGGCGCCCAGGGCACCGAGATTGCCGACGACATAGACGCTCTGGCCCAGGTACGTCTGCCCGTTGTTGCACGTGAAGTTGACGGTGACGCTGCCCGGGTTCGGGTCCGGGTTCGGGTTGCCACCCCCGGAGACGACGGCCCCCACGTGGATGGCGGCCGAGGTCATGCCCGCCACGTTGAAGGTGGCGTTGCCACTGCCGTCCACCGTGACGGTGTTGCCCGCACAGGTGCCGTTGTTGAAGTCACCAGAGAGCACGTTGCAGTAGGTACCGGCCGGCAGGCTCGTGGCGAAGGAGCGGTTGAGGCCGCCCCCCTCACGGTTGACGACCACAAAGCCCTTGCCGGTTCGGGCGAAGGCGATCTGGTTGTTGCCGTTGTCCCACCAGTTGGAGACGGCCGTGCCCTCGGTCACCGCGCGGAAGCGGACCATGTTGGCGATCTCGCGCCAGCGGTGCTCGCACTGCCACTCGCCGAAGCAATTCACGGAAGTGCCATTGTGCACGGATGAGCCCGGGGGCCCCGCGTCCGTGTTGGTGAAGGAGTAGCTGGACATCACCTGCGGATAGCCATACGGCCAGCCCAGCATGAAGACGTTGGCCAGGTTGTACAGGCTGCCGTCCTTGTGGGTCAGGATGTTGGCGCCGCCCGCCCCGTGGCCCCGCTGGTTGTCGTGGTTGTCGGTGAACACCACCGCCTTGCCGCTGGACATGAAGCCCCAGCTCTCACCGAAGGTCTTCAGGTTCTTGAGCTGGCTCGTCTTGAACTGCTCGCCGATCCTCGCGCTGTACTTGAACTCGGTCACCGAGCCGAGACCGAAGTACTGGCTGGAGGTGATCGGCTCGCCGCCCAGATCGATCACCTCCAGGAAGATGAAGGGCGAGCCGGTCATCCGGTTGCGGATGCCGGAGATGTCTCCCGGCGACATGTGCTTGGCGGCGTCGATCCGGAAACCCCTCACGCCAATGGAGGTCAGATCGTTGATGTAGTTGGCCAGCGTCTGCTGCACGTAGCTGGAGCCCGTGTTCAGATCCGGCAGACCGCTCAGGTCGCAGTTCTGGACGTTCCAGGCATCCTGGTAGTTGCTGATGCTGCAGATGGGACTGTGATAGTCATTGGAGCCGTACATGGGGTGGCTGCGCGTACTCCACTTCGTGCCCGCGACCCCCGTGCTGGAACCACTGGCCCCGTAGGACGCCGTGTGGTTGATGACGAGGTCGGCGTAGACGGCCACCCCGGCCGCGTTGCAGCGCTGCACCATGTCGATGAACTGCGCCCGGCTTCCGCCGCGCGAGTCCAGCTTGTAGCTGACCGGCTGATAGCGGGTCCACCACTGCGTGCCAGTGATGTGCTCGTTGGGGGGGGATACCTGGACCGCCGTGTATCCCTTGGGCCCGAGGAATGTCTCGCATTCGCGGGCCACGTCTGGCCATTTCCACTCGAACAGGTGGACATAGACACCCGCTTGCGCCGTGCCGGACACGCTCAACGCGAGCGCGCAGCCAAGGGCGCTCAGCACTCCACCACGCTTGTTCACCGTGCTACTCATTGTCTTCACCTGGGGATAAGGGGAATGGACAACACTGGGCATTGTTTCTCCTGGACATGACCCTCCAGAAGAACGGGCGAGACCCTAGAAGCCCGCCTTCGTTGACTTCGCGCGTCATTCCCGGGAAATGTTGAGAGACTCGATTCAGCAGCGCTGGCACGTGTGAGCCCGCCTGTTCTAAGCCCCGGGTCATGAAAACCCCCCTGCCCCTGCTGGGTCTCGTCCTGCTCACCGCCGCGTCCTGTTCCCATGCGCCCCTCACGCGGCAGGGGCCTCCTCCCGCGGATGCCGCCGAACGAGGCCGCGAGCTCGCCCACCGGCTCATCATCGTCGATGGCCATATCGACGTGCCCTACCGGCTCCAGGAGAAGCTGGGCCCCGAGGGCGAGCCCACCGAGGACATCTCCCAGCGCACCGCCGGGGGAGACTTCGACTACCCCCGTGCGGTGGAGGGAGGGCTCGACGTGCCCTTCATGTCCATCTACATCCCCGCGGAGCTCCAGAAGACGGCCGGCGCCTCGAAGGCGCTCGCGGACTCGCTGATCGATCTGGTGGAGAAGCTCGCCCGCGCGTCACCGGACAAGTTCGCCCTGGCGCGCTCGGTGGACGAGGCGCGCCGCAACACGCGCGAGGGCAAGGTCTCCTTCGCGATGGGCATCGAGAACGGCTCCGCCCTGGAGGACTCGGTGGCCAACGTCGCCCACTTCCACGAGCGCGGCGTGCGCTACATCACCCTGACGCACTCGGCAGACAACCTGCTCGGCGACTCCTCCTACGCCGAGGGCGCGCACCGCTGGAGCGGGCTGAGCCCCCTGGGCAAGCAGGTGGTGGCGGAGATGAACCGCGTGGGCATCATGGTGGACGTGTCGCACCTGTCGGACGCCACCATCCGCCAGGTGCTGGAGACGAGCCAGCAGCCCGTCATCGCCTCCCACTCCTCGTGCCGCCACTTCACGCCCGGCTTCGAGCGCAACCTCAGCGACGAACTCATCCGCGCCATCGCCGCCAAGGGGGGCGTGGTGATGATCAGCTTCGGCTCGGGCTTCCTCCTCCAGGCCGCGCAGGACCATGAGAAGCGGCTGCGCGCGGAGGCCCTGGCCTTCATCCAGCAGCGGGGCCTGACGCGGGAGAACCCCGAGGTCAAGGCGTTCATCACCACCTGGCTGAGCGAGCACCCGTTTCCCCGGGCGCGCGTCGAGGACGTGGCCGACCACATCGAGCACGTGGTGAAGCTCGTGGGCATCGACCACGTGGGGCTCGGCTCGGACTTCGACGGCGTGGGCCCCACCCTTCCCGTGGGGCTCGAGGACGTGTCGCGCTACCCCAACCTCTTCCGGGTGCTGCTCGAGCGCGGCTATGGCGAGGCGGAACTCGAGAAGCTCGCCTCGGGCAACGTCTTCCGCGTGTGGCGGCAGGTGGAGGCGGCCGCCCGGCCCTGAGTCCCGGGCGGACGCTCAGCGCAGGCGCAACAGGCCCATGCGCATGAGCTTGGCGAGCGTCTTGAGCGTCTCCAGCTCGCGCGCGGGGCTGGCCAGCACCAGGGTGGACACGTCCCAGTTGCCGTTGATGAGGCCCACCACCTGTCGCTCCTCGGGCTTGAGCAGCGACAGCTCCTCCGCGTCCGGCGACAGCACCGGCACGCTCAAGGGGGGCAGCGCGGCGTAGAGCGACGCCACGTGCTCGCTGTGCGCCATGCGCGCGAACTCGCGCACGCGCCGGTCCGTCGGATCGCTCGCCAGCAGCGTCGCGCACACCAGCTCCGTCGCGTCGAACTGCCGCTCGCGCACCAGCACCGCGCCCTTCTCCAGCATGTCCGTCACCGGATCCACCACCACCTCCGGGGCGCCCTCCACCTCCACCTGCCTGGCGCGCAGCAGCTCGAAGACGCGGCGCGTGGTGGACGAGCGCGACAGGCCGAGCGACAGCCGCAGCCGCCCCAGGTTCTGCCCCCCCGTGCACAGGGTGAGCAGGATGCGGTGCATCAGCGGCTGACGCGGGCTCGGCGGCACGAGCGAGCGCACCGTCAGCGCATCCCCCGGCAGCACCCGGTCCACGTCCGCCTGCTCGTCCACCCAACGCAGCGACTCGAAGAGCAGCTCGCGCAGGCTCATCTCGCACGGCGCCCACTCCTCGCCCGAGCGGTCCAGGTCCTCCGTCCAGTGGAAGGCGCCATGTCCGCCGCGCGTCTGGTCCACCATGGAGCCGAGCATCTCCTCACGCACCAGCTCGCGCACCAGCCTGGGCTCCACCTTGTGGGCCTGGAAGATGGACTCGAGGCCCTCGCCATCCGGCGGCAGGGCCTTGAGCGCCGCGAGCGTCGCCGCGCCATCGGACAGCTTCGCCAGGGCGAGCACCCGGGCCACCCGGCCCCGGAGTCCCTCGTTGGCGATGGCCAACACCTGCCCCGACAGCAGGAAGAGCGAGCGCTCACCGCCCTCCCAGGAGAGCAATTGGAGCGTGCCGGTCTTTCGGGAGCTGTCCAACCATTGGAGGAGCTCGGGAAGCGGGAAGCTGGAGAAATCACCGTGAAGGGCCATGGCCATCTCTTACAGTTCTCCGCCATGCGCGTCGCGGTCCTCTTCATCGATGGGGTTGGCATTGGACGAAACGACCCGGACATCAACCCGCTCTCCGGGCGCGACCACCTGCTTTCCTGGTTCCAGGATGCCCCGCCCCGCTCGCTTCCCGGGGCCGGCCAGTGCTTCCCAGTGGACACAACCTTCGGCATCGCCGGCCGTCCCCAGTCCGCTTCCAATCAGACCGCCCTGCTCACCGGGCAGCCCGCCCCCGTGCTCATCGGCCGACACGTCCTCGGCTATCCGGATGCCCCCCTGCGCGAGATTCTCGCGCGGCACTCGCTCGTCAAACACCTGGTGGCCCACGGCCACACCGCCACCTTCGCCAACTGCTACCCCGTGGCCTACCTGGATGCCCTGAAGCTGCCCCGGCGCCCCTCGGCCAGCGCCCCCGAGTTCACCCTCACCCCGGCCGCCCTGCGCCGCTTGAAGGCCTCGGCCAGTACGCTCGCCTTCGCCGCGGGCGGCGTCCCCCTGCGTACCCTGGACGACGCCCGCGCGGGACTCGCCCTCCCCCATGACATCACCGGCGCCCGCGCCCGCTCGCGCGACCTGGACGTGCCCACGCGCACCCCCGACGAGGCCGCCGAGGTGTTCTGGCGCATCGCCCACGAGGCCGACTTCACCTTCTTCGAGCACTACCTGGCGGACGAGGCGGGCCATGCCCAGGACTTCGCCGCCGCTCGCGACGCCCTGGACACCTTCGATGCCTTCGCCCGCGCCGTCGTCGCCCGCCGCCCGGCCGACGCCCGCGTGCTCGTGTGCAGCGACCACGGCAACGTGGAAGATTTGTCCACACGTTCACACACCCTGCACCCGGTGCCCGTGCTCTACTTCGGACCGCCAGCGCCCGAACTGGAGTCCCTGGCCACCGTGGCGGACGTGGGCCGCGCGGTGCTGCGTTGGTGGGGTGGAGCATGAAGGGGCGCGAGGAAGGCGGGCGGGGAGTGCTGGGGGCCTGGGTTCTGGGGCTCCTGGGGCTCCTGCTCACGCTGACGGGGTGCGCCAGCTTCCGGCGGTTCGCGGCGGGTGAGGTGGCGCTCACGTCGAGCTGGGAGAGCCCCACGGGCCTCTTCCGCATCGAGTACGCCCCGGAGGACGAGCGGGAGCTGACCCGGCTGGTGCGGGCGGTGGACGCGGCCCTGCCCCGACTGGAGCGCTGGGGGACACTGCGCGAGCCCCTCACCCTGCGGGTGTTTCCCGATCACGAGAGCCTGGAAGCCGCCGTGCGGCAGGAGGGCCTGGGATGGCTGCGCGCCTGGGGCCGCTATGACGAGGTGTTCATCCAGGCGCCCTCCACCTGGGGTCTCGCCGGAGCCTCGCCGGCCCAGTTGAACGAGCTGCTCCTGCACGAGCTCACCCACAGCCTGATGTATCAGCTCTCGGCGGATCGCCTCGGCTGGTCGCGCAAGCGCATCCCCCTGTGGTTTCGCGAGGGCATGGCCTCGTACACGGCGGAGCAGACGTACCGGTGGGGCTCGCTGGAGGAGCTCGCCCGCTACCTCGAGCGCCATCCCGAGACGGATCCCCTGCGCAAGCCCGAGGGGCTCTACCGCGACGAGTCGAACCTCGTGTACGGGGTGGCGCACCACGCCTTCACCTTCCTCGTGCGGCGCTATGGCGAGGAAGCGGTGCGCGGCGTGATGCGCGAGATGAAGGGGGGAGAAGCCTTCCCGGAGGCCTTCGAGTCCGCCATCGGGTTGTCACCGGACGCCTTCACGCGCGACTTCACCCTCTACGTGAGGTGGAGGGGATTTCGTGGCGGGCGGTCGCTCCCCCGGCCTCCCGACGAGGCCCGTCCCCTCGGAGGCCCCCCTGCCGCATCGGGGGAGTCACACCCACCGTGATTGGCCCCCCGGTCCGTTTCTGTTACGACGGGCCCGGACCATCCCCACCCAGGCGCGCGTCCCCCTCGCGTCCCCTGGTGTGTGAGGAGACTGCAAGATGAAGCTGCGTACACTGGGCCTGGCGGTGATCGGCACCCTGGGGCTCTCCGCGACCATGGCCTGCCAGAAGGAGGAGGCGACTTCCGCGCCCGCTCCCGCCGCCCAGGCTCCGGCTCCCCCCACCATCAAGGCCCAGCACCTGTCCGAGGACGTGGCCGTGCCCCAGGAGGAAAGCGCCCAGGCGCCCAAGGGCGGTGGCACCATCCGGGGAGTGGTCACGTTCAAGGGCACGCCGCCCGCGCCCGCGCCCATCACCCCGGGCACGGACCCCAACTGCGATGGGATGGAGCTGGTGGATCAACCCGTCCAGGTGAAGGCGGGCAAGCTGGCCAACGTCCTGGTGCGGGTGCAGGGCGAAGTGCCCGGCCAGCCCCAGACGCCGCCGGAGCAGATGGTGGTGGTGGACCAGAACCGCTGCACGTACAAGCCCCGCGTCCAGGGCGCCGTCGTCGGCCAGCCCATCGTGCTCATGAACAGCGACAGCACGCTGCACAACGTGCGCGGCACGTCCGGCGGCAAGCAGCTCTTCAACGTGTCGCAGCAGCCCCTGAAGACGAAGGAGGCCAGGCCTCCGTCGGAGGCGGAGGTCATCCGCCTCAAGTGCGACATCCACCCGTGGATGACGGCGTGGGTGGTGGTGAACCCGAACGCGTACTTCAACACCTCTGATGAGGAGGGCCAGTTCCGCATCGAGGGCGTGCCCCCGGGCACGTACACCCTGGGCGCGTGGCACGAGACGCTGGGGACGAAGACGGCCCAGGTGACGGTGAAGGAGGGCCAGGAGTCCGAGGTCTCCTTCGAGTTCGTGGCGGCGAAGTAGCTCCCCGCGCCGCCCCCGGGCCCTCCCCCGCGGCCCGCCGTCTACTTCTTCTTGATGGTGAGCTGCACCTCGGCGCTCTTGCCGCCGCCCTCGGCTTTGAGGGTGGCGGAGCCCGGCTTCACTGCCTGCACCGTGCCGGCCGCGTCCACGGTGAAGATCTTCTCGTTGCTCGTGGTGTAGGTGAAGGACACGCCCTGGATGGCGGCGCCGTCACCGCCCTTGGCGACCGCGGCGACGGGCGTGCTCTCACCCACCTTCAGCGTGGCCGGCACGTTCTCGAAGGCCACCGTGGCCACCTCGGGCAGCTTCACGGTGACCTCGGCGGTCTGCTTGAGCGCGCCGGAGGTGATGGTCACGTTCGTGGTGCCCACGGCCTTGGCCGTCAGCTTGTTGCCCTCCACCGCCACCACGTTGGCGTCGGCGCTGGCGAACTCCAGCTTCGCCCCCTGCACGGGCCGGCCCGCGTCATCCTTCACCTCGGCCGTGAGCGTCGTCTCCGAGCCCAGGCCCGTGAGGGTGACAGGCGCTCCCGTCAGGACGATCTCCGAGGGGATGGAGATCTCCACGGGCGTCGTGGCGCTCACCTCGTCGGACTTCGTGGTGATGGTGACCGAGCCGCTCTTCACCGCGGTCACCTTGCCGGCGGGGTCCACCGTGGCGATCTGCCCATCGCTGGAGGAGAAGAGGAACTTCGCCTTCTCCTTGTCCACCGGCTCGCCCTTGGCGGTGAGCGCCTGGGGCTCCAGGGTGACGCTCTGACCCGCCTCGGACAGCTCCACCTTCTCCGGCTTCACCTCGATGCGCTCCACCTTCTGGCAGGCGGACGCGAGCAGGATGACGGACGTGGCCAGGAGCGGATTGAACAACCTCTTCATGATGAATGTGCCTCCCACTCGTCTGGGGGACGAGCATTTGGATGGACGTTGGATTCGCGGAAACTTTGGGATTCCAAATATCCGGGGGATGAAACCCGGCATGCCTCAGCAATCCCTGTTCCAGGGGCCCGCTCGCTTGGAGCAGGCGCGCCGGATGTAGAGCAAACGGGCGGCTCAGGCAACAAGCTGTCCTTCTTGTCCCCAGGTGTTCGCGCGTCGCGGCGCGCAAACCCTTTCATCTCCAAACGATGAAACCCGTCACGGGTGCATCCCGGAGTTCTTGAAACGCCTCACGTGACCCCTGGCTTCGAGGCAGGCGCCGCCCTCCGGCGTGGCCGCCAGAGCCACCACGGAGCGACCTCCACACGTCGCCCGCCCCAGCACCTCCAGGGAGGGCAAGGCCAGGGTCTGGATCTCCTTGTCCGCGCTCAGCAATTCACCGGGCCGGCCACAGGCGAGCGCTTCCGCCTGGGAGGCACGGCGAGCCACTTGCCTGCCATCCGTCAGCGCCACCACGCGCAGTTCGGCCCCCTCTTTCATGACGAGCCACTCGCCGCAGGAGAGGGGGGAGTGCTTCCAATCTCCGCTGACGCTCCACGCCACCGGCGGGCTCGACCTGCATTCCGCGGGAGCGCGCTGGGCCAGGGTGAGGTTGGCGGGCTTGCAGAGGACCCGCTGTCCGTCGGAACCGAGCACGAGCCGAGACAAGGCGGGCACCTTGTCCACCGGCTGGATCCGCCCTTCGGGGAGCAGTTCCACCAACGTGTCGAGCGCGATGGCCCACCGCCGCCCCTGGGAACTCGTCACGGAGCTGAAGAGCCCCGCCTCCCCTCGCCATTGGGTGCGCACCGCGCCTCGCGCATCCACGGCGACCGCGACCGCGTATTCGCTGTCCCCCTTGGGGAAGTTGCTTCCTGCCACCAGGGCTCCCTCGCCCTCGGGAACCACGTGGGTGACGTAGGTCATGGGGAGCTGGACGAGCGGCTCCCATCCCCGTTCAGGAGCACCCACCTGAAGCCGTCCATCGGCGGCCCAGACGAGCAGCCTGTCTCCGGGCAGGGACACCATCCCATCGGCGCGGAAGACGGGCTGCTTCGCCCCCGCGGCGGGCCTCGTGCTGGAACCCGGGGGTTGTGCCATGGCCCTCCCCATGGGGGAGCCCGCCAGCAGCGCCACCAGGAGCGCGCGGAGGACACGGCCCGCGCCCGTCATTTGAACCGCTCGCTGTAGGCGTGGACGATGAAGGGCGTGCCGTACTCGAAGGCGCCTTCCCTCCTCAACACGTCCCGGTCGGGCGGCTTCATGTGGATGCAGCCATGGGATTCGGTCATGACGATGGGCTGCCCCCTCCTGAACTGGGCCTCGTTGTCGGGGGTGGTGTGGAACATCTCTCCCATCGGCGTCTCCTTCCCCTGATCGAACCGGCCGTTGCCATTGAGGTCCACGAAGTACCGGATGGCGATGGGCCCGAAGTCATTGAAGACCCACGTGTCCGGGACACGCCTCTGCCCGTAGAGCCTGAAATTCGCCGCGATCACCTCAGCGCGGGAGATTCCCTTGTCCTTCTGGAGGGAGGCCCAGGTGCTGACCTTGACCTGGTACCAGACGTCGGAAAGCTTGTCCTGGAGCTTCGTGCCCCAGCGGATCGAGGACCAGATCCACGAGCGGGTGATGTACGCCTCTTCCCGGTAGATGAGGTAGCGGCCCGGGGTGGTGGGCGTCGCATCCATGCTTCCCTCGTGGTGAACACGCTCCGACGGCCCACCCCAAGCCTCGGACCGCCGCACGACCTTCCCCTGCTTGAGCAACAGCAGGAGCTTCTGCCCCGGATAGAAATGCAACTCCTTGCCTGACTGGCCCATACGCCCCCCTCAAGGAACCGTGAACGATCGACCACTCAGGGTGATGCGCTCGCCGGAGAGCGCCACCCGCTCCACACTGTCAATCAAGTAACGGGGACGTTGCTTGTACGGGGGCAGCAAGGCCTGGAGCGCGCTGTACGAGACCTGCTCCAGGATGAACGTCTCCAGGAGCCGCGGCTGCTCCACGGCAAGCACGGACAACTTCGGCCAGCCGAGCCCACGCAGCCGCCGAACCACGTCATCGTCATCTAAAGTCCCATGCTCGATGTCGTCACGGACATAGTCCAGGTACAAAGGCGAGAGGGTCTCGGCGAATGACTTCATCTCCAACGACATGCGATACTCCACGGCCTGCCATTCGGAGTGTCCTCTCCCGTAGTCGAACTCACGGAAATAGATCCACTCACAAGGGACGGGTCTACGATTGATCTCACACCTCATGCAAAGCTTCCGACCCGGATGAAAATGAACCCCCATGCCCAACTGCCCCATGTGCGCACCGCGCGTTATCCCTCGGCTACGTCAGTTGCTCCATGAACTCCTCACCCGCCTCCCGCACCTCGGGATCCAAGTGATTCAGCGCGCGCTCCGCCAGCCGGCGTGCCAGCCCCTGATCCAGTTCCAGGTAGAGTTCGAAAAGCGCCCGGTACTCCTCCTGGGTGGCTTCATGAAGAAGAGGCTCTGCTCTAGCTTCAATATTCTCCAATACCCATTGCATTGGAAGAGAGAGCAGGATGCCACGGCTTCTCTCCGTATGCCCATGTACATTACTGGCGAGGATCAGCAGATTGTCGAAAACCCGCATCCTCTCCTCAACCCCCAGGTGCTCGACGATGTACAAGGCCGCACTCCGCTCCTTCGGCCTGTTAAGAGCCTGGGCAAGGAGAGGAGTAAGCTCGGCGCGATGGTTGAACAGCATCATCGAACAGGAAGAAAAAGACCGCTCTGCTTCCACGAAGCTCATCCACAAGTCGCACAGCTCGTCTGTTCCACTCATCTGCAGCCTTTCGATAGAAATGCAAATCCTTACCTGACTATGCCATGCACGGCCCTTCTCGCTGACCATCAAAAGCAATTCATCCGGCCTCGAGAAGAGAACCAGACCTCAACCCCGCAACTCATAGACGGAGTCGATGAGCCATCGGCAGGTGTCGAGATCCTTCGCCTGCATGACGAACGTGTCGCTTTCACTGCTCCACTGCGCCTTCTTGCCCGCCTTCTTGGCCAATGCCTTCACCCGATCTTCCAGTTCCCCATTGTCGATGTCGTCCGTGTCGAGGATATCCTCCACCAGGTTCGCGGCGACCTCGAACAACTGCTGCTTGCCCTTGGCGACGCGCAGGATGTCGACATCGCGGTACACCTCGGCCAGTTGGACGGTGGGTCGCTTCGATTGTTCCGGAACGGGAATGAACTCGCAGGCAACCTTCGGGTTTGCCACCGCCCAGTCGATCCATTCCGAGCGGAACTGCTCGTACCCAGGCACCTTCAGCCGTTCCAATGACGGCAAGTCGGGAAGAACGGAAGGTCCGAAGGGCTCATCGCAGACGAGCCCGAGTTCCGCCAGGAGTTTCGAGCGCTCCTCGAGAATGCCCCGCACCTCCTGTCCGGGAGCGACTCCAGACAGGTACAGTCTCTTCAAGGGAAGCGACTTCAGGACGCCGAGGCCGTGCAGCAGACTCGCATCGATGACCAGTTCCTCGAGCCTGGCATGACCCCGCAGGAGGCTCAGGGAGAGCGCGGATGGCTCCTCGTGCAGGATGCGGATCTTCTGGGCGTCAGTGGATCGCAGGACCATCTCGACACATTCCGGCGCGCACGAGCCCAGGTTCACGAGCACCGCCAGTACCGGGGGAACCAGCGGCGCTTCGCTGGCGGAGCCGCACAGCGAGAGGCTGAAGCGCTCCAACCGCTCCAGCCGCCGCAGTCCCTTCCATGCCGTAATGGACTTGATCCGGCTCAGGGTCAGGTTCTGCACGTCCTCGCCGATCTTGGCTGAAGCGAGATCAAGTTCGGGTTTCCGCTCGATCATGCAGAAGTGGGGAAGAACGGGGTTCTTGTCCGGAGGATCCGGGGGCATCTCGGCCGCCAGTTTCTGGAACTCGGGGCGTTCCGACTTCTCGGCGGCCCTGCGCCGGGTGATCGCGGGAAACTGGATGCGCTTCAACTGGTAGTACTCGTCGAAGGTCGCCCCCTTGAATGCCTCCTCATCGGAGACCTGCACACCGTAGCTCGCTTCGTAATACTGCCTCAGTACCTTGGTCCTGATGTCCTTGCCCGTCATGTCTCTTCACCTCATGGCCCGCGGAGCATGCCCCCGCCTGGCCCTCGTTCTCAGTTGCAGTACTTGACTTTGTTCTTACTCAGGAAGCGCTCGGCCGCCCGTGCGTAGGTCTTCCGCTTACTGTTATTCTTGCTGACTCCCCGGATGTTATTGCCGCGGACCCGGTTCCCGTTGGTCTTGCGCCGCCCGATGTTTGTCTTGTTTTTAGCTATCGTTTTCTGCTCGATTCCCCGGGCCACATTGCGCTTGGTTCCGTGGGGCGTGATCTGAACGGGTTTATCCCCGTGACCGAATCTGAGTCCATCAGCCCCCTCCGTTTTGGAATGCCGTCGCTCGATATCCTTGAGGGTCTGATTGTCACTGGCGCGTCCGACGTAATAAACCTCGTCATTCGCGTCGAGCAGGACATAGTTCCAGTCGAGCCCCAGGGGATCGCCCATCACGAGCGGATCGCCGACATAGGCGTAGAGGTTGATCCCTCCATCCACCCCCGTGGGGTCCGGACTGATATATCGCCCAGCAGCGGGATCGTAGTATCGAAACCTGTTGTAATACAGACCGGTCTCCTCATCCGCGTATTGACCCGGCCAGCGCCACGGACAGGTGCTCTCGCTGGCACGACTCTCGATGGCGCCATAGGAGTCGTACGTGGCACGCCATACTGGCCGGCCCGACTCGTCGTACATGACCTCGGGAGTCTCCAGGTGGTCCTGCAAGATGGCGTAGAAGGCCTGGCCCTCGAACTTCACCAAGGGGGTGAGGCCATCGGGTGCACGTACCCATGACGTGGGTTCGGCTGCATCGCGCAGTTCGTGGAGCAGTTCCTCCCCGTCCCAGACCCAGGTGACCTCCTCTTCCTGGGTGCTCTTGCGGATGCGCCGACCCAGGGCATCGTACGTGAACGAAACACACAGACCATCCGGGCGGATGACCCGCGTCAGGAACCCCGCCCCATTGTAGCCGTAGTGCCAGATCGAGCCGTCCGGAAGGATCCGGCGGATGAGGTTCCCGTCCGCATCATACTCGAGGTGGCTCCCCTCGCACTCTTCCAGTCTGTTCGCACGGCCATAGACCCTGTCGCGGAGATCTGCTCGTTGAAAGAGGTTGCCCGCCGCGTCCTGCAAGCGGAACTGCGAGCGGCCATCGGAGAAATGAGTGGCGACCAACCGAGACCGAGCATCATGTTGGAACCGGATGTGCCCCTGAAGTGAGTCCTCGAGTTCTCCCAGTTGGTCACCCGGCCGCCAATGATAGGAACGCCATTCCGACTGAACGGAGGCATGGGAGATCGTTCTCCTCTCCGGGCGGCCCATTCCGTCCCACGCCCAGCGGGAACGCACCCCTCCAGGAAGAGACATCTCGGACCGGCGCCCCGAAGCATCATGGGCAAAGTCCAGCCGCCGCGAGGTGCCCGCGTTTCCTGTCGGCGAGGTGGTGAGTGCCTGGAGCCGACTCGCGGAATCGAATGCGAAAAGGCATTCCAGACCACAGGAGGAGCGAAGCTCCACCCTGTTGCCGCGAGCATCATAGCGTGAACGAACCCAGTGCCCGTTGCTCGACTCCCCAAGAGTACGACCGAGCGCATCCAGTTCGAACTCGACCTTGGCGGCCTCGTTCTCCGCCACAATCAGCTGCCCATCCGCCCTGTAGACGAAGCGCGCCTGGGAGCCATCTGCATACTGGACTTTCACGAGTTCGCCGGCCACGTCGTACGCCATCCGCGCCTCGCCACCTCCGGCTTGATGGAGCTTGATGACCTGGCCCATGAGGTCCCTCTCGTAGCGCCGGATCCCCCCATCGAAGCCGTGCTCTTCGATGACCTCCCCCCGTGCATCGCGCGCCAGCCGGTAGTCTTCACCGTGCTCGTTGCGAATCCCCAGGAGCCCGCCTTCCAGGTCGTACTCCATCCTGACGACGCCACCCGGCTCTTGAATGCTTTCGGGCCAATGAAACCCGGTGTACGTGTACCGGGCCTGACGTCCCGCACTCCGCTCCTCGAGCAGATTCCCCTCGGCATCGTGGACGAATATCTGAACATCTCCATCGGGTTCTTCGATACGCACCGGACGATCACCGAGATCGTATTGGATGCGCCATCCCCCCCCGTCCGATCGGCGGATCTGAATCAGACGTCCCCAGCGGTCATGAGAATAGGTGGTCTCGATACCATTCGGTTCTCGTAGACGCGCAATGTTCAGCTCGTGGTCATACTGGAGTTCCACCCTCGCGCCGGAAGGCTCGATGATCGAAACCGGCATGCCCTCTTTCCGTTCGTAGCGAAGACGCTCGCCCAGAGGATTGATCTGCTCGATCAGCGAGCCATTGCGGTCATGGACCCACTGCCATTCTCCGCCCAGCTCATCCATGCCACGAACGACATTGTCCTGCTCGTCATGCTCGAAACGAAGCGTGGCACCATCTGGCTCCATCACCTTCGTGCAGTTGCCACGGACATCGTACTCCGCATACGAGGCGTTCCCCAGCGGATCCACCTCGGAGGTCTTGCGCAGGAACGCGTCGTACTCGTACCGCCACTCGCCCCCGAGCGGGTCCACCCGCTTCACGACGACGCCACGTCCGTCTGAGTGATACGTGGTGGTATGGCCCAGCGAGTTCGCCACCTCGGTGATTTGGGCATGCTTGTCGTAGCGCAATCGGTGATCGTAGATGCCACCGTCGCCCCACGTCCGCACGCACCAGGCCTCTGGCCCCTGGGCGTCATACTCGAAATAGAAGCTGAGCCCGGTACGATCCGTATCCCGCACCAACAGGTGGTCCTGACAGGCGTAGCGCGCGGCATGCTCCAACGCGTCATACACCTCGACGAGGTCGCCGGCCTCTGAGTAGACATAACGGTTGTAGGGAAGCAATCCAGGCTGTCCGGGGTGCGGGAGCCATGTCCTGATCAGGTGGCCCAGCGCATCGTGCTCGAAGCGGATGCGCCTGCCCACGCTGTCCACGACCCATTCCAGCCGCCCATTCGCATCATAGTCATAGGTGACGGAGCGCCCAACCTGGTTGCGTGTACGCACCACCCGGGACAATCCCCTCGGTGCTCCGGCCGCCACCTGCCGAAACTCATGAACGAGCCCCTCGGCGGTACGCACCTCCCAGCGCAGTTCCCCCACCCGCCGCAATGTCAATCGGTCGATGGGTTCATACAATTCCGTGCCCGGCTGCATCCGCTGATTGGGGAGGGAGGAGGTATCGAATTCGATCTCCCGGCCGTCCTCGGCCCGGTACACCACCCGCCCGTCCTCCTCCCAGACCGCGAGGTCCAGCGAGTGGCTCCACCCATATCCCATCACCGAGTCCCTGGCTCCCCAAGCGGAGGAGTAGTGGCGCTCGAAGGATAGCGGGATGGGCCCCGGCAAGGCCCAGTCCACCACCTCCGTCACCACCCGCCCCATCACCACATCCACCGGGTGCCCGGTGAGGGTACAGATGGACTTGTGGACCCGGTTGCGCGCGCGCGGGCCCATCTTCAGCTTGTCCATCACCTTGTCGGCCGCCCGGTGGATGCGGTCCGACAGGGCCTTCATCTTCCGGCTGCCCTTCTGCACCTTGCGCAGCTTCTTCAGTCCCTTGAGTAGCGCGCCCATCACCAGCTGCTCGCCCAGGCCGGACAGGGAGATGGTCGGCGGTCCCCCCACGAAGACGGGTGGCCCCGCCGGGATGGAGAGCGCCACCGTGGTGGGCAGCAGCAGCGACCTCGCTCCCCCCTTGCTCTTCTTGCGCGGAGGCCTCGGCATGCCGATGTCCTGGCAGCTGAGCACCGGCAGCAACATGTGCGTGAAGGGCTCGTCGTCCACCAGCACAGTGGAGCTGCCCATGAAGGTTTCGTTGTCGTTGCCCGGTGGCTTGAGGAAGACGCCCCCGATCGGGAAGTGCGGTGGCAGCGCGATGCCCCCCGTGCCCGCCTGCGCGCGTAGCAGCCCGTTCACCTTCACCGTCGCCCCAATGATGGGCAGGTAGTCGAACGGGTCGAACACGATTCCAATGTGCGGATGGGGAATGGGCACCACCGCCCCTGGCGGGGTGATGATGAGGTGGATGTCTATGCCCAGCACAGGATCCAGGTGTTTCACCGCGAGCATCATGAGGGTCGACCTCCCGCAGCCGCCGCCATCGGCCGCCAGTCCTTGCCCAGGACCGACACCACGTCCGACTCCACCTCCCGAGCCGTCGGCTCCCCTTGCCGCTCGTGGCTCAAGCGCACCAGCGCTTCACCCACGTACGCGAGCGTCGAGGTCGCTCTCGTCCCGGCATCCATCGCCTGGCCCACCTGCCATGCTCGCTGGCCGTGCTCCCACGCCGGCTCCACTTCCTTCGCCATCTCGTGGCACCAGCTCGCCATCCGCCAGCACTCCAGCTCCATCTGTGCATCCATGAGCGCGCGCGCCAACGGCGCCGTCTCCGCGTACAGCTTCGCGGCGGGGAGATGCTCCTGCGCGGACACCAGCGCGGTCCCCTGCGCCAGACGCGACTTCAGCCGCAGCTGCGCGCCCTCGACTTCCCCCCGGGCTTCCGCGTCCGCCGCCGAGGCCTCGGCCTTCTGGTAGTGGCCGAGCGCCTCCCGCGGTTGGTTCACCGCGAGCAACGTCCCTCCCACCACGAAGTGCGCCGCCACCGCCAGCGAGTGCAGCCCCTGCTCGGACGCCACCGCCACCGCCTGCCCGCCCAGCGTCCGCACCTGGGCCACGTTCCCCTTCGTCGCCGCGTTGGCCATGCGCACGAAGAGTTCCCGGAATCGTCCTCCGGGCGAGTCCAGGTTCCCCGCCTCCCGGGACAGTTCCTCCAGGGCCCCACCCATGTTCAACTTCGCCGGGATCGTCACCACCTTCTCCGGGAAGAGCTCGGCCAGCGGCTCCAGCGTCAGCGTTCGCGCGTCGTCCAGCACCACCAGTCGGACGTGGGGCGACGCGGCCTGCTCCACCGCGCCCCGCAGCCACTCCAGCCAGGCCTTCGCATCCACCACCCGCGAGGGCATCAGCACCACGGCCAGATGCTCGCACAGGCTCTCGTAGTGGCCCCGCAGCCAGCCGCACGCCTCCAGGAAGGACTCCGCGCCCGCTTCCGGCTTCGCCGGTGGGCACGTCCCGCCTGGGGGCAACTCCGCTTCCGCCTCCAGTCCGGCCCGGCTCTCCTCTACCATGGCCATCAGCGCCTCGCGCAGCGCGGCTCCGTACTTCGCCGCCTCCTCGAAGGGCTCATCGAAGGACAGGAAGAGGTCCGGACACTCCCCGAGGCGCTCGTCCCCTTCCTTTTCCAGGAAGGCTTCCACCATCCGGGTCTCGTCCGACTCCACCACCCAGCGCAACAGTCGTGCATCGGGAAGCTGGGCGAACTCCGTCCACTGGTCGTGCAGCAGGTCCAACCGTTTCTCGACCGCGTTCTTCTTCGCCATCGTCCTCACCCCCTGGAGCGTCCCGTTCACTGCCGCCCGCTGTCGGCCGGAGTCGGTGGGGTGGGTTGCGCGTCCGCGGGCGCCTCCGGCTTCGCCGCATTCACACCACTGCCCTTGAGAGCCGCCCCACCGCTGTTGAGGTTCAGCACCGTGCCCATCACGGAGATGCTGGCCGGGTCGAGGGTGATGAAGTTGCCCCCCACCTTCAAGGTCAGCCCCTGGGTGGCCTCGATCACCACCGTGGGCGCGCTCAGGTGAATCTCCGTGACCGCCTCCAGCGCGTGGTTGTTCCCCACGTGTACCTGTAGATCCTTGACGACGGTAATCGACCAGGTGTCCCCCACCTGCTCGTTGCGCTTGCCACCCACAGAGAGGTGGCTGTCCGCGTCGATTTTCTCCTTGCGATTGGCCTTGATGTGGATGTCCTGGTTGCCCGCTCCATCGATCCCGCCCACCAGCAGCTTCACGTCCCCGCCGATGTGCTCCTGGCTGTGGCGGTGCACCTTGAGGCTCTTGTCCCGGTAGACCATCTCGTTCTGGTCTCCCACCTTCCCGCCCTTGCCTTGCGCGCCGATGGTCTGGTGCCTGTCGTGGAGGATGGTCTCCATCGAGTCGTTCTTGACGTGCACGTCCATGTTGCGCTGGGCGTGGATGAACACCTGCTCGGAGCCCTTCTTGTCCTCGAAGCGCAGCTCGTTGAAGCCTCCACCGCCCGGGGACGTGTTCGTGCGCAAGGTGCTCTTCGTCTTCTCGTCCGGCAGCGGATAGGGCGTGGGATTCACCCCGTTGTACACGCGCCCGGTGATGAGGGGCCGGTCCGGATCACCCTCGATGAAGTCGACGATGACCTCCTGGCCGATGCGGGGAATGAACATGCCGCCCCACATCTCGCCGCCCCAGGGCTGGCTCACTCGCACCCAGCACGAACTCTTCTCGTTGCGCTGCCCGTCCCGATCCCAGTGGAACTGCACCTTCACCCGCCCATGCTCGTCGACGTGGATCTCCTCTCCGGACGGACCCACGACGATGGCCGTCTGTACGCCGCGGACCACCGGCCGGGGGGTCAGACGGGGAGGACGGAAGGGCACCTGCGACGAGATGCACGCGAAGGAGTTGGAGTAGCTGAAATCACCGCCTGGAGCCTCCTCGTCGAGCACCTGCGGTTGGTAGCCGTGATGGCTCACCCCCGTGAGCAGGTAGCGCGTGTTGAAATCCCCACGGGGGTGCTCGGACAACGAGAAGAAACAGCCCGGGAGCAGGCGCTCGCAGTCGCTCTCGCCCTGTCCCAGCTTGCGGGAGGCCTGCAACTCCTCCAGCCGGAGCCTCGCCAGCGTCGCCCCCTTGGCGGACGAGCCCCGGCCCGGGTCCTGGTACTCGCCCGGGTACTCGTACACCTCGAGATCCTTGTCCTGCTCGGCCCCATGCTGCACTTCCATGGGCAGGTCCGGCTTCTTGAAGTTGAAGTCGCGCAGGCTCACCTGGCCGGGCTGGATCTCCTCCGCGAAGCGGAAGCTCGACACGAAGTCCACGTCCGAGGCGAGCCCGTCCCGCTGGCGGAAGAGGACGGTCTCGTTGCCCTGGATGGGCTTGCAGGCACCCGGGCTGTCCCCGATGACGAGCAGGTGTTTGTCCTCCTGGTGCTCGAAGAAATAGAAGAGGCCGTCCTCCTCCATGAGCCGGCAGAGGAAGGCCCAGTCCGATTCCCGGTACTGCACGCAGTAGTTGCGTGGCTCGTAGCTGTTGCTCAACCGCAGCTCGTACTGGTCACCGAGCATCCCCGCCGCGTCCAGGACCTTCTTGAGAATGTCCGGCGTGGGGATTTCCTGGAAGATGCGGCTGCCGTGGCGGTGCTTGAGGCGCCAGGCCAGGGGCACCAGGGTGGCCTGGTAGAGGCCGTAGCGCGGCCTTCCGCCCACCTGTTCGAAGCGCGAGACGATACCGTGGACGAGGCGGGACGGCACCTCGCCGCCCACGGACAGCAGCGCCGTCTTCCCCACGACATCCGAGAAGTTCAGGGCCTGATCCTCGCAGACCAGCTCGAGCTGGAACTCGTAGAGGTTCGACAACCCCTCGTGCCCGGAGAAGCGCACCACGCGCAGCTCCGCTGCACAGCCAGACACCTCGAAGCGAAACACCGACGTACTGCCGGGAAGAGAGGCCAGCGCGATCATGAGCACATCCGGAGTTGGGCCCTTGAACCAAGGGCGTGGAGGTCCAAAAGAGAGGGGCTCCACTGGAACTCGAAGGCGAGCACCGGGAAGCCCCTGGGTCCTGACAGCACCAGCACGGCGCCCGCAGCGGGTTCCTCCCGCCGCGCCCGCTGGCCCATCGTCTACTTCTTGATGGTGAGCTTCTTCTCGCCGCTCTTTCTCCAACCCTCGGCCTTGAGGGTGACGGCCCCCGCCTTCACCACCGTCACCTTGCCGTTCGCATCCACGGTGGCGACCTTCTCATCGCTGGTGGTGTAGGTGAATGGCACGCCCTGGAGGATGGCGCCATTGCTCCCCTTGGCGGTCACCTTGATTTGCGCGCTCCCGCCCACCTTCAGCGTGGCCGGCACGATCTCGACGTCCACCGATGCCACCTGTATCACGGTGACCTCGGCGGTCTGCTTGAGCGGGCCGGAGGTGACCGTCACGGTCGTGGTGCCCTCTCCCTTGGCCTTCAGCCGGTTGCCCTCCACCGCCACCACGTTGGGGTTCGCGCTCGCGAACTCCAGCTTCGGCCCCTGCACGGACCGGCCCGCGTCATCCTTCACCTCGGCCGTGAGCGTCGTTTCCGAGCCCAGGGCCATGAGGCTCACGGACGTGCCCGTCAGGACGATCTCCGAGGGGATGGAGATCTCCACGGGCGTCGTGGCGCTCACCTCGCCAGACTTGGTGGTGATGGTGGCCGAGCCACTCTTCACCGCCGTCACCTTGCCGGTGTCGTCCACGGTGGCGATCTGCCCCGCGCTGGAGGAGAACGCGAATCTCGCATTGCCCACTGGCTCGTCCTTGGCGGTGAACGCCTGGGGCTCCAGGGAAACGCTCTGGCCCGCCTCGGCCAGCACCACCGTGGCCGGCTTCACGTCGATCCGCTCCACCTTCTTCGGCTTGCTCTCGGAGGAACTCCAGGAGAGACCGGCGAAGAGCCGGAAGTTGGGGGTGCCGTAACCGCTGGAGAGGCCAGGGCCCCCGCCCAACCGGACAGCCACATTGCCCGGGAACGAGTAGCCCACGGCGGCCAGCAACTCCAAGGGATTGGCGGTGGACCGCGCGCTGTCGAGCCCCATGGCGCCTTCCAGGCTGCCCTGCACGAACAACTTGGAGTCGGCGCCGCCCGGCGACCAGTTCGCGCCCAGCGCATAGGACAGCTCATTGCCCACGCTCATGCCGAGCAGCGGAAGCTGCCGGGTGGGCTGAAACCGGCCTCCCACATTGGCTAGCACGCGAAACCGCTCGCTGGCGGCCCACTGGGCCAAGACCATGGGCTGCACCCCCACGCCCCCCGCGCCCAGGAAGCTCTGGCTGTTGGCGGTGGGGAGCGACACGACCGCGGCCACGCCCAGGCTCAGCGCCCCGAGGGGGAGCACCGCCTTGGGCACCAGCCGCAAGTCTCCCACACCCGTGCCCGTGGCGTTCGGGGGAATGAAGACCGCGAGGTCTCCGCCCGTCGGCCCGCTCTGGCTGGTCACGGGAAGCGCCAGCCCCAGTTCGAAATGCTCGAGGAAGGAAAGGGATGCGAACACATCGGCGGTGATCTGGCTGGACACGATGCTTTGGACGAACTGGCCATCGCTCATCCTCCGCAAGACCAGCGGGTTCTGGGCGTAGCCCACCGAGAGACCCGCGTGCAGCCCCAGGCCCGGAGCCACCTGGGCGCTGTACACCCCCAGCACATCCTTGGAGCCCGGAGCCGGCTTGTACTGCTGCAAGTCGAAGCCCTGCGCACGCGCTGAGCCCGCCAGCAACACCAGCAGCGACGCCATCAGCCCCCATCCACCCATTCCCTCCAGGGAGGAGGAGCGCGACCGGCGCCGCTTCAACAAGGCCAGCAGCGAAACCAGGGGCAGCAACGAGGTGGCACCAGAAGCCGAGCAGCCCAACACGCCACCACCACTTCCCTCATTGAGTCTGTAGAACCACAGCCGCGTGGCGGGTGAATCATCCACGTTGGCCGCCTCATCGCGCGCACGGACCCGCAGGGTGTACTCGCCCGGCTCGAAGGAGCGCGTCCCCTGCGTGAGGGCCTCGCATGAACCGAATGGCTCCTCCCCAACGCTGCACTCGTAGGTGACATTGGACTCGGTCGCTGAGAATGAGAAACGAGGAGCGGCCTCCTGTGTGTCCCCATCGGGACCACTGACAATCGAGGTGTCGGGCGGGTCGACGTCCACGCGGAGCGAGATGGGAACACTCGGCTCGCTGGCATTGCCCGCCTGATCCCTGGCGATGACACTCACCTTGTATTCGTTGGTCGCCAGACCGGTGCTGGGGGTGAACGACCAATGGCCAGCAGCATCCACCTGCGCGACCCCGATCTCCTGTTCATTGGCGAGGATGGTCACCGTTCCAAGAGCCTCCGCGGTGCCGGAGAAGGTGGGAGTGCCCGTCCCCCCCAACAGGACGCCAGACGAGGGCTGCTCTAGCACCGCGACCGCCGGTGCATGGAAGTCCGCAGTCCACTCGAGGGGAGTCGACCACTCACTGTACAGGTTGGCACGATCCTTCGCGCGCACCTGGAAGGTATGGGGCCCTTCGTAGAACCCCAGATTCCTTCCAGACACACAGGTGGACGGAGGCTCCGCATCGAACCTGCACTCGAACGTGACTGGCTCCTCGGTCGATTCGAACGCGAAGACGGCGCCAGCGAGGTTCGTCCAGCGCGGTGGCCCCGCGGTGATCCGGATACCGGGGGGGGTGAGATCCACGAACCACTGATGCGTGGGCGGATTCACCTCCACGTTGTTCGCCCGGTCCGTGGAGCGCACGGTCAGCGAGTGGGGCCCCTCCGTCATGTTGTTGACTTCATACGGAGACGTGCAGGGCTGGAAGCTGCCGCCGTCATAGCTGCACTCGGAGAACCCGTAGTCGTTCACCGTGAACCTGAAGCTGTAGCTGGAAGAGCCATGGTAGGGCAACGGTATGCTGGAGAATCGGGTGACAGGGGGATCGGAGTCGACCACGACGGTGACGACCTTCGCAGTGCTGAGTTCGCCAGAACCCGAGCGCGCCCTGACGGAGACGGGATAGACGTTGTTGGCCAACGTCCTGTCCACCGACACCGTCCAGTTGCCGGAAGCATCCGCAGTGGTGGTACCCACTGTCGTCCCGCTGATGGAGAGGAACACCGTGACGCCTGGATCCGCAGTGCCACGGAACAGCGGTGTCGTGTCGTTGGTATAGCTGTTGTTGAGTGGCTCGAGCACCACCGGCTCCGATGGCGGAGCGAGTGTGCCCAGTTCCCAACCCGACGTGGATCTGGTCACCCACTGCACCTGGGAACTGGTGGAGCCAGGCTGAACCGACACGGCTTCCGAGATCCGGCCCTGGCTGTCCGCCTGAACTCGAGCGACCTCCAATCCGTCAACGAAGATGACGGCCCAGTCGCCCGGGGTGGCCTTGCCCTTGATGTCCAGCACGCCCCGCGTGCCAGCTTGCGGCGCGGCCTCCCGCCATGCCGCGTGGAGCGTGGCCTGCTCCTGGGGTCTGAGCACGCTCACCTGCGGTCTTGAGGACAGCGGGAAGCCGTCCAGGGAGTGGCTCAGCTTGAGCCCCCAGCCCTCGCTCCCCTCTATCCGAGTCAACCGCCACGGCCCCTCGCCGCCAGGCTGGACCAGCAGCCAGGTCCCCACTTCGAGGTCCTCATCGGTTGTGACCTCGACATCGGTGGAACCGGCGGCCAGCGGCCAGGTCAGTTCCAGGGTGTGTCGTGTGTCCGGAGGCACGTGTTCGGGCATGGCCCATGCCACCCCATGGCCGAGCGTATATGCGGCCAACCCCAGCCGTACCCACCTCTGCAAACCCATACTTCCCATCTGTGTTGCCTCCCTACGTTTTTCATGTCACCAGGAGGGCGAGAACCAGACCCACCTGGCATATCCGTTCAAAATCAATGCACGCCCCGGCTCACCTGGATCGGCGCCGTCCCGCGCGCAATGCCGCCAACGCCAACAGAGCGAGCCATGAACCGCCACCACCAGTACTGGCGCAGCTCAACCCACCCCCCACGACACGCGCCACCGATCTGCCATCCACCAACAGGGTGACGACCTCGCCCTCGGCGCTGTCGTTTCCCGCCTGGTCCCTGGCAATGGCCTTCAGGTTGTGCGAACCGTCTGCAACGGCCTGGCCGAAATAGGCCACCCAGCGGCCTTGAGCATTCGCCGTGGCCTCGGCAGCCGGAGTCGTGCCGTCGTCGAGCAGCAGCAGCACCTTGACGTTGGGTTCGGCGCTGCCCTCCACCGAGGGAAGCCGCGTGGTCACCCTCAATGACCCCTGGGGCGCGTCGATGCTGGGCGCCTCGGGTGCCTTCGTATCCAACTGCCACTCGTAATGGGCTGGCTTGACACTCTCGTTGTCAGCCATATCCAGGGCCCGCACGCTGACGCAGTTGCGTCCCTCTCTCACGCCCTCCTGGAGTTGGAAGACCGCTCGGGCCCCGCTCCTCGTGCCGGTGCAGTCCCGGGTCCCCGTGGGAGGCGAGACACAGTCGCTCACCTCGCAACGGAAGCCTCGGACCTCGCTTTCCCCCGGCGCCAGGAACTCGAAGCGGACCGCCGGCACACGCTCCCACGTGTTGGGCCCACTCACGATCTCGACGGACGGAGGCGTCCGATCGATATTCCACTCATAGGACTGCTGGAGATCGCGCGGCGTCTGGATCTTCCGCGTTTCATCCAAGGCCACGGCACGGATGGTCATCCTCTCCGAGTAGCTGGAGACGTCGATGGAGATGTTGACGGCGTGAGAGCCATCCGTCGTCGACCCGTCTGGCAGCACCTCGCGGAACTCCTTCAGATCGGTCACGGTCGGGTTGTTGATGACGTAGTAGAACTTGACCGAGTTCTGGGGCAGGCGAGGTTCCACCTCCAGCCGGAAGACCGCGGTCGTGGCATTGGTCGGATTGTCCGCCCCCGAAACCGGGGTGAGCTTGGCAACCGGCAGGCCCTTGTTGACCGTCCACTCGTACTTCGTGGCATTGACACTCTCGTTACCCGCACGATCCCTGGCACGGACGTAGAGCACATAGCCCTTGGTCTCGGGAGTCGGGTAGACGTGGGGAGAGAAACAATCCGTATAGATGACCCCGTCCGTGCTGCACCTGTAGTTGGCGAGGCCGCTGGTCTCGTCGGTCGCCGAGAAGGCGAAGATGCCATAATCCTCGTTGGTGACAGGCTTTGGATTGTTGGTAATGCTCACATCGCTGGGGGGCGTGCGGTCCCACACCCACCTGCAGAAAGCCGGACTCAGATCCGTGTTGCTCGCGGCATCCGTGGCCCGGACGAGCCACGTATAGGTACCGTCGGCGGTGTAGCCAGCATAGGCTTGATCGCAGTTCACGGACTGGGTCGTGGCGTTTACATTGGCGGCACAGGCGTAGGTCATCCCAGTCGGATTGGCGTCCGTGGCGGAGTACCCGAAAGAGAGAGATGAGGCGTTGGCGTACCCATTGGCCGGGCAGCCAGTAAGGGTCGTCTCTGGTGGAACTTGGTCCACAATGAAATTGATTCCACCGCTGGGGGCGCCAGTGTTGGTGGCTGGGTCCGTGGCCGTGGCCGCCACGGTATAGCGCCCATCCGCCAGTGTCGCTGAGGTCTCATAGCGCCAGTTTCCGTTGGAGTCAGCGAGCGCGGTCCTCACGGCAAGGGGCACCTCCGTGGTCCCCATCTTGAGGGTCAGGGTGACGGTACTGCCTCGCTCGGTCGTGCCTGAAACCACGAGCGGTGTGGGGCGCACCAAGGAGTCTCCAACAGGTGACTGGATGGTGACCGTTGGTGCTTCCAGGTCCATGGAGAAGTACACCGGGCTCGACATCTTTGTGTTGCCGGCGAGGTCACGCACGATCACCTGGACCTGGTGCGCGCCAGGAGTGAGGGCACTGCCGGAATAGCTCCAGTCCGTGCCCGTCACCGAACGGTTGTTCGCTACGGGCTCATTGTCCACATACACATCCACCTTGTCCGTCGACTTCTCGACCTTGCCTGCGAACGCCGGGGGATTGCTCGAAATGCCCAGCAAGGCACCATCGGTGGGTTGGGTCACGGAGGCGATCCTTGGCGGGTAGGTGTCGATGTTCCAGGTGTGAGAGGCTGAAGTCCCTGGGTTCCCGGCCAGATCAAGGGCTCTCACATACAACGTATGGTCGCGATTTGGCGTGAGATCGGTGATCGTCACGTCCTTGTCGGTGTTGATCCATGAATTGCCACCAGTGAGGCTGTATTGAAAGGACACGGTGTCGAACGTGTCGATCGAGCTGTCTGGTCGGAAGGTGAAGAAGAAAGACGCCGAGGTGGAGTTGGTGTGGGCAGGTGGAGTCGGGTCGAAGCCAGCGGCAGGGCCTTTGTCGTCGACTGTGAACACCAGCTCCGCACTCGGCTGTCCCCAAAGCCCCTGGTACTCCGTCCGTGCGCTCACCCGATACGTCGTCGCCCGAGACAGATTCAAGATGTCAGAACGATAAATACCACCATCGATCAAATCCGTAAGGGGGCCAACCAAGTCACCGCCACCAATGCTTAACCAGACTTTCCTGCCTTTGGGCGCATTGATGGTGATGGTAGGCGTCGTGCTCTTGACGAAGAGGCTCCCCCCCGCGACGACCGAATCTGAGATTGACAGGCTCGTCACGCTTCCAGGGTCCTGAAGCGCTTCAGGACGCAATGGGGTGGCAAGGATGCCATCGTCTCCTGGCTGGGCGCCATGCGCTGATGAGGACCCACCATTAATCGTCGCAGTGCCTGCGGTACCGTGCGTCACCCGTGTGACACACTGGTTCCCAACCGCCTGCAGCAAGATGTATCCACCCCCGCCACCGCCTCCTGGGCCGAGATACTCGGTACCGGCGTTTGAAGTACCTCCACCGTCGCCCCCTTTGGCCTCGAGCGAGTTGAGACAGTCGATGTTGCTGGCAACACGCAAATAGATGGTGCCACCACCGCCCCCACCCCCGCCTCCCTTTCCATTTGACGATGTGGCGTTTTGACCGTTGGCTACAATCGAGCCATTGCCAACCAAAGAGCCAGCACGAATGAAGACGGCTCCACCTCCGCGGCCTCCTCCTGACCCCTCATGACCAGTACCTCCCCCTCCTCCCAGGATCAGGCGACCGGGGTGGAGTTCTCGGTCGAGCTTGGCGCCCCCTTCTCCCCCTTTCGCGCTTCCACCTGCGCTCGTAGTCGAGGCCGTGTTGCCACCTATCCCTCCGCTGCCACCATTGCTACCACCGCCGCCGCCCGAAAAACCGACAGTACTGTTCGAGCCGACACAGCCTCCGCCACCGCCCGCATTGGCCAACCTCGGATTGTGATTCTGGTCGTCATCATAATCCGCGCCCAGTCCTTCGCCTCGGTTGGCGGGTTCGTTTTGGACCAGGCAAGTGAGGATTCCCGAGTCCCGGCCTCCTCGAAAGCCCGCTCCCGAGGCGGAGATCACCCCATCGTTGATGAGGGTGTTCTGGACGAGGAATGCGATGACTCCCCCTCGCTTTTTACCACCCTCATGCCAAGGGAGCGCCTGGATGGTTCCGGTTCCCTTGATACGAAGGCTGACGAACTCGGGGACGGAGACAACCTGCGTGCGGTCCGCCTCGTAGCTCTGGATGAGACCCGACTCAAGAGTCAACTGGGACTCAGAGGGATCTACCTTAGCGCTGAGCCTCGCGAGTTCCCAGCGTCCCTCCTTCCGTTCGCCTGGTGTCGGAGAGTCGAGATCGATGGTGGTTGTGTCCCCCGGGTCCTCCGTCTGGGTCTGTAGCACGAGAACCAGTTGGCCCTTCCTGAAGCCAGCGGGGCTCAAAAAGTTATCGTTCTCAACGTCCCCGATAGGGATGACTTTGGCGTCACGAGCCAGGTTTTGTTTAACCCCCGCATAGGTATTGACCCTTATGGTCGCTCCCGCCTCCACCGTTCTGCTGCCATCGATGCCCTCCCCAAGGAAGAAGGTATCCCGTTCGGCGGCAGCTGGTGTGGCCACGCCGAGCACCAACAGCGCCAGCAGGGGTTTGAGCATCCTCATGAGTCCGCCACCAACGCGGCCCAGGCGCGTCTGTGCGGAAACGAGCGGGCGGAGTCCAACAGACGGGACGATCGGCGCGAAAACAAGTGCGTCACCACCAGACGGAGGTGCGCCGCGTGTTGGAGCCGTACCTCTACGAGCCTCATTTTTTCTGTCCATGCATCCCCCCCGCGAACAGGGAGCTTCAGAGGGTCTCTGCTCCAACCGCGAGGGCCAGAGCGACTCGGGCGAGGATACCACCGCGACGCATCAGGGGAATGGGGACTTTTCCACGGCCCGCGCTCCTCGTCCCTGGCGACGAGACCCTCGTTGCTTCTCGACTCGCGGTCCGCGAGGCCGCACCGCGCGTTGTCCGTCGGCTTCGCTTTGTCTGGATTGCCCTGACCCGGCCACTCGGATCCTCACGAGGAAGGGGCCTCCATGTCGTGGTCCGGCCCCTCTCCTTCCGCCAGGTAGCGGAAAGCCAGGTCTGACTCACGCCGGTAAAGAAGCACGCCAGGTAGCGCGCTCCCCACTTCCTGGACCGGTGGCCTCTTTCCGTAGGGGCCACCACGAACCGAGGCGCGCGGACATCTCTTCCGCGCGCCTCGGTCCCGGTCCCACGGGCATTCTCCACAGCCAACCAGAACCCGCCCCCCCATGGAAGGACTACCTGGGGCGTCTCTCCTCCATCCCCCCCCTCGCGGTGGGATTCTCTGGCAAACGGCTAGGGCGCATCGGTTGCCTCCTCGCCGTTGCGGATGATCTTGAAGTCCACGCGGCGGTTGTTCTCGCGCCCGATGGATGTCGCGTTGCTGTCGACGGGTCTGTCCGGACCATAGCCCCGGGCCACCAGCCGCTCGGAGGCCACTCCCTTGGCGATCAGGTAGCGGCGCACCTCTTCCGCGCGCTGCTGGGAAGACCGGCGAAGGTCATCCGCGAAGCCGCGATCATCCGTGTGAGCGCCCACCACCACGCGTGGGATCTCCGGGTGCTCACGCATCACCTTGACCACCCAGTCCAGCACCACGAAGGAGCGCTGCTGGATACGAGCCCCGTTGGGGTCGAAATACACCTTGGCGCCATTGATCAGCTTGAGCTGACGAGGCTCGATGGACAGCAGTGGGACTTCGTGCTCGGGGCAGCCCTGGTTCGTCTCCGGTCCCGGCTCCATCGCGCAGACGTCGATGCGGTTGGGCACCTTGTCCTTGTCCGAGTCTTCCTCCGGGCATCCCTTGCGCTCGGCCGGGCCGGGCTCATCAGGGCACTCGTCCTGGTCGTTCTCGATGCCGTCCTTGTCCCGGTCCTTGAGCGGGCAGCCCCGGTTCTCCGCGGGACCGGGCTCCGCCGGGCAGCTGTCCTGCTCGTCCTCGACGTTGTCCTTGTCCTGGTCGCGCATCGGGCAGCCCTGGCGCGCGGCATCACCCGGCTCCGTCGGGCAGGCGTCCAGGGAATCCTCGATGCCGTCCGTATCCGTGTCCGCCCGGGGGCAGCCCCCGCGCGAGACGTCGCCCGACTTGTCCCAGCAGCTGTCCACGCCGTTCATGACACCGTCGCCGTCGTAGTCCCGGTCCGGGCACTCCTTCACCTGATCCACGGCGGTCCCCAGATCGCACTTCACGGAGGTCTCCCCTGGACCTTGCCGCGGCGTCACGTCCCCGAAGGAACCGCCCGCGAGCACCCGGAACAATGGAGTCCCCGGAGCCCCGCCCACCCCCACCCCCGCCAGCGCGAACACCTCCAATGAGGGGTTGACCAGATAGCGCGCTCCCGGCAGGAGTTCCGCCGAGCCGAACTGCCCCGACAGAGGGATCATCCCCCGCACGTTGAACTCGTACCGGAGCCGCCGACCCGTCGAGACCAGTGCTCCGCCCACGCGCAACTCGTTGCCCACGTCGTGGACACCCGCAGGGCCCAGCTCACTGATGCGAGCCACCGGGCGAACCAGGAGTCCCACGTCCAGCCCGGCCCGGATGAAACCGAAGCGCCGCCCCACCATCACCCTGGGCATGTAACGCATTCCCTCGTCCCGGCCGAGGCCCTCGACGCTGCCCACGGGCAGCCCGACGGCTCCCTCCACCGCCACGTCGAGCCCGCCCTTCTCGTTCTGGTCGAACAGACCCAGGCGCAACCCCACCTCGGGCGTTCCCAGCCCGAAAGACCCCGGGCTCGTCAAGCCTGTCCGGCTCGTCCCCTCGCCTCGCTGGAGCGCCACCACCGGGAGTTGCACTCCCAATTGCAACCGGTTTGTCAAAGCATAAGCGGCGGCTACATGCATCGTGGCCCGTCCCCCAACGATGGGCGTGGACCCCTCTCCCTCCCGGGAAATCACCAGCGGATTGTGGGAGTAATGTCCCACGGCGGAGAGGCGGAACTGACCGGCCCGCAGCATCTCCCCCATCCCCACCAACAACGAGCCCTCGGCGCCAGGATTCAGGTCCAGCCGCTCCAGCTCGAAGCCACGCAGCGAGGGCTGCGCGAAGGCCACCATTCCTGGCAATGCCAGGAACAGCACCAGCGCGACAGGCCCAAACATCCTTCGTCTCATGAATCCCCCTCTTCGGACGTGCCGCGGCCCAGCCAGGGCGCGCCACCGCGTAGAGCAGAAATACCAGTCCGAGTCACTCTAGCAGCGTCCGGCTCCAATCCAACAGAGCCGCGCGCGCCTCTGAATCAAGCAATTCAAGAGAGACATACTTAAGTCCGTTGCCCCATTTCGCTACAGGTCCGCCCCCGTCACTCGGAAGTCACGAATGTTTCGAGCGGGCATTGACCATGGACTTGCGGTCTGTTGAACACTCTGGCAGGTTTTCCACCGCCAATCCGACCTGCTGTGGGGGGTTCCACTGCTCGTGCGAAGAGGACTCGTGAAGGCGCAGCCACACGCATACACCAAGACGCGTGCCCTCTCCGGCGGCCGAGGCCGGAGGATTCTGCTCACGCTCCTGCTCGCGGCCACCGCTGGCACCTCATGCGCGAAACGCATCGGGCCAACGCCATGCGAGACCCCACCTCCCATGCAGGTCGTCCTGGACGTCTCCGAGCAGGTGAATCCGGATCCGCGCGGGCGCTCACTGCCCACGGTGGTGCAGGTCATCCAGCTCAAGGACAGCGCGAAGCTGGAGCGCGCGGGCTTTCGTGACTTGTGGGGCCGTCCCAAGGAATTCCTGGGAGAGGATCTGCTCCAGGTGGCTGAGTTCACCGTCGCCCCCGGACAGAAACTCCAGCGGTGGATCCAGCGGGATCCCAAGGCGCGCTTCATCCTGACCATGGGTCACTTCCGCCAGCCACTCGGCTATTCGTGGCGCACCGTCTCCGCGCTCGACCCGGTGCTCCCGCCCTTCTGTGTCGAGAGGGCCGCGGGCGACCAGGGCGAGCCCAGGCCCGGAGACGTGCAGTTGCGCTACCGGCTACAAGGCTATCAAATCGATATGCTTCGCACCCAGTTCTCGCTGACGCAGCCGGCGCCCGCCGTGCCCTCCGAGACCGAGGTGCCAGACCACCCCAAGGGGAGTGCATGAAGATCGCTCAGCGCGTCGTCTGGTCGGAGGGGATGTTCATGAGTCCCCACCACCTGCAGCAGCTCGACCTGTATCACGAGAACCTGTTGGACCTTCGGCTGGCGGCGGTGGAGCCGTACCCGTGGGGCGTCAGCGCGCTGGAGCTGGACATGGAGGCTCTGCGCGCGGGCCGCGTGCAATTGCGCCACTTCAGCGGCGTCCTCCCCGACGGGCTGCCCCTCGCCTTCCAGAGCGGCGACCCCGAGGCCCCGCCGGCCCGCCCCACCGAGGGCTTCTTTCCTCCCGCCCAGCACGTGCTGGATGTCTATCTCGGCGTTCCGCGCGAGCGCAGTGGCGTGGAGAGCTACGGCGGCGGTGAGCGTGTCGGCGGCAATCCCCGCTTCAGTCCGACGAACCGGCCGGTGAACGACCTGACCTCGTCCACCTCCATCGTCCCGGTGGCCTTCGCGCAGCGCAACGTGCGGCTGCTCTTCGGCACCGAGCCGCGCGAGGACTACGACGCCATCAAGCTCTTCGAGCTGTCGCGCGATCGCTCCGGCAGCCTGACGCTCGTGGAGAACTACATCCCGCCGGCGCTGCGCATCGACGCGTCGCCCTACATCATGTCCGAGCTGCGCAACCTGCTGCGGCTCATCGTCGCCAAGCAGCGCCAGCTCGCCTCGCGGCGCCGGCACCGGGACGCCTCCGCGCTCGAGTTCGCCGCCTCGGACGTGACGCTCTTCCTGGAGCTCAACGCCCTCAACGGCATCATCCCCCTGCTCCAGCACGCCATCGACTCGGGCAGCATGAGGCCGCACGCGCTCTACCTGGCCCTCAGCCAGTGCGCGGGACAGCTCTGCTCGTTCGTGGCGGACGCGGATCCCACCACCCTGCCGCCCTTCCAGTTCACCCAGCTGCGCGTCACCTTCGAGGAGCTCTTCCGCCGCTTCCAGACGCTGCTGCGCGCCGTGGCGCTCGAGCAGTGCCTCGCGGTGCAGATGCAGCCCGGGGAGGACCGGCTCTATCGCGGGAAACTGGAGGACGAGCGGCTCGATCGCTGCGGCCAGTTCTTCCTCTCCGTGCGCAGCGAGCTGCCGGAGCGGATGGTGGCCGAGCAGCTCCCCAAGCTCGCCAAGCTCGCCAGTTGGGGGGACATCCAGAACCTGGTGCACGCCGCGTCGCCCGGCGTCCCCATCCAGGTCAACTACCGCCCTCCGCCCGAGGTGCCCATCCAGCCGGGGACCCTCTACTTCTCGCTCTTCATCTCGGACGGCTACTGGAGGAACGCGATGCGCGACCGAACGCTCGCCCTCTACCTCCCGCACCCCTTCGACGCCTCCCAGACGACGGTGGAGTTGCTCGCCGTCCCCACCGCCTCCCGCTGACGACCCACCGCCATGCAACGAACCACCGAGGCCACCAAGGACTGCTTCGACGCGGCGATCCGGATCCGCAACTCGGATGCCGCCGCGGTGCCGCCCCCCGAGGTGCTGCACCACCGCCTGCGCGGCGTCGTGGACGAGATGCTGCGGCGCGCGGCGGTGCTGGGCTTCAGCCACCAAGACGCCCAGGACATGGCCTACGCCCTCGTCGCCCTGCTCGACGAGGTCGCGCTCAGCCGGCCCGAGCCCTACCGCTCCTTCTGGATGACCAACCAGTTGCAGCTGCAGTACTTCAACGAGAACGTGGCGGGTGACGGCTTCTTCCACCGCCTGCAAGCCATCCGGAAGGATCCACACCGCGCCGAGGTGCTGCAGGTCTACTACCTGTGCATGCTCTTCGGCTTCCAGGGCCGCTACCGCATCCGCGGCGGCGAGCTGGAGCTGATGACGCTCATCGACTCGGTCCAGAAGGATCTGGAGCGGGCGAAGCCCTTCGACTTCGAGGTCCTGTCGCCCCACGCGGAGCGGCCCACCGAGTCGATGCTCGCGGGCAAGCGCAAGCTGTCGCCGATGGTCATCTCCCTCGGGGCACTGGTGCTCGCTCTGGTCGTCTACGGCGGATTGCTGTTCAACCTGGACAGCACCGTCGACACCTTCATGAACGAGATCAAGCTCCACATGGCCACCAACACGGGGGCGTCGCAATGATGTTCTGGACCCTCGTCGTCACGACGCTGGTGGGGATGGCGTGGGGTGCCATCTCCCTGCTGGGGCTGCCGCCCCTTCTGACGGGGCTCGTCGCCCTGGGCGCGCTGCTGGTGGTCGCGAGCGTGAAGTGGCTCGTGGGCAAGGTGCGCTCGCGCAAGGCGGCCAAGAAGCTCGAGGGCGCCCTGGAGGCCCAGGCCGAGGAGCAGATCAAGACGGTACGGCCGGACCTGCAGCCGGAGATCAAGGCCATGCAGGCCGAGTTCTCCAAGGCGGTGGAGGCGCTCAAGACCTCCAAGCTGTCGCGGGGCCGCAAGGACGCGCTCGCCATCCTGCCCTGGTACCTCATCGTCGGGCCGCCGGGCGCGGGCAAGAGCACCGCGCTGCGCAACTCGGGACTGAAGTTCCCCTATCTCTCCTCCAAGGGCGGCGGCGTGCGGGGCGTGGGTGGCACACGCAACTGCGACTGGTGGCTCACCAACGAGGCCGTGCTCCTCGACACCGCCGGCCGCTACCTGAGCAGCGAGGATGATCGGCCCGAGTGGTTCGCCTTCCTCGACACGCTCTCGAAGTACCGCCCCAAGCGGCCCATCAACGGGCTCATCGTCGCGGTGAGCGTCAGCGAGCTGATGGGCGTGGATCCCCAGGCCGCTGGCGAGCTGGGACAGAACATCCGTGAGCGCCTGGACGAGATCACGTCCCGCCTGCGCACGCTGGTGCCCGTGTACCTGATGCTCACCAAGTGCGACCTCATCCCCGGCTTCACGGAGATGTACGCGGACCTGACCCGCTCCGAGCGGGGGCAGATCTGGGGTTTCACCGTGCCCATGGGCGCCCAGGCGGAAGCGTCCACGGATCTGCTGCTGGAGCGCTTCGACGAGCTGGTGAGCGTGCTGGAGCAGCGCACCCTCAAGCGGCTGGGGCAGGAGCGCCGGCTGGAGGCGCGCGAACACATCTACCAGTTCCCCCAGCGCTTCGACGAGCTGCGCAAGAACCTGGCCGAGTTCGCCCAGCCGCTCTTCCTGGACAACGTGTACCAGGACACGCCGGTGATGCGCGGGCTGTACTTCACCAGCGGCACCCAGGACCAGAAGCCGATGGAGCGGCTGTCCGGTTCCTCGTCGGATCTCTTCGGGGACTCGCGCCCGGCCGAGCCGAGCGCGGAGGGCCGCAGCTACTTCCTGTGGGACATCTTCACCAAGGTCATGTTCCAGGACCAGGAGATGGCCGTCCGCAGCTCCATGGAAGAGCAGCGCTACCGCCGACGGCAGCGGATGGTGGCGGCCACCTATTTCACGGCCGCGGCGCTGGTGCTCGTGCTTCCCTTCGTCTCCTTCTTCCAGAACCGGAGGCTGGCGCGCGACGTGCGCGATGCCATCACCTCCGTGCAGCTCGATGACCGAGACGACATCAAGCGCATCGATGACCTGCTGCCCCTGCAGCGGCAGCTCGAGAAGCTGACGGCGAACCAGAAGGAGGGGACGCCCTTCTGGCTGCGCTTCGGGATGTACCAGGGGGACACGCTCTTCCCGAAAGCGCAGTCCTTCTACAACTCCGCCATGCGCCGGGTGCTGCTGGGAAAGCAATACGAGCGCATCGAGCAGAACCTCGACCTGTTCTCGCGCAACCAAGAGTCGCCGGACTGGAAGCCCGGAAGCGAGGACTACGCGCACCACTTCGATGCGCTGAAGATGTACCTGCTCATCACCTGGCCCCACACGCAGCGCGAGCCCTCGCTCGATGACGCCCATCAGGACTGGCTGGTGACCCAGATGGTACGGCATTGGACCCACCTGAAGGGCACGGGAGGAGAGGCCAACCTGCAACAGGCCATCACCCACCATGCGCGCACATACATCCGGATGTTGGCGGCGGACCCGGAGCAGCTCGCGTTCGCCCGCAACAGCAACCTGGTGCGCGCCACCCGCCGGGGCCTCAACCGGATTCCGCTGCCCACGCTGGAGATGGAGCGAATCGTCGCCGAGGTGGGTCGCGAGTATCCAGAGCAGACCCTCGATGACATCGTCGGCGCCGTCCCGGCCATGCGCGCCACCAAACGCGTCCGTGGTGCCTTCACTAAGACGGCCTGGGACCAGGTGGTGCGCCAGCGGCTGGATACCGCCTTCCAGGACAAGGAAGGCTGGGTGCTGGACAAGGATGCCCTGGAAGACGAGGAGGCGTCGCGCCGAGACCTGCGCACGCGCTACTACCAACAGTACATCCAGGAGTGGAGGGACTTCCTCCAGTCCATCAGCGTCCGGCCTCCCGACGACGTGGACCAGATGCAGACGCTGCTCGAGAGCCTCACGCGCGGCAAGCCGCCCGCCTTCGGCAAGTTGTTCAGGGCGCTCTCGTATAACGTGCAGTTGGTCCGCGCCAACAAGGAGGAGACCAAGAATCCGGTCCGGAAGGCCTATGAGAAAGTCTTCCCGCCGGACGGCGACAAGGAGGAGCGCAAGCTCATCGACGAGGACTCGGCCACGGGCGAGTTCACGCTCGGGCCCCGGGACGTGGAGAAGGAGTTCGCCACCCTCATCCGGTTCAGCAACGAGAAGACGCCCACGAACGACGGCGCGGAGCAGTTGACGTCCCTGGACTTCTACCAGGACCAGCTCGCCCTGGTGCAGTTGGCCCTGTTAGGCGTGAAGGAGAAGCCCTCGGAATCCGGCGCACTGCTGGAGAAGATCAAGACCACGCGCGAGAACGTGGCGATGCTCGTCAAGAAGTACGAGAGCGGCGGCCCCATCCTCGAGAAGCTGCTGCTGCCGCCCTTCCAGGACATGCGCAGCATCGTGTTCGCTGGCGTCGCGCAGAAGAAGAGCAACGACTGGTGCGAGGCCATCACCACGCCGTTCGCCCAGCTCATGAGCAACCGCTATCCGTTCGTCCGCTCGTCGATGCAGGACGCGCCCCTGGCCGAGCTGTCGGAGTTCCTCCGGCCCTCGGGTGGCACCCTGCGCAAATTCCTCCAGCAGAACCTGGCCGACGAGGTGGTCACCTCCGGGCGCAAGTGGACGTTCGCCACCTTCAACACGCGCGACATGTACCGCGACGAGCTGCTCACCTTCATCGAGAAGACGAACGCCCTGGCGCTCACCCTCTTCCCGGGCGACACCGTGGATCCGCTCGTGCGCTTCCAGGTGCGCATCCGCGCGGGCACGTCACCGGACACGGCGCCCTCGGAGATCTCCTCCATCACACTGACGATCGACGGCACCGACGAGGTCTACCGCAACGGTCCGGACAACGTCTGGAAGCCCATGACCTGGCCCGGCCAGGCCGGCAAGCTGGGCGCGCACATCCACGTGGAGAACGCCTCGGGCGCCACCGCGGACATCGACGAGCCCGGCGAGTGGGGCCTGTTCCGGCTGCTCGAGCGCGTCAAGCGCATCGAGCCCAGCGGGGATGGACGCTTCTTCTCCGCCATCTGGGAGATCGAGGACATGAACGGGGCGCTCGTCGCCATCGACTTCCGCCCCGAGCGCACCGCCAACCCGTTCTTCGGCCTGTCGGGCAACAACACCTCGCGGCTGCTGCAGATCTTCCGGGATCCGGGCCTGTTCCCCCCTCGCGGGATCGCCCGGGGTGGCAAGGGGTGTGTCGAGGAAGCCGTCATCAGCGCGAATGGAGCGCCTTGATGACGCAGTCGCCCCACATCGGGCTGCTGGGCAAGACGCCGCGCCACGCGGAGTTCGTCCGGCACAACGCGTCCAGCACCCTGGCGCGCTACCTCCTGCGCTGGCTGGAGGAGGGCACCAGCCGGCTGCACGGGGCCCGGAGCGCCTTGCCCTCGTCGTCGGTGAGCTTCGTCTTCACCGCGCCGGGAGAGGGCTCGGTGCTGGTGGGCCTCCTCGCGCCGAGCACGGACAGCCTGGGGCGCGCCTTCCCCCTGTCGGTGTTCCAGGAGCTGCCCGCATCGGAGGTGGCCGACCGCTACGCCCTGCTGCCAGAGAGCTTCCAGCCCTTCCTGCGCGCCAGCGCGGCGCTGCTGGACGAGGCGCCCTCGCTCGACGTGGCCCTTTTGAAGGAGCGCGCGGAGCGGCTGCCCTCCGTGAGGCCCGGTGACGTCCGCGTGGCCGAGCGACTGCGACAGGCCCTGCTCTCCGAGCAGCACTGCGCGGAGCTGCTCCAGCACGTCGGTGCGCAACAGCCCTCGGAGGGACGCTACTACGCGCTGCACACCTTCCTCACCGCGTGCGCGGGCGAGCGCCACCGCGAGCAGGACCTCGCCAACGTGATGTTGGACTGTCCCTTCCCCTCGCATCTGGGCCCTGTCGCCTGGCTGGAGCTCGCCACGCGGCTGCTGCGCTGGTCCTCCATGCCCCCCACCTTCTTCTGGTCCGAGGGAGAGCAGCCCCGACTCCTGCTGTGCCTGGGCGCGGCGCCCCCCACGCTCCTGCTCCATCTGGCCCAGCCCACGCGCACGGGCACCCAGCTCTGGCCCCTGCGCACCGAGCGGCCCGCGGCCATGGCCCACGCGAAGCAAGCGCTGTCGCCCGCCCAGCGCCAGATCATCGACTCCTCCACCAGTACGCTCGAGCAGCTCCTGCAGGCCCTCACGAGGAAGGAGCGCCCGTCATGACGCCCTCCCCCGAGACCCTTCGCGAGCGCGCCCGCACGTGGCTGGAGCCCATCTCCGCCGACGCCCCCTGCGGGTCCGCGTCCAAGCACCACCCCACCTACGAGGCCGTCGCCACGGAGGTGGCCAAGCTCGAGTCGCCCTCGGGGGACGCCGTGCGCTGGGACGAGGTCGTCCGGGGCGCGGGAGAGATGCTGCGCAGCACCTCCAAGGACCTGTGGCTCGCCTCCTACTTCGCCTACGGGCTGTACGCGACCGAGGGGCTGCCCGGCGCCATCACCGGAGCCACCCTGCTGGCGGAGCTGACCGAGCAGTACTGGCAGGGTCTCTTCCCGGAGGCCTCGCGCCTGCGCAGCCGCGGGCTCGCGCTGTCCTGGTTCGTGGAGCGCATGACCTGGGTGCTCCCCAACGTGCAGGTCCAGGGCACGTCGCCCGCGGTGGTGGAGGCCCTGGCCGCCGCGGTGTCGAAGCTCGCGGAGGTGACGCGCGCGCGCCTCGCATCCCAGGCGCCGGCGCTCGGGCCCCTGCTCACGAGCATCGAGCGGCTGCGCGCGAGCCTTCCCCAGGAGAGCGCTCCGCCCGCGCCGTCGCCTCCGGCTTCCGCGCCCACCGCCACGCCTCCCGAGCCCACGGTCACCCCGCCCGCGTCCGCCGCGCCCGAGGTGGCACCAGCCGCCCCCAGCGCCAGCCCCGCCCCCACCCCGCCTCCCGCGACCCCGAGCATCCAGGCCTCCCAGCTCCCTCCCGCCCCCGGTGGCGAGCCTCCCCGCGCGGATGCCATCACGGACTTCCTGCGCAACATCGGCGCGTCGCTGACGAACGCGGCCGGAGTGCTGCGCCAAGCCAACCCGGCCGACCCGCTCGCCTACCGCCTGCTGCGCACCGGACTGTGGCTGCATATCGCCCAGCCACCCCCTGCCGGAGCCAATGGGAGGACATCCCTCCCGCCACTCCCCGCCCCGCTGCGCGCGAAGCTGGAAACCCTGACAACCAATGCCCGCTGGGTGGAATTGCTCGACGAAGCCGAGTCCGCCACGGCTCAGTATCGGTTTGTCCTGGATTTACAACGCTTCAGCGCCAATGCCCTGGCATCACTCGGCGCCACCCATGCGCCCGCACGAGAGACATTACTGCTGGAATTGAGTGGTTTCCTCAAACGCCTGCCGGCGGTGGTGGAACTCGTGGCGGCGGATGGCACGCCCCTGACGGACACGGCCACGAAAGAATGGCTGCGGCGCGAGGTGCTCGCCCCTCCCACCGCCGCGCCACGGCCCTTCACGGCGCCGCCCCTGGCGCGTGGGCTGGACGCGCCGCCCAGGGACGCGCCCTCGGCAGGAGAATCCGAGACACTCGAGCAGCTCCACGGCCACCTCGCCGCCGCCACGACGGCGCGCGCGCGCTTCGTCGCGCGGCTACGGATCGCTCGGATGTGTGCTCAACAGGGACAAACCTCCGCGGCCCAGGCCCTCTATGAAGCGCTCGATGCCGAATGCACACAACACGCGCTCGACGCCTGGGAGCCGGCGCTCGCCGCCGCGTGCCTCGAGGGCTTCCTGACGTGTGCCCTCACCGCAAAAGATTCACCGAACCAACTGGTAGGAGATCTTTGGATCCGTTATCGTCGTCTCGTCCAGCTCGATCCCGTTGCCGCCTTGCGCGTTCAACCTTGAGACCTCGGCAACGATCCTGGACGAGTTCCAGCTGGCGACGAACCCACGCCGCACCTGTCATGCAAGGAGATAGTCCCAGATGAGCAAAGAGAGTTCCGTCGCCCCTACCGAGCGCGTCAACATCGTCTACAAGCCCGCCACGGGGAACATGCAGGAGCAGGTCGAGCTCCCCCTGAAGATGCTGATGATGGGTGACTTCACCGGCCGGCCGGATGACCGCCCGTTGGAGGAGCGCGCGCCCATCAACGTGGACAAGATGAACTTCAACGAGGTCATGGCGCAGCAGGACCTCAAGGTGAACGCGTCCGTCACGGACAAGCTGTCCAACGAGGAAGGCGCCTCGATCTCCGTGGATCTCCAGTTCAAGAACCTGGCGGACTTCGCGCCCGAGAGCATCGTCAATCAGGTGCCGGAGCTGCGCAAGCTGCTGGAGCTGCGCAGCGCGCTCACCGCGCTCAAGGGACCCCTGGGCAACGTGCCGGCGTTCCGCAAGAAGCTCCAGGCGATGCTCGCCGACGACGAGGGCCGCAAGCGCCTCATCGACGAACTCGGCCTGAAGGTGGACGGCGGCGAGAACCAGACCAAGTAGTCCCAGCAGAGAGCGTGAACCATGAGCACCGAGATCGTTTCCCAGAAGTCGGCGACCCCCGCGGCTGCCCTGCAGTCTCCCTCCCTGCTCGATGAAATCCTCTCCGAGGCGAAGATCAAGCCCAAGGACGAGGGCTACAGCATCGCGCGCCAGGGCGTGGAGGCCTTCATCTCCGAAATGCTGGCGCCCCACCGCGCCGAGGAGCGTGTGGACAAGGCCCTGGTCGACGCGATGATCGCGGAGATCGACCGGCGCCTGACGTCCCAGGTCAACGAGATCATGCACCACCAGGAAATCCAGAAGCTGGAGTCCTCGTGGCGCTCGCTGAAGTTCCTGGTGGACCGGGTGGACTTCCGCGAGAACATCCGCGTGGAGATGCTCAATGTCTCCAAGGAAGACCTGCTCAAGGACTTCGAGGACTCGCCCGAGGTGGTGAAGTCCGGCCTGTACCGGCTCGCCTACTCCAACGAGTACGGCGTGTTCGGTGGCAAGCCGTACGGCATGATGCTGGGCAACTACGACTTCGGCCCGGGTCCGCAGGACATCGATCTGCTGCGCAAGTGCGCGTCCGTGGCGGCCATGGCGCACGCGCCCTTCATCGCCAACGCCAGCCCGGAGATGTTCGGCGAGCAGGACTACCTCAACCTGCCCAACCTCAAGGATCTCAAGTCCCTGTTCGAGGGCCCGCAGTACGCCCGGTGGCACTCGTTCCGCGAGAGCGAGGACGCGCGCTACGTGGGCCTGTGCATGCCGCGCTTCCTGCTGCGCCTGCCCTACGGCGAGAAGACGATTCCCGTGAAGGCCTTCAACTTCACCGAGGACGTCATCGGCCACCACGACCGCTACCTGTGGGGCCACGCCTCCACGGCGTTCGCCAGCCGCGTGGCGGACTCGTTCGCCAAGTACCGCTGGAGCCCGAACATCATCGGCCCGCAGTCCGGGGGCGCGGTGGAGATGATGCCGCTGCACCAGTACGAGGCCATGGGGGAGATCCAGACCAAGGTGCCCACCGAGGTGATGCTCACCGAGCGGCGCGAGTACGAGCTGAGCGAGGAGGGCTTCATCGGCCTGGTGTTCCGCAAGGACGCGGACAACGCGGCGTTCTTCTCGGCCAACTCGGTGCAGAAGCCCAAGTTCTTCGGCAGCACGCCGGAGGGCAAGGCGGCGGAGACCAACTACCGGCTCGGCACGCAACTGCCGTACATGTTCATCATGACGCGGCTGGCGCACTACGTGAAGGTGCTCCAGCGCGAGCAGATTGGCAGCTGGAAGGAGCGCTCGGACCTGGAGCGCGAACTCAACCAGTGGATGAGCCAGTACATCGCCGACATGGACGATCCGGCGCCCGCCGTGCGCTCGCGCCGTCCGTTGCGCGCCGCGCGCGTGTCCGTGGAGGACGTGGAGGGCCAGCCAGGCTGGTACCGCTGCAACCTCCAGGTGCGTCCGCACTTCAAGTACATGGGCGCGGCCTTCACGCTGTCCCTGGTGGGCAAGTTGGACAAGGAGTGAGCCCGTCACACCCGTGAGCGAAGTGACGTCGATCGCGGGCTCCGTCACCGCCGGGCCTCCCAAGGGCCCGGCTTTCCGCGCCAGACATGGCGCAAACGACGAGGTGAATCATGGCTGAATCAGTACACCTGTACCTGAAGGCGAATGGCACGGACATCAAGGGCGAGAGCACGCAGACGAGCCTGGGCCGCCAGGACTCCATCGAGTGCATCGCCTTCACGCACGAGGTCATCACCGCGCGTGAGTCCGGCTCCGGTCTGGCGACGGGCCGCCGTCAGTACCCGCCCATCACCATCACCAAGCGCATCGACAAGTCGTCGCCGCTGATGATGAAGGCCCTGTGCGAGAACCAGGTCATCGAGGCCCAGTTCAAGTTCTTCCGCCCCAACCCGACGGGAGACGGCACGACCGAGCAGTTCTACACCATCGCCATCAAGAAGGGCCGCATCAACAGCATCAAGCAGCACGTGCCGGACAGCTTCGTGCCCACCAGCACCAACCTGCCGCCGATGGAGGACGTCACCTTCGTGTTCCACACCATCGACTGGACCATCACCAACGGTGGCGTGACGCACACCGACACCTGGGATACCCAGCGCTAGTCTGTCTTGCCTTCGGAGCGTCCGGAGGACTCCCGGGCGCTCCGAAGCAGGGCCCATCCGCCATGGCCGAACGAGGACTCCTGACACGACTGGCCGCCAGCGGCCAGGGCTCGCTCGCGCCCCGGGGCAACCCGGTGGGAGCCATCGCCGAGCACCTGCGCGCCCTGCTCAATACCCGGAAGGGGGAGTCACCCGCCTCTCCGAATTTCGGGATCATGGACTTCAACGACATCATCCATCTCTTCCCGGCGGCCATCCCGAGGATGCAGCAGTCCATCCGCACGGCCATCCAGGAGTTCGAGCCGCGGCTGAAGAACGTCGTCGTCATGCAGGTGTCGGACGAGAACCACCCCACCGCCCTGCGCTTCGACATCGTCGCTCAGCTCAACGTCAAGGACGCGCGCGGCACCGTCCGCTTCCACACCGAGCTGTACCCCGGCGGCCGCGTGGACCTCTGGTGAAAGGGCGAGGATGTTCAGCAAATACTACCTGAGCGAGCTGAGCTATCTCCGGGAGATGGGACGGGCCTTTGGCCTGGCCAACCCGAGCGTCGCCGGCCTCCTGGTGGAGCGCGGCGCGGATCCCGACGTGGAGCGGCTGCTGGAGGGCTTCGCCTTCCTCACCGCGCGCATCCGGGAGCGGGTAGACGACGATGTCCCCGAGATGGTGCAGGGCCTGACGGAGCTGCTGCTGCCGCACTACCTGCGTCCGGTGCCCGCCTGCTCCATTGTGGAGTTCACCCCCCAGATTCGCGCCCTGCGTGGCAGGTCCCGCATCGCCGCGGGCGCCGAGGTGGCCGCGCAGCCGCTCGACGGCACCAGCTGCGTCTTCCGCACCATGAGCGACGTGGATCTGCTTCCGCTCACCGTGCAGGACGCCCTGTTGGACCGCTCGTCGGTGTCCTCGCCGGTGTTGCGCCTCTTCTTCCAGACGACGGAGCAGGGGCTCGAGGAGCTGCGGCGGCCCCAGGGACTGCGCCTCTTCATCCACGGGGAGCTGTCCGCGAGCGCGCTCATCCTGCTGTGGCTGCTGCGCTACTGCCGTCAGGTGAGGGTGCGCGGTGCCTCCGGTGGAGAGGGCGTGGTGCTCCAGCCCAAGTGCATCCGCCCCGTGGGGCTCGAGCGTGACTTCCCCTTGCTGCCCTGGCCCCGGGCCTTCGAGGGTTACCGGCTGCTCCAGGAGTACTTCACCCTGCCGGAGAAGTTCCTCTTCTTCGAGGTGCGGGGCCTGGAGGCGGCCTCGACGGTGATGGAGGAGCGCTTCGAGATCGCCTTCCACCTGGAGCGGCCGCCCCCTCTGGACGCACGCATCACCCGGGAGATGTTCCGCCTGCACTGCGCCCCGGTCATCAACCTCTTCCGGGCCCCCGCGGATCCCCTCTTCCACCATGCCCTGGGCCGTGAGCACCTGGTCCGAGCCTCGGAGCTGCCTCCCACGCATGCGGAGGTGTACTCCGTGGACTCGGTCACGGGGCTGACTGCCGGGCGGAGCGAGCGCCGCACCTACCGGCCCTTCCATGAGTTCGAGCACACCACGAGCGAGGGCGCCGAGCCGGCCTTCTACCGGCTGCGGCGCATCCACTCGCCCGTGGATGATGGCATCGACACCTATCTCACCCTGGAGACCCCGCGGGACGTGGCGCCCACGCTCGGGGCCGAGGAGGTGCTGTCCATCGATCTCACCTGCACCAATCGGACGCTGCCCGCGCGGCTGCAGGTAGGGGACATCTGCCTGCCCACGTCGGCTTCGCCCACCAACGCGAAGTTCAAGAATATCTCTCCGGTGAGCCGGCCGGCGCGCGCACCGCTGGGCACCGAGCTGCACTGGCGGCTGCTCTCGCACCTGGCCATCAACCAGCACTCCATCGCGGATGCCGCCGCACTGCGGCGCCTGCTGGACCTGTACAACTTCCAGGCGCTCGCGGACAACCTCGCCGCCCGCGCCAGCCGCCTGCGCATCAATGCCATCCGCACCGTGGAGACCCGACCTCTCACGCGCTTCTTCGAGGGCGTGCCCCTGCGCGGCAATCGCTCCCAGGTGGATATGGACGAGACGAACTTCATGGGCGTGGGAGATGCCTTCCTCTTTGGATGCATCCTCGATGAGCTGCTCGCCTCCCACGTCACGCTCAACTCCTTCAACGAGCTGGCCATCCGGCTCCAGCCTTCGCAGACCGAGTTCTCATGGCTCCCGAGGAACGGCTCCCTGACGCTTTTGTAGAGCCAGCCCGCAAGCTGGCCGAGCTGGCGCCGCAGCTGGGCTTCTTCCAGCTCGTGGCCTACCTGGAGCGCCTGACGGCCTCTGGGACGGCCCGCGTTGGGAGCGTGGGCCCGGTCAACGAGGAGATGATCCGCTTCCGGCATGATCCCTCGCTGGGCTTCTCCTCGGGGGATGTCAGCGCGGTGACGCTGCGCCAGGTGCCCGTGCGCGCGGAGGATGCCTTCTCACGGCGTCCCCTGTTCGAAGTCGTCACCCGCTTCCTCGGGCTCACGGGCTCGGTGAGCCCGCTGCCGATGTACATCGCCGAGGAGGTGGCCCAGGAGGATCCGGACCACGCCGTGCGCCGGGAGTTCCTGGACCTCTTCCATCACCGGCTGCTGTCCCTGCTCTACCGCATCGAGTCCAAGTACCGCGTCAGCAGCGAGTCCAACGCCGACCACACCGACCAGTGGTCCCGGCGGCTGCTGGCGCTCGCCGGCTTCGACACGTACGAGGGAGAGCGCACGAGCAAGCTGCCCACGCGGCGGCTGCTGCGCATCGTGCCGCTGCTGGCCTCGCGCGCGCGTACCGCCGAGAAGCTGGAGGCGGCACTGGAGGACGTGCTCGGCGAAGATCTGGCAGGCGCGCGGGTACGGGTGGAGCAGTTCGTGGGCCGCTGGGTGGACATCGATGCCCGGCTGCAGCTGGGCCGCAACTACAACATCCTCGGGAAGAACACCGTGCTGGGCGGCAAGGCCTATGATCGGATGGGGAAGATCAAGATCCACATCGAGCCGCTCCCCACCACCGTGTACCGGCGGATGCTGCCCGGGGGGGACCTGCTGCCCCAGGCGCGGGAAGTGGTGCGACTGTTCCTGATGGATCCCCTCGAGTACGAGTTCGAGCTGGGGCTCACGGAGAGCGTCACCCAGACGTTCAAGCTCTCGAGCACGCAGTCGGCGCAGTTGGGGCGGGACACGTGGTTGGGCAAGGGCCGACAGGTGCGCCTCTCGATTCCCGTCACTTGAAGCGTGACGTCCGGAGGCGCCGGCAACCGACGGCGTTGGCGCTCCCGGTAGATTTCCTGCCGTCCCCCGTTGGAGGGTGCCGCCATCCGAGTCGAACCGAAAGCCCTCGTCCGCCGTCTCACGCCCACGGCCACCCGCACGCTGGAGGCGGCGGTCGCGCGCGCCAGCAGTGGGCGCTTCTATGAAATCGTGGTCGAGCACATGCTCGCGCAGCTGCTCGAGCCCGAGGACTCGGATGTCGCCCGCCTGTTGCACCACTTCCAGGTGGACCGCCTCCGTCTGGCCGCCAGCGTGGAGCGGGCCCTGCAGGGCCTGCGCTCCGGCAACGCCGGCCGGCCCGTCTTCTCCGAATCCCTCTTCCAGTGGTTCGAGGATGCCTGGTTGATGGCCTCCGTCGAGCAGGGGGCGGTACGCCTGCGCTCCGGGGTGCTCTTCGCCCAGTTCGTGGCCCGCCACGGCCGCTACACCGCCGAGCTCTTCCCGGAGCTGGACGCCATCCCCCGCGACGAGCTGATGGCCGCCCTGGACGTGGTGCTCAAGCCCTCGCCGGAGACGCTGGAAGCGGCGCCCGAGCCCACCGCGGCGGGAGCACCCGACACGGCCACTCCGGGCGCGGCGGGCGGCGAGGCCCTGCGCCGCTTCGCCACGTCCTTCACGGGCCGGGTGCGTGAGGGGAAGATCGATCCCATCTTCGGCCGGCATCGGGAGATCCGCCAGATGGTCGACATCCTCTCGCGGCGCCGGAAGAACAACCCCATCCTGGTGGGCGAGCCCGGTGTGGGAAAGACGGCCCTGGTGGAGGGGCTCGCCTGGGCCATCGTGAAGGGCGAGGTGCCCGACGCGCTCAAGAACGTGGAGCTGCTGGGGCTCGACCTGGGCCTGTTGCAGGCGGGCGCGGGCGTGAGGGGCGAGTTCGAGAACCGCCTCAAGTCCGTCATCTCCGAGGTGAAGGCCTCCCCCACGCCCATCATCCTCTTCATCGACGAGGCCCACACACTCATCGGCTCCGGGGCGGGAGCGGGCGGCAGCGACGGCGCCAACCTGCTCAAGCCCGCGCTCGCGCGGGGCGAGCTGCGCACCATCGCCGCGACCACCTGGGGCGAATACAAGAAGTACTTCGAGAAGGACGCCGCCCTCGAGCGGCGCTTCCAGCCCGTCAAGGTGGACGAGCCGGGCATCGAGGAGGCCGAGCTGATGATGAGAGGCCTGCGGCCCACCTACGAGGCGGCGCACGGCATCACCATCCGGGACGAGGCCGTCTCCGCCGCGGTGCGGCTGTCCAGCCGCTACATCTCGGGCCGCCAGCTGCCGGACAAGGCGGTGGACCTGCTCGACACGGCGGCCGCGCGCGTGAAGATCGAGCTGTCCACCAAGCCCGACGAGCTGGTGGCACTCGAGCAGGAGATCTCCGCCCTGGAGCGCGAGCGCGACGCCCGGCGCAGGGACCTCGCCGAGGGGCACCCGGGCGACGCGGGAATGGTGGCGAAGCTGGAGGAGAAGCTGAGCGCCGTGCGCGACCAGCGCGCCTCGCTCCAGTCCCGGTGGGAGACGGAGCGGACCGCAGTCGCCACGCTGATGGCCGCGCGCCAGGCCCTGCTCTCCGCTCCTCCCGACGCGGACCAGGTGCCCCTCAAGGCCCGGGTGGAGGAGGCCTCGGCGGCGCTGGCCCATGCGCGCGGAGAGGAGCCCCTGGTGCACGCGGAGGTGGACGCGGACATCGTGGCGCGCGTCGTGGCGGGCTGGACGGGCATCCCCGTGGGCAAGATGCGCAGCGATCTGCTCTCGGCGGTGCTGAAGCTCGAAACGAAGCTGACCGAGCGCGTACGCGGGCAGGAGCCCGCCCTGCGCAAGGTGGCGGAGATCATCCAGATCTCCCAGGCGGGCATCCGCAACCCGGACGCCCCCATCGGGGTGATGCTCTTCGTGGGCCCCAGTGGCGTGGGCAAGACGGAGACGGCGCTCGCGCTGGCCGACAGCCTCTACGGCGGCGAGCGGTTCATGACCACGCTCAACATGAGCGAGTTCCAGGAGAAGCACACCGTCTCGCGCCTCATCGGCTCACCGCCGGGCTACGTGGGGTACGGGGAGGGAGGTCTCCTGACGGAAGCCGTGCGGCAGCGGCCCTACTCGGTCGTGCTCCTGGACGAGTGCGAGAAAGCCGACCTGGAGGTGATGAACCTCTTCTACCAGGTGTTCGACAAGGGCGTGCTCAACGACAGCGAGGGCCGAGCCGTCGACTTCCGCAACACCATCATCATTCTCACCAGCAACCTGGGCTCGGACCTCCTCATGCGGATGCACGAGTCGGGCGCGACGCCTACCCCCGAGGAGATGATCACCCGGGTGCGCCCCACCCTGAGCAAGCACTTCAAGCCGGCGCTGCTGGCGCGCATGACCATCGTGCCCTATGCCCCCGTGAGCACCTCCATCATGCGGGAGATCGTCGCGATGAAGCTCGACAAGGTGGTGGGGCGGCTGCGCGCGGCGCACGGGGTGGAGACGACGCTCGCGCCTGAGCTGCTCGACGAGCTGGCGCGCCGCTGCACCGAGGCGGAGACCGGGGCACGCAACGCGGAGCACATCCTGCAAGGCTCGCTGATGCCCGCCCTCTCACGCGAGCTGCTCCAGCGCCTGGCTGGCGGCCCGCTCCCCCGTCAGTTGAGCATCGCGCTCGCTCCGGAAGGCCATTGGGATATTCGCTTCGCCGAGGCATAGGTACTCGACCCCAGGAAGACACGTGGACACATTGAACCCCAGAATCCTGGTCGCAGCCCTCGCGGTGTACTCGCTGGTGGGCTGCGCCACCGTTCCCAAACCCCGGATGTGCGAGGCGGAGCTCTCGCAGCGAGAGCGCTCCTTCCCCACGCCGGATACGTGGTTCACCCTGTTGTTGCACGGCTTCGACGCGAAGAAGGGCGTGGCACCGCGTCCACCCGTGGACTGCGCGGGAGCGCCCGTGGCGTGGGAGGAGCCCTCGGCCGATGAGTGCCGCGAGGCGGGGCCCCAGCCCTTGCCGCTGCCCCCCAAGGAGCGGTTGACCGAGGAGGATCTGATGCTGGAGACCACCCGGGCCAACCAGCGCCTGGTGTGGGTCATCACCCGGCGCTTCAGCAACGGGGAAGGACTCGGCCCCGTGGCGCTGGTGGAGACGACACCGAAGGGCTTCGTGGTGCGGGCGATGGGCTCGCTGCGTGGCATGACGCAGAACGTCCGGATGCGGATGGAGCACGTGGGCGGCACGGACGTGCTGGTCGCGGAGGGAGACACGTGCACGCAGGAGGAGCCCCAGGTGTGCCGGAGAGCCGCGCGCATCCTGCCCCTGCGCAACGGGCGCTTCTTCTCGGAGGCGGTCTCCGGCGAGGACAGGGCCTGCCTGGGCGCGGCCTGGTTCCCGCTCAGCCGAGAGCAGGTGCTCGAGCTGCCCAACGGCTGGCACCGCAGGTTCGAACTGACGTCGACACTCACCTTCGGGGCAGATGCCGTCTCCATCCAGGAGCAGGTGACCGTGAGTGACTCGGATCCCAAGCAGCCGGCGATCCCCGAGCGGCTCTTCCGCCGAGCCCAGAACGATCGCAAGCTGAAGGTGGAGGAGAATGTGCTGGTGGGCAGCGCGCCCTCGCTCTGGACGCGCATGGTGGAGCAGCAGCTGGTCGCTGGCGCCAAGGTCCTGCCCGACAAGCCCACCGCGGGCCACGACGACAAGGCGACGGGCCTGGCGAAGAAGCCCGCCACGCCGGCACACCAAGGCGGCAAGGCGGCGGTGGCCCAGGACCAGCCCTGACGCCCCGTCAGCTCAGAGGCTCGCGCCGAGCCCCTTGCGAATGACCTGGACAGGAGGCGCGGGGGCGGCCGGGTCGATTGACACCTGACCCGTATCACCCTCCAGGGAAGCGACCATCGAGCGCCCGCGAGCGAAGCGCACCCGGGCGATGCGCCGCAGGTGCTCCCTTCCGTTGGGTTCCCGTCCGATGAGGCGCAGCGCGTGTGCCACCGCGTTCATCGCGTCCTCCAGCGCGCGCCGCCCGGGCTCCGTATCCAGCTCTACCCAGTCCACTTCGAAGCTCAGCGCCTTGCCACCGAGCTGCACCTCTCCGGGCCAGAACTGCTCGGAGATGCCCCTGGACAGCTTCTCCGAGTGCCGCAGCAGATCCTCCCGTCCGAGCGCGGCACGGACCAGGAAGGGCACCTGATTGAGAAGCGCCGGGGAGTCGACCGACACCGCGACGATGGAGGAGAACTCCACGTACGTCACCGACTCGCCGCGAGACAGCAGCCCCTCCTTCGTGCTCGCCAGGAGGATTGCCTCGCGTGGCAGGTAGTCCAGCAGCACGCCCGACAAGCGGATTCCCTGGGCCAGATGCAAGGTGAGATGGAAGGTCGGCACCTCCTCTCCCGTGCGCCCACGAGCCACCTGGGAGGCAAGTGCATCCAGCATCTTCTCCACACGCCGAGCAACCAGCCGATGAACTCCGTCCATACCGTTCATCGCCTCAATATACTCCGTCAGGTGCGCACTCCCTCCCCCGATGGTGGATGGTCGCTCTGCTCCTCATGTGCTGGCCCAGTGCCGTCTGGACGCTCCGCCTGGGAGCGAGCTTCAAGGGCGACACGGCTCCGTCCCACCAGGTAACCCTGCGTCCGTAGCGTCCGGCTCTCCCGGCTGGGTATCATCGCGGGCAAGTGGAATGGACAACGTCGCCCCAGGTACCCGCGCCCCTCGGAATCCGGTCCCCCCGTGGAGTCGCCCGGTGAAGGCGTTGCCGCTGCTGTTGCTCCTACTCGGCCTTCCTGCCGGGGCCACCCCCCAGGTGCCCCTGTGCGAGCGGCCCGTGGTACCGGCCTGGGCCAGCACGAGGCCCTTCTCCGAGGAGCTGGCGAGGGCGCTCGACGCGTTCGTCCGCGCGGAGCTGGAGCGGGAGCCGCACGCGGGGCTCGCCGTGGGGGTGCTGCGGGGTGAGCAGCGCTGGGTGGGCACCTATGGCGAGCGGAACCTGGCCCAGGGCCTGCCGGCGACACCGAGGACCACGTGGCGCATGGCGTCACTCACCAAGTCCTTCACGGCCGTGGCGGTGATGCAGCTCGTGGAACGGGATCTGCTCGATCTGGATGCGGACATCCGCACGTGGGTGCCCGCCTGGCCCGAGCGGCGCTGGCCGGTGACCCCCCGGCAACTGCTCGGGCACCTGGGCGGGGTGACGAACTACGGCCGCCTCGGCCCGAGCCAGGACACCGGGCCGCTCGACACGGCCGGAGCGGTGGCGCTGGTGGCGGGCTATGAGCTGGAGGCCGAACCAGGCACCCGCTTCCTTTACAGCACCTGGGCCTACAACCTGCTGGGCGCCGCCATCGAGGCCGCCTCGGGCCAGTCCTATGACGAGTACCTCCAGGCGCACGTCTTCGGCCCCGCGGGCATGGTGCACGCGGCGCTGGATGATCGCCGCACGCGTGACGAGCACCACGCGGCGGGCTACCGACTGCGAGACGGGCGGCTCGTGCCTTCCAAGAAGGTCGACGTGTCGGGCCGGTTCGCGGGAGGCGGCACCCGTGCGTCCATCGAGGACCTGCTCGGCTTCGGGCAGGCGCTGCTCGACTACCGGCTGGTGTCACGCGCGAGCACGGGGGAGATGCAGCGCTCGATGAGCACGCGGGACGGGCGGCTCACCGACTACGGCATGGGCTTCGCGACCTGGCCGCTCCGGGGACACTACGTGGTGGCCCACTCGGGAGCACAGCCGGAGACCTCGACGCTGCTGCTGCTCTTGCCCGGGGAGGACGTGGCCCTCGCGCTCACGAGCAACGTGGAGGGACAGGCCGCGTTGCTCAAGCGCATCGCGTACGGGCTCATCGCGCGGTTGCTCGAGGGGGACGAGCACCGGCTGAACGCCCGCCTGCGTGACTCCGTGGACGCGCTGGTGAACGAGGGGCTGGGCCGGGTCTTCGGCTATGGGCTCGCGTACCACCACTGGGCGGCGCACGGACCTGGGATGATCCCCGAGACGGAGGAACTCCCGGACGCCTTCGCGCGGGTGACGCGGCTGCTGGATCGGACCACCATCGCCCGGGAACCCGCCGCGGCACGCGCGCGCATCCTCTCCGCCCACGAGCCCCGCGGAGACGAGCTCTTCATCCAGGTGGGGGCCTACATGGCGCGCACCCTGGAAGAGGCGCTCGGGGCCGAGCAGCTGCGCGGCTACTCTTCGCGCGGCCCGCTTGCCTTCTTCAACGACTATCTGGCCGTGTGCGAGTCCCGGGGCTGCCCCGAGGCCCTGCGCTTTGACGAGTCATTGCGCGCGGAGCTGCGCCGCCTCACGCCCTGAGGAGCACGGCGCCGACGTGGGCTGGGAGCCCCTGCCGGAGAACAAATCCGTGCGCTGCTTCCCCCTGACCGCCGGACGAATGAAGGCTACGGTAGTCGGCCAGGCTCGTCGAAACGCTGAGGGGGAGACCCGAACATGAGAAACGGGAGGGGGAGCGCCGCGACTGTCTACATCGTCGGTTGTCATGACACCAAGGGGGCCGAGCTGGGCTTCGTGCGCGGGCTGGTCGCGGCGGCCGGCCTGCGCACGGTCACCGTGGACGTGGGCACACGGCCATCCACCATTCCCGCCGATGTCCCGGCGCAGGAGGTGGCGGCGCACCACCCAGACGGGGCGTCCGCGGTGCTTGGCATCAACGACCGGGGCCTGGCGGTATTGCGCATGGCGGAGGCGTTCCGCCTCTTCGTGGAGGGACGTACCGGCATCTCGGGGATGATCGGGCTCGGCGGCTCCTGTGGCACGGCCATCATCGCGCCGGGCATGCGGGCCCTGCCGGTGGGAGTCCCCAAGGTGCTCGTGTCCACGGTCGCGTCCGGCAACGTGGCGCCCTACGTGGGCGAGACGGACATGTGCATGATGTACTCGGTCACCGACGTCGCCGGCCTCAATCAAATCTCACGCCGGGTCCTCGGCAACGCGGCCCACGCGGTCGCCGGCATGGTGGGGCGTGACCTCCCACGGGGGGACAGCAAACCGGCGCTGGGACTCACCATGTTCGGTGTGACGACCCCCTGCGTCACCCAGGTCGCACGAGCGCTCGAAGCCGACTACGACTGCCTGGTCTTCCATGCCACCGGCACGGGCGGGCGGGCGATGGAGAAGCTCGCCGCCTCGCACCTGCTGGTCGGAATCCTCGACGTGACGACCACCGAGGTTTGTGACCTGTTGATGGGTGGAATCTTCAGCGCTGGCGAGGAGCGGTTGGACGCCGTGGCGCGAGCCGGAATTCCCTACGTCGGGAGCTGCGGTGCGCTGGACATGGTGAACTTCGGCGCGCTGGACACGGTACCGGAGCGATACCGCGGCCGGACGCTCTACGTGCACAACCCGCAAGTCACATTGATGCGCACGACGCCGGCGGAGAATCGGAAGATGGGCGAGTGGCTCGGACGCAAGCTGAACGCCTGCCCTGGTCCCGTGCGCTTCTTCCTGCCCGAGGGCGGCGTGTCCGCGCTCGACTCGCCGGGCCAGCCCTTCCACGATCCCGAGGCGGACGCCGCGCTCTTCGACGCGCTGGAGCACACGGTGGACCAGACCTCCCATCGCCGGCTCATCCGGCTGCCCTACCACATCAACCACCCGGCCTTCGCCGAAGCGCTCGTTCACGGCTTCAGACAGCTCGCTGGAGCTGGAACATCCGTGCCCTGAGGAGCCTCCCCGACATGCCCCGTATCCCTCGCCAGCAGATCCTCGGCCGCTTCCGCGGAATGATCGCCCGCAACGAACCCATCGTCGGAGGGGGTGCTGGCACCGGCCTGTCCGCGAAATGCGAGGAGGCCGGCGGTATCGATCTCATCGTCATCTACAACTCCGGCCGCTATCGCATGGCCGGACGTGGCTCCCTGGCCGGTCTGCTGGCCTACGGCAACGCCAATGACATCGTCGTGGAGATGGCGAGCGAGGTGCTGCCGGTGGTCAAGCACACGCCGGTGCTGGCCGGAGTCAACGGCACGGATCCCTTCATGCTGGTGGAGCCCTTCCTCGAGAAGCTGGCCGGCCTGGGCTTCTCGGGCGTGCAGAACTTCCCGACCGTCGGCCTCATCGACGGCACCTTCCGGGCCAACCTGGAGGAGACGGGGATGAGCTATGGGCTCGAAGTGGACATGATCGCCAGGGCCCACGCGCTCGATCTGCTGACCACCCCCTACGTGTTCAACGCCGACGAGGCGGTGGCCATGACCAGGGCGGGCGCCGACATCATCGTCTGCCATCTGGGGCTCACGACAGGCGGGAGCATCGGCGCGGAGACCGCCCTGTCGCTTCGGGAATGCGTGTCCCGGATCGATGCATGGGCGGAAGCGGCGCTGCGGGTGCGCGAGGATGTGATCGTGCTGTGCCACGGTGGTCCGATCGCGACACCCGAGGATGCCGCCTTCATCCTGCGCGAATGCTCCACATGTCACGGGTTCTACGGCGCATCCAGCATGGAGCGGCTGCCCACCGAGATCGCGCTCACGGAGCAGACGCGCCGCTTCAAGGCCATCAAGAAACAAGGTTGAAGAAGAGGAGCAACATGGCACGGATCTACGTCAGCACCGTCATCGACGCACCCATCGAGCGCGTCTGGAACAAGGTACGCAATTTCAATGGTCTCCCTTCGTGGCACCCGGTCATCACGGACAGCATGATCGAGGAGGGAGCGCGCGGCGACGTGGTGGGTTGCGTGCGCAATTTCGGACTCGAGGGAGGCGGTCGCATTCGCGAGCAGTTGGTCTCCCTCAGTGACCGGGAGTACTCCTGCACCTACACGATTCTCGAGTCCCCCATGCCACTCACGGACTATGTCGCGACCCTCCGGCTGTACCGGGTGACGGAGGGAAACCGTACCTTCTGTGAATGGTGGGCCGAGTTCGAGTGCCAGACGGATGACCTGCCGAAGCTGCGCGAGCAGGTCGGTCGGAAAACCTTCGCGGCGGGACTCGAGGCCTTGGCCAGGCTCGTCTGACATCTCCGAAGCAGCGCAGAGGCTCAATGCCCCAGGGCGCCCCTGGCGAGCGTGTCGAACGCGGAGATGACTTCCACGGGGGCCTGCACCAGCTCGATGAGCACGCCCTCACCGCCGAGGGGGAACTGCTCGTTGCCCTTGGGGTGGATGAAGGTCACGTCGAAGCCGGCCGCGCCCTTGCGGATGCCCCCGGGGGCGAAGCGCACGCCCTGCCCTTCCAGCCAGGTCACGGCCGCGCGCAGATCATCCACCCACAGGCCCAGGTGGTTGAGGGCGGGGTCGTGCACGCGCGGCTTGCCATTGGGATCCACCGGCTGCATCAGGTCCACCTCGACCCGGAAGGGGCCGGCGCCCGCGACGACGATGTCCTCATCCACGTTCTCGCGCTCGCTGCGGTAGGTGCCATGGGGCGCGAGCCCCAACAGGTCCACCCAGAGCTTGCGCAGGGGCGCCTTGTCGGCCCCACCGATGGCCACCTGCTGGAGGCCCAGGATACGAAATGGTCGTGTGCTCATGACGAAGCACCGTCGCAGAGCGGGCCCCTCCCAGGCAAGGACCCGCGCCCCACCCTGTCAGAAGCCCGGCGGAACCTGGCCGTGCAGACAGGTGATGGTGTTGGGTTCACGAGGGCCCGACTTGCGCGCGGTGCGTGCACTCGCTTCCGCTCCCGGGGGCAGCCCCTCCTTCACGGGCCACGAGGGCTCCTCGCCGGGAGCCAGGGAGTGCAGGCCGCTCTGCCAGGGGCCGATGACGTAGGTGTGTCCCGCGGCGCGGCAGCCGAAGAAGCGCGTCCACGCCTTCGCGAAGGCATGGCCCCGAGCCGTGCCGAACGTCTCACAGGTGCGGAACCACCAGAGCGCCTCGCTCCCCGGCACGAGCCGCTCGCGCAGCGATTCCAGCCGCGCCCGCCACGGATGACGCGGCGCGAGCGCCTGGACATCCAGCGACTCACGATCGACGAGGGCTCGTCCCCAGGTGCCATGGCCCCAGTACTGGATCTCCGCGATGCGCCGCTCCACCGAGCGAGCGAGCAGCCAGTCCAGGGCCTCGGGCCAGCTCGCGACGCCGCGCCAGTCATCGAGCCGGCCCAGGGCGCGGTACAGCACGCTGCCCGCGCGCCACGAGGCGGTGAGCCCGGGCAGACCCCACCGCCCCGCGCAGGTGCGGTCGTACACCATCAGCCTCAAGCCCTCGCTCCGTGCCGTCATGGATGGACCTCCCGGGGCTTCGCGGATGATGAATATCTTTTCACCCGGAGGCGTCCGGCGCATCCTCGGGAACGATTTTCCTCGGAGTCCATTCCATGCGCGCCCTCTTGATGACCCTGGCTGTCTCCACCTGTGTGCTGCTCCCTGTCCGGGGAGAAGCGGCCACGCTGCGCTGCGGCAACCAACTGGCCTCGGATGGGGCTTCCAAGTCGGATGTCCTGATGCGGTGCGGAGAACCGATGGCCAAGGAGAGCCACACGGAGACCGTGGGCGAGAAGACGAGCACCCGGAACGAGCAGGGCGGCACGACCCAGCAACACACCGTGCAGAAGACGATCGAGGAGTGGACGTACAACTTCGGCCCCTCGCGCCTGATGCAGGTGGCGGTGTTCGAGAATGGCCGGCTCGTCGACGTGCGCAGCGGCGGCTACGGCCGCTAGGACGGGAGGCTCCGCTGTTCACGCGTCTGGATCCCCGCCGGCTCGAGACCTTCCGGGTAGTGGCCACGATGGGGCAGGTGTCCGCGGCCTCGCGGCTGCTGCACCTGTCGCAGCCGGCCGTCACCGCGCAGGTGCGTCAGCTCGAGCGCGAGTGTGGCCGGCCCCTGCTGGTGCGCACCGCGCGGGGCGTGCGGCCCAACGAGGCGGGCCGGGTGTTGCTCGAGTACGCCCAGCGGCTGCACCACCTGCTGGAGGAAGCCGCGACGGCGGTGGCGGACGAGGAGGAAGTGGGGGGGGAACTGGCGCTGGCGGCGAGCACCACCCTGGCCAGCTACGTGGTGCCGGACTTGCTGGCCTCGTTCCTGCGTGTCCACCGGGGCGTGCAGGTGCGGCTGGAGGTGGGCAACACCGAGCAGGTGCTGGCCTGGGTGGGCGAGGAGCGGGTGCCGCTGGGGCTGGTGGAAGGACATGCCCGCGCGGCCCGCATCCGCCTGGAGCACTATCTGGACGACGAGCTCATCCCCGTGGTCTCCGCCCGGGCCCCCGCGGAGCTCATGCGCGTGCGCACCGGGAAGGAGCTCCATGACGTTCCCCTGCTCTGGCGCGAGTCCGGCTCGGGCACCCGCGCCGTGCTGGAGCGGGCCCTGCGCCAGGCCGGTGTGCGCCGGGGGCCCCAGCCGGGGGATCTCCAACTGGGCAGCACCGAGGCCATCAAGGGCGCGGTGGCGGCGGGCCTGGGCGTGGGCTTCCTCTCGCGCTGGAGCATCCAGGACGAGCTGGCCTCGGGCCGGCTGAGGACCTTGCCGATCCCCGACCTGCGGGTGAAGCGGGCGTTCTCGTGGGTGCTGCCGGTGGATGCACCCTCGGGGGTCGCCGGGCGGTTCCTGCGCCATGCCCGCGCCGTGCCCCCGATCCTGAACGCTCCTTGAAGCGGCCTCACCCGATGAGGTGCAGCACGAGGGCGCCGAGGCTCGCACTGGCCATGCACACCCACAAGAGGACGCCCTGGGCGAGGGGCCGCACGCCCACGGCCTGGACGGCGCTCCGGGTGAGGTTGGTGCCAATGAGGAACAGCGTCAGCACGAGGGCCCGCCGGGACATGTCGGCCAGCACGTGCCCCGCGGGACGCAGGGCGGGAACCCAGGTGACGAGCGCCGCCATGGCGAGGAAGCCGAGGATGAACCAGGGCTTGCGCGCCTGTCCCCGGGCCGCCGTGCCATCCCGGCGGTTGCGCCACGCGCCCAGCGCCAGGGTGAGCGGGACGATCCACAGCGCCCGGGCCAGCTTCACCGGCGCGGCCACGTCCAGGGCCTCGGGAGCATAGCGAAGGGCCGCGCCCACCACGGAGCTCGTGTCGTGGATGGCCAGCGCGCTCCACAGGCCGAACTGATGGGCGTCGAGCCCCACGGCGTGCCCCAGCGGAGGAAAGACGAAGAGCGCCACGGCGTTGAGCAGGAACACCGTCCCGAGCGCCACGGAGACCTCCTGCTCCCGGGGCCGGAGCACGGGCACCACGGCGGCGATGGCGCTGCCCCCGCAGATGGCCGTGCCGATGCTGATGAGCAGCCCCGTCTCGCGCTGAACACCCAACGCACGCGCCAGCCACGTGCCCAGCAGCAGACACACCCCGATGCTCACCACGGTGGAGAGCGCGCCCCGTGCACCCACCGCCAGCACCTCGCGCAGATCCATGCCGGCGCCCAGCCCCACCACCGCGAGCGACAGCAGGGGGTGGGTCACCCTGCGGGTGAAGTCCACGTGGGGGTTGCCCAGCAACAGGGCCACCCCGAGCCCCGCGATCAGCGCGATGCCCGCGGACATGAAGGGCAGGACGCTGAGCGCGGCCCCGAGGGGAATCAACACATGCGCGGCGGTGCGGCGAGGGGCATCCAGGGGCGTGTCCATGGGCGGCAAGGTGCGCCCCGAACCATCAGCCCACCAGACGAAAGGCGCGATGAGCCATCCGTTTTCTGGATGGCTCTCCTCGTGGACGCGCCCACCCAGGCGGGCGGGCAACCCCTCGTCCACCGGGTGGAGGTGCGTTCCCTGGAACACCCGGATCCTGACCGGGAGCCCCCTTCCCAGGAGCCCCTCCCCGGCCCACGTTGTGGGGAACCATGGATCTCTCCGCCTTCTCGAACCTGTCGCCCAGGCACCGCCGCATGCTCTCGCTGGCGGGCCTGATTGCCATTCCCACCTATGTCCTCCCCGTGAGCTTCTGGGGATTGCGCGGGTTGCGTCCGCGCCTCCTCCGGGATGCCGTGTCGGGAGCCATCACCCTGGGGCTGGTGTCCCTCGTGGTCCGGGGTGTGCGCCCACTGACCCGGCGGGGCAGCGGGGTGAAGAGCGCTCCGTCCAACGGCCAGCGCTGGCAGTTGCCCATCCATGAACCCATCCTCCCCGAGGAGATGATGGGCTCGCAGGCCTCGGGGCACTGAGTCACTCGATTCAGCGGCCGCTCGCCTGGGGTTCTCCGTCGCGGGGAACTCCAGGTGTTTCATTCGCGAATGACTTCGTGGCGAGGTGACGCGCTCCGTCAGACACGGTGCGTCGTCATGCGTCGAACAGCCCCGGGCAGCAGGCCCCGGCCGCTTGGGTTATAGGTTCGCCAGCCTTTGGCGGGAGGCGTTCCTTGTCACTCAGTGTGTTCGACATGTTCAGCATTGGTATTGGCCCCTCGAGTTCCCACACGGTGGGACCGATGCGTGCGGCACGTCAGTTCGTGGAGACCATCGCGAGGGAGGCCGGAGGCCTGGACGGAGTCGACTCCGTGAAGGTGGAGCTCTTCGGCTCGCTGGGGCACACCGGCAAGGGTCACGGCAGTGACGTCGCGGTCATCCTCGGGCTGGAGGGCGAGCGCCCCGAGGAGGTCGACTGCGACGCCGTCCCCGCTCGCATCTCCGGCGTGGTGGAGAGCGCGCGGCTCAAGCTGCTCGGCCAGCAGCCGGTGAAGTTCAAGCCCTCCGAGGACATCGTCTTCCACAAGCGGCAGTCGCTGCCGCGCCACCCCAATGGCATGCGCTTCACCGCGGGACTCACCCGGCGCGGCGAGTCCATCACCCGCTCCTACTATTCGGTGGGCGGGGGCTTCGTCGTGAATGACGACGGCACCGCTGCCCCCTCGGGGGGCGTGCGCGAGGCGCGCCTGCCCTACCCCTTCAAGACGGGCGCGGAGCTGCTCGCGCTCTGCCAGCAGCATGGGCTGAGCATCAGCACGTTGATGCTGGAGAACGAGAAGGCGCTGCGCTCCGAGGCCCAGGTGCGCGCGGGCCTGTTGCGCATCTGGGAGGTCATGCAGGCGTGCGTCAAGCGCGGCTGCGAGCGCGAGGGTCTGCTGCCGGGCGGGCTCAAGGTGAAGCGCCGCGCGGCGGCCATCTACCGCAAGCTCAAGGGGGACATGCGCGGCGCGGATCCGCTCATGGCCATGGACTGGGTGAACCTCTACGCGCTCGCGGTGAACGAGGAGAACGCGGCGGGAGGGCGCGTGGTGACGGCGCCCACCAATGGCGCGGCGGGCATCGTGCCGGCGGTGCTCCACTACTACCGGCGCTTCGTGCCGAACGCGGACGACGAGGGGGCCGTCCGCTTCCTGCTCACCGCGGGAGCCATCGGCATGCTCTACAAGCTCAACGCCTCCATCTCCGGCGCCGAGGTGGGCTGCCAGGGCGAGGTCGGCGTGGCGTGCTCCATGGCGGCCGCGGCGCTCGCCGAGGTGATGGGCGGCACGCCCGAGCAGGTGGAGAACGCGGCGGAGATCGGCATGGAGCACAACCTGGGCCTCACGTGCGATCCCATCGGCGGGCTCGTCCAGGTGCCCTGCATCGAGCGCAACGCCATGGGCTCCATCAAGGCCATCAACGCCGCGCGGCTGGCGCTCCAGGGAGATGGCAAGCACAAGGTCTCCCTCGACAAGGTCATCACGACGATGCGCCAGACGGGCGCGGACATGATGACCAAGTACAAGGAGACCGCGCGCGGCGGGCTCGCCGTGAACATCATCGAGTGCTGAGGGCGGCGGACCCGGCGGGGGCTCAGTTCATCACGTCGCGGCCCTTGCCTCCGGGCACCTCGGGCACGGACGGGCCGGGGGGCACGAGCGGACCAGGGCGTGGCACGTGGACGAGGAACGTCGCGCCCCCACCTGGCGTCTCCTCGATGCGGATGTGCCCATGGTGGGCCTCGACCACCTGGCGGATGACCCAGAGGCCCAGCCCGAGGCCGCCGTAGTTGCGCGCTGGCACGGCCCGCTCGAACCGCTCGAAGACGCGCTGTCGGTCGGCCACCGGGATGCCGATGCCATGGTCCACGATCGAGAGCGTCACCCCACCCCCGTCCTCGCGCAGGGTGACGTCCACGGGGTGGCCCACGCCGAACTTCAAGGCATTGGATAGCAGGTGGTGGAACACCTGCTCCATGCGCTCCCGATCGAAGAAGCCCTCCAGGGAGCCCTCGAGCTGGAGCCGCACCGAGCAGCCCTGCCGCCGGGCCTCGCCCTGGTGGGCGAGCACCACGCCGCGCGCGAGCTCCGCCAGGTCCACCTGAATCCGCGACAGCTGCATGCGGCCCGTGGTGAGCTGAGACACGTCCAGCAACGTCTCGATGAGGCCGGCCAGCCGACGCGCGGAGCGACGCGCCGTGTCCAACCGCTCGCCAATACCGGGCTGGGAGGACGCGTTCAGGCTCCGCTCGATGGCGCCGAGCTGGAGCTGGAAGATGGTGAGCGGTGTCTTCAGCTCATGGGAGGCCACGGACAGGAAGTCGTCCCGGGCCCGCACGGCCTCCAGGAGGTGCTCCACCTGGGCCCGTTCCCGGGCCACCTCCCGGCGCATGCGCGCCCGCTCGAGATGGGCACGCACCCGGGTGAGCAACTCCCGGGCGGAGAAGGGCTTGACGAGGTAGTCATCCGCTCCGGACTCGAGTCCCTCGAGCGTGGCTTCCTCCCCGGCGCGGGCCGACAGCAGGAGGATGGGCAGGTCCCTGGTATGGGGAGCGGCACGCAGGGCGCGCAACAGCCCCACGCCATCCAACCGGGGCATCATCACGTCCGAGATGACGAGCTCGGGCGGGTGGGCCAGGGCCACTTCCAGGGCCACCTGTCCATCCGGCACCGCCTGCACCTCGAACCCGGCGGACAGCACCCGGTGGATGTAGTCGCGCACGTCCGCGTTGTCGTCCGCGAGGAGCACGCGCGCGCGAGGCCGGTTCGGCTCCGGCACGACGGGCGGCACCTCGACGGGCTCCTGGACGGACCAGCGCAGGGACTCCTCGACGTAGGGGGCGGCACCGGTCGCGGTGGAGGGCAGCACCCGCGTGGCGCGCACCCGCTCCTCCGGCAGGTGCGCGAAGCCCAGGGGCACCTCGACGGTGAACGTCGTCCCCTGTCCCTCGGTGCTGTCCACCTCCACCTGCCCGCCATGGAGCCGTACCAGCTCATGCACCAGCGCGAGTCCGATGCCCGAGCCCTCATGCGTCCGGGCATGCGCGTCCTTCACCCGGTGGAAGCGCTCGAAGAGGCGCGGCAGCTCCACGGCGGGGATGCCCGTTCCCGTGTCGCGCACCTCGAGCACGGCGCACCCGTCCCGCTCGAAGGTGCGGACCGAGATGCTCCCCTCGTGGGTGAACTTGAAGGCGTTGGAGACGAGGTTGAGGACGACCTTCTCCCAGAGCTCGCCATCCAGGTAGACGGGCTGGGACAGCGGCGGGCAGTTCACGAGGAGCTGGAGCCCCGCGCGCTCCACCGCCGAGCGGAAGGTGCCCGCGAGGTCCGCGCACAGCGTGGAGAAGTCGGCGGGAGCGAAGCTGGCCTCCATCCGCCCCGCCTCCAGCCGGGAGAAGTCCAGCAGCGTGTTGACGAGCCGCAGCAGCCGCCCCGCGTTGCGGTGGAGCACCTCCAGCTCGGTGCGGACCGCCCCGGACAGCGGGCCCGCGCGCCCGGCGAGCAGATCCTGCGTGGGCCCCAGCATCAACGTCAGGGGCGTGCGGAACTCATGGCTGATGTTGCTGAAGAAGACCGTCTTGGCGCGATCCAGCTCCGCCAGGGCCTCCGCGCGCCGACGCTCCTCCTCGTGGGCGTGGGCATTGCGCAGGGCCACCGACACCTGGCCCACCAGCAGCTCGAGGAAGGAGCGGTAGCCCTCGTCGAGCGCCCGGTTGGGGCTGAGCCCCGTCACGAGCACGCCGAGTGGAGCACTCTGGCCCGCGGCGGCCACCGGCATCACCACCGCCGTGCGGACCGGATCCTCGAACGGGCCCCCCGTCAGCGTGACACGGCGCTCGACATCCTCGACGAGCACCGTCTCGCCCTCGGCCGCGCGGGCCAGGGGCCACACGGGCTCGTCGTCTCCGCCCTCCACCCGGAGCGGACACGCCGCCGCGTTCTCCTCCAGCCCGATGACCCCGTGGCGGGTGAACCCCTTGCCGTCCGGGTCGCGCAGGTACAGCAGCGCGAAGGGCACATCCAGGGGGTGCTCGGCGATGGCGGTGACGACCTCCTCACAGGTCTTCGCGACGCTCCGGGTCACCGCCGCCCGGGAGGCCAGATCCCTCAAGAGCCGCAGCCGCCGCTCCCCGAGGAGCTGCTGGGTCACCTCGCTGCAGACGGCGAACATGCCGACGATTCGCCCCGTGTCATCCTCGGCGGGGGAATGCGAGACGCTGAAATAGGACTCCTCGCGGTAGCCCGAGCGCTCCAGCAGGAGCATCAGGGCGGGCGTCCAGTTCGCCACGCCGGTGGCCATCACCTGGTGGATCATCGGCCCGAGCGTGTCCCACGCCTCGGCCATGGTGACGCGGATGTCGAGCCCCAGCGCCGCCGGGTGCTTGTCGCCGATCAGCTTCGAGTAGGCATCGTTGTAGAACTGGAGGAAGGACGGCCCCCACGTGAGGATCATGGGGTAGCGCGACGAGAGCATCGTGCGCACCAGGGCCTTCAGGCTCTCGGGCCAGGTGTCCATCGGCCCCAGACTGCTGGCGGACCAGTCGTGCGCGCGGATGCGCGCGTGCATTTCACTCGGACCGGCGAACATGATGGGCGGCGACTCGGATGGGGCTCGGGTGTTCTCCCAAAAGAGCCTGGAACAGGGGTGGTGTACAGTCGCATCCCCCCTGGGTCGCCATCCGGAGGACAGGAGACAGGATGCTCAAGCGGATTTCTCTCGCACTGGCAGTCGCGGTGGTGGGCTTCGCCTCCCTGGTGGCCTCTCGACCCTCGGCCTACCGGACCGAACGCGCCAGGCCCCTCGCCGCGCCCGCCGAGATTCCCTTCGCCCTGGTGAATGATCTGCACCGCTGGCGACTGTGGTCCCCCTGGGACGCGCTCGAGCCGGGCATGAAGCGCCACTTCGACGGGCCCATCGCGGGCCCCGAGGCCGTCTACACCTGGGCGGGCAACGCACGGGCGGGCAAGGGGCGCATCACCGTGCTGGAGAGCCGGCCCTACGAGTTCATCCGCGTGCGCTTCGAGCGCCTCGCGCCCCGGCCCTCCACGAGCACGCTCGACTTCACCTTCCACCCCACCGACGGGGGCGTGCTGCTGCGCTGGAGCCAGGAGGGGCAGTTGTCGTGGCTGGACAGGGCCCGCGCCCTGATCACCGACCTGGAGGCGCTGCGGGGCGAGGAGCTCGACCAGGGACTGAAGGCCCTCGTCGCGGTGTCCGAGACCGAGGTGAGCAACCGGCGCGAGCGGGACGCGTTGATCAAGGCGCGCACCGAGGAGGAGGCCCGGCAGGCCCCGACCCCCCCGTGAGTGGAAGCGCGCGCCTCCCCCCCGCGCCTCAGCGTCCGCCCAGATTGGCGCAGGCGCGGGAGTCCCCCCCATCACAGGCGCGCCGCAACAGCTTCGTGGCCTCGGCGTCGTTCTTCTCGGCGCACGCGCCCGTGCGGTGGCAGATGGCGGCGCTGAAGCAGCCCGCCGCGTCGCCCCCCTCACACGCCCGCATGTAGAGTGAATAGGCACGCGCGGGATCCGCGCTCACGCCGCGCCCCTGCCAGACGAGCGTCCCCAACACATTGCACACCCGGGCCACGCCCGCCTCGCAGCCGCGCGTGTACAGCTCGACGGCGCGAGCCACCTCGCCCTTGCGCTCGGCCTCGGCGGCCGCGTCCACACACCCCTTCACCGTCCCGCCCGGGCAGGCCGCGTCCTGGGCCGCCAGCGCCGCCGCGCTCTTGTCCGGCGCGGCGGGCGCCGCGGGCTTCTCCGAGCATGCCCCCAGCAGGAACGACAGCCACACCACCCTCCAAATGCCTTGCATTCCTTCCTCCTCATCCACCGTGTCGCCGGTGTATCACAAACACCCGCCCGCCCAGGGCCCTCCCTCCGCGCGAGGGCTCGAGCCCTCAATCCCAGACAGGCCCTTGCCCCTCCCCCCTGGGGCCACGCCAACCCACCTCCGGTTGGGAATGACCCGTCACCCGGACAACACATCAGGGGTGCGGGGGGCACATGATCCTACCCAGGTCCCCGTCATCCCACGAGGAACCGGAGAAGGAGAGCATTGTCATTAAAAATACGATCGTGCTGCAATCCGAGCCGCCAGTGCCGGAAATACGTCGACGATTGGATGAGAGGAACAGGCAGCGCAATCTCTGCCCTCTGGCGTGGACTATATGAAAGTGAGAAAACAGAAGCTGGAACTCCGCTCGCGGCCGGCCTCGCGGAGAGAACATTCACGCTGCACGATTTCAGACAGACTGGTTGTTAGCAGAACACAGCCCCCGAAAATAAGTTTCTCGCGTTGGCGTCTGATGCGTTGCGGACAAACCGCAATCCACGTTGTACATTTGACTCCGTAAAGAATGCCGAACCGGGTGAAGCTGGGTTTCCAGTCCCCGAGGCCGACGTCTGACCCGCCGGGCGCTCCATGCACATGGAAGCGTTCACGGCAGAGGAGTGCCCATGAATGCGCAGCAGTGGTGCCATGTCGTGTGGATGGGATTGTCCCGTACGCTCCGGGGGGCGAGGCCTTCCACGCCATGGCTCGCGGGATGGATGGTCCTCATCTCCCTTCCCGGTTCTGCCCAGACGACCATCGCCATCGACGCGGGCGCCAATCGGCGAGGAATCAGTCCCTCCATCTATGGTGTGGCCCATGCCACCCAGGCGCAACTGAGCGAGCTCAATTCTCCACTCAATCGTAACGGAGGCAACGCCGCCTCCCGTTACAACTGGGAGCAGAACGCCTCCAACCGGGGCCGGGACTGGTATTTCGAGAGTCTGGCCCACGACAGCGCGGAGCCGGGGGGCGAGGTGGATGAGTTCATCGCCAGCACCCGGGCGGCGGGAGCGCAACCGGCCGTCACCATCCCCACGGTGGGCTGGGCGGCGCGTCTGGGTCCCAATCGCTCGCGGCTGGCCAGCTTCTCCATCTTGAAGTACGGCCCGCAGACGGCGAGCGACACCGTGTGGTTCCCCGATGCCGGCAATGGCATCCGGCTGTTGGATGGCGAGTTCGTGGTCAATGATCCCAACGACGCCAACACGCCCGTGGATCCGGACTTCCAGGCCGGGTGGATCCAACACCTCCGCGAGCAGTGGGGAACGGCGGCCCAGGGGGGCATCCGCCTCTTCGCCATGGATAACGAGCCCAGCCTCTGGTATTCCAATCACCGCGACGTGCACCCCGTCGGCGCGACCCTCGAGGAGGTGCGTGACAAGCACATCGCCTACGCCTCCATGGTCAAGAGCGTGGAGCCCAATGCCCTCGTGATGGGTCCCGAGGAGTGGGGCTGGAGCGGCTACTTCTACAGCGGTTATGACCAGCAGTATGCCAATGAGCGGGAGGAATACACCGAGTTCCCCGATCGTGAAGCGCACGGAAACGTGGACTATCTGCCGTGGTGGCTCGGGGAGCTGCGCCAGCACGAGCAGGCCACGGGCCGCCGGCTGTTGGATATCTTCACCGTGCACTACTACCCGCAGGGCGGCGAGTTCAGCACGAACGTCACCACCGCCATGCAACTGCGGCGCAACCGCTCCACGCGCTCGCTCTGGGATCCGAACTACGTGGACGAGACGTGGATCAATGACGAAGTCACGCTCATCCCCCGGCTCAAGGGGTGGGTGCAGAGCTACTATCCCGGCACGAAGGTGGGCATCACCGAGTACAACTGGGGCGCGGAAAACCACATCAACGGGGCCATCGCGCAGGCGGACGTGCTCGGCATCTTCGGCCGCGAGGGATTGGACTATGGCATCCGCTGGGAGACTCCCGCGGAGAGCACGCCCACCTTCAAGGCGATGAAGCTCTACCGCAACTACGACGGCAAGAAGTCGGCCTTTGGAGATCTGAGCGTGTCGTGCACCGTGCCCAATCCGGACGAGCTGTCGGCGTTCGCCGCCGAGCGCTCGTCCGATGGGGCCCTCACCGTCATGGTCCTCAACAAGGCGCTGACGGGCACGACGTCGATCTCGCTCCAGCTCGCCCGCTTCAACGCGGGGACAATCAGCCAGCGCTGGCAGCTCACGTCGGCCAACACCATCACCCGGCTGACGGACGCGTCCGTGTCCGGCGGACGGCTGAGCACCACGGTGCCGGCCTCGAGCATCACCCTGTTCGTCATTCCCGCCAAGAGCAGCACCAATCAGCCGCCCGTGGCCCGCATCACGGCCACGCCCTCGACGGGGTCGGCCCCGCTGCTGGTGAGCTTCAACGGCTCGACGTCCACGGATCCCGACGGAACGATCGCCTCGTATGTCTGGAGCTTCGGCGATGGGCAGCAGGGCAGCGGCGCCACGGTGACCCACAGCTATACCAATCCGGGCAACTACACCGCGAAGCTCACGGTGACGGATTCGGGCGGCGCCAGCGCCTCCGCCACCGTGGCCATCACCGTGACCACGACCAGCTCCTCGCTGGCCGCACCCACCAACTTCTACGCCGTGGCCTCGGGTTCGAACGTGACCATGCGCTGGAAGGACAACTCGGAGGACGAGGAAGGCTTCATCCTCGAGCGCGCGGTGGAGACCTGGCCCCTGCAGTTCGAGATCATCGGACGGACGGGCGCCAACGCGACCGTGTTCGTGGATTCGGACGTGCCCGTGGGCGATTACGTGTACCGGGCCAGGGCCTTCTCGGGTACGGCCGTCTCCGCGTACTCCAACCAGGACGGCGCCGAAGTGCAATGAGCCGCGGCCTCGGGGTGCTCCATGACAAGAAGACACATCCTCTGGCACCCCGGCCTGCTCGCGCTCGCCCTATGCCTGGCGGGTAGCGGTGCCCTGGCCCAGGGAACCTCGGTGATCCTCGGTACGGTGACGGACGCGGCCACGCGCCAGCCCGTCGTGGACGTGGTGGTGACCGCCACCTCGCCCAACCTCCAGGGAGAGCAGACGGTCGTCACCGACAGCCAGGGCCAATACCGCATTCCCCAGCTTCCACCCGGGGTGTATGCGCTGCGCTTCGACAGGGAGGCCTACAAGCCCCTGTCGCGGGAGAGCATCAACCTGCGTCTGGACTACTCGGTCCGCGTCAACGTGGAGCTGCTGCCCGAGGCATTTGGAGAAGACATCGCCGTGGTGGCCCAGGCGCCCACCGTGGACATCGGCTCGGCGGCCACCGGGGTGAACGTCAGCTCGGACTTCCTGCGCAACATCGCGGTCGTCTCACCCAGCGGCAAGGGCGCCGCCTCGCGCTCCTTCGAGGCCCTGGCGGAGCTGGCCCCGGGAGCGAACGCGGACACCTATGGTGTGTCCATCGGCGGCGCCACCTCCCCGGAGAACCAGTACATCATCGATGGCGTGTCGGTGAACGATCCCGGCTTCGGCATCAACGGCGCCCCCCTGAGCGTGGAGTTCATGGGCGAGGTGAACATCATCAGCGGCGGCTACCTGCCCGAGTACGGACGCTCGACGGGCGGCGTGGTCAACGCGGTGACGAAGTCGGGCTCCAATGAGTTTCATGGCTCGGTGTTCGGCAACCTCACGCCGGGCGCGCTGGCCTCCCGCGGCACGGAAATCATCCAGGAGGCGGGCACCGTCTCCGGCCGGGCGGCGCTGTGGAACCTGGCGGACGTGGGCTTCGAGGTGGGCGGCCCCATCCTAAAGGACAGGCTCTGGTTCTTCGCCGGCGTGGCGCCCTCCTTCACCCGCTATCAACTGGAGCGCAACCTCAACGCCCAGGTCCTGGACGCGAATGGCAAGCCCCAGGTGGACGAGCGGGGCTTCATCCAGACCGAGCGCATCCCGGGCACCCAGCGCAACTACTTCGCGGACCAGCGCAACTTCCAGTTCATCGGCAAGCTCACCTACCTGCTCAACCAGGATCACAACGTCAGCGTGACGGTGACGGGCACGCCCTCGACCGCGGGCGGCGAGGGCCGCTTCGCCATCAGCGAGAGCACGGGCCTGCCGGAAGTGGAGCGCATCTCGGGACAGCAGGGCGCCCTGGCCACGCAGCGCATCGCCAACGCCCTGGACACGAGCCTCAAGTGGTCCTCGTCCTTCCTGGACAAGCGCCTGCTCTTCAACGCCACCCTCGGCTGGCACCACCAGGTGGGGGCCCTGCTCCCCTCGGATGGCTCCGCCGTGGGCAGCTCCGACGGGTACGCGGGCATCACCAATACGACGTGGCAGCGGACCACCGACGCACAGGAGCGCCCGAATCCGCACTCCATCACCGAGTTCGAGACCCTGCCGGATCCGTCCGTCTGTCTCGCGCCCAATGCCCCCGGAGGCACGCGCTGTCCCGTGCTCAACTACCTGACGGGAGGTCCCGGCCGTATCGATGACGCCTCGTTGGATCGCTACCAGGGCAAGCTCATCGGCACCCTGCTGCTCCAGGGCGCGGGGCAGCACGTCATCAAGGCCGGTCTGGATCTGGAGTTCATGCGCTACGACCACGTGCGCGCCTTGACCGGAAAGACAGTCCTCATCGAGGAGGAGGACGGCACGTACTTCTACGACTACCGCCAGTACGGCTACCTGGTCGGCCCGGATGAGGAGGACATCGAGGCATCCCAGCACCGGGTGTCGGCCTCCAACTCCATCGGCGGCTTCCTCCAGGACAGCTGGAACCTGTTCGACGTGGCCACGCTCAACGTGGGCGTGCGCTATGACGCCCAGTACCTCATGGGTGATGGCAACCTGGCCATGGTGTTGGCCAACCAGTGGTCTCCGCGCCTGGGGGTGATCGTCGATCCCACCCGGTCCGGCAAATCCAAGCTCTACGCCAACTACGCCCGGTACTACGAAAGCGTTCCGCTGGATCTCGTGGACCGCTCGTTCCCGGGTGAGCCCGGCTTGCGCTCGTACAAGAACCCCGCCTTGTGCGATCCTCGGGATCCGGCACAGTTGCAGGGCAGCTGCAACAGCGACGAGGCCCGGCTGCCCCTCAATGATCCACTGGACGCCAACCGCCTGTGGGGGACCATGGGCGCGGGCGCCACCATCGTGGATCCCTCCATCCAGCCCTCGTCCACGGACGAGTTCGTGGTGGGTGGCGAGTACGAACTCCTGCCCAACGCGCGCGTGGGCGCGACCTACACCCGGCGCACCCTCAACATCGCCATCGAGGACATGAGCCGGGACAACGGAGCCACCTATTTCATTGGCAACCCGGGGCTCGGGTTCGCCCGCGACTTCGCCCCCTACAAGCCCCAGCGCGACTACGACGCCGTCACGCTCTTCTTCCAGAAGAACTTCGCCGACCAGTGGCTCGCCCAGGCCAGCTACACGTGGTCCTCCCTGCGCGGCAACTACGAGGGCCTGTTCCGCTCGGACACCGGCCAGTTGGATCCCAACATCAACTCCGACTTCGACCTCGTCTCGCTGCTGCCCAACCGCTCCGGGCCGCTGCCCGCCGACCGCACCCACCAGCTCAAGGTCTTCGGTGCGCGGGAGTTCGCCCTGCGGCCCGACCTGAGCCTCAACCTCGGCGCGTCCTACCGGGCGTCCTCGGGCACGCCCTACAGCTATCTCGGCGCGCATTACGACTACGGCGCGGGACAGGCCTTCATCCTGCCGCGCGGCGCCGCGGGCCGCCTGCCCTGGAACCACCGCGTCGACGGCCGCCTGGCGCTCAACTACCGGTTGTCGCGCGAGCTCACCGCGTCGTTCAGCGTGGATGTCTTCAACATCTTCAACTTCCAGGCCCCCGTCGCGTACGACCAGAACTACACGTACTCGTCCGTGCTCCCCATCGAGAACGGACAGAAGGCCGATCTGGCGACGAAGCTGGTGGGACCCGATGGCGAGCCGATCGACACCACGAGCCTCAACAAGAACTTCGGCAAGCCCACGGCCTACCAGTCTCCGCGTTCCGTGCGATTCGGCGCCCGGCTGTCCTTCTAGCCCTCCTGGTCAGGAAAGGTTTCTCACACATGACTCGACGCATTCTCGGGCTGGCCGGGGCCATGGCACTCTTGTCCTCTTGTGACTCCTCCCAGCCCCCCATCGGATGTCCGGTGCAGAGCCTGAGTTGGTCCGCCGTCTACTCCCCGAGGGAGCCGACCACCTGCCCCGTCCTCGCGGGAGAGCTGCTCGGCATCCAGAAGTTCTCCAGCCGCACCGGTGACGAGCGGCTGTCCATCAACCCCGAGTCGCTCGTGGCGCTCAACGACCGCGACGCCTCCCAGCCCTCGTACTCGCTCGGCACGCTGGCGAAGCAGTCCGACGAGGAGGGCTTCTGCCCCGCCACGGAGATGCCGGTCGCCCGGAAGGACGCCCCCGCCTCCGATACGGAGCCCGCCACGAGCATCTCCTACCAGTGGAGCAACGTCCGGATCCTCGCCACCGCCCAGGCGCCGGGCACGCAGATGGTGGCGGAGCTCGATCGCACCGAGAACGGCTGTACCGCGAGATACGAGGTCTGGGCCATGTGGCCGGGCGACATCGAATGCGGGAACGAGGCTGGCGAGCCGGATGATAGCGTCTGCCAGACCGAGCTCACCATCAATCCCGACTTCGCCGTCACCTGCCACCCCACCCTGCTTCGCTGCGTGCCGGCGAAGCGGCCGCCGTCGTTGAAGTAGCGGCCACCTGCTCGGGAAGGCGGGACGTCCGCGAGGTGTCCCGCCTCTCCCCGTGAACAACCCATGTCCCAGACTTCGCACGTCCTCGAGTTCGACGCCCTTCCCTCCCTGCCCAGGGAATTGCTGCGCGCCGCCCTCTCTTCTCGCGCCACACGCCCAGCCGACGTGCCCCGGCTCGAGGCGCGGATGCGACACCTCCGCGCGGAACCCCGCTCCCTCGCGCGCTACCGGGAGGTGACGGGCTTCCCGGCGAATGGCTTCCTTCCCCTGACGTACCCCCAGGTGCTCGTCACACCGCTACACCTCGCGGTGCTCAACCACCCCGAGTTCCCCTACCGGTTGCTCGGCATGATCCACGTGCGCAACCGCATCCAGCAGTGGCGCCGGTTGCGGGAGGGCTCGGCCCTCTCCGTGCACGTCTGGGTGGAGGGCCAACGGGAGGTCCGGCAGGGGCGGGAGTTGGAGGTGCATACCCGGGTGGAGGAAGGCGGAACGCTCGCCTGGAGCGCCGTCACCACCATGTTGCGCCGGCTATCGGGCGCGGCGGAGCGCTCGCGGGGCCCTCGGTCCCCGTTCACGCCGGACCCGGAAGAGGAGGCCCGCTTCGCCTCCAGCCGTAGCGAGCACTGGACGATGCACGAGGACACCGGCCGGCGCTACGCGCTCGCCTCGGGAGACTTCAATCCCATCCACCTGCACGCGCTCACGGCCCGTCCCTTCGGCTTCTCGCGTGCCATTGCCCACGGCATGTGGACCGTGGGCCGCGGGGTGGCGGCGCTGGGCCAGGAGGCGGAAGCGCCCGCGCTGACCCTGACCTCGGACTTCCGCCGGCCCCTGCTGCTGCCCGCGCGCGTGGAATTCCAGAGCGCGCCGCTGGCGGAGGGAGCAACCGCCTACCGCGTGAGGGGAGAGGATCTCACCCCTCACGTCCTGGGCGAGCTGCGGCCTGGAGCCGAGTCCCCCGCGTCGTGAACGAGGAGGGGCTCGTCGCTCCAGGGTTTCGTCCCCAGGGGACTCCCAGGGGACGCGACTTCAGTGGACGAAGGTCTCGACCGGACGGAGGAAGTCCACCGGCTCGTCGCGGACGTCCTTCTTGAACTGCGGGCGCAGTTCCACGAGCCGCTTCACCACGTCCACGCTGGTGATGGGGCCCACCTTGAACGGCGCCTTGCCTCCCGTGGCGATGGCCGGCTCGAAGGGAACCACGCCCGCCACCTCCTGGATTGCCCCGAGGACGCCCTCGCTCAAGGAGAAACGCAAGGAGCAGGTGGAGCAGGTGGCGATGTCATACAGCCGCTGGTGGCGCCGCTCCAGGTCGGCGAAGGACCAGGTCGCCACCGAGGCGCCGAACTGGGTGTCCGGGACGCCGAAGCTGAACCCGGGATTGCCACCCGTGAGGAACTTCGACATGCGAGCGGGGATGCCCGACGTGGGGCTGATGTGCGTGAAGCTCAGGTTGTTGATGTTGTTGAGGTCGGTGGTGCCGGTATCGGCGAAGTGGCAACCATTGCAGGTGTTGAGTGAGAACTCCTTGCGAGCGCACACCTCCTGGGGCGAGGAGGAGCTGGCCCCCGCGGCGGCCCAGCGATTGGGCAGGCGCACGAGCGCGTTGCCGCCCAGGAAGGGCCGGCCATTCACGCTGAAGGGCACGGTGTAGCTGGCCGCGCACTGGGTCGGAACCATCAACGGCGCCTGGACGCCCGTCGTGGCGATGGTGCCCAGGACGAAGGAGGCGACGTCGGGGTCGGTGTTCGAGTTGTGGGTGGCGTCATCCGGCGTGAGCGCCACGGTATGCGGCCGGAGCCCACCATTGACGGGGGTATCGGGACCCGAGGGGTTCTCGGTGGTGAGCGTGAACTCGCGCAGCTCCCACTGGGGGTTGAAGTCCTTCTCGTTGGTGCGGATCTGGTTGAGCGCGTTCTGGTTGCCCTTCGAGGGAGCCATGCCATGGCGGACGACGCTCTCGGTCATCGACTCCAACTGGGAGAGGTAGCTCGCGTCGAAGCTGGCGTGGGTGCCCAGCTGCACCCACTTCTGCGCCCAGTCGATGACCTGGCGGCAACCCGAGCGCGGCACGCCGTACTCGAAGATGACGGTGAATTCCTTGAGATTGCAGCTCGCCTCCGTACCGGCGCCCCACGGCGAGGGACGGGTCACCCCGAACACGAAGCGCAGCTCGCCCGCGTCGGAGGAACCACCGTAGCCCCCGCCCGAGCTCTTGCCGAGATCGGCGCGATTGACGATGGCCAGCAACCGGAACGGCGCGATGTCGAGGTTGAGCGACCCGCCGAGCAGGACTTCATTGCGCTGGGTGCTCGGATTGACGACGAGGGCCGAGGCAACCCCGCTGGCGGAGGCCCAGGGTTGAATCACCTTGGCGAACATGTCGGTGCGCGCCAGGACGTTGTCCCCGTTGACGGTGTATTGATTGACCCAGAGCGACAACCAGTCCTTCACGAAGTCCTCGGGCGTCTTGCCCGAGCCCTGGGCCAGCTCGCGGATGAGGTGGGCGAAGGTCCACACACCGCCCTGCGTTCCGTTTCCGGTGCAGGGATCCCAGGTGCGCGCCGGATCGAGGACGACGGCGGGATCCCGGATGAGCAACGTCTTGCCCCACGAAGCCGTGGTGGAGACGGGGCGGGCCGGGCAGATGCTCAGCGGCGTGAGCGCGCCACTCGAGAAGGCCCTCACGTCCACGGCGGCGCCGAGGGCACGGCTGACCGGGTGGCGGCCATTGAACAGGACCGCCTCGGTGGAGATCTCCCCGAAGGCGCCCGAGGCCATCTGCTGCTCGTTCTTGGCGCGCCGCTCCAGCTCCGTCACGCTCAGCTGCGAGAAGGACGTGAAGAAGTCCGGACCGGGGCTCTTGGGAATCATGCCCAGCTGGGCGAGCGTGTCGGAGCGGAAGAGGACCAGGGGATTGCTCGTGTCCCCGAGCACGCGAACGAGGCTGTTGGAGAGTTCCTTGTTCGTCGGCGGGGGCAGCTTCACGTTCACCGCCACGTTCTCCTCGAGGGCCGTGGGCTTGGAGAGCTGTTGGACGAAGACCCTGGTCGCCGACGTCGCGTCCACCAGTGGAAGGGTCTTGAGCGCGGTGCTGCTGCCCTCCTCTTCCAGGGCGGCCGCCACGGGAGCGGCGGCCGGTGCCGTGCTCTCCTCGGATGGATCCGACCCGGCCTGGCACCCTCCGAGCGCCAGCGCGGCGCCCAGGAGCCAACACGATGTGGACTTCAACCCCTTGGTCTGTCTGCGTAGGTAATGCATGGATGTATCCCCCGGATGTTCGCGCCCCACAGAGCGGCTACTGTCTAGAATAAGAAGATAAATCCTATCAATGCAAGAACAATCAGGAAGCAACAGGACGCCGGGTAAATCCTGGTCACCGTGTTGCTCGAGGAGCAACAACCCGCGTGTAGCTTCAAAAGCAACAGACAAGGTGTTGCTTCTGGAGCAACACGGCCATCAGAGACGGGTGGAGACGGGAATCCGGAAATGAAACAGCAGATAGGCCTGCCCCACGTGGAAGATGGAGGCATCGAGCGGCCCCACGTCGAGGAAGCTGCCCAGTCGTTGGGGAACATAGAGAGCCGAGGCCCAGCCGATACTGAGGAGAAAGCCCTTGCTGAGCTGGAATTCCAGATCCACGCCGAGCTGGAGACCCGGCCGGAGGAAGTGGGTGTTCTCCAGGGTGTCCGAGTACAGGTAGGCGTAGGTGAGGAGCAACCCCGCGTCGACTGACAAGCGCACCGGACTGGGGCTGAGCGCGAGGCCCACGCCCAGCGGCTTCCAGGTGGCGCCGTAGATGCCGGTGTTCTTGTACTTCGGCGAGATGATGAGGGAATCCGGGATGAGGGCGGTGATCGCCGGGGCGAAGCGAATCTCCCCCGACTTCAGGGCTTGACCGCGGTACTGGCGCGGAATGAGGGCTTGATTCTTCTTCAGCCACTCCTTGTCGAGCACCGCCTCCACGTCGAGCTTCAACCCCGTGTGGATGGGCTGATCCCCGAACACGGGGCCGAAGAAGAAGAAGGCCGCGGGACCGACGGCGAAGTCCACCGGCGCGGTGACACGCCGCTGGGCGGCCGCGACCCCGGGCAGGAACAAGAGCAGCAACAGCAGGGGCAGGCGGTTCAAGACTCCATCCATGTCATTTTCTCCGTTTTCCTGTCTCGAGAAAGACTGCCATGCTATCTCCAGGACTTTCCGGGTATTCACTCTATCGTGGAGAACACGCCCATGCCGTTACACCGAGCCCCCCGCGTCCAGTACCCCATCGTGGCCCTCCTCCTGGCGCTGTTGCTTCCAGCGCCCTTCGCCGCCGCGCACGGGCGGTACTTCAACGACTCGGGCTCCGTCCCGACCAGCCATCCCAACTGGATGCGGTGGATTCCCTCCTCCACCAGCCTCGCGGCGCTCTCGCTGCCGGGGACGCACGACACCATGGCCAACGAGACGGAATGGTACGTGACCGCCATCGAGCGGGCCTGGATCCTCACCCAGGGGCTGGAGCTCCGGCCCCAGCTCGACGCGGGCATCCGGGTCCTGGACATCCGCGCCCGCCACATCGGCAATGGATTCACCATCCACCACGGCGCGTATTACCTCATGGCCAACTTCGATGGGGTGTTGAGCACGGCGGTGCAGTTCCTGCGGGACAACCCCACCGAAACCATCGTGATGCGGGTCAAGCAGGAGCACACCGAGGAGAACACGACGCGCTCCTTCGCCGCCACGTTCGAGTGGTACCGGGATCAGCCCGCCTACAGCCCCTACATCTGGCGAGGCACCCACATCCCCACGCTCGGCGAGGTCCGGGGCAAGATTGTCATTCTGGATGACTTCGACGGCGGAGACCACGGCATCAGCTGGGGCAGCCTCAACAAGCAGGACGCGTGGGAAGAGACCAACACCGGCACGAAGTGGAACCTGGTGCGCGCGCACCTCGAGGCGGCGAGCACGGGTAACCCCAACACCCTGTACATCAACTTCCTGAGCGCCGCTGGCATCGGGGGAACGCCCAGCGCCATCGCGGGCAGCGTCAACGAGAACGCGCTCCACTACCTGATGGGCACCGGCGTGCAGCGCACCGGCGTGCTGATGATGGACTTTCCGGGAGCGGGGTTGATCGACGCCATCATCGCCCACAACTTCCGTCTGGCCACGAGCGCGTCGGCCATCGGCGGAGACTTCGCGACCGTGTTCAACAACATCGCCTACGGCTTCCACAGCGAGGGCGATGACGAGGCGCGGGACCGGGTCCTGGAGGCCAGGACCTTCCTGAACCACACGCTGCCTGGAATGTCCTGGCACATCATCGTGTCGGGCACCTCCGGCTCCGACAACTGGGGCTACACCGTGCAGCACCACGGGCTGTACCAGAAGTCCGACTGGGTCAACGGCTACAGCCACGTGGCCTTCAATACCCTGACGAGCGACAGCGCGGTCAGCGCGAGCCTGCTGCAGAGCTACGTCGACGGACAGATTGGCGGCCTGAGTGGTTCAGCGGAGAACCGCGCCGTGCAACTGGCCGAGCGGGTCCGGGCGCGCTTCCCGTTCCAATCCTGGAGTGTCCTGGTCAAACGAGCCCCCGGTGGCTTCGACAACTGGGCCTACGAGCCGTGGGGAGCGCACTACATGCGCTGGCAGGGAGACTACGCCTACGCGGTGTGGGGCTATGCGCCCCAGCAGGGGGTGTACCTGTACGAGCACTCGGGCTACCTGGGAGACATCCGTCACCTGACGGGCTCCGTCTCGGAGCTGCGAAGCCAGGGGTTCAATGACCTGACCTCCTCCGTCCGGATCATCGGCAACTACCGCGCGAACCTCTGGGAAAACGACAACAACTCCGGCGCGGGGCTGTATGTCCCCCAGTCCCGGGATGATCTGCCCGCCGTGGGCTGGAATGATCGAGCCTCCTCGGTGGAGATCTGGCGCTACTGAGCCAGAGGAAGCTCCCGGTGGTCATCAGCAGCTCGCGTGAATCCGCGCGAGCGTTTGCTCCGCCTTCACCAGCCGCTTCACCGCACGCAGCAGCAGATCCGTGTCGAGCGGCGCCGCCAGGAAACCCCGTGCCCCCAGGGCCTGGGCCCGCATCACGTCCCGCTCCGGCTCCTTGCCCGCGACCAGCAACTGGGAGCGGGGCAGCCGCTCCAGCTCCTCCAGCGCCGGCAGCGGCGAGAGCACCACCGCATGGTCCCCCGCCGACAGGAGCCGCTCCTCGCCCACCACCCGCGCCCGGAAGCCCGCCTCCTCCAACAGACGCAACAGACCGGCCGCCACCTCCTCGCTCCAGCCGTAGATGAGCACGCCGCCCGAGTCCTCGACGGCCTCGGGGAGCGTCATCTCCGTCAGGGCCAGGAGCTGCGCCAGCTCCTCCACCTCCAGCGGCTCGAGCAGGGGCAGCTCCAGCACCTCGCGCCGGGGATCCAGGTCCGGCAGGAGGATGGCGCGCTCCGAGAAGGCCAACTCCCCACCCTCCACCAGCGAGGCCATGCAGTCCCGGTGCACCGTCATGCCCTCCTCGGCTTCGGGGAGTTGAATGGCCTCCACCTCGACTCGCCGGGGAGCCCCCGTCCCGTCCAGGTAGAGCCGCTCGATGGCGCGCGCGATGGCCGAATCCGAGGCCAGCATGGGCACCACCCGCGCCCGGCGCGTCACGCTGCGCACCGCATCCAGTGAATGAAGGTTCGCGGGCGCGGCGATGGCCACCACCAGATCATCTCGTGGGCCCTCCAGCCGCAGCGGCACCACCCGGTGCTGCTCCGCCAGGCGCTTCGGCACCAGCTTCGTCAGCGTTGGATCCAACAGCTCCGCGTCCAGATCCGTCGCGGGCACGCCCGCCTGGCGCGACAGCGCCCGAAGCACCTGCTCCGCCGAGCAGAAGCGCAAGTCCACCACCACCTGCCCCAGCGGAATCCCCCACTTGCGCTGGTAGGCCAGGGCCGACTGCAACTGCAACCCATCCACTCCGCCCATCTCCAACAGGATGTCACCCAGCCGCTTCTTCATCATCTGCATCGGACGCGCCCCCCGGATCTGGAGAGTCTCCTTGTAGATCATTCCGCCCCCCCGGTTCTTCTACGTATACGCCACACTCTTGCGTGTGGACGCCATTCGTCGGATTCAGCGACCAGACTTGCGGAGACGGGAGAGCCGGGAGAGCAGCGACTCGCGAATTTCCTGGGGGAGATCCGCGAGGTTCGGTTTTTTCAGGACAAGGCGAGGATGCGCCCCCACCGTGGTGGGACCTGCTCGAGCTCGAGTCTTCCGCCACGGCTCGTGAAGCGCCTGTCCGGCTCCAGCAGATCCACGAACGTGCTCCCCTCGGGGGCTCCCGTGTCGAGGCGCATGGCCGCCGGAGCGTTCGCGGCATTGAGCGCCACGACGACGCGCTCGGACTCGAAGCGACGCAGGAACGCGAACTGCTCGTGGGCCACGAGGAGTTGTTGGTAGGAGCCATGGCGGAGGGCCCTCGTCCGATGGCGGATGCGCGCCAGCCGGGCCACCTCGCGCAGCAACGCAGGCCGAGGCGCGCGTTGCAGGGCCTCGGGCCAGGCGAGCGCGGGGCGAAGAGGGGAATCGTCCCCGCCCTGCTTCACCCCCTCCTGGCCCCACTCGCTGCCGTAATAGATGGAAGGAACACCCGGCATCGTGAAGAGCAGCAGGTGGAGCGGGAAGAGGTGTGCCGGCTCCTTCAAGGTGCTCGCGATCCGGTTCACGTCGTGGTTGTCCACGAAGTTGTAGAGCGGCAGGTCGCGGTAGATGCCGCCCTCACCAAACTGACGCTGGAGGGAATAGGCGATCTCGAAGTAGTTCCGATCATTGAGGCTGGAGTACAGCCCCTTGTAACACTCGTAATTGGTGACGGAGTCGAGCGTTTCCGGATTGCCCAGGTGGCGGTAATCCCCGTGGATGGCCTCGCCCAGCAGCCAGAAGTCAGGCCGCAGCCGGCGGCAGAACGCCGCGAGGTCTCTCAAGAAGGAGAGCTCCATCACCTCGGCGACATCCAGCCGGAGCCCCTCGATACCGAACTCGGAGATCCATTGCTCCACGACTCCGAACAGATGCGCGCGGACCTCGGCGTTCTGGAGGTTCAGCTTGACGAGGTTGTAATGCCCGCTCCAGCCGTCATAGGAGAATGGGTCGCCGTAAGGGCCGCGCCTTCCAAACTGGAGCCCCGAGAACCAATCACGGTACCGCGACTGCTCTCCGTGCGCCTGCACGTCACGGAACGCCCAGAAGTCCCGGCCGACATGGTGGAAGACGCCATCGAGGATGACCCGGATGCCCGCGGCGCGCATGGCGGCGACCAGCCGGCTCAGGTCGGCGTTGGTGCCCAATCGCCGGTCCACCTTCGAGTAGTCGGCGGTGTCGTACCCATGGCTGCTCGACTCGAAGACGGGCCCCAGGTACAGCGCGTTCATCCCCAGGCCGCGCAGGTGCTCGATCCAGTCATGCAGCCGCGCCAGCCGGGCTTCGGGCGGCGAGGTGAAGTCGTTGCGCGCGGGCGCTCCGCACATCCCGAGCGGATAGAGATGGTAGACCACGGCATCACGAACCCAGGCGGGCATGGAACACTCCTCTTCCCCCGCGGCGGCGCGGAGGGATGGTTGATGAGTCATTGGACGGCGGACTACGAGTAGATACCGTGTGAGAACTGATGCATGGCCTGGTGGGCCAGGTGCTCGTTCAACTCGGCATGCCCGTTGAGGGACATGACGATATAGGTGTTGATCGTCCCGAGCAGCGTCGCGGCATGGGCCCGCTGCCGCCCCTTCATGTTGCCGTGGCCCTTCTCCGCCTCGCGGAACATCTCCACCAGGAGCTGGTGCTGCTTCTCATTGAACTCGGCGACCCGCTGGAACGCCTCGTCCGAGGGACGCATGAACCAGAACATCAGCAGGAGCCGATAGAGGGTGGGCTCGCGCCGGGCGAACTCGAAATAGGCCAGGGTCACCTGCTGGAGCGAGCGTGGCAGATCCCCGGCATGGTCCGCCGCGCGGCGCAACGTCTCCAGGAAGGGCTGGCACCGCTCCTGGATCAGCGCCTCGAACAGCCCGCGCTTGTTTCCAAAGTGGTGGTAGAGCGTCGGCTTCGTGATGCCCGCGGCCTCGCAGATCTCCTGCACCCCGATGGCGTCATAGCCACGCTCCGCGAAGAGCCGCGCCGCATGGTCGATGATGGCGCCTCGCGTATCCATGACCACGATATACCGATCGGTATATTGAGCGGCAATGTCGCCTCGGGAGCCGCCGCGAGGGTTGGTGGGGCAGCGAGGGCCCAGCCAGGCGTCACCCTGGAGGCACGGAACTCACAAGCGGCTGGCCGACGCGTAGCCCGCGAACAGCTCGCTCGTGAGACGCGCGCGCCTTCCCCCCTCGGCCCGGCGGATGTAGTCGTTGAGGATCTCGCCTCCGGGCCCCTTGCGTTCGGGGTGGAGCAGGTTCATCCGCGCGCGGACCACACCCTTGCCGCCCCGGTGCACGAAGACGACGGTGCCCTCGCTGGCCACCGATTCGATGACGCCCACGTGCGTCACCCCGTCGTTGCGCAGACCATCGCGGTTGCGGTCATACGTCTCGCGGAAGAAGACGATGTCACCAGGCTCGGGGGTGTGGCGGTGCAGCGCCCCCGTGCGCATGGCGCGCCGGTACATGGCGCTCGCCGCGTTCTCGCCAGGACGCTTGCCCTGCGACAACAGCTCCACGCCCACCGACTGGTAGGCCAGCCGCACGAGCCCCGAGCAGTCGTCCGAGACAGGGTAGCGGCGCAACGAGGTGCCCACGAGCCCCGCGGCCCGAAGGGCCACGCGTTGGCCTCGCTCCGTGTCCTTGACCTCCACGAAGGAGGTGGGCTCCTCGGGCCGCTCACGCCCGCACACCGCCGAAGCGGCGCACGCCAGGCCAAGCAGCCAGGGGAGCTTGAGCAGACGAAACCTCATGAGGGTCTGAACGAACGTGCCCCTCTGGTCATTCATCGGCGGGTCGGCAAGCTTCGGCCCGTCATGCTCGCCTGGACCCCGGGCGGCCTTCATGGGAGGTCGCCCGGGGTGCTTCTACCAAGAAGACGAGTCCCCTACTCCGGCGCGACGCACTGACCCCAATCGCCGCAGGTCGTCCCCGCCACGCACGCGCCACACGAGCCACCGCATCCATCGTCGCCACACAGCTTGCCCGTGCACTCGGGCTGGCAGGTGTTCGCCGTGGTCGCCAGGTACATGTTGTCGATGTACGCCTGGATGCCGTTGGTCTTGCTCGCGCCGACGTTGCCCAGATCGATCTCGAACTTGTAGGTGTCCGTGGCCGTCACGGTGAACGGGGGCGGACTGCATGTCGTCCACGTGGTGCCGACGTCACACGAGAAGGTGGCCACGGTCGTCCACGGCTCGTGCGCCAGGGTGATCTTGATGGGCACGGAGAGGGCAGCGCTCGTCTTCAGGTCCACCTTCCATTGATAGGACGTGCCCGCCTGCAACGGCAGACCCTCCTGCCGGACCTGCACGCTGTAGGGCTGCGTTCCCCCGTTGTCGACGCGCACCCACTGCACGAAGCCGTGCGCCCCGCCCTCGTTGATGATGTCCGTCAGACCGCCGCCACCCTCGAAGAAGAGATCGCTGCGGTGGTAGGTGTAGTCCTCCTGGAAGCCACAGTTGCGGATGATGTTGTCGGGCGTCCCATCGCCGTTGCCATCCTGGCAGGGCGCCGCCGTGGCCCGTGCGTAACCCGATTCGCGGTGGTACCAGCGCACATAATCCACCTCCAACTGGGCCTTGTCTCCATGGGTCGCCCAGTCGATGTCGATGCACGACCCCGGCGTCTCCTCGCACTTGCCATTCACACACGCCGCGCCATTGGCGCACTGCGCGCTGGAGGAACAGGCTCGGCCCGACCAGCCCGAGCACCCGAGATCCCCTCCCACCGCGTTGTTGAGGATGAGGAACATCGGCTGGCGGAACTCGGTCGCGTTGTCACCCGTGCTGAAGGTGGCCACCGGCTGTCCCCCGTCCTGGGGCAGCGCGTCGATGTAGATCTTGAAGCCGTTCTCGTCCCAGAGAAAACCCCAGGTGTGCCACTGGTGGTAGTCGATCGTCTTTCCCTCCCAGATCGCACGCGCCCCGCCCACGTCCCCGTCGCACTTGGCATCTCCATTGTTGGGCCAGGAGCTGCACGCGTTGGGCTGCCAGCCCCCCGCCCCCATGGCGCCCTCGCCCACCTCGGGGTACTCACGCCACAGGGTGTTGAAGCCCATGGCCTCGTTCTGGGGAAAGAGGGCCGGGTTCTCCTTGATCTGGGTGTACTCCATGATGTCGATCTCCCCAGTCATGGGCCAGCCCACCGAGTCGTCCCGACCCCCCTTCTCGATGCCGCTGTTGGCCCCGAGCATCCAGATGGCGGGCCACATCCCATTGGGCGGCGTGGTGCCCGCGGGCAGCTCGGCGAAGGGCATGCGCGCCCGGAACTCGACGTAGCCGTAGCGGAACTCGACCTTCTCGTCGCTCTTGATGCGGCCCGAGGTGTACGACGTCTCGTTGTGCGGCGCGTTGGCCGTGCCGTTGAAGGGCGCGCACTCCTCGTGATCGGACACGCCGTTCTTGTTCTGATCGTACACGCAGTACTTCGTCGCCGCGCAGGTCCCCCCCTCGCCGCACTCGGCGTCGGCCGTGCATTGCTTCCAGACGACACAGTCCAGGGACTCGTGCCGCGCACGCAGGCTCAACCTGCCGTTCTCGACACAGTAATTCCAGTCATCCGGATGGTTGGGACACTCCCGGTTGGTGTAGGCCTGCTGCTCGGCATTGACGCCCAGGTTCTCCTTCGTCCAGAAGTTCGTGTTGAGATAGGACCTGGGCTGCCCTCCGTTCAACGCCCCGCCGAAGTCATCCTCCCAGGTCAACGAGTAGCGCTGCCCGTCCACCACGAGGGGGGCGGCGGGGGGTTCGGGGTTCGGCTGTGGCTGAGGCTCCGGCTCCTCGGTCACCTTGCATCCACCGGCCACCAGACCCACGGCCCAGAGGCCCAACACACACTGCATCCCTACAGACTTCCTGCTTCGTCGCATCATTCCGGGGCATTCTCCACGGGGTGTAGACAGCGGTCCGAGGATAACGCGGACGCTCCGCCGAGGAGTGCGTGCGTCCGCCGGAAGACCGTCAGAAAAATTGCCTCTCCCTCCTCGAGCCCGGTGTGGTTGTCTGCGTCGCCTATGACTGAGCGTGTGAGCAAGATCGCCATCGTCGGAGCGGGTGCAGTGGGCGCCACTGTGGCCTACGCGTCCATGATTCGCGGAGTCGCCAAGAACCTCGCCATCTATGACGTCAACCGGGCCAAGGTGGACGCGGAGGTGCTGGACCTGAACCACGGCCTCCAGTTCGTCCCCATGGCCACCCTGGAGGGCTCGGACGACATCGGCGTGTGCGCCGGAGCGGACGTCGTCGTCATCACCGCGGGCGCCAAGCAGAAGCCCGGACAGACGCGCATGGAGCTGGCGGAGGCGAACGTGGCGCTGTGCCGCTCGCTCGTGCCCCAGTTGCTGAAGGTCGCCCCCGACGCCCTGCTGTTGCTGGTGACCAACCCGGTGGATGTATTGACGTACGTGGTACAGAAGCTCAGCGGCCTGCCCACCAGGCGGGTGCTCGGCAGCGGCACGGTGCTGGACTCCTCGCGCTTCCGCTTCCTGCTGGCACGTCACCTGAATGTGGCGGTGCAGAACGTCCATGCCTTCATCGCGGGCGAGCACGGAGACTCGGAACTCCCCCTGTGGAGCTCGGCCTCCGTGGGCGGGGTGCCCCTGATGCAGTGGGCCGTCCCCGGGCGTGCACGGCTCTCGGACGAGGATCGCCGCCACATCTTCGACAACGTGCGCAACGCCGCCTACCAGGTCATCCAGGGCAAGGGCGCCACCAACTACGCCATCGGTCTGGCCACGGCGCAGATCCTCGAGGCGTTGCTCCACAACGAGCAGCGCGTCCTCCCGGTGAGCTCCCGCCTGGAGGGCTACCTGGGCATCCAGGACGTGTGCATGAGCGTGCCGAGCATCGTCAACCGCGGCGGCGTGGAGGCGGTGTTGGAGCTGCCCCTGAACGAGTCCGAGCGCGAGGGCCTGAAGCACAGCGCGGACACCATCCGGAAGGCCATCCGCACCCTGGGCTTCTGAAGTCAGGCGCCAATACCTGACGCACTCCTCCAGGTTCTCCCCGCGTGGGCGGCGGGAAGGCACTCGTGTCTTCACGTCTTCCCACGCGGAGAAACGCCCTTCCCCGTTCGAGCCGCGGGGGCCCGCGAAAACCCGCTCCTCACAACGGCATCCAGGATGCACTGTCCCCGGCCGCACGGGCAGGAGAGGACGTGACAACCCAGGTGGGAGAAGGACATGGCCAGAGGGGCTCGGAGTTGGAGAGGGGCGCTGTGTGGATGGGTGGTGGGCGCTGGGGTGTGTGGATGGGGAGGACCGGGCACGGCGGCCCTGGGCCAGACGGCCATGGCCGCGGAGTCCGAGCAGAACTCCTGGGTCTTCGCTCCCGTGGCCGATGCCCGGGTGGAGTGGGATGTGGCATCCGCCGTGCAAGGCAAGAGCACGGTGAGCTTCTCGCTGAGTCCCACGGGGACGGATGGCACCGTGTTCAACTCGCGCGAGTCGCCCAGCACGGACTCGAGACCCCAGCTCGTCGTCATGACGGTGGACGGCGGTGCCCCTCCCTCTCCAGGCGACTGGACGTTCTACGGGAGCGCCGAGGGCCTGCCCCCGCATGTGCTCGGGGTGAGCGCCGACGAGGGCGGCAACCTCTGGGTGGCGGGCGGAGAGGACGGGCTCTTCGTCCTCCAGAAGGGGCAGACCCGCTTCCGCCGCTTCACTCAAGAGGACGGCCTGCGCCCCCATGGCTACATGCCCGATGGGAGCGCCCCTCCGGGGACGAAGTACCTCAACGTCATCTCGGTCACCGGAGGCCCCGCGGGCGTGGCCTTCGTCGGCTATGGAGGCAAGGCGCCCGCCTCGGGCATGCCCACGTGCGAGGACGAGTGGGACGCGGCCTACTATGCGGGCCGCACCCCGGACGCGAGCATCTACAAGAGCGGGGACGCGGATCGCGTGACGCTCTCCGGCACCGGCATCCAGGTGGTGCATTACGACATCTCCACGGGGCCCGACAAGGTCGCCGCCGAGCCGCGCGGGCGGGAGAAGCTCTGTCACATCCTGCGCATCGCCTATGATCCGAAAACGCGGAGCGTCTGGTTTGGCGCCAACCATGGCTTCGCCTGGGGCAACGCGGACTTCACCGGCTATTCCTGCGCCCCGGGAACCTGGAACTACGACTGCGCGGGGGTGATGGAGCATGTCCATCCGGCCATCAATGGCTGGAACGCGAGCGGGACGGGGGTCGTGCTGCTCACCGACTCGTATTACGGCGTCTCCCTGGCCTCCAACGGGGATGTCTGGTTTGGCGGTGCCATCCGCTCCACCCGCTTCCGCTATGGCACCCTGGGCTACAACTACTGGCGCGCGCAGGTGCAGAGCGAGGACAGGGCCTACAGCGCCAACCGCCTCGACGTGTGGCCGGATGCCGTGAGCGAGCCCTCCCTTCCCACCCGGGAGCAGCGGGTGGATGACAACGTCTCGGGCATGGCGGTGATGGGAGACCAGAGCGTGTGGGTGGGCAGCTTCACCCGGGGCCTGGCGCTGCTGGACTCGAACGGGCAGCGGCTGCGCACCCTGTCCACCGAGCTGGTGGATGGCGCGGGCCGGGTGTCCGCGGTGGCCGCGGACCCGAGCGACGCGAGCGTCTGGGCGGGCGCCAGTTGGGGCGAGGGCCTGAGCCGCGTGCGCGGAGGTGAGGTGCTGCTCTACGGCGAGAGCGTGCTCCCCAGCTCCGTCCACTGGCTGCCCGTGAAGGACATCCAGGTGGACCGCTCGGGCCCCCAGCGCCGCATCCTCATCGCCTTCGATGGCACTCCAAGCAAACCCGGCGCCGTCGGCGTGTACACCGGGCCGTGAGCGCCGACGGACCCGGGGACGCCCCGCCTCCGGAGAGGTATCCTCCGCCCCGCACGAGGAGTCCGCATGGCGAATGGCAGCAGGGGCAAGGGAGGCGGAAGACGGTCCGAGGAGACGCGCGCCGGCTCCACGGAGGAGGACGAGCGGGAGTACGCCCGGCGCGCGCGCTCGAACGAGACGCGAGTAGCGCCCGTGGTGGAGGACGAGGAGCCCGCGACGCTCCCCCCTGCCTCCGCGGGCGAGTCGAACCGGACGATGTTCGCCTCCCATGCGGCGCTCTTCGCGGACCGGCTGCGCGAGCGCTTCGCCCAGAAGCGCTACGGCCGCGCGCCCCACCTCCGCATCCTGCGCATCGACGAGCCGGAGGGGCCGAGCACCGCGGGAGGACGCCTCGCCCGGCAGCCCCTCTCCCTCGTCACCCGGAGCGGCACGGCCCCCACCCTCGTCTGCGGGTGGGTAGACGTCGCCCGGGAAGAGGCCCAGCTGCGCGGCTATGAGTCCGTGGCGAGGCGCTACGAGGCCCACCATGGCACCCCGCTGGATCTGGCCGCGAAGGACTACGAGCGCTGCCTCGAGGATCTCGAGGTGGCCTTGCGCTCGGGCGGCATCCGGGTCCGCGTGGTCATCCCCGACGACCCCGTGCCTTCCCGGGAGTCCGCCCCCTCCCCCACGGCCACCGCCCCCCAGGGGTTGCCGCCAGGCTGGGGGGCCGTCGCCCTCGCCGTGGCCTTCCTGCTCGGCGTGCTCGTGGGCCGGTGGAGCACCTGAGCACGGCACACGAGTCCGGACGGCATCCGCGCTATACCTCGGCCCGCACGCGGCGAATCGGTCGCCCACACACGCGGAGGAGAGGATGAAGACGAGCGACGGGGAGACGAGGGTGTCGTCTCTGGAGCGGCGCCGGGAGAGCGTGGTCGCGGGGCTCGACGCGAAGCAACTGGCCTATCTGCGCCACTTCGACAACCTGTCCCGGCGGCAGCGCAACGACTGGTCGTTCATGATCGGGCGCACGCCCAACCAGATGGACTTCGGCGGCTACCGCTTCCAGCTCGCCTACATGGCCTACGCGCTCGCGCTGACCCATGTCCATCGGCTGCCAGCGGCGCCCGGTGCCCTCCGGCCCACGTTCCAGCGGTTGATCTCCAAGATCCTCGAGCCCGAGGTCTGGATGTACTGGCGCGACTCGAGCAAGGCCGGCGGCATCTGGAACCCACACCTCGCGGGCCGTCCCGAGCAGTGGGATCCAGTGGCGCACGACAACATCATGTACAGCGCCTACGTGCAGTCGATGGCGCTCATGTACAACGTGCTGTTCGACGACGCGCGCTACGCCGCGCCCGGCTCGCTGACGCTGGAGTACTTCACCCCATTCTGGGGCGACGGTGGCAAGCCGGGGGGTCTCGACCGGAAGTTCGAATACGACCAGTTCTCGCTGAACGAAAACCTGTACTGGCAGATGGTGCGCAACGGGTACCTGGGGATCGCGTGCGAGCCGAACTGCGTCTTCCAGATCTGCAACCAGCCGGCGATCATCGGCTTCCGGATGCACGATCTGTTGAAGGGCGGCTCCACCGCGGACGAGGTGAGCCGCGGCTTCCGGCAGGCGTGGGAGCAGTTCGGCGGACCCGTCGCCAACAACGGCCACCTGTACCTCTACGCGGCCTCGGACACGAGGACGCCCGTGCCCAACGCGGGCGAGCTGCCGTGGGGCGATGCCTGGTACGCCTCGCTCGCGAACACCTGGAACGGCGAGTTCGTGGAGAAGTACTACGCCTCCGTGCTCGGCAAGCACGTGCTCGAGGGTCCGGATGGCACGCGCACCATCAGGCCTCCGAAGCCCCGGACGTTCGGCGCGCGCCCCATCGAGAACGACACCTGTGATTTTGGCTGGCTGACGGTCTGGGCCTCCGAGATGGGGGATGCCACGACGCTCGAGGGGCTACAGCGTCACGCGGAGCGCCACATGCGACCCACCGTGTATGAGGGCGGCCGCTTCTTCCCGCGCCATGACGAGGTGAGCGACGCGGAAGGGAACTACACGTGCGTCGAGCCCCTGACTGGCAATGTCCTCTTCGCGTACGCGAGCCTGAACGTGCCGCACGGACTGCGTCAGCTCTACGAGCAGCCCTGGGCGCCGGGTCATTTCGCCGAACCGAACCTGGCGATCGTCGGCGACGCCATCGAGGTCCACCGGGCGTACTACGACGACGCGCGAGCGACGCTGCACTTCACGGCCGGCGTGCGCGAGAATCGCCCCGGCGATTCCGTCCTCCGCCTGGCCAACATCTGGGACCGGGGGAGCTGGGAACTCCAGAGGGATGGCCAGGTGGTCGCCACGGGAGATGGGCAACAAGTGCATGAGGGGCGGCGCGTGGAGGCACGGCGCACCGAGCACCTGCTCGACCTGCATCTGGAGCGCAACGAACTCAGCACCTACACCCTGTCCTGGCCGGGAGGTGGGGCATGAGTACCCTCCGGCCAGGTTCCGCGCTCCCGGTGGGTGGGGCCTTCGACCTCGTCGATCACGACGGGCGTCCCGTCACCCACGAGACCTTCCGTGGAGCCTACGCCCTGGTGTTCTTCGGCTTCACCCACTGCCGTGTCGTCTGCCCACGGGCCCTGGGACGCCTCTCCACGGTGCTCGGATTGCTCGGCCCCGACGCCGCGCGAATGCAGCCCCTGTACATCACGGTCGATCCGGAGCGGGATCACCCGTCGGTCATGAAGGCGTTCCTCGCGCGCTGGCCGGGGTTCCTCGGTCTGACCGGCAGCCGCGAGCAGATCGAAGCGGCCAAGGCGGCCTTCCACGTCTTCGCCCGACGCCGGGACGATCCCGAGGATCCCAATGGCTACGCCGTGCCGCACACGGCCATCACCTACGTGATCGACCCGGAAGGAGTCTGCGTCGACCACTTCACGGACGCCCTCTCCGCGGACGAGGTCGCCGAGCGCCTGCGCACGCTCATCGCCCGAAACCACCGGTTGAACGCGTCCGAAGCTGGCGAATGACCTAGTGCCTACTCGGAGCCGGGAGGATTCATTTTATCTAGCTCTTCCGGAAGGGGTGTCGGACGAAACCTCAACCCCTTCGCATCTCGCAACGGGATCACCCTGAACCCCTCGCCAGCTATCTTGACGAGTTCACCCTCGGTGGCATTCCCACTGGCGAGCCACTCATCAGCCTCCTCTCTCGTTGCGAACTCATGAGAAGGCACTATGTAGTCAGCAGCAGGCGTATAGAACTTCCGGAAGAACTCACGATAATCGTTTATCTTCTGGCTCTCTCGGACGTAGAACAACGCCACTGCGGCGATTCGGAGCGCTTCGTCTTCTGGCGAGCCTTCCTGGTACTTTTCGTCTATGACGCGAAGGATCTCGAGAACAGAGTCAACATCAAAATCTTTGTTATATATCATTTTCATCCAAATCAGAGGGCAAGAGGAGCCAAAATCAAAGTGCCATAACCACCTGTTGAGAGAACGAATGCAACGCCAGCGACGATGACGACAGTTCCAATCATCACCTCGGCCTTGTGATTCTTGATCCAATCAATCGCCTCGTCCATGTGCGAGAACGTCAATTTACCTTGCCTCTCCTCCTCCTTCTTCTTCTCGTCCTCATACTCATTGAACGCTCTATTACAATCCTGCTCACAGCGCTCGTGATACCAGCCGCTCTGCCTCTTGTTGTGTGGCCACGGATAGCGTTTATCCCAGCATACCTTCATGCATTTTTTGAATTCATCGTTACAATCATAGCCACCAGAACCACCACTTCCGAGCGCGGAGCCGACTCCCTCTGACTGTTCGGAGACAACATGGATTCGGGATTCTGGCCGTTGAGAGTGGGCACATCCCGAGCTGGCCAGTACCAGGGCAGTTGTCAGGGTCATCCATCTCATTTCCTTGGCAGCCTCCGTTGTCGCCCTCGAAGTTCTCTTGATGACTCCGCGTCGCGCAGCCTCTATCTACCAAACTCGGGCAGGCCAGGCCGACACTCGAGCCGCACAAGGGTATCGAGCTGCCAGCGCGCTCCGGTACGGCCCGTGCGCAGTCGGACCTCGAGGAGTTCGAAGAACGGCTCCACATCCTCCGGGTTCGTGCGCGCGCAGCGCGAACGGCATCCGCGTCACGAACCCCTCCACCGCCCCCATCAGCGACAGGCCGTGCTGGCCTGCCTGCTCGGACTGCTCGTGGGCCGGTGGAGCACCTGGGCACGGCACACAAGTCCCGTCTTCCCTGCTTCCACGCCCATGAACCACACAAAGTGCGGGAAAGCCACCGAATCGGGCAGGCCCGGCCACCGTCCGTCCAGCATCGTCCGGCAACCCCCAGACCGTCAGAGCACCGCGCCCAGAAAGAGCCTCGCGGTAAGCCGCCCGGTTCTGGACGGAACAACCCCAAGGGCACCGCTCAGGCCGGCGGCTCGACTCACCCCCATCCCCAAATGTCGTGCACTCAAGGCCTCAATGGCCGAAGGGTTGATGACGCGAGGTCGTCGCACTACTAAGCAGTAGGCGGTTTGGCAGGAGCTGGCATTCCTTCTGGTGGCCGCTGGCACGCATCCCGCAGCGGGCGCCCCCCTTGGCGGCGGCCAGCCGCGTGGAGGATCCTGATGCACGTCTACCAGATGGCACCCCACGGCTCTCGCGGCGTGCTGTGGGTCATATTCGTCACGTTGCTACTCGTGCTCGTGGTGTTGCTGCTCGCCCTGCGGGCTCCAAAGTTCGAGATCTCCAACGAAGGGCTGCGTATCCGGGGCAGTCCGTTCGGTCGAGAGATACCGGCCGCGGCGCTCCGGCTGGAGTCAGCGCGGATCGTCAACCTGCGTGAATCCCCGGACCTGGCGCCGAAGTGGCGCACCATGGGAGTCGGGCTGCCTGGCTACCGGGCAGGATGGTTCCGCCTGCAGAATGGCGAGAAGGCCCTGGTCTTCCTCGGCCGCGGCGAGGAAGCGCTCTACATCCCCACCTCGGAAGGCTACGCGCTGTTGATCGCACCAGAGGATCTGGCGGGTTGCCTGAGGACATTGAAGGGCGCTCCAGCATGATGCCGTCCTGGGCCCGCCTGCTTTTCGCCGGGCAGCCGACGCTGTTCTACCGGGTGACGATGCTCGACCGGGTGTGCGTCGAACAATGGACGACCTACCATGGAGAGGAGCAGGGGGAGTTGCACCGCCTGACCTTCCTGGCCGAGGTCGACCCGGCGGCGATGGGCAGCGGTGGCGCCAAGCTCCGCCTCCGTGGCGAACTGTGGTGTACCCCGGCGCTGGAACCGGTGCGCTACAGCCTGCAAGGTGACAATGTCCGCCTGCAACTGCGCTTCTCCGCGAACCAGGTGGACGTCCTGCTCCCGGACGGCTCCACCCAGAGCTTGGACCGCGCGGGCGCCACCTTCCTCTCGGACGGCAACTTCCCGGCTACCCTGGCACTGATCTACGCGGCCATGTCGGGAGGGGCCGCCCCGCCCCCGGTCGAGCACCTGAAGCTGAAACTGTTCGTCGCCAATACGCTCGTCACGGTTCCCTACGAGACCTCGCCGGCCGAAGATCTGGTGGCATCCTCCGGCCGCTGGCATCGGACCTCCCACCGGACCGAGGTCCTGCTGGACGAGTCGGGGGTGATGCTGGAGGCGCGGAGTCCCGACTCCGGCTTCAGCGCCACGTTGATCCGCCAGGGACCCCCCGTGCCCGATTGGCCGGACCCGCTGGTACCCGGGGCGCCGCCCCTCGCCTACCGCCCGCCCCAGAGCGCCCGCTTCCGGCTGGAGGACGTGGAGATCGCCGGACCCGTGACGCCCCTCGGGGCCACCCTCTCGATACCGCCGGGCAAGGGACCCTTCCCCGCCGTCTTGTTCATCAGCGGCTCCGGTACCCATGACCGCCACGGCATCGCTGGCGAGATCGATCTCGGCAGCCACGAGGTGATGGACGACCTCGCCGCGCACGGCTTCGTCGGTCTGCGCTTCGACACCCGCGGTGCCGGCACCACGGGGCTCGGTGCCGACTTTCTTGACCGCGGCCTTGGCGCCGACATCACCGATGCCCGCGCCTGCCTTGCCTACCTGTCCGCCCGCCCGGAGGCCGCGGGCCAGCCGCTCTTCCTGATCGGCCACAGCCAGGGCGCGACGATCGCGATGGTGCTGGCGGGCGAGTCGTCGAGCGAGCCCGGGGTACGCGGGGTGGTGCTGATGGCGGCGATGGGGCGCGACCTGGACGAGGTGTTGGCCGATCAGATCCTCGCCCATGGCCAGCGGTTGGGCCTCAGCGAGGCGCAAATCGAAGCCCAGCAAGCCGACACCCGCAAGGTGGCGGAGCTGATCCGCTCCGGGAGCCCCTGGGACGCGGAGCAGCTCCCGCACCACCTCCTGGCCACCTTCCGGACCCGGACCTGGTACGAGGAGTTCCTCCGCCATCCGACGAGTGAGCTGATTGGCAAGGTCCGCTGTCCCATGCTGCTGTGCCAGGGCGGCGAGGACTTCCAGGTCTCGCCCGAACGGGATGCCGAACGCCTGCTGGCGGCGGCGTGCCGCTCCGGGCGGGACTGCACCTATGCCCTGTTTCCCGGCCTGGACCACCTCTTCAAGCGCACCCGTGGGCAGTCCAGTCTGGCGGAGTACTTCGAGCCTCGGCCCGTGGCACCCGAGTTCCTGGCGCGGCTGCGCACGTGGCTGGCCAGCCGCGCCGGGCTCAAAACCTGAGGTCGCCGACCTCGATCACCCGGGTCGGCGCCTGGAGCGACACACCATCGACCTGACCTTTCACCGTCTCTGGCACGAGCTCCTCGGGCTTGAGCGCCGCCTTGGGGACCTTCGACCGGACATAGACGGCGATGCAGGCCTCGGAGCTCTTGCCCTCGGCCGGCACGACGCCGACGCCGATGACGTTCGGCAGGGCCGTCAGGTGCCCGGAAACGGCGGACAACAACCGCCTTGCCTCCTGTTCGCTGGCCATGGTGCCCTCCCCTCAGCCGGTGGTGACCGGAGTCCCCAGATTGTCCTGGGTCACCACCTCGAGACCGAGGCGCTCCAGGACGTTGCCAATCTTGCAGAAGATCCCGACGACGCTGGAACCAGCCACATGCAACCCCACGACTTTGTTGTCCATGTCGAGCACGCTGGAACCACTATCACCTGGATTGGAATAGAAGGTCACCAGCACCTGGTCGCGCATCGTGGCCAGCTGTAGACCCGACGCGGTGGGATAGGACAGGTTCAACACGAGGTCGACATCGGTGATGCGGGCCACGCTGAGGCTGGTGGTTCGCCCGACCTTCTGCACGTACATCCCCCGGGTCAGGGTCGTGTTCACACCGGTGGGGACGCCGAGCAACGCGATCGCCGCGCTGGCGACATTGTCATCCAACTGGGCGATGGCCGCGTCGATGTTGTTCTGGGTGCTGTTCGGAGTGAAGTCGAACGGCACCCACTCGGAGAGGGCCCCGATTCGATCCGCCGTGGCCACGCCCTCGTCCGCCGCGCCGGGCTGGATGATGATGTCGCCCTTGTTGGCCAGACCGGAGGCCGCGATGGCGTGGCAGTTGCTGAGCAGGTAGAACGGCGAGGCCTGCCCCTTCTTGCGCACCACCAGGCCAAAGGTGCCGGTGTTCGGTGGGTCTTCAGCGCGGCTCACCGAGAAGCCGGGCAGCGCCGGGCGGATCCGCTGCGTATTGCTTTGCAGCCGGACCTTCCCGATCTCCACCACGTCGGTGAGGATGGGCGCCATGCCGTCCAGGGACACGACCTTGGGCACGGGTTTGCCGAGCCTGGATTTGGGCAACTTCTTCTCGACATAGACCTTCAGTGCGACGTCGCTCCCCATGACCCCGCAGGTTTCCTTCTCGCCCAGCCCAAGAGCCTGGATGCAGGAGTCGGTCATCCAGTCCGGCGTCTCCACCGGGCTGGGGCCAGGGGACTGAAATCCTCCCGTGGCCGCCACCATGGCCCGGGCGGCGGGGGCGAAGTTGCCGGGCCCCCCCGGACCCGATGCCGATCGCGGGGCGTTCCCAGTAAGCAGGTGGAGCACGGTCCTGACCTGTTGTTCGACGCTCATTCTGGTTCTCCTTCAAGTGGCTTCGGGGCAAGGGGTCTCACCAACAAGCCGCGACAGCGCCCGCCGAAGCGCCGCCACATGTCGCTCGAGCGCATCCTCCGACGCGCTCACCACCCTGGCGCGGGCCTCATCGAGGGGAGTGGGCCAGCATGGCGAGGGCAGATCGCAACGGCTGGTGAAGCGGGGCACGTCCAGTTGCTCCAGCGCGGCCAGCTCGGCGTCGAGTAGCGGCCAGCATGCCGGACGGTGCGTTTCCTCGACCGCCGCACGGCGCAACTGCTCGTAAAGAACCCCCCGGGCCGGACCCTCGCGCAGCCACTCGGGCAGCAGGGAGGCGCCGAGCAACAACCCATACACATTGGTCGCCCGTGCCACGAAGCGCCCGCCGCGGCCAGCGAAACGGTCGAGCACCGCCAGGAAGCCCGCGCGCTCGCGTAGCACCAGCCGGAACATCGCGGTGAAGCCGTCGATGATCGCCTCCGCATGGGGTGCAGCCGGCACGCTCCGGCCGTGCAGCACGGGCAGGTTGGGCCGCGGCGCCACATGGAAGGGCTCATGGCACACGGCCATGGCGTCCGAGTTGACCGCTCGGCACCGGGTCACCAGGAAGGGAGTGTCGAGCCCTCCGCCAGTACCCCAGCAGGAAAGATCCACGGCCATTCCGGAGGGCAGGAAGCCGCTCTCGCGCAGCGCCCGGGCGAAGTCCCCTTCCGCGTCGTCACCGCGGCCGGCGCCGGGGCCGAGGCCGCGAGCGACGCCCGGGAAGGGGCGTGGGTGCAGGAGCGTCTCGGCATCGACGATCACCGGTTGCTCACCGTTCGCGATCAGGTTCTCGTGGTGGATGTCGGTGCCCTGCAGGAGCCACCACAAGCAGAACAGCGCCCCGGAACGGACATAGAAACGCGTGACGGCCGCCTCGTCATCGCACGGGGCGGCGGCCACATGCTCCATCCATCCATACCCTTGCCGGGGCAGCAGGCCTACCTCGCGGAACGGCCAGGGAAAGCCCGCGCTGTTCGCCCACCCGAGCAACTCCCGCAGGCCGTCGTCCATGTCGAGGGGCCTCGGCTTGTAGACCAGGGGCCGGGCCCCCGTCAGGTGCAGGATGGCCACGCTCTGCCCTCCGTCATGAGGGTCGGAGCAGGATGTCGCGATCCCCTCCACCCGGCACTCGCCGTCGGAGAAGCCGAAGCTGGCGCGCAGGTCGGGCCAGTCCCGGCCGAGACGCACCATGAGCCGGCCATGAGCTGTCACCCAACCCCGTGCGGCGATCGCCAGCAGACGGGCCAGGCCGGGGTATTCCCGCAACAGCAGTCCGAGCTCCCCGGAGCGCATCGCGGTGACGAAGGACCGGTAATCGTCGGTGGACCCCGGGCGCTCGAGCCACGGCAATCGTCCGGCGAGCGCCCGCCGCAGCGAGAACTCGGACCCGAGAACGGGCAAGGCGAGATGGGAGAGCAATACGAGCAGGCCACGCTCCAGACTGGCCAGCGCCGACGGCGTGAAGAGTCGGAGCGCCGCACCGGCCTCCCGCTCCAGCTCGGACCGGGCGGCAACGAGCAGGGGCAGGAGCACCTCCTCGAAGGGAATGGGCGCCGCGGGGTCGAGGCCGCCGGACAGAACGGGGGCCTCGGGGTTCTCCAGCGCCGCCGCCAGCAAGGCCTCCCCGTGGGCTGGGGCCGTGGACGGGCCGGAAGACCCCTCCGCCGCCCAGGCCAGCCGCCGGGCAAGGCGGCCCGGTCCCAACTGTGCCTGCCAACGCTGACGGAGCGCCTCGCTCATCCGTTCCGTGGCGCGGTCCGGCTCCTCTCGCAGGAGTTCGTGCAGCATCATGTCGGGCGTGGTCACGACGAGAGCAGCAGCGCCGGCCATGTGTCCTCCGAGCGGCTCTTCGGCAAGGCCCCGCGTCGCATCACCCGCAGCCCGGGATTCGGCGCCGCGGTCCGCAGGTGAAGCGTGGTCAGGTAGTAATGCTCGGCGCGCAGCGTGTCGCGCTGGAACGCCACCACGTCGGCGGCGACGTCGGCTTCGGCGGGCAGCCTGGCGGCACGCTTCAGGAAGGAAGACATCGCGCCGACCTGCGCCGAGGCCGGCAGGACATGGTCGATGAACGCGTCGATTCGCATGCCGTCGTCCGCGGCGAAGCGCTCCAGTTCCCCAAAGAAGTGCGGACCGTGGGCATCGCCGCACAGATCGGCGACGAGGTAGGCCGAGCCGCCCGGGTTCAGCACCCTGGGCAGGCGGGCGACGATGTCGCGCATGTAGTCCAAGCCGTCAACGCCGGTTCCCTGGGCATAGAGCGTGCCCTGGTAGCCGGGCGGGATGGCCACGAAGGGCGGGTTGCAGGTGAGCAGGTCGAACCGTTCCCGGCCCTCGAGGGTGTCGCGGAGGTCCTGGCGTCGGATCTCCACCGACGCCTCGCGCCGGTTCAGGCGGCGGTTCACCTCGACCAGGGCCAGGGGCACGTCGCCAATGTCGGTGGCCAGGACATGGTCGGAGAACAGCGAGAGATAGAGCGCGGCGATGCCGCTGCCGGTGCAGAGGTCAACGGCACGATGGTCCCGGCGGATGCTGGCGACATCGATGTAGTAGAGCATCCAGTAGCTGTCTGGCCCGATGTAGACCTCGTGAACGTCGCCGCCGAAGTGGATCCGCCGGTCGATCAGCAGGTCCACTCCGAAGGCCGAGATCAATTGGCGGTCAGCGCCCGAGACCTCGCGCCCGTCCGGGCTTGCCCGCAGCAACCCGGCCTCCACCAGCGCGTCGGCCAATACCCGATCCTTGTCCGGCAGGGAGGCATGCTTCGCGGCGCGCCCGGTCATCAGACACTGCAGCAGGGCGAATTCCGCCGCGCCCTCCAGCACCGTGTCGAAGAAGCGGTGGACCGCGGGGGCCGTGTCGCGCGTGACCAGGGAGGGAATCACGGCATAGTGGTTCACCGTCGCGATGTACTTGTAGAGCTGGCGAAAGCCAACCCGGTCAAGGTGGTCGCGCAGCCCGTCGACGGCGGTGGAGAGCCGCGGCGTCATCGCGCCCCACCCGGGAGTTCGCCGGCAATGCGGCCCTGTGCGTCGACCAGCAGCCCCAGCTCGAACATCGCGCCCAGGGTGCCGAGCGTGCTCACCTCGGGCACGCCATACTGGAACAGGGTCGACAACGCGATCTGCCCCGCCGTGCGCTCCCCCGAGCCGACGAGCTGGCCGATCGAGCCGATGAACTCGGCCTTATCGGGGCGCATGAACTCCACGCCCGTCATCGGCGACATCACGCGGAAGCCATTGGGCGCCGGCTCCAACCGGAAGCTCGGGTTGATACGGATCGGATCCTCCGGCTTGAGCTCGAGCGGCATGTGGGTGGCCATCATCTCCTCGATCGAACGCTGCAGGTCGGCGGCGTCGGTGAAGGTGCGCTCCTCGAAAACGATGTAGCCGAGCGGCCACTTCTCGGAGGCCCGGCAGGGGCTGATCAACTTGATGGAGCGCTTGACCATGTTCATCAGGAAGCCCGAGACGCAGGCGATGGTCCCGGGCTGCGGCACCGTCACCGTCGTCGGCTCCTGCCCCGCGTCGGCCGCGGCGCGGGTGGCTCCGGCCAGTTGCGCCAGCTTCCGCTGCTCCATCGACAGGACATTGCCGCGGGTCTTGGCCAGCGCCCGGAAGGCGCCGGCATTGGCCTTGGGCACCGTCGCGTCGCGCATCTGGGCGACGATCTCGACCCGGGTCAGCTCGTCCGGCGTGTACTCCGCGTGGATCTGCCGCAACAGCGGCTCGGTCAGGACCGAGAAGCGGTTGATCAGACAGCCACGCGATTCCGAGACCGCGAGCAGCTTGCGGACCCGCTCGGGGTCCTTGTGGCCCTGAGCGGTGGTCGTCTGCGGGTACATGCCCGTGATGTCGGCGAAGTCGCCAGCGAAGTGCTCATAATCCGGGTTGTCCAGCGGGTCGGTCGCCCAGTAGCAGAAGCCCCACCTGGCGGCGGCGCCGATCTTGGCGTTCATCACCTTCAGCACCGAGCGCCACAGCGCTGCGTTCTCCTCCGTGTAGCGCCAGGTTTCGACGAACTTCGTCGCGCCGACCCCGCAGAACCAGCAGCCGACCGAGCAACCATCGTTCAGCTCGATGGCGAAAGGGGCGTGGATGATGCCGTTGTCGTATTGGCCATTCTCCATGGCGTTTCGCGCGATCTGGCGGGCTCGCCAGGCCTTGAAGCGCGGTTCGTCGGGAGCGCACTCCTTCTTGACCTGCTCGCGCCACTGCGTCTTCTTCCGGAAGAACGCGCGGTAGGCCTCGACCACCGGATGCGTGGGCCGCCCTTCGTTGGCCGGGTCCTTGTGGTAGCCGTCGTCCCAGAGCGGGCGGATCAGGTCGGGGTTGAACCCCAGCTTGTACTCATGCCCGGCGCGCTCCGGATCGGCCATGACCCGTTCGCGGAATGCGGCGGAGGACGACCACCATTCCAGCACGCGCTTGGCCTGACCGATCGTCAGCGGCGGCCAGGCATGCGCGGACACCGTAGCGGGCTGCGCTTCAGTCATGCTCATCCCCTCCGGGTAGGTCATTTCGTTGCTCTGCGAATCGCGAGGGCTGTGGTCCATGGGCAACTCATCTTCTGGGGCGTGGGAGGGCCCGGGCTCGGGGGTGCCCCTCCTCTAGGGGCTCGGTTGGGGACTGCGGGTGATCAGGCGACGACCACCCGCTGGAGGTTCGACACCCCGCTCGCCTGAATGCGAGGGAAGCGGGATGCTGGGGGGGCGGTCCCCCTCAAACGACGGAGTTGGCGTTGGCCACGCTGTTGGCGTTGGCCGCGGCGTTGACGTTGGCCGCGGCGTTGACGTTGGCCGCGGCCGCGGCGTTGACAACCACGGCGATGGCCGCCGCCACCAGCACGACGATGGTCTGGGGCGCCACCGCCTCGAGGTTGTCGCCCACCACCTCGCTCAGCTTGACGTCGTTCGGATTGCGCGGCAACACTAGGTGGAAGAGGTTGGGGTTCTCCTCGTGCACCTGGATCTGCAGGGCGCCGGGCAGCTTGATCGCCGGGTCGATGGCCTGCAACTCCTCCTGCAGCACCCCCCTGGGATCGCTGGTCAGGCGCTGCTTGTAGGCCGGGTCCTTCCAGGCCTTGGCGATGATACGGGCTTCCAATTCGCGCCGGCTCATCGGCTTCGGCGCGGGGGCGGGCGTGGTGGTGGTCATCTGCTGTTCCTTTCGTGGCGGTGTCGCGGGACGGACGCTGCTACGGCTACTGGGAGGCGGCGAACAACTCACTCAACGAGACATCCCAGGGTGCCTCGGGGCTCATCTGCGCCCGGCGGGCGTTGACACTGAGCAGACCGCCGGCGAAATCACCGAACGACCTATAGGGAACCGGGTGCTCGTCGGTGGCGAGGCAGAGGTACCTTCCGCCGAAATCCCCGACGATCTTCAGCTCAACCAACCGCTGGAGGACCTGCTCGATCTCCGCGTCCCGCGCGTCACATCCGGCGCGGCGCAGGCTCTGCACCAGCGCTTGCGCTCCAAGCGCGCCGTCGAGGGCATGGCAGACCCGTGCTTCCAGCTCGGTCAACTCGTGCAGCGGCGCCACGGCACAGGGCCGGGTGTCGCGGATCTTCAAGCGGGGGCCGTCGGCGCTCATCTCCAGCACCGGCGCGTTCTCGCTGCGCCGGAGCAGTGCGGTCAGACTGGAGCGCGAGGCATAGAACCGGCTCGCCCAGTCCGCCATCCGCTCCATCAGCCGCAGTGGCGGCGGGCGGGGCGGGTTGTCGTCGAAGAAGAAATAAGCCTGCCGCGCCAACTGCTCGGGCGCCACCGGATAGGCCTGTCCGTAACCCCAGCAGGGCTTGAGGTTCAGGCCGAAGCTCTCCGGCTTGTTGAAGTAGGGGCTGAAACGGTCGAAGCGGATGCTGGTCAAGGCACCACCCGACGGTGGCTGCAGATGCACGATCAATGGCAGCCAGTCGGCGACACGCTCGTACCACTCGGGCTTCTCCCCCGGCGCGCCGTACAGATGGTTCCAAACCACCCAGATACCGTAGTCATAGGCCCATTTCAGCAGCTGCACATTGATGACGGTCGAGCAGCCCTTGCGCAGCAACCCCAGCAGCCCATCGTCCAACGCCTCGATGCCCGGCTGGATCCAACGCACCCCGGCTCGGGACAACAACTCCACCTGCTCCCGGCGGAGATTCGCCTTGGTTTCGTAGAACCACAGCATGTCGCCGGACTCGGCGAGGAAAGGCAGGACCTTTGAGAAGTACTTGTTGTCGAGGATGTTGTCGACCGCGAGGAACTTCTTGATGCCGTAGCGGGCCGAGAGCTGGAGAACCTCCTCTCGTACACGCTCCTGCGACTTGGCGCGGAACTCCATGCCGGAACCGTTCAGGCCGCAGAAGGTGCAATGGTGCTTGGCGCCCCACCAGCAGCCGCGGGAGGTCTCGATCGGCAGGCCTGGAATGACATACTCGTACAGCGGCGAGGCCGCCAACTGCTCGAAGTAGTCATCGAAATCCGGCACTGGCAGTTCGTCGAGTCTGGGGATCAGCGCACGCCCGGCATCGGCCGGCGCTCCGGCATTGATTCCCGCGGCGTCGGCACCTCGAGAGGCAGGACCGAGGACGCCATGGGGCAGCAGCTCCATCGCCATCCCAGGACCATGGGTGAAGATCCGCCGGCAGAGCTCTGGCAGCAGCGAGTCGGCCTCGCCGGAGACGACGAAGTCCACCCACGGGTACTGCTGGTGCGTGGCGGCGCCCATCTCCCCCTCGCAATTCGGCCCTCCCAACATGGTCACCACCGAGGGAGCCAGTTCCCGGATGCGGCGGAGCAGCGCGAGCGAGGCGCAATGCTGCTGGAAGACCGAGCTGCAACCGACAATCCCTGGCTTCAGCGCCAGAACCTGGTGGGCCAGATCATCCACGAGTTTCGTGGCCTCGGCGCGCACGCCCAGCAGCATCTCCCTCAGCCCGTCCCTGGGATAGCCGCGGTGAACCAGCCCGTCGACGAAGCCGTCAATGTCAGGCTGGGGTCCGAACACCGCCTCGGAAAAGGTCCACTCTCCGATCTGGAGGGTGATCTCTGTACTGTTGATGGTTTCGTAGACCAGCCGGCCGATGCGGGCCATGAACTCCAAATTGGCATGGATGGACCGGGTGGTGATTCCCTCCCGATTCAACACCGCGGCCAGCGTGCCGAGAGCGAGCGACGGCCGCTCAACGGACGCATAGGGCATGCACAAGAACACCATATCAATGGCGCCGGAGCGGAACGGATACGCTGGGGGTTCAGCATCCCGTGGGGCCTCATGCGCTCCAAGCGAAGCCGACAACCCTGCGCTCTTGCTCATTCGACCTTTCCCCCCCGCGGTCTTATGCGGCGTACAAGGTTTCCTGCCCCTACGCGCTCTCTCGACGCAATCCCGGACAAGCCAACCGGTTGCGGCCTCGTCGTACCATACAAAGAAGATGGTGGAGAAACTTTTCTTGGGAATTCATCACCACCGCGCGGCGCCTGCGGCTGAGTGGGCCCGGCTGCCGTTCCGTCTGGTAATCCGTCAAGTATAGAACAAGCCGTACGGATTCTGATGCCCAACCAGCGGTTTCAAGTCCGTGGCCCAACCGTGACATTGAATCTGGTAGGGACTCCGGCTCCAAACGCTCGCGGAGACTGTCTCAGAGGGGCGCCGCCAGGCCATTGCAGCGAAAGAAGAGCCAGCATCACTGACTGGGATGGGAATGGCTGTTGGCAGGTATGGATGAAACCGGATCCTCACACATCCGGCCAGGTATGCACCGGCATGCCTTCCTCGGAATGCGCCAGGTAGCGCTCGAACATCGCGGTGAGCGCCTCGTTCCGGGGCCGGTCCGCCTCGAGCCGTGCGAGCATGTCGAGCTGCCAGCGCGCTCCGGTGCGGCCCGTGCGCAGCCGGCCCTCGAGGAGCTCGAAGAGCGGCTCCACATCCTCCGGGTCCACCCCCGCCGCGACGAGCCCCTCCCGCGCCCGCGCCAGCAGGCGGGGCAGGAGTTGCCGGACGGGCTGGACCGCGAGGAGCTGGCCAGGGAGGCCCGGCCAGTACAAGGGCGCGTCCAGCCCCTCGCGCGCCGCGCGGTAGAAGTTCGTGCGCGCGCAGCGGAACGGCATCCGCGTCACGAGCCCCTCCACCTCCTTCATCAGCGACAGGGTGAGTCCGAGCGCGAAGGCTCCATTGGCCAGCATGTCCGGCACGCTGGGCCCCGAGGGGAGCGCACGCATCTCCACCCGCACATGGCCACCACCCGAGGGGTCGTACACCGCGCGGTTCCAGGGATAGAGGGTGCCCTGATGCATCCGCAGCTCACTCAGGCTCGGTACCCCACCACCGGCCACGACCTCGAGCGGTGATTCCTGGCCCACGACCGGGAGCAGGGGGGAATGGAGTGCCACCCCCTGGGCGAAGAGTTCGTGCGCGCCCTGCCGCACCCAGCCGTGGCCAAAGCCCGTGCGCGAGGGAAGCTCCATCGACTCCTCCTCGCTCGAGCGCCCGTCCGTCGCCTGGCGGTAGAGCGGGATGCGCGTCTCGTGCCACAACCGGCGCCCGAGGAAGAGGGGCGAGTTGCCGCAGAGCGCGAGCACCGGGGCGATGGCGAGCTGGGCGGCGTTGTGCGCTCGCGCGAAGTCCACCGGATCCACCTTCAGGTGGTACTGCATCGAGGTGCAAGCGCTCGCCGCGCTGACGTACTCCATCTCGAGGCTGAGCGTCTCCTCGCCCTCGATGTGGAGCCGGAAGGGACGCGCGCGGTGGCTCCGCAAGCCATGCTGGAGGGCGCGGTAGCGGGCGAAGGGAGACAGCACGCTCGGTTCCAGATCCTCCAGCCGCAGGGTCGGCAGCACGCCCACGAGCGCTACCCGGCCGCCGACCTCGCCCGCGGCGCGTCGCAGCCGCGCGAGCATGCGCGTCAAATCCTCCCCGAACTCGCGGAACGGCCTCCCGGCCAGCGACACCACCCCCGCGTTGAACTCGACGTTGAAGCGGCCCAGCTCCACCGTCAGTTGACGATCACGGGCACGCGCGAGCACCTCCCCGCAGACACCCAGGGCGCGCCCTCCACGGTCCACGAGGTGCGCCTCCAGTTCGGCACCCAACGTGCGAGGCCCCACGCCAAAGCCTGGACGGGCAAGGACTCGCTCCAGCGCCTCGAGCGACTCCTCCAGCCGCGCCGAGAAGCGCGCCACGTCTTCCGGAGTGAACTCCTCTTTGTCGAGGGCCTGACCCACGGAGGCCTCCTGTCGTCACATTCAAGATAGGGAGCCTCCCTCCAGCAGAGGGAGCCCCCCATGGGCTGGCGGCCAATGCCGTGGGCGAGCCAACTCTCGCGGGCGTGTCCTTCAGCGCTCGGCTGGACAGTTGGCCGCCAGCCAGCGGCTCGCCGAATGGCTTCCCGGTATGATCGAACCCATGTCCACTACTGCTTCCGCCATATCTCCCTCCTCCGCCGCTCCGACCTCCTCGTCGCTGCCCGAGGGTGAGCTCCAAGAGGGCGCGCAAGGACCCGAGGTGCAACGACTCCAGACGGTGCTCGTGCGGCTCAAGTACCTGACAGCCCGGGCGGATGGGGACTTCGGGCCGAAGACGAAGACCGCGCTCCAGGCCTTCCAGAGCGACTGGCGGCTCACCCCGGACGGCGTCTATGGGCCCGGCACGCGCGCGGCGCTCCTCAAGGCCCTGGTGCCCGTCTACAAGCCGACGGTGGTCTCCCGGCCCTCTCCCAACCACGAGCCGCGCCGGGGCACGGACATCGACGTCATCCTCCTGCACCACACCGCCTCCAACCGAGCCAGCGTGGACCTGGCCACGCTGCGCAAGGGCAGCGGCCCCAATCGCGTGAGCGCGCACTACCTGGTGGCACCCGGAGGGACGCTCTACCAACTGGTGCAGGACTCGCGAGCCGCCTGGCATGCCGGGGTGTCCTCGCTGCGCGGGGAGACGAAGCCCAGCGTCAACCTGCGCTCCATCGGCATCGAGCTCACCAACGACGGCTCCGGCACGACGCCCTTCACGGAAGAGCAGTACCGCATCCTGGAGCGGCTCGTGCCGTACCTGGCCCGTACGTACCGGGTACCCAAGGAGAACATCCTCGGCCACCGTGACGTGGCCCCGGGCCGCAAGACGGACCCCGCCGACAACTTCGACTGGGCCCGTGTGCGCCGAGCCGTGGACGCCGTCCTCTGACGTGACGCTTCACCGGGCGGCGCGGCTCAGGCAGGCGCGTGGTCTCAGCTCCGCCGGCGCAACCGCAGCTGGATGCCGCTCCGGGGCTGGGGGAAGGGCACCAGGAGGTACGAGAGATCCTGCCCCGGCACGAGTTCCCACGTGTAGTGCTTGAGCAGCAGCGCCAGCATCACGCTCATCTCCACCATCGCGAAGTGCTGCCCCAGGCAGATGCGCGGTCCCCCCCCAAAGGGGATGAACGTGCCCGGCTTGCGCTGCTCGTTGTTCTCGGAGCCGAAGCGCTCGGGATCGAAGCGCTCCGGGAGGGGCCAGTGATCGCCCGCGTGCGCCGTCCGGATGCTCACGGGCACCATCCATCCCTTGGGGATGCGAAAGCCCTTGAAGGCCACGTCCCGCGTGGTGACGCGGAAGGCCCCACCGATGGGCGGAATGAGGCGCATTCCCTCGTGGATCAACTGCACGAGGTAGGGCATCGCCCGCAGCCCATCCAACGTGAGGGGGCCCTCCATGTCCGCCACCGCCTCGCGGCCCTTCTGGAGCACGTCCGGGTGCTGGGCCAGGAGCAGCATCAGGTTGGAGGTGGCGGTGACGGTGGTGTCGTGTCCGGCGAAGAGCAGCAACTGCAGCTCCTCGACGATCGTCTCTCGCGGCAGGGGCTCCTCCCCGTCCCGGTGCCGCAGCAGCGAGCCCAGCAGATCCGGCGGTTGCTCGGTCCGCTTCTGCCGCTCGGCGACGAGCTGATCCAGATAGGTGATCATCGCCTTCTTCGCGGCGAGCGCCCGTCCGAACTTCGTCCAGGGCAGGTTCACCGCCAGGGGGACGAAGAGCCCCGCCGTCCACGCCTGGAAGTGGCGCATCAGGAACGGCACGTCCACGGTGTCCTGGCCGAAGATGAGCGACAGGGCGATCTCGAAGGCCAGCTCGCGCATGGCGGGCCACAGGGTGAAGTCCCCCGGGAGCGCCGCCCAGCGCTCGAAGTGCCGCGTGGCGAGCGACTCGATGGCGGGCACGAACCCGCGCATCGTCGCGTAGCTGAAGTGGGGTGCGAGCAGGCGGCGCCGCTCCAGGTGCTCCTCGCCCTCGAGCAGCGACAGGCTGTTGGCTCCGAGCAGCCGGCGGACTCCCGGCGTCCAGCGGTTCTTCAGGTACTTGCCCTCTCCCGCGAAGATCCACTGGATGGCGTCCGGGCCGGTCAGGAACGCGGCGGGCGAGCCCAGCACGTGCGAGCGGAAGACGGGGCCGTACTGGTTCCGCCGTTGCTCGGTGAAGGCACGGCTGGAGCGCAGGAAGTCCAATGTCTCCCCGAGCAGCGGGAGTCCCGTCCTGCCGGGCGGAAGCGGAAGGTTCTCGGGAGAGGGAGCGTGGGGATCGGCCTGGGCAGTCATGTCGCGCGTCTCCGGGCCATGGGAGGAAGTGGCCCTTGGAGATGAAAGATTACAATCCTACCTCACGGGAAAGAGAGCCCCCTCCCCGAGGAAACGGAGCGCTTTGACACCCCCCTCGAGGGCGTGGTAGCCAGACGACCGCTGGACCGCAGCAGTGACGCTGCTGCGGGCCTCCTCCTCGAGGGGGCGAACAAAGCTACGTCACCTGAACCCGTGGGCCGCGAGGCCCCAGACACGGGAAGGTGGCGAGCCTTCGTCACCTCCCCACGGAGGAGATGAAGATGACCACGAAGCGTCCCCCCGACGAAGTGGCGACCGCGTACGACGTCTGGTCCGAGGTGTACGACACCCAGGCCAACGCCACGCGTGACCTCGACGCCGCCATCCTCCACGACCAGGAGCCGTCCCTCTTCCGAGGTGACGTCCTGGAGATCGGCTGCGGCACCGGGAAGAACACCGAGTGGCTCGCCCCCCAGGCCCGCAGCCTGCTCGCGCTCGATGCCTCGGAGAAGATGTTGAACCGCGCCCGCGAGCGCCCGGGGGTTCAACACGTCCAGTTCTTCCTGCAGGACCTGCGCGAGCGCTGGCCCGCCGCGGAGGCCTCTCGCGACACCGTCACCTGCAACCTGGTGCTGGAGCACATCGAGGAGCTGTCCTTCGTCTTCTCCGAGGCGAGGCGAGTGCTCAGGCCAGGCGGCGCGCTCTTCGTCTGCGAGCTGCACCCCTTCCGGCAGCTCCAGGGCAAGCAGGCGTACTTCGTGGACCCGGACACCGGCGCCCTCCAGAACGTCCGCAGCCACCTGCACGACGTCTCGGAGTACCTGAACGCGGCCGCGGACGCGGGCTTCGTGCTGGTGCGAGCGAGGGATTGCCGGGACCCGGGTGCACCGCGCTCGGACGTACCCCGGCTGCTCGCCCTGCTCTGGCGAAGGGCCTGACCCTCATGAGGGTTCCGCGTCCTCCTGGACCGGGGGGACCTCGGTCTGCATCGGCAGATCGAGGAGGAAGGTGGCACCCTGCTCCAGACCAGGACTGGAGCAGGACAGCCGCCCCTTCATCTCGGCGGCGGCCAGGGCGCTGATGTGCAGGCCGAAGCCGTGCCCCATCTTCTTCGTGGTGAAGCCCTGGGAGAACATGCGCCCCAGGTTCTCCGGAGCAATGCCCACCCCATTGTCGGTCACCTCGATGTGCAGATGCCCCGGATCGGGTGCGCGCCGCACGTGGATGCCCATCCGCTTGTCCGTCTTCGGACTCGCCACCAGCGCGTGCCGCGCGTTGCTCACCAGGTTGATCAGGATCTGCAGCAGCTTGTGCCGATCCACGAAGATGGGGGGCACCTCGGCGTAGTCGCACTCGACCTGGATGCGTTGACGATCGAAGGAGACGGCATGCAGGCGCAACGCCTCGTCGATGAGCTGCGGCACGGCCACATGCTCCACGGCGCCCGCGGCCCGCGCGTGCTTCTGCTGCATGCTGACGATGGAGTTGATGTGCTCGACGCTCTCCCCCAGGGAATACATCTCCCGGAGCATGGCCGCCCGCTCCTCCTGGAGCTGCGCGGACAGCGCGATGAGGAAGGGCGGCAGCTGCTGGCCCTGGGCATCCCGGGCGAAGAAGGCGGGGAGGTCGGCGAGGTGCTCACGCAGCAGGGTGGCGACCCGGGCGAGGCTCGTCACCCGGGACTTGCGGAGCTGATCGATGACGAGGCTGGTGGAGATGTTCACGCTGTTGAGGGTGTTGCCCACGTTGTGGAGCACGCCCGTGGCGACCTCGGCCATGCCCGCCTGGCGCGACACGTCCACCAGGGTGCGGTGCATCTCCCCCAACCGGGCCTCGGCCTGCCTCCGGGCGGTGACATCACGGCCGAAGATCGTCATCCCCACGACCCGGCCTCCCTCCTCCACGATGGGATGCACGCTGGTGTCCAGCACCAACAGGCCCTGCTGGTCCTGGTAGGTCTGCTCGAAGCGCAGGCGCTGGCCCTGGAGCACCTGGACGAGCCGGGCATCCCAGGCCTTGCGGATCTCGGGCGCCTCATGCTGGAAGAGCGGCATCCCGGGCTCGAGCACGATGCCGCCGCGGTGCTCGTAGATGAACCTCGCGGCCGAGTTCGCGGTGAGCAGGCGCGCTTGTGAATCGATCGAGACCACGATGTCGTCGGTGCTCTCGAAGACGCTGTTGAGCTTGCTCTGGCTGTCGCGAAGCTCCCGCACCGTCCGCTCGATGGTGGCCTGCGCCGCGTCGCGCGCGGTGCTGTGCAGCGAGCTCAGGGCCCACACGCCCAGGGAGGAGATGCCCGCGAACACATGGCTGAACCAGAGGCCGCTGAGGGTGAGGGTGCTGGGATCGATGCCCACCTGCGACCGGTAATACGGGTGGATGAGGCCCAGCGTCACGAACAGGGCGAGGGTGATGGACAACCCCAGTCGTGGCCCCACCAGGTACACCGCGAGGACGGGCAGCAACATGTTCACGGCATGATCGCCGCCCGTGGGTTTCCTGCTCGTGAAGGTGGTGATCACCAGCCCCAGGGTCAGGGTCGCCAGCAGGACCATCGCGGGCGCGATGGGCGTGCGGCCCCTGCGCGCCAACACCAAAGTCCCCACGTAGCCGAAGCTGGCGAGGATGGCCGCATACGGGAAGTTGCCCTGCGAGAAGGAGCGCAGCAGGAACACCCCGTTGATCAGCGAGAAGAAGCAGGCGGCGCCGACCATGATCCGGTAGCGGATGAGCTCCGAGGGCTCCGCCCGCCGCAGGGACTCCGAGAGCATCGAGTCCAGCTGCTCCCAGAGCCAGGAGCGGAGCATGGGGGGCGCGGAAGCCTCCTCCCGAGGCTCGGGTGGCGGATGGGCGGAGGGGAGTGTCTCGGGCATGGGGAGGTTCGCCATGGCTGCGTGGCGGCACTCGCGGGGATGGGCTCGCGGCGCGGCTCGGGCGATTGTCCTCGGGGACAGGATTTTTCCCAAGGGGCGGACGGGAAGCCGCCAGCCAGGCGCTCGTGGAGGAGCCATCACGCGCCTCCTCCCACGAACGGACCCCCCTCACATCGACGCCGCCAGGGCCGTGATACCCTCCCGGGCCCTCTCGCCCGCCGTCTCCTGGCTCGGCGGCTCGGACTGGCGGTACCTCCGGATCCACCCCTGGAAGTCCCACGTCTGGAGGAACCGCTCGGCGGCCGTGTAGCCCGCCTGGTACAGCGCGTGGACCTGTTCCTCGCGCAGACCGAAGTCCGTGGTCTTCACGCCCAGGGTGGGGATGGCGATGGTGCGATCGAAGTTCTTCTGCTCGATGTAGCGCGTGTCGTGCGCCTCGAGCATGGTGGAGATCACCGCCTTGAGCAGCGAGACGGGCCCCTGGATGCGGCACGGCACCACCTCCTCCCGGCCATCCGCCCGCGTCCGCTCCACCAGCTTGAGTCCGAACGTGGGCCACCGCGGATGGGCGCTCTCGTCATCGAGGATGTCGACGGGGAAGTTGCTGAGCACGCCACCGTCCACGATGAAGCTCGTGTGGCCCTGACCATCCTCGAGTCGCACGGGCTCGAAGAAGAAGGGAAGGCTCATGCTCATCCGCACCGCCCAGGCCACGTCGAGCTGATCGGGATCCCTCCCATAGTCCCGGATGTCCCACGGCAGGACGATCTGCCTGCGCCGGGAGAGATCCGTGGCGACGACCTGGAGCCTGTAGCGGTATTTCGGGTCGACCTCCCGTCCCTCCTCGTCCTCCCAGTGCAGGTCCTTGAAGGTGTGCACCTGGCGAGGCGACTCGGCCAGCAGCTTGCGCAACCAGCTCTCGAGGTAGGCACCCTCGTAGAGGCCCTTCTCCCGGAGCAGGCCCAGCACGGGACCCACCACGGGGAACCGATCCAGGAGGCGCATGTCCCGGAAGCGCCGGTAGTCGAGCCCCGCCACGATGCCGCGCACGTCCCTCGCCGAGTACCCCGCCGCCACCAGCGCCGCGACGATGGCTCCGGCCGAAGTGCCCACGACGTTCTGCGGCTTCAGCCCCATCGTCTCCAGGCACTCGACCGCCCCCGCCAGGGCGATGCCCTTGACACCTCCCCCCTCGAACACCAGATCCACCTTGTCGGGTTCCATCATCGCTCCGTCCTCCTCGAGGAGGCAGAGGGCAGCGAACGCTGGATGTGAAGAAGGCGGACCCAGGCCAGCGGCCATCCGGACGCCCGTCCCGTCCCTGTTCAAGGACGCGCGTCGAAGCGTTCCTGGGCCCGGGTGACCTCGTCGATGTGTTGCTCGGCCCACTGGCGAAGCGCGTCCACCGTACCCGCGAGCGTCCGCCCGAGCGGTGTGATGGCGTACTCCACGGTGACCGGAACCGTGGCGAAGACCTGCCGAGTCACCAGTCCGTTGCGCTCGAGCTTCTTGAGCGTCTGTCCCAGCATCTTCTGCGATACCCCTTGGAGCCGGCGCTTCAACTCGTTGAAACGCGTGGGTTGCTTCACGAGTACACCCAGGATCAGCACGGTCCACTTGTCTCCGATCTGATCCAACACCAGACGCGCCGGACAGCGCGCCGAGTAGGCATCTCCCTTGCGTTCCTTCTTCATCGCCACCAGGGTTTCCTCCAGGTAACCAGAACACTTCCAGGTATCCTCTTTACACCAGGTTTCCCAAAGTGACTAATGCGCACCTTCCCATCGAGGAGACGCGCATGAATCCCTCCCCACGACCGCTCAAGACCCTCGAGGCCCCCGGCTTCGGGCACCACTTCGCGCGGGTCAATGGCATCCAGGTGCACTACACGCTCGCCGGTCACGGCGAACCCGTGCTGCTGCTGCATGGCTGGCCGTTCACCTGGTTCACCTGGGCCCGCGTCATTCCCACCCTGGCCACGACCCGGATGGTGATCGCCCCGGACCTGCGCGGCTTCGGGCACAGCAGCCGGCCCCAGACGGGTTATGACCTGCACACCCTGGCCGACGATGCCGCCGCCCTGCTCGAGCATCTCGGAGCAGGCCGCGCCGATGTCGTCGCGCACGATCTCGGAACGGAGGTCGCCTTCATGCTGGCGTTGCGCCACCCAGGCAAGGTGCGCCGGCTGGTGTTGAGCGAGGCCATCCTCGCGGGCCTGCCGGGCGCGGAGTCCTTCCTCGCGCAGGGCAGACCGTGGTGGTTCGGCTTCCACGAGGTGCCCGAGCTGGCGGAGCGCGTCCTGGTCGGCAACGAGGGGGCCTATCTCGACTGGTTCTACGTCCATCACACGTACGGGCAACGGGGCATCCGGCCCGAGGCGCGGGAGGAATACGTGGCCGCCTTCTCCGGAGTGGAGGGCCTGCGGGGCGGCTTCGGACCCTACCGGGCATTCAAGGGCAACGCCGCCCTCATCCAGGAGGCCGCGCGGGCCCGCCTGAAGGTCCCGACCCTGGCGCTGGGCGGAAACGTGGTCGGCGAGGCGTTGTATCGCCAGCTGGTACCCATCGCCGACGACGTGGCCGGACACCTCATTCCCGAATGCGGCCACGCCATTCCGGAGGAGCGCCCGGAGGAGCTCCTGCGTCACCTGGCCCACTTCCTCGGCTGAAGCCCGGAGCGCGGAAGCGTGGGCCGCGAGCTGCTAGGCTTGGGACATGTGCCGGAACATCAAGCCCCTGTTCAATTTCGCGCCTCCCGCCACCGACGAAGACATCCGCGCGGCGGCGCTGCAGTTCGTCCGGAAGATCGCCGGCACCCGCAAGCCGTCGAAACAGAACGCCGACGCCTTCGAGATCGCCGTCGAGGAGATCTTCCAGAGTTCCAAGCGCATGCTCGAGGGGCTGGTGGCGACGACGCCGCCACGGGATCGCGTGAGCTTCGAGGCGGCCAGGCGGCTGCGCTTCAAGAAGGCCGAGCCCCGCTGAGCCGGCACGCCTGGATCGGGCTCCAGGCGCGCCGCCGGCTCGGCGTTCAGATCGGGGCCGCCATGTCATCGAAGATGGAAGTGCGCTCGAAGAAGATGAGCGTCTTGGCATTTCCACGCTCACAAATTTCCAGGCACTCCAACACGCCGCCATTCCCGTTCAGCTCGGCGACGAGGCGCTCCGGTTCGAGGATGCGATGGGTGATTTGCTCGTTCTCGCGGCCCACGGTGATCTGCACCGCGCCCGCGTCACTGCCCTTGGTCTCCAGCATGATGTCGATGAGCGGCAGGCGTTCGGACAGGGGCTGGTCTCCCATATCGGTACTGATGGACTCGACGCGCACCCATTCGTCGTGTTCCTGTTTGCTGATCCGGGCGAGGTAATCCGCCCATTGCTCCCGGGGAATCTCCTGGTTGATGTGTGTCATGGGGCGCCTCCGCGCTGTCGTGTTGCCCTTGAACCGTAAGGCGTGCGCCGCGCGGATGACGGGCCCGCTTCCCTGATGCGCCAGGGGCCTCCCGAACCAGGCCCTGGCTCGTCGGCGTCCAGGACACGTCCCGACTCCCCCCGGAGCCCCTTCTCCCCGGGCGGACGAGTGGACGGCAACCCCCCACGTACCAGGGGCGCGGGATAGACTAGGGCTGGATGATCCCCCCCCTCCTGCCGCTCGATGAACCCAGGCGTCTCCAGGCCCTGTTGCGTCTGGGTCTGCTGGACACCCCGGCCGAGGAGCGCTTCGACCGCATCGTCCGGATGGCGGCGCGGATGTTCCAGGTGCCCATCTCCATCGTCTCGCTGCTGGACGAGTCGCGGCAGTGGTTCAAGGCGAAGGTGGGCCTGGATACCGCCTCCACGGCGCGTGGCATCTCCTTCTGCGGCCACGCCATCCTCGCCCCCCACACCTTCGTGGTGCGCGACGCCCTGGAGGATCCACGCTTCGCCGACAACCCGCTCGTCACGGGCTCGCCCCACGTGCGCTTCTACGCGGGCCATCCCATTCACGCCGCGGACAGCAGCCCCGTGGGGACACTCTGCCTCCTCGACCGCCGGGCGCGCGACTTCACCGAGGCGGAGCGCCAGCAGTTGGAGGATCTGGCCTCGTGGGTGGAGCTGGAACTCAATGCCCTCTCCATGAAGGAGGCACGCACCGCGCTGGCCCAGCAGGAGCGCTTCTTCGAGCTGTCGGTGGACATGCTCTGCATCGCCGGGCTGGATGGAACCTTCCGACAGCTCGGCCAGGCGTGGACCCGCACGCTCGGCTACTCCGAGCAGGCGCTGTTGACGCGGCCGCTGCTGGAGCTGGTGCACGAGGAGGATCGCGCCACCACCGCCGAGTGGCTGGCGCGCGGGGCCCGGGGCGAGCCGCTCCCCCGCTTCGAGCACCGCTGCCGGGGTCAGGACGGCACCTGGCACTGGCTCCAGTGGAACGCCACCGTCAACGTGGAGGAGGGCATCTTCTACGGGGTGGCGCGCAACGTCACCGAGCAGAAGCGCCTGGAGGCCGAGCAGCGCCAGGTGGAGCTGATGAAGAGCGAGTTCGTCTCCACCGTCAGCCATGAGCTGCGCACGCCCTTGACCTCCATCCGCGGCTCGCTCGGCCTGCTGGAGGGAGGAATCCTCGGGGAGCTGCCTCCCCAGGCCCAGGACATGGTGCGCATCGCGCGGACCAACACCGAGCGCCTCATCCGCCTCATCAACGACATCCTCGACCTGGAGAAGATGGAGTCGGGCAAGCTGGACTTCCAGCTCGAACCCCTGGAGCTGGGCACGCTGCTCGCCCAGGCCGTCGAGGCGCACCAGGGCTACGCGGAGGAGTGCGACGCGCGGGTGGAGCTGGCGCTGGCGGCACCTGGCGCCCGGGCGCTCGTCGATGGGGACCGCTTCCTCCAGGTGCTGGCCAACCTGTTGTCCAACGCGCTCAAGTTCTCCCCACGCGGCGAGCGCGTCACGCTGCGGCTGGAGCGGGTGGGCTCGCGGCTGCGCGTGAGCGTGGAGGATCACGGGCCGGGCATCCCCGAGTCCTTCCGCGCGCGCATCTTCGAGAAGTTCGCCCAGGCGGATGGCTCGGACAGCCGGCGCAAGGGAGGCACCGGACTGGGGCTCTCCATCACCCGGGCGCTGGTGACGCAACTGGGAGGCACGCTGGATTTCGTTTCGCGCGAGGACGTTGGCACCACCTTCCGGGTGGAGCTGCCCGAATGGCATGCCCCGGCGGACACCCGAAACATACCCGTGCCGCTCCGGGAGAAGACGGCCAGCGAGCCCGGCCCAGGGTCCGGGCGTCCCCGCCTGCTGCACGTGGAGGCGGACGAGGACAACCGCCGCGTGGTGGCGGACGTGTTGAGGGACGTGGCGGACGTGGTCCCCGCGCGCAGCCCGCCAGAGGCCGAGTCCGCGCTCCGCGCCGAGTCCTTCCCACTGGTCATCGCCGAGAACGTCCTGCCCGAAGGCGGACTGCTGCCCCTGGAGCCACTGCTCGCCGCCGCCCCGGTGGTGCTCTTCTCCGTGCGCGAGGCCGAACCAGAGCTGGCCCGCCAGGTCTCCGCCATGCTGGTGAAGTCCCGTGCCACCAATGAGGAGCTGCGCGCCGCCGTCCTCCGCCTGCTGCGCGCCGCCTCCCTCCGCTCCCCTTCCCCGCCTCCGGGCGGCGCGTCTTGACCCTTCATGCGTGCGCTCTGCCTCCTCCTCCTGTTGCTCGCGACCCCCACGCTCGCCGCCGAGGGCACCACGCTGCGGATCCGCTGCGTCGAGACCTGCACCGTCCTTCTCGAGGGGAAACCCGGCCGGCGCCTTCATGACGCCCCGTGGGATTGGGAGTTCAAGGATGTTGCTCCCGGCAAGCGGCGCCTCGAGGTGAAGGGCTTCCTCGGCCGTTCCCTGGCCATCCGCTATCTCGACATTCCAGACGTGCCCGAGACCAGCGTCTATGTCGACGCGAAGGGCGGGCTGCTCGTGTCCCCACGGGAGTCCTCGTCTCCGAAGACCGGAGCGGACTCCCGCCCGGTGGCTCCCGTGGTGAGGAAGAAGGAGGCCAGCTCCGTCCTCCACGTCCGCTGCCAGAAGTCCTGCACCGTGTCGGTGGACCATGTGCGCAGGCCCTCCGGTGATGGGCGGACCGCCATCATCCACGGCCTGCCGCCGGGCACCCACCAGGTCGAGACGGAACTCGTGCTCGGTGGCGGAGTCCGACGCGCGTCCATCGACGTTCCTCCCGCCAGCGAGGTGTTCGTCTACGCCGCCGGCTCGGGGCTCCAGGTCACCAACACCCGGCCGCTCGGGAAGCAGCTCGGTCACCCAACGGGCAGTCACCCAACGGGCAAATAGGGGCCCTCGTCTCAGTGAAGATCAAGGGCCCGGTATCGCCCCGGAGGAAATGAGCGCCTACCGTGCCTCCGGCTCTCCACCAGCCACGGGCGCGGGCGCGTTCTTCACGTAGCGGTCGAGCCACTGGGCCATCTCCCAGAGCGTGTGCCCGGTCGATTCCATGGCGCGGTAGCCATGCGGCTCGTTCGGCAACACGACGTAGCGCACGGTCGCGCCATTGCCCTTGAGCGCGGCGTAGAAGCGCTCCGACTGGACCGGGAAGGTGCCCTGGTTGTCGTCGGCTCCACCATGGATCAGCAGCAGGGGCTCGTTGATCCGATGGGAGAAGGTGAAGGGGCTCATCTTCGTGTAGATGTCCGTCGCCTGCCAGTAGGTGCGCTGCTCCGACTGGAAGCCGAATGGGGTGAGCGTCCGGTTGTACGCGCCCGAGCGCGCGATGCCCGCGCGGAACAGATCGGTATGGGCGAGCAGGTTGGCCGTCATGAAGGCGCCATAGCTGTGACCGCCCACCGCGAGCCGGTGGCGATCCGCCACGCCCAACTTCACCACCGCGTCGACGGCGGCCTCGGCGCCCGCCTTCAGTTGCTCGATATAGGTGTCGTTGGGCTCTGTTCCATTCGGACCGACGATCGGCATGGAGGGATCGTCCAACACCGCGTAGCCCTGGGTCAGCATGAACAGGTGGCTGGTGCCGCGCGGGCGGGTGAAGCGGTTGCCCTGATCCACCGTCTGCCCTGCGACCTTGGGATCCGTGTACTCGGCCGGATAGGCCCACAGCAGCGTCGGCAGCGGTCCGTCCCGCTTCGGCTCGTAACCAGCCGGCAGGTAGAGCGTGCCCGACAAGGGCAGTCCATCGGCCCGGGCATAGGTGATGGTCTTCTGGGTGACGCCCGCGAAGATCGGCGCCGGATCCGCGAAGGCGGTGACCGCCTTGGCCTTGCCAGTCTTCACCGTGCGGATGAAGTAGTTCGGCGTCTCCTTCGCGCTCTCACGCAGGGTCAGGATGCGGCTGCCGCCCTCGTCGAGCAGCGCCACCACGTCCTCATAGTAGGGGGCCTTGGCGACCCACAACCGCGTCGCCTTGCCGTCCGCGAGCTCCTGCCGATCGAGAAAGGGAAAGGCGCCCTCGCGGGTCGCGCCCTCGCCCGACACGAAGAGGGCGCGACCATCGGACGTGTAGCGCATCACCGGCTTGCCCGCGGCGTTGTCCTCCAGCAGTGGCATCCCGGGATCGCCATACTGATCCTGGTAGTTGCGCTCGGTGATCAGCCGTGCCGTGCCGGGCTTGGAGGGATCCACCGCCGAGCGCCGCTCCGTGCGCGTCTTCCACTTGCGATCGATCACCAGCGCATGATCGCCGCGGCCCCAGAGGATCTTCTCGAACCGGTTCTGGAGGTCCGCGAGCTTCACCGGCGCCACATCGAACGGGGCCGCCTGCATCCAGAGGCGATCATGGAAGGGCACGTTCGCCTTGGGATCGCCCCCATCCTGGGCCTCGGCCCAGAGCAGCGTCGCCGGAGCATCGGAGCGCCACTCCACCTCGCGCGGTCCCTTGACGGTGGCATCGAAATCGACCGGCAGATCATCCGCCAGCGGCCGGTCGGCGATCGTCTTCACCGGCTGCCCGTCCAGGGTCGACACCGCGATCACGGTGGGGAACAAGGGGGCGGGCAGCAGATAGGAATAAGGCCGCTTCAGCGTTTCGGTGAGCAGATAGCGGCCGTCCGGCGACACGGAGAAGTGGGTGATCAGCCCCGGCGCGCCAATCGCTCGCGGCGCCGAGCCATCGAGGGGAACGCGCTCGAGCTGGCCGGTGAAGTAATGGTCGAACAGCGCCTCGTCCGTCGCGTTCTGGAGCAGGTCCTGATAGGTGCGCGCGGCCGTCACCCGGCCGATGCTCTCCTCCACGATCGGGCCGGTGGGAGTGCCAGAAGCGACCGGTGGCGCGCCCCGATCCGCCTTCACCCGCCGCACGATCAGGGCGCGGCTGTCCGGCGTCCACTCATAGGGCGAGCCGAAGGCGGCGTTCAGCCCCGTCACCAGGAGCCGCGCCGAGCCGTCCCGCTCCACCACCCACAGTGACAGTCCGTCGGGCTGCTGGACGACGAGCGCGAGCCGCTTGCCGTCCGGTGACCAGTCCGGCGCGAAGAAGCGCGCGTCGGCCGGCAGGCGCACCGGCGTCACCTTCCCGCTCACCACCTCCTGGAAGGACAGCGCGTTGAGCCACTGCACGCGTACTTCCGCCGGTCCGTTGGTCACCGGATCGATGCGGTAGCCGCCCAGCCGCAGGATGGGCTTCGACACGTTGGCGATGGTCGGCAGGTTCTCGCGGCCCAGGAGCGCCATCGTCTGGTGATCCGGACTCACGCGCACCATGGGCGTGGGAGGCGCCGCGAGGATCCGCGCGATCGGCGCGGGCGGCATGTGGTAGCCACTGTCGATCGCCGGGGACGGAGCGGTGGCGGTAGCGGACAGGAGCGCGGCGAGGAGGGAGGTCGGGATCATCTGGATGGGAGTCTGGCTCGCGACCACCCTGCGTTCAAGCTCACCAGGCCCTCTCCGAAGAGCGTCTCACCCTCTCACGCGGCTCCGCTTCGCGCCGGTCGCAGCGACTCGATGAAGGCGGTCAGTTCGCCGATGTCGATGGGTTTCACGAAGTGCCGACGGAAGCCCGCCGAGGCACTGCGTGCACGGTCCGTCTCCTGGCCGAAGCCCGTGAGCGCGGCGAAGACGGGGCTCGCCGGCCCCAGGCGTTCCCGGATGCGCTCGGAGACCCCGTACCCATCCACTTCGGGCAAGCCGATATCGAGGAGCGCCATGTCCGGCCGGAAGGCCTCGGCCCGGCTCAGCGCACTCGCCCAATCGTGCGCCACGGCCACCTCGTATCCGCTCAGGCCCAACAACTCGGCCAGTGCCTCGGCGGCATCGACATTGTCGTCGACGACGAGGACCCGCACGGCGTGCTCGGGCGCGGCCGCGAGGGGAACAGACACCTCGCGCGCCTCCTCGAGGACCGGAAGCTCCGCCTGAACGTGTCTCGGCAGCCAGACCGTGAAGGTGCTGCCCCGGCCGGGTCCGTCGCTGTGCAGCTCGACCTGCCCGCCATGCGCCTCGACGAGGCTGCGCACGAGCGCCAGACCGATGCCGAGTCCTCCCTCGCTGCGATCGAGCGACCGGGGCCCCTGGACGAACGGCTCGAAGATCCGCGAGCGCAGCTCCGGTGGGATTCCCTGTCCATCGTCCTCGACGGCGAGCGCGATGCCCCCCTCATGGTCGTGGGCCCGCAACCGGATGTGTCCTCCGGAAGGCGTGTAGCGGGCCGCGTTGGTGAGGAGGTTGGACACCACCTGCGTCAGTCGATCGGCGTCCGCCAGGACGAGCAACCCCGAGGAGGGAACGTGGACCTCCAGCGAATGCCGCCGCTGCTCGATCAGGGGCGAAGCCGCCTCCACGGCCCGGGTGACCACGGACGCGAGCTCGAGCGATTCGCGGCGCAGCGACATCTGCCCGCGGGTGATGCGCGCCACGTCGAGCAGATCATCCACGAGCCGGACGACGTGCCGGAGCTGCCGCGAGATGACCTCGTGCTCGGGTGTCCGCGCGAGCCCCCGCCTGCGCAGCAGTTCCATCGAGCTCACGATGGGCGCGAGGGGATTGCGCAGCTCGTGTCCGAGCATGGCGAGGAACTCGTCCTTCGCCCGCGTCGCCGCGACGGCCTCGGCCCGTGCCGCCTCGGCGCTGGCGAGGTGCGCGTCCCGTTCGCACTCCCGCTCGCGCAGCAACAACCTGGAGCGCTCCAGGGCCTCACCGAGCCGTACGAGCTCCCACACGCTGGAGGGCTCCATGCCGCGAGGGTGGCCCTCGGCGAGCGCGGTCGCGGCGGCGGAGGCCTCGGAGATGGAGCGCTCGATCCGCCGGGAAAAGACCCAGGCGCCGCTCGCGCTCACCAGCAGGAACGCGAGCCCCAGTCCCCCGACGGCGAGCATCGAGTCCCACACGGGCGCGTCCAGAAGCCGCCTGGGACTGACGATCGCCGTGGTCCACCCCGAGGGGTTCGAATGGCTGAACGCCACGTAGACCAGCTCGCCGTCCATCGACACGTCGGCATACATGCCTTCGTACACGGCCCGGGTCTTCTCGAGAAAAGGGCCCGTGGCCGTCCGCCCGACGAAGCGCTCGGGCTCCCGGGTGCGGGCCACCACCGTCCCCGCGCGATCCACCAGCACACGCGTCCACTCCCCGCTTTCGGACAACGGACTGTCGACGACGCGCGAGAGCGACTGCGGCGTGATGACAGCCGTGAGCACGTACCGGAGGACGCCCTCGCGCAACACCGGCACCCGGACGGGAAAGGCGAGCTGCTTCCCGGCGCCCCGGCCCACCGCGAGACTTCCCACGAGGGGTTGGAGTGTCTCGAGGACGCGCACGAAGCTCTCCCGCTCGGCGAGAGCCGGGAGCGCGGTGCCAAACGCATAGGCGGTGTTCACCAGCGGCTGCCCTTCTGGCGAGAGCAGCAACACGTGCTTCCACGACGACTGCGTGCGGAGGACCCGCTCGCACTCCACCTGGAAGGACGCCAGCTCGCCCCGATCGAGCCGGTCGGATTCGGCCAGCGCCTGAAGCGCCAGGATGGAGCCGGACATCTCGCGTTCGAAGGACTCCGCGAGCTCGCGGGCCGAGTACACCGCGCGCCTCTCGACGGCTCCGCGCTCCAACCGCGCCAGTTGGAAGGCCACGACCGCGGCGAAGGCGACCGCGGGCAGAAGCGTCCCGCTCACGAGCCGGACGAGGTGCCAGCGCAGCGGGAGGGGCTGGGGAGAAGCAAAGGGCAAGGGGGACGCTCTCGCCAACCGTAACGAAACGTCACGGGTCATGCAAACGCCAACCCCCCGCGCTCAGGTTCTCGAAGAAATTCCGGCTGAGCTGGAGATCATGCCGCTGCACATCGCGGCCATCCGGCGCGTCCACGCCAAGGACGAGGAGCGCTACGAGCCCACCCAACATCGGAACTCCGCCACGCTTGCCGCGAGGCGGACGAGCCATTACAGCGGGACCATGCTCAATGCTCGGCTGATTGCCTTGTCGACCCTCTGGCTCTCGATGTCCCTTCCGGCGTGCACGTCCTCTCCCGAGGAGCCCCCTGCCCCTCCCGCGCCGACCCTCTCGGGAGATGCCTTCCCCACGTCACGGGGCGACCTGATCGTCCACCCGGTCAATCACGCGACCTTCCTCATGGGCTGGGCGGGGAAGACGATCTACGTCGACCCGGTCGGCGGCGCGGCGCCCTTCGAGGGCCTGCCCACGCCCGATGTCATCATCGTGACGGACATCCACGGCGATCACCTGAACGCCGACACGCTGACGGCGCTCGTGAAGGCCGAGACGGTGATCGTCGCGCCCCAGGCGGTACGTGACGCCCTGCCCGAGAGCCTGCGGGGTGCCACGCAGGTGCTCGCCAATGGAGGGACCCTGACGGTGGCGGACATCGCCGCCGAGGCGATCCCCATGTACAACCTCACGGCGGACCGCCTTCAGTACCACGCGAAGGGCCGAGGCAATGGCTACGTGCTGACCGTGGGAGGCAGGCGCGTCTACATCGCGGGGGACACGGAGGACATCCCCGAGATGAGGCAGCTGCGCGACATCGACGTCGCCTTCGTTCCGATGAACCTGCCCTACACCATGACGGTCGCCCAGGCGGCGGACGCGGTGCGCGAGTTCAAGCCGAAGGTCGTCTATCCCTATCACTCGCGCGGCAGCGACCTGAACGAGTTCACCCGGCTCGTCGGCACGGACGTGGGCGTCGAGGTACGCGTGCGCAACTGGTACGAATGAGGAGACCCTTCGTGCTCGATGAACGGCTCGGCCATGCGCTGGAGGAACTCCGGCGCAAGCTCGATGACGAGGGCAAGCTTCATTCGCGGGCCCAGCTCGAGGGGTTCTACGCGCTCTTCCGGGAGCGCTTCGGCCCGGAGCGGCTGCGCCAGTTGGACGGGGACGAGCTGCTGTCGCTGATGCACGATCATGGCCGGCGCGACGGGCTGGTGTACTGGCTCGAGTTCAAGGACGACGAGGAGTTCCCGGCCATCTTCGGCAGCATCGCCGGAGGCAGCGCGCTCAAGTTCGGCATCTATCGGCGCAAGGAGACGGGTGCCTGGATGGCGGGCAGCCCCACCAATCAGCGGGAACTCTCCCAGTCCGAGGCGGTGCGGATCGCGCAGCGCCACCGCGATCAACTCCTGCTGGGTGTCAGGCTGCTCGAACGGCTTCCCTCGGACGGGAGCGACTCGGATTATCTCCGGCTCCAGGAACGGCTCGAGGCCGCGGCGCCCGAGCTCTGTGACCTGTCCTGGAGCCACAAGTATTGGAGCCTGCTGTTTCCCGACAAGCTCGACGACCACCACAGCGCCGACTCCCAGCGCTTCCACCTGATGAAGCTCCTCCAGATTCCGCCTGGAGGCGAGGGACGGTACGTGTGCGCGGGTCGCTTCGTCGCCCTGGCCCGGGAGCTCGGCGTCCCCATGAACACCGCGACCCGGTTGCTCAAGCTGCGCCATGGCGGCCCGCATCGCTACTGGTGCCTCGGCACGTTGGACGGCGGCGGGCCCACCGCGCACTGGCCGCAGATGCGTGAGGGCAACTGCATCGCGGTGGAAGGACGGGCGCTGGGAGATCTCTCGGAGACGACGCCCGATCGGGAAGGCTTGAAACGCCTGGGCGTCCTCCTGGGGAGCCACGGGGGACTGGCGCCACGACAGGGGACGGTGTCCAAGCAGCTCTTCTCCTTCGTGGTGAAGGTGCTCGAGGGGGACTTCGTCCTCGCCACCCGGGGCGAGCAGGTGCTGGGCGTGGGACGCGTCGAAGGGGGCTATTGCCATGTCTCCGCGTCGGACTTCCCCCACCGCCATCCCGTCCAGTGGTTGTCCCTGGGCACGTTCCAGATTCCCGAGGGCATGGGCGCCGACGCCCAGACGATGCTTCGCGAGGTGGAGTCGTCCGAGAGCATCGTCGCCATCGAGAGGCACCTGTTGAGCACCTCAGCGCCGGCACCCATCCCGAGGCCCAGGCCCGTGCCCGGCAACGTCCAGGGCGGCCACCCCACCCCGCACCTCGCGGGCATTCACGGACGCATCCAGGCCGTGCTGGAACGCAAGGGACAGGTCATCCTCTATGGCCCACCGGGCACGGGGAAGACCTACCTCGCCGAGCAGACGGTGCGGGAGCTGTCCGCGCACGCGGCCTTCGGAGCGCCCTTCGCGGCCCTCGACGCCGAACAGCAGGACGTCATCACGAAGGGGACGGAGGACGAGGGCCCCCTGGTGCGCATGTGCTGCTTCCACCCCTCCTATGGCTATGAGGAGTTCCTCGAGGGCTACCGGCCTCGGGACGACGGCTCGGGTGGACCGATGCGCTTCGTGCTGCGCGATGGCATCTTCAAACGGCTGTGCCTGGATGCACGGCGCCGACCCCACCTGCGCTTCTACCTCATCATCGATGAGATCAACCGGGGCGACATCCCACGCATCATGGGCGAGCTGCTCACGGTGATGGAGAAGAGCAAGCGGGGCAAGTCCATCCTCCTGCCGATGAGTGGTGCTCCGTTCCTGGTGCCGGAGAACGTCTACCTCGTGGGCACGATGAACACGGCGGACCGCTCCATCGCGCTGCTCGACACGGCGTTGCGGCGCCGGTTCGGCTTCCTGGAGTTGATGCCGGACATCACGCGGCTCGGCAAGGCCATGGTGGAGGGCATCCCGCTCGGCCCCTGGCTGAAGGCGCTCAACGCACGCATCTGCGAGCACGTCGGGCGCGACGGACGCAACCTCCAGGTCGGCCATGCCTACCTCATGGAGCGCGGAGAGCCCCTCACCGACTTCCCCCGGTTCTCGCGCGTGGTGCAGGAGGACCTCATTCCGCTGCTGGAGGAGTACTGCTACGAGGACTGGGCCGCCCTGGAGAAGATCCTGGGAAGCAGCCTGGTGAGCCGCAAGGAGCAGCGGGTGTGCCACGAGCTGTTCGACCCGGAGCGGCAGTCGGACCTGATCCAGGCGCTGCTCGCTCCGAGCCCGGAGATCGGCTCCTCGGCACCGGTCATCGCCTCGGAGGCGAGCGCCCGGGCCCTCACCGAGGACGACGACGACATCGGCACGGAGCCCGGCGCGCCATGATCCCCGCCGAGCTCTCGGAATGGCGGAGCTGGCCACCGGAGGGCGCTTCACTCGAGGCACCCCTCCACCTGGATGACGACCCCGAGGTGCGCAGGCTGGCCGAATACCTCGACCGGGAGCGCATGCTCCGGGTGCGAGACCTCAAGACGGGCCTGCGCCTCGAGGCGACGTCCTACGTCGGCACCCTCCGGCTCGGGAGCCTGCCCGTCATCATCCGCCCCAAGCTGGGAGGCGCGCGGCTCCTCTCGCTGCTGCGCTACGCCTACGGGTTGCGCGACCTCGAGCTCTTCCCCGGGCTCGAGCAGGAGACCTCCCGGCTGGCGTTCCAGGATCTCCTCATCCACCAGCTCGAGGCGGAGACCCGGGAGCTCGTCCACCGGGGCCTGCATCGCGGGTACGTGCGTCGAGAGGAGGAACTCGCGAGCCCTCGGGGAAGGATCGACCTGGGCTGGTGGATGCGGCACGCCGGCGCGGGCCGGGCGTCGCTGCGCTGCGCGCACCACCCCCGGCTGGAGGATCACCCGCTCAACCAAGTGCTGCGTGCCGGGCTCCTGCTGGCCCTGACGCTCACGAGCGACGTCGGACTGAGGACCCGACTCCACCGGCTCGATGCCCTGCTGCCGGGCGTCCAGCGGGTGGCGCTGTATCCAGCGCTCCTGGAGCAGCGCATCCGCGAGACCGACCGGATGACGGCCGCCTACCGACCGGCGCTGTCCCTCATCCAGGTGCTGCTCGACGCGCGAGGCACGCTCCTGGAGGAGTCCTCACGAGCAGTAGAGCTTCCGGGGTTCCTCTTCGACATGAACCGCTTCTTCCAGGCGCTCCTGTCGCGATTCTTGAAGGAGAACCTGCGAGACCACACCGTGCGCGACGAGTTCCGGCTCGTGGGGATGATGGCCTACGCCGCGACCCACAATCCCCGGAGGCGTCAGGCGCCCACGCCAAGACCCGACTTCGCCATCCTGCGAGGGCAGCGGGTGCTCACCCTGATCGATGCGAAATACCGTGACCTGTGGGAGACGCAGCTCCCACGGGACATGCTCTACCAGCTCGCCATCTACGCACTGAGCCAGGGCTCCACGGGGAGCGCGGCCATCCTCTACCCGACCCTGGCCCCGGAAGCCCGGGAGCAGATCGTCGAGATCAACGACGTCGTCCAGGGAAACCGCAAGGCCACGGTGGTGCTCAGACCGGTCCACCTCCACACGCTGGCGGACCTGGTGAACCCCCGTGAAGGCGCGGACGCCGAGCGGGAGTCCTTCGCGCGCCGGCTGGCACTGGGCGAGCCGGGCGCGGTTTGATGCAAGACACCTTCGCGGGCGGAGGGCCAACAGTTGTCATTCATGAGCGTCGGCGAATCAACCGGGCTGGGGAGGTGAAATTGACGGCCTCGGAGGATGAGTGATTGAGGTGGGGGGGCGGGACTCGTGTGACGCGAGCCGCGGAAGTGGGGGGACACACATGAAGAAGCAACACGAGGATTCTCCGCCGCGAGAATCAGCGGCGGGCCACGCCCAGGCCACACCCGAGGAGATGAACCCGGAGGCCCTGACCAGCCGCCGCGGCTTCCTGAGCGGGCTGGGAGGCACGGCGATGGCCGCCCTGGCGGCTGGCACCCCACCGGTGAGCGACTCCTCCCTCGAGCTGCTCGAGGACCCCACGCGCCCGGATACGCGCAGGGCCCAGGCCCGGCGCATCCGTTCATACCAACTGCGCCAGCAGGCCGCCTTCAACGAGTTCAAGCGGGGCATCTTCCCCAAGCGGACCAACGGGGATGAAGAGCGCTACCCCCATCGCATTGGCAACTACTCCAAGGGCCTGCCCCACAATGAACTGGGAGAAGTGGACCCCAGTGCCTACGACGCGATGCTGCGCGCACTCGCCACTGGCCGCTTCGAGGACTTCGAGGCCCTCCCCCTGGGCGGCCGGCTGCAACTGACCAACCCCCTGGGCGGCCTGACGTACGATCTGGTGGGACCGGATGCGGCCGCCGTGCGTCTGGACACGCCCCCCGCCCTGGCCAGTCCCGAGGCGGCCGCACAAGTGGCGGAGCTGTATTGGATGGCGCTCTGCCGCGACATCCCCTTCACCGACTACGCCAGCGATCCCACCATCGCCGCGGCCATCGAGGATCTCAAGCGCTACTCCGGCTACCTGGGCCCCAATCCCCTCACCCCGCAGACGATCTTCCGCATGGACAGCCCCGGAGTCCTGGAGGGGCCCATGGTCTCCCAGTTCCTGCTGCGGCCCTGGACTTACGATGGCATCCCCATCGAGTCCCGGCTCCTGGTCCCGCTGCCCGTGACCACCGGAGAGGGCATCGACTTCCTGACGTCGTATGACGAGTGGCTGGCGGCACAGCGCGGCTTCCCCGCGGGGACGACCATCACCCCTCCGCGCATGGATCCCGTGCCCCGGTACATCCACGATCTGCGCTCCGTGGGCCAGAACGCCGGCGTGGACCTGCACTACACGCCCTATCTCCGGGCGGCCCTCATCCTCCTGAGCCTGGGCAATGAGGCCCTGAGCGACCGCAACCCCTACAAGTCGAGCAGGACGCAGGCCGGATTCGCCAGCTTCGGACCGTCCCACCTGCTCACGCTGCTGGGCTGCCTCACCCGGCTCAGCCACCACGGCTTCTATGGCAAGTGGTTCATCCACCGCTACCTGCGGCCGGATGCCTTTGGCGGGCGAGTCCACAACCGCCGCAGAGGGGCCGCGGACTACCCCATCCACTCGGAGCTGCTGGATTCGCCCGTGCTCGATCGCATCCAGGCCTACAACGAGCTGGTCAACAAGCGGCGGGGCTTGAACGACGGCCAGGGCTCGTTCCTGCTGCCCGTCATGATGCCCATCGGCTCGCCCACGGATCCCGCCCACCCGGGGGGACACGGCTACACCGCGGGCTCCCGCTCCGCCCTCCTCAAGGCCTGGTTCAAGGAGGACTTCGTCATCCCCAACCCCGTCAAACCCAACCGCGATGGCACGGCGCTCGAGCCCTACGTGCCCGGTGTGGACGGACCCCCCCTCACCGTGGCCGGGGAACTCAACAAGCTCGCCCACAACACCGCGATGGGACGGGATGCATACGGCATCCACTACCGGGCCGACGATCTCGCCGGCTTCCGTCTGGGCGAGGATGTGACCATCCGCTTCCTCCAGGAGGAGAGCCCCACCTACCCCGAGTCGGTCTTCCAGGGGTTCGCCTTCACCCGCCTGGATGGCACTCCCGTCGAGCTGTGACGGAGGCACCGGTCGGGCGAGGCCAGACGGCTCGGCCCTCAGTGCAGGAGGGGGCCGGTCCTCCGTGAGGGGCCTCGGGGCAGCGCCACCGTGAAGGCCGAGCCGACGCCGGTCGTGCTGTTCACGGAGATGGTGCCCCCCAGCCGGTGGACGATCTCCCGGACGATCCACAGCCCCAGCCCGAAGCCGCTGTAGTGCTGCTCGGAGACGGCACGCTCGAAGCGCTCGAAGATGCGCTCCTGGTCTCCCGGCGAGATGCCGATGCCCTCGTCGCGCACGGTGAGCCATGCGTGCGCCTCGTCCACCTTCAGCTCCAGCGTGATGGGCCGGCCCCGCCCATACTTGATGGCATTGGTCAGCAGGTTGACGATCACCTGCTCCAGCCGCAACCGGTTCCACCGCCCCACCACGGGAGCCTCCACCCCGGAGAGCAACAGCTGGATGCCCGGGCTCGTCAGCTCCTCGCGGAAGCTCGCCGCCACGTCGCGCACCAGCTCGGCCAGGTCCACGTCCTCGAGCGGGAAGGACAGGTGCCCCTGGGCGATCCGGGAGATGTCCAGCAGCTCGTCCACCAGATGGCCCAACCGCTCCACCTGCCGGGTGATGACCCGCGCCTTGCGCGCGAGCACCTCCGGCGCGAGCGGCCGTTCCGGATGGCTCGCGTCGCGCAGCAACGTCCGCGCCTGCAACCCCAGCGCCGTCAGGGGCGTGCGCAACTCGTGCGAGGCGATGGAGAGGAACTTGTCCCTCAGCAGCGTCGCCTCGCAGGACGCCTCGTAGAGCCGGGCATTCTCCACCGCCAACGCCATGCGGCGTGCCACCTCCTCGGCCAGCGACACCTCGAGCTCTCCCAGGGGGCGCCCGGGTCCCAGGGAGAAGTTCACGGCGCCGAGCACCCGGCTGTGACTCGTCAACGGCAGCCGGAGCGAGGCACCTTCGGGCCCGGTGATGGGGACATGCCCCGCCACCGGAGGTGCATCCATCCGCTCGGGTGTGAGCAGGGCGGATGGCTCGGGCAGGGCGAGCAGCCGTGCCTCCTCGCGCGGGTCCGCATGCGCCACCGCCACCCGGCGCAGCCGGCCCTGTGCCTCGAGCAACACCACCGAGCAGCCATCCGCCACCAGGGGGACGACCAACCGCACGGCCCGGGCGAGCACGGCCTGGAGATCGAACCCCTCGGCGAGCACGGCGCTCAGCTCGGCCAGCAGGGCGAAGCGCTGGCGCGCCGCCTCCGCCTCGGCGCCAGCCACTCGCGCCGCCTGGGCCCTCGCCTCCTGTTCCCGGACGGCGCGCAGCTCGATCTCCTTCATCACCGAGACGGACAGCTCCTGGAGGACGTACAGGTCCGCCTCCGTCCAGACGCGCGGCTGGGTGTCGATGACACACAAGGTGCCGAGCGTCTCTCCCTTGGACGCGGTGAGGGGCATGCCGAGGTAGGCCACCACCCCGAGCTGATCGACGGCGAGGTTGTCGCGGAGCACGGGGTGCCGGCGCGCGTCCTGGACGACGAGGGGCTTTCCAGTGGCCACCACGTGCATGCAGAAGGAGTGGGTCAGGGGCGTCTGGCGCAGGTCACACCAGGGAGCGGGCAGGCCCACGCAGCTCTTGAAGAACTGGCGCTCCCCGTCCACCAGGGTGACGAGCCCCACGGGGGCATTGAGCACCCGGACCGCCAGCCGTGACAGTCGGTCGAACGCCTCCTCGGCGGGAGTGTCCATCAGGGCCGTACGGCGCAGGGCGTCCAGCCGGCTCTCACGGCGGAGGACCTGCTGGAACTCCCGCGACGCGTCTTTCGGCCCGGAGCCGTCGTCCTGCCCGGAAGACGCCACCGGGCCCCCGTGTGTTTGCTCCTCCATCGACGAAGCCCCTTCTGAGAGGGGGAACAACACCCTCCCGATTGGGATTGCGAGCAGCGGGAAGGTGGAGCGCACGAGCCCTCCGCCGCGGCGAGTGGATGGAGCGGGCGGGAGCCCGGCTCGGATGAGACCTCGCGCTCAATACAACAAGGAGCGAACGGCGGTGGTCACGTACGTGGAGGGTTGAGCGCCCAACTGGCCAAGGTCGTTGTTCCCCCAGGCCCACACGGTGCCGTCGGAGCGCACCGCCAGCGAGTGGTACTGGCCCGTGGCCACGGCCGCCACCCCACTCAACCCTTGCACTTGAACGGGGACCCGGCGAGACAGCGTGGTCCCATCTCCCAACTGGCCATGGCCATTGCCGCCCGTTGCCCAAACCGTGCCATCCGGGCGCACCGCCAGGGAATGAGTTGTTCCCGCGGCGATACGGGCACGAGCCCGCGTGGCCAACAGGGAAGAGCCTTGTACCTCCTCCCCTTCGTCTGACACTCCGCCCGGCCCCGACTGCCCACAGCCCATCCACAAGACACCGAGCCAGACGCCCAACAACCTGATCAGCCACCACCTCGCACTGCTTCGCATTCCGCGACTCCTGGTTCCACGGGGTTTGAAAGGAGTTCTCCCATAGATGACCCTGGAGCCAGAGCAACACAAACCATCCCCTCCCCCGCCCATTTCGATTTCCAAGCATCCGAGCCACTCGGCCCCCCTGAGAATCCAGTTCATGGGAACCCAAGACAGAGGATGGCGACAGGATGGACCGTGTCTCCAGACGCCAACGACCCTGCCCCAGGGTGCAGCCTGCTCCCTCCCACGGAATGCCCCTCTGTCCTGGGCTCGAAAAAGTCTCTCGCGCGATCATCCCCTGCATCCGCGGGGTTGCTTCACCATGTAGGTGCAGGAGCACATCTTGGCCCCCTCTGCTCGGCGAGCGCCGACAGTGGGAGGAAAGCCGTCATGCGGTCCTATCGAAACAGATTCACCTTCGTTGCGTTGGTCACGTTCTTGCTGGTCGGGACGAATGTCCCGGCTGCCCAGCCCCCGCGCCCGGGCCCGATGCTTCAGGAGAGCGTCGCCCAGCCATTCCTCATCACCTTCGAGCGCCACGAGGTCCACGCGATCGCCTTGCTCGCCAATCACCCCGAATACGATGCCCTCGAGGTGATGGTGACCCGACGAGCCGGGCGGCCTCCCCTGCTCCGAGCCATCATCAAGCAGCTCGATGGGGTTCAGTTCGACTTCGTCAACGACCGGGAGGTGGCTCGAGAGCGCGCCGCGGTATTGACCGACCGACGGACGATCTACCGGCCCATGCAGTACGAGGAAGGCGAGAGCAATGGCTTGCCAACGATGCAGCTACACTTCACCTCTCATCGGGGTGAGAGAATCGCGCTCTCGTTCGCGGCTGCCGCCCCCCCTTCTCCCGAGATGGGCGGGCTCATCAATCCTGGAGAGCACGCGGGAGGCTCTGCCCTTCCCATGATGTGGTCGAACGCCAGCGCCTTCGCCAACCCCAGCAGTCAGGTGACCTTCGACGGCACCTCCTATCAGTTCCGCCCCGCCCCGCGACCGGGAGCGCCGTTCTTCATCTACTCGAAAGACTTCCTGATCGGCGTCATCCGCGAGGGAAACCTGGGATTGTGGCTGGCCTGGGCCCCCAAGCGCCTCGCGGTGGGCGAGCGCTGGTTGTATTGGGACAACCTGCGCAACCTGCACCAATACGAGATCATCGGCATCGACGGAGATCTGCTCACCCTCCACAAGACCACCACGTCGTCGTTCCTGCCGGAGGAAATCCTCACGTTCCAACGCCTGGAGGGACAACTCCTGCTGCGTTCCGTCCGGGCCACGGGCCGCATCGGCAAACAGGAGGACGTCCCGCCCGCCGCCCAGGGCTTCACCCTCCGCCTGTCCACCGAGGATGGCTTTTCGTTGTCCACGGACGAGCACGAGAACCTCGTGACGGGGACGGCCTCCTGGGAGGCGAGCGGCAACACGACGACGTGGACCCTCCATCCCGAGGAGCGCCCCTGGACGATCGGCCGCACGGTGCGTGCCCGCGTCTCCAGGTTCGGGTCCTGGCACCGCATCGAGAACACGGTCGGCGAGGACTGAGCGGCCGCCAACCGACGTGGCCGAGCCTCCATGCGAGGCTCCGCCTGTCAGGCCGGGCTGTTGGAACTGGAGACCACGGGCTCGGCGGGGCTCGGCTTCGTGCGCCAGTCGAAGTGCTCCTTCCACGCGAGGAAGCGGCTCTCGAAGTAGCGGTGGCTGAGCCCCGCCAGGAGGACGGAGACGCCCAGTCCGAGCACGAAGTTGACGAACACCACCATCCCGGATCCCAGCGAGGACTCGAGCAGCGAGGTGAACGGCCTGGGCATCGCCCGCCGCACGAGGTTGAAGACGAGCATGTGCAGCAGATAGACGCCGTAGCTGACCGTGCCCACGTAGCGCACCCAGGACAGCCCCAGCACGGGCATCAACACGTGGTCCGGACGGATGCAGGTGGCGACCACCAGGGCGGTGAAGAGCAACGAGAACAGCGCCTTGGGGGTGGAGTCCCAGAAGAACGCGCCGGCCACGAGCAGCAAGGCCAGCGGGGCGCTCCACGCCTGGCCCAGCACCCGGTAGAGCCAGGCGAAGCCCCGGGACGAGTGGGCCACGAGGGCCGCCAGGCAGCCCATGCTGATGGAGGGATGGAAGCTGGTGAGGATGCGCCCCCAGAGCACGTGCGTGTCGATGTAGCCCGCCCTCACGGCCAGGGGCGCCAGCAGGGACAGCGCGAGCACCCCGGACATGAAGGCGAGCGCGCCCGCGGCTCTCGCGTAGCGCATCACCGGGGGCCACAGCAGGTAGAACTGCTCCTCGGTGGCCAGCGACCAGGCGAAGTAGAAGATGACGCGGCCCTCGAGCGAGACGAACCAGTTGGAGGTGTAGGTGAGGAAGGCGGGCAGGTTGTGGAGGAAATCCATCCGCGCCTGCACGTCCTTCTCGAGGAAGACGACCAACAGGGTGTAGAGCCCGAGCACCGCGTAATAGAGCGGGAAGATGCGCAGCGAGCGCCGGGCGTAGAAGCCCGTCAGCGAGATGTCTCCCCGGCTGTCGCGTTCGCGCAGCAGCAGGGTGGTGATGAGGAAGCCGCTGATGGCGAAGAACAGCGAGACGCCCTGATTGAACCGGACGAACACGCCGTGGTGGCTGCTGGCCGCGTGGTGCAGCACCACCGCCACGATGCTCAGGCAACGCAGCCCGTCCAGCCCTCCGAAGAAGCGGGAGTGGAGGAAGCGCTGGTGGGCGGAGGAGGAGGACACCATGCGCCGGGAGGAAGTCAGACTTCCTCGGGCCATTCAAGCAGGAGTTCCCCTCTGCTCGCGCCCTCCGGTGCGCGCCCCACGTGGGGCACGGGGAACCCGCGGCGGGGTCATTCCGTCCCGGATTTGTTTTTCCTCTCCCAGGGAACCGATACGTCACGGCTGCGTCCTGGACGCCTCCACTGCACGGCTCGGTTTCCGAATGATGGTGTCCGCTTGAACGATTCGATTCGCAGGGCGCGGTTCTCTGGCCTCTTCCGTCGTCAAACCCTTCCTCGTGTCCTCCTGACCCTGTCCTGCCTGACCCTGGCGGGCAGAGCCGCGGCCCAGCAGGGCCCCGCGCCCCAGCCCCAGGCGGATACGCCCAAGGACGACACGCCCCGTGATCCGGCCAGCAACCCGGCCACGACCGCGGCCCCCCCACCCGCGCCCGAGCCGGCCAAGGCTCCGGCCGCGACGGCCCCCTTCTTCACCGCCGGAGCCGAGGGCTTCACGCTCTCCAGCGGGGACAAGCAGTACCAGCTCAAGTTGCGCGGCATCCTCCAGTCGGACGCGCGCTACTTCGCCGAGGGCAAGGAGCGCAACGGCAACAACACCTTCCTGCTGCGCCGGTTCCAGCCCACCTTCGACGGCACGCTGGCGGGGCTGGTCGACTTCCGCTTCCAGTTGGATCTGGCACCCAACGCCCAGCCCATCCAGGACGGCTACGTGGACATCCACCCGGCGCGCGAGTTCCGGATTCGCGTGGGCAAGTTCAAGGCTCCCGTGGGCCTCGAGCGCCTGCAGCCCGTCGCGGCCCTGATGTTCCCCGAGTTCGCCCTGCCCACCAGTCTGGTGCCCAACCGGGAAGTGGGCATCCAGTTCTCCGGCGACATCGCCGGGGGGGTGTTGAGCTACGCGGTGGGCGCGTTCAACGGCTCGCCCGACGGTGGCGCGGCGGATCTCAACGTCGATGACAACGTGGAGCTGGAGGGCCGCCTCTTCTCGCACCCCTTCCGCAAGTCGGGGCTCAAACCGCTCGAGGGGCTGGGCCTGGGCATCGCCGCCACCGTGGGCAGCGAGTATGGCACGCTGGGCGCGACCCAGGAGCCGACGCTGCGCGCGGAAGGGCAGCAGACCTTCTTCACCTACCTCTCGGGCGCGACCGCGGACGTCACGGTGCTCGCCAGCGGCCGGCACTACCGGCTCTCTCCCCAGGCCTACTACTTCTCGGGGCCGCTCGGGGTGATGGCCGAGTACGTCTCCTCCACGCAGGACGTGCGGCGCGGTGGCGAGGAGACCCGGTTGACCAACACCGCCTGGCAGCTGTCCGCCTCGTACGTGCTGTTCGGGGGCACGGCCTCCTACGAGGGACTCAAGCCCGAGCACGCGCTGAACCCCGCCGCGGGCCACTGGGGCGCCGTGGAGCTCGTGGGCCGCTACTCCGGGCTGCGCATCGATCCCAACGCCTTCCCGATCTTCGCGGACCCGGCCCGCTCGGCGAATGGTGCCCAGTCCTGGGGCCTTGGCGCCCACTGGTACCTGAATGGCAACACCCGCATCACCTTCACGGGGGAGCGCACCGCGTTCACCGGCGGGGCGGCGGAGGGCGGCTCGCGGCCCACCGAGTTCGTCTTCTTCAACCGCGTCCAGGTCTACTTCTAGACGCTGAAGCCACGCGAACGGCCCAGGTCCATTTTCTTCGAATACGAGGAACGGGGGCGCGGCGCGCCGGCAGGCATGCCAGCGCCACTCCTCGAGCGAGGAGATGGCCGCCCCGCCTGTCCATTCGAGGCGTCTCGGGTTAGACTATCGCGTGCCCCCCATTCGCATCGGACAGAAGCCACCTTCGGTATCAGGGCAGGAGATGAAGGCGCGTGAGGCGGCGCCCACCACCACCCCCCAGGCCACGCACTCCACTCCCCCAGCCGCCGCGCAGCCGGGCAAGGCCGGCAGAGAAGCCCGCTTCCAGAGCAACTTCGGCGCCCCGGTGCGACGCAATGCCTCGGCGAAAGCGAAGAACTTCGTCACGCCCCCTCCGCCAGGACACGCCTCGGCCCAGGCCAGTGCGATGGGCGACGACGAGCTGCGGCAGGCCCTGGACGCGGCACACGAGCTCATCCACGGGGGCAAGGCCAGTGGCTCCCAGGTGGACGACTGGATGGCACGGGCGCGTCAGCTCGCGAGCGAGCACGGCAACGACTTCGACGCCGTCAAATACGGCCTGCACTCCGAGATGTTCGCCCAGACCCAGGGCACGTCGGCCCCCTCCAGCCCCACGTCCCACACACAGGGCGACGCGGGATTGCGCAAGGCCCTGGACGAAGCGTACGAGCTCGTCCACGGCGGCAAGCCCAGTGGACCCAAGGCCGAGGCCCTGATGGCTCGAGCGAAGCAACTCGCGAGCGAGGGCAACGACTTCAGCGACATCAAATACACCCTGCACGCCGAGATACTCTCCGAGAAGACGGGTCAGAAAATCACACACAACAAGACCAGTGGCGCCAACTCCTACGCCCAGACGGCCTTGCAATCCCAGATTCTCAACAGCGCGATGTCCCCGGGCGCCTTCTCCTCTGGGATGAGCATCGGAGATCCCCTCTCCTACGCCGTGAACAACCACGCCAGGCAGTCCATGCAGAACCAGCTGTTCGGCAAGCTGGCCACCGTCAAGCCGAGCGCGCCGCCCGCGCCCATGTCCAACACGAATCTGCGCCGGGCCGTGGACGATGCGCACCAGCTCGCCTTCGGCATGAACGCCAGCGGCACCAGCGCCAACGACTTGATGGCGCAGGCACAGGGGCTGGCGAGCCAACACCACAACAACTTCAAGGTCATCCAGCTCGCCCTGCACGCCTTGATGATTGGCATGCTCGCCCCGCCCGCCGGCGAGACCGCCGCGCCGCTGTCCAAGGACAAGTTGCGCCAGGCGCTGGACGAGGCGCACACGCTCGTCTTCGGCAAGAGCGCCAGCGGGACCCGGGTCGACACCTGGATGGCCAAGGCAGGTGAGCTGGCGAGCCAGCTCAAGAACGACTTCAACGCCGTCAAGTTCGCCCTGCACGGCTTGCTGCGTGGCAAGCCGCTCCCCGCCCCTGGCGCCAGGCCTCCACCCCCGTCCGATACGGAGCTACGCCAGGCCCTGGACGACACGCATCAGGTCGTCTTCAAGGAGGCCGCCAACGGACCCCATCTCAACGCCTGGATGGCCGAGGCACGCAAGCTGGCGGGCATGCATGACAACAACCTCGATACCGTCAAGTTCTTCCTGCACTCCCAGATGCTCGAGCTGAAGAAGTAACCCCCATCCACTCGCGCCCTTCTCGCTGTCCGAGAGCCCACATGCTTGCGAAGGGCGACTCGCATCGTGCTGGGAGGAGCGCGCCCCGCCGTTCCCGCGCCCTCAGTCCTCCAGATCGGGACGGATGGAGCCCGCCTGGGCGACTCCCGCGAAGGTGGACTGGATGCTGCCCATCAGAAACGCGCGCGACATCTCCTGGAGGGCTTGCCGCTGATCGAGCGCGGGATCCGCCTCCGCGGCGCTCCCCGTCCCTTGAGCGGAACCGGACTTCACCGTCTGCTGGGCGGAGGCGACGGCCTTCGAGACGATCTCGCGGCCAGAGACGAGGGGAGCATTGCCCGGCTTCGACAGGGCCGCCGCGCCGCTGGTGCTCGCCTGCACGCGCGAGAGGAAGCTCGTCCCCGAGACCTGCCGTGTCGTGGACGGAGTCTGGGTGGGCACGCGGGGACCGGTCGGACCGGAGATGGTAGACATGGCGCCTCCTGGAGGGATCACCTCACCCTCCTGCACGGAGGACAGGTCCCGTCTCCATTATCGCCGAGTCCAGCCCCAGGTTGCCTCACCCGCGCTCACGACTGCTCTCCCCGAGTCGTGATTCAAGCTATGGTCGCCGCAGAAAGGCGGACTTCCCATGTCCAACAGAGACGGGCGCTCGCCACCTCCTCCCGCCAACCCGTCGAGCGACCCCGCTACGGGAGCGCCGAGCCCCCAGGAACAAGCCCACCCGCCACGTGAGCCGGTCCAGCCCCCCCCCCAACGCCGTCCGGGCTACACGAGCCACTCTGAATTCTCATCATCCAAGAATCCACTGAGCGCGGGTCACAGGCCCGACCCGGCCCCGGCTGTCAACCCGCCTCCTCCTGCCCCTCCGGCGGGCCATCCACCTCCGCAGGCGGGCCATCCACCTCCGCAGGCGGGCGCTCCACCCCCTCCGCCAGCGCCTCCACGCCCTTTCCGGTTCCGTGACAGGTACAGCGAGCGGCCCAAGCGGGACCCCGTCAAGCTCATGCCTCCGCCCAGAGCCTACGTCCCGCTGCGGCCTCGCCACGGAGGCTCGTTCTATGACGACGTCGGGAGGAATCCAGCGCCGAGCGGTCCTTCGCGCGCCAAGTCCTCTCAGGCCTATCGCCTCGGCATCGCCAAACAAGAGGAGTTCACCCATTCCTGTGGCGCGACGGGTCTGCTGTGTGCCGCGATGGAGTTGGGACGTACCAGGCTCTGGAATGGCTGTCCGATCGACACCGAGCCCGCGCAAGCCGAGCGTCTCTTGTTTCAGTTCATCAACCGGATCCCCCCTGAGCGGGACCTCCAGGCGGAAGGGGAGTCAGTCCCCACCTGGTTCATCGAAGCGATACGCCGGCTGGAATTGGATGGCCACCTGCACGTGGTTCCCCCAATCGACTCGAGCCTGGTCGCGATGTTCGGCGGGGGAATCATGGAGGAGATACGCTCCATGAGGATTCACCTCCAGAACGGACCCGAAGAGCCACTCGGCCCCCATCAACGCAGGCTCCGCATGGTCATTTTCGTCCCCCACCCGACCGGGCCCGAGCCCGCCCCCAACCGGTTGCGCTACGTCCTGGAGCGCCCGGATGGCACCGTCATGGATCCCGCCACGGGGCAGAACCACGACAATCCCGGCCAGCTGAACCAGCGGACGAAGGCGGGGCGATACGCCGACACGGGCGTCTCCGTCGTCATCACGGATCCCCACTGAAAACCCATGGGGCACTCATGCCAGTGATAGAGGCGGTCTCAATCCAAGTCACAAGGAATGAGAACCGTGCCGTCTCGACTTCCAAGAAACAGCGAGTGTCGCGCTGGGCCGTCGATTGATCGGCGACCCGGCACGGCCCCCCGCGTCACTCAGGAAGAGCGCTCCGCGGTCGCCATCAAGGTCTCGATGCGCTCCATGATCTGCATCTTGTAGACCTGGGAACCGCACAGGGGGCACTCCCCTTGCGGAATGTTCGTGAGCACCACGTTGCGCTGCTCCACGACCACATCCACCTCGATCAGCCGGTGCTCGTAATTCCCCGTGCAGGGGCACTGACCATAATCGAACTCACTAACTCCGTAGCTTCCACTCATGGGGGTCTGATAAATAGCACGTACTGTGATCAAAACAAACCGCCCCCCGCATGGAGCTCCTCGCCTGCCCGGCTCGTCGAAAGGTCCACAACGGACGGACAGGGCCCGGGGCCGGTCTCCGGCGGGGAAGACCTCCAAGACCGACGCCACCCAGCAGATGGAGGAGGCCGAACTCGAGGGAGACGAGCGGCCTCTCGAGGGGGAGGACAGGAGGGACGCGGGCGACGAGGCCCTGATCAAGCTCAAGGAGTACCGGCAGGACCGCCAGGAGTTCAAGTCGAACTCCGAGGAAGATGCGTCACACGGGGGCAAGGGCAGCGTCGAGGCCTTCATCCCGGGGCCGAACACGCCCCAGACGCGCAAGCCCGCCCTCGAGGCGCAGAAGTCCGTGCCGGGCGGCGCCGCCAGTTCCACCACCGCCCCTTCCGCGAGCGCCGCGCTGCCGCGGATGGACGAGCAGCTCGTGCTCAACTCGGCCAAGAAGCCGGAGCCGGAGGGTGAGCAGGCCCACGGGGGAAACCCGCAGCGCTCCTTGGAGCAGCGGCTCACCGCCGAGATGCAGAAGGCAGCGAAGGCTGACCCCAAGCGCAACGTCTACGGGTCCATGCTCAAGAAGCCGACCGGTGAGGCGGCTCCATCGAGCAGCTCTGCGACCACCGCGACCGCCGCCCCCACTGCGCCCGCCGCGCCCGTCTCCACCGCTCCACTCAGGACCGCGGCAGCGGAGCGGCTCGGGCAAGCCGCCCCTCCGAGAAGCCCCGCGACCTCCTCCGCGGCGAGCTCCGCGCCCACGCGCTCGTCACGACCGCCGGATGCCCGGACCCTGCTCAGCGCGGGCAAGGCCGTGGGAACGTTCTTGAGCGAGTACGCCGCCAACCACCCGCAGGTCTCGGCGGCGCTCACGGGCGCGGTGTCCGAGGCCCAGCGGCTCCTGACCGGAATGAAGGGGATCGCGCGCGTGGCCGCGGGCAACTACAAGGGCGAGTCCGTCGTCTTCATCGTCGCCGAGCGCGGGCTCACCAGGGAGGCGCTGCGTGCCCTGCCGGACAAGGTGCAGGACTTCAAGGCGGTCCTCAGCCTCCCGTTCGACGTGCTGCCGCTGAAGCGTCCTCTCGGGGGCAGCAAATAAGCGGAGTGCACGAAGGTGATGACAGCCGTCCTCCTGGGACCTCGGTCACCAGGAGGAATGGGCATCCACCCCCTGCAATCCCTATCAACCACGGGACGGACCCGGCAAACAGGGGTTGAGCCTGTCCGCCCCGCGACCTACTTCGCCGCGCCGCTCGTGGTGCCACCACCCCGCGCGGGGCTCGGCAGGAGCGGCGGCCGATCCTTGCCCTCCTCGGCCCGCTGGAGCTCGATCTCCTGCAGCAGCATGGCCGGCGCCACCGTCGACACCGGCACGTTGCCGCTCTCCGCGCCACAGAAGCCGTTGAACACCCCCTGCTTGCGGCCCGTCGCCATGATGCGATTGACCGCCGACAGCGGTGTGCCCACGATTTCCACCCCCCGCACCAGCGTCTCCTCGCCCGTCTTCACATCCACCCGGAACACCATGCGCGGCACGCCCTTGAACGCCTGATAGCCATAGCTCGACGTGTTGGTATTGCCCCCGGTGATGTCCCGGATGATGAGGCCATACGGCCTGGCCTGCCGCTTCGCCTCCGCGATGAGCTGCTTCTTGAGCTCCCCGTCATCCAGTTGCTTCGTGGACTCGACGATGAGGTTGGCCATGCGCGCCACCGGCTTGGCCGTCCCCTGGCTGCGGCCGTGTCCGTTGGATTGCAGGAAGCCCTCCACGGGCCGACGCGACAGCAGGTAGTTGCGCAGCACGCCCTTGTCCACCAGCACCGTGCGCTGCCCCTTCACCCCCTCCTCGTCGTACTCGTAGAAGCCATTGAGGGGCTCGCCCTTAAGCGCGCGCACCGTCGGGTCATCCACGATGCTCAGGAACGTGGGCAGCACCTGCCGGCCCACCTGGCCCCGGAACGTCTTTCCCTCCCCTTCCCCATCCTGCCGGTCTCCCTCCAGCCGGTGCCCCACCGCCTCGTGGAAGAGCACCCCCGCCGCCTCGGCCGCGAGGATCGCCGGCCCCGTGTACGGATCGATGACCGGCGCCTTGCGCAGCGCCTTGAGCTCCTCGACGATGCGCGTGGCCGCCGCCTCCAGCGTCTTCTCGTCCGGCAGCCCCGCCTCGGTGGGCGCGTAGTAGTTGCGCGAGTCATCCAAGAGCTGCCCGTCATCGGCGCGCGTCACCGCCGTCACGTGCACGCCATACATCACCTCCTCGGAGAGGATGCGGCTGCCCTCGGAGGACACGAAGTAGCGGCCCACCTTGTCCGCCGTCACCCGCACCTCCGAGTCGAAGATCTCCGGGTGCTCCTTGAAGCGCGCCGACAGCTCGCGCGCCACGCGCGCCCAGCGATCATGGTCGAAGGGGAAGGCCACCGGCGGCTGGATGGAGCGCACCGGCTTCTCCTTGGAGAAGGACGGCGGCTGCTTGGGATCCTCCACCGTGTAGACGTTCTCCCCCTTCTTCTTGAGCAGCTGCGAGAGCGAGGCCTTGTACTTCTCGTCCGTGGCGAGCCACAGCGCGGTGCGCAGCGCCAGCGACGATTCGTCCAGCGGCCCTTCCTTGTTGACGACGTAGCTCGTGCCGCGTCCGCCTCCGACGAAGTACGTGTATTCCTCGGGGCCCGAGTTGTCGAACTCGTACGAGCCCACGCGCGTGTCCACGTACATCCGGCGGTAGCGCGCGGTGTTGTCCTGGAAGAGCGAGCCGTAGCGGGCGACGAGGCTCGTCTGCTCCGTGTCCTTGAGCTGGTAGCTGATGAAGTACGGCGGCTCGTGGTTCTGCAGCTTGAGCTGGCGCTGGTTGCGCTGAAGCTCCTCCTCCATCGCGTCCAACAGGGACACGCGCGCGTCCGGCGCGGGCGTGGCGGCGGTGAGGAAGACGGAGCTGGCGAACAGCACGAGCACGGATGAGGTTCGGGTTTTCACGCCGCGACTCTATCCCGACTGGCCTCCTGGGGGGTCGAGGCGATAGAGGACCCGCCAGGTACGGACCGGAGAGGCAACGTGCTCCGGAAAGGAGCGTCTCGTGGAAGGGAAGGTCGTGGTCATCACCGGCGCGAGCGCGGGCATCGGCGCCGCCCTGGCCCAGGTGCTGGGAGCCCGGGGTGCCCGCGTGGTGCTCGCCGCGCGGCGTGAGTCCGCACTGCGGCGGGTGGCCGCCTGCTCGGGTTCCGAGGCACTGGCCGTGCCCGCGGATGTCACCCTGCGCGAGGACGTGCGGCGGGTGCTCGACGCGGCGCTCGCCCGCTTCGGTCGCGTGGACGTGTGGGTCAACAACGCCGGGCGTGGCATCACCCGGCCCGTCTCCGCGCTCACGGACGAGGACTTCGACGAGATGATGCGCGTCAACGTCAAGTCGGCGCTCTACGGCATGCAGGCGGTACTGCCGCACTTCCAGGAGCGCGGCACGGGGCACCTCATCAACGTCTCGTCCATGCTCGGGCGCGTGCCCCACGTGGCCGAGCGCTCCGCCTACAACGCCGCCAAGCATGCCCTCAACGCGCTCACGGCCAACCTCCGGCAGGAGGTGCGCGAGCGCTTCCCCGGCATCCACGTGTCCGCCGTACTCCCGGGCCCGGTGGCCACCGACTTCGGCGACAACGCGCTCGGCGGGGGACCCGACTCGCGCGCCATTCCCGGAGCCCAGAGCGCCGAGGAGGTCGCCGCCGTCATCCAGGAGCTCATCGAGCGGCCCCGCGGCGACGTGTACACGCGGCCCGAGCACGTCCGGGAGGTGCTCGCGTACTACGCCTCGCCGGACACCGGCGCGCCCCGGGACGCCTGACGCTCCCCCCGAGCGTCCGGCGCTCACGCGCGCTGCGCGTAGAACTCGACGATGAAAGGCACGTTGACGTCCACGGGAATCTCCTCGCGCTCGGGCACGCGCGTGTAGCGCACGCCCCGCCCCTCCTCCACCACCGCGAGGTGGGCCGGAACGATCCGGCCCTTCATCCGCTCGAAGCTGTTGCGCACGACCGGCAGCTCCCGGTGGTTCTGGCCGAAGCGCACCTCATGGCCCGGCCGCAGCCGGAAGCTGGGGATGTTCGTGCGCACCCCGTCCACCTGGACGTAGCCGTGGCGCACGAACTGCCGCGCCTGGCGGATGCTCGTCGCCAACCCCGCGCGCAGCAGCACCACGTCCAGGCGGCTCTCCAGCTGTTGCAGCAACACCGTGCCCGTATTGCCCGGCGAGCGGCGCGCCTCCAGGAACGCCCGGCGGCACTGACTCTCCAGCAGCCCGTAGAACAGCTTGAGCTTCTGCTTCTCGCGCAACCGCCGCCCGAAGTCGCTCACCGAGGGCTTGGACGCCGCCCCGTGCTGCCCGGGGGGATACGGCCGACGCAACACCGGATCCTTGTCCGGATCCTTCGCGGAGATGTTCGACAGCGCTACCCCCAACCGACGGCACGCCCTGCCGCGAGGTCCCGTATCTCGTGCCACGTCCCACTCCTCCTCATCTGGCGCGTCCCGCCAGATGAAATTGAGAATCAGTATCATTCTCAATTACAGGACATGGAGGCCCGCCGTCAAGGGCGACGGAGGCACCCGAGGCCTCGTGCGGGGGGCATCGGACGCCCCGGGCCCTCCGGCTGGCCGTCTCCGCCGTCGTCCCGCCGGCGGACCTAGTACGTCTCGACGATGTGGACCGTCCTCAGGAAGTTCCCGTGGTTGTCGATGCAAGCCGTGGCGCCATTCACGCCACGAGCCCAGAGCGACACCTCGTGCGCGCCGGGTGCGAGGCCAGGGAACTCCAGGTACAGGTTCACCGGCGCATCATGCGCATCGTGGAGCGTTGCACCGAGCCACAGGCCGGACGGCACGGGCATCGGCTCACCATCGATGCGGACGTCGAAGCTGCAGTAGCCGCCATCCCCCTCCGTCCGGATGTGCGACTGCCAGGTGACTTCAATCACGGTGTTTGGAAACTCCTTGGTGAAGGTGCCCAGCGTCCTGAGGAGCTTGGGCGTTTCCGAGGGCTCCAGGTCCTTCGTCTGATTCGTGTAGACGAGCGTCGTCCGGACGGAGACGAACGGCACGGAGGAGCCGGGAGGCCCGGCGGGGCCCACCGGCCCCTGCGGCCCCACTGGCCCCTGCGGCCCCATGGGTCCTCGCTCCCCCGCCACCCCCTGCGGCCCCACTGGCCCCTGCGGCCCCATGGGTCCTGGCTCCCCCGCCACCCCCTGCGGCCCTGGTTCACCTTGTGCCCCCGGTCTGCATCCCGTGCCGAGGAGTAGAATCGCCAGTAGAAGCTGAGTGACTCGCGACATTCCAATCCCCTTGCATCGCGCACTTCGCGGAAAAGCATCCTCGAAGAAATGCACGGGATTGAACCACTTCACCGCGGGGAAGACCGCTCCCTCATGTCGTGAGCACACTCCATATCCACGAAACGAAACACACGGCGCCACCCGGCCCGCTCACCACTTGAGACGGTAGGTGCATGTGGTGGCGCCCCGGGCGCGGCAGTCCTCGGACTCGTGGTCGATGCGCAGCCGCAGCGAGCCCTGGCCCGTGAAGCGCGCGTGGAGACCCTCCAGCACGCCCTGGTTGAAGTCGCAGGGATAGGGATTGTCACACCGCATGCGCGAGGACCGCCCGTCCACGGGCTCGTGGTGGTAGCCACCGATGTCTTGCGCGCCCTGGTGGTTGGTGCGGTAGGCCTTGTTCATCAGGAACAGGGCCATCGCGAAGCTGGTGATGTGGGGCGGATAAGCCGTGTGCCGGGGAACCTGCTGGCCGATGGCGCGCACGGTGACGCGGCCCACCCGCCCCTGGATGTCCTCCAGGCAGCGCAGGACATCCGGAAGGGGGTAGCACGGCCGGGGCGAGGCGGTCGAAATCCCATGCGAGGCCAGGATGCGCAGCACCTCGGGCCTCACGATCTCCACGGAGGAGATCAAGGCCTGGATGATGGGACCCTGGACCTCGACGCCGGGAGCGAGATTGCCGCGAGCCATGAAGAGCCTCCACAGAACTGGGACGGCGCAGTCAAGCACGCACGCATGTGACTCCTCAAGTCATCCGCCACGCCCGAAACGAGCAGACCCCGGGGTGACCCCCCTCCTCGAGGCGTCTCCCCGGGGCCATCCACGCGCGCGGACGGCGCCTCGCGCCATCCGCTCGTGTCAAACTAGGCCTTGGTCACCTTCTCACGCCCGGGGCCCACGTTCTTGCAGGCGTTGCGCGTGTCGACGACGACGCCGGAGTGCTTGACCACCTCGGCGTAGTCGATGTTCGAGTGGTCGGTGAGGATGAGCACCGCGTCATAACCGGCGAGCGTCTCGGGGGTGAGCGGCACGGACTTCATGCTGAAGTTGAAGCCGTGGCCCTCCTCCAGCCTGGGCACGTACGGATCGTGGTAGTCCACCTCGGCGCCCGTGCCCTTGAGCAGGGTGATGACGCGCAGGCTCGGGCTCTCGCGCATGTCGTCGATGTCCTTCTTGTACGCCGCGCCGATGCAGAGCACCTTGGAGCCGTTGAGCGTCTTCTTGACCTTGTTGAGCGCCTCCATGGTGCGCTGCACCACGTAGTAGGGCATCTGCTGGTTCACCTCGCCCGCCAGCTCGATGAACTTGGTGTGGAACTCGTACTCGCGCGCCTTCCACGTGAGGTAGAACGGATCGATGGGGATGCAGTGCCCGCCCAGGCCCGGGCCCGGTGTGAAGGGCATGAAGCCGAAGGGCTTGGTGCTGGCGGCCTGGATGACCTCCCACACGTCGATGTTCATGCGGTCGCAGAGCATCTTCATCTCGTTGACCATGGCGATGTTCACGCAGCGGAAGATGTTCTCCAGCAGCTTGGCCAGCTCCGCCACGCGGGTGCTCGACACGGGCACCGTGTCCTTGAGGGCGCTCGAGTAGAGCGCCTGGGCCACCTCGAGGCACGCGGGCGTATGCCCACCGACGATCTTCGGAATCGTCTTGGTGTTGAAGTTCTTGTTGCCCGGATCCTCGCGCTCGGGGCTGAACGCCAGGTGGAAGTCCACGCCCGCCTTGAGGCCGCCCTTCTCCAGCAGGGGCTTGAGCACCTCGTCCGTGGTGCCCGGGTACGTGGTGGACTCGAGGATGAAGAGCTGGCCCTCGCGCACGTGCGGCGCGAGCGCCTCGCCCGTCTTGATGATGTAGCTCATGTCCGGCTCACGCGACGCGGTGAGCGGCGTGGGCACGCAGATGATGATGCAGTCGAGCTCCTTCGCCTTGGCGAAATCCGTGGTGGCCGTGAGCTTGCCCGCCTGGGTCAGCTCCTTGAGGGGCTCGCTCTTGATGTGCTTGATGTAGCTCTCACCCTTGCCGATGCTCTCCACCTTGCGGGTGTCCACATCCAGCCCCGTCACCGGGAACCCCGCCTCCGCGAAGGCCATGCCCAGCGGGAGACCCACGTAGCCCATTCCCACCACGCCCACCTTCGCCTCACGCCGACGGATCCGGGTCAGCAACGGGCTCACCATAACGCGCATCTTCTCACCCTCCACCTGAGGGCATGCGGGTCTTCCCGTCATGCCCATCCAAGACCATCACCCGAAAACAACCACCCACCGCAGCCACGCCGGAGGCGACAACCGCGCTCCGAACACCACCACCCGCGACTCCACCAGGAGCCCGTAGCCCGGTGAGTACCGGGACGTCTCCAGCCGCGGGCTCACACCCCGCTCGAAGAGCACCACCGCCACGGGAGAGCCTTCTGGCCCCAGCTCCACCGCGAGCGGTTCGAAAGTCCGCGGGGCCTGGGGGACTCGCAGCGCCCGCGCCAGCTCTCCGGCCGTGGGCTCGCGCACCCTCGCCTCACGGTCCGGAAGGTGGATCCGGCTCACCACTTCGTGAAGCCCCACCCCCACGAAAGAATCACTGACGCCCAGCGCGCGCTCGCGCTTGTCGAGCACGAAGGTGCGCTCCACGCCCACGGGAGAGGACAGCAGGCGGTAGCCATCATGCCGCGCGATGAGGCGATCCAACCCGGAACCCGTCTGGAACACCTCGACGCGCGCCCGCGCCGCCTCGGGCAGCGCGAACAGGCGGTGCGCTTCCAGCCGCGCCTGCTCCATGCCATCCACCTGCGGCGTGTTGTGCGAGGCCGTGGAGCGCAGGGCATTGCGCACCGAGGGATCGCGCGTGTACGTGCCCGTGCCGGGATCCACGATGACGGGGCGCCCGTCCAGGTGCAGCTCGAAGGAAAGCTTGTCGTTGTGGCTGTGCCCTCCCACCCCGCCCTGCCCCTGGGCCCCGGCACTCACCGTCACCACCGCGCCCGCGCCACGCAGCACGTGGAAGCCACCCGCGGCGAACCCCGTGGAGACCGCGGGCGGCGCGGCCGGGAGGGCCTGGAAGAGAGCCAGCCCCGGCTGCCCGAGCAGCCACGCCGCCTCGTCCGGATACTCGCCCTCGGCCAGGGACGCATCGCCCAGGAGCGCGGCGCCCAACGGCACCAGGTAGCCCTGCTCGCGGGGCTCCCGCTCCCGGAAGGGGAAGACGCGGCCCGAGTCGTTGTCGCCAATCTGCGGCGCGAGGCCGCGCTCGGAGCACCACGCGCGCGAGGCCGCGAACATGCCATGCAGGCGCTGCGTGTAGACCTCGCCCAGCTCCACGCCCTTCGAGCGCGCCACCACGAAGGCCAGCGTGAAGAGCTCCACCGACAGGCGGTGGTACGGCACGGAGCCCTCGAAGGAGCTGCCGTCCACGTGCACCTGCGCCTCCACCTGGGTGCGCAGCCCCGCCGCCGCCAGCGCCACCTGCCTCGGCGCGTCCGGCAACCGGGGAAAGAGCAGCCCCACCACGAGCAGGCCCACGTGGTTGGAGACGAGGTGGTTGTTGGGCACCGCGCCCCCATCCTCCAGGTGCGTCTCCACCCAGGCACAGTGCTCGGCGAGCGCCTGCAACACCGGCACGAGGAACTCCGGCCGGCGCGCCTCGGGCGCATCCGCGAACATCCACAGCGCCTGCGCCAGGTTGGCCCCGCGCAGCGCCACCTCCATGGCGCACGTCCAGTGCACGCCCTCGCCCACGGGGTTGGCCTGGAGGAAGTCCAGCGTGCGCGCCACGAAGTCGCGCGCGAAGGCACGGCGCGCGGCCTCCTCGCGCTCCACCCAGTAGCCCTGGCCGAGCGCCACGAGGCAATCCAGCCGCCCCAGCTCCCACGGGTACTTCGGATCCACTCCCGGCTGCGCCAGCTTCAGGCTCTCCACCGGCACCACCGGGTAGCGGTACCCGCTGCCCACGTCCAGGGACCAGTCCACCGGCTGGCCCTCGCCAAAGCACACGTGCGTGCCGAAGACGTCGAACTCGCCCCGGAACGCGGCCCGGGCCCGCGCCAGCGCCCGCTCCGCCGCCCCCGGCATGCGCGCGAGCGCCTCCAACACGGAGGCCCGCCGCGCCACGTCACACCAGGCGCCCCCCGCCCCCACCTCCAATGCCCGGTCGGCCAGCGCCTCCGCCGAGTCCACGCCGAAGGCCGCCAGCAGCCCCCGCTCGTCGAGCCGCTCGCGCTTCTTGTAGAGCGCCTGCCGCGCCACCCCGTGGACCCGGCGCACCATGCCTCGGGCGAGCCCAGCGGGTGCCAGCCTTGCGATCGTCGAGTAGTAGCTCAGCGTGCTCATCGCGCTCCGTTCCTTGCCGGACGCATCATTAGCAATTGGCCTGCCACCCGTTTTTCCGAGGGAAGGAGCCGCACCGGGGGCCAGGGTGCGCCCCGGAGGCCGGTAAAAAAGTGGGAGGTGGAGGCCCACGGGAGTGGAAAGGTTTTCATTCCCTGGCTCCCCGAGTTCCCTGAAGAAGGAGCATTGCGTCCACCCCGCGCCATGCCCATTCCTCTGGATGTGCTGGACGGTGCTTGGAGCGGGCAAGAGGCGGGAAGGGGCGTGGGCGCCTCCGGGGTGGAGCGGCTGTTGTCGGCGATCGCCGAGCAGGCGCTGCACCACGGCGCGAGAGCGGGCTTGAACGCCCTCGTGGAGGCGGCCGTTGGCCTCACGGGGACGGGCGGGGCCGCCTTGCATGAACAGGAGCTTCGGATCGCGCTGCGCGGCCAGGAGCCTCCCGCGCCGGCCCGGGCCCATCCCTGGCAGCGCTTCCACGAGGGGCGCGCGGTGCTGGTGCTCGGCGAGCCCTGCCGGGATCAACTCCTGCGTCAGCACCTCACGCGGCTGACGGGGCTGGGCGACGCGCTGCTGGCGTCCCTGGCGCGCGAGGACGCGGCCCGGGCCGAGCAGAAGAGGCTGCGTCAGGAGCGGCTGCGGCTCGTGGAGCAGCTCGCCGCGAGGGAGCGCGCCTGGTCTCGCGCGGCCCATGACATGAGGACGCCCCTGCTGGTGCTCCAGGGCTACGTGGAGATGATGATGAAGGGCATGGCCGGGGAGCTCAGCCCGCCCATGAAGCGCTACCTGGAGCGCATGCGCCAGTCCGCGGGAGATCTCAACACCCGGCTCCAGCGGCGGCACCGGGGCGATGGCCCTCCCGCGGTAGATGGACGGTCCCTGTTGAGCGCGGCCTTCGGTCCCGGACGGCCGTGCGCCGCGAGGTTGGAGCTGCCCGAGGAGCCCATGCGCGTGCGGGCTCCCCGGATGACCCTGGGGTTGATGGTGCGGGCCCTGGAGCGGCTGCTGACGGGCGCGGGCGCCTCGGAGACGGTGATGCGGGTGGATCTCCCAGAGGGAGCGCGGCAGTGGCGGCTGCGCGTCCAGGCCCAGGTCGTCCGCCCTCCCCTTCCCCGCGCCCAGGCCTCGCTGGAGAGGCTCGCGCGCCGGGCGGAGGGTCAGGTCTCGGTGGCGCAGGAGGACACGGGGCTCGAGCTGACCGTCCTGTTGCCACGCCTGCCGGAGTGAAGGCGGAGGCTCAGGCCTCCTGCTCGGGAGTGCCGAGAATGCGCGCGGCCCGAAGCGCGGCGCGCTGCCGGAACCAGCGGCGCACGAGCACGGCCACACCCACGGCGAATACGAGCGCGAGCAGCCAGCGCAGCCCGCCCTGCACATCCGCGAGCACCCGGGGACCGAAGCGCATGCCCAGCCAGGTCATGCCCAGGGCCGGAATCCAGGCGGCGGAGCCATCGGCCAGGACGAACTGGCGGTAGGGCAGCCGCGTGGCGCCCGCGAGCAGGAAGGCCGGAGCGCGCAACCCGGGCAGGAAGCGCGCGAGCCACACCGCCATGGGCCCGCGCTTCATGTACATCTCCTGCAGGAGCGTGACGCGGGCGGGCGGCAACATCCTGGCCAGCCTCGGATGGGAGAAGACCCGAGGGCCGAGCGCGTAGCCGATCCGGTACAGCGCGCTGTCTCCGGCGAGGATGCCCAGCCAGGCGGCGAGCACCATGAGGGGAAAGCTCGCGCCGCTGCGCGCGACCACCAGCCCTCCGGTGAGGACGACCAGCTCCTCGCTCAGCGGCGCACCCACTCCGCACAGCACGAGCAGCAGGAAGACGGCGGGATACGAGAAACCGGCGATCCACAGGGCGATCTGCTCTTCCACCGTGCCTCCTGACCGGCCACAAGGTGGACATTCCCCGGGGCCGGGAAAAGGGAGTGACCCCCGAGACCGTTCCCTCGCCTGCCCATGCACCCATGGACAGTCCGACACCTCCCGTGGTTCAGCCCACGCGCCGCTCGCCGCGAGCCGGTCCCTCGACCTCGGCGAAGAAGCCCTTCACCGCCTCGAGGATCTGCCCGGGCTGATCGATCGGCGCCGCGTGACGCGAGTCCCTCAACTCCTGGAGGCGAGCGTTCGCGAGGAGACTGGCATACGCCTTCTTCGCGGACAGCGGCGTGTAGTCGTGGTCGGAGGCGAGGACCAGGACCGGACAGGAGATCTCCTTCAGACGCTCCAGAACGCTCCAGCCAACGAGCCCACGCGTCGCACGCTGGTAGGCGTCTGGCTCGTTCGAGCCAATGGACTCCTCGACCCGCCGCCGCAGTTCCGCCTGTTCCGGCTTGGGAAAGAGCTTCGGCGCGATCAGCCTGGCCAGCATCCTCGGTCCGAGCGTCTTCAACAGCAGCATCCGCGTGGCGAACATGAGCCGCATGCCGGGTGTCCGCGGAACCATGTCGGGTCCGCTGTTGATGACGGTCAGGCTGCGCACGAGCGCCGGGCACTCCACCGCGAGCTGAAAGCCAATCATGCCTCCCATCGAGAGCCCGACCACATGCACACGGGTGACGCCCAGGCGTGCGCAGAGGGCGGCCATGTCCCGGGCGAAGAGCGGCACCCCGTAGGCCCCCGCCGGTTTGTCGCTGCGCCCGTGGCCCCGGACATCCGGAACGAGGATCCGGTGATGCGTCGCGAGCCCAGGCGCGACGAACTCCCAATCCCGCCCCGAGGAGCCAAGCCCATGGAGGAGCAATACAGGCTCTCCCGCACCGGACTCCTCGAGGTGCAGGGACAGGTCATCAAGCCGAATCATGGGCATGGACGGGGCCTCGGGTTCCAATGGGCTCCTGTACGATCGATCTCCCATTCGAGCGATTGAACAGGGCCAGCAGGATGTGTTATCCACCCTAATTGAACGAACGATCGTTCAGCAAGGCGATTCATGCGCTCCCTTCCCCGGTCACGTCTACAGGTCCAGAAGGCGACCCTGCCCACGACGGTGCCCGACGGCACCCGGCGGCGGGTGTTGGAGATGGCCCTGCGGCTCTTCGCGGGCCAGGGGTTTCATGGCACGTCGATCCGGGATGTCGCGAAGGCGCTGGAGCTACAGCCGAGCGCGCTCTATGCGCACTTCCCCTCCAAGGAGCACATCCTGGCGGAACTCGTCCAGCTCGGCCACGAGGCGCACCACCAGGCGCTCCGCAAGGCGTTGCTGGGCGCGGGCAACGAACCGGAGGCACAGGTACGAGCGCTCATCCGGGCCCACACCGTCATGCATGCGACCCACCCGCAGCTGTCAGTCGTGGTGAATGAGGAGAGCCACGCCCTGCCACCCGAGCTCGCCGCACCGGCGGTGGCGCTGCGAAACCAATCCGCCGCCTTCCTGCTCGAGGTGATCGAACGGGGTGTGGCGATGGGACGGTTCTCTCCTCCCCACGCGGTCGCGACCGCGGCGGCGATCTCCGCGATGGGGGTGCGCATCCCGTACTGGTACGAGCCGGATGGCTCGCTCGAGGTCGACACCCTCGCCGATATCCACGCCGAGCTGGCGCTCCGCATGCTGGGAGGACGCTGACGGAGCAGCACCTCCGCGCCCACCAGAAGGCGCCGCCGCGTGCACCGACTGAAGTGCCCACACTGAAGCAGGAAGCAAGGAGATGACCATGAAGCGGAGTCATGGCGCATTCGTGCGCGTCGGTGCATTGCTGCTCGTGCTCTTCGCGTTGTCCGCGGCCCCGGCCCATGCCGGCGCCTGGGTGCATGGCTACTACGCGAATTCCTGGGGCGCCCGAGGCTTCCAGCTCTGGGTCCCCACCGGATATCAGCCGGGCGAGGAACTTCCCCTGGTGGTGGCACTGCATGGATGTTTCCAGAATCCGGATCAGTTCGCTGGCCTCACGCGTCTGAACCAGAAAGCAGACGCGGAGAGGTTCCTGGTCCTCTACCCGAACCAGGCGACGCTCTCCAATGGCACACAATGTTGGAACTTCATGATCGCCACCAACATGGAGCGCGGCATCGGCGAGCCCTCCCTCATCGTGGGCATGGTGGATTGGGTGAAGAGCCAGTACGCGGTGGACGCGCGCCGCGTGTATGTCGGGGGAGTCTCCGCCGGAGCGGTCATGAGCGGCATCCTGCTCGCCTGCTATTCGGATGTATTCGCCGCCGGCATGGTGGGAGCGGGGGCGATGTACAAGGCGGCGACCACCGCCTCCGGCAGCGCCTTCGCCATGCTCTTTGGCAGTATCTACAACCCCGATGATCGCGGCCGTGACGCCTGGGCGTGCTCGGGCAAGCCGCGCAGGCAGATCCCCGTGCTCGTCCTCCACGGGACCGAGGATGACGTCGTCAACCCGACGAACGGCGAGCAGGCCGTCCGGCAACTCCTGCAGACCAATGACTACGGTGATGACGGTGCCGACAACGACAGCGTGCCCTACCGTCCCACCCAGGTCCGCAATGGCGGTGTACCCGGAGGCCGCGCCTACACCGTCAAGGATTACGTCTATGCCGGACGTCTGCTGGTCCAGAAGTATGAGATGCAGGGCATGGGTCACGCCTGGCCCGGCGGTGACCCCGCCTACCTGTTCTCCGATCCCTCCGGTCCCGATGCCACCACCCTCATGTGGGACTTCTTCAAACAGCACACGCGCTGATCCCCGGTGGCCCAGGGGCTTCCGGCCCGAGCGCGTCAGGCCAGCACGGACCTGCCCTTGCGCAACAGGTTGAAGAGCTTGTCCCTGTCCAGCCCGTCGGAAGAGAAGGCGCCGCGGGCGAAGACCTTCCCGAGCGCCGCATCCGAGGCGTCGAACCCGCCACTCTCGAAGTGGTGCCTGGCCTTCACCCGGGCCTGGACGTCGTGGTCATCCTCGATGACCACTTCCGCCTTCAAGGCCCTCCCCACCCGGAGCGAGTGATCGTTGCCATGGCCCCACACGACCTGGGCCTCCACGTCCTCGCCCACCACCACCTCACCGCTCGTGTCCATTCCGGTGGCACGCAATGAACCACCCACCACCAGCAGTCCTTCCGGGCCCGCGTTGCGAAGCACTCCCTCCACCTTCAGGTGCCCCGTCACGAGCAGCGGCCCGGCGAGGTCCACGTCGCCCTGGATCGTGAGGTCCCCCCGCACGAAGCGGGGAGCCTTGGAGAAGGACGGCACCTTCTGCTCGGGTGGAAGGACGGCGCGGGCGAGATCCACCACCGCCATGGCCACCCAGGGCCGCTCGCCCCGAAGCTCCGCCGCGGCCTGATCCCAGGAGGTCGCGCCCCCCAGCACGAGGCTCTTCAGGACGCGCTCCACCGACGCCACGTCCTCGTCCTCGAAGTACCAGGCCTCGAGCAGCGCCGTCCCCCGCCTGCCCAGTGCGTCCAGCAGGGGCCGCACGTCCAGGCGTCCGCCCTTGCCCGAGGGAGCCTTCGCGCCCATGAGCTGGGCGAGGTGCGGGTTCTTCTCGTCCAGCGCCTCCTGCGCGGGGGTCCTCCCCTCCGAGGACTTACGGGTGGTATCCGCCCCCGCCTGGAGCAGGACCTCGATGACCGGCCCACGCTCCTTGAAGCGCGCGTGCTGATGCAGCGGCGTCCAGCCCTTGCCAGCGTTGGGGTTGGCACCGGCGTCGAGGAGCGCCCTGGCCACCTCCGGCTGCCGTGCATTGAAGAGCGCCGACCTGCCGTCGCTGTCGAGCGCGTCCACCGGCACCCCGCCCCGGGCCAGGAGGGAGATGCAGGACACACCGTCATGCTCGGCGGCGGCGTGCAGGGGCGTGGCCCCGGTGTCATCGGAGACCAGCGGTGAGAGCCCCAGGCGGAGCAGTTCCCGCACCAGCGCCGCGTCGTCCACCATCGCGGCCAGATGGAGAGCGCCGCGCTTGTCGCTGTCTCGCGCCTCCAGGTTCGCACCCAGCGCTCGCAGGGCCAGCACCCGGCCCACCCGCCCGCCGCTGACGAAGCCGGGACCGAAGTGAGGCGAGGCATCCAGCCCCGCCGCGAGCAGGAGTCCCTCATCCAGCGCCTTGCCCTTCTGTCCCTTGGGACGAGCCGCGGGCTTCCGCTCGCGCAGCCACGCGAGAAAGCCCCCATCGGAGAACGCCCCCTCCAGTCCCTGGAAGTTGAGCGGATCGTCGTCACCCTCCACGTCAAAGGCTCGCAGCCCCGGCGACTCCTCCACCCGGGCGAGCAACTCCTGGTACCCCTTCCCCGGCTTCTCCCCGGTCAGCAGGCGCCAGGCCTCGAGTCCCCGGCGAGCACGAGCATGATCCACGAGTTCCCGCAGGCGATGGGCTTCATCCAGTGCGGACTCCACCTGATCGAGCTGAGCCGGAGTGGGATGGCCCCTCACCACCTCTTCCGCCCACTGGCTCAGCGCCAGGGAGCGGGCCCGCTGGGCATCCGTCAGCTTTCCGCCGGGTTTCGTGCCCCGGGTCAGCGTGAGGAGGTGGTCGCGGATCCGCCAGTGCTCGGCCTTGAGCTCACGCTCCCATCGGAGAGGATCTCCGCGCCTCGTCGGGTCCAACGCCCAGTTCAGGGAGTGCAACGCCCGCAGGTGGTCCGGCTCGGCGGCAATCACCTGGCGCAGGAGCGGAATCGCCTCTTCCAGTTCGGGCGGCGACTCGTCGAGCAACCGGTCCGCCTTCTTCATCAGCGCGGCGACATCCACCTTCTTGGGAGTCTGGGTACGGGGCATGACGCGTAAACTGCCACACCGAATGGGCTCATGGGTTCGGCCAAGGCAGGGCGATTGAGCTCTCCCTCGCCCCCTGCCCCTCGTTCGTGAGGGGAACCCTCGAGAATCGAGGCACGGACGAGGGGGCGCCCGCCTCCCTCCCGACACCTCAGAATAGGGATGAGCCAGGAGGGTGTTGCCCATTCGTTGTCCATGCCAGTGCCCGGTGAGGTGCTGATGACGAATGGCAGTGCCAACACCTTCGGCCTGTCGTGCCAGTGCCCTCGGGGGGACCCGTTCGATGAGACGTAAGCAGCCGCTTCAGCCGGCCGGACTGGCCCTTGTCGCCAGTCTGCTCCTCGCGCTCCTCCTCTGGGCCTCCAACCGTTCCTGGCGAAGTCTCATCGAAGCCGACTCCTGGGTGAAGCATACCCAGGACATTCAACTCGCGACGGAGCGCCTTCAGAGCATCCTCGTGGATGCCGAAACAGGTCAGCGTGGTTTTCTCGTCACGGGCAACGAGTCGTATCTCACCCCATACCGGCACGCCCTGGACAGGTACCGGGCAGCCCTCTCGGAGGTGAAGCAGCTCGCCGACTACAGCCCCGCTCAACGGCAACGCGTCGAGAGGCTGCAGCCCCTGGTCAGAACAAAGATGGAGGAGCTCGCGCGCACCATCCACCTCCGACGGCAAGCGGGAGGCCAGGAAGCGGCCCTGGCCATCGTTCGCACGGACCTGGGCAGGAGAACGATGGACGAGGTCCGCGGCGTTCTCCAGGAGATGAACCAGGAGGAGCGACACCTGCTGACGGTGCTCGCGGCACAGGCGCAACACCGCGGGCACCAGTTGCGGCTTTTCATCTTCTCGATATGCGTTGCCCTGGCCCTGGTCGGTGGCTCGGCCTGGGCGGGCTACCGTCGGCAGGCCCTGACGGAGTCAGCCCTGCGTGAAAGCGAGGAGAGCTTCCGCCGCCTCACCGAGAACAGCCCGGACCTCGTCACGCGCTTCGACCCACGGCGTCGGCTCATCTATGCCAACCCAGCCACCTGCCACACCATGGACCGTGGGCCCGACGCACTGCTGGGCCGGACCCCTCATGAGCTGGGATTGTCACCCGAGGCGGAGACACTCTGCGCGGCGACACTCGACAGGGCGTTCGCGGGCGAGGACGGGACGATGGTCGTCCCCTTCAGGAACTCGCGCGGAGAACGTTGCTTCCAGACGCGCTTCGTTCCCGAGCGCGACGCACGCGGACAGGTGGGCTCCGTGTTGAGCATCAGTTGGGATGTGACCCGGTACACGCGCCAGCAGGAGGAGGAGCGGCAGCGTGCGGACTTCGCGCAGCAGATCGTCGGCATCGTGTCTCACGATCTGAAGACTCCCCTCAACGCCATCCTCCTCTCCACGGCATCGTTGTTACGCCGCGAGCTGGACGAGAAGACGACGAAGGCCGTCGTCCGCATCCACTCCGTCGCCGAGCGCGCCACCCGGATGATTCGAGACCTCCTCGACTTCACGCAGGCCCGGCTGGGCCGCATTCCCATCGACCGCAGGCGGGTGAACCTCCACGAACTGGCCCACCATGCGGTGGAGGAGGTGCGGCTGGCTCATCCGGACAGGACGGTGAAGTTGAATCTCGAGGGAGACGGGTGGGGCCAGTGGGATGGAGACCGGCTCGCCCAGGTGCTCTCCAACCTGCTGTGTAACGCTCTGGCCTATAGCCCCCCGGACACCCCAGTGCAGGTGGCGGTACACGGAAGCAGCGACGAGCCCGTGATCACCATCCACAACCTGGGGGAGCCCATCCCTCCCGAGCTGCGTTCGCGGCTCTTCGAGCCCATGCAGCGAGGTTCCCCCCCCAAGGACAAGGGCAGCCGAAGCATTGGTCTGGGGCTCTTCATCGTGAAGCACATCGTCATGGCGCACGGTGGCCACATCGACGTGGAGTCCTCGAAGGAAGAAGGGACGACCTTCCTCGTACGGATGCCCCGGACCTGAGCGGGCTCAGGAGTGAGCCCACCGGGTTGCCGCAACTGGCCGGTTCAGCGCGAACGGGGTGCACCCCCCGCCGCGAGGGCAGGAGGAGGTGTGAGGCCCACGCCGACCGCCTCCCAGGCCGCCGTCACGGAGCCCGTGGAGTAGGAGAGATCCTGCGCGGCCTGCTCGGTGTACGCCCTCGCCTGGGCGAACGTGGTGCTCGCCGTGAAGTAGTCCGTGCCCGCCTTGTAGAAGATCCGCGCCGCCTGCTCCACGCCGATGCCCGCCACGGTGACGCTCGTCTTGCCCCGCGGGTGCAGGCCTCCCTTGGACAACAGCGCGAAGGCCAGATTGCTGATACCCGAGCTGTAGTGCACGCTCGTGCTCGAGGTGTAGTCGGGGTAGTAGTCCAGCGAGCGGCCGTCTTTGCGCGGATCATCCAGGTAGCGCAGCGCATCCCCCGCGGTGGCCGGCGTCCAGGAGGACTCGGCCAGCTTCCAGATGTCGGGCCCGGTGGACCAGCCCGTCTCCCAGCTCGAGCAGAAGACGGCGGCGATATCGGACATGGACTCGTTGAGGCCACCGGACTCACCCGTATAGACGAGGCCGGACTCGGCACCGGTCACCGCGTGGGTCATCTCATGGAAGATGATGTCCGGGTCCGAGCATGGAGCACTGATGCTGCTATCACCATCGCCGCACATGATCTGGGAATAGCCATTCCAATAGGCGTTGCCGTAATTGCGCAGGAAGTGGACGCTGGCCTGCAACGGCGCGCCCGCGTTGTCATACGAGTCACGGGAGAAGAGACTCTGGTAGCAATCGTAGAAGCGGCCCAGGTTGTCGTAGGCCACGTCCACGATCGCATCGCCCGTGGGAACCTCTCCCTCCTGGCGCACCAGCACGTTGCCACTGTTCGCCCTCGAGTAGATGACACGGTCCACCGCCTCGTGGTGGTCCGAGAAGCGCAGGACGAGGGTGCCCTCCAGGGCATCGATGAACACGTGCTCCCGCACGCGCCCGCCGCCCGACGCGTCCTCCACCACCAGCTCGTAGGCCAGCTTCAGCCGCGAGTCCGTGCTGGAACGGGCGTACTGGAGCCGGGGCTCGCCCCACACCCGCTCACCGCCCGGAACGAGCGCGAGCGCGGCATGCTCGAGGGCCTCGCGCGACAACCTCGCCTGGGCGGGCAGCGCCACGGCCTCTCCACCACGCGCCGAGCCGTTGGCCGCGTAGATGCGCCCGAGCTCATCCAGGTGAACAATGAGTTCCTCGCCGAACACGGGCAGCCCATTCAAGGTGCGCGAATAACGCACGTGGGTGTGGCCCCGCTCGTCGCGGGAGCTTCGCCGCACGACGAGGTCCGAGGCCCGCAGACGGAACACCGGAGCGATGGCGGCCAGGGGCTCGCGCACAGAGCCACTCGCCCGGCCGAAATCGCCCCGAATCATGAAGGGCATCCCGTCCTCGTGCGCGCCGATGATCCGCGCGGAGGGCAGCGCGGCGAGCGCGGAGCGGACATCCGCTGGAAGATCCGGGGCAAGGACTTGCGTGGCTTCATCCCCGGTGGGCTCGGGGAGTGTGGTGCCTCCACAGGCACCGAGCGAAAGCGAAACACAAGCGGCGAACAGGGAATGGCGCATGGGGACTCCTTATCAAGGGTGAGAGACTCAACGGCTGGAACACACCGCTCCGATGACGGGGAAATGCGTTCGGAGGGCAATGCTGGCGAGGAAAGGGAATCGGGACTCACTGCACCGTGAAGACCAGGTCGTCGTGGTCGTCGTAGGCGCCGCTGCTGCAGATGGACGCGGTGCTGTTGGTGTCGTTGCTCCCGTTGTAGCGGAAGTTCGCGCGAATGGCCTGCACACCGCCCGCGGGCAGGGTGTACGTGGCGGAGAGGGTGGTGGTGCCGGTGCTGCTCGGGCTGTACGTACCGATGAACGTCCACGAGGGGCTCGCGGCGTCCCCCGTGTAATACAGGTCCAGCTTGTCCGCCGAGGTGGAATAGGCATACACGGTGGCCTCGATCTTCACCGTCTTGCCCGCGGCCAGAGTCGTCCCATCCGTGGTGCTCACCTCGAGGCGATCGATGGACTCATCCCCGTGGTAGCTGCCCGAGGTGCCGTCCGCGCAGCCCGCGTTGAGCGTGTTGGGCGTGTTCAGTTCGGGGCCCAGGCCAGCGCGGCCGTCGAGCAGAGCACCCGAGTCACAATCCGGGCCCGCCGTGGCGCAACGGGGTGCCTTGTACGTCGCGTCGAAGACCGCGGTGTTGAGCGATCCCCCACCGCCCGGATCTTCACCTCCACCGTTCGTCGGGGGAGGAGTGTTGCCCTCGGTGGCACCCTTGGCCAGCTCGGCCACGAAGGACGCGCCCAGCTTCGCGAACTTCACCGAGTTGGCCGCCGTGCCCCCCATGAACGCCAGCGTGTCCTCCGCCCCGTGGATCTTCGGGTTCATCGTGCTCAGCGAGGCTTCGAAGGGCATCGAGGCCGGATAGCCCGCACTGGTCCACGAGGCATGGTCCGAGCAGGCATAGCCGCACCCGGCGCTGACGACGGTCAGCCCCGGCTGGTACGTGGTGACGAGGTTTCTGATCTGCGTGTTGAGCGCCGCGTTGGTTCTGTCCACCACGAGTCCGAAGTCGAACGTGTTGCCCTTGTAGTTGGTCATGTCCAACTGCAACACGCCCACCACGTTCACGCCGCTGCTCTTGAACGAATTGGCGATGGCCTTGGAGCCCAACAGGCCCACCTCCTCGCCCGCGTAGGCCATGAACTTCACCGTGCGCGCCGGCCTGTAGCCCTTGAGCACCGCCACGCGCAGCACCTCGGTCACCGAGGCCACGCCCGACGCGTCGTCATCCGCGCCCGGCGCCGTGCCCGTCGTGGGGTCGCTCAAGTTGATGGAGTCCAGGTGGCCACCAATCACCACCACCTCGTCGGGCAGCGTGGTGCCCTGGAGGGTGGCGATGACGGACGATTGCTTCCAGGAATGGGGGAAGAGCTCCACCGTGATGTCCGAGCGCCCGGCGGTGATCGTCTTCCACTTGTTCTCGAGCCAGGTGGACGCATCCGCTCCCGACTGCACGTCGTAGTAGCGGTTGGTCCAGTTGGTGGACAGCGAGTTGATGGTGCCCCGGATCTCCGTCTCCTGCACTTCGTCCAGCAGCGCATTCACCGAGGGGGCATTGTTGATGTCGTAGGTGATGAGCGAGGCCACCAACTGGGCAGACTGGGAAGCGCCGTCGGACTCCACCGCCGCGAACGCCTCGGCCTGGGAGTCATGGGTGACGAAACCCGCGCACCGGTTGAGCTTGTCGTGCATCGCCCGCGCCAGTTGCGCCACCTGCGACTCGCGCATGCGCAGCACCGCCACACCGCCCTTCTGGAACGTAGGAGCGGCCAGCGTCAGGCCCTGGCCCTGGAACGCGCCGCGCACCGGCTCCAACGCGTCCGTGCCGAGGGTGATCCACACCTCCTTCTCTTGTGGAGCCTTCGCGAACGCGGACGTGGCACATGCGAGCCACACGGCCACCGAACCCAACCTGCTCATTCTCATGCACATCTCCTCCGGGAGAGGAGTGTGCGCAAAGCAGGATGCATGCCGATTCCCCAACTCATCAGAACTTCAATGATGTCCTCCTCCCGCTGAAGACTCACTGGAGCATGGGTGCGGCAGCGCCCGCGCACGAGAATGTAAACAACATTTACACAAGACAAGCCAGGCCCATCAAAAACGCTGGGTTTCGCCTGCTCTCATTCACTGTCGTGAGTTCATACACTTCAGAGGGATTGAAGTCTGATTAGACCCCTATCTCTCGCTTCTTGAAACATGTGAATGAAGACTGGCACGAGCCCATGTCTTTTTTGGTTTCCTGGTTTTGGTTTCTTGGGATCATGGAGCACTCCTTCAAACAGCACACGCACTGACACCCTTTCCTGGAATTCTCTGGCATCCTTTGAGCCATGACCGCCCGACGTGCCTATGGCACCACGCCCTTCAACGCCCCGGGGGAGTTCGCCGGGCTCGACTTCTCTCCGGACTCGCGCGTCCTGCGGGCCATCCTCCCCGGCGAAGACACCTCCCTGCTGGTGTCCTTCGACGTGGCGCGCGGCACGGTGGCCGAGCAGCGGGAACTCAACGGACGCTGGCGGGTGGTCCACGCGCTGCCGGGTGGCGACGTCCTGCTCGGATGGTGGGGGCACATCCGCCGGCTCTCTTCCCGTGGGAAGGCGAAGTGGACGCTCGAGGGAACGCAGGGCCTCCATCTGGCCGCGATGAGCCCGGACCGCTCCGTGTTCGTCAGCATCGAAGGGTCCGAGGCGCTGGTCCGTGACGCCAGCCGCACCACCGTGCTCCACACCCTCCGCGAGAAGGACGGGGCCCTCCACTCCGTCGCCTTCAGCGCGGATGGAACGCTGCTGGCGACCGGGTCGTCGAAGGGAATCGTCCGGCTGTTCGACGCACGTACCGGCAAGGAGCGGGCGAAGCGGAGCAGTACCAAGGTCCTCGCCCTCGCCTTCTCACCCACGGGGAAGCACCTGCTCGTCGGTCATGGCACCGGTAAGGTGGAGCTGTGGGGCGTGGAGGATCTGAAGCCGGTGTCGCGCTTCGTGGCCCATCACACGTTCAAGGCGGGGGGAGGCGCCGGTTGCCGCTGGGTCGCCTTCTCATCGGACGGCGAGCGCGCGTTCTCGCTCGGCAACGAGCACCTGCTGCGTTCGTGGAGCGTCCCGGACGGTGACGAGGGACCGGTCATCCACGTGCCCAGGCGGCACGCGCAAGGTTCGGTCACCGCGCTCTCTCCCGATGGTCGGTGGCTCGCCACCGGCTCCACCCCGGGCGCGCTGAGCGTGTGGACAGCGGAGGATGGAACGTCGCACGGCGGAGGGGACGCCGCGCCCGCGCCAATTCTCGGACTGGCCCTCACCCCGCGCGCGGTCGTGGCCACATCGAACGACTCCTGCGTCTCCTGGGAACTCGACACCGGGAAGCGGACGGAGATTCCAGCCGGTTTCCCTCCCACGGACGCCAAGGGCCTCTCGTCCGGCCTGCTGGTGCGGCTCGACTACGAGTCCATCTTCGTCGGCAAGTCGCTCGACGCGAAGGCGCGCGAGGCCTTTCGGCTCTCCACCTACGCCTCGGGTCCGCTCGCGATCTCCCGGGACGAGACGCTGCTCGCCGCGCCGGCTCAGGAAAGCGTCCAGGTATGGGTACTGAAGCGTGGCCTGCTCCGGGCGGAGCTGCCGCACGAGGCGCCAGTGAGCGCGTGTGCCTTCGGCCCGAAGGACGCGTGGCTGGTCACCGCGGACAGCGCGCTGCACCTGTGGCGGATGGGGAAGTCACCGGAGGTGGTACGCGACATCTCCCTGGCGAGCGATGGGTCGGACACCATCGTGCGAGGGCTGGCGGTCTCCCCGCGCGGCTGGATCGCGGTCAGCGTGGACGGCAGCGACAACAACGCCGACGCGGAGAGCGCGCTGCTCCTGGTGGATCCACGCAGCGGCGAGACGTTGAGCCGGCTCGAACGTCGCGAGGTGCGGCTGGGGCAGGTGGCCTTCGTGGGGGACACGCGCGTCGCGGTGGCCGACTCGCTGGGGCGGCTGCTCCTCGCGGATGTGGCCAACCCGGCGAAGGCGCGCTGGCTCGAGCCAGAGGAGGAAGACGTCCGGCCCCAGACGCTGGAGAAGGAGGCGCGGCCCATCGCGATGCTCGGCGATGGGGTGGCCTACGTGGGCCCGGACGGCAGCGTGGTCGTGGAGACCCTGGCGAGGAAGAAGGCCGAGAAGGGCGCTCCCTTCCTGCTCGAGGCCGAGGCGAAGTCCGCCGCGAAGCCCAGTTCCGACGCGCGGAGCTACGCGAGGCGAACCTCTCCCGGGCGAAGTGCTACCGGACCGTCTTCTCCCTGGCCAGGCTGAGCGGGGCCCGCTTCGACGGCGCGGACCTCCGCGAGGTGGACCTCTCGAAAGCCCGGCTGTTCCACACGGATCTCCGTGGAGCGGACCTGCGCGGGGCGCGACTGCCCTCCGACATGAAGGAGGTGAAGCACGACGCGAAGACCCGATGGCCCAGGGGCTTCCGGCCCGAGAGCCGCTGAGTCAGGAGCCTGAGCGGACGGGGTTTCTCGTGCGGGCCTCACGTGAACAGCTTGAGCAACGCGGGCACGGTGAGCACCGCGGTGTAGTAGCCCATGAACTGCACGCCCGTATTGAAGCCGAGGGTGCGAGACAACAGCCCACCGAGCAGTCCCATCGTCAGGATCACCAGCAGCCCCAGGAGCTGACCTTCCCAGACACTGATGACGATGATCAGGCCGACGAAGGTGGCGATGATGGCCTCGTGGCTCACCTTGCGTGAGACGAACAACGCCGCCCGCCGCGCATGGTTCATGGCGAACGGGTACGACACCAGCGCCGCCAGCACCACGGACAGCATGCCGTAGCCAAGAAACTCCCAGTGGCTGAGCAGGTCGTGCAGGTTGTGCGTCTGCCCGGTGGCGGTATCCACCGTGAACCGTGGGGGCGCGTTGAACAGCGGCGCCGCCGGGCCGGCGGCCACCGGACTCAAGGGCAGGCCGAAGGCGATCAGCGGAATCAGCACTTCCGCGATGTAGGTGGCCTCGGTCACACCATTGCGCGTGGCCAGCACGGTGGTCAGCCGGTGATACGCATGCTTGATGCGCGAGCCCACGGCCTCGCCCATCACCACCGTCATGGCCACCGGGCTGAACACGAACGTGGCGCTGGACACCGCCGCGGCGGCGAGCGTCCAGCGGGTCTGGGTGGCATCGAGCACCTTGAACGGGTTGGGGAAATAACCCGACCAGCTCTTCACGTCCGGAGCCAGCGAGAACGTCCGGACGCGGTCGCGCCGCATGCGCGGCCCCTCGAGCGGGGAGAGCACCGAGAACAGGTCGGCCACCAGCGGGCCGATGGCGATTCCGAGGAAGTAGCTCACACTGAGCTTGACGCCGCGGCTGGCCGTGAAGGCTTGCAATGCCACGATGACGAGGACGAAGGGCACCAGCGTGATCACGGAGGCCCAACGGCCGCCAGACAGGTAGGCGATCAGCACCGCGGCCGTCACGAAGATCCACGGCGCCGACTTCGAGATGGTGTCCCCAAAGGGCGCGAGCAGGACGGCGAACAACACCGCCAGCGGCACCGCCAGGAAGGCGGCGAGGAGCCCCCCAGACACCATCTTGCGCAGCGCGATGTGCGGCACGCCGAGATTGCGCAGGATGTTGGCGTCCTGCAGCAGGGGAATGGCGGTGGTGTCGCCGGGAATGCCGAGCAGCGCGGTGGGGACCGCATGCGTCATGTGTTTGGCGACCGCTCCGGCGAGGAAGAAGGTGAAGACGCCCACGGGCGGCACGCCCAGCAGCGCGACCAGCAGGGTCGGCGGTGCGAGCGTCGTCGTCTCGTCCGTCCCGGAGATCAATCCGATGGCGGCGAACACCACCGCACCGAGCAGCCCCATTCCCGCGGCGATCAGGATCTGATTCAGGAGGTCCGGTTGCACTACCGCTCCTCCTTCGCCGAGGGTACGGCCTGGGGCATCCCCGAAGGGGTCACCGTGGCGTCAGGCACGACCGGCTGGGCGTTCGCGAACAGCTCGTAGATGTGCAGCGCCTTCATCTCATCCACCACCGCGGGCGGCAGCTCGGCAACCGCTCCGAGTCCACCGGACTGCGCGGCAAGCTCGTTCAGCACCTCCTGGCGCCACGAGGGATCGGCCCCCCCGTCCTCCACCACCTCTCGCTTGGGAGGGAACAGTGCGCCGCAGATGACACCGGACAGAACGCAGCCGGCCAGACCCGCCAGCATCGCGTAGGCACGCGCGAGCGCGGCACTGCCGACCCGGTCCACCAGGAGATGACTGGCCAGAAGGAAGCAGCCCAGGCTGACGACGAGTCCGATCCCGATGGACCACGCCAGGTGCCGCAGATCGACCGTATCGCCCCAGACCTCGGCCAGGTGCCCGTGTCGCAGGTTGTGTTTTTTCATTTCAATCCGGTAGCCGCGCGCGACTACCCCCCACCGAGGAGGACCACGTTCCTGCCTGTCTATACGCTCGTGGGCAGGAGCTGGCGCACGAGATCCAACAGCTTGCCACGCTCCACCTCGCGCTTGACGAGGTAGCCGTCCGCGCCCGCCTCCAGGCCGGCGGCACGCTCCTGGGGACTGTCCAGGGAGGTGCACAGGATGACGGGGATGTTGGACAGCTTGGGGTGGGCGCGGATGCGCCGGGTGAGGCCGATGCCGTCCAGCCGCGGCATCTGCCAGTCACTCACCACGAGCTGGCAGGGCGTGCGCTCGAGGATGCCCAGCGCCTCCTGTCCGTCACCGGCCGTCACCACCGAGTAGCCGGCGATCTCCAGCAGCGACTTGATGGCGAAGCGCGTGGTGAGCGCGTCGTCGCACACGAGGATGTGCGGGCGGCGCGTCTCGGTGGCGGCGCGCAGCACCACGGGCGCGGCGGCGACGCGCAACAACTCGGGCGCGTTGAGCACGGGCACCACGCTGCCGTCGTCCAGCACGGCCGCTCCGGCCAGGTGCGCCACGCCGCGCAGGTGCGGGCCCAGCGAGCGCACGACAATCTCCTGCTGGCCCACCACCGCGTCGATGGCGAACACCGCGCGCACGCCGCCGAGCGCCAGCACCATCGCCGTCTGCGGCTTGCCGGACTCGATGGCCAGGGGCAGCCGCGGCATGTGGATGGACGTGGAGAGCGCGTGGAAGGGCAGTTGCTCGTCCTCCACGCGCGCCACCACGTGTCCGGCCACCGTGCCCACGTCCGCGGGCATCAACCGCAGGACGCGCTCCACCGCGTCCGAGGGAATGGCCACCACCGACGTGCCGGCACGCACCAGCAGCCCCAGCGCGCCCGCGAGGATGAGGGGCAGATCGATGGTGAAGCGCGTGCCCTCTCTCGGGGAGAAGGAGACGTCCACCGCGCCCTGCAGCCGCGTGGCCGTGCTCTGCACCACGTCCAGGCCCACGCCCCGGCCGGACGTCTCCGTCACCTGCTCGCGCGTGGAGAAGCCCGGCTCGAAGATGAGCCGCGCGGCCTGCATGTCGGTGAGCTTGGCGGCCTCGGCCTCGCCGAGCAGCCCGCGCCGCACCGCCGTGGCGCGAACGTTCTCCGGGGACAGGCCCGCGCCGTCGTCCTCCACCACCACCGCCAGGCGCGTGCCCCGCGGCTCCACCCGGACGGACAACATGCCGCGGGGGGACTTGCCCGCGGCCACGCGATCGGAGGTGGACTCCAGGCCGTGGTCCAGGGCGTTGCGCACCAGGTGCTGGAGGGGATCCTTGAGCACGTCCACGATGCGCCGGTCGATGCGCACGTCCCCTCCGGCGAGCACCAGCTCCACGTCCTTGCCCAGCCGCGCGGCCAGCTCGCGCACCGTGCGCTTGAGCGGCTCGAGCATCTGCGACGCGGGCACCATGCGCAGATCCCTCAGGTCATCGCGCACCACCTGGGCCACCAGGGCGAGCTGCTCGCCCTCGCGGTGCGTGTCCTTGGAGAGCTGCAACAAGCGCTTCTGCACCCCGCGCACCTGACCCACGCCGGCACGCAGCGACTCCAGCGCCCCACCCCCATTGCCGGACAGCGCGAGCTGCTGGGCCGCGCGCTCCAGTTGCAGCAGGGCGTGGTTGGTCTGCTCCATCAGCTCGCGGTGGGCCTCCGCGCGGCGCAACTGCTGGGCACGGCCCGCCGCGAGCTGCTCCACCTGCAGGGCCAGCGAGTCGAGCGTGCGCACCGACACGCGCACCGCCCGATCCATGTCCGGCTGGCGTCGGCCCGCCGCCGAGCGCGCCGTCACCTCGGGCTCCGCCGGGGCCGAGGCGGGCTCGGGGGCCGTCTCCTCCGCGAGCGCCTCCAGCGAGCCGCGCAGCTGCACCAGCGCCCCGGCGATGTCCGAAGCCGCCACGCTGGCGCCGACTCCCGCCTCCTCCATGCGCGCGAAGCCGGCGCGGATGGAGCTCGCCAGGGACTCCACCGCGGTGATGCCGGCGGTGTTGGCCGCGGCCTTGAGCAGTTCGGCGAGCCCCACCGCCTCCCAGACGGCGCCGGGACGATCCTCCAGCCCGGGCGAGCACAACCGGCCCAGCGCCGACTCCAGCTTCTCGAGCGTCTGCAGCCCGTCACGCCGGAAGTGCGCCGACACCCGCGTCTTCGTCTCCGAGGGCGGCACGAAGCCACCCCGGCCGAGCCCCGCCAGGAGCCCGGAGAGCCCCTCGATGGTGGGTGGCTCGCCCGCGTCGCCCCGGTTGAGCGCGGCCTCGATGGCCGACAGGCTGCGCAGGGTGGAGTCCACCAGGCCCGGGGGTGGCACGTGGCCCGGAGAGCAGCGCGCGAGCCCGTCCTCGATGGCATGGACCAGCTGCTCGATGTCCGACAGGCCCAGGCTGGCCGCGGACCCCTTGAGGCTGTGCACCTCGCGCTTGAGCGCGGTGAGCTGCTCGGCGGCCTGTTCGGCGGTGCCCTGCTCCAGCCCGAGCACCGCCGTGCCGATGGTCTGCAACTGCTCGCGTGTTTCCGCGGCGAAGATGGGCCAGAGACTGCGCAGTACCCGGGGGTCCATGCGTCCTTCGTCCTATCCCCGGCCCGCCACGGACGGATCGCTCAGTTGCACCAGATCCAGCACCATCAGCCGGTTGCGCGTGAGCCAGGTGAAGGGACCCGGCGGCGGCTGGGACAGGTCCACGCGGGGCAGTTCCTGCCGTCCATCCACCTCCTCCACCGCCATCCCGAAGAACTCCTCGGCCACTTCCACCACCACCACGCGCGCCAGGTCCGACATGCCGCCGCCTTCCAGGCCCAGCACCTGCCGCAGGTCCAGCACCGGCACCACGCGCGAGCGCGACAGCAGCGCGCCGAGCACGTGGCGCGGCGCCCCCGGAAGGGGACACAAGCCCCGGGCCTCCAGCACGTGGTCCACCGCGTCGATGGGCACGGCATAGCGCTCGCCGCCCACGCGGAAGGCGAGCACCGATACCGTCTCGCGACGCTCCTCCTGGCGTGACTCGGCCAGGATGCGCGCGCGCTCGGCGAGCACCTCACGGCGGCGCTCCGGACTGAGCACCTGGGCTCCCTCGAGCACCGCCTGCGCCTCGTCCAGCTTGCGGCGCAGCGCCGTGTAGTCGATCTTCCCGCGTGACTCGTCGCCGACCATGACGCCTCTCAGTACTTGCTGGCGGGCAGCTTCAGGATGCTGCGCACCTTCTCGCGCAGGTCATCCACCGCCACGGGCTTGTTGAGAAAGGCGCTCGCGCCCACGAGCCGGCCCCGCTGCCGGCTCGCGTCGTCCTTGAGCGACGTGAGCATCACGAAGGGCGTGGAGAAGAGGATGGGATCCGCCCTCACCGCCGCACACAGCGCGAAACCATCCATCTCCGGCATCTGCACGTCGGAGATGATCAGATCCGGCTTGACCTCCCGGGCGCGGGCCAGCCCCTGGACGCCATTACCCGCCTCGAAGAACTCCAGCCCCCACCCCATCAGGTAGACCTGGATGAGGTTGGTGATGGTCTTCGTATCCTCGACGATAAGCACCTTCATTCTTCCACGTCCTCCACGAGCAGCCCCCCGGTCATAGTTGGTACTTCCCGACGAGGTCGGAGAAGCGTCTGGACAGGTTGGAGAGGTTGCCCGCCACCTGCTCGATGCGTTTGGTCCCCTCCACGTTGTCCTGCATGGCAATGGTCAATTCGTTCATGGCGACGGCGATCTGCTCGACGCCGATGGTCTGCTGGCGCGTGTTGCCGGCGATCTGCCGGGCGGCCGACGACGAGTCGCGGATGAGGTCGGACAGGCCCTTGATGGCGGCGCCGGCGCTCTGGGCGAGCTCCATGGCGGCCAGGGCGCGGCGGCTGCCCTCCTCGGTGGCCATCACCGCGGCGCGGGTGCCCTTCTGCACCTCGCCGAGCAGGGCACGCACCTGGTTGGCGGCCATCTTCGACTGCTCGGCCAGCGTGCGCATCTCCATGGCGACCACCGCGAAGCCGCGGCCCTGGTCGCCCGCCTTGGCCGCCTCGATGGAGGCGTTGAGCGCGAGCAGGTTGGACTGCTCGGCCACGTCCTTCACCGTGGTGATGATGTCGCCGATCTGCAGCGTCTGCTCGTTGAGGTCGGTGATGGCCAGGGCGATGGCCTTGACCTGCTCGCTGAGCTTCTCCATGGCGGCCACGCTCTCGCCGACGACATTCTGGCCCTCGGCGCTCAGCGAGTCCGAGCGGCTGGCGCCCGAGATGACGGTGTCGGCGAAGGACGTGGCCTGCCGGGACGTCTGGGCGATCTCCGCCACGGTGGCGCCCGTCTCGTGGATGGCGGAGGCCTGCTCGTTGGCCATGGCGGACTGCTGCGAGGAGGTGGCCAGCACGTTGGTGGCCTCGCGCTCCATGTCCGCCGCGGCGCTGCGCAGATCCTTGAGCATGTTGGTGAGCATCTCCGCCATGGTGGCGAAGCTGCGCGCCAGGTCGCCCACCTCGTCGATGCCGCTCGACTCGATCTGCTGGCGCAGGTCGCCCGCGGCGAGTCCGGCCGCCGCGCGTGCCAGACGCTCGAGCGGGATGATGAGCATGCGGCAGAGCACGGACACCACCACCAGACAGCCGGCGAGCGTGAGCACCCCCAGTCCGAGCACGCGCACGACCATGAGCGACACGGCCGATTCCAGCACGCTCAGCTCCAGGCCCACCTGCACCGAGCCCACCCGCTCGATGGCGTCCGGCGGGGCACCGGGCCACGAGGAGACGATGGGCGCGGAGATCTCCAGCACGGGCCGGCCACCCACGTACAAATCACGGGGCGCCGTGCTCAGGGACACCGGCGGCAGCAGGGCCGGGCTCACCAGGCGCTCCACCGCGGTGTGGGCGAGCATGTCGCCCTCGGGGCCGCGCACCACCACATAGGCCATGTCGGGGTCGGGTTGGTGGCGCAGCGCGGCGGCCGCGGCCTGCCGCAGCGACTCCGTGTCCCGCGCGGCCGACAGGTGATTGGCCAGCGAATGGCTCACCGCCACGGCGCGCTTGGTGAACTCCGCCTTGAGCGCCTCGCGCATCTGCAGCGAGAAGGCGGCCACGAGCAGGGCGATGACCAGTGCGCCCGACACCGCGGTGATGGCCACGATCCGCGTGCGCAGACTGAGCCGCCGCATGTCCAGCCGCTGGATCGTCAGTGGTCTCATGCCATTACCGTCCATGGGACCTCCCCAGAACAACGAGCGGCGCTCATCGCGCACCCGACTTTCCCATCTTCACTCCTGGAACGAGCGCGCGCCGCAACCCACCCACCGTCATCTCCTCGACTCCGCGCAGCACGAGTTCGTCATCCAGACCTTCCAGCGCCCGGAGCGCGTTGCGCCGCGCCCGCTCCGCCTCATCGGTCTGCCCCAGCTGTCCATACAACGCCACGAGCATGGCATGCCCGATGGCCAGTTGCGGCTCCAGATAGAGCGCCTTGCGCACGCAGGCCACGGCCTCGCGCACGTCTCCCCGCTGCTCGGCGACCATGGACAGCAGCAGGTAGGCCTCGGGCGACAGCTCGCGCGCCGCCAGGCGGGCGAAGGCCTCGGCCTGCTCGAAGTGTCCGGCGCGCGCCGCGGCCCGCGCCTGCTCCAGGGTGTCGCGCACCAGCGGGCCCGAGGGGGCCGCGGGCGCGAGCGTCTCGGGCAGGGAGGCGGCCAGGGACGCCACGGCGGGCGGGGAGTGGACCACCGGAACCATCTGGAACGATGCGACGGGCGTCCGGGACGGCCCCCGGACAGGGGCGGGCTCGGAGGGGGGCACCGGGAGCGACCCCGCCGTCAGGGGCTTGCGCAGCACGGGCAGCCCCTCGACCATCTGCTCCTCCAGCCCCAGTCCCCGGGTGAAGGGCAGCTCGGCGGGCGCCAGGAAGAGCCAGCCCCCCGGAGCGAGCGCCGCGAGCAGCCGCTTGAGCACGGTGGGGATGGTCTCGGGGGGGAAGTAGATGAGGACGTTGCGGCAGAAGATGGCCTGGGCCCCGGACAGGGGGGGAGGATCCGTCACGAGGTTGTGCCGCCGGAACTCCACCCGGGCCCGCACCTCGGTCGGCACGGTGACGGAGTCGGGCCGCAGGGTGAGGTAGCGCCGCTCCAACGCCAGCTCCATGCGCCGCACGGACCAGGGCGAGTAGACGCCCTGCCGGGCCTTGTCCAGGGCGCGGCCGGACACGTCCGTGCCCACCACGCGGATGTGCTCGGGCTGGAGGCCCGCGGTCAGCAGGGCCATGGCGATGCTGTAGGGCTCCTCGCCGCTCGCGCACCCGGCGCTCCAGACGAGGAAGGGCCCCACGTGCACGGAGGCCACGCGCGCCAGCTCGCGCAGCTGCTCGGGGTGGCGGAAGAAGTACGTCTCGCCGATGACCGCGTAGCCGATGAAGGACTCCACCGCCCCGGTGTCGCGCGCCAGCAGCCGGTGGAGGAAGTCGAGCGGCGGCAGGCCCTGGGCCTCGGCCGCGCGCGTGAGGGCGGTGCCCAGCGAGCGACGCACGCTGGGGGCCAGCACCATGCCGCACTCGGCGCGCAGGACGGACTCCAGACCTCCGAGCGCCGCGTCATCGAGCCGTTCCACCTTCCCCGGCTCCTTCACGCGCCCTCCGGAACGTTCAGGATGGCCGAGGCCCGCAGCAGCGGGCGGATGCCCTCGGGCGTGCGGCACAGGCCCGCCATCAGCCCCGTCCTGTCCCACGCGGTGGGGACGCCCTCCTCGACGGACCCCTCCACCAGCACGGGCGACTCGACGAGGTCGCGCACCCGGTCCACCAGCACGGCCACCATGCGCGAGCCGCCGCAGATGACCAGGTGCGCGTCCAGATCCGGCTCCCGCGGCACGCCCAGCATCGCCGCCAGGTCCACCACCACCGCGGGCGTGCCCCGGTAGAGCATGGTGCCGCGCACATGGGGCAGGGCCGCCGGCAGGGGCTCGATGGCCACCAGCCGTACCACCTCCAGCACGGCCTCCACGGGCAGCAGGGCGGTGGAGCCCGCCACCTCCACGGTGAGGTAGAGCCCCGGCAGGCGCTGGTCCACGCCGAGCGTACTCAGCTCCCGCCGCAGCCGGACGATCTCCTCCTCCAGCACCAGCAAGCGCTTCTGGACCGACGCACGTCTCGCCTGGGCATCAGCCGTCATTGGAGGAAAGTCGACCATGGCGGGCCCGCCTGAACGAGTCCGCGGGGGGAGGGATGGAACGGTAGTCCGATCACGCCGAACCCGTCAATGCGGGCCGCGCATCCCGCTCGCCCCCTGGTCCCTCGGCGAGCACCCCGAGGACGGGGGCCGAGCAAGCACCCGCTCCCAAGTCGCGTGTTTCCGGGAGTTGTGGTTTCATGGCTTGACTCCACTTCCTGGAAGAATGGTTCCCACCCGGACGCGGGATGGGGGAGCACGACGAAATTATGGTGACCGGCGACTCACAGGGTCCAGGTGATACGGGGACGGATCCCCTCATCGGGCGAACGCTCAACGGCCGCTTCAGCATCCTCGAGCCGCTGGGTGTGGGAGGCATGGGCCGGGTCTATCGCGCCAAGCAGACGCCCCTGGACCGGGTGGTGGCGCTCAAGGTGCTCAATCCCCACTTCCCCACGAGCAAGGATCCGGGCTTCCAGAAGCGCTTCCTGCGCGAGGCCTCGCTCTCCTCCAAGCTCCGCCACCCCAACACGGTGACGGTGATTGATTACGGACAGACGGACGACGGCATCTACTACATCGCCATGGAGTACATCGAGGGCCGCACCCTCGGTCAGGTCGTGGCGGAGTCGGGTCCCATCGCCTGGGCGCGCGCACTGAGCATCACCCAACAGATCTGCCGTTCACTGCGCGAGGCGCACAACCAGGGCATCGTCCACCGCGACCTGAAGCCCGCCAACATCATGCTGCTCAACGAGGCCGACCAGGACCTCGTCAAGGTGTTGGACTTCGGACTGGTGAAGTCCATCGCCGTCACGGAGAACGCGCCCAACCCGGAGATCACCCAGAGCGGCACCTTCCTGGGCTCCCCGGCGTACATGGCGCCCGAGCAGGCGCGCAACGAAGCCGACGTGCGCAGCGACGTGTATTCGCTCGGCGTGGTGCTCTACCAGATGCTGGTGGGCCGGCCGCCGTTCGTCTCCAAGGATCACATCGAGCTCATCTTCGCCCACCACAAGGAGCTGCCCCCCGCGTTCAGCTCCGTGCGGCCGGACATCTCCGTGCCCATGGGCATCGAGGCGGTGGTGCGCCGCTGCATGGAGAAGGATCCGGCGCGCCGCTACCAGACGATGGACGAGCTGCTGGAGGCCCTGCGCACCGCCAGCATGGAGGCGGGCGGCCACAGCGGCATCTTCAAGCACCCGAGCGGACAGAGCACCACCGGGCCGCACAAGACGCCGCTCTTCGCGGGCATCTCCGGGGACAGCCACTCGAGCGGAGACACGCTCGCGGTGGACATCAGCGTGGAAGTGCCGCCCGACATCCAGAAGGCGCGCCGGCGCACGCTGCTCATCGGAGGGCTCGTGGGCGGAGGCATCGCGGTGCTCCTGACGGGAGGGCTGCTGTTGTCCTCGAGCCTCTTCAAGGAGGCACCGGCGCCCCGGAGCGAGCCGGCGGTCGCCGCGGCGCCCCAGGCCACCCCCGCCGCCGAGCCCGCGGCGGATGCGGTGGTGCGCTTCCGGCTGATGAGCCAGCCCACGGGAGCACACGTCTTCTACAAGGGAGAGGAGCGCGGCACGACGCCGCTGCTGCTGGAGATTCCCAAGGACAAGGGCCAGGACACCTTCACCGCCGAGTTCACCTTCACGCTGGACGGCTACCACCCGGAGACGGTCATCACCGGCGGCTCGGGCGAGGTGGTGTTCTCCCAGAAGATGCAGCGGGTGCGCACGGCAACCAGCCGGGGAAGTTCGTCCAACCGGGTGGAGCGGGCCATGGGCTCGAGCGGCGCCTCGTCGACGGCGGCCGTGGGCTCGATGTCCGCGCCGGTGCTGCTGGAGGCCGAGCCGCCCCCGCCCTCGGACACCAAGAGCACGCCGGCGGTGGCCGTGCCCGTGGTGGCGATGGCCCCGGCGGTGGACACGCGCAAGGCCGATGGTCCCGTGCCCTACCAGGAGGGCATGCCCCGTCCGGTGGAGATCCAGGGCAAGGAGATCGTGTTCTCGCGCGAGGCGCGCGCGGCGCGCGTGTCGGGCGTGATGATCGTCAAGTGCGTCATCACGCTCAAGGGCAGCGTGGAGAACTGCCGCGTCATCAAGGGCCTGCCGCACATGAACGAGGCGGTGGTGCAATCGCTGCAGGCGCGCCTCTACAAGCCCATGGTGATCGACGGCCGTCCGACGGCGGTGGACTACCCCTTCGTCATCCGGCTGGTGCCTCCCCGCGAGCGCTGAGGAAGGCACGTCGGCGCGCCGGGGCCGTGGGACCGCGGCTGGGACTCACGAGCCGTGCGTGCGCCCGCGCCGTCGGCGGAGTCCCCACGCGCCGAGCAGCGCCGCCGCGGGCAGCAGGGCGCCGGGCGCCGCCGCGCACCCGGACCACGGGACGTGGGACACCGCCTGGAAGCGGCGACCGAGTTCCGGGCTCTCGCCGCACTGGGTGGGCGGGAGTCCCCGGGGGTAGGCGTCGCAGAAACCCGCGATGCTGCCCACGTCGATGATGCGCTTGTGCGTCTCTCCCGGGGACGCGGAGGGCTCCATGGTGGAATCCGGCTGTTCGGGGACGTGGTCCAGCCCGACGACGTGGCCAAGTTCGTGGGTCACCGTGTTCTGCACGTCGGCGGAGACACACCCGGAGGTCTGGACGTCATCACAGGGCGGCGAGTCCACGGTGGTGAAGAGGAACCCCCTGCCCGCCGGGGCCGCGTTGAGCTCGATGTCCGCGTCGAAGATCTTGCCGGTGCTCAAGCCATAGGTGGTGGTGGTCAGCCCGAGGATTCCCGGGCCGTGCGCCCAGCAGGAGTAGACGTTGCCGCAGGTCTTCGCCGTGATGCAGGGGTCGCCCGGAGGGACGACGTCGTTGCAGTCCTGCTCGCGGAAGAGGATGACGTTCTCGTTCTCTTCGGAGTTCTCGTTGTAGCCCACGGTGGGGTGCTCGATGTCGGGCCCCCGGCGGAAGGTGTAGTCGCTGCAGGTGGCGGACACCGCGCGCCAGGACTCCACCGCGGCCTCGATGGCCGCGAACTCGGAGTTCCCTGGGGTGCGGGTGCTGCCCGCCGCGTCCAGGCGGTAGACGAACTCGCGCCCGGGCCAGAAGACACAGAAGGGCCGGCCCTTGGCCAGGGTGCGGTGGTACACCTGCGCCCCAGCGCGAGGCGCGGCGAGGCAGAGCGCCGCGGACACCATCACCACGAGCGGGCGCGTCATGAGCGCACTCCCCGGCGCCGCCACCCGAGCCAGCCCAGGGCCGCCAGCGCGGAGAGCCACGACGCGCCGCCCGTGGTGGAACACCCCGCGGCCTGTCTGCCCAGGGAGAAGGCGGTGTCACCCGGGGACGACGCGTTGAGCGTGGGCGTGAGGCAACTCTGACTGGCGAGCCCCTTGGGATAGGTGCGGCACACGAAGTCGCGCGAGCCCTCATCGATGATGCGCTTGGTGATCTCCCCCGAGGGCGCCTGGGGGTACATGACGGAGGTGCTCAACCAGGTGTGATCCAGGCCGATGAGGTGGCCGAGCTCGTGGGTCATGGTGTTCTGCACGTCGGTGGCCACGCAGTTGGGCGTCTTGCTGGAGATGGGCTGGGCGCAGGGCGGACTGGACACGGTGGTGAAGACGAAGCCACTCGCGTTCAACTGGACGTCCGAGTCGTAGATGATGCCGGAGCGCTGGTCATACGTGGTGAGCGTGAGGGCGATGGTGCGATCATCGCTGTCCCAGCAGTCGTAGACGTTGCCGCACGTCTCCTCGGCCCAGCACTTGTCCGTGGAGGGTGCCACCTCCCGGCAGCGCCGCGAGCGGAAGAGGATGAGGTTGTGGTTCTCCGCCTTCTGCACGTACCCCACCCGGCGCTCGTCGAGCAGCGGCCCCTCGGAGAAGCTCAGGTTGCCGCAGTCCTCGAAGATGCGCTGCCAGCTCTGGAAGGAGGCGCGGATGGCCGCGAACTCGTGCTGCTTCTGCTCGTCCCCGCTCTCCGGGTTGCCCACGCTGCTCAGGTTCCAGGTGAGGGTGGGCGTCGTCCAGAAGAGGCACTGGGTGCTCGAGTCGTCCTTGTCCACATGGCTGCGCACATAGGGGCTGCTCTGCGCCACGGCGAGGGAGAGGAGCAGGGCGGTGGTGACCGTCATGGCCGCTTCTCCTGCGAGCGCATCGGGGCCGGCTGCTGGAGCGCCGCGCGGATGGCGGCCTTGAGGTCCGAGAGCGGCAGGGACGGGCGTGAGGAGGTGACGGTCTGGTGCGTCCTGGCGTCCAGCAGGAGCGCCTCCCCGGTGGACTCCGGCACCGCCATGGCGCGCGTCTCGCCCTCGGTGCGCAGGACCTTGTACTTGCCCTGCGCCATGCCCGAGACATGGAAGGCGGGTCCGCGGCGCTCGAGGAACACCACCACCTCCTCGTTCGGAGCGAAGGAGGCCAGGCCGCTCACCTTCTGACCGATATCTCCCACTTCCCCCCCGCGCTGGGTGACGAGCACCGTGCCGCTCGCCTGCCCCTTGAGGGACTCGGTCACCTGGATCTCCACGTCCGTGACGATGAGGCGGTGATCGCCGCTCCACCGGCTCTCCATGCGGCGCACCGTGCCGTGGACGATGACATCGGCCGAGTGGGACAGCTCGGGCAGGTCCATCTTGAGCAGGGTGGTGGCGCTCGCGGGCACACAGAGCAGGACAGCGGTGGCAAGCAGGACGCGGAATGCGCTGGAACGGGTCATGAATGGTCCTCGATGCCCGCCAGTTTAATGCATGGAGGGTGCTCACGGGACCTGGAAGCGGCCCCTTCGTTGACCACACGAGACCGCTCCTGCTATCCGCCCCCTCCGACTATGGCCTCCGCACCTCGCGTCCGATTCGCTCCGTCCCCCACCGGCTACCTGCACATCGGGGGCGCCCGTACCGCCCTGTTCAACTACCTCTACGCGAAGCGCCACGGTGGCGTGTTCATCCTGCGCATCGAGGACACCGACCAGGAGCGCTCCACCCCCGAGTCCGTCAAGGCCATCCTCGACGGCCTCACCTGGCTGGGCATCGACTGGGACGAGGGCCCCGGCAAGGAGGGTCCCGCGGCCCCCTACTTCCAGACCCAGCGGCTGGACCTGTACAAGCAGTACGCGGATCAGCTCCTCGCCGAGGGCAAGGCGTACCGCTGCTACTGCACCCGCGAGGAGATCGAGGCGCGCCGCTCCGCCGTCGAGAAGGCCACGGGCAAGCCGGGCACCTACAAGTACGAGGGCACCTGCCGCGAGCGCAAGGACGTGCCCGAGGGCCGCTCCGCCGTCATCCGCTTCAAGATGCCGTCGCAGGAGGGCGAGGTGACGTTCCATGACAAGGCGCTCGGGCCCATCACCAAGGCGTACTCGGACCTGGATGACTGGGTGATGCTGCGCGCCGACGGCATCCCGCTCTACAACTACGGCTGCGTCATCGACGACCACACCATGGACATCACCCTGGTGGGACGCGGGCAGGAGCACGTCAACTCCACCTTCCCGCAGCTCATGCTCTACCAGGCGCTCGGCTGGAAGCCGCCCGAGTTCGCCCACTTCCCCCTCATCCTCGGGCCGGACCGCGAGAAGCTGTCCAAGCGCAAGCACCCCGAGGCGGACGTGATGCTGCACAAGCGCAACGGCATCCTGCCCGAGGCGCTGCTCAACTTCGTCGTGCGCCTGGGCTGGAGCCACGGCAACGACGAGGTCATCTCGCGCGAGCAGATGGTCGAGTGGTTCGACTTCGACCACGTGGGCACCACGTCCGGGGTGTGGAACCCGGAGAAGCTCTTGTGGCTCAACCAGCAGTGGCTCAAGCTGCTCGCCCCCGCGGTGGTGGCCTCGACGCTCGCGGACTTCCTGGTGGCCAAGGGGGTGCAGATCAAGGCGGGCGACCCCCGGCTGGAGCGCGTGGTGATGGCCTTCCGCGAGCGCGCCAAGACGCAGCAGGAGATGGCCGACATGGCGCTCAAGTACTTCCAGCACGGCGTGACGCTGGAGGAGAAGGCCGCGGCCAAGCACCTCACCGCCGAGTCCAAGCCCCTGCTCGCCCAGGTGCGCGAGCAGGCCGCCACGCTCTCCCCGTGGAGCGCCGCCGCTCTGGACGACGTGGTGAAGAAGGTGAGCGAGCAGGCCGCGGTGGGCATGGGCAAGGTCGCCCAGCCGGTGCGCGTGGCCGTGACGGGCGGCACCGTGAGCCCGGGCATCGGCGAGACGCTCGAGCTCCTGGGGCGCGAGGAGTCCCTGTTCCGCCTGGACGCGGCGCTCGCCCGCATCGGCTAGGAGGCCCGGGACGCCCGGGGGCCCAGGTTGGAGTGGACACCTCCGCGCCAGGGCCCTATTGTTCTGCGCCGATGACACGAGTGCTTGACAGCCGGAAGGGCCTTTTCTATAAGGCGCGCCCGCTCGGGGCGGTGGTGGTGGCGCTCTGGGCGGCGGTGGCGGTGGCGGAGGTGGTGAGCGGGGCCCAGTTGCCTGACGGCGCCCAGAAGGTGGGCGAGAACAGGTACCGGGCGCCGGGGGACTACGAGAAGACGCTCGAGTACTACAAGATCGTCTACCCCTCGAGTGCCTATCCCCGGCGGGTCATCGTCAACCAGCCGGGCGTCAAGGCTGTCCACATCACCAATCCCTCGGGGAAGAACTTCGAGGGATTGAACATCTACGAAGCGAATGACGAAGTTCGGGTGTATGTGGTACCTCTGAAGTCGACTCCGGCAAGCAGCAAGCCGCCGGCGAAGAAGGCAGAGCCGAAGTCGGGGAAGAAGTCGCGGTAGCCCGGTGGTTCGAAAAAGCAGTTGAATCAGCGGGGTGGTTGCGGTACGGAGTGGGCAGTTCAGCGGTTCTTGGGGAATCGTCTAACGGCAGGACAGCAGACTCTGACTCTGCTTATCTAGGTTCGAATCCTAGTTCCCCAGCTCGTAGTACCCGGTTGTCTACCGGCCCTGTCGTCTAGTGGTTAGGACGGAGCCCTCTCACGGCTCAAACTCGGGTTCGAATCCCGGCAGGGTCACTCGTAGCAAAGGCCCCCACCTTCTTGGGAAGGTGGGGGTTCTGTTTTCCGGCCCTGTCGTCTAGTGGTTAGGACGGAGCCCTCTCACGGCTCAAACTCGGGTTCGAATCCCGGCAGGGTCACTGAAGCGCCCGCTTCTCTCCTCGGAGAAGCGGGCGCTTCGCTTTTGCGGGCCCGCCCTCCCCTCTCCGCCTAGGTACCGCCCCGCGCGAGGCTCTCCCGGAAGGCCATCAGGGCCGAGGCCAGGTTCGTCTGGGCGCGCTGCAGGTTGCGGCGCATGAGCAACATGCGCACCCGCTCCGGCAGCGCCCGCGGCGACGAGGAGCCGAAGCCCACCAGCTCCAGGCGCAAGGTGATGGCGTCCAGGAGATCCGCCAGGTCCGCATGGGGGCCGGCGAGCAACACCACGTCCGGTGAGGCCGTCTGGAGGCGCTCGGCGATGTCCCACCAGTCCGGCGCGCCCGTCTCCAGCACCACCACGGCGGCACCCAGGAGCGCGGGGGAGTCCGGCGGCAAGGCCACCGCCTCCAGGCCTTCCTCCAACAGGGTCCGCAGGGCCTCGGGGCTGCCCACCACCGCCACCTGGCCTCCCGGCGACATCCGGCTGGCGAGCTCGTACGCGCGCAGCTGGCTCTCCATCTGCTGGCGCGCCTCGGGGGACGCCTGCCCACCCGCCTGCAACAGCTCGGCGGCCTCCCGGGCCACCCGCCGCGCCTGCTCCCGTCCCTTCACCCGTCCGGCCCGACGCTCCAGCGCGGCGCGCACCTTGGCGCGCACCAGACGCAGATCCTCGAAGGGCTTGAGGATGTAGTCACTGGCGCCCGCGGCGAAGGCGGCGATCACCGACTCGGAGCTGGAGTAGCCGGTGATCATCACCGCCTCCAGCGAGGGCTGGCGCGCGCGCGCCTCGGCGATGAGCTCCACGCCGCCCATGCCCGGCAGGTTCTTGTCGGTGATGAGCACGTCGAAGCGCTGGGAGTCGAGCAGGAGCAGCGCCTGCTCCGCGTCCTCGGCCAGGGTCACCACCAGGTCCGGCTCTCGGGCCAGCAGACGCGCGCACACATCCCGCACCACGGGCTCGTCGTCCACCACCAGCACGGTCGAGGCGAGGGTGCCCCCGCCCCCCTCACCTCCACTGCGCTCATCCGTCTCGAAGGGGAGGTCCATGCTCTCGAGAATCGCACAGCTCGCGACGGACTTCGAGCGTGGCCACCAGGGGGTTATGTTGCAACGGTGGCGAGCTTCTCGGATGCCTTGGAGGACAACCCCGCTCCGCGTCAACTGGGCGACGTCCGGCTGCGCTACGAGCCCGGCCGTCTGCTCGGAGAATCCCGCGCCCCTTCGTACTGGAAGCGCCTGCTGCCCACCGTCTGTCTGGGGATGGCCGTGCCCCTGACGCTGCTCGCGCTGGTGGGCGCGTGGGCGGAGGGGGCCCACCAGGGCCTGGGCCTGTTCTGGGCGCCGGGCCTCCTGGCGGCCGCCCTGGTGGGGCTCGCGCTCTGGCTGGAGGGACAGCTCGGCCGACGCCGCTTCGTGCTGCACTTCCGCTCCGAGCGGCTGCGGCTGGAACGGCTGCGGTGGACACCGGGGGCCACGCGCGCCGAGTGGGTGCCGTTCGACGAGGTGACGGCGGTGGAGGTGGTGGAGCGCCCGGACGGACGCTACACGCTGGTGGTGGTGTGGCGCGCCGGGGACGAAGAGAAGACGCCGCCGCGGCGCGAGGTGCTGGTGGAGCACATCCCCAAGAGCGAGCAGGAGGCGCTCCTGCGCGTCTGGCGGATGCTGCACAACGCCTTCGGGCTCAGGGGAGCGGGCCTCGCCGGAGGGTGAGCTCGACTTCCGTGCCCGTCCCCTGCTTCGAGGACAGCCGCACCGTGCCCCCGAACTGCGCCACCAGCTCCTTGCAGATGGACAGGCCGAGCCCCGTGCCGATGCCCACCGGCTTGGTGGTGAACAGGGGCTGGAAGACCTTCTCCTGAAGCTCCTGGGGAATGCCGCACCCGTTGTCCGCCACGGTGAGCAGCACGTCCTGCTCGCGCGACGACCAGCGCACCTCGATGCGGCCCGGCCGGCCCGTGCCCTCCATGGCCTGCGCGGCGTTGACGATGAGGTTGAGCAGCACCTGGCACAGCTTCACCGGCCCGAACGTCACCTTCACCGGCTCGCCCATGGTGGTGATGCGGGCGCGGTCGCGCACCTCGGCGCGCGCCAGCTTCACCGCGAAGGACACCACCTCGGCCACATCCGCCGAGGCCTCCATGTCATCGCCGCGCGCCTGCGCCCTCAAGCCCAGCGCCACCCCGCGCAGGTGATCCGCGCCCGAGGCCAGGTCCTGCAACAGCGAGGGCAGATCCTCGAGCACGCTGGCCACCTCGGGCGCGGGATCCGCCGCCAGATGCTTGGAGGCGTACTGCACCACGCACTCCAGATCCCTCCGCAGCGACGCCACGTTCTGCGACAGGTAGCCCACCGGGCCCATCAGCTCGTGCGCGATGCCCGCCGTCACCTGGCCCAGCGTGGCCAGACGCTCGGCCTTCATCATGCGCCCTTCCACCTCGCGCACGCGCAGCTCCAGCCGGGCGATCTTCAACCCGTCCTCGAGCGCGGCCAGCACCTCGGCGCGATCCCACGGCTTGACGAAGTAGCGGCTCACCTGGCCGCGGTTCACCGCGTCGATCACCGCCTGCATGTCCGAGTAGGCCGTGACGAGCATGCGCTTGGCGTCAGGAGCCAGCGAGCGCGCGCGCTCGAGCAGTTCCACGCCCGTCATCCCCGGCATGCGTTGATCCGACAGGATGACGCCAATCTCGTTGCGCTTCTGCTCCAACAACGTCAGCGCCTCGGCGGGAGTCGAGCAGCGGAAGATGCGGAACTTCTGGCCGAAGTTCGCCTCGAACACCCGCAGGTTGAGCGCGTCGTCGTCGACATAGAGGACGGCGGGGAGGTCAGACGGATTCATGGAGTTCCTCTCCGGGCCAGGTCGACCAGCACACTCCCACCCATCCCACCACTGCGCCCACCCCCAAGAGATACCACGTCACGCACAAAACCCGATGGGCCGTGTTTGACGCTCCCTCGGCCTCACGCTCCGGCAAGTCCGTTCGACAACCGTTGGAGACCGGGCACCGTGAAATGGTTCAGCGCGGGTTCGGACTGGGGGGCGGGGGCACGGTGGCGGGCGTGCCTTCACCCGCCTGGACCCCCAGGGCGCGCTCCACCTCCGCCAGGGACGCGAACACTCCCTCGGGCAAGCCGCTCAAACGCGTCAGCAGGGACGCCGCGGCATCGTTCTCCCGGGCCAGCCACACCAGCTGCGACCGGGAGAGAGGGAAGACGGCGCCCCGCAGGGCCTGGGTAAGGGCCAGCACCAGCCCGGCCGGATCATCCATCCCAGGCCCTCCATGGATTTGTTTCATTTTCATCCATCCTGTGAGCCGCCCCAGCAGCCAGGGGAGCGGCGGTCGGGCATCCACCTGCCCATTGGCCCTCTCGGCACCCATCCCCACCGTATGAGGGCACTCCGACCACATAACAGGAGGACGAGATGACGAAGAAGAAGAGCACAGGGTACACGGAGAACATCAAGCACGTGCAGGCCACGCGCCCCGAGCCCTGGCCCGGCATCCAGGGTCGCTCCAAGGAGCGGGAAGAGGAGTTGCCCACGGGGACCAGGCGGGCGGAGCAGGCCGACGTCACTGACGCCCAGCGTCAACTCGAGCAGGAAATGGACGAGTCGGTCGCCTCCACCCGGGAGTAGCGGCCCCCGTGCCGAGCGCTCCGGGCGGGCCGCCCTCGTGGGCGGCCCGCCAGGACGACGCGGACTAGAACAGCAGCCGCATCGGGTGCTCGAGCAGCGCCTTGAGTTCCCGCAGGTACTCGGCGCCGATGGCCCCGTCGATGACGCGGTGGTCGCCCGAGAGCGTCACCGTCATCACCTTGCGGATCACCATCTGCCCCTCGCGCACGACGACCTTGTCCGACACGGAGCCCACCGCGAGGATGGCCGCCTGGGGCGGGTTGATGACGGCGATGAACGAGTCGATGCCGTACATGCCCAGGTTGCTCACCGTGAGCGAGCCGCCCGTGTACTCCGCCGGCTTGAGGGCGCGCTTACGGGCGCGCTCGGCCAGGTCACGCGCCTCGGCGGAGATGGCGCTCAGCCCCTTCTTGTCCGCGTCGCGGATGATCGGGGTGATGAGGCCCTCCTCGATGGCCACCGCGATGCCGACATCCACCGACTCGAAGTGCAGGATCGCGTCGCCCTGCAGCGACACGTTCATCTTCGGGTAGCGGCGCAGCGCCATGGCCGACGCCTTCACGATGATGTCGTTGACCGAGACCTTGGACTCCAGGGCCTTGGCCTCCTCGCGGATCTTCAGCGCGGCGTCCATCTCCACGTCCACCGACAGGTAGAAGTGGGGCACCCCGGGCTTCACCTCGGCCATGCGCTGGCTGATGACCTTGCGCATGGTGGAGACGGGCACCGACTTCGGCTCGGGACGGGGTCCCGTGGCCTGGGCCGCGGCGGCGGCGGGAGCCTTGCGCGCGGCGGGAGCGGCGGCCTGGGTGGACGCCGCCTCGATGTCCCGCTTCACGATGCGGCCCGCGGGACCCGAGCCCTGGATCTGCGACAGATCCAGGCCCTTCTCCTGAGCCATCTTCTTCGCCAGCGGGCTGGCGCGCAGCCGGCCCCCGGAAGCGGCGGCGGGAGCGCTCGGCTTGGGCGCCGGAGCCGCCGCGGGGGGCGTGGCGGCGGGAGCCTTGGCGGAAGGAGCCGCCGGCGTCGCGGCCGGAGCGGGCTTCGCCCCACCCTTGCCCGCCAGGTACGCGATGGGCGCACCCACCTTGGCCACCTCGCCCTCGCGCACCACGATGCGCGCGAGCACGCCGTCGTCGTACGCCTCGACCTCGAGGTTGGACTTGTCCGTCTCCACCTCGGCGATCGCCTGGCCGGAGGAGATCTTGTCCCCCTCCTTCTTGAGCCACTTGACGATCTTCCCCTCGGTCATCGTCGGGGACATCGAGGGCATGGCGATGGCGATGCCGTCGCCACCGGAGGCGGCGGCCGGAGCGGCCTCGGGCTTCTTCGCCTCGGGCTGGGCGGCGGGCTTGGGAGCCTCCGCCTTGGGCGCGGCGGCGGGAGCGGCGGGCTTGGCGCCCCCACCCGCGTCGGCCTTCTCCCCCTTGGCGCCGAGCATGGCGATGGGCGCACCCACGGTGGCCATCTCCCCCTCGGGCACGAGGATCTTCAACAGGTAACCATCGTCGTAGGCCTCAATCTCGAGGTTCGACTTGTCGGTCTCGCACTCGGCGATCGCTTCGCCAGAGGAGACCTTGTCGCCCTCCTTCTTGAGCCACTTGACGATCTTTCCCTCCTTCATCGTCGGAGAGAGGGAAGGCATCTGGATGGGCGTGGCCATACGTCTCAGGCTCCCTCTCGGTAGAGGACCTTCTTCACGGCGGCGATGATCTTCGGCGCGTCCGGCTGGATCGCGTTCTCGAGGTTCGCCGCATAGGACATGTTCACATCGAGGCCGGTCACGCGCACCACGGGCGCATCCAGCTCGTCGAACGCCTTGGACTGGATGATGTCCACCACCTGCGCGCCCACGCCGGCCAGCGGCCAGCCCTCTTCCACGATGACGGCGCGGTTCGTCTTGCGCACGGAGGCGAGGATGGCCTCCTCGTCCAGGGGGCGCAGCGTGCGCAGGTCGAGGATCTCCGCGGAGATGCCCTCGGCCTCGAGCTGCTTCGCGGCCTCCTCGCAGAAGTAGTACATGCGCGACCAGGTGATGATGGTGACGTCCTTGCCCTCGCGCTTCACATCCGCCTTGCCCAGCGGGACGATGTGCTCGCCCTCGGGCACCTCGCCCTTGAGCGCGTAGAGGCGCTCGCCCTCGAACATGACCACGGGGTTGTCATCCCGGATGGCCGCCTTGAGCATGCCCTTGGCGTCCGCCGGGGTGGCGGGGGCAATCACCTTGAGGCCCGGGAAGTGGGCGTAGGTGGACTCGAGCGCCTGGCTGTGCTGGCTGGACAGACGGCCACCCGCGCCGCCGGGGCCGCGGAACACAATGGGGCAGCGCAGCTGGCCGCCCGACATGTGGCGCAGCTTGGCGGCGTTGTTGACGATCTGGTCCATCGCCAGGATGGCGAAGTTCCACGTCATCATCTCCACCACCGGACGCAGGCCCACCATGGCCGCGCCGACTCCCAGGCCCGTGAAGCCCAGCTCGGAGATGGGCGCGTCGATGATGCGCGCGCTCCCGAACTTGTCCAACAGACCCTGCGACACCTTGAAGGCGCCCTGATAGCGGCCCACTTCCTCGCCAATCAGGAAGACCTGGGCGTCGCGCTCCATCTCCTCGGCGAGGGCCTGGTTCAGCGCCTCGCGATACATCAACTCGGCCATCTTTGGCTCCGAATGCGAAAATCGTCAGTCAGTGGAATGGAGTACTAACCCTTCAGCCCCGCGGCCTTGTCGGCCTTCTCCGCCTGTGCCCGCGGCTCCAGGTCCCAAGTCACCTTGAGTTCCTTGCCCGAGGGATACGAGGGCCACTTGTCCACCTTCACGCCCAACACGCGCTCGCGGGGGCGCACGTCCTCCTCGCCCTCCTCCACGATGGTGTCGCGCCACAGCTCGTCCAGCGCCGGCTCGGGCGACTCGTCGGCGAACTTCACCGCCTCGTCCACCTGCGCCTTCACCTCGGCCTCGATGGCCTCGAAGTCGGACTCCTTCGCCAGCTTCTTGCCGAGGGCGTAGTGCATGAGGCGCGGGATGGGGTCGTTCTTGCGCTCCTCCTCCACCTCGTCCTTGGAGCGGTAGGTGGCGGGGTCCACCACCGAGTGGCCGCGGAAGCGGTAGGTGTTGGCCTCCATGAGCACCGGGCCGTTGCCCGCGCGGATGTAGGCGGCCGCGTCCTTCACCGCCTCGTACATCTTCAGCGCGTCCATGCCGTCCACGGCCTCGTGGCGCATGTTGTAGGCGGCGCCGCGCTTGTGGATCTCCGGCTCCGCCGACACGCGGGCAATGGCCGTGCCCATGCCGTAGCGGTTGTTCTCGCAGATGTAGAGCACGGGCAGCTTCCACTTGACCGCCATGTTGAACGTCTCGTGGAAGGCGCCCTGGTTGGCCGCGGCGTCACCGAAGTAGCACACGGTGATGCGGTCCTCGTTGCGGTAGCGGCTGGCGAAGGCCATGCCCGCGGCGAGCGGAATCTGCCCGCCCACGATGCCGTAGCCCCCGTAGAAGTGGTGCTCGATGTCGAAGACGTGCATCGAGCCGCCCTTACCCTTGCTGTAGCCACCGGTGCGGCCGAACAGCTCCGCCATGATCATTCCCGGGTGCGAGCCACGCGCCAGCGGCTGGGCGTGATCGCGGTAACCCGAGAGCATGTAGTCATCCGGACGGATCGCCTCGTTGACCCCGATCGCCACCGCTTCCTGCCCGATGTACAGGTGGCAGAAGCCGGCGATCTTCCCCAGGCCGTACTGCTGCTGGGTGCGCTCCTCGAAGCGGCGCATGAGGTACATCTTCCGGTACATCGTCAACAGCAGGTCCTTCGAGTAAGGGCTGGCCACCGCCACTCCTCCGTACAGTTGAAGACCGCCCCGACTCGGAGCGGCGAAAAACGCCAAGGCGCCTGCATAGCGCGCGGCAAGGGGACTGCGAAGGGCTTTCGTCTAGCCGCGTCGCGTCAAGACTCGTGTGAAAAGTGCGGCACGGAAACAATCTCTTCCAGGAGCGTCACGGGCCTACCGGAATGATCCGTTGCCAGGTGAATCACCTGGGCCTGGGGAAAGCGGCGCAGGTAGTCATTGGCGTGGGTGGGCTCGTTGTCGAACGCGGCGATGAGCGTGCCCCACTGCCCCAGGCGGGCATGGGCCTCGCGCTTGAAGGCGTCATCGTTGTCGCTCGCGTTCGGCTTCATCAGCAGGTGGACGCGGCCCTCGCCGGGCACGGGCAGGCCCCGCTGGCGCATGCACGCCTCGGTGCCCGCTCGCATGGCCTCGTGACGGCCCGTCACGTAGACGAGGTGCGCACCCGAGTTCGCCACGGCATGGGTGAAGGCGGCGGCGCCCTCGATGGCCTCGTCGTCCACGCAGTAGTCACTGGTGAAGAAGCGCTCCAGCCAGAAGGAGCGCACCAGGGGGTAGTGCGCCTCCACCTCCTGCTCGGACAGGCCGCAGTTGCGCATGGCGCCGCGCATGTCGAAGCCGCTGTCCCAGTGCTGGGGCTCGCACTGGCCCAGCTTCTCGTGCGATTTCGCCAGCCCGTACTCCCTCAGGATGCGCGCCTGCCGGGGCTTGTTGTCGAAGAGGGTGGAGTCCAGGTCGAAGGCCAGCACCGCCTGCGGGCCCATCGCCCGCGCCCGCTCCAGGATGCCGCGCAGGGTCTGCTGCCAGCCCTCGCGCACCCGGGTCTTGAGATCCGAAGCCATGCCCCCTTCTACAAGGCACCGGGCCCCCTGGGGGAGGGGAATTCAACCGCTCAGGCCGCCGAGCGCACCGGCTCGGGCCGGGGGGGCTGCTGCTCGGGGTACAGGCGCAACATCCGCTTGATGCCGTTGCGGTCCAGCACCAGCCGCACCAGGTGCAGCGTCACCCGCTCCTGTCCCGCCTCCTGCACGATGAAGCGGAAGGCCAGGTCCACCTGGTAGCTCTTGGCGCCGCGCACCCGCCCCACCGAGAAGTCCTCCAGGTCCACGTACTCCAGCGCGTACTCCGGCTCGTCCATGTCGCGCAGGAAGCGCCCCACGTTGATGCGGATGATGTCGGTGATGCCCTCCACCCCCCGCTCGGTGCGCGGCAGCAGATCCACGTCCAGCACCACCTGCTTCTGGTAGCGCAGCACCGTCTCGGACAACTCCCCCTGGGACGCGGTGATGAGATCATCGCGCGAGCGCAGCGCGGCCACCTCCTCCGGCACCCGCGCCGGGCGCCAGTAGTCCACCTTCTCCTGGCACGAGCCCAGGCACCGCCCCGTCACCGGCTCCACGATGCGCGCCGTGCGATCATAGAGGTGCCGCGCCGCCACCTGGCTGAAGATGCGGCGCATCCCCTCCTTGATGCGATCCTTCATCATGTAGCCCACGATCATGATGAGGAAGAAGTTGAGGCTCGCCTGCGTGTAGCGGCCCTGCGCCCAGATGGCCACCGCCGAGGCGAACGCCATGGCCACTCCCGCCGCCAGCGCGAACAGCACCTCTTCCCACCCCTGGCGCTTCTGATCCCGGCGCGCCGACAGGAAGAGGACGTTCATGCAGAACTTCTTCAAGAAGCCGAAGCGGTGCAGGTACTCCTCGTTGTCCCCCGTGGGGCTGATGACCGAGCGCAACTGGTTGTCGCGGCGGTACTTCTCCTCGCGCACCACCTCGTCCATCAGCTCCTTGCGCAGCTCGAAGGAGAAACCCGCGCGGGGCTGCTCGGCCATGTCCGCCACGGCCTTGCGCAAGAACTGCTCCACCGTGAGGCTCAGGTACTCGTCCACCAGGCGCAGCGAGGCGCGCGTCTTCTCCTTCAACCCATGCTGGTTGACCGCGCGCACCCACGTGCGAAAGCGCTCCAGGATCTGCCGCACGCTCGCGCACGTCGCCCTCGCGTCACTCTCCAGCCGCGCGCATCCCTCCTCGGCCGTCGCGCGGCCCTGACCCTCGCACAGCTCCTCCACGTCCCGCGCGAAGCGCCGCAGCGCGCCCCGGAACACACAGGACAACAGCTTCGCCTGGTAGACGAGATCCCTCTCCCCCATCAGCCCCGTGCGCAGCGCCGCCTCCAGCCTCATCAGTGGCGAGCGGCCCGAGAGCAACACATCCTCGAGGCTCATCACCGGCGTCTTGAAGCGCACGTAGTTGTGGATGTCCCCGTAGAAGCTCGCGCGCGGGTACGTCTCCGCGTCGATGTTCAGACTCGACGGAAGGAAGAGGTACGTCTCGACGACGTAGCGCGTCTCGTCATCCGCCCCGGAGGGCTGATACTCGAGCTTGAGTTCGAACTGCTTGCGGTCGTGGACATCCAACCGGTTCTGCAACAGGGGCGAGGGTGTCGGGGACACACCCTCGACTCTAAGTCACAGAACTGTCACACGACAGAGGTCCCAGGGGACAAGGTCACCCTCCACCCCCCGACGCGCGTGCCCTCACCGTTCCTAGGAGCCCCAAACTCCAGAGGCCCCGAGAGCTGTGGACCCGGCACCCACATCAACGGCCGGAGCTGGCCTGGGAGGCGTCGGTCGCGGGAGGAGGGGCCTCCGCAGCCACCGAGGACGTGCTGGCGCCGCCATGCGCCTTGGGGCGGGCATTCCAGAGGGTGAGCATGAGCAGGCCCCCCACCAGGGAGAAGCCGATCATGCTCGGGCCCCAGGCGCCCCAGCCGAAGTGATCCAACAGCGAGCCCATGCCCACGCCCACCACCGAGCCGCCCACGTACTGCATGCCGTCGAACATGCCGGCCGCGGTGGCCGCGGCCTTGCGTCCCCCGAAGTCCATGGAGGAGGTGCCCGAGAGCATGGAGTGCACGATGCTGATGGAGAAGGAGTTCACCACGAAGGCGGCGATCACCAGCTCGATGCTGGGGGCCTTCCAGATGATGGCCATGCACACCACCTGCAACGCGTAGCCGATGAAGGCCACGGGAGGCCGGCGCGCCTTGAAGAGCAGGTCGGACATGAAGCCCGCGGCGAACGCGCCCGCGATACCGGCGAGCACCACGCCCGTGGCGCCCTTCTGGAAGATGGGGCTGTTGAGCGGCAGCTTCTGCGCCTCCAGCATGTAGCGCGGAAACCACTGCTCGAAGCCGTGACGCACGAAGCCGGTGCAGAACTCGGCCGCCGCGATGGTGAGGGTGACGGGGTTGGTGAACACCACGCGCGCCACGTACTTGAAGTCCACCTGGCCGGTGTACCCGCTGGAGGCATCCGCCGTGTCCAGCGGCGGCAGCCCCGCCTCGTCCGGCGAGTCGCGCACCCACAGGAAAGTCAAGAACCCGAGCAGCGTCATCACCGCCGCGGGCACGAAGAACACGAAGGGCCAGGGCAGCGTGGCCACCAGCAGCGGACCGATGAAGTAGATGAGCGCCCGGCCGCCCTGGATCATCGAGCCGAAGATGGCGGAGAACACGCCGCGCTCGCCGATGTGGAACCAGCCCGAGTTCACCTTGATGAGCGCCAGGGCCGAGTAGGACTGGAAGTACATGTTCAGCGACCAGACCGTGGCCAGGTAGCCGAGCAGCAGCGGTCCCGTGCCGAGGAAGCCCAGGTAGGCGCCCAGGCCGAAGGCCAGGTTGAACACCGTGCCGCCCGCGGCTCCCACCAGCATGGCCTTGCGCCCGCCGATCCGGTCCGCCAGGGGGCCGTTGAAGATGGCGGAGACGCCATAGATGAAGGTGGCCGCGCTGATGATGGCGCCCACCTGCGTCTTGCTCCACCCGTACTGCCCCGACAACGTGGCGTTGGCGAAGGAGAAGTTGTAGCGGCCCATGTACATGGCCGCGTACATGGTGCCGAGGGTGAGCCAGTTCTGGGCACGGCGCAGGCGGAAGGCCCGCGAGTACTCCGGCCGGGGTGACGAGGACGAGGGGGCGGCGTCATGCATGTCGCCGGGCACCCTACCCGCCTTGGTGCCCCACCGCCAATCACGCCCCGAGTGAATCACTCCTGCTCGGCGAGCAGCCGCAGGATGCACAGCTCCGTCTTCGCGTCCGGCACCTCCCCGCTCCGGCACATCGCGAGCAGCTCGCGGATGGGCCGCCACCGCACCTCGGTGCCCTCCTCCAGGGGTGAGCCGTCCCCCTTGGGCACACCGGGCTGCCGGCCCGTCACGTCCACCGCCGCCGGAAACACCTTCTCCGACAGGATGCCCGGCGCCACGAAGAAGCCCGCCCCGAGCAGCCGCACCTCCTCCGGCCGCACGTCATAGCCCGCCTCCTCCCGCACCTCCTCGGCCGCCCGGTGCCGCAGTCCCGCCTCGCCCTTGTCCTCCAGTTCCAACAGGCCCGCGACGATCTCCTCCACCCGCAGGTAGCTGGCCGCATCCGGTACCGTCATGTCCTTGCCCCGCCGGAAGTACGCCGCCGGCCGCAGGTTCATCCGCGTGAGCACCTCCAGCCCCGACTCGCCCCGCCGGTACACCAGCACCGCCACCGCGTCCAGCCGCGGCCGGTCCACCACGTCCACCCGGTACACCTTGGACGCCGTCCCGTCCGCGCGCCGGTTCTGACACCGCAGCCTCCGCACCCGCAAGAAACCCTCGTCGCACCTCGCCGTGGCCGAGAAATCCTCGATGACCTCGATGTCCGTGACCGAGGACTGACTGCTCGAACGCATGACCGCTCCCTGAACCAAGACCGTGACGCGGGGCCGTACCGGCTCCCCCCGGAATACTGTCGTACCTCGCCCGGACCCCGGGGCGGTCGATTTCCGCATTCCCGTCCCGACGGCCTCGCGCGTCATGAAGACGACAACACGCGGGCCCCCGTGAAGCCTCGACCCGCGGCCCTGGGAATATCCCCACCCACGAGCGGTTGGGCTCGCACGCCTACCCAGCGGCGTGGGGGCCATGCTCAAGCGATTCGTGAACGTGAAGGACGAAGAGATCAGCCCGGTCCTCGTGTCCTTCTTCTATTTCTTCACGCTGATGTGCGGCTACGCCATCCTCAAGCCCCTCCGGGACGAGATGGCGACGGCCAAGGGCGTCCAGGGGGTGCCGTGGCTCTTCACGGTGACCTTCCTCGTGATGCTCGTGGCGGTGCCCGTCTTCTCCGCGCTCGTGTCGCGCTGGCCCCGGCGGCGCGTCCTGCCGCTCGTCTACCGCTTCTTCCTGCTCCACCTGCTGCTCTTCTTCGGGGTGCTGAAGCTGGGCGTGGACCGGGATGTGGTGGCGCGTGTCTTCTTCGTCTGGGTCAGCGTCTACAACCTCTTCGTCGTCTCCGTGTTCTGGACCTTCATGGCGGACCTGTTCGTGAACGAGCAGGGCCGGCGCTTGTTTGGCTTCATCGCCGCGGGGGGCACGACGGGCATGTTGGTGGGCCCCTTCCTCGTCAAGCTCCTGGCCGAGCCCGTGGGCGCCACCAACCTGATGCTCATCACCGCGGTGCTGCTGGAGGCCAGCGCCCAATGCGTGCGGCGGCTGTCCCGGCAGGAAATCCTCGCGCCCTCGCGCGCCCGCTCCACCGAGGACCCCGTGGGTGGAGGCGTCTTCGCCGGCTTGCGGCTGCTGTTCTCCTCCCCCCTGCTGCGAGGCCTGGCGCTGCAGATGCTCCTCTACGCCGCCACCTCCACCTTCCTCTACTACCAGCAGGTCCACATCGTGGACCGAGGGGCCTCCGGCGCCAACGCGCGCGCGGCCGCGTTCGCGAACATCGACTTCTGGGTGCAGGTGCTCACGCTCGTGCTGCAACTGGGCGTCACGGGCCGGCTCATCCATCGCTTCGGGCTGGGCGCGGCCCTGGCGGTGGCGCCCCTGCTCACCGCGCTCGGCTTCGCCGGACTGGCGCTGCTGCCCGGCATGGGCATGCTCATCTCGTTCAAGGCCTTGCGCAATGCCTCGCATTACGCGCTCGAGCGCCCCGGACGCGAAATCCTCTTCACCGGCGTGGACCGCGAGACGAAGTACAAGTCCAAGGGCTTCATCGACACGGTGGTGTACCGCGGCAGCGACACGGTGAGCTCCTGGCTGTACCGAGGCCTCGACGTGCTGGGGCTGGGGCCCATGGGACTCGCGCTGTCGGCGGTGCCCGTCGCGTGCCTGTGGCTCACCGTGTCCGTCTGGCTCGCCCGCTACTCGCGCAATCACCAGCCCGCGACGGAGCCCGCGTGGGGCGCGTCCACGGACGCGGCCCGCTGACCCCAGGGCGCTTCGTCCCTTTCCTTCGGATTTCCTCAAGAGGAGGTCGTTCCCATGAAGATATCTCGCAGAGGGCTGTTGAAAGGAGCCGCCGCGCTCGGCTCGCTCTGGGCCGTGGGCTGTGCCACCCCGGGCACCGTCGCCCGGACGTCCAAGGGAGGCAAGCGCATCCTCATCCTCGGAGGCACGGCCTTCCTGGGGCCCCAGCTCGTGGAGGCGGCACGCGCGCGCGGCCACACCGTCACCCTCTTCAACCGTGGCAAGACACGGCCCCATCTCTTCCCCGACGTGGAAAAGCTCCAGGGGGATCGCGACCCCACCAAGGGCGAGGGCCTGAAGGCACTCGAGGGCCGCACGTGGGATGCCGTCATCGACACCTCCGGCTACGTGCCCCGCCTGGTGCGCGCCTCGGCACAGCTCCTGGCGCCCCACGTGGGCCAGTACCTCTTCATCTCCAGCATCTCCGTCTACAAGGACCTGAGCCGGCCGGGCCTGGACGAGACCGCCCCCGTGGCCACCACGAGCGACCCCAGCAACGAGACCATCGGCGAGGAGAACTACGGCGCGCTCAAGGCGCTCTGTGAGCAGGAGGCGGAGGCGGCCTTCCCCGGACGCACCACCAACATCCGCCCGGGCCTCATCGTCGGCCCGGAGGACCCCACCCAGCGCTTCACCTACTGGCCCGAGCGCGTGGCGCGGGGCGGCGAGGTGCTCGCGCCCGGAGACGGCTCGGATCGGGTGCAGTTCATCGACGTGCGCGACCTGGCCGAGTGGACCCTGCTCGCGCTCGAGAACCGCGACTTCGGTGTCTTCAACGCCACCGGCCCCGCCCGGCCGCTCACCGTCCGGGAGATGCTGGAGGCGTGCAAGCAGGCCAGCCAGTCCGATGCCACCTTCACCTGGGCCGATGCCGCCTTCCTCGAGCAGCAGAAGGTGAGCGGCTGGAGCGACCTGCCCGTCTGGGTTCCCTCCACCGGGGACATGGGGGGCGTCGGCCAGGTCAGCACCGCCCGGGCGCAGGCGCGAGGACTGAAGTTCCGCCCCGTCGTGGACACCGCGCGCGACACCCTGGCCTGGTTCCGGGGGCTGACTCCGGAGCAGCAGGAGAAACTGCGCAAGCGCGGCGGCCTGTCTCCGGAGCGTGAGCGCGAGGTGCTCGCCGCGTGGCATCAGCGGCAGGAGCGGCCCGCCCAGGCCGGTTGAGCGAAGGCCACGGGGCCGGGGAGGAAGCTCAGCCCTGGCCCTTCGCGGCGCGCTGCTCGCGCCATTTCACCAAGAGGCGCGGCATCTCTCCCCGGACGAACTCGAAGAACTGCCGTGACTCCTCCAACCGGAGACCGGCCATGCTCTCCACGCCCACCGCGTCGATGCCCTCGCGCAAGCCCTGCTCGAAGCGCAGCAGCATCTGGTCGCGCCGGGCGAGCGCCTCGTACCAGGCGTTGGAGGAGACCCGATAGTGGTCGCTGCGTTGCCCCGGCTCGCGCTCGCGCGACACCATTCCCATCTGCACCAGGTAGCGCACGGCTCCGGAGATGGCCGCGGGACTCACCCGGAGTTGCTGGGCCAGCTCGGCCGCCGTCCTCGTCTCCTGCTCCGACACCAACAGTCCCACGAACACCCGGGCGGGCATGCGGGGAAACCCGTCGTCCGACAGCGCCAGGGCGAAGCGCTCGACGAACCGGCCCACGGCCGCCTCGTCCCGTTTCGCCCCCGCTCTCTTACCCATGGCTACATCCTCCGCCCCCGGTTCTCCAACATCGTCGAAAGCTCCACAATCCTTTTTTTCAGAAAGGACAGAAAACTCCAACCATCCCTCCCTTGAGCTGTCATTCGAAGGTCGGTGCGCGCGAAGACGCGGGCACCGAGCGCGCGCAGTCCCCAGCACGCTCCAGCGGCCACGAGGAACGCGACGGCCTCCACTCGAGGCCACCGGGTCGAACCAGACGAGGTTGGGCCCCAGGGAGGAAAGTCCTCCCACTATAAGGGCACCCCGACGTCCTGCTCTTTCCCGAGGTCCCAACACCATGCGCTCCGCCCTGCGCTCCTCCGTCGTCTGCATCCTGCTGCCAGTGCTCCCCGCCGCCGCCGCGCCGAAGGCCGCCGCGCCGAAGGCCGCTGCCGCTCCGGCGCCCGCCCCCGCTCCAGAGGCGCCCCCCGCTCCGGAGCCCACCCCCGCCCCGCTCCGGCGGCTGCTCCCGCTCCGGCGGCCGCCCCCGCGCCGAGGGCCGCCCCCACTCCGACGCCCGCCCCCGAGCAGTCGAATGCCTCGGACTCGAGCGCGGGAGACGGCACCGCCGCGGTGGCCGGCGCCAAGGGCCTGGTGCTCGGCGTCAACAGCCTGCCCACGGTGGGCGGCTTCCTCCACCTGACCCCGGCGGACTCCCTGCGCTTCAACCTGGGGCTCAACTTGGACTTCACACCGGACTTCAGTGTGGGGTTCTCCGTCGGCGCGGGCGTGCGCCACCATCTGCTCGGCGGCAACCTGCGTCCCTTCATCGAGGGCGGTCTTCAACTCAACTACTCGCAGCAGATCGGCTTCGGGCTCCACGGCGGCGTCGGCGTCGAGTATTACTTCGTCCCCCGGGTGAGCGTGGCGGGTACACTGGGCCTCTCGCTGCGATTCGACAGTGGCGGACAGACCGTCCACCTGCCCTTCGGCACCTCGGGACTGCTGTTCAACGTGTACCTCTGAGGTGATCGGATGAGCCTCTCTTCGCGCGTGACCATGGCCCCCCAGGGGCCCGAGGTGTCCCGGCTGATCCATGGCGTGTGGCGCCTGTTGCAGGATCCCCAGGGCGCCGGCGTGCAACGGGTGCTGGAGAAGATCCAGACGTGCCTGGACTGCGGCATCACCACCTTCGACCACGCCGACATCTACGGCGGCTACCAATGCGAGGAGGCGTTCGGCGCCGCGCTGCGGGCCCAGCCCGGACTGCGGCAGCGCATGGAGCTGGTGACCAAGTGCGGCATCATGCTGGTGAATCCCGCGCGGCCCGCCAACCGGCTCAAGCACTACGACTACTCCCGCCAGCACATCATCCAGTCCGTGGAGCAGTCGCTGCGCCAGCTCGCCACGGACTACCTGGACGTGCTGCTGCTGCACCGGCCCAGCCCCTTGTTGGATCCCTCGGAGGTGGCCGAGGCCCTCCAGACGCTGCGGGCCCAGGGCAAGGTGCGCCACCTGGGGGTGTCCAACTTCACGCCCGCCCAGTTCGACATGCTCTCCAGCTGGCTCCCCTTCCCGCTGGTGACCAACCAGGTGGAGCTCCACCCCCTGAGGCCCGAGCCCTTCCTGGACGGAACGCTCGATCAATGTCTGCGCCAGCGCATCAGTCCCATGGCGTGGTCTCCGCTCGCGGGAGGACGGCTGCTGACGGGCGAGGGGCCCGCGGAGACGCGAGTGCGCGAGGTGCTCGCGAGCCTGGGTCAGAAGCACGAGGCGCTCCCCGAGCAGATCCTCTACGCGTGGCTGCTGCGGCACCCCGCGCGCATACTCCCCGTGCTGGGCACCAACGACACCGGGCGCATCACCTCGGCCGTCCGCGCGCTCTCGTTGAACCTGGACACCCAGGACTGGTTCTCCGTGTGGAGCGCCGCCCAGGGCACCGAGGTGCCCTGAAACCGCGGGGAGGGTGCCTGGAAGGGTCTGGGTTGTTGCGTCATACAACCCACGACCCGCGGCACCCTCCTTCGATGGGAAATGCCGCGCTGCGATGAGCCCACGGTACTCTCGCGGTTTGGATATCCCGGACGGTTGAGCAGGATTTATCCGGCGGGACTGTATTTGTATTGGATTGACACGTGGTCAGCGGGAGTTGTCTTTCCTACCTGCGTCCGCTTTCACTCCAGGTATTGGATGTCCCCGGACGATTGAGCAGGATTTATCCGGCGGGACTGTATTTGTATTGAATTGACACGTGGTCAGCGGGAGTTGTCTTTCCTACCTGGGTCCGCGCCCACTCCAGGCATGTCTGCGATGACTCATGGACAGACCCGTCAGATTTTATTACTGATCAATAAGAGCAAGGCCCGATTAGAGGGGAGTCCACGCCGCCTCGTCCGGCCAGACTTCCGGGAGAGGGATTGACATCGGACCCGGCCTGAAGACCCACGAGCTGTAACCACGCAGTGACGGATGGGAGTCGGTGCGATGAGGCGATTGGGGCGAAGACAATTCACCGCGGGAATTGGCGCCACCCTGCTGGCGTCACCCCTGGTGCGGCTGCTCAATGGCGAGGCACAGGCGGCGGCTCCCATCGCGGCCAAGAGGCTCATCGTCTTCTTCACGCCCAATGGCACGGTGCACAAGTATTGGCGGCCCACGGGCACGGAGACGAGCTTCACGTTCGCCGCGGGCAGCATGCTCGAGCCCCTCAACCGGCTGCGTAGCAAGCTGCTCGTCTGTGATGGGCTCGACTTCGTGGGGGCGGACAACCACGACCCGGGCATGGCGCACATGCTCACCGGAAGTGGGACAGCGAGCAGCCCCACCGCGGGCATGTCCATCGACCAATACGTCGCGAGCAAGCTGGGACAGGGCTCGCGCTTCAAATCACTGGAGTTCGGCGTCCAGACGAGCCTCTGGGGCGCCTCGCGCTCCACGCGTATGTCCTATTCCGCACCGGGAGTCTTCGTGTCCCCCGAGGACGTACCGCTCAATGCCTATCAACGCCTGTTCGGCTCGGCCGGGGGCACCTCGACCGAGGCCGAAAGACTGTTGCGCCGCCGCAAGAGCATGCTGGACGTGGCGCGCACCGATCTCACGGCCCTGTCCTCGCAGGTGGGCGCGGAGGAGAAGATCAAGCTCGAGCAGCACATCCAGGCCCTGCGCCAGACGGAACAGGCCCTGGCCGCGGCCAGCACCACCGCGTGCTCCCCCGGCCAGTCCCCCGCGGTCATCGACGCCAAGGCCAACGCCAACTTCCCCCAGGTGGGGAAGATGCAGATGGATCTGCTGGTGAACGCGCTCGCCTGCGGCATGACGCGCGTGGCGTCCCTGCAGTGGTCCCACACCATCGCCCCCCAGGTCTTCACCTGGGCGGGCGCCTCGGAAGCCCACCACGAGCTGTCGCACAAGGTGGACTCGAACACGGCGGGCGTCGCGAGCTTCGTCAAGTGCGAGCGCTGGTTCGCCGAGCAGTTCGCCTATCTGCTCGACGCGCTCCAGGCCCGTCCGGATCTCTCGAGCACCACGGGGGGCACGATGCTCGACTCCACCCTGGTGCTCTGGGCCAAGGAGCTCGGCGACAGCCGCCTGCACACGTGCCGCTCGGTGCCCTTCATCCTCGCCGGGGGCTCGGGGACGCCGTTCCGCTTCGGGCGCTACCTGCGCTACACCAGCACGCCGCACCAGAAGCTGCTCACCTCGGTCTGCCAGGGAATGGGCCTCACGCTCGACACCTTCGGCGACGCCTCGCGCTCCACCGGCCCGCTCTCCGGGCTCGTCTGACCCCCGCTCCCCCTCCCGCTTTCTCCCCCCTCCCCCGCAGGTGGACCCGTGCTGACCTTCCGGCACCTCGTTGCCCTTGGCACCCTTGCCTCTTCCCTCGCCTGTGGGCTGGCCCCTCCGGCCGAGCCCGATGAGGAGCTTCCCTCCTCGGGAGGGCCCTCCGGGCAGTTTCCGCCCCTGCAGGGGGAACAGGACCCGACGGATCCCACGGACCCGACCGGCTGCCCGGATGACGCGGAGTTCTTCCGCACCCGGCTGTGGGAGCCGGTGATGTCCGTGCAGTGCATCACCTGCCACAACGCCGGCGGAAGCGCGGCGGGCACGCGCATGGTGCTCATCCCCGAGGGAGAGCCCGGCGCGGAGGAGAACAACCTCGACACGGTGCGGGCGGTGGCGCGCCTGCGGTACGACGGCACCTCGCTGCTGCTGCTCAAGCCCTCGGGCCAGCATCCCCTGGGTCATGGCGGCGGCAAGCTGCTGAGCCCCGACAGCGCGCTCTACGCGGACTTCCAGCGCTTCACCCAGCGCGCCGAGGGCGTGCCCGGCTCCTGCGACGCCACGCCCCCCACGCAGGAGGCCTGCGCGGCGGACGAGCTGGATCCCACCGCCCGGCGGCAGCTGCGCATGCTCACGCGCTTCGAGTACGACAACACCCTGACCGACCTGCTCTACCTGGACGAGCCCTCCACGTGGGGCCAGGCCCTGCCCGCGGAGGAAGTGGCCAACGGCTTCGACAACGCCGCGGCGGCCCGGACCGTGGGCCAGCTGCTCACCGACAAGCTCCTCACCGCCTCCGAGCAGGCCGCCGCGGCCGCCGTGGAGAAGCTGTCCCGGCACGTCTCGTGCTCGGCGAGCGCGGCCTGCGCGCTCCAGTTCATCCAGGACTTCGGCGCGCGCGCCTTCCGGGCACCGCTCGATGAGACGGAGCGCACGCGCTACCAGGCGCTCTACACGAAGGTGTCGACGGAGGAGGGCTTCTCCGAGGGCATCAAGGCCGTGACGACCTCCATGCTCCTGTCGCCCAACTTCCTCTACCGCTCCGAGCTGGGCGTGCACCAGGGCGGCGGGCGGTACGCGCTCACCGACTACGAGGTGGCCTCGGAGCTGTCGTACCTCTTCTGGGGCTCGATGCCGGACGCGGCGCTCTTCGCCAAGGCGAAGCAGGGCCAGTTGCACACGCCGGAGCAGATCGCCGCCGAGGCGCGCCGGATGCTCACCTCGCCCCGGAGCCGCCCGCTGCTCAACCACTTCGTGAGCCAGTGGATGGAGCTGGAGCGGGTGGATCAGGTGCAGAAGGATCCCCTCGTCCTCGCCAACTTCAGCCCCGAGCTGCGCACGGCGATGAAGACGGAGACGCTGGAGCTGTTCGATCACATCGTGCGCCAGGGCAGTGGCCAGCTCTCCGAGCTGTTCTCCGCGGACTACACGTTCGCCTCGAACACGCTGGCGACGTTCTACGGACTGAACATGCCCGTGGGCGGGACGACCTCGCCCAGCGGGGCGAACATGTGGTCGCTCAAGGGCACGGGCCGCGGTGGGCTCCTCACCCATGGCGGCATCCTCGCCGCGCAGGCCACGCCGCAGGCCGCCTCTCCCGTGCGCCGCGGCAAGCTCGTGCGCGAGCGCCTGCTGTGCCAGCCGCTCCCGCCCGCGCCGCCGGGGTTGGATCTCGAGCTGGGTGACACGGGGACGCAACAGACGAACCGGCAACGCTTCCAGGAGCACTCGCGCAACGCGGCCTGCTCCACGTGCCACCAGTTGATGGATCCCATCGGCTTCGGCTTCGAGCAGTTCGATAGCGTGGGCCGCTACAAGCCGAAGATGGCCAACGGCGACCTGGTGGACGCGAGCGGCGAGGTGCTGGCCTCCAGGTCGACCCAGGGCACCTTCGTGGGCGTGGACGGGCTCCAGGTGAAGCTCGCGAGCAGCCCGGACGTGGCGGACTGCTTCTCCCTGCAGTGGCTGCGCTTCGCCTACGGCGTGGCGGGCGAGGAGAACACCTGCGCCGCCAGCCAGCTCACGGCGCGCTTCCGCCAGAACTCCCTGAGCATTCCGGAGCTGATCGTCTCCGTGACCCAGTTGCCCCGCTTCACCCAGCGCTGGGGCGAGGCGGACACGCAGCAGCCGCCTCTCCCGTCCACGGATGGAGGCACGGGCACCACGGACGGCGGCACGGGCACCACGGACGGCGGCACGGGCACCACGGACGGTGGCACGCGTCCTCCCGACGGCGGCACGGGCACCACGGACGGCGGCACGGGCACCACGGACGGCGGCACGCGTCCCCCCGACGGCGGCACGGGCACCGACGCGGGCACGCCCTCGGGCGGCCTCCAGATCACCCAGAAAGTCCAGAGCGACTGGGGCACCGGCTACTGCAACAACGTCAAGCTGACGAACAAGGGGACGAGCAAGGTCACCTGGAAGGTCTCCATCACGATCGTGGGCACCCTGACGAGCGCCTGGAGCTCCTACGCCTCCGCGTCCGGCAGCGTGGTCACGTTCACCGGCGAGTCCTGGAACAGAGAGCTGGAGGCCGGGGCCAGCACGGACTTCGGCTACTGCGCCAAGCGCTGAGCCGAAGGGCCTCCGGCGCGCCGCACGTGATACAGACGGCGCGCATGGAGACTGAAAACCTGCTGTCGTCCTTCGTGAAGCTGCTCGTCACGGATGTCGAGCGCTCCGCGGCCTTCTACGAGGCCCTCGGCTTCAAGCGGCTGCGCTCGGATCCTCCCTTCCTCCAACTGCGGTGGGAGAACCAGGCCGAGGTGTACCTGGTCAAGGCGCCCGCGGCGCTGGGGGTGGAGGGCCGCCGGGGCATGGGCGTGCTGATTGGCATCCGGGTGGGTGCCCTGGGCGTGGAGGAGGTGGCCGCACGTGCCCAGGCGCTCGGGGTGAGCGTGGATGGCCCCACCCGGCAGCCGTGGCACACGCGGGAAGTCGTCCTCGCGGATCCCGACGGCTACCGGTTGAACTTCATCGAGCCCGCGTGAGGGCCCGGCGGCTCACGGCTACGTGCCCGCGAACTGCACGCCCTCGAAGACGAGCGTGGGCGTGCGCGAGGTGCTGTAGCGGTAGGGCTCGCTGCCCACGGCCACCAGCCGCTTCCACAGGTCCAACTGGTTGCCGGAGATGTTCATCTCGCTGATGGGCTCGGCGAGCTGTCCTCCGCGCACGCGGAAGCCCTGGATGCCGAGCGAGAAGTCACCGGTGAGGGCGCTCGAGTTGCCTCCGAGGAAGCCCGTCACGAGGATGCCCTCGCCCAGGTCCGCCAGCAGCCCCGCCCGGTCCTTCGTTCCCAGCTTCCAGGAGAGGTTGGAGGGCCCCCCCGTCGTCGGACGCGTCTGGAGCTTGCGGGCGTAGTAGCTGTCGATGAAGTACGTGCGCAGCACCCCCTCCTCGAACAGCGCCATCGGGCGGGAGGTGATGCCCTCGCCGTCGAACAGGCGCGAGCCGAGTCCCCGCTTCAGGTGCGGCTCGTCGGAGAGGGACAGCAGCGGGCTGCCCACCTGCTGGTCCAGCTTCCCATCGAGGAACGAGCGCTTCTGCTGGATGGCCCCGCCCACCATCGACGCGAGGAGCATCGACACGAGCCGGCCCGCGGCCTTGTTGTCGACGACCATCGGCAGCACCGCCGACGCGCCCTTCACCGAGCCGATGCGGCCCAGGGCCCGCTCTCCGGCACGACGGCCCAGGGCGCTCGCCGAGGGCAGGTCCTCGAAGAAGCGCGAGAAGCCGGAGTCTCCCTCTTCCGGGCGGCGTCCATCCGGATCCTGCACGCTCACCTCCGCGGAGGCGGCGAACTGCGTGGAGCGCGAGCCTCCCTCGAAGCCATTGGAGGTGACGCGGAACACCTCGCGGGACAGGTCGCCGAAGCCCGTGGTCACCGAGAGGATGGCGCCCTTGCCATCCGCCGAGCGGGCACCTTCCTCCAACTCCCGGGCGAAGCGCTGGCGCTCCTCGGAGGAGAGCTGCGTCTGGCGCGGATCCTCGATCATCAGCTCCAGGCTGGCGCGCCCCGCGTAGAACTCGGGCTCGGGAAGGCGGCGGTGCTCGTCCGGGGTGAGGACGCGCGTCATCGCGATGGAGTCGGAGATGAAGCGATCGAGCGCGTCGGGGCGCAGATCGCTCGTGGAGACGGCGGAGTAGCGCCCGTCGACGAAGAGCTGGAGCGACAGGCCGCGGGTGGTCGCCTCGGAGACCTTCTCCACGCGGCCATCGCGCCACTGCACTTCCAGCTCCCGCATGCGGCCCGCGGTGGCCGAGGCCTCGTTGGCACCATGCCGGCGGGCCAGGTCCACCGCCCGCCGCGCCGTCTCTTCCAGACTCGTGCTGTTCGTCGTGCTCATGCCGGCCTCTTTCACGCGTTGCGCCCGCCCACGGTGATGGACGCGACCCGGACGGTGGGGATGCCCTGGGACACGGGCACGCCCTGTCCATCCTTGCCGCACGTCCAGCCGCCCTCGTCGATGACGAGATCATTGGCGACCATGTCCACCTTCTCCAGGACCTTGGGCCCGTTGCCAATGATGTTCACGTCCTTGATGGGGCGCGTGAGCTTGCCGTCCTCGATGAGGTAGCCGTTCTTCACGTAGAAGGTGAAGTCGCCGGCGCCGATGTTCACCTGGCCGTTGGTGAAGTTGGAGCAGTAGATGCCCTTCTTCACGGAGGCGATGATCTCGTCGGGCGTGTGGGGCCCCGGCAGCATGTACGTGGAGCGCATGCGCGGCAGGGGGGCGTGGCGGTAGCTCTCGCGTCGGCCGTTGCCCGTGGGCTTCACCTTGTAGTGGCGGGCGGAGATGGAGTCGTGGAGGAAGGTGGTGAGGACCCCATTCTCCACGAGCATCGTCTTGCCCGGCACGTTGCCCTCGTCGTCCACGTTGATGGCGCCACGCGCGTGCTCGTTCGTGCCGTCGTCGACGATGTTCACGAAGGGGTGGGCAATGGGCTTGTTGAGCTTGTCCGCGTAGATGGACGTGCCCTTGCGGTTGAAGTCGGCCTCCATGCCGTGGCCGATGGCCTCGTGCAGCAGGATGCCCGAGGAGCCCGCGGCGAGCACCACCGGCATCTCTCCGGCCGGGGGCTGCACGGAGTCGAACAGGATGGTGGTGCGCGCCACCGCCTCGCGCACGATGCGGTCCAACCGGTCGCGCGAGTAGAAGTCCAGCCCCGCTCGGCCGGCGACGCCGTACGCGTTCTGCTCGCGCTTGCCGTTCTGCTCGGCGACGCACGACAGGTAGAGGCTCGTCATCGGCTGCACGTCCTCGACGATGCGCCCGGTGCTGTCGGCCACGAGCACCGCGCCATGCTCATCCGAGAAGGACAGGCTCACCTTGGCCACGCGCGTGTCGGCCTGGAAGGCCGCCGAGTTGAGCCCCTCGAGGATGGGCAGCTTCTGCTCGGGGCGCACGGCGTCCCAGCCGGCCTGGAGCACGTAGCGCTTGGGAAGGTCCTTGAAGACATGGAAGTGCTGGGGGCCGGCCCGCGAGGGTCCATCCGCGATCGCCGCCGCCGTGCGCGCGGCGCTGCGCATCGCCTCCAACGACAGCTCCTCGGTGTAGGCGTAGCCCGTCTGGTCTCCCTTGATGACGCGCACCCCGACGCCGAGCTCCACGGTGGTGAACGCCCGGTTCACCGCGCCGTCCTCCAGCGACATGGAGGTGGAGACGCGATGCTGGAAGAACAGATCGCTGTAGTCCCCGCCGCGCGACAGCGCCGCGGCGAGCGTCTCGCGGATGAGCGTCTCGGTGACGCCGAAGCGGGCGAAATACCCGATTCCCTCCGCGGGCCCTCGAGTGCCCGTCCGCTCCGCCTCCGCACCGCCAAGCAGTGCCTCGTCCGTGCCGCCACCCACCAGGTCCTGTCGCGTCATCCCGTATCTCCTCGCTGCCGTGCACTCCTCGAGTACCCATCTTCGCGCCCCCCGAGTGGAACCGGGAGGCCGCCGCCGGGATTTTTCCCAGCGGCCCCGGCTCAACTCAGGGACGTCATGCGCACCACCTCGTCGAAGGAAGTAAGACCCATGGCGAGCTTTCGCACGGCGGCCTCTCGCAGGGTGCGCGTGCCCGCCCGGCGCGCGGCGTCCAGGATCTGCGTGGGATTGGCGCCGCGGGAGATGAACTCGCGCAGCTCGTTGTTCATGTTGACGATCTCGAAGGCACCCGTGCGGCCCCAGTAACCGGTCCCCCGGCAGCGCACGCACCCCACGCCCTTGACGATGCGCACCCCGTTGGGCAGCAGGGGGATGGGGGTACCCAGCATGGCCAGCTCGTCCTGGGTGAGCGACGTCTGCTGAGCGCAGTGCGGGCACACGCGCCGCAGCAGGCGCTGGGCCATCATTCCGATGAGACTCTGCGCGAGCAGGAAGGGCGGTACGCCCAGGTCCTTGAGCCGCGCCACCGAGCCGATGGCGTCATTGGTGTGCAGCGTGGAGAGCACCAGGTGGCCCGTGAGCGCGGCCTGGACGGCGTTCTCCGCCGTCTCCTCGTCGCGGATTTCGCCCACCATGATGACGTCCGGGTCCTGGCGCAGGATGCTGCGCAGGGCGTTGGCGAAGTCGAGCCCCACCTTGGGCTGCACCTGCACCTGGTTGAAGCCGTCCCACACCATTTCGATGGGATCCTCGATGGTGGTGACGTTCACGTCCGGCCCCGCCACGGCCTTGAGCGCCGAGTAGAGCGTGGTCGTCTTGCCGCTGCCGGTGGGGCCGGTGACGAGGATGATGCCGTGGGGCTGCCCGATCCACGACTCGAAGACGCTCTTCTCCTGCTGATCGAAGCCGAGCTGGGCGATGTCCTGCACCAGCGTCTCCGGGTCGAACACGCGGATGACGACCTTCTCGCCGAAGGCGGTGGGCAGGCAGGACACGCGCAACTCCACCTCGCGCCCGTCCTTCTCCGTCTTGATGCGGCCGTCCTGGGGCTTGCGCTTCTCGGAGATGTCCATGCGCGAGAGCATCTTCACGCGCGACACGATGGGCGGGTGCACGCCCGCGGGCAGGGTGTAGACGGGGTGCAGCACGCCGTCGATGCGCAGGCGCACGAGCGAGGTGGTGCGCTTGGGCTCGATGTGGATGTCCGAGGCGCGGTTGTCGAAGGCGTAGCGCAGGAGGTAGTCCACCGCCTGCACCACGGGCTGGTCCGCGGCGTCCAGCTCCTGGCGGCCACTGAGCGTGACGAGCTGCTCGAAGTTGCTCACCTGCGGCGAGTTGCCCGGGTTGGCGCTGAAGTCATCCGCCGCCTTGGCCAGCGTGCGCTTGAAGCCGTAGATGTCCGCGATGGCCCGGAGGATGTCGCCCTTGGAGGCGAGCACCGGATCGATGGGCATGCCGGTGAGCACGTGGATGCTCTCGAACAGCTCCTGATCGAAGGGGTTGGCCACCGCCACCACCAGCCGGCCGTCCTGGCCGCGCTCGAGCGGCAGCAGCACGTTCTTCTGCGCGAAGGGCCGGGAGACGGTGCGGGTGGCCAGCGCCATGTCCAGCTTGAGCGGATCCACCTTCTTGTAGGGGATGCCGGCGGCGCGCGCGGTGATCTCCGTGACGCGATCCTCGTCGAGCACGCCACGGCCATCCGCCAGCGGCACCTGGAAGGCGGCGACGATCTCCACGGGAGACACGTCGTAGCGTGTCGTGTCCTTGCCCGTGACGCCCTGGTTCTTGAGGACCCGGGCCCGTGCGGCCTGCTCGCGCGCGAGGATGTTCTGCGCCTGCTCGGCGGTGAGCACCCGCTGGGTGACGAGCGCGTCGAGCACGAAGGACAGCGAGAAGTCGGTTCTGCTCCGGTTCGGAGAGGGAGCGGACGGGGTCACGGGCGCGGGCAAAAGCATCTCCTTGCGGCCACGAGCAACACGGCCAGCGAGCCAGGCAATCCCGGCGCGTTCACGGCGGCTCCCAGGCAACCACACCCGGGACCCGGGCTTCCAGCCACTTGCTCCTGTTCCGGGTCCATCCCGGAAGGGCAGTCTATCCGCGAACCGCCCGGACGGTCGCCTCCACGAGCGCCTCGGGGGTGGGACGCTCGGCCACGGCGGCCACCGCGAGGCCCAGTTGGGACAGCGCCGCCGCGGTGGTGGGGCCAATGGCCACCAGACGGGCCGCGCCGAGCCGCTCGCGGCCCGCGTCCTCCAGGAAGGCCTCCGCCGTCCGGGGCGAGGCGAAGAGGGCCACGTCGGGCGGCGAGGCCTCGAGCAGCGCCCGCGTCTCGTCGGGCAGCGGCGTGGGCCGGGCGCGGTAGGCCGTCACTCGCGTCACCCGCGCGCCGTGCTCGCGCAAGGCGTCCTCCAGCTCGCGCCGCCCCTCCTCCGCCGCGGGCAGCAGCACTTCGTCCTCGGGGTGCAGCGCGGGGCGCATCACCTCGGCGAGCGCCTCGCCCGTGCCACTGGGAGACTCGGCGGCCACCTTGAGTCCGTAGCCCTCCACGGCGCGCGCGGTGCGCGGCCCCACCACGGCGAAGCGCACGGGCGACAGCAGTTGCGTCGTGCCCGCCTCGCGCAGCGCCTCCATCAACGCGTCCACCGCCGAGGCGCTGGCGAACACCACCCACTTGTAGCGCTGGATGGACTCCGCGGCCGCCATCAGCGGGCGCGAATCCTCCGGAGGCACCAGCTCCAGCAGCGGCACGTGCAACACTTGCGCGCCCTCGTCCTCGAGGAGGAAGCACAGCTCCTCCGCTCGATCGCGCGGGCGCGTCACCAGAACGCGGATACCTTCGAGTCGCCTGTCCACGGACTCGACTCTAGGACTCCCGCGCGGAGGCGAGGCGACCAAAATCACGCAGGATGTCCGCCGCGCCACGCGACAACAATTCCTCCGCGAGCGCGTCGCCCACCGCGAGCGCCGCCTCCACCGGACCACTGCGCTCGCCCATCACCACCTTCGTGCCATCCGGCCGACCCACCAGTCCACGCAAGTGGACGGTCTGGCCCTGCACGGTGGCATGTCCCGCGAGTGGGACGGTGCAGCCACCTTCCAGGCGGGCCATGAAGGCGCGCTCGGCCGTCACCGCCACGCGCGTGGTGGCGTCCTCGAGCGGCGCGAGCAGAGCGCGCACCGCGGCGTCTTCCGTGCGGCACTGGATGGCGAGCACGCCCTGCCCCACCGCCGGCAGGCTCACGCTGGTGGGCAGCACCTCGGCGATCTCCGAGTCCAGACCCAGGCGCTTGAGGCCCGCGAAGGCGAGCACCGCGCCATGCAGTTGCAGCTCGCGCATGCGCGCCAGCCGCGTCTGCACGTTGCCGCGCAGGCTGACGATCTCCAGGTCCGGCCGCCGCGCTCGCAGGATGCAGCTGCGCCGCAGCGAGGACGTGCCCAGCCGTGCTCCCTTGGGCAGCCCGTCCAACGACAAGCCGGGAGGGCCGCAGAGCGCGTCGCGCGGATCCTCGCGCGTGGGCAGCGCCGCGAGCAGCAGGCCCGGGGGCAGCACGGACGTCATGTCCTTGAGGCTGTGCACGGCCAGGTCCGCGCGGCCATCGAGCAGGCACTGCTCGATCTCCTTCACGAACAACCCCTTGCCACCCACGGTGGACAGGGGCGCGGCGAGGAAGCGGTCGCCCGCGGTGGTCATCTCGACGAAGGAGACCTGCAGCTCGGGATGGAGCCGGGAGAGCAGCGCGCCCACGTGACGGGCCTGCCAGAGCGCCAGCGGACTCTGCCGTGTGGCGATTCGGATGGACTTCATCCCTTGCCTCCCGTGGCCACCACGTTGGGGACGGAGGCGTCCGGCGCGTTGGGCGAGCCCTCGAGTCCGAAGAGCTCGGCGGCGGCGCCCGCCAGCCGGTTGCCCTCGTGCTCGGGCCCCACGGCGCGCAGCCGCGCGGTGGGCTCGTGCAGGAGCTTGTTGACGATGGCGCGCGCCATGGCCTCCACGCTCTTGCGCTGCTTGTCGTTGAGGCTGTCACCCAGCGCGGCGAGCGTGCGCTCCACCTCGGCGCGGGCGATGGCCTCGCCGCGCTGCCGCAGTTGGGCGAGCACCGGCACGCCCTGGCGCACGGCGCGCTCACGCACGAAGCGGGCCACCTCCTGGGCCACGAGCACCCCCGCCTTCTGCGCCTCCTCGGCACGGGCGGCGGCGTTGTCCGCCACGAACTTCTGGATGTCGTCCAGGTCGTAGGCGTGCACCCAGTCCAGCGAGCCCACCTCCGGGGCGATGTCGCGCGGCACGGCCAGGTCCACCATGAAGAGCGGGCGGAAGCGGCGCGCCTTGCCCACCGAGGCCACGTTCTCCTGGGTGAAGAGGGGCACGGGCGAGGCGGTGCTGCACACCACCACGTCCGCCGAGGTGAGCAGCGCGAGCAGCTCCTCGAAGGGCCGCGCGGTGGCACCCACCTCCGCCGCGAGCGCCTCGGCGCGCGAGAAGGTGCGGTTGGTCACCAGCATCCGCGTGGCCCCGGCCTGCTTGAGGTGGCGCGCGGCCAGTTCCGACATCTCCCCGGCGCCCACCAGCAACACCGTCTTGTCCCGCAGCCCGTCGAACACCTTGCTCGCGAGCGCCACGGCGGCACTGGCCATGGAGGTGGCGGAGCGGCCGATGGCCGTCTCGGTGCGCACGCGCTTGGCACAGCCGAACGCCGCGGCGCACACCCGCGTCAGCTCGCCGCGCACCGCCCCCGAGCCCTGCCCCCGCTCGAACGCGTCCTTCACCTGGCCGAGGATCTGCGCCTCGCCGAGCACCATGGAGTCCAGGCTGGCCGACACCCGGAAGAGGTGCACCAGCGCGTCCTCGCCCCGGTGCTCGTAGAGGTGATCCATCCCCTCGGGGCCGCCGAGCGCCAGCAGCTCGCGCTGCGCGCCCTCCCGGGCCTGGGACAGGTCCGGCGAGGCCATGTACAGCTCCACCCGGTTGCACGTGGACACCAGCATCGCCTCGTGGGGCGCCTGGGCCAGGCGCCGCAACAGCTCCACCTGCTGGGACTCGGGCAGTGCGAGCCGCTCCCGCACGGACAGCGGAGCCGTCCGGTGCGACACACCCATGCACAGGAACTCCATAGCTAGCGCCAGCCTCCACCCACGTGCGTGAAGTCGTACGACGACAGGAAACACAGCAGCAACAAACCAAACCCCGTCATGGTGAGCAGCGCGACCCGCCGGCCCCGCCAGCCCCCGAAGGAGCGCGCGCTGACGAGCGCGGCGAAGACGACCCAGGCCACCAGGGTGGCGATCTGCTTGGACTGCCAGGACCAGACGAAGCCCGGCGCCGCGCTGGAGAAGAAGGCCCCGGTCACCAGCGTCACCGACAGCGCGATGAAGCCCACCACCACGAGCTGGCGGTTGAGGGTGTCGAGGAACTCGAGCGAGGGCAGGCGCGCGAAGAGCAGGCCGAAGCGCTTGCCCTTCACCTGCCGCTCCATGAGCAGGTACATGCCCGCCACGCCCGCGGCCACCGCCGAGGCGGCCACGCCCAGCAGGGCGATGGTGATGTGCACGGGCAACAGGGGCCGCTGCACGTGCGCCGGCAGGGGCGTGCCCCCATCCAGCAACAGTCCCGGCAGGAGCACCGCCACCGCCAGGGGGGTGATGAAGGCCCCCATCACCGGCCGCCGGTAGCGCACATCCACCACCAGGAAGATGGCCAGCAGCAGGAAGGCGAAGGTGGAGAAGCCCTGGGCCACCCCCACCGGGCGGCCGCCCTGGGCGCCGAAGAGCCCGAAGAGGGCCACGCCGTGCAGGACCAGGCCGGTGCCCACGAGCACGCGGCCCGCGGTGGCCAGCGCGTCCCATTGCCGGACGAGGTACACCAGATAGACGAGCGCCGCGACGACATAGGCGTGGCAGGCGAGGGAGACGAGCGCGTGGTTCATGGCGGCTGACAAACCCACTGGACTGAGCGCGTCAGCCCATTTTGTTCAAAAGAAACGCGGCGAGCAGGTCCGTCTCCGAGCCTGCATTGCCGTCCTCCGAGGAAGCATCCGAGGGCGACGGCACCTCGGCTACATAACCAGGGACCACCTCGTATGCCGTCTCTCCGAGCAACACGGAGTCGGCCATCTGCTCGGCCCCCAGGGATTCGAGCTGCTGCTCCGTCTTCACCTTGGCCACCAGTCGGTTGGTGTCCTCGCCCGTGACCAACTGGACGATGTGGACGGCGGGAACCACCGGGTACACGCCCGTCTCACCCGTCACCACCAGGACCCCGTCCTTGACGTCCGCTTTGTCTTCCAGCGCCCACTCCTCGAGCTGGGTCTGGGGAAGGAAGAGCTTCATGAAGGCCCCATTCTACACCGCCCGGACTCGGGCCGAAGCGCCAACTACCATGCGCCAACTACCATATAGAGGGCGGACGGGTTGCGACGTCCGCGCCCCTTCCGCATCTACGTAGGCAGGCAATGGACCCGGCGAGGTCCCATGCTTGCAGGCCAGGTAGGCGCGTATTAGAGGACGCGCCAGCCGAAGCGGCCCACGCTCGAGAGGAGACACCATGGCAGGCGCTGACGTGTTGACGGTTGGAGATGGGGATTTCAAGACGCAGGTGCTGGATTCCAGCGAGCCCGTGTTGGTGGATTTCTGGGCCACGTGGTGCGCCCCGTGCCGCGCCATCGCGCCCGCCATCGACGCGCTGGCCACCCAGTACAAGGGCCAGCTCAAGGTGGCCAAGATCGACATCGACCAGAACCAGGACACCCCCCAGCAGTACGGCATCCGCTCCATCCCCACCCTGCTCGTCTTCAAGGGGGGCAAGGTGGTGGACCAGATCGTCGGCTCCGTCCCCAAGTCGAAGATCGAAGAGGCCGTGAAGAAGGCCCTGTAGTTCCCGCCGTCCTCCGCGCGGAGCACCCCTTTGGGTTCCCTTTGGGGCTCCGCGCGGGACTCACTCCCCCTGCCACAGATCCGTGGATGTCTGGGCCTTGAGCAGCTCCCACGCGGCGAGTGCGTCCACCACCCGCTCCAGCCCATCGGACAGCCCGCGGGCCCGGGGCGAGGCGAGGTACTCCTCCGCGAACGCGCGCAACCGCAGGTCCAGGAAGAGCCGCGCCAGCGCCACCTCCGTCTGGCCGTAGAACTCCTCGAAGTGGATGCCGAAGCCAGAGGGCATCCCGTCCCGCACCGGCCGTTGCTCACGCACCACGAGGGCCCGGGCCTCCACGGGCGCGGCCCCGGGAGCCAGGGAGAAGCGCACCCGGAGCTCCGTGGACAGGGGCAGGAAGAAGGTGCTCTCCAGGAAGGCCCCGCCCACGCTCACGTTCACCGAGCGCAGCGTGGCCGTGAAGCGCCGTGCTCCCCCCTCGTCGATCCACAACTCGAAGCTCGTGGCGAGCTGCGCGCGGGGAAAGCGCCGGTGCTCCACCTCCTCCTCGCTCCCCACCCCGATGATGGGCGCGGGGGGAAGTCGGGAGGTGACGGGCGTCGACGAGAAGCGGAAGGGGGACACGGGCCGCGCGGGGGGCAATGGGGACGCGGGCCGCGCGGGGGGCTGCACGCGGGGCTCGGGCCGGGGAGGCACCACCGCGCGTGGCGGCTCGGGCCGGACCACGGGGGGCGGCGCGGCGACCGCCGGTTGCTCGGGGGCCACGGCCTGGGCGGGAACCTTCTTTCGCGAGCCCTTGCGCTCCATCTTCTACCTCCTGGGGGACCCGGACAGATTTGCATACCCCCGGCGCCGGGATTCATACACCATGCGCCACTTCGTCCGCGCGTGGAGTCTTGAGATGTTGGGAAACCTCCTGAAGCCCGAGTTCGACTCGCTCATCGCCGCCAAGGACTGGAACGCGCTGCGCGATGCGTTCTCGGACATGGATCCCGCGGACATGGCCGAGGTGATCGAGGATCTCCCCGCCGACGAGAGCGGCATCCTCTTCCGGCTGCTGCCCCGGGACTCGGCGGCGCTGGTGTTCGAGTACCTGCCGCCCTCGCAGCAGACGGAGATCGTCGACACGCTGGGCCGCGAGCAGCTCAAGAACCTGCTCGACGAGATGGCGCCGGATGATCGCACGCGCCTGTTGGAGGAGCTGCCGGCGGAGGTGACCAAGCGGCTGCTCACGTCGCTGTCGCCCGAGCAGCTCAAGCTGGCGCGCACCCTGCTGGGCTATCCGGAGAAGAGCGCCGGGCGCTACATGACGCCCGAGTACCTCACGCTGCCGGGCAACCTCACCGCGGGGGAGGCGCTCGAGTACGTGCGCACCCACGGCCAGGGCCGCGAGACGCTGGCGGTGCTCTACATCGTGGACGAGAAGGGCCGGCTGCTGGACGACGTGCGGCTCGCGTCGCTGGTGCTCGCGGCGCCCTCCACGCCGGTGACGGACATCCATGATCGGCAGCTCGTGAGCATCCCGGCCACGGCGGACCGCGAGGAGTTCATCAGCCTGTTCGAGAAGTACGATCGGGTGGCGCTGCCGGTAACGGACTCGCGGGGCGTGCTGGTGGGCATCATCACGGTGGACGACGTGCTGGACGCGGCCGAGGAGGAGGCCACCGAGGACATCCAGCGCATCGGCGGTATGGAGGCCCTGGAGGCGCCCTACCTGGACATCGGCATCGTGGGCATGTTGCAGAAGCGCGTGGGGTGGCTGACGGTGCTCTTCGTGGGGCAGATGTTCACCGCCACCGCCATGGCGCACTACCAGGACGCCATCGCCCAGGCGGTGTTCCTCGGCACCTTCGTGCCGCTCATCATCTCCTCGGGCGGCAACTCGGGCTCCCAGGCCACCTCGCTCATCATCCGCGCGCTGGCGGTGCGCGACGTGGAGCTCCAGGACTGGTGGAAGGTCGCCGCGCGGGAAATCACCAGTGGCGTGGCGCTGGGCTTCTTCCTCGGTGCATTGGGCTTCCTGCGCATCCTCGTCTGGCCCGAGCACGAGTCGCTCTACGGGCCGCACTTCGCCTGGGTGGGCATGGCGGTGGGCCTGAGCGTGGTGGGCGTGGTGACGTTCGGCACGCTGTGCGGCTCGATGCTGCCCTTCCTGCTGCGGCGGCTCGGGTTGGATCCCGCCACCGCCTCCGCGCCCTTCGTGGCCACGCTGGTGGACGTCACCGGCGTCGTCATCTACTTCACCGTGGCCACGCTCATCCTCACCGGCCGGGTGCTGTAGATCAGAACATGTGGCGGCGCATGCTGATGTTCACCAGCAGCCCGATGCACAGCATGACGCTCACCAGCGAGGAGCCGCCATAGCTGAGCAGCGGCAGGGTGATACCCGTCACCGGCAGCAGGCCGATGACCATGCCGATGTTCTCGAACACCTGCCAGAAGATCATCGCCACGACGCCCACGGCCGCGAAGGCGCCGAAGCGGTCGCGCGCGGTGAACCCCACGCCCAGCCCGAAGATGAACAGCAAGCCGTAGAGCACCAGCAGCACCACGCATTTGACGAAGCCGTGCTCCTCGGCCCACACGGAGAAGATGAAGTCCGTGTGCTGCTCGGGCAGGAAGGACAGGCCCGTCTGGGTCCCCTCCTTCCACCCCTTGCCGTGCAGCCCTCCGGAGCCCACGGCGATCTTCGACTGGGCCGCGTGGTAGCCGCTGCCGCGCAGGTCCGACTCGGGATCCAACCACCCGGAGATGCGCTTGCTCTGGTGCGCCTTGAGCAGGTGGCGCACGACCGTGGTGCGCGGCTCGGGCACGTCCCGCACGTAGTCGTTCCAGATGATGCCCGCGACGGCGAAGAAGCCCACCAGCAACACCGCCACCAGGTACCAGCGCACCTTGCCGAACAGGATGACCGTCGCCGAGGACAGGAGGATCATCAGCGCGGTGCCCAGGTCCGGCTGCACCAGCACCAGCGCGGTGGGCACCATGACGACCAGGACCGGCTTCACCAGGCGCTTGAGGCCATAGGAGCCGTCTCCCGGCTTGAAGTCGTCGTGGTAGACCTTGGCGAGCATCAACAACACGCCGATCTTCATGAACTCGGCGGGCTGGATGCGGATGGGCCCGAGCACGAACCAGCTCTCGGCGCCCTTGGCCTTGTGGCCGATGACCCGCAGCGCGAGCAGCGCCGCGATGTTGAGCACGTAGATGGGCAGCGCCAGGTTCTTGATGACGCGGTAGTCCACCAGGCACACGATGAGCGCGGCCAGGACGCTGACGCCCGCGTACACCGCCTGGCTCGTCCACACCGGCGAGGCCTGCGAGCGCGAGGCCGACGCCAGGTTGAAGATGCCCAGCCCCATCAGCGCGAGCACGCTCAGGATGAGGCCCCACGGCACGTGGGGCAGCATGCGCCGCTCAATCCGCAGCTGCATCCGAGCCTCCCGTCCCGCTGGTGACCGGGGACGCGCTCCGGGTGAGCGACGCGCCGTCCTGAGCCGGCGCGGTGGGCATCCCCGGCACATAGGGGGTGCTCTGGCGCGGCGGCGGGTTGGCCGCGTCTTCCTTCTTCAGCTCGAAGTAGCGGGTGATGACCGCCATGCCGGCGGGCGCGGCGTCCACGCCACCGTGGCCTCCGTGCTCGTTGAGCACCACCACGGCGATCTCCGGATCCTCCGCGGGTGCCACCGCCGCGAACCACGCGTGGTCGCGCTGGAAGAAGTCCATCTGGTGTTCCTTGAGACGGATCGCGCCGATCGCCGCCACCTGGGCGCTGCCCGTCTTGCCCGCCACCGTGATGCCACCGAGCCGCTCCTTGTAGGGCAGCCACGAGCGGTAGGCCGTTCCACCCGGCTCCTGCACCACCGACACGAGCGCCTCCATCACCGCCTTGCGGTGCGCCTCGGGAATCTGCACCTTGCGCACCACCTCGGGATCGAACTTCTCGAGCACGCGGCCATCCAGGCCCTCCACGCGCTCGACGAGCTGCGGCTTGAGCAGGGTGCCACCGTTGGCGATGGCCGCGTACATCATGGCCACCTGCAGCGGCGTGGCGTTCACGTCGCCCTGGCCCATGACGCTGTTGAGCGCCATGCCCTTGGTGTAGCCCCCGGGAGACACTTTGTCGTGGTACTCGCTGGACGGCATGATCCCCGGCACCTCGGCGAGCACGCCGATGCCCGTGGGGGCGCCCATGCCCAGGGCCTTGCCCATGTCCGCGATGGGATCCAACCCGATGGTGTCGGCCACCTTGTAGAACCACCAGTCGCACGAGTACTGCAACGCCGTCTTGCCGTTGACCGGCCCGTGGCCGCTGTCCTTGTGGCAGCGCCAGGCGCGCGCGCCGAGCCGGTAGCTGCCCGTGCAGTTCACCAACGACTCCGGCCGGAACAGACCCGACTTGTAGGCGGCCAGGGTGGAGACGACCTTGAAGGTGGAGCCGGGGCTGAAGTGGTTGGCGGAGACGCGGTTGATCATCGGCTGGAGGGGATCCCTCGACAGCGCGGCCATCTGCGCGGGGGTGATGCGGCCGGTGAGCAGGTTGGGATCGAAGCCCGGGCGCGACACCAGCGCGCGGATGAAGCCCGTCTTCACGTCCACCACCACCAGGGCGCCCGCCGAGCCCGGAAACGCGCGCTCGGCCTCCTCCTGCAGGCGCATGTCGAGCGACAGCACCAGGTTGTTGCCCGGCCGCGACGGCATCACCGAGTCCTCGCCCAGCTTGTCGTTGAACTCCTCGAGCACCCGGCCCCGCGCGTTGACGACCTCCTTGCGCACGCCGTCGGTGCCGATCAGCTTGGACTCGAAGGTGCGCTCCAGGCCGCGCCGCCCGATGTAGTCACCCAGGGCGTAGTGGCCCCCCTCGGCGTTCAGGCGCCCCAGCTCGTCCGGGTTGATTTCGTTCATGTACCCGAGCACGTGCGAGAGCACGCTGCCGGTGCGGTAGTAGCGGTGCGGCACCGGCACCACTTCCACGCCGTCGAGGATGTCGCGCCGGGCGTTGATGCGATCGTACTCGTCGCGCGAGAGGTCCACGCGCACGGACAGCGGCAGGAAGGGCGCCGTGCGGCGCGCCGCGCGCACCTGCTCCTCCATGCGCTTGCGCGTGGCGTCGTCCCACCCGAGCAGCTCTCCCAGGCGGGGCAGCACCTCCTCGGCGCACTGGGTGCAGAAGGCCGGGGTGACGAAGGCGTCGAAGGAGGGGCGGCTGTCCACGAGGATGGTGCCGCGCCGATCCATGATGAGGCCGCGGTCGGCGCGCAGCCGCACTTCCTTGACGAAGTTGGCCACGCTCTTGGCGGCGTACTCCTCGCCCTGGGTGATCTGCAGGCGGTAGAGCTGGATGGCGAGCATCGTCAGGCCCATCACCATGGCCAGGCCCAGCCAGAGGAAGCGGCGCTTGAGGTCGCGCCCGGGGGTCGTCTCGGACAGAGTGGAAGGCGTCAACGCAGCAACCCCGCGGAAGAAGAGCGATCCTGCGACACCTCGAAGCGGCGCAGCAGCGGATAGAGCAGCGCGGCCGCCACGCCCGTGAGTGTCACCTGCAGCGGCAGGCCCGGCAGCAGCGCCGAGGCCGAACCATCCTTGGTGGTGAGCCAGGTGAAGAAGCTCACCAGGGCGCCATGGCCCAGGTCCGCGCCCATGGCGAAGAGGACGAAGGCCGCGCGGCTGCGCACGTCCGTCAGGCGCACCACGAGCTTGCACGCCAGGAAGGTGAAGACGGCCAGGAAGGTGAAGAGCCCGGTGGGCTGGCCACTCATCAAGTCCAGCAGGTAGCCCACCGCGAAGGAGGAGAAGGCGCCCTCGAGCAGGCTCGCGCGCAGCGCCAGGAAGGCCACCAGCACCACCGTCACGTCGATGCGGCTGATGGCCAGGCCCAGCTGCTGCACCAGCACCGACTCCAGGGTGAGCAGGAGCAACGCGAGCGCCACGGTGACGAGGAATTTCATCGTCCGCTCCCCTCGCCCGCTCCACCCTGCGCGCTGGCACCAAAGGGATTGCCGCGCACGAGCACCTCTTCCAGCCGCGTGGTGTCCACCGCGGGCACGATGTCACCGCCCAGGAACATGCCGTGCTCCGTCTTCTCCAGGTGCGTCACCTTCCCCACCACCAGCCCCGGCGGGTACACGCCATCCGTGCCCGAGGTGATGATGAGATCGCCCTCCTGCACGTCCTCGATGCGCAACATGTTCTCCAATTGCAGCGGCCCCTTGCCGGCCCCCGCCGCCGTGCCGCGCGCCCGCGAGCGCTGCACCTGCGCGGCCACCCGGCTCTGCGCGTCCGTCACCAGCGCCACGTCCGCCCAACCTCCCGTCGTGCGCACCACCTGGCCCACGATGCCGTCCGGCGTCACCACCGACATGCCGCGGAACACCCCGTCGGACTCGCCCCGGTTGATGCGCACCGACAGCAGCTTGGCCACGGGATTCACCCCGATGACCCGCGCGGGAATGTCCGGCCCGGGCGACGCCTCGGCGTAGGCGAGCAGGCCGCGCAGCCGCTCGTTCTCCATCCGCGTCTCGCCGAGCGCGTGCACGCTCGCCCTCAACTGGAGGTTCTCCGCGCGCAGCTGCTCGTTCTCCTGGCGCACCTCGCGCAGGTCGATGTAGCCGAACACCACGGCCTTCACCCCGTCGATGAGCCCCACCAGCCCCCGCTGCACGGGGGCCGTCAGACCGATGACGAGCCGGTCCACGGCATTGGGCTCCCGCCCGCGTCGGCCTCCCGTCGTCAGGAAGGCCCCGAACGGGTAGAGCAGGAGGGCACTCACGATCAGCAAGGTCCGGTAGCGCTTGAGAAGCGACAGCACTTCGTGGAGGTCCGTGTGGGAGAGGGGGAGCGGCGGATGGGTCGGGGGGGCTCGCTAACTACTCTGAATCGCTTGCATTTTCCGAGGTGTTGCTCTAGGCAGTCAAGGTCTTCACGGTGGGGGACGTCACAACGTCCACCATCCGAACCGGGCACCCAACACACGCGCGCCGCGAAACCTTCCACGCGAAGAGCTGATCGGCGCGTTTCAAGGCACGGAAACGGTCAAGGCATCATGGACTCCTTGGATCTCCGAAAGGTCTTCTCGCTCCTCTTCATCATCGCGATCGCGGTGGTGTTCACCGTGCAGTTCGGCCCGGGGAGCAACGGGTTCAGCGACGTGAACCCCGCCGGCGCCCCCGCGGCCGCGGCGGTGGTCAACGGCAAGGAAATCCCCCTCAACGAGTTCCGCCGCGAGTATGCCGGACAGTTGCAGTACCTGCGTCAGCAGGGTCAGCCGATCACCGAGGCGGTCGCCCGGCAGTTCGGTCTGCCCCAGACGGTGCTGGACCGGCTGGTGAACACGGAGCTGCTCTCCCAGGCCGCCGCGCGCCAGGGCCTGCGGGCGTCGGACGAGGAGATCCTCCGCATCCTGCACCGCAGCCCGGACTTCCAGAAGGACGGCCAGTTCGACTACGCCACCTACCAGCAGGTGCTGCGCGACTACTTCCGCCAGTCGCCCGCGGACTACGAGGAGGACCTGCGCAAGCGCCTGTCGGCCCAGAAGCTCCTGGGCGTGGTGCAGGCCGGCGTGGTCGTCTCCGATGACGAGGTGCGCGCGCGCTTCGCCAAGGAGGGCAACCAGGCCCGCGTCGTATTCGCCCGCTTCCTGCCCTCCATGTACTCCGACAAGGTCCCCGCCCCCACCCCGGCGGACCTGACCACCTTCAAGCAGGCGCAGGAGAAGGCCATCAAGGAGTACTACGAGTCCAACCGCTTCGTGTACCAGCAGCCCGAGCGTGTCCACGCGCGGCAGATCCTCCTCAAGCTCACCCCGGACGCCACGCCGGAGCAGAAGGCCCAGGTGCTCGCGCGCGCCCAGGCGCTGCGCCAGGAACTCGAGGGCGGCAAGGACTTCGCCGAGGTGGCGAGCACGAGCAGCGAGGATCCGGGCACCAAGGCCAGCGGTGGAGACCTCGGCTGGGTGGAGCGGGGCAACTGGGAGCCCGCGCTCGCCAACGCCGCCTTCGCGCTCGAGCCCGGGAAGCTCACCCAGCCCATCGAGACGAAGTACGGCATCCACCTGGTGAAGGTGGAGGAGAAGAAGCCGGCGCAGGACAAGAAGCTCGAGGAGGTGCAGGACGAGATCGCCACCACCCTCTACAAGAAGGAGAAGGCCAAGGAGCTCGCCCGGACCGAGGCGGACAAGGCGCTCGCCACGGTGAAGGGCGGCCAGACGCTCACCGCCCTGTTCCCCCCGGAGAAGGAGGGCCAGCCGGCGCTCCTGCGCTTCGAGCAGGAGACGCGTCCGGAGGCGGTGCAGACGGACACCTTCAACGCCGCCAGCCCCAACGTGCCCCACCTCGGCCCGGCGCCGGAGCTGCTCACCGCGGTGTTCGCCACCCAGGGGCCGGCCGTGCTCGAGCAGGTCTACCCCGTGGGTGATGGCTTCGTCGTGGCCCAGGTGACCGAGCGCCAGCTGCCGGATGACGCGAAGTTCGCCGAGAAGCGCGACGAGCTGCGCCAGCAGGCCCAGCAGGCCAAGCAGTACGAGGTGGCCGACTCCTTCATCAAGGCGCTGAAGAAGAGCGGCAAGGTGGAGACCAACCCCGCCGCGCTCGATCAGGTGGCCGGCAGCTGAGTCCCGGCGAGCCCCGTGGCTCGCCACCCCAGGGGGCGTCTCCCATTCCGGGGAGCGCCCCCTGTTTCATTTCTTGCCCATCATGGACTCCGGCCGCTCCCCCTGGGGCACGGCGACGCAGATGTCATCGCGGCCCCGGGCCTTGGCGGCGTACATGGCGAAGTCCGCCGCCCGGACGAGGTCCACCGCGGACAGGGCGTGCTCCGGGTAGGTGGCCACCCCGAGACTCGCCGTCACCCGGAGCTCCAGCTCCGCCGCCTGCTGGAAGATCTGCTTGCGGAAGGCATCGCGGATGCGCGTGGCGGTCGTCACCGCCCCATCCGTGCTCGTCTCCACGAGCAGCAGGGCGAACTCGTCGCCGCCATAGCGGAAGACGTAGTCGAGCTGCCGGCAGCAGGACATGAGCAGCTCGCCCACCTCGCGCAGCACGGCGCTGCCCACCAGGTGCCCGTGGGCATCGTTGATGGACTTGAAGCGATCCAGATCCAGGAAGATGAGGGACACCGGGTGGTGGAAGCGCTGGGAGCGCCGCACCTCGTGCTCGAGCTGGGCGCGCAGGTGCCGGGCGTTGTAGACACCCGTGTGCTCGTCCTTGATGGTGAGCTCCTGCACCCGGCGGAAGTTGCGCGCGTTCTCGATGGCGATGGCCGCGAAGTCGGCGATCGCGGTGAGCGCCATCAAATCTTCCTGGGTGAAGGGCCGATCGATGACGCCGTTGACCAGCTCGATGACGCCGAGCACCTGGCCGCGCGCGATGAGCGGCACGGCGACGATGGAGCGGGTGCGGAAGGTGGACGCGGCGTCGAAGCGCGAGGCGAAGGCCGGATCATGGGACACGTCCTCCACCAGCCGGGCCGTCCCCGTGGCGAACGCCGTGCCGGCGATGCCCTCGCCCGGCGCGAGCTGCAGGCCCTTGAGCACCTCGGCGCCCTCGCCCACGGCGATCTCGAAGTAGAGCTTGCCCGTGCGCTCGTCCTGCAGGAGCAGGGACCAGTTGCGCGGACGCAACAGGCCGCGGATCTTCTCCATCATCAGGTTGAGCACCTCGCGCAGCTCGAGCGTCGAGGTGAGCGCCTTGGCGATGTCGTTGTAGGCGGCCAGTTGCTCCACCGTACGCGTCATGGCCGCGAGGAGTTCCGCGGAGTTCATCCAGATCCACTCCAGGGCGCAGTTCTGCTAGAGGCGAGCCGTAACATGCACACACCAGTGGGTCAAACTCGGCTCGTCCTCGCGTCCGCCTCGCCGCGGCGGCGCGAGCTGCTCGGTCAGCTCGGCCTCACCTTCGAGGTCTCCGCGGCGGACATCGACGAGACGCCCCAGCCGGGCGAGCCCGCCGGCGCCTACGTGCTGCGGCTGGCCCAGGAGAAGGCTCGCGTGGTGGCCCTCCGGCACCCGGACGCCTGGGTCCTGGCGGCGGATACCACCGTGGCGCTCGGAGAAGCGCTGCTCGGCAAGCCCCGGGACGCCGCCGAGGCGCGTGACATGTTGGGTCGGCTGTCGGGCAGGACCCACGAGGTCTATACCGGCGTGGCGCTCGCGGGCCCTGGCGCCGGGCAGTCCACCCTGGTGCGCACCCGCGTCACCTTCCGTGCCCTCAGTCCCGGTGAAATCGCCTGGTACGCGGGGACGGGGGAGCCGCTGGACAAGGCGGGCAGCTACGCCATGCAGGGCAAGGGAGGCTTCCTGGTGGCGTCGGTGGAGGGCAGCCCCACCAACGTGATTGGCCTGCCGTTGGGCGAGACACTCGAGCTGATCGCCCGGGCGGGCGTGGTGCTTCCCTGGAGCGCGTCATGAGTGGCCTCGCGGAGCGCCTGGCGGAGGTGCGCGAGCGGATGGCGGCGGCGTGTGCGCGGGCGGGCCGGCCGCCCGAGTCCGTCACCCTGGTGGCCGTGTCCAAGCTCAAGCCGGCGGCGCTCATCCGCGAGGCGTACGCGGCGGGGCAGCGCGACTTCGGGGAGAACTACGCCCAGGAGCTGCGGGACAAGGCCGCGGAGCTGGCAGACCTGAAGGAGCTGCGCTGGCACGCCATCGGTCCCCTCCAGACGAACAAGGTGAAGTACGTGGCGAAGGCGGCGCACGCCTACCACGCGCTGGAGCGGCTGGAGGTGGCCGAGGAGCTGTCGCGGCGCCGGCTGGAGGCACCCCTGCCCTGCCATGTGGAGGTGAACGTGGGTGGGGAAGCCAGCAAGAGTGGCCTCGCGCCCGAGCAGGTGGAGTCCTTCCTGAAGACCGTGCGTGCCCTGCCCGGGCTGAGGATCGACGGCCTCATGTCACTGCCGCCCCCCACCGACGACGAGCAGGTGGCGCGCGGCTACTTCCGCGCCCTGCGGGAGCTGGCGCAGCGCCACGGGCTGCCGGGCCTGTCCATGGGGACCACGCATGACTACGAGCTCGCCATCGAGGAGGGAGCCACCCTGGTCCGGGTAGGCACCGCCCTCTTCGGCGAGCGCGCGTGAGGCCCCCGCGGGCTCAGATTTCCCGGAACTTGAAGCGGCCGTCGTCCGTGGCCTTCACCAGGAAGGAGCAGCCGCAGTAGTTGCACATCACTTCGTGCCCGTCCTTGAGCGCGTCATCGAGCGGGTTGTTGGCGGAGCACTCCGGGCAGTCGAAGTCCTTCCGGGCGCCCTTGACCGAGGAGCCCTTGTCCTCGTCGTCGTCGTAGTAGTCCAGCGGCATCGCGTCCCTCCTGGGCCAGCCGGGCGACGTTAGCAGCCCGGCGGGCCCGAACGGCACGCCTCGGGAGGCGGGCGCGCGGCGGGGATGGCCTGACTGGCCGGAAGCTGTGCCGCCAGGGACTCACACTCTCCGCGCGACACGCACACGATCGGGCCAATCCGGGATTGAATGGCGCCCACGGCGATTCGTCCACGAGGAATCAGCCGGCGGGCGGACTGGTGACGAGGCATTGCCATGCCAGGATACCGCTACCTACCTTCCGCACCTGCCCACTGGCCAGGTGTCGGGGTTACCCAGCCAGGAGCCATCGATGCATCAGCAGTTCAAGGGAGTGTTCAGCGGCGTGCTGTTGAGCCTCCTGGGAGCGGGAGGGGCGTTGGCCCAGGGGACGGCGGGCGAGTCCGCGTTCGGCCCCGGTGAACAAGCGAGTTACCGGGTGCACTACCTTGGGATGACGGCGGGCTCGGCGCAGGTGACGGTGGGAGCGCCCATGCGGCAGTGGGGCAAGGACGTGTGGCCCATCGTGTCGCTGGCGAAGTCGGACGCGGTGGCGGGCGTGTGGCCCGTCAAGGACAAGTACGTCTCCTACTGGGACTTCAACTCGCAGCGGGTGCTGGGCTCGGACATGCACGAGGACCAGAACCACAAGCGCCGCCGCGTGCGCGTGAAGCTGAGCGACGATGGCAGGAGCGCCCAGGTGGTGAGGCAGAAGGAGGGCGAGGCCCCCACGGAGAAGAGCCTCGAGGTGCTCGAGGGCGCGCTCGACGTGACGGGGGCCACCTTCGCGCTGCGCAACCGCGTGCTGGAGGTGGGAAGGGAGTACGCCTATCCCGTCTTCACCGGCTCGAAGAACTTCGTGATGAAGGCGAAGGTGGAAGCGAAGGAAACGCTCACCACGGCGCAGGGGCGCCAGGAGGTGTTGCGGCTGCGCGTGTACACCGAGTTCTCCGGCAACCTGGCCTCCAAGCGCGACATGGTGGCCTGGCTGACGGCGGACGCGCGGCACCTGCCCGTGCGCATCGAGGCGGAGCTCGCCCTGGGCGCCGTGGTGGCGGAACTGCAGGACTACAAGCAGGGCAAGGTCGTCACGCCAGCGCCGGCGGTGACGGCCAAGAACGGCATCTGACGCGGCACGCCGGCGGCCGCGAACCGAGGGGTGACATGGCGGCACTGGGGATGGTGGGTTGGTGGTTGGCGGGGATGATGACCGTGGCGCCCGCGCCGCGGGTGGTGTCGGCCCTGGAGAAGGTGCGGCCGGGCGTGTCCATCCCGGGTGAGAAGGAAGCCCGGTTGAGCCTCGCGCGAGGCGAGTGCGAGGGGGCCCAGGTGGTGCTGCCGCCCGGCGTCTCGCGCGTCCAGGTGGCGCCGCTCGCGCTGCGGGGGCCGGGCACGCCCCTGGAGGCCTCGGTGTGGCGCGAGGACTTCCTGGAGGTGAAGACGCCCTCCAACTCCCAGGGAGGCACGGGCGCGTGGCCGGATCCGCTCGTCCCGGTGGAGGCGCCCCGGAAGGACACCCAGGCGCCCCTGGTGCTCTACGTGGAGCTGTGCGCACCCAAGGCCCAGCGGCCCGGCACCTACCAGGGCGCGCTGAAGCTGGACATGGAAGGCGCGCCCGCGGCGAGCGTGCCCTTCACCGCCGAGGTGCAACCCTTCGTCCTGCCCGCCACCTCCTCGCTGCCCAACAGCTTCGGCATCTCGCTCTACAGCATCGCCAAGGGCCATGGACTCAAGCCCGACTCGCCCGAGGCCCAGACGCTGCTGCGCGACTACGTGACGGCGCTGCTCGCCCACCGCGTCAGCGCCCATGGCATGAGCATGGAGCCCCCGCCGGTGCGCTTCGAGGAGGGCCGCGCGGTGCTGGACTTCCGCGCCTATGACGCCGAGGTGGGGCCCTTCCTCGACGGCTCGGCGCTGCCCTCGGGCGCCCGCTTCACCACCGTGGACGTGCGCGACTCGAAGGCCGCCCGCACCGACGAGCAGAAGGCCGCGTACTACCGGGCCTTCGCCGAGCACGCCAGGGACAAGGGCTGGCCCGCCCAGCTCTTCTTCTACGCCAAGGACGAGCCCAAGCCCGAGGACGTGCCGCTCGTGCGCGCCCAGGCCCTGCGCGTGCGCACGGCCGGCAAGGACGTGCCGGTGCTCGTCACCTCGCCCCTGGACGAGGCACTGCGCGGCTCGGCGGACATCCTCGCCCCCACCCTCAACTGCTTCTTCCCCCGCCCCGGTCCCCAGACGTGCCGCAACGTCGTCCCGTTGCAGACCCTGCGTGGCAAGCTCGCGCCGAACGTGAAGGTGTGGTGGTACCAGAGCTGCAACTCGCACGGCTGCACGGGAGGCCCCGCGAAGGACTCCACCACGGAGAAGGCCTACAGCGGCTGGGCCTCGTACATGGTGGATCACCCCGCCCCGCTCAACCGCGCCATGGGGCCGCTGGCCTTCCTCTCCGGCGTGGACGGCGAGCTCTATTTCGACACCGTCTTCGCCTACAACACGAAGGACCCCTGGAAGGACGTGTTCGAGTTCGGCGGCAACGGCGACGGCACCTTCTTCTACCCGGGCACCCCGGCCCACACGGGCCTGTCGCGCCACCAGCCCGTGGTGTCCCTGCGCCTCAAGCACCTGCGCGATGGGCTGGAGGACTATGAGTACCTCCAGCTCCTGGAATCACTCGGGGAGCGCGCCTTCGCCCGCGAGGCCGCACGGCGACTCACCCGCTCGGGGTACGAGGTGGAGTTGAATGGCGGCCGATGGGAGCAGGTGCGCCGCGAGATGACGGCGCGCTTGCGCCAGCGCTGGAACGCGGCTGAAGAAGCGAAACGTTCGGGCGTCCATCCCAAGTGACGTTGGAGCCCCCTGACCTGGAGAAGCAAGGATGAATCCCATGCGTACCGCCCTCGCCCCCCTGCTGCTGTGCTTCTCCTCCGCGGCCTGGGCCCAGATTCCGGACACGGACGGCCCCGAGGAACACAAGGCCCAACCGGTGACGGCGGCCCCGGCCGCTCCGGTCTCCGTGCCGCGCTGCACCCAGGTCCTGCCCCAGCCGCGCAGCCCCATGGCGTTCGCTCCCGGCGAGCTGCTCGACTTCGACCTCGACGCCATGGGCGCCACCGCCGGGAAGATGACCATGCAGGTGCAGAAGAAGCAGGACGGCGTGCTGCCCGTGCAGATCAAGGTGCAGACCAACTCCTTCTTCTCCAAGGTGCGCCGGGTGGATGCCACCGCCGTGAGCTACCTGCACCCCAAGACGCTGCGCAGCTCGCGCTACACCGAGGACGCCATGGAGAACGAGGTGCGGCGCACGGTGGAGGTCGCCTTCCATCCCAACCGGCGCAGCGTCAGCGTGGACTACACGCTCAAGGGCAAGAAGGGCCGCAACGACCTGACCTACGAGCACGATGGCCTGGACGTGGCCGGCGCCATCTACATGCTGCGCCAGCTCCCGCTCAAGGAAGGCCTGCCCATCTGCTTCGACGTCTACGGGGTGCGCCGCATGTGGCGCATGGCGGGCACCGTGCTCAAGCGCGAGCACGTGTCCATGCCCCTGGGTGAGTTCGAGGCCTGGCACCTGTCGGGCACTGCGGTGCGCCTGGACAAGCCCTCGCAGTCGCGCGAGGTCCACGTGTGGATCTCCGACGACGCGCGCCGCCTGCCACTCGCGGCCGTGGGCAGCATCGACCTGGGCGCCGTGCGCGCCACGCTCACCTCGTTCTCCCGTCCGGGCGAACAGGCGCGGCAGTCCCAGGGCAAGGAAGCCCTCAAGTGGTAGGCGTCTGACGCATCAGCCCCGCCGCCTGCGACAGCCGACGGCGCAGGCGCATCACCACGTCCATCAGCAGCTCCAGCCGCTTCTGCACGAGCAGATCATCCCCCGCCTCGAGCAGCCCCCTCGGGCAGACGGCCTCTGGCCGGAGCGCCGCGAGCAGCTCCGCGAAGTGCTCCTCGACGTCGCTCAGCGCGTCGAGCCCCTCGCGCAGATCGTCCTCCAGGAAGTCCATCATCACGGTGGCATCGGCCCGCTCGGGCAGCAGGTGGGCCAGGTACAGCATGGACTGGCGGAGCGGATCCGCCCCCACGCGGCGCAGCTTCGCGGGAGCGGCACCACGGGCGAGAGCGGGTGTCGTCATGTCCATCAAGCTACAGGTCCGTAGCGAAGGGTCAATTTTTCGCCCGGCTCCCCCCTCGAGCGGAGCCGGGCCGGGCCCTCACCGCCCCGAGCCTCCCACGGCGGGCGCCGCGGCGGCACCGGGCGCCCCGACGGACAGGGGCTGCGTGTTGAGGGGCGGCGGTGTGGCGATGAGCGGCACCGCGGCCGTCCCGTTGAGCGGCCGCGGTGTGGCCACCAGGGGCGCCGGCGCCTGGCCGTTGAGTGGCTGCGGCGTGGCCACCAGGGGCACCGCCACCGCGCGAGAAGTCAGCGGGCCCGGCGTCGCCACCACGTCGGTCGACACGCGATTGCCCCCGAAGGCGAACTCCGGTCCCGCCACCCCAGGCACCAGCGGGACGACGGAGAACGAGCCCTGGGTGGACACGGCGGAAGGCACGGCCGACGCGCTCGGAGAGAGTGGAACGAAGGCATTGAGCGCGGGCGGGGGCCGATTGTCGGAGAGACTCACCCGCTGATCATTCAGGAAGCCGTTGGGAACCGCCGGAGGCGAGATGGTGCCGGTCCCCCCCGAGGGCTGGGCGGAGATCGCCACCCGCTCCGGAGACTGGAAGGTCGAGGAGATGTTCGCCGTGCTCGTGGTGCTCGCCGCCACATCGGTCGGCAGCGCGTTCGAGGTGGCGGTGGCCACCCGCTCCGTGGTCCGATCGAACACCTCCGGCCCAAGGCGCTGCCGATCCAACGCGGAGCTCCCACTCTGTCCCGCGTTCACCTGGGGCGTGGCTCCGGTCTGCCCCGTGTTCACCAGGGGTGTGACCCCGACCTGGCCCGTGCCCGCCAGGGGAGAGGCTCCGGTCTGTCCCGTGCCGGTCAGGGGCGAGGTCGCGGTCTGTACGGTGCCCGACAGGCCCGAGCCACCCACTGCCTGCTGAGAGGAGGGCGGCGTCTGGGAGGTCGCACTGGGAGTGGCCACGCCCCCGAGGAACACACCGCCCGGAACCGGTGAGCTCGGCGGAGTGACTCCGACGAAGGCCCCGGCGGTGGGCACGGCCGCGAGCGCGGGCACCTCGAGCCCATTCACGGCGATGGCCACGTCATCGAAGTCGAACTGGATGAAGCCACGGGGCTCGAGCTGGAGGGGCAGGTTCCACACGAGCACGCTCAGTTCCGTGTCTCCCTCGCGCGCCACCGGGAGCACCCGGAAGGTGTCATCGTCCGCATGGGCACCGCGCGACAGGGCGGCGGCGTGGATGATGGCCGTGTCGGTGATCAACTGGCCATTGCGCCACAGTCGCCCCACCCCCCAGAGCGCCGCGGCCGCATGCACCCGGGACATGGTGGGAGAGCCGAGCGCCGCCCCGCCATGCAGATCCTGGTTCACCACCACTCCGCCGAAGATGGGCTGGGCGGGAGGCGGCGGCAGGGGGCCGGTGGCTCGAGAGGCCCCGGCCTGGGCGGGAGGAAATCCCGGTTGATCCAACTCCACCCGGTACGTGGTGGCCCCGAGGGTGAAGGTGGCCTCCAGGCGCCCGGCGTCCCCGTAGGTGGCTTGAGGGTCCGCGATGCGCTCGCGCGCGGAGAACTGGACCGAGCCCGATCCCCGCTCGAAGAGGTCGGCGAAGGGAGTGGGACCTTGAGTGAAGTAGCCGACGTTCCCCACCGTGCGCGCGGTGACCTCGGGACCATCGAAGGTGAAGCCGGCCGGGCTGGCCATGAGCAACCCGGCGACCATGAAGGGGGAGAAGATTCCGACCATCGACGCTGCCTCCTCTGAAAAGAGGGTAAGCAGCGGAGGCAGCGGATGGAGGCTGGGGGGGGCCGGAAAACGAGGGGCCCGCTGCGCCTGCCTCCCCTCCGGCTAGATGAGACCCCGCGCCCGGCGGATCTGCTCCACCGTCTTGTTGTACTCGATGTCGAAGGCGCTCGTGCCTTCCTGCAGGTGGCGCAGGCGGGAGCGGGCCTCGCGGTCGATCTCCTCGTCCACGTCCAGGTGCTTCTTCATCACCGCGTGGATCTTCTGCCGCAGCACGTTATCGGCGGCGTAGACCTCCTCCACGTTGCGGCTGATGAGCAGGAATTCGATCATCTGGTTGATGACGTATTCGATGCCCTCGTCGCCCATCTTGAAGCCACGGACGTCGGCCATTTCACGTTTGACCTGATTGAACTTGGAGTAGTCGTAGCCCCGGCGCTCGAGGGCCTCGCGCGTGGCCTGGTTCACACGCTCCTCGTTCGCCAGGTACTCGCGCATGATGGCCGACAGGTCCATCTCGGCGTCGGCGACGCGCATCTGCTCCACCTCGACATCGCCGTCCTGCATCAGCCTCTGGACGACCTCCCGGGAGATGATTGGGATCACCTTCGGATAGAGCCTCATAATTAGGTCCCTCGCCCCTTGAAGACGTCTCGACTGGACCTGTCCGCTATAAATCAGCGCCGAGCCCCGTCGCAATGAAAAACCCCAAGAACTTCGCGGATGCAGCGGCCTCATCAGCCCCGCGTTAAACCGGAAATTAATCACGGCGAGCCGGGTGGCGAGCCTTCTTCTGACTTTTCGTCGATCAATTCATCCGCGTCCGCCAGGGACGCCTCGCGAATGGGGTCGGCCTCGTCCTCGTCCTGATGGCCATGGAGCGCCGCGTGAACGCGCTCGGCCACGGTGGGCCCGAGCACCTCGGCCAGCTCCTCGATGCTCGCCTCGCGCACGCGCTTGAGCGAGCCGAAGTGCCGCAGCAGCAGCTTCTTGCGCGTCGCGCCCACGCCCGGAATGTCGTCCAGCGCGGAGCGGAAATTGCCCCGGCGCATGCTCTTTTGTTGAAAGGTAATCGCGAAGCGGTGGGCCTCATCGCGCAGCCGCGTGAGCAGGTAGAGCTCCGCCGAGTTCTGACGCAGGACGATGGGATCCTTGCGGTGGGGCAGGAAGACGCGCTCGGGGCTCTGGGCGCTCTCCTCGTCGCGGTCATGCACCTCCAGGTCCCGGCTCTTGGCCAGCGAGACGATGTCCACCCCCTCCACGCCCAGGTCCTTCGCGGCGGCGAGCGCGCTGGCGAGCTGTCCCTTGCCTCCGTCGATGACCAGCAGGTCCGGCAGGTCCTCCTCCTCCTGGCCCCGCTTGAGCCGGCGGGTGATGACCTCGTGCATGCTCGCGAAGTCGTCCTGCTTCTCCAGCGTCTTGATGCGGTAGCGCCGGTAGCGCGACTTGTCGATCTCCCCATCCGTGGCGGCCACCTGGGAGGCCACGATGCTCGCGCCCTGGAAGTGTGAGATGTCGAAACACTCCATGCGGCGCGGCAGGCGGCGCAACCCCAGCCGCTCCTGGAGCCGGCGCAGCACGTTCTCCGTCTCGTCCTTGGTGCGGCGACGCTCGAGCGCGGCCTGCTCGGCGTTCTTCTGCGCCATCTCCACCAGGTCGCGCTTCTCGCCGCGCTTGGGCACCATCACCCGCACCCGGTCGCCCTTGCGCTCGGTCAGCAGCGCCTCCAGGCCCTCGCGCTCCTCCACGTCCAGCGGCAGCAGCACCTCCTCGGGCACGAAGTTGCCCTGGTCGTAGTAGAGGTTCACGAAGGAGGGCAGCAGCTCCTCGTCGGGGAACTCCTGGCTGCCCAGGGGAAACGCCTGGCCGCCGTTGAGCCGCCCCTGCCGCACGTAGAGGACGTAGACGAGCAGACGGTCGCCCTCCCGGTGGAAGGAGAAGACGTCCTGATCCTTGAAGTCGGTGGTGGCCACCTTCTGCCGCTCGAGGCTGCGCTCGATGGCGCGCAACTGATCGCGGATGCGCGCGGCCTCCTCGAACTTGAGCTCCGCCGAGGCCTGCTTCATGCGCGCGCGCAACCCGTCCACCAGCTCTCCCGCCTTTCCTTCCAGGAAGAGCACTACCTCGTCCACGCTCTTGCGGTACTCGTCCTCCGGTACAGGGTAGACGCACGGTGCCGGACACCGGCCAATCTGATGCAACAGACAGGGCCGCTTGCGGTTGGCCAGCACGTGGTCCGTGCAGGTGCGCAGGTGGAAGAAGCGGTTGATGACGCGCAGCGTCTCGCGGATCGCGCTCGCGCTGGAGTACGGGCCGAAGTAGCGCGCCCCGTCCTTCTCGTAGCGCCGCACCACCTCCAGCCGTGGATAGGGCTGTTTGCGATCCAACCGCAGCGAGATGTACTGCTTGTCATCCTTGAGCAGGACGTTGAAGCGCGGCTTGTGCTTCTTGATGAGCTCGTTCTCGAGGAGGAGGGCTTCCTTCTCGTTGTGAACGATCACCGTCTCCAGGTCCCCGAGGAACTTGTCGAGCAGGGACACGAAGGCGCGCGCGTCTCCGGTGCGGGTGAAGTAGGAGCGCACCCGGTTGCGCAGGTTGATGGCCTTGCCCACGTAGATGACTTCGCCCCGGCGGTCCTTCATCAGGTACACGCCGGGCTCGGTGGGCAGCGCTTCCAGCTTGGCTTCGAGCTTCGCGTCCATGGGTGGCTAGCGGCTCTTCCTCGGGCCGATTCCCGTCTTGCCGTGGGGCGGTCCCCCGCCCTTGTCCCGGGAGGAGCCGCTCGCGCGCTTGTAGCCCTTCCCCTTGCGTCCACCCGGCGTGCCCGCCTTGGGCTCGTCGTCCCCCTTCGCCGGAGCGTTGAGCAGCGCGCGGCTCGGCGCCTTGAGCCCCAGGTCCATGTCCTTGAGGATCAACAACCGGTCTCGCATCGCCGCGGCCTTCTCGAACTCCATCTCGTCCGCGTAGTGCTGCATGTCCTTGGTCGTCTGCGCGATGAGGTTCTTGATCTCCTTCGGCTCGAGCACGTCGTTGGCCGAGTCGGCCGCCATGGGCAGCGCCGTGGGATCGCCATCGTAGAGGTGCTCGGACAGATCGAGGATGTTGCTCTTGACCGCCTTGGGGGTGATGCCGTGCTCGGCGTTGTAGGCGCGCTGCACCTCGCGGCGGCGGTTGGTCTCCTCGAGGGCGACGCGCATCGAGTCCGTCACGGCATCCGCGTACATGATGACGTGGCCATTCAGGTTGCGCGCCGCGCGGCCAATGGTCTGGATGAGCGACACGTGGCTGCGCAGGAAGCCTTCCTTGTCCGCGTCGAAGATGGCCACCAGCGACACCTCGGGGATGTCGAGCCCCTCGCGCAGCAGGTTGATGCCCACCAGCACGTCGAACTCGCCCTTGCGCAGGTCGCGGATGATCGCCGTGCGCTCGATGGCCCCGATGTCCGAGTGCAGGTAGCGCACCTTGACGCCCACCTCGGTGAGGTACTCGGTCAGGTCCTCCGCCATGCGCTTGGTGAGGGTGGTCACCAGCACGCGCTCGTTCTTCGTCACGCGCTGGCGCACCTCCTCCAGCACGTCATCCACCTGGTTGCGCGCCGGGCGCACCTCCACCTCGGGATCCGTCAGGCCCGTGGGACGGATGATCTGCTCCACCACCACGCCCTTGGACTTCTGCAGCTCGTACTCGGCCGGCGTCGCCGACACGAAGACGGCCTGCTGCACCATCTCCTCGAACTCGGTGAACTTGAGCGGACGGTTGTCCAGCGCACTGGGCAGGCGGAAGCCGTGCTCCACCAGCGTCTCCTTGCGCGCCCGATCCCCACGGTACATGGCGCCAATCTGCGGCACCGTCTGGTGGCTCTCGTCGATGAGCACCAACATGTTGCGCGGGAAGTAGTCGATGAGGCACGGCGGTGGCTCTCCGGTCCGCCGCCCCGAGAAGTGCCGCGAGTAGTTCTCGATGCCGTTGCAGTACCCGATCTGCTCGATCATCTCGAGGTCGTATATCGTGCGCTGCTCCAGCCGCTGTGCCTCCAGCAGCTTGCCCGCGCGCTGGAGTTCCTGGAGCCGCGCACCCAGCTCGTCGCGGATGGTCAGCAGCGCGTTCTTGCGCGTGTCCGCCTCGGTGACGTAGTGGCTCGCGGGGAAGACGACGACCTTGTCCAGTGCGCCCAGCGTCACGCCGCGCAGCGGATCGAACTCGGTGATCTTCTCCACCTCGTCTCCGAAGAAGCTCACGCGCACCGCGCGCTCCTCCTCGTAGGCGGGGAACACCTCCACCGTGTCGCCCCGGACCCGGAACGTCCCGCGGTGGAAGTCGAGATCATTTCGCTCGTACTGGCTCTCCACCAACCGGCGGATGAAGGAGTCCCGGCCCAGCTCCGCGCCGACGTTCACCGTCACCGCCAGGTCCACGTACGAGCGCGCCGTACCGAGGCCGTAGATGCACGACACGCTCGCCACGATGAGCACGTCGTCGCGCGTGCGCAGCGAGTGCGTGGCCGAGTGGCGCATGCGCTCGATCTCGTCGTTCACCGACGAGTCCTTCTCGATGAAGGTGTCCGAGGTGGGGATGTACGCCTCGGGCTGGTAGTAGTCGAAGTACGAGACGAAGTACTCGACGGCGTTGTGGGGGAAGAGCGCCTTGTATTCCCCGTAGAGCTGGGCGGCGAGCAGCTTGTTGTGCGCGATGAGCAGCGTGGGGCGCTTCACGTTGGCGATGAGGTTCGCCATGGTGAAGGTCTTGCCCGAGCCGGTGACGCCCAGCAGCGTCTGGTAGCGATCTCCCCGCAGCACTCCCTCGGTGAGTTCACCGATGGCACGCGGTTGATCGCCCTGGGGCTTGTAGTCGCTGACGATCTGGAATTCAGGCATGGCTGTAAGCCTTAACACCCCGAGTGAGTGGGTGCCGTAGGGATGAACGGAAAGCGTTCGTTACCTCGCTCACTGGGACTCCAGGGCCTCGAGCGACCGGCGGCGGGCCACCTCGAATTCGTCGCCCGGATTCCAGCGCGGAGGCTCCCGGGTACGGGCGACATGGGCCCCCAGCAGGAAGAACAAGCGCACGTCCTCCAGCGCGCCGGACAGGTCCCATTCCGGGCCCACCTCGTCCGAGGGCTGATGATAGTGCCTGGCCTCCCACTTCTCCCGGCGCTCCCGCCCCCAGCCCGCCGGGCGGCCGATGAAGTCCAGACCACTGCTGAAATAGGCGGCGGGGATTCCCAGCTTCGCGAAGTTGAACTGATCCGAGCGGTAGAAGAAACCCCGGTCCGGCAACTGGTCCGGCTTCACCACCCTGCCCTGCTCCCGCACCAGCGCGATGAGGGGCTTGTCCAGCGAGGACTTGCCCAGGCCGATGACCGTCACGTCCCGGGTGCGCCCATGGATGTTGAGCCCGTCGATGTTGAGGTTGGCCGCCACGCGCCCGGGCGGCACCGGCAGGTGCTCGGCGAGATAGCGCGAGCCCAACAGGCCCTGCTCCTCGGCGGCCACCGCGGCGAAGAGGATGGAGCGCGCGGGACGCTTGGGCAGCGAGGTGAAGGCCCGCGCCACCTCCAGCATCGCCGCCACGCCGGAGGCGTTGTCCACCGCTCCGTTGTAGATGGCGTCCTCGCCCGGCTTCGCGTCCTGCTTGATGCCCAGGTGATCATGGTGCGCCGTGTAGAGCACCACCTCCTTGGACAGCACCGGATCGCTCCCGGGCAGCATGCCCAGCACGTTCGCCGTGGGACGGCGGTGCACCTGGTTCGCGAAGCGCGTGGACACCTTCACTCCCAGTGGCACGGGCTGGAAGTCGCGCTTCTGGGCCGCCGCGCGCAGCGCGTCCAGGTCCTTGCCCGCCAGGCGCAGCACCCGGCGCGTGGCCTCTTCCGTCGTCCAGCCCTTCATCCGCAGGCGTGGGATGTCTCCCGATGGGAGCTCGAACTGCTCGCCCGACCAGGAGGTGCGCACCACCTGCCAGGGGTAGCCCGCGCTCGGCGTCGTGTGCAGGAGGATCGCCCCCGCCGCGCCCACCTTCGCCGCCTGCTCGTACTTGTAGTCCCACCGGCCGTACCGCAGCCGCGCCCTTCCCCCGAAGAGCGAGGGGTCATCCTCGGGATCGTTGTTCAGGATGAGCAGCGTCTTGCCCCGCACGTCCACGCCCTTGAAGTCATCCCAGTCGAACTCCGGCGCCTGGATGCCGTAGCCCACGAAGACCAGCTCCGAGTCCTTCAGCTCGATCTGCTCGGACTGCTGCCCGGAGTGGGCGATGAAGTCCTCGCCGAACTGGAGCCGCAGCGTCTCCGAGGGGCCGGTGAAGGCCATCGTCTCGGGATGTCCCGTCATGCCCACCAGCTCGAAGGGCTGGAGGTAGCCCTGCCCTGCGGACACGGGCTCGAGCCCGAGCAACTGGAACTGCGTCGCGATGTAGAGCTGGGCCAGGGCATCGCCTCGAGTGCCCGGCCCCCGGCCCTCGAGCAGATCCGAGGCCAGGAAGTCGATATGGGCGCGCAGCCGGGAATCCTCCAGGGACCGGGCCGCGGCCTTCTCCGCGGGGGGCGTGGACTGGGCCCAGGACGCGGAGGCGAGGAGCACCAGGGGGGCGAGGAGCAACGGCAATCGCTTCATACCCGAAGCCCTACCATGACCGGCGGCGGAGCACGCGTTCCTCGTGCGCTCCGAAGTGGGCAACCACCAGGGGCGCACGCCTGCTCAGGTCACCCAGCTCCCGCGCGATTCGAGCACCCAGCGCCCCTTGTCGCGACGAGCCAGGAAGGACCCCCCACGCCACCGCTCGTTCCAGACGAGGAGCGCCCGATCGCCCGCGAGGTTCACGTGGATCTCGATGTCCAGCGGAAAGAACATGCCGAAGCGTTCCCGGGCACGTTGAAGCTCCGCGTCGCTGAACGTCACGGTCGTGCCCGGAGCGTGGACGCCTCGGAGTTCCGACCGGTCCAGCGACAGGAAGGAGAGATCCTCGAGCGAGGTGGGCGCCTGGAACTGGGGCAGCCGGAGGGGTTCCGCCTGCTCCTCCTTCGTGGGCACTCCGGTCACCAGGCCCCGTGGGACATCCTTCTTCCCGGCCAGCTCGAAGAGCAGCGCGGACACGATCTCGGCCCGCACATCCGCTGGCGCCGCCGACGAGACCGCGGGCACCTGCGGCAGCATGTCATTGCCATCGGGCGCGCCATCTCCGTCCGTATCGGCGGCCTTCGCGTCGAGTAACAATCGGTCCTCCACGAGGTCCGTGAGTCCATCACCATCGGTGTCCTGGCGAAGCGCGGCGAGCGGCGCCTCCAGCATCCGGTTCTTCACCTCGCGCTTCACCTCGAGATCGATGGGCGGGAAGGTGACGGACTTCTCGTCGAGCTGTCGCACCGAGGCGGCGAGGCGCAACACCTGCCCCTCCAGCAGGGGCACGGGCGACGCCTTCTCCAGCTCGTACGGCTGGTACTGCCGCAGACCGGTGTAGAGCGGCGCCTCCCAGTGCTGGCCTCCGTCCTCCGACAGCAACACCCAGTACCCTCCACCCGACAACTCGCCCACCGGATCCAACCGCTGCGACAGCGCCACCCCGATGACCTTCTGGTTCGAGCGCTCGGCCCGCACGAGCCGGAAGCCATCCGGCAACTTCAGTGTCTTCATGGGCTTCCAGGCGGTCTTCCCGCGCGCCTTCGGGAGCTCCTTCTCGCTGAAGACCTGGAGGGTGGGAGTGGCCAGGTGGGCCGAGATGCGCGCGGCCATCGGGTCCGGTGCGACCGTGCCTCGCGACTCGGGGGGCGGCGGGAGCTGGGCGAGTTCCTTCTCGATCCGGGCCCGCTCTTCCTGGAGCGCCGCCTCCATCTCCGCCCGCGCGGCGGTGAGGAAGCTCAAGCGGTCAGCCGGGAGGAGCAACAGCTCCTTGACCATGGAACGGTCATCGATTCGCCCTCTCCAGTGCAACTCATTACGCGCATGCTCCGGGAAGCGAGAAGCCAGCGCTCGCGCGCAGAGAATGGCGCCCGCCGTCCCGAACGCGTCATCCACGCGCAGCAGGAGCAGCTCGAAGGAATCAGCCCCGGGCTTCCACGCGAAGAGAAAGTCAGCCAGCTCGCGATGGAGCTTCGCGCGCTCCGCGAGCCCTTCGTCGTCATTCTCCTCGGGAGCCACCCCCGGCCGAGCCCTCACCGCCTCGTGCCAGAGGCGCGCCTCGGCTTCCCGGCCCGAGGCCAACAACGTCACGGCGATGCTCAGGCCCAGGTCGTCCCGCGCCAGCCGCTGTTCCGCCGACAGGGCTCCCCCGTCCTTCGCGAGCAGCGCCTGACGGGCGTCGGCCGGAAATGCATCCAGCACCTTCAATGCCAGTGCTGACTGTGACTGCTCGAGGAGGTTGCTGACCAGGCGCTCCGCGAGTTCCCGAGGGAAGGCGGCTTGCTTGCTCGCGGTGAGCGCGCGCCAGGCCGCGAGGTAGAACTGAGTCGCCCTCTCGTCATGCGAGTCCAGTCCGAAGATGTCCAGGGCCTGGGGCAGCGTCTCGGGCTCGCGGCTCACCGCGTACGCGGCGAGCTCGGAGGACCAGATGTGATGTTCGAGCCGGGCCAATCGGAGCGCCAGCTCCGCTGGATCGGGCGCCGTGTCGAGTGCCTCGGCCACGGCTCGCGCATACCCGGGAACGTTGAGGAACTCAGACACATTGTCGATCAGGGAGGCAACGAGCGCGGGATGCCCCGGCGCCTCGTGCAATGCCGCCCGATGGGCCTCCAGCGCGCGGAGGGCCTGCTCCTCGGACAGCGACTCCCACGACTCACCCGGTGGAACGAGCCAGAGCCGCGCGGCCAGGAAGTGCCGGGCGGCCTCGGGTGTCAGGGCATAGGCCTTCTGGAGACGAGCCGCGGCGGCCCCGAGCGTCCTGGCGCCCTTTCCCAGGATGACGTCGTTCGGACCCGGCAGCTCCAGGTGGCTCCACCCCTTGGAATCGGACGCATCCTCCCCCTGCGCCGCGAGATGGCGGAGCAATGACGTGAGTTCCGCCTCCCGCGCCGCCTGACCCCGTGGAGCCGCCCCCGTGAAGACAATCGTGGCCACCAGGAGCACGAACACACGCCCCAGCCACGGGTCCATCCATCTCATTCGAGCCCCCTCGGAATCCGACATCTTCCTCTCACCGGCACGTGGGATCCAACAACTCCGGCCGGTATTCGAAGTGCATCGTGTCGTAGTGATACCAGCGCCCGCCCCAGATGAAGCCCTCGGCCTCGAAGGCGTCCACGAGTGCCTGGGGAATCTGATTGGCCCAGCGCACCGGCTCCTTCGGCTTCGCCCATTCCCAGTAGTGCGAGCGCTTCACGTTCACGTCGATCGACACGCCATAGGAGTGCGCGCTCTGTCGTTGGGTATGGGCAATCTTCCGCCACACGAAGGTGCCGCCCAGACCGCGCAGGTACGGCCGCAGCGACGGCTCCCGCTTCAACACCGCGTCGAGCCGCTTCGCCACGCGCGTGAAGGCCGGCGCCACCGCGCGGTGCACCTTCAACTGCTGCCCCAGGAAGTCGATGCCCACCACGTCCACCTTCGCCTCGGAGTCTCCGTAGGCCGCGTGGAAGAGCGGCTCGAAGCGGATGCGTCCGGGGTCCTCGTTCTCGCGCGTCACCGGATGGATGGAGCCGGGGACATAGGGAATGGAGAACGTGTCCTCCAGATCGGGGGACTCCAGCTTCTCCTCGAAGGACTTCGTCTTCCCGTCATCCCAGGGGTACGTGGCCGCGCCGAGCTTGAGGTGCCACACCCCCTCCACCTTCACCGGCTCCACCGGGTACCACTTCGCCAGACAGGCCAGGGCGCGCGGAGGGGAGTCAGTCGCGGGGGCGACGGGAACGGAAGGCTCCGCCCCGGCAAGGTCTCCCACCATGAGCGAAGACACGAGGAGCCAGAGACTGTTCGAGCGCGAATGCACTGGCCTAGCCTGGCACACCTACGCGGCAGCGGACCCATGCCAACGGGTCTCCCGACGACCTGTCAGCGCCCGCGCGCGCTCTCATGACAAACCGGCGCACTGGGAGGGCGAGCGGAGAGGCGTGCCCCTCGGGAGAGAGCATTGGTCCCGGACTTGCTCTGGAGGTCCCACATGAACCTCCTGCTCCGCCGTGCCTTTCCCGCCCTCTGCCTGCTGTGCGTGGCCTGCGCGTGCCTGATGCTCGCCTCCGCGCTGAACTCCCTCGTGGACACCTGGCTGCAAGCCCCGCCCCCCGACCCGGACGCGGTGGTCCGCAAGGCTTCTCCACGCCGGGAAGAGCTGCCCACACCCCTGGCCCTCGTACCACTGCGTCGCTACCTCGGACTTCCGGAGAAGCTGCGCCAGAAGGTCATCCCCTCCGACCCGGAGGCCGTGGCCACGCGCACGGATATGCGGCTGCTGGGCACGATGCGCGGCGCCTCTCCCCTCCACACCTTCGCCTCCGTGCTCGAGTCTCCCACCCAGCGCACGCGCTCGTTGTGGCTCGGCGGGGAGTGGCAGGGAGCACGGGTGGTCGCCATCGATCGCACCCGGGTCCTGCTGTCACGCGACGGACGGCTCGAGGCCATCGAGTCCCGGTCGGCCATCGCCCTCGACGCCCCGGCCGCTCCCGCCCTCCTGGCGCCACCCTCGTCCATCCGGCAGGTGAGTCCCGGCGGCTACGAGATTTCCCGACAGGAAGTGGCCGACACCCTCGCCAACCTCAACCAGGTCGCCATGCAGGCCCGGGTGGTCCCCACCTTCCAGGATGGCGTGGCCAAGGGCTTCAAGCTCTTCTCCGTCCGCTCGGATTCCCTCTTCACACGGCTCGGGCTGCGCAATGGGGACGTCCTGCGGCGCATCAATGGCCTGTCGCTGACCAGCATGGAGCAAGCGCTCGAGGCCTTCACGCGCCTGCGCGACGCCCCCCACATCGATCTCGAGTTGGAGCGGGACGGACAGGTACAGCACCTGACCTACACGGTCCGGGGCTGACGGGGGTGGACCAGACCGCCCACCCCCCGAGAGGACTCACGCCGGCTTCAGGTCCACGCGCGGGTAGGTGCCGAGCAGGCGCATGGACTGGGTATAGGGCTGGAGATCGCGCAGCACCGCCTCCAGGGGAGCGGAGGCGGCATGGCCCTCCAGGTCCAGGAAGAAGCGGTAGGCCCAGGGCGAGCCCGGCAGGGGGCGCGACTCCAGCTTGGCCAGGTTCACCCCGCGCTCGGCGAGCACCAACAGGGCCTTGCTGAGCGTGCCAGGCTTGTTCTCCAGCACCATCACCAGGGATGTCTTGCAAGGCACCTCCGCGGGAAGGGGCGTCGCCTCGCGCGCCACCTCGACGAAGCGGGTGAAGTCCCCCTTGTTGCCCTGCAGGTCGCGCTCCAGGACCACCAACCCGAAGCGCTGCGCCGCCGAGTCGCTCGCGATCGCCGCGACGCCCGGATCATTGGACTCGCGCACCCGCTGCGCCGCGACGCCCGTGTCCAGCTCCGGCAGCACACGCACATGGGGCAGCCGCTCACGCAGGAAGGACTCGCATTGAACGAGCGCCTGGGGATGAGAGCGCACGGAGTGCAACGCCTCGAGCTTCGCGCCGGGCAGGCCCAGCAGCCGATGGTGCACCCCATCCACCAGCTCCGCGATGAGCGTGACGCCTTCCTCCGCGAGCGCGTCGTAGGTGTCGTACATGGCCCCCGCGGTGGTGTTCTCGATGGGCAACAGGGCCAGATCCACCTCACCCTGGCGCAGCGCATCCACCGCCTGGCGGGGCGTGTCGAAGCCGGACAGGAGCACGCCTCCGGAGCGGCCCGCGTAGCGCTTGTGCGCCATCTGGTGGCTGTAGGAGCCCTCGATGCCGGGGTAGGCCACGCGCAGGGGGATGGTGTCCAACCCCGTCACCCACGCGTGTTGCCGGGCGACGGACATCTCCATGATGAAGCGGTAGAGCCGCTCCACCTCATGCGGATCCAACTTGCGCGCCATCGCCGCGGTCCGGATGCGCTGCAGGAGCAGATCCTCGCGCCGTTGATCCCGGATGGGCGACGCGGTGGCGAGCTTGGACCGGGCGATCTCCTCGGCCAGATCCATGCGGCGGCGCAGGGCGTCGAGGAGCTCCTCGTCCACCTGCTCGATGGCGACACGCAGTTGCTGCAGATCCACGACATCGGACATGGCGACCTACACTCCGTGACTGGGGTACGAACCGAGCACCCGGACCGAACAACCCAGCGATTCTATCTCGGTGAGGGCGGCGGACAGGGGCTCGGCGGACAGGGCGGCATCGACATCGATGAAGAAGAAGTAGTTGCCCAGGCGCTTGCGGGTGGGCCGGGACTCGATCCGCACGAGGTTGACCTGCTGGCGGGCGAACACGGACAACACCTGATGGAGCGCCCCGGGGAAGTCCGCGGGCAGGGTGATGAGCAGGCTCGTCTTCGGGCGTCCCGGCCGCGCGAGCGACAAGGGCCGGGGACCCACGAGCACGAAGCGCGTGGCGTTGTCGGGGTGGTCCTCGATGTGCGCCGCCAGGATGTCCAACCCATACAGGGTCGCGGACGCGGCGCTGCCGATGGCGGCGAGCCCCTGCTCCGACGCGCGCTCGCGCACCTGGCGCGCGCCCTCCGCCGTGGAGCTCACCGGCACCACCTGGGCGTGGGGCAGCCGGGTGCGCAGGAACTCGCGGCACTGCCCGAGCGCCACCGGATGCGAGAGCACCTCGCGCACGAGCGCCAGCCGGGCCTGCGAATCCCCCTCCCCCACCCGGCCATGGCCGATGAGGTTCATGGTGATGGGGTACACCCACTCGGCCTGGATGGGCAGATCCACCTCGTGCACGAGCCAGTCCAGGTGCTGGCTGACCGAGCCCTCCAGGGTGTTCTCGATGGGGATGACACCGAGGTCGGCCCGGCCCGACACGACCGCCTGGAAGACCTCGGCGATGAGCGTGCAGGGAAGCAGTTGGTGGGGCACCGCCCCGAGGAAGTGGCGGGCGGACTCCTCGGAGAACGTCCCGGGCCCGAGCAGGGAGATCCGCGTCATGTCGAACGTTCCTCGTCGGTGGAAGCCGGCCGCGCGTCGGCGAGCCGGGGCAGGCGGACCGTGAACAGGGTGCCCTCGTCGGCCGTGGAGTGAACCTCCACGCTGCCCCCGTGCGCCAGGACGATCTGCCGCACGATGTACAACCCCAGGCCGATGCTCCGGTCGGAGTGCCCGGGCCGTGTGCCACCGCGCGTGAGGGGCTCGAAGAGGTGCGGCAAGAGGTCCGGGGGGATGGGCTCGCCCTGGTTGTGCACCCGCATGAGCACCTGCGCCTCCGTCCCCTCCGTCTCGACACGCACCGGGGTGCCCTCCAGGCCGTGGCGCAGGGCGTTGCCGAGGATGTTGGAGAGCACCTGCGCGATGCGATCCGCGTCCCAGCGCCCCTGAGCATCGCCCGTGCGGAACAGCAGCAGCTCGCGCCCGGGGTGGGCCGTGCGGGCCTCCTCCACCACCTGGGCCGCCAGCTCGTGGAGGTCCAGCGGCGCGGGGCTCACGGGGATGCCACCGCCCAGACGCGCCTGGGTGAAGTCGAGCAGATCCCGGATCATCCGGTGGGCGCGCTCCGCCGAGGACACGATGCGCGAGGCCGTCCTGGCCTGCCAGGGCTGGGTGTCCTGGTGGCGCAAGAGCAGCGTGCCGGCCATGAGGATGGCGCTCAAGGGGTTGCGCAGGTCATGGCTGACGATGCCCATGAGCTGCTGCTCGAACTCGGCCCGGCGGTGGGCCTCCTGGAGCAGCCGCTGCCGCTCCTCCTCGGTGCGCTTGCGCTCGGAGATGTCCTGCATGGCGCCCACCATGCGCACGGGCCTTCCGTCGGACTCCCGGACGATGTAGCCGCGATCCAGCACATGGCGCCAGACGCCGTCCGCGCACAGGAACCGGTATTCCGCCATCCAGTGCTCCACGCTCGAGCCGATGGCGCCTCGGAGGCCCTGGACCACCTGCTCGCGCTCCTCGGGGTGGACGCGCTCGGCCCACCGGTCGGGATGGGAGCCGAGCTGCTCCGGGGTGTAGCCGAACACCTGCTGGAGCGTGTCGTTCCAGTGCAGGAAGTCCGTCTCCAGATCCCAATCCCAGATGGTATCGAAGGTCGCCCGGATGGCCAGCGAGTAGCGCTCCTCGGACTTGCGCAGGGCCTCCTCGGCGCGCTTGCGCCGCAGCTCCCCTTCCGCCTCGCGCAGGGCCCGCGACACACACGGCACGAGCCGATCCAACCGGTCCTTGAGGACGTAGTCCGTCGCCCCGCGCTTGAGCAGCTCGATGGCCCGCTCCTCGCCCAGCGCGCCGGAGACGAAGACGAAGGGCGTGTCCGGACAGGCGCTCCGGGCGGCGCTCAGCGCGGCCAGACCATCGAAGCCCGGGACGTTGTAGTCGGAGAGGATGAGATCGAAGGGGCACCCCTCGAGTGCCCGGGTGAACCCCGCCTGGTTGTCCACGCGCACCAGCCGCACGTCGAGTCCCGCCTCCTCGAAGCGCGCGGAGATGAGCTGCGCATCCAGCACGCTGTCCTCCAGCAGGAGGAGCGACAGGGGCCTGGAGGGGGGAGCATCCACCAGGAAGGTTCTCTCGAGTTCGCTCACGGCGGAGTCCGTCTTATCAGGAAGCGGCCCGGGGCAGGGTGAAGTGGAAGGTGGCCCCCTGATCCACGGCGCCTTCCGCCCAGGTACGGCCCCCATGCCGGGAGATGATGCGCCGCACGTTGGCCAATCCGATCCCCGTTCCCTCGAATTGTTCGACGGTGTGCAAGCGCTGGAAGACACCGAAGAGCTTGTCCGCGTAGCGCATGTCGAAGCCGACCCCATTGTCGCGCACCCACACCTCCACCTCGCCCTGCTCCTGACGGGCCCCCACCTCGATGAGGGCATGCTCCCGGGGCCGGGTGTACTTCAGGGCATTGGCCAGGAGGTTGCGCAGCACCTGGCGCACGAGCACCGGATCGGCCTTGACCGCGGGCAGCTCCCCTATCCGCCACTCCAGGCTCCGTCCCTTGATGTCGGGCTCGAGGCCACGGAGCACCTCGCGCACCAGCTCCTCCAGGTTCACGCGAGACTGGCGCAGCGCCGCGCGGCCCATCCGGGAGAACTCGAGCAGATCATCGATGAGCGTGCCGCCATCGTGCGCGGCGATGGTGATGGTCTTGAGGTGCCCTCGCGACACCTCGTCCAGCACGGGGCCCGCGCGCCGCTCCAGGAGCTGGGCGAAGCCGATGATGTGGCGCAGCGGGGCGCGCAGATCATGCGAGACCGAGTAGCTGAAGGACTCCAGCTCCTGGTTGACGGCCTCGAGTTGAGCGGTGCGCTCGCGCACCCGGTCCTCCAGGTCGACGGCGAGGGTGATCAACCGCTGCTCGCTGTGGCGGAGCTGTTCGGCGAGCGCCTCGATCTCCCGCCGGGAGAGGACCTGATCGGTGACCGCGAAGGCCACGGCGATGATGCCCTCCACCCGGCCCTCCCCGTCGCGCAGGGGCTGGAGGGCGAGGTTGAAGATGCCTTCACGCAGGAAGCTCTCCGGCGAGCGCCGCCAGCGCAGCACCACCTCCTTGCGCAGCACGGCTTCCCCCTGGTGGTACACACGCTCCAGGGTCTCGAAGAGGTCCTGTCCCTCCAGCTCGGGCATCGCCTCGCGAATGGGGCGGCCCTCCAGGGTCCGCACGCCCACGGCACGTGAGAAGGTGAGATTGGCCATCTCGAAGCGCAAGTCCGGGCCCCGCAGGACCGCCAGGGGCTCGGGCATCTGCATCAGCGCCGCGAACAGGTTGCGGCGCTGGGCGCGGGCAAGCTCGTACAGGCGGATCTTCTCCACGGCGAGGCTCGCCATCTGGGCGAGCTGCATGACGATGGCCTCGTCCTCGGCGGTGAAGTCGCCCCGCTCCTTGTCGGACAACTGGAGCAGGCCGAGGTGGGCGCCATCGCGGCCCACCAGGGGCACGGCGAGCCAGCCGCGCGGGGAGGGAAACGGAGGATGAGCCCGCAGCTCCTCCCGGGTCAGACGCAGGGGCTGGTTCGAGTCACGGACCCGGGCGGCCAGACCGGCCTCCTCGCTCCAGGACTCGTCGCCGCGCCGGGCCAGGGAAGAATCCGCGAGCGACAAGGCGGTGATGGACTCCACGCCCTCGTGGCCGTCCGTCAGGCTGACCGTGCACCGCTGGGCCCCCCCGAGCACCCGCGCCCGCTCGGCGATGAGCGACAGCGCCGGCATGATGCCCTCCACGGCGTTGATGGCCAGCGCCGCCTCGGTCAACCCCCGGAGCTGCTCGGCCCGCCGACGAGCCTCGTCCAGCAACCGGCCACGCTCGCGCTCCACGTGCTTGCGCTCGGAGATGTCCTGCACCGTGCCCGTGAAGCGCACCGCGCGGCCCTGCTCGAAGTGCACCCGGCCCGTGGCGCGCATCCACCACTCCGCGTCCTCCCGCCGCTCGGCATGGCGGTACTCGACGTCGTATTGGCCGCCGCCCGTGGGGTCCATGGCTCGCCGCAGCGCCGCCAACACCCGCTCGCGATCCTCGGGGTGCACCTTCGTGAAGAACAACTCGAGGTCGGGCTGGGTCTCCGGTGGCACTCCGACCAGCGCCTTGCAGCGTGCGTCCCAGCTCAGCTCCCGGGTGAGGGGGTTGAGATCCCAGGTGCCCAGTTCCGTGGACTCCACCGCCAGCCGCAACCGTTCCTCGCTCTCGCGCAGCGCCTCCGTGCGCGAGTGCAACTCCCCGGCGAGGAGCTCCGAGTGGTGCCGCGCCCGGACGTGGCCGGTCACCTCCACGGAGATGGAGATGACGCCCGTGATGTGCCCGGTCGGATCTCGGGCGGCCTGATAGATGAAATCGAAGTAGGCCTCCTCCGGCGCGCCCCCTTCTCCCCGGTTGAGGGTGACGGGAAACTCATGGCCGAAGAAGGGCTCGCCCGTCTCCAGCACGCGCCGCAGGCCCTCCAGGAGCCCGGGCTGGGCCTCGAGCTCGGGGAGCAGCGTGAGCAGCGGTTGGCCGAGCTCCACGGAGCGGCCCATGACCTTCTCGTAGAAGGCATTGGCGAACTCGAGGATGAAGTCGGGGCCGCGGGTGATCGCGACGGCCACCGGGGCCTGGAGCAGCAGCGCGTGCAACCGGCCGCTCTGTTCGGCCTCCCACTGCCTGCGCTCGAGGACGCGCTGGGCCTCCTGCTGACGGCGGACCTGCTCGCGCGCGAGCTGGAGTTCCACGAAGGTGGCCACCTTGGCGCGCAGCACCTGGGGAACGAGGGGCTTGCTGAGGTAGTCCACCGCGCCGTGGGCGTAGCCCTCCAGCAGCTCCGGCACCGCGATGTCCGCCGCCGTCATGAGCAGGATGGGCGTGCGCCGGTTGCGCTCGCGCTCGCGCAGCATCTCCATGACCTCGAGACCGCTCATGTCCCCCAGGCGCACGTCCAGGAGGATGACGGCGAAGTCCTCCTCGAGCACGCACCGGAGCGCTTCGCGTCCGGAATCCGCCATCACCAGCCGCTGGCCGAGCGGCGCGAGGACGGCTTCCAGGGTGGAGAGGTTGGAGGGATCATCATCAACGAGCAGGACACTGGTCGTGCGTGTCTCCAAGGAGCCTCCCGGGGAAACGGCGGGAGCTCGGGCCCGCGAGCGACGGACATACAACATCCCCTCCCCCGGCGCGAAAGACTCCGACCCTGGACGGAGCGCTCGCCGTCATTCCAATGGATGGGATATTCGTCCGCCCGACAATTCCATGCGCGTGAGCGCGCCGTCCCCTGGCCCCATGAACCTTCGTGACACCCCTGGCTCACCCGCTGACGCCCTGCTCCTCGCCACCCGGCGCTACGTGGGCGCGTATCCCTCGGCCGCGCTGTGCGTGGGCATCACGCACCGGGGCGAGCACCACGTGCGGATGCAGCGCGGCCAGGGTGAGCCCCCCGCCGCGGAGTCCCTGTACGCCCTGGGGGCGCTCACCCAGGTCTTCACCGGCACCCTCCTGGCACTGTTGGTGGACCGGGGCGAGGCGAGGCTCGACACGCCGCTGCAGGAGTTGATACCCCGCTCGCTCCTGCCGGACGCGGCCGCCGGCCGCATCACGCTCGAGCAACTGGCGACGCATACCTCGGGCATGCCGTACGAGCCGCCGAACCTGTGGACGGGCACGTGGAACCCGGCCGACCCCTACGGCCACTACAACGCGACGCTCTTCGGGGACTTCCTGCGCGGCTACCACCCTGCGCGTCCGCCGCCACGAAGGTACGCCGAGTCCCTCATCGGCATGGGAGTGCTCGGCCATGCGCTCTCGCGCCGATTGAAGCTCAACTACGCACACGCGGTGCGCGACTGGCTGTGCACGCCGCTGAAGCTGGGGGACACCACTGCCCGTCCCTCCGAGACGCAGGAGCCGCGCGTGCTTCGCGGCCACACCGCCCGGGGCGAGCCGGTGCCCGCCTGGACCTGGCCGGCACTGCCCGGTGCGGGAGCGCTCTACTCGACGGTGCCCGACCTGCTGCGCTTCCTCGACGCGAATCTGGGGCATTGGCAGGTCGGGCTCACCCATGCCGCGCGGCTGGCGCACACCCCGCGCGTGAAGGCCTGGGGCAAGCGGGTGGGGCTCGGATGGAACGTGTCACGGGTGCGGGGCAGGCCCGTCGTGTGGCGCTCCTCGGCGATGGGCGGCTACTCGGGCTTCCTGGGCTTCTCGGTGGAGACGGACACCGGAGTCGTCGTGCTGTCGGACCATGCGCCCTCTGCCTTCGCCTCGCTGCTGCGGCGCGTGCCCGTCGAAGCGCCCGGGTTCGCGCTCCTCACCCATCACTGACTCGCAGCCGCATGTGCTTGTCGGGTATCAGGAGATTCAGCTTCCGGCAGAGCTTCTCGAGCTCCTCGACTCGAATGTTGCGGACATCCACCGTCTTCTCCCTCCCGCCCGACTTGAAGGTAAACGTCTGCTGCAAGCCGTCGTCGACGCTGGAATTGACATACGACTCCTTCAGTTGCCCCATGGGCAGACGTTCGAGATAGCTCGCCCACTCCCTGACTTCGGCCTTCGTCAGCGACTTCGAGAGGACTTCCTTCCGGGGACTCCCAAGGTCGTCCCACAAGACGACCACGAGCTTCGATTTGTCGAGGTAGTAATCGAAGCCGAACCCTTCCGCCCCGTAGAAGTCGCTGATCTTCACCACGAAGGGATAGCTCTGTCTGGCGTTGGGATACGACTTCTGGTCGACGGCCGCTGAAGGCATGGCGAAGAACAGAGCGGCAAGAGCGAGGATGACGGTCTTCATTTCGAAACACGTTCCTTCTCGGAAGGGCACATCCGACCCATCCCACAGCAGCAGCGAATGGAACGGATTGTCAACAGCGAGAACACTCCGGGTGGATCGCCGTCAAGAGAGCGCCCGAAGCGACTCAGGATGCGGCGCGCACCAGCAACCTTTCGCGGGCAGAACCGACAATCCTCCTAGAACCGTAAAATTGGAGAGTCGCCTTGAAGATTGGTGCAAGAACCGTCGGACTCACGCTCGCTTCTGGCCTCGCCGCCATGTCCGTCCTGGGCTGGGGCGCGAGTGCGGCCGCGGAGCCGCTGACGGGTGTGTACCGGGGTGAGGTCTACTCGAATCCCGACGTCATCAACGCCTATTCAACCTGGCTCGGCCACGAGGTCACCATGGGCCAGGGCCATCAGGCGAAGGACACCTGGGGAAACATCGAGAACCCCTCCTGGCAGCTCAGCTCTTGGAGCACGTGGGTGAACGCGAAGCCGGGCCGGCGCCTGAACTACTCGGTCGCCATGTTCCCGAGTGGGCAGGGCTCGCTGGCGCAGTGCGCGCAGGGCGCCTACGACTACCGGTTCAAGACGCTGGCGAACAACCTGGTCTCCTACGAGCTCCAGAACACCATCATCCGTCTGGGCTGGGAGTTCAGCGGCAATTGGATGCCGTGGTACTCCGGCAATGGACAGCAGGCCCACTTCGCCGCCTGCTTCCGCAAGATCGTGACGGCCATGCGCGCCGCCCAGCCGTCCGCCGGCTTCAAGTTCGACTGGAATCCCAACTACGACATCTCGTCCAGCGATCTGGCCGCCACCTACCCGGGGGATGCGTATGTGGATTACATCGGGTTCGACCTGTATGACCAGGGCTGGAACGGGGCCTATCCGGTTCCCGCGGGCTGCACGGGCTCGTGCGCGCAGAGCCGCTGGCAGTCGGTCTGGAACGCGCAGTTCGCTCCGGCGCTGAGCAAGTTCCGCACCTTCGCGCAAGCGCATGGCAAGCCGTTGTCCGTTCCCGAGTGGGGCGTGAACGACGCGGCCACCCATGGCGGCGGGGACAACACCTACTACGTCGGGCAGATGCTCGCGTTCATCTTCAACCCGGCGAACAACGTCGGCTACCACTCGTACTTCGACTACCAGGCGTCGGACGGCCATCACCAGCTCTCCGACGTGGACAGCCGGAGCGGCCATGGCTTCCAGACCGAGTTCCCCAACTCGGCCGCGCTGTTCAAGAGCTACTACGTGCAAACGCCCACCGAGCCGGAGCCGACCGAGGCCATCTCGACCACCCAGGCGACGGTGAGCCCCACGACCGTCACGCGGGGAACCAGCTTCCAGGTCTCCGGCTCGGTCACCTCGTCCACGGCCAGGAGCCTGGTGGTGAAGTACGAGATCCGCAATGCCGCCACGACGGCGCTGGTGTCGGAGAAGAGCTATACGGCCCAGGCCTTCACCGCCGGGCAGACGCGCTCGTACACCACGGCGTTCACGATTCCGACGTCGCTCGCGGCGGGGACCTACCGGGTCGACACGTTGGTCTTCCTGCCCGACTGGTCGAAGACCCTCCTCTACCGCAACGACACCCCCTTCACCGCGAAGTAGGCGGAGGAGCCAGGGCGTCCGCCGCCACGGAGTCCCGAGCGGACTCCGGGCGGCGATGCCGCTCATGAGAAAGGCCGCTACCGCACCTGGATCGCGTCGGCGATGACGTAGGCGCCCGCCGTGGTCCAGCGGCTCAACTGCACCTTGTTCCAGCCCGCGGGGAAGCTCCACGTGCCGAGGGTGTTCCACCTGCCGCCGTTGGCCTGCTGATTCACCTTCACGGTGGCCAGCTGGGTGCCATTGGCGTCCCAGATGATGAAGGGCGCGGTCGTCGAGCGATCACTCGCCGCGGTCCACCAGGCGTCGATCGTCCGGGTGGCCGCCGTGGGCAGGTAGAACCAGAACGTCGCCGGCTCGGAGACGGCCGCGGTGGGCGAGGCGAGATAGTTCGAGCCGTAGTAGCCCGCCACGTTCGTGGACGAGGCCCAGCTGGTCCCCGCGAGCTGAATGTAGCCCCGGGTGCTGTCGTTGTTGGCGTTGTTGCTGTCGATGACCAGGCCCGTGGGGGTGCTCCCTCCCGACGTCCACAGGTACGTCACGTCGACCCAGTCGTTGTTGCTCATCCCCAGGTCCGTCCAGAACGCCCCGTCGGCGATGTCGATGCCCGCGGGGTTGGCGGGACGGCGCCCGAATTGATCCAACCCGCCGTTGAACCCGTCTTGATAGGCGGCCTGGGCCTCGGGCTTGCCTTGCGGCAGGGTCTTCCACATCTCGCGGACACTCGAGGGATTCCAATAGTCATCCTTCGTGTTCCAGGGCCCCACGTCCCAGACGGAGGTGGTCGTGCACTTGCCCGTCTTCGGGTAGCACACCTTCACCTGGTACTCGGAGCCGCCATTGGACGCGAGCGCCCGGCGCGACGGCAGCGCCACGAAACGATCGTTGGATTTGATGACATGGCCATTGGCGGTCGTGCCCCCCACCAGGCCCTCGCGCGTGGCGAAGACGCGATAGCTCAGCGCCGCCAGGGATTGGAACTCCTCCCCCGACGCGCCTCCCTCCAACGAGCCCTCCAGCCGCACCTCCCGCACCACGGGACCGCGGCCGTGCTCGTCCGCGAGGAGCGCGAGCCTCACCTGCACCTCCGTGCCGGCGCGAGGCAGGTGCGCGACCTCTCCCGCGCTGGCGGTGCGCCACTCGCTCCAGGCTCCATCGGGCGTACGCACCCGGACATCCACCTCGACGCCCATCTCCGGGGAAGCACTCGCCTGGAGCAGCGGCCGGATCGTGTCCACGGGCTGCTCCAGCCGACGGGCCGGAAAGGTGTAGAGGCCGGTGAGCCGGCTCAACCCCTCGGGCCTGCGCATGACGGCATAGGGCTCGAAGAGCAACCCCTCCCGGGTGCGCACGAGCTCACCCGTGCCCTCGCCGGTGGCGAACTCCTCCGTCCAACGCGAGGTGCTGGCACTCGCCGCAAGGGCCACCCGCGAAGACGCCGCGTCGGACGGCTGGGGGCTCTCCGCGAACGCGGAACCTCCCGCGAGAGCGACTCCCCACATCATCGTCATGAAGATGGACCGCGGCCTCGAGCGCATGGGTGGACTCCCGGTGAGTAAGTAGGCGTCCAACCCTAGCGTTTTCTTGGAAACTGATAAATACGAGAAATCCGTATCTGTCGCGGTGCAAGCGGAAACACTGCGTCATCGGCGAGCGACGAGCCCTCGGGGACTCGTCGTTCGTCGGCACCTGGATAGCAGCAAAAAAAAGAGAGGGCCCTACGCGGGCGCGGCCACCTTCCACAGGGTGCCCGCCGCGGTGTCCATGATCTCCACGCCCAGGGACTTCAGCTCGCCGCGCAGCCGGTCCGCCTCGGCGAAGTCCTTGGCCTTGCGGGCCTCCGCGCGCGCCGCCATCAACTGTTCCACCCGCGCCACGTCGAGCCCCCGCTCCTTCACGGCCCGATCCCGACGCCGCAGCAGCCAGGACGCCGGCTCCTCCTCGAACAAGCCGAGGATGCCCGACACCTTGCGCACGTCCTCGCGCAACGCCCGCAGGGTGCGGCCCACCAGGGCCTTGTCCTTCACCGGCGGCTTGTCCACCAGCTCGTTCATCATCGCGAACAGGCCCGAGAGCACCCCCAGCGCGCCCGCCGAGTTGAAGTCGTCATCCATCTGGGCCTCGAAGTCCGCCATGAAGCGCGCGGCGTCGCCGTGCAGCGGGCCCGGGACGAACTCCTTGCCTCCCACGCGCTCGTCCACCTTGCGCAGGGTCTCGTAGAAGTACTCCATGCGCAGCTCGGCGTCCGCCAGGCCCTTGTCCGAGAAGGCCAGGGGGTGGCGGTAGTGCGTGGAGAGGAAGAGGAAGCGCAGCGCCTCGGCGTCCACCCGCTCCAGTGCCTCGCGCAGGCGCACCACGTTGCCGAGCGACTTGGACATCTTCGCCCCCTCGAGATCGAGGAAGCCGCAGTGCATCCAGTAGCGCGCCAGGGTGTGGCCACTCGCGGCCTCGCTCTGGGCGAGCTCGTTCTCGTGGTGAGGGAAGATGAGATCCAACCCGCCGCCGTGGATGTCGAAGGTCTCGCCCAGGTAGCGCTCGCTCATGGCCGAGCACTCGATGTGCCACCCGGGCCGGCCCGGGCCCCAGGGGCTGTCCCAGGACGGCTCGCCCGGCTTGGCGGCCTTCCACAGGGCGAAGTCCAGTGGCTCGTGCTTCTGCTCTCCGGGCTGGACGCGCTCGCCCACGCACAGCTCATCCAGGTCGCGTTTGGACAGCTTCGCGTAGTCGGGGTAGCGCCGCACGGAGAAGTACACGTCGCCCTGGGAGGCGTACGCCACGCCCTTGTCCACCAGCTTCCCGATGATGCGTAGGATCTCCGGAATGTGATCGCTCACCTTGGGCGAGACGTCCGGCTCCAGCAGGTGCAGGGCCCGGGCATCCTCGCGGAACGCCTCCACGAACCGCGCCGCCAGCGCCACCGGGGCCTCGCCCGTCTCCTGGGCGGCCTTGATGATCTTGTCGTCCACGTCGGTGTAGTTGCGCACGTACGTCACGTCGAAGCCGCGGTGGCGCAGATAACGCACCACGACATCGAAGGACGTGAACGTGCGTGCGTTGCCGATGTGGACGTAGCTGTAGACCGTCGGGCCACACACATAGACGCCCAGCTTGCCCGGGACGACAGGCACCAGCGTCTCCTTCTGCATCGTCATCGTGTTGAAAAGGCGGATGGATGCGGCGGCCACGTGCACGAACCTCCAGGACGGTCGATTCTCGATTTCCGGCTGCTGATTCCGGCGTGCAGTCGGAAAGACGGGACTTTCACAACGGCCCGACTACTCAGTCAACATAGATGGGCCCTCGCTCCCCCTTCCCGGCCGAAAAAAGACTATCCTGCTGCCCCGGGAGACCCCCCGTCTCGCCCGGCCATCGAATCCTGGGAGAAGCACCCCCATGAGTCCTCCGAATCCCAAGCGCCCGCCCCGCTCCGCCCCGCCCTCCGTGGCGGAGGGGGGAGAGACCACGGCGCCCGCGGATGATGTGGACCTGCCCTTCGATGACGACGAAGTGGCGCCCCTGCAGGCCGATGATCCGCGACCCCAGCGCGTGCCCCAGTTTCCCGTGGGCCCGCGCCGTTCGCGTCGGCACGCGGCGGGCGCCTCTCGACAAGAGCGGGACCGCGAGTTTCCCACCCGCTTCTCCTCCGGTGAGTACGAGGATCCCGGCCACGAGCGCGCCTGCCTCTATGTCGAGCGCGGTCCCGGAACGGGCCAGCTGGTCCCCATCAAGCAGGGGGTGCTGACGTTGGGCCGCGCCTCCTCGTCCGACCTGCGGCTGCAGCACCCCTCCATCAGCCGGCGCCACGCCCAGCTCACCCGCCTGGGAGACCGACTCCTCCTCAAGGACGTGGGCAGCCAGAACGGCACCTACGTCAACCGCGTCCGGCTCACGGGCGAACGCGAGCTGCGCTCGGGGGATGAAATCGCCCTGGGCAACGCGCTGCTGCGCGTGAGAGGGCCGGGACCCATGCCCTCGCGCCGCGGCGCCGACGGCCGGCGCGCCTCGCCCCTCCGGGTGGGCCTGAGCGCCCAGCGCCTCATCCTGCTCGCCGCCGCGTCGAGCGGCCTGGTGGCCGTGTTCCTCACGCTCTCGGCGGTCCGGCTGCTGCGCGATGAGCCGCCGGTGGAGAAATCCGAGGCGTTCCGCGCCCGGGAGCCGGACATCGAGGTGGAGGTGACCGCGGAGCCCCCTGCTCCAGTCCCCGAGGCCACGCCACCCACCGCGAGTGCCCAGGCGCTCGCCGAGGAGGCCCGGCCCGCCGCCCCCACCGCCCGTCCGGGACGGGACACCGGCCGCGCCGTGAAGGAGGGCTCCGTCAAGACCGCCCCGAAGCCTCCGCCGCCCGAGCCCCACGCGGCCCCGAATCCCGACGCGGAGGCAGAGGTCCTCGCCCAATACGAGTCGGGACACGTCGAGGCGGCCCTGAGCCTCGCCCGGCGCGAGCGCGTGGAGAACCTGGCCCTGCTGTTGGAGCGCTTCCAGCAGGCGTGGAAGGCGGGCCAGGCCGCCCTCGAAGCCCGGGACGCCCCGGCCGCCGTCCGCCACTTCACCGAGGCGCACGCCCTGGATCGGCAGATTGCCCAGGGGTGGGGAGCGTACGCGCCGCGCATCCGTCAGGCGCTGACCCAGGCCCAGGCCCAGCTCAAGGGCCCGTAGCCGCCCGGGCGGGCCCGTGGGGCCAAAGAAAAACCCCGGTCCCCACATGGGGAGCCGGGGTTTTCAACGTCCACCCGAGGAGGCTCAGGCGATGTTGAAGATCTTCTTCAGGTCCGACTCGATCTCGTCCTCGGAGCAGTCCTTGGCCAGCGACAGTTCCTTGATGAGCAGCGAGCGCGCCGTGTCCAGCATCTTGCGCTCACCGAAGGACAGATCCTTGTCACCCTTGAGCAGGTACAGGTCGCGCAGCACCTCGGCGATCTCGAACACGGAGCCGGTCTTGATCTTCTCCATGTACTCCCGGTAGCGACGGTTCCACGTCGTGGAGTCGACCGAGATGTCCTTCTCCTTCAGGATGGAATAGACTTGCTTGACGTCTTCCTCGCTGATGATTTCCCGGAGGCCGACCGAGCCCACCTTGTTGATTGGGATCATGATGCGCATCCCGTTTTCCAGGATTCGCAACACGTAGAAGGACTGACGTTGCCCGGCGACTTCGGTGTGCTCGATGCCCATCACCTCGCCCACACCCTGCCCGGGGTACACAGCCTTATCGCCGGTCTTGAAGCTCGTCTGCACTCGTTACCGCCTCCTCTAGGATGGCTTGGTCTCGACACCCGGCCTCGGAAAACGTCCTACTCGTACCACAATCCAACCCCTCCAGCAACTTTGGCGTCTTGACCCGGCGGGTTTTTCCGGACTAGCCTGCGCCGCTTTGCGTGGGTGTCCTCTTGGGTAGAGTGCTACACCCTGACTGGACGGAGTGGGTGGGGGGTGGGTGATGGGCCGTTCGTCGTGGCGAGATCTGACCGTACGTCCGCTGTTCTTTCCCGCCGTGAGCCTCATGCTCGGCGCGGGTCTGTGGATACAAACGAGCGCGGGCGAGGGAGCATTCCAATTACTGATGGCTTCCACCGTGGCGGTGGGCGCCCTGGGGCTCGCCCGCCTGCCTGGTGCCCATCTGGGCGTGCTCGGGGCCCTGGCGCTCACGGGCGCGGGGCTGGCGTCCCTGGAGGCCGGGGCGGAGGTGCCTGCCGGACTGAGGGAAGGAGGACGCGCGGTCCTGGAGGGCGAGGTGGAGCGCGTGGAGGTCACCGCGGACTCCACGCGCCTGCTGCTGGCCGTCGTCCGGGTGGGCGCCAGGGCCGAAACTCCCGCTCGCTTCCGCGCCCTCCTGTCCGCGCGAGGCGCGCTTGCCCCGCTCCTGCCGGGACAGCGCCTGCGCCTGGAAGCCCGGCTCCGGCCACTCGAGCCCGCCGCGAATCCAGGAGAAAAGGACTTTTCCGCGAAACGGTGGCGACAGGGGATGGCCTTCACCGGAGGCTTCGAGCCCGCGCGCCTGCTCGTGCTGTCCCCCGCCCCGCACTGGCGCGAGGCCCTGGTCCGACTCCAGGAGGGGCTCGCCCGGGCGGTGCACGCCGTGGCGCCGTCGCCCGACGCGGCCACCCTCTTCCTCACGCTCGCGGCCGGACAGCGCGCCGCGCTCGATGACGCCCTGGAGGAGGACTTCTCGCGCAGCGGGCTGGCGCATGTGTTGAGCGTGAGCGGGCTGCACGTGGCGGCGCTCGCGCTCATGACGCTCGCCCTGCTGCGAGGCTTGTTCGTGCGCGCGGGCGCGGCCCTGCCCATTTCGCGGCGGGTGGATGCGCGGCGGCTCGCGGCCCCCGCCGCCATTCCCTTCGTCTGGGCCTATGTCGTGTTCACCGGCAACCAGCCTCCCGCGGTGCGCTCGGCGGTGATGGCCACCGTCGTCCTGCTGGGGCTCACGCTCTGGCGCCGGGCCGATGGGCTCAACAGCCTCGCCGCCGCCGCCGCGCTGCTCGTCGTCTGGGCGCCCTCGAGCGTCTCCGATCTCTCGCTGCAACTGTCCTTCCTCGCCGTCTTCAGCCTGCTGCTGCTCACCCCCGCGCTGCGCGAGGCCGTCCCCCTGCCGCCCCCCGATCCCCGCGAGCCGCACCGGCTGCGGCGCCTGCTGGCGAGCACGCGGGAGACGGTGTTGGAGACGTTCTGCGCGAGCGCCGCCGTCACCGTCGCGAGTCTTCCACTGGTGGCCGGGACGTTTGGCCGCGCGAGCCTCGCGGGGCTCGTCTCCAACATCGTCTGTCTGCCCCTGTGTGGCCTGCTCACCGGCTTCGCCGCGGGCGGCGCGGCCCTCTTCGTCGCGGCGCCCGTGCTCGCCACCCCGCTGCTGTGGGGCGGCGCATGGGCCTCGCAGGTGCTGCTCTGGCTCACCCGCTTCTTCGCCCATGTGCCCCTGGCCACCGTGGAGCTGCCCTCGTTCGGCACCGCCGCCTCGCTGCTCTATGGCGTGGGGCTCGCGTGCTGGGCCCTGGGCGAGCGGCGCTGGCGTCTGGGGGGACTCCTCGTGCCCGCGAGCCTGGTGCTCGCCCTGCTGCTCCCCCGCGTCCTTCCCGAGCCGGGCCTGCGCATCACCTTCCTCTCCGTGGGCCAGGGAGATGCGATGGTGCTCAGCTCCGCGGGACACCACGCGCTGCTCGATGGAGGCGGTGTGCCCGGCGGCGCGGATCCGGGACTGCGCGTCGTCGTCCCCTTCCTGCGCGCCTCCCGCATCGAGCGGTTGGACCTGGCCGTCCTCTCCCATCCCCACCCGGATCACGCGCTCGGTCTCATCTCCGCGCTGCAACAGGTGCCCACCGAGCGGCTGTGGCTGCCCGCGGACAGCGCGGACGGGCCCCTGTCGCGGCAGCTCATCGCCTCGGCCGCGGGAGCCCACGTCGAGGAAGTACAGCGGGGCCATGCCCCGTACCGCCTCGGGGAGGCCACGCTGGAGGTGCTTGGACCGCCGGAGGATCGAGTGCTGCTGGAGGGCCAGAACGACACGAGCGTGGTGCTGCTCGTGCGCCATGGCGACGTCACCGTGCTGCTCCCCGGAGACGTGGAGGAGGCGGGCGAGGAGGCCCTGCTCGCGGAGGGAGCGCTCGGACCGGTGGCGGTGCTCAAGGCGCCCCACCATGGCTCGCGCACCTCCTCCACCGAGGGCCTGCTCGCCCGGCTGCGTCCGCGCTTCGCCATCTTCTGCGTGGGCCGTCGCAACCGCTTCGGCTTTCCGCACCCGGAGGTGGAAGCGCGTTACCGGGCCTTGGGAACGGAGTGTCTGCGCACCGACATTCAAGGTGCCATCACCCTCGAAAGTGACGGACACGACGTGCGCCTGAGCCCCTTCCTGCCTTCCTCGACGCAGGACAAGGATGTGGTTGCACCCGCGCTCTCCCATCACCAGCCTTGAGGCGATGATCTCCGAAGACACGGATCTGCGTCAGCTCACCGCCGACCTCAAGCACTTGCTCCCCCCGGGTGAACCCGTGGGCTACCTGCGCGGCAAGGCGTTCATGCGCGACCTGCTGGTGAACACGAAGGGCTTCTCCCAACTGGAGGCCGAGGAGCTCATCGACACCCTGGAGCTCAACGGCTTCCTGCGCTTCCTCGGAGACCCGACCGAGCGCTCCATGGCGGACGCGCATTGGGAGATCTCCCCGCACGCGTAGCGTACGAGGCGCTCGGTCGCCGCGTGCCCATGGAGCCGGCCGTGGCGGCCGAGCGAGTGCGCGCGATGCATGGGCCCTACCGCGTCCCCACGCTCCTGAAGGACGTGGATCGGCTGTCGAGGGGATGAAGCTCGACCGCGATGACTAGTCGAAGATCAGCCAGCCGAAGCGCGGCAGCGCGTGGAAGTCCCCCACGAAGAGCGGGGAAAAGGACTGCCCTTGTTCTCCCCGCCGCTCCGGGTGCTCCAGCCGGTACAGGTTGAAGCGCCACCGGTCCCCCTTGTTCGGGGGCAGGTGGGGCACCTCGGCCAGGCGGGACAGGGGGATCTTCATCTCCACCCGCCAGCCCTCGTCCCGGTCGGACGCCTCGTCGAGCGTGCCCCGGACCTTCACCGCGCTCGTCATGCCCGAGTCCCAGCTCAAGTCCATGCCCTGACGGCGCGCGGGGAAGTAGGCATCGAAGTGCACGTTGTGCGGAGACACCTGCAGCTCGTTGTACGTCCGCCCGTCCGCGTTGGCGTCGAGGAACACCTCCACCACCTCCTGGGTGTAGAGCGGCTCGTCCTGCTCGCGGAACGTGCCCCAGACATCCGGATCCTCCACGTCGAAGGCGACATACAGGTTCTGGTCGTCGTAGGTCAGCCGGGCCTCGGTGCGCAGGGGCACGGCACGGCCATCGAAGCTGCCCCGCAGCACCACCGGAGTGGCCGCCTTCCACGCCTCGTCCTCGAGTTCTCCGTCGAGCACCGGCGGCCGGGCGGCGCGGTGCATGGTGTACTCGGGCAGCGGCGGAAGAGCGCCTCCCAGCTCCGGACCGAACATCCGGTTGTCTCCCGCATGCGCTCGCGGATCATCCACGGCCAGACGCTCCTCGCCCCGCCAGAAGCCGAGCACCACCCGTCCCGGAATGGACGGCATGGCCACCGTGTGCACGTCCTCCACCACCTTGCCCACGGGCCAGGAGCCCAGGGGCCCCACTCCGCCCGCGAAGCCATGGTCCGCGTTGATCAGCATCTGCCCGGAGCCGGGCTCCACCACGTGCACGAAGAACTCCCACCCCTGGGGCGGGGCGCGCAGGGCCTCGAAGTAGTGCGCGAGCTGAACGGGCTGGCCGGGCGCGGCCACCGCGGGAGACACGCGCGAGCCGAGGTAGCGCACCGCGCCCCCCGCGAACGTGGTGCCCGCGCGGTAGGTCAGGTCCGCCGGAGCCGCGTCCAGGACGCGCAGCCGGGCAGGGGGCGGCAGGGCCTTCGCACGAGGCTTGGGGCCGGCCTGTTCGTCACGGCAGGCGGAGAGGAACGAGAGCAGCAGCAGTGGCAGCAGGCGGAGGGCGGAACTCATCGGGGGTGCCCATCCTAGTCCCAGCACATCCGTCCATGGCGTGGATGATGGGGCATCCCACGCAGTGGATGGGAGGAGCACGGCGGGTCCGTCGGCACACGGCCATGTCCTTGAATCGCATGGGCTCGGGGAGTTCCCGCGCCTCGGGTGGAGCCTGGCAGGAGTCCTGCACAGGCGGCCCCGGCATCCACCCCGTCGCGTGCCCTTCCCCAGGAGCCGCGACCCCCTCACGAGGAGTCGTCACATGAAGTGCTCGATGCTCTGGCTGTCCCTGCCGCTCGCCACGTTCGCCCTGGGCTGTGGCCCCGCGGGTCAGCAGTTCCATGGCAGTTACTCCGGCTCGGACTCGTTCACCGTGTCCGTCACTGGAAGAGGAAGCTCGACCGGTTCCGGAAAGATGTCGTTCCGAATCTCGGAAGGGGTCGATTCGGACATCGTCATCGTTGACTCGAGCGGCACTTGCGCCCTGCCCGCGGAGGTCGAGGGAAACGTGGCGACGCTCAGAGCGGGGGTGACGTGTACCGGTGAGTTGCAGGGCACCACACTCTCGATGACATTCACCAGCGGGACCGCGGTGCTCACGGGTTCGAGCATCCAACTCGAGTCCTCCGGGACCCTGACGTACTCGGCCAGTGGGCAGTCCTTCCCGGGCACCTTCGTCCGGAGCAACTCGCTCACGCGGATCGCGAAGTAGGCCCTGGGGCAGGCGCTCTCCCTTGCTCACCCCACGCCATGCACTTCGAATTCGAGCACCTGGGCACCCCGACCTCCTTCGAGCTTCCCGAGGGCGTGCACCTGCTGGGAGGCGGCGAGGACGACCATGTCCGCCTCGAAGGACTGCCACCCGGCCTGCTGACACTGCGCATCGAGGGGCACCGGTTGATGGTGGAGGCCCGTCGCACCTTCACCGTCGCGGGGGTGATGGTGCCGCCGGAGGTGGCGCGGCTGGTGCTACCCGGCGAGGCGGTGGGCCTGCCCGAGGGCATGAGCCTGAAGCTGCTGGCGCCCGGCACGGACACCGAGCGGCAGGTGGGCACGGTGGCCGTACTCAAACACCTGCTGGGGGACACGGAGGAGTCCCTGGTCTCGCGCGCCGCGTCCCTCCAGTGCCTCACCGGCGCGGACGTGGGCCGCTGCTTCGCCCTCGCGGAGGCCCGGACGGAGCTGGGGCGGAGCCTGGAGGTGGCCGTGCGCTTGAGGGACATCGCCGTGTCCCGCCGCCATGCGTGCATCCGCCAGCAGGAGGGCGCCTTCCTCCTGGAGGACCAGGACAGCCCCAACGGCGTCTATCTCAATGGCAAGCGCGTGGAGGCCCCCCAGGCGCTCCAGGACGGCGACATCATCGAGCTGGGACGGACCTTGCTGCGCTTCCAGGCCCCGGCGGCCGAGCCCATCGCGCGACCGCCTCCCGAGCAGCAAGCCGCGCCCGCCCCTGAACCCGAGAGCCCAGATGGAGAGCAGGAGCGGGTCCCCGCGCGCGCGCGGGGACGCTGGGACGTGGGACTGCTCGTCCTGGGCGCGGGGCTGGCCCTGGTGGGGCTGCTGGCTACCTACGTCCTGACGGGCTGAAGCTCAGGCGTGCAGCGGCGAGAGACCGGCCCGCTCGATGAGCAGCCGCGCCAGGCGCTGGTGGTGCGAGAAGAGGCTGGTGAAGTGCACGAGGCCCCGGCTGCCGCGCACCGCGTACACGGTGACCGGACCGGGCAGCACATCCACCTTGCGGATGTCCGAGAAGGAGAACCGGCGGGTGCGCACCATGCCCCGGTACGTGATGCCACCCGCGTCCACGACGATGCGGGTGCGCCCGTAGTAGGTCACCGACACCGCGAAGAAGAGGACGAAGAAGAGCGCGGACAAGAACGTCTGCACCGGGACGCCTTCGAAGCGCAGGAGGTAGAGCAACACCCCCAGCCAGAGCAGCGTCGCGGCGCCCATGACAGCCGCGAGCACGGCGTGTGGGCGGAATACTTGCCTTCCTGCCTTCGAGTCGCCCCGATCCATGCACCTGAAATTAAGGTGCTTCCCTGACACATGCCACCGGCTCCCCTGCCCTCCGGTCGGGGAGTCCACCGAATGACTTCCGGGACTGCCCGATTGTCCGCTGTTTTACCTTGAAAGCGGGGTTTCAGCTCCGGAAGGGGTTTTGCAGCAGCACGGTCTCGCCGCGATCGGCGCCCACGGAGATGCAGGTGACGGGCACGCCGCAGATCTCCTCCACGCGGCGCACGTAGCGCTTGGCGTTCTCGGGCAGCTCGTCGAAGGTGCGCACCCCGGCGAGCTTGTCGTCCCAGCCCGGCAGCGTCTCGTAGAGGGGCTTGACGCGCGCCAGGTCCTCGTAGTCCCCGGGCAGCTCGGTGATGCGCTTGCCGTCCAGCTCGTAGGCGTTGCAGATCTGCAGCGACTTCATGCCGGAGAGCACGTCCAGCTTCGTGAGCGCCAGGCCATACAGGCCGTTGACGCGCACCGCGTAGCGCAGCACCACGCCGTCGAGCCAGCCGCAGCGGCGCGGACGGCCCGTGGTGGCGCCGAACTCGTCACCCACCTTGCGCAGCCGGTCTCCCATCTCGTCCGTGAGCTCCGTGGGGAACGGACCGCCGCCCACGCGCGTGGTGTACGCCTTGCTGATGCCCATCACCCGGTCGATGGCCGTGGGGCCCAGGCCCGAGCCCACCGCGGCGTTGCCCGCCACGCAGTTGGAGCTGGTGACGAAGGGATAGGTGCCGTGGTCCACGTCCAGCAGCGTGCCCTGGGCGCCCTCGAAGAGGATGCGCGCCCCACGCTGCACCTGGCCCGAGAGGTAGAGCGACACGTCGCCCACGTAGGGCCGCAGCCGCTCGCCCAGCGCGGTGAAGTCCGCCTGCACCTTGTTGGCGTCCAGCTCGGGAGGCGTCTCGCTGGAGGCGGCGCACAGCTCGCGCAGCTCCTCGCGGATGCCGGGCAGCCGCTCGTCGATGCGCTTGCGCAGCCGCTCCGGGTTGAGCAGATCCCTCACGCGGATGCCACGGCGCGCCACCTTGTCCTCGTAGGCCGGGCCGATGCCACGCCCCGTCGTGCCGATGGCGCCCACGCCCCGCGTCTTCTCCCGGGACGAGTCCAGCAGCTTGTGCCAGGGGAAGATGACGTGGGCGTTGTCCGAGATGATCAGCTGCGCGTCATCCTTGAGGAAGCCGCGCTCCTTGAGGGTGTCGATCTCCTTCACCAGGACGGCGGGATCCAACACCACGCCGTTACCGATGACGCAGGTCTTCCCCTGATGGAGGATTCCCGAGGGAATGAGATGCAACACCGTCTTCTGGCCACCCACCACCAGGGTATGGCCCGCGTTGTTGCCTCCCTGGAAGCGCACGACCACCTGGGCATGCTCCGTGAGCAGGTCCACGACCTTGCCCTTGCCCTCATCTCCCCACTGCGCACCAATGACGACGACGTTCGGCATAGTTGCGGCCGCTTAGCACGCTTCCGCACGATCCGTCACCGAGTTGGATCGGGCCGGGTCGTCCGGATGGCAGTGTGCGACATAGCCACAGGCAAGCCCCACGCACACCGACGCGTCGCGTCCGGGCCAGCGCCCTCGGACATCCGCCTCGACCAGGGCCCGGGCCTCGTCCCTCAAGCGCTCGGCGGAAAGCCGTAGATGTGCTTCTTCCGGAGAGAACTCCGGCTCCAACACGTCCCCGCCCAGGAAGACCGCCCCCACCCGCAGGGGGACGTCCTCACGCACGAGCCGCCGGGCCGCCAGGGCCACGGCCGCCAGGAAGTCCTCATGCGCGGCGAGCCCACGCGGAGACCGACCGCCCGGTAGGAAGACCACGCCCCGGGCCTCATGCTCCGGGGTCTCCCAGAGCAGGTCCAGCTCTCCCTCCAGGGCCGTGGGCGCCCCTCCCGGCAGGTCCAGGACGAATGGCAATGCGCGGTGCACCCGCGCTCCGGGGACCGCCGCCAGCTCCTGGGCACACGCGGTCTCCAGGAAGCGATCCAGGGTGGCGAGCGCCTCCTCCACGCCCTCCTCTTCCACCGCCCAGCCCACCTCCCGGGCCAGGGCTTCCAGGCGGGCCCGCCGCTCCGGAGCGGGCGTACCCGCCAGGCGGAAGTCCACCCTTCGCATGAGGGTCAGGACCCGGTCCGGAACGCTCGGGGCCGGTGCGCCCCAGGAGTCCCGCTCGACGTAGAGCGCGGACTGACGGGGCGGAGCCTCCCAGGCGACTCCCTCGGCGCGCAGGCCGAGCCGGTGCACGTAGTGGTAGCGGCGCGGACAGGCGATGAAGTCCTGCACCGCTCCCGCCTCCACCGTCACGGACTCCGGCACGGCGGCGTCCCGACGCGCGTGCACCCGCTGCCAGGCCGTCTCGACCCGGGCCTCCTGCTCGACCTCGTCCACGTCCTCGGAGAGGTCCACCTCCGGCGGCTCCGGCAGCGTCCTCGCGTCCAGATCCTCGACCAGGCCCCGCAGCCGGGAATCTTCATCGAGCCGCGCGCCGAGCAGGCACCACCACGAGTCCGCGGCGTTGCGCTCCTCGCCGCCCGACAGCAGGAGCCGATCCTGGGCGCGCGTGAGCGCGACGTACAGCAGACGCCGGTACTCGGCCGTCTCCCGGCGTTTGATCTCCGTCTTCACCGCGTCGAAGCGGGGCGAGCGGAACTTCGCGTCCACGCGGTCGAGCAGCTCCGGCGGCAGCCAGGGCCGCAGGGCGAGGCCTCGTCCACGCTCGAAGAGCACCCGGCCTCCGCTGTTGGAGCGCCGCGAGCCACCGAGGGCGGGCACCACCACCACCGGCCACTCCAACCCCTTGGCCCGGTGGATGGTGAGCAGTTGCACCGCGCGAGGATCCCCCGCCTCCAGCAGCTCCGCCTGGGCCTCGGTGGGCTCCTCGTGCACGAGGCGTTGCAGCTCACGCGAGAACGTCACGCAGCCGCCCGTCCCCCGCTCGTCGCGCCGGCCCGCCAGCGCGAGCAGCTTCTCCACGTTGGCGCTCGCCTGCTCCGCGTAGGGCGTGGCCGCCAGCGCCTCGCGAAAGCCCGTCAGCTCCAGCGTGGCCAGGAGCAGGGCCCGCACGCCGAGCCGATCCCGCTCGCGCCGCAGCGCGGGCAGCGCCGCGAGGAAGCGCTCGAGCCGCTCGCGCTCCCCATCCGGAAGGAGCGCCAGGAGGGAGGCTGTCTTCTTCTCCACTTCGGGCAGGGACAAGCCCTCGGGTCCGGCCAGGCGGAAGAGCGAGGCGTCCGACAGCCCCACCAGTGGGGAGCGCAACACCGCCGCGAAGGCCAGCGTGTCCTCGGAGTCCGCGAGCAGCGACAGCAGCGAGGCCAGATCCAGCACCTCCTGCGCGCCATAGAAGCCACGGCCGCGCAGCACGCGGTGGGGAATGCCGTGGCGGATGAGCGCCTGCCGGTACACCTCCAGGTGATTGAAGGTCCGGAAGAGCATGGCCACATCGCCCCCGCGCAGGGGACGCACCTCCGTGCCCTCCTTGCTCACCGCGATGAGTGGCGGAGCACCCGAAACCAGCAGGAGCTTCAGCCGCCTGGCCAGCGCCTCCGCCTCCGCCAGACGCAGCTCGCCCGAGGTGGTGAGGCCCTCGTCCTCCACGAGCAGCCGCTCCACCACCGGCGCGGGCACGGGGGCCGGACGCACCGCGAGCAGATCATCCCCCTCGGGCGAATACACCACCTCATAGGGACGCGCCCCACCCTCGCCCGGCACCAGCACGCCCGCGAAGGCCTGGTTGAAGAAGTCGAGCAGCGGCGGCACCGAGCGCCGGTTGTGCTGGAGGAAGTCGCGCACGCCACCCTCCTGCTCGATCTTCCGCGCCAGCACCTCGAACACGGACACGTCCGCGCCACGGAACTCGTAGATGGATTGCTTGCGGTCTCCCACCACGCACAGGAAGGCGGGCTCCAGTGGCAGCGCGGCCACCAGATCGTCCTCGGGTGTCACGGCCCGGGGGCCCTCCTCGCGCTTCTCGGCCAGGAGCAGCACCAGCTCCAACTGCAGGCGGTTGGTGTCCTGGAACTCGTCCACCATCAGCGCCCCGAACCGCTCCTGCATCTGCCGGCGGAAGTCGGGCAGGTCCCTCAGCAGATCCCTCGTCTTCACCAGCAGGGAGGTGAAGTCCAGGGCGTTGCGCCGGGAGAGCTCCTCCGCGTGACGCGTCTCCACCTGCTCGAGCAGCGCGCGGAACGTGCGCTCGAAGGGCACCGTGCGACACGCCGCGGCGACGTCCTCCAGCGTCAACACCGTGCCGTCGCTCTTGCCGAAGAAGGACCAGTACAGCTCCTTCATCGAGTTGCCGGGCTCCTTCTTGAGCCGGCGCACGTCGCGGCCATCCTCGTTGAAGGCCACCTTGAGCGCGGACAGCCGCTCGGGCGCGAAGACATTCTCCGGGGTGAGCCCCGTGAGCGAGCGCTCGAGTTTCTCGCGCAGCCCCCGCCACTCTCCCTTGGCGTCAAGCTCGCGCACGGTGCCGCACAGCTCGAGGCACTTCCCGACGAGGGCGTCGAAGGACTCCCGGGCCTCGCCGGGGTCGGACACGCGCGCCCGGGCCGCGGGCAGGCCCTCCTCGCGCAACTTCCCGTAGAGCTCCGCCAGCGAGGACACCAGGCCCTCGGTGAAGTCGGAGCCCGAGAAGGTCATCTCCGCGCACAGCTCGCGCACGAACGTGTCACTGGACTCCAGTGCGTCCAGCACCACGCGCTCGCACACGTCCAGCACGAGCGAGCGCGCCTCCATTTCATCGAGCACGTCGAAGGAAGCATCCACGCCCGAGCCCGGGGGCGCGCGGCGCAGGATCTGCCCGCACATCGAGTGGAAGGTGCCAATCGAGGCCGAGCCCAGCTCTTCTCGCAGCGACCGCCACGTGTCGCGCGAGGGAAAGGGCAGCCCCAGGCGATCGAGCGAGGCGCGCAGCTCGGGCTCCTGCGAGACCTTGGGCTCCTCCTGGACGAGCACATCCAGGCGCGCGCGGACGCGGGCACGCATCTCCGCGGCGGCCTTGTCGGTGAACGTCACCATGCCCAGGCGCGCGGGCCGCAAGGGCTTGAACCCCTCGCGAGCCCCGGCCAGCAGGTGCAACGTCATCGTCACCAGGCTGTACGTCTTGCCCGCGCCCGCTCCCGCGAGCAGCGCGAGGTTCTTCTCCAATGCCAGCGCGAGCGCGTCACTCATGGGCACCCTCCTCGCCCACGATCCGCCGCTCGGTGATACGGCAGACGGCCTGATAGCCACAGTGCCCGCAGTCCCTGGGCCGCATGGCGAACTGTCCCGCCCTCACGGTGCGCACCAGCGTCTCCACCGCGTTGGCCAGGTTGGGCTTCTGCTCCGCCGCCAGCCGTTGACGCACGTCGGGCTCGGTGGACAGCAGCTCGTCCAGATCCAACGACAGCTCCTGCTTCTTGTCCGCGAGCACCTCCGACAGGAGGATGGCCTTGCCCGTCTTCAACGAGAACCAGGCGGCCTGCCGCGTACCCTGGTGCCCACTGGCCCGCGCCGCGTACAGGTACAACGGGAGCTGGAAGTCCGAGGACTCCAGCAGCTTGTTGCGCAGCTCCGAGCGCGACAGGTGGCCGGACTTGTAGTCGATGACGCCCACCTCGCCTCCGGCCATGTCCAGGCGATCGATGGTTCCCTCGAAGTGGATGACGTCCTCGCCGAGCTGGAGGGTGACCGCGTTCCACCCCTCCGCCGGATTGTTCGGTCCGAAGCGCAGCTCGAAGCCCGAGGGCTCCAGCCGCTCGAAGGGCAGACCCCGCCGCTCGTCCAGGAGCACGCGGCGCACCATGTTCTTCGCCCGCTCGCGCGCCAGGCGCCACAGCGCGGGGTGGCCCACGTAGTGGTGTTTCTCGAAGTGCTCCCGCACCTCGTCGAGCACCGCGTCCAACAGCGCCTCCGGCAGCTCGTTGAACCCCCGCCCGAGCAGCTCGCGCTCCTTGAGCCGCTTGAAGAACTCCTCCAGCACCCGGTGCCAGAAGACACCCTGCCCCCGGCTGTCGAACTCCTCCCCGGGCCGCTCGGGCTCGGGCACCTTGAGCCCATACGCCAGGAAGCCCTGGAAGCCACAGTTGCTGAAGCGCGCGATCGACGAGGCGGACAGGGGCCGCTCGGCATCGAAGCGGAACGCCGCCCGGATCGACTCGCCCAGGTCCGGAGCCCCCACGGCGCCGGTGTAGCGACCCGCGCCCTGGGCCCCTTCCCCGAAGAAGTGCAGGCGCTCGATCTCCACCTGCATCATCTCCCGGGCCGCCTGGAACCAGGGCGTGTGCGAGAAGCGCTCGCGCAGCACCGCGCGGGCGGGATCCGGCTCCGAGACGCGCAACCGCTCCATCGCGAGCGACTCCAGCACCACGCGCTGGCGCAGCTCCGCCGGGGTGAGCGCCTCGTCGAGCGGCGCGATGGCCGGCAGCGAGCGCAGCGGCCACGTGGCTCCCGTCAGGCGCCGCACCTCCTCCAGGAACGAGGACGGCGCCTGCTCCTGCCCACCCGGACCCGCCACCGCGAAAGACAGACTCACCGTGTGCTCGGCGGCCACCAGCACGCTGGCGAACAGGAGCCGGTCCTCGGTGAGCCGCCAGGGCGCGCGGTCCTCGAACTCGCCACCGGTGAGGCGGAAGACGTCGCGGCCCAGGTGCTTGTTGAGCGCATGGCGCTCGGAGTCTCCGAGCAACGGGTTGGGCACCTCGTGACCCGGAAAGCGGCCCTCCGCCAGCCCGCCGAGGAAGACATGCGCGAAGGTGCGGCCCTCCAGCTCGCGCACCTCCAGCACCTCCACGGCCCCCACCGCCGAGCCCCGGGGCGGCAGGTGCACGTCGCGCATCGCGTCCATGAGCCAACGGCCAAAGGTGCGCCGGCGCAACCGGGGGCCTCCACCCACCGCCGCGAGCATCCGCTCCAGCTCGCGCACACGCGCCACGAGCGCCCTGCGCGCCGCGTCGTCCCGCGCCCGGGCCTCCACCGCGAGCGCGCCCAGTCCCTCGTCGGAGGGCGTCTCCGGCGTGCCCTCCGAGTCCAACAACCCCAGACGCCGCACCACCTGCCACCACGCCGTGAGCAGCTCCGAGGCCCGACCCTGCTCCGGGATGAGACGGCAGGACTCGATCAACAACAGACACCGCTCGCGCAGCACCCGGACCTCGTGGGCGCGGCGCTCGTCCTTGGGGCGCACCTGCTCCGGAAGCGGCGTCAACCGCCTGGCCAGGGCGTCCAGGCGGATGTCATATGCGCCCTTGTTGCGCGAGGCGCCCAGCCGATCATCTCGCACGGCCGCGAGCGACAGGAGCGTGGCGGGGGCCTCGGGCGCGCCCGCGGAGAGCCGGGGCACGTAGCGGCTGGAGAGCACATCGGCCACGCGCTCGGCGGGGAAGCCATCCTCCACCAGCAGGGGCAGATCCAACGCCAGCCGCACGGGTCCGGTCAGCACGAGCGGCTCGCCCCAGGGCAGACGCACGGGAACGTCCAGCTCACCCAGGGCCTCGGCCAACCAATGCGCCTCGTGGCTCAAGTCGCGCCAGGCCACGGCGATGTCTCCCGGAGGCACGCCCTCCGACACGAGGCGGCGCACGTCCCGGGCGATGAGCCGGGCCTCGTCTCGCGCCGTCGCCGCGCTCCACAGGCTCAAGCCCTCCACCGCGCCCACGAGCGCGTCCTTGGGGGCCCGGGGCGAGAAGAGATGACGGCCCAGCTCGCCCATCGGACGGGACTCGAAGGTGACGTCCGCCTTGAAGAGGTCCACGTGGGAGAGCACCTCGCCGCGGTTCTCGAAGGCGCGGAAGAGGGCCGCCAGGGCCGCGTCCGCCACGGGAGAGCCACCCACCGGCGTCTCCACGCGCAGGCCCACCCGGCGCGCTTCACACGCCGCGGCCAGGGCCAGCAGCAGCTCCAGCGTCGAGGGCCGGACATCGTAGACACCGCGCAGCACGATCTCGCCCACGTCGGCCCAGGACTCGGGCCAGGCGCCGCGCTCCAGCGCCTCGCGGGCCCCTCGCACGCCGTCCTCACGATCGGCGAGGCCCAGCTCCGCCATCTTCCGCTCGTAGGCATGGTGCAGCAGGGCGATCGTCCGGACGCGGTCGCGCCGCTCCGGGGGAAGCACCTCCAGCGCGTCCTGCAGCTCACGAGGGGACAGCCGCCCGGCCTTGAGATCCAACAACACCTCGAGCGCGGCGCGGGCGAAGGCGGGCTCATGGACGAAGTCGCCCAGGGGCGTGGGGCCCAGGCCTTGCGCGAGCGAGGCCACCACGGTGCGCGCCGCGAGGGGCGGGCATGGGCGTCGGCCCAGCTCGCGCACTCCACCAAGCGCGTCGAGGAACCCCGCCCAGTCGAGGAAGAGGTCTCCGCGCACGACTCCCGAGTCCCGCCGGACCGCGCGCAGGGCGGCTTGACGGCGTGCGGCATCGGGGAAGACCTGGAGGGTGCGGCGGGGGTCGGACATACGGGGGAGTGGAGTCTAGAACGGTGAGGGGGGCGCATTTATGCTCGCCGCCATGCCCTCTGCCCTCTGTTTTCTAGCACTCGCTTCCCTGGTTGCCTCTTCCCCGGTTCCGGATGCCGCCCTTCCAGGGACGCGCCAGGCGGCGGACGCACCCACGGTGCGGGCGCTCGACGTCAACTGGACACGAGACGGGCTCATCACGGGCGTGAGTGGCGCGTTGTGGATCACCAGCGAGGCGTTCCTCAAGAGTCAACTCGCCCCGAACACCTGCCGGTGGTGCGACCGCTCACCGGACGGCCAGGACACCCTCAATGGGGTGGACCGCTGGGGCCGGGGCGTGGCGGGGAAGACCGAGGCGGGACGCAAGACGTGGGACACCTGGAGCAACGTGGCCGGCTTCGGCGTGCTGCCGGTGGGGGTGCTGGGCGCGCAGTACCTGCTGGCGTCCGGGAGCGGAGCGTCGGCGCGGTACTACGCGGAGGACGCGATGACGATCGTGGAGACGGCGGCGGTGGCGGCGCTGGCCAACCAGGTGGTGAAGTTCGCCGTGGGCCGCGAGCGACCCTTCGTGCACGTGCTGGACGAGGAGCAGAAGGGCCTCACGCACAGCCCGAGCGACAACAACCTCTCCTTCTACAGCGGCCACACGAGCCTGGCGTTCTCGCTCGTGGCGGCGGCGGGCACGGTGTCCGGGATGCGCGGCTACCGCAACAACTGGCTCATCTGGGCGGTGGGCGTGCCCGCGGCGGCGTCGGTGGGGCTGATGCGCATGGGGGCGGACAAGCACTACTTCACGGACGTGCTGGTGGGCGCCGCGGCGGGCACCGTCTTCGGCGTGGGCGTGCCCCTGCTGCTGCACGGCCGCGCCGCCAGTGGCAGTGGTGGCTCGGCACCACAGTCGGGCGTGTCGATGCGGATGACGGGCAACCCCGGTGGCGTGATGTTGTCTGGGCAGTTCTAAACCGTATCGACCTTTTTTGAGGAGTCGGACAGCGATGTCGTGGCGGCCCGCCCCCCTGAAATGTCCAGGAGGCGAAGACCGGACACCGCGTTCAGGGCCCCTCGGAATTCCGAGCCCAGCCCACCAGGGTGCGCGCAGCGCCCTTCCCCTCGGAACACGGGTCGTGCGCCTCCTGGCATCTCCATTGCTCAGGAAGCCCTCGCCCCTTCAACCCAGGAGTCCTTCATGGAACCCTTCCGGCTGCGCCACCTCTTCGCTCGTACCCTCCGCGCCTCGCTCGCCTCCCCGCTGGTCCTCGCGGGCTGCGGAATCGTCGACCTGACGGACTACTCCGCGCCCGCCTGCGAGGATGGCTACCTCGCGGTGACCGGACTGAATCCCGCGGCGCCACCCGATTTCGTGCAGTTGCGCAGCGTCTACACCTACTTCTCCCCGGGAGAACCCTCCCGCGGCCCGAACATGCTGAACTCCTCGGGCACCGCCTGCGCGACCGCCTCCCAGACCGCGGCGTGTCAATCCGCGCTGGACGCCCTCACCTCCGAGAACGGCTTCCTGCGGAGCTGCGGCATGGACGCCTGCACCAACTACTTCCTCGCGATGACGCGGGGTGACGACGTGAAGGCCATCGACACGCTGGACGGCCTGCGCAGCTTCCTGGGCACCATCGACACGGCCCAGGAGGCCGCCCTGCTCGCCTTCGCCCAGGGCTACAACCTGAGCTGCAACAACCTGGAGCGAGGCGCGGTGCGGGCCAATGACGACGGCGGCTTCCAGGTCATCTCCACCAAGGGCCACTCCTGCGGAGCCGGCAGCAACGTGACACGCCACATCTTGAGCGTGTCCCCCTCCGGGGACGTGAAAGAGGAGAGCAGCGCGATCATCGAGCGGGGCAACCCCGGCTGCGCCATCGGACGGCGGCCCCACGGGCTGCGCGCCACGGACGGCGTGGCCTGCGCCGAGGCCCTGGGGCGTCACTTCGCGGCGGCCGCCCACCTGGAGGCCGCGTCCATCCAGGCCTTCCTGCGCCTGCGCGAGGAGCTCGCCCTGCACGGCGCGGACGAGTCCCTCCAGGACGCGGCGCTGGCGAGCGCGCTGGAGGAAGTGATGCACACGCAGCTCAGCACGCGGCTGGCCCACCGCTTCGGCGCCACGCCCCCCAGGCCCCAGGTGGAGTCACTGCCGCCGCGCTCCCTCTTCGAGGTGGCGCTGGACAACGCCGTGGAGGGCTGCACGCGCGAGACGTATGGGGCGCTCGTGGCGCACCACCAGGCGCTGCACGCGCGCGATGAGCAGGTGCGCGGCGCCATGGCGCGCATCGCCGAGGACGAGACCCGGCATGCCGAGCTGTCCTGGGCCATCGACCGCTGGGCCCACACCCGGCTGTCCGAGTCCGAGCGCGCCGCCCTGCGCGAGGCCCGCCAAGCGGCCGTGGCGGCCCTGCGCGCGGAGGTGGCCACGCCGCCCGACGCCGACCTCGTCACCGAGGCGGGCATGCCCACTCCCGAGGTCGCCGCGTCCCTGCTCGCCTCTCTCGAGCAGAACCTCTGGGCCTGATGCCCGCTCAGGGAATCACGACGGACGCGTCCATGCGCTTGCCGTCATAGGCCGTGGTACCGCACCGCGCACGGGACCAATCGCCACCCACCGCCGAGCAGACGCGGAAGGCGCTGATGTTGGACGGGGCCACGTCGATGCCCGGCGAGGTGCAGCGCCCGGCGTAGTTCCAGGCGAGGGCACGGTTGACGGAGTTCACGTCGATGCAGGGGCCAATCCAGGCCCCCGTGTCCCGCCGCTGCACGTCGATGGAGTACTGGGCGCCGGTCTCCTCCTCGCTCCAGCTCAGGTCCACGAACGGGGTCGTCCCGCCGGGCAGCTCCACGAAGACGTCGTCGGCGCCGCCGTCATAGGCCGTCTGGACGTTGGCGCCCCAGACGCCGTTGTTCGAGTAGTAGAGCCGGAAGGCGGCGATGTCGCCCTTGTTCACCATGCGGCTGCCGGCGCTCGGGCACACGCCATTGAAGGTCACCTTGTTCGAGGTCCCGAGCTGGTTCACGTCGAGGCAGGGGCCGACCACCGTCCCATCGCGCAGCACGAGATCGATCGAGTAGCTGTACCCGGCCATGCGCGTCCACCGGACGTTGACCTGGTTGAGCGAGGCCAGGGAGCCGTCCGGCTTGAAGGCCAGGCGCTGCTTGTAGGTGCTGCGCGAGGTGAAGGTCCCCGCGGGCTGGAAGGCACCGACGTGGAAGATGTTGAAGTACTCGCCCCGCCGATCGACCACGGTGTTGTGGCCGTGGGTCTGGATGAGCGCTCCGGCGGCATTGCGCATCGGCATGGAGAGCCGGCGCAGGGCGCGCGCCCGGGTAAGCTGGGGGAGCGAGTCCCCCACGATGTAGCGCATGGAGTACTGGCTGTTGAACCAACCGGTGCTCAAGAGCAGGTAGTAGAGGCCGTTGCGCTTGAAGATCTCCGGGGCCTCGTTGATGGTCTCCTCCTCGGCGGGCAACGAGTAGAGCGCGGGGCCCGCGTGGTTGTAGACGACGCCGGGGGCGGAGGTGTTGAACGAGGAGATGTTGTTGCCCCGGTCGAACCAGACATAGAAGAACCAGCGGCCCGAGGGATCATTGTAGGTGGCCGAGTCGATGCGGATGGTCCGGTTGCACCCCTCCGCCACGCAGGAGGCCGGGACTTGAGTGCGCGGATACGTCGTGTTCGGGTTGATGGGCTGGGGCACTCCGAAGCGCAGGTTCAGGTCGGGCGCCGTGGCCGTGAAGGTCGTCACGTCCTGACCCGAGGCCGGACAGGCCGCCCCATTGGGAACGCGCTGGGCGGAGAAGTTCAGGACATAGACGCCGTTGGCCTTGTTGAGGTCCGGCGCCCAGATCATGCAGTAGTCGTAGACCGGATCGGCCGCGGACGGGCTGTAGCTCAGCTTGAGGCGGAAGCTCGAGAGATCATTGGTCTCGTAGATGGGCACCGACGCCCCATTCCCCGTGCCGGTGAGGAAGAAGAGATCGTCGTGCTCCTTGTAGACGTCGGGATCGGCCATGCCCGAGACGAGCAATGAGCGCGCGTAGAAGTTCCCGCCGCGCGTGGAACAGGACGTCCCCGTGAAGCCCTCATCACAGACGCACACCGCGCTTCCCGATCGATCCTGGCAGACGCCGTGGCCACCGCAGGTGACGCCGGAGCAGACGCCATCCGCCAATGCCGACACTTCTCCTTGCATCGGCAAATCTTGGCGCCCCTCCTCCGCGCTCCCGCAGCCGGCGAGCGCCGTGAAGGCGAGACATGACAGGGATATCCAGTGGATTCTTTGACGCATGGTGTCTTCCCTCTGCATTGACTTCTTGAATCGAAGAATAAACCTGTTTTACATCATTTGATATGACGAATACGGTCTGCTTCTTCGAGGATCTCACCGCCGAGCGGGCCACCCAGGCGGGTGGGAAGGGGCGCGTGCTCGCGCGACTTCATCAGGCGGGCCATCCCGTGCCCCCGGGCTTCATCGTCCTGACGAGCGCCTTCGAGGGAGACGCGCTCCGGCCCGCTTCCTGGGACGAGGTCGTCACCGCGCTCGCGCGGCTGCGGGCGGGCCAGCCCGAGCGCGCGTTCGCGGTCCGCTCGTCGGCGCTCGGCGAGGACTCGGAGCAGGCCTCCTTCGCCGGAGGCTTCGAGACGGTCCTGGACGTACGGGACGATGACGCCGTGCGGCGGGCGATCGGGACCGTGCGCCGCTCCCGACATGCGGAGCGCGTCGCGGCGTACAGCCAGGCCCAGGGACTCGCCACCGGGCACGAGGTCGCGGTCGTCATCCAGCACCTGGTGGCGGCGGACACCTCGGGCGTGCTCTTCACCGCCGACCCGGTAACGGGCAACCGCTCGGCGCTGGTGGGCAACTTCGTGAGCGGTCTCGGCGAGCGCCTGGTCGCGGGCGAGGTGACACCGTCGTCCTTCACCATCGATCGGCTGAAGGGCACGTACTCCGGCCCCCCGGAGCTGCGCGTCCACGCCCGGAAGTTCCGGCGGCTCGCCCTGCGGCTCGAGGAGGAATTCGGCTCACCGCAGGACCTCGAGTGGGCGATCTCCCGAGGCCAGCTCATGCTGCTGCAGGCCCGGCCGATCACCACCCTGCGCGGCCATGAGCCCGCGACGGGCGAGTGGAATGACAGCCTCACGGGCGACTACCTGTGGACGAGCACGAACCTCGGCGAGGCGGTCCCCGATGTGATGACGCCCTGCACGTGGTCCCTCCTGCGCCTCTTCCTCGCCGAGACCCTGCCCCTGCTCTTCATGGGCAACGACCCACCCATGGGCAATCTCGGCGGCCGCGCCTACATGAACCTGAGCCTCGCGGCGACCCTGGGCGCGACGTTCGGCGTGAGCCAACAACGCTTCGCCGAGACGGCCGAGGAAGCCTTCGGACGGCTTCCCGAGGGCATGGAGATCCCCCTGCTGCCGATCTCGCGCTGGAGCCTCCTGCGCAAGCTCGTCCCCGGCGCGATACGCCTCCGCAAACGCGTACGTGCCAACCAGTCCAGGCTGGCCGCGTTCGTCGCGTCCGCCCCCGAGCGCTGCGAGGCGCTCCATGCCCGGATCCAGGCCACGTCCAGTGCCGCGGAGCTGGACGCGCTGTGGGGCCAGGAGCTGTTCCCCTACCACCAGGAGTGTTGCCGCATGCTCGAAGCAGGGAGCCGGCGGAGTGGAAGAGCCGTCCACGGGCTGCGGCGCACGCTGGGCAAGTGGGTGGGAGACGCCGAGGCCACCGCGCTGTTGTCGGGGCTGAGCAGCGGCGCGAGTCCCCTGGCGAGCCTCGCCCCCCTCGTGGCACTCGCCCGACTGAGCCGGGGGGAGCTCGACCGCGAGACCTATGCCCGGCGATACGGTCACCGGGGCCCACACGAATTCGAGATCTCCCTCCCCCGCCCCGCCGAGGATCCGGAATGGATCGACCGGCAGCTCGCCCAGGCGCGCGAGGCCCCCGTGGACGTGGACACGCTGCTCTCGCGTCAGAAGGAGGCGCGGGACGCCGCCTGGGAGCGATTCCAACGAAACCACCCGCGCCGGGCCGCGAAGATACGCGGACTGCTGGACCTGGCCGCCGAGGGGGCCCACGCGCGCGAGGCGGCGCGCTCGGAGGTAATTCGGGCCTTCTGGGTGCTGCGCGCGTTCGTCCTGCGGGCGGGGACGTTGACGGGCCAGGGGGACGCCCTCTTCTTCCTGTACCACGAGGAGCTCCTCGCCCTGCTGCGCGGAGATGCCACGGCGCTCGCGTTCGTCCCGGCCCGCCGGGCCACACATGCCCGGTACTCGGCCCTGCCGGTCTACCCGACGTTGATCCGCGGCCGCTTCGATCCCTTCCAATGGGCGGCCGATCCCCGGCGACGGAGCGATGTATTCGATGCGCGTGGGGACAGCACGCCCGCCCAGGAATCGATCACCGGCTTTCCGGGAGCGGCCGGCATCGTCGAGGGCCCGGTACGGCTGCTGACCTCACCCGAGGAGGGAAACACCTTCCAGGCCGGGGAAGTCCTCGTGACGACCGTGACCAACGTCGGCTGGGCGCCCTTGTTTCCACGCGCCGCCGCGATCGTGACGGACGTGGGCGCACCGTTGTCCCACGCGGCGATCGTCGCCCGGGAGCTGGGCATTCCCGCGGTGGTGGGCTGTGGCAACGCGACGATGCGCCTGCGCACGGGCGACCGGGTACGGGTCAATGGCAGTCAGGGCCGCGTGGAAGTGATTCGACCGGCGGATCCCGGAAACATAGGATGAAGCCATGGAGGTCTGGCACTCATGGCGACCCTCGCGGAAATCAAGGCGTACCGACCCAAGGACATCGAAGACTCCCTCGACGCCATGCGCTCGGCGCTCGACTACTTCCACCGTGAGAACGATCAGCGCGCCATCTTCCTGCGCGCCTACTATCTCATCACCACCGCCATCTGGCAGGCCGTCCACCAGCGCGGCCGTTATGACAGACGCATCTTCTTCGATCCCAAGTGGGTCGATAAGCTGGCCGGGAAGTTCTCCCTGCTCTACTTCCAATCCCTGAGCACCCAGGAGCGCGGCGGCGAGCGGGCCTGGAAGACGGCGCACCGCCTGGCGGCCTCCAACGAGACCTCGGTCTTCCAGGACATGCTGCTCGGCATCAACGCCCACATCAATTACGACCTCGCCTACGGCGTCTATCTCAACCTCGAGGAGCATGATGATGGGAGGGATCACCTGCTGCTGCCGCGGCGCAAGTTCGACCACGATCAGGTCAACAACGTCCTCATCAACACCATCCCCCAGGTGGAAACCGTGCTCACGCGCGACTATGGAGGGGAGCTGCAACTGATGGGCGAGCTGGTGGGCGACCTGGACGAGGTGCTCGGGGAGCTCGGCATCAAGTACTACCGCGAGCGCGTCTGGTGGTCGGCCATCTCCTTCCTGTCCGCCCAATCCCCGGAGGAGCTCCAGCTCGTCCATGACCGGCTCGACTGGGAATCCGCCCAGCTCGCCGAGAGCCTCGCGTGCGAAGGGACGGTGCTCCAGCGCTCACTCCGCGGCCTCCTGAACCTCTTCAGCAAGACCACCTTCGGGCCCATCACCCTCGAGCGCGAGGACACCGCGCCCGAGAAGAAGAAGCCCACCCAGGTCTTCTCGCCCTTCTAGCGGCCCGAGCCGAGGAGCCGCTCGCGCAGCACGTGCTTCTGTACCTTGCCGAGCGCGTTGCGCGGCAGGGCGTCCACGAAGACGACCCGGCGGGGCTTCTTGAAGCTGGCGAGCCGCTCCTTGCAGAACTCCACCAGCGCCGAGGGCTCGGCGCCCTGGCCGGCGGCGGGGACGACGACGGCCACCACCTGCTCGCCGAAGTCCGGATCCGGCAGGCCCAGCACCGCCACCTCCGCCACGGTGGGGTGCTGGGCGAGCACCTCCTCCACCTCGCGGGGATAGACGTTGAAACCACCGCTGATGATGAGTTCGCGCGCCCGGCCGGTGATGCGGAAGTAGCCATCCGCGTCACACTCGCCCAGGTCTCCCGTGCGGAACCACCCCTCGGGATCGAAGGACTCGGCGGTGGCATCCGGGCGCCGCCAGTATCCCGCGAAGACGTGGGGGCCGCGCACCTCGATCTCTCCCGTCTCCCCCGGCGGCAGGGGCTGGCGGGTGCGCACGTCCACCACGCGCGCCTCCTGGCCCGGGTACGGCATGCCCACGGTGCCCGGACGCCGCTCGCCCTCATAGGGGTTGGTGGTGTTCATGATGGTCTCCGTCATGCCGTAGCGCTCGAGGATGCGCTGGCCGAACGCCTCCGCCACCTCCTGGAAGAGCTGGGCACTCAGGGGCGCCGAGCCCGAGACGAGCAGACGCAGGGCGCGGGGGCGCACGCCGGTGCGGCGGGACTCCTCGAGCAGCCGGCCGTACATGGTGGGCACGCCGAAGAACATCGTCAGGGAGGCGTCCTGGCTCAACGACGCGAGCACCTCGGCCGCGTCGAAGCGGCGCCGCAGGTCCACCGTGCCACCGGAGTAGAGCGTGCCATGCAGACCCACCATGAGGCCGTGGGTGTGGAAGAGCGGCAGGGCGAGCAGCAGCCGATCCTCCCGCGTCCAGCGCCAGGCCTCGGTGACGGCGCGCACGTTGGCGAGCAGGTTGCGGTGCAACATCATCGCGCCCTTGGAGCGGCCGGTGGTCCCCGAGGTGTAACCGAGCACGGCGAGCTGCTCGCCCGAGGGAAGCGACAGCGCGGCGGAGGAGGAGGCGCCCCGGGCGAGCAGCGCGTCGAAGTCGAGCGTGGGCCAGGGCACGGCCTGGGGAGGCGGCTCGACGGTGACGAGCCACTCGAGCGCGGGAAGCTGGGCCTTCAAGGGAGCGAGCTCGGCGGCGCCCGCGGCCCCGGTGACACAGGCCCGGGCCTCGGAGTCGGCGAGGATGTGGCCCAGTTCCACCTGGCGGTACTGGGTGTTCACGAGGACGACGACGCCCCCGGCGTACCAGGTGCCCAGGTAGGCGATGACGAAGGCGGGGCTGTTCTCCAGGAAGAGCGCCACCCGGTCCCCGGAGGCGAGCCCCTGGTCCCTCAGGGCACGGGCGAAGGCCGTCACGTCGGCGGCGAGCTGTCCGGCGGTGAAACGGCGCCGCTCGAAGTCCAGGACGGGCCCGTCGGGGAGCTGACGGGCCCGGGTGAGGAAGAGGTCGAGGAGAGAAGTCGTCATGCACGCGGGAGACTACCGCGTGTAGTGTGCACGGCCATGCGCTTCGCCCCTCTCCGACACGACGTCCTCAGCCTCATCGGCAACACCCCCATGGTGAAGGTGACCCAGCTGGACACGGGTCCGTGTGAGCTCTTCCTCAAGCTCGAGAGCCAGAACCCGGGCGGCTCCATCAAGGACCGCATCGGCCTGTCCATGATCTCCGCCGCCGAGGAGGCGGGCCAGCTCGGTCCCCACCAGAAGCACATCGTCGAGGCCACCGCGGGCAACACGGGCCTGGGCCTGGCGCTCGTCTCCGCGCAGAAGGGCTACCGGCTCACGCTCGTCATCCCGGACAAGATGAGCCAGGAGAAGGTGCTCCACCTCAAGGCGCTCGGGGCGGAGATCATCATGACGCGCTCGGACGTGGACAAGGGCCACCCCGAGTACTACCAGGACATGGCCGAGCGCATCGCGCGCGAGACAGGTGGCTTCTACGTCAACCAGTTCGCCAACCCCGCCAACCCGCTCGCCCACGAGACCACCACCGGTCCGGAGATCTCCGCCCAGCTCGAGCACCGCCTGGATGCCATGGTGTGCGGCGTGGGCTCGGGCGGCACGCTCGCGGGCCTGTCGCGCTACTTCGCCAAGGCCATCCCCGAGTGCGAGATGGTGCTCGCCGATCCCCAGGGCTCGGTGCTCGCCGACTACGTGAAGACGGGGAAGATGGGCAAGGCGGGCTCGTGGGTCGTCGAGGGCATTGGCGAGGACTTCCTGCCGCCCAACGCGGACCTGTCCCGGGTGAAGAAGGCCTACACCATCCCCGACTCGGAGAGCCTCGACACGGCGCGGCAGTTGCTCAAGAAGGCGGGCATCCTCGCGGGCTCGTCCTCGGGCACGCTCATCGCCGCCGCGCTGCGCTACTGCCGCGAGCAGACCAGCCCCAAGCGCGTGTGCACCTTCGTGTGCGACAGCGGCAACAAGTACCTGTCCAAGATGTTCAACGACTTCTGGATGGCCGATCAGGGCTTCCTGCCGCGCGCGGCCCACGGGGACTTGCGCGACGTCATCACCCGCCGCTACGCGGACCGGGCCGTGGTCACCCTGGCCCCCAACGACACGCTGCTCATCGCCTACGGGCGCATGAAGCTCTACGACGTGTCACAGCTCCCGGTGCTCGACGGAGGCAAGGTGGTGGGGATGATCGACGAGTCGGACCTGCTGCTCGCGGCCATCAACGACGAGACGCGCCTGCGCCTGCCGGTGCGCGACTTCATGTCCACGCGCCTGCAGACCGTGGACGTGCGCACCCCGGTGCCCGAGCTGCTCACCTACCTGGACAAGGGCTTCGTGCCCATCGTCATGATGGGGGACGAGTTCATCGGACTCATCACCCGTATCGATCTGCTCAACCACCTGCGCCGCAAGCTGCGCTGAGACCGGCGCGGGGGCCGCGACCCTACCCCATGGTGCCCAGGGGTGGGGGCTCGGAGGGCGTGGGCAACGAGCCCAGGCCCCAGGGCTGCCCCATCCGCCAGGCCACCCCGCCCGAGACGCCCCACCCGGCGCACACCACCTCGCGGCCCTGGAACTCCATCCAGAACACCGACTCCTCGGGCCTGGCCGCCTGATCCAGACAGGCCACGCGCGTGGGCGTGCGGCCCCCGCCCAGGGACACCGCGAAGGCCCGGTGCGAGTGGCCACACAACACCCAGCGCGGATGCACCGTCTCCACCAGCCGCCGGGTGATGGGGTTGCCAATCCAGTACGAGGGCAGCGTGCGGCCCGGCGGCGGCGTCTCCCGCTCCTGGGCCCGCTGGGGAAGGCCGCGGGGCCACTCGTGCACGAGCAGCACGTCCACGTCGCGCAGCGCCATCACCCGCTCCACCTCGGGCGCGCGGAAGTAGCCCGCCTGCTTGGCCGTGTCGAGCGAGCGCGGACGCTTCAAGGGCTGCTCGTAGAAGCGCGGCGCGTGGATGCCCGACAGGTAGCCCACCCGCAGGCCGAGCAGCTCCTTGAGCCCGGAGCGCCCCAGGTAGTGCACGTTGGGCGCGAGCGAGAAGCCCTCGGGTCCGTCGTGCAGCGCCTCGAAGTCCTCGTTGTTGCCGCCGATGAAGTACAGGGGCCGCTTCATCGCGCGCACCCCATCCGCGTACGCGGCGAACTCCGCGGGCATGCCGCGCTTGGCGGCCTTGCGCCGGTGATCATCCGCGAGCCGGAAGGCCTCCACGTCGCCCACGGCCAGCACCAAGTCCACGGGACGACGGCGCGCCTCCTCGAGCGCGTCGAGCCATGCCTCCACCCGGTGGAAGCGACCATGGATGTCTCCCACACCAACCACCAGGAGTGAGTCCGGAGCCATCGTGCCCACCACCCTGCCCGGCCATCCACGCCCTGTCGAGATCCATCCCCAGGCCTTGTGTCAGATCGTGTTCAGGGTGTGGGAGCGCTGCCCCGTCCGCCTGCCCTGCCCTCTGGCGGGCCCCTGGATTCGGGTTGAAACACGAACCGTTGAGGACCATCCCAACCCGTGCGCGCGCCCACATTCCCCCCACTGCGCGCCCTTTCAGTGCTAGACCGCGCCCCTATGTCCGAGCCCGACACCCTCTCCATCCGTGGAGCCAAGGAGCACAACCTCAAGAACATCTCCCTGGACATCCCCAAGAAGAAGTTGGTGGTGTTCACCGGCGTCTCCGGATCCGGGAAGAGTTCACTCGCGTTCGATACCCTCTACGCCGAGGGGCAGCGGCGCTACGTGGAGAGTCTGTCGGCCTATGCCCGGCAGTTCCTCGGACAGATGGAGAAGCCCCGGTACGACACCATCCGCGGCCTGTCGCCCACCATCTCCATCGAGCAGAAGGCGGCCAGCAACAACCCCCGCTCCACCGTGGGCACCGTCACCGAGGTGCATGACTACCTGCGCGTGCTCTACGCCTCGGTGGGTGTGCAGCACTGCCCCAACTGCGGCCAGCGCGTGGGCAAGCAGAGCGCCCAGCAGATCGTCGACACGCTCATGGGCTCGCCCGCGGGCACCAAGGCCATGGTGCTCGCTCCGGTGGTGAGCAACCGCAAGGGCGAGCACAAGGACATCCTCACCGAGGCGCTCAAGCGCGGCTTCTCTCGCGCGCGCATCGACGGCAAGGTGAAGAGCCTGGAGGAGAAGATCGAGCTGGACAAGAAGTCCAAGCACGACATCGCGCTCGTCATCGATCGGGTCACCATCAAGCCCGAGGGCAAGCAGCGGCTGACGGACTCGGTGGAGACGGCGCTGCGCGAGGGCAAGGGCCTGCTCATCCTCACCAACGAGACGGGAGACCCCGCGAGCGACCGCGTCATGAGCGAGCTCAACGCGTGCCACGCCTGCGGCCTGTCCTTCGGCGAGCTGACGCCCTCCTCGTTCTCCTTCAACAACCCGCTGGGCATGTGCTCGGACTGCAACGGCCTGGGCACCAAGGCGGAGATGGACCCGGAGCGCATCGTCCCGGACGGCTCGCGCACCATCCGCGAGGGCGCGGTGGAGCCGTGGGCCAACAGCATGAACCGGGGCGAGGGCTGGACGGCGGACTTCGTGGACAGCCTCGCCAACGCCTTCGGCATCGACCTGGACACGCCCTACGCGAAGCTGCCCGCCAAGGCGAAGAAGATCCTCATGTACGGCGTGGACGGCAAGAGCTTCAACGTGAAGTGGGGCGATGGCGGCAACTACGAGATGGAGTGGGAGGGGCTCGTCAACAAGCTGATGCGCAGCTTCAAGACGACCACCTCCGAGGCCGCGCGCACCTACTACCAGAAGTTCTTCAGCGACAAGCCCTGCCCCACGTGTGACGGCGCGCGCCTCAAGCCGGAGAGCCGGGCGGTGAAGGTGCATGGCCGCTCCATCGTGGAGCTGAGCCAGCTGACCATCGGGGACGCGCTGCGCTGGCTCAAGGAGCTGAAGCTCACGGAGACGGAGCGGAAGATCGCCACCGAGCTGCTCAAGGAGATCCGCAGCCGCCTGGGCTTCCTCGTGGACGTGGGCCTGAACTACCTGACGTTGGATCGCACCGCGTCCACGCTGTCTGGCGGCGAGAGCCAGCGCATCCGGCTCGCCTCGCAGATGGGCAGCGAGCTCACGGGCGTCATCTACATCCTCGACGAGCCGTCCATCGGCCTGCACCAGCGAGACAACGGCAAGCTGCTCGGCACGCTCAAGCGCCTGCGCGACCTGGGCAACTCCGTCGTCGTGGTGGAGCACGACGAGGAGACGATGGAGGAGGCGGACTACCTGGTGGACTTCGGCCCCGGCGCGGGCGAGCTGGGGGGCCAGGTGGTGGCCGCGGGCACGCCGGCCGAGGTGATGGACAACGAGAAGAGCCTCACCGGCGCGTACCTCTCCGGCCGCAAGGAGATCGAAATACCGTCCCAGCGCCGGGCTCCGGGCAAGAACAAGGTGACCATCCAGGGCGCCCGGGAGAACAACCTCAAGGACGTGACGGTGGACATCCCCCTGGGCCTGTTCGTGGCCGTCACAGGCGTGTCCGGCGCGGGCAAGTCCACGCTCATCAACGAGATCCTCTACCCCGCCGCGGCGCGCGCGCTCTACGAGAGCCGGGAGGTGCCGGGCAAGCACAAGGCGGTGCTCGGGCTGGAGAACCTGGACAAGGTCATCGACATCGACCAGCGGCCCATCGGGCGCACGCCGCGCAGCAACCCGGCGACGTACACGAAGCTCTTCGACAGCATCCGCGAGGTGTTCGCCCTGACACCGGAGGCGCGCGCGTTCGGCTACACCGCCGGGCGCTTCTCCTTCAACATCAAGGGCGGGCGCTGCGAGGCGTGCGAGGGAGATGGCGTGAAGCTCGTGGAGATGCACTTCCTCGCGGACGTGTACGTGCCGTGCGAGGTGTGCGGCGGCAAGCGCTTCAACGAGGCCACGCTCCGGGTGCGCTACAAGGGCAAGAACATCGCCGAGGTGCTCGACATGAGCGTGCGCGAGGCGATGCAACTGTTCGCCGCGCACAAGGACATCATGCGCGTGCTCCAGACGCTGGAGGACGTGGGCCTGGGCTACATCCGGCTGGGGCAGAGCTCGCCCACGCTGTCGGGCGGCGAGGCGCAGCGCATCAAGCTGGCGCGGGAGCTGGCGCGCGTGGCCACCGGCCGCACGCTCTACATCCTCGACGAGCCCACCACCGGCCTGCACTTCGAGGACATCCGCAAGCTCTTGCAGGTGCTCAACCGGCTGGTGGAGGCGGGCAACACGGTGCTCGTCATCGAGCACTGCCTGGACGTCATCAAGAGCGCGGACTGGGTGATCGACATGGGCCCCGAGGGGGGAGCGGCCGGAGGACAGCTGCTCGCCACGGGGACGCCGGAGCAGGTGGCCGAGGTGAAGGAGAGCCACACCGGGCGCTACCTGAAGTACGTGCTGACGAAGAAGCGACGCCACCGCGTGGGCCAGCGGCCCCCCGAGGTGGCGTCTCCCGCCGCCTAGCACGCGTCAGCGGCGCGCCGACCCACCCACCGCCCGCGCCGCGTACCGGACCAGCAGCTCCGGCGTGAAGGCGGGACAGCCCACGCCGTTGTCCTTCAGGACCGTCTGGGTCTGCTCGCAGCCGAGGATCGCCACGCGGTCGCGCGCCAGGCGGTCGAGGATCGTCCTTCCGTCCTCGGCGTTGGGCGTGAAGAGCGGACGGACCGGGGCGAGCGCATTGGGCTCCCGCCGGTCGATCGCGCCGAGCAGCATCCGCAGCCACTCCGCGACGGGAACGAGGCGCACGGGATAGCCGTGGGAGTCGAGCTGCTTCACGAAGTAGCCCCAGGTGATGGGCGCGGGGTGACTCATGTGGAAGATCTTCCCGAGGGACGACTCCTGGAGCGACAGGCGGATGATGCCGCGGCTCACGCAGTCGACGGGGACGGCGGCCATCTCATGGTCCCAGTCCGGCGCGGCGCCCATCTGGATGCACCCCTCGAGCAGCAAGCGGTACAGATCCGTGGCTTCCCACGCACCGGTGACGGAGTGTCCCGTGAGAAAGGGCGTGCGGTAGATGGTGACGGGCAGGCCGCGGCCCCGCGCCTCGACGACGAGCTGCTCCGCGACCCACTTGCTCTCCTCGTAGCCGAGCGCCATCGGTCCGCAGGGGCCCACCGGCGTCGACTCGCTCACCGTGTTCCTCGCGTGTTGCAGCCCGCAGAAGACGCCGAGCGTCGAGATGTAGTGGAACTGCTTGGTGCGGCCCGTGCATGCGAAGCGGAGCGCCTCTTCGGTGCCGACGACGTTCGACGGCTTGAGGGTCGTGTAGGGGAAGAGGAAGTTGATCCACGCCGCGCAGTGGTGGACGACCCCGACCCGTGACGCGAGCTCCTCGTACTCCTTCTCGGAGAGCCCGAAGCGCGGCTGCGAGACGTCCCCCACGATGGCGCGGACGCGGCGCAAGCGGTCCCCCAGAGGCAGACCGCGGCGCTCCATGCTCTTCGCCACGCGCGTGAGGGCCGCGTTGGCGTCGTCGGCACGAACGAGGCAATGGATCACCGCGTCTGTCTGGTCGAGAAGTTCATCGAGCAGATGACTGCCCAGGAAGCCCGTGGCGCCCGTGAGGAGGATCTCCTTCGAATCAATGGTCCGGACGGCGGACGGGACGACGTCCGCGGCGAGCGCCACGTCCGCCTCCACGGGAAGCGACTCCTTCGCTCCCTCCGCCGGGGAGAGGGAGTAGGCCCGGTAGAGATCGCCGAGCGTCCGGATGCTCGTCACGTCGACCCCGCCCTGGGTGAATGGGGCCACCTTGCATTCGTCATCCAGGGTGACGATCACCCGCGCCATGGACAGGGAATCGAGTCCGAGCGAGGACAGCTTCGTCTCGTCGGCGGTCGATTCGAGCGTCCGTCCGTCCTCCGAGAGCACGTCATTGATGGCCTTGCATACCGCGTCTTTGATCTTCAGCATGTCAGTCCTCCATCGACCAGGAGCGTTTGCCCGGTGATGAACCCGGCCGCCGGGGACATCAGGAAACGAATCACGCCGACCATCTCCTCGATGTGGCCGACGCGCTTGAGCGGCGTGCGTTCAACGATTTTCTTGACCTGATCCGAATCGAGCAGCGCCGTGCTCATCGCGCTCTCGAAATAGCCAAGCGCGACCGAGTTGACGCGAATGCCTTGCGAGCCGATCTCTCGCGCGAGCCCGCGCGTGAAGCCATCCACGGCGGCCTTGGTCGCCCCATACGCCGCGACGCCCTTGATGCCGCGCACGGCGGAGACGGACGAGACGTTGATGATGATACCCTTGCGCGCGCGAATCATGCCGGCCAGACACGTCTGCGTCAGGTTCATGACCGCTTCCACGTTCACGGCGAGCGCCTTGTGCATGTCGTTTCGTCGCGCGAAGAGAAACAACCCATCGGTGGCGAACGCCGCGTTGTTGATCAGCGTGCCGACCGGGCCGAACCGGCGCGTGCACTCGGCGACGAAGCGATCCAGCCTCGGCGCGTCGGTGATGTCACACTCCTCCCAGTAGAAGCGCTCCGGATGTTCGGCCATGCAGCCGTCGATGAAGGGAGTCCTGCCACGGCTGAAGGTCGCGACCGGGTGGCCGTCCGCGAGCAGGGCGCGCACCAGGTGCTCGCCCAGACCACGGCTCCCACCACTCACGATGACGAGGGTTTTCTCAGACATACGCCGTCCTGGTGCGCGCCTTCTTCATGCGCTCATTGGAGAGCTCACTCTCCGTGACCGTCACGACCGCGGGGATCTTGAAAGCATCCAGTTTGTCCTTGCAGAACTCGCGCACCCGCTTGCGGATCTCGTCGGCGGGCTCGGGCCGGGCGAGCTGCACCGTCGCCACGACGAGCTGTCCGACGACGGGGCTCGCCCTGCCCTGCACGAGCACGTCCTTGACGTTGGGCACGCCGAGGATGACGTTCTCCACCTCCTGGGGAAAGACTTTCTGGCCGCCGACGTTGATGAGCTCGGACTGCCGGCCGAGGACGCGCACGTAGTCGCCGCGCACCTCGACCGCGTCGCCCGTATCCATCCACCCCTCGGCGTCGAACGGCGAGGGCGCGTTGAGGTAGCCGAGCATCGCCATCTTCGTGCGGATGCGCAGCGTGCCCCCTTCGACCTTCGCCTCGTACCCCTCGCCGCCGATCTGGATCCAAAGCGAGTCATCGGCTTCGGAGCGCGTGGCGAGCGCGCCGAGCTCGCTGAGGCCGTAGGTCTGCTTGATGCGCACGCCTGGCAGGGCGCGGTGCACCGCCTTGAGCGTCGACTCGGGCATGGGCTCGGTGCCGTAGGTGATCAGCTCGAGCGACGAGAGATCGTAGCGCTGGTGCGCCTCGGCGAGCAGCATGACGTTCAGGAACGTGGGCGTCGTTGGCAGGAGCTCGACGCGGTATTCTTGAATCAGCGCGCAGATCGCATCCGGAGTGCGGCCCTCGGGAGCGACCAGTGTTCCGCCGCCGGTGAGGATGCCGAACAACGTGTTGATGCCACCGGCGTGATCGAGCAACAGGAAGCTCAGCGTGCGGCGAGGCGCTCGTGGCCGCGCGAATTTCTCGAGGATCCGGTCGACCGCGTGCAACATGGCCTTGGGCGCCCCGCTCGTCCCGGAGGAGAAGAAGACGATGCCCGCGCGCCCGTCGGAGCGCAGTTGCGCCAGGAGGGGATTCGCCTCGCCCCGCCATGGCACCCGGCTCGGGCGCCAGGTGTCGTCTTCGTTGAAGTCGAAGAGGCGGGTGACCTGGGCGATCTCGAACCACGAGGCGTGCTGCGCGCGTGCCGATCTGCCGAGGGGAACGGCGATGCAGCGGTGGTCAGCGAGCGCGAGCAGGAGAGCCACCGTGTTGGGGGAAAAATCTCCGCGAAGTGCCACGCACTCGCCCGGAGCGATCCCTTCCGACGTCAGCAACGTCGCGAACGCGTTGGCGCGTTCACACAGCTCGGCATAGCTTATCGTTGATCCGCGAAAGACGAGTGCGGGCCTGGACCCGAATTGCTCGAGTCGTGCCTTCAAGTTAGACATATCGATGATGGAAAAACGCGCTCAATTGAATCGCGAGAGGAACGCGCGAGCCCCATGGACGCTCGTGCGGGAACAGCCGTATCGCCGGGGATGACTGTGGCGCACGATCTCTCGTGGGTCAAGGCGAGCAGCCGCGGAGTTTCCGGGCATGTGGCGCTGCTGCTCGGCATTCAACATCACAACTTCCGAGAAGGCTTTCGCGAGGGACCACCGTCCCCGCGTCGCTCTTCACCAGGATTGAAACCTCTCATCCCTTCGTGGATGTGGACCCCCTTCATCCCTGACAGTCGTGGATTGGCATCCAATCCGAGCACCCACGCAGCAGAGATGTCCGGAAACACATACGCCGCGGCCCGGCCGCCCGGAAACAGTGGGATTGGGATGACGGAGCAAACCCATCCACACGCGCACCGTGAGGCCGCCTCGGCCCGGCCCCCGGGTGCCCCGCCCCCGCCGCGCCAGGGTCGGTCCGTGGATGCGCGGGTGACGCCGGGTCCGAGCCCCCACCAGGTGGCCCCACGAAAAAATCCGTGAATAAATTCCGGGGCGAAACGTCGGGCCCCCAGCGGGTCTTCTGTCCGCTCCCCGAGAGGGGCTCGGTCCGAGCGTGCCAGCGGCGCGCTTATTATCTTCATGTCAAGAGAGGGGCCGCACGACACGGGCCCTTCGTTATCGGAGTGGGACCATGTGGAAACAAGTAGGACTGGTTCTAACCGTGGCGACCATCGGACTCGGCACGGGTGAGGCCGAGGCGCGCTTCGGCAAGCGCTCGACCCCTCCGCCGTCGTCATCTCCCGGGGGAGGAGGTCCCTCCCGGCCTGGCGGTGGAGGGAATCACTGGGGAGGAAGGCCCAACTATGGCTACTACCCGCGCGGGTATTACGGGTATTACGGCTATCCATGGGGCAGCTATTACTACTTCGATCCCGCCTGGGCGTGGCCCTTCCTGGGCGCCGGCGTACCGAGCTACGGCCGGTACTATGGGTATGACCTGACGTGGCGTCGCCTGCGTCCGCCGCCGCCTCCTCCGAGCGCGCAGGACGTGACCACCCCGCCCGCCGCGCTGGACCTGAGGGTGGACACGGGCGTCGTGAGGGAGGGCTACTCGGTGGGGCTGGGGTTGAATGTGGACGGGCAGCGGTTCGGCTTCGGGACGAGGTTGGACCTGTTCAACCTGGCCGCGGAGGGCGGCGGCATGGGCCGTGACGCCATCTCCCTGTTCTCGCTCGGGCCGAGCGTCCTGCTGGTCAACAACGACCGGGTGAAGTGGCGGTTGACCGGAGGCCTGGACGCGGCGTTCGCGCCGGACGTCACCATGATTGGACCAGGCCTGGGAACGAGCGCCCGCCTGAAGGTCGCGGGACCCCTCAAGCTGGAGGCCTCCGCCCACTGGACGCCGCTGCCGTACGTGCAGCTCAGCGGGGATGCCGGAGTGGGGGTGGACCTGGGAAGCCTCTTGCGGCTGCGGGCGGGCTATCGCGCCACCTACCTGAGCGATCAGGGACTGGTGGACGGCATCGTCAACCGCGACCTGTTCGCGGGGCCCTTCGTCGGTCTGTCGTTGGCACCCTGAGCACGGGTTGTGCCGGGGTGGGCGGTGGAGTAGGCAGGGAGGTTGGACCCCCTACCGGCAAGGCACTCCCCGCCCATGGCCCGCACGCCCAGCGCTCCATCCTCGGACCGATTCCCGCCACAGATTCCCTACATCATCGGCAACGAGGCCTGTGAGCGCTTCAGCTTCTACGGGATGCGGAACATCCTCACGGTGTTCCTCATCGACTACCTGCTGCGCAACGCCGTGCCCGACGAGGGCGCGCGCTCGGCTCAAGCCAAGAGCCTGATGCACCTGTTCATGGCGGGCGTGTACTTCTGCCCGCTGCTGGGCGGCTACCTCGCGGATCGCTGGTTCGGCAAGTACAAGGTCATCCTCTGGCTGAGCCTCGTGTACTGCCTGGGCCACGCGTGCCTGGCGATCTTCGAGAACAACGCCACGGGCTTCTATACGGGCCTGGTGCTCATCTCCCTGGGCAGCGGCGGCATCAAGCCGTGCGTGAGCGCCATGGTGGGAGATCAGTTCACCGCGGACAACAAGCACCTGGTGAAGAAGGTCTTCGCCATCTTCTACTGGACCATCAACTTCGGCTCCTTCTTCGCCTCGCTGACCATCCCCCTGACGCTCAAGCACCTGGGGCCCGCGGTGGCGTTCGGCATCCCGGGCGTGTTGATGTTCGTGGCCACGCTCATCTTCTGGGGCGGCCGCAAGCACTACGTGGTGGTGCCCCCCACCGGGCCCAACCCCCACTCCTTCCTCAAGGTCGTCGGCTCCGCGCTGCGCCACCGGGGCCAGGGCGCCCATTGGCTCGATGGCGCCACGCGCGAACACCCCGCCGAGGCCGTGGAGGGCGCCAAGGCCGTGCTGCGCATCAGCGGACTGCTGCTGCCCACCATCCCCTTCTTCTGGATGCTCTTCGATCAGAAGGCGTCCACCTGGGTCATCCAGGCGCGCGCCATGGATCCCCACGTGGGCCCCATCACCTTCCAGCCCAGCCAGATGCAGTTCATCAACCCCGCCCTGGTGATGATCCTCATCCCCCTGCTGGTGGGCGTCGTGTACCCCGCCTTCCAGAAGGCGGGCTGGGAGCTCACCCCCTTGCGCCGCATGCCGCTCGGGCTCGCGGTGGGGGCGTTCTCCTACGCCATCGCGGGCTACTTCCAGGTGGTGATGGAGCGGGGCACCGTGCTCAACATCTCCTGGCAGCTCCTGCCCTACATCGTCCTCACGCTGTCGGAGATCCTCGTGTCCACCACGGGCCTCGAGTTCGCCTACACCCAGGCGCCGCGCGAGATGAAGGGCATCATCCAGAGCCTGTGGCTGCTCACCACCACGCTGGCCAACGTGGCGGTGGCCATCGCCTCCGCGCTCAACGTCTTCAGCGGCGCGGGCCAGTTCTTCTTCTATGGAGGGCTCGCGCTCCTGGCCTCCGGGGCCATGGCCTTCATGGCCCGCCACTACCAGGTGCGCGACTACTACCAGCAGGACGTGGGGGGCAGCGTGCCGGATCGCGCGCAGCCCCCTCCCTCCCTCGTGGACGGCTCGAAGGCGCTGTAGCGCCCGCTCAGGCCGCGGGGGCGGAGTGCGCGCCCCCCTGCGCCGAGCCCGCCGGCGCGGTCGGGCGGATCTCGTCCGCGCCGTGCATCATCCGCTTGAGCACGGGCGACACGACGAGCAGCACCACGCCGGCCACGGCGGTGAAGGCGGTGATGGCCAGGAAGAGATCGAACTCGCCCAGCTTCTCCGCGTAGCCGCCGATGAGCCCCGCCAGGTAGTTGGCCACCGCGTTGGCGATGAACCACACGCCCATGAGCGCCGAGGCGAAGCGGGCGGGCGCCAGCTTCGTCACCATGGAGAGCCCCACCGGGGACAGGCACAGCTCGCCCGCGGTGTGGAAGAAGTAGGCCGCCACCACCCAGAACATCGCCGCCTTGCCCTCGGCCCCGCTCTGCCGGGAGGCCCCGAGCATGAAGACGAAGCCGAAGGACACCAGCAGCAGGCCCAGGGCCATCTTCGCGGGGATGGAGGGATCCCTGCCGCGCCGGCCCAGGTTCGTCCACGCCTCGGCGAAGATCGGACCGAGCCCGATGATGAAGATGGGGTTGATGGCCTGGAACCAGGTGGTGGGCACCTCCCAGCCGAACAGGTGCCGGTCCACCTTGGCGTCCGTGTAGAGGTTCATCAGGCCGCCGGCCTGCTCGAACGCCGTCCAGAAGAAGACGACGAAGAGCGCGAGCACGAGGATGACCACGATGCGATCCACCTCGGCGCGCGTGAGGGCCGCCGCGGGCGCCGCGGGCTTGCCCTCCTGGCGCACCACCTTGGAGGGGCTCTTGCCCACGTCACCCAGGAAGCGGTTGCCCAGCAGCAGGAAGACGAGCACGCCGAGCCCCATGCCCACACCCGCCGAGCCGAAGCCCCAGGGCCAGCCGTACTTCTCGCCCAGCGTGCCGCACACCGCCGAGGCCAGGAACGCGCCCACGTTGATGCCGATGTAGAAGATGGTGAAGGCGCCATCCCGGCGCGAGTCACCCGGCGCGTACAGGCCGCCCACCATGGTGGAGATGTTGGGCTTGAAGAAGCCGTTGCCCACCACCAGCAGGCCCAGGCCCGAGTAGAAGAGGGCCTCGTTGTTGCCGGGCATCGCCAGGACGAACTGGCCGCACATCATCAGGATGCCACCGAGCGTCACCGACAGCCGCTGGCCCAGGTAGCGGTCCGCGAGGAAGCCGCCGAGCACCGGCGTGGCGTACACCAGGCCAGTGTACAGGCCGAAGATCTCCAGCGCCTTGGCCTGACTCCAGCCGAAGCCGCCCTTGCTGGTGGCGCCCACCATGTAGAGCACCAGCAGGGCGCGCATGCCGTAATAGCTCATGCGCTCCCACATCTCGGTGGTGAACAGCAGGTAGAGGCCCTTGGGGTGACCTCGGCCGGTGGTGGGGGCCGGACTGTGTGCCATGCGCGGATGTCCTCGCGGGTAGGGGGAAGGGGGAAAAGGCCCCTGCTTCTACCAGAAGCGCTTCCCCCTGTCAGACCACCCGCCCCCGGCCGGCCGCTCTACGTGTTCCAGTGGTGCTGACGCACCCGGCCATCGGACAGCAACGGCGGCAGGAGCCGATCCGGATCGGCTTCCAGCGGCAGCCGCACCTCCACGCGCGTGCCCTTGCCGTACTCGCTGAAGATGCGGATGCGCCCGCCCTGCTGCAGGACGATGCGCTGGCAGAGCGCCAGGCCCAGGCCCGTGCCCTCGCCCGCGTCGCGGGTGGAGAAGAAGGGCTGGAAGACGCGATCCAGGTTCTCCGGCTTGATGCCCACCCCGTTGTCGATGATGGACACCACGGCGTCACTGCCCTCGCGCGAGGTGGCCACCCGCACGCAGCCGCCTTCCTTGGCCACGGCGCGCACCGCGTTGTCCAGCAGGTTCACCCACACCTGGTTGAGCGAGCCCGGATCGCTCCACACCGGCTCGGCGCACTGGTAGTCGCGCTCCACCTTGAGATCCGGCGACAGCCGCCAGGAGAGCGCCTGCACGCTGGCGTCCAGCGAGGCGCCCAGGTCCACCGCCATGGCCTTGGTGCCGGTGCGCACGAAGGACAGCAGCCCCTCGGCGAGGTGGCGGATGCGCTGGCCGCACTCCTCGATGAGCTCCAACATGGCCACGGCCATGCCGATGTCCGGCGTGCCGCTGGTGAGGCTCTCGCGCAGGGGCAGCAGCGCGTTCATCAGGCCGTTGAGGGGGTTGCGCACCTCGTGGGCGAAGCCCGAGGTGAGCAGGCCCGTGGCCGCCAGGCGCTCGTTCTCCGCCGCGCGCACCGCCGCGTCGCGCAGGCGCAGCTGCGCCTCGATGCGCGCGAGCATCTCCCGGGGCGAGAAGGGCTTGGCCAGGTAGTCGTTGGCGCCCATGGTGAGGCCCTCGACCTTGGCCTCCACCTCCTGGCGCGCGGTGAGCAGGATGAGGGGCGTGTCCACCGTCTCCGGCGAGGCGCGCAGGGCCGCCAGCATCTGCAGGCCCGACATCACCGGCATCATCACGTCCGAGACGATGAGATCCGGCCGCTCCTTCTGGGCCAGGCTCAGGCCCTCCTCGCCGTTGCTCGCCTCCAGCAGCCGGTAGTAGGGCTTGAGCACCTGGCGCAGGAAGGCGCGGATCTCCGGCTCGTCCTCCACCAGCAGCACGCGCGGCGCGTCCGGGCCGGCCTCGACCTCCGGCGGGAGCACGGGCAGGGCCTCCACGGCCGTCACCACGGGGGTGCCCTCGGGCTCGAGCAGGGAGGCCGCGTCCAGCGAGCGGCCCAGGGGACGCAGGAGCACCGGCTCGATGGGCGGCTCGGGCTCGGTCTCGCGCACGGGCGCCGGGCCCTTGCGCAGCCGCACGTGGAAGTTGGACCCCTTGCCCAGCTCGCTCGACACGTCGATGCCGCCCTTGTGCAGCTCCAGCGTCTCCTTCACCAGCGCCAGCCCGATGCCCGTGCCGCCAAAGCGCCGCGTGCCCGAGGAGTCCGCCTGGGCGAAGCGATCGAAGATGACCGCCAGGTCCTGCGCGGCGATGCCCACGCCCGTGTCGATGACCTCCACGTGCACCCACGTGTCGTCCTCGTGCAGGCGCACCGTCACCCGGCCCTGCAGGGTGAACTTGAGGGCGTTGGAGATGAGGTTCTGGAAGACGCTCTCCAGGCGAGCCACGTCCACCTGCACCGGCGTGGGCGCGTGGCCCTCCAGCTCCAGCGCCACGCCCTTCTTGTCCGCCAGCACCTCGAAGGGCACCAGCAGCGAGGACAGGAAGTTCTCGATCTCCAGCGGCTCGTGGCGCAGCTTCGTCTTGCCCGCCTCCAGCTTGGTCAGATCCAACAGGTTGTTGATGAGCCGCAACAGGCGCGAGGCGCTGCGGTTCATCGTCTCCAGGTGCTGGCGCACGGGCGGCGCGAACACCTCGGGGCCGCGCTGCAGCAGGGAGTCGAGCGTGAGGAGGATGAGCGTGAGGGGAGTCCTCAGCTCATGGCTCACGTTGTCGAAGAACTCGCTCTTGAGCCGGTCCAGCTCCTTCTGCTTGGCGAGCGCCGCCTCCAGCCGCGCGTTGGACTCGGTCAGCTCGCGCGTGCGCGCAGCCACCCGGTCCTCGAGGGCGACGTTGATGCGGAACATCTCGTCGTAGCGCTGCTGCAGCTCCTCGAGCGACCCCATCATGCCGTGGGTCTGCTCGTTGAGCGCCTCATCCTTGCGGCGCATCTCCCGCCGCAGGTCCAACCAGCTTCCCAACGACACGCCCGCCAGCGACAGCGCCGTCACGGAGAAGGCCGGATGCCCCAGCCCGAGGATGCTCGCGCCCACCCCACTCACCGAGCCGAGCAGCAGGCCGATGTAGCGGCCCCACATGGGCAGCGGATCCGTCCAGCGCAGGTGGTAGCGGCACGCGTCCGCGCCCAGCACATGGCACTGGCTCTCGGTGACCTCCGCGGGCGGCAGGCCCCAGATGGTGGGGAAGGAGGCGAACTGGCCCATGCGCAGCTCGCAGATGTGCCGGTGCCGCTCGCGCGTGCTGCTGCGGTAGCTGAGCACCAGCCGCTCGCGCGCCAGCTCCTCGATCTCGAACTGCCCCACCCGGTTGAAGCTCGAGCTGAGCTCCACCGTCTTGCGGAAGCAGATCTCCAGCGAGCCGAAGGCGCGGACCATGTAGTAGGCGAACCCGAGCGTCTCGGGGCCGGCCATGAACAGGCCCGCCTTGCGCATGAACTGCGCGTCACCCGACTCCGCCACCAGCACGTCGGCCAACTTCTCGAGGAACGGCAGCGAGATGAAGTTGGTGGCCGTGCGCAGGTAGTCCAGCGACAAGCTGAACGGATGTCGACGGAAGACATCGGCGAGCCGGGCGGCGCCATAGCGCCGCTCGAAATAGAGCAACAGCGTGGACGTGGTCCGTACGCTCACCTCCGGAGCGTTGTCCGGATGAGCCCTGTCCCCGCGCACCACTTCACTCTCGTTCAAGGCCTCGTTCCTTCTGTGACCAATAGGATCGAGTACTTTAATGCGTCGGGGTCCGCCAGTAACTCCAGGTAGCGCTGGCTCATCCTCCGGAAGTCCTCCAGACCGCCAAGCAGGGGAGCCAACGCCGGTTCCATCGAGGAAAACCGGGTTTCCCAATCCTTTTGGTGGGAGGCGTCGGCCGCGCCGGCGATGACGAACTGCGGCAAGACGTGGACGCGCACCTGGGTGAGCCCCTGGCGGCGCATCTCGTGGAAGACCTTGCGGCCCACGTGGATGTCGAGCTGGGCCACGCGCATGAGCGCGTCGGTGAAGCGCAGGCACCACTCCCGCAGGTCCTCGGGAAAGGGCCAGTTGCCCAGGCCGAAGCCATCGAACTCGGAGATGACCACCTTGCCCCCCGGGCGCGTCACCCGGATGAGCTCCCCGAGGGCCTGCCAGCGCTCGGGCACGTGCTGCAGCACGAACTGGCTCCACGTGTAGTCGAACGCGTGGTCCGGCAGGCCGGTGCGGCACACGTCCGCCGCCAGGAAGCGCAGGTGCGCGTGGTGCTGGTTGAGCTGCCGCGCCCGCGCCAGCCGCTCCTCGCTCAGGTCGATGCCGGTGACCTGGCCCGAGGGCCCCACCAGCTCGGCGATGATCTCCGTGATGCCCCCCGGGCCGCAGCCCGCGTCGAGCACGCGATCTCCCTGCCGGAGCCCCGACAGCAGCAGCGCCTCGCGCGCGTTGCCCGTGCGCTCCTGCACGAGCAGCCGACGCGTCTCGTCATTGGACTCCAGGATGTAGCTCACTCGCCGGACTCCTCTCCCGACCAGTCGGGGGCGGGAGCTCCACTCAAGCGCTCGAACACGGAGCGCCACAGCTCGCACACCCGGCGGATCATGGACCGGTGGAAGATCCACTCGGAAAAACGCCCCAGGTTCTCGAAGCCCGCCTCGGTGAGGAGCTCGATGTCCTCCTCGTCCACCAGCCCGATGGCGGAGGGCCGGCCACGCTCGCGGGCATGTTCCACGCAGCGCTGCACGAGCGCCAGGACGGCATCGCGCGCCCGGGGGTGGTCGCGGCGGGGCACCAGCAGCCAGAAGGCGTTGGTCTTCTCCAGGAGGTTGAGTCCCGGGGTGCTCTCCTCGCACAGGGCCACGGCCAGGGGACCGAATTCCCCATCCACGACGAAGACGCGGCGGTTGCGGTGCAGGCCGTGCGCCTTGTAGCGCTCGCGCAGCGCGCGCAGATCCACCTCGTCCGTGAGCAGATCCTCGCTCAGCACGCGCACCAGGTGTCCGCGATCGCGCAGGTGCAGCTCGATCCACACGAAGTCGGTGCGCACCCCGTCGCGCACCCGGGGCAGCGCCCGGCCGAGCGTGGGCGGCTCCACGGCGAGCGGCATGCGCATGTAGGCGAAGTGGCGCAGGAAGCTCAGGCCCGGGGTCTCCAGGGCTCGCGCGAGCCAGCCGATGCGGCGGCTCGGCCAGCGGTTGTCCTTGCGCCAGGAGTAGCGGACGAACTCGATGTCCTGCTGCACCTCGCCCAGCTCCACGGCGAGGTTGCTCAGCTCGTAGGAGACCTGTTCGTTGCGCCGCACCCCGGGCCGCACGGCCAGGTGCTGCACGAGCCAGGTGCGCGAGTGGATGCGCAGGGCGGCGATCTGCCCCTGCAGGCCCTTGTCGCTGGAGTAGACGAGGCTGCGGCCCAGGTCCCCCGTGGAGTACACCTTGTGGTGGGTCTCTCCGAGCACGGCGGGAGGGGGCCCGGCGCTGAAGGGGTAGTCCGGGTGGAAGCGGTAGCGGGCCTCCTCCATGAGGTGCCACAGCTTGTCGAAGGGGACGTCCGCGCCCTCGGAGATGTACTGGCAGCGCGCGGCCATGAAGGCCTGGAGGATGATGTCGCGGACGTCCTGGGTCAGCCCGGACAGGCGCGCCCCGGCGCGAAAGGGCCGCGGGGTCGAGCCCTCGCGGCCATCCGTGGCCAGGGCCTGGATGGAGCGCACCTCGAGCTGGCAGTCGGTGGAGTGCCCATCGGGCAGCAACAGGGAGGCGTCGATCCTCGAGCCCGCGGGGATGATCTCGCTGGAGGCATCGAAGGAGAAGGACAGCCCGCCCACGCTCAGGTCCTCCACGGGGCGGGTGGTGAGCTGGCCGGTGACGGGGGCCGCGAAGGAGAGCAGGAAGCGCTGGCCGGGCACGGGCTTGAAGCGCGGCAGGCTGCGCCAGTTGCGGATGACGAGCGAGCGCGGCATGCCCACCGCCATCACCCCGTCCGCCGAGCGCGCCAGCAGGACGCACACCCCCGAGTAGCTCTGTCCCCCCATCTCGAAGAACAGATCCAGCTCGTCGCCGATCAGGGCCTCCAGCAGTCCGGAGGACTGGCCCTCGAGCACGCCCCCACCCTCCACCGCCTTCATGGAGGGCGACTCCAGGCAGAGCTGGAGCGAGGAGTCGTTGGCGCGCTGCAACCACATGACGGCCTCGCGCCGCAGGGCCTTGCGCAGCGTGGCCGCCACCTCGGCCGGCTCCTCCATGGTGACGCCGGGCACGGGGGGCGGTGGGTACGTGGCCGTCGCCCAGGACAGGTCCAGCTGTAACTGGGAGCCGAAGGGATCCTGGATCTGCTGCGCCCGCTGCACGTGCGCCCACGGCGTCTGGAAGACCAGGTGCCCCGCGCGCTCGATGCGCAGCACCTCGAGCGCCGCGTTGGGGGGAAACGCGGAGGGGGTGTGGTCGCCGGACAGCAACAGGCTCGCGCCGAAGTTGCCGATCTGCAGACACCGCGCCACGAACGGCCGCTCATCCATGAGGAAGTGCACGGTGTAGGAGGCGGAAGGAAGGGCGAGGTTGGCCGAGCCGTAGTGCTGCAGCAGGTGCGAGAGCGTCCGGCCCAGCTCCGGCCCCGACAGCCCCTCGTCCAGGACGCTGAAGACATGGCCCTCGGCGGCGCTGCGCATCAACTCCGCCAGTCCCACCGGGTCCGACTTGGAGCAGACGAAGACGCGCAGGGCATTGGGGGCCGCGTGGGCCACCTGGCGCAGGAACAACCGCGCGTCATCCGGAGGGGCGATGATGAGCGAGGGGGCCGCGTTCGCCATCTGGTCGGCCGCCTCCAACTTCGACTCCACCGTGACCACCCGGTGCCAGGGGAGCGCCGAGGCGAGCGCCGCCCGCCTGCCCGCATTGGGGTGGACCACCAGCACGTCTCGAATCGGGACACTCATGGACCCCTCCGCGGCACGCACGCCGTTCAACCAGCCCAGGTACGGGTCGGTTGCTCTTCCAGGCGCGGCTCACAGCCCCGTGCCACTCGTCCCCCAATTGCTCGCGACACGCGAAGGCCTCTTCCAACGTCAGGATGCAGGGTGAAGGACACCCCGGGCGTCGGCTCACCAGCCTCGGCGCGGGTTCGGGAATATCTTAGCGGTTCCTGGAAGGGTTGGCGTCAAGTGTCCTCGCCGGTGAATCCCCTGCTTCCCGGGAGCGCTCGGCCGGGTGCCTCCCCACCAGGAGGACGCCGGGACGTTCGCCCGGTTTCACTGGGGGTGCTCGCTCCTGGTGCGCCGCGAGCGCTCCGGTTAAATGAACGGCCAGGAGACCAGATGGGCGCCGACGTGGACCTCGAGCGGGAAATCCAGGAACTGAAGCGACGGCACAACGCCGTCATCCTCGCGCACTACTATCAGGAGAGCGAAATCCAGGACGTGGCCGACTTCGTCGGGGACAGCCTGGCGCTCGCCCAGGCCGCGGCCAAGACGCAGGCGGACGTCATCGTCTTCTGCGGTGTGCACTTCATGGCGGAGACGGCGAAGATTCTCAACCCGACACGTCGGGTGCTCCTGCCCGACCTCAAGGCGGGCTGTTCGCTGTCGGACCGCTGCCCGCCGGCGGCCTTCCGGGCCTTCAAGGAGAAGCACCCGGAGCACTTCGTGGTGAGCTACGTGAACAGCTCCGCCGCGGTCAAGGCGATGAGCGACGTCATCTGTACGTCCTCCAACGCCGTGAAGATCGTCAACCAGGTGCCGCGCGACCGGCAGATCCTCTTCGCGCCGGATCAACACCTGGGCCGCTACGTCATGAAACAGACCGGTCGCGACATGGTGCTCTGGCCGGGCAGCTGCATCGTCCACGAAATCTTCAGCGAGAAGCGCCTGGTGCAGCTCAAGGTCCAGCACCCGGACGCCGAGGTGGTGGCCCACCCGGAATGCGAGGAGGCCGTGCTGCGGCACGCCGACTTCATCGGCTCCACCAAGGGGCTGCTGGACTACGTCCTCAAGAGCCCCAAGCGCGAGTTCATCGTCGTGACCGAGGCCGGCATCCTCCACCAGATGAAGCGCGGTGCCCCGGACAAGCTCTTCATCCCCGCCCCACCGGACAATGATTGTTCCTGCAATGAATGTCCCTACATGCGGCTCAACACGCTGGAGAAGCTCTACCAGTGCATGCGCGATGGGACGCCGGAGCTGACACTGCCCGCGGAGCTACAAGCCGCCGCGCTCACGCCCCTGCGGCGGATGCTGGAATGGTCACTGTGAGCCATTGACGCGCCGCGCCGTCCGTCAAGGGGGAGGCAAATCCGTCAAGGTGCCGTATTCGTGCCTTGCACCGGAGGCGACATGGTGCGACTTGGAGCCATCATGGGTTTTCGATTCGTCGCAATCCCTGGCCACCGGATGGTGGCTCATCCTCAATCCCTTCCCTCGGACGAACGGCTCGAGCCGGAACTGCCCCCGCTTCAGGAAGCGGTGGAGCGGGCGCTGGCGAGCGCCGAGTTCCGTGACGTGAAAGCCAAGGATCGGCTGCGCTCCCTGCTGCAAGGGGACCGGCAGCCCACCCTGGGCAGTCCCGGACCCGGCCAGGGCCCCTCGGCGGTGTTCGCCCAGCCGCCGCAGGACCTTCCCGCGATGCTGCGGCTGGCGGACGAGCTGGAGTCGCTGGCCAGGCGCGAGGCCGGAGAACGGGCGCTCGTGTGGAACTGTGGCGAGTGCGGCGCGCGCTACGCGGTGCCCCTCGCGCTGGCGCGCTCCGTGTCCATCCGCTGCGAGCGCTGCGGCGGCCCGGTGGAGCTCAACCCCGCGCGCAGCGTGGGCGAGGAGTCGCTCATCGATCCGTTCCTCGGCACGGTGAACAGCGCCCGCTACGCGCTGGCCAGCTTCTTCCGCGAGGCCATGGCCCGCGGCTGGCCCGTGCTCGTGTCCACCGAGGACAGCGGCTCCTGAGCGGAGCACGTCTCGCCGGGGTGGAACCCGCTCGGGGTCAGACCCCGGCTCCCGCCCCGGCGTCCCGGCGCGCCTCGCGCATCGCGGCCGCCTCGGCCTCCGCGGGGACCGCCTGGCGGCGGGGCTTGCACCGGGAGCACTCGCACGAGCCCTTCTTGCAGGTGCAGTCCGCCGCGCTGCTGCATTGACACTTCGCGGCGTGTGGCTCGCCTTCGCCGTCCTTCTTCCCGGCGGCCGTGTCCGGAGCGGCGTCCTCCCGCCGTGAATCCGGACTCACGGGCGCCGTGGCTCGGGCCTTGGCGGCGTGTGCCTCGCACGCCCCCGCCTCACCCGCCGCGAACATCACTCCCCCCCACACCACCACCAACGCGATGCGCATCATGTCCTCAGACCTCCCGGGGTAGCCGCGCGTCCCTACCCTCCAGGCTATAGCCCAGCGGCTCCACCCCTGTCCAAACCGATGGAGCGGCGGCGCGGCCTTCGCACGGCGCCCCTCCGGCCACGGCAAGGACGCACGAGTGCTCGCCGCGAGGGAGGGCGCCACGTACAGTCCCGCTCCTCCGTGTCCGCGCGAACCGCTCGCCTCGTCTCCGCCGCCGCCCTCGTGCTGGGGGCGCTGCCCCTCTGGGTGTCCACCCACCTGCCCATGGTGGATCTTCCCCAGCACCTGCACCTCATCTCCGCCCTGCACCGGCTGGAGGATCCCACCACGCTCTACCCCCAGCTCTTCGCCGCGCGGCACGAGCTGACGCCCTACCTGGGCTACTACCACGCCGTGAGCCTGCTGCACTGGCTGGTGCCGCTGGACACGGCCAACCGGCTCTTCCTCTCCGCGTACGTCGTGGGACTGCCCCTGTCGCTGGCCTTCCTGCTGCGCGGCCTCGGCCGGCCCACCTGGCCCGCGCTGCTGGCCCTGCCGCTGGCCTATGGCGACAACTTCGGCTGGGGCTTCATCAACTACCTGGCCGCCCTTCCCCTCGCCCTCGTGTGCTGCGGCCTCTTCGTGCGCACCCTCACCCGGACGCACCAGCGCCGCGCCTGGGCCGCCGGACTCGCGCTCTGCCTCGCCACCGTGCTGCTCTTCCACGTGCAGGTCTTCGCCTTCCTCGCGCTGGCCCTGCCCTGGTTGCTCCTCACCACCCCCATCCCCGAGGACGTGGGCGCCCGCGGCGTGTCCGCGCGGCTGCGCCCCCGCGTGCCCGCGCTCCTGGGCGTCGTGCCGGGCGTGGCGCTCTTCCTGTCCTGGGTGGTGCTGCGGCTGGGCCAGCCCTCCGAGGTGGAGACCGGCGCGCCCTGGAAGGCCTGGGGCCCCATGCTCTCGCCCCAGAACCTCGCCTGGAAGAGCTTCGCGCACAACCGCGCCGAGTTCCTCGAGGTGCTCGCCAACCTCTTGCGCGACGGCTCGGACCGCTGGCCCCTGTACGCGGTGGGCGCGGTGGCCGCGTGCGCCCTGGTGTTGGGCCTCGTGCGTCCCGCCCCCAGCCCCGAGGGCCCCGTGGCCCGCCTGCGCATGCCCGGGCTCGTCCTGCTCGCGCTCGGCCTCTACTTCCTGCTGCCCTTCGACATCCGCGGCTACACCTACTACCTCAACACCCGCTACGCGCAGCTCGCCGCCCTGCTCGCCCTCGCGAGCCTGCCCGTCACCCCGCCCCCGCTCCAACGCGTGCTGCGCCTGGCCAGCGCCGCGTGCGCCCTGCCCCTCGCCCTCGTGTTCGGCCAGGGCTTTCGCGCCTTCTCCCGCGAGGCCTCCGAGTGGGACGTGCTCGTGGAGGCCACCGCGCCCAGGCCCCGCGTCATGGGCCTCATCTTCGACGCCAGCTCGCGCGTGGTGCGCCACCCCGTCTTCCTCCACGGCGCCGCCACGCTCGCCGAAGCCCGCGGCGGGGGCACCAACTTCAGCTTCGCCCTCACCCCCCACTCCCCGCTGCGCTACCGCGGCACGCCCCCGCCCACCTTCCCCTCGGAGTGGCGGCCCCAGGACTTCGACTACGCCACGCAGGGCACCGCGTACGACCACTTCCTCGTCCGGGGCGCGCCCCCCTCGCGCATCTTCGGCGCCCGCCTCCAGAACGAGCTGAGCGTGGCCGCCCACGCCGGAGAGAGCTGGCTGGTGCGCCGCCGCTGAGTGCCCCGCCCGGCACGCCGCCCGGAGAGCGGCGCGGCCCCGGCGGCATCATCCTCCCCCGAGCGCCAGGGGAGACCCCGCTCTCTCAGGCCGACACCCGCGCGTGCAGCAGCAGATCCAGGTTCTCCAGCTCCCAGGCCTGCGCCCGCGCGAAGTCGTGGAAGCGCCGCTCGTGCTCGAGGAACTCGGGCGGGTGGATGCAGCGCCGGCCGTCCTCGCCCCGGCGGGTGCGGTACACGTGGTGGAGCATCTCGTGGAAGACGATCCACTCCACGAAGTAGCGCGGCACCACGGGCTGATCCAACGCCGGGTGGATGCGGATGACGCGCGAGTCCGCCGAGTAGGAGCCCATCTTGATGCTCTTGCGCGGCCGGGTGACACGCGGCGCCGGTCCGTAGGTGATGGCCGCGTCGATGCGGCCACGGAAGTAGCGCTCGTTGAGCCGCTCGAAGATGCGCGCCAGATCGTGATGCTGACCGATGGGATCCAGCCGCAGCCGCTTGCGCATCTGCGCGGGAGAGACCCGGCGGATGTACGCCTTGTTGCGCTCGATGAACTTGTCCAACCCCGCGCTCGCCTCCGCATCCCCGTGACGCACGTAGTCGGCGAGCGCCTGGATGATCTCATCCGGCGCCGCCAGGAACATGTGGTGCAGCCGCACGCGCCACAACGCCCGGTCGCGCTGGAACGTGAGCATCGTGTGCGTGTTGTCGTGAACTTCCACCGCCACCGGGGCCTTGAGCCGGGTGCGCAGCCGACGCTCGAGCACGCGCCGCCACACCTTCACCAACCGATTGGGCTCGGGGGCGACGGAGTGCTCGCGGGCGATACGCCCCGCCGGCGAGCTTCGCTTCTTCGCCAGATTCTTCTTCTTCGCACGCGCCATAGACCGGCCGATTCTAGGGACCCGGCTGACATGTGTAAACGCGATGAGGAAGGCAAAACCCCTGGAATTCCAACGGCTTATAGCCACTCCCGCGTACCCTCGCCCACTTGTCCGCAGGACGGGGTGGGGGGCGCATATGGCCCCCTGTTCCCACCCCTAGCGGCGGCTCCGCGGGGCGCAGTCCTGCTTGTCCAGCTTGAAGACGACCGGCTTCGTGGGCTCCGCCGGAACCTCGAAAGTCTTGGTTTTCGGGGTTCCAGCCTGGTTCGGGCAACGGAACTCCACCAGGAGCGTCCCCGGCAACACCGAGAGGAAACCATTGGGTTTCACGCTGGCGGTCCCCACCCACAACTGCGTCCGGGCCGGGGCCTTGAACTGCACGCGCACCCCCACCGCCAAGGTGGGATCCTGAAGGTTCTTCTCCCCCTCCAGGGCGTTCGGGGAGGAGCCGGGGGAGCCGGGCGCTCCCATGCCTGTCTGGCCGCTCTCCGAGCTACCCGCCACGTTGGGCTGTGCCCCCGGGGAGGGAGCGGGCGAGCTTCCCTGCTCCGGAACCGGGGCGTCCGCCGCGGCGCGACCCGTGCCGGACTCCGGAGCCACGGAAGGATCCGCCGGCGTCTCCGGTGGGGGCGTCTCCTCCGCTTCGCTCGAGGCCTCCTGGCGCGAGGTGGCCATGGTGGAGGTGATCCACCAGGCCGCCACCGCGACCCCCACCCCCAACACCACCATGAGCAACACCGCCAGGATCATCTGACGCCGACGCCCCCCCGTCGAGGGCGCGGGCAGCGGCTGGGTGTAGGAGCCCATGCCTCCGCCAGCCGTGGTGGAAACGTCGTCGTCCGGATCGTCGTCCGGCTCCACCTGGCGCAGCGGCAGGCTGTGCGTGCCCGACACCTCGGAGGTGCTCTCGGACGTGGACTCGCCATACCCGACGGCGGACACGGCGCGCGAGGGGCCTCGCTCGTTCAGCGTGGCCACGGAGAGGGCTGACGCGACGGAGGGATCTTCCTCGCCGAAGTCCTCGTCCTCCGCCTCTCGCACCGGAGGCCCCCGGCGGCGATCCAACGAGGCCACGGAGGGCGTGGGCTTGCGCGTCAGAACGGCGGAGCGCCGGCCCGAGGCGAGGCGACCCAGCCGCTCATGGGTCGTGGACTCATCGTCCCGATCCTCCTCCTCGACCTTCTCGTTGAAGCGACGCAGGGCACGGCCCAGGGGACTCGTCTGCTCGGCGCGACCACCAGGCTGGGGGCCCACGGCGGTGGGCTCGGCTTCGTCCGCGCCCAGGGCCGCGGCGGCGAGCATCTCCTGCGGGCGGGCCATCTCCGTGCGGGGCTCCTCGCCCTCGGGGTCCACCGCGGGCGGCTGGCCGTGCACGTTGGTGCGCAGGCTGGGCCGGGCGACGAGCCCCGAGGGAGGAGGCGGCAGCACGGGAACCACCGGAGGCAGGGAGGACACGGCCTTGCGGCTGCCGGTGATGGGCACGTGCAACTGCGTGCGCTCCTCCTCCGCGCCGAGCAGGCGAGCGACGTAGGCCGCCACGTCCTGGCTCTGCTTCATCGTCCCCGAGGCGAGCAAGGCCTCGAGGTCCGCCTGCACGTGGGCCGCGCGCTGGTAGCGCTGGGTGCGGTCCTTCATGAGGCACTTCATGACGATGCGCGACAACTCCTGGGGGTAGCCGTCGCGCAGCAGGTGGGGCGGGGACGGGTGCTCCGAGCGGATGGCGAAGAGGATGCCCTCGGTGTTGGCCCGGGAGAAGGGAGAGCGCCCGGTGGTGATCTCATAGAGCATCACCCCCAGCGCGAAGATGTCCGAGCGGTGATCCAACTTCTCCTGCATGACCTGCTCGGGCGACAGGTAGAGGAACTTGCCCTTGATGACGCCCGGCTTGCTGCGCTCGGCGAAGGCCTCGGCCTTGGCGATGCCGAAGTCCACGAGCTTCACCTGGCCGTTGTAGGCCACCATCACGTTCTGGGGGCTGACGTCCCGGTGGATGAGGCCCAGGGGACGACCATCCACGCCCTTGGAGTTGTGGGCGTGATCCAGGCCCGCGGCCACCTGGGCGCAGATGCGGGCGGCCACGGCGTAGGGCACCGAGGCGGAGAAGCGCGTCTCCTCGGCGAGGATGCGCCGCAGGTCCACGCCCTCCACGTACTCCATCGCGATGAAGATGCTCTCGTTGATGCGGCCCAGCCCGAACACCTGGACGATGTTCGGGTGGTGGAGCTGGGCGGCGATGCGCGCCTCGTCCAGGAACATCTGGACGAACTCCGGCTCCTCCGTGAGGTACGGGAGGATGCGCTTGATGACCAGCAGCTCCGGGCTGGGAGGTTCCTGGGCGAGGAAGAGCTCCGCCATGCCGCCCGTCGCGAGCCGCTTGACCAGGAGGTACTTGCCGAAGGGGGTGGCAGTCTGGGGAGAATTCTCGGGAATGGCAGCCCCCAAGGCGGACCGGAGTGAGGAGCGCGAACTCGCGCCGAGCTTATCCAAAATCAACCCTCCCCTTGGAGGGGGGGTCACGCGAACGGGAGCGGGGATACCAGACCCGACGCCCGTCCGGCTACTTCTCCACTACCCCCCTGGCGGACCCATCATGAAACGCGCGAGCCAGCCCCGGGGCCTCTAACATGGGGGGCCATGCCCCCCGCCCTCCATGCCTTCTTCCAGGGTCTGTCACCCACCCTGCACATCTCCCACCGGGGGGGTTCCCGGCTCGCGCCGGAGAACACCCTCCCCGCCTTCCGCCTGGCCGTGGAACGCCACCGCACCCAGATGCTGGAGACGGACGTCCACCTGACGCGGGATGGAGAGCTGGTGGTGGCCCATGACGCCACCCTGGAGCGGTGCACCGACGGCGCCGGGGAGGTGGCCACCCATACCCTGGCCGAGCTCCAGCGCCTGGACGCCGGCTTCCACTTCAGCCCGGACGGGGGGCTCACCCACCCCTTCCGGGACCAGGGCGTGCGCCTGCCGTCCCTGCGCGAGGTGCTGCGCGCCTTTCCAGACCTGCGCCTGAACATCGAGATGAAACCGGACGTGCCGGGCGTCGAGGAGGCCTTCGCTTCCCTGCTGCGCGAGGAGCGGGCGCTCGGGCGCGTGTGCGTGGGCAGCGAGCTGGATCCGGTGGGCGAGCGCCTCGCGCGGGTGCTGCCGGAGGCCTGCCACTTCTACCCCCGCGACGCGCTGACCGCCTTCGTCCTCGCGGTGCGCATGGGCGAGCCCATCCCGGAGGATCCCCGCTACGGCGTGCTCGACATGCCCCTGTACTTCGGCGAGGTGCGCCTGGTGGACGACCTGCTGCTGAGCGCGGCGAGGGCCCACGGCAAGTGGATCAACGTGTGGACGGTGGACGACCCCGGGGAGATGCGCCAGCTCGTCGCCGAGGGCGTGGGCGGCATCATGACGGACCGACCGGATCTGCTCCGCCGAGTCTTGGACGAGTCCCCCAAGCCGCGTTAAGCCCTGGAGCGTCCATGCCCCGCCCTCCTTCCCGCAAGCGCGTCTCCCAGGATCCGGCCGAGCCCAGCCTGGTCCCGCGGTCCACCCTGGCCGCCGGCCCTCCCCCGCCGCCCGCTCCCGAGACGCCCGCGCGCAACACCGTGCGCCGCGTGCGCATCCCCCGGGCCCGCCGCTTCGTGGCCCTGGCGGGCAACATCGGCGCGGGAAAGACGACGGCCGCCAAGCTCATCAGCCAGTCCTTCGGCTTCGAGCTGTTCGACGAGCCCGTCATCGACAACCGCTTCCTCAAGGACTACTACGCCAACATGGGGCGGTGGTCCTTCACCCTCCAGCTCGAGTTCCTCATCCGGCGCGTCGAGCACCACGAGCTCATCCACTCGGTGAAGAAGAGCTGCGTGCAGGACCGCACGCTCTACGAGGATCCGGAGATCTTCGCCAAGTACCTGCATGGGCTCGGGCACCTGACGAACGCGGAGCTGGATCTCTACTTCGAGTACTTCCAGCGCCTCACGCGCGGCATCGTGCAGCCCGACCGGGTCATCTGCTTCGACGTGGCCGCGGTGGAGGTGCTGCTCGAGCGCATCCGCGAGCGGGGCCGCGAGGAGGAGAAGGGCATCCAGAAGACCTTCCTGCGCGGGCTCAACGGCTACTACGCCACCTTCCCCGAGGTGCTGAAGACGAAGTATGGCATGGACTGCCTGGTGCTCGACGTGACCACGCAGGACATCCGCACCGGCCGGGGACGCGAGGAGTTCCTCGACCGGATCTCCACCTTCCTCGCCTGAGAGGTAGCACGCCCGTGCCCGAGTTGTCCCCCAAGAGCCCCCGTGAGTCCGAAGTGGTGATGACGCAGATGATCCTCCCCTCGGACGCCAACCCGGCCAACGCCGCGTTCGGAGGCCGGGTGATGGAGTGGATCGACATCTGCGGCGCCATCTCCGCCCAGCGCCACTGCCGGCAGATGGTGGTCACCGCCTCCATGGATGACCTGCACTTCCACGCCTCCATCAAGGTCGGCTGGACGGTGACGCTGCACGCGCGAGTCATCGCCACCTTCCGCACCTCCATGGAGGTGGGCGTCACGGTGACGGCGGAAAACCCGCTCACGGGCGACAAGCACCTGACCACGAGCGCCCTGCTCACCTTCGTGGCCATCACCCCGGAAGGCAAGCGCGTGCCGGTGCCCGCGCTGAAGCTGGAGACGGAAGAGGAGCACGCCGCGCTGCGCGAGGCCGAGCAGCGGCGTCAGGAGCGGCTCGCGCGCAAGCCCACGAGCTTCGCCTGGCAGAAGGTCATCAAGCCCGGCATCGCGGGCTGACACGCCCCCGGTAGCCCGTGCGGCCGACTCAAGGAGCGGCTCCTCCGCCGCGCCGACGTGGTATCCCTTCTCTTTCCCCCTGCCACCGACATGACCGACCTGAACCCCATCCCCTTCTGGTTTCTCCGCCACGGAGAGACGGACTGGAACGCCCGCCTGCTCTCCCAGGGACAGGTGGACGTCCCGTTGAACGAGGTAGGCCTCGCCCAGGCGAAGCGGGCGGCGCAGGCGCTGGTGGGGCAAGGCATCCGCTCCATCCATTCCAGTACCCTCGGCCGCGCGCGGGTGACGGCGGAGATCGTGGCGGCGCGGCTGGAGCTGCCGGTGAACTTCGATTCCGAACTCCAGGAATGCGCCTTTGGCGTGAGGGAAGGGCAGAAGATGTCCGGCTGGTTCGACGACTGGATCACCGGCATCGCGACCCCCAAGGGGGCCGAAACCTTCGCCGCGCTGCGCGAGCGCGCCGTGAAGGCCATCAACCGAGCCACCGCCCATCCCGGCCCGGTGCTGGTCGTGGCGCATGGAGCCCTCTGGCGCGCCGTGCGCCAGGCGGCGGGGCTGGAGGCGAACATCCGCACCCCCAACGCCCTGCCGCTCTGGGTGGAGCCGCCCTCGGGCAATGGAGGCTGGCGCCTCACCGCGACGGAACTGAGGGCCTGAACCGACCGCGGAAGAGTCAGTCCTCGCCCTCTTCCGGAATGGCGCCTTTTGGAAGGAGCGCGGAAGGTGTCAGGGAATTCGTACCGGGAATTCGTACCGCGCATCGCAGCGGAGTGATGAGCGCCGACTCGAATCCTTTGACACCTTCGCGGGACCTTCGCGGGGCCAAGCGCCTCATCGGAAACCGTGCGGCCCGCCTCCGCATCGGCAAGTCCTTCACCGACCGCTTCGAGGAATCGGGCACGATGGGTGAGCCTATCGAACTCCTCGGGAGAGAGGAGCACGGCGGCGGGCTTGCCACTTTGGGTGATGACCACCGGACGGCGATGCTCTTTCAACCGGCGCACCACTTCGGAGGCACGAGCCTTGAAATCGGCGATGGGCAGGATGTCCTCTGAAATGTGGAGTGGTTTCATGATCACTTAGAGAGACGGGTGGGACGACAGGCGCGGGCTCCGCTTCATCTTGTCACCGAAGCCATGGGCGGCATCGAAGATGGGGTTCATGTTCACGTTGGCGCCCACCCGGGCGCGCATGCCCACCCCCAGGGACGCCCCCACGTCCACGGTGAACCCGAGGCGCCCATTGTTCATACCGCCCGCGAAGGAGGCGCCCCCGTAGAGGCCCTGGATGGCTCCGGCGCCGCCGGACATGCGCACCGGCCCCATCTTCACCTCTCCGTGGCCGACCTCCTGCGCGCCCGCCAACCCGAGGCCCGCGACCTTCACCATGGCCGTGCGGCTGCCCTTGTCGAAGACGGCCGTCGCCGTTCCGCTGGCGTAGGTGCCCGCCGTGACGCTGCCCTCGGCCCCCACGCTGGCGTGCTTGTTGAACGCGTGCTCGACCTTGGCCTCGGCCTTCGTGCCCACGAGCGCCTCGCCCTTGGCGTGCAACGCCACCCCGGGCTCCTTCCGGGACGCTTTCAGCGCGCCCTCGCCCGTCAGGGTGGCCCCCACCTCGACGGACGCCTTGGTCTGGGTGGTGCCCAGGCGGCCCTTGTGCGTGTTCTCGTATTTCACCGTGGCCGCGGTCACCCCGAGCTCCGCCTTGCCCTGGGCCTCGAAGTGGCCCTTCTCGCGGTCCTTGAAGTAGGCGCCTTTCATCTTGGACTGGCCCACCGTCATCAGGTTGTTGCTGGCCGTGCCGTTGACGTTCTTGAACTCCAGCTTCTTGTACGCGTGCTCGCGCTTGTTCTCGACCTTGGTGCCAAGGAGCTTGTCCTTCTTGTCGGCCGCGGGACGATCCTCCAGCTTGTCCAGCCGGAAGTCCCCGACGGTCCCCACGTCGGCGTGCCCCTGGCCCACGTGCAGCGGCTGCGGAGCGAGGGTGCCCAGCACGGCGGCGCTCGCCTTGTCCGGAGGCCGGACCCTGGGCGGGGGCGGCCCCTCCAGCGCCGCGGCACGCTTGAGCTGCCCGGGGCCCGGGGGCTCGGGAGGGGGTTTGGCGAGCTCCGGTGACGCCAGGTCCTTCGCACGACGCAGCGCGTGCCCCGCGGGGGCGGGGGGAGACTGTGGATGGGAAGCCGCGGAAGTCTTGGAGGACTGACCGTGCGGCAGGATCTGAGCCATGGGACGGGGGGCTCGATGCTTGATGGTGGCCATGGGCGTTTTCCTTGATAGCTGCCATCACAGCCATCAGCCGCGAGCGTGAGAGTGAACTCCTCGTGCCATCATTGAAACGCGACACAAAACAGTGTCGATCGGCCCCCAGGACCGCGCCTCTCGGAGGCGCGGAATGCACTATGTTTGATTTTGCCCCATTCCCATCATGAGCGCGTGAGTACAGGAAACGTGACGTCATCCCTCGATGAGTTGTTGGCAGCAGGTCAGGTGAAACAAGCAGAAGAGCTGGCGAAACAACGTCTGGGCAAGGACATCAACGACGCGCAGGCGCTCCTCACCCTGGCCAAGGTGGCGTTGCTGGCGGGCGACCAGGTCCGGGCCGAGTCGATGCTCCAGCTCGCCTCCGCCCGGGGTGCACGGGAAGAAGTGGCGCTGGTGCGCGCCGCCCTGGCGCTGCAACGCCAGGAGTGGGAACGAGCCCGGGTCATCTACCAGTTCCTCGCCACCCAGTCCCCCACCCGGTCCGAGGCCCTCTATGGTCTGGGATGCACGCTCAACCGGTTGAACGAGAGCGAAGCGGCCCGCGAGCCGCTGGAGCGCGCCGTGGCGCTCGACCCGCTGGTGCTCGCCTACCACTTCGAGCTGGGTCGCACGTGGATGGCCTTGGGCCGGGCCCGGCCGGCGGCGCGCCAGTTCGTCTCCTGCTTGCGTCTGGACAAGCGGGACGCGCGCGCGTGGCGCTTCCTGGTGGAGCTGCTGTCGCGGCGCGGCAAGACCCGCTCGGCGGACCGGCTCCTGGAGCTGGGCTTGGAGCTGGTGCCCGATGCCGAGGTGCTCCTCGAGCTGATGCCGCCCACGGACGAGGGGCGCCCAACGCCGCCCTGATCGGGCATGCCCGGCAACTGCTCGAGTCGATGGACACTCAATGGCGAGCCCAGGGCGCCTGTCCGGGCCTACTCGGAAGGAGGCGGCATCGTCAGGCCCTTCACCCGCTCGAGGTTCGCGCGGTGGAAGGTGGCGCCGGTGAGCGTCGCGGCCGCGAAGCTCGAGCGCTCGAGGTTGGCCCTGTCGAAGCAGGCATTCGTCAGGTTCGCCCGGTCGAACTGGACGCGCTCGAGATTGGCACCCCGCAGGTTGGCGTCCTCGAGGATGGCGTCGCGCAGGTCGGCCCTCTCGACGTTGGCGGAGCGGAGGTCGGCGTGCGTCAGGTTCGCGCCATCGAGGTCGACGCCCTCCAGGTTGGCGCGCTGGAGATTCACACGGGACAGGTTGGCCTCGCTCAGCCGGGCGTCCTCCAGGTTGGCCCCCTCCAGGTTGGCGCCCTCCAGGTTGGCACGCGAGAAGTCCACGCCCTCGAGGTTCGCTCCCTGGGCGTTGATGCCCACGAGGTTGGCGCCGATGAGCCGGGCGTCCTCCAGGTTGCAGCCCTCGAGGTTGGCGCCGGCCAGGACGACCTCGTGCATCTCGGCGTGCTCCAGGTTCGCGCCGCGCAGGTTGGCCTCGTGGAGGTTGGCACCGTCCAGGTCGATGTCCGCCAGATTGGCGTTGCGCAGGTTGGCACCGCGCAGGCTCGCCTGCCGGAGGTTCAGCTCCCCCAGGTCCGCCCCGGAGAGGTCCGCCCCATCGAGCATGGCGTGGGCGAGTTCGACCCCCGCCTCGACCGCCGCCTCCAGGGCCTCGCGCAGATCGCCGTCATGACTGAAGAGCTCCGCCCCTGCCTTGTCGTGGATCCGCGTCCTCATCGTCCGTCCTCCCGGTGAAGTGACGCGCGCCAATGTACGAGGCGGCGCCACACGCCGGTAGCGCGAAGACGAGTTGGCCGCCCCCGGAACGCGTGAGTGGACATCCGGATGAACGACGCCCCGTCTGCCCGAACCCGTGCGCTCATCCTGAGCCACCCCCACCGGGTGCTACCTCAGCGGTCACGAGCGGCCACCCGAGGCTGCTCGGCTGGGCTCCTGACCGTCCATCAAAAGATGCGTCGATGCGTCACAAATCCACCGGGCTGATTCTTCCCTAGAGAAAGAATGCGCGGTGGCACCCACTCGCTGCCAGCGCCAACCCGGAGGAAGCGCCGCGATGAGCCTGGCCTACGTGGAAGTGGAAGACCGCGAAACCACCACCCACCGGCTGAAGACAGGACAACCAACCTTCCGCTGGGATGTACACCCTGTCACCGGAACATTTTGCTCTGGACGCACTGACACAGGAGAAGCTGAAGCACATGCACCCAATGGCACACACCAGCTTAAGCAGCTTTTCTTCTGAGTTCAAGAACTTCATCATCGAAACGAAATCTTTGCTGAATCGTAAAACGTTTTCCTGGCGCTTCCAGTGCCTTTTGTTTAAAGAGCGAAACCAAATCTTCCTGGTTGAGAACAAGGATTGAAAGATGTTCTGGGACGGCTTCGACTACCTTGAGATGTATGTGGGAGATGCCCGGCTGGCGGCATACTTCTACTGCACAGCCTTTGGCTTCCGACTGGTGGCCCAGGCAGGACCCGAGACGGGAATGCAGGACCGGCGCTCGCTGCTGCTCGTACAGGGAAAGACGCGGCTGCTGCTCACCTCGGCGCTGACGCCGGACGATGCGGTGGCGGAATACGTCAAGCTCCACGGGGATGGACTCAAGGACATTGCCCTGCGCACGCCCGACGCGGTGGGCGCCTTCCGGGAGGCGGTCGCCCGCGGCGCGCGCCCGGTGATGGAGCCGGTGAGCATCGAAGGCCCCAATGGCCGGCTCATCCGCGCCACCGTCGCCGCTGGCATGGGGGACGTCGTCCACTCCTTCGTGCAGCGCGAGCTGCCGGAGGAAGACTTCATCCCCGGGCTGTACCAGAAGGTCGAGTCCTCCTCATCGTCGGCGGCCGATGCCTTCGTGCGGGTGGACCACGTGGCCATCTGCCTGGAGCCGGACACGTTGAATCAGACCATCGGCTTCTACGAGCGGGTGTTCGGGTTGCACAACTCGCACCACGAGGACGTGGAGACCGAGCGGAGCGGGATGAACTCCAAGGTGGTGCAGGATCGCTCGGGGAACATCTGCTTCGTCATGATGGAACCGAGACACCGCAATGACACCGGGCAGATCTCCGAGTTCCTCGCGCTCCATCGAGGTCCGGGCGTCCAGCACGTGGCCTTCCTCACCGAGGACATGGCCGCGTCCATCAGGCGGCTGCGGGCCCAGCAGGTCGAGTTCCTGGAGACGCCGGATGCCTACTACGACGTGTTGGAGCAGCGGGTGGGCAAGCTGGACGAGGATCCCTCCGTTCTGCGCTCGCTCCGCATCCTCGCGGATCGGGACCCCTGGGGCTATCTGTTGCAGACCTTCACCCGGCCCAACGTGAGCCGGAAGACGCTCTTCTTCGAGCTCATCCAACGCAAGCAGGCGCGGGGCTTCGGCGGGGCCAACATCCGCGCGCTGTACGAGGCGGTGGAGCGCGAGCAGGCGAGGTCTTGAGCATGCGACCTGTTTGCGTAGGAGATTACGAGGCCCTGGCCCGGGAGCGGATGGAGCCCGCGAACTGGGAGTACTTCCAGGGAGGCAGTGGCGAGGAACAGACACTGCGCGCCAACCGGGAGGCTTTCGAGCGCGTCTTCTTCCGGCCGCGGGTGCTGGTGGATGTGTCGAAGTGCGACCTGTCCACCCGGCTGCTGGGTACTCCCGTCTCCTTTCCGGTGGGCGTGGCGCCCATGGCCTACCATCGACTGGCGCATCCCGAGGGCGAGGTGGCCACCGCGCGCGCGGCCGGGGCGGTGGGGGCGTTGACGGTGGTGAGCACCTTCGCCAGCCGGAAGCTGGAAGAAGTCGCGCAGGAGGCGCAGGGCCCGTTGTGGCTCCAGGTGTACTGCTTCCGCCGCCGTGAGGTCACCGAGGCCCTGGTTCGCCGCGCCGAGGCCGCCGGGTACCGGGCGCTGGTGCTGACGGTGGATACGCCCCGGTTGGGCCGGCGCGAGCGAGACGTGCGCAACGGCTTCAGCCTGCCGGCGCACGTGCGGGCGGAGAACTTCGGCGAGGAGCTCGTCGCCGCCCTCCATGCGCACCAGCCAGGGGCCTCCGCCGTGGCCACCCATGCCCGGGAAACCATTGATCCGAGCCTCACCTGGGAGTCGCTCGCCTGGCTGCGCTCACTCACCCGGCTCCCCCTGGTGCTCAAGGGCGTGATGACCGGCGAGGACGCGGCCCGCGCCGCCTCCCTGGGCATCGAGGGAATCATCGTCTCCAACCATGGGGGCCGACAGCTCGACGGGGTGCTCCCCGCGCTCGAGGCCCTGCCCGAGATCGTCCGCGCGGTCGCCGGCCGCTGCGAGGTGCTGATGGACGGAGGCGTGCGCCGTGGCACGGACGTGCTCAAGGCCCTGGCACTGGGGGCGCGCGCCGTCCTGGTGGGGCGGCCCGTTCTCTGGGGGCTGGCGGCGGCCGGTCCCGAGGGCGTCGAGCACGTCCTCTCCATGCTGCGCGACGAGCTCGAGCTGGCCATGGCCCTGGCCGGACGTCCCTCCCTCGAGCACATCGACTCTTCCCTCGTCCACGCTCGCTGAGCGGCCGGACGGACACCTGCAACCCCTCCCAGGGGCACCGGCGCTCGAGAAGCGTCAGTGCCCTGTCTCCCCCATCGACTCCACCATGTACTCACTGAGCGACGCCGACAAAGCCCTCCTGCCCACCGACGAGGAAGTAGCCTTCTACCGCGAGCACGGCTGGTACCTGTCTCGCCAGATCTTCTCCGACGAGGAGATCGACACCCTGGCGGCCGAGCAGGATCGCTACTACGCGGGCCATCGCGACCGGAAGCTGCCGACCCGTCCTCCCCGCATCGCCTACTGGGAGCCCGCCCACGGGGACACCACGCGCAACAACGACTACGTCTTCTACGAGAGCACCGTGATGGCGAGGATTCTCGCCAAGCCCGTGCTCGGAGCCATCGCCGCGCGACTGAGCGGCACGGATCAGCTCCGCCTCTTCAACAGCGCCCTGATGTACAAGCCCCCGAACCTGAAGGGGGACGCGACCGTGGTGCCCTGGCACTTCGACCGGCACTACTGGAAGACCTGCACCTCGAACGACATGCTCACCGCCTTCCTCCCCCTCCACGACTGTGACGAGGAGATGGGCACCATCGTCATGGTGGACGGCAGCCACACCTGGAAGGAAGTGGGCGACAACGACACCACCACCAAGCACTTCCTGCACCGGAACAAGAATGAACTGGAGCAGGTGCTGGAGGAGAACGCCCGGTTCAACGGCGCCACGGTGCGCAAGGTGCCCATGCGTTTCAAGAAGGGGCAGGTCAGCTTCCACCACTGCCTGACGTACCATGGCAGCGGCTCCAACCTGAGCACCAGGCCCCGGCGTGCCTTCTCCCTGCACTACCAGGACCGCAAGAACCAGTACCGTCCCTATCACCTCTCCACGGGAGAGCTGCTCGCCTACAACCACGACGTCCTGTGCCGCAAGACGCCCGAGGGTCACCCGGACTATTCGGACCCCGAGATCTGCCCCGTCTTGTGGGAAGGCCGTATCTAGGCTCGCATCTCCAGCACCCAGGCTCGCATCCCCATGCTCCGCAAAGACTCACTGCACCCGGCCCTCTCTCATTCCTCCCTGGAAGTGATGAACTTCCTCAACGAGGTGACGCTCCGCTTCCCGGAGGCCATCTCCTTCGCCCCGGGGAGGACCTATGAGGGCTTCTACGAGAGCGGACGCCTGGCGACCCAGCTCCAGAGCTACGTCCGCTACCTCGAGAATCAGCAGGGCTTCACCGAGGCCCAGGTTCGCACGCGCCTGTTCCAGTACGGGCGAACCAACGGCCACATCCAGGAGCTGATTGTCCGGATGCTGGAGAAGGACGAGGGGATGCAGGTGGATCCCCAATCGGTGGTGGTCACCGTGGGCTGCCAGGAGGGGATGTTCATCACCCTGCGAGCCCTCTGCGCCACCCCGCGCGACGTACTGCTGGTGAGCTCGCCCTGCTACATCGGCATCGTCGGGGCCGCGCGGCTGCTGGACATCGAGCTCATCCCCGTGGAGGAGGGACCGGAGGGGCTGGACCTGGAAGACCTGGAGCGCAAGGTGCGGGCGGCGCGGGCCGAGGGCAAGCGGCCCCGCGCCCTCTACGTCATCCCTGACTTCTCCAACCCCTCGGGCAACAGCCTCTCCCTGGACTTGCGCCACCGGCTGCTGGAGGCCGCTGAGCGTGAGGACTTCCTGTTGCTCGAGGACAACCCCTACGGGCTCTTCTCCCGTGAGCGCGAGCGGCAGCCCACCCTCAAGGCGTTGGACAAGCGGAAGCGGGTCATCTACTTCGGCTCCTTCGCCAAGTCCGGCTTCCCTGGAGCCCGCGTGGGCTACACCCTCGCGGATCAGCCCGTCATCGATGGGGCCGGCCAGCAGACGCTCCTCGCCGACGAGCTGTCCAAGGTGAAGAGCATGGTCACGGTGAACACTTCACCCATCTCCCAGGCGCTCGTCGGGGGATTGCTGCTGGAGAATGACTGCACCCTGCTCGCGGCCAACCAGCAGGCCATCCGCTTCTACCGCGAGAACATGGAGACCGCGCTGCGGGCACTGGAGCGGGCCTTTCCCCGCGACGCGGCCTGGACGCGGGGGGTGAGCTGGAACCACCCCCAGGGCGGCTTCTTCCTCGTCGTCCAGCTTCCCTTCGAGGTGGATGACGCCCTGCTGGAGCGCTCCGCCAGGCGCTACGGTGTTCTCTGGACACCCATGCGCTACTTCTATATCGATGGCGGCGGCGAGCGAGCCATGCGGCTGTCCTGCAGCTATCTCGCACCGGCGCGGATCGAAGAGGGCATCCAACGTCTGGCCCGGCTCATTCAAGATCGCATCGAGGGACGGCTTCCATGACGAATGCCCTGCTGTACGCGGTGACAGTGCTCATCTGGGGATCCACCTGGCTGGCCATCAAGATGCAGCTCGGGCTGGTGCATCCGGCGGCATCGATCATCTACCGCTTCTCGCTGGCGGCGGTGCTGATGTTCGCCTGGGTGTTGTCCCGGGGCCTGCCGCTGCGCTTCAAGCCCAGGGATCACTTCTTCATGGCCCTGGTAGGGGCGCTGATGTTCTCCACCAACTTCCTGTGCTTCTACATGGCATCGGCCTACCTCACCTCGGGGCTGGTCGCCGTCATCTTCTCCATGTCCCTGCTGCTGAACATCGCCAACGGGTGGTTGTTCTTCCGCCGCAAGGTCGCCCCGACGGTGCTGGTGGGCGCGGCATGCGGGCTGGTGGGCATTCTCCTGGTGTTCTGGCCCGAGCTGGCCCGCTTCAACCTGGACAGCAACTCCGGCCGGGGAATCGCCCTCTCGCTGATGGGGACCCTGCTGTTCTCGCTCGGCAACATGGCCTCGGCCCGCAACAGCGCGGCGGGGCTGCCCACCCAGTCCAGCACCGCCTACAGCATGGCCTACGGGGCGCTGTTGCTGACGGTCTTCGCCCTCGTCCAGGGCGTCGACCTGCGCTTCGACTTCTCCCCGCGCTACATGGGCTCGCTCCTCTACCTCGCCCTGTTCGGCTCGGTGGTGGCCTTCGGCAGCTACCTCACCCTGCTGGGGCGCATCGGAGCGGAGCGCGCCGCCTACGCCACCGTGCTCTTCCCCATGATCGCGCTCGGGTTGTCCACGGTGTTCGAGGGCTTCGTCTGGACGCCACGGGCGCTCATGGGCGTGCTGCTGGCCCTGGTGGGCAACGCCATCGTACTCACCAAGCCGGAGAGGCTGGGGAAGCTGTTGCGCCCGAGCAGAGCGCCGCAGCCCTGAGCAGCGGCCTCTCGATTCAGCGTCTACCGGGACGAGTCCCGGTTCAAAGAGGTCAGCACTGGCGATTGAGGGCCCCCCACTCGCCTATGAGTCATCCCGCGCGAGGGTCAGGAACACGGCTGGCAACTCCTTGTTGCCCAATCCCGCGCTGATTGCCCGCTTGTAGTTGTCGAGCAACTCCTTCGGGAAGCGCGCGCTGATGCGGGCATCCTTGCTCAACCGGACGATGTGCTCGATTGCCGCGACGTGGGTATCCAGACTGCACTGGTCACCGGAAAAGTCGTTGCTTTCGATCATTCCTCGCGCGGCGTCGGCGGTGACGGAAATCAAACCGAGGAAGGAGTCCTTGTGGGAGAAAAAGGTCTTTGGATCGAGACCTTCGGCCTTGCACATGGCCGCGGCGTGGAGGAACGCCAGGGAACTCCCGTAGTAGGCCTCGAGAATCGCGCAGTCGAGCGTCGCGGCGGAACCGATCTTCTCGTCGACGTAGATCGACTTGCTGGCTATCGCCCGGAGGGTGTCGAGATGCCGGTCGAAGACCGACCGCGACCCGGCGTAGAAAACCGTCGCGTAATCGGTGGCGACGAAACCCGGGTAGGCGAGGATCGCGGCGTCCAGGTAGTCCACGCCATTCGCCTTCGCCCACTCCAGCCCCTCGCGAGCGTCCGCGGGTGAGCCGCTGGTGAGCTGAACGAGGGTCGTTCCGGCAAGTGCCGATGCGACACCCTTCGCGGAGAACAGCTCGAAGCAGGCGGCGTAGTTGGACAGGGAGACGACGACCAGCTCTCGGCCCGATACGGCCTCGCGCAGATCCTCCACTGCGGTCGTGCCACCCCCCACGGCTCTTGCCTTGCTCGCGGTCCTGTTCCAGACCGCGACGTCGTGACCCGCCGCGGCGAAGGCTCGCGCCAGTGCGCTTCCCATGAGGCCACTACCGATCACCACGATTTTCGCGGGACTGCTGGGGGCCATGTTCCATCTCCTCTCGTTTCACGAGTCCTTCTCGCGGCGGGCCGGACCACGGCGGGTGCTCGTACGCCAGCACCCGCCGCGGCATCCCGCGGAGTGACTGTACCGCCATCGTGCCAGATCAGCGGGCCTGGGGCGCCGGGGGTCCACCAGAAGACTGCAGCAGTTGTTGCATGGCGGCCGGGTAGCGATCCCCCGCGGCGACGTTCCGGGGCGCGATGGCCTCGATGTCGGCGAGGTCCTGCTGGGTGAGCGTGACGTCCAGAGCCCCCAGATTGTCGTCCAGGTACTTGCGCCGCTTGGTGCCCGGAATGGGAACGAGATCCTTGCCCTGGGCGAGGACCCAGGCGAGTGCGAGCTGCGCCGCCGAGCACTTCTTGCGCTGGGCGAGCTGATCGATGTGCTCCACCAGCTTCAGGTTGCGCTGGAAGTTCTCCCCCTGGAAGCGCGGCGAGTTGCGGCGGTAGTCGTCCGGCTCCAGGTCCTCGAAGCGCTTGATCTGCCCGGTGAGGAAGCCTCGGCCCAGCGGGCTGTAGGGCACGAAGCCCACGCCCAGCTCGCGGCAGGCCTGGAGCACGCCGTCCTCCGGCTCACGGCTCCACAGCGAGTATTCACTCTGCAGCGCGGTGATGGGGTGCACGGCGCACGCGCGGCGCAGCGCGTCCGCGTTCACCTCGGACAGCCCGAGGTAGCGCACCTTGCCCTGCTTCACCAGCTCCGCCATGGCGCCCACGGTCTCCTCGATGGGCGTCTTCGGATCGACGCGGTGCAGGTAGTACAGGTCGATGACCTCCATGCCCAACCGCCGCAGGCTGGCCTCGCATGCCTGCTTCACGTACTCGGGGCGGCCGTTGATGTCGCGCGCGTTCGGGTTGTTCGGATCCCGGACGATGCCGAACTTCGTGGCCAGCACCACCTTCGCGCGGTGCGGGCGCAGCACCCGGCCCACCAGCTCCTCGTTGCGCCCCGGGCCATAGGCATCGGCGGTGTCGAAGAAGGTGATGCCCCGCTCCAGCGCGTGCAGCAGCGTGGCCTCCGACTCCGCATCATCCCGCCCGGCGTAGAAATCGGACATGCCCATGCAGCCCAGGCCCATGGCCGACACGGTCAGCCCCTGCTTCCCCAGCTTTCGAGTTTCCATGATCTCCACCTCGAGGTGACTTCACGCTCCCTACAACGTGTGCACTTCTTCCAGGAGGCGGGCAGACTCCCATCCGGGCGGGAAGCCTCCCCCACCGGATTCCATCCCTGGCGTCCACCCACCGGCCCGTTGGAGTCCGGCGGCCGGACCCAGGGCACGGCCGCTCGGGTGGGTCCTTTACTGTTCTCACATATGAGAAATGTCAAGTCGAACGCAGGAGAAGAGGAAGCGGCGGAGTTGGAGGCGGCGGAGGCCTCGCGGTTGGGGGCACGCATCCGGGAGCTGCGGCAGGCACGGGGGCTCACGCTGGAGGTGCTGGCGGAGCGCTCCGGGGTGAGCCGGGCGATGATTTCCAAGGTGGAGCGGGGAACGAACAACCCCACGCTGGTGGTGGCGGTGCGCATCGCGCAGGGGCTCGGGGTGGGGTTGTCGGAGCTGCTGTCGCCGCCCAGGCCGAAGCAGGCGCGGGTGCTGCTGTCGCCGGCGCAGCAGCCCACGTTCCGTGACGCGGAGAGCGGCGTGGTGCGGCAGCTCCTGTCCCCCGCGTTCGAGACGCGGGGCGTGGAGTTCGTCCGCTTCACCCTGCCGGTGCACGCCTCGACGGGGGAATTGCCGTCCAAGGGTGTGCCGGTGGGCAAGCACCTGGCGGTGGAGAAGGGCACGCTGCGCATCGACTTCCCTGACGGGAGCGTCACGGTGGAAGCCCAGGAGGCCTTCTACTTCGAGGCGGACGTGCCCCACGCCTTCGTCAACGCGGGGCGCGGCGTGTGCGTGTACTACGTCGTCATGGCGCGCGGGCCGGGTTGACGCGCCGACCGAGCACGAGGCCTTGCGCATCGCTCTTTCTTGGGTCCACTCGCCCCCCTGACAGGTCCTACCCAGGGACAATCACCGACTCTACCTTTATTGAAGAAGGTCGCCTGCCCGAAAGCCGGGCGCCCAGTCGGTGCTCTCATGATGACAACGAAGACAGAACTCCGGAAGTTCGTAGCGCCCGAGATCGTCTACGGCTCGGGCTCGCGGTGTCTGGTGGGCCGCTATGCGCGCAACCTCGGAGCGACCCGGGTCCTCATCGTGTCCGACCCCGGCGTGGTCCTGGCTGGCTGGCTTCGGGAGATCCTCGCGTCTCTGGAGAGCGAGGGGGTGCGCTACCACCTCTTCGTGGGCGTGAGCTCCAACCCTCGGGCCGAAGAGGTCCATCAGGGAGTCCAGGTCTACCAGCAGGAGCACTGCGACGCCATCGTGGCGGTCGGGGGCGGCAGCCCCATGGATTGCGCCAAGGGAATTGGCATCGTCCTGGCCAACAAGGAGCACATCCTCACGTTCGAGGGCGTGGATCGGATCGTCAGACCGATTCCTCCCCTCATCTGCGTCCCGACGACCGCGGGAAGCTCGGCGGATGTCTCCCAGTTCGCGATCATCACGGACACCGAGCGCCGTCTGAAGGTGTCCATCATCAGCAAGGCGATCGTCCCCGACATCTCGCTCGTTGACTACGACACCACGAAGACACTCACCCCCACGCTCATCGCCTGCTGCGGCATGGATGCCTTCGTGCACGGGATCGAGGCTTTTGTCTCGAATGCCCATTCGCTCCTCACGGATGTGTATGCGCTCGCGGCGATCTCGCTCATCTGGAACAACCTGCCGGCGGCCATGAAGAACCCCCTCGACGAGGTCGCTCGCTGTCAGTTGATGGACGGCAGCCTCGAGGCCGGGCTCGCCTTCTCGAATACCTCCCTCGGCGCCATTCACGCCATGGCCCATGCCCTGGGAGGGCTCATCGACAATCCTCACGGCGAGGCGAACACCCTCCTCGTCGACCACGTGGTGGCCTTCAACTACGAGGCGGCACCCGAGCGCTTCGACCTGATCGCGGAGAAGCTGGGGCTCGAACCCGCCCGGCTCGCGGCGGGCAAGCGCAAGGAGGCCCTTCTCTCCGCGCTCCGGCAGCTCAAGCACGACGCGGGCCTCGAGCTGAAGCTGCGGGACAGAGGCATCTCACGCTCAGATATTCCCTTGCTCGCCCGGCATGCCCTCTCGGACCCCTGCATGGCAACGAACCCACGTCGCTTGACGCTCCGCGACGTGGAGGTGATGTATGAGCAAGCCTTTTGACGAAGCGCCTGAAGGGCCCATGACCTGGGAGGCCCTGAGAGACTCCATCGTCGGGCTCGGCGAGCACTCGATTCGCAAGAGCTACTACGGCGCGCTACAGGAACGCCTCACCGAGCTTGCCCGCTTCCGGACCCTGCTCGATGAGATCCAAGAGGCCATCATCGTCACGGAGCTGCCCGGCCTCCGCGTCCTGGATGCCAACCGGAAGGGGCTGTGGGTGCTCGGTGCCTCCAATACCGCGCAGCTCTGCCGGCCGCTCGAATCCTATTTCGCCCCGAACGAGTGGCGCATCCTCGAGGCGTGCGTCCACCCGGGCGAGCGTGAGCCCAGGCAGGGCCCGGGGTTGCTGTCGCTCCGACGGGAGGGCGAGGAACGGGTGCTCGAGCTCTCCATTCGTCAGGATACGTTCGGCCAGCGCCAGTATCTGGTCATCATCGCTCGCGACATCACGGAGCGGATGAGGATCGAGCAAGCACTCCTCGCGGCGAAGGAGGAGGCGGAGGCGGCGGCGCGAGCGAAGGCGCAGTTCCTCGGCATCGCGTCCCATGAGCTTCGCACCCCCCTCACCTCCCTGATGCTGCTGCTTCAGCAAGGGGCCCGGAGGACCGGACAGGAGGTGTGCGGAGGCGAGCTGATCAACCGGATGCTCCGCCTGGCCCGCCGGCTCGCCGTCCTGGTCGAGGACCTGCTCGAGGTCTCCCGCCTCGAGCACGATCAGATCGTCATGAGGCCCACGCACATCGATCTGAGGACGATCGTGGCCGATGTGGTGGCGGACTTCCGTGCCCGTGCACCCACCCGGCATATCAGTGTTCGGCTGCCTCCAGAGCCTGCCTATGTCGAGGCGGACACCACCCGTGTCGTGCAGGTGCTCTCGAATCTCCTGGAGAACGCCGTCAAGTACTCACTCGAGGGAGCACCCGTCGAGGTCCATCTCGAATTGATGGAGGGAACCGCGCGCGTGTGGGTCAGCGACCAGGGACCCGGAATCCCCGAGGAACGACGCGCCCAGCTCTTCACGCCTTTCGGACGCCTGAGGGAAGTGGGGCAGGATTCACCGGGGCTTGGCCTGGGTCTCTATATTTCCCGCCAGCTCGCCGAGCTCCAGGGAGGGAAGTTGGAGCTGGCACCACCCCATGGCAGGGGCACGACCTTCACCTTCTCCCTGCCACTCCTCTCCTGGTCGTCCCAGAGGGATGCGGACCAGGGACACGCCCCCCAGACGGCCGGATGAAGGCGGTGCACGCGGGTCCGTAGCCGCGGTGGCCGGCCGTCCGGTACAGCCGCATATATTCAGCGTCCATCCGCTCCAGCGTGAACTCGGCCTGGTACGTCGCCACCGCGCGCCGGCTGAACTCCGCTCGCAGCGGCTCATCGTTCGCCAGCCGCACGATGGCCTCGGCCATCGCGGCGGAATCGCCCACCGGGGCCAGCAACCCACTCTTGGAGAGGTCCATCACCTCGCGCATCCCACCCACATCCGTCAGCACGGCGGGCAGGCCCAGGCTCATCGCCTGCAACAGCGACATGGGCAGCCCCTCCGACACCGACGACATCGCAAACACATCCGCCCCACTGAAAAATCGCGCTGTCTCCAACTGTTGTCCGTGAAAACGTATCCGCTCCGTTGCCCCGAGTTCTCGCGCCAGCGCCTCGAGTTCGCCGCGCACCGGACCGTCGCCCACCACATCGAGCCGAAGCCGCGGAACCCGCTCCGCCGCCAGGGCCACCGCGCGGATGAGCGTGCCCAGATCCTTGATCTTCGCCAGACGTCCCACAAACAACAGACGGAACTCGTCCGCCACGCGCTCCACTGGAATCCGCTCGATCGCGGACGTACCGTTGTAAACACGGACAACCTTCTCGCGCCGCGCCAATGGAGCGGAGCGCAGATTCTCGCACGTCACCTCGCAGATGCCCGCCACCCAGTCCAGCCACAACCAGGACCACGCGCTGAACTTGACCTCGCCCGCGCGGTCATACGGCGGAGACACCAGGCTGTGACGCGTCGCCAGCACACAGTCCACCCCGGCGAGCCGCGCGCCCATCGCCGCCTGCAGCGTCGGCGCGGGATTGTGGCAATGCACCACATCGGGCCGCAGTCGGCGGAACAGCTTCAAGTAGCGCAGCATCGTCTTGGGAACGGGCGCCTCACCCATCACGTGGACCGTGAAGCCCTCCTCGCGCAGCACCTTCCCCAGCGCGCCCAGCTTGTCGTACGCGCACACCTCGACCTGGTGCCCGTTGCCGCGCTGCATCCGGCACAGCTGCGCCACCAGCATCTCCGCGCCGCCCATCTCCATGTTGTAGACCACGTGCACAATCTTCATCGCGCTCTCCACCCTGCCGGCCACGCCGAACCCACACTCGGCCCCTGACCTCGCCGACAGCGCCCGTCACCACACCTCGAGCTCACATCCAAAGGATCTCTGGCGTGAACGTCCTCCTCATCACATTTTCCTTCCCGCCCGTCGGTGGAGTCGGCGTCCTGCGAGCCCTTTCCCTCGCCAAGTACCTCCCCTCCGAAGGCATCCGCGTCGACGTCCTCACCGCTCGCAACGCGCCCGCCGTGGGCCGCGATCAGGCCCTGCTCCAGCAGGTCCCCGCCGACGTGACCATCCATCGCACCTGGACGCTCGATCTTCCCTTCACCCTGCGCAAGGGCATCAAGAAGCTGCTCACCCGTGGCAAGGCGCCCAGGTCCTCCTCCGCCCTGGCTCCCGCGGGCAGACCCGGGCTGATGAATCGGCTCCAGGGCCTCATCGCCAACCTCCTCCTTCCGGATCCACAGATTGGCTGGCTGCCCTTCGCCTATCCCGCCGCCCGGCGCATCATCCGCTCGCGGAAGATCGACGCCGTCATCATCACCGTGCCGCCCTTCTCCAGCGTCAAGCTCGCCGCCCGCCTGCGCAAGGCCTTCCCGGCGCTGCCCATCGTCCTCGACTTCCGCGATGAATGGCTCACCACCACCCTGGAGCTCGTCTCCTTCAACAGCAACGAGCGCGCCCGTCGCATCGCGCGGCAGACCGAGTCCGAGGCCGTCGACGCCGCCACCGCCGTCGTCGCCGTCACCCGCAACGCCGCCGACGAGCTGCGCAAGCGCTACCCGCATCAACCCGCGACCAAGTTCCTCACCGTGCCCAACGGCTACGACGACACCCCGTCGCCGCGGCTCCACACCGAGCCAAAGCGGGTCGACAAGGTCACCCTCACCTATATGGGCTCCGTCTACGGCACCACGGATCCGCGCACGCTCCTCGAGGCCGTCGCCGGGCTCCCCGCCGACGTGCGAGACAGGCTGCGCATCCGCTTCATCGGCCACGTCGAGACGCCCGCCTACCGACAGGCCCTCGCGGCTCTCGCGCCCACCGTCGAGCTCGTCGGCTTCCTGTCCATGTCCGAGGCACACCGGCAGCTCGCCGCCTCCCACTACGCCCTGCTCATCACGCGGGATCCCATCAACGTCTCGGCCAAGTTCTACGACTACCTCGGCGCGGGCAAGCCCATCCTCGCCGCCGTCCACCCGGAGGGCGAAGTGCGCCGCCTGCTCGACGAGACCGGCGCCGGCGAATGGGCCAGCATCAACGATCCCGCCGCCCTCCGTCAGCTCCTCGTCGAGGCCGTGAACCGCGTCACTCCAGAGGGCAGCGTCCCCTATCGGCCGAGTCCCGAGGCCGTGGCCGCCTACCACCGCAAGCCGCTCACCCGCCGCTACGCCTCCCTCCTCCAATCCTTCTCGCAGGAGCGCGCATGAGGATCGCCGTCGTCACGCAGTACTTCCCCACCTCCGCGCAACCCTGGGCCGGCCACTCCGCCTACCAGACCCTCCGGCTGCTCGCGAGGAAGCACGACCTCGAGGTCTTCTATCCCGAGTCGCGCTATCCCCGACGCCTCACGCCCAGGACGCGGACCCACGGCGCACTGGATCCCTCCTGGCAACCCGCCGACGTGCGCACCCACTACATTCCCTACACCGCGCTCCCGCTCATCTCCCGCGCGTTCAACGGCTCCAGCATTGCCCGCGAGCTGCTTCCGCACGTGCGCGCCTTCCGTCCCGACCTCCTCCTGAGCTACGTCATCTATCCCGATGGCTACGCCGCCGTCCGCATCGGCCAGGAGCTCGGCGTGCCCGTCGTCACCACCGCCATCGGCTCGGATCTCAACCGCATCAGCGGCCGCCTCGTCGCGCACCACACGCGCCAGGCGTTGCGCGAGGCCACCCACACCACCACCGTCAGCGCGGACCTGCTGGTCACCGCCCGGCGCCTCGGCGCGGCTCCCGCTCGCTCCACCGCCATCCTCAACGGCTGCGACACCACCGTCTTCCATCCACGCGACCGGCGGCAGGCACGTGCCGTCCTGCAACTCGCGCCTGAAACCCAGGCCGTCGTCTACGTGGGCCGCTTCGACCTGCGCAAGGGCCTCGCCGAGCTCATCGAAGCCACCGCGCGGCTGCGCGCGAAGCGCTCCCAGTTGCACTGCTATCTCGTCGGCGATGGCTCCGACAAACCCGCCCTCCTCGAGCTCGTCGCGAAGCACCAGGCCGGGGACTTCGTCCACTTCATCCCGCCCTGCCCCACCGACCGGGTCGCCCTCTGGATGGCCGCGGCCGATCTCGTCACGCTGCCGAGCTACAAGGAAGGCTGTCCCAACGTCGTCATCGAGGCGCTCGCGTCGGGACGCCCCGTGGTGGCCACGTATGTCGGTGGCATCCCGGAGCTGATGGACAACTCCAGCGGCCGTCTCATCCCGACACACGATGCCGCCGCGCTCGCCGCCGGGATCGACGAGACGCTGTCCACTCCCTGGGATGCGGCTGAACTCGCGCGTCAGCACGGCCGTTCCTGGCAGGACGTCGCCAACGACCTGGAGACCGTCCTGCTCGAGACGCAAGGCCAACGCCAGGACGCCCGGCGCATGGCTTCCTAGCCGCCATCCAAACAGCGCCATGCGAAGCGAAATCCTGGTGAGACCGGAGCAGCCCCATGAAGCCGAAGCCATACGGCAGGTGAACGCCCGCGCCTTCGGGCGCGACGCGGAGGCCGCGCTCGTCGATGCGCTTCGCGGCGCGGGGGGAGTCACGCTGTCGCTCGTCGCGCGGGTGGGCGAGCAGCTCGTCGGGCACATCCTGTTCTCTCCCGTCGAGATCGACAGGGGCGGCAACCAGGACGTCGCCGTGGGCCTGGCCCCCATGGCCGTGCTCCCGGACCACCAACGGCACGGCGTCGGCTCGCGGCTCATCCGCGCCGGACTCGACCGGCTGCGCGAGGCCGGGCACGGAGCCGTCGTGGTGCTCGGGCACCCCGACTACTACCCGCGCTTCGGCTTCTCACGCGCGAGTCACTTCGGGCTGCGGTGGGAAGTGGAGTGTCCCGACGAGGCCTTCATGGCCCTGGAGCTTCGCGAGGGCTTCCTGGGAAGGCGGCCCGGCATCGTCCGCTACCGGCCGGAATTCAGCGCGGTGTAACGCCCGCCTCCCCCGCCAACGAACACGTCCTGGGTGCGCCACCCCCCTCACGTGCGCACTCGACCCTTGCTCCGGGGTCTTTTGGTCGATAAACATGTCAGTCAAAAAACACGGAGAAGCGGCCCATGCCTCGTACGGCGGAGCAGTTCGAGCAGCTCAAGGGAGAGCGTCGGCAGGCACTGCTGGGCGTGGCTCGCCGTGTGTTCGCGCGTAAGGGATTGGCGGCCGCCAAGATTGGCGAGATCGCCGCCGAGATGGGCATCAGCTATGGGCTCGTCTACCACTATTTTCCTCACAAGGAGTCGCTGTTCGCCGCGGCGATCGAGGACGCGCTCCAGACCGGGGAGGCATTCTTCGCCTCGAGGTGCTGCTTCGCCTCGTGAAAGCAGGAGCACCACCAGCCACCGAGACGAGACGGCACGCTCCCGCTTCACGCCACCGCCCCGCCAGGACATAAGCCAGTCAAATCCTTCCCTTCCGCGTACGCGTTTGAGCCCCACAAGGAGACCCCCCATGCATCGCTTCGCCTCCAAGTCCCTGCTCGCCTCCCTGTTGCTGGGGAGCAGCCCGTCCCTGGCCGCGCCACCTCCCGCCTATCGACAGGAGGTGGTGGTGGCCGGCTCTCCCTTCCAGGGCGTCCATGGAATGGCCCTCGATGGCAAGGGACACCTGCTGGCCAGCAATCTGCTTGGCCAGACGGTCCACTCCATCGACTTGAGCAGTGGCGCGGTGTCCACCCTGGTGGGACCGCCGCTGGGCGGCGCGGATGACGTGACCCTGGGGCCCGATGGCTCCATCTACTGGACCGGCTATTTCTCCGGCAAGTTGATGAAGCGCACCCCGGATGGAACGACACGCGCCATCGCCAAGGATCTACCGGGCCTCAACTCGCTGGCCTTCCGCCGTGATGGCAGGTTCTACGTCACCCAGCTCGGCCGGGCCGATGCGCTGTGGGAGATGGACCCGAGCGGGAAGAAGCCACCTCGCCAGGTCATCTCCCAGCCCGGCTTCCTCAATGGCTTCGAGTTCGGCCCGGACGACAAGCTCTACGGCCCGCTCTTGCTCAAGGGGCAGATTGCCCGGGTGGACGTGGACACGGGCAGCATCGAGACCGTGGCGGAGGGCTTCGCGATGCCGGTCGCCGCCAACTTCGACTCCAGCCGCGAGAACCTCTACGTGGTCGACTCGGCGCGGGGCGAGCTGGTCCGCGTCCGGGTGGCCACGGGAGACAAGCAGGTCGTCGCGAAGCTGCCCACCGGGCTCGACAACCTGGTGGTGGGCCCCGATGACCAGGTGTACGTGTCCAACATGGTGGACAATGACATCCACGTGGTGAATCCCGCCGATGGCTCCATCCGGCCCGTGGTCGAGGCGCGCTTGAGCGTGCCCTCCGGCCTCGCCGTCGCGCCGGATGACGAGGAGGAGCAGCTCTACGTGGCGGATGTGTATGCCCTTCGCCGGGTGGGTGGGCGTGATGGAAGGATTACCCAGACGACCCGGGCCCTCTCCACCCGGATGACCTTCCCGATGAACGTGAGCCTGGGCGCCAAGCACGTGGTGCTCAGCAGTGCCTATCTCGCCAGCGTGCAGGTGCTGGATCGGGCCACGGGAGACATCCTGCGGACGATTCCCAACACCAATGGCGTCCAGGGCGCGCTCGAGCTGCCCGATGGCACGCTGCTCGTCGCCGAGGCCTCCACGGGCCGGCTCGTGCGGGTGGATGCCGCCGAGCCCGCGGGGACCACGGTGCTCGCCGAGGGCCTGGAGGGGCCGGTGGGCCTCGCGGCCGACACGGAGGCGGAGGAGCCGGGGGTGTACGTCACCGAGGTGCGCTCGGGGAAGGTGACCCGGGTGCGCCTGTCGGACGGCGCCAGGCGCACGGTGGCCAAGGGCCTCAAGGCTCCCGAGGGCATCGCCCGGCATCCGGACGGTTGGCTGATCGTCGCCGAGGTGGGCCGCAAGCAGCTGGTGCGCATCGATCCAGCCACGGGGCGCTCCACCGTGATCGCGAGAGGCCTGCGCATCGGTCTGCCCGAGAGCGAGGGCCTGCCGCCAGGCTACCTCCCCACGGGGGTCGCCGTGGGCCGCTCGGGGACCATCTACCTGACGTCCGATATCGAGAGCGCCCTCTACCGGTTCGTGCCCGCGCCCTGACGGGGCGGCACGCCCTCAAGACTCGGGGTGTCCCGTGTCCACCCGGGATGCCCCTCGACCATGCGTTCCGGTGACACGCTTGCCCGTGGAGCCGTGCTCCTCGCGTGGGGGCATGGCGCCCCGCCCCCCTTCAGCAAGCAGCCCGGGGTAGCAACGACGCGAACGGAGGATCGGTATAGGTCACGTCCCAGCGACTACCTCGGCTCGTGAGGTCCCGTCACGCGCTCGAACGACACTCCCAGATTCCCAACGCGTTCGAGTGCGTTCTTGATGTCCTCCGACACGATGAACGCTGTCTTGAACTTCTTCAGCCGGAAGACCTGCTCGCCCTCCGTCCTCGCGGGGTCAATCCGCAAGCCGTAGATCCAACGGTACTCACCCGCGTACTCAGTGAAGGAGCCCTCGGGGTAGTGCTGCACCTCCCGGCACCCTGCCTCATCTATGCAATCAACCACCTTGGTTGCGTTCACGACGAAGTACCGTTCGGACTCCCCCTCTATCGACACCGGAAGAAGCTGGACCTCATCGGGAGCCAGTGTTTTGAAGACATTCGCGATGGCTTGGCTGGCAATGGGGGCCTTTTCTATTACAGAGAACACGAACGCGCGCTTCTCGCCTGGGGTAGAAATCTGGGCCTTCATCCGCCCCGGTTCTTCAAGCACACGACCATCAGCGAACATCCAAGGCTCATCAAACGCCTCACCCGAATCCCGTGTCGGCGTCTCGAGCAGCCATTGCGGCACATCACCAAGTCTCACCCAGTAGAAATGATGCTCCACCTCACCACTCCCCCTTCACAATGAGGCGCCGCAACGGAGAGTCCGCCATCAGCAGCTCATCGGCGACCTTCGCAAGCTCCTCCATCAAACTGGCCCGACAGGTTTCGGTCGTCCGGCATCGCTCGACGGATCGCTCTAGCCGCTCCACCACTTCCTTGTGGTAGCGCTCGGGGTGAGGCCCCTCGTGCCCCTTGAGCCGCACCTTGTTCGCGACATCTTCGAGCGTCATCCCGGCCTTCTTGAAAACCTTCTCGCACCGTGGCGTCCAAGGCCCACCCGTAGTAGCCGAAACCAGGTTCTTGTTGGCGCAGATATGGTGGACCGGGCCCTCGGCGTCACCCGGCATACCGTTCGAGTACATCGCGACGGCGGCGGTCGCTCCAGGAGCGAGCGCGACGTCGAGCACACCAGCGGCAGGCAACGAGATTGAGCCCACCCCGCCATTCAGTGCCGCCTCGAGCTGGAATCCCCCCTCGGCCCGCGCGCGGATGGCCGCCTGGGAGAAGCCGGGAAGCCTGGGGCCCTGGGCCGCCATCGCGCTCTTGCCACCAAGCCCCGCCGTGACGAGCAACACCAGGACGCGCGTGCCGTTCGTTCCCAACACCCGTCCGAACCGCTGCCCGATGTCCTGCAACTCGATGACGCTCGTCGCCTTCCCGGACTCTTCCCACAGCCGGACGAACCCTTGGCCCATCTCCCAGACCGGAATCACACCGAGGTAGGCCACCAGCGCCGCCGTCAACGCCACCGCGATGGCCTTGGTGACGGGCTCGGGCAGCGTCATCGTGAGCAGCACGGTCAACGCGGCCGAGGTCAACATCGCCTTGAGCGCTACCGGATTCAACATCTTGCCGACCTCCACCTCGACGCTCTCCCAGACGGTATCGAGCGCGAACGACAGGGCCATCAGCGTCCGATCCTTCCGCCCGAACGACAATCCCGTCCCTCCTACCAGGGTCAAGCAGTCGTCCGTGTCGGGGCAGATGCGCGCGTACAACGACTCGGGGGAACTCGCCGCCCCCGAATCAGCGAGGCCCTTCGAGGACGCGAGGAGAGTCCTGGACCGCACCCAGCCCCGCTGGTCCGCCTCGGTGAGGTCCAGGTCCTTGGCCACCTGGGGCAGGCTCTTGCTGCCCTCGCGCACCAGCCGGACCGCATCGGCCCTGAACTCCGGGGTGAAACTCCGCCTCTTCCTTCGCTCCATGAACACTACCTCCCGTGTAGCCGACTCATGAGGTGTGTCCACAAAACCGGGGCAGGCTCACTTCTCCATCCCTTTGCACCAGCCCTCCCCCTTACATAGGGCCCCCACTCCGCCTAGAGTCATAGTCCCGAGGGGGGGTTCGCGATGATACGTCGGCCGCTGATGTCTCTGTTACTGCTGCTCGCCCTATGCACGGCCTGTCCGGAAACGTGGCGGAAGGGTAGCCGTATCGACAGGGCGTTGGCAAAAGACGTCGAGGCCGCGTGGAGGGGGCGGCAACGCCCTCCCTATTGCATTTTCTCCCAGAACGAATGGGTGAAGGAATGCAGTGACGACGAGGATTGGGACAAGCCAGACGCCTGCCATCCCGAGTGTGGGCCCTAGCATGTTGGGAGACGGAGGTATCCGGACCTGGCTCGCGGTCCTCGGTGGCATGCTCCTGCCACTGCCTCTGCTGTGGCTTTTCTCTTCGCTGCCCGGAAGCTATTCCTCGCGCGCATCGAGAACATCCACGCTCGCGCTCGTTCCCATGCTCCCGCCCGCGGAGCGGGAAAGTACCCTGACCTATGGCCGCGAGTGCCGCACCCACGGCGATTGCGATCCCCGACTGCGCTGCTTCTCCACCCCGACGCTGGAGTCCAGCTACTGCGTGGACAGCCGCTGCGTCACGGACAACCACTGTCCGGAGGGCTCCTCCTGCCAGACATACCCCGTGCGCGACCGGCAGGAGGGAATCCGGGTCTGCTCGGTGGTAGGCCGAAGGCAGGAAGGAGAGCTGTGCTCTTCCTGGTCGCGAGATCCGGAACTGGGCTGTGAGCGGGGGCTGCTCTGCCATACCCGGTGTGGCCGTCCTTGCGAGCCAGACAACCCCTCCACCTGCCCCGAGGGCTTCTTTTGTGAAGAGGCCCGCGAGGGCGCGGCGTGCCAGCCCACTTGCGAGGGACGTGCCTGCCCCGAGGGGCAGAGGTGTATTGGCGTGGGAGGAAAGCGCTCCATCTGCGCGAAGGTCCACGGAAGGAACTGTCGATCCGAGCCCTGTGGTCCCGGCCAGCACTGCTCGGTGAGTGCCTACCCCCAACCCGCGCGGGAGGTGTGGATGCAGTGCACCCAGACCTGTGGCCTCAAGGCAACGCCTCCGTGCCCCGAGGGAAGTGTCTGTGAAGACAACCGATGCCTCGCGCGATGTTCACCCGATGGCCGCGCGGAGTGTGACGAGGGATTCAAGTGCACGGGCCCTCCGGGTGGCCCCACCGTCTGTACACCAGACGTTCCCTCAGCCCTGCCGTAATGGCGCCACCGGAGAAGGGGCCGGCATCGCCAGCCTCGTCACCACCCTACGTCACGCGGGCCAGAGACCCACGGCCTCCTGCCATCCCATTTCTTGAGAAACTCCCAATTCCTGGAAAAAATAATTTTCTCGTCAGGACGGCTTGGAATGAGGTGGCTCCGGGGATAAATTGAATCGAGTCATCAACGTCGCGCGGGAGTCCTGACCATGCCGCCCATTGACCGATATCCACGCCCCAACATGTTCACCCAGCGAGATCATCACTACTCCATGGGCAGGCCGACGAGTACGCACCAGCGGCAGTTCCTCAACGAGGCCGAGGAGAATGCCGCGTACCAGTCAGACCGACACACCGAGGCGCTGTACGCGCGGGGGGAAAGTCGCGGGTATTCCAGGGCGGAGGTGGATGCGGGACGGAGGCGGATGGCCGAGACGCATAGCACCATCAACTTCAACCCCGCGATGCGGCTGGACGACGGCACCTCGGTGATGGAGGCGATGGCCGATGACGACTACCACCGCAACATGTTCGAGACCAATCTCAGCGGGGCGCAGCTTGGCCAGGCCCAACGCCAGACCGTCGAGAACTCGCTGTACGACAACCACTACCGCGGGGTTCCGGCCTACGCCCACCCCTCGTACGGCGCGCTCAACATGACCGACAGTCCCCATGGCGTGGCGCCCTTCGCCGGCGACGCCCACCTGAGAGTCAGGCCGGAAACCCACGACCGGGCCACGTATAGCTATTTCGACTCGGCGCGTGCCAACCGGAGAGATGACCTGGGGACGCGCAACCACAACGACCACGTGCTCTACAGGACCACCAATCACACCTTCGACAATGTGATGGGCAGGCGCCCCTCCAGCCCCGCGGATCCGCATGGCGATTACGTCGAGGTGCAGTACCACGGAAGGGTACGCTACGACGAGGACGTCGACAGCCTGAACGTCCACAGCAGGCACCGCGACACCGACGTCGGGACACAGGCACGCCGCTTCCGCGACAACCACGACACGAAGCTCTACTGGGTTGACGATAGTGGAGAGAGGCGCCGCTCCTACGGGGGTGACGGAGGTTACGACCGCCACGAGGGTTATTACCGCTGAGGAAGCACTTCGTGGGGGCTGGCCCCCTCGGCTCCCCCGCGAAGTCCTCTGTTCTCGAGTTTCTCAAGTATGGGTTTGGATCCCGGTGCCTGGCGCCGGTCGATTGATCCGCGAGGAGAAGACAAATCATGGAGTCCCTCAATCAATTGCTGGCGGCGGGCCGTTTCAAGGAGGCCTCGGAGCAGGCCACGAAGCGTCTGGCCCAGAAGCCAGGAGATACCGAAGCCCTCATCGCGCTCGCCCGGGTGGCCGTGTCTTCTGGAGAGAACGAGAAGGCCGAGCAATGGCTGACGCGCGCGGACCCCTCCGGCAAGAGCAACGATCCGGAAGTGCTCCTGGCGCGAGCGACCCTGGCCATGCGGCGCCAGCAATGGAACAAGGCGTGGGAGTTCTACCGCCCGCTCGTCGAGACGCCCACGCCCCGGGTCGAGGCGTTGTATGGCCTGGGCATCGCGCTGTGCGCCCTGGGCGAGCCGCTCAAGGCGTGCGCCGCGCTCGATGACGCCATGCAGCTCGCCCCCACGCACCCCGACATCCGCTACGAGCTGGGACGGGCCTACATGTTGTACGGCAACCAGGTGGAGGCGGGGTACCACTTCATCCGGGGCCTGCGGCTCAACCCCAAGGACGAGCGGGGCTACCATGCCGTGGCCTACCTGGCATCGGGACGGGGCAAGCGGCGCTCGGCCCGGCGCGTGCTGGAGCTGGGTCTGAAGCAGGTGCCCGGCTCCAAGCTGCTGCGTGACGCGCTCCAGTCCCTCACCTCGGCGCCGTCCGCGAAGGACACGCCGGAGGCGCGAGAGCAGCGGGCCGTCTTCGAGCAGGCCTCCGAGATGGTGAAGGGTCTGCGTACGCGCGAGGCGCTCGAGTTGATGAACGCGGCGTACAAGCGGGGCATGCGCGCCACCGTGTGGCTCAAGCTGCTGGAGGCCGAGGCGTGCGAGCGACAGAAGTCGCCGGACTTCGCCGGGGCCCTGCGCGCCTATGAGGAGGCCCTGGCGCTGGACCCCAAGGACTGGGTGGCCCACAACAATATGGCCCTGTTCCTCTTGCGCCAGAAAGGCCCGGACGCGTTGTCTCGTGCCATCAAGGCGCTGGAGCAGGCGCACGACTGCGCGCCCCAGGAGCCCGAGCCCGTGTTGAACCTGGCCATCTCCTACGCCAAGGACAAGCAGAAGGAGAAGGCACAGGAGCTGGCACGGCGGCTCGTCGACAACCTTCCCGCGCAGCACCCCTTCCTGCCCGCGGCGCAGGCGCTGCTGGGGAACGGCGCGCCGCGCCCCTCCCTCTGGAAGGTGAAGAGCTCCAAGAGCAAGTAGCCAGCGCGGCTCCAGGAGCGCACGCCCCCGCGGCCCTCATCCTGGAGGGGCCGCCCGGGCTGGGCATGTACCCCCTGGGGCGGCACGGCCTCTCCACCGGCCTGGCGCACAGCGGTAGATGTGTATGGATTTGGAGTGTTGCGCTGCCCATTCGTCACCGCGAGGCCCCCTTCGACGGCGCGACGCGGCACGAGGTGGATGAACAACCTCTGTATGCTATGCGCCGTCAAGGCCAGCCGCGAGGGCAGTTCTGCCTCGAGTGGGTTGCTGCTAGCGTCCTTTCACGATGCGATTCGGAGCGGGTCGCATCGGGGGCGGTGCGCTACGGCATCAGCATCTGCAACATTCACCATCAATCTCTTTCCTGGAGAGACTCCAATGCTGAACCTTTCGACCATCATCAATGAGCTGACCGAAGAGCAGATGGACCGCGTCCTCGAGTTCAAGGCGGGAGGAAAGTCGCACGACTCCTGCGGGACCAGCAAGAGTAAGAGCAAAAGCAAGAGCTGCTCCTGGACGTCTGGCCATAAGTAGAGCGGGCTGAAGAACAGGCCTCAGCCCCGGCGCACCCCGCTCCTGTCCCGGTCATGGAACAGCAACCTCTCTATGTGTTTCCGGAGTATCTGGAACTCTACCCCTCGAGCGAAGACGAAGGCTTGAGTCTCCCCGGTGGCTCGGACGCGAGCACCAGCGCAAACGTCGACGAGCGCTTCCTGGTGGTGGACACGCGCGCTCACCAGTCCTGCTACCTGGTCAACCGGGTCATCAAGAGCTACCTGGAGCTGTTCAGAACTCCGCGGGCGGAGGCGGAGGCGCTGGAGGAACTGGCGCGCCGGGCGGGGTGTCCCCCGGAGGCCATCGCCGCCACGGTACGAACCTTCTTCCAGCGCATGCGGCGCGCCGGCCTGCTGCGCTCCGCGGGGGCGGACTTCCAGGAGGAGTCCACCTGGGTGTTCATCCCCGGGCAGGTGCTCGGTGAGTACCGCGTCGGAGAGCTGATCGTAGAGAAACCAGACGTGGCGCTCCATCACGCGCGGCAGGTGGGCACCGGGATGCCCGTGGTGCTCAAGGTCTTCATCCCGCAGGGGCCCCGGGCAAGTCGCGCGCGCAAGCTCTTCGAGCGGGAGTTCTCCTTCATGGCCGGGCTGGCCCCCCATGAGAACGTCTGCCGCCTGCTGGCCTTCCACCCCGGGGAGCCCTGCTACGCCGCGCTGGAGCACGCCGGCAGCACTCCCATTCATCAGGCCATGGCGGAGACCGTCCTGTCCCTGCCGGAGCGAGTGCGCATCGGCGCCGAGGCGCTCGCCGCGATCACCCACCTGCACCGCCACGGCTTCCTGCACGGCGATGTCCATTCGCGCAACTTCATGCTGACGGACGAGCACCGGGTGAAGCTCATCGACTTCGGCCTCTCGCGGCGCAGCGGCGACGCGGCGGAGGAGGCCTCCGTCCCCCACGGTGGCCTTCCCACCTTCATGCCTCCCGAGCGCATCGAGCCTGGCTCGCTCAGCATCAGCAGCCGCCCGGGCGACATGCGCTCGGAGGTGTTCCAGCTGGGGGTGTTGCTCCACGAAATCCTCACGGGCCACGAGCCCTTCTCGAAGGGAGTGCTCTGGAGGCGTCTGGCGCAAGCCATTCGCAGCCAGCCCGCCTCCCGCGCGGTGCGGACTCCCGAGGGCGAGCGCATTCCAGCGGCCCTCGCAGACGTCATCGAGCGCGCCCTCGCCAAAGCCCCGGAGGAGCGCTTCCCTCACGCCGTGGAGATGCTGGAGGGCTGGCGTGCGGCCCAGCAATGCGGCGCTCAGCCCGTCCGGGCCAGGGAGCGCGTCCGCCCATGAGCCTCGGGAGATGGATGCGCCAGGCCCGTCTGAAGGTGGATCCGCAACTGAGGAGCAACGACTGCGGAATCAGCGCGGTGAAGACGCTCTGCGAGCGGCTCGGGGTCCCCATGAGTCGCGAGGCCATCGCCGCCGCCCTGCCCCTGGAGGCCGAGGGGCTGCGCCTCGACAACCTCAAGGCGTTTCTCCAGGAGCACGGCTTCGGGGTGCGCACGCAACCCCTGGACGTCAACGATGCCGCGGGGCTGGAGAGGAAGCTGAGCGAGTTCGCCCCGTGTCTGGCCACGGTGCGCGTGCAGGCCACCGGACTGCTGCACTACGTGGTGGTCGACGGGGTGGAGCGGGGGCGGCTGCGCATCCTCAACCCCACCCACGGGCAGGTGGAGCGCTGGAGGGTGGCCGACTTCGTCCAGCGCGCGCACACCGTCCAGGTGCCCCTGACGGAAGAACTGTGGCGCAGCCGCATCCGGGGCCAGGTGATGGAGGAGTTGGGGAGGTACGGACTCCAACTGGAAGCCCCTCCCAGCGAGGCCGAGGTGGCGACGCTGTACAACAAGCTGCTCTACTTCGGCCACGTGAAGCAGAACTTCGGGTTGAAGGACGAGGCCGCCGAGCGGGCCTTCCTCGCCGATCTGATCCACCAGCCGCAGCACTCGTCCGTTCCCCAGCGCTTCCGCACGGTGGAAGGCAGTGAAGCGAGGCGGGTGCTCACGGTGCCCGTGGTGCTCGCGGTGCGGCCGCCGGCCTCGAGGGCGGAGCGGCAGGTGCCTGACGAAACGCCGGCCCATCCGCTCTGGCGGCTGTTGAAGGAACTCGGCGAGCTGCGCGGTATCTTGAACCTCTTCCTCCTGGCCGCCGTGCTCTCGTCCGCGACGACGCACACCGCCGTCTTCGTCAACCAGTTGCTCGTCGACGAGGTCATCCCCCAGTTCGACTTCGAAGTGCTGGCCACCTTCACCCTGGGCCTGGGACTCTTCAAGCTGTTTGACATTCTCATGGGGGTGTACACCCGGTACGTGGCGGTGCACCTGGGACTGGAGCTGGACCGCTACTTCCTGCTGCGCTTCGGGGAGCGGACGCTCACGGGGAGCATCCAGTACCTGCGCTCCTTCACGCGGGGAGACCTGATCGAGCGCATCAGCGACAGCCTCAAGCTCAAGGGATTCTTCACCCGCTACTTCTCACGCATCGTCGTCAACGCCTGGGTCTCGCTCAACGCGCTCGTCGTGCTGTTCGTGCTCAACTGGCAGGCCGCCGCGCTCGTGCTGGTGACCCTGCTGCTGCTGGGCGCCCTCCTCGTGGCGGTGACGCCGGCGCTGCGGCGGCTGGAGAACCAGCGCTTCCGGAACAAGGCCGACCTGCTCTCCTGCATGGTGGAAGGCATGGAGGGAGTGCAGCCCATCCGGGCCTTCAACCTGGAGGCGCACTTCAACGCGCAGTTGGGGACCCAGACGGGGCGCTACCTGGAGACGCAACGCAAGGGGAAGCTGCTCGACCTCGCCAGCACCGCGGCCGTCTCCCTCGTCACCACGGCCGCCTCGCTGCTGCTCATCCTGCTGTGCGCCCGGGGGCTGATCGCGAACCAGGCCGTCACGCTCGGACAGCTCCTCACCTTCATCGCCCTGTCGGCGAGGATCTTCTCCTCCTTCACCACGCTGCTCGAGGAGAACCTCTCGTTGCAGGAGAACCTCGTGATCCTGAGGCGCTACTTCGACTTCGGCGAGGGCGCAGCCAGCCGTGCCTCGCGCGCGCCGGAGGAGGACGTGCGGGTGGAGGTGCTGGAGGCGCGGGGGCTCACCTACCGCTACCCCTCGGGCCTGAGCGTCCTGGAAGGGGTGGACCTGACGCTGCGCAGGGGGGACAAGGTGCTCCTGATGGGGGTCAACGGGAGCGGGAAGTCCACCCTGGTGCGCATGCTGGCCGGGCTCCAGCAACCCTCCGGAGGGACGGTGCTGGTCAACGACGTCCCCCGTGAACTCCTCGGCGAGCGGGCGCTGCGGCGACGGGTGGTGCTGGTCTCGGCGGAGGACTCGCTCTTCAACGAGACGCTGCGCTTCAACATCACCTTCGGCCGGCGCCACAGCACGCGGCGCATCGTGGAGCTGGCCAAACGAATCGGCTTCTACGACTGCATCGTCCAGCACCCGGACTACCTGGAGCGGCTCATCGAGGAAGGGGGGCGAAACCTCTCCACCGGCCAGCGGCGCAAGGTGCTGGTGCTGCGCGCCCTGCTCTCGGAGGCGGACGTGCTGATCTTCGACGAGATCTTCCGGGGGATTGACCAGGAGTCGAAGGCCGCCATCGCCAGACTGCTGGGGGAGATTGACGAGCAGGCGATGCTCTTCATCTCGCACGAGACCGTGGAGGGGCTGCACCTGAGCCGCAAGGTCCTGCTGCGCGGCGGGCGCATCCAGGAGGCGGGCGGAGAGGAGGCAGCGGACGGCACGCCGGTCCGGGAGGTGTCATGGGCGGCCTCGGCTACATAAGGGAAATGTTCGCCCTGCTCGTGGGGAGCTTCGGCCTCGGGGCGGTGCTCTTCGCGACGGTGGAGGTGAATGCCGTCGTGCGCGTGCGCGAGGGGGAGGTGCTCTCCTCCCGGCCCCGCTCCGTCCACAAGGCGCCGTACGAGGTGCGGGTGGTGGCCCAGTACGTCAGCGAGGGGGACGAGGTGCGGGAGGGCCAGCTCCTGATGCTCCTGGACAACGAGGAGGTCGACGCCGCCGCGCGAAAGGCGGAGGCGGACTCCCTGTCCCTGGAGGAAGAGCTGCGGACGGTGGTGGAGCAGATCGACAATGCGGGCGAGCGGGCCGTGCGCCACCGCCGCCAGCTCGCCATCCTGCGACAGAGACACGGGGTGGAGGAGGCCCAATCCCACGAGAGCCTGGGCGCGTTCTCCCGCCAACTGGAGCTCGCCCGGGAGAAGCAGGCGTTGGCGGAGGTGAAGGCGGAGCGCAGCCGCGGGCTGCACGAGCGAGGGATGCTCTCGAAGGAGGAGCACGAGGCGGACTACCGCGGCGTCCTGGAGGCGAGGAGCGCCGCCGCCGAGCTGCTGAGGCTTCGTCGGGAGCAGGAGGCGGCGGGGCTCAAGCTGGGGAGCACCTACCGCGATGAGCTCACACGCGTCGAGCTGGAACTCCTCGACGCGGAGGCGGCGCGGCTCTCGCTCCTCGAGCGGGCCAACAAGCTGCGCAGGGAGTTGGAGAAGCAGCGCGAGGAGAAGGAGCTGCGCGGCCGACTCGCGGCCAGGCAGGAGGTGCGGGCGGACATCCGCGGCACCATCCGCTATGTCCACAATACGAAGGCGAGCAGCGACCGGCTCCTCGCGGGAGAAATCCTGGTCGAGGTGGCGCCCGTACTGGAGGACGGGAGCGCGCTGTATGCGAAGTTCAAACTGACGCAAGACGAGGTGAAGCAAGTGCTGACGGGCCAGCGGGCCCACCTCAAGGTGGACGCGTATCATTTCCATCGGTACGGGGTGCTCAAGGGACGCGTCCGCTACGTGTCCCCACCGAACGATGCCAATGAATTCTTCGCCATCGTGGACCTGCCCGCGCCCCACCCGTTCGAGCTCCGCCCGGGCTACAAGGTGCGAGGCGAGATCGTCACCGGGCAACTGCGGCTCTACGAGTCCGTCCTGGCGAAGCTCTTCGATCGCGTCGAGGGGTAGCTCGCGGCTGGTTTGCGCCAGCGGGTGACGAGGGAAGATAGCGCAGGAACAGCAAAAGCCCTGGAGCCTCGCAGCAAGTCCGCGAATCGCGATCCGCCGGGGCAAGCCCACAGGCGTGCTTGCACCGCCTTGGGGAGCAGGTCCGCGTCATCGTCGAAGTTCTCGGGGTCGGAGCTGCGTCGACCCGGGAACCGTTATCCACTCACTTCAATAATTCAACGGCCACGGAATCAAGGAGTGAGGAGAGGGAGTGGTATGCTCGCCATGATACCAGTTGAATACCACGGGCGGGCTCGAATTCGGGCAGGGCGGGAAGCGAGGGAAAGAGCTGTTAAACCCATGTTTTAACTGGGTTTTTTGGTTGCGATGAAAACCCTGCTGGCGGTTATTTCCCAGAATCAGCAACTTTTCCGTCGAAATTCCGATGCTAGAGAGTACAAGGAGAGCAGTCCAATCTAATACCACCTGAGCATCGTCCTTCAGGTGGCTTCAGAAAGGGAGCGTCACTCACATGTTGAACACCGCTTCAAAACTCAGAAGGTTCACGTCAGGAATCGCGTTGCTCGCCACCCTGGCGGCCTGCACCGGGGCGCCGGACCTTTCCCAGCCCACCGAGACTTCGCTCAACCGCGCCGGCATCTCCGCGCTGGCCGCCGCGTGGGCGCCCAACACCAGCTATGCGGTGGGGGCACTGGTGACCTACGGCGGTGCGACCTACAAGTGCATCCAGGCCCACACGTCGCTGACGGGCTGGGAGCCGCCGAACGTCCCGGCCCTCTGGGAGCTGCAGAGCGGCGGTGGCGGGGGCGACACGCAGGCGCCCACCGCACCGGCCAACCTGACGTCGCCGTCGAAGACCTCCACCTCCGTCGCGCTGAGCTGGAGCGCCTCGAGCGATAACGTCGGTGTGACGGGCTATGACGTCTACCGCAACGGCTCGCTCGCCGGCAGCTCCACCGGCACGTCCTACACCGTCGGGGGCCTGAGCGCCTCCACCGCCTACTCGTTCTCCGTCAAGGCCAAGGACGCCGCGGGCAACGTCTCGGCGGCCTCCAGCACCCTCTCGGTCACCACGAGCGCGTCGGGCGGTAACTGCACGGTGTCGCCGGGTGTTCCGTCGGGTCTGACCTCGCCCTCGAAGGACGCGTCGTCGGTCAGCCTGTCGTGGACCGCGCCCAGCGCCGGCACCAACTGCTCGATCGTGGGCTATGACGTCTACAACGGCAGCACCCGCGTGGCCCAGACGAATGGCACCGCCACGAGCTACACCGTCGGGGGCCTGAGCGCCTCCACCGCCTACACGTTCTCCGTGGCCGCTCGGAACGAGTCCGGGACGTCCGCCAAGAGCGCTGGCCTGAATGTCACCACCAGCGCGAACACCGGCGGTGGCGGCTCCATCATCCTCGGCTACTTCGCCCAGTGGGGCGTCTACGGCCGCAACTACCACGTCAAGAACATCGTCACGAGCGGCTCGGCGAGCAAGCTGACCCACATCAACTACGCCTTCGGCAACGTCACCAACGGCCAGTGCGTGCTGGGTGACACCTACGCCGACTATGACCGCGCCTACTCCGCCGCGGAGAGCGTCGACGGCGTTGCCGACACCTGGGACACGGGCGCGCTGCGCGGCAGCTTCAACCAGCTGCGCAAGCTCAAGAAGCTCTACCCGAACATCAAGGTGCTCTTCTCGTTCGGTGGCTGGACCTGGTCGGGCGGCTTCGGGCAGGCGGCGGCCAACCCGGCGGCCTTCGCCGAGTCCTGCTACAACCTCGTCAAGGATCCGCGGTGGGCGGACGTGTTCGATGGTATCGACATCGACTGGGAGTACCCGAACGCCTGCGGCCTCAGCTGCGACACGAGCGGGCCGGATGCGTACGTGCGGCTGATGTCGGCCCTCCGCGCGCGGTTCGGTTCCTCCGCCCTGGTCACCGCGGCGGTGCCCGCGGGCGCCGGGCCCATCAACGCGGCCAACTACGCCGCCGCGGCGCAGTACGTCAACTGGTACAACGTGATGACCTACGACTTCTTCGGCGCCTTCAACGCGCAGGGTCCGACGGCTCCCCACTCGGCGCTGACGGCCTGGTCGGGCATGCCGACGAGCAACGGCCAGGACAAGTTCTACACCGACGCCGCCATCCAGCTGTTCAAGAGCAAGGGCGTGCCGGCGAACAAGCTGCTGATTGGCATTGGGTTCTACGGTCGCGGGTGGACCGGCGTGCCGAACACCAACGGAGGTCTGAACCAGACGGCCACGGGGGCCGCGCCGGGGACGTATGAGCCGGGCATCGAGGACTACAAGGTGCTCATCACCAGGTGCCCCCCGACTGGCACCGTGGCTGGCACGGCGTACGCCTACTGCGGCGGTCAGTGGTGGAGCTACGACACGACGAGCACGATCGCCAGCAAGATGACCTACAAGAAGAACCAGGGCCTCGGCGGCGCGTTCTTCTGGGAGCTGTCCGGCGACACCAGCAATGGTGAGCTGATCAACGCCCTCCACACCAACCGCTAGAGCAGCCTGCAGGAAGAGGGGAGCGACCTCGCGCCCCTCTTCCCGTTCTCACCGGGAGGGACGCACCGGCCAGCCTCTGGCACCGGCGCGTCCCTTTCGCGTTTCTGGCCCATCCGTCGAAAGACCTTCCGGGGGAGTGCCCGGTGACGACGAGCGGCGCAGGGCCCCTCGTGGGACGGCGTCTCAGGTGGAGAACGAGGTGCCGCAGCCGCAGGAGGACTTCGCGTTCGGGTTGTTGAACTTGAAGCCCGCGCCGGTGATGGAGGAGACGAAGTCGATCTCCGTGCCCGCCAGGTACTGGCTGCTCAGCGCGTCGGTGGTGAGCTTCACGCCATCCTGCTCCCAGAGGATGTCGTGGGGCTTGGCCTCGCGCACCATGTTCAGGTCGTAGCCCAGGCCGCTGCAGCCCGCCGGCACCACCCGGATGGAGAAGAGGTAGCCCTGGAAGCCCTGGTCCTGGATGACCTTCTTCACCTGGGCCACGGCGGCCTCGGTGAGCCGCACCGCGGGAGCGGGCGCGCCCTGGGCGGAGGGGGTCGTTTGAGTGGGGGTCGTCGTGGTGTCCATGTCGGTCGGTCTCCTTACAGGCGCCTTATAACGCCAGTCCTCCGGATTGCCATCCAACCCCCGGCTTTCAGGCGGCCGAGCCCCCGCCCCGACACTCGCCGCGTGTCCGCTGGCGGGCGATTCCCACTCCCCACGTGAGGTGGGATACCCGCGATCCCCTCGGCTTCTGGAAGGAAAATCCCGGTGGGCGCGGGTTATATGGGGGTCCGATGGCCCCCACCTTCCGTGAACTGCTGTCCGCCACCAAGAAGGAGATCCGCGAGGTCTCCATCGAGGACGTCAAGCGCCTGTTGGACTCGCGCGCGCCCGTGAAGCTCATCGACGTGCGCGAGAGCGACGAATACGCGGGAGGACGGCTTCCCGGCGCCCTCCACATCCCCCGGGGCTTCCTGGAGCTGCGCATCGAGGAGAAGGCCGCGCGCGACGAGGAGCTCATCCTCTACTGCGCCGGAGGCACCCGCTCGGCGCTGGCGGCCGCCACGCTGCAACACCTGGGCTACACCCGCGTGGCCTCGCTCGCCGGGGGCTTCAGCCGCTGGAGCGACGCGCACCTGCCGGTGGAAAAGCCCCTCGTGCTCACCCCGGCCCAGAAGGAGCGCTACCGCCGCCACCTCATCCTCCCGGAGGTGGGTGAGGAGGGTCAGGCGAAGCTGCTCGGCTCCAAGGTGCTGCTGCTCGGCGCGGGCGGCCTGGGCTCGCCCGCCGCGCTCTACCTGGCCGCCGCCGGCGTGGGCACGCTGGGGCTCGTGGACGCGGACGTGGTGGACCTGAGCAACCTGCAGCGCCAGGTGCTCCACACCCACGAGCGCGCCGGCCAGCCCAAGGTGGAGAGCGCCCGCGTGGCCCTCGAGGCGCTCAACCCCGACGTGAAGGTGGTGCCCTTCCGCGAGCGCCTCACCTCCGACAACGCCCTGCGCATCCTCGAGGGCTTCGATCTGGTGCTCGACGGCGGGGACAACTTCCCCACGCGCTACCTGCTCAACGACGCCTGCGTCCTGCTCGGCCTGCCCAACCTCCACGGCTCCATCTTCCGCTTCGAGGGCCAGGTCACCACCTTCGTCCCCGGCCAGGGCCCCTGCTACCGCTGCCTCTACCCCACCCCGCCGCCTCCGGAGCTCGCCCCCTCCTGCGCCGAGGCCGGCGTGCTCGGCGTGCTGCCCGGCATCATCGGCCTCTTCCAGGCCAACGAGGCCCTCAAGCTGTTGCTCGGCGTGGGAGAGCCACTCGTGGGGCGCCTGCTCACCTTCGACGCGCTCGGCACCCGGTTCCAGGAGCTCAAGCTGCGCAGGGATCCGCGCTGCCCCGTGTGCGCGCCCGGCGCCAAGGTGGAGCTCATCGACTACGAACGCTTCTGCGCCTCGTCCGCCTGACAGGAAGAGTCCCCATGCCCATCCCGGAAATCGATCCCACCACCCTCGCCGCCCGGCTCGCGGGGCCCCCCGAGTCCCACCCCGTGCTGCTCGACGTGCGCTTTCCCGAGGAGCACGCCCACGTGGCGCTGCCCCGCTCGGTGCTCATTCCGCTGCCGGAACTGGACGAGCGCGCCCAGGAGTTGGAGGCCTTCCGCGGCCGGCCCATCGTCGTCTACTGCCACCACGGCGTGCGCAGCCTGGATGGCACCGCCTACCTGAGGGCGCACGGCCTGGACGCCGTGTCCCTGCGCGGAGGAATCGATCTCTACTCGCGCACGGTGGACCCGAGCCTGCCCCGCTACTGACGGGGCCCTACTGCTGCAGGTACTCCCTCACGTCCACCGGCTGATCCACGGTCTCGTGGCCCCTCACCGTCACGTCCACCTGCACCGGCTCCTTGAGCGAGGGCCCCTGTAGGATGAGGTGGTGATCGCCCTCCACCAGATCCAACCCCAGGCCCGGGCTGTAGAGGCCGAGCTTCTGCCCATCCCGGAAGATCTCCACCCCCGAGACCTTCGCGGGCATGAGCTTGAGCCGGACCTTGCCCGTCTTGAACTCCACGGGAGGCAGTTGCTTGTGCTCGTTGGGCTCGCCGAAGGGGACCTCGAGCTGCTTGGAGATGCCAAGCTGCTTGTTCTCCAGGATGAGCGTGTCCTGCAGGTGGGCGCCCGACACATCCCGCAGGGGCGTGCTGCCCAGGGACGTGATGGGCGACGAGCTGCCGCAGCGCGCGTTGTGTCTCACGGAGACCTCGACGGGGATGTTCGTCTCCAGCGAGATGTAGATGCCCTGGCCGTCCATGGCCGTGCTGCCGAGCATCTCCAGCAGCGGTTTGTGGAAGACGAGCCCCGCGCCCACCAGCGCCACCACCACGACGCCACCCAGCAGCTTCGGCAGGGGCAGGCTCCGCGAGCGCACGGGAGCCGGCACCTCGGCCTTGGCCTCCGGAACGCTGTCCTCGTCGTCCACCACCGCGCGCGCCGTGGGCACGGAGGACGTGCGGCGACGCACGGGAGCCGGCTCGGCCACCTCCGGGCGGATGCCCGTGCGCCGGCGGACGGAGGGCTCCGCCGGGGCCACGGCCGCGGGCTGTGAGCCCGTGCGACGCCGCACCGGCTCCGGCTCGGGAGGCGGCAGCATCGTGCGCTCGGGATCCTCCTCCTCGGGAGGCGTGCGCACACGCGGAGGGATGGCCAGGGCCGCGGGCGAGGAGCGCCGGACCTCCGGCTCCACGGCCGGCTCCCCCACGCGACTGCCCGAGCGGCGGGGAATGGCGACGTCGGAGTTGGGACGCCGCGCGCCGGGCATCTCCGTGGGCGTGCCCCGGGCGGCTTCCTGGCGGCCGGACGCGCGCGCCATGGACGCGGAGCTCGGCGCGGGCCGACGGATGGACTCCGAGGGGGCGCGGCGGCGCGACGCCACCTCCGTGGAGGGCGGAGCCTCCCACTCCTCGGCCTCCGGCTCGGCCGTCACCGGGAGCGTGCTCGACTCCGGGCGCTTGCTCGCGGGCGTGCGCATGGAGGTGCGCCGCGCCGGCGGCTGCATCTCGCCCGGAGGGGCTTCCCAGTCCATCTCGGGCGCGGGAGGAGGTGCCGAGGCGGAGGCCCGCTGCATCGTGCGGGACGTGCTGCGCGGGGGCGGAGCGGAAGGCTCCGGGAACTCGGGCGCCGCGGGCGCCGCCGTGGCGGACTCCTCGCCGCGCGGCTCCGGGTTGCCGCTGCGCCGCTCCTCTTCCAGCCGGTCCGCGAACAGGGCCTCCATCAGCTCGGAGATCTGCACCGAGCCGGCCACCCAGCGCTGGCTGACGAGGAACTCCTCCAGGGCGAGCTGGAGCTGGCGCGCGTCGCGGTAGCGATCATCCGCGGCCTTGGCCAGCGCCCGCATCACCACCGTGTCCAGCTCCGCCGGCACGTCCGCCACCTGGGAAGGCGGCATGATGTTGCACTCGAGCGCCGCCTGGAGCGTGGCCAGCTCCATGTCGCGCTTGAGGGGGCGGTTGCTGGTGAGCATCTCGTAGAGCACCAGCCCGATGGCGAAGATGTCCGCGCGGCTGTCCAGCGGCTTGCCCGCGGCCTGCTCGGGCGCCATGTACGCGAACTTGCCCTTGATGGCGCCCGACTTCGTCATGGACGCCTGGTCCGCCGCCTTGGCGATGCCGAAGTCCACCAGCTTCACCGAGCCGTCGAAGCTGATGAGGATGTTCTGCGGCGAGATGTCGCGGTGCACCACCTTCAGCGGCCGGCCCGCGTCGTCCGTGCGCGTGTGCGCGTAGTACAGGCCCTCGCACGCCGCGGCGACGATGCGGATGGCCAGCGGCTGGGCGATCCACCCCCCCGCGTTGTACGCCTTGCGCAGCACCCGCCCCAGGTCCTCGCCGTGGATGTACTCCATGGCGATGAAGTAGGTGCCGTTGGCCTCACCGAACTCGTACACCTGGGCGATGTTGGGGTGGTTGAACTTGGCGGCGATGAGCGCTTCGTTGCGGAACATCTCGACGAATTCCGCGTCCTCCGCCAGGTGCGGCAGGATGCGCTTGACCACCACGTTCTTGGCGAACCCCTCGATGCCCCGCTGGCGCGCGAGCCACACCTCGGCCATGCCGCCAGTGGCGAGCTTCTTGATGAGCTGATATTTCCCAAAGAGTTGAGGGTTCATCCCGGGTAGCTCGCCGGGGGGAGCAAGCGCGAAGTGAGAGAGTTCAGGGTGGTTCATCTTAGGCGACCCCATGGGATGAGGCAAAGACGACCCGTTGGAAACCGCCTGTTCCCCCTCATGACGAGCCTGTGGCTCGCCTCCTCCGCCCTGGCCCACCCCGGAGACGACAGCCGGCAGCGCCGGGACGCCATCGAGGTCTCCCCCCATGAGGAGGCCTGGGAGCTCTCCTGGTCGGACACCGAGGAGCGGCTCCAAGGCAGCCTCCGCCCCGTGCCCCCCCGCGCGGGCCAGCCGCTCCATGTCAGCCTCGACGTGGGCAGCTTCGAGGGCGCCCCCTTCACCGGGCCCCTCGTCCTCACCCTGCGCCCGGCCGGCGCCACCCACGGCCAGAGCGTCACCGTCAAGCGCGGCGAGCGCCACTGGGAATACACCTTCGTCCCCGAGGCCACCGGTCCCCATGTGCTCGATGTGGGCTTCCGGACGACACGCACCAAGGCACTCCACGCGCCCCTCGAGGTGAGCGACTCGCCCGTGTCGCGCCTGGTGGGCTGGGGGCTGTTGGGCGTGGGGCTGCTGGCGCTGCTGGGGTACACGGTGCGGGGCATGCTGCGGACGGAGCGGGCCGAGCCTCCGGCGCCCCCCTCCCCCGGGACCGATGCTGGGGAGGCGCCTCCGCCGCAGATCCATGCGACGCCGGAGTCACCCGCGCCGGGCGAACCGTAATTTTCGACAACCCGGGCCGTAATTTCGACAGACGCCGCCCCCTCGAAGGCGGGCGCCCGCGACGACCTCGAGGCCCCAGGCCCCCCTTGTCCCGACGGCTTTTGGACGGCGGAACGAGGCGAGTGTCGTCCCCCAGACGGCTTCACGGGCAGGCACCCCTGTTGCAACTGCCCGTGCCGGATCGGGTCGGGGAGGCGCGGACATGGGCAGGGGGAACTGGAGCACGGGGGGGCGTCGGGCACTCATCGCCACGCTCCTGCTGATGGGAGCACGGGGTTGGGCGCAGGAGCCCATCGAGAAGCTCGAACCCCCCACCCCCCCCGAGGTGCCCACGCGGCAGCCGGTGTCCGAGGGCGGCGATGGCCTGCGCAAGGAAGACGACCGGGGCTTCCAGGTGCGGCCCTTCGGGCGGGTGTTCGCGCGGATGAGCGCGGACGAGCGTGAGCAGTACACGCGCTCGCTGTCCCTGCAGTCCGCGCGCGTGGGACTGGCGGCCTCGCTGCCGTACGTGGAGGCCGAGGTGACCGCGGACCTCTCCTCCAAGTCGATGCTCAAGGACGCCTTCGTGCGCGTGGCCGACGGCTCCAAGCAACTGCGGCTGTACGGCGGCCAGTTCAAGTCGCCCTTCCTGGAGCGCGAGCTGGAGTCGCGCTGGGACCTGCCGGTGATGAACCGCGGCCTCGTGGCCGACTATCTCGAGGACACCCACAAGCTGGGCGGCCGGCGCCTGGGGCTCATGGGTGAGGTGAACCTCAAGGAGGCGTGGAAGCTGCGGATCTCCGGCGGCGTCTTCGAGGGCGCCAAGGACGCGTCGGGCACGCGCCTGGGCGAGGACGCGGCGCTGCGCGTGAGCATGCGCCCCTTCAAGGCGCTCACGCTCGGCGCGAGCACCTACCTGACCGAGGTCTTCGATGGCACGCGCCACCACGCCCTGGCGGCGGACGCGTCGCTGCGGCTGGGCGGACTGGAGTTGTCGGGCGAGTACGTCACCGGACGACTCGCCGTGGGGCCCTTCATGGGGCAGATGGGACTGGCCAGCTTCATGCTGCCCCTGGGCCTGGACGGCTGGGCGCTGCAGCCGGTGGCGGGCGCGGAGCTGCTGCAGCTCACCGGCCCGTTGAAGGCGCGCGGCTACGCGCTCGTGGGCGGCCTCAACCTCCTCTACTCGCGGCACTTCAAGGCCCAGCTCCAGGCCGAGCACGCGCTGCGTCCCGGGGATGAGCTCGCGGGCCTCGAATACTCACTCCAGCTGGCCACCCGCTTCTGACGGCACGCGAGGGCGCACCATGATCCAGTTCGCTGAAGGAGAAGTCACCAAACTGCGCCGGGAGTTCAAGCTCATCCTGCACCGCGAGGACGCGCTCGCCCTGTGCGCGCGCCTGTCGGGCATGCTGGACGCTCCGCCGCCCGAGCCCACGCGCATCACCTCCGTCTACTTCGACAAGCCGGGCCATCCGCTCACGCTGCGCTCGCTGCACACCCCCATGGATTGTCTCAAGGTGCGTACCAAGGAGTACGCGCCGGACCTGGGGGCCATGCCGGGCGAGGAGCGCGTGGTGCTCGAGGTCAAGCGCGAGCGCAATGGCGTCACCCAGAAGCGCCGGGTGTGGGTGCCACGCACGCGCTTCGGACAGGTGATGCGCGGCGGGGCGGGCCTGCTGCCGCTCATCGCCGGGGGCAGCCTGAGGCCGGTGCTCGCGGTGACCTACCAGCGCCACGTGTACCAGTTCTCCCAGTCCTGGCGCGTGACGGTGGATCGGGAGATTGGCTTTCACCGGGTGACGACACAACTTGCGCTCGGCCAGACGGCCTTGAGCGCGGAGCGGCTGGGAGCGCCGCTCGCACTGGACGGACGCGTGGTGGTGGAGGTGAAGCACCTGGGAGCGGAGCTGCCCGAGTGGCTGGCGGCGCTCAACCCCGGGTGCAAACCGGCGTACAGCAAGTTCGCCGAGGGAATGGCGAGGGTCCACGAATTCGTCGCGGACGGCATCGCGGAGGGCTGAGCAACCGTGTTCATCGACTTCGAAGGCATCGACGGCAGCGGAAAGACGACCCTGTCCAACCTCCTCGCGGCGAGGCTGAGCCGCCTGGGCTACAAGGTGGCGCACGCGCGCGAGGGCGGTGAGCTGCGCTCGCCCGTGGCCCGCCGCATCCGGGAACTCACGCGCGACGCCTCCCTGCTGGAGATGTCACCGCGCACCGAGTTCTTCCTCAACCTCGCCCGCGACGCGCAGCAGCTCGAGGAGGTCATCGCCCCGGCGCTCGCGCGCGGCGAGGTGTGCATCAGCGACCGCTACCTCTACTCGCAGCTCGCCCTCACCGGTGGCGGACGCGGCCTGGCGCTCGAGTCGCTCCAGGCCCCGTGCGAGCTGGCCTCGCGGGGCCTGTGGCCGGACCTCGTCATCCTCGTGGACGTGGAGCCGGAGCTGGCGCGGCTGCGCAAGCGCCTGGGCAAGAGCAAGGGCGAGCGCGCCCTGGACAACGACAGCCGCAAGGGCCTCGCCGGCGCGGGCCTCGCCGTGCGCATGCGCGAGGCCTTCCGGGAGATGGCTCGCCAGGAGCCCTCGCGCTGGCTCGTCATCGAGAACAACGATCTGCCCCTGCACGTGCTGGAGCAGCGCCTGGTGGACGCGGTGGTGGCGCGGCTGGAAGGCCGGGAACATCCCCGCCCGACCCTCGCCCCCGAGCGCCCCGCGCCGGCACCGGTGCCGCGCTCGCTCGACGAGGTGGAGGAGCACTTCTTCCGGGTGATGGACGGACTGGAGGTGCGCGAGCCGCAGCTCGCGGTGTGGCTATTGGGGGGCCTGCCCGGCTTCAGCGCGCACCAGCGGCGCCTGGGCTTCGTGGAGCGCTTCCCGGGCCTCACGGTGCGCAGCCTCAACGGACTGGACGACGAGCCGGCATGGGCGCTGCGCGAGCTGCTGGCGGAGGTGGTGCCGCGCGACGTGGCCGCGAGCATCGACACCACCCCCTCGCCCCAGGCCAGGGCCCTGCGCGAGCGCCTCTATGAGCAGGCGCCCGCGGAAGTGCTCTCCGGCCTCAAGCGCGACGACTCGCCCTCGGCCTGGTCCCTGCGCGAGCGCGCCCTGGGCGAGGGCCACCTGGCGGACGTGCTGTGCGGCCTGGCCGGGCTGGACGACGAGACGGCCTGGGGTGTGCGGGAGCTGGGCATGAAGCGGGGCTTGTACGGCGACGTGGCGCGCAGCCTCTCGGGGCTCGCCTCGGCCCAGGCGGACGCCCTGCGCGAGCGCCTGCTCGGCCACAACCGCCTGGCGGTGCTGCGCAGCACCACGGGCCTGGACACGCCCTTCGCGCGCGAGCTGCGCGAGGCGCTCCAGGACAAGGCCCGCAAGGTCGTGCTGCGCTCGCTCACCGGGCTCGACACGCCCGAGGCGTGGGCCCTGCGCGAAACGGGGGCGCCCCTCACCAAGGAGGCCCTGGACTCGGTGGACGGAATGGACGACGCGCGCGCCTGGCAGTTGCGCGAGGCCCACGTGAAGCGCTGGCCGGCCACGGTGCTCTCCTCGCTGCAGGGCCTGCCCCTGACGGAGCGCGCCGAGGCCCTCATCCTCCAGGCCCTGGAGCAGACCGGGGCCCGGCTGCCGGTGCTGCACAAGGCCTATGCCCTCGTCGCCGCCGCCCACACGGCCACCCTGCCCCAGGAGCGCACCACACCGCGCGCTCACGACGGCGACCACCCCCAGCCCACGCTCTAGAGCGGGAGAGACCACCACCATGGAGTCGTTCCTCACGGATTTCACCCAGGACGTGGCCTCCGGCGTCTCCCTCAAGGACGCGGGGATGATGGTGCCACGCCTGGTGGCGGCGGTGCTCCTGGGCACGGTGTTGTCCCTGCGGCCGTGGAGACTCCTCACGGGCCGCGCCCTGCCCAAGGCGGACATGGTGCAGGCGCAGATCCTCCTGTGCACGGCGGCGGCCGTCATCACCGCCGTCATCGGCAACAGCATGGCCAAGGCCTTCGGACTGGTGGGCCTGGGCGGCTTCGTGCGCTTCCGCTCGGGGCTGAAGGATCCGCGCGATGCCGCCATCCTCTTCCTGGTGATCGGCCTGGGCATGGCCTGCGGCCACGGCAGCCTGGGGCTCGCCGGGGTGGGCACCGTGTTCGTCGGCGCGCTGTTGTGGGTGCTGGAGTCGTTCGAGAAGAAGGAGGCCGACGGCCCCAGGCAGCGGCTGCTCGTGTCGGCACAGGCGGATGACTTGGTGCGCGCCGAGGAGTTCCTGCGCAAGACGTTGCACGGGCGCAACGTGCTGGTGCGCAGCTGCGCCCTGGACTTCGACGGGCGCCGGTTGGAGCTGGAAGTCGAGGAGAAGGAGCCGGGAGCGCTCGCGGCCACGCTGAGTGGCGCCGCGGGTGGACCCGTGCGTGGACTCAGGTGGATGGAGCTGCCCGCCCGCAAGGGCGGCCAGGAGGAGCGGGCATGAAGCGCTGGAGTTGGGCGGTACTGGTGGCGGCGGGATGCTGGGTGGGCTGTGGCGAGGGCGGCAGTCTGCCCGGGCAGAGCAACAATCCCAGCGTGACGAATCCGGATGGAACGGTGACGCTGCCGGACATCCCGGCGGGCACCGGGGGCGAGGACGGGCAGCCAGCCCTCACCACCCTGTGGCCCCTCACCCAGGGCTCCTCCTGGACGTACCGCATCCAGGAGCCCTCCAAGGGCACCTTCGAGAAGCGCGTGGAGGTGCTGGGCGAGCAGGTGGTGCCCGAGACGACCATGAAGGCCGTGGCCGTGCTCAGCACCCAGCCCAACAAGGAGGAGATGTCCTGGCAGCTCGAGCTGGACGGGACGGTGGTGCGCCTGCGCGAGGAGGACCGCAAGCAGGGCAAGGTGTCGCAGGTGACGACCTGGAATCCCGCCACCGTCAAGGCGCTCTCCAAACCACGGGCCCTGGGCTGGAGCTACACCTCGGACGTCCGCGAGCTGACGCTCGCCGACGATGGCACCCCGGAGGACAAGGACAAGACCTACGTCTGGCGCGTCGTGGGCGTGAACGAGACCGTCACCACCCCCGCCGGCACCTTCACCAACGCCATCCGCCTGGAGCGCAAGCGCGGTGACAAGGTGAAGCCGGACGATGACCGCACCTACTGGCTCGTGCCCGGCATCGGCAAGGTCAAGGAGGACGGCGAGCGGCTCGAGGAACTCGTCTCCTTCGACATCAAGAAGCCCTGAGTCGCTCCGGCTCCTCGGGACGCCCTCCCTCCGGGGTGGCGTCCCCGCCATTTTGCTGGTGAAACCAACAGGGGGATAGGCTCACGCACAGGCGGGTTGGCTCCAGGCGGTGCGCGCCCGTGGGAAGGAGCCCCCGGAGTGACACGGTTGGTTTTCAAGTGGTCGAGTCTGGCACTGGCGCTCGCGAGCACGGGCGCCACGGCGCGAGAGCCGCCGAATTACGAAGTGCTGCAGGACCTCCCGCCCTCACCGCGCGCGAACAAGCAACTGCTACCGGAGGCGACGGACGCACGAGTCGCCCACCGGGACGCGCAGCGCGACCTGCCCACCTTCGTCTGGGCGAATGGAAGGAAGTCCGAGGCCCGGTCGCCGCGCACGCGGCTGGCGAGCATGAAGCCCGAGCTGGCCGCGCGCGAGCAGCTCGACGAGTACGTGTCCCTGTATGGCCACGAGTCGCTCACCGAGGCGGGTGCGGACGTCTCCTCCATCAGCCGTGACGCGCGCGGCGTGTCCATCGTCACCTTCGCCCAGCAGGTGGACGGCGTGGAGGTGTTCCGCCAGGGGCTCAAGGTCCTCCTCGACGCGAACAACGAGGTCGTGGCCCTCAGCGGCAACCTGTCCCCGTACATCTCCGCGACCACGTCCGCCGCCCGGGCCCCGGGCCCGCGCCACCAGTTGACGGCCCCCCAGGCCATCTCCCTGGCCTACCGCGACCTGACCGGAGCCCCCCTGGATGGCAGCCTGCTCACGCGGGCCGGCCTCCGCGTGGACGACAACGACCCGTACACCCACTACCAGCTCGCCCCCTACGCGCGTCCGCTGGCCGAGGGCCTCGTCATCCCCGCGCGCGCCAGGCCCGTGTTCTTCCCCCTGCCCACCGGGCTCGTGCCCGCCTACTACCTGGAGCTCAACACGGCCCCGGCCGGGAGCCGGGAGTCGGACTACTACGCCTACATCGTGTCCGCGGTCGACGGCCGGCTGCTCATGCGCAACAACCTCACGGCGCACACGGACTTCAGCTACCGCGTCTGGGCGGAGACCACGCAGCCCTATACCCCGCTGGATGGACCCGCGGGCGGCGTCGCCACGCCCCACCCCACGGGCAAGCCTTACACCTTCGCCCCGCCGCCCTACGTGGCCCCCTCACTCGTCACCCTGCGAAACGCCCCCTTCAGCCGGAACGATCCCTGGCTGCCGGACGGCGCCACGGAGACGCGGGGCAACAACGTGGACGCCTACGCGGACCTCGTCTATCCGGACGGCTTCGGCGCGGGGGACTTCCGCGCCACGGTGACGGCCCCGGGCGTGTTCGACCGGAGCACGGATTTCAGCCTCCAGCCCTCCGCCAACGCGGGGCAGATCCAGGCGGCCACCACGCAGCTGTTCTACATGAACAACTGGCTGCACGACTGGTTCTACGACGTGGGCTTCGACGAGGCCTCGGGCAACGCCCAGCAGGACAACTTCGGCCGCGGCGGCCTGCAACATGACCCCATCCATGCCGAGGCACAGGACTACGACGGCCGCAACAACGGGAACATGTCGACGCCGGCGGACGGTGCGTCCCCGCAGATGCAGATGTTCATCTTCGACGGCCCCGAGGAGACATTGGATGACCAGTACCTGGAGGTGACCGCGCCCGCGAGCGTCGCGGGCAGATACGCGGTGGGTAACGCCAACTTCGGCCCACAGTCGTTCGACCTGGGCGGCCAGGTCGTGCTCGCGGCCAGCGGCGACTCGAGCACCACGGCTTGCGAAGCGCTGACCAACGCCGCGCAGGTGGCCGGGAAGCTCGCCTTCATCGACCGCGGCGGCTGCACCTTCGTGCAGAAGATCCGCAACGCGCAGAGAGCCGGAGCCGTGGGCGTCATCATCGCGAACAACACGTCCGGCGCCTTGGAAGCCGCGGATATCGCTCCGGACATCACCCTCCCCTCGCTGTACATCACGCAGGCGGATGGCGACAGGCTCCGGGCCACGCTCCCCGACCTCACCACGAAGCTCCACCGCGTCCTGGTCCCCGACCTGGATGGCACGCTCGACAACAGCGTCGCAGCGCACGAGTGGGGCCACTACATCAGCAACCGCCTCGTCTGGAACGCGTCCGGCCTGACCAACAACCAGGGCAAGTCCCTGGGCGAGGGCTGGGCGGACTTCACCGCCCTGCTGATGATGACGCGCCCGGAGGACATCCACGTCCCCGCCAACGCCCACTGGAACGGCGCCTACGCCGTGGCCGGGTACGCCACACGGGGCGGCATGTCCGAGGACAGCACCTTCTTCGGCCTCCGGCGCGTGACCTACTCGGCGGACATGGCCAGGAACGCGCTCACCTTCCGGCATATCGCCAACGGAGAGCCGCTGCCCGCCCCGGCATCCACCACGCCCTTCTCCACCAACGCGGAGGCCCACAACTCGGGTGAGATCTGGGCCACGATGCTGTGGGACTGCTACGTGTCACTGCTGCGCGCCCACCCCTTCGGGGAGGCCCAACACCGCATGAAGCAGTACCTGGTCAACGGCTACAAGCTGACGCCCGCCACGCCCACCTTCTTGGAAGCACGAGACGCGCTCATCGCGGCGGCCTCCGCCGCCTCCGCCGAGGATGGACGCCGCTTCTGGGAGGCCTTCGCCCGGCGTGGCGCGGGCGTGGGCGCGGTGGCGCCGGACCGCACCTCCTGGGACCATGTCGGCGTCGTGGAGAGCTACGACGTCACGGCGGACGTGACGGTCGTCTCCCTCTCCGTGGAGGCCGTGTCCAAGACGTGTGACCGGGACAACATCCTCGACAACGGCGAGACGGGCCTGCTGCGCATCAAGCTGCGCAACCTGGATGCCATCCGCACCGAGCAGACCCTCGCCACCGTCACCTCCTCCAGCCCGGGGGTGACGCTGGGCCATGGCGGCCAGGTGCAGGTGCCAGCCCTGGACAGGTTGGAGGAGACGGAGGTCACCCTCCCCGTGTCGCTCCAGGGCGCGACGGGGCGCCAGCAACTGAGCTTCACCGTCACCACGCGCCAGGAAGACCCGTCCCGTCCAGGCAACCGCGAGGCCACACGGCGAGTGGGAGCCAACTACGACGAGAAGCCCGCCTCCACGACCACCGAGGACGTGGAGTCGAGCAACCCGCCCTGGACCGCCACGAATGACGACCACGGCGTCAACGTGAACTGGACCCCCCTGGAGTACCCCACGGCCACCGGCAACCACGTCTTCCACGCGAGGGACGTGAACGGGCCGAGCGACATGCGCCTCACCTCCCCGCCCCTCCAGGTGAGCACCACCGAGCCCCTCGTCCTCGAGTTCAAGCAGGCCTGGGACTTCGAAGTGGGCGTCGGCATGAACTACGACGGCGCCGTCATCGAGCTGAGCGAGGACGATGGACGGACGTGGAAGGACGTGGGCGAGGCCCTCTACAACGGCACGCTCGCCAGCTACGAGGGCAACCTCAACCCGCTCGATGGCCGCGGGGCCTTCGTGGGCCAGAGCACGAACTTCCCCGCCTTCCTCTCCTCCAGGTTGGACCTCGGGACGGCCTACGCGGGCAAGACGGTGCGGCTGCGCTTCCGCGTTGGCTCGAACCAGAACACCGGGGCCAACGGCTGGTTGTTGGATGACCTGGAGTTCAGCGGCCTCACGAACACGCCCTTCACCGCCATCCACGCGGAGGATGGGGTGTGCGTGAAGCCTCCGCCTCCCGTCATCTCGGCCGGCGAGGACGTGGAAGTGGCGGAGCACACGAGCCTGACGCTCCACGGCACCGCCACGGATGCGGACGACGGTCCCCTCACCTCCGCGTGGACGCAACTGTCCGGCCCGGAGGTGACGCTCTCGGAGGCCGACACGCTCACGCCCTCCTTCGTCGCCCCCGAGGTGAGCGCCAACACCCCCCTGGTGTTCCAGCTGTCCATCTCCAACGGCAGCGACACGGCCACTGACACGGTCTCCGTGACCGTGACGGACGGGAACCGCGCGCCCACCCCGAACCCGGAGCCGCCGCGCTGTGGCTGCTCCACTGGCGCCGAGGCCCCCCTGGGCCTGATGGGTCTGGCACTGCTCACCCTGGCGCGCCGCCGCCGGTCGAAAACGGCTCGTTCTCCGGCTCCTTCCGCCTCTTCTCTTTTGACAGGAATTGCGCGGTACAAACGACCCGAACCCACGCGTTAGGCGATACAAGGGGATTGGCTCTAAACTTCAACCTGTCGACACTTTACCGCTGGGAGGAGAACCGTTATCGCTCCAAGTACTGGAGCGGGTGCCTCCCGGGGACGTGGTGGAGCAGTGGCCACGGTGCGTCGTCCATGGGAAGGAGCCCCCGAAGTGACAAGGTTGTTTTTCAAGTGGTCGAGTCTGGCACTGGCGCTCGCGAGCACGGGCGCCACGGCGCGAGACCTGCCGAACTACGAAGTGCTGCAAGACGCCCCCCCCTCCTCGCTGCGAGCCGCGCCCTCACCGGGCACGAGCCCGCGGCTGGGAAAGACACTGGGCGCACGCGTTACCCACCTGGACGAGCAGCGCAACCTGCCCACCTTCGTCTGGGCGAATGGAAGGAAGTCCGAGGCCCGGTCGCTGCGCACGCAACTGGCGGGCATGAAGCCCGAGCTGGCCGCGCGCGAGCAGCTCGCGGAGTACCTGTCGCTGTACGGCCACAAGTCGCTCACCGAGGCCGGTGCGAGCGTGGCCTCCGTCAGCCGTGACGCGCGCGGCGTGTCCATCGTCACCTTCGCCCAGCAGGTGGACGGCGTGGAGGTGTTCCGCCAGGGGCTCAAGGTCCTCCTCGACGCGAACAACGAGGTCGTGGCCCTCAGCGGCAACCTGTCCCCGCACGCGTCCGCGACCACGTCCGCCGCCCGGGTCTCGAGCCTGCGCTACCAGTTGACGGCTCCCCAGGCCATCTCCCTGGCCTACCGCGACCTGACCGGAGCCCCCCTGGATGGCAGCCTGCTCACGCGGGCGAGCGTCCGCGCGAACGAGCAGACTCCGTACACCCACTACCAGCTCGCCCCCTACGCGCGTCCGCTCGCCGAGGGCCTCGTCATCCCCGCGCGCGCCAGGCCCGTGTTCTTCCCCCTGCCCACCGGGCTCGTGCCCGCCTACTACCTGGAGCTCAACACGGCCCCGGCGGAGAGCTCCGATTCGGACTACTACGCCTACGTCGTGTCCGCGGCCGATGGCCGGCTGCTCATGCGCAACAACCTCACCGCGCACGCGAACTTCTCCTACCGCGTCTGGGCGGAGACCACGCCGCCCTATCTCCCACTGGATGGACCCGCGGGCGGCGTCGCCACGCCCCACCCCACGGGCAAGCCTTACACCTTCGCCCCGCCGGCGTTCGTGGCTCCCTCGCTCGTCACCCTCCAGAACGCGCCCTTCAGCCAGAACGATCCCTGGCTGGCGGACGGCGCCACGCAGACCCAGGGCAACAACGTGGACGCGTACGCGGACCTCGTCGCGCCGGACGGCTTCAGCCAGGGTGACCTGCGTGCCACGATGACGGCTCCGGGCGTGTTCGACCGGAGCATGGACCTGAGCATCCAGCCCTATGCCAACGCGGAGCAGATCCAGGCGGCCACCACGCAGCTGTTCTTCGTGAACAACTGGCTGCACGACTGGTTCTACGACGTGGGCTTCGACGAGGCCTCGGGCAACGCCCAGCAGGACAACTTCAGCCGCGGCGGCCTGGGCGGTGACGCCATCCAAGCCCAGGCGCAGGACTACAGCGGGCGCAACAACGCGAACATGTCGACGCCGGCGGACGGTGCGTCCCCGCGCATGCAGATGTACATCTTCGACAACCTCGACACGCACCTGGAGACGAGCGTCCCCGGGGGCACCCCGCGCAATTACCCGGTGGGCACCGTCGCCGCCGGCCCGCAGGAGTACAACGTGAGCGCGGAGGTCGTGCTCACGGCCAGCGGCACTCCGTCCGACACCAAGGCCTGCGCTCCCCTGACCAACGCCGCCGAGGTGGCCGGGAAGATCGCCCTCGTCGACCGCAGCACCAGCACCTCCTGCACCATCCCCCAGCAGATCAAGAACGCACAGAACGCCGGTGCCATCGGCGTCCTCTGGGTGAACACCGTGGACGTCGTCCAGTCGTCCGGCAGCAAGGATGCGAGCATCACCATTCCCACCCAGATCGTCACGCGCACCACGGGCCAGGAGCTCAAGGCCGCGCTCCCCGGGCTCACCGCGCGGCTCTACAGCGTACGGCTCCTCGATCCGGACGGAACGATCGACAACGGCATCGTGGCGCACGAGTGGGGCCACTACATCAGCAACCGCCTCATCTGGAACGGGTCCGGCCTGAGCAACAACCAGGGCAGGTCCATGGGCGAGGGCTGGGCGGACTTCACCGCCCTGCTGATGATGGTGCGCGCGGAGGACATCAACGTCCCCTCCAACGCCGACTGGAACGGAGCCTATGCCGCGGCCGAGTACGCCACGCGCGGCGGCATGTCCGACGACAGCACCTTCTTCGGCATCCGGCGCGTGACCTACTCGGCGGACATGAGCAAGAACGCGCTCACCTTCAAGCACATCTCCAACGCGGAGACCCTGCCCACCTCGGCGCCCATCACGCCCTTCTCCACCAACGCGGAGTACCACAACTCGGGTGAGATCTGGGCCACGATGCTGTGGGACTGCTACGTGTCGCTGCTGCGCGCCCATCCCTTCCAGGACGCGCAGGACCGCATGAAGCAGTACCTGGTCAACGGCTACAAGCTCACGCCCGCGATGCCCACCTTCCTCGAGGCGCGTGACGCGCTCATCGCGGCGACCTACGCCTCGGATCCCGCGGATGGACAGCGCTTCTGGAGTGCCTTCGCCCGGCGTGGCGCGGGCGTGGGAGCCAAGGCGCCGGACCGCCTGTCCACCAACCACGTGGGCGTCGTGGAGAGCTACGACACGACCGCGGACGTCGCGGTCGTCTCCATCTCCGTGGATGCCCCCACCCAGGCGTGCGACGGGGACGCCATCCTCGACAACGGCGAGATGGGCCTGCTGCGCATCAAGGTGCGCAACCTGGGTCCCACCCGCACCGAGGTGACGACCGCCACCGTGACCTCGCCCACCTTCGGCGTGACGCTGGGCAACGGCGGCCAGGTGCAGGTGCCGGCCCTGAACGTGCTGCAGGAGGCGGAGGTGACCGTCCCGGTGTCGCTCCAGGGCGCGACGACGCGCCAGTGGCTGAACTTCGTCGTCACCACGCACCAGGGAAAGCTCACCCGGCCCGGCGACCGCACGGGCACCCTGACCGTGATGGCCAACTACGACGAGGAGCCCGAGTCCCAGCGGATCGAGGACGTGCAGTCCAGCAACCCGCCCTGGACCTTCACGCATGATGACCGCCTGGACAACGTGGACTGGGAAGTCTTCCAGTACCCCACGGTCACCAACAACCTCTTCTACGCGGTGAACGAGAACGGGCCGAGCGACATGCGCCTCACCACCCCGCCTCTCATGGTGAGCGCCACCGAGCCCCTCGTCCTCAAGTTCAAGCAGGCCTGGAGCTTCGAGTGGTACTCCGCCGCCATCACCGGCACCGAGGACATCTACTTCGACGGCGCCGTCATCGAACTGAGCGAGGATGATGGACAGACGTGGGTGGACGTCGGCCAGTCCCTGTACACCGCGACGCTCGAGAGCGCGGAGGACAACCTCAATCCGCTCGATGGCCGTAACGCCATCTCCGGCAAGAGCCCGGGCTTCCCCGCCCTCATCCCCGCCACGCTGGATCTCGGCACGGCGTACGCGGGCAAGACGGTGCGGCTGCGCTTCCGCGTCGGCTCGGACGTCAACACCGGAGCGGACGGCTGGCTGGTGGACGATCTGGAGTTCAGCGGCATCACCAACACCCCCTTCACCACCGTGAGCGAGGATGACAATGTGTGCGTGAGCCCCCAGGCTCCCGTCATCTCGGCCGGCCCGGATCTGCAGGTGGGGGAGCGCGCGAAGCTGACGCTCCAGGGCAGCGCGAGGGACCCCAACGGCGGCTCGCTCACCTACACGTGGACGCAGACGTCCGGCCCCACGGTGACGCTCACGGACGCGGCCACGCTCACGCCGTCCTTCACCGCTCCCGAGGTGACCGCCAACACCAACCTGGTGTTCAAGCTGTCCGTCACCAACAAGAGCAGCACGGTCACCGACACGGTGACGGTGACGGTGACGAACGTGAACCGCGCGCCCACCGTCAACGCGGGCATCGCGGGTGTCGTGGACGAGCGCTCCAGCTACACGCTGATGGGCTCGGCGAGCGACGAGGACGGTGACAAGCTCACCTACGCCTGGGTGCAGCAATCCGGCACGCCGGTGGCCCTGACCAATGCCCTCACGCCGCAGGCCACCTTCACCGCGCCCGAAGTCACCCTCGACGAGACGCTCACCTTCCTGTTGCTGGTGAGCGACGGCCAGACGACGACCCGCTCCTCCGTGGACGTCACGGTGCGCAACGTCAACCGCGCCCCCACCGCCCACGCCGGTGAGGCCCTCTCCGTCGAGACGGGCGCCCAGGCGAAACTCAACGGCACCGCCAGCTCGGACCCCGACGGTGACGCGCTCACCTATACCTGGACCCAGGTGGAGGGGACGCCCGTGACGCTCACCGGCGCGGACACCGCCACCCCGTCCTTCACCGCTCCGGACGTGGAGGCCCAGACCCCGCTGCGCTTCAGCCTCGTGGTCAAGGACGGCTCCCTCGACAGTGAGCCCGCCTTCGTCTCCGTCACCGTCACTCCCAAGCCCGTGACCAACCCGGATCCCGAGCCCCAGCCTCAGCCCGAGCCGCCGAAGTGTGGCTGCTCCACCGGCGCCGAGGCCCCCCTGGGCCTGCTCGGCCTGGGGCTGCTCGCCCTGGCCCGCCGCCGCCGGGTGAACTGAGACGTTCCGGCCCTCCCCTTTCCTCTTCTCGGAAAGGGGAGGGCCGTGCGTTGAACATCCCCGCTATCCCCGGGGCGCGTTCGGGCGTAGAGCAGACCGCGTGAAGACGTCCCCCCCTCCGCAGTCCGCCGCCCCCGCGAAGGTCCTGTCCGTCGTGGAGCTGCGCAAGCAATACGGAGCCACCGTCGCCGTCGACGGGCTCTCCTTCGACGTGGGCCGCCATGAAATCGTCGGGCTGCTCGGCAGCAACGGCGCGGGCAAGACGACCACCATCAACATGGTGCTCGGGCTGCTCGAGCCCAGCTCGGGCTCCATCCACATCGAGGGAGTGGACCTGGCGCGGCACCGCACCCGGGCGCTCGCGCACACGAACTTCGCCGCCATCTACGCGCCGCTGCCCGGCAACCTCACCGTCCAGCAGAACCTGCGCACCTTCGGCCTGCTCTATGGTGTGAATCGGCTGTCCGAGCGCATCGAGGAGCTCCTCACCCAGTTGGATCTCACGCGCTTCCGAGACGTGCGCTGCGGGGTGCTCTCCTCGGGAGAGCAGACGCGGGTGACCCTGGCCAAGGCGCTCATCAACCGCCCCGCCCTGCTGCTGCTCGACGAGCCGACCGCGTCGTTGGATCCCGTGACGGCGCGAGACATCCGCGCCCGCATCCGGGACTTCGCCACCCGGGACGAGGGCGGCGTGCTGTGGACGTCCCACAACATGTACGAGGTGGAGGAAGTCTGCGACCGGGTGCTCATCGTCTCGCACGGGAGGATCGTCCTCCAGGGCGACCCCCGGGCGCTGCCCGGCCAGTACGGCAAGACCACGCTCGAGGAGCTGTTCATCACCGTGGCGCGAGGTGACCCGTCATGAATCCCTCCCGCATCGCCGCCATCGTGCTGCGCCAGTTCTATCTCTTGAGGGGCAGCCCCGCGCGCATCCTCCCGCTCTTCATCTGGGTGGCCATCGATGTCGTCCTGTGGGGCTTCATCACGCGCTACCTCAACACCGTCACCGACTCCGGCCTGGACTTCGTCACCTCGCTGCTGGGCACGGTGCTGCTGTGGAACTTCCTCACCCGCGCCATGCAGGGCGTGACGATGGCGTTCTTCGAGGACGTCTGGTCGCGCAACTTCCTCAACCTCTTCGCCACCCCCCTGTCGACCTCCGAGTACATCAGCGGCCTGGTGCTCTCGAGCATCACGACGAGCAGCATCGGCCTGGTCGTCATGGTCGCCGTGGCGGGCGCGGCGTTCGGCCTGTCGCTGTTCACCTACGGCGTGCTGCTGGTGCCCTTCCTGCTCGTGCTCTTCCTGTACGGCATCGCGCTCGGCGTCTTCGGCAGCGCCGTGGTGCTGCGACTCGGCCCCGCCGCCGAGTGGCTCATCTGGCCCATCCCCGCCATGGTGTCGCCCTTCGCGTGTGTCTTCTACCCCCGCGCCACGCTGCCGGAGTGGATGCAGCTCCTCTCACTGCTCTTCCCGCCCTCCTACGTCTTCGAGGGCATGCGGGCGATCGCCATGGGCGGCCACTTCTCCGGCGGGGCGTTGCTCGCGGGAGTGGGGCTCGCACTGCTCTGCCTCCTGCTCGCCTGCGTCTTCTTCATGCGCATCTACCATGAGGCGGTGCGCTCGGGCCGCGTCGCCCGCTACAGCGCCGAGAGCGTGAGCTGAGCAGCCCCACGAGGGGACGGGAGCGGGCATCCGCTCGATCGCTCCACGGCCCACGGCCAGGCGGGCGGGCGCTGGGGGGATCCGGGGCTTGCCCCTGAATGGATGTGAGGTGATGGACGGTTCACCTCCGAGTCCGGATGACCCGGACAGGAGGACTCATGCACCGACTGTACTCCCTGGCGCTCAGCATGATGACCGTGGCGCTCACCCTCACCGCGAGCGGTGCGAGCGCCGCGAAGCTCACGCGCGACCCCTACCTGCAACGCGTGGGACCGGACACCGCCATGGTGGCCTTCCGGCTGGATACGGCGTGTGCCGCCACGGTGCGCTATGGCACTCATGGGAGCACGGATCTGTCCGTCACCGCGCCCACCGCCCAGACGCAACAGGCCGTGGTGCTCGACGGCCTGGAGCCCGGCACCGAGTACACCTATGTCGTGGACGCCTGCGGCTCGCGCACCAGCCCGGTGACGTTCTCCACCGCGCCCGTGCCCGGCACCCGCAGCGTGCACTTCACCACCGTGGGTGACTTCGGCTCGAACAACCAGGATCAGCGCGACGTGTCCCGGGCCATGCTCGGCCGCAAGCCGCAGCTCTTCCTGGCGCTCGGGGACAACGCCTACGAGATGGGCACCGAGGCCGAGTTCCAGCACAACCTCTTCGAGCCCATGGCTCCCCTGCTCGCGCAGGTGCCCTTCTTCGCCGTCCCGGGCAACCACGAGTACGAGACCAACAGGGGCCAGCCCTACTTCGACAACCTCTACCTGCCCACCAGCCAGAGCGGCGGCGAGTACTACTACTCCTTCGACTGGGGCCATGTGCACTTCGTGGCGATCGACTCCAACTGCGCCATCGGCCTGTCCTCGGCCGACCGTTGCACCTTCGAGGCGCAGAAGAAGTGGGTGGAGCAGGACCTGGCCGCCAGCACCGCCCCCTGGAAGATCGTCTTCTTCCACCACCCGCCCTGGAGCAGCGGGGATCACGGCTCGCAGTTGAAGATGCGCCGGGAGTTCGCCCCCCTCTTCGAGAAGTACGGGGTGGACCTGGTGCTCACCGGGCATGATCACAACTACGAGCGCTCCCGGCCCATGCGCGGCAACGAGGTGGCCCCTTCGGGCGCCACGGCTCCCGTCTACCTCGTGGTGGGCAGCGGCGGCGCGAAGCTGCGCGAACTCAGCATCGCGAGCAAGCCGTCCTGGTCCGTGCTGCGCAACAACTCGGACCACGGCTATCTGGACGTGCGGGTCGAGGACGGCACCCTCACCGCCCAGATGCTCACCCCCTCGGGCAAGATGATGGACAGCTTCACCCTCACCAAGGATCTCCCGCCCGAGCCCACGCCCCCCGCCCAGGAGGCCCCGACCACTCCGGGTGCGCCCTCCCCGACGAACCCGACCCCCGCGCCGTCCACGCCGGGCCAGCCGCCCCTCGGGGGAAGCACCCAGACCCCCCCAGGGGCAGTGCCAGGCGAGGAGGATCCGGCCGAGACCGCCCCGGGCTGCTCGGCCACCCCGGCGATGACGCTGCTGCCGGCCGGGATGTGGGTGCTCGCCAGCGCCCTGCGCCGCCGCCGGCGTTGACCGGGAAGGCGGGGGGCGGCCCCTCGGCACCCGGGAAGGCCCCCGGAGCGCCTCCGCCCCTGTCTCCGCCCTTGTCATCGAGCGCCCGGGATGCGATGCGCCTGCGTGCCGACAGCGCGGGCCCGCACACCCCGGGCCTCCGGAGCCTTTCATGAAGAAGAACCCCCGCCCCTCCCCCAGGGCCCCCCAGTCCCGCCGTGAGCCGTCCGCCGCCTCCGAAGGCGTTCGCGCGATCCGCCCCGTGCGCGAGGATCTCGTCCTCCAGGCGAGCCTGGAAGCCTATGGCTTCATCCGCCACGAGGGCCGCCTGGCGGACCGGGCCCTGGACTACACCCTGCGCCACAAGAAGAACCTCTACTCCAACGAGCGCCGCGCCGTGGCCGAGCGGGTGTACGCCCTGCTTCGCCGCCAGCGCACCGTGGACTTCCTCCTCGAGCACGCCCACCCGGGCTTCTCCCGCCTGGACCGTACGCGTCAGGACGTGCTGCGCCTGGCCGCCTCGCGCGTGCTGCATGGCGAGTCCCTGGAAGAGGTGGAGCGCTCGGCGGTGCAGTCTGGCCTGGGCGCGGGCGCGCTGTCCGGACTCGCACGGGCCGCCCGGACCCTGGAGGCGCTGCCCCCCGACAAGCGCTTCCCCATCGCCGCCTCGCTGCCGGACTTCCTCGCGGCGCGCTTCCGCGAGGCGTTCGGCCCGGACGCCGAGCGCGCCGCCGAGGCGATGAACGAGCGCGCGCCGCTCACCGCCCGCGTCAATGGCCTCAAGGGAGACCGCGAGCGGGTGCGCGAGCTGCTCGAGAAGGAGGGCGTGAGCACCCAGCCCACCCCGCTGTCGCCGCTCGGGCTCATCCTCGACACACGCACCAATGCCTTCTCGCTCGAGGCGTTCCGCGACGGAGCCTTCGAGCTGCAGGACGAGGGCAGCCAGCTGTTGGGCCTGCTCGTGGACGCGCCGCCCACCAAGGTGGTGGACGCGTGCGCGGGCGCGGGCGGCAAGACGCTCCAGCTCGCCGTGCAGATGAAGAACCGGGGCGACCTGTACGCGCTGGACGTCGAGGAGGGGCGCATGGAGGACTTGCGCAAGCGCACGCGCCGGGCGGGCGTGCACAACGTGCGCGCCCAGCTCATCCCCGCGGACGGCCCCGAGGTGGACGCGGCGCTCGCGCCCCTTCTGGGCAAGGCGGACCGGGTGCTGGTGGACGCGCCGTGCAGCGGCACGGGCACCCTGCGCCGCAAGCCGGACGCGCGCTACCGCCTCACGCCCGAGATGCTGGTGGAGCACGTGGCGCGGCAGAAGCGGCTGCTCGAGCGCTTCTCCCGGCTGGTGAAGCCCGGCGGGCGGCTCATCTACGGCACGTGCAGCGTGCTGCCCGAGGAGAACGAGGCCGTGGTGGAGGACTTCCTCTCGCGGCACCCGGACTACACGGTGCGTCCGGTGGCCGAGGAACTGGGAGCGGAGTTGGGGGCCAGGGTGAGCAAGGGCCCCTACCTGCGGCTCGCCCCGCACCTGCACGGCACGGATGGATTCTTCGGGGCCATCCTCGTGCGCGCGAAGTAACCTCTCCCGGGCGCAGTCCCTGGAGAGAACGGAATGCCGGAAGCGGTCCACTATCGCGTCTCGATGCTCCGCCCGCACTCGCACCTCTTCGAGGTGGAGGCCACCTTCCCCGCGGCGCCGGAGCCGCTCGCCGCGGTGCTGCCGGTGTGGACTCCCGGCAGCTACCTGGTGCGCGAGTTCGCGCGCCAGCTCCAGGACGTGAGCGCCACGGACCCCGACGGCGAGCGCCTCGCGGTGCGGCGCGAGGACAAGCGCACCTGGCGCGTCGAGTCGAGGGGCCGCCCGGTGACGCTGCGCTATCGCGTCTACGCGCACGAGCTGTCGGTGCGCACCAGCCACCTGGACGGCAGCCACGGCTACTTCAACGGCGCCACGCTCTTCCTCTACACCGAGGCCACGCGGGGCCTGGAGCACCACGTCACCGTGGAGGCCCCCGAGGGATGGCGGACCTTCACCGCGCTGGAGCGCCGGGGAGAGGTCTTCGTCGCGAGCGACTACGACGAGCTGGTGGACAGCCCCTTCGAGGTGGGGCCCCACACGCCGCTCACCTTCACCGCCGCGGGCGTGCCGCACGAGGTGGTGGTGTGGGGAGACGCGGTGCCGGATGGCTCGCGCATGTGCACGGATCTCCAGCGCGTGTGCGAGACCCAGGCGCGGCTGTTCGGCGGGCTGCCCCACCGGCGCTACCTGTTCCTCGTCTATCTCACGGACAAGGGACGCGGGGGCCTGGAGCACGGCGCGTCCACGGCGCTGCTCTTTCCGCGCGTGGGCCTGCAGAGCGCGCGGGGCTGGGAGGACTTCCTCACGCTCGCGGCGCACGAGTACTTCCACCTGTGGAACGTCAAGCGGGTGAAGCCCCGGGCGCTCGTGCCCTTCGACTACTCGCAGGAGAACTACACCTCGCTCCTGTGGGCCTTCGAGGGCGTCACCTCGTACTACGACAACCTCTTCGTGCTGCGCGCGGGGCTGATGAGCGCGAGCCGCTACCTCACGCGCCTGGGCGAGACGCTCTCGGCGCTCCAGGCCACGCCGGGCCGCAAGGTGCAGACCCTGGCCGAGTCCTCGCTCGTGTGCTGGGTGAAGCACTACCGCCCGGACGAGCACTCGCCCAACAGCGCCATCTCCTACTACCTCAAGGGCGAGGTGGTGGCGGTGTTGTTGGACCTGGAGCTGCGCCGCCTCACGGGCAACGCGCGGGGCCTGGATGATCTGATGCGGCTGTTGTGGAAGCGCTACGGAGACGGCTCCGGCGTGCCCGAGGACGGCGTGGAGGCGGCGGCCGCGGAGGTGGCGGGACAGGATCTGTCGGCCTTCTTCGACCGGGCACTGCGCACCACGCAGGAGCTGGACCTGTCGCCCTTCGCCCACGTGGGCCTGGAGGTGAGGCTGCGCCCGCGCGAGTCCACCAACGACCGGGGTGGCAGCCCGCCCCCGCGCACCAAGGGAGAGGGCCGGCCCAAGGGGTGGCTGGGGGTGATGCCCAAGGGAGGCACCACCTTCTCCGCGGTGCTGGAGGGCTCGCCCGCGCAGGAGGCGGGGCTGTACGTGGACGACGAGCTGGTGGCGCTCGACGGCTGGCGCGTGGACACCGGGGCGCTGCTCACGCGCTGCGAGGACAAGTCCCCCGGGGACACGGTGCGCGTCACGGTGTTCCGCCGGGACAAGCTGGTGGAGGTGCCCGTGGTGCTCGGCCAGAAGCCCGCGGATGCCGTGTGGCTCGCGCGCATGGACAAGCCCACGGACGCGCAGAAGGCCGCCTACCAGGCATGGCTCGGTACGCCCTGGGAAGAGCCGGGGTAGCGGGCCGAGTCCCCGAGCCTCCAGTGGGTGACTTGAGCTGTTGGGTTCAGCTTGATTACCCATGAGGTCATCTTCATGATGACTTCATGGGTCATGACTTGAGCAACGGCCATGGGTGGCCGCCATGAGCGGGTCGAAGCGCGGGGCCTCCTTCGAAGACCTGGAGACAGTCCCTCCCCATCGAGTGGGAGAGATCGTCGATGGCGAGCTGTACGTGAGCCCCCGCCCGGCCCCGCTATATGCAAGGGCCACTTCTCGACTCGGAATGCTGTTGGGAAAACCCTTCGACCTGGGCGAGGAGGGCCCCGGTGGTTGGATCATCCTGAGCGAGCCCGAGTTGCACCTGGGGAATGACGCCCTGGTACCGGACCTCGCGGGTTGGCGCCGGGAACGCATGCCGGAGATGCCCCACACAGCGGCCGTCACCCTGGCCCCCGACTGGGTCTGCGAGGTGCTCTCGCCTTCCACGGCGGTGCTGGATCGGGAGAAGAAGATGAAGGCCTATGGCCGCGAGGGCGTGAGCCATCTGTGGCTGCTGGCTCCCCTCCAACGTTCCCTGGAGGTCTACCGGCTGGAGCATCGACACTGGGAGCGGTAACCCAAAGGAAGCCAAGGCCGCCTTCCGCCTCCTGCACCAGCGCCCTGGGAAGACAGACCGGGCCAGGCGCGCCCCCTACGTGTTCTGACCCATCACGCTGGACCGAGAAGCGACGGGACGACGAGACGTCGCGGGCGGCCGCCCGGGCCCGGGTCCGTCGTTCCTGGCTTTTCCAGGAGTACGAATAAAATTCACATTCATGATTGATCCATCTAATCCAATAGCGTATCTTGATGTCGCTTTACGGACAATGCAGCTGAGTGAAGTCCCCCGGAGGATTCATGCAGACTGAGATCAGCACCACCCCCGCCGTGTCCCCCGCCCTCTTCTTCAAGCGTTTCGAGGAGCCCATGCGCCAGAGCATCGGCGCCTACGAGTACTCTCCGGAAGTCGACGGCCTCGTCTTCCGGCTCACCGCGGCCCAGGATGATCTCGAGCAGTTGCCGGACGACGGCAGCGGCAGCGCCAGCGGCACCTACAGCAGTGGCGGCAAGTGGGATGCCGACGCCGACGCGGACTTCTAGTCACCGACGAATCGCCTGACGAGGAGACCAGCCGATCGTGTTCGCGCCGTTCCGGCAAGCACGTGGGCTGGTCGACTCTTGACATGATTCTCCTCCAAGGAGCGGCCATGCGAACTGATGCCAGCACCACGAGCGCCGCGGTCCCAGCCCTGTTCTTCAAACGCTTCGAGGAGTGCATGAAGGGAAGCCAGGTGGCAGCGGAGTACGCACCAGAAGTCGACGGCTTCGTCTTGCAGCACATCGCCTCCTCCGCCGATGAGAGCGACATACCGATCGGGGGCACCAGCACGGTTGATTACATCAACGGCAAGTTGTACCTCGACGCCGACTTTGTTCCCTAGCCGCCAGGCGGTTCACCCCCGGTGGCCGGCCCGTCGCGAGACGTGGGGCCCCCACGGTATGCGCGGGTGGACCGCTCCCAGTGCACGCACAGAGCAGCAGTTGAGCCCCACCCTATGATCCTCATCACCACGAATGCCTGGGAGCCCACTGCCGACCGAGTCATCCGGCGACTCACCAAGATGGGTCAGCCCTGGGTCCGCTTCAACACGAACGACTATCCGCGGAAGGCACGGGTCGCGCTTGGCTCGGATCAAACGACCGCGTTCTTCGTGAATGGCTCGGGCAAGCGGATTGACTTGTCCAGCGTGCGCTCGGCGTGGTTGTGGAAGTACGGGGAGTATGATCTGCCCGAGGGCATCTCCGCGCCGGAGTCGAAGTTCATCCATCACCAGTGCCAGACCGTGATGCACAGCGCCTATCGCGTCCTGCAGGAGCGCGCGTTCATGGTCAACGTGAACGACCGCAACCATGCCGCGAATGACAAGCCCCGCCAGCTCGCGCTCGCGCCACGGCTTGGCCTCCGGGTGCCGCCCACGCTGGTCACCAATTCTCCCGAGGACGCCAAGGCCTTCTGCGCACAGCATGCCAGGGTCGCCTACAAGGCCATCGGCCTGCCGGTGTTGATCGAGAAGAACGGTGATTCCGCGACGCCTCCGCGGATGATCTACACCAATATCCTGAGCGAGAAGGACATCTCCGAGCTCGACCAGCTCCAGTTCTGTCCGGCCATCCTCCAGGCCTACGTGCCCAAGAGGTTCGAGGTCCGCATCACCATCGTCGGCAACGAGGTCTTCGCCGCGGAGCTGCATTCACAGAACCACGAGGCGACGACCATCGACTACCGGAAGACCTGGAATGAGTCGGTGAAGATCTCGTACCGCGTCCACGCGCTGCCCCCCAAGGTCGCCGAGTCCTGCCTGGCGATAACGCGGGAGTTCGGGCTGGCCTACTCGGCGATCGACATGATCTTCACGCCCGAGGGCGAGTATGTCTTCCTGGAGATGAATCCCACCGGGATGTACGCCTGGATCGAGGATGCCACGGAGCTGCCCATCTCCGATGCCCTCGCCGCCATGCTGGTCCGCGGCGGGATGGGCTGACAGGCTGGGCGGAAGTCGCCCGGAAGGGGTTCGTTCTTGGCATCGACCGGAAGACCGAGCACGCAGGCGCCACTCACGCTCGCGTTCGTCTGGCGCGTGCTGCGGCTGGTATGGAACACGGATCCCACCGGAACGCTCCTGGCCTCCGTGCTCCTGCTGATGGGAGCCTGCATTCCCACGGGCCTGTTGTGGGCCTCCAAGAACGTGGTGGACGGAGTCGCGGCGGGCATCGCCCAGCCCTCGGAGGAGAACCTGTACCGAGTGCTGGGATGGATCGGGCTGATGGCCCTGCTCGCGATCTCCCGGGAGCTGTTCCAGGCGCTCGCGGAGTACGTGAACGATGGACTGGGGCGCAAGGTCGAGGCCCATGCCACGCTCTCGGTGCTCGCGAAGGCGGCCTCGCTCGACCTGGCGCACTTCGACACTCCCCACTTCTACGACCAGCTCGAGAAGGCGACGCGCGAGGTGGGCTTCCGCCCCATGGTGCTGTACCGGGAGACGCTCCGGGGGATGCAGTCCCTGGCGGCCCTGGTGGCCCAGGCAATGCTCGTGGTCGGCCTCTTCCCGGCGGCCCTGGTGCTCGTGCTGCTGGCGTGCATTCCCGAGATGCGGTTCCAATTCCGGGGGGTCGCGCGCAAGTTCGGACTGATGGACATGCGCAGTCCCCTGGGCCGCCGTCTCGCCTACTACCAGGGCATCCTCACCGACGGCACACTCGCCAAGGAAATGCGTGTGTTCGGCGTGGCGCCCTGGCTGCTGGGGCACATGCGGGAGCGGTTGAAGACGTTCCTCGCGGAGGACCGCGCGCTCGCCTCGCAAAACGCGCGCCTGGGGCTCGGAGGGCGAGTCCTGTCCCGGCTCGCCTATTACGGTGCCTATGCGGCGCTCGCGATGGAAGCACTCAGCGGACGGCTGTCCCTGGGCACGCTGACCATGGGGGTGGCGGCCCTCCAGACGCTCCAGCTCCACCTGTCCTCGGTGCTGACGTCCTTGTCGAGCGCGTTCGAGCACAACCTGTTCCTGAGCCGCTATTTCGAGTTCCTGCGGCTCCAGCCCACGCTCCAGGAGCGGGCCCCGCGCGTCACTCCCCCCCGGGACATCCAGCAAGCGGTGGAACTGCGCCAGGTGGGCTTCCACTACCCGGGAGCCGAGCAGCCCACGCTGCACGACATCAACCTGAGCCTGCGGCCCGGCGAGGTGGTCTCCATCGTGGGAGAAAACGGCTCCGGCAAGACGACGCTCGTGAAGCTGCTGGCCCGGCTCTATGATCCATCCGAAGGGGTGATGACCCTGGATGGCACGGATCTGCGCCAGTTCGATCCCGACGAGTACCGCTCGCTCGTGAGCGTGGTGTGGCAGGACTTCGCGCGCTTCGAGCTCAGCCTGAGAGACAACGTCCTGTTGGGCAACGAGGCACGCGCCGACCAGCTCGCGGCGGCCTTGCGTGCCGCGGGCCTGGATGACGTGGTGGCGGGACTGCCCGAGGGCGTGAACACGATGCTCGGGCGCGCGTTCGAGGACGGCGTTCAACTCTCCTCCGGCCAGTGGCAGCGGATCGCCGTGGCCCGCGCCTTCGTCCGGGCGGCACCACTGCTCATCCTCGACGAGCCCTCCTCCGCCCTGGACGCGCGCCAGGAGCATGATCTGTTCCACCGGCTCCGGGAATTGGGGCGTGGCCGCGCCGTCGTCTTCATCACCCACCGGCTGTCATCGACGCGCGTGGCGGATCGCATCGTCGTGCTCGAGAAGGGAAGGATTGTCGAGCAGGGTGATCACGAATCGCTCCTGCGGGCGGAGGGCCCCTACGCCCGGCTGTTCCGGCTGCAGGCCGCACCCTATGTCGACGACCTCGCGGCACAGGAAACTCCCGCGCAGCCCATGCTGCGCACCCTGGGTTGATGCTAGGCTGCCTCGCCTCCCCGGCGAGGGGAAACTCCACTGCGTCGATCCTCTTTCACGCATGAGGTGGTTTCATGAGCATGAGCAACGGTTCGGGCAGGGAACTCGCGGAGTTCCTGTACCCGGTCAGCCCGAAGGAGTTCCTCTCCGAGTACTGGGAGAAGAAGCCCCTCTACGTCCGAGGAACGCCCACCAAGTTCGCCCGGCTCTTCGATCGGGAGCGGTTCGACCGAGCCATCTTGCGCGTGGGCTTCGACAAGCGGAAGCCCGCGCCCTTCTCGATCCGGGCGCTATGGCGCAACCGCCACGACCTTCAGGCGGGCATCGAGATCGAGCCGACCCAGGTCCGCGAGGCGCTCGCCTCCCGGACCACCGTCTGCGTCAATGACATCACCGCGGGAGACGCGGTGCTCGCGGAGTTCGCCGCGCACATCAAACGCCAGATGAACCTGGCCACGCCGGTGCGCTTCAACTGCTACCTCTCACCGGATGGAGAGGGCCTGGACACCCACTACGACGCGCGCCATGCGACGATCATCCAGATCTCCGGCAGCAAGCGTTGGCTGTACTCGCGGCTTCCCGCGACGAACTACCCGCTCGCCAACGCGCTCGTCCAGAAGGATGGCCAGATACGGCACGGTGAGCACAACAACAGACGGCAGAAGCTGGACGTGCCCACCCCGGACGAGAGCCAGTTCGAAGAGGTGCTGCTCGAGCCCGGGGATCTGCTCTACCTGCCGCCCGGCACATGGCACAACGCGAAGGCCAGCGGGGAATCGCTCGCGCTCAACATGGCCTTCGAGACGGTCGGCATGCTGCAATTGCTCTTCCCGGAAATCGAGCGCCTGCTCAGCGAGAAGCTGGAGTGGCGCGCCATCCTGCCCGCCACCCCCCTGGAGCAGACGCGGCCCGGTGAAATCCCCCTGGAGGTGGAGCAGTTCATCACCGCGCGCCTGGGCGAGCTGCGTGACCTGCTCGGCAAGCTGTCCTCCCGCGGGGTCGAGCTGGAGCGCATCTGGCGGCGCGCGGTCACCAGCAGTCCCTACGTCTCGCTGGACGGCCAGGCGCCCACCTCACCCCTGAAGCCGGAGGATGTGCTGGTGCGCACCGAACCCTATCCCCTCTCCTACGTGAGGAAGCCCGGACCGGACGGGACCCAGTTCGTGTATGTCTATGGCTGCAATACCGAGGTGCTCCTGCCCGGAGAGGCGTTGTCCCTCGTGCGCGGCATCGCGGCCCGCCAGCGCTTCACCGTGGCCGAGGTGGAGCAGTGGGGAGACATCTCCATGAAGCAGGGCATCGAAGTGCTCGAGACCCTGCTGACACGGGGGCTGCTGCGCCGCGAGGGCGAACAGCTCACCACCCCGGTGGAGAGCCCGACACCCGCGCCGCACGTATGAAGAAGGACGGCATGACACGCGGACGAACTCTCCTGGTGGCGTTCGGAGTGGTGCTCCTGGCCGGGATTGCCCTGTGGATGGCCTTCCAGCCCGAACCCGCCGCGCCGGAGCGTCCCACCGTCGAACGGAAGCGAGCGGATGAAAGGCCGCGGACCGAGCCCGGGCCAGCCGCTTCGCGCCTCCCGGCGACAGGGGGTTGCGCGGTGTCTGGACGGGTGAGCACGACATCCGGCCAGGCGCTCGCGGGCGCCACGGTCAGCGCCACTCCCCAACAGGCCACTGGAGAGCCCTCGCTGGCGCGGGCGGATGGGCAGGGCCGCTGGGCACTGTGTCAACTGCCCGGGGGGAGCTATGCCCTGTCGGCCACCGCCCCTGGCTACCGGCCGGCGCAGCGGCTCCTGGCTGTATCGCCACTCGGTCCTCCCCAGACGGTGGACTTCCAGCTGCAGTCAGGCGGAGTCGAGCTCCGGGGCACGGTGTTGGATGTCGGCGGAGGGCCCATCGCCGGCGCGCGGGTCGTCGCCGTCGAGCAGGTTCCCGCGCCCGAGTTCGGCCGCACGGGCCCCCGGCCCGCTTCATGGACGGACGCGAACGGGCAATACCAGCTCTGGCTCGACGCGGGCGTCTATGGCCTCACCGCATCCCATCCGGACTACACGGACGGAGCCGCGACGGTCCGGATGGAGAACGTCCCCCGCAAACAAGACTTCCTGCTCACGCCCGCGGCGTCCATCCAGGGCCGGGTCCTCACCCGCGAGGGAGGTCATCCCGTCGCCGGGGCACGGGTGAGCTGGTCGCTGGGCGATAGCCCCAAGGGCAGCTTCTCCCTGGATGCGGAGCTCCCCCCGGCGGTCCTCACCGACGACTCCGGCAACTTCGTCATCCGGCAACTTCCATCGGGAAGGGTGCGCTTGCGCGCCACCAGCCCCGGCTTCCTGTCCGAGCCGGTCCCGGTCGACCTGGGCATCGCCGCGCAGGCGCGGGACATCGTGCTGCTCGTCGACCGCGCCCTGAGCATCTCCGGACAGGTGGTCCAGAAAGGCAGTGGCACGCCCGTGGCTGGTGCCCACGTGTCCGCCCTGCACACGGAGACCCAGGAGTCGGCCCGGGAGTCCACTCCCTCGGACGAGCAGGGAGCGTTCCAGCTCCTGGTTCCAGGGGCCGGGCGCTACCGGCTCATCACCACGGGCGGAAACTTCGTGCCACGGCTTCTCAGCCCCATGGTCACGGTCAAGGACACCTCCGTCACGGACGTGCGCGTCGAGGTGGACACCGGCGCCACGGTGCGCGGGCGCGTGGAGCCGGCGGCGGAGGCGTGGATCACCATCGAGCCACGCCGCGAGAGTCAGGGCTCCATGCTGACGGCGATGACCGTCTTCAACCTGCGGACCCGCTCCACGCGGGAAGGCGCATTCGAGCTGAGCGGCGTTCCTCCTGGCGCGTTCACCCTGGTGGCCACCACCCTCGAGGGAGGACGAGGCAGCGCCCAGGTGGACGTCGGAAGTGGAGACCCCGAGCACACCCTCATCCAGGTCTCGCCAGGAGGACGTATCGAGGGCCGGGTGGTGGACGAGCAGGGGCGCGCGGTCCCCAACGTGTCGATCCGCGCCGTCGCGGAGCCCCGTGGCCAGGGTTTCGAAGGCCGGCTCCCCGCGGGCATTTCTGGAGGCATGTCGGAGGAGGACGGCCACTTCAGGTTGACGGGCCTGGCGGCGGCCTCCTACCGCCTCGAGGCGGAGGACTCCACGGGAGCCCTGGAAGTGCGCGCGCCCACCGGGGGAAGCCGCATCCTCCTGGCCGCCGGGCAACACCTCACCGGGCAGACCGTCGTCGTCGAGAGCCGCGGCTGCGGGGTGCTCGGAAGGATTCAGGCATCCACCGGAGGCGCCCAACCGGACGCATGGGTCAGCGTGAAGCCAGCGGCTGCCGCCGGGCGCTCCACGCAAGACCCGGCGCGTGTGGCGCTCAGCGGCCCCGACGGCTCCTTCCAGATGGAGCATCTGCGCTGCGGTGCTTACGAGATCGCGGGCTTCGCGCCCGAGACAGGAGAACAGGGGCTCGTGCGGAGCGAACTGCGGCAGGGCCGCCAGGAGCGGCTCGAGGTCCGGCTCGTTCCGGGCCTGAAGCTGCGCGGGAGCGTCCGGCGTGCGGGGAGTCCCGTGCGCCAGTTCGTCCTCACCGCCCAGGGGCCCTCGCAATACCAGTTCCAGGGGAAAGACGGGTCCGGTGAGTTCAGCATCCCCGGGGTCGTGCCTGGCCGGTACTCGATTGGAGTGACCTCGGACGAGGGGAGCGCGCTGCGCACCGTGGAGGTGGGGATCGGCTCCACGCCGGTGGAACTCGAGCTGGTGCCCTGGGGCTCCGTCTCGGGCACGGTGCTCGATGCGGCGACGCATCAGCCACTCCAGGGCTATGACGTCCTCGTCAAATCCGAGTCCGGGGTGAGTACCTTCGACAACGTGCTCGCGTTGATCAGCCGCGAGGGTCCGCGCACCGACGCCCAGGGGCGCTTCCTCGTGCAACGGCTCCCCTCCGGGCCCAACCGGCTCCTCGTCATCAGCGGTTCGGCCGAGCGCTTCCAGATACTCGCCAGTCGCACCTTCTCCCTGCAACCAGGCGAGCAAGTCCAACTGGGCGTGTTGGAGGCATCCCAGACAACGACTCCCACGCCCCCCGTGGGAAGCAAACCTTGAGCCCGTTGTCTCCGCCGCCCGCCCGCTGCAAGCGCCACCCCACCGCCACCGCCGGTTGGCGCTGCGTGGGGTGTGCCGACTTCCTCTGCCCGGAGTGCGTCGAGGCCCGGCGCATCTCCACCGTGGACCTGATCGCCTGCCGCGCCTGCGGACAACAGGCGGAGACACTGCTCGTCCACCGCTCGCGGCAACAACCGCTCGCGGAGCGGATGCGCACCGCGGTGCGCTACCTGCTCAACCGCCACGCCCTGGCCATGCTCCTGGCCATCGGGACGATCCTCACGCTGCTGGCCTTCCTCACCCGGGCGTCATTCATCCTCGCGCGGCTGGCTCCGGCGGTGCTGCTGTTCGGCGTCTTCTGGGGCTGCTTCTTCGCCATCCTCCGGGCGAGCGCCCGGGGCGAGACCGACATCCCCCTGCCCGAATACAACGATCTCATCTCCGACTGGCTCCAGCCCTCGCTGCGCGGCCTCGTCGCCACCAGCGCCGTGTGGCTCCCCTTCGGCGTCTACCTCGTCTGCTTCAGCGGCTGGGACGCGCACGCGTACATCTCGCGCCTGTCCGACGATCCCATGTTCTACGCGACGGGCACCTTCCACGCCCTGCCCTGGGAACAACTGCGCGAGGACCCCATCGTGTGGGTGCTGGGACTGGCCGGCCTCGTCTACCTGCCCATGGGCCTCATCCAGGGAGCCATCGGCGCCCCCTTCCTGGAGATGATCAACCCCGTGCGCGGCGTGCGCGCCATGCTGCGCCTCGGGCGCGACTACACCACCACGCTGGGCGTCCTGTTCGTCCTGGGGCTCGCGGGGCTGGTGACGTACGCCCTCGGCGCGAGCCTGCGCGCCCTGGACCTGGGGCTGCTGACACGCTGGCTCGCCGAGCTCGTCGAGCTGCCCGTGCCCCTGTTGATGGCGCACGTGCTCGGGCTGCTGCTCCACACCCGGGGGGATGCCCTCGGGTACGGGGCGTCGTCCGAGTATCTCACTCCCGTGCTGCCCGGCGCGGCCCCGAGCACCACCCTGCGCGTGGAGGGCCTGGGCCTGCCCGAGGCGGAGACCGCCCCGCCCCCCGAGCTGCGCATCCAGGAGCTGACCCAGGCCGTCAGCGCCCGTGACATCCCCCGCGCCCTCGCGCTCTACGCCGAGATCCACTTCCTGCCCCGCGCCGCCCTCCCCCCCGCGGTGCACCTCTTCGTCGGACAAGCGGCGGCGAGCCAACAGCAGCATGCCCTCGCGGTGCGCGCGCTGGAGGCCGCCGCGGACTCCGCCCCGGAGGATCCACTCGCCCCCCGCGCCCTGGTGCTCCTGGCGCGCGTGCTCGGCGAGCGCATGCAGGAGCCGGGGCGGGCCCAGGAGGTCTACCGCTACATCGTCGAGCGCTACCCGGACACGGACGCCTCGCGCTTCGCCCGGGTCCGACTTCCGCCCACCTCCTGACAGGTCCGCTTGCGCCCGGCCCCGTGCGTGCGCACTCCCTGTCCATGCACCGAGCACGTGCCATGTGGATGGTTCTGGGCCTCGCGTACCTCTCCGCCTGCGACGGGGGGCTGCGGGTACCCAACATCGAAGTGGACCCCTGTACGGGCAACCCCGTCACCCTGCGCGTGGAGGTGGTGGACGCACAGGGCGGCCCGGTGGGCGGCGCCGTCGTCACGGCCACCAACACGGAGACGGGTCACTCCATCACCAGCACCACCACCGAGCGGGGCGTCACCACGGCGGTGCACGAGGACATCGGTCCGGGCCGGGTCGTGCTGACGGCCCTCGCCGGCACCCGGCCCAGCGACTCGGCCGAGGTGAAGTGGACGTGCGATGAGTGCCACTGCTACCCCGAGCCCGGCTCGGTCCAGTTGCACCTGCGCCCCTGAGCCCTCGGGCGGCCGGCTCCTCCAACGGCATTTGTTCCGGACCGCGTGACTCGCTAGGTTCGGACGTCATGTCCAGCGTTCAAGATCTCCTGTGTTGTTCCGTGGCGGAGTTGACCGAGCGGTTCGTCACCCAAGCCCGTTCCATTCCCCAAGGACTGTTGGAGGCCCTGGAGGCGGACACCCGACAGGGCGCCCGCGCGCTCGCCCGCCGTCTGCGCCAGCAGCAGGGGAAGAACCGCTCGGAGGGCCAGCGCCTGCGCCACCTGCTGCGCTTCGAGACGGAGCTGTGGGAGCAGGGCCATACGCACGTGGCGGGCGTGGACGAGGCCGGCCGGGGCCCGCTCGCCGGACCCGTGGTGGCCGCGGCGGCCATCCTCCCGCGGGGCTGGAAGCTGGAGGGGCTGGACGACTCGAAGAAGATCGCCGACGAGGCCCGCCGGGATGAACTGGCGGAGGCCATCAAGCAGGGCGCGGTGGCGTGGGCCGTGGGCCAGGCGGAGCCCGAGGAGATCGATCGGCTCAACATCCGCCGGGCGAGCCTGCTCGCGATGCACCGCGCGCTCCAGGGCCTGGGCATCCAACCCACGTTCGTCCTGCTGGACGCCTTCACCATCCCCGAGTGCACGCTGCCCCAGCGCGGCATCATCAAGGGCGACGCCCTGTCGCTGAGCATCGCGGCGGCGTCGGTGCTGGCGAAGACGACGCGCGACCGGACGATGCGGGAGCTGGACATGCTCTATCCGGGCTATGGGCTCGCCGAGCACAAGGGCTATCCCACGGCCTCGCACGTCCAGGCCATCCGCGAGCGGGGCGTGCTGCCCATCCACCGCCGCAGCTTCGCGCCCGTGCGGGAGGCCCTCGGCCTGCCCGTGCCTCCTTCCCCTCAAGGCGAACTCTTCCCAGGACCCGATCCCATATGAGCGCGGACCGAGACATCGACGGTTGGTTCGCCGAGCGGGGCATCACCTCGGCGACGTCCCGGAGCCGGGCCCGGGCGATTCTGGAGGAGGCGGGCCTCACCCGCCCAGGCAAGACGCGCCTGAGTGAACCCAAGCTGCCCCGGGGCGAGCAGCTCCTCCTCGAGCGCTTCTACCGCGTGTGCACCGCCGCGGAGTGCCAGCAGGCGGCACGGGCCAGCGGCCGCGAGCCCCTGCCGGTGGAGCCCCGAAGCCACTGCGAGCACTGTGGCGGCTCGAACAACCACCGGGCCGAGGTGGCCTTCCTCCAGACGTGTCACCAGCACGCGGTGCGCCGGGTGGTGGTGGTGGGCGGCTCGCCCGCGGTGCGCGAGGAGTTGAAGGCCAAGCTCGGCGGCCGGTTGGATCTGCGCATGGTGGATGGCACCGAGCGGCGCACGGGCACCCAGGCCCAGGGCGACCTGGAATGGGCGGACCTGGTGCTCATCTGGGGCGCCACGGAGCTGCACCACAAGGTGAGCACCCACTACACCCAGCCGGGCACTCCCCATCGACACAAAGTGGTCCACGTCGTGCGGCGGGGCGTGGCCGCGCTGCTCGACGCGGGCATCACCCACCTGAAGCAGCGCTGAACACGACGGCGCGTGCACCCCGGGTGTCCGGCCCCCAGTGACGGGCCGGACACCTCACGCGCCTGGCGTACCTCGAGGGCCCCCTCAATCGGGCTTCCATCTCGTTCTATGCTCACGGGCCCCGTCCTCAGACCTGGAGTCAGGATGTTCCCGCTCGTTGGTTATGCCCTGAACCACCTCTTGCACCGCAGCGAGCGCTCGAGCATCTACAGTGCCTATCGGACGAGCGATGGGGCCGCCGTCATCCTCAAACTGCTGGGTGACGAGTACCCCAGCGCCGAGGCCGTGACCCGTTTGCGGCGCGAGTATGAGCTCGCCCGCGTGGCCTCGGGACACGGCGGCGTGGGCATCCTCGGCCTGGAGCCGGTACAAAGCAGCTGGGCCATCGTCATGGAGGATCGGGGCGCCCGGGCACTCAGTGCGCGGCTCGGCGCACGCCGCCTGCCCCTGGAGGAAGCGCTCTGGCTCGGCGCGCGCATCGCCACCGCGCTCGCCGCCCTCCACGGACGGCACATCGTCCACAAGGATCTCAATCCCTCCAACATCATCGTCTCGCCCACTCTCGACGAGGTGTGGCTCATCGACTTCGGGCTCTCGACGATGATCTCGCGCGAGAACCCCAGCCTGCAGAGTCCCAACGTGCTCGAGGGCACCCTGCGCTACCTCTCCCCCGAGCAAACCGGGCGGATGAACCGCGCCGTCGACCACCGCGCGGACCTGTACTCGCTGGGCATCACCCTCTACGAGCTGCTCCTGGGCCACGTGCCCTTCCAGGCGGCGGACGCGGTGGAGTTCGTCCACCTGCACATCGCCCAGCGGCCCGTACCACCCCACGAGGTGGACCCGACCATTCCGCGTACCGTCTCGGACGTGGTGATGAAGCTGCTGGCCAAGACGGCCGAGGAGCGCTACCAGAGTGCCCTGGGCGTCAAAGCGGACCTGGAGCTGTGCCTCGCGCATCTGGGCGCGCCCGGAGGTGAGCCCCCAGACTTCTCGCCCGGACACCAGGATGTCTCCAACCGCTTCCTCTTGCCCCAAAGGCTCTACGGCCGCGAAGCCGAGGTGGCCGTGCTCCTGGAGACGTTCGAGCGCGCCGCGCACGGCCGAGCCGAGCTGCTGCTGGTGGCGGGCTCCTCGGGGGTGGGCAAGAGCGCACTCGTCCAGGAGCTCCACAAGCCGGTGGTCCGGCGGCATGGCACCTTCGCCTCGGGCAAGTTCGATCAGCTCCAGCGCGACATCCCCTATGCCTCACTCGTCCAGGCCTTCACGGACATCGTGCGGCAACTGCTGACCGAGAAACCCGAGAGGTTGGAGCACTGGCGCCAACGGCTCACCCAGGCGCTCGGAGGGAGTGGTCAGGTGCTCCTCGATGTCGTTCCGGATCTCGAGCGCATCGTCGGCCCCCAGCCGTCCACCCCGGGCCTGCCCCCCACCGAGACCCAGCTGCGCTTCCACCTCGTCTTCCAACGCTTCGCCCAGGCGCTGGCCACCGAAAACCACCCCCTGGTGCTCTTCCTGGACGACCTCCAATGGGCGGACCGCCCCTCGCTCAATCTGCTCCAGACGCTCCTGACGGATCCGGACTGCCGCCATCTGCTCATCATCGGGGCCTATCGGGACAACGAGGTCGATGGAACCCACCCGCTGCGGATGATGCTGGAGGCACCTGGCGTGGAGGGAACCCGGCTCACCTCGCTGACGCTCGCACCGCTGGGGCTCGCCCACGTGGAGCAGCTCGTGGGGGACACGCTGCACTGCGAGCCAGAGCGAGCGCGGCCCCTGGCGCGACTGGCCCACGAGCGCACGGAGGGCAACCCGTTCTTCCTCGGCCAGTGGCTGCGCATCCTCTACGAGGAAACCCTCATCGACTTCGATCCGAAGCGCTTCACGTGGAAATGGGACCTCCAGTCCATCCGGGAGCGGGGCATCACCGCCAATGTCGTCGAGCTGATGAGCCGAAGCATCCAGCGACTGCCCTCCTCGACGCAGGAGGTGCTCCAGCTCGCGGCGTGCCTGGGCGCCCGCTTCGACCTGGCCACGCTCGCCATCGTGCGCCAGAGCCCCACCGCGCAACTGGCGACCGAGCTGCATCAAGCCATCGAAGTGGGGCTGGTGCTCCCCGTGGACGAGCGGTGGAAGCGCACCGAACAGGAGGGGAGCCAGGACACCACCTACAAGTTCCTGCACGATCGCGTCCAGCAGGCGGCCTACGCGCTCATCCCCGAGGAGCAACGCGCGGCCCTGCACCTGCGGATCGGCCGATTGCTGCTCGCGGCCACCCCAGAGGAGCAGCGCGACGACCGCCTCTTCGACATCGTCCACCAACTCAACCGGGGACTCGGTATCGAACACTCGCCCGAGGAGCGCTACGAGACGGCACGCCTCAACCTGCTCGCGGGCCGCAAGGCCAGGAACTCGGCGGCGTTCGAGCCCGCACTCCGCTTCTTCACCGCGGGCATCGCCCTTCTGCCAGGGGACGCGTGGGAGAAGCACCATGAGCTGAGCTTCGAGCTGCACGCCGAGGCGATGGATGCGGAGTTCGCCAACGCCCGCCTCGAGCGCAGCCAGGCCATCTCCGAGCTGCTGCTGGCGCGGGCGCGTACACCGCTCGAGAAGATCCGGGTCTACGAGACGCTGGCCCACTTCGCCATCATACGCAACGAGCCCCAGCAAAGCGTGGAGCATGGCTATCGCGCCATGGAGATGCTGGGGGTGAACCTCCCCAGGAACATCTCGATGCCGGAGCTCCTCGCACAGGTTCAGGCCATGCGCGAGCTGCTGGCGGCCAAGACGGATCGCGACCTGCTGGAAATGCCACTCACGCACGAGCCGCAGTGGCTGGCGGTCTCGCGCATCGGGATGATGCTGGCCACACCGCTCTTCAATACACAACCCACCCTGAGCCTGGCGGTCCAGCTCGAGGCGCTCCAGTTATGTCTGCGACATGGCCGGTCACCCGAGATGCCCTACTTTCTCGGCAGCATTGGAATGGCATTGGCGGTGTTCCTCGGGGACCTGGACGCCGCCACGAGGTGTGGGCGGCTGGTGTTGCAATTCCCCACGCACGCGGATTCGAAGCGGTACAAGGCGAAGCTCCTCCAGCTCGTCGCGGGCTTCACGCATTGGAAGACCCACTGGCGAGCGAGCGACCCACTCCTGCTCGAGAGTACGCAGCTCGCACAGGAGAGCGGTGAGTTCGAGTTCATGGCACACGGCGCCGCGCGCCTCAGCATGAGGATCGTCTACCAGGGAGATCCTCTGGACATGGTGCTTCATGAGCAGGAGCGCAATCTGGCACTCGTCAACCGCTACGAGCTGAAATATGCCACCCTGGTCATCCGCATCGCGATGCAGGCCTGCCTCAACCTCATGGGACGTGCGGTGGAGCCGACGCGGCTCGTTGGAGCGGTCTTCCACGAAGACCAGCTGTCCCAGATCCGCACGAACCAGAACGCCCACATGGAGTCGCTCATCTACGTCCAGAAGCTCATGCTGGAGTGCTTCTTCCGTCAGGCGGAGACCCGGGTGGCGGAGGACGCGGAGAGCTACATCCAGTCGTCGCTCGGCACGGTGTCGTTCGTGATCTTCCACTACTACAGCGCACTGGTATGGCTATTGCGATGTCGCACCGCGCCACCCGAGGAGCAGGAGCGACTTCTGGAGAAAGTGGAGCAGAACCAGAGGAAGATGAAGCACTGGGCGGACCACGGGCCCATGAACCTGCTGCACCGCTACCAACTCGTCGAGGCGGAGCGGGCCCGCCTGAGAGGAGACACGGTAGCCGCCAGCCACCTGTATGAGGAGGCCGCTGCCAATGCCTTGAAGAACCGCTACCTCAACGACGTGGCGCTCGCGCACGAACTCGCTGGGGAGTTCTACCTCTCGCTCGGGCGCGAGCGGCTCGCCCGCGACTGCCTGCTCGACGCGGCCAATGCCTACCGCCGCTGGGGAGCCGAGGCCAAGGTCGCCGACCTGGAGCAGCGCTACCCCCAGGTGTTCACCCGTCGGGCGGACGCCAACCCCTCCAGCTCCGAGGCCCCGAGCCACTCGAGCCGTGGCAGCACCTCCGCCCTCGACGCGTCCACGGTGCTCAAGGCGGCCCAGGCCCTCTCGGGGGAGCTCGTCCTCGAGCGGCTGGTCGACACGTTGATGCGGTTCGCCATCGAGAACGCGGGGGCCCAGCGCGGGCTGCTCCTCATGGAGCGGCACGGACGACTGGCGATCGTGGCCGAGCGCTCGCTGTCGGGCCCTGCCTCCGCCCCGCTCCCCGCACCGTTCGAGGGAGATGAACGATTGTCCTCGGCCATCGTCCACTACGTGGTCCGCACGGGCGAGAGCGTGGTGCTCGACAACGCCGCGGCCGAGGGCCGCTTCACCACCGACACCTATGTGGTCCAGCACGCCGCGCGCTCCGTGCTGTGTGCCCCCCTCGTCACCCAGGGCAAGCGCGTGGCCCTGCTCTACCTGGAGAACCACCTGACGGACGGAGCGTTCACCGCCGACCGGCTCGAGGTGCTGCGCACGCTCCTGGCCCAGGCGGCCCTCTCGCTGCAGAACGCGCTGCTCTATGATCAGCTGGAGGACTACAGCCGGACCCTCGAGCAGAAGGTGGAGCAGCGCACGCACGAACTCCAGACCAAGAACGAGGAGCTCGGCCAGACCCTGCGCCAGCTGCGTGACACCCAGCAGCAGCTCGTGGCCCAGGAGAAGCTCGCGTCACTGGGCTCGATCACCGCCGGTATCGCGCACGAGCTGAAGAACCCCCTCAACTTCATCAACAACTTCAGCGAGCTGCTGGGCGAGCTCACCGAGGACCTGAGCACGAGCCTCGACTCACAGCGATACCGGATGGAGCCAGGCATCCATGAGGACATGAGCAGCACGCTGGCGACGATGCGACAGAACACCCAGAAAATTCACGAGCACGGCCAGCGTGCCAACCAGATCATCAATGGCATGTTGCTCCACTCCCGCGCCGCCGCCAGTGAGCGGGAGCCCTCGGATCTCAACGCCGTGCTCGCCGAGAGTCTCACCCTCCTGCAGCACGGCCTGCGCAGCGGAGTCCGGGAGATCACCCCCGAAGTGCACGTGAACTACGACGCGAGCCTGGGCGCGGTGGAGCTGGTGCGCTCGGAGCTCAGCCGCGTGTTCATCAACCTGGTGGCCAACGCGAGCCATGCGCTGCGCCAGAAGAAGCTCGCGCTGGGCATGACCTTCACGCCCCGCCTGGACATCACCACCCGGAACCTGGGCGAGCACGTCGAGGTGCGCATCCGCGACAACGGCACCGGCATTCCCGCGGCCCACCTGAACCGGGTGTTCGACCCGTTCTTCACCACCAAGCCGCCCGGAGAGGGCACGGGACTGGGTCTGTCCATCAGCCACGACATCATCGTGGGGACCCACCAGGGCAGCCTGCGCCTGGAGTCTCGCGAAGGCGAGTTCACCGAGGCCATCATCGAGCTGCCCCACCACCCGCTGACCCGCACGAATGGGCTTGAAATGAAAAAAGCCCCCACATACTGAATCGATGGGGGCAGGGAGCGATGGGGTGGATGAGACTGTAACTCGATCCGCTTGGACAAGACCAAAGCGCTCACTGCTGGCGGCTCCAGCATCCGCCCTCACCAGACTATCGCCTACTCGGAGCCCTCCCCTGATTCGTCTGTTTCCTCCTCTTCCCCTTCAAGGGGTGCGCTCATGAACGTAGACCTCCCAGGCAGTCGGACAACCATGAAACCCTTTCCAGCGATTCTGACGCGCTCTGCGTCCTCTGCCTTCCCGCTGGCTAGCCATTCATCCGCCTCTTCCCGTGTTGAAAACTCATGGGAGACTTTTAGCTTGAATGAGGGATCATAAACGTCCCTGTAGAACCTGCGAAAGTCATCCTCTTTCCGGATGTGGCGGGGGTAGATCAATGCAATCTGCGCAAGCTCGATTGCGTCTCTCTCCGGTGATCCCTCTGGGTGCTTCTGGATGATTGAGTTGAGAATGTGGAGGACTGCCTCTGTGTCGAAGTCTGGGATATAGGGCATGGCGGCGCCGAGCCTTTCGGTTTCTTGCTCTGGAGGCGAAGTCTAGGGTTAGATGGGAACAAGAAAGAGCGCGCCACCAATTGCCAAGGCCGCCAGCAGCGCCAACAATCGTGTCAGGCCTGACGGATACATTGCCTTGATCCCCGGCGCTTCATTGCGTTACCTGTCTGCACTCCCAACCAACCTCGGTGGAGTGGACCACCCCATGCACAGCTTCAGCCGAGGGTTGCATGAACTGCGGCGCTCGGCTAGCTGAAAACAGCGAAAGTCTGGTTTGACACATCCTCGGAAGTAAACTGCCAGACAACTCCTAGCAGGAGAGATGTCGGAACGATTCATTTGGCACCCATTCCCGACACCCAACCCGGGGCGAACCATCCACCCACGGCGGGCTCACCACGTTGATGCGGATGCCCCGAGGCATCCACCCTTCCGGGCCACCTCGATGACCTCGTGCCGTCCGGACAGTGCCCGCACGACCTCCCGACCGATGGTGCCCGTTGCGCCAATAACGATGATTCGCATGGTGCCTCCTCCGTGAGGAGGCGCGACTACTCCTTCGATGAACGGGCCGCAAGGCGGGGCGCGGCCGGCTGGAGTGGGTGCTGGTCCGCGGCTACTCGGGCATTGGCAAGTCCTCCGTCGTGCATGAGTTGCACAAGCCCGGGCAAGGGCATCTGCTGTTGGGCATGGTGCCGCAATTGGAACTCGTCCTGGGCAAACTCACGATTCGGACTCCAGCCGAGCGAGCAGCAGGGCCATCACGCGGTTCGAGATGGCACGGCGCACCTCGCTCCGGTCTCCCGTGAAGACATGGCGCTCCACCTCGGCCCGCCCACCCCGGCGCATCACCGCGAGGAAGGCCAGCCCCACCGGCTTGTGCGGTGTGCCTCCCGTTGGTCCCGCGATGCCCGTCTCCGCCACCGCCCAGTCCGCGCGGGAGCGCTCCAGCGCGGCGTGGGCCAGCGCCTCCACCGCCTCCGCGCTCACCGAGCCATGCGCCTGGAGCAACTCCAGCGGCACGCCCAACTGCTCCACCTTGGCTTCGTTCGAGTACGGGATGAAACCGCGCTCCACCACGGACGACGCGCCCGGCACCTCCGTCAGCCGTGCACACACGAGGCCGCCCGTACAGGCCTCCACCAGCACCAACCGCACGCCCTTCTCACGACAGCGCCGCGACACCTCCACCGCCAATACATCCGGGGACTCGCTCATCATCCGTGTCCTTCCTCCCCGTCTCGGCGTCACCCGTGGCCACGCCATGCCAGACGTGGCCACGAGGTGCCCGGAGGCGAGGAAGCGCTACTCCTCGTCGCTGCGCAGCGTCGCGAGGACGTTGAGGTCCTCGAGCGTCGTGGTGTCGCCCGTGGTCTGCTTGCCGCTGGCCACGTCACGCAACAGCCGACGCATGATCTTCCCCGAGCGCGTCTTGGGCAGCCCTTCCGCGAAGCGGATCTCATCCGGCCGGGCGATGGCGCCAATCTCCTTGCCCACGTGCGAGGCCAGCTCCTTCTTGAGCTCCGGCGAGTGGCCCACGCCCTTCTTGAGCGTGATGAAGGCCACCAGCGCCGTGCCCTTCAAGTCGTCCGGACGGCCCACCACCGCCGCCTCGGCCACGGACTTGTGGGCGACGAGCGCGCTCTCCACCTCGGCGGTGCCCAGGCGGTGGCCCGCCACGTTCACCACGTCATCCACGCGGCCCATCAGCCAGAAGTAGCCGTCGTCGTCCCGCCGCGCGCCGTCACCGGTGAAGTACACACCGGGCAGCTCGCTGAAGTACGTGTTCACGTAGCGCTGCGGATCCCCATACACCGTGCGCAGCATCGACGGCCACGGCCGGGTGATGAAGAGCTGGCCGCCCTGGTTCGCCCCCACCGGCTTGCCCTGCTTGTCGAGCACCTCCGTGTGGATGCCGGGCAGGGGCAGCGTGGCACTTCCGGGCTTGGTGGGCGTCGCGCCCGGCAGGGGCGAGAGCATGATGCCGCCCGTCTCCGTCTGCCACCACGTGTCCACCACCGGGCAGCGCCCGCCGCCAATCACGTCGCGGTACCACATCCACGCTTCCGGGTTGATGGGCTCACCCACCGAGCCGAGCAGCCGCAGCGAGGACATGTCGTGCTTGCGCGGGATGTCATCCCCCAGGCGCATGAAGGCGCGGATGGCCGTGGGCGCCGTGTAGAGGATGGAGATCTTCTCGCGGGCGATGAGCTCCCACGTGCGATCCGCGCCCGGGTGCGTGAGCGCTCCCTCGTAGATGACCGAGGTGACGCCATTCATCAGCGGGCCGTAGACGACGTAGCTGTGGCCCGTCACCCAGCCGATGTCCGCGGTGCACCAGTAGACATCCTCCTTCTTCAGGTCGAACACCCAGCGCGAGGACAGCGAGGCGAACACCGCGTAGCCGCCCGTCGTGTGCAGCACGCCCTTGGGCTTGCCCGTGCTGCCCGAGGTGTAGAGGATGAACAGCGGGTGCTCGCTCTCCACCCACTCCGGCTCGCAGACATCCGACTGCTTCTGGGTCAGCTCGCTCCAGGACTGCTCCTTGCCCTCCAGGCGCAGCGCCCCCTGCGTGGTGCGCTGGAGCACCACCACGTGCTCCAGGTTCTTCATCTGCGGCAGCGCCTTGCGCACGTTGTCCAGCAGCGGCACCACCGCGCCCTTGCGCCAGCCGCCATCCGCGGTGAGCAGCACCCGCGCCCCCGCGTCGTTCATGCGCTCGAGCAGCGCCTCGGCCGAGAAGCCGCCGAACACCACCGAGTGCACCGCGCCCACGCGCGCACACGCGAGCATCGCCACCGCCGCCTCGGGCACCATGGGCAGGTAGATGCCCACCCGGTCCCCCTTCTTCACGCCCAGCGCGCGCAGGCCGTTGGCGAGCTGATTCACCTGCCGCGACAGCTCTCCGTACGTCACCTTGCGCCGATCTCCCGGCTCGCCCTCGAAGAGGATGGCCGTCTTGTCCTTGAGCGCCGGCAGGTGCCGATCCAGGCAGTTGTACGCGAGGTTGGTGCGCCCCTCGACGAACCAGCGCGCATGCGGCGGCTTCCAGTCGAGCACCGTCTGGAAGGGCTCCTTCCAGTACAGCTCCTCGCGCGCCCGCGCGCCCCAGTACGCCTCGGGATTCTTCTCCGCCTCGTCCCACAGCCGGCGGTAGTCCTCCATGCTGCCGATGTGCGCGCGGCGCGAGAAGTCCTCCGGAGGGGGAAAGAGCCGGTTCTCCACGAGGACGGATTCCAAAGCCTGCGGGTTCGGACGCGGTGTTTCAGCCATGCGTTCCTCCGGTGTGACGTGTCGGGATACCCCCTTTCTAGAGGGCTCGTGTCCGGAGTCTCAAGCAGAGCTTTCCTACTGGCACCCAGAGCCTTGAATTGCCCTGTACTTCACCCAGAGCTGGCAGGCGCACTCGGGCTGCTCCACCCGCGGCTCGATGCGCACGCTCAACACGCCGTCGAAACGTGTGGCGCACTGCGTCGTGCCTTCCAGGTGCATCCACACCTGCTCCACGAGGCACTGCTTGCCCCGCAGGGTGATGGCCGCGCTGGACTCGCTGCCATCGAGCACGAAGGCGTCATCGTTGAACTCGCCGCGGGGAAGCACGAAGCCGATGAGCTGCAGGCCCCGCCAGTCAGAGGTCATGCGCACGACATCGCCGTCGATCTTCAGCTCGCCGTCCCAGAGCGACTCCTCCGAGGAGAGCAGGCCACAGTCATCCCGGATGAGCTCCGTGGTGGTGAATTCATAGCGATCCTCGTTCTGGAGGTTGGCGCGGGTACAGCCACCCCCCAGCCCCAGGGCCAGGGTGCACGGAAGGAACCAGCGGAGCAGAGGGAGCGAGGCCACGGCGAGCAGGCTAACGCAGCGCGAGCCCACATGCGCGGTGCAATGGGGAGGCCAGGGGTTAGAATGTCGCCCCATGGCCTCGTACAAGAACCCCGTGCCCACCGTGGACTGCATCATCGAGTTGGCCGGCGAGCGCGTCGTGCTCATCCGCCGCAAGAATCCGCCCCTGGGCTGGGCCCTGCCCGGTGGCTTCGTGGACGAGGGCGAGCGCCTGGACGTGGCGGCGGTGCGCGAGGTGAAGGAGGAGACGGGCCTGGACGTGGAGTTGGTGGAGCAGTTCTTCACCTACTCGGACCCGAGCCGGGATCCCCGCCGGCACACCCTCTCCACCGTCTTCATCGGCCGGGCCCGGGGCGAGCCCCGGGGCGCGGATGACGCCGCCGAGGCCAAGGCCTTCCCGGTGGACGCCCTGCCCCGCGAGCTGTGCTTCGACCATGGCACCATCCTCGCCGACTACCTGACCTACAAGCGCACCGGCCAGCGCCGCAAGCTCTGAGCCCCCCAGATGCACTACCTTCCCCTGCTCCTCGCGCTCGGCCTGCTCGTGGCGCTGCATGAACTGGGTCACCTGGTGGCCGCCCGGCTGTTGGGCCTGAGGGTGGAGCGGTACACGCTCGGCTTCGGTCCGCCCGTGCTCTCCTGGCGGTGGCGGGGGACGGACTACGCGCTGGGCGCGGTGCCGCTGGGCGGCTCCGTGCGCATCCACGGGATGAACCCCCACGCACCGGGCCTGGAGCCCACGGACTCCACGAGCTTCCCGGCACAGCGCCCCTGGAAGCGGCTGCTGGTGCTGCTCGGTGGGCCGCTGGCCAACGCGCTCTTCGCGCTCGGGGTCCTCTTCGCGCTCTACACCACCGGCACGCACGTCGTGGTGCCGCTCACGGTGGGCACCATCACCCCCGGCTCCGAGGCGGCGCGCGCCCAGTTGCTGCCCGGCGACCGGCTGGTGAGCGTGGATGGCGAGCCGCTGGAGAGCTGGAGTGGCTTCGTGGAGCTCATCGCGCGGCGGCCCGGACGCGAGCTGCGCCTGGGCGTCGAGCGTCAGGGCGAGGAGCGCGAGGTGGTGGTGCGGCCCCGGCTGGACGAGCGGGGCGTGGGGCGCATTGGCGTGAGCCAGCAGTACGTGTACCGCGCGCACGCGCCCGGCCAGGCGCTGCTGCAGGCACTGGCGCACACGGGCAACCTCGTGCTCGAGGGCGCGCGCATGGTGGAGCGGCTGCTGCGCGGCACGCAGGGCATCGCCCTGGCCAACCCGCTGGGCGTGGTGAAGCAGTCCTCGGGGGCGGCGGGCAGCGGCCTGGGCGCCTTCCTGCGGGTGATGGTCAACCTGTCCATGGCCCTCGCCTTCTTCCACCTGCTCCCCCTGCCCTCGCTGGATGGGGGACGCATCGTGTTCGTGCTCATCGAGTCGATCAGCGGCCGCAAGGTGCCCGCGCGCGTGGAGACGCTGGTGCACGCGGTGGGCTTCGTCGCCCTGCTGGGCGTGGTGCTGACGGTGTCGCTCGCGGATCTCCGCCAGCGCATGGGCCGTGCCCAACAGGGCCTCGACGCGCGCGAGCCCGGTGACAGCCCCCTCTTCCTCTGGGAGAAGAACGCGGGGGGAACCCGGCCCGGCACCCCCTCCCACGTGGACGACTGCCCCGCCCCACCACCGACGCCTTCCGGAACCACCGCCGCCAGCACTCCGACGAACGCTTGCACCAAGACCGAGGCGGCGAGCGCTCCCCGCTGAGCCCTGGCTCCAAACGGGCGGCCTTCCCCGCGACGCCATCCGCTCACCGGCTCTCGCGCTCGTCTTCCTTTTCGTGAAAAATCACGAAGTCATGGAATTGGTAACGGATGCGAAAACCCCGGGAGCGGTTTGATGGACTCCCGGGGCCAGGGTTGGGAGGGAATGGGGATGAAGAGGGGATGCGGGCCTTGAAGCAAGGGAGCGACGACGCGCAACTGACGCTGGGAAGAGCGACGCTGTTGCGCGCCCTGATGGAGCTGGAGCAGGGCAACCCGGAGGGCTGCATGGCCCTGTGCGCCGTGCGGGATGAGACCCAGGCCATCGTCGACTTCGAGCTCATCTTCTCCAACGACGCCGACGTCATGAAGCGCGTCTGTCCGGGGCTCGTCGTGGGGCACAGGCTGAGCGAGGCCGCCTCCGAGGCGCTGCGGAGCCAGTTCGCCCTCTTGAGCCAGGTGGTGGAGACGCGGCGGGCCGCGCGGAGCGAGCTGCGGGAGGCGGACTGCTGGTTGCGCGGCACGGTCACCCCCTTGCTGGACGGCGTCCTCGTGCGCTTGCAGGACGTCACCGCGCTCGTGCGGGACGTGCGGGAGCACGAGGCGCGGCTCGAGCGGGAACAGTCGGGCCGGCGGGAAGCGGAGGCCCTGGCGCGAGAGCAGTCCAGACAACTGCTGGCGGCCCAGGAGAAGCTGGTGCGCTCCGGCGGGCTCATGGCGGCGGGCCAGCTCGCGGCGGGCGTGGGGCACGAAATCAACAACCCGCTGGCCTTCGTCACCGGCAATCTGCACGTGGCCCTGGAGCAGCTCGGCACGCTGGCACGTGAGCTGCCCCCCGCCGCCGAGCGGCTGCGCGAGACGACCCGAGCCCTGGATGACGCGCGCAAGGGCGCCGAGCGCATCCGCGCCATCGTGAAGGAGCTGCGGACCCTGGCGCGCGCGAGCGACACGCCCCCGGAGTCGGTGGACGTGGGCGCGGCCCTGGAGCTCAGCCTGTCCATGGCCATGCCGCACATCCGCCATCGGGCCCGGGTGGTGCGCCACGTCGTGCCCGTGCCGCGCGTGCCGGGCAACGAGTCCAAGCTGGGCCAGGTGATCCTCAACCTGTTGATCAACGCCGCCCAGGCCATCCCCGAGGGAGACGCGATCCGCCATGCCATCACCGTGGTGACCCGGATGGAGGGCGCCCAGGTGGTGCTCGAGGTGCGCGACACGGGCAAGGGAATGAGCGCGGAGGTCCTGGCGCGCATCTTCGAGCCCTTCTTCACCACCAAGCTCCCCGGCGAGGGCACCGGCCTGGGACTGCCCATCAGCCTGGACATCATCCGGGGCATGGGCGGAGAGATGAAGGTCCAGAGCGAGCCCGGACGCGGGAGCTCCTTCCAGCTCGTGCTGCCCGTCATCCACGAGGCCACGGACCCGAAGCCAGCCCCTCCGGTGGTGAAGCACCCGGCGCCGCCGCGCCGGCGCGTGCTCATCGTCGACGACGAGCCCGCCATCGGCACGATGATGGTGCGCGTGCTCGGGCGCCACCACGAGGTGAAGGTGGTGCACAGCGGGCGCGAGGCGCTCGAGCTGTTGTGCGGGGAGCCAGACTACGACCGGGTGTTCTGCGACCTGATGATGGGGGACATGACGGGGATGGATCTGCACGCGGCGCTCGCGCGGCGGCGGCCCGAGTACCTGCCGCGCGTCATCTTCATGACGGGCGGAGCCTTCACCGACCGGGCGCGGGCCTTCCTCGCGGAGGCCTCGGTGGAGAGACTCGACAAGCCCTTCGAGGCCGGCTCCCTGCGCGAGCGCGTGGAACGGCCCCTGCCGGGCGAGCGGGAACGGCACTCACGCTAGGACCTGGAACTGCCCCAGGTCGTAGCGCCGGCTGGTGAGGTGCCACAGCAGACTGCCGGAGATCCACTGGCCGCACATCTTCCAGAGAGCCTCCAGGGGACCGGGGGCGCGTGGACGCATCGCCAGGAACTCGCCGAACCGGGCCGCGTAGAAGTCATTCGCGAACGACACGTACTCGTGGCTGATGGGGAAATAGGACTTCAGGCGCAGGTGCTCCTGCTCCTGCTCCTCCTCCTTGCGCAGGGACAGCACGTCGTTCTGCAACGCGACGAGGTCGGCCGCGGCGTGCTTCATCCGCTCGGCCGCGTCCCGATCGCGCGCGGGCAGGGGCCTGCCCTGGTAGGCGAAGCAGAACTCGAGCTCCGGCCGCATGCCGATCGACATGCCCCGGTTCTCCAGGTAGCGCGGGAGCGGCACCTGTTTGTCGAACTCCAGCAGGAAGCCCTCGTAGTAGCCGCGGATCTCCCGCACGATGCGCGAGGTGTCGAGCCCCTCGCGCTCGATGTCCTCCAGGACGATGCGCAGCAGGGCGCTGATCATGTTCACCCACGGCAGCCGGCTGACGTGGCGCCGGTCCTCGAGCCACGCCGACAGGTCGCGTACCACCGCCTCGCGCAGCTCCGGCGGCACCAACGGCCCATCGACGAAGTAGTCCAGGGCGAAGAACCAGTCCATCCGATCCTGACTGTTCTGGAGGTAGAGCGGAGAGACCGTGCTGCACGTGTAATAGGTGAGCAGATCGAAATCCCCTTGGAGCATGTGCGCACGGAGCTTCTCCAGCTCCGGAAAATGCCCGCGCCTGCTCAAGTCCAGGGACACGGGATAGGTGCTCGCGATGATACGGAATTCGGAGAAGTCGATGGGCCAGGCGATCCGGTGCCGCGTGCCATCCACCTGGATGTCGAAGACGGCCTCGTCCCTTCCCACCAGCGTCTGGATGAGCGCGTCGACGCGCGCGTACCGGGGCTCCCGGCGGACGGTCCCCAGGTCCGGCGGAACCCTCGCGACCATCTGCTTGTCATTGAAATGGAACGCAGCACTCGCTGCCATCTGGCAACTCCTCATCCTGGTGGATTGAAACAGGCGTCCCCCCTCCCGGGCGCAAGCCGGGCAAACAAGCACATCATGGAATACGAGTAAATGGGAGAAAAACAAGAAAGCACACGGCGCCCTCACATCCCAGAGCCGAGCCGCCTGATTCCCATCCTCCGAGGAATCACCTCCCGGATGAGACATGAGAGTGAAAGTCCATGGCCATCTTGAACGAGTCCACGTCCCGTGACGATGAGCGGGGGCCCGCCCGCCCGGACAGTCAGCCCACGGCGCACGGGGCTCGTCCCCCGGGCAACCAGGAGACGGCTCGCGGGGAGGAATCGCACCGATAGAATGGAGCCACGGAGACAAGGGCCGTCTATGCTCCCCCACGCCATGAAGACCAAGGCGAGCCACGACGGCCTGTTCTGCGAGCTGTATTGGGGAACCACCCGGAATGAGGCCTGGAACTTCGGCCCCGAGCAGACGCGCGTGCTCGCCGCGCCGGATGAAACGGTGCCCCTGCCCCTCTACGGCTTCACCCTGCCGGAGGAGCCCTTCCTCATCGCCGAGCGTACCCCGGAGGGCTACCGCGTCTTCGTGCCACCCGCCTCGCGCGTCGAGCGCAGCCGGCGAGGCGAGGCCTTCCAGCCGGTGCCCGACACGGAGCTGCGCCGCTCCGGGGCCAGTGCCTGGGTGGAGCTCACCGCGGAGGACCGGGTGCGCCTGTCCCAGGGAGACCTGTCCCTGCTGCTCGCCCCCTCGGTGGCGGGCAAGCGCGCGAGTGGACTGGGCGCGCGCGACCTGGGTCTGCTCGCGATGCTGCTCGCCCTCCTGCTCAGCATCCCGGTGGGGTTGATCCTCGCGGGGCACTCGCCCGAGCACATGGCGGAGTCCAACGCCCGCGCCCTCGCCGCCGCGCGCGAGAAGGAGCAGGCCGAGCGCAAGCGGCTCGGGGTGGACACCCCGGCACGTCCCCTCGCCCCAGAAACCCTGCCCGACGCCGGCGTGCGGACGCTGCCTGGCAGCTTCGGCATCCACTGAGATGAGCGAGGCGCTCCACCACGAGGCGGCTCTGGGCTACTGGCCGAGAACGGCTGCCGTCGGCGGCACGGCCGGCGCGAGATTCCGGAGGAGCCCTCCGCTCCGCCGGGCGGTGAGTGGTGCGACGGAGCCGGGTGACTGCCAGTTCGCGCCGATGCCATCGGCGAAGTCCTCGAGCAGTGCTCGGGCGTAGGTCTCACGTGCCCGCCGAGCCGTCACCTCCGACCAGGCAAGCTTTTCCAGGGCCAGCGCCCCTTCCTTGGTCTCCCGATAGGCCCGCTCGGCACTCGCGCTCGGATCGCACAGGTACCGGAGGTACTGCTTGGGGTGTCGGTGGGGCTCGACCGCGTTGGGCGCTCGCTTTTCGAGCCATTGACGGTAGGCGGGGTCGTCCACCTCGAAGGCTTCCGTATCGTGCTGGGCCACGTCGAATCGGCTCGCCGCCTTGGCTCCAGCGCGAGTGAGTGCGGCGGACTCCGCGTAGAAGTAGGCCTCGGGCATGGGCACGAAGAGGTGGAACGAGGCGCGGCGGCGAAGGAGCTCGCGCACGCGCGTCTCGTCGGCCGGCAGGAACTTCCTGTCCTTGAGCGTGAGTTCGAGTTCTCGCGCGAGATACGTCGTCACGATGTGCGGCTGGTCCACGTTGACCAGTTCGAGATCGTCGACGGCCAGCACCAGGTCTGGAATGGCATTCAGGAACCTGCCCGGTGAAAACGCCGACACGATCGCTTGAGCCATCTCCTGGGCGCGCGTCTTCAGCCCCGGTACACGTCCCGGGTGATTTCCCAACCTGCTCGAGGTGAAGTCCTGCACCTTCTGCGTCGGCAGGAAGTCCAGCTCATGCGCTGGGAAGGAGTGGCGCAGTGATGCCGCGAGCGCGACCCGCTCCATCTCCCCGGTCACGACGAGCTGCACCCGGCTCATGTCTTCGGCTGGACCTGCGGGGCGATCGTCTGATTCATGTAGAGGTCGCCGAGCGCGAAGTTCCGGAGCCACTCCGGATTCTGGTGCTGGTCGAGCCTCACGGGGAGGGACTCATGCCCCGACTCCATGATGAAGACGTGGTCCAGTTGGTCGTTGAACTCGTTCAGCAACGTCGGCGAGTGAGTAGCAAGCACAATGGTCAGCCCACGCGCCTCAGCGCGCTCCCTCATGAGCGAGATGAGCCGTTGTATCGCATACGGATGAAGACCATTCTCCGGCTCGTCGATGCAGACCATGCCATGGTCCGCTGACGCGACCGCGCAGAGTATCAGAAGCGCCATGAGGAGCCCGTTCGGAGCGAGGTGCATCGGTGTCGGATCTCCGCCTCCAGGTCCATAGAACTGGGCGGCAACAGTCTGGCCAGCGACCGCGAAGTCAAGGTCATCAAACAAGTCGGGAAAGCACTCCCGCAGGCCACTTCGCACCCACTCCCAACGGGGCCGGTACGCTCTATTCCCCGCGATCCAGTTGCGCATCACCGTGAACGCATTACGCCCGTCCTGGCTGAGCCAGACATCCGTGCCCTCTCTTGACCCTTCCCTCTTCAGTTGCCAGAAGGCATCAAAGCTGTAGAGAACCGAGGCGGACAGAGCGACCGCCAGAGGCTCCATCGCGCTCCTCAGCTCCGGGCTGGCCACCGCTACAGAGGCCAGGAAACTTTGACCATCGGCGTTCTTGTTCTCCTCGAGAACCCGAAAACCCGACTCACCCGCTCGCTGTTCCGCAACGACTTTCTTATCGACGATAAGGCGTTCGGGCACTGGGAAAACAACACCTAGCAAGCTCGTAGAGGGTTCGGCCTCCCACCGGGCGCTTCCAACAGCGAGTGCGAACCGGACTGGCTCATGGATGGATGCTTGCCGGTGACGAAAGAGGAGGGCACCGCCGTGTGCATTCAGTGCTCTTCCAAAGTCCTGAATCCACGCATGCCTCAGAAATTGCAGCACGCTCAGCAGGGTCGTCTTGCCGCTACCATTGGGTCCAACGAGCGCGCAGACACCCTCCGCCTTCCAGCGAATCTTGCGCAGGGCGCGGTAGTTATCGACCTCGAGTTCGAACCCCATATGGCCTCCGGCGCGGAAGATACTCACGGTTTCTCGCCGGGGACCATGGCTCAAACGACGCCCCCGTCAGGGCCCCAGGCCCACCCACACCTCACCATCCTCGAAGAATTCCTTCTTCCAGATGGGCACGTCCTGCTTGAGCCGCTCAATCGCGTGCTCGCACCCGAGGAACGCCTCCTTGCGGTGGGGCGCCGCGGCGGCGATCACCACCGCCAGCTCGCCCGGATGCAGCGTTCCCACCCGGTGCACGATCGCCAGCCGCGTGCCGTTGAACCGCTCGGCCACCTCGGCGCCAATCTCCGCCAGCTTCTTCTCCGCCATGGGCGGATAGGCCTCGTACTCCAGCCGCACCACGCGCCGGCCCTTCGTCTGGTTGCGCACCGCCCCCGAGAAGGTGACCAGCCCCCCCAGCGCCTCGCTGGCCACCGCCTCCACCACTTCCTCCAGGCGCAGCGGCCGGTCCACCACCCGGAACAACCCACCGGAGCCTCCCGCCACGGGAGGAATCAACGCCACCTCGGCGCCCGGGGGCACCTCGGTCTCGGACGTGGAGAACTCCTGGTTCACCGCCACCCGCAGGTGGGGCAGCAGCGGCGCGAGCCCGGGGTGGCGCGAGGCCAGCAGGCTCAACACCTCCCCCACCCGCGTGCCGGCGGGCACCTCCAGCGACTCACGCGCGAGTCCCGCGCGCTCCCGCGCCGCGGCGAAATAGAGAATGGTGAGTGAGGACACGGCGGCAACCTCAGCGCGAGCGCAACACGGTGCTCATGCGGAAACGGCCGCCCCCCTGCTCGGGCGCGAAGTCGAGGAAGAGGCTCTCGATGGGCGGCAGTTGATCGATCAACGTGCCCACCAGGGCACGCGCCACGGGAAGCTGCTGCGGCGGCACGCCGGGCACCTCCCGGGGTGAATCCAATTCGGAGCGCACCCGGCCCATGTCCACCATGGCCGACAGGTGGCCCGGCTCGAAGCCCTGGGCCCCGAAGCGCTGGCGCAGCTCCTCCCCCACCCCGCCCTGCGCGCGCGCCTCCAGCGACTCGCCCCCGCGCAGCGTCAGCCGGTCCGCCGTGAGGGTGACGTCCACCGGCTGCTCGAACACGCGCGTGCGCAGGCGCGTGGCGCCCTTTTCCTTGAGGACCTCGAAGGGCTGCCCGCGCGACTCGAGCACCCCGGTGAGCCACTCCAGCACCGGCTCGGAACGCACCAGCCCCGCCTGGAACAACACGCTGCCGCGCGGCTCCGGACCCCGGGCGCCCTTGAGCAGGTTGCGGTAGAAGGCCGGCGCGTCCAGGTAGGCCAGCAACGACAGGTCTCCGCGCAGCGCGCCCAGCATCCCCTGCACGCCGGCCGCGTCGAGCCCCTGGCGCGCCATGCGCTGCTCGGTCTGCGCGCGGCGCTCCGAGCCGGGCGCACCGAAGACGAGCTTCGCCAGCGTCTCGGGAGGCAGGGACACCGTCAGCGCGGCGATGGGCCCCAGGGGCGCCCGGGCCAGCAGCTCCGAGCCCGGCGCCGTCCCCCCCTGGAAGAGCGACTTGTCCGACACCACCCAGCCCTCCAGGTCCGCCCGGGTATCCTGGAACGTCAGCGCCGCCCACAGGCCCTGGATGCTCGCGGAGGCGTCATTGCCCTCGGGACGGGCGAAGACGTGCACGTGGCCCGCGCCCACCTTCGCGCGCAGCGACGTGAGCAGCGGCTGCTCGGAGAGCCCCGAGCCACTCGCGCCCTGGATGTGCGCGCGCACCTCCTCCACCGCCGCGAGGCCGTCATCGCCCACCTCCGCCAGCACCTGCTGCGGCGTGCCCTCCTCCTGCTCGGACTCCGACTCCGGCGCGTCCGGCACCACGACGTACAGGTAGCCGCGATCCGGAAAAACGACCATCGACATGCCATTGTCCCGCCGCAGGAAGACGGTGCCCTGGGGCTCGCGCCTCATCACCCGGGCGCCCCGCGACTGCACCTCCTTCACCACCGCGTCCACCGCGGCCTGGGTGTCCGTCACGCCCAGCAGCACCACGGAGCCCTCGAAGCGCGGCAGGGAGAAGAAGCCCAGGCCCTCGTCCGGATCCACGATGCGCGCCTGCCCCCCCGTCACGTCGCGCAGCACCAGCGCCAGCAGGGGAACCGAGTCCAGCGTCTGCAACACCTGGGACTCGCCCACCAGCTGCGACATGAAGCCCATCAACGGATCCACGTTGCCGCGCAGTTGGGGAAAGAAGATGGCCACCTCCGCGTCATCCGGGATGGCGCGCAACACGGGCCGGGGCACCACCGTCAGCGTGGCGCTCGCCAGCACCGCGTCCCTGTCCAGCGCCCGCACCGCGTAGGTGCCCGGACGCTCGAAGGCGTGGACCACCCGCGTGCCGGACTGGACCGGAGAGCCGTCACCGAAGTCCCAGGACACCACGGGGGCATCCTGACCCCCGGCGCCGAAGTCCACCGGCACTCCGGCCTCCACCGTGCGATCTCCTCCGGCCTCGGGCTTCACCACCCTGCGGCAACCAGGACCCGACAGTGCCACGGCCACCACGAGAACCGCCATCAGGGCCCGAACGGAGGAGCACGGAGGGAGTGTCATGTAGGGCCTAGTAATCCAGTGCCAGACCGAACATCCAGTAGGAGTCCGACAAGTTCAAACCCGGCTGACCAAAGCTGTTCACTTTCGAGTACGTGTACTCAGCGAAGATATAGCTGTGGTTGATGCCCAGGTCCGAGTCGAAGTCGCGCGCGAAGCGCGGCTCCAGCACGTCGAGCATGAAGGACAGACCGACGGCCACTTCCCAGCCAAACCGGACACCGCGGCCCTTGCGCGCGGGCGTTCCCTCGCTCCCCTCCGACCCCTCCGTCGCGGGCGCCTCGTCGAGCTTGCCGCCCTTGGTGGCCCACCACGGGACGAAGACGAGCCCTGGCTTGACGTAGGGAATCAACGGGAAGCCCCACTGGAACGCCGGATAGTCGAACCGGTAGACGCCCCGCAGGTGCAGGGGCACCACGTGGAAGCTCGTCCGCTCCGAGCTCGGAGTTTGTTTGTCCTTGGTCAGGGCGTAGCCGAACTTCTCCGCGTAGCCCACCGACAGGCTCAGCCCCGCCGTGCCGATGCCCTGGTAGAAGAAGCGTTGCAACTCCAATTCGAAGAGCCACCAGCGCCCCTCACCATAGATATCCGTGAAGGGACCGCCGCTCACCCCCTCCTCCCCGTCGATCTGCGGGCGGTAGCTGCCGAGCCGCAACTCCACGGATCCCCCACGAGGCGACTGGGTGGGCGCGTCGGAATACACCTGGGCCTGGCCGGGGAGCGCGGCGAGGAGCACCGCGACACCGAAGGCTACTGCTCGAGCCATGAACGATTTCTCCTTGAGAACAACCAGAAACCCAGAACGGCCAGCATCGCGCCACCCGCGACCCCACCCCCCACCGCCCCACAGCCCACCTCCTGCCCACCCGAATCGCCGTAGTGCTCCATGAAGCCATACGTCTTGGTGGGGATGACCTGCACGGGCGAGCTCCGCTCGCTCTCGTTGCCCGCGGCGTCGAAGACGGTGGCGTCGGCCTCGTAGGTGACGTCATTCTCCAGGTTCTCCACCAGGAGGGCCCCCTTTCCCAGCGACCACTCGACCTTCCGGAACTCCTCTCCGTTGAGCAGGATCCTCACCACCCCGCGCGTGGCATCCGACGGGGCATTCACGGTGATGCTCGCGGCGCCGTCCATGCCGCTCGTCGCGGAGAGCGTGGGCGCGGAGGGCGGCTTGCCATCGTAGGTGATCCGGGCCGCCGTGGCGTTCACCACCGTGGAGTTGCAGCCATAGAAGTTGTCGGTCTGTTTGGTGGCTCCGCACAGCGAGAACGTCTTCTCCTCATTGAGGCTGCCACATGCCGCCCCGCCATCCGACGTGACGAAGGGCAGCCGCGAGCGATCGAGATTGAAGGTGCCCTGGGTCGCGGCCTGAAAGGTCGACAGGGAGATCTCGTCCAGCGCGACATCTCCCTTCGAGGTGTCGGCCGCTGCGCCCTGGCACGAGCCCGTCGTGGTGATCCACAGGGTGAGCCTGTCGCAGGGCTGGATGGTCCGCGTCCAGGTGACGGTCACGGGATTCGAGCAGTCGGCCTTGCCAAAGCTCAACGTCTCGTTGTTGGCGGTGCCGAACGTGAACTTCACCTGAGCCGAAGCCGCGGAGGACAGAAGCAACGCGGTCGTGAGGAGGAAGGTACGCATGGGTGCGAAGGAGGCTAGCAAGCCAGGGGCCAGGAGGAATCCGGCCCCCGCCCCCTCCGGCGCCCGGAGCGGGCCCCCCCACCCGCCGTCAAATGGGCAGGGAGGGCCGAAAGGACATTGCCAAATTGTCAGGAGGGGCGCGTGGCGAGCCGCAGACCGGCCTCCACGAGGTTGAGGGCGGCGCCCCGGCCGGCGTTGTCCACGGTGGCGAAGAGGGTGAGCCACTCGGGGGCCTGGGGGAAGGAGCGCAGGCGGCCCACATGGACGGTGGGGTCCGCGGTGACGAGGCTGGGCATGGGGTAGATCTTCTCCCCGGGGGAGTCGAGCACCTTGAGGGCGGGCGAGCCCTTGAGCGCGGCGCGGGCCTGCTCCACCGGCGCGGGCTTCTTCAAGCGCACCTGGAGGCTGAGGCCATGGCCGTGGAAGGTGGGCACCTGCACGGCGGTGCCGGCCACCACGGGCACCTCGCCCCGGGGCGCGAAGAGGCGCGCGCACTCCAGCGTCCAGCCCGCCTCCTCCTCCGTCCACGGCGAGTTGGCGAGGAAGGGGCGCACCTGGGGCACCAGGTTGAAGCCCACGCGCTGGGGGAAGGTGTGCGCCTCGGGGTCTCGCCCGGACAGGAGCGCCGCCGTCTGCTGCTCCAGCTCGCGCACGCCCGCGTTGCCCGCCGAGGACGCCCCCATCATCGCCGTCACCTGCACCTGGGCCACGCCGAACGCCTGACGCAGCGGCTCGAGGATGCACGCCAGCGCGGTCGTCACCGCCGAGGGCAACGCCACCAGGCGACCCTTGAAGTTCGCCTCCAGCAGCTCGGAGTTGAAGCCGGGGAGCACCAGCGGCACGGCGCCGTCGGCCCGGAAGGCGGAGCTCACGTCCACCACCCACGCCCCCGCCGCCTGCGCCTGGTGCGCGAGCGAGCGCGAGGCCTCCGCCGGAGTGGCCAGGAGCACCAGCCCCATTCCCCGGAAGGACTCGGCCGAGACCTTCTCCACCTCGAGCGTCTCCTCGCCGTAGTCCAGCTCCTCGCCCGCGGAGCGCTCCGAGGCCAGCAGGGTGAGCTGCTCGGCGGATACCTCCCGGTCGAAGAGCGTGGAGACCACCTCCCGGCCCACCACGCCCGTGGCGCCCACCACGGCGATTCGCAGGTTCTCGTTCATGGCGCCCCCTTTACCCCAAGCCCCGGCCCGGTGGGTCCCGCTTCTCGCCTCCCCCCCACCGGATGTCACCCCGCTCTCCCCGCGGGCGCCGAGGGCTTCCGGCAAACGTCGACTCATGGAGGGGACGTCCGGGGACTGCTCCTGGGCGGGCAGTACGGGGGCCTGGCGTGTACGCCGAGCCCCGGGGCGGCTTCGAGTCCATCACCTACGTCACCTTCGACGGGCGCGTCCGGCTGTCCCGGCATCTGGCGCTGGGGCTGGAGCTGCCCCTGTCCCTGCGCGCCTACGACTTCGGGCCGGACGCCACGCAAGCCATCGGCGGAGGCGGCGCGCGCATCACCCTGAGCTTCATGCCCGACGATGCCTTCGGCGTCGCCGGCCCCTGAGTCCGTCGCCGAGTCAGTCTTCCTTGAGGCGCGCGGTGGGCGCGGGTCCGGGCAGCGGAGGGAACTTGGGGTTGAGCTCGGGCGCGGAGGCACGGACGTAGTGCGGCTCCAGCGCGAAGAGCGCCTCCAGCGACTGCGCCTCGGGCAGCCGCGCCAGGTGCGCGAGCGCCACCGCCGAGGGGAACGTGGGCGCATCGAGCAGCCGCGACGGGGCCACGCCCAGGCGCTCCAGGGCCGCGCGGTACTCGGGCAGCGCGGGTCCCAGGGCGAGCGCCTCGGGCTCGGCGGCCATGCGCTGGGCGACCTCCTCGGGACTCATGGCCTCCTCGGGGCCCAGGGCCTCCACGCCCAGGCCCGTGCGCCGGTAGGGCCCCAGGTAGAGGTCGTCCTTGCGCGCCACCGCGAGGGCGAAGAGCGGCGGCCCCTCGGGCCCCTCCAGCGCCACGGCCGCCAGCGACGAGGCCCCGGCCACCTTGAGCCGCGCCGCGTACGCGAGCCCCTTCACGCACGACAGGCCAATGCGCAGCCCCGTGAAGGAGCCCGGCCCGAGGCCAATCACCAGCCCCTCCAGCGCGCCGAGCGTCACCCCATGACGGGCGAGCACTTCCCCCACGACACCGGGGAGCGCCTCGCTCTGCTTGCGCGGCGGCGCCACCACCAGGTGTTCGAGGACGCGAAGCGCCTCGCCCTCCCGCTCCACCAGGGCCAGGGACAACGTGAGGGTGGAAGAGTCGAGCGCGAGGAACATGGGGAGGGCTTCTACCCCGCCCGCGACTCGTTGGGCACGTCGAGCTGCACGTCGAGCTGCGAGGTGCGGGTCGCGCAGCGGTAGAGCCGCACCCGGGCGAGCCCCTTGTCCAGGAGCTCCAGCTTCTTCGCCGCGACGTGCGACACGTCCACCACCCGGCCCTTCACGTAGGGGCCCCGATCGTTGACGCGCACCTCCACCGAGCGGTTGTTCTCCATGTTCACCACCCGCAGGCACGTGCCGAAGGGCAGCTTCGGGTGGGCGGCGGTGTACTTCTTCGGATCCAGCTTCTCGCCGCTGGCGGTGGCCCGGCCGTTGTAGCGATCGGCGTAGTAGGAGGCGAGTCCCTCCTCCAGGTAGCCCCGCGTGGCGGAAGCGCGCTCCGCCGTGTCCTCGTCGCCCCGGGTGGCACGCGCGGCACAACCCGACAGCAGCCCCAACCCCACGCACACTCCCACGAACAACCGCCGCATTCCCACCTCCCTACCGGGTGATGTCGTTGAAGAAGGCCATGCCCATGAGCGCCACGAGCAGGATGAGGCCGACCACGTTGGCCATCTCGCGCACGCGCACCGGAATGGGGCGGCGGCGGATGGCCTCCCAGAACGCCGACAGCAGGTGGAAGCCGTCGAGGATGGGAATGGGCAGCAGGTTCATCACCCCGAGGTTGATGGAGATGATGGCCATGAGGTGCAGGAAGCTGTCCCAGCCCTGCTCCGCGCTCTTGGAGGCCAGCTGGTACATCATCACCGGGCCGCCGAGCGTCTTCGTCGACACCTGGCCGCTGACGAGCCCGCCGATGACCTTCACCATCTGACCGACGATCTTCGGCACCACGACGACGGCCTCGCGCAGCGCCTCGCCCACGCCGAGCGTCACCACCACCGTGTCCACTGGCAGCAGCTCCGCCGAGGAGGGCATCCAGGGCCGCACGCCCAGCTCCAGCCGCGAGGACTCCTGGCCCAGCTCGTCCGTGCTGGTGCGCATCACCTGGGCGAGCTGCTGGGTGTGCACCTGCCCGTCCTCGGCCGAGCGCCAGGAGAGCGTGAAGGACTTCTCCTTGAGGGTGCTCAGCTCTCCGGCCAGGACGTTGAAGGAGCGCAGCGGCTCGCCGTTGAAGCTCTCCAGCCGGTCTCCCGCGCGCAGGCCGGCCTTCTCCGCCACGCTGCCGGGGAACACGGCCGACACGTACATGTCCGAGGGCTCGGCGCCCAGGGCGGAGAAACCATCTCCACCCGGCTGCCGCTCCACCTTCACCGTGGTGAGCGAGGGCACGCCGCCCGTCACCGCGCCCACCTCCACCGGCAGCACGCGCTGCACGGTGACCTCGAGCGGCCCCTGCAGCTTCGCCAGCTGCTCATGGAGCGCCGCCTCGTCCGGGATGTTCACCCCGTTGACGGACAGGACACGGTCGAAGCTCTTGAATCCCGCCTGGGCGGCGACCGAGCCCGCGGGCACGCCCAGCACCGCGGGCTTGCGGATGGGCTGGATGCCAATCTGGCCCCGCTCCACCGAGTCGACGGCATTGGACTCGACGATCTTCCGCGGCGTCACGTTGAGCGTCGTCGACTGACCATCGCGCTCGATGGTGACGGGCACGGGACGATCGAAGCGGCCGACGAAGGACTCGCGCAGGTCCTCGAAGGTGCGCACCGGCTCGCCCTCCACCGCGGTGATGCGGTCACCCGGGCGGATGCCGGCGACGGCCGCGGGCATGGCCGGATCCACGAAGCCCACGCGGGTGGAGGTGGCCTCGTGCGCGCCCACGAACACGAAGAAGTAGATGAGGATGGGGAAGACGAGGTTGAAGACCGGCCCGGCCACCACGATGAGCGCGCGCTTCCACGGCGGAGCGTTGAGGAAGCCCCGCTCGGCGTCCTCGGGCGCCAGTTCCTCGTGGGGCGCGTCGCCGGCCATCTTCACGTAGCCGCCCAGGGGCAGGAGCGCCACCTGGTACTCCGTCTCCCCCTTGGTGAAGGCGAACAGCTTGGGCCCGAAGCCGATGGAGAAGCGGATGACCTTCACCCCACAGGCCTTGGCCACCAGGAAGTGACCCAGCTCGTGGACGGTGACGAGCACGCCGAGCAGCAGGATGAACAGGGCGGTATCTTGAAACATGGGCCCAACAGTAACCGTGGGCCTCCGGCACGACAATCCGCTTCGAGGCCCGGTCGCCAGGCGAGCGGACATTCGATGCTACGGCAGAACTCCACGCAGGAAGGTGACGTAGACGAAGACCAGGGGCGCGTTGAAGACGAGCGCGTCGATCCGGTCCAGGATGCCCCCGTGCCCCGGCATGGCGCGGCCCGAGTCCTTCACCCCATAGGCGCGCTTGAGCATGGACTCGCACAGGTCCCCGATGGGCCCGAGGATGCCGCCGCAAATGCCCAGGAACACACAGTCCGTCACCGTGAGCAGCGGGAAGAAACCGGCTCGGGTGATGAACATGCCGACCACCGAGCCCACCAGCCCTCCCGCGAAGCCCTCCCAGGTCTTGTTGGGGCTCACCGCCGGGTAGAGCTTGTGGCGGCCCAGGAACCGCCCGGCGAAATAGGCGACGGTGTCATTGGCCCAGGTGATGACGAGCGCGGCGATGACCCACATCAGGCCTTCCGGCATCTGGCGCAGGGCGCACATGGCCGTCAGCCCCACCGAGCCGTACAGGAAGCCCGTCACCAGGTGGGCCACCCGCGTGGGCGCATCCTGCAAGGGGCCCCGGATGAGGTGGTAGGTGAAGGCGAAGATGAGGAAGAAGGCCAGGACCCAGAAGGCCCCCTCTCCCGTGCGCTCGGGATGCCGCAGGGCCAGGAAGGGCAGCGCCCCGGCGAGCACGATGCCCACCCAGGCCGCGGGCGACAGCTCCTTCTGGGTGATGAGGTAGTACTCGCTGACACAGATGGCCGAGGCCACGCCCAACAGCAGCGTGGTGTACAGGCCACCCATGTAGAGCAGGAAGACGACGACCGGCAGCAACGACAGCGCCGACACCGCCCGGAGGACGAGATTCTTGTTCTTCTCGTTCACGCCTTGGCCCGCTGGGAGTCCTCTCGCTTGACTTGCGCGGAGGTGAGACCGAAGCGCCGTTCGCGCTGCTGGAACTGCGCCAGACACCGCAGGAAGGCCTCGGTCCGGAAGTCTGGCCACAGCACGTCGCTGAAACACAGCTCCGCGTACGCCATCTGCCAGAGGAGGAAGTTGGACATGCGCTGCTCGCCACTGGTGCGCACCACGAGATCCACCGCGGGCAGATCGTGCGTCCAGAGATAGGACTCGAAGGTCTCGCTGTCCAGGTTCTCGGGCGCCAGCTCGCCCCGGCTGGCGGCCTCGGCCATCCGGCGCGCCGCCTGCAAGAGCTCCTCGCGCCCTCCGTAGGAAAGCGCCAGCGTGAGCACCATGCCCGTGTTCTTCGCCGACTCCGCGCGCAGCCTGTCCAACGGCTCCTTCACGAAGCGCGGCAGCTTGTCCACCTCGCCAATGGCGTTGAGGCGGATGCCGTTCTGCAGGATCTCCTCCCGCTCGCTCTCGAGGTACTCGCGCAGCAAGTCCATCAGCGCGGCCACCTCCTCGGCCGGGCGGGCCCAGTTCTGGGAGGAGAAGGCGTAGAGGGTGAGGGCCTGGAGCCCCACGCGGCGGGCACAGCGGGTCACCTCGCGCACGCTGGTGGAGCCCTCGCGGTGGCCCTCCATTCGCGGCAGGCCACGCATCTCCGCCCATCGGCCGTTGCCATCCATGATGATACCCACATGGCGCGGCAGAGGGCGCTCCTGCACGAGTCGCTCGAGGGCTGTCAGAGAAGGGGGTGAGGCAGGGCGTTCCATGAGGGTGCGCAAGATAGAGATCCCACCGGGCCGCGTCCACGGGCGCGTGCGGGAGTGGTCGTCCAGCCCCCCCGAGCGGTCGTCCCGTCAACGGGAACGGTCCCCTCCTCCCCAGGCGGGTTTCCCGAAGCACCCCTCTTTTCCACCCAGCCGGAATCCAGGCCGGCGGAGAGGAGCACGGTGGGTGAACCGGGTGGGATGGACGCGCGCGGTCGACATCTGGACACCGGGACATCCGGGAGCCGCCGCGCGGACCGCCCCAGGGACAGACGCGGGGCCGGGTGTTATGGCTGGCGAGCATGACCGTCGCCAGCCGCGTCTTCTCGCGCTTCCTCGAACTGCCTCCCGCGGATACCCACGACGTCACCGCCGAGCACGACCTCGAGGTGCCGATGCCCGATGGGGTCAAGCTGCTGGCGGACCGATACACGCCTCGCGGGAACAGCAGGCTTCCCACCCTCCTGGTGCGCTCGCCGTATGGCCGGCGGGGCTTCTTCGGGCTCATGTTCGGAAGGCTCTTCGCCGAGCGTGGCTTCCAGGTGCTCGTCCAGAGCGTGCGCGGCACCTTCGGCTCGGGAGGCCGGTTCGACCCGTTCCGCGACGAGCGGGCCGATGGGCTGGCGACGCTCGAGTGGATGAAGCGGCAGGAGTGGTTCTCCGGGGAGTTCGCCACCCTGGGGCCCAGCTACCTGGGCCTCGTGCAATGGGCGCTCGCGCGGGACGCGGGACTCTCCTTGAAGGCGATGGTGGCGCACGAGACCGCGTCCCAGTTCCGTGGCCAGACCTACGCGGGCGGTGCCTTCTCGCTCGATACCGTGCTGTCCTGGGTCCACCTCGTGCGCACCCAGGAGAAGACCGGACTGGGCGCCGTGCTCGCGCGGCTCGGCGCGGCCCGCAAGCTCAAGCCCCTCTTCCGGCACCTGCCCTTGAACGAGATGGACACACTCGCGGTCGGCGAGCGCGTTCCCTTCTTCCAGGACTGGCTCGAGCACGACGCGGCGGGCGACCCATGGTGGAATCCCGCGGACTTCAGCGGCTCGGTCTCCGAGGTCACCGCCCCCGCCCATCTGATTGGCGGCTGGTACGACATCTTCCTGCCCTGGCAGGTGGATGACTACGCCGCGCTCCGCCGGGCCGGACGCAACCCCTACCTGACCATCGGACCCTGGACCCACGTCGCGCCCGAGGGGATGGCGGCCGCCGTGCGCGAGTCCCTGGTGTGGCTCAAGGCCCACCTCAAGGGGGAGCGCCAGTTGTTGCGCGAGGCCCCCGTGCGCCTCTTCGTCATGGGCGCGAACACCTGGCGCGACTTCTCGGAGTGGCCCCCGCCGGGCGCCCGTCCGCAGCGCTGGCACCTGCAAGCCGGCCGGGGCCTGTCTCCCGCCACGCCCGGAGCCTCGGAGCCCGACCGCTACCGCTACGATCCGGCCGATCCGACTCCCACCGTGGGCGGTGCGCTCCTGACGAAGGAGGCGGGCCCCCGGGACAACCAGCCCCTGGAGTCCCGCCCCGACATCCTCACGTACACCAGCGCGCCCTTGGAGAAGGACCTCGAGGTCATCGGCCCCGTCCGAGCCGAGCTCTTCGTCCGCTCCAGCCTCGCCCACACCGACTTCTTCGCCCGCCTGTGCGACGTCGACGCCTCGGGCAGGTCCCTCAACGTCTGCGATGGACTGCTGCGCCTGGTTCCCGGCCAGCCCGCGCCCGAGCCCGATGGCACCCTGCGCGTCACCATCGAGCTGTGGCCCACCGCCCACCGCTTCCTCGCGGGCCACCGCCTCCGGCTCCAGGTGTCCAGCGGGGCCCACCCGCGCTTCGCCCGCAACCCCGGCAGCGGCGAGCCCCTCGCCACCGCGAAGACGCTCGTGCCCGCCGACCAGAGCGTCTTCCACGACCCCGCCCACCCCTCCGCCCTCGTGCTGCCCGTCATGGGCTGAGCAAGGAACTACACGCGGAACCGGTCCGTGGCCTCGACGAGCGCGTGGGTGGTGCCCGGCTCGTACGCCGAGTGCCCCGCGTCCGGGATGATCTTCAGCTCCGCCTCGGGCCAGGCCTTGTGCAGGGCCCAGGCGCTCTCGATGGGACAGGGGATGTCGTAGCGGCCCTGGACGATGACGGCCGGGATGTGGCGGATGCGCGGCACGTCGTCCAGGAGCTGGGTGTCATCGCGCAGGAAGGCGCGGTGGACGAAGTAGTGGCACTCGATGCGCGCGAAGGCGAGCGAGTACGCGTCCTGGCCGAAGAGCGCGATGAGATCCGGGTTGGGCACGAGGTTGCTGGTCCGGGCCTCCCAGACGCTCCAGGCCCGAGCCGCTTCCTGGCGCACCCGGGCATCCTCTCCCATCAATCGCCGGTGGTAGGCCTGGACCAGGTCTCCACGCTCCTCGGGTGGGATGGGCGCGAGGAAGTCCTCCCACGCATCCGGGAAGAAGGTGTGCGCGCCGTGCTGGTAGAACCAGCGGATCTCCTGCTCGCGCAAGAGGAAGATGCCGCGTAGCACCAGCTCCGTGACGCGCTCCGGGTGCTTCTGGGAATAGGCCAGCGCGAGCGTGCTCCCCCACGAGCCCCCGAAGACGAGCCACCGCTCGATGCCCAGGTGGCGGCGCAGCGCCTCCATGTCCTCCACGAGGTGCCAGGTGGTGTTCTCCTCCACGCACGCGTGGGGCGTGCTCCTGCCGCAGCCGCGCTGGTCGAAGAGGACGATGCGGTACGCCGAGGGATCGAAGAAGCGCCGCTGTTTGGGATCCGAGCCCCCGCCCGGCCCACCGTGGACGAAGATCACCGGCTTGCCCTTCGGGTTGCCGCTCTCCTCGAAGTAGATCTCATGGAGGGTGGACACGCGCAGACGGCCGGTGTTGTAGGGCTCGATGGGCGGGTAGAGGGAACGAAGCGCGGGGGGGGCCATGGCAACCTCTCTTTCGGTCGGGCCGGGCACCCTAGCAGAGGGCGCTCTGTGACGGCGCTCACTCGCCGCATGTTGGCGCCGTCACAGCCGCCCCGCCCCCCTCGGAGCAGAGTGCTTCGTGTCAGGGCAAGCCACTCCCCACGACACGACATTCCCGTTCGAGGCCACCATGTCCCGCATCACGCGCACCGACGTCATCCGCCCCCACGCCTTGTCCACCGAGGAGCGCCGCCAGCTCGCCGACGACCTCTACGCCGTCCATCAGCAGATCTTCGATGGGGTGGACCGGGAGGCCTTCGCCCACTACGTCGTCGAATCGAAGGCCGAGCACACGTGGATCCTCGTTCACAAGAACGAGGAGGGAGCCCTCGTCGGCTACTTCGCCATGCACCTCTTCGAGAAGCAGCTCGGCGGAGAGCCCCTGGCCGTGTTCCGCGCGGAGGCGGGCTCGCTGCGCGCCTACCGGGGAGGCAACGTCAACGCGCGCTTCTTCGTGACGCGGGTGGCGCGCTACGTGCTGAGGCACCCGGGCCGGCGCGTGCTCTACCTGGGCTCGCTGGTGCACCCGTCCAGCTATTCGCTGTTCGCCAGCCACTGCGCCGAGGTGTGGCCGCGGCGCGAACAGGAGACGCCACCGGAGCTGCTGTCCTTCATGTCCGCGCTGGCCTCGGAGTTCGGCCAGGAGATGGTGGATCCGGCCCGGCCGCTGATCCGCCGGGTCGGCTGGCGCACGCGCGAGTCGGAGATGGAGAGCGAGTACTGGAAACACTGTGACAAGCCCGGGGCGCGCTACTTCATCGAGGCCAACCCGGGCTATGGCCAGGGGCACGGACTGGTGACGGTGATGCCCATCACCCCGAGCAACCTGCTGAGCATCGCCCGGACCCAGGTGGAGCGGCGGCTGCGCCAGCCCCTGGAGAAACTCGCGGCCCGGGTGCAGCGCACGTGGCTCGGGGCCCACCTGCGCTCCACCCAGATGGTCCAATCGTTGCGCCGCGTGCCATTCCTCGCCCACCTCGACGAGACCACCCTGCGCCGCATTGCCACACGCGCGGAGCGCCACGTGCTGCCCGCGGGCCAGTACGTCTTCCAGGCGGGCAGCACCAGCGACGAGCTGTACCTGCTCGAGCGCGGCGCGGTCTACGTGCTGGCCCCCACGGCCCACGGCGAGACGCTCGTGGACGAGCTCGGCGGCGGCACCGTGTTCGGGGAGAGCGCCCTGCTCACGGGCGAGCGCCGCTCGGCCTCCATCCGCACGGCGGCGGCCTCGACACTGGTGCGCATTCCCCGCTCGGCGCTGCTGCCACTGCTCGAGGGGGATGAGCATCTGCGCGAGGGGATGTGGAAGACGTTCGCCGAGCGGCGCTTCGACGACCTGGTGCGCGGGTTCGAGCGGTACGGGTTCCTCGGGCGCAAGGATCGGCTCGGCCTGTTCCAGCACGGCGAGCACCACGAGCTGGCGCCAGGAGAGGTGCAGGAGCTCGAAGAGGGCGCCCAGCTCTTCGTGTTGTCGGGCGCGGTGGATTTCGAGCACGAGGGACTGAGGGTGTCCCAGCGGGGCGCCACGCTCCTGGAGGCCCGGAAGCCACTCCAGGTGGAGGCCCGGGAGAGCACGCGGTTCGTCCTCCTGAAGCCGGAAGCGGTGCGGGGAGACGACAAGGCCGCGCCCCCGCGCTTCGCGGCCTAGCACCGAGAGTAGGAGCTGCCAGCGCATGAATGTGGCGCGGCCGGAGCCGTCCTTGACCCCAATCCGGCGCTTCGAGCAGGCTGCCGCCTCGTGAGGAACGTCGGCCCGGCGGGACAGGAGGGGCCCGCCTTGACTGGCGCCGACGCGGGCCCACCCCGCCCTACATTCTCGAGGGAAGGATTCATGAAGAAGAGGACCAGTGGGATTCACCTATGCACCTGGGCGCTGTGTCTGGGAGTGAGCTGGGGGACGCCGAGCCGGGCGCAGGAGGCCGGGCCCGTCTACATCCAGGGCTCGGAGGTGAATCTGCGCGGCGGCGAGAGCACGGATGGGGAGGTGGTGAAGAAGGTCCTCATCGGTACGGAGTGCCAGAAGCTGGAAGGCGCGGAGAAGAAGGGGTGGGTGCGCCTGAAGTGCGGCGAGACGGAGGGCTTCACGCTGGAGAAGCTCGTGGGGGCGGACAAGCCCAGCCTGGAGGCGCTGCTGGCGCAGGCCCAGGACGTGGCGAAGAGCACCAAGGAGCGCCTGGACGCCGCGGCGCGCGCGGCCACGCTGGACCCGCAGAACGAGCAGGCGTCCCAACTGCTCTCCCAGCTCTTCTTCGACGTCAACTTCAAGCAACTCGCCAAGGACAAGAGAAAGGGCGGCCTCCACGAGTCCTTCCTCGTCGTGTGCAATGAGCGCGCGCAGCAAAACCGAAGGACCCACGAGCAATGCCTGACCGATGAACTGGAGAAGATTGAATACGACTGGCATCAACTCAGCATCAGGGACAGCCGTTTCGTCAGCGCCATGTTCCGGGAGGGCAATCTGGTCGTCTACACCGGGTACATGAAGTCGAGAGCGAAGGGCCGGTTCGATCCCGAGGATGATGAATTCAATATCGTAATTGAGTCGCGAAGCAGGTCCACGCTCTCGGATACACTCAGGGCTTCATTGCAAAAGGGGGCACGCCCCTCGGCGCGGAGCGAAGACAAGTACTCAATGTTCGATTCGGAATCCGCGGATATGCCGACGCTATCCTCGGAGGCCTACCAAATCTTCCGTTCGCTCCCCCCCGTCTGGTACAAACTGCAGGAACAATCAGGGGAAAGATTCATCCTGGTCAACTGCGGATCCATCAGTGGAAGCGTACTGCGGATAGACTTGCATCACCGAGCAAGCGTTCTAACCAGCGATCTACCCGAGGGAGACTTCCGACAAGTCGACAGAGTCAAGGATATTTCAAAAGACGACTCCATCTACAAGCTACAACTCTGCAATCATCAGGGCTGCCAGGATTCAATCACACTGACCTGGCCAACAGACGAACAGGGCATCGCTCGATGGAAGCTCGAACAAGCCCAAGGGTCGGATGGAAAAAGCCACACGCTGGATGAGCATTACTCCATAAACAAAGGCGCACCCAACAAAGTTCGTCACCAACATTGCAATAACAGCGACGAGTAATACCACCCAAGGGGGGGGGCGAAAATGGGAATTCAGCAGGAGTTTTTTCTCGAGGAAAACGAGAAAGGCATAGGCGTACGCACCAACATCATAGAGCAAGACAGCAAGTCCAACTCGGTCCTTCGCGTTTTTCCTATTGATCAATACGAATTCCCAGAAGAGATCAAGCGACAAGCGAAGGAATGGCATGTGCTCAAGGTCCCGCTGCTTGGGCAAAAGGTGATTGACGCCGAAAATCCAGACTGGTGTGGACGCACTTCGGCATCCATGGTTTACAATTACTACCAACTCATCAAAGGGGGCGATCAACGTCAGAAGTACATTACGCATTCGAGAGCAGGCGACCCCGCTTGCATGCTCGACCTTCGGTATCCCAGGGGAGAACGTGCTTTTTTTGGCATCCCCGCGGATGATTCCTTCAAGAGAGGATGGACGACATATCCGAAGGCAAATTACGAAATAGGGGGAGATTACTCACAGTTCCACTCCGATCCAGATGGAGAGGTTCCGCTTCCACTAGAGCTTATATTTCCTTCTAGAGGTGTTCGTCCAACTGGACTTGGAGGTGTTCTCCGCTATCGAACACCGAGTTCAGAAGATGCGGACATCGGCAATCTGCTCCCCAAAGCCATGCGTCATGACGCCGATGCCATCAAAGGCAGCGAACCACGGCTCCGGGAAAGATTCGCCCACATCATCGAGTGCCTGCGGGCCAACAACCCGGTGGTCATCTACACGGGCCTTGGAAAATGGAACAAGGATCTTGCCCGTAATCCTCTTCATATCATTGTCATCGCTGGCTATTGCATCCTGCAGATCGGGGGGGAAGAACAGCTCTGGCTGGTAACCGCGGATCCATCCTCCAAATACGGCCTTGTCAGTGGTGGGTTGCTTTCCGCGCCAAACGCCAATGGCTATCGTGATCTAGGTGCCAAGATTGGTCCAGATCACATGATTTTCAGGATACGTGCCGGCATGAATCTTGGAGTTTCCGGCATGAAAGGGTTCGCCTCCTTCAATCTGGTACGAGCAAAGGCATTCTTTGAAAAGAATCCTGAAACCAGGGGGTCCACGTATGATCGGTTCCTGGATCATTCACAGACTCCCTGTGGACGCTACTGCTACCGAGAAACACGGACCACCGCTCCCTCCGAGGTGATCGACAGCAGCTTCAGCCGGCCCCGATACAGCTTTCCCTTGCGCGGGAACACCGTGTCCACCAGCCCCTGGCAGGGCTACCACAACAACGAGTCGCTCGACACCGGCATCGGCGGCTATTACGTGCTCGGCCTCCAGCGCAACCTCCACGGCGGTGTCCATTTCTTCCCGCCCGCGGAGCAGAAGCTCGCTCCCGTCAATGCCGCCGCCCCCGGTTATGTCGTGGCCGCCCGCCTTCCCGGTGACAAGGCCCCGTGCCTCCAGGACGGCGTCCTCGAGGCTTTTGGCAACTGGCCGGGGTTCGTCCTCGTCCGCCACGAGCTCGAGGAGGTGCCCTCCGATTCACAGGCCAGGCCCCGCCGGGGCACGTTCTACTCGCTCTACATGCATCTGAGCTCCCCCGTCTTTCCGCCTGGCTTCGCGGACAAGCCGAGCCAGAAGCCCTCGATGCTGGACAACTACTTCAGCCAGGTCCCCTGGTTCCGCGAGCTGTACAAGCGGCGTTTCGGGGCCTGGGTCAACATCTCCGGCCAGGGGGCCGAGCCCGGCACGCTTCGCTGGGCCCAGGAGCCGGTTCCCCCTTCCGACCAGGAGCCCCCCAAGCCCGGCGGCCCGAAGCGGGTCTGCAAGGTGCTCGCCGACAATCTCTCCCTCGAAGACATCACCGTCTGTGACGACAAGGGACAGGTCCACTGGCTCTACAAGGCGCCCCCGGCCAATCTCAAGGCCGCGCTGATCGCACTCGAGAAGGGCCAGGTCATCACCTTCGCGGAGCCCTTCTTCCCCGTGGAGGCCGGAGAGCTCCTCGGCTTCTTGCGCCCCCTGCCAGGCCACAGCGCGATCCTCCACGGACACCTCAAGGACTTCGAGGACGAGCGCAATGCGCCGGCCTTCGCCCGCAAGAGCAAGGAGATGAAGGTCGACGCGGGGTTCATGCACTTCCAGGTGTTCAGCCCGGAAGACGCCCCCGACAATGGCATCAAGCTGCTCGTCGAGCTGGCGGAGAAGCTCGACACCAAGGACGGCGGCAAGCCCCGTTTCGTCGAACTCAAGGAAGACACCCAGGACAACTTCCTGGAGCTCGATGAGCTCAAGAACCACCTCACGACGACCCTCCCCCCGGAGGACCAGGCGGACTTCAACAAGGCGACCCACCAGTACTTCGCCCAGTCCAGTCAGTCCGATGACGGCGGTTTCGGCTACGGCCCCGCCGTCGCGAACTTCCTCGACCAGAACACCTCCTTCGCGCCCCAGGCCAAGGCCCCCGACTGGGAGTCCTGCCACCGCTTCAACTACCCGCTGACGCTCGAGCTCGAAACCGTCTACCTGCCCCCTCCAGCCCAGAACAGCATGGTCTCCGGTGGCAGCTACGAACTCGAGCTGCTCTTCGAGCGAGCGGACGGGAACGACTGGAAGCCCATGCCGCGCCCCCTCAAGGGCTGCGATTGTGGCCCCTTCGCGGGGAGCAGCGCCGGTTGCAAACCCGCGAGCCTCAAGATCGACGCGAAGAAACTCGGCGAGGCCAAGGACAGACTGCTCTCGTTCTCGTTGATGGTGCCCGCGCTCGCCGAGCGGATGCGCCTCAAGGCGGCGAGCGGCTTCGTCATCGACCAGACCATGTCCCTGCCGGGTGCCGACGGCCGGATGTTCGTCGAGGGCATCACCCGGCGCTGGCGCAACGTCCGTCTCATCCAGAAGAACGAGTGGGTCCCCGAGCACGCCAGGACGGTCCTCAAGAAGTTGATCGCCGCGCTCGAGGAGCAGGGCCAGGAGCAACCGAAGGAAGAGGATGTGTCGCAGGTCGCGTGGTGTGATCCGGAGAAGGAAGCCCACATCGCGCGCATCATCGAGGGCGAGGAGAAGGCCAGCACTCCCCTCTTCTCCGACTCGGGCGCGCTCGCGCCGGGCCACCTGATCGAGAACCTGCACCCGGTCACTTCCGTCTGGCTGCTCAACGTGCTCGACAAGCAGAAGCAGGCCGTCGTGCGCGACAACTGGCCCGTACCGGGCTTCCGCAAGGAAGACCCGAGCCCGCTCTACTTCGGTGGCGTGAAGAAGGCGGGCGAGCGGCACCTGGGTGAAAGCATCCTGGTGACCGTCATCGACGAGGACTACGGCTACGACAAGGACAACCGGGTCACGCTCCTCGCCCGGCAGGGGGCGAAGACGCTCCCGATCGCCTCGGGCCGGCAGTTCGCCCCCGGGGGGAACATCGTGCAACCCCTCCCGCTGTCCTTCTGGGGCGATTGGACCCTGGAGCTCACCGATACCTCGACGCCCCCCAAGACACTGTCGCCCAGGCACTCGTCCGAGCTTCTCCAGACAGAGTTCTCCATTCCCCGCCCGAAGCTCATGGGCGAGCTGGACGGCGAGGAGCCCATCGTCATCGAGCAGCCCATCCGGCTGGCGGATGGAAGCTGGCGCTGGTTCTTCCCCTTCGAGGAGCCCGCACCGCTCGAGCTGCCGGGCTTCATCTCGTTGCGGCTCAGCGAGACGCCACAGGGCCCCGGCACGCCTCGAACCGAGGCGATGATCCCGTTCACCGCGCGTCCCATGAGCCCCAGCGAGGGGCCCCCGCTCGACGACAAGATGTTCAAGCTGGATGAGGCCAAGGACTTCATCGTCGGCCTGACGGCGGAGGGCGACAAGGTCGTCACGAAACAAAAGAAGACGCTCTTCCTCATCAAGGACCGCGTCTCCTTCAACGACTGCCTGGCGGCCATGGACATCCGCGTGGGCTGGGGGCTCGTGAAGGGGCTCGCCGTGCTCAAGGAGAAGAAGCTCCCCTTCGAGCTGCTGACGCTCGAGGAGGACGGTCTGTCCTGCTCCCTCCAGTTCGACGGCAAGCCGGACAAGCACCGCGCCGCCCTCGAGGAGCAGAACGCGGAGGTGGAGAAGCTGGTCACGAAGGGCAAGAAGACGACCCTCGACGTCCGCTTCGCGTCCGCCCGCTGCGAGGCTCCACGGCAGCAGGCGCTGTGGCTCTTCGACGAGGCGTGCGAGTTCGTCCTCAAGAACAAGCCCACGACGGCCAGATCCAAGCTCGGCGCCCTCCCCTACTCGAAGTACGAGAGCGCCTGCCGCGCGGGCCAGTCCCCACGCCTGCACGTCATGCTCGTGGCGGCGCTCGGCCAGGTCGCCGCCCAGAACAAGAAGCTGCCTCCGCTCGTGCGCATCGAAACCGGGGGCCTCGCGTGCGTCCTCAACGTCGAGGGCAAGGGCGTGGCGGACCGGGTGCGCGTGGCCGCCGCGGAGGCGGGCACCTTCGACGTGGATGTGGCGGATCCCACGGACAAGCGGCTCCTGCGGCTCACCGCGCACCCCGGACGCAAGAACTGGTTGTCCGTCTCCTTCCACCCCGGCCGGCTCTTCGACCTGCTCGCCCGGGGAGACCTCCCCCCCGGCGCCGAGCGCTTCTATTGGTTCGACTTCACCGCCCTGAGCGGGCTCCCCCTGCTGTACCCCTTTGGCGGCGAGACCACGGGCGAGGGTGATGGTTCCATCACGCGGGCACGCTTCGAGGAGTTGAAGGCGGAGGCGTCCGACAGCCTGCGCATCTCCCACCCCCGGCCGGGGCTGTACCGGAAGGTGGGCTTTCGCCCGATGGATCCCCAGACACGCGCCGTGCTCGCCTTCAAGCCCGTTCCCAGGAGAGGCGTGTGCGAGCTGGAGATTTCCGCGTGCGTGTCCGGAACGCCCGAGGATCTCAACAAGTTCACCGCCCGCTTCTCGCGCCTCCTCCCGGGAAGCCAGAAGTGGGAGGTCCTCAAGAACTTCGCCGCGTTGAAACCCAAGAAGCTCGCTGTCCGGAGTGGAGAGGGCGTGGCGGACTGGCTCGTCTCGGCGCGCGTGCCCTACCCCGCCGGAAGCAAGGCGGCGAGCCTCGAAGGGGTCCATCAACTCAAGCTGGAGCTCGTCTCGCTCGACCCGGGCGCCGACCTCAAGAGCCTGCAGGCGGAGGGCAAGTATGACTTCACGCCCCGGTGGGAGGGCGGCCTGAAGGTGGAGCGCAAGGGCGAGGTGGTGGAGCTGCGCTGCCATGCCGAGGGCGTCGAAGTGCCAGTGCCCGGCACGAAGGATGAAGCCGCCTGGGCGGTCGCCCGAGAATTCGAGCTCGTCATCGACTTCGATTCGAAGGACAAAGCTCCCGAGAACAGCGCCTCGAAGCCGAAGCCAGAGAACATCCGGTACGCCACGCCGCACCCGAAGAGTCCACGCGGGGGTTGTGATCCGAATGGCGACTTCGTCGCGACCGTCGAGGTCCAGGCACTGGTTCCCGGCGTCCAGTACCAGTTCTCGGTCCAGCGCCCACTCGACGCCAAGAGCAAGAAGCCGAGGCCCGTGCGCCAGACCGACATGAAGCCGTGCAGCGCCCCGTTCAAACTCGAGAGCTGATTCCGCGCCCTGGAAAGGGAAACCCACATGGCACCGACCGAGAACGCTCCCGGGAGCGAAGCGCCGTCCACGACCTGCCACCTTCCGCTGGGCTACGACGGGGTCCTGCGGATCCGGGCGGCGCCTCGCATCGTCCTCACCCCCGAGCGCAAGGAGCAACCCGCGCCGCGCGACCTGAACGACTGGCCCCTCCAGATAGGGGGCGGCTGCGAGAACGTGATCGAGCCGATACCGTGCCGGCTCGAATGGATCATCCAGGGGGACAGCCTCGCCGACAAGCGGGCCTCCCACCCACGCGAGACCTGGCTCGTTCCCAAGGGGAAGACCTTCCAGGTCCTGGAGAAGGATGCCACGGGGCACCGGCCGCTGCGTGTCTCCATCCTGGAACTCGGCCTCATTGGCACGGGGCGCATGGGCTACCGGATCGAGCCGTCCCTCTTCGGCAATCAAGCCGTCGAGGTGCTCCCCACGGATCCCAAGAGCATCGCCTACGCGTTGAAGGCGGACATCCGCTTCAGCCTCCTCGCCCCCGCATTCGAGGAGAAGTTCCAGAAGGCGATCGGCCTGCTCGGGATGCACGTCGGGTCCGGCATCCAGCTCGAGCCGGACTTCTGCGAGCTCTTCAAGGGGCTCCAGGCGACGGTGGACATCCATCCCACGCCGCCCGAGGGTTTGGAGCCCGATGAGCAGGCGAGGGTCCGGATGGAGTGGGTGGTCGGGGACTCCGCGGCAGCCCCGCGCTTGCACTGGAAGGTGGGGTTCGCCTCCACGCCGGGCGATGCGGAGGGGGAGTGGAACGAGGACCACCTCCTGGCGACGGGCGGGGTCGAGTCGACACCGAAGCTGGCGTTCCAGTATCAGCTCATGCTCACGCGCCCGCCTCCTCCCGCTCCGGAGAAGAAGGAGAAGAGCGCCCAGAAACCGGCCGCGCCGCTGGAACAGCTCCGGCCGCTCCCCCGGCCCGCGCTCACGGTGGACAGGCCCCGGTTGAGGGACTTCTCGGTGTCGCTGAACAACGGCGAACTGGCCATCCAGGGCGCGTTCGAGGGCTTCCACGAGAACGTGGCGCTGGACCTCCAGCTCACCCCCTATGTCCTGTACACGGAGGCCGACACGCAACGGATCGCGGAGTTGGGCGACTACCTGGAGGGCTTCTTCCTGGAGCTGCTCTCCGAGCGCCTGTCCAACGCGGGCAACCACTCCCGCGCGCCCCGGAACGAGGACTTCTTCTTCCTGGCGACGTGCTCACCGGATGACATCCAGACGCGGCTGGCTCCACTGGAGAACCTGTCGGTCACGAGCCACCAGAACAGGTTCCAGCACACGCTCTTCGACTTGAAGACCCTGCCGCGCGAGGACGTGCAGGCACTCAAGAAGGTCAAGGGCCTGGAGGTGTTCGTGGTCCTGACGCCCATGCCCCACGGGGCGGACAAGAACGTGCCCGTCTGGGCCATCACGGACTACGCGGCGCGCGAGGGCCACAACGCCTCCGCCGGCTTCGCTCCCTTTGATTCCGGCACGTTCGTCTCACGCGTCTTCGCCTCGGGGGTCTGCAGCTCCAACTCCGTCACCCCCGCGGGCCACATCGAGGCGCTCTACTCGCCCATGCCCGTCGTCCCCGCGGCTCGGCGGGAGGAATTCGAGATCTTCGTCGCCACGATCTGTGGCGAGGCCATCGGTCAGAGCCCGACGGCCTGGGCGGGTGTCGCCCACACGATCATGAACCGGGTGGGACGCAAATACGAAATCTGGAAGGACTGCCTCTCGGCGGCCGAGGTCATCCAGAACACGGGCTTCGAGGCCTACCAGAAGACGATCTATCAGGAGGCCCTCCAGTGCATGCGGGCGCCCGCCCATTCACAGATGCGCGATCGCGACAAGGTGAAGGCCATCATCGACGTGGTGACGCCCATCTTCATGCGGCAGGCGGGAAACATGGGCGACGTGGTCTACTTCTACAGTCCGCAAGCCCAGAGCGGGAAGGGCCGCTCCACCCCTGCCTTCGTGTCGCAAGGCGGTGACAAGGCCCTGGTCTGCATCAACAACCAGCTCCAACCCGCCCAAGCCGCTTCCGGCGGGAAGAAGGCGGATGACTTCCTGTTCTACGCGTTCAAGCACCCGGAGAAGTGGCCGCGCATGACGCAGGAGGAGCTCCGCCAGGCGCGCAAGGTCCGCTCGGAGAAGAAAAACGGGTAGCGGGTGATGAGTCGAGGCGTGGACGGAATCGACCACACTCATCTCGGGAAACTCCCGGACCCTCTGAATTCTGTCTCTCTTTATCCCGCCGCGAGACTTTAGACTCACGTCCCGCGGCCACCAGAGTGGACGCAATCGTCCACTCGGCTCTCTGGATTTACCTTTCATGATGTCTGGATTTGCATGGAAGGCACACGATCCGAGTGCACGAAATCGAATTTCAAACGCTCCTGATCTTGAGGTAGAGAAGTACCGCCTGGCTTCACACGGGGCATGCCTTGCGTCGGCGTCGAGAGAGAACGCGCACGGTCGCGGGACGGAACCGTCAGACCCAGGGTGAAGCAACCCGACGTTTCGCCGAACATCAGGAGAAAACAAACATGCTGGGTCAACCGAGACGGTGGATGCTGGGAGTGGGTCTCGCGGCCGCGCTGGTCCAGGGCTGTGGCGGAGACGAATTGGAGGTGGAATTCCTCTCACCGGCCGAACGGACCGAGACCCGGGGCGATCTGGGCATCGCCCTGACCGTGACAGGGGGCGCTCCGGACCGGGTGGACCTCTACGTGAATGACGGCTGGCTGGCCACGATCGGGGACGCCAGCTACCGCTGGGACACGACCGGCTGGCCCGAGGGAAAGTACACGCTGAAGGCCCGGGCGTGGATCGGCGAGCAGGTCTACGAGAGCGAGTCGCGCACGGTGATCGTGGACCGCACGGCGCCACTGCTCCTCACCACCCTCCCCTCGCGTGGCGAAACCCAGGTGCCGGTGAAGGCGGCGCCCATCGCGCTCAAGTTCTCCGAGCCACTGACCACCTCGGCGCTCGGCACCCTGACCCTGCGCCTGAACGCGAGCGGCGGGGGAACACAACTGATCTCCCCCTCGGGGCTGTCCGAGGACCGCAAGACGCTCTTCTTCCCGGCCCACTCGATGAGCATCACGCCGCCCCAGACCATCGCCGCCACGCTGATGGGCCGGGCCGAGGATCCCGCGGGCAATCTCTTCCTCTCGGGGAACGTCGATTCGGCCTGGGCCTGGCAGGTGCCCGTCTTCATCCCCCTGGGCAAGGTGACGGAAAGCCTGCTGCCCGCGGAGGGCCCCCCCCTCCTCTCGGCCCAGGGACCCACCTTGCGCCTGGACAGCAAGGGCCAACCGCTCGTCGCCTGGCGTTCGTCCTCCTCCTCCGTGGTCGTGCGTCAATGGGACGGGCAGGGCTGGAAGCCGATCCCCCCCAAGCCCTTTCCCGCCAGCGATCTGCGCGACGTCGGGGCGGACATCGCGTTGGACGAGTCCGGCATTCCCACCGTCGGCTGGATCAGCCAGGACGCGAACAGCTCGTCGGTCTCCGTGTGGAGCCACCAGGGGGATACCTGGACGAGGCAGTTCACCGTCGGACCCAATCCCGAGGGTCCCTTCCCCTTGATCGACCGGGCGGCGCTCCGCCTGTCGAAAAACGGAACCGCGAGGCTCGCCTGGCTCGCGGGGTCGAAGACGGCTCCCGGCTTCGGGGGCCTGATGGTCTACTGGCGGGGGCCGACCGAGGACACCTCGTTCTTCAATACCTACTCGCAAGGCACGGCCCTCCTGGGACGCCACCTGTCGATGGAGACGAACACGACCCGGGACTCCCTCGCGCTGGCGTGGAGCGAGCGCGTGGACAACGGCTACCGCCTCATGGTCATCCGCCGCCCGGATAACGCCTATGAATGGAGTGAGTGGCCGCTGGAGGCGCGCGGTGCCATGCCCGGCAACCCCTCGCTGGTGCTGCTCTCCAATGGCGAGCCCATCGTGGCCTGGAACGAGCCGGGCGCCATCCAGGTGCGCCGCCTGAAAGGCAACACCTGGACGGCCGTGGGCACGCCCATTCCGATTCCCTCCACGGTGGACGTCACCTCGGTGGTACCCGTGCTCGCCCTGGACAACACCGAGCAGCCCGTGCTCGCCTGGAGCATGCCGGGCAAGGCCGAGGTGTGGCGCTGGAATGGCTCGGCGTGGATGCGCGTGGGCGAGCTGAATGAAACCGTCTCCGGCGAGACGTCCTCGCCCTGGCCCATCCAGTTGCAGGTGGAGAAGTCGGGAACTCCGGTGGTGGGCTGGCTCCGGCCGGACGCCAGTCAGCCCGGGCGCGGCGCGATGGAAGTCTACCAGCTCAACCGCTGAGCCACCGGCACCGGAACACGGCCCGGAAACGGGCCGTGCTCCCGGAAGTCCCTCTTTTGTATTCCAACAGGGCCCCGGCAGAGCAGCAATGGGCACCCGCGAGGAGCCGAGCGCAACCGAGGTGGTTTGACCCCGGCGCGACCGACTCTCTAGGATCTTCCGCCTGATGCTACCCAAGGTCATCGGCGGGTACCGTGTCCTCGAGACACTCGGAAGTGGGGGAGTCGGAACCGTCTACCGGGCTCTCGATGGCCGGACCAGCGAGCCGGTCGCTCTCAAGGTGCTGTCGGGAGGTCCCACCCGGGACTCCCGCGCGGCACGTCGGCTGCTGCGCGAGTTCGAGACCCTCACGGACCTCGCCCACCCCAACGTCGTGAAGGTCTACGACACGGGCATGTTCCACAGCTCGCCCTACCTCGTCATGGAGCTCATCGAGGGGCTCACCCTGCGCGACTACCTCGCCTTGAAGGCGGAGGCGCCACGCCTCCCGCTCGTGCGTGGAAAGGCAAGCCTGGAGCACTCCGAGGACGAGTCCGGGGAAGAAGGCTCCGAGCCCTCGGGCGTCCTGAGGTTCGATCTGTCGGCCTTCGCCGAGGAGTCCCCCAGCGAGGAGTGCGACGTCATGAGTTCGGGCTCCACGGAAGCGCCGGAGCGGATGTCGCGCGCGCCGGTGGAGCCCTGGCTGGACTCGGACTCGGACGACATGGATCCGCTGGACTTCGAGCCGCCGGATGACAGGGCGAGGCCCCATGCCCATCCGGAGACGCGCGAGTCGGTGCTGCGGCTGGAGGAGCTCAACCGGCCGGAGCGGATGGGACGGCTCAAGGACTCGCTGCTCCAGGTGTGCGAGGCGCTCGCGTACATCCACGCGCATGGGCTGGTGCACCGCGACCTGAAGCCCTCCAACATCATGGTGGACGAGGACCGGCAGGTGCGGCTGATGGACTTCGGCCTGGCGAAGTTCCTCGCGGATGACGCGGGGATGACGCTGGACGGCCGCCTGGTGGGCACGCTGCGCTACATGGCGCCGGAGCAGATACTGGGCGAGCCGCTCGATGGGCGCACGGACCTCTACAGCCTGGGCGTCGTCCTGTACGAGCTGCTGACGGGCCGGCCTCCTTTTGACGCGAAGTCCCCGGTGGACTTGTGGCACAAGGTGCTGGAAACCGAGCCCCCTCCCCTCTTGGCCCTCAACCCACGGGCGGATCCCCAACTGGCGCGGGTGGCGCATCGACTCCTCCGCAAGGAACCGGATGACCGGTTCCAGACGGCGGAGGAAGTCTACGAGGCTCTCTCCGAGTGAACGCGAGCGCGACGACGCACACGCTGGTGGTGGAGGCGGACAAGGCCGGGCAGCGGGTGGACCTCTTCATCGGAGAAGCCCTGGGGCTGTCGCGCGCGCGGCTCAAGAAGCTCTTCGACGCGGGCGCGGTGAAGGTGGATGGCCGCACGGCGAAGAAGGGGTTGCTCGTCACGGCGGGCCAGCGCATCGGCGTGGTGGTGCCCGAGGAGCGGCGCGAGGTGGTGCCGGAGCCGGGAGCGCCGCTGGGGGTGCTGCACGAGGACGAGGCGCTCGTCTTCCTGGACAAGCCCGCGGGCACCCCTTCCCACCCCTTGCAACCGGGCGAGACGGGCACGCTGGCCAACGCCCTGGTGGCGCGCCACCCCGAGTGTGCCGGGGCCTCGGAGGACGAGCGCGAGGGCGGGCTGTGCCACCGGCTGGACATCGAGACGTCCGGGGTGATGGTGGCGGCACGCACGCGCGAGGCGTGGGCGGCGGTGCGCGAGGCGTTCGGCGGGCGCGCGGTGGACAAGCGCTACTGGGCGCTGGTGACGGGGCCCCTGGCGGACGAGGGAGAGATCGAGCTGCCCCTGCGCCACCATCCACGGCACCCGGACCGGGTGGAGCCCGCGGTGGAGGGCGGCGAGGGCGCGCGCGAGGCGCACTCGGAGTTCCGCGTGCTGGCGCGCGAGGGCGAGTACAGCTTCGTGGAGGTGCGCATCTCCACGGGGGTGCTGCATCAGGTGCGTGCCCACCTGGCCGCGGTGGGCGCGCCCATCGTGGGCGATGCGCTGTACGAGGGCCGCGAGGAGCCGGGGCTCGGCCGCTTCTTCCTGCACGCCCGCGCGCTCGAGCTCACCCACCCGGTGACGCACGAGCCCGTGCGCGTCACGAGTCCCCTGCCCCCGGAGCTGCGCGCCGTGCTGGAGAAGCACGCCCTGGCCGTGCCGCCCGACGCGTGAGCCACGCGTGTCGGAGGGAGCCCGTAGAGTGAGCCCACCCATGCGAGCCATCATCCACGTGGACATGGACGCCTTCTATGCGTCGGTGGAGCAGCGGGATCGTCCCGAGCTGCGCGGCAAGCCCCTCATCGTCGGGGGCGACGCGCGGCGGGGCGTGGTGGTGGCCGCCTCCTACGAGGTGCGCAAGTACGGCGTGCGCAGCGCCCTGCCCATGGCGCGTGCCATGAAGATGGCGCCCCACGCCATCGTGGTGAAGCCCCGCTTCCATGCGTACAGCGAGGCGAGCGAGCAGGTGTTCTCCATCTTCGAGCGCTACACGCCCCTCATCGAGCCCTTGTCCCTGGACGAGGCCTTCCTGGACGTGACGGCCTCGGTGGGGCTGTTCGGCTCCCCGGCGGACATCGCGCGGCGCATCCGCAAGGAGATCGCCGCGGAGACGGGCCTGCCGTCCTCGGCGGGGATCGCCGCGGTGAAGTTCGTGGCGAAGATCGCCTCGGACGTGGCCAAGCCCAACGGCCAGCGCGAGGTGCGCGCGGAGGAGACGGTGGCGTTCCTCGCGGCGCTGCCCGTGGGCCGGTTGTGGGGCGTGGGGCCCAAGACGGAGGAGGGCCTCAAGCGCGCGGGGCTGGAGACCATTGGCGACGTGGCCCGGCGGGACGTGGCGTGGATGGAGGCCCGGTTCGGCTCGGCCGGACGTCACCTGTGGGAGCTCGCGCAAGGAATCGATCCGCGCGAGGTGGTGCCCGACCGGGAAGCCAAGAGCGTGGGCGCCGAGGACACCTTCGACGAGGACGTGACGGGCCTGGACGCCCTGAGTCCCTACATCCACTCGCAGGCGCTCCGGGTGGGCCGCCGCATGCGGCGCGCGGGAGTGAAGGGCCGGGTGGTGCAGCTCAAGGTGAAGTTCGCGGACTTCACCCTCATCACCCGGAGGACCACCCTGCCCTCCCCCACGGATGATGGACAGACGCTCTACCGCGTGGCCCGGGAGCTGCTGGAGAAGGCCCACGAGGACAAGCCGGTGCGGCTGACCGGCGTCTCCATGCAGGAGCTGGGCGGCGGCGCCGAGCCGCGGCAGCTCGGGCTGTTCTCCGAGCCCGAGGCCCCCAAGCGCAGCGACAAGCTCAACGCGGCGTTGGATCGCATCGCCGAGCGCTTCGGCTCCAAGGCGGTGACGACCGCGGACGTCGCCGGGAGCGCCGAGGCCGATCCCGAGCGCCCCAAGAAGCCCAAGCGTCCCAACTGACACGTCCGCGACGGCTCACCCCTCGTCGGAGGCGCTCTCCGCGTCCTCGCCGGAGTCGTCGTCCGCGTCACTGGAGTCGAACGTGTCGTCCGACTCCTCGTCGCCCGAGGCCTCGTCCAGGGCATCCTCCGAGGCCTCCGTGGCCGTGGACTCGGAAGCGCCCGCGGCCGCCGGGGCGGTGGAGGCACCCTCCGTCGTCCCGGGCTTGTTGCGAGTTCCCCCCCGGCGGCGCCGACGACGGCGCTTGCGGGGCGCGTCTCCCTCGGCGGCGGAGCCCTCGGTGGACGGACGGGAGGAAGGCACGTCCCCGCGCTTCCACGCCTCGAGCGCGTCGCGGTGACGACTCGTGGCCTCGACGGAGATCTCGAAGACGACGAGCGCGTCGGCGAAGAGCGGATGGCGGCGGAAGGCCCCCGTCTTCTTGCGCCGCTCCCCCGACAGCGTGCGCTGGGCGATGAGCAGCAGACGGCAGCGCTCGGCGATGCGGCGGGGCAGCCGCGCCGTCTGGACGAACTCGGCCAGCAGGTCCTCGATGGCCTGGGACACCGAGGGACGGCCCGCGGCGTCCAGGCTCTCCACGACGGGCGAGGCCTGGGCGATGGGCACCAGCAGCGCGGCGAGCAGGATGGCGTCGTCCAGCAGCTCCCCGGAAGCCACGCGCCGGTCGAGCGCCTCGGCGAAGGAGTAGAAGGTCTCCTGACCGCGGCGGCCCTGCTCCTTGAAGTAGGCGGCCACGGGCGGCAGGAGGATCTTCAGCGCATCCAGCGCATCGAGCAGGCGCAGGCTGGGCGCCGCCACGCCGCCGCGGATGAGGCGGAAGGTCTCCTCGAGCAGACGCGCCGGGGCGCAGCGGGGGAGATCCTCGACGGCCCCTTCCATGGCGGCATAGGTGCGCGACTCGATGTCCAGGCCCAGCTTGGAGGCGAAGCGCACGGCGCGCAGGATGCGCACCGGATCCTCGCGCATGCGGATCTCCGGATCCCCGATGGTGCGGATGTAGTGCTCGTCGAGATCCCGCCGACCGCGCACGTAGTCGATGATGCGGCCCTCGACGACGTCGTAGAAGAGGCCGTTGATGGTGAAGTCGCGGCGGCGCGCGTCCTGCTCGGCGGTGCCGAAGACGTTGTCGTGGGTGATGAGCAGATCCGGGTTCTGCGACTCCTCGGCCTCGCCGCCCTCCTCCTCGCCGCTCTCGGACGGAGCGTCGACGAGTTCGGTGGGGTTGGCGCGGAAGGTGGACACCTCGATGATCTTCCCGCCCTTGAAGTAGATGTGGGCGAGCCGGAAGCGGCGGCCGATGAGCCGGCAGTTGCGGAAGATGGCGCGCACCTCACCCGGGTGGGCGCTCGTGGCGATGTCGAAGTCCTTGGGCGTGCGGCCCAGCGACAAGTCGCGCACGCATCCCCCCACGAGGTAGGCCTCATGGCCATGGGAGTGCAGGCGGTGGATGACCTTGAGGGCATCCGGATCGAGCTTGTCCGGATCGATCTCCGCGGGCTTGCCGGAGAGCTGGGGTTCGGGAAGGAAATCCGTGTCCGGGATCGTGTCCTCGGCCGACGGCGCCGTGAAGGCGGGCATGGGGAAGGAAACCTCCTCGGGCTCGGGGACCGGTAGCTCCTCGAGGGGGTCCTTGGACCCGGCCTCGAAGGCCACAGCCTCGCGCGCGTCATCGGGCACGGGCTGGAGCATCGGGTCACCGGCGGGCGGTGTGTCAGTGAAGTCTCGCGTCATCTCGCGGTTGACGCCCCAAGGGGGGCGAATCTAAGGGGACGACCTATACCGCATCCTCCCCGGGAGGGAGTAGCTCATGGAGACATTGTTGACGGGGGCAACAAGCCGGGTGGGCACCACCCCCGTCCGCCTCTCGTCGGGGCGGCGGGGAGCCACACCTCCACGCCTCGTCCGGGAGCCGGCGGACGGCCAGGATGCCCTCCATAACACCCGGACCCCGAAGAATCTTCTGGCCACCGCACGGGCCGTATGGGTGGAGGAGCCGTCCAGGCGGGCGGCCAGGGAGCGCCGTGGCGCCCCCCGGGCGGGAATGAATTCCAGCGACCGTCGGCCCGGGCCCTCGGGGAGGAACTGACTCATGTCCATGCGCATCGCGGTCGGCTCGACGAATCCCGCCAAGACCGAGGCCGTGCGGGCCGTGTGCGAACAGGCGTTTCCCGGCTGCACGGTGATCGGGGTGGACGTGCCCAGCGGCGTGCGGGAGCAGCCCATCGGCACCGCGGAGACCGCGGAGGGCGCGCGCAACCGTGCCCGGGCGGCCCTCGGTGCCGTGCCCGACGCGCAGCTCGGCCTGGGACTCGAGGGGGGCGTGGATCCGGACCACAGCCTCATCAACGGCGTGGCCGTGGTGGCGGCGGACGGCCGGGAGAACTTCACCTGGGGCGTGCGCTTCCCCCTCCCCCCGACCATCGCCGCCCGCGCGCTGCGGGGCGAGGAGCTGGGCCCGGTGATGGACGAGGTGTCCGGGCGCACGGGCAGCAAGCGGGGCCTCGGCGCGGTGGGCATCCTCACCAACGGCCTCTTCACCCGCACCGAGATGTGGCGGGGCCCCGTGGCGTGCGCGCTGATTCCATTCCTGTATCCCGAGCTCTACGCCCCACCCTCCTCGCGAGGCTGAATCCGGCCCTCCCTCACCCCTCTCCGGCGGTGATGGTGGGCGCCAGGGTGCTCGTGAAGAAGTCCGGGAAGAGGGCGACGTAGTTGCTGCCCGAGCCCACCTCCCCCGGGATGGCGCCCGTCTTGGAGCCGCGCACCTCCAGGGTGGTGCCATCCGCGCCGAGGGAGAGATCCACGTCGTGGACATGGCCGGCCTGGGTCGGGTTCAGCGCGCCGAGGCTCGTACCGCGCAGCACCTCGAACGACTGGGGATCCAGGTGGCGGAGCTGGACGGAGACGGCGGCGGAGCCGCTCGGCGAGGACTTGGAGGTGAAGCCGACCGCGACGCCCAGCTCATTGGCCGCGAGCGACAGCGAGGAGTCGTCATACGTGGTGCCGAGCACCACGCTGCCCTCGCCCCACGTGCACCCCCCTCCGTCCTCCCGGGTGACGACGATCTGCCTCTGGGGCGGCATGCGGCCCGGCTTCAGCCGGGACGAGACGTGGAAGAGACAACCCCGGGTCACCGCCGAGTCCAGCGCGGCGACCTGGGTGGCGGGGGGCGGCTCCGCATCCGGGGGCTCCATCCCACAGGCCAGCAGGAAGAAGGGAAGCAGCGGGGGAACGGTGGACTTCACGCCTGGCATGGGCTCACTCCTCGTGTGCACGGGAGGGCCCACCCCGAACGTGCGGCTCCGGACGGGGGATTCCGAGGCGGGAAACGCCTCCCACGAAGCAAGGTAGGGAGCGACAACCCGCGTGGATACCGCCCCCCGGCGCTTGTGCTCACCGGCGGACCGCGACCGGCCACCGCGTTTCCTTCAAGGCAGATCCGGCAGCCGCGTCTTGAGCGAGGGCAGGCGGATCCGATCGTCGATCATCCGCTGATCGAACACGAAGTGTTCACTGGGTTCCACCCGCCAACGGCCCGAATGCCAGGCACTCAGGGCGGAGGCGATCTCATGGAAGGTCCAGCGCTCGTTCGCATCCAACAGGTAGAGCCCCGGCTCCACCCACGCGAGCGCCAACAACGCCCGCACGGTGTCGTCCAGGAAGGAACACGCCGGATACCAGCGGGTGCTCGCTTCCACCCGCCCCTGCTCGCGCGCGCGCGTCTCCAGCCACGCCCCCATCTGGTTGCCCGAGAAGCCGAAGTCCATCTGCCAGCCCAGCCGGGCCACGCGCGCCTCGGGGTACTGGTGGAAGACGCGCGCCTCGGCGAGCCGCTTCTCGTTGCCGTAGCCCTCGGTCGCATCCGGCACCGAGTCCACCGTGAAGGGTCCGCGCGCCCCATCCGAGAACACCATCACCGAGCTGGTGAAGACGAAGCGCACGCCCACCTGCCGACAGATCCACGCCAGCTCGCTCGTCCACTCGTAGTTGACGCGCCAGGAGTCGTCCGGACGCTGGGAGGGACTCGAGGCCGCCGCCAGGTGGAAGAGCACGTCGGGCGCCACCGAGCGCACGAAGTGCTCCATCGCCCAGTAGTCGTCCACCGGGACGAGGGAACGATCCCAGCGCACCACCTCCACGCCCTGGCGTTGCAGGAAATCACACAGCCGCGAGCCCACGGTGCCATGGGCGCCAGTGACGAGCGCCTTCATGCCGGTGGAGGCTTGCGCGCCTTGTGGGTGCGCGGCAGGGCGTGGTGGAGCATGGCCAGGTAGTCCACCGCGCGCGCGGGAGGCGGCGCGGGCTCGGTCCCCAGCGCGGCGAGCCGCTTGGTGAAGGCCGAGATGATGTCCGGCATGGGCCGCAGCGCCTGGAGCAGCGCGTTGGGCCCCTCGAGCGCCTGCACCAGCGCCGCCGCCGCCTGCTGCAGGGGCAGACCCCGGCGCAGCAGGTCCTGGAACGAGTTGGACAGGGTGATGATGTTGTGCCCCGCCGTCTGCACCATCTCCACGGCGACCTTGATGACCTGGGGGGCGGTGAGGTGGCCATCCGCCAGGAGCACCAGCGCGGCCTGGAAGTAGTTGAAGATGGGCACCACGCGCGGGCCGTAGTCCGCGAAGTGCGCGGGCGGCGTGAGCCGATCCAGGTGGATGAAGATGCGCCGCACCGGATCCGACACGGCGATCTTCTTCCACGCCGCGTGCACCCGCTCGACCTCGTCCGGGTACACCGCCGCCTGGGAGAGGATCTGCGAGAGCACCCGCTCGTCCACGCGCCCGGCGACCATGTCCGCGTAGAGCGAGTAGATGAAGGCATCCGCCTCGGCGTCATCCCCGAAGAGCACCTCCTCGGCCTCCAGGGGCGCGAGCGCGCGGCTCTCGAGGATGGCGGGCAGCTTGTAGCCCACCTGCCCGCGCAGCGCCCGGAAGCGCCCGCGCATCAGGTTGCCCACGTTGTCCTTGAGGACGAACTCGTCCCACACCACCCCGTCCAGCTTGAGCTTCTCCTCGAGCACCGAGCGCATCTGCCGGGGGCTGCCGGAGACGATGCACAGGCGCGAGTCGCCATTGGCCGCCAGCTCGCGGATGAGCGCGGACGCGCCCGGCACGGCCTGCTTCTCGTGGGCCTTCTGGAAGGCCGTGCGCAGGATGTCCCGGATGGAGTCGAACTCCGTCTGCAGGTAGGTCTTGTCCAGATCCCAGCGGTAGATGCGCCGCGGAGGCCGGGGATCGATGCGGTCCGGGAGGCTCACCGCGCCAGACCCTGCTGGATGGACTTGCCCAGCTCATTGGCGGCCGCCTTGGCGGCGATCTTCCCCGCGTTGGCGATGGCGCGCGCGTGCGAGCGGCCATGGGCCTTGATGAAGATGCGATCGAAGCCGAGCACCGGCGCCCCTCCGTACTGTTCCCAGTCGGTGATGTCCTTGATGCGCTGGATGCCGCCGGCCAGCATCGCCAGGCCCGCGCGCCAGCGCAGGCTCTCCTTGTGCGCGTACTGGGCCAGCTCGAACACCGTCTCGTGCACGCCCTCGAGCATCTTCAGGCACACGTTGCCCACGAAGCCGTCCGTCACCACCACGTCCGCGGTGCCCTTGGGGATGTCCACGCCCTCCACGTTGCCGAGGAACTGCATGCCCGGCAGCCCCGCGATCTTCGCGTGCGCCTCCACCACGTGGCGCGGCCCCTTGGTGGACTCGGTGCCATTGGACAGGAGCGCCACCTTGGGCTGCTCGTTGCGCGAGATGATGCGCGCGTAGGCCGCCCCCATCACCGCGAACGTCACCAGGTCATCCGCGGTGGCCTCCACCGTGGCGCCCACGTCGAGGATGAGCGAGAACGGGTCCTCCTTGCCGCCGTGGCGCATGCGCGTGGGGTACACCGCCGCGAGCGCCGCGCGCCGCACGCCCGGCAGGAGCTGGAAGTGGCGCGCGCACGCGAGCACGCACGCGCCCGTGTTGCCCGCGGACACCAGCGCATCCGCCTCGCCCTCGGCCACCAGCCGCGCCGCCACCGACACCGAGGCGTCCGGCTTGCGCGCCAGGGCCTCGCCCGGCTTCTCGTCCATGGCGATGAACCCCGAGGCGTGCTGCACGGAGATGCGCTCGCCGCTGTGCCGGGTGGCCGCCAGCACGTCATCGATGACGGCTCGGTCTCCCACCAGCAGCGCGTGGATGTGAGGGGACTCCAGCGAGAGCTGCGCGGCACCCCGGATGACTTCGGCCGGACCGTGGTCGCTCCCCATCACGTCGAAGGCAATGGTGACGGGCTTGATGGCCATGCGAGCCCCATCCTACTGGTTTGGGAAAAACGATGGGGGGTTGGATCCACCTGGATCCAACCCCCCGGAAGCGGGTCTCACCCGACGAGAAGCCCCTCGGAGGGAGGCTCCCCATCCGGGGAAGGAGACTCAGTTGGAGCCGCTGGCCTGCTGGACGTTCCGGTTGGCCGTGTCGCGCTGCACGCAGCCCTTGGTCATCGTGTACTGGTAGGTGCCCAGCTCGTCGCGCCAGTACTCGCCCTCATAGGGCCAGTAGAGCTGATCATCCGCCACCGCCACCGAGTACCTGTACTTCTTGACGATGGAGACCTGACCGCCCGCCTTGAGCTGCTCCTCCAGGAACTCCTTCTCCTTGGTGACGGTCTCGAACTTGATGCGCAGACCGTTGGCGAGCAATTGCTTGAGCGCCGAGAGCTCCGTCTCCAGCTTGCCCTTGGCCATCATGCCGGCCTTCTCGATGAGCGCGGTGCGCTGCACCTTGAGGCCCTCGAGCAGCTGCTTGGTCAGCTCGGAGTAGCGGAAGGTGTCACCCTTCTCGGAGAAGAGGTCCATCTCCCCCTCCAGCTCGAGGATGGAGTCGTTCGTCTTCTTGAGATCCTGGTCGGTGAGGGCCAGGCGCAGGATGCGCTCGAGGATGCGGTCCGTCTCGCCCTTCTCCTGGCCATCCTTGTTCTTCTTCTGCACGTCGGCGAGCACGCCGTAGGACTCGGCCGCGTCCAGCTGCTTCTTGGTGATGAGCTCCAGCTGATCATGCACGGGCAGGTAGGTGCGCTCGAAGTCCTGGAGGATGAGGCCCGACTCGCGGTAGCGGCAGTTCTCGTAATAGATGACCGCCTTGAGGATCATCGCTTCCGGGAAGTACTCCTCGCGGAAGAAGGGCGAGGAGAGGGTGATCAGGTTGCCGAGCGCCTGCTCGTACTGGCCCACGCGGTAGTTGGCCCAGCTGGACTCGAACATGGACTCGAGCCACTGCGTGGTGCCACGCTCCACCTTGTTGAAATAGAACAGGGCGTAGCGGTTCTGCTGCATGCCGTAGTGCGTGCGGCCCAGCTGCATGAACGCCAGCTCGCGCAGCTTCTGGTTCGCCGACACCTGCTCCGCGTCCAGGCCGGCGGTGTTGCGCGTGACGCGCACCACTTCCTTCATGGAGTCGATGGCGCCCAGGGTGTTGAGGTCCGTGCGGCGCGCGGAGGCGGTAGCGGCCTTGTTGCCGAAGCGGAAGAAGGCCAGGCCCTCGAGGTACTTGGCGCGCGGGTAGAACACGTCCGTCTTGGGGATGAGCAGCACGAGGCGCTTGACCTCGTTGAAGCTCTTGTCCGCGTCCTCCTTGCGACCCACCTCGTCGAGCGCCTTGCCGCGCACGAAGTGGTAGCGGGCCAGCAGGTAGTGGAACTCGCTGCGGAAGCGGTCGGGGAACTCCTGGTTCGCGTGGCGCGCGAGCTCATCCAGGATGACGGACTCGTTCTTCGTCTTGCGGCTGATGAAGAAGAGCCACTCGAGGCTGGTGCGGAAGAACTTCGTCTCCGGGCCCACGGCGAGGATCTTCGAGAACTCACCGAGCGACGAGTGGTACAGGCCCATGCGGTAGAGGGCCTTGGCCAGCACGTAGCGCGCCTCCATGTGGAGGCCGGCGAGCTTGGGATCCTGGATCATCTCGAAGGCGCTCATCGCCGCCTTGTCGTACTCGTCGTTCTTGAAGAGCGACACGGCGACGTCCAGACGCTGGCGGTCTCCACTCTTGCCGGACACGTCCACCGCGTCGAAGGACATGGTGGGCGCGGTCTGGGTGGGAGGCGGCGTGTCCGCCGTCAGATCCAACCCCATGGCGGGAGGCTGGGTGGCGGTGCCCCCGGCCGGAGGGGCCGCGGGAGTCGCCGCGCTGTTCGTGGCCGCCGAGGAGTCCGAGGAATCCGCCGCGTCATCCGACTCCGACTCGTCGGCGGACGGAGCCTGGGTGGCGCCAGGCTTCTTGCCCCGGGGCTTGCGCGAGGGCTTCTTCTTCTTCTTGGGCTGGGAGACGTCCAGACCCTCGAAGCTCTGCGCGGGCGAGGGCTGGGCCCACGTCAGCGTGAGCCCGAGGAGGGAGAGGCAGAAGGGCTTGAGCAGACGTTTCATGATTCAGGGGGGGCGTTGGGGAAGAAGAAGGACACACCCAGCTCGAACAGCAACTGGTTGCGCAGCGTGGTGGCCGGGTTGAGGGCCTTCTCCACGTAGATGAGGTCACGGAACTCGGTGCGCACCGTCATCCACCGGTTGACGAAGAAGCGCATGCCGACACCGACGTTGCCGCCCACGGTCAGCTCCGTCGCGCCGGGAGCGCGGTACTGCACCGCGGTGGCGCCCGCGATGCCGTACAGATCGAAGTGCAGGAACTGCTCGGACAGCAGCGACATCTTCCCGTAGATGGGCGCCCACTGCACGTCGAGCCCGCCCGTCAGCAGGATCTTCCCCGGCGCCTTGTCCTCCAGATCCTCGAAGGTGGGCCGGCGGCAGCCGCGGGTGGTGGATCCACCCGTCGAATCGAAGGTGCAGATCTGCGCGGCCGCGGCCACCGTGGGCAGGGAGTAGCCGGCGCGCAGGCTCAGGCCCAGCGTCTCCGTGAAGTGGTAGGTGAGCACGCCGCCGAAGATGTACTTCGAATAGAAGGCGTCCTTGATGGAGAAGGTCGCCGAGGGGCTCAGCTCCAGGCGGCCCTTCTTGAGGAAGAGGTGACCGGAGACGGGCACCACGCGCTCGCGCAGGGGCCCGAGCCGATCCTTGTCCACTTCCGACACGTCACCGGCTTCCTGCTCGGCCGAGCCGGTCGTGGTGGGGCCGTTGGGCGGGGTGGCGGGTTTGGCGGGAGCGGGCTTGGCGGCGGGAGCCGGAGCGGGCGCGGCCGGCGCGGCGGGAGCCTGGGCCAGCACGAGCCCGGGCACGAGGGCCAGGGCGATCAGCAGACGATGGGCGGTCTTCATTCGGCGTCCCGTCCAGTCGACTTGAGGGGGAAGAAGATGGAGATGCCGGCGTTGAGGGTCATGAGGTTCTGGGTGGCGCCCTTGCTGGTGAACTTGGGCCTGTCCACGTAGGTCGTGTTGATGAGCGCCACGTTCACCGCGAAGAAGTCCCGGGCCACGAAGCGCATGCCGATGCCGAGGTCCGCGGCGGGAAGCGGGCCCACCGCATAGTCCGTCGCCGCCTCGGTGTTCACCACGCCCAGGCCGCCCACGAGGTAGGCGTCGAAGTGGAGGATGTCGTTGAGGAAGGCCACCTTGCCGTAGAGCGGGCTCCACTCCACGTCGCCCATCGCGGACCACTGGGGCACCGAGTAGAAGATGCGGCTCTGGAAGGTGGACTTGGCGATGCGAACGTCGTCCTCGGGCAGCACCTGCATGAGCGAGACGCGCGCGGCGATCGCCAGCGTGTCCGCCAGGTAGTACGCCCCGCGCACCGCGGTGCCCAGCTTGGTGTAGTACGGGTCGTTCACCGACAGGGTGACGAAGGGCGCCAGCTCGAAGCGGTTCTTCTTCAGGTACACCTTGCGCTGCACGCTCTTCACGCGATCGTCGAGCGTGACGTCGCGCTCGGCCGGCGTGAGGGGCTCTGCCGGTGGGGCCTCCGCGACGGGCGAGGGCAATGGAGGCTCCTCCGCAGGCGGCTCCGCGGCGGCTTCCGTCTCTTCCTGCTGGGGCTTCTGGGGATCACCGCTCAGATCGAGTCCGAGCCCCTCTTCCTGGTTCTGTGCGAGTGCCGGTGCTGCGGGCGCGAGGAACAACGCGAGCAGGACGGCCTGGAGGCGATTCACTTCCGGGAGCTCCGTGTCATGGGGCGTCTTCCCACCGACCGATGTGGATCCAACATCGGAGGCGGCTACGAGTCCGCATCCTATGCGCCACCCTCGTGAGCCATCAACCGATCAAAAATGGTTTCCCCGACCCACGTCTGCCCACTCGGTATTCTTGCAAGGTCAATGTCCAGGGCAAGCAGGCGGTGCGCCCTCGCGCCGCGCACGCGACACGGTTGGCAGACCGGGACGCTGTGCTACGGTGGCCCCTCACGCTTCAACTCCGATTTCTGGTGAGGTGCACGTCGATGTCTGCGCGTCTGGCTCTTCTGATGGGTGCCGCCCTGCTGTGCGGCGGGTGCGAGATCCCTTCCGACACTGGGAAGCCCTGCGTGCTGGTGAAGAAGGATCCCAACGATCCCTCGGGGCTGGGAGCCATCCCCATCGCCCCGAGTGACCTCCGGTTCAACCAGGACTTCATCTCCTTCGGCTCGGTGGATTGCGAGAACCTGGTGTGCGTGCGCACCGCGGGCACCGAGATCCAGACGACGGGCGAGGGCGATGCCCTCCAGGTGCTGGGCTATTGCAGCGCGCCGTGCAACCTGAACAGCGCCACCGACTGCTCGGTCACCTCCCCGCAGACGGCCCCGGACGTCAAGGCGACCCTGGCATGCCGTCCGCTGCTGCTCGACGAGGCGGCGCTGTCGGATCTGAAGAAGAGCGATCCGGACACGTACCGGAGCATCTTCGGCGAGAACGAGTCGCCGAACTTCTGCGCCTCGAGCCTGAGTTCGACGGGGAACTGAGCGCGGCGCACCGCGCGCGAGAGGGTCTTCAGACCTTTTCGCCACGCCATGCGTGAGCAGCCGGGCCCCTCGTCCTCCCGCAGGAGCCCCTCGTGATGAACAAGACGGCCGTCTTCGTCTCCCTGGCCGGTGTGCTCGCCCTCACCGCCCTGGTGCTGGGTCTGCCCCCCTCCCCGTTCTCGCCGCCCCCGGAGGACTCCCATGGAGCCAGCCCGGTGGACCACCACGGGCCGATCAACCTCCAGTCCCGAGCGGAGACGTCGGGCGCGTTGAAGATGACGGCCCGGCTGTCCCATCCCTACATCCCCCCAGGCTCCTCGGAGCTGTTCGCCACGGTGGACATCACCGGCATGGAGGTGCCGGGCGCCCGGCGGCTGCCGGTGAACCTGGCGCTGGTCATCGACCGCTCCTCGTCCATGGGCGGCTACAAGCTGCAACAGGCCCGGCAGGCGGCGCACCACCTCGTGGACCAGCTGCGCGAGGATGACTGGCTGGCCATCGTCCACTACGGCTCGGACGTACGCGGCCTGGGAGGCCTGCCGGCCACCCCCGGCAATCGCGAACAGATGCGTCGGTACATCGACGGCATCTGGGACGAGGGGGGCACCAACATCTCCTCGGGACTCCAGGAGGGCCGCGCACAGGTGCGTGCCTCCGCGTGCACCGGCTGCGTCGAGCGCATCATCCTCTTGAGCGACGGCCAGCCCACCGAGGGCCTCACCGAGGACGCGGACCTGTTGGCGCTCGTCCGGGACATCCGCGCCGGAGGCATCACCGTGAGCGCCATCGGCGTGGGCACGGACTTCAACGAGGATCTGATGCAGGGCTTCGCCGAGCTGGGCTCGGGCGCCTACGGCTTCCTCGAGGACGCGGCCCAGCTCGGCTCCCTCTTCCAGAAGGATCTGCGGCAGGCCTCCACCAGCGTGGCGCGCGACGTGGTGCTGTCCTTCACCCTGCCCCAGGGGGTGCGGCTGGAAGAGGTGCTGGGCTACCGCTTCAAGCAGGAAGGACGCCGCGTGACGGTGCGGCTGCCCGACTTCTCCTCGGGACAGACGGAGCGGGTGGTGGCGCGACTCACCGTGGAGGACGCACGCGAGGGCAACCCCGTGCATGTGACCGAGGTGTCCCTGTCCTTCCGGGACCTGCGCGACAACGAGCCGATGCTCCACGTGGTGGACCTGGGCGCGAAGGTGACACCCCGGCACGAGGAGATCCGCGCGCGGCGGGACAAGGAAGCCATCGTGTATGCGACCCGGGCCCTGAGCGCGAAGAACCTGACGCTGGCCGCCGAGGCCCTGCGCGAGGGGCGCAAGGAGGAAGCGAAGGGCTACGTGGCGCGCAACCAGGAACTCTTCGAGCAGGCGGGTGAGGTGGCCACCCCCTCGGCCGTGGCAGCGGACCTGGCCGAACAGCAGGAGCTGCTCCGGGACTACGAGCAGGCCGAGGACGACGCGGCCGTGGGCGCGGCCGTCAAGCGCTCGAAGAGCAAGAGCCTGAAGAGCTTCGGACGCCTGGGCTCCACCTACTGAACACCCCGGACTCCGGGCCGGGCTCCAGCCGGGCCACGGAGCGCCCGGGCTCGATTTTCCGTGTTGACCGGCGCCAGCCCCCCACCCTATCTCCGAGTGCTTTCTCCCCCTCGCGGGAATCACCCGGAGGGCGCACAGGAGGCAAGCGCTTGAGCGCGGACACACCGTGGGTAGGCGTCATCATGGGCGGCAAGAGCGACCTGGAGCATCTGCGCCCGGGAATCGACGTCCTCAAGGAGCTGGCCATTCCGCATGAGGTCCGGGTGGTGTCCGCCCACCGCACGCCGGATTGGATGATGCAGTACGCCGAGACGGCCGAGTCGCGGGGCCTGTCGGTCATCATCGCGGCGGCCGGGGGCGCGGCGCACCTGCCCGGCATGGTGGCCAGCAAGACGCTGCTGCCCGTGCTCGGCATCCCCATCCCCGCCACCGTGCTCAACGGCTTCGACGCGCTCATGTCCATCGTGCAGATGCCCAAGGGCGTGCCGGTGGGCACCATGGCCATCGGCAAGCCGGGCGCCGTCAACGCCGCCCTGTACGCCGCCTCCATCCTGTCGCTCAAGTACCCCGAGCTGCGCCCGCGGCTCGCCGCCTGGCGCCAGGCCCGCACCAACGAAGTGCTCCAGGACCGGGAGCTCGCATGAGCACGCGCACCGTTCTTCCCGGCGGAACGATCGGCATCCTCGGCGGTGGACAGCTCGGCCGGATGATGGCGCTGTCCGCGCGCACGCTCGGCTATCAGGTGCAGTCGTTGGATCCGGATCCCGCGTGCTCGGCGCGCTTCGTGGTGGACCAGTGCTACACCGCCGACTTCGGCAATGCCGACGAGGCCCGGCGGCTCGCGCGCGCGAGCGACGTGGTGACGCTGGAGATCGAGAAGATTCCCCTCGCCACCCTCAACGCCGTGGCCCAGCACGCGCCCATGCGTCCGGGCGCCCACGTCCTGGAGGTGGTGCAGAACCGGGGCCGGCAGCGCGCCTGGCTCGCCCAGGGCGGGTTCCCCCAGGGCCCCTGGCGGCAGGCGAACAGCGAGGCCGAGCTGACCTCGACGGTGGAGGCCCTGGGCGGACGCTGCTTCGTGAAGGCGTCCGAGGGCGGCTACGACGGGCGCGGCCAGTACCCGGTGAAGTCCAGCGCCGAGACACCCCAGGCATGGCGGGAGCTGGGCCAGCGGCCCGTGGTGGTGGAGGCCGCGCTGGAGCTGGAGGCGGAGTTGTCCGTGCTGGTGGCGCGCTCGCCCCGGGGCGAGGTGGTGGTGTACCCGCCCGCCTACAACCACCACGAGGAGCGCATCCTCGACTGGTCCCTGCTGCCAGGACAGATTCCCCCCGAGGTGAGCGCCCAGGCGGTGGAGCTGGGACGCGCCATGGCCACGGCGCTCGCGGTCGAGGGACTGCTGGTGGTGGAGCTGTTCCTGCTCAAGGACGGTCGGCTGCTGGTGAACGAGCTGGCGCCTCGGCCCCACAACAGCTTCCACGCCACCGAGGTGGCGTGCCTCACCAGCCAGTTCGAGCAGGCGGTGCGCGCGGTGTGCAACCTGCCCCTGGGCTCGGTGGAGGTGGTGCGCCCCGCGGCCATCGTCAACCTGCTGGGCGACCTGTGGTTGCGCGAGGGTGGGCCCCGCTTCGAGGCCGTGCTCGCCATGCCCGGCGTGCGCCTGCACCTGTATGGCAAGCGCGAGGCGCGCGCCGGCCGCAAGATGGGCCACCTGTCCGCCGTGGGCTCCACCCCCGAGGAGGCACTCGCCCGCATCCAGGCCGCCCGCCGGGCCATGGGGGCTTGAGAGGAGCTCATGAAGACCAACGCGGCCCGCATCCTCGACTCGCTCGGCATCGCCTACACGCTGCGCGACTACGAGGTCGACCTGGAGGACCTGTCCGCCGAGTCCGTGGCCGCCAAGGTGGGGATGCCGCCGGAGCAGCTCTTCAAGACGCTCGTGGCCCGGGGCGACCGCACCGGCGTCCTCATGGCCGTGGTGCCGGGCAACGGGGAGTTGGATCTCAAGGCGCTCGCGCGGCTGAGCGGCGACCGGAAGGTGGACACCGTGCCGCTCAAGGAACTCCAGCCGCTCACGGGCTACGTGCGCGGCGGCTGCACGGCCATCGGCGCCAAGAAGGACTACCCCGTGTTCGTGGACGAGACGATCGAGCTGTTCGACACCATCTCCATCTCCGCGGGCATTCGCGGCACGCAGATCATCCTCGCGCCCGCGGACTACCTCCGGGTCACCAAGGGTAAGGTCGGGCCCATCTCGCGCGACAAGGCGTAGGGCCCCGCCCCGCTCCCGGCGGCCCTCAGCGCGAGGCGGTCCGCTCCGGCGGCACCCACGCCGGAAGAACGGCCTCCTCGAGGCCCGTCTCCCCGTCCTGCTCCAGCCGTTGCCGCACGTGGGGCGTCGTGCCCACCACCACGTCCCGGCCGCGCTCGAAGCGCTGCGCCTTCGCCAGCCCCAGGTACGCCCGGTCCAGCCGCAACGCCCGCGCGGGCGAGGGCACGAGCAGTGTCGAGATGTCCCGCGTCAGCGCCTTCACCGCGTCGGGCCGGAGCGTCCCGTCCCCCCGGAAGAAGCGCGCCTGGACCTCGTCGTTGCTCCCGTAGTCGTCACCCCCGCCCACCTGCTCCAGCCAGTGCGCGTATTCCCCCCGGCCATCGGCGCGCCGGGGCTCCGGCAGGCCCTTCAGCCCACGCGTGCCCCAGTGGTACCAGCCCTCCTGGACGGCCATGCCCGGCGCGTACTTGCGCGCGAAGCTGAACGTGCTGTCCGTCGTCGCTCCCACGCCGCCATGACACCCGATGCAGGCGGTGGTCTCCTCGACATTCTGCGGCCGCAGCTCGCCGTCCGCCGCCTCGATGAACCCCTGCATCACCCAGCCCGTGCCCGTGCCCACCCCGCGCTCCACGTCCGCGTGCACCTTCTTGAGCACGTCCGGATGCTTCATCTTCTCGCGAGCCTCGGCCTCGGCCGCCAGTTGCAGCTCGCTGTACGTGCGCCAGCGCGTCTTGCGCATGTAGCGCAGCTCCTTCATCCGCGCCGCCATGCGCACCTGGCCTCCCTCCACATCGAGGTAGCGCAGGCTGTGGAGGAACTCGGTGCCTCGCGGGTAGAGCCCCGCCGCGGGCCAGCCCTCGCGCGCCGCATCCAACCCCGCCGCCTGCCCCACGTACCCGAACGCGCGCCCCGGCCTCGGCGGCCACACGAAGGCCACGCGCCTCGCCGTCCCCAGCACCCCATCCCCATCGAGATCCGAGCCCAGCTCCCGCTCGTCCGTGGCCGGCACCGGCACGTCCTCCCGCCGGATGAACGCCTCCAGGATGGCGAGGTTGAGGCGGTAGATGGCCTTGCTCTCCCGCCCCGCCGCGTCGCGCCGGAACGCCTCGGGCAGCCGGATGAACACGTCCCCCGCGCTGCCGTTGGTGGGCCAGAACATGCCCGGAAACGGTGCGTAGGCGAACGCCCGCCACCCCGTCATCGCCCCGTCCGGCGAATGATCGAACCCCTCCCCGTCCGGCTGGAACCAGCAGTCCGGCGTATAGCCCTCCCACCGGCCGTCTCCATTGGCGTCCCACGCGGCCGGGGGCTTCGCCAGCGCCGACGCCAGCCGCAGCCCTCCACGCGCGTCCACGTAGTTGCTCGTGCGCACCCAGGCCAGCACCTCGGTCTCGGACCACTCGACGGGCGGCGGCGGCTGGAGCACGTTCGTCCAGCGGTTGTCCTCCGCGTACCGGGACACGGTGAGCACCGTCTGGAGTTCCGCGTCCTCGACATAATTTGGCGCCCGCGGCGTCTGGTGGCACGCGAAGCAGCCATTGCGCGTCCTTCCTCCCTCCGTGCTCCGGGTGTCCGCGTAGCACTGCGCGGGCAGGTACGCCGAGGGGTTCGAGAGCCGGGGCGCCGCTTCCTCGAGCGTCGCTGGCTGGGCCGCCGCGAGCGACTCGCGCACCTGGCTCAGGGGGTCTGGCGCGGGCGGAGGCAACCGCGTCGAGCGCCACGCGGCCACGCTTCCCGCGGCGAACAATCCCAGCACCCACACCACGCTCGTCACTCTTCGGCGATCCATTGTCCTGCCTTCACACGCGAACGCCGCGGGGCCCGCCCGGGCTCACTCCCGGACCCGGCCCCGCGGCGGTGTCATGACTCGAGACTCACTTCATCGCCGGGAACGGGCCGATGTACCCGGTGTACGACTGCGCCGCGCTCGCATCCGCGCCCAGCTTGTCCGTGTCGGACTCGCCATAGGGGTGCTGGATCTGCGTCTTGATGTACGCGTGGCCGTTGATGTCCGGGTAGAAGTAGACGCCCGTCGTCTCCGAGCCGTAGGGCGTGGAGAAGATGCGCGTGAGCTGGCGGGTGACGACGTTGTACGCCCACACCATGTCGTTCTGGTGGCCGTCCGTCGAGTCCTCGCCGATGAGCAGCGTGTCGTACCCGTCGATGAAGCTCAGGTTGTCCGGGTTGGCGATGCCGTTGATACCGCACACGTTCCCGGTCGCCGGCTGAGCGACGCCGTTGCTGTCCGGCAGCGTGAAGGTGGGATCGTAATAAGGGCTGTTGCTCGGATAGAGACTGGCGCCCGGGGCCTTCAGCCACGCCCCCTCCACCAGCGCCGAGGCGGACTCGGCGACATAGTCACTGCCGACCTCCGCGTTGGGCGAGACGACCAGCTCATAGACCGCGCCGCAGTCGTTCTGGGCGAGCTGCACGTGGTTGGGACCACCCAGGTCGCGCGACGCATGCGAATGGGTCATCCCGTTGTTCACCTCGCTGAAGGCCACGTAGAGCCGGTGGGTGGCGGGGTTGTACGCGAGCCCCTCCGTCTTGCGGAACTCGGTGGTACCCCCGACGTAGGCCGCGTACCGGCGGCTCTCCAGGCGCGAGGCCGCCACTTCCTGGTCCGGCTTGAGCCGCAGGCACTCGCGGCCCGTCTCGGTGTTGACGGCGCGGAACCCCTGGCTCGCGCTGGGGCACGTCCCATCGGATGCCTGGGTCTCCGTCTCGAAGATGTCGGAGAAGCGGATGCCCCCGTCGATCAGCGCCTTGACCTGCGCGTCCGTCGCGCTGGGGCCCAGCGGCAGCCAGTAGAGATCCGCCCGGCCCGCGCCCTGACCCGCGGCGCTCGTCTGGAACCACCGCGCCGCGTAGAGCTTGCCCTCGGACAGATCCCCGGCCCGCGTCGCCACGAACATGTAGAAGGCGTCGTTGGTGCCGTCGTCGGTCAGGTACACCGTCTTGCGATCCGGCATCACATAGGCGAGCTCGAGCGCGCGCCGGCCCGCCGCGTAGTGCTTGGTGACCTTCGTCGTCCCCGAGCCGTCGACCGCGACCTCGACCACGTAGCCGTAGCGGTAGGGCGAATAGACGGCCCGCGCCTGCTCGAGGGTGGCCGTGGTGGCATCCAGTCCCCAGTAGCGCAGCATCGAGCGCTCGGACGAGCTGAGGCCGCTCACCGTGGCCGCCTTCTCGGTGGCCCGCGCGTCCGGCGGATACTCCTCGCTGCCCAGGTGCGTGCCCCACGGCGACACGCTGCCCGCGCAGGGCGTCCACAGCCCATCCACTCCCGAGAAGTCGATGGGCCGCGTGCTCAGCGCCGAGAGCTTGCCGTCCGGCGACTGGCGCAGCTCGGAGAGATACATCGCCGCGGGCGTGGTCTCGAAGTGGGTGACCTCGAAGAGGCGGTTGCCCGCCTGCAGGAGCGACGAGAAGTCATTGGACGGAGAGATGAAGTCCGAGCCGTCCGTGTTCTTCACCGGCTTGCCGTCCTTCTGGATCATGCGTCCGAAGCGCTGGCCGCCCAGGTCCTGGCCGCTGCGCAGCACCGTCTCGTAGCCGATGGGAATCTCCCGGCCATTCACGCTCGCCTTCGAGCTGGCGGTGACGACCCGCTTCTCCGCCTGCGTGCTCGCGGCGTTGATCGGCGCGAAGGTGAGCGACCTGCCGCTTCCCGGCGCCCCATTGTCACCCGGAGTTCCCGGTGCGCCCGGCGCTCCCGGCTCGCCCTGGGGACCCTGGGGGCCCTGCGGCCCCGTGCCACCGCTGCACGCGGAGAGCGCGAGCACGGTCACCGACGCACATACCCAGCGCCCGGCGCGGCGCTCCCACTTCGATTGCCCAAATCGCATCGTGTCCTCGCTTCGGAGCACGAGCCCAAGAGGCGGCTCCGAGGGGGACGGACGCTACAAACGGCGTGTGGCGAGCACGCGACATGCGTGTGCCATGCCCGCCACACGAGGCTCACGGAATGACGGGGATGCGCTCCACGCCCTCGAAGCGCACGTGGCCCCCGCGCGCGAGGCCCACCTTGCGGCTCCATCCTCCGGGCACCTCCAGCACGTAGCGCCCCGGCTCGCTCACGAAGCGCTGGACGAGCGAGCGCGGCGCGGCGTTCTCGATGATGCCCACCACGCGCCCCGCGGAGTTGATGAAGATCATGTCCAGGGGGATGAGCGTGTTGCGCATCCAGAAGCGCTGCACCTCCTCGTCCGGGAAGATGAACAGCATGCCCTGCCCCTCGGGCAGTTCCTTGCGCCACATCAGGCCGCGCGAGCGCGTGTCGGGAGTCGCCGCCACCTCCACGTCCACCACCTGCACGCCTCCAGACACATCCTCGAGCAACACCCGCGCCCGCGGCAACGTGGGCCCCACGTCATCCTCCCCATCCTGGTGCTTCACCTGCTGGTGCTTCACCTTCCGGGCCGTGGGGTGCTCCACCTTCTGGTGCTCCACCTTGTCCCGGGCCTCGGCGGGCCGACAGCACGTCAGCCCCACCACGACCCCGAGTCCCCACGCCCCGTGGCGCCGGTTCATCCCCGGCTCATTCCATGTGGAGCTGCTTGTTGAGCAACTTCTCGGTGAGCTGCGTGCCGAGGCTGTCCGCCATCAGCCGCTCCACCACGCCCTCGAACTCGGAGCGCTGGCGCTCGTCGTTGTAGATGAAGCGGATGCCCATGCCGGGCTCCTCCGCCTCGCCCTGGCTCCAGACCACCTCGCCGAGCAGCTCGAAGGGCCCGTCGCGCTGGGGCACGGTCAGCTTGAACAGGAAGCGCGTGCCGATGGGCAGCGGCTTCTTCGTCTTGATGAAGGTGCCTCCCTTGGAGATGTTCTTCGTGTAGTCGGCGAAGAACGAGTTGAGCTTCTTGTAGTCCACCTTCAGCTCGATGGGCGCGCGAGCGAATTGGCGGCTTTCGGCACCTGTCTTCTGTTCGGCCATGCCCGACGGAGTATAGGAGAAGGTCATGCGCCAAGTCCTCATCCGTGCCACGAACCTCCTGCGGCGACCCTCGGGCCTGGTCCCCGCCGGGATTCTCGCGCTCGGTGGCTCGGCCCTCGTGCTGCTTCCCCTCTTCGGGGTGCCCGGCCTCGAGCTGGGCCTCGCCCTGTCCATCGGCGTGGGTCTGCTCGGCGGTGGCCTCGGCATCGCCTCCGTCCACCAGGAGCGCCGCCTGCTCGCCACGCGAGCAGCCAGCCCCGACGCCGCGGAGCCCCCGCGCCCGGGGGCGTCCATGCGGCTCGCCTGGAGAGCGCTCGCACCCGCACTGCTCGTCAACCTGGCCGTCCTCGTGCCGCCCTTCCTCACCGCCACCCTCTACGCGTGGCTCGGCACCCGGTGCGACCCCTTCGCCCTGGCGGGCTTCTACCCCCTGCTCACCCTGCCCTCCGCGGGGCTCGCCTCCGTCGTGGGCGTCTTCTGCGGCTTCGCCACCCGGCGCGCGGGCCGGGCCGGGCTGCTCTACGCCGGCATCCTCCTCGTGTCGCTGTGCGTCACGGCCTGGCCCATCGTCCTCGGGCCCCAGGTCTACGCCTTCAACGCCTTCCTGGGCCACCTGCCGGGGCCGCTCTATGACGAGACGCTCTCCCTGTCCTCCGCCCTGCTGTGGTTCCGCGCGGAGACGCTGCTGCTCATCTTCGCCGTCCACGCGCTCACCGAGCTGCTGTTGGACCCCGTCCAGGCACGGCTCGGCCGCCCCCGCCCGCGCGTCGGGCCCCTGCTGCTGCTCGGCCTGACGCTCGGCCCGGTGGTGCTCATCGAGGCGCACGCGACGGACCTCGGCCTGCGCATGTCGGACGCCACGCTGCGCGAGCGGCTGGGAGCCGTGCGCGAGACGGAGCACTTCGAGTTCATCTACCCGCGCGCCCTGCGCAGCGAGGACGTGGACCGGCGCGCCCGAGACTTGGAGTTCCGCTACGCCCAGCTCGCGCGCTTCCTCGGCCGCGTGCCCGAGGGCCGCATCCGCGTGTGGCTCTACTCCACCGACGACGAGAAGCAGCGGCTGGTGGGCGCCGGCCGCACCCAGTTCGCCAAGCCCTGGCGCCAGGAGCTGCACATCAACGGCCGGGACTACCCCCACCCCACGCTCAAGCACGAGCTGGCGCACGTCATGGCCGCGCCCTCGGGAAGCGGGCCCTTCCGCGTCACCACCCGGCTGGGCGTCTGGCCCCTCATGGGCGTCATCGAGGGCATGGCGGTGGCCGCGGACAACCCCGTACAGGGAGATCTCACGCTCGACGAGTGGGCCGCGGGCATGCGCCGGCAGAAGCTGGCCCCGGACATCCGCAAGCTCGTGGGCCCCGAGGGCTTCTACCAGTCCGCCCCCGCGCGCGCGTACACCCTGGTGGGCTCCTTCCTGCGCTACCTCGCCGACACCCACGGCCCGGACAAGCTGCGCCAGCTCTACGCCCACGCCGACTTCGAGGCCACCTACGGCCGTCCGCTCGACGCGCTCGCCACCGAGTGGGAGCGGCACCTGGACGCGCTGCCGCTCGACGAGGCCACGGTGAACCGCGCCTTCCAGCGCTTTCGCACCGGCAGCCTCTTCACGCGCTCGTGCGCCCGCGAGGTGGCGCGCCTGCAGGACGAGGCGCGCGAGCTGCTCGCGGCCGATCCTCCCCGCGCGCTCGCCGCCTACGAGCGCGCCGCCCTGCTCCAGCCCCAGGAGCCCTCCTTCCGCATGGGCCAGGCCCTGGCCCTGGATCGCCTCGAGCGCCCCGACGAGGCCGCCCAGGTGCTCGCCCAGGTGGCCGAGCAGGTGAAGGATCAACCCGCCCTGAAGGCCGAGGTGGCGCTCGCCCAGGCCGACGTGGAGTCGCGGCGAGGCCAGTTCGCGCCCGCGCGGGCCTTCCTCGAGCACGTCCTCACGCTCGCCCCGAGCCCCGAGGTGACGCGCACGGCACAGGTGAAGCTCGCCGCGCTGGACTCGCCCGTGCGCGCCACCCTCCAGGCCTACTTCCAGAACGAGGCCGAGGAGCTGCGCCTGTTGCGGCTGTCCACCGCCCTGCAGACGGCCCCCCAGGACATCTATGTCCACTACCTGCTGGGCCGGCGCCTGCTCCAGGTGGGCGCGCCCGTCGCCGCCCTGCCCCACCTGTCGCGCACCATCGAGGGCGAGGCCCCCGCCGCCATCCGCCGCGAGGCCCGTCGGCTCCAGGTCCAGGCGGCCTACCTCGCCGGAGACTGCGGCGCCGTGCGCCACGCCGTGGGAACGCTGCCCGACGAGGGCCCCGCCCTGCGCGCCCTCGTCACCGAGTGGGCCGAGCGCTGTGACTTCGAGGAGCGCCTCTACGGCGGCCCCCTGGTGCCCCGCGATGCTTTCCGCTAGACGCCCCCCAGCGCGGCACGGGGAATGCATCTTCTCGTGCGCGGTTGTGCCCCTTCACGGAGACCCTATCCCCATGAACGTCCGCCCGTTGTTCGTCACTGTTCTGCTGGTGCTCTCGGCCTGTGGCCCCCGCTACATCCCAGGCACGCAGATCAACGACACCCAGGACACCCGCGCCATTCTCAAGGTGCTGGAGCGCTACCGCGTGGCCGTCGAGGCGCGTGACGCCAAGGCCATCCAGGCGCTCGTCTCGCCGAGCTTCCGGGACAACGCCGGCACGGAGGATCCCCTGGATGATCTGACGGCGGAGAACCTGGCCCAGACGCTGCCGGCGCTGCTCGCCCGGGTGGACGCGCCCCGGCTGGAGATGGACGTGCGCCGGGTGGACGTGAAGCGCGACGGGTGGGCCACGGTCATCTACTACTGGAACGCGAGCTGGCGCGCCCCGGGGCTCATGGAGCGGCCCCAGCGCGACTCGGAGCTGGAGCAGATGGTGCTCCAGCGCGAGGACGGCGAGTGGCGCATCGTCTCCGGCATCTGAGCCGGAGCAGGGCGCGCGCTCACACGCCCACGAGCGCGCGCAGGCCCTCGGGCCCCATCTGGTGCAGGGCGCGCGCCCGGGCCAGGTAGGTGCGGAAGTCCTTGGGTGCCAATTTGTCAGGCGGCAGGCCGGACAGGTGGAAGTCGCGGATGCGGCTGGCGGTGTAGCGCACCGCGCCGAAGAGCGCGTGGCCGAAGAGGCTCTCGCGCTCGGCGGGCAGGAGCGTGCGCTGCACCTGGTAGCCACGCAGGAGGCCCTGGCACAGCTCCGGGCGGTAGCGGCCCGAGTCGAAGCACCACGCGTTGAGGGTGATGGCCACGTCCAGCGTCAGCGCGTCCTGGCACGCCATCTCGAAGTCGAAGAGGGCGCTCACCCGGTCCCCCAGCCACTTCACGTTGTCGAGGAAGATGTCCGCGTGGATGACGCCGCGCGGCTCCTGTCCCCCGCGCAGGGACTCGGCGCGGGCGAGGTGGCCGTGCAGCTCCCGGGCGATGGCGGACAGCTCCGCGTCGGGGTGCTGCTCGAGTCCCTTCAACCAGCCGCGCACCACCTCCGGGCCGTAGGGATTGGCGCGCACACCCAGGTAGGACGCACCGACGCGGTGCAGCTTGCCCAGCTCCACGCCCAGCGCCTCCAGGTGCTCGGGGGTGAGCCGCTCGCGCGTGAGCTCCTCGCCCTCGAGCCACGCGAAGACGACCACGCGCCCGCCCTGCAACTCCAGGAAGGGCGCGCCGTCGCGGGTGGAGACGAGCCGGGGCGAGGGGAAGTGCGACGCGTTGAGCAGCGCGAGCAGTCCCGCCTCGAAGTTCAGGTCATCCGCGGAGCGCACCGTGGTGTGGCGCACGAAGTAGCGGCCCGCGCTCGTCACCAGGCGGAAGTTGCTGTTGATGGAGCCCTGGGGAATGCCTGTCAGCTCCTGTACGGTGCCCAGCGCATAGGCGTCCACCAGCCGATGGAGGGCCGCCGCGTCGAGTTGGGTATAGAGCGCCATGGATGTCCTCTCCCCGCCCCCCCGTTGCCGCCACGAGGGAGCGTGCCTATCTCCGAGCGATCCATCGTGACACCCCCCACCGTCTGAAACCATTCAAAACCTCGGAGGCGAGCCCATGGCCACGTCGAATGCAACCCCAGGTGGACCGAGGGGAGGGCACGGACGGCAGAGCTTTCGGGGCGCCCTCGTGCAGGTGGGGCTGGTGGCGCTGCTGTTCGCGGGAGCGGTGGCGTACCTCGTGCACCAGGGCTCGGTGCGCCGGGAAGTGAACACGCGGCTGAAGGCGGCGCGCGCCCTGTCCGTGCGCGACAACCCGGTGGACCTGCGCCAGTCCCTGGTGGAGCTGGACGCCCTGTTCCTCCTGGACGACCAGGTGAAGGATGCCCAGGCGCTGGCGGCCGACGTGAACACGCGGCTGTGGCTGGAGCACCAGCAACCGGAGGCCCAGGCCCGGGCGCGCGAGCACCAGGCCCGCGCCGAGGCGTTGGACTCGCGCTCCGGCGAGCGCTACGGCACCCACGCGCGGCTGCTGCTCGCCGAGGGGAAGACGGAGCAGGCCGGCAAGTACCTGGAGGAGCTCCGGGCCCAGGGCGCGAAGAACCCGAAGCTGGCCCTGGCCGAGGCGCAGGTGCTGATCGCCCGGGGCCGGCTCGCCGAGGCGCGGCAGGCCTTCGCCCGGGCGAGCGAGGCGGCGTGGCGGGAGCCGCGCTATGCCCAGGCCCACGGGGAGGCCCTGCTCGACGAGGGACTGGCCGCCCAGGCCGCCGAGGCCTTCAAGAAGGCCACGGTCTCCTCCCCCGGGCACCTGCGCGCGCGCCTGTCGCTGGCGCTCGCCCGGCTCTACCAGGGCACGGGCCAGGAGGAGGCCCGGAAGACGGTGGCGGACGTGCTCTCGCGCGAGGCGGAGCTCTCCCCTCCCCTGAAGGCACGGGCCCTGAGCGTGCGCGCGGCGCTGGCGCTGGTGGAGGATCGGCCCGGCGAGGCCCTCAAGGCCGCGGGAGAGGCGCTCGCCGCGTCGCCGGACGAGTACCAGGCCCTGTTCCTGCGCGCACGGGCGCTGGCGCGGCGGGGGGACGCGGGCGCGCGCGAGGCCTTCCTCGCGGCGGTGGAGCGGCGGAGAACCGCGCCCCTGCTCTACCTCGAGGGAGCCCGGGTGCTCCGGGAGGCGAGCGACGGAGAGGGCGCGCTGATGCTGCTGGATGCCTACGAGACCGTCTTCCGCGACGTACGGGTGCCCGCGGGCGAGGGCCAGGAGGTGGGCGCGCTGGAGCGGGATGAGCGCTACTGGCTCGCGCGGGGCGGGGTGATGGAGACGCTGGCCCGCGAGGACGCCGCGCTGGAGGCGTACGATCGAGCCCTGGCGGTGAAGGGCGTGGGCCGGGCGCGCGCCCAGTACGCCAAGGCGGCACTGCTGCTGTCGCGCGGGGACACGGCCAGCGCCCAGCCCCTGCTCGCGGAGCTGACACCGGAGAATGGAATGGGCGCGCTGCCCGAGGCCTACGAGGCCATGGGCCGCCTGCTCTTCTCCCAGGGCGAGTTCGCCCAGGGCTGCCAGAACTACTACGTGGGCCTGAGCCGCGCGCACCAACAGGGCGAATCCCCGGAGGAGCTCCAGCACAAGGCGGCGGCCGTGGAGAGGCGCCTGACGGACTCGGGTCAGGCCACCATGGCGCGCACCTGGAAGACCGAGACGGACGCGCTGCTGCGCCAGGTGGGCGGGCTCTAGAACAACTCGCCGGGACTCAGGCTCCGGTGCTTCGCGCCCACCACGCGCCACTCCCCATCCGCCTGCTTGTCGAAGCGGGCCTCGATCAGGTAGGCGCTCAGCACGCTGTCGCGCGCCAGGCTCTCCAGCGTGTCCGCCTCCGAGCGGCCGAAGATGAGCTTCACCTGCACGTCGCCCTGGCTCGGGGACACCTCCGTCACGTGCAGGTCCTTCACGAAGACGCGCACCCACTGGCCGCGCAGCACCTGCCCCAACAACACGCCCTTGAGCTGCTGCTTGTCCCAGCCCTGCTCCGAGCGGAAGGACTCGGCCACGCCATCCATCAGGTCGGCCATGTCCTTGCGCTCGGCGGCGTCGCTCATCTGGAGTACCCGCCGGGTGATGGCGTCCTTCACCCCCGGCTCCTGCTGAGGCCAGAGGGCGAGCACCACGCCCGCGGCGAGCAGCGCCAGCACCACCCCCAGCACCTGACCTCGGGACAACGTCATCCCACGCTCCCGGTGCCCGGCGCATCCACTTCCAGCAGCTCGTCCGCGTCGAGGATCTCCGCGGGCCGCAGCGCCTCGCCGATCTGCTTGAGCCGGCGGTCGGACAGCTGCTCGAGGTACTTCTGGATGTGCGGGTACTGCTTCACCAGATCATGGAAGGCCGCGCGCGCGAGGAAGGCGGCGGCCGTCTTGCGCGCGGACACCACGGTGGCCGTGGCGCGCAGGCCCGTGAGCAGGGAGATCTCCCCGGCCACCTCGCCCTCGCGCAGCACGCCCAGGCGCACGATGCCGCCCGCGGGGTCCTCCTTCTGCACCACCAGCTCACCCGCCAGCACGAGGAAGAGGCCCGGGGAGTGCTCACCCTCCACCAGCACCTTCTCCCCGGGCGGCAAGGCGCGGAAGTCGAAGCGCTGCAGGAGCGCGGCGCGCTCGGACTCGGGCATGGGCTGGAACAGGGGCGAGGTGGCGATGAGGTTGCGCTCCATGCGCTTGTGCGCGAACTGCGCCAGCACCTGCGGCACCGAGGGGTGGCTCTTGGCCACCGCGTTGAGGTGCTCGCGGCGCACCTCGAAGACCTCCATGTCCACCACGGCCGTCACGGTGGCCGTGGAGGGCGCGCCGGTGAGCAGCGACAGCTCGCCGAAGATGGAGCCGCCCCCGAGGAAGCCCAGCGTCCGGGCCTCCTCACCCACCTGCCGCGTCACCTCCGCCTTGCCGGCGACGATGACGTACAACCGGTCGGGGCTGTCGTTCTCGGCGCTCACCACCTCGTCGGCCTTGATGGAGCGGTAGCTCATGCGCGTGACCAGGTCGATGAAGGCCTCCAGGTCCAGCTCGGCGAAGAGCGGCAGGGGGGGCCGGTCCGCCGGGTTGGCGCTGCCGCCGGGGTCCGGCGCGGCGAGCACCTCGATGGCGCGGTCGCTCAGCTCCTCGCCCACCATGCCCATCAGGTCCGTCTCCACCTTGCCGTCATAGAGCGTCTCGGGCGGCAGCGGTGGCGGCACCGAGGCGCGCCCGGCCGCGCTGCGCGAGGCGCGTGCATGCAGCCGCACCAGCGTGTCGCGCAGGCGCCGCTCCTGGGGCGCCAGCTCCAGTCCCAGCTTGCACGCCGCCATGGCGGACAGCAGGTAGTCGCGCCGCAACAGGCCCTCGGCGCACGCGTGGTACACGGTGACGGCGCGCTCGCGCTCGCCCAGCTCCGCCAGGCAGCGCGCCGCCATCATCCGCGAGCGGTGATCCGCGGGCACCCGGCGCACCGACTCGGCGAACACCGCCAGTGCCCGCTCGAACTGCCGATCCTCCAGCAGATCCCACCCCAGTTCCCGCAACGATGACTCGTTCATCTGGCTCCTCCGCGCTGGCGCGCGACCCTAGCGCACCTGACTACGGGGCCGTCGCCTGAAGTTGCTCCTCGGCCTGGATCTTCAGCACCGAGCCCTCGGCGGCCAGCTCGGCGATCATCCGGAACGTCTCCAGGGAGCGCTCGGGATCCCGATCCCGCTGCATGTAGGCCTGCCGGTAGACGGTCTCCAGCCGCGTCTGCAGGGCCGCCTGTCCGTCCCGGGCCCGGGGATCCTCCGGGTTGATGCGCACGGCTTCCTGGAAGAAGCCGGCCGCGCCGGGCAGATCGTTGCGCGCCAGGGCCGCCTTGCCCGCGACCACCGAGGACTGCACGAGCTGACCGCGGATCGTGTCCCCCACGGCGCCCTTGAAGCCGATCTGCCGGTAGAGGTCCGCCGCCGAGCGCAGGGGGCGCGCCGCGGACTCCAGCGCGTTGGAGCTCACCTTGCGCTGGGCATCCTCGTAGAAGCGGGCGAACTGGGGGATGAGCTTCTTGAGCAGCCGGGCGCGCTCGCGGATCTCCTTGTCGGCCGCGTACTGCTCGATGACCCGGTCACACTCGAGCACCGCGCGCGCGTAGTCCCCCGCGTCGAAGCGCTGCTGCACGGGGCTGAGGGCGGCGACGACGAACGCCTCGCGCTGGGCCTGGGCCTGACGGGCGGCGGCGGCCCGACGGTTGTTCTCCTGGAGCTCCGCGTCCACGGCCTCCTGGGCGAGCACCGACTCCAGCTCCGCCACCCGGGCCAGGTAAGGCGGCTGACGATCCGCGGGCAACCGGGAGATGAGCATGTGCGCCGTGGTCACGTCCCGGGCATCCAGCGCGGCCTCCACCTGCTTCACCTGGTAGGCCAGCTCGGCCTTGGTCAGCTCGTCCTCGAGCTTCACCCGCGCCTCCGCGGTCTTCGCCGCGGTGCCCGGGGGCGTCGACGTGAGCAGCTCGCGCGCCTTGGCGAAGTCGAAGGAGCCCATGAGCGCGCGCACCTCCTCGAAGGCCTTCACGATGGACAGCTCCTTGCGAGCGGCCGCCAGGAAGTTCTCCGCGTCCATGCCCGGGACGAGCCCGTCGGCCTGCTCGGCCAGGTCCACCGCCTCCGCGTAGTCGCCGCGCCGGAAGGAGTTGCGCGCCTCCTGCAACAGGGTCTGGGCGCGCAGCTGCTTGGGCGTGAGGGGGGCGGGCTCCGAGGAGTCCTTCTTGAAGAAGAGCACCCCGCCGCCAATGAGCGCGAGCACCAGCACGAGCACGCCCGCGACCATCAGCCGCAAGGGGTCGCGCGGGGGCGGCTTCGGGGGGAGCGCCTTGGCCGCTTCCTCCTCGGCCTTCTTCTTCGCCGCTTCCGCCTCCTCCTCGGCCTTCTTCTTCGCCGCTTCCGCCTCCTCCTCGGCCTTCTTCCGGGCCTCCTCCTCCTCGAGCGCCAGGCGCTCGGCCTCCTCCTTCTCCTTGCGCTCGGCCTCCTCTTCCTCCTGGCGCTTGCGCCGGACGCGCTCCAGCTCGTCGACGAAGCGGATGCTGGTGCGGCCAATGGTGATGACGTCGTCGTGGTTGAGGCGCACCTCCTCCACGCGCTCGTCATTCACCCGGGTGCCGTTGCCGCTGACCAGGTCGCGCAACATCACCCCCGTCTCGCCGCCGTACACCAGCTCCACGTGGCGGCGCGACACGGACTGATCCCCGAGCGTCAGCTCGCAGTCCACGCCCCGGCCGATGACCATGCGCACGCCCTGGAAGCGCTTGCGCCGGCCCCGATCCGGCCCCTCGATGATCTCCAGCGTCAGGGGCGGCCCGGCCCGCGTGGCGTCCGGATTGTCGTCCTCCTCCTGGAAGGCCTGCTCCTCGTCGAAGGACCCCTCGTCGCCCTCGGGCGGCGCGTCCCCCTCCTGCTCCTCCACCTCCTCGTTCTCCTCGACGGGAGGCCGGGCCCGGGCGGAGGTGGTGGACGGATGGCGAGAGGGGTCGCGACGGTTGGGAGGCATGGCGGCGCGCATCTTACTCCCCCCGTGCCCGCCCCCCCAGCGTGGAGAAGACCCCCACCCACCCCGCTTGACGCACCCCGTCATGGCATCGGGACGTCCGAGTGGACAAACCAGGGAATGACTCCCCGCGCGTGATGCGGAAGCATGCCGCGGGTTTTCCGCTCGAGGGGCATCCATGGCCGCGAAGTCGCCGCGCAAGAAGACCGCCAGTGCGTCCACCACGACCCGCCGGCCCCGCCGCAAGAAGGCCGAGCCCGCCTCCAAGGGCCTCTCGCCCGCCGAGGTGGTGAGCGAGGCGCACGCCCCCGAGACGGAGCTGGTGCAGGGCATCCTCGCCGACGGCGGCCAGGTGGTCGGCCTCTATCGGGATCCGCTCGGGGCGCACACCGTGGTGTTCGCCGCCCTGCCGATCGACAAGGTGGAGCCCACCCCCTACCAGCGCGACGTGTCCGAGCCCCACGTCAAGCGGCTCGCCTCGGCGATGGAGCGGTTGGACCGGTTCCTGGATCCCATCATCGCCATCCGCAAGGAGGGCCGGTACTGGACGCCCAACGGCAACCACCGGCTCCAGGCCTCCAAGCTGCTGGGAGGCAAGGCCATCATGGCCCTGGTGCTGCCCGAGGAGGACGTGGCCTATCAGATCCTCGCCCTCAACACCGAGAAGGCGCACAACCTCAAGGAGCGCTCCCTGGAGGTCATCCGCATGCACCGGGGCCTCACCGGCGCGCGCGCCGGGCGCGAGGCGGACTTCGCCCACCTCTTCGAGGAGCCCGCCTTCCTCACGCTCGGGGCCGCGTACGAGAAACGGCCGCGCTTCTCCGGCGGCGCCTACCACCCCTTCATCAAGCGCGCCGAGGCCTTCCTCCCCCTGCCCCTGGCCGAGGCGCTCGCGGTGCGCGAGGCGCGCGCGGACCGGCTGCTCGAGCTGGACGACACCGTGGCCGGCGTGGTGGACGCCCTCAAGGCGCGCGGCCTGCAGAGCCCCTACCTCAAGAACTTCGTCGTGGCGCGCATCAACTTCCTGCGCTTCAAGAAGGACGGCCCCGTCGAGTTCGAGCCCACCCTCACCCGGATGATCTCCAGCGCCCGCAAGTTCAACCTGGACAAGGTCAACCGCGAGGACCTCGGCCGCATGAGCGGACCCCTGTTGGGGAGCGAGGAAGCGGAATAGGGATTGCAAGACCGCGCCCACCATGACGACCCCTCCCGCCCCCACCGTTTTGATCGTCGATGACGACCGGGCCAACCTGGACTCCGTCGCGCGCATCTTCCAGCGCGAGGGACTGGAGACGCTCACCGCCAGCCAGGGCGCCGAGGCGCTCGAGCGGCTGCGCCGGCCCGAGGTGAGCGTCATGGTGACGGACTTGATGATGCCCGGCATGGACGGGCAGGAGCTGCTCAAGGCCGCGCGCACCATCCGCCCGGACGTGGAGGTGGTGTTGATGACGGCCTACGGCACGGTGGAGACGGCGGTGGCCGCCATGAAGGACGGCGCCTACGACTTCATCACCAAGCCGCTCAAGCGCCATGCCCTGGTGAAGGCGGTGCAGAAGGCGCTGGAGAAGCACGACCTGGCGGCGGAGAACCGCGTCCTCAAGGCGAAGCTCGCGGAGATGAGCGGCCCCGGCGGACGCGCCATGGTGGGCCAGTCCCCCGCGTTCCGGGCGATGATGGACACCCTGCGCCAGGCGGCCCCCTCCACCGCCACCGTGCTCCTGCTGGGCGAGTCCGGCACCGGCAAGGAGCTGGCGGCGCGGGCGCTCCACGAGCAGTCCCAGCGCGCCAAGGGCCCCTTCGTCGCCATCAACTGCGGCGCCCTGCCCGAGAGCATCCTCGAGGCGGAGCTGTTCGGCGTGGAGCGCGGTGCCTTCACCGGCGCGGTGAGCCGCCGCGAGGGCCGCTTCGAGCGCGCCCACGGGGGCACCCTCTTCCTCGACGAGGTGGGGGAGATGCCCTTGAGCGCCCAGGTGAAGCTCCTGCGCGTGCTCCAGGAAGGGGAGCTCGAGCGCCTGGGCGGCACGCAGACCGTGCGGGTGGACGTGCGCATCGTGGCCGCCACCAACAAGGACCTGGTGCGCGAGGTGGCCGAGGGGCGCTTCCGCGAGGACCTCTACTACCGCCTGCACGTGGTGGAGGTGCGCGTGCCGGCGCTCGCCTCGCGCCGCGAGGACATCCCCCTGCTCGCCGACGCCTTCCTGCGCCGCTTCGCGAGCAAGAACGGCAAGGTGCTCCGGGGCTTCTCCCCCGATGCCCTCTCCGCCCTGGAGAACTACGCCTGGCCGGGCAACGTGCGCGAGCTGGAGCACGCGGTGGAGCGCGCCGTGGTGCTCGCCCGCGGCGACATCCTCGAGGTGGGCGACCTGCCGGAGACGGTGCGCAAGGGCCCCGTGGGCTCCGCCGGACAACTCGTCATCCCCATCGGCACCCCCATGGAGGAGATCGAGCGCCGGGTCATCCACGAGACCCTGCGGCACACCAAGGGCGACAAGACCCTCGCCGCCCGCCTGCTGGGCATCGCCGCGCGCACCATCTACCGCAAGCTCGAGCGCGAGGCCTCCGGCAGCCCCTCCACCGGCGACGGTCCCGGCCCGCTCCCGGACGAGTGACAGGGCGTCAAGCCGCCTCCCGCCGCGTTGACATTTTGTCTCGCGCCCCGGAAGCCCGGACCGCCCGTGTCAGCCGGACGAGTTATTCCGGAATGATTTCAAGACCTTGGCTGTAAGGCTCGGGTTGCCCGCTCCCCGATGTGGATGGCACCCCACTTGCTCAATCCCGGGCAGGCCTTCTCTGGACGTGTGATGGAACTCCTCTTCCGCAAGTACTTCTGGACGGTGAACCTGGTGTTCATCCTGCTCGTCGCGCTGCTGGCGGCGAAGACGGTGAACCTGTTCGTCGAGTCGGCCCTGACGCCCCTGCCCTCGGGTGAGGTGGCGGCACGGCAGAAGGCCCGGCCCACCGAGATGCTGGCCTCGTTGGACATCCGGCGCATGTCGGAGCTGACGGGCGTGAAGATTCCCGAGCCCGACCCCGTGGTGGCCGAGCCCACCCAGCCCGTGGCGGATCCCAACGCCGCGCCCGTCAAGAGCAACCTGCGGGTGAAGCTGCTGGGCACGCTGGTGGCCAGCGACAAGCTGTGGAGCGTGGCGTCCATCCAGGACATGAACAACCAGCGCTCCTACACCTATATGGTGGGTGACACCATCGAGAGCAGCAGCGCCCAGGTCATCGACATCGAGCGGCTGCGCGTCATCGTCCTCAACAACGGGCGCAAGGAGTACATCGACGGCCAGCCGGGCGATGGCGCCGTGGCCACGTACACGCCGCCGCCGCTGCCCACCAACACGCCCGTGCAGACGCCCAACGCCGGCCTCGGCAACGGCATCCGCGCCACCGGCGAGAACGACTACGAGATTCCCCGCACGGAGATCGATCGCACGCTGGCCAACCTCAACGACGTGGCCATGCAGGCGCGCATCGTGCCGGCCTTCAAGGACGGTCAGGCGCAGGGCTTCAAGCTCTTCTCCATCCGCCCCGACTCCATCTACTCGAAGATTGGCGTCCAGAACGGCGACGTCATCAAGCGCATCAACGGCTTCGAACTCAACAGCCCGGAGAAGGCCCTCGAGGTCTACACCAAGCTGAAGGAAGCCTCGCGGATCGAAATCGAGCTGGAGCGCAACGGCTCGAGCATCCGCAAGAACTACACCATTCGCTAACCCCGCCGTGCCGTACCCCGCCCTTCCATGAAGACGCTTCCGTCCTGGTTGCTCCTGCTGTCCCTGGCGATGGCCTCGCCCGCCCTGGCCCAGCGCCCCACCACTCCCGGCTCCGCCGATCGGCAGATCACCCCGCAGGGCACCAACCCCGAGGGGAATGGCACGACCGTGAGGCCCACGCCCACGTGCGAGGAGGTGCGCCGCCGCGCCCGCTACAACATCTACTTCGACAAGGTGGACATCGAGAAGCTGGTGCAGACGGTGTCGGACGCGACGTGCCGCACGTTCATCCTCCCGGAGAACGTGCGCGGGAAGATCTCCATCCTCGGCCCGGAGAACGGGCGCGTGGAGGTGGACGCGGACCAGTTCTACGCGGCGTTCCTCGCGGCGCTCGACGCCAACGGCCTGGCCGTCTACCAGCACGGGCGCTTCCTGAAGATCGTGGACAAGCGCGCCGCCAAGCAGAACCCCATCCCCACGCTCATGGACGATGAGGGCGCGTACACGACCAACGAGCAGATGATCACCAAGCTGTTCCGCATCAAGAACGTGGAAGTGGAGCCCCTGCGCGGCGTGCTCCAGCAGCTCGTGTCCAAGGACGGCGACACCATCCCGTACCCGCCGGACATCGTCATCATCAACGACGTGGGCTCCAACGTGCGCCGCCTCGAGCGCATCATCGAGCAGCTCGACACGCGCTCGGCCAGCGACGAGGTGCGCATCATCCAGGTGCAGTACGCCACCGCCCAGGACGTGGCCGCCACGGTGCAGAAGCTCTTCGAGCAGAAGGGCGGCAACCCCAACCCGGGCATGCCGCAAGGCCGCACCCCGCGCGGCGCCCCCGCGGTGATGACCCCGCCGGGAGGCTCGATGGGCGAGACGATGCCCGCGAGCGGCCCGGGCGGCGACTCGACCAGCGGCCCGGTGACGTTCTCGCAGATGATTCCGGATGAGCGCACCAACAAGCTCATCGTCGTGGCCAGCCCCGCGGCCTTCGAGCGCATCCAGAGCCTGGTGCGCGAGCTGGACATCCCCACCGCCGGCACCGAGCGCATCAACGTCTACCCGCTGGAGAACGCCAACTCGGAGGAGATCGCCAGCACCCTGCAGACGCTCTCCCAGGGCACCGGCAACCGGCCGCGCTCGCCCGTTCCCGTGCCGGGAGTGCCGGGCGCGCCCCGTCAGCCGGGCTCGGGCGGCGCCGCCGAGCTCTTCTCCGGCGAGGTGAAGATCTCCGCGGACAAGGGCACCAACTCGCTCGTCATCATCGCCAGCCAGAGCGACTACCGCAGCCTCGTGCGCGTCATCCGCGAGCTGGACAAGCCCCGGCGCCAGGTGTTCGTCGAGGCGGTCATCATGGAGGTCAACCTGGACCGCAAGCAGGACTTCGGGTTGAACGTGCACAGCGGCTACCAGGTGGGCACGCCGCTGGGCACGGGCTCGGGCCTGGTGGGCACCAAGTACAGCACCAGCGGCCTGCCTCCCTCCTTCTCGCTCGCCAACCTGGCCAGCTTCGGCGGCTTCCTCGCGGGCCTCCAGGGCCCCGTCATCCCCGAGCTCAAGGCGCTGGGCATCGACATCCCCGCCTTCGGCATCGTGCTGCACGCGTTCCAGCAGAGCTCGGACGTCAACGTGCTCTCCACCCCCCACCTGCTCACCAGCGACAACGAGGAGGCGGAGATCACCGTGGGCCAGAACGTGCCCTTCCAGTCCGGCTTCTCGCCCTCGTCGCTGGGTACCACCGGCACCACCACCGGCACCGGCAACCCCGTCAACTCCCTGCTCGGCTCGCTCGGCGGCTTGAGCAGCCTCTACGCCCCCATCACCCGCCAGAACGTGGAGCTCAAGCTCACCATCAAGCCGCAGATCAACGAGAGCGACTTCATCCGCATGGCCATCACCGAGCAGACGGAGGAGATCGCCTCGACGGACGCGGTGCTCGGCCCCACGACGTCCAAGCGCAGCGCGAAGACGACGGTGGTGGCCAAGGATCAGGAGACGGTGGTCATCGGCGGCATCATGCAGGAGCGCACCATCGAGACCGTCGCCAAGGTGCCCATCCTCGGAGACGTGCCCCTGCTGGGCCACCTGTTCCGCTCCACCAACAAGAGCAAGACCAAGACGAACCTGCTGCTCTTCCTCACGCCCTACATCATCCGCGAGCAGTCGGACTTCCGGCGCATCTTCGAGCGCAAGATGCAGGAGCGGCAGCAGTTCGTGGAGCAGTTCTACGGCCAGGTGGCCGGCTACGACGTGCCCGTGGACTTCGAGCGCAAGAGCGGACCCCTGGGCCGCATGCGCCGCACGGTGCTCACCGAGGAGCAGAAGGCGGAGAATGGCGGTCCCGGCATGCCCGGCGAGCGCGTCCTGCGGCCCGCCAACAGCACGCCCGCCCCCTCGTCCACTCCCGCCCCGGCGGGGTCCGCGGTGGCCCCGGGGGAAGTCTCGCCGGGCGCCAGGGGTTTGCAAACTCCGGCGACAACGGAGACCCCCGAGGTCCGGCCTCCGTCCGCCCCCCCTCCGGAGGATCCGGAGCGGCTGCGCATCCAGCCGGACACCGGAAACCAGGAGTAACCCATGAGCCTGCTCGCTGACGCCCCTCCCGCCGTCCCCCCGGACGCCGCCACCCAGGTCATCGCCCAGGGCCCCACCACCCTGTGCGGCCGGCCCCTCGGGGAGATCCTCCGCCGCACCAGCGGCCTCACCGAGGACAAGCTCCAGGAGGCGCTGCAGCTCCAGGCCGACAAGGGTGGCCGGCTGGGGGAGGTCCTCGTGGGCCTCAAGGCCCTGAGCGAGGAGGAGGTGGCCAAGGCGCTCGGGCTCCAGCTGGACCTGCCCTACCTGGCGCGCATCTTCATCGAGGAGATCGATCCGGAGCTCATCAAGCGCGTGCCCATCAACTTCGCCAAGCAGGCGCGCATCCTGCCGCTGTCCGTGGAGGAGGGGGCCGTGGCGCTCGCGGTGGCGGATCCCCTGGACACCACGGTGTTGGATCACGCGCGCATGCTGCTCGGCCAGGACGTGCTGCCGCGCATCGCGCTCGCCTCCACCATCGTGGACGCCATCAACAGCGTCTATGACCGCGCCACCAACGAGGCCGAGCAGCTCGTGGGCGAGTTGGAGGCGCAGGACCTGGACTCGATCGCCCAGGAGATCGACGAGGTCAAGGATCTCATCGACGTGGAGGGAGACGAGGCCCCGGTCATCCGGCTCGTCAACTCGGTGCTCTTCCGCGCCGCCAAGGAGCGCGCGAGCGACATCCACATCGAGCCCATGGAGCGCGAGCTCATGGTGCGCTTCCGCGTGGACGGCGTGCTGCAGGAGATCATCAAGCCGCCCAAGCGCTACCAGAGCGCCATCGTCAGCCGCGTGAAGGTCATGGGGCAGCTGAACATCGCGGAGAAGCGCCTGCCGCAGGACGGCCGCATCCGCATCAAGATGGCCGGCCGCGACATCGACATCCGTCTGTCCACCATCCCCACCACGTATGGCGAGCGCATCGTCATGCGACTGCTCGACAAGAACACCACGCTCCTGGATCTGACCGAGCTGGGCATGGCCAAGAGCATGCTCGATCAGATGGAGCACCTCATCCGGCGCCCGCACGGCATCGTCCTGGTGACGGGCCCCACCGGTAGCGGCAAGACGACCACGCTCTATGGCGCGCTCTCGCGCATCAACACCCCGGACCTGAACATCCTCACCGTCGAGGACCCGGTCGAGTACCAGCTCAAGGGCATCGGCCAGATGGCCATCAGCCCGAAGATCGGCCTGACGTTCGCCCAGGGGCTGCGCTCCTTCCTGCGTCAGGACCCGGACGTCATCATGGTGGGCGAGATCCGCGACAAGGAGACGGCGGAAATCGCCATCCAGGCGTCGCTCACGGGCCACCTGGTGTTCTCCACGGTGCACACCAACGACGCGGCGAGCGCCATCACCCGTCTGGTGGACATGGGCGTGGAACCCTTCCTCGTGGCCTCCTCGCTCACCGGCGTGCTCGCCCAGCGTCTGGTGCGCCGCGTGTGCCCGGACTGCCGCGTGCAGTACACGCCCACCGACGAGGAGCTGCGCGAGATCAGCCTCAACCGCGCGACGCTCAAGGAGCGCCACGGGGTGGAGAAGATCTACAAGGCCGCCGGGTGCACGTCCTGCAGCCAGAACGGCTACCGCGGCCGTACGGGCATCTACGAGCTGCTCTTCGTGGACGACACCGTGCGCCAGCTCGCCCTGAAGAACGTGGACTCCTCCACCATCAAGAAGGCCGCCATGAGCAATGGCATGCACACGCTGCTGGACGACGGCGCGCGCAAGATCGCCCTGGGCGAGACGACCATCGCCGAGGTGCTGAGCATCACCCAAGAGGATCTCTAAGGGACACGCCGCGGCCCCCGGTGGGGCGCGCGGCCCCACCGAGTGAGCCACCATGCCAGTGTTCGAGTACAAGGCCCTCGATTCGGCCGGAAAATCCATCCGCGGGATGTTGGAAGCGGACTCTGCCAAGACCCTGCGCTCGCAGCTGCGCAAGGACAACAAGTTCCTCACCGAGGTCATCGGCCAGGCCGACGGCAACCGGGCCGCGGTGCGCAAGGGCGCCAACGCGGCCCAGGCCGACCGCGAGGTGAACTTCGGCAAGCTGGCGCGCGGCCGCATCAGCACCGATGACATCGCCATCACCACGCGCCAGCTCGCGACCCTGCTGGGCGCGGGCGTCACCCTGGTGGAGGCGCTCACCGCGCTGGTGGATCAGGTGGAGAAGGAGCGGCTCAAGCTCATCCTCTCCGAGGTGAAGAGCCGGGTGAACGAGGGCTCCTCGCTCGCCGACGCGCTCGCCACGCACCAGAAGGTGTTCGGCTCGCTCTACGTGAACATGATCCGCGCCGGCGAGCACTCGGGCGCGCTCGACAAGGTGCTCATGCGCCTGGCCGACTTCACCGAGAGCCAGTCCAAGCTGCAGCAGAAGATCGTCGGCACCATGACCTACCCGGCCATCATGGTGCTGGTGGGCGTGGGCATCCTCACCCTGCTCATGGTGGTGGTCATCCCCAAGGTGACGAAGATCTTCACCACCATGAAGGCCACCCTGCCCTGGACCACGCGCCTGCTCATCTGGACGAGCACCATGCTGCAGGACTGGTGGTTCATCATCTTCCCCACGCTCTTCGCCATCATCTTCGGCCTGACGTCCTACTTCCGCAGCCCCAAGGGCAAGCCGGTGTGGGACCGCTACGCGCTCAAGGCCCCCATCTTCGGGGGGCTGCTGCGGCTGCTGGCCATCTCCCGCTTCGCGCGCACGCTCGCCACCCTGCTCAAGAGCGGCGTGCCCCTGCTCACCGCCATGGACATCACCAAGGCGGTCATCACCAACTCGGTGCTGGCCGACGTGGTGGAGAAGGCGCGCGATGCCATCCGCGAGGGCGAGAGCATCGCCACGCCCCTCAAGCGCTCGGGCGAGTTCCCGCCGCTCGTCTACCACATGGTGTCGATTGGCGAGAAATCCGGCCAGCTCGAGGACATGCTCCTGTCCGTCGCGGACAACTACGAGAACCAGGTCAACGTGCGCATCGGCGCCCTCACCTCCATGCTCGAGCCCCTGCTCACGGTGTTCATGGGCGTGATGATTGCATTCGTGGCCTTCTCGGTCCTGATGCCGATTCTCCAGGTGAACTCGGCCATCCGGTGACGGAGGTTCTCGCGATGAACGACACGCTCGACCGGTGGATCCAGCGCGTCACGCTCGCGGCGCTGCTCGCCCTCACGGCGGCGCTGCTCACGGTGGGGGCCTTGTTGTATGCCGCTCCCTCCAAGGCCGGCCCGCCGGACGCCGGCAGCCGGACCCAGGACATTTTGACAGGAACACGGCGTTGAACCCCCCGGGGCAATTGCCGAAAAGTCACGAGAGGATGGACATGAGCGACACGAAGACGAAGCGACAGCAGCAGCGCCGCCGCCGCGGCATGACCCTCATCGAGATCATGGTGGTGATCACCATCCTCGGGCTCATCATGGCCGCGGTGGGTGTGTCCGTGATTCCCAAGCTCGAGGAGGCCAAGCAGGACACGGCCCGGCTGGACATCAAGAACATCCAGAGCGCGCTCAAGCTCTACTACACGAAGAAGGGCAAGTACCCCGACACGGGCACCGGCCTGCGCGCCCTGGTGGAGACGCAGAACCTGGACAAGATCCCCCTGGACCCGTGGGGCCACGAGTACGTGTACATGAACGAGGGCGGCAAGCCCGTCCTCATCTCCTACGGCGCCGACGGCACGCAGGGGGGAGAGGGTCCCGACGCGGACATCTCCTCGCGCGACGCCACGGCCCAGAAGTAGCAAGGACAAGACGCCCATGACCACCGAGCACGCCACCACTACCCCGCGCCTCGCCGAGCCGACCGCCGCACGCCCGACGCGCACGGGGCGGCTCATCGTCGCGGGCGTCATCGTCGCGGGCTCGGCGGGGGCCTTCGCCATCGCCAGCCTCACCTTCGACAAGACGCTCACCCCCCTGCAGCGTCAGGCGCGCGCGGAGATCCGCGGGCTGGAGGGCTACTTCAAGTCCTTCCACCGCATCACCGGGCGCTTCCCCTCGCAGGCGGAGAACTTCTATCCGCTCCTGCAGGTGGGGCTCATCAAGGAGATTCCCCAGGATCCCTGGGGCAATGCGTACCAGTACCGGATGAGCGAGAAGGGCAACGGCTACATCATGTCCTACGGCTCGGACGGGGTGGCGGGCGGGAGCGGAGACGCGGCGGACCTCATCAGTGGCGGGGTGCTCGACAACGCCATGGTGGGCACCGAGGAGCAGCAACGGCAGGCCGCCCAGGAGGAAGCGCGATGAACAGCGCGCGGGCCGTGCGCCGGACCCGCGAGCGCGGGCTGACGCTCATCGAGATGTCCATCGCGCTGGGGATCGCCGCGGTGCTCTTCGCCGCCGTCACCGTGTCCGTGGGCGCCATCACCGGCGCCAAGGCCAAGGCGTCCGCGAGCGAGCTGGCCGGTGTCATCCGCTCGCTGTACGACACCGCCGCGCTCACCGGCAAGACGTGCCGGCTCGTCTTCGAGCTGGCGGATCCGAAGACCGAGGAAGGCGTGTCGCGCTACCGCGCCGAGTGCGCCGCGGGCAACGTGACCACCGCGCGCGACCGCGACACGCAGCTGCGCGAGGACGACACCGCCCGCGAGGACGCGAAGAAGGGCCGGCCCCGGAACGATCCGCGCCGCAACTTCACCCGGGGCGACGACGACGAGCCCGGCCTGGACGAGCTGATGGCCCAGGAGCAGGACCGGGTGGAGAACGCCGCGCGCTTCTCCGAGTTCACCGGCGAGGAGATTTCTCCCCGGCAGTTGCCCGCGGGGGTGAACGTGTCCGTGTGGACGCGCCACCAGCGCGAGCCCGCGGACAAGGGCCTGGCCTACCTCTACTTCTTTCCCCAGGGCTTCACGGAGAAGGCCCAGGTGTACGTGCGCCAGGGAGAGAACGTGTGGACGCTCGCCATCTCTCCGCTGACGGGCAAGGTCAACATCGTGGGCGAGGCGCTGGAGGTTCCCCGGTCATGAGACGCACACGTGGCTTCACCCTGTTGGAGACGGTGGTGGCGCTCGCCATCCTGGCGCTCGCGCTCATGGCCATCTTCGACATCAACTCCGGCGCGGTGGCCAACCACGCCTACGCCAAGAAGCTCACCGTGGCCACGCTCCTGGCCCGCTCGAAGATGACGGACCTGGAGCAGAAGCTCTACGACGAGGGCTTCTCCAACGACGATCAGGAGGAGTCGGGCGACTTCTCCGCGGAGGGGTGGGAGGGCTTCAAGTGGCGGGCGAAGATCATCGCCCCGCAGACGGAGGGGGTGTCGCCCGAGCAGCTCATCGGCGCCATCTTCAACCTGCCCATCGGCGAGGGCGGGGACCTGAGCGGCCTGGCCTCCATGTTCGGCGGCGGGGGCACGGGCAAGGACGGCTCGAGCAGCTCCCAGACGACGGCCAACCCGATGGCGGGCGCGGCGATGGGCATGGCCCAGCCCATGTTCACGCAGATGGTGCAGCAGATCACCCAGACGGTGCGCGAGCTGCACCTCACGGTGTACTGGCGCGAGGGCACGCAGGTGGAGAGCCTGGATCTCGTCACGCACATGGTGTCGCTGGGGCCGGGCTCGGACCGCAATGGCGGCTTCCAGCCCAACAACGGCACGCAGCCTCCCGGGATGTCCGAGCAGTGGGTGGACCCGGCCACGGGCTTCATCGTGCAGAACGCGGCTCCCGGCCCCAACGGGCAGATGATCAACCCGGCCAACGGCCAGCCGCTCATGCGGCGCACCGACTTCCTGTCGCGCTCGGGTGGCCGGGGCGGGGGTCAGCCAGGCGCGGGAGGAATCGTGCCGGGCGGCGGCCAGTTGCAAGGGAGGACGCGATGAGAAGGGCTTCCCGACGGGGCTTCACGCTGCTGGAGATCATGATCGCCGTGGCCATCACCGCGCTGATGGGCGCGATGGTGAGCATGGCCTTCCAGACGGGCTTCCACGCCAAGGAAGTGGTGGAGACGGAAGCGGACCACTACCGCATGCTGCGCGCGGCGATGAACCGCATGGCGCGGGAGATCGGCTCGGCGTACGTGAGCGACCGCTACGACGGCTCGCGCTTCCGGGACCAGAACGACCGGCCCACCAACTTCATCGGCGAGTCGGACTCGCTGACCTTCACCACCTTCGCGCACCAGCGGCTGTACACGGACGCCAAGGAGTCGGACCAGGCCGTGGTGGAGTACTCGCTGCAGACGTCCACGGAGCGCGGGGCCAACGGCCGCATGGATCTGATGCGGCGGGAGAACCCGAACATCGGGGACCGGATGGATCGCGGCGGCACCACGGACGTGCTCTTCGAGGGAGCCAAGAAGGTGGAGTTCGAATATTGGGACTCGGAGCGCAAGGAGTGGGAGGACGAGTGGGACACCCGGCGCACGGAGAAGAAGTCCATCCTCCCCACGCGCGTGCGCATCACCCTGGTGGCGCTCGACGAGAACGGCAAGGAAGTCCGCTACTCCACCCAGACCCGTGTGATGCTCAACACGGAACTCCCCAGGTTCTGACGATGACGACCCCCCAGAACAGCAACGGCGAGCGGACGGCGGCCCGCCGCTCCGCCCGGTCCTCGCGACGGGAGCGGGGCGTGGCGCTCATCATCGCGGTGGTGTCCATCACCCTGCTCACCGTGGTGGCCACGGAGTTCGCCTACAACACGCGCGTGGACCTGCAGCTCGCCACCAACCAGCGCGACGAGGTGCAGGCGCTGTACATGGCCCGCTCGGGCGTGGCGCTGTCGCGTCTGTTGTTGCGCTTCCAGAAGCAGGTGGACCAGACGCCCATCCCCAACATCGGCGGCATCCTCAGCAGCATCACCGGAGGAGGCACGCCGCCCGGAGGGCAGCAGCCCGCGTCCTCGCTCAACATCCAGCTGTGGAAGCTGGCGCGCGTGGACTGCCACATGCTCAAGGGCATGGTGGCCAGTGGCGGTGAGGGCGCCGAGGAGGAAGAGAAGGCCCCCGCCCCCACGCTCCACGAGGACGAGGAGGGAGAAGGCGCCGCCGAGCTGGCCGTCACGGGCGCGCGGCGCTCCTTCGGCAGCTTCAGCGGCTGCTTCCTGTCCACCATCCAGGACGAGGAGGAGAAGCTCAACCTCTTGCGCCTCAACGCGGGCCAGGGAGATGCCATGCCCACGGCGATGCGCCTGTTGGACATGCTCAGCGACAAGCGCTTCGAGTTCCTGTTCTCGCGCGAGGACGCCAACCGCGTGCGCGTCAGTCCGCAGGACGTGGTCATCGCCATCCGCGACTGGATGGACGACAACAAGACGCAGTCCGCGCTGGATCTCGTTTCGGCCTCGGGCCCCTTCGCCGATGGCTTCTCCGACGAGGGCTCGCCCTACAGCCGCTACGAGCCGCGCTACGAGCCGAAGAACTCGCGCTTCGACAGCCTGGACGAGCTGTACCGGGTGCATGGCGTGAACGACCGCTTCATGGCCGCGTTCCGGGATCGGCTCACGGTGTACCCGGACATGAATGCCAAGCCCAACGTCAACACGGATGATCCGCTGATGATGCACATGGCCATCCTGTCGGCGGCGGACCCGGCGCGGCCGGATCCCCGCTTGAAGGATCCGGTGTTCGTGCAGGAGCTCATCTCGCGCATCCGCGCGGCGCGGGCCTTCAGCTTCTTCGGCATGGGCGTGGCGGACTTCGTGACCGCCATCGAGGCCGCGGGCATCGCCGTCAATCCGAACATCAAGGCGAACGTGGCGGGCAACCGCTTCCTGAGTGACAAGACGACGACGTTCAGCATCAAGTCCGTGGGTGAGGCAGGCTCGGTCCAGAAGACCCTGACCGCCGTCATCCGGCTCGACGACGGGCTGGGCAAGCTCGTCTACTGGAGAGAGGAATAGACATGGCCCGGATTCTGGGTCTGGACCTGGGCAGCCACGCGGTGAAGGGGCTGCTGTTGGATACGAGCACACGGGGCGCGGCCGTGAAGGCCTTCGTCGAGGTGCGCCGCGCCGCGGAGGGTGACCGTCAGGAGACGCTGCGTCAGGCGCTGCGCGCGCTGCTCGAGCACCAGGAGCTGAGCCACCCCGACCAGGTGGTGGTGGCACTGCCCGGCCCCACCCTGGCCACCCACCAGCTCTCCCTGCCCTTCACCGATCCCAAGCGCATCGAGGCCACCATCCCCTTCGAGGTGGAGAGCCAGATTCCGTTCGATCTGGGCGAGGCCATCTACGACTACCAGATCGCCACGCAGGTGAAGGACAAGGGGAGCGAGCTGCTGGTGGGCGTGGTGCGCCGCGAGGAGCTGGCCACGCTCATGGGGCTGCTCAACGAGGTGGGGGTGGATCCGCGGGTGGTGACGCACCCGGGCATCACCTACCAGAACATGCTCTTGCAGCAGGGCGTGGACGAGGAGACGGTGGCCATCGTGGACATCGGCCACGAGCGCACGACGCTGGCCATTGGCCGGCCCGGGATGGGCGTGGAGTTCGCGCGCACCTTCTCCGGAGGCGGGTTGAACCTCAGCCGCGCGCTGGCCGCCGAGTTCCAGACGCCGCTGCAGGAGGCCCACCACTGGAAGGAGACGCACGGGGCGCTGGCGAGCGCGGCCCAGGCACAGGGGCCGGACGGGGAGCGGGCCGCGGCGGCGTTCGTGCGCGGCCTGCAGCCGGTGCTGCGCGAGCTGCGTCCGTCCTTCAAGTCCTTCACCGCGCGCACGCGCCGGCAGGTGACGGCGGTGCTGGTCTGCGGAGGCACGGCGCGCATCCCCGGGATCGCCGAGCAGTTGACGCGGGATCTGGGCATTCCCGCCAAGGTGGTGACGCTGCCCCAGGAGGCCGCGGCCGCCGTGCCCCCCGGGGCTCAGCCGCTGGCGGCGCAGGCCTACTCGCTGGCGCTGCGGGGCCAGGCCTCGGGCGCCAAGGCCCCGCGCTTCAACCTGCGCCGGGGCGAGTTCGCCTTCAAGGGCGACTACGACTACCTGAAGGACAAGATGGGCCTTTTGGCCTCGTTTGGCGTCACCCTGCTGCTGCTGCTCATCGCCAGCGGCGTGGTGCGCAACTCGGTGCTGGCGCGGCGCGAGGCGCAGGTGGACAAGGTGCTGTGTGACGTCACCCAGCGCATCCTCGGCTCGTGCGAGAAGAACTACGACATCGCGCTCAACCGGCTCAAGGGCGTGGAGAGCCCCGCCGCGGCGCTGCCGAAGCTGTCGGCGGTGAACCTGCTGGCGGAGCTGACGCAGCGGGTGCCGGCGGACGTGGCGGTGACGTTCGACCGCATCGACATCGACCTGGAGCGCATCAGCGTGCGCGGCGTGACGGACAGCTCCAAGCAGATCGACACCATCGCCGCCGCGCTCCGGGGCCACCGCTGCTTCAAGGAAGTGAAGGAGGGCAAGGTGGAGAAGACCCGCGAGGGCAACAAGGTCTCCTTCCGCCTGGACATCCAGGTGCAGTGCGCCGAGCAGCTCCAGGCGAGAGAGGGCTAGGACATGGAACAGCTCAAGACACTCCTCAACGACGCCCGCGTCTGGTTCGAGCGGCTGAGCACCCGCGAGCGCCGCATGGTGATGGCCACGGGCGGCGCGGTGGCGGCCTTCGTGGTGTTCCTCATCTTCTTCTCCTTCTCCAACACGGCCAACAGCTACCGCAAGCGCACGGACCAGAAGCTGGAGAAGCTGCGCGAGGTGCAGGTGCTCGCGGCCAGCTACCGCGAGGCCGCCCAGGAGCGCCAGGCCATGGAGCAGCAGCTCACCGGCGGCGACGTGCGCCTGATGAGCTACGTGGAGGAGAAGGCCACGCTCTCGGGGCTGACCGTGCCGAACATGACGCCCAAGAACGACGTGGCCCTGGGTGACGGGCAGATCGTCGAGAGCTCGGTGGAGCTGACGTTCACCGACGTGGACATCCAGAAGCTGCATGACTTCCTGATGGCGGTGGAGCGCGGACCGGGCGTGGTGAAGGTGAAGAACCTGCGCCTGGAGCCCCACGACGCCACCGAAACCCTGACGGCGTGGACGACCGTCGCCACCTACAAGCTGAAGCCGCAATAACCATGGCAACCGAGACCAAGATCGCACGCTGGAAGCTGGTGCTGGGCTACGGGGCGTTCTCGCTCGTGGCCTTCGTGCTGTGCCTGCTGCTCACCTTCCCCTATGACACCTTGCGCGCGCGCGCCGTGGGCACGGCGGCGGACGCGGGGTATGCGCTGCGCATCGGCTCGCTGCGACCCGGGCTCTTCGGGCTGACGGCCACCCAGGTGCGCCTGAGCAAGGTGCCCAACGGCATGACGCCCGAGCTGCACAGCATGTTGGAGAGCAACTCGGGCATGCTGCCTGGCCCCGAGGAGCTCGGCGAGCCGCTGACCATCGACTCGGTGGCGGTGCGGCCGGCGCTGTTCCCGCTCGGGGTGGCCTTCCGCGCCAGCCTGCTGGGTGGCAGCGCCAGCGGCAGCGTGGGTGGATTGAGCGACGTGAAGGTGGCGGTGAAGCTGTCGGACCTGGATCCCTCGGGAGGCAACCTCAAGGGCTTCAGCGGCTTGGATCTGGTGGGCAAGCTCAATGGCTCGCTCGACCTCACCCTGCCGAAGACCCGGGGACAGCCGGACCTGAGCCAGGCCAATGGCCAGCTGTCGCTGGACTCGCGCGGGCTCATCATCCAGGGCGGCAACGTCACCGTGCCCATGTACGGCACGCCCACGCCCATGGACCTGCCGCGCATCGCCCTGGGTGACATCGACGCGCGCATCCGCATCGAGAAGGGCCTGGGCACCGTGGAGGCCCTGCAGAGCAAGAGCGAGGACCTCGAGGTCCAGGGCTCGGGGACGCTGAAGCTCGGCCAGCGGCTGGACGTGAGCCAGCCCGACATGGAGATCAAGCTCGGCGCCGAGCCGGAGTTCGTCAAGCGGCTGGGGCTGATCGGCGCGGGCCTGACCATCCTGCCCGCGGACAAGACCAACCCGAAGTTCCGCGTGGCGCACCTGTCGGGCTTCCTCAACCGGCCCACCTTCGGCCCGGCCCGCCAGCAGCTGCGCTAGTTCACCTCCGGGGGGACGCTCGCCGAGTCCCCGTGCCGCCGCCCAGGTGCTCGACGCCTCGCGGTGCCCGCTTCCCCCCACCCCCTGACAAGCCCCCCACGCACGAGTTGTCCCCTCCGAGCCCTCACGGCCCGGTGGACGCCCGTGCGTTGGCTTGAAATACCTGCATATGCAGGTAACATGAGGGGCATGCGTCTTTTTTCCCTCTCGCTCCCTCTTCTCGTTCTCCTGGCGGGGTGCGCCGCCACACGCCCGCCGGGGAAGGCCACCGGGGACGGGCTCTCCACGGCGGCCCCGTTCAGCACGGTCTCGGAACTCGCGACGCAGGAGGGGGACGCGACGTTCACCCACTACCGATTCAGTGATGGGACGGTGCTGCCGGAGGTGCGTATCCACTACGCCACCGCGGGGACTCCGCGACGCGACGCGACGGGCCGGGTGACGAACGCGGTGCTGCTCCTGCACTGGACCGGTTCGAGCGGCGAGGTGCTGCGCGGCAAGCCCTTCGTCGAAGAGCTGTTCGCTCCCGGCAAGCCGCTCGACGCGACGAAGTACTTCCTGATCTTCCCCGACAGCATCGGGCACGGGCGCTCGAGCAAGCCGAGTGACGGCGCACGCGCCCGGTTTCCCGCCTACGGCTATCGGGACATGGTGGACCTCCAGCACCGGGTCGTCACGGAGACACTCGGCATCGAGAGGCTTCACGCCATCATCGGCGTCTCCATGGGCGGAATGAACGCCTGGATGTGGGGCGAGCTGTACCCCGAGGCCGTCGAGGCCTTGATGCCCATCGTGTCGCTCCCGACGCGGCTCTCCGGCCGCAACCTGCTGTGGCGCCGCTTCGTCACGCAGCAGATCCGCGGAGATCCCGACTGGAAGGGCGGCGACTACGCGGCGTCGCCGAGAGGCTGGCGGGAAGCGTTCCCGGTCTTTCGCATGCTCCTGGATGGAGTGCCGCATCTCCAGGCCACGATTCCGGATGGTGCCGCGGCCGACGCCTTCATCCGAGAGGCCAGGACCCAGGCGGCCCGGACCGATGCCAATGACATCCTGTACGCCCTCGAGTCATCGGCGGACTACGACCCGGAACCCGCGCTCGGAGAGATCCAGGCCAAGGTCTTCGCGCTCAACTTCTCGGATGACGAGTTCAATCCCGTGGCGCTGCACACCCTGGAGCGCTTGATGCCCCGCGTGAAACGGGGCCGCTTCGTCATCCAGGAAGGCCATGAGCACTCGTTCGGACACTTCACGCAGGCCCACCCCGAACTGTGGGCGGAGCAGGTCGCGTCCTTCCTGGCATACGTCGAGGAAGCGCCCGAATGAAGACCGCGCCCCACCCGCCAGGTGACGGCCTACCGGCGGCGTTTCGCGGCGGCCTTCCCGGTGGTGCCCACCCCATCGCCCAGGTGTGTGCGAACGACGGCGGACATCATCTCGCGCAAGGTGGCGGCCTGGGTGTCACCGAACTCCTGCTCGAACCGGACCTGGGCCCGAAGCCAGAGAGCCCGGGCCTTCTCGCGGACGGCTTCGCCTCGCGGCGTCAGGGCGATGACACGCCTGCGGCGATCCGTGCCCACCTGAAGCTCGACGAACCCCTCCTTGAGCAGCGGCCGGAGGTTGTGCGTGAGCGTCGAGGGATCCATGAAGAGCTGCTCGGCGAGTTCCTTCACCGTCCGCGGCCCCTGCGTGTACACGCGGTTGAGGATCGAGTACTGCGTCGTTCGAATGCCACTCGGCGCGAGCGCCTGATCGTAGAACTGGGTGACGTGACGGGACGCCTGCCTCAGCGCCAGGCAATTGCACGGTGTCTGGGTGGACTCTTCATCGAAGGGCATGTTGGCGCTCCACGTCGGAGTGTAGCCACTCGCAACAGCCGTTTCATGCGGAACGTGAGGACGCGCCGCGACGCGCGACCCGAGGAGGAATGCACATGAGCCCGCGCAAGTTGCACCATGCCTGGCTGGTTGCCGCCGCCGTGTTCGTCGTCTTGCTGTGCGCGGCCGGAGTGCGCGCGACCCCGAGCGTGTTCATCGTCCCGCTCGAGCGGGAGTTCGGCTGGAGCCGGACGCTCGTCTCCGGGGCCGTGTCCCTCAACCTCGTGCTCTACGGGCTCGTCGGTCCCTTCGCCGCCGCGATCATGCAACGCTTTGGCATTCGCCGGACGGTGATCGTCTCGCTCGTCATCATCGCGGTGGGGGTGGCGCTGACGAACCTGATGAACACGCCATGGCAGCTCTTCGCGTTCTGGGGAGTGCTCGTGGGGCTGGGGACGGGGACGACCGCCATGGTGCTCGGCGCGACGGTCGTGCACCGCTGGTTCGTGGCCCGTCGCGGGCTCGTCATGGGGATGCTCACCGCCAGCACGGCGACGGGTCAACTCATCTTCCTGCCCATCCTCGCGGCCATGGTCGAGCGCCACGGATGGCGCCTCGTCTCGCTCGGCATCGCCGCCGTCGTCGCGCTGGTGGTACCGCTCGTGGCGCTCGTCGTGCGAGACCGCCCCTCGGATGTGGGACTGCGGCCCTACGGCGCCGAGCCCGGCGTGGAAGAGCAGGCGGCCCCCACCACGAATCCCCTGGTGAACGCACTCGCCACCCTGGGCCGCGCCTCCAGGCGCGGTGACTTCTGGCTGCTCGCGGGGAGCTTCTTCATCTGTGGGGCGACGACGAATGGACTGGTGGGGACGCACCTGGTGCCCGCGTGCATGGACCACGGGATTCCCGAGGTGCGCGCCGCCGGACTGCTGGCGGTGATGGGAGTCTTCGATCTCGTGGGCACGACCACGAGCGGATGGCTGTCGGACCGCTATGACAACCGGTGGCTGCTCTTCTGGTACTACGGCTTGAGAGGACTCGCGCTGCTCTACCTGCCCGCGGCGTTCGGGATGTCGTTCCTGGGACTTCCCGTGTTCGCGATCTTCTATGGCCTGGATTGGATCGCCACGGTGCCGCCGACCGTCCGTCTCACGACCCAGACCCTGGGGCCCGCGGACGGACCCATCGCCTTCGGCTGGATCGTCGCCGCGCATCAGGTGGGCGCCGGGGCCGGAGCCCTGAGCGCCGGCGTGATTCGCACGAGCCTGGCGACGTACACGCCGGCCTGGGTGGTTGCCGGCGTCATCTGCATGGCCGCCTCCCTGCTCGTTCTGCGCATCGGCCGCGGCTCGCCTCGTGCACCCGTGGCCGCGGAGCCCGCATGAGCGGAGATGGCAGCACGCTCGCCCCCGGAAACTGACTCTTGGAGTCGGCCTGCTCGGGTCTACCTCAAAAATGGCCTTCTCCAGTTGCGAGCCCCCTGCTTCACGGGATAGGAGGGGCGCTCGATTTGTCAGCGAGGGCTGCCATGCCGGAGTTGGTGTTCTTTCGTCGGGGCGAGGAGGTTTTGCGGGTTGGACTGGGACGCGAGCGCATGGTGCTCGGTCGTGGCGACAAGAGTGATGTCGTCATTCCCGATCCAGAGGTGAGCCGTCAGCAGGCGGCGCTCGTCTTCGATGGGACGCGGTGCACCCTGGAGGACCTGTCGGGCAAGGGGACCCAGGTGGGTGGCGCCTCATTGACCCGCGGGGAGTTGGCGGATGGGGCGGACATCTCGCTGGGCCAGTGGCGCGCCGTGTTCCGGCTCCACGGCAGCAGCGAGTCCGAGGGGCCCACCGAGGTGGGTTCGCGCACGGAGCTTCAAGCCAGGGACTCCGTGTCGCGCTGGCAGCCCGCCCAGGTACGCATCAAGCAGGGGATCAACGAGACCGTCCACAAGCTCCAGGGCGACAGCTTCACCGTGGGCAAGGATGCCTCGTGTGACCTGGTGGTGCAGGATTCCTTCATCTCCGGCCGCCACCTCAAGGTGGTGCGCCGGGACGGTCTCTTCCAGGTAGTGGATACCAACTCCACCAATGGGACCTGGCTGGGCCCGGTGCGCGTCTTCGAGGTACAGGTGGGCCTGCCCACCACGCTGCGTCTGGGACAGACGGAGCTCACGCTCGAGCCCGTCACCGCGGCCCGTCGCGAGCAGTCCTTCCATGGACTCATCGGCAACGACGCGTCCGTGAAGCAGCTCGTGGAGCTCATCCAACGGGTGGCGCCCTCGTCCGCCGCGGTGGCCATCCTCGGCGAGTCCGGCACCGGCAAGGAGCTGGTGGCCCGGGCCCTCCACGAGTGCTCCCAGCGCTCCGACAAGGCCTTCATCCCCGTCAACTGCGCGGCCATCTCCAAGGAGCTCATCGAGAGCGAGCTGTTCGGCCACGAGAAGGGCTCGTTCACCGGCGCCACCAACGCGCGCAAGGGCGCCTTCGAGGAGGCCGACGGCGGAACCCTCTTCCTGGACGAGATTGGTGAGCTGCCGCTGGACCTGCAGGCCAAGCTGCTGCGCGCGCTGGAGAACGGGGAGATCAAGCGCGTGGGCGCCAGCCGCCCCGTCAACGTGGACGTGCGCGTGGTGGCCGCCACCAACCGGGATCTGCTGTCGTCCGTGCGCGAGGGCCGCTTCCGCGAGGATCTCTACTACCGCCTGTGCGTGGTGCCCCTGCACCTGCCACCCCTGCGCAGCCGGCGCGGCGACATCCTCCCCTTGGCCGAGCACTTCCTGCGCATGTACTCGCCGCGGGGGCAGACGGTGCGCCTGTCCCAGACGGCCATCGATCGGCTCCAGCAGCACGCCTGGCCGGGCAACATCCGCGAGCTGCGCAACGTGGTGCACCGGGGCCTGTTGCTGCGCATGGGCGCCAACATCGAGCCGAGCGACATCACCTTCGACCAGGAGGTGAATCGCGAGACGGGCATCGCCGTGCCCGAGCTGCCTCCCGGCATGACGCTCGAGCAGATGCTGCTCAAGCTGGAGCGGCAGATCGTCGAGGCCGCCCTGCGCCGCTACAACAACAACCGCGAGCGCGTGGCGCGCGAGCTGGGCGTGGCCCGCTCCACCCTCTTCAAGCGCCTCAAGGAATGGGGCCTGACCCGACAGGAAGAAGACCCGGAATCGTAGAAAATTCCAGATAGTACGGATTTCCTTCCTCCAGAAGGGAGAGGCATCTATTCTGAGCTGTCGCGGAAAAAGCGATTAGATCCTTCTCGCGGCCCATCCGTTGCAACCCTCCAGGCACTCGATGAGGGTGCCGAGGAGGCAACACCATGGATGTAGCGGTCCTCCCTTTTCCGTCATTCACCGAGTTGTACCGACAGTACCGTACACGGGCCCTGGCCATCGCGCGCCGCATTGTGGGGGATGCGGATGACGCGGAAGACGTGGTCCAGGATGTCTTCGCACGCCTGGCCCAGCGTCCGAGCGGCTTCGATGGCCGCGCGTCGTCGAGCACGTGGTTGCACCGGGTGATGGTGAACAGCAGCATCAACTGGCTGCGAGCCCGGCGGCGCCGCGAGCGGTTGCGGCACGAGCCCGAGGAATCCGTCTCGCCCGAGGCGAGCGCGGTGGGCACCGAGATGCAGCGCCACTTCGAGCAGGCCCTGCGTCACGTGAGCGAGCAGCAGCGTCAGGTGCTGTGGCTGCGGGAGATGCGCGGCTACAGCTACCCGGAGATCGCCACCCTGCTGCGCATCCCCGAGGGCACGGTGAAGAGCGCCCTGCACCGGGGCCGCCAGCGGGCCCAGGCCGAGCTGGAAGAGCGCGGCCAGAAGCCCTGAAGCGAGGAGCGGAGGCAGAGGAGACTCAGTCCTCCGACTTCGCCCCGACGAACTGATCGTCCTTGTCGCGGAAGAGGAGGTTGAAGCTCGTGAGCGAGCCGTAGATGCGAGTGATGTGGCTCTGCATCTCCACCTTCTCGGCGTCCGACAGCTTCGGGTGGGAGTTGAGCTTCTGCTCCATCACCCGGAGCTTGTCGCGCACCATGACGATCTTGTGGAAGAAGGTATCGATGGGGATGTCGCGGCCTTGCAGCTCCGCCTTGCCGGGCACGAGCTTCAGGGTGCCGCCCTCCCACTTGCTGGCCAGCGGAGCATCTCCACTGTCGCCCACCGCTTCCCGGATCAGCTCCATCAACTCCGCGCGCGTCATGTTCAGCTCCAGCCCTTCCAGGTCCACCACGTCATCCGGCGAGTGCTCGCGCCGGCGCACAATCGGAGCCACGTTGCGCACCGCGCGCTGGCGCCGGGCCGTCTCCGCGACGGCCGCCTGGGTGGCCACGCCACGCGGCAGGAACTTGTTGCACAGGGGCGCCGAGGGCGGGAACAGCCCACGCTCGGACTGCAACCGGCATACGCCCACCCAGCCGCGGTGATCCACCGAGTGCGCCGCCCACAGCTTGCAGTTGCCGCACACCTTCTCCTCCGGTCCGAAGACTGGAAGGGCGGGCAGAACGCTCCCGGTGCCATCCGACATGATCAGCGACGCTCCTGCGCCTGGGCGCCCTTGCGCACGCCCAGCTCGCGCAACAGGGCGTCCGCGTCCTCGACTTGATCCAACAGCCACAGCACGTAGCGCACGTCCACGTTCACGTTGCGCGCCACGTCGGGATTATAGCCGAAGTCATTGGACACGTTCTCCCACACGCGGTCGAAGTTGACGCCCACGAGCTGGCCCTTGCCGTTGACGGTGGGGCTGCCCGAGTTGCCTCCGGTGGTGTCCGCGTCCGCCAGGAAGTTCACCGGCACGTCCTTGAGCCGGGGATCGAGCCACGGGCCGTACTTCCGGGCCTCGGCCGCCGCCACGACCTTCGAGGGGGCGTCGAAGGGCTCCTCGCCGGTGTTCTTCTCCAGGACGCCCGCGAGCGTGGTCTGCGGCAGGTAGAAGGCGCCGTCGCGCGGCGCATAGCCCTTCACCTTGGCGAACGTCACCCGGAGCGTGCCATTGGCGTCCGGAGCCACCGGCTTGCCCGCGTGGGCCAGCACCGCCCGGCGCCACTGGGGCATCAACCGCACGCCCGAGCCCTCGCGCCGGTCGCGCAGGTCATCCAACGCCACCAGCTCGGCCGCCAGGTCGAAGCCCAGCTCCAGCAGGGGATCCTTGCGCGCCCGGAGCTGGGCCTCGCTCTCGCCCGCCATCTTCTGCCGCTCGGCCAGGTCCATCACCTTCGAGCCCGCGTACAGGGCATCGACCTTCGCGGACGCGTCCTTCTCCGAGAACGTGTGGCCGAAGGCCTTGTCGATCGCCGCGATGCGCTCGCCCCCGCCCAGCGCCTGCGCCCGCCGCACCAGCGCGAGCACCACGCGCTTGTCCGCCGGAGGGAAGAAGTTCTTCTGCTCGCGCTCCAGCCGGTCCTTCTGCCGGGGCAGCTCGCGCTCCATGAATTCGGGCTCGCGCTCGAGGTCCGGCTTCACCCGCTCCTGCGCCATGCGCACCAGCATCGCCGCGAGGCCCGGGCCCTTGGTCGCGCCTCGGAGGGCATCGAGCAGGAAGTTGCGCTCGAAGGTCTTCGCGTCCTCGTCGCGCAGGGCCAGCAGCTCCGTGCGCGCCTGGAGCGCCGCGGCCCACTCCTTGCGCGTGCTCGCCCACGCCACCACCGCCGCCTCGGCCTCGCGCTGCTTCTCCACGAGGTGGCCCCGCTTGAGCCCCGCGAGCTGTCCCCCCGCGTTCTTGTAGCGGTTGTGGAGGCTCTTGAGGTTGGAGGCCACGGCGATCTTCCCCGCGGGATCCTTCTCGCCCTGCTCCTCGAGAATGCGGATGAGCTCGCCGTACACGTCGATGACGCGCGGGTAGTAGCGCGACTGGCGATCGGCCATCTCGTCGGCGAGCATGGCGCGGAAGGTGATGCCCGGGTAGCCCAGCACCATCACGAAGTCGTCGGGCTTCACGCCCTCGGGGGCCAGTGGGAAGAAGAACTCCGCCTTGTAGGGCACGTTCTGGGCGCTGAACTGCGCCGCCGAGCCATCCGGGGCCACATAGGCGCGCAGGATGGAGAAGTCCCCGGTGTGGCGCGGCCACATCCAGTTGTCCTCCTCGCCGCCATACTCGCCCACCGAGCGCGGGGGCGCGTACACCAGGCGCACGTCCGCCAACTCCACCGAGTCGAGCAGGGTGAATTGCAGTCCGCCCTCGAAGCGGGCCACCTTGCAGCGCGTGGCGGGGCGCTTCTCGCACTCGGCGACCAGCTCCTTCTCCTTGCGCTCCAGCGCCTTCTGCCGCGCGAGATCGTCCGCCCCGGCGGGCACCGCCTCGAGCATCTGCTTCGTCACGTCCGTGAAGGCCCGGGGCACCTGGATGCGCGCGCCCTTGCCCGGCAGTTCTTCCTCGCGCGTCCGGGCCAGGAAGCCCTGGGTGAGCAGATCGCGCTGGGGCGTGCTGTGCTCCTGGATGATGGAGAAGGCGCAGTGGTGGTTGGTGATGACCAGACCCGCCTCGGAGATGAAGGCCCCCGAGCACCCGCCCACGTTCACCGTGCCCGCCAGCAGGCCGGTGCCCCGCTTGGGATCCCACAGCTTCTGGGGGGAGAGCTGAAGGCCCTGCTTCTTGAGCGCGGCCGCGTCGAGTTGAAGAACCTGCTGGGGGGTCCACTTGCCCTCTCCAGCCAGGGCCGGAGCGGACAGGAGCGATAGGAACAGGAGCGCCTTCTTCATGGGGTGCTCTCCCTATCGCTTCTTCCGCCCGCTGGCGATCGTTTCGGCCCTCTCCCACGAGGAGTGAGGGGCCCCCTGGCTCACCGCCGGGGGCGCATCCGGTAGGCCACGAAGGAAGCCACGTCGGGGAAGGCGAAGTAGGGGTTGTGCTGACGCACCTCGCCAAGGGACGCCACCGGCACGTTCGCGTAGTCGTGCCCGGGAAGCAGCCGGGTGGTGTCCGGCACCTTGGAGAGCACCTGGGACAGCGAGCGGTACATGGCCTCGGGATCGCCGCCGCGCAGGTCGCACCGGCCACAGCCGTTGATGAAGACGGTGTCCCCCGACACCAGCGCGTCCTGGGCGAGCAGGCAGTGCGAGCCCGGCGTATGTCCCGGGGTGTGCAGCGCCTGGAAGGTCCTCCCCCCGACGACCAGCTCCGCGCCCGGATCCAGCGGCCGCAGCGCGCCCGGCGCCAGGCCGCGCAGATCCGCGGAGAAGTCCACCTCCTCGCGCTGGGCGTACACCGGCACGTCATGGCGCGAGAGCAGCTCCGGCAGGCCGTTGGTGTGATCACCATGACAGTGAGACACGAAGGCGCCCACCAGACGCTTGCCATCTTGCTCGAGGGCCTTCTCGATGGCGGGCACGTCCCAGGCGGCATCCACCACCAGCACCTCGTCGGAGTCCTTCGGCCCCACGAGGTAGACGAAGTTGTCCATGGCTCCGAGCTTCAACTGGCGCGTGTACAGCGCGTGCATTGGCATCCTCCAGGTGTCCGGATCGCATTTATGCCCCATGCGAAGGCGGGAGGTCGCTCTTGAGACGCAACACCCGTTCGCATTTGAATGTGCCCCCCCCGTGACGACCCCGAGGAGGTCATCCCTTGAGACGAATGCTGCCGACCCTGGCCCTCGCCCTGTTCTCCATGAGCGCTGGGGCCAAGGACCGCGTGACCTTCCGCTACACGCCCCTGCCGGGGGATGAGCGCCCCGTGATCACCGAGGCCGTCGTGGGCCCCCAGGGCAACGATTTCGCGCTGCGGTTGACCTTCAACAAGCCCCCCTTCGGCGCGGAGTGCGGCACGCGCTGCGCCAACTCCACCCTGCTGCTCGATACGGATGCCACGACCAGCTCGGGCCTGAAGCTCGAGGGCAAGCAGGCCGAGAACGGCGCGGACCTGGCCATCATCATCCAGGGCGCGAGGGATCTCTCCGGCGCGAGTGGGGACAGCTACCTGCGCGTGAAGGTGCGGCACCTGTCGAACGAGGCGCGGACCGTGGACGAGGGGGAGCTCATCGCCGAGCTGGATCACCGCAAGGATCCCGACCGCATCCACGTCGAGGGCAACACGGTCTTCCTGCTCATCGACGCGAGCGGCGACCTGCCCTCGGGCCGCAAGGCCCGCATCGTCTACCATCCCCCCGGCGACAAGGCGGTCCAGGCCTCGCTCGCCGGCATGGCCGGTGGCTCGAGCCAGGGCAAGGTGATGATCTTCCGCCGCGGAAGCTGGGGCCAGGCGCCCCAGGGGGGCACGCGCGTCTCGCCCGAGCCCCACACCGAGCCCAGGTAGCACGGCCGCTCCGCGTCCTGGCGGCCGGGGCTCCCCAGCGGGCAAGCGAACTCCACGGGTCATGTCAGCCCCCCGGTGCAGTATCCGCCCATGGTCGCCGGATCGAGGTTGGCCCTCCCCTTCGAGGGCCCCCTGCCTGGGCGAACCGGTCCGGCGAAAAACCCCGGCCCCTCCCCAGGCAGGCCAGTCTCATGAGATGACCCGAGGAGCCCTCCCCCGTGGCTTTTCGTGGCCCCGAACACTGAACGGAAGTATAGGAATCCCACCCCCGAGGCTTCGCAACCCCTCGAATTTGTTCCTTTTCATGATGGGCCGTGGTAGTCCCGCCGGCTCATCTTCACTCGTCCCGGCACCCGGAGTGCGTGAGCCGCGCCCCGCGTTCTAGAGGGATACCACCAGTCCTGGCCTGAACACATGAGCACGCTCGCAACAGCAGCGGACAACAAGACGCGCAAGAAGCAGGGAGCCTCGGGCGGCGGCGGAAGCGGAGCCGCCGCGGGCTCGGGAGGCAGTGGGGGCGATGGCTCCATGCCCGCCGCGCTCGCCGACGAGGCGCGTCGCCGCTACCTCAACTACGCCTTGTCCGTCATCACCTCGCGCGCCCTGCCCGACGTGCGTGACGGCCTCAAGCCCGTGCAGCGCCGCATCCTGTACGGCATGTGGAACGACCTGAACCTGTCGCACGACGCCAAGTACAAGAAGTGCGCGCAGGTCGTCGGCGCCATCATGGGCCCCTACCACCCGCACGGCGACGCCTCCATCTACGAGGCGCTCGTGCGCATGGCGCAGGACTTCTCCCTGCGCTACCCGCTGGTGGACGGCCACGGCAACTTCGGCTCGCTCGACGGCGACGCCGCCGCGGCCTACCGCTACACCGAGTGCCGCCTGGAGAAGCTCTCCGGCGAGCTGCTCGAGGAGCTGGGGCAGAAGACGGTCGACTTCCGCCCCAACTACGACGGCACCCGCACCGAGCCCATCGTGCTGCCCGCGCGCGTGCCGCACCTGCTCATGAATGGCACCACGGGCATCGCCGTGGGCATGGCCACCAACATCCCGCCCCACCACCTGGGCGAGCTGTGCGACGCGCTCATGGCGCTCGTGGAGGACAACTCCCTCACCACCAAGCAGCTGCTCAAGTGGGTCAAGGGGCCGGACTTCCCCACCGGAGGGGAGATCCTCAACTCCCAGAAGGAACTGCAGGACATCTACGAGACGGGCCAGGGCAGCGTGCGTCTGCGCGGCGAATACGCCCTGGAGGACATGAAGCGCGGGGGTCAGCAGATCATCATCACCTCCATCCCCTACGCGGTGAACAAGTCCACGCTCGTGGCGAAGATGGGGGAGATCGTCCGCGACCGGAAGCTGCCGCTCGTGGTGGACGTGCGCGACGAGTCCACCAAGGACGTGCGCATCGTCCTGGAGCTCAAGAAGGAGGCCAGCGCCGAGCTGGTGATGGCCTACCTCTACAAGAACACCCCGCTGCAGACGAACTTCAACGTCAACCTCACCTGCCTCGTGCCCAACCCGGAGAACCCGGACGTGGGCACTCCCCGGCGGCTGGGGCTCAAGGAGATCCTCCAGTACTTCCTCGACTTCCGCCTCGAGGTCGTCAAGCGGCGGCTGCAGTACCAGCTCGACGAGCTGAAGAAGCGCGTGCACATCCTCGAGGGCTTCGAGAAGGTCTACGACGCCCTGGACGAGATGATCCGCATCATCCGCCAGTCCGAGGGCAAGCAGGACGCGGCCAGGAAGCTCATGGCGCGCTTCAAGATCGACGAGCTCCAGGTGGACGCCATCCTGGAGATGAAGCTCTACAAGCTCGCGCGCCTCGAAATCCTCGTGGTGCAGAACGAGCTCAAGGAGAAGCGCGCGCAGATCAAGAACCTGGAGGCGCTGCTCAAGAGCAACACGCGGCTGTGGAGCACGGTGAAGGACGAGCTGGCCGAGGTGAAGGGCGCGTATGCCTCGGGCAAGCGCCGCACCAAGGTGAGCCGCGGCGGCGCCGAGGAGATGGTGTTCGACGCCGAGGCGCTCATCGCGGACGAGGACGCCCACGTCGTCATCACCCGGGACGGGTGGATCAAGCGCATGCGCGAGGTGAAGGATCCGTCCGCCACGCGTCTGCGCGAGGGTGACGCGGTGATGGCGGTGCTGGCCGGCAGCCTCAAGGCCAACCTGGTGCTGTTCACCAACTTCGGCACCGCCTACGTCACGCGCTTCAACGACGTGCCCGCCTCCACGGGCTACGGGGATCCGGTGCAGAAGCTGTTCAAGTTCGACGACGGCGAGCGCGTGGTGGGCGCGCTGTCGCTCGACGGCCGGCTGTGGCGCCCGGAGAAGCTCCTGGGCATCACCCGGCACGGCCAGGGCATGCGCTTCCCGCTCGCCCCGCACCTGGAGGTGTCCACGCGCGCCGGCCGCCGCTACGCCAAGACGGGCGAGGGCGACGAGATCGTCGGCGTGCAGCCGGTGGAGGACAAGGATCTGGTGGGCGTGCTCACCGAGCGCACGAGCGTGCTGGTGTGCAAGGTGGCGGAGATCAACGAGCTGGCCGGTCCGGGCAAGGGCGTGAGCGTCATCAAGGTGGAGTCGGGAGACCGGGTGTTGGACTTCATCGTGGCGCCCCCGGGCAACAAGGACGCGGGGATTGGCTTCGAGACGCAGAAGGGCCGCAAGCTCGCGCTCACCCCGGGCCGTTCGGAAGTGACGGGCCGCGGTGGCAAGGGCCACGAGATGTCCCGCAAGGACGGGGTGAAGGAGGTGCTGCGCGCGCCTCTGTTCGTCCCGCTGCCCGAGCCCAAGAAGGATTAGCCGGAGAGAGTCATGGCGACGAGCAACAAGAAGACGACCTACACGGGCGCGGACATCCAGGTCCTCGAGGGCCTGGAGCCGGTGCGCAAGCGCCCCGCGATGTACATCGGCGGCACCGACTCCACGGGCTATCACCACCTGCTCTGGGAGATCCTCGACAACTCGGTGGACGAGGTCATCAACGGCTACGCGTCCACCGTGGAGGTGGTGCTGCACAAGGATGGCCGGACGATCACCGTGGTGGACGATGGGCGCGGCATCCCCATCGACATCATGCCCAAGTTCAAGAAGCCCGCGGTGGAGATCATCCTCACCACGCTGCACGCGGGCGGCAAGTTCGAGCAGGGCAACTACATCCACTCGGGCGGTCTGCACGGAGTGGGCAGCTCGGTGGTGAACGCGCTGGCGCGCAAGCTCGTGGTGGAGATCAAGCGCGACGGCAAGCGCCACGTGCAGACGTACAGCAAGGGCAAGCCCACCAGCCCCCTCAAGGCGGACGGCGCCGTGCGCGGCACCGGCACGTCCACGACGTTCGAGCCGGATCCGGAGATCTTCGGCGAGAAGCTCAAGTTCGACGCGGCGCTCATCCGCGAGCGGCTCGAGGCCAAGAGCTACCTGCACAAGGGCATGACGGTCGTCTGGAAGGACGAGACGGCCACGCCCCATGTGAAGGAGGAGTTCAAGCACGACGGTGGCATCGCCGAGTACCTCACCAAGGTGGTGGCCGAGCGCGGCAAGCCCGTGGTGCCCTCGGGCAGCACGGCGTACTTCTACCACTCGCGTGACAACGGGGTGCGCCTGGAGGCGGCGCTGGTGTGGACGGAGGCCACGGACGAGCACATCCGCTCGTACGTCAACGGCATCCCCACGCCCCTGGGCGGCACGCACGAGGCGGGGCTGCGCAGCGCGGTGGTGAAGGCGGTGCGCAACTACATCGAGACGCACGACCTGACCTTCAAGGGCGTCACGCTCACCGCGGAGGACATCCGCGAGGGCATGACGTGCATCCTGTCCACCTACGTGGTGGAGCCGCAGTTCCAGGGGCAGACCAAGGGGCGGCTCAACAACCCCGAGACCTCGGCCCAGGTGGACGGCGTCATCCGGCCCGCGCTGGAGAAGTGGCTCAACGACAACAAGTCCATCGCCGAGGCGGTGGTGGCGCGCATCGTGCTCGCCGCCCGCGCCCGCGAGGCCAGCCGCGCCGCGTCACAGGCCATCAGCCGCAAGACGGCCGTCAGCCACCGGCTCAACCTGCCTGGCAAGCTCGCGGACTGCTCCGCCACGGAGCCGGGAAGCAGCGAGCTGTTCCTGGTGGAAGGTGACTCCGCAGGTGGGAGCGCCAAGCAGGGGCGGGATCGCAGGACGCAGGCCGTGTTGCCGCTGCGCGGCAAGGTGCTCAACTCCGAGCAGGCCTCCACCGACAAGGTGGTGGGCAACCGGGAGCTCACGGACATCGTCAGCGCCCTGGGGTGTGGCATCGGCAACGACTTCGACATCACCAAGCTGCGCTACGGCCGCGTCTTCCTGCTCATGGACGCCGACAGCGACGGCCACCACATCGCCACGCTGCTGCTCACCTTCTTCTACCGGCACCTGCGCCCGCTCATCGAGGGCGGCCACGTCTACCTCGCCCAGCCGCCCCTGTTCCGGGTGGACATCGGCAAGGAGACGTACTGGGCGCTGGACGAGGAGCACCGCGACCGCATCATCCGCGAGAAGACCAAGGGCAACGCCAAGCCCAGCGTCATGCGCTTCAAGGGTCTGGGCGAGATGACGCCGGACGAGCTGAAGGAGACCACGCTCGACCCGAAGAACCGTCAGAGCCTGCGGGTGACCATCGACAACCCGCTCCTGACCGATCAGGTCATCAATGACTTGATGGGCCGGGACGTCAGCGCGCGCTTCAAGTTCATCATGGAGAGCGCCAACGAGGTCGAGGAGCTGGACGTCTAGCGGGGGGGGACGGGCGCCCCGGCCGGGCGCCCCCGCCGGGGCCATGGTGCCCGGGCCCCTGGCTCGGATAGCATCGGGCCCCGTGCGATTGAAGACCCCCCTTTCCCTGTCGCTCGCGCTGCTGCTCGGCGCGATCCCCAGTGCCCCCCAGGCGGCCCCCGGCGTGCTCGTGGCCGCGGCCAAGAAGAAGAAACCCGCCGCGGTGCCGGTCCAGCCGCCTCCGCCCGTCGAGGAGCCGCTGCCGCAGCCCCAGCCGCCGCCCGCGCCCCCCGCCCTGCCCGAGCTGCCCTCCACGCCGTGGGCCGGCAGGACCGTGGTGCTGGCCGTGCCCGCCACCGCCGCCGAGGCCCTCGACGCCTCCCGGCTCGAGGCGTCGCTGAACGAGGCGCTCGTCGGACAGGCCAACGTCTTCCTGTTGAATCCCGTGGAGCGCTTTCCCCCGCCCCCGCCCCTGTCGCTCGAGCGCGGCGAGGTCCTCTACAACGAGGGCAAGGGGCTCTACGACAACCTGGATCCCGAGGGCGCGGCGAAGAAGTTCACCACGCTGGCCTCCTACTACCAGCGGCTTCCGGTGGACACGAAGCCGGAGCGCCTGGCGCGCGTCTACATCTTCCTGGGTGCCTCGCGCCTGCTCGATGGAGACACCGCCGGGGCCCAGACGTTCTTCACCCGGGCGATGCTGGCCGAGCCCAACGTCAAGCCCGAGTCCGAGCTCTTCGGACAGGACGTGGACGACGCCTTCACCGCCGCGAAGACGGCCCTGGCCAGCCAGGCCCGGGGCACGCTCGCCATCGACTCGGTGCCCCAGGGCGCGCAGGTGACGGTGCACGGCGAGTCCCTGGGCACCACGCCGCTCAAGGACGTGGAGCTGCCGCCGGGCCCGCACCAGGTGGTCATCACCCTCCCCGGCCACCTGCCCTTCGGCACCTTCCAGGAGGTGGCCTCGGGACAGCGCGCGGAGGTGCGCCCCACGTTGACGCCCGTGCCGGGCCTGGGCGAGTTCCGGGAGCAGGCCACCCAGGTGGCCACGTCCAAGACGCTCGACACCCCTCCGGCCGGGGCGCCGCCCGCGGAGCTCGTCGCGCTGGGAGAGAAGATTGGCGCGCGCTATGTGGTGCTCGCCCGGGTGGAGCACACGGCGCCGGGTGTCCTGGGCGCCACGCTGGATGCCTGGGACGTGCAGGGCAAGAACCGCCTGCGCGGCGTGAAGTGGAACCCCGGGTCCGCCACCGAGCAGCAGCGCGTGGTGAGCCAGGTGAATGACTTCGTCACCGGCAGGTTCTCCAAGGGGCTGACCCTTCCTCCCGAGGTGGTGGCGGTGGTGAAGAAGCCCTGGTTCTGGGCGGCGGTGGGCGGAGTGGCCGTGGCCACCACCGCTGGCATCGTTCTGGCCAACCAGGGGAGCAAGCCCCTCGGGGCGCGGTTGGGCAATTTCGGCGCGGGCTGGTAGCGCCCGTTCTCAGAGGTTCATCACATGAAGATCCTGGCGCTCCTGCTGCTTCCCTCCCTCGCCCTGGCGGCCCCCCCCAGTGCGCCCCGGCGCATCACCTCCATCCTCATTCCGATGGACTCCGCCGCCGAGGCGGGTGGACCGAAGATGGAGAGCTACATGAACGAGGCCCTGGGACAGTTCCAGGGCTACACCGTGAGCAAGTCCGAGCAGTTCCTGGGCCTGCCGCGGGATGGAGAGGCGGAGGCCTCGCTCAAGCGGGGCCAGCAGGGCTATCAGGAGAGCCTCGCCGCCTTCGAGAAGAAGGACTACGAGGACGCCGAGCGCAAGCTGCGCGCCACGCTCAAGGAGTTGCAGGCGGCCACCGCGGCGATGACGGCCTCGTGCACCCCCCTGTGCGACGCCATCGCGCTCTACGCCGCGGTGATGCACCAGCGCGGCGACGTGGAGGAGGCGAAGCTCGCGCTGTTGGACCTGCTGGCGCTCCACCCCACCTTCGAGCTGAACACCAAGCGCTTCAACCGGGAGTTCATCGCGCTGCGGCTGCAGGTGGCCACGGGCATCAACGCGGCGCTGCGTGGCACGGCGACGGTGAAGTCGCGTCCGGCCGGGGCGCGCGTCTTCATCGACAACGAGTTCCAGGGCTATACGCCGATGACGGTGCCCACGCTCGCGGTGGGCAAGCACCTGCTGCGCCTGGAGCGCCCGGGCTTCCGCGTGGCCGGGCAGGTGCTGGAGGTGAGCCCGGACGACGTCGAGTCGAGCACCGATCTGCAGCCCACCGAGGAGTACAAGGCCTTCGACGCCCGGATGGACACGGTGGCCACGGAGGTGATGCGCGCGGACAAGGGCGCCAGCCCGGCGGTGTCCTCGCTCGGCAAGGCGCTCGGACTGGAGCGGGCCCTGGTGGGCACGCTGCGCGACATGAAGGAGAACGGCGCCACCGAGCTGGTGCTGGGGTTGTACGAGACGAGCAGCGGCAAGCGGCTCGGCGTGCGGCGCGTGGTGCTGCAGGGCGATGAGTTCGGCCAGCTCAAGTCGGAGCTGTCGCGCATCGTCAATCACCTGATGAACAACTCCGAGGGGGGCTCGGAGAAGGTGGTGAAGTCGTCGGATCCGCTGGACAACTCCCACGGCATGGACGAGTGGAACCGCGAGGATCGCGGCGGCAAGCGGCGCGCCCAGGAGAAGAAGTCCAAGGGGGGCGATCCGCTGGACGGAGTGAACGGTACCGAAGATTGGTGAGCCAAGGCGCTTGTGTGGGCCCCCGCGCCTCCTAGAGTCCGCGGGCCATGCGAGCCCTTTCCGCCTTGTCGCTGCTGTTTCCCAGCCTCGTGCTCGCCCAGACGGGGCTCATCCTCCAGCCCGCCGTGCCACCCCGCGGGGTGACGCTGCCACCCACGTCCGCCGCGCTGGTGGACGAAGCCACGGCGCTGGCCCTCAACCCCGCCAGCCTGCGTCTGGTGGGGCCCGGGCAGCTCACCTGGCTGCACGAGCGCAACCTCGCGCGCGACCAGGTGGCGGATGGGCTCTTCCTGGGCACCTCGCTCGGAGGGGGCCTGGGGGCGGGCTTCAGCCTCGAGTGGATGCGGGGCCGCGGGCTGCCCGACTACCGCAAGACGTCCTTCGGCCTGGCGCTCGGCGCGGGGGCGCTGTCACTGGGGGTGGGCTACCACGACATCTCCTCGGCGGACGCCACGCTCTCCCGGCTGTCCGGCTTCGATCTGGGCCTCACGCTGCGCCCCTCGCGCCACGTGTCCGTGGGCGCGGTGGTGCGGGACGTGAACGCGCCCCGGCAGGGCGGCTTCCTCCTGCCGCGCGTCTACAACCTCGCCGTGGGGGTGCGGCCCCTGGGCGAGCGCGTGACGCTGGGCGTGGACTACGCGGCGACCGAGGGAAACTGGAGCACGGGACAGCTCACCTATACGGCGCGCGCCACGGTGATTCCGGGCGTGAGCCTGGGCGCGGGCGTGTCCCATGGCCTGGGCCCGGCGGGCCCGCTGGCCCTGCAGCTCTCGGCCACCCTGGACAGCACGCACTGGGGCCTCACCTACGCGGCCGGCGGCGCCACGAGCGGCGGAGCGGACCACGTGGTGGCGGTGCGCCTGTCGGGACAGAAGTACCCGGCGCCACGGCTCGACGGGGGCACGGTGGCGCTGTTGGACCTGGATGATCGGCTGGTGGCGCGCGGTGGGCTCGGCACGCTGCTCGGCGGCGTGGGGAGAGACCCCTACCTGGAGCTGATGCGCTGGCTCGACGGGGCCACGCGGGACGAGCGGCTGCGGGGCGTGGTGCTCAAGGTGGCGGGCCTGCCCGGCGTGGACTGGGGCAAGGCGGACGAGCTGCACCAGGCCATCCTCCGGCTGCGCGCGGCGGGCAAGAAGGTGATGGCGATGCTGTACCAGGTGGATGACCGGGCCTACTTCGTGGGCGCGGCCGCGGACGAGGTGTATGCCCTGTCCGCCTCCTCGCTGCTCGTCAACGGCCTGTCGGCCCAGGTGACGTACCTGGGCGGGACGATGGAGAAGCTGGGGGTGAGCTGGGACGTGGCCCGGGTGGGCGACTACAAGACGGCGCCCGAGCAGCTCACCCGCCGGGACCTGAGCCCCGCGCAGCGCGAGACGCTCGAGGCCTTCCTGGACACGCAGACGGCCCACGACGTGGAGCGGGTGACGAAGGCGCGCCGCCTGACGCCCGAGCGCCTCCGGGAGGCATGGGGCGAGGGCATCCTCACGGCAAACCGGGCCAAGGAGCTGGGGCTGGTGGATGGGGTGCTGACGCCCGAGGAGTTCGACACCCGGCTGGAGGCGCTGGTGCCCGGCGCCCGCTATGACGCCCGCTACTCGCCGCGCGACGAGCGGGACGGGCGCTGGAGCCCGAGGCGCCGCATCGCCGTGGTGCCGGTGCTCGGCACCATCGTCGGAGGCAAGAGCCGCCAGTCGCCGCTGGGCGGCGAGCTGTCCGTGGGCGCGGAGACGGTGGTGCTCGCCCTGGAGCACGCCCAGTCCGACCCGTCCGTGGCGGCCATCGTCGTGCGCGTGGACTCGGGAGGCGGCGAGGTGCTGGCCTCGGACCTGATGTACCGCGCCGTGCTCGAGGCCAGGAAGCACAAGCCCGTCATCGCCTCCATGGGCGACGTGGCGGCCTCGGGTGGCTACTACGCGGCCATGGGCGCGGACGAGGTGTGGGCCCTGCCCACCACGCTCACGGGCAGCATCGGCGTCTTCTTCCTCAAGCCCGCGCTGCGCGGCCTGCTGGGCGACAAGCTGGGCGTGAGCACGGAGACCATTGGCCGCGCCCCCATGCCGGACCTGGTGAACCTGTGGAGGCCCTGGACGGAGCCGGAGCAGAAGGCCGTCCAGGCCTGGGTGGACTCGGCCTATGACGACTTCATCACCCAGGTGTCGCTGTCTCGCAAGCTGGACAAGGCCCGGGTGGACGCCATCGCCCGGGGGCGGGTGTGGACGGGCGTGGCGGCGCACGAGCGGGGCCTGGTGGACCAGCTCGGAGGCCTGATGGAGGCGGTGGAGGCGGCGCGCAAGCGGGCCGGGGTGCCCGCCGACGAGGAGCTGGAGCTCAAGGTGATGGGGGACGCCAGGGGCTTCTTCTCCTCCCTGGGGGGAGAGCCCGGCGTGAGCGCCGCACTGAGACCCCCCGAGCCCCTCCTCCCGCCCACCGTGCAGGCATTCCTGCGGGAGGCCGGCCTGGAGTCCCCGTGGATGCTGGAACCCGGACTCAAGGCGGTCCAGCCCTACACCCTCACGGTGCGCTGAAGTCGACCGGACGACACCCGAAGACGAAATTCTCCCGGCTTCCGGTGTGTCCTTTGTTAGTATCACCTCGCGCTTCCCGGTAGGCCCAGGCCACCGGGACGCTCCAGGAGCCAGCGGTTCGGTCATCGGGTGGTTCGCGCCAGACGCGCGAGGTCGTCCCCGAGGATCCCGCGGTGGGCTCCTGTCCCACAGCCCGCTGCACCACGAGGGCTTCCGCCGGGGATTCCTCCCTCCAAGGAACGCACCTCACCCCAGTAGACCATGAGCGAAACCGATAACCGCGATCCCTCCGAGCTCCCCTCCCCCATGGCCGCCCACGCCGATGCACCGGACGTGGATGACGGTGATGACGAGGGCGACGAGGGACCCGATGAAGGCGAGGGCTCGGCCTCGCCTGGACAGCCCGCGGGCGCCGCGCCCGGACCGGGAGGCCGCCGCCGCCGTCGCCGCCGCCGCCGCCGGGGAGCCCAGGTGCTCTTCACCCCCGAAGGACAGGCCTACCGCATGGTGGCCGGTCCGGACGGTCAGCCCCAGCAGGTGTTCCTCACGCCGCAGGAACTGCAGCAGTACCAGCAGCGCCTGGCGCAGCAGCAACAGCAGGCCCAGCACCACGGGCAGCAGGCGCCCCAGCACGCGCCGCAGCACCATGGGGAGCGGCAGCAGAGGCCCCCGCAGGTGGCCGCCCAGCCCTCGCTCGCCCCGGTGGAAGGGGTGCTCGACACCGAGGCCAAGGGGCCCAACGCCTATCTGCGCCAGCTCAAGCGCAACCTGCTGCCCTCTCCGGATGACGCGGAGATTCCCAAGAACCTGGTGCAGAAGCTGCGCTTGCGCCCGGGGCAGTACCTGCATGCCTTCGCCCAGATGAAGGGCCCCAAGGGCATCGTCCAGCGCGTGGAGCAGGCGGATGGCCGCCCGTTGGACCTGATGAGCCGCCTGCCGCACTTCGCCGACCTCACGTCCGTGGATCCGGTGGACCGCATCAAGCTGGAGAATGGCCATCGGGAGATGGTGACGCGGGTGTTGGATCTCATCTCGCCCATCGGCAAGGGGCAGCGCGCGCTCATCGTGGCACCGCCCAAGACGGGCAAGACCATCATGCTGCAGCGCATTGCCCAGGCGGTGGTGGCCAACCATCCGGAAATCCACCTCATGGTGCTGCTCATCGACGAGCGCCCCGAGGAGGTGACGGACATGCGCCGCAACATCAAGGCCGAGGTGCTGGCGTCCAGCTCGGACCGGCCCACGGGCGATCACCTGAAGATCGCCGAGCTGGCGCTGGAGCGGGCACGGCGCCTGGTGGAGGGAGGCAAGGACGTGATGATCCTCCTGGACTCCATCACCCGGCTGGCGCGCGCCTACAACAAGGAAGTGGACAACTCGGGACGCACGCTGTCGGGCGGCGTGGACAGCCGCGCGCTGGAGCGCCCCAAGCGCATCTTCGGCGCGGCGCGCGCCACCGAGGAGGCGGGCAGCCTCACCATCGTGGGCACGGCGCTCATCGACACCGGCAGCCGCATGGACGAGGTCATCTTCGAGGAGTTCAAGGGCACGGGTAACTCCGAGGTCACCCTGGACCGGTTCCTGGCGGAGAAGCGCATCTTCCCGGCGGTCAACATCGGCCAGTCGGGCACGCGCAAGGAAGAGAAGCTCTTCGGCCACAAGGAATACGAGAAGGTGAAGAAGATGCGCCAGATGCTCTTCGCGGTGAAGCCCGTGGAGGCCATGGAGGCGCTCGTCAAGCGGCTCAGCCGCTACACCTACAACGACGAGTTCCTCGAGGAGTTGTGAGCGTCGTGAAGGATTGAGCCACCTCCGCTTTCCGGAGCGGAGCGCATCAGCCCGAGGGCCCGTTTCACGTCATCATCTGACGGGGGCGGGCCCTTGGTGTTCCGCTCCTCGGGAACAGGAGGAATCGCCACATGCAACGCTTCGTCGAAGTCGCCGACGGTGTCTCGCTCTGGGTCGAGACCTGGGGCCCGGAGGACGCGCCCACCATCCTGCTCATCATGGGAGCCAATGCCTCGGGCCTCGCCTGGCCGGACGAGCTCATGGCGCTGCTGTCCAGACGGCACCGGGTCATCCGCTATGACCACCGGGACACCGGCGCCTCCACCTGGGCCTTCGACACGAAACCCTATCCCATCACCCGGCTGGCCGAGGACGCCGTGGCCGTGCTCGATGCGCTCGGCATCTCCCGCGCGCACGTCGTGGGCATGTCGCTGGGTGGTCTGCTCGTGCAACTGCTGCTGCTCGATCACCCCCAGCGGCTGCTCAGCGCGACCGTCTTCGGCATCCCCGCCCTCGGTGGCACGCCCGCGGACGGCACGGCGCCCGTCCCCATCGACAAGGGACTGCTCGAGTTCTGGAGCCACATGTTCGAGCCGCGCGAGCTCGAGGCGGAGCTGGACTGGCGGGTGGAGAACTGGCGGAGGCTCCACGGGCGGGTGCTGCCCTTCGACGCGGAGGAGTACCGCGCGCTCGAGCGCCGCATCATCCGCCACGCCGGCCGGCACGACAACCCGGGCGCCCACGCACGCGCCAGCACCACCGGCCTGGAGCGCGGCGCGGAGCTGGCCCACGTCACCGTGCCCACGCTCGTCATCGCCACCCCGGAGGATCCCATCAATCCGGCGCCCAACGCGCGGCACCTGGCGGCGAACCTGCCCCACTCGACGCTCGTGACCCTCGAGGGCATGGGCCATGCGCTTCCCCGCGTCCTCATGCCCTCGCTCGCGGCGGCACTCCTGGGGCACATCGACACCGTGGAGCGCGGGGCCCGCGGGTAGGCGCCTCGGACGGGGACGAGTGCCCCGATGGGGTCGGCCCCGCGACCGCCTACCTGATGGGTCCAGGGAATGTGGTCATCTCACTGGTAGCCTCCGCAGCCTCCGGAGGACAGGTGGGATGTCTGACGAACGCGGCGAACAGGACGGGGGCGGGCGGAGGAGGAACGAGCCCGCTCCGGGTACCCAGGTGGCGGGGTTCACCCTCCAGGAGTGTCTGGCCACGGGCAGCTCGGGCAGCGTGTACCGGGCCGAGCGCGGCGGCAGACGCTTCGCCCTCAAGCTGGTACCCATGGGGATGTGGGGCGAGCGCGAGGTGGATGCGCTGCGCCGGGTGCGGCACACCTCGGTGGTGGGAGTGCTCGGCTATGGCCAGTGGCCCGAGGACAAGCCGAGCTTCCTGGTGCTCGCGCTGGAGTGGGTGGACGGCCCGGCGCTGGATGTCTGGGCCCGGGAGGTTCGGTGCACGGCGGAGCAACTGACCCGGCAGGTGCTGCGTCCCATGGTGGAAGCCCTGGGGCAGGTGCATGCGGCGGGGGTGGTGCATCGGGACGTGAAGGAGGCCAACATCCTCATGCGCCGGGAGGACGGGCGGCCGGTACTGGTGGACTTCGGCTCGGCCCGGTACGAGGGCGCCCCGCGCCTGACGATGCGGCTGCCTCCGGGCACGCCCGAGTACCGCAGCCCCGAGATCGTGCGCTTCGCCCGGGAGTGGGAAGGAGAGCGTTATGACTCCCAGCCCGCGGACGATCTGTGGGCCCTGGGAGTCACCCTCCATGTCCTGCTCACGCGCACCCTGCCCTTCGGAGACCGGCACGGCCCCCTGACGCGCACCATCCTCGAGCACACGCCGGAGGCGCCCCACGTGCGCAATCCTCGCGTCCCCCGGGCCCTGGGGGAGCTGTGCCTGCGCATGCTGGAGAAGGCACCCGCGGCCCGCTACGCCGACGCCCAGGCGCTCGCGCGCGCCGTGGACGAGGCCCTCGCCCAGGCGGACGACGCCTGGAGGGTGCCGCTCTTCGCCGAGGAGCCGGTGCGGCCGGTTTCCGAGCCTCCCCGCGCCCCGGCGGCGCCCGCGCCCACGGCCACGTCCGGGAGGAGCCGCGCCCTGCTCCTGAGCCTGTTCGCGGCGCTGGTCCTCCCGCCGGGCCCCCAGCCTCTTCCCTCGGAGACGAGGGCCATGATCCCACGCACTGGGTTGCCTGTGCCCCTCCCGCCACACGAAGCCGGGTTCCGCCAGGAATTGGCAGACACCTCGAAGACGGCCGAAGTTGGTCCACGCGCGGAACTTCTGGAGTCACCACCCCCCGCGCCCACCCACGCGCCGCACCGCGAGGATCAACCGATGCGAAAACCCCACCCGGGCCGTTCCCTGCTCAAGTCCACCCTGGTCTCCGCCGCGTGTGTGGGCACGGGCTGCGCGAGCACCCCTCCCCCCCGTCCCCGCCCCTCCCCCGAGTGCCCTCCGGGCCATCAGGAGACGCTCAAGCGCTTCGGCGTCGTATGGCCCAGCTGGCATACGGTCATCCTCATCCCATTGGAGGAATCCAGAAAGTCACGCATCGAGACCCTCACCGTCCAGGAAGGCCCCTTCACCACCGCCCAGGTCCACGGGGACTGGGAGGGCATCCCGGATCAGACGAAGCTCTACGGGGAGCTCTACTTCAAAGACAACCGGATTCATGGCCATTTCACCCAACTCATCCTTCGCACGGGAGAAGTCCTGCCCATCTGTATGCGCCTCACGGAGGGGATCCATCCGGGGATGCCGATGGAACCCGGGAGCCAGCCGAGCAAGGGCAAGGCCATCATCAACCTCATACCGGCCGTGGAGACCGTGAATCGTTTCTACTACTGACAGCCTCCTGGAGTTTCGTCTTCCATGCACCCCGCCCCCCTGTATCTTCTATTGACCCTGGTGCTGAGGCAAGCGACTCCCGAGCCGATGCCGGCTCCCCGGCCATCCTGTGTGGACAGACAACGCATTGATCTATCCGCACGGGCCGCCGCGGGAGTCCAGGAGATCTGTATCGCTCCCGGCAGCCTGACGGGATTTGTCTTTGATCAACCGGCTTCGGTCGACCTGGAAGAGGAAGTGCGTTTCGGCAGGGTGCTCCGGGGACGGGACAGCATCAGCTTCGTGTCACCACCGGATCTGGCTCCCGGGGAACGGCTGAGACTCTCGGTGCGCTTCGAGAGGGAGCCGCCCGAGCAGGGGGTGACCTTCATGCTGGTCGCGCATCCAGGTCAGGTGACCCACCAGGTCGATGTCTTCCATGACGGTCGCTCCCGGGCCTCGCTCTGGCAGGAAATCGAGGAGGAACGGGCGAAGAATCAGCGCCTGGGTGAAGAGAACCAGTCCCTGCACGGCCAGTTGAACGCACCTGGCGGACTGTTGAGGGTCTTCCTCAACGGAGAACTGGGTCGCCAGGGGATCGTCTCGAGGGTATTGAGCGTGAATGTGTCGTGGAACGTGGAGAACTCCCTCACCATCCTGGATGGGACGGTGTTCCGCTCATTCAACAGCGTGGCCGTGCAGGTCTCCGTCAAGAACAGCGGAACCGCCCCCTGGAAGGTGGAGAAGGCCATGTTGGTGGCGAACCAGGGACAGCGGTTGGAAGGTATCCGCTTTGGCCCCCCGCAGGCCATCTACCCCGGAGTGACGAGGGCCATCTTCGTCGAGGCCAGGGCCGCACCGGGAACTCCGCTCGAGGCACTGACACTGACGCTGAACGAAGAAGGACCGCGCTCCATCACCATGGAGAACATTCCCCTGCCCTGACTCCTCCCTCGATTGGGGGAGAGTGGCATCGCACGATTGGGGGATGGCGACGTCGTGGGGATGGCAGTAATACGCTCGAGAGCAAAAAGAGAGGAATTCCATGCGACGTCGTACAATGCGCTCGTTCTCCGTGGTCGTCGGGTTGTCCTTCTCGTGGGCGCTCCCCGCGCTGGCGGAGAACCAACCGGTCAACAGCGGGAGCCTCGAATGCGAAGCCATTCATGAGTTGAAAGCGCTGGTCGAGAAGCAACAGTCCATCCTGGCGCAGAACAATGCCTACGCGGTCAATCTGACGGATTTGCTCGCAGCGGGATACCTGCCCGCGGCGTGTCCGGATGGCTCGCGTGTGCGCGTGTCTGGGTCGAATGTCGTGGGGGGTTGTCACTTCACCTATGGGCTGGTTTCCGTGGTGAACAGTCCACGAACCGGTGACTTCTCCTTCGAAGCCGTGGCCCTGGGTGTCAAGGGGACGCCGTCCGAGGGACTCGAATTGTACATCAACCGGATCGTGAGCCGTCACCATGACTTCATTGAAGCCTATATGTTCAACAAGGGCGTGTACAGCGACGTGGATTTGAATGGGTGCTCGCAGGCCGGGTAGTCCCGCGCTCACGTCCGCCCAGCTCACTCGTCAAGAAGAGCGGAACCGACCCCATGTTGAAAGCAGTGATCTATGACCTGGACGATACACTGTTTCCGACGCGGAGCGTTCCCGAAGAAGTGTCCAGACCGATGCTCACCGCGCTGCGGGAAGTTCTCGAGGGTTGCGGTGAGTTGAAGGCAGCTCAGGTCGCCAATATCCTGAACATGCTACGGGAGCGTCCTCTCGACGAGATCGCCAGGCGCCATGGTCTGTCAACGGAAGTCCAGGCCAGGGTCGGAGGTCTGTTCACGGGATTCCGCCTGAGCTGTGAGCTGATACCCTATCCCGATATCCAAGTGATTGGGCAGATTCCCGGATGGCGCTTCCTCGTCACGACGGGATTCCGGCGACTGCAAGAGAGCAAGATCGAGTGTCTTGGGATTGCTCATTACTTCGACCGCATCATCGTCGATGCCCTCGATGAACCCGGGCGCAGAGGGAAGCAGGCGATCTTCCGCGAGCTCCTCGAGACCTATCAATTGAGACCAGCGGAGGTCGTCGTACTGGGAGACAACCCCCATTCGGAGATAGACGCTGGGAACAAACTGGGAATACCGACCGTACAAATCCTGCGGGGGCGGAAGCAGGCCGCGGAATCCGCGTCGTTCCATGTGGAGGACCTGACGAAGTTCCTGCGATGGATCGAGACGCGCGGCATGTGCCTTCCTTCATGAAATCCAATCACGGACCCGAGGGGAGCACGGCGACCTCCAGCCCCTCGAGCCGAGGGGGCGTGACGACCACCTCCAACTCATGACCCCGCACCACGCAGGTGCCCTCCGCACGCGGCACGTCTCGCACGATGTTGAGCGTCTCCGGCCGCGAGAACTTCAACGGACTGGTGGCCAGCGTTCGCACCGGCGGCTTCCCGCTCTCGTCGCTGTCGTTATAGGCGATGCTGATGCCCGCGAAGCGCCCGGGCAGCGTCAGCTTGAGCCGGTAGCCCTCGAGTTCACCGGACTTCCCGCGCAACTCCACCCGCTCCACTCCCAGTTCTCCACGCGGTGGCCCATACCCCGGGAACACCAGTCCCGTGGTGATGCCGATGCCCCACTGCACCAGCCGCTCATCGGCCTCGGGCTTGCCACACCCCGTCAGCTCCTCCGGGGATTTCGCGCCCAGCCACAGTTCCAGGTGGTCATCCTCGCGCCACGTCTTGCCGTCCGTGCCCACCCACAGGTTGTCGCGCACCTCGAGGATCAACGTGCCTGGCGCCACCAGCAGTGCCTTGAGCGAAGCATCCCGCGCGCCATTGAGCTTGCCGAGCGTCACGTTCTTCGCCTGCAACGCACAAGAGCCCAGCCCCACCCGCTTCCACCCCTCGTCCACGTAGGCCGCGTCCATGGACACCCGGGGCAGATAGGGCAACGTGCGCTTGCTGGGCGCGAACGGGCCATCCTGGCAGGTGTCCGGCCCGAGGAACCGGCTGCCCTGGAGCGTGCTGAAGTCCCACGCGGTCCGATCCTCCACGTCGTCCTGGCCCATGAGGAAGTTCACGTGCCCCTCGCGCACCCGCTCCAGCGGCGACAACCGCCACACGCGGGTGTGCAGCCAGCGCTGACTGTCCCCCCCCGACTGCACGTGGGAGAACAGGCCGTTCTTCACCTTCACCACGTCCTCGCCCTTCTGCGCGCTGCCGTAGCCGTCGTTGCACACCGAGAGCAGGAGCTGGGAGGTGTCCGGCGAGACCAACCACCACTCGGAGGCCGCGCAGTCATCCTCCACGAGGCTGCCCTTGGCCCGGCGACCCGCGCCGAACTTGCGGCCCTTCTCCTCGGGGGCATCGTCGGAGGAGAACCACCCGAGGTCCAGGCGCACCACGCGCAGGGGCTGGCCCCGGGCATCCGTGCCTCCATGGAGTGTTTCGACGACCTGGCAGGGCGCGCGTCCGGTGCACAGCGGATCGGATGCCGTGGGCGCGACGCCCAGGAGCGTCCACAGCAACGAGGGCAGGACGAATGGCATGGCGCCCATGTTCTACGCCCCCAAGAAGGTGTCAAAGGATTCCTCGACACAGTCCGGTGGAGTGGAACCCATGTCCATCGGAAGCCTCCCGCGCAATCCCAACCACAACAAGTCCCTGAACCCGGTCGACGTGCTCGCCCATGAGTTGAGCCACGGCGTCAAGTGGAGGCGACGGGAAGCGAAGCCGCCACCGTGAAGGGCCGGCTCAGAACTCACTCGCCGAGCAGCACGTCCCGCAGGAGCGCGAACGTCGCCGCCGGATCCTGCAGCTGCATGTCGTGGCGCAGGTGGGGCAGCCTGCGCACATCCCACCCGAACCCCGTCAGTGCCGTGGCAAGCGCCTCCGGCAACACGGCCTTGCTGTCCGCGGAGAGCACGACAGTGGAGGGCACGAGGGGCCTGGCGGCGACCACCGGGTGGAAGGCGATGTCCCGGAAGACGCTCGTCGCCATCCGCTTGTCGAAGCGCGCTGTCGCGTCCGCGATGAGGCGCTGCGTGCGCTCCGGGTAGCCCTTGCGCGCCGCCGCGTTCGAGCGCGCGGTGATGAGGGCGGCGACACCGAGTGTCAGGGCCGGAGCCGCCCAGAACAGCCGGCCCCAGAGCCCGGAGGTCGGCAGGCCCAGTTGGAAGCCCGGATCCAGATACACCGCGTGGCCGGGCCGCAACCGCTCCACCGCGGCCGCGAGCACCGCGCCTCCGAGCGAGTGTCCCACGACGACGTCGAGGTCATGCGGGAGGGTTTCGACGAGATCGTCGGCGAACTCGGCGAGCCCCCACGAGTCCGACCGCGGACTGCGGCCATGGCCCCGCAGATCGGGCGCGAAAACCGTCACCTCGCCCGCCGCGCGGAGCTGCTCGATGAAGGGCTCCCAGGTGGACGAGTCGACCCCGAGTCCATGTACCAGGCCGATGCGGCGGGGGCCGTTGCCCACGAGCGTTGTCTCGAGTCGCACGGGGCGAACCTACCCACCCGCACCGCGCCGCGGCAAGACGCCAAGGGACTGGAGCAGAAAAAGGCAGCCAGGGTGTATCAGCCAGCCAGCCAGGGTGTATCAGACGACTCGTAGGGAAGCTCGACTCGAATATCCTGACTCCATGCGCTACCTCCCAAGCCTGGGCTCGTTCCGAATGTCGTGCCTCGTCGTCGCCGCCGCGGTGCAGGCATCCGCCTGCGTGGGGGACGTCCGTGATGACGACAAGGTGGGCGGCGAAATCAACGCACCCGGCGATGGAGGGCCAGGCACAGAGCTTCCAGATGCGGGGCCGGGCTCGGAGGTTCCGGATGCGGGGACTCCCTCCTGCTCGAATATCACCGGCGATCGCGCCACCCAGGTGTGCCTGCGCTGGAAGTGTGACCGCGCGGACCTCTCCGAAGGCAGCTGGAGCGGAGCCGTGAACGGGTGCATCGCGGGCGACCTGGGGGCGAACGCCCGCGCCAACTCGCTGCGACTCATCAACCTCTACCGCTTCCTCGCCGAGCTGCCCGCGGTGAGCACCGATGCGGCGCGCAATCAGAAGGCCCAGGAGTGCGCGCTCATGATGGACGCCAACAACAGCCTGAATCACAGCCCGCCCTCCAGCTGGAGCTGCTACTCCTCCGGTGGCGCGGAGGCTGCTGGCAAGAGCAACATCTGCTCGGGCCGGGCCGTGGGATGCATCGACCTGTACATGTCGGACTCCGGCAACGCGACCACGCTCGGCCACCGCCGCTGGTTCCTCTCCAATCAGCTCGGAGCGGTGGGAATCGGAGGAACGACAGGAGGCTCCTGCCACTGGGTCATTGGCGGCAGCGGGACCGCCAACCGCGCCTGGACCGCGTGGCCACCGCCGGGCCCCGTCCCCCTCGGAGCCATCCACATCCCGGGGAAGACCTCGGTCGATGTCACCGGGTGGTCCGTACAGACCTACGCGTCCAGCTACAACCTCGGGAGCGCGCAGGTCACGGTCACGGACAACGGGCAGCCCGCTCCGGTCACCGTGACGCAGTTGCTCGCCAACTACGGCTCCGCCTACGCCATCCGCTTCAACCCACAGGGCTGGACCACCCAGGCGGGCCATACCTATGAGGTGACCATCACCGCGCCGGGACTGACCAACCCCATCCGCTACACCGTGCAGCCGGTGAACTGCCCCTAGCGAAGAAAATCGGGCACCGGTGGCGGAGCCGGTGCCCGTTGACATGACGGTGGATGCACCCCGACAGCCAGGGGTGCAACCGGGGCCCATCCACCGCCACTCAGGCGGCGGACCTCAGGGGCTGACCGCGTCGCCGTCGTTGGTGGCCAGGCGCAGGTCGGTGACGGTCAGGGTCAACGCCCCCGAAGTCGTCAGGGCGAGCGGAGACGTCACCGACGACATGTTCGCGCCCGCGTCGCGGAAGCTGCTGAGCTTCACCTTGAGCATGCGGAACTCCGTCGCCGAGCCCAGGGTCGTCAGCAGCCGCGTGATGTCGAGCGAGGCCGGACGCTCGCCACTCGTCAGCATCAGCTTCACCGGTGCCACCGGTGCGCGGTCGAGGCGGTAACGGAAGGCGACCGCCATGTCGCCCGTGGTCTGACGGCTGAGGTCCACGGCCGGACCGATGATGGCCACGGTGGCCTGCTGTGTCCCCGACCAGGTCAGGGTGCGGCCATTCTCCTGGGCCCCCGCGTCCACCACCCGGACCGAGAGCACGCGGTGGGGGCTCTCTCCGTTGGCCTTCAACGCGGGGCTCGAGCCGCCCGTGTCCGACAGCACCAGCGACCAGGGCTCGGCCACCTTGCCCGAGCCGAAGAACAGATCCGTGCTGGTGGCGGCGACCGTCGGTCCCGGATCCTCCGACAGCATCTCCACCCGGGCGGGCTGGGCGTAGGAGAGTCCATGGCCGTAGGGGAACTGCGGCTCGTAGTTCGCGTCGCCCCGGTTCACCGACGTCTGCATGGCCTTCCTGGGCCAGGAGAAGGACAGCTTGCCGGTGAAGTCGCGCCGGGGCTTGCCGTTCGCGTCGCCCATCAAGACATCCGCCACGCCCTCGCCCTGGGTGCCGGGCAGCCACGCGGCCACGAAGGCATCCGAGGCGTTGATCTCCGGATTCACCCACAGCGGCCGTCCCGACAGGAACACGGACACCACGGGGATGCCCTGGGCCTTGAGCTTCCTGAGCAGGGCCAGGTCGCTCTTGTTCCCCGGCTGGTACTCGACCGTGGCGATGTCGCCCTGGAATTCGGCGTAGGGGTTCTCGCCGAAGACCACGATGGCCACATCCGGCCGCTTCGTGAACGAGCCGTCCACGCTCAGCTCGGCGCTGCCGCCACCGGCCGCCACCGCGTCGCGGATGCCCGCGTAGATGGAATGCGCGTTCGGGAAGTCATTGTTCGTGTTGCCCGTGCCCTGCCAGCTCAGGGTCCAACCTCCGCACTGCTTGCCGATGTCGTCGGCGGCATCCCCCGCCACGAGGACGCGGGCGGTCGACTTGATGGGCAGCACACCCTCGTTCTTCAACAGGACGAGCGATCTGGCCACGGCCTCGCGAGCAACGGCCCGGTGCTCGGGGGCGCCGAGCAGTTCGAACCGGCCCTCCAGCGGGCGCTCCGTGTGGAACAGCCCGGCCTTGAACTTGGCGCGGAGGATGCGGCGCACGGCATCCTCCAGGCGCGCCAGGGGGATCTCTCCGGCGCGCGCCTGGGCGAGCGTGTTGTGGAACAGCCCCTTCCAACTGTCGGGGGCCATGTACATGTCGAGCCCGGCGATGAGCGCCTGCGGGCAGTTCTCGTTGGTGGCGCCAGGCAGCTGGCCGTGGGCGTTCCAGTCACCCACGACGAAGCCATTGAAGCCCATGCGGCCCTTCAGCACATCCGTCAGCAGCGTCTTGTTGCCGGTGTGCTTGACCCCGTTCCAGCTGGAGAAGGAGGCCATCACCGACAGGATGCCGGCGTTGATGGTCGGGGGATAACCCGCGGCGTGGAGGCGCACGAGTTCCTCCTCACTGAGCTCCGCGTCGCCCTGGTCCCTGCCTCCCGTGGTGCCACCGTCGGCGAGGAAGTGCTTGGCCGAGCCGGCGATGCGGCCCTGCGCCAGCGGCTGACCCGGACGGAGCTCGCCCTGGAGCCCCAGCGTCATCGGGCCCGCGTAGCTCGCCACCAACTCGGGGTCCTCGGAATAGCCCTCGTAGGTGCGGCCCCAACGATCATCGCGAGGCACGGCCAACGTGGGGCCGAACGTCCAGTCGATGCCGGTGACGGCGCTCTCCAGCGCGGTGATCTCGCCGATGCGCCGGATCAGCTCCGGAGCTCGCATCGCGCCCAGGGCGATGTTGTGCGGAAAGATGGTGGCACCGGGGATGTTGTTGTTCCCGTGCACGGCGTCCACACCGAAGATGACGGGAATGGGCGTGTGGCCCGGGCGCTCCTCGAGCGAGATCGCGCGGAAGTCACGAGAGAGTTTCAGCCACTCGGCGGCGGGGGCGCGATCGTCGTTGTTCGGGCCGGAGTTGCCGCCCGCGAGGATGGAACCCAGCGGATAGGTCCGCAGGTCCTCCGCCTTGATCGAGCCGATGTCGGCCTGGATCACCTGGCCGACCTTCTCCTCGAGACTGAGCCGGGCCAGCAGGGACTCGATGCGCGCCTCGGTCTGGGCGTCGGTCAGGGCCTCGGGACTGCGCGCCTGGGGCCAGAGGGAGGGGTGGGCCGTGGCTCGCGGGGGCGTGGGTGCTTCGGCCGGAGCCTGGGAAGTCGTCATTCGCAGGGGGATCGTCGTCATGCCCGGCCTCATAAAACAAAGAGGCGCGGGGAATCGATACCCGTTGAAATCGGCTGTTCCGTCTGGCGGTAGCTTTCCGCCGGTTCGGATCTTCTCAGGGGCTGAGTCTTCCGGATGGTCCCGTTAGGGTGTCCGTTAGGGTGTCAGACGACTCGTAGGGAGCGAGGTGTTGGTACGAGTCCTTTGACACCTTCTCCCGTTAGGGTGTCCCGTTAGGGTGTCAGACGACTCGTAGGGAGCGAGGTGTTGGTACGAGTCCTTTGACACCTTCTCCGGACACCTTCTCCGGCACACCTTCTCCGGCCTGCGCGAATCAATAGAAGCGCAGCGAGGTCGTGACGTTGTCGAAGCCGGGAGGCATCGTGAGGCTGCTGGTCGGCGCCGCGAAGGAGGCTCCCGTGCAGTTGGCGCCATCGAAGAAGAATGCCCCACAGTTGGCAAGGCGGAAGGAGGACGTCAGGTTGTCCGAGGCCACCGGAAGGTTGATGCACTGGCCCACCGCTCCCGTCACCGGAAAGGGGTTGAGCGTCGGCCCGGAGAGGTTGGTGCCATCGAGCAGGTACGCGTAGCACGTGGCCATGGCGTGCACTCCCGGCTGTTCAGCTGCCTCGGAGGGAGCCGCCTCGGAGTTCGAGTCGCTCCCACCACACGCGGCCAGCGACAAGGTGCACATCACCATGAGGGACAAGCGAAGCGTCTTCATAAGGCTCGACTCCAGGGCTCCTGGATGGATCATTCCACCAGGTTCACCTGGAGTATGAACCATGATTTCCTGCTCTTACAAGGAAGTAGCCGCAGCCCCGAGAGGGTGTCTGCGAGGGCGCGAAAGACCCCGAGCTCGTGGATGAGTATTACGGCACACACTTCGGAGACATGAAGAGGTGGGTTCAAGGTCAATACCCGGACGTGGCGCCTCCGCCTGGCACAGCACCCAGGCTGAAGCCCAACGAGAAAGGTGGGAAAAGGCTGGGGCGCATCTATGTCACCTACACGAAGCTCAACAAGATGACCCACCGCGACTACGTGGGGCGGACGAGCATGCTCGCTGATGTCGCCGCGCCCCTTCGACTTCAGGCCGCGTTGGCGGTGCTCCTTCGAAATAGGAATCACCATCTGGATGAGAATGCCGAACCCAAGGGCAATCACAGGACGAACACTCCGGACTCCGACCTGGAGCGGATCGCATCCAAGCCCATCCTCTTCAAGATTGCTGTCCGCCATATGGAAGAGCGGGCGTGGGAGTTCATGAGAGAAGTGCGGAACCCCAAGAATGTGTCGGGATTGAGCGCTCAGTCGTCTGGGAAGAGGTGGGGGTTGAGGAACGCCAGGAAAGCCCCGCGAGGGAGTCTCCGCGAGGGAGTCAAAGAACTTGAGCAGCACGACCCGGCACGACACGTGGCGGAAAGGAGAAGGGAGGGAAGCAGACCGAGAAGTCCCCCTGACTCCACCGAGCCGCCGCCTCTCGAAATGCCGTAACGAAGGCCCGGTATTGCTCGCGCAGTTCCTTCAACGCCTGACGCGTGGAGGCATGTCCCAACGGCCTCGGGCTCCTCTCGAGGTGCTCGGGCCGGGTATGCGGGTGCTGCGCCCTCACGGCGCTCACGCCCAACACGGGCGTGCCCCGGGTTCGAGCCTCGGCTTCCACTTGCTCCACGAGCCCCCGCACCGCACGCTGCCTCTGCTCCTCCTTCAGTCCTTCCCAGCACGGCAGTGGCGCGAGTTCCAGTTCCACCGGCTCGGCCCATTCCTGAGCGAAGCGCCCCTCACCCGCCATGTCCTCGCTTCCGCGTTTGCTCCATCGCTTCGTCCAGTTGAACCATCGGAACAGCCGCCGTGCTGGCCCCAACAACTGCGGCAGGCACGTGAGACCCGGCCACTCGGCGCTCCTCTCCACCAGCCCCTCTTTCACCCCATGGGCCAGCACGTAGCGCAACCGGCCCACCAGCGCGGTGTCGTCCAGCACCGGTTCCGCGGAGTAGCGCCGCTCCCAGAAACCTCCACTCCAATCCACCAACTTCCCCACCTTCTTGGAGAGGTTGGCGCGCAGGTACTGCATGAAACCGGCGAGCGCGGCTCCTCGTGCCCACACCAACAAGTGGAAGTGGTTGGAGGCGAAGGTGAAGGCGTACAGCCGGATGGTGCCGGCGCTCTGCTGGACGGCGCGGGCCAGCACTCCGCCCACGACCTCGTTCACCTCCGCGCTGGGGCGTAGCAGCAGCCGTCCCTGGAAGCACCTGGAGGTGACGAAGTAGTAGCCCTCCTCTTGGAACATCCTCAGCGGCCAGCCCATCCTCGTCCCCCTCTGCTTGCGCTCCGCCGGGCCGGATGCACCCCTCGCGCCAACTCGCAAGCCCGCGGAAGCATTCAACGGGAGTGGGTTCAACCGTCCACGCCGAGTCTCGTTCTGGCTCGGGTTCCGCGTTTCGAGTCCTTTGACACCAGAGGAGAGAGAGGAGTCCTTTGACACCTGGCGAGAGGAGTCCTTTGACACTTGGCGGGGCGTTTCGAGTCCTTTGACACCAGAGGAGGCCCTCTTACGCTCGTCCATCATCCGTGCGCAAAGGCACCCATCATGATGAATCCCTCATTCAAGACGCAGGCAGGGCAGAGCGCGTTCACGACCGTCTACGACAGGGCCCTGGAGCGCTGGCCCGTCCCCGTCGAGAGGCTCTTCGTGCCCACGCGTTTCGGGCGGACGCACGTGCTCGTGAGCGGGCCTCGCGAGGCGCCTCCCTTCTTCCTGCAGCACGGGATGTCGGGGTCCTCGACCATGTGGGCCCCCAACATCGCCGCACTCGCCCGGACACATCGGATCTACATGCCCGAGGTGCCGGGGGACTTCGGTTGGAGCGAGGTGGAGCGGCCGTTGAAGAGCCGTGACGATTGCGCCGCCTGGCTCGGGGAGGTGATGGACGGGTTGAAGGTGGAGTCAGCCGTGGTGGGCGGGCAGTCGCTGGGAAGCTGGCTGAGCCTCAACTTCGCGCTGAAGGTGCCCGCACGCGTGAGGGCGCTGGTGCTGATCGCGCCCGCGGGCTGCTTCGCGGAGGTGGGAACTCAGTTCATCCTCCACGCCGTCCCGTGCATGTTCTTCCCGTACCGCCCCGTCTTCGACTGGGCCGAGCGGTGGATGTGCGCCCCGGGGAACACCCCGCCTCGGGAATCCTCGGACCTGTTCGCGGCGGGGATGAGGCATTTCCGCTCGCGGTTCCGGGTGCGGCCGGGTCCCTTCCCGGAGGAGGAGCTCCGGCGGCTGCTCGTGCCCACACTGCTGCTGGTGGGCGACAAGGAGGTCATCACCAACGGCCCGGCCCTGGTGGAGCGTGCGCGGCAACTCGTCCCCCACCTCCAGGCCGAGCTCGTCCCCCATGCCGGCCACCTGTTGTCCGGCGAGCAGCCCGAGCGCGTCAACACCCGCGTCGCGCGCTTCCTGGAAGAGCTGGCACGTCCTTCCCAGGCCGCATGAGTTGGAATCGGGCTTATACGCCCGCCTCGCACGGTGCGAATCCCGTCGGGGATACAACAGCCGAGGCCGGAAGCCGCTGAGCGCTCAGGGGTTTCCGGCCTCGGTGTTTTCAGGCTCCTCCGCGTCTCCAACGAGACCGAGGCGCGGAGCTGCTCACGGGCAGCGGGCAGACGAGAGCGGCGCGGCGAGCTACTCCGAATAATCGGACCGGGCGACGAGGCGCCAGTTGCGGTTGTAGGTGTGGAACATGGAGAACCAGCCGCTGTGGCAGCTGCCGCTATTGCTGGCGGTGTAGCCGTAGACGAAGCCGTTGTGGACACGGGCCTCGAGGCTGGGCGAGCCGGGGTTCTCGCAGGGCTGGTTGACACGGACGGCCTGGTAGGCGGCCTCGGCGAACACTTCTTCCTGGCCCTCGAAGTCGTAGAGGGAGTGGACGCGGGTGGCGGTGAAGGTGCCGAGCTGGCTGGCCTGTTGAGCGTCGCTCAGCGTGTGGAAGGACTGCAGGTGGGCGAGGGCGGCGGCCTCGGAGGTGATCGAGCCGGTGAGGCGGTGAACGGCGCCATCATTGTCGGAGAGCGCGGCGCGGATGGCGGTGATGCCGGACGAGCCCTGGTAGACGGAGGTGTCGCCCCAGGTGAAGCTGAGGGCGGTGCCGGCGATGTAGGCGTTGAGCGCGCAGGAGCCGTTGGCGCCGGCGGTCTCGACGAGGATGATCTTGCGGAGGCGGTGCTCGGGGTTCAGGAGGGCAACGCACTCGTCGCCGGCGACGCCGTCGTAGTTGCTGGCGGGGAGCACGGCCTCGACGATGTTGTAGACGCGGACCGTGGGATCCGTGGCCTGCTGCTCGGTGGCCTGGAGGGTGTCGGTGTCAGTCTCGGGGCCGAGGCAGCCGGCAGCGAGGGAGGAGGCAAGGAGGAGAGAAGAGAGTCGGAGTGAAGTCCGCATGGCCGCGGAAGCTACCACGCATGATTCTGGGCCTGATCCGTTTTAGTGGACATACTCATAAGTCGTCTCCTCCCAACCTGTTCGGTGCTCCAGACCAGGGGAGGGAACATGGGGACTTCTTGGGGGGCGGGAGCGGACGGGCTGGGGCGCGGCCTGCTCCGGGCGCATCTGGTGGAGCGAGTGCTGCCGCACGGGCCTTTCGACAGTGGACGCTGTCCTTTCCGCACCGGGTGCGGTGGGTGCTGCTGAAGCGCCGAGCGACTGTCTCACCGTGCGTCTCTGATTGAGCTGGAGCATCCACTCGCATCGTCATTGTGTCCTCTCTGTGAATTCGCAGGAGGTACAGGGATTGAGTGGGGGGATAGCCGTGGCCTCGGGGGGCAACCAGTCGCTGGCACTGCGGGCCGACGGCACCGTGTGGGCCAGGGGCTCCAACTCCTTCAACCAACTCGGGGATGACAGGTGCCTGGGGGGATGGGCATCCCCTGGCCCCAGGTGCCTGGTGGCTGGCACCTGGGGCCGGCGCTCGAGGGTGCGGTAACGGAGGAGCCACCCCGCTCCACAGCGCCGCCGCATGAACCCGCCGCCGGAGGTGTCCGGAGAGAGCCCTCCCACACGGGCCCGCTGAGGAACCGCCCTATTGATGGCTCGTGGGATGGTCGACGGTCAGGGGGAGCTGTCCCTTGAACAGCCGGTTGATGTCACCCGCCAGCCGCAGATAGAAGTCCGAGGACACGGCGACCCCATCCGCATCCAGGCTCAGGAAGTACTGGCTGGTGGGAAGCATCGAGCTGTTCTCCGCCCCCTTGGCGATGGCCGTGCCCTCATCGTACTCGTCGAACATGGCCACGTACCCGGTCGAGATCCCCACGCGCTTGAGATCGTAGGCCTGCCGCCACATGAAGTCGCCGTGAAGCCGGGGAATCTGATTGCGCGGCCCCGCGTTCAGGTTGGCCCAGGAGAACCCCGGCCAGATGACTGCCTGGTAGGCGATTCCATACTGCTGCGTGTAGTTGAAGTCTGGCTGCCACTGGTTCGCCATGTAGTGGTCCGCGCCGTCGAGCCCCCCGAAGCGGCCAACGAACCACGGGGAGAGCATGTCCAGGGATCTGTAGACGTTCTCGAACCCCGCCCTCGAGTCGTTCGTGCCCGTCCGCCAGTAGGTGGGGACGCCGCCGATGACATACATGCCCTGACCCTTGAACCAGTTGATGAGATCCATGGCCTCGGCGGCCGTGCCAGGCCGATCGGTGAACCCGATTCCCCAGATGCAGACGACCCGCTTGCCATTCTGCCTCGCGTAGGCGGGGGACGAGGTCAGCTGCATGGCATTGACCACCTGGGCCGTCCAGTCACGCTTGACCGCGGCCACCCAGTTGGTGGGGTTCATGCCCGTGATGTCATACATGACATAGAACTTCCTGCCGTAGACCTCCGCCGCGTTCTTCACCTTCACCGCCACGCTGTCGCGGTTGGTCTTCCAGCCGTTCGGAGCATCGTTCTCGTCAGCGCCGAACCGCTGAAGGGCGGCGCCATCGATGTTGTAGGTCCGCATCCACTCGAAGTGCTTGTTGACCGTCTCCGGATCGTAGGAAGAGAAGAGCCGGGCGGGCTGTCCATTGGCCAGGTTCCCCAGATTGGTCGGATACAGTTTGGTGTACTCCCGGAGGTCCGGGTAGATCTCGAAGTTGACGTTGGAGTTGGGCGTCGGCGCGCTGCTGTTCTTCGACCAGTGGATCCAGCCGTTGTTCGGAGAGCCATCCCCGGCCGCGTTGAACCAGCCCTGATATCCCGCGAACAGCTTGCCGACCACGTCGTTGCCGTCACCCGCCGCCGCCGTCGAGAACTTGAACCAGCTCACGTTGAAGAGGCCGCCCGTCCCGGTCCCGGTGAACTTCAGGTACAGGTCGTGCACGCCACTCACGCCACTGATGGCGCAGGACCGGGTGGTCCAGGTCTGCCAGCCGCCCGTGGCCGGGACCGAGCAGGTGCCCGCGAGCGTTCCGGTCAGGCTGTCGAGCCGGACCTCGATATTGCCCCCCGCCCCAGCGCTGGCGACACGGGCCTCGAAGGTGTTCGCGCCTCCGCCGAAGTCCAGGTTGTTGAACGCGAGGTAGTCGCCATCGTCGATGAAGGCGACATTCTGTCCCCCTTCACTGCTCGCCTCCAACTGCGTGCCCGACTGGCTGTCGTAGCTCGAGGCCGCCAACTGGCCGAGCGCGGAACGAGGAGTCGTCGTGGGAGCGGAGCCATAGACCTCGAACTCGGAGACCTGACCGCCCGTGGCGCCCGAGTTGGCCGTGAAGTTCAGCTTCACGTACCTCGCGCTGGTCGCCGTGAAGTTCAAGGTGACCGTATTGGCGCTCGGGCTGAACGTATAGGTGGCGGGAGCGAGCACCTGTGTATAGGTGACGTCGTCGGTGCTCCTCAGGACGGACAGGGTCTGCGTTCTGGCGCCCCAGGTCGTCGGTAGCTTCAAGACCACCTGGTTGACGCTGTTCGCGCTGCCCAGATCGACCCGGATCCAGTTGGGATAGGCGTTGGCGGCACCCTCCCAATAGGTAGCTGGATTGCCATCGTTCGCGTTCGTCGCGACATAGACCTGAGTGTAGCTGCCCGCCGTGATCCCTTGCGCGTTGAGTCGCAGCGGGAGCGTGCTCGCCCCCACCTCATCGGCTGGATTCGCATCGGGTGCCCGCGGCGGGCCACCCTCGGGCGCGCAGGCCAGGGCCGCCCACAACAGGCCCCCCACTCCGCTCTTCAACCACCCACGGCTTCCCATCCGTCTCTTGAAGTTCAATGCCACTCGAGCCTCCTCGTTTTCACACGATTCCATGTATTTACGTCATGACGGGTTTATTTCCATGGGGGAGTTCCAGTCACGACGCGGCGCGCGGAACACCGCGATCTCCTCGGGCTGGGATGACTCACTGAATCCGGAACGAGGAGATGGTGTTGTCGTTGCCGGTATTGGCCAGGTTGGCGTTGTCGGAGGTGAAGGTCCAGGCGGGCCCGTCGAAGGCGCCATCTCCGTAGGCGATCAGCGTCCTGCCCGTGGGCACGCGGATGGACGAGATGCTGTCGTTGACGATGCCCGCGGCCCGCATCTGCGCGATGTCGTAGTTGCCAACGCCCAGCGTCACCCCGGTGCCGCCGAAGTTGGGGTCCGGGTAGAAGGTGACGCCCGGGGAGGACGAGGCCAGGACCTTGATCGAGGAGATGGTGTTGTCGTTGCCGGTGTTGGCCAGGTTGGCGTTGTCGGAGGTGAAGGTCCAGGAGGGCCCGTCGAAGGCGCCATCTCCGTAGGCGATGACCGTCACACCAGCGGGGACCCGGATCGAGGAGATGTTGTCATTGGCGATGCCCGCCGCCTGCATCTGGGAGATGCCATAGCTTCCCGGCGCCAGGGAGACGCCGGTGCCGCCGAAGTTGGGGTCCGGATAGAAGGTCGGCTTGGGGCCCGTGTATGGAGCCGTGCTGCCCAGGGCCCGGGGGACCCCGTTGTAGGTGACCGTCTTGAGGGTGTTGTTCTGGCTGCCGCTCAGCGACTGGTAGGCATAGGCGCCGAGCGTCTTGGCGACCCGCTCGACGACGTAGACCGTGTCCGCCGCCGTGCTGAACGTGAACTCACCACTCGAGGACGACGTGATGATCGCGTTGTCGGATACCCGCCTGACCTGGACCTGCTGGGTGCCCCAGGGGTTCACGACCGTGGCCGCGTTCCCATACAGGCTCTTGAGGCCAACGTACTTGATCTCGTTGCCCTCCTTCTCCGAGCTGACCAGGAAGCCACCGCTGGCCAGCAGCGTGAACTTGCCGTTCATCGTCGAGTCGGTCGGCAGGGCCGGGAACACCCGGATCTTGTCGTTATAGCTCTGCATCAGCGACTCGTTCATGGCGATCAGGTTCACGCCCATGTACTCGAACTCGCCGTTGGTGTTCGTCGTGCGTCCGTTCGGATAGTCCTGGTACCGCTGGATCATCGCCTTCATCCCGAGGTAGGCCTCGTCGCCGAGTCCGAGCCGCGCGGCCTGGATGGGGGACGGGTCCCAGACGTTGTTGCCGCCATAGGGGAAGGGCCGGTTGTAGTAGTTGTTGATCAGCATCTGCTGATCCGAGGCGCCGATGCCGGACACGGAATAGGGCCAGGCCAGCTCCAGGACGACGTTCTCCCCGTTCCGGTTCGGCGACAGCGGCGGCGTATGGGGAAAGTACTGGGCCGGGTTGCTCGGATCGACCGGATAGGCCACCAGGTTGTTCAGGATGTTCTGCCACTGCGAGCGCAGGGTGGCGTCCTGCCCCAGTTGCTGGCTGACCTGGATGGTCTTGGGGAACAGGCCGCGCACCGCGGCCAGATCCGTGATGGCGTTGCGGACGTCCCAGTGCTGTTCATGGGCGTTGGACGACGCCATGTAGTACTTCCCGCTGCCCGGGTCATACGACAGCTTGCCCGCGTAGAATTTGGCCGCCTCCCTCATGAACGGGTAGGCCGTGCCACTCAGGTAGGCCGTGTCCTGGGTGTACTTGTACTGGCTGTACATGTTCAGGGCCGCCTCCGCCGCGGTGGAGAGCGTGTCCTGCGTGTAGTCGCTGTAGATGGTTCCCCGCGCGTTGCCGTCCCAGCCCATCGTCTCGGGCACCCAGATCCCATCGATGCCATACCGCGTCATCGTGTACGACTTGAGTGCCGCGAAGTTGCGGCTGTACAGGTTGTTGAAGATGTTCACCATGTCCGCGTGGTTGGAGGCCAGGAACGAGTGGTAGACGTCCCGCTGGTTCCAATACCAGTACGCGTTGCTCCACTTGCCGCTGTCGTCGTCGGCGACGGCGCTGTACACGCCATTGATGAAGTGGAAGGGATAGTTGCCGTAGGCACCCGACGCGATGATGTAGGTGCTGAGATAGTAGAAGTTCTCCAGGTAGTCCGCATCGCCCGACGCGTTGGCGTACTGGACGAAGGACTTGTTCCAGAAGGCATGCCACCAGCTCTTGAAGTCGTTCAGGGTGGTGGCATACCCCGTGCTCTTGACACTGTTCAGCAGGTTCCTGGCCTGGTTGACCGAGTCGTAGCCGGGAGCGTTCAGCCGGCTGGCGCAGGCGATCCAGATCGTATAGCTGGAGGTGGGCATGATGGTGAGCCGCACCTTGTTGTTGTTCACGAACTGGGTCGTGAAGCTCGCGCCCTCGACCGTCGCGGCCAGCGTATAGCCGAAGTGGTTCGCGTCGGTCTGCCCCCGGCTGATCCCCGCCACGCCGGTCTCGACGAGGGTGGAGACGCTCCGCCAGGTGTTGATGTCCGGGACGTCCCCCCCGCCGAACGCGCTGACATCCCAGAGGCTCAGCTCCAGCGTGATGTTGGAGACACCCGTCCGGCTGTCCTCGACGTGGATGCCCAGCACCTCGGAGTTCGGGGCCCCGAGGATCGTGACCGTGCGGTTGCCGTCGTATCGGGTGGTGACGACGCCGTCATACAGGGCGAGCCGTTGCTGGAAGGTGGAGGACCCCGTGTTCAGGCCCGGGTTGGTGGAGAGCGTCACCCACCCCTGGGAGGCGAACCCCTCCTGGGAGGCATCCACTCCGGACACCTGCAGCGTGAGCCCGTTGGCGCTGTCCCAGACCATCGCGCCCACCCGCCCATTGCCCACGGTCAGCCCGCTCTTGGGCTCCGTGACGGGCGCGTTGAACACCACGTCATGCTTCGACAGATACCCCGCGGAGTCGACGTTCAGGGCGCCCGAGCCCGTGTTGAACGAATGGCTCGTCGGACTCGCCCTCGCCGCGGAGGGCAGCGCGCTGGCCGACAGGAGGCAGGACAGCGTGAACACGACCGTCGCACGCAGCCTTCCCTCGGAGCGCAGGGGCAATCTCGAAGAGATCAATGAGGATTTCATTTTTCTACCGTATTTCAATTTTCACGATTTTCTCATGAATTCTAACCTTTCAACTTTTTCTCGGAAATTGACTTTTCCTGATGGAGGGCCAGAGGCGGGAGACGCATCGCGTCAACCGCGGAAAAAACAATGGGCCCGAACCATTTTCAAGGCTCGAGCCCAGTTCGCCGTGGGGGTATCGGTTCACTCGACGTCCGGGGAAGGACCCGCTTAAGGTGCGCGTCCCATGACCACACCCCGTTCCCTTCTCTCCGACGACAAACGCGCTCCCGCCGTGGCCGAGGCGATGGCCGGCTTCCACCGGGACACCGTCGATCAGGTCCGCACCACCGTGGAGCGCGAGCCCGTGGTGGTGGTGGGCATGGCGCAGAACCCCTTCGTCAAGAAGGTGCGCCAGGCCCTCACCCAGGCGGGCATTACCTTCACCTATCTCGAGTACGGCAGCTACTTCGCCAAATGGAAGGAGCGGCTCGCCATCAAGATGTGGAGCGGCTGGCCCACCTTCCCCCAGGTCTACGTGCGTGGCGTGCTCATCGGCGGCCATGACGACACCGTCAAGGCGCTGGGGGATGGCTCCCTGCGCGAGCGGCTCGGGCAGAAGGCCTGAGCCGCCCGGGGCCGGGGTCTACTGCACGTCCTGCAGGCTCCGGCCCTGCACCCAGCCGTCGTGGTACACCACGCCCGTCGGCGCGATGGTGCTGTTGCGATACAGGCCCACCTTCAAGTAGTTCGTCTGCCCCGAGTACAGCGTCGCGATGTAGCGCTTGGGCAGCACGAGCTTGCCATTGAAGTAGAGTTCCACGAAGCCCGTGCTCGACTTGGACGACCACTTCGCGTGGAAGATGAAGTCCTGCCACTGCCCGCGCACCAGCGGGGTGCTCCACACCACGGTGCTGCCCTGCAGGCGCAGGTAGATGGTCTCTCCGTTGACGTAGAACTCCACCGGCGGCGAGCCGCTGTCACCGCTCTGGTGCCACTGGGTGAAGAGCTGCCACGTCTTGGCGCTCGGGAAGTCCGAGGCGAACATCGTGCTCCAGCGGTAGTAGTACTCGTCGCCCTCCTTCTCGTTCGTCATCTTCACCAGCTCGTTGCGGTTGCCGCTCGAGCTGATGGGATTGTCACCCTGCTTCACCGTCGCCTTGAGGGCGTAGCTGCCCTGGCGAGCGGGCGAGGACACCACCTGCAGCCGGTCCGAGCTGACCATCTGCGTCCTCGTCCACTGGGAGCGGTCGCCCGTATCGAAGTCGCCCCGCCACACCACGCCGCTGGCGCCCGACTCGGAGGCCGCGCCACACGGCCGGGCCTCGGCGATGCTCGCCCAGTCATTCACGGAGTTGCCCTTGAAGGTGATGCGCAGCCGGCGCGCGGACGTGGGGGAGAACGTGTAGGTCTCCGCCGCCGTCGTCTTGCCCGAGCTCGTGCCCGAGTAGACGGTCGTGTAGCTCATGCCGTCCAGGGACACGGACATCGAGAAGGTGTTGGCGCGCTGGTTGCCCTGGTGCCAGGCGATCGCCGCTCCGGACACGGTGCGCGTCGAGCCCAGATCGTAATCAATCCACGAGCCCGCCCCCTGGTTGCTCCAGCGCGTCCCGAGCTGGTCATCCAGGGTGTTCTGCGGGCCATTTCCATCATTGCCAGAGGCCAGGACCGAGGCCGCGGAGAGCGTGGTGCAGTTCGGCGCGCTCAGCGCATCCGCCGTGGCGCCCATCGTCTGGAAGAACTCTTCGGCTTCCCCTTGTTCATCAGGAAGTCCGCAACCAACACCAGCGAGGACGCACAGGGCTTCAACCAGCAGGAGGGTCTTCTTCAAAATGAGGCGCTCCGGGGGATAGGACAGACAGGGGGTGAAACCGGACCGCGACACACGGCCGGTGGGGGATGAACAGTCTGGCTTTCGAACGCGGGGCCCTCGTCGTGCCAATCGGGAACCGGCCCGATCAACGAGAGCGGATGTAACCGCGTGTGTGACTTTGACTCCCAGCTCAGACACCCGTGAAATCACGGGTGAATGAGACGGGCGAAAGCATCCCCTATCTTTGTATCCCAATCAACAAGTCCCGCCGAGCCCGAGAGCAGGGCGGGCGGGCAGGCATTGAAACCTCAGGCCACCGAGCGCAGCGGCTCGGGCTGGTTCTCCGCGATGCGCAGACAATCCCCCAGGAAACGGATGTAGGCATTGAGCGCCCGCGCGCCTGCCTCGGCGTAGATGCGCGCGCTCTCGGGCGAGCGGGAGATGGCCTCCGCCAGCAGCTTCTCGTTGAGCAGGGTATGGCCCACGTCCACCGCCACGTGCTCGGCCATGAAGGAGAGCAGCGAGGAGACCTGGGTGCCCAGCACGCCGTCCACCTGCTTCATCAGCCGGGGCCCGAAGTAGACGGCGAGGTAGCCCACCTCGCGCTCGATGGCGATCTGCCCCACGGGGAAGTCGCCCTCGATGGTCTCGTCATGCAGCTGGCGGTAGGCCTTCATGGCGTCGGTGGGGGGCTGGGCGAGCAGTTGCTCCACCGTCAACGCGGGCGGCGGCTGGTGGGCGTTCCAATGCCTGACGAGGGCATGGGTGTCCTCGAGTGTCATCAGGTGGTGGCCCGTCTCGCTCTTGGCGTGGATGATGAGCGCGTTGCCAATCTTCTCCATTCCCTTCTCGATGCAGCGCTGGCCGGTGCGGCGGATCCACCCGTCCACCGGCTCGGTCATGTACACCGCGCGCGCCATCCACTCGATGAGGAAGCGCTCGAGGACCCTCGGCTCGATGGAGGGCGAGAGCAGCCGGCACAGGGCGGGATCGGTATCCAGACGGGCGCGGGCCTTCACGGCATGGGGCTCGTACAGCTTCTTCAGCAGTTCCATGGTGGACTCCTTCAGGGCACGGCGTGAGAGGTTGGACGGGGACGACCCGCGGACTGCTCCTGGATGTGCTCCAGGAATTCGGGAACGAGCGAGGCGGAGATGATCCACAGGACGGGCTGGGTGGACGGGTCATCGTGCAGGCGGGCGGCGGAGGCGTACGCGCCGTCGTCCTCGCACAGGTAGACGAAGGAAGAGCGCTCGCGCAGGGCGAACCAGCCGCGCGCCTCGTCCAGCAGCGCCACGTAGGCCTCGCGCCCCTCGGGCGACAGGGGAAAGAGGCGGGCCGAGTCGAGCAGGCGGAAGAGGTTGGCGCCGGGCTGGCCCAGCTCGAGCACCAGGGCCGCGAGCGGCAGGCCGTGGCGCCGGGCCACGAGGATGCGCCGCTCGCGCTGAAGCCCCGCCTCCCACCAGGTGCGCGACGCGCCCCGCATCTCCAGGCGATCCCGGGTCAGGTCCAACGCCTCGGCGTAGCAGGCGGGCCGCGTGCGGGCGATCTCCCGCGCCAGCAGCAGCTTCTCCCCCATGGATGCGGGGGCGATCTCCAGCTCGCCCACGGGCAGGCCGCTCGGCTCCGAGCACTCCACGTCCATCAGCCGCACGTTCATCACCAGCGACTGCCCGCTTTGCGCCATCCGCTCGGCGAAGCGCACGTGCGTGCGACGCACCCAGGGCACGGTCGACTCGGCATAGCTGAACAACCAGCGGAACTCCGGGTCGCCCTGGGAGTGCTCCACCGTGCGCTGGTAGACGTCGCGCAGCGTCTGTCCCGGCACCTCCGGGGCATGGGCGGGCTTGCCGGGTCGGCGGCCCAACTGGTGCAGCATCCAGGATGCCTGGTACATCTTGAGCGAGGAGAGCGACGCCTCCACGCCCCGCTCCGAGGGCCACACCGTCTGGCACGACAGGTGGGGAAGCCGCGCGGCGCGGGTGTTCATGTCCATGAAGCCGCGGCGCAGCTCCTCGAAGTGCGCGGACGTCTTGCCCGCCAGGTTGAAGTAGCCCGAGGCGGCGTACAGCTCCCACAGCGGCTCGAGCCAGTCCTCGCTGGTGCGCGTGGAGGGGCAGAGCGACTGGGAGACGAGCTTCATCCACCGCAGGGTGTCTCGCTCGGTGCACGGCCGGACCTCGAGCCCACACAACCGCCGGCCATCCGTCTGGGAGAAGGAGACGTGGCGCACCTCGCAGCGCAGATCGATGCGCTCGCCCCGCGCCGTCTCCAGTTCGAGTGGCAGGAAGAGCCCCGGGAAGAGCAGATCCTCGGCGCCGCTGAGCAACCCCAGACCGGAGTAGGAGAGATCCACGGCCTCGCGCTCGAGCCACCCCAGCTCCGACCAGAGCGGATGGGCGAAGCGCACGCGCAGCCCCGCGGGCGCCGGCACGCGGCGGTGCCAGCGGTGGCGCACCCGCCACAGCCGCTCGGGAAGCGGGGTCACCCACTGATCTCCCCGCCCGGCGGGGGGCGCCAGGCGCATCCGGTAGGCGGAGTTGTACCCCACCACCTCGACCTCGCATGGGGGCTCGCCCCACCGCGTGAGCGGCTCGGCGCAACGCCAGAACAGCAGGCCCCGCTCCGCGTCCATGCGCTCCAGCACCAGCCGTACCATCCGGCCGGGCTCGCGCAGGACGGCCTTGTTGTTCACCGCGGCGATCGTCCCGAGGAGGCTCGCGATGCGCTCGGCGTCGGCGATCTCCTCCTGCACGGGCAGCGGAGACGCCTCGGGCAGGGCGCTGCCGTGCCGCAGCCGCTCCTCCATCATCGTCAGGAGGGCCCGCCCCTGCGCCGGCGAGACATCCACGAGCCGGATGCCCAGCATGGAGTCCTCGCCTCCGGCCTGCTGCCAGTGCAGCTCCCCCGACAAGGGCCCGAGGCTCGCCGAGCCCGTCTCCAGACACACCCGCAGCGCCCCCTCGGATGGCCAGGGCTCCACGCGCGTCTCGGACCGGGCCCATACCGACGCGGGACTCAGCAGGGTCGCCGGCCCCAGGCGCCGTCCCCCCTGCTCGGCGAGGACCACCTGGATTTCACCGGGGGCCGACAACGAATAGCCCGAGTAGGGGCTGGTCACGGCGACCCTTCCCGTGGGCATGGAGCGTGCCGGCCGATCCGAGATGGCATTCATGGCGGGGTTCCTTTCGAGCCGTTCAATCTCTCTCACAAAACCAATAACGGCTCTCATCGATTGTCGTCAAGCCAACCCACCAGTCTTTGCACCTGTCTGGATGAACAAACCTTGTCACGCGAAAGCTCCGCCCTGGCCGCGTCGTATTTCCCGGCCTCCGCCCGCTCGCGGCATACGCCGAGGGATCCTCGTCCGTGGGAATTCCCGAACCCCTCGCCAATCCCATACAAGGGAATCAAGCTCTCACCGGGCCCGCCACACTGACAGGGATTGGCGAGGAACTCCCAGACTCCGGCGGAAGGCCATGAAGGCCATCAGGGACGGGTGGGCGAAGAGTTCGGGGAACGCGGGACCGCGCGGACGAAGGCGGGGAGCCAGGGAGGCCCGGGGGGGCCCGACGACCTCCTCCCGAGGGGCCCACGCACCCGCGATCCCGGCCCCACGCCGGCAGGGAGCTCCACGCGTGCCCGTTCACCAGGCAGGCGACCGGTGGAGTGGACTCAACCCCCTGGAACCACAGAGGATTACCCGCTCCCGGACCCCCTTCGGGGGCCCCGCGTCATCTCAGGATGTGGGAAAATGGGGTGAACCAGCACCCCCCGCGCAACTTTTCCCAAGGCTTGGGAGATAATCCCCTCAACGCTGTACCCAACCTATTCCGCCAGGTGCGTCATGACCGCTCCGATCAACACCAACTCTCGCCTCCCCAGCGTCGCCCCCGCCACGACGGGCGAGGTGCGCTTGAACCTCACCGGGCAGTCCACCCCGGAGGAAGTGACCAAGGGCCTGCAGAAGTACGGCCTGGATGAGGCCAGCGCCAAGGCGTACGCGCTCCAGGTCGGCTCCATCCAGAGCAAGGAGAGCCAGAGCGCGGTCTACCGGAAGGTCGAGCAGAACATGAACAAGTTCCTGAAGGACAATCCGGGCGCGACCAAGGAGGAAATCGCGACCGAGGCCAAGAAGCACCTGATGGCCCAGACGCTCATGTACAAGCACGTGGAGAAGAGCATCATGGACATGGCGCAGAAGTCCATCGAGCGCATCCGCGACACGTTCTCGGAAAACAAGTGAGTGTGCGTGGCGCCCGGAGTCCCCTCGGGTGACTCCGGCGCGCCGCCAGGCGCGCCCCGCGCCTACCAGTCCAGACGCACGAAAAAGCTGCTGGCGTCCTCATCCGTCACGCTGATTTCGTACCTCAACTGGCCCTGCTCCAGCGCGAAGGCGGCCTTCACGCTGCCCATCACCATCCCCGTGTTCCAGGCCGGGCCAATCAAATCCTCGATGAAGCGCAGTTCCCCGGAGCCAGGGGTGACCCGGCGGTAGGAGTGCTGGCCGAAGTTGACCGCCTGCGCGGCCGCGTTGGGAATGCCTTCCAGGGCCCGATGCACGCCCGACACCGTGGACACCATGGCGCGCACCCGGCCCACCGAGCTGCGCACATACGAGATCCCCGCGGTCCACCCACTCTGGAAGAGGGCCTCGCCATAGGGGATTCCCCGCTCCTGCGCCGCCTGTCCGACGACATCGAGCATCTCCAGCATGGCCTTCACCGGGTAGCGGTAGTTCTCCAGCAACTGCCCATCCTCGGCGATGTGCCGACGAGCCTGCTCGACCACCTCCGGCCCATACTCCCCGGCCGAGGCGAGCACCGACTCCAAGAACATCCCCGGAACCACCTGCTCCCGCCGACATCTGGCCAGCCGAGACAACAGCTGTGGGCGGGTCTCCATCATGGCGGCGGTATTTTGTCACAAATCGATACATCTCGTCTCGTCAGATCGATTCCGACGGACTCCCCCCATCCCGCCAGACGCCAGCGAGCAGCGGGGAGCGCACGCCCGCCGAAACCAACCAGAGCTGGTGGGAGGCCCGGGTAATCGCGATGTGCAGACGGCGGCGTGCCTCGTCATGGGCCGGATAGGCCTGGGCCGTGGCGTCTGGAATGACGACATAGTCGAACTCGAGGCCCTTCACGTTGTCCACGTCCGTCACGTCCACCCCCGGCTCGAAGGAGAAGTCTCCCTCCAGCACGAGGCGCGCCCAGGACATGTCCGAGATGACGCGATGGAAGGCCCGGGCCTGCTCGCGGCCACTGGCGATGACGGCGACGGAGGCCTGGGGCTCGCGCTCCAGCAAGTCCCGCAGCGCCTCGCCGATGAACAGCCAGGCCTGGGCCTCGTCCGGGAAGTGGTGCAGCCCCACGGGCGCTCCCTCCCGGCCCGCCGTGGGCGGCTCCCCCGGGGCCTGCGCGCCCAATACCTGACGCGCCAGCGCGGTGATGGGCGCCGGGCACCGGTAGGACACCTGCAACCGGCAGGTGGCCGCGTCCTGGATGCCCAGCTCCGCGAGCACCGCCGGCCACCCCGCGAAGCTCGTCGAGGTCTGCTGCATCTCGTCGCCCGCCAGCGTGCAGCTCCGGGCCTCCCCCAGCAGCCGTCCCACCACGAACAGCTCCACGAGCGAGAAGTCCTCGGTCTCATCCAGCACGACGTGCACCAGCCGCCCCACCGCGCCCAGACTGCCCGCCTGCGCCCGGAGGAACAGCAATAGCGGCAGATCCTCCACGTCCACCGTGCCCGCCAGCTCGTCCGGCGTGTCACTCTCCAGGGACTTGCCGTCCAACGTCTGGAGCCGGTCGGGATCCACGCCCTCCAGCTCGTGGGCGAGGGGCGTGGCGATCTGCAGCATCGTGTGCCGCACCGTCTCGTCCACGGCGGTGCTCGGCAGATCTCCCCCGGAATGGGCGACGACATTCTCCAGGAAGCGCCGGTCCGTGAAGAGCTCCGCGAGCCGCTTGCGCAGGCGCGGCAGGGCCGTGGCGGACGAGGACAGCACGCCCAGCCGGGCCGCGAGCGCGCGGCGCAGGGCCGGGTGGCGCTTGAGCTTCGCGACGAGCGGAGGGGTGTCCTCCCAGGGCTTGAGGGCCTTGGCGCCAAACGCGACGCGCGCGGCCAGCGCGGCCCACGAGTCCAGCGTCTCGACGGACACCTTGCCCAGGCCCAGCGGCGCGAGCAGTCGCCGGGAAAGCCGGGCGAGTCCCTCCTCGGGGACGATGACCTTCATGCGCGACTCGGGGTAGCGCTCCGCCTCGTCGAAGGCGATCTTCGCCAGCCGGTGCAGCGCCACCGTCGTCTTTCCACTGCCCGCGCTGCCCAGCACCAGCAGGGGCTGGTCCGCCGCCACGTTCACCGCCTCGAACTGCTCGGCGTCCAACAGGGCCGTCACGTCCAGGGCCCCCTCGCGCTGCTGCGTCCCCCGCCCCACCCCGAGCTGGCCCGGCCGCACCGCCGTCCCCGTGCCCCCCTCGAGCTGCGAGCCCCGCCCCGCCCCCAACCGTCGCCACACGCCCCCGGGGCCCCTCACCAGCACGCGCGTGCCAATCTGCACGCGGCTGAGAATTCCCCGCTCGATGACCACCAGGCGGCGCACCTTCACCGTCCCCTCGGACAGCCGCTCGCCGAACCACTCCTCGTACGAGTCACCTTCCCCGTACAGGTAGAAGACGCGCGCCACCGGAGCGAAGCGCCAGTCGATGATGCGCACGTCCGCGGACACGTCCGCGAAGCTCGTACGACCCAGCAGGTAGTCCCGGTCCCCCGTCGTCCCAGCCACCCGCAGGTGGGCGAAGTACGGGGCGCCGAGCTCCGGCAGCCGCGCCGTCTCCTGACGCTCGAGCAGGGCCCGCGTCTGATCCATCTGGAAGAACAGGTGCGGCAGGTCCGCCACGGCCGCCGTGGCCGCGTCGTCGCGCAGCTCCTGGAGCCGGGTGATGAGATCCTCCGTCTCCTGCTTGCGATGGCCACTGCGCAGCCTCGCGCCCTCCACCGCGGCGAGGACGCGGCGCAGGACCGCCTCCTCCTCCGCGATGATGGCCTGCTCCTCGGGGGACAGCTCTCCGTCAGACGTGCTCATGTGGGAGGGAAAGGTGGCGCGGGGAGGTCATGGGGTCAACCCTCGCGAGCGCGCCCCCAGGGCTCAGCGCAGCAGGCCGCCCAACAGGCCCCCCAGACCTCCGCTCCCCGGCGTCCCCCCACCCTCCGGAGGCTTGTTGCCCCCCGTGAGCTGGGTCAGCACGGGCATCACCGTGAGGATGCCGCTCACGAGCTTGGGGTCCAGCCGGGACTTGAGGAAGTCGAGCAGCAGGGGCGCCACCAGCGCCGCCTTGCCCGCGTCGAGGTTGAAGCGCTGGAGCAAGGCCACGATGCCCGCGATCTCGCCCGCATGTCCCACCGCACCACCCAGCGCCCCCATCAGGCCTCCGCCAGAGGCGCCCTGGGCCTGGCCTCCGAGCAACCCTCCCAGTCCACCCAGCGCCCCCATCAGCCCCCCACCCGCCTCGGGCTGGGGCTGCGCCTGCTGCTGCCACGTCTGCATCTCGGGAATCGACTGGCCCATCTGGTCCGCCGCCTCGGGGCTGATCTTCTCCTTCACCGTGCCCTGCACCAGCTTGAGCAGCGAGCCCGCGAGCCCCTGCGCCTGATTCGAATCCACACCCAATTGCCGAGAAAGTTGTCCAATGAAGTCCATGGTGTCCGCTCCTTGCCGTCCTCGAATGCCGCGGTTGTAGCGGACCCGCCGCGCTTCCCCCAACCCCGGTGACATCCGCGTCACGAACGTGACGTCCTTTGCCCGACGGATGGCGGGAGCGGACTCGCGTGTATCCTCGGGGCCATGAGATGGCCACGCCGCTGCCCGCTGCTCCTCCCGCTCGTGCTGCTCGCCCTGCTCGGCGGATGCAGGCGCTCCCCGAGCCACTCCGGCGAGGAGGCCGGCACCGTGGCGCCCGGCTCCCTGGGCACCGTCACCGTGAAGGGCTCGGATACCCTCGTCGTCCTCGGACAGCGCTGGGCCGAGCAGTTCATGAAGGAGAATCCCGGCGCTCGCATCCAGGTGACGGGGGGAGGCTCGGGCACGGGCATCGCCGCGCTCATCAACGGCACCACCGACATCGCCATGTCCAGCCGGCCCCTGCAGGACGCCGAGAAACAACAGGCGCGCCGGCGCTGGCCCCGCGGCCCCGTGGAGCTGGCCGTGGCCCGCGATGGCATCACCTTCTATGTCCATGAGGGCAATTCCGTGGACAGCCTCTCGCTCGCCCAGCTCCAGTCCATCTACCTGGGGGACACGCGCAACTGGAAGGACGTGGGCGGCGCGGACGCCCCCATCATCGTCTACTCGCGCGAGAGCTCCTCGGGCACCTATGTCTTCGTCAAGGACGCGGTGCTCAAGGGCCAGGACTTCACCGAGCGCGCCCAGACGCTGCCAGGCACCGCGGCCGTGGTGAACGCCGTCTCCCTCGAGCCGAATGGCATTGGCTATGGCGGCGTCGCCTACGCCCGGGGCGTCAAGGAATTGAAGGTGCGCGTGAGCGAGCAGGGCGAGGCGGTGCCCCCCACCCCCGCCACCCTCCAGTCCGGCGCCTATCCCCTGTCGAGGGAGCTCTACTTCGAGCTGCCCCGGGAGCCCACCGGGCTCACGCGCTCCTTCATCGACTACGTCCTGTCCCCCGAGGGGCAGCGACTCGTCACCGACGCGGGCTTCTTCCCGGTGAAGTAGCGCTCACGAGAGCCCGTCCACGCTGGCGTCTCCCCAGCACTCCCGGGCCAGCGCCACCACCCGGACATTCTCGGGAATCTCGCGCAGGAAGCGCGCGCGGTGGGCGGGCTCGGGGATGTCCGCGGCCCGGGCCCGCACGCACTCCAGGGCCTGGCGCAGCGAGGACTCCGCCAACGCCCGGTCTCCCTCGCGCAGGCACGCCTCCGCCAGCGCCAGGTACATGGCGACCGCGTAGACGCCCTGGCCGTGGTTGCGCTCCAGCTCGCGCACCCCGAGCACCGCCTCTTCCCGCGCCTGCGCCACGTTGCCCCGAGCGAGCAGCACGGTGCTGAGCACGCTCCGCGCGAAGACCACGTCGGCCTGGAAGGGCGTCAGCAGGGAGCACGCCTTGCGCGCGTGCGCCTCGGCCTCCGCCAGCGTCTCCGGCTCGCTCCAGGTCTTCGCCAGCACGGCGTGCGACACGCCCTGACGGAACGTGGCCAGGCCGTCGTCCACTCCCTCTCGCGCCAGCACATGGGCTTCCCGGCGCAGCTCCGGATCCGCGCTGCCGGCCAGCAGCACGCTGCGATACGCCAGGGCCGAGCCCACCACGAGGTGCTCCTCCAACCGCCGTCCCGTGGCCAGCACCTCGCGCATGCGCTCCAGGGCGCCAGGCATGTCGCCCGCGGCCCCCAGCGCCAGGGACACGCAGGTCTGCACGATGAGCGCGTCGCGCTCCATGCCGAGCTTGCGGAACAAGCGCGTGCCTTCCTCGGCCAGCACGAAGGCCGTCCAGGGCCGCGGCTCGAAGAGGTAGTGGAAGAAGCCATCCAGGTAGCGCGTCCAGGCGCGCGCCACCCCCTCGGTGGCCATGCCCCGCATCCGCTCGAGCCACCCTTCCAGATCCCACCGCGCTCCCGAGTAGACGAGCGACAGGCCCAGACACGCCAGGGCCCAGTGGTGGGCGTCCACGGCATCGGGCAGGGGCGCGGTGTTCCACAGGCGGGCGTTCAACCGGGCCGCCTTCTCGGCGTCCATTCCCAGGTAGGCCCCCCCCACGATCTGTCCCCCCACCAACCAGCACCACAGCCGGCTGCCGGGCTCCAGCTCGTCCAACACCACGGCGCCGAGCGACAGCGAGCGCTGCAGATCATCCATCCAGAACGCCACCACCGCCTGGAGCGCGCGCAGGTGGACGGAGCGGTCCCCCTCCACCCCGCAGGCCAGCGCCTCCACCACGCACCGCATCGTCCCCGGCAGATCGTACAGGGCGAAGAGCCGCTCGGCCGCCAGGGAGAAGTAGTGCACGGCGCGCTCGGATTGTCCGCCCCGTTGGTGGTGCGTGGCGAGCACCAGCGGATCCGTCCCGCCCAGCCGCTCCAGCCAGGCGGCCGCCAGCCGGTGGCCTTCCGGACGGTAGACGTCGGACAGCAGGCCATAGGCCGCTTCCTGGAGGAGCGCGTGGCGGAAGCGGTAGCTCGTCTCGGTCGGCAGGACACTGTCGCCCCGCGGCTCGATGACCTCCTGATCCACGAGCGCGCGCAGGTGCCCCTCCAACATCGCCCTGGAGAACTGATCGCCCAACAGCTCGCCCACGCCGCCCGACCAGAAGTCGCGGCCGAAGATGCTGGCCGCCAGCAAGACCTGGCGCACGCCGGACTCCATCCGCATCAGACGCGCCTGGAGCACCGCCAGCACCGTCTCCGGCGCCTCCGTCCCCCGCCCCTCGGACGCCACGCGGATGAGCTCCTCCAGGAAGAGCGCGTTGCCGTCGGCCATCTCCACCGCCCAGCGCACCACGCTCTCTTCCACCCGGGGCCCCAGCACCTCCCGGACGAGCCGCCCGCTCGCCTTGCGGCTCAGGCCCTGCAGCGGCACCTCCTGGAAGCGCCGCGTCCAGGGGAAGGGAAACATGTCCTTCACCTCGGGCCGCGCCAGGGCCAGCACCCCGAAGGGCTGCTCGGCCAGGTCTCTCAAGAGCGCGTCCACCCGCCGCACCGTCAGCGCGTCGCTCCAGTGCAGATCCTCCAGCACCAGCAACACCGGGTGCTGGGCACACTCCGCCTCGAGGAAGGTCACCAGCGCCCGTTCCACCTGGGTGCTCATCAGCCGGGGATCATTGCGCGCGGAGCGCATCAACACATCGTCCTCGTCGAGCATGGGCACGGCGCACAGCTCGCCGATGAACTCCACCGTCCCCTCGGCCCGCTCCTCCGGCAGGTGCCGCGAGATGCGCTCGCGCAACCGCTCCCGCTGCACCTGCAGGGGCTCGCCCTCCACGATGCCGCACAGCCGCCGGAACACCTGCCCCAGCAGGCCGGAGGCCACGCCCGCGCTCATCGGATCCCCACGCCCCAGGAGCACCAGGGTCCGCGGCGCGTTGCGCTCCATGCGACGGAGGAACTCATGGCGCAACCGGGACTTGCCCGTCCCCGCGGACGCCGTCACCAGCACCGCCTTCGCGGTGGACTCCTCCGCGCTGTTCTGGAAGGTCATCTCCAGCAGGGACAGCTCCTGATCCCGGCCCACGCACGGCGTGGGCTTGCCCAACAACAGCCGGGACTCGTCCACGCCGAGCTGCTCGCCCCGCAGCACGAACATGCCCTGCTCCACGCGTGACAACTGGAAGCCCGGGCCCAGCAGCCCCGCGGTGACCTCGTCCATCACCACCGGGCCGGTGGCGTGCTCCTTGCCCACGTGGCGCAGCAGCTCTCCGGCCTTGTCCATGGCGTTGCCCACCGGGAGGCGCTCGTTGAGCTGCCCCACGCCGGTGACGAGCACCACCGAGGCATCGGGCCAGTGCTCCTTGAAGGACAGGGCGGAGCGGGCCGCCACCGCCGCCTGATCCGTGGCGGTGCCCCGCTCGGGCATCACCGTGGCCACCAGCGAGCCGTCCGCCAGCAACTCCACCTGCGCCCCCGAGTTCTTGAGGGCCGCGCGCAGGGCATCCCGGGGCGCCGCGCCGGGCTGGAGCACCCGGGTCGCCCCCTCCGGGCCAGGCGTATGGGTGGACACGAGCAGCACGCTGAAGAGCTTCTGCTCGGCGCCCGCCATGCCGGAGGGACCGGGGATCGTCGCGGAGGACAGCATGCGGGGCACGGTGTCCAGCTCCGCCAGCAGGCGCAAGAGCTGGTCGGCATCCGCCGGCCGGCGCGCGAGATCCTTGGCCAGCATCCGGTCCACCAGCCCGCGCAAGCCCTGCGGCAGGTCCGGACGCAGCCTGCGCAGGGGCACCGGGTCGGCGAAGAGGATCTTCGCCAGCACGGCGGCGAAGTGCGGGGCCGAGAAGGGCGGCTGGCCCGTGAGGCACTCGTAGAGCACGCAGCCCAGCGAGAAGATGTCCGCCGCGGGGGGGATCTCGTCCTGGCTCGAGGCCTGCTCGGGCGCCATGTAGCCCGGAGTGCCCACCACCGTGCCCGCCACGGTGACCGCATCCAGCGAGGGCGCGGCATAGCGGGCCAGCCCGAAGTCCAGCAGCACCACGTCCTCGGGGCGGCCCGCGCGCAGGAAGAGGTTGGAGGGCTTGATGTCGCGATGGACCACGCCCTGGCGGTGGGCCACGGCGAGGCCCTCGGTGGCGCGGCGCACCATGGCCAGACTCTCCGTGGGGCTCAACGGCCCGCGATGCAGGCGGTGCGAGAGTTCCTCCCCCTCGAGCCACTCCATCGCCAGGTAGGGCGGACCTTCCGCGAGCGTGCCATGCGCCACGTGGGCGACAATGGCCGGATGGGTCAGGCCCGCGAGCAGCTGGGCCTCGCGGTGGAAGCGCATCGCCGCGTCCGCCGAGGCGCCCACCAGCAACAACTTGAGGGCCACCTGCCGGCCGGTGACTTGATCCAACGCCCGGTAGACGAACCCCATGCCTCCACTGCCCGCGAGGTCCTGAATGACGAAGCGGTCGGCGACCGTCCATCCCGCGGGAAGAACCGCGGGAGCCAACCCAGGAGGTGATGGAACCGTCTTGTCGTTTTCCATGAGGTGAGCGCGGGTGAATCCATATCATGCGTCCCTGTCCGGCCGCTGTCCGGACCCGCTGCTCCGTGCTGGCTTCGGGCCGCCGGGATTTCGTAGGCTGCGCCCCATGATTCAGGGCTCGGGCCGCTGCCACTATCATCCAGAGCGCACCGGACTGGGCATCTGCGTGGAATGCCGCCGCGTCATCTGCCGGGAGTGCACCACGCAGTTCGAGGGCATCAACCGATGCGCCTCCTGCCTCGACCAGCGCACCCGGGCCCTGGCGGTGTCCGCCGAGCGCCGGGAGTGGAGCGTGGGCAACGTGCTGCTCGCCCTGCTGGCGGGCGCCGTGGTGTATGGCGGCGTCCTCCTGGTCGCCCGCCTGGCGGCGGGGCTCTAGACATGGCCGCCTCCGCGCTCGAACTGCGCCCCCGAGGAGCCGTGGCCCTGATGGATGCCGCCCTGCGCCTGTGCGTGCGCGGCTCGGGCATCTGGGCCCTCACCCTCCCCGGCGGCGTGCTCGTCACCGCCGCGCTCCTCCACCTGACGGACGCGGTGGCACACCGCCGCCCGCTCGCCCTCCCCGCCCTGGGCTTCACCCTGGCCTGGCTCGCCCGGGGCCTCTTCCAGGGCGCCGCCTGCCACCATGTCCAGCAACTGCTGCTCGGCCCGGGTCCCGAGGCGCCCACCGTCCGGGCCTCCCTGCACGCCGCCCTGGCCCGCGCTCCCAGCCTGCTGTGCGCGGTGGCCTATCTGCTCGTCTTCAACACGGTGACACTCGGCGTCACGCTGGGGCTCGCCTATGTGTTCCTGTCCGCCCACATCGTGGGTTACGCGGCTACCCTTCAGGGCCGGGGCAGTCCGTTGGACCTGTATGGTCAGTGCTCGAAGCTGCTGGGGCCCGCGAAGTTCACCGCCATCGGCGTGCGCCTGCTGATGCTCGTGCAGGGGCTCGTCCTGCTCAACCTGCACATCGCGGCCAACGCCCTGTTCTACGTGGGCCGCAAGCTGCTCGGCATCGATCTCACCTTCGCCGAGCGCTTCGCCTCCCTCGACAACCCTTCCTGGGACGTCTTCCTCGTCGCCGTGACCTTCACCCTCTTCGAGCCCCTGCGCGCCGCCACCGCCTCGCTGCTGCTGATCGATGGCCGGGTGCGCCAGGAGGGGTTGGACCTGCTCGCCGCGGTGCAACAGCTCCCGGTCCGCAAGTCGGCGCTCGGGCTGCTCGTGCTCGTGGGAATGAACCTCCTGGCTCCCACCGCCCAGGCGCAACCCAAGGAGTCCTCTCCCCCTCCTGGGGACCTGGTCCCGCGCGTGGAGCTGCTGGCCGAGGCGTGTGAGTGGGACGCGGCCGTGCTCGAGGAGTGGCGGCGCACGCTCGCCTCGCTCGGCCCGGAGGAGGCGAGGAAGGTGGCGCGGCTGGTGCGCTCCGTGGAAGCCGAGGTGGAGGAGAACGAGGATTGTGCCCCCCTGGATCGGCTCGACGAGGGACTCGCCCTGGCGGCGAGCACCGCGGAGCTGGAGCGGCAACGGGCGGATGCCGCGAGCGCCCGGACACGCGCCCGGGACATCCTCGCGCGGCCCGAGTTCCAGGAGCCCGCCCCCCGGGCCGAGCAGGAGGAGGCGCCCCCCGACGACACCGTGCCCGACAGCCGATGGGAGCGCTTCGTCAAGTGGCTCGCGAAGAAGCTCGAGGAGCTCTTCCGCCGCCGGCCGGACCCCGCCCCCCCCCCTCCGACACCCTGGGCCTGGGAGGACAGGAGGTGGCGAACGCGCTGGTGGTGCTCCTCGTCACCGCCGCGCTGGGCGTGCTCGCGGTGGTGCTGTGGCGAGCGTTCAACGCCCGGGGCAAGGCGGACGAGGGCGCGCGGCTCGAGGTGAGCAGCCAGAGCGCGGCGACGCTCGCGGCGGATCCGATGAACGCCCTGTCGCGCGCCCCCGAGGGCTGGGCCCACCTCGCCGACGAGCTGGCCGCCCGGGGCGAGTACCGCGAGGCGGTGCGCGGCCTGTACCTCGCCCTGCTCTCGCGCCTGCACCACCAGGGCGCCATCCACTACGACCCGCGCCTGAGCAACTGGGACTACCTGCGCCAGTTCCGCGGCCGGAGCGAATGGGTGCCCCCCTTGCGCGAGCTGACGCTGCGCTTCGACTTCGCCTGGTACGGCAACCTGCCCGTGGGCGAGCGGGGCTACCGCGACTTCCGGACGCTGTGCGCCCCGATGCTCTCCACGCCCGCCGTCGCGGAGCCCGCCCGTGCGTGACCGCTTCCCCCTGCTGGTGGTGGGCTGCCTGCTCTTGACCGCGGTGCTGGGCGCCTGGCTCGTGCGAGGCGCGGCCCGGGGCGGCTTCGCCGACACGCTCTCCACCTGGCGCGCCCAGCCGGATGGGGCCCGGGGACTCTTCCTCCTCGCCCAGGAGAGTGGCCTGCCCGTCACGCGACGCACCGCGGATCTGCTCATCCTCTCCGAGCCGGGCACGCTCGTGCTGCTCGCCGTGGAGGTGGAGGGCGCCCACGAGGACGACCCGGACCAGACGGCGCTCGCCGCCGACCGGGGCTCGGACCTGGAGGACGAGGAGGTCCCCCGCCACGGCTTCAACCGGCTGCACGTGCCCGAGCTGAGCGACGACGAGACGGAGAAGCTGCTCGAGTACGTCCGCTCCGGCCACTCGCTCGTGCTCGTGCCCTGGGGCTCGAAGGAGAACCCGCTGCTCGACGCGCTCGGGGTGTCGCTCACCAAGGCGGACACGTCCCTGCCCATGCGCACGCTCGTTCCCCCGCTCTCCAGTCCCTACACCCTGGGCGTGGAGCGCGTGGAGGCACGCGTCCAGGCCTACCTGGCGCTGTCCGCCGAGGGCGCCATCCCCGTGCTCGAAGACGAGCCGCTGGGCATGACGGTGGCGGCGGTGGTGCCCTATGGGACGGGCAAGGTGCTGGTGGTGGGGGCGCCGGAGCTGGCGATGAACCAGGCCCTCGCGCGCGCGGACAACGCCCGGTTCTGGTTGAGCGCCCTGGAGGCGCTGGGCCCCGGCCCCTATGCCTTCGACGAGCACCACCATGGCTTCACCAACGAGCGCTCGGTGGTGGACTTCGCCCGCCGCTACGGCCTGCACTTCGCGGTGGCGCAGCTGCTGCTCGGCCTGAGCCTGTGGGCCCTGGCGCTCCAGCGCTTCGGCCGGCCCCGTCCTCCGCCCGAGTCCCAGCGCGTGGGCACCACGGATGCCCTCTTCGCCATGAGCCGCCTGTACCGCGAGGGCCACCACCATGCCTTCGCCGCGGGCCTGCTGAGCCGGGGCCTCATCCAGGAGCTGGCCGGGCACGCGGGCCTGCCCGCCCACGCGCCCGCCCAGGCCGTGGCCGAGAGCCTCACCGCGCACGGCCAGGCGGAGCTCGCCCGGGGCCTGCGCGAAGTCGTCCACAAGGCCGCGAACGTGACCAGCGAGAGCGAGCTGCTCCACCTGGCCACGCGCGCCGCGGCCGTGCGCCAACGCCTGCCTTCTTCCGGGCCGCGCCCCGCCGCGCCCCCCGCCCAGACACCCGAGGAGCCATGACTTCGCCCCCCTTCGCCCCCGCCCAGACCGACACCTCCCCCACCGCCGTGGCCGCCGCCCACACCATCCGCGAGGGCGTGCTCACCGAGGTGCGCAAGGCCGTCGTCGGACAGGACGAGCCGCTCGAGTTGATGCTCGTGGGCCTCGTCGCCGGCGGCCACGTGCTGCTCGAGGGCGTGCCCGGCGTGGCCAAGACGCTCATGGCCAAGGCGCTCGCGCGCTCCATCAGCGCGGACTTCAAGCGGATTCAGTTCACCCCGGACCTGATGCCCGCGGACATCCTGGGCACCAGCATCTTCGACCTGAAGAGCCAGGCCTTCACCCTGGTGCGCGGCCCCATCTTCACGGACCTGCTCCTGGCGGACGAAATCAATCGCGCCCCGGCCAAGACGCAGTCCGCCCTGCTCGAGGCCATGCAGGAGCGCGGCGTGTCGCTCGAGGGCCGCCACCTGGCGCTCTCGCCGCTCTTCTCCGTCTTCGCCACGCAGAACCCGGTGGAGTCCGAGGGCACCTACCCCCTGCCCGAGGCCCAGCTCGACCGCTTCCTGTTGAAGATCGACGTGGGCTACCCGGCGCCCGAGGAGGAGGACGCCATCCTCGCCGCGGTGCACCGGGGCTTCGACTCGGGCGACCTGGAGCGCGCGGGCGTGGGCGCGGCGGTGACGAAGGAGGGCATCCTCGAGGCGCGGCAGGCGCTCAGCACCCTCACGGTGGAGCCCTCGGTCATCTCCTACGTGCGCCAGCTCGTGGCGGCCACGCGCACCTCCAGCCGCATCCGCCTGGGCGCGGGGCCTCGCGCCGGGGTGCACCTGCTGCTCGCGTCCAAGGCGCTGGCGGCGCTGCGCGGCCGGGGCTTCGTCACCCCCGAGGACGTGCGCTTCCTCGCGGAGCCGGTGCTCAAGCACCGCCTGTTGTTGTCGCCGGACGCGGAGCTGGACGGGGCCACGCCCGCGGACGTGCTGCGCGAGGTGGTGCGTTCCGTCGAGGTCCCCCGGTGATTCCCACCGGGCGCCTGTGGGTGCTGCTGTGCCTGCTCGCCGTGCCGATGATGGCCGCGGGGTTCTTCCCCGGCCTGGGCGGCGCGGTGCTGGCCCTGGACACGCTCGCGCTCGTGCTCGCGGCCCTGGACTTCCTCATGGCGCGGCGGGTACGGCTGGAGGTGAGCCGGCAGCTGCCTCCCCGCCTGTCGGTGGGCGCGCCCAACAAGGTGGAGCTGCTCCTGGTGCACCGGGGCCCCCGGGACGTGGAGGTGCGGGTGCACGACGACGTGCCCGAGTCCTTCACGGCCGAGCCGGAGGAGGCGCCGCTGCGGCTGCCCGCGGACAGTCAGACGCGCTGGGTGTACCGGGTGACGCCGGCGAAGCGGGGGCGGTTCGGCTTCGGCGACGTGCATGTGCGGGTGCGCGGGCCCCTGGGCCTGCTGCTGCACGAGCGCCGCGTCCCCGCCGCCCAGGACGTGGCGGTGTTCCCGGACATGCGCGGCGCCAGCCGACTGTTGCTCTCGGGCGCGGCGTTGGATCTGGTGAACCTGGGCCTGCGGCAGTTGCGCCGGGATGGCCGGGGCAGCGAGTTCGCGCGCCTGCGTGACTATGCCCAGGGCGACTCGGTGCGCGAGGTGGATTGGAAGGCCACGGCCCGGCGTACCCGGCCCGTCACGCGGGTGATGGAGTCCGAGCGCTCGCAATCCCTGCTCATCTGCGTGGACGCGGGCCGCTCCATGGCGGCGCGGGTGGACGGGCTCACCAAGCTGGACCACGCCGTCAACGCGGCGCTCTTCCTGGCCTTCGTGGCGGTGCGCAATGGAGACCGGGTGGGGCTCGCCGTGTTCGCCGATGGCGTGAAGGCGTACCTGCCCCCGGCGGCGGGCCGCCTCCAGTACCGGAAGATCCTGGACACGCTCTACGCCACCACGCCGAGCCTCACCTACGTGGACTACCTGGCGCTCTTCAAGGAGCTGAACGTGCGCCTCAACCGGCGCAGCCTCCTGTGCGTGTTCACGGACTTCCTCGACGAGGAGCAGGCCTCCACCCTGGTGGCCCCCCTGCACCGGCTGGCCCGGCGGCACGTCCCCCTGTGCCTGTCCGTGCGCGACACCGCGCTCACGGCGCTGCTGCGCACCCCTCCCGCCGGCCCCGAGCAGGCCTACCAGCAGGCCGTGGCCAGTGAGCTGCTCTCGGACCGCGAGTCCCTCAAGGCCAAGGTGAGCGCCGGCGGCGTGCACATGCTCGACGTGCGGCCCGACGAGTTGAGCCTCGCCGCCGTCAACCGCTACCTCGACATCAAGGCGCGCGGCGTGTTGTAGGCCGGACATTGCCTCACGCCCGCGTCCGTGCTGAAAGCGGGTAAAAACAATGAAACAAGAAATTTACGTTACTCCTGACCAACAAGAAGATAAGAGGAACCCGCTCATCTCCTGAAAGGCTCCCCGGGGCCGATGCGAGGTCATCCCATGAAGAGCGCGACCCTCCTCTCCTCCCTTCTCGGTGGTCTGGCGCTGCTGGCCGCCCCGGCCGCGAGGGCGGAGCTCACCACGTCCAAGCCGCTCTTCGAGTCCCGGGTGGCCAGCGCGCGCACCGCCAGCAGCCCCGGGGGCGCGACGGTGCTGCGCCAGGAGATCATCACGGCGCTCGACGCCTTCATCGTGGACGGGTGGGTGGACGCGCAGGAGGCGAGCTACCTGTCCACCAAGGTGTCCAGCACCTCCTTCCTCACCGGTCTGGAGTCGGCGGCGAGGAAGTACCTCTCCGACTTCCACGAGCTGAACGACGCGGAGGAGTACGAGGCCCCCCTGTGCCTGAACCCGGTCTCGGGCACGCCGGCCCAGGTGTTCGGCGCCAGCGGGCCGCTCGCCAGCAGCTCGCGCATCAAGGAGGGCTCCATCCCCGAGGGCGCGGGGGTGGCCAACCAGGTGACGCTGACGAACGTCTACACGTGGGTGTTCGGCAGCTCCTACGATCGGCAGACCTACTTCGAGCCCGTCAACGTCGAGGAGCTCACCGCGCGGCTGAAGGCGAGGACGTACTCCGGCACGCCGAGCACCGCCGAGGTGAATGGCGCGCTGGCCTGGCTCGCGCAGATCTACCACACGGGCAACCGCATCTACGTCGCGGACTGGCGCAGCGAGGGCCGTGGGGGCCCGGGCGAGTCCGCCGGCTTCGTGGTGGCGGTGGTCAGCGCGGACCGCGGATTCGTCCGCATGCTGGAAGTACTCACCTGGGCGGAGTAGCCACCCCGTCCCGCGCGCGACCCGCCCCGCGCATCCAATCCGAGCCCAGGTAGGCGTAGACGCCCAGGCCCACCACCAGGGCGAAGGACACCTTGAAGGCCACCGACAGCTTGGGCGGGTGGATCTGCGAGATGGTGCCCTCGATGAAGCCCGCGAGCACGAAGAGCGCGAGCGTGCCGAAGAGCAGCCGCACCGCGCGCACCGCCTCCTGACGCAGCGCCACGCCGCGGGGCAGTCCTCGCGGCGCCACCTGCCCCCGGGCGATGACGAGGCCCGCCGCGCCCGCGATGCAGATGGCGGTGATCTCCGGAATGCCGTGCGGGAGGATCCACGCCCAGAACCAGCCCGCCATGCCCTTGGCGGTGTACACCTGCGCGAGCGCGCCCAGCATCAGCCCGTTGCTGAAGAGCATGATGCCCGTACCCACGCCCGCGGTGATGCCCAGCGCGAAGGCGAGGAAGGCCACCTGGATGTTGTGGGTGAAGAGGAAGGTGGTGAACTGGGCTTGCTCGCCCACGGTCGCCCCCTGCCCCGCGGCCTCGTCCCGGGCGCGCTGGAGCGGGTCCAGGCTCAGGTGTTCGGCGGGGACGAGGTAGGGCGCGGCGTCCGGGTCCACCAGCATGCCCAGGTAGCCGAAGCCCAGGCCCGCGAGGAACATCAACAGCGACGCCGCGTACATGCGCCACTCCTGGCGCAGCAGGGCGGGAAACCCCCGGGCGACGAAGTTCCACACGTCCGCGAACCTCGGCCGCTCGCCCGGATAGGTGAGCGCGTAGGCTCGGCCCACCAGATCATTGAGGTACTCGCTCACGTCGGCGGCGCCGCTGCGCGCGCGCACCCACAGCAGGTCGCTCGAGACGGCCCGGTAGAGCCGCCCCAGCGAGCGGGCCTCCTCGAGTTCCAGGGCGCGCAGCCCCTTGCCCTCGGCCTTGTCGAGCAGGGACTCCAGTTGCTGCCAGCGCGGCCGGCGCGCCTCGATGAACTCGGGCATCTCCATGCCCGGACACTCTAAGTGTCCGACAAGTTTTTCGACAGAGTCAGCACAGAGGCGATCCACCCACGAGTGCATCTAGACTGGTTCGTCGGGCAGGAGCGTGAGCAGCAGCTCGTCGTCAGGCCCGCGCGGGAGCCAACCGGCTGGTGGTGGCGTGGCAAGGAGCGCATCACCGATTCGCCTGACGCGCTCCTTATGGGGCTCTGGAGTGAAGGTCCCCCAACGGGCAAGTGCATGGGCAACGTCGAAACGGTTTGCGTCGTCGAGCACGGTCGGCCAGCCGTTGGGGAGTGCTTCAGCCAGCTCGCGCACGAGTTGGCCGCGTATCAAGCGCGTGACCCGGCGGCTTCGCTCCGCCTCGGCAAGCAACCCGCTAAACACCTGCACTCCCGCGATGTCGTCCGGGCCAAGCTCCTCGGCCAGCGCCACCAGCGAGGCAATAGGGCGCGCCTCGGCGAAGGCGGTGAGAGAGTCGTAACCTCGCTCGCGGACCCGCTCGTACAGGCGCACCTTCCAGTTACCCTCCCAGGAACGGCCCTCGCTCATGGTCCTCTCCAGGCGTGAAGCTCAGGATTCTTCGTCGGGCAGGAGCGTCAGCAGCAGCTCGTCGTCGGGCCCGCGAGGGAGCCACCCGGGTGGTGGTGGCGTGGCACGGAGCGCTGCCCTGGCCTGCTCGACACGTTCTTCATGGGTTGTTGGGGTCAAGGAACTCCACAATCCAATTGCCTTGGCGACCTTGAGCCGGTTGGCCTCATCCATAACGACCGGCCAGCCATTTGGAAGACACGCCCACAGTTCTCGCACGAGCTGGCCGCGCACAAGGCGCGTGACCTGCTTGCGCCGCTTCGCTTCGGTCAGCAGTCCGCTGAACACCTGCACGCCTGCAATATCGTCCGGACCCAACTCCTCGGCCAGCGCCACCAGCGAAGCGGTCGGGCGCGCCTCGGCGAAGGCAGTGAGCGAGTCGTAGCCCCGCTCGCGGACCCGCTCGTACAGGCGCACCTTCCAGTTTCCCTCCCAGGAACGTCCGTCGGTCATCGCTCATTTCCCTCGACAACGGGCGAAGTTCATCGGGATGTCATAGAACCTCATACGCTCCGCGACGATCTCCAGGATCACATTCCGCGTCAACATCTGGCCAGCTTCAACCTCCGCGTCCCGCAGCGCCTTCATGATCATCCGGTTCCATTCGCCGGACCATTGGCGCCCCAGCTTCCAGTTTCCACCGCCGTGAATCGCCTGATGGTGCGGCTGCTGAAGCGTGACGCAGAACCAGTCGATTCTCATCTTGCCGGTGAAGCCGCGCTTCTCGAACCACTCGCGGAACTCCTTGGGCATGACGTGATGACGCGGGGGCTCGGCCATGCCAGCGCCCGTTTTGCCCGTCACACGCATGGCACGCACCTCGGGCGCATCGCCAAGCGCGTCGCGCACACCCCGAGGGAGGTCGCCGTGCGCCTGCGCCATCATCACCTGGCCCGCCTGAATCCGCACGGCGGCGCTGACGGCGGGCACGGAGAGGACGCCCGCTCGCACCAACTGGCGCACCATCTCCACCCACTCGGCGGACACCACCATCCGCGTCCCCATCATCACGCCGTTGGGACCCACCATGAGGCTCGCCCCGAGCATGGCGGGAGCTGCCGCGCGCAGCGCGGGCAACGTGAACTTCAGCACCGACAGGGTGGTGAGCGCCTCCATGGACTCCTTCAGCACCAGCGCCTTCTCGAGAACTTTCGCCCCCTTGTGTATGGCCTCGAGAAGTGCGGCGAACTCTTCCGTGAGGTGGCCTACCAGGGCGGGCATGTCCTCCGCCACTGACTCCACCTGCTCCGGATCCAGGGAGGAGAGCGCCCTCATGGAGGGCTCCATCATCTTCTGCCAGCCGTCCATCCTCATGAAGAGCGGCTCCACGCCGTAGAGGCGTCGGGAGAGCGCGATGTCAGTGAGGTTGAGGAAGTCAAACCACACGGCCAGCAGCATGGAGCCCATCAGGGCTGCCTCCAGCCGTGGGCCCGCGAGGCGAAGCAAGGCGAGCTGCATGTCCGGGTCCTTCACCTCCGACGCCTCGGCGGCAAGCTCCGTGGCGGCGACAAGCTCGGTGTCAATCCACCGCAACCAGGCTTCGCCATGGTCCACGTAGCGGACGAAGATGCCGTTGCCCGCGCCAGCGATGCCGAGGTTGCTGGCCCTGAGCCTGGAGAGCTCGCGGGAGATGCGGCGGGTGATGCCGGACACCTCGCCCACGCCCTTGCGAAAGGCCAAGTGGGCCGCGAGGGCGCTCTGCCACACCGTCGCGTCGGCGCTGCCAGGGCCCACCGCCGTCATCGTCTCCCGGGAGCCGCGGCGACGGTGCAGCCGCTCTGGCGCCTCGGGCCCACGAGAGGAGAGCGGCTGGGAGTCGAGGACGAGCGGCGACTCCTCGCCCACCCCTCCGGCCACCGCGGGCCCCGTGACGTCGTGGGGGGTGTAGCGAAGGCTCCGCCCCGGGCCGGGCCGAGGCGTCAGCGACACACAGGCATTGGACAGGAGGGCCAGGGCGAGCAGCAGCCCTGTCCCCCTCGCCCGTGATGAGTCAGCGCGCATTGTCCACCCCAGGCTCGTGGAAGCGAAGGCGCCCGGGCGCGGCGCGCCCACGCCTTCCGGAAGCAGCATAGAAGGGGCCCCTACGGGCGCGCTGTACGGATCGGTGTCCTGGCTCGGAGCGCTACTGCGGCAGAGGCGGGAGCAGGCCCGACCAGCCGAGCGTCACCTGCCCTCCCCAGGTGCCCCAAACACTCGCTCCCTCCGGACCGAAGCCATGGCGCACCGAGGCGCCCACTTCGAATCCGCTCCACTTCCAACGGGCCCCCACCCCGGCCGCGTACGCATGAGGACCCGGAGCCTCGAGCGTGGCGTCCACCAGGGCATCCACCTCCGCCCCAAGCGCCAGGGTCGGCAGGGGCAGGAACCATCCCTGGTACGCGCTCTCCCAGGTCGCCCGCGTCCGCCCGGGCCGCAGGGCGTACCCCTGGCTGGTGGACCAGGCCCAGCGCTCCCACTGCCCTCCCGCGATCAACGCCGGCCGCAACCACGCGCCGCGCGTCTCTCCGGCGAACGCCGAGCCCGCGAACAGGCCCTCGAAGGAGAGCAGCACGCGCAAGGTGGGCAGATCCGACAGCAGGACCCGGCCCGACAGGGAAGCCGACAGCTCACGGGAGAGAGCTTCGGGGCGCATTGACAGCGCCGCGCCCAGGGCCACGCGCTCGCCCAGCCGTCCCTCCACGGAGAGCGCGGCGCGCCCGCCCGCGACGTCCAGCCCCGAGGAGGCCGCGCCGGTCTGGGCGCGCAGCTCGACGAGCAGGGAGCGCGGCAGGAAGGCGGTGGGCAGGGGCGAGGCGTCGCGCCGTCCTCCCGGGGGAGCACTCAACAGGGACGTCAACGCCACTTCGGGACCCGCCGGAGCCGGGGGAGGCGGCGGCGGGGGTGCGACGGGAAGCGGAGCCTGGGCCTCGAGCCGCGCGAGGGACGTGTCGCCCCAGAGCGCCTCCACCGAGCTCACCCGCCGCCCTTCCCTCTCGACAGGCACCACGCGCGCCAGCCACGAGCCATCCTCCTGACGGGACAAGGGCTCCACCCGGGTGCCCTCCAGACCGCGCAGCGTCAGCGCCGTGGGGGCGACGTCCAGGGGCTGGCCCTGCTCATCGAACACGCGCAGCCGCGCCTGGAACGTCTCCCCCAGGGGCTCGAGCGCCAGGATCGCCTTCGGAGGCGACACGGTGAGCGTCAACCGCTCCGGGGGCGCATCGGGCAGACCGCGAGGCCGCAGCTCCAGCGTGTGCGCGCCCGGGGCCTCCACGCGCAGGGGTAGCGTCACGGGGGCGCCATCGAGCCGCGCGTCCAGCGCCTCGGCGCCGTCCACGGAGAACTCGAGGGGAACGGTTCCCTGGAGCCCCTGGGGCCCGAGGGTTCCGCGCTGCGTCTTCACCCGGAGCACCTCGACCCGGCGCACGGCGGAGGCCCGACCTGGCAGACCCGCGGCATCCACGGCGCGCACCCGCGCGAAGTACTCGCCGGGCGCCAGCGCGGGCACCACGGACTTCAACGGCTCCGGCCCGGCGGGGACCGTCTCCGTGTGCAGCCGATCATTGAAACGCTCGTCCCGCGCCAGCTCCACCCGGTAGGACGCCGCACGCGGCACGGGTGCCCACGGCAACGTCTCGTCCACGCCCGCGCCATCCAGCAACAGCCGCACCGAGCGCACGCCGCCCACCCACTCCGGCGCCTCGGGCAGCGGGCGGGGCTTCTCGGGCACCTTGCCCTTCTCCACCCGAGTCCCATGATCCCGGGGCACCTGCACGCGCTGGCCCTGGGCGGCCACCTCGGCCTGCCCGTCGAAGACGGACAGCCGCGTCATCTGCTGCGCGTCCACGCCGACAATCAAATCCCTCGAGCGCGAGTCCACCGTGGCCGCCGGCATCTTCACGCCCAGCGGCTCGCCGCGCAGCTCCGCCAGCGACACGTTCAGCTCGCCCTGGAGCAGCTCCACGGCGCCGGACTTCTTCACCTTGTCGGGCGCCTGGGTCTCCTGGCCGTAGATGACGACGAGTGCGTTCTCGTTCATCTGCAGCCGGGTGAGATCGCGAAAGGTCACCTCCGCGCCGGCCGAGCGCAGCGTGTTGACGGAGTCCAGTCGCCACAGGCCCTGGCCGGTATTGGCCTGGAGCCAGTCGGGCCTGCCGGCGCGCTTGGAGTTGACCTCGGGCTTGACGAAGGTGAGCCGGGCGTCGGGATCGCCCTTGATGCGCAGCCGCGTGCCCGGCTTCAGGGTGTGCGGCGGCGGGCCCATGGAGTTGAGCGCGTGCAGCTTCGCGGAGCCGGTGGAGGCGTCGCCGAAGAACCTGCGTCCCACGCTGGCGCAGGTGTCTCCCGGCTGGACCACGTACACGTCGTCATCGGCCTGTTGGGCCCGGGCCACGTCCGGCCGGCCCAGCACCAGGAAGAGGAGGAGGGAGAGAACCCTGACGTTTGAGTTTCTGGGCACGAGATACCTTCCGGGTCAGATCCCTCGGGTCGGGTGGAAGGGGGATGAAGTCGAACACGCCCCCCTCCAGCGCGCCTGTCACCAGCTCCCAGTCCTCCGCGGGACCACACACCAGGACAGGCGGAACATCCGGGCGCGCGGCCAATTCCCTCGCCCGAGCGAGCGACGCGCGCCCCTCGGCGATGACGAGCAGCGCGCCGAAGCCGAGCAGGGGCTCGGCCGCCTCGACGAAGCGCGCCTGGAAGCCGCATGCGTTGAGCGACTCCACCAGGCGCGCACTGGCGTTGGTCCGCTCGGACACCACGGCCACGGGCGCGCTTCCCACCACGGGCCCCGGCGGAGCCACTTCGCGCGGCGTGGGCCGCCCCGTCTTCTTTCCCTCGCCCCGTCGCGCGGGAGGAGCGGCCGACACCGGCTCGGCGAGCACGGCGAGCAACTCCTCACGCATGGCCGCGGCGTCCACCGGACGCGCCGTGGGCAGCTTCTCCATCGCCCGCATCACGGCGGACTCCAGAGGCGCCGGGAACGACAGGTCGGGCCGGGCCTCGCGCAACGAGGGCACGGGCCTGTAGAGGTGCGCGGCGGACACTTCCACCGAGGGTCCCACCGGAAAGGGAGGCGAGCCCGTGAGCAGCTCGTGGAGGACACACCCCAGCGCGTAGAGATCGCTCCGCCCGTCCACGAGCCCGCCCCGCATCTGCTCCGGGGACATGAAGCCCGGAGTGCCCACGGCGGTGCCCGCCTGGGTGATGCGTGTGTGCCAGGACTCACTCAGCGTGGCGAGGCCGAAGTCGAGCACCTTCACACGCTCGCCCTCCGGGTGGGACTCCAGGAAGAGGTTCGCGGGTTTGAGATCCCGGTGGATGATGCCGAGCGCGTGGGCGGCCCGCAGCACCTCCAGCACCTGGACGGCGAGGCCCACGGCGCGGGGCACCGACAGCACGCCCTCGCGCTGGAGCACGGCCTCCAGGGACTCGCCGGACACGAGCTCCATGGCGATGAAGATCAGCTCCTCGTCGGCCCCGAAGTCATACACCTCCACCGAGCCCGGGTGGCGCAGCCGGGCGAGCACCTGGGCCTCGCGATGGAAACGCTCCGCGAAGCCCGGAGCGCTGGCGATATGCGGGTGCATCACCTTGAGGGCGACGCGGCGGCCGAGGCTGAACTGCTCCGCCTCGTAGACCACGCCCATGCCGCCCTCGCCCAGCGCGCGGACGATCTGGAAGCGCCCCGCGACCAGGTGCCCCTGCTCGAGCCTCACAGCGGCACCTCGTAGGTGCGCGTGGCGGCGGAGCGGCCATGGAGCCGGCGCTCGCCCACGGGCACCAACTCCACGGAGTCGTCGCCGATCCGCTCGCGCGTGGCCTCGCTCACGAGGATCTGCCCTGGCTGGGCCATGGACTCCAGACGCGCGGCCACGTTCACCGTGTCGCCGATGACCGTGTAGTCCATGCGCTTGTCACTGCCCACGTTGCCGGCCACGGCGAAGCCGGTGTGCACGCCCATGGCGAGCTGGATCTCGATGCCCCAGCGCTCGCGCCAGCGCCGGTTGCCCACGTCGAGCCAGCGGCGCAGATCCTCGGCCGCGAGCACCGCGCGCTGGGCGTCGTCCTCGTGGGACTGGGGCGTGCCCCAGACGGCCATGATGCAGTCGCCGATGAACTTGTCGATGATGCCCCCGCGCCGCTGGATGATCTCCGTGGCGAAGGTGAACAGCTCGTTGAGCAGCGCGACGATGATCTCCGGGGGCTGGGTCTCGGACAGGTGGGTGAAGCCCACCACGTCCGCGAAGAGGATGGTGACCTCGCGGCGCTCGCCCCCGAGCCGCAGGCGCTCGGGATGGGACACGACCAGCTCCACCACGTCCGGAGACAGGTAGCGGCTGAGGGCGGCGCGCGCCTGGGTCTGGGAGAGCAGCTCGCGCTCCTTGGTGGCGAGCGTGCGCGCCATGTCCTCGAAGGCCCGGCCCAGGGTGCCCACCTCGTCCGAGCGACGGGTGACGCGCTCGCCCACGCCGCGGAAGGCGCGCTCGGCGAGGGCCCGGGTCGCCGCGACGAGATCGCGCAGGGGCCGGGTGAGCTGCCGGGCTCCGAGCAGGCCAGCCCCCAGGGCCACCAGGGCCGCGAGCGCGAGCGCGGCGAGGATGGAGCGGCGCATCTCCGTCAGCGACGCATAGGCCACGGACTGGGGCTGCTGCACCACCACCGCCCAGCCATGTTCGGACAGGACCTCCAGCGAGCCGAGCATCGCCTGACCCTCGAGCTGGAAGTCGGAGATGGCGGCCATGTCCGTGGAGAAGGAGGCGTCGCCACTGAGCGCCGTGAAGAGGCCGTGTTGGGAGAAGTCCTCGCGGGCCGCCACGCGGGCGGGGTCGGCGTGGAGCACGAGCCGCCGGTGCTGATCCACGACGAAGACGTTCTCGCGCGCGCCGAGGAAGCGCTCGCCCAGCTCCCCCATCAACGCGCACAGCTCGCCGAGCTTCACCTGGGTGCCGAGGATGGCGCGCGGGCTGCCGTCGCGAATGATGGGGAAGAACACCTCGAGCACGGGTCCACCCCGCGCCCCGGTGCTCACGTCGCGCACCACCAGGTGTCCCCGGGAGGAGAGCGTGTCGAGCAGGGAGGCATCCAGGCGGGAGGCGATTCGGGGAACGGGGACCTCGTCCGCCTTCACCGTGGTCACGCTCTGGCCGTTGGGGGCATAGAGCGTGACGAAGTCGATGTCGCCCAGGGCGGCCACCCGCGAGCCGACGAGGGCGAAGCGCGTGGCATCGTCCCCCAGGCCGGGCGCGAAGAGGAGCTGGCCGATGCCCTCGAGGTCCTGCTCGACGCGCGAGAGCGAGCCACGCACGGAGCGCTGCACGTCCCCCACGAGGGAGCGGTGCAGGTGGCGCACGAGCTCCTCCAGGGCCAGCGCGTTGGTGTCCATCATCTTCCAGCCCAGCCCCACGAGCGGGGGCAGCGCGCACACGAGGATGAGGAGGAACAGGCGCGTGAACAGCGAGACGCCCCGGCGGGGCTCCGGAGCAGACACGGGCGTGGCGTCCATCGCTGGCTCAGCGGATGGAGGAGAGGAGGTCCGGGGCGTTGCTGGGTCGATCATTTCCGTCGCACACCGGGCAGCCCGCGCCACCGCCGTGGCGATGCTCGTTCCGGGTGCCCCCCGGCGTCAGCCTAGCAGACCCCCACCGCGAGTACATTCCACGCCACCGGGCCGCACCGTGAACATAGAATGCCCGCTCGCTCTCCACGCCTTGGAGGATGTCCATCATGCACACCGAGAGACTCGTTCCTGACCGTTGGCTCGCAGCCCCCCTGTTGTTGCTGTTGGCGGGCTGTGGCGACACGAACTCCGGAGGCCCGCTCCTCCCCCTGGGCGATTACCAGAAAGGACTCATCACCTTCTATGATGCGACGGGCGCGGGCAACTGCAGCTTCGACGCGAGCCCGAGCGACCTGGACGTGGCCGCGATCAACATCGGCCAGTATCGCAACAGCGCGATGTGCGGAGCGTGCGCGGAGGTGGAGGGACCGCTGGGCACCCTGCGCGTGCGCATCGTGGACTCGTGCCCGGACTGCCCCGACAACGGGCATCTGGATCTCAGCCGCTCGGCGTTCGCGAAGATCGCCAACCCGGTGGATGGCCGGGTGCCCGTGCGCTGGCGCCTGGTGACGTGCGACACGCCGGGCCCCGTGCGCTACCACTTCAAGGACGGCAGCAACCCCTGGTGGACGGCCATCCAGGTGCGCAACCACCTGCTGCCCGTGGCGAAGCTCGAGGCCTGGAAGAACGGCGCCTGGGTGTTGCTCCCCCGCGAGAGCTACAACTACTTCGTGGACACCAAGGGCCTGGGCTCGGGGGAGATCAAGGTACGGGTGACGTCGATGGATGGCCAGACGCTGGAGGACACCCTGCCCGGGGTGAGCGCCGGCAAGACCTTCGACGGCAAGGCGCAGTTCCAGGCACCCTGATGGGTGCGGTAGCCTCGCGGGCGTGACGGACACGCCCGCCCCCCTCCTCGACGGCATCCATACCGTGCTCACGCCCGAGTACGTGGAGTTCCGCTTCACGCTCGCGGGCCTCTACTCACGCTTCCTCGCGTGGCTGGTGGACTCGGTGCTGGTGATGGTGGGCACGAGCGTGCTGCTCGTGGGGTTGAGCATGGGGATGGCGGCGTTCCCCGGCTTCGCCAGCGCCCTGGGCATCGTCCTCTACTTCCTGGTGGACTGGGGCTACGGCATCACCCTGGAGTCGGTCTGGAGCGGACAGACGGTGGGCAAGAAGCTGCTGGGCCTGCGCGTCATCCAGCGCAGCGGGGTACGCATCGGCTTCCACCATGCCGCGCTGCGCAATCTGGCCCGGCCCGTGGACCGGCTGCCCCTGTTCTACCTGGTGGGCGGCGTGACGGCGCTGCTGTCGGGCTCGCACCAACGGCTGGGGGACATGCTGGCGGGCACGCTGGTGGTGCGCGAGCGCCGGCTCAAGCTGCCCTCGGCCATTGGCGTCCCGGCCGGCCAGGGGCTGCTGGCGGATCCACTGTTCGTCTCGCGGGTGAAGCGCCTGGGCACCGAGGCGCGTGAAGCGGTGCTCTCGGCGGTGCTGCGGCGCGAGGAGCTGAGCATGGAAGCACGTCTGCGGCTCTTCTCCGTGCTCGGCGCGAAGCTCCAGGAGCTGCTGGCCATGGAGAAGCCAGCCCACCTCTCGGACGAGAAGTGGACCCTGCTGGTCGCCGCGGCCCTGCTGCCGGCCTCGGGGAGCACCCCCCCGGCGCGAGGGCGCGCGGTGGCGGCCTAGAAGTAGACGGCCGCGCCCCCGGAGAGGATGAGCGAGGTCTGCACCCGCTCGTTGAGCGCCAGGTAGAAGTTGTACTGGGCCCGGACGCCCAGGCTGATGGAGTCGGAGACGAAGAAGTCCAGCCCCGCGTTGGGCCCCAGGCCGACGTAGTTGGAGTCTCCCGCCGGCTTGAAGACGTGCAGGTAGCTCAGGTCCGCGCCCAGGTAGGGGCGGATGGACTCCTCCAGGAAGAGGTAGCGCACGCCCAGCGACGGAGCGATGCCCACCACGCGCTGCCCGCTGATGGGATCGTAGGGGAAGGTGAGCTTCGTGAGGGACACCACCTCGAAGCCGCTCTCGATGTAGAGGCTGGCGTCGAAGCCGATGAAGAAGGTCTCGGAGAGGCTCTGCGTGTTGTTGAAGTTCATGTAGCCCGCCGACAGGCCCAGGCTGCGGTTGGCGAACTGGGCGTGTGCGGGAGCCGCGCAGAAGAGGGCGGCCAGCAGGGCGAGGGAGAGGAGAAGCGAGCGCATGGGCGCGTACTGTAGCGTTCCCCCCTGGCCGCCCCACCCATGAATCCGCGAGGTTCGCGTCATGGAGGAGTGGACGTTGATCCCCTGGGGGCGCGTCTCCTACACTCCCGCCGCCATGCGTTCCCTCCGCCCCATGCTCGCCCTGCCGCTGTTCCTCGTCTCCGGGTGCATCAACACCCCGCCGCCGTCGGACCGCGCGCTCGTCAACAACGAGCTGTGCGTGCAGGAGCTCGACAAGGGCAACTGCAAGCAGGCGGAGGTGTATTGCGACCTGGGCCTCGAGTTCGCTCCCCAGTACGCGGACCTGTGGACCAACAAGGGCCTCATCGCCATGTGCATGGAGAACAAGAAGCAGGCCAAGGAGTGGTTCATCAAGGCCATCCGCTACAACCAGGACCAGGCCTCCGCGCACATGAACCTGGGGAAGATCTACCTGGACGCGGGCGACTACGGGAAGGCGCACGACAGCTTCCAGCGCGCGCTCAAGGTGAACCCGGACTACATCGAGGCCCGCTACAACCTGGGGCTCACCTTCCTCAACATGAAGAAGCTGGACAAGGCGGAGAAGGTCTTCCTCACCCTGCTGGCGGTGGACCCCAACGTGGCCCAGGTGCACCACGACCTGGGGCTCGTGTACTACCAGATGGACGACAAGACCAAGGCCGTGGAGGAGCTGGGCAGGGCGGTGCAGCTCGCCCCCAGCCTCAATCCGGACTGGTGGAACGACCTGGGCGCCGTCCTCATGGAGCTCAGCCGCTTCGAGGAGGCCCGGCAGTCCTTCGGCAGCTGCGTGGCGCTCAGCAACGACCACTCGCAGTGCCTCAACAACCTGAGCATCGCCCAGCGCAAGGCGGCCCTGACGGACTCGGCCCTCAAGGAGTTCCGGGACACGCAGCGCGCGGAGAACACTCCGGGTGCGCTCTTCGAGCTCGCGCGCAAGTACAAGAGCCAGGGGCTGCTGGCCGAGGAGGAGCGCGCCTACAAGGACTGTCTGAAGCTGGACGGCAGGTTCGCCCCCTGTCACTACGGCCTGTTCCAGCTCTACTCCGAGGGCCAGAAGCGCCAGTCGGCGGAGATTGCCTGCAAGAACTTCCTCAAGTATGGGGCGCTGGACGAGTTTCCCGCCGAGATGCAGACGTGCGAGAAGTTCCTCAGCGCGCAGTCCTACTAGCCTCCGCGCTCCCCATCCTCGCCCTTCCCGTCCCCCGCTGCGATGAGTGTCAGGCTTACGGTCAAGCAGAGCAGTGAAGCCGGTGGCAAGGCCACCGAGCACGTCCTCGACGAGCCCATCATCACCCTGGGACGGGACAAGTCCTGCCAGGTGGTGCTGGCCCAGCAGGCCGTGTCGCGCAACCACGCCCGCATCACCCAGGAGGGCAACCTCTTCTTCCTGGAGGATCTCGGCAGTGCCTTCGGCACCCAGGTCAATGGCAAGCCGCTGCCCAAGGGCGAGAAGCGGCTGTTGCGCAATGGCGACGTCATCGCCATCGCCCAGTTCGACGTGCGCTTCGACAAGGTGACGGAGCTGCCGCACGACGTGGACTCGCAGAAGACGTCCTTCGTCGCCCGCAACATGGTGAAGGACGTGATGCGGGGACTCGCCGGCGGCGAGGAGCGCTACCTGCGCGTGATGAACGGCCCGCGCGCGGGCGAGCGCCTGGAGATCGCCGACGCGAAGGAGTTCGTCATCGGCCGGGACGACTCCGCGGACGTCGTCTTCCGCGACGATCTCATCTCCCGCCGGCACGTGAAGGTGCGGCGCGACTGGTCCGGCACGCACGTGGAGGACCTGGGCAGCCGCAACGGCATCAAGATCAACCGCAAGCGCGCGTCGCGCAAGCTGCTGCGGGACGGGGACGAGCTGGAGGTGGGTGGCGTCCGCTTCGTCTACGTCTGCCAGTCCGAGGCGCCCGAGGAGCAATCCGAGCCGCTCCTGGCGGACGTGTCCGCGGGCTCGGGAGAGTCCACCAGCGAGACGCCGCTCCTGCCCGCGCCGCGCAAGCGCGCCCCCGTGGAGAAGAAGGAGGAGCCGCCTCCGGAGCCCGAGCCCGAACCCGAGCCCGCGGACGAGGAGCCGGAAGCGGCCGCGCAGGAGGAGAAGCCCGCGGAAGAGGAGCCCTCGGAGCCCGAGGCGGAGGAGAAGCCCGCGGAAGAGGAGCCCCCCGCCGCCGAGGAGCAAGCCGCCGTGGAGGAGAGCGCGCCGCCCGAGCAGGGCATGAAGCGCTACATCCCGGTGATGGTGCTGGGCCTGTTCGGCGTGGTGGCGCTGGGCGTGCTGATCGTCCTGCTGGCCGCCTGACGTCCCGCCCGGGGCCGCCTCCGAGCGCGGCTCCCGGGACAGGAGCTCGCCTCGCGCGAGGCGGGCCCCCGCCGGGGACACTCAGCGCGTGGAGATACGGGCCACGGGCTGGATGTTGAGGTCCGGGGACAGCTCCTGGAAGCTGACGACGGAGAAGGGCGGGTTGAACTCGTACTCGAGCAGCTTGCGCACGTAGCGCCGGATGTCCATCGCGGTGAGGATGATGGGACGCTGGGCGCTGGGCGGCAGGTGTCCGCACTCGGCCTTGACGGCCTGGACGATTTCCTGGGCGATGTCCGGCTCCAGGGCCAGGTGGGTGCCCGCGGAGGTGCGCTTGATGGAGTTGCGGATGGCCTCCTCGATCTGCGGATCCAACAGATAGACCACGAGGGTGCCGGTGCCGCGCGCGAACTTGTGGGACACGTAGCGCCGCAGGCTCGCGCGCACGTGCTCGGTGAGCATCACGTTGTCGGCTTCCACCTGGCCGAACTCGGCGAGCGACTGGAGGATGCTGCGCATGTCGCGCACGGAGATCTCCTCCTCCACGAGCCGGGCGAGGATGTCGGTGAGCTTGAGCACGTTGATGACCTTGGGCACCACCTCCTTGACGATGGCGGGGAAGGCCTTCTCGAGCTGATCCAACATGGACTGCGTTTCCTGCACGCCGATGAACTCGCGCGCCTGGCGGCGCAGCACGGCCGCCAGGTGGAGGATGATGTAGCCGGGCACGTCCCAGGTGGTGAGCCCCGCGGCCTCCAGCGTCTCCTTGTGCTCCTCGGGCACCCACGCCGCCGGCTGACGGGTGGCGGGGTTGATCGCCTCGAAGCCCTGGATGCTCATGAGCTTCAGGCGCTCCACCGTGTCGTTGACGAGCACGTGGCCGATGGTGGCCTGTCCCGTCACCACGGGCACCTCGTTGATCTGAATCTGGTAGGAGCCGGGCGACAGGTTCGGGTTGCCGCGGGCGCGCACGCCGGGGAAGCGCACGCCCAGCTCCACGAAGAGACCATCGCGCATGAAGGGGATGAGCTCGAAGAGGAACTTGCCGTTGTCCTGACGCGAGTCCACGTAGGGCACCAGCGCGTCGGACACCTCCAGCACGATGGGGGTGACGACGGGGATGAAGAGCTCGGAGTCCGGGTTGATGGGCTCCTTGGGCGCGGGCTCCACGGCGGCCGGCGTCTCTCCCGCGGCCGCTTCTCCCGGGAGCGCCATGCCGCCGGTGTCCTCGCCCGCCGCCACCGCCTTCTCCTTCTTCAACATGTTCCAGGAGGCGTAGCCGGCGAGCCCACCGAGGATGAAGAAGGGAATCTTGGGCAGACCCGGGATGAAGCCGAGCACGCAGAGCATGGCGGCGGCGATGGCGATGGCCTTGGGGTAGGCGGTCAGCTGGCTGCCCACGTCATGACCGAGGTGCTGGCCTTCCTCGTCGCCGCCCACGCGCGTCACGATGATACCAGCGCAGGTGGAGATGAGGATGGCGGGAATCATTCCGACCAGACCGTCACCGATGGTGAGCAGCGTGTACTTGGCCGCCGCGCTCCCCACGTCCATGCCCTTCTGCATCACGCCAATGACGAGGCCGCCCACGATGTTGATGACGGTGATGATGATGCTCGCGATGGCGTCGCCCTTGACGAACTTCATCGCGCCGTCCATGGCGCCGAACAACTGGCTCTCGCGCTCCAGGTCGCGGCGCTTGCGCTTGCCCTCGTCCTGGTCGATGGAACCCGCGCGCATGTCCGCGTCGATGGACATCTGCTTGCCGGGCATCGCGTCCAGGGTGAAGCGCGCGGCCACTTCCGCCACGCGCTCGCTGCCCTTGGAGATGACGATGAAGTTCACGATGACGAGGATGACGAAGATGACCAGACCCACGACCATGTTGCCCTGGACCACGAAGTGGCCGAACGCCTCGACCACTTCTCCCGGGTCTCCCGTCAGCAGGATGAGGCGCGTCGTGGAGACGGTGAGCGCCAGACGGAACATCGTGGTGATGAGCAACAGGGTCGGGAACACCGACAACCGCAGCGCCTGCGGCACGTAGAGGGAGATGAGCAGCAGCACCACGGAGATGCTGATGTTCAGGGTGAGCAGCACGTCCAGCAGCAACGTGGGCAGCGGGACGATGAGCATCCCGATGATGGCCACCACCACGACTGCGAGGACGATGTCGGAGTATTTGGAGAGAAAGCCGTTGCTCTGGGCGGACATGCGGCCCGCGATACTAGCGAGACCCCGTCTCTTTCCCAAGCCTCCCCCCCCACCAGGGGCTCGTCATGCTCGGCCCGTCCCGGAGCGGACGAGCGTGAGGCGGGGGCCCTACCCTTCCTGGACCTCCCCCAGGTCCCGCCGGGCGTCTTCCGCGCTCTGCCACGCCGCGTCGGCCAGCACCCGCGCCCGCTCGGTGAGGGGATCCTGGTTGTCGGGATCCAGCTCCACCACGCGCGAGAAGTCGCGCGCCGCCTCCAGCGTGTTGCCCAGGCGCAGGTGCACCTCGCCGCGGTTGATGAGCGCGGCCGTGTCCTCGGGGTTGAGCTGCAGCGCCTGGTTGAAATACTCCAGCGCCTTGTCGAAGCCATCCATCGCCAGGCAGATGGCCCCGAGCGCCGTGCGGTAATACCCCTCCGTCGCATCCCGCTCCGCCAGTTCCTCGAAGAGGACACGGGCCTCGTCGTACCGCCCCTGTTCGTACAGAAGGAAGGCCTGCATGGCATTCACGAGCAGGTCGGGTTTCGGGGAGTCGGAGTTCGCCATGGTGGGTGGAGTCCGGTCAGTCAGGCGGCCGGGACCATACTACGCCCGCGCGAACGGGCGGAAGCCTCCTCGACGCGCCGGCCCGGCGGTCTAGGATGGCGCACATGGACATCGCGCGCGCCCAGGAGATCTTCGAGCAGCTCTACTCAGGCTTCTCCGGCTACGACATCGCCCGGCACGAGAAGGAACGCACGGGCCTGCAGGAAGCGGGAACCACCTATGGCGAGGTGGTCCCCCTGGCCTTCCACGACGTGCTCAACGAGGCCGCGCCCGGACCCGGGGAGGTCTTCTTCGATCTCGGCTCGGGAACGGGCAAGGCCACCCTCCTGGCGGCGCTCACCTTCCCCTTCAGCCGGGTGGTGGGCATCGAGCTGTTCCCCGGACTGGGAGACGCGGCGCGAAAGGTGCTCGCCCGCTACGACGCCGAGGTGCGGCCCCAACTGCCCGCCGAGTACGCCCAGCAGCGCATCGAGTTCATCGACGGGGACTTCCTCGAGCAGGATCTCTCCTCCGCCGACGTGCTGTTCGCGCACGGCACGTGCTACCCGCAGGAGACGATGGAGCAGCTCACCCACAAGCTCGAGGAGCTGCGCCCCGGCGCGCGGGTCGTCCTGGCGGGGCAGACCATCAAGTCCCCGGCGTTCGCCTTCGTGAAGATGAAGGTCATGCGCACCGACTGGGGCACGGCACTCGCGACGATCTACCGGCGCCAGTAGCCCCGCGGGAACTCCGGGAGGGCCCGGGAGGAGGGAGAGCGGCCCCTCCTCCAGGCGGGCGGGACGACTACGACTTGGAGGACTCCGCCGCCGCGCTCTGCAACGACGCCAGGGTGGCGCGCGCGCGCCGGGTGTTCTCGCGCTTGCCCTCGGGGTCGTACTTCAGCACGGACTTGATGTCCTGGAGGGCCTCGACGAGCCGGTTCTCGCGCAGGAACAGCTCGCTGCGCCCCACCAGCGCATCCACGTTGCCGATGTTGAGCTCGATCGCCCGGGTGTACTCCTCCATGGCCTCGGGGTACTGCTCGAGATGGGCGTAGACCGCCGCCAGGTTGCAGTGGAAGACGCTGTCATGGGGCGAGGCCGCCACGAGCCCCTTGAAGATCTCCAGGGCATCCTTGAGCTTGCCCGTGACGAGCAGCTCGTGACCGCGGGTGGCGATCTCATAGAGGCGCTCCCGGGGAATGCCGAGGAACTCCGCCGGGGAGATTTCTCCCAGGACGAGTCGCTCACCCGCCTCCGCGGGAATGTCGAGCGTTTTGGACGCGGGCTTCTGCTGGGAATTGCTCATGGAAGTACCCATGGGGAGAAGATGGGGAGAAAAAAGAAGGCGGGAGAAGCCACGAGGACTTTCCCGCCTTCGGAGTTTAACGTGAGGAGATCAAATTAGTAGCGCGGCCGGAACTGGCTGACGCTGGCGCGCAGCTGCTCCAGGGCCATCATGCGATCCATCATGCGGCCGATGTCCTCGAAGCTGGTCTGCAGCTGGTTCTGGCGGTTCTGCAGCCAGGGCAGCGGACGGGGGGTCGGGCGCTGCGACTCGAACGGGTTGCGGTTCTGCAGCTGCTTGGTGAGCTTGCTGAGCGTCTCGAACACGCGCGACAGCTGGCCGAAGAGGTTGCTGAGCTTGTCGAAGTAGGTGTTGCCGGTCTTGGGCGGCACGATGCCGGTGTTGCCATTGTTGGGCGGCACGATGCCGGTGTTGCCATTGCCGGCCGCGAGAGTCCCGCCGAGCTTGAAGGACTCACCGCCGTTGTTGCTGCCGATGACCTCCTTGCCCTGGAAGGACCAGTCGTCGGTCTCCTTGCCCATGACGAACACGTCCTTGCCGCCGAAGCTGTTGGCGTGCGCGTAGCCGTCCTGGGTCACGGTGCCGACCTTGCCCTTGCCCTTGTCGACGTCCGTGACCTGCACGCGGTCGTTGCCGGAGATGATCTCCAGGCCGCCGGTCACCGTCATGCCGTTGCCATAGGGCACGGTGGAGACGTTGATGCGGGTGCCATCGCCGAGCACGAAGGTGCTGTCGCGCTTGAAGTCCCACTTGCCGCCATCACCCTCGTCCACGTGCGGGTCACCCCACACGCGCGTGGACTTGCCGTCCGGACCGGTGATCTTCCACTCGTGCTGGCTCGTCGCCTCGATCTTGTAGCCGCCGGGGGTGGTGATGACGCCGTTGGAGTTCGTCTTCAGGCTGCCCGAGGGATGGCTCGAGTCGGTCGGAGAAGGACGCGACGGCGTGCTCGCCCCACCCGTCCCCACCACCGCGTTGAAGATGTCCATGATCGAGCGGTTGGGAGGGAAGAGCTGATCCACCGAGCCCGGGGCGCCCGCCGCACCCGCCGCGGTGGTGCTCGTCGTCGTGGTCGTGGTGGTGGTCGTCGTGGTCGTGGTGGTGGTCGTCGACCCCTGGCCGATACCAGCCAGCTGCGATCCCAGCTCATTGAGCAGCCCCTGGGCCGCCTGCAACGCCTGCGCTGCGGACAACACATTCTGCTGCTGAGGCAGAGCCGTCATGACGCCACGAGCGACGTTGCTGATGTCCTTGATGGAAGACATGGATTTTTTCCTCCAGCCCACTGCGGGGCTGAGTTGTTTGATGGGGGTACCGACAGCGACCCTACAAACAGATTATCGGAATCTGAGTCCGGGAGTTTCCTGCGCATTTAAATAGGGTTTCCAAAGATTTCGAAACCACTGGGACGCTTGAGCCGGAAAACCCTCTCCGCGGACGAGACACGCGGGAAATGCAAAAAAACCGGCCTCGCATGGGAGCCCCCCTTGACGGGAGGACCCTACGAGGCCGGTTCTAAATGCTCGCTTGCTGAAGGAGCGACTACCCGCCGATGTTCTTGATGACGGACATCGCCATCTCGTGCATCTGCTTCATCATCTGGGTGATGAGCTGGAGAAGTTCCTGCTCCTTCTGCATCTTCATCTGCGCCTCGAGGAAGGGCTTCATCTCCGCGGGGGCGTTCGCGAGCATCTGGTTCTGCGCCGCGGACAGACCACCGATACCGCCCTGCGCGTTGCCGACAATACCCATCAAGGAACCCATGGTGTTCTCCTCAGGCCCGCTGGCGGGGCCGAAATCGGGGGGGGAAACAAACAGCTTACAAATTGATTATCGGCCCATGCGCTCCGGAGTTTCCTGCTGATTTTCCCCACCCATTTTTTCGGGCTCCTGGGAGCGCGCGGGCGGCACCACCGGAAGAAGCCGGCACGGACCCAGGCACGAAAAAAAGAACCGGCCCCGTATGGAGCCCCCCCCTGACGGGGGGACCATACGAGGCCGGTTCTAGAAGCTCGCTTGATGGAGAAGAGACTACCCGCCGATGTTCTTGATGACGGACATCGCCATCTCGTGCATCTGCTTCATCATCTGGGTGATGAGCTGGAGAAGTTCCTGCTCCTTCTGCATCTTCATCTGCGCCTCGAGGAAGGGCTTCATCTCCGCGGGGGCGTTCGCGAGCATCTGGTTCTGCGCCGCCGACAGACCGCCGATACCGCCCTGCGCGTTGCCGACAATACCCATCAAGGAACCCATGGTGTTCTCCTCAGGCCCTCTGGCGGGGCCGAATCGGGGGGGCGAAGCAAACTGCCTACAAACTGATTATCGGCCTGCGTGCTCCGGAGTTTCCTGCTGATTTCCTCCGGCTTTTCCCGGGGCCACCGGGCACTCTCGGGGGACGGCTAACCCTTCGTTTTTCCGAGATCAGGGCTCTGGATCCACGACTTGAAGGAATCGAGCTGCTGGTTCTCGGTCTTGGGCGAGAGGGGCTCGGGGACCTGCCCGTCCAGTTGAGCGATCACGGGCGCCCGGCGAGGGGGGCTCTCGAAGCCATCCTGGGCACCCCGGGCCCGCTTGGGCGCGGGGGCCGACTTCGAAGCTCCGGCCGACTTCGCCGGCTGGGGAACCCCCTCGGCGAGGTTCACCTTGGAGAAGGCCGCGGGCACCGGCGGCGCCCCCTCGGGCCACTCCATCTGCCCCGAGAAGCCCACCGTGACGAGCCGCTCCTGCATGAACTCCACGCACTCCATGATGATGGGCGGAGGCGGAAGGACGGGATCCTTCATGAAGCGCACGAAGGCGTTCTTCACGTCCACGTAGAGGTTCATGCTGAACGGCGCGCCCACCTTGGTGTTGGCGAGCAGTTCGTACATCTTGCGCATCACGGGCTGCGCCGTCCCCTTGGCCGTACCGGCCTGCTTCTCGAGCGCAGCCAGAAGCCGATCCCGCTTCGCCACCAACTCGGGCGGCTCGACTGGGACCGCGTACTCTGACTTCGACTTGCCTTTCGCCATGAACAGGCCTCTTCAAGGGGGGTAGGAGACTTCCTGAGGAAGTCCGGAATCATACTAGAAAGAAATGAACTAACCGATCAAGCTTGCCGCCCGGGAATCTGATTCTCCGAGCGCAAAAATCGGGCCACTCACCGTTGGAGCAGGCCGCTGAGGATGGCGGCGGCCTTCTGGGCCAGCGGCTCCCGCTCGGGAAGCAGGGAGGCCACGCGGCGCAGATCCTCCACCGCCTGGGAGCGCTGCCCGAGCGACAGCCGGACCTCGGCGCGGCCCACGTAGGCCTGGGCGTCGCGGCCATCCAGCTTGAGGGCGACGTCGTAGGCGGCCAGGGCGCCCTGCGCGTTGCCCGCCGCCATCTCCACCACCCCGAGCGCCTTGGCGAAGTAGCCGTCCGCCGGGTTGATGGCGTAGAGCCCCTGGAAGAGGGTGCGCGCCTCGGCGATGCGGCCCTGGTAGAAGAAGATGTAGGCCGTCTTGGCGATGGCGTAGAGCTCCTCGTCGGTGTAGCCGCGCACGTCGCGCAGCGTCGCCTTGCCCTCGGCCCACCGCTGGAGCTGAGCGGCGAGCTTCGCCTCGTCCTGGTTGCCGTTCACGCGCTGTGCGGTGGCCATCGCCTAGTACCCCTCCTCCTGCTGCTCCTCGCGCATGCGGCGCTGGATGTCCTGGATGTCGGCGTGCACCTGGTTCACGAGCGAGAGCATCTGCGCCTCGCGCTGCAAGAGGCCCTTGAGGCGCTCCATGCGCTCGGGCGTCGTGTTGATGAGCGACAGGCTGCGCTCGAGCAGCTGCCGCTGCTCCGTGTCCGCGCGGCCCGCCACGCTGCCCAGGAACGGCCGATCCGAGAAGCCCTCGAGGTCCGCGTCATGCCCCCGGGGCTGGGGAGGCGTGGGCAGCCGCAGCTCCTCCGAGGAATGCGCCGGACCGATGAAGTCCAGCAGGGCCGCCGAGGCGAGCGCTGGATTCTTGGGGTTGCCAGCCTTGCGCTTCTTCCGATCGAACTGAGAGGGCTCGACCAGCTTCTCGCGAACCGCGCGGGGTCCCCCCCAGGGCCAGAGTGGCGCTCGGGGGGGTTGGTTGTTGATTTTGGCCATGGCGGGTGCGGATTTCACTCCAGGAGGGGCGCCCCCGTCCAGCCCCCAGTCCTCACCGCTTGCCGCCTGCCTGCCCGGCGCGCTGCAACTCGTAGACGAAGTTGAGGATCTCGGCGACCGCGTCGTAGAGCTCCTCGGGCACTTCCTGGCCCACGTCCACCCGGTAGAGGGCGTTGGCGAGCGCCACGTTCTTCATGAGGGGGATGTTGTGCTGGCGGGCGATCTCCCGGATCTTCTCCGCCCTGAGGCGCAAGCCCTTGGCCACCACACGGGGCGCCGCGTCCTTGTCCTTGTCGTACTGGAGCGCGATCGCCATCTCGGCATCGTCGTTCATGGGAGTGCCTCTCAGGCCCGCGCCGGGGGCGTGTCGTTCTTCAGGCCGTAGACGAAGTTGAGCACCTCGGCGACGGCATCATAGAGCTGCTCGGGGATTTCCTCGCCCACGTCCACGCGCAACAGCGCATGCGCCAGGGGGACGTTGCGCAGCGTGGGCACGTCCCGCTCGCGCGCGAGCGCCTTGATGCGCTCGGCCCTGGAGTCCAGCCCCTTGACGATCACGCGCGGCGCCGTGTCCTTCTCCTTGTCGTACTTGAGCGCCACGGCGACGTGGTCCGGGTTGGTGACGATGACGTCCGCGTTCTGCACCGCGTGCATCTGCGCCTCCTCCAGCATCTCGTGCGCCACCTGCTTGCGGTGGGCCTTCTGGTGCGGATCTCCCTCGCTCTCCTTGTATTCCTTCTTCACGTCCTCCTTCGACATCATCTGGTCCTTCATGTACGCCTTGCGCTGCCACCAGACGTCGAAGATGGAGAAGAGGAAGAACACCATGACGACGCGCGTGGCGACGATGAAGATGAGCTCGCCCATGATGAACAGCGTCACGTGCACGTCGCGGCGCACCGACTCCATCACCATGGGCATGGCGCCCTTGAGCGCTCCGTACGTCACGTAGCCGGCCACCGTCATCTTCAAGACGTTCTTGATGACCTCGACGATGGTCTTCTTGGAGATGAGGTTCTTGGCGCCCTCGATGGGATTGAGCTTTTCCGGCTTGGGGATGAGCGGATCCATCGTGAAGAGCGCGCCCACCTGGAGGAAGTCCAGGAGGCCACCCATGATGGCCACCGCGCACACCACCGGCAGGGACACCAGCAAGATGGATTGCAGCGCCAGCGAGGCGAGCTGGTAGGTCGCCTGTTGGAGGTCCTCCGGGTGGGCGATGTGATCGAAGCTGAAGTGGAAGAGCTCGGTGATCTTCTGCTCGAACATGGACCAGACGCCCTTGACGACGCCCAGGCCCACCACCAGGCCAGCCACGCCCGTCAGGTCCTTGCTCTTCCAGACCTGGCCCTTCTTCCGGGCGTCATCGAGCTTCTTTTGTGAGGGCTCTTCTGTTTTCTCGTCGGACATGGAGCGTTTTCCCGGCTCAACCGAGCAGGCGCAGCGCGTCGCGAAGCAGGGCCAGCATGTGGACGAACTCCTGCTGCATGCGGCCCATGATGAGGCTCAAGGCGATGGAGGTGACGACGACCGTGGCCAGGGGCTTGAGGGACTGGGCGAGGAAGGACACCTGCACCTGGGACGCCATGCGGTTGATGGCGCCCAGCGCCACGTCCGTCACGAAGGCCGTGAGCAGGGTGGGCGCGGCCAGCGCCATGGCGATGGTGAGGATGTCCGCGAAGGAGCGGATGAACAGCTCGAAGAAGGGCCACGAGCCCGAGCTGAAGCGCGGAAACCGGTCCAACGGGACGATGTCGAGGCTCTCGGCGATGGCCTGGATGATCACGTGGTGGCCATTGAGGGTGAAGAACATCACCACCGACAGCTGCCCCTTGAGGTTGGCCAGCAGCGTCACCTTGTCGTTGACCAGCGGCGCCTGGAGCTGCGCGCTGTTGGTGCCCGCCATGGAGTCGGCGAGGTTGCCCGCCACGCGCGCCGCCTCGAACACCTTGCTGACGATGAGCGCGAGCGACACCCCGATGAAGATCTCCTTGAGCAGCAGCGCGATGTAGGGCAGCGAGCTGGTGGGCAGCGCCCCGATGCGGTGGCTCACCAGGGGGAACATCACCGCGGAGAGCGTGATGCCCACGCCCATCTTGATCTCCGGAGGCACCTGCTCCTCGCCGAGCAACGGCGAGAGCACCAGCACCGGCATGATCCGGCACATGAGCAGGCCCATCGTGAAGATGGCGAGCGAGAAGTTGGCCTGCTCGGTCAGCCGGGCGATGACTTCGGAGACGTTCATCGGATGAGCACGGGGAACTGCTCGAAGATGAGGATGGTGAAGCGAGCGAACTGGCTGCCCATCCACGGGCCCATCAGCGCGAGCAGCAGGAACACGGTGATGAGCTTGGGCGCGAACGAGAGCGTCTGCTCCTGGATCTGCGTGGTGGCCTGGAAGACGGCGATGACGAGACCCACCATCAGGGCCATCAACACCGGGGGCAGCGACACCATGATGACCAGGGTGAGGCCCTGCTGGACGATGCTCGTGAGCTGATTCATGGGCGTCTCACAGGTAGCCGACGACGAGGCCCTTGGCGATGAGGTACCAGCCGTCGACGACCACGAAGAGGAGCAGCTTGAAGGGCATGGAGACGGTGGTGGGCGACAACTGGTTCATGCCCAGCGCCTGGAGGATGTTGGCCACCACCATGTCCACCGCGAGGAAGGGCACGAAGAGCAGGAAGCCGATCTGGAAGGCCTGCTTGAGCTCGGACACCACGAAGGCGGGGATGATGATCATGAAGTCCCGCTCGGTGAGGGCCTTGCGGTCCTCCTCGGTGGCGCGCAGCCGGGCCAGGTTGAAGAAGAGCGAGCGATCCTTGGCGGTGATCTTCTTGTTGAGGAAGGCGCGCAGGGGCTCCTTGGCCTTGTTGGCCGCCTCCAGCAGGGTGCCCACCGACTCCGAGGACAGGAGGCTGGGCCCCTTGGCCATGATGTCCACCTCGGCGGCCCGGTACATGGCCTGCCCCACCGGCGCCATGATGTAGATGGTGAGGATGATGGCCAGGCCGGTGATGACCTGGGTGGGCGGAATCTGCTGGGTGCCCAGCGCCTGGCGCACGATGGACAGCACCACGGAGATCTTCACGAAGCTCGTCACCATCATCAACACGAAGGGGACGAGCGACAGCGCGGCCAGCGCCAGCATGAGCACGAGCGGCCGCGAGGCGAAGGACTCGGGGCTGACCGACTCGACGGCCACGGCGGAGTCCGGGCCCGAGCCGCCGCGCCTGGCGGCGAAGGCGAGGACGGGCTCCAACGCGAAGACCAGGGCGAACAGCCAGGGCTTGAGACGCGGGACGGGGAGGCGAACGCTGGGCATGACTCTCACGGGTCGGCTCTTCAGGCGGCGTCCGGCGGACGGGGGACGCTGGGAGGGGTGGAACCCGGCGGAGTGGCGTCGCGACGGGCGATGAGCTTCTTGAGGAAGGGGGACAGCGGCATCACGTTGGACGGAGGCGGCGCGGTGCGGATGCGCTCCACCGCCCCGGTGTCGAGCTTCGAGATCAGCTGCAGACCATTCTCGCCACCGCCCACCAGCAGGTACTCGCCCGCGGCCTTCACCACGAAGAGGGTGCGGCGCTGATCCAACGGCACGCGCTCCACCACCGACACCACCGATTGCTGCCCCACGGGCACACCCTGCAGGCCCATCAGCTTGCGCAGGCCCACGTTGAGCGTGAGGTAGATGAGGGCCATCACCCCGCCGAACACCACCAGCGTGCGCATGAGCATCCACCCGAGGCTCTCGGTGGGCGCCTCCGCGCCGGACGTCAGATCGGCTTCGGGTGGCAGCTCGACCGGAGCCGGCGGCGTGGCGCCCTCCGTGGCGCTCGCGGGAGCGGACGCGCCAGACGGAGGGGGCGCGAACTCGGCGGCGGCGGGCACGGCGGCGGGCTCCTCGGCCCGGGCCGGCGGTGCCAGCCAGAGGCAGGCGCAGAGCGCCAGGACATGACGCGCGGAGAAAACGGGTGAGACGGCCATGGTGGGCCGCGAGGCTAGTTCATTGCACGGGAGACCGCCACGGGCCCCCCTGCCCTTCCCCCTCGCCTGCCTGCCTGGGAGCGGGGCCTCAGCCGGCGAGCGAGAGGATGCGCACACCCAGCTGGCCCTCGATCTCCACCAGTTCACCCCGCGCCACCACCTTGCCATTCACCGACAGGTCCACGGGCTCGCCCGGCGCGCGGTGCAGCTCGACGACCTGGCCCGCCCGCAGCGAGACCACCTGCTCGGCCGTCACCGGCACCCGGGCGAGCTCCACGCAAATCTGCAACGGGATGTCACCCAGCAGGTCGCCTGCATCCATCTGGTCTTCCATCTCTCCACTCTCCGCCGTGGGGTTTTCCGACTCGGGGTTGGTGTACTCCTCCCCCTCCCCGTTGGCCTCATCCGAACCGCTCAGCGCCTCCGCCGCGGCCTCGTCCGAGTCGGAGGGGCCCCGCCGCTCGAGGTGAGACGGCTCGGTGAGCACCACCTCGGTGACACGCGCCTGGTACAGGCCGTCCTCGACGAAGACCTCCGAGGCCAGGAAGCCCCGGCGGCCGAGGCCCAGGAACAGCCGCGCCGTGCCCTCCGCGCCCTGGTCCGGCCGGGCCGAGAACTCGTCCACCAGCACCACGTCCTTCACCCGGAGACTCGCCAGGTCGTGGTGGCTGATCTCCGCCAGGCCGATCTCCGCGCGCAGCCAGGTGCGCACCGAGGACAGGCGGCTCAAGTGGGCCTCCATGTCCATGCGCAGCAGCGAGCGTCGCTGCTCGGGCGCGGGCTCCGGCGTCAGGCTCTCCAACACGCTGGCGGGCAGGAACAGGCGCACCATGCCCTCCTGGGTGCCGAGCCGGGCGCGCATCTGGAGCACCGCCACCTGGGCCTCCTCGCTCAGCCGCGACACCGCCTCGTCCACCCCGCGCGCCGTGCCCTCCAGCCGCAGCCGGCCCTGCTGGGGATCCGTCCCCGGCATCAGGGCGCGGATCGCCTCGAGCACGACGAAGCTCGCCACGCCCTCCTCGATGTCCGTCAGGGGCCGCAGGCCCACGGTCTCGCCGGCGCCGCCCAGGAGCAGATCCACCGCCGCGTGCGCCAGCGACAGCTCGACCTCCAGCACCGCGCGTCCGCGATGCCCTCCGGGCACCAGGAAGCACAGGAAGGTGGGCTCGGCGAGCACCCGGCGCAGCTCGCCCGAGGCGAGCACCCGCGACGACTCCAGGCCGAAGCCGATCTGGGTGTCGAAGATGGCCTTGAACCGCTCGCCCAGCGCCTCGACGGCCTCCGCCCTGGGCTTGAGCCACGTGAGCCGCTCGAGCAGCCGGGTTTCCGTGAGGGAGACCTTCTCCAGACGGGGGAAGACGTGGGGCTTCCAGGGTTTCGATGAGCGGGGCTTGAGCTTGCGCGCATCGACCACCATCGTGCGCTCCTCACCCGGCCCGTCATCCGTATCGAGGCTCATGTCTTCGCCTCGACCCTCATGTCCTCGAGCGTGAGGCCCCGGCTCGCCAGGGCGCTCTTGAGTCCCTCACGCTGCCCCTCGAGCATCTTGAGCACGTCGCGGTCCTTGCCGCTGAAGACGGCGTGGATCTTCCCGTTCTTCGCGCTGAGCTTGATGGACAGGCCACTGAGCACGTCGCCGCGCAGCTCGATCTGGAACTCCGCGTTGCCCGCGGCGTTGGTGCCCACGCGCACCCGCTCGACGATCTTCTGGGCGATCTCATTGGCGATGGCGCGCAGCCGCTCCGAGCCCGTGTTGGGCTTGGGTTGGGCCACGGGCACGGGCGCCATCAACGCCGGGTTGAAGCGGAAGCCCGCCGCCAGCTCCCCGTCCTTCTTGTCCTTGCCGTCCTCGCCCCCACCCTTGCCACCACCGTCCGCGTCCGTCTTGAGCGCGCCCTTGCTCCGGCTGGTCTGGGCCCCCGCGGCCGCGGTCTCGTTGCTCTGCTCGGACTCCTCGCCGCGCTTGCGCAGGAGCTCGTCGGCCGCGCGGGTGTCCGCCGAACGTGACTCGACGCGCGAGTGCAGCACGCCCTGATCGCCCTGCCGGGCCTGGGTCTCGAGTTCCCCCTGGGACAGATCCTTCTGACGCCCCTCGGCGACGGCATCCGTCTCGGCCTTGCCCGTCTGGCGCTGCAGGCCACGCACGTCACCGCCCTTGCCCTCCTGGAGGCGGGCGAGGACGGACTTGCCCAGGGACTGGGGAGGCGTCTGGGTGGCCTTCTGCTGCTGAGCGCTCTGGGCGTCCTTCTGCTGCCCCACGAGCTTGGAGAACGCGGAGGCGCCTTCCTGACGCTGCTTGGCCTTCGCCTCCTGGAGTCGTTTCTCCTGGGCCCGCAGCTCAGCGGCTCTCTCCGCCTGACGATCGTCTTCGACTCGGCTCATCGCTTCACCACCTGGGGGGGTCCGAGTCTACTTTCGCTGGCGCATCATGAACAAGGTGTTCCCGATCTCCTCCTGGTTCATTTCCTCCTTCTTGTCGCGCTCTTCCTTGAGTTGCTTCTTCCAGTTCTCCTTGTGCTTCTCGATGGCCTTGAGCTCCTTGGCCGCCTCGGCCATCTCCCGGCGCCGCTGCTCCACGAGCTTCTCGGCGGTGATGACGGCGTCCTTCTGACGCTCGACTTCCAGGGCGAGCTGCGCCTCCTCGTCCTTGAGACGCTCCTCGTAGCGGTTCATCTGGTTGAAGCCGCCAATGCCGGTGACGCCCTTGGCCATCACCTGCTGGAGGTGCTCCTGTACCTTCTGCTTGCGCATGGCCTTGCGCGTCACGAGTTCCTCCTCGAGACGCTGGAGCTCTTCCTTCTCCTTCGCCAGGGCCTTGACGGCGGCGGAGAAGGCCTGCTCGGCCTCCTCCTTCGCGCGCTCGCGCATCTCGATCAAGGTCTGCAATCGATAGGGGGGCATGGTGCCCACATCCTACCGCCAAACGGCACGCGCGCGTTACTCCGCGAAGAGCTCGATGAGCTGCTGCACCGTCACCTCGAAGGGACTGTTGGAGTGGGTGTCCTGTTTGAGGAAGTCGATGATCGCGTCGTACTTGTCGATGGCGTAGTCGGTGCGCGGATCCGTGCCGTACTGGTAGGCGCCCAGGAGGATGAGGTCGCGCTGCTTCTCGTAGGTGGAGAGCGTCTCGCGCAGCTTGCCCGCCGCCTTCTTGTGATCCTTGGAGACGATGCCGCTCATCACACGCGAGAGGCTGACGAGCACGTCCATGGCGGGCCACTGGTTGCGCTCGCCCAGGGCACGGTTGAGGATGTAGTGGCCGTCGAGAATACCGCGGACCTCGTCGGCGATGGGGTCTTCCATGTCACCGCCGGCCACGAGGCACGTGTAGATGGCGGTGCACTTGCCCTTCTCGGAGTTGCCCGTGCGCTCGAGGATGCGCGGCAGCATGGAGAAGACGCTCGGCGGATAGCCCTGGCGCGCCGGGGGCTCGCCGATGGCGAGGCCAATTTCACGCTGGGCACGCGCCAGACGCGTCACCGTGTCGAGCATGAAGAGCACGTTGCCACCGCGCTCGCGGAAGAACTCGGCGATGGCCGTGGCCACGTAGGCGGCGCGCAGACGCACGAGGCTGGGCTGGTCCGAGGTGGCGCACACCAGCACGGAGCGCTTCATGCCCTCCTCGCCCATGGCGTCCTCGATGAACTCACGCACCTCGCGGCCACGCTCGCCGATGAGCGCCACCACGCACAGGTCCGCCTTGGTGTTGCGCGCGATCTGTCCCATGAGCGTGGACTTGCCCACGCCCGAGCCGGCGAAGAGCCCCACGCGCTGGCCCTCGCCCACCGTGAGCAGCCCGTCGATGCAGCGCACGCCCAGGGGCAGGGGCCGCTCGATGCGCTGGCGCGTGAAGGGGTCCGGACAGTCCCGGTCCACCGACCAGTCCGCCATGCCTTGTGGCAGGGGCGTGCCATCCATGGGCTCGCCAATGCCGTTGAGCACGCGGCCGAGCAGCTCGTAGCCGCACTTGATGGTCAGCGGCCGGCCCGTGGGGATGACCTCACTGGAGGGGCCGATGCCCTGCAGCTCGCCGAGCGGCATGAGCATCACCTCGTCGCCCTGGAAGCCCACCACCTCGGCCTTCACCGAGGCGCGGCCCCCGTGACCCTTGATGACGACCACCTCGCCCACGCGCACGCCGGGCACGCTCGCCTTGACGACCAGGCCCGTCAGCTCGGTGACGCGGCCGCGCACCCGGTACAGCGGCGTTTCCTTGATGAGGGAGAAGTAATGCGAGAGATCGATGGCCATGGCTTACGCGGGCCCTTCCTTCTTGCCCTGATCGGGAAACAGCACGTTCTGGAGCATCTCGAACTGGGTGGGCAGCTGCGCGTCCACCGTGCCGAACTCCGTCTGCACGATGCAGCCCACGGGCGCCACGTCCGGATCCTCGCGGATGGCCACGTCCACCGCCCGGCCGATGAGCTCCATCAGCTCCGCCTTGCGCGCGCGCAGCACCGCCGCCGACTTGGGGTTCACCCGGAGCACCACCGCCCGCGCGTTGCGCAGCTCCTCGATGGCCTTGGCGCAGATGTCCGCCAGCAACGAGGGATCCCTGTCCACGTCCCGGCCGATGATCTTCTCGGCGATCTTGCACGCCAGCGCCACGACGTCCCGCTCCTGCTGGACGAGCAGCTCCCCGGCATGCATCTTCGCGCGCACCATCAGCTCGGTGACCTGGGACAGGCCCTCCTGGCGGCCCTGCTCGCGCGCCTTGGCGAGCACGTCCTCGCGCTCGCGCTGGGCCTCCGCGAGGATGCGCTCCTTCTCCCGCTGCGCCTCCTCGAGGATGGCCTGGGCTGACTGCCGGGCCTCGAAGACCTCGGCGTTCATCACGCCGGGACGCGGCGCACGCAGCGAGGGCCGATCCCCACCGGGCAATGGCTCCGACCCCGAATCGCCCTTGATCACCTTGCCAACTGCCATGGAAAGCTCCTTGTCGCGGGGATGCTAGCGCGTTCCGCCCCGAGGTCCACGCCCACTCGCGCCCCCCTGCCGAGGTCGCTCGCCCCTCCCGGACTGGGTGTCCTCGCGCCGAACGCCCGGATTGGTGCCCACCACCCGGGGAGGACGCTCGGCGGCGTCCCGGGGCGCGGGGGGCTGCACGAGACCCCGGCTCTGCGTACGCGCCAGCGGGGAGCGGAAGATGCGCGAGCCCTCCGCGTCCGAGACGGAGACGGCCGGCTGTTCGTTGACCCGGGAGCGACGGGGCGGCAGCGTGGCCCCACCCGGATCCACGGCCCTCTGCACTCCGTCCCGGGTGCCCCGGGGCAGGGGCGCGCCCCGGCTCACGCGCGCGGGCTCGGGGGAAACGAGCGCCTTCTGCCGGTCCACGTAGCTGAGGCTGGCGGCACCCGCCCGGCGCGCCTCGCGCTCGGCGATGGGATCCCGGCGCTGGCCCCCGGACGTGAGCGCGGGCGCGGGCACGGACACGGAAGCCCGGCGCGGCGCCGGAGCCCCCTTCATCGCGGGCGGGGGACCGAGGGCCGGCGGACGGGGCGGGCTCAGCCGGACGGGCCGATCGATGAGCCCCCGGGCCGCGAGCCGCTCGAGGTCGGTGACGATGTCGGTGCGGCCTCCATCCCCGCGGCTCGTCGGCTTGGCGCGCTCCTCGCGCACCCACTTCGCGAGGATCTGCCCGAACTCCCCGCGGTGCTTCTCCACCAGGCGGGCGGCGAACTCGGCGGACTGGGCCACGCTCGCGCGCGCCAGCCGGTGCACCCCGGCGCCCCGGATGGCCGCGGTCAGGTTCTCCATGCCGCCGTACTGCGAGAGCTGCGCGAGGGCCTCCTCCTCGGGGAGCCGGCGGGGGGCATTGGCCGTCACGGCGCGCACCGCGAGCTGGCGCAGGTGGGGCGGGAGCTGCGCGAAGGCCGCCTCCCGCTCCGCCTCCGGGACCCCCGCCAGGGCCGGGCCCAGCACGCGCGCGCCGAGGCGATCACACACCGAGAGCAGCTCACGCGCCTGGAGCATCAGCACGTCGGTGAACTTGAAGGGCACGTGCGCCGAGGCATCGCGGGCGAGCCGCTCCTCCAGCTTCCAGCGCACGATGTCGAGGATTTGAGGCCGCACCTCGCGCGTGAGCTTCACCCGGCGCGTGTTGGGCAGGTACGAGCGCACCGCCTCGGCGAGCGGCCCGGGCAGCGCGCGCAGCATCACCTCCACCAGCGCGCCGCGCTCGCGCTTGAGCAGCGCCGCCAGCCGCTCGGGATCCGCGCTCCACATCTGCCCGCGCCGATCCTTCACCAGCCGCTTGATCTCCTGGACCAGCAGCGGAATGCGCTTCTCGCGCGGAATCTGGAGGATGCCCTGGGCGCGATGCACCAGCAGCTCCGCCTCGTCCTCGGGCAGGTGCTCGAGCGCGGCGACGCCCTCCTGACCCCCGAAGGTGATGGCGGTCAGGAGCATCATGAGCTGTCGCTTGCTCAGCGAGGTGAAGAACTGGTCCAACGGTCACCCCACTCGAGAGAGACGTCGCAGACGAACCACGCGGGGGGCTCGCATCAATCCCGCTTCGCGCGGGCCCGTGCCGCCGCGGCGCCCCCGCTTCCGCGGATGAGCGGCCAGGCCGCCAGACCGATGGAGGCCAGGATGAGCAGCACGGCCACCGCCGCCATCATCCGGAACTGGCTCAAGCTGGAGGCCGTCATGCGCATGCCCATCACGTCCTGCAGCCGGCTCTCCGGGCCCACCTCCGCGTCGGGAGGAATGGCCGGCGTGAGCAGCACCGTCACCGCCGTGGGCTTGAGCTCCGGCACCGACGTGGAGACGAACTGCTGGATGTCCTCGCGCTTGATGGGCGGCTCGTTCTTGGGCCCCGGCCGGTACTTGATGAACACCGACGCCGAGGGCAGCGGCTTGTTCTCCGGCTGGGTGAGATCGTTGTTCTCCGGAATCATCACGATGACCCGGGCCTCCAGCACGCCGTCGATCTGATTGAGGGCGTTGGAGACCTCGCCGCCGAGCGACTTGAGCATCATGGCGCGCTCCTCGGTGGCGGTGGGCACCATGCCGCCCTTGGCGAAGTGGTTGAGCCCCGCCTCCATCGGGCGAGGCAGCGAGTACGCGCGCAACAGCTCGGCCGCCTGGGCCGCGTCCGCCTTGGGCACCTGGATCCGGAAGCGCAGCTCGTTGCCGCCTTCTTCCTTCAGCTTGGTGGCGGCGATGCCGTTCTTGCTGAGCAGGACGTAGATCTCGTTGGCATCCTGTTCGGTCAGTTCGTGTTGCAGATCGATGGTGCAGCCAGTCCCCAGCGCGAGAACGAGGAGGGCCGCGAGCGCGTACGGTCGGAGCGTCATGGGCGGCGCGTAGCTTAGATGGGGCGGCGTGCTTCCAACAAGAGCTGCTCTGGAAAGACCCGCAACGCCCGAGGGCGCCCCCTCGCTAGAGGAGACGCCCTCGAAAGACAGCAACCGCCAGTCCGGTTGGCTGCTAGACCTGGGTCTTGAGCGTGTCCTTCAGACCGCTCGTGGCCTTCTCGACCACCTTGCTCGTCAGATCCAGCTCCTGCGTGTACTTGTACATGCCGGCCTGGAGCGACAGCAGCTCCGCGTTGGAGAAGGTCTTCCCGGACGCACCCGCCTGGATGAGCTTCTCCATGTTGACCTGGCCGCGCTCCAGCTCGCCCACCACGTGGGAGATCATCGCGCCGGCCTTGCTCGCCTCGGGCTTGGCGTCCACGGCCTGGGCGCCCTTGGCGGTGGCGGGCTCCTGGCCAGCGGGGTTGGCCTTGTTGAAGGCCGCCTTGTTCGTCTTGTCGATGGCCTCCGCCTGACGCACCTGGTCGGCGCGCTGGGTGGACTGGGCGGCCTGCACGCCCTGCACCTGCTCGGCGCCTTGCGTCTTGTTGGCCAGGGCCGCGTCGAACTTCGAGGCGCCCTGCTTATTGACCTGTTGCGCGCCCTGGTCTTGGGACTTCTGCTGGGCGATCTGCGCCGCCGACACGCCGGCCATTGGACCCGCCATGTGACTGCCTCCTTGAATCCTCGGGGGAGGAAGGTTCCTCCTCGTTCAAAAGTTCCTTGAGCCGCTCGATGGCCCGCGCATGCAGCCGCGACGCCCAGCTCTTCGACTGCCCGATCTCCGCGCCCGCCTCTTCCAGCGTCTTGCCCTGGAAGTAGTAGCCCTGAAGCAGCCGGCGCTCCTTCTCCGGCAACTTCTCGATGGCCGCCCTCACCCTCACCCGCTGCTGCTCCAGCTCCAGCCGCTGGTCCACCGGCAGGGACTCGTCCGTGAAGCCCAGGGCATCGGAGCCCTCGAGGCTGGTGGCGAACACCATCGCCAGCCCCGCCACCGCGTTGGAAATCTCCATGACATCATCGTCAATGGACCCCCCGCGGTTGCCTCCTCCCTGCTCGCGATCCGAAAGATTTCCCAAATAGGCCGTGGCGCGCTCGCCCATGTAGGCGCCGCGCGCGTCACCACCCTTGAGCACTCCCATCTTCCGGAGGCCATCGTAGATGGCCCCCTTGATGCGGTAGTGGGCGAATGTAAGGAAGTTGGCCCCCATCTTGGGGTCAAAGCGGTCCGCCGCCTCGAGCAGACCGATCTGCCCATAAGCGAGGAGCTCATCCAGTTCGAGCTGGGCGGAGAACTGCTTGCGCACGGTCGAAGCCAACGACCGGACGTAGGGGCCGTACTTCTCCAGCAGGACCTTCTTGTCTTCACCGAGACCCAAGCGCGCGGCTCACTCGGCCTTCGACCACAACCGCTCGAGGGCCTGATTCAGACGGGGGTCATCCTGCAGGGCATCCGCGATCTTGGTCGTCAGGGCCGATGACTTCATGTTGAGCTTCTCCTTGAGCACCTCGGCGACGAGCTTGCGCGTCGCCTCCTCCTTGCTCTTGAAGTTCCCGTTCTTGAGCTGCTTGGAGATGGCGAGTGCCTGGGCGCTGAGCGGATCCAGGGCCATGGGAGCCTGCACGTTGCTGGAGCCCACCATGCCCGAGGGGCCCACGAGCCCCGCGGTGCGGTCCACCTGACCGCCGAAGGAAGCCCCTCCGGCCTTGCCCGCGGCGGCCTTGCCCACGGCGCCCTTGGCGCTCCCGGTACTCCCGGTGCTCCCGGTTCGTCCTCGACTGCCCCCGCGTCCGACTCCACCGACCGACATCGGCATCTCCTCCTATCCGCGCAGACTAGCGCCTGGCCGAGGGCGGCGGCAGGGCCCCCGCTTCCTTGGCATCGAGGAGGCTCTGGGCCAGACGGGCCCCGTCTCCCTCGGGTTCCAACTCCATGGCGGCCTTCAACTCCTTCACGGCCTCCGGCACCTTGCCCATGAACAACAGGGCCTCGCCCACGTGGGCGCGGGGAAGCGCCGACTGGGGGGCGAGCCGCTGGGCGGCACGATAGGCCTGGAGGGCCTTGTCATGCCGTCCCTGGGCGAACTCCAGCGAGCCCATGGCCAGCTGGGGCACCTCGCTGCGGGGCATCAACACCACCGCGCCGGCGAAGACCTCACGCGCCTTGTCGAACTGGCCCATGTCGAGCCAGAGATAGCCCGCCTCGAGGAGGATCATCGCCTCGCGCCTGGCGAGCGGAATGAGGCTGCCCGAGATCTCCGAAGTCTCCGCCATGTGACGTGTGCGTCCTTTCCTGGCCCGGAAGGAGATCTCCCGGGCACTGGAACCCCGCGGCCGAGAGCGGCCGCGAACTACTTGATGTTGCCGATGGAGTTCTTGGCCGAATCGTGCCGCGTCTTGAGCACGTTGGAAATGGTGCTGAACACCTGATTCTCACGCTGCATGGCCACCTGCATGCCCAGCAGCTTCTTCTGCTCGGTGAACATGCTGGCCATCTCGCCGTTGAACTCGGTGCCCACGCCACTGCCGCCGGTGGGCACGGACACCTGGTTGCCCGCGCCGATGCTGATGTTGGCCACGGGGTTGCCAATGCCGGCCAGGCCGCCACCACCGGCCGCCACGCCGCCCCCGGCGCCCACCGTGGTGTTCAGGGAGGTGGCCCCCGAGCCGAGCGCCGCGCCGTAGTAGGGCGCCGAGCCCGAGCCGCTGCTGTTGCCAAAGGTGGTGAGCGAGGACACCGCCGCGGACACCACGGAGCCACCGGGCACCATGTTGGCCACCACGCCCACGCCACCGGCCACCGCGTTGGCGGCCGTGCCCACACCGGACTGCACGCGGGCGGCGAAGCTCGTGTCCGGCGTCACGCGCGCCGTGGTCAGGTTGGTGGACATCCGCGGCATGTTCAGGTTGCTGTCGATCTTCATGGTTCCTCTCCAGGCGGTGGAACGACCAAGGACTTGGGAGCCAGGCTCGAACACCGGGTCCGGCGCTCCCTTTCCCTGATTATCGCCGATCCGCCCGTACAGTTGCGTGGGGGTGCTCCCCCCATCTGTCATTTCCTTGGAAAATCGAGTTACTTCCGGCCCTTGGCGCGCGACTCCGCCACCAGTTGCTCGCGGGTGTCCAGCAGCACGGCCAGCAGTTCCTCGGTGCGGGAAATCGCCGCCTGGACCTTCTTGGCGTGCTCGGCCTTGGGGCCCTTGAGGTTGGCCAGCTCGTTCTTCAGCGGCGAGAAGAGCGAGCGCACCTCCTCGGCGGAGGCGGTCTCGATGAAGGCCTCGATGGCCGGAAAGGACGGCGTGGGCAGGGGCTCGGCGACGGGCGCGGGCGACTGCTTGGGAGGCGGAGGCATGCGGGACGGGGACTCCTGTCGGGGCCAGCTCCAGGCCGGCGCGATCGAAGCCCCGACGGTAGGAGAAAAGTCCCCTCCACTTCAAGCCGCCTGCCCTCCGAGCGACGTGGCGCTCCGCGTTGGAGCGCTCGCCCAGGGCTCGGGCAGGTCCGAGGCCCCGGGGCACCCTGTCCTCGGCTCCAGGCGCACCTAGCTTTTCGTGGCGGCGGGCACGTCCATGGGGGGCACGGCCACCGCCATCAACCAGGAGGGATGTCATGACGAAGAAGATCGTGGGTCTGTTCGCGACCGTGGCGATGCTCGGCTCGGGGGTGGCCCTCGCCGGTGGAGACAAGCAGCACAAGCAGCAGACGCAGACCCAGAGCAGCCAGCCGATGGGACAGGACGCCTACGGTGGCGCGGGCGCCCAGCAGGACCTGCAACACGAACAACAGCAGGGACAGAAGCAGGCGGGCACCTCCGCCAACCAGATGCTCGGCGAGAAGCAGATCTCCGGCACGGTGATCAAGAGCAGCGGGGACGAGCTGAAGCTGCGCACCGAGAACGGCGTCATCGCCGTGAAGGTCAACAAGCAGACCCAGTTCCAGGACGTCTCCGTCAAGCGCATCAAGGACCTCAAGGAAGGCCAGCAGGTGCGCACCAGCTTCACCGTGGAGAAGGACAGCAACGTCGCCAAGAGCATCTCGCTCGACAGCGGCATGGGCGGCAGCGGCCTCGACGTCGACCCCGGCATCAACCAGGGCCTGGACAACTCGGGCCATCACCAGACCGACAACCAGGACCTCCACCCGGGCATGAACCCGGGCCTCGACAACACCGGCGGCGTCGACCACTCCGGTGACAAGACCTACTAAGTGGAGCGCCCGTGAACGACGCTCGCGGTGCCCACGGACGCCGCGAGCGTCTCGCGTTCCCGCCTGGCCGCCCGCCCGGGAGGCCATGGCGCGGGGGGCTCCCCGCCCCTTCCGTCCCCACCCCTCCAGGAATGGACAGGTTCAACGCCATGAACGGATTGATCGCACTCTCCCTCTCCTGGCTGCTCGGCCAGACGGCGCCCGCCACCGAACCCACCGAGGAGGAAGCCACGAGCGCCTTGCAGGCCGCCCAACTGGACGAGCTGCGCGCGCGACTGGAGCTGCTCCAGATCCAGGACGAGGAGCGCACCCAGCAGACCCAGGCACGCCTGGACACGCTCGAGCAGGAGCGCGTCGGGGAACAGGCGGCACGCCAGCAGGCCGAGCAACTGCGGCAGCAGGGCCTGGAGAGCCTGGCGCGGGGTCAGGAGTGGCTCGCCACCCTGGATCGACTCCTCGAGGCGGGGGAGGATCCCATCGGTCCGGCCGTCGTCTCCGCCCAGCGCGAGCTGTCCGATGCGCTCGCCAGCACCGCGGACATCGGCCGGGGCGAGAGCGCCCGGCTCATCCAGAGCGTGCTCCAGCGGCTCGGCACGCTCGAGGACTCCGTCGCGCAGCGCAATCCCGACGCGGCGCGACTCCAGCTCTTCTTCGCCGGCGACGAGCTACGAGCGGCCTGGAGGATGAACCTCGACCAGACGCGGCTGCCCGCGCTCGAGCCCTGACTCAATCCCCGAAGTGGGGGGTGATGGACACGGGCGGGCTCGCCGGCCTGGCGATGAGGTAGCCCTGCACGAAGTCCACCCCGTGCGCGCGCACCCACCGCAGCTCCTCGGGCGTCTCGATGCCCTCGGCCACCGTGAGGATGCCGAGCTGCTGCGCGAGTTCCAGCAGCTTGCGCGTGATGGAGGCCTTGTAGGGATCCTGGTGGATGCCCCGGATGAGCTCCATGTCCAGCTTCATGATGTCCGGACGCAGCTGGTGGATGAGGTTGAGCGACGAGTAGCCCGCCCCCAGGTCATCCAGCGCCACCCGGAAGCCCGTGCGCCGGTAATAGGCGATGAGCGACTTGAGGTGGTTGGCGTTGGGCGTGTGGTCCGACTCGATGATCTCGAACACCACGTCGCTCGGCGCGATGCCCAGATCGTTGATGGCGGCCACCGTCGAGCGCAGGCAGTACTCCGGATCGTAGATGGCCGTGGGCGTGAAGTTGATGAACAGCGGCACCTTGAGCCCCAGCCGGGACGCCTCGCGCACCGCCGACAGACGCGCCGCCAGGTCCAACTGGAAGAGCAGGTCCGCGTCGCGCGCCAGCGTCAGCATCTTGCCCGGGAACACCAGCGCCCCGTCCGGCTCGAAGCCGCGCATCAGCGCCTCGTAGGCGAACACGCGCCGCGTGTCCTTGGCGTCCACGATGGGCTGGTAGTGGCTGGTGATGCGCTTCTCGGCCAGCATGTCCACCAGCCACCCCGAGCGCGCCATGGTGACCAGCTGCGGCAGCGAGCCCACCCGCGGAAAGTCCCGCAGGCCCGGCTCCGCGTCGCCCAGCACGAAGAGCACGCGCGTGGCGCGCGACTCCTCGTCCGTCAACGCGCCCAGCACGTCCGCCGCGAACGTCCCCAGCTGCGAGCCCTCCAACCGCACCGTCACGCACTGCTCTTGCGGCAGCGGCTGGAAGTCCCGGCCGGACTCGCCCAGCACGCGCACCAGTTTGCCGTAGCTGTGGCCCAGCGGGAGCCAGAGGAAGAGGCGGCCCGATCCCTCCAGCTCCTGCTTCTGAGGAAGAGACTGGCACCGCTCACACGACTTCAATACGGTCTGGCTCATGTGCCTCACTCACTGCTCCCGCAGGACGAGCAACCCACGTGACGTTTCCGCGGCGTAGAGGTAACCGTCTCCGGGTACCTTCACCGCATTCAACCCATCGACGAACGCCCGTCCCCGGCCTGGATCCGACTCCCGCCACGTATTGTAGTAGGCTTGCTGCCTCGGTGTACTGGGGTTGGAGACATCCAGGATGCGCAGGCCGTCCTGCGCATAGGCCACGTACAGCCGGGTCCCCACCAGTGTCATCGCACTCACAGTGGACTGGGGTCGCGTCTGGAATTGTCCCACCTGGGTGATGTGCTGGGCATCCGTCACGTTCAGCACGCGCACCTGCGAGCCCCAGCCCTCACTGGCCTCGAAGGCAATGGTCTGCCCCTCGATGAGACCGGCCGCCACCGGACGGCTGGTGGCCTTGTCGTACTGGAAGCGCCCCAGGGTGACCGGGGCGTTCGGGTTGGACACGTCCGCCACCGCGAACCCATACCGCCAGTGACCCATGTAGAGCCGGTTGCCCGTCACCACGCCCTCGACCGGAAGCTCGCCCTGGTTGATGAGGCTGTCCTCCACGAAGTAGCGCTTCATCAGCAGGGGCTTGGTCGGATCCTGCTGGAGGTCGAAGATGAGGACCTCGGCCCGGGGGGAGGGAGACATCACGTAGAGCCGCGCCTGGTCCTCGTACAGCCCCCAGGCCTCGACCGGAGCGTCCGCCGGCAACGCCGACAGCCGCTTGGGCAGCGCCGGGTTGCTGACGTCGTAGACGAGCAGACCCTGGGCGGCGCTCGCGATGTAGAGCGTCTGGCCCTTCACCCACGCCCGCCGCCAGACGTCCTTCGTGGGCGTCACCTCCGCGACCTTCTGGGGCGCCGACGGGTTGCTCACATCGAAGACGAAGAGGCCGTCCGCATGCGCCGTCACGTAGGCGTATCCCCCCGACACGAAGACATCCGACGCCACCGCGCCCCGCGGCAGGGGCACCTCCGCCACCAGCTCCACCCCCGAGGCCTCGTCCTCACCCGCCACCCGCTGCACCCGCACCGCCTCGAAGGTGCCCTTGAGGTCCGCCGAACCGTTGACACACCGACGAAAATCGCCCGTCACGCGCGTGGCCGTCGGCGCCTGGCAGGCGGAGAGCGCCAGCCGCAGCGGCACGGAGGAATCCGTGTACTCGCTCGACAGGAAGAACGGGCCGCCCTCCTCGGGGCGCTCCTTGAGCGGGGTGTTGAAGATCAACGGGCCCTCGGACAGCAGACGCAGCGCCCCGGGCGTGTCCAGCCCGTCCAGCGTCACGTTCGCCTGCCAGATGCCCTCGGCCTTGACAGCGCTCACCGCCGGGACATCACACGCCGAGCGGTCGAAATCCTCGGACGCGCACCCCAGGGTCTCCGGCTCCGTATTGGCACAGCCCATCCACACGGGGAACAAGGTCCCTGCCATGGCCACCAGTAAACGGTTCATGAACTTCTCCATACCGGGCGCACGCTCCGGACAAAAGCCCCCCGCCCCCCGCCTGGGACGTAAGACGCTGAGCAGTCGCGCGGAAGCGCTCGGTTGGCCACTCGTCTCCATGGGATAGGTTGCTAGCTTGCCTCCGTCCCCCGTCTCCCCACCCGGGAGGTCGCCCTCTTGAATCGACGCATCCCCATCGCCGCCCTGCTCTGCGTGCTCCTCTCCGAGGCGGCGCTCGCCCAGGTCTACGTCATCCCTCGCCGGGCGTACCGCTCGCCCGTCCACACCTACGAGTTCGACTGGAAGCACCTGGACATCCTCGTCGGGCCCAACGCCGAGGGGGTGGCGCCCCCCGCGGCCCACCGGGCCCACCAGCAGGCCCCCGGCGCCCCGGGCGGACCCCTGCCCACCGCGCCCACCGTCCCCCGGACCAATACGGGCGACAACCCGGCGGGCAACTCCGCCCAGGAGCTCCTCCCCGAGGGCGCCGGGTCCACCCGCTCCGGTGACCCCGGCACCGCGGGCGCGTCCACCGAGGATGGGGGAACCCGCCTCGACCCGGGCCCGCTCTCCGTGCCCATCTTCCTGCCGAGCGCGGATGGAGGCACCACCGACGCCGGCTCCGCCTATGCCCGGTCGCTCGGGGACAAGAGCGGCGGCGTGCGCTTCTACTTCTACGAGAACGAACGGGAGGTGGCCCAGTACGCCGCGCCCCAGCTCGAGGACGCCTACCGCTACCTCGTCGGCCGCTTCAAGTTCGTCCCCACCCAGACCTTCCCCTACATCCTCTACAGCTCCTACCAGGAGTTCCTCCAGACCAACATCACCCCCGTCTCCGAGGGCACGCTGGGCGTCACCAGCACCCAGGGCAACCTGGAGCTGACCCTGCCCTACCTGGGAGACCACCGGCAGTTCGGGGAGATCAGCTCCCACGAGATGGCCCACCAGTTCACCATCCAGAAGGTCCGCTTCCTGGCGGACCGGGAGAAGGTCGGCGGGGATCCGCTCAACGGCATGCCCCTGTGGTTCATCGAGGGGCTCGCCGAGTTCTACGCCAAGGGCGGCCTGGACCCCGAGGGCGAGATGATGGTGCGCGACCTGCTCGTCAACCCGGACCTGGCGCGCGGCTACGCCTTCCTCGACTTCTGGTCCCCCGGGCCCTACGGCTTCCTGTGGATCTACAAGGTGGGTCAGGCGCGCTGCCAGTTCCTCGAGGACACCTACGGCGAGGGCTTCATCCAGAAGGTGCTCGACAACTCGCCCAAGCTCATCTCCGGCACGGACAAGGTGCCCCACCTCGAGTTCGACGGGCTCCTGGAGCTGCTCACCGGGGACGCGCCCCAGACGATCGCCGCGCGCTTCGAGGACTGGCTCAAGCAGCGCTCCTACCGCGCCTACCTCAAGTCCGAACAGAACACGCCCGGGGTGGAGCTGCTGCGCGAGCGCCGCGGCATCGTCACCGCGCTCAACAGCCGGCCGGATGGGCGCGTCCTCATGTACCGCAGCATCATCCCGGAGACGGGCGAGAGCCAGCTCATCCTCGTGGACCCCCGCGCGCCCGAGGACACCCGCAAGGTGCAGGGCGATGGAGTGCCGGGCTACGAGTCACTCCACCCCGTCTTCGGCCGCAACTTCGCCCTCTCCGATGACCGGCTCGCCTTCGTGGCCGAGGCGCTCGCGCGCGACATCCTCTACGTCCAGCGCTACACGCACTCCATCAAGGCCGCCACCCGCGACGGCACCGCGGCCCCGCCCACCCGCAACGCCTACATCAACAACCCCACCGGGCTGTACAAGGAAGCCCCCTACGAGGTGGACTTCGAGCTGGGCGAGCGCGTGGCCTGGCCGCTCGAGCGCCACGGCCTCATCGCCGCCCACTCTCCGGCCTTCTCGCCGGATGGCAAGCAGCTCGCCTTCATCGGCCTGAACGAGCGCGGCACGCGCGACGTGTACGTGCTGCCGCTCGACCAGGGCCCCGACGCGAAACCCCAGCAGATCACCCACGACGTCTACGCCGAGCGCAGCCTCACCTGGGGCGCGGCGGGCATCGTCTACACCTCGGACGCCACCTCGCACGGCTACTACAACCTCTTCCGGATCAAACCCGAGAACGGCAACCCACCGGAGCGGCTCACCACCGAGGCGCGCGACCACGCGGACCCCACCGTGCTGCCCAACGGCCGCCTGTTCTTCGTGGCATATGACCAGAGCCACTCGGACCTGCACGAGTACACCGGCGGGGGCTCCATCGTGCGCAGGACCGACGTGGCCACCGGCCTCTTCGAGCCCAGCCCCGCGCCGGACGGCAACCTGTGGACGCTCTTCCACCTGTCCGGAGAGCGCAAACCCGCCCTGATGCGCGCCCAGCAGCTCCTGAGCATCCCCGTGCCCGCGGGCTCACAGGACCGCACCACCCCGCCCAGCCCCCTGCCCCAGCGCGCGCTCGAGGGCGCCGAGAGCTACAACCCCTTCGCCTGGAAGAACATCGACCTGGGGCCCATCCTCGGCTTCGCGGGCGGCGGCGGCGGCGGCTTCTACGGCCAGGTGGCCGCCTCGGCCATGGACCGGCTGCGCAACCACGCCCTGCTCCTGCAGGTGGCCGTGTACGGCTCCTTCGATCTGACCGATGGCATCCTGCTCTACGTCGACCAGTCGCGGCGCACCACCTGGGGCGGCGGCCTCTTCCAGTCGCTGCGCTTCCGCGTGGACCGCTCGCTCGTGCAGGCCGCCCAGGGGCAGATCCCCCTGAGCTACCTCATCTCCGGCGAGCGCTTCTTCGGCGCCACGGGCCTGGCGCGCTACCCACTGAGCACCTTCACCTTCCTCGAGGCCAACCTCAACATCGGCGGCGCCTCGTACTTCCTCGATCCCTCCACCGCCTTCATCCTCAACCTGCAGGAGCTCAACGGCGTGGGGGACCTCTACAGCCAGTGGAAACAGAGCCAACCCGGCCTGCGCTTCCAGACGGAGGTGTCCGGCGCCTTCGGCTACAACACCCTGCACTACCACTACACGGGCGTGCCCACCTCGGGCACCTCGTTCCTGGCGGAAGTCACCGCCGGCGTGCAGCCCTTCCACGGCGAGTTCTTCGGCAACGTGCGCCTGGACGCCGAGCGCTACTTCCCCATCCCCCTGGGCAGCACCCACTTCATGCTGCGCGGCGGCGCGGGCACGAGCTTCGGTGGACGCTTCGCCCGCTCCTACTACCTCTCCAGCTTCGACACCCTGCGCGGCGTGCCCTTCGGCGACACGAACTGGCTGCTCGGCCAGCACTACCTCTACTCCACGCTGGAGCTGCGCGTGCCGCTCGACGCCATCATCCGCATCGCCTTCCTCAACAGCATCATGGGCGTGGCGGGCTTCGACCTGGGTGGCGTGGGCGGCTCGCTGCGCGACATGTTCGACCGCCGCGTGCTCGACGCCGCCGTGGGCATCAACGTGGGCCTGGGCCCCATCCTGCTGCGCCTGCACTTCGCCTACCCGTTCGACACCAAGGCCGCCGCGGGCCGGCCGGACACCAAATGGGTGACGCAGTTCTCCATCGGGCTGGCCGGACTCGAGGGCTACATGTTCAAGCAGCGCGGCGGCACGAGGCAGACCAAACAGGGCCCCGCGCCGCCCGTGAGCCTCAACGCGATGCGCGGAGGCGTGCGCTGACCACAAGCGCTCAGTCGGACTGGGCGGCCACCAGCGCGGCGTTGGCCCGCGCCAGGGGGCCGCCCTCGTGCGGAATCCGCATGAAGTCTCCCCGGAGCGCCTTGAGGGCGAACTTCTCCAGGTCGATCTCCCTCCGGGTGCGCACCCCCAGCCGGCGCGCGAGCAGCGACAGGGGACCGAAGCCGAACACCCCCTGCTGCAACAGCAGCCCCGACGCCACCGCGCCCACCACCCGCCACCCCCCACCGCGCGGTGGTGCCATCACCCACCCCAGGAGCGACACCGCCGACGCGGCCACCATCACCACCCGGTTCAGGTCCCACTCCTTCTCCAGCCCCTCCAGATAGCGGCTGATGACCGAGTGGTCCGTCTGCTCCGCCATGTGCCGCACGCATCGCTCCACCTGGGCGTCGATGCGGCTGTTCACCTCTCGCGGCGCGTGCGCGCGCACGGCGTCGGCCGAATTCTGGTTCCAGGATTCCATCGTGCCTCCAGCAGCAGTGGGTAGGCGCTACCCCTCGAAGGTAGAGATGGGTGCGCCCGCGGGTCATACCCAGCCGACCCCCAGCGCTCGCACGACTCCCCTCCACCCCTGCGCAGTCCGTCCCCGGATGCCTAGCTTGGGCCGCGTGAATACCCTCTCGCGCCTCTTGATCGCCTGCCTGTGGTGCGGCACGGCGTGCGTCCGCCGGGACTTCCCGGAGCAGCTCCGCGTCCGCGACCACGTGCCCAGTTCCGGGCCCGAGCTGTCCCTCGCCCTCTACCAGTCCGTGGGCATCGGCCTGCGGCCCGGCCATGGGGTGGAGCTCGTCCAGGACGAGCGCATCCTCGACACTCTCGAGGAGGAAATCCGCGAGGCGCGCGAGTCCATCCACCTGCTGTTGTCCCGGTGGGAGCCCGGCGACGCCTCACGGCGGCTCGTCCAGGCGCTCGCCGCGCGCCGGCCGGAGGTGGAGTGCCGCATCCTCGTGGACCCCCTCCAGAGCCCGGCCTTCAAGGACCAGGTGGAGTCCCAACTGGTGCGCGCGGGCTGCGAGGTGCGTGCCTTCCGGCCCTTCATCGGCCAGGAGGTGGTGTTCGCCGACTCGCGGCTGGAGGCGCGCAACCACCGGCAGCTCGTCATCCGGGACGGCCGGGGCGGCCTCACCGGCGGTTTCGGCGCCGTGGCCCCTCGCGGCGGCACCCGCGACACCTATGTCCACGTCGAGGGCCCCGCCGTGCGCCAGTTGCAGCAGTCCTTCGCCCGGGACTGGCTCGAGGCCGGCGGCGGGCTGCTGCCCGAGTCCGCCTTTCCTCCGCTCGACTCCCAGGGCGAGGCGCGCGCCGGCTTCATCGCGAGCACCGGCTCGCCCTCGCTGAGCCACTCCGAGCGCATGGTGCAGGTGCTGCTCGCCTCCGCCCAGCACCGCCTGTGGCTCACCAACGCGTGCTTCGTGCCCACCCCCGCCACCGTGGACACGCTCATCCACAAGGCCAAGAGCGGCGTGGACGTGCGCATCCTCGTGCCCGGACTCGAGGGCGCGGACACCACCGCCCGCGTGCTCGCCGCGCAGCGCTCCTCCTACGAGCGGCTGCTGGAGAACGGGGTGCGCCTGTGGGAGTACCAACGCGCTCCCCTGGAGTCGCGCACCATGCTCGTGGACGACCACCTCGTGGCCGTGGGCACCACCAACCTCCAAGCCCACGCAAGCGCCCTGCTCGAGGAAGGCGCGCTCGTCGTCGAGGACGGGCCCCTGGCCCACTCGCTCGCCACCAGCTTCGAGCAGGACCTGACCCACGCGGTGGAAATCCGCAAGGAGCAGTGGCGCGAACGCGGTTGGTTCCAGCGCTTCACCTACCGGCTCCCCTCCTCGGCCGCGGGCTGCCGCTGACCCCTGGACAAGAATCCCAGCGCCCTGTCGGGAGAAATTCAGTTCTCCTCGGGCAAGGCCTTTTCCCATGTCCGGGTCCGCGACGTCTGCCATTGGACGGTGCGCGCCTTCACCACCCGGCATCCGTCTTGCTCAAGCAACGCGTTCATGAAAATCGCGCGTCTTTTCTGTCTGGTCACGGTCTCCGTGTCCTCCGCGTGCGGCCCTGGGAGGGGGCCGATGCCCGTGGTGAACGGCCGTCCTTCCCTCCAGGTGCCCTCACCCACGCCAGGAAGTCCGCCACCGAGCGAGCAACCCCCTCCTCCCTCCACCGGCGAGCCCCCCACGGAGTCTCCGCCTCCGTCGACGGACAAACCTCCGCCCGTCCCCGACGAGCAGCGCCCCTTCGTCCTGCCCGCCGTGCAGAAGAGCGTGCAAGCGTATGAGCTCATCTTCCCACCCGGCGTGATGGAGATGTTCTACGCGGACAAGGACACGCCCGAGCAGGACGCCATCTTCCGCTACCAGGGCGTCGACTACCCGGTGAAGGCACGCCTGCGGGGCGCCTCCGCACGCGACTTCCCCAAGAAGAGCTGGAACGTGAGCTTCGAGAAGGACTCGCCCTTCGAGGGGCGCACCTCGCTCAACCTCGTGGCCGGCTACTCGGACGCGTCGATGCTGGCGGAGAAGATCGCCTTCGATCTGCTGGCCGCCATGCGGGTGCCCGCCGCGAAGGTGAAGTTCGTCCGGCTGAGCCTCAACGGAAAGCCCGAGGGCGTCTTCCTGGACATCGAGCAGATCAACAAGTCCTTCCTGAGCGCCCATGACTTCGCGGACAAGGACGCCTCCATCTACCGCGCCGGCTGGAAGGACACCGAGTTCAAGCCGCGCTCCTGGAAGGTGCCCTATCAGGGAGACTGGCTGAAGAAGACCAACGAGAAGAAGGAAGGCCACGAGGCCCTGGACCAGGTGCTCGCCGTCATCAACCGCACCCCCGAGCCCGAGCTGCCCCAGGCGCTCGCGCGCGCCATGGACCTGGAGGGCTACGTGCGCTCCATGGTCATGGACGCGCTGATGGCCAACAACTACATCGAGGACTCGGAGAGCTACTTCATCTACGACCATGTGACGAAGCGCTGGGTCTACGCCGCGTGGGATCTCAACAACGTGGACGCGCGCTGGTGGTACCAGATGGCACGCGGCCCGGACCTGGTGCCCATCTACGATCAGCCGCTCTACTCCTTCACCCTGGGCAACCCCGAGGTGGCCAATCGCTACCGCGCTCGCAAGGGCATCCACCCGGGCTACCTGCCCGTCTTCTCCAACCTGGCCACCCGCATCGTGATGAACCCCGAGCTGCGCTCTCGCCTGGAGGCCCGCCTGGACAAGGCCCTGCGCGAACTCTTCACCATGGAGGTCATGGGGCCCTACATCGACCAGTTGCACGAGGTCATCGCGCCGTACATGGCCCTGGATCCCTATATGGACCACGCCAAGTTCGAGGAAGGCGATGAGTTCATCAAGGAGTTCGTCCGGCTGCGGCGCGCGTTCATCCTGAAGGAACTCGAGCGCATGGAGGCCCACGAGCCTGGCGTGGTGCTGGAGGCGCTGGACACGAAGGCCGGCTGGGTCGAGCTGCGCAACCGAGGCACCACGCCCGTGAATCTGGCTGGACAGGTGCTGACCACGAACCTGCGGCGCAACATCCCCGCCCTGCTCCAGGCCGAGCCCACGGCGGCTCCTCGCGAGCAGGCCGGCAAACGCGTGGGCACCGTGCTCGCGGCGAGGACGCTGGCCCCCGGGGCTCGCATGCGGCTGACCGCCGCCGAGCTGGGGCTCACCTTCTCACCCGAGGGGGAACTCGGCCTCTTCGACGGCCAGTCCGTGTCAGGCCTGAAGGACGCGCTCTTCTACGGCAAGCTCCCGGACGGCCAGCACTACGAGCGCGCCGAGGATGGAGCCTGGAAGACGCGCTGAGGACCCCGGGGAGTTCCCGCTCGTGCCTCAAAGCACGGGCGGGAGGACACCTCGCGGCAAGGTGTCCTCACGGCCCGCGCGCACGAGCGCACCGCCTCCCACGATGAGCAGGACAGAGCAGGCTCGGCTCAGAGCGGCGAGCAACCTCTACTGGAAGCGGCGGGAATCGAAGCCGCTAACGGCGGATCCGCCTTCCCTCGGGATCAGAGGCCCACCTCCGTTTTCCCTCTGAAAATGGGGTGCCCATCTGTCCGGGCGAGTCCATGCGCGTCCGTCCGATTTGGTCCCCTTGGACCCCTCACTGGGCGAGAGTGGCGAGCCCTTCAGCCCTGAATCCATCTTCTGGCGACGATACTCGAGCCTACTACCACCAGCCCCGAGGCTCCCACCAGCCCGAAGTGCCTGCCAGGCCCCCGGCGGCCCCCACCGAGCCCAAGGTGCCCGCCGTGGACGCCGTCGTGCCATGGCGACCCCCACCGCTCCGAGCCTCACATGCCGGGCCCCGGACACTGGCGCCGTTGCTGCCCTCCACACTGGCCCGGGGTTGTTGCCATGCTCGTTACGTCCTTGACCGCGTTTCGGCTGTTGTGAGCTGGGGCGCCTGCTCACTCCTGTTGCGGAAGACGCTTCGTGACTTCCAGGACGGGGAGCTGTCAGCACCCGCCCCCGACCCAGGGAGGCGGGGCGCTGAAACCTCGTGCCCTGGAGCCCGCACCGTGCCCGAGCATGGGATGTCGGTTGCATTGGCGCTCGCCCCTGGCCCGAACTGCGGCTGCCGTGTGCCGCTCTCCGCTCGTGCTCGTTCGTTGCTGTCGGAGCGCGCTGGCATGCTGCGAACGGCCCCACCAGGACTCGCCAGGTCCTGAATGTATTGGAGGACGTCGACATGCGTTTCCGAGCGTGCATCGCCCTGCTGCTCTACGTCTCAGCCTGCGCTACGTCAGCGCCGAGCCCCCGAGAGTCAGCGGCCCGAGACCCGAGGCTCGCCAACCTCCAGCGAGCGGCGACGCTGCCCTGGACGGACGGGGGCGGTGCGCCGTTCAGGAGGCTTCCGAGCCCTGGCCCGTGCTGGCGGAGCGGTGCTATCACGCCCTCGACCATGACCGGATCGAGTTTCACGACCCCACGGGAAGATGCGCGATTGCCTCTGCGGGTGCCGCTGCCATGGGACTCGGGGTCGGGGTCTGCGTGCTGGCGGCACCTGAGATCATCGTGGGAGCGGTAGTTGTGGCGGGCGTTGTGGTGGTGGGCTTCGCCATCAAAGAAGCGTTGGATACTTACGCGGAGAAGAGGGGCCGTCCCCAGGTTCGGCCACCGCCTACGCTGCCGGAGACGCGGCCGGTGCCGGAAGCGCGGCCCGTGCCTGTAACGCGCCCCGTGCCAGAAGTGAAGCCCGTGCCTGTAACGAAGCCTGCCCCGCCGAAGCCCTCGCCGAAAAAAAGGCCCAAGCCGGAGCCAACAGGGCCGGATTTCCCTCCTCTGGAGCCACCCGAAGTCACGGAGCGAGATCGCCCCAGGTGCGAACCCATCCCGGAACCGCACGCGGGCAAGGATGACGCGCATAACAAGTGCGCCGATCAGTTTCCGCCTAACCGCTATCCCGGAATGGATGTGCTCGTGGGCGGCGTGAGCTTCGATGCGCTGCAAGTCGGCGTGCGTGTGCTGTGGGAAATCAAGACCCATCAATTCGACACGTATCCTGACTATATCCGGGATCGGGAGATTGAGAAGGAGTTGGAGCAAATAGAAAAGGAGCGAAAAGCTGCGGCGGCGTGTGGATATGACTTCATCATTGGGGTGAGCACCCAAGCGCACAAAGAAGCGCTGCTCGCTGTTGTTCCCTCCCTCAGGATCGTCGTCACGGGATGCAAACGATGACCACCCAAAATCGCCTCGTTCTGACCGTCTACGCGCCTGCGCTCGTGGGTGACGACAAACGCACACTCGCTGCCGTTCATGGGATGGAAAAGGCGCTCCCCGGCTTGCGTCTAGAGTGGCGAGTTACCGGGGGGCGACGGCTTGCTGCGTTGCCACAGCGCGACGCGTGGCTCGTAGAAAAGATTAAGGACGGGGGCTTCCCTCTTGTGTGCAACGGGGACGAGAGTTACCCCGTGACGGTTATGGGGAGGGGAAGCTCGGGACTCTTCAGCCCTGGCGGTCAGGCCCTGTTTGAAGTCCATGCGAAGTTGCCGCTAGATGCGGCGGTTATCGCGGCAGCGGCGGAGATGCTGGAGCGCGTAGCGGAGGGCACACACGCGTTCTGGGGGCGTGCGACGCCACACGACGCCGCGGTGGACATTGCGTATCAGACAGCACCCACGCTGGAAGGGCCGCCGTCCCCACGCCGGGGGCTGCCCGCCCTGAAGCTCTTCGAGCACATCCGCTCGCCCGAGATTCCCTATTACCTCGGATGGCTGAACTACTGGTCTGCCGCTGCCGCGAAGGCCATCGGATTCCCGGATCCTGCTCGCGATGCCGAGCTGCTCACGCGGGCTCGGCGCACGGCATCGGGAGGGTGGGTTGTGCAGCTCACCGATGCGCCGCTCGACCTGGACAACCCTACCCACCTGGACGCGCTCCTGCGGGCTTATGAGCGCTTCCCGGTGATCGGCGGGCGCGCAGCCCCTTGAGGCCGGCACGGCTCGCGGTGGCCGTGCTCAGGGCACCGCATTGTGGACCACCTGGAAGGTGACGTTCCCGAGAGTGACAGTGCGCGGCCCTCCTGCCTCCCACAGCTTGAGGGTACAGGGGCAGCCGAGCTGCGCGGGCGCCCTCTCTATGCCCACCACGACGGCACCGGCACCATTCGCGGGAATGGGTGACTCTTGCCACCGGGCAAGCTCCACCTCTTCCCCCGTCGAGTCCACCAACGCAGCCCCCGCCTGCGTCCAGGGCTCAGCGCCGGGGTTGGAGAGGCCCAGCCGCACAGCCACGCTTGTCGGGCGGGTCTCGCCCTTGCCGGTGTAGCTGTAGCTCCATGCTTCATCGAGCCGCAGCGCGTTGGCCGGCTGCTCCCTCACATACGAGCGAACGTTGTCCTCCTGGCACCGGCGCGCTTCGGCCTGTGCCTCGTCCCTCTCTTTCTTGAGCACCTCAGGCGGGCGTGGCTGGCGGAACACCTCCACGCGGCGCGTTCCCCTTGCAGCATGGCCCACAAGCCAAAAGCTCGCGCTCGCCGGTGCCGCGCCATCCGCGAAGCGCACCGTCGTACGCGTCCACGCGTTAGGGGATGAAGGCGCCCGTCAAGTAGCAGCATGAAGTGGCGGGTAAGCAGAGGGCAGCAGAGAGGGCGCGCTGTGGCCATGCAGCCAGGACTCAACAGCATGAGTGAGGAAGGGGAGAACGGGACGGTTCTGCAACCGCAGTGTGGTCACGGCGGTGAGAATGCGCTCGATGAAGCGGCTGCCTTCGGGGCTCTTGGTGCCGAAGGACACCTTGCGCATACAGACGATATGGCGCAGCAGCCGCTCCGCATGGTTGTTGGTGGCGGGCACGTCCTCACGGTGCATGAATGTCCATAGCGCCTCGCACTGCCCCAGCAGCTCGCATCGCGAGAGTGCCACCGCCTACAGCTTTTGCTTTGCTTGGAGTTCTATTCCAAACCGCGACTTCGTGACCAGCCAAACGTCACACCGCCTGTTGAGACGCCGCGAGATAGGGCAGCGCCAGCGTGAAGGTGGCTCCGTGGCCCGGCCCCTCGCTGTGGACGGTGAGCGAGCCCTCCATCTCATGGGCCGCCAGGGCGCTGGAGTGCAGGCCGAAGCCATGCCCCTCCCGCCGGGTGGTGAAGCCGTACTGGAAGATGCGGGTGAGCATCTCCGGCGCGATGCCCATGCCGTTGTCATGCACCTGGATGCGCACCTGGTCGTTGGCGGTGCGCTCCATCTTCACGGTGAGGAGCCGCTCGGCGGGAGGCACTTCGTCCATGGCGTACTTGGCGTTGCTGATCAGGTTGACCAGGATCATCAGCGTCTTGTGCTTGTCGGTGAGCAGGGGGGGCAGGTCGGCCAGCTGGCGCACCACCTTCACCTGGTGGCGGGTGAGCCCGGCGGCGTTGATGCGCAGCGCGTCCTCCACCAGCCCCGCCAGGTGCACGGGCTCCTGAAGCCGGGGCGTGCGCGCGTAGTTCTGCTGCACCTTGACGATGTCGCCCACGTGCTCGGTGTAGCGGCCCACGTCGTCGAGCAGGGAGATGATCTCCTGGCGCTCGTCGAGCAGGTTCTGACCCAGCTTGCCCAGGAAGGGCAGGACGTTCCTGCCGCGCTCGTCCTGGGAGAGGAAGGTGCCGAGGTCGGACTGGCGCTCCTGGAGCAGGTTGGCCACGCGGTCCACGTGCTCCAGGCGCATGCCCTCCATGCGCTCCTTGGCGAGCTGGGCCGAGGTGTAGACGCTGTTGAGCACGTTGCCCACGTTGTGCAGCACGTTGGTGGCGATCTCCGCCATGCCCGCCCGGCGGGCCGACTGCACCAGCTGCGTGTGGACTTCCTTGAGCTCACGGGTGCGCTCCTCGATGCGCTGCTCCAGGCCCTCGTTGGCCTCGCGCAGGGCCTGCTCGCGCTGCTGGACCTTGTCGGCCATGAGCTGGAAGGAGCGGGCCAGTTGCCCCAGCTCGTCGTTGCGCGAGGTGTCCAACTCCACGTGGAAGTCACCGGAGGCGACCCGGTCGGTGGCCTGGGTGAAGGCCACCAGCGGATGGGTGATCTGATGCCTGAGCACCCAGGCCATGATGGCCAGCTCGAGGACGAGCGACACGAGGCCGAGCAGCAGCACGTAGCGGGCGGCCTGGAGGGCGGGCTTCGTCACGATGCTCTCGGGGAGCACGGTGACGAAGCTCCAGCCAGGGCCCCGCAGCTGTCCCATGGCGAGGTACTGGTTACGCTCCGGCAGCTCCAGCACGGCCTGCCCGGGCTGACGGGCCTTCACCCGCTCGACGATGCGCCGCAGGTGGTCCTCTTCCATTTCGGGATGGGCGATGAGCTTGCCGTCCTCGCGGAAGATGACGTTGAACGTGCCGGGCAGGTGGTCGTTGACGGTGCGGGCCCTCAGCTCCTCCATGAGCACGTCCTGGCTGAGCGCCGCGACATGCCGGCCGTCGAGGTCCAGGGGAGCGGTGACCGAGGTCATCGATCTGCCGCTGACTGTATCCAGGTAGAGCTCGGACCAGATCGTCCGCCGCTCCGGGTTGTTCTTGGGCAGGCTGGTGGCGAAGTACTCCAGATCGGTGACCATCAAACCGGGCTCGGCGTCGAGGACCCAGGTGGGGCGCTCGGGCCAGTAGAGGATGATCGGCCCCCCGGGCAGAGTGACAAAGGTGTCCGTGAAGCGGACGTGGAAGGCGGGCCCGTACCAGGAGAGCACGTCATAGGAGGCCAGCAACCAGCGGCGCAGGTCCTCGTCGAGGGTGACGCCCCGGGGGACGAAGACGCCTGGCGCCCTCGTGCCATCGAAGCTCTCGGGACGGCTGCGGACCGAGCCGTCGGGCAGCCGCACGAACAGACTGTCGAAGCGCGCGCCCACGTCCCCTGGGCCCAGGGTCCGGATGCGATCCCCCAGGGCCTTCCTGAGGACGGCGAGGTTGTCCTCGGCCAGCAGGAAGATGGCCTCCTCCCGCTGGCTGCGCTCCGAGACATGCTGCTCCAGCTGCGCGAGCGCCTCGGTGCGCAGCGTGTGGAACATGTGGAGGTAGCTGAAGAAGGTCGTCAGGGCGATGACCACCGCGATACGCACGCCCATCTTGATGAGCGTCGAGCGGGCCAGCGGAGCACGGGAGCGGGGAGGGAGAGGCATGGAGAGCTGGCGGCACTGACACGAGTCCCGCCACGGGAATTCCCCCCTGGAGCGGGTGGGGGAATTGCCCGCCAGGAGGGAGTGCCGGATGTGTAGGCCCGAGTGCTGGACACGTCCAGAACTCCGGGGACCCCAGAGAGCGAGAGACCGGGCGTACCCCAGGCGGGGCGCCCTGCCTCAGGCGCCCTGGGGTGGTGCTCGCGCCGGGGTCAGGCTCGCACCTGCCATCCAATCCAGGGCGACGAGCGCCTCGCCGATCAAACCGACCTGCGCGTCACGGGTACATCCGCCAGCGGATCAAATCCAGCCAGCGCCCGCCGCAGCGCATCGACGAACATCCGGGTGCGCAGCGGCAGCAGTCGCGCGTGGGGATAGACGACATGCACGGGCCGCGGTGCCTGCTCGAAGTCGGCGAGGACCAGGCGCAGTCGCCCTGCACGCAGTGGCTCTGCCACCTGGTACGACAAAAACTGACCGAAGCCCAACCCCGCCACGCAGGCTTCCACCGCCGTGGCGATGTGATTGACGTCGAAACCGCCCTCCACCGGCACCCGCAGCGTGGCGCCGTCAGCGTCGACGAAATGCCAACCGACCCTGCCGTGGGGCAATATGCGCACGCAGGGCAGGCCGCGCAGCGCGCGTGGATGCGTCGGCGCGCCGTGTGCCGCGAGCAAGGCCGGGCTGGCCACCACCACGTGACGCAGTGTCGTCAGCGGCAGCGCCACCAGCGATGAGGCGGCCAGCACACCGCGTGTGTCGTCGAGATAGCGCTGGCCTTCGGGCGTCAGTGCCACGCACCGCGTGGTGCTGTTGAACAGCCGCACGCCGAGCTGCGCCTCCAGCGCCGCCAGCGTTCGAACCACGGACGGTGTGGAGGTACCGAGCGCTCCCCACATTCGAGCGCATCCTGGCCGACGGACGCGACTGGGCCGTGCCCGGTGGCTACAGCATCGTGGACCCGTATCTGCTGGTTTTCTGGCGCTGGGCCGCGCTCATCGGCGAGGACGTGGCCAGACTGCCAGCCTGGAGCGCACACGCCCGCCGCGTGCTCGCGCGCCCGGCCGTGGAGCGCGCGCTGGCGAAAGAAGGCATCCCCGGGTTCCCCCAATGACCGCGCCGTTTCATGCGGGCGAGTGAGTGAGGCATCTGGAGCACTTCCTGCGCGGGGAGGATCCGCTCTCCTCCGAGGAACGCGAGCGCCTGCGGACTCTTCCCATGGCCGTGTCCCGGACCTGAGTGCTCACGACCAGGCGGGGCGCGAGGATGGGACCCCCTGCACGAGACCCTCCCTGTTGGGCAACGGCACGCCCACCGCGGCATGGTGCTCAGGAAGAGTTGTTACCGTCTTGATATGCCGCTCGGTCCGCAGGTCCTCCAGGGATACACCGTCACCGAAACGATTCGGGAAGGATCCTCGACCGTCATATTCCGCGCGTTACGGGAACGGGATGGGCGGCCGGTCATCCTCAAGACGCCTCGCACCGAGCATCCAACCCTCCGAGACCTCGAGCGGTTGAGAAGTGAGTATGAGATGGGGAGGCGGGTGGGGGGCGCGGCGGCGGTGAGGCCGTATAGTCTGGAGCGCAACAGGGATCGGTTGGTGCTGATCCTGGAAGACTTTGGTGGCCATCCCCTCGCGCACTTCCTCGGCGTTCCCATGGAGCCCGGGCGCTTCCTCGAACTCGCCACCCGAATCACCCAGGCCCTCGCCGAGCTCCATCGCCACGGTGTCGCCCACCGGGACATCAAGCCCCACAACATCCTCGTCCACCCCGACACGGGAGAGGTGAAGCTCACGGATCTCGGAGGAGCCTCGTTGCTCCCCCGTGAGTACCAGGGAGTGCAGAACCCCCGGTTCATCGAAGGCTCTCTTCCCTACCTGTCTCCCGAGCAGACGGGAAGGATGAACCGGGCCGTCGACTACCGCAGCGACCTGTACTCGCTGGGGGTCACCTTCTTCGAGATGCTCACCGGCACCTTGCCCTTCCACGCCGAGGATCTCCTGGGCTGGGTCCATTGCCACGTCGCCCGGTCTCCACCGAGCCCCTCCGACATCATCCCCGCGGTCCCCGAGGTGCTCTCCCGGATCGTCCTCAAGCTGATGTCCAAGATGGGCGAGGAGCGCTACCAGAGCGCGCTGGGGCTGATGTCCGACCTGGAGAGGTGTCTCGAGCAGTGGAAGGCACGGGGTTCCATCGCGCCCTTTCCACTCGGTGCGCATGATGTCTCGGAACGCTTCCTGATTCCGCAGAAGCTCTATGGCCGCGAGGAGGAGGTCGCCGCGCTGATGGACGCCTTGGCGCGAGTCGTCTCCAGCGGAGCCCCCGGGCTGATGCTCGTCTCGGGATACCCCGGCATCGGCAAGTCCTCGCTGGTGCGCGAGCTGTACGGGCCCCTCGCGAAGGCGAAGGGGCTCTTCCTCTCGGGCAAGTTCGACCAGTTCAAACGTGACGCCCCCTACGCCACGCTCTCCCAGGCCTTCCGCGAACTCGTGCAGCAACTCCTGACCGAGGACGAAGAGCGGATCGCCGACTGGAGACAGCGGCTCCAGTCGGCCGTGGGGCTCGATGGGCAGCTCATCGTCGACATCGTTCCCCAGATAGAACTCATCATCGGCGGGCAGCCACCCACCCAGGAACTGCCGCTGCTCGAGGCGCAGCACCGCTTCCATCGGGTCTTCCAGAAGTTCCTGGGGGTGTTCACCCGGAAGGAGCACCCGTTGGCTCTTTTCCTGGATGACCTCCAGTGGGCCGATGCCGCCAGCCTCCGGCTGATCCAACACCTCATCACCCATCCGGAGACCCGGCACCTCCTGGTGATTGGAGCCTACCGGGACAACGAGGTCAGTTCCTCCCACCCCTTGATGCTGACCTTGAGCGAGATCCGCAAGGCGGGGGCGGTCGTGAACGAGCTCGTCCTCTCGCCGCTCTCGCTCGAGCACCTCAATCTGCTCGTCGCCGACACCCTGCATCAGGAGCCATTCCAAACCCATCCGTTGACCCGGCTCATCCAGGAGAAGACACAGGGAAACCCCTTCTTCGTCACCCAATTCCTGACGATGCTCTATCAGGAGGGTCTGGTGGAGTTGGATCGAACGGCGGCGGTGTGGCGGTGGGACATCGCCCGGATTCGCGCCAAGAGCTATACGGACAACGTCGTCGAGCTGATGGTGGCGAGGCTGAAGCGCCTCCCGGTGACTACCCAGAACGTGTTGATGCTCACCGCCAGTATCGGCGACCACATCGAGGCGCGGCTGCTCGCGGTGATTCGCGGTCAAGCGGAGGAGGAGCTCCACCGGGAGATGTGGGAAGCCGTCAAGGAAGGGCTGATGCTGCGCATCGGGGATTCCTATCGATTCCTTCACGACCGGGTCCAGCAGGCGGCCTATTCACTCATCCCCGAGGACCAACGAAGCACGGTACACCTGCGAAGTGGCCGCCTCCTGCTGGCCCAGCTCTCACCAGCGGAAATCGAGGAGAGGATCTTCGACGTGGTGGACCAGCTCAACCGCGGTATCTCCGGAGTCGTCTCGCTCGAGGAGAAGGAGCGGCTCGCGGCGCTCAACCTCCAGGCCGGAAGAAAGGCCAAGGCTTCCACCGCCTACCGCTCCGCCATCAAGTACCTGTCCGCCGGCGTGATGCTGCTCTCCGAGCGCTGCTGGGAAGACCAATACGCGCTGACGTATGCGTTGCACGAGGAGCTGGCGGAGTGTGAGTTCTTGAGTGGCGGCATCGAAGAGGCGGAGCGGCTGCTCATCGGGGTCCTCGAGCGGGCCCGGACGCGGGCCGACAAGGCCATGGTCTATCGCGTGTTGATCGAACTCCATGTCACCAGAGCGGAGAACGCGAGAGCCGTCGACTTCTCCCTGGAGTGTCTCGCGCTCTTTGGCATCCACATGACCCCCCATCCGGACTGGAGTGAGGTCGAGGCGGAATACGAGCAGGTCTGGGCGAACCTGGGCGGCCGTCACATCGAGGAGCTCTTCGGTCTGCCCCTCGTGATGGACCCCGAGGTACAGACCGTCATGCGGGTGCTGTCGACCTTGTTCGCCCCGGCCTACTTCACGGACCACAACCTGTACTACCTCCACCTGTGCCACATGGTGAATATCAGCCTTCGCCAGGGCACCACCGACGCCTCGCCCCACGGTTATGCCTATTTCGGCCTCATCCTGGGCTCCGCCTTCCACCGCTACGAGGACGGCTACCGCTTCGGAAGGCTGGCCTGCGACCTCGTCGACACACATCACTTCCTCGCATACAAAGCCAAGGTCAATCACGCCATGGCGTTCATCTCCCACTGGTGCCGTCCGCTCCGGGAGGATTTCGGCTATCTCCAGACCGCGTTCCAGACAGGCACCGAAACGGGTGACGTCACCATCTCCTGTTACGGCTGCGAGAACGTCATCGCGGCGCAACTCTCCCAGGGAGTTCCACTGAGCGAGGTCTATCGCGAGACCGAGGTGCGGCTGGACTACGTGCGCAAGGCCAGGTTCCAGGATGTCGAAGAGGCCCTCGTCAACATTCAATGCTTCATCCGGAGCATGCGAGGCCTCACCCAGGGGTTCTCGACCGCCACGGGTGAGAGCATCAACCGGGAGGAACTCGAGGTCCAGCCGTCGGCGAACCGGCTGAGCATGAGGGTCTGCCTGTACCACATCCTCGAGCTCCAGGCCTTCTTCATGTCAGACGATTACGAGAAGGCCCTCGTGGCGGCGTCCCGGGCGAAGAAGCGCCTGTGGGCAATCCTCTCACTCATCCAGGTTCACGACTACCACTTCTACGCCGCGCTCTCCCTGGCCGCCTGCCATGACAGGGTTCCTCCCGATGAACGCGCGCGTCGCCTGGAGATGCTCGCCACCCACCAGCGGCAGCTCCAGGAGTGGGCGGCGAACTGTCCGGAGAATTTCTCCAACACCCATGCGCTGGTGTCGGCGGAGATCGCCCGCCTCCTTGGCCGGGACCTGGAGGCCATGCACTCGTATGAGGAGGCAATCCGCTCGGCGCGGGACAACGGCTTCACCCAGAACGAGGGCCTCTCCTACGAGCTGGCCGCCCGGTTCTATCTCCAGCGGGGATTCGAGGACTTCGCCTACACCTATCTGCGCAAGGCCCGTGCCTGCTACGAGTGCTGGGGGGCCGACGGGAAGGTCCGGACGCTGGACGAGCGCTACCCGAACCTGCTGGAGCGGCCGGCGCTCCCCATCACCGCCACGGTCACGGCGCGTACGGAACAATTGGACCTGCTCTCGGTGATGAAGGCCTCGCAGGCCATCTCCGGTGAGATCGTGCTGGAGCGGCTCCTGGAGACCTTGATGCGCGTCCTCATCGAGCAGGCGGGTGCCGAGAGGGGCTTGCTGATGCTGCGCCGGGGAGAGGACCTGTCCATCAGCGCCGAGGCGCGGCTCGACAAGAGAGAGGTCGTGGTCCGGCTCTTCCCTCCGGGGCCCTCGGCCTGGGCTCCGCCCCAAGCCGTCGTCAACTACGTGAAGCGGACCCGGGAGCGACTCATCCTGGGGGACTCGTCCGCCCCGGCGCTGTTCGGCGTGGACGGCTCCGGCGCTTCGCGGTTGCCTCGCTCCGCGCTGTGTCTGCCCATCTTGAGGCAGGGAGCGCTGGTGGCGCTCCTGTACCTGGAGAACGATCTGGCGAGCCACGCCTTCTCCGAGGACCGGATGGCGACGCTCGATCTGCTGGCCGCCCAGGCCGCCATCTCCCTCGAGAACGCCAGGCTCTATTCCGAAGTGCGGGAGGAGAGCAGGGAGCGCGAGCGGGCGGAGGCAGCCGCCTCGGAGCGGGCGGCGGCGCTGGCCCGCTCCGAGCAGGCGCTCCACGCCGAGAGGCAACTCCTCCAGTCCATCCTCACGAACATGGGAGAGGGCGTGGTGGTCGCGGACGAGCACGGACGGCTCGTGCTCTTCAATCCGGCGGCGGAGCAGGTCCTGGGAATCGGTCTGACCGACACGCCCCTCAGGCAATGGTCGGAGTACTACGGCATCTATCTGCACGACCAGGTCACCCCCTATCCATCCGAGGAGCTGCCGCTCGCCCGGGCCATCCGGGGCGAGGCCGTGGACAGGGTGGAGCTCTTCATGCGCCACTCCACGAAGCCGGAGGGGACGTGGCTGCTCGTGTCCGCCCGCCCGCTCAAGGACGACCAGGGCACCCCGCGAGGCGGGGTCGTCGTCGTCAGCGACGTGACCGACATCAAGGAGGCGGAGGAGACGCTGCGCAGAAGCCAGCACCAGCTCCAGTCGATCATCGACAACACTCCCGCGCTCGTCTCCATCAAGGACACCCAGGGGCACTTCCTCCTGGTCAACCGGCGCTTCGAGAGCCTCTTCGGAATCAAGCCGGAACGGCTCATCGGCAAGCGCGACGGCGAGGTCTTTCCGAAGGAGCGGGCGGCGCAGTCCCGCGCCCATGATCTCGAGGTGCTCGAAGCGGGCAGGCCGCTGGAATGGGAGGAAGAGGTGCACCAGGCAGACGGCCCGCATACGTACCTCTCCGTCAAGTTTCCCCTCGCGGACGCGGCCGAGGCCCCCCACGCCATCTGCACCATCGCCACGGACATCACCGAGCGGAAGCGGATGGAAGTGGCGGAGCGTTTCCTGGCCGAGGCCAGCAGGGAGTTGGTGACCTCGCTCGACTACGAAACCACCTTCCAGCGCATCGCCGGACTCGCGGTGCCCAGGCTGGCCGAGCTGTGCATCGTCTTCGCGCTCCACGAGAGCGGACAGCGCCGGCCGGTGGCGGTGGCCGATGTCGTCCCAGCTCGAGCCGAGCGCGTGCGCGAGTTCCTCCATCATCATCCCCTGGATGCCAACGCTTCGACCGGCCCCCATCAGGTGCTCCGCACCGGCCAGCCGGAGGCCTTCCCGGGAAGGCGCGGGCTCCTGGGGCAGCCCATTCCGGAGGAGGCGCGGTGGAACGCACTGAAGGGACTGGAGGGCCAATCCTTCATCTGCGTGCCGCTCTGGGCGAGGGGGCGTTGCCTCGGCGTGCTGTCACTGCTCTCCACGCGGTCGCGCCGGGTCCATGGTCCGGCCGACCTGGCCCTGGCGGAGGAGCTGGGACGCCGAGCGGCCTTCGCCATCGACAATGCCCTGCTCTACCGCAAGGCCCAGGAGTCCATTCGCGTGAGGGACGAGTTCCTGTCGATCGCCTCGCACGAACTCAAGACCCCCCTGACCTCCATGGGGCTGCGCGCCCGGCAGGTGGAACTCGCCCTCGCCCATCAACTCCTGGAGCCGCAGCTCCGCTGCAAGGTGGCGAGCATGCTCGCCACCTTCGGTGCCCAGATGAAGCGGTTGGTCCAACTGGTCGATCAGCTCCTCGACGTCTCCCGTATCAACACGGGGCGGCTCGAGCTGCACTTGGAAGAGACCGACCTCTCCGCCGTCGCGCGAGAGGTCACGGAGCGCCTCGCCGAGCAGCTCGAGAAAGCCGGCTGCACGCTCGAACTGGAGCTCGAGCTATCGGTGGTTGGAGAGTGGGACAGGTTTCGCCTCGAGCAGGTGGTGACGAACCTGCTGACCAATGCCATGAAGTACGGAGCGCGTCACCCCATCCGGATGAAGGTGTGGAGCGAGGAAGACAAGGCGCTGTTGCGGGTCGAGGATCGCGGGCTCGGGATTCCCAAGGAGGACCAGTCGAGGATCTTCGAGCTGTTCGAACGCGCGGCCTCGCACAATTACGGTGGGCTCGGCCTCGGGCTCTTCATCGCGCGGGAGATCGTCCTGGCACACGCCGGGCGAATCTGGCTGGAGAGCGAGCCCGGGGTGGGGACGACCTTCTTCGTCGAGTTCCCTCGGAGCGCCAGCGGGAGCCAACGAACGCCGTTGTCGAAGGCGGCCGGGGACGCGTCCTCGCTGAAGTGGTCCGGGACTCCATCAGCCCCGGGCGAGGACGGCGTTACCGGTTAGGGGTGCTCCACTTCGCCGGAATACGCATTGACTGGGGTCTTGCAGCACCTACTTCGGCCCGGGCCTGCTCATTGGCAGGACGTGAGGACAGCGCGCGGGGCTCACAAAACCGGGGACGCCCCTCCACCCCGGGGTGAACTTCACATCCCCCTCGAAGAGGCTCCCATGCCCCAGGTCTATGCCATCGTCCACAGCGAGGAAGGCCGCTTCCTCATGTTCCAGAAGAACACGCATGGAGCGTTTTTCAGTCGCGCGCCGGTCGACGCTCCCGTGCGCCTCAATGGAGCGGGAGGCCCGGCCTTCCCGGGCGGGAGGCTCGAGAGGAAGGAGGACGTCGAGCAGGGTGCCCGCCGGGAGTTCCTGGAGGAGACGGCCGTCAGCCTGGACACCTACGGCGCGAGCGTGCGCACTGGCCAGCCCGACTGGAGGTTTAAAGCGGCCTTCTTCCGCGTGTCCAACGAGGAGCTGGGGCAGCTCGCCGAGAACATCAACCAGAACCTGGAGCTCGCGCGGCAGGTGGCCCTCGAGTGGCTGCGGATGAACCCCTGAGCCTAGCTCGCACCGCCGCCGATGATGACCACGGGCACCGTCTTGAGGATCAGGTTGATGTCGTCCTTCAGGCTCCAGTGGTCGATGTACTGCATGTCCAGGTACATCCAGTCCTCGAAGGAGATCTGGTTGCGGCCGGACACCTGCCAGATACAGGTGAGGCCCGGGCACACCGACAGCTGGCGGCGCTGCCAGGCGGCGTCCTTGGCCACCTTCTTGGGCTTGCCTGTCTCAGCGCGGAGGGTGCCGCGCATCCGCGCGGGTTACGTCCTGTCCCACGAGGGCGTGCCCCGGAACTGCTCGGCGAGGAAGTCGATCATCAGGCGGACCTTGGCGCTGAGATGCCGACGGCTGGGATACACGGCGAGGATGTCGATGTCCGGGAGCGCATGGTCCGGCAGCACGCGCACCAGACGTCCGGCACGCAGGTCATCGCCAATCAGGAACGTGGGCTGCCAGATGAGCCCACGGCCCGCGAGCGCGGCGGCTCGGACGGTGTCGCCGTTGTTGGCTTGCATCACGCTGCGCATGCGCACGACGCGCGTATTGCCGGCCGCGTCGGTGAGCGGCCACTCCTCCGCCATCGACGAGTTGCTGTACGCGATGCAGACATGCGCGGCGAGGTCCTCCAGGCGCTTGGGCCTGCCCGCGCGCGCCAGGTAGGCGGGAGCGGCACAGACCACGTTGCGCGACGTGGAGAGCCGGCGAGTGACCTGGCTGGCGGCGGCGCCCCCGCGTGAGATGCGGATGGCGAGGTCGTAGCCCTCCTCGACGAGGTCGACCACCCGGTCGGACAGGGAGACGTCCAGCTCCACGTCGGGATGGAGGGCCATGAAGCGGGGCCAGAGCGGCGCGAGGTGGAGGATGCCGAAGCTCAGCGGCGCGTTGAGCCGCAACCTGCCGCGCGCCTGGACGGTGCTCGCGGAGGCTAGCGCCTCGGCCTCGGCCACGTCGTCGAGGATGCCGCGCACGTGCTCGTGAAGAGCCTGACCGCTCTCCGTGAGCGAGAGATGGCGCGACGTGCGGTGGAGCAGGCGGGTGCCGAGATGGCGCTCCAATTCGTTCACGTAGCGGGTGACGTTGGCGGCGGACGTGTCCAGTGCGTCCGCCGCGCGGGTGAAGCTGCCGCGCTGGACCACCGTGGTGAAGACCTCGAAGGCACGCAGTCGGTCCATGCGCAGGCTCCAATCATTCAGGAAAGCTGAATGAGCAAAGCAGGTTCAGCCTATTTCTCCAACAAATGCTGATGAGTACATCTCTCCCATCGGCCCGGGCGTCTCGCCGCGGGCCTCGACGGGAGCAGGCACATGGAACGGTTGAACGGGAAGGTCGCAATCATCACGGGCGCGAGCGCGGGCATCGGGCGGGCCACGGCGAAGCTGTTCGCGGCCGAGGGCGCCAAGGTGGTGGTGGGCGCGCGGCGCAAGGAGGAGCTGGACGCGCTGGTGGCGGAGATTGCCGCGGCCGGAGGCGAGGCCGTTGCCCTGGCCGGTGACGTCCGCTCGGAGGACTACGCCCGCGCGCTGGTGGCGCTCGCACTCCAGCGGTTCGACAAGCTGGACATCGCCTTCAACAACGCGGGAGTCCTCGGCGAGGGCGGGCCGAGCACGGAGGTCTCCGAGAAGGGCTTCAGCGACGCGCTGGCGGTGAACCTGACCGCCGCCTTCCTGGGCGCCAAGCACCAGCTCGGGCCGATGGTGAAGCAGGGCGCGGGCTCCATCATCTTCACTTCGACTTTCGTCGGGTACAGCTTCGCCTTCCCCGGCACTGCCGCCTACTCCGCCAGCAAGTCCGGGCTGATTGGCCTGACACAGGCGCTGGCCGCCGAGTACGGACCGCGTGGCGTGCGGGTGAACGCGGTGCTGCCGGGCGCGGTCGAGACGCCGATGTACCAGGCGGCGAACGCCACGCCCGAGGCGAAGACGTTCGTCACCGGGCTGCACGCGCTGAAGCGGGTGGGCACGCCCGAGGAGCTGGCCCGGACGGTGCTGTTCCTGGCCTCCGACGACGCCTCCTTCGTCACGGGCACGGCGACGCTGGTGGACGGCGGCGTGTCGATTACCCGGACGTAAGGCGCCGCCTCGGGACGCGGCGCTACCGCCGGCAGGACGGCGTGGTAGCGCGGTTGCAGCCGTTGGACAGGCCCGCCCGCAAGTCCCTCAACCCTCAACAGGGCCCCCTCCCTCTCATGCGCAAGAACCGTGACGATAGGGCTGTAGACCACTGCCCGAGCCACACGCTCGGCGCCGGTCAGAGCCCGCGTGCTACTACGGTCCGCGCCCAACCAGACCGCCGGGTCGATGCTCGCCGCGGCAGTCGCGCTCCAGATGACCCGCAGGAGACATCGTTGCCTTCCACCCCGCCGCCCTCCCTGGTTACAGGAACAGAATACGAGCGTCTGCTCACCAGCCTCCGGCTGAAGAGTCCCTGGGCGCTCGAATCCCACACGCCGATCGCCCCTGAAGCGGGCCCGAACGAAAAGCGAACGGAGGCCTCCGTGCGCGAGGGCTGGGGAGCCCCGGGTCCCTGGCGGTCGGCGGTGGACTGGATTGACGAGCAGGCACAACTGCATGGCGAGCGCATCGCGCTCTCGGACGCCTCCGTCGATGTGACCTACGCACAACTGCGGTCGCGCACGCAGGCCCTGGCTGAAAGGCTCCGGGCACATGGGCTGGGGCGTGGAGAGGTGGTCGCGCTCGTCCTGGATCGAGGCCCCTCCTTCATCGAGCTCGTGCTTGCCGTCTGGCGGGTCGGCGCGGCCTACCTTCCGCTGGCCCCCGCACATCCGCCCGCCTGGCGGCAGGACATCATCCAGCGGGCCGGGGCCAGGCTCGTGGCCGGACTGTCACGTGACAGCGCCGTTCCAGGCCTGCCCTTCCTCGACCTCGCGGAGGCGTCCCCCGCTGTCGCGCCAGGAGCCGAGGAGGTCGTGCTCGCACCGGAAGACCTCGCGTACATCATCTGCACCTCCGGCTCGACCGGTGAGCCCAAGCTCGTCATGACCGAGCATCGTGGCGTCGCCAATCTCATCCACGCCCAGCGCGACTACCTCGGCACGCTGGGGCCGGACGCTCGCGTGCTTCAGTTCTTTCATCCCTCTTTCGATGCGTCCTTGTTCGACATCTTGATGGCGCTCCCCAACGGAGGGCGCCTGGAGACCATCGACGAGTCGCGCATCTCCGGTGAGCCCCTGGCCGAGGTCCTGCTGAATCGCCGTATCACCCATGCGGTGCTTCCCGCGACCGTCCTTCGCACCCTGCAACCCGGCCGGTTCACCGACCTTCGGACGGTCATGAGCACCGGCGACGTCTGCCTTCCGGAGACCGCTCGGCAGTGGGGCGCATTCCACCACTTCGTCAACGGCTACGGCCCGACCGAGGTGACGGTGGCCAGCACGCTCCACTCCGCGGGGCCCCAGGACTCCGAGCGCGTCTCCATCGGCCGGCCAATCTCCAACTACCACGCCGTCATCCTCGACGAGCACCTGCGGCCCGTCCCCGATGGGACTCCCGGAGAGCTGTGCCTGGGGGGTGAGGGCGTCGGACGCGGCTATCTCGGACGCCCCGCGCTCACCGCCGAGCGCTTCATCCCGGATCCCTTCTCCGCCCTTCCAGGACGTCGCCTGTATCGCAGCGGCGACATGGGCAGGGTGCTCCCGGACGGCAGCCTCGAGTTCCTCGGCCGGCACGATGACCAGGTGAAGGTCCGCGGGGCGCGCATTGAACTGGGGCAGATTGAATCAGCGCTCATCACCCTCCCAGGCGTGCGTGACGCGGTCGCCCTCATCGACCGCACGGGAGAGCGTCTCCTGGGCTACGTGCTCCCGGTCGACGGGGCGGTGCTCCTGGTGGACACCCTGCTCGCGGAGCTCCGGCGTCGGCTCCCCGGCTACCTGGTGCCAGATGTATTGGTTCAAGTCGATGCATGGCCCCTGACCACGAGTGGCAAGGTCGACCGGGCCCTTCTGCCACGACCGCGGCGCTCGGAGCGCACCGACTACCAGCCGCCCCAGTCGCCCGTGGAGGTCGCACTGGCGGCAATCGCGGCGGCGCTGCTCGGGATGGAGCGGGTGGGGCGCCACGACAACCTGTTCGAGCTGGGAGGACACTCCCTCTTCGCCACCCAGCTCGTCGCCCGGGTGCGGCGCGAGATGCGGGCGCACATCGAGTTGAGCGCCGTCCTCCAGGCGCCCACGGTCGCGGAGCTCGCCGCGCGGCTGGGTGAACGGCAGGACGCGGCGGACCCGGGCCCTCGGGTGGCTCAGGCCGGGGCCGCGCTCGTTCCCTCCTTCGGGCAGCAGCGGGTGTGGCTGATGCACAAGCTCAACCCAGACGCCCGGGCCTATCACTCCCAGGCGGTCCTCCGTCTCGCGGGCGACCTGGACCTCCCCGCGCTTCACGCCAGCCTCACCGACATCGTCCGCCGCCACGACGTGCTCCGCTCCCGCTTCCCGGAGGTCGACGGAGAGCTGCGCTGCGAGCTGGAGCCGCCCTGGGAAGTACAGGTCCCTCTCCAAGACCTCAGCGCCGTGAACGCGGAGCAACTGGCCTCACGGGTGGGTGAGGCCATTCGCGATGGGGTCCAGGCCCACTTCACCCTCGCCGAGGGCAGGCCGTTCCGCTGGCTCCTCCTCAAGCTCGGCCCCCAGGAGCACGTCTTCGTCCATGTCGAGCACCACGTCGTCCACGACGGCTGGTCCTTCAACCTCTTCGTGCGCGAGCTGCTCAACGGCTACACGGACCACGTTCGCCACGGACAGGTGCGGCGCCCCGACCTCGTCGTCCAGTACTACGACTATGCCCGCTGGCAGCGGGAGTGGTGTGCCACCGAGGCCGCCGACGCCCAACGCCGCTTCTGGCGTCAGGCGCTGGAGGGCGCCGAGACGATGCTCCAGCTCCCACGGCGCTCGGCTCCGGAGGGGAGGCGGTTCCGGGGCGTGGGGCCTCGAATGGAGCTCGACGGCGAGCTCTCGCGGAGCATCCAGGCGCTGGCGGACCGGAATCACACCTCGCTCTTCACCACCCTGCTCGCCGCCTTCTTCGTCCTGCTTCACCGCTACACCGGCTCGCGCGACCTGCTCGTCGGCTCCGCCGTCGCCAACCGCCGCTGGCAGGACACCGAGAGCGTGCTCGGCATGTTCGTCAACACGGTCGTCATGCGCGGCCAACTGCACGCGGACCCTTCCTTCGAGGAGTTCCTGGCGCGGGTGAAGCGCAATGCCCTGGATGTCTATGACCACCAGGAGCTGCCCTACGAGATGATCTTCGCGGAGTCACCCGCGCGTCACCAGGGTGGGCTCAATCCGTTGATCCAGGCCATGTTCAACTTCCACGACACGACGGTGGGCGCTCTCGATGCGGCCCCGCTCGATGTCACCATCGTCGAGGGACTCAGCAACGGCTCGGCCAAGTTCGAGCTGTCCGTCGTCGTGGTGCCCCGCTACGCGGAGCCAGGGCACATCAGCAAGCTGGCCGGGGACATCGTCCACATTCCCCGCTCCGACACGCCGCTGCGCTCCAGCCCCCGCTCGTCCCTGAGCGGCCTCCTGCTCGCCTGGGAGTTCGACTCCGACCTCTTCGACGACTTCTTCATCACCGGCATGCTCTCCGCCTACCAGGAGTTGCTGCACTCCATCGTCGCCGCCCCGGAGACCCGCGTGTCCAGGCTGGCGCTGCTGGACGCGGCGGCCCAGCGAGCCCTTGTCGTCGCGGGGCCCCGGCGGGAGGCTCCCCCGCGATGGGTTCCAGACCTCGTCGACCTCCAGGCCCAGCGCGCGCCCGATGCGCTCGCGGTGACCTCGTGTCAGCCGCCCATGACCTACCGCACGCTCACGCGCGAGGCGGAGCGACTGGCGCGCCACCTTCGAAAGATGGGCATCGACCGCGAGGCCCTGGTCGCGGTGTGCGTGCCCCGCTCCGAGCAGCTCGTCGTGGCACAACTCGGCGTGCTCAAGGCCGGAGCAGCCTTCCTCCCGCTGGACCCCCACCAGCCGCTCCCCTACCTGGAGGGGCTCCTCCGGGAGGCCGGAGCCCGCGCCCTGGTCACCACGGAGAACCTGTCCGGATGGCTCACGGAGCTCCCGGTCATCGTGCTGGATGAAGTCACCGACGCGCCCGAGATGACCCTTCCCTCGGGAAGCCCTGCTGACCTCGCGTACGTCATCTACACCTCCGGTTCGACGGGCAGGCCCAAGGGCGTCCAGGTCGAGCACCAGTCGGTCGTGGCCCTGCTGCACGAATCGGACATGCTCGAGCTGGGGCCGGGCAAGACGGTGTTGGCCATGACGTCGCCTTCCTTCGACCCCTCCGTGATGGAGATCTTCGGGGCGCTGATGAGCGGCGCGGCGCTCCACTTCCTGCCCTATGGATGGGACGTGCGCGGCCTGGCGCGCGCCCTCACCGGCACGTCCATCACCCACGCGGTGATTCCCCCCTCGGTGATGCCCCAGTTGGTGGCCGAAGCGCCCGAAGCCTTCGATGCCCTGGAGCGGGTGATCATCGGAGGGGATGTCTTCTCCCCGGACGTGTTCCGCGCGCTGAAGCACAGGGGCTTCACGAAGGCGACCAACGTCTACGGCCTCACCGAGACGACCATCATGGCCAGCAGCCACCGGCTCGAGGATTGGCGCGACACGGGCGCCGCCAGCGTGCCCATCGGCCGCGCGCTGTCCGACGTCCACCTCGTGGTGCTCGATGAGCACTCGCAGGTGGTGCCGCCGGGCGTGGTCGGGGAGCTCTACATCGGTGGGTCCGGCATCGCGCGAGGCTATCACGGCCTGCCGGAGCTCACCGCCGAGCGGTTCGTGGCGGACCCGTTCGGGCCGGTGCCCGGCGGACGGCTGTACCGCAGCGGGGACCTGGGCCGGTGGCTTCCCGGAGGCGTCCTCGAGTTCGTGGGCCGCGCCGACGAGCAGGTGAAGATTCGCGGCTTCCGCGTGGAGTTGGCCGAGGTGCGGGCTGGACTCGCCGCGCATCCCGGGGTGACCGACGCCCTCCTGGTCGTCGACCGGACGGGACTGGAGCCCCGGCTCGTCGGCTACGTGGTGGCCACACCGGACGCTGCGGTGACAGCGCAAGGCGTGCGAGCGGACGCGGCGCACCGCTTGCCAGGACACCTCGTGCCCTCGGAAGTCGTGGTCCTCGACGCGTGGCCTCTGAACGCCCATGGGAAGATCGACCGGAGCCTCCTGCCAGCGCCCGGCAAGGTCCCCGACGCGGTCTTCACTGCACCGAGAACCGAGGTCGAGACCCGGATCGCGGAGCTGGTCGCGGAGTTGTTGAACGTGGCCCGGGTTGGCGTCCACGAGAGCCTGCTCGCGCTGGGCATGCATTCGTTGCAGGCCATGAGGCTCGCCTCGCGGCTGAGCAGGCTGGTGGGTCGGGAGGTCGGTCTCGCCACGATTCTCGTGGGTCCGACTGTCGCGCAACTGGCCGAAGCGCTCACCACGCTTCCGTCCGCGCCCACCACCATCAAGCGGCTGCCCCGCGCATGACGAACGCGTTTCCCATGTCGTTCGCACAGCAGCGCCTGTGCTTCCTGCACCGGGTCGACCCGACGGGAGCCGCGCACAGCTCGGCCCGCTGCTTCCGCGTGACGGGGCCGCTGGACACCGAGCACCTGCGCACAACCCTGGAGGCGCTGGTGGCCCGGCACGAGCCGTTGCGGACCGTCTTCCCACTCGGGACGCACCAGCACGTGTTGAAGCAGGCCCGGGGGGACATGCGGGTGGTGGACGTGGCGACCGAAGCCGAGGCGCTGCGTCACGCCGAAGCCCTGGTGTCCCAGCCGTTCGACCTCGAGCACGGGCCGCTGCTGCGGCTCGCCGTGCACAGGGTGGAGCCGGAGACGCACCTCCTCGTGTTCTTCGTTCACCTGCTGGTGGCCGATGGCTGGTCGCAGCAGGTCTTCTTCGAGGAACTGGCCATCGCCTATCAGGCGGCCGTCACCGGAGCGCCCACGACGCTTCCCGAGCTTCCCGTGCAGTACGTGGACTGGGCGGACTGGCAGCGCGAGCAACTCACCGAAGCGCGGCGCGCGGAGTTGTCGCGTTGGTGGCGGCAGCGACTGTCCGGGATTCCCCTCGTGCTCGACCTGGTCTCGCCCCGCCCCGCGCTGGGACGAGGCCGGCGCATGCACCGGGTTCTCTCCGCCGAGCTCACCTCGGCGGTACATGCCTTCGCGAGCGCCGAGCGGCAGACGGTGTTCACGGTGCTGTCCGCCGCCTGCGGCGTCGTCCTCGGGCGCCACGCGGGCCGGCAACAGGTGTTGCTGGGCCTGGCCGTGGCCAACCGGGACCTGCCCGAGGTCGAGCGAGTGCTCGGCTTCTTCGTCAACACCGTGGTGTTGCAGGTCGACCTGCGCGGCAACCCGACCTTCCGCGAGCTGCTCGCGCGGGTATCCGAGGCCACGGCCGCCGCGTACGCCCACAAGGACCTGCCCTTCGAGCAGCTCGTCGCCGACCTCGCACCCCCGAGAGATCCGACGCGGTCGCCCGTCGTCCAGGTCAACTTCGCCTACCATCCGACCGGTACGGCCGGCGTGCTGGGATTGCATGGCTGCACGGTCACCGAGCCACGGTGGGATCTCCCCACGGCGAAGTTCGAGCTCACCCTTCGCGTCGAGGACCGCGGCGACGGCACGTGTACCGTCTGGGCCGAGTTCGACGAGAGCCTGTTCGACGCTTCCTTCATCGACGACCTGCTGACCTCGTACGAGGAGGTCCTGCGCGCCGCGGCTCCGGAGGTGCCTCTGTCGAGCCTGCGGCCGGCTCACACCACGACCGAACAGCGCCTCACCCGCATCTTCGCCGACGTGCTGGGGGTCACAGCGGTCGCCCCCCACGACGACTTCTTCCGCCTCGGCGGCCATTCCCTACAACTCATCGACGTCGCGGCCCGAGTCCGTACCGAGCTGGGGCGCGACCTTGGGTTGCGAGAGCTGTACCAGAACCCCACCGCGGCGGGAGCCGCCGCTCGGCTCGAGCGAACTGGAGCATCACGATGACCGATTCCTATCCATTGCCCAAAGACTGGCAGCATCCCCTGGACCCTCCCCCCGAGTACAAGCGACTGAGGAAGGAGGCTCCGGTGTGCCCCGTTCGCACGTGGGACGGCAACACGCCGTGGCTCATCACCCGCTACGAGGACGTCCTCGCGGCGCTGGGTGACCCGAGGCTGAGCCTGGACTCCTCGCTGCCTGGGTTTCCTCACACGTCGCCCGCCTCCGCGGCCCGCCAGAGTCGGCCCCTCCCCTTCCCGTTTCTTCCCGAGGCGGAGTACCGGGCGCAGCGGGCCATGCTCGTACCGGAGTTCGCACCACGACGGATGGAGGCCCTGCGCCCGAGAATCCAGCAGACCGTCGACGAGGTCCTCGACGCGATGCTGGCCGGGCCCCGGCCGGCCGACCTGATCTCCGCCTTCGCGCTTCCCGTATCCATGCGTGTCATCTGCGATCTGCTCGGCGTGTCCCGAGAGGACGCCGACCGCCTGCACGTCATCAGCCGCACGATTGGCTCCCGCGCCTCGTCGCGCGAGGTGGCCGAGAAGGCCCTGGACGAGCTGGATACCTACTTCCGACGGCTGGTGGAGGAGAACCTGCGCGAGCCCACCGACACGCTCGTGGGTCGCGTCGTGGCCGAGCACGTGCAGCCGGGAAGGCTGAGCGTGCCGGACGCCACCGCGATGTTCCACGCGCTGTTCTACGCCGGGCACGGACCGTCCGGGTACATGGTGGGAATGGGCGTGCTGGCCCTGCTGCTCCACCCGGACCAGCTCGACAGGTTCCGCGCCCTGGAGACGCCAGACGCACTCTCCGCCGCCGTCCAGGAACTCCTGCGCTACGTCACCGTCTCTCATATGGGGCGGCAACGCGCCGCCACGGAAGATGTCACCATCGGTGGCCAGCTCATCCGCGCCGGAGAAGGCGTCCTCGCCCAACCGGATTCGGCCAACCGCGATGAGACAGTCTTCCCGGAGCCGGACCGCCTGGACGTCCACCGCGAGCCCTATCGCAATTTCGCCTTTGGCCACGGCATCCACCTCTGCACGGGTCGCACGCTCGCCATCATCGAGCTCGAGGTGACATTCCACACCCTGTTCCGGCGCATCCCGAACCTGCGACTGGCTGCACCCCTGGAGCAGATTCGCTTCAAGAAGGACGAGAACCTGATCGGCGCCCACGAATTGCCGGTCACCTGGTAGTCCTCCGCCCGTCGGATGGCACAGGCACTGCGTGAAGGGCCTGGTCGCGCTGCCTGATGTGATGGGAGAGGGCGTCGGCGGCTCCAGCCCCCTCCCTCCACATCGCCCCCATTCCGCCTATACGCGAGACCTCTCTGCACCAGCCCACTCCCTCAACAGGCCTCCCATCCTTCTTATACGCCAGTGGCGGTGGGGTGGCGTTTGCAGCAGGCGAGGCGTCGGGCGGCATGGCGCTCCTCTGGAGCGGGAGCCTCTCCGGTCGGCTGGCGGGGGTGTACCCGTTGGGGAGCGTGCACCGGCTCGTGTAGACTCCGCTCCACGATGTCCGAGAACACCACGGAAGAACTGGCCGGAGACTCCGACTCCGAGAATCAGGACCCGAAGCAGCGTGTCCTGGTGCATGGAGTGCTGTTGGGCGTGGTCCTCATGTTGGCGGTGATCGCTTCGTTCTCGATGTTCCGCTCCTCGGGCGGCGCCACGATCGACCTGAATGGGGTGGCCTTGGCGCTGATGTGGTGCAGCGTCGCGGCGTACGTGGCAATCTCCAGCCTCGGCCTCCGCCGCGAGAGCATGTCCGGCCTCCTCAAGATGCACGGACTGGCGTTCGTGCTCGCGGTCCCCTCGGGGCTCGTCCTGCTCTTTCTGAAGGTCTGGCTGCTGGGCGCGTTCTAGGCGGCTTCCCGTCAGCTACCCGGGCTCCTCCCAGGGGGCGCCGAGCCAGGCCTGATAGACGGCCTTCTGCGCGGTGGCGCCTGCCTGCGGGTTGCCGTTGCCGCTAGCAGGGGTTCTGGCAGGTTCGCGTTCCGCCGATATACAGGTCCCAACCCACCAGATTGTAGGCACAGTCAATCGGGAGGGAGTAGCCGCTCACGTTGAAGCGCGTGCCGCCAACCCACCCGCACCAACTGGGGCAGCTGATGAGCGTGTTCTCCTGGGGGGAAAAGTTACGCGAGTTGCCAGAGCACCCGGCGTGGTCCACAAGCGGAGAATGGCAAGACACGGCATGAGGAAATGAACTGGCGTTGTACACCCGGAAGTCCTTGCTGCCGGGGCAGGCCATCAGGGAGACGTCGGTCGTGCCGATGGCGTCGATACGGTAGGCCCCCTCCTCGAGCACCAGGGTGATGTTCTTCCCGATGTCGGCACCAGCGAAGGTGACCTCGACCGCCAGGATGGAGCCATCCGTGTTCGCCGCGACGTTCTTCACGCGGTAGAACTCGGACACGCCAGCGGCCTCCTGCGCAGACTCGAGCGCATTGCGCTCCTTCTCCAGGCGCAACTGGATGCCCTGCTCCACCGTCCCATAGCGACTGGCAATGTCCTGTGCATATGGCTGTGGAGGCAGGCGCCGGGTGTTGGCGGACCTGACGGCTCCCAACGCGGACCAATTTTGGACCAGATCGGGATGGGGCAGGTTCGGGTTGAGGGGGGGGGAGTAGAGCCGTCGTGGCTCAGAAGGGGATCTCGCCGAGGAGGCGCCGGATGTTCTTCTCCTTCAGCGCCTCTGCTTGAACGAGCACCTCTCTCCCATTCCCCAGGCGCCACAACCCTCGAGCATCCGCCTCCCGTAGGGCCGCCTCCGGTCCGAACACGACCTGGACCTCGGAGACCTGTGAGTCCAGCACCGCGAAGCGATGAGGGCTCCCCCTGGATTCGAGCACCTGATTGAGCAGCCCGACCACTGCGCCAATGTCCTCGAACGAGTGCGAGTTGCGGGCCTTGACCGAGAAGCGCTGCCCGTCCGCGTAGGCCCTCAGCGTGTACTCGTCGCTCGAGGGCGGCTGGAAGAGATCGGCCGGGGGAGTTTTCGGAGGAAGTTGTTCAAACACCACCTCGGCCAGCTCTGGGCGCACCTTCCAGGCCAGCGTCACCAGCAACTCGTCATGCCGGCGGGGAAAGGTCCTCGTCGCGAGGTTGATGATGAAGGCTCGCCGAGCCTGACGCATGATGGCGCTCAAGTAGAGGCTTCGCGGCTCATCTTCCAGCGTGGGTGTTGCCGCGGGCACCAGCTTCCGCTCTCGCGCCCAGGCCTTCATCTCCGCGAGAGAAGAAAAATTCCTGACGGTGGCGAGGGATTTGGGGGCATCCAGAAGCTCGGGAGACCTGGAGGCGGACATGGCGAAGCGAGCGGTCGCCGCCCAGTTGCTCGCGACCCACTTCTCCAGGCACCGCTGGACTGTCAACGCATCGACGCCCTCGGGTCGGTTGGGGATGGGAGGGCACTTCCACGCTTGCTCCTCCTCCCGCCACCGCGCGAGCTCGTCCTTCATGGCCTCCTTCCGCTCCCACTCCGCTCGGACCTCACCGCTGGCCCGGCGCCACAACTCCTCGCGGAGTCCTTGGGCCATGGGCTCCTGGTAGCGTGAGAGCCAATACATGGCCGTAACGAACAGCTCCTCCCGGCCCTGATTCAAGATGCGGCGGACTGCGCTCTCGAGGGCAGGGGTGAAGCGGGGGGAGTCGAAGAGGCCGTGGTGGTCGAGCACCCACGTGATGGGGGCGTCCTCTCGGGCGAAGAGGGCTGTTGTCTCGCTCCCCGGGCAGCGCACCAGCTTGCGCCAGAGCAGCTCGGTGAGGAGCGGGTGTTCCTTGGTGGCGTCGGCCAACCGCTCCCTCAGCCACGCGCACGGCACGCCCTCGTCGTGGACCCCTTTGAGAAAGCCCATGTCGTCCGGAGGCTTGTCATCGCCGTGGTCACCGAGTCCCAGGACCACCCCATAAGTCCCCCAGAGCTCATCGAGGCTCCGCGCCGAAGCTGCCGCCTGACGGAGCACGGAGAGGAACTTCGCCCCCATCTCCTGATCACCCTCCAGCAAGCGGGCGCGCACATAGGAGAGCGGGGGGCCCTTCTCCAACTCGTGGTGGAAGCCCTCCACCCGCGAGGGCAGTGGACCGGCGAAGCGCGGCGGCAAGGGTGCTGCGATCCGATCGAGAGGGAGGCGCGGCAGCTCCCTGCCGGACCGCGTGGACGCTCCGTACTCGGGAGCGACCAGGATGTAGACGGTGCCTCCCAGAACGAGGCCCACCAGAACGACCACGAAAGGCCACAGCTTCACGCCAGTGCTCCCGGGCGGCAGTGAGGACTCCACGCGCGCATGAATGAGCGTGTCAGAACGGGAGCCCTCACTCAAATGGTGATGGTGACGACAGCCTTCGTACCATGTCCTTCCTCTGGACTGGCGCGAATGGGAGCCTGAACACCTATGAGCTTGCGTGCTCCCCTGCTGGCCCTGGCGTTGATCTCCCTGGCCACCGCCTGTCACGACGATGTGCCCCTCCCACCGTTGGAGGAGGAGCCACCTCCGTTCGCCTTCTCGCTGTATCTCGAGGACGGCCAGTTGAGACCCAACGCCGATGTCCTGCTGGTGCGCCGCCCCAAGCACCTGGAGCACGTCTACGTGCTCTCGCGTGCCGAGGACAAAGAGGAGCCAGGGAGTGCTCAGGCCGTGCGGCTCTTCGGCATCATCGAGGCGGAGTTCAAGGCTGCTGGGGTCTATGTCGCCAATCAGGTCGTCTCCCCGCGGTGCGCGGCGGTGGAACTGCCGGATTGCGTCCCCAGGTGGAGCTTCATCGATGAATTGCTGGGCCCAGGCGACGGGCCGGGTTCCCGGAGGCTGAGGCAGGCTCTGGCCAACTCCTTCGAGACGACAGCGCGTCAGCGGGGAATGGAGAACACCCTGGTGCTGGCCACGGTCAACGTGCTGTTGACCCGGGGGATGCTGAAGCGAGAAATATCCGGGTGAATCAGCAGCAGCTCAACGTGGATGCCCGTCAGCGAGTGGGAATCAATCGACCGGACCTGCAGTTCGACTATAACGGCCGCCGCTATCATGTCGAATACGACACACCCGTTTCGGGCCGTGGCCCCGCCCACCAGTCGCGAGCCATCTCCAACGACTCGAACGCGGAGATCATCCGGCTGATCGTGCCCTGACGGGCGAGGCGCACCTGATGACCGAGAACATGAAGGGACTGCTGCTGGATGACCGCTGGGCGCCCGTCACTTCGGAGCTGGGGTTTATGGAGACCGATGCGGAGCACGCCGCCCGTTCCTTCGCGGCGTGGCAGGGCGCGCTGGGGGCGCCCCGTGGCATCGCCGTGGCGATACGCCCCGTTTCGGGCACTTTGGAGCAGGCTCTTTCCGCCCTGCTTCCCCTGACCAGTCCGGAGCCGCGGCGGTACCTCTTCATGCCGACGCGCGGCGCCTGGACGGGGTACGTCGACAACGCGCGGGGGGGGACCGATGCCGCGAGCGCCATGGCGGTCATGGCCCGGACGCTGGGCTGCCGTGGCTTGCGTGTGGTCGCGGTGCCCCACACCCTCCGCAAGAGCCAAGGTGGTCGCTATGGTGCTGTCATGCTCGAGGTGTACGGCCCGCACCAGACGGCGTGGATTAACACCGTGCGCGCGGTGAGCGCCTCCAATGACGGGGGCCGCTGGGTCTTCGACCAGTGCGGCGAGCCTTTCCCCTTCGAGAAGGTGGAGCAATACCAGGCGCGCCGGGTGAGGGACCGATTCACCTTCGACATGCTCAAGGAGTACTTGCATCACCTGGGGCTGTCGCCATTCGAGGAGGATTTCTACCTGCCGGAAGGCGCACCCGCGTGGCTGGTGGAGAAGACAGGCCCTGTCGCGCCCACGCATGAGGAGTTCACCCTGACCCGGGCTCGGAAGGACTTCTGACGCACGTCCCTCCCCGAGGCGGTGAATGCCACCCCTTTCAAGGTCGATGGCAGGTGTTTCTTCTAGAAGGTCAACCAGGGAAGGAGTGGCGGACCAAGGCGGCCTGGTCCTCTATCAGGACATAGCCATTCAATGGAGCGCCCATCACTGGACGCTCTTGGGGTTGTCTGGTCTCTTGGGTGTCTCGGCTTCTTCCCAGCTCAGGAGAGCTTTTCTCCTTTGAGCACACGCGCTGTCGCCACGTGTTTGCGCACTGCCTCCCCCGGAGCGTAGCCCTTCTTCACTTTCTTCTTGGCTGCCCGAGGATCCGTGACGGGACTGCGCTGCGTGAACCGCTCCACAATTGCATTCAAGGCCACGTTCATTCCTCCGCGGATGGGCGCGAGGAATTCCTCTTGGTCGTCCGATTCTCCGGACCCACCTCCGCCCAGGTGGGCGTCCACCTTCCCACCTGACCGCTATGGTAGCACCCTCCACATGACCTTGAAAGTGGTGCCAGTAAGGAGCACGCATGGACGAGAGGAAGAAGTCCCAGGCGAGCTGTGAGGAATCGGAACGGTTGGGGCCTTACCTGATTCAGGCGGCGGAGATGCATCAGTATGACATCAAAACCATCTACGGTTCGCATTCCGCGACGGGCTCGGTTGCCCATACATCTGGCCTGCTCTACAACCAGTACATCTGGTAAGTGTCCGCCAGAGAAGAGAGCCACCGACACGAAGCCGCTGGAATCCATACGGAAGGCGGTCGACCGGGCAACCCGACTCATCCAGGACTTGCTGGACGTCGCCCGGATGGAGGCCGGCCGTCTCTCGGTGGATCGCGGACCGGAGCAGACCGCTCCACTCGGAGGCCGCCGAGCTGCATCGCTCGCTCGTGGAGGAGAAGTGCATCCAGCTCACGGTCACTGTCCCGGAGGACGATCCAAGTGTCTTCGCCGACCGTGACCGGGTGCTCCAGATCCTCTCGAACCTGCTCGGCAACGCGCTCAAGTTCACGCCCATGGGTGGGCAGATCACGCCAGGGGTCCATCGTCCGCGGAGGCAGGGGGACGTGTGCCGCCCGACGGTGCACGGGCCGGCTCTGTACGGAAGGGCGCGATCCCTCCTCCGGGACGGATGGGGACGACGAGGTGCGGTGTCACCATGTGCCCCGCGCCTCAAGGAGGGAGCGAGCCATGCGGGCCAACGTCTTTCGTGGTGTGAATCAATTTGGCATCGAAGAGGTCGAGCACCCCAAGACGGGCCTCGGTGAGGCGGTGGTGCGGATGACGCTCACCACCATCTGTGGCACGGACCTGCACATCGTGCGTGGCGAGTACCCGGTGAAGCCGGGGCTGGTCATCGGCCATGAGCTCGTGGGAGTCATCGAGGAGCTGGGCCCCGGCGTGGAGGGCTATCAGGCCGGGCAGCGGGTCCTGGTGGGCGCCATCACTCCGTGCGGCCAGTGCCGCGCCTGCCTCTGCGGACTGCTCTCGCAGTGCGGACACGGCGGCGGCCACGAGGCGCTCGGCGGCTGGCGCCTGGGTAACACCCTGAATGGCGTCCAGGCCGAGTACGTGCGCGTGCCCTCGGCCCAGGCCAACCTGGCTCCCATCCCGGACGAGCTGACGGATGAGCAGGTGGTGCTCCTGGCGGACATCGCCTCCACCGGCTTCAGCGGCGCGGAGTCCGGCAAGGTGCGCCTCGGCGACGCGGTGGTGGTGTTCGCCCAGGGGCCCATCGGGTTGTGCGCCTCCATCGGGGCCCGGCTCATGGGCGCAGCCCTCGTCATCGGCGTGGATGGAGACGAGAACCGCCTGAAGATGGCGCGCCGCATGGGCGTGGACGAGGTGCTCGACTACCGTCAGGTGGATGTGGTGCGGGAGGTGAAGCGGCTCACCGGAGGCGGCGCGGACGTGGCCATCGAGGCGCTCGGGACACAGGGCACCTTCGAGAACGCACTGCGCTGCCTGCGGCCCGGGGGCACCCTCTCCAGCCTGGGCATGTACGCGGGGAAGCTGGAGCTGCCCTACGACGCCTTCACTGCGGGCCTGGGGGACCACCACGTCGTCACCACGCTGTGTCCTGGCGGCAAGGAGCGCATGCGGCGGCTGATGGAGATGGTGCGCGGCAAGCGGGTGGATCTCACACCGCTGCTCACGCATCACTTCAAGCTCGACGATATCCGGAATGCCTATGCTCTCTTCGGCGAGCGGCGCGAGGGCGTCATCAAGGTCGCCATCCGGCCTTGAGCGCCACCCCCGGGGAAGGTGTCAAAGGACTCGTTCCGACATCTCGTCTCCTACGAATCGTCTGACACCCTTCCGGTCTCCTACGAATCGTCTGACACCCTTCCGCCGCAGGGGATGGTCGGCCGACCATCCCCTGGGCCCCGGACCCGGTTACTCCGCGCTGACCGTGCCCGAAAGCGGGTAGACGCGGTAGATGCGGTTGTTGGTGTTGGAGCGGACCCGGATCTCGTCACCGGCCACGCCATCAAGATTGACGTAGTCGACGAGCGTCCACGAACTGCCGAAGGTTCCGGCGCCGTTGATGGTCTGCAGGTAGCCGGCGCGTGGACGCAGGATCAGCAGATTGCCGTTGCCGCCCTGGGCCATCGCGATTTCGTTGCCGGCGACGCCGTCGAAGTCGCGCACACCGTCGCGCAGCGTCGCGTACTGGCTGCCGATCCAATAGCTGTTGATCGTCCCCGATTGCAGCGACACGATCCGCACTTCGCTCGGCAGCGCGATCAGCAGTTCGGCGCCGGTCACGCCGTTCATGTCGCTGGCGCAGTTCGCTATCTCGGTACAGACCTTCCAATCACCAGCCATGCACCGCCGCATCCACTACCGCTCCACGGCGGCGGACCAGGCCGAGAAGGCCGCGGAGCTGGTGCCCCCCGAAGCCAGGCCTACGCGGCGCTCCTCTGCCATGTGGCGCGATTCGTCTGGGAAACCGAGCCGGAGCGGGTCCAGCGGCTCTGGCACACCTATGTGAAGCGCGGAGCCTTCGTCCCCGAGATGTCGCGGTTCGGCCAGAGCTGCCCGGAGCCGGACTTCGAGCGGCTGCGGCACCCGAAGAGCTCCGCGCCGGTGCGGACCTGGCGGCTGCGCACGCTCGCGATGGTGGGCGGTGGAATACTGCTGCCCTTGGCGGGTGCCTTCTTCTTCGTACGCCGCAGGCGGCGGCAGGCGAAGCGCCAGGAGGGCGGGCAGTAGACTCGGAGTCCCGCGCGGAGCGGACTTCACTCCTGGAACGGCTTGCCCCTGTTCGTCACGGCCGCCTTGCGAACCCTGTATTGAGTCCCGCCCTGACCTGAAGACCGCTTCCGCCCGTGTGGCCAGCCACCGGCGGGGCGGTGTCAGGTGCCGTCCAGCGCCCCTGCAGCGGGCTCACACTGAAGCCCGGCTAGAACACCGACCGATTTAAAAACCACATCATCCCACCTGCTGCTGGGACAACTCTAGATGGCGTTGCCATGTCTCCAAATTCTGGATGCTGGCCGCACGTCGTAGATCAAAGACGTTCTTACGCACGCCCCGATAGCGCGCACGACGCCCCTGTCGTCGCGCTATATGGGCTTGTCGATGTTCCACCCCTACTCGCTTCCTGAGTCGCTCTCGCCCAGCAGGTGTCTTCATTAATTTGCGCAACTTGTGCTGGAGCGCTTCATCTTCACTGATTGCCACAGTCCGTCCTTGTCCTATCTGGGCTTGTGTACATTTCTCGCGCAATGGACAAGTCTCACAGTCCTTTGTCGCGAATTCGACTGTCTTTCCCAGTTCGAAGCGCATTGTCTTCCCCTCCGGACACGTGATGGTCCGGCTTCGCATATCTATTTTGAAGTCTGACTTCGCGAACAACTCCCCATTGCGTGCCTTCCACGGCTTGCTCAGCACTTCCCCTCCCTCCTCGAGCACGCTGTCCACGATACTGCTGTTGATATACCCCCGGTCTATGTGTAACTCGTCAATCTTCACTCCTTGCTTCTCCATGTCCTTCTCAAGCGCCGGTGTTGCCTCCGCTTCAGGTCGGTTGGCGGGCGTCACAGCACATGCCAGGATGAGTTCTTCGTCCAGCGCCGTGGCCACATGCTGCTTGAATCCGTTGAAGCGCTTGCTTTTGCTCTTGCGTCCATGACGCATCTCCCCATCTTCTACCGACACTCGTCTCTCTTCCGCCACTTGCTGGCGAACGCGGACACCTCCTCCTTCTGGGTCCGGCTCCAGGTCCTGCTTGCGAATCTGCTCGAGAGTCTGAACGTGTTCCCTCAAAGGCTCCTCTTCCATCTCCTCTGCCAGATTCTTTCTTAGCCAGGACATCATGCTTTCCACTTGCTCGAGCAGGGCTTGCAGCGCTTTCTTTTTCTGCCCCGCTTCGCTCCAGTCCACATCCAATCCCTTCTTGATACTTTTTTCCAACAACAAGGGAATACCCGCCTCTCGGCAGGCCTGCTGCTTGGAACATCCCAGCAGCTTCGCCACGCACATCATCACCTTGCGCGCTGCGTGTCCTACCAGGTTGATGGTGTCCTCTACCCGGCCAGCTCCCTCCAGTGGCTTTGAGTCAATCGCCACTCGCAACAGCGTCTTGAGCTTTCGCTCACCGAACTCTTTCTGTTCCCGCGCCACCTCGACTGTCTTCTCCAGGAGGCGCCGGTCCATTTGGTTTCTCATCAGCCGCTGACGAAACTCATACAACGAGCCCTGGGAGAACGCCGGCTCGCTGTGACCCAACCAGCCCAACACCATCTGCACTCTCAAGTCGAAGACCGTCAGTTCCACCAGGGTGGCATCCGACACTCCCATGTATCCCTGTAAGAGTATTGCCATTGCCATCAGCCCGGGTGCTATAGCCACTTTCCCTGCTCCTGTCTGGCGGTACATGGAGGCCAGTTCCGCCTGAAAAGCCTCATCCATCAGCTTGTGCCGATTCAGACGCAGAAAAGCGAACAGCTTGCCGTTACGGCTCATCCGTTCGACAATCTGTTGCTCTTGCTCGTTCAACTCCCGCGGAGGAGTCCATCGAGCTATCTCTCCGGTCACCTTCGGCGGACTGACGGCTAAGGTCATGTGCCGACCTGATCAAATTCAGCCCCTGTTGTCCACCCCCTCACGTAAATCCCTGATTTTACTAAAAAATCAAATCGGTCGGTGTTCTAGTACTACCTGGTCATTTCGAGCCCGCTTCGAGGGAGATTCCCCTCGGATGATCGCCGAAGGCCCGGGGGGAGTGACCAAGAAGTACTAGCCGGGGCGTCCCGTTGGATGTCCTGGGAGCCGCTCCGCTCATCAAGGACGCCCTCATGACCCTCATCGAGCGGGGCGATTTCATCGAACCGTCGCCCGCGGATCCACCAGCACCGGGTCCCGCTCAAGGCAAGCCAGGTCTGTCGCCCGCGGGTTCCCACCCGCCTATCCGGCGATCGTCGCCGATTTGATCGCGCGCAGCCAGACGTCGATCGAAGCGCTGAAGCGGAACATCCAAACGAAATCCGGAACGGAATTACTGGATTTCATCCTGGAAGACGTTCAGCACTTGAAGAAGAGCTTGTTTGAACCGCGGAGCTTCAGCGTGATCATGGCCGCCATGAACGCTTCGTCTTGGATCAACGAGAAGATGATGGCGTGGTTGGGCGAGAAGAACGCCGCGGACACACTCTCTCAGTCCGTGTGGTCGAATACTTGCAAAATGCCAAGGATGAGGGCTTCTTGGAGGGCATGGCCCGGTTGGAGGGTGGACAGGCAGCCCACGACGCCATCTCCGCCTCCGGAACTTCATCGGCTACCGTGAATACCCAAAATACGGCATCGTCAATCGCTACTTCCTCTATAAGCAGGCCTTGCTGAAGGAAGCCAATCAGCTCGTGCATGCCCACGTGATCCATGAAAAAGAAGATATCTACTATCTCACCTTCCAGGAGCTTCGCGAAGACCGGAAGCTGGCGCCACCGCGGGTCATCACGTCCGAGGGTGAAATCTACGGCTTGCCGGCCGTCGTCGGCGTGGAGCAGGCGACCAGGCTGATCCAGGATGGGCAACGCATCCGCGTGCATGGAACGGAAGGGTACGTCGAGATCCAGCCCTAGCCGCGCAGCCCCTTACGTCCGTTCGCTGGATCTTCCGCACGTGCACGTCGATGTTGACGTCTTTGTTGGAACCCCTTTGGAGCCCATGCCCGTGTAGGAGAGCGGGGGCTCCCTTCCACGGACCAATTACCCGGGCTCGCGAACCCAGCATCCTGCCAGGCACACCGAAGGGCTGTGGTCTGGTCAGGGCGCTCAGGGCTCAGGAGATGGGGGTGTCCCAGCAGGGGTCGGTGTTAAACCTGGACCTTCCGGCATGCCTGTACGGTCATATCGATTCTCTAGGTCCAGACCGCTTCTCGCGAGGGGACATCTTCATGTTGGACATCCCAGGCTATCGGGTTCTGGGGACGATTCGAGCCACGGGCTCGAACGTGCTCTTCCATGCCGTGCGTGAGGCCGATGGGCTACCGGTCATCATCAAGACCCCGATGGCGCACTCGCCGGGGCCGCGCGAGCAGGAGCGCTACCGCCGGGAGTTCGGAATCCTGCGGCAGCTCCAGGAGGTGCGGGGCGTGGCCCGACCGTATGCCTGTGAGCGGCTCCACGAGCGGCCCTTGCTGGTGCTGGAGCGGGTGCAGGGAGAGGTGCTCTCCGAGCACGTGGGGCAGCCGTTCGAGGTCACCCGGTTCTTGCGCCTGGCCCTCTCCCTGGCCTCGACCCTGGCGGAGGTCCACGACCGCAACGTCATCCACAAGGACATCAAGCCCTCCAACATCATCGTCGAGCCGTCCGGTGAGGCTCGCTTGATCGACTTCGGAGTGGCCACGATCCAGAAGGTCGAGCACCTGGACGCCGCGCCCACGCACCTCATCGAGGGCACGCTGGCGTACATGTCGCCCGAGCAGACGGGGCGGATGAACCGGGCGGTGGACCACCGGACGGACTTCTATTCCCTGGGTGTGACGCTCTACGAGCTGTCGACGGGACAGCTGCCCTTGCAGGGGCGCGACGCGCTGGAGTGGTTCCACGCGCACATGGCCCAGAACCCCAAGCCTCCGCACGCGCTGAACGCTCAGGTGCCGCCGGCCTTGTCGTCCATCGTGATGAAGCTCCTGGCCAAGAGCGCCGAGGACCGCTACCAGAGCGCCGAGGGACTGAAGGCGGACCTCGAGCGCTGCCGCGAGGGGCTGCGCCAGAACGCGCCGCTGGAAGCCTTCACGCTGGGTACTCACGACTCGCCCAACCACTTCCAGGTGCCGCAGCGGCTCTACGGACGCGATGCCCAGATCTCCACCCTGCTCCAGGGCTTCGAGCGCATGGTCCACAGCGGCCAGCCGGAACTCTTCCTGGTCAGTGGCTACTCGGGCATTGGCAAGTCCTCGGTGGTGCGCGAACTCTACAAGCCCGTGGTGCGGCGGCGTGGCTTCTTCCTGGACGGCAAGTTCGATCAGTTCCAGCGAAACGTTCCCTACGCCACCCTGGCGCACGCCATCCGCAGGCTGCTGCAGCAGGTGCTGGCGAGAACCGAGGAGGAGATTGGGCACTGGAGTGAGCGGCTGAGCCAGGTATGGGAAGGCCAGGGGCAGGCGCTCGCCGACCTGGTTCCCCAGGTGGAGGTGCTGGTGGGCAAGCAGCCGCCGCTCCAGGAACTGCCCCCCGGCGAAGCGCAGCACCGCTTCCATCGCGTGGTTCGCCAGTTCCTGGGGGTGTTCGCCAGCGCCGAGCACCCGCTCGTGGTCTTCCTGGATGACCTGCAGTGGGCGGACCTGGCCAGCCTCCAGCTCATCAAGCAATTGCTGTCCCAGCCGGAGACACCTCCGGTGCTGTGGATCGGCGCCTACCGCGACAACGAGGTGAGCCCCACGCACCCGCTGGTGCCGGTGATGGATGAGGTGCGCAAGTCCGGCGCGCGGGTCACCGACCTCCGGCTGGAGCCCCTGAGCCTGGCACAGGTGACGCAGCTCGTGACGGATATGCTGCCAGGCGCGGGATCCGAGGTGGTCACCCCCCTCTCGGAGTTGGTGCATGAGAAGACGGGCGGCAACCCCTTCTTCCTCCTTCAGTTCCTGGTGACGCTGAGCCAGGACGGCCTGCTGGTCCGCTCGCCTGGGCAAGGGTGGCGATGGGACGCCGAAGGCGTCCGGGCCCGGGGCTACTCGGACAACGTCGTCGACTTCCTGGTGGGCAAGCTGCGCCAGCTCCCCCCCGGGACCCAGCACCTGCTGCGCCTGGCGGCCTGCGTGGGCAATGGCTTCTCGCTCCCGATGTTGGGCACCCTCTCGCATCTGGTGGACGTGGTGGAAGTGGAGCAGGGGATGGAACCCGCGCTCCAGGAAGGCCTGCTGGTTCGCGCGGGCCCGGAGCAGTACCGCTTCCTCCACGACCGGATCCAGCAGGCGGCCCACCTCCTCACCTCTGAAGCGGAGCGCAAGGCCACCCACCTGCGCGTCGGCCGGCTGCTGCTGCGGAGCCTGTCCCAGGAGCAGGTGCGTGAGTCCATCTTCGAGGTGGTGGGCCAGCTCAACGCGGGGGTGGAGCTGATCGAGGACCCCGCGGAGCGTCTCCAGGTGGCACGACTGAACGCCGAGGCGGGTTGGAAGGCCGAGGCCGCGGTCGCGCACCACCCCGCCGCGACCTACCTCGAGGGGGCCTTCGCGCTCATTCCAGGAGACCCCTGGGAGACGGACCCCGCGCTGGCCTTCAAGGTGCGGCTCTCCCACGCCCGATGCGAGCTCCTGATGGGCAACGCCGTCAGGGCGCGTGAGCTGGCGAACGAACTCCGCTCCCAGACGCGGACCCGCGCGGACACCGCGGCCGTCTTCTGCCTGATGGCGGATAGCTGGTTCACCTCGGGTGAGGCCCAGGAGGCCGTCCAATGCATGATGGAATGCATGGCGCTGCTGGGCATGCCCATGTCACCGCACCCCACCTTGGAGGAGGTGGTGGCCGCTCATGACGAGGCGTGGGCGCTGATAGGAGAGCGCTCCATCGAGAGCCTCATCGAACTGCCGCCCATGACCGACCCGGACATGAAGGTGCTGATGAGCGCCCTGGCGGGGTTTTTCGGGACGGCCTACGTCACCGACAACCACCTGCTCCTGCTCCTCCTGTCCCGGATGGTCTCCCTCACCCTTCGCCACGGCTTCACGGAGTCCGTCGTGCTGGGATTCGGCTGGTTCGGGGTGCTGACCGGCTCGTTCTTCAAGCGCTACCGGGAAGGCCATGCCTTGAGTCAGCTCGCCCTCGCCTTCGTCGAGCGGTACGACCTGCGCGCCCAGCGGACGACCGCGCTCCTGAGCCTGCAGTGCATCTCCTACTTCACGAGGCCTCTCCCCGCTGTTCAGGAACTCCTCCTCGCGGCCTTCCACCATGGGCTCGAAACGGGAGACTTCAACAACGCCTCCTACTGCGGCACCACGAGCCTCTGGAACCGCCTCGCCATGGGGCACAACGTGGAGGACGTGTACGAGGAGTCGCTCTCGCGCAGCGGTTTCTTGCACAAGGCCGGACTCCAGGGGCCGCTGGATCTGCTCCTCATCTATCAGTGCTTCATGCGGCAGCTGCGAGGGCGCACGCTCCGGTTCGACACGTTGGGTGGGGACGGCATCGACGAGCAGACCCTCGAGGCCCGAATGGCGTCCAGTCGCATGGGCCCCACGCAAGCCTGGTACTGGATCATCAAGCTCCAGTCGCGCTTCCTGTGCGGCGCCTACGCGGAGGCCCTCGACGCGGCGGAGAAGGCCGCCGGATTCGTGTGGTCCATGAACGGCGCCATCATCCTGCGGGAATACCACCTCTACGGGGCGCTCACCCGGGCCGCGCTCCTCGAGGAGGCCCCGCCGGAGGAGCAGCGACGGTTCCTCGAGGCCATCCAGCGCCACCGGGAGCAACTCGCGGAGTGGGCGGAGCACTGCCCCGAGAGCTTCCGCGCCCCCGAGCGCATGGTGTCCGGAGAGCTGGCCCGCCTCGCGGGACGGCCCGATGAGGCGACACGAGGCTACGAGGAGGCCATCCTGGCCGCGAGGGAGAGTGGCGCCACCCAGTACCTGGGGCTGGCCAACGAGCTGGCGGCGAACTACTGGCGCACGCGCAAGGCGCCTCTTGTTGCCCATACCTTCGCGCGCGAGGCCTGGGCGGCGTACCAGCAGTGGGGCGCCCCGGGCAAGACCCAGCACCTGGCGGCCCGGTGGCCGCACCTCGTTTCCGGGCCGGGCGTCGCGAGTGAAAGCACCAGCAGCACGGACTCGACGCGCATCGACGCGCTCACGGTGGTCAAGACCCAGCAGGCCATCTCGGGGGAGATAGTCCTGGAGCGGCTGGTGACCACGCTGATGCAGGCGGCCATCGAGAACGCGGGCGCCCAGTCCGGAGCGCTGCTGCTGCCGAGCGGGGATGCGCTCTCGGTGGTGGCTTCTTCCCGTGCGTCACCCGGCGAGCTCGCCGTGCTGTCGGGTGAAGGCCCGGACCGGGAGCTTCCGTGGACGCTGCTGGCCTATGTCCGGCGGACGCGCGAGCCGCTGGTCATCGGGGATGCCTCCCAGCCCCATGCGTTCTCGTCCGACGAATATCTGGCGCGTGGCGGGGCGCGCTCGGTGCTGTGCCTGCCGCTGATGCGCCAGGACCATGTCGCCGGGGTGCTGTACCTGGAGAACAACCTGACCCCCCATGCCTTCAGCCCCGCGCGCCTGGTGTTGCTGGGCCACATCGCCTCGCAGGCGGCCATTTCCATCGAGAACGCGCGGCTGTACGCGGACGTGCAGCGGGCCAAGGCGGAGCTGCGCCGGGCCAATGACGAGCTGGAGCAGCGGGTGGAGGAACGCACGCGCGAGCTGAGGCAGGCCCAGGCCCGGCTGGTGGACACGGCGCGGGCGGTGGGCATGGCGGAGGTGGCCTCCGACGTGCTGCACAACGTGGGCAACGTGCTCACCAGCGCCGTCATCAACCTGGAGATGATGCAGCGGGCGGTGGGGGCCTCGCGTTTGGGCCGGTTGAAGAGGGCCACGAACCTGCTGCTGGAGCACCGTGAGGACCTGTCGAGCTTCCTGGCTTCCAACGCGCGCGGAGGCTACCTGCCGGAGTATCTGGCGGGGCTGGCGGACGAGTTGATGGCGCAGCAGACGCGCCTGGTGGACGACATGGACGCGATGGGGCGGCACATCGAGCACATCCGGGCCATCGTCCAGGTGCAGCAGACCTACGCCAAGACCTCGCTGATGACGGAGGAGTGCGATCTCGTGCAGCTCGTCGAGGACGCGCTGCGCATCCAGACGGCGGCGCTCGAGCGCCACGGCGTGACCATTCGTCGGGAGCTGGCACCGCTGCCCCGGTTGATGGTGGACAAGCACAAGGTGCTGCAGATCCTCAACAACCTCATCAGCAATGCGAAGTACGCGCTGGACGCATGCCCCGAGGGAGCGCGCAACCTGCGCGTGCGGCTGACGTCGGACGGGAAGCAGGTGCGCATCCAGGTGATGGATAATGGGGTGGGAATCGCTCCCGAGGCGCGACAGAAGCTGTTCATGCACGGGTTCACCACGCGCAAGGACGGGCACGGCTTCGGGCTGCACTCGAGCGCGCTGGCGGCGCAGATATTGGGAGGGCGGCTGGCGTTGGAGAGCGAGGGCCCCGGCAAGGGGGCCGTGGCCACGCTGGAGCTCCCGCTCACCTGACGGGGGCCTCCCCAGCCGTCGAGCACCTCGCGCGGCCTCCGCAGACCCCGTTCCAACCTCTGGATCGATGGCCGGTCCCAACCCGCCTCCCGCTATGCGGGAAAGACTCTCTGCATCAAGCCGGGGACCTATACGGGGGTCGGCCTCTATGGAGTGGTGGCCTCTCTCCTGCCTATACGCATACGCTGGGCGTAGGGTTCAGCCCTCCTTGATCTGGTTCATGACCCAGGCCACGAGTTCGCCTTCGCTCTTGCCCGCCAGCGGGATCGTCGCGAGCGCCTGGCCAGTCACCTGCCCCTTGGGGAACGTCTTCAGATGACCGGGGGCGTTGTAGCTCTCGGCGTTTGGATCGCTGCCGACGCGAGTGGCGAGGATGAGGTGACGACCCTCGGCGTCGGGGCTGTCCAGCATCTTCCGGATGGAGCCCCGGAGGTCGTTCGCCCATTGCGCCTGAGCCGACTCGTCCATGCCTCTGAGAAAATGCTCGCGCTGCAGGGGCGCCGCGAGCGAGTAAGCCGCGTTCCGGGCATCGGTAGCGTTTTCTCCAGAGCGGATTCCAAGTTTTTTATCGTTGATCTTCCAGAGATCGTTCAGCGAGAGCTGTTGCGTGGAGGGCGGGGAAGAGGTCTGCGGCATGCGCAGTCTTTCCAGGCGCGCCGCCAGGTCTTCGTATCCCTGCGTTGGCGAGGAGGACGCGGAGTTCCGCGGGGACGACGAGGTCGAGTAGACGTTACTCCGCGTGGGCGTGTGCGTGGTCGACGCGCTCAGGGCCGTCAGTCGCGCGAACAGTTGGGCATCGCTCGGCTGTGAAGTGAAGGCGTCGCGTGGCGGGCTCTCCGTTCCCGTGGTGGGTACGCTGGGCAGGTTCAAGAGCGCGGAGAGGTCAGGCGCAGCGGGAACGTTCTGCGCAGCCTGTTGCGTCGGGGAGTTGCTGCGCGGGGAACTCGCGGGACTGGTGGTGCGGATGTGGGGGGAGCCGGAACTCGAGATGCGATCGCTTGGCATGGCGGAATCCTGGGCAGCAGGGGCTTTGATGAACAGAGTAGCGCGGCGGCCCACCACGAGCGCCCACGAAAAAAAAAAACAGGGAGGCCTGTAACCGAGAATCCCGCTCGCCCGTCAGATACGGGGACTCACTTCATCCCCGGAGAAATCCCCATGAACAAGAAGCTGATCGGCGCCGTGCTCGGAACCCTCGTCATCGCCTCCCCCGCCCTCGCCGAGGCCCCCAAGGCCAAGCCCGCCGCGACCACCAAGGGTAGCGAGAAGTCCTGCAAGGGTGACGCGGCCGCCAAGGGCTCCGAGCACTCCTGCAAGGGTGATGCGACCGCCAAGGGCTCCGAGAAGTCCTGCAAGGGTGACGCGGCCGCCAAGGGCTCCGAGAAGTCCTGCAAGGGTGACGCGGCCGCCAAGGGCTCCGAGAAGTCCTGCAAGGGTGACGCGGCCACCACCAAAGACGTGAAGTAGTTCTGGTTCCAAGGGACCGCGGGCAACCGCGGTCCCCGTCGTGTAGGAAACCCCCTCTCATGCCCACCTCCATCCAAGGCATTGGTCTCGGTCTGCGCCGCGCCTACGCGCGAGAGTTGCTCGCGACGGACAGACGAATCGACTGGCTGGAAGTCACACCGGAGAACTGGGTGGGGTTTGGAGGCGAGCGCGCCCGGATCCTCCACGCGTGCGCCGAGCGCTGGCCCCTGGTGTCCCACAGCGTGAGTCTTTCGCTGGGAGGCCCGGATCCACTCGAGGCCCCGTTGCTCGACTCCCTCGAGGCACTTCGCCAGCAGACGGACTTCGCGTGGTGGAGCGATCACCTCTGCTACTCATCGGCCAACGGAGTGCACTTCCAGGACTTGCTGCCCCTGCCCTTCAGTGAAGAGGCCGTCGAGCACACCGCGAGCCGCATCCGCGAGGCGCAGCAACGGGTGGACGCGCCGCTGCTCGTGGAGAACATCTCCTATTATGCGCACATGCCCGGCGGCGAATTCGACGACGCGACCTTCGTCCGCTCCGTGGTGGAGCGCTCGGGCTGTGGGTTGTTGCTCGACGTCAACAACGTCTATGTGAACGCCGTCAACCACGGCTTCGCGCCCCGCGCCTTCATCGATGCCATGCCCCTGGAGCGCGTGCGTCAGCTGCACCTCGCGGGGCACACGCGGCAGGACGACGGGTTGATCATCGACACGCACATCGGGCCCATCATCGACGAGGTCTGGGAGCTGTACCGCTACACGCTGCGGCGGGCCGGACGGCTCATCCCGACCCTGGTGGAATGGGACCAGGACCTCCCCCCGCTGGACGAAGTCCTGGACGAACTGGAGCGCGCTCGCGCGCATGCCCACGCGGCGCTTGGCGTGCCGGAGGACGCACGATGAAGCTGCGCGAGTTCTTCGGCGCCATCACGCCTTTTCTCCAGGGAGAGGCCTCGCACCGGGAGGCGGTCCAGGCCCTCTATGGCGTACCCGAGCAAGCACAGGTCACGGATGCCCGGCGGCTGGCCCTCTACGGGCGCATGTGCCAACGCCATCGCTTCGAGGTGCTCGAGGGGCTCTACCCGCACTGCGTGCGCGCGGTGCGCGATCGCCAGGGAGAGGAGGGCTGGGCCGCACTCGTGGAGGCGTATTACCGCGCCCACCCCATGCGCGCCGCCGAGCTCAACGCCAATGGTGCCCACCTGCCGGAGTTCCTCACCCACTACGCACCCGCGAAGGGTCTGCCCGAGTGGCTGCCAGAGCTGGCGGACGTGGAGTGGTGGGAGTGGGAAGTGCTCGTCGCTCCGGATCGCGAGCAGGAGGGGCCACGCCCCTGTCTGGCCTCGACGGTGGACCTGCGGCCCTACCGCCATGATCTGGTGGAATGGATGGACGCCGAGCCCTCCGCGCGCGCGGACGCTCCCGAGCCTCGCGCGAGCCTCGTCCTCTTCTGGCGCGATCCCGAGGGAAACTTCCGACGGGGCAATGCCAGCGCCCTCGAGTTGCACGTGATCAAGGCCGTTCACGCGGGGCAGGGACTCGACGCGACCGCCGCGGAGGCGGGCCTCCCGGTGGAGGACCTGGAAGCCACGCGGGCCGAGCTCATCGCCTCGGGCGTGCTCCTCGGATTCGCGGCCCCCTGACTCGAGCCGACGTCGCCCTCCGAGAAGAGGCGACTCAGGGGGCGTGGCGGGTGGTGCGCAGATGGGCTCGCACCCAGGGGGCGAGCGCGCCCAGCACGAGCCAGGGCCCCACATGGGAGACGGCCAGGTGCCCGGGGCTCCCATCGGGGCAGTGCACGTGCAGGAGGATCAAGCCCACCGCGCCCGCGGCCAGTCCCGCGGCCACCGCCCGGACGGCGTGGAAGGCCATGCGGCGCAGCATGCCCAGGGTGGCGACGAAGGGCAGGAGCGAGAAGAGCGCCCCCGTGCGCACGCAGGAGACGCACCCCTCGACAAAGCCCCTGTTGGGGTTGGCGAGCCCCGAGCCGCCCAGCACGACCAGCAGCGCCACGCCCACCGCGCCGGTGCCCACCCCGCGCCAGCCCAGGCGCCGCGCGGGTGCCAGCGCCACCCAGAGCGCGCCACCCATGGACAGCAGCAGGAGGACGGCCAGCCCCACCACCACCCCGAGGGGCGCCGTGTTGCACAAGAGGTCCTTCGCCGCGAAGACGAGCGTCACGAGCGCCATGATGCCCGTGTACAGGCCCCCGAGCGTCCAGGCCTCGGACGTCCAGGGAGTCGCCTTGGGCTGTGCCGCCAGCGCCTCCAGGGCAACGGCCCGCACCGGCTCCAGGTCGGGGGGAGGCCGAGCGGCTCCCGGGACGGGCAGGGACTCCAGTGCGTCGAAGCCCTCGAGCAGGGCCTGGCACCCGGCGCAGCCGTCCACATGCGCGGCGAGCTCCGGCGAGAGGGGTTGGCCCAGGGATTCCAGCACGCGCGTGCACTCGGCGCTCATTCCTTCGCCTCCTGTTCGAGGGCGGACAGCAACTCGCGCAGCCGCGCGTAGCCCCGGTGGGCACGGACCTTGACCGCCGACTCCGTCAGCCCCATCGACTCGGCGATCTCCGCGAAGCCCATCCCCTCGAAGCGGTGCAGGACGATGGGGATGCGCTGTCCCTCGGGCAACTGGGCGAGCGCCCGCTGCACGGCGTTCTCCAGGCCCAGGTCCCGGGTGCCGCCGTGCTCCGAGGCGACCTGGGCGGGCAGCTCTCCCTCGTCCGTCAGCTCCTCGGGACGCTTGCGCCGCAGCCAGTCGCGCGCCGCGTTGGTGGCGATGGCGTACAGCCACGGCTTCACCCGCGAGCCCTCCTGGAAGCGCCCGCGCGCCTTCACCAGCGACAGGAACGTCTGCTGGGACAGGTCCTCGGCCGCGGCCACCTGGCCCGTCATCCGCGCCAGGTAGCCGTGGATGGGCCGCGCATAGCGCTGGAAGAGGACGTCGAAGGCCCGTGCATCACCCTGGCAGAAGCGCGCCATCAATTCCTCGTCTGATGCTCCGGCGGAGGAGGATGAAGCGGCCGGTGCATCGGCGGTACGCGCCAGGGGAGACTTGGGTTTCACCGGGCTCGCATTCTACCCCAGGCGAGGCAGCAACGAAGGCAATATCTGGGGCTCACCCGCCGCAACGACCTGAGCTGGCGCACCGCCGAGGAGGTGACGGCCTCGCTGCGCGTGCTCGACGCCGAGGCTCCCGTGCGCTTCGACTTCGCCCTCTGTCATGACGGCATGAGCGGCGTGTGTCCCACGACGCCCGTACGGGAGAACTGCGCCCGGTGCCTCTTGCGGCCCGCATGCGCCACCGGCCGCGAGACGGGGAGCGCGGGCCGGAGCCGCTGAGGCTGTTGGACGTCGCCGGTCAGGGGCGGAGGTGCTGGATCTCGAAGGAGAAGGCGTCGCTCTTCATCATGTCGTGTGCTCCCGTGGAATGGGGACGGTGGTTTCCGTCGCTCCCCGTCTTTCGGGGAAGTACCTACCGATACGGAGTCCCCCATTTTCCGGTTACACCTCACCGAGCCGCGGCCTCTCGAAATGCCGCAACGAAGGCCCGGTACTGCTCGCGCAGCTCCTTCAACGCCTGACGCGTGGAGGCACACCTGCCAGGGCAGGGAGCGGCTGCGCGAGGAACTGGAGCGAGTCGCTAACAATTACCATACTTGGCCGTGCAGATCAGGCCGCCCAGAGGGTTGCCCGCATTCTCGATGAGGCAAAGGGCCTTTCTGAGCTGACAGGCGGAGGAGGGGGGCTTCGGCGGATTCCCGGGGGCAGGGCCAGAGTCGGCCATGGCCACCTGCGAGGGAAGGACAACCGCGCTCGCCACCCCCAACGCCAACCCCAGCAGTCCCATCTTCAGCGTCTTCATCATGTCGTGCTCTCTTATGTCGTCTGGACGGTGGATTCCGTCGTTCCCCGTTTCGCGAGGAGTTACCTCTTCATACGGAACTCCATTTTTTCGGTTACCCGGAGTGGGATTTCCCGTCCTCCAGCTCGCTCGAGCTGGTGACGATTCCTGCTCTCGCTGCCGAGTCCCTCCCGCTTCGTCCCGGGCCCCGCCCCCACCGAGCGCGAGCTGTTCGAGGAGTGCTCGCTCGGGGTGCGCTCCGCGAGGCAGTCCACCAACTTCCGCGGACAGCGGGAGGTGCTCCTCGGCCCCTCGGCTCCTGCCCTCTCCCTCCACACGGCCCCCTTCCCTCCTATACGTTCGGCTCGTCAATTCGTTGAAATCATTGTGGTCTTTAGAAAACCAGGGGCGTCTTGGTTTTCGATGTAACCGGCAAACGAAGTTCTCCGTATGGACAGGCGACTCTCCGAAAAACGGGGAGCAACGGGACGTGGTCCGAACACCACAGGAGAAGACGACATGATGAAGACGCTGAAGATGGGAGTTCTCGGGTTGACGTTGGGGTTGACGGGCGCCCTTGTTTTTTCCTCGCAGGAGGCGAGGGCCGTCCCCAAGGCCCCGGACAGCAACCAGTGCAAGCTCATCAGGGCCGCATGCATCTTGAAATCCCAGTCCTGTCAGTCCGTCGCGTGCCCCTCCGCGGCGCTCTGCATGGCCTCGGCCGGCTGCTGAAACGCCTGTAAGCGTTCACCGGGTTGAGGGCGCGGCCTGGGGTGGCCCCCGTGCTCGCAGGTGCCTTGACAACCCCAGGTGCTCCAATATGGCTCGTACCCCTACCGCCCACTCTTCTCGTCGAGCGTCGGGAAGGTCCAGCTCCCGTCAAGAATCTCGGGACGCGGACGGTAGAGACGCACGAGGTAGTTCCACCCCTCAGGAGTCGGGATGGTGTTGGGCAACGCGCGGTCACCGCCGAACCGGACAGTGATCGACCCGTCGCTGTTCCGGATGCCCGTGACGCTGTTGACGCTGTAGACGCCCGCGTCGTTCGGCTCGAAGTACCCCTCGGCGTTGTACACCGAGATCGACCAGAAGGCGTCGACGGGCACATCGCCCACCGTGAGCTCATAGAACCCGACGGGCAGGCGCGGGTCGACGCCGACGTAGTAGGCCTCCTCGCTCGGCAGGCCTCCCCATCCGGCGGCCGTACCGATAAGGTGGCGCACCTGGTCGACATCAGCCTTCTTGCCGAACGTCTTGTCGAGCTCGCTCAGACCCCTCGCGAGGACGAGCAGCGCATCCCGCGTCTCGTTGAGGCTCGCTTCGACGTGGTCCGGGCGGGGGAAGGGCCGCGCGGATCCCGCCTCGATTCGCAGCTGGTCCTGCAACTGCACGACCTGCTCCACGTCGCCGGGGTCGTTGGGGTCGACCAGGATGCGAACCGCGACGACCACATACTCAGTTTCGAAGCGATCGATCGTGAGTTCGTAAGCGCCCGTGTCGTGGAAGATCTCGTTGACGTAGTGGTCTTCGTTCACGATCATCGCCGAGATGTAGCGGTCGCCGGCATCGGGAAGGGTCGGAGTCGCGCCAGCCGAGATGTCAACGACGGCAAAGCTATACAGCGTGTCGCGATTGAGGCGAATGACTGTCTGTACATCGCTAACGACGGGTGTGGGCTCCCGATTGTGCATGAAGGTGTTCACTCCACCCGCATCGCTCTGCAGATCGAAGAACATGCGGTCGGTCTCGGCGCGCGCGAAATTGTCTACGTTCACGTGAATTTGCATGGACAGAAGCCAGCCACACTCGCCAGGCGACGCGCCGTGCCCCGTACGGGCCATCAGCTCGTGGAGGGCTTGCGCGGCACCTTCCTCGTCGTAGGCGCCACCCGGGACGCCGCCGAGGCCCTGTCGACCACCTGGGAGGTCTGGCGGCCCGGCGCCGAGGGATAGGGCCCCGGGCCTGAATCCGAAGACAAACGGCGCTTCAGCTCGTCGAGCAACCACCGGCCGGCGACCCCCAGCACGCGGTCGCGTCGGTGGGCCGCGTAGATGGTCAGCCCTCCGGCTGGAGTCGAATCGTCGTCGAGTTGGAGCGGCACCAGGTGCCCCGCGGCGATGGAGCCGGCGACGAGGTGCTCGGGCATCCGGCACCAGCCAAAGCCAGCCAGCAGGAAGTCCAGACGCCGCCCGAGGTCGACGAAGCGCCAGAGCCTGGAGCTCAAGAGTCCGTAGTTCGCGCCACCGGCATCCATCGGGTCCGACAGGACGAGCTGGACATGGGGCTCCAGGTCTCCCCGCGTCACCGGTCGTCCGAGCGTGGCGAGCGGATGCGTGGGCGCCACCACGGCCTGCAATCCAATACGCAGCAGCGGGGAGGCGGCGATGTCCTCGGGGATGGTGGGCAGGAGCAGGCAGATTCCCAGCGCGGCCGAACCGTTTCGCAGGCGTCGCACCGCGCCTCCGAGCCCCTCGGTGGAGAAGCTGACGGGGAGATCGGGAAAGGTGCCGCTGAGCGCGCGAATGCTGTCGATCAGCGGCGCCGTCGGCACCAGGGGATCGATCGCGAGCGCGAGCTCGGGCTCCAGCCCCGCGCGCGTGCTCGCCGCCACCGCCTCGAACCGGGTCGCGCTCGCCAACACCAGACGTGCCTGCTCGACGAGTACGCGCCCGATTTCGGTCAGCCGTGGCCGGTGACCGCTCCGGTCGAAGAGCAGGACTCCCTGCAGGTTCTCGAGCGTCGCCACGGCCTGGCTGATCGCCGATTGCGCACGTCTGAGTTCACGGCCGGCCGCGGAAAAGCTGCCCGTGTCGGCGATCGTCACGAGGACGCGCAGTTGATCCAGGGTGAGGTTGCTCAGCATGATCCATCATCCACGCCGATGGACATCATCATGATTTCATCACTCCCGCAAGGGAGAGATGGCGCGTAGCTTGGCGTCATTCAAGCAACCCCCGTCCTCTCTCCAGGAGACCTCCGATGCCCAGGCTTCTCGTCATTGAAACCAGTCCGCGTGGCGATCATTCGATTTCACGTCACATGACCCGCCGCTTCGTCGCCGAATGGCGCGCCTCACATCCGGGCGGCGAAGTGGTCGAGCGGGATCTCATGGAGACCGAACTCCCGTTCGTCACCGCGCCCTGGCTCCAGGCCTATTTCACGCCGCCCGAGCAGCACTCGCCCGCGATGAAGGACGTGCTTCGACTGTCGGACGCGCTCGTCGCGGAGTTGCTCGCCGCCGACCACCTCGTCATCGCCACGCCCGTCTATAATTACAACGTGCCGGCCGCCCTGAAGGCGTGGGTGGATCACATCGTGCGCAAGGGATTGACGCTGGGCCACGACGGGCAGGGCCTCGTCACGGGCAAGAAGGCGACGGTCCTGCTCGCCTCGGGCGGCGTGTATACCGAAGGGTCGCCCATCCGGGATCGCGACATCGCAACGCGCTACCTGCGCCTGATCCTGAACGTGATTGGCATGACCGACGTGACGGTGGTCGCGGGCGGGGGCGCGAAGGTGGTCGACCTGGGCAGGGAGACGATGGACGGATTCCTGGCCCGGCTCGAACCCGACATCGAGCGCGCCGCGGCGAGCTGAACGACACCTGAACTCCAGAGGCTTTCGATGAGCACGAAGACGAAGAGCATGACGCGCCGGGGACTCCTCGGCGCGATGGGTCTGGCGGTGGTGGCGGTTCCGCTTCCCCGTTTCCTGGCCTGGGCGAAGCCCTCCGTGAAGCCAGTGGGCAGGGGCTGGGCCACGGGAGGCACCGCCGCGATGACCGGGGCGCGCAGCTACCCCAATCCCTTCACCTCCCAACCAGGCGCGGCGTGCAAGCTGACGTGCGCGCAGATCGTGGGCCCCTGCCATGGGAACACCCAGGTGCGCCAGGACATCAGCGAGGGGCACCCGGGGCTGCCCGTGCGGCTCGCGTTCCGGATCCTGGATGAGCGCTGTCAGCCCGTCGAGGGGGCCAGCGTGGACATCTGGCATGCCGGGCCCGAGGGGACGTATTCGGGCGACGATCAGCACGCGCTCTGCAATGCGGATGACGAGAAGGCTCGCGCCGCGCATTGGTTCCGGGGCGTGCAGAGGACCAACGCCGAGGGCCGGGTGGATTTCAATACCTGCTTTCCGGGCTGGTACCCGACCCGGACCGTGCACATCCATTTCACCATCCAGGTCGCGGGCGTCGAGAGCGTGACCTCCCAGCTCTACTTCGAGGACTCGCTCAACGACGACATCCTGCGCACCCAGGCGCTCTACAACACGCGCGGCGCACGCGACACGCGCAACACCGACGACAAGGTGGCGGCACCCGACCAACAGAGCGACTTCGTGCTGCAAACCCAGAAGATGCCGGATGGGGCGCTGCTGGCCTGGAAGACCTTCATCGTCCGCTCCTCGACGAGCCTCCCCCTGTGCGAGGCCAACAGCGAGCACATCCAGGCGCTCCTCAAGTCGGGCGTCAATCCCTCGGACCCGAGCACCTTCCCCCCCGGAATGATCCCCTCGAAGAAGTGAGGGACGCCTCCCCCTCCCTCAAGCTGCAAGGCCTTGATGTGCTCGCCTTCTTGACCGACCCCCTCGCCGCACACCGTCGCGGCTTGCAGGGACCTTCGCTCCTGCCCGCCGATCGCTCGCGCTCGCTGCCTGAGCCGGTGCATACTCAGGCACCGACTCACGCGTCACCGCTCCATCGTGTAGGAAATCTCAATAGGATTAGGAACACGATCTTCGTGTTCTGCCCAGATTCCAGTTTGGCCTCCAATGACACACAAGAGCCAGGCGCCTGGACAGCCGCATGCGCCTGGCTCCCAGGCCTATGGGTTAAAAGCCATAGTCGAATGCGACAAAGCGGGTGATGGCCTCACCAGCCGGCCCAGGGGTGCGAGCAACAGATGCCTCCATGACCTGGCCGCTGTATGGGAAGAACGAGGCCACCATGAAGCCGACCGAGCCTGTCTGCACAACCACCGCACCACCAGAGGTTTCTTCAACGAGCTCGGCACGCAGGACCGCCCAGGCGGGGTTGCTTGCTTCCCGCTCCAGGCTGACGCGCACCCAGTAAGCAACGCCCTTCTTCAGCGTGAAGCTCGCGGGTGTGAGGTGGCCACCAGGGCTGGGCGTGGACGCGAGGCACAAGCCGTTGGTAGGCCCCACGGAAACGATGTAAGCGCAACGCCCGTTGGTTTGATCCCAGAAGTAGGAGTCTCCCGGGTCATCCTGCACGCCGTTGCCGCCGGGGTCATTCCGGAACCACAGTTCCATGGCCAAACCACGCTCGCTGACGAAGGCTCCCACCCCATGTGTCCACAAAAGCTGGCCTGACGCATTGACCCAATTGTTGGCAGCCCCCTTCTGCGTGAAGGCAACAAGTGCATGTTGCGCAGTAGTGACAGCTTGCCCGGCAGGGCCGTCCCACACGAAGCGCGCTTGCAGCTTCACGGGCGAACCCACCTGAAGAGCGTTCAACGGCTTGGACAGAGCCGTTGGATAGTAGAAATCAAACCCCGAATTCACGGCGGGGTTGCTGACCAGGGTGCCACTGTCTGAACCTGCCATCGCCACAATGGGCATGAAAGCAGCAAGGGCGATTGAACCGAGCATCTTCTTCATCTTCACCTTCAAGACCTCCTCTTGGTAGAAAACCGAGTAAGCGTTCACCGGGTTGAGGGCGCGGCCTGGGGTGGCCCCCGTGCTCGCGGGTGCCATGACAACCCCAGGTGCTCCAATATGGCTCGTACCCCTACCGCCCACTCTTCTCGTCGAGCGTCGGGAAGGTCCAGCTCCCGTCAAGAATCTCGGGACCCGGACGGTAGAGACGCACGAGGTAGTTCCACCCCTCAGGAGTCGGGATGGTGTTGGGCAACCCGCGGTCCTCGCCGAACCGGACAGTGATCGACCCGTCGCTGTCCCGGATGCCCGTGACGCTGTTGACGCTATAGACGCCCGCGTCGTTCGGCTCGAAGTACCCCTCGGCGTTGTACACCGAGATCGACCAGAAGGCTTCGACGGGCACATCGCCCACCGTGAGCTCATAGAACCCGACGGGCAGGCGCGGGTCGACGCCGACGTAGTAGGCCTCCTCGCTCGGCAGGCCTCCCCATCCGGCGGCCGTACCGATAAGGTGGCGCACCTGGTCGACATCAGCCTTCTTGCCGAACGTCTTGTCGAACTCGCTCAGACCCTTCGCGAGGACGAGCAGCGCATCACTCGTCTCTTTGCGGCTCGCTTCGACGTGCTCCGGTTGGGGGAAGGGCCGCGTGGATCCCGCCTCGATTCGCAGCTGATTCTGCAACTTCACGACCTGCTCCACGTCGCCGGGGTCGTTGGGGTCGACCAGGATGCGAACCGCGACGACCACATACTCAGTCTCGAAGCAACCGATCGTGAGCTCGCAAGCGCCCGCTTCGTGGTAGATCTTGTTGACGTAGTGGTCTTCGTTCACGATCATCGCCGAGATGTAGCGGTCGCCGTCGGCAGCGGGAAGGTGCAGGGTCGCGCCAGCCGAGATGTCAACGACGGCAAAGCTATACAGCGTGTCGCGATTGAGGCGGATGACTGTCTGCACATTGCTAACGACGGGGGTGGGCTCCCGATTGTGCATGAAGGTGTTCACTCCACCCGCATCGCGCTGCAGATCGTAGAACATGCGGTCGGTCTCGGCGCGCGCGAAATTGTCTACGTTCACGTGAATTGTCTCTGGCATGGACAGGAGCCTGCCACACTCGCCAGGCGACGTCGAGTCCTAAGATTCATCATGATACTCTGCTCCAGCGCCATGACCCAACGACAGGGAATGGCCCCTGGTGGTATGACCGAAAGAACAACAAACACTACTGGAACGGAGAGATTACGTTGAAGGTGATGGTTGAGAGCGATGTCGAACTCTCGCGCTGCGTTGAGGTTGATTTCGTCAGACATCACGCCAACCATTGCAACATTGCTCACCGCACCTGCACAGATCGAGACATGGTAGATCATCGCGCGGCGCACGCTCCGAATGTGGGCCTCCAACTCCCGCGCGTGGGCCGCCTGCGTTCTGTGGTGCGAGGCTGCCCGCTCGCGACTACCTCGACGCGGCTCCGTAGCTCGCGCGTTCGTCGCCGTACTTGGTAGTTGGCGAAGGCTTCAGACGGGTCGTCGGGCCTACTCACAGCTCCTTTTCCAGCCACCGGGTCTGGTGTTGAGCCCCAAGCCGTCGCGCTGCCCCACGAGCCCACTCCCCTGCTACGTCCTTCCAGCAGGAGGGGCCGCCTGCGGTTGTGCTGGGAGCACGTGCCCTGCACCTTCGTCTTCAACCACCCGGAGGCCGTGCAGCTCGTGGCCATGGATGGCCTGGGCATCGCCCACCTGCCCGAGCGCGTCGTGGCCCCCGCGCTCGCGTCGGGACAGCTCGTCGCCGTCCTGCGCGAGCACGTGGGGGAGCGTGGGGCCTACTGGCTCCTGTGGCCGCCCGGGCGCGAGCGGCTCCCCAAGCCGCGGGCCTTCATTGACTTCGTCGGCTCGCTGTTCCCCTCGCCACTAGGGCTGGGGCGTCGCCAGGTCGGGCAGCATGGGCACGCGGCGCGCGCCGGGGCCGTTGGGCGTGGCGGCGCTGTTGTTCGTCACCCGCCGCAGCAGCGAGCGCAGCTTCGCCGCGTCCTTGCGGAGGTTGGCCGCGAAGGTCGAGGGCGCCGTTGGCTCCACGTAGAAGGTCACCGCCCCCACTGTCGCGTCCGTCACGTAGGCGCCGTGGTCCTGGAGCGCCTGCGCCACCATCTTCCCGTCCGCCGTCAGCCCCTGCGCGTTGATGTCCACGGAGGGCGGAATGGCGAAGTACGCCCCCATGGGGACGTTGCCCTTGTAGTTCCACTCGCTGTTCCAGTCCTGCTCGGTGGCGGGCCAGACGTAGCCCTTCGCGGTGCCGTAGCCCTTGGAGTCGTAGCCGCTGGACCCGCCGCTGTAATAGAGCTGCGCGCGGTCCACGGCCAGGGCGATGGCGTGCTGAATCTTCCCCGTGTACTTCGGGTGCGTGGGCGTCGTCTCCCACGCGCGGATGAGGCCGCCCACCGCGGCGCCACCGTAGGCGCGCACGCCGTTCTGCGGGCCCAGGCCGCTGCCGTAGAGGTCAATCTTGTGGTGGCGCCCCACGGTGTACGCCGTGGTCGACTGGCGCGTGGTGGCCCAGGCCTCGTCGATGTACGTCCGCGAGGGGTTGACCACGTGCATGTGCTTGTCGCTGCCGTTGGCGATGGTAGCGGTGGCGGGCACGTTGTAGGTGCCGTTGCGCGACGAGTCGTTGAAGTCCGACACCGCCGCCAACGGGTCGGTGGTGGACGCGAAGCTGATGGGGTGCGAGTACTCGTTCCAGTTGGCCCAGGCGTTGATGGTCCGGTTGTCGAACCAGGTGGCGAGGAAGTCGCGCGTCGCCGGGTCCGTGGTGCTCGCGTACACCGCTTCCTGGCCGATGGGCAGGTTCCATACCGAGTTCGAGGTGAAGGGCTGCAGCGTGGCGTCACGCGTGCCCTGCGTGTAGACCTTGAACTCGTCGAAGCGCGCGAGGTTGTCCTGGCTCGCGAGCAGGCCGACGCGGGTGGCGTACTGGTGCGAGGCGTCGTCGACGCCGCCCTTGTGCACGCCGTTGATGTACACGTCGATGCGGGTGCCGGACGCGCGCACCTCGAGCACGTCCCCCGCGACGGGCGCCTGCGCGATCTGCAGCGGGAAGTACTGCGTGTAGCCCACGTACTTCGTGAGGAAGTACTTCTGCGCGCCGAGGTCCGTCGCCAGCTTCCAGCAGTTGCCGCGGTCGACGTGGCGGAAGGTGAGGCCGGAGAACTCGCCCAGCGCGGCCAGCGTCACCATCACCCGGACGTTCGCGCTGCCGGGCACCGTGGCGTAGTGGTCCATCCAGGTGCCGTCGTCCTTGGAGAGGTACGCGCGGCCCGACATGATGCCCCAGGCGCTGCCCCAATAGGGATTCGGGGTCCACGCGTGCACGCCCTGCTCGAGGCTGTACAGGCGGGAGTCGTGGTTGGCCCGGGTGAACGAGTCATACAGGTTGGCGTCCGAGGCACCCTGCGCCTGGGTCTCCACGGGCTCCTCCCGCGTGTCGTCCAGGGGCGGCTCGCCACAAGCCGACCCCAGCCACAGCATGGGGAACAACACCGGGAGGAGGGCGGCACGCGCCGCCCGCTGAGTACGTCTAGAGGTGCTCTTCATCGCTTCTCCTTTTGTTGCCGCGACTGGGAACTCCAGTGCGGCCGACAAGGATACAGGCGAAGAGTGCAATTCAGGAAATATCAGACTTCATTGATTTTTCAATATTCCAGCAGCACTCGTGCAGGGCTTCTCCGAGCGCCTCGGGGTGACGCTGGCTCCCGTGCCGCTCGCGCCCCAGGTTCGCGCCCGGGCGGAGGCCCTCGTCGCCGAGCGCCAACACAGCCTCCCGAGGTACCCTACACCATGCTCCCCCCGCAGCGCTGGTTGTCCCCTGACGAAGCCGCCGCCTACCTGCGCCCCTACACGGCGTTCCGACGTGTCGGCGCCCGGATTGGCATGGATGTCGACCCCCAGGTCCTCTCCTTCGGCTCCAACAACAGCGGCGCCGGGCTGTTCTCGGGCGGCCGCGTCCCCTCGCTCAGCCTCGTGAACCCCAAGGGCTCCACGTTCATCGAAGGTGACCTGTACGTCGACGGGTGGCTGGAGAATCCCGGTGGACTCGTCTTCGTCCGCGGCAACCTCATGGCGCAGACGCTCTACACGAGTGGCTACCTCGTCGTGCTCGGGGAGCTCCGTGTCCGGCGGCTGTTCGGCGAGGACGAGCCGCTCGGCACCTACGTCTTCGGCGATGCCTACGTCGAGAGCGCCATCTTCAACCACAACCACTCATTCGATGTGTGGGGAAAGGCCGAGCTGGGGGACCTCGTCCACGACGAGACGCACGGACGCGAGGCCGTGCGCGAGCGGCTGGCGGCCCAGGGCGTGCTCTCCGCACCGAGGAACGAGGACTTCCTCGTCGACGTCCAGATGGGCCTGCGCAACCAGGCCGAGCGGTGGGGCGCCCTCCCAGAGGACTGGGTCGCACGCAGGTACACGCCGAAGCCCGGCGACATCGATGCCGGGAAGCTCCCGCCCCCGCGGTTGGGAGTCGTCCTCGAGCTCGAACGGTGGCTGGCCACCACGCAGCTCACCCAGCGGCAGCAACTGGAGGAGCTTCGTGCGCACTGGCTCTCCCGGTTGACCGACGCCGAGGTGCGTCCGGAAGCCACGCGCATCATCCGCAAGGCCATCAACTCGAAGAAGCTCGCCGAGGAGCGGGATGCGCTCCTGCGGACGCTCGAGTGAAGAGGCCGGGCGGGTCGCTCGCACGGCCAGAGGACTCCGGCGATGGCCTTCCGTGCCTCAAAGCACGGGCGGGACGACGCCTCGCGGCAGGGTGTCGTCACGGCCCGCGCGCACGAGCGCACCGCCTCCCACGATGAGCAGGACTCCGAAGAGCAGGAAGCCGATGTCCCAGGCCAACTGCCCCTCCCCGGGGTGGACGTGGTGGATGCCGAGGAGCTGATGGTCGATGAGGCCCTCCACCACGTTGAACAAGCCCCAGCCGATGGACAGCGAGCCCACGAAGGTGCGCGTCGACCAGGGGACCTCGGGGCGCTGGCCCGCGCGCCACAACAGGGCCAGCCCAATCACCGTCGTCAGCCAGGTGAAGGCGTGGAACAGGCCGTCCCAGAACATGTTGATCTTCATCGGCACCAGCTCCGTGGGCGGCAGCCGCGACGAGAGCATGTGGTGCCACTGGAGGATCTGATGCAGGAGGATTCCGTCGACGAAGCCGCCCAGCCCGGTGCCGAGCAACACGCCCGCCGAGAGGAGCGCTCCTTGATGCCGTGCCTCACCCACCATGGTCTTCTCCTTGCCATCCCGTCAGGCCCACGCGGTACAGCAGTGCACTGAGAAAGCCGATGATCAGGAAGGGCACGCACACCATCACCAGCGCGTCCACGAACCCGACCTCGACAATCGCGCGCCGCACCAACCGGCTGGTGGGGCAATCCGGACAGGCGGACGAGGCCGTTGTCACCGCGAAGCTCCCCCAGGCCACGAGGGGAGGAAGTGAGCGGAGTCTCATGCCGCCAAGCTAGAGCCTCCCCACACGGGAGCCCCGCTGAACCGGAGCAGAACGTCTGGGAGTGGCCAGTGGCGGGCCTATCGCCGCTCACGCACCTTCAGGATCCGTCGAGCACTGAGCCCTCGATCGTCCGAAACGACGATCTCATGCGTGCCCTCGGAGGGTGCCCACCACACCCGCTCGTCCGCTCGCGCCGAGGCCAGGAACTCCCCGTCCACGAACCACGCCAGCTCGCGGTCCTCCTCCGACTCGGCCTCCAGCGGCACCTCCTGTTGATCCGCCGGGAGGCCGGGAATCAACAGCGTCACCTGCCCGCGTCCAGGCGAGATGATCTCGGGAGCCCGCCGCGCGCCGCCCGGCTCGCACCCGGGCGCGAAGGCGGGAGGCTGGGGCAACAGCCGGTGCTGCTCGTCGAGCCACCGCCGGATGCTCGCGGGCCAGGAGAGAAACACCCGCATCTCGGTGCGCCGCCCGGCCCGGCACGCGGGACTCACCGCCAGCCCCGTGGCCACCTCCACCTCCACCTGCTGGTGATAGGGACAGACCGCCGTGGGCACATGGCTGCGCTCGGCGTACACGAGCTTGCGCTGGGTACAGGCCTCGGTGGGCAGGTGGCCCGACCAGGCGCAGACCTCCACCTGGGTGAGCTCCGGGGGTACCGCCACGTCGGGGTCCTCGGTGCGGCCCCGGGGCGCGAGCCCCTCGAGGATGTCGAACAGCAGGGGCCCCGACGTCTCCGCGCCCACCAGGTGCACGCTGGGCGAGTTGTCGAAGTTGCCCGTCCACACCACCGCGGTGTGCCGGGGCCCGGAGCCGGCCGCCCACGCGTCGCGGTGGCCGAAGCTCGTCCCCGTCTTCCAGTGCACCTGGGACGGCAGCCCCGTGAGCTGGCGCCGCGCCGGGAAGTCCGGCCGATCCCTCAAGGACAGCGCACGCCGGGTGAGCCACGCCGCCCCGCGCGAGAAGATCTCCTGGGCCTCCCCGGGCGCGTCCTCCGCCAGCACCTTCAGGGGCCGTGCCCGCCCGTTCTCGGCGAGCGCCAGGTAGAGGCCCGCCACCTCCAGGGGCGTGAGCTCGATGCCGCCCACCGCCGCGGACAGGCCGTAATACCCCGGCTCCGGGTTCAGGCTCGTCACGCCCGCGAGCCGCAGCGTGCCGAGGAAGCGCTCCACCCCGAGTTGCTGCAACAACTTCACGAAGGGCAGGTTGAGCGACTGCGACAGCGCGCTCTCCAGCCGCACGAGCCCCTGGAACTTCCCATCGAAGTTGCGCGGCGCATAGGTGCCATACGCGGCCGGGATGTCGGCCACGCGCTGCTCGGGCCCGGCCAGCCCCTCGTCGATGGCCAGGGCATAGATGAAGGGCTTGAGCGCCGAGCCGGGCGAGCGCGCCATCGCGAAGCCCGGAATCTGTCCGCCATGCGCGGTGTCGAAGAAGTCGAGGCTGCCCACCAGGGCGACCACCTCGGCGCGCTCCCGGTCCACCACCACCGCCGCGCCGTTGTGGATGGCGTGGGCGCGCAAGCCGGGCGCGGCGTCACGCATCACCCGCTCCGTCAGCCGCTGCGCGCCCGCGTCCAACGTCGTACGCAAAACGAGCTGCCCCGGCCGCTGGGCGCGCAACCACGCCGCCGCGTGGGGCGCCTCCCGGGGAAAGGGCATGAGCCGCGACGGCAGGGGCGTGGCGCGCACCTCCGCCAGCACGGCCTCGGGCGCCACCCGCGCCTCGGGCGGCCCGAGCGGCAGCGCCCCGGCGTCGAGCAACCGGCTCGCCACCGAGTCCCTCGCCACCTGGAGCCGCACCACGTTCGCCGGAGAGGGGAAACGCCGGTTGGGGTTCTGCGGCACCGCCAGGAGCGTGGCCATCTCCGCCGCGCTCAGGTGGGTGGCCCGGTGGCCGAAATACGCCAGCGCCGCCGCCTCCACCCCTTCCATGTTGCGCCCATAGGGCACGAACTGGAGATAGGCCGAGAGAATCTCCCGCTTGGACAGCCGCAGCTCGAGCTGGGCGGCGCGCAGGGACTCGACGAGCTTGGACGTGAAGGTGCGCGGCCGGGGCTCGAGCACCCGCACCAGTTGCAGGGTCAACGTGGAGGCGCCGGACACCCGCCGCCCCCGGAGCACGTTCGTCATCGCCGCGCGCACCACCGCCAGGGGATCCACCCCGGGGTGCCACGCGAAGCGCTTGTCCTCCAGCGCCAGCAGGGCCTGGACGTAGGCCGGGTCCACCTCCTCCAGCACGGTGGGAACCCGCCAGCGCTGGTCCGGCGCCAGGAAGACATGAGCCACCGTGCCGTCCCGGTACTCCACCACCACCGAGTGCTGCTCGAAGAGGCGCACGGGCAGCGGCACCCACCACGCCGCGGCGAGCGCGGCGAGCAGGAGGGACAGCACGGCGAGGGCCCCCTGGAGGGCCCTCTTGCTGGAGGGGCGCGGAGCCATCAGAGCAGGAAGTCCGCCCAGGGTCCGGAGATGCGCACCGAGCCACCCGCCTCGCGCGCCCAGATGCGGGGGTCGTACATCGCCTCCGCCTCCACGGGGGGCAGCGTGAACGCGCCGGACGTCACCGCGCGCACCGCGTACACCACCGTCTTCGACTCGCCCGGGTTGAGCGCGCCGAACACCTCCACGCGGTCATCCCGGAGGTTCACGTAGTCCGCGGCCCACTGGTTGTCCGCGGAGGCCCACTCCACCGAGCCTCCCCGTCCCAGCCGCGCGTTCTCGATCTCCCAGCCCGCGGGCAACCGGTCCACCAGCGCGATGTTCTGGATGCGCTCGCCCGAGTTGTTCTTGATGATCACCTCCACGTAGACGAGGTCCGCCAGGTTCATCTGGCCGCCCTTCACGTCGAGCACGTCGCCCGCGAGGTTGCGGTACTGGCGCGTCAGGGACAGCCCCTGGCCGCCGGTGCGGTACACGCCGTCCGCGCGCACGCCCTCACTGGCGAGCACCAGGTACAGCTTGCCCTCGCTCTTCTCCGGGACCTTGAGCGTGAGGCCCTTGCGCTCGCTCGCGCGCACCAGCGCCCACGTCCGGTCGCTCGCGCGCTGCTTCGGGACCGACTGGGGCGCCAGCTCCTTGCCATCCGCGGTGAGCACCGGCGGAGAGAACGAGGAGGCCGCACCCGCCACGCGCTTGCCCAGACCGGTGATGCCCCAGACCAGCTCCTGCGTGGTGTAGTACGAGCTGCGCTCGTTCTGGAGCGCCTCGGCCACGCGCTGCGCGAGCGGCTCGCCCGCCGGATCATTGCCGAACAGATCCTGGAACGTGCTCAGCATGAGGCCGCGCCGGCGCCGGTCCGAATAGAAGGACCAGGAGTTCCACCGCTCCTCGCTCAGGGCCGAGACGTCCGGGTTGCGCAGGTCCTTCTCGTAGCGGCGGTCACCCGCCAGGTACAGCGCGGCCTTGAGGAGGTAGTCCTGCTCGGCGCGCTGGTTGGTGCTGTAGAACTTCTTGCCGCCCAGCTCGTCGATGAGCTTCTGCACGCGCGCCTTCTGGCCCTTGCCCGCGAGAGCCAGCACGTAGTGCACGTAGGCCTCCGAGCCGTCGTCGTAGGAGGAGTGGTCGTGCGCGAGCCGGTCGGGGTTCTTGGCGACTTCCGTCATCCACTGGATCGCGTCGTCGAGCCGCTCCTGCGGCACCGCGTACTTGCGCTTCTGCGCGTCCAGCAGCATGTGCGTGGCGTAGGCCGTGCCCCAGGCGACGGGCTCGGACTGGCCCGGCCAGTAGGCGAAGCCGCCCGAGGACGTCTGCATGGAGAAGACGCGCCGGATGCCCGAGAGCACCATGTCCTCCACCTTGGCGTTGGCCGTGAGCGCCGGGTCCACGCTGTCGACGAACTCGGAGACATAGAGCAGCGGCCGGGTGGAGGACGTCGTCTGCTCGATGCAACCGTAGGGGTATTGCACGAGATAGGACAGGTGCTGGAAGGACTGGGCGTAGGGGTTGGTGGTCACCCAGAACGAGGAGCGCTCGCTCGTGGGCAGCCAGCCCTGGAGCAGGGGCGCGAGGTCCAGCGTGCCCGCGGCCAGCTCCACGCGCTGCACCTTGCGCTCACGCGGACCCGAGGGGAGCAGGGGCACGTCGAGCTGCTCGAACGAGGTATGCCCCCCGCCCTCGGCCGTCACCTTGAGGCGAGCGGCGCCCACCGCCTGCACCGCCTTGCCCTGGAAGACGAACGTGCCCGCCTTGCCGTTCTCCAGCCGCAGCCGGCCCTCGCTCTTGCCGAGCAGTTGCAGGGGTGAGGTCTGCGCGCCGGCGGGCATGGCCATGCCGGGCACCGGGAGGTTCTCCGCGGACAGGGACACCTTCACGTCCTGCGCCTTGCCGGACAGGTTGGTGACGAAGACGGGGATTTGAATCTCGTCGCCCTGGCTGAGGAAGCGCGGCAGCGTGGTCTGGAGCACGAGCGGATCGCGCACGAGCACCTGCTTGCTGGCGTGGCCGATGCGCTTGGGGCCGCTCGTCACCACCATGACGCGCACCGCGCCGCGGTACTGGGGCAACTGGAAGGGGACGCGCAGCTTGCCGGAGGCCGGCACCGGCAGCACGCCACTCCACAGGGCCACGGGCTTGACGGGCTGCACCCGGCCCGAGGCGCCCTCGTCACCGTCACCGCCCGTGGAGCGGCTGGCGCCCGCGGGAGGAATGAGCAGCGTCCACCCGAGCGTCTCGTACGTCTGCACGCCCAGGGCGCGCTTCTTGAAGAGCTCCGTGATCGGATCCGGGCTCTCGAAGCGCGTGAGCGAGAGGATGCCCTCGTCCACCACCGCCACGGTGGCGAAGGTGTTCGGCTCCACCGCGCCCAGTTCCAGGTCCACCGGCAGGGTGTCGTTGGAGCGCACCTCGCCGGGGACCTTCAGGGTGACGGCCTGGGTGAAGTCCACCGGCGTCACCTTCACACTGGCCACGCCAAAGGCGCGGTCCGGCATGAAGGCCTGGGCGGACTCCAGATGGGGGTCCTTCACCAGGAAGGCGCTGATGTACACGTTGGGCGCGAAGGCCGAGGGCGTGAAGCTCCACGTCGTCTCGCCCGGCTCCACGGCCTTCCACTCGGCGGCCTGCACGCCGTCGGTCTCGGCGGTGAAGAGGATGCGGCCGCGGTAGGGCACCTTCACCTTCACGGCGAGCGCCTCGCCCACCCTGGCCGCGTCGGGCAGCTCCAGCGCGAGCGAGGTGGGCCGGGCCGGACGGGGCGTCTGATCCACCCGCGAGGCCCCACCCCACCAGGCGTAGCGGCCCTGGCCCTCCAACTGGAGATCCGTCTGCGCGGCGCCGGAGCGCACGCGCACCACGTAGCCCGCGGAGTCCGTGGAGGGCGTCACCTGGAAGGTGAACTTGCCGGCCTCGGGCTTCACGGTGGTGCGGCCCTCGCGCACGGCGCGCAGGTGGCGCTGGTAGCGCTCCTCCCCCGACTCCTCGTCGTAGAAGTAGCCGTACTCCTCGTCCAGCCGCAGGTACTCCACGTCGAGCGGCTTGATCTGCTGGCCATACGGCGCGCCCTGCCAGTCCACCACCACGCCGGTGACGGTGAAGGGCTGGCCGGCGTGCACCTTCTGCACATTGGCCTGGAGGCCCACATAGTAGGGCTCGGGGTGCACGGGCACGCTGGCCGAGCCCACCGTGGAGCGGCCACTGCCGGCCTCGAAGACGCTCGCCAGGGCCACGAGCTGCGCGGGGCCCTTGAAGCCGCCCGCGGACTGCTGCGCCGGGCAACGCACGGTCACCTGACCCTTGTCATCCAGCTCGCCCTTCACCTGCCCGAGCACGCTGCCCTTGGCCTCCGTCTCCTCCGGACGCCACACGCCATAGGCGTACTGGCCGTTCTCCTTGGGGCGGAAGACGGATGGCTCCAGGCGGCACGTCACCTCCACGGGGCTGCCCTCGGCCGAGCCGCCGAAGAGGTAGGCGGCCTGCACCGTCACCGGCACCTCCTGGCCCTGCACGTACCCGGGCTTGTCCGCCTGGGCCGTCACCTTCATGCGCTCGGGGACGAACTCCTCCACGTTGAGGCCGTAGGTGGCCACCTGCTTGTCGGCCACGCTGAGCACCACGCGGTAGGCGCCCGTGTCCTGGTAGGCCTCGAAGGGCACGTCCAGCGACACCAGGCCCGCCTCGTTCGTCTTGAGCGTCAGCTTGCGCAAGTCCCTCTCGCGCGGATCCACCACCTTGAGCTCCACGGGCACGCCCGCCTGGGGCGCCACGTCCTCCTGGTTGCGCAGCACCGCGACGACGTGGGCGGTGTCACCCGGGCGGTACACGCCCCGGTCCGAGTACAGGGAGGCGCGGTAGGGCTGCTGCGCGCGGTACGGCTCGCCCTGCACGTCCGAGTTGGCGATCTCCGTCTGGAGCTCGCTGTACTTGAGGTAGGTGAACTCCTCGCCCTTGCGCGCGAACAGGGCGAAGGGCTCGGCGGTGTCCAGGGTGTCCACCGGCACCGACAGCTTGCAGCCCTCCGCGCCTCCGGTGGTGCAGCGGGCCACCACCTGACCGCTCTTCTTCACGAGCGACACCTCGACGCCCGACTGCGGCTCGGTGTTCTCCATGCCGAGCACCCACGCCCACACTTCCTCCTTGGCGTTGGAGCCCTTGGGGGCCAGGCCGCGCTTGGCCACGAGGCTCAGGTCCGTGAGGAGGATGCGGGAGGCGGCCGACTTGGAGCCGCCCAAGGCGGTGATCTCCACGAGCCCGCGGGTGGAAGCGGGCACGAGCGAGCCCACGTCCAGCCAGGTGGTGGCCAGGGTGTCCTGGGGGCCCTGCACGGGAAGCGACTTGCGCGCGATGATGTTGGAGGTGCGCTCGTTGGCGGTCTCCCGGGAGTCATCGCTCATCCAGAAGAGGAGGTTCTCCTGGGGGACGTGGCGCACCACGAGCTCCACCGCGTCCAGGTTGAGATGGTTGAGGGGGAGGTTGCGCCAGGCGGAACGTGGCAGGTAGCGGCCGGTGGAGCCGAAGCTCAACTGGGCGCTGCGCGCGGAGATGGAGAAGGACTTCTCGTAGGTGGACAGCAGCGTGCCGCCCGTGCTCGAGGTGGCGCCCGCGTCGATCGTCATGGCGTAGGTGCCGCGCTTGAAGTCGCCGAGGATGCGGAAGCCCCAGCGCGAGGGAGACACGGAGAAGGCCACGGACGGGCTGAAGTGGATGGTGTCCGCGGCCGAGTCCTCGTCCAGGCTGCAGCGGTCACCCGTGTTGCCGTAGTAGTAGTACTCCTCCTCGCCCTCCTCCTGGCTGGGCTCCTCGTCGCCGGCCCGCTCGCGGCAGCGCACCTCGATGTAGTGCCCGGTGGCGCCTTCCTGGACATAGGCGTTGGTGATGTCCAGGCGCTTGCCCACGAACAGCGTGAACGAGCCCGAGCCCGCGGCGGCGGGATCGCTCTTGGAGCCCGCGGGCAACAGGCCCGCCTTGAGGGAGAAGCGCACCTCGGCGCCGGGATGGAGGCTCGTTCCGCCGAGGGTGGCGGTAAGGGTATGGGGGTTGTTGGGCTGGGAGCGCAGCTTCACGTCGGACAGGGCCTTGCCATCCACGGAGAAGGAGGAGAGCCGGCGCACGCTGGCCAGGTCCACGGGACCGGAGAAGACGAGATCCACCTCCACCTTGCCCTTGCGCGTGTCCACCTGCCGGGGCGCCAGGCGCAGGAAGGCGAAGATGGGCGTGGTGAAGGTGCGGCTCCACTTGCCGGAGGCGGGGGGCTTGATGACGGTGCCGTCCTGCAACTCCAGCGCGTCGAGGGAGACGGTGTAGGTGGTGTTGAAGGCGAGCGGCTTCCGGGGGGTGAAGACGAGCGTGGAGGGGCCCTTGAAGCTGAGCAGGCCCGGCGCGTCGGGCGAGACGGTGACGACGGTGCCCTTGCGGACCTCCTGGTCATCGGGCCGCACGGCGCGGGGGAATTCGATCACCACCTCGCGCGGCAGCATGCCCTGGGGGCCCAGCTCATAGAGGGTGGGCAGGAGGGACTCCGCTTTGGGAGCGGACGGGGGGGCCTCGCCCGAGGCGGGAGCGCCGGGAGTGGGGCTCGTGGCGGGAGGCGGGGCCTGGGGCTCGTCCTTCTTGCAGGCGGAGAGCGTGCTCACGAGCAGCGCCGCCAGCAACCAGCGCGATCTGCCCGCGCGGGATGGAAGAGGCTTGGGGACGGACTGCGGATTCATGGTTTCTCCGAGAGGGGTGCGGCGAGTGATTCACGCGGCATGCCAGGGGGGCCGCGTGGGGGGAGCTGAGAGGAATGGGAGGGAAGAACGGGAGCCCGAGCACGTCCCCAGCGCGGCCGGGCGCCCACACGGTGGCCAGCGGGCCACGGACGCATCCGGGGGCCAGACTGGACGGGTGAGACCTGGGGGCAACCCTAGGAGGGCACCTGGGGGGCGGTCAATGACGCCAAAGCCCCGGAAAGCTCCGCCACATGGATCGCTTCAGCATGACGCAGTGTACGTAACTGGATGGGTAGGATCCTGCGCTGCATCAACCCTCCGCCATCAGACAAAGGTATGCGGTAGCATCCCCTCATTCGATCACCCATCCGGAGTTCGACATGGTGAGCGATCGTTACCCGCGCCTCCGGAAGACCCGGCCCCATGGGCAATGCGTGCTGCGTGAGGGGCTCTTGCTCTGCTTCTTCATGAAGCGTCCCCACGAGGAACTCTCACGAGCCATCACGGCCGCCATGAACCTCTACCTCGACGCGATAAAGCCCGGCCATCTCGGTTGGTACGTGAACATGGGCGGAGACGTCGACCCGGTGGAACACAAGGGCTGGGCAGGAGCCATCCAACCCCTGAACGACGAACGCTGGGCGCGCGTCCGCGAGGACTTGAGTTCCCCCACTGGCTGCCTCATTCAATTGCAAGAACAGCCCAATGAGGCGGGAGGCTTTCACTTCGAATATCTCGGCCGGGAGCGCGATGACATCCATCTCCCGGGGTTCGTGAGCGCGGTCTCCTTCTGGCTTCCCACGGAGTACCTGGAAGCACACGGGCCCTCCCACGTGAAGGAACTGGCCAAGGCACTCGCTCGTGAACTCCCCTTCGATTCGGGTTACGCCAGCCTCGCCTTCAACTACCTCGTGGAAGCGGACTTCGTCACCCGGTTCATCCGGGAGCACTGTATGGACTACCCGGGAATGGATATCCCCCACGTGGACATCGCCATGTCCCTGGGGTCGAAGGTGAAGGGAGCCTATTGGCTGAACTTCTACGGACAGTCCCTGCTCGAACAGCTCGGTGGAAGCGAACATCTCCGAACCCGGCTGGCGCATCCCGGCATCTCCATCGAGGAGCTGGACGCGAGGAAGGTACTGGTGTCGCTGGGAGAATGGCCGGAGATGGGCGCGGCGCGGGCGTACCATCTCCTCGCACGAGCGTTGGAACCCCACCTGCATGAGGAACAACCCGGTTGGTTCGGATTCTCGCGAGACCAACTCCAGCGCTGGCAACGCCGGTTCCTCGATTGAGCCTGGAGTCAGCCCACGGCCCGATACAAGGCACGCCACCGGGCCCGTCCCGCCTGAAGCGCGTTAAGGTGCGCGGCCCATGAGGGCCCCCCTATGAATGAGGAGCATGAAGCGGAACCCCACCTGGAGGGCGCCCCAACCCTGGGGAAGCCTCCGACGAGTGAGCAGGCCACGGAGACTCCCGCCTTCCCCATCCCCGGCTGGGATCGCTACCAGAGCGTGCGCTTCCTCGGCCAGGGTGGCATGGGCCAGGTGTTCCTCGCCTATGATCCACGCCTGCGCCGCCATGCCGCCCTCAAGTTCGTCCACGGCGGTGACGCCAGGCTCACCCAGCGTCTCCTCTTCGAGGCGCGGGCCCAGGCCCGGGTCGAGCACGAGCGCGTCTGCCAAGTGTATGAGGTCGGTGAGGTCCAAGGCCGTCCGTTCATCGCCATGCAATACGTGGACGGCCAACCCCTGCATCAGCTCGCGGGCCAGCTCACCGTGGAGCAGACGGTCCTGGTGATCCGGGAGATCGCCGAGGGAGTCCACGCCGCCCACCAGGCCGGCCTCATCCACCGCGACCTCAAGCCCGGCAACATCCTCGTCGAGCGCGCCAGTGACGGCCGCCTCAAGCCGTACGTGATGGACTTCGGCCTGGCGCGAGACTGGAGGGAGCAGGGTGCCACCGCCACCGGCTCGGTGCTTGGCACTCCTCATTACATGGCCCCCGAGCAGGCCAGGGGCGAGGTGACGCGGCTGGACCGGCGCGCGGACGTCTACAGTCTGGGCGCCACGCTCTACCATCTGCTGACGAACCAGCCTCCCATTCCGGGAGACAACGCGCTGGAGGTGCTCAACCATATCGCCACCTTCGAGCCTCGCCCTCCGCGCGCGCTCAACCCGGACATCCCGGTGGACCTGGAGGCCATCACCTTCAAGTGTCTGGAGAAGGATCGCTCGGCCCGCTACGACTCGGCACGGGCTCTGGCCGAGGATCTGGACCGCTTCCTGCGTGGCGAACCCGTACGGGCGCGCCCCACCCGCCTCGGGTACCGGCTGCGCAAGCGGCTGCGCAAGCACCGGCTCGTGGTGAGCGTGTCCACCGTGGCCCTGCTGGCCGTGGTGTTCGCCCTCGGTTGGGCAGGCTTGACCCGCCAGGAGGCCGTCCAGCGCGAGCGCCTCGCGCGCCGGTTCACCGAGCGCCTGGAGCGCATCGAGTCCCTGGCCCGCTACTCCGGTCTCTCCCAGCTCCACGACATCCGCGCCGATCGCCAGGCCCTCCGCGTTCGCATGCGCGAGCTGGAGGCCGAGATCCACGAGGCCGGCGCGCTGGCCGTGGGCCCTGGCCACTATGCCCTGGGACGTGGCGCTCTGGCGCTAGGAGACGAGGCCCTGGCGCGCGAGCACCTGGAGACCGCTTGGCGCAATGGCTTCCGCGAACCCCGTGTCGCCTGGTCCCTGGCTCTCGTGATGGGGCACCTGTACCAGGATCAGCTCCAGGAGACCGAGCGCCTGCGCAACCCCGAGCAGCGAGAGTCCCGCAGGCGGGACCTCCAGCGCCAGTATCGCGATCCCGCCCTGGAATTGCTGAGCCAGAGTCAGGGCGCCGACGTCCCCTCCTCCGAGTACGTGGCGGCCTTGCTTGCCTTCCATGAGGATCGGCTGGACGACGCGCTCGCCCGGCTCGAGGCGATGAAGGACAGCCTCCCCTGGTTCTACGAGGCACCCCTGCTCCAAGGCGATATCCTCCTGGCCCGGGCCACCCGCCACTGGAACCAAGGTCACCGGGAGGAAGCACTGGCCGACTTCGAGGCCGGCCGCCGCGCCTACACCGCCGCTGCCGCCACGGGCGAGAGCGTGCCCGAGGTACACAGGGCCCTGGCGAGGCTCGAGTACACCGCGATGGAGATGGAGCTCTACGGCCAGGGTGACGTCATGCCCGCCTTCACCCGCGGGCAGGAGGCGCTCGCCCGCGCGCTCCAGGCAGACCCCGACTTCGCTCTGGCCCGGGTGCTGGAGGCGCGCTTCTACAACCGGCTGGCGGAGTACCGCATGAGCCGGGGAAGCGACGTGGAGGAGATCCTCGGCAAGGCCCTCTCCGCCGCACGCACCGCCATGCGCCAGGTGCCCGAGCCGCCCAGGGCTCGGATGGAGCAGGTCCATAGCCTCTGGCGCCGGGCTCGCGCCCTCCAGGCCCGAGGTCTGGACCCGAACGAGCCGCTCCGCCTGGCCGTGGAGCTGCTGGAGTCCATCCCTCCGAAGGACCAGGACTATGAGTTCCACGTCAACCGCGGCCTCGTCTTCAAGATCTGGGCGGACTACGAAGACGAGAAGGGGGAGGACTCCCTGCCTCACCGCGGTGAGGCCATCGCCTCCTACCGCGAGGCCACCCTCCTCGACGAGCGCCTGCCGGATGCGTGGATCAACCTGGGCATCGCCTACCTCTCCCGGGCCACCCACCTGCTCGCCGCCAGTCCCCTGGAGGACTTGCAGCAGGCCCAGGCCGCACTCGACACCTCTCGGAAGCTCAACCCGCGCAACTACGTGCCCTACTTCCTGGGGGGCACGCTACACCTGGAACTCGCCCGACGACACAGGAACCAGGGAGAGGACGCCCGACCCGACCTGGCCACCGCCCTGGAGTTCTTCGAGGGCGGCATCCGTATCAACGCCCGGATTCCCCAGCTCCACAACGGCAGGAGCGCGGCCCTGATCGAGCAAGCGCGGGAGGCCTGGGATCACGGTGGCGATCCCTTCCCCTGGCTCGCTCAGGCGCGGCAGGCCGCGCTGCAAGCCATTGAGGTCGCCCCCCAACAGGGCTTTGGTCAAAACAATGTCGGCGAGGCTCATGCCGAGCGCGCCACCTACCGCGACCTCTCCGGAGAAGATCCGGGCCCCGATCTCCAGGCAGCCGCGGTGGCCTACCAGCAGGCCAGCGAGCTCCTCTCCGGCGGCGCGCACTTCCCCGCCAACCTGGCCCGAGTCCACGCCAGGCGCGCGGCCTTCGAGCTGGAGCACGAGCAGGATCCACGGCGAAGCCTCGAGCGGGCGGAGGCGGCGCTGCGCCAGGCCTTCGAGCGCGGCACCAAGGAGCCCCAGGCATGGCTCACCCAGGGAGAGGTTCAGGGGCTGCGGGCCCGCTGGCGGGCTCACCAGCGGCGGGCGCGTGCCGAGGACTTCGAGGAGGCGGCCCGCTCCTTCGAGAAGGCGCTCGAGCTGGAACCCCGACGCCTGGATTACCGCGTCGCCTTTGGCCACTTCTGCCGCGAGTGGGCCTCCTGGCGGCGGGAGGCAGGACTCGATCCGCTCCCGGCCCTGAGGCGTGGCCTCACCCTGGCGAACGAGGCCCTGGCCGCGCGCCCCGATTGGGCGGACGCGCTGCTGTTGCGAGCAAGCCTGCGCGAACGGTCGGGGAGCACGGGCCTCGACCCCGAGGAGCAGCACGAAGCCCAGACGGACCTCGAGCGGGCCCTCGCGCTGAACCCTCACCTCACCGGCTGGTGGAAGCGCCGGTTTCCAAGCCGCGCGACTGCCTCTCCGTAGAGTGCAAGTCAGCCCTCACTTCGTGCCAGGCAATGGACGAGGGTCCGTGCTTACCTCCAGCGTCCCAGTCTTGGCATCCTGCTTGGGGTCCTGCTTGGGGTCCTCGCAGCCCTCGGCGTTGATGGTGTAGCGACCACCGATGAATCCTGCGATTTGGAATACCTGCCTGGACCCCTGTTCGGGTCCGATGACAACATCCACTTTCGGAGACAGCGTCCGAACAGTATCCTTTTCAGGGCCCTTGATCGTCAGGGATTTGAGCGGCCTCGGGCATTCGCTGATGATCTTGACACGGCCATTGAGGCAGAGCAGGGGCGAAGGAGCAATGTCCTTCTTCCCGATGATGATGATCGTCACTTCTTTCTCGCAGTCGGGACTCGAATGCTTCCCGCGGTTCTCCCACGTCTTGCAGGCGACGAGCCCCAAGAGAGGCAGCCCCAGGGACAATCCCAGCACCAACGAGCGGCCCAGGGGCAGCCTCACACATCGCTTCGGCCCATCCGATGATCGCTTCCGCATTGCCTTCCTCCGGCCTCTCACGGGCCCGACGTTATTCCCGGAAACAAAGTGTTGATGGTTGCCTGGAATGGTGCACGCCAGGAAGGCCCCCCAGCCCTCCCTGGAGCGCAATTCCGTACGCACCGGGCTCAGTTCAGCGAGAACCACCCATTCCAACTCCTGCTGTTGACCGCGCTCTGGATACGGTACCAGATCGCGCCATCCGAGCCCCTGGCGAAGACGAGCACCCGGGCATCCTGTTGCCGCACCACGGTGAGGGGCGAGGTATGGATTCCGCCCAGGTTGCTCCAGGTCGTCCCAAATGAGCCGTTGAGCCAATCCTGCTGGGTGTACCACATATCACCGATGGCGGCGAGGACCAACAACCGCCCGTCCTGCTGTTGGATGGCCGCCGGACCGGTCGTCAGGCCTCCGCCCAAGGAACTCCAGGTATTGCTGAACCCACTATTGAGCGAGGGCTGGACGTTGCTCCAGATGGCATTGTCGGTTCCCTTGACGAAGACCAGGAGCCGGCCATCCTGCTGAGATGCAACCGCCACCTGGCTCGTCGCAATACCCGACAGGGAAATCCAGGTGGTGCCAAACTCGCCATTGACCGTGGTCTGACTGACGTACCTCGTGGAGCCATCGGGGGCAACGGCGAAGACCAGGACCCGGCCGTCCTGCTGCGCAATGGCCACCGGCGAGCGTGCCAGGTTCCCCCCCAGGGATCCCCAGCGGTCGAACATGCCATTGAGCGAGGTCTGCATCACGAACGAGAGTTCGTTGCTGGGGTTGTTCCGGACGAAGACCAGGACCCGGCCGTCCTGCTGTTGGATGGCCATCGGGGGTCCGTAGATACTTATCCCCAAGGAAACCCAAGTACCAAATGTGCCATTGAGCGCACTCTGGGCGTACCAGAGGGTCGCGTCGGCGCCCATGGCGAAGACCAGGAGCCGGCCATCCGCCTGCCGCACCGCGGCCGGAGCGCTGGAAATGTTTCCCGGCAAGCACGTCCAGGGACCGAACGCGCCGTTAAGCACGCCCTGGGTCTTGTAGCAGAGGGTGTTGACGCTGCTCCGGGCGATCACCAGCAGACGCCCGTCCTGCTGCGACACCACCGCGGGAGCTTCATCCGCGACCACCACCAACTCGCTCCGTGCCGTGTCCAACTCTTCATCAGACAGGAATTCCTCTCCCGGCGAGCAACTCACCGCCATGAACTGAATGAGCACCAGGCATGACAGGAATGTGCAGGAACGCATCAAGGCGATCCTCCGTGACCTGGAGTGCCCCTCCTTCAACCGCGGTTCCCGAAGCTCAGCGAGCGCATTGTTCGACATGTCTTCCTCGATGCCTTGCGTGAATGGAACGGATGGCTTCCGTTGGCTGGATGTCATTTCCAGCCGCCGCGAGGAGTTTGCAGAACTCATGCCGCCCGCTGCTCCGAGGAGGGTCGGTGGTGTGTAACGAGGGCGCGTGCGTTTCCGGCACCAGCGGACGGACTTCCACGCGTGGAAACCGGACCTCCACGCGTGGAGACACGGCCCCTCTCCCACCAGCAAACCGCCTCGCCGCCGCTCAGTACTCCCTGTCGCGCTCCCGCCCTGGAATTGCCAAGCCAGGGTTGGGGCGCCGAACACCACGATGGTGACCGAGCTCCTTCAAGGCCCGCCGCAGCTCCAGGGCCGCCGTTTCGGGGTCCTGGGTGGCGAGCGCCGCGAAGCCGCCGAGCCGGTCCGGGTGGGCCTGGATGGCCCGGACCAGGGCGTCGTTGGCCTCCCGGGCGAGCCGGGCCGCATCGCTCTTGCTGTTGTCCAGCTCCTGGACGCCGGGGTCGAGCAGCGAGAGGAGCTGGTAGCGGATGCCGACCCTGTCCATCTGCACCAGCCGCCCGGCGCCGAGGTCCCCGAGCCGTTCGGCGGCGGGGTGCCCCGTCTGCTTGAACGTCTCGAGAATCGGGTTGCTCCGACTCACTGGCGCATACGTGTAGTGCTCCTCGAGGGCGATGAAGGAAAGGTGCTCCATGGCGGGACCTGGCTCTGTTTGAGGTAGCGTGGGGACAGGACCACGGTATGCGCGCAGGGGGCGTAGGCCTATGGGCGACTACTGCTTGGCGCCCGCAGCTCAGGAGCCTCTCTGACGGATGAGGAGAGCCAGGAGCATCACGGCCCAGAACACCACCCAGAAAAGCGCGCGCGTCGTCCTCTTGTTCATGGCCGCCTCATCGCCCGGCCTGTGAGAGCCAGCCCGTCAGGATCTCCCCCATCCTCCGTCCCAGCGCGAAGGCGAAGCGGAGCCGGGTGCCCTCGTCCATCCTGGCCGAGAGTTCGTGCTCCTGCATCACGCTCTCGTCAGACAGCATCCGGACATCCACGAACAGCTCGCCCGCCGCCACTCCGTCCACCGCGTGGACCCTGGCCCGCAGGCGCCTGTAGGAAGGATTCAGGGGGTTGGGAAGATGGGCCTCGGCGGAGTACAGGGGCCTGTCCTTGAACGCGGGGTACAGCTCGAACAGGAGCTTCCCGGGCGTCTTTCCCTCTTCCCAGCGGTTCTCGAGCAGGACCCTGCGGTCGAAGTGACGGACGAACGGGGTGTTGGCGCGCCCTCCTCTGTCATCGACGGTGTGCGTCTCCAGGGCCCGGCCCTCCACCATCGGTTTCACGACCAGCCGGAGGGTTCCCACGTGGCTCAGCGCCTGCGTGGGGTGGAACCGGAGATCATGAACGGTCACGGCCATCCGATTGCCCGGCGTGGCTGGGAACTGGCGATGCGGGTGCTGCGCCGCCCGCTCGAGCTCCTCCGCCATCGCCGAGGCGAACATCTCGTAGAAGCTTCCCACGACCCAGTCGTAGCGGCCTTCCGGCGTCACGAAGGTCCGCATCGCACCCGCCACGTGGGACTCGAGCGAGCCTCCGAGGAGCGTGCCGCCCGTCGCATCGTGGAAGCTCCCCCCTGAGAGCGCCTCGTGCAGGAGCCCTGTCGTGATGACCCTACGGAACCGCTCCAGGAACGCCATGTACTCCGCCCTGCTGGTGCCATGGAAGTGCTTCCTCAGCGCGGGGGTGACCTCCTTCAGCATCTCCAGCACGGCCACCGTGGCGTGGGGCGCCCGGGACATGATGGGAAGCTCCGAGGCCACCACGAAGAGCCCCTCGCCGGTGCCCACCACGTAGGGGAATTCGCCCGTGCTGTCGGGCGTCAGGATCAGATCGTACAGCAACTCGTCGCTGTCCCCGGTGGCCTCGTGCTTCGCGATCGTCTTCACCTCCACGGTTTCGGTCCTGGAGGGCTCGTCCCGCTTCACGCCGACGAGCTTTGTTCCCACTTCCAAGGCTCCCACTCCTCCTTGGGCCAGCGTGGGCACCCAGTGGTTCAAGCCCTGGGGATCAACGGCCAGCAGCCGCGTTCCCAGCTCCGCGCGCACCCCGGATAGAAAGGGATGCGTCTCGGTGAAGGAGAACGCCTGCCCATTGACGGAGTACGACATCCGCCCCTTGCGCAGCGGTGTCGAGACGAACGCCACCTCCCGGGGCCCCTGAGGAGAGGCCACCTTGTCGCCGGACCGGACCTGCTCGATCGGCTTGAGGGACAGATCCTCCATGAGGACGAGCGTTCCCTTTCCGAAGCAACTGCCTCCGCTGGGGCTGCTCCGGAACCCGTTGCCTGGCATGCCGTTCGCCGTGAACTCAAAGGAGTTCTCTTCCTCCATGGAAGAGCCCCAACCCGTCGGGGACGGCTGGTACTCACTTTTCAGGATTCCGTTCTTGGCCGCGGAGTCGATATCTCCGTGATCGAGCTGCGGGTGGTTCTGCATATAGAAGGTGTAGGAGCGCCACGCGCTCTGGCTGACGTTGCCTGGCACGGGAAGCCCCAGGGACTTCAGCTGGCCGATGAGGTCATCGATCTCCTGGGGGCTGGAGCCCAGAGCCAGGAGCTTGATGTAGTGGTGGAACATCTCCCAGTCCGGGTTCTTCCACTGCCCTTCTGAGTACCAAAGCGCGTGGATGTTCACGCCGTCCTTGAGAGCCTGGATGTACTGGGCCCGGGCCGTGTTCTTGTTCACCTTGCTCAGGGGCACGCTGAAGTCGGTGAACACCTGGGAGAACACATAGCTGTAGAAGCCCGACGAGCTGTTCTTGAGCAATTGGTTATGTGCGTTGACGGCGTTGTTGATGTCGTCGTGCTTGAGCTGGGGATGGAGCTGATGGGTGAGCGCATCCATGGACTGGCAGAGCACGGCGACGGCGAAGTCCGACCAGAAGCCATCGTCGAGCCCCGTGAGCCGGGAAACGTCCGGCGCGAAGCGGACGGCACTCCAGCGAGGAAAGAAGATGTCGATGAACCGGTCTCCCATGCCGTAGTGCTTGGAGTGTCTGCCGGGAGTCGCTCCCTTCAGGCGGTTGACATAGATGTCGTGCACCTGGTCACCGACGGAGAAGTCTGGCAGCGCGAGCAACATCTCCTTGATCGGATCCTCTACGGCGAGGCGGCTCAGGAGCTTGATATTCGATGGCATGGCCTCCCACTTTCATGAACCACGTGTCAGATGAATCGAAAAGGGCCCGGGCCCGACCATGAACCTGGCCAGGTCCGGGCGAATGAGGGTGACGACGCCTGACCGAACTAGGCGAGGACGAAACCCGCCGCCTTCAGGGGGCCATCCACGAACTGCTGCACCGGATCCGGGGGAGGGGGAGGCGGGTCGATGATGTTCCAGATCAACTGGACCGCCGCGACGATGAGGCCGACCACCGCGACCGCGATGCCCAGGGGGCCCGCCCAGGCGAAGCTCGCCAGCTCGAAGCCCAGCAGGACCGCGCCCGCCAACGCGAAGAACGTGTTGAGCGACTCGAAGACGATATCCCTCGTGTCGCCGCTCTTGATCGCCTTGTACAGGTCGAAGGCGGAGAGCGCGATGCCCACGAGCGCGATCGCCGGCCCCAGGCGCTCCGCGAAGAACTCCGCGGAGTTCTTGCCAAAGATCCGCATCGCCCAGCCCTCGGCGACCACGCCATCCTCCGAGAACCACTTGGTGAGGTCCTTGGCGAAGTTGTCCAGCCTGGCCACACCCGTGTTGACACGGGCGTGAATCCAGTCCCCGATCCCCGTCGCCAGGAGTTTCTCGATGCCCTTCACGAAGAACCCCGTGGCGAGCAGCGCCAGGTTGATGTCCTCGATGGGCGTCAGCCCCTCACCATCCACGATCTTGTAGATCAGGTACCCCGCCGCCGCCCCGTAGAGCACGGCGCCGAACACCTTTCCGCCGATGTCCTTGAAGTTCTCCCACCGCCGCTGCGCATCGGTCCGGCCAACCATCCGGAAGAACTCGCCGGCGGCCTCGTAGACGTCCTGGCCCGCGGCAACGAGCGGCTTGCCATTGTTCCTCCCCGCCCACAGGTTGAGAGCGTTGACGAACTGATCCGTGAACTCCTCCATGGTGTTGAAGGTGCTCACCATCTCCTTCATCGCCTTCTGGAAAGCCTCGGCATTCTTCTTGAGCATCTCGTCGCTGAAATCGGACGTCTTGCCATCCAGCATGTTCTGGATTGCCTGTTTGAGATAGGGAATGATCTCCTGATCCCAGGCCATCTTGTTGAAGTTACTGCCGATGATGACGGCGAACATCGTCGTCAGCATCTTCTGGGGACGCTCCTGGTCGTCCGGGTCCAGCACGGACAGCTGCACATTCCACTCGTACATCTGCTGACGGACGTTCTTGAACTGCTGGTTGGCCACCTGCACCGCCCAGACATTCAGGAACTCGGCGGAGGTGAGCTGCTCATAGAGCTTCTGCGCCCACTGCTTCGGATTGTTCTCCAGGTAGGGCTGAATCCCGGGAACGCCCACCCGATACCCCTCGGCATAGAGCGGCGAGGACTGCGCGACGTACCCCGGGTTCGTGCCCATGCTCTCCCAGGCTGCGGACAGTTTCTTCACGTCGATCCGTTTGACAATGTCCTTGTCCTTCTCCACACGGTCGAAGGCGTCATGAACCATCTGCCCCAGGTTCATGACCGCGTGCTCCTGGAAGAACTCCTTGTTGTCGTTCAGGATCTTCTGGACGCTAGGCGGCAGGGGAGGCCGGCTCCCGAAGAAGTCGTTGACCCACTGGTCGTCCAGGGCATTCACCAGCATGTCCTGGAAGTACTTCCCAGTTTGCGTCTGGGCGGTGTCCAGGATCTTGGGCTGCCCGTGCACCACGACCTCTGTGACCGAGCTCACGTTCATCAGATCCTGGACGCTCAGATCAGGACCCAGGGCGCTCGCCGCGCGCAAGGCAGAGGTGAACCCCATGGGCGCGACCATGCTCGTGGTCGAAGCCTTGTCCATCGCGATGAAGTCCTGCGGCTTCGCCACGAAACCTTGGAGGGAGGCGGTTTGCGCGCGCCCCTTCCAGTCGTAGAGATTGCCGGAGGCGTCGGTGTAGGTGCCCGCCAGGGTGTGACCGGAATAGTCGATCACGACGGTGAACTGATCTTGATCCCCGAAGGGATTGGAGCTCGGGGCCATGCTGATCGTCGTCTGCCACTGGTACGTCTTGACGACGGCCGTCCTGTCGGAGACATCCCTGCCGTCCAGCTTGAAGATCGACTTCAGGTGCCGGAGGGCCCCTTCACCGACCCACTCCGTGCCAAGCGAGAAGGTGCCGGCACTCGTGAACTCGTTCCCCGGCACGTACGCGGTCACCTGCTCGAGGTTGCGGAGCACGACATACGTCTTGCCCTCGGCCGAGGCGGTGAGCACCCAGGCGCGCTTCACCATCCGAGTCGACAGCACGGTGTCCGCGGGCAACGCGAGGGAGTTCTTCGCGAAGGCGCCGCGCACTTGCGCCAGGAGCTTGCTGTCATCCGCCTTGCCGCTGTCGAAGTCGGTCCAGAAGCTCTTGTCGAAGCTCATGCTGAAGAGCTGGGTGAGGGACCTGCGCTGGGTGTCGTAGGTCGACTCGCGCGCGTTCCCGCGCACGGGCGCGAGGGTGCCATCCGGTTTCTGGACCGTGCCGGTGAACGCGAGGTGGTCCTCGGTGAAGAAGAAGCGGCCCGACCGGTGGTCGTCCTTCTTGCCGAAGCTATAGTGAAGGCTGCCCGTGGGATTGTGGTAGTGGACGTGGTGGAGTTTCTCGCCGTTCAGGAACGCGGTGTTCTCGAAGACGGCGAGCTTGCCCTTGTCCTCCCACTGCTCACCGTTCCACTCCTGGCAATCGAACAACCTGTCCCTCAAGAGGGGAGCATTCAGGACGTTGCCGGAGGTTGAAAGCTGCATCTGCCTCATGGTGCTGCTCCTTTCAGCTAGGCGTTGATTCGATCAACTGGGCTCACCAGGACACGGACCCTTCATCGGACTGACGCACACCGACCTGCCATTCGGGCCCCAAGCCGCTGCAAATAAATAAGTTAGCCACCTTCTATTATTGGCTTCCGAGGAGGATGCTGAATGAAACTGGCTATTTTATTGATTTACAGCACCTAAGCACGCCTGGGCCTTGTAGCAGAGGGTGTTGACGCTGCCCCGGGCGATCACCATTCAGACGCCCGTCCTGCCGCGACACCACCTCGGGAGCCTCATCCGCGACCACCACCAACTCGCTCCGTGCTGTATCCCATTTGTCATCAGGCAGGAATTCCTCTCCTGGCGAGCAGCTCACCGCCATGAGCTGAATGAGCACCAGGAATGACAGGAATATGTAGGAACGCATCAAGGCGCTTCTCCGCGACCTGGAGTGCGCCTCCGTCAACCGCGGCTCCCGAAGCTCAGCGAGCGCCTTGTTCGACATTTTTCCCCTCAATGCCTTGCGTGAATGGAACGGATGGCATCCGTTGACTGGATGTCATTTCCAGCCGCCGCGAGGAGTGTGCAGAAGTCATGCCGCCCGCTGCTCCGAGGAGGGGCCGTGGTGCGTAACGAGGGCGAGTGCGTTTCCGGAACCAGCGAACGGACTTCCACGCGTGGAAACCGGACCTCCACGCGTGGAGACACGGCCCCTCTCCCACCAGCAAACCGCCTCGCCGCCGCTCAGGACTCCCTGGAGACGAGGCCCAGTTCCTTGATGCGGCGACCCAACGCCCGCCTCGACACCTGGAGGCGCCGTGTCATCGCCTCCAGGTCGCCCTGGCACTCGTGGTAGCAGCGGATGATTTCCTCGGCGCGCAGGCTCCCGGCGGTCCGCAGGCCCGGGCTCTTGTCGACGAGATCGTAGATGGAGGTGCGGTGGACGCCGAGCAGGTCCGCGGCCTTCTGGAAGTCCCAGTGACTCTCCCGAAGGGCGGCGAGCAGCTCGGGCTCGGTGATCTCGGAGGGCTTGCGGCGCGGCGCGGCCCTGGCCTCGGCGGCCGGGCGGGCCGCGAAGGGTCGCCCCGGGAGAGCCCCTCCGGCGGAGGCCAGCTCCCGCTCCAGCTGGGCATCGAGCAGCAGGTGTGGCCGACCTCGGCTGCCAATGACCAGCTGGCGCGTCACGTTGCGCAACTCCCGGACGTTGCCCGGCCACCGGTGGGCCACCAGCCGCGAGGCCACCAGCGCCGACAACCAGGGCTCGGCCAAGGCATCCTCGGGCTTCAAACGCCAGACCTCACCGAGAGCCTCCAGCTCCTCGCGGGCGAAGTGGTAGAGGAGCAGACCGATGTCCTCCCGCCGCTCTCGTAGCGGAGGCACCCGGATGGAATAGCCGGACAACCGGTGGAGGAGCGGCGCCTTGAAGCGCCCTTCCTGGATCTGCTGCTCCAGGTGCGCGTCCGTCGCCGCGAGCAGCCGCACGTCGACGGCGACGGGCGAGCGCTCGCCCACGGAGTAGAGCTCCCCCGTCTCCAGCACCCGCAGCAGCATCACCTGGACCTCGGGCGGAGCCTCGCCCACCTCGTCCAGGAACAACGTCCCTCCGTGGGCGGCCTGGAAGAAGCCTTGCTGGTCTCGCACCGCTCCGGTGAAGGCTCCCTTCCTGGCGCCGAACAGCTCCGCGGCCGCCAGTTCCCTCGGGATGGCGCCCAGGTTCACACTGACGAAGGGCTTGTCCTTGCGCGTGCTGTGGCGATGAATGGCCCGGGCGATCAGCTCCTTGCCCGAGCCCGTCTCGCCGCGAATGAGCACCGGCACGTTCAGGTCGGCGACCTGAGCGATATGCTGGCGCACCTGCTGGAGACCCGCGCTGGTGCCCACCAGGCCCAGCGCGTCCACGGCCTCCCGCGCCGGGTCCTCCGCGAGGTGCAGCAGCAGCGCCACGCGCCCGGCGAGCTCCAGCGGCACGCCCGAGGCGAGGTCCTCGGGCGAGAACTCCCATGGCCCGCGCAGCACCTGTCCCATGAGGGCCACACGGCTCTCCTCGCCCGGGTCCAACCGGATGCCCCCGTCCGAGCAGGGTGCGAAGACAATGGGCTTACGGCTCAAGAAAGGATCCGCCAGATGCATGCCCAGGGAGCCCCCAGGCGGCGAGAAGTCCGGGGCATTGCGAGAGAGGGAGACATTGCGGCCCGCGGTCAGCGCGGTCAGCAGCAACCGCTCTCCGGCGCGATGCGCCTGCGGGTGCGAGACGATGGTCAGAGCCGGGACGAGCTGGTGTCTCCGCTCCGCCTTGCGACTGTCCGGCATGTCGGCCGTGGAGATGTTCGCGATCATGTGCCCTGGTCCGCGCTCTGGCTTGCCCACCAGAGAAGCCGGAAGCAAAGCAGACTACCGACAAGACCCGGAGCGCAACCGCAACGCTCAGGAGCGCGATGAGGTGAGGTCCTCCAGCTTGCCAAGGCCGGGGAGCGTCCAGGGGTTACCAGAGGAACGCGCGGCCCGCCGAAGGGCCTGGGGAGGCTGTCCGAACAGCCGGAGGAAGGCCCGGCGCATCCGCTCCGGATCCGAGAAGCCCACCGCCTGAGCGATCTGCTCGATGGGCTCCAGCGTGGTCTCGATCAGCGCCCGGGCGGCCTCGGCGCGCAGCCGCTCCACGGCCTTGGCCGGCGTCTGTCCCGTCTCGGAGAGGAACGTCCGGCCGAACTGGCGAGGACTCAAGCCCGCTTCCCTCGCGAGCCGCTCCACCCCCAGGGGCTCATGCAGGTGCTCGCGGGCGAAGGCCAGCGCGTGGCGGATCCGATCGGACGGAGGCTCCAGTTCCAGCAGCGTCGAGAACTGCGACTGCCCTCCCGGCCGCCGATGGTAGACCACCAGCTCGCGCGCCATGGCGCGTGAGGCCTCGACTCCGTGATCCTCCTCGAGCAGCGCGAGCGCGAGATCGATGCCCGCGCTGGCTCCGGCCGAGGTCCAGATCGACTGATCCCGGATGAAGATCCGATCCTCCTCGACCCGGACGCGGGGGAAGCGGCGCTGCAGTTGCGCCGCGCAGCGCCAATGGGTGGTCGCGCGCCGGCCCTCCAGAAGACCCGCGGCGGCGAGCACGAAGGCCCCGACGCAGATGCTCGCGACCCGCCGGCAGACCCCCGCCGCCCGCCGCACGACCCCCAGCAACTCGGGCGACTCCATCGCCGTCCAGGTGCCCGGCCCCCCGACGACGACGAGCGTGTCGAACGCGCTCTCCCCCAGGGGCTTCGTCATGACCTCCAGGCCCGAGGAACTCTCCACGAGCCCTCCCCGCGCGGACACCATGTGCAGCCGGTAGGGGCTCGGTATCAGCGAGGGGGTGAGCGGCTCGAAGACCGCCGTCGGCCCGGCGAGATCCAGGTTCAAGAACCCGGGGAAGGTCAGGAAGGCGATGTCTCGAACCATGGCGGAAATCGAGGGTTCTACGTCCTTTCCGCCACGACTCTATAAGGAAGACAGTGCCTCCCACCAGGCCACGGAGACCCCGACATGGACCAGCCACTCGTCATCGTTTTTCCCCTCTACAAGCATGTGACGTACCTCGACTTCATCGGACCGCTCGAGGTGCTCGCGAAGTGCGTGGCCTTCGTCCGGAGCAAGGAGCCGCCCGAGCACCGCGCCCAGCTCCAGCGCGCGGCGGAGGCGCGCCACCGGGCCCGTCCCGCCTGGAGAGCGTTAAGGTGCGCGGCCCATGTCCCTGCCCATCCGGCTGGTGTTGATGCGCCCGCGCAACGCGGAGAACCTGGGGGCCGCCGCGCGGGCCCTGAAGAACTGCGGCCTGGCCGAGTGGACCTGGGTGAACCCCGAGGCCGAGGATCTCGCCCCCGCGCGCCGACTCGCCGTGCACGCCGAGGACGTGCTGGAGGGCTCGGGCCGGGCGGACTCGCTCGACGCGGCCGTGGCGGACTGCGTGTGGGTGGTGGGCACCAGCTCGCGCAAGGTGGAGGGCAAGCGACGCCTGTCCCCGCGCGCCGTGGGCGAGGAGCTGGTGCGGCGCGCCGCCCAGGGCCCCGTGGCGCTCGTCTTCGGGGACGAGCGCAGCGGCCTCACCAACGCCGAGGTCGAGCGCTGCCACGACCTGTCCGCCGTGCCCACCGCGCCCGAGCAGCCCTCCATCAACCTCGCCCAGGCGGTGCTGCTCTACGCCTATGAAATCCGCATGGCCACGCTCGCGGCCGCGCCGCCACCGCCCGCGCCCCTGCCCGTGGCGGCCACGGACACCGAGCTGACCCGGGTGGAGTCCGCCCTGGAGGCGGCGCTCGTGTCCGGAGGGTTCCTCGTGGACGAGCACACCCGGGGCCGCCCCGCCCTGCGCGAGCTGTTCGCCCCCCTGCGCCGCTCCCGCCTCACTCATAAGGAGGCGCGGCTGTGGCTCGCCGCCCTTCACACCCTGACCAAGCGGTTGCGCTGACCCAGGCGACCGGGCATCCGCCGTGAGGCCCCCTCCCCCACCCTCCGGAGGGCAGATCCCGACAGGAGTGTCCCGCCCGGCGCGGTCCCCCCTTCCGCCCCCGTCCCTACATTGAGGGGACATTCCATCGCGGAAAGGAGCGAACCCATGAGTCACCAGCCCGATGAACGAAGGGCCGTGAGGAACGGACCCCAGGACACCAAGGAGGACGCCCCCACGAAGGACGCAGCCCCGTGGGACTACCATCCGCACACGCCCCAGTCGGCGGAGGGACTCGACGGCGAGGAGCGTGAGGTGCCCCAGGGGGAGCCGGGCCCCACGCCGGGCTCGGCCGAGGGCGAGGACTTCGACGAGCCCTCGCGGCGCTGACGCGCCACCGCTACAGTGCCCGCGCGCCATGTCCCGAAAACCCCCGCCCCGCCACACCGCGCCGTCCCTCGCCAAGAACGCCAACCCGGGGCGCTGGGAGGGCAAGGCCAAGCCGGACTGGCTGTCCCGGGCCATCGCCCGCGCGGGGGTGATGCCCCAGGACGAGGCCCAGGAGGCCATCCAGGCGGGCCGGGTGACGGTGAATGGCCGGGTCGTCAAACAGCCCCTGGCCCCCGTGCCCTCCGGAGCCACGGTGCGCGTGGACGGCGTGGCCCTGCCCACGGCGGCGCCCACCCGGGTGCTCGCCTTCCACAAGCCCGCGGAGCTGCTCACCTCCACCGTGGGCCAGCACCGCGTGGGCACCGTCTACGAGGTGCTCCTGCCCCAACTGCCGCCGGACCTGGCCCGCTTCACCTGGCACGCGGTGGGGCGGCTGGATCGGGGCACCACGGGCCTGCTGCTCTTCACCAATGACGAGAAGCTCGTGGCGCACGTGACGTCCCCCGACACCCGGCTGCCCAAGCGCTACGTGGCCACCGTCTTCAGCGAGGCGGACGAGGAGAAGGTGGAGCCCCTGCGCCAGGGCCTGAAGCTGGAGGATGGGCCGGTGCGGCCGGCGACGGTACGGCTGCGCGACGCGCACACGGTGGAGGTGACCGTCACCGAGGGCCGCAACCACCAGGTCAAGCGGATGCTCGGCGCGGTGGGACTGCCCGTGCGCGCCCTTCACCGCGAGGCCGTGGGCGGGGTGGAGCTGGACGTGGCCGAGAGCGGCTTCCGGCTGCTCACCGACGCCGAGGTCGCCGAGGGCCTGCGCTACCCACCTCCTCTCGCCCCGGGGTAGGACACGGGCCCCCGCCTCTCCGCCCGTCCCCTGGACGGCCTCGGCCTCCCGAGTGGGAAGAGCGAAGTTTTCCCGTCACCCGGCCGTTACACCCCCCGATGTAGGCATCCCGCCTCCAGCAGCTCCCACCCCTGGGGGGCTTCCCCTCGGGCTCGAGAGGGAGTAGACGGCTGCCCGGCTCCATGCCGAATTGGCTGGAAACTCAAAGCTTCGGGAAGTAAGGGCGCCCCCTGCCCTGTTCCCGCTGGACTTTCAATCAGCACAGACGAAGGACCGACTCACGTGGCCTCCCAAGTTCCCATCGAAAAGGTTCGCAACATCGGCATCTCCGCCCACATCGACTCGGGCAAGACGACGCTCTCCGAGCGCATCCTCTTCTACACGGGCCGCATCCACGAGATTCACGAGGTTCGTGGCAAGGACGGCGTGGGCGCGAAGATGGACTCGATGGACCTGGAGCGTGAGAAGGGCATCACGATCCAGTCCGCCGCCACCTACGCCATGTGGGGCGAGTACAACATCAACCTGATCGACACCCCGGGACACGTCGACTTCACCATCGAGGTGGAGCGCGCCCTGCGCGTGCTCGACGGCGCCATCCTGGTGCTCTGCTCGGTGTCCGGCGTGCAGTCCCAGTCCATCACGGTGGACCGGCAGATGAAGCGCTACAAGGTTCCGCGCATCGCGTTCGTCAACAAGATGGACCGCGCCGGCGCCAACTATCAGCGCGTGGCCGCCCAGCTGAAGGAGAAGCTCAACCACCACCCGGTGCGTCTGCAGCTGCCCATCGGCGCCGAGGACCGCTTCCAGGGCCTCGTCGACCTCATCCAGATGAAGGCCTTCTACTTCGACGGTGAGTCCGGCGAGAACATCCGCGAGGAGGAGATCCCCGCCGAGCTGCTCGAGCAGGCCAAGGCCGACCGCCAGGAGATGATCGAGAAGGTCGCCGAGGTCGACGACGCGCTCGGTGAGCTCTTCCTGTCCGACAGCGCCATCAGCAACGAGCAGATCGCCGCCGCCGTGCGCCGCGCCACCATCGCGCTCAAGATGACCCCGGTCATGTGCGGCTCGGCGTACAAGAACAAGGGCGTGCAGCTCTTGCTCAACGCCATCTGCGCCTACCTGCCCAACCCCTCCGAGGTCACCAACGAGGCGCTGGACCAGAAGAACAACGAGGCGAAGGTCGTCCTCGAGTCCTCCTCGGACAAGCCCTTCGTGGGCCTGGCGTTCAAGCTGGAAGACGGCCGCTACGGTCAGTTGACCTATATGCGCGTCTACCAGGGCAAGGTGAGCAAGGGTGACTTCATCGTCAACCAGGCCAACCAGAAGAAGGTCAAGGTCCCGCGCATCGTTCGCATGCACTCGAACGAGATGAACGACATCAACGAGGGCTACGCCGGCGACATCATCGCGCTGTTCGGCGTGGAGTGCGCCTCGGGCGACACGTTCACCGACGGCACCGTGCAGTACACGATGACGTCCATGTTCGTGCCCGACGCGGTCATCTCGCTCGCGGTCTCCCCGAAGAACCGCGACGCCCAGGCCAACTTCTCCAAGGCGCTCAACCGCTTCACCAAGGAAGACCCCACCTTCCGCGTCAACCGCGACGAGGAGTCCGGTCAGACCATCATCCGCGGCATGGGTGAGCTCCACCTGGAGATCTACATCGAGCGCATGAAGCGCGAGTACAACTGCGAGGTGGTGGCCGGTAAGCCCCAGGTGGCCTACCGCGAGACCATCTCCCAGAAGGGCGAGTTCGCCTACACGCACAAGAAGCAGACCGGTGGTTCGGGTCAGTTCGCGCGCGTGTGCGGCTACGTCGAGCCCCTGCCCTCCGACGCGGTGCAGCAGTACGAGTTCGTGGATGACATCGTGGGCGGCTCCATCCCCCGCGAGTTCATCCCCGCGTGTGACAAGGGCTTCGCCGAGGCCGTGAAGAAGGGCTCGCTCATCGGCTTCCCCGTCGTGGGCATCCGCGTCGTCATCAACGACGGTGCCTTCCACGCGGTGGACTCGTCCGAAATGGCGTTCAAGACCGCCGCCATCATGGGCTTCCGCGAGGGCTACGCGGCCGCCAAGCCCATCATCCTCGAGCCGATGATGAAGGTGGAAGTGCAGGCGCCCGAGGACTTCCAGGGCTCGGTGGTGGGTCAGATCAACCAGCGCCGTGGCACCATCCTCGAGTCCGGCACGGCCGAGGGCTACGTGACGGTGGTGGCCGAGGTGCCGCTGAACACCATGTTCGGCTACTCCACGGACCTGCGCTCCGCCACCCAGGGCAAGGGCGAGTTCACCATGGAGTTCGCCAAGTACTCGCCGGTGCCCCGCAACGAGGCCGAGGCCCTCATGGCCGCGTACAAGGAAAAGCTGGCGGCCGAGCAGGCCGCGCGCAAGTAATACTCCGCGCGCCATGGCCTGACAGATCAGGCTGTTGAAGGAAGGCGCCTCCCCCGGAGGCGCCTTCTTTGTTTTTTCCCGGGTCCGGCGGGCGCACCGCCTGGTTGCACCCGGACCCACCGGGGACCTTTCCCCCACTCTCGAGAATCCATGACTTTCGAAGATCTGAAGCTCGCCGAACCCCTGCTGCGCGCCGTGAAGGAAGAGGGCTACAGCACGCCCACGCCCATCCAACAGCAGGCCATCCCCCACGTGCTCGAGGGCAAGGACGTCCTCGGCTGCGCGCAGACGGGCACCGGCAAGACGGCGGCGTTCACCCTCCCCATCCTCCAGCGGCTCTTCGTGGGCCGTCCGCCCCCGCCCGCGCGCGGCCGTCCCATCCGCGCCCTCGTGCTCAGCCCCACGCGCGAGCTCGCCGCGCAGATTGGCGACAGCGTGCGCGCCTACGGCCGCTACACCGGCCTCACCTCCGCCGTCATCTTCGGCGGCGTGGGCCAGAACGCCCAGGAGCAGACGCTCCGCCAGGGCGTGGACATCCTCGTGGCCACCCCCGGCCGCCTGCTGGATCTCATGCAGCAGGGCTTCGTGTCCTACAAGGCGCTCGAGGTGTTCGTCCTCGACGAGGCGGACCGGATGCTCGACATGGGCTTCATCCATGACGTCAAGCGCGTCATCGCCGCGCTGCCCCGGCCCCGCCAGACGCTGTTCTTCTCGGCCACCATGCCCCCGGAGATCCAGGGCCTGGCCAACAGCATCCTGGTCAAGCCCGTGCGCGTGGAGGTGGCCCCGGTGTCCACCACCGCGGAGACCATCGATCAGCGGCTGTACTTCGTGGAGAAGGAGCAGAAGCGCGGCCTGCTCGTGCACCTGCTCAACAGCGATCAGGGCATTCAGCGCGCGCTCGTCTTCACGCGCACCAAGCACGGCGCCAACCGCGTCGCGCGGCACCTGGAGTCGGCCGGCATCGGCGCCGAGCCCATCCACGGCAACAAGAGCCAGAACGCGCGCGAGCGGGCGCTGGCGGCCTTCAAGTCCGGCGCGTGCCGGGTGCTGGTGGCCACGGACATCGCCGCGCGGGGCATCGACATCGACGGGATTTCCCACGTCATCAACTTCGACCTGCCCAACATCCCCGAGACGTACGTGCACCGCATCGGCCGCACGGGCCGCGCGGGCGCCGCCGGCATCGCCCTGTCCTTCTGCGACAGCGAGGAGCGCGCGTACTTGAAGGACATCGAGCGCACCATCCGCCGGCGCGTGCCGGTGGTGGAGGCCGGAGTGCACCGCTCCGCCCTGGTGTCCCCGCCCGAGTCGGACGAGCGTCCGCCCCGGCGCGACGCCCCTCCCCGCCAGCAGGCCCGGCCCGTGTCCTCGGGAGGCGGCTCGCGTCCCAACAACCCGCCCCGGGGTGAGCGCGGCCCGGACAACCGCAATGGCGGCGGCCGCGGTGGCCGTCAGGGGCGTCGGGGCGGTGGAGGCGGCGGTGGCCGGAGCCAGGAGGCACGTTCTCCCCTCCGCAACGACCGGCCCCAGCAGCAGGCCCAGCCGGAGCAGCGCCCGGTGACGCCCGCCGCGCCTTCCGCCACTTCTCAGCGGCCACGCCCCTCCAAGTGGTTGTAGAGAAGCACCCGCGTCGAGAACCCCCTCTGCACCCGAGACTCCCGTGACCCTGCTCCGCGCCGCCGACGTCCAACTGTCCTTCGGCAGCCGTACCGTCTTCCAGGGGCTCACCTTCACCATCGAAGAGGGTGAGCGCGTGGGCCTCGTGGGGGTGAACGGCTCCGGCAAGTCCTCGCTGATGAAGATATTGGCGGGGGCGGCGCGCGCGGACGCGGGGGAGCTGCAACTGCGCCGCGGCTCGCGCGTCACCTACCTGCCGCAGGAGCCCGAGTTCGCCCCGGGCGCCACGGTGGCCTCGGAGCTGAGCGTGGCGCAGGGGCCGCTGAAGGAGGCCCTGGCCACCCAGGCCGAGCTCACCCGGCGCCTGGAGTCCGCGCCCGCCGAGGCGCACGAGAAGCTCATGGAGCAGCTCGCCGCGGTATCCGACCGCATCGAGCAGTTGGGCGGCTGGGACACGGAGCACCACGCCAAGACGCTGCTGGACCGGCTCGGCGTGAAGGATTGGGACCGGCCGGTGGCGGAGCTGTCCGGAGGCCTGCGCAAGCGCGTGGCCATCGCCCGGGCGCTGCTCACGCGGCCGGACCTGCTGATGCTGGACGAACCCACCAACCACCTGGACGCGGACACGGTGGACTGGCTCGAGGACGAGCTGGACAAGCTGCCCGGCGCCCTGCTGCTGGTGACGCACGACCGCTACTTCCTCGACGGGCTGGTGGATCGCATCGTGGAGATCCAACCCGGCGCGGGCCTCACCTCGTACCCGGGCAACTACGAAGCGTACGTGGAGCAGAAGCTGGTGGCGCAGGAGCAGGCGGGCCTGGCGCAGCACAAGCGCGAGCGGTGGATCGCCCAGGAAGTGGCGTGGCTGCGCAAGGGCCCCGAGGCGCGGCGCACCAAGAGCAAGGCGCGCATCGAGCGGGCGCGCAAGCTGATGGAGGAGAAGGGCTTCCAGCGGCCCAAGGTGGCGGGCCTGCAGGTGATGCAGGCGCCGCGGCTGGGACACACCGTCATCGAGGCCGAGGGCGTCCAGAAGTCCTACGGCGAGCGCAACGTGCTGCGGGGCGTGAACCTGCTCCTGCAGCGGGGCGAGCGCGTGGGGCTCGTGGGGCCCAACGGCGTGGGCAAGACGACCTTCCTCCGGGTGCTGCTCGGCGAGATGCCGCCGGACGCGGGCAAGGTGGTCATCGGGAAGAACACGAAGGTGGCGTACTACGATCAGACGCGCGCCTCGTTGGATCCCGAGCAGACGGTGTACGAGGCGGCCTCGACGCGTGGGGACGACTGGGTGGAGCTGGGAGACCAGCGCGTGGCGCTGCGTGACTACCTGGACGATCTGCTCTTCCCGGTGCCCATGCAGCGCATGAAGGTGAAGGCGCTGTCGGGAGGCGAGCGCAACCGGCTGCTGCTCGCGCGGCTGTTCCTGGAAGGCGCGAACGTGCTGGTGCTGGACGAGCCGACGAACGACCTGGACATCGTCACGCTCAACATCCTCGAGGGGCTCTTGCTCAACTTCACCGGCAGCGTGCTGCTGGTGACGCACGACCGGTACTTCCTCGACAAGGTGGCCACCTCCATCCTCGCCTTCGAGGGGGATGGGAAGGTGACGCGCTACGAGGGCAACTTCGGGATGTACCGGCGGCTCAAGGAGCAGCAGCAGGCGAAGCTGGCCGCCGCGGCGCCCGCCCCCGCGGCGAAGAAGCCCGAGTCCGCGCCGGTGGCGGAGCCGAAGCCGGCGCGCAAGCCGGGGAAGCTCTCGTACAAGGAGCAGCGCGAGCTGGACGGGATGGAGGCGGCCATCGAGGCGGCCGAGACGCGCAAGGGCGAGCTGGAGGCACAGCTCCTGGACCCGGCCGTCTACTCGAGCGCGACGAAGGCGGCCGGGGTGCAGAAGGAGCTGGAGGCGACGGCGGCCGAGGTGGATCGCCTCTACGGCCGCTGGCAGGAATTGCAGGACATGGTCGCGGGCGGCTGAGCCCGACGAGCTGCCCTCGTATCACTGGGCTTCCGGCATTCCAGCATCCACGCTGGTCGGAACAGGACGGGGGGACTTCGATACCGGCAAGAGGCATTTGCCTTTGTATGCGACCGTCTGTGGTGGGCAATTTGGGGGCCGTTGCTCGAGTGAAAGCCAGCACCCGCCGGATAGCTCCACTTCAAGTCGCTCCGTGCAGGGGGCCAGCTTCTGGTTTCTCGCTGGGAGGGGAACCTGCTCATACCGGGACGGTTCCGGGCCAACCCGCACATCCGAGACCCACTCCTCATCTGGAGCATGGACATCCGGCGCGACTGGCGGAACGCGTTCCGTGGGCAGCAGGAGCAGCAGCACCGCCGTGGCGAGCACGAGACTCCTGAACCCGAGGCTCTGTCGCTCCACCTGTACTGGAGCGGGAGGCGGAGCAGTCCAGGAGGGCTTGGGTCTCGGGGGCCGGAGGATATGGCGCTCCGGGGTGCCCCCCTCCTGAGTCGGCGGCACCTCTTCCCACTCGAAGATGCTCGCGTCCCACGCCGCATCGTCACTGGAGAGCGCCGCGACCAGCGCCGCGTCGAGCGCCGCGCCACTCGGATAACGCTCCGTTGGGTTTTTCGCCAACAGCCGCACAATCACATCACTCAGCGCCCGAGGCACACGGGGATTGACGAGTACGGGCGCCAGCGGCTGCACATGGACGATGGCCAACTGCAACATGTCCAACGGCAACCACTCGGAGAAGGGGTAATGACCGGTAGTGGCTCGATAAAGACAAATGCCCAGGGCATACAGATCATCCGTGGGATGAAAGGCATAGTGTGTTCCGGGACGCTCGGCGCTGCGCCACAGGAAGCTCACCGCCTCGGGGCTGAGCTGAAACAGGGTCGCCGGAGGCAGAGGACCAGTGGTGAGGGGAACCGCGCCCTCGTACCAGGCCACGCCGAAGTCGAGCAGCACCGGTTGCCCATCCGACTCCCGAATGAGGATGTGCTCGGGCTTGAGGTCGCGGTGAAGAACGCCCCGGTCATGCAGCTCCCCCAGGGTACGCGCCATCGTGGCGCCCACGGTGGCGAGCTGCCGGAAGGTGGTGCCGTCCTTCTCCGCCCACACGTCCAGGGCCAGACCGGGCACCCAATCCATGACGAAGCCCAGCAAACCCTTACGAGGGTGAGGCCAGCGGGCACAGCCGTGGAATCGCACCACATGGGGATGCGCCGCCCGGGTCATCATCAGAGACACCTCGCGCTCGGCTCGCCCGTCGTGGGCATACAACGCGAGCTTGAGCGCATAGAATTCTCCTGGGTGGTCGATGTCCTCCACGAGGTAGACGGCGCCCTGGCCACCCACGCCCAACTGCTCCACCACGCGCCAGCGGCCCACCTGTGTGCCCGGTGCCAAGGCGTCCGGGAACAGCCTCACCGCACCAGGGTTCGTGGACACCCTCACACCTCCGCGTTGGTCCGACCGCCAGGACGCGACCCTATACTACGAGGTCATGGAGGAAGTAACCTCGGATGTAGGGCCGTGTCACCAGAGGAGATGACACGAAAGGTCACCTCGGACACCGAGGCGAGCAAGGACGAGATGGAGGGGCATCTGCTGGACCCGGCCGTCTACTTGAGCGCGACGAAGGCGGCCGGGGTGCAGCGGGAGCTGGAAACCAGGATGAGCTCCCGTTCCCACCGGGCCACTGAACCGTCCCCACCGGCTCCGAGGCTTCGTTGGGGAAAAAGCCAGGCACCCTCCGCGAATTGCCCCTCACGGAGAGGGGCGCGCTCCATTGAGCGAGTTCCAGGTCCCGGGGCCCACGATACCGTCAGCCTGCAAGCCGGGCTGTGAGCTCTGGAATTGCCTGACGGCCTCCGCTGTTCCAGGGCCGAAAACACCATCCACGTTGCCCTGGAAGACACCCGCACGCTGCAGTCGGCGTTGCAGCTCCGTGACGTCCGCACCCCGCGCGCCCTGCCTGAGAACCGGAGACCGCGCTTGCCCTTGCTGGGCAGGTGCTTCCCCTTGCGCCGCACCTCCCATTTCCTTGTTCGCATCGGCACAACGGGTGGCCCAGTCACGCCAGCCCTGCTGCGTCCCCGTCTCGGAGAAGATGTCGTCCAACCGTGGATAGACAATGCCCTCGGCGGTTCCCTCCCGGATGGCCTGATTGGCATTCGCCAATCTCAACTCATCAGGGATGTTCGAGCCAAGGCTGCGTAGAAAACCATCAAGAACGCCCAGGTTCGTCGACCCCGAGAGCCGATAACGACTGATGGCGTAGCTGATACGATAGCTGGTCCACTGAACCTGGGCGCGTTGGATATCCTCGTCCAGACCCGCTTTGTGGAACAGGTAGATCATGGCGCAGCTCGTCGAGTCCACGCGCTGTATCTCGAAGGCCCTTGCAAGGGCTGCATGTGATGTATCTCGTTGGAGATTGCGCCCTATCTCCTCCAGCCCCCTACGAATGATGAGATACGTCCATGGATCATCGATGGACTCGATCTGTCCGCCCGGACCACGCAGCTCGAACCGGAACCATGGCATCAAGCCAATGAGGTGCAACTCCGAATCGGTCCCCGGAGAGGGGTAGTTGAGAGTAACCTGGGTAGTGCCCGCGGGCAGCTCGGCATGTTGTCCCGCCGAGCCGGGAGTCGAGAAGCAGATGCTGTGGGTCGAGGCCAGCACCCCGGATGAGCCTGATGAGCGTGCCCCCATCAGCAACCGTGGCAGGCGGAGGGATGGCATTGGCGGGAAGCTGGCTGATTTGCACCCCGGCGAGTTCCTTCCACAGAAAGCGCGCACCGATGAAGTCACGATAAGGCCTGACATGTTTGATGACCTGGCAGCCCTCGTACTGCGTGGTGGTGGGCCAGGTCCACGAATCAACGCGTTGCTCGAAGTCGGTGTGGTCCAGCGGCCGGAGTGCGCGCGCCTTCACCTGACCCGCGACATGAGCATAGACGAGATGCACATGGCGCGGATCCGGACACTGGGAAACACCCGATTCCGTACCAAAGTCGCGCTGGAGCGCCGCATGAATCTGCCGGAGCCTCTCGGCATTCATGGGTGCACCCCCCGAGCAAGCGCGGAGTCGGCGACGACGGCCTCGCGGATGAGTTGCTCATAGACCTTGTCGAGCCGCTCGGAGAAGACGAGACTGGCGTCCTCCAGAATCTGCTTGATCCACGCTTCTTCATCGAAGTGCATTCCTCGAATGAAGGCGAGGACGGCATAGGCTGCCAGCTCCCGCTCCGAGGTGAGACCCCACCACCTCCCACGCACGAGGGCCACCTGAAGTTCCGCGCGGGCGCCCTCCCCTGACTTCTCGGGAAGGTGCTCGCGTATGAAGGCGAGCAGTCTATCGGGAAAGGTTTTCGCCGCTTCCTTCGACATGGCCTTGAACGTCGCGGATGTCAGCTTGAACACCTAGATCTCCTTGTTGAGAACCAGTGCCGGCACCTGTCACCATACCACTTCTTTCTCTCGAAAGAAGCCGCCGCTTCATGTCGGCGTCAGGCACGGAGCTCCCTGGACACGAACTTCAGTCCGGAGCCCCGGGACAACCGTCGAGTTGGGGAGCGAAGGCGTAGGGAAGCAGCTCATCCGACGTCTGGAAGAGATGACTGATTCGCAGGTGCTTGCCCTCGTAGAGTTCCCGTGGAGTCCTGATGCCGGACGCGGGCACGCTGACAACGGGGCGGAGTTCATCTCGCTCCGGATCCTCCAGGAAGCGAACCGTCATCGAGGCATTGCCTTGATAGGCGGGGGTCAGCCAGAGCAGGGCTTCTCCGCTCCGGGGCCACTCCACCTGAACGGCCTCTCTCTTGACCTTCCCCTTGTCCGGATGGGCGAAATAGGCCCCGCTCCGGCAACTCCAACTCATCTCATACGACTCGCTGAGCACGTACAACGGCAGCCCGTTCCGGGCAGAGGCCGGTGTCTCCTCATAGCGCACGCGCAGCCAGGGTCCGTCCGGAAAAGCCTTCCGGAGCCGCTCCTGGAGCTGCTGCTCGCCGTTCCGCCGCTTCTCCTCCCGGGCCCTGTTGGCACTGGAATTCGAAGGAGCCCCCTCGAGGTCCTCATCGCTGGAGCAGAAAACGCAGCTCTCGGGGTCGCGGTCATGGAGCAGACAGGCGTCCTTCAGGCCCTGTCCGGGTTGAGCCAGATCGATCTCCGAGGCCTTGAGCAACCCGGCCCGCCGACGATCACCCCGGCATCCGAACACATAGGTGAGCTCGGCGGTCGTGTCGTCGAGCTTCCTGAGCCGGACCGCCGCGCGGGCCGCGATGGCGTACTGCCGGGCCTTCAACGCGAGGGTGAGCAACACCTGCTCCGCCCGGGCACGCTCGGAGGATGCGCCCGGCGCGCTCATCGCCCTGCCCACCAGGAGCCGGACTTCCTGCCGCGAGTCTCCCGCCTGAGAGTGCAGCTTCAGGTGCCGTTCCAACCGCTCCCGGTCTTCAGGCCAGGGGTTGAGCGCGGGTGACCGCAGGAAGCCGGTGAACAGGGGCGGCTCGGCGGGTGGTGGTGGACCCCCGGTGGAGAGTGGCACCTCTCCCCCGTCCTGCTCGGCGTCCGGAGTGCCTGAATCATCCGGGGCGCCCCCGGCGATGCCCGCATCGTCCGGTTGTTCCTGAGCGGCGGCGGCGCCGAGCTCGCGCAGGGTCCTGTCATCCACGCGCGCGACCCGGACCCACTCGTCCTGGATCTCCAGGACACGGAGCGGCTCATCCTTTTCCACCTGCCGCCGGACTGGAGTCGTCGCATCGGGAGCATCGCGGAGTCCCTCGAGCCCCTCCGAGAAGTTCATCGGGGTCGCATACCGGATGTCTCCCACCGCCAGCTTCTCCGCGTCTTCCGGTCCCGGACCCGGCCCGAGCTTCGCCAGCATCGCCGCGGCCTCGGAGTCGGCGAGGTGGCGCTCGTCGGCGAGGGCCAGCTGCATCTCCAGGGGCTCTCGCCGGGAGGGATCGAGACGGGAGGCCAGCCGCAGGTAGCGCGAGGCGCTCTCGATCTTCAGGGCGGAGAGGGCCTTCGACGCCTCGTTCCAGGCCTCGTCGAAGGTGAAGGGCTGGTCGCGCAGATCGCTCTCACGCAGGTAGCCATCCAGACCCCGCCCCTCGCCTTCCGACATGAAATTCCTGACGAAGACGAAGCCGTCGCGGACCGAGGCCGCGTCGACGTCGATCCTCGCGCCCAGCGGCGAGAGATCCCACGAATGGGCATCGGGCCGAGGCTCGTCATGGAGCCTGGCCCAGGGCGTGGACACGTATAGGGTGCGAGGAGAGGAGGGAGCCGCTTGCGGAGGCGTCCGCGGAGACTCCCGCGGCGGTGTTCCCTCCGCGCCAGACATCACGCGGTGGACGACGTAGCCCACCCCCACGAGCAACACCACCGCCAGCAACCCCACTACCACCCTGGTCTTCAATGCAACGCCTCCCGGAATGGGAGCATCCTAGCAATCCCACCCGGGTGTCGTGTCGGCGGACTCAGAAGTAGGACTGGCCTTCCAGTTCGATCTCTCCATACGGACCCAGGTAGTGGACGAAGTAATACGCCTGGGTGCTCACGGGCTTCGCGACCCATACCGAGAAGCCAGTGTCATAGATTGCGCAAGCGCCAGCGGCATAGACATCGGCACGAGTCTCAGTCTTGGGCCCCGGGAGAACGGACAACCTGGTACGGGGACCATTGCGGGTCGTCGCATAATAGATGGCGACACTCGTCGGAGGCACGCCATAGTCATTCAGACCTGGACGAACGCAGGCCCATCCATGAAAGCCCAGCGTCTGCGTGGGCCCGGCGATGGGACCAGGGTATGTATTGAGATCAATGAAGTCGACCCACCCGCGCTGATCCGCGTTCACAGGCCAGGCATACGAAAGCTGGGGTCCGAGGAGAACGACCGCGCCAACACTGCCCGCGAGAAAGCCCTTGAGAGTCATACGCTACCGGTTCCTTTCTTCAACCAGGACGAAAAGTCACCTCTACAACACTCTCAGTATGCCCAGGCGTGAGCTGGTCCGTCTACTCCTATTCGGTTGACCCATGAAACGCCTGCCCGCTGGCCAGTCCACTCAGAAAGCAAAGGACATCGCCCAGCCGCGCAGCGGGAGGATGACGTACGTCTGGAGCTGGGCATCCGCGGCGGGGCCTCGCGCGAGACAGCTCCGGGTGATGAAGCCCTGAGTCTCGATGAGCACCTTGCGCTCCGGGCCATCGACGCGGGCCCTCGGAATCAGCACCGAGAAGAGCAGCTCGCCCGCGTCGGCATCCGGCTCGAGCGTGACGGTCACCAGCGTTCCAACCTCCGTCTCCACCAGACGGATGTCCTCTCCCCTCACGTTCACCTTGCGGCGGCAGTCCTGGTAGTCGAACCGGGGCTCCCCGGTGATGCTGGTCGTCGAGAAATGGACGGACGCGTCCCAGCCTTCCAGCTCGAAGTCGTTGGGCGTGAGGGGCTCGGCGGACGTTTCCGGAGTGGATTGTACGGGCGCGGCTTGCATGGTGCTCCTCCTTCAATGCCATCAAGGTGCGGCCCGGGGGGCCGCGTCAGGGAGGGAGGGGTCCGTTCTGGATTGTGACGAGAAGGTCCTTTCGTCAGCCATCGAGGGAATCACGCCGGAAATCGTCACAACGCACCCGGGCCGCCTCCTTCCGGAAGGAACCTGTCACCGGAGGCACGGAATGCGTCGTTGGGTGTGGAGGATGGCCGTGAGTTCGGGACTGGTCTGCCTGGGGAGCGTGGGGGCCGGGGCGCCCGCCCTCGCGAGTCCCAGCACGAGAGGGAACGGCCCGCCGCCCGCCCAGGTGGTGGACGGTGGAGCCGCTCCCCGCTCGGGCACCCAGCAGCCCTGCCTGGGCGTCGTCATTCCCAAGGACTCCGTGGACGTGAGCTCCCGCTTCGACTCGCGACTGGAGCAGGTGGACGTCGAGGTCGGCCAGTCCGTCCAGGAGGGACAGGTGCTCGCCCGTCTCGACATGCGCTCACTCCAACAGGAACTGGCCGCCGCCGAGGCCTCCCTCCAGGGTTCGCGCGCCGAGGAACGCGCCGCCTCGCTCGCCCTCTCCGCGGCACGTGCCCGGAAGGACCGCTACTTCACTCCGCGCTCGCTGCAACTGGGTGTCTACTCGAAGGAAGAGCTGGACAGGGTGAGCTACGAGGAGAGCACCGCCGCCGCCCGCGTGCAGGCGGCCCGGGCCCAGACGCTCCAGCGACAGGCCCAGGTGACCGAGCTGAAACAGCACCTCGATGACGCCACGCTCGTGGCGCCCTTCGCGGGCGTGGTGGCGGCCCGGCTCGTCGGCCCAGGCACGCGCCTGGCCGCGGGGCAGCCCGTGCTCCGGTTGCTCGGCACGGGTGAGTGGAAGGTGCGCTTCGCCGTGACCGAGGAGCAGGCAGGCGCGTTCCAGCCGGGAACCCCCGTGGAGCTGAAAGTGCTCCAACGAAACCTCTCCCTCCAGGGAGTCGTGGAGAACATCGCCCCCGAGGTGGATGCCGCGGCCCGCCTGGTCTTCGCCACCGCCACCTTCAGCCAGCCACCACCCCGCGAGGTCTCCACGGGCATGGTCGTCCACGTCCACTCAAGCCCCCAGCCACGGCCCGATGAGAAGAACACGCGAGGCTCCATGACCACGGGAGCCACGCCCTAGCCATGCAAGCCACCCGGCCTACTCGCATCTTCCGTGAAGAAGCCTTGCGCCATCACGAGGGGACGCAGGACGAGGGAGACCTCCTGCGCATCTCCCCCAGATGGACGCGGTGGACGTACTGGGTGCTGCTCGCCCTGGCCGTCGCCGCCGTCCTCTACTCGCTGCTCGGCACCATCCCCGAGTACGCCTCCGGCCCCGCCATGGTGAAGGTCGAGGGCCGGAGCGAACTCACCGTCGAGGCACCGGGCATCGTCGCCTCGGTGGACGTGCGGCCCGGACAACGGGTGGAGGCGGGCCAGCCCCTGGTGAGCTTCCTCTCGCGGGAGGAGACGGCCACGTTGGAGCGCATCCAGCGTGAGTTCGACTTGCAGCTCGTCCGGGTGCTGCAGGATCCTTCGGACGGGGCCGCGCGTCAGACGCTCACCTCGCTGCGCGCCGAGCGCGAGCTGGCACAAGCGCGTCAACAGGCCCGCACGCTGCGCGCGCCCCAGGCCGGTGTCGTGAGCACCCTGAAGGTCCGCGAGGGCCAGTATGTCAACCCGGGACAGAGCGTCGTCTCCGTCACGGGGGACAGGGTCCACGTGACGATGGTGGCGCTGCTGCCCGGTGGCTACCGGCCGCGGCTCGAGCCGGGCAAGCCGCTGCGCGTGGAGCTCAACGGCTTCAGCCACGAGTACCAGACGTTCACCATCCAGTCCGTGGGAGACCAGATCGTCGGCCCCAACGAGGTGCGCCGCTACCTGGGCGCGGACAGCGGGGATGCCCTGTCCCTCTCGGGCCCCCTGGTGGTGGTGAGGGCGGAGGCTCCGGCGTCCACGTTCCGCATCAAGGGAAGAACCTTCAACTACTTCGACGGGATGCTGGCCCAGGCCGATGCCCGGGTGAGCACCGAGCGCATCCTCGTCACGCTGATTCCAGGTCTGAAGGGAGCACTGGGACATGAGGACTGAAGCCGCCCGGCATCCGGGCCTCACCGAGCGCTTTCCCGCGTTCCGCAACCTCCACGTGAAGGGCCGCGAGCGCCGCATCCCGCTCGTGCGCCAGCTCTCGGAGACCGAGTGTGGCATCGCCTCGCTCGCCATGGTGCTCGGCTACCATGGGAAGCCCGTGCGTCTGGAGGAAGTCCGACAGGCGATGGGCGCGGCGCGCGACGGAGTCTCCGCGCTGGACATCCTGCGCACGGCCCAGAGCTTCGGGCTGCGAGGACGTGGCATCTCCGTGGACGAGGACGCGCTGACGTACCTGCCTCCCGGCACCATCCTCCACTGGCAGTTCTCGCACTTCGTCGTCTTCGAGAAGCTGGGGCGGGACGGCGTCCACATGCTCGACCCCGGCTACGGCCGGCGCAAGGTGTCCCTGGAGCGCTTCCGCCAATCCTTCACCGGCGTGGCGCTGCTGTTCGAGCCGGGCGAGAACTTCGAGACGGGCAAGAAGCCGCGTCCCCGCTCCGCCGCGCGCTACGCGCTGCAGGTGCTCCAGCACTCGCACCTCCTCCAGCGCATCATCGTCGTCTCGCTCATCCTGCAGCTCTTCGCGCTGGCGGTGCCGGCACTGACGGGGCTGATCATCGATCGCGTGGTGCCCCAGGGGGACACCCGCCTGCTGCTGGTGGTGGGCCTGGGCTTCCTCGCCCTGGCTGGCTTCCAGCTGCTCACCTCGCTCATCCGCGGCCACCTGCTGCTCGAGCTGCGCACGCGCATGGACTCGAACATGACGCTGGGCTTCATGGAACACCTGGTGGGCCTGCCCTACGCGTTCTTCCAGGTGCGCGCGGCGGGCGATCTGCTGCAGCGGCTCAACAGCAATGCCACGGTGCGGGAGATCCTCTCCTCCAGCACGCTCTCCACCCTGCTGGATGGCGCCCTGGTGGTCCTCTACTTCGTGGTGCTGTTCGTGGTGAGCCCGCTCATGGCGTTCATCGTGCTGGGGCTGGGCGCGATGCAGATCCTCGTCCTCCTGCTGTCCATGCGGCGCCAGCGCGCGTTGATGTCGGAGAACCTGGAGGTCGAGGCGAAGCACCAGAGCTACCAGGTCGAGATGCTCATCGGCATCCAGACGCTGAAGGCCTTCGGCACGGAGAACCAGGCGGTGCAGCGCTTCTCGGAGAACTTCGTCAACGTGCTCAACGTGTCGCTGAAGCAGGGCCAGCTGACGGCGTGGGTGGACGCGCTCACGGGAACGCTGCGGCTGGTGGCGCCGCTGGTGCTGCTCACCGTCGGCTCCCTGCTGGTGCTGGGGGAGAAGATGTCGCTGGGCACCATGATGGGGCTCAACGTGCTCGCCGGGGCACTGCTGGTGCCGCTGGGCAACCTGGTCACCGCGGGCTCGCAACTGCAACTGCTGCGCAGCTACATCGAGCGCATCGACGACGTGTTGGACACGGCGCCCGAGCAGGACCCGTCCAAGCCCGGCCGCACGGTGAAACTCAAGGGGGGCATCGAGCTGGACCGGGTGTCCTTCCGCTACGCGACCATGTCCCCGCTCGTGGTGCAGGACGTGTCGGTGCGCATCGAGCCCGGCCAGTCCGTGGCGATCGTCGGCCGCTCGGGCGCCGGGAAGACGACGCTGGCCAACCTGTTGCTCGGCCTGTATCTGCCCACCGCGGGGCGCATCCTCCTCGATGGGGAGGAGCTGACGGAGTTGGATCTGCACTCGGTCCGCAGCCAGGTGGGCGTGGTGCCCCAGGAGCCGACCTTCTTCGGTTCCACCCTGCGAGCCAACATCGCCATCCGGGACCCGGCCGCCCCGCTGGAGCCCGTCATCGAGGCGGCCCGACTGGCCCAGCTCCACGGCGACATCATGGGCATGCCCATGGGTTATGACACGCCCCTGATGGATCGAGGCGCCTCGCTCTCGGGAGGCCAGCGGCAACGGGTGGCACTGGCCCGGGCGCTGATGCAGAAGCCGGCGGTCCTCCTGCTGGACGAGGCCACCAGTGCCCTCGACGCCATCACCGAGAGCCGGGTGCAACAGTCGCTCGCCTCGCTCCAGTGCACCCGCGTCATCATCGCCCACCGGCTGAGCACCGTGGTGGATGCGGATCTCATCCTGGTCATGGACGAGGGCCGCCTGGTGGAGGCGGGCAGGCACCAGGAGCTGCTCCTGCGGGGCGGCATCTACGCGGAGCTGGTGCGCGCCCAGATGCGCAACGACAAGCGCGTGGAGTGAAGTAGAGTGCGCGCGCATCATTCAATCCATGAGGAGTCGCGCATGAGTCGTTCACTTTCCGGCCAGGTCGCCCTGGTCACCGGAGCGGCCGCCGGCATCGGCCGCGCCACGGCCCTGGCCTTCGCTCGGGAGGGCATCAAGGTGGTGGTCTCCGATGTCGACGCGGCCGGCGGTGAGAGCACCGTCGCGCAGATCCGCGCGGCCGGAGGCGAGGCCCGCTTCATCCGCTGCGACGTCACCCGGGATGCCGAGGTCCGCGCGCTGATCGAGGGCACCCAGGCCGCCTACGGGCGTCTGGACTACGCCTTCAACAACGCCGGCATCGACATCGAGAAGTCCAAGCTGGCCGATGCCCAGGAGAGCGAGTTCGACGCCATCATGGGCGTGAACGTCAAGGGCGTGTGGCTGTGCATGAAGTATGAAATCCCCCTGATGCTCGCCCAGGGTGGCGGCGCGATCGTCAACACCGCCTCCATCGCCGGCCTGGGCGCGGCGCCGAAGATGGGCATCTACTCCGCGTCCAAGCACGCGGTGATCGGTCTGACCAAGTCCGCGGCGGTCGAGTACGCGAAGAAGAACCTGCGCGTCAACGCGGTCTGCCCGGCGGTGATCGACACCGACATGTATCGCCGCGCCATCGAGGCCGAACCGCGCAAGGCCGAGTTCGCGAAGTCCGCGCATCCGATCGGACGGGTGGGCAAGGTGGAGGAGATCGCCGCGGCGGTGCTCTACCTGTGCAGTGATACCGCGGGCTTCACCACGGGCATCGCACTGCCAGTGGACGGCGGCGCCACGGCCTTCTGAGGTCGCCAGGGAGCCCCCGCCGCGCTCCCTGGCCCCTGCCCTTCCATCTATTCCTGGGAGGGATTGAAACAGGCCCTGATCTGCGTGCACGACCCCGCGCCGCGGCGCTGGCACTCCAGAGAACTTCCGCACTGAGAACAGTCCACGGTGCAGTACCCCGAGGCAAACTCGGAGTCCTGGGACGTCCACGTCGATGCCAAGGCGCCCACGGCAGCCGCCATCAACGTGGTCACGACGAGAGATGCGCTCTTCACCCTCTTCTTCATACCGCCTCCTGGGGGTTCGCGGGTCTCCAGACCCGGCCGGGTGCCATCGTACATGATGGCGGCGGGCCGGCTCCCACAAAGCTCCCTGCCCTCGCCGCCCTCCCGGCGCTCCATGAAGAGCCCCTGCCGGCTGACATGTCAGTGGACACGTCCGCGAACATGTCAGCCTGGAGCCAGGCCTCCGCGGGGCACCTGACACCCCACCGGCACCTCCTGGATACAAACGTTTCGGCTGTCCCGGCACGGCCCTTGCTGTTCATGCGGCGCGTGCCGCCCATGACACCGCATCCAGATCATCTCGAGACGTCAAATCGGAGTTCAAGAATTTGTGGCCTCGCGACTCCCATCCTACATTCATCGAATGTCAAATAGGGGGCAGCACATGGCTGAGAAGCACACGAAACAACCCTTTGAGCTGCCCGCGTTCTATGTCCCCTGGCCGGCACGCCTGAATCCCAACCTCGAGGGAGCCCGGATACATTCCAAGGCCTGGGCACGAGCGATGGGCATCCTGGACCCTCCCAAGGAAGAGGCCAAGCCCGAGATCTGGACCGAGGCGAAGTTCGACGCCCATGACTACGCCCTGCTCTGCGCGTATACCCATCCGGAAGCGCCAGGTCCGGAGCTCGATCTGATCACGGATTGGTATGTCTGGGTTTTCTTCTTCGACGATCACTTCCTCGAGGTCTACAAACGCCCCCAGGATCAGGCGGGCGCGAAGAAATACCTCGACCGGCTGCCCCAGTTCATGCCGGTGGACCTCTCCGTGGCCCCGCCGGAGCCGACCAACGCGGTGGAGCGTGGTCTGCTGGACCTCTGGAACCGGACGGTCCCCACCAAATCCCCGGAATGGCGCAAGCGCTTCTTCGAGAGCACCAAGGCCCTGCTCGAGGAGTCGACGTGGGAGCTGTCCAACATCAGCGAGCACCGCGTCGCCAACCCCATTGAATACATCGAGATGCGCCGCAAGGTGGGAGGCGCGCCCTGGTCGGCGGATCTCGTCGAGCACGCCGTCTTCGTCGAGGTTCCCGCCCGGATCGCGGACACCCGGCCCATGCTCGTGCTCAAGGACACGTTCGCGGATGGCGTGCACCTGCGCAACGATCTCTTCTCCTACGAGCGGGAGATCCTCGAGGAAGGTGAGCTGTCCAATTGCGTCCTGGTGATGGAGCGCTTTCTCGACATCGATACGCAGCGCGCCGCCAACCTGACCAATGACATCCTGACGTCCCGGCTCCAGCAGTTCGAGAACACCGCCGTGACGGAGCTGCCCCCCCTGTTCGAGGAGTACGGCCTGACCCCGGACGAGCGGGCCAGCGTGCTCCTCTACATCCGGGGGCTCCAGGACTGGCAGTCCGGCGGCCACGAGTGGCACATGCGCTCGAGCCGCTACATGAACCGTGGCGGCGAGAGTTCGGCGGCGGGGGCCTTTCCGCTCGGCCCGACGGGCCTGGGGACGTCGGCGGCGAGGCTGGCGCGGTTGCCCGGCACCCTGGGCTTGGGGCGGTTCAAGAGCTTCACCCACGTGCCCTACAAGCCCGTGGGTCCGGTCACGCTGCCCAACTTCTACATGCCGTACACGACGAGCCTGAACGCCCACCTGGATGCCGCGCGGCGAGACTCCAAGGAATGGGCGCGTCGAATGGGGATGTTGGATCCCCTGCCCGGCCTTCCCGGTGTCTACATCTGGGATGATCACAAGTTCGACGTCGCGGACGTGGCCCTCTGTGGCGCCCTGATCCATCCGGCGGCATCCGGACCCGAGCTCAACCTGACGGCGGGATGGCTCGTCTGGGGAACCTACGCCGACGACTACTTCCCGGCGTTCTACGGTCACACCCGCGACATGGCGGGCGCGAAGGTCTTCAACGCCCGGTTGAAGGCATTCATGCCGGATGACCCCTCCACCCTGACCGCGGTTCCCACCAACCCCGTGGAGCGGGGCCTGGCCGATCTGTGGGCCCGGACGGCCGGCCCCATGACTCCGAACAGCCGGAATCTCTTGCGCCAGGCCCTCCAGGACATGACCGGGAGCTGGCTGTGGGAACTCGCCAATCAAACGCAGAACCGCATCCCGGATCCGGTCGACTACGTGGAGATGCGCCGGAAGACGTTTGGCGCGGATCTCACCATGAACCTCTCCCGGCTGTCCCTGGGCGACGAACTCCCCCCCGAGGTGTTCTACTCCCGGCCGATACGGGGACTCGAGAACTCGGTCGCCGACTACGCCTGCCTGACCAACGACGTCTTCTCCTATCAGAAGGAGCTCGAGTTCGAGGGCGAGCTCAACAACGGCGTGCTCGTCATCCAGCGCTTCCTCGACCTCGACAAGGCGGGAGCCGTCGAGGTCGTCAACAAGCTGATGACGGCCCGGATGCAGCAGTTCGAGCACACCGTCGCCATGGAATTGCCGGCCCTCGCCGACAACTTCGGCCTGGACGCGAGCGCCCGGGAGAAGCTGCGCGGCTACGTCAAGAGAATGCAGCAGTACATGGCCGGCGTGCTCCGTTGGCATCAGGCCGTGGATCGCTACAAGGAATTCGAATTGCGCAACACCCGGAAGCCCGGTCAGCCCTCCCTTCGCCCCTCCGGCCTGGGGATGTCCGCCGCGCGCATCGCCTCGCTGTTTCGCGGTGACCGGTCTGGCTACAACACACGTGAAAAGAACGCTGTTCTTCAGCTCGAGAGGAAAGAGTAGGCCATGACGAATCCTGTGAAGCCCGGTGAAGGGGAAGAGAAGCAGCAGTTGAGCCTCGCGACGATCGCGGCTCGCCAGCTGACGACGACGACCAAGTCCGTCCCGCAGATGCAGGGGATTTCGTCCCGGTGGCTGCTCAAGCTGCTGCCGTGGGTGCAGGTCTCGGGCGGCACGTTCCGCCTCAACCGCCGCTTGAGCTACACCGTGGGCGACGGCCGGGTGACCTTCGTCAGCACGGGCGCGAAGATCCAGGTCATTCCCCAGGAGCTCCAGGAGCTGCCCCTGCTGCGCGGCTTCGAGGACAACGAGGTGTTGACCGCCCTGGCCAACCGCTTCGAGCAGAAGGAGTTCAAGCCCGGTGCGGTCATCACCGAGGCCGGCAAGGAGGCCGACTCGATCTGCCTCATCGCCCACGGCAAGGTGAACAAGATTGGCAAGGGCAAGTACGGTGACGAGACCGTGCTCGAGACGCTGGCGGATGGCGACCACTACAGCTACGAGGTGCTGCTGGAGTCGCAGGACTACTGGCAGTTCACCGCCAAGGCCCTCACCGCCTGCACGGTGCTGATCCTCAAGCAGTCCGACTTCGAGTCGGTGCTCGCCCTGTCTCCGTCGCTCCAGAAGCACGTCGAGGGCTTCAAGGCCCGGCGGAAGAAGAAGACGGACTCGACGGGTGAGGCCGCCATCGAGCTGTCCGCGGGCCACCACGGCGAGCCGACGCTGCCGGGCACCTACGTCGACTACGAGACCCATCCTCGTGAGTACGAGCTGAGCGTGGCCCAGACCGTGCTCCAGATCCATTCCCGTGTCGCCGACCTGTTCAACGATCCGATGAACCAGACCGAGCAGCAGCTGCGTCTGACCGTCGAGGCACTCAAGGAGCGCAAGGAGCACGAGCTCATCAACAACCGGGAGTTCGGACTGCTGCACAACGCCGATCTCAAGCAGCGCATCCACACCCGCAGCGGGCCTCCGACGCCCGACGACATGGACGAGCTGCTGGCGACGGTGTGGAAGGAGCCCTCGTTCTTCCTGGCCCACCCGCGCGCCGTCGCCGCGTTCGGGCAGGAGTGCAGCCGCCGGGGCATCTACCCGACCAGCATCGACATCAACGGCAACATGGTCCCCGCCTGGCGCGGCATTCCCATCTTCACGTGCAACAAGATCCCCATCAGCGAGTCCCGGACCAGCTCCATCCTCCTGATGCGCGCGGGTGAGAAGAACCAGGGCGTCGTCGGCCTGCACCAGGCGGGCATCCCGGACGAGATCGAGCCCAGCTTCAATGTCCGGTTCATGGGCATCAACGAGAAGGCCATCATCTCCTACCTCGTCAGCACCTACTTCTCCGCCGCCGTGCTGGTCCCCGACGCCCTGGGCATCCTGGAGAGCGTCGAAATCGGCCGCGCCCACGAGTAGGCCATCCATCCACAGATCAGACACGATCCAAGAGACACCTCATGGCGAATACGACGAATCCGGTGGGCGGTGGCGACATCGAGCAACATCAGTTGAGTCTGGCGACGGCCGCTGCCCGCCAGTTGGCGACGACGACCAAGACGCCGCCACAGATGGAGGAAATCACACCCCGGTGGCTGCTGAAGATACTGCCCTGGGTCGAGGTGTCCGGCGTGTATCGCGTCAACCGCCGGTTGACCTATACGGCGGAGGACGACCGCATCCAGTTCAGCAACATCGGCGCCCAGGTGCAGATCATTCCCCAGGAGCTGCACAAGCTGCCGCTGCTGCGTGGCTTCGCGGACGTCGACAACCTGGTGGTGGGAACCCTGGCGAACCACTTCGTCCAGAAGGAGTTCAAGGCCGGTGAGCTCATCGTCGAGGCGGGTCAGCCCGCCGAACACGTGGTCCTGCTCGCCCATGGCAAGGCCCACAAGCTGGGCATGGGCAAGTATGGCGATCCGGTCATCCTCGATTCACTGGCCGACGGCGACCACTTCGGGGATCAGGCCGTGGTGGAGTCGAACGACCGGTGGCCCTTCACGGTCAAGGCACTCACCCCCTGCATCGTGATGATGCTGCCGCAGCGGGTGTTCGAGGTGGTGATCACCCAATCCCCCACGCTGAACGCGCATGTCGAGCGCTACAAGGCGCGCTTGAAGAAGCCCCAGGACAAACAGGGGCAGGCCGCCATCGAGCTGTCCGCGGGCCACCACGGCGAGCCGACGCTTCCCCAGACGTTCGTCGACTACGAGCTCAAGCCCCGCGAGTACGAGCTGAGCGTGGCCCAGACCATGCTCCGGGTGCACACCCGCGTGTCGGATCTCTTCAACGATCCGATGAGCCAGGTGGCCGAGCAGCTCCGGTTGACCGTCGAGGCCATCCGCGAGCGGCAGGAATACGAGATGATCAACAACCGGGAGTTCGGGCTGCTGCACAACGCCGATCTCAAGCAGCGCATCAATCCCCGCAGCGGGCCTCCCACTCCGGACGATCTGGATGAGCTGATCAGCCGGCGCAGGAAGTCTCGCTACCTCCTGGCCCACCCGCGCACCATCGCCGCGTTCAGTCAGGAGTGCAATCGCCGCGGCATCTACCCGACATGCGTCGAGGTGCTGGGCAGACCGGTCATCGCCTGGCGCGGCGTTCCCATCCTGCCCAGCGACAAGATTCCCATCACCAAGGAGCGCACCAGCTCCATCATCGTGATGCGCACGGGCGTGGACGATCAGGGCGTCATCGGCCTGCACCGCACCGGCATCCCGGACGAGATCCAGCCCAGCCTCTCGGCCCGGCGCATGGACATCAACGACAAGGCGATTACCTCCTATCTCGTCAGCGCCTACTACTCGGTGGCCCCCCTCGTCCCCGACGCGCTCGGAGTGCTCGAGAACGTCCAGCTCGGGCGCTGACCGCACCCGGCAGCGGACGCGGGAGCCCCCCGCGTCCGCCCCCCCACCCTCGTCCCGGGCGCGTCCCTCATCTCCGCCGATTGGATGCCATGGCACCCAGGAGGAGCAGGTCGACGATCTGGACGAGAAAGCCCTCGTCGACGTCCTGGCGCTCCATGAAGAGCCGATGCTGGACCGCGCCCGCGAGGGTCTTGAAGAGCAACGTATCGTCGAAGCCTGGCGCGAACTCACCCCGTGCCCTCGCGGCCTCGATGACGGGCAGCGGCAAGGCATCCATCGAGTCACGGAGCTGCTGGGCAATGGCCGTGAACTCCGGGTTGCGCTCCTCCGCGATGAGGATGCGCCGGAGCGCCTGCCCTTCCGCTGAACCCATGACCTCGGCCATGTGGCGCCCGGTCTCGAGCACATCTCCCCGCAGCGAGCCCGTGTTCGGCGGGGTGATCCGCTCGGCGGTGACCGACCGGAGCGCCGCCGCCACGAGCTCCTGCTTCGTCGGCCAGCGCCGGTAGATGGTGGTCTTGTTGACCCCGGCCCGCGTGGCCACGTCCTCGATCCGCAGCGCACCGTAGCCCACGGAGGCAAGCTCCTCGAGCGTGGCCTCGAGAATGCCTCGCACCACGGGCTCTCCGCGCACGAGCATTCGCTTCTTGCAAGCTTTTCGTTTTGCTCCCACTTGACCGCTCACTCGGCGACCACTGCACCACACCGCGCTACCTCCGGCAACCCTGGTTTCCAAGAGCTTGGAACATCGCAACTTCGTGTTGCGATGCGTCGGCGGGGAGTCTATATCCATCGCAACTCGAAGTTGCGGTTTATCGCGTGCAACGCGCGATTCCTCCCTTCCCTTGATTCCAAGACGGAACGAGCATGACCTCGACGACTGATGCTTCCCGAAAGCCCGCGACCTTCCTGCTGACGAGCACGACCGCGCCAGGGCACTTCCTGCGTGTCCTCGACCTCGCGCAGCAGCTCACCTCCCGGGGCCACCGGGTGCTGTTCAAGGCGAAGGCCAACATGGCGGCGGAGGTGAAGGCCGCTGGAGCCGAGCACCTGCCCTACGAGCACATGCTCGACATCCAGGACCTCGGGACGCTCTTCCCGCACGCCAGCCTGCCGGCCTGGATGCCGACGATTCCGTTCGGCTTCGCGCACGTCCGCCGCCTCGTCCTGGCGAACAACGTCCAGCTCGCGATGGAGCTCGAGCCCGTGCTGCGGCGGGAGCAGGTGGACTGCGTGGTCTACGACTTCTTCGAGGTGGGCGCGGCCTGGGCCGCGGAGCGCGCCGGCATCCCCTTCGTGAGCGCCGGAAACATGGGCACCACCCTCACCCGGGACGAGCTGCCACTGATGTTCAGCGTGTTGCCGAAGCTGCGGCACGTCAATCGGATCCCCGCGCTGGCGCACGGGTTGCTCGGCCAGTTGTTCTCCCTGCGTGAGCCCCGGGAGAAGCTCGGCCTGCCCCCCTACAAGGGCCGGACGGCGGAGATGATCCAGGGGATGATCTCCCCCCGGCTCCACATCATCATGAGCCACCAGGGCCTGGCCGGTGACATCCCGCTGCGCGACCGTCAGCTCTTCGTCGGGCCGACGACGTTCAACGTGCCCGCCAAGGGCCAGCAGCCGAGGGAGGCGCCGCGCGTGGCGCCCGGCACGGTGGTCATCAGCACGACGACGACCCCCGGGGACAAGGGCCTGTTCCGGCGCGTGCTGGAGGCCGTCGCGCCGATGAACGTCCCCGTGCTCGCCACGTCCGCGGGCGCCCAGGACGTCCCCTCCGGGCTCGGCTCCCACATCCGCATCGAGCGCTACGTCCCCCACGACGACGTGTTCCCCCAGGCCCAGGCGCTCGTCACCCACGGTGGCTGGGGCACGGTGGGGCGCGCCCTGACCTATGGGCTGCCCATGCTGGTCATCCCCCTGTTCGGCGACCAGCCGTTGAACGCGCAACTGGTGGAGCGCGCGGGGCTCGGGCGCTACCTGCCCCTGGACAAGGCGACGCCCGAGACGATCCGCGCCGAGCTGCAGGCGCTCCTGGCGGACGAGGGCATCCGCAACCGCATGCGGAAGATCTCCGCGGACATCAAGCAACTCAAGAGCGAGCAGGTCGCCGCGCAGGCGCTCGAGAAGATCGCCTTCGAGGGGAAGGTGGACACCAAGGTCCGCGCCACCGCGGCCTAGCACTCCCCTCTCCCTGGACACTCACCACCCATGAGCACCCTGATCGCCACTCCCTCCGCGACGATGCCCGGCGAGCGCATCGACTACGCGAGTACGCTCACTCCCCGCACCAAGGCGCTCGTCCTGGCCGGCGTGATGCTGGCCCTGTTCCTGGCCGCGCTCGATCAAACGATCGTCGCCACGGCCCTGCCGCGCATCGTCTCCGAGCTCCAGGGCATGGAGTTCTTCGCGTGGACCTCGACGTCCTACCTGCTCGCCAGCACCACCCTGATACCCATCTACGGCAAGCTCTCGGACAGCCTCGGCCGCAAGACGGTCATCCTCGCGGGCATCGCCATCTTCCTCGTGGGCTCGGTGCTGTGCGGCCTCGCGGGCTCCATGCTCGAGCTGGTGGTGTACCGGGGCATCCAGGGCATGGGAGCGGCGGCCATCACCTCCACCGCCTTCGCCGTGCCGGCGGACCTGTTCGTTCCCTCCGAGCGGGCACGCTACCAGGGCATCTTCGGCACGGTGTTCGCAGTGTCCAGCATCGTCGGCCCGCTGCTCGGGGGCACGCTCACGGACACGGTGGGCTGGCGCTGGGTATTCTTCATCAACCTGCCGCTGGGCGCCATCGCGGTCGCGTTCATCTGGAGCAAGATGCCGCGCCTGCACAGCGGCGTGGCCAGCAAGGTGGACTGGCTCGGGGCCGTGCTGCTCGTCGTCGCGACGGTGCCCTTCCTGCTCACGCTCCGGGGTGATCGGCCGCTCGCGGCGTGGCTGTCGCCCGAGGTGCTCGGGATGCTCGCCGTGTCGCTCGTGGGGCTCGTGCTGTTCATCCTCGTGGAGCGGCGCACCCCGCATGCCATCATCCCGTTCACGCTGTTCCACAATCGCGTCTTCTCGCTGGTGAGCCTGGCGTCGGTGTGCAACGGCGCGGCGTTCTTCTCCGCCCTGCTCTTCCTGTCGGTCCTCGCCGTCAATGGGCTGGGAGCCACGGCGAGGGAAGCGGGCATCGCGATGATCCCGCTCACCGCCGCCGTGGTGCCGACGTCGCTCGTGACGGCGCGCTGGGTGAGCCGCACGGGACGCTACAAGGTGGTCATCGTGAGCGGCTTCGTGCTGATGTGCCTGAGCCTGTTCCTGCTCAGCCGGCTCACGGCGGAGAGCACCCTCTGGGACATCGGCGTGTGCACCTTCATCTTCGGCTGTGGCATGGGCCCCCTGCAGCCGATGCTCACCCTGTCCGTCCAGAACGCCGTGGCCCCCCACCAGGTGGGCACCGCCACGGCGGGGCGGCAGTTCTTCCAGCAGCTCGGGCAGGCCATGGGCAGCGCCGTCTTCGGCCTCATCCTCACCGCCTCGCTGACGCATTCGCTCACGGACTCGCTCCAGCCCGTGCGTGAGCAGGTGCCCGTGGCCATGCGGGGGCGGTTCGACGCCTGGTTCGACGCGGAGCGCATCCGCAAGGGCGGCGGCACGCAGGAGGGCACGAGCCAGGACCCGGCGGGAGGAGGACTCACCTCCGAGGTGAGTGCCCGCTATGACGCCCTCCGGCGCGAGCCCGGCGCCGACGAGCCGGCACTCGCACGGGAGGAAGCGCGGGTGCTCGAGGCCGCCCATGCCGGAGAGCGCGCGGTCCGCGCCTCGTTCGTCCAGGGCGTGACCCACGTCTTCGACTGGTCGCTGCTCGTGGGCCTGTTCGCGCTGCTGCTCGCCGTGTTCACCCGGGAGATTCCCCTGCGCAACACGAACCGTCCCGAGCCTCCGCTCGCGAGCGAGTAGCACCTCTCCGTCTCTTCACCCCACGCGCGGACGGGAAGCCGCCACGCGCTCAGCAGCAAAGGAAGCAACATGAAACTCGCAGTCATTGGAACGGGTTATGTCGGTCTCGTGGCCGGCGTGGGGTTCGCCGACGTCGGCAATGACGTCGCCTGCGTCGACGTGGACGCGTCCAAGATCGCACGCCTCGAGCGCGGCGAGGTTCCCATCTACGAGCCGGGGCTCGACGCCCTCATCACCACCAACGTCAAGGCCGGGCGCCTGACGTTCTCGACGAACATCGCCGCCGCGATCCGCGCCGCCGAGGTCGTCATCATCGCCGTGGGCACGCCGCCCCAGGCGGATGGCTCCGCCAATCTGTCCGCCGTCTTCGCCGTCGCCGAGACGATTGGCCAGAACATGAACGGCTTCAAGGTGGTGGTCACCAAGAGCACCGTACCGGTGGGCACCGCCGATCGCATCGAGCAGATCATCGGCCGCTACACCGACCAGCTCTTCGGCGTCGCGTCCAACCCCGAGTTCCTCAAGGAGGGGGCGGCGATCCACGACTTCATGAAGCCCGACCGCGTGGTGCTCGGCTCCAACAGCGCGCGCGCGCTCGAGGTGCTGCGCGAGCTGTACAACCCGCTCGTGCGCTCGAGCGAGGGCATCCACACGATGGACGCGCGCTCGGCCGAGCTGACCAAGTACGCGGCCAATGCCATGCTCGCCACGCGCATCTCCTTCATGAACGACCTGGCCGTGCTCAGCGAGAAGCTGGGCGCGGACATCGAGCAGGTGCGCAAGGCGGTGGGCGCGGATCCCCGCGTGGGACCCAAGTTCCTGTACCCGGGCGCGGGCTTCGGTGGCTCGTGCTTCCCCAAGGACATCGCGGCGCTGCAACACATCGCCAAGAGCGTGGGGCACGAGCTCGAGGTGGTGCGCGCGGTGGAGTCCGTGAACCACCGGCAGAAGCGGCTGCTGTTCGAGAAGCTCCGCCGGCACCTGGACGGCGCGCTCAAGGGCCGGACGGTGGCGGTGTGGGGGCTCGCCTTCAAGCCCAAGACGGACGACATCCGCGAGTCCCCCGCGCTCGTGCTGATCCACGATCTGCTCGAGGCGGGCGCCCGGGTGCGCGCGCATGATCCGGTGGCCATGGACAACGTGCGCGCGCAGCTCGGCGACCGCATCACGTACTGCCGGGACATGTACGAGGCCGCCGAGGGCGCCGACGCCGCCGTGCTCGTCACCGAGTGGCAGGACTACCGGCAGCCGGACTTCGCTCGCCTCAAGGGCCTCATGCGCGCCCCCGTGCTGCTCGATGGCCGCAACATCTGGGAGCCCCAGGAGCCGCGCTCCTTCGGCTTCTGGTACAGCGCCATCGGGAGGCCGTAGCCGCGGGACACGTCAGTGCAAGGTCTCCAGGACGCGATCCTGCTCCCGTCGGATCTCCTGGACCTTCTCCACCGTCTGCTTCGCTTCGTTGATGAGCTTCGAAGGCGGCGTGAGCTGGGGGGGAAGCCCCGGGAGTTCCTTCGCGAGCTCGGGCGGAAGCGCCTCCTTCGCGGGCTCCTCCTTCGCGGACGGCGGAGGGGCCTGGGGCTTGGAGGCGGGCTGCACGGAGACCTCGCCCCGCACCCTCGCGGCCCGGGAGCGGTAGCGCTCGGGGATGTCGTCCACCGAGTTCACCACCCGCGTCGTCCCCCGCTCATCCGTGTACCGGTACAGGCCCTCCTCGGCCACGAAGGCACGCGCCTCCTCGGCCGGCGGAGGAAACCCGGCGCCGTCGAAGCCCAACTGGAACGTCCGCCCGTCCACGGTCTCGAACTCGATCGCCTTCCCGTCGTCGGTGTACTTCGGAGGTGTTCCCGGCAGGCCCACCGTCCCCTTCACCCAGGCGAGGCCGGAGAACGGCTCACGCCGGACCTCCGGAGCGCGCACGGCGGTCCCCGCCCGGAGGAACTTCAGGCGCAGCCCCTGCTCATAGAGCGTGACCAGCTCCAGCCCCCGCCACTCCTGTCCGACGAGCCCGGGCAGGGAATCGAGCACGAGCAGGCGATGGCCATCCGGGGAGACGAACTTGAGTTGCTCCCGGGTCGCCACGCAGGTGTCCCACTTCCACATCACCTCGGTCCGCGCGAACGGAGTGGAGACCGTCGAGCTGGTCGTGCACCCCTTGCCCCCAAGAGCCCGCGTCTGCCGCACCTCCGCGCGTCCATCCGCGGAAAGGGCGGTCCATGACACCTCGGGCTTTTCCTCCGCCAGGCCGGGAGTGTCCCTCCCCTCCGCCGCGAGTGGGGAAGCGGGAGCCGCCTCCGAGCCCCCATCGAGCGACAGCTCGATCACCTCCGCTGGAGCCACGGGCTCGGAAGAGCGCTGACAACCCACGAAGACCAACACCACCGCCAGACACTTCCCTCGCACGCTGCCCCCTTTGAGCGCTTCGGGCCGGACAAGCAGGGAGCGTACCCGAACACCACCGCGCGGGCTCAACCCCGCTCCGCCAGGGCCGGGGTTTTTCTCAGGGCCGCCCAGTCCCTCAGCGCCCGGAGCGTGGGGAGGAGCGCCTGGCCGAATCCCGTCAGGCTGTATTCCACCTTCGGCGGCACCTGCGGATGAACGGTCCGCACCACGAGCCCATCGCGCTCCAGCTCGCGCAACTGCTGGATGAGCATCTTCTGCGACACGCCGGGGATGCCGCGCTCGAGCTCGGAGAAGCGCAACACCGGCGTGTGGAACAGGTGGAAGAGGATGACGAGCTTCCAGCGCCCTTCCAGCAGCTTCAGGGCCTCCTGCGCCTGGGACAGGGAGCAACCCGGCGAGCCCGGCCCCGTCTCCTCGGCGGCGCTCGGAGGGAGCTTTCTTTTCGGGGAGTACCCCGCCTTCTCGGGTGTTCTGGCCATCGCGCCAGCGTAATCGCTGGCTCCCGTGTGGGGCAATCACGGGCCTGGCGGTAGCGGGCCCCACGGGAAGGGCCAGACCCCCTGATAACCTCTGGACGAAACCCCTCCGGGTCTGGGAGAGGGGCGGGAGCAGATGAGGAGGGCTTCTTCACCCCTCCCCGAGGTCTCATGATTCGTCTCGACAACATCGGCAAGCAGCACGGCCAGCAGATCCTCTTCGTGGAGGCCTCCGCTCAGCTCAACAAGGGCGAGAAGGTGGGCCTGGTGGGCCCCAACGGCGCGGGCAAGTCCACCCTCTTCCGCATGGTCGTCCAGCGCGAGCACCCGGACGAGGGCCAGGTGTCCGTCGACCGCGGCGTCACCATCGGCTACTTCGACCAGGACGTGGGCGAGATGTCCGGCCAGAGCGCGGTGGCCGCGGTGATGGACGGCGCGGGGCCGGTGTCGGAGATCGCCACGGAGCTCAAGGCGCTGGAAGCGGCCATGGCGGACCCCGAGCGCATGGACGAGATGGACAAGCTCGTGGAGCGCTTCGGTGTCGTGCAGGGCCGCTACGAGGAGCTGGGCGGCTACGCGCTGGAGGGCAAGGCGCGGGAGATCCTCGCGGGCCTGGGCTTCAGCGAGGAGATGATGGACGGCGACGTGGGCGCGCTGTCGGGCGGATGGAAGATGCGCGTGGCGCTCGCCCGCATCCTGCTCATGCGTCCGGACGTGATGCTGCTCGACGAGCCGAGCAACCACCTGGACATCGAGTCGCTCATCTGGCTGGAGAGCTTCCTCAAGAACTTCGAGGGCGCCCTGCTGATGACGAGCCACGACCGCGAGTTCATGAACCGCATCGTGACGAAGATCGTCGAGATCGACGGCGGCGAGCTGACCACGTACTCGGGCAACTACGACTTCTACGAGCAGCAGCGCGCGCAGAACGAGAAGCAGCAGCAGGCGCAGTTCGACCGCCAGCAGGCGATGCTCGCCAAGGAGCTGAAGTTCATCGAGCGCTTCAAGGCGCGCGCCTCGCACGCCGCCCAGGTGCAGAGCCGGGTGAAGAAGCTGGAGAAGATCGAGAAGGTGGAGCCGCCCAAGCGCCGCCAGACGCTGCTGTTCGACTTCCAGGCGCCGCCGCGCTCGGGTGACGACGTGGCGAAGCTGGAGCGCGTGGTGAAGGGCTACGGCAAGCGCCGCATCTACAACGGTCTGGACTTCCTGGTGCGCCGCGGCGAGCGCTGGTGCGTCATGGGCGTCAACGGCGCGGGCAAGTCCACCCTGCTCAAGCTCATCGCCGGGGACTCCAAGCCGGACGATGGCGCGGTGACGCTCGGCGGCAGCGTGAAGATGGCCTACTTCGCCCAGCACGCCATGGAGATCCTCAAGCCCGAGCTGACCGTGTTCGACTCGCTGGTGGACAGGTTCCCCCGCGCGTCCCAGGGCTCGCTGCGCGCGCTCGCCGGGTGCTTCGGCTTCTCCGGAGAGGAGATCGAGAAGAAGTGCCGCGTGCTCTCCGGTGGCGAGAAGGCCCGGCTGGTGCTGGCGCAGATGCTCTATGATCCGCCCAACTTCCTGGTGCTGGACGAGCCCACCAACCACCTGGACATGGCCACCAAGCAGATGCTGATCACCGCGCTCTCCAACTACGAGGGCACCATGCTCTTCGTGAGCCACGATCGGCACTTCCTCGGGGCACTGTCCAACCGGGTGCTGGAGCTGACGCCCGAGGGCCCGCACCTGTACGGCGGCGGCTACACCGAGTACGTGGCGCGCACCGGCCACGAAGCCCCGGGCCTGCGCAGCTGAAGTACGCCCCTCTCCCGGCGGCCCTCGTCAGAGGAGCTTGCCGGGGTTGAGGATGCCGAGCGGATCCATCGCGGCCTTGAGCGTGTGATGGAGCCGCGTGGTCTCGTCTCCGAGCTGCCGCGCCAGGAAGGGGCGCTTGAGCAGACCCACCCCGTGCTCGCCGGTGATGGTGCCGCCCAGCTCGAGCACGGCGTGCAGGATGTCGTCGAACGCCGCGTGGGCCCGTGCCACCTCGTCCGCGTCGTTCCGGTCGAAGACGAGCGTGGGGTGCATGTTGCCATCCCCCGCGTGGCCGAACGTGCCGATGAGGACCCGGCGCTCCGCGGCGATGCGCTCGACCACCGCGAGCAACTCCGCCAGACGGGAGACGGGCACGCAGACGTCATCGAGCAGCGTCGTCCCCAGCTTCTCCAGGGCGAGGAAGGCGAAGCGGCGCGCGGCGAGCAGGGACTCGCCCTCGGCCTCGTCGGAGGACTGGATGACGAAGGTGGCGCCGGCGGCCTCGCAGACGGCGGCCATGCGCGCGCACTCCGCCACGCCCTGCTCTCCCCCCGCGTCCGAGCGCGCCAGGAGCAGCGCCGCCGCGTCCACGTCCAACCCCAGCGGCATGTGGGCCTCCACGGCGCGCACGGTGGCGCGGTCCATCAACTCCAGGAGCGAGGGCCGGGTGTCCGCCACGATGTCGATGACGGCCGCGCCCGCCGCGACGAGCGTGGGGAACGAAGCCACCAGGGTCGTGGCCTTGGGAGGACGAGGGCGCAGCCGCAACGTGGCCTCGGTGATGATGCCGAGCGTCCCCTCGGAGCCGACGAACAGGCGGGTGAGATCGTAGCCCGCCACGTTCTTCACCGTGCGGCCCCCGGTGCGCACGACGGAGCCATCCGCGAGCACCACCTCCAGCCCGAGCACGGCGTCTCCCGTCACGCCGTACTTCACGCAGCACAGGCCCCCCGCGTTGGTGGCGAGGTTGCCGCCCAGGGTGGAGAACTCCCAGCTCGCCGGGTCCGGCGCGTACCACAGCCCCACTTCCGCCGCGGCCGCCTTGAGCGCGCCATTGATGACACCGGGCTGGACGACGGCGAACAGGCTCTTGCGGTCCAGCTCCAGGATGCGGTTCATCCGCGTGAGCGAGAGGATGAGGCACCCGTCCACGGCGTTGGCGCCACCCGACAGGCCCGAGCCCGCTCCCCGGGCGACCACCGGAACGCGGTGGGCCGACGCCACCCGGAGCACCGCCTGCACCTCGGCCGTCGACGCGGGGCGGACGAGGGCACGCGCCACGCCCGCGGGGGCCCAATCCGCTTGATCCCTCCGGTGGGCCTCGAGCACGTCGGCATCGGTGATGAGTCCCTCGGGCGGCAGCACGGCCGCGAGCTGCTTCAACCAGTCCACGCTCATGGGCACGACGCTACATCGTCCAAGCTCCGTGGTAGGAGGGAAGCATGTCGCAATCCCCTCCGGAGCGCCCCCTCGCCGTGTTGGTGGGCGTCCAACTCCCCAACGTCTCGGACACCGAACACGCCGCCGACCTCGCCGAGCTCGGACGGCTGGTGCACACCCTCGGGTACGAGGTCGTCGCCACCGTGAGTCAGCGCCGCGACGGCGTCGCCGCGGGAACGGTCCTCGGAACCGGAAAGCTCGAGGAGCTGGCCCGGCTCACCGGAGGCCGAGGCACCGTGCCGTCGGGGGCACGGGCTCGCAAGTCGAAGGCCCGCGAGCGCTGGGAAGCCGAAGCGGAAGAGGCGGCCGAGGCGGCGGCGGAGGCCGCCCCCGTGGCGCCACCGGAAGCCGAGGCCGACGAAACCGATGAAGCCGCCGAGGTCGACGAGGCCGGGGAGGAGCACGCCGGGCCGAGGCCCACCGTGGTGGTGGTCGACCACGAGTTGACGCCCAGTCAGTTGAGCAACCTCGAGCGGGCCACCGGTGCCCAGGTGCTCGACCGCACCGGCGTCATCGTGGACATCTTCCACCGCCACGCGCGCAGCCGGGAGGCGCGGATGCAGGTGGAGATCGCCCGGCTCAACTACCTCGCCCCCCGCATGCGCGAGTCGACGGGAAGCCGCGAGCGCCAGCAAGGCCGGGGCTCGGGTGATTCGGCGATGGAGCTCGATCGCCGCAGGATTCGCGACCGGCTCGCCGAGCTGCGCGCGGGGCTCGCGACCATCCAACAGGACCAGGAGAACCGGCGCTACGCCCGGAGGGACCAGCTCCGGGTGGCCCTGGTGGGCTACACCAACGCGGGCAAGTCCTCGCTCATGCGCGCCCTGACGGGCAGCGAGGTCCTGGTGGCCGACCAGCTCTTCGCCACGCTCGACACCACGGTGCGGGCGCTGAAGCCGGAGACCCGGCCGCGGATCCTCGTCTCGGACACCGTGGGCTTCATCCAGAAGCTGCCGCACGATCTCGTGGCCTCCTTCCGCTCCACGCTCGACGAGGCGCTGGAGGCCTCGCTGCTGCTCTACGTGGTGGATGCCTCCGACCCCACCTGGCCGGCCCAGCTCGAGGTCACCCGCTCCGTGCTCCGCGAGATTGGAGCGCAGAGCGTTCCGAGCCTGCTGTTGTTCAACAAGGCGGACCGGCTCTCCGCCGAGCAGCGCGAGACCCTGCTCCAACAACACCCCGAGGCGCGCGTCCTCTCGGCGCACGCACCCGACGACGTCGCCGCGCTGCGGCAAGGCCTCCTGGAGTTCTTCGAGCGCTCCATGATCGAGGCGGACCTGGTGATTCCCTACGCGCGCCAGGGGCGCATCAGCGAGGTGTACGAGCATGCCCGGGTGCTCTCCGAGTCCTTCGACGAGAACGGCCGGACCCTGAGGATCCGCGCGCTCCCGGCGGCGATCGCCCGGCTCACCCACGCCTTCGGGACGTGAGCCGCGCGGCATTCCGCCTTCGTTGACAGTCCAGGCCGTGGCCCACTTATCTCCCGGGCCGGGAGACCCTCCCCATCCCAATAGGAGCAAGCACCATGTCCCTGTCCATGTACCAGGCGTCCGTCCCCGTCTTCATCCACATGCTAGACAACCTGTCGGCGATCCTCGGCAAGGCCGTCTCCTATGCCGAGACGAAGAAGATCGAGCCGAGCGTCCTCATCAATGCCCGGCTGGCGCCCGACATGCTTCCCCTGTCCTTCCAACTGCGGATGACCTGTGAGTCCGCGAAGTACTGTGCCACCCAGTTGGCGGGGATGGAGCCCACCCAGCAGCCCGACACGGAGTCGACCTTCGCCGACTGGCAGGCGCGCATCACCAAGACAATCGACTTCCTGAAGAGCCTGAAGGCGGAGCAGATCGACGGCAGCGAGGAGCGCACCGTCATCATCAAAATGCGCACCCAGGAGATGCGGCTCCAGGGGCAGCCCTTCCTGCTCACCTTCGCGCTGCCCAACTTCTATTTCCACCTCACCACGGCGTACGCTATCCTGCGTCACAACGGGCTGGACATCGGCAAGATGGACTTCCTCGGCCGCCACTGAGCATCAAGCACGTCCACTCAGCCGAGCGGACGTGTCCGGGGGAGCCGCCTGGAGAGGCGTATACCAGAAGCCCACTGCGCCTCCCCCGCGCCTCCCAGCCGCCGCCCCACGCGCATCCGCGTGTCGCGCGCGCCCTTCGAAGCCCTCACCCATCTGGCTTTGCTCTCCCGGTAGCAGCGACAAACACTGGGGGACTGAGTGGACGCGTTCCCACTTCCCGCTCCTATAGGATGGAGAACGGAAGAGGGGGAACCCATGAAACGCCAAGACGGGCCAGAGAAGCGATGGACTGTCGATGAGCTTGAGCCGGTGACTGACGCCATGAGGGCCGCGATGGAGCCCCGGCTTCAGACGCGACGTCTCCGCGCGAGCGCCTCCCCTCCGCCTTCCGTCCCAAGAGCCGGAACAGACATCCTCCAGAGACACGGAGTTCCCCGACCATGCTCTCCATCCCAGGCTACACCCTTCGAGGGGCCCTCAAGGCCACCGGGACCAACCTGCTCTTCCACGCCCTGCGGGACGTGGATGGACTGCCACTCATCGTCAAGACGCCCATGGCCGCCGTCGGGCCGCGTGAGAGCGAGCGCTATCACCGCGAGTTCAACATCCTCCAGCGCATCCGAGACGTACGGGGCGTGCTTCGGGCCCATGCCTGCGAACAGCTCCAGGATCGGCCGAGTCTGTTGTTGGAGGAGGTGGAAGGAGACGTGCTGTCCGCGCTCACGGGCAAGCCCTTCCCCGTGCGCAACGTGCTGGACATGGCCATCTCCCTGACGACCACCCTGGCCGAGATCCATCGCCGCGGCGTCATCCACAAGGACATCAAACCCTCCAACATCATCCTCACGCCCTCGGGGGAGGCGCGCCTCATCGACTTCGGCACCGCCACCCTCCAGATGGTCGAGCACGTGGACGCGGCGCCGACCACACTCATCGAGGGAACCCTGGCCTACATGTCGCCCGAGCAGACCGGGCGGATGAACCGCTCGGTGGACTACCGCACCGACTTCTACTCGCTGGGCGTCACCCTCTACGAGCTGCTGACGGGCATCCGCCCCTTCCATGGGCGTGACGCGCTCGAGTGGTTCCACGTCCACATGGCGGTGGAGCCCCAGCCGCTCACCGAGCGCGTCGCGGACATTCCTCCCGTGCTGTCCGCCATCGTGCTCAAGCTGCTGGCCAAGGTCGCCGAGGAGCGCTACCAGAGCGCCGACGGGCTGAAGGCGGACCTGGAGCGCTGCCGGGACAACCTGCTGCGGGACCAGCACGAAGACTTCCCCCCGGGGATGTACGACTTTCCCACCCGCTTCCAGCTCCCCCAACGCCTCTATGGGCGCGACGCCCATGCCACCGCGCTGATCCAGGGCTTCGAGCGCGTCGCCCGGAGCGGACAGCCCGAGCTCATCCTGGTGCGCGGCTATTCCGGCAGCGGCAAGTCCGCGGTGGTGCACGAGCTGCACAAGCCCGTGGTACGCCACCGCAGCTTCTTCCTGAGCGGCAAGTTCGAGCAGTTCCAGCAGGCCAGCCCCTACGCCACCCTGGCGCAGGCCATCCGCGGGCTGACGCAGCAACTGCTCGCGGGCAGCGACGAGTCCCTGGCGCGGTGGCGCGAGCGCCTCCAGGAAGCCTGGGAGGGGCAGGGACAGGTGCTCGTGGACGTGGTGCCCCAGCTCGAGCTCGTCGCGGGCAAGCAACCCCCCGCCACGGAGCTGCCGACCGCCGAGGCCCAACACCGCTTCAACCGGGTGTTCCGCAAGTTCCTCGGCCTCTTCGCCACCTCGGAGCATCCACTGGTCCTCTTCCTGGATGACCTGCAGTGGGCCGACCCCGCCAGCCTTCAACTCCTCCATCACCTGCTCACCCACGCGGACACGCCGCCCATCCTGCTCATCGGCGCCTACCGCGACAACGAGGTGGGCCCCTCCCATCCCCTGGCTCGCGCGCTCGAGGGGATGCGCACGGCCGGCGCGCGCACGCAGGATCTCCTGCTCGAACCCCTGGGGCTCGAGGAGGTGCGGCAGCTCGTCACGGACGCGCTGCCCGGCGCGGGCGAGGAGCTCATCGCTCCGCTCTCGGCGCTGACCATCGAGAAGACCGGAGGCAACCCCTTCTTCCTGCTGCAGTTCCTGCTCACGCTCCACCAGGATGGACTCCTGGTGCACGCCCCCGACGGCACCTGGCGGTGGGACGAGGACGGAGTCCGGGCCCGGGGCTACTCGGACAACGTCGTCGACTTCATGGTGGGCAAGCTGCGTCAGCTCCCCTCCGGCACCCAGCACCTGCTGCGGCTGGCCGCCTGCGTGGGCAACTCCTTCCCGCTCCAGATGCTGAGCACCCTGTGCGGCGACACGGAGGCCGCCTCACTGGAGCGGGACCTGGAGCCCGCCTTCCAGGAGAACCTGCTGGTGCGCACCGGCGCGGATCAAGGCCGGTTCAGCCATGACCGCATCCAGCAGGCCGCCTATGCCCTCATCGAGGAGCAGGAGCGCAAGCTCGTCCACCTGCGGATCGGCCGCATGCTGCTGACGAACCTGCCCCCGGAGGTCCTGCAGGAGAAGCTCTTCGATGTCGTGAGCCAGCTCAACGCCGGAGCGGAGCTGATCCACGACGACGCGGAGCGCCTGCGCGTGGCCCACCTGAACGCCGAGGCGGGCCGGCGGGCCAAGGCCTCGATCGCGCTGCGCTCGGCCATCACCTACTTCACCCATGCCTTCCAGCTGCTCCCCGGCGACCCCTGGGAGACGGAGCCCGTGCTCGCCTTCAAGCTGAGCCTGGAGCACGCCAGCTGCAAGTTCATGAGCGGCAATGCCGCCGGCGCCCTGCAATTGGTGATCAGCTTCCTGGGCCACGCCCGCACCCGCGGAGACATCGCGGCGGTGTACTGCCTGAAGACCGACATCCTCATCGGCATGGGCAACATCCAGACCGCCGTGACGTGCCTGCTGGAAGGACTGGCCCTGGTGGGCATGCCCATGTCCCCGCACCCCACCTGGGAGGAGGTGGAGGCCGCCAACGCGGAGGTGTGGGCCCTGTTGGGAGAGCGTCCCATCGAGAGCCTCGTCACGCTGCCCCCCATGACGGATCCGGACATGGAGGCGGTGATGAGCCTGCTGGGCGCCATGTATGCGCCCGCGTTCGTCACGGACACGAATCTGCTCATCCTCCACCTCAGCCGGATGGTCGCGCTCAGCCTCCGTCATGGCAACACGGCCGCCTCCGTGCACGGCTACTCCTGGTACGGAGTGGTGCTCGGCCCCGCCTTCAAGCGCTTCCCGGAGGGCCATGCCTTCGGCCAGCTCGCGTGCGCGCTCGCCGAGAGCCGGGGGTTCACCGCCCTGCGGGCCAAGGCGCTCTACGGCCTGGAGATCATCAGCTACTGGACCCAGCCCCTGTCCATCGCGCTGGGGCTCGTCCGCGAGGCCTTCCAACAGGCGCTCCAGAGCAGTGACAGCCAGATCGCCGGCTACTGCTGCAACCACATCGTCACGGACCGCTTCCTCCTGGGGCACGAGCTGGAGGAGGTCTACCGGGAGTCGGTGGCGAACCTGCACTTCACCCGGGGAGCCGACTTCCTGGACTCGGGCGACATCATCTATTTCACCCAACGCCATGTGCAGCAGCTGCGCGGTCTCACGGCCTCGTTCGGCACGATGAATGGCGAGGACTTCGACGAGGAGACCTTCGAGGCCGGGTTGACGCCGCAACGCATGAGCACCATGCGCTGCTGGTACTGGCTCATCAAGGCGCAGTCGCGCTACATGAGCGGCGCGTACCCGGAGGCACTCGAGTACGCCAACAAGAGCCAGGAGCTGAGCTGGTCCTCGCTCGGACACATCCAGCTCATGGACCTGCACCTCTTCCGCGCCCTGGCCCTGGCCGCCTGCTGCGCGAGGATGACGCCCGAGAAGCGGCAGCAGGCCCTCGCGGAGCTAGGGCGGCACCAGCAACAACTGGCGGAGTGGGCCCGGCACTGTCCCTCGACCTTCCTCGCCCCCGAGCGGCTCGTCGCCGCGGAGCTCGCCCGGCTCACGGGCCAGCGGGACGAGGCGATCCAGGCCTACGAGCACGCCGTGCAGTCCGCGCGCGAGCACGGCTTCCTCCAGCGGGCCGCCCTCGCGTACGAGCTGGCCGCCCGCTTCTGGCGCGAGCAGCACGTCCCCACCATCGCCGAGGCCTACGCCCGCAAGGCCCGCGAGGCCTACCTCCGCTGGGGAGCGCAGGGCAAGGTGCAGCACATGGAATCGGAATGGCCTTTGCTGGCCACTCCCGAGCCCGGCGCGCGCAACGTCTCGGACACCAGCTCGACGCGGATCGACGCGCTCACCCTGGTGAAGGCCCAGCAGGCCATCTCCGAGGAAATCGTCCTCGAGCGGCTGGTGGCCTCGCTGTTGCACATCGCCATGGAGAACGCCGGGGCACAGCGCGGCGCCTTGCTGTTGCCGCAAGACGGCAAGCTCGCGATCGCGGCGCTGTCGGGCACCGTCTCCGGACAGCCCACCACCGGCGGCGCCGAGTCCTACCTGCCCTGGACCGTCATCTCCTACGTCAAGCGCACGCGCGAGCACGTGCTCATTGGTGACGCCTCCCAACCCCATCCCTTCTCGTCCGACGCCTGGCTCGAGCAGAGCCACGCCCGCTCGGTGCTCTGCCTGCCACTGCTGCGCCGGGAGGAGTTCCGCGGGGTGCTGTACCTGGAGAACACCCTGGCCACCAATGCCTTCACCCCGGGCCGCATCGCGCTGCTCGGCCACCTGGCCTCCCAGGCCGCCATCTCCATCGAGAACGCGCGGCTGTACGCCGACGTGCAGAACGCCGAGGCCGCCCTGCGCCGCTCCAACGACGAGCTGGAGAAGCACGTGGAGGAGCGCACGCGCGAGCTCAAGCGCACCCAGGTGCGCCTGGTGGACGCCGCGCGCGCCGCGGGCATGGCCGAGATCGCCGCCAACGTGCTGCACAACGTGGGCAACGTCCTCACCAGCGCCGTCATCAATCTCCAGGTGGTGCGTGAGACGATGAACGCCTCGCGCCTGGGACGGCTCAAGCAGGTCACCCACATGCTCGACGAGCATCACGACGATCTCGCGGGCTTCTTCGCCCGGGATATCCGCGGCGCGCAGCTCCCCGGCTACCTGTCCGCGCTCACCGAGGAGCTCCTGCGCGAGCGCGCCTCGCTCCAGGAGGGCATGGCCGCCATGGACAAGCACATCGAGCACATCCGGGCCATCGTCCAGGTCCAGCAGACCTATGCCCACAGCACCCTCGTCACCGAGGAGTGCGACCTCGCACGGCTCGTCGAGGATGCCCTGAGCCTCCAGCGGGCCTCGCTCCAGCGCCACGGCATCACCGTCACCAAGGAGCTCTCCCCCGTCCCCAAGGTCTGTCTGGACAAACACAAGGTGTTGCAGATCCTCATCAACCTCATCAGCAACGCCAAACATGCCATGAATCCCATGCCCGAGCCGCAGCGCCACCTGCGCGTGCGGCTGGACACGGAAGGCAACACCGCGCGCATCCAGATTGTCGACAATGGCATGGGCATCATGCCGGAGATTCGTAGCCGGCTCTTCGGCCAGGGCTTCACCACACGCACCGGTGGGCATGGGCTGGGCCTGCACTCCAGCGCGCTGGAGGCGCGGATCCTCGGGGGGAGCATCAGCCTGGAGAGCGAAGGGCCCGGCAAGGGCGCCACGGCCATCCTCAAGATTCCCCTCTCCTGAACGCGGAGCCTCCGGACCCGGAGGCCCACGGAGAAAGGGGAAACCCCTCCTGCTTGGAAATCGTCCCGGCCCACGGATTCCACCCTCTGCGTGGGCAATCCGCCCTCCTCCGTCATTCCTGACTCCATGTCTGTAGTTCGCTCCAGGACATGTCCAGAACGTGGAGTCCTTCTCTTGATCATGATATGGTTTGAATAATCCCGCTTACACCAGATGGAGAGGATTATGGGCTCATTGAAAGGAAAGACCGCCATCATCACGGGCGGTGGCTCGGGTATTGGTTTCGCCATCGCGGAGCGCTACACGCGCGAGGGAGCACAGGTGGTGCTCGCCGGGCGGAACCAGCAGCGGCTGGACAAGGCGGTGGAAAAGCTTGGCCGGGCCGCACGAGGTGTCGTGACGGACGTCGCCGACGAGGCCCAGGTCGAGCGGCTCATCGACTCCGTGCCCCGGATTGATCTGCTGGTGACATGCGCCGGAGGCGCGGTGTTCGGGCCGGTGGAGCAGGTGCCACGCAAGTCGTGGAGTGAGCTGTTCGACGCGCGCTTCTTCGGTCAGCTCTCCGCCTGCCATCACGCCGTCCCGAAGATGCCCCCGGGCAGCGCCATCGTGCTGTGCTCGGGCGTGGCGGGCCATGCGGCCCTGGTGAACTACTCCGGGGGCGCGGCCCTGTGCGGCGCGGTCAACGCCATGGGGCGTTCGCTCGCGGTCGAGCTGGCCCCCAAGGGCATCCGGGTAAACGTCCTGTCGCCCGGACTGACACGTGGCACCGACATCGACTGGCAGGTGCCCCCCGAGAAGCTCGATGCGTTCATGTCCAGCCTCATGGAGCGCATCCCCCTGAAGCGCACGGCGACGGCGCGTGAAATGGCGGATGCCGCCTTCTTCCTGGCGACGAATGCCTATGCCACCGGCGTGGTGCTCGACATCGATGGGGGCTGGACGGCGGTCTGAGCCCCACTCGGCGCCGGGGGCGCCAGTCATTTCCCTGTCACGTGGGAAATGCTATCCACCGCGCCCCCATCATGAAGAACACGAACCGCGTTGAAACCTTCCGTGCCCGGAGAAGGTGGAGGAGCCTGCTCGGCCCGGTGCTCCTGGGCCTCGGCATGCAGGGCTGCGCCCCGGAGGATGCCTCCGGAACGGTGATGGCGTACGTCTTCGCGCGCGACGAGACCACGGGCCGGTACGCGCTCGGCCGGCACCCGGTGGAGAACCTGGAGTCGCTGAGGGGGCTGCGCGGCCGCGACGTCGACTTCCGCATGGGCTCCGAGTTGACGCCCTCCAGCTACGAGCGCGGCTCGCCCTTCGCGCTGGAGTACACCCGCGAGGCGGACGGCACCCTCGTCCCGGCGGACATGCACTCCCTGTATGCCCTCAGCCTGTACCGGAGCATGGATCGCACGGCCACGCTGCTGCGCGCCCACGGCCACGTGCCCCGGCGCCGCCTGGACGTCCTCTACTACCCCCGCCTGGACAACATCCTCATCGGAGATGGCCGCGCGGAGCTCACCGACAACGCGGCCTACTTCTCCGTGGGGCCGTCCTTCCTGATCGTCCCCTCCTTCCTGCTCGACGGCCTGCCCATGATGCTCAACGAGGGCGTGGTGGCGCACGAGTTCGGGCACGCCGTCATCCACCAGGAGATGTTCGGCGACCTGGAGAGCATCCCCGGCGAGGGCGATGCCTCCTGGGACATCACCCGCCGCGACCTGTCCGCCATGCACGAGGGCGTGGCGGATCTGTTCGGACTGATCGTCACGGGAGACCCGGACTACGTGCTCGCCACCGTCGACGCCGACCGCGACATGGCCGAGCCGCGGGACTACACCTCGAGGCAGCGGCAGGAAGCCCTCCTGGGGGAAGGCTTCGAGCCCCATGCCCACGGCTCGCTCCTGGCCCGGGCCGTCCATGAGCTGTGGCCCAAGGATGACCAGGGCCGCATCTCCCCGGAGGGTCGCTCGCGGCTGCTCACGGCCACGCTCGCCACGTTGCGTGAGCTGAAGTTCGAGAAGGACACCTTCACCCTCGCCTCGTTCCCCAACACGCTGGTGACCCACCTGAGCGCCGGGGAGCGCGAGGCCGCGTGCGCCGTCCTCCTGAAACGGATGGAGCCCCTGGCCTCCACCCTCACCGCCTGCGAGGTGACACCATGAGCCGCTGGTTCTTGCTCGGCGGGGTGCTGCTGGCCGGACAGGCCGGAGCCGTTCCCCTTCGCGCGGGCGTGGACGTGGCGCTGCTGCTGCGTCAGGAGGCGCCGGGTCATCGCACGGGGCTGCTCAGCGGAGGCCCACGCGTCGTGTTCGAGCTGGGGCGCTACCTGGCGCTGTCCGGCGACTACCGCTTCGCCTGGTCCTCCGAGGGCACCCTGGCCCACGTCGTCACGCGCTACCACCGCTTCAGCGTGCGTCCGGAGCTGCACCTGCCCGTGCGCACCACGGACTTCGTGATCGCCGCCGGCCCGGCCCTCACCGTGTTCCACTCCTCGCTCGGCGGCGGTGGCACGCACGTGTCCACCACCGCCGCGCGGCTCGGCATCTCCGGCGGCGCCGCGGTGGACATCCACCTCGAGCCCCTCACCCTGCGCACCGGCATGGATCTGGTGTGGGCCGCCCAGCGGTTGGATGTCTCCGTGGGCATCGGCGCGCTCTTCACCTTCGGAGAAGAACCGTGAAGGCCCTCGCACTCGCCCTGCTGCTCCTGTGCTCGCCCGCGCTCGCCGCCACCCCACGCAACGCCCTGCTGGACGTGAGCGCGGACGTGCTCGAGCCCGGGGAGTCCCAGATCGATCTCTTCTTCGGCCAGCTCGCGTTCGGCGTCCTGCCGCGCGTTCAGCTCTCCAGCCAGATCGCGCCCTATCTCATCACCCTGCTCAACCTGTCCGCCAAGGTGCAGGTGTTGGATCGCCCGGAGCTGCGCGTGTCCGTGGAGGGCGGGGCGTACTGGCTGGCCATCGGCCGGCTCGTCGACGCCAACGTGCTCTCCATTCCCGTGGCCGTGCGTGGCACGGTGCCCCTCTCGGACAACCTGAACCTCCACCTGGGCGCGGGCTACCATCGCTTCGCCTTCGACTTCGCCGGGACGTCGACCGATAGCAACGCGCTGCACGTGGAGACCACGCTGGCGCGTCACGACTCGCGCGGCGCCTTCCTGCTCACCGCGAAGGCCCCCCTGCTCAACATCCAGCACGCGCGCTCCCAGAGCGGCATCGACAACCGGCCACTGGAGGGCTCGCTCGCGCTGGATGGCATCTCCTCCTGGAGCGTGATGCTCGCGCGCGATCACCTCTTCGGGAAGACGGGCCACGTGCGCTTCGGCATCGGCTATCGCCACCGGCCCGGCATCCTCCTGGTCGAGTCGATCGGGCCCGTGGTGGTGAACTTCAACCTCTACTGGCGCTGAACCCCACGCCGCGCCCCGCTCCTCGCCGCGAGGGAGTGGCGGCGCGGCGCTCCGAGTGCGCCGCGCGCCCAGGATGAGCGCCCGACACAGGGGAGCCGGATCCGCTAGCATGTCCCGGTAACGGTCCATTTCTCCCGGGAACCACCATGACCGAATCCAGCGACCAGGGCCGCGAAAGCCTTGTCCTCGCCCATGGCTTGCGCGTGCGCCTGCGTCATGAGCCCCGCCTGCGTCGTGCCGCCGCATGGCTGCGGGTCGAGGCCGGCAGCCACGACGTCGACGCGCAGTGGCCGGGGCTGGCGCACTTCCTCGAGCACCTGGTGTTCCTCGGCACGGAGCGCTTCCCGCGCGAACAAGGGTTGATGGCCTTCGTCCAGCACCATGGTGGACAGGTCAACGCGCGCACCAGCGAACGCACCACCGACTATTTCTTCGAGTTGCCCCAGGCGGTGTTCGGCGAGGGCCTGGAGCGGCTGTGCGACATGCTGGCCCGGCCGCGCCTGGCCATCGAAGACCAGCAACGCGAGCGCGAAGTGCTGCATGCCGAGTTCATCGCCTGGTCGCGCGATACCCAGGCCCAGCACCTGTTCTGCCTGGCCGGCGGAGTCTCGGCCCGCCATCCGCTGCGCGCCTTCCATGCCGGCAACCGCGACAGCCTGCCGGTGGCCAGCCCCGAGTTCCAGCAGGCGCTGCACGACTTCCATCGGCGCTACTACCGCACCGGGCAGATGACCTTGCAATTGGTCGGGCCGCAGCCGCCGCGGATTCTCGCGGGGCTGGCCACGGACGCCGATGCCGCACTGGCCGCGGGCCCGCGCAACGCCAATGCACCCGTGGAGACGCTGCTGGGCGACCCGGGCGAGCCTCCGCCGACCAGCGACCCGCGACGGCTCAACCTGCTGTTCGCATGCGACGGCCTGCCGCCCGGCACGGACGAGGCGCTGCGTTTCCTGGAACCGTGGGCCGGATCCGCTCATCCCGGCGGATTGCTGGCCGAACTGCGACGCCTGGGCTGGGCCCAGAGCCTGTCGCTGAGTCCGCTGTACCAGTACGCCGACCAGGCCCTGGTCAACTTCGAAGTGCAGCTGACCGAAGCCGGACAGCAATCCCGGGCGGAGGCCCAGACACTGTGCTTCGACTGGCTGAAGTACTTCCAGTCCCATGCCGGTTGGGAGCCCCTGCGCGAGGAGTATCGCCTGCTGCGCAGCCGCCAGTCGCAGACCGAGGGTGCGCTGGAGCTGGCCCGGCGCCTGGCCCATGGAGAATCTTCGGAACTGCCGGACGAAGCCGTCCCGGCCTTGCGAGCATTGCTCGAACGTTTCACGCCCCAGGCACTGCTCGCCCCCGGCGCCCAGGCGCTGGACGAACCGCCCCTGCTGCCGCCGTTCGGTCCCTGGCGCCTGCCGCCGCGCAACCGTTTCCTGCGTGGCCAGCACCGGCCGACCCAGGCCGGTCCTCGAATCGCGGCCCTGGAGCAGGGCGAGCTCGAACCGAACCGCGGCCTGGAGGGCGGCGTGCACCTGCGCTGGCGCCTGGCCAACCGGCATCACGCCGCGCTGTGGCACATGCTCGACGCCAGCCTGCGCCGGCTCGGCGAAGAAGCCCGCCAGGCTGGTGTGCAACTGGAATTCTCACGCCTGGGTCTGGACTGGCAATTGCGCCTGTACGGCGTACGCGAGCCGATCCCGGCGATCCTCGAACAGGCAGAGGAATTGCTGCAACGCCCGACACCTGAGAGCTGGCACCAGGCCAGCCCCCCTCCGCGCCAGCAGGTACCGATCCGCGAGCTGCTCGCCCAGTGGCCCGAGCATGCGCTGGGCCACCACCGCCCGGCGCGCAACGACAGCAGCGAGCTGCACCCCGAAGCGCTGCAACGGCTGTGGCAGCAGGCGCGCTGGGATGGTCTGGTGCTGGGCTTCGACGAAGCCGACCGGCTCGCCCTGGACGCCGTGGCCGCGCGCCTGCCGGGCAGCGCCTCGAACGATCTCCGCCAGCCGTCCACACTGCCCGGCCGAGCCAACTGGAGCCAGGTGACCTGCGGTTCGGACGAACATGCACTGCTGGTGTGGTGTCCGGCACCGAGCGTGTCGATCGAGGACGAGGCGGCCTGGCGCGCACTCGCCCAGTTGATCCAGGTGCCCTTCTACCAGCGCCTGCGAACCGAACTCCAGTTGGGCTATGCGGTGTTCAGCGCATTCCGCCAGCTGGCCGGCCGCCCCGGACTGTTGTTTGGTGTGCAGTCACCCGGCAGCGACTGTGCGGCCTTGTGGGGGCACATCGCCGAATTCCTCGATGCCCTGCCCGAGCGTCTCGCGCAATGGCCGGGGACAAGACTGCGCGAGCAATGCGCGGCGCTGGCCGACAGCCTCGACGGCGGCAACCTCGGGCTGGCGCAGCGACTCGAGATGCAGTGGCAAGCAAGATTGACCGACCCTTCGTCGGATTATTCCAATACATTGAGATTGAGAGAATCGGCGAAATTGAGAGAATCGGTCGGTCAACTGGATGGGTCGACGCTGGTCGAGGCGGCTCATCGACTGTTGGCCAGCCAGGTGAGCTGGACCGCGCTGGCGACCGGGCCTTGCCCGGGTGCGTCTTGGTATGAGGCAGTCTGACTCCTGCCAGGAATGCATGAGGACCATCAATAAAATTAAGTCCACGAGGGGAGAGATTCAGTAACATACGGCCCAAGCATCGGGACATCTCCACCTGGAGGTGGCCTGGATGTGAAGGCCGAATTTACAACCACCCTCAGAAGGAGCATTTCCTATGTGGACCAAGCCCGCTTACACCGACCTGCGCATCGGCTTCGAAGTCACCATGTACGCCTCCAACCGCTGAGCTGCCCGCAGTACAACGCCTCGGTTCGCCGGGGCGTTCTTGTTTCAGCCGCCGCACGAGTGAGTGGTTATGTACATTCAGATTCTAGGTTCAGCCGCCGGCGGTGGTTTCCCACAGTGGAACTGCAACTGCGCCAACTGCAAGGGTTACCGCGACGGTACCTTGCGCGCCAAGGCCCGCACCCAGTCCTCCATTGCCCTGTCCGATGACGGCGTGCATTGGATCCTGTGCAACGCCTCGCCCGACATTCGCGCTCAATTGCAGTCCTTCGCACCGATGCAACCGGCCAGGGCCCTGCGCGACACCGGGATCAATGCGATCATCCTGCTCGACAGCCAGATCGACCACACCACCGGCCTCTTGAGCCTGCGCGAAGGCTGCCCGCATCAGGTCTGGTGCACCGACATGGTCCACCAGGACCTGACCACGGGCTTCCCGCTGTTCAAGATGCTCAGCCACTGGAACGGTGGCCTTCAGTGGAACCGCATCGGGCTCGAAGGCAGCTTCACCATCGAAGCCTGCCCGAACCTGAAGTTCACCCCCTTCCCGCTGCGCAGCGCCGCGCCGCCCTATTCGCCGCACCGTTTCGACCCGCACCCCGGCGACAACCTGGGCCTGGTGGTCGAGGACCCACGCACTGGCGGCAAGCTGTTCTATGCGCCTGGCCTGTACCAGGTCGACGCCGCGCTCAAGCAGCACATGGCCGACGCCGACTGCCTGCTGGTCGACGGCACGCTGTGGTCGGACGACGAGATGCAGCGCCGCGGCGTCGGTACCCGTACCGGCCGCGAGATGGGCCACCTGTGCCAGAACGGTCCCGGCGGCATGCTGGAACTGCTCGACGGCTTCGAGAAGCCACGCAAGGTGCTGATCCACATCAACAACACCAACCCCATCCTCGACGAAGACTCGCCCGAGCGTGCCGAGCTCGAGCGCCGGGGCGTGGAAGTCGCCTTCGACGGCATGAGCATCGAGCTGTAGGAGTGACCATGAGCGACAAGACACCGCTGACCCGCGCCGAATTCGAACAGGCCCTGCGCGCCAAGGGCGCCTACTACCACATCCACCACCCCTATCACGTGGCGATGTACGAAGGCCGCGCGACCCGCGAGCAGATCCAGGGCTGGGTCGCCAACCGCTTCTACTATCAGGTCAACATCCCGATGAAGGATGCCGCGATCCTGGCCAACTGCCCGGACCGGGAGATCCGCCGCGAGTGGATCCAACGCCTGCTCGACCACGACGGCGCCCCTGGCGAGGACGGCGGCATCGAGGCCTGGCTCCGCCTCGGCCAGGCCGTGGGCCTGGATCCCGACCAGATGCGCTCCCAGGAACTGGTGCTGCCCGGCGTACGCTTCGCGGTCGACGCCTACGTCAACTTCGCCCGCCGCGCCAGTTGGCAGGAAGCGGCCAGCAGCTCGCTGACCGAGCTGTTCGCCCCGCAGATCCACCAGTCGCGCCTGGACAGCTGGCCGCGGCACTACCCATGGATCGATCCGAGCGGCTACGAGTACTTCCGCACCCGTCTGGGCCAGGCCCGGCGCGACGTCGAGCACGGCCTGGCGATCACCCTCGCTCACTACACCACCTACGAGGGCCAGCAGCGCATGCTGGAGATCCTGCAGTTCAAGCTGGACATCCTCTGGACCATGCTCGACGCCATGAGCATGGCCTACGAGCTGAACCGCCCGCCCTACCACACCGTCACCAACCAGCGCGCCTGGCACAAGGGGATCGCCCTATGAGCTTCGATCGCAACCTGACACCCCGCTGGCGTCAGGGCTATCGGTTCCAGTACGAACCGGCCCAGAAGGCTCACGTCCTGCTCTATCCCGAAGGAATGATCAAGCTCAACGAGAGCGCCGCCGCCATCGGCGGTCTGATCGACGGCGTCCGCTCCGTGCAGACGATCATCAACGCGCTGGACCAGCGGTACCCCGGCGTCCCCGAGCTCGGTGAAGACGTCGAGCAATTCATGGAGGTCGCCCGTGCACAACACTGGATCGAACTTGGCTGAAGTGCCGCCGAAGCCCGCCGTCGGCCTGCCGCTATGGCTGCTCGCCGAGCTCACCTACCGCTGCCCGCTGCAGTGCCCCTACTGCTCCAACCCCCTGGACTTCGCCGCCCAGGGCAAGGAATTGACCACCGAAGAGTGGTTTTCCGTGCTGCGCCAGGGCCGTGAGATGGGCGCGGCGCAGCTGGGCTTCTCCGGTGGCGAACCCCTGGTACGCCAGGATCTGGCCGAACTGATCGGCGAGGCCCGGCGCCTGGGTTACTACACCAACCTGATCACCTCCGGCATGGGCCTGACCGAGCAGAAGATCCGCGCCTTCAAGGACGCGGGGCTGGACCACATCCAGATTTCCTTCCAGGCCAGCGACGCGCAGGTCAACAACATGCTCGCCGGGTCGAAGAAAGCCTTCGACCAGAAGCTCGAGATGGCGCGCATGGTCAAGGCCCATGGCTACCCCATGGTGCTGAACTTCGTCACCCACCGGCACAACATCGATAAAATCGATCGCATCATCGAGTTGTGCGTGGCGCTGGAGGCGGATTTCGTCGAGCTGGCCACCTGTCAGTTCTACGGCTGGGCCCAGCTCAACCGCGTCGGCCTGCTGCCGACCCGCGAACAGCTCGAGCGCGCCGAACGCATCACCAACGACTATCGCGCCAGGCTCGCCGCCGAGGGCAAACCGGTCAAGCTGATCTTCGTCACCCCCGACTATTACGAAGAGCGGCCCAAGGCCTGCATGAATGGCTGGGGCAGCCTGTTCCTGACCGTCACCCCGGATGGCACCGCGCTGCCATGCCATAGCGCGCGCCAGCTACCGGTGAAGTTCCCCAACGTGCGCGATCACAGCCTGCACCACATCTGGTACGACTCCTTCGGCTTCAACCGCTTCCGTGGCTACGAGTGGATGCCCGAGCCGTGCCGTTCCTGCAACGAAAAGGAAAAGGACTTCGGCGGCTGCCGTTGCCAGGCCTTCATGCTGACGGGCGATGCCAGCAACACCGATCCGGTGTGTGGCAAGTCTCCACGCCACGACCTCATTCTCAAGGCCCGCGAAGAAGCCAGAACAGCCACTGCGGCCATAGGAGAACTGACATTTCGCAATGAACGAAACTCGCGCCTCATCACCAAGAAGGGCTGAATCCTTCAGCGCCGCCCAGGCCGTTGCCGCCGCCACCGACTTCGCCGAACTGCGGGTCGGCCCCGCCGGGCTGTACTACAACGAATTCCGTCCCCAGGACGCCCGCTGCCGGATCTGGCGCTGGCGTGACGGTGACGAGCCGCGCTGCCTGACGCCGGAGGGCTTCAGCGTGCGCAGCCGGGTCTACGAGTACGGCGGTGGCTCCTTCTGTCTGGGGCCGGACTGGCTGGTGTTCGTCAACGAGGCGGACCAGCAGCTCTATCGCCAACCGCTCGACGGCGGCGATCCGGTTGCGCTGACCCGGGGCGAGCGGCGCCATGGCGACCTGCGCCAGGGGCGCGGCGTGGTGCTGGCCGTCGAGGAGACCCATGCCGAAGGCGCGGTGGAACACCGCCTGGTGGCCATCGGCCTGGAAGGTGGCGAACGCCTCGTATTGGCCGAAGGCGCCGACTTCTATGCCGCGCCCGTGCAGAGTGCAGACGGCGAGCGCCTGGCCTGGATCGAATGGCAGTGCCCCCAGCAGCCCTGGACGCGCACGCGGCTGTGCACGCTTCGACGCCAGGCCGATGGCGGCTACGGCGACCCACGGTGCGTGGCCGGCGACGGCGAGCAGGCCGAATCCCTGCAGCAACCGCGTTTCAGCGCCGATGGCCGGCTCGGCTGTCTGTCCGACCGCAACGGCTATTGGCAACCCTGGATGGAAACCGCTGAAGGCTGGGCCGCGCTGCCAGCGATGCCGGCCGATCACGCCCCGGCGCCCTGGCAGGGCAGCGCCAGCACCTGGGCACCGCTGGACGGCGAGCGCTACCTGGCCACCTGGTTCGAGGACGGCTTCGGCCGCCTGGGCCTGTGTGAAAAAGAAGATCGCCCGCGGGATTTCAGCTGCGGCTACACCCGTTTCCGCGGCCTGGACCTGGACACCCGCTATTTCTACGCCATCGTCGCCTCGCCGATGAGCGCCCCGGCGGTGCTGGCGATCGACCGCCAGACCTGCAACGCGCAGGTCATCGCAGGCGGCGAATCGCCCCTGCCCGCCGAGTGCATCAGCCGTCCGCGGCCGATCCACTACCCCTGCGGCGGCGAAACCGCCCATGGCTTCTTCTATCCCGCCTGCAGCGAGGACAGCCGTCCGCCGCTGGTGGTGTTCATCCATGGCGGGCCGACCTCGGCCTGCTATCCGGTACTCGATACGCGCATCCAGTACTGGACCCAGCGCGGCTTCGCCGTCGCCGACCTGAACTACCGCGGCAGCAGCAACCATGGCCGCGCCTACCGTGAAAAGCTCCATGAGCAATGGGGCGTGGTGGACGTCGAAGATGCCTGCGCCGTGGTCGGCTACCTGGCCGAGCAGGGCCTGGTCGACGGTGGCAAGGCATTCATCCGCGGCGGCAGCGCTGGCGGCTACACCACGCTCTGCGCGCTGACGTTCCACGAGGTATTTCGCGGTGGCGCCAGTCTGTATGGCGTCAGCGATCCCCTGGCCCTGGGCCGGGTGACGCACAAGTTCGAAGGCGATTACCTCGACTGGCTGATCGGCGACCCCGAGCGCGACGCCGAGCGCTACCGCGCACGGACACCGCTATTGCATGCCGATCGCATCGAGGTGCCGGTGATCTTCTTCCAGGGCGAGCTGGATGCCGTGGTGGTACCGCAGCAGAGCCGCGACATGTTGCAAGCACTGCAAAGCCGGGGCGTGCAGGCCGAGGGGCATTTCTACCCGCGGGAGCGCCATGGCTTCCGTCAGGCGGCGAACCTGGCCCACGCCCTGGATGCCGAATGGCGCTTCTACCGGCACATCCTCGACGCTTCGCGATGATGTAGACGGCGTGGACGATACCGGGGGTGTAGCCGGATGATGGCGAAGATGATGCGGACCAGGTCCATGGCAATACTCCGTGAGGACGAGATTCCTTCCTGACGTGGCCGGGAGCGCACTAGAAGGCGGCGTCATGATCGGCCCCGACAACCCCCGCGTCCTGCTCAGCGCAGCGGTGATGACCAAGGACAGCCTGCGCACCCTCCCGGAGTGCCTCGACTCGCTCGACTTCTGCGATGAGATCGTCGTCGTCGATGATCACTCCACCGATGGCACCTGGGAGTACCTCCAGTCCCGCGGGGCCAAGGTACGCGCCTTCCAGCGCAAGCTCGACACCTTCGCCTCGCATCGCCGGGCGATGTGCGCCCAGGCGCGCGGCGAGTGGGTGCTCATCGTGGACGCCGACGAGAAGGCCCTGCCCGGACTGGGCGAGGAGATCCGCGCGCTGCTCGGCCGGGGCTCGCCTCGGCATGACGCCTACCACGTGCCCCAGAAGAACACCCTGCCGGACCACTGGCCGCGGCCGGTCTACTTCTGGACCTCGCAGAAGCGGCTGCTGCGCCTGGCCAAGGTGCGCTGGGAGGACTCGGAGTGGATCCACGTGCCCGCGCTCCACGAGGGCAAGGCGGGCCGGCTCGAGCACGGGCTGTCCCACCGCTCCTACGACTCGGTCTCCCACCTGCTGCGCAAGCAGATCAGCTACGCCCAGAGCGGCGCCAAACACTTCCATGCGCGTGGGCGCCGCGCTTCGCTGGCGAGCGCCGTCAGCCACACGGTGGGCGCCTTCTTCAAGTTCTACCTGCTCAAGGGCCTGTGCCGCTTCGGCATGGGCGGACTGACGGTGGCCACCGCGCTCGCGTTCCACGTCTTCGCCAAGTACGCGCTCTTGTGGGAGATGAACTCGGGCCGGGCGAGCGCGGGCGAGCGCGCGCGGGTGCCCGGAGACACCCACGTGTAGGACCGCCCGCTCGGCACAGGTAGGGTCAACATGTACGGTATGCTGGGCCGCCTCCATGACGAAGCCCTCCGAGTTCCCCGCCCCGCCCCCGTCCTTGAACGAACTGCGGGAGCGGGTGCACGCGCTCGACCTGATGGCCCTGGGCGAGCCCTACGCGAGCGAACTGTCCGCCGAGGGCCGGAAGATCCTCCAGGGCGTGTCCCCGAAGCCCATTGGCAGGGATGACAACGACGCCCCGGAGGCCGACAAGGCCTGGTCCTGGGGTCCGCTCATCGGCGCTGTGGCCATCGCCTGGAGCGTCGCCGAGGTGCTCCATCCGGTCGTTTCGCTCGGCACCGAGACTCTCTCCAAGGACGGCTTCAAGACGATGTTCGTCGCGGTGCTCGGCGCGGGTCTCACCCTTTTCGCGCCGGGACTGCTGCTGAGCCAGCGTTGGCTCGGGCCCGTGACCCGGAGCGTGTTCGTCGTCCTCACCCTGCTGACGAGCCTCGCCATGGGAGGCATTGGCCTCTTCGTCGCGCTCTTCGTCAGTTTCGCTGACTGGACGAGCACGAGCGACGGACAGTTCGCGCTGATGATGTTGGCGGGCGCGCTGGTGCGCTTCGGCCTGGTGGGCGGCCTGGTCGCGGAGGAGTTCGCACCCGAGCCGCCCGAGCCCGAGTGAGTCCTGTCAGGCGGCGCGCAGCACCTCGCCGATGAGCCGCTGCAACGACCGCAAGATTAGAGGTTTCGCAGCACGGCGACGGCGCGCTCGCCGCGATCCGGGAAGATCGGGCCGTTGATGATCCAGCGCCCGTTGCGGTCGTTGAGCGAGTGGGCTTCTGGGCCAGAGCCGGTGGGGATCCACTCGCCATTGGCCTGCTGCTCGTAGGAGAGGGTCCCGAGCAGCCTGGCGGTTCCGTCCCTGGCGACCTTGTAGACCGTGATGCTGTAGAGCTGGTCCCGGGTGACGGCGTCTCCGTGCGCGGTGCGGTAGGCGCGGAGCTCCGGCCACGTGAAGCCCTCGGCGTGCGCGAAGTTGTAGCCTTTCGTATCGCACCCGCCGGAATAGGGCTTGTGGTAGTTGCCCGGGCTGGGCAGGCCCGGCCCACCATCGTCCTCCCAGACGGCGACTTCGCTCATCTCGCGCCCCTTCTGTCCCCAGTAGCGGTGGCCGACAGCGGGGGGCGCGGCGTACCCCGGGATGAAGGTATCCGCGGCGTAATACGACTCGTTGCCGGGGAACTGCGTGCGGGTCGTCGGAATGGGAGCGTTGGCCATGTTGATGACGACGCACTCCAGGTACGTGTCCCACTGCGGGACGGCCAGCGGCGCCTTCTTGGGCACGTAGACCTTGCCGGCGGAGTCGACGAAGAGCCCGAAGTTCAGCTCCCACTTGTCGCCGTGCCGTGGCCAGGAGAAGCCATGGCGGTCGGGCCTGGCCGGGTCGAGGTAGTACATCGGGTGCAACGCGCCCTCCTCGTGGACGACCCATGTCGGACGGAACCCGGAGTAGCGGATCGGATCACCTGGGAGCGGTTCGGTGTACGTGAAGTACCCGTACTCGTTGTCCGTGACCACGTGGTAGAGGAAGGGTCGGCCGGCGCCGTTTTTCGCGACCAGGGCGGCGGGATCGTCGTTCGAGCCGATGGCCCAGCCCTTGTTCTTGTTTCCCGGCGTCCAGGCGACCTCGTCCATGAGGCAGGGCAGGTACGGCAGCTCGAAATTGCTGTCGACGACGTAGTACGAGGGCGTCTCGGTCACGGGGAACGTCTTGCCCGCCTGGACGTGCGAGGCGAGGTAGTCCCAGGGCAGGGCGTTCACGACCTTGTAGGTCTGCCCCTGGAAATCCACCTGCCCGAACACGCGGAGCCGATAGTCCGCGGCGTAGGGGCTGTCCTGGATGAGCGGGTAGCGATTGTCGGCGACGAGGCCACTCGGGCAGACGTCGGGGAGCGTGGACAGCGGGCCGGAGTCGGGGATCGGCTCGGAGCCGCATGCGATGCCCGCGGTCCCGGCGAGCAGCGCGAGTACGAGGTGGTACGTGGATGGTCTACGGAATGAGGTCATGGCAAACCGTACATCGACAGAAAACAGGGAGAAAGCGCGTTCTGGAGCGGCCCGCGTTGGCCATGGTGAGTGACGGAGCCATCCCCTGCCAGGGCCTTCCCACGTAGCAAAAGAGGAGCTTACTTCCTCGCTTCGTCTGCTTTTTCATACATCTCTACCAGCACAGCGGCAGCCTTGCGCGGGTCATTCTCGATGTGAGCGTACATACCTTGCAGCGCCTCAATCAAGGAGTGGCGATCAGGGGTAAACATCCCCCCAAGGAACCACGAGTTGTCGTTCAGGTACTTGTCGATCCAGTGCATGGCCACGCTATAACCAACGAATACCTTCTGTTCGTCGCTCAAGCCCAGGGCTTCGCAGAGATTCATCACCTTCATGATGGTCGCGGAGGCACCAAACATCGTTGTCGGCGCGTAGTACTCCTTCTCCTTGTACGTGACGATGGCGTGCTTATCCCACGGATTGATCCGTGCGAAGACGGCATTCAGGAAATTGGCGATGGAGGCGGTGCCAGGATTCAGGAAGAGCTGACCCATTTTCCAGGTGAGCCGAGACGTTTCGGCAACCGTGCCGGACTTCATGCGCGGCTCCTGCTTTTTCTTGCCTTGGAAAGCAGTCTTGACCTCGCCCTTGTACGCCTCAGCGCAAATGATGAAGGTGCCGCCCAGCGTGCAGATGGCCTGGTTGGTCCAGGACTCATATCCCGAAGATACCCTGTGTAGAAGAGCGAGCGCCGTCTTCGGGTTATGGGACTTCTGGTGCTCCTGGTCGATCACCGCCAACGTCCCGCTGTAGGGGTTTATCGATGAGCCCGCAGCTTTCTCGCCTATCCACTTGGAAAGTTCGCCGGAGGCATGCGTGAGCGCCTTTGACGCTTCACTCATGGCGTTCTGAATCGTCGTGTCCAGTGCGATTCTGTCCCAAGTCCACTTGCGAATGACGTGTTTGGAAGTTCCCGGCCACGGAATGACGTCCCATTGGGAGCGCATGCCATTATTATCGACAGCGGATGCGAGGCGAAGTGACTTCGTCTCCTCCTTGGACAGTCTGCCGTAATAGCCTCTGTATCTGATTGAATACGCCAGATAGAGGAAGAACATCACGAGGAGCACGAGGCCGCCTGCTCCGGGAATGCCCGAAAGCCAGGCCATGAGGATCAAGAGGAAGAACTTCCACATCTGTCTTCTCCTTGTACTGGTTCCGTCTGAACCTGAGGGGAATGGGTTGAAGGTCAGCCGCCGGTAGCCCGCTCGAGCAGGGCAGCCTTCTGCTCGTTCAGATTCTCATTGGAATTCATGATTACACCGTCAAAATAACTTGTCCAGGGGAACCCTTCAAACGGAGGCAGAGCCAGGAGAGGAACTTGATGTACGCGCTGTCGGCGCCAGCCTGGCTGACCCCGGCTGCCCCATCCACGAACTGCACCTCGCGCCACACCGTGACACCGTTGACGCTGACCGACGTCCAGGGCTGCTTCCTGGGGATTCCCACCAGGGCCTGCGTGCCGGCCGGTGACGTCAGGTTCAGCACGTAGCTGCCAACCGACGTGAACGAGTACGTGACGGGTACCAGCATCACGGTCGATGGGAGGCAGAACGCCTGACTCGCTTCTTCCGTCCCGGATGGTCCGCCAGGACCGGCATGTGCCGGCGGCTGGTATGTGAGTCTTTTCCCGTACCAATCCCCCATATGTGGACATTCTCCCTGTCCTCGGGCAAAACCAGGGCCGGCGTTCCTTTACCCCTCAATCCAGCACGCTCGGCCGGGAGGCGTGCCCACAACTATGAACTCCAAGCACCCCCTTCCTCCAGCGCTCAGCCTGCTGAAGAGCGTCGTTCCGCGCTTCGTCATCGACCGGATCCCCCCGACCATGAAAGACGCTGTCCCGCGCAACCTCGAGGAGGCCCTGCCGCTCGTGAAGGGTATGGTTCCCGAGTTCCTCCGAGAGCGGATTCCTCCCACCGTCAAGGAGCGAATCCGGAGCATGATGGGCGTCCCAGGCCCCGGCGTGAAGCCCGTGGTGGAGGATGATTCGACGCCCGTCACCGAGTTCCTCTCGGCCCGGGGCATCCAGCTCCGCCAGCTCAAGGCGTACCGGCAGGAGAACTTCCCCCATGACGGGCCGAAGATGTGGCTCGACACGCCGGACGCCGAACGGCGCATTGACGACAAACTGCGCGCTGGCCTCATCACCGCCGGGGAAGCCGAGATGTGCCGCAAGTTCTCACGCGATGGCTATGTCGTCGTGGAGAAGCTCTTCGATGACGCGTTCCTCGACAGGCTTTGGGCCGCGTTCCTGCGCGATATCCAGTCGGGCCGCGTCCCACTGGAGCCGGAGAAGCCGGGTGAGGACCGCTCCGAGTGGGGGCGCGTGCTCAACATCCACAACTACGTGCCGGAGATGGCGGAGCTGCTCTTCCACGAGCGCCTGAAGCAGCGCATCTCCCTGTTGGTAGGGCGCGAGGCCATCCCCTTCCAGACCATCCCCTCGTTCCGGGGTTCGGAGCAACTGCCGCACTCAGATGCCATCCATATGACGACCTACCCGCTGGGCTTCTTGTCCGCGGCCTGGGTCGCCTTCGAGGACATCCACCCGGACTCGGGGCCACTGGTGTACTACCCGGGGAGCCATCGGCTGCCCTACTTCCTCTCGAAGGAGACGGGCATCGGGCCAACTGAGTACAAGGAGCAGGGCCGCAACCCGTACACCAACAAGTACGAGCCCTTCATCCAGAAGAAGATCGACGAGCTGGGGCTCAAGCCTGCCTACTTCACCCCGAAGAAGGGCGACGTCCTCATCTGGCACCACAACCTGCTCCACGGCGGCTCGCGGCGCCGCGAGCGCTCGCACACGCGCAAGTCGGTGGTGTGCCACTTCTACGCCAGCAACGTCATCTGCTACCACGACCTCTCGGGCGATCCAGCGGGTGTCGGGGTAAGGGCCTGAGCCAGGCCGCGCCCGCGTGGTGAGGCGCGGGCGGCCTACGACTACAGTTGGACGTCAAGACCTTCGGGTCCGCCTCAAGGCGGAAGAGCTCCCCGCCTCGGTGCGCTGACCAACGCACGCACCCACCTCGGGGAGCAGGGCCTCAGCCCAGCCCAAAGGTGCCCTGGAGCAACTCACGCTCCTCGTTCGAGCCCGCGCAGGAGCGTCTGCAGCACCCGCTTGAGCTCCGGCTCGCGATTCTGCTCGGCGCTCTCGAGAATCAAGCGGGGATGAAAGAAGCCGGCCATGCCGTCGAGCAGCACCTCGGCGTGGCGTTGCGGTGAACCGAAACCGGCTTCGTCGAGCAGACCGACGAGCTGTGCGCTCCGCCGCGCGAGATAGGCCTTCACGAACGGCTTCTTCGCCGCGGTGGCCGTCTCGAACGCCGAATAGGTGGCGCGATCATGGAGCGCGCGATCGCGTTTCATCGCGTATTGGTTCACGAACCACTGCTCGAGCTTCTGCGCCGGTTTGCGATTCGACGCGCAGACTTTCTCGAGGGCGACGCTCGTCTCCTCGAGCCACCGTTCGAGCACCGCGTCGAGCAGCGCTTCCTTGTTCGCGAAATGCGCGTAGAGCGCGACGTGGCTGACGCCGAGCTCCCGGGCCACGTCGGTGAGCCGCACCTTCTCGAACCCGTGCGCGCGGATGTGTTCGAGCGCGACGTCGATGGCCTTGGTCCTGAGTTCAGCGGCGGAAAGTCCGGTGCGGGGCATGGCGTGGCGATTCCCTTGACGAGCGGTTTATTACAACTTACGTATTTTGTAAACAGTAACGAATGGAGCCACTGATGACGACCCCATCCAGAACGCTCGGCGACAACGGCCCTTCGGTTTTTCCCATCGCGCTCGGCTCGGAGGCGCTGACCCACGGTGACGGGCTGCGGCTCATCCACGAAGCCATCGATCGCGGAGTGGACCTCATCGACACCGCCGATTTCTACGGCGCCGGTGGTGACGAGATGTTGATCGGCAAGGCGCTCGAAGGCCGGCGCGACAAGGTGAAGTTGTCGGTGAAGTTCGGTGGGCTCCGTTCGCCCGACGGCATTCGAGTACTCGCTGTTCACGCGCAAGCCCGAGCAGAACGTGTTCCCGGTGTTGAGCGAGCTCGGCATCGGCGTGACGGCCTACGGCGTGCTCGCGCACGGCCTGTTCAGCGGCAAGGCGAAGTCGGCGGAGAAGGGTGGTCACCGGTCGCATCTGCCGTGGTTCCACCCGGGGAATTTCGAGCAGAACATGAAGCTGGTCGACGCGCTGGCCGCCATCGCCGCGGAGAACCAGGTGACCGCGTCGCAGATGGCCATCGCCTGGGCGTTGGCGAAACGGACGGACCTGGTGCCGGTGGTCGGCGCGCGGACCATGGAGCAGCTCGAGAGCACGCTCGCGGCCCTGCGCCTTCAGTTGAGCGCGGAAGACGTCGCGCGCATCGAAGCGGCGGTTCCGCCCGAGGCGGTCGCCGGGACCCGGTACCTGCCGCAGTTGATGAAGATGCTCGACAGCGAGCGCTAATCTGGCGGGTCTTCCAGGGTGACACCCTGGCCTGCTCCGCGAGCAGCCGTGACCTCGCGCCCCGGGGCCAATTCCTCCCAATCCCCGCCCGGTGGTACAGTCAGGCCCCGTCGGTCTCCACACGTGCCCTCCCTCCGCCGCTACCTTCCGCTGGCTGCTTCGACGCTGCTGGCCGCCCTCCTCCTCGGTACAACCGCGGCCCGCGCGTACACCATCGAGACGCCGGTGACGGAGGGCTGCCACGAGCGGCTCACCGCCGCCGCGCTGGCGCGGGCGGGCTGGCCGGACGGAGCGCTGCCTCCCGCGCCGACGGCCGGACAGAAGGTCCTCGTGGACAACCTGCCCTTCCACCTGCCGACGGCTCGCGACGCGTGGACGGTGGCGATGCTGGCCGGGGTCCGAGACAACGACCTCCATGGTGCCGCCGCCACGGATCTGCCCGAGCACGTGGAGGTGGACCTCGCCCCCACCTCGCAGCCCGAGCACTGCCTGCGGACGTCGGACCAGGACTTCGCGGCCGGAGACGTCCAGGCCGCCCAGGCGTGTCACGACTCCATCCTGGAGCAGGTGGCGCTCGCACTGGGGGACGCCGAGGCCGTCGACCTGGCCGCCACCGAGCCGGTCCAGCTCGCCCTCAAGTACCAGCGTGCGGTCGTGCCGCTGCCGCGCTACGCCTACCGGCTCGGGCGCGCCCTTCACGCCCTCCAGGACAGCTTCACCCACATCTACCGCTCGCCCGACATGCGGCAGGTCTGGAGCGTCTTCAACTACGTCGACCCCGCGCTCGCCCCCGACTACAACCCGGCACGAGATGGCCGGGCGCACGTCTCGGCCTTCGACCACTGCACGGACGATGACGCGTCCGGTCAAGTGCGAGTGGCCGCGGCCACCCAGGCCTCGGCCGACCTGCTGACCGCCCTGGCCGACGGGAGCGGGGGACGTCAGGGGCGCCTGGCGCGGGCGGACGCCGTGCTCCAGGGCTACCTCCAGGTCGCGCCCGGGTGCTCCGTCGGCAATAACTGGTGCGGCGCGCTGGAGAGCTACGCCACGAGCCCCACCCGCTCCGAAGGGTGCGCCGCCGCGCCCGGCGTACTCTCCGCGGGCGCCCTCCTGGCGGGGCTCGGCCTGCTCCGCCAGCGACAGCGCCGCGGGGGCCACCGGGGACGGCCATGAAACGGCCCCTCCTGCTCTGGTTCGGTCTGGTTGCCGCCGCCCTGCCCTCCGCCGCGCCCGCCGGGACGCCCGAGACGTTCGCTCCCCGCCTCCACGTCGCGGCCGGCGCCTCCCTCGACCGCTCCGCCCTGAGCGTGGACGCGGGCGTCCGCTGGGCACCGCTCGCCCACCTCGCGCTGGGGGTGGATCTGGAGTTCAACCCGTGGATCGATCTGCTCTCCGGCTCCTTCGCGCCCGGGGTCTTGAGCCTGGTGGGCTCGGGCATCTACCGCTGGACGCAGGTGGAGGGCGTGGAGCTGCGCACCACGGTGAACCTGGGCACGAGCCTGCTGCTGTTCAGCGCGGTGGGCGCGCCGAGGGGCTCGGTGGGGGCATACCTGGGCCTGGGCGCCCTGAGCGCGGCCGTCCGGGTGGCGCCGGGCACCTGGCTCGAGTTCAAGCCGGACATGGTGGTGCCCGTCCCGCAGCTGCGCGGCACCCCGTTCGCCTACCGCCAGTACCGCCTGATGGTCGGACTCGAATGGGGGCCCTGACATGAGGCCACCGCCTCGCCTCTTTCCATCCTCGCGGGGAGCGGTGCGAGGTGGAGTCCTCCAGGGCGGCCGGGTGGTGGACCCCTCGACGGCCCGGGGACCCATCCGCCCGCGGCGGCGCACGCGAGGCCGAGGGCCGCGCGGGGTTCAGGACGGCGTGTAGTCCAGGTAGCCGAAGACGGCCCGGTGCACGCGGGAGAGGAGGGCCGCGTCGTCGCTCTCGCCCCGGTCCCCCGCGGCGTCGACGAGGCCCTTCACGATCGCCAGGAGATCCTCGGCGGCGGACGGTGAGCGGAACGTGCCCGCGAGGTCCGGCGCGTCGAGACACCGCTGGACGGTGAGGAGCAGCTGCTCGCCAATGCGCCGCACCTCTTCCCCAACGGGCAGACGGCGCTCCTCCATGTCCAGCAGCCGCGCGAGGGCCGGACGCCGGAACTGATAGGCAACGGCCACCGCGATGAGCCGCTCGAGGCCCGCGCGCCCGCCCGCGTCCGTATGGATGGCGGCGACATCCGCCAGGAGCTGGGTCGTCTCCCGGAGCATCAGCGCCTTGGTGATGGCGTCCTTGCTGGGAAAGTACTGGTACAGCGAGCCGATGCTGATGCCGGCACGCCGGGCCACGGCGTTGGTGGTGTACCCCTCGAAGCCCTCGGTCTCCAGAATGCGAGCAGCGGCTTCGAGCACGGCCGCGACGGTCGCCGCCGAGCGGGCCTGACCGGGTTTCTTCCTCGGCTCGAGCGGGTGGGGAGTGGTTCGGGAGGCCATGGGCGAAAGCGAGTAGTGAAAGAGAGCGTTTGCTCACATTCTATTCCTCGCAAGTCACCCCACTCAAGAGGAACCCATGAGGCCCATTCCCTCGGATGAAGTGTTGCTGCCCGCTGTCGTGGAGGCCGTCCAGGCCGCTGGCCATCTCCTGAAGAAGCGGTTCTCCGCCGACGCGCGTCCGGGAAACCTGGACGCGGTGCTCGCCGCGCTCCAGGCCAACGATGAAGCGTCCCTGGGCGTGCTGCGGGAGGCGCTGACGCGGGTGCGTCCTGGCGCGGGCTGGATCGAGGACGAGCTCCAGGTGGGGAGGTTGCCACCGGGGGAGTGGTGGGTCACGGACCCGGCGGAGGGCAACATCAATCACATCCACGGCATGGCCGACTGGTGTGTCACGGCCACGCTGGTGCGCGACAACGTGCCGGTGCTCGCCGTGGTGTACCTGCCCATGACGGGCCAGACGTACACGGCCGTCCGGGGGGGCGGGGCGTACCTCGATGGCGTGCGCCTGCGCGTGTCGGACAAGACGGCGTTGGACGCGGCCCTGGTGGGCACCGGCCAGGCGCGGCCCGGCGAGGACCGGGAGACCCATCGGCGGATCGGCCAGTCCGTCACCGCGATGCTCGGGAGCGCGCTGGTGCTGCGGGTGTCGGTGCCGGCCACCCTGCAACTCATCCAGGTCGCGGCGGGGCGGATGGAGGCCTTCTGGCAATACAGCCAGGTCCTCTCCGGACTGCTGTCGGGAGCCCTCCTCGTCGAGGAGGCCGGCGGCCGGATCTCCGACACCCACGGCCGCCCGTGGAACTTCACGAGCCGCGACTTCCTGGCCACCGCGTCCGCTCTGCATGCCGCCTCGGTCGAGGTGCTGTCCACCATCGCCTGACCCTGGGCCCCCTTCCCTGAACGGAGAACATCGGATGAATCGCATTGGCATTCTGGGCTCGGGCCGTGTCGCCACGGTGCTCGCCACCGGGCTCGTGACCGCTGGACATGAGGTGGGGATTGGAACGCGCGACGCCACCGGAGCGGCCGCGCGGTGGACCGGACCGACGGTCGCGTTCGCGGACCCCGAGCGGACGGCGCGCGAGGCCTCGCTCCTCATCAACGCCACTCCGGGAGACACCAGCCTCGAGCGGCTCGGGGCCCTGCGCGAGGCCCTGGATGGGAAGATCCTGATGGACGTGTCGAACGCGACCCGGCGCGGCGCGGGAGGGATGCCCGCGGGCCTGTGCTACCCGGACAGCAGCCTGGCCGAGCACCTGCAGCAGGCGCTGCCGGGGACGCGGGTCGTCAAGGCGCTCAACACCATGCTCTTCTCCGTCATGGCGAATCCCCGGGCCCTCTCCGTGCCTCCGACGGCGTTCCTGTCGGGCAACGACGCGGGAGCGAAGACGGCCGTCGGTGGGCTGCTTCAATCGCTCGGGTGGCCCGTGGAGTGGATCGAGGACCTGGGAGACCTCTCCACCGCCCGGGGCACGGAAGCCCTCATGCTGCTCGTGCCCCACCTCATCCGCCGCCGTGGCTTCGCGCCCTTCGCGCTCACGGTGGCGCGGTAGGAAGGGGGGCGAGTCCCTCACGGCTTCGAGCGAGCCTCCAGTGACTCCTCGAGCGTGGCCAGCAGCTACTGTAGAGCCACCGCTCGGAGCAGGGCGGACCCCTCACAGGCAGTGAGGCATCGGGCGCGGCCTTCCACCGCGAGCAGGACACACCCCACGGCCCCCTCCTGGTGGGGAAACCCTCGGTGATTTCCAAGAGGATTCACCGAGGCCTCGCGAGGGCGGTGGCGCCCGGGCCGAGGAGCTGATCGGCGCACGCCAGTCCCGCCCGCAGGGCGAGGAACGCGTCACCGGCACTCGCGCCTCCGTGGGCGATCGACAGCCCGTCGATGCCAGACGGAGCCTCGCGCTCGCGTGGGGGTGCATCGGCATGGGGTGACAGCCGACTGCTACAACCGACGACCCGCTCGTAGTCACCGGGCGGGACCCGGAGGCTCCAGAGGATCGCGCGCGTGAACCCCGGAAAGCACTGCTCCAGGCGCTCGGTCATCCTCGCCCAGAGCTGTGCGGCCTGGGCGGCGGAGCAAGAGGCCGGACACGTGGTGAACAGGGTCACTCGCCAGCCCCTGGCGGAGGGTTGATCTTCGGCCAGGTCGGGGCAGAGCCATTCGAAGGTGGGCCGCTCCGGGACCTGTCCGGCGAACAGTGCCCTCAGCTGTCCGAGGATGTCTCGTTCCACGAAGCTCAAGCCATAGCAGCCGCGCGGCAGGGCGAACTCCGGCGCGAGCGTCAGGAAGACCGCCATCGCCGACAAGCCCTCCGGTCGTCCCATTGCCGGGAGGGACGCCTCGCCGTCTCCGTGGAGCAGCGCACGGGTGGTGCGCGGCGGCAGGCTGCTGAGCACCTGTTCGGCGGGCCATTCGGCTTGTGACGTGCGCACGCCCAGGACCCGTCCCGCGTGGACCTCGATGGATTGAACGGGCGCCTGGTAGATGATCCGCGCGGAGCCGCTCCGCAGGATGACACGCTCGAGGGCCTGGGGAATGGCGGTCAGCCCGGGCACCGGGTACCGGGTGGAGGTCGCGGCACGCAACCGGGCCACCCCTTCCCTCACGGGCCAATGCCAGGGCGCCTGTCCCTGCATCAGCAGCGGCAGCAGGGAGAGATCGCTCACCAGCGAGGGACCGCGGACGGTCGCGCTCAAGTCCCGAGCGTCGTGCACCCATCCGCGCGCCAGCCGCCCCAGGGCCGCGAACTCCTGGCGCACGTCCAGGTGACCCGCCTGCGTCCCGACCTCCAGGAGCCGACCGTCGTAATAAGTCCTCAGTCGCGCGCGGCGGGTCGGAAGACGGATGTGGTAGGCGCGCTCCAGGAGCGAGAAGAAGCGGGGCGGGAACAGGTTGCAGCCCGCGATGAAGCCCCGAAGGTCCCGCTCGAAGGAGACGGTCCGGCACATACCGCCCGGCGACGGCGTCTGCTCCAGGACCACGAGTTCATCGTGGCTCCGCGAGGCCAACCGCGCCGCCGCCGCCAGTCCGCTCAGACCGGCGCCAATCACCACCACCTTCCTCCTGCCCCGGAGGAACACGGGCGCCGCGAGCGTCCTCCCGGCTTCACCGGGCGCGCCGCCGCCGTCCTCGGGGGCCGTGGGAGCGGGCACCGGAGCGGCGATCAGGGGCCGGACCAGGCGCTCCGCCCTCAGTCCGTGCAGCACTGCCGGCACCATCCGGCCCTGCCCGTACAGCAGCTCCAGACGACAGCCCATGCGCTCCTTGGCGGCTTCATTGGAGATGCCGAAATCAATCCTCCGGCATCCCGTGTCGAGGGCATGCCGCACGATCGCATGGCCCATGTAGCGGTGCACCGGCTGCTCGCGCGTCGCCTCGGGATCGAGCCCCGAGAAGATCGAGCCGAGCAGGTCTCCCCACCGAAGGCAGAGGTCGAACGCCACCAGCTCTCCGCCTCGCCAGAGCAACAAGAAGACCGCCTCCGGACACGTGGCCATGGCGCGGAAGTAGCCCTCGGTGAGCCGGATTTGATCCGGAGACTTGTATTTGCGGTAGAGGTTCAACCACAACGCGAGCAGACGGGGGGCCAGCTCCGGCGCCGGGCGCTCGATGCTCAAGCGGAAGCCCGCCGCCTCGACGGCCCGGATGTCTTTCTTCACTGTCTTGCGCCGCGAGCCCTTCAAGTGGGCCAGGTATGCCTCGAAGCCGTCGAACTCCAGGGGCAGGATCGCGGTGTGATGCAGGGGCACTGGAGACAGTTGGAGGCTGGGGGCGAACGGCGTGTCCGCGGACACACGGAAGTCGCGCAGGATGAAATACAGCGCCCGGGACTGGCGCGCCCGGGCGAACAGGGCTTCCTGCAACCGGTAATGGGCCTCGGGCGCGTCGTGACCAGGAGCGAAGGCGAACGGAGTGCCCAGGTTGACGGGCGACCCGCCCAACCAGATACGCGGGCGCCAGAGTCCGAGGTCGAAGCGCATGAGACAGCCGAAGCCCAGGCCCACGAGCGAGGGGCCCGCGCGGAGGACCGCGTAGTGGAACTGGCAGTCCAGGTCACTGGCCTCCAGGGCCGCGAGATAGCCGTGGGTGAAGAAGTCGGTCGGCGCCAGCAGCGCGTCCCATTGCGCGGCGGAGAACCGGTGGATGCTGTCCGCGTTCTCCACCGTCCATCCGGAGGAGGCCACGGCCGTTGATTGCCCGAGGGCCCATGCGCGCTCACCCATGGCTCATCTCGAGCACGAGCGTGGCGCCCAGCTGGTTGAGGACCCTCAGTCCCATGCACTGATGACGGGCCTGCTCCCGGAATTCATGGAGCGAGTTGTTGGGGGCGAAGGTGCCATCCCGCTGATTCAGCTTCAGGTAGAAGCGGGACCTGCGCGGTCCCTCGCTGGTCAACGTGCTGGCGAGGATCCGCCCCCCGGGCTTCAGACACCGGTTCAGCTCCCCGAACACGGAGGCCTTGTCGTGGAAGCAGTGCAAGCCGAACAAGGACACGAGGTTGTTCAGCACCCCGTCACGCAGGGGCAGCCGGGTCGCATCGGCCCGGATCAACACCACCTCGCGCAGTCCAAGCGCCTCGCATTTGCGCCGGAGGCGGTGCAGCATGGTCCACGAGAGATCGGCGAACAGCCAGGGACCCGCCCGCTGGTACGTGTGCACCCGCCCGAGGAAGGGGCCGCCCCCCGAGGGCATGTCCAGGCTGGGGCCGGGCCCCAGCACGGCCAGCTGTTCCTGGATCCGCGCGTAGTAGTCCTCCACCTTCATTCCCAGCAGCCACGCATCCAGGTTCTGTAACCACGGATGCTCCATGAAGGTGGCGTACATCCTGCCCGACAGCCCTTCGTAGGGACGGTCCGTTCGGAGCGACTCGTTGCCGGGCAGGGCGAGGTCCAGGATTCCCTCCTGCACCGGGAAGTGGGCCGCACACCCGTCACACATCAAGGAGGGGCCCTCGCGGCGGCGGAGGGCCGGCTCCGAGCAGCTCGGGCATCGCAGCAGGCCCATCACCCAATCCGCGGGGACGCGGTCGATGGTCTGGTCCATGGGTGCGCTCCTCAGAAACCGAATTGCCGCCGGGCCTCGCGCAGCATGGCGATGAAGTTCTCGATGTCCCGGGAGGAATGACGATCATTCAGGATGACCCGGAGCACCGCACGATTGCGCTGCACGGCGGGGTAGCGGAAGACAGGCACCGCGAACCCGTTGGACGCGAGGAACTGGCGCACGTTCTCCGCGACCAGGTCCTGTCCGATCCAGATCGAGAGGATATAGGACTCACTGTCGTAGAGCCGGAAGCCCTCCTGCAACAGCCGTCCGCGGAACTGGGCCACCTTCGCCAGGTAGTTGTCCATCAACTCGGGCTCGGAGTTGAGCTTCTCGAGGAGATGGACCGCCGTGGCCGCCGTGGGCGGCTGCATGGCCGCGGTGAAGATTGCGGTTCCCGACAGGAACGCGAAGGGTTGCACGTACTCTCGGGGACCGCTGATGGCGCCTCCCTCCAGGCCCACCGCCTTGGAGAACGACACCATCCGGAACGTGGCCCGCCGCATCTCCTGATACTCCGCGTGGTAGGGCCGGTTGGGCGGGCCGTAGATCATGAAGCCGTTGGCATCGTCCACGTAGGACAGCGCGCCGTGCTTCTCACACACATCCAGCAGGGCCCCCATGGGCGCGACGCTGCCGTCCGAGGAGTAGACGCTCTCGAAGATGACCACCTTCTTCTTCACGGTGATCCGCGACAGCGTGGCCTCCAACGAGGCCGGGTCGTTGTGCTGGAAGGAGAACAGGCTCTTGCCGTGCTCCAGATGCGACGCGCCCTTCCACAGACTCCAGTGGCAATCCCGATCCAGGATGAACACCGCGTCCCGGTTGTCGACCTTGCAGTCGGAGTCGAATTTGAACTGGACCGTCATGGCATTCAGGAAGCCGATGTTCGCGAGCAGGCCGCTGCCGAAGGTCACGGTATGCTCCATGCCCGTGAGGTGGTTCATGGTCTGCTCCAGCGTCGCGTGGGCCATGCAGATCCCCTGGGTGGCCCGAGAGCCTCCCGTGACCAGGCCATACTCCTTCGCGGCCGCGCAGAAGTAGTCCATGACGGACGAGTTCTCCTGGAAGCCCATGAAGCTGATGGAAGCGAAGTTGACGAGCTCCCGGCCGCCATGATGCAGACGCGAGCCGCTGCTCCCATTGGCGATGGGAAAATCGTAGAAATACCCGCGAGCCACGGCCGCCTCCAGGAAGGCATTGAATCCGAACACATCCCTGGGTGGGGAAGACGGGGGCGACGCGAGATTGGAAAGGTTGATCTCCATGTCGTTCTCCATTCTTTTCAGGTGAAGTCCGCCCCGTCCCGATGTGATGGCGCGCCGTCTTCCGGGGGGAAGGCGCGACGCGCGAACTCAGGAGCTGATGAGCAGCTCCACCCGTTGACCCAGCTTGAGCGGCGTGGGCTCATCGAAGGAGACCTTGATCAGCAGCACCCGGAGGTCGACGGGCCGTCCGGGGTCCTGCGGCTTGAGGCGCCGGTTCATGACGGCGTTGGGAATGTCCTCGACCGTCCCCTTCCAACTGGTGCCAGGAAAACCCTCGGCCATGATGCGCACCGGGGCGCCGAGCACCACCTTGCCGGTGTCGAACTCATCCACTTCCGCTTCCACCCGGCTCCGGGTGAGATCGGCCACGACCACCAACGGGGAGCCCGCCGTGATGAGCTCGCCCTGCTGTATCAGTTGCGAGATGACGACCCCATCGATGGGCGAGCGGATGCGGGTCTTGGCCAGGACACTCTCCAGCCGTTGCTCCTGGGCCTGGGCCGCGGCCATCCGAGCCCGCGCCGACTCCACGGCTCGCTGGGTGTATTCGAAATTCTGCCGCGACATCGCCTTGGCTTCGAACAGGGACCGATACCGCTCCAGGTCCGCTTGGAGCCGGCGCACCTCGGTGCGGATCTCGGCGGACTGGGCACGGGCCTGGGTCAGCGCGGCGCGCTGCTCGGTCGCGTCCAACTCGGCAATCACCTCGCCCTTGCGCACCTGGCTCTTCTCCTCCACCCGCAGCTCCACGAGCCTTCCGGTGACCTCCGTGCCGACCGTGACCGAAGCGCCCGGATAGGAAACGATGCGGCCCTCCGCTCGGACGTCGGTGGGGGGTGGAGCGCGAGGCGCAGGCGCTTGCGGCTCGGCCGCGCGGGGGATGTGGACGCCGAGCAGCACGGCGAGCACCAGCGCCACCGCCACCAGCGGCAACCCGACCTTCATCAGCTTGCGAGACATCATGGCGGCGCTCCTCCTGTCAGACATCCATCGTGGATCCGGAGCACACGATCGGAGATGGTTCGCACCTTGGGATCGTGGGTCACGATAAGCAGCGCCCGGTCTTCCGTCTTGGCCAGCGCATGGAAGAGGCGGAGCACCTGCCCCCCTGCCTCCGAGTCGAGATTGGCGGTGGGCTCGTCGGCCAGGAGGATGGGAGATTGTCCCGCCAGAGCGCGTGCGAGCGCCACGCGCTGCTTCTGTCCGCCCGACAACTCCCGGGGCAGGAAGTTCATCCGGTCGGCCAGGCCCACCGCGCGCAGCACGCGCTCGGCCTCCTCGCGCGCCGGCCGGCCCTCGCAGCCCTTGATGTTGAGGGCGAACTCGACGTTCTCGACGGCGCTCAGCGCGGGAAAGAGGTTGTACTGCTGGAAGACGAAGCCCATGGAGCGCTTGCGAATCCCGGGCAGCCGCTCGGGCCGCTGGCCGTCGAGCACCTCGCCATCCACCACCAACCGACCGCTGGTGGGCGTCAGGATGCACCCGAGGATGGACAACAGCGTGGTTTTGCCTGAGCCGGAGGGGCCCTCCAGGGTGACGATCTCCCCGCGCTCCAGGGCGAGGGACACGCCCCGGAGCACGGTCACCGTCTCCCGGCCCTCCTGGAATGTCTTGGTGATGTCGTGGGCCTCGAGCACGGGCAAGACGGTCTCCTCAAGTCCTGAACACGAGCGCGGGGTCGATGGAGGCCACCTTGCGGAAGGAAATCATCGCGGCGGCGAGGCACATCCCGACCGTTCCGATGAGGACCGTGAGCACGAGCTTGAACGAGATGATCAACTCGAGGTCCATCAGCGGGACCAACTCGCGGACGAGCAGCGTGGGAATGATGCCCAGCACGAACCCCACCCCCGCCGAGATGAGCGCCTGCCGGGCCAGGATGCCGTAGATGTCCCGGTTGCTGCCGCCGATCGCCTTGACCGTGCCGAACTCCCGCAGGTGCTCCATCGTGGAGGTGTAGAGGGTCTGCGCCACCACGACGACACCGACCAGACAGCCCAGGAACACCGTCATCACCATGTTGAAGCCCAGCCCGGTGTTGTCGATCCAATAGGCGCGGGAGCGCGCCGCCCACTCTGCGGCCGTGTGGACATCGTTGTAGGGCAGACGCCGCTGGAGCTCGGCACGTACCTGCTCCAGGTTCGCGCCCGGCGCCAGCTTGACCAGGATATAGGTCGTCTGGTCTTGAGCGTTCCCCGGCATGAGCCGCTGCGCGAGGCTGTAATCCATGAAGGAGATGGGAGTGGTGGTGAACGAGCGGGCCTCGTTGGTCCGTCCGATGATTTTCAGCCGGGTCCCCAGGTACTCGCGGTACTCGCCGGTGGAGAAGGAACCGAACCGCCGGACGGCCGAGTTATCGACGAAGACACAGTTGCCCCGCCGCAAGTCCGAGACGCGCCCCTCCTCTACCGACCAGGGAAACCGCCACTCCTCGAAGTGCTCGAGCGCGTAGACGAGCGTCGCGTCCTGCGCGCCATTGGGCAGGGTGAAATCCATGAAGGTGACGATGAGGTTGTCGGCGCGCTGGACGCCGGGAATGGCGCGGACGCGCTGGACCCGGGACTCCGGGAACGTGTGCGCGAAGTCCACGTTGTGCGTGTTCCGCGAGGTCACCCACAGGTCGGCCTCCAGCTTGTCGATGGTGATGGTGGCGTTCTTCAGCATGCCGAAGAACAGCCCCAACTGGACCAGGACCAGCATCACGGCGAAGGCCACACCGGAAAGGGTGATGAAAAACCGAAGCTTGTCATGCAAGAGGTTCTTGCGCGCCAGATCCACCATGATGCCTTCCCTCCTCAGTCCCGGGTGTCAGGCATGGGCCGGCACCCGGGCGAACAGGGTGAGCACCAGGCTGCCCCCCAGGATCATTCCCATGCCGACGAACTCCACCCAGCCCAGCCGCTCATGGAACAGCAGGACGCCGAGCGCGGCGGAGCCCACGATGCCAAGGCCCGCCCAGAGCGCCGAGGTGATCCCGAGGGGCAGCACCTTGAGCGCGAGCGACAGCCACCAGAACGTCAGGCCATAGGCCACCAGGACCGCCACCGAGGGCCAGAGCCGGGACATTCCCTGCGAATACTTCAACGCCACGCTCCCGAGGATCTCGGCGAGGATGGCCCCGCACAGAATGATGTAGGGTTTAAACATGGGCCCCTCCCGGGGTTCGCGTGTCGGCCAATGCGTTCAGGGTTCGCTCGAGCATGTTCCGCTCGTCGGTGCTCAGGTCGGATAGATCCAGGAGTTCGAGCAGGAAGAGGCCTTCCACTGCCAGGAGGGTGACGAGCGCGCGGCCCTGATCTGCTCCCAGACCTCGCAATTCCGCGAAACGTGCGCGGTAGAACGCTCGCAAGGGCTCCAACAAAGACGGATCATCGGCCAGCACCGCGAGCAGCGCGGCGCCCAACCGCTTGTCCTTGCCATTGGCATGAAGACTGACGCGCGTATAGGCCATCAGCCGCTCGCCCGGTGTGCAGTCGACGGCATCTGATTGGAACTCCGCCTCGACGCGTTCGAGCAGGCGCGCCAGCATGCCTTGCAGGAGCGCGGTCTTGGTGGGGAAGTGGTACAACAGGCCGCCCTTGCTCAAGTGGGCCGCCCTGGCCACCTGCTCCAGGGTCAGTTCCCGTCCCCCGAACTCGGAGACGACGGCCTCCGCCGCGTCGAGAATGTGGGCGCGGGTATCGGACGTCCGCGCGCCCGAGGGGGCTGGCAGCGAGGGATCTTTCGCTTGCTTGGCTCGGGATTGCACCATGGCGTGCTCTCCAGGTTTGGCTTGTCAATACCCACTGCCCTGACTGTACCGTCTGGACGGTACAGTCGCAGGATGAGTGAGAATGGCCTGGGAGGACGGCCGTAGGGCAATGAAGCCCTGGACGGCAGCGCGGGCGCGCCGCGAACCGGGCAGTCGTGCTCGCGTACAGTTCTTCCACCGTGAGGCGAGGCCCTCACGGCTTCGAGCGAGCCTCCAGTGACTCCTCGAGCGTGGCCAGCAGCTTCTTCATGATCCGGTCGAAGTCCTCGAAGTCCCGCTCGTCGAGCTCCGCGACGAGACGCACGCTGATGCGCCTGCGCGTGTCCTCCACCCGCCTGCGGGCGCGCTGTCCGGCCTCCGCCAGCTCCAGGACGTACTGACGGCGATCCTCTTCGCTGCGCTCCCGGCGCACCCAACCCCGTTCGATCAGCGTCTCGAGCGCGCGTCCGGTGAGCGTCGGATCCGTCCCCGTGGCCCGTGCGAGCTCGGCCTGGGAGATGCGGCCATGCCGGCCGATGTAGCGCAGGAACTTGGCCTGGGTGCTGCCGACCTCGAAGGTGGCGTACTCCCGCGCGGCAACCAACCTCAAACCCTGTGACAGGGCACTGAGTCTTTCGAGGAATTCTTCCGGATCGCGTCGGGCCACGCACGCACCTGTAGTCGAGAGGCGAGGCGCACGCAACCCCTCCCCCATCGCCTTGACGGAAATCATGGACCCCTCTATGAATTGTCCATGATTGCTGGACGGGTCCATGAATTCGGAGGCCCGTCGCCAAGCCACTCCACGAAAGGAGCGTTGGAATGCCCTGGTCTCATGGTGTCGCCTATGGCTTCGGGGGACTGTTCCTGGCGAACGCGATTCCCCACTGGGTGAGCGGAGTGATGGGCAGGCCATTTCAAAGCCCGTTCGCCAAGCCTCGGGGAGAAGGGCTGTCGTCCTCCACGGTGAACGTGCTGTGGGGAGCGTTCAACGCCTCGGTGGGCTATCTCCTCTTGTTCCACGTGGGCGCGTTCGAGCCGCGTGACCTGGGACATGTCGCGCTCGCGGGGCTGCCGGCGGTGGCCGGGTCCGTGTGGCTCGCCCGACGGTTCGGACGGTTCAACGGAGGCAACGAGCCTCCGAGGGGCACGCCCTCCACATGAGCAGCACCTTCCGCTCGCTGAAGAACCCCAACTACCGGTTGTGGGCCGGTGGAGCGCTGGTGTCCAACGTGGGAACGTGGATGCAGCGCACCGCCCAGGACTGGATCGTCCTCACCCAATTGACGGAGCGCAACGCGACCGCCGTGGGTGTGGTCATGGCGCTGCAGTTCGGACCGCAGCTGGTGCTGCTGCCCTTGACGGGTTTCGCGGCGGATCACCTCGACCAACGCAAGCTCCTGTTCGCCACGCAGTCGGCCCTGGGCGTACTGGCCCTGGGTCTGGGCGTCCTCACGATCACGGGCCTCGTCCGGTTGTGGCACGTGTATGGGTTCGCGCTCCTGCTGGGAGGTGTCGCCGCGTTCGACGCCCCCGCGCGTCAGACCTTCGTCTCGGAGCTGGTGGGCGAAGCGGATCTCCCCAACGCCGTGGCGCTGAACTCCACCTCGTTCAACGCCGCGCGGATGCTGGGCCCGGCCCTGGCGGGTGTCCTCATCTCCTCGGTGGGCTCTGGCTGGGTGTTCCTGCTCAACGCGGCCTCCTTCCTGGGCAGCATTGGCGCGCTGGCGCTGCTTCGCGTCGATGAGTTGCATCGGGGAGGACGCGCCGCGCAGTCCCGGGCGGGTCTGGCCGAGGGCTTCGTCTATGTCTGGAAGCGCCCCGATCTGAAAGCCATCCTGCTCATGCTCTTCCTGATCGGCACCTTCGGGCTCAACTTCCCCATCTTCATCTCCACCATGTCGGTCTCCGTCTTTCACGCCGGAGCAGGACAGTTCGGGCTCCTGACGTCGATCATGGCGATTGGCTCGGTCACGGGTGCGCTCCTCGCCGCCCGGCGGGTGAAACCCCGCCTCACGCTGCTCTTGTCCGGCGCCCTGGTCTTCGGCTCCGGCTGCGCGCTCGCGGCGCTCATGCCCAGCTACGGGCTCTTCGGCGCCACGCTCGTCCTCATCGGCTTGTCCGCGCAGACCTTCACCACCTCGACCAACAGCCTGGTCCAGCTCGCCACCGAGCCGAACATGCGGGGCCGGGTGGTGGCCATCCTCCTGGCCATCCTCCTGGCCATCGCCCTGGGCAGCACGCCCCTCGGCGCGCCCATCGTCGGCTGGGTCGCGGACCATTTCAGCCCCCGGTGGGCCCTCGGCGTCGGCGCGAGCGCGGGCTTCGCCGCGGCGCTCGTCGGACTCGCCTACTTGAGCCGCTACCGGAACCTGCGCGTCACACGGGATGCGGGGCGGCTCCGCGTCCGCTTCGACGAGTAGGACGCGAGGCTCGACCCCTCCGAGTTGCTGAAACACACCGACCCGAGCGATCCCGTCTGTTGAGTGCCGGTGTCCGAGAGCGTGGACCGTGGACGCCGGCTCGCACTACACGCTAAGTCACCTCGCCAACATGACTCCAAAGAAAAGGTGGGAGTGGGCCCGCGTCTTCATCAGCGCCAGGCAACAAGGGCTTGGCAGGCTGAGACTCATCCTCTTCTCCGTCGAGTGCGCAAGGCAGTTGGGCACCGTGGTGCCCTTCCGGGTGGCCTTGCGTGTCGTGCCGCGGGTTGCACCCACTCGAGGTCGAGTGGCTCGCGCGGCGTGGCACGCGCCTCCAACGTGGGCCCCGCGCGCCGTGGGGGCGATCGCCATGGGTATCGCCATCTGGGGCGTGCTCACGCTCAGCGAGGGCCCGGCCCCGCACGCGGAGATGGAGGTGGAGGACACGGAGGTGCCGGAGTGGATCCTCACCGGCCAGGGCGACGCCGGGGTGGTGGCCAAGAAGATGCCCAGCAAGCGGATGAAGGGCCAAGCGGCGCCGCCGTGCACCCTGCCCCAAGTGCTGCTCAACGACGCGTGCTGGGAAGAGATGAAGCGCACCGCGCCGTGCGAGGATTTCTATGAGCACGAAGGACGCTGCTACGTGCCCATCGTCGAGAAGAAGCGCGCGCCCACCAGCGTGGACGAGTAGACAGACACCGCCTTGCGAGGCACCCCAGGTGCCGCTCAACGATGCGTGTTGTCGTCAGCCCGATCATGAGAGGAATGGGGGCAATGTGAGCCATGCCGGTGCACTCTGGGTGGAGCCCTCTTGGGGTACACGCCTGTCTGGTCCGCCCTCTCTGGAGGGGGCGACAGGGGGGTGTGGGCCTGTTGGCTGTGGCTGCTTGAGCCTCAACACCACCTCTCCCGTCGGCCTCGGAGACGTGGCATGGCTCCGGCGCACCCATCAACGGAGGCGTCCATGTCCGTGGGCTACACGGAGTTAAGCCGCGCTCTCGCCCCAACGCTGGCGGGCCAGCTCCAGCGTCCGGGCGTTCTCGGGCACCTGGTGCAGGAAGCGCTCTCGGGCCTCGGCTTCGGGGAGGTCGCTGGCGCGGGCCCTCACGCACCGGAGGGGTGTGGACCAACGTTTCGCACAGGCTGGCCGACTGCTCCGGATGTCCGGAGATGGAGCTCCCGACGATCAGGTTCCCGATCAACCTGCACCACAGGGGGCTGCCCGCCTTCAACCCGGCCAATGCCGGGATACCGCACTCCAGGGCCCTGGGCAGCTGAACCATCCAGAAGAACACCATGGCATGGAGCGCACGCAGCCGGGTCAAGGCTTCGCCGCTCGCGCCACAGGCCAGGGCCGACTCCACGCACCGCAACGTCCCCTGCAGATCGTTCCTCTCGAAGAGCCGCTCAGCGGCCCGGGTGTAGAAGGAGGCAGCGCGCTCTGGCCGCTGCCCCCACTGGAAGTGCGTGGCAAGCACCAGCGCATCGGGTTCGAGCATCCGCTCCAACCAAGTCCCCGCGAGCTGGTGACCCATGGGCCGGTGACTGTCGGGCACCAGGCCGTAAGCCGCATCCCGCACCAGCGCGTGACGGAAACGGTACTCGGTCACGGAGGGGAAGCGGCTGTCGGGCATCGGCTCGATGACCTCCTGCTCCACCAGCCATCGCAGGTGCTGCTCCAACAGTGCCTGCTCTGTCTGGCCCCTCAACAGCTCACCCACTCCCTCCGGCCAGAAGACGCGGCCGAAGATGCTGGCAGCCAGCAGCACCTGGCGTACCCCATGATCCATCCGCATCAAGCGGGCCTGGAGCACCGCCAGCACCGTCTCCGGTGCCTCATCCCCGCGCCCTTCCGCCGCCATGCGGATGAGCTCCTCCAGGAAGAGTGCATTGCCGTCCGACTGCTCCACCGCACGCCGCGCCACGCGCTCGGGCACCTGGGGCCCCAACACCTCACGCACCAGCCGGGCGCAGGCCTTGGGGCTCAGGCCGTGGAGCAGCACCTCCTGCAGGCGCTTCGCCCAGAGTCCCGGGAAGAGCTCCTTCACCTCGGGCCGTGCCAGCGCCAGCATCTCGCCCCGGTCCCCCGCGGCGTCGACGAGGCCCTTCACGATCGCCAGGAGATCCTCGGCGGCGAACGGTGAGCGGAACGTGCCCGCGAGGTCCGGCGCGTCGAGACACCGCTGGACGGTGAGGAGCAGCTGCTCGCCAATGCGCCGCACCTCTTCCCCAACGGGCAGACGGCGCTCCTCCATGTCCAGCAGCCGCGCGAGGGCCGGACGCCGGAACTGATAGGCAACGGCCACCGCGATGAGCCGCTCGAGGCCCGCGCGCCCGCCCGCGTCCGTATGGATGGCGGCGACATCCGCCAGGAGCTGGGTCGTCTCCCGGAGCATCAGCGCCTTGGTGATGGCGTCCTTGCTGGGAAAGTACTGGTACAGCGAGCCGATGCTGATGCCGGCACGCCGGGCCACGGCGTTGGTGGTGTACCCCTCGAAGCCCTCGGTCTCCAGAATGCGAGCAGCGGCTTCGAGCACGGCCGCGACGGTCGCCGCCGAGCGGGCCTGACCGGGTTTCTTCCTCGGCTCGAGCGGGTGGGGAGTGGTTCGGGAGGCCATGGGCGAAAGCGAGTAGTGAAAGAGAGCGTTTGCTCACATTCGATGGAGGCCTTCTGGCAGTACAGCCAGGTCCTCTCCGGACTGCTGTCGGGAGCCCTCCTCGTCGAGGAGGCCGGCGGCCGGATCTCCGACACCCACGGCCGCCCGTGGAGCTTCACGAGCCGCGACTTCCTGGCCACCGCGTCCGCTCTGCATGCCGCCTCGGTCGAGGTGCTGTCCACCATCGCCTGACCCTGGGCCCCCTTCCCTGAACGGAGAACATCGGATGAATCGCATTGGCATTCTGGGCCCGGGCCGTGTCGCCACGGTGCTCGCCACCGGGCTCGTGGCCGCTGGACATGAGGTGGGGGCGCGGTAGACGTGTCGGATGGGCGGCGGTGTGTCACTTCGAGCAGGGTGAGGCGCCTGTGCTCGCGATCGCGGTCGGACTCTTCGGGGAGCGTCGGGGCAGCTTCACGGAGAACGTGGTCCCCTCCGCCTGGGTGGAGTGGACGGTGATGGTTCCGCCGTGGGCGTGGACGATCTGCTCGACGATGAAGAGCCCCAGCCCGAGCCCGGAGGTGGGAGGCCTCCTGTCCGTGGTGGCCTGCCGGAAGGGCTCGAAGATGTGCGGGAGCTGGTCGGATGGAATGGGGGCGCCCTGGTTGTGGACCTCCAGGCCCACGGTGTCGCCTTCGTCGTGCAGCACGAGGTTCACGGGCGTGTCCTCGGGGCTGTAGTCGAGCGCGTTCTTGCCGAGGTTGCCCACCATTTGCGCGAGTCGGTCGGGGTCCCATTCACCCTCGAAGTCGCCTGAGGCCTCCAGCCGCAGCTCGCATCCCGGGTGGCTGGTCTCCAGTTCCTCCAGGACGTGGTGGCAGAGATGGCGGAGATTGACGGGCTCGGCGGTGATGGGAATGCCTCCACCCAACCGCCCTCGCGTGTAGTCGAGCAGGTCGGTGATCATCCGCGTCATGCGCTCGGTGCTGCCGAGGATGCGGCGGACGTTCTTCACCTGCTCCTTCATCACGCTCTCGGATTGCATCAGCGCCTTGGCGGAGAACAGGACGGCGTTGAGCGGGTTGCGCAGGTCGTGGCTGACGATGCCCAGGAAACGCTCGCGGAACTCGACCATCCGGCGCTGCTGCTCCTCGGCGGCCTTGCGGTCGGTGATGTCCACCGTGGTGACCACCGCCGCGATGATGCGGCCCTCGGCGTCGCGGATGGGGGCGGAGCTTTGAATCGTCACCCCGCGCGTGCCATCGCCACGCAAGATGCCGATCTCCATGTCGTGCACCACCTCCCCCTTGAGGGCGCGCGCGACGGGCCACTCGTGCGGCTCGAAGGGGCGACCGTCCGCGTGGAAGCCCCGATACTCGCGGTAGCCCGCGACGTCGGACGAGTAGATGACGGGATGCCGCCAGAGGCGCACGAAGGCCGCGTTGCCGAGGAGCACGCGACCCGAGGGGGCCTCGACCACCACGACCCCCACCGGGAGCTGGACGAGGATGGCATCCAACAGGCGCGTCTGGACCTGATCTCGCTCTTGGAGGCGGACCTGGAAGAGCAGGGACGAGATGCGCTGCACCATCACCCGGAAGAGCAGCTTGTCTTCGTTGGAGAACGTGGAGGCCGACAGGCTGCCCATCTTGGCCACGCCGATGACCTGCCCCTCGTAGGACAACGGCACTCCGTAGAGAGCCTGGACGCCCCGGGCGCGAACGACCGGGTTCTTCACCAGCGGATCCGTGGCCGCCGAGTGCAATTCCAGTGGGCGCCCCTCGGCGGCCACCTTCCCGGTGAAGCCCTCACCCACCTGGAGACTGAAATCAGCGGGCACTTCCTCTTCCACTCCCACGGCGGCGCGCACGCGCAGGGTGTTCCCCTCGCGCAGCAGCAGGATGACCGAATCCACCGACTCCGTGCTTTCGAGGATGACGCGCAGCAGCCTGGGCAGGAAGTCGTTCACGTTCCCCTGTCCGAGGGCCGCCTGGGAGATGCGGTCCAGGGCCGCCAGGGTACGCGCACGGGTCTGGGCGTAACGGGACACGGCGGTGGACAAGGCCTCGTCGAATGTCTCGTTGAAGCGCCGCACCTCCGCCAGCGTGGCCACCAGGTTCCCCGTCCCCACGCTCTTGGCATGTGCTTCGTAGAGCCGGAGGATGCACGCTCGCAGCAGGGCGTACTCGTGGGCCACTTGCTCCAGGTCGTAGCCCGCCTCCAGCCGGTCCAGGGCATGGACCTCTGGCACCCCCGCCAGCGTTTCGTGTTGGCCCGTGTGGACCGTCTCCACCATGTTCGACACCCGCTCGAGCAGGTCGGGAAGGTGATTGATGAGCCGAGGGCGGGAGAGGCCCTGCGAGCAGGGATGGTCGCGCACTTCCCGTTCCCACTCCGCCAGGATGCCGGGCCGGTTTTCCCGGATGAAGTCGCACAGACGCCTCCTCTCCGATGTGTCTGTCCCGCTCTCGGCCATGGCCCTAAAGTATGAATGCCCCTCGCCACCAGGAGCGCGTGGCCTCTGCATGCGCCTGCTTGCCTGCCAACCGTGGAACTACTCAGCCTGCTCTCCTGTCGGGTTCAGGACCTGGCGGGAGGGCGCCCCTGGCGTATGGAAATCTTCCAGCTACTGGCGCGTCCCCTTGGGGTGTCCAGCCTTGACGTCCGAATCCCCGTAGGTCCAGCTGGCGTTCAGCCCGATGCCCCATCCGGAGGTGCTGTCACTGGTGAGCGGGCAGAAGTTCAGGTAGCCGCCGTAGAACGCCCCCGCGCCCGACTTGTTCGCGCCCCAGGGGCCACTACTGCCCGCCGTGTTCGTGCTCTGGATGAGCGTCTGGGTGTAGCCGCTGCGGTTGCAGCGCGCGTCGTCGTTGTCGTGCTTGTCATTCGAGGTCACGTTGCAACGATAGCCATGGTAGGGCATCTCGCAGGTGAGCGCGGGGTTCACCTCCCGCTTGTAGTCGTACTCGAGGCCCGGGTGGAAGAAGACGAGGGTGTTGTCCACCGTCCAGCCGTGTGCGTCGTCATCGTTGGTCCGCCGGGCGTACTGCTTGTGGTGCGAGCCCATGCAGCCACTGATTCCACAGCCGTCCCGGTTGTTCGCGAACTGGGGATGGGCCCCGGTGAAGTCCAGGTTGCTGGCATGCACGGTATAGCCGTCGTCCCGGGCCTTCACATACCAGACATAGGCGATGGTCGGATCGGCCGGATCCACGCGGATCACCACGATGTTTCCCTCGGCGTCCCCACAGTGATCGGACGAGCCGGCGACCTGGTTGCCCCACAGGTACGAGTGCAGCATCTGGAAGGTCCAGGCCTGCGTGATGCAGTCCGTGGGCATGCCCGAGCAGGAGCTGATCGTCCGCACCTCCATGTCGTAGACCGCCTTCGGATTGCACAGCCGCCAGCCGCCAAGACAATCATTGGCGCTGAAGTTCTCGTCCCTGGTGACGTAGTACGGATGAAACGCCCGGGCCAACACCTGGTGCAGGTTGGGGTCGTCGCGGTGGGTGATCAGGTCCACGTTGAACTGGATCTTCCTGGCGTTGTAGTAGGTGCTCGAAACCGAGGAGATGCAGTAGCCGGCATGGCAGTAGCCGACGTCGTTGTTGCTGCCATCGGCCGTCAATCCCCGGGCCTTGCTCGCCAGCGTGGGAGGTGGAACGCCCACGCCCTGATCCGCGGGCGGGACGTAGGCCGCGAGCGCGGACGTCCCCGCCAGTGACGACAGCAGCAGGCTCGCGACCCACAGCTCCGTGATCCCCTTCTTGCGTTGCGGTGACAGCCTCATCGTATGGACCTCCCTGGGAAACAGGAGTCCACCATAGGACAATGGCGGAGGAGCGATGATGCCACCTGGACGTTTTCGTCCACTCCCACCGAGCCATGGACGAGTTCATCCAGACAGCCGCAGCCATGAGCACGCCCGGGATGCAATCATCCAGCTTTGCAGGAAATACCTTGAAATAAAGTTTTGATTTGAAATCTTGTGACTGGCAGTGCTAGTGAGGCATTGGCTTCGGCCAACCCCTGTACAAACCAATCAGGAGAAGTCCATGACGAGGAACGTGAAGCGTTTCCTGGCTGCCTCGCTGCTGTCCCTCACGCCGTCGATCGCGTTCGCCGGGGAGGTTGAGTCCGGATTCTTCCTGGACCTCCTCTCCCAGCGTGACGAGTTCGTCACCGTCCGGGAGGAAGTGGTCCAGATTCCCGTGCTGCGCAACGGGACGGTGGCGTCCGTCGCCCCCGCCCTGGAGAACCTCCTGGTCCTCAACCAGACCGGCGCCAACATCTCCCTGGGCATCCAGGTGTTGACGGGGACGCTCAACGGCGTGTTCAACCCCTACCCCGTGCCCACCGCCACCTATGGCGGGTTCCAGGTCAGCGCCCCCGCCCCCACGCCGCTGGTGGCCCAGCAGTACTACTGGACGGTCGATCCGGCGAACCCGGCCGGCGCGAAGACATGTGTCTGGCGGGTGGAGGTCAGCGACGTAGGCGGTTCCTGCTCGGCGCAGGTCTTCTCCGGCACCTACGGCGGCGCCGTCTGTACGGTCGACACGGTCAACTCCGTCATCAACCCAACCACGTGCGAGACGCAGATCGTCACCAGCATTCAGTGAGCTGAGCCGTGCACCGTCTGGGGTGGCTGCGCAGACAGCCACCCCAGGCCTGGCGTACAGATAGGGAGACATGCGCGTGACCAGAGCGCGACCACCGCCGAGGTGTACTTCGAGCCCTGGGAGTCCCCCAGCAAAGGGCGGCGGGCCCTGGTGACACCGGGGCCCGCGCGGGCTCCTCCGGCCATTCATCTGGCACGGCGAGGATATTGACAAAAAAAGTTGTCAAAGGCTTCATGGGCCCATGCTCGACGTGGAAGTCATCGAGGAGCCAGAGGCCGCGGCGGTGGCGCTCGACGCCGTCAAGAGCCAGCTGTTGGCGCATCTGGTCACCCCCGCCTCCGCCGCGACGCTCGCCACGCGCGTGGGGATGGCCCGGCAGAAGGTGAACTACCACCTGCGGGCGCTCGAGGAGCACAAGCTGGTGCGCCTCGCCGAGGAGCGGCAGTGGGGTGGGCTGACGGAGCGCCTGCTCGTGGCGACCGCGTCCTCCTACGTCGTGTCCCCGGGCGCGCTGGGCCCGATCGCCGCGGATCCGGAGCGCACCGCGGACCGCCTGTCCGCGAGCTACCTCATCGCGCTGGGAGCCCGCCTCGTGCGCGAGGTCGGCTCGCTCTGGCACCGGGCCCGGGAGGCGAACAAGGCCCTGGCCACCCTGGCCATCGACACGGAGATCCGCTTCCGCTCGCCCGCCGAGCGCGCCGCCTTCACCCACGAGCTCACCCAGGCCGTCACGGCGCTGGCCGCGCGCTACCACGACGCCTCGGCGCCCGGGGGCCGCCCCCATCGCGTGGTGCTCGCCGCCCACCCCCTCCCCACTCCCACGAAGGAAACCGCATGACCGTGAAGAAGGACGCATCCGGACACCGCTCCGTCCAGGCCGAGGTCGAGGTCCCCGGCACCCCCGAGGCCGTCTGGCGGGCCATCGCCACGGGCCCTGGCATCTCCGCCTGGTTCGTTCCCACCGAGCTCGAGGAGCGCGCGGGCGGCACGACCGTCTCCCACTTCGCCGAGGACTCCAGCATGGACTCGGTGGCGAAGATCACCACGTGGGAGCCGCCCCACCGCTTCGTCGCCGAAGCCCCCCAGGAGGGTCCCGGCCCGGTGGCCACCGAATGGTCCGTGGAGACGCGCTCGGGGGACACCTGCGTCGTGCGCGTGGTGCACCGCTGGTTCGCGAGCACCGATGACTGGGATGGCCAGTTCGAGGGCCACGTGCACGGCTGGCGCGCCTTCTTCCGGCTCCTGCGCGCCTACCTCGCCCACTTCCCGGGCCAGCGCGCCGCGTCGTTCCAACTCATGGGCATCACCTCCGGGCCCAAGGCCGTGGCGTGGGAGGCCCTCACCCGTCCGCTCGGCCTCGCGGGGGCCACCGTTGGCACCCGGGTGCGCGCTCCCGAGGGCGTGCCCGCCCTGGGGGGCGTCGTGGAGTCGTCCGGCCCGTCCGAATGGCCCGAGCTGCTCCTCCGGCTCGACACGCCGGCCCCTGGCCTGGCCCACCTCTTCCCGCTCGAGATGGGCGGTCAGGTCTTCCTGACCGTCCGTTACTTCCTGTTCGGCGAGCAGGCGCCCGGGGCCAAGGCGCACGCGGAGGCGTCGTGGCGCGCGTGGATGGCCCGGCTCTTCCCGCCCGCCGCCCCCCCGGCCTGAAGCCGCGGCGCGCGCTCCTCGCGCCCTCTTCGCGGCGTGGAGCGCGCGCGATGGCCTTCGCGCATGGCGTGCAGGTATGAGCCTGCCCATGCTGATTACTCTCCGGACGCCTTGAAGATGAACGGGTAGGTGACGACCACCGAGCCACCGCCCTGGGGCTTGGGGAACGTCCAGGAGCGCACGCGGCCGGACACGCACTGCTCCAGCTCGGAGTTACCCGCCGTGGACTGGGCCACGGAGGAGGTGACGACGTTGCCCTCGGTGGCGATGGTGAAGCGGATGGCCACCTTGCCGCCCAGCTTGGGGAAGCGGTTGAGCAGGCTTTCGTAGCAGAAGCGGATCTGCCCGCGGTTGCGCTGGATGACCTGACGCACGAGTTCCTTGTCGAGCGAGCCGCCCACCGTGGCCTCCTCGGCCGCGATGCCCACTTCCACGCTCTGCTTGGTGCCGCCGAGGCCGCCGACACTGCTGCCATAGCCGCCCATGCCACCGCCACGGCCCTTGGTGCCCACCACGCCGATGCCCACCACGTCCATGGAGCCCGCGCCACCCCCGCCGCCACCCTTGATACGCAGGCCATCGATGCTGGTCGCGCCCACCCTGACGCCGATAATGTTATCAACGACGACCTTGAGGTTCTTGTTCATCCCGCCGCCGAAGAGGCTCGCCACGCTCTTTTTGTCACCGAAGATCTCCCTCACCACGTCCCTGGCCGTGTTTTTCTTGTCGAGCCTGGTCAGGGTCGAGGTGGACTTGAGCCTCTCCTTCTTGGCGACCTGGGTGTCGTCCCCGCGGGCCACCTTCTCCTTCCTGGCCGTCTTCTCCGCCTTCTGCGCGTCGAGCTTCTCCAGGAACTTGTTCTTCTGCGTCTCCGGAGGCTTCACGATGAACCTGGCGATGCGCGAGTCGTTGCCCGCGAGCTCATCCGCGTAGCTGTCGCCCGCCGCGGCCAGGTTGGACGCGCTGATGACGAACATCGACGCGATGAAGAAGAGCACCAGGAAGATGTTGATGACCGAGATGTCCAGCGACTCGCCCAGCGGCGCCCAGGCGCGCTTGGGCACGGACTCGAAGCAGGCCTCCAGCGTCACGCCACCCAGGTCCACCGCCAGGGAGTCGTCGTCCTCGAGTGTGAGCGCGTAGGCGTCGCCCTCGTGCGAGGCCTTGCCGGACTCGATGACCGCCTCGAGGTCCAGCGTCTCGCCCTCGCGGATGAGCTCGCCCTTCATCTTGCCCGTGAAGAGCACCGTATAGGACTGGCCGTCCGAGCGGATCACCTCGAAGCGCTCCCCGCCGAGCTTGGAGTCGCCCATGACGAAGTCCACGTCCTTGGCGCTGCCCACGGAGAACACGCGCTTCTGGCCCGGGGCGATGAAGAAGTCGCCCACGCGCTGGTCGCCCCACATGAAGTGCAGGCCCAGGCCCAGCGGCCCCTTGGACCGGGACGGAACCCGGCGCACGCGGGGCGCGGCCTGCTCGGTCGGAGCCTCCACCGCGGCCGCCTCTTGCTTGGAACCGGCGACCTGGGCGAGCCCCGCAGCGAGCGCCGCGTCGGGCGGAGGAGCGGTCGCGACGGGCGTGGTACTCGCGGCGGCCGAGGCGAGGTTCGCCGCGGCGATGACCGTGGTGTCCTCCAGTCGGAGGGTGGTGCCACCGACCTTGATCTCATCGCCGAAGGACAGCAGGCCCTTTTTCACCCGCTTGCCGTTGACGTAGGTGCCCTCGACGCTGCCCATGTCGATGATGGACAGGCTGCCATCCGAGGCGACCTCGATGACGGAGTGGATACGGCTGACCTTCTCGTCGTCCAGGCACAGATGTGCCGAAACGAGACGGCCAATCTTGATGATGTCGCGCTCGAAGTCCTTGGAGGTGACCAGGGTGTCACCCTTGAAGACCCGGAGTGTCAAAGGCACGGGCATTGCGATTCCTCGGGTAGGCCTGATGCGGCGATCCCTAGGACAACGCGGAGAGCGGTAGGTTCCTGTCGATTTTCACAACTCGCGAGTCCCGTAGGCGGGACAGCCGGACAAGCGGAACCGATACGAACCTACCACGGAATACCAGTAAAAATAGATTAACCCTTGTTATTTGTAAGACATTCAGGTAGACAGATCCTCCACTCCATCAGAGAGGACCTGTATGGCCATCGTGAATCGCGTCCTGTTGATTCTGGTTGTCTGTGCCGCGCAGCTCGCATGGGCAGCTCCGGGACAAATCGTTGCTCGTCCCATCGGGACGGTGTCGGGGATCAACCACGGGTTCTGGGAGTACCTGCCCCAGGACTACGATGACGATCCGGAGGCGACGTTCCCGCTCGTGATCTTCCTGGGAGGGCTCGGCGAGGCGGGCGATGGAAGTGCCGGTACCACGACGGGGCTCGAGAAGCTCATGAGTCCCACCGCGCCACCAAAACTCATCCGCAATGGGCGGCAGTTCCCGTTCGTGTTGATCTCACCGCAGCGCTTCAACGCCTGGTGGAGCAACGCGGAGCTCGACGCGGTGCTCGAGTTCGCGAAGAGCCACTACCGCGTCGATCCCTCGCGTGTCTATCTCACGGGGCTCTCCGCGGGAGCCATCGTGACCTGGACCTACGCGGCGGCCCATCCCCAGAAGCTCGCCGCCATCGTCCCCATCGCTGGCAATGGCAATGGCGTCAACGTCTGCGCGCTGTGGGATGTGCCGGTGTGGGCGTTCCATGGCACCAGTGACGGGACTGTCTCGTATTGGGGCTCGGTCGATCCGGTCAACAAGCTCAACACCGTCTGCACCCCGCGGGCGAGTCCTCCCGCGCAGCTCACGCTCTATTCGGGTGTCGGGCATGACTCCTGGGGACGCACCTACAGCGGCTCGGCGGGCCACGACATCTATACGTGGATGCTTGGCTACTCCCGCCCTCAGGCCGCTGAATAGTTCCCCCGAAGCCAGGGGTGAGCCCCACACAGCATCTCCGCCCCGCCCGGCTACCTCACGCGCAGCACCGTGAGCCCCTGCTCGGTGAGCGCGAGCACCATCGCGGGGCGGAGGCCGTCGTCCACCACCATTCATGGAATATTCCCCTTGAAAGATACCGTCCGGACGGTATCTTCCTGGTATGGCCAGTGCCTACGAGAGGAAGAAGCAACCGGAGGTCGTACGCCAGAAGCTGCTCGACTGCGCGGCGCGGATGGCGGCTGAACGCGGGCTCGCGAACCTGACACTCCAGGAGGTCGCCAGTGCGGCGGGCGTGACCAAGGGAGGCCTCCTGCATCACTTCCCCAACAAGCAGAAGCTGACGGAAGCGGTCTGCGCCGCTCTGGTCGAGAAACTGGACAGGGAGATAGACCACCACCTGGAGAAAGATCCCGTCGAGTACGGACGTTTCACCCGGGCCTATGTCCGCGCCTTCGTGCTTCTGAAGCCCGATGGAAGGAGCAATCCCTGGGCGGCGCTGTCCATCTCCACGCTGCTGGACGAGACGTTGAGCCGAAGCTGGAGCGATTGGTTGAAAGCGCGCCTGAGCCGCCATCGGGACACCGACGCGGGCGTGTCTCTCGAGATCATTCGCTACGCGGCGGATGGGGTGTGGTTCGCGGATCTGTCAGCTCCGGACACACAACCGCTGAAGGAGCGCCAGAAACTGTTGTCGCGGCTCCTGGCAATGACCCAGGAAAAAGACACGTGAGACCATGAATCCAGCGTTGATCAGCTACGGTGCACTCGCAGCCGCCATCACCCTCGAGGTCGTCGGAACGACCTGCCTCCAGCAGTCGCGGCAATTCACGAACCCACTGCCCACGGCCCTCATGGCGCTCTGCTACGCGGGAGCCTTCTACTTCCTGTCCATCGCCTTGAAGGCCATGCCGGTCGGGATCGCCTACGCGATCTGGAGTGGTCTCGGGATCGTCTTGATCTCCGTGATAGGCTTTTTCATCTTCCACCAGAAGCTCGACGCGGCGGCGATGATCGGCCTGGGCTTCATCATCTTCGGCGTCATCATCGTGAACGTCTTCTCGAAATCGGTTTCACATTGAAACAACGCGGCGACCTTCAAGTCTTTCTGATATAATGTCACTCCCCTGGCGAACGGGTCTGTTGCTTCACGGGCAGGAGGATCGTGAACTGGGTGCCGCGGCCCGGCTCCGACTCGACCGAGATGGAGCCGTGGTGGTTCTCCACCACCTTGCGGCAGATGGCGAGCCCGACACCTATCCCGGGAGTATCCGGGTTCAGCTTCCTGAGCACCTCGAACACATGGGAGCGGTGGAGGGGGTCGAAGCCAATCCCATTGTCCGTGAAGGTGATCCGCACGAAGTCCGTGTAGTGATACTTGTCCTTGATGGACCGGAAGCTGTTGTGCTCGATGAGCTGGCACCCGATGTCGAGCCTCGCTTCCCCGCGGGGTTTGCGGAACTTCGCCGCGTTGTCGAGCAGGTGGAAGAAGAGCAGCATCAACTGACGCCGCCGGCCCTGGATGACGGGAAGAGGCTCACACCGCAGCGCCAACGAGGGAGAGCCGCCCATCTCCACCACCCGGTGCCGGGCGCTTCCCAGGCTCTCGAGCAGATCCACGTCCTCGATCGGCTCGTCGAGCACGTCCAGCGCCATGAACTGATGCAGCCCCATCACCAGCTGCTCCATCTTCACGCTGACGGTCTTGATGCGCTCGAGCGAATGCTGGCCCGTCACCGACAGCCCCTCCCAGTCCTCCCGGGTGAAGAGGCAGGCGAACATGGACAGCTGCCGGGCGGGCTGCCGCAGATCCTGCGCCAGGGCGGTGCTCACGCGCGTGAGATCCTGATTGCGCTGCTCCAGTTGGCTGATCTTCTGGTCGAGATCCCGGGCATGAACCTCCACGGCCTGCCGGGCCTGGTTGAGCGCCTCGTTGTTCCGCAGGGCCTCTTCCGCCGTCCGCTTCGACCTCAGCAGCTCGTCCTCGTACTTGCCGCGCTCGCGCACCGACATGAACGCGCAGTGATGGAGGACGCCGTCCTCATGCTCCTTGCGGATGGCGTTGAGGAGCACGGGGATGGACCCGCCGCCCTTGGAGCGCAGTGGGAGCTGGAGCTCGTCCGCCCGGCCCTGCATGCGCAGCAGCGGGAAGACGTGGGTCTCGCAGAACATGCGGCCCGCGAGCGTCAGGATCGTCGTCATGGGACGGCCCAGCAGCTCGTCGCGGGTGTAACCCAGGAGCTCCAACACCGTGTCGTTGACGGCCACGAGCGCGCCATCGCCGTTGTACGAGAAGAGGCCGCACGGCGCGCATTGCAGCAGCTCCTCCATGGGGAAGGTGGGCATGGGCTTCACGCCGAGCACAGGTATTCCTTGATGAGTCCGGTGGTCTCCTCCGGATCGCTCATGTGGGGGCAGTGTCCCGTCGCCCGCATGATGCGCAGGGTGCTCCGCGGCAAGTGGCGATGGACGTACTCGCCCACCGAGACGGGCGCGAGCAGATCCTCCGAGCACTGGAGGATGAGCGAGGGAACCGTCAGCTTGGGCAGATCCCGCCGGTTGTCCGCGAAGAACGTCACCTCGGCGAACCGCCGGGCGATGATGGGATCCGTGGAGCAGAAGCTCTCCTTGAGCTCCGAGGTGAGATGCGGCCGGTCCGGGTTCCTCATGACGAGGGGCGCCAGGAAGCTGGCCCACCCGATGTAATTCCTGTCCATCGTGTCCAGGAGCTCCTCGAGGTCCTTGCGCTCGAACCCGCCCACATAGTCGGGCGCCTCGTTGACATAGCGGGGCGAAGGGCTCACGAAGACGAGGCGGTGGAAGCGCTGGGGCTCCTTGATGGCGGCCAGCAGGGAGATCATGGCGCTGACCGAGTGCCCGACGAGGACGACGTCCTTCAGGTCGAGCGCCGCGCAGATGTCGAGGATGTCCTGGGCGTAGCCGTTCAGGTTCGAGTACCGCTCGGGATTGTAGGCCTGGAGATCCGAGCGGCCCGAGCCGACGTAGTCGAACAGGACGAGCCGGTAGTCCTCCGCGAAGGACGGAGCCACGAAGCGCCACATGTTCTGGTCACAACCGAAGCCATGGGCGAACAGCATCGTGCGCGACCCCTGGCCCATGAGCTTGACGTTGTTCCTGGCGAGAATGTTCGAGTTCATGTCGTTCGAAGCCCGGGGGAAACGCACCCCTTCATGGGGGGGAGACAAGGCTTGTGCTGCAATCCGGCCGCGCTGTGAACCGGGGGCGGAAAAAACTGTGAGATAGGGAGCATTCTCGCGAATGTCCGATCAACATCTTCGACACATCCATGTTTCTCAATCCCTGACAGTTCTCACACCCGACAGTCCAAGACCTCTTCCACTTTGTCCTCACCCATTCTCGTCAAGAACCCACCTGGGGCTGACTTTCGAACAGCGATCCGACAAAGCTTTTCGAACGCACCACGGGAGCGGAGGCTGGCCTGAACCACGGTGGGCAGCGTATCCTGGGCCTCCCCTGTGAGAGGAGTTTCGCGGATGCGGCCCCGGGCCGTCTTTTTCGATCTCGATGACACCCTCATCGACCGTGCCGGTGCCTTCGCGCGCTACCTCGAGGATCTCCTCTCCCGCCACCCGGCCGCCTTCCCCCCGGAGCGCCGGGACCAGGACGTGGCCACCCTGCACGCGCTCGATGCGCGGGGCTCCACCGAACGGACCCTCTTCTTCCGCCAGGTCACCCTCGCCTTCCCAGGCCTGTCCCTCTCCGCCGAGGCCCTCTGGGAGGACTTCGCCCACCGGCTGCCGTCCTTCATCCAGCCCCAGCCCGGCATCCGCCCGCTCGTGGAGTGGGTGAAGTCCCGCTTCATGGTGGCCGTGGTCTCCAACGGCTCCTCGCGCATGCAGCGCGCCAAGCTCGCACGCGCGGGACTCGAGGACGTACTGCCCGATGTCTTCCTCTCCGGCGAGGTGGGCGCGAGCAAGCCGGACCCGCGCATCTTCACCGCGGCGCTCGCGCACGTTGGCTGTGCTCCAGCGGAGGTGCTCCACGTCGGGGATGACCCGGTGCGCGACATCGCCGGGGCGACCCGTGTGGGAATGGCCTCCTGCTGGATCTCCGGCGGGCGCGACTGGCCCAACGAGCTGCCTCCCCCCACCCTCACCGTGAGCCGTGTCGACGAGCTCCTCCAGGTGCTCTAGTGACGGACATGAACGCCCTGGTCGGCACCCACGACCTGCTCTTCCTCACCCTGGACACCCTGCGCCTCGACGTGGCCGAGGAGACGCTCGCCCAGGGCAGGACGCCCCACCTCGCCTCCCTCCTCCCCAGCGGACGCTGGGAGCGGCGGCACTCGCCCGCCAGCTTCACCTACGCCGCCCACCACGCCTTCTTCGCCGGCTTCCTGCCCACCCCCGTCGAGCCCAGCCGCCACTCCCGTCTCTTCGCCGCCCGCTTCCAGGGCAGCGAGACCACCGACTCCGGCACCTGCGTCTTCGATACCCCCGACATCGTCTCCGGGCTCGCCGGGCGCGGCTACCACACCGTCTGCATCGGCGGCGTGGGCTTCTTCAACAAGCTCAACCCCCTGGGCAGCGTCCTCCCCGGCTTCTTCGCCGAGAGCCACTGGAGCCCCGAGCTGGGCGTGCGCGACCCCCGCTCCACCGAGAACCAGGTAGGCCTCGCCGTACGGCTGCTCGATGCCCTGCCGCGCGAGCGCCGGGTGTTCCTCTTCCTCAACGTCTCCGCCCTGCACCAGCCCAACTCTTTCTACCTGCCCGGCGCCACCGGGGACTCGCGCGACTCGCACGCGGCGGCGCTCGCCTACGTGGACAGCCAGCTTCCTCCCCTCTTCGCCGCCCTGCGCCGCCGGGGGCCCTCCTTCTGCATCGTCTGCTCGGACCACGGCACGGCGTACGGGGAGGACGGTTACTCCGGTCACCGGATCGGCCATCCGGTGGTATGGACGGTTCCCTACGCGGAGTTTCCGCTGCCGGGAGAGCCCGAGTCATGACGCGCCTGGAGACGATGCTCGGAGGATCGCCCTACGTGGCGTACCTCTATGGCTATCCGCACAAGACGGCCTACCGTCCCCTCTCGCCAGCCCCCTCCCTGGAGTCCGTCTGGGCCCGGGAGCGGCGCGAGGCCCTCTTCCTCTACCTGCACATCCCCTTCTGCGAGATGCGCTGCGGCTTCTGCAACCTCTTCACCGCCGCCGGTCCCAAGGAGGACGTCGTCCAGGTCTACCTCCAGGCCCTCACGCGAGAAGCCCGCCGGGTGAAGGAGGCGCTCGGGCCCACCCCCTTCGCGCGCATCGCCGTGGGCGGAGGCACCCCCACCCTGCTCGACGTGGCCGGGCTGCACACCGTCTTCGACCTCGCCGAACAGGTCATGGGCGCCGACCCGCACCGCCTCCCCGTCTCCGTGGAGGTCTCTCCCGAAACGGTGGACGCCGCCAAGGTGGCCGCCCTGCGCTCGCGCGGCGTGGATCGGGTGAGCATCGGCGTGCAGAGCTTCCTCGAGTCCGAGGTGGCCTCGGTCAAGCGGCCCCAGAAGACGGCCCAGGTGGAGGCCACGTTGGACCTGCTGCGCTCCGCGGGCTTCCCCACGCTCAACATCGATCTCATCTACGGCATGGAGGCCCAGACCGAGGAGACGTGGCTCGCCTCGCTGCGCGCCGCCCTCCGCTTCGCCCCCGAGGAGCTCTACCTCTACCCCCTCTATGTCCGGCCCCTCACCTTCCTCGGCAAGAAGGCGCGGGCCTGGGATGATCAGCGGCTCGCCCTCTATCGCGCCGGCCGCGACTTCCTGCGCTCCGAGGGCTACACCCAGGTGTCCATGCGCATGTTCCGCGCCCGCCACGCCCCCTCGGTGGAAGGGCCCGTGTACCGCTGCCAGGAGGATGGGATGGTGGGGCTCGGGTGCGGGGCCCGCTCGTACACCGAGCGCATGCACTACTCCTCCGAGTACGCCGTGGGCTCGCGCGAGGTGCGCTCCATCATCGCCGCCTACAGCGAGCGGACCGAGGCCTCCTTCGGCGAGGTGGGCTACGGCTTCGTCCTCGACGAGGCGGAACAGCGCCGGCGCCACATGCTCCTCTCCCTGCTCGCCGAGGGCGTGGAGTTCGCCGCCTACCGCCAGCGCTTCGGTACCGAGGCGCTCGCGGACTTCCCGGAGCTGGCCGAGCTGGAGACCCATGGCCTCGCGCGGCGCACCCCGGAGGCGCTGCACCTCACGGACGCGGGCGTGGAGCGCTCGGATCTCATCGGCCCGTGGCTGCACTCCGAGCCGGTGCGCGCGTTGATGGAGGGGTACTCGTGGCGATGAAGCTCACCGTGCTCTACCGGGGTCCGCTGTCGAACTGCAACTTCGGCTGCGAGTACTGCCCCTTCGGCAAGTGGAAGCAGGACGACGCGGAGCTGGCCGAGGATCGCGCGGGCGTCGAGCGCTTCGTCGACTGGGTCGGGTCCCGGCCCTACCCCGTGTCGGTGTTCTTCACCCCGTGGGGCGAGGGACTCATCCGCCCCTGGTATCAGGAGGCCCTGGTGCGGCTCACGCGGATGCCCCACGTCGAGCGGGCCGCCATCCAGACGAACCTCTCCTGCACCCTGGAGTGGGTGGAGCGCTGCCAGCCGGAGAAGCTCGGCATCTGGGCCACCTTCCACCCCGAGTGGATGAAGCGCAGGCGCTTCGTGTCGCAGTGCGAGCGGCTGGGCGCCCTGGGCGTGCGCTACAGCGTGGGCATGGTGGGCTTCCGCCGCTTCGCCGAGGAGGCCGAGGCCCTGCGCGGCGAGCTGCCTCCAGACGTGTACCTGTGGATCAACGCCGTCAAGGACGGCAAGGAGGAGCGCTACACCCCCGAGGACGTGGAGCGCTTCTCCCGCGTCGATCCCCTCTTCTCCCTCAACAACACCCACCACCCGAGCCTCGGCAAGGCGTGCCGCACCGGGGAGAGCGTCATCTCCGTGGACGGCGCGGGCTCGGCGCGCCGGTGCCACTTCGTGCGCGAGTTCCTCGGCAACATCTACGAGCCCGGCTTCGAGCAGGTCCTCCGCCCACGCCCCTGTGCCAAGGCGACATGCGGGTGTCACATCGGCTACGTGCACCTGGACTACCTGGAGCTGGATCGCGTGTTCGGCTCGGGCATCCTCGAGCGCGTGCCGGTGGAGCCCCTCTGGCAGGCTCAGCGCAGCGCCTCGCGGATCTCCCACTCGTAGACGGAGAGCCCGTCGCGCCGCAGATTGGGCAGCAGATCTCCGAAGGCGTTGGCCTCCAGGACCGCGTGGCCCTGGAAGTACGCCTCGTACATGAGATCGATCCCCACGTGCAGGCAATCATGGGCTCGCGCCACCTGGCGGCACGTCTCCATCGCCGCCTCCAGCTCGCGCGGAGGCACCGCCGCGAGGAAGGCGTCCATGTCGCCGCGCTTGCCCCCCAGGTGCAGGTTGGTGATGGGGTGGCGGCTCTGACGGATGACGGTGAAGGCCGGCTCGCCCCGCACCATCAGCACCCGGCAGTCGAAGAACTCCCCGCGCAGCCGTGCCTTGGGCAGGGCCCGCTCCACCTGCGAACCCTCGCGCAGGAGGAACTCCAGGGCCGCCTCCACCCGCCGGGGCTCGCGGAGGCGGCGCACCTTGAGTGAGTTGTACCAGCCGGTGTCCGTCTGCTCGAGGGTGGTGAACAGGGACTCGTCCGAGCGGCCCAACCGGAAGATGCCCAGGCACGACGCCGAGGAGCCGCACGAGAGCTTCACGAACGCCTCGCGCCAGCCCTCCTCCCGCATCCGCGTCCGCAGCGACTCCACGTCCGTGATGCCCTCCAGCGACGGCGGCACCGGGATGCCCCGCGCCGCGTACTTTCGCGAGGTGAGGCGCTTGTCGAAGAGCTCCGCGATGCTCGCGGGCGAGGAGAGCACCCGCCAGCGGGGGTGCTCGGCGAAGATGGCCTCCAACTGGCTCAGGGTCCGCAGGAAGCCCAGGTGGTACTGCCTCGGGCAGAGGATGCGCCCACGGTCCTCGGGGAGGGCGTCAATCTGCTCGGGCGTGAGCACGGCGCACCCGAGCGCCCGCGCATCCTCGTGGCCCCGCTTCAGCAGCGCCTTCTCCACCTCGAAGCTCTCGCCCGCGGCGTCGATGCGCACGAGCCGCTCGGTGTCCGGCAGATCCGCGAGCACCGCCGGCTCCCTCAGCAGCTCGCGCCAGGGCACCACGTGCGCGGGAGGAAGGCCCCGGGCGGCCAGGGCCGCCTGGAAGAGGGTGACGCGCCGGTTCTCCGGATTGCCGATGAGCAGGAACGGCGGCGCGCCCACCCGGGACTCCCGCTACTCGCCCACCGCCACGTAGCGGTAGTCGTCGTCCTCGTCGTAGTCGTCACGCTGGTTGCCGTGCGCCACGTACTCGCCCAGCTTCGCCACCTGCTTCTGGGCCTCGTCCGACAAGAGGTTCTCCGTCACGTCCAGGCGCTTGAGGTGCTTGAAGGCCGCCGCGTTCGCCACCAGCGCCTCCGCGCCCTCCTTCGTCATCGTGCCCATGGACAAGTCCAGCGTCTCGAGCTGGGAGAGGATCTTCGCCCGTGGCAGCGCCTTGCACAGCTCGTTGGTGAACTCCGCGTTGCGCAGCCCCAGGTGCTTGAGCGCCGGCACGCCCTTGCCCTCGAGCAGGGGCTGGATGTCGTCCACGCCGCCTCCCGCGCCGTAGTTCTCCGAGCCGAACCACACCTCCAGCCGCTCCAGCTTCGGCCAGTTCGCCTTCACGATGGACTTGACCGCATCCAGCGGCAACCCACCCGTCTCCACGGTGAACTCACGCAGCTCCGGCAGGTTCACCTCGCCCATCTCCAGCTCGCCTCCACGCACCTTCAGCGAGCGCAGGCGGGGGAAGGCCTTGTACACCGGCGAGAGGTCTTGCAGGTGCGTCCAGGAGATCTCCGTCTCGTCCGGATACTCGAAGTCACCGATGAAGAGCGTCTCCAGCGTGGGGCACGTCGTCCCCGCCAGCGCCCCGATGGCCTCGCTGTAGTCGTTCTCCTCGTAATCCGCCATGCCGAAGGTGAGCTCACGCAGGAAGCGGGCCGAGGGCAGCGCCATCAGGTGCTTCACCGCCTCGGCGGAATCGAACTCCGAGTCGAAGTCTCCCCGGGCCAGGCGGGCGCTCTGGATGAAGCCGAAGCGCCACCCCACTTCCACCTCGTTGTCCTCCTTGTCCGCCAGCGCCCCCAGCAGGTACTTCTTGTACTTGCGCACCAGCGCCGACGCCTGACGCTTGAGCTTCGTGGCCTCCTCGCCCGACGCCTGGTGCGCCGCGCACTGCAGGGCGATCAGCTCGCCACGAGGGTCTCCCTGGCTCTGCAGCCAGTCGCCATAGACGAGGTAGCCCTCGACGTTGTCCGGATCCTTCTCGATGGCCGCCTCGAGCTCCGGGTTGCGCTTGGCCAGGTTCGCCGAGTCATCACCCTCCTCGTCCTCGCCGGGCGCCTCCTGGCCGTCGGCCAGCTCGTAGCCCTTCTTCGTCTTCTCGGCGATGAGCTTGTCGTGCTCGCGCTTGGCCTCGACGGCGTTGGAGAAGCTCTGCGTCTTCTCCTGGCCCTTGGTGCCGATCTTCCCCCAGCGCGTGGTGAAGCTGTTACCCGAGAGGGTGATCTCCCAGAACTTGCTGGAGTTGCCCTCCTTGAACTCGTAAAGCGGCATGTGGTTCCCCTTGGCCCGGCGACGCTAGAGGAGCCCTCGCGCAAGCTCAAGCGTCACTCCACGCCACGTGGCCCATGGCTCCTCCCCGGGTGGCTCGGGAGACGAGGCGGGCGAGAGCCGAGGCACCGGCTGGGAGACGTCGAGCAGCGCCAGGCCCACCTGGGATGGAGCGGGAGGCATCTCCCGGCCCCCCAGGAGGAGCACGTCCGTGCGGGCCCGCTTCGCGTCCTCCCCGGCCTGGGCGAGGACCGACTCCAGGCGCTCCGCCGCCGTCACTTCCGCGTTACCTCGCTCGAGCCACTCGCGCAGCAGCAGCTCGCACAGGCCCCGCTCCGCCTCCAGCCCCTCGCCCACCACCACCACCCGGAAGCGCAGCTCCTCATCCCCCAGCCACACGGACAACCGCCGCACCAGGCTCAGCACCAGCCCCAGCACCAGCACGCCCCGCTGCCAGCGCAGCCCCGCGTCCTTGACGCGGGCCTCCGTCAGCCCCGGCAGCAGCGCGAACGTCACCCGCCGCCGCCGCCGCACCACGAGGCTCTCGTCCCGCGTGTAGTAGAGCAGCTCGCCCTCCACGTAGCGCAGATCGAACAGATCCAACCCCGCGTCGTCCTCCATGTAGACGAGCTCCGACGTGACCAGGTTCTCCAGGCTCCCCACGTTGGACACCGAGGAGAAGCCTCCCTGGGGAAACGCCGCGTCGTCCTCCAGGTGCGAGGGCGTCTGACCCGAGGCGGGCTTCCGGGGCCGCATCCGCCTGGGCAGGGCCTCGGCGAGCGCCTCCGCCGCCTCCACCGCCTGCTCCAGCGCCAGCCGCCGCGCCCGCCCCTGGAGCCGCTCCAGGTTCTCCAGGGTGAACACCTCCGCGTCGCCCAACAGCGCCCGCGCCCGCCGGGCCGCGCCGCCCAGGGCCTCGTAGGCCTCGGCCAGCCGCTCCACCTCCGCGCCCCGCTCGCGCAGCGCCGCGTGGCCCGTCTGGAGCAGCTCGGCGGGAGGATGTTCGAGCACCCGCCGCGCGAGCCCGGGATTCACCGCCGTGCCCCCCGTGAACCCCAGCCGCGTGAGCACCCGGGCCACCAGGAAGGCCACGCCGCGGGGCCGCAGCTCCGCGGGCATGCGGGCCAGCGCGTTCACCACCGCCTCCAGGTGCGGCTCGGCGGCCAGCCGCGCGAGCAGCTGGTCCTCATAGGCACGCACCGCCGCCCGCAGCGAGGGCACGGAGTCCGGCACCGGCCGCGAGGACTCGAGTGGCGCGCCCAGCGCCAGCCTCCCGAGGTCCACCACCACCCCCAGGGGAGGCAGCGCCGGGAGCTCGGCGTGGGCCGCCAGCAGCCAGGGCACGGCTTGCGCCACGGCCTCGGGGGACGTGCCCTCCAGCCGCGCGAGGCACAGCCCCGCGCACAGCCACCGCTCCGCTTCCTCGGGTCCCCGTGGCTCCGTCGTCATGTCAGCCCGAGCAGCCGCGGCACCTTCTCCTCCAGCAGGTCGATCTCCTCGCGCGTCTCTCCCAGGAAGGAGAGCAGCACCAGGTCCTCCCGCTCGACGGCGCCCCCATGGAAGATCCACGCCCGCGTGCGCAACAGCCGGTAGAGCTTCACCAGCTTGCGATCGCTGATGAAGACGCCGTCCTCGCGGGTGAGCGTCTGCACCACGCGGCGGAACTCGCGCAGCAGCTCGTCGCGGAAGAACAGCTCCCGGTCGCGCAGCTCGCGCCCCTCCGGCCCCGGCTCGCGCCGGCTCATCACCAGCGTCAGGTAGCGGTGCGCCTTGAGGAAGTCCTCCAGCGTGGCGTGGCCCTCCGCCCAGGGCTTCTGGTTCAGCTCGCGCTGCGTCTGCGACTCCAGGCCCGCGTCGATGAGCTCGAGGAAGTAGCGGTCCTGCACCGGGCGGCACGCCGCCTTCAGGCAGAAGCGATCCTTGAGCGCCCCCAGCTCCGCGTGCTCGGGCAGCTCGTTGGTGGCGGCGAAGAGCACCTTGAGCCGCACCGGCTGGGGCGCGCCGTCCTGGTAGAACTTGCGCTCGTTGATGACCGTGAGCAGCGCGTTGAGGATGGCCGAGCTGGCCTTGAAGACCTCGTCCAGGAAGACGAGCCGCGCCGTGGGCAGCTTGCCCCTCTCGCGCCGCATGTAGCGGCCCTGCCGCAACAGGTTGATGTCGATGGGGCCCAGCACCTCCGAGGGCTCGGTGAAGCGCGTGAGCAGGTACTCGAAGTAGTCCTCGTCCCCGATGCGCAGGGCGTCCTTGAACTTGAGCACCAGCTCGGACTTGGCCGTGCCCGGTGGACCCACCAGCAGCAGCGGCTCCTGCGCCACCGCCGCCACCGTCATCAGGTCCACCAGCGTCTGCTTGCCCACGAAGTGCCGCCCCAGCGAGAGCCGGAAGCGGTTGATGCGATCGCGCAGCGCCTGCGACTCGCGCGAGAGCGCCTCGTGGGACAGCTCGGTGATGGGGTCGACGGCGATCCGGCCGTCCGCGGGCTCCCGATTGGGAACACTCATGGATGCTCCTCCAGCTCCCGGTGGATGCGGCGCCGCACCAGGAATTCGTCCTCGTCCAGCCAACGCCGGGCGCGCTCACCCGACCCCTGCCCCACTCCCACGTGCCCCAGCACCAGCGCGTCCGCGAATTCCACCACGGACAGGCAGAAGTGGCTGTTGGTGTTGTAGCTGTCCGTCACCCCGGGGAGCTGCTCGGACAGCCGCGCCAGCGCCGGCAGGGCCACGTCGACCGGGGCCTGGGACAGCGCCCCCGCGAGCCCCCGCGTCAGGATGAGCCGCTCGGGCATGGGTCCCTGGAACCGGGCCAGGGTGGTGAAGGCGCGCTCGAACACGGCCGTGGCCTCCGGCAGGTGTCCGAGCAGCGCGAGCCCGGCGGCGATGCCGAGCTGGGTGGACAGGGGAACCTTCTCGGGACGGGCGAGGAGCTGCTGGCCCGGCTCGAGCAGCCCGGTGGCCTCGCGGAGCAGTCCCAGGCGGCGCAGGTCGCGCAGGGACGCGCCGAGGATGCCATGGCCCCAGGCCTCCGCCCCTGGCTGGAGCCCCACCAGCAGCGCGCGCAGCCGTCCCACCAGCGCCTTGACGTGATCCTCCCGGCCGAAGTGTCCCGCCACCGTGAGGGCATCCCCCAGGAGCAGGGCGTGGGCCTCGTCAGGCAGGCCTTCCATGGAGGGCACCAGCCGGGCCAACAGCGGCAGGGCTCGGGCCGGTGGCAGCCGCGGAAGGGTGTCGAGCAGACCTTCCAACAACCGCTGGCGCTCGGGGGCCGGCGTGAGGAGGGAGAGCGCCCGGGCGGCGAGCTGCTCCACGGCCGTGACGAGGCGCTCCACGTCCTTCTCCTCGCGCAGGACGGCGAACTCCTCGCCTCGAGGATCCCGCTCGCCCCGTCCGAAGGAGCGCGCCGGATCCAACCGCTCGCTCGGCTCGAGAATCGTGGAGGCCTGCCGGAGCCGGTCCACCTTGTACCGGTGGAAGCTGCCCAGGGCATGGAGCTCGGTGGCCAGCTCGTGGGGAAGCGGTGTCTCGGAAGGAAGTCCCTCGAGGGCCTGCGCCACCCGCGCCGCATAGGCCCGGCCGAGAAAGCCATGCACGGGGTCCTTCCCCTCCAGGCCGGAGGTGGCGCTCGCCATCAGCTCCCGCGCCCGGTCCGCGTGCCCGAGCCGCGCGAGTCCCCAGGCGAAGACGAAGCGCACATAGGATCCGGTGAGGGCAACGGGGGCCTCGAGAGCGGAGCGGTGGCGGGGCGTGCGCTCGAAGCGCTCGAGCAACGCGTCGAGCTGGGCGCGCAGCCGGGAGGCATGGGCCGCATCCACGCTCGCGCGCAGGAAGGTGGGCACGTCCCGCGACCGGGAGAGGCCCCGGTGCAACAGGGCGAGCACCCGGTCTCCGGCCTGGGCCAGTCCGAGTGCATCGCCTCCGACGAGCCGGGCCAGCGCGACGCGGGTGAGCCAGAGCGAGCGCACGTCGAGCGCTCCATCGTGCCGGTCCAGCCAGCGCTGCACCGCGGGAACGTCGAGCGGCTCACCGGAGCCATGGAACACCCGCAGCACGTGACTCGCGAGGGCGCGGACGTCCGCGTCGGAGGGCGCGGCGAGGGCCAGCCGCTCGGTGGGCGAGGCCCCTTGCGACGTGGACTCCGCCCAGCGAGCCGCGAGGGACGCCGCCTCGGCGCCCGAGGTCTCCCAGAGGGCCCGGGTCCAGCACAGGCTCGCGTCGCGCTCGCGCCCGAGCAGGCCGTTGAGCTCCGCCATGCGCACCCACGCGGGCAGGCGCTCGGGCGCATCCGCCGGAGACTCCAGCGCGAGGAAGTCCTTCTCCCGCGTGGTGAGTTCCCGCTCGAGCTCGCTCGTCCGCGCGGGCGTGAGGGGCGCCAGACGCATGGGCGGAGGCCGTGGCGCCTCCGCCCGGGGAATCCGTGGCGCGGCGATGGGCTCGGAGGCGGGCGCGGCGGCGGAACGGCGGCGAGAGGAGCGACGCCCGGGCTCCTCCTCCTTCGCCGACGGAGAGGACTCTTCACTCGGCCCGGTGTCCGTGCCCTCGAAGGCCGCGAAGTCGAACGTGGCGCCACGCACCCAGGGCTCGAGCGCCACGGCGCCGGTATCGAGGACGTACTCCACCCACTCGTCGAGCGGCTGGAAGGCGCGCTCCGGGAGGCGCTCGGCGCGGAAGGCCCCCTGTCCCGTGGGGTGCAGCCAGGTGACGGTGTCCGCGTCGGGCGTGAGCAGGGCACGCAGCCGGTCCCCGCGCAAGGGAGGCTCCAGCAGCGCGTCGCAGGGAAGGTAGAGGGTGGGAAGCTGGGGCAAGGGAGCGTAGGCCGTCGCGGACAGTCCGAGCTCCGGGGGCTTCTCCCGCCCCGGCCGGGCGCGGAGGACGACGTGGGGAGCCTCGGGAGGGCCCGAGACGGCGAAGCGCAGCTGCGCGAGCAGCGCCTCCGGCAGAGAGTGCACGAGGGACTCGACCTGGGCCACGGCGTTCTCGCGCAGCACCCAGAGGCTGGCGGGCTCCACGCGCGCGGCCTGGCGGAGCCGCAGGGGCACCGAGAGGCGTCCGGGCACGGGGCGAGGCACCCAGTCCTCCGCGGGCTGGGGCAGCGGGAGGTCCACGAGCTGGTACAGGTCCAGCCAGGGCCCGTCCGGCGCGGTCATCCAGCGCCCCTCTCCCGGGAGCAGCAACAACGTCCCCGGGGACGCCCGGAGCGCCTGGGCCATGGGGTGGGTATGGCCCAGCTCCATCCACACCCCCTGCGAACCGGCGGTGACGGGAGCGAAGGCGCGCAGTCCCGCGATGCGATCGATGGCGCGCGTGAGGGTGAAGTACGGCGGGGCCACGGCCCGCAGGAGCGCCCGGCGCTCGGAGCCACTTCCGGCGAGGCACAGCTCCTGTCTGTCACACCCGAGCCGCAGCAGCTCTCCGGCCAGGGGCAGCAGCTCGCGCTCGTGCGCGGCCAGGAAGAGCACCGGACCGATGGGCACGTCCAGGTCGGGCATCCGCCGGACCGGGAGCAGCTCCGCCCAGCAGCTCACGGCCGCGCCGTCTCCGGAGGCTTGCTCATCGAGGCGGATGCCGAGCTCCCCGAGCGCCTTCACCTGGGCACGGGTCAGGGGCGCCTCGGGCGTGACGAGGAGTCCTCCCGTCCCGGTGCGCTGGACGCGCGCGCGAGCCACCTGGACCTCGGTGGGGACGAGGCCCGAGGTCAGCGCGAGCCGCAAGATCTCCTCGGTGGGGAAGGAGAGCGTGGGCATCAGGCCTTCCGCGCGACGCGTGCGGAGACGTCCTCGGACGCCGGGGTCTGCTCGCCGCCCGTGCTCGCGGGCGTCTCGCGCTCGACGATGATGCGCCCCACCTCGGAGGCCTTCAGCGCGCCGCCCGCGATGAGCTTGTCCACCAGGCGGCGATGCTCCTCCTCGTGCTCCATGGGCAGGGCGTCGGCATCGCTCTCGTACTTGACGAGGATGTCCTTCTTGCCCGTGGAGGGATCGATCTGGAGACGGAGGATGAGGCTAGCCACGAGGGAGCTCCTTGGGCGCCGCGGAGGGCATCAGGTGGGCGAAGGCCTCGCGGTCGAGCACCTTGCGTTCGAGCAGCAGCTCGCGCAGCGCGAGGAGGCGGTCGCGCTCGCGCTGGAGGATGTCCCGGGCCCGCTTCCGCTGGGAATCGAGCAGATGCCGCACCTGGGCGTCGAGCTGCTCGAGCGTGGCATTGGAGAGCGGGAGCGAGGGCGCTCGAGGATCGTAGGGGGCGAAGCGCTGCACCGCGAGCGCGTCGCCCTCGCCCATGCCGAACTCCTGCACGAGCGCGCGGGCGATCTCCGTGGCCTGCTCCAGGTCCTGCGCGCTACCGATGGAGATGTCGTCCAGGAGGAGCGCCTCGGCCTCGCGGCCACCGAAGAGCACGCAGAGGTTGTCGAGGAGCTGGCCCCGGGTGACGACGTAGCGGTGGGCCCGGTCCGCGTACTGCACGAAGCCGAGCGAGCCGGCGAGGTCCCCCCGGATGGAGATGCGATCGATGGGCGGAGCGTGGGGACAATGCAACGCGCAGAGGGCGTGGCCGGCCTCGTGGGTGGCCACCACCTTCTCCTCGGCGGCGGTGAGCTCGGGCCGATCGAGGTAGTCGGAGAGGGCGCGCTCCACGTCGAGCGGCTCGGTGGGGCCCAGGTGGCCCTCGCGCAGCCGCCGCCGCGCCAGCGCCCGGCACAGCGCCTGGAGGTGATCGCCGGAGTAGCGCGAGCCGGTGCCCTCCACCAGGTCTCCCGTGCGCTTCACCGCATAATCCATGGCCCGCTCGGACAGGCCCAGGCCGAGCTTCCGGTCATAGATGGAGAGGATGGCGCGCCGGTCCGTGCTGTTGGGATAGGGAATGCACAGTTGGAACTCGAAGCGGCCGGGACGCAGGAGCGCGGGATCCAGCGACTCGACGAAGTTGGTGGTGCCCACCACGAAGACGAGCTCCTCCTTGCGGAAGCCATCCATCTCCGTGAGGAGCTGGTTCACCATGGAGTGCTCCACCCCCGAGCCCGTGTACGTGCCGCGCGCCGAGGCGAACGAGTCCAGCTCGTCGAAGATGATGATGCTGGGGGCGGCCTGACGGGCGCGCACGAAGATCTGCCGGAGGTTCTCCTCGCTCTCGCCCACCCAGCGGCTCTTGAGCTCGGGGCCACTCACCACGGTGACGGCCGCGCCGAGCGCCGAGGCCATCGCCTTGGCGAAGAGCGTCTTGCCCGTGCCGGGCGGGCCCCAGAAGATCATCCCGCGCGGCAGGAGCGACTCCACCTGCTTGACCTGCTCGGCGTCCCCGAGCGTCTCCTTGTGGGCCAGCACGTCCAGCAGCTCGCGCTGGAGCCGCTCCTTCACCTTGGCGTAGCCGCCAATGGCTCCGTGCAGATCCAGGTTCGGCACGCTGAGCGAGCCGGAGAGGGTGGCGGTGCGCAACTGCACGTACGCGGGACGGGCGTCCGCGGGGTAGTCCTCGCCGGTGATGGCCCCGAGCAGGCGCCGCAGGCGGACGGCGTTCACGCCGGACACGTGCTTGTAGAGCGCGTAGGGCTGGAGTCCCCGGCCGAACTTCCGGCTCTCGCGCTGGGTGACGAGGTAGCGCAGCCGATCGCGGCCCACGCCCAGGATGCTCTCGCGGTGGGGGAAGAGGTTCTCGATGACGCGCGGCAGCGGGAAGGAGGGATCCTTGAAGCCCACCCACACCATCTCCGGGTTCTCGTAGAGCAGCGGGATGACCTCGCGCGCCTCGGAGGTGAGTCCCCCGCTGCTGGTGGTGAGCAGATCCAGGTGGGGCAACACCACGATGCGCTCGCGCACCGCGCCGCGCACGGCATCGCGCAACTGGGCGATGAGCGTGGACATGAGGCTCGGCGCCGGCATGCCCGGAGGGGGCTCCTGGGCGGTGCGGCCATCCAGGTAGAGGAACTGCTTGCCCTCGCGCTTGAGCCGGTCGCGCAGGCACTTGTAGAAGAAGGGCGTCAGCTCCTTGTCGGCCTCGACCATGACGGCGAGGCCCCGCTGCAGCGCCTCGCACACGCGACCCAGCTCCGCGGGGTAGGCCGCTTCCACCGCCGCGAAGGGGGACAGCTCGACGGGCAGTTCCTGTTCGGGGATGAGGGCACTCACAGACGGACCTTGATGGTGAGCGAACCGGTGGCGGGATCCTCGCTGATCTCCTCCACCGTGCCGAGCTGCCGCGCCCGGACCTTGAGGGCCTCGGCCGTCACCTTGTTGGAGACGGCGTCCAGCTCCTGCTTCAGGTCGCGCAACCGGGCTTCCAGGCGGCGGGTGAGGTCCTCGCGCAGCGACTCCCGGGCGACGCTGGCCCGGTCCTCCAGCCGCGCCCGGGCCTGTTCCCGGGCCTGCTCCTCGGCCTGCGCCTTCTCCTCCTCCCGGGCGTAGCCGCGCTGCGCCGTGGCCTCAAGCTCCACGGCCCGCTCGTCGGCGAGCGTGACGCTCACGTCCCCCGTCTGCACGTCGATGGCCAGCCGGACGCCATCGGCCTCGGTGCGCAGGGCGACGGGGCCCTCGCGCGTGAAGCCGCGGCGCGCCAGCTCCTCGGCGAGCAGTCCCCCCAGCTCTTCCTGGGAGAGGATGGGCAACAGCTCGAGCTTGGAGCAGACACCATCCTCGGCCCGCACCACGCGGTTGAGGGACTCGGAGACGGAAATGCGGTAGGCGCGACTCATGGGGAGTGGAGGCTAGCTGGAAACCGCTTCGATGGGGCCGAAGGAAGCGAGGGTCCGCTCGCGCTCCGCCGCGAGCCGGAAGCCGGCCTCGCCGAACGCGTTCCACTGGGAGAGCAGGAACTGGGCCGCGTCGTAGTCATCGTCGAAGAAGCGCACGGCGCGGTGCTCGGCGTCCCAGCGGGCGAGCCGGGCGAGACTCCTCAGCCAGGCGCCCGCGGCCCGGGAGGCCTCGGCACGGGCGCGCAAGGAGGCGAGCGGGGAGAGTCCTTCCACCCAAAGCGCCGCGGGGCGTTCCACCAGTCCCCTGCCCGCCTCCAGCAGGAAGCCAGCGAGCTCCCTCCGCTGGGCGGCCTCGAGCGCATCCAGGAAGGAGGAGAGCACCGCCTCCTGAGCCGAGCCGAGTGCCACCATGTCCGCGGGCTCGGAGACACGGCGCTTGGACTCCTCGAGGCGGAGCCAGCGGCGGGCGAGGTCCGCCTGCAAGGCCTCGAGCACGAGGCCCTTGTCCGCGAGCAGTGGCGTGAAGGCCGAGGCATCGAAGCCGGGCGGAGGCGCGCCGAGCAGCTCGGGAAAGCCGAGCCGGCAGAGCGCCGAGTGCCGGAAGAGGGGCTGGGCGCCCACGGAAGGCCCACAGGGCGTGCCCGCCACGAGGTGACAGCACAGGTAGAGGAAAAGCTCGTCGGCGAGCGTGAGGGGAGCCACCACCTCGAGCGGCTCGCAGTCGAGCCGTCCGAGGGGCTGGGAGGTGAGCCACTGGAGGGTCCGCACGCAGGCGGACGAGAAGTGCAGCACGGGGGCGGAGTGCCGTTGCCAGAGCCGGCCCTCCACGCCCTGTCCCTCGTGGAGGTGACGCTGCCGCCGCCAACCCCCGCGCCGGACGAGAGCGAGGACGATGCCCTTGGCGAGCAGGTCGCGCAGCACGTGGAGCGCGCGGGGGCCGAGCTTCGGGGGAACGGCGTGGCGGGTGAGGAGGAGGTCCTCGACGGAGGCGTACTGCCCCGAGCCCACGATGGCGCGGGCGAGGGAGAGGAGGGCGTGTTCGCTCGGGGAGACGGACATCATGGCCGCAGCCGGTTGGCGAGCTCGGGCCAACCGTTGATGACGAGCTTGCCGTCCACGAAGTGGATTTCGGCGGTGTTGGGAGCGGAGAACCGGGGATCGTCTGGCGAGTAGCGGGACGTGAGGAAGTGCAGGACCTGGTTGCGCGAGCCAATCCATCGGCGGCGCGTGTCCGGCTGGTCCTTCTCGAAGCGGCCATCGACGAGCAGGTCGGCGGCGGCGAGAAGCCGCTCCACCTCTGGATTGGCCTGGGCACGCAGCTCGGCGAGGGTGTAGCCGCTGAAGATCATGATGGAGAGACCGGCCTCGCGGAGGCGCTCGCACAGGGCGGCGGCGGGGCCGGGCTGGGCGAAGGGCTCGCCCCCGAGGAGGCTGAAGCCCTCGAGGTCCGGGGTGGAGAGGACGCGCCGGGCGAGTTCCTCGACGGTGACGAGGGGGCCGCGATCGGGGGCGAACATCTCCGGGTTGCAGCAGCCCGGGCAGCGCAGCGGACAGCCCTGGAGCCACAGGGCGAAGCGGTGACCGGGACCCTCCGCCTCGGTGCGGGGGACGAACTGGGCCACCCGGAGGGCGGGACCTGGAGGCTGTGGGACTTCGGTCATGGACACCCCCAGCATGCCAGCCCGGAGGCCGCCAGACGAGGGCACCTCACTCGGACCAGAGGAGCGGCAACTCGAACTCGATGGCCTCGAACGGCTCGACCCTCACCCGCTCTTCTCCCGCGAAGGACTGCGCGAGCACCCACTGACCCTCGACGAGCCGGTAGATGTCCAGCGTGCGGGCCAGCGGCTCCACCAACCACAGGTGCCTCACCCCTTCCCGGGCGTAGATGCGCATCTTCGCGCCCTTGTCCCGGCCGCGCGTGCGGTCGGAAAGAATCTCGCACGCCCAATCCGGCGACAGGCCGTAGTGCGCCGGCGCATCGGAGCCACCGACGGCACGCGGCAGTCGCTCGCGCGTCCACCCGGCCAGGTCCGGCACGAGCTTGTCCGGACGTGGGCCGAGGTGCAGCTCTGGCTCATAGAGGATGACCCATCCCCCCGGCCCGCCCCTGCCGAACTTGAAGGGCCCTCCGATGAGGATGCCCAGGTTCGACGCCACGTTGGCGTGAGGGCGGGCCGGGCGCGGGCTGAGATGCAGCACCCCATCCAGGATCTCCGCCACCATCTCCTCGGGAGCCGCCTGGAAGGCCGCCTCCACGGACGGGTCGTTGGGTTCGGTGGACTCGGACTCGGGAGGGCGACGAGAGACCATGAGAGAAGAGTTTCGCATGGCCCTCTCACGGTGCAACGTCGGGACCATTGAAGGCCGGAGCGGAAGGCCCACCATCCCAGGCGTAGACTCCCACCTCATGACGACGCCCGCCGGCCCCCTCGCCATCAGACCGCCCTATCGCTTGCGAACGCCCCGCCTCCTCTTGCGCTGCATGGAGCCCTCCGATGCCGCGCTCCGCAAGGACGCGGTGGACTCCAGCGGAGCGTTCCTCGAGCACTTCTTCCCTCTCACTCCCGAGGGACGCATGTCCCTGGATGCCCACGCCACGCAGATCCGCAAGCTCCGAGGCAGCTTCGATCTGGACCAGGATCGCGCCCACGGCGCCTTCGAGCCGGAGACCGGCAGGATGCTCGGCGAGGGTGGACTGCTCAAACGCGCTGGCATCGACGCGCTCGAGATCGCCTACTGGTTCCGCCGCGACGTGACGGGCCAGGGTCTCGCCACGGAGATGGCCTCGGCGCTGGTCAAGACCGCCTTCGAATTCGACAAGGTGAAACGCCTGGACCTGTTCTGCGCGCCAGACAACGAGCGGAGCGCGGCGATGGCGCGCCGGCTGGGCTTCACCTTCGAGGGACGACTGCGCGACCGGCAGCTCGCGCCGCACCACCCGCGCGGCGACCTGCTGAGCTTCACCCTCCTGGCCTCCGAGTACCCCCAGACCCGGGCCCACCTGCTCCCACTCGAGGCCTTCGACTTCCTCGGACGGCGGATCGCTTGAGCCAGGTCCCGAGACCCACTCGGACCAGAGCATCTGCGCGGCCTCTCCTACGAAATCAGCCCCATCAGATGGAAGAACACCAACCCGGAGCCGGCATGCGGTCCTCCCGAGAAACCTGGAAAAAGGCGGTGGACTTCCGCCGCGACGTCCCCCTCATACAATTGCGTTGCCAGGGTCACCCAGTCCAAGCCTTTGACGTCTGGCTTCAGCTCAAGCGCTTTACGCCGCGCCCATGCGAACAATTCATCTTCCTCTGGGTCACCGCCCGACGACCATTTGACTCGCCAGAATTCGTGGCCAGAGTCAGGGGATGGAGATCCAAGGCGGATGAGTTCAGCGGAAAGGTCGTTGTAATCTCGGCGCTCCGCCCAGGCCTTCGCACAGTAGAGATTGACGATACACCCCACATAGGCGTCTCGTCCGTCGAAGGCCTCCTCCTCCCCTGGAGTCATCGGTGCTCGAGGATCAGGCGGTGTCCTCACAAACCTTCCTCCACCATACGGTTCTGCCTGGCCCATTCATTCGCTGCTTGATTGTATAGGTCCGCTGCTTCACGTGGATACGTCTGCTCGTTGCAGGCGCTTTGGGCGAACAGGACGGCAACGCCCATGGCCGCCTCGCGTTGTTCCAATACACGGGAGGGCTCGGCATTTGCCTTCATGAGCTTTTTATGTAGCCGAAATGCTCGCTGGATGGCGCAATACTCGAACAAGCGCGCAACGACATCCGCTGCCCAAAGGCCCGGCTCTGGCGTCGGTGGGAGGAGCCGCCGGTTCGGTGAACGCTCCACCTGGACGCCTGGTGGCTGCCACGGCTGGCCGAGCGGTGACGCACCGGCACCCGCGGGGGTGTAGCTGGGACGGGGGAACTGGGGAACAGGCGCTGGGACAGGGGTGGGGAGCGCGGCGGCTTGATGAAAGCGAGCGGACCCCACGCCACTGTTGGCGCGTCCAGCCAGGAATAGGGCCACGGCCAAGTGTTTCATGTCTGATGGCCCAGGCCACCTCGTCCTCGATAGCCAACGAAACACGCAAGAGACTCCTACGCACGAGCTCAGGGCCCCTGTACCGACCACCAGAAGGCACGTGCAAAGCGCCGTGCCTATTTGACATGACCTACAAGGTCATGTCAACCGGGTCCCGGGTGCAACCCAGGAAATCGGTTCATGCGCTAGCCCAAGACCCTCTCCAGAGTTCTACCCCACCCGCCCCCTTCATGGTGGCCCTGCGCCTGATTGAGCCGCGCCTGCGCCATGTGCCCCGTCCACCGTCGCGGTGACGGGCTGGTTCGCCGCGAGCAGCTCGGCTGACGAGGGCGCGGGCAGCATCGTCTCGGCGAGCAAGCGCGCGCGTCGAGGCGCCAGAGCCCTCCTACCGTCCTCAACGCGGCAGGGGTGAGATGACCAGCAGGGGCACCAGGCGTTGGATCACGTCCGTCACCGAGGCGAACCAGTGCCGGGTCACGAACACGATGTCTCCGCGCGCCAGCTCCACATCGGGCGCCCGTCCCTGGACGAGCGCCTCGAGATCAGCCCGGTAGAGCCGCGGCGAGGAGAGCGGGCCCCGGACGATGCGCACGTCGGCCGCGTCCGCGCCGGGGAGCAGCCCCTGGGCCTGCGCGAGCACCTCGCTCAGCCGCAGTCCCGGGCGCCAGGACACGAGGCGGGGATGCCGCACCTCGCCCAGCACCCGCACCGCCGCGCCCCGCAGGGCGGGCACGAACAACACGTCCCACGGCGTCAGCAGCACGTTGTGCCTCGGATCTCCGGTGAGCGCCCGGGGGATGCTGATGGGCAGGGACTCCCCGGCACGCAGCAGGCGCGCGGCCTCGAGATCCCCGGCCTCGACGCTCTCGACCTCTCCCCCAGCCGGTTGGACTCCGCCGGCCAGCGCGAGCAGATCCGCCACCCGGGTGGGCCCCTCCAGGAGATAGCTCCCGGGCTTGACCACGGCGCCCTGCACACTCGCCCGGTGCCCGGCGGGTGACGCCACGGTGAGCGAGGCGATGGCGAAGCGATCATAGCGGCGCAACCGCTCCTGGAGCAGGGCCTCGGCCTCCTCCAGGGACGTGCCCATCACCGCGACGGCGCCCGTGAGCGGGGCATGGAGGAACCCGGCGTCATCGACGCGCAGGCCCGGCACCTCCAGGGGCGCCGCCGAGATCGTCCGCAGGTTGAGGACATCACCGGGCTCCAACCGGAAGGGCGTCGGGGGCACCGGGGCCATCCCGGCCGGCTCGGGGAGCGGCTCGCCCGTGAAGCCCCTGTCCTCCGCGGCGCGCGGCGGGGCGGGAGTCAGGTGGGCGTGACAGCCCGAGCACAGGGAGAGGACACTGCCCACCACGAGAAAAAAGCGGCGCATGCGGGCGCCCCCTGGCAAGAGCCGCGCCAGCGGAGCTCAACCGCCCGAGCGCTCGTCGATGGCCGAGGAGAGGTGCAACTCGCCCAGGCGGCGGTAGAGCGTCGCCCGCCCGAGTCCCAGCAGGCGCGCGGCCTTGCTCACACTGCCCTGGGTCACCGCCATCGCCTTGAGGATCTCCCGACGCTCCAGCTCCCGGATGGGCACGACGGTGTCCTCCGCGAGCAGGGGCCGGGAGGCGCCCTCGCGCGCGGAGGCGAGCACCCGGGGAATGGCGGGGAGCACGAGCGCGCGCAGCTCCGCGGGCAGGTGCTCGAGTTCGATCTGCGGCCCATCGCAGGCGAGCGCGGCGCGCTGGAGGACGTTCTCCAACTCGCGCACGTTGCCGGGCCAGGCGTAGCGCACGAGCGCCTCCAGCACCTCCTGGGTGACGCGGCGCGGGCGGCTCTTGTCCCCCCCGGCCCACCGGCGCAGGAAGTGGTGGACGAGCAGCGGGATGTCCGAGGCGCGCTCCCGCAGCGGCGGGACCCGGAGCGGATAGACGGCGAGCCGGTAGTAGAGATCCTCGCGAAACCGTCCCCGCTTCACCTCCGCGGGGAGATCCCGGTGGGTGGCGGCGATGATGCGGACATCGACGCGGATCTCCACCGTGCCGCCCACGCGCCGCACGGTGCGCTCCTGCAGGGTCCTGAGCAACCGCACCTGGGTGGAGGCGCTCATCTCCCCCACCTCATCGAGGAACAGGGTGCCGCCCTGCGCCTGCTCGAAGCACCCCTTGTGGGTGGTGAAGGCGCCGGTGAAGGCCCCCCGGTCATGGCCGAAGAGCTCCGACTCGAGCAGGGACTCGGAGAAGGCGGCGCAGTTGACGGCGACGAGCGGCCCGCCCGCCCGGGAGCCCTGCTCGTGGATGGCGCGCGCCACCAACTCCTTGCCCGTGCCCGTCTCGCCGAAGATGCACACGGGCACCTCCGCCATCAGCACCCGGCGCAGCTGCCGCACCAGGGCCCGCATCGGGGCGCTCTGGCCGACGAGGCGTCCGAGGAGCGGCTCCGCCTCCCCCGCCTGTTCGAGGCTCCGCAGCCGCCAGCACTCCCGCCGGTACTCGGCCGCCTCGCGCAGGGACTGGGTGACGCGCGCGCCCTCCAGGGGCTTGGCCACGTAGTCATAGGCACCCCGGCGCACCGCCTGGACGGCGGCGTGGAGATCTTGATCCGAGGCGATGATCAAGATGGGGAGCAGGGCATCGCGGGCCCGCAGGTGCCGCAACACGTCCCGACCTCCCAGGTCGTCGAGCTCGAGGTCGAGACAGACCGCCGTCCAGTCGAACGTCTCCCGTCCGAGCACCTCCTGGGCGTGCTCGAACTCGAGCACATCGAAGCCCAGGCTCTCGCTCCGGGTGCGCAGCAGCTCGCGGACGGCGGGATCACGACTCACGATCACGACGAGGTGATCTTCGTAGCCGGTCAAGTCATCAGTCACGTCGGGCAATCTCCTGAAGCAGCGTGAGGTACAGGCTGCTCTCGGTCGGCTGCCCGCTTCCTGCTGACTCCCGGGTGCCCGGTGCATGTCCCGTTCCCCCCAGGAGACCCGGACGTTCGCGGAGCACGTCCGGTCATCTCATCTTGAGACATCCTGAAACGAGACCTCGCCCCTGCCTCAAGATGAAACACATCCAACCCACGTCCCCGCGCGGGCGGGACTGGAACGGCGCTCGCAAGGGAGGGAGGCATGGGTTCGCGATTGAAACGCTTCCACGCCGTGGCGCACTCCCTACGGGCCTTCCGGGAGGACGGCGCGCGGGTGGTGCGGGTGCACCGGGAAGGGGGAGCGCGGCTGCCGCGAGCCGCCGCCGCGCTCGATGCCTCCCTGTGGGCGCTGGCCCTGTTGCGGCTCGGGGCCGGACTTCGGGGCGCGCTGGGCACGTCGCTGGGAGTGTCCACCGCGCTCCGCCTGGGCTTTCACATCGACGTGTGGAGCGATGCGATCGGCCCCGGGCTGCGCCTGCCCCACCCGTTCCACATCGTCATCGGGCGGGGCGTGGAGCTCGGGCCGGCGTGCACGGTGCTGCACGGCGTGACGCTCCAGAATGGCGACACGCGCGTGGGCCGGGGGGTATTCCTGGCCAATGGGGTCACGGTGCTCGCGGGCTCGCGAATTGGAGAGGGGAGCCTCGTGGGCGCGGCGAGCGTGGTGCGCGGGGAGATTCCCCCCGCGAGCGTGGCCGTGGGCGCCCCGGCCCGCGTGGTGCGGGCCACCCGACCCGGGGAGGCGGCGGCGTGAGCCGCTTCCTCCCCCTTCATGACATGGAGGTCATGCGGAAGGCACTACTGGAATTCGCAAATCCCTTCCACGCAAACGAACTTGTAGTTGGGGCATTTCTGGCCACAGCCGCCGCAGTGGTTGAAGTTATCGCTGACATTCACACACATGTTGCCGCAGGCCATCCAGGGATAGGTCGAATTGGTCGGACAGGCTTGCGTCTCCGTTGTGGTGGACGCCACGCATTGGCAACCCGAGGCGCTGTAGGTCGTCACCGTCCTCGACTGCACGCCTCCCTGCCCACACGCATCGGTGGAGGTACACGCACTCCAGGCCCCGTAGCTCGGCCCCGAGCATTCCACGGTGGGGGGCGCCCGGGTGCACGTCTGCGTTTGCGTGCTGGTGCTCGCGTTGCACTGGCCACTGGAGCAATTGAAATCGTAGCTCGTCACGCTGCGCGACTGCGTGCCCGTCGTCGTGCAGGCATCGCCGAAGCTGCACGCGCTCCACGCTCCGTAGCTCGCTCCCGGGCACGAGGTGTCCGGGTACACCGAGCAGGACTGCGACTGGGAGCCGGCGCTCGCGTTGCACGTGCCTCCGCCACACGTGTACGTCGTCATGCTCCGGTATTGAGTGCCCGACGTGGAGCAGTAGTTGCTGACGTTGCACGTGCCCCAGCCGCCATAGGAGGGGGAGCCACAGCTGCCCGTGGGCATGGTGCGAGTACACCCGTCGTACTCCGTGGTGGTGCTCGCGGCGCACTGGCCCGTCGCGCAGTTGAGGCTGTAGCGCGTCACCGTCCGCGACCGCTCGCCCTCATTCGAACAGACATCGTAATAGGAGCATCCGCTCCACGAGCCATAGGTGGGCGCAGCGCAGGTGGTGGGCGTCAGCGAGCACGTCTGGGACTGCGAGCTGGTGCTCGCGTTGCACGTCCCCGAGTTACACGTGTACGTCGTCATGCTGCGCGACTGGGTGCCCGACGTGGCGCAGTAGTTGGCACCCCCGCCACAGCTGCCCCAGCCGCCGTAGCCGGTGGAGCCGCAGCTCGTCCCATTGGCGGCATGGGCATCGGAGGGACACGTCTTGCCCGCTCCATCACAGACCTCCGCCACATCGCAGTTGCCCGCCGCCGCGCGGCAGGAGGTACCGGCGTTGACAACCGCGTCCGCGGGGCAGGAGGCCGAGTTCCCCGTGCAGTACTCCGCCACGTCGCAGACGCCGCCCGCGGCCCGACACTGAGTGGTAGCCGGCTTGAAGCTCCAGCTGCTCGTCGACACGCTGGGGTTGCACTGCTGGCAGTCGCCACTGGGATTGGTGCTCCCCGCCGCGTAGTAGGCCCCGCCAATCCAGCAGCCACTGCCGCACGTGCCCGTCGCGTCGCATACCTGGCCCGCGCCGCACACGGTGCCCGCCGCCTTCAGCGGGTAGGTACATACGCCATTGGCATACGTCCCTGGCGAGCCGTGGCACGCGTCCGGCGGCGTCGTGCACGCCACCACGCCCGCGCATCCGCCCGTCCCATTGCACACGTCCTGCACCGTGTTCGCGTTGCCATCGTTGCACGCCGTCCCCGCCGCCCTGGGCGCATAGCTGCACGCGCCGCCAGCGCCGCACGTCCCCGTCGACTCGTAGCACTGCCCCGGCGGCGTGGTGCACGTCACCGGCGTGCCGCCGCACCCACCCACCCCGTTGCACACCTCGTTCACCGTGCACGCATCGTGGTCGTCACACGCGGCCCCGTCCGCCTTGTACTGGTATGCGCAGCTTCCCTGCGTGCACGTGCCCACCGGCTCGTAGCACTGGCCCGGAGCACTGTCGCAACTGAGCGCCCGCCCCGCGCACACGCCCGCGCCGTTGCACGTGTCGTCGCCCGTGCACCCTTCCCCGTCATCGCACACCGTCCCCGCCGCCTTGGGCGCGTAGCTGCACACCCCCAGCGAGCAGGTGCCCGCCGCCTGATAGCACCCCCCCGGAGGCGTGTTGCACGTCACCCCGGCACACGCGTCGTACGTGTACAGCTCCGCCGTCGCCAGGCTCGCCGTCCCAATGCCTCCCACCACCAGCACCTTCTTCTGTGCTTCCAGCAATACCGCCACATGGGCGTACCGCGCGGTGGCCAGAGCGCCCACCCCGCTCCACGTTCGGGTCGTCGGCTCGTACAGCTCACTGCTGCTCAGCGCGCTTCCGTTCAGTCCGCCCACCACCAGCACCTGCCCCGTGCTCAACAACGTCGCCGTGTGCGACTCCCGCCCCGTCGCCAGCGTCCCCGCCGGGCTCCAGGTGCCCGTACTCGGATCATACAGTTCCGCCGTGCCCACCACCCCCGTGCTGTTGCGTCCGCCCACCACCAGCACCTGCCCCGAGGCCAGCAGCGTCGCCGTGTGGTTGTAGCGCGGCGTCGTCAGGGCTCCCGTCGCCGTCCACTTGTTGCTCGTCGGCTCGTACACCTCCGCCGTCGCCAGGCTCGTGCTCCCCGTGCCGCCCACCACCAGCACCCGCCCCGAGGGCAGCAACGTCGCCGTGTGAGCGCGCCGGGGCGTGCCCAGATTGGGCCCCGGCGTCCAGGAGCCCGCCTGGGCGTCATACACATCCACCGTGGTGCGAGCCCCGCCGTTGTTGCCGCCCGCCACCAGCACCTTGCCCGACGGCAGCAACGTGGCCGTCAGCTCCTTACGCCCCAGACCCGAGGCGAAGCCGCCCGCCGAACTCCATGTATTGGTGGCCGGCTCGTACACCACCGCCGTGGCCAGTCGGCCCGTGGTGTTCTCCCCGCCCACCACCAGCACCTGCCCCGACGGCAGTCGCGTCGCCGTGTGTGCCTGCCGTGCCACGGGCATGGGCGCCACCGCCGTCCAGGTCCCCGCTCCGGGCTCATAGACAGACGCCGAGGACAGATAGCCACTGGCGTTGTACCCACCCGTCACCAACACCCGCCCCGAGGCGAGTTCCACGCCCGCGTGGTACTTGCGCGATTCCGGCATGGAGGCTGTCCCCTCCCAGCCGTCCATCACCAGGGGCTCGGCGTGGCGCGCCAGCGTCTGCGTTCCCGGGGGAGGGCTGCTACAGCCCACCCACAATCCCATCCAACACCCCAGCAGGGCACTGCGGACTCTCACGGCATGCATGGCGGCTCCATCGGGAGGAACGCCCGTCACCGCATCCCCCCTGGTTGCGTGTCGGCTCGCCACGGTACTTCAGGTTTCGTTCACTACATAACTTTCCACCTGTCCCCTCATGGGAGGGCGTACGTCCTCCCAGCGCGGGGCCTGCCGGCCCTTGCCGGGGCCATGCCCCCGCCTTGGCCGAGCGCCGCCCGCGAGGTGGGCCCATTCCGAGACGCCGGAGTGCCTCGAACCGGGACACCGGAGACACGGCGCGGGCGGTGCGGCCGGGGGCGGAGGGCGCATGGTCCTTGCATTCCGGAGCGCCAGACACATGTCCTCCCCCCGCGATCCGGCCACCCCCAGGGCGCTCTCCGATGCGCTGTTCTGCAGCCGAGGCCTCAGCATCCTGCTGGTGGTGCTCGTCCACGTGATGGGCGTGGAGTCCTCCCAGGGACTGCGCAAGCTCTTCGTCCCGGAGCGCGCCGACCTGCGCTTCGCCGCGGGGCTCCTTCACAGCTTCAACATGGCGGTGATGCTGATGAACTCGGGCGCGGCGGTGTTCCTCTTTGCCGAGCCGAACCCGTCCTTCCTGGAGTTCACGCGTCGCAAGCTGCGCAAACTCGTCGTCCCCATGTTCGTCTGGGCACCTGTCGCCCTCGGCCTCCAGGAACTCCTGCGGGGGGGTCCGCGGACCCTCGACGGCTGGCTCGTCTGGATGGGCCGGTTGCCCACCGCGTGGTTTCCCCCCTACGGCATCTTCTGGTTCGTGCACGCCCTGGTGGGCTGCACCCTGCTCGCCTGGATCTACCGGCGCCTCGTGCCAGCCCCGGGCCCCTGGGCGGGACCCGGCTATCTGGGCCTGTCCCTGCTGGCCCACGCCATCGCCGAATCCTGGGGCGCCGCCACGGTGGGCGTGGGGGCGAGCTACCTGCGCCTCATCCTCTTCTCCAACTGCTTCTTCGCCTCGGGCCTGGCCCTGGCTCCCGGACTCGGGCCGGTGATGCGGGGGCTCTCCCGGCTGCCACGAGCGCTCCAGGCGGCGGTGCCGGTGGGGTGTCTGGGGCTGATGGTGGCGCTCCAGGCCTGGAGTTCCACCGAGGGGCCCTGGGCGCCGCGACAGCTCAACGGCCCCCTGGGCTTCTGCATGCAGTTCTCCCTGGCCGTCGTCCTCCTGGACCGGGCGCGGCGCGCGTGGCTGCTCAGAGGGCTCGTCTACCTGGGCTCGATCAGCATGCCCATCTACCTCTTCCACATCTACTTCGTCTCCGGACCCCGGCAGGCCCTGGAGCGGGCATGGCCCGGCGCGCCCCTCCCGCTGCACCTCGTCCTGGGCGCGCTCGTGGGCGTGCTGGGGCCCTGGGGCGTCTACCGCCTCCTGCGCCCGAACCGCGCCTTTCGCTGGAGCATCGGGCTGTCTTGAGGAGCCGGACGCGGCGCCCCGCCTGGGCGATGTGTTCGCTTGCTCACCAGTGCCCTCCTACCGTGGAGAGAACGAAGCACAGACGCGCACGCCGATCCTGACGTCGCGCGCCGTGGGATCTCCGGGTGAGAGGTCCGCGATGGCCGCGGCGAAGGCGTCGTAGTACCACGAGCCCCCCCGGAGAACGACTCGCCCGAACTCCGGTGTCACGGACCGCGTGAGCTCGTAGGCGTTGCCGGCCATGTCGTGCAGACCGAAGGGGCTCACCGACGCGGGGTGGGAACCGACCATGTCGGGCCCGAAGGCCGTGGGCTCCCGATCATAGGTCGCGTCGATGTTGGCGTCGTCGGGCCGCAGTTCCTCGCCATGAGGGTATCGGCGGCCATCCGCTCCCCGGGCCGCGTACTCCCACTCGTGCTGGCCACACAGGCGCGCTCCTGGCAGACGCTTCGTCCGGTCGAGCCAGTAGAAGTAGCCCTCCAGGTCCTGCGCGGAGACACCGAACAGGGGAAACCTTCTCCAGTCAGCGGTGTTCCGCCGGGTCCGCCCCGCGTAGACAAAGGCCTCGCCCACCTTCGCCGTGCTGAACTCCTCTCGCGAACGATAGAAGGTGAAGCTCCAGTCAGCGCCGGGGTGTCGCCGCAGCGTCACCGCCCCACCATCGCCGAAGCGCGGCTGCTCGAGGATCCTCCTCGCGGGCGCATCCGGAGGCAGGTCGTCGAGGTAGGTCAGCCAGTCGCCGAACGTCACCTCCCGCTGGCCGATCAGGTACCCCGCGTTGAGACAGAACCGATGAATCGGCGCGCTGAACGAGAACCTGCGCACCGCCTCGGGCTCGGCGCTGCCCAGGAGGAAACAGCCCGGCGGGATGTAGACATAGCCGTCAGGCACCGCGGTGGGGAGCGTGAGGCGGACCGTTTCGCGGGCACCGTGCGAGAGGCGCAGCGGCAGGTCCACCGGCACACGCCCCGGCTGCGTGACGTGGAGCACATAGGAGCCCTCGGGCAGGCGAAGGCGGGCGATGGGGGTCGGCCCCAGGGAGCTGGCCTCCGCGACGGGCTCACGGCGGAAGGTCCCCTCTTCCTGGGTGTAGCGCTCGAGCTCGACGCGTGCGCCAGGTGGGGTGGAGATGATCTCCAGTTCGGCCGGGGCCTTGAGCCGTTGCAGCCATTCCGTGTCCACTCGCGCCGTGTCCACCTCCTGCTCCAGACGCCGCACCCACTCGTCATGCTCGCGGCTCTGGTGGAAGCGCTCGGCGAGGAGAGCCCGTTCATAGGTGAGCTCCGAGATGAGCCGGCGCGTGCCCACGTGGTGGCGATCGCGATCCAGGGCCCTCTCGAGGTTCCGGCTGGCGCGCGTGTAGGCCGCATCCGCCTGATCGCGCAGGGCGAGCGCCTGGGTCCATTGCCGCTCGGCGGCTCTCCTCGGACCATCGGGTCCCGACAAGGTCTGGAGGCCCACGGACGGCGGCGCCCGGCCATCGAACAACGCCAACGCCTCCTCGCGGCGTACGCGGGCCCGCTGGGCGAGGTCACGGCCCGCGGCGAGCGCCTCCCGTGCCAGGCCGTGCTCGGTGGCGACGAAGCGCGTGTCCTCGAGGTACGCGTGCAGACGAAGCCCGCCATAGGAAGCGCAGACGGCGAGCACGAGGCCCAGCACCGCGAGCCAGCGCCCCCAGCGCTTGCGTGTCACGGCGCGCTGGGAAGCGAGGAGGAAGGCATGCTCGCGCGAGCCCAGGGTGGAGGGCTCGAGCAGCCGCGCCTCGTCGAGCTGCCGCTGCCCCCAGAGGGCATCGCGGGCCCGCATGAGGCGCTCCCACTCGGCGCTGGCCGCCTCGACCCGCTTGCGCACCACGCGATGGCCGATGTCGTCATCGAGCCAGTCGCGGAGCGTGCCCCAGCTCTCGATGAGCGACTCGTGGGCGATCTCCCAGCGCGGCTGGCCGCTCACGGTGCGCGTGTGCAGGAGGCGACCCTCGACGAGCGCGCGAAGGGCGGCACGGGAAGCCCCATCCGAGGCCTCGGCGAGCTCGTCTTCGCCACGCTCGATGCGCGTGCCCTCCTCCGTCACGAGTTGGAGCAGGAGGCGCCGCGCCGCCGCGTGCTCCGTGGGACTCAGGCGCGCGAGCACTCCATCCGCATGCCGGGACAGCGCTCCAGCCACCCCGCCCATCTCCTCGAGCGCCTCCCGCATGATGCGGCCGCCCTGCTCGGGATTGCACCGCTCCCACAGCTCGGCGAGCGCGAACTGGAGGAGGGGCAAGCTGCCCACGCCATGGACCGTGGAGGCGACGAGCATCTGGAGGAGCTCACCCGATTCGAAAGCCACGCCCCGGCTGCGCGCGGGCCCGACGATGGCCTCGCGCACTCCCTCGGGTGACAGGGGGCGAAGGATGTAGAGCGCCCGCTCCGCCTCATCGCCCAGGCCGGGAAGCGCGCACAGGCGTGTCAGGAAGTCGCCGCGCACCGCCAACAGCACGTGCACCCCCACCGACGGCAGGGCGAACTCCCCGAGGAGCCGGGCGAAGTGCGCCGCCTGGACCGGTTCGGAGAGGGTGAGCAACTCCTCGAGCTGATCGATGAAGAGCAGCAGGCCCCGTCCACTCGAGTGCGCCTCACGCAGCGCCTGGCCGAGCCAGGCTGACCTGTCCGCGAGCGCGGTGACGAGCTCCGCCTCCTTGCGGCCGAGCAGGGGCGCGAGCGCGGCGGCGAGGGCCTCGAGCGGACGATGGCCGGGCCACAGCGTGAGAGTGATCCACTCACGGCCTTCATCCAGGGCGCCAGCGGCCACCCGGGGCAGGACGCCGGCGCGGCACAGCGAGGACTTGCCGGTCCCGGAGTCCCCGGCGACGAGGACCAGGGCGCGCGAGCGCAGGCGCTCGAGCACGGCGCGGATGTCGGCGTCGCGCCCGAAGAAGAGCGACCGGTGCTCGGCCTCGAAGGGAGCGAGGCCTCGGTAGGGATTGCCGGCGGCCAGCGGCTCGGGCGCGAGGCGCTCCAGCCGCTCCAGGGCCTCGAGGAGTGCCTCGGCCGAGGCGAAGCGCTCGAGCGGATTGGCCGCGAGGCACCGCGTGATGATCGCGGCGAAGTCCGGATCGATGCCCGGCACGAGCCCGGCACGGGCAAGCACCTCCGGAGGCTGGAGGGACTCGCGGCGTGGCACCTCGCCCGTGCACAGCTCGTGGAGGATGAGCCCCAGGGCGTAGAGATCGCTTCGAGGGCTCGCGGGAGCACCGGCGAGAAGCTCGGGCGCCATGTAGGGCAGCGTGCCGCCGATGGGGCGCGAGGTGGAGACCTCGGCTGCTCCCACCTCGAAGCGCTCGGCCAGACCGAAGTCGAGCAGCTTCACCACGCCTTCCCGGGTGACCAGGGCATTGGAGGGCTTGAGGTCGCGGTGGAGCACGCCCTGGCGATGCGCCGCCGCGAGCCCCCGGGCAAGTCCGATGCCCAGGGCGAGGACCCGGCGCCAGGGCACCGGCAGGGGCAGCGCCGCGAGGCTCTCGCCGACGACGTACTCGGAGACGATGTACGGGTGGCCACTCACCTCACCGACGCTGAACACATTGACGATGTGGGGGTGCTGCAGGCGCGCGAGCGCCCGGGCCTCGGTCGCGAAGCGCTCACGGAGCCTGGGAGCCGGCTGACTCGAGGCCATGAACTTCACCGCCACGCGCCGATCCAGCGAGGTGTCGTGCGCCAGGTAGACGACGCCCATGCCGCCACGACCAAGCTCGCCTTCGAGGCGGAATGCGTCGAAGGCGTCGGGTGGCGTCCAGACGAGCCCCGGCTCCCGCGAGGTGCCGGCCGGCTCGCAGTCATCCGTGGCCTCCTCCCCCGCGCGCTGAATGCCAGGTGTGAACGTGGCGAGCAGGGCCCGGCAGTCGTCGCACCCGGCGGCGTGCCGATGGATCCGGGCCAGCTCTTCGTCCGGCAACCGGTCCTCGAGCAGTTCGACCAGGAGCTCGTCCGTCAGGCAATGGGAGATGGGCTGACGCATGGAGTTGGAGGGAGCCAGGTCGGCCACCGGGCGTCCTCCTACAGTCGCTCCCGTTGGGGCCGGGTGAAGCGCATGGTATAGGCCCCGTCATGGATGAGGTGCGAGAACTGGTCGGGACATTTCTCGCGCACACGAAGGTGCGCTTCGTTCCCCCCACGGAGGCGGAGGCCGTCGTGCTCGACCAGGTGCTCATCCGCGCCTGGGAGGATGCTCGCGCGCAGTGGCCAAGCGTGGTGCTCCCCGCGGAGCCGTTCGTGCTCCACCTCGCCGAGCGGCTGCCCGAGGCGAATCCCCACGGCCCCATCGCGCCGCTCTTCGCCAGGATGTCCCTGGCGGAACTCTACCTCACGTGTGCGTGTCTTCAGGGCCTTGCCTCCGCCCAGGAGGCGTTCGAACGGAACTACCTGGCCAGGCTGCCGGAGAAGCTCCGGGGTCTCAAGCAACCCGAAGCGATCATCGACGACGTCTGCCAGATAACGCGCGTGAAGCTCCTGGTCGCCACTCCCGAGAGCGCACCCAGGATTGGAGAATACACGGGGCGAGGCGCGCTGCTGAACTGGGTGCTCGTCACCGCGGGTCGCATCGCCACCCGGCTGAGGGCCGCCGAGAAGCCCGCGCCCGAGCAGGACGCGGAAGAACTCCTCAAGGCGCTGCCGGGGCAAGGGGTCGACCCGGAGCTGGATGTCATGAAGCGGCGCCACCATGCCGAGTTCCGCCAGGCCCTGCGCGAAGCCTCCTCCACGCTCTCGGCCGACGAGCGCCACCTGCTCCGCCTCCACTTCGCCGATCGCCTCTCGACGTACGAGCTGGCCTCGCTCTTTCGCGTCAATCAATCGACCATCTCCCGCTGGTTGAAGAGCGCACGGCAGAGGGTCTACGAGGAGACCCGCTCCCGCCTGAAGGCACGTCTGGGCCTGTCCACCCTGGGCTTCAAGAGCTTCCTGGCCTTCGTCGACAGCCAGTTGGACCTGAGCCTCAGTCAGCTCCTGGACGACAAGGGCACCGAGGCGCCTCCAGCCGGGACTCCGCCAGAGGACGGCTGAGGCGGGAACATCCCCCAGCGCGGGCTCACCGGCCCTGGACGGGAGCGGTGGTGCCTTTCGGGCCTCCATACGACAGGTTCCGCAGCAGCGCGGACCCGGGGTCGACGTCCGCCCGACGCACCGCGCAGCGATCGCCTCCGCCCAGCTCGGCCACCGCGCCCTTCTGGAAACGGTTGGGACACTCCTGGAGGATCGTCTCCATGGCACGACCATCACGGGTGCGCGCCAGGCAGGTGGCCCCGTCGGGTGCCCACGCCGCCTCGAAGGAGGCCCTCGCGGGATCCCATTCCTCCGAGGCCTCGGTCGTCCGCAGGATCAACCCGAGCCGATCGTACATGTCGATGGTGGTATCCTGATGCGTGTGGCTCCGGCCATTGCCGCAATAGTCCGCACGCGCCATACGGGTGCAGGCCTGATGGAGGCCGGACAGCGGCTGCCCGTCGCGGCTGACCCAGGGCTTGTAGCCCCAGAGGATGCACTTGGCGATGGCGCCGTTCTGACAGGCGAAGGTGAGCTTGCCCGGGTCCTCATGGTGAGCCCCGCTGGCGTCCCAGGAGCCGCTCACCGCGAGGGCGCGGGAGTCGGTCACGCGGTCCAAGGCGACACAGGGGTTCTCCCATTCCTGGGCCACCGCGTTCCAGGCCTCGATGCGGTAGAAGACCATTCCAGGATCCTCGGGGGAGGGCTCGGCGCCGCAGATGGCCACCTCCACGCGCCTGCCGTGACTGTCGGTGGCATGGAGCACGGTGCCGACGACACCGCTGGTGACCCCCCCTGCCTCCGGGGAGGGAGAGGCCACCAGGTGCCCGCCCTCGAGCCGCAGCGCCTTCACCCCGACATCCGCCTGACGCAGGGGCGCGAGCTCGGCCGAGACGAGCACGCTGCTGCGCTCCTCGGTCACCTTCTCGGTGTCCCAGTCCCGCTTGGTGCCCCACAACATCGTCCCCTGGGGCCTGGCGATGCGGTAGGCGGCCTGGGACTGACACCGGCGCGCGTAGCGCTCGGCTTCGTGCACGGACGTCGCGGATGCCGGAGCGCCGGCCCACGCCAGGGCGGGGAGCTGAAGCAACAGGCAGATCAGCGGAAACTTCTTCATCGCGTTCATGGCTTTCTCTCCGGTGCGCTCACCGGGTTGGGCTGAACAGGTGGCTCGCGAACGTGGAGAGCCAGTGAAGAGAGCCAGTGAACTCGAAATCGATGCAGAGAATCCGCATTCGAAGAGGATGGACATGGGACGTGTGCTCGGGTGGATGACCGTCGTCATGCTCTGCTGTACAGCGGGAGCGGCGGTGGCGGAAGAGGTGGGGGATGCGCGGCTGGTGGAGGCGCAGGCCGCCTTCGACGAGGCGGCGAAGCTGAAAGACGCGGGCAGTTATCCCGAGGCCCTCGCACGTGCCGAGCATGCGCTCGCGCTGAGGGAGGCCGCGCTCGGGAGCACGCACCCGGACTTCGCCAGTTGCCTGCATCAGGTGGGGGACCTGTACCGGCGGCAAGGGGACCTGGCCCGCGCCGAGCCACTGCTTCGACGTGCGCTCGCCATCAGGGAAGCGGCTCTCGGCGAGAACCACCCCGCCGTCGCCTCCTCGCTCAACAACCTCGCCATCCTCGCCACCGCCCAGGGGTTGTATGACCGGGCCGAGCCCCTCTTCCAGCGCGCGCTCGCCATCCAGGAAGCGATCCCCGACAACAACCTCCTCCTCGCCTCCGCGCTCAACAACCTGGCCAACCTCTACTCGGACAAGGGGTTGTACGACCGGGCCGAGCCACTCCTGCAACGTGCGCTCGCCCTCTATGAAGCGGCCCCCGGCGACAACTCCCACCTCGTCGCCTCCGCGCTCAACAACCTGGCCGGACTCTACCTCCAACAGGGGTTGTACGACCGGGCCGAGCCGCTCTACCAGCGCGAGCTCACCCTCCAGGAAGAGTCCCTCGGCAAGAACCACCCCGACGTCGCCTACGCGCTCAACAACCTGGCCAGCCTCTACCTGCAACAGGGGTCGTATGGCCGGGCCGAGCTCCTCCTCCAACGCGCACTCGCCATCAGGGAAGCGGCCCTCGGCAAGAACCACCCCGACCTCGCCGACTCGCTCAACAACCTCGCCGACCTGTACATCAACCAGGGCGCGTACGACCGGGCCGGGCCACTCACCCAACGCGCACTCGCCATCCATGAAGCGCTCTTCGGCGAGAAACACCCCGGCGTCGCCGACGCACTCAGAATCCAGGCCAGACTCCACATGATGCAGGGGTTGTACGGCCGGGCCGAGCCACTCTTCCAGCGCTCCCTCGCCATCTCCGAAGCGGTCTTCGGCAAGAACCACCCCAACCTCGAGCTCTCGCTCCACGACTTCGCCCTCCTCCGGTTGGCGCAGCATCGCCTTCCCGAGGCCCTGCCGCTGTTCACGCGCGCACTCGCCATCTCCGAGCAGCGCCTGCGCCAGGAGACGCTCGGCTTCTCCGAAGCACGCCTGGCCCTCTTCCTCCAACAGCTACGCACGACCGAGCAGTTGCTCTACTCCCTGGTGCGCGAGCATCCACGGGACGCCCGCGTCCGGCGCCTGGCCCTCGGCGCCGTGCTGCTGCGCAAGGGCCGCTCCATCGAGGAGACCGCCCGCATCTCCCGCAGTCTCTACCAGCGCATGGGAGCCGAGGAGCGCGACCGCCTCGAGAGGCTACGCGGCCTGCGCACCCAACTGGCCACCCTCTGGCTCGCGGGCCCCGGCTCACTCACCCCGGCGGACTACCAACAGCGCCTCGATGCCCTCGCCAGCGAGGGCGATGCCCTCGAAGCCGACCTCGCCAAACGCTCCGCGCCCCTGCGTGCGCGCACCCGCCTTCCACCCCCCGCGGAGATCGTCGGACAGGTGGCCGCCTCCCTCCCCAGGGACGGCGCCCTCGTCGAGCTCATCGCCTACGTGGACAGCCCCCTCGGCCCCCAGCGCGGCACCCCTCATTCGAGGCGTCAGGGACAGCTCCGCTACCTGGCGCTGGTGCTCTTCCCCGATACCTCCACCCGTGCCTTGGATCTCGGTCCCGCGGCGCCCATCGACCTCGCCGCCACTCGCCTGCGCGATGAGCTCGCACGCCGTGACGCTCGATTCCAGACCTCCGCCCAGGCCCTCTACCGGCTCGCCTTCCGGCCCCTGCTGCCCCTGTTGGGCAACACCCGCCGCCTCTTCATCTCTCCCGACGGACAGCTGGGCCTCGTCCCCTTCGCCTCACTCCACGACGGCCACCACTTCCTCCTCGACTCCTTCGACTTCACCTACCTCACCTCCGGCAGGGACCTCCTGCCTCGTCTCCAGGACACGCCCCCCTCGTCCTCCGTCTTCGTCCTCGCCGACCCGGACTTCCACGCGTCATCCCGAAAGCTCCCCGTGGCTTCGTCCGGCAACGCCCCCACGCTGGCCGGGCACTCCGGCCCCACCGGGAGCTTCTCGTCCACTCCGCACGCGGACCTCGCCGCTACCCCGTGGGCGTCCCTGCCGGGCACTCGCCAGGAAGCCGAGAGCATTCAACGCCTGCTCCCCCAGACCCAGCTCCTCCTCGGCACCGAGGCCACCAAGGAGCGGCTGTTCCACCTGCCCACGCCCGGCGTGCTGCACCTGGCCACCCACGGCTTCTTCCTCGAGGACGCTCCCGTGCCCGAGGGCTACAGGGGCGTGGTCAAATTCGGTGCGCTGGGCGAAGAGGCCCGCGCGCCGCGTCCCTCCGACCCGTTGCTGCGCTCGGGCCTGATTCTCGCGGGCGCCCCCCCCAGGGGGCCTGACGACGCCCCGGACGCGGCCAGCCCGCCACCTGACAGCGCGCCGGTGACGGCCCTGGAGTTGGCCGGCCTCAACCTGTGGGGCACCCAGCTCGTGGTGCTGTCCGCGTGCGACACCGGGCGAGGCGACGTGAAGCTGGGCCAGGGCGTCTTCGGCCTGCGCCGCGCTTTCGTCGTGGCGGGAGCGGAGACGGTGGTGATGAGCCTGTGGAAGGTGAACGACGAGACGACCCGGACCCTCATGGAGGCCTACTACCGCAACCTGCTCGCGGGGCTGGGCAGATCCACGGCCCTGCGCGAGGCCATGCGCTCCTTGCGCCTGACCCAGGCCCATCCCCACTACTGGGCACCCTTCATCTCCGTGGGCAGCGATGCGCCCCTGCGCGCCCTGGCCTCTCCCTCCCAGCGAACCCCTGACGGGACGCCCGCGCGGGGACGGTGACCCGGACTGGTGGCGCCCGAGTTGGAGCGGTTGATGCGGCTGCTGGAGAAAAGAGGGGCCCTCCCCGCGCAAGGGCCCGAGGACGCGCAGCAGGCACTCCAGCTCCTCCACCTCGGACCCCGGCCCGGGCCCCGGCAAGCTCAATTACAGGCAGATGACTGTATTCAGGGTCGAATAGCCCGAGACCTTGCAGGTTCGGACGACATCGCCGCAACACCCACTCCAAGCCTGGGTACCGGACTGATACTCGACCCGTGGAAAAGTGCCGCCCTGACAGTTCTGGTACGGGCCCCCGGGCAGCGCTGCGAGCTGTGGCGAGACCCCGCCCACGGTGCAGGAGATTCCATCATAGCAGGTGACTGTATTCAGGGTCGAATAGCCCGGGACCTCGCAGGTTCGGAGGAGATCGCCGCAGCACCCACTCCAAGACTGGGTACCGGACTGACGGTCGATCCGTGGAAAAGTGCCGCCCTGACAATTCTGGTACGGGCCCCCGGGCAGCGCTGCGAGCTGTGGCGAGACCCCGTTCTGGGTGCAGGCCGTAGCACCATCCTCCCGAGTTGCGACATTGGACTTCTCATCCACGGGGTCTTCGACCCCTCCGCACCCAGTCGCCAGCATCGACATGACCAGCAGCGCGGAGCTTGTTGCCTTGATTGCCAGGTTCACTTCCTTGCTCTCCTCATCGAATACGGGGGGCCGGAAAAGCCCCCCTCGATTCAGATGAGCCACCGACGAGGAAAATGATGCGGAGGATTTCCAGGTTTTACGGCAGAGCTGGGAAAGCTCAATGATCCTGGCCGCTTGCGACGCGCCCCCAGACGCCCGCGCTCACGTCTCGATGGGCTCGGGCGGGACGGACATTGAGCACGTCATGCATCATTTTCCTGTTCCTCGGCTCTTCCCATTCGCAGGGGCCAGCCTGGCCGCTCGATTCGAGTGAATACTCCCCCATGAAACCACCCGTCACTTCCCTCTTGCTTCTCGTGAGCCTTTGCCTCGCCGCGCCCTCGGCCTTCGCGGGCGACAGCGCGGTCTTCGTGTCCCAGACCGTACCGACGTCGCTCACCACAGGTGAAGTCCGCACGGTCTCGGTGACCATGCGAAACAATGGCACCACGACCTGGACCCGAAACGGCGAGCTCGGATACAAACTGGGAAGCCAGAACCCCCAGGACAACTACCGGTGGTTCTACAACCGGATCTACCTCGATGCTGGCGAGTCGGTAGGCCCCGGTCAGTCAAAGACCTTCACCTTCGACATCACCGCGCCCTCGACCCCTGGCACCTACAACTTCCAGTGGCGGATGCTCCAGGAGAAGGTCGCCTGGTTCGGAGACTTCTCTCCGAACGTGACCATCCAGGTCGCGGCGCCGGTACCTCATAACGCCCAGTTCGTCACACAATCGGTGCCGACGACGCTCGTCGCCGGGCAGAGTGCTTCCGTGTCGGTGACGATGAAGAACATTGGCACGAACGTCTGGACGGCCGCCGCGGGCTATAAACTCGGGTCGCAGAACCCCCAGGACAACCTGACCTGGGGCATCGGCCGGGTGGACCTGGCGCCGCAAGAGTCGATCCGCCCGAACGAGCAGAAGACGTTTACCTTCAACATCACCGCGCCCTCGACCCCTGGCACCTACCACTTCCAGTGGCGGATGCTCCAGGAGGACTACATCTGGTTTGGAGACTTTTCTCCGAACGTCGCCTACCCGCTGCCGGTGACGCTCTGTCCCGGGGTCTCCGTGGTCCCGGATGGCCTGAGCGATCTGGGCCCGTCACTCCAGACATGCATCGACAACACTCCATCCGGCGGCACCCTCGAGCTGCCACCCGGCACCTACGGTCTTGCCACCCAGGTTCGGATCAACAAGCCGTTCACGCTGCGAACCCGAGGGCTCGAGAACTCGGCCGCCAACTGCGAGGAGCCTGGCATCCACTGCGCCGTGCTCAAGGCGCTTCCCTCCTTCAACGCCAAGGTCGGCGGCTTCCTCGCCGCCGAGGCGACCCAATACGTGACCTTCGACCACCTGATCCTGGACGGCAATCGCGCCGCCCGCCTCGGGACGACGGCCGCGTCGCAGTGCCCCCTGGGCTCGGACAACAACAGATGGGGCTTCAACGCGAAGATGGGCGATTGCACCTTCTGTCGCTTCACCCACAGCGTCAGCAAGAATGCACTCTGCGGCACCGCGCTCGAGTTTCGCGGCAATGACGGCACGATCACGAACAGCGTCTTCCGCTCCAACGGGCAGAACTCGGTCCCGGGGATGTGGGCGGACGGACTGACGATCCACTTCTCGGATCGCGCCACGGTCACCCACAACACCTTCGTCGACAACAGCGACGTGGCCCTGATCCTGGGTGGCGGCCAGAATGCCGTGGTCACCCACAACAGGATCAGCCAGCCCGGCCAGGTGGCCTTCGCCGGCCTGATGCTCGACAACTTCAACACCCCCGAGTGGGGCAACTTCACCGGTGCCGTGGTCAGTGACAATACGATTGACTGTTCGGCGGCCCGCAACTGCCACTTCGGAATCGAGCTCGGACCTCACCCCTGGTACATGCCGCCCAAGAACATCCAGGGCGGCGACGTGCACGGCAACAGTGTGTACTCCGCGCGGCAGGGGATCAACGTCGATGGGGCCGGCACGACGCAGGCGCCGCTCCGCCTCTACGGCAACACGGTCACCAACGAGGCGCCCGGATCGGCCAGCTTCAACTGTGGAGTCCACAGCACCTCGCGCCTCAACATCAATACCGCCGACTCGGTGGTGGACCGGAATGGAGACACCACGCCCATGACGACCTTCGAGTGGCACATCTGCCCGTAGCAAAAGGCTCACATGCTCCCTGGACCTTCCTTCCGCGGGCTCTCCTCGCTGGCACTGTTCGCCACCGCGATGGCCCTTCCCTCCCTGGCGAACGCGGCTCCGCCCGAAAACAACTCGACGGCCATCGTCATGGGCAGCACCGCGCTCACCGGCATTCATGACAACGAGATCTTCCAGCGCGCCGGAACGAAACCGGATTCCGTTGCGAGGATTTCCGTCAAGCTGACCTCGACACCGTCGACGGCCACCTACACGTACTATTCCATCTCCCTGCTGAACGGCGGCAACACGCGTGAACGCGTGCTGTCCGAAGGCGTCTACACGGGCGCCAGCCTGCTCGACTTCTCGCTCGCCACGGGCAATTCGCGCAGGAAGGTACGCGTATCGTTCTACGATGCCAGCAACATCGAACGCCTGCGCTGGGACAGCCCCGGCTTCTCCGTAGGGGAAGTGTTCATGATCGCCGGGCAGAGCAATGTCGGCAGCCATGGCGACACGGAAGGCACCGTGGTCACCGCGAACGCCCTGCACCGCGCGGTAGACCCGACGGGCGCGACTTCCTGGTTGCCGGTGACGGAACCGCTGGCCTACACGACCGCCAGCGGTGGCCAGTATTTCGGTTCACCCTGGGCGAGCTTCGCCGACAACCTGGGCAGCAGGCTCGGCGTGCCGGTTGCCGTGCTCAATGCCTCCTGGGGCGGTTCCGCGCTCGAGTACTGGGATTCCACGGTGACTCCGGCGACGACGCGGGTGAAGGATCTGAACGGCAATCCGGTGGTCTTGTTCGAGCGGCTGAAGTTGGGTGCGAGCGTGCTCAAGCGCCTGACGGCCACGCGAGGGCAACTCCAGTGTGGCTTCCGTGCCGTGCTGTGGCATCAGGGTGAAAGCAACTCGGAACGAGAGTTCACGACGGATCCAAACGAGCCACAACAACCCTCCAGGACCTGGTACGCGGCCAGACTGAAAGATCTCGCACAGGACTTTCGCGACATCACGGGGTGCACGCAACCCTGGATGGTGGCGAGTGCCACCTGGCTCGCGCCTCATTACCGCACAGGTGATGGACTGAGTCTCGCGACGAAGTGGGCAGCGGAGACTGAAATCCGCAAAGGCCAACGCTACCTGGCGAATCGCGAACCGGTGACGAGCAGTGAGCCCGTCTTCCTGCAGGGACCTGACACCGACATGCTCATCGGGGAGGATCCGACGTGGACTCCTCCCGGCCCCAAGGCCTATCGTTGGGATGGCATTCACATGACACGCCAGGGCCTGAACCTTCACGGGCGGCTGTGGTCCGAGCGCGTGGCGGGCATGCTGGGCGCGGGAAGCGTATGGGTGGAGAAAGACCTCGTGCCAGAGGTGGCCAGGGCCTGGAACATGTTCTCCACCACGTTGGGCCGCACGCCCGAGGAAATGAACCTCGACAATGAAGGCCTGCGCTACTGGGTACAGGTACTGACCACGAATCCTGGCAGCGCCACCGAAGCCGCCATCCAGTCGACTCTCCAGGGCTCGGACGAATTCTTCATCCGTGACACCTTCCGGCGGACAGTCAACCGCCGCCCATCGGGTTGGGAAGTGTACTACTGGGCCACCGAGATGAGCGCCGGACGCACCACGCGGGCCAACCTGGCATTCGCGAACCGGGTCGGTTACGAAAACACCCTGACGCCGAACGGCAAGAGAGTGTTCCTCCTGTACGTCAACGTCATGGGCCGCACGCTGCCGGAAATCACGGCCGACACCAACGGGATGGACTACTGGACCCGTGTGCTGGACGACAACCCGGCTTCCGAAGCGGCCATCGCGGAGACCTTCCGCACCAGCGCGGAATATCGCGTGCGCACCGCATTCGTGAAATCCAAGGGCCGTCAGCCGACCCTGGCGGAACTGAGCACCTTCATCCCGAAGGTGACGTCCCCCACCACGCCCACCGATGCCTGGCTGGCGAACGACGTGTGGGTCAACGCGGCGGATTGATCATCGGGCCCTCGTAGCAACGCCCAAAGGGGGCTGCGCGGCCTCTCCACCGGCCTGGCGCACGATTGCCGCGCGGCAGCCCGCGGATTCTTTGCATCATTTTCCAGTTCGCTGGCTCATTTCCGGGGCAGGTCATTTGACCTGCCCTCTCGAGGGGGTTCAGCGTGCCGGGAGGCTGCCGCAAGGGATGGAGCGAAGCCCCGGGGCGCCACCGGGCCGCTCTCGCGCGCCTAGACCCGGTCCGCGCGGGAGTGTGCCCGGCGCCCGAGGAGCGCCAGCACCACCAGTGCCAGTGCACACGCGAAGGGAAAGGCTGGCGCCAGGTAGGGCCCGAGCGCGAAGAGCTCCACCAGGGCCACCTCGCCCACCAACACCTCGGGGGCTCCGGGTTCCCGCGTGAGGGACGTGCGCGCCTGCACCCGCCCGAGCGCGTCCCCCACGGAGCTGATGCCGGTGCTCGTCGCGCGCACCAGATCCCGCCGGGCCTCCACACCACGCAGCGTGGCCAGGGCGAGCGCCTGGTACGGCGCGTCTCCATCCCCGAACCAGGCATGATTGGCCAGGGTGACGAGGAGGTTGGGCCCCTGGCGGACCAGCGGATGGACGGCGCCGGGGAGGATGTCCTCATAACAAAGGAGGGGGGCGATCCGCAGGGAGCCACTCACCAGCAGGCGTGCCTGGGTACCCGGCTCGATGTCGGGCGAGTCCGGCAGCCGCGCCCGCACCCGCCGCGCCCACTCGGGGAAGCGAGCCGCGAAGGGGACGTATTCCCCGAACGGGAAGAGTCGGCGCTTGTCGGACAGCCCGGTGATGCGGCCGTCCGGCGAGACCAGGACGGCGCTGTTGTGCACGCGCGCGCCACCAAAGGTGTGGCTGAGCGCGCCGAAGAGGAGCGTCCCGGAGAAGCCGGGCCGCAGCTCCCAGGGGTGCCCGGGCGCGTACTCGCGGGTGAGCTGCCGATCGAAGAGGAAGGGGAAGGCGGACTCGGGCCACACCACCAGCTCGGCGCCGCCATGCGCCAGCTCGAGGGTGGCCTGGCGCAGGGGGGCCAGGTACTGCTCGCCCCGGTGCTTGCGATCCTCGGCGGTGATGGTGCCGGAGTTGGGTTGGACGATGCCCACCCGCACCTTGGGGGCCGCCTGGCGCGCCTGCGCCACGTGCGTGGCCCGCAGCAGCCCGGCGGCCACCACCGCGAGCACCACCCCGCACGCCACCCGTACCGGACGAGGCAGGGGACGCCCGCGCCGGAAGGCCAACCCCGCCTCCAGGAGGGTGAGGTTGATGAGCACCACCAGCGCGGACACCGCGGGCGCGCCACCGAGCTCGGCCACCTGCAGCAGCGGCCACGCCCGCCACACGGTGACAGCGAGGTTCCAGGGAAAGAGGAAGGGCAGCACGCCCTCCGCCACCGCCACCGCCAGCGGCAGCGCGACGAGCCAGGGCACGCGGGCGGAGCGCGTGAGGAGGTTGCCCAGCCCCGCCCAGAGGGAGAAGACGCTGGCCTGGTAGGCGGCGAGCACCAGCAGCGCCAGCACGCGGGCCCACGCCGGCAGGTGGCCGAAACGGTCGAGCAGCGCGTAGCCCCAGCGGAAGCCGACGAGGTTGATGACGAAGCCGCACAGCCAGGCGGGCGCCAGGGCCTGCACCGGAGTGGCGTCGCGCAGCCCCCACAGCAGAGGCACCAGCGCCACCAGCGCCAGAGGCCACAGGTCCATGGGCGGCGCCGCCAGTGCGAGGAGCGCGGCGGAGAGCAGGGCCTGGAGGACGAGCGTGCGCCCGCGCGCGCGGGCCTGCCCGTCCTCGGGCTGGACCGTGACGTGCGAGGTCTGCTCCGCGAAGTCCGCCTCGAGTGGCTCGCGGCGCCGCGAGGCCGCTGTCTTCTTCCTGCTCATGGTGTCTGGCCTTCTTCCACCTGGGGACGGCGCCCACGCTCCGGGTCCACCTGGATGGGGGGCGGAATGGAGGGATCGGGCGGCGAGGGTGTGGAGGGCAGGGCCAGCGGCTTCGTCCCCTGGGGCGGGTGGGCCGGATCGCGCATGAGCGAGGGCGGCACCACCCGGGCGGGAGGAGCCTCGGGCACCGGGGTCGGCGTGGGCGTCTCCGGGGACGGACCAGGCCGCGCGGGTTGCTCCGCCAGTCTCCGGAGGGGCTCTTCCCGGGGGGACACGGACACCGCGGGCGCGGGGCCGGCCACGTCGGTGAGCGGAGGGGTGGGCTCGGAGGAGGGCCTCGGTGGCTCCTGGAGCTCCGCCACCACCCATGCGGTGGCCAGCACGAGCAGGGTGGCGACCACCAGAAGAACGCGCTTCTTCATCACGTCATCATCTCCTGGAACGCGGAGGACCCCTCCTCGCACGAGGCCCGAGGTCCCCCACGGGGAATTCTTTATCAAAGTCCTCTCAGGGGAATTCTTTATCTTGAAAACCCCTGCAAGTGAACCCGGTTCCATGAGGATTTCCGCGTCAACTCAAATGCAACCCAAACACCAGGAGGTGTCGTGAAGAAACGTCTTCTTGCTGTGACGGTTCCCTGCTCGCTCGCGCTATTGGCCGGGCTCGTGGGCGGACCGGTGCTGGCGGATGCGCCCCCAAACCCATCGGCGTCAGTGGACACGTATTACGGAGCGTTCTCCTCCGCGGCGCCAATCTCCGTCCCCGCCTTCCACGGACTGGAGCCCTCGCTCCGGCTCGTCTATAGCTCGGCGGGTGGGAGCGGCGCCGCGGGGGTCGGCTGGGGCCTGGAGGGCTTCTCCACCATCGGACGGGCCAGTTCCACCAAGGGAACGCCGGCTTATAACGGAGGCGATCTCTTCCTGCTGGACGGGCAGGACCTGGTCCCGTGTCCCGCGGGCAGCTCCAGCCCGAGCTGCACCACGGGCGGCACCCACGCCACCCGCCTCGAGAGCTATCAGCGCATCAAATATGACGCCGCGGCCAACACCTGGACGGTATGGCGCAAGGATGGCGCCCGCCTGGCCTACGTGCCGCTCTTCGCGGCGTACCAGGCAGGCACCTCGCTGGGCACCTACCGCTGGGGGGTGAGCAGCGTGACGGACACGTCCGGCAACACCGTCAACCATGGCTGGTGGTGTGACGGCAGCCCGGCACAGGAGTGCTACCCGGACAACGTCAGCTACAACGGCACGCTCGTGAAGCTGTACCGCGAGGCGCGGCCGGATCCGGTCACCTATGCCATGGGCGTCAGCGCGCTGGGCGTCACCCGCTACCGGCTCAAGACGGTGGACGTGACGACGAGTGGCCGCCGCGTCCGGGCCTACCAGCTGACGTACACCGCGAGCGCCAGTTCCGGGCGCTCGCTGCTGCAGCGCGTGCAGCAGTTCGGCAGTGACGCCACGCTGGATGGCGCTGGCACCGTGACGGGCGGCTCGGCCCTGCCCGCCATGACGCTCGAGTACCAGACCAGCCCGAGCGCCCTCACCTCCGCCACCTGGGGCACGGATACGGACGGGCTGGTGTTCGATGCCAACAACCACCTCGTCACCGGGGACTTCAACGGGGATGGCAAGGCGGACCTCGCCCACACCCGCCCGGGTTGGAATGCCTGGAGGGTGCGCCTGTCCACGGGCAATGGCTTCACCAGCACCCTCTGGGGCACGGATGCGGACATGCTGGGGTTGGATGCCTACAACCATGTCGTCACCGGGGACTTCAACGGGGATGGCAAGACGGACCTCGCCTTCACCCGCCCGGGTTGGAATGGCTGGAAGGTGCGCCTGTCCACGGGCAATGGCTTCACCAGCACCCTCTGGGGCACGGCCACGGACTACCTGTCGACCGATGCCTACAGCCATGTGGTCACCGGGGACTTCAACGGCGATGGCAAGACGGACATCGCCTACACCCGCCCGGGTTGGAATGCCTGGAAGGTGTGCCTGTCCACGGGCAATGGCTTCACCAGCGCCAACTGGGGCACGGATGCGGACCAGCTGGCGTTCGATGCCTACAACCATGTGGTCACCGGGGACTTCAACGGCGATGGCAGGACGGACATCGCCTACACCCGCCCGGGTTGGAATGCCTGGAAGGTGCGCCTGTCCACGGGCAATGGCTTCACCAGCACCCTCTGGGGCACGGCCACGGACTACCTGGCGACCGATGCCTACAGCCGAGTGGTCACCGGGGACTTCAACGGCGATGGCAAGACGGACATCGCCTACACCCGCCCGGGTTGGAATGCCTGGAAGGTGTGCCTGTCCACGGGCAATGGCCTCACCAGCGCCAACTGGGGCACGGATACGGACGGGCTGGGGCTCGATAGCGACAACCGCGTGGTCACCGGGGACTTCAACGGCGATGGCAGGACGGACATCGCCTACACCCGCCCCCGCTGGAATGCCTGGAGGGCTCGCCTGTCCACGGGCAATGGCTTCACCAGCACCCTCTGGGGCACGGATACGGACTCCCTGGTGCAGGATGCCTACAACTACGTCACCGCTGGGGACTTCAACGGCGATGGCAAGACGGACCTCGCCTTCACCCGGCCGCAGTGGAATAGCTGGAAGACGCGCCTCTCCAGTGGCCCCATACCGGACCTGCTGAGCGCGCTGCGCAACGGCCTGGGCGGGACGACCCGCGTGCAGTACAGCCCCTCGAGCGCCTGGTCCAACACCTTCCTCCCCGAGGGCCTCATCCTCCAGACGACCTCGGCCGTCACGCAGGAGGATGGCCGCGGCAACGCCTCCACCACCCGCTACCAGTACCAGGGCGGCCTGTGGTCCAGCAGCGAGCGGAGATTCCTGGGCTTCCGCAAGGTGACGTCGGTGCTGGACTCGGCGGGCAACTACACGGAGACGTACTACCACCAGCACGTGGGGTGCATCAGCAAGCCCGAGGTCACCTACTACCGCAATGCCTCGGGCGACATCTACAAGTACTCCACCTTCGGGTACACGGAGAGCGCCTCGGCGCCCTTCACCTCGCTGATGACGGATCGCTGGGAGTACGAGTGCAACCTCTCCGCCTCATGCCGCAGGACGCTGTTGCAGATTGGCTATGACCAGTTCGGCAACGGCATCCGCACCTACGAGTACGGGGACTACGACGTCTCCGGGGACGAGCGCACCTCGCTGAGAGGGTTCTTCGTCAGCACGGGGGCGTACATCGTGGGCCTGCCGGCGTACGAGAACATCTACGCGGGAATCGGAACGGGCGGCACGCTGCTGAAGCAGACGCTGAACGAGTACGACGGCACCGGCACGTACACGACGTCGCCCATCCGCGGGCTGGTGACGCGCCAGCGCGCCTGGAACAACCAGACGGGCGGCTATGTCAACCGGAGCTTCGACTACGACGCGTGGGGCAACCTCGTCAGCGAGACGGACGAGCGGGGCTACACCCGCACCGTGGAGTACGACCCCACCTACCACGTGCACGAGACGAAGCGCTGCAACGCGCTGGGGCAGTGCTCGACGAAGGCGTGGGAGAGCGGGTTGGACCTGGTGGCGTCCGAGACGGACATGAACGGGAACACCACGCTGTCCACGCACGATGCGCTGGGCAGGCCGGTGCGGACGGTGCTGCCGGACGGGAGCACGGAGACGTTCGCATACCTGGATTGGGGCAACCCGTCGGCCCAGCGCATCCGCCGGACGGTGTCGGACGGGACGGCGGATGGGCTGTGGATGGAGGTGTACGAGGACGGGCTGGGCCGGCAATACAAGACGGTGAAGGAGGGGGGCTTCGTCCAGGAGACGCTCTACAACGACGGCTCCTCGCGGGTGTGGAAGAAGTCCTCGGTGTACGGGCCGGGAGAGACGCCGCAGTACCAGGTGTTCTCCTTCGACGGGCTGGGGAGGCTGCGCACCATCACCAACCCGGACGGGACGAGTGGCCAGCGGGCGTATGCCAACGGGTACGTCATCAGCTACGACGAGCTGAGCCGGGAGAAGGTGACGTGGACGGACGCCTACGGCCAGACGACGCAGGTGCGGGAGAAGAACGGCAGCGCGTACCAATACACGACGTATGCGTATGATCTGCTGGGCAACCTGGTGCGGGTGACGGACGCGGCGGGGAACCCCACCACGGTGACGTGGGACTCCCTGGGGCGCAAGCTGGCGGGGTGCGACCCGGACACGGGGTGCAGCAGCTTCACGTACGACGACGCGGGCCACATCCTCACGCACCAGGATGCGAAGGGCCAGGTGACCCGCTTCACCTACGACGCGCTGGGCAGACGGCTCACCAAGACGCTGGCGGACGGAAAGCAGGTGCGCTGGTCGTATGACGAGGCGGGGCATGGCGCGGGCAAGGGGATGCTGACGAGCGTGGTGGACACCTCGGGCAGTGAGTCGCGTGCCTACGACAGCGCCGGACGGGTGCTGGCCGTGACGAAGTGCGTGGTCAGCACCTGCTACACCACCTACCAGGGTTACGACACGGCGGGGCGCCTGGCCTCGGTGCGCTACCCGGACGGCGAGACGGTGACGTATGGCTATGATGCCGCCGGACGGCTCGGCAGCGTGAGCGGCTACGTCAACGCCTTCACCTACAACGGCCGGGGACAGTTGCTGTCCGCGGCCTACGCCAACGGGACCACGGCGCGCTTCAACTACGCGGACGCGCGGCAGTGGATGACGGACTCCTCCGTCACGGGCCCCTCGGGCACGCTGTACCAGGCCAGCTACGGCTACGACGCGGGCGGGCGGGTGACGTCCACGTCCTCGTCCACCAACCCCTTGTCCAACCTGGGCTATACCTATGACGCCCTCAACCGGCTCACCAACGTCACGGGCAAGCAGCCGCAGTCCTTCACCTACGACGCGCTGGGCAACCTCACCTGGAGCTACCAGCTCGGCAGCTATGCCTACGGCGATACCAAACACCGCCACGCCGTCACGACCGCGGGCGCCACGGCCTTCTCCTACGATGCCAACGGCAACATGGTGTCCGGAGGCGGACGCACGCTGGAATGGGACGCGGACAACCGGCTGGCCCGAGTCACCACGTTCAGCGGCACCACCACCTTCCTTTATGACGCCAACGGCCAGCGCGTACTCAAGAACTCCCCTTCGGACAGCACGCTCTACTTCGGTCCCCTGCTGGAGCTGAGGCCCACCGGCCTCACCAAGTACTACTACGCGGGCCCGTTGCTGGTGGCCAAACGAGACACCTCCGGGGCCTCCTGGTTCCACCAGGACCACCTGGGCTCGGTGCGTGCGCTCACCAACGCGTCCGGACAGAAGGTGGCCAGCTACGACTACTCGGCCTTCGGAACCCCACTGGCCTCCAGCGCCTCCGTCGACAACAGCCGGGGCTACGGCGGTCACGAGAGAGACGAGACGGGCCTCGTCTACATGAACGCCCGCTACTACGAACCCATGCTGGGCCGCTTCATCTCGCCGGACGCGCTGGTGCCGTCCTCGGGCAACCCGCAGGCGCTCAACCGCTACGCCTACGTCTACAACAACCCCATCTCCAACACGGACCCCACCGGCCACGTGCCCGTGGTGGCCGCCATCGCCACCGCCGCCAGCGTTGGCATGGCCACCGGCTTCGCCGGCACCGCCTTCGTCATGTCCGTGGTGGGGGCCGCCACCATGACGGCCGGCTACGTCCTCAAGGATCCCATGCTGATGAGCATTGGTGGCGTCCTCCTGGGCGCCTCGTCCGCCTACACCTTCGGCGCGGGCTTCCTCGGCGACAAGCTCACGTCACAGGCCGCCTGGGTGGGAGGCTCCATGTCGGCGCTCACCTCCCCCATCAGCCCGTTGGACCCGCAGCTCAAACAGGCCCTGGGGATGGCGTACACGGCGCAGAGTCTGTTCCACGAGTTCCAACACATGGACGAGAACATCCGCAAGGGAGCGGACCGGATGAGAGACAAGCTGACGGACCAGGACAGGGCCACCATCCTGGCGCAGAAGGAAGGCAAGCTGAGCAATCTCTCGAAGGAGAGCCAGTCGCTCATCAACAACCCGGACAGCTGGAAGTCCTGGCAGCGCCAGTACGGGGAGGCGATTGAGCGGATGACGAAGGGGGCGCTGTCGGCGGGAGAGGCCATCGCGCTCAACCCGAGCGGAGGCCTGGTGGGACCGGGAGACGGGTGGATGACGCAGGTGCTGGAGGTGACCACCGGGTGGATTCCGGGGGTGAAGGCCCACGGCGTGCTGCATGACGCGGGGGGCTTCCTGGCGGGCAAGGAGGGCTTTGGCGTGGGCCCCGGCTACCTGTACCTGGGCCACAACTTCTTCGGCATGTCGAAGACGTTGCCCATCGCCGGCCAGGTGGAGGGCATCACCGGCACCGGCGGCGGTTCCGTCTCCGCGCTCTTCCCCCGCTTGTTCTGAGTGAACTGGAGCGCCCTCGCGGTCGTCGGGCGGGGGCCTCCTCCGGTGGTCTCCGAAAGCAGACTGCCCGCCGCCTCCTGGCCTGGAGCCAGGAGCGCGGCGGGCAGGGGTCCAACGTGACAGGGATTCTGGCTTCAGTGACCCCAGGTCCCCGTGTTCCAGATCGCGGTGCCGCCTTCATAGATGACGAGATTGCCGTCGTTCTGGAGGACCAGATAGGCGCCCGGGTGCCCGTAGGTCAGGGTCGACCAGACATCCGCGCCAGTCGTCGCGCCGGTCGTGCGGTAGACCACGAAGTTGCCGTCGGACTGCATGTGGGCCGACAGCCCTCCCTTGCCCCCGATATTCGCCGACCACAGGGCGCTCGTCGCGTCATAGAGGACCAGGTTCCCGTCGCCCTGCAGGACGAGCGAGAACCGGCGGTCGTTCGACACGATCCCCTGTCCCTGGGAGAGGCTCTGGCCGGCGACGAGGATGTTCGTCCCCACGCCCACGGCCAGCCAGGCGGCGGTCACGGAGGCGATGTCGGCCGTGCTGTACCCGAGCTGCGCGGCGGCCTGCTCCGTGGCGAACTTCGCGTCGGCGAAGTTGGCCATGGTCTTACCGAGCAGCAGCACCGTGTTGGCCCGGTGGAAGATCTGGGCCGCCTTGGCGATGCCGATCCCGCGCACCACGATGGAGGAGCGACCCCGTGGGTGCTGGCCGCCCTGGGACAGCAGATAGAACGCCAGGTTGGGGATGCCCGAGCTCAGGTGGACGTCGGTGAACGGGCTGAAGGTCTGGTCGAAGTAGTCCAACGACTGGCCATCGAGCTTGGGGTCGTTCATGTAGCGGAGGGCATCGCCGGACGTGTAGGGAGTATAGATTTCCTCCGCGCACTTCCAGGTGTTGGCGTTCACCACCCGGCCGTTCCGGTACCACTCGCACACACTGCCCATGATGTCGGACATCGACTCGTTCAGGGCACCCGGCTCGGCGAAGTAGAGCAGGTTGGACGTGGAGGCCGTGAGCCCATGAGTCACCTCATGCGCCGTCACGTCCAGCGCGTTGACCATGTTGCCGAACGTCACGCCGTCGCCGTCCCCGTACACCATCTGATTCTTCGAGCTGAGCCACCCCGCGTTGGCGTAGTTGGTTCCGTAGTGGACCGAGCTGACGAGCTTGGACCCCGCGCCGTCGTAGGAGTCGCGGTTGAAGAGGGTCTTGTAGCAGTCGTAGGTCGTCCCGAGCAGGTCATAGTTGGTGTTGACCGCGGCGTCCGCGACCGCCGCGCCTCCCTCCGACCGGACGAGGGTTCCCGGGAGGCCCGCGGAGGAGGTGGCGTGGTTGGCGTCGTACACCCACCGGCTCTTGATCGTGTGGATGTTCGACAGCCGCAGCACGACCGACCCGCTCACGGCGTTGATGATGACGTCATCATCCACCATCCCGTCCTTGCCCTGCCCCGTCACATTCACCCGGTACACGAGGTCCAGCTTTTCACCCGCCGGCCAGTAGGCCATCCGCGGCTGCGCCTCGACCTCGACCCGGTCGAGCCGCGCGGAGTCCTGCCTGGCCACGGCGATGGCGTCCTCGGGGCTGAGCCGCGCGTCTCGCGGCGCGTCGAGATCGGCGCGAGCGTTGCCGTGAACCGCGTAGACGGCGTCATTCCTCGTGTGGAGGACGAGCGCGCCGCCCACGACCTCGCGGCCATTCTTGCGCTGCGCATAGACGAAGTGCCGCTCGCCGATGCCGTCCGTGACGACCCGCTGGAAGGAGAGCTCCGCGGGGTCCGCGCGGAACACCTTGCTCACCGCCTGGAGGGAGGGGCGCAGCGCGCTGACTTCGGCCTCCTCGGTCCTCTTCTCCCCGCCCAGCCGGATCTGGCCGAAGTTCCCATTCGCGAACGTGGGCACATTGCCCTGGTCGACGCCCACGACCCGGAGATCGGAAATCTCGACGCCAAGGGCTGCGTCCGGCTCGGCGCCATTGCTCTTCGCGTGTTCTTCCGTTCCCTGGCAGGCCGAAACGCCGACCAGGAGGCCCAGGGTCGCGAGACCACGAAATCGATGCACGGTGATCATGATGAGCTGTTGTCTCCTCGGGTGATGGTGGAATGGACGACACGCCCATCGATGGACGGGCGATGAACCCCCCTGGGATGGCCAGGAAGGTCGGGTCCACTCGAATTGAAGGAGCCAACAAGGCGGAAAATGATGCAGGAAATCTGCGGTCACCCCGAATTGACGGAGGGCAGCGCCTTACTCGGACCAGAGGAGCGGTAGCTCGAACTCGATGGCCTCGAACGGCTCGACCCTCACCCGCTCTTCTCCCGCGAAGGTCTGAGCGAGCACCCACTGGCCCTCCGTCAGCCGGTAGATATCCAGCGTGCGGGCCAGCGGCTCCACCAGCCACAGGTGCTTCACTCCTTCCCGGGCGTAGATGCGCATCTTCGGGCCCTTGTCCCGGCTGCGCGTGCGGTCAGAGAGAATCTCGCACGCCCAATCCGGCGCCAGGTCGTAGTGCGCCGGCGCATCGTCTCCGCCGACGGCACGCGGCAGTCGCTCGCGTCGCCAGCCCGCCAGGTCCGGCACGAGCTTGTCCGGGCGCGGACCGAGGTGCAGCTCCGGCTCGGAGAGGATGACCCATCCCCCCGGCCCCCTCCTGCCGAACTTGAAGGGCGCGATGAGGATGCCACCCAGGTTCGACGCCACGTTGGCATGAGGACGGGCCGGGCGCGGGCCGAGGTGCAGCACGCCCTCCAGGATCTCCGCCACCATCTCCTCGGGAGCCGCCTGGAAGGCCGCCTCGACGGACGGGTCGTTGGGTTCGGTGGACTCGGACTCGGGAGGGCGACGGGTGACCATGAGGGAAGAGCTTTGCATGATCCTCGCGTACTGCAACGACAGGGCCATCGTCTGGTAGACGGTCGCCACCTCGTACGACAGGGAGGGTCCGGTTGACGGGAGAGGTCCTCGAACATCTGTTGGGCGCATGTCCGAGCCCACTCCCCCCGCGTCGCTCTCCGCAGCCTCCGCCCATCCGGTGGACGCCTCCGAGCGAGTGCTCCTCCTGGACGTGTTGCGCGGCTTCGCGCTGTGCGGCGTCTTCGTCTCCAACAGCTTCTCCTGGTTCAGCGGCCGTGCCCTCCTGACACGCGAGCAGACCCAGGCGCTGTCGGCGCCTCCGCTCGAGGCCGTCGTCACCGCGCTCTACTACTTCTTCGTCAACCAGAAGTTCGTCGTCCTCTTCTCCTTCCTCTTCGGGCTGGGCTTCTCCATCCAGCTCACGCGCGCCGAGGCCCGGGGCGTCCCCATCGTCCCCCTGTACTCGCGGCGGCTGCTGGTGCTGCTGGGCATCGGTGTGACGCACCTGTTCGCGCTCTGGGTGGGCGACGTGCTCTCCTCCTACGCCCTGGTGGGCTTCGCGCTGCTGCTCTTCCGCCGGAGCTCGGATCGGACGGTGCTCACCTGGGTGCTGGTGCTGATCGGAGGGGTGCCGCTGCTCGTCTCCGCCCTCCAGCACTTCGTGCCCCTCCTGATGGACGGCGCCCAGGCGGCGGCCGAGGCGGCGAAGGCCAGCGAAGCGCAAGAGGCCCAGGCGCGGACACGCTTCCTGGAGGGCCTCTCCAGCGGCTCCTTCCAGATGGCCCAGGCGGCGAACGCTCAATACGCCGTCTTCATCCTTCCCCAACTCAAACGGCTGCTCTGGATGAGCGTCACCCTGGGCCGCTTCCTGCTGGGCCTGCTCGCGGGGCGACACCTGTTGCTCCAGGACGTGGAGCGCCACCGCGCATCGCACCGCCGGTTGCTCCTCTGGGGAGGCGCGGTGGGCGTGTTGGGCAACGGCGCCTGGCTGGTGGTGCAGCGCCTGCGCCTCGCGGGGCACCTGGATCCGGCGAAGGACCACTGGATGTTCGCCCTGCCCACCCTCCAGGAGCTGGGCTTCCTGGGTCTGGCCGCGGTGTACGTGGCCGCCTTCGCCCTGCTCTTCCAGCGCGAGCATTGGTGGAAGGTGCGGGAGGTGCTCGCACCGGTGGGCCGCATGGCGCTCACCCACTACCTGCTGCAGACCGTGGTGAGCCTGTGCATCTATGACGGCTGGGGACTGGGCCTCATCGGTCAGATGCCACCGTCGCGCTGCGTGGCGCTCGCGCTCACCCTCTTCGCGCTCCAGGTGCCCTTGAGCCAGTGGTGGTTGTCACGCTTCCGCTTCGGCCCGGCCGAGTGGCTGTGGCGCTCGCTCACCTACGGACGGGCACAGCCCATGCGTCTGGCGCCCCGAAGCACCGTGGAGCCCTCCGTGGGCTGAGTTCCGGGCACGGCGCGCGTCCCGGACCCACCAGAAGAAGGACCGAAGCCCACCACCCCTCGGCCCGGTGACAAGCCTTACAGGGTGACGTTCACCTGGAACTCGCCGCCGTTGGAGGACTTCGCGGTTCCCGTGACCGTGGTGCTGCCGGCCTTGCGGCGCACCTTGCCGGTTCCATCGTCCTCGATCTGCCCGGACATGGACAGGTTCAGCGAGACCTCGCCCTCGATGTCTCCGGCCATCTGGAAGCTGCCCACGAGCGTGCCCGTGAAGGTGCCGTTGGGGATGTTGCGCAGCGAGAGGTCCAGCGCCGGCTGAGCCGCCGTGTCGGTGGTCGTCTGGTAGGTGATGTTCACCGGCTCCTCCTCCTCGGAGACGGTGACCTCGCCGTCGGTGTAGCCCGTCATCCCGACACGCAGCCGCATCCCCTTGTTCGCCGACGAGCCCTGATCCACCTGTCCGGTGATGCCCAGGGTGCCCGCGGCGTCTCCGGTGGTCGACTGGGGCGGGATGTTGGCGCTCGAGGCGGCGTTGAAGCCGGCGAAGCCGAGCTGGAGGGACTTCTCGATGGACTTGTCCAACCCGAGGTACGCGCGGCGGGCCTGCTCATCGGAGCTGATCTCGTCGCTACAGGCGGACAGGAGGGCAGTGACGGAGAGGACGGCGAGGACACGAAGGGAGGGAAGGTGCATGGCCCCTGTGTACTCCGGTCCCTCGAGGCGCGCGACCCCCTGGCAGTGAAGGAAGTGCACTCCTGAAAAGCCTGCTGCCACGTTCCAGTCCCCTTCACGGGGAAGAAATCGGGGATCGAAGCAACGCGGAGCCAGCACGTATCCTGCGACTTCTCCCGAGGAGATTCCTATGAAGATGAGCAGGTGGGGTTCCGTCGTCGTATGGCTCGCGTGTGCCACGCCCGCGTGGGCGGAGGCCCCGAGAGAGAAGGAAGTGTGGATCACCCTCGGCACGGACGCGCTGGAGCCGGTACGCGGAGCCTTCCAGGCCAGGGGCCTGACGCTGGCGGCGCCCACGTTCCAGAAGGGCGGCGTGGCGGTGCTGCGCGTGCGCGAGTCGCTGGTGGAGCAACTGGCGCTGGCGATGCACGACGAGCTCCACCGGTGCGCGGGCTTCATCGCCCATGACACCCAGGGCGAGGCCTTCGCCGCGGTGCAGGCCGACAACGCGCCCCAGCCCATGGCCTCGCTCCTCTACTACACCCTCAACAACGCCCCCTCGGTGACGGCGCTGATGGACGAGGTGCGGGAGTCGGAACTGCGCGGCACCATCCAAGCGCTGTCCAGCAACTGGACCAACCGCTACTACAACGTGCAGAACGGCGCGGACGCGTCCACCTGGCTCGCGAACGAGTGGAAGAAGCTCACCGCCGGGCGCCCGGACATCACGGTGGAGCTCTTCGCGCACCCCTTCCAGCAGTCCTCCGTCATCGCCACCCTCCCGGGCACCACGCTACCCGACGAGGTGGTGGTGCTCGGTGGCCACCTGGACTCCATCAACCTGAGCAACGCCAAGACGGGCACGGCGCCGGGCGCGGATGACGACGCGTCGGGCGTGGCCTCCATCACCGAGGTGCTGCGCGTGGCGGTGCTCGAGGGCTACAAGCCGGCGCGCACGGTGAAGTTCATGGCATACGCGGGCGAGGAGGCGGGACTGCTCGGCTCCAAGGCCATCGCCAACGCGTTCAAGGCCAACGGGGTGAACGTGGTGGGCGTGTTGCAGTTGGACATGACCAACTACCAGGGCAACACCTTCGACTTCGGCCTCGTGCTGGACAGGACGAACGCGACCCTCAACACGCAGCTGCGCAACCTCATCGCCACGTATCAGCCGGAGCGCACCGTCGCCAACATCATGTGCGGCTATGGCTGCTCGGACCATGCCTCGTGGACCCTCGCGGGCTACCCGGCCGTGATGCCCTTCGAGGCGTCGCTGAGCACGATGAATCCGAACATCCACGGCGAGCGGGACACCCTGGCGTACATGGGAGACACGGCGGAGAACTCGGTGAAGTTCGCGAAGCTGGGCGCCTCGTTCATGGCCGAGCTGGCCAAGGGCGCCACCGAGGGCAACACCCCACCGCCGGTCGGTGTCGAGCCCGGGACGCTCCAGACCGCCGCCTTCGATGCGACGTACTGGGCGCCGGCCTGCTCGCAGGTGGGCTCGGGCTGCGACTCGGGCACGCTGCTCGACGGCCGCGGGGGTGTGGGCCCCGAGCTGAACCAGCCCAACACCCTCCTCAAGGGCTGCGCGGATGGCACCTCGGGCACCTACCACGCGGATGAGTCACTCGACCGGCTCCAGGTGAGCACCCTGGATGGGAAGATCCTCTTCCCGGGCAAGACGGTGAAGATCGAGGCGACCGTGTACGCCTACTCCACCACGGAGGACAAGTTGGACCTGTACTACTCGGCGAGCGCCACGAGCCCCTCGTGGCAGCTCATCGGCACGTACAGCCCGAGCCGCACCGGCGTCACCACCCTCTCCGCCACGTACACCCTGCCCGTGGGCGGCGTGCAGGCCATTCGCGCCAACTTCCGCCACGCTGGTCCCAACGGCGCCACCAGCGCCGCTCGGGTTTGCAGCAGCGGGGGGTACGACGACCGCGACGACCTGGTCTTCGCCGTGCCGTGAGGCCGACCCCCCCGCGGCCGATCACCGCGCCTCGGGAATCGTCAGGGCACGCAGCAACCGGCTCTCGCCCAGTTGGATGCGCAAGAGCAGCACCGAGCCCGGGGATTGTCCGCGCACCACCTGGGCGAACTCCCGTGGGGTGTTCACCGGCCGGCCTCCGGCCTCGACGATGACCATGCCCGGCTGGAGTCCGGCACGCTCCGCGGGCGAGCCGGGCTCCACCTCGATGACCAGCGCGCCCCGCGTCGCGCCCGGCACGAGCCGCGGATCCACGTCCTGCAGGCGAAGGCCCAGCTTGCGGCCGGACTCCTCGCGCTCGTCCCCGGGGGGCTCGGTGGTGGAGCCCTCGAGGTCCGGCCGCTCGGCGAGCTTCACCCGTACCTCGCGCGGCTGACCCACGCGGTAGACGGTGAGCTTCACGGTCTCCTCCGGCGGGCGGAAGCCGATGTCGCGCGTGAGGGCATGCGCGGATTCCACGGGCTCGCCATTCACGGCGGTGATGACGTCGTCCTGCTGGAGGCCGGCCCTGGACGAGGGCGTGTTCTCCTGCACGTCGGTGACGATGGCGCCCTTGTCCTGCGGCACCTTCAGGGCCTGGGCCAGCTCGTGCGTCAGATCCTGCACCGACACGCCCAGCCAGCCGCGGCGGATCTTCCCCTTCTGGAGTTGGGGCAGCAGCATCTGGGCCATGTTGGAGGGCACGGCGAAGCCAATGCCGGCGCCCCCACCGACGATGGCGGTGTTGATGCCGATGACCTCGCCCCGGGCGTTGAAGAGCGGCCCCCCCGAGTTGCCCGGATTGATGGCGGCGTCCGTCTGCAGGAAGTTGTCGTAGGGGCCCGCCTGGATGTCACGCGCCCGGGCCGAGAGGATGCCGGAGCTGACGCTGGAGGTGAGCCCGAACGGATTGCCGATGGCCACCACGGGATCGCCCACGCGCACCTTGTCCGAGTCGCCGAGCCGGACGAAGGGCAGATCCTTCACGTTGCCCTGGAGCTTGATCAACGCCAGGTCGGTGAGGGGATCCCTCCCGAGCACCTTCGCCTCGTACTCGCGGCCATCGTCGAGCCGCACGCGGATGGAAAAGGCGTTGTCCACCACGTGGTTGTTGGTGAGGACGAGCCCGTTCGGGTCGATGAGGAAGCCCGAGCCCTCCCCCTGCTGGATGCGCTCGCGCGGCATGGGTCCGCCATCCTCGGGGACACCGGGCATGCCGAAGAAGCGCTCGAGCAGATCCCCATGAGCCCCCCCCCCAGGCGCCCGGACCTGGACGTCCACGTTGACCACGGCGCCCTTCACGGCCTCCACGAGGTCCGCGACGGAGACCCATTGCCCGGAGCCGCCCGTGGCCTGCTCCTCTTGCGGAAGGGGCGCGGCTGGCTGGGCCCCCTGCTGTACGGGCCGGGGGGCGTTCGGTGCCGGGGTGGGCGCCTGGCTCACGGCGGGGGGTGGAGGGAGGGCCGGCTCGAGCTGGCGGCGCTCACAGCCAGTGGAGACGCTCAGCAGGAGCGCGTTGAACAGGAAGAGGTGGAACCAAAAGGCCTGGCGGGCGTGGGTCATCAAGGGGACTTCCTCCATGGAGAGAAGATGCGGACCCTGTCCGCGCATGCCCACCCTGGACCCGGGCATGGGAAGGAGAGCACACGAAGATGCCGGACATCGAGACGCCAGGGGGCCAGGCGAGTCTGGAACCACGGCCCTTCACGCTGCCGACGAAGCAAGGGCCGGTGGACGTGTTGTTGTACGACTCCCCCGGAGCGAAGGCGGGGGTCTTGCTGGCGGGAGGCGTGGGCGGAGGCTTCGATACGCCGGCCCTCCGGCTGTACCCACGGCTGGGCGAGGAGTTGCTGAAGCACGGCATGTCCACGCTGCGCTTGAGGTATCGCCACTCGACCGGGTTGGCGGAGTCGGTGCAGGACGTGCTCGCGGGGGTGGACTTCCTGGTGGAGCGCGGGATGGAGCGGATCGCCCTGGTGGGACACTCGTTCGGTGGGGCGGTGATGATCCGGGCCGGGGTGCGCTCTGCCTGGGTGAAGACGGTGGTGGGGCTCGCGTCGCAGAGCTACGGGACGGAGCCGGTGCCGGAGCTGCATCCGCGCTCGCTGCTGCTCGTGCACGGCACCTCGGACACGGTGCTCCCGCCACGCTGCTCACAGTCCATCCACGAGCGGGCGCGAGGACACAAGGAGCTGGAGTTCATTCCGGGAGCCGGGCATGTGCTCAACGAGGCCGCCGAGCCCCTCTTCACGCGCGTGCGAGACTGGCTGGTGCACGAGCTCCGGGGGTGAGTTCGCCCCGACAGGGACGGCCAGGAGGATGCCGTGGGAATGGGGAGCGCGAAGTATGCGCCTCCTGGAATCCAGGAAAAGACCCAATCATCCAGCGCTCACGGGTTGACGAGACCACCGCGGCCCCATGCACCAGGAGGCGCCGGGTGGCCTACAGTCGCCCCATGGTCGACGAACTGGTGAGGACCCTGGGACTCGCGCCCCACCCGGAGGGAGGCTTCTTCCGGGAGACGTGGCGCTCGGCGGTGACGGTGGAGACACCGCGAGGCACGCGCTCGGTGGGCACGGCCATCTACTACCTGCTGCCACGCGGCACGTTCGCCGCCTGGCACCGGGTGAGTTCGGCCGAGCTGTGGCACTTCTACGACGGGCACGCGCTGACGATGTACCTGCTCGATGAAGCCCAGGGCCGGCTGGAGACGGTGACGCTGGGCCGGGATGTCGCGCGTGGGGAGAGGCCGCAGGTGCTCGTCCCGGCCGGGGTGCTCCAGGCGGCCCTGCCCCGAGGGGAGTACACGCTGTGCGGCTGCACGGTGGCCCCGGGCTTCGACTTCGCGGACTGGGAGATGCCCCGCGGCGAGGAGCTGGCGGCCCGCCATCCCGAGCACGCGGAGCTGTTCCGTCAGCTCAGCCATCCGGGCGCCTCGACATCGGGAGGTTGAATAAAGCGCCAGCGTTTCCGTCGGCGGCGCACCATGCTCTCCCTGCTCGCCATCGTCTGGTTGGCATCCGCCCCCGTGGAGTCCCAGCCCACGCCGCCCCCGCCGCGGCCCCCTCCTCCCCAATGCCTGTCCTCGCAGGGGCGGACCGTGTGCGGATATCAGTGTAAGTCCAATGGATCGCACACCGCCTGTGCCAGGACGCCCTATGGGGTGTGTCAGCTGTTGGCGGGCAACATCCATTGCTGGGATCCGCCCCGGGTCGCCATCGCCCACCCACCCCGTTCGAACCCGAAACCCGAGTGCAAGGAAATCCGGGGCAAGGTGGCCTGCGGCTACAACTGCCGGGTGGCCCATGGCGAAGTGGCCTGCAACAGCACGCCCTATGGCGTATGCACCACCCATTTCGAGCGCCTCGTCTGCTGGGATCCGCCGGAGAGCGTCATCCACGAACAGGGCGCCGACACCCCCGAACCCCGCTGCCTCACCGCGTCCGAGGCGGTGAGCTGTGGCTATGACTGCAAGTCCACGCGCACGGAGGTGCGGTGCGCCAGCACGCCCACGGGCGTGTGCCGGCTCGACAATGATCAACTCACCTGCTTCGATCCGCCATCGCTGTTGCACTGCGACCACAGCGCACCGCCGCCCCCGGCGAACTGACGCCCGTGACACGTCCGTCAGCCGTTGCTGACGGAGAGTTGACCCGAGCCTCCCGTGAACGCGTGTGAAGGTGCGCGCGCTCTTCGCACCGGAGGCTCACATGACACTCAACCGTCGCAACTTCCTGCAGCTCTCCGCCGTTGGCGGAACGGCGCTCGCCCTGGGTCCGTCCTTCTGGCGCCAGGCCTATGCCGCCCCCGCCAAACCCGGCACCAGTCCCTACGGCGCCCTGTCCGGCTCCGCCGATGCCAATGGCGTGCGGCTGCCCGCGGGCTTCTCCTCGCGCATCATCGCGCGCTCCGGCGCCAAGGTGGCCAACACCGGCTACACCTGGCACGGGGCGCCGGACGGTGGCGCCTGCTTCCCCGTGTCGGGCGGCGGGTGGATCTACACCTCCAACTCCGAGAAGACCCTGGGCACTGGCGGTGTCTCGGCCGTCCGGTTCGACGGGGGCGGCGCCATCACCGGCGCCTACAGCATCCTCTCCAACACCACCTCCAACTGCGCCGGCGGCCCCACTCCCTGGGGCACCTGGTTGTCCTGCGAGGAGTACTCCGGCGGCCGTGTCTGGGAGTGCGATCCCACGAAGGCCTCGCAGGGCGTGGTGCGCCCCGCGCTCGGCACCTTCTCCCACGAGGCCGTCGCGGTGGACTCGGATGACTACCGGCTCTACCTCACCGAGGACAGCACCAGCGGCCGCTTCTACCGCTTCACCCCGTCCGCCTATCCCTCGCTCGCCGCGGGCACGCTCGAGGCCGCTCGCGTCTCGGGGGATCCGCTGACCGGCGCCACCGTGACGTGGGAGCCCGTGTCCGCCAGCAAGCCCGCCTCGCAGCAGTCCAATGCCTCGCGCACCACCGTCTTCAACGGCGGCGAGGGCTGCTGGTACGACCGCGGCACCGTCTACTTCACCACCAAGGGCGACAACCGCGTCTGGGCCTACACCCCGGCCTCCTCGCGGCTGGAGATCATCTACGACGACAACCTCTATCCAAACTCGCCCCTCACCGGCGTGGACAACGTCACCGTGTCCTCCTCGGGCGACATCTTCGTGGCCGAGGACGGGGGCGACTTGCAGATCTGCATCATCACCCCGGAGCGGATCGTCGCGCCGCTGCTCCAGCTCGTCGGCCACAACAGCTCGGAGATCACCGGCCCCGCGTTCAGCCCGGACGGCAAGCGGCTGTATTTCAGCTCCCAGCGCGGCACCACCGGAACCAACGGTGGCGGTATCACCTTCGAGGTGACCGGGCCCTTCCGCACGTAGGCCCGCAGCGGTTCCAACGCGGCCTGCCCCCCACCTCACCCATGAAATACATGGGAAACGGGCTGCGGCTGTGCAAAGATGTAGAGCGAGCGTGAGCCTGGGGGGCCACCATGAGGCCAGCAGCCAAGCACTTCGATCCGCTGCTGGGAATCGACATCCACCTCATCCAGCCGCCGGGTGGGGTGCCGCCAGTGCCAAATCCCCACCCCCACATCGGGATGGTGTTCGACCCGATGGACTATGTGCCCATCCTGGAGGCGATGGTGCTGGTCGGGGCGTGCCCCGAGCGCAGTGGGCACCTCGAGCATCGCGCTCCCGCCCCACATCTCCATGGGGCGTGTTCATCAAGCCTCCGGCGAATGAGTCCGAGGTCTTCATGGGCATGGTGGAGAGGGGAGGACCGCCGACCGTCTCGCTGGGCCGCTTCCCGGCGTACATCCCGGTCGCTCCAGCGGGAGTTGACGGCGAAGTACAGCAGTCGCTGGTGCATCGCATCGGCCTTGCTGGGGTCGGGGCAGGATCGGGCCGCAATGGGCTCCAGGCTCTTGCGCTCCCCGTCTCCCAGCAGTCTCATGGCGTAGATGGCAAAGGAACCTCGGCGGCTCTCCTCTCCCAAGACGTCGCCAATCCTTCGAAAATACTCCTCAAGTCGTTGAACCCCATTGGTGTCCATGAAGATCGCGCCTCCTCCCAGTCCGGTCCCCGGGAGCGCGTCGGCTCAACTTCCTGTGCATTTCGCACATCGACGAGCCGCGGGGCGAGGGCATAGCATCCTCGATGCGCTTCGAGCCCAGGGACCAGTCGCTCAGGGGGCTCAGGAGAAATCCCATGCCAAGGGCCCGCCTACGAGTGGAGGCATCGCCTGCTGCGCCCCCATGACATCAAACTCCTCACGTCTTTCTTCTAAATGAGCACTACCAGGGTCAGGCGGAGTTCATGCTGAAATTTTCCAAAGCACAGCTAGTGGTCATGGGCACTTCCTCAGAGCCTCGATTTCATGAGCGGCTCCTGGAGCAACTGCGCGCGGAATACCCCGAGCAGACTCGCCAACGTACAGATGCCCTGTTGCTCGAGGAGATTCGCGTGGCTCACGAGCGGGCGAAAGCGTATGGTTTCTCAAGCACGCCCACCATCTGCCAGTTCATCTACCTGGGCATTGCACTTGAAGCAAGGTTCTATGACGACCCTGGCATTGCCGGGTATTAAAAAAAAGAACCCCATAGGGTAGAGGAGCGGTTTTCAATGCTCTTGGATGTCATCATCAAACAACTTCAAACGGCGGCAGCCACAAAGGAGTAGACAATGGCGGTAGCGGTGCCTATCGGAATCGGCCTTTGGGAACTCGCACAAGGCGCGCTCATCGCCCTGGGCATTGTCGCGACCGCGAAGACCGTGGACAATGCCATCAAGGCAAGGAGCGCAGCCCAATCCGGCGCGGCGACGACAACCACGACAGTGACTCGGTGCCCACAGTGCCCGGCCCGTAATGGAATGGTGATGCCTGTCAATCACCACATGAGCCCGGACGCGCGCCTTTATCAAGCGCATGTCAATCAAATTTTCGGCACTGGCATCCCGCCCGGTTCCGAGTGGGTGTACATGGGCGTGGATTTTGATGGTTTTCAATCCGCCACCTGCACACTGCTCGAGACCAAGGCCAAGTATGAACAATTTCTAGACCCCGGGAGCAACTACACTCGATGGCGGTACTGGTATGAGGGCGACAGAGACTTCTTGAGTCAGGCGCTTCGCCAGAAGGCCGTGGCCCAGCCCTGTCCACCCATTCTTCTTCATTGGCATTTCCTGCAGCTCCTGGTGAAACAGTTCGCCGAAGCGGAGTTTCTGACCGCGGGGTTGCAGATTCAATGCTTCCTCACTCCCTGAGTCGCTCGTGCAGATGAAGGTGCGGGCTGTCATCCCGCACAAGGACAATCCATGGCTGATGATGGCATCAACAAGGCCCCTGTCGAACCATTTTCCCTGAACATCTATCTTCCAGTCGAGAAGCAGCGCAAGAGCTTTGACGAGTATTGGGGGAGACTCGTCGCATTCCTGGAGGAACTCCGCAGTCACACCCCCCTGCTGGGGGAGTGGTACCTGCAAGCGCGCGATCGGGAAAAAGCCCTCCGGCGCAATGTCTTCCAGGCGGGACCTGAATGTCTGGAAGAACTCAAGCGCTCGAAAGACTTCCGTACTGCCGCGCAGAACGAGGTTTTCGGCTATACTTTTGGTTTGTGGAATGGGCGTGAGGAAGGTGATCTGGGAATCTCGCTCACCGCGGTGCTGGGATGGCGGAACAGGGATTTCTTGACGCTGCGGCTTCCCTATAACCACAGTCCCGCGAACCAGTCGCTTTTTCATACGGACCAACTCTTGACGCTCGTCGGTGCTTCGGTCCGCGCCTGGAACCCGAGGTGGGCTGCGGTCGTCTCTGATTCGTATCAGAGACACCATGCAGCGTTCAAGGACAGGAGGGGGGTGGGGTGGTTGGCATATGTCGATGCACACATCGAGAAGCGTGCCATTCCAGAAGCCGCGAGTCTCAAGTACATCGAGACTGGGACAGTCGTTGTCACAACCCAGGAAGTATTCTCGTCAGAAAATCGCGGGCACGTGGAGCGAGCCAACAGGATTGAAGCTCGCCTGGCTGACCTCCAGTTACTACCCCTACTCGCGGGTTAGGTCTCCGGTGGGCCGCTTCACGGGCTCTCTCACGAACCCTGAGGAGGCAGAGTGGGTGGATCGGCACCACACCTGACGATGTCCAATGATTTCATGGACAGTCCACTAGCCGAGCCAGGAGATGAGGGCGCGGACGGCCTCCTCGCGGCGCTGGGACGTCTCCTGGATGCGCTGGAGTCCGGCCAGCACGCCCATCCCCTTGGAGGCGCGCTCGGGGGCCGTGCGGTAGTTCTCCGCGAGCAGCTCCAGGTGCTCGCGCAGCCGCGGGTGACGCTCGCGCACGAGCGCGGGCGCGGTGTCCGGCTTCACCAGGGAGACGAGCGCCGAGGCGAGCTGCCGCCACGCCTCCAGGCTCTGTCCGGTGCGGCGCTCGAAGCCACCGCGCACCATGGGCCTGACGAAGAAGGGCATCGACGAGAAGTCGCGCACCGTGTCCTCGAGGACGTTGCGGAGCGCGGCGACGAGCGTGACGGGATCCGGAGTCATGGGGGCGGAGCCTACCGCAACCGCCCCGGGACGACGCTGCTACTTGGGCATCACGCCGAAGGCCTTGAGCATCGCCACGGCGATGCCCATGAGGCTCTCGCCGGCGATGAAGCCCGAGCTGACCGGGAGCACCAGGGCATCGGCCAGCTTCGCCTTCTTGCGGCGCAGCACCTCGGCGATGGCCGCGCCGATGAAGAAGCTGATGGAGCTGGCCCCGGGGATGACGATGGAGATCCCCAACCCCGACGCCGAGGGAATGAAGGGTTTGGCCTTCTTCGGCGCCCAGCGCTCCAGCAGCACCAGCGCCACGCCCAGGCACAACCCGCACAGGGCCCCGAAGCGCGCGGACACCGGCAGCGCATGCATTCCACTCATGAGCATCTTCGACACGCCCGCCCACACCAGGGACGAGGGCGCGGGGAACTCCTCGGTGCCAAGCACGGACGCGTCCGGCACGAGCAGGTTGAAGGCGGGCACCACCACCGCCGCCCCCGCCACCACCCCGAAGAGCTGCGCGATGAACTGCTGACGCGGGTTGGCGCCGAGCAGCCAGCCCGACTTCAGGTCCGTGAGCAGGTCCGCCGAGTGCAGCCCCACGCCGCCCGTGGCGTTGGCGCTCATCACGTTGGCGGTGAGGTTGCCGGGCAGCAGGGCGCCATAGAGCAGCTGGGTCACCGGCCCGAGCGCCTTGGTGGGCGTGGTGTCCGTCTCGCCCGTGACGCGCGAGGCGATGACGCCCATCACCACCGACAGCGGCAGCGCCACCACGCCCGCCCACCAGGGAATCTGGAAGAGGTAGGCCATCAGCGCCACCACCACCGGGCCGAGCACCAGGAAGCCCAGGGGAAACCACGCGGGAGGGCACTCGATGTCGGCGAGCGGATCCGCCTCCGTGTTCTGCTTGCGGCCGAACAGGCCCGCGAGCGCCTTGACGGACTTCGCCACGCTGCGCCACTGGAAGGCGAAGGACAAGAGGCCCGAGGACACGAGCACCGAGGCCCCCGTCCACAGCGCCCAGCCGTTGATGGCCTTGTAGGTCACCTCGGGGATGACGCCGCGGCTGACCATCTCCGGCGCGAGGACGCCGTAGGTGAGCAGCGCCCCGAGCAGCATGGACCAGGCCGTCTTGAAGCTCACCAGCGCGCCGGCGCCCACGAGCAGCAGGCTCAGGTCGAGCGACAACGTCCACGCCCCCGCGGGCTTGCCGCCAATGGTGAAGGGCAGGCTGAGCTTCGCCGGCAGGTTCCACACGAGCCACGAGGCCTTGGCGTCACGCCAGAAGGCGATGACGGCGCCGATGAGGCCCGCGAGGCCCAGCGCGCGCGCCTTGCCCCGCGAGCGCTCGTCCTGCCCGTGCAGCGCCTGGAGCGTCTGGGCGGTGGCGGTGCCGGTGGGAAAGGGAAGCTGCTCGATGTTGATGAGCTGGCGCTTGATGGGGATGGCGGCGAAGACGCCCAGCGCGGAGATGACGGCGAACCACGCCACCAACCACCCCGTGGGAGGCAGCGTGCCGGTGAGCATCAACAGCGCGGGCACGGCCGCCATGTTGCCGCCGCCCGTCATGTACCCCGCCGCCGACGCCACCGAGCCCATGGCGTTGTTCTCCAGCGTGGTGAAGTCCTGCTTGAGCAGCCCCACGCCACGCAGCGCGCCAAACGCCGCGAAGGCGAGGATGCACGCGGTGAGGGTGACGCCCAGGCTCCAGCCCGTCTTGAGGATGACGTAGAGGTTGGACAGACACATCACCGCGCCAATCAGCATCCCCGCGATGACGGCTCGCACGGTGAGCTGGCGCACGCCCCCCTGGTAGACGTTCTCGAGCCAGTACCGCTCGGGATCCACGGGCGTGGAGTCCCGTTCCGGTGGCGGCGGGGGCTCGGGCTGGAGGCGGAGCTGCTGGGGCGAGGGCGAGACGGGAGAAGTCATGTGGAGGTGACAAGGATAGCGGAACACCTCCGACCCGACGAATGGGATCGCGCGCCCCCGGGAGGCCGCTGGCTCAGTGAGCGCCGCCGGGCCCGTGGGCGTGGCCGTGCTGGAGCTCCTCGGTGGTGGCCACACGCACCTCGCGCACCGTCACGTCGAAGTGCAGCGTCTTGCCCGCCAGCGGGTGGTTGAGGTCCACCACCACCGAGTCACCCTTCACCTCGCGCACGGTGATGGGGATGACGTCGCCCTCGGCCGTCTGGGCGGAGATGCTCAGGCCCGGCTGGAGCGGCGCATCCGGGGGGAACATGCTGCGCGGCACTTCCTGGAGTCCGCGCGGATCATGCTCGCCATAGCCCTGGGCGGGCACCACGACGACCTTCTTCGCGTCGCCGGGAGACAGGCCCTCCAGCTGCCCTTCCAGACCCGGGACGATCTGCCCCCGTCCGTGCATATAGGCCAGGGGTTGGCCGGGCTCGCTCTCATCGACGACCTTGCCATCGCCGAGGTGCAACCGGTACTCCAACGAGACCACGCAGTCCTTGGACACCTTCATGTGCGGCTGCTCCTTGAGCTTGTCCTGCCGAGAGGGATGAGGGGGGGTATGGGACAGTGCCCGGCCCAAGGCAACCCCACAAGCCTCCGGATGCTCAAGAAGCGGACGATTCCGGCCGGGTTGGCGCCGGAGCCGTCTGGTTTTCCGGCGCCGGCTCTCCCCGGGCCACGTAGACGGCGGCGGCCAGGTCCCCCGTCACGTTGAGCGTGGTGCGGCACATGTCGAGGAAGCGGTCCACGCCGAGGATGAGGCCGAGTCCCTCGGGGGGAATCTTGAACATGCCGAGGATCATCGCGATGACGGGGATGGAGCCGGCCGGCACGCCCGCGGTGCCGATGCCCGCCAGCACGCAGATGAACATCACCGTGGCCTGGTTGGCCAGGCTCAGCTCCACGCCGAACACCTGCGCGAGGAAGAGCACGGTGACGCCCTCGAAGAGCGCGGTGCCGTTCTGGTTCATCGCCGAGCCGGCGGTGAGCACGAAGCGCGACACGTTGCGCGGCAGCTTGAGGTTCTCCTCGGCCACCTTGAGGGCGGTGGGCAGGGTGGCGCTGGAGGACGCGGTGGAGAAGGCGGTGACGATGGCCAGGCGGCAGTCGCGGAAGAAGGCGATGGGGTTGCGTCCGCCCAGGAAGCGCACGGACAGCGAGTACACGACGAACATGTGCAGCCCGAGCGCCAGCAGCACCACGCCCACGAAGGACGCCACCTGTACCAGGATGCCGAAGCCCAGGCGCGCCGTGACGCTGAAGAGCAGCGCTCCCACGCCGATGGGCGCCAGCCGCAACACCCCATCGATGAGCGTCATCAGCACGTCATAGAGCCCCATGATGGTCTCCTTGAGGTGCCGGGAGCCCGGGGTGTCCGTCACCATGAGCCCCACGCCGGAGATGAGCGAGAAGACGATGAAGGCGATGATGTCCCCCTCCGCCGCGGCCTTGATGGGATTGGTGGGCACCATGGAGAGGATGAGCGCGGGCACCGAGTCTCCACTCGGCGCGGGGGCCGCCTTCACCACGGAGCCCTTCTGCACGAGCGCGGTGATGGCCTCCTCGCTCAGCCGGGTACCGGGCTTGAGCGTGTTGACGAGCACCAGCCCGATGAGCACGGCGATGCTGGAGATGATCACGGTGTAGCCCATGGTGCGCACGCCCAGCCGGCCAATGGACCGCAGGTCCAGCTCGCACACGCCCGTCACCAGCGCGGCGAAGAGCAGCGGCACCACCAGCATCAGCAGCAGGCGCAGGAAGAGCTGGCCCACCACCGAGGTGAGGTTCGTCACCACCCACTCCAACCACGGCGCTCCACCCACGAGGAGATTGGCGGCGATTCCCGCCACCGTGCCAATCACGATGCCCAGGAGCATCTTCTGGTGCTGCTTCATCCGGAGTCCTCGCGTGTCATCGCTGGGAAGAAGGAACTCCCCGCGGGGGCGGGGAGCGAGAAAGGCACACTAGCGGGGCGAGGGGGCCGCCGTCTCGCGCAGTCGCCCGGCCACGCGCTCGGCCCACTCGGGCACCACCTCCAGGCATGCCGCCTTGCGGCCCAGCCGCAGCGCCGCCGCCGGCATCGAGCCACTGCCCGCGAAGGGATCCAACACCCAGTCCCCGGGCCGGCTCCAGGTGCGCACCAGGGGCTCCACCACCGAAAAGGGCTTGTGGTGGGGATGGCCGCCCCAGCGCTGGGCCTCGCCGTCATCGTCGTAGCCGCCCACCACCGCCCAGACGGTGGGCGCGTCCCCGGGGGCCAGCACGGGCGCCGGCGTGCGCGAGAGCACGAGCGCCACCTCGTAGACGCGCAGGAGCTGCTCGTTGGCGTTCTTGTCCGTGGTGCGCTTGCCCCAGACGAACTCGCCGCGCAGGTGGCCATAGCCCAGCGAGCGCGCCACCGCGAGGATGGGCTCCTTGCCCAACAGGTTCGTCCAGATGGCGAGCGGAGCGTCCGGGGTGAGGTGCGCCACCGCGCGCGTCATCCACGCCTCGGTGAAGGCGCGGTAGTCGCGCACCGTCTCGAAGCGCACGATGGGATCGCGGTCGATCTTCTTGTTCGCCCGCGGGTCTCTCAGATCCCCCCCCTTGCGCCTGCGCGTGAGCAGGCAATACGGAGGATCCGTGTGCAGGAAGGACGCCCTGGCCTCGCCCAGCACGCGCCGGTAGCCCTCGGGCTCGCGCGCATCGGCCCGCACGCAGCGGAAGGACTCGCTCTCGTCGTGAGGATTCATCCGGCGCGCACCCTACCCCAGCCGGCCCGTCCCGGGGCTCACCGCTTGCGCGGACGCCGCCTGGGCGCCGTGAGTCGCGCCGCCACCTCCGCCCACCGCCCCTCCAGACGGGCCTCGGACGCGAGCGCCTCGTCCCACGAGGGCCCATCCGGCAGCAGCCGCGCGGCGTGCTCCAGCATGAGCCCCTCCAGGGCCCGCTCCTCGCACAGCCGGCGGAACTCGTGCGCGTCCAGGCCGCACGCCGCCAGCCAGGCCGCTCGCTCCGGGAGCACCACGCCCAGCCGGGCCCATTGCTCCGACTCGGCCCGGGCCACCTCCTCGGGCGTGGGAGACAGGCCCAGGCTCCGGGCCCACCCCGCGAGCAACGCCCGGCGCAGGCCCTCGCGCGCCAGCGCCCGTGCCTCGGGCCCGGCGCGCAGCTCCTCCAGCACGTCCTCCGAGGACACCAGCCCCGCCTCCGTCTCGCACAGGCCCTCCACGAGCCGGCGGCGGCGCACGTACGACGAGGGAGGTGGCTGGGACACGCCCTCGCGCGACGGGAGAAGGGCCCCGGAGGCGACGAACGCCGCGGCGGCCTGGAGGCAGGCGCGGGCATCCTCGCGCTTGAGATCCGCGAGCCCCCTGGCCGCCCACGTCCGCCACCTGTCCCGGGTGGGAGCGGGCCACGCCTCGCCCACGGCCTGGAGGACGCGGGGCCAGGTGCGGTCCTGGTAGAAGAGCGCCGCGGCGGCATCCACCAGGGCGCGGGACTCGGCGGCGGACAGCACTTCCGCGTCCTGGGCGAGCCGGGCCACGTGCCGCACGTTGACGAGCGGCACCGACAGCGCCCGGAACTCATGCTCCGCGTCGGCGTGGAGCAGCGCCACCTCGGCGTCATCCACCAGCTCACCCCGCTGGTAGGCCTCGAAGATGGCGCCCACGCCCACCATGCCGTGAGGCGCGAGCTCCGCGGCGCGCAAGGCCCCCATGCTGGCGCCCCCGAACACCGCCACGCCCGCATCCAGCGCGGCCAGCACCTCGTGGTGCCACACGGAGGGCTGGGCCTCGAAGACCCCATCCACGAGCGCGATGGCCCGCGGCCTCAAGGAGAGGGCCCGCCAGAGGTCTCCCTGGCGCGCGGGCGGCAGCACCCGGCAGGGCACCAGCGCCAGCGCCTCCGCCTCCGGCAGCGAAGGGCCCAGGAAGACGAGGAGATCATCGGGACGGGAGGAGGAAGCGGGACGCCGTTTCACAACAACTCCGACACGCGCAGGCCCGGCACCACCACGCGCACCACGTGGAGTCCGGGGAGTGGGGCCTCCAGGTCGATGACGGCCGCCCGGGAGAAGCCCGCCCCCGCGAGCCGCGCCAGCACCTCGCCCACGGCCTCCTCAGGCGAGTCCACCGTCGCCGTGGGCTCGGGCATGGACTCCACGTTTCGCCGGGGGCGCGCCGCGGCACAGGCGGAGGCGAGCGCCAGGGAGGCCTCGCGATCTCCCGCGTCCACGTCCTCGCGCGCGCCGTGGATGTCGGTCAGCCGCGACTGCGCCGCCTCCAGCAGGGCGCCGAGCAGGGCCTGGTCCCGCGTGAGCGCACAGGCATAACCCGCCGCCAGCGGCACCGGGCCCTGGTCGCGATCCACGAGCAGCGCTCCACCCACGGGCAGGCCCACCGCGCCCGGGGTGCGCGCGCCCGGTGAGAGATCGAAGAGGTGCACGTCGAAGCCCCGCGTGCCCAGGCGCTCGGCGAGCGCGGCCGTCCGGGGGGCGCTCCGGGCGAGGCCCGCGGGACGCAGGAGCCGGGAGCCGAGCACCTCCTCCGTCCACCCCTCCGGCAGCAGGCGCGCGAGCTGATCCCGCTCCATCGCCTCCAACAGCGCATGCAGAAGGGCCCGCGGACGCTCGGAATGGGCGCCCGAGCCATTGCTCGTCCACTGCACGCTCACCGGACCGAGCGCCGGCGCGCCCGTGGGCGGGCAGTACACGCCCTGGGCGGGGACGAGCACGGGCTCCCCGGAGCGCGCATCCGTCGCCTCGAGCCAGGCACAGCGCACCTCCGGGCCCCACAGCCGGGAAACCACCACGCCCCCCCGGGTGCCGAGCGCGTCGGCGCCCCAGGCGGCGCGTCCGCGCGTTTCCCAGCCTCGGAACGTGCCCCAGAGGAGCCGTTCCGGCCGCACCGTCTCCGAGGCCCACAGCTCGGCGGTCTCCAGGAGGGCGCCCGCCGAGGCGGCCGGGAAGTCCAGGCCCTTGCCGTTGCACACCTGGAGCACGTAGCCCCCGGGGCGCACCGCGGTGGCGACTTCCACGCCCGCCCGGTCCAGCCCCGTCACCCGCGCCACCCGGGTGACGCCGAGCGCCTGGGCGAGCCGCGCGAGGAAGTCAGGGGAGAGGGGGGCCGCGGGCGAAAGAGGCACGAGGGGCTCGCAAGGGGGGGTGGGCCGCGTCAGAGCGCCCAGGCGCAGAGGTACTCGCAGCAGTCGTTACCACGGGCGCGGCACTTCGTGTGATCGACGCGCACGTCGCTGCCCCCGCTCAACTCGATGGCCCGCTGGTACCAGCCGATGATGGTGAGGCAATCCGCCTCGGTGACGCTCTCGGCGCCCAGGGTGCGCAGCGCGCCGCTGTTCGGGCCGGTCCTCTCGTACGAGCGCAAGCCCACCGCGTAATAGAGGCGGTAGATTTCCTGAGCGTGGCTGAGCAGGAAGTGCGGATCCCCCTGGCGGAGGAAGACGTGGTGGGGTCCCTTCAGGTTCTCCTCCGCCGAGGCCCGGCCCATGTCGACGAAGGCCTTGGTGCGATCCCTCGGCGAGAGCACCGCGGCGATGGCCGCGTCCAACCGGAGGTTCAACTCCATGGGATACCAGCCGATGGGCAGGATGACGCCGTCGAGGACCTTGCGGTCCGCCAGAGGCAACCTCTGGAGGACCTCGAGGCGTTTCGTTCCAGGTTGTCTCGCCAGCAGGTTGAGGCGCGAAATCAAAACGCTGCCCTTGATGCGCGCGACCCCGCTATCCGTTGCCATGACGTCCTTCCCGATGAAAGGGACGCATTGTGACGTAGGGTGAAGTCCACGGCAACCAACCCGAGAGCCTCCGTGCCCGCTGGACGAGAGCCCCCCGATGCGGTGTTCAGCCCGCGTGGAGTTCGCTCAAGTGCGCTTCCAGCTCGACGCTGAACTCCGTTGGACCTCGTAGCACCGACGCCATCAGGACCACCGTCGAGGAGGTGACATCGAGGCGCTTCTTCAGGCGGCGATGCTCCTCCTGCAGTTCCGCGCGCCACTGACGGATGTCACCCCGCACATCCTCCCGGAAGACGACGAACTCGGCCCCCAGCCGCTCCATCCACTTCTCCTGCTTGTCCATCCGAGCGGACAGACCATCCATCCGCGTGCTCAGGTGGTTGACCTGCGCCTCCAACCCGTCCATCCGCTCGGTCAACGCATCCACCCGCGTGCTCAGGTGGTTGACCTGCACCTCCAACCGGTCCACCCGCTCGGTCAACGCATCCACCCGCGTGATCAGGAGGCTGACCTGCGCCTCCACCCGCTCCATCCGCGCGGTCAACGCATCCACCCGCGTGCTCAAGTGGTTGACCTGCGCCTCCACCCGCTCCATCCGCGTTCCCAGCTCCTGCACGGCCCGCAGGATCTGGAGTCCCAACTCATGACCCATCGTCTCCACCATCGGTCTTCTCCTCGGCAACGGGATGACCTGCATGGTACGGCCTCTTTCGTTACCTTTCAAGTAGGGTGACCCAACCCGCTTCCGGAGACTTCGAGCCCCAGAAAATACGACCGCTTTAACCTTTCGCCGGCTCGGGTGTTGATCGGGGCGTGAAGGCCCTGGAGACCCCCTTGCGGCTGGCGCAAGCCACCACCGAGCCTGGTGACGAGGCGCTCTGCCGCGCCTTCCTGGCCGGTGACGAGGCGGCCTTCGGCACCCTGGTGGATCGGCACCGGGCCCTGGTGTTCTCGCTCATGCGCCGCTACGCCTCGAGCCCCGAGGACGCGGCGGACCTGGCCCAGCAAGCCTTCCTGCGCGCCCTGGAGGCGTCGAACCGGGTCTTCTCCCGCTGGCGGCTGTCGGGGCCCATGCCCTTCCGGGCGTGGCTCATCCGCATCGCGCTCAACCTGGCGAAGAACCACGCCCGCCAGGGGCGGCGCTGGCTGCGGGCCGTGGAGCTCCCCGAAACCGAGGCCCCCGGGGAGTCCGCCCAGGAGTCCCTGGAGCGGGCCGAGCGGGAGCGGGCCGTGCGCGCGGCGGTGCTCACCCTGCCCCGCCGCCAACGCGAGGTGCTGACGCTCCGGGTGGACGCGGGACTGGGCTTCCGCGACATCGCCGAGTCGCTCGGCATCACCGAAACGAACGCGAAGGTGAATTTCCATCACGCCGTGAAGCGCCTCCGGGAGCACATGGCCGAGTCGTCCGAGGAGGAGCGCCCATGAGCGCGTGCCAGGACATGGCTGAGTCGTTGACCCTGTGGGCCGCGGGTGCCCTGGAGCCCCAGGAAGAGACGCGAGTGCGCGCGCACCTGGACACCTGCGCCGCCTGCCTCCGCGAGGCGAGCGCGCTCCGGGACACCCTGGGCCTCGCCGCGCTCCCCACCCCCTCGCCCCGGGAGCAGGCCGTCCTGGAGGCCCTGCCCCAGAGCACGGTGGGCCGCTGGCGCCGGGACCAGGTCCGGAGGGCCACCCACCTGCGCACCACGGGCGTCCTGATGGCGGCGGCCGCCGTGCTCCTGCTCCTGCTCGGGCCCGGGCTGTTGCCCCGGACCCCCTCCTCCTCCACGCCTCACGCCTCCCCCGAGGCCGCCTCCTCCACCGAGGAGGACGTGCTCGCGTTGGAGCAATGGGCGCTGGCGGATCCGCTGTCCGACGCGCTCGACCTGACGGACGTGGACCTGGAGGACGACCCGGAGGCCACCCCCTCCTGGGACGTCGAGACCGATGAGTTCCTGTCTTCCCCCTCTCTTGGAGAGTCGCTGTGATGAAGCCCTTTCGCCTGCTGGTCCTTCCCCTGCTGCTGCTGCCCCTCGTGACGTGGGCCGCTCCACCCGACGCCCCGGATGCCTCGGAGCGCGTGGAGAAGCGCACGCGGATGATGCGGATGTTGAGCCTCGCCGAGGAGCTGGAGCTGAACGAGGCCCAGACGTTGAAGATGGCGGACACGATGCGCCAGTTCGACGAGCGCCGACGCCCCCTGCTCGAGCAGGTGCGCTCTTCCGCGCAGCTCCTGAGGAAGGCCGCCAAGGGGGATGCCGCCGCGCAGGCCCAGGTGGATCAGGCGGTGCAGCGGGTGTTCGAGGCGAAGGCCCAGCTCACCACGCTGGAGCGCGACCTGTACCAGGCGCTCGCCAAGGATCTGCCCCCACAGAAGCGGGCCCAGCTCGCCATCTCGCTCGCCCGGCACGGCGGACGCAAGGAGGCGAACCTGATGAAGCCGGACCGCGACGGGCGACACGCCCGGATGCGCTGGAGGCAGTGAGCGGACGCACGCCCCCGGAGCAAGGAAGCGTCGCGATGGCACCCAGGCGACCCTGCGAAGGGCGCGAGCGCGCGCTATGGAAGAAGGCACATGAGCGCACTCTCCCTGAGATATGTGGCCCTGGGTGATTCTTCCGGCGTGGGTGTGGGCGCGCGCCAGGGCGGCTACGTGGAGCACCTCTTCCAACGGCTGCGCCGCACCCGCACCGGTGTGGGTCTGCTCAACCTGTCCGTGAGCGGCGCCACCAGCGCCACCGTGCTGTCCGGCCAACTGCCCCGGGCCCTGCGATCTTCCCCCCATCTCGTGACGCTCGGGGTGGGCATCAATGACCTGTGGCGCGGCGTGACGCCCGAGCAGTTCGAGTCCCACTTCGACTCGCTCGCGAAAGGACTCGCGTCCACGGGCGCGGCGGTGCTCGTCTCCAACCTGCCGGACATGTCCCTGGCCCCCGTGGCCCGGCTGGCGGCGAACTTCCTTCCCCTGCCCCTCATCGCGCAGCGCATCGGCCAATTCAACGCGGCGGTGGAGCGCGTGGTGGCCCGGCATGGGCTCATCGGCGTGGACCTCCACGGCCCCAGCCGCGTGGAGCTGCCCGGCAGCTCCGACTACTTCTCCGCCGACGGCTTCCACCCGTCCGACACGGGCTATCTGCGCATGGCCGAGCACTTCTGGCCCGCCGTGCAGCGGGCCTCCGAGCGCATCGGAGAGACCACGCGCGCCACGGGGTGAGCGCCCCGCCTAATCGGAGCAGCGCTCGCCCAACCCCAGCACGTCCACGTCGTAGTGGATGAACAGGCCCGCCGAGGCCGCCACGCGCTGGGCGAATACCGAGCCGGAGAACTCCGCGCGCCGGCTCAGGTCCAGGGGGGCACGGGGAAGATAGAAGTTGCCCGCCAGCTCGCTGGACTCGGGCAGGGTGTTCCAGGGATCCCCGGCATCGAGATCGAAGGCACCCGCCACGTAGACCCGCAGGCGCGAGGGGAACCCGGGCGAGCCCATCCGCACGGGCCCGCGCGCGGACACTCCGCCCGCGACGAGGAGATCCAACTCCGCCCCCTCGTCCAGCTGGACGTCGAGTCCGCCCACGTCCACGTCTCCGTCCACGAGCAGCGCCGCCCGCCCCGTCACGCGGAGAAGGAGCGAGCCCGCACCGTGAATCCGCGTCAGGTAGAAACGCCCGCACGGCAGCTCCAGGGCCGCGTCCCCGGAGAAGTCCTCCAACGCGTCCACCGCCAGCCCGATGTCGGCGTTGTGATGGGCCGCCACGTGGTTCTTCACATAGGCGCCCACGTCCTCGGGGGCGTCACAGGAGCAGGGCGGCGCGAACGGGCCCACCGGCTCACGCCGCACGCGCGGTGGTGGTTGTGACACGGTCAGACGCCGCTCCGCGGGATGCGACAGGACGCCCCCCACCGTCAGCTCCTGGAGCTCGACATCCCCCGCGACCCACGCATCCCCGCCCACCCGCACCGTGGAGGAGGCCCCTTGAAGCCGGCCCGCGTCGCGCAGTTCTCCCTGGATGGACAGGAGCGAGGCCCCCAGGACGATGCCCGGGTCTCCCGCCTGGAGCGAGCCACTCACCGTCAGCTCCGACGTCAACTGCACTCCACCATTGGCGCCCACGGACGCCCCGGCTCCCCCCGGGCTCCCAGGTCCCTGGGAACCCTGGAAGGCATCCAGGGCCGAGGGCGCACTGACCACCAGCTCCCCACAGGCGCACAACGCCCGCGAGAACACCCGGGACGCCAGGCGCCCGCCGCAGATCTCCCGCCCCGTCGCGCCATCCTCCACCAGCCGGATCGGCTCCCCCGAGGCGCAATACCCGGCCCGATCGGTCCCGGGAAGGATCGCCACGGGGTCATCCACGGAGCAGGCCCCCGTGACGGCGAGCAGAACGAGTCCGTGGGTCCAGCGCATGCGTCACTCCCGAGCAGGTCTCCAGGGCGATGGAGTCATCCCATCTGTATTTCGGGTCACCCATCCCCTTCTCGTCCCAGGAAGAACGCACCCCGGGTATGGGGTCTATCCGGAGTTCCCAGTCTACATGTTACGGTCGGTGGCCGAGCGTGAGAGCCCCTGACCCGTGCATGACCCGACTCCTCGTTGTGTGTGTCCTCGTGGGATGGGGCACGGTCAGCGCCGCCCAGGAGGAGCCCTGGGCCGCGGTGCTCCGCGCCTCCTCTCCGGAAGACACGGAGCTGGCGGAGCGACTCCAAGGACAGCTCAGTGATCTGCCGGTCGTGCTGAGGGTGAACCCCGGACCCACGCCGAGCACCGAGGCCACGGAGCAATGGCGCACCGCCGTGGCGCTGGCCGAGCAGGGGCCCTTCCGCGTGGTCATCTGGTTCCACCATGAGCCCGCGGCGATCGTCGTCCACGTCGCGGAACCCGCCACCCGGCGGCTGCTCGTGCGGCGAGTCCAGGTGGAACCCCACCAGCGAAAGGGCCGCTCCGCGGCGGCCGAGGCCGCGGCCTTGATCGTCCGCTCCGCCTTGAAGGCCCTGGTGGCCGGCAGCCCCGTGGGAGACGTGGTGGAGGAGGTCCCCGAGGCCCCCGCACCCGAACCCGCCCCTCCACCTCCCGCGCCTGCTCCCGCCTCCAGCCCGGCCCCCGCCCGGGAAGGTTGGGGCGTGAGCGTGGGATGGCAGGGCACCCTCATGGGAGAGGGTCCGCTCGGGCAGCACGGCGCTCAGCTCGGGGTGGGATGGGAAGGGGCACGGCTGCGCGCGCGGGTGCTGCTGGTGGCGAGCCTCCCCACCCCGCTGAGCGATGAGTACACCCGGGTCTCCTTGTCGAGGCATGCCCTGGGCGCGGGAGTGGATGCCGCCGTGGTGTCCACGGAGCACTTCCGGCTCGGTGCTGGACTCGAAGTGGGGCTCGCGGGTCACCTGCGCGGCACGGAGGCCCTGGCACCTGACGTCCAGGCATCCCCTCCCCGGCTCACGCCCTCGCTCTATGGGGCACCCACCCTCGCGGCTCGCTGGCGGGGAGGGCCCGTGGCGCTGGAGGCCAGCCTGGCCCTGGACGTGCTGACGACGGTGCCCACCCTTGGCTACCTGCAACAAGGGACGTTCATCGTCCGCAACTCACTCTGGCGAGCACAGCCCCGGTTCGGCCTCGCCATCCTCCTGGGGGCGCATTGACCGCTCGTGACCCGAAATCTTCCCTTTCCCCCTCCATCCCGACAATGAGGGCAATGAGGGCGACGACGCGGGGGCGCCAGGAGGCGCTCCCCTCCGAGGAAAGCCGCATCCAAGCGGTCATCGAGGGGCGGCGCGACGCGGCCGAGTCCTTGTTGACGGAATTGTTGCCCCGGGTGCGCAACCTCGTGCGCTACCTGGTGCGCGGAGATCATGACGTGGATGACATCGCCCAGGAGGCCTTGATCGCCATCCTGCGCGGCCTGCCGACCTGGCGCCGCGAGGGCTCGTTCAAGGCCTGGTCGGACCGGGTGGTCGCCCGGACCACCTTCGCCGCGATGCGGAAGGTGCGCGACTCGGGAACCGAACCGGAAGCCGAGCCCATGGAGCTCACGGTGCTCTCGGAGGAGGCGCTTCCGGACGATTACGTGTTCCGCCGGGACATGGTACGGCTGATGGATGAACTCTCCGACGAGCAGCGCCACGCCCTGGTGCTGCACTATGTCCTGGAGATGAGCGTGCCGGAGATGACCGAGGAGTTGGGCATTCCCTTCGAGACGGTGCGCAGCCGCCTGCGTCTGGGACGGGCCAATCTCCGGGCACTCTACGCACGGGAGTCGGGTACGAACGGGGGTGCGGAATGAGTCAAGGGATCCACGACATGGACGAGCGCTTCGAGCTGCTCGGTCCCCTGGACGAAAGCGTTGGACCCGCCAGGCGGATTTCCCGCCAACGCTCCGCCGACCTCATCCAGGGAGCCCTGGCGGCCGCGCTCCCCGCGGCCCCCGAGCCCACGCCCGCGCCTCCGAGGAAAATCCCCTGGAAGGGCGTGCTGGTCACGAGCACGTGCCTGGGGATGATGAGCGCGGCGGCGGCCACGGGTTACGGGTGGTGGGCGCATCGCTCCCCCAAGGAGGAGGCCCCGGTGGTGGCCCCGGTGCGGGTGGTGCCCCCTCCCGCCGCTCCGCTCGCCGCCGAGCCGGTCCCCGAAGCCGCTCCTTCCGAGGAGGTGGCGGCGGAGCCCCCAGCACCCGCGGTGGCGCGCACCGGGCCCGCGCCCGTCGCCGCGGAGCCAGAGGATCTGCTGCGCCGGGCCAATGAACGCCGGGCCGCGGGACAGTGGCGCGAGGCGGAGACACTCTACCTGCGCGTCATCCAGTCCTCGCCGGGGACGACGTCGGCGTACGTGGCCCAGGTGGCCTCCGGCGGGCTGCGGCTGGAGCACCTGGGAGACGCGAAAGGCGCCCTGCGCCAGTATCAGCAGGCGCTGCGCGCGAAGCCCCGCGGCATGCTGAGCGAGGAGGCCCTGCAGGGCGTGGCCGAGTCCTGGCGGGCCCTCGGGGACACCGGGCGCGAAGCCCAGGCCCTGGAGGAACTGCTCGCCGCGCATCCGGACTCCCTGCTCGCCGGGAGCGCACGGCGCCGGCTGGACGAGCTGCGCAAGGTCCCCCAGTAGCCGCGAGCGTCGCCTCCCCGCCGTCCCCTACCGGCCTCGCGCGGCCTTGCGCGAGGGCTCGTCCGCGGAGAACACCGAGCGCAGCACCCGGCCCGTGGCCGTCTTCAGCCGGGACACCTCGCGCGGCGTCCCCTCCGCCACCCGCGTTCCTCCCGCCTCGCCCCCCTCCGGCCCCAGCTCCACCACGTAGTCCGCCGACGCGATGACGCTCGGGTGGTGCTCGATGACCACCAGCGTGTCCCCCCGGTCCACCAGCCGGTGCAGGAAGGCGATGAGCTTCGACACGTCCCCCAGGTGCAGGCCCGTGGTGGGCTCGTCCAGCACATACAGCGTGGGCTCGTGCCGCGAGCTCGCCGTGAGCTCCGCCGCCAGCTTCAACCGCTGCGCCTCACCACCCGACAGCGTGTTGGAGCCCTGGCCCAGTTGCAGGTAGCCCACCCCCAGGTCCGACAGGCACGTGAGCGGCGCGGCTACCTTGGGAAGGGCATGGAAGACGTCCTTCGCCTCGTCCGCGGACAGGCGCAGCGCGTCTCCAATGGTCAACCCGTGGTAGCGCACCTCCAGCGTCGCCGCGTCGAAACGCGCGCCCCCGCACACCTCGCACGGGGTGACGACGTCCGGAAGGAAGGACATCTCGTGGGAGATGGCCCCCTGCCCCTCGCACGCCGTGCACCGCCCTCCCGACGTCGAGTTGAACGAGAAGCGCGTGGGACCGAAGCCGCGCACCTTCGCCTCCGGCGTGGCGGCGAAGGCCCGGCGCAGCTCGTCCCACAGCCCCAGGAAGGTGGCCGGCACCGAGCGCGGCGTGCGCCCGATGGGCGACTGGTCCACCGCCATCACCCGGCGGATGGCCTCCACCCCCGTCAGGGACTTGAAGGCCCCCGGACGCGCCGTCACCAGCCCGAGCTTCTCGCGCAGCGCCGGGTACAACACCTGACGCACCAGCGTGCTCTTGCCCGAGCCCGACACACCCGACACCACGGTGAGCCGTCCCACCGGAATGCGCAGGTCCACGCCCTTGAGGTTGTGGGCCGTCGCGCCCTTGAGCTCGATCCACCGCTCCGGCTCGCCCCGAGGCACCGCCGCCAGCACCGCGGGCTCGCGCAGCGCCCGGGCCGTGGGGGCCTCCTCGTTCTGCAACACCTGATCGGGCGGGCCCTCCGCGAGGATGCGTCCACCGCCCCGGCCTCCCGTGGGCCCCAGTTCGATGAGGTGATCCGCCGCGCGGATGGTGTCCGTGTCGTGCTCCACCACCAGCACCGTGGAGCCGGTGTGCACGAGCGAGCGCAGGTTGCTCAACAACCGGTGCGTGTCGCGCGGGTGCAGGCCGATGGTCGGCTCGTCCAGCACGTACATCGCCCCGGTGAGGCCCGCGCCCAACTGCGCCGACAGCCGCAGCCGCTGCATCTCCCCGCCCGAGAGCGTGGCCGCGTTGCGATCCAACGACAGGTAGCCCAGGCCCACGCGCTCCAGGAAGTCCAGGCGCCGCAACAGCTCCTGGCGCGAGGGCTCGCCCAACAGCGCCTGATCCCCGCGGAACTTCCACTCCCGCACCTGCCCCAGCGCGGCGGTGACGGACTGCTGCACCACCTCGTGGTAGCGCGACCCCTCCAGCCGCACGGCGCGCGGCACCGGCTCCAGCCGCGAGCCCTCACACGTGCGGCACGGCTCCGTCTTGCCCTCGGCCTGCGCCTCCGGGCCCCCCTGCACGCCCGTGCCCTCGCACGCCTCGCACCGGCCCTGCTTCGTGTTGAAGGAGAACCAGCGAGGATCCATCTCCGGCACGGAGAAGCCACACACGGGGCAGGTGCGCTCGCTGGACAGCAGCGTCTCGCGCGCCCCGGCGGTGCGCACCTTCAGCGCCCCCTTGCCCCAGGTGAGTGCCTTGTCGAACACCTCGCGCGGCAGCTTCGCCAGGCGCCCCTGGTACATCACCAGATCGATGTCGTGCTCGCGCGACTTGACGAGCTGGGGCGGCTGATCTGTGGAGACTTCCTTCCCATCCGCGAAGGCCTTCTCGATGCCCGCGCGGGCCGCGGCGGTGAAGACGTCCAGGTAGGTGCCCTTGCGCGCCCGCACGGCGGGGGCCAGCACCGTGCCCTCCCCCTTCATGGCGAGCACCTGCGCGTAGAGCGCCTCGGCGGTGGTGGCGGCGATGGGCTCGCCGTCGTTCGGGCAGTGCGGCAGGCCCAGCTTGGCGAACAGCAGACGCAGGTAGTGCGCCACCTCGGTGACGGTGGCCACGGTGCTCGTGGAGCCCGCGCGCGAGGTGCGCTGCTCGAGCGCCACGGAGGGAGGAATACCGCCGATGCGCTCCACGTCCGGGCGCGGCATGCTGGGCAGGAACTGGCGCGCGTAGGGCGTGAGCGTCTCCATGAAGCGCCGCTGCCCCTCGGCGAACACCACGTCGAACACGAGCGAGCTCTTGCCCGAGCCGCTCGGCCCCGTCACCACCGTCATCTTCCCCAACGGAATGCGGCAGGACACGTCCTGGAGGTTGTGCTCGCGCGCGTGCTCCACCTCGATGGCCGCGGGCGCCTTGGCCGCTTCCCTGCCCCGCTTGACCGGCGTCGCCGCCGCGCCCAGCTCCCCGCGCAGCGCCGCCGCGGTGAGGCCCTGGCCCCGGGCCACCTGCTCCGGCGTGCCCTCGGCCACCAGCAGCCCGCCATGACGGCCTCCGCCCGGCCCGAGGTCGATGATCCAATCCGCGCCCCGCATGACCACGAGATCATGGTCCACCACGAGGACGCTCGCGCCCTCGTCCACCAGCTCGTGCAGCGCGGCGAGCACCTGGCGCACGTCGGCGTCGTGCAGGCCCGCGCTCGGCTCGTCGATGAGGAAGAGCGAGCCCTTGGCCTCGCTGGAGAGAGCACGCGCGAGCTTCAGGCGCTGCGCCTCGCCGCCGGACAGGGTGGACAGGGGCTGGCCGAGCTTCAGGTACCCGAGCCCCAGCCGGGACACGGGCCCGAGCGTGCGCGCGAGCACCTTGTCGCCCTCGAAGCGCTGGAGCACCTCGTCCACGGTCGCCTCCAGCACGTCCGCCACGGACCAGCCCTGGTGGCGGATGGCCAGCACCTCCTCCTTGAAGCGGCGGCCCCGGCACACCGGGCACAGGAGCGACACGTCCGCGAGGAACTGCATCTCCACCGTCTCGTAGCCCTCGCCCGCGCACGCCTCGCAGCGGCCCTTGTCCACGTTGAAGGAGAAGTGCGCCGGGGTGAGGCCCCGGACCTCGGCCTCGGGCTCCGAGGCGAAGCGGTCGCGCAACCGGTCCCACGCCTTGGTGTACGTGGCGGCGTTGCCGCGCGAGGTGCGTCCGAGCGGCGACTGGTCCACGAAGGTGATGCGCTCGATGGCCTCCAGCCCGTCCACGCCGTCCGCCTCGCCGGGCACCTCGGCGTCCTTCTCGCCCAGGGCGCGCGCCAGGTGCCGGTAGAGCACCTCGTCCATCAGCGTGCTCTTGCCCGAGCCGCTGGGGCCGGTGATGGCGCACAGCACGCCGAGCGGCACGCTCACGGAGACACCCTGGAGGTTGTGGGCCCGGGCGTTGCGCACCCGCAGCTCGCCGGTACGAGTGCGCGGCTCGCGCTTCACGTCCTCGGTGCCCGACAGCAGCCGGCCCGTGGGCAGGTCCTCGCGCCGCGCCAGCTCCTGGGGGGAGCCATCGAAGCACAACCGACCCCCGTGCTTGCCCGCCCCCGGTCCCAGCTCCAGCACCCGGTGCGCGGAGCGGATGACGAGCGGATCATGCTCGATGACCAGGGCGATGTTGCCCCGGGTGGCCAGCTCGGCCATGGCGCCCGTGAGCGGCCCCACGTCCGCCGGGTGCAGACCCACCGTGGGCTCGTCCAGCACGAAGAGCGCGCCGGTGAGCGAGGTACCCAGCGCCGCCGTGAGGGACACGCGCTGCGCCTCGCCTCCGGACAGCGTGCGCGCGGGTCTATCCAAGGTCAGGTAACCCAACCCCACCCGCGCGAGGTAACCCAGGCGGCCCGCCAGCTCGCGACGCACCAGCTCGCCCTGACCCGTCTGGGTGCGCAGCGACTCCAGGCGCGTGCGCGCGTCGGCCAGCTCCAGCCCATGCCACGCCGCCAGATCCAACCCGCCCACGCGCCATGCCAGGGCGGCCTCGTTGAGGCGCGCGCCCTTGCAGCTCTCGCACAGCGTATAGGCGCGGTAGCGCGAGAGCAGCACCCGCACGTGCATCTTGTACGTGCGGCTCTCCATCCAGCGGAACCACGCGCGCACGCCCGGGTACACGCGCCCGCCGTCGTAGTCGCCCTCGCCCTGCAACACCTGCTCGCGCTGCTCGGCGGTGAGCTGTCCCCAGGGCACGTCCATGGGGATGCGGTGCTGGCGCGCGTAGGCCCCCAGCATCTTGCGCTCCCACTCGGACGTCTTGCCCGACCAGGGGCGGATGGCGCCCTTGGCGAGGCTCAGGGTCGGGTTGGGGATGACCTTGTCCCAGTCGATGCCGATGGTCCGGCCGAAGCCCCGGCACGTGGGGCACGCGCCCGTGGGCGACTGGTAGCTGAAGAGGCCGGGCCGGGCCGGCTCGAACTCGCGCGCGCACTTGGGGCACACGAGTCCCCGGCGGATGCGCCGCGGCCCCGCCGGAGTGAAGGCCACCGCCTCGCCATTGGACTGGGCCCACGCGGACTCCAGCGCCGCCGTCACCCGCCCGAGCTGCCCCGCCGCGAGCTTCACCCGGTCCACTATCACGTACGCCACACCCGCCGAATCCGCGGCCTCGCCCGGCTTGAGCGACTCCAGCTCCTTCACCTCGCCGCGCACCATCAGCCGGTGGAAGCCGTCCTTGAGCAGCCGGGCCCGCGCGTCGATGAAGTCCGCGGTGTCCGCGATGCGCACCGGGAAGGTCAGCACCGCCGGGGCGTCGGGCTCGGCGGCGAGGGCGGCCTGGGCGGCCACGCGCGCGTCGGTGCGCACCGCCTCCACCCCACACTCGGAGCACACCGGCATCGCCTCGCGGGTGAAGAGCGCCGACAGGTAGGCCTCCACGTCGGCGAGCGTGGCCACGGTGGAGCGCGAGCTCTTCACCGGCGCGCGTCGGTCCACCGCCACTCCCGCGGCCACCGGCTCCAGGGTGTCCATCGGGGGCCGCTCCAGCCGCTCGAGGAACTGGCGGGCGTAGGGGCTGAAGCTCTCGACGAAGCGGCGCTGTCCCTCGGCGTACAGGGTGTCGAGCGCCAGGCTGGATTTCCCGGAACCCGAGACTCCCGTGAGACACACCAGCTCGCCTTCCGCGAGATCCACGGAGAGAGATTGAAGGTTGTGGGTGCGGGCGCCAACGAGGTGTGTCTTGTGCATGGGCGGGGCGGTGTTTAACGGCGGAAGTCGGGTCCGCCAAAAGAATCTCTGACATGGGGCTCGGCTCGGTCGCCCGCCCACCACCCACCCGCGAAAGCCGGTACCATGCCGGCTTCATCCACCTCTCCCGTGAGGCATCCCATGAGTGGACGCATCAACCTGCTTGCTCCCGAGATCCGCGCGAATCCCTACCCCGCCTACGCGGAGCTGCGCCGCAACGCCCCGGTGAGCCAGGTGGATCCCGGTGGACTGTGGGCCGTCTCGCGGCAGGAGGACGTGATGCACGTCTTCAAGAACCCCCAGCTCTTCTCCTCCCAGGGCTTCCGCCAGGCCTACCGCCCGCCCTGGATCTCCAACTATCCGCTGGCCGACTCGGCGCTGGTGATGGATCCCCCGCGCCACACGCAGCTGCGCGCGCTCATCAACCGGGCGTTCGGCACCCAGGTCGTCACCCGCATCGAGCCGCGCGTGCGGGAGTTCGCCCAGCGCATCGTCCAGGCGCTGCCCGACGGGCAGGAGGTGAACTTCGTGGAGCACTTCTCGGTGCTCATGCCCATGTACGTGATTGGTGAGCTGCTCGGGCTGTCCCCCGAGGTGCAACCGCGCCTGCTCAGCTGGGTGGAATGGCTCGGCCAGTTCACCGGCGTCGGCCCCGCGGACACCGCGCGCCAGGAGGCCGTGCGCGCCACGGTGAACGAGGCCCGGGGCCACTTCGAGCAGGTGCTGACGGAGCGCCGACGCAACCCCGGGGATGATCTCATCAGCGACCTGCTGCGCGCGCGCGTCGAGGGCGAGAGCCTGTCGGACACGGATCTGCTCGGCTTCATGTTCCTGCTGCTCGTGGGCGGCATGGAGACGACGATCCACCTGCTGAGCCACTCGGCCCTGCGGCTGCAGCTCCAGCCGGAGCTGATGCGGCAGCTGCGCGAGCAGCCCTCGCTCCTGCCGCGCTTCATCGACGAGGTGCTGCGCCACGAGACGCCCGCGCATGGCGTGATGCGGCTGACGAGCGAGGAGACGGAGCTGGGCGGAGTGCGGCTGCCCAAGGGCACGCGGCTGCTGATGCTGATGGGCTCGGCCAACCGCGACGAGGCCCAGCATCCGGATCCGGACCGCTTCGACATGAACCGCACCCAGAGCAACCTGCCCTTCGGGCATGGCATCCACTTCTGCATCGGCTCCCAGCTCGCACGGCTGGAGGCACGGCTGTCCCTGGAGGCGCTGCTCTCCCGCTTCACCCACCTGACCGCGGGCACCCAGTCCATCCAGTGGAACAGCTCGCTCGTCGTGCGCGGCCCCACGCGGCTGTCCCTCATTCCCCACGAGAACTGACGAGCACGGACGCCCCCCGGACGCCTGGCAGGCCGGCCCTCATCAAGCCACCCGAGAGCCGAGATCTGCCCCATTCCGCGGGCGTGGCCATGGTGTAGCCAGGAGGATGCCCCATGCCCGCCGTCGACACCGGCCTGTCCGCCGTCCGGGACGCCGCCACTTCCGCGCTCATCACCCTGGACATGCCGAACCGGCGGGGAGTCGGTTTCGTGGCCACCCCAGGAGGTCAACTCGTCACCAACCTCCACATGGTGGCCGGCTGCGAGGACATCTCCGCGCTGCTCGCCGACGGACGCCTGCTCCAGGTGGAGCAGGTCATCGCCTTCGACGAGAAGCATGACCTGGCCGTGCTCCAGCTCCCCGTGAGCAACGTGCCCGCCCTGCGGCTCGAGTCGGGGGGGCTGCTCCCCGTGGAGGGAGATCCCGTCTTCATCCTCCACCCCGCCCCGGGCACTCCCCCCTTCCTCCTGGAGACCCGGGTGCGCTCGGAGCAGGTCCTCGACGAGAGTTTCACCTTCCTCGAACTGGAGGCCATCCTGCCCGAGGACGTGTCGGGCAGCCCGGTGCTGGATGCCACGGGCGCGTGGATTGGCGTGGCCACGTGTGCCTTCGCGGATGGGCGGCCGGTCACCATCGTCATCCCCTCGCGCTACGTCCTGCCGCTGCTGGAGCGCACGGACGCCCTGCCCCTGTCCACCCTCGGCCTCGCCCGGCCCGCGGCCTCCCGCCAGCGGCAGATCCCCACCCACTCCCTGTCCATGCTGGAGGGGTGCGCTCCGGACGTGCTGGAGGAGGTGGCCTACACCCTCCTGCGGGCCATCCAGCTCGGCGCGCCCCTCTACAACCGCGGGGACGCGGCCGCCTGCCACCACCTGTATGCCCATACCGCCGAGCGCCTCATCCGCGAGCGCCCCGACTGTCCCGGCATCCAGGACGCCTTGCGCCACGGGTTGGAGCGGTGCACGCGGTTGCAGGGCGCGGACGCCTGCGCCTGGGCCCTGCGGGACACGCTCGACGGCCTGCTGGGCGTCATCGGCCGCTGGCTCCAGGCCCAGTCCGCGCTCGCCTACCGGGCGGCGCCCAAGGCCTACCTGCAATGAGGTCCCTCTGGGTGGGAGGGACCGGCTGCCGGGGTCGTTCAGGCGAGGTGTCCCGATGGGACGATTCAACGGAACGAGTCCACGACGAACACTCCTGACGACGAGAATTCGAGCACCGCCATTCCCGGTTTCGATTCGGGCAGTTTCTTTAGCTGGCCGTGCGCGAGCCTTGCCACCGCGCAAATCGGGATCGTGTCGCCATGTGGCGGCCTTGCCTCGTAATACCGGACGACGACCTGCGGGCCACCTGTCCAGACCCGTCCGTATAACCGTGTCGGTGCTTCAAGGGGTCCGAGAGGTTCGTTCAGCATGCTCTCGACAGGCCCGTCGTACAGGGTGATGGGGCTGGTGTCGGTCTGGTTCACATCGAGTTCAACGAAAGCCGAGTCCCCCGGACGCAACCGAAGAATTCGCATCGCATTGAGGGCCTCCTCCGAGCACTTCTCCGGTCCGGGGCTGCCATCCGGACGCAAGGGCACTCCCGCCGTTGGGCAACCCGTGGCCGCGAGAAATAGGAGGAGAGAGGGGCGGATCAGTGCTCTGGCCGAACGCATGAGCAACCCTCTTACTTTTTGAAGAGACTACGATCCAGCGTCACATGCGCCGCCATCATTCCGTCATGGCGAAAAATCCCCAGGAAAAGCTTGGTGGGGCCCTGTGGCGAATCAAAAGCGCTCCTATCCGCGACAACGGCGACATATCCGGTTTCGCCTGGAGGAATCACCTTTTTGTCCGTTCGTAGGGCAAACGGCCTTCCTTCGCCGACGAACAATGGGGGCTGGAACCCTGGTGGCAGCACAAACAGGCGAGCGTCCATCAATCTCCAAGGAGTGGAGGGGTCTCTGTTTGTCACACGAAACAGAACCGCCATTTTTTCCTTACCGTCGGTAAGAACAGTGGCTTGGATGTTCGAATCCTCCTTCTTGAAGATCCAGGCTTTACGGGCCACGAATGGCGTGAACCTCACCGCGCCTTGAGTAAGGAGCGCCGCGAGGGTGTGGTTTTCAGACGACCCCGTAAAGCTCTCAACCCTGAGCTGCTCCCAAAGCTCACGTTCCCTTTCTTTGTACTCCTCTAGTTGCTTGCGGAGTGCATCCGGGGCGTCCGGCTCCAAGAACACGTTTACCTGTTGGTCAGGCCATTCGCCCTCCTTCCAACTTGATCCGGAAATGGTAAAGGGCACTTCAGTTCCATCCGCGAGCCTCACCACCAACAGAAACCGGTCCTCGGGCTCAAGCGTTTGGACTGGCTCGATAAGTACTCGTTTCCCGGCACACACCACAGGCTCAAAGCGACCTTCCCAGCCCAAAATCTTCGTTCCTGCATCGGTACATGGTTGCTGGAACCGGAGAACGGTCGTCACGTCACGAGTCACGAATAACTGTTCGGCCCTCTCCTGCGGGTCGTTCCGAACGTAGACACTCCGGACTGAGGGGAAGCGTTCCCTCGCCATGGCCACAGATGCCATGAGGGCGAGCAGCAGGACAGACCGGGGAGGTAAGAAGTTCCGCATACAGTAGGCCAACCTATCCGATAGCGCGAACGAGAGTCCAGCCCCCTGCTCCTTAGCCCTTTATAGCGTCCTGAAAACGCTGGAGGGCATGAAGAACTCGAGTACCCGTTCACCGGGTTGATGAGCCCGGACGGGGATGAGCAACTCGAATGGGAGAGTCCGTCGACTGCTGGACGTAGTTGAGCTGACCTTGGGATGCGGTGGGATGGGTTGAGGTTTGGACAGGAGAGAGCCGACCGCGAAAGTGGGGCTGGACGCAGTGACGTGAGGCGTGGTGTATCAGTTCCATGTTGGAGGTGATGCCCAGAAACGCCCGCATCCGCATCGCGGAGCTGGAAGCACAAGTGGCCGCGCGGGATGCCCGCATCGCGGAGCTGGAAGCACAGGTGGCCGCGCGGGATGCCCGCATCGCGGAGCTGGAAGCACAGGTGAAGGCGCTCACCCGCCGAGTGGCGGAGTTGGAGGCGCAGCTGAGGCGCAATTCCACCAATTCCTCCAAGCCGCCGTCGTCGGACCCACCAGGAGTGCGACGCCCCCCCAGAGAGCCCACGGGGCGCCGTGCGGGTGGCCAGCCCGGCCACGAGTTCCACGAGCGGGAGCTGCTGCCGCCGGAGCAGGTCAACCGGGTCATCGAGGTGCCCGCCCCGGAGCGATGCCACAGCTGTAATGAGAAGTTGGAGGGAGGGCAGCGCGAAGTGCACCGGCACCAGATGGTGGAGATACCACCGCTCCAGCCGCTGGTGACCGAGGTGCGGTGCCACGCGGTGGAGTGCGCGCACTGCGGCACGCTGAACCGGGCGCTCGCACCCGAGGCCGTCGGACATGTGTTTGGCGAGCGCTTGTCGGCGATGGTGTGCCTGCTGGTGGGAAAGTACAGACTCTCCAAGCGGCTGGTGCGCGATGCGCTCTCGGACCTGCTGGGAGTGCGCTTGTCACTGGGCGCCATCGGCAACCGCGAGAAAGAGATGAGCGCAGCCTTGTCGGGGCCTGTCGCCCAGGCGGAGCAGTACGTGCGTGACCAGGACGCGGCCCACCTCGATGAGACGGGCTGGTACGAGGGAAAGGTGCAAGGGCACCACCGACGTGCCTGGCTGTGGTTGGCGGCCACCGCACTGGTAGCAGTCTTCCGAATCTCCTCGAGCCATGGCGGCGAAGTGGCCAAGGCGTTGCTGGGGGAGGATTTCGCGGGCTTTCTCATCACGGACCGGTGGAGCGCGTACAACTGGTACGAGACTGCCCTGCGACAGCTGTGCTGGAGCCACCTCACCCGGGACTTCCAGGGCTTCATCGACAGGGGAGGAGAAAGCGCCCGAATAGGGCAGGCGCTGATGGAGGAGCGCAACCGGATGTTCAAGTGGTGGCACCAGGTGCGGGATGGGACGATGTCACGTGAAGACTTCGCGCGACGGATGAGCGAGGTGGAGCAGGAGGTGGGACGTCTGCTCCGACAGGCCTCGGTGTGCGCCGAGGACGAGACGGCCGGCACCGCGGCGAAGATTCTCCAGCTCGAGGAGGCCCTGTGGACATTCGTCCAGGTGGAAGGCCTCGAGCCGACCAACAACTTCGCCGAGAGACTGCTCCGCCCTTGCGTCATGTACAGGAAGACGAGCTTGGGGACGCAGTCGCCCGAAGGCAGTCGCTTCGTGGAGCGAATCTTGACAGCCGTGACGACACTCGACCTGCAACAACGCAACGTGCTGGAGTTCCTGACCGACCTCCTCTATGCACATCGACGCGGGCTGCCATTGCCTTCCCTCCTCCCATTCTCGACTACCGCTCAGACTTTACCTCCGGCCTGAGCCGGTGAACGCGTACGAACTCGACTTCCTGCATCTTCTTCAGTGGGGCTCTATTGTGGGGGCTGTTCGCGTCCGGTTGCTCGGCCAGTAAGGCGCACTTCACCTGCTCCGATGGGTCGCACTGCATGACGAAAAGCCTCACACTCCTGGCGCAAGCGGCCACAATGGACTGCCGCCCCGGCGACTCAACGATGGTCTGCTGCATCAAGAAACACCCACACGACCCGGTAGGCGCTTGTGGGGCCACGCAATCCGAGGTTGAACAGGTGCTACGGGCTGTGCGCACCGGCTCCGATGTTGACGACTTCGCCAACAACAAGTCCCTTCCCGAATGGAAACAGGAGTGCATCAGGTACTATAACGATTGCATAAACGACCGCTGGATGGGCAATTGCCACGACTGCCTGCGCCGTTGCGAAGGGCAGCATGAATGGCCCGAAGATATGTGCAAACCCCGGAAATAAGGTGAGAAGCCGTGTCCGACGAAATCAACTGGGACCGCATTCGGGATTTGGCTCAGAGAGTACTGGAACATAGCGAGACGCTGGAGCTTTCGGAAGATACCCGGGCCCTGCTGAGCAAGAGCGCCCGAGAGGTGGCCATCAGCGCTCAGGAGGCGGAAGACGCCCTGCGTGATCTGCCCACTGCAACGACCTTGCTAAGGGAGATTCGCCAACGCATCCGGGATGGGTCGCACCGACTCAGCAGGGCTGAAGACCGGGTGGAGGAGTTTCAAGAGAAAGGGGACTTCAACGGAGCCGTCCACGTCATACGTGACGTGCTCGCCGTGGAGGTTGTCCCCCTCTACCGGAGGCATGCCGAAATCCTGCTCGACGAATTGACCGGGCTTGCAAACGTGTTCGCAACCGGGCGGCTCAATCCGAACCTACACGACCGGCAACAGCTCGCCGCCCTCTCCCAGCGCATCCAGCAGGGACACGCCCTGGAACTCACCGACGACCTACGCGCCCTTCTACGCCAGACCGCCCCCACGGCGGCCATCGGCGAGGCCGAGACGGAAGAATCCCTGAAGAGTCCGGATGGCGCCGAGGCCCTGATGGGGATGATTCTCTCTCGCTTCCGGAAGGCCCAAAGCCGGTTCCTGCGCTCGATGTACCGGATGACGAGCCTCCGGGACTCGGGTGACATCGAAGGCGCCCGCCAGCAGATGCGTGACGTGCTGGCCGTGGAGATCGTGCCGCAATACCGACGAATGGCCGAGGAGCAGCTAAGGGGCCTCGACAGCCCGCCCCCGGAGTCGTGACCGGCTCGGGGTTGTGAACTACCAGGGGGACGCGGCCTCATGCTACCGTCTGTATGCCCACACCGCCGAGCGCCTCATCCGCGAGCGCCCCGGCTGTCCCAGCGTCCAACAGGCCCAGTCCGCCCTGGCATACCGGGCGGCGCCCAAGGCCTAGCTGCAATGATGTCCCTCTGGCCGGAGCGCTCGGGTGGGACTCACCGGAACGAATCGACCACGAAAACCGACACCGCGCCATGTTCGAGGAGGGCGCTTCCCGGCTTGGACTCGGGCTTCTTCCGCATCTGGCCGCGACCGAGCCGAGCGACCGCGCAGATTGGAACCTTGTCGCCATCTGGAGGGTGCGCCTCATAGTACCGGACGACGACCTGAAACCCTCCGGTCCACGCTTGCCCGTAAAGGCGAGTTCCAGGTTCGAGCGTACCAAGCGATTCGGTCAAGTAGCTTTCAAGCGGACCGTCGTAAACGATGACGGGACTTGCATCTATCTGATTCGCGTCAAGGTGCGCGTCAGCCGCATCACCCACACGCATCCGCAGAATGCGCATGACCTCCAACGCTTTTTCGGAGCATTTCTCCGGACCGGGACTGCCATCAGAACGCAGCGACACGCCAGCAGGCAGGCAGGCAGCGATCAAAGGCAGCAAGAAAACAGTAGGGAGCGCAAGGGGCTTCTTCACAGGCATGGTCAATGCGTCTCCTTCTCCTCAACAATCCGATGATCCAGGAAAACAACGGCTTGCTGAAGACCATCGTGCCGGAACAACTCAAGAACAAGATGAACCGGCCCATCTTTCGAAGTAAAAGCACTCTTGTCCGCAACGACAGCAATATAGCCTGATTCCCCTGGCTGAATTTCGTCGCGACTCGTGCGTAGGGCAAGCTCCTTTTTCTCGCCTGTTCGCACAGACTCTTCGTAGGATTGCCTGCTGAGCATGGCCGATAGCTGGACTTCCTTCAGCCTCCATGGCACGTCCAACTGACTATTGGTCACATGAAACAGGACAGCCGCTTTCTGCATTTTCCTGGCAGAATAGATATAGATATCAACCACGGCGCCCCCAAGCTCAACACGCCACTTGCTCTCGCGACGAAATGGCGTGTTTTTCGCTTCGCCGCTGGCCAGTAGTGATGCGTAGGCGTGACGAGTAGAAGCTTGCTCTTTTCGGAGTCGTTCGTTTTCCTCTTCGAGCGTGCGCTCCCTGACGTAGGCATCTGCCAGTCGCCTGCGAGCTGCCTCCGGGGTCTCAAGGTCCAGGAACACGCTCACCTGATGATCAAACCGCTCCTCACGTGCCGTCACGGTAAAGGGCAGTTCTTTCCCGTCCGCAAGCGTCACCAGCAGGAGGAATCGATCCTCTGGTTTGAGATCCTGATGCGGCTCTATAAGCACTCTCTTGTCGACACACACCACAGGCTCGAATCGACCTTCCCAGCCCAGCATTTTCGTTCCTGCCTCGGTGCAGGGTTGCTGGAACCGGAGAACGGTGACCATCTCACCCGCGACATACACCGGGCGTACTTCGTCCCTTGGGCTGTTCGAAAGGTAGAGGTTCCGAGAGACTGGCTCGCGTTCCTTCGCCATGGCCACAGATGCCATGAGGACGAACAGCAGGGCAGACCAGAGAGGTAAGAAGTTCCGCATATCGCGAGTCAACCTACCAGATAAGGGGCGCGAGCGGCCAGCCTCCCGTGCGAGGGCCCGTCGTAGCATCTCGAAAAGAGACTATTCTAGCTTGGGCCGTATGAAACACTTGACTTCCGCTGTGTTCCTGGGCGCTTCCCTGCTTTGGGGACTGTTCGCGTCCGGTTGCTCGGCCAGTAGGGCGCACTCCACCTGTTCCAGTGAGACGCACTGCACGTCGAAGCACCCCACACGTTTGGCGCAAGCGGCCACGATGGACTGCCGCCCCGGCGACTCAACGATGGTCTGCTGCATCAAGAAACACCCACACGACCCGGTAGGCGCTTGTGGAGCCACGCAATCCGAGGTTGATCAGGTGCTCCGGGCTGTGCGCACCGGCTCCGATGTTGACGACTTCGCCAACAACAAGTCCCTTCCCGAATGGAAACAGGAGTGCATCAGGTACTATAACGATTGCATAAACGACCGCTGGATGGGCAATTGCCACGACTGCCTGCGCCGTTGCGAAGGGCAGCATGAATGGCCCGAAGATATGTGCAAACCCCGGAAATAAGGTGAGAAGCCGTGTCCGACGAAATCAACTGGGACCGCATTCGGGATTTGGCTCAGAGAGTACTGGAACATAGCGAGACGCTGGAGCTTTCGGAAGATACCCGGGCCCTGCTGATCAAGAGCGCCCGAGAGGTGGCCATCAGCGAGCAGGACGCGGAAGATGCTCTGCGCAGCCTGCCCACCGCAACGACTCTGCTAAAGGAGATTCGTCACCGTATCGGGGAGGGGTCGCGGCGACTCAGCAGGGCCCGAAACCGAGCATACGAACTACGGGACGCGGGCGATCTCGACGGGGCGCGGCAGCTCATGCATGACGTACTCGCCGTGGAGGTTGTCCCCCTCTACCGGGAGCAGGCCGAAACCCTGCTCGATCAATTCACCGGGCTTGCAAACGTGTTCGCAACCGGGCGGCTCAATCCGGACCTGCCCGACCGGCCGCAGCTCGCCGCCCTCTCCCAGCGCGTTCAGCAGGGGCACGCCCTGGAACTCACCGACGACTTGCGCGCCCTCCTACGCCAGACCGCCCCCACGGCAGCCATCGGCGAGGCCGAGACGGAAGAATCCCTGAAGAGTCCGGATGGCGCCGAGGCCCTGATGGGGATGATTCTCTCTCGCTTCCGGGATGCCCAAAGTCGATTCCTGCGCTCGATGTACCGGATGACGAGCCTCCGGGACTCGGGTGACATCGAAGGCGCCCGCCAGCAGATGCGTGACGTGCTGGCCGTGGAGATCGTGCCGCGATACCGAGAGGCGGCCGAGGAGCAGCTAAGGGGCCTCGACAGCCCGCCTCCGGAGTCGTGACCGGCTCGGGGCTGGGCGCGGGGGAATCATCGCCAGGAAGTAGCGAGGCCAGGTGCCCGAATCCGCGAGCTTTTCAACAGTGCTCATGGGCGGCCCCTGTCAAGGGCAACTCCCGGCGGGAGCCCTCCGGAGCCGACGCGCCGCGGCAACTTCCGGGCGCACGCTCGCTCGACCCCTCTCCAGGCGGATTCCCGCTCGTGATAGGACGGAGGGCGCGCGCAGCCAACGCGCCGTCCCCGAGGACGTCACCCTCCCCTCGAGAAGGATCGCATGAGGGCCTTGCTGGTTCCATCCGCGAGCATCGATCTGTCGTCCGTGGAGCTGTTGGTGCGCCAGCTCGGGATGACGCCCACCCGTCGAAGTGACGACGAGGCCGCCATCGCCGCCTTCCGCCAGTCCCCCTTCCCCCTGGTGCTCCTGGGGATGGATGACGAGGGAGACCGCATCGTGCTCGTGCGCGCGCTCCGGGCCTCTCCCAGCGGGGCCCAGGCCGCCATCCTGCTGGTGGCCCGCCCCGAGCAGCTCGAGGGGCTCGCGTCGATGATCGACGCCGGGGTGGACGACTTCCTGTTGCTGCCCCTGAACGAGACGGCGGCGATGCTCCGGCTGCAGTTGGCCGAGCGCCGCCTGGCCGAGCGGCCCGCGCCCCTGCCGGAGAACTTCGAGCTGGATGGGCTGTGCGCGGTGCTGCTGCGCGAGAGCCCCCTGGCCACCTGCATCACCACGCGCGAGGGCAATGCCTTCGTCGAGGTGAACGAGGCCTTCACGCGGCTGTTCGGCTACTCGCGCGAGGAGATGCTCTGGCGCACGGCGCGCGACCTGGACTTGTGGGAATCACCCATCGAGCAGGAGCGACTGGCGGCGCGCATGCGCGAGCAGGGCATGGTGCGCGGGGTGGAGTCGCGCGTGCGCACCAAGAGCGGAGAGCTGCGCGACGTGCTCGTCTACGTGGGCATCGCCGAGTACGCGGGCACGCCGCACATCGTCACGCTGTTCCCGGACGTCACCGAGCGCAAGCTGATGCAGGCGCGGCTGCAGCTGGCCGACCGCATGGCGTCGGTGGGCACGCTGGCGGCCGGCGTGGCGCACGAAATCAACAACCCGCTGGCGTACGTGCTGGCCAACCTCGGCTATGCCCATGGCGAGCTGTCGCGGCAGCTCTCGCGGGGCGCGCCCGGGGTGCTCCAGCCCGTGAGCACGGCGCTCGGCGAGGCGCTGCATGGGGCCGAGCGGGTGCAGACCATCGTCGGCGATCTCAAGACGTTCTCGCGCGAGTCGACCGCCGAGCAGTTCCACGCGGTGAACGTGCGCAAGGTGCTGGACTCCACGCTCAACCTGGCGGCCGCGGAGATCCGCCACCGGGCGAAGCTGGTGAAGAACTACGGGGAGGACGTCCCCCCGATCCATGGCAACGAGTCGCGCCTGGGCCAGGTGTTCCTCAACCTGCTGGTCAACGCCGTGCAGTCGCTGCCCTCGGATGGGGACGCGGAGCAGCACGAGATCCGCGTCACCACGCGCCTGGACGCGAGCGGTCAGGTGGCGGTGGAGATCGCCGACACCGGAGCGGGCATCGCCCCGGAGCTGATGGGCCGCATCTTCGATCCCTTCTTCACCACCAAGCCGCCCGGCGTGGGCACGGGCCTGGGCCTGTCCATCTGCCACAACCTCATCACCGCCATGGGCGGGGAGCTGCACGTGTTCAGCGACCTGGGCCGGGGCACCACCTTCCAGGTGCTGATGCCCTCGTCGCGCGAGCCCATCGTGCCCGCGCTGCTCGAGCCCGTGCCGGAGTACAGCGGAGGGCCGCGGGGCCGCGTGCTGGTCATCGACGACGAGCCCCTGTTGTGCTCGGCGCTCGAGCGCATCCTCCGGCCGCACCACGACGTGGTGTTCACCACGCTGGCGGCCGAGGTGCTGCCCCGGCTGGAGGCCGGCGAGCGCTTCGATCTCATCCTGTGTGACTTGATGATGCCGCGGATGAACGGGATGGACTTCCACGCGGCGCTGCACCGGCTGCGGCCGGAGCTCACCGGCCGGGTCATCTTCCTCACCGGAGGCGCCTTCACCCCGCAGGCGAAGGCCTTCCTCGAGCGGGTGCCCAACCGCCGGGTGGAGAAGCCCTTCAACGCGCGCACGCTGCTGGAGATCACCCGCGAGGTGCTCACCTCCGTGGGGTGAAGCCCCTCAGGACCACTCGAGCGGCGGGACGTTCCACTCCACCCGGTAGAGCGTGAGGGGCTCCGGCTTGCCCTTCACGGGAGTGGGAGGCAGGGGGGTGACGGACCAGTCGCGCTCGAGCCAACGCTCGAAGGTCGCCTGGCTCATGATGATTTGCCCCTCGGCCGCCACGGAGCACACCCGGCTGGCGACGTTGGTGGCGTCACCGATGGTGGCGTACTGCAAGTACTGCTCGGAGCCGATGTTGCCCGCCGCCACCCGGCCCGTGTTCAGCCCCACGTGGATGCGCAGCTCGGGCCAGCCCCGCTCGCGCCAGCGCGCGTTCAATCCCGCCAGGGCCCGCTGCATCTCCACGGCCGCGCGCACCGCCCGCGTCGCGTCATCCGGATGCGCGAAGGGCGCGCCCCACACCGCCATCAACGCGTCTCCGATGTACTTCTCCAGCGTCCCCTCGTGCCGGAAGACGATGTCCGCCATCACCGGGAAGTAGTCGTTGAGCAGATCCACCACCTGCCGGGGCTCGCGCGACGAGGACAGCGCGGTGAAGCCGCTGATGTCCGAGAAGAGCACCGTCACCTCGGTCTCGATCGTCTCCAGCGGGCCGCCCCGGGCCATGCTCAGCTTCTTGAGCGTGGCGGGGGGAAAGAAGCGCGCGTAGGCGTTGCGCATCACGGCCTCTTCCGCCAGCTTCTGCGCCAGCAGCGAGTTGTCCAGCGCGATGGCGGCCTGGTTGGCGAAGGCGGTGAGGAACTCCAGATCCTCCTGGCTGAAGCCGTCGGCGCGCGACAGGTTGTCCACGTACAACACGCCCAGCACCTCGTCGCGGGGCTTGAGGGGGGCGCACATGGACGCCCGGATGGACTGCAACACCACCGAGGCGGCGTCGTTGAGCCGGGGATCCATCCACGCGTCCGAGAAGAGCGCCGCCACGCTGTGGGTGCGCACGTAGTCGACGATGCGCTGGCTGTAGAACGCCCCCGCGGGCGCCTCGCCCGTGGACACCCGCGCCACCCGCGGCCGCAGCGCTCCGGTGGAGGGATCCACCAGCAGGATGGCCACCCGGTCCACCTCCATGATCTGGAAGACCAGGTCCAGGATGCGCTCGAGCAGCGTCTCGATCTGCCCGGGCGAGGACAGCAACTGGCTCACCTTGAGCAACACCTGGAGCTTCTCGTTGGCCCGGTTCTCGTGCGACGCGCGCTTCACCCGGAGCGCCGAGCCCGACGAGGACTCGGGGACGCGCTCGAGCAGCTCGTCCATGGCCGCGGGGGAGAACCGGGTGTTCAGCGGCTGCACCTGCGTGGGCGCCAGCGGCACGCTCCCCACCGGGGACACCAGCGTGAACCGCACCTCGCCACACCGGAAGGACTCGCCTTCCTTCAGCTCACGAGGCGTGAACTTCTCCAGACGCACTTCGTCCACCAACGTCCCGTTCTTGCTGTCCAGGTCCGTCAGCAGGACACGCGTCCCCTGGCGCTCGAGCCGCGCGTGCCGCCGCGACAGGCTCATGTGCAACACACACAGGGTGCTCTCCTGCGTACGGCCAATGGTGGTGGCACCTTCCGGCAGGTCCACGACCCGCTCGTCCAGCAGTCCCGGATTCACGATGAGCTGCATGATGAGTGCGGCATCCTAGCACCGGACCCCAGGCCACCCGACAAGTTGGGGTGCCCGCGCAGTGCCGGAATGCGCGGGGAGCCCACGCCGCTCAGCCGACTGTCCTCCACCCCACGGTCCTCGCGGAGCCCGTGTGTTTCCCTCGAGCCCTCGCCAGCCGAGGCACCGGCGACCACCCGACAAGTGCGCGAGCGCCCCCTGGTCTGGTCCACCCGCTCCAGGCAAGAATGCTCCAGGTGGACGAATTCGTCCCACGCCCACTTCCCGGATCCAGCACCGCCATGTCCTACACGGAACTCCTCTCGCAGGTTCCCCTCTTTTCCTCCCTGGAGCCGGGTGACCTGGAGCAGCTCTCCGCCCGGCTCCGGCCCCGACGTCTGGGCGCCGGGGAGGTCCTCTTCCACCGGGGGGACATGGGCACGGACCTGTACATCATCCACGAGGGCGAGGTGACCATCCGCCTGAGCGCGGCGGACGGCAAGGAGGTCACCCTGGCGCTGTTGGGCCGGGGGGACGCCTTCGGGGAGCTGTCCCTGCTCGACGACGCCCCCCGCTCCACGGACGCCGTGGCGCGCAAGGACACGGAGCTGTTGAGCCTCCAACGAGAGGCCTTCCGGCAGTTCCTCCAGGAGCGGCCCCAGGTGATGCCCAAGCTGCTGGCCGAGCTGAGCCAGCTGGTGCGGCGGGTCACCCGGGCGGTGCACGACGCGAGCTTCCTGGATGCGCGGGCCCGGCTGGCGCGCGTGCTGTTGGACCTGGCCCAGAGCCGGGGCAGGCCCGGCGCCCAGGGGGTGGCCATCACCTCCCGGCTGACCCAGAGCGAGCTGGCCAACCTGTGCGGCCTCACGCGCGAGAGCACCAACCGGTGGCTGCGCTTCTACGCGCGCGAGGGGCTGCTCACCTACGAGGACGGCGTCATCACCCTGTTGGATCCCGAGGACCTGAGCCTCAACGCCGACTGAGCCCCGAGGCCCGCGCTCAGCGCGAGTAGTGCTGGCGCAGCACGGAGATCATCGCCGCCACGTCCGCCGCGGCGGCCATCTCGCGGATGGAGTGCATGGAGAGCATGGGGCTGCCCACGTCCACGGTGCGGATGCCCAGCTCGCCCGCGGAGATGGGACCGATGGTGCTGCCACAGCCCAGGTCCGTGCGCGTGACGAAGTTCTGCGGCACCACCCCCGCCTCCCGGCAGCACAGCGCGAACCAGGCCCACGTCTCGCCATCGGTGGCGTAGGACTGGTTGACGTTGGACTTGATGACGGGCCCCCCACCCAGCAGCGGCTGGTGCTTGGGCTCGTGCATGGACGCGTAGTTGGGGTGCACCGCGTGCGCCATGTCCGCCGACACCAGGAAGGAGTGGCGCATGGCACGGTGGAACGCGTCCCGCCGTCCATCCGAGTGCGCATGGGTGATGCGCTCGAGCAGATCCTTCAAGAAGGGGGACGCGGCGCCCTGGGCGCTCACGCTGCCGCACTCCTCGTGATCATAGAGGACGACGCCCCGGGTGGCCGCCCCCGGTGACTCCAGGGCGAGCAGCGCGGACAGGCCCGCGTGGCTGCTGGCCAGGTTGTCCAGGCGCGGCGCATGGAGGAACTCGCCGAACGCGCCCGAGCGGGTGGAGGGCTGCGTGTCGTAGAGGCACAGGTCATAGCCGAGGAGGTCTCCCGCGCTGGCCTGGACGGAGTGGCGCGCCAGCTCCTCGACGAGCAGCGCCTTCAGGTCCACCGCCCCCGAGCGCTCCAGGGCGAGCACCGGCACCAGGTGCTCCTGGGCGTTGAGCTTGAGGCCGTCGGTGTTGACGGAGCGGTTGAGGTGGATGGCGAGGTTGGGGATGCGCAGCAGCGGACGGCGGAAGTCCACCAGGTGGTGCGCGAGCTTGCCGTCCCGGGCCGTCACCACGCGGCCGGCGAGCGACAGGTCGCGATCCATCCACGTGCTGAAGAGCACGCCGCCATACACCTCCACGCCGAGCTGGTGGTAGCCGGCGCGACCCGCCTGGGGCTGGGGCTTGACGCGCAGGTTGGGCGAGTCGGTGTGGGCCCCCACGAGGCGGAAGCCCGCGCGGTCCACGGGCGTCTGGCCCAGGTGGAAGGCGGCGATGCTGGTATCGCCCCGGGTGACGAAGAACTTGTCACCGGGCTTCAAGTCCCAGGGCTCGCGCTCGTCCAGGGCACGGTAGCCCTGGGCGGTGAGGCGGCGGCTCGCCTCGGCCACGGCGTGGTAGGGCGTGGGCGAGGCATCGATGAAGGCCAGCAGATCCTGGGCGGCGGCGTCGGTAGCAGAAGCGGTCATCCCCTCCAGGCTAGCGTCCCGGCTGGGCCCCGCCAGGAGAAACGCGGGGTCCGCACCCGGGAGTGGTTACCTGCCAGACGAGGTGGCGCGTACGTCCCCCGCCGGCTCCATCCCCTGGAACACGGCCGGCATCGAGGCCGAGACCTCACCCACATAGAAGATGCCGTGGTAGCCCTGGTCATTGAGTCCGTTGAAAAGCTGGACGAAGTAGCGATCTCCGTTGTCCTGGCCGCGGGCGGGCTTCACGCCACAGTCCAGCTTCTGCTCCGGCCCCACGGCGCAGATCCACACCGTGCCGCTCTTGTAGGCCACGTCCAGCGAGTGCACGTCACGCCGCTCCCGCGCGACGCGCAGCCCCATGGGCTGGTAGTCCCGGTTCCAGGGCAGGCCCTGGACCTGGCGCGGGTGCAGATTGCCACTCACCACCAGCAGCGCCCGGCCGGGTGACGCGGCGGCCACCTCCAGCACCGTCCGGGCCATGGCCTCCTCGCGCGCCTCGCCCTCCAGGGCTGGGTGGTCATAAGCGAAGAGACGCACGTCCATCCCCTGGGCGCGCAGCTTGCGCAGGGCCTCGAGGAGATAGGCCACCGCCTCGCTGTTGCGGCCATCCGGGTAGGGGCTGCGCCAGAAGGGGCTCTCCATCAACTTCGCCCAGTCCTCCTCCCCTCCCTCGCTGGCGAGGAACGTCTCCAGCCGCGCCTGGTTGCCGGCGGGCACCTCCACCCCCACCGTCACGGGGATGGCCTGGGTGGCCACCTGGCACGCGCTCTGGGCGACGAAGTGGGGCACCTGCTGCGTGCCATGCACCTCGCCCAGCAACACCACGTTGCCGGCCCGCGCCAACCGGCCCAGTCCGAGGATGGGGACGCCACACTCCACCATCGCGTCCTTCATCACCTCCACGTCGGGGCTGGCACTGGACGTCTTCTTCTCGCGAGCGATCACCGGGGAGATCTTCCGGAAGACCTTCCACTCCAGGACGAGGTCGCGCGCGCTCTGCTGGGACTCGCCCACGAGCACGACGGCTTCATCCGACTGCTGCTGCGCCAGCATGGCGGCCATGGGGCTGCCAATGCCCGAGGGGTTGTCATTGGTCCGCCCGTCCACGACCCAGAGCAGCTCGCTGCCCGGCGCCTTCAGGGCCTTGTTGACGCTGCGCGATTCGCGGGTGATGACGAGCTTGCAACGGTGGGGCCCCTCGGGCCGCGCGGTGACCAGATAGCGGTGCCAGTAGGCCGACACCCTCGAGCCCGCGAACTCCTCGCGCCACTCCGTCTCCAGCGAGGCCCCGCCCGGCACCTCCCGGAAGGCGAACCCGTTGGCCCGGAAGTACGCACGCACCTGGGGCCACACCTCGTCGATGGGCTGCGCGTAGATGGCCTCCTCGTCGGGGGCGAAGTCCACGAAGCGCGAGGTGCACCCCGACACCACCACGAGCAGCCACAGCCAGCCCCAGACGCTTCGTCTCATGTCAGGACGTCCTCCCGGCGTGCCGGAAGGTCCGGCACACGTCCCCGCCAGTATGCCCTGGCGGGGACGAGGCCGGTATGGCCCCCCGGGAGGAGGGCCAGTCCCCCACCCCCATCCCGGAGACGAGCCACTCGCGTGAAGACGAGACGGAGGCCCGCTTCCCCTCCAGTGGAGCGGCCCGCGGCACGCGCGTTGCTCAATGCTCGGCACGCGGAGGGAGGGCGGGATGGAACGGCGGGCGGTGTTGGCGGCGGTGGGGCGGGAGGTCTCCGCGGGGGAGGGGTCGGTGAGGGACAGGCCCGGGGAGGTGGATGACGCCCGGGAGCGTCTCTTCCGGTTGGGGGCGTCGGCCCTCACCGACCCGGAACTCCTGGGTGTGTTGTTGGGAGGGGGAGCGCGCATGCGAGCGCTGGCGGAGACCCTGCTCGCCATGCAGGGGGGACTCAAGGCGCTGGTGCAGCAGGAGCCGCGGGAGCTGAGCGCGCGACCCGGAATGGGCGCGGCGCGCACGGCCCAGGTGCTGGCGGCGCTGGAGTGGGGACGCCGGGCGCAGCGCGTCCGTGAGCGCCGGCCGCGGCTGCGCACCCCGAGGGAGATCTCCACGTACCTGGCGCCGCACCTGAGCGCGCTGCGACGCGAGGTCTTCCACGTGCTGTGCTTCAACGCGCGCAACGTGCTGCTGCTGGACGCCCGGGTGGCCGAGGGCACCATCAACGCGTGCATGGTGGATCCGCGCGAGGTGTTCGCCGCGGCCATCACCTCGCGCGCCACGGCCATCGTGCTGGCGCACAACCATCCCTCGGGAGATCCGGAACCCTCCGGACAGGACTTGAGCCTCACCGCCCAGCTCATCGAGGCGGGCCGGGTGCTGGGCATCAAGGTGTTGGATCACGTGGTGATTGGGGATGGGAGCTACAGCTCGCTGGTGGAGCGGGGGGAACTGCCACGGGTGGGCGGGGAGAAGGCGTCATGGGACATGGCGGGAGAGCGTGGATGAGGCTCATGGGAGCGCTGGGTGGGGTGGCGTGTGGCACGCCGGAAGGAGCGGTGCAGGTGGAGGTGTTGGAGGACGAGGTGGCGCAGGTCGTCCCGGTGGGGGGCGGCGAGGCGCGGGTGGTGCCGCGCGCCACGCTGCCCCGGGACGTCCGGGAAGGAGACGTGGTGCGCGAGGGCCGCGGGGACGCGGAGTTGGGAGCGAGGCTCGCGCGGGAGGTGGCCGAGTGGCGGGCCCGTCTGGCCGTCAGCGTACCTGACGGGCTGGACCTGGACTCAGGAGCCCCTGAGTCGTTGACGAGGCGGAAGGAATATTGAAGATGCGACGGATGCCGGTGGACCTGCCCCATTTCGAGCAAGCCCAGGAGGGATTGGTCCGCCATTTCGGCCTGACCGAGTTCCGCCCGGGGCAGGCGCAGGTCATCAGCTCCGTGCTCAGCGGGCGCAACACGGTGGTGGTGATGCCCACGGGGGCGGGCAAGAGCCTGTGCTACCAGCTCCCGGCGATGCTGCTGCCCGGGGTGACGCTCGTCATCTCCCCGCTCATCGCGCTGATGAAGGATCAGGTGGAGCAGCTCACCGCGCGAGGCATCTCCGCCACGTTCATCAACTCGTCGCTGTCGGACATGGATCGCGCCGACCGCCTGCGGCGCCTGCGCGCGGGCGAGTTCAAGCTCGTCTACGTGGCGCCGGAGCGCTTTCGCAGCCCGAGCTTCCTGGACGCGCTGACCCAGGTGGGAGTGGATCTGCTCGCGGTGGACGAGGCGCACTGCATCTCGCAGTGGGGCCATGACTTCCGGCCGGACTACGCGCAACTGGGCCAGGTGCGCAAGCGCCTGCGGCCGCCGCGCACGGTGGCGCTCACGGCCACGGCCACGCCGGAGGTGCGCGACGACATCGTGCGCTCGTTGTTGATGAAGGACCCGCAGGTGTTCGCCGAGGGCTTCGACAGGCCCAACCTCTTCCTGGAGGTGTTCGACGTCGGCGGGGACGAGGACAAGCGCCGGGCGTGCGCGGGGCTGGCGAAGCTGGGGGGCAGCGGCATCATCTACTGCTCCACGCGCAAGTCGGCGGAGAACACGCACTCGGCGCTGTGCGAGCGGGGGGTGAACGCCATCCTCTACCACGCGGGCATGGACGACGACGCGCGGCGCCGGGCCCAGGACGAGTTCATGTCCGGCAAGGACGCGGTGGCGGTGGCCACCAACGCCTTCGGCATGGGCATCGACAAGCCGGACATCCGCTTCGTGGCGCACGCGAACATCCCCAAGGCGGTGGAGGCGTACTACCAGGAGATCGGCCGCGCGGGCCGGGACCGGGGCCCCGCCTTCGCCGCGCTGCTCTTCAACCACGCGGACGTGTACACGCAGGAGCGGCTCATCGAGGGCAACCACCCCTCGGAGGCCGTCATCTCGGATTTGTGGAACGTGCTGCGCGAGGTGCCCGAGTACGACAAGGGCCTGCACGTGCTGGCGGCCCAGACGGGGGCGAGCGAGTTCGAGATCTCCGCCGCGCTGCGCATCCTGGAGCGCGAGGGAAAGGTGGAGCGTGGCAGCCGTGGCGAGGGCGAGTACGGGATTACGCTCACGGACAAGGCGCCCACGACCCAGCCACATGCGCCGGACGCGCGGCGGCTGCTCGCCTCGTTCCTGGAGACGTTTCCCGTGGGGCGCTCGGCCACCACGCAACTGCCCATCCTCGCGCGGCGCACGGGCCTGTCCTCGGAGGACATCCAGCACGCGCTCAAGCTGTTGGAGCGCGCGGGGGCGGTGAAGGTGCGCCGGCCCTTCTCCGGGCGGACCATCCGGGCGCTGGAGCAGGTGCCCTTTCGCGAGCTGGGGGTGGACTTGAGCAAGGTGCGCGAGCAGGAGCGGCGCTCGCTGATGCACCTCAAGAAGATGACGGACTACGCGTACACCAAGCGGTGCCGCCGCGCCTTCATCCTCGACTACTTCGGGCAGCAGGACGTGGAGGCCACGTGCGGCAACTGCGACCGGTGCGCGGGCAGCCGGCTGCAGCGGCTGGAGGGCATGGGGCGCTCGTCCACCGCGCCCCGGGCCACGCCGACGCTCGCGCCGGGCCGGCCCGAGGGCTACAGCGAGCTGGCCGCCACGGAGCTGAGGCGCTGGCGCAAGGAGCTCGCGAAGGACCTCCAGGTACCGCCCTTCATCATCTTCAACGACGAGACGCTGCGCGGGCTGGCCGCGGCGCTGCCCATCGAGCGCGAGGCCTTCCTCGCGGTGAAGGGCACGGGGGAGAGCCGCTGGGAGCGCTTCGGCGTCAAGGTGGTGGAGATCTGCCTCATGGCGCGCGCCGCGGGCCACGAGCCCATCGCCGTGGCCCCCACCCCACCCCGCGTCCGCAAGGGCTCCCGGAGTTCACGCTCCTGACAAAGGTGGGGTTCTGAGCCCGAACGTGAAGGCGGCGGGAAGCGAAGCCGCTAAAGGCGGAGCCGCCTTCCCTCAGGGCCAGAGGCATCCCCCCCGTTTTCCCTCTGAAAACGGGGCGCCCATCTGTCCGGACGGGTCCAGGCGCGTCCGTTCGGTTTGGTCCTTTTTTGGTCCCCTTCACCCCTTTGTTGAGTGCGAGCAGCGATCCCGCCGAGACAGCTTCGACCTGCTGGAACAAATCGACTTTCCTAATAAGGGTGCTGCCGCATACCTGCTTGCTGGAAAGACGATCCGAGCAGCCGCATGCCTGTTTGCTGGGAGGAGTCCTGGCAACGGAACTCTTACAGGGAGCCGTCTTCCGCTTGGGGGAGCCGGTGGGATTCCGCCAGCTCAGCACTGAGGCGATTTCGCGAAGCCCGGTAATGTCGCAGACACCAGCGTCGGATAAGCGAGATATTGAGGTGTGTTTCTGCTCCACCTCAGTGAAGCAAAGCCAGCTCGAAGTCGATGGCCGATCCACCGCGCATCGGAAATTGGGGGCTGTCCAGGGAGGTTCATCAGCAAGAGGCTGCCCATGAACCTGATCCATTCGGCCCCTGTGAGAGGTCGAAACACGTACCCGTGAAACGAACGCCCACTCTGATACAGCAGAAGAGCCTGGAAGAGCTTCGCGCCAAGTATTTGCTCGACCAGCGAGAGGGATTCGTTTTCAAGTTTTCCAGCGAAGTCGATCAAGGGTAGGTGCAGTCGCCTTCTGGTGCCAACAATTATTGTTGAGTGAAAAGCAAGCTCTTCGTTTGGGCGAAGGTTTGAAAGAAACTCGGCGACCTTCTTCTCGTTCAGGTCTTTCGCGGCGATCCTGAAAGTTCGGCGCTCATCAAGTAGCGATTGAGGCTTGTAGTTGTAGTAACTCAGTTCGAAGGAAGTGCCGCTTCCGAGAGTGCGCGCGAATTCTATGACCTTTGCCGAGGGGTGTGTCTCGCCGATGGTCATCTCTACACCTTGATTCCAGCGAGAAGTTGGTATGTTTCAAGCGCATACCGGTCAGTCATGCCGGAGATGAAGTCCACCATCAGGTGGGCGCGGGCGAACCATTCAACCAACTCGGACGGGACCTTGGCTGGCCGATGCTTCCCATGCACCGCTTCTTCGTATGCGAGCAGGTGTTTCTTCGGCAGGAGATTGAACAGCCGACGTTCAAGGTCGAAACCCGAAAGTTTCTTGCCATCGACCATTGTGGCAAATTTGTCCGCTGGCAAAACCAGCAACGGACGCAGGTGCTCAAGAAGCCCCTTCACGACCTGGAATCCAGCGAGCTCAAGGTGTTCGGCGTCCGTTGTCGTGAAGATGTTCCGACGCGCATAAGCCTTGAGTGAATCGAGTGCAGCCTTGTGCGGCTTTGAGAGTTCGAGCAGAGACTGGGCTGTTCCATTCAGAATCTGATCGTGGTTCTCTACGTAAAGCTCGGCAGCCTTCGATGTGAGTTCACGAGTAAAGTTCGTCTTGAACGTGAAAAAACTAGCGCCTTTCGCACGAGACTTTGCTCCGCTTTCCCAAGCTTTTCTCAGGATCTCTGGCAGGAAGTTTGTGGCCAAAACCCCTGCCTTACTGGCTTCATCTTGCCAGATCTTCTCAAGGGCGTTTCGGAACCGCTCTTCGTCAGTTATTCCTTTTTCGAGCGCATCTTCGATGTCGCTCAAGCAATAAGCGATATCATCAGACGCTTCCATGATGTAAGCGAGTGGGTGGCGCTGTCCTTGCTTGAGTCCAAGGACTCTCCATGCCTCTCGCACAATGGGTTCCTCCGAAAAAAAGAAGCCAGGCTTCTTCTCGAAAGGCCGATTCGGCTTGGCCTTCATATAGGGAGGCCGCACGTACTTAAGGAAGGCTGCAATCTGGCTAAGCGTGAGGTTGAGGCCGAACTCGTCGGTATTCCACTGCAGCTTCGTTAGAATGCGAAGCCCCTGCGCGTTACCATCAAACGTTGTGAAGTCCGGCAAAAGCTTATCCCTAAATATCGCAAGCTGTGCGGCCTTTAGCCCTTTGATGGACTCTCGCAGCGCATTAATCGCATGCTTCTCGAACCATTCGCGGATTGCATGCTCTCCGAAATGACCGAACGGGGGATTGCCAATGTCGTGAGTCAGGCACGCCGTCTCAACAATGTTTCGAAACGGGATCTCTCGATCTTTCAGTCCCCAGGAGCTGGATAGTTTCTTCTGTTGCGCCGTCTCAATCACTTCCAAAGCGATGAGGCGCCCAATGTAGGAAACCTCCATGGAGTGAGTAAGCCGACTACGGACCGCAGCGTTGTCTTCGAGGGGAAAGACCTGGGCCTTTTGCTGCAACCGCCTCCAGGCGGTGGAAAAAAGGACCCGTCCATGGTCGCTATCGGTCTCGGTCGCCAAGGAGCGATTCGGAATCGAGGAGGTACGCACTCGCTTAGGGGAGATGAGAGTTGCATACGATAGAGGCTTGACCATAGCCTTACTTGTCTATCATGAGGAGTACGCCGCTCCAAATTTCAAGCCGAGTGCCGTGCCTATATCCACTCATCGCGCATGTGGCTACTCGGCGCGAACAGTTTTCTAGAGTTCCATCCGGAGTTCGCTGCGGTGTGCGTATAGAAGGATGGGCGGACTGTTGAGGGGCGAGCTGATGCAGAGAGACCGAGAGGGGCTGCGCCGCTTACTCCTACTCCAGCAGTACCTCCGTGGTGCCCCATCAGTTGGGTCATTTGACAGTTGGGTCATTTGACGCAACAACTACGTTGACACTCAGTGGATGGGGCGGCGGCACTACTCGCGCCCCGGGCCTTGCTCCACAGGCGGGAACATGACGTTCCCGAGAGTGACGGTGCGGGGCCCCCAAGAAGGGTGTCAGACGATTCGCAGGAACTACTCGGAGAGCAAAAGATGCCGGAACGAGTTCTTTGACACCTGGGCAGCTCGAGGCCGTGGTGTGCCTGTGCCCCCCGCGGGAGGGCACCACGCATCCCTGAGCCGGGAACTGGGGAGGATCAGGCGGGAGGTGCGCTGGACGCGGCCGCGTCGTCCTCCGGGGTCGCCTTCCATCCCGAGATCCAGCCGATGATGAAGACGATCAGCCCCACGACGGCGCTCCCCATGGCCAGTATCAGGGTGAGCATGAACATCATCCCGAGGGGCTTGAAGCCGGTGCTGGCGGCGAACAGGACCGCGGGGGCCGCCGCCACGGCCGTCACGAAGAACGCGGACCAGGAGCCCCGGGAGAGCGCTCGCCCCTCGCGGGGGTAGTCCTCCCGGATCACGAACGCCAACAGGCCGCCCAACAGCGAGAGGACCGGGGGAATGAGGTTGGGAAGGATGTCTTCCATGACGGGCTGCCTCCAGGGGACGTGCTCGCGAGCATACCCAGCCTGGCTCGGAAAGCGCCTGTCGCGGGTCTATCGTCCTTCCGATGACGATCCCCGAGCGCCCGTGTTCGGCCGTATGGCGAAGGCGCAGCGCCTCCCATGGGAACGGCGATTCTACGGGGGGCTGGAATGAGCTCTTCGGCCCCGGGACCCTGGCACAGCCGGGAATGTGGTGAGATGGGCGCCAGAGCCTCCGGGTGCTGGCTCGCCGGCGGTCGGCGGCCCACCGGAGCCCTGGGGGTCCGTGACGATGTCGGCGAACAACAGCATCCACAACAACCACGAGCCGGTGCGCAACGAGTACCTGGACCAGGTGCGCGAGCAGCAGCAGCGCGTCGAGGTGGACCTGAAGGCCCGCAAGATGGTGGCGCAGGTGCAGGCGCCCATGGGCGGCCGGGCCCGGGCGCTGGCCGCCGTCGCGGCCCCCCGCGAGATTCCAGGCAACGCCGTGGACGTGCGCATCACGGGCTTCTGGCGGTGGAAGACGGTGGTGGTGCCGCCCAACGCCTACGTCGTGCACACCCGGCGCGGCCATGCGCAGCCGCTGCACATCGGCCTGGGGGTGTCCTTCCCCTTCAACCCGGCCACGGACTCGTTCCTGGTGGTCCCGGGCGCCATGCAGACCATCCTCATCAACGCGCACTGCATCTGCCGCGAGCTGCAGGGGCTGCTGGTGCAGGGCTACGTGCAGTGGATCATCGAGGACTTCGCCACGGCCTACAAGAAGCTGGACTTCACGGACGCCGAGGAGCCCATGCGGGTGGTGAACGTGCAGCTGCGCGAGCAGGCGGAGGCGGCCATCAAGGACAAGGTGGCCACCATGAGCATCGACGCGGTGCTCTCGGACAAGCAGCCCATCATCGAGGAGCTGACGGCGCGGCTGCGCCACGTGGCCGAGGGCCTGGGCGGGGGCGACAAGGGCCTGGGGCTGCGGATCGTCACGGTGCAGGTGAAGGAGGCGGTGGTGAGCTCCGGGCGGCTGTGGGAGAGCCTGCAGAAGCCCTTCCGGGCCGAGCGCGAGCGCGTGGCGCGGCTGGCCACGCTCGAGACGGAGGAGGCCATTGCCCACCGGGAGCAGGAGGTGGAGCAGGCGCGCGAGCGGATGCGGCTGGAGAGCGAGGGCGAGCTGTCCATGCTGCGCGCGCGCAAGGAGGCGGAGGCGTACGACCGGGAGCAGGCCGAGCACCTGCGGCGGCGGCAGCGCGAGGAGGAGGACGCGCGGAAGCTGGCCGTGGAGCACCAGCAGACGGCGCTGCAGAACGCCGAGCTGGAGAAGGCGCGGCTGGCCGTGGAGGCGGAGCTGGCGAAGCTCAAGCAGGAGGTGGAGGCGGCGCAGCGCAAGCGACAGGCGCTGGCGGCCATCGACGTGCTGGACACGGAGCGGGCGGCGGCCAACCGGCAGGCCCGCGCGGAGCTGGAGCTACAGGACGACCGCGAGCGCATCCTCAACGGGCGGACCCCGGCCAACCTCCAGGCGCGGCTGGTGGAGCTGCTGCCCGCCATCGCCGAGAAGCTGCCCCAGCCCCAGGAGCTGCGCTCGGTGAGCATTGGCGGTGCGGCAGGCGCCCAGGAGGGCCAGGCGCTGACCACACTGGTGACGCAGATGCTGGCGCTGGCGGGAGCGCTCAAGCCGGAGACCTCCGAGCGCCGGGAGTCCTGAGCCCTCTACCCGGAGACGCCCGGGGCGCTCCCCGGCTGGAGGCGCTCGTCACCGCCATCGCGCAGCGGGGCGGAGTGGCCAGGTGGGCAATGGCGAGCCTCAGAACAACTGGAGCGAAGACGTCGGCCCTCTACGTATTCGCCTGCATCGCGCGCTGGTAGGCCGGGCGCGCCTGCAGCCGCTCCCAGTAGGCGGAGAGCGTGTCCGGCATCGTCCGGCCCAGCGCGCCGCGCCAGATACCCAGCGCGGTGCACAGGGAGATGTCCGCGAGCGTGAGCTGGGGGCCCACGAGGAAGGGGCTCGTACCCACCTGCTCGGTCAGGAACTTTTGAGCGCGCGGTAGGCGTCGCTCGTCGGAAAGGAAACCTTCTCCACCTGGTACGGCAGCCCCATCTCCTCGCACAGCCACATCACGCGCAGGCCACGGGCACCTCGCGGGAAGTTGTAGATCTTGATCATGGGCTCTCTTTCGTGACGCCCCGAGCATAGGGCGGGCCCGGGAAGAGGCGAGTCCCCGTCTGACCCTGGCGCCGCCCGCGCGTCGAACGGGATCCGGAAACCTGGAATAGAATTTCGGATATTCGAGCGAATGCGCACGGAGGAGCGTGACGTGAGGATGTTTCCGATGGGAATGGTGGTGAGCTGTGCGGTGATGCTGGGCGCCGCGGGATGCACGAAGAGGAAGCAGTCCGAGACGACCCAGACGACCCAGACGACCCAGAGCCCCCTGGCCATGAAGGAGGCGCCCGGCGCCGCCCATCGGGCCGGATGGGTGAAGGAGCTGGCCACCAGCGACAGCTGTGTTCCGGAGACACCCTCCAACTACAAGGGCGTGTGTCTGGCCGCCGCCGCCTTCGGGGATGCACGGCGTGGCCAGGCTCCCACCCAGACCGTCCGCTTGTGGGGGATGACCTTTCGGGAGCGATACAAGGGGGCGGAGCTGCTCCAGCAGAACATCCTCCTGGCGGCGATCGAGTTGACGCCCACCGCGGATGGGGGCCTGCGCGTGACGCTCTTCGAGCAGTGGCCGGAGAGCGAGTCCGACATCGACTACCTGGGCTCGGCGTGCGAGCAGCTCGACCACCACCACTTCCGGGGTGAGGGCAAGCCGCCGGAGCCGCGGTGGCTGGGGCGGCTGTGGACGGGACTGGGGCGGGAGGAGGGGCCTCGCCGGGCGCAGCTTCAGCCCACGGTGCAGGGGTACGCGGGAGGAGAGCCCCCGTTGGAGCTGCGTGCCTTCCCCAAGGGGTGGATGGTGGCGACCGAGGAGCTGGACGCCGAGGCCGGCGAGGAGACGCGCGTGTTCGGCGTGTTCGTCCCCCCGCCCGAGAAGTGGTGACTCAGCCCTGGCGCAGGGGCTTCAAGGCCCCGCCCCAGGCAATGACCTGGTGAGTCAGGGCAACGGAAGCGTCTGGAGCGCTCGGCTCAAAGCTCGAATGTCGGCGTGAGGATGGCCCTGCCCAACGTATGGCCGAGCAGGTTGAAGCCCAGGAACGCGGGGGTCGCGTCCGGAGGAATCTGGAGCGACTCCACGTCGAGCGCGTGGACGACGATGTAGTAGCGGTGCTTGCCACTCCCCGGAGGCGGTGCCGCGCCAAGGTAGCGCTTCGCCCGCGCGTCGTTCGGAAGCTGGAACGCACCCGGAGGCAACTTCGAGCCGTCTTCCGAGCCGGCTCCCGTGGGAAGGCTCGTCACGCTCGCGGGAATATCGACCACGGCCCAATGCCAGAAGCCACTCGCCGTGGGCGCGTCGGGATCGTACATGGTGACGGCGAAACCGCGCGTGTTGGCGGGAAAGCCACTCCACGACAGCTGAGGGGAAACATCCTGTCCCCCAGCGCCGAAGAGGCCACTGAGCTGTGCCACGGGCATCGCTTCACCGTCACGGACGTCCGTGCTCTCCAGGGTGAAGCTCTCGGCGGGGGGAAGGGATGCATAGGGATTGGTCTTCACGGGGATGCCTCCTGGATTGAGTCCGGTGCGCGCGCTCGTGCACGCGGCGACCAGCATGAATGAAACAGCGAACATCGATCTCAAGACGGACTGCACGGGTGTCTCCTTCGGTCTTCCTCATGGAAGAACCGAGGACACCGTAACGTCGGCCGTCAGGACGCGGTCGCCCGCGAACCGCAATCAATGTGCCGAAGACCGCATTCTCAGCGCCCCTTGCGCAACTCGGAGGGCAGCACGCCGAAGCGCTTGCGGAAGCGTGCCGCGAAGCGTGATGCCGACAGGTAGCCCACGTCCTCGGCGATGAGTCCGAGCGGGCGCTCCGTCGTCCAGAGGAGGAACAGGGCGTGTTCCATCCGCACCTCGCCGAGCAGTTCCTGGAAGCTCGCGCGATCCCGGGTGAGGTGGCGCTGGAGCGTGTCCTCGCTCATGGCCAGCTGGCGAGCCACGTCACCCAGGCGCCAGGGCTTGCCTGGAGTCTCCGAGAACAGGCGTTTGACGCGCAGGCGCACGCTCCCGCTCGCGCCGAATGCATCGATGCCGAGTTCTCCCAACCAGGCGAGTAATTCCAGCAGACGGTGGCGGAGCACCTCCTGGGGGGCGCCATCGGCCAGGCCACGCGTGCACCGATGCCAGGCCTCCACGACCTCGGCGTTTCCCGTGGTGGACAGACGCCGAAGCTCTTGGGGAGTGTTCTTCACGGGCTGGGGTGGAAGCCACCGGGCCAGCTGCGGAGAAAGAACGAGGGCTTCCGCCGCGTACTCTCCTTCGTGGGGAACGTTCCTCACATCGAGCTGGGCACCGGCTGGAATCCAGACATAGCCACCCGCGTCCACCTGCAGGTCCGTGCCATCCGCGCGAATGAGCTTCTGGCCGCGTGTCACGTGCACGATGCCGGGCGACAGCCACGTCACTCCCAGGAAGACATGATCCATCTCGCGTTGGCGGAACACGCAGCGCGCCGCGAGCGAGGCGCCCGCATCGGCGATGCGGCTCGGAGCGGAGGGGAGCGTTCGGGTCCTGTGACGGCTGGGCATGCGCGGGAGCGGTAGGGTAGCATAATACCGACGCGCTCGTCGCGGAGGTGGACGGGCACGAGCAACACGCGCCACAGGGAAGGCCGCCATCGAAGCGGCCCAGGTCGAGCCGACCGGGGAATTCGGAGCGATGAGAGGAATGGGGGACTTTTGCTCACCTACTCAGAAGCCGGCGTGCTGCTGAATGCTGTACTGAGCAAAAGGCGACGACAGCTCGAGGCCCCTCAGGACCAGGCCTCCGTGACCATAGCGGTCGGGTGCGCCAATGGTGGCGTTGAAGGCATTCTCGGAGATGTTGCCGCCGGCAATGGTCCAGTACTCCTCCGCGTTGTGCCAGGCGTCTTCTTCGACATTCGAGAGGACCCTGATGGCCTCCCGGTTCGAGCCGCGTGCGTTGTGCAGGACATGGATGAGCTCGTGCAGCAACTCGATGCGAGGGGGCGTGAAGAAGGGCACCTTGTCGCGCGTGAAGGAGATGGAGCCCATGAGGATCTTGCCGAGCGCGACGTCCACACTCTGATGCTTGAACGAGTCCGCTTCCAACATCCCCGCGCTGCGATTCTCTTCTTCCTCGAACCACACCGGGGCCCCCAGCTCGCTGGGTCCACCGGCGCCCTTGGCAATGGATTTGGCTCGCGCGTGGAGCGCCGGATCCTCGAAAGGGTTGCCCTGGACAGGAGCGGCCTGACAGTAGGCGCCTCCTCCGGCGGTGAAGGCCAGCAAGCTGCTCGGCGATTCCTTGTAGACGACTCGGAGGCTCACCGTCGCATTCGCGGCCGCGAGGCGCTGGACCAGGCGCTGACCCGTGGGAGAGCGGTTGGCGACCATGAGGCTGATGATGACGAAGCCGTCCACCTCTTCGAGGAACTGAAGGGCCGACTTGTTGCCCGCGGATTCTTTTTTGAGCGTGATGCGCGCGGCGACCGTCTTCAGATCCTGATCTCCTGTCAGCACCATGGACCGAGCCTTGGCGGCCACGAGGCGATAGGCCTTGAACAGGATGCTCGCGAGCGCTTGGATGGTAGCGCTTCGGTCCTGTTGATTGGCGATCTTGATGGTCGGTTGATAGCGGCTCAGCTCGAGTGTGATGTAGGCGCTGATCATTCCTTCCAGATCAGCCAGCGCGTCCAACAAATCATTCACCTGGCTCACCTTGCTCAATGCCAGGATGACTCGCTGATACCATGCCCCCGGCTCCCCGACATGCTTCGGCAGGTTCGCCTTCTTCAGTACGTCCAGTATATTGAGGGCCAGCTTGTGGGGCATGGGCGCGCGACCTCGACGTCGGGTGTGGAGCCGAATTCTACCTGACGTTTGACCGGGAGGGGGCCGGTATCACATCAATGCTCGTCGCTCCGCTTCAACTGCCGGAGCGGTCCCCACGCTCACCATCCGCTTCGATTACCGCGACACGGGCCGGTCCACCCACGTCGAGGACTTCGTTTTGCAGCTTTGTGTCTATTCAAAGGACACGACAGGCCGATGGAGGCATGGCGTCGAGCCGTGAGTGGTCATGAAGGCTTTCCTTGACCGTGACCTCGCCCGCTCTGGAGGAGGCCAGGCTGACGTAGCGTTGACGATCGCTTCAGAGTTTGTAGCCTCGCCGGATTTCATCGTCCGTCCCCGCTGTTGCGCGAGTGACAGCGGACGCGCTCTGGTCCTGGTCCCGAGAGCGGGACATTCCCACGGTGGGAGGGCACGGGCCGTGGACCATGGCCTCTTGCCCCGGAGTTCCCATGCACACGTCGGCATCGGAGTCGGATCTCTGTCTGCTCACCACCTGTGCCGATGCGCTCGAGGCCTCGGCGCTGCGCTCCCTGCTCGACGCGGATGGCATCGCCTGCGTCGTCCAAGGCGAGCATCACAATGGGATGCTCGGCCCCGCGATGGGCGGCGCCATCATCGAGGTGCGAGTGTTGGTTGCCTGGAAGGACCTCGAGCGGGCACGCGCCCTGCTCGAGTCCGAGGTGGAGACGCCGGAAGAACGGGCCGCCGCGCTCGCCGCCGGCGTGGAGGAGGAGGCGCCCCCTCCCTGTCCCGTGCACGGCGAGGTCTCCACGGCCGTGTGTACGGGGTGTGACACCTTCCTGTGCGCGCGCTGTGACGTCCAGGGCTCGCCCCCGCTGTGCGAGGATTGTCAGGAGCGCAAGAGCGCCGTTCCGGGCCCGAAATGGCACCGCCGCCGCCAGCTCGTCGGCTGGTTGGTGCTCGGCATGTTCGGCTTCGGCGGCATCCTCTAGGCGCTGTACGTGCTGCTCCAGCAGCCCTCCTAGGACCCGTGGAGAGTGAGCCGGTCATCTGCTGGGAAGGGAAACGTCAGACGGGGGGCATCGCCTCGCGCTGGAGCCGCTGGGCGGTGGCGTGGGCCCGGTTCCAGCCGAACTCCGCGTCCCCGAGGCGATCGGCCAGCCAGGCACTCGCCTCGGCGTCGGCGGACTCCAGCCGGGCCACCGCCGCGTCGAGCGCGCGCGTCAATGCCTCCCACTCGCGGTGCAGGGCCTGGGCGGCCGCCACGGTCTCGACGAGGGCCGCGGCGAGTGTGTCGGGGCGTTGGGGCGGCACGCCGGGCCGCGCCAGGCGCTCGAGTGTCCCGCACAGGGAAGAGAGCAACTCCAGCCGCGTGCGCGCGGCGCTCAGGAGAAGCCGGAGCCCCTGGGCGAGCGTCTCGCGGTCCTGGGCGTTCCGGATGGCGGCGAGCTGGCGCATGCGTCCAGTGGTGGCTCGCCACAGGTTGCTGAAGCCCAGCAGATCGGCCACCGCGCGCGTGGTCCGGGGCGCTCCGTACTCGAGGTAGTCCCGGGCATGGGCGCGTGCGGTCTCGAGCGTCACGGACGCGCTGGGAGACGCCACGCCCGGCAGTTGGAGCACCCGGTGGGCCTCGCGCCGCGCGGCCTCGCCCGCCCGGTACAGGGCCTCGGTGGCGTCGCCCATCATGGCCCCGTGTGTCCACCTCTCGCGGGTGTTCGCTTTGCTCATGGCATTCTCCGGACAGGATGGGGATTCAGGTTGGGTGCGTTGGGAACGCTCCACGCTGGGGCAGCGCGGTGTTTCCAGGCACTGCAATCGCCCGGCCACGCCGCCCATGAGCCGTGTCCCGAGGGGAAGGACCTCGAAGGGAGGTGGCGGAACGCGAAGAGGGCGTGGGACTGACATGTCAGTGACAGGTAACGCCCACCACGAAGAGTAAGAGTGCTCAGATGTGATACTGGGGATTCACGAACACGTATGGATGAAATGGCCACGGTATTCGAGCGAACGAGCACGATCGACGCGCCCCTTCGGTCCGTATGGGAGCGCATCGCGAGTCCCGAGGGAATCAATGACGAGATGCGACCCTGGCTCACGATGAGCGCTCCGCGCGGGGTCGGCGTGCTCCACCTCGATACCCTCCCCGTGGGAGTGCCGCTTGGCCGCGCGTGGTTGAGACTCTTCGGAGTGCTCCCCTTCGACTACGATCTCTTGACCATCGCCGAGCTGGAGCCGGGCCATCGCTTCCACGAGAAGTCGACCATGGCGAGCATGCGGCGCTGGGAGCACGAGCGCTGCCTCGTCGCGCGGGGCGGCTCGACCGAGATCACGGATCGGATCACGTTCGTGCCGCGATGGGGGTTGCTGTGGGCTCAGCCCCTCCTGGCGCGCGTGGTGGCGGCGTTCTTCGCGCATCGGCATCGCCGATTGGCGCGGTATTTCGCGCGCGCTCACTGAGTACCCCATCCGACCCCATCAATCGGGCTTGGGACCTGCCCCCTGGACACTCCCCTCCCCGGCCGTCCCGCTCCTTCGAGGCTTCTGGTGCGCGCCGACATGAGCCGGTGGTCCATGGGCGCCACGATTGCCGCCTCCCCGCCGTCGCCGCCGCCGCTTCACCGGCGCGCCCCCGGACTGGCCTCCGAGTTCCCGCAGAACCCGCGCGCGAACACCGCTCTCCAGACGCAGCTCCCGCAGGAGCGTGTGCACCTGCCGGGCTCCCTGCGGGTGGCGCAGCGCCTCGCTGAGCCGCTCGACGACGTCGAGCCGCAACGCCACGCTCCCGAGCACCTCGTAGCCAAAGGCTCGCGCGTTGAGGCCGCCCAACTGGGGGACCTCGAGCGCCGGCTCGCGCGGAATCCCCTTGGGTGAAGGGCCCTGGAGGAACAGCGCCGTCAGCATGCAGCGCCGCTCGAGCGCGTGCGGTGTGAGCGCCTCGGCGACGTAGAAGAAGCGCTGTCCCTCGCGGACCCCCAGCGTCTTCAAGCGCTCGCGGGACTCATCGTCCAGCAACCGCCACTGCTCGCGCGCCTCCCCCAGGGAAATCACTCCGAGCCCCTCGGCCAGCCGGTAGGCGAGGCCCCGCGTCTCCGCGGAGCGATCCGCTCCGGCGAGGGACTCGGCGGGAAAGCCCCCCATGGCCTCGGTGACGAGATCCCTCGCCAGCGCCACCAGCCGGCGCTCGAGCTGCCGCCGCGCGCCTCCGGTCCAGACCTCCGGCTCCGCGAGCGCGATCTGCGGGGAGCGCCGGTCCTTGCCACGCACCAGACGGGCCAGCGGCTGCGCATCGAACGAGATGCTTCCGGACGCGTCCACCTGGAAGTCCTCATGCGTCGCGTCGACCACCCGCTGGACGAACTGCTCCTCGGTCACCGCGCCGTCCGCGCCCGGCACCTCTCCCAGCAGGAGCCCCAGTCTGGCGAAGGGGCTGTCCGACCCGGCGGCGGAGGGCGCGGCGGCCCTCACGAAGCGGCGTGCGCTCCTGCGCGCGGCCCGCTGCACGAAGCGCTCCACGAGCCGCTCGTGCAGGGCGTCACCCAACGCGTCCTCGATGCGGCGGGTGCGCTCCTGCCAGTGCTCCGCGTCGTGGAGCCAGCTCGACCGATGGCTGATGTACGTCCAGATGCGGATGGCGGCCAGCCGATCCATCAGGGTGTGGATGTCCCCGGACACATCATCGAGCGGAGACACCTGCCGGGACAGCCAGGCCTGTTCCAGCTTCCCGTCCCCCTCGGAGAGCTGGAGGAAGGTCTCCCGCAGCAACGCGACGTGCTGGCCGAAGAGCCCCTTGCGGAAGTCCGGAATCTGGCAGACCTGCCACAGCAACTCGACCGAGGCCCGGTCGGTGGCCACCTCGCGAATGGCGGGAACGTGCGAGAGTTCCTTGAGCGCATCGAAGTCGTCCGCGCGCTCCACGCGGATGAAGGCACTATTGCGTGGAGCTCGCGACAACGAATCGAGCAGGGACTCCGGGCTCGAGAAGTCGAGCGAGGAATTGCGCCAGATGAGGCTGCGGACCGCGGGGAACCGGTGGGACTCGATGGCCGAGACCACCCGCGGAGACAGCTCGGGCAGCGTGTTCAGGGTGCCGAAGCTCCCGTCATTCAGGTGGCGCCCCGCGCGGCCGGCGATCTGGGCCAGCTCGTCCGGGAAGAGGTCTCGCTGCTCGGCGCCGTCGTACTTGGAGAGCGCCGCGAAGGACACGTGGTTGAGGTCGAGGTTGAGCCCCATGCCGATGGCATCGGTGGCCACGAGGTACTGCACCTCACCGGCCTGGTACATCGCCACCTGGGCATTGCGCGTCCTCGGGGAGAGCGCGCCCAGCACCACGGCGACCCCGCCTCGCAGGCGGCGCAGTGCCTCGGCGAGTTCGTACACGCGGTCCGCGGAGAACGCGACCACGGCCGAGCGTGGAGGCAGGCTCTTGAGGGAGTGACGCCCGGAGAAACGAAGCTGGGACAGGCGGGTGGCGCGCTTCACCGAGGCCTGGGGGATGAGCGCCTGGACCATGGGCCGCATCGTGTCCGCGCCGAGGAACCAGGTCTCCCGGCGTCCCCGCGCATGGAGCAGGCGATCGGTGAAGACGTGCCCGCGCTCGCGGTGGGCGGCGAGTTGAATCTCATCCACGGCGAGGAAGTCGACCGGCCGATCGAGCGGCATCGCCTCGACGGTGCAAATCCAGTAGTCGGGACGCGGGGGCAGGCGCTTCTCCTCCCCTGTCATCAGCGCGACCCGCCCCTCGCCCACTCGAGCGGTCACCCGGTCGTAGACCTCCCGAGCGAGCAGGCGAAGCGGGAGACCGATGATGCCCGAGTCGTGCTCGAGCATGCGCTCGATGGCGCGGTGGGTCTTCCCCGTATTCGTGGGCCCGAGCTCCGCCACGACGACAGACGGCCGGCTGGATGGGCTGGAGTGCATTGGCGGAGTCTAACCTCTGCCAGTGACCTCCGCCCTGGGACCGAGCCATCGGAAGACCGGGAACGGCCCCCCGAGCAGCCTGGCAACCCCCGAGGATGCCCCCCGGGAGGCCCGGGCTCGGGAGCCCCCCGTCAGGAGGAGCGACGGGGCAGGCGGCGCCAGTGGAGGACGAGGGACTCCCCCAGTTCGAGGGAGTCCGACTCCTCCAGCACGGTCGTCTGGACCTCGACGGGGCCGCGCCAGGTCCCGTTGGTGCTGGCGGTGTCGATGGCCAGCACCTCTCCGCCCATGCGGACCAGGAGCAGATGCACGCGCGAGAGGCCCAGGCCCTCCTGCGCCAGTACGATACCGCAGCGCTCGTAGCGGCCCAGCAGCACGCCCTGCTCCAGGCGCGCCAGGGAGATGTGGTGCTCCTCCGCCCGCTCCGCGCCCACCAGCCGCAGCGAGCCCCAGGCGGCCTCGGGCCGCTCGTGCCCGCTCAGGAGCATCAGCGGGCCCAGCCGGGTGACATTCGTGTGGTACTCCTGGCCATCCAGCCGGAGGTGGCGCGAATGCCGACGGCGATCGGAGGAGGGAGCCCGCTGATCGATGAAGTGGCGTGGCGGGAGCGCCTCCCAGGCCTCCTCGGCCCGCTCCGGCCAGGACCAGGTGGAGGGCCCCCGGGTGGGGATGAACAGGAGCGCGTACTCCTCCACCGCGGCGTAGAGCAGGCCCTGGGCGATGACCGCCGCGTTGGGCTCGCCGTCCTCGGTGAGGAAGAGCTGCTCGGTGTTGAGGTCCCACAGGCGGATGTCCGGCGCGGCGCCCGGAGCGCCGGACTGCGCGTACAACGCGAGCTGCCGCAACGAGACGGTGTCGGACGGAAGCCGGAGCCCACAGCCGGTATGCCGGCCGATGATCAACGAGTGGCCAGGCTCGACAATCACCGCCTCGACCACGTGCCCGCGGCCGTCCACCGCCACCCCGAGCACCGCCGGCCCCTGGGTGATGCCGGCCAGGTGCCGCAACCGGCCATAGGCGGCCCGGAAGGCCGCGTGAGCCCCGAGGGGAGCCGGTTGCCGCCGAGGCGACCACGCCGCTCGGACCCGGGTCCCCTCGTTCTCGCTCCACATGCCGTGAATTCCTGAATACTCAGACATGCCGAACTCCTCTCCGGGTCCACGCCGCCACGGGCTGTGTGGCCATCCCAAGCCAGAAGCTTGGTAGGTAAGCGTGACAGGCTTCTCGCCCGGTGGGAAGTCTGGGTCATCCACGTCGGCTGGGGTGCGGCCGACCCGGGAAGCGCATGGGAATTGGGATTGCCGTCTGGCTTTCCTGGTTTGTAATTGAATCCAGGTGAAGAAACAGCGCGGGTGACCCCTTCGTACGTGGCGATGGTCCAGTATGGGACACGCCACCAGTACGAGGGGGCACACTGGAAGTTGGGCTCGAGCCGGAGCGGATCCGGGGTGCCCTACCGAGGTGGCCGCGGGTACCCGGGCCACCAGGGCATCCGCGAAGGCGCCTCCAGCGTACCCGACAACCCTCCGCCGCCCCTCCCTCGCCCTGGAGGGAGGGAGGCGAGGCAATCCCCGGCTACCGCGCGGGGGCCGGGGCCGCGTTCACGTACGGCTTGTCCACGCGCTGCTTGATCTGTTCGCTGGCGGCCTTGACGGCTTCCCCCACGTGGGTGGTGACGCCCTCGAAATACTTTGGACCCGCCTCGATGACCCAGGACGAGAGGTTGAACTTGGGCGCCAGGCCCTGCTGCTGCAACCGCTTTTCCGTGTCATAGGCCAACAGCATCTGCTCCACCACGGCCGCGTCTCCCTCGCCCACATCGATGAGGGTGCTGCCCTGGTCACGCAGCGTGGGCGCGAACGAGACGTTCTTCGCCCCCAGGCGCACGGCCTCGCGCAGCGCGATCCGTCCCACCAGGCGCAGCTTGTCCAACGACACGTCCTTGGCCTCACCCATGCCAATCAGCAGCACCCGCTTCGGCGTGATGGAACGCGGCGGCGGCGTGTAGAGGAAGGTCTCGCCCAGCTCCCCCACGAACTCGCCCCGCTCGCGCAGCGACGAGAGCAGCCCGCCCTGCTTGTCATTGAAGTCCTGCATCGCCTCGATGTACTGATCACCCGCGGGATCGTGCTTCAACACACAGATGATCTGCAGATCGGTGACCTGGGTGACCGGACCGATCTGCTTGACGGACAACGAGACACCCATCGGCGCATCGAACTTCTTCTCGGGCGTCTTCGCATCGGCGGCGAGCCCTGAAAATGGCGTGCTGAGCGAGAGGACCACTCCGAGGGCGAGCCACCCCTGCTTCATCATGAGACGCATGACTTTCTCCTGGCTGTCATCGGGAATCATTGTTCCCCGTTGAATACCCTCAAGGTGTTGGAGAAGGTGTTGACTGTCCAGTGGGAAATACATGGACGCTCCGTCCATCTCGTCCATTGATGGGAAGCATGAATACAATGCGGATTCTCCCTTCAGCCCACCGGAAATAAGAGAAATAAGTCACCCACGAAGGAGCCCGACAAACGCCATGGCCACCGCGGATCTCATCCTCAAGAATGGTCGCATCGCGACGGGGAACGCACACCAGACGAGCGCGGACGCGGTGGCCATCCGGGACGGCCGCTTCGGCGCCGTCGGAAGCGAAAAGGACATCATGGCCTGGCGGGGGCCGGCCACGCAGGTCATCGACCTGGGCGGCCGCACCGTCATCCCCGGCCTCATCGACTCGCACATCCACACCATCCGGGGCGGGCTGAATTACAACCTGGAGCTTCGCTGGGACGGAGTCCCCTCCCTGGCGGACGCGCTGCGCAAGCTGCGTGCACAGGCCCAGCGGACACCGCCGCCCCAGTGGGTGCGCGTGGTGGGTGGTTGGAACGAGTTCCAGTTCGCCGAGCGGCGGCTGCCCACGCTCGAGGAGATCAACGCCGCGGCGCCCGAGACGCCGGTCTTCATCCTGTATCTGTATGGTCTCGCACTGTTGAACGGGGCCGCGCTCCGGGCGGTGGGCTATACCCGGGACACCCCCAATCCCCCCGGCGGGGAGATCCAGCGGGACAAGCAGGGCAATCCCACGGGACTGCTCATCGCCCGGCCCAATGCCACCATCCTCTACTCGACGCTCGCCAAGGGGCCCAAGCTGTCCTACGCGGATCAGCTCAATTCCAGCCGCCACTTCATGCGCGAGCTCAACCGGCTCGGCCTGACGAGTGTCATCGACGCGGGGGGCGGCTTCCAGAACTACCCGGAGGACTACAAGGTCATCGAGGAGCTGCACGCGCAAGGGCAGCTCACCGTGCGGATCGCCTACAACCTCTTCACGCAGCACCCCTCGCGGGAACTCGAGGACTTCCGCAAGTGGACGGCCACGGTACGGCCGGGCCAGGGAGATGCCTTCTACCGGCTCAATGGCGCCGGCGAGATGCTGGTCTTCTCGGCCGCGGACTTCGAGGACTTCCTCGAGCCGAGGCCCGATCTGCCCGCCTCGCTCGAGGGGGAGCTCGAGGCGGTGGTGAACCACCTGGTCCAGAGCCGCTGGCCCTTCCGCCTGCACGCCACCTACGACGAGTCCATCACGCGCTTCCTGGACGTCTTCGAGCGGGTGGACCGGGAGGTGCCCTTCCAGGGCCTCAAGTGGTGGTTCGATCACGCGGAGACCATCTCGCCGCGCAACCTCGAGCGCACGCGGGCGCTCGGAGGGGGCATCGCCATCCAGAACCGGATGTCCTTCCAGGGCGAGCACTTCGTCGCGCGCCATGGCGCGGACGCCGCGGCCCATTCACCCCCCATCCGGCGGATGCTCGAGCTGGGCATTCCCGTCGGCGCGGGGACCGACGCCACCCGGGTCTCCAGCTACAATCCCTGGGTCTCGCTGTACTGGCTCGTCACCGGCAAGACCGTGGGAGGTACCGCGCTCTACCCCGCTCCCAACCGCATGAGCCGGGAGGAAGCCTTGCGCCTGTATACCAACGGAAGCGCCTGGTTCTCCGGCGAGGAGCGGGACAAGGGCATCATCGCCGAGGGCATGCTGGCCGATCTCGCGGTGCTCTCCGCCGACTACTTCTCGGTGCCCGAGGAGCAGATCAAGCACCTCGAGTCGGTGCTGACCATCGTTGACGGCAAGGTCGTCCACGGTGCTGGCGCTTTCGGCCCCCTCGCACCGCCCCTGCCTCCCGTGAGCCCGGACTGGTCACCCGTTTCCCTGCCAGGAGGCGCGCAGGGCGCGAGCGCCTCCCCGCTCCACCCCACGGGATGCGTGCATCAGCATCCTCACGCGCATCCTCATTCCCACGTGGCCAGCCCCTTCGGGTTATGGAACAGCGGCTGTGACTGCTTCGTCTTCTGACGGGCCCCACGTGAAGGAGAGGCGCATGAACGAGGTGATGGTCCGCGAGGGCGGCGCGGAGCCCGTGAAGATCGTGATGGAGAGACGCGTCAAGCCCGGCGCGCGGCACGCCTTCGACCAGTGGGTCAAGGAGCTGATGGCGGCGGCGGCCCGCTTCCCCCACCATCAGGGCTCGAGTGTGTTCATGGCGGGAGAGGACGACTACTTCATCCTCTTGCGCTTCGCGAGCCAGGCGGAGCTCGAGCGGTGGCGCGCGTTGCCGGAGACGGTGGAGTTGCTGAGCCGGGGAGACACGCACGCCACCGCGCCGGGACAGGCCCTCGTCCAGAGCGGCCTGGAGACGTGGTTCACGATTCCGGGACGGCCCTCGCCCCAGGTACCGCCGCCCAGATGGAAGATGGCCCTGGTGACCTGGCTCGCGCTGCTGCCCCAGGCCTTGCTGCTGGGACTCGTCATCCCCACGCAGCTCCCCTACCTGGTGAGGGTATCGCTTTCGACGGCCCTGCCCGTGGCGATGCTGACCTGGGTGCTCATGCCGCGCCTGACGAAGCTGCTCTACAGGTGGCTCTACGCGCACTCCTCGCGGCCCGTCCCCTGACGGGAGGAGCGCCCGCCCCCCGAGCCCTGGGCCATGATGGCCGCATGCTCGATGCCGTCACGTTGGATCAACTCCGCACCTTCATCGCCGTCGTCGACGAGGGGAGCTTCTCGTCGGCGGGGCGGAAGCTCAAGCGCGTCCAGTCCGCGGTGAGCCATGCCATGGCCAACCTCGAGACCCAGTTGGGTGTGCGCGTCTGGGATCGGTCCACCAAGATTCCGACGCTCACCGAGGAGGGACGCGTACTGCTCGCCAGTGCCCGGCGCATCTGCGCCGAGGTCGATTCGCTCCGGCGTGTGGCCGAGGCGCTCGTGAGCGGTCTGGAGCCCAGCGTCTCCCTGGTGGTCGACGCCATCCTGCCCGTTCGTGCCCTCGTGGACCTGTGCAAGGAGTTCGCGGTGAAGTTCCCCACCGTTCAGCTTCGCCTGTACACGGATACCCTCTCCGGGGTGTCCGCCCGGGTATTCGATGGAAGCTGCCAGGTGGGCGTGGTGGGTCCAGCGGCATCGGCCCAGGGTCTGGCGCGGCAACACCTCACGTCCGTCCGGATGATTCCGGTCGTCGCCAGGGAACATCCTCTCGCCAAGGTGCAGGGCCGGCTCACCACCCAGGCCCTCGCCGAGTACGTCCATATCGTGTTGAGCGAGCGGGACGGGATGGGCCGGACGGAAGATCAGGCCATCTTGTCCTCCAACACCTGGCGTGTCGCGGACCTGAGCACCAAGCACGCGCTGCTCCTGGCGGGGCTGGGTTGGGGGAACATGCCAGAGCACCTGGTGAAGGACGACCTCGCCCGTGGGCGACTGGTGCGCCTCGAGACCGCCGCCTGGGGGGAGGACACCTGGCTCTTGTCCCTGTCCGTCGTGCACCGCCCGGAGTTGGCCAAGGGGCCCGCGACGCGCTGGCTGCTGCAGCGCATGGCGGAGCTGTGCTCGAGGGAGCTCGGACACCCGTAGGCGCCAGACGCGCCGGGCCCATGGGCGGACCCTGTCCCGAACTTCCGCTAGGGTGCGCCCCGTTTCACCCCCGACACAGGAGTCCACCCCGATGAAGCTGTACGCCCCACCGCTTTCCACCGCCGCCTACAAGGTGCTCGCCGTCGTGCACGAGCTCGCCCTGCCCGTCACCCTGGTCTCCCTGGACATGATGAAGGGCGAGCACAAGTCGCCCGCGTTCCTCGCCAAGAACCCCAACGGCAAGGTGCCCGTCCTGGAGGAGGACGACGGCTTCTGTATCTGGGAGTCCAACGCCATCCTCTGTTACCTGGCGGCCCTCAAGCCCGGCAGTGGACTGATGCCCATGGACGCCCGGGGCATCGCCCAGGTGCAGCAGTGGCTACAGTGGCAGGCCACCACCCTGGGGCCGTCCACCACGGAGGTGCTGATGGAGACCGTCTACGCGAAGATGTTGGGCCGGGAGAAGGACGAGGCGAAGTACGTGGCCGGCCTGGAGAAGGTCCGCCGGGATCTCGGCGTCCTGGACGGGGTGCTCGCCCAGCGCGAGTTCCTCTGCGGCACCCTCACGATCGCGGACTTCTCACTCGTCTCCAACCTGATGCTGCGCGGCCCCATGGGACTGGAGCTGGAGGCCTTCCCCCACGTGAAGGCCTGGGTGGCCCGCATGGAGGCGCGCGAGAGCGTGCGCAAGGCACGTCCCCCGCTGTAACTCCCTGGTGATGAGGAGCGGAACCCGAATCCCCGGGTTCCGCCCCTCGAGCCGGGTGGCTCAGCAGCCGGTGTTGCCGCCGGGGCTCACGCCGAGCTTGCTCGTGAAGTTCAGGTAGCTGTTCACGCGGCTCTGCACCTGGGCGGGGTTGCGGCCATCGCACTCGAGAGCGCCGTTGATGCTGCGGATGGTCCCACCGAAGCCGAAGCCGTTGACGATGGCGTCATGCGCCGGCCGGGGGCCCGCGCCCGCCTGGGTCATCCAGAACCAGAGGCCGGTGCGCCAGGCGATGGTGGCATCGCGCGCGACCCGGTCGGGATCGTTCTTGAGGTCCACGCCGAGCGCGTTGCCCGCGGCGCAGTAGTTGCCGTTCCACGACAACTGGATGGGGCCACGACCGTAGTACATCTTGCCCGCCGCGCAGCCGCAGCCCGGAGGGCCCCAGCTCGTGTCACACATGACGCTCTTGTTGATCTCCTCGATGTAGACGAGGCCACCGGTCTCGTGGGCGATGTTGGCGAGGAAGGCGGCCACCTCGCGCTTGCGCGTGTCGGTGTCACCCGTGGTGGCGAACCCGGGGAAGGTGTTCGCCGCGGCCACCAGGGCCGAGTAGGTGTAGAAGCCGTTGCGGCCGGGGAACATCGAGTTGAACGTGGACTCGCTCAGGATGGCGGCGATGCCCGTGCCCGTGGGAGGGGGATCCGTGGGCGGCGGGGTGGTGGTGCCGCAATCGCCGCCCGTCTTCCACAGCGACGGTGCCGCGACAGGGTTCCAGCCGCAACCCACGCAGGCGGTATGCGAAACGAGCGCCGAGTACTTGCCGCCGTTGTACGTCACCCCGTCACCCACGTTGTAGGCCGTTCCCTCGGCCCAGCCGCCTCGACACGCCGCGGCCGCGTCCTGCGCGGCAAGTCCCATCCCCAACGACGAGACCACCACCGCCGTGGACAAGAAAGTCTTCGCAAAACCACGCAGTCCCTGTCGCCACATAAGTCAGCTTCTCCTTGAGAGATGAATTTTCAAGAGCCCGAGACGACACACGAGTGTCTGCCTCGCCGTACCAGCAATGGTCACGACAATCCGTATTGAGCAGTTCGCTCATTTTTTCGGGTTTAATCCCGTTTTATCCCCACCCCTGGCGACGACACGTCCCCTCTCACCGCACTGCGTTTGTTGTCTTTCGCGCAGACCGCTGGGACATCCACTGTCTTGGATTGGCCCAGGAGCCGGGGCTCCACCCGTCCCTGAAGACACACAGTAAAATTATGGCCTCAACGGTACGCCCTCGCTCATGAGCGGCTGAGCGGGCGTCCGACCGACGCTCGACAGTCCTCGCGCGGCGTGCGACATGCCGGGGCATGGACGCACCGCATCGAACGGAAGCCCCGGCGCAGCCCACGCTGGGACTGTTCCGCCTGACCTGGCCCATCTTCCTGGAAATGATGCTGTTCATGCTGATGGTCACGTCGGACACGCTCATGCTCAGCGGCGTCTCGGACGAGGCCGTCTCCGCGGTGGGCGTGGTCAATCAGTACATCGCCCTGTGCATCCTCATCATGAACGTCATCAGCCAAGGCGCCTCCATCGTCGTGGCGCAGTACCTCGGGGCGCGCAGGAGCGCCGAGGCCGCCCGCATCTCCGCCCTGGCCATCACCATGAACCTGATGCTCGGGCTCGTGGTGAGCGCGGCGCTGCTGTCGCTCAGCGATTTCATCCTGACCCACATGAACCTGCAGGGCACGGTGCTGGCCCAGGCGCGGGCGTACATCCACATCGCGGGCGGATTCATCTTCCTGCAGGCCCTCATCAACGTCGTCTCCGCCCTCATCCGCACCTACGGCTTCACGCGGCAATCCATGTACGTGTCGCTGGGGATGAACGTGCTGCACGTGGTGTGCAACTACGCGCTCATCTTCGGCCACTTCGGACTGCCGGCGTGGGGGGTGACGGGGGCGGCGGTCTCCACCGGGGTGAGCCGCGCCGCCGCGCTCGTCGTCTTCGTGTGGATGCTCTACCGGGTGATGGACGTGCGGATGGCGGCGCGCGACTACGTGACGTTCTCGCGCGAGTACAGCCGCAAGCTGCTCAAGGTGGGCGTGCCCGCCGGCATCGAGCAGTTCACCTACCAGTCCTGCCAGACGGTGTTCCTGTACTACGTCACGTTCCTCGGACCCACGGCCATCGCCTCCCGGCAGTACGCCATGGCCATCTCCCAATACATCTTCCTGTTCAGCCTCGCGATTGGAACGGGAACGGCCATCCTGGTGGGGCGAATGGTGGGGGCCCACCGGCCGGACGAGGCCTACCGGCGCGCCCTGGAGAGCTTGAAGTGGGCCGTGACGATCACCGTCCTGGTGGATCTGCTCGTCATCCTGCTGCGCCAGCCGGTGGTGGGCTTGTTCACGGCCAACGCGGACATCCTCCAGCTCACCTCGCGGGTCCTCCTGCTGAGCCTGCTGCTGGAGTCCGGACGCTCCTTCAACCTCGTCCTGGTCAACTCCCTGCGCGCCGCGGGCGACGCGCAGTTCGCCGTCTACATCGCCTTCGTCTCCATGGTCTGCATGAGCCTGCCGCTGGGCTATCTGCTCGTCTTCAAGCTCCAGTTGGGACTGCCCGGCATCTGGCTGGCCATCGCGGCGGACGAGTGGACGCGCGGCATCATCTTCTGGTTCCGCTGGAGGAGCCGCGCCTGGGAGAAGAAATCGCTCGTGGAGTCCCAGGAAGAGGCCGTCGCGGTGGCCCTCGGCGGGTGAGCCCGCCGGAGCCGCGCCTCACCTCGACGACGAGCGCCGCGCGGCCTGGCGCAGCAGGAAGCCGCGCAGCGACCCCATGAGCAACCCCACGCCCACGGCGAGCAGGAAGATGATGCCGATGGTGGTGGTGCTGAAGACGAGGCGCAGCACGGCCTCGGTGATGCGGCCAGCGAAGTAGGCCTCGCGCAGCGGCTCCATCAGCCCCACCAGTTCCAGCGCCCGGGCCGGCAGCGAGTCGAGCGACAGGGACAGCCGCATGACGAAAGACGAGGGCCGCAGCCGCCGCGCCGCTTCCACCCCGATCCCCACCAGCAGGTAGAGGATGGACAGCAGGAAGGCATTGCCACTCATGATGCGCATGAGCGGCAGCGGCGGAGGAGTCGACGAGGTCGCCACCTAACGGCCTCCCTTGCTACGGCGCATGAGGACCGGAAGGGCCTTGCGCACCCGACCCGCCTCGGGCGAGGCCGACGCGAGCTTCAAGAACGTCTGATAGGCCTGGATGGCGCGCGGCGTCTCCGCGGATTGACGCGCGAGCGCATCACCCAGGGACAGCCACGCCGGACCATCCACGGGCTCCAGCTCCACCGCGCGCGACAGCTCCTGGAGCGCCACGGCCTCCTCGCGCTGCTTGAGCGCCACCTGGCCCAGGACGAGGTGGGCGCGTCCGGAGAAGGGCTCCAGCCGCACCGCTTCGTTCGCCGCCTCGCGCGCCTCCTTGGTGGCACCGGCGGTCAGCAGCACCCGCGCCATGGCCGACTGGGCGAACGCCTTGTCCCAGGGCGTGAGCGCCTTCTTCGTGATCTCCTGCAGCGCCTTGGCCGCCGTGCGCCCTCCCGAGTCCTTCACCCAGTGCTCGCCAATCTGGCCACACACGGTGTCGGGCCCCTCGCGCCGCGCCGCCTCGAAGGCCTTGTCGGCGTTGTCCTCCAGCCCCTGGCGCAGGAAGGCGGAAGCGATGGCGCAGAAGGTCTCCGGCGCCTTGTTGTCCAGCTTGTTGGCGCTCTCCAGGGCGCCGAAGCCGCCCTTGGTGTCGCCCAGGGAGAAGAGGATGTCCGCGCGCACGCGATGGGCCTCCGGATCGCCCGCCGCCAGCTTCACCGCGCGCGCCGAGGAGGCCTCGGCGTCCTTCATCTTCCCCGTGTGGAAGAGCGCCATCGCGGCGCCCTTGTGGGCTCCCGCGGCCTCCGGGTTGTCGAGCCGCCACGTGTCGAACTGCTGGAGCGCCTCGGAGGGCTTGCCCAGGAACAGCAGGGAACGGCCGAGCGCCTCGCGTGCCTCGCCGTGGGAGGTGTTGCGCTCCAGCGCCTGATTCAACGGCTTGAGCGCCACGTCCGGCAGACCCTGGGACAGGCGCAGCCGGCCCAGCGCGCACGCGGCCTCGTAGTTGCGCGCGTCCTCCGCCATGGCCGTCTCCAACAGGCCACCCGCCTTGTCCGGGGCCTTGTCCTGCCACTGCATCAACGCCAGCGCCGTGCGCACCCCGGCGCGCTCGCGCCTGGCCGCCGCGAGCGTCTTCTCCAGCGCCACCTGCGCCCGGTCACGCTCACCCTCGGCGGCATCCGCGCGGGCCATGTAGACGATGGCCTCGGCGGGATAGCGCGACTCCACGCGCGTGTGCGCCAGCTCCAACCGGGCGCGCTTCCAGTCGCCCAGCTTCGTGTACGCCGCGGCCCGCACCAGCGCCACGTGACGGCCCTCCCCCTCCACCCGGGTGAGCACCTCGCGCTCGCGGTCCCGGTCCAGCAGCGTCCGGCCCAGGCCCACCTTCGCGGCCTCGCTGTCGGGCGAGAGCTTCAAGGCCTGCTCGAAGGAGCCCTGCGCCGCGACCATGTCCCCGGACGCCCGGTTCGCCTCGCCCAGCGCCAGCAGGATGTCGCGCGCGAGCGGCCCCTGGGCGCCCTCGGCGAGCAGGGTCCGTGCTTCCCGCGCCTTGCCGCGCTCCGTCAGCAACCGGCCATGCACCAGCCGCAGGCGCTCCTTCTCGGAGGCCGGCACGGTCCCGTCCTCGGCCAGCGCCTGCACGTCCGCCAGCGCCTGCTCCAGCTCCTGGCCAAGCACCCACTGGCTCTCCGCGACCCCCAGCCGCGCCACGGGGTGATCCGGGGCGAGCTTCGTGGCGGCGGAGAACAGGCGCAGGGCATTCACCGGATCCTCCGCGTCCCGGTAGTACTCACCGAGCGTCACCAGGGCGCGCACGTTGCGGGGCGACAGCTTCAGCGAGCGCGAGAGGCGATCCAGCGCGTCCTTCGACTGGCCACGCGCCAGCAGCGCCTCGGCGGCCAGGGCCTCGATCTCCGAGCTCCGCACGGTGGCGCTCAGCAAGGCCCGGTTGGCGGAGTCCCGGCTCTTCGCATCCGCCACCAGCGCGTCCACGACGAGGGCGAGCGCCGGCTGCTCGGCGCGCACGCCGGGACGATCGATCGCGGCGAGCGCCTCGGCGCGCTCCTGTGCGTCGCCGTTCTCGGCATGGCGCAACGCATGGGCCTCGGCCGACAGGGCCCAGGCGCGGGTGTTGTCCGACTCCAGCGCGGTCACCTGGGACAACAGCTTGAGCGCGTCCCGGCGCGAGCTCTCCGTGTCCTTCTGCAGCAGGAGCGAGGTGCGATCCAACGCGGCGATGAGCGCCTGGCCTCCCTGCTTGGCCCGGACGACGAGCAACACGCCGCACGCCAACACCACCACGCCCACCGCCGCGATCCCCTTGAGCGCGCGCGCGGAGATCCACGAGCCCGAGACCTGGGGCAGCAGCTTCGCGCGCAGCTCTTTCTCGTAGGCGGCGACCTGGGCCGCCATGTCCGGGACGGCGGCCTTGGGCGCCGGAGCCGCGGCCGGCGCGGGCACGCGGGGCTTGACCGCGGCCACCTCGGGCAGTTCCCCGAGCAGGCCCCGCCGCGAGCCCGTGTCACCCGGGCGCGCGTCGACGGGGACCGGCTCCTCGGTGGGGGCCGCGGCCTCGGGCTCCGGGGACTTGAGCGGGGGCGGCGCCAGCGGGGGCAGGTCCGCGAGCAATCCACCTTCTTCCTCGACGGCGGCGGCCTCCACGGCAGGCGCCTCGTCCGCGTCGCCGCTCGGAGCCGCTTGCGCCGCGACGGCCGGTGGCTCCTCGTCCGCGACGAGCGGTGCCTCCTCGTCGAAGGGCAGTTGCAGCTCGATGGTCCCGGGGACGAGGGCCTCCGCCGGGGGTGGGGGCGGAGACGCGGGCTGGGGAGCACTCGCCTCGTCATCGGCCGCCAGCTCCAGCAGCGGCATCTCCGGCGCGGGGGCGGCCCGCGCCTCGGTGGCGGGCGCGGACGCGTCGGCGGCCGCGACGAGCTCGGTCTTCTCCTCCGACGCCGTGTCCGGGGCGGTGGCCGTCGCCCCGGCGGGGGACTCCTCGGCGGGGGGCTCCTCGGCCGGAGCGTCCAGGGCACTCAGGTCACCAAAGGCCGGGGCGGGACCGCCGGCGAGCGCGGCCTGGGCCTGCTCCATCCACCCGCGCACGCGGGCGTCGTTGGGCTGCAGCGCGAGCGCCTTGCGCAGGATGGGCAGTGCCGAGCGGTACAGGCCCCGCTGCAACAACACCTCGGAGATGAGGTTGTAGGCGTGCGGGTTTTCCTTGTCGATCGTCACGGCCTGATCGAACTGCGCCATCGCCTCCGCGGGGCGTCCCATCAAGATGAGGGCCTTGCCCCACAACACGCGCCCCGTCACCGACTGCGGATGATGGGAGATGCCCTGCTCGCAAACGGTAATGGCCCGCGCATGCTCGCCCTTGGCGATCAATGCCTTGGCCAGCTCCACGAAGACCGACGACGTGGGATCCTGGGCGAGGAGTTGCTCGTACCGCTCCACCAACGATTTGGCCATGCGGTGGCGGAACATATCATCGCGCCCCCGTGCGTTTCGCCCCCCCGATATTGGGTGCTAGCGTCCTTCGGGTGAATCGCCTGCTTGCCATGCTCCTCGCGCTCTGCCTGGGTGGGGGATGCGCCCACACGAAGAAGAAGTATGACCTGGAGACCCTGAGCCCCACGGTGGATGCCTTCCACCAGCGGGTGCGCTGGAAGGACTACCGGTTCGCCAGCCGGTACGTCGTGCCCGAGCGCCAGAAGGACTTCGAGAAGGCCCTCCGGGAAAACAACGACGAGAAGGACCTGGACGTCACCGACTACGAAATCGAGGGCGTCGAGCTGCTGGAGGAAGGACAGCGGGCGCGTGTCACCAGTCGCCTGCGCTGGACGCGCCTGCCCTCGGTGTCGGTGAAGGAGGAGCAGGTCACCTCGGAGTTCGTCTACCGGGACGGCAAGTGGCTGCTGGAGAAGCAGACCGGAGGTCCCTTCGACGGCGCGCTGCCCTGAGCGCGGGCAAAAAAAACGCCCACCGTCCCGGGGCCGGCCGAGGCGGTGGGCGTCGGAAGTTCCCCCATGGAACTTCCTGACCAGGTTCGCGACGTGAGGGGCATTCGAGGCCCGCCCTCACCGCGTTTCTCGTTCCGGTACTAAAGCAATCGGGGTGCCATGCCCCCGTGCACCCCCCACTGCTGGAAATTCAAGGGGTTGGGCGGGACAGGGGGAACCGGCTGAGTCACGAAAAACACAGGTGCCTGACATCCATGTCCGCATTCCCAAGGGGGCCGAGGGGGAAGTCCCCCTGACAGACATGTCAGGGGAGGGGCGGCTACTCCCCGAGGACGGAGCGGATGGTCTCGCGCATGGAGTGCTGGGGCTGCCAGCCCACGTCCTGGCGCCAGCGGGCGCCGTCCACGTTGCACAGGAACTGGATGTGATCCAACTCGGGTGGGGGGAAGTTGGCCAGCCGGTACTTGAAGAGCACCCCGAGCAGCGGACGGGCCACCAGGTGCGGCACGGGGATGGGCTCGCGCTTGAGCTCGCGGTGGATGGAGGACAGGGGCACCTCGCCCGGGCCCACCACGTTGTAGACGCCCTTGGGCTCGGGGCGCAGGGCGGCTTCCACCATGGCGCGCGCCACGTCCTCCACGTGGATGAGCTGCACCATCGGATCGAACCCCGCCATCACCCACGGGTGGCGCAGCCGCAGGTAGTTGCTCGGCGCGTTCTTGATGGTGGGGCCGACGATGTGCACGGGCCGCAGGATGACGGTCTGGATGTGGGGGTGCTTCCAGAAGAAGCTGTGCGCGAGCATGTCCACCTCGATGAGGTCGCGCACCCCCGAGAAGCGGCTGGCCGCCATGAGCGGCGCGTCCTCGGTGAGGAAGTTGGAGTTGTCCGGGCTCGGGCCGTAGACGTTGGCCGAGGAGAGCACCACCACCTTGGGCACGCCGTACTTGGCGCAGTACTCGAGCAGCCGCGTGGTGCCCACCACGTTGAAGGAGTGGTGCTCCTCCTCGCTCATGCGCGGGTCGTGCATGATGCCCATGTGGATGACCGCGCGGATCTCGTTCTTGCGGAAGACGTCCTCCGCCTTCTTCTTGCGCAGGTCCAGCTGGTGCATCTCGACGTCCTTCGGCCGGCCCGCGAAGGGGCGCCGATCGATGCCGATGATGCGCTCGTGCTTGTGCAGCAACTTGGCGAGTGTCCGGCCCAGGTTGCCGCTGATGCCGGTGACGACGACGGCCGGTCTCTTGGAAGGATCCTGATTCATGGCGCACGGGGCCGGGCGGCCTACCAGAAGACGCCCTGGCGCTCCTTGAGTCCCTGGTTGAGCATGGTCTGGATGGCGGTCTTCACGGTGCGGACCTTCTTGTCCAGCTCGCTGTCCTCGTCGTCCGCGCGGCCGGTGAAGCGCAGGGGCTCCCCGAAGTAGATGCGGTACTTGGTGGGCAGCGGCAAGGGCAGGCCGGTGACGGTGACGGGGAAGGAGGGGAAGCCGAGCAGCCGGGCCACGGGCTTGAGGTCCATCAGGGCGGGGGATTGCTCCTCCGCGCCCACCACGGCGACGGGGACGATGGGCGTGTTCGTCTCCAGGGCCAGACGCATGAAGCCCAGGCCGAACTCCTGGAGCTGGTAGCGCTGGGGCCACAGCTTGCCCAGACCGCGCGTGCCCTCGGGGAAGACGAGGATGGCCTCCTCGGACTCCAGCAGGCGGCGGCAGTTCTCGGGCGTGCCGACGATCTGCCCCACCCGGGCCATGAACGTGGAGACATAGGGCAGCGTGGGCACCCACTTCTCCACCATGCTGCGCACGTGGCGCGGGGGATCGGCCTCCAGCAGCAGGGACACGCCAATCATGGCGCCATCCATGGGCAGCTGGCCGGAGTGGTTGGACACGAGCAGCACGCGGCCCCTGGGCAGCTTCTCGATGCCGGACACCTCCACCCGGTGGTAGTGGCGATAGAGCCACACGAACGGCGCGAGCGCCGACAGGCTGTAGTCGAGGTTGAATCCGAAGGGATCCACCCCGTACTCGTGGTCGCCGCGCGCCAGTTCCTTCAAGCGCCCCTCACGCGCCGGGCCCACCATGCGCTCCGTCCACTCCCGGAGCCCCTGCTTCACCTTGTCGCCGAGCTGCTCGAGCATGGAGGGCTGTCTACACCATCGCCTTCCGCACCGGGAGGGGAAGACGTCACACGCGTCGTCCGAGTGAAGAAGTGTTCGCACCGGACATGCCCCACGGCCGCCCTGCTCCCCGGCACGAGGCAGGGGCCCGCTCCCCTGCCCGCCCTGGCGCTTGTAGGCCCCGGACACCCTCCCCAGTTTTCCCGGGACCCTCCAACCAAGGAGAAACGAATGCGAACGAGGCGGATGCTGTGCGGTATGGGCCTGGTGGTGGCGTTGGGAATGGGCGCGGGATGTGCTCATGACGCGGAGAAGGCCGCTCGGGAACGAGGGGAGATGGTGGGCCAGGCGTTCGCCGAGAAGGTCCGCTTCGCCGACCAGCTCGCCCTCCTGGACCAGGAGCAGATCGCCCTGGGCCGGCTGGCCATGGAGCGCTCGTCCAACCCCGAGGTGCGGCGCTTCGCCCAACAACTCGTCCGGGATCATGAGAACCACTTGAGCGACCTGCACACGCTGGCACGCGCCCAGGCGTTCTCGCTGGCCAGGGTGGACCTGTCCATGCAGGGCACGGCCACGGGCGGCGCCGGCTGGGAGGGCGCGGAGAAGGGCGCGCACAAGGGCATGAAGGCCCACGACAAGAAGGTCGACAAGCAGGTGCGCCACTTCGTCGAGCGGCGCGACGAGCTGGCGAGCCGCAGCGGCGCCCAGTTCGACCAGGAATTCCTGAAGCAGGTGGGCAAGGACCAGGAGCGCGGCAGGGACCTCGTCGACGAGGGCCTGCGTGACTACCACGACGACACGTCCCTGGCCCTGCTGCTCAGCAGGACCGCGCCCGTGTTGCAGGGCCACCAGCGGCAGATCAGCACCCTGAAGGGCTTCATCGGCGGCTGAGCCCAGCTCGTCGAGGGGAGGCTTCCGGCCCACCCGCTCCATCCAGGGGCGGGTGTCGCCGTCCCGGGACTCCACCGGCCCCGCCCGCCCGCTTCCAGGGCATCCCAGGAACCTCCCCTGTCGACGCGCCACCCATCCAGGATATGAGTGCCTGCCCATCACGGCGCGGAGCCGAAGGGAGACAGGCACATGAGTGACGAGGCTCCACCGCGGGGGGGCGGTGCTGCGAGCACTGGCGCGTTCGAGGAAGACGCCACCCTCGTCCGGACCGTCATCCGGGACGTCATCGACCTGAATCCCCGGACGGCCCCGCCTCCCGCCTCGCCCCCCATGGAGCCCCTGCCCGTGGTGGCCGGACAGATTCTCGCCAACCGCTACACCGTGCTCCAGGTGCTCGGCCGCGGGAGCATGGGCGTGGTGGTCTCCGCGTACGACGCGCGGTTGGACCGGTGCGTGGCCCTCAAGCTGCTGCGCCGCGAGACGGACGCCATCCGCCCCCAGGAGGACCTCGAGGCCCGCATGGTGCGCGAGGCCCAGGCCATGGCCCGCCTCTCCCACCCCAACGTGGTGGCCGTCTACGACGTCGGAACCATCGAGGATGGCGCCATCTTCATCGCCATGGAGCGCGTGGAGGGGCAGACGCTGCGACACTGGTGCGAGCAGGCCCCGCGCTCCTGGCGCGACATCCTCACGGTGTACCTGGGCGCCGGACATGGACTGGCGGCCGCGCACGAGGCGGGGCTCGTCCACCGCGACTTCAAACCCGAGAACGTCCTGGTGGGCCGGGACGAGCGGGCCCGGGTGACGGACTTCGGCCTGGCACGCGCCGCGGCCTCCCCCATGTCCGAGACTCCCCGGAATCTCTCACTGCCTCCAGGCGCCCTGGACAGCCCCCTCACCCTGCACGGCACGCTGCTGGGCACGCCGCGCTACATGGCCCCCGAGTTGCTGCGCGGTGAGGCGGCCGATGCCCGCAGTGACGTGTTCGCCTTCTGCGTGGCCCTCTACGAGGCGATCTACGGACAGCACCCCTTCGCGGGCACCACCCAGGCCGAGTCCATCCAGAACCAGCGCGAGGGCCGCGCGCGGCCACCGCCCATGAACTCGCCGGTGCCCGCGTGGGTGGAGCGCCCCTTGATGCAGGGCCTGCGGGCCGACCCCACGCAACGTCCCGAGTCCATGCGGGCCCTCGTCGCGGAGCTGGAGGACGATCCCGAGGTGCGGCGCCGGTTGCGCAAGCGCGTGGTGCTCGCGGCCTCCCTGATAGCGACCTTGTTCGTACTGCTCGTCAGCGCCGTGGTGACGCTCACCAAGCAGCAGACCCAGTGCGCGCTCCTGGAGCGCCAGCTCCATGGCGTCTGGGACAGCGGCGTGCGCAAGCGGGTGCGGCAGGCCATCCTGAACACCCGCCTGCCGCATGCCCAGGAGAGCTTCACGCGCGTGGCGGAGCTGCTCGATGGCTACTCCGCCCAGTGGGTGAAGCTGCGCGGCGAGGTGTGCAGCAAGGGAGCCGAGCAGCCCCCACCCGCCTGGGTGCCGCGGGGAACGGAATGCCTGGAGCGCAGACGCGAACAGTTGCGCGTCCTCACGACGGAGGTGCTCACGCGTGACATGGACGCGGAGCATCTGGCCCAGGCCGAGACCGCCGCACGCTCCCTGTCGCCCCTGGAGATCTGCACGGATAGCAAGGCGATGTCGGCGGCCGTACCGCCTCCCGAGGAACCCGCGCTGCGGGCCCGGGTGGAGGCGTTGCAAGCACGGATGGAACGGCTGGAGACACTGCGCAAGGCGGCTCAATATGGTGAGGCGCTGGAATCCGGAACCGAGTGGCTGCGGGAGGTGGAGCAGGTGGGCTACCCCCACCTCCGAGCGCAGGCCTACCACCAGATGGCCAAGATCAAGGACTCCGTCGGGAAGTACGCGGACGCCGAGGACCTGGCGCGCCAGGCCATTCCCCTCGCCGCGAAGAGCAAGGACCTCGTGCTGGTGGCCCAGGCGTGGACGGTGCTCGTGCGGCAGGTGGGCTGGAGGCAGGGACGCTACCCGGAGGCCATGGGCCTGATGCTGGCGCTGGAGTCCGCCGTGGACTGCGCGGACGACGACGAAACACGCGCCGAAGCGCTCAACACCCAGGCCGTCACCTACCAGCGCATGGGCCGGCACGAAGAGGCCCGGCAGAAGCACGAGCACGCACTCGCCCTGCGCCAGAAGGTGCTGGGACCCGAGCACCCCCTGGTGGCCGCCTCGTACAACAACCTCGGCATCGTGCTCGCGGAGATGGGCCAGTTCGAGCAGGCGCGCGCCTCGTACGACCATGCGTTGCAGCTGCGCCGCAAGACCCTGGGCAAGGACCACCCGTTCGTCGCGCAGTCCTACAGCAACCTCGGCACGGTGCTCTCGGAGCTCGGCCGCCATGAGGAGGCCCGGGACATGTACGAGCACGCCCTGGCCATCCGCAAGAAGACCCTGGGGCTCGAGCACCCCGACGTCGCCTCCTCCCTCACCAACCTCGGTGTGGCACTCACCCAACTCGGGCGCTACTCCGAGGCGCTCGCGATGCAGGAGAGCGCGCTCGCCCTCCGGCGCAAGCTGCTGGGCCCCGAGCACCCCGACCTGGCCATGCCCCTGACCAACCTGGGCGGGGCCCTGCGGAAACTCCGCCGCTACGCCGAGGCTCGCACCCACCTCGAGCACGCACTCGCCCTTCGTGAGAAGGCCCTGGGCGCCGACCACCCGGACGTGGCCCAGACCCTCGACGAGCTGGGCCAGTTGCTCGCGGACATGGGCCGCCATGCCGAGGCCCGGGCGCACTACGAGCGCGCGCTGGCCATCCAGCAGAAGGCGCTGCGGCCCGGACACCCCTCGATCGCGGCCTCGCTCACCCACCTGGGCGAGCTGCTGGTGCGCATGAAGCATGGCGCCGAGGCCATTCCCCTGCTCGAACGCGCCCTGAGTCTGTCTCCCGAGCCGCGCCGCGCCGAGCTGCGCGCACTGCTGGAGCGGGCACGCGAGGGCGCCCCCGGGAACAAGGCCCCGGGGGACCCGGTGGCCAGCCCCGTGCCCTGAGGACGTCCGACGCGGCTACACGGTGGGGGCGAGCTGGACGGCCGCATCCCGCAGCGTCACCACGTCGCGATCGGCCCGGAGCCACTGGAAGATCGTGCGCAGCCGCTCCAGCTTGCGCGAGGTGGGCACGCGCAGATCCCGCTGCTGGCGCACGAGCTCGGGCGGAATGCCATCGTCCGCGTCCAGCACGTCCACCGCGTGCAGCTCCAGGTTGAAGAAGACGTCCTCGTGACAGGCCCGCCAGGCGGCCTCGACGGCCAGCAGGGGCAGCGTGGTGACGAAGGTGCCGATGAAGGGGAAGCGCACGCCGGGCACCACCGTCATCGGCAACTCCAACACCGCGCCCGCGCCACGCGTGTAGGGCCGCGCCGGATCCGGCCAGTAGGGCGTGCGCGGCGCGAGCAACACCCGGGGCGAGTCCAGCACCGCCCGCGAGGGACGCCGCAGCACCGCCAGCGCCCCCATCACCGCCGCCTTCGCCGCGTAGTACGGGGTGGCGGGGAACGCCGAGGAGCCATAGCGGTAGCCCCGCTCCACCATCGCCGCGTACAGGGCCGCGTTGAGCGTGTAGCCCGGGGCGCGAAAGCCCACCGGACGCACTCCCGTGGCCGCCTCGAGCACCTCGTCCGCGCGCCGCAGGTCCTCGCGGATGGCGTCGGGCGAGCGGCGCGTCAGCGCGTAGTCATGCGAGTAGCTGTGACTGGCCACCTCCACGCCCACCGCGCGCGCCTCGCGCAACACCCCGGCGGCCAGCGCGTCTCCCGCCACGTCCTCGCCAATGGCGAAGAGCGTTCCGGGCACGCCCACCCGGGCGAGCAGCTCGAGCAGCCGGGGCACCGCCGTGGCGTAGACGAGCCTCCGGGCGCGCGCGTCCAGCAGCGACTCGGGCAGTCCGTGGATGCGGCAGTAGTGCGGCAGGGAGTCCAGATCGACGGAGATGGATGCGAGCCGCGGCGCCATGCGCGTGCCTCCTGGGGACTTCGGGGACGCTCGGGGCGTCAGGTGCCGCGGATGCGGATGACGTAGACGAGCTTGCCCACGTTCTTGAGCACGTTGGGCACGCGCTTGAAGAGGTGGATGGAGGGCTGACGCTTCTCGTGCAGCTTGATGGGGATCTCCACCACGCGCAGCCCCTGGCGCCAGGCGCGGATGACGAACTCGCTGGCGAACACGTCCATGTCCACCACGCACTGGGCCACCACGGGCAGGAGCGCCTCGCGCCGGAAGGCCTTCAGGCCATGGGTGTCCGTGCCCTGGAAGTCCAGCACCACGCGCAACAGTCCGTTGTGCACCCGTGTGGCGAGCCGGCGCACCAGGGGCCGCTCATCGCTCGCGCCCTTGGCGGCCTTGGAGCCCACCACCATGTCCACGCCCCCCTTCTCCAGCAGGGGCAGGGCGGCGTCATAGAAGCTCAGGTCGCACAGATCGATCTCGTCGCAGAAGACGTAGGTGCCGCGCGCCTGCTGGATGCCCGCCTTGAGCGCCACGCCATAATTGGGCCGCTCCGAGTGGAACCAGCGCAGCCGCGGGTTCTCCTCGCACATGTCCTGGAGGATGCGCGGCGTGGCGTCGCGCGAGCCATTCTCCGCGAAGATGATTTCGTAGTCCCAACCGCGCGCATCCAGGCCCTGCGTGAGCTCCGCCGCGGCGGAGGCGACGATGGATGCCTCGTTGTAGACGGGGATGACGATGGAGAGGTACGGGGCCATGACCGGGCGAGCGACGTAGCACGCCCCCGGGGGTCCGTCGACCGTCAACCACCGTCAACCATTGATGCGCCGGGCGCAGGACCTTCCGGCGAGGATGGCGTCCTCCATGGAGGAGTACTCCCACTGGCCGTAGCGCCCGGCGGGGAGGATGCCCGCGTGCTCCAGGAAGCGGAGGATCTCCGCCTTGGCCGGTCCATAGGCCTCGTCGTAGATGACGTAGGCGTGGGGGATTTCCCGGGCGCGGGTGAAGAGCAGCTCGTCCGCCGAGTGCACCATCCGCGAGCGCACCAGGTCCTCCACCGCGAGCGCCTCGGCGCGATCCAGGGACAGCTCGCCGTGGTGGCTGTACTCCACGGAGAAGGTGGCGGTATCCGGAGGGGCCAGGGGCGCGTACACCGCCGAGGGCGAGCCGATGCGGTACGCGTGGAACTCGGGCTCGGGCAGGTAGATCCAATGCCAGGGCTGGCGGTTCTTCCCCCGAGCGGCCACGCACACGTAGGTGACCGTGGTGGCGCGCAGCCGGCCCGCGGCGGCCAGCACCTCGTCCGGCACGCGTGCCCCTCCCTTGTCGAGCAGCCGAACGAGCCCGGGAAGGGAGATGGAGGAGATGAGCTGCGAGTAGCCGAGCGTACGCCCGTCCGACAGAGTGACGACGCGGGCCTTCCAGTCGATGGCGGTGGGCTCGAGGCCGACGCGCACCTCGCCGCCGCTCAGGTGGGAGAGCATGGCGCGGGCGAGGCTCTCGATGCCGCCCTCGCGCGGGTAGAGGAAGGAGGCGTTGTAGCCGAACGCGTCGCTGCCCACGCCCAGCGCCCCGTCCACGACTTCCTTGAGGGTGGGCCGGGGCACGAAGCGCCCCACCCAGGCGGCGGACATCTCCGAGGGGTCCACCGTCCACAGCTTCTTGTTGTAGGGGAACATGAAGTTCCGGGCGAACCCCTCCCCCATGTAGCGCAGGATGAACTCGGCGAAGTCGCGCGGCTCACGCTCGCGCAGCTCCCGGCCCTTCTCCCCGTAGATGGCCTCCACGTAACCCACGAGGTTCTCCGCCACCACCTCGGGCGGCAGGCCGTGGGTGTTCACCTGGTAGGGAAAGCGGGTGAACACCCCGCGCGAGAAGATGCCCGCCTTGCGCTGGATGGACACGAGTTGATCCGGCATCCAGCGGGTGTTCACCAGTTCCTTGATCTCCGGATCCCTCAAGTGCAACCAGTGGCCGGTGGCATCGAAGAGGCACCCCTCGAGCACCTCGGTCTTGATGAGCCCACCGACGCGCTCGGACTTCTCGACGAGGATCCAGGGATGTTGCAGGAAGTGCGCGGCCGAGAGCCCCGCGAGGCCCGCGCCCAGGATGACGATGGGTTGCATGGAAAACAGGGGTCTAGCACCCTCTCGCGCCACATCAAGGGGTCCTCTGCCCGCCTGCCCTACCGCCACCCGCCCGACGTCGCGTTCTTTGCCGCCTGGAAAACGCCTCTGGTAACCTGCTGGCGCTGCGTGAGTCCGGCTGCTCAGGTCCGAGGGCCCCCGCTGAAGGAAACCCATGAAAGTCTCGTGCCCGTCTTGCCAGACGAATTACAACATCGATGACAAGCGGATCCCACCGGGGGGCGCGAAGCTCAAGTGCGCGCGGTGCCAGAACACCTTCCCCATCAAGGCCGAGGAGCCGCGTCCCCCCACTCCCGCCGCCATTCCGCTGCCCGGACCCAGCGCGCCCGCCGCCGTTCCGCTGCCCGCCCCCACGCCGCCCCAATCGCGCGTGAGCCCGGCCCCCAACGACTACGCCCGGCAGGACTACCCGGAGACCACGCGCGTGGTGGCCATGCCGCTGCCCTCCGCCGCCTACCGGGACAACCAGCCGCCCGCCGCCGTCCCGCTGCCCGCCCCCACCACGGGTGGCTTCGACATCAGCACGTCCGAGCCTTCCTCCGCGTACACCTCGGACCCGTCCCTGAACGCATCGGGGGGCGCCGTGCCCCTGCCCGGGGCCTCTGACTTCGACTACGCCCAGGATCCCTACGCCCAGGATGCCGTCGCCCTGCCGCCTCCGGCGTCCTCCGGGGAGCCGTACGCGTACGCCCAGGATCCCTACGCCCAGGATGCCGTCGCCCTGCCGCCTCCGGCGTCCTCCGAGGAGCCGTACGCGTACGCCCAGGATCCCTACGCCCAGGATGCCGTCGCCCTGCCGCCTCCCGCGGCGGATCCGTACGCCGCCGATGACGGGTTCGGCGCGTACTCCGGGAGCGCACCCGGAGCGGATGCGTTCGCCCTGCCGCCACCTCCCGCGGCCGACGACGGGTTCGCCTCCGCGGGCGCCGACGACGCGTTCGCCCTGCCGCCCCCGCCGGCCGCGGATCCGTACGCCTCCGCCCCGGTCGAGGAGGATCCCTTCGCCCTGCCACCCCCGCCGGCCGCGGATCCGTACGCCTCCGCCCCGGTCGAGGAGGATCCCTTCGCCCTACCCCCGCCGGCCGAGGAGCCCATCGCCGCCGCCGTCATCGAGGAGGAGGACCCCTTCGCCCTGCCGCCTCCCGCGGCCGACGCGGCCGCCATGGACTACTCCGCGCCGATGGTGTCCGGGCCCGCCTCGATGGACGTGGGCCTCGACTTCTCGGAGCCTCCGCTGGCGGCGCCCGCGTCCATCCCGGACGCGCTCGAGTTCGATCCCTCCGCTCCGCCCCCGGCGGGCGGGGATGATCTCGAAGTGGACCTCTCCGCGCCGCTGCCGCCGCCGCCCACCACGGGCTCGGCCGATGGCCTGGAGATGCTCAGCTTCATCGACGACGCGGCCAAGGGCAGCGCCAACAAGGCCCGGCCCCAGGTCAAGCGCTTCCAGGTGCGCCGCCGCTCGGGCAAGGTCTTCGGCCCGTTCGAGGAGGGCGTGATCGTCAAGATGCTCGAGGATGGCCAGCTGCTCGGCAACGAGGAGGTCTCCGCGGACGGAGAGGGCTGGTCACCCATCGGGACGGTGCCGCTGTTCGCCACGGCCATCGCGAAGCTGATGGAGGGCCCGGCGGCGCCTCCCGCCGCGGCCGCTGCCGCCGCGGCGCCCGCCACCGAGTCCGGCGCCAAGGCCGCTCCGGCCGCGGGCTCCAACACCGCCGCCAACATGGAGCGCATCAATCAGCTCTATGGCGGCCGCATGGCCCAGGTCTCCGTGGTGGACAGCACCTCGCGCGCGGAGATCATCCTCGGCAAGCTGAAGAAGCGGCTGCCGCTGGTGATCTCCGTCGCGGCCGGAGTGGTGGTCATCATCACGGGGCTGAGCTTCGGCGCCACGCGCTATGGCGTCTTCGGCATGAAGAAGTTCTTCCCCGCGCAGATCAAGCCCGGAGCCGAGGGCTACGCGGACGTGGAGGCCGCGCGCAAGGCGCTGTTGCAGGACTCGCTCCAGGGCTACACGCAGGCGCGCGAGGCCACCGCCCGGGTGCTCGCGGACAAGGAGTATCCCGAGGTCCGCGCGCTCTGGTGCCAGTCCATCTTCTACCTGCAGCGCCGCTACTCGGCCGCCAACAGCGGTGAGCTGTCGCGCTGCCAGTCCCAGGAGGAGCAGGGCAACCTGGAGCTGATGGGCGAGCTGCACCCCGAGTACCTCAAGTACCGGGCGGGCGCGGCACTGAGCCAGCGCGATCCGGACGCGGCGCTCGCGCACCTGGGCAACGCCAACCAGGGCGACGTGGAGGTGGCGCTCCTGCTCGCCGAGGCCCAGGCGGCCAAGAAGCGCAACGAGGACGCCATCGCGACGCTCCAGCAGGTCGTGGAGCGGCAGCCCGAGCTGGCCAAGGCCCAGCATGCCCTGGGCAACCTCTACCAGGAGGAAGGCAAGGCGGACGAGGCGGCCAAGGCCTACGAGGCCGCGCTCAAGGCGGACCCCTCGCACATCATCTCCGCGGTGGAGCTGGCCTCGGTGGAGCTGCTGCTGCGCAAGCAGGCGCCCCAGAAGGGCTTGGAGGCCGCCGAGCGCGCGCTCGACGAGAAGCTCGGAGCGGGCATGGGCGCCTCGGAGCTGTCGCGCGCCCGCACCCTCAAGGGCATCGCCCTCTTCCAGCTCGCCAAGATTCCGGAGGCCGAGCAGGAGCTGCGCATCGCCGTGGAGAAGGATCCCGAGTCCCGCCTGGGCAAGCGCTATCTGGGATACGTGCTCCAGGCCCAGCGCAAGTTCGAGGAGGCCCTGCCCTTCTTCGAGACGGCGGCCAAGGCCGAGCCGGAGGACAGCGAAGCGGTGAATGGCTACGCCTCGCTCCTGGTGACGCTCGGCAAGATGGAGGAGGCCAAGACGCAGGTGACCGAGGCGCTCCAGCGCTTCCCGGACAACGCCCACCTCGAGTACCTCCAGGGCCGCATCACCGAGGCCGAGGGCGGCAACAGCGCCGCCGAGGAGCACTACACGCGTGCCCTCAAGGCCAACGCCCAGCTCGTCGAGGCCCAGGTGGCGCGCGGTCGGCTCCACCTGCGCCTGCGCCACGCGGAGCAGGCCAGGGCGGACTTCACGGAGGCCGCCGGCAAGGCGCCCGAGACCGCCGTGGTGCACGTGGGCCTGGGCGAGCTGGCGCTCTCCGAGGGGGACACCGCGCGGGCCCAGGAGGAGTTCGAGCGCGCCGTGGGCTTCGACGCCCAGTCGGCCGAGGCCCACCTGGGACTGTCGCGCATGGCGCTGCTCGCCGGCGACCTGGACAAGGCCCAGAAGGAGATCGACAAGGCGATGGAGCTGCAGCCGTACGCGCTCCCCGGCGGACGGCTGCAGCGCGGCATGGTGATGTGGCGCCAGGGCAAGCTGGACGAGGCCGTCGCCGAGCTGGAGCAGGCCAAGAAGCAGGACCCGCGCGACGTGGGCCTCGCCATCAACCTGGGCGCCGTCAACTTCGAGAAGGGCGTCGCCGCCCGGAAGGCCCAGAAGGAGAACGACGCCACCGCGGGCTTCAAGGAGGCCGAGGCCAACCTGACGCAGGCGCTCAAGCTCGAGCCCTCCAACGCCGAGGCGAACTTCTACCTCGCGCAGGTGAAGGCCCAGCGCGGCGAGTTCGACCAGGCCATCGAGAACATGAAGACCGCGGTGGAGCGCGCGTCCAAGCGGGCCGACTACCACTTCGCCCTCGGCATGATCTACCGCGACGCCAAGCAGCCCGGAGAGGCCATCGAGGCGTGGAAGAAGACCGTCGAGCTGGATCCCAAGCGGCTCGACGCCTACGAGGCCCTGGGCCATGCCCACATGGATCGCAGCGAGGTCGACGACGCCCTCAAGGCCTTCCAGGCGGCGCTCAAGGTGAACCCCAAGAGCAGCCAGACCCTGGCCTCCATCGGAGACGCGCACTTCACCGCCATGCACTGGCGTGACGCCGTCCGCTCCTACGAGCAGGCCCTCAAGACGGACCCGGGCCTCACCGGCCTCTACTACAAGCTGGGCCGTGCCTGGGGCGAGCAGAACCAGTACGGCAAGGCCATCGACTGGTACACCAAGGCCGTCGTGGCCACGCCGGACAACGCCGACAGCTGGTACCACCTGGGCTACGCCTACAAGGAGAAGGGCAAGAAGAAGGACGCCGTCAAATCCTTCCGCGAGTACCTCTCGCGCAAGCCCGACGCGCAGGATCGCAAGGAGATCGAGGACGAGATCACCTTCCTCGAGTAGTCCCGGGGTCCCCCCCGGGCGTCCTATTCCGGGCGCCCGGGCGCTTCCTGCCTTGCCCGGTGGCCGTGGGGTGACTACAAACCGCCGCCATGCTGGATCTCAAGAACGTCGCGCAGAACTTCGATGCGGTGGTCGCCCGGCTGCAATCCCGGGGCGGCAGCCTGGACCTCGGCCCCTTCAAGAGTCTCGTGTCGGAGCGGCGCGACCTCTACGTGGCCATGGAGTCGCTCTCCGCGCGCCGCAACGCCGCCAACGAGGAGATGAAGCGCAAGGCCAAGGAGGATCCGGCGGCGCTGGAGTCCCTGCGCGGCGAGATGCGCGCCGTGTCGCAGAACATCAAGGAGAAGGAGGCGCGGCTCAAGGAGGTGGAGGAGGAGCTCAGCCGCATCCTGCTGCTCATCCCCAACATCCCGCACGAGTCCGTGCCCGAGGGAGCGAGCGCCGAGCAGAACGTGCAGGTGCGCATCTGGGGAGACAAGCCCCAGCTGCCCTTCACGCCCAAGCAGCACTTCGAGCTGGGCGAGAAGCTCGGGATGCTGGACTTCGAGCGCGCCGCGAAGGTGTCCGGCTCGCGCTTCACCTTCTACAAGGGAGCGCTCGCGCGGCTGGAGCGCGCGCTCGTCTCCTTCATGATCGACGTGCACACCCAGAAGGGCTACGTCGAGCTGCTGCCGCCCTACCTCGTGCTGCGCGAGACGATGATGGGCACCGGCCAGCTGCCCAAGTTCGAGGACGACGCCTTCAAGACGGCGGGCGAGCCCGAGCGCTTCCTGATACCCACCTCGGAAGTGCCCGTCACCAACTACCACGCGGATGAAATCCTCGAGGGCGAGGCGCTGCCCCTGCGCTACTGCGCCTTCAGCCCGTGCTTCCGCGCCGAGGCGGGCGCGGCGGGCCGCGACACCCGGGGCCTCATCCGCCAGCACCAGTTCCACAAGGTGGAGATGGTGAAGTTCGCCTCGCCGGAGACGAGCCTCGACGAGCTGGAGAAGATGACGGACGACGCGTGCGACATCCTGCGGCGCCTGGGCCTGCACCACCGGGTGATGCTGCTGTGCACCGGCGACATGGGCTTCTCCGCCCGGAAGACGTACGACATCGAGGTCTGGCTGCCCGGCCAGGGAGCCTACCGGGAGATCTCCTCCTGCTCGGACTGCGGCGACTTCCAGGCGCGCCGGGCGAAGATCCGCTTCCGTGCCCAGAAGGGGGACAAGCCGCAGCTCGTCCACACGCTCAATGGAAGCGGCCTGGCCGTGGGGCGCACGAGCATCGCCATCCTGGAGAACTATCAGCGCGAGGACGGCACCGTCGTCATCCCCGAGGTGCTGGTGCCGTACATGGGCGGGCTCAAGGAACTGCGGCCCTTGTGAAAAGACGTTGTTGCAATGGGCGTCGGATGTTGTAGAAGGGCGGCCCACGCAGTTCGGTGGGTCGCGCGGCTCCACGACGTGGAGGAGTGGCCGAGCGGCTGAAGGCAGCGGTCTTGAAAACCGCAGGTGGCGAAAGCTTCCCGTAGGTTCGAATCCTACCTCCTCCGTTTAGTTGTCCGTGGTTCTTTGACAGGTCTGGCACACTGGAGAGATGGCCGAGAGGCTGAAGGCACAGGTTTGCTAAACCTGCATACTCGAAAGGGTATCGAGGGTTCGAATCCCTCTCTCTCCGCCACTCATCAAAAGGTTGTAGAAGCAGGCGGAAAAAAGTTGTTGTGGTAGGTCGGCAGTGGTTGTAGGAAGCGGTAAGAAGGAAACGGCAAGCTCCCTTAGCTCAGCTGGATAGAGCGTCGGACTACGAATCCGAAGGCCGGAGGTTCGAATCCTCCAGGGAGCGCCATCTTTCCCCGGTCCTCTTCCCCCCCCATGAGTCTGGACGAAGCTTTCATGCAGCAGGCGCTCGCGCTCGCGCGGGAAGCCGCTGGACTCGGGGAAGTACCTGTCGGCGCGGTAGCGGTCCACGATGGCAAGGTCATCGGAACGGGCTTCAACCGACGCGAGATCGACCGCAACCCCCTGGCTCACGCGGAAATCTTCGCGATGGACGCGGCGGCCAAGGCCTTGAACGCTTGGCGACTCTCTGGTGTCACCCTGTATGTGACGTTGGAACCCTGCGCGATGTGCGCGGGAGCGCTGGTTCAATCCCGGGTTACCCGACTGGTTTTCGGAACCCCGGATCCCAAGGCGGGCGCTGTCGGCTCGCTCTACAACCTGGCCGAGGAGCCCCGGCACAATCACCGGCTCCAGGTCACGAGTGGCATCATGGCGGACGAGAGCCGCCAGGTTTTGAAGGACTTCTTCGAGCGGCTGCGCGCGAAGAAACGCGACAAGTGAATATTGGAGAGCTGGCCGAGTGGTCGAAGGCACCTGACTCGAAATCAGGCATACCGGGAACGGTATCGTAGGTTCGAATCCTACGCTCTCCGCAGATAGTCTCATGGAGAGGTGGCCGAGCGGTTGAAGGCGCACGCCTGGAACGCGTGTATATCTGAAAGGGTATCGTGGGTTCGAATCCCACCCTCTCCGTTGTTGTTGTCGTAGCTGAAGAGCTTGTGGTCGGGACAACGTGGGGACGTGAATCCCGCCAGGTCCGGAAGGAAGCAACGGTAGCGCACCTCCGCGTGTGTCCCGGCCGTTCTTGTGAAGGAGCCGAGCCCCCTGCCCAGGGAGTTCGGCTCCTTCTTTTTTGGCCGCCCGCTCCGCCGCTCGCTCAGGGCCGCGCGAGCATCGTCTCGCGCCCCACCCGCCCCATCACCCGGAAGCCCGCCGACTGGAGTTCCGCGAGGGCCCGGCCCTCGAAGGTGACGGCACGGTTGAAGCGCGTGTCCCGCATGGCCCGCTGGAAGTTCGCGTCCTGGGGCCAGTCGCACGTCATCCAGGGGATGTTCTTGCCGATGTAGAAGAAGCCCCCGGCGCCCCACAGCCCCTCGTTGACGATGAGCAGGCCCCGCGTGTCCTCGCTCCGGGTGGCCGAGACGATGGCGCGGAACTGATCCCCACGCAGATCCTCCGAGAGGAAGAAGAAGCCCGGCACCACCGCGGTGAGCAGGAGCAGCGCGCCCCCCACCGCCCGCCAGGCCGCCCTCTCGCGGGACACCACGAAGCCCGCGGCCACCGGGGCGGCGGCCAGCACGAGCAGCAGCAGCCCCGGGTAGAGGAAGCGCTCCTCCTTGTGGGCGGTGAAGAGGAGCGCGGTGAGGTAGCCCACCGCGCACAGGGCAGGCAGGGACAAGGAGCGTCGCTGGCGCCAGGCGGCCCAGACCAAGGGGAGCACCAGCCAGACCCACCCGGGGAGGCCACGCAGCCAGGGGCCCAGGTAGAACGAGGGAGGCGAGGCACCGAACTGTCGCGCCGCCTGGCCCGAGAGGACGTTGAAGTCGACGTAGGCCAGGAACGAGTGGAAGGGTCGGCCCCACGTCACCTGGTCGAGCACTCCCAAGCCCACGGCGACGACACCTCCCGCGAGGCAGGTCCAGGCGAGGGTCCGCCACCGCCGGGCTCCCACCAGCCAGACGAGCGCCATCAGCACCATCACCGCCGAGCCATAGCGCACCACTACCGCCAGTCCCAGTGCCGCTCCGCCCACGAGGCCCGCGCGCGCGGAGCGCTCCGGACGATCCAGGGCCTCCATGGCCACCACCAGGAAGGCGCCAGAGAGCGACTCCCCCAGCGTGCGGCCCGCGAAGACGAGCACCGGGCCATAGAGGCCCACGGCGAGCATCGCGAGCAGTCCGCCTCGAGGTCCGACGCGCCGCTCGGCGAAGCGGTACGCGGCCCACAACATCCACCCGTGCAGGGCCACCTGGGGGACGGCGAGCAGTGCCCGGTAGGCCACCGGGTGCGTGAGGCCCAGCACCGAGGCGAGGCGCAAGAGTCCCGAGGCCACGAGGGGCGCGGCCCAGTTGCGCAGGCCCACCCGCCACTCCCACGCCAGGACGCCATACCCGTGGGCGCGGAACCAGGCCGGCTCCAACAACTGGTACACCTCGTCCGGGTGGATGCGCCCGAGCTGCGCCACCGCGAGCAGCGCGGGCAACAACGCCACGCCCGCCCCCACCCATGGACCCCACGCGGGCATCCCCCCCTGACGGGTAGTCGCACTGGAGATGGGTTCAGGGGTAGCGGGAAGTGGGGTCAGCGGCGCGGGAACGGTCATCGGGAGGCTCGGCGTGACTCTCCCTAGCCTCCCGGGCGAGCGCAAGGCGGGCGACGCCTCCGACCCCGCGTGAAGTGCCCGACTTCCGGAGTGGTCTCCCCGTTTTCCGGGAAGTGACCTCGAAAGTCGAGTGGAACGCGCGGAAGACGTGCGTTGGAGAGGACGCCATGGTTAGATTCACCTACCCCCATGAGCTACCTCGTTCTCGCCCGTAAATGGCGCCCGCAGACTTTCGACGACATGACCGGCCAGGAGCACGTGGTCCGCACCGTCGCCAACGCCATCAAGATGGACCGGGTGGCGCACGCCTACCTGTTCTGCGGACCGCGAGGCGTGGGCAAGACGACCGCCGCCCGTCTGCTCGCCAAGGCCCTCAACTGTGAGAAGGGGCCCACCGCCAACCCCTGTGACACCTGCCAGGCGTGCCGGGAGATCGCCGCGGGCACGTCGGTGGACGTGGCGGAGATCGACGGTGCCTCGAACAACGGCGTGGAGAACGTCCGGGAGATCCGCGAGAACGCCAAGTACCTCCCGCAGCGCGACCGGCACAAGATCTACATCATCGACGAGGTCCACATGCTCTCGGGGGCGGCGTTCAACGCGCTCCTCAAGACGCTGGAGGAGCCGCCCGGCCACGTGAAGTTCATCTTCGCGACCACCGAGGCACACAAGCTCCCGGACACCATCCTCTCGCGCTGCCAGCGCCACAACTTCCGGCGCATCCCCGCCAAGGTGATGCTCGATCGGCTCAAGTACATCTGCGAGCAGGAGAAGGTCGCCATCTCCGAGCGGGCGCTCTCCATGGTGGTGCGCCAGTCCGAGGGCGGCATGCGCGACTCGCTCAGCCTCCTGGATCAGATCTTCTCCGCCTGTGGCGCCAACCCCAGCGACGAGGCCGTGGCCGATGCCCTGGGCGCCATCGATCGCACGGTGGTGCAGGACTTCGCCGAGGCCCTGGTGCGCAAGGACGCCAGACGCGTGCTCGAGCGCGTGGAGGAGGTCTTCAACCGCGGCACGGATCTCAAGCGGCTCACGGAGGAGCTCGCCCTGCAACTGCGCCACCTCTTCGTGGCCAAGACGCTGGGCGAGGCCCCCACGGAGCTCGCCGAGACCGAGCGCACCGCGCTCAGCGCGCTCGCCAAGGACGCGGACGCGGCGCAGATCTCCCGCCTCTTCGACATCGTGCACGGGTGCGTGTGGGACGTGTCGCGCGCGGCCCAGCCCCGACTCGCGTTGGAGATGGCCCTGCTCAAGGCCATCCAGCTCTCGCCCGCCGGCTCCATCCCGGACCTGCTCGCGCGCGTGGATCGTCTCGCCGCCGGCCTGGGCGCCGAGGACGGCCACAAGGTAGCCCCTGGAGCGCCCGGAGGTCGCTCCAGCCCGGCCAACTTTCGCGCCCACTGAGCGCGCGCCCGCGCCCGCCCCCCGCCCTCCCGTGGCCGAGCCCCGCGCCCGGCCGCGATCGCCCGTGACCTGCCTCCGGCGAGCCCCGTGCCCGCCCAACCCGTGGTGCGCGTGACGAACGTGCGGCCTCCCCCGCGGGCGCCACTTCCCACGCCGGAGCCGCCTCCCGTCGAGGACGAGCGCTACTTTCCCGAGGAGGGCCCGGCCGACGGCTGCGCGTCCGGCGAGTGCCTCCCGGACGAGCCGCCTCCGCCCCAGAGCGAGTTCGCCCCCTCGAGCGAACCCGAGCCTCCGCCCATGGAGGCCCCGTCCATCGAGCCCACCACCCACCGGGGAGCGCCCCTGCACATGGCCTCCATGGCCATGTCTGGCCGCGACAATCCCCGGCGTCCGCTCCAGGACCGGTGGCGCGCGGCCGTGGACACCATGCGTCAGGCCTCGGGCCGGCACGCCAAGTCGCTCGCCTGTGGCCGCCTCTTGTGGATCCGCGAGGGAGAGGTGGCCATCGCCTACCCGCCCAAGGATGGCTTCCACAAGACCACGGTCTCGGGCACCGGGCGCGCCATCGTCGAGAAGGCCCTCTCCGAGCACTTCGGCCGCCCCACGAAGCTCGTGGTGCAGGACTGCGCGGAGGGCGACAAGGTGGCGGAGGGGGACAGCGGCCCGGGCACGGGCGCGGGACTCATCAGCCTCGCCGAGCAGGATGCCTCCGAGCGGGCCGCGTACGAGAAGAGCACCGAGGGCCGGGTTCGCGCCCATCCCGCGGTGCGTGCCACCCTCAAGCTGCTCGGCGGGGAGATCGAACACATCCAGGTCTACGACCTGCCCGTGCGTCCGGTGGCTGCCCCGACGAGCGAGTCTCCTGACGAGAGCCCCTGACAACGCGCTCGACCGACGCTAGGGTGCGCGCTCCGATTCACCCCGAGCGGGCGCGTGTCCCGCCCGCTCGCACGCCCCAAGAGGAAGCACATGCCCGGCATCGACCTGAACTACTTCATCCGTCAGGCCAACAAGCTCACGGAGAAGATCGAGCAGCGCAAGAAGGAGTTGGCCGAGGAGACCGTCGAGGCGCAGGCCGGCGACGGCCGGGTCAAGGTGGTGGCCAACTGCGTGCAGGAAGTGCGCAGCATCAAGATCGACAAGTCCCTGGTGGACCCGAACGACCTGGGCCTGCTCGAGGACCTGGTGACCGCCGCCGTCAACGCCGCCCTGGCGAGCAGCCGCGAGAAGATGCAGCGGGAGTTGGGCAAGATCTCGGGCGGAGTGAAGATCCCCGGTGTTACGTGAGCTCGAATGACGCCTGATCCTCTCAACCGCCTGGTCGCCCAGCTCGCGAAGCTCCCCGGCATCGGGGAGAAGACCGCCCAGCGCCTCGCCTTCCACATCCTGCGTGCCCCGGGCGAATACGCCATGGACCTGTCGCAGGCCATCCGCGAGGTGAAGGAGAAGGTGCACCTGTGTGGCCGGTGCTTCTCCCTCACCGACGCGCACCTGTGCGGCTTCTGCCAGGATCAGCGGCGCGATGACCGCGTGGTGTGCGTGGTGGAGTCCTTCGCGGACCTGATGGCCCTGGAGCGCACGCGCGAGTTCAAGGGGCGCTACCACGTGCTGCACGGCGTGCTCTCGCCCCTGGACGGCGTGGGGCCCGAGCAGCTGCGCATCAAGGAGCTGCTCGAGCGGCTCGGGGATGGGCGGGTGGAGGAGATCATCCTCGCCACCAACCCCGACGTGGAGGGCGAGGCCACCGCGCTCTACCTCACGCGCCTGCTCAAGCCCGCAGGCATCCGCGTGAGCCGCATCGCCCAGGGTCTGCCCATGGGGGGAGACCTCGAGTACGCCGACCAGGCCACGCTCGCCAAGGCCCTCAGCGCCCGGCGCGATCTCTAGCGTCCCGGACGGGCTAGCGCGTGACGCGGTAGCCCAGCGGCAGCACCACCGTCACCGCGTCACCGCGGTGCGCGGGAAAACGCAACCGGTTCAACCGCTGCTCCAGGCACTTGCCCAGCGGGCGCTCCGCCAGCGCGCCCTGGGTGCTCGTCTCCGCCCGGCCCGAGGACTGGATGGTGAAGCGCATCCGCACCTCGCCCTCGTCCGCGCGCAGGTCCTCCTTGTGCCGCTCGAAGCAGGACAGGTAGCTCGCCCGGTTGCGCGTCACCACGCGCTGGATGTCCGCGACCTCCAACGAGGCAGGCACCTTGCCCTTGCCCGACGCGGACGCCTGCCGGGAAGAGCCCCGCCCCGCCTGCCGTGTCCTGGGCGCCTCCTTGTCGGCAGGATCCGCGAGAGGCGACCGGGTCCCCGCGTCCGCGAGGGACTCGGGCTTCGGAGCACCGCTCTCCACCTGGGCCAGGGAGGGAGTCTCCTGGACGGGGGAAAGCGCTGGGGTGGAGGCCCGACGCGAGACGAGCACGGCCCCCACGCCCACCAGGCACAGCGCCAGCGCCCCGGCGGCCCACGGCGGCCACCCGCCAGGCGGCCCGGACCTCCGTCGCGGAGCGTCCGTGACCATCGGGGAGCGCACCACCTTGGAGCCGCCCCCCTTCCCGGACGGGTCGAACGGCGGGACGAACGTCTTCTCCCGGTAGCGCTCCTCGCCCACGCTCGTGCGCAGGTACGCGGCGAGGTGGGTGGGAGTCGCCGGAGGGTACTCACGCGACAGCAGCCGCTCGAGCGCGTCGGCGAACTCGGCAGCGGAGCCATGGCGGCGCGCGGGCGCGGGGGCCATCGCCTTGAGCACCACCGCCTCCAGCTCCGGGGACAGCTCGGGCCGCAGGGCGCGCGGGCGTGGGAAGTCCCCCTCGCGCAGCGCATCCAGCACCGCCGCGTCCCGCTCCCGGGCGAAGGGGCGCACATGGGTGAGGGCCTCGTAGAGGCACACGCCCAGGGAGAAGACATCCGCGCGCCGGTCCACCACCCCGCCCAGGGCCTGCTCGGGCGCCATGTAGATGACCTTGCCCTTCATCTCTCCCGGGCGCGTGGCGGCCCCTCCCGCCTGGGCGACGCCGAAGTCCAGCACCTTCACCTGCCCCTCGAACGTCACGTACAGGTTGGAGGGTGACACGTCGCGGTGGACGATGTTCAGCGGCTGGCCCGAGGCGTCGACGAAGTCGTGCGCGTAGTGCAACCCACGCGCCGCGTCGGCGAGCACCCGCAGCACCAGGGGCACCGGCATGAACTCCCCGCGCAGGCTCGCCAGGCGCACCAGGGTGGAGAAGTCCTCGCCGGCGAGCCACTCCATGCAGAGGTAGGCGCGGCCCTCCACGCTCCCCTGCTCGTACACGCGCACCAGGTGGGAGTGCACCAGTTGCGTCGCCAGGCGGCCCTCCTGGCGCAGCATCTCCAGGAAGTCCGGCTGGCCCACCAGCGCCTGGCGGATCCGCTTGATGACGACCTCGCGCGCCCCGTCCTGTCCGTCCGAGCGCCGGGCGAGGAAGATTTCCGCCATTCCGCCCTCGGCCAGCTTGCGCCGGAGCACGTACGGCCCGAAGGCCTGGCGTATCCATGGGCCCGGAGTGGTGGGGTCCGCCGGGGGAGGAGGAGTTTCCGTCATGGGCAAGCGGGGCGTGTTCGCCTTCGCACACGGGGGGACGCCTGGCCTGGAAGCCGCCCCCCCGCCGAGCGCAAGAAGGAGGGGGGTGAGACGCGTTCGAAGTTCGAGCGGACCCCGATGGGCGCAGTATAGTGGATACCGGATGATTTCCCCGGTAATGGGTGGATCCATCCGGAATTTTGAAATCCCCTTCGCATGGATGATGCTCCCCTCCCGATGACGGCCTTCCCCTCCCCCCTGCACGCGCACGGTCGCCCGGCGCGCGGACCACTGCGCACAGAAGGTGGCGGCTTCTTGCGGGGTGGCAGGGGCTTTGCTAAAGCTCCCCGGGTCGGGAGCACCGCACCTAACCTCCGAAATTCACTCCGGAAACCGGCAGGGGCCGCCGAAGCACAGGTCGAGCGAGACGCGTAGGAGCGTAAACGCCCATGGGCACGCAATTGGTGATGTACGAAGAGGAGTTCACCAAGATCAACGCGGTTTGCGACCGGCTGACCAAGGACGCGAACGCGAAGGTGGTGTTCCTCGTCGACAAGAACGGTCAGCTCATCTCTTCCGCGGGGCAGACCCAGAACATCGACACCACGTCACTGGCCTCGCTGACGGCCGGCAACGTGGCGGCGATGGGCGGCTTGGCCAAGCTGATTGGCGAGAACGAGTTCCCCCATCAGTTCCACGAGGGGGCCAAGGACTCGCTCTACATGACCATCGTGGGCAGCCGCGTGGTCCTGGTCGTCATCTTCGACAACCGCACGAGTCTCGGCCTGGTGCGCCTGCGCATCAAGAAGGCCAGCGACGAACTGACCAAGATCTTCGAGAGCCTCGTGAAGAAGACCGATGGTCCCGGTGTCGGCTCTCCGTTCGCCGAGATTTCCGACGACGATATCGACAACCTCTTCAGCGAGTAATCCGAGAAGCCATGTCCTTCATCAACTACTCGTCTCGCGAAATCAACTGCAAGATCGTCTACTACGGTCCCGGGTTGTGCGGGAAGACGACGAACCTGCAGTACATCTACAACAAGACCGCCGCGGAGACGAAGGGCAAGCTCATCTCGCTCTCCACGGAGACGGACCGCACGCTCTTCTTCGACTTCCTGCCGCTGTCGCTCGGGGAGATCCGCGGCTTCAAGACGCGCTTCCACCTGTACACGGTGCCCGGTCAGGTCTTCTACGACGCCAGCCGCAAGCTCATCCTCAAGGGCGTGGACGGCGTGGTGTTCGTGGCCGACAGCCAGGTCGAGCGCATGGAAGCCAACATGGAGTCGTTGGAGAACCTGCGCATCAACCTGGCCGAGCAGGGCTACGACCTGAACAAGATCCCCTCCGTCATGCAGTACAACAAGCGCGACCTGCCCAACGCGGTCTCGATGGAGGAGATGCACAAGACGCTCAACGCGCGCAACATCCCCGAGTACCAGGCGGTGGCCCCCACGGGCGTGGGCGTCTTCGACACGCTCAAGGCCGTGGCCAAGCTGGTGCTCACGGAGCTCAAGAAGGGCGGCTAGGTGTTTCCCGCCCAACCCGGGGGCGAGGCCCAGGCGGCCTTCGCCAGTGGACGGATGCGCACGGAGTAGACTCCGGGCCAGCCACCTGAGTCCCGGGGGGACGGGAGACATGGAGAAGCTGGCCGTCGTGTCGTCATCGCCGTTGTTCGAGATGCTCTCCAGCGCGGAACTCGCCTACCTGGCCGAGCTGTCCGAGCAGCGGCGCTACTGCGCCGGGGACGTGGTGTTCGAGGAGGGCGAGCGCGGAGACTGCCTCTACCTCATCGCCCGGGGAGAAGTGGAGCTGACGCGGCGGGATGGCGGCGGCGTGTCCCGGCCCCTCACGGTGCTCGGCGCGCCGGGCTTCTTCGGAGAGATGAGCCTCATCGATCTCGAGGACCGCTCCGCCACCGTGCGGGTACGCACGGACACGGAGCTGTTGCGGCTCACCACCGAGCACCTCGCCACCTTCCGGCAGCAGCACCGCGACGGCTTCACCTTCGTCGTGCTCAACATCGCGCGCATCCTGTCGGCCCGGGTGCGCGAGGCCAACGCCCGGCTGTCCGCCCGTCAGGGCTGAAACGCGCGGGGGCTCCAGCCGATGTCCGCGAGGAAGCCCTTGCTCTCGGCGATGAACTGCGGTGCCAGGCCCGGCGCGCACGCGAGCACGTCCCCGTAGCCCACCCGGTACGGCTCCCCGTCGATGCGCACCATCACCCCACCCGCCTCCGCCACCAGCAGCGCTCCCGCCGCCTCGTCCCAGGGCTTGAGGCCAAACTCGAAGTAGCCGTCGAAGCGCCCCGCCGCCACGTACGCCAGATCCAACGCGGCGCTGCCCGTGCGCCGCATGCCCTGCGCCCGGACGATGAAGCGCCGCAACATCCCCAGCGGCCCCTCGGGCTTGTGGTGCACGTCATAGGGAAAGCCCGTGCACAGCAGGGCGCGCGAGAACTCCGTGCACCCCGAGACCTTCAACGCCCGTCCGTTGAGCGTCGCCCCCTCTCCCCGCGCCGCGGAGAAGAGCTCCTCGAGCATCGGATCATAGATGGCACCCGCGAGCAGCCCGTCCGGACCCTCCACCCCCACGCTCACGCAGAAGTGCGGCACCTGGTGCGCGTAGTTGGTGGTGCCATCCAGCGGATCCACGATCCACCGGATGCCCGAGCCCTGTGAGGCGCCGCTCTCCTCGGCCAGCACCGAGTGGTGGGGGTAGTGCTGGCGGATGAAGCCGAGCACCGCCGCCTCCGCCGCGCGGTCCGCGTCGGTGACCAGATCGATGCCCCCCTTGTACTCGATGGTGCGCTCGCCATGGAAACGCTCGGCGAGCACGCGTCCCGCCAGACGGGCACCTTCCTCGGCGATACGGCGCAGCGTGGCCGGAGACTCATCGGACATGGGACGACTTCCTCCAGGGGACTCCGGGTTCACTGCTCCGACAGCAACTCCTCGATCTCGTTCTGGTACTTCATGAGGTACTCCTCGGCGAAGCCCTCGTGCATGTAGCGCACGTGCCCCTTGCGATCGACCAGCAGCATGGTCGGCAGGCCGCGCACGCGCAGCACCTTGTCCGCCACCGCCGCCTGTGCGTCGAGCAGCACGGGCAGCGCCACCTTCGTCTCCGCCAGGAAGGGCGGCACGGCGCGCACGTCCTCGTCCACATTGAGCGCGTAGACCTTCAGGCCCCGCGCGCCGTAGTGCTTCGCCAGTTCCTGGTACAGGGGAAGCGCGTCGCGGCAGGGCTCGCACCAGGTCGCCCACACGTCGATGAGCACCACGCTGCCGCGATCCTCGGAGAGCGAGTAGGGCTCACCGCCGGGATGGCGCTTGACGGTGAACTCCAACGGCTCGCCTCCCCCCAGACCCGCCTGGGAGGTGCGGAGCGCGGACCCGGTGAGCGGCGGCATCGCGGAGACACAGCCGGACAGGGCGAGTGAGGTCAGCAGGAGTCGAATGGAACGCATGGCCTAGCCCTCCCCCATCCGGGCGCGCAGCGCGGCGAGCAGCTTGTCGATGAAGCCCCCGAAGGAGCCATTGCTCATGACGAGCAACACGTCACCCGGCTGGGACTCGCGCGCCACGCGCTCCACGAGCGAGGGCACGTCCACCGTGGAGTCGGCGGCGATGCCCTGCGCCTTGAGCGCCTCGATGACACGGGGCACGTCCAGTTCCTGGTCCACGGGCACCTTGTCATGGCGCTCGGGCACCTTGAGGCTCGCACGCGCGGCGCCGGTGAAGGCGTGGGCGTAGTCCTCCTGGTGGATGTTGCGGCGGCTCGTGTTCGATCGGGGCTCGAAGATGGCCCACAGCCGGCGCTCCGGGTAGCGGTGGCGGATGGCGGCGATCGTCTCGCGCACCGCCGTGGGATGGTGCGCGAAGTCGTCCACCACGAGGATGCCGCCCACCTCCGCGCGCACCTCCTGGCGCCGCTTCACGCCCTGGAAGGTGGCGAGCCCCCGGCAGATCTCCTCGAACGACAGACCCAACCCCCGCGCCGCGGCGATGACGCTCAGCGTGTTCTCCACGTTGTGCATGCCGGAGAGCGTCACCAGCGCGGTGCCCAGCACGCTGCCCCGCTCCACCACCTCGAAGCGCGCGCCCTCGGGACCGAAGCGCACGTTGCGCGGGGTGTAGTCGGCCTCGGCGCCCTCGCGGGCCACATAGGTGATGACCTCACCCGGGCACGCCCGCGCGAGCTTCACCGCGTTGGGGTACGCGGCACACACCACCAGCCGGCCGTCCTTGGGGATGAGCCGGACGAACTTGTCGAAGGTGGACTCGTAGTGCGGCAGGTCGCGGAAGATGTCCGCGTGGTCGAACTCCACGCTCGTGAGGATGGCCGTCTTGGGCCGGTAGTGCAGGAACTTGGAGCCCTTGTCCCAGTAGACGGTGTCGTACTCGTCGCCCTCGACGACGAAGTGCGCGCCCTTGCCCACCCGGTAGTTGCCCGCGTAGTTCTGGGTGACGCCGCCCACGAGGAAGGACGGATCCCTCCCCGCCTCCACCAGGACGTGGGCCATCAGCGAGGACGTGGTCGTCTTGCCGTGGGTGCCCGCCACCACCACCGAGTGCGCGTGCTCCAGGAAGAGCGAGCCCAGCGCGGCCGGGAAGCTCATCTGCGGCAGGCGGCGCTCGCGCACGGCGGTGGCCTCGGGATTCACCCGGCGGATGACGTTGCCGACGATGACCAGGTCCGGCCGGACCACGTCGAGGTTCTCCGGCTTGTAGGGCGTGAGCGCCTGGATGCCCCAGGCGCGCAGCATGTCGCTCATGGGCGGGTAGACGTTCTCGTCGCTGCCGGTGACGTCGTAGCCCGCGGCCTTGAGCATGCCCGCGAACGAGCCCATGCCCGTGCCGGCCACGCCGATGAGGTGGATGCGGCGCACCGCGCCGGGAGAGAGGGTGTCGAGGACGTTGCCGTTGTCGTCAGCCATGTGCTTTCGGGGTGAGGTCGTCGAGCCCGAGGGAATCCACGACGAGGTCATGAAAGATGGGGCGGAAGTCGCGGATGCGCACTTCCTTGCGGCCGTGCGCCACGCGGTTGGTGACGAGCGCCACCACGAGCGAGCGGCGCAGGTCCACCCAGAGACTGGTACCGGTGAAGCCCAGATGGCCCACCGCGCCCGGAGGCGTGTCACCGATGAAGTGGCCCGCGCTGGACAGGCCCTCGGAGGGAGAGTCGAACCCCATGGAGCGCGTGCTGCCCGGCAGGAGCGGATCCGTGGCCAGCGCGCGGAACCACAGCGGCCCGGGGGCGATCGCCGCGTCCCCCGCGCACCCGGCGAGGATGGCCTGGCCGAAGCGCGCCACGTCCACCGCGGTGCCGAAGAGGCCCGCATGGCCGCTCACACCGTCCAGCACCCAGGCGTTGTCGTCATCCACCTCGCCGAGGACGGAGGGCCGGGACGGAAGCTCGCCCCACATCGTCTCCTGACCGGGAGCGGGCTCGCGAGGACGGGTGGCCCCCGTGGGCGCGACGAGGCCATCCGTGGGAAAATCCGTGAGCCGGTGGTAGCGCGCGCCGAGCCCGAGAGGCCCGGCGACATGGCGCGAGAAGAGGATGTCCAGAGGCGCCCCACCCACCCGGGCGAGGATCTCCCCGAGGAGGATGAAGCCCACGTCGCTGTAGGCGGTGCGGGTGCGCCACGGGGCCGCGAGCGGCGTGCGCGCGGCGGCCTGGATCACCTCGTCCCGGACCCGGGCGCGCGTGGTGGAGGAACAGGCGGGGTCCAACAGCTCGGGAGTGGAGGTGAGCGCCTCGGCGAAGAAGGGCACGAAGGGGGGCAGACCCGAGCGGTGGTAGAGCAGGTCCGCCACGGTGGCGCCGGCGTCCCCCACGGGCGAGCCGGGGAAGAAGCGCGCCACGGGCGTCTCGGGGCCCACCTTGCCCTCGGTCCACAGCCGCAGGAAGAGCGCCGTGGTGTTGAGCACCTTGGTGAGGGACGCCAGATCGAAACGCGTGTCGCCGGTGACGGGCCCCGCCACCCCGCCGAAGACCTGGACGCCCCGGTGCAACACCACGGCCTGGGCGGACGGGAAGATGCCGAGCGTGACGGCCTCGTCGAGCACCTGCTGGAGCTGGGCGATGGGATGGGAGCTCATGCCTGGACCGCGCCCTCGAGGAAGGTGAGGAGGGCGGCGCCGGCGTCCAAGCGCACGTGGGTGCCCAGGGCGACGGGATAGTTGGGCGTGTCGTGGCCGATGGGGAAGCCCGCCGCGCACGGCAGTCCCGTCTCCTCGGCGAGCGAGCGCAGGACATCCGCGGAGCCGTAGGGCGAGTCCTTGTTCTCGCAGTCGGTGAACTGGCCGAGCACGATGCCACGCACACGATCGAAGACGCCCGCGAGCCGCAAGTGCGTCCACATCCGGTCGAGCCGGTAGGGCTTCTCGCCCACGTCCTCGAGCAGGAGGATGGCGCCATCGAGCGGCGGCAGGTAGGGCGTGCCCAGCAGCCGCGAGAAGACGGAGAGGTTGCCCCCGAGCAGCGGCCCCTCGACGACGCCCGGAACATAGAGGGTCGTGCCTTGCAGGGGCGGCGGAGGCTCGGGGGACTCGAGGAGACGGAAGAGGTAGTCCTGGACGGCGGGGGGCTGGATCCCCAGGTGGGTGACGACGGGCCCGTGGATGGAGACGCGCCCCGAGGCCTGGAGCACCGCGTGCAGGGAAGTCATGTCGGAGAAGCCCACCAGGGCGGAGGGGGCGAGATCCTTGAAGGACAGCGACGGCAACAGACGCATGGAGCCGTAGCCGCCCCGGGCACAGAAGATGGCGCGGGACGAGGTGTCGGAGAGCGCCGCGGACAGCTCCTCGGCCCGGCGGGCATCGCTCCCGGCGAGGTAGCGCCACGCGTCATAGAGATCCGGCCGATAGGTGGGCGTGTAGCGCTGTCCGAGCACCTCCAGACCCTTCTCGAACGCCTGGACGTCGAAGGGGCCGGCGGGGGCGACGACCTGGACGGTGTCGCGAGGACGCAGGGGAAGGGGTTTGAGCCAACGCACAGGCGCTTCATACCACCCGGGACGCGATGCGCCCGTGCTTCGAACAGGGGCTGTCCAGACGACAACCTCCCTCCCCGCTCTCCAGCCTACCCCTCGGTCCGCTCCAGCACGGCGGCGAAGAAGGCATCGCAGCCGTGCAGGTGCGGCGCGCAGACCCAGAAGCCATCCCGGGCGCACGAGCCCAGAGCACCGGACCCCTCCGCCGGCACGAGCCGGAACTCGGGAGCGTCCCGCAGGAACCCGAGCACCAGGTCCTCGTTCTCCGCGCGGTTGACGGTACAGGTCGCGTAGACGAGGCGGCCTCCCGGGCGCACGAGCGAGCGGGTCCGGTCGAGGATCTCCCGCTGGACCCGGGGCAGCTCGGACAGGGAGGACGGCGCGAGACGGAAGCGCAGGTCCGGTCCACGCCGCAGGGGACCGAGTTCCGAGCACGGGGCATCCACCAATACCCGGTCCACGAGCAGTCTCTCGGGGGGAGCGCGCAGCACGTGGACATTCGAGACGCCCGCCCGGGCACAGCGCTGCAGGAGGCGGTCGAGCCGCCCGGCATCCGGGTCATACGCCAGCAACCGGCCCTGGTTCTCCATGGCGGCACCGAGCTGGAGCGTCTTGCCCCCCGCCCCCGCGCACAGGTCGAGAACGGTCTCGCCGGGATGAGGCTCGACGAGCAGCCCCAGGAGCTGACTGCCCTCGTCCTGCACCTCGAAGAGACCCTCGCGCAGGGAGGCGAGCCCATAGAGGTTGGGCCGGGGGCCGACGACGTGGAGCGCCAGGGGGCTGAGGAGCCCGGGCTGGGTCTCGACGCCCTCGGAGCGCAGCCGGGCCTGGAGGGAGTCGCGGTCGGTGCGCAGGCGGTTGACGCGGAGGGTGACGGGGCCGGGGACATTGAGGTGGGCACAGAAGTCCTCGGCGGCGGGGCCCCACTCCCGGGCGAAGTGGTCGGCGAGCCAATCGGGGAGGGAGCAGCGCAGGGCGAGGGACGGAGGCACGTCCGGGACAAGGGGTGGAGGCGGTGTACCAACCTCGGCGAGCCGCGCGGCCACATCGGACGGAAGGCCCGCGAGCAGGTGCAGGAAGGCGTAGAGGAGGGAGGACGCGGGGGGGTCCACCGGGGTACCGAGATGGAAACCGAGCCGGCGGCGCCACAGGGAGACGTTGAAGAGGGCCTCGGCGAGGACCTGGCGCTGGTCGCGCGAGAGGTGGCGATGGGCGCGGAGGGTGCGGTCGAGGGCGCGTTCCACGGGCTGGCCCGAGAGGACCAGGGAGAGGGAGGCGGTGACGAGGGAGGCGAGTCCTTCGAGGGCCAACCAGGGAATCGAGCGAAGTCGTGCGAGTGGGTCGAAACAGGTTGTTGACAGGAGAGACTCCCTTCTCTAGAAAGCACCTCGTTGTCGCGGCGGCCCACCCGGGCCACCACGCAGCGGACATATTCCCCGATAGCTCAGCCGGTAGAGCGGGTGACTGTTAATCACTAGGTCCGTGGTTCGAGTCCACGTCGGGGAGCTGAAACAGGGCGTCAGACACAAGTCTGGCGCCCTTTTCTTTTGCCCTCTCCTGCCCGGGGCAAGAGAAAAGCTCAAGCGGTCGTTGCAGCACCCGAGCATGGCAGAGCGCACCCAGCGGATTGAGGAGCTGTGGGGCGGCAGGCAACCCATCCCGAGCAGGTGGAGACCGCGCCGGAGCAACTCCCCGAACTCGAGAGACGGCTGGCCGAGCTGGGTGCGGACCCTGTGGGGGGAGAGTCCTGGGACGTGGTCAAGACGCGCATTCTCGAGTCGCTGTGAACCGCGCACTGCTGCGCCGCTTCCCATATGCGGTCTTCTACGTGTTGAGTGGGCAGAGCATCACGGTGATCGCCTGCTTGCACGTTCGCCGTCGACCGGGCGTGTGGAAATCGAGGACCTGAAATGCACCGCCGTATCCGCCGAGGTGCTGGAGGCCGGGAAGCCTCTGGTGGAGCGGGGCTCGTTCAGCTTCGAGAAGTACGGCCTAGGAGCTTGTCGGAGTATCGCCCCAAAACGTGTCCTACATACCAACCGTAGCGGTGCGTTCGACTCGCACTACTCGATATGTAGTGGGTCGTGGGAATATTCCGACAGGCTCCTAGTGGACTGTAAACGAAGTTTTTGGACGTAGTCGGCGAGGCACTACCAGAGCGCCACAGAGACCTCCCGACCACGCATGGCTGAAACTGGCCCAATTGCCTGAACTCGCGCTCGGAAGCCGACTCTCTCCGCTCCGCGACTATGTCCACGAACTTCGTGGACACTCCACTAGCCATCAAGGGGGCCTGCGAGACGGCGGGCATCCCGCCCTTAACCCCGGGACGGTTCCAGCACTCCGTCGCCACCTGGGCCATCGAGAAGGGCGCGGACCCAGCTTCGGTGGCGGCCTTTCTCAACCACAAAAGCCCGAGCACTACACGGCGCTTCTACGCGACACACGCCGTCCCCACGAAGGTGCCCACCCTGCACTAGCCCTGCTCTGCCCTTTTCACGGAAACTGAGGGCGGGCCGCTACTCACCTTCCTCTTTGGTCGGGCTAAAGACGCAGCCACGCTCCTCGGCATAGATGCGGAGGTTGGTCTGCACCTCTTTCCGGCGACTCTTATCAGCCTTGAGGTGGCGCATATCGATGCTCCCATGCGCCGGATCGATTTCAGTCGGGTCCTCGTAGACGTCACACGTTTCCCGATGGCACTCAGCGGTAGTTACTGCCCACGTCCCGCATGCAGGAAGACCCTTGCCCCCTTGCTCTTTCGGCTTCGTGTAGAACGCAAAGGCCTTCTCGGCACTCGTCTTCGACGACAACGAAATCGACAGGCCGTGTTCATGGTCTTTCAACCGAAACGCCATTTCGGTGAGACGACCCTTCTGGAAGAACTGCGGGTGTACTTGCCGAAAGCACCGCTCCTCAGAGGGCTCGTGCTTCGGTCCCGTTGAGGCGTCCTTCTCGGGGCTCGCGTCGTCCTTCGCCGTCATGCCCGCTCCCCACGATCCTTGATACGAAGAACGAATCCCGCCGTTTTCTCCAGCGCCTTGTCCTCGTTCTCTTCGAACGCCACCTCGTCGGCTTCGGTCTCACGGGTCTTCCCCTTGACCGCGTGTAGGTAAGCCGACCTTTTTAGGAGGTTGAACTCGGCGCTTACCTCCCACGGTTTGAAGGTCCATTCCGCCTGCACTCCACCTTCCGGGGTCGGATACAGATACGGCAGCGGTACCTTGTAGGAAGCCATCAGCGCCAGAATGATGCCGCGCAACCAGCCGAGCCCTTCCTTGGAGGGTACTTCCCCATCCTCACCGTCGAGCCACCCGTGCTCTAGGTCCTCGAACTCCTTTAGCCGGCTCTCCACGTCTTGCACGTCGGCCTCGCTGAGGTCGGACTCAAGCGTAACAGTAGGGACCCCATCGAATTCCTGGAAGGCGTCCTTACTGTTGAACTGCGCGATCCCGGCAACTTGGATTCGAGTGAACTTGTAGTCGCGTAGCGCGTTGCTGATGACCGGGTGGGAGGCGTTCCGGGTAGGCCACCTCGATGACGCCCTGCTCCTTGGTGTCCAGCCAGAAGTGGCGCTTCTGCGCGTCCTGGCGGACAATTATCCCTGTGAGTTCCACCTCGCGCGTGTACGTATCCGAGGTGAGTAGTACGAGACGCTTGCGCGTCTCCGGGGTGTAGGCAACTGCGCGCCGGCCATCACGCGCAGGACGAAGTACAATGGCCTCCCCATCACGCAGGCTGCGTCCGAACTTCCTGAAAAGCGGAATGACGTTGGGCGGGAAGGCCTCGGGGAGCTTTCCTCGGCTCTCGAAACTCTCGATTGCGTCGGTAAGGGTGTCGCGAGCCTCGTCGAAGACGTCATGCCCCGGAGGGAAGAGAGGGCGCTCTTCACCGGTGCTCTTGATGACGCGATCCAGTCGCGCGACGGCAGAGCCCTTCTGGATACTCGTCAGTCGGAGTTCGAATTTTCTGGCGAACCCCTTCGGTAGACGACCCGTACGGGTTCTCTCCCGAGCCATTTCCTTCGCCAACTCGACAACGAGTTCTTGGTACGCCACCAACTCGGTCAGCGCATCTACTGGGATCGAGGGTGAATCCGTCTCGAACCGGTCTCCAACGAGAGTAGGTGTCGAGAACTCGTGGCTAATAGTGGGCATGGCGTAGACGCGACTTTCGTAGTGTACCCCAGCAGCCTGTAGAGCCGAATCTAGAAAATCGCGGTTGTGGGGCTACCGGGCGGCGAGATGCGGATGACCCGAGGAGCTTGCTTCCACCCCGTAATAGCTCGCCGCGCCCCGTCTGGACGAAGCGGGGATGAGCCCACCGGGCAGCGAGGCACGGCGCAGCGGAGTCAGTCGGAGTTGGACGGGAGCGTGACGGTGCCGGGATTCTCGATGGCGGCGAGCGCTGCGCGCAGCAGGTAGCGTCCCGTGTCCTCACCGCGCAGGCGAGCCATCTCCATCAGCGAGTAGAAGAGGACCGCCACCTCGGTGCCGCTCGGCGGCTTGGAGCCGTGGTGATTCCGCGCACGGGACGTGGAGCGACTCGGGCCGCCGATTCGAGGAGCTCAGGCAGTCGGCCCACGTCGTCGGCGAGGCAACTCACCCGCGAATCGACGAAAGACGCGGCGGAAAGCCGCGGCATCGGCGTAGCCCACCTGCGCGGCGATGTCGTCGACCGATGCGTGCGTCGTCTCGAGAAGATGTGCCGCGCGACTCACGCGGATGCGTTGCACGAGCTCGTGCGGCGTCACTCCGAGGCTCGCGTGGACCCGGCGAGCGAGCGTCCGCGGAGACACCGCGGCCACGCGGGCGAGCTCGTCGAGAGACAGCTGACGGCCGATATTTTGCGCGATGAAACGTTCGACCGCTCGCAACCCAGGGTCGGACACGCGGAGATGCTCCATCACCATGTAGCGGGCCTGGGAGGGCCGCTCGTCGAGGACGAGGTAGCGCGTCACGAGATGCGCCACGGAAGGCCCCGCCAGCCGTGCGACGAGCGCGAGCATGAGATCCGCGTGAGCCAGCGCGGAGCCGGCGGTGAGGATTTCCCGGCGTCGACCACCATGAGCTCGGCCGAGAGCGACACCCTGGGAAACATCCGAGCGAACTGCGGGGCGAGCCACCAAGCGCCTTCTGCTACATGACGGCGCGGGCGCACAGCGGCAGGACGATCGTCGAGTTCGGCACGTCCTTTGGCGTCTCGACGCTGTGGCTGGCGGCGGCGGTGCGCGACAACGGCGGCGGCCGCGTCATCGGCACCGAATGAACATGCGGGCCTTCGCCAAAGCGTGTCCCGACCCCGAAATTGTCCGACAGCTTGTTAGACAATTGAGCTGAGAGGGAATCACGCCAGGAGTTCGATTCCAATATTGAGCCTGATGGGATTGATGCGACCGCGCGGAGAGCAAGACCATCCGAGTAGACACACCCCATGGAGGAATACCCGAGAGACTTCATTCCCCCAGCCAGTAAAGGCCGCGCTGGGTGCGCAGTACCTGCTCCAAGAACTCCGAGAAGGAGCTGGCGACTGGCCCGCAGTATTTCGGGTTGGGCCATGCCTCATGATAGCCGTCCGTCAGGGGGTAGTGGTCGTTCTCCTGGCGGGCCACATCCACCAGCACGTAGTTGCCGTCCTGGATGTCGCAGATGACCCACATCGATGCGGGCCCATGCGCGTCATCGTCGTTCTTCTTCCCGAAGATGGCCACTCGTGCCCGGACGACCTGTGACAGCGGGAGGATGCGGTAGGGGGTGTCCGGCAACCGCTCAATCAGCTCCGCCCCGTTGCAGTGCAGGTAGAAGGCCCGCAGATCCGCGTCCAACCGCCAGCCTACCCGCCGCTCGAACTCCTCGATCTCCTCGGGCGTGGCGGGGGGATACGGGAAATGATCGCGGGAGACCTCTTCGAGCAGGCGGCTCATGGACGTGGCCATCGTCAGTTGTCCGTGTAGGGCAGGTTGGGACCCACTGTATTCCAGGGGGATTTGCCGCCATAACAGGCGGGATACTGATCGTTGTACACCTCGTGAACGTCCGGTTGCGCGGGGAAGACGTTGTTGGGGTCCACCGGGTTCCCAGCGTGCCAGAGGTCTCGGATGTGGTGCCCCGGCCAGGACACCCCGCCCTGCTCGGGCCACTGACCAAATTTCTCGCTCCAGGCCTTCCGGAAGGATGTCCGAAACCTGCTCCACGCCTTGCGTTGAGCTGCATTGTCCTCGGGTGACAGTTCGGGATAATCGCAGCAGCAGTGATAGATGCCGTAACGGCTCCCGCCCTTGACGGGAACGGGCAAGGCAACGAGGCGTCCCTCCCAGTCGAACTTGAAATCGGCCAGCCACATACAGCCCATGAGCTTGTAGCCCTCGCTGGCGCACTCCCTCTGGCACCCGTTCATGAACTCCCGACGGCACTGCCAAGGACCGTAGAAGAGAGTCGTCTTCATCCGTCCGCCCGGAACGTTCAACCAGGGCAGTTCCTTTTTCACGGCAGGTTTGGCCCCCGGTGAGGGAGAAGGACCAGAGCCTCCTGTTCCAGGGCCATCCGATCTCTGGGTCGTCGCGCATCCGGTGAGGAACACCAACAGCACCACTGCTCCGGCCAGCTTCATTTGAACCCCCGTGGTGATGTCCCCCCAGCAATGGACCAGTTCTCGCGGCCTGGTTGAGCGAAGGGCGACACGGCATTCAAGGGCGACACGGCCTTCTGCGCGGGCGCGAGGTGGTCGGTGGTCATGAGTTCCCCCAGGAATGGTGTCAGACGACTCGTAGGCGACGAGGTGTCAGAACGAGTCCTTTGAAACCTGTGGAGCTCCACTGGGACACCACGGACCAGGAAGGGTGTCAGACGACTCGTAGGCAACGAGGTGTCAGAACGAGTCCTTTGAAACCTGGAACGACCCACGTGGCCTGCGAAGCGAGCCCCGGCTCAGGGGCCAGCGCAGCTCGCGTGGTGTTGAGCGCCGGGCCGCAGTTGCCCACAGGCCCAAGCACTCTGCCTCACCCCTGCGGGGAGCACAGCCTGAGCAGGCATGTGCCCAAAGGCAGCTGCAGCGCCTGTCCACCGGCCTGGCGCACAGCTCGGCGCCACCCTCCAGCGGCCCTCCTCGGCCCCTCTGCACCAGCCCTCACCCTCCACAGGCCTTCTATTCGCCCTATGCGTGGGAGCGTACACCCTGGAAGTGCGCGCCCGTGATGCGGCGGGCAACGTGGATGAGACCCCGGCCGCGCGGACCTTCCGCGTCACGGGTGCGGACCTCGCCCTGCTGGGCAGTGGCTGCTCGACCACGGGGGCGGACGCCTCGCTGGTGCTGCTGGGCCTGGGCACGTTCACCGCGCTGGCCCGCCGCCACCGTGGGTGACGTGGGCTGCGCATGCTCCCTAACGGCCCCAGCGCTTCGTCGTCATCACCAGCGGCTGCCCCGTCTCGAGCAGCGACTTGAGGCTCGAGAGAATCGCCGGCCAGCCCTGGGAGATGCCCTTCATCGTCTCGCCGCCCTCGACGAGTTCGTCGTGCAGCACCGTCAGGCGCACCGCGCCCATGAACGGCTCGAGGAGGAACGTGACCTTCGAGGGCGGCTCCGCCCCGGGACGCCCCTCGGGCGAGCCCCAGGAGAGGACGAGCTTCTTCGGCGGCTCGGACTCGAGCACCTGGCCGGTGACGCGCACCTCGTTCGTCTCATAGTCCTGGTGCGCCCAGCGGGAGCCAGCCTTCCAGTCGGAGACGTTCTTGTGCATGCCCCAGTACTGCCGGGTCAGCTCGGGGTCCTGCAGGGCGGCCCAGACCTTCTCCGGCGTCGTCTGGATGTACGTGACGTAGACGAACTGCGGCTTACGGGTCGTCATCCTCTTCCAGCCCTTTCTTGAGCTCGTGCAGCGCGCGCAGGCGCTGCCGCTCGAACTTCCCGATCCACCGCTCGTAGATGTCATGCAGCGGCACGGGATTCAGGTAGTGCAGCTTCTCTCGGCCCCGCCACACGACGGCGACGAGGTTGGCCTCCTCGAGCACCGCCAGGTGCTTGGTGACGGCCTGACGCGACATGTCCAGGTGCTCGCAGAGCTCCCCGAGCGTCCGCCCGTTCTCCTGGTGCAGCAGATCCAGGAGCTGGCGGCGGCTCTTGTCGGCGAGCGCCTTGAACACGAGATCCATGTCCATCTCCCCCAGCAATACGCAACCTGGAGGTTGCATGTCAAGGCCACGGCTCCCGAAGCCGCCCGTCGGGAGGGGGCGCTGCTCACCCCTGGCCCTGGAGCGGGCGGAAGAGGCTGCTCAGCGCGTGAACCGCGCCGCCACCGTGCTGCCGCCATCGAGCCGCGTCCGGGAGTCAGTAGGTGGGGCGCGTCTCCCGCGAGAGATGCTCAATCGCCTCGCTCCAGATGGCGCCCCGCTCGTCGCCCGCCCAGGAGGTCACGATGCCACCCCCTCTGCTCATCACCCCCACCTTCAGCATGGCCCGGCGGTGAGCCGGAGAGGCGACGAACTGGTACATGGACGCCTCATCCTTCCAGACCGTCAGTGTCCGTTTGGTGTTGCAGGACTCGGACCCACCGAATTGGACGGCCATCAGGCCGGGCTGCGTCGGCAGGGTTTCATTCAGGCCGACCACCGCCGCGTCGAACTCCGTCTGAGCCTCTACCGTGGACCGCATACGCAGATAGGTGCTGCTGATGATGTAGGAACCGGGGCTCAGTTGGCCATTGGCGTCCACGCCCGGGCCCTGGAGCGCGGAGGACGCCTGGAAGTCTGGCTCCAGCACCCCACGCTGGCAGGGATCGGTTTCGGGCTCGTGGGTGGGAGGCGGCGCGGCCGTCTCGGATCCGCATGCGGTGACGACGAGGGACGACAGAACGGCGGCGAGCAGGCGCTTCATGGAGGACTCCTTGGAAGTGGCGGGGTGGATCAACGTGAGGAGGAGGGAGCGGCTTGGACGGAGCCGAAGAGCAGGGGCGAGAAATCCCGGCCCAGACGCCGGGAGTGGAAGTCATCGGCGCGGGCGAAGACCTGGACCTGGACGGCCGACTCTCTCGAGGCCGCCGTCGAGAGCGTGGCCACCCAGTGGCGCGAGCCATCGGGCGCGCGCACGCGCAGATAGAGGTAGGAGCCCGCGGGCAGGCGCTCCTCCACGAACCCCGTCAACCGCATCTGGTCGGAAGGCGCCAGGGCATGACGGCTCAAGGGATTGTCTCCGGGGGTCCGGGTCTGGACCCAGCCCACCCCACCCAACGCCAGGAGGGACAGCATCGACAAGATGAGGAGTGTGCGTCGCATGCGCGGAAGATGGCGCATCCGCACCGTTCCTCCGCCGCGAGCCGATGGACGGCGGCCTCCAGCCGATGAGCGGCGCGAGGCCCCGCTTACCGCGCCTTCATCCCCAGCGCGGCCTTGAGCGTGGACGCGGAGCGCCGGCTCACGCGGGCGAGCTGCCCATCCTGAAGCTCGACCTCATGCTCCCCGTTCCGGGAGTGCACGGCCTTCACGTGGGTGAGCTGAATCAGCTCGCCCCGGTGAACGCGCAGGAAGCCATGGCTCCGCAGCCGCTCCTCCAGCTGGGTCAGCGACTCCTCGGTACACTGCTCCCGCTGATCCGCGAGGAAGAGCGTGTATTTGTCACTGCTCCAGAAACGCGAGATGGACCGGGCATCGAAGAAGTGAAAGACGCCCTGGCTCACCGTGACGATGCGGCACGAGGAGTCCACTGGCGCCACGGCCTCCAGCACGCGCGCCACCGCGGCCTGCTTCGCGAGCAGTCGCCCGCGGGCACGCTCGAGCGCATCGGCGAGCCGCTCGGGACGCACGGGCTTGAGCAGATAGTCGACGGCATGGGCCTCGAAGGCCCGGACCGCGTAGTCATCGTGGGCGGTGACGAAGATGAGGGGCGGTAGCTCCCGGTAGCGCTGGGCGAGTGCCAGCCCGTCCATCCCAGGCATGCGCACGTCCAGCAGCAGCAGGTCGGGCCGCAGTTCCTCCACCCGTCGCAGTGCCTCTTCGCCATCCCCGGCGTCACCGACGACCTCGACGTCGGGCAAACCACTCAACAGCCGCGAGAGCCTGCGGCGCGCGGGCTCCTCATCATCGACGATCAAGATCCTCATCGGGGAGGCCCCCCGCTCGGGAGGGTGATCCGTGCACGACACCCACCTCCAGGCAAGGGCTCCAGCGTGAGCGTGCCTTGCTCGCCGTAGAGCAGGCGCAGTCGCTCGCGCAGATCCTTCACGCCCGTCTGGGCTCCCTGGTGCTCGGATGCCCCGGGCCCCGGCCCATCATCGATGACCTCGAGGTGGAGCCACGTCTCCTCCCTCCGCACGAGCACCCGCACACTCACGCCCTCGCGCCGGTCCATGCCGTGGAGGATGGCATTCTCCACCAGGGGCTGGAGCACCAGGGGGGGCAGGGGGATGCCGGAGACATGCTCATCCACGGCCAGGTGCGTGCGCAGGCGCGCGCCGAATCGGGCGGTCTGGATGGCCAGGTAGTCGCGCGTCATGTCCAGCTCGCGCTCCAGGCTCACGAAGCGGCTCTTCCCGCTGTCCAGGGCATAGCGGAAGAGCTCCGCGAGTCGCTCGAGGGTCCGCTCCGCCAGCTCGGGATTCTCGGAGATGAGACTGGCGACGGTGTTGAGGCTGTTGAAGAAGAAGTGGGGCTGGATGCGGGCCTGGAGGGCCGAGAGTTGGGCCTCGAGCGCGGCGCGCTGCGCCAGGAGGGCCCGCCGCTCGATGCGCGCCGCCGTGTTGCGCAACCGCTGCACGAGCAGTCCGGGAAACAGGAACATCCACGAGACGAGCGTGGCCACCAGGAGGTCTTGCGCCATCGAGTACCGCAGCCCTACCCCCAGGCGCACCTTGAGTGGATGGATCACGAGGATGACCATCACCAGTGGAACGCCGGAGCCCACCGCGACGTGCAACACGCCCTGGGCCAGGGGCGACCGCAGACGCCTCACGAGGCCGGGCATCACCCAGATGTAGAGGGAGTGGAGGGTGAGAGCCAGCGTGAAGAAGATCGGGTAGCCCGTGGCGACGTGCTGGAGCGACTTCGCGAGGGACAGGGTGAAGAAGTCCTTGTCGAGCAGGGGCGCGGTGGCGAGCGGCGCGACGAAGTACAGCCAGATCATCTCCAGGGGCAGCAGGGGACCCGGATCATCCTGGTCCTCGATGCGGCCCAGAGTGGAGTCGGACGATGCGCGCATGCGCGGCGCAGCGTAGGGGCAAGGTCACTTCCTTGGCCAGTCGCGCCGATGAATGGCGCGTCCTGGGGTACGCCTTTTTGCCCTGAAGCCCGGCTCACTGGCGACTCACACCTGTGACACCCAGCCCTTGCTCCAGGCATCCCCCACCGCAGACGTGCCAACTCAAGAACCCGGGCGTTCTCGGACACCTGACTCGGTATGAACACCTGCGCCTGGACCGCGCGGACGTAGAAGGGAATGGCACGCGCCGGTGCCTGGCCAAGTTGCAGGCCCCCTCCCGTGACATGAAGACGCCGTCCAGAACCAGACAATACAAGCGCGGCGTTACCTGAAAGGCCAGACTGAAGAACAGGTGCGCCGTGCGTTCGCCCTGGACGTGTTCACCTGCGTTCGGTGTGGGGGCTTCTGGTTCGTTCCCAATGATCTGGGACGGAGGACCGGGGAGCCCGTGTCCGGTCAGGCTCTGCGGTTCCGAGTGATCCACGCTGGCGGTGTGGATGCCGGAACAGGCTCCCCGGAGTCCTTGGAATCACATCCCGACCTGCTTCACGTCTACTCCGTCACACGCGCGCAGCCCCAGCGGTTGATGGGCTCCTGACACCAACATTCACCCGTGACGCCATCGCTATAGACGCAGAACTTCTCGGGGTTGTTGTAGGGCGAGCATCCGTGTCCATCCACGGAGGCACACGTCGGAAGCGCCTCCTCATGGTGAGTAGAGGATGGCTCGGGCTCGGCTTCGACTCCGCCGCAGCCCGTGACGACAGCGGAGAGAGTGACAACACATGCAAGGAAATGCTTGATCATCGTGCAACTCCTGTCCGGTTGATACTGTGGGCAAAATAGGTGTAGCCAGACAGCTTGTCAATGTTTGCCTTGGCGACCGCGCGGTATCTGGGAATGAAAGACTCCTCTCTGGCGCTCATGGTCAATCAGGTCCCGTCGAAGCCCCGGCAGAGCGCGTCACCGAGCAGGTAGCCCAGTGAGTGGCTGACACCGTGGAAGAGCCGATCACGGGGTCGCGGTCGTCGCGGGCTGGAGCGCGCCCAGGTCCGCGTTGCGCAGGAACCGGACCAGGGGCCTGTCAATCTTCCGCACGCCGTTCACCACCACGGTGGGCTTGAGGAAGAAGAGGTTGTTCCAGTTGAAGTCGTGCAGGGCCTGCTCGTCGGCGTCGCTCCACGAGGTGTCCACGCGGCTGTTGTAGTACCCGAGCTTGCTCAGCACGAGCTTCACGTACTTGGAGGTCTCCGAGTCGAGCGGGATGAGGTCCGCTTCGTACGGCGCGGCGACGCTGGCCTGGTAGCGGTTCATCTCCACGTCCAGCTCCTTCAGCGCATTCGAGCTGCCGTGGACCACGGCGTCCACCAGCACGTGCGTATAGAAGGCCGCTTCGTTCTCCGCGCTCCAGACGCGGATGACGCCAGAGCGCTCGCCGTTGCGGTCACCGCCCACGAGGGCCCCCGCCTTGAGCGCCGCGAGCAGCCGCTGCGGCAGGCTGCCTTTGGCCTCCTGGAAGCCCTGGGCCATGGCCCCGCACATAGCCGGGGTGGTCTGGTTGTTGGCCTGCACCACGAAGGTGGCGCCCTTCACGGCGCAGCGGTGCTCGGTGTTCTGCTCGCCGGTGCGCTGGCCCACCGTGACGGTGCCGTCCGGGTTGAGCTTCACCGCGGCGAGCTGGCGGTAGTTCGCGTACGGGTCCACGGAGAACACGAAGTCGACGGCGCCCTGGGCCGTGTCGCCCGCAGCGGTGCGGGCGAGGATCGCCTCGGCGTCATCCACCGAGGGGTAGAACATGGTGGCCACCGCCACATCCGGACGGCCGTAGGGCACCAGGCCGCTGATGCCCGCGGGGAAGGAGATGCTGGCCACGCCGCACGACTTCTCCACGGGGTCGCACGCGACGATGGCGCGCGTGCCCAGAAGCCGCGGGTTGATGGTGGGAGCCGGTGCCGCCGCGAGGGCGGACGTGGAAGCGAGCATCAGGGACGAGACAACGAGCAAGCCACGCTTGAAGGACGTCATATGCAGAAGACCTCTGGAGATGGGGGCATGCGATGAAGAGTCTTCTGGAGAAAAAACGATGCATTTCCTCGCGCAGGGGCCAGGCGTGCACTCGCCGTGGGCAACCCCAGGTGCGCCAGAATCGCTCTCACCCCTCCTGCTCTCTTTCTCGCTGGCGTGCTTGCCCACACCCACGCGCGAATTCTCCATCTTCATCCGACCGCGTGGGAGCCGAGGGCCAAGGCCTGGGCGGGGCTGCTGGCCCGCGTATGCCCAATGCAATACAACCCGCGATCACCATGACCCCCGCCACCCTGCCCGTTCTCGCCGCGATCCTGACCGCCACGGCCTCGACGCTCGCGGTCGAAAGCGGCTACCGCACGCCCCCCGAGCCCATCGCGAGCATCCTCGCGGCCTCGCCCTCGCCCGAGGTGCTGGTGAGTCCCCAGCACCAGAGCCTCGCCCTGCTCGGCTACGAGAGCATGCCGAGCATCGCCCAGCTCTCCCGCCCCATCCTCCGGCTGGCCGGCTACCGCATCGACCCGGCCACCACGGGACAGAACGAGGCGCAGGTATGGTGGCTCAACGCGCTGACCCTCCAGGACCTGGCCACGGGCAGACAGAGCACGGTCCGCCTGCCCGAGGGCACGCGATACTCCCAGCTCCGGTGGTCGCCCGACGGGCGGCGACTCGCGCTTGTCCTCGAGCGGCCGAAGGAACTGGAGCTGTGGGTGGTGGAGCAGGACGGTTCGGCCCGGCGCCTCGCCGGGGCGGTCAACGCCGCCTTCGGCACGGCCTACGCCTGGTTGCCGGACGGCACCGGGTTCATCGTTCGGCAGGTGCGGGCGGACCGGGGCGCGCCTCCCGTCGCCGACGGCACGCCCACGGGGCCCATCATCGAGGAGAACTCCGGCCAGACCAGGCCCGCGCGCACCAACCCGGACGCGTTGCGCGGCCCGGCCGATGAGGCCCTGTTCGAGTACTACTTCACCGGCCAGCTCGTGCGCGTGGCCCTGGACGGCTCGGCGCCGCGCCCCATCGGCACGCCGGGGCTCATCGCCCGCTTCTCCGTGTCGCCCGACAGCCGCTACCTGCTCACCGAGACCCTCAAGCGGCCCTTCTCCTATCTGCTGCCCGCCGACAACTTCCCGCGGGAGATCGCGGTCGCGACGCTCGACGGGCAGCGCGTGCGGATGGTGGTCGACCGGCCGCTGGCGGACGAGGTGCCCATCGACATGGGCTCCGTCGTCCAGGGGCCGCGCGAGGTGGACTGGCGCGCGGATGCGCCCGCGACGCTCGCCTGGGCCGAGGCGCTCGATGGCGGCAACCCCAAGGCGGACGTGCCCTTCCACGACAGCCTGTGGATGCAGGCCGCGCCCTTCAAGGGGGCACCCGTCAAGCTCGCCGACCTGAAGGAACGCTTCCACAAGGTGTATTGGGGCCGCGCCGACCACGCTCTGGTGTTCGAGCGCAAGTGGAAGACGCGCACCGAGCGGCGCTCGGTGGTGAACCCCTCGCGGCCGGGGACGGCGCGGCTGCTGCTCGAGCGCAACCACCAGGATCAGTACGGCGATCCCGGCGCGCCGCTGCTCGAGACCAACGCCGCGGGCAAGCCGGCGATGCGCTACACGGCCGATGGACGCGCCTTCCTCGTACTGGGCCCGGGCGCGACGAAGGCGGGCTATTTTCCCTTCGTCAATCGGCAGGAGGTGGCCAGCGGCCAGGTGAAGCGGCTGTGGACCGCCCAGGCGCCCTACTACGAGCGCGTGGAGGCGGTGCTCGACGCGGACGGCGACCGCCTGCTCACGCAGCGCCAGAGCGCGACCGAGGTGCCCAACTACTGGCTGCGCACGGTGAAGGACGGCAAGAGCCGGGCGATCACCTCCTTCAAGGATCCGGCGCCGGTGTTCGCGGGGGTGACGCAAAAGCAGATCACCTACGCGCGCGCGGACGGGCTGCCGCTGTCGGGCATGCTCTATCTGCCAGCGGGCTACGACCCCAAGCGCGACGGGCCGCTGCCGACGCTGCTGTGGGCCTACCCGGCCGAGTACACCGATGCCAGTGTCGCCGGACAGACGGTGGACATGAGCAACCTCTTCACGCGACCCGAGGGCTTCAGCCACCTGTTCATGCTCACCCAGGGCTACGCGGTGCTGGACAATCCGGCGATGCCCATCGTCGGCGCGAACGGCGCCGAGCCCAACGACACTTATGTCGAACAGCTCCGGGCGAACGCCGAGGCGGCGGTGGAGGCGCTGGTGAAGCTGGGCGTGGGCGACCGCGACCGCATGGCGGTGGGGGGCCACAGCTACGGGGCCTTCATGACGGCGAACCTGCTGGCGCACACGGATCTGTTCCGCGCCGGCGTCGCGCGCTCGGGCGCCTACAACCGCACGCTCACCCCGTTCGGCTTCCAGTTCGAGGAGCGCACCTACTGGAAGGCGCCGGAGATCTATACGCGCATGAGCCCGTTCACCTACGCGGACCGGATCCGCGAGCCGCTGCTGCTCATCCACGGCGGAGCGGACAACAACCCGGGCACCTTCCCCATCCAGTCCGAGCGCTTCTACGCCGCGATCAAGGGCAACGGCGGCACGGCACGCTACGTCGTGCTGCCCAACGAGGCCCACGGCTACGCCGCCCGGGAGTCCATCGGGCACGTGAACTGGGAGACGGTGAAATGGTTGGATCGCTACGTGAAGAACGCGCCCCCGCGCGCTCCGGCGACGGCGGCGGACACGGTGCGCTGAGCACTCTCGGGCCGGTGCTCCGCTGTCCAATGCGCGTGGTGTTGAGCCAAAGCACTGGCTGCTGCTCCCTGCACCACCGCAGCCCTCCTCCCCTGCCTCACCCCTCCTGGGAAGGAGGCCAGGGCTGAGCAGGCGCGTGTGGCGTCCCTGGTTCCTTCACCTCGGGCAAACCTCACGAAGTTCCATGCTCAGAGAGTGGGAGAATCGTGAATGCGAAAGGGTATCATCCCATGTCGGTCAGCAATCGAATACAAACCAACATACATGGTTGCGCAGCCGCTGGTCGTCAAGCACAAGCTCCCGGATTTCGTCTGGAAGCTGCTCACGCTGCCATTGGCATTCCCGGCGGCCAGCTTGTTCACGCTCAGATTCAGGAGCTGCTGCTTGCACGGCCCTGATCGCATAGGCCGCCGCGCCCAACTCATGCGCTGCCACGTGAGCCACTGCTACAGCCTGCCCAGCCGCGTAGGCCGCAAGCTTTGCCGCGCCGGACAACTCTCTGGCGGCGGCATTGGCAACAAAAGCAGCCTTGTGGGCCTGGCGCATTGTAATCTCGCCTCGTGTCCAGGCACGAGCCAGCTCGATTGACTGGCGCGGCCGCTCATCTTCGGGTTGTGCTTCTTCAAATAAATGCAGCACATGCTCCGCGCATGCGGCAGCCCATATTGCAAGAAGGCGGTGATTTGCATCACTCAAGGTGCCGCCACGACGAACGGTAATGAATCTAGGATCGCGAGGCTTGGTGAGAATAGGCATCTACGATGATCATACCGCAGAGACAAGTTGGCCGAAAGCCACAAGGGATTCGAACTCATGCGCCCCCAAGCCGGGGCCGAGGCCAGAGGAGGAGCGCCAGGCGCTGGCAGCGACCAGCCCGCGCAGGCGCTAGCGGGAACGCAGATAGCGCTGCGGCGAAACGTTCATGACGCGCTTGAACATCGCGATGAACGCGCTCGTGCTCGTGTAGCCGAGGTCGGCCGCGACGCACTTCACGCTGTCGCCGCGGTCGAGTTGCTCGATCGCACGATCGACGACGCGTTGCTGGCGCCAGCGCGTGAAGCTCGTGCCGACATCGGCGCGGAACCAGCGACGGAACGTGCGCTCGGACATGCCGACTGCGCGTGCGAGCGCGGCCACACTCGTCGCCGGATGCAACGTGACGAGCTCGGTCACACGGCGCAGTCGCGCGTTGACCGGAACCGGCTCGACAAGCTCGTCGACGAGGACGGCCGTGAGGCGAGCGCGGCGCTCCGGATCCGGCGCGTGGCCGATGCGCTCGACGAGGTCGTGCACGAACCCGGAGGCTTCGACCCATCCCGTGGCGCGCGCGACGAGCTCGGGCGGGAATGACAGCACGAGCCAGTGATGATCGGCCGTGGTGTGTACGCGATGCGGCGTGTCGCCGGCGAGCCACAACATCGAGCGCGGCGTTATCGCCCAGTCCTGAGCGCCCGTGCCGATCGTCGCGGTGCCGCGCAGGCTGACGACGAGCTGCGCTTCGCGATGGCTGTGCATCGGCACCACGCTCGCGTGGCCGAACCACGACAACACCTGGCCGAATTGCAACATGGTTCGCGATGGGCCTCGACGGAAACCGGAGCGTAACGTGAAGGACGACGGTTTACCAGGGAGGACACCGTGGTCTACGACGTGATCATCGCAGGGGCCGGCCCGGTCGGCCTGTTCCTGGCCTGCGAGCTGCGGCTCGCGAAGCTCTCCGTGCTGGTGCTCGAACAATCGGAGGATCCGCACTCACCCCTGAAGCGGCTCCCGTTTGGAATGCGAGGACTCTGGGGCCCCAGCATCGAAGCCTTCTACCGGCGCGGACTGCTGGAACGAATTGCGTCGCGACGTCGTGCCGACGAGAGTGCCCCTGGCCAGCCGATACCTGGATCAATGGCGTCCGGCTCACGGCTCCGCGGGCCGGCCGGCCACTTCGCGGGCATCACGTTCGACTACAGCAACATCGATTCGTCGCGCTGGACATACCGACTCCCGGGCCCGGCTGACACCCAATCAGGTGTCGAAATGGAGCACCTCGAGCACGTCCTCGCCGCTCACGCGCTCTCCCTCGGAGTGGAGATCCAGCGCGGCCATGGCGTCGAAGGCTTCGAGTCTTCGAACGATGAACTCACCATCCGTGCCGGCGAGCAACGCGTTCGCGCGCGTTGGCTCGTGGGTTGCGACGGCGGCCGCAGCACCGTACGCAAGCAAGGTGGCTTCGAGTTCGTCGGTACCGAGCCTGAGTTCACGGGATATTCGGTCCAGGCCGAAATCGCCGACCCGGAGAAGCTCCGCCTGGGCCGTCATTACACGCCGACCGGTATGTACACCCAGTGGCAGCCAGGGGCGATCGCGATTGCCGACTTTGACGGCGGCGCATTCCATCGCACCCAACCGATCACGTGCGAGCACGTGCAAGCGGTCTTACGGCGCGTGTCCTGCACGGACGTGACCCTCAAGGCGTTGCACGTCGTCTCGACATGGACCGACCGCTCACAGCAAGCCACGACCTACCGCAAGGGACGGGTGCTGCTGGCGGGAGACGCCGCGCACATTCATTCACCGCTCGGCGGACAAGGCTTGAACCTCGGACTTGGAGACGCAATGAACCTCGGGTGGAAGCTTGCCGCGACCATCCGAGGCGATGCCCCCGATGGCTTACTCGACAGCTACACCGCGGAGCGACATCCGGTCGGGGCGCGCATCCTCGATTGGACACGAGCCCAGGTCTCGCTGCTGCGACCCAACCCACATTCTCGCGCGCTCAACGCCATCCTTCGCGACCTGCTCGATACGCGCGACGGCGCGACCTACTTCGCTGAACGTCTCTGGGGAGTGTCCCTCCGCTACGACCTCGGCGATGAACACCCGTTGGTGGGCCGCAGCTGCCCGGACTTCGAGCTCGAGGACGGAACGAGGCTCGGCACACTGCTCCGAGAGGGAAACGGTTTGCTGTTGGACTTCGGCCGGCAGGCGTCGCTCCAAGCGCTCGATGGCCTTTGGGGCGACCGTGTCAGGTACGTGGCGAGCGACGCCAAGGAGCGCCTTGGACTGAGCGCGCTGCTCGTGCGTCCTGATGGGTTCGTTGCATGGGCGAGCGATACGACGCCCAGTCCCGAGGAAGTCACACGAGCCGCGGCGAGATGGTTCGCGAGCCGCGGACCTCACGCCATCAGTCGCTGACAAGAAGCCGTTCGGCTGAAAGGACTCGTCTCGGAGTTCTCACGCTCCCCCAAGCAGGAACCTCGTCACCGGCCCGCGTGCACGGAGGCGGTGATCTCGAGAAACGACCGTACGAGCAGATCCTTCTCGTCCGATGCCCGCCACACCACTCGCCCGAGGAACTCCACGTCGAGATCGCGAATCCGCTTCAGCACCGCGCCAATTCGCACGATCGCCGCCGTGCTCTCCGCGAAGAAGGTCAGGCCCTCGCCGCTCGCGACGAGCGTGAGCTGCGCCTCGCCATCCGCCTCATCGTGGACGAGCGTGAGCGGCTGTTTACGTCCGCGAAAAGCCGCGAGCAGATCATCGTAGAGCCGCGGGTTTGCTTGCCGCGGCCCCAAGATGAAACGCTCATTCCGCAGGTCAGCCATCTTGAGACTTCGCCGCGACGCGAGCCGGTGTTCCTTTGGCAGCACCACGCCGATGCGATCGCGAAACAACACGCGCGAGCGGATGAGCGGGTCTTCCTCGGGTGCGTCGTAGCCATAGCCCAGCGAGATGCGGCCATCACGGAGCGCGGAGATCTGCGTTTCGTTCACCAGCGGCTGAAGGCGAACCTCCGCACGTGGGTGGCGCGCGCGAAAGATGGAAACGACCTTCGGCAAGAGGCCCGTGTAGGCGAATCCGCCCTCGAATCCGACCACGACCCGGCCCGTGCGGCCCTCCGCTGCTGCTTTGGCATCCTCGATGGCCATGGCCGCCCGCGCGAGTGTCGCGCGCGCACCTTCGAGGAAGCTCTTGCCCGCGGCGGACAGCTTCACACCACGCCCGGAGGGCACGAAGAGCTCCACGCCGATCTCCTCTTCGAGCTGAGCGATCTGCCGGCTCAGGGGCGACTGCGAGACGTGAAGCTGCTGCGCCGCACGGCCGAAGTGCTCGGCCTCGGCCACGGCGATGAAATAGCGCAGGTGACGGAGTTCCATGATTCAGACCTTATGGGTCCTGGTTTGTTGCAATCAATGTCTTGGACGCCAAGGACACACGTCCGCATCCTTCACCCGAATCTGCCCGTCAAGGAGCCACCATGCACACTCCCGTCACGATCATCGGCGCCGGCCTCGGCGGCCTCACCCTGGCTCGCGTCCTGCACATCCACGGCATCCCGGCCACCGTCTACGAGGCGGAGGCCTCACCGACGGCGCGCGCGCAGGGCGGGATGCTCGACATCCACGACTACAACGGCCAACTGGCTCTGCAGGCGGCAGGCCTGATCGACGAGTTCCGTGGCCTCATCCTGGAGGGCCGCCAGGCGATGCGGATCCTCGAGCGGGACGGGACCGTCCTGTTCGACAAAGCCGACGACAGCACGGGTGGACGCCCCGAGGTGCAGCGCGGCGAGCTGCGACAGCTCCTGCTCGACTCGCTCCCGGCCGGCACCGTCCGGTGGGGCCACAAGGTCAGCGGCGTCCGTCCCCTCGGCGAGGGCCGCCACGAGGTGACCTTCGCCAACGGCACCACCGTCGTCACGAGCCTGCTGGTCGGCGCGGACGGCGCGTGGTCACGGGTCCGGCCGCTGCTCTCCGACGCCGCACCCGAGTACGTCGGCAGGTCGTTCGTCGAGACCTGGCTGTTCGACAGCGACACCCGGCGCCCGGCCACCGCCAAGGCGGTCGGCGGCGGATCGATGATGGCGCTCGCGCCGGGAAAGGGGATCCAGGCGCACCGGGAGAGGGGCAGCACCCTGCACACCTACGTGGCGCTCACCAGGCCGCAGGACTGGTTCGCCGCCATCGATTTCACCGATGCCGCCGCGGCCGCCGCGCGGATCGCGCAGGAGTTCGACGGCTGGGCGCCGGAGCTCACCGCGCTGATCACCGACAGTGACACCGCGCCGGTCCTGCGTCCCCTCTATGAGCTGCCGATCGGGCACCGGTGGGAGCGGGTGCCGGGGGTGACCCTGCTCGGTGACGCCGCGCACCTCTCGGCCCCGAATGGCGAAGGCGCCAACCTGGCCATGTACGACGGCGCCGAACTCGGCAAGGCCATCGCCGCGCACCCCGACGACGTCGAAGTCGCCCTCACCGAGTACGAGCAGGCCATGTTCCCCCGCGGCACCAAAGCCGCCACCGAAGGCACCCAACTCCACGAGCTCCTCTTCGGTGACAACGCACCCCACGGCCTGATCACCGCGTTCATCGAAGACGAGCAGACCCCATGAGCCGCCAGGTCGTGTGGACGGAGGACTTCGAGCGCCTGCTCACGGCGCTCGGGTTCTCCCGCGCACACTCCGTCCTGGGCGCCGCGCCCTGACTAGTGCTTCTCGCTGTCGAGATAGGCCATCTGCGCGGCCGGGTACCGCGTGCCCGCGATGGCACCGCGCGGTGCCACCTTCTCGACCTGGGCAATCTGGTCCGCGGTCAACGGCTTCGCGGCGAGCGCCTCATCGAGCTGCTCCAGGGTCCGCATGCCCAGCGTCGGTGTGAACTTCGGCTCCTTGCCGAGCACGTACCCGATGGCCAGTTGCCCGGGCGACATGCCCCACTTCTTCGCGAGCTCCTGCAGCCCCGCGACCAGCCTGGCGTTCGCCGCGGCGTTGTCCCCACTGAAGCGTGGCATGTGGGCGCGAGCGTCTCCCGGTTTGAGCGGGCTCGCCGAGAGCAGGCCGCGTGACAGCACGCCGTAGAGCGTCGCGCCGATGCCCAGCTCATGCAGGATCGGGAAGATGGCGTCCTCGGGGTCGCGGCTGGCGATGGAGTACTCAATCTGCAGGTCGGCGATCGGATGCACCTTCGCCGCGCGGCGGATGGTCTCCGGGCCTACCTCGGACAGGCCGATCTTCCGGACGTAGCCGGCCTTCACCAGGTCCGCGATGGCGCCGACGGTGTCCTCGATGGGCACCGCGGGGTCCAGGCGCCCTGGGCGATAGACGTCGACGTGGTCGGTGCCGAGCCGCGTCAGCGAGTAGGTCAGGAAGTTCTTCACCGCGACAGGCCGTGTGTCGACCCCCAAGAAGGCACCGTCGGGCCCACGCATCGCGCCGAACTTCACGGAGAGCTGGACCTCGTCCCGGCGGCCAGCGATGGCCTTGCCAATGAGCAGCTCATTGTGTCCGGCGGCGTAGAAGTCACCGGTGTCGAGGAAGGTGATGCCGTGCTCGATGGCGGCGTGGATGACGGCGATGCTCTTCGCGTCGTCCGTCTTGCCGTACACACCAGACATCCCCATACAACCCAAAGCGATTTTCAGTTTTTCGGGCATGGCTCGTACCTACGCTCGCGCGGCGCCCGGTGCTTGGCGTTTCTTGGCACGGACGCCGCGCCAAGAAGCGCCAAGCGCTCGAGTCTTCGCCACGCTACACTGAGCCGATGGAGAGCTTCACCGAGCTTCCCGTTCCGCTTCCAGGTCTGCGCGTGGCGCGCGGCATGACCACATCGCTGCACACCGGCCTCAAGGAACACTGGGGCATCGGGCGCATCGACGAGGGCGACACCGAGTGGTGGGGCAACGGGCGCGTCCGGCGCTCGGTGCCCGGGTGCATCCTCCTGAAGCAACCGGGCGACGTGGTGCGCCACCTGTTGCATCGCGGACCCACGGTCTTCACCGTCGTCACCTTGCCGACGGACGAAGTGGCCCGGGTCGTTCGCGAGGGAGAGGCCGAGGTGACGCCACAGTTCGAGCCCGGCGACCCACGGGCCGAGCCCTTCCATCGGCTGCTCGACGTGGCCTGTTCCGGCGAGGACCGCTTCACGCTGGAGGTGGCGCTCGCGGAGGCCCTCCAGGCGCTGGTGGCGACCCGCGGCGTGCGGTCGGACCACTCGCGCCCCGTGCGACGTGCGCTGGCGTTCATCCGCGAGCGGCTCGAGGAGCCGATCACCCTGGAGGAGCTCGCGACACACGTGAACTTCGACAAGTTCCATCTGTGCCGAGCCTTCCGCGCGCAGATCGGGATGCCTCCACACGCGTACCTCACGCATCTCCGCGTCGCCCGCGCGAAGGAGTTGCTCACCCGCGGCGTGAGGCCCTCCGAGCTCGCGCCATTGGTCGGCTTCTACGATCAGGCGCAGCTGACGCGGCACTTCCGGCGGCTCGTGGGGACGACGCCCGGGCGGTACGTGAAGTCTCCGAGTGACCTGAGGTTCCGCGGCGTGCTTCGGCCTTCTCCGCAGCCGTAGACGTCCACGTGCCGCTGGCGGCCTCGGCCCAAAACGAAAGCCCCGCGATGTCCGAGGAGGACATCTGGGGATTCGAGTAGCTCAGGCAGCCGGCCCACGTCGTCGGCGAGGCGACTCACCCGCGAATCGACGAAAGACGCGGCGGAAGGCCGCAGCATCGGCATAGCCCACCTGCGCGGCGATGTCGTCGACCGATGCGTGCGTCGTCTCGAGAAGATGTGCCGCGCGACTCACGCGGATGCGTTGCACGAGCTCGTGCGGCGTCACTCCGAGGCTCGCGTGGACCCGGCGAGCGAGCGTCCGCGGAGACACCGCGGCCACGCGGGCAAGCTCGTCGAGAGACAGCTGACGGCCGATATTTTGCGCGATGAAACGTTCGACCGCTCGCAGTCCAGGGTCGGACACGCGCAGATGCTCCATCACCATATAGCGGGCCTGGGAGAGCCGCTCGTCGAGGACGAGGTAGCGTGTCACGAGATGCGCCACGGAAGGCCCCGCCAGCCGTGCGACGAGCGCGAGCATGAGATCCGCGTGGGCCAGCGCGGAGCCGGCGGTGAGGATTTCCCCGGCGTCGACCACCATGAGATCGGCCGCGAGCGACACCCTGGGAAACATCCGAGCAAACTGCGGGGCGAGCCACCACGTTGTCGTCGCGGTCCGCCCCTCGAGGAGGCCCGATGCGGCAAGCACGAACGTGGCCGAGCACGACGCGGCGAGCATCACGCCCTTGGCAGCTGCCTTCGCGAGGAGGTCCGCGGCGAGTTGAATGTCCTTTCGGGCCAACAACTTCGCGACGGTTCGCCCACTGGCCGCGAACATCCCCGGCAAGACGACGACATCCCCCTTGCGGAGTCCGCGAAGGCTGAACGCGCCGTCCACCGCGACCGTCCGCCCGGCGGCGGAACGCACTGGCCGGCCGTCGAGCGACACCACACGCTGGCGCAGCACCCTCGTCCCAGGAGGCAACGGCGTGAGCCCGGCGTCGATGAGCTCCGCCGCCGTGCCGACGACGTCGAGCCCCACGCCGAGCGCACTGTCGGCTACACCCTCGAGAACCATGTGAACGAGCATGTGGCAAGGATAGACCGAACGTTGTCGTTACTGCCACTGGCCGGAGGGCCTCGGTCCTTGCAAAAAGGACCTCATGGACATCCGACACTCCGTCGCACTCGTCACAGGCGCCAATCGCGGCCTCGGTCTCGGCCTCACGAGAGCGCTGCTCGCTCGCTACCTCGGGCCCCTCGCCGTGAGCGAGGCCTTCGCTCCCGTGCTCGCGAAGAGGTGCCGGCCGAGGAGGTCGCACGACTGGCGCTCGATGGTGTGGAGGCCGGGGCCGACGAGGTGCTCGTCGATCAGCTCACCAGGACGGTGAAAGACGGTCTGTCGCGTGGGCTGTATCTCCGCGCCCCCTCGGCACCAAGGGGATGAGGAAATCCATCAAGAGCATCAACCATACACGAGCTGAAAGGACACGAAATATGACGACGAAGAACGGGCAACTGACTGCTCCGAACCTGACCATCGAAGCGGCGAACGGCGTGAAGTATGCCTATCGCCGCTTCGGCAAGACCGACGGCGCGGCGACGCCTCTCGTGTGCTTCGTTCACTATCGCGCCAACCTCGACAACTGGGACCCGGCGCTCGTCGATGCGCTCGCTGCTGAGCGCGAGGTCATCCTGATGGACAACGTCGGCGTCGCCGGCTCGAGCGGCAAGACGCCTGACACGGTCGCTGAGATGGCCCATGGTGCAATCGCCTTCGTCGATGCGCTCAAGCTCGCGCGCATTGACATCCTGGGCTTTTCGCTCGGTGGCTTCGTGGCGCAGGAGTTTGCATTGATGAGGCCTCATCAAGTACGCCGCCTGGTTCTCGCCGGAACGGGCCCCCAAGGCGGCGAGGGCATGCACATGTACGTGCCAGAAGTGCTCGAGATCGCGCTCCGCGAGACGATCGACGCGGAGGGGATGCTGACCATCTTCTTCGAGAAGTCGGAGTCGAGTCGCGCGAAGGGCCGCGAGTTCATCCAACGCCTCCGCCTGCGTCAGAGCAATCGAGACGTCCCGGTCACCATGAATACTGCCAACGCGCATATCACCGCGATCTCGACTTGGGGTATCCCGGACGCGTCGAAGCTCTCGCGCCTCGCGGCGATCAAGCAGCCGACGCTGGTCGCCAACGGAGACAACGACATCATGGTACCCACGACGAACTCCTACCTGATGGCCAGGCATCTTCCGAATGCGCAGCTGCGAATCTACCCGGACGCTGGGCACGCATTCTTGTTCCAGTATCCGCAAGAGTTCGCCGCTGACGTGAACCGCTTCCTCGGTCGCTAGCCAGACCGCAACAAGCAATCGTGAGCCATTTCAGGAGCACAACATGAGCGAGAAAAGCACCATCATCGTCGAAAAATCCACGCCGAAGATCGCCACCATCACCTTCGCGAATCCGCCCGCGAATGTGATCGTGCCGGAGACCGTGACACGACTGCACGAGATCCTCCATGAGCTCGAGAATGACGTTCGAGTCCAGGTTGTCATCTTCACGAGCAACATCAGCGGATTCTTCTTCAACCACTTCGATCTTCGGCAAGCCGACAAGTTTCCTTTCATACCAGGCCCAGACTCCGTCCCCATGTGGGTTGACCTGGTCATCCGCCTTTCGAAGGCTCCCTTCTTGAGCATCGCGAAGATCCGCGGACGAACGCGCGGAGGGGGCAACGAACTCGCCCTGGCGTGCGACTTGCGCTACGCGAGCCGCGAGCACGCCATCTTCGGGCAGCCGGAAGTCGGCACCGGCATCCTGCCAGGGGGTGGTGGCAGCGAACGTCTGCCACGCCTCATCGGGCGTGACCGCGGCCTCGAGGCGATCGTCACCAGCCAGGACTACGATGCCGAGCTCGCCGAGCGATACGGCTGGGTCACGCGAACCTTGCCCGACGCCGAGCTCGATCGATTCGTGGAAAGGCTCGCGACCCGCGTCGCTTCCTTCGACAAGGCCGTCGTGGCTGCCGCCAAGGCTCAAGTCGACCGGGCGTCACTGCCTCCGGACGCTGATTTCGCCACGGCATACGCGGAGTACACGAGATCGCTGGCTGGACCGGGCTTCCAGGCGGGCTTCGCGCGGCTTGGTAGGCAGTTCGCCGAGAAAGGCCTCGAGGTCGAGCTTCGGCTCGGCGAGTACCTCGGCATCGCCAACGCGCAGCCCTGACACGAGAGCCCGGCAGGCGCGCTCTCCACGGGCTCTCTTCCGTCCACCGGGGCGAGAGAAGTCGAGACATGGTTTCACGGGTATCGCGGTTCCCCCTGCTCACGCGCGAAGTGTGTTGGCGGCAGTCCTACGTGGCGAGTGAAGGCAACACTGAAGGTGCTCGCGGAGCCGTAGCCGACTTGCTCCGCGACCTCGGCGACGGTGACTTGCTTGCGCCGCAGCAGGTCTTTCGCCAAGGCCATGCGCCAGCCAAGCAGGTACTCCATCGGAGGAACGCCCACCGCGCGACTGAATCGCTCGAAGAACGCCGAACGGGACAGTGCTGCTTCCTTCGCCAACTGCGCTACCGTCCACGCCCTGGTCGGGCTCTCGTGCATGCGTCGTATCGCAACGGCGAGGCGCTCGTCGGCGAGCCCGCGCAGGAGGCCCGGCGACGCCGCGGTGCCCGCCACGGAGCGGAGGGCTTCGATGAGAAGGACCTCGAGGAGGCGGGCGAGGATGACCTCGCGCGCGGGCCGCCGTTCGCGGGACTCCTCTCTCACGAGCTCCACGAGGGTAGAGAGCCTCCGCTCGCCGCGAACGAGCACGAGCCGTGGAAGGAGCGAGACGAGCAAGCTCGCGTCCGGAGAAGCGAAGGTGCAGTAACCCACCAGCATTCGAACATCAGGCGGGCCACTCGAATCGCCGTGTCTGACTTCGCCATCGGGCAACACGACGTGCGCGGTGTCGCGCTTCCCTCTCGGTGGCTCGAGGCTCGACGCCGTGAAGTTGAACGCCGACGGAATCAAAACGAAGTCCCCCTTCTCGAGAATCATCGGCTCATGTCCGTCGACCGCGAGGCGGCTCGCACCATCGAGGATCGCGCAGTAGAAGGGCCGCCCGGATTCGGCGCGGCGAACGCTCCACCGACCTGCACCGCTGGCGAGCTTCGAGGACGAGGCGCTCGGCTGGAGCAGCGTGACCACTTCTGCGAGCGGATCGATCATGACCGGACTCCTGCAAACGAAATGCGGACTCCCTGTTGTAGCACGTCCGGCCTCCGCTCCCTATCGTCTGGGAGCTGAAACCACCCCACGGGAGACACCATGAAAACGATCTTGCTCACCGGATGCTCGTCCGGATTCGGCCTCGACACTGCCCGCTACTTCCTCGAGCACGGCTGGAAGGTCATCGCCACGATGCGCACGCCGCGGGAGGACGTGTTGCCCCGGTCCGAGCATCTGCGCGTGCTCGCGCTCGACGTCACCGACCCACGGAGCATTCGCGAAACGGTGGAAGCCGCCGGACCGATCGACGTGCTGGTCAACAATGCGGGCGTCGGCCTGATGAGTATCTTCGAGGGCACCTCGATGGAAACGGTCCGCGCCACCTTCGAAGCGAACACATTCGGTGCGATGGCCGTGACCCAGGCGTTCCTGCCTCGGTTCAGGCAACAGAAGGCGGGGGTCATCGTGAACGTCTCGTCGAGCACGACGCTGAAGTCGCTCCCAATGCTTGCCGTGTACACCGCGAGCAAAGCGGCGCTCAACGCATTCACCGAGTCACTCGCGTTGGAGCTCCAGCCCTTCAATGTGCGGGTGAGCCTCGTGCTCCCGGGGCAGTCCCCGGAGACGCCCTTTGCGCGGAACGCACAGGCGCAGATGCGCAAGCAGGGCGTCGCCGTCCCCGAGGCGTACTCCGACTTCACGCGGAGCATCTTCGAGAGGCGCACGAGGCACTCGGGGCCGTTTACCCGCTCGCTCGACGTGGCAGAAGCCATCTGGCGCGCGGTGAACGATCCGTCGTGCCCGCTCCGCCAGCCCGCCGGCGCGGACGCCGCGGAGTTGGCCAGGTCAACCTGAATGTGTGTCCTCGACCCGAGGCCGACCATGAAGGCTGGAGGAATGCCCGAGAGATTTCATTCCCCCAGCCAGTAGAGGCCACGCCGGGTCCGCAGCACCTGCTCCAAGAATTCAGAGAACGAACTGGCGACCTGCTTGCAGTAGGCCAGGTCTGGCCACGCCTCATGGTCGCCGTCGAAGAGGGGGTAGCGACCATTCTCCTCGCGGCTCACGTCCACCAGCACGTAGTTGCCGTCCTGCACGTCACAAAGGGCGTACACCGAAGCTGGTCCGTGCCCATCATCGTCGTTTCTCTTCCCGAAGATGGCGACTCGCGCTCGGACAATCTCCGAGAGAGGAAGTATCTGGTAGGGCGAGTCGGGTAGCCGTTCAATCAACTCGGCGCCGTTGCAGTGCAGGTAGAAGGCCCGCAGCTCCGCATCCAACCGCCAGCCTACCCGCCGTTCGAACTCCTCGATCTCCTCGGGCGTGGCGGAGGGATACGGGAAGTGATCGCGGGAGACCTCTTCGAGCAAGCGGCTCATGGACGTGGCCATCGTCAGTTGTCCGAGTAGGGCAGGTTCTGACCCACTGTATTCCAGGGGGACTTGCCGCCATAACAGGAGGGACACTGCTCACATGCAGCGCCCCCGTCTGATGGCTACATCCCCAGATGCCAAAGGATATGCGACGGCGGTAGAAGGTGACCCATGGGTGAATGGGGACAGGTGACGTTCTTCCGGACTGAAAATCTCGATGCGCTCGAGCGCGCCATTGACGACCTCTGCCTGGCGGAAGGTCTCGTGGCGACGCCCTACGTGCGACGCAAACGCGAGAAATGGGACAGGATGCAGTACGGGACCGGCGCGACCTCCGACCGGTGGGCCCTCGCGCTCGGCGCCGGCCGAGGCGGCTGGTCCGTCGTCAAGACCGCTCCGCTCGAGCTGCTCGCCGAGCCGGGGCCTTCGGGTGAGCACCGACTCGGTATCCTCGCGCGCGTGCTCCACTGTGAGGCTTTGCACGTGTCTCTCTATGACGGCACGGCGATGCTCGTCGCGGAGGCCAGGCCAACGGGTGAAGTCGTGCTGTCGGGATACACGATGGAAGGATTGAGCTTCCACGGCGTCGACCTCGACGAGGATCGCGCCCAGCCCAGGATCGAGAGCGACGGGGTACCCCACTCCGTCCACGAGGCGCTCGATCAATACCTTTCCGACGGCTTCGACGAGCTGCTCGAACAGCTCGCCCACAAGCGATGGGTCGACGTCTCGCTCACACTCATCGAGGGTCGCAAGGTGCCGTCCGCACGCGTGATGTCCTTCGTGCGTCCCTCCCTCGACAAGAGGCCACCGCTCCGGCTGAAGCTCTCGGTGGAAGAGCACCCGCTCGGCACACGCTACGTGCTCGACGACGGAGTGTGGGTCAATGAAAACAGCATCGAAGCGGCCGATGCAGTGGTCGGGGCCGCGTTCGTCCGCAAGGTCGCGAGCTGGCTCGAGGTGCCGGTCACGCTCGAGCCCGGCGTGCCCCTGTCCTCGTTCTGCGTGCGCGCGCCCCCGAGCGAGCGCACGCGCCGCGTCGGCGTCGAGACGGAGCTGCTGTCCATCGGCTCCAACCATGGCGCCGAGTTGCTCCTCCACGTCGCGCGAGGCGTCGGCATCGCCGAGCTCGAGGAGAGCAGCCCGCACCAGCGGCGGCGCCTGGTCGACGTCCTCGCGCGAGCCCTCGTCGGAGCACGGACGAACGCCGACGCGGCCTATCGCGGCTTCGAGCGCGTCGTCACGGAGCCGACGCCGCACGCCCTCGGCGCATTCGCGGGCGAGCGCCTCGTCACCGCCTGGTGGCGACGAGAGAAATCGGCCATCGCCATCGAAGGCCGGGAGGTCTTCGAGCTGCCAGGACTCTGCACGGCGATCGCCACCACGCCGCAACGGGTCGCCCTCGCGCTCGTCACCCCGGGCTTCGTCAACGAGCGCTCCCAGGGCTACGGACAGGACGATGCCGCCGTCATCGTCGTCATCGACGTCGACACGGGGGAAGTGCACGAGGCGCTCCGCAGCGACGAGCACCTGACGTTCGGTTTCACGGACCTGTGCTTCGCGGGTGACGTGCTCGGGGTCCGCACCGAGCGCGACGGAGTGCCAACCCTCGTGACGCTCGACGGCGGCCAGCGAAAGGAACGCCCGGGGGATTTCCAGCAGTGGGTGCGCGAGGCCATGCGAGTCCCACCCACCGTCGACAACCTCTACTCGACGTATAAGCTGCCGATGCTCTGGGTAGGACCGGACGCGGTCGTGGCCGTCGAGGGGCACCAGCGAGGCGGCGAGAAGACGGCGCTCGTCGTGCTCGACCCGCGAACGAAAGAGCAGCGCCCCCTCTTCGACGCGGTGGGCCTCGAGCCGCGCGCGTTCTCCGCGAGTGGCGCACGGTGCCTCGCTCAGGTCGACGACCGGAGGCTCTTCGTCGGAAGCCGCGCCTGACCCGCGTGGGCGAGAGCCTGCCTCCCGGACCAGGGCGAGCCCCTTCCCTGCGGGGAACGAGCCCGGGATTCCAAGAACTCAAGATTTTCGACCCAAAACGGAATATTCTGTGTTCGCGCACCCCCGGGCGCTTCGCGGCTCGGCCCCTGCCCGAAGCCGCACCACCCCATGCTGTCGAAAGAGCGAACACCAATGGATGAACGCAGGATGAAAGCGAGCCTGGGAGCCCTCTCCTTGATGGCCCTCCTGGGATGTCAGACACCCGAGCCTTCCGCGGCGGGCGCGGGTGCGGCCACGAGCCCACTGGTCACCGGACCCGATTTCGTGGTGACGGAGTTGAGCGCTCCCCCCAGCGTGTTGCCAGCAACCGCCTTCGAGGTTTCGGCCACGGTGTGCAACCACGGAGGACAGGGAGGCTCCACGAAGGCGACGTTGTTCCTCTCCGCGGACACCGTCATCTCCGAGCAGACGGACTACCCCGGGGGACAACTCTACCTGCCCTATCTACAGCCCGGGCAGTGCTCGCGGCAGACGACGATGATGTACGCCCAGGTGCCCTCGGAGGGACGCTGGCACGTGGGAGCACTCCTCGATTCCATCGGGGATGAGAACCCGGGCAACAACACGCGCGTCAGCGCGCCGATGGGCATCGGCCACCAGGCGGACTTCATCATCACCTCAGTGAAGGGCCCCGCCAGCGTGGACTTCGGCCAGTCCCTCACCGCCCAGGTCACCGTCTGCAACCAGGGCACCCGGACCGAAAGTACCCAGGTGGCCTTGCTCCTGTCCGAGGACGAGAACATCCGCTTCCCCTCGTCCTCCACGCCTCCCGAGGATGCCGTCGTGGGTGACGTGCCAGTGCCTCCGCTGGCCTCCGGCCAGTGCGCCACGGTGTCCATCTCTGGCAACGCCTATCCCCCCCACATGAGTTCGCCCAACGTGCGCGCCTTCCACCTGGGCGCCGTGGTGGACCCGCTCAACTCCACCCCGGAGTTCACCGAGGACAACACCCACCCGGGCTACCTGCTGGGCCTGGGGTACGCGCCGGACTTCGTCATCTCCTCGGTCAAGGGCCCCGCCAGCGTGGACTTCGGCCAGTCCCTCACCGCCCAGGTCACCGTCTGCAACCAGGGCACCCGCTCCCGGGACACCCGCGTGTTCCTCCTCCTGTCCCAGGACGAGAACATCCGCTTCCCCTCGTCTTCGGCTCCCCCCGAGGACAGCATCCTGGGAGACGTACCGGTGCCTCCACTGGCCCCCGGCCAGTGCACCACGGTGTCCATCTCCTCCAGCAACATCTACCCGCCGCCCACGAGCCCGCCCAACACGCGCGCCTTCCACCTGGGCGCCGCGTTGGACCCGTACTACTCACCCGATGAACTGCGCACGGACAACAACACCCACCCGGGCTACCTGCTGGGCGTGGGGAGTGCGCCGGACTTCGTCATCTCCTCGGTGAAGGGCCCCGCCAGCGTGGACTTCGGCCAGCCTCTCACCGCCCAGGTCACCGTCTGCAACCAGGGCACCCGGGCCGAGGGCACCCGCGTGTTCCTCCTCCTGTCCCAGGACGAGAACATCCGCCTCCCCTCCTACCCACTGCCTCCCGAGGACAGCATCCTGGGAGACGTACCGGTGCCTCCGCTGGTCCCCAACCAGTGCACCACGGTGTCCATCTCCTCCAGCAGCGTCTACCCACCGTACATGAGTTCTCCCAACACGCGCGCCTTCCACCTGGGCGCCGTGGTGGACCCGAACTACGCCCCCAATGAACTGCGCACGGACAACAACACCCACCCGGGCTACCTGCTGGGCGTGGGGAGTGCGCCGGACTTCGTCATCTCCTCGGTGAAGGGCCCCGCCAGCGTGGACTTCGGCCAGCCTCTCACCGCCCAGGTCACCGTCTGCAACCAGGGCACCCGCTCCCGGGACACCCGCGTGTTCCTCCTCCTGTCCCAGGACGAGAACATCCGCTTCCCCTCGTCTTCGGCTCCCCCCGAGGACAGCATCCTGGGGGACGTACCGGTGCCTCCACTGGCCCCCGGCCAGTGCACCACGGTGTCCATCTCCTCCAGCAACATCTACCCGCCGCCCACGAGCCCGCCCAACACGCGCGCCTTCCACCTGGGCGCCGCGTTGGACCCGTACTACTCACCCGATGAACTGCGCACGGACAACAACACCCACCCGGGCTACCTGCTGGGCGTGGGGAGTGCGCCGGACTTCGTCATCTCCTCGGTGAAGGGCCCCGCCAGCGTGGACTTCGGCCAGCCTCTCACCGCCCAGGTCACCGTCTGCAACCAGGGCACCCGGACCGAAGGCACCCAGGTGATGCTCGTGCTGTCCCAGGACGAGAACCTGCGCCTCCCCTCGCCGTCCGCGCCTCCCGAGGACCAGGTCGTGGGCGGCACGCCGGTGTCGCCGCTGGCTCCCAACCAGTGCGCCACGGTGTCCATCTCCTCCAGCAACATCTACCCGCCACCCACGAGCCCGCCCAACACGCGCGCCTTCCACCTGGGCGCCGTGGTGGACCCGAACTACGCCCCCAATGAGCTGCGCACGGACAACAACACCCACGCGGGCTACCTGCTGGGCGTGGGGAGTGCGCCGGACTTCGTCATCTCCTCGGTCAAGGGCCCCGCCAGCGTGGACTTCGGCCAGCCCTTCACCGCCCAGGTCACCGTCTGCAACCAGGGCACCCGCCCCTACGACAGCCGCGTGTACCTCCTCGTGTCCCTGGACGAGAACATCCGCTTCCCCTCGTCTTCGGCTCCCCCCGAGGACAACGTCGTGGGTGACGCGCCGGTGCCACCGCTGGCCCCCAACCAGTGCGCCACGGTGTCCATCTCCTCCAGCAACATCTACCCGCCGCCCATGAGCCCGCCCAACACGCGCGCCTTCCACCTGGGCGCCGTGGTGGACCCGAACTACGCCCCCAATGAGCTGCGCACGGACAACAACACCCACTCGGGTTACCTGCTGGGCGTGGGCCACGACGCGGACTTCGTCATCTCCTCGGTGGAGAGTCCCGTGTTCGTCCGGAGCGGACAGAGCCTCACCACCCAGGTGAACGTCTGCAACCAGGGAACCCTGGCCGCGAGCACCCGGGTGAGCGTGCTCCTGTCCACGGACACCACCTTCCGTCTCCCCTCACCGTCCACGCCTCCCGAGGATGTCATCGTGGGCGAGACCCAAACGGGCCTTCTCCAGCCCGGCTGGTGCGAGACCGTGTCCATCACCGGAAATGCCTGGCTGCCGCCGTCGACCAACCCGAACACGCAAGGGCTGGTCTACGTGGGCGCCATGGTGAATCTGGACCAGATGACCCCCGAGCTGCGCGCGGACAACAACACCCTGCTCGGCGGGTGGCTCTACATCGCCCCCTGAAGTCCCACCGTGGCCTCCCGGCCCGCGCATCGGACGTGGGCCGGGAGGTGTCGTCTGGAAGCACGGCGCGACGCCCAGAAACAAACACTCCTCTTCAAGCATGAGCCGGGGGGACGAGGCGCCCCGCCCCGTTCCGTGATGGGCTGGGCCACCGGGGCGGGCTCGGCGCCCCTGGTTTCCAGAAAGAGGCAGGGCTTCTCGTGAACGGCACGGGCATCCTCAGCACCAATGGAATCAGAGCCGAGGCGTTCCGGGGCCGCGTCTCCGCCGTCGTGCTGGGCGTGTCCGCGGGAGGCGTGGAAGCACTGTCCTTCCTCCTGCCCCTGCTGCCGCGCACCTTCCGTCCCGCCCTGTTGATCGTCCTGCACATCCCGCCCGAGCGGCCCAGCCTGCTCGTGGACATCTTCGCGCCCCGGTGCGCCCTGCCGGTGAGGGAGGCCCAGGACAAGGAGCCGGTGAAGCCCGGGACGGTCTACTTCGCGCCCCCGGACTACCACCTGATGGTGGACACGGGGCCCACCCTGTCGCTCTCGGTGGATGAGCCCGTCCACTACTCGCGCCCCTCCATCGACGTGCTGTTCGAATCGGCGGCGTACATCTACGGCGCCCGGCTCGCGGCCGTCATCCTCACGGGCGCCAACGAGGATGGAGCACGAGGCCTCGCGGCGGTGCGCGCGGCGGGGGGCGTCACGCTGGTGCAGTCGCCCGAGACCGCGCACATGCCGGTCATGCCCGCCGCGGCCCTCGCGCAGGGGCCCGTGGACTTCGTGCTGCCCCTCGCGCAGCTCGCCCAGGTGCTCGGCGAGTTGGGAGCGGACGCAAAAGCCTGACACGCTCCCAGGGCCCCGAGTCCTACCCCACGCCAATACCTTCTCATCCGTCATCCAGCTCGTGGTGACAGTGAATGACTTTGTTCCATTCCAATGGAGCGCGAAAAGCAATCTCGACGCGGCGCGTCGTTCGCCGCGATGCGTCGAGACTCTCCGCGAGAACGAATGCGTCTGTAGGTGGAGGAGGCGAGGAACCATGCTAAGCCAAGGCCCGGGTAGGTGTGCGCACTACCTTCCTCGTTTCGAGCCACCCGAAGCGGGTCCTACTCCTCAACTGGAATCCAGGAGCGCCTCTAGATGAACAACCAGTGGATGCAACGCCGGCTAGTCGTGATGTGCATGGGTCTTGTCTCCTTGGGGGGACTGGCGGGCTGTTCGAAGAGCAAGCAGCAGGAAGAGAGCACGCCAGCGGCCACCGCGACGGCTCCCGCGGCGGCCAAGGCCACGGCCGTCACCATTGCCCAGGAGGCGCAGACCTCCTGGATTCGCAACTTCAATCCCCTGCTGGCCAGCAGCAGTTCGCGCTGGCCCACCCGCGCCGGCATCTACGAGCCGATGCTCATCTTCAACGTGCTCAAGGCGGACTACGTGCCGTGGCTCGCCGAGAAGTACACGTGGGGCGAGGGCAACAAGACGCTCACCTTCTCCGTGCGTCCGGGCGTGAAGTGGTCGGACGGCCAGCCGTTCACCGCCAAGGACGTGGCCTTCACCTTCGAGCTGCTCAAGAAGCACAAGGCGTTGGATCTGTCGGCCGTCTGGGCGTTCCTCGAGGGCGTGCAGGCCAAGGATGACGCCACGGTGGAGTTCACCTTCAGCCGCGTCTTCGTGCCCGGCCTGCTCTACATCGCGCAGCAGCCGATCGTCCCCGAGCACAAGTGGAAGGACGTCGCCGATCCGGTCTCCTACAAGAACGAGAACCCCGTGGCCACGGGGCCCTTCACGGAGATCAAGGTCTTCCAGAACCAGATCTGGGAGATCGGCCGCAACCCGAACTACTGGCAGCAGGGCAAGCCCTACGTCCAGGCCCTGCGCTTCCCGGCCTATCCCGGCAATGACCAGGCCAACCTCGCGCTGCTCAATGGCGAGGTGGACTACGCGGGCAACTTCGTGCCGGACATCGAGCGGCTCTACGTGAGCAAGGACAAGGAGAACAATCACTACTGGTTCCCGCTCGTGGGCAACACGGTGATTCTCTACACCAACACCACGAAGAAGCCCTTCAACGACGTGCGCGTGCGCAAGGCGCTCAGCATGGCGATCGACCGCGAGCAGATCGTCAAGGTCGCCATGTACAACTACACGCGGCCCTCGGACGCCACCGCCCTCAGCGAGACCCACGACAGCTGGCGCAACCCCAAGGCCGTGGAGGCCGGGGACTGGGTGAAGTTCGACGCCGCCAAGGCCGGTGCCCTGCTCGACGAGGCGGGCTACAAGCGCGGCGACGATGGCATTCGCGTGGGGCCGGACAAGCAGCCCCTGCGCTACGACATCAACGTGGTGACGGGCTGGTCCGACTGGGTGCGCGCCGCGCAGATCATCGCGCAGAACCTGAAGCAGGTGGGCATCGACGCGACCCTGAAGACCTACGACTTCAGCCCCTGGTTCGAGCGCATCCAGAAGGGTGAGTTCGATCTGTCCATGGGCTGGTCCTCCGACGAGCCCAATCCGTACTACGTCTACCGGGACTTCCTCGGGACCGAGACGGTCCAGCCCGTGGGCGTGGTCTCGTCGCGCAACTGGCACCGCTTCGGCAACAAGGACGCGGACGCACTGCTCAAGGCGTTCGAGGCCACGAGCGATCCCGCGGAGCAGAAGAAGATCTCCGATCAGCTCCAGGTGCTCTTCGTGGAGAACGCGCCCGTCATCCCGCTCTTCCCCGGCCCGTCCTGGGGTGAGTACAGCACGCGCCGCTTCACGGGTTTCCCGAACAAGGAGAACCCCTACGCGAAGCTCACGCCCAACGCTCCCCCGGAGAACCTCCTCGTCCTGACGGAGATCAAGCCCAAGTAACCGTCACCTCGGGCGGTGAAGCGGGGCGCATCCCCCCTTCCCGGGAGGATGCGCCCCGCCGCATTTCACGGCACCGGGGCGCTGCGGGCTACTGCACCTGCGCCAGGATGTCGTTGAGCTTCTGCTCGGAGAACCTGCCCTCGGAGAAGAGCACCAGCTTGTAGACGGGCATGTCGTGGGCGAACACCAGCGTCGACATCTCGGCCTTCTTCCGGGCGCGCTCCTCCTCGGGCGTGCGCTTGACGGAGCCAGACTCCTCGGTCGTCCCGCCCATGATGACGCCCACGAGCTGGGGGTAGAACTCCTTGCCCTTGGGGTGATCCTTGAACTCCTTCACCAGGGAGTGGCGTGACAGCGAGACCACCTCCTGCTGGGCCACCTCCACCACGACGTGCTTGCGCAGGGGCAGGTTCCGGGACGAGCCACCCACCAGGATGTCGAAGCGGCCCGGGTTGACGGACCAGCGGTGGAGGTTGGTGTTGTAGTAGGCGAAGTCACGCCGGCTCAGCGTGAAGCGCACCGTCTTCTCCTCGCCGGGCTCGAGCGCCACCTTGGTGAAGGCCTTGAGCTCCTTGTCCGGACGGCTGACCACCGGCTTGTCCTCGCGGACGTAGAGCTGGACGATCTCCTTTCCGGCCACCTTCCCCGTGTTCTTGACCTTCAGCTCCACCGTCAGGCTCTCGGTGTCCTGGATGGACGGCGCGCCGAGGCTCAGCTCCGAGTAGTCGAAGGTCGTGTAGCTCAGGCCGAAACCAAACGGGAACAGCGGCGTGATGTTCTTCTTGTCGTAGTACCGGTAGCCGATGAAGACGCCCTCGCCGTAGCGGGCCTGCTGGTTGAGGCCGGGGAACTCGGTGGAGGTCGGCGTGTCCTCCAACCGCGCCGGGAAGGTCTCCGCCAGCTTCGCCGAGGGGTTGATCTTGCCGGTCAGGATGTCGGCGATGGCACCACCGCCCGCCTGTCCCGTCAGCCAGCCCTCCAGGATGGCCTTCACCCGGCCCACCCAGGGCATGGTGATGGCCGAGCCGTTCATCAACACCACCACCGTGTTGGGCTGCACCTGGCTGACCACGTCGATCAACCGGTTGTGGCCCTCGGGGATGTCCAGGTTGGAGCGGTCGAAGCCCTCGGACTCGTGGCTGTCCGGCAGACCGGCGAAGACGATGGCCAGGTCCGCGCTCTTCGCCTGCTGCCGCGCCTCCTCGAGCAGCTGCGCGGTGGTGACCCCCTCCAGGTCATAGCCGCTCGCGTAGGACAGGCGATCCTCGCCACCGAGGAGCGCCGCCAGCTCGGCATAGGCGTTGGAGATGCGGGTCGGATTCACCTGCGAGCTTCCAGCACCCTGGTAGCGGGGATCCTTGGCGAACGCGCCAATCACGGCGATCTTCTTCTTTCCTCCGGTCTCCAGCGGCAGCAGGTCGTCCTCGTTCTTCAGGAGGATGATGCTCTCGCCCGCCGCCCGCCGTGCCAGGGCATGGTGCTCGTCCACGTCGAAGCGGACATCGCTCCGGCGACTCGCCGTGGCCTTGAGGACCACGGCGAGCAGTCCGGCCACCACCTCGTCCAGGCGGGACACCGGAAGCTGGCCCGCGTTGACGGCCTCGATGATCTTCTTGCGGTTCACGTCGCCACTGCCGGGCATCTCCAGGTTCAACCCGGCCATGATGCCCTTCGCGCGATCATGAACGGCGCCCCAGTCGGACACCACGTACCCCTGGAAGCCCCAGGCATCCCGGAGGATGTCCTCGAGCAGCAGGTGGTTCTCGGAGGCATAGACGCCGTTGATCTTGTTGTAGGCGCACATGATCGCCCACGGCTGCGACTGGGTGACGGCGATCTCGAAGCCGGGCAGGTAGATTTCGTGCAGGGTGCGCTCATCCACGATGGAGCTGCTCACCATCCGCTCGTGTTCCTGATTGTTCACCGCGAAGTGCTTCAGGGTGCTTCCCACCCCCTGCCCCTGCAACCCGTTGATGTACGCGGCCGCCAGGTGGCCGGCGAGGAAGGGATCCTCGGAGAAGTACTCGAAGTTGCGCCCGCCCAGGGGCGAGCGCTTCATGTTGTTGCCCGGACCCAGCAACAGCTGGACGTCGTTGGCTTGCGACTCGCGCGCCAGGGCGGCGCCAATCTCCGCGAGGAGCTCCGTGCTCCAGCTCGAGGCCAGGGCGGACGCGGTGGGGAAGCAGGTCGCGGGGACGCTGTCCGCCGTATTGGGCCCCAATGCCTTCCTGAGCCCGTGCGGGCCATCCGCCATGAAGATGGAAGGAATTCCCAGGCGTTCGACCTTGTGGGTCGTCCACGCGCCATTGCCAGACATGAGCAGGGCTTTCTCCTCCAGCGTCATCTGCGACACCAGGTGCTGCGCTCTGGCCTTGTAGTCTTTGATTTGTTCGGACATGTCAGGGGGGTCCTTGTCGGAAGACACCGCGACGGGCAGGGAGCCCGGCTTCCAGGTGACGGTGAGCCGGGCCGGTCGCCGCCGCCTTCTAGCAGGACAGGCCCGCGCCGTCCTCACAGCACTCGCCCGCCGCCATGCACGGGACACAGTCCACCTGGATACTTCCAGGCAACGTGGACGCGTGGCGCCGCGAATCACCCGGAAGCGCCCCGTCCACCCCCCGGCGGGCCAGAGAAGCGCCCTTCACCTCCCACGCGCGCGGGCTGTCACCTCAGGGGGACCCGGGGTCGCGGAAACAATGCCAGATCCGACAAGTCAGCTTTCCCCACTCATGGGCGATATCCGGAATGGATTTGTTTTCACTGCTTGTCTGGAGTTCTCGCGCGCACGTTGTGGCTGAACAAATCCGCTCAAACGTGGCCCCACTGGGTTGCCCATGACTTTCAACGCGTGGTAGCCATGAGTCCGCTGCGAGCGTCTCAGGGCCGCCGCCGCTCACTCGGGGGGGTTTGCGACCGCGCGACCTGGGTTCTTGCCTCGAGCGGAGAGGTCGTCGATGAGCGCAGGGCGGTGGACGTGGTTGCTTGGGCGTTTGGACGCCCTGTTGCCCGAGAACCGGCACCACCTGACGCCTGGTGAGCTTGGCCGCTACCGGGTCCTGCTGGGGAGCACCGTCCTGCTGGCGGCCACGTCCCTGGTGCTCGCGATCATCTCCGCCCTGGGGATGAACGGGGGCGCACCGTTGGTGAAGATTGGCACGGGCGCCGCGATCGGATTCGCGTTGATCCTGGTGTACCTCAGAGCGGGAGGCGCGCTCCGGCGCGCGTCACTCCTGGTCTGCGGAACCATGCTGGCCGGGTACATGCTGACGACGTTCTTGATGCCCCGTCAGATCGTCGCCTCGCATGCGGCCAGCCTGCTCATCCCCCTGTTGTCGGTCTACCTGATGGGAGTGAAGGTGGGGCTCGTCTTCACGGGTTTCTTCTGTCTCAACTCGGGGATCCTCCTCCCCCTCTACCAGTCGGGGTTCGGGAGCCGGGAGCCAATCTTCGCCAACTCCCAGGCGTGGATCGCCGGAGTGCTCGACTCCCTCATCCTGCTGCTCGGCTGGGGGCTGAGCTCGCTGTTTGGCATCGCGCGGGACGACGCCTCCGCCACGGTGCGCGACAGCGAGCGCAAGCTGCACAGCCTGCTGGAGAGCACGACGGATCCGGTGTGCTCGCTCGACGAACGGGGACGCGCCATCACGTCCAACAGCGTGGCGAGGAAGATGTTCCAGGAGATGTACGGCAGGGAGCTGCGCCCGGGCGCCGAGCTGGATCAGCACAGCGATCCCGTGGTGCAGGAACAATGGCGCAACAGCCTGCAACGCGCCCTGCGCGGAGAGAGCGTCCGCTTCGAGTGGATCCGGCGGAACCCCCACCGCACCTGGGTGTTCGATGTGGCGCTCCACCCCCTGTGGGGAGAGGGGGATCGGCCCGTGGGGGTGACGCTCTTCGGACGGGACATCACGGAGCGCAAGGAGGCCGAGGCGAAGCTGGGGGAGCTGCACCGGGGGCTGATGGAAGTGTCACGCCAGGCGGGCATGGCGGAGATGGCCACGGGCGTGCTGCACAACGTGGGCAACATGTTCAACAGCGTCAACGTCTCCGCCTCGCTCGTCCTCGAGCGGCTGAAAGGCTCGCGCACCACGTCCCTGCTGCGTGCCTCGGAGCTGCTGCGCGAGCACGAAACCAACCTGCCCACCTTCCTGACGGAGGATGCCCGGGGACGTCAGCTTCCGCAGTACATGTCCACGGTGTCCCGGCACCTGGTGCAGGAGCAGGAGGACCTGCTGACGGAGATGAAGGAGCTGCTGCGCAACGTGGAGCACATCCGCGAGGTGGTGAGCCTGCAGCAGGAGAACGCCCGCGTCGTGGGGCGGGTGGAGCTGGTCACGGTGCCCGAGCTGATCGACAGCGCGCTGCGCCTGCACCTGGACGCCTTCGAGCGTCTGGGCATCCGCATCCAGCGCGAGTACGCCGAGATGGCACCGCTGCCGCTGGACCGGCACCGGCTGCTGCAGATCCTCGTGAATCTCCTGGGCAACGCGCGGCATGCCCTGGCGGAGAGCGGACGCGATGACAAGTGGTTGTCGCTGCGCGTGCGGCGCGAGGGCGAGGAGTGGCTGCGCATCGAGGTGGAAGACAATGGGGTGGGCATCGCCCCGGAGCACCTGTCGCGGCTGTTCTCCCATGGCTTCACCACCAAGAAGGAAGGCCATGGCTTTGGCCTTCACTCCAGCGCGCTGGCCGCCGAGGCGATGAAGGGCCGGCTGCGCTGTGAGAGCCAGGGCAAGGGCCATGGCGCGCGCTTCACCCTGGAGCTGCCCCTGAGCGCGCGGGAACCCCCGGCCTGAGCCCACCGGCACGGAGTCGTGCCTTGGAGTTGCTCCGCGGCCCGGAGTAGCTTCCCGCCCATGAGAGAGGAGCGGAGCGCGTCCGGCAGGGCACTCACCCCCCGCGCATTGGCGCTCGGCGGACTCCTGGGCGCGGGGCTGAGCCTCACCAACCTCTACGTCGGACTGAAGACGGGGCTGGCCTTTCCGGTGACGGTCATCGCCTGCGTGCTGGGGCTCGGCATGTACCGGGCGCTGGCGTGGCCGTGGCGCGCCCGCTCCCGCCCCGGGCTGTCCCTGCTGGAGACGAGCGCCATGCAGTCCACGGCCTCCTCGGCGGGCTACTCCACGGGAGGCACCCTCATCTCCGCCAACGTGGCGTGGCTGATGCTCTCCGGCCACCACCCTCCGGGCTGGGCGCTCTTCTGCTGGACGCTGCTCGTCTCCGCGCTCGGTGTCCTCTTCGCCGTCCCGCTCCAGCACACCTTCCTCCACCGCGAGAACCTCCCCTTCCCCTCCGGACTGGCCGCGGCCTCGGCGGCGCGGATGCTCCAGCAAGGAGACGTCTCCGCGCGCCAGGGAACCCGGTTGCTCGGTGGGGCGGCCCTGGTGGCCGGCCTGCTCACGTTCGCCCGCGATGGACTGAAACGGATACCCACCTCGCTGCCCCTTCCAGGCACCGTCCACGGCGTACCGCTGGCGCCGCTCTCCTTCTCCCTCGACCTCAGCCTGCTCTCCCCTGGAGTCGGCGCCCTGGTGGGCCCGCGCATCGCCGCCTCGATCCTGCTCGGCGCCCTCACCTGCTTCGGCGTGCTCGTCCCCTGGCTCCACGTTCGAGGCACCCTGCCCCAACCCGACTACGAACACGCGTTCGAGTGGAGCATGTGGCCCGGCACCGCCCTGGTGACGAGCGCCGCCCTCACCCACCTGCTGTCGCGGCGGGACGTCCTGAGCCGCGCGTTCTCCTCGCTCCTCCAGGCCGGAGCCGTGGGCCCGGGGAGCCAAACCGGCCCGGGACAGGTTCCACGCTCCTGGTGGCTCGCCAGCCTCGCGCTGCTCTCGCTGGGGACGGTGGTGCTGGGAGCTGGAGTCTTCGGCATCCCCCCCCACCTGGGGCTGTTCGGCGTGCTGCTCTCCTTCCCGCTCGCCGTGGCGGCGTGCCGGGTGACCGGGGAGACGGACGTCACCCCCTCGGGAGCCCTGGGACAGCTCGCCCAGATCGCCTTCTGCGTCGTCATGCCCGGCAACCCCCTGGCCAGCACCATCGCCGCCAGCCTCTCGGGCTCCACCGCCTCCACCAGCGCGGACCTGCTCACCGATGTCAAGGCCGGCTCGCTGCTCGGCGCGACCCCCCGGCAGACCGTCCTCGCCCAGCTCTGGGGTTGTCTCGTCGGCTCGGCCGTCATCGTCCCCGCCTTCCTGCTCCTCGTGCCGGACACCTCCGTCCTCTCCAAGGAGCACTTCCCCGCTCCCGGCGGAACCTTCGTGGAGGGGTTGGCCCGGGTGCTCGCCGCGGGCCTCGAGGCCCTGGCCCCGGCCTCCCGCTGGGGCGCGCTCGCCGGAGGGGTGAGCGGCATCCTCCTGGCGCTGCTCGAGCAACACGCCCCCGAACGCCTGCGCCCCTTCGTCCCCTCGGCCATCGGCGTGGGAATCGCCTTCGCGATCCCCCCCTCCCTCTCCCTGTCCATGTTCCTGGGCTCGCTCGCCGCGGCCCTCCTCACCCGCGCGCGGCCCGCCTTCGCGCTCGTCGCCACCGTCCCCCTGGCCGCGGGCCTCATCGCCGGAGAGAGCCTGGTGAGCCTCACCCTCACCCTGCTCGCCGTACTCGGGCTCCTTCCGCCTTCCTGACGCTCCGCGCCGTCCACGGGGGTCCACATCCACACGCACCGTGAACTCAGTGCTTGAGGTGCCGGCGGGGAGATCCACTACCATTCCAGTCCCATCACCTTCGAAGGGCGAGGAGACACGCGAATGGAGAAGATCTGGCTCAAGCACTACCCGCCTGGGGTTCCGGCCGAGATCGATGACAAGCAGTACGCCTCGCTGACCCACCTGCTGGAAGAGTCGTTCCGCAAGTTCGCCGATCGCCCGGCCTTCAAGTGCATGGGCAAGTCCATCACCTACCGGGAACTCGATGTCCTGTCGCAGCGGGTGGGCGCGTGGCTGCAATCCCGAGGGCTCACCCGTGGCGCGACCGTCGCCATCATGATGCCCAACGTGTTGCAGTACCCGATCTGCATCGCCGCCATCCTGCGCGCGGGCTACACGGTGGTGAACGTCAACCCGCTCTACACGCCGCGCGAGCTGGAATACCAGCTCAAGGACAGTGGAGCCCAGGCCATCTTCATCCTGGAGAACTTCGCGATCACGCTCCAACAGGTATTGGAGCGCACGGCCCTCCAGCACGTGGTGGTCGCCTCGATGGGTGACCTGCTGGGCGGCGTGAAGGGCGCCCTCGTCAACCTCGTGGTGCGCAAGGTGAAGAAGCTGGTGCCCGCCTACCACCTGCCCCGCGCCGTCAAGTTCAACCAGATGCTGGCCGAGGGCAAGCGCCTCTCGCTCGTGCCGGTGACGACGTCTCGCGACGACGTCGCCTTCCTGCAATACACGGGTGGCACCACGGGTGTGAGCAAGGGCGCCACGCTGCTGCACCGCAATGTCATCGCCAATCTGTTGCAGGTGGAAGCCTGGCTCCAGCCCGCCATGAGAGGCAATCCGTCCGAGGCGCTCAACGTCGTCTGCGCGCTGCCGCTCTACCACATCTTCGCGCTCACCGTCTGCGGGCTGATGGGCATCCGCATGGGCTCGATGAACGTCCTCATCCCCAACCCACGCGACATTCCAGAGTTCATCAAGACGCTGTCCCAGCAGCCCTTCCACATCCTGCCGGCCGTCAACACCCTCTACAACGCGCTGGTGCACCACCCCGACTTCGCCAGACTCGACTTCTCCCACCTGCGGGTCGCCAACGGAGGCGGCATGGCCGTGCAGCGGGCCACGGCGGAGAAGTGGTTCGCCATCACCCGCGTTCCCATCATCGAGGGTTATGGCTTGTCCGAGACCTCGCCGGTGGCCACCAGCAACCCGGCCACCGCGACGGAGTACTCCGGCACCATCGGCCTTCCCCTGCCCTCCACGGAGATCGCCATCCGCGATGACGAGGGAAAGGACGTGCCGCTCGGCCAGCCCGGGGAGATCTGCATCCGCGGCCCCCAGGTGATGGCGGGCTACTGGAACCACCCGGACGAGACGGCCAAGGTCATGCTGCCCGACGGCTTCTTCAAGTCCGGCGACATCGGCATCATGGACGAGCGCGGACACACCCGCATCGTGGACCGGAAGAAAGACATGATCCTCGTGTCGGGCTTCAACGTCTATCCCAACGAGGTGGAGGGCGTGGTCGCCATGCACCCGGGCGTGTTGGAGGTGGCCGCCGTGGGCGTGTCCGACGAACACTCCGGAGAGGCCGTCAAACTCTTCGTGGTGAAGAAGGACCCGTCCCTCACCGAGGCGCAACTGCTCGACTACTGCCGCCAGCAGCTCACCGGCTACAAGCGGCCCAGGTTCATCGAGTTCCGCACCGAGCTGCCCAAGACCAACGTGGGGAAGATCCTCCGCCGGGAGCTGCGCGAGAAGACGGGGAGCTGAGCCTCGCCCCGGAAGCAGGAGGGGCGGCCCCTCGCGAGGCCGCCCCCTGTCTTCACCCTGCTCGGGACGTGTGACCCGTCAGGACTACTTCGTGAACGAGATGGGGCCGTTGGACTGCGTGCTGTTGTTGGCACCATCCACGGCGCGCACGCGCCAGGTGTGGCTTCCGGCCGCCAGCCCGGTCAGCGTGGTCTCGTGCGTGGCCAGGCCATACACCTCGAACTCCCACAGCGAGTAGCCATACGCCGTCGCGCGCTGCACACCCCGCATCCGCACGTATTGGCCCACCCCACTCAGGTTGGTGAGGTCATCGATGCCACCATTGCCGGCGTTCTCCGTGTACAGCGTCGTCCAGGTGGTGCCATCGAGCGAGGCCTCCACCACGTACTTCGTGCCGTACGCGGCCTCCCAGTTGAGCACCACGCGCTTGATGGAATGGACGGCGCCGAGGTCGATGGTGATCGACTCGGTGTTCGGGTTGGCGGTGTCCGCCCGGCTGGACCAGCGCGTGGTGGTGTTGCCATCCACCGCGTCGTTGGCGCTGCCGAACTCGTTGGAGGTGGCGGTGACATTCTTGCCACGCGCCAGGTTGACGGTCGTGGCCGTGTAGGCTCCCGCCGTGATGGCCGGGGTGCGGTCCGTGCCATCCACGTTGAGGACGTACTGGGCAACGCCCGCGCCCACATCGCTCGTGCGCTCCCAGATGAAGCGCGTGGAGGTGCCGGGAACCGCCGAGCCCGCCGCCGGAAGGAGCGCGGAGAAGGCCGCGGGCGGCGTGGTGTCATTGAGGGTGAACGTGGACGTGGCCGACGTGGTCACCCCGTTGGCCCAGTTGACGGCCCTCACGTACCAGGAGTGCTGACCATTGGCGAGCTTGAGCCCCTCGAGCGCGGCGGAGGTGGCCTTCGTGCGGCCCCCCAGCACGGCCTGACCGTCGATGACGACCTCGTAGTACTGGATGCCCGTCTGTGGATCGCTGCTCGCCGTCCACGAGAACGCGGGCCGCGTGCCGGTGATGGTGGTGCCATTCGCCGGCGTCTGGAGGGTGAACGCCGTGGGCGGCGTGGAGTCGGTCAGACCGAAGCCCTGGATGCCATCGCCATAGCGGTAGAACGGATTGCCATAGATGGGCTGCACGGGCAGACCCTGGGCGATCCGGTCACGGATGGCGGTGCGCTCGGCCTCGGTGGCCCCGAGGTCGAACGGCAGATCCCACCGCTCCTTCTGGTCGGTCTCCACGTCGGTGCCGATCTGATCCAACGAGCGCGGCAGATCCCACGGCAGCTTGCCGCGGGGCAGCACGTCGCCGAACAGCACGTCCGCCAGCGCCGGGCCACCCAGATCTCCGGGCCGGTAGATGGCCACCAGCGCGTTGCTCTGCGGCGCCACGTTGGTGAGGATGTAGGGCCGCGGCAGGACCATCACCGTGATCGTCGGGATGTTCTTCGACTTGAAGCTGGTGATGATGCCGTAGTGATCGCGAGGCTCTTCCGGCCTTGCGAAGGCGGTGTGCGCGGGGCCGGCCGGATCACCCGGGATGTAGGGCTTCTCCTTGTCCCACGCGGTGCCGTGCGTGAAGTAGCTCTCACCCACCGCCACGATGGCCGCGCTGGGCGTGACGCCCGCGGGCGCCGCGTCCTTGTACACCGTGATGCCCGCCGCCTCGGCGCGCTGCTTGATGGCCTGGTAGATGGTCAGGGCGCCGAACTCCGTGTTGTGGAAGTCCGAGCGCCAGGTGACCATGCAGGACGGATCATCGGCGCGTGGACCGGCGATGACGATCGAGGAGCCCGCGCCCATGCGCAGCGGCAGGGCACCGTCGTTCTTGAGCAGGGTCATCGACTCCTGGGCGGCCAGGCGGGCCGCGTTCTTGCTGCTGGCGGTGTGCCACTCGGCGGTTCCCGCGAGCCCCTTGCGATAGGGATCCTCGAACAGGCCGAGCCGGAACTTCAGCTCGATCACGCGGCGGGCGGACTCGTCGACGCGGGCATCGGTGACCCGGCTCTCGAAGTCACCCATCTGCCCGGGGTCGGCGCCACCCATCACGTCGGAGCCGGCCATGAGCGAGCGGACCCAGGGATCGCCCGCGGGCAGCCAGTCCGTGCAGATGACACCGTTGTAGCCCATGTTCTGGCGCAGGTAGTTGATGATGCCCGGGCTGTCGCCCGCGCCCCACTGGCCCGGAGCCAGGAGCTTGCTGCCGGCATAGCCAGGCATGATGCCGCTGGTGCCGGCCTCGAGGGCCGCGTGCCACGGACGCATGTGGTAGTGGATGGTGGTGCCGTCGTAGGTGATGCCGCCCTCGCCACCGGCGCCCTGGCTCGGCCAGTGCTTGGTGGTGACCCAGATGGAGTGGGGATTCACCTCGGGGCCGCCCTGCAAGCCGGCGATGAGCGCGCGCGAGAAGCCGGCCGCCACGTCCGCGTCCTCGCCACTGCCCTCCTGGATGCGCGGGTAGAGGATCTTCGTACCCACCTCGGCCAGGGGTGACAGGGTGCCGCGGCTGCCCACGGCGAGCTGCTCGCGCCGCTGGATGTCACCCATCTCATACGCGAGCTGCGGGTCGCGCGTGGCCACCAGACCGGGCTGGGTGGGCCAGCTCGTCTTGAAGCCGTGGATGGAGTCACCCGCGTCGATGTAGGGGATGCCCAGGGGCGTGGCCGCCGAGGCCTTCTGGAAGGCGACGATGTCCTCCGGCGCCAGCGGACCCATGGTGAAGCCCGCGTCGGGGTACTCCTTGGCATTGAAGAACAGCTGCATCACCTTCTGGTGCCGCGTCATCCGGCTCATCAGATCGTTGACGCGCGTGGCGATGGGGTTGCGCCAGTCCTCGTACGGATCGATGACGCCGTTCTTGTTCATGTCGCGCATCCCGTTGATGAGCGACACGCCATCCGCCACGGTCTCGACCACGGGGAGGTAGACGCTGAAGGTGCGCAGGTCCGAGCGGCTCGTGGCCCCACTGGCGAGCGTGGCGACGACGTACCACTTGTAGGTCCAGCGATCGACCAGGTCCTGGTTGAGGGTGAGCGAGGTGCCCGTGGTGGAGCCCACCTCGGTGAAGCGGTTGAGGAGGTCCCCGGACGCCATCCAGTCGTAGTCATTCCGGGTGATGTTGACGAAGAGCTTGTAGTTGGTGGCGCCGGTGACGGCGGCCCACTGGAACGTGGGGCGGCGGGTGTTGGTGATCATCGCGCCGTTGGCGGGCGCGGTCACCGCGAACGAGCCGGTCGTCGCCGGAGGGGCCACCTTCACGTACGGGTCGGGGATGATGGGACCGGTGGGCGTGCCCGGATCCGTGGAACCCGTGCTGTAGATCTCCACCTGCCACACCGCGTCCTGCACCGCGAGCGCGGTGACGGACTGCGCGCGCCGGGTGGTGCCCGTGGAGTCCGTGACCACCAGGCGGATATCGGTGTTGGGCTGGGTGGGCGAGAACTGGTTCTTGGACATCGTCACCGTGGTGTTGGGCGGGAACGTGCACAGGTAGGTGACCACCTTGGCCGGGTTGCGCACGGAGGGCGTCGCGAGGCCCTCCTCCGGAACGGGAGACACGGCCAGCGGCGTGGGCGAGATGCTCACCTTCGCGTAGGCCAGGTCGGGGAAGACCAGCTTGACGGTCTGGTTGGTCGTCTGCGTCGGAGGCGGCGTGGTGCCACCGGACTGGTAGACCTCGAAGGAATAGAGCGAATAGCCATAGCCCGTGCCGCGCGCGGTGCCGCGCATGCGCACGTAGCGGTACGTGCCGGACACGGGAATCTCCCGGATGCCCACCGCGCCATCGGTGATGGTGGCCAGGGTCTGCCAGGTGGCGTCATCGTTGGAGCCATCGATGGTGTAGGTCTTGGCGTAGGCGCCTTCCCAGTTGAGCACCACCCGGCCCACCTGCTGGGACGAGCCCAGGTCGACCCGGATCGACTGGGGATCCACCCCGGCGACGGACGACCAGCGCGTGTTGACGTTGCCGTCGAAGGCGAAGCTCGGCCCCAGGTTGGGGTCGTTGTTCTCGATGCTCGTGGCCGTGGAGGAACGGCCCCGCGCGAGGTCCGTGCTCGTCGTGCCGCCCGAGCCATACACCTCGAACTCCCACAGCGAGTACCCGTAGCCGATGGCCCGGGTCTGCCCGCGCATGCGGACATAGCGGCCCGAGCCGGACACCGTCCAATCGTCGATGCCCCCATCCCCGTTGGTGACGGTCTTCAGCGCCGTCCAGTTCGTCCCGTCGGTGGAAGACTCGAGCGTGTAGTCCTTGCCGAAGGCGGTCTCCCAGTTGAGGACCACGCGGCCAATGGACACGGTCGACCCGAGGTCGATGGAGATCCATTCATTGTCGGTGAAACCACTGCTCCAGCGGGTGCCCGGATCACCGTCGACCGCGGAGGAGCCCGAGAACACACCATCCGTCGACGACACCGTGACGGGCTTGCCTCGGGCGAGGTTGGTATTGGTTTGAGCGTGCGCGGCGATGGGCCAGGTGGCCGTCATGCCCGCGAGCACCAGGCTCGCGCAGGCAGACGCCCACCGTGTCCAGGCGCTGCGCGCGCCGTGGAAAAGAGGATTGAAAAGATTCATGGGGGAAGGAGAACCGCGAGGAATGAATGTCAGACAACTACAGCCAGACAGCTACAGCCAGACAGCCACGGCTCGACAGCGACGGCCAGACGACGACAGACAGAATAAACGAAGGACCCCTCCCAGTGAAAGTCACCGGGAGGGGTCCTGATCACTTCAGGAGCCTATTTCAGGTCGAGGTAGTCGACCGAGAAGATCCACCCATTCGGATGGGTCAGACCCGCCAGGCAGAGCGTGCCCGTACCGCTGGTGGCCACCGACGTGGTGAGGTTGGTCAGGCTCGGGCTGCTCCAGCCACCGGACGCCGTGCTCAGGGTGAACGTGCCGATGACGGTGCCGTTGAACTTCAGCTGCGCCTGGCCACCGGAGTACGGCGCGCCCACGTGGGCCGTCGCGGAGGTGATGCCCGACATGTTCACGTTGCTCCAGCAGATGGTGTCGTTGCCCTCGAAGGCGACGACCTTGCCACCGCTGTCACCGCCGGCCTCGGCGAAGCAGCCCGTCAGCGTGGCGCTCTCCGCCTCCAGGCGGAGAGGCGTCGTGGTGCCGCCGGTGCACTGGCCCGCGCTGCTGCACGTCTGACCCGAGCCGCAGGTGCCGCAGGTGCCGCCGCAGCCATCGCTGCCGCACACCTTGCCCGAGCACGAGGGCGTGCAGGTGCTGGTGCACTGGCCCGTGCTGCTGCACGTCTGGCCCGAGCCGCAGGTGCCGCAGGTGCCGCCGCAGCCGTCGCTGCCACACACCTTGCCCGAGCACGAGGGCGTGCAGGTGCTGGTGCCGGCCACGCACTGGCCCCAGCTGCCGCAGGTGCTACCGGAGCGGCACGCGCCGCAGGTGCCACCGCACCCATCGCTGCCACACAGCTTGCCCGTGCAGTCCGGCTGGCAGGCGTTGGTCGTGGTGCCGATGTACATGTCGTCCAGGTAGAGCTGCGCGCCGGTGTAGGCGGAGCCACCCATGGAGATCTCGAACTTGTAGGTGTCCGTGGCGGACGGGGTGAAGTTCGGCCCGGTGCAGGTCGTCCACCCGGTGCCCACGTTGCAGTTGAAGGAGGAGATGACCGTCCACGGATCATGCGCCTGGACGATCTTCACGGGCACCGAGCGCGCCGCGTTCGACTTCAGATCCACCTTCCACTTGTAGGAGGTACCGGCCTGGAGCTGGAAGCCCTCCTGCCGCACCTGCACGCTGTGGGTCGCCCAGCCGCCGTTGTCCACGCGCACCCACTGCACGTAGCCGTGCGTGCCGCCCTCGTTGATGACCTCGGTGAGACCCGCGCCACCGTCGAAGAACAGATCGCTGCGGTGATAGGTGAAGTCCTCGTTGAAGCCACAGTTGCGGATGAGGTTGTCGGGCACGCCGTTGTTGTCGCTGTCCTGGCACGCGGCCCGGGCAGCCTGCGGATAACCAGAGCCGCGGTGATACCAGCGGATGTAGTCCACCTCGAGCTTGGCCTTGTCACCATGGGCCGCCCAGTCGATGTTGATGCACGAGCTCGCCGTCTCCTGGCACTTGCCGCTCACGCACGCCGCGCCATTGGCGCACTGCGCGCTGGAGGAGCAGGCGCGATCCTTGAAACCCAGGCAGCCCAGCTCGCCACCCACCGCGTTGTTGAGGATGAGGTACATCGGCTGACGGAACTCGGTTGCGCCGTCACCAATGGAGAAGGTGCCCACCGGCTGGCCGCCGTTCTGCGGCAGGTTGTCGATGTAGATCTTGAACCCGTTCTCGTCCCACAGGAAGCCCCAGGTGTGCCACTGGTGGTAGTCGATCGTCTTGCCATTCCAGGTGGCCCGGGCGCCGCCCACGTCCCCGTCGCACTTCGCGTCGCCGTTGTTGGGCCAGGAGCTGCACGCGTTGGGCTCCCATCCACCGGAGTTGTTCGCCAGCTCACCCGCCTCGGGGTACTCGCGCCACAGCACGTTGTAGCCCATGGCCTCGTTGTTCGGGTAGAGGGCCTTGTTCTCCTTGATCTGCGTGTACTCCATGATGTCGATCTCGCCATTCATGGGCCAGCCCGCGCTGTCATCACGGCCACCATTGGTGATGGTTCCGTTGGCGCCGAGCATCCAGATGGCGGGCCACATGCCGTTGGGCGGCGTGGCGCCGGCGGGCAGATCCGCGAAGGGCATGCGCGCGCGGAACTCGACGTAGCCGTAGCGGTACTCGACCTTCTCGTCGCTCTTGATGCGGCCCGAGGAGTACTGCGTCCCGTTGACCGGCGCGTTGGCCGTGCCGTTGAACGGCGCACACTCCTCGTGATCGTAGACACCGTTGCGGTTCTGGTCGTACACGCAGTAGCCGGTGGCCGCGCACGTGCCATTGGTGCCGCACTCGCTGGAAGCGGTACATTGCTTCCAGACCACACAGTCCAGCGGCTCCTTGCGCGCCAGCAGCGTCAGCTTGCCGTTCTCGACACAGTAGTTCCAGTTGTTGGGATTGTTGGGACATTCCCGGTTCGTGTAGGCCTGCTGCTCGAAGTTGACGCCCAGGTTCTCCTTCGTCCAGTACTGCGTGTTGAGATAGGACTTGGGCTGGCCCTTGTTCAGGTCACCGCCAAAGTCATCCTCCCACGTCAGGCCGAACGTCTGCCCACCAATGGTGAGCGTCTTGGAACCCGTGGACTCCAACGACGCCTCAACCCCTGCCTCGGCAGGGTCCAGGGTGTCATCGCTGGTCGCCACGGCGCAGCCCACGCCAGCGATCACGCCCACCGCCCAGAAGCCAGTTCCCACCACGAACTGCTTCCAGGACGAACCCCTACTCCTCTGTGTCATGTCCTCGAACCCTTCCCCGTCCCTCGAAAGACGAGAAGAAAAAGTAAAACGAGCAAGTAAAGTTTTACAACACTTGCCAGCCCCGGGAAACGTGAAAAACATGACGCAACGCGACACGCGCGGCGTCGACGAGAAGACACACAAGATGTAAAAAAGGGCCGGTGTGTCGCGTTGTGACGGCGCAGGTTGGGAGCGGGCGTGGAGCCCTCGAATCCCAACCGCCTCAAACGTCATCAGGTGACACGATTCGGCGGATGTAGCAGGTCATGAACCCACCGGGCGGGAGACCCCGCCCTCGGGAAGCCTGCGCGAGGAGACAGTCCGCACCCGGAGTGCGTCGTCGCCCACCGCACAAAATAAACGTGAAAAACCCACGGGCGGGAGACCGCCGCCCGTTCAATCCGTGGCGTCTGGCAATCGTAACGTTTCGATCTCCACGGCCCGCCGATTGAGCAGCCGCATGATGAAGACGTAGAAGATGGGCACGAAGAGGACCGCGAGCACCGTGGCGGACAGCATTCCTCCGAGCACCCCCGTGCCAATGGCTCGCTGGCTGGCGGCGCCGGGCCCATTCGCGATGGCGAGCGGGACCACGCCCAGCGTGAAGGCGAGCGAGGTCATGAGGATGGGACGGAAGCGCAGCTGCGCGGCCTCGAGCGCCGCGTCCGTGATGGACCTGCCCTGCGCCCGGAGATCCTTGGCGAACTCGATGATGAGGATGGCGTTCTTGGCCGACAAGCCAATGATGGTGATGAGGCCGACCTTGAAATAGACGTCGTTGCTCATTCCCCGGAACATGACCGCCAGCACCGAGCCGAGCACGCCCAGGGGCACGACGAGCATCACCGCCACGGGAATGGACCAGCTCTCATAGAGGGCGGCCAGACACAGGAACACGAAGAGCATGGACAGGCCGATCAGGAACGGGGCCTGCGAGCCCGACTGGAGTTCCTGAAGGGATTGCCCGCTCCAGTCGAAGCCGAACCCCCGCGGGAGCTGGCTCGCCAGGCGCTCCATTTCCAGGAGGGCCTCGCCACTCGAATGGCCGGGAGCCGCGTTGCCGCTGATGCGGGCCGAGGGATAGCCGTTGTAGCCGATGACCTGGGTGGCGCCCACCCGCCAGTCCACCGTGGCGAAGGCGGACAGGGGCACCGGGGTGCCCTGGCGATTGCGCACGTTGAGCGCGAGGAGATCCTCCGGCTGCATGCGCCGGCTTCCCTCCGCCTGCACGATCACCCGCTGCATCCGGCCGCTGTTGGGAAAGTCATTGGAGTAGGCCGAGCCCAGGTTGGTGGAGAGGGTTTCATTGATCTCCGCGAACGTGAGTCCAAGCGCGCTGGCCTTCTCGCGATCGATGCGCAATTCCACCTGCGGCGCGTTCGCCAGGCCCTCGAACATCACCCCGGAGAGGACGGGACTCTGGGCGGCGGCCGCCAGGAGTTGATCCCTCGCGGCGGCGAGCGCCTCCTGACCCATGCCGCCCCGGTCCTCCAGGCGGAAGGAGAAGCCACCCGACGTTCCCAGGCCCTCGATGGGCGGAGGAGAGAGCGCGAAGACGAACGCATCCCGCACCGCCGACAGCGCCCCGTTCATCCGCCCGGCGATGGCCTCCGCTCCGTCCTGAGCACCCCGCTGATCCCAGGGCTTGAGCGTCGCGAAGCTCAAGGCCGCGTTCTGCCCCTGGCCGAAGAAGCTGAAGCCCAGGATGGCCACGACCCGGTCCACTCCCGGCTCCGCCAGCAGCGACTTCTCCATCTGCACCACCACGTCCAACGTCCGGTTGACCGTGGCTTCCGGCGGCGCCTGCACCCCGAGGATGATGAAGCCCTGGTCCTCGCTAGGGATGAAGGACGAGGGGAGCTGGACGAACAGCCAGCCGAGCGCCGCGAACACCGCGACGTAGACGAGCATGAACCGGCCCGCGCGATTCAGGGTGCGGCCCACCAGTCCACGATAGGCGTGGGACGTGCGCTCGAAGCCCCGGTTGAACCAGCCAAAGAACCCCGTGCGCGCGTGCGCATGCCCCTTGGCGACGGGCTTCAGGAAGGTCGCGCACAGCGCCGGCGTCAACGACAACGCGAGCAGCGCCGAGAACAGGATGGACACCACCATCGTCAGCGAGAACTGCTTGTAGATGACGCCGACGGAGCCGGGGAAGAAGGCCATGGGCACGAAGACGGCGCTGAGCACGAGCGTGATGCCGATGACGGCCCCGGTGATCTGCTTCATGGCCTTCTGCGTGGCCTCGCGCGGAGACAGGCCCTCCTCGCTCATGATGCGCTCCACGTTCTCGATCACCACGATGGCGTCGTCCACGAGGATGCCGATCGCGAGCACCATGGCGAACATGGTCAGCACGTTGATGGAGAAGCCCATCGCGAACATCACCGCGCAGGTGCCGAGCAGGGCGATGGGGACGATGATCGTGGGGATGATGGTGTAGCGGATGTTCTGGAGGAACAGGAACATCACCAGGAAGACCAGGAGCACCGCCTCGACGAGCGTCACGAGGACCTTCTTGATCGACACGCCCACGAACGGGGCCGTGTCATAGGGAACGTCGTACTCGACGCCCTTCGGGAAGAACCGGGACAGCTCCTCCATCTTCGCGCGGATCGCCGTCGAGGTGGCGAGCGCATTGCCCGTGGGGGACAGCTGGACACCGATGGCCGCGCTCGGCTGGCCATTGAGCCGCGAGGAGATGGCATAGCTCTGCCCACCCAGCTCCACGCGGGCCACGTCCCGCAGGCGCACGGAGGAACCATCCGCGTTCGCGCGCAGCACGATCGCACCGAACTCCTCCGGCGAGGTCAGCTGGCCCTTCACCAGCACGGTCGCCGTGACCTGCTGGGTCACCGGCCCGGGTTGCGCGCCGAGCGAGCCCGCCGCCACCTGGGCGTTCTGCGAGCGGATGGCGTTCGTCACGTCCTGGGAGGACAGGCCCAGACCCTGCAACTTGTTCGGATCCACCCAGATGCGCATGGCGCGCTCGAAGGAGAAGAGCTGCGCCCGGCCCACGCCCGGAATGCGCCGCAACTCATTGAGCACGTTGCGCGAGAGGTAATCCCCGAGGCCGATCTCGTCGAAGGAGCCGTCGGTGGACCGCAGCGTCACCATCAGGAGGAAGCCACTGCCCGCCTCCTCGATCTGCAAGCCCTGCTGCGACACGGCGAGCGGCAGTCTCGGCTCGACCCGCTTGACCCGATTCTGGAGATCGACGGCGGCCAGGGCGGGATCCGTCCCCGGCGCGAACGTCGCGGTGATGGAGACCGCCCCCGTCGCGTCACTGCTCGACTCGAAGTAGAGCAACGACTTCGTGCCGTTGAGCTCCTCCTCGATGATGCGCGTGACGCTCTGGTAGAGATCCTCGGGAGACGCGCCCGGGTAGAAGGTCGAGATGGTGATCTGCGGCGGCGCCACGCTGGGGTACTGCGCCACCGGCAGGTTGGGGATGGCGAGCACGCCCGCCATGATGATGAACAGCGCGATGACCCAGGCGAAGATGGGCCTGTCGATGAAGAAACGAGGCATGGCGGTGGGCCCTATCGAGGCTGGGAGGGAGTGACGTCGGTTCCAGGCGCGGTCCACGCCACCGGCTTGACCGGTGCGCCCGCGGCGATCTTCTGGAAGCCCTCGACGATGACCTGATCGCCCGCCTTGAGGCCCTCCTGGATCACCGCCTGGTTCTGGTAGACGCGGGAGGTGCGCACCGGGCGCACCTCGGCGGTGCCATTGGGCGCGACCACGAAGACCTGGGACTTGCCCGCGTTGTCCCGCTGGATGGCCTGCTGGGGCACGGCGAGCGCCTCGCTCAGCGAGCCCTGCTCGACCTGTCCCCGCACGTACATGCCCGGAAGAAGCTCGGCGTCCGGATTGGGGAACTCGCCCCGCAGCGTCAACTGGCCGCTGCCGGGATCCACCGTCACGTCCGAGAAGAGCAGCTTGCCCGGCTTCGCGTAGAAGGAGCCATCGTCGAGCACCAGCCGGACGTTGGCCTGATCGGAGGTGACGCCCTGGATGCGCCCGTCCTTGAACGCCTGGCGCAGACGGTGGAGCTCCATCGCGGGCTGGGTGAAGTCCGCGTAGATGGGATCGAGCTGCTGGATGACCGCGAGCGCCGTGGGATCTCCCTGGCTCACCAGGGCACCTTCCGTCACCAGGGCCCGGCCGATCCTCCCGCTGATGGGCGCGCGGATCGTCGTGTAGTCCAGATTGATTTCCGCGCGGCGCACCGCCGCCCGGGCCACGGCGACATCGGCCTCGGCCCGCTGGAGCGCCGCCCGGAGCGCCTCGTGCTGCTCCTGGGTGATGACACCGCTGGCCATGAGCTTCTCGCCCCGCTCCCCCTGCTGGCGCGCCTCCGCGGCCGTGGCCTCGGCCTTGACCAGCACGGCCCTGGCGCTCGCGCGTTCGACCTCGAACAGCGAGGAGTCGATCTTGAAGAGCACGTCCCCCGCCTTCACGCTGCCACCCTGCCGGAAGACGCGCTCGACGATGATGCCGGAGACGCGCGGACGCACCTCGGCGACCCGTGTCGGAGCGATGCGCCCCGGCAGTTCATCGAGCACCGGAATGGTCGAGGGCCGCACCGTGATCGCGCCCACCTCCACGGCCGGGGGAGCGGCCGGAGGGGGCGCTTCAGAGGACTTGCAGGCCCCGGCTCCCAGGACGGACATGAGAGCAAGGGCGGAGAAGAAGGGAGTCCGGTTTCGATCGGAGTGCATGGAGCGTTCCTGGACGGGCCAGGACCTGGGCAACGGACAAGGGTGGTGAACCAAGCCAAGGCGTGCCGGCCACGCGGATGCTCGCGGTCAGGCGGGAAGGCCACAACCCACGGCCCCGGCGGCGAAAAAGCCGCTCCCCTCCAGACCGACTCATCCCGCCGCGCCTCCTCGGTTCGTCGGGCGGGGCCTTACCTATCGGTCGGAAGATAGGGGGTCAAGCGAATCCACGGACGTCCCAGCCCCCGGACTCCTCCAAGGGACCACCTTCACCGCCACCCGCGCCCAGGGCAGGAACAGCACTCGACGCAGTTCAGCGCCAGACGTCGCGGAGGGTTCCCCTATAGCAGCCACGGTGGCCAGCAACGCTGCGGTGGGCATGCTGCCGATATGAGAACTGACTTGCCAGGCGTCCTTGGGGTGGGCCTGCTGATTGTCACGGCCCTGTCATCCACCGGCTGTGCGTCGCTGACGCCACCATCCGGCCGGGGCGTGAACCTGAGCTACACGCCCCGCGAGACCACCGGGTCCGCGTTGTCCGAAGCACCGAGCGGCGAGTCCCCACCCGCCCTCGCCTCTGCTGCGTTCCCTACGTCCGAACCCGATACATCGGAGCGGTTACACCCTCGTCGCGGCTCCCGAGAGGCCGTGCCAACGATGAGCCCAGGCAGCGATGAGGGGGCTGTGAGGCAGAGCGCCCTCGCGACACACCTGGCGTTTCTGGGTGCCCTTCGCGACGTGTCCGGCACCACCCGCCGTGCATCCGACGAGCTCTCCAGGCTCAGGGCCAGCAGGCAGGGCATCGTCGGTAAGGCCTCCGGAGTATTCGTCCCCTACGTTGATTATGGGGAACGTCAACTGCGGTGGATTGACGCCGGACTCACTGCCGCCACCCGGCTGACTCACGCCGCTTCGGAAGTGGATGACCCAGACATGCAGCTCGCCCTCCTGCGTCTCGCCGGCCCACGGCTCGAGGCAACCATGATGGGCGCCTTCCTACTCGCCGTCTGGTTCGACTTCCTCAACCTCGCCGACGTCGTGCTCGAACAGTACCCCTCCTACAACGTGGAGAGTCTGTTCGCGAACATGGACCGCGCTCAGAAGATGCTCGAGCCCGCGATGCAAGCACTTTCCTCTCTGGAGCCGGAACCTTTGGAGGCAGCGGCAACCGACTTGCCCGCGTTGGTAGGCCACCTCACCAACGAATTCGTTGCGACCCGCGAGTCCGTGCGTATGACCGCGGAGAACATCGAGAAGCTGCGGGTGCTGAAGGAGTCCATTGAGGCGCTCACGCTGCTATCGGCCATACGGTTCTCGCTGCCATCTCTGCCACGGGCCGCACCCGCGACGCTCGGCATGGGCCTCGTGGTGGGCTCCAACGGAGTGATGCTGGGCACACGGGTGGTCGTCTCCGCCGAGTGGGTGGAGATGATGCACCGACTGGTGCAAGCGGGGGTGCTCTCCCTCCCTGTCGTCAGCGCCGCCGTCCGGATTCAGGCTGGCCAGGTGATGATGGCGAAGGCGCACGACAAGTTGCCGCCGGGCGTTCGCGAAGCGCTGGGCGATGGGCCCGAGGTGCGTGGCATGCACGTGACGGGCAGAACGGGAGCCGGCATGGCCGAACCACCAGAACACCACGTCCTACCGCGAGAGTTTCGCGAGTGGTTCGAGAAGCGCGGATTCACCGGCGAGATGAGCATCGACCGGTTCTGCGTCAATCTGGAGCGGGCAAAACATGAGGCGATCCATGGGGGTGGCAACTGGCGTCTGGGCCGCACATGGCCCAACGAATGGAACCGGATGATCATGGACGTACTGAGCAAAGCAGAAACCGAAGCAGGCCGGATGTTGACGCCGAACGAAATCCTGAGACTCGTCGCCAAAGCCATGAAGCGCTATAACCTTCCGATGAACTTCATCCCCAGGAGAGGGCGATGAACAGGGGCTCTTCCTGGGAAGACAACTGGAAGGTGCGCTTGTACGAGCGAGTCCGCGAGCGTGGGTTTGATTCGCTCACCGCCTTCGCCGAAGCGCGCCCTACCATCTCGCTGGTTGCGCTTGCCGAGGAACTGGGCGAGGCCGACATCAGCGCAGTGCAGATTTTCAGCGGTCTGGTGGCCGAGGCGGAGCAAAGTCACCAGGTCACACGCCTGGTGCGTAGCCAATTCGTGCGCGAGCTTTCCGAAAGCCTCCCCGGTGGTTGGCCAACCGTGATGGACGAGGCAAACCGCTTCGAAGTCGCCCAGGCACTCGCCTTCTGGTTCGGCTTCACCCCAGAGACGCATAGGAAACGAGCCGAGCGGGTCATGACAGCGCTCCGCACCACCCCGCCGCCGCCCGGCTGGCGGCCGCTGGGTCCCGACGACGAGTTGCTGCGTACGCTCATGCCGGACGAGGAAGTCTGATCGCCATCCAGCGAGGAAGTAGACACCCCGCGGGGGACCGGGCGCGCCCCGGAGCCCCGTGGGGCAGCTCTCTATCCCTCCACCACCGCCCCTCAATACAGCAGGGAGCGAACGGGGGTGGGAGATCTTCCGGGAAGCCCATGGCCCAACTGGCCGTAGTGGTTGTTCCCCCAGGACCACATGGAGCCGTCGGAGCCCACGGACAGCGAGTGAAGAGAACCAGCGGCTACCGTCTTCACCCCGCTCAGCCCCCGCACCTGTACCGGCACGAAACTGGTGTTCGTGGTCCCATCTCCCAACTGGCCAAAGGAGTTGATGCCCCAGGCCCACACGGAACCGTCGGTGCGCACCGCCAGCGAGTGGTTGAGGCCAGCGAACAGGGTCGTCACTCCGCTCAGCCCCTGCACCCGTACCGGCACGGAACTGTTGCTCGTGGTCCCATCTCCCAGTTGACCGGTGTAGTTGCCGCCCCAGGCCCACACGCCGCCATCGGCCCCCCTCGCCAGCGAGTGGTTGAAGCCAGCGGAGATTGTCTCCACCCCGCTCAACCCCCGCACCCGCACCGGCACCAGGGCGTTGCTCGTGGTGCCCTCTCCCAGTTGGCCGAAGGAGTTGCCGCCCCAGGCCCACACGCTGCCATCGGTGCCCCTCGCCAGCGAGTGGTTGAGGCCAGCGGACACGGCGGCCACCCCGCTCAGCCCCTGTACCCGCACCGGCTCGGCGCTGCTGATCAGGCTGCCATCTCCCAGCTGGCCCTGTCTGTTGTAGCCCCAGGTCCACACGGAGCCATCGGAGAGCACCGCCAGCGAGTGCAGTGCCCCCGCGGCCACGGCCACCACCCCGCTCAGCTCTCGCACATGCAGCGGCACGGGGCTGGCGTTCGTGGAGCCATGCCCCAGCTGACCCTCTTGGTTGTAGCCCCAGGTCCACACGGTGCCGTCGGCGAGCAGCGCGAGCGAGTGACCGTCCCCCGCGGCCACGGCCACCACTCCGCTCAGCCCCTGCACCCGCTTCGGGGTGATGTGATCCTCCCGGGTCCCATCCCCCAGTTGGCCGTAGTAGTTGGCCCCCCAGGCCCACAGGGTGCCGTCGGAACGCACCGCCAGGGAGTGGGCGGAGCCCGCGGCCATGGCCACCACCCCGCTCAGCCCTCGCACCCGCACCGACGAGGAGAGATAGACCGTGGAACCATCTCCGCGCTGGCCATGGTCGTTGGAGCCCCAGGCCCACAGGGTGCCGTCGTAGCGCAGCGCCAGCGAGTAGAGACCGCCAGCCGCCACGGCCATCACCCCGCGCAATCCTTGCACCTGCTCCGGCAGGGCGCCGTACGCCACCGAGATGCCGTTGCCCAACTGGCCAGAGGTGTTGTTGCCCCAGGTCCACACGGTCCCGTCGGAGAGCACCACCATCGAGTGGGCCCAGCCCGCGGACACGGCCACCACCCCGCTCAACCCCTGGACCTGCCGCGGCAGCCAGCGGGTGGTCAGGATGTTTCCGTCTCCCAACTGGCCGGCGAAGTTGTCGCCCCAGGCCCACACGCTGCCGTCGGAACGCACCGCCAGGGAGTGATTACCACCCGCGACCACGGCCACCACCCCACTCAGGTCTTCCAACCGCCATGGCACGGAATAGCTTTGATCTCCAGGAGCTCCCCCCAGTTGGTCGGAGCTGTTGTCGCCCCACGCCCAGACGGAGCCATCCGAGCGCAGCACCAGCGAGTGATTGTCGCCCGCGGACACGGCCACCACTCCACTCAACCCTCGCACCCGCACCGGCTCGGAGTGACTGTCCGAGGTTCCGTCTCCCAACTGGCCAAAGGCATTGTCGCCCCAGGCCCACACGCTGCCGTCATGGCGCAGTGCCAGTGAATGGCCCTCGCCCGCGGATACGGCCGTCACTCCGCTCAACCCTCGCACCCGCACCGGCTCGGAGTGGCTGTCCGAGGTTCCGTCCCCCAACTGGCCAAAGGCATTGTTGCCCCAGGCCCACACGCTGCCGTCATGGCGCAGTGCCAGTGAATGGCCGGTGCCGGCGGCCACGGCCACCACTCCTCGCAACCCGCGTACTCGCACCGGCACGTGGCGAGAGACCGTGGTCCCATCCCCCAATTGGCCGTCCGAATTGTCACCCGCCGCCCAGACCGATCCATCCAGACGCACGACCAGGGAATGATCCATTCCCGCGGCGACACGGGCTCGAGCCCACGGACCCAGCAGGGAAGAGTCCAGCACCTCCGGCTCTTCGGAAGCACCACCCGGCTGCCCACAGCCAACTCCCAACAAGACTCCGAGCCAGACCGCCAACAACCTGCTCATCCACCACGGCGCGCTGATTCGCATTCCGCGACTCCCGATTCAACTGGTTTTACTTGAATTCCCCAATAGATGAACCGGGAAGTCAATCAGATTCCAACACCATCACATTCCTCTCCCTCCCTGAGCCACTTCACCGTACCATTACAAACACTCTGTTTCTCATTCCCATGGATGAGGCCGAGCCTGGAGGAATTCTCAGCCGATGAGAGGAAGGAGTTGGTTCTGTTCTCATTACTCATCATGAGGTACAGGGGCAGGAGGCCGCCTCGGCTGACCCTTTATTCAGCCACTGATGAATGGGAGAACAGAATGAGCAAGAATCATTTTCCATCTTGGTTCCGCCAATTCGCCAAGACCACGCTATTGATGGCCTGTGCCGTACACAGCGGCCAGGCCGTTGGACACGGAAAAGCGGCGGTGATCGACGGGTGGGTGGGAACCTGGGCCGTGTCTCCACAGGCAAGCGGTGACACCTTCAATGCGCAGACACTGCGCCAGATCGTGCGCACCAGCATTGGCGGGTCGGTCGTGCGCGTGGAAGTGTCCAACCAGTTCGGCTCGCAGCCGTTGCGGATCTCCAACGTGCGCATCGCGCTACGAGGCAATGGTTCGTCGATCGTGTCCGGGACCGATCGCGCCATCACCTTCGGTGGGAGCACGCAAATCACGATCCCGGTCGGGGCCAGGCTGACCAGCGATCCGATCCAGTTCCAGGTGCCAGCGTTTGGAGATGTGGCCATCAGCATGTACCTGCCCGCTGCGACGGGCCCGGCCACGACGCACCAGACGGGCCAGCAGACCAACTACATCGCCCCTGGCGATGTGGGAAGCAGCGTGAACCTGAGCAACGTGAGTACCACCGGCAGCTACTACCTCCTCACCAACCTGGACGTGCAGAACCCCCAGGCGTTGGGCAGCGTGGTCACCCTGGGCGCGTCGATCACCGATGGCGTGGGCAGCAATTTCAATGGCAATGACCGCTGGCCCAACGTCCTGGCGAAACGCCTGCTGCAACAAGGCATTCAAGTCGGCGTTCTCAATCAAGGCATCAGCGGCAACCGCAGTCTGGCCGATGGCGCCGGGTTGAGCGCCGAGCACCGGTTCGACACCGACGTGCTGGATCAACCGGGCGTCCGTTGGGTCATCTATTCCGACGATCCCATCAACGATCTGATGGCGTCGCCGCAGCCGACGGCCACGCAGCTCATCGACGTGCTCAAGCGCCTCATCGCCAAGGCCCATCAGAACCAGATCGAGTTCTTCTGCTCGACGCTGACGCCGTATGAAGGCACCACGGGATGGACGTCCAGCCAGGAGCAGGTCCGCCAGCAGTTCAACAGCTTCGTGCGCAGCGCGGCGAGCGGCTGTGACGCGGTGATCGACCAGGACACGGCCACGCATGACCCGGCGAAGCCCACCTGGTTCTTGCCGGCATTCGACACCGGAGACCACCTGCACCCGAACGTCGCTGGCCTGGCGGCCATCGCCAATGCAGTCGACCTCGGCCTCTTCACCGCGCCGCCCTCCACGCCTCTGCCCCCGGTGCAGCCGCCCACTGAATGCGGAGCCCTGTCTCCGGGCCAGGGCTTGTCGAGAGGACAGAGCCTGGTGTCTTGCGATGGCCGTTTCTCACTGACGTTGCAGAACGATGGCAATCTGGTTTTGTACCATGGCTCCACGCCCCTCTTCTCCACGGGCACGGTAGGAAGCACGGCGGCCGAAGTGTTGTTCCAACAGGATGGAAACCTCGTTGAATACGATTCAGCCGGGCAGATCCTGTGGCAAACCCGCACCGCTGGCCAGGGGGGCGCCATGTTCTATGTGCAGAACGATGGAAACCTCGTGATCTACGACTCGGCGGGCGGCCCGCTCTGGGCGTCCAACACCGTCACCCCCATGGCGCCATGATGGAAACGGGCCGCGCAGGGCCCGAGGAATGAACCCAGAACCCCCGGAGCACCACCGTGGGGTCCGGCTGCGCGTCAATCCCCCATTTCGAAAATATTTCGTCACAAACGCGTAAAGAAGGGGTCACTGGCACGCTCCAGGGTGGCCACTCGTGACGCCAGGGCAGGCCCACCGCCCGCCCTGGCGAAGGAACCCCCGTTTCCTTCCGAGAGGACCCTCATGCACCGAAGTCCGCGCCTTGGCGCATTCGCCACCGTCGTCTTCACCTTCACCTCCGCGTGTGGAGGCACCGAGCCCATCGAGGGATGGAGCGAGGAGTCCCACGGCAAGAACGCCGCTCCCGCCTATGCCGTCGTCTTTCCCCAGGAGCAGGTGAAGAGGTTCGACCTCATCATCGCCCCCGCGGACTGGCAGAAGATGCAGGACGACATGACCGCCATGGCGGGCGAGTTCGGCGCGGGCGGTGGCATGGGCCCGGGAGGCGGTGGAGGCGGCCCCGGTGGAGGCGGTGGAGGCCCGGGAGGCGGGCAGATTCCCGTGGAGCTCACCGAGCCGTGCGTGGACAAGGCCGCGGGAGACGCCTGCACCGCCACCTTCCAGGGAAACACCTTCACCAGTACCTGTGAGCAGGGTCCGGGCGGCGCGCAACTCATCTGCAGGCCACAGTTCGGTGGCGGTGGCGGTGGCGCTCCGGGTGGGGGCGGCGGCGGGGACATCATCCCCAACACGCCCGTCTACGTGCCCGCGACCTTCAAGTTCGAGGGCAAGACCTGGCCCTACATCGGCGTGCGCATGAAGGGCAATTCCTCGCTGGCGCAGACCTGGCGCAGCGGTGTGTCCAAGCTGCCGCTGCGTCTGAACTTCGACAAGTTCGAGGATGAGCATCCCGAGACGCAGGATCAGCGCTTCTACGGCTTCAAGACGCTGTCGCTGGGCAATGGCGCGGCCGACGCGTCGCTCATGCGCGACAAGATCGCCTCGGACATCTTCCGCGAGTCCGGTGTGCCCGCGCCCCGCACCGCCTTCGTCGCCCTGTACGTGGACCATGGCGAGGGCACCCAGTACTGGGGCCTCTATACGCTCGACGAGGACATCGACAACAACTCGCTGCTCGACGGCTACTTCGGGGAACACAAGGGCGCGCTCTACGAGGCCGATGGCACCGGCGCCCGCTGGGGCACCTTCGACGAGGCGTCCTTCGACATCCAGGCCAACGAGGAGATTGGCTGGACTCCCGTGCAGGAAGCCATCAACGCCCTCCACTCCGACCGGAGCGACGCGGCTGCCTGGCGCGCGCGCCTCGAGCAGAAGCTGAACGTGCAGGGCTTCCTCAAGTGGCTCGCGGTCAACACCGTGGTCCAGAACTGGGACGCCTACGGCGCCATGTCCCACAACTACTATCTCTACGCCCACTCCCAGGAGAACGGCCGGCTGCATTGGATTACCTGGGACCATGATCGCTCCATGGGCGAGGGCATGGGCCGGTCCACGTCCCTGACGTACGACACCACCGACGCCACCTGGCCACTCATCCGCTACCTGCTCGACGACCCCACCTACAAGGCCGACTACACGAGGTACGCGCTGGAGGCCGCGAACGGGGTGATGGCACCGGAGCCGTTCCAGGCCCGCCTGCGCGCGGCGCATGAGCTCATCACTCCCTGGGTGGTGGGCGAGAACGCCGAGCAGCCGGGCTACACCTTCCTGAGCTCGCCCCAGGCGTTCATCGACGCGTTCAGCGGCACCAACGGGCTGCTGGGCTTCGCCGCCCGGCGTCAGGGTGAGGTCAAGGCAGCCCTGGGAGCCACTCCATGAGCGCGGTGGCCCGCATGAGTCCCTCCCTCCCCTCCCCCCCCCTCGCGTCGCAGCAGGACCATGAGCGGCGCTTCCTGCCCTCCCGCACGGCGCTGGAGGACTTCATGCGGGCCACCCGCCCCTGGACCCAACCCTGTGTGTACGACGCCCGCCTGCCATTCGCCTTCACGCGGACGACCTACTTCGACACCGAGGATCTGCGCTTCCTGGACTCGTGCCGCCATGGACATACGCAGCGGCTGCGGCTCCGGGAGTACGCGGGAAGTGCCTCCCTGTCCGAGCCCCCCGTGCTCACCGGCACGCGCTACCTGGAGATGAAGACCAACACGGGTCAGCGGCGCACCAAGGTCCGCATCCCCGTGTCCCCGGGCGAAGCGGTGGCCCTGTTGGCGGGTGGATCCCTCGACGAGGACAGCGCGGCGGCCCGGTTGCTGCGCGACAGTCCCCATGGCCCCGTCAGGCCCTGGGTGACGGCCTGGTACCGGCGCGGCACCCACGCGAACGCCGACGCCAGCGTGCGCTTCACCGTGGACGAGGATCTCGTGTTCGCCCTTCCGCCCCGGCCCACCGGACCGGGAGCGCCCGCCATGCCCGAGCGGCTCATCCGTCACGCCCCCGCCATCCTGCTCGAGGTGAAGTGGCGGGCGAACAGCCCCCCGTGGCTGCGCGACTGTCTGCGCAACCTGGAGGTTTTCGAGACCCAGGACTCGAAGTTCGAACAAGGCATGCGCTGGCGCCTGGACGCGGAGATGGACCTGCCATGAAGCCGGCCTTTCCTCCCGCGCGGTGGCTCGTCCTCGCCACGCTGCTCCTGGTGTCCTCCGCCCAGGCCCAGGATTCGGATCAACACCAGGGCCCGTCCGACGCCAGCCCGCCCCCCAGCGGCAACACCGAGGCGAGCCTCGTGCTGCCCTCCGCCTTCGGCTCGGTGGAGATCGGTGGCCGGCTGCGCGCCCGCGAGGCCCTCAGCGCCAAGGAGGACAAGGTGCTCAAGGGCATCCTGTCCATTTCCTCCGCGCGTCTGGAATTCACCTATCAATGGAAGAAGCGCCTGAAGGCCGTGGTGGAGTTCGACGTCACGGACGGACTCAAGGACGCCTACGCCTCGCTGAAGCTCGTCGACGGGCTCGCCGTCCGGGTGGGCCAGTTCAAGGTGCCCCTGTCACTCGTGGAGCTGGAGTCCACCGCGCGGCTGCCCGTGGTGCGCCGGGGCCTGCTGCGCGAGGTGTTGTCCGAGGACACGCTCAACCTCACCGGCCGCCGCGTCGGTGCGCAGCTGGAATGGCAGTGCACGGGCTGCGAGCGGGTGGTGCGGGTACGCGCGGGCGTGTTCCAGAACGACCCCGAGCGGGCCAGCCTCCAGAAGGGACTCGGCCTCGTGCCCATGGCCCGGGCGACGTGGCAGGTGTTGGAGTCGCTCGAGCTGGGCGGCTCCGCGCGGGCGGAGCTGCTGGGCACGAGCCCGAGCGGCGTGGCGGCCAACTGGACGGCCGGACTCGACTTGAAGCACGCGCTGCCGTTCGGCTGGGGCGAGTGGCGCTCCTGGGCCGAGGTGCTGGTGGGACGCTCGTCCGTGCTGTCGGGCGCCCAGGGACGGATGCTCACCGGGCGCGCCCTGACGGCGGTGCGCTTCGGCGGCGTGTCCAAGGGCGCCTGGTACGCGGAGCCCTTCGCCATGCTCTCGGTGCTCGAGCCGGACCTGAAGACGCAGAACGATCTGCTGGGAGAAGCGGTGGGAGGCGTCAACGTCGGACAGTGGCGGCGCTGGCGGTTGCAGGCGCAGGTCGAGCGCCGCGTGGCCCAGGCCGCCGTCCCGGCCCTGCTGAGTGTCCTGGACGATGACCTCGTCACCCGCAAGGCCCTGCTGTTGCAGTTGGAGGTGGTGTTCTGATGCTGATCGTATTCGAGGGAATCGATGGTTCCGGCAAGACGACGCTGTCCAACCGCGTGGCACGGGAGCTGCGCCAGGCGGGGCTGCGCGTGCGGCACGTGCGCGAGGACGGCAAGCTGGCCTCGCCCGTGTCCGAGGGACTGAGGCTCTTCACCAAGAATCCCCTCCACCTCGCGCTCACCCCCATGGCGGAGCTGCTCCTCTACTCCGCCCGCGAGACCCAGTTGCTGGAGGAGGTGACGCGCCCGGCGCTCGCCGAGTACGAGGTCGTCATCGCCGACCGCTTCCTCTACACCGCCGAGGTGCTCGCCCGGTGGGGACGGGGTCTGCCCGAGCACGCGGTGCGCCCCGTCGTGGACGCCTGCACCCGGGGACTGCGGCCCGAGCGCGTCTTCCTCATCGACGTGGACCCGGCCATCGCGCGCGCCCGCCGCCGCATCTCGAAGCTGCTCGCGCCCGACACGGGGGCTCCCTCCTCACGCAAGGGGCTCGCCGGAGCGGGCATGCAGACCCGGCTGCGCGCCGGCTACCGGGCACTCGCCGCGGAGTCGCCCGAGCAATGGACCCTCATCGAGAACACGGACGTGACGCTCGAGGCGCTCGTCACCCAGCTCACCCAGGAGGTGCTGCGGATGGTGCGCGGGGGCGAGCCGGGCACCCCGTTCCCCTCTCCTCGTGCTCCGACCCCGCCCCGCTCCGCCGACGAGGCCCGGGCGCGATTCCTCGAACGGGTGGACCGGTGGATGGAGGAAGAGCCGGGGCTCGCCGCCTGGTTCCTCTCGGGACTGGAAGGCGCGGACATCGACACGCGCCGTGAGCGGCTGGCCGCGCGCTGCCCCGAGCTCATCGCCCATGGCCTCTCCGGCCTCACCGACGCGAGCGCGTGGAGCCTGCGGGCCCGCCTGGAGGACGCCGCGCCCATGCAGGTGCTCGGCTCGCTCAAGGAGCCGGCCGCGGAGTCCTCCCAGGCGTGGGCGCTCCGGGAGCGGTGGGAACAGCGGGCGCCCGAGGCCGTCGCCGCCTCCCTGGATGGGCTCGGCTCGGAACAGGCGTGGGCGATGCGCGAGCGCCTCCACGGGAGGTTTCCGGAGCCCGTGGTCACCTCGCTCACGGGGCTCGGCGACGCGCGGGCCTGGGTGCTGCGCGAGCGCTGGCTGTCCCAGCGGGGAGGTCAGGCGGCGCTCGGTCAGGAGAAGGTGGCGCGCATCGCCTGCCGATCCATCCGGGGCGTGGATGACACACCCGCCTGGGACTGGCGGGAGCGGACGTGGGAGGTGGCGCCGGATGCCGTGCTGCGCACCCTGGAGGGACTCGACAGTGAGCGGGCGTGGGCCTTGCGCGAACAACACGCGGGGCGGGCCTCGCGGCTCGTCCTCGAGTCCCTGCGAGGGTTGAACAACCCTCGGGCCTGGGCCCTGCGCGAGTCCTTTGGCGTCTCCTGCGAGGAGGCCCTGGAGTCCTTCGAGGGGATGGACGGAGCCACGGCGTGGCGGCTGCGCCAGGCGCTGGCGGACACGTGGCCCGCGGCCACGGTGAAGAGCATGGGACCCCTGGCCTCGAGCGCTCGGGGACAGGAGCTCATCTCCCGGCTGCTCACGGACCATCCCCGGGATTTCGCCCTGTTGCGGCAGGCGGCGCGGGTGGCGGCACACCCTGGACAGGAGCGGCTTCATGCCACCGCTTGAGATGCTGACGCGCACGGACGTGTCGGATCCCCACGAGCTGTTCATCCCCGAGGCCCTGCTGCGCTTCAGCCTCGCCCTGGTGCTCGGCGCGCTCCTGGCCTACCGGCCCTGGCGCCGGTGGATGCCGTCCGCCCCCGTGATGCCCCAGGAGACCGCGCATACCCAGTTGCTCATCGCCGTGGCCGGCGCGGTGATGACGACGGTGATTGGGGACAGCATGTCGCGCGCCTTCGGACTGGTGGGGCTCGGCGGATTCATCCGCTTCCGCTCGGGCATCAAGGACACGCGCGACGCGGCCGTCATGTTCGTGCTCATCGGCGTGGGCATGTCCTGTGGCCTCGGCGCCTTCCGGGTGGCCATCTGCGCCACGGGATTTCTCGGCGCCGTCCTCGTCGCGCTGGATATGACGGCACAGCGCCGCCCCCAGTGGGTCAAGCTGTCGCTGAGCGTGGAGGACCTGGGAGCCGCCCTGCCCCCGCTGCGAGCCATGCATCCCGACGCACGCATGCTCGCGATCGAACAGGTGCCGGCGTCCCGGGAAGGCACCGCCGTCTTCGAGCTCGCCCTCCCGGAGCGGATGGATGGTTTCCAGTTGCTCGAGGGACTGCGCGGCACGCTTCCCGGCGTGAGGAGTGCCTCCATCGACGAGCCGTGAGGGTGCCAGCGGCCCACCGGACGGTGCTATGTCCGGGGCCGCATGACACGCCCCTTGTCCGCCCGCCCGTTGGTCATGACCCGCGTGGGCCTGGCACTCCTGCTCACGGCGGGGCTCCTGCTGCTCTCCGGGTGTGCCACCAGCGCTCCGCTCTCCAGGGAGTGCGCGCACGCGTGTGGCGGAGCGGCCCCGTCCTCCGGCGAGGTGGAGCAACGGCTCGCCCCCTTCTTCTCCTGCACCTCACCCGCCGAGTACGTCGCCCTGCAGCAGCGCGTGGACATGCCCCGGCTGCTGGAGGCTCTGGATGACTGGAGCGCCGTGCGCCTGGGCTCCCTGGGGCCCGTACGCGAGGACGCCGCCGCCATTCTCCAGCGCAAGCGCGCCTCCTTCCTCCTCTCCGTCACCGAGCGCTATGGCCTCGCCTATGCCGAGGTGTTCGCCCTCTACGTGCTGCACTCGACGCACGACGACGAGTTGGACGCACTGTTGCGCCTGTTGGCCCGCGACAAGCTGTTGGGCCAGACCTTGGGGCTCATGCCCACCGTGCGCGAGGAGTTGAAGCGCCGCGGCCTTCCCCTGTCTGCCTACCCCGAGCGCGGCGAGCGGGCCGGCGACGTGCTGCGGGGCCTGGGCCGCGCCGCTCGGGACGCCCTCGCCACCAGCCAGGCCATTGAAGGCCAGCGTTACCTGGAGATGAGCGCCCGGCGCGAGCAGTTGCCTCCCCCCTACCGCCAGGCCCTGCACGAGGTGGAGCTCGCCCTGGCCTGGCAGCACTTCGCCCCGGGCCGCGTGGTGCTGGGCAGCTTCGACTCGCTCACCTTCGGCGTGCCCCTGGGCTTCTATTACCTGGGCGTCGGCACTACCCAGGGCCTCTCCTCCTTGTCCCAAGGCCAGTACGAGCAGGCCACGCGCGAGCTGGCCCCCGCGCTCCTGGTGGGAGCGCTGTACGCCGGAGGCAAGGGCCTGCGCGCCCTGCCCGAATCACGCCCGCCAGCCCTCCAGGAGGTGGTGCGGCAGTGGAATGCACGGCTGGGGGTGGACGGGCTGCGTGCGCTGGCCCGGGACATTCAAGCCAGCCGCGAGGCGGGCCGCTTCGTGGCCGTGGGAGGCATGGATGCCGCGCTGGCGCTGCGCGAGGCCCGAGGCGACGTGGCCAGAGCCCAGGCGGTGATGTCCAAGGCCAGACCCGAGGCCACGGGCTCCTCGGCGAGGAGAGCCGTTGGCACGGGGCGCACCGAAACCCTGGCCTCACTGGTGGACGAGGGGGCAGGCCTCACCCGCGAGGTACTGGAGGCCCGGCTGGCGCTGGTGGAGTTGGAGGCCACGGGCCCACGCCTGCCCAGGGACGTCGCGGTGCTGGAGCAGCAACGTCCCTCCGTGGAAGCTCCGCCGCCCGGCGCCGAGGGTAGCCCGCGCTGGCCCGAGTACGTCGCCTACTACGAGAGGCGTCTCGGAGAATTACGGCAGGGCACGGCAACCAAAGGGCCGCTGCGCTGGGAGCCCTACGAGTCCATGCGGGGATGGTTCACCCGGGGGCTGGCTTTCGAGCGCCTCATGGTGGAGCTACTGCAAGCAGACGCGAAACTGCCCCGGGCCCAGCGCCGTTTCCTCGGGGACTTCGACCAGCCTCGGCTCGAGAGGTACGTCGGCGTGATGAAACCCGGTACTGGTCTGCGCTTCGCGGATGTGCTCGTCATCGAAACGGGCGAACTCGCCGGTCGGCCACCTCGCGTCGAGACGTTGAGCTTCAAGAGCCGCAATCTCTCGGGGCTGAAAGGTATGGCTCTCGAAGCTCAGATCATGGAAGACGCGAGGGAAGCGCTAAAGAAATACGGAGAGACTCTGGACATCCGCCGCGACTCCCTTCAGCTTCTTCTCCGCGAGGGAAGCAAGGTGCCTGTCTCAAAGGTTCGCCTCGTCTACGAGGGCGGACAACTCCTGCCCAAGGACACCAACGAGGTGAACAGGGCCGTGAGCGCAACCAAGAACGCACTTCCAGGAGTAGAGGTACTGTTCCAATGAAGGTGTTGGAATTTGAAGACTTGAAGGCGGAGGACAGCCTCTTGCTCACCTTCGACGGTGCCTTCGACACACAGGCGGCACTAGCGAGCGAATTGGAACCCCTATTCCAAATGCTCGAGAAGTACGCGGACGGTTGGATGCCGGACGTCATCGAGGGCAAAAGACGACGCAAGTATGCCCGCGCCGCCATCTGGAAGGCCCTGGAGGAGCAACGCCACGAAAGAGGGACAACCATCGGGTTCTATCGCACGAACTGGCCCGCGTTGAGCATGACGCTCAGTCTCTACTTTCCAACAACCCCTCCCAAACTGGACATCTTGCTCAAGGTAGAACCGCTCTCCTTCTTCGCGGAAGAGGAGCGGTGTCGCCAACTCGTGGAATTGGTACGAACCTGGGCCTCGCGCTATCTGATTTCCCATGCCTTGGCTCATGGTCTGGCTGACAACCAATTGTCTAGCGCTCCCAACTTTGGACGCGAGATGCAGACCTCCATTCGAGACGGGTTCGATAAAATCTACGAGGTGTCCTGGCTCAATGTGTTCGGTCCGAAGCTGGTGGAAGCTGTCGGCCGCAAGCGCATGCTGTCCACACCAGCCCACCGGGTGGAGGAACTTCCCAACGGTTCCGTCCTCCTGGTGCTCTGGCCCACCGCCGCGGACTTCGCCAGTGATGAGGCTCGTGAGGCGCAGGCCCGCGCACACGCGCACCTCCGGCCAGACCTGGACTTCGACACCCTCCTGCGCACCCTGCGCGAGCGCAGCGCCGCGCTCGCCCCCGTGGAGCCCCGCTTCCACCCGGATGTGGCCCCGATCCTCTCTCGCGTGGTGGACAGCGTCGCCCTTCACGAGCGCCAGCGGAAGATCGCCGAATTCAACACGTACCAACCGCCCGAGCCCGACGAGTGGCTCCCCTCTGAATCCGCCCTGCCTCCGGATATAGGCGACCCGGTGCGTGCTCGCGCGCATTACGGCGACCTCGCCGAACACCTCGTGGCCCTGCTCCACTCGAAGGTGCCCTCCGTCTTCGACGCCTCCCCCGAGTCCCTCACGGACGTGGACTTCCACTTCTGGCAGGAGGAGTTTCCGCGAGTCTTCGAGCGGGAGCACATCGACGCGCACGCGGTGCCCGCCATTGGCGCCTACCTGGGCGAGGTGCTCGTGCGCCACCTGGGCGGACAGTGGATTCCGCGCCAGAAGCTCGAGGAGGCCCAGGTGCTCGTGGGCAAACGCGTCTGGCTGCCCTTCGTCCGGGCCGGGCGCTATATGCGTTCGTGCCAGTCGCTGTTGGACTTCTCCCTCACCCAGCTCTACCGCGTCGCCGAACGGCACCGCTCCTGAAAGGGACTCGTGATGATACGTGTGGGCCTGGCACTCCTGCTCACGGCGGGGCTCCTGCTGCTCTCCGGGTGTGCCACCAGCGCCCCGCTCGCCAGGGGGTGCGCGCACGCGTGTGGCGGAGCGGCCCCGTCCTCCGGCGAGGTGGAGCCACGGCTCGCCCCCTTCTTCTCCTGCACCTCACCCGCCGAGTACGTCGCCCTGCAGCAGCGCGTGGACATGCCCCGGCTGCTGGAGTCCCTGGATGACTGGAGCGCCGTGCGCCTGGGCTCCCTGGGGCCCGTACGCGAGGACGCCGCCGCCATTCTCCAGCGCAAGCGCGCCTCCTTCCTCCTCTCCGTCACCGAGCGCTATGGCCTCGCCTATGCCGAGGTGTTCGCCCTCTACGTGCTGCACTCGGCACACGACGACGAGGTGGACGCGCTGTTGCACCTGTTGGCCCGCGACAAGCTGTTGGGCCAGACCTTGGCGCTCATGCCCACCGTGCGCGAGGAGTTGAAGCGGCGCGGCTTCCCCCTCTCCTCCTTCCCCGAGCGCGGCGAGCGGGCCGGTGACGTGCTACGCGGCCTGGGCCGCGCCGCTCGGGACGCCCTCGCCACCAGCCTGGCCATTGACGGCCTGCGCTACCTGGAAATGTCCGCCCGGCGCGAGCAGTTGCCTCCCCCCTACCGCCAGGCCCTGCACGAGGTGGAGCTCGCCCTGGCCTGGCAGCACTTCGCCCCGGGCCGCGTGGTGCTGGGCAGCTTCGACTCGCTCACCTTCGGCGTGCCCCTGGGCTTCTATTACCTGGGCGTTGGCACCGGCCAGGGCCTCGCCTCTCTGTCCCAGGGCCAGTACGAGCAGGCCACTCGCGAATTGGCACCCGCCCTGCTGGTGGGCGCGCTGTACGCCGGGGGCAAGGGCCTGCGTGCCGTGTCCGAGCCGCGCCTGCCCGCCCTCCAGGACGTGGTGCGGCAGTGGAATGCACGGCTGGGGGTGGACGGGCTGCGGGAGCTGGCCCGGGACATTCAAGCCAGCCGCGAGGCGGGGCGCTTCGTCGCCGTGGGAGGAGTGGACGCCGCGCTGGCGCTGCGCGAGGCCCGAGGCAACGTGGCCAGGGCCCAGGCGGTGCTGTCCAAGGCCAGGGCCGAGGCCACGGGCTCTGCAACGAGGAGAACCGGGAGCACGCCCGAGAGCCTGGCCTCGCTGGTGGACGAGGGGGTGGGCCTCACCCGCGAGGTACTGGAAGCCCGGCTGTCGCTGGTGGAGCTGGAGGCCACGGGCCCGCGTCTGCCCACGGACGTCACGGTGCTGCAGAAGCAACGTCCCTCCGTGGAAGCTCCGCCTCCCGGCGCCGAGGGCAACCCGCGCTGGCCCGAGTACGTCGCCTATTACGAGAAGCGCCTCGGGGAAACCAAGCAGGACACGGCAACCAAAGGGCCGCTGCGCTGGGAGCCCTACGAGTCCATGCGGGGGTGGTTCAACCGGGGGCTGGCTTTCGAACGAGCTTTGTTGAAACTGCTGCGCGCCGATGCGGAACGGCCTCGGGCACAGCGCCGATTCCTCGGGGATTTCGACCAGCCCCGGCTCGAAACGAATGTGGGCGTGATGAAGCCAGGTCCCGGCCTGCGCTTCGCGGATATACTCATCATCGAAACGGGCGAACTCGCCGGACGACCACCTCGCGTGGAGACCTGGAGTGTCAAGAGCCGTAACCTCTCGGCGCTGAAATACGAGGCACTGGAAGCACAGATGCTCGAAGACGCGAGAGAAGCCCTGCGGAATTACGGTGAAGTGCTGAACATCCGCCGACCCTCTCTCCAGTCCCTTCTCACGGGAAGCGGCGAGGTGCGAGTTTCGAGAGTCCGTCTCATCTATGAGGGTGGCAACCTCAAGCCCAAGAAGGTGGGTGACCTGGATGCAGCCGTGAACATGGTCAACGAGAAGGTTCCAAGTGTGGAGGTGCTGTTCCAATGAAGGTACTGGAGATGAGGGGTGAGGACGGCCTTCGGCTCACCTTCAAAGGGGCTACCGACTCGCGGGTGACACTGGAACGTAATCTGGAGCCCTTCCTCCAGGCACTCGAGGCATACGCGGGCGAGTGGATGCCGGACGTCGTCAACGGCAAGCGACAACGCAGATATTCCCGCCCTTCCTTCTGGAAAGCATTGGAGGAGCGGCGCGATGGGAACAGCACGGCCCTCGGACTCTACCGGACCGAGTGGCCCGCGTTGGACATGCGGCTCTGGCTCTGGTTCCCTCCGCGTTCCCCCGAATTGGACATCCGGCTCAAGGTGAGGCCGCTCTCCTTTTTCGCGGAGGCGGAGCGCTGTCGCCAATTCGTGGAGATGGTACGCAGTTGGGTCTCTCACTACCCGGTCACCCACGCCGCGGCCCACAGCGAGGATGACGCGGAACTGGCGGGCGAGCCCCGCTTCGGCCGCGAGATGCAGACATCCATACGAGATGGGTTCGACAAAATCTACGAGGTGTCCTGGCTCAATGTCTTCGGTCCGAAGCTGGTGGAAGCTGTCGGTCGCGAGCGCATGCTCTCCACCCCGGCGCACCGGGTGGAGGAGTTACCCAATGGCTCCGTCCTCCTGGTGCTCTGGCCTACCGCCGCGCACTTCGCCAGTGACGAGGCTCGTGAGGCCCAGGCCCGCGCGCATGTCCACCTCCGGCCGGACCTGGACTTCGACACGGTGCTGCGCACCCTGCGCGAGCGCAGCGCCACACTCGCCCCCGTGGAACCCCGCTTTCACCCGGACGTGGCCCCGCTCCTTTCTCACGTGGTGGACAGCGTCGCCTTTCACGAGCGCCAGCGGAAGATCGCCGAATTCAACGCGTACCAACCACCCGAGCCCGACGAGTGGCTCCCCGCTAGCTCCGCCCTGCCCACGGACGTGGACGACCCGGTGGGTGCTCGCGCGCATTACGGCGACCTCGCCGAACACCTCGTGGCCCTGCTCCACTCGAAGGTGCCCTCCGTCTTCGACACCTCCCCCGAGTCCCTCACGGACGTGGACTTCCACTTCTGGCAGGAAGAATTTCCGAGGGTCTTCGAGCGGGAACACATCGACGCGCACGCGGTGCCCGCCATTGGCGCCTACCTGGGCGAAGTGCTCGTGCGCCACCTGGGCGGCCAATGGATTCCGCGCCGGAAGCTCGAGGAAACCCAGGTGCTCGTGGGCAGGCGCGTCTGGCTGCCCTTCGTCCGGGCCTCGCGCTACATGCGCTCGTGCCAATCACTGCTGGACTTCTCTCTCACCCAGCTCTACCGCGTCGCCGAACGGCACCGCTCCTGACAGGGACAAGAGCCGCGAGCCTGGCCAGGCGCCACATGACGCGCCAGCCAGGCCCGCGATCACCCGTGAGGGCTACTGGAGCTGCTTCTTGATGCGGACGTTGCGCACCTGGAAGTGGATGTCGCCGCCCTGGTCACCCCAGGCGGGCAGCATCTCGAAGACCGCGCTGACCTTGGTCTTGTTCCAGGTGGCCGGGTAGGCCGCGTCGGAGAACGGCATCTTCACCGTCTTCCACGTCCCCACCTCCGGGTGCCCAATCAAAGTCTTCAGGTCACCCGTCGCGCAGGAGTCCGGCTTGCGGTCGCAGACACTCTTCACCCAGAAGTCCTGGGTGGTCAGACCGTAGTCGAGCACCCGCACCTCGAACTCCACGCCGCCCGTCTCGGCGATGGCCGACACGTCCAGCAGGTTCGGCTCCTTGACCCCGAAGGCGATGCCGCCGTTGCCGCCGCCCTCCTTGAGGCCCTTCATCACCACGTCGATGACCTTCTCGCCCCCGCCGATGTCGTACGCGGGATTCAGCGTCACCGTCCCCGTCGTCCCACTGGTCCATGCGTTGGGCGTGGCGAAGAGCGCGGTGTCGGACACGCCGTTGACGTAGGCGTCCTTGTCATCGGTGATGGCGATGGGCGGCACGGGAGGCGTGCCCGTGCAGCTCACGTTGCCCGCCCGGTTCGGCTCCCAGCGGATGCTGGCGAGCGTCACGTCCAGCGTGTCCGAGGTGTAGAGCAGGAAAGGCGAGTTCACGATGCCGAAGTCCAGCCCCTTGTCCGCGAAGCACTGGAGCGGAACGGCCAGCTCGCTCCACCCCTTGCCCGCCAGGCCCTTGAGGGTCTCGGTGATCTGGATCTCCCCCTGGCACGGGTAGATGCAGTGCGTGGACAGGTTCACCTGGGCGCTCGGAGCCGTGTTCACCTTCACCGCGAAGACGAGCGCGCCCTTGGAGTTCAGGTAGGGCTGGAGGTTGCGGCCCTCGTTGCCGTTCTTGTTCTGCATGTACACCTGCCCCGTGCCGCTGAACTTGACGTTGACCGCGGCCCACTGGAGCCCGCCCTGGTCGTCCACCGGGGTGACGCTGATTTCATTGGGGGCCAGGCTCGTGGTGTTGCTGGTGCCCTGCCGCACGTCGATGCCGCCCCAGTTGGACGGCGCGCCGATGCGCATCACCCAGTCATCCTGGTTGCCGCGCTCGAAGAGGGTCAGCGGGAGGTTGGTGGTGCTCCCGTCTCCCGGAGCCACGCCGCAGCCGTTGATCTGGGTCGTCTCCTCGAACGCGCTCAGCTCCTGGGCCGAGGCGTACGTCAGGCCATAGCCATAGGCGAAGAGCGGCTCGTAGTTCGCATCCCCCTTGTTGATCGACACCTGGCAGGGCGCCTTGGGCCACGAGAAGGAGAGCTTGCCGTGGAAGTCGTGGTCGATGGAGCCATCCTCCTTGCGGAACAGCACGTCCGTCAGGCCCTCTCCCTCGGTGCCGGGCAGCCACGCGGCGACGAAGGCGTCGGACACGTTGAGCTCCTTGTTGGTGTAGAGCGGACGGCCGGAGAAGAGCACCGTGACGATCTTCTTCACGCCCTTGGCCTTGAGGCTCTGCAGCAGCGTGTAGTCCTCCGGGCGCAGCCGGGCGAGCTCCAGCGTCTTGGTCTTGCCGATGTCGCCATTGCCCTCGGCGTAGGGCGTCTCGCCAATCACGACCACGGCGACGTCGTAGTCCGCGTTCGCCTGGGCGCCATCCGCGCTGGTGTCCAGCTTCGCGTTGGGGGCGATCTTCTGGATGGCCTGCCACAAGGTGGTGCCGCCGCCGAAGTCGGCGTTGGTGTTGTCCGTGCCCTGCCAGGTGAGGGACCAGCCACCGGACTGGTTCGACAGGTTGTTGGCGCTCTTGCCCGCCACGAGCACCTTGGCCGAGCGCGCCAGGGGCAGGACAGCGCCGTTGTTCTTGAGGAGCACCAGCGACTTGCGCACCGCCTCCCGGGCCACGGCCCGGTTCTCTGCGGTGCCAATCTCGTGCGAGGCGGTGCGCTCCGAGGGCTTGGGCTTCTCGAAGAGGCCCAGGCGCAGCTTCACGCGCAGGATGCGGCGAACCGCGTCATCCAGGCGCGCCTGGGGAATCTCCCCATTCTTCACGGAGGCGATCGTGTTGGTGATGAAGGGCATCCAATCGGTGCGGTAGGGCACCATCACCATGTCGACGCCGGCGTTGATGGCCTGCGGGCAGTCACCGTTGGTGCAGTCCCGGAGCGAGTCGCTGTTGTTCCGGTTGATCTGTCCGATGCCGTTCCAGTCGGAGATGACGAAGCCGTCGAAGCCCATCTTGGTCTTCAGCACGTCCGTGAGCAGGTACTTGTTGCCATGCATCTTGTAGGCCTTGGCGGTCTCGGGCTGGGACGCGTCCTGCCAGCTGTTGAACGAGGCCATGACCGTCTGCGAACCGGCCGCGAGCGCCGTGAAGTAGCCGCGGCCATGGAGGTCGCGCAGTTGCTTCTCCGTCAACCGGGTGACGCCCTGGTCCTTGCCCTCGTTCGTGGCGCCGTCGCCCAGGAAGTGCTTGACCGAGGCGATCACCTTCTCGTTCGCCTTCGCGTCCTTGCCGAGCTGGCCCTGGAGCCCCTCGACGATCTTGCCGGCGAAGGCCTCGACGATGGCGGGGTCCTCGGAGTAGCCCTCATAGGTGCGGCCCCAGCGGTCATCGCGCACGACGGCGACCGTCGGCCCGAAGGCCCAGTCCAGACCCGTCTGGGCCACTTCACGCGCCGTCACCTCGCCAATGCGCTTCACCAGCTCGGGATCGTTCGCGGCGCCCAGGCCGATGTTGTGCGGGAAGAGGGTGGCGCCCTTCACGTTGTTGTGCCCGTGCACCGCGTCCACGCCCCAGATGATGGGGATCTGGTGGGGGTTGACCGGATCCATCGAGGCCGCCCAGAGCTGATCGGCCAGCGCGTTCCACTCCGCCACCGTGGAGCCCTTCTTGCCGTTGGGCCACGCACCACCGCCGTTGAGCACGGAGCCGAGGTGGTACTGCTTCACCTCGTCCGGGGTGACGTTGGAGATTTCCACCTGGGTGATCTGCCCGACCTTCTCCTCGAGCGACATGCTGGAGAGCAGGGTGTCGATCCGTTTCTCGATCTCGGTGTCCTTGGGGATCGCGCTCTGGATGGCCGGCCAGTCATCGGGAATACCGGCGTCGGTGCCCGCGTCGTCTGGGGGATGGGTGGTCCCCGCGTCGTCGGGCCCCGGAGTGGGATCGGGGTTACAGGCCGCGAGCGTCAATAGCAGCAGGGCGGCGAGAGAAAGACTCTTCTGCCGCGAGAACAACCGTTGCATGTCCAGCTCCAGTGTGTCGGGGGCGCGCGGATTCCGCGGACGCGAGGGAATGGGGGCTCCCTGCCAGCCGTGGCAAGCCAACGCGGGGGGCAAACGTAGAAGTAAAAAAAATCCCACGCAAGGATGGCGCAGGGAGTCAAAACCCCGCCCACAGCACCTCCCGCGCTCTGGTTTTCCATGCATTGGCGCATGGGTTGGACACCGGGGAAGAAGGTGTGGCTGGCCTGCCTCGCAACGCCCCGAGGCTCCCCAGCCGGTGTGGCCATGCGGAGACATGGGGCACGGCGTTCGCTCGGAGCGTGTCGCGGCGCGACTCCTGCAATGGGAGCGGACCCATGACGCGGAAACGATGGATGCGCTGGGTGATAGCAATACCACTGGGCGTGCTGGTCCTCCTGGCGGGCGCGTGGCAGCTTTCACGATCGTGGACATTCCAGGTGTTCGGCGAACTCCATGCACACGTGGACACCACCGAGCGCGTCGTGGCGCTGACCTTCGATGATGGGCCAAAGCCCGGTCAGACGGAGGCCGTGCTCGACATCCTCAAACGGCACGGCGTGAAGGCCACCTTCTTCCTGGTGGGGCAGAACCTCGCACGCCACCCGGAGCTCGCGGCCCGGGCGCTCGACGAGGGACATGAGCTGGGCAACCACTCGTATTCGCACCATCGACTCATCTTCAAGTCACCGTCCTACGTGCGGCGGGAGATCGACAAGACGGACGCCCTGCTGCGCGCGGTGGGCGTCCAGGGCGACATCCTCTTCCGGCCCCCCTACGGCAAGAAGCTGCTGGTCCTGCCATGGCTGCTCGCCCGGGCGCACCGCAAGGACATCCTCTTCGACGTGGTGCCCCGGGATGACGAGACCCAGGACGTGGCGCTGCTCACGTCCCGCGTCATGGCGTCCGTCCGGCCCGGCTCCATCCTCCTGTTCCACGATGGGGGACGCGACAAGCCGGGCACCCTCCAGGCCGTGGACCTCGTCCTGGAGAAGCTCCGCGCCCAGGGCTACCGCTTCGTGACCGTGTCCGAGCTGCTCGCGCTCCCCGGCGCGAACCCGAGCCCCTCCGCCACCTCGGCCTCCGAGAGCTCGCGCCAGCCTCCCATCGGCACGTCCAGGGACACCTGACCCACCGCCTCGCGGTGCAGCTCGCGCACCGGGTGCCCCACCGCCGCGAGCATCCGCTTCACCTGATGGTGCCGGCCCTCCGTGAGCACCAGCTCCACGCACCCGGGAGCGCGCAGCCGGGCCTCGGCCGGCCGCGTCGGACCGTCGTCGAGCACGAGCCCCTCGCGCAGTCGCTGGAGCGCGGCCTCCACGGGGAGACCCTCCACCCGCGCCACGTAACGCTTGGACAGGTGCGTCTCCGGCGAGGTCGCGTGCGCCACCAGCCGCTCCTCGTTGGTGAAGAGCAGCAGGCCCGTGGTGTCGCGGTCCAACCGCCCCACCGCATACCACTCGTAGCCCCGCAGCTCCGGCGGGAGCACGTCCCGCAGGCGCTCGAAGACGGTCCCCACGCCCTCGGGATCGCTCCCGTGCACCACCACGCCCGCGGGCTTGTGGAACATCAACACCCGCGTGCGTGCCCCCAGCGCGCACGGCCGCCCCTCCAACCGCACCTCACTGCGCGCATGCACCGGCGCGAACGGATCCCGCTCCACCCGCCCGTCCACCTCCACCCGCCCCTCGCGGATGGCCCGCTCCGCCTCCACCCGGGGCAACACCCCCGCCCGGCCCAACGCCCGGGCCAACCACCCCGCGCGTTCTCCCTCGGGCACCGGCGCCTGACGCCGGCGCGCGGCCTCCAACCACCGGGGCACCTTCGGCTTCCTCGCCATGCGCGCTCCCCTCCTCCCGCCGCTACCCGCTCACGTGGGCCGCCGCGAACTCGCGCAGCAACAGCCGGGGCGTGGTCAGCGGAGCCGTGAGCAACATGGCCACAAGCTGACACGCTCCCTGCCCGGGAGAGAAGCCCCGTTCACACTCCCGCGCGTCCCCCCATTGACTCCACCCCCGTTCCGGTGCATCTTGATTTTGAAATTAATAATCAGAATCAACAACGGCGAATGCCGAGGAGAACCGCATGCCCCCGCCCACCTGCTGCCGCACCCTCCTGGCCCGTGGACCCAGCGCGGAAGTGGCACGCTGCTCGTGCGGGCACATCCACTTGAGCCTCGGGCCGATGACGATCCGCCTGGACGCGGACACGCTGCATGCGACGTGGCACACCATCGGCGATGCGCTGCGTGCGCTGTCGGGCATGGCGGAGAAGGAGGCCGCGCCGGTGACTTCTTCCAGCGAGTGGAAGCAATGAGCCCGCTGACGGAGTTGCTGCAACGAGCCACCGCCGAGGAGCTGCGCGCGGTGGCGGGGACGGCGTTCGCCCGGAGGCTCGCGCGCGGAACGTTGGAGCGTGGCGCCTATGTGCGCTGGCTGTCCTGCCTCCAGGCCATCTACGCGGAGCTGGAGTGGGCCCTCATGTGGCACCGCCAGCACCCGGTGGTGGGCCCGCTGTGCCTGCCCGAGCTGTGGTGCAACGAGCTGCTGCAGGACGACCTGAGCGCCCTGCTGGGCCCGAGCTGGTACGCGAGCGCGCATCGCCAGGACGCGGCTCCCACCGTGGAGCGGCTGGGGCTGCTGTGCGACGAGGCGCCGGAGTTGCTCGCCGCGCATGCCTGGGCGCTCTACGCGACGGCCCTGCCCGGCCAGGGACAGACGGGCGGCGGCGTGGCCCGGGCGCTCGGGCTGCGGGGCTCGGCGGGGACGGTCTTCCTGCGCCACGCCACCCACCTGGACGGCGAGGCCTACCGTGCGCACCTGCTCGACACGTTGGATCAGCTGACCCTGAGCAAGAGCGCACGCGAGGCGCTCCTCCACGAGGCCTCGCGCGCCGTGCGGAGCGTGTATGCGCTCTTCGAGGTGCTGGGCCGTGGCCTGCCCCAGGAGAGGGAAGCGCGCGAGGAGGCCCGAAACGGGTGGCTCCAGGCCCTCACGCCCCTGCGCGGCGCGTTCGGGGCCTAGCCCCGGCCATCAGGCGCGCGACAACGCGCGCCGCAGTGCCTCCGTGGCATCGTGATGCGCCCGCGTTCCCAACCGGCTCTGGGCGAACACATCGAAGCCATGGAACCCGCCCGGGTACACGTGCAACTCCACGGGCACCCCCGCGCTCGCCAACCGGCGCGCGTACTCGATGTCCTCCTCGAGGAAGAGATCCAACGAGCCCACGTTGATGAAGGTGGGCGGCAGGCCCGCGAGCGTCTCGGCCCGGGCGGGCGAGGCGTAGGGAGAGATGCCCTCGCCTCCCGGCTCGCGGCCGAGCAGACTCGTCCACCCGAAGCGATTCGAGGCCCGCGTCCACACGAACTCGCCCAGCAGGGGAGACGTCTCCCGGACAACCGTCCGATCATCCAACATGGGGCAGTGGAGCCACTGGAAGAGGATGGAGAACTCACCCCGGTCACGCGCGAGCAGCCCCAGCGCCGCGGCGAGCCCACCGCCCGCGCTCTCACCGCCAATGGCGATCCTCCGCGCGTCCACGCCCAGCCCGTCGGCATTCGCATGCAGCCACTTGAGCGCGGCGTAACAGTCCTCGACCGGGCCCGGGAAGGGAGTCTCGGGCGCCAGGCGATAGTCCACCGAGACGACGACACAATCGAGTTGCTTCGCGAGCAGCGCGTTGCGCGCGCCCGTCATCTCGGGCAGGCCCATGACGTAGCCACCTCCGTGGACGTGCAGCAGCGCGGGCCGCCGCTCCCCCGCCGCCCGGGGCCTGTACACGAGGACACGGACCTCGGGTGCTCCCGCTGGACCCGGAACGCGGCGCTCGAGGGTCTCCACCTCGGGAACCTCCGGCTTGGGCGAGGAGCGAAAGAACTGGACCCCCGCCTCCCGCTGCTGGGCCAGCGTCTCGCGCGCCAGCGTCATCACGGGAAACGAGTCCAGCAGGGGCAGCAGCTCGGGATCGACAAGGTGTCTGGATGACATGGGCTCCTCGGAGGTGGAGAAGGCCCTTGTCTAACTGGCCTCCCTCGCGGCCGCCACCGCGCGGAGGATGGCCTCGGGCGTCGCGGGCGAGGCGAGCGACACCGGGGTGCGCGGTGGGCCGAAGGCGGCGATGGCCTGGCGCAGCGCCGTCACCGCGCCCAGGGCCAGCATGAAGGGGGGCTCTCCCACCGCCTTGCTGCCATGGATCGTGTTGTCCTGGGGCGCGCGCTCCAGCAGCTGGACGCGGAAGTCCTCGGGCGCATCCCCCACCGCGGGAATCTTGTACGTGTCCGGAGAGTGCGTGACGAGCCGCCCCTTCGCGTCGAAGAGCACCTCCTCGCTCGTGAGCCAGCCCAGGCCCTGGATGAAGCCGCCCTCCACCTGACCCCGGTCGATGCTCGGCACGAGCGAGGTGCCCACGTCCTGCAGCACGTCCACGCGGCGCACCCGGTGCTCGCCGGTGAGGCCACTCACCTCCACCTCCACCACCGCGACGCCAAAGGCATAGTAGTGGAACGGCCTGCCGCGCCCCGTCGAGCGGTCATAGGAGATGTCCGGCGTGGCGTAGTACCCCGTGGCCGACAGGGAGACGCGATCCAGGTAGGCGGCATGGACCACCTCGGCGAAGCGCACCGTGCGCAGGGGACGCGCGGCGTGGAACACCTGGCCTCCGGAGAACGCGATCGCCGCCGCGTCCCCGGGCGATTCCAGCTTCAACAACCGCGCGGCCACCGGGCGCAGCCGCTCGCGAAGCACCTCGCACGCCTGCTTCACCGCCTGGCCATTGAGGTCCGAGCCACTCGAGGCCGCCGTCGCGGAGGTGTTGGGCACCTTGTCCGTGGCGGTGTGCATCACCCGGACGCGCTCGGGGAGCACACCCAGCTCGTGCGCGCACACGGCCCGCATCTTCGTGTGCAACCCCTGCCCCATCTCCGTGCCTCCATGGTTGAGCTGCACGCTGCCGTCCGTGAACACCGACACCAGCGCCCCGGCCTGATTGAGGAAGCCCGTGGTGAAGGAGATGCCGAACTTCACCGGCTGGAAGCCGATGCCCCGCTTCGTCCAGCGCGAGGCGGCATTGAAGGACTCGATCTCCGCGCGGCGCCGGGCGTAGTCGCTGGAGGCCATGAGCTCCGAGTGCAGCCGCGGCAGGCGGTTGCCCTCCACCGCCTGGCCATACGGCGTGAGGTGGTGCGGAGCCTCGCGGTAGTAGTTGCGCTCGCGCACGCTGGCGGGATCCAACCCGAGCCGCTCGGCGGCATGGTTGAGCACCTCCTCCATCACGAACATGCCCTGGGGCCCGCCGAAGCCGCGGAAGGCCGTGTTGGAGGGCAGGTTCGTGCGCGCCACCCGGCCAGTGAACTCGAGCTCCGGAACGAAGTACGTGTTGTCCAGGTGGAAGAGCGCCCGATCGAGGATCGCCCGCGACAGGTCCGTGCTCCACCCGCCATCGGAGACGAGCTCCACCTTGAGCGCGAGCAGCCGCCCCGTCTCATCGAAGCCCGCGTCGTAGCGGCCCCAGAACGGGTGGCGCTTGCCGGTGCGCGCCATGTCCTCGTCCCGGTTGAGCCACACCTTCACCGGCCGTCCCGTGACGCGCGCGCCCAGGGCCGCCAGGCAGGCGAAGGGCGCCGCCTGCGTCTCCTTGCCGCCAAAGCCCCCACCCATGCGCGGCACCTCCACCACCACCTGGTGCCGCCCCGTGCCGAGGACCTCCGCCACCAGCGTCTGCACCTCGGTGGGGTGCTGGGTGGAGCACCACAGGTGGACCGCCCCGTCCTCGCCCGGCACCGCGAGCGTCACCTGCGTCTCCAGGTAGAAGTGATCCTGCGCCCCCGTCATGCACTCGCCGGACAGACGCACCGGCGCGGCGGCGAGCGCGTTCTCGGGCGCGCCCCGGCGGATGACGTGCGGCTCGGACAGGAAGGCACCCGCCTCCACCGCCGCCTTCACCGAGAGCAGCGCGGGCAGCGGCTCGTACTCCACCTCCACCAGCGCGGCGGCCCGGCGGGCGACACCCGCCCCCTCCGCCAACACCAGTGCCACCGTCTGCCCGACGAAGTGCACCTCGCCGTCGGCCATCAGGGGCTCGTCCTGGATGACGGGGCCCACCTGGTTGTGACCGGGAATGTCCCCGGCCACGAGCACCGCGACGACGCCGGGCAGGGCCCGCGCCTTCGTGGCGTCCACCCGCAGCAGGCGCGCGTGCGCGTGGGGCGAGGTGACGAGGTGCCCCGTCAACAGGCCGCGCGGCTCCGGCATGTCGTCCACGTAGAGCGCCTCACCGCTCGTGTGGCGCAGGCCGCTCTCATGCGGGGCCGGGGCATGCAGGGGCGAGCGGGCCGGCACGCCCTCGGGCGTGGAGGCGACATCGGGGGAAGAGGAAGGAAGCGCGCTCATCCGGATCACCTCACCTGCACCGTGGCCGAGTGACGCTCCGCGAGCCGGGGCTGCGGCGTGGAGAGCGTTTCATGGAAGAAGCCGCGCAAGAGGTTCTCGGCCAGTTGCGCGCGATACCACGCCGAGCCGCGATGATCCGACAGCGGCTGGAAGTCCTCCCTCAGCCGGGGCAGCGCCTGCTCCACGCTGTCCTCCGTCCAGGGCTGGCCCACCAACGCGGCCTCGGTGCGCCGGGCGCGCGCGGGCGTGGCCGCCATGCCGCCATAGGCCAGCCGCGCCTCGGCCACCTTGCCCTCCCCATCCACCACCACCCGGAAGCCCGCGGACACGCTGCTGATGTCCGCCTCGCGCCGCTTGGACACCTTGTAGGCCAGGGCGCGCGCCCCCTCGGGCTGCGCCGGCACGTCCACGCACGCGAGCACCTCGCCCGCCGCGAGCGCCGTGCGCCGGTAGCCCACGAAGAAGTCCTCCAATGGCAGCCGCCGCTCCCCCGCGCGCGAGCGCAACACCACCTCGGCCCCGAGCGCGAGCAGCACCGGCGCCAGGTCCCCAATGGGCGAGGCAGTGCACAGGTTGCCACCCACCGTCGCGCGGTTCTTGATCTGCCGCGAACCGAAGTAGCGCAGCATGCGCTCCAGGGGCGGGCTCACCGCGCGCGCGTAGTCCTCCACGTCCGTCAGCCGCACCGTGGCGCCCAGCCGGTGCCCCCCGCCGCGCGGCTCCAGCACGCGCAGCTCGGGCACGGCCTCCAACGACACCAACAGCGGCGGCTCGGCGTAGCGCTTGGTCACCTCCAGCGACAGATCCGTTCCTCCCACCACGAAGCGCGCCGTGGGGTGCTCGTCCAGCACGTCCCAGAGCGCCGCCAGCGAGTCCGGCGTGAAGAAGCGCTGGGCACCGGCCTCGTACGCCAGCACCATGGACTCGGGCCGCGTCTCGGCGAGCGCCCGGGCGAAGCGATCCCCGGGGCGCAAGCCGGCTACCTCGCGCACGGCCTCCCGGATGGGCCGGTAGCCGGTGCACCGACAGAGGTTGCCGCACATCTGCGCGTCCAGCTTCCAGGGCTCGTCCAGGTCGCGGCGGTGACAGGCCTCCAGCATCGACATGGCGATACCCGGCGTGCAGTAGCCGCACTGCGAGCCCAGCGTGCGCGCCAGCGTCTCCTGGACGACGTGGTACCTGCCGCCCTCGCGCAGGGCCTCCACCGTGTAGACGCGCTTGCCCTGCACCATGGGCAGCAGCAGCAGGCACGCGTTCACCGCGCGCAGGGTGGGCGCCCCCTGGCCATCCTGCTCCAGAATGGCCACCGAGCAGGCACCGCAATCCCCCTCGGCGCAACCCTCCTTGGTGCCCGTGAGGTGCACCCGGTCGCGCAGGTAGCGCAACAGCGTGGTGGTGGGCGCGATCCCCGTCTCCTCGATGGGGCGGTCATTCAAGAAGAAGCGCAGGTGTTCCATGGGCCTCCTGGAGGTCCCCGCCGGGCAAGGCAGGGAGGGGCGAGCCTACTACGGCGCGCGCGGGCGCGATCCCCTTCACGCCTCCGGTCATGAATGACCGGAGGTGAACGTTCCAGCCACCGGTTCGAGGAAGGACGGAGAGTGGAAGCCCGCTGAGCAACCAGACACAACGAGCCATGGGATGACACCCGCCCCTACCGCGCGGCGAGGACCATTCGCATTGTGCCGTCATGGCCACCGAACAAGGAGCCCGCCGCGTCTTCATCGGGCTCATCCTGCTGTCCATCGCCCTGGTGGGGCTCATCGCGCGCCCCTTCTTCGAAGCGTTCTTCCTGGCCGCGGTGCTGGCGGGTGCGTTCAATGGCCTGCAGAACTGGCTGACGCGACGCTTCCGAGGCCGGCAGGGGCTCGCCGCGGGCGTCATCGTGGTGGGCATCATCGTGGCGCTGCTCTCGCCCATCGCCGCCCTCACCGCCTTCATCGTCTCCGAGGTCATCAAGGGGGTGAACTTCATCACCGGGGTGATCAACCAGCGGGGCCTGGAGGGACTGCTGGCCTATGTGCCCCAGGCCCTGCGGGAGCCCGCCGCGCGCATGCTCGACCGCTTCCAGACGGAAAGCGCCAGCGTGTGGCAGATCGTCCAGGAACACGTGTCGGCGCAGGGAGCCGCGGCCGCCCAGACAGTGGGTGGCGTGGTGATGGCCACCGGAAGCGTGGCGATCCAGTTGGCGATGATGCTCATCGCGCTCTACTTCCTGCTCGTGGATGGCGAGAAGCTCGTCGCGTGGGTGGAGAGCGTGTCGCCGCTGCGGCGCGGGCAGACGACGGAGCTGCTCACCGAGTTCCGCCGCGTCACCCACTCGGTGCTCACGTCCACCCTGCTCACCGCGGGGGTGCAAGCGACGCTGGCGCTGGTGGGCTTCCTCATCACCCGGGTGCCGGTGCCCGTCTTCTTCGCGGCGGTGTCGTTCTTCTTCGCCCTCATTCCGGCCGTCGGCGCCGCCATGGTGTGCGTCATCGCCGCCCTGCTGCTGCTCGCCACGGGCCATCCCGCCATGGCCATCTTCCTGGCCGCCTGGGGCATCTTCGTGGTGGGCCTGTCCGACAACGTCGTCAAGCCGCTGCTGGCCAAGCGCGGCATGAACATGCACGGCGCCCTGGTCTTCTTCTCGCTGCTCGGAGGCCTCGCCGTCTTCGGTGCCATCGGCCTGTTGCTCGGGCCGCTCATCCTGGCCTTCTTCCTCTCCGTGGTGCGCATCTACGAGCGCGACTACGGCCGGCCCAATGAGCACCCCGGAGCGCCGCCCACGCCGCCCACGAGCAACTCGCCCACCCTGGCCGAGGGCGAGGAGTGGGAGGACTCCGGGGCCCATGCCCAACACGCGTCCGAGGAAGCGCGCTCCCACTGAGGCCGCTCGCGCGCTTCCTTCCGGGCTCCCGGATGCGACGCCTGTCGCCCGGGAGCCCTCGTGCATGCGGGGGAAGGGACTACGGCTGCACGCCCGCGCCGCTCACGTTGAGCGTGTAGGCCCCCGTGGCGCCCGCGTAGCCCACCACCTTCACGTAGTAGATGCCCGGGGCGTTGGCGGAGAAGGTCCCCACTTCGGGATTGCTCATGGTGGCGCTGGAAGCCGCGGAGAAGAGCAGATCCGACGCGGAGTACACGTACCAGTCCAGGTCCTGCGCGCCGGACATGCTCAGCTTCACCTTGACGCTGCCCGCCGTGGTCACGTTGAAGGCGAACCAGTCCACGTCCGAGCTGGTGGACAGGGCGCCACTCACGTTCTTGTCCGCCCCCACCCGGCCACTGGCGGTCGCCGCGGAGTTGTTGGCCTCGGTCTCCTGGGTGATGGTGGCGCGCGGGTCCTGGGGCGGAGCACTGGTGATCGCGAAGTCGGCGTCGCTCGTGTCGGTGACGGCCGCCTCGGAGGCATCACTCACGCGCACGCGTGCCTTCGTGGTCGCCGACGCCGGCACCTGCCACGTGTAGCCCCCGTCGGCGGCGGGGATGCTGTCGGCGATGACGTTCCAGGTGCTCCCATCCGTCGTGTACTCGAGCTTCACGTGGGTGCTCTCGCTCGTCGTCCAGGCGATGGAGCGGGTGCTGCCCGCGCTCCAGCTCTCGCCTCCGTTGGGAACCACCACCGTCACGCGGCCCGTGGGAATCGGGGTCGTGGGGTCATCCGACGGCACGAGGAAGTCCTTGATGACGGCCATGTGCTGCATGTTGCTGGAGTCGCTGTCGCCGCTCTGCGCGGGAGCGATCTCCTCGATGGGCGAGTAGACGCGCGTGTCCACGACGAGACCCGCGCTGAAGGAGCTGGCGCCGATGACGGTGGCCGTCTGGTAGGCACGCAGGTTGTTGCTCACCAGCACGTGGTCATACGGCTTGGCGCGGCTGGCATTGGTGCCCTCCTTGTTGTCCTGGGCCACCGGGTGGGGGCCACTCGTCGACACCACGGCGGAGAAGGTGGAGAAGCACGACTCGCTCCGGTTGTCGGTGTTGTAGTCACCGGCGATGGCGAGGAAGTCCCCCGCGGGCACGTTCTGCTGGATGTAGCCGACGAGCTGGTTCGCCTCCGTGTTGCGCGTACCGCTGTCCGCGGTGAGCAGGTGCACGCTCACCACCCAGAGATCCTTCGGCCCGGGGATGTCGATGCGTGCCCACGCGAAGTCCCGGTCGGGTGCCCTCGTGTCCTCCCACTCGCCCGCGGCGAGGATGGGATAGCGGCTGATGACGCCATTGGGAATGCCTCCCGACTGCGCCTCCCGGTAGTAGTGGAAGTTCGAGCCGAAGGCGGTGTCGACGAAGGAGCGGATGTCGGCATCGGAGTTGGTGCCGTACTTGAACTCCTGGATCATCACCACGTCGGGCTTCGTGCCCTGGAAGATGCGGATGCCGTGACCCGGGTCATAGCTCTGGTTGTTGCCGCTCGTGATGTTGGCGGCCATCAACCGGATCCGCGCCTCTCCCAACACGTCGCGCTGGGAGGACAGCTCGTGTGCCTCCTTCGCCCGCGGGACGCTTCCCTGCCCACACGCGGCGAGAGATACGGACAGCAGGGAACAGAGCAACCAGCGGCCCGCACGTGCGGGCGTCGGTGAGGAGGAGCGCAGTGGCATCGCGTGCTTCCTGCCCGCTGAAGACGCGGGCGGTGAGGGACGAGGGCATTTTTAGTCCATCGTCCCTGCTCCCGTCTCGCAGCCTCATTGTGAAATTCCAGTATGACGCGCCGCGAGGACAGAGAGTGCGACTCCGAGGTAGCGCAGCCCCTTTCCAAGTGAAACGAAGGCGACGAAGGGCCCGGGACGCACGCCCACGAGGCCCGCGGCGAGCACGAAGACGTCTCCCACGACGGGCAGCCAGGCGAGCAGGAGCCAGGGCGCTCCCCAGGTGGCCAGGCGCTCGCGGGCCCGGAGCAGGCGGGCCCCCTCCCGGGCGCTCCGGCGCTGGAGCCATCGCCCCACCACGCCCCCGCCCTCGCCACGTGCCCCCCAGCGGCCCAGGGCATAGACGGTGAGCGCGCCGAGCACGTTGCCGGCGGTGGCCACCGTCACGGCCCACCCCGGGCGCACTCCTCCATAGATGAGGGCGGCCAGCACCGCCTCGGACGGAGCGGGAAGCACCGAGCCGGCCACCACCGCCACGAGGAACAGCCCCGGCAATCCCCATTCGGCGAGCGTGGACGCATCCGGCATCGTGCCGTCCACTCTACGCCGCCTCGGGCCCCGAGGGCTGTCTTCACGGACGTTGGGCGTGGAAGACTCCAGGAAGCCGTCAGCCAGCTTCCGGGTTCAGCAAGAGAGGTGCGCGCATGCGATGGGCATGGACGATGGGTGTCGTCTCACTGGCGGCTGGACTCGCTGGCTGTCCCAAACCGCAGATCCTGCGCTTCACCGCCACGCCCTCCATCGTCTGCCCGGGAGACGCGGTGACCCTGAGCTGGGACACGAACGGCTCGGCCTGGCTCGAGGCCATCCCCGCGCTCTCCGGCCTGGGAGACAAGGCGCGCTCGGGCACCCAGACACTCCCGGTGAAGGAGTCCACGCGCTTCCGTTTGGAAGTCTCACGGGGCTCCAAGACGGCGCTCACCGAGAGCGAGGTGCTCACACCTCCCCGCCCCGTGGAGTACGGCGTCGTCGACAGTGGCCAGCCGAGCCCCTTCACGTGCCGCACCGAAGAGCGGGTGCTGGAAACCACGCTGAGCCTCGAGGAGGCCAACCTGTCCCCCCAGGTGACCCTCGGCGAGGTGCGCAACCTCAACGCGCGCACCCTCGTGATGGAGAAGGCGGAGACCTCCGCGACCCTGGACGAGGGCGCCCGCTCCTCCGCCTTCGAGGGCCAGCCCGCCCTGGGCCGCTGGCGGCTGCGACTGCCGCTCGACGAGGGCGAGCGCTGCGAGGACGCGCTCGAAGCCGTGGACGGACGGCTGCTGCTCCAGCTCCAACTCTCCTGCCCGAGGTGACGCCATGGCCGCGCTCGACGGAATCCAGAGAATCGTCCTGCTGATGCTGGAGAACCGGTCGTTCGACCATCTGCTCGGGCATCTGTCGCTGGAGAACCTCCACCCGGACGTGGACGGCTTGCGCGAGCCGGACGTCAATCCGCGCTACGCCAACGTCTTCGAGAACCGCGTCCACCGCCCCTTCCTCATCGAGGACGAGGCGTCGGTCATCCGGGATCCGCCCCATCAACGGGAGCTCGTGGCCCGGCAGCTGGCCCGGAGCACGAGCGGCAGGTTCCGCATGTCCGGCTTCGTCGACGCCTACGTCACCTATACCCAGCACCGGGCCCAGCACTCGCCGCCCATGGGCTACTTCGACTCGCGGGGGGCGTGGATGTCCTCCTTCCTCGCCCGCGAGTACTGCGTCTGCGACCGCTGGTTCACCCCCCTGCCGGCGGACACCCAGCCCAACCGCTGCATGGCCTTCACGGGGGACACCCTCATCGATCGCACCGAGTCCCGTCTGCTGCCCCACCGGGACCATGTCTTCGACTGGTTGGACCGCCACCACGTGCGCTGGCGCGTCTACTACGACGGCCCGCCCTTCTTCCTGCTGTTCGGACGCTTCACGGAGCTGCTGGGCTCGAAGTACCGCCCCTTCGACTCGCTCGCGCGCGACCTGCGCGAGGAGCCCCCGGACTCCGCGCCCCAGGTCCTCTTCATCGAGCCGCGCTACTACGACATCGCCTGGACGGACGAGCCCGCCAACTGCAACCACCCGCTCGCGCTCGTCAGCCAGGGCGAGCTGCTCGTGCACCGGCTGTACACGGCGCTCACGCGCGACCCCGAGCAGTGGGCACGCACGCTGCTCATCATCACCTATGACGAGCACGGCGGCTTCTTCGATCACGTGCCGCCCCTGCCCATCGAGCAGCCCATCGCCGCGGGAGCGCACTACACCGAGCCCTTCACCACGACGGGCCCCCGCGTCCCCGGGCTGATCGTCTCGCCCTGGGTCCGGCCGGGCCGGGCCTTCCACGGCCCGCTCGATCACACCTCGCTCTTGCAGTTGTTCGCCGAGAAATTCGGCGCGGGGCCCGAGGACTACTCGGCCTCGGTCAACCACCGCCGCGCCCAGGGCATCCGCAGCGTGGCCGAGGCCCTGTCGGACGTCCCCACGCTCCGGGCCTTCCCCACCGTGGTGCCGCACGCGAGCGCGCCCCAGCCCTCGATGAGACGGCCCCCCCGCTCCGCCAGCGAGCGCGCCTTCCAGAAGGCCGCCCTCGAGCTCAAGCGGCACGAGGGCCCGCTCCCCGCCGAGGCGAAGTACCCCGAGCTGGCCACGGTGCCCCCGGAGACGTGACTCACGCCGCGACGGCGTGATCCAACGAGCGCCAGGTGCCCAGCGCCCACTCCTGCTCCTCGGGGTCATCGAAGCTGACGACGCACAGGGCCCGGTGCGCCCCGGCCTCGCACAGCGCCGTGAGCCGATACTCCCCCGATTCGCTCTGCAACGTGGCCCGGCCCTTCACCCGCTCGCCCCGGTGCTGGAACTCATAGGGCAGCTCCTGCTCGGGCCCCGGGGCGATGCCCCCCACGTCCTGCAACGGCAGGAAGCGCACGCTGCGGCGGTGATCCCTCGCCACCCAACTGCCGTCCGCCAGACGCTGCTCGGCCAGCGAGCCGGGGATGCGGATCTCCCACCCCTGGGGCAGCGTCACCTGCACCGAGCCGCGCCGGTAGCCGATGAGCGGACCCGAGGGAGCGGCCGACGCGCGCCGGGACACCTCCTCGGCCAGCGTCCCGCCCACGCCCAGGTAGCCCAGCACCTGCTGCCACTCGCGCCAGGGGTAGGACAGGGACGGGTCCTCCCGCCACGCCTGCTCCAGCCACCGGGCCACGTCGCGGAAGAGCTGGCGCTCCTCCTCGAGCAGGGGCGGACGCCACACCATCTCCGTCCAGATGCGGCTGAGCGCGCGGCCCAGCTTCTCCGCCGCGCTCCGGCCGGGCTCCCACCAGGGGAAGATGTCCTGGCCCCGCGAGGGATCCTCCCGGACGGCCCGCAGCCATGCCTCGTCACGAGGCCCCAGGGGCGTGAGCACGGCCCCGGGGTGCTCGAAACCATGCCCGGCGCGCAGCGACAACATGGCCCCCGAGTGGCCCTGCTTGCGGAAGTCCAACACCCGGCCCGCCATCTCCCCGAGCCAGGCCAGCATGCGCGGGGCGATACCGCTCGCGTCCCCCGTATGGAAGTAACCCGTGGGGTCTCCCACCCCCGCGGTGGTGATGGCCGAGTCCGCCCAGTCCACCTGGAGCGCGTCGCCCAGGGCATGCAGCAGATCGCACAGGTAGCGGTGATAGCCGGGCCCCACCATGGAGGTGTTGGCCGAGACCACCACCCGCCCCTGTCCGGCGGCCACGATGGCCACGTCGTCCGCGGCCGGATGCAGCCTCGACAGGAGGATGGGGCCCTGCGCGCTCTCCACCACCCGCGTGCCTTCCAGCTCGTCTCCCGCGGCCTCGCGCAGCCAGGCCTCCACGCGCCGCAACCAGGGACGGGGTGCCTCGGGACCCGAGAGCGCGTCTTCCTGTCCGTACCAACCCGCCAGCAGCAACTTCACACCCATCGCGTCCTCGTTTCTCCGTCTGCTTCGAGCCTCATCCCCTCGCAACGGGTGGAAGGCGCGGATTATGTCGCGAACCGGAGGTATTCCGGGGTTCCCCAGCCCCCCCCCGGCGCCCACCCGACACGTCTCGACACGGAGAGCGACCAGGCGGGCGCTTCCCATAACGGGCCCCTCACGACCAGCGCACCTCGTAATCGACGTCGAGCACGCCCCGGCGCTCGCCGCGCACCTGGATGTCGCGGGCCGAGGAGAGCTCGATCGCGGCGGTGATCATCCCCTCGTTGTACTGCAGGGGCATGAAGTCCCGGCGCGCCAGCAACCGGGCGTGCCCTTCTTCCAGTATCTCCAACGAGCGCTCGCCGTAGCTCAGCGACGCCCGGCACCCATTGGGGATGGCGGCGAGCACCCGCCCGGGGTCGTGGCCGGCAAGCGCGAGCAGCGTCTTGCCCACGGTGGACTGGGCGAAGTCCGTCGTCGCGCGCCGCCCGAGCAGGTGCAGGACGGCCTCGGTGCCCCCATGCGTCGGGCCGAGCACTTCCGCGGCGAGGAAGACGGACCGCAGGAAGTCCGCGATGGGGTAGCTGAAGAAGTCCACGAACTTGCGCTCACCCGCGGCCGCGAGGCATCGGGCCCGCAGCGGCTCGCCGCCCAGGGAGCGCGCGGCGTCCAGCAGGCCGTTGAAGAACATGCCCCGGCAGGTGTCCGTGGGATGGGCCAACGCCACGAGTTGCTCCATTCCGGGATCAGAGGGGGACGAAGGGTGCACCGGCAAGGCTCCTGGGCACGTGGGGGGCGGCCCGCATTAGAGTGCAGATTCCGACCCTCGCGTCACGCCGTGCGGATGGAAGCGGCCGCTTCCAACCCCAACTCCACCACCGAAACTTCTCGCATCCGGAATTTCTGTACCTTTCCCGTCACGGTCATCGGGAACTCCTCCACGAGCTTCCAGTAGCGGGGAATCTTGAAGGTGGAGATGCGGCCCGTGCAGTAGCGGGTGAGCTCCTCGTGGGTGACGGTGGCGCCCGGCTTGAGCTTCACCCAGGCCATGACCTCCTCGCCGTACTTCTCGCTGGGCACGCCGATGACCTGGGCCTCGCTGATGACCGGATGGGTATGGAGGAACTCCTCCACCTCGCGAGGGTAGACGTTCTCGCCGCCGCGGATGATGAGATCCTTGATGCGGCCGACGATCTTCACGTAGCCCTCCTCGTCCAGGGTGGCCAGGTCACCGGTGTGCATCCAGCCGGCCTCGTCGATGGCCTGGCGGGTGGCCTCGGGGTTGTTCCAGTAGCCGAGCATCACGCTGTAGCCGCGCGTGCACAGCTCCCCGGGCGAGCCGCGCGGCACCACCCCGCCCGTCGCCGGATCGACGACCTTCACCTCCACGTGCGGGTGCACCCGGCCCACCGTGGTGACGCGCTTGTCGAGTGGATCATCCACCGCGCTCTGCGTGGACACGGGCGAGGTCTCCGTCATGCCGTAGCAGATGGTGACCTCGCGCATGTTCATGCGCGACTGCACCTGCTTCATCACCTCGATGGGGCACGGCGAGCCGGCCATGATGCCGGTGCGCAGCGTGGAGAAATCGAACTCACCGAACCGAGGATGATCCAGCTCGGCGATGAACATGGTGGGCACGCCGTAGAGCGCCGTGCAGCGCTCGGCCCCCACCGCCCGCATCACCGCGAGCGGCTCGAACGCCTCGCCCGGAATCACCAGCGTCGAGCCGTGGGACGAGCAGGCCAGGTTGCCCATCACCATGCCGAAGCAGTGGTAGAAGGGCACGGGCACGCACACCCGGTCCTCGGGCCCGAGCCGCAGCGTCTCGCCCACGAAGAAGCCATTGTTGAGCACGCTGTGGTGACTGAGCGTGGCCCCCTTGGGGAACCCCGTGGTGCCGGACGTGTATTGGATGTTGATGGGATCGTCGAACTGGAGCGAGGCCTCGCGCTCGGCGAGCGTGGCCTCGCTCACCTCGTCACCGCCCGTGCACAGCGCCTCCCAGTCGCTCTCCAGCATCAGCGCGAGGCGCAGCGCCGGGCAACGGGGCCGCACCTCGTCCAGGATCTGCCGGTAGTTCGCCTGACGGAACCCCCGGGCGAACAACAGCACCTCGGTGCCGGACTGGTTGAGCGCGTACTCCAGCTCCGCCGTCTTGTACGCCGGGTTGAGGTTCACGAGGATGGCACCCACGCGCGCCACCGCGTACTGCGTCACCACCCACTCGAAGCGGTTGGGGGACCAGAGCCCCACCCGGTCCCCCTTGCGCACCCCGAGCGCGAGCAGGCCCCGCGCCACCCGGCTGGTCTGCTCCCAGAACTCGCGCCACGTGGCCCGATAGCCCTGGGAGAGGACGACGAGCGCCTCGCGGTCACCCCAGCGCTCGACGGTGCGGCGCAGGTTCTGGCCGATGGTCTCGCCGAGCAACGGAGTCGTGCCGATACCGTGGACATAGGAAGGAGCGGGCATGGGCCGGGATGATGTTCGCGACACGGCGAGGCTCGCAAGGGCGACGTCCCACGCAATGGCTCCACCGCTTGACGCGTCAGGACAGGGCGGACCGGGGTTCACGCCCAGCGGGAGACGACATGGATTCACGGAGGATCGCGGGACTGGTGCTCTGCCTCATGGCCTCCACGGCCCCGGCACGGCCCCAGGCGGGCAAGCCCGAGTGGATGGCGCGCAGTGACGCCAATGCCCGGGTGCTGTTGGATCTCCTGGCGCGCTTCGACCCCGAGGACGCCTCGGCACTCGGCATGACCGGGCGGGACGAGCAGGTGATGGACCTGGGTCCCGGAGTGGCTGGGCGCAAGCGCGCCGCCATGACCCAGGCAAAGGCCACCCTGGAGCAGCGGCTCGAGGCGGAGAAGGATCCGAACGTCCGCCAGGATCTGCGCATCCTCGTGGACGCCGTGGACGAGGCCATCCAGGAGTCAACGCTCCAGGAGCGCTACCTGTTGCACTGGGTGGACGCACCCCAGGTGATGTTCCTCGGCCTGCGCGAGCTGCTCCAGGAGGACGTTCCCCCCGAGCGCCGCGCCCATGCCCTGTCCCGCTTGCGGCGCTACGTGGGACTGGAACCGGGCAGCACCCCGTTGACGCACCTGGCCCGGGCGCGCTTCGAGGAAGGGCTCGCCCACCCCGAGCGGCTCGGACCGGTGAAGCCCGCGCTGGAGCGGGCGATGAGCGAGGCCCCCACCTACGTGCGGGGCATCCGGGAGCTGTTCACGGAGTACAAGCTCGAGGGCGCCGAGCCCGCCCTGGCGGCGCTCGCGAAGCAGGTGGAGGAGGACGCGCGCTGGCGGCGCGAGGTGGTGCTGCCCCGGGCGCGCGAGGACGTCCGCCTGCCGCCCGAGCTGTATGCCTTCAAGCTGAGGCAGATGGGCATCGACCTGCCTCCCGAGCAACTGGTGCGCCGCGCGCAGGTGGCGTTCGTGGAGCTGCGCGCGCAGATGGCGGCCCTGGCGCCACTCGTGGCGAAGGCCCGGCGGCTGCCGGCCACGGACACGCTCGGTGTGCTGCGCGCGTTGAAGAAGGAGCAGTTGGGCCGGGAGCGGCTCGAGGGACACTACCGCGAGGTGCTCGGCGAGCTGGAGAAGTCGATCACGAAGCATCGGGTGGTGGAGCTGCCCCCGCGTCCGGTGGTGATGCGCATGGCCTCGGAGGCCGAGAGCGCCGCGCATCCCGCCCCCTACATGCAGCTACCCGACTTCGTGGGCGGGAGCGGAAGGCCGGGCCAGTTCGTGCTGTCGTTGGGCAGTTCGAAGGCAGGCGGCCAGGAGGGGCCCTCGGACGACTTCTCCTTCGGGGCGGCGGCCTGGAGCCTCTCCGCCCACGAGGGCCGCCCGGGGCATGAGCTCCAGTTCGCCGCCATGATGGAGCGGGGCGTGTCGCTCGCGCGGAGCCTGTTCGCCTTCAACTCCGTCAACGTCGAGGGCTGGGCGCTCTACGCCGAGGCGGAGATGCTCCCGTACGAGCCCCTCGACGGCCAGTTCATCGCCCTGCAGTTCCGCCTGTTGCGCGCGGCCCGCGCCATGCTCGATCCCATGCTCAACCTGGGACAGATTTCACCCGAGGAGGCCCTGCGCATCCTCACCGAGCAGGTGGGACTGTCCGTGCCCCTGGCCCGGCAGGAGATTGACCGATACACGTCCCGATCCCCGGGACAGGCGGGCAGCTACTTCTACGGGTACACGCGGCTGCTGGAGCTGCGCGCCGAGACCGAGCTCGCGCTCGGGACGAAGTTCGATCGCCAGGCCTTCAACACCTTCCTCGTCAACCAGGGGCTGCTGCCGCCGGAGCTGCTGGCCCGGGCCGTGCGCGAGGAGTTCATCCCCGCAGTCCTGGCGGCGCGCTCTCCAGCCAAATGAGCCGGGAGGCCAGGCCGTCACGGACATCCGCCGCGTACAGCCTGGTTCACTTCACGGACAGGGGTTGAAAGGTCACACCGTCGAGCCCCAAGCGCAGACAGGCATCGACAAACCGTTCGGTGCAGAGGATGACGGTAGAGAAGTCCTCCAGCCGGAAGACGTCCAGATCGTGGGGAAGGGTCGCGGCGTCCAGCAAGAGGGTTTCGGGCAAGCGAATACCACGGCGGCCACAGCGAGCGCAGAGCGGTTTGCGCTCCGGGGGCAGACAATCCGGGTGGAGCCGACCCACGGGGAGGAGTTCCAGTTCCAGCAACTCCGGCGAGGCATGCTGGCGGAAGCGCAATTGGGTTGGGCATCCCTTGAGACCGCGTAGACCCCCGGCCTGGAGTTTCTCCAGTGACTCACGACGAACCAGCAGCCACCAGGGAACCGGCGTGACAAACGACCCGAAGGAACCCCGTGCCTTTCCCATGAGCGGACCAAAGGAAGAACCCGGCTCCACAATGGCACCAGAAGGAAGCAGCGGGCGTACCATCTCACTCAGTCTTTCGTACTCCTCGATGGGCTCGGCTCGAGCGTCTTCGAAGTCAGCCATCTGGGAGACTGAAGTCAAATCCACCGAGGGGTATGTCTTGGAGCCGCCGCTCCAGGTGGCCTGACAGACAGGGCAGCAGAAGATGCCTGGAAGGCCCCATTTGTGCGCGCCGTCAACATCGCCCGTGTAGCGAGAGGACCGGTCCTGCTCGACTCTGAAATACTTCATACGCGCTTCCCTCAACTCAATCCTGGCAGAAGCGTGAAGGACTGACGGACACTCACAGACAGAAGCGGCGGAGCCAACGGGCCATGTTGCGATTTTCCAATAGCGAGGTGAGGCCAATCTTCTCCTCGGGGAAGTAGGGCTCCAGGAGGCGGGCGAGGGCCCTGAAGTGGGGCCGGCTGATGTGCTCGCGGATATCCATGGGGCTGGGCCACTCGCCCAGGGTGAGCAACAGACGCTCGCCTTCCAGGGACTCGAAGGAGACCTCGGGGAAAGGCAGTTCGCGGCGCAGCACCTCCAGGCCGCCGAGTTGGTTCAGCAGGGGCTGGCCCAGGAAGGTGAGCCAATAGGCGCCGCGGGCACCGGTGCCGATAACTCGGCTGGTCGTGCCGAGGTGGTAGAGGTCGAAGCCCCGGTAGCGATCAAGGAGGGGCAACAACTCCCTGCGGACCGAGTACCACTGCCCGCTAGGAGCAACGAAGGCCAGGCTGGCATAGCCAAAGCTGAAAGGCAGGTCGTGAGCTAGTTCGAGAGACAGGGCTCGGACCTTGTCCGCGCCGTGCTCCAGGAGATACTCCGTGGGCAGAGAGAAAGCGATGGCGCAGGCCGCTTTCTCGTCATTGAGGAGCTGGGAGTCAAGCTGGTAGCCGTCATACTCGAAGTTGTAGCCCCCCACCCCAATATCGAATTGCAATAATTGGACGTGACAGGCATGGGCCCTGGGACGATTCAGGATTTTTTCATTGATATACATCCAGCCCTGCTCATCCAGCAACTGCATGTCTCCCTGTTGATCCACATACCATCCCAGAGAACCAGAAGGGATGGCACGCAGATAGGTTTGCAGAGCAAGCCAGACCGTTTGAGCAATCTCCGGGTACCTGCGCCGCATGAAGAAGCACAGGATGAGACCGTCTCGGGCAGTGGGCTGCCCATCTATTCCACGCACTTTCACCACAGGGTAGCGCTCGCTCATTTGAAGATTCCCTTCGGAGACATCATCAGTGCCTTTCCACCGAAGGCGGCCCCATAGATTTCTCGCTGATCGGAACCCGCATAGACGCTCGTGTCTCCATATTGCGTCCACTTGGGCTCTCTGCCCGCGGGACAAGGAAACTTGAGGTCCAGGACCAGGATGGCCCGGAGAAGATGGCGGTCCGCGTGGAGGACGACGTCGGGCTTGATGGTGCCCCGCAGCTCTTCGGCACAGTCCGCATCGAGAAGGCGCTTCTCCTGCTCTCGGCTGACCGTCTCGAGGACCTTGGCATGGCGATAGAAACGATACCGCTGCTCGATGCTGAAGGGGCCGGGCCAGAGTTCTTTCAGGATGTCTTGCATACAAGCGAGGGCTCGGGCGTGCTTCAGATTGCCCAGTTCCATGGACTGGTAGATGGGCCTGCCACACCGGTCTACCCCCACCACCGCATTGCAGTCCGCAGCGGTTGGGGCGCCGTAGCCAAAGCGCTCGGCGTTGATGTCCCGCTCCGCTCGCTGGACACACTCCAGGAGGGCTGTCTCCAACCGACTGAGTTCCTCCTCGTCGTTCTGGAAAAAACCGAGGACCTCGGGAGCCAGAAGGCCAATCGTCGAGGCCGCGGCGACTGTGTGGAGACCACTACACCCGCCGCTCTCTTCAAGGCCGCGGCATGGCGCATGCGGCCTGCCGTCTCCGAGTCGAGGCGCAAGGCCCCACCGGAGAAGCCGGAGTGCCGGGGATGGGCCGCGCACGAGCCGAGCAGCGCGCAGCTCAGAAGCAGGAGGATGAACCGGGAACAGCCGAAGCGGAGCAAGGGCAGCATATAGGCTGTCAACAAACCATACGCGGTGAGCACGTGCGAAGAAGAAGTCGCATGACAGTGCATCCTCCCATGGTGGACTCGGCTCACAGGCAGAAGCGGCGGAGCCAACGGCCCATGTTGCGGTTGTCCAACAGAGAGGTCAGGCCGTTTGTCTCCGCGGGAAAGTAGGGCTCCAGGAGACGGGCGAGGGCCCTGAAGTGGGGTCGGACGATGTGCTCGCGGATATCCATGGGGCTGGGCCACTCGCCCAGGGTGAGGAGCAGGCGTTCGCCTTCCAGGGACTCGAAGGAGACCTCGGGGAAAGGCAGTTCGCGGCGCAGCACCTCCAGGCCACCGAGTTGGTTCAGCAGGGGCTGGCCCATGAAGGTGAGCCAATAGGCGCCACGGGCACCGGTGCCAATGACTCGGCTGGTCCTGCCGAGGCTGTAGAGGTCGAACCCCCAGTAACGCTCGAGGAGGGGCAGCAACTCCCTGCGGACCGAGTACCACTGCCCGCTGGGGGCAACGAAGGCCAGGCTGGCGTAGCCAAAGCTGAAGGGCAGATCGCGAGACAGTTCCAGGGCAAGAGTTCGGACCTTGTCCGCGCCGTGCTCCAGGAGATACTCCGTGGGCAGGGAGAAAGCGATGGCGCAGGCCGCTTTCTCGTCATAGTCACACAGGGGATCAATTTCGTAGCCATCATATTCGAAATTGTAGCCCCCCGCTCCAGACTCCAGCTGCAACAGTTCAACATGGCAAGCCTGAGCCCAAGGGCGATCCAGGATCTTCTCGCGGATATGCATCCAGCCCTGTTCATTCAACAGCAACGTGTCTCCCTCTGGAGATACGTACCAGGCCAGTGCTTCAGTGGGAATGGAACGCAAGTAGATCTGTAGAGAATGCCAGATTTTCTGAGCGATTTCCTTATGCTTGCGCCGCATGAAGAAGCACAGGATGAGACCATCTCGAACGGTGATTTGCCCATCTATTCCACGCACTTGCACCACAGGGTAGCGCTCGCTCATTCGAAGATCCCCTTTGGAGACAACATCAAGGATTTTCCGCCCAACGCTTCCTGGTAGATTCGATCCTGACTCGAACCGGCATAGGCACTCTTGTCACCATACTCCGTCCACTTGGGCTTCCCGCTTCCGGAGCAAGGGAACTTGAGATCCAGGATCAGGATGGCCTGGAGAAGATGGCGGTCCGCGTGGAGGACAACATCGGGCTTGATGGTGCCCCGTAGCTCTTCGGCACAGTCCGCATCGAGAAGGCGCTTCTCCTGCTCTCGGCTGACCGTCTCGAGGACCTTGGCATGGCGATAGAACCGATACCGCTGCTCGATGCTGAAGGGGCCGGGCCAGAGTTCTTTCAGGATGTCTTGCATACAAGCGAGGGCTCGGGCGTGCTTCAAGTTGCCCAGTTCCATGGACTGGTAGATGGGCCTGCCACACCGGTCTACCCCCACCACCGCATTGCAGTCCGCAGCGGTTGGGGCGCCGTAGCCAAAGCGCTCGGCGTTGATGTCCCGCTCCGCTCGCTGGACACACTCCAGGAGGGCTACCTCCAACCGACTGAGTTCCTCCTCATCGTTCTGGAAAAACCCGAGGACCTCGGGAGCCAGGAGGCCAATCGTCGAGGCCGCGGCGACTGTGGAGACCACTACACCCGCCGCTCTCTTCAAGGCCGCGGCATGGCGCATGCGGCCTGCCGTCTCCGAGTCGAGGCGCAAGGCCCCACCGGAGAAGCCGGAGTGCCGGGGATGGGCCGCGCACGAGCCGAGCAGCGCACAGCTCAGAAGCAGGAGGATGAACCGGGAACAGCCGGAGCGGACCGAAGGCAGCATGAGCGCCGAGAACGAACCACGGACGAAGAGGATGGCAAGAACGTTCCCGTCCACGATGGCGGACTGGGCCCAGGCTCGCGCCCTCAACTCCCCGATGCACTCGGCGCGGACAGGTCCGCGGACGAAGTCCTGTCCTCGGGATAGAGCACCTGCCTGCCGTGCAGTCGCGCGAAGGAAGTGAGCTTGTGCGGCTCGGCGCGGGTGCGGCTGGTGATGTGCAGCACCTCCACGCCCCGGGCGAACAGCGCGTCCGCCACGAGCGAACGGTGACACCGCCAGCGCACCGCCTCGGCGCACATGAGCGCCAGCGGCCCGTCCGGAGTCAGTTCCCTCAGTTCCTCGAGCCCCCGCGTGAACTCGTCCGTCAGCATGTAGTCGGCATAGCCTCGGAAGCTGGCGTTGCGCCACGCGCCGTTGGGTGAGTCCGCCCGCGCGCGCCGCAGTCCTCCGAGTCTCGCCAGGTGCACGTACCGGATGTCCGCCCGCGCGAGCGTCCGGGGCAACGTGTCCCGGTTGAACTGGGGATTCGTCCGCGAGCGGGGCACCGTGCGGATGTCCACGAGCGTCTGGATGTCATGCGCCTGGAGCAGCTCCACCAGCTCCTCCGCCGAGCGCGTGGAATGGCCCACCGTGTAGATGCGCGCCTTCGCCCAGCCCGGCGCCCTGCGTCTCGGTCGCTCCGTGTCCATCTCCTGGCCTTTCCCTGGCTCCAAGGTGGGCATGGGAAGGAACGATGAAAAGCAGGGGCTCGGTGAGGTGGCCGCCCGTCAGGACGTCCTGGGCGGCGCGCGGAAGACCCGGAACAGCAACAGCAACGAGGGGAAGATCAACGCGGCGCCCACCGCGAGCGCCATCAGCAGGACGCGCTGGGCCACGGGCGACGCCGCCGCCGACTGGAGGGTGAGGTCCGGCACCACGAGGTACGGGTACTGAGAGGCCGCCCACCCGGCGACGATGAGACCCACCTGCGCCGCGGCCGCCACGCGCGCCCACGCGAAGCGCCGGGTGAGCAGCAGCCCGAAGGCGAGCACCGCCACCACGGCCGTCGCCGCGTGCAGCGCCAGCGCATAAGACGAGGTCGTCAGCCCCACCCACACCCGGGGCGCTCCCCCTCGCGCGAGCACCAGCACTCCGAGCGCCGCCACGAACACCGCCACGCCCGCCCCCAGCGCCCGGCGCCGGAAGTCCTCCTGGAGCGCGGGCTCGTTCGTCTCCGCAGTGAGGTACACCGCCGCCAGGAAGGCGAACAGGCACAACGCGAACAGCCCCACCGCCAGCGCGAAGGGCGACAGCCATCCGGAGAACAGGGCGCGCTCCCCTCCTCCCAGCTCGCCCCCCGCCATGGCCCCCACGCACAGCCCGAGCAGCGCCGGCGACAACACGCTCGCCCCGCTGAAGACGAGCCCCCAGCGACGTTGCACCCGGTCCGCCCGCGCGTCGTAGGTGCGGAAGGTGAAGGCCGTGCCGCGGAACACGATGCCCAGCAGCAGCAACGTCAGCGGCACGTGCAGCGCCACCGACAGCGCCGCGAAGGCCCGGGGAAACGCCGAGAAGAGGATGACGACGGCGAGGATGAGCCAGACGTGGTTCACCTCCCACACCGGCCCGAGCGCCCGGGCGATCAACTCCCGCTGCTTCGCCTGGCGCGGCCCCGAGGCCAGCAAGTCCCACACCCCGCCCCCGAAGTCCGCGCCCCCGAAGAGCGCGTAGAGGACGAGGGCGGCCACCAACACACCTCCCAGCAGCAGTTCAGTGGGCATGGGCCACCTCGTGCGACTCGCGCCCGTGCGGCACCGTGCCCGACACCTGCCGTACCAGCAGGAACACCACCATGACGCCCAGGAAGAGGTAGACGAGCGTGAACGTCCAGAAGGGCACCGCCAGCGGGCCCACCGGCGTCACCGCGTCCGCCGTGCGCATCACCCCCCGGAGGATCCACGGCTGGCGGCCCCACTCGGTGACGAGCCACCCCGCCTCCATCGCCACCGCCCCGAGCGGCCCGCACACCAGCCACGCCCCCAGCATCCGCCGCCCGTCCGGCCAGGCTCCCTGGCGCCAGCGCAGCACGAGCGTCACCAGCGCCAGCAGCGCCATGGCGCCCCCCGCGCCCACCATCACCTGGAAGGCCAGGTGCACCTTGGTCACCGGAGGCCACTCGTCCCGGGGGAACTCCTCCAGCCCCTTCACCTCGGCGTTGGGATCGCTGAACGCCAGGAGCGACAGGCCCCGGGGCAGCTCGAGCGCGTAGCGCAGGGTGCCCGTCTCCATGTCCGGCAGGCCCCCCACGCTCAGGGGCGCGCCCCGCTGCGTCTCGAAGAGCGCCTCCGCCGCCGCGAGCTTCACCGGCTGCGCCCGGGCCACGTGCTCGGCGGACTGGTGGCCCACGAGCGGCTGCACCAGGGCGGACAGACATGCCAGCGGCAGTGCCACCGACAGCGCCTTGCGGTGGAAGGCCAGGCCCGGATGGCGCAGCAACACGAGCGCGTGGATGCCCACCATGGCGAAGGCACTCGCCTGGTAGCACGCGACGAGCGTGTGGGTCGTCTGGTGCACCCAGCCCGGGCTGAACATCGCCGCCACGGGGTCCACGTCCACCGGCCCCGTGGCCGTGAGCGTGAAGCCCACCGGATCATTCATGAAGGTGTTGACGAGCGTGACGAAGAAGGCACTCGCCGCGCCGCTCAGCGCCACCATCACCCCCGAGAAGAGGTGCAGCCCCGGCGAGATGCGATCGCGTCCGTACAGGTAGATGCCGAGGAACACCGCCTCGGTGAAGAAGGCCGTCCCCTCCAGCGCGAACGGCAGGCCGATGACCTCGCCCCAGGTACCCATGAAGCCAGGCCACAACAGCCCCAGCTCGAACGACAGCACCGTGCCGCTCACCGCCCCCACCGCGAACAGGATGGCCGTCCCCTTCGCCAGCTTCACGCTCAGCGCCGTGTAGTCCGGATCCCTCGTCCGCCGCGCCTTCAGGTCGCTGAGCACCATCAGCAGCGGCAGGGCGATGCCCGCGGCCGCGAAGAGGATGTGGAAGGCGAGGGACAGCCCCATCTGTGCGCGCGCGTAGAGCAGATCCATGTCATGGATGAATCTGTTTTATGCTCTATTATTACGCAATAATTAAAATTAATGACTACCCACGGATGAACAAGGGGCTCGCCCTCGGGTCGCGGGGCGGGTCGCGCCGCGCACGCTCGCCTGGAGCCCGGGCGGGAAGGTGGCCGCTGGAGTGCCTCGCGCCGTGCTCCCCGAAAGGCCGCGCGCTCCTCATCTTCCCGGGCATGGGTCAGACCTCTCGTTCATTGCGTGGAAGACTGCTGCTTGGCATGGGACTGCTGTGCGGGCTCGCCTCTCCGGCCTGGGCGCTGGAACAGCGCTATCCGGAGAAGAACGATACCCGCGAGCTGTCGGTGAGCACCCCCGCGGGCCAACCCCTGGGCAAGGGAATGCTCACCCAGTGGACCGAGGGGGAACGGCTCCACGTCCTGCTCACGTACGACTACAACGACGGACGGCGCATCGAGGAGCTCGCCATCTTCGCCCAGAAACCGGAGCTCGCCCAGGAGCGCTGGCGGTGGCGGGAGCTCAAGGGCGGCACGGCGACGCGGCAGTTCGACATCGACTTCGGCAGCGGGCGCGCCACGGGCACCCTCGTCAAGGACGGCAAGACGCGCCGCTACAACGAGAAGTTGAAGGTGGAGCCGGGCCGCACCTTCGCCGGCGTGGGCTTCGTCCTGGCCGCGAAGAACCTGATGCCGCGCCTGCGCCAGGGCGAGGACGTGAAGCTCCAGGCCCTCGCCACCACGCCCAAGCCACGCAAGGTCACGGTGACGCTCTCACGCGAAGGCACCCGGAACCTCACCATCGGCGGACGGACCCTCGACGCGGAGCACGTCATCATCCACCCGGAGATCGGCCTCGCCTCCCTCGTGGTGAAGGCGCCCAACACCGATCTCTACTTCACCGGCTCCGAACCGCCGGTGATGGTGGGCGGAGAGGGAACCCTGCTCGAGCCGGGAGACCCCGTGGTGCGCACCGGGATCCTCCCGAGGCAGAGCCCCGCGGCGGCACGTCGCCCCGCCCCGCGCGGCCGCTGAGGGGAGAGCGCCCCGCCCTCCATGCACCCGGGGCGGGGACGGCGGCCCCCTTACGGCTGCTGGGTCAGGGAGAACGACTGCGAGGGGCTGCCGTTGCAGGTGTATTGCACCAACTGGGTGCTGTCGGCGGAGCCCGTGGCGGTGAGGCACTTGCCGCTGTGGCGGCTGACGAAGCGGTAGGTCCCACCGGCCTCCGCCACGGGCTGCCACTGCTGGTTGTTGCCATTGCTGTAGACCCAGAGCTGGATCGGCGCGCCATCGGCCGTGGACACATCCGTCACGTCGAGCGTCTGGGCACTGTTGAGGCGGCTGTTGATGCGCACCTGGTCACCACTGGTCGGCTGGAATTGGAAGTGCTGCGCCTGGGTGCCATTGCAGGTGTATTGCTGGATGACGGTGCCATTCGCCGAGGCGGCGGACCTCGCGTCCACGCACTTGCCGGCGCCCAGGCCCACCACCGAATACCAGGCGGTCGGAGAGATCGGACCCGGAGAAGGGGGCGGCGTCCCTCCGCTCCCCCCCAGCCACTTCAGCCCGTCGAGGATGAACCGGTTCTGGATCGCACTGGCGAACGTCGACGACAGCGGCGTGTTGTTCGAGTAGTTCATCGCGTTGTGGCCGAAGTTCGCGTACAGCATCTTGTACTTCTTGTTCGTCCACAGGATGGGGTAGTCGCCGCTGTACCAGGACTGGTTCGGATCGGTGCCGAGCGGAAAGCTCACGGGGTCCACCGAGGCGAGCACCTGGATGTCCGCGTTGGAGCGCAGGTTGTTGCTCCAGCTGTACCACTCGCTCACCGCCGAGGTGAAGGTCGCCGGGAGGTTCACGGTCGACGCGTGCGTGCGGTTCTCCACCTTCAGCACGGCGGTGGTGGGGCCCCAGGTGTTCGACTGGAACGAGCCCGAGCCGAGGAACTGATGGTGGTACCAGCTCCAGTCCGCCGGGGAGGTGGTGAAGGCACTGACGTGGAATCCCATCCAGGCGCCCCCCGCCTGCATGTACTGCTGGAACGCGGAACGCTGGGCCGCGGTCTGCGGCAGGTCATCCAGGAACATCACGACCTGGTACTGGGCCAGCGTGGTGGCGTTGAGCTGATTCCAGTTGTTGGTGGCCGTATAGGAGAAGCCGTTCTGCGCGGCGAGCTGAGGGAACCAGAGGTTGGCCTCCCTGACGAAGTCGATGTGGGCCGCGTCCCAGGTGCCATTGTAGAAAGCCAGCACCTTGAAGCTCGGGGCGAGGCCGGGGACCTCGCGCCCCTCGGCCCGCCCCTCCCGCGGGAGCAACGCGAGGAAGCACACGACGAGCAGCACGAGCGGGTGCGAGACCCGATTGTTCTTCATGTCTGGAGTCATCCGCGGAGCCTTCCGATTCTCTGCGCGATCGACGGGGCGACGGACGACACGGCACCCGGTGTCCATCCCGCAGGGTGTACCCGTGTCCCTGGATGGGATCGGGCACACCCTTGACTACCCCAGGATGGCTCGGACCAGCAATATTCCCGCTTTAATTCTTTTTCCTGGGACGGCTGGAAGTCCGGGCTGTCCTTTTTCATGAGGGCACTTCCGGATGGAGGTGCCCGGTCCGCAGCGTTCGCACCCACCCGTCCCCGGAGAACCCTCCACCATGATCTCGTCCCCCACGCGGCTCCTCTCGTTGTCCCTGCTCACCCTCGCGCTCGCCACCACCGGATGTGGCGGCACCGAGATGGAGATGGAGGACGTGGCGCCCCAGGTTTCGGAGGAAACCGCCACCGCGGAGTCCGCGGCCTGCACGGACTACTGCGACAACTGTGTGTTGTTCGCCCGGTGCAGGGCGCCCAACCTCCCGTATGGGTTGACCTATTGGAGCGACAAGGTCGCGGTGATCAACAGCAACCACGCCCACGTGGGTTGTGTGGCGATGATCCCCACGTCGCACGTGTACGGGCACGCCGCCTTCGTCGCGGATGTGGACACCGCCCCCAGTCCCAACCGCATCACCCTGCGTGAGGCCAACTGGACCCCCAACGCCTGCACCTCGCGCACCGGCACCAAGGACGGCCTGAACATCCGCAACTTCTGGTGCCCCGCGGGCGTTCACACCGCCAAGTGCGCGGGTCCGATGTAAGCACCCCCCACGCAACAACGTTGCTCCTCCGCCGTCCGCGAAGCATCGCGGGCGTCGGTTGTCGTGAGGGCCGCTTCCTGGCGGTTGCGCATCGCGCGGGAAAAAATCGGGTGAAACCCAGAAAAGTAGTTTACCCCACCAGCCCGGCGAGCATTTAGTGCGGCGCGAGAAAGGAAGAACCCCTTATGTTTTCCATTCGCCGCCCTCGTCGTGGATTCGTCGCACGCGCCGTCCTCCCCGCCGCCGTGATGTTGCTGTCCGCCTGCGGCGCGAGCACGTCGGAAGAAGAAGCGCTTGGGCAGACCCGGGGAGCGCTCGCGGGCAGCGCTGGTTCGGCCGCGTTCCGCGCCGCCCTCGCCAAGCGCTGGGCCCCCATCCACTACCAGGACGTGGACGTGACGGGCTCGCATGGAATCAGCGGCAAGGCCGACTACATCACCCGGGTCGACTTCGACGGGGACTGGAGCGGCACGAACAACTGGGACAACGCCGCGTCCAGGGCGCTCCCCGCCTATGCCTACCAGTCCGTCGTGGAGACGAGCTCGCACTGGTACATCGTCTATACGTTCTTCCACCCGCGCGACTGGTTCGACTCCATCTTCGACTCGGAGCACGAGAACGACGGCGAGGGCGTGCTGCTCATCGTGGAGCGCAATGGCACGGAGTACGGCTCGCTCGTGGGCGCCGTGACCGTGGCGCACAAGGACTTCTTCTCGTACACGCCGGACGGCAGTCCGCTCACCTCGGGCGCGGAGTCGCTCGACGGCAAGCTGTCCACCGCGGACTTCGAGGGCGTCCAGCACCCCATCACCGCCCAGGAGGCCAAGGGCCACGGGCTCAAGGCCTGGCCGTACTACGACATCAACGGCGATGGCGTGAAGTACTACCCCTCGCTGACCACCGCCGAGGAGCCCTCGTCGGCCACCGACTCGGACGTGCGCTACAAGCTCATCGACATCTACGGCTCCGAGGGGTTGTGGACGCGCCGCTCCCTGTCCGAGCTGTTCGCCTCCGATGGCACGTTCCGCGGCGACACCAGCGGGGGCTGCGGCTACATCGCGGGTCAGTGCGGAACCAACTCGGCGAACGCGCCCTGGGGCTGGGACGACGGGGATGACGGCGCCGTCGCGCGGGGTGAGATCGCCACGGATCCGGCGAAGCTCGCGGCGATCTACTTCAGCCCGTCCTCACGCTTCGCCACGACGTACACGTTCAACCCCTTCAAGGGCCTGGGGGATCCGAACGCCCCCTGAGCGCTCGCGCCCCGCTCAGTTCGTCGCGGGCTGCTCGGCCCCGTCGTCGTCCGCCCCCTCGTCCTCGAACTCCGGCTCGCGCGGCGCGTCCACCAGGGCGCCGAGCGGGTAGATGACGAGGTGGCGCTGGGGCTCGCTGCCGTGGCTGACCGCCTCCAGGTGGTAGCGCGACACGAGCCGGTGCTGGAGCTTGCGCAGCCGCGGAGGTCTCGGGGCCAGCGGCACCACCACCGACTCCCGCAGGACACGCTGGATGGCCTCCTCGGCCTCCAGCACCGCCTCGCGCACCCGCTCCTCGTTCTCCCCCTCGGCCAGCAGGAACGCGTCGCGCAACACCCGCCGCATCTCCGACGCGCTGTTGCGCTTGATGGCCAGCACCGGCACCCCCGCCTTGCCCGCGAGCTTGCGCAGCTTCGGATCATTGGCCCGCGAGCGCAGCGTGAGGATGAGGTCCGCGCTCTCCAGGCGCCCGATGACCTTCGCGTCCACCGCGATGTCGCGCAGCACCCGCTCGAGCAGATCGCGGCTCACCGCGTGCGCGTACAAGCGCGTGGTGCCCTGACGCAGCCCCGGCTGTCTGCTCCCCGCCTCCTCCCGTGAGGAGGGCTCGAGGGCCGGGGCCTCTGGCGCGGCGGGCCGGCCCTTGCCCGAGGCGAGCCGGGACGGAGCGGCGAGCGGACGGATCGGCGGAGGGGGCGGCCGGGCCTGCGATGGGGCGCCCCGGACCGACCGGGGGCTGTCCACCGGGGAGGCCGGCGTCACCTCCACCTGTCCCCCGACGAGCTGGCGCTGCTCGCCTCCGGGGACCTCGCCGGCGAGCAGCCGATCCACGGCCTCGGCGGTATCGCGGTGCACCCGCACCTCGTCGCGGCTCACCATCTCCACCACCACGTCGAAGGTGGGTGGCCCCTTGCGCTCGGTGATCGTCTTCTGCGTGTGGCGGCGCCGGGCCTCCTCGTCGCTGAGCGTGACGGTGTGCACGCCGCCGACGAGGTCGGACAGCGTGGGGTTGAGCACCAGGTTCTCCAAGGTGTTGCCGTGGGCCGTCGCCACCAGCTGCACGCCGCGCTCGGCGATGGTGCGCGCCGCGGCGGCCTCGGCCGAGGTGCCAATCTCATCGACGATGATGGCCTCGGGCATGTGGTTCTCCACCGCCTCGATCATCACGTCGTGCTGGCGATCCGGCCGAGACACCTGCATGCGACGCGCGCCGCCGATGCCCGGGTGGGGAATGTCGCCATCGCCGCCAATCTCGTTGGAGGTGTCCACCACCATGACGCGCTTGCCCAGGTCATCGGCGAGCACGCGCGCCACCTCGCGCAGCTTCGTCGTCTTGCCCACCCCGGGCCGGCCGAGCAGCAGGATGTTCTGGCCCGAGGCGATGAGATCCTTGAGCATGTCGATGGTGCCGAAGATGGCGCGGCCCACGCGCAGCGTGAGGCCCACCACCTTGCCCCGCCGGTTGCGGATGGCGGAGACGCGGTGGAGCGTGCGCTCGATGCCGGCGCGGTTGTCCTCGCCCACGCTGCCCACCTGGGCGATCACCTGCTCCAGCTCCTTGCGGGTGACGGGGGCTTCGGACAGCCTGGCCACGCCCCCGACGAGGCGCGCCTCGGGCGGGCGGCCCAGGTCCATCACCACCTCGAGCACCTCGCCGGGTGGCAGCTCCCGGACCGCGTCCTGCAGGGCCTCGGGAAGCACGCCCACGAGGAGAAGGAAGTCATCAGGAGGAACGGTGGCACGTGGACTCATGACGCCCTTCAAGGTGCACCCTTTCCCGCGGGGTTGCACGTTCTGTGTCAGTCCTCGGACATCTCCGGGTCCACCACCCGGGTGGCTCCCCCCTCCTTCGTCAGCCGGAGGGGTTCCACCCGCGCCCGCCGCGCCAGGGCCCGGGCCAGCGGCTCCGCATGGGTCGTCACCCACACCTGGCTGTCGCGCGAGGCGTTCACGATGAGCGCCGCCAGGGGCTCGAGCAGGTCCGGATGGAGGCTCGTCTCCGGTTCGTTCAGCGCGAGGAACGCCGGGGGCCGGGGGCTCATCAGCGCCGCCAGCAGGCACAGGTAGCGCAACGTACCATCCGACAGTTCGCGCGCGGACAGGGGACGCTTCAACCCCGGCTGGTGCAGCAGCAGACTGAAGCGTCCCCGAGGGGCCTGGATCTCCAGGCGCGCGCCCGGAAAGGCCTCGGAGACGGCGCTCTCCAGGCCCCCGGCGTCTCCCACCTCGAGGATGGTCTGGAGCGCGGCGGCGAGGTCGCTCCCGTCCTGGGCGAGCACGGGCGTGCGCACGCCCATCCGCGGCGAGCGCTGGGGCGCCTCCAGGTCCGTGCGGAAGTGGTGGTAGAAGCGCCATCCCCTCAGCGCGCCCTGCACCTCGGCCAGGCGCGGGAAGCGGTGGGGCTCGGCGAGCTGCGACAGCACCGACTCGCCCGCCCAGAGCCGCAACGGATAGGTGACCCGCTCGCCGTGCGCGTCCCGGAGGAAGGCCGTGCGCTCCTTGCGCTCCAGCAGCACCACGCGCCGCCGGCCCTCCAGCGCCCACAGGTGCTCCTCCTTCACCTCGGGATCCAGGTTGAAGAGGCTCAAGGGCTGACCGCTCTCGTCCACCTGGGGCGGCACCGCGCCGAGGGTCAGCTGGTACTCCAGCTCCTCCCAGCTGACGCCCACCGTCAGCAGCGAGGGCCCCCGCTCGCGCGCGCCCGCCCACAGCACGCTGGGCACCCCGCCCTCCTCCGCGAGCGCCCGCGACAGCCGACCCTCGGCGGCCTCGGACAGCAGGTGGAGCGCGCGGTAGAGGTTCGTCTTGCCGCTGCCATTGGGCCCCACGATGACGGTGAGCGGCCCCACGGGGAGCACGAGCCTGCGCACCGAGCGGTAGCCGGCGACCTCCAGTTGGGTGATGGGCATGGCGCCCTACCCTATGACATGAGCGGCCCCTGTCGGGTTCACGAGACAACATCGCACCCCATGTGAATCCGCCCGCCACGCCCATGGAGCGAATGTGTGCCGTGCACCGGACAACGCCCGCTTGAGAAGACGCACGCTCCCTCACTCCCCAGCCTTCCCCGCCATTCCTATTTCCAGGCCCTCACTGACGGCTCGGGCCTCGACCAGGGGAATGGTGTGGGACTGCAAGACACGACGCTCGGATGGAAGCAATGGTCGCTGGTTGCCGCGCTCTGGGTGTCGCCCGTGTGGGCGGAAGCACCCGCCGCGCTCACCCCGCCCACCGCGCCCGGCGGCGCGGACATCTCCAACCTCGCCGAGAGCGCCTCGGCCAAACCCCAGCTCAACTCCTCGCTCGACAGCGAGGACGAGGAGGCGCCCCCCGAGTTCACCCTCGGCCCGGCGGAACCGGTGGCGCCGGGTGAGCGCAAATGGGTGCACAAGCTCGACGGCACGAGCCTCTCCTCCTATTTCGCCGAGGGCGTGCTCGCCCAGGCCAAGGGCGCGTACGACCAGCACCGCTACCGCGTCGCCCGGCAACTGCTGGACAAGGAGGCGCCGACGGCGCCCGTGCGCTACCTCCGGGCGATGAGCGCGTTCGGCCAGGGACAGTGGGCCGTGGCGGCCGAGGAGCTCGAGGGGCTCGCCCAGGACTGGCCCGTGATGAGCGACTACTGCCACTTCGAGGCGGCGCGGGCGTACGAGAAGCAGCGCAAGTGGACGGAGGCCATCGCCCACTACGAGGCCGTGAAGCCCGGCGCGCGGCGCTACACCGACGCGCGCTTCGGCATGGCGTCGCTGCTCGAGAAGCGCAAGCGCGACTACGCCGCGGCCGTGGCGGCCCTCACGCCCATCGTCCAGACGGACACGCCCCGGCCGGGGGACCCGGATCAGGCCGCCGCGTGGCTCACCATCGCCCGGCTGGCGCGCTACCAGGCCGACTACAACGGCGAGCACCGGGCGCACCTCGCGGTATGGGCGCTGCACCCCTTCTCCAAGGAGGCCACGGCGGCGGTGAAGGGCCTGCGCGACCTGCCCTACGTGCCCAAGTGGAAGGTGGCGCGCGCCGAGACGCTGCTGTCGCTGCACCAGAACCGCGAGGCGATGGACACGCTCGGGCGGCTGCTGCCGAAGCTGGAGCTGCCCGACGAGCTGGCCTGCCGCGCGCACTTCGCCTACGGCACCGCCCTGCGCAAGGAGCGCAAGCACTCCCAGGCCATCCGCGTGCTGCGGCCCGTCACCGAGCAGTGCCAGGACGCCGCGCTGCGGCCCCGCGCCCTCTACGTGCTGGGCTACTCGGAGTCGGTGGTGGAGCCGGAGAGCTCCATCAACACCTACCTCCAGCTCGCGCGCGACTACCCCCAGCACCCCTATGCCGATGACGCCCTCTTCTACGCGGCGGGCAAGGCGCAGGAGCGCGGGGAGAAGGCCGCCGCCGTGAGCTACCTGGATCAGCTCATCGCCAACTACCCGGAGGGCAACTTCGCCGCCGAGGCCCTCTTCCAGCGCTTCTGGATGTACCGCGCCGAGGGCAAGAACGAGGCGGCGCTCGAGGCCCTCACGCGCATCGAGGCCCTGCGGGGCACGGGCTCCACGCACGAGTTCGTGCAGCGAGCCCGCTACTGGCGCGCGCGCCTGCTGCCCGGCCTGGGCCGCGCGGTGGAAGCACATGCGCTGCTCGAGCGCGTCGCGGCCGAGGGCGCGGCCACGTGGTACGGCCTGCTGGCGCGCTCGCGCCTGGCGCACGAGGCCCCGGAGCGCACGAGCGCCATCGTCGCGCGGCTGCGTCAGCCCACCAGCCCCGCCGAGGTGTGGCCCCTGGAGGCCGGCGCCCTCATGAAGGACGCGCACTTCGTCACCGGCCTGGAGATGCTGCGGCTCGGACACCGCGAGGCGGCCGCGGAGCTGCTGGCCGTGGATCGCAAGGGCCGTGACGAGGAGTCCATCCGTCTGCTCTTCCACCTGCTGCGCGCCTCGGGCAACGAGCGCCATGCGCGCCCCATCGCCTGGGCCTTCCGGCGCGAGGGACTGGCGGCGCCCACCGAGGCCGAGACGCGCCTCATCTACTCGGCGGCCTACCCCCAGCCCTTCCGCGAGCTGGTGGTGCGTCACTGCCGCTCGGCACGGGTGAACCCGGACCTGATGCAGGCGCTCATGCGCGAGGAGAGCGCCTTCAATCCCAAGGCGCGCTCGTCCACGGGAGCGCTCGGGCTCGCCCAGCTCATGCCCGCCACCGCCTCCGTGGTGGCGCGCGAGCTGCGGCTGACGCTGGCCACGCCCGACGCCCTGCTCGAGCCGCACCACAACATCCGCCTCGGCTCGGCGTACCTCGGCGGCCTCCAGCGGCGCTTCTCCGGCAACCTGGCGTACGCGGTGGCCAGCTACAACGCGGGCCCGGGCGCGGTGGACCGGTGGATCTCCCGCTTCCCCGACGCCGAGCTGGACGAGTGGGTGGAGCAGATCCCCGTGGAGGAGACGCGCCTGTACGTCAAGCGGGTGCTGGGCAGCGCGGCGGCCTACCAGTTCCTCTATGACTCGGGCTCGCTCACGACACTGGCCTTTGGAGACCGGGGTTCCAATAATGCGGGCTCGCGCTGAGCCCCCATGTCCCCAGAAGAAATCCACGAGTCCAACACCCGCTTCCAAGACGCCTGGCGTTTCTTCGCCCGTGGCAGTCCCACCGGCGAGGTGCTCGACCAGCCCGAGGTGTGCATCGCGGCGAGCAATGTTCCCTGGGCCATGCTCAACGCGGCCTTCCTGCCCGCCCCGGTGGACACGGAGTCGGGCCTGAGCCACGCCGCCACCGCCGCCGCCCGCTACTTCATGCCCCGGAGACAGGGCTGGATGCTCGCGCTGTGCGAGGACTGGGTTCCGCCCGCCCTGCGCGCGCGCGCGGCGTCCCTGTTCGCGCCCCTGGGCCTGTCGCCCAGCGTGGTGGCCACCGGCATGGTCGCCGAGCGGCTGCTTCCCCCCGCCCGTCCCCTGCCCCGCATGGAGATGAGCGCGGCGAGTGACGCGCGCGTGCGGGGTGACCTCGCCGACCTCAACTCCCTCAGCTACGACGTGGCGCTGGCCACCGGTCGCCAGGTGTTCGATGTCCCGGCGATGTTCTCCGGCGACAACCTGGGCTTCGTCGGCTACCGCCTCGAGCAGGCCGCCAGCTGCGCGGCCGTGATGCGCGCGGACGACGTCGCCTACGTGTCCATGGTCGCCACCCTCGCCCCCCACCGGAAGCTCGGCTGCGCCGAGGCCATCATCCGCCACGCACTCACCGAGGCCCATCGCGCCTGGGGCCTGGAGCGCACGGTGCTGCACGCCACTCCCGCGGGACTGCCCGTCTATCGCCGCATGGGCTACCGGCCCGTGACCCGCTTCCAGTTCTACATGGCGCCACCCGCCGTGGGCCGGTGAACGCCTTTCCTGGAAAACTGTTTTCACGAAGAACACTGGTATCAGACCCGGGGTCGATTCAAGCTGGCGGAAGGAGCGCGCTAGGGTCTTCGCATGCGAGCCATTGCAGTGGGGGGAGTGGAAAGCATCGAGGCCGTGACGAGCTCCTTCTGGGCGCTCGCGCCCTACGGCATGGTGCTGCTGCGACTGGCGTTGAACTCCCAGACGCCTCTCCAGGATGCCCTGTGGATCCAGGCCAATCCCGCCACCCGGCGCCTGGTGCCGGACGCGCACCTGTTTCCGGGCCTGCGCCTGCGGGACATCCTCGACCAGGACAAGCAGGAGCCCTTCGTGCGCGAGCTGCTGCGCTGGGAGGACTCGCTCGAGGACGAGGGAAGCCTTTCCACCGAGCTGACCCATGGCGAGGGAGAGGACCGGGTCGTCTTCCACATCGACGCGGCCCAGCGCGCCGGGCACCTGATGCTGTGGATCCGCGACATCACCGCCGAGCGGCGGGAGACGGAGTCGCTGCGGCGCGATCGGGAGCTGTTCCAGCGGGTCATCCACTGCGCCCCGGACGCCATCTTCGCCAAGGATCTCGACGGGCGCTACACGCTCATCAACCCCGAGGGAGCGCGCGCGATGGGCGTCTCGCCGGCGGACATCATCGGCCATGGCGACCAGGACATCTTCCAGCCCGAGGATGCGAGCGCCACGCGGGCCCATGACGAAGAGGTGCTCGCCGCGCGGCGGCCCCTGACGTACGAGGACGAGGATGTCGCGGGCCAGCGGGTGTGGCTGTGCACCAAGGGGGTGCTGCGGGACGAGAAGACGGGAGCCGTCACGGGGTTGTTCGGCATCTCCCGGGACATCACCGAGCGCAAGCACCTGGAGCGAGCACTCCAGGAGAGCGAGGCACGCCACCGGTGGGCGGCGCGCGCCACCCGGGAGGTGCTGTGGGACTGGCATCTCGGCAGCGGCGAGATGAACTGGAGCACGGTGCTCGGAGAGGTGTTCGGCGAGGCACCCGAGCAGTGCGGCACGTCACCGGGCTGGTGGAGGGAGCGCATCCACCCGGACGATCAGCCGCGGATCCTGCGCGCCCTGCACGCCGCGATGGAGGGCCGGGAAGAGCACTGGTCGAGCGAGTACCGCTTCCGGCGGGCGGACGGCACCTACGCGTGTGTGCTGGAGCGTGGCCACATCGACCGGAGCCCCGAGGGACGGCCCGAGCGGCTCATCGGCGCGATGATGGACGTGAGCGAGCACAAGCGGCGCGAGGAGGAGTCGGCCCGGGAGGCACGGCTCGTCGAGCGTGTCCTCGGCATCGTCAGCCATGATCTGGGCAGCCCGCTGGCCGCCATCCGACTGTCCGCGCAGATGCTGGCGCAGTCCCCCAACCTCACCCCGGCGCAGCACACCACCCTCTCGCGCATCGAGGAGACCACCCGGCGCATGACCCGGCTGACGCGCCAGATGCTCGACAGCGTCCGGGCGCGCGACAAGGCCCTCCCGGTGGTGCGCCATGCCGTGGACCTGGAGCAGGTGTGCCGCCGGGTGCTCGACGAGTTCGCGGCCATCTACCCGCGGCGCCACATCCAGCTCACCGTGGAGGGCGACACCCAGGGCCACTGGGACGCGGACCGACTGGCGCAGGTCTTCTCCAACCTGGTGGGCAACGCGATCGAGCACGGCGACGAGTCCCACCCCATCACCATCCAGCTCTGGGATGCCGCCGGAGAGCAGCGGCTGGAGGTGAACAGCCACGGCAGGCCCATCGACGCGGCCCTGCTGCCCCACCTCTTCGAGCCCTTCCGGACCGGAGGCCGCGGCGGACGCCGGGCCTCGGGGGGCGTGGGGCTGGGCCTCTTCATCGTCCGGGAGTTCGTCCGGGGGCACCAGGGCGAGGTGGAAGTCCGCTCCTCACCGGAGGAGGGCACGACCTTCACGCTCCGCCTCCCGCGCCACGCGCCCGGCGCCACCCACGCGCCGGGCGCCTGACACCGCGAGCGCCTCGCTCAGCGCGTCTTGAGGTTCTGGGTGACGAAGTCCCAGTTGACGAGGCTGTCGAGGAACGTGGAGATGTACTTCGGGCGCGCGTTGCGGAAGTCGATGTAGTAGGCGTGCTCCCACACGTCGATGGTCAGCAGCGCCTTCTGGCCGTGCTTCATCGGCAGGTCCGCGTTGCCCGTCTTGGTGATGGCCAGCTTGTCCTTGTCGAGCACCAGCCAGGCCCAGCCCGAGCCGAACTGCGTGGCGGCGGCGTTGGAGAACTGCTCGCGGAAGTTCTCATACGAGCCGAAGTCGCGGTTGATGGCGTCCGCGAGGTCACCCGTCGGCTTGCCGCCGCCGTTGGGCTTCATGCAGTTCCAGTAGAAGGTGTGGTTCCACACCTGGGCGGCGTTGTTGAAGACGCCCCCGTCGCTGCTGAGGATGACCTGCTCGAGCGACTGGTTGGCCTCGGGCTTGCCCTCCAGCAGCTTGTTCAGGTTCGTCACGTACGCGGCATGGTGCTTGCCGTGGTGGTACTCGAGCGTCTCCGCGCTGATGTGGGGGGCGAGTGCATCCTTGTTGTAGGGCAGTTCGGGCAACGTGAACGGCATGGGAACGTCCTTTCGTCGTGGGTACGCTGAAGCTGCCCTTGCTCTACCGGCATGCGGTCCGTATGTCAGCGGCCTGGTCAATAAATTGTCCGGTCGCCAATGAGATGGCGCGGACGGACGGGGAAGGGGCCACGGGGATGTCACGGGAGAGCCGGACGGGAGAGGCAGCCATGGCCATGGAGCGCACCTCCGAGAACCTGGCGCGCAACCTGCGCGCGCTGCGCGACGCACGCGGCCTGAGCCAGCAGCAGATCGCCAGGCTGGCGGGCGTGCCGCGCGCGACGTGGACCCACCTGGAGTCGGGCAGTGGAAATCCGACCCTGTCGGTCCTGTTGCGCGTCGCGTCGTCGTTGCAGACCACGGTGGAGGAGCTGCTCGGCGCCCCCCGGCAGGAGGCCCGGCTCGTCAAGCGGGCGAGCCTCTCCTCGCGCACCAAGGGCAACGTGCGGATCGAACGGGTGCTGCCGGACAGCCTGCCGGGCCTCATCATCGAGCGGATGGACTTTCCCGGCGACGGCGTGCTCGTGGGCGTTCCGCACACGCCCGGCACGCGGGAATACCTCACCTGCGAGAGCGGCACCCTGGAGCTGGTGACCGTCGGCTCCGTGTGGACGCTCGAGGCGCGCGACGTGCTCGTCTTCCGGGGGGACCAGAAGCACACCTACCGCAACAAGGGGGACAAGCCGCTGGTGGCCTTCAGCATCGTCGTGCTGGCCCCCGGAGGCATCTGAGCGCGCCGGCTGCCCGGCGCGTCCCCCCTCACGGCGAGGCGGAGGGCGGCGGCAGGGCGAGCGCGTCCCGCAGCTCGCGCAGCTTGGTCTGGATGGCCCGGGCGTTGGTGGGCCCCATGCGAACCAGGTGCTTCTGCGCGGCGCTGAGCCCCTCGAGCTGCTCGGAGGCGTAGTTGAAGTTCACCCCGCCCGGCGCGTCCACCACCTCCACGTCGCCCTCGGGCACGGGGGTGTCCAGCATCCGCTGGATGGCGTTGGCGAGCGTCTGCTCGAAGCGCTGTCCGGGGCGGCTGATCTCCAGATAGGACCCCTGGATGAGGGGCCGGAGCGCCTTGTACGTGATGGCGCTGGTGGACGTGTCGAGCGACGTGAACACGCGCGTCACGCCGTCGTAGCGGGCGAAGCTCTCGGGAGCGATGAAGAGGCGGCGCTCGCGCTGGATCACCTGGAAGTCCCCCACGGGGGCCATGAAGGACAGCGCGGAGCGGGGGCTCTGGCCCTCGGCGATGTTGGACACGGCCGAGGAGAAGCGGCGCACCAGGTCCTCGGTGGAGGACAGCCACTTCTGCAGCTCGGGCAGGGGGGACAGCAGGCCCACCAGCTCGCGCACGCGGGCATCGCTCTCCGCCAGGGGAGGCAGCGGCGGGGGCACGTCATCAATGGAGGCATCCGGCGCCGTGGCCACGGGGGGAGAGGGCTCGGGCGTGGGCTCGGCGACCGGCGCCTGGCGGCCCTTCCACCAGGAGTAGCCCACGATGGCGAGCGCCACCACGACGCCCAGGAGCACCACGATCAGCGGCGCGCGCGAGGGCGGGGGCTTCGAGGCGCCCGGGGGCGGGCCGAACGACGAGGGCGGCGGCATCGGATCGCTCATGGTTCCTCATTCCTCCAGGACAGCGGCGTACGGGGCCAACGGCCCGCCTCCCGCGCTATTTCCCGGGAGGGGACGACGGAGTGGCGACGTATTGCTCCAGGCGCGTGATGCCCAGCTTCTTCATGCGACTTTGCAGCGTGGAGGGTTTGAGACCCAACAGCGCCGCGGCACCCCCGGGGCCGTAGAGCCGGCCCTGCGTACGGGCGAGCACACGCAGGATGTGCTGGCGCTGCACCTCCTCCAGCGTCGCCACGGAGCCCTCCTCCACGTGTTGCGAGACGGGCACGGGGGCGGGGGCGGGCTCGGACGGACGCTTCGGCTCGGGCGCCCGCGCGGGCACGTCGAAGGACTCGGCGCCCAGCTCCCGCTTGCGCGAGAGGATGGTGGCACGCTCCAGGGCGTTGGCCAGCTCGCGGATGTTGCCCGGCCAGTCGTAGGCCGCCAGGCGCGCGAGCCCCTCCGGCGCCACCTTCATCCCCCGCCGCGCCGTCCTCCGGGCCTGCTCCTCCAGGAGGAAGGCACACAGGAGCGGCAGGTCCTCCAACCGCTCGCGCAACGGCGGCAGCCGCAGGGGAAAGACGCTCAGCCGGTAATAGAGGTCCTCGCGGAAGCGCCGCTGGGAGAGGGCCTGGCGCAGGTCCACGTGCGTGGCGGCGAGGATGCGCACGTCCGCGCGCACCGTCCTGTCACTGCCCACCGGCTCGAAGGTCTTCTCCTGCAGGGCGCGCAAGAGCTTGGCCTGCAGCTCCACCGGCATCTCCCCCACCTCGTCGAGGAAGAGCGTGCCCCCGTGCGCCATCTGGAAGCGCCCGGCCCGGTCCTTCGTGGCCCCGGTGAACGCGCCCTTCACGTGGCCGAACAGCTCGCTCTCCAGCAGCCCCTCGGGAATGGCCGCGCAGTTGAGCGTCACGAAGGGCCCCTCCGCCCGGGTGCTCCAGCGGTGCACCGCCCGCGCCAGCCGCTCCTTGCCCGTGCCCGTCTCGCCCAGCAACAGCACCGGCGTGTCCGTCTCCGCCACCTGCCGCGCCCGCATCGCCAGCTCGCGCACCACCGGGCTGCGCGACGTCTCCAACACCCCCACCTCGTCCCCGCCCAACTGGGACTCCAAGAGCCGCGCGTGCTCGTGCTCGCGCTGGTGCAGCCGCTCGAGCGAGCTCTTCTGCTCGACCTCCTGCAGCGACGTGGCCAGCATCTGCCCGTACACCTCCACCAGATCCACCACCGACTGCGGATACGTCTCGCACTCGGTTCTATCCAACGTCAGCAGCCCGTAGCAGCGCTCCGCCGCGCACAGGGGCACCACCATGCACGAGTGCCCGGGCGGCAGGTCCAACACCCCGTCGAACGGGTCCCCATCTCCATGCGAGTGGTCCTCGTCCGTGAAGGCCCGCGCCCGCCGCGTCTCCAGCGCCTGGCGCAGCGAGGGGAAGTCCGCCAGCCGCAGCTCGTGCCGGCGCACCCGCTCGCTCGCCAGGGGCCCCCGGGCCACCACCGCCACCAGCTTTCCTTCTCGCAGCAAGAAGAGCGTGGCGAGATCGAAGCGCACCACCCGGGTGAGCCACTCCAGCCCCCGGCGCAGCAGCTCCGCCACCGGCCGCTCCGAGGTCGCCAGCTCGACCAGGTCCCGGGCTTCCCCGCGCCATTCCGCACGTGCCACCGCAACGATGTCATCCGCCATACGTCTACGTAGATAACCGGGGCGGCACCGAAATGTCAGTGGCGCCGGACACCGTTATTTCGGTATGCACCGTCCCGGCGGCACCGACTGGAACACGGGGGAGCAGCAACCCCCTGGAATCACGAAGGACGTGTTCTGGCACGGCGGCTGCTTTGAGAGTACACGAACTTCACCACCCGGGCCTGGAAGCAAGCAGGCCCCCATCCAAGGAGTCGAAGAACATGCTGACCGTTGGCGACAAGATTCCCGCGTTCAACCTCAAGGGCGTGGTGAGCCTCGAGAAGGGCAAGGAGTTCAAGGACATCAACCAGAGCTCCTACAAGGGCAAGTGGACGGTGCTCTTCTTCTGGCCCAAGGACTTCACCTTCATCTGCCCCACGGAGATCGCGGAGTTCGGCAAGCGCGAGAAGGACTTCCAGGATCGCAACGCGCAGATCCTCGGCGTGAGCACGGACAGCGAGTACGTGCACCACGCGTGGCGCACGCACCACCCGGACCTCAAGGCCCTGCCCTTCCCGATGCTGGCGGACATCAAGCGCGAGCTGAGCGCGGCGCTGGGCGTGCTGCACAAGGACGAGGGCGTGGCCCTGCGCGCCACCTTCATCGCGGACCCCGAGGGCATCATCCGGCACGTGTCGGTGAACGACCTGTCGGTGGGCCGTAACGTGAGCGAGGTGCTCCGCACGCTGGACGCGTTCCAGACGGACGAGCTGTGCCCCTGCAACTGGCAGAAGGGCGAGGAGACGCTCACCACCAAGCTGGCGAAGGCGGGGTAAGGCGTCATGGCGTCGCTCGAAGTCGTTCGCGGTGAGCTGGCGGATGCCCACAAGGACACCCGCCTCAACCTCCAGTCCGTGCTGGAGAACAACAGCCTCACCCCCACTCAGCGCTGGGGCGTGGCCGTGGCGTGTGCCTACGCCTCGCGCAACGAGCTGCTCAAGAAGGCCATTCTCCACGAGGCCCGCCAGGCCCTCGGCGAGCAGGCCGAGCCCGTCATCGAGGACTCCCGCGCGGCGGCCTCGCTGATGGGGATGAACAACATCTACTACCGGTTCCGTCACATGGTGGGCAAGGAGTCCTACTCCACCAAGCGGCCCGGTCTGCGGATGAATCGTCTGGGGCAGGTGCTCACCAACAAGGTGGACTTCGAGCTCGTCTGCCTCGCGGTGAGCGCCATCAACGGCTGCGAGATGTGCGTGCAGTCGCACGAGAAGGTCGTCATCGACGGTGGCATCTCCGAGGATCAGGTGAACGATGCCATCCGCATCGCCTCGGTCATCCACGCGGCGGCGGTCGGTCTCGAGTCGTAAAGCCGTCAGTTCCCCATCGCGCGGGCTTCCCAGAAGCGCCCTCCGGTATCACCACCGGGGGGCGCTTCCTTTTGCGCCCTCGTGCATCCAATCCACACTCTTCAGAAAGGACATCCACATGTACCGCAGCCCGAGCCCCCTTCCCGAGCAGTCCCGCGCCGCCCTCGTCGAGCAGCTCAACGCGCGTCTGGCCGACGGCCTGGATCTGCACAGCCAGATCAAGGTCGCGCACTGGAACATCAAGGGCCCGCAGTTCGCGGCGCTCCATCCGCTCTTCGAGACGTTCGCGGTGAGCCTGGCCAACCACAACGACTCGGTGGCCGAGCGCGCCGTGACACTGGGCGGCAAGGCCTACGGCACCAGCCGCTACGTGGCCAAGACGAGCCGGCTGGCGGACTACCCGCAGGAGACGACGAAGGACCTGGAGCACGTGAAGCTCCTGGCCGAGCGGATCGAAGGCTACCTCGTCGGCTTGCGCGACAGCCGCAAGGCGGCCGAGCAGCACCAGGACACGGACACCGTGGACCTGTTCACCGGCATCATCACCGAGTTCGAGAAGCACGCGTGGTTCCTGCGCGCCTCGCTCGAGAGCTGAAAAGCGGGCACGCGGGAATGAACCCGCCTGCCCACCCCCTCACCTCTCCAGCCTCAGGGTGACTGCGTGCCCGCGACGGACTGGGTGCGGCCCACGCCCATCTGGTCCAACGAGAAGGCCCAGAGGTCGCTGTACTCCTCGATGATCTTGCTCGTGGGCTTGCCCGCGCCGTGGCCAGCCTTGGTCTCGATGCGGATGAGCACCGGGGCCTCACCGGCCTGCGCCGCCTGGGCGGCCGCCGTGAACTTGAAGCTGTGGCCGGGCACCACGCGGTCGTCATGGTCCGCGGTGTGCACGAGCATGGCGGGGTACTGCGTGCCGGGCTTCACCTGGTGCAGCGGCGAATAGGCGTGGAGCGCCTTGAACTCCTCCGGGTTCTCCGCGGAGCCGTAGTCGCTCGTCCACGCCCAGCCGATGGTGAACTTGTGGAAGCGCAGCATGTCGAGCACGCCCACGCCGGGCAGCGCCACGCCGAAGAGGTCCGGCCGCTGCGTCACCGCCGCGCCAACGAGCAACCCGCCGTTGGAGCGACCGGAGATCGCCAGCCGAGGCGTGGAGGTGTACTTCTGGGCGATGAGGTACTCGGCCGCGCCGATGAAGTCGTCGAAGACGTTCTGCTTGCGCAGCTTCGTGCCGGCCTCGTGCCACTCCCGGCCGTACTCGCCGCCGCCGCGCAGGTTGACCACGGCGTAGAGGCCACCCTGCTCCATCCACACCAGGTTGGCCACGCTGAAGCCCGGCGTCAGGGGGACGTTGAAGCCGCCATAGCCATACAGCAGCGTGGGCGTGGTCCCATCCCACTTCAGCCCCTTCTTGTGGCTGAGGAAGATGGGCACGCGGGTGCCGTCCTTGCTCTGGAAGAAGACCTGCTCCGTCTCGTATTGCGACGGATCGAACTTCACCTGGGGCGCCTTGAACACCGTGCTCTGACCCGACTTCACGTCGTAGCGGTACACGGTGGGCGGCGAGGTGTAGCTGGAGTACGAGTAGAACGTCTCCGTGTCCTGACGCTTGCCGTTGAGGCCCGACACGCTGCCCAGGCCCGGCAGCGCGAGCTCGCCCTGGGGCTTGCCGTCACGCGACACCCGCCGCACCACCGAGTGCGCGTCCTTCATCACGTTGAGCAGGAAGAGCTCGTTGACCATGTCCACCGAGGCGATCGTCTCCTCGCCCTGGGGGATGATCTCCTTCCACTCCTTGCGCTCCGGCTTGCGCAGATCGATGGCGACCACGCGGCCGCGGGGCGCGTCCAGATCCGTCTTGAACCAGAACAGCGTGCCGTCGTTGGCGATGTAGTCGTAGTCCGCGTCCCAGTCGCGCAGCAGCTCCACGACCTTGGCCTTGGGGTCCTTCAGGTCCTTGTAGAACACCAGGTTCTTCTGCTCGGTGCCCCGTGAGACGTTGATGAGCAGGTAGCGCCCGTCGTCGGTGACGTGGCCCCCAAAGCCCCACTCCTTTTGATCCTTGCGCTCGTAGACGAGCGTGTCCTGGCTCTGCGGCGTGCCGAGCTGGTGGAAGTAGAGCTTCTGGTAGTAATTGGAGCCGCTGAGCGCCTCGCCCGCCTTGGGCTCGTCATAGCGGCTGTAGAAGAAGCCCTTGCCGTCCCGGGTCCACGAGGCGTCCGAGAACTTCACCCACTTGATGATGTCCGGCAGATCCTTGCCCGTGCGCACGTCACGCACGCGCAATTCCTTCCAATCGCTGCCGGCGGTGGCCACGCCATAGGCCAGCAGGTTGCCGTCGTCGGTGATGTCCTGCCCGGAGAGCGCCACCGTGCCATCCGCGGACAGCGTGTTGGGATCCAACAACACCCGGGGCTCGGCCGAGAGCGAGTCCGCCGTGTAGAGCACGGACTGGTTCTGCAGGCCGTCGTTGCGGAAGAAGAAGTAGCGGCTGCCCTCCTTCCAGGGGACGGAGAAGCGCTCGTAGTCCCACAGCTCCGTCATGCGCTGCTTGAGCCGCGAGCGCAGGGGAATCTTCTCCAGATAGCCGAAGGTGAGCTGGTTCTCCGCTTCGATCCACTGACGGGACTCGGGCGAGTCCGGGTTCTCCAGCCAGCGGTAGGGGTCGGCCACCTTCGTGCCGTGATAGTCGTCGACCACGTCGTCCTTGCGCGCGGCCGGATAGCTCAGGCCCCTGGGCGCGCTGACGGGCGTGGCGGCGGAGGGAGACGGAGCGCTGGGGGCGGGCGCCTCCCGCGGCTCCGGAGCATGACTGCAGTGCGTGAGCCAGAAGGCGCACGCGACAGCGGAAACAAGAGGGGTTCGCATGGCGCGCGAACCTATCAGCCCGGGAGCGTATTTCCGACGCTCCCGGGCCCGCGCGCGTTCAGGCGCGAATCACCAGATCTTCACGCGCTTGTCGGTCGGCAGGAAGGCGCCATCGCCCTCCTTCACACCGAAGGCGGAGTAGAACTCGGGCATGTTGCGCACCACGCCATTGACCCGGTACTCGCCCGGCGAGTGCGGATCCGTGAGGAGTTGCTGACGCAGCGCATCCTCGCGGTTGGCCGTGCGCCACACCTGGGCCCAGCCGAGGAAGAAGCGCTGGTCGCCGGTGAAGCCCTCGATGACCGGAGCCTCCTGGCCTCCGAGCGACAGCTTGTAGGCTTTGTAGGCCACGGTCAGGCCGCTCAGGTCGCCGATGTTCTCGCCCAGGGTGAGCTTGCCATTGACGTTCATCCCCTGGAGGGGGCTGAAGCTGGAGTACTGGTCGGAGAGCTGGCCGGTGCGCTGCTGGAAGGCGGCCTTGTCCTCCGCCGTCCACCAGTCGCGCAGGTTGCCGTCGCCATCCGAGCGGCTGCCCTGATCGTCGAAGCCGTGGCTGATCTCATGCCCGATGACGCCGCCGATGGCGCCGTAGTTGGTGGCGTCATCCGCCTGGGGATCGAAGAACGGAGGCTGGAGGATGGCCGCCGGGAAGACGATCTCGTTCATCGAGGAGTTGTAGTAGGCATTCACCGTCTGCGGCGTCATGCCCCACTCCAGCCGATCGATGGGCTTGCCGAGCTTCTCCACGTTGCGGTTGTACTCGACGTCCTGTGAGCGCTTCACGTTGCCCACCAGGTCATCCGCCCGGACGCTGAGCGCGGAGTAGTCCCGCCACTTCTCCGGGTAGCCGATCTTCACGTTGAACTTCGCCAGCTTCTGCTGGGCCTGGGCCTTGGTCTCCGGGCTCATCCAGTCGAGCTGATCAATCCCCTGCTTGAAGGAGACGCGGAGGTTGTCCACCAGCTTCTGCATGCGCGCCTTGCTCTCGGGCGTGAAGTAGCGCTCCACGTAGATCCGGCCGAGCACCTCGCCCAGCGCGCGGTCCACGGATTCCACGCCGCGCTTCCACCGGGGCCGGTCCTCCTCCAGACCCTGGAGCGTCTTGCCGTAGAAGGCGAAGTGGGCCTGCTCGAAGGGCGTGCTGAGCATGGGCGCGAACCCGCTCACCACCTTGAAGGTGAGGTACTGCTTGAGCGTGGGCAGGGGCGTGTCCTGGAGCATCTTCGCCATGGCCTGGAAGTAGTCCGGCTGGCGCACGATGACGGCGGGCGACTTCTCGGTCCCCGCGGCCTTGAGATAGCTCGTCCACGAGAACCCCGGCGTGAGCGAGTCCAACTCCGCCACGCTCTTGAGGTTGTACGTGGCTTCGCGGTCGCGGTTGCGCACGCGATCCCAGTGCTTCTCCGCCAGCGCGGTCTCCAGCGCGAGGATCGTCTTCGCCGCACCCGCGGGATCCTTCTCTCCCGCCAGACGCATCAGCGTCTCGATGTAGGTGAGGTACGCGGCGCGCGTCTCGACGAAGCGCGGCTCGGGCTTGCTGTAGTAGTCGCGATCCGGCAGCCCCAGCCCGCTCTGGTTGACGTAGAGGATGTAGCGCTCGGCGTTCTTGGCGTCCTGGCCCACGAAGCCGCCAAACGGCGTCTGCACGCCCATGCGCCCGAGCGCGGCGAACAGCTCCGGCAACGCCTTCTTGTCCTTGAGCGCGGCGATGCGCTGCAGATCCGCCCGCAGCGGCTCGATGCCGAGCGACTGGATGCGCTCGGAGTCCATGAAGCTCTTGTAGAAGTCCGCCACCTTCTGGGTGTCGGAGCCGGACGCCGGAGACTGCACGGCGGCGGACTCCTCGATGAGGGTGCGCAGCGCCTCCTCGCTCTTGTCGCGCAGCTCGATGAACGAGCCGTAGCGGCCCTTGTCCGCCGGAATCCTGGTCGTCTTCAACCACGTGCCGTTGACGTAGCGGAAGAAGTCATCCTGGGGACGCACGCTGGTGTCGAAGTGCTTCGTCTCGACGCCGAGCGACAGGGTCGGGCTCTTGGCTTCCGCCTGGGGAGCGGAGGGGGACTCCGCCGGAGAGGTGGAGCGGGTGCTCGCCGCGCATCCCAGCAGGAGGCAGGCTCCGAGCGTACCCGGGGCCCAGGCGTGACGGAGGAACTTCATGCGGTTCATGGAATCTCGTGGGGTTGGGGTTGATGAAAAAACCCGGGCCGCCAACCCCGAAGGCGGCGGGAAATTCCCATCCGCCCCCAGGGACCGTCACGTCCGGGGAATGTCCGCGCCCGGGGGGAAGCCCCGGGCCAGGCGCTGACGATCCTCCTGGTAGCGCCGCAAGAACCACTGGCCCGCGGGACGAGTCAGAAGCTCCTCGCGCATCCCCTCGAGTTGACGCGGCATGCGCTCCCCTCGCCGGGGCGCATACGGAGAGCCCTCGGGGCGCATCAACGGAGAGTAGAGCGCCGCCGCGGTGATGTCCGCGATCGACAGACGGTCCCCCACCAGGTAGCGCGCGGGATCTCCCTGGATCTCCCGCTCCAGCCGCTCGATTCCCGCCAGCAGGGCCACCCGCGACGCCTCCACCTTCTCGGGCGACTGGACGTAGTGGTGCTGGATGTTCTTCTTCACGAGGGGAAACATCGCGCGTCCGATCAGGCGCACCGGGAGCGGAAAGGCCCTGAAGAGCACGGACTTCACCTCCGACTCCTCCTCGAGCAGCTTCGCGTACACCCAGCGCCGCACGTGCACGCCGGCCGTCTCGTCGTAGTAGGCCTCCAGCTCCAGGACGCGCTCGCGCTCGGGCCCCTCGACGGGGATCAGCCGGGGCGCGGACGGATAGGCTCGCTCCAGGTGCAAGGCGATGTCGGTGGAGTCACCCAGGGGCGTGCCCCGGTCCACCAGGACGGGAACGGAGTGGCCACGCCCCCCCATCAAGCGCTTCGTCACTCGAGCGTGCGGACCGGGCAGCAGATTGCGGACACCATAGGGGATGGCCTTGGCGTCGAGGTTCCAGCGGGTCTTCTCGCAGAAGTGGGAGATGGGGAATTGATAGAGCGTGCGGTCGGGGTGAGGCATGGCGCGGGAGCATGCCGTTCCGGCACCTCCGGGTACAGCCATGATAGGTTGCCCGGGCCCCCATGCCTCGCACGGAAGCACAGAACCAGCGGTTGAAGGAGGAGCGACGGCGTGCCCTGCTGGAGGCGGCCCGGCGGGTCTTCGCGCGCAAGGGGCTCGCGGCGAGCAAGATGACGGACCTGGCCGCCGCGGCGGGCATCAGCTACGGGCTCGTCTACCACTACTTCCCGGACAAGGAGTCCGTGTTCGCCGCGCTCGTCGAGGAGTCCGTACAACAGGGCATCCAGCTCATCGCCGAGGCCCGCCAGCACTCCGACTCCCCGTGGGAGCAGTTGCAATGGCTGTGCACCCGGGTGTTGGACGGCGTCCAGCGCGAGCCGTCCTTCCCGCTCATCCTCGTGCAGGCGCACGCGAGCGAGAGCGTGCCCGGCCCCGTCGGGCAGGCCCTGGAGCGCTACAGCTCGCAGTTCTTCCAGCAGCTCGTGACGCTCATCGAAGCGGGCCAGGAGGCGGGACAGGTGGTGCGCACGCCCGCGGCCGAGCTCGCGTGGATGTGGTTGGCCACCATCCAGGGGCTCGCGCTGATGCGCATCCTCCCCCACATGAATCACGTGCCGTACCCCAAGACGAACACCCTGCTGCGGCTCTTCGCGCCGTGAATCATTCATGGTGAAAGCGCGTGCCCTCCTCCGCTAGCGTGCGGCAGGTGAGCGAAGACTCGTTTCCCGCGTTTCGCACCGTGCCGCGCACGGGCGTCATCTACGTCACCACCGAGGCCATGCGCCGGGGCTACAAGGGAGGCGACCCCGAGTGGTGCAACCTCGGCCAGGGACAGCCCGAAACGGATGACCTGCCCGGAGCCCCTCCTCGCGTGGGCCAGGTCACGGTGGACGTGAACGACCTGGAGTACGCCCCGGTGGCGGGACTCTGGGAGGTGCGCGAGACGATCGCCTCGCTCTACAACCGCCTCTACCGGCGCGGCCTGCCCAGCCAGTACAGCGCGGAGAACGTCGCGCTCTCCGGAGGAGGACGCACCGCGCTCACCCGCGCCGCCGCGAGCCTCGGCTCCGTCAACCTCGGCCACTTCCTGCCCGACTACACCGCCTACGAGGAGCTGCTGGACGTCTTCAAGGCCTTCACCTCCATCCCCATCCTCCTGGAGGGCGAGCGCGGCTATGCCTTCACCCACGAGGACTTGCGCCGCGAGGTGCAGGGCCGGGGCCTGTCCGCCCTGCTCTTCTCCAACCCCTGCAACCCCACGGGCAAGCTCGTGCAGGGCGAGGAGCTGGCGCGCTGGGTGCACGTCGCCCGGGAGCTGGAGTGCACCCTGCTCATCGACGAGTTCTACTCGCACTACGTCTGGACGGGCCGCCCGGGTCAGCTCCCCATCGAGAGCGCCGCGCGCTACGTGGAGGACGTGAACCGCGATCCCGTCGTGCTCTTCGACGGCTTCACCAAGAACTGGCGCTACCCGGGCTGGCGCATGACGTGGACCGTGGGGCCTCGCCAGGTCATCGAGGCGGTGTCCAGCGCGGGCAGCTTCCTCGACGGCGGAGGCAGCCGGCCCCTGCAGCGCGCCGCCATCCCCCTGCTCGACGAGGAGCTCGTGGTGAAGGAGACGCTCGCCATCCACCGCCACTTCCGCGACAAGCGAGACCGCTTCCACTCGCGCCTGGAGCGCCTGGGCATCCGCACGGATCGCCCGCCCGATGGCACCTTCTACATCTGGGGCAACGTGTCCGGCCTGCCCGCGCCCCTCAATGACGGCATGGGCTTCTTCCGCGCCGCGCTGGAGCAGAAGATCATCGCCGTGCCGGGGGAGTTCTTCGACGTGAACCCCGGCAAGCGCCGCGCCCGCCCCTCGCGCTTCCGCAACTACGTGCGCCTGTCCTTCGGTCCCTCCCAGGACGTGCTGGAGAAGGCCGTGGATCGGCTGGAAGCCATGATCCTCCCGCGCACCACGGGCTGAGCACCCCCCGGAGCCGCCACATGTCCGCCCCACCGTCGCCCACGAGCCCCCCCTCCCGCCACGTGCTCATCGCGGGAGGCGGCATTGGTGGGCTCACCCTGGCCCGAGCCCTGCGCCAGGCGGGCATCGCCTCCACCGTCTTCGAGCGCGCCGAGGTCCTGCGTCCGGTGGGCGCGGGCATCATCATGCAGATGAACGCCATGAAGGCGCTGCGCTCCATCGGCCTGGCGGAGGCGGTGAGCCAGGAGGGCCAGCCCCTCACCTCCCTGGCCACGCTCACCGACTCCGGCGGGGTGCTCACCCGCGTGGAGCTCGGCCTGCTCGCACGGGAGCTGGGAGAATCGGCCATCGCCATCCGCCGCTCCCGCCTGCAAGCGGTCCTGCTCTCCGGGCTCGCGGAGGGACAGGTGCACACGGGACGCGCGGTGACGGGCTTCCACGACGACGGCGAGCGCGTGACGGTGCGCTTGTCGGATGGCACCACCGCCACGGGAGACCTGCTGGTGGGCGCGGACGGGCTCCACTCCGTGGTGCGCCAGGCGCTGTGGGGCGATGTCACGCGCTACTCGGGCTACACGAGCTGGCGGGGCATGACGACGCGGCCGCCCCAGGCCCCCCCCACCCACGCCAGCGAGAGCTGGGGGCCCGGCGCCCGCTTCGGCATCGTCCCCGTGGGGCACGGAGAGGTGTACTGGTACGCCACCCGGAACGCCCCCGCGGGAGTCCGGGATGAACCCGGCCGCGCCCGCGAGGCCCTGCGCCAGTGCTTCGGCGGCTGGCACGCGCCCATCGCCGCCGTCCTCGACGCCACGTCCGAGGAGAACATCTTCCGCACCGACATCCATGACCGGGTGCCGCTCGCGCGATGGAGCCAGGGCCGGGTGACCCTGCTGGGAGATGCCGCCCACCCCATGACCCCCAACATGGGACAGGGCGGCTGTCAGGCCGTCGAGGACGCCGTGGTGCTCGCCCGCTGCCTGGCCCGGGAGCCCGAGCCCGTCACGGCGCTCGCCGAGTACGAGCGCCGCCGGCTCGCGCGCGCCAACCAGTTCGTTTCCCGCTCCTTCCAGCTCGGACGCCTCGCCCAGCTCGAGAACACCGCGGTCCGCTTCCTGCGCGACACCCTCATGCGCCTCGTCCCCTCGGGGGCCGCCCTCCGGCAGGTGCGCGACGTCATGCGCTTCGACCCCTGAGCAGGTGACTCGGATCTGCCGAGGTCCCTGGGTGCGGCATCCCGGGCACCCGTCATTCATTCCGGAACCACTCGGCTGGGATGCCCAGCGCGGCGAGAATCCGATCCGGTGAGCGCTCCCCCTTGATGTCGCTAGCAACTCGCAGACGCGGAAGGTCATCGGGCGGCTGGGCGAACTCTTCGACCCCCTCGCCCCCTCTCCTCACGGTGACAAAAAACTCGTCCAGGTCTGGCGATGCAATAACTGCGTATACGGTCGCATTGGGAATCCGTTCCGACACAGTGATGTCGGCGTACCCTATGTCGCCTGTTCCGCTGGCAATAAGGAGCCCTTGCGGCGTGTCCTCAAGGCGATAGCGCCCTGGAGTGAGTGACTCGCCAGCATCCTCCTCCAGAACCCGAGTCGCCTCTTGGGCCCGGACTCCTTCCACCATCGCGACCTTCCGCAGGGAATCTTTCGCTGCTCGGTTGGACGATCTCGCGCCTCCTGGAAGCGGGCAACCGAGAGACTTCGCCAGGGATTCTGGATCGTTCTCCAGGACGTCCGGTGAGCCCTTTCGCCACGACATGACGGTCCAGGGATCGTTGGCGCGCTCAATCGAGTACACAGGCTCATCACAACCGAGCGATAGTTCCTTGGAGATCTGAATCTCGGCGCCTACGTCAATGGGGTTGGTCCCCACGATGGCGTGGTAGCGGCCACTTCCCAAGCTCATCTCGAACGGCGGCCCTTCTTCGTCCTCCTCGCCCTTTTCCAGACCCAATGCATCGTAGGCACGGTTCTCCAGCCATGCCGGCTCACCTGAAGCCAGGACCGCCCAGAGAGGCCACCGGTTCATGGTGCACCTCCAGGCAAGTCCTCCGGTAGCTTGAGCGCTGCGCGCAACTGCTTCGTCTGCCCCAGTATTTGGGCTTCCTCTACCTCGATGATCTGTGTGCCCCGCACGTTTCTGCGTAGGAATTCCGCCAGCTTCTCCTTGGTCGGCCCACTTAGCTTGTCGGTGATAACGAGGAAGGGCCTCCCTCGGGGGGCCTTCGCCGCATCAGCGAGTTGTTCGAGCAGGTGCTGTAATTGATTTGCTAGTGCGGCCTGCTGTTCATTGATCGCCTGCGTGCCCTGTTTGGCATCCCATGCATTGAGCGCCATGCGCCACCTGTCTTTGTTCCAGCCCTTTACTTCTACCCCATGTTGGAGCCGTGGCCCCATCACCGCCGTTAGCACGTTGTCGATGATATGCCCCTCCTCCAATGGCACTTGACGCCCGGTCACTCGAAAGCCCGGGAAAAGCTTTTGAGCGTTGCGCTCTGTCAGCATCTCCACCGCGATTCCTCGGAGTTGCTCGCGCGCCCGCCGCTGCACCGCCAGGTTCCACGGCTCCGCTGCCGCCTGTTGGAACAGTTTCCACGCCGTCTTCTCGTTCCTGCCCATGAAGTCGAGGTACTCAAGATTCAGCCCCATCGAGCGCAACCAACCCAGGTCCACGCTGCCTCTGCGCGCCTTCCTCGCCAGCTCAATCACTGCCTCGACTTCCAGTTCCGGGTGACTGACGAGCCACGCGGCCTCCGACAGGAATGCAAGCGGGTCCCTCAGGCTCGGAGCCCCCGAGCGCCTCAGTAATTCCGCGAGCGCCGGCTTCGCCGCACTGCGGGTCGCGGCACGCATGTCTTCTACTGCGGCGAGGTAGGCTTGGGCCTTGTCGGCCGGCAGGGCCGCCGCACGCCGCGCCACCGCGCTGTAGGCGCTCGCCATTTCTTGGCTCTCCGCCGACAACTGCTTCAGCGCCTCCAGCGTCTTCACGGCTTCCTCGGCCGCGAGCCCCGCGCGGCGGATGCCCCCGAGGGCCCTTGCGGCGGCCATTTCTCCGCGAATGGCGAAGAAGGCCTGCTTGAAGGCCTCGGCGCCGCCAGGAAGGGAAAACCGCAGGCCGTCCGGTGTCGCAACCGCCTTGCCCTCGGCGAGCGTCCGCTCCAGCGTTTTCACCAGGGCCTGGACGGACTCCACCGACGCGCGCAGTCCGGACGAGGCTCGGGCACCAGCCGTGCTCAACGCCAGCCCTCCCCGGTGTACCAGCTCGCGTCCTATACCCGAGGTGGCGAGCTTGTAGATATCCCGGCCAGCCAGCGCCACCATGGCCAGGTCATGTACCGCGAGAAAGTCCCGTCCCTCGGGCGTCCGCGACAGCTCGTCCCGGTACGTGTCCACCACCGCCAGAGTCGCCACCAACGAGATACGGCCCACGAAGAGGCGCACCGCCACTCCGCGTGCCGCCGCCAGCGTGCCGCCTCGCGCTGCTGTGGCTGACACTCCTGTCCACAGCGGTGCCTTCGTCAGGGCAGAAGCGGCGCCGTACACCATGTGCATCTCGCTGATGCGGCTCACTGCCGACCACACAAGTGACTTGTCCGGCGTGGAAGCGAGCAGAGCCAGCTCCATGGCCGTCATCAGGTGCGTGCGCGGCTGTGGCCCATGCACTTCCAGCCGCACCCATTCCAGTGGGTGCAGAGCCCGGCTGCGCGGCGCCTCGTCCACCGAGGACAGATAGCGGGCCTGGAATTCCTGCCGCACCGGTTGGAAGTACAGGGCCATGCGCCTGGAAGGTCCCGCCGCTTCTCCGGGCAGAGCGGGTTCGGCACCCATGCGCACTCCCTGCTGCTCCTCCCACGCCTCCGGCGCCACCAACGTCGTGGACACCAGCCCAGAGGGGACGTTGAGCAGATATGTCCTCTCGCCCTCACGCCCCAGGTGGAAGGTGGGCAAGGACTCGATGAGGTCCAGCACGAGGGGAAACGAAGCGAGTGCCTTCTGGGTGAAGGCTTGTCCCAGCAACACCTTGCTGTCCGGCGCGTTGCTGCCGAGCAGCTTCTCCAGCACCCCACTCGAAGTGAGCTTGCGCTCCAACGGTGGAAACTCCCGGTCAGGCGTGGACAGCAGAACACGCGCCAGCAGGTGCACTGCCTCCTCCTTCATGTCGGAGGTGAGCGCAGGGCCTGAGAGGATGGTGTTGAAGACGCCCAGTCGCTCGTCCGGGGTGAGGAGGGCGAGCACGTCATGATCGAGGGAAACAAGGGACTTGGGCGCTTGCGGTGTCACCGTGGCGAGGGCTGTCTGGAGGAACTCTCGCCGCAAGACCGCCAACTCGCCTGTACCGGCTCCCACCCCCGGCCGCCAGTCTCCCGGTCGAACGAGGAGCGTGCCTGGGTAGTACCAGTAGGCATTACCCTCGGGGTGTTCGAGCGGGTCGGGAGCGCCAGCAACGGTGTTGAATTCGGCGCTGTAGCCCCGCCAGCGCCCGTCCTCCCCGGGGATGATGACGCGCGGGCTTCCGCGTGGAGCGTTGCGCACGCGCAGCTCCGCACGCTCCAGGGACGTCTCCTCGGTGAGCAGCAGCAAGGTGCGCACCTGGATGCTGGAGCCGTCGGCGAAATAAAAGCGGCCCACTACGCTGCCCGGGGCGAGGACGGGCGAGCCATCCGTGACGCTGTAGCTCGCCGTGAAGCGTTTGGAGCGCAGAGCGATGGCCTTCCGCAGGGGCTCGGCGGCCTCTCCAAGGATGTGCCCGCGCTGCGACTCGTCCCTCAAGGGCTCAAGCGCCTGGAGGTACCGGTCGAAGTAGCTCTGCCCGGCCCCGTCCTGAATGTCCGAGCGTTGAGCCCAGCGCAGGCCGCGCTCCACCAGTGCGGCGGCCCCGGCCCTGTTCAGCGTGGCCGCCGAAAGCTGGGCGCGGCTCCAAGCGACATCCGCCTCCAGATGCGAATTCAGGGCATGACGCATGGTGGCGAGCAACTCCGGCACGAGCGCTGGCGGGTGGCGCACGCGCACACAGACGTGGAGGCCCTCCACAGCGCTGGAGGGAGGCGCTCGGGGCTCGATATCGAAAGCGCCCGCCGCCGAGGCATCCCCGAAGAGCCGCGAGGCTATTTCCCCGCGCGAGGCATACCCGGGAACCCAGAGCAGCTCGGGCCGAGCCGGGTCCACTTGAACGAGGAACGGAGCCAGTTCGGGCGAGAGGACGGCCTGCGCGCCGGCCTCGTCCTCGAGCGTGTCCTCTCGCTCGGGCTCGGACGGCTCGTCCTCCAGCCACTCTGGCGGGATGTCCTCCATGGGGGGGAGGCGCCAGGCGCGCTCCAGGGCGGGCTTCCCCGCGTGCTTCCAGTTCCATTCATAAGTGAGGGTGAGGTGCTCGCCGGCGCCCACTCCCTCCGGGACGTCTACCACCACCTCCTCCCGTCCGCGCTCGCGGTTGACGACCCGCGGCAGGGCCTCGGGCGAGTAGGCATCGAGCGAATCTACCCGCAGCCGCTGGTCCTCGCCCCAACCGAGCGCCGCTGCGGCAATGACTTCTCCACCTGCCTTCACCACCAAACGGCCGGGATCCACCACACGGAGGGCGAGCACGCCCTCCTTCCAGTCCTCCAGGCGGGGGCTGAGGGCTTCGGCTCGCGAATGCGCTTCGGCCGAGAGCGTCACCCTCACTCGTCTCAACTCCGCGCCGGCTGCGCTCATGCTGGCCATGAGACAGCTCGCGAGCAGGAGAGCCTGGAAACCAAAGGATGAGGCCGACTGTTGCTGGCCGGAGGTTCGCCGCGACGAGTCCCTCGCTCGCCCGGCGTAACTCCCGCCCCAGGGCACCAGGGCCAGCAGGATTGTGCCGAGGCTGTCCCCGACAGGGCGCTTCCGGACGACGATTGCGTAGTCCTTCGCCATGCGAGGTGCCCCTTGAAATGACAACCGCCCGAGATAGCCCCTGCCGCTGACTACCCAGAAAGGAGATTGGGACACCTTCCATGGTGGGATGCTGCCCTGTCAACTCTGTCGGACTGAGCATGGGCTTGCCCCAGTGACGTTGGACAGCAGGGTTGAGATGCCATTGAGCACCAGGTGCCGGTCGATGTGCTCGCACATGGACCAGCCCACCACCTTGCGCCGAGGATGGCTCAGGCCCCGAGCATCTCGTAGCTGGACACGAGCTGGGCGGTGCGCTGGAGACGCTCGGAGCTCAAGCGGAAGAGCGCCTCGCGCAGCCCGGTGTTCATCACGATGAGCCGCTCCACGTCCGCGCGTGCCAGCCGCAACAGCGTGCAGGGGGTGTCGGCGATCACCGAGGCGGTGGCGGGCAGGCCGAGCAGCACGGAGAGCTCGCCGAACATGTCGCCCTCGTGCAGCGACGGATGCTGACTCTCGTGACCATCCGGGAGCAGGTGGACCACGCGACACTGGCCCCGGAGCAGCAGGTAGAGGGCGTCACCGGGCTGTCCCTGGACGAGCAGGCTCTGGCCGGCCGGCACCGCGTGGAACTGGACGGCCTTCGTCATGGCCTCGCGCTGCAGGGGCGTGAGGGCGAACAGGAGCGGGTTGCCCCGCAGGATGTTGGCCAGCAGCCGCACCTGGTAGAAGGACCGCAGCATGTGCGCCACGGAGGGATGCAGCTCGGCGAGCCGCTCCACCTGGTCCCGCGTCAGCTCGAACACCACGGTGCGCGTGGCGGCCACCACGCTCGCCAGCCGCGGAGCATCCGACAGCAAGGCCATCTCCCCGAAGAAGTCGCCCTCGCCCAGGCAGGCCACCTTGCGGTTCTGCCCACCATCCCCCTGACGCACCACGTCCACGCGCCCTTCCACGATGGCGAACAGGGACTGGCCCACCTCGCCCTCCGTGATGATGGCGGCCCCCGACTCGAAGGGCTTGAGCCTCAGCTCCTCCACCACCGCCAGGAACGCCTCCGGGCTCAGCTTCGAGAAGAGCGGGATGCGCGGGAGCACCTCGTCGCCCTCCCCGTGCGACTCCTGGAAGGTGGCGGACACCGCGGGCGAGGGCATCAGCCGGGGCCGGGGCTCCGAGTGGCCCGCGTGGAAGTCCGCCAGCAACCGCTGGGTGGGACCATGGCCCGGCTCGAGCTGGAGGATGAGCTTGCACAAGGCGATGGCACGCAGCAGCCACCCCTGACGCGCCCAGGCCTTGGCCACGTCCGTGTATGCCTCGATGGCCTCCTGCTTGCGCCCCAGCCGCTGGAGCAGCTCGGCCACCTTCTGGCGGCTGGCCAGGTCCTCCGGCGCGGCCCGGGTGATGTACCGGTACTCGGCGAGTGCCGCCTCCCACTGCCCGCTGGCGAAGAGTTGAGCGGCGTTGTCCTTGTGCTCACGAAGCGTCTCGACCATGGCGTGCCTCCCCCTGCGATATCGGGCCGCGTCAGCGGCGGCCCGCGTTCATGAGGAGACAGTGCACGAGGAAGGGGCGCGCCCGATGTGATGGCGTCCACAGCCAGCGAGTGAGGTGCGTCACACCTGCCCCGCGCGAAGCCTCCTCCCGGTACGGGCCCTCTCGAGCGGCTCACGCCTCCCCGGAGCCCAGGCGGCCAGGAGAACGGGCGTGCACGAGCCGGCCTTCCATCCGCACCCTTGCGGCGGAGGAATGGCTTGCGACATCTCCAGCACCGCCTGAATCCCACGCACCTGTGGGACCTGTTCGTGATCTCCGACCCCGACCTGGGACGGCTGCGCAAGGGTCTGCGCGCGGCCCTGGGCGCGGGCCTCGCCGCCCTCGTCCTCTCCCGGCTGGCGCGCTTGCTCGGAGAGCCACCCACCGTCACCCTGGTGGGCACCATGGTGGCGATGATGGGCTCGCAGATCGCCACGGACCCGGAACCCCGGGAGCAGCGCCTCACCACCGCGCTCCTCCTCGTGCCCGCGCTGACCTCGTCCGTCCTGGGCACGCTCGCCGCCCAGGTGCCCCTGCTCGGCGCCGCGGCCTTCGCCGTCACCATCTTCGTCTCCACCTTCGTGCGCAGGTTCGGTCCCCGGGGCCTGGCGCTCGGGATGATTGGCTTCTTCTCCTTCTTCAACGCCCTCTTCTTCCACGCCCAGCTCTCGCAGGTGCCCGCGCTCGCGGGGGCCATGGTGGTCGCCGTCGGCATCGCGTACACGGTGCGCTTCGTGCTCGTCCCGGACCGCCCCGACCACGCCCTGCGGCGCACCGTGCGGGCCTTTCGCAAGACGATCGACGTCGTGCTGTGGGAGCTCGCGGACATCCCCGAGCAGCCCCGGATGACCTGTGCCCTGTTGCGCCGGCTGCTCCGGCAGGCCGATCGCCTGAGTGACGCGGCGCTCGCGGTGGAGGACCTGGCCTCCCGTGGCCACTCGGACCTGAGACAGCAGCTCTTCGAGCTGGAGCTCGCCGCCAACCGCGTGCTCCGCTCCGTGCAGCAGGTGGTCGACTCGGGCGCATTGTCATCGGGGGCGCGAGCGGACATCCGCCAGGCCCTGGTGTCGGCGCGGGTCGCCATCCGCGACCGGGATCCCGCGGCGGCCCGAACGATGAGGGCGTACCTCGACCGGGTGCGGGAAGCACCCGGAGACGAGCGGGGCCGGGTGGATGCCCAGCGCCTCCACCGGGCCCTGACGGATCTGCTCGAGGCCTCCGCTCGGCTTCCCCGCGAGCATCCTCCGCTCGTCCCGGAGCCGGCCGCCACACCCGCGGGCAAGGCCGCGCCGGGCCCGCTCGCGCGCACGGGCCTCCATCCCTCCACGCGCCAGGCCATCCAAATCACCGTGGCGAGCGTCATCGCGATGGGGGTGGGCTACGCGGTGTCCGCCGAGCGCTGGTACTGGGCCGTCATCACCGCCTTCGTCATCTTCACGCGCACGCGCTCGCGGGGAGACACGTTGCAGCGCGCCTGGGCGCGGGTGCTGGGAACGGTACTCGGCGTGCTCGCCGGACTGTTCCTCGCCAGGGCCGTCAGTGGCCATGCCGGCATCGAGCTGGTGAGCATCTTCGTGTGCGTCTTCTTCGGTTTCTATCTGATTCAAATCTCCTACGCGTGGATGGTGTTCTGGTTCACCACGCTCCTGTCCGTGCTCTATGGATTGCTCGGCCGCTTCACTCCGGCGCTCCTCCTGCTGCGCATCGAGGAGACGGTGATTGGCGCGGTCATCGGCGCCGTCATCGCCCTCATCCTCTTCCCCGAGCGCACCACGGCGCAGATCCAGACGTCCGCCCGGCAGGTACTGGACGCGGTGTGCGAGTACCTCGAGGAGGCCGTGGTGAAGCGCACCCCGGAGACGGATCCAGCCCGGCTGCTCGACTCCGCGCGGGTGCTGGACGCGCGCCTGCGCGACCTGCGCACCGCGGCGCAACCGCTCACCGGGGGGCTCCGGCACTTCACCCCGCGCGCGACGAACACCCTGCGGACCGTGTCCGAGCTCGTCCTGTCCGTGCGGCACCTGGAGATGGGACGTGGGCTGATGGAGATGAACGACGCGTCGCGGGAGCTGTTGCGCGAGGCGGCGGAGCGGCTCGCGAACAACGCCCGGGTGCTGGCGGGCGCGCTGGGCCAGGAGGCGCCTCCCCGCGTCGAGCCCGCGTCCACGCTCATCCAGGAGGCCCGGCACCGCCTCGCGCCCGAGGAAGCCGCCCGCCGGGGCACCGCCAGCCCCTTCCGCCTCCTGCACTGGCTCACGCGCGTGGATGACATGCTCACGCACCTGGCCAGGACGGACCAGGACACTCCCCGGGTACTCGTGCCCTGGCGGGCCTAGCTCAGAGCGGCTCGCCCAGGTCCAGGGTGGATGCGCGCGTCGCCTTGGACAGCTTGCGCTCCAGGCGCTCGACACGGCGGCGCAGGGCCTCGCCGCTCTCGGCGGGCGGGCAGAGACGGGCGTGGTGGAGCGCACGCGGCAGATCCTTGAGCCCGTGCTCGTACAGCTTCGCCAGGGACAAGTGGAGCGGAGCCGTCTGCTCCTTCCGGGCCGACGCGAGCGCCCGCTGCAGGTTGGCCACCGCCGTGCGGACATCCCCGCCCCGGCGCGACAACCGCGAGGCGAGCGCGAGCGCCTCGGCCCGCACCGCGCCCGAGTCTCCCGCCGCCGCGGCCTGGGCGAAGGCGAGGGCCCGCTCGGGATCTCTCGCCCGGAGCGCCACGCCCGCGAAGCCCAGCAGGTCCCTCGGGTCCTTCCCTTCCGCGCCGCTCGCCCGGAAGCGCCGCGCCAGCAGGCCCAGCAGGGCCGCCAGCAGCAGGAGATCATTCACGTTGTGCTCCAGCACGGGCGTCAAGGCCGAGCCCTCGGCGCCGCGCAGGAAGCGGAAGTACAGCTCCGGGATGAGCGCCCCATCCACGTCGCCCACCCGGTGGAAGCCGAGCACCTGCTCCTCCAGGTGCACCAGCCGCGTCCCGCTGCCCCGGTGCTTGAAGACGCGACGCGCGCAGTGCAGCAGGTCCAGGTGCGGCAGCTCGGCGGGGACGGGCACGCGGTTGAGCACGAAGCGGGTGCGCAGGAGCGGCCAGTCGAAGCTCTTGCCGTTGAACGTCACGAGGCACGAGGCCTGGGCCATGCGCGCGGCCAGCTCGCGCAGGAGCGGCGCCTCCTCGCCCAGCCGGCGCAGGAAGAGCTGGTGCACGCGCAACGAGCGACCCTCGAACCAGGCGAGGCCCACCAGGAAGGGCACCGTGCCCGTGCCGCCCGCGAGCCCCGTCGTCTCCGTGTCCAGGAAGAGCATCCGCTGGAAGTCCACGCCCGCGAGGCTCGGCTGCAACGCGAGGCTCGCCACCAGAGAGGCCTCCGCGTCCAGCGCCTCCGCGAGCGGCGCGCTTCCATGGTGGTGCTCCGGAGACAGCAGACGCTCGGCGACGTGGATGACCCCATGCGGCGTCGTCCGGGACTCGGCGGGGAGAGGACCCGGAGGAGGTGTCGGAGGACCGCGGCGGAGCGCCGTCCCGTGACGTTCGGTCAGCTCTCCGAGCATCCGACGCAGCATGGCCACGCGCGCGGCCTGCTCCGCCGAGGGCGCCTCGGGCTCCACGGCGGGGGCGGGCACGGGAACCACGGGAGCGGCCGGAGCCGGAGTCGCGGACGTGCCCGGCTTGCCCCCGGGACCCACGCCGCCGAGTCGCGCCAGCTTGCGCTTCAAGTCCACGGTGCACCTCGCCTATTGCAGGGCCACGACGCCGAGCGCCGAGAGGATCTCCAGCGCGAGCCGCTTGCGCGGATGATCCTCCACCGGAGCACTGCCTGGGAAGGAGCCCGCCGCCGGGCCGATGCACGCGGGGCAACCCTCCTCGCACGCGCACCCCTCCAGGAGCCGGCGCGCGCGCCGCAACAGCTCCTCGCGCTGATCGAACAGCCGCGCCGCCAGGCCCACGCCGCCGGGGATGTTGTCGTAGAGGAAGATGGTCGGATCGAACCCCACGCCGCCGTCCTTGCGCGGCGGCCCGTCCGCGTCGTCCTTGCTCCCGAGCGTCTTGCCCAGGTCCCTCGGATCGATCATCAGCCCCACGCACGCCACGGTGCGCAGCGCGGTGGCGATGCCCCGGAGCGCGTCGATGACGGCGGGGCGCGGCGCGCCGAACGAGCGCACCACGGACTCGGGCACGGTCAGCCAGAGCGAGGTGGTGTGCATCTGCATCTCCGGCAGGGCCACCTCGCCGTAGCCCACGTTCTCGTGGGTGTGGAACTTGATCTTCTTGTAGCCCACCACCTTCTCGATGACGCTCACCTCGCCCATGCCCGCCTGGAGCGTGGGACCCATGGGGGCGCCCTGGTCCTCCTGGATGACGTTGACGCGCACGTAGGTCATCGCGTCGGTGAAGTAGTCCGGCGCCACCTTGCGCACGTAGGCCTTGTGGTTGTCGTAGTCGAAGCGCTCGACCTGATACTGCTCGGCCTCGTGCTGGTAGATGGCCTGCTCGTGCAGCATGGTGTGCGCCGAGCGGAAGTCCATCTCCGCGAGCGTGCGGTCCGTACCCAGCTCGATGATGACCACGTTGTCCCAGCCCACGCTGCGCAGCGACACGTGGTTGGCCGGGTACGCGTCCGAGGACCAGTGGAACATCTTGCGGCCCTCGGGGCCGGGCGAGGGGTGCACCACCTCGTGCTGGGACAGGTAGCCGAGCGCGTCCGTCACGGACTCGGCCGGCACGTCCCCGAAGGTGTCGCCTTCGGCGAAGGGCAGCTCGAAGGCGGCGCACTTGAGGTGCTGCACGAGGATCTCCACGTTGTCCGGATCGATGCGCGCGTGCTCCACCGGAGCGCCCGTGAGGAAGCGGGGATCGGCGGCGAGGTACTGATCCAACGGAGCGCTGGAGGTGACCAGGAGCGCGAGGCTGCCCGCGCCCCGACGGCCCGCGCGGCCGAAGCGCTGCATGAGCGCCGCCACCGAGCCCGGGTAGCCCGCGCACACCACGGCGTCCAGTGAGCCGATGTCGATGCCGAGCTCCAGCGCGTTGGTGGCCACCACGCAGCGCACCTCACCCGCGCGCAGGGCGGCCTCGGTGGCGCGGCGCGTGCCGGGCAGGTAGCCGCCGCGGTAGCCCTGGATGAGGTTCGGGTCCATCTTCTCGGCCACGAACTTGTCGCGCAGGTACTTGAGCATCACCTCCACGGAGTTGCGCGACTGGGCGAAGAGGAGCGTGGACACCTCGGCGCGCACGAGGTCCGCGGTGAGGCGCACGGCGCTCTTGAGGTAGCTGGCGCGGATGCCCAGCTCGGCGTTGACCACGGGAGGGTTGTAGACCATGACGCGGCGCTCGCCCGCGGGAGCGCCACTCTCGGAGATGAGCGCCACCTCGCGGCCCAGCATCCGCTCGGCGTGGGCCTTGGGGTTGCCGATGGTGGCCGAGGCCAGGATGAACGTGGGCGAGGAGCCATGGAAGGCCGCCACGCGTTGCAGGCGGCGCAGCACGTTGGCCAGGTGCGAGCCGAAGACGCCGCGGTAGGTGTGCAGCTCGTCGATGACGACGTAGCGGAGGTTGGAGAAGAGGCGGGCCCAGCTCGCGTGGTGCGGGAGGATGCCGGTGTGCAGCATGTCCGGGTTGGTGAGCAGCACGCCGCTGCGCTCGCGGGCGGCGCGCCGGGCATCCGCCGGGGTGTCCCCGTCGAAGGTGATGGCACCGTGATCCAGGCCCGCCTCGCGCATGAAGACGCGCAGGGACTCTTCCTGGTCGCGCGAGAGCGCCTTGGTGGGGAAGAGGTAGAGGGCCCGGGCCTGGGGCTCGCGCGCGAAGCGGTCCAGCAGGGGCAGGTTGTAGCAGAGGCTCTTGCCCGAGGCGGTGGGCGTGGCGATGACGAGGTTTTTGCCCGAGCGGGCCAGCTCGTACGCCTCGGCCTGGTGGGAGAAGAGCCGCTCGATGCCGCGGCGACGCAGGGCCTCGCGCACCTGGGGGGCCACGCCCTCGGGGATGGGCGCATGGGCACCGGGCCGGGCCGGAGTCACCTCGTCCAGGACGATGTCTGGCCAGAGCTGGTTGTTCTCGCGCCACCCCTGGAGGACGGCATCGAGTCCGCGAGGTCCCGTCCAAGGCTTGCGCCGGGACCCGGTGAATGCCCCTTCTTCCTTCTCTGGCTTCATGAGGCCGGGCACTGTACAGGCGTGCACCCGGAGGGGCAACGTACAACGCTCCACCGAGGGCGCTGCTGTCGGAACGATGAGCGAGAAGACCGCCCGCGCTTCGGACTAGAACGGGGCCGTCATGGACTTCTTCCTCGAGCTCATCGAAGGCATTCGCGGCGCGGGCCGCAAAGGCGGGGTGGTGGCGGTCCTGTTCGGTGCCGTCTTCCTGGCCGGGGGTCTGTCTCTCGCGCGAGAGGCGAAGGACGATTACCGGCACCGCCGGAACAGGCAGCCCGAAATAGCCGCGCTCGGAATCCTCCTCGGCGCCGGAAGCATCCTGGGGGGGCTGTCACTCATCATCACGGGAGGGTCCTCGCGGAGCGGGCCCGCGCACCGCGAAGCGCCGAACGATCCACTCGACTCCGTCCCTCTGCCCTACTCGCTCTGCGTCCAGTGTCCTCAAGTCGTGAAGCGCTGGACTGTCCAGACGTGCTCCCACTGTGGAGGCGATCTGGTGCACATCCAGAACGAGGAGGACGAGCAATGGGCACGAGAGACGCTGGCGGCCCGGAGCCACCCGGCTGCCCGTCGTCCCGCCCGGAAGGTTTCGAGGGCGCCAGGGAGCAGGAGATGATGAGAGGCCGGTGGTGCCTCTAGCTCGACTTGTCTGGACCGGATTCAAGGCCCGATGCCACGAGTGTTCTGAAACACCACGCGCCACCCATCGGGGTCTTCCACGGTGACGCCCGCCCCGGCCCAGTACGGATTCTCGGGCGCAACGGGTGGGTAGCCCAGGACGGAGAGCCTCGCGACGATGGCATCCCGCGCGGCCACGTCCGGCACGTAGAGGACGAGCAGGTTGTCCCGGGTGGGCGCGGGACACGGGCTGCCCGCCTCGTGGCGGGTGAACTCGAGATGCACGCCGTACCCGGGAAGCCCGATGAACACGCCGTCGTAACCCGCGTGGCTCTCGAAGCCACCGAGGTGCTTCAAGCCGACCCCCTCGACGTAGAAGCGGACGACTTCCTCCAGCTTGTCGGTAGGGCGCGCGATGCGCAGCTGCGTGACGGGCAGTTCCTCGGGCCAGGTTTCCGGGACGTTCATGGGTAGCACCATCGATAGGGGTCCAGTGGGGAAGGTTCAGACCTTTCGTAACGCGGGCTGCCGAGCATTACCGTCCCAAAGGATGAACCCGCACCACGCGTCCGACGACAGCCCGGCGGCTCGCCCAACCGTTCACCCTGCCCACGTTGTTGCCGATGAGCAGCCGGTCCACGGTGGCCTCCTTCACCAGATGCAGGAGGAAGCCCCCTCTCCACCGGACCAGCACCACGTCACCAGCCTCCACCACGGCGGGGTCCACGTGACCCAGCGTCACCGGCTGCCCATCCTCGATCCGTCCTCGCATGGAGCCGCCTCGCGGCCGGACCGTGACCTCTTCCCCTCTCGTCAACGCACTGACCGCGTCAGTCGCCCATCCCATCGTGTTGCTCCTCGTCAGGAATTCGCGCCGAGAGACGTCCCCAGGCCCTCGTCTCTGACGCGGACTGGACCGCGTGTCCCGAGCCACGTCCGCGCGTCCCCACGACCGCGGACCTGTCCTCCGGTGGTGGAGATCGATCACATCCTCGGACGCGGGCTCACCTTCTCCGAGGCCCGGGTGCTGCGCGAGGGAGGCTCGGACCACTACCCGGTCCGAGCGCTCGTCTCGTTCCCGAAGGAAGAACCCAAGGGGTCCGGCAAGCCGTGAGCTGCGAAAGCCGCAGCGCCCGGCTCACTGAACCCAACAGGGCATCTCGCTCGACTTGACTTCAGCAGTCAAATCCGCTGCCGTGTGGGCACAGTCCAGCAAGGGGCGTCACATGGCGGATGAAGAGCGCGGGAAGAACAGTGGGGAGGGGCCGTTCCTGCTCGGCAAGAGCTACGAGGAGGTGGGTCCGGAGCTGGGCCGCCTCTACGAAGCGCGGCATGGATGGACAGGCAGGGCGGCCCTGACGCTGCTGCCGGGAGCGGGCGTGGAGTGGCGGCCCGAAGGAGCATGGGAGGTGCGGGTCTATTGCCGGCCAGCCACCTCCTCCATGTCATTGACGGTGGTGCGGTCGCCCGACTCGGCGCAGGTGTCGGAGCTGACGAACGTCTTCGTGCAGATGGCCGCCGCCCTCACGCGTGTGGAGGGCAGCACCCAGGTACAGGCCCACATCGCTCGGGGGGCCGTGCGCCCCTGGGGACGGTGGGCCGCGTGCGCCGCAGCGGGTGCCGCGGTGCTCGCGCTGGGTGTCTGGCTCCATGGGATAGGTAGTTCGGGGCGAGCGGAACTCGCCTCTTGGGGCGAGACAAGGAAGAGACCCTCTCAACTCGATGCGCCGGGATTGGCCAACACAGGTGCGCTCAAGGCAGCCTCCATTGCCTATCCCCTCCCCTACGAACCCTTTCGCAATCAGGCGAAGGCTCCCTGTAGACCCGATCTGGATGAGATTGAAATCAACGGAGGGTGTTGGGTGACTCTCGAGAGGCGCCCTCCCTGCACCGCCATCCAGGCCGAGTACCAGGGCAAATGCTACTTTCCTGTCTCGAAGGACCGGGGCCGCCCGCCGCAGTCCGCAAAACCGTGAACGACCCCTGGGCGTGAAGAGGCCCCAGCAAGAGTCATTCGTCGAGAAAGCGGCGCCACCAGCGGTGGGCCGCATCGAGAGGACAGTCCCGCCAGGACATGTGCTCCGGGAAGGAAAAGAGCCAGGGCTCGAGCACGCGCGCCAGTTCGCGGTAGGCGGGCAGCGTGTCGCCTCGCCGCAGGTCGCCCGCCTCGGGCCCGAGGCCCAGGGACACCAGGACTCGCCCATCCACGAGTGATTGCACGGTGGAGGAAGGGGAATGCAGCCGTGAACGAAGCACCTCGGCACCACCCACATGGGACGACACTTCCGGGCCCAGGAAATTGAGCCAATGCACGCCATCAACGCGCGTGCCCATTTCCCGCTGGCCGTGCGTCACATCGAGGCCAGGGTAGCGCAGCGCATCCTCATGGATGTCCTTCATGGAGGGTCCCCAGAGGTTTGGGGAAGAGAAGGCGAGCCCCGCGTGGCCCGAGGCATAGGGCAGCAGCGCGGCCAGCGCCATCATCTCTTCCCGCATCCGCCCGGGACCACACGCCTCCAGGTATTCGGTGGGCCAGGAAAAGCTCACCAGACTCATCTGATTCTTCGGAGGCACGCGCCACGACAGACGCGCCCAGTAGAAGAAACCGAAACCGGTGACGCCGCGCTCCTCGCTCGACAATTCCACCATCCGGTCGCACTGGTTCTTCTGCTGCATCAAGCGAAGTTGCTCATCCTCCTCGTCATCGAGGAAATACTCCTCGTCCGAAGTAGAGAGTATCTGGCGGATGTTCGACCAACTATCCTCGTGAAGAACAGCGGATTCGTACCCCAGGGAGTATTCCGAGAAGATCTCGGGCCCCGTCCCAACCGCGTCCAGATACATATCGAGCGCACGCTGGATGGGAAGCGCGAGCGCATGATGATTGAGCGGTAGGTACAACACCAGCTGGATGACCTCTCTCCGCACGAGCACATCACCGGCTGGCCCCTGCTCATGGCGACGAATTCGAGGATAGGCGCTGCTCATGGGTTGATTCCGACTCAGACCTCGTCGAACCGCGCCCCCAAGATACCGGTTTTATCCAGAGCCACCTTGATCTCTCCATCAACGATGATCGGCGGGTGCCACCCCCAGAGCCGAAAGATCCGAGCGTCACCCACTTTCGACTTGTCGATGCGTAGGCCGGAGATGGCTCGGTATTCGCCGATCTGGTCTGGCCTCCCGTCCTTCGCGGTATAGAGCTGCACTTCCTTACAGGCCTTGTCGTCAATGCACCGAACCGTCCGTGCCACATTCAAGAGATGGTACGGCTCGCTCTGTCCCTCGACTTCGACCGGGAAGAGCTGAACATCGCTGGTCGCCATTTCGCGCAGCACTGATGCAACGCGCTCGCTGAGGATCGGCGCCAGCCCTACCCCTGCGGTGGTGAAATCCAGCGGCCTTCCAAGCCGGTAAAGCGGAATGCGCATCCTCTCACGAACTTCTACCGGTCGACCGTCGCTAAACTGCCAGATGTCGTCGATCTCCTCTCCCGTAAGGTTGGTGGGCTCCGAGAAGTACCAGCGCCCTGGCACTTCCGCATCGATGCTTAGGCGGAAGAATCTTCGCTCCATAAATGAATCATCCCTCAATGTTCTTGGTGATGAGCTTTCGCAGTTCCGTGCCCTGTTTCTTTCCACCCATGGCCGTCAACGCTACGAGGACCAGAACACGTGCCCCGTTGTCGCCAAGCACCCTTCCGAAACGGTGCCCGGACTTCTCCAGTTCCAGAAAGCCGTGCGCGTTTTTCGACTCCTCCAGGAGTCGCAGGAATCCTTGTCCGAGGTTCCACACGGGACCTGTACCCAGGTACGCGATCAGGGACGCCGTCAGTCCCATCGCGATGAACTTCGTGATGGGCTCGGGCGCAACGAGCATGACAAGCGCAGTCCCGACGATTGATACCACCATTGCCCGAAGAGCCGCGGGATTAGCGAAGTCCCTCACTGCATCTTCCACCCCATCCCAGACGGTATCGAACGCGAAGAAGAGCGCCATCAGGAACCGCTCCTTCGGCGCCAATGTAAACCCACCCGCGAGCAGGCTCAGGCAAGTCGCTGAGTCGATCTGCTGCTGGCAAATACGCTCATACGATGGAGGCACGGTTCGACCCTGCACGCCGTCGACAACTCCTCCGGCTGTGGCGAGCAACGAACGATGATTCTCCTGCTCGTCTCCCTCGAGCAAGACGCTCAGCTCCATGTCGAGCACCAACTGTGTCACTGCGCTCTTGAACTCTTCGTCGTCGATCTCAACCTGCTCGGACTCGACAGGCGTATAGACGATGGGCGTTTCCCTCCCCGTATCCAGTTTCACGATCCGCGTTGTCGCACATCCTGACGCGAGCAGCAGCAGCGCAAAGAGCCCGCAGACTCTCATGGTGTCCTCCAGGAGCAAGCCGAGAAAGGTGTCGGGTGCATCGTAGTGGGTTGAGAATTTCCAGGAAGCGCTGGGGCAGTTCGAGCGCAAGCTCCTGAACAACCGGGAAGATTGCTTGGGCAGGAGGGTGCCCAAGCCAGCAACTACGTCACCACCCTACCCGGCCGGAGGCACCTGCCGCGAACGGGCGCGGTGGGCCGGGAAGAGCAGCTCGTACACCAGGTACACGACGATCGCGGCGTTGAGGAGCAGCACGATTGCCTTGCCCACGCCTGGCTTGTGGATCACCTCATAGACCTCGAAGGGCAGGAACAAGGACAGTCCGATCACGACGAGCCATTCCCCCCAGGGTTTTCCCAGCAGGAGCAATGTGCCCTCGAGGGCCGTGGTGACCCCATCCAGCCAGGCCACCAGGGCGCTACGTTCGATCACATGCTTCGTCAGGTGCGTGTGCAGCCAGTTCCCGAGCCGTACCATGAAGGGCCGTGCCTCGACGAGTTCGTGGGCAACGCGTTGCCCGAACAAGTAGACCGCCTCCGGATCGGTCGTGAGCCAGATCGCCAGCCCGAGCATCAAGCCGGCCTTCACGAACTTGTAGGTGATGATCAGCCACATGCCCAACGTCCGGGGTGCCCTCTGGTCTGAGTCCGGCCCACTGCGCTCTGTCTTCACCCTCTCGCTCCCCGAAATGTGTCGAGCACTTCATAGCCTGGACCGTCCACCTCCAGGGGACTCCCGCGCCGCCCATGCGTCGCCACGGGAAAAACCGTACACTCGCTCGAAGCGGAGGTCTTCTCCGAGGGGACGGGGCGCCGCCCGCGCACCGGGATTCGAGTTCAGGAGTCAGCCATGTCGCGCTTCAAGGTAGGGACGTTCAACGTGCTCAATCTCGCCCTGCCGGGGCAGGTGACCTATCCGAACGACAGACCGTTCAGCAAGGAAGAGTACGCGAACAAGATCGCCTGGATTGGCGGTCAGTTGCGGAGGATGGATGCCGAGATCGTCGGCTTCCAGGAGGTGTGGCATCTGGATGCGCTGAAAGACGCCGTCCAGGCGGGAGCGCCCCCGGGGGCAGCACCCCTGCACGTGATGGTCGCGACCCAGGAGCAGAACAAACCCCAGGTGGGGCTCGCCACCTCACTGGAAGTCGTCCGGACGATCACCCACCAGGCTTTTCCAGATGGCTTCGCGCTCACGGTCTCCGGGATTCCCGATCCCATCCAGTCCTTCTCCCGTCCGGTGTTGCAGGCCGACCTGAGATTGCCGGAGGGCCAGGAGTTGAGCGTGCTCGTCGCGCACCTCAAGTCCAAGCGCCCGATGTTGGACGAGGAGACGGAGTCGGACGCCAAGAACCTCGCCCTGGGGAGCGCACGCGCCCTCATGGTCCGAGCCGCCGAGGCCTACGCCCTGCGCTGCATCCTGCTCAAGCTGATGGAGGGCACGAAGCACCCCGTGGTCCTGCTCGGAGATCTGAACGACTCCGCCTTGTCCGTGACGACGGTGATCGTCTCGGGCACGCCCCCCGTCCATCACCTGCCCCCCCAGGAGAAGCAGGCCATCTGGGACGTGCTGCTCTACAACGCCTTCGACATCCAGGCGCGTCAGAACACCCGGCGGGATGTCAGCTACAGCCACATCTACAACGGCTATTACGACACCCTGGATCAAATCTACGTCTCCCAGGAGTTCAGCCGGCTCAATCCCAAGCGGATGGGAGAGGTGGAGTACGTCCATTACTTCAATGACCACCTCGTGGACCGGACCTTGAGCCGGGAGCGGCCCGACCGCATCCAGTCCGACCATGGCCAGGTGGTGGCCACCCTCCGGCTGACGGAGCCGCCCCCCCGCCGAGCCTCCCCGTGAGCCGCCGACGAGTCGCCCTGTCCACCGATGCGGCGGGTCACCCCCGCTGCAGTCGCGCTCGGACCTCTCGCGCATCCGTGGCCGGTGGGCGGCCGAAGAAGCGCGAGTACTCCCGATTGAACTGCGACGAACTCTCGTAGCCGACCTCGAACGCCACCGAGGAGGCTGTCGTGAGACTTTCGACGAGCAAGGAGCGCGCTTGCATCAACCGGAGCCGCTTCTGGAACTGAAGCGGGCTCATCGTGGTGACGGACTTGAAGTGCCTGTGAAAGGCGGACTCGCTCATCGCGGCAATCCTGGCGAGTCCCTTGGTCCGCAGAGGCCGCGCGTAGTTCTCGCGAATCCACTGAATCGCGAGCCGCACCCGCGAGATGGCCGAGTCGGGCACCGCGATCTCCCGCAGGAGGTGCCCCTGTGGTCCTTGGAGCACGCGGAACAAGATCTCCCGCTCGTAGAGGGGAGCGAGCACCGGGATCTCATCGGGTCGTCGCATCAGCCGCAGGAGCCGCGTCCACGCGTCGAGAAGCTCCGCGGAGACCGAAGCCACGGCGAAACCCGCGCCACGGCCCACGCGCTGGGGCGCATGCGCCAAGACCTCGGCGATGACTCGCGGTTCGAGGGACAGGCTCACCGCGAGGTAGGGCCTCCCAGCACCTCCCTGGTGCACGGTTCCGACGGCTGGCAGGTCGACCGACATCACGAAATACGTGGCCGGGTCGTAGCGCAGCGTTCGCTCACCGATGGTCATCGTCTTGGCACCCTGGAGGATGAGGTTGATCATCGGCTCGTAGACGGCCGCGAGCTCGTGCTCGGGCACCTTGCCCCGCACCATGGCGACCCTGGGGATACCGGTTTCGGTGCGCCGGTTCTCGGCGACGGCGGTCAACTCGCGAAGCTCGTCCAGGGCATCCACGGGCACCATCATGCCTCATCCGCGTGGGCGCGGCGGCCCATGGCAGGATCAGGCAAGAACGCGACCGGATCCCACGTACCCTCCGGCGCACCCAACTCCTACGTTCGTGGCTCCACATCACGCGAGGAGCACACATGAGGATCGCAGTCATCACCGGTGGTAGCCGCGGCATCGGACGAAGTGCCGCCCTTCAGATTGCCCGACGCGGCGTCGGCGTTGTCGTCACCTTCAACAGCCATCCCACGGGCGCCGAGTCGGTGGTCCGTGACATCGAAGCCGAGGGCGGCAGGGCAACCGCCTTGAAGCTCGACGTGCGTGATGTCGGTTCCTTCGCGGCCTTCCGCGACGCCCTCTCCGCGGTGGCGCGCGGCTGGGGGAGAGACACCTTCGACATCCTCGTCCACAACGCCGGATATGGACTCTACAATCCAATCGAGACAGTCACCGAAGCCGAGTTCGACGGGCTGTTCGGCGTGCACCTCAAGGGGCCGTTCTTCCTGACCCAGACACTGCTCCCGTTGATCGCCGCGGGTGGGCACATCATCAACGTCACGAGCGTGACCACCCGTGTGGCAACGGCGGGCGTCGCACCCTATGCAGCCTTCAAATCGGGGCTCGAGACGCTCACCCGCTACATGGCCAAGGAGTTCGGTTCCCGGGGGATCCGCGCCAACGCGGTGTCACCCGGCCCGATCCGCACCGATCTCGCAGGCGGGCTGAGCCCGGACTTCGAGGCCCTGCTCGCGTCACAAACGGCACTCGGTCGGATCGGTGAGCCGGACGACGTGGGGCGCGTGATCGCTTCATTGCTCAGCGAAGACCAGCGCTGGGTCAACGCCCAGTGCATCGAGCTCTCAGGTGGTTACATCATCTGAGCCTGGGGGGACGGCGACTCAGCGCGGAGCCGGCCGCTCGATGCGGCCGTCCGCGTGCCGCGCGAACCGGCCCTCCTCGCGCGGGTGCACCGGGTCGTCCTTCCCGAACGGCCAGCCGCCGAAGCGCGTGCGCTGGTAATCGTTGAACGCCTGCTGGATCTCCGCGCGGGTGTTCATCACGAAGGGGCCGTACTGCACGACGGGCTGCCCGATGGGGCGCCCCTGCAACATCAACACCTCGACCGCGCCGCCCATGGCCTCGAGCCGCAGCGGGACGTCGCCCTGCACGGCCAATATCTGGTGCTCACGGAAGACGTGGTCCGCGACCTTCAGCGCCTCGCCCTCGAAGAAGTAGAGCGTGCGCTGGGCGCGCGGGTTCTTCGCGGGCGGAAGGGTCCACGTCGCGCCGGGCTCGAGGCGAACGGTCCAGATGGCCACGTCCGTGTCCGGACGCGAGGCCCACGAGCGGGGCGGAGGTGGCGGCGCGCGCCGGCCCTCGAGCTCCCCCGCGGCGACCGTCACCTCGGTGCGCCGGCCCGCCGCGTCGGTGAACGCGAGGCGGGGGATGTCCTGGCTCCAGAGCATCGAGAAGTGGGGCGGCGCGTGCTTGTCCTCGGCCGGGAGGTTCAGCCAGATCTGGAACAGCTCGGTGGGGTTGGGCTCGCCCTTCTTCACGAGCGGGAACATCTCCGAGTGCACGATGCCCGCGCCCGCGGTCAACCACTGCACGTCGCCGTGGCCGAAGCGCGCGGTGGCGCCGAGCGAGTCCGAGTGGTCGATGAGCCCGTTGCGCACCAGCGTCACCGTCTCGAAACCGCGGTGCGGGTGCCCGGGGAAGCCCGGCACCTGCTCGCCGTGGTACATGCTCCAGCCGTCTTTCCCCGCGAAGTCCTGGCCCAGGTTGCGGCCGTCGAGCGAGGCCTCCGGTCCCAGATGCTCGTTACCGGCGGGGTAGTGGTCGTCATGGTGCACGCAGAACAGGAACGGATCCGCGGTCACCCAAGGGGGTGAGCCAAGGGGCAGGGTCTGGAGGATGGGGCTCTTCATGGCGGGTCCTCTTATCACGGGGCTTTGTCTCCATCTGATGCGGCATGCCCCTTCTTGATTCGGGGCACTTCCAGACACCCCGTAGCGGTCCCCGGAACACGCCGCTCAACCGTCGCCCGTACGCTTGGGCAGCGTCACCACGAATTCCGTGAACTGGCCTTCCTCGCTCGTGAACTCCAGCGTGCCGCCGTGGCCCTGCACCACGATGTCGTGGCTGATGGACAGGCCCAGTCCCGTGCCCTCGCCAGAGGATTTGGTGGTGAAGAAGGGAGTGAAGATCTTCTCCTTGCTCGCCGCGCTGATGCCCGGTCCATTGTCCCGGATGCGGATTTCGAACCGGTCCCCCAGATCGCGCGTCTTCACGGCCAGCACGGGGGTGAAGGACTCGCCCAGCGCGCTCTTCTTGAGTGAGAGCGCGTAGAGCGCGTTGTTGGTGAGGTTGAGGATGACGCGCCCGAGGTTCTCCGGCGTGACGAGCTCGTTGCCCAGGCGCTCGTCGTAATCCTCCTGGAGCACCGCTCCAAGCATGGAGGCCCCTGGTCGGGAATCACGGCCCACGATGGTGAGGTTGACGTGCTCTTGCACGAGCTCGTTGATGCGCACCCGGCTGGGTCTGCCGGAACCCGAGCGCGCATGCTCGAGCATCGCGCGGATGATGCGATCGGCTCGCGAACCATGCTCGGAGATTCTCGTCGCGGCGAGCGACAGCTCATCGAGCACCTCGTCCACCACCTGGGCACGCCCTTGTGCCGGGGTGTCGCGCTGGCCGTGGAGCTCCTCGCGAAGTTCGCCGATGAGGCCCATGGCGGACTGGGCGAAGTTGTTGACGAAGTTGAGCGGATTCTTGAGTTCGTGGGCGATGCCCGAGGTGAGACCGCCGAGCGAGGCGAGCTTCTCCTGGAGGACGAGCTGCTTCTGCGTCTCGCGAAGGGTACGCAGCGCCTCGGAAAGCTCGCGCGTGCGATCCTTCACCCGCGCCTCCAGGGTGTCATAGAGCTTGGCGTTCTCGAGGGAGATGGCGCTCTGCGCGGCCAGCAGTTCGAGCACCTCGCAACGCTCGGGCGTGAAGGCGTTGGCCAGCAACTCGTTCTCCAGGTAGAGGAGACCCACGCGCTTCTTCTGGTAGAGGATGGGCATGCACAGCACCGACTTGGGCTGGCGCTCGCGGATGTAGGGATCCGACTGGAAGCCCTCGGCCCGGGAGGCATCGCCGAGCACCACCACCGTGTGAGTGCGCTCCACATAGCGCATGATGGCGCGTGAGAAGCCAATCGGAAGCTGTTCCAGGTTCTCGTGGAGCGTGACCGTGTTCGCTTCGTCCTGGAGCGAGATCTGCGCCATGGCGACGAGTGGCCGCCCGCCTTCGAGCACGAGCAGGCCAGAGCGGGCCCCGGCGTTCTCGACGACGATGCGCACCAGCTTCTTGAGCAGCTCGGTGAGGACGACCTCGCCGGAGATGACCTGCGAGGCCTTGACGACGCTCACCAGATCGAGTGCTCGCGAAGTATGGGAATCCTGCGTGGAGGAGGTGGTGCTGATGGAGGTGCGCGGAGCAGCGGTGGTGGTCCCATTGGAGGGCGCCGACACCGCGCGCAGCTCCGGCAGGGCGCGATCCAGCTCCCGGACCTTCGCCTCGGCGCCCCACAGGTGGTAGAGATGGCGCGCCTTGGCCAGGAAGAAGCGCGAGACCTCGAACTCCTCCTGCTGGCGTAGGAAGGTGGCGAAGAGCTCGGTGGCGAGCGCCTCGTCGTTGAGGTACTCGTGCTCGCGAGCCAGGGAGATGGCCCGGTAGTACGCCTTGCGCGCCTGCTCCACCTCGCCGCGCACGCGGTGGCGCTCCGCCTCCAGCAAGGCGTGCTTGGCCCCATAATTCATCGGCGCGTGGTGGGCCCGCGCCTCGAGCTTTTCCACGTTTTCGTCGATGCGCTTCATCGCGTGCTCGCGCTCCTCGGGAGACATCCCAGTGAAGAGAGCCAGGCGCGCGAGTGCGTCAAAGAAGTGGATGCCGAAGCCGAACGCCGTGGACAATACCGCGCCCAGGTAACGCTCGACTCTCGCGGAGTGTTCGAGCGCCTCGGCGGGCTGACCGAACAGCACGCAGAGCTGGATTTTGTAGATGAAGAGCGTGGCGAGGCCGAACGCGTCGTTCGCCTCGAGGTGGAGGGGCAACATCTTCCGCTCGTCGTACGCGGCCCCGATGAGGAGACACGGGTTCTCGGACAGGCCTCTCAGGTTCTGCACCGTCTGGTGCATGATCCTCGTGTAGTAGATCGCGCTCTCCTGCTTGAGCTGCACGATGATTTGGAGCCATCTGGCGGTGCTCTGGTCTAGTTCCGCGAGTTCCTGTCCCAACAAGAACGCGTGGGTCTGGCGCAACATCACGCTCCATCCGGCGAACTCCAGGTCTCCGACCTCCAAGCTCGTCTGGTAGAGTTCCTGGAGGTTGCGCAGAGACTCGCGCAGATGCTCCTTCCAGTGCTCGATGTGCATGTTCCAAAGATAACGGGTGCGCGGGGCATACTCCCGGGACTCGTAGCGTTCGAGCAGCCGCAGCGCCAGCTTTCCCGAGGCATGGGCGGAGTCGATATCCCCCAGCAAGCCAGCGAGGAGGATGCTGTACGTGCCATAGCCGTAGGCCAACGCCCCCGTGTTGCCGTGCTCGAGCCCGAGTTCGATCTGGCGAAGCACGACGAGGGGGAAGAGATCCGGAGCGGCAACGTACGTGGTCGTGGCGATGCTCGTGAAGATCCGCATCGCCACGAGCATCTTCGGGTCCGTCATCGGTGGCAGGTCGATGAGATCCTCGATGCGGCGCTCCCCGATGAGGGCCTTCGTCCTGGCGAACGCGGCTCGTACATCCTCGGAGGTCGATTGGTCCGGAAACTCGATACCGAGCAGCGACAGGCTCCGGCGTGCGGCCAAGACCGCGTCCTTGAGCCGGTTCTGGATGACATAGGCCTGGATCTTCATCTCGTAGACCCGGACCAGGTCGAGCGTGCCGTGAGCGTGTCGAAGGACCTCGTCGGAGTGGTGCTCCATGCTCGGGAAGTCCGTGCTCAAGAAGCACACCTCCACCGCCTGGGTGTGAAGCTGGAGCGCCAGCGGGAAACACCGCGTCCAGCGCTCCGGGCCCAGGAGCGAGAGCCCCTTCTCCAGATAACCCAGCGCGGCCGCATGCGCGGCGGAGGACTGCGCCTTGCGCCCGGCCATGAGATTGAACTCCGCCAGCTCGTCCCGCTCTGCCTGCCCGGTGATCAGCTCCGCACCAAGGTTGAGGTGCCCCACGATGGTGAAGAGTTCTTCGTTACGCTCTCCCTTGCTGAGCGCCGAGCGCATCAGACGGCCGATCCGCAGGTGGACCTCCCGCCGGCTGTCCTCGGGGATGAGCGAGTAGGCCGCCTGCTGCACCCGGTCATGCAAGAAGCGGTAGACGACCCTGGCGCTCTCACCTGGTGTCTCCCGCTCGACGAAGGCCGCGGCGGCGGAGCGATCCTCGATGAACTTGTAAGCGTCTCCCACGGGCAGGACGAGCCCCTCGCGCAATCCCGCCCAGAGTGACTCCGCTGTTTCCCCAGGCGTGCGCGCGTCGACGATGGAGAGGGTCTTGAGATCGAAACTGTTGCCGATACACGCCGCCAGCCAGAGCACTCGCTGCGCATCCGCCGGAAGCTTTTGAATCTTCGTGGCCATCAACTCCACGACGTTGTCCGTCATGGGCGTGTGGACGAGGCGGTCCATGTCCCACGCCCACCTGCCAGCCCGTGCGTCGAAGTGGACCAGTCCCTCCTCGGAGAGGGAGAGCAGGAATTGTCCCAGGAAGAAGGGATTGCCCTCGGTCTTGCGCAGACAGAGTTCCGCCAGGGACTCGACGTCCGCGGGGGCGCGGCCCAGGGTGTCGGCGAGCATCTCGATGCAGTGCTCGCGGTCCAGCGGGCCGAGGGTGATGGTGCTCACGGTGGCACCGGCCGCGCGCATCTCCTCGAGAAGAGAGAGGAGCGAGTGCGACGTGCCCACCTCGTTGTCGCGGTAGGCCCCCACGAGGAGCAGGTGCCGCGTGCCCGGATCGGTCATCAACCGCTCGAGCAGCTTGAGCGAGGGCAGGTCGGCCCACTGCAGGTCGTCGAGAAACACCACCAGCGGGTGCTCCGGCCCGGCGAAGCTGCGCACGAAGCCCTCGAAGACGAGATGGAAGCGGTTCTGCGCCTCGGTGGGCGGCAGCTCGGGGGCCCGTGGCTGCGCTCCGACGATGAACTCGACCTCGGGGATGACGTCGATGATGACGGAGGCATTCGGACCCAGTACGCCCAGCAGCTGCTCCTTCCATTGATTCAGGCGCTCCGTGGGCTCGGTCAGGAGCTGCCGCATCAGCTCCCGCAGCGCTTGGATGAGGGAGTCATAGGGAATGTTCCGGTTGAACTGATCGAACTTGCCGGAGACGAAGTATCCCCGGCGTTGCACGATGGGCCTGTGCACCTCGTGCACGAGCGCGCTCTTGCCAATCCCCGAGTAGCCCGCGACGAGCACCAGCTCCGCCCGCCCCTCGGCCGCCCGGTCGAAGTGGGTGAGCAGCGCGTCGAGTTCCCGCTGACGCCCGTAGAGCTTCTGAGGGAGCTGCAGGGAATCGGACACGTCACCGCGCCCGAGTTCGAAGGACGAGATGTGGCCGGTGGCCTGGACCTCGTCCAGGCAGCGCCGGAGATCGCGCCCCAACGCGAAGGCGCTCTGGTAGCGGTCCTCTGCCCGCTTGGACAGCAGGCGCATGATGAGTTGGGAGACGGCGGCGGGCAGGCCGGGCACCAGCTCGTGGGGGGGCACCGGTACCCGCGCGATGTGGCAGTGGACGAGCTCCATCGGGTCGGTGGCGGAGAAGGGAAGCTTGCCGGTGAGAAGCTCGTAGAGGGTGACGCCCAGCGAGTAGAAGTCGGTGCGGTAGTCGATGGCCCGGTTCATGCGGCCCGTGGCTTCCGGCGACATGTAGGGCAGCGTTCCCTCGAGTACGTGGGCCCCGAGGACGACCGGGGTCTCGCGCACCAACTCCGTGGCGATACCGAAGTCGATGAGCTTGAGCTCGTCGGTGTCTGGGTTCCAGACGATGTTGGAAGGATTGATGTCCTTGTGGATGACCTGGTGCTGGTGCACGTGACCCAGGATGTCCGCGAGCCGCTGTGCCATGCGCAGCAAGCGCGGCAGCTCCAGGGAGCGACCTCCCAGGAGGCGAGCAAGCGATTGGCCGCCAAAGTCTTCCAGGATGAGGGCCATGCTCGTTCCAAAGCGCTCCAGGCCCAGGACCTGGATGACCCCGTCCATCGCGAGCGCCCGCGTCAGCCGATACTCGCGGTGGAGCCGGGCCACGTGCTCGGTGCTGGGGAACTGCGCGTTCAGCACCTTCAGAACCACCGGCCGAGCATCCGCGGTTCGCATCGCCCGGTAGACGATGGACCTGGTGCTGGTGAACAGCGTTTCCTGGATGAAATACCCGGTCATTGGATTCATCGGTCCAAAAGCACGACCGTACCATCGCGTTCCCACACTGCCCAATCAGATCGGCCTGCTCGCGAGGCAAGCAGGCATGGACACGCTCTCCCCGGGAGGTAGATGTTACGGAGGTCCCGTCACTCCGGAAAGGAAGACATCCGCAGATGAACGACGCCACGCCAACCCCAACCGACGCCAGTGCATCCAGGACTCCGACCCTCTCCCAGAAGGCCTTCCAAGCGCTCTGGAGCCACCGGATGAAAGCGTTCGCGGGCATTCCAGGTCCCGCGCCATCCCTTCCCTTGGGAAATGCCCAGGACTTCATCGGTCGACTCCCCTGGGAAGTCTGCGCCCGGTACGCCGAGCGCCATGGAGGCATGCTCGTGGTCTGGCTCCTCGGTGCGCCCACGATCATCCTCACGGACCCGGAACTCATCTGGCAGGTGCTCGAAGGGGACTTCGACAGCTACTACAAGACCAGTCCCCGCAAGCAGTTCCTCCCCATCATCACCGACGCGAGCGAGTTCATCGCGAACGGCGCGGAGTGGAAGAAGAAGCGGGAGACGGACCCCGCCCACAACGCCATCGGCCCGCGGGGATACGAGATCGACGCCCACGCCGTGCGTGAAGCGCTCACCCAGAAGGTGCGCGCCCTTGTCGAAGCGACGCGAGGCGAACCTCTCGAAGATGTCGTGCCGGTGATCGCGCGTCTCGCCTTCGATGCGCTCTCGATTCAAGCCGTGGGGAGGCTGCTCGAGGATGAGATCTTCGACACGTTCCAGACACTGACGAAGGTCGGCACCGACCGGATCAACCTGCCCGTACCCCTGCCCTTCGCCCTGGCGGGCGCACGTGCGCGCGAGCGCTGGCAAGCCCGGTTCGAGAGCCTCGTGCGGGAAATCAGACAGTCACCCGGGGCGGGCAGGAGCGTGCTGCACGCCACGCTCAGGGTGGGAACGCAGCTCGACGAGAGGGCCCTGGCGACGCAGATCGGCAACATCTACTTCGGAGGGATGACCTCGATCACCAGCAGTGTCATTCACACGCTGTACCTCCTGACGCGGCACCCGGATGTGCGAGCGCGCGTCGTCGCCGAGGTGCGCGAGTTGGCGACTCGCGAGCTGGACCCGGCGCTCGAGGTGTTCGAGAGCTACCCGGAGTTCAACCGCGTCGTGCTGGAGTCGCTCCGCGTGCTCCCTCCCGTTCCCATCTACTCGCGCTGTTCGAGCCCGGACCGACAGGTCTCCCTCGGAGGGCATGTCCTGCCGCCCAACACCGACCTGCTCCTCACGTGCTGGCCCCTTCATCGCTCGGCCCGGCATTGGAAGGACCCCGAGCGCTTCGAGCCCGACCGCTGGAAGGGGAACACCCTGGCGGAGAACCCCCTGGGCAGCGGGTACTTCTTTCCCTTCGGCAGGGGCCGGCGGGCCTGCGCGGGCAGCGCGCTCGGGTTGCTCAACATCAAGATGCTCCTCGTGTCGCTGCTGACCGCGAGCCTGCCCGAGGTGGGCGCCCACCAGGAGTATCGGGGGAAGCTCTTCTTCGGCGCCATGCATCCCAAGGGAATGCGCGTGCGCTTCCTCCCCATGGGCTGAGGCTCTCCCCCGAGCCTCCCGCGACCGCCATACCGGGCTTCACACCTGACGTGTGAAGCCCATCACAGCACGCTCGGGAACAAGGCCTCAAAGTACTCACTGCCATGCACCGCTCGTCCCCTGTTGAAGAGGGACGATCTCCGACCCGGGCCTGGCGGAACAGGCGAGACATCAAGGCCCGGCTCTCTTGATTGCTCACCTTCCTGGCTCCGCGAAGGAAATGCCCACGCGCCCCGTTCAAGCCGGGCACTCAAGACACCCGCTCATCACGCTGAAAGAGACCCCATGCCGAAGCAGAGCGAAAACCTCGAGCTGTTGTTGGTCCATGCCGACACGAACACGCCCATGCTGGAGGAAGGTCCGCCCGTGGACGCGGCCGCCGGGCTCGAGAGCACCCGGGAGCAGGTTCACGAGCCGCTCGACTTCTGGGAGGAAGGCGGGGACCCGAACGACCTCGAGGCCCAGCGCTGGGGTCTCATCCTCCCCGAGGGTCCCCGGGGTGATCGCCTGCGCGAGCTGATCCAACCGCTGATCGCGCTCCGGCGGGAGCAACAGGGAGGGCACCCCATCAAGGAGTACCGCGTTCCGGCGGGGCCCATGACCATGGCCGGGGCCGCGCAGTGGCGCAAGAAGCACTTCGACGCGGGAGAGCACACGAACACGGACCTGCCGCGGTATCAGCTCATCCTGGGCGATTTCGACCAGGTGCCGCTCGCGATCCAGCAGATGCAGTCCACGGACGGCTATGTCGGCCGCCTCCACTTCTCCGATGAACGGGGCTACGAGTCCTATGTCGAGAAGGTCCTGCGCGCGGAGAAGCTGACCCGCGAGGCATCCGGCCGGATCATCATGCACACGGCCCATGACGGCTCGAGAGCCCTCGACGCGGGATTCAAGGCGCTCATCAACCCCGGCATCGAGCTCATGCGCGGTGAGATGGGCAAGGGCCTCTTTCCCACCAACGAATGCGACATCCATGGCAAGGAGATGGAGCCGGGTCTGGATCGATTCCTGGAGAGCGCGGCACACGCCGCTCCGGGCGTCTTGTTCAGCATGAGCCACGGCGCTGGCGCGCCCAAGGGAGGCTGGACGACGGAGGAGGACCGGCTCGCGGGCCAGGGGAGCATGAGCTTCGGCCGTGACGGGCTGCTGCGCGGGGACGACCTGACCTCGCGCACGTTCATGCCCAATGGCATCTGGTTCATGTTCGCGTGTTTCGGCGCCGGCACTCCGGACACGAGCGCGTACGAGCACTGGCTCCGCAAGCTCGTCGAGGCCGGGCGCTACCCCAGCGTGCCCGACGTGGTGAAGAACCTCGCGGGGACGGGCAGGCCCTTCGTCGCCGCCACACCGCAGAAGGTGCTCGCCAACCCGAACGGTCCGCTGGCGTTCATCGGCCATGTCGATCTCGCGTGGACCTACAGCTTCCGCGAGGACGACTCGCCCGCGAAGAAGCGTCCGGGCCGCTTCATCAACACCCTGAAGACGATGCTCAAGTCGGACCGGGTCGGCATCGGCTTCCGCGAGCTGTATCGCTACCTCGCGCTCACCGACAGCGAACTGGCCAGCATCCACGATGAAGACGTCCAGACGAGCGCCCAGCCCTCGAACGACGAGCTGATCCGGCGTGGATATCTGTGGATGATGCGGCAGGACATCGCTGGCTACGTGCTGCTCGGAGATCCGGCGGTCCGCCTCCCGGTCGAGTCGAAGCGGTCCAAGCCATACACGGCCGCGCCCCCCACTCCTCCCCCGTCCGCGCCGCTGCCCATCGCCGCGGACAAGCTCGAAGAAGCCATTGGCTACTTCATGTGCGGGGAGCTGAGCCCCAAGGAGCTCGCCACGAAATACGGCATCGAGCGCCGCGAACTCGAGCGCCTCGCCGCCATCTATTGCAAGGCGGGCCGTGCCGCCCTCGGCATCCCCGATTGAAACCGTCCCCCGGGAACTCCAGACATGAACCTCGAACTGCTCCTGACACACGCGGACGATCATCTCCCGACCTTGGAGGAAGGGCTCCCACTCGAATCGGCGTTGAGTCCGCCCAGGCCCGAGGCCAGCGACATGCCGACGCACCTGTGGGACTCGGGCGGAGATCCCAACGAGCTGCCCGCGCAGCGCTGGGGAGTGGTGGCGCCGGAGGGACCCGACGGGGATCGGCTGTTGGCGCTCATCACGCCCCTGCGCGAGCTGCGCCAGCAGGGCCAGGGAGCGCCCGTTCGCATCTACCGGGCACCGCCGGACATGGACGCTCCCACGGCGGCTCAATGGAAGAGGCGCGTGCTCCAGGACGAGAAGGTCGCGGAGGCGGATCGGCCCCGCTACCTGCTCATGCTCGGAGATCTGGATCAGCTCTCGCTCGAGATGCAGCAGATCCTCGGCGGTGACGGTTTCATCGGGCGGCTCGCGTTCTCCCGGGACGCGGACTACGAGGCGTATGTGGAGAAGGTGCTGCGCTGGGACAAGAACCCCTCCGCCTCCCCCCAAGCGCGCGCTCTTTTCTACACCGCGCATGACGGGACCCGGGCGACGAGCGTGGGCTACCAGGGGCTCATCACCCCCAGCCTCCAGAGCTGCCGCGAACGCCAGGAATTGGGTGACTTCCCGGCGAAGGAGATCCTGGAGCTGGGGGATGGTGAGAATGGGTCCGTGGACAGGCTGCTGGAGCAGGCGGCCTCGCGAGAGCCGAGCGTGCTGTTCTCCTTGAGCCATGGGTTGGGCGCTCCTCGCCAGGGCTGGAAGTCCGTGGACGCGCAGCACAGGCTCCAGGGAGCAATGAGCCTGGGCGCCGGGCAGACGCTGGACGCCTCGGCACTGGCGAACCAGCCCTTCCTCCCCGGTGGCCTCTGGTTCTACCTGGCCTGCTTCGGCGCGGGGACCCCCTCGCGGAGCGCCTTCCACTCGTGGCTGTCCCAGTTGCGTGACGCTGGCCAATTCACGGGGCCGTTGGATCGACTGCTCGCCTCGCTGCCCCGGCAGGGGGAGCGGCCCTTCGTCGCCGCGCTGCCCAAGACGGTGCTCGCCAATCCCCAGGGGCCCCTGGCCGTCGTGGGTCACATGGATCTGGCCTGGTCGTACAGCTTCCAGGACCCGGGCACGACGGCGAAGAACCGGCCCTCCCGCTTCCAGGGCCTGCTGCGCTCCCTGGTGTCCGGGCGCCGTGCCGGAGTCGGTCTGAACGCGCTGTCACGCTTCTTCACGGATGCGAACACGGAGCTCACCACGCTCTACGAGCTGCAGGAGGAGGCCCGGCGCTCGGGCCACCCGGATCCGGTGGACCCCACCCAGCGGGCACACCTCTGGATGCTGCGCCAGGATCTGGCCGGCTACGTCCTGCTGGGGGATCCCGCGGTCCAGTTGCCGGTCGCCACCGTCAAGGCGAGCAAGGAGGCGCGGCCCGCCTCGGCCCGGGAGCTCGCCGCGTCGTTGTTCGGCATGCCGGTGGCGGCCTCGGAGCCCCTTCCCAGCGCCGAGAAGATGGCGGAGGCAGTGCTCGCACTGCTCTCGGGTTCGGAGAGTCAGCGGGCCATCGCGGAACGGGTGGGCGTCTCCCTCAAGCAGCTACGCCACTGGGAGCAGGTCTACAAGGAGGCCGGACTGGCCGCGATGGAAAGGCTGCATAAGTGAATCTTGACGGCGCAACCCCTTCACGAGGTCTTGAGATGCGGACAATCATTCTGAGCGACCTGCACCTGGGCAATGGACAAGGTTACGACATCTTCGCGGGAGAGACAGCGCTGCCCTCGTTCCTCGACTCTCTCGCCAGCCCTCCCACCCGGGTGGTGCTGAATGGAGACACGGTCGACTTCCTGATGAACGAGGATCCTCTCGAACTCCAGGTGGAGCGAGCGGTGCGGCAGGCTCGGGCGCTCGTCTCCGCGCCTTCCACGGCGACGGTGTTCGCCTCGCTGGGGCGTCTGCTGGCCGCGGGAGGAGAGGTCGTCATGCGCCTGGGCAACCACGACATCGAACTGGCCCTGGACGAGGTCCAGGCCGTGTTGCGCGAGGCGCTGCGCCAACCGCCGGAGATCGCCTCCAGGCTCCTGTTCCATCGCGGGGACGCACCGGAGCTGCTCGACGTGGGCGGGGCGCGGCTGCTGCTCGCCCATGGAGACCACGGGGACAACTGGAACAAGGTGGAGTACGCCCACCTGCCCGGACCCGGCGCTCCCGTCAGCGCACGGGCCGAGGACTACCATTACTCCGCCGGCTCCCTGCTGGTGAAGAAGCTGCTCAATCCGCTCAAGCGGCAGTATGGGATGCGCTTCGCGGACCTGCTGGTGCCGGACTTCCAGGGAGCGGTGATGGCGGCGCTGGCCGTCAACCCCTCGGCGGTGAGGCTGCTGTTCCAGAACACCACCTTCGACATCCTCTGGCAGTTGTTGCGCAAGTCGCGGATGCCGCTCAGCTTCGATCCCAACGCGCCGGGCGAGGAAGACCTGGGACTGTCCCAGAAGGTGGACGATGCGGGCCTCACCGACGAGGAGCGGAAGGAGTTGGAGGAAGTGATGGGTCCCTCCCCCGTGAGCTTCGGTGGGGACGAGGCGGAACTGAGCCTGGGGACCCGCATCAAGCTGGCCCGCGCCGCCCTGGGCTCCTACGCGCGCATGCAACGGCTGCTCGTGGGCCAGAGCGGCAAACGCTACTTCAGCCTGGAGCCCACCGAGGCGGAGTCGCGGGAAGCCCAGCGTCTGGCGAAGAAGTTCGGAGCGGGGGCGGTCATCATCGGCCACACCCACGCGGCGCGCTGGAAGCAGGACGCCGGGGTGCTCTACGCGAACTCCGGCAGTTGGATCTGGCTGATGCGGCTGCCCTCGCCAGAGGCGCCCGATTCGGACTGGGCCGACTTCCTCGAGGAATTGCGGACCAACCCCGGGTTGGAGCCCCAGCGGCAGCAGTTGGCGAAGCTGGAGACGCGGTTCACCGCGGTGAGCGCCGAGCCCCACCCGGACGGAGGGGCGGCGGTGTCGCTGGTGGAGTGGATACCCTCTGAAGGGGTGATCCGGCCGCTGGCCACCACGCGTGTGTCGGCCACGGCCTGAGGAGGAGCGGGCGCGCGGGCCCGGTGAGCGCCACTCGGGCGCCACCGGGCGGAGCCGCCGCTGACGACTCAGATGTTGATGCTCTGGGGGACCCGGCTCGGCAGCAGGAACGGATAGGGGCCGAAGCGGGTGTGGTTGCGCTCGGAGATCAGCGACTCGAGCTCATCGAGCTTCTTCTGGAAGTGGGCGAGCGGCTCACCCACCTGCTTGTCCTTGAACCAGTGCGTCTCGTAGTGACCGAGCCGGGTGTAGAACACACCGCCCAGCAGGTGCAGGAACTCCATCTGGAGCGTGGCCATCTCGAGCGGCGGCAGGTAGTCGAGGTAGTCGTTGGCCTCGGAGTCGAGCTCGGAGAGCGGGGCCGCCCGGTACGCCGCGGGAGGAGTGGCCGGCGCGTAGGTCATCAACTCGGCCTGGGGAGCGTTCACGGCCGCGTGCTGCGCGCTGGCGGTGAAGATGATCATCGTGAGCGCCTGGCACAGGTACGCGACGGTCTGGATGCGCCCGTCCCCCGCGTCCCCGAAGCCCCGGATGCGCCCGCCCTCCCGCGAGACGATCTCCGCCGCCCACTCCTGGAGCGCCGCGTCCGCCCGCACCTGCTCGTCGGAGCGGTAGTAGAGCTTGACGTAGCTGCTCACCCACTCCTCGATCGCGTGCCAGAGTTCCAGGGCGTCCTCGCGGTACGGGTACTCGAGGGAGTCGCTGGTCACGCCGCGCGCCTCGAGGTCGGCGGGCAGGAAGAGCTCGTTGAAGGGCCTGGCGAGCAGACCCTCCGCGGCGACCCTCCGGCTCTCCCAGATGGTCCCGGCGAGCGACTTGTCCACCTCATGCCCGGGCGCCACCAGCGTGGACTGGGCCATGTCGTTGATGTTGAGCGTGCCCTCGAAGTGCGGCCGCAGCAGCGTACTCACCGGGTGCTCGTCGGGGAGGCACCGGCGCGTGGCGATCACCATCGGACCGATCAGCAGGTGGGTGCGGCCCAGGTGGGAAATCAGCTCGTGGTGGTTGAAGTCCGCGACGGTGACCACGACCTTCGCCTTCCTCCAGGCGTCGCCGTCGGCCGGCGTGAAGATCGGATGATTGCGCGGATCCTGGCCGCACTGGATGGCCACCGCATGGAGCCGCTGCGCCCCCGAGGCGCCACGCGGGAGCGCGAACAGGGCGAGCGGGGCGAAGCAATACTTGGGGCCAACCGGGAAGTTGCCATTCTTCACGCGCGCCAGGGCCGCGTAGTCACAGAGGAAGAGCCGGCCCTCGGAGCCCGCCAGGGCCAGCGAGTCCCCCGCGTCGCCGATGGAGACACGGAACTGCGCGTCGGTGACCGGGAACTTCTCCCCCGGCGTCGCCACCCGCTGGAGCACGAGCGGGTTGAAGCCCGCCACACGCAGGTAGGCGAAGACCTCGTCGGAATCATACCGGTCAGCGAACCAGGGCCGCTCGAACGTGGCGAACAAGCGCGCGTAGTCGTCCAGGGACCTGGGGCGCCCGGACCTGTTGACGTTGGAGCGCTTGAGCACGAACTCGAGGATGCCGAGCGGATCGGTGATCCCCTTCTTGATGAGCTCGCGGGAGATGGTCGCGACCAGCTTGAGCACGGAGAGCACGCCCGGCCCGGACTCCTCTCCGCCGAAGGACAGCGGACCCTCCTCGCCAGGGAGCGCCGCCGCGAGCTGCTCCGGACTCATCTGATCGAAGTGGGCCGGAGCCACCGCGGCGGCCTCGTGCGGCTTCACCGCGTGGAGCGGAGCCGCGTCGAGGTTCACGGTACCGAGGCCCAGATCGCTGAGATCGAGTTCCGCCGTATCCACGTCCGTGTACGAGACCGCGTCATCCCAATGCAAACGATTGTGCACGGCGCGCAGGGACAACTGCACGCATTGCATCATCCACTGGAGGCTCGGCTTCTCCGCCTTCGGCAGCGTTTCGATCATCGCGAGCGGCGCGAGCTTCTTGTAGTCGTAGCGATACAGCCGCTTGGGGTCCGAATGGGCCGAAGCGGAGCCGAAGAGGAAGGTATCGGGCCCCGTATTCTCCGCGACGGAGGCGGACGGGTTGCTCTGAGCGGGATCGGACACGGTGGTTGCCTTTGGTGAAGAGGGTGCGGGAATTCGTCCCCCAGGGACGGGTCCCCCCCAACCCTGGTATGAGAAGACATACCAACTCCTCACTCGCTTCCGCTGTGATCCACCTCACATGACATTCAATCCGGCGCACGGCAGGCTGGTTGTCTGGTCATCGATCAGGCCCCGGCGATTCACCGCACCTGGTGTGATGTGACGCACCTCACGCTTCGCGAGTGAACCCCATCACAGCCCCCGCGAGGAAGAACCGTCACAGTACGCATCATCCGGTGCAACAAGGCCTCGATGAACGGATGAATGCCAATGAACCAGCCGAGCACCCGTCCCCCTGGTTGTCATTTTCCCGAGGCTGTGGACTGCTTGCCCTCCTTGATGGGTCCCTACGAGCTGGTGCTGGAGTTCGCTCGCGCGAGCGACACGGGAGAGCCTTTCGCCTTCCGCTTCGAGGAACAGGACTACCAGCTCCGGCTGGAGGGAGGGGTCTTCGAGAGCACCCCCTTCCCGTGGAATCCCCAGGTGCTGGCGGACCTCGCCGAGCTGGACAAGGCCACGCCGGACGGCAACGCCGTGCAGCGCCTGGGCAACCACCTGCGCGGCTTCCTGGGCCGGCTGGACTGGGGACGGCACGAGGCCGCCATCGAGCAGGCCCTCTCGGCGGGACGCGAGGTGCGCCTGACGGTGCGCTCGGCGGCGGCGGAGCTGTATGCCCTGCCCTGGGAGTTGCTGACGCTCAGGGGTTCCGGCCAGCACCTGGGGGAGTTGCCCGGCTGCTCCATCCGCTACGAGTGGCCCCGGGACCAGACGCCCTCCAAGCGCCCACCCGCCTCCGAGGGAGGACGCCTCCTCTTCGCCTGGTCCAGCGCGGGCGGCCCGGTGCCGGCCGACGCGCACCAGCGTGCCCTCACGCGCGCGTGCGCCACGGGGCACCTGGACTTCGACACGCGCCGGGACGTGCTGGCGGGCGTCTCGCCACGCGCCCTGTCCGCGGCGCTGGCCGCTGGCGGCGGCTCCATCACCGTGCTCCACCTGCTGTGCCACGGAGGCCGCTCGGAGGCGGGCGTCGTGGGGCTGTGGTGCGATGGCGAAGGGGACACGCCGCGGTTGGTGGACGGAGCCCTGCTGCGTCAGGTGCTGGCGCCCCACGCCGGCAGCCTGCGATTGGTAGTGCTCAGCGCTTGCAAGAGTGGCAGCGCGGGCGAGCTGGGCAGCCACCTGGGCAGCGTCGCCCAGGAGTTGCACCGGGTGGGCGTGCCCGCGGTGGTGGCCTCGCGGCTGCCACTGTCGGTGCCGGGCTCCCTCGTCCTCACGGAGACGCTGTACGGCGAATTGCTGGAGTCCTCGTCCTCGCTGGAACAGGCCCTGGGAGAGACACGGCGGCGGCTGGCGCTGGAGGGACGCCACCTGGACTGGGCCTCGCTCCAGCTCTACGCGCGCGCCGGGGAAGCGCCGGACACGCGGCCAGTGGCCATCCGTCCCTACCGGGGCCTGCTGCCCTTCGAGGCCAGACACCGCCGCTTCTTCTTCGGCCGCGAGGCGCTCTCCCAGCGTCTGCTGCAGCGGGTGCAACAGGCCGTCCAGGGACAGGCGCCGCGCTTCCAGGTGGTGGCGGGTGCCTCCGGCGCGGGCAAGTCCTCCGTCGTCATGGCCGGGCTGGTGCCGCTGCTGCCCACGGAGACGTGGGACGTGTTGGTGGTGCGGCCCGGTGAGCTGGTGAATGAGAGCACGGCCAAGGACGGCGCCTCCTCCGCCCTCGCGGGCCTGCTCCGGCGGCTACGGGCATTCCGCGGCGCCGAGGCACTGTCCCCGGGCGCCGGAGTCACTCCGGAACAGGTGCTGGAGGAAGCCAGGCGGCTGAGCGAGGCGAGGCCTGGACGCAAGCTGTTGCTGGTGGTGGACCAGTTGGAGGAGGTGTTCACCCAGTTGAGCGGCGTGGAGGCGTGTACCTCGCTGATGCGCACACTGTGGCGCCTGGCGCACGCCCCGGAATGGGAGGGCGTCCTGCTGGGCACCCTGCGCGTGGACCATTTCGAGCACTGCGGCGAGGTGGTGCTCGAGGAGGGCAAGCGCCTGGACGCCGTCGTGTACGACGAGGCCTATCGCGTCTTCGTGGCCCATCTGGCCAGCGAGGAGGTGGCGGCCATCATCGAGAGGCCGGCGCGTCTGGTGGGGTTGGAGCCCGAGGCGGGGCTGGTGGACAAGCTGTGCAAGGACGTGGGCCAGGAGCCCGGCGCGCTGCCACTGCTGGAGTACGCGCTGGATCTGCTGTGGCAGCGGCGCGAGGGCGGCTGGCTGACGCACGCGGCCTATGAGGAGATGGGCGGGGTGACGGGAGCACTGACACGCACCGCCGACAGGCTGTACGCCGCGCTGTCCGAGGCCCAGCAACACCAGGCGAGGCGGCTGCTGGTGCGGCTGGTGGATTTCCGCGACGCGGCCAGTCCCCAGACACGGCGCCGCGCGTGGGTGAAGGAAGTGCATCCGGTGGAGGCCGAGGCGCGCGAGGCCTTCGAGGCCGTGTTGGAGCGCCTGGTGGGCAGCAGACTGCTGGTGAAGGGCGGAGAGGACAGACCCGGCGAGCGGGACGGCACCTGGGTGCAGTTCGCCCACGAGGCGCTCATCCGCCGCTGGGAGTCGCTCCAGGAATGGGTGAAGGAGGACTGGGAGCGGGAGCAGCAGTTGCGCGAGGTGGATGGGTGGGCGCAGGCGTGGGAGTCGAACCAGGCCAGCAAGGACCAGGGCGCCTCCTATCTGCTCACGGGCGACAGGCTGGGCTACGCGCACCGCGTGCAGGCGAAGTACCACGGGGAGCTGTCCGTCAGGAGCCTGCGACTCATCGCCCGGTCCGACAAGGCCGAGGAGCGCGAGCGGCGGCGCACGAGGTTGGGCCTCCTCACACTGGCCGTCTTCCTGGTGCTGGCCCTCGCGGGCGCGGCCCTGGCCTCACGGGAGAGGAGGGAGGCGCTCAACCAGAAAACCGCGGCCTTGGATTTCGCGCGGATGGTTCAGTTCGAAAAGATGCACCGGCAGGACCCGACCCTCGCGGCCCTCGTGCTGCGTGAGGTGGTGCATCCCGAGGCGTCACCAGAGTGGCTCCAGGATACCGTGGACATTCTCCAGCGCCCCTTGAGCACGGCGGTGCTGGAAGGGCACTCGGACCGCATCGTGGCGGCTTCCTTCAGCCCGGACGGAACACGGATGGTGACGGCCTCCGAAGACGGGACGGCGCGGGTGTGGCGCGCGGACGGCTCGGACCAGGACCATCCGCTCGTGCTCACCGGCCATGCGGGCCCGGTGAATTCCGTGGCGTTCAGCCCCGATGGGACTCGGGTGGTAACGGGCTCCTCGGACAAGACGGCGAGGGTGTGGCGCACGGATGGCTCGGACCAGGGCCACCCCCTCGTGCTCACCGGCCATGAAGGCCTGGTGTATTCCGTGGCGTTCAGCTCGGACGGGACGCGGGTGGTGACGGCCTCCGAGGACAAGACGGCGCGGGTATGGCACACGGATGGCTCGGACCAGGAGCACCCGCTCGTGCTCACCGGCCATGCGGGCCCGGTGAATTCCGCGGCGTTCAGCCCGGACGGGACTCGGGTGGTGACGACCTCCGAGGACAAGACGGCGCGGGTATGGCACACGGATGGCTCGGACCAGGAGCACCCGCTCGTGCTCACCGGCCATGCGGGCCCGGTGAATTCCGCGGCGTTCAGCCCCGATGGGACTCGGGTGGTGACAGCCTCCGACGACAACACGGCGCGGATGTGGCGCGCGGATGGCTCGGACCAGGGCCACCCGCTCGTGCTCACCGGCCATGAAGGCCTGGTGTATTCCGTGGCGTTCAGCTCGGACGGGACGCGGGTGGTGACGACCTCCGAGGACAAGACGGCGCGGGTATGGCACACGGATGGCTCGGACCAGGGCCACCCGCTCGTGCTCACCGGCCATGCGGGCCCGGTGAACTCCGCGACGTTCAGCCCGGACGGGACGCGGGTGGTGACGGCCTCATCAGACAATATGGCGCGGGTGTGGCACACGGATGGCTCGGACCAGGAGCACCCGCTCGTGCTCGCCGGCCATGAGGGCCCGGTGTATTCCGCGGCGTTCAGCCCCGACGGGACTCGGGTGGTGACGGCCTCCGACGACAACATGGCGCGGATGTGGCGCGCGAATGGCTCGAACCAGGACTACCCGCTCGTGCTCACCGGCCATGCGGGCCCGGTGTATTCCGCGGCGTTCAGCCCCGACGGGACTCGGGTGGTGACGGCCTCCGACGACAACACGGCGCGGGTGTGGCGCTCGGATGGCTCGGACCAGGAGCACCCGCTGATTCTCCGCGGCCATGACGGCCCGGTGAGTTCCGTGGCGTTCAGCTCGGATGGGATTCGGGTGGTGACGGGCTCCTCGGACAAGACGGCGCGGGTGTGGCGCTCGGATGGCTCGGACCAGAAGCACCCGCTCGTGCTCACCGGCCATGCAAGCCTGGTGAGTTCCGCGGTGTTCAGCCCCGATGGGACACGCGTGGTGACAGCCTCCTACGACAAGACAGCGCGGATGTGGCGCTCGGATGGCTCGGACCAGGACCACCCGTTCGTACTCACCGGCCATGAAGGCCTGGTGTATTCCGTGGCGTTCAGCCCCGACGGGACGCGGGTGGTGACAGCCTCACGGGACAAGACAGCGCGGGTGTGGCGCTCGGATGGCTCGGACCAGGAGCACCCGCTCGTGTTCCACAACCATGGAGACACGGTGTTGTCCGTGGCGTTCAGCCCGGACGGGACGCGGGTGATGACGGCCTCACGGGACAACACGGCGCGGGTGTGGCGCTCGGATGGCTCGGACCAGGAGCACCCGCTGATTCTCCGCGGCCATGACGGCCCGGTGTATTCCGTGGCGTTCAGCCCGGACGGGACGCGGGTGGTGACGGCCTCCGAAGACAAGACGGCGCGGGTGTGGCGCTCGGATGGCTCGGACCAGGGCCGCCCGCTGATCCTCCGCGGCCATGGCGGCCCGGTGCATTCGGCGGCGTTCAGCCCGGATGGGACGCAGGTGGTGACGACCTCCGAGGACAACACGGTGCGCCTCTGGACGATTGAAACCAAGAGACTCCAGGAGTTGCTGAACGCGGCCACTCCCATTTGCCTGGACGTGAAGCAGAGACAGAGCCTCCTCTCGGAGACTCCCACCGAGGCACAAGCGGGCCTCGAGCGATGCGAGCGGGCTCATGGCAGGCCCCCCGCGACCGCCGCGTCCTCCGTCCGGTAGGGCGTTTCCGCTCCTTCAGCGCCCGAGCGCCGGATCCCACCCGTAGAAGCGCTTGAGCTCCTCGTAGAGGTCCGGCGTCTTCTCCTTCATCTGGTGCGGCTTCTCGAAGAAGGACTCGGTGGCCACGGCGAAGAACTCGGCCTCGTTCACCCCACCGTAGTCATCCAGCACCTGCCGCTCCAGCCGCCGGCCCTCGCGCAGCTTGTGGAAGTGCTCGCCCATCACCGAGGCCCACGCCGCGTAGTGCGAGTAGCGGCGCAGCTCCGGCGTGCCGTCGAACGCCCCATCCTCCCGGTCCAGCACATGGGCGAACTCGTGCGTGGCCGTGGAGTGGCCATCATGCGGGTTGCGCAATCCCGCCAGCACCGAGCGCCACGACAGGATGACGCTCCCCCAGTTCTTCGCCTCGCCCAACACCACGCCCGTGCGATCCGGAATCCTGAAGGCATCCGGATAGACGATGACCTCGCGCAGCCGGTCGTAATAGGAGAAGTCCAGATAGAGAATCAGGCGCACGGCCGTGGCGGACACCACCACCCGCACCTCGTCGGTGATGGTGAAGCCCCCTGCCCCGATGAACTCCTTCTCCCAGGCGAAGAGCTTGAGCAGTTCCAGGAAGCGCTGGCGCGGCTCCGGCGCGAGTTCCTGGAAGAAGGAGACATGACGCTCCAGGTGACCGAACCATTCGGGAGGAAATGGCCGGCGCCTCAGACGGTTCCGACGGAAGGTGCGCAAGAGGCCGCTCATGAGGTGTCTCCATTAGCACCGCCCCCAGGTGCTCTGCCGGGAAAATGGTTCCCCGGGCGAGCGCCTCGCGCACAGCTCACGCGAGCGAGCGGCTCAGTCCACCACCGGGAGGGTGAAACGAAAGGTGGAGCCGTGACCCGTCCCGCTCTCCACCCAGATGCGACCGCCGTGACGCTCGACGATGTGCCGGCAGATGTAGAGCCCGAGCCCCAATCCGCCAAAGCCAGAGATGGGTGCGTTCCGGGCCCGGAAGAAGCGCTCGAAGAGGTGGGCCTGCTGGTCCTCCGGGATGCCAATCCCCGAGTCCGAGACGGAGACAATGGCCTCCGCGCCGCCGCGGGCGAGCGTGACGCGGATCGGCCCCCTCAGGGGGCTGTACTTGCGGGCGTTCTCCAACAGGTTCGCCAGCACCTGCGCGAGCCGACCCCTGTCTCCCTGGACCATGAGCCCCCGCGCGCACTCCTCGTACTCCAGCGGGTGCTCGAGACAGAGCGGGCGGAAGTCCTTCAGGACTTCACGGACGAGTTCCTGGAGCGACAGGGGCGCGCGATCCAGCTCCAGCTGTCCCGCCTGGATGCGCGAGGAGTCCAACATGTCGGAAATCACCTCCGAGAGCCGGTCCACCTGGCAGAGTGCCTTCCGCGCGAGGTCGGGCGGGAGGGGCTGCCCGCAGGCGCACCGTCGCTCGAGCAGTTGCAGGTGGAGCTTGAGGGGCGTGAGGGGCGTCTTCAGCTCGTGCGAGGCGACGCTGAGGAAGTCATCGCGGATCTGGATGGCCGCGTGAGCCTCGCGCAGCAGCCGCTCCCGCTCCGCCTGGGCGTGACGCTCCGCCGTCAACTCGACGACCACGGCGCCAACGCCCATGAGCTTGCCGCTCGTCGTCCGCACGGGGTAGTAGCTGACACGCCAGTGCCGCAACAGGCCCGGGGTAGGCGGCACCTCGAGCGCCAGGTCGAAACCGATGATGGGCTCCCCGGTGTCCAGGACCTGGCGCAGCAGGGGCTCGACGGTGGTGGCCACCCGGGGGGACAGCTCGTGGAGTGCCCGACCCACCTCCTCGTGCCGGCTCTTGCCGTGAAGTGAGGCCAGCGCGTCGTTGACCCGGATGAAGCGCAGGTCGAGCCCGACGAAGCCCAGCCCGATGGGCGCGTTGTTCAGGAAGGTGTCGAGCAGGGCGAACGACTCCTCCAACTGCTCGCGCGCGTTCTGCTCGGCCGCGAACGCCCGCTCCCGCTCCTCCCTGGCGCGGCGCTCCTGCGTGACATCCCGATAGCTCCAGACGCGTCCCACGATGGTGCTTCCCACCCGTTGGGGCAACGTGGTGCGCTCGAAGATGCGCCCGTCGCGAAGCTCGACGATGTCGACGTCCTCCATCTCGGGAGCCGCATACACCGCACGGATCCGCGCGGAGAAGCGCTCCGGCTCCTTGACCTGGGAGATGGCGAACGCGAGGGCATTCTCGTGGTCCAGCTCCTCTCGCAGCAGTGCATCGGAGAGCCCCCACAACTGCTGGAAGCGCTTGTTGAAGGCGGTCACCCGCCCGTTGTTGCTCACGACCATCACACCATCCGTGATGGAGTCGAACGTGGCGCGCAGCAACGAGACGGTCTGCTCCAGCGTCTCCCGGGCCTCGCGCTGCTCGGTGACATCCACCAGGATGCCACGCAGCTTCAGGGGATGCTCCTCCTCGCCGAGCACCGTGACGAAGGCCCGCAGCCACACGATGCGTCCATCCGCGGCCACCATGCGGTACTCGAACTCATAGGGCCTGCGCTCCCGGGATGCCTTCATGCAGTAGGCCTGGGCCCACTCACGGTCCTCGGGATGCACGTGGGCCCTCCAGAAGTCCGGCTCCTGGATCCATTGGAGGGAGGAAAAGCCAAGCAGGCGCTCCGCCTGTCGGTTCACGAAGGTGAAACGAAAGTCCACGTCGGCTTCCCAGACGGCGGCGTCGAGGGTGTCGAGCAGCTCTTCGTATTGCCGCTGGGTCCGGGTGAGTTCCTGCTCCAGGGCATCGTGACGGGCCGACCCGGCGCTCCCAGGCGCGCATGCACTCAAGAGGGCGCATGCTCCCAGGCACACGCCGTCCTCGAAGACGGGAAGCACCAGGGCCCTCATCCGCCGCTCCGGCGCGCCGCCCTCGCAGACCGTCTCCGTTCCGCTCAGGGCCGTGCGGAGGGCTTGAGCGAGCCAGGGGAGACGGTGGAGCACCTCCTCGAAGGCCCGCCCCTCGAACGCGACCCCGTCCCCCCACCCGGCCAGGGAGGTCAGCAGGTGGTTCATCCGAAGAATCCGCTCCTGGCTGTCGACGATCAGCGTGGCATGCAGGCTCGCGCCCACCTGGACAAGCAGTTTGGGAAAGGAGGGAGCGGAAGCCTCCCACCCCGCGTCACGTCCCTGCCCGTCGGTCATCGTCATGGGCTCTCCTGCCTCTGTGGTGACGAGGCGCCCTCCCACCACATCAGTCACAGGTGGAACATGTCGGGGGCATCACAAAGTCGGCGCATCCCCTCCCTTTCCAGCCCAGCACTCCCGAGGGCATGGATGTGGCTGACCATGGTATTCATGAATAAAAGGTGAATCCACGTATTGAAGGATTCAAGGAGAGAAGATGATTCTGGTTTCACGACCCGCTCAGCACTCGCGAAGGCTCGCCCCCCTCTCCGTGTTGCTGCCGCTGCTGGCCTTGGGGTCGGCGTGTGACGGCAGGGCCGCGGACGAGGCGGATGCGCCCCAGACGGACGGGGGCGGCACCGACGGTGAGGCAACGGCCGGCACTCGCGACGCCACGCTGCAACCCTTCCGCTCGAACTCCGTCTGGAACCTGCCCATCGGCACCGGGGCGACGTACGCGGACACGACGGATCCCGCCACCCGGGACTTCATCGCCACGAACATCAATGGAATGACCATCAACACCTGGGCCAACTGGGATGTCTATTCCCATCCCATCACCTTCGCCTCCGAGAGCGATCCCTGGGCCCAGGTGACGGACTACAACGACTCCTCGCGCAGCGGGTCCTATTACATTCCCGCGACGGCCGTCATCGCCAATGGCACCGACAAGCACATGCACATCATCCAACCGGCGCGTACGACCATCGAGGAAGCCTGGAACGTGACGCGGCAATCCCCCACGGCCTACCGGGCCGGGCGGCACCACAAGATCGAGCTCCACGGCAGCGGCATCGGGCCCGCGAATGGCGTGCGCGCCTATGGCGGCTCGGCGATTGGCGGGCTCATCCGCGGCTGGGAGACCGATCCCACCCATCCGAAGTACACGGGGAAGCTCCAGCACGCCCTGGCCGTGGCCGTCGATCGCGTCCAGCTCCATTACAGCGGGGGCGCCAGCGGCTACGACGCGAGCGGGTACGGCACGGCGAAGGGCTATGTGTGGCCCGCCACCGAGCAGGATTGGGGCAGCGAGACGACCTACAAGGGCCACGTGCCCATGGGGGCCTACTTCGCCATCCCGCCCTCGGTGGACATCAACGCGCTGGGCCTCTCGCCACAAGGCAAGATGGTCGCCCAGTCCCTGCAGGACTTCGGCGCCTATGTCACGGACGCGACGGGGGCCACGGTCGCCTTCTACGTGGAGCCCACCGCCCCTTCCGCGTTCGTGTCCGCCCTGCGCAAGGATCTCCCCCTCATCCGCTCGAAGATGCGGCGGGTGACGAACAACAGCGCCTCGGCGCCCAACGGCCCGGGGACGCGGCGGGTCCCGATGCTGCCGGAGCTGGCGCCCTGAGCCGAAAAGCTTCTCCAAGGCCGAACGGAGGGCGGAATCGAGAGCAGACAAGGATGGCGCGCCCGCTCAACTACGCTCACCTCCCTCCACCCGGACACGCCCCTGGAGTGGAAGGGAAGCTGGTCGGTGCCCCAGAGCTGATCCAAAGGGGCCGGCGTACGCCCCGAGCGGCGCGCACCACGAAGAAGAGGGCCCGGGCACCGGCTGAATCCGGTCCCGGGCCCTCGTGCGTTTCAACGCGTCAACGGCTCACTTGCACAAGGGGCTGTGCTCCGCGGTGCCCGGCGGGCAGCCCTCGCCGACACAGAACTTCACCCCGCTGTCCACCGCGCCCCGGCCGGACTGATCGTGCGGCACGTAGACGTGGCAGGTGCCCTGCGTGGACACCCCGCCGGGAACAGAGACCACGTACGTCACGGTGTAGACGCGGCCGTCGCCCGTGCCCTCGCGCTCGGAGCGCAGCCGCATGGACGTGGGGCCGTCAATGATCATGTCGTCGCACGTGCGGCCATCACCGTTGCCGTTGGCGTCCTCCACCTCGTCCGAGGTGATGCGCAGGATGCGCCCGTACTGCTCCAGGGGCAGCGAGCCGCCACACGCATCCGTCGCCGGGGCGGCACACTCCGACAGCGAGACGGGCAGGGACTCGTACTTGTGGTTGGGCGACCACAGCTCGAGGCCGCGATCCGCGCCCGGGGTGGGCGGCGTGGACGAGCCCGCGCCGCGCACCTGGACGGAGAAGAGACACGAGGCCGAGTTGCCCCAGGCGTCCGTCGCCGAGCAGGACACGGAGGTAGTGCCCGCCGGGAACGAGGAACCCGAGGCCCGCGAGCACGAGACGGGCACGGGGCCGCAGTTGTCCGTGGCGGAGACCTCGAAGGAGGCCTGGGCGCTTCCCGCGCAGCTCTCCACCACCACCGGCGCCGTGGGGCAGTGCAGCTCGGGCGGCGTCGTGTCCCCACGCACCTGCACCTTGAAGCCACAGGACGCGCTGTTGCCAGAGGCATCCTTCGCGGAGCAGGTGACGGACGTCTCGCCCACCGGGAAGGTGGCACCCGAGTCATACGAGCAGGTGACGGCGGGTGAGCCGCAGTTGTCGGTGGCGGAGAGTTCGAAGGAGGCGGAGGCCCCCGCCAGCGAGCACGTGTCGAGCACCTGCGAGTCGGGGCAGCCCACCGCTGGCTTCGTGGTGTCCACCACGGTGACGTGACCCACGCACTGGTCGCTCGCCTCTCCATCCGACGCCGTCAGGGTCACCGGGTGGGTGCCCAGGCCGAAGGACGCGGAGGGCACCTCGGTCACGGCGAGCGGCGACGGCCCGTTGTCCGGATCGTAGCTGCCGCTGTTCACGCTGGCGCCACCGAGGCAGGACGCGTCGGCGTTGACGGTGACGTCACGGCACAGGGCCACGGGCGGCTTGTTGGCCGGGGTCACCTCGCACGACAGCTCCGCCAGGGCGGAGACGCCGTTGTTGTCCTCGAGGCACTCGGAGGTGCTCCCCTGGCCCGTGCCGTCATCGTCCACCACGGCCCACACCTCGGCGGTGCCCGTGAAGGAGGAGAGTACCTGGAGCGTGGCGGTGGCGCTGCCCCCCACGGGCAGGGGCTCCGCGACGGCCGTCACGCCGAGCAGCGTGCCGCCCGAGGCCGGATTGCCCTTGTAGAAGGCCACCTTCACGCCCGCCCCCACGGGGGCCTCGCCCTGGTTGAGCACGCTCGCGCCGAGCACGAGCAGGCCCTCGCCATCACACGTAGCGGTCACGCGGGAGGCGGCGAGGTCCGGGGCGGCGTAGGGGCTGGGACCCTCGCCCAGGTAGTTGGCGACGTTGGCGCGGAAGACGTTGAGCTTCGGGTGGAGCCAGTGGGGAGCCGCGTGCACGGGGATGGCGCCGTCGTCGTTGACGTTCGTGATCGAGTACGCGTGCTGGTTCCAGACGCGCCGGGTGTTGGCCCAACCCTCCCTGGCGTCGTGGAACACGCGGATGCCGTTCTGGCCCGGGTAGGCGTGGTTGTTGGACACCACGATGATCTCCGCGGCGTTGTCCCCATCCACGTCCACGACGAGCGGGTACTCGTGCGTGGTGCCCGAGCTGTTGCGCGTCTGCCAGCGCACCGCGCCCGTGGCACCGTCGTAGATGCGCAGGTACACCTCGTCCGCGAAGACGACCTCCAGCTTGCCATCGTCCTCGAAGTCGAACGTGGTGGAAGCGGTGCGGCCCGAGCTGTAGTCCTGGATGGAGCTGGACCACTTCACGGCGCCGTCGGAGCCATAGACGGTGTAGTTCCACTCGCCGGGCAGGCCGATCTCGAGCTGGCCGTCGCCATCGAAGTCCGCGATCGTCGGCGGGCCACCGTGGCCGGCCGCGGAGTGACCCGTCACATACACGTCCCGGGTCCACAGCAGCGAGCAGTCATCGTCGAGCAGGCTCACCTTGCCGCGGCCCGCCACGACGATCTCCCCCGCCGCGTCGGCGTCGAAGTTGGCCACGCCCGCGAAGCCGTGCGGCACGTTCGTGTTGGCGCACCGCAGGGTGCCGTCGAAGTTGTAGACCGACCGGCCGTTGATCACCTCCAGCTTGCCGTCCTGGTCGAGGTCCACCGCGAAGGACACGGGCCCGGTGGAATGCGCACCGCCCATGGAGTCGCCGCCCACCCACGACAACTGCCCGGTGTGGCTGTAGACGCGGTTGCCATCGAGGATCTCCACGGAGCCGTCACCGTCCAGGTCCGCCAGCGAGGGGCCGCCCCACTCGTTGTAGTCGTACGCGGCCTCGGCCGAGCGGAACTTGAAGGTGCCGTCGTGCTCGAAGCAGATGATGCCGCGCCCGTTCTCGGGGATGCCGCAGATCTCCACCTGCCCATCGCCATCGAGGTCACCCGCCGTGATGCTGGCGCCCGGCTTCACCCGGGCCGAGGCGTCCGTCACCGTCCACAAGGCATGGCCGTCATCACCACTGATGGCGCGCAGCACGCCGTCCGCGCTGTAGTTGCCGCCGGCGAAGGAGCTGAAGACGATGTCCGGAGTGCCGTCTCCGTTCACGTCCACCACCGCCGGGGTCATCATCACCTGCTTGTAGTCGGGCAGCACCGCGCTGCCCGTCCACGCCCACTGGAGCTCGGGCTCGAAGTTGCCCGTGAAGGGGGGCGGCACCTCGCAATGCTCGGCCAGATTCCTCACGCCCTTGACGGGCTCCGGCTCCAGGGACTCCGTGGTGCCACAAGCGCTCGCCGCGGCCACCACCCACAGCGCCATCCACGTATTGCGTCTGGATTTCATGCCGTTGTCTCCTCCAGCCTCGCGCAGGACCCGGCCATCACCGGCCGTCCATCGCCTGGAGAGTCTAACGTGCGAGGCGAGTGCGCCTCGCCCTCCACCGGACCCACCCCCGGAGCGTCCGGGGTGCCTCGTGGGATTCGGCATCAAGAGAGCAGACAGCGGGGCAGGTCGCTTGCAGGATGAGCGTCACGCAAGGAGCAATACCCATGATTGATGCAGTGCGACGCTTCGTATGTGTTCTCGGGCTCGTGTTGGGAGTGGCTGGGTGCGGGCCCACTTCGAGTGAAAATCCCTCCTCGGAACGCTGTGGCGACGGAGTCGTCCAGCAGCAGGAGACCTGTGACGATGGCCTGAACGCCAAGGGCGATGGGTGTGACGAGGCCTGCCAGGTAGAGCAAGGATGGCAGTGCACCGGTGCACCGAGCCGCTGTACCCGGCAGACGGGCTCGTGTGCCGACGGCTCGGCGAAGTGCGACGCCAACGCCCTCTGTACCGAGGCGTCCGGCAGCTTCGCCTGCACCTGCAAGCCCGGCTACACGGGCGATGGCTTCACGTGCACGGACATCGACGAGTGCGCCAGCGGTACGACCACCTGCGATGCCAATGCCCACTGCACCAACACGCCGGGTGGATTCACCTGTGCCTGCAAGTCTGGCTACACGGGCGATGGCACCACGTGCACGGATGCCGACGAGTGCGCCAGCAACACGGACAACTGCGATGCCAATGCCACCTGCACCAACACGACGGGTGGTTTCACCTGTGCGTGCAAGGGGGGCTTCTCGGGCAACGGCGTCACGTGCACCGACATCAACGAGTGCGCCAGCAACACGGACAACTGCGATGTCAATGCCACCTGCGTCAACACGGCGGGCAGCTTCACCTGTGCGTGCAAGGTGGGGTACTCGGGCGATGGCGTCACGTGCACCGACATCGACGAGTGCGCCGATCCGAAGACCTGCGCCCCCGGCGAGACGTGCACCAACACGCCGGGCCACTACACCTGCACGCCCACTACCTGCGAGGCCCCCAGGACGACCTGTGGAAGCGAGTGCGTGGATTTGACGTCGGATGCGAACCACTGCGGAGACTGCGACAACGCCTGCGGCGGAGGCCAGTCCTGCGTGGAGTCGCTCTGCCTGGGCAGTGGCAACCTCCAGATCAGCGCGACGTGGAATCGTCCGGGAGATGCGGACCTCATCGTCAGCACTCCCTCTGGCAAGCTGGTCTGGTGGGACAACCTGGGCCCGAACGCGGGCACTGACTTTGGCCAGATGGATCGGGATGACACCTCGGGCCAGGGGCCGGAGAACGTCTTCTGGGCATCGGACAGGACGCCTCCCTCCGGCACCTACCACGTCTGCTTCGAGACCGCGGATTTCAATCCCTCACCCAGCCCCGACTCGCCCATCACCTGCTCCGTCTCGGTGCGGCGGCCCGGCAAGGCGCCCCAGACGGTCACGAAGTCGTTCACGGGCAGCGCCTACACGTTCCCGAAGGCGTGTAACACGAACACGGCCAGCTACGTGACGTCCATCACCTATCCCTGAACCCCGGTGAGTCCGCGCCTGCTCCCATGAAGGGGCAGGCGCCTCCCGCCCCTCAGTCCAACAGCGGCAGCCCGGCCAACAGGCCCCGCCGCGGAACGGACCAGATGTCCTCGCCCTGGACGTCCCAGCCCGCGAGCAGGTGATTGGCCGCCAGGAAGCCCGAGGTGGCCGCCCGCTCCATCAACGCCGTGGGAATGGGCAGGCGAGTGAAGTCCCCCGCCAGCGCCACCCGGGACGAGGGCGTCTCCGGCCCCGGCCGCGAGGCGAACGAGCCCGGCGCGAACGCCGGACAGTCCTGATGCCACAGGAAGCGCTCCTCCAGCACCCGCGCGTCGCGGAACTCCGGGTAGAACCCGTGCAGGCCGGCCAGCAAGTCCCTCCGGACCTCCGCCTCGTCCGCCCCTCGGGGCAGGCCATAGGCATGCAGCTCGACCACCGAGCCCCCCGTGCGCGCCGCCCAGTCCCGGCTCTCGCTCTCGAACAGGTGGTAGAGCGAGATGTTGTCGATCACCCCCACCCCCGTCGTCCCCGCGAACGGCGCGCGCCCGGGCCGCGATGGGCGATCCAACCACAGCCGCCACACCACGAACGGCGAGGTCAACGCCAGCCCCTCCACCCGCGCGCGCCACGCGCGATCGAGCAGCTCCGGTGAGCGAGCCACGATCCGCTGGAGCGCGGGCACCGGCGTGGCGAGCACCACCGTGTCCGCGACGAGCGGCTCCCTCCCCTCCACCTGCAACCGGAACTTCCCATCCACCCGGGGCTCCACCGCGGTGACCGACTGGGACAGCCGGAAGTCCACCCGCAGCGACTCCAGATAGCGGCGCAGCGGATTCCACAGCGCCAGCGAGAAGGGCTGATCGAGCACGTCGAAGACGAGCCCCTCCGGATTCCCCATGAAGTAGAAGTGGAACATCATCAACAGCTCGGCCGCCGACATCTCCTCTTCCGGGTTGAAGAAGGAGTGCGCGAAGACATTGAACAGCATGCGCCGCGCATGGGGCGGGAAGCGGAGCGAGTCCAGGAACTCGCGCGCGTCGCGGTGATCGAACCGGGCGTACGTGCGCTCCATGTCGAACGTGAGCATCGCCAGGCCCGAGCGCGTCTCGAGGTGGAGCAGGTCCTTGAGCCGCAGCGACGGCGTGCGGGCCACGAGCCCCACCAGGTTGAAGGGAGGTCGCGCGGGAAGGCCCGAGAAGGACTCCCGGCGCCCCTCCGGGCCCAGCAAGGGATAGTCGTCCAGCTTGAGCAGGCGCTCTCCGCGGGGATCCACCCGGCGCAACAACGCGCGCAGGTTGTAGTACTGCCGGAAGAAGGCGTGGAAGCCGCGCTCCATGTCGAACGGCTCGCCATCCGCCAGCCGCTCCCGCCAGCCACCGGCCCGGCCGCCCAGGTACGGCTCCCGCTCGATGACGGTGACGGAGACACCGCGCTCGGCGAGCACCGTGGCGGCCGCCATGCCCGCGAGCCCCCCGCCCACCACCGCCGCGGTGACCCCTCCGGGGGCGCTCGACCGGAGTGCCAGACGCGCGGGCGGGAGCTTCTCGGGAGACAACCGGGGAACGGAGAGCTTCGACCACTCGAACGGCAGGCGCATGGGGCCCACCTCCCATCAGGGTGCGAGGAACGGGTTGAGCAGCAGGCGGGAGAACCCCTCCAGCCAGCGGGCGAGCGCGAACGGACCGGTATGCGCGAGCATGCGCAGCTCCCGGAACGCCTGGGGCCGCCGCCGCGCGATCCCCCCGAGCAACCGCGCGAAGTCGCGCCCCTCCAATCGATCCTTGAGCAGGGCCGCGTAGGAGTCGTTGCCCAGCGCGTGGAGGACGGCGAAGGCCGTATCCAGCAATTGATTCACCTCGTCGCGGCGCTCCGGAGCACGCGAGGGAATGGCCATGGAGGGAGGAAAGCGCTCCCGCGCGAGCGCCTCCGCGAGCACCCGGGAGCCGGGAAGAAACGAGCGCATCATCCCTCCGAAGCCACAACAGGTGAGGGGCGAGTGGCGCGCGGCCGCGTCCCCCACCAGCACCACCCGGCGCTCCGGCGCCCTCGGGGCGGGAGTCAGCCGCGGCAGGCGCACGGAGCGGGGGCCCTCACTCAGGCCCACCAGGGTATGGCCGTCGTGGAAGGACACGCCGCGCAGCTCGGCACGGCGGCGCACCTCGGAGAGGAACCGGCCCGCGTCGATGGCGTGATCGAGCACGCCCCTCACGGGATACTCGCCTCCGCCGTGCCAGCGACACACGCCGCGCTCGTAACGAGCGACGATGAGGGACTCCACCTCCGGCGGCGTGAAGAGGCCACTGTCCGTCAGCGGAGCCAGCTCCGAGCCGCTGATGTTCCACTCCAACCGCTCGAGCAGTTCGGGTCCTCCCGCCTCGCGGATCCGGGCCTTGAGTGTCTCCAGTCGCATCCGTCCCCCCTCGCCGGGACACTGAACCAGATGCCGCACCGCCCATCCGCATCAGGTCACACGCGGGAATACTACCGGACGCTTGGTATGAGCCCGCCGGGAACACTCGTTCTTCGAGTAACACTCCACCGGGATGGAACGACTCCCCCCTCGTCCGTCAACCTCCAGCAGGACCCCTCCCCGCGGAGATTCGACCCACCGCTGAATCGTGACATTTCCCGGAGGCGCGAACCGGGCTACGAAGAGAGTCTCCATCAGCACAGTCCCCCCTTGGAGGTTGAATGCGCGCTTCTCTCGGTACCCTGGGTGTGATCTCCGCTTGCCTGATCTCGACGTCGGCCCTCGCCAACAGCGCGGGCATCACCGGCCAATCGGGCAAGGATGGAGCGACGTGCAGCACCTGCCACTATGGCGGCGCCGCCGCCCCCGTGGTCGAGATCTCCGGGCCCACGACGCTCGAACCCAACGCCACGGGCCAGTACACGCTCATCATCAAGGGTGGCCCCGCGAACGTGGGCGGCATGAACGTCGCCGTGGACAACGCGGCGGCGGTCCTCCAGGCGGGAGAGGGGAGCAAGAAGCTGGGCAGTGAGCTCACCCACAACGGGGCCAAGTCCTTCACCAATGGCGAGCTGCGCTTCGCCTTCTCGCTGGTCGCCCCCGCCAGTGGCACCGTGAAGATCTTCGCGGCGGGCAACTCGGCCAACAACAACTACGACAGCTCGGGGGACCGCGCCGCGGCCACGACCCAGACCGTGACGATCTCCGGGGGAACGGGGACCCCCACCGAGCCGGACGAGGACAAGGGCGGCTGCTCGGCCACGGGCGGCTCGCCCATGCTCGCCTTCGCGCTCGCGGCGGCCACGCTGACGCGCCTGCGTCGCCGTCGGGCCTAGGCGCCGCGCGCTTCAGGGGGCTGGGGCCTTCGGCAGTTCGAGCGCCCGCCACATGTACCAGCTCGCCACCGAGCGCCACGGCCTCCAGCGCTCCCCATGGGCCAGCAGCTCCCGGGCCCGGGGCATCTCCGCCAGCCCATAGGTGCGCATGAAGCCCTTGCGCACCCCGTAGTCATCCACGGGCAGCACGTCCGGCCGGCCCAGCCGGAAGATGAGCATCATCTCCACCGTCCACTGCCCGATGCCCCGCACCTTCGTCAGGTGCTCCACCAGCGCCGCATCGCTCATGCGCCGGGCCCTCGTCAGCGTGGGCACCTCCCCTTCCCGGGCCTTGAGCGCCAGATCCCTCATCGCCGCCGCCTTCGCCCCGGACAGTCCCGCCGCGCGCAAGTCCTCCACCGGCACGGCCAGCACCGCCTCCGGCGTGAAGCGCGCGCCCTCGCCCACGCGCTCGCACACCCGGGCGAAGATGGTGGCCGCCGCCTTGCCCGTGAGCTGCTGGTAGGCGATGGAGCGCGCCAGCGCCACGAAGGGGTCGCGCAGCGCCTCCACCTCCAGCCGCAACGGCCCCACCTGCTTCATCAACGTGCCGAGGAGGGGATCCGCCTTGGCCAGGGCGCGGCGGGCGGCGGGCGTGAAGCCCTCGGGCAGGAGGCTGTCGGACGAGGGCACGGAGTCGCTCGCGGGAGCGGCGCGGGAAGAGGCGGGCATGAGCCCATCGTGCCACGCGCCGCGCGGCCCCGCGCTTCAGCGGATCTTCTTCGACGCGAGTCCCTTCACCGGAGGGCCATTGAGCACCTCGCCCGTCGGGCTGAAGCGGCCGCCATGGCACGGGCAGTCCCACGAGCGCTCGGCGTTGTTCCAGTGCACGTGGCATCCCAGGTGCGTGCACACCGGGCTGAGCGCGTGGACGCCGCCGGACGTCTCCCGGTAGACGGCCACCTTGCGGCCCTCCACCTCCACGATGCGGCCCTCGCCGGGCGGCACCTCGGACAGGTCATGCGTGTCCGGCCTCGCCAGCCGATCCGCCACGAAGTGGAACGCCACGTCCGCGTTCTCGTGGACGAAGTCCCGTGCCCCCGCGATCGGCTTCACCCGCGTGGCGTCATAGAGCGAGGCGTAGCGGTTGTCCCGGCCGAGGATCAAATCCGAGAGGATCATCCCCGCCAGTGTCCCGAACGTCATGCCCGTCCCCGAGAAGCCCGTGGCCACCCACACGTGACGCGAGCCGCCGTTGCGGCCGATGTACGCGAGCCCGTCCACCGGCTCGATGACCTGGCCCGACCAGCGGTACTCCACCCGTGACGCCGAGAAGTGCTGCCGCAGGTACTCCTCCAGGGCCAGGTAGCGGCGGGCCGTGTCCTCCTCGGCGCCCACCTTGTGGTCCTCGCCTCCCACGATGACGTAGTCCGCGCCGTCCAGACGCTGGGTGCGGATGTAATGGTAGGGCTCCTTGCTGTCGTAATAGAGCCCCGGCGCCAGGGGGGCCTCGAGCCGCGCCGCCAGCGCATAGGTGCGGTAGGGCATGAGCTTGGTGTGCAGCAGGACGCGGTTGAGGGGCGTGGTCGTGGCCTCCACCACCTCCTGGCACAGGAGCACCCCGCGCGTGGTCTGCACCCGGCAGGGCACCCCTTCGTGGATGTCGGTGACCTGCGTCTCCTCGAAGACGTGGCTGCCCTCCCCGACGATCCGCTCCGCGAGCGCCTGGAGGTACGCGCGGGGGTGCAACTGAGCCTGGTCCTCCACCCGCAGCGCCAGCATCACCGGATAGGGCAGCGGCACGTCCCGGGTCAGCGAGCACAGCAACCCCGCCCGCCGGGCCGCGGAGGCCTCGCACTCGAGCTGCCGCGCCTCGTCCTCCGTTTCCGCGTAGCGGTAGCCGGGCAGCCGCTGGAAATCACACGCGATGCCCAGCCGCTCCACCAGACTGGAGATCTTCTCGATGGAGGCGCGCGTGGACTCGGCCGCCAGCCGAGCCCCCTTCTCCCCGAAGTCCGATGCCAACGTGTCATAGGAGACGTCCAGCAGCTCCGTGAGGTGCGCCGTCGTCTGCCCTGTCTGCCCCGTCAGGATGCGGTGCATCTCCACCACGGCGACCCGCTTGCCCTCCTGCTTGAGCAGCCAGGCCGTGGTGAGCCCCGCGATGCCCCCTCCCACCACCACCACGTCGACCTCGAGATCCCCCGGCAGCGGGGGGTACCGCCGCGCCGGGGCCGACACCGTCCACAAGGATTGATGCTCGCGCTCATCGACCATCTTCCAAGGCTATGGACTCGGCCGAGGGCTGGTAGGGGGAACGAGCGGACGAGCCCGCCCGCCTGCCTGTCCTCCACTGAAGCCTTTTTTTGTATAAGACCCAACAACCGAGCCTGGCGGGCGTTGGCCGGAGCGTGGAGGGGACACACTACCATGGAGTCACTCGACTCCATGATCCGCACCCGAGACCTCTGAACCCCACGGACACCGGAGCGTTACGTCTTGCCATCCATTGCCGCACTGCCAACACCCCCCGCACCCAGCTCCGAGGCCCGACTCGCCTTCTCGGAACTGCTGCTCGGGTGCGATGACGCCCGGGCGTGTGCCGAAGCCGCCGTGTCCTGGCTCGTGCACCACGCACGGGTGGAGCAGGTGTTGTGTCTGGCACCCGACGAATCGGATTCCCTCGTGCCCCTGGCCTCCTATGGAATGCCCGGCGTGGAGGGCGTCGTGCTCGCGCTGCACGAGACGAAGCACCCGCTGGTGGAAGCCCTCCAGTGGTCCGAGCCCCGGTGGATCGCTCCGGGCCAGCTCTCCCCGGAGTTGTCGCCGCTGCGCCGGGGGCTCTACTCGCTGTCGCTCGGCAAGGCGGCCCCCGGCATCCCTCCGCCGGGCTTGCTGCTGGTCACGCCCGCCTCGCCGGAGCTATCCCCGGACGTGCGCTGGCTCGCGGGCCACCTCGGCTCGCACCTCACGCGCCTGTACAAGGGCCGGCAGCTCACCCGGCTCGAGGCCGCCTCCAGTGAGCTGGCCGCCCGGGTCAACGCCGCCACCGAGGAGCTGGCCACGCAGAACGAGCTGCTGCGCCGCCAGGCCATCCAGTTGGAGCAGGCGAGCGCCGCCAAGTCCCAGTTCCTCGCCAACATGAGCCACGAGCTGCGCACGCCGCTCAACGCCATCCTCGGCTACACCAACATGCTGCTGCAGGGCGTCAACGGCGAGCTGCCCCCTCCGCAGCGCCGCAGCCTCAGCCGCATCGACTCCAACGGGCGCCACCTCCTGGAGATCATCAACGAGATCCTCGACATCACCCGCATCGAGGCGGGCCGGATGCCGCTGCACCTGTCCGAGTTCCGCCTGCCCGAGCTGCTCCAGGAGGTCATGGCGGAGTTGGATCCCATCATCGTCCGCTCGAAGCTGGCGGTGAGCACCCAGGTGGAGCCCAACCTGCCCATGGTGCACAGCGACCGGCAGAAGGTGAAACAGATCGTCGTCAACCTGCTGTCCAACGCCCTGAAGTTCACCCACGAGGGGAGCATCCAGGTGAAGGCCCGGTACGAGGTCGCCACCGCCGCGTTCCACATCTCCGTGGTGGACACCGGCATCGGCATCGATCCGGCCCATCAGGAGCGCATCTGGGAGGACTTCCAGCAGGTGGACAACTCTCCCACGCGAGCCTATGGGGGAACGGGACTCGGCCTGTCCATCTGCCGCCGGCTGGCCGCGATGCTCGACGGACGCGTGAGCCTGGAGAGCGCCGTGGGCCAGGGCTCGACGTTCACCCTGCACCTGCCCCGCCTCGCGAGGCGATCATGACCCAAGCCATGGGCAACGAGTCCGCGCCGCTCATCCTCATCGTGGATGACTATCAGGATGCCCGGGAGATGTACGCCGAGTACCTGGAGTTCTCCGGCTACCGGGTCATCGAGGCGCGCAACGGGCTGGAGGCGGTGGAGAAGGCCATGGAGTTCCGGCCCGCCGTCATCCTCATGGACCTGTCCCTGCCCGTGATGGATGGCTGGGAGGCCACGCGCCGGCTCAAGGGCGACGCGCGCACCAAGGCCATCCCCGTGGTGGCGCTCACCGGGCACGCGCTGGATGGGCACTCGCGCGAGGCCCAGAACGCGGGCTGCGATTCGTACATCACCAAGCCGTGCCTGCCCGATGCCCTGCTGCGCGAGGTGCGGCGCATGCTCGCCACCGTGAACCCGGCCGCGAGCATTGTGAAGTAACCCTACATACCCTATTAACAACATCTGGTTTGGGGCGAAAAGGCCCCAGGCGCACAATGGCCCGCTCTGGCTCGGGGCCATTCCCCCCCGCCTGGAGGTCTCCATGATGCATCGCCCGGGCATCCTCACCGCTTCCCTGCTGGGAGCGGGAGCCCTGTGCGCCGCGCTCGCGCTGGCGTGTAGCTCAGGCCGTAGCGGCGTGAACGCCAGCCCCGCCACGCAGTTGCCCCCCGTGACGGCCCAGCAGTTGCGCACGCCGGACATGTTCGCGCGCATCTCCTCCCGCCCGGAGCGCTCTCGCGCCCTCTTCCTGGAGGCCAGCCGCGTGATGCTCCATCCGCGCTGCACCAACTGCCACCCCGCCGGCGACTCGCCTACCCAGGGCGATCAGGGGCTCACGCATGATCCGCCCGTCTCGCGTGGCGCCAAGGATCAGGGAGTGCCCGGCCTGGAGTGCACCTCCTGCCACCAGGACAAGAACCTCGCTCACGCTCGGGTTCCGGGCGCCCCCAAGTGGCACCTCGCTCCGCGCTCCATGGCCTGGGTGGGTGCCACTCCCCGCTCCCTTTGCGAGCAGCTCAAGGACCGCCAGCGCAACGGCGACAAGAGCCTCGAGGAGCTCATCGAGCACTCCACGCACGATGAACTCGTCGCGTGGGCATGGAAACCGGGGTGGGAGCGGGTTGCCGCCCCTGGAACACAAGAACAATTCGGGGCCCTCATCGCCGCGTGGGCGAAGGACGGCGCCGAGTGTCCAGACGAGGAGGCACGGCCATGAGCATCCACCTGAAGTTGAATGGAACCGAGCGTGAGCTCGAGGTCGACCCGGAGATGCCGCTGCTCTGGGCCCTGCGTGACGTGCTCGGCCTGACGGGCACCAAGTACGGCTGTGGCCAGGCCCTGTGCGGCGCGTGCGTCGTGCACCTGGATGGCGAGGCCGTGCGTGCCTGCGTCACCCCGGTGAGCCGCGCCGAGGGACGCCACGTCACCACCATCGAGGGCCTGTCCGCCGATGGCTCTCACCCCTTGCAGAAGGCCTGGGTCGAGCTCGCCGTGCCCCAGTGCGGCTTCTGCCAGTCCGGGCAGATCATGACCGCGGCGGCCCTGCTGGCGAAGAAGCCCCAGCCCAGCGACAGCGAGATTGACAGGTCGATGAGCGGCAACCTGTGCCGCTGTGGCACCTACACGCGCATTCGCTGCGCCATCAAGAAAGCGGCGGGTCTCCCCCATGAGTGAGCACTCCCTGGACGACAATCCCATCCGCCTGTCGCGCCGCTCCTTCCTCGAGGGTGTGACTCTGGTCGCCGCTGGGCTCGCGCTCGAGTTGCTGCCCACGAACGCATGGGCCGCCCCGATGCCCACGGCCTACCCGCCCGTGCCCGAGCAGGGCTTCCGCCCCAACGTCTACGTGCACGTGGCTCCCGATGGCGTGGTGACCATGATCTGCCACCGCTCGGAGATGGGCCAGGGCGTGCGCAGCTCCCTGCCCGTGCTCATCGCGGACGAGATGGGCGCCGACATGGCCCGGGTGAAGGTCATCCAGGGCGATGGGGACAAAGCCTACGGAGACCAGAACACCGACGGCTCGAGCAGCGTGCGCAAGATCTTCACGGACCTGCGCTACGTGGGCGCCACGGCGCGTACCATGCTCATCACCGTGGCGGCCAAACGCTGGGGCGTGCCCGTCAACACCTGCGTGGCGCGGGACCATGTCGTGTTCCACCCGGCCAGCAAGCGCTCCCTCGGCTTCGGCGAGCTGGCCAACGACGCCGCGAAGCTGCCGGTCCCCGCGAGGAAGGACGTCACGCTGCGGCCCCGCTCCGAGCTGCGCCACCTGGGCAAGGAGCTGCCGCTGCTCGACGGGCCGGACATCGTCACCGGCAAAGCCCAGTTCGGCGCGGACGTGGTGCTGCCCGGCATGCTCACGGCCATGGTCGTCCGGCCTCCCGTCGCCGGTGGCCGGGTCGCCCGCTACGACGCGACGAGCGCCCTCGCCGTGCCGGGCGTCAAGCAGGTGGTGGAGCTGCCCGCGCCCAAGCTGCCCTTCGCCTTCCAGCCGCTCGGAGGCATCGCCGTCGTCGCGGACAACACCTGGGCGGCCATGCGCGGACGCGCGGCGCTCGAGGTGACATGGGAGCACGGAGACAACGCGGGCTACGACTCGGCCGCGTACCGACAGGAGCTGACGAAGGCCATCGGCTCCTCGGGCAAGGTCGTGCGCAACGTGGGCAATGCCGACGCGACGCTCGCGGGCGCGAAGCGCAAGCTCGAGGCCGACTACCACACGCCGCACCTGGCCCATGCGCCCATGGAGCCGCCCGCGGCGGTCGCGAGGGTGGAGGGAGGCCGGTGCGAGGTGTGGGCGGCGACCCAGAATCCCCAGTCCGCTCGCACCGAGGTGGCGCGGGCGCTCGGCGTCGACGAGAGCCAGATCACCATCCACGTGACGCTGCTGGGCGGTGGCTTCGGCCGCAAGTCCAAGCCGGACTACGTGGCGGAGGCCGCCCTGGTGGCACGCGCCGTGGGCGCTCCCGTGCGCATGCAGTGGACGCGCGAGGACGACGTGCGCCATGACTACTACCACTCGACGTGCGCGCAGCGGCTGTCGGCCGCGCTCGACGACTCGGGCAAGGTCCAGGCCTGGCACCACCGCATCGCGTTCCCGCCCATCGGCTCCATCTTCTCGGGCGCCACGTTCGCGGGCGACGGCGAGCTCAACCAGGGCATCCTGGATCTGCCGCTCGCCATCCCCCACGTGCGCATGGAGAACTGCGAGGCCCGCGCGCACACCCGCATCGGCTGGATGCGCTCGGTGGCCAACGTCTACCATGCGTTCTCCGTGCAGAGCTTCATCGACGAGCTCGCTCACGCGCGCGGCACGGATCCCCGCGACACGCTGCTCGAGCTCATCGGCCCACCGCGCATCGTGACGCCCAAGGAGCTGGGCGTGGAGAAGGTGCCCAACTACGGCCAGCCCTTGGAGGAACACCCGCTCGATACCGGGCGCCTGCGCCGCGTCATCGAGCGCGTGACGGAGCTGTCGCGCTGGGACTCGCGCAAGAAGGAGGGGCGCGCGTTGGGGCTCGCGGCGCACCGCAGCTTCCTGTCCTACGTGGCGGTGGTGATGTCCGTGGTGAAGGACGCGGACGAGCGCATCCGCGTGGACGAGGCGTGGATCGTCGCGGACGCGGGCACCATCATCAACGCGGAGCGCGTGCGCGCGCAGTTCGAGGGCGCGGTCATCTTCGGCATGAGCCTGGGGCTCTATGGCGCCATCACCATGAAGGACGGCGCCACCGAGCAGAGCAACTTCCGCGACTACCGCCTGGTGCGCATCGCGGAGGCACCCCAGCGCATCCACGTCGAAGTGATTCCCAGCGAGGGCGCGCCGGGCGGCGTCGGAGAGCCGGGAGTGCCCCCCGTGGCCCCCGCGCTCGCCAACGCCATCTTCGCGCTCACCGGCACCCGCGTGCGCGAGCTGCCGTTCGTGCGTTCGGTCCGCGTCTGAACCCAGGCGGTCCGAGGGGCTCCCCCCTGCGCGGGGGCCCCCTCCTCCCGCCGCCCCTGGAGCGTGATAGAGGGCCATTCCCGGAAAGGCACCGCCATGCCGGGAGATGTCCGCCCATGAAGCTCCTCTACCCTCTGCTCAACGTGCTCCAGGCCCTCGTCCTGGCGGTGTGGGGTGCCTTCTGGATCACCCTCGCCGGAGGAGGGGCGCTCCTGACCCTCGACGGCAGCGTGCCGTTGATGATGGCGCGGCGCTTCTGGGCCCCGCTGCACTGGCGCATCACCGGCTCGCGGATGTTCGTGGAGCCGCTGCCGGACATCGACTGGAGCAAGCCCCACATCTTCGTCATGAATCACCAGTCGGCGATGGACATCCCCTGCGCATTCGCGGCGCTGCCGGTGAACCTCCGCTTCATCGCCAAGCACGTCCTCAAGTACGTGCCCCTCCTCGGTTGGTACATGGCGATGACGGGGATGATCTTCATCAACCGCTCCCACCATCGCGAGGCCGTGAGGAGCCTGGCGCTCGCCGGCGAGCGCATCCGCGCGGGCAAGTCCATCCTGGCCTTCCCCGAGGGCACCCGCTCGCATGACGGGCTCATCCTCCCCTTCAAGAAGGGCCCCTTCGTGCTCGCCATCGAGGCCCAGGTGCCCATCGTCCCCGTGGCCATCGAGGGCGCCCTGCAGGTGCTTCCCCGGGGCGGCATCTGGCTGCGCAGGCACGACATCCGCGTGAAGGTGGGGCAGCCCATCGACACGAAGGGGCTCGGCAAGGCGGACCGCGACGCCCTGCTGCGACAGGTGCGCGACACCGTCATCCAGCTCCACCGGGAGATCGGCGGACGCGGCGGCGTGCCCCAGGCCATCGCGGAGCGTGGACAGGAGGGGCGTTCCCCTTCCCCCCTCTCCTCCTTGGAGTAAGCCCCCCTTTCCCGGGGCGCCGCGTGTCGATTCCCGGTTCAGCTGTCAAAGCACTCGAACGGCCTGTCCTTTCCGTCCTGTCCAAGAATTTGAGCAAACACTCCACAAGGCACCACACGCGGCGGAAATGACGGGTGTCGCTCCGCTGGCAAACCCCTGCTCAAAAGATGTTCGACGCGGTCGAACGGGTCCGAGGCTGGACCTAGACAGACTGGACGGAATTTCTCAATCACTATGCAGCACCGAGTGGTACGCGCAGCGGCTTCCAGCCTGACACGACACCACTGATGCCTGTCGGCGGACATCCTGGCTGGATTAATCCCGAACAGCGGTCATGCATTCGCCGCCGATAACCCAGACCACGTCACCGAGCGACTGATTCGTTTTTTCTCCTGAAGTAGGACTACACGGCTAATTAATAAAAACTGGCTTAAACTGAAATAGCTCAGAGCACAAAATAAACCGACTAGCGCGGGATGATCCCCACCCCGCCTGGAGGTCTCCAATGATGCATCACCCGGGCATCCTCACCGCATCCCTGCTGGGAGCGGGAGCCCTGTGCGCCGTGCTCGCGCTGGCGTGTAGCTCAGGCCGTGGCGGCGTGAACGCCAGCCCCGCCACGCAGTTGCCCCCCGTCCCGGCCCAGCAGTTGCGCACGCCGGACATGTTCGCGCGCATCACCTCCCGCCCGGAGCGTTCACGCGCCCTCTTCCTGGAGGCCAGCCGCGTGATGCTCCATCCACGCTGCACCAACTGCCACCCCGCTGGCGACAGCCCCGCCCAAGGCGAGCAGGGGCTCGCGCATCAGCCGCCCGTCTCGCGTGGCGCCAAGGACCAGGGCGTGCCGGGCCTCGAGTGCACCTCCTGCCACCAGGACAAGAACCTCGCGCATGCCCGGGTTCCGGGCGCCCCCAAGTGGCACCTCGCTCCGCGCTCCATGGCCTGGGTGGGTGCCACTCCCCGCTCCCTTTGCGAGCAGCTCAAGGACCGCCAGCGCAACGGCGACAAGAGCCTCGAGGAGCTCATCGAACACTCCGCGCACGATGAGCTCGTCGCGTGGGCATGGAAACCGGGGTGGGAACGGGTCCCCGCCCCCGGAACACAAGAACAATTCGGGGCCCTCATCGCCGCGTGGGCGAAGGACGGCGCCGAGTGTCCAGACGAGGAGGCACGCCCATGAGCATCCACCTGAAGTTGAACGGAACCGAGCGCGAGCTCGAGGTCGACCCGGAGATGCCGCTGCTCTGGGCCCTGCGCGACGTGCTCGGCCTGACGGGCACCAAGTACGGCTGTGGCCAGGCTCTGTGCGGCGCGTGCGTCGTGCACCTGGATGGCGAGGCCGTGCGTGCCTGCGTCACCCCGGTGAGCCGCGCCGCGGGACGCCACGTCACCACCATCGAGGGCCTCTCCCCCGATGGCTCTCACCCCCTGCAGAAGGCCTGGGTCGAGCTCGCCGTACCCCAGTGCGGCTTCTGCCAGTCCGGGCAGCTCATGACCGCGGCGGCCCTGCTGGCGAAGAAGCCCCAGCCCAGCGACAGCGAGATTGACAAGTCGATGAGCGGCAACCTGTGCCGCTGTGGCACCTACACGCGCATTCGCTGCGCCATCAAGAAAGCGGCGGGTCTCCCCCATGAGTGAGCACTCCCTGGACGACAACCCCATCCGCCTGTCGCGCCGCTCTTTCCTCGGGGGGGTGGGTCTGGTCACCGCTGGGCTCGCTCTCGAGCTGCTGCCCACGAACGCGCGCGCGGCCACCATGCCCAACGCCTACCCGCCCGTGCCCGAGCAGGGCTTCCGCCCCCACGTCTACGTGCACGTGGCTCCCGATGGCGTAGTGACCATGATCTGCCACCGCTCGGAGATGGGCCAGGGCGTGCGCAGTTCCCTGCCCGTGCTCATCGCGGACGAGATGGGTGCCGACATGGCCCGGGTGAAGGTCACCCAGGCCGATGGAGACGAGGCCTACGGAGACCAGAACACCGACGGCTCGTGCAGCGTGCGCAAGATCTTCACGGACCTGCGCTACGTGGGCGCCACGGCGCGCACCATGCTCGTCACCGTGGCGGCCCGGCGCTGGGGTGTGCCCGCGAACACCTGCGTGGCGCGGGACCATGTCGTGTTCCACCCGGCCAGCAAGCGCTCCCTCGGCTTCGGCGAGCTGGCCAACGACGCCGCCAGGCTCCCGGTCCCCACGAAGAAGGACGTCACGCTGCGGCCCCGCTCCGAGCTGCGCCACCTGGGCAAGGAGCTGCCCCTGATCGACGGGCCGGAGCTCGTCACCGGCAAGGCCGTCTTCGGCGCGGACGTGGTGCTGCCCGGCATGCTCACGGCCATGGTCGTCCGGCCCCCTGTCGCCGGTGGCCGGGCCGCCCGCTACGACGCGACGCGCACGCTCGCCGTGCCGGGCGTCAAGCACGTGGTGGAGCTGCCCGCGCCCAAACTGCCCTTTGGCTTCCAGCCGCTCGGAGGCATCGCCGTCGTCGCGGACAACACCTGGGCGGCCATGCGCGGGCGCGCGGTACTCGACGTGACATGGGAGCACGGGGACAACGCGGGCTACGACTCGGCCGCGTACCGCCAGGAGCTGACGAAGGCCATCGGCTCCTCGGGCAAGGTCGTGCGCAACGTGGGCGATGCCGACACGACGCTCGCGAGCGCCAAACACAAGCTCGAGGCCGACTACCACACGCCGCACCTGGCCCATGCGCCCATGGAGCCGCCCGTGACGGTCGCTCGGGTGGAGGGAGGCCGGTGCGAGGTGTGGGCGGCGACCCAGAACCCCCAGGCCGACCGCACCGAGGTCGCACGGGCACTCGGCATCGACGAGAGCCAGATCACCATCCACGTGACGCTGCTGGGCGGTGGCTTCGGCCGCAAGTCGATGCCGGACTTCGTACCGGAGGCCGCCCTGGTGGCACGCGCCGTGGGCGCTCCCGTGCGCGTGCAGTGGACACGCGAGGATGATCTGCGCCACGACTACTATCACGCGACGTGCGCGCAGCGGCTGTCGGCCGCGCTCGATGACTCGGGGAAGATCGTGGCCTGGCGCCACCGCAGCGCGTTCCCGCCCATCGACTCCGTCTTCTCGGGCGCCACGTTCGCGGGCGACAGCGAACTCAACCATGGCCTCCTGGACTTGCCGCTCGCCATCCCCCACGTGCGCCAGGAAAACTGCGAGGCCCGCGCGTATACCCGCATCGGCTGGATGCGCTCGGTGGCCAACGTCTACCATGCGTTCTCCGTGCAGAGCTTCATCGACGAGCTCGCCCACGCGCGTGGCACGGATCCCCGCGACATGCGGCTCGAGATCATCGGCCCACCGCGCATCGTGACGCTCAAGGAACTCGGCGTGGGACAGTTGCGCAACCACAGCCAGTCCTTGGACGAGCACCCGGTCGACACCGGGCGCCTGCACCGCGTCATCGAGCGCGTGACGGAGCTGTCGCGCTGGGACTCGCGCAAGAAGGAGGGACGCGCGTTGGGGCTCGCGGCACACCGCAGCTTCCTGTCCTACGTGGCGGTGGTGATGTCCGTGGTGAAGGACGCGGACGAGCGCATCCGCGTGGACGAAGTGTGGCTCGTCGCGGACGCGGGCACGGTCGTCAACATGGATCGCGTGCGCGCGCAGTTCGAGGGCGCGGTCATCTTCGGTATGAGCCTGGGGCTCTATGGCGCCATCACCATGAAGGACGGCGCCACCGAGCAGAGCACCTTCCGCGACTACCGCCTGGTGCGCATGGCGGAGGCACCCCAGCGCATCCATGTCGAAGTGATTCCCAGCGAGGGCCCGCCGTGCGGAGTCGGAGAGCCGGGAGTGCCCCCCGTGGCGCCCGCGCTCGCCAACGCCATCTTCGCGCTCACCGGCACCCGCGTCCGGGAGCTGCCCTTCGTGCGTTCGGTCCGCGTCTGAACCCAGGCGGCCCGAGGGGCCCCCCGGCGGGGCCCCTTCGTGGAGTGAACTTCTCCCCCCTTCTGGGGGGCTCCAGTAGCCCGCCTGGCGGGGCCGTCAGTCTCCGCTGACGGCCAGCTGCCAGTCCCCGGTACTGGAGATGCCGACGCGCAGGCCGAGGTAGCTGCCATCCCGCTGCATCGCCTGGAGCTGCGCGTCCGGGTAGATCCCCTTGAGGGCCTCGAAGTCCTGGGCGGTGGCGTTCTCGCGGAACGCCGTGGGCCAGACGTAGAGCTCGTCCTGCTTCGTGTAGGGCAGGCTCAGGAGCTTCACCATCCGGGCGAGCACCGGCTCACCGCGCTCCTGCTCCGCCTGGCGCCAGAACCGGGCCACGTCCTCATCGGGACCGAAGGAGAAGCGCAGGCTCTTGCCCTGTTCGTCCCCGAGCGCGGCGAGCGCCGCGTAGTCACACGCCACCGCCGCGGCGACGATGCGGCGGCGCATGGAGTCCACCGCCGGGGGAAGGGGCGGATTCGCGGGAGATGGCGTGGGGCTCAGCCCCTGGGCCGAGCAGGCGGCGCCGCCATCCGGGGTGGGCGAGGGAATCCCCGCGTCCGCGAGCCCCGCGTCCGGAAGCCCCGCATCGTTGACTCCGGCATCAATGGGCGCCGCGTCGGTCTTCCCTGCACCGGTGGGGGCGTCCCGGTGCTCGGGCGGAGCGGGGGCGCGGCGCGAGTCCGTGCAGGCGGAACTCATGGTGAGGACACAGGCGGACAGGAAGAGGGCACGGTTCATGGTGCGCACGTTGTAGATCAACGTGGGAGCGCACGGGGCTGCTCCACGCGTCTTCTTGGTGTAGAAAACACGAGCCGAGGCCCTCCGTCTCGAACCCTTCGACACCGTCTTCTCGCGCCATGCGCGTCCCCTGGAGCACCGGTGAACCCCGTCGCCATGATGTTGGTCCTGTCGTCCGCCTTCTTCCACGCGTCGTGGAGCGCGCTGCTCAAGCGGCACGAGGACCCGGAGTCCGCCGTGGTGGGCGTCATCACCATCACCGTGTTGTGCGGAGGGCTCTGGGCGCTCGGTCTCCAGGGCGCGGCCTTTCCCACCTCCGGAGCCTTTCTGTGGGCCCTCATGGCTGGCGTGCTGGAGAGCGGCTACCTGGTGACGCTCGCCAAGTCCCTGAGCCGTGCCCCGTTGGGACTCGCGTACACGGTGTCCCGTGGCGGGGCGGTGTTGCTCGTGTGGCCCGTGTCCGTGCTGTGGTTGAACGAGCAGCTCACGCCGGGGTCCGTGGCGGGCGCGGCCCTGGTGGCCGTGGGCATGGCGGGGATGAACCTCGTGCTGCCTCGAGGCAGGGAGAAGGATGGCGTGCTCTGGTCCCTCGCGAGTGCCGCGTGCATCGCCGGGTACAACCTCAGCTACAAACGCGCCCTGGGAGAAGGCGCGCAGCCTCCGGCCCTGTTCACCCTGTCGCTCGGAGTGGCCCTGCCCCTGCTCGTCCTCATGCGCCGCCGGGAGGAGACGAGCTGGGGCGCGCTGCTCCGGAAGATCAGGACCCGGCCCTTGCTGCTCGTGGCGGCGGGAGTCCTGTGCACGCTGTCGTTCTCGCTGATGCTCGTCGCGCTCAGGGGCAGTGGCACGGGGGCCGTGATCACCCTGCGCAATACGTCCATCGTGTTCGCGCTGGTGCTCGGCGCGCTCCAGAACGAACGGATGGGACGGCGGCAACTCGCCGGTGCTGGACTGGTGATGCTCGGGGCCGTGCTGTTGGGGTGGCCCCGGTCGTGACTCAGCGGGCCGCGGTCGCGATCAAACGCGCGTAGAAGCCCACGGCGAACTCCAGGTTCTCGAGCGTCAGGTGCTCGTTCGTCCCATGAATCATCTGGAGGCTGGAGAGCGAGAAGGTCATGGGTTGGAAGCGGTAGACGTCCGTGGCCACCGGCAGCAGGTGACGGCTGTCGGTCGCCGCGGTGACCAGCCCGGCAGACACGGGCGCCCGGCTCATCTCCCCGGCGAGCGAGGCCAGCACATTCCACCCCCGCGAGCGCGTGGAGGAGATGGGGGTGGGTTCATCCGGGGTCTTCGTCCAGGAGAGCTCGACGGGCAGGTCGCCGACGGCGGCACGGGCGTGGGCCAGGACCGTCTCCGAGGTGTCACCGGGCGCGATGCGGTAGTTGATCCACGCCGTGGCGTCCTGCGGCAGCACGTTCTCCTTGGGGCTGCCCCTCAACATCGTGGGCGCGATGGTGGTGTGCAGCAGGGCCGCGCCCGTGGAGGTAGCCGCGACCTGCTGGAGGAGGAGCGGCTCGAACAGCCAGCGGTTGGCCACGGCCATGCGCAGCGCCCAGGAGCCCGTGGGCGCGAGCGTCTCCAGCAGGGCCACCCCGGGCCCCTTGAACTCCATTGGGAAGGGGTGCTCGGCGATCGCGACGACGGCCTTGGACAACAGCACGGCGCCACCGGCGTCCTTGGGCGGAGAGGACGAGTGGCCTCCAGGTGCTCGGGCCACGACGTTCAACGTCCCATAACCCTTCTCGGCGACGCCGATCAGGGCGACCGCGCCACCGGTGACCGGATTGTCCGAGATCACCGCCATGCCCTCGTCGAGCACGAACTCGGCCTGGAGCCCACGCGCCTTCATCCAGTCCGCCACCGCGCGGGCCCCTTCACCGCGCGCCTCCTCGTCATGGGTGGAGACAAGGAGCACCGTGCGGCGAGGCGTGAAGCCCTGGGCGGCGAGCAACTCGGCGCCCTCGAACAGGGTGATCAACGAGCCCTTGTCGTCGATGGCCCCGCGGCCCCAGACCGCGCCGTCGGCGACCACGCCGTCGAAGGGCGGATGACGCCAGTCCTTCTCGGTACCGGGAGTCACCGGCACCACGTCCTGGTGCGCCATGAGGACGATGGGGGCCAGCGACGGATCCGAGCCCTTCCAGGTGTAGATGAGCGTATGGCCGGAGATCACCTCGCGCGTCATGGCGGCATGCGCGGCGGGATAGGCGCTCACGAGCCAGGCATGGAGCCGATCCCACTCGGCGGACTGATCCTCGACCTTGTCCTGGTGGCTGACGGTGCGGAAGCGGATGGCCTGGGACAGGCGCTGGGCGGCCGCGTTCACATCCACCGCGACGGGCCCGGCCAGCGAGCCACCGCCCCCGTCCAGGGCCGCCACGGCGGGGGCCTCGAGCATCGCCGTGCGGACGCCAATCACCGCGATCGACAACGCCAGTGCGCCACCGACGCCAAGGCCGATCCTCGCCAGGGTCTTCATCACCGCCCTCCCCTTCAGAAAACGTGGTTGAAGTCCAGGTAGAAGCCGGTGGTGCCATCCTGGGGGCTCACGCCGTAGTCGAGCCGGACGATGAAGTTGTCCTCCCACGCGATGCGCAGGCCGCCGCCACCCGTGTAGCGCGGGACCCGAGCCTCCAGGGAGTCCAGGTCCGCCCACGCCTGGCCCATGTCCATGAAGGCCAGCAGGGTGAAGTCCAGGTGCTGATTGCCCGGTGCCACCGAGAGGAACTTCCAGCGCAGCTCGCCGTTGGCCAGCGCCTTCACCTGTCCGCGCAGCCGGTTCTTGAGGATGCCGCGCGCGGTGCTCACGCCGCCGATGCCGCTCATGGTATCGCGCCACTCCACTCCGCCGAAGGACGTGAGCTGAAGAAAGGGGACATCGCCCCCCATCACGTCCGCGAGGAGCCGCAAGGCGGCCACCAGCCGGTCCGTACCCAGCGGGTGGTAGAAGCGCAGGTTGGCCGTGACCCCGAAGTAGTTGAAGCCGCTCCCTATCGCGCCCGCGGCCCCGCGCACCGCGAGTTCGTGGAACATGCCCCGCACGGGCGCGGGCTCGTTGTCGCGCAGGTCCAGCAGCAGGCTCGCCGTCACCTCGGCCGTGCGGAAGGTGCTCACCCCGTCCAGGTGGTCGGCCGTCAGTCCGGGGATGCGTCCCGCCCGCACGTCCTCTTCCAGGAGCGAGTCCCGAGCCTGACCCAGGTCATCCACGGCGTAGCGGGTGCGCAGCTCGGTGAGCCGGAACCGGTAGCCGGCCGCCACCTGCCAGGGGCCGCTGAGCGGGCGACGCACGTTGAGCATGACGCTCGGGAAGGTGCGTTGATCGTAGGCGTAGTAGCGCACGCCCCGGAAGTCCGGGTTGCCCGGACAGCCATTGGGGTCGGACTTCAACGCGTCGCGGTCGTCGCAGGTGTTGAGGGAGGGGACGTAGCGCGTGTCCTCGGGCGGGCCGTAGTACGGCGAGAAACGATCGTTGATCAGCGCCACGTCCAGGACCACCCGCCAGGGTGAGTCCAGGAAGCGGGGGGCATCCAGGGCGAGGCGGTGGATGGCCACCCCCACCGTCGTCTGGAAGAACTGCGCCATGAAGGCGTAGCGGTAGGGCCGAATCGAGCCGTCGCCCGAGTCCACCACCAGCAGCCGCGCGCCATACCCCAGGCCCTCGTCGCTGTTGTAGTTGATGAGCGGCAGGCCCTGGACCCCCCAGCCCGTGCGCGGCGGAGGGGGCGTGGGCGTCAACTCCTCGGCGGGCGCCTGGGTGGACTCGGGCGGGGGCGCCAGGGACGAGCCCTCCGCCCGGGCCGCGGCCGTGGCCAGCGCGGCCACCAGTACCCCTGTCCACATCGTCCGAATCAGCCACATGCGAGACTCCAGGTCCGCCCAGGTGTCGAAGAACTCCGCCCTCCGCCCGGTGGGCGGAAGGAAGAGCGCGCCTCAGCCCACCTTGGAGCTGGTGATGCCCAGCGTGTCCAGGTAGCTGTGGACGCCACGGATGTGATTGCCCCCGTCGACGGCGATGGTCTCACCGGTCACCCACGACGCGAGATCACTGCACAGGAACGACACCACCTTGGCCACGTCCTCCGGCTCGCCGACCGCCTTGCCGAGCGGCGTCCGCTCGAGGAACGCCCGGGTCATGGCCTCCGTCTGCAGACCGGCCCCCTCGGACAGGGGCGTGCGGATGAGCCCCGGCGCGACGATGTTGGCGCGGATGCCGTAGCGGCCCAGCTCCGAGGCCGTGACCTTCGTGAAGTTCGCGAGCCCCGCCTTGGAGGCGCAGTAGTGGGCGAGCCCATCCGTCACGTCCGTCTGGTTCAGCGACGAGATGTTGACGATGGAGCCGGGCTGCTTCGCGTCCACGAGCGCCCGTCCCAGGGCCTTGGTGAAGAGGAAGGGCCCCTTCAGGTTGATGGCGAGGATCTGATCGAATTGCTCCTCCGGCATGTCGATGATCGGAGAGAGGGCGCCCGTCCCGGCGTTGTTCACCAGGATGCCCGGCAGACCGAACTCCCGCGTGGCGGTCTCGATCGCCCGGGACACGTCCGCGGCCCGGACCACGTCTCCCGTGAAGGGCACGGCCCGCGCACGTCCCGCCATCGCCCGGTTGAGATCCTCGGCGGCGGCCTCCACCTTCTCCCGGGTACGGCCGAAGAGGAGGACATTGGCTCCGTCCCGCATGAGATGCGCGGCGATCGCCAACCCGATTCCCTGCCCCGCGCCTGTCACAATGGCACTGCTCGATACGAGCTTCATCCTGGCCCCCTTTTGTTTAATGGAAGACAGGACGCTACCTACCCTCGAGGAGGAACAGCAAGGAGGCGTCCCCGAATGACCCGCCGCGTCATCGGGTCCGGCGAGCATCATCCAGAACGTGGCCTGGCACCTGCTGGCCATCGAGCACGTGATGGGCATGGCCCAGGTCCACTTCGAGGGAGCGTGAGCCCATCCCCCTCAGCGAGTCAGCAGGGCGAGGATTTCCTTCACATAGGGGGAGTCGCACTCCACGCCCGGTGTGTCCGGTCCGGAAGCCGTCTCGCACCGCTGGAGGACGTGCAGGAGCGGATGATCGCAGGACAGGGCGGTCAGCCCCACGGAAGCCAGCTCCGCGCGGGCCTTCTTCTCGGCGGCGTCGAGCCGCTCGGCCCGGGCTGGCTCCTGTTGGCGAAAAGCCGCTTCGGTCATGGGCTTGCCATCCGGCAACTTCCGGCCTCCACGTCGCAAGCCATCGACGAGCAGGGGTACCCTGCACATCTCCAGGGAGCGGGCCGCGCGCAAGACGTCCCGGCCGTCCGCGGGCTTCGTCCCGGGCGGAGGCCCGGCCCAGACCACCCGGCACGGCTCGAGCACGGGATTGCCGCCCGACTGGCCCCGCGAGAGGCCGTGCATGGCCACGAGCTGCCCCGCGGCCAGATTCCCGGCGGCGGCCGCCTGCCCCGCCTCCACCCGGCAGAGAACGGACCGGGTGGGCTGGTTCGACGCGAAGGTGACCACGAGGCGTCCACTGTCCTCGTGGATCGCCTTGATCAGACCGGCCACCTCCACCTCGCCCCCGTCCACGACGCCCCGTCCACCCGGAGAGAGCATCCCGTCCGGAGAGGTGCGCACCATGTCCGTGGGCGCGGTGGGGACCGAGGACTTCTTGCACCCTCCACCCGCCACCAGCCCCAGCACCACCACCAGCAACACACGCTTCAACACGACCTCCTCGACGGATGAGCGGCCCCCACCCTACCGGAAGCCACCGCCCTCGCGCTGGCCGTTCATTCCGTGTTGACACGACGGTGAACTGAAACCATATTGGTTACAGTTCGAGTCCGCGATGAACACCAGCAGCCGATTCACCGTCGCCATCCACATCCTGACCCTGCTCGCCCATGGTAGGGGGGAGCAGCTGACGTCGGAGTTCATCGCGGGAAGCGTGAACACCAACCCGGTCGTCATCCGGCGATTGCTGGCACTCCTGCGTGACGCCAGGCTGGTCACCGCCCAGGTGGGCGTGGGGGGTGGCTGGCAGCTCGCACGGCCTCCCAGGGGAATCACCCTGAGGGACATCTACCGCGCGGTGGAGGGAGGCACCCTCTTCCCGCTGCACAGCAACACCCCCAATCCCCTCTGTCCCGTGGGGAGCACCATCCAGTCCGCGCTCGCCGGGCACTTCGAGGAGGCGCAGCTCGCGCTGGAAAAGGATCTCGAGCGCACGACCGTCGCGGACCTCGTCGAGGAGATAGACGCGCTCGCCCGCTAGCGAGGGACGCGGACCTCTTTTTTTACCCTGATTTGTAACTACCTCTGTTTCATTTATTTGGGTGATGACCGTGACCGCTCCAGCGCTGGCCCTCGACGCGTATCGAGGGCTCGTCTCCCTCGACACTCCGTTCACGCCCCCCGCCCCGGCCTCGGAAGAGGAACGATCGGCCTTGCCACGACGTCTGATCGAGCACCTCCAGGCGGACGGCACCGAGCAACCGCTGCGGGAGGAGTCGGGCCCGAGCACCCGGCTGGAGGCGAATGAGCGGGCCTGGCTGCGCGCGCTCCTCACGGTTCGCGGCCCCCAGCAACTCCCGGAGGACTTCCTCCTGGCCCTGGACCGGCTCCTCCAGGCGGAGCGGCGGATGCGCCCCGAGGTGGACCCCATCCACCTGCCCCGTCTCGGCGACGTCCCGGGCACGGCGGCCGCCCACTGCGCCGTGTGGCAGGGGGACATCACCACCCTCGCGGCGGATGCCATCGTCAACGCTGCGAATGCCCAGTTGCTCGGGTGCTTCCGTCCCTTCCACGCGTGCATCGACAACGCCATCCACGCGGCGGCCGGCCCCAGGCTGCGCGAGGACTGCGCCCGCATCATGAGAGCCCAGGGCACGCCCGAGCCCACGGGCCACGCGAAGGCGACCCGGGCCTACAATCTGCCCGCCCGCTACGTGCTGCACACGGTGGGCCCCATCGTGCGCGGCGCCTTGCGCTCGGAGCATGAGGAAGCACTCGCCGCCTGCTACCGCGCCTGTCTGGACGTGGCCACGCGGCTCCAGGGAGTGCGCTCGATCGCGCTGTGCGCCATCTCCACGGGAGTCTTCGGCTTTCCCAAGGGGCCCGCCGCCCGGGTGGCGCTGCGCACGGTGGGAGCGTGGCTGCGCGAGCACCCCGGCACGCTCGAGTTGGTGCTGTTCAACGTCTTCGGTGACGAGGACCGCGAGGCGTATTCCGCGGCACTCCAGAGGGGAGCCCTCGATGAACACGCGTGAAGGAACACGGAACATGGGGCACGAGAAAGCGGTGGAGCTGGCGCGGCGCTGGCTCGAGGAGAGCGAGCGGGTCCTCATCGGCGCGGGGGCGGGCATGTCGGCCGCGGCGGGCATCGACTACGGAGACACGGCGACGTTCGCCCGGCTGTTCCCCGCCTTCGTGCGCCTGGGCTTTCGCGCCCAATACCAGTTCATTGGTCACGAGGGCCTCACCCCCGCGCAACACTGGGGCTTCTGGTCGACGCACGTGAAGCACGTGCGCTTCGGAGAGGACGAGCGCCCCGCCTACCAGACACTCCGGCAGCTCGTGAGGGACAAGGACACGTTCGTGCTCACGTCCAATGTCGACATGCTGTTCCCTCGCAATGGCTTCGACGAGGCTCGGCTCTTCACGCCGCAAGGGGACTACGCACGCATGCAGTGCCGGAGGGCCTGCTCGCACGAGACCTGGCCCACGCGGCCCTTCATCGAGCGATGCCTCGCGGTGATGGATCCGGAGACCCAGCAGGTGACCGCTCCGGACGCGATCCCGCGCTGCCCCCGCTGTGGAGGGGACGTCTTCATGAACGTGCGACTGGACGCGTCCTTCGTGGAGGAGCCCTACATCGAGCAGGCGCGGCGCTTCCGACAATGGGTGCGCGATGGCGCGGCGCGGCGGCTGCTCGTCATCGAAGTGGGGGCGGGCTTCAACACGCCCTCGGTGGTGCGCTGGAGGATGGAGCACCTCGTCCACCACCACCCCGATGCCCGGCTGATCCGCATCAACCTCACGGACCCCGAGCTTCCCGAGGAACTCGGCGAGCGTGCCGTCTCCCTGGCGATGGGGGCGAGTCAGGCGTTCGAGCTGCTGGGGTATCAGGCGGCCACGCATGATCTTCCTTCGGCCTGACGGCCAGGCTGCCCGCGGAGGATGTCCCGGCGCGGACTCCATCCTCGTGCACCAGGGTGATACCGGGCCTCGGGAGATGCCGTTATGCACCCCTCATCCAGAGTCCATGATGAGGGGGGCAGTCGCCATGTCTGAACGTGTTGCCACGCTCGTGCTGTCCGGCGGAGGAGCCAAGGGTGCATTCCAGCTCGGCGCCGAGCGCGTCCTTCGCGAGGAGCTCGGTTTCCGCTGGGAGCGCATCATCGGAGTGTCCGTCGGAGCCCTCAACGCCACGCTCCTCGCCCAGCAGGAATACGCCCGGTTGATGGACCTCTGGCTGAACATCCGGGAGGAGGACATCTACCGGAAGTTCTCCTGGCCCGTCCTGGCCTTCCGGCTCGCCGTCCAGCACAAGCTCGGGTTCTACGATGACTCGCCGCTGCGAGCGCTCATCCAGAAGCACGCGGCGGGGCGGCCCTTCCGAGTCCCCACCCATGTGGGCCGCGTCTCGCTCGTGTCGGGCGAGTACGAGCTGCTCGGCCATGAGAGCCCCGACTTCCTCGACGCGGTGTGGCACAGCTCGACGATGCCCGTCATCTGGGAAGCGATTGGTCCCCAGGCGTTCGTGGACGGAGGACTGCGCAACGTCACCCCACTCGGCGACGCACTGGACTTCAACCCGACGGAAATCGTGGTCATCGCCTGTAGCTCGGGAAAGGCAGAGCAGGCGCCCTCCCCGGCCAGCATCATCGACGTGGCCAAGCGCAGCCTCACCGACATCACCATCAGTGAAATCCTTCGCAATGACGTCGATGAGTTCGTCCGCATCAACAACCTGGTGCGGCAGGCCCGCGCGGTGGGCCTGGAACTGAAGAAGCCAGACGGCAGCGCCTACCGCTATTGTCCCATCACCGTGATCCAACCCAGCAAGCGGCTGGGGGACATGCTCGACTTCTCGTCCGTGACCATCCGGCTTCGCATGCGCCACGGCGAGGAGGTCGCACGAATGGAGATGGCACGACAGAGCCTGATGAACCTGCCGCCCCCCGTGCCGCCCACACCCGTGTAAAAGTCATCCACCCCTCCGCGCCAACGCCGTCCGGGTCGACAGGGTCAGGGGCCCGGGCAGGTCATCCAGCGCGAACCAGCCCACCCCGGCCAGGGCCGCGGGTTCGCGGTTGATCGGCTCGCCCCGGACGATGTGGGCCCGGTAGACCGGCGACACCCAATGGGTGCCCGCCGCCACGTCGATCTGATCGACGAGGCAGAGCAGCCCGTCGAGGGCGATCTCCACGCCCAGCTCCTCGGCGATCTCCCGGACCACCGCGGCTTGCAGCGTCTCGCCGAAGTCGACCTTGCCGCCCGGCAGCCCCCAATGGTCCGCCTCCGGCATGCGCCGACGCCGCACCAGCAGCAGTCCATGGTCCGGGTCCTGGATGAAAGCACCGACACCCACTCGGGGTTGAGGCTCCATGTGTCGCTCCTCACGGGGTTGAAACCGGGGCGACCCTAACACCGCGAGGCCCCTCTGGACGGCTCTCGGCGGACGCGGGCTCCAGGCCCGCGTCCGGAGCCCTCCTCCTCGAGCGCTACGGCGCGAAGATCTTCACCGACGACATCTTGTCGTTGGCTTCCGCCGGGATCAGCGACGTATCCGCCGTGAACTGCCACATCGTCCCGGTGAAGTTGTCGTCCGCATAGATCTGCACCGTCCAGCCGGCGGGGACTCGGAGCGAGCTCATCCAGTCGTTGGGGATACCCGCCGCGATGAGCTGCGTGTACGTGTAGCTCCCGGCGCCCAGCGAGACCCCGAGACCGCCGTACCCACCATCCGCGTAGAAGATGACCCCGGGCGGCTTCGTGGCATTCACGTTGTCGAACGCGGCCGCGCTGTCATGGGCCCGGAGTCCAAGCGCGCCCGAGGCATACGTGGCATCGGTGGCCGTGACGATGGGTGTCGCCGAACGGTTCAGATAGACCGAGAGACGGTCTCCATTGGCCACGACCGCGAGGTGATAGGTGACGTTCGGATCGATCGCGGCGGCGGCGCTGGCGAGCTCGGTCCAGGTCCCTCCGTTCGCCTTGCCCAGCACCACCCTGTCGGAGCCCGCGGCGATGCCGGCGTAGTACCCCTTGTAGGCGTCGAGCCCGGCGCCCGGGCTGCTCACCCGGAACATCAACCCCGCGTCCCCGGAGGCGCCCGGCGTGACGTCGGCCTCATGGGACAGCGCGGAGAAGTTGGTGTTCAACAACGCCTTCGCATCCTGCACCTGCGGGGTGGCATACCGGCCGTTCGACACGGACCATGTCGCGCCGTAGGTGCTCCAGCCCAGCGAGTCGCCATCGCAGAAGTTGTCCTGGCTGCTCATCTCCACCGGCTTGATCGTCCCGTCGCTGTTGAAATACATGCGCTCATAGGCGAGCACGCGGTGATTCCCGTCCGTATCTCCGAGCGGATGGCGGTGATAGAAGATGTACCAGTCGTCCGTCCCAGGGACGTTGATCACCGTGTTGTGACCCGAGCCGGTGCCGATGGCCGCGTTCTGGCTGAGGATCGTCCCCACCTTGGGGAAGGGCCCCAGCGGCGAGTTGGCAATGGCATACGACACGCGGTAGTCCGGCCCCGTCCACCCGCCCTCGGACCACATCAGGTAATACTTCCCGTTGCGCTTGAACATCAGCGCGCCCTCGACGTAGCCCGACGGCGTGATCTCCTTGAAGGACGAGCTGTCCAGGCTGATCATGTCGGCGTTGACCTTGACGACGTTGCAGTGGCCCCAACCGCCGTAATAGAGATACGCCTGTCCGTCGTCGTCGATGAAGATGTTCTGATCGATCGGCTGCGCCCCATTGACGAACTTGCCGATCAAGGGTTTGCCAAGCGCGTCGACGAAGGGCCCGGCGGGGTTGTTCGACTTCGCGACCCCGATCCCGCCCAGCTGTCCGTCGTTCTGGATGTCGTTGGCCCCGAAATAGAGATAGTAGGTGTTGTTGCGGAAGATGGGCGACGGCGCCCAGATGGCCCGGGTTGCCCAGGACACGTTCACCTTGTCCAATACCTTGGAGTGCTTCGTCCAGTGGATGAGATCCGGGGACGAAAAGGCATCCAGATAGGTCTGCTCGTTATAAGGAGCGGAGTACGTCGGATAGACCCAGTACCGGCCGTTGTAGAACTTCATGTCCGGATCGGCATACCAGCCGCCCACGAAGGGATTGCCGGAAGTGCCGGGCGAACACTCCGGCGCGAGGGGCGCGACCGCTGGCGATTCGTGGCCAGGGCCCGCTCCCCCAGAGCCGGAACCGAGGGCGGGCGACACGCCCGGGCCGCCGCTGCCTCCGCTCGGGCCGTCATCCCCACCCGTGTTCTGGGAGGGCGTCGTCCCGTCGCCACAATGGAGCGTGGCGGCCAGGAGCAGTGGCGTCAGGCTGCCCAGCCCGGGCCGCCGCCACGCACCCCTTGGAGGCAGTGAATCACGATCTCCGCGAGCCACCGCGGCTGTGTCCACACGACGGCCTGCACGTCCATCATCGAGCGTCGATTTCATGGCCCGCATCCTGCGTCGGATCAGGTCCAGGCCTCAAGCCAAATTCAAGTTTACCCTGTATTCCAAAATCAACCCGTCAATACAAACCCTTGGGCCGCCTGTCCTCAGACTTGGGGGTGCGCGAGCATGGCGTGCATCCCGGGGGGGAGCGCCACCGTGAAGGTCGAGCCCTGGCCCGGCTCGCTCTCCACCAGGATGGAGCCCCCGAACGCCTGGACGATCTGCTGCGTGATGTGGAGCCCCAGGCCCAACCCGCCATAGTGGCGCTCGGACACGGCGCGCTCGAACTTGCCGAAGATGCGCGAGCGGTGCTCCGGCGCGATGCCGATGCCCTCGTCCCGCACCGACAGCCGCGCCATGCCCCCTTCCGACCAGACGCGCACGTGAATGGGCCGGCCCGCTCCGTATTTGAGCGCGTTGGTCAGCAGGTTGATCACCACCTGCTCCAGCCGCACCCGGTCCCACTCGCCCACCACGGGCGGTCCGGCCCATAGCTCCACCGCGCAGCCCGCGTGCACGGCCTCGTCCGAGAACTGCGCGAGCACGTCCCGCGTGATCGCCACCAGGTCCACCCGCTCCAGACGCAGCGGGAGACGGCCCTGTGCCAGCCGGGAGACATCCAGCAAATCGTTCACCAGCCCCGACAACTTGCGCACCTGGGCCTCGCAGATCCGCGAGGCCCGGAGCACGCGCTCGGGGTCCACGGGCCGGCTCACCGCCGACTCGACCACCCGCCGCAGTCCCTGGAGTTGCAGCCGCAGCGGCGTGAGCGGCGTCTTCAGCTCGTGCGAGGCCACCGCGAGGAACTCGTCGCGCAGACGCACCGCGCGCTGCGAATCCGTGAAGAGCCGCGCGCGCTCCAGCGCCGCGGCCACGCGGTGCGCCAGCTCCTGCCCCAGGGAGATGTCCTCGGGGCCGTAGCGCCGCCGCTGCGAGCAGGAGCCCAGGGTGACGAGGCCCAGGGCGCGCTCGTGCGAGCGCAGCGGCACCACCAGCACCGAGCAGGCCTCGTCCGACAGCTCCTCGAGCTCGGGCACGGTGCGCGAGGCCAGGTAGCGCCACGTCTCCACGCCGAAGTCCTGGAAGAGCAGCGGCTCGCCCGAGTGCATCGCGTCCAGCAGGGGCCCCCCCGAGTCACTCAGCGGGGGCAACGGCCACCCCCGCCGCAGCCGCTCCTCTCGCGCCTCCTCCCGGTGGGCCACGGCCGCCCTGCGCAGGAGCCCCTCGGGGGTGCACAGGTCGATCACACACCAGGAGGCCACCGAGAGGCTCGCGAGACCCGCCACGTCCTGGAGCGTGGCGTCGGACACCTCCAGTGACTGGCCCAGGGCACGGCTGGCCGTGGAGAGAAAGCGCAGCGCGCCCTCCGCGCGCTTGAGGTCCGACAAGTCCAGCACGAAGGTGAGGACGCGGTCCTGCTCCTCCACCCACGCCGCGCCCGTCAGCACGGGCACACGGCCGCCATCCCCGCGCAGCAGTTCAAGTTCGTGAGGGCGGGACGCGCCGCGCGTCCACGGCTCGCCCGGCTCGCCAGCGAAGGATCTCTCCTCTGGAGGCAACAGCATGCGCCAGTGCAGGAGGCCCCGCCGCACCTCCTCCCGCTCGTGACCGACCAGCGAGAGGAAGGCGTCATTGGCCTCGAGCAGGAGGCCATCCCGGTCACAGAAGCACAGCCCCATCATGTTGGACTCCATGATGCGGCGGAACACACTCTCTCCCTCGCGCAGGGCCCGCTCCATGCGCAACCGCTCGGTGATGTCCTCGAGGACAGCCACCGCGGCCGTCACCCGGCCCTCCGCGTCACGCACCGGCCCGGCACTCACCTCGAGCGTGAGCGGGGGACCCTCCTTGCGAGGAAATTCCGAGACCTCGCCATGCACCACCTCGCCGGAGAGGGCACGAACCAGGGGCCACTCGCTCGGGAGATAGGGCCGCCCGTCCGGATGGAAGGCGCTGCTGGTCGCGTACTCCTTCAGACCCCAGTTGGGAGTCACGGACCAGTTCCCGAGCCGCAGTGCCAGGTCATTGGCCATCACCATCCGGCCACTCGGGGCCTCGGCGAGGATGACGCCCTGAGGCAGTTGCTGGAGCACGGCCTGGAGGCGGCGATGCTCCAACTCCAGCAGACGGCGGTGCTCGTCGGACTCGGCCTGCGCCCGCTCCGCTGCCTCACGCAGATCCCTCTCGCGCGCATACAGGAGGGCACGCTCCAACGCCTGCGCGCAGTGCTTGGAGATGAGGCAGGCGAAGTCCTTGTCCTCCGCCGCGAAGCCATGCCCCAGCGGGAAGCCGACCCCCAGCACGCCCAGCAACCGTCGATCCACGTGCAGCGGCAGGAACGCCCACGCGCCATTCTGGTTCAGCGGCATGTCGTCGAGGGCCGGGTAGAGATGGCGGAAGGACGCCAACGACTCGACCCAGACGGGCTTCTCCGTGAGCGCGGCCTCCGCGATGGGAACAGGCTCGGTCACGGGCAGCCAATGCCAGCGCTCGAGAGCATCCTCGGGCATCCCCATCGCTTGAACCAGGTGCAGCATCCCGGGCACCACGAGCAGATAGATGCAAGCCTCGCATGCTCCCATGGCCGGCCCCGCCTGCTGGACGATGACACTCGCCACTTGCTCGGGCGTGAGCGCCCGCGACAGCTCGCTCGTCACCTTCTGCAAGCGCAGCAGCCGCTCCATCGATTGCCGCGCCGCCCGCTGCCGCCTCTCACTCAATCGGACTCCGTCGTCAGGAGCACTCCCACGGAGTCAACAACGCCCGTGGCGTTCGTTGCTCCCGTTGCGCCGCTGGCGGACGGGTTGACGCGAGCCGGCTTCCAGGACGTGCAGCGCGTCGAGCTGAAGCCCAACAATGGGGCGGCCCCCATCCGCGTGCTGGCCGAGCAGCTGGCCGGGGCGGCCAGCAGCCTGCGCGCGCGGACGGGCAGTGCGCGAATCGACGTGGTGGCCTTCAGCATGGGGGCACTCGTCAGCCGCTATTACCTGCAGCGGCTGGAGGGCCGGAACCACGTGCGCCGCTTCGTGTCCATCTCCGGCCCCCATGCGGGAACGCTGATGGGGTGGCTGCGAGCCAACCCCGGGGCACGCGACATGCGGCCCGGAAGCGAGCTGCTGCGGGGGCTCGCCGCCGACGAGGCCCCTTTCGGGGACGTCCAGGTCTTCACCCTCTGGACACCGCTCGACCTGATGATCCTCCCCGCTCGCTCCTCCCAGCTCGCCGGAGCGGGGGAGCGCACCATCCCCGTCGTCCTCCACCCGCTGATGCTGCGCGATGGGCGGGTCCTCCGCTCGGTACAAGAGGCTCTCACGGTGGAGCGTCCGGAGGACTTCCCGCCCCTGCCGGCCACGCCCTGAACCTCCGCCACGCTCGTGGCTGAAATCCCTCGACTCCTTGCTCATGGATCTCCCGGATTCTCATCCACGGGGAAAGGGATGAGGACGAAGAGCCCATCGCGTGATGACTCCTGTCACAGGATGGTGACAGCTGTCCCCACCAGGTGATGACAACAGACTCCACCCATTGGGGTCTCCAAATCCTATCACCCGGCGAGAAACCTCCTGATTTCAACGGGGTAACAGTCCAAGCGGAAGCAGGAGATGTAGGCATGGGTAATGCAATTCACCAGACCCGTCCTAAGACACAAACAGCATCAAACCATCTCCCGGAAAAACTCTCATGCACTCCATCAGCAAAAGCAGACTCCCGAGCCGTCCCAACGTCGATTCCAAGAAGACGAGCAGGAACACGAGCCAGGGCAGCAGCGCGGCGTCGCGCGGCAACACGGCCCCGGCGGCGACCGACGTCACGCACACGCAGGCTCCGCAGGCCGCCGCATCGACCGAGGCCGCGCACGAGCAGAATCCGCATGATCTGCAAGCGACGGTGAAGACGGCCGAAGACATGCAGGCGGTACTCGACCGCTTCGAAGCCGAGCGCGCGCAAGGCAAGCCGGTGGCCGTCATTTCAGGAGGCAGCCTGAGCGGCTACGCGGTGGCGCTGAAGCTGAAGAACCTGGGCTTCAACGTGATCAGCGCCGAGGCTCGCGGCACCTACACCCGGCAGAACGTCGTCGGACTGAAAGAGGAAGCCGTCCACTCGCTCGCCCACCTGTCGCCGGACGGCAGCCTGCTGAACTCGCTGGCGGAGTCCAACCGGCTCAGCATGAGGAAAAGTCGGATCGTCGAGAAGGACAACACCTTGCAGCAGGCCCCCTCGTCCTCTCATCGCTTCGCGGACTGGCTGATGCCCCAGCAGAACGGCAACCCGCTCCCGCCCCGGATTCCGGTACGCGAGGCCGAACCGCAGAAGCAGCCGTCTTTCATCGACGCCAACCCGGCCACGGCGAAGAAGCACGAGCCCATGGAGCACTTGAACCTGGAATGGCCGAACAAGGAAGTCGTCACGGCCATGGACCCCAAGGAGTGGAACTACCCGAACATGGAGCGCATCAGCGAGGACACGCTGGCCATCGGGCAGATCCGCGACCTGGAGGTCGGGTTGAACCAGCACGCGGTCAAGCAGGGCATCGAGGTCGCGCACGCCAGGGTCGCGCTCAAGGACATGGGCAGCCAGTACTCGCCCGAGTTCCAGTTCGGCAACGAGCATGTCGCGACCAGGTTCCCGGTCGACCTGGTCGTCGTCGCCGAGGGCAAGGGCAAGAACACGTCCGTCATCAGCCCCGAGCAGCACTCCATCGAGACCGGCGAGTCGTGGTACCAGCGGAACTTCGTCGTCGAGCCGGGCCTCAACAGCGGCACCAGCCTGGTCGGGTCCCGCACCGACCCGGACAAGCGGCCGCTGGTGCCGATCCGCATCAACCGCAAGGACGACTCTCTCATCAACGTCGCGCACTACGCCCGTCGCGACGAAACCGCGGAAGAGGTCTGGGCCAAGAACGCCGACCGCACGCAGGCCACCTTGCGCGCGGCGGGCTCGGCGGCCGACGCGAACGACCCGTCGATCGTCGAGTACCGTTCCGGCCGGATCGACGTGAACTACCGCCGCAGCGAAACCACGGCGCGCGGCAATGCGGTCCTCGTCGGTGACGCCGCCGGTACGGGCTCGCCCCTCGCCGGCGCCGGTGGATCGCTGGCGCTGTCGATCTACCCGGAAGCGGTGGAGCGCCTGGTCAAGCACCCCGGCTTCAACGACCCGAACACCCGGGAGCAGGCGAATGCGGCCTACCGGGAGGACGCGGACAAGGCGGTCGATGTGTGGCAGCGCAAGTCCGTCGACATTCAGCGCGCGCTGAACCTGGTGCCGACCGAAACCGCACAGCAGGTGAATGCCTCCAGCGGCAAGGTCAAGTCGTTGAAGAACTCCGTGGAGTAATGCTCTTCCCGGAAGGGTGTCGAAGGACTCGTATCAGAGCCGTGCCTGCTACGAGTCGTCTGACACTCCGTCCGGCTGCTGTTCCCGAACGCGAGGCTCGCCACGGTGACTCCGTCGAGCCAGTTCCCCCTGGGCGTCACCCTGAGTCATCGGCGCCGGCTGGCGCTCCTGCGATGGGCGGAGCGCTCGAATGCCTGGGTCTTCGAGGATGACTACGACAGCGAGTACCGCTACGTCGGCCGGCCGCTCGCGTCCCTGCAGGGCCTGACGCCGGACGCGCGGGTCATCTACACGGGCACCTTCAGCTTCATCACCGAGGGCCACTTCGGCCGGCACGTGCGGCGCATGAGAACCCTCTACGCCGAGCGACAGGCCCTGCTCGTCGAAGAGGCCCGGCGCGAGCTGGCGGGGTTGATCGAGCTGCACCCCGCGGACACGGGCATGCACCTGACAGGCTGGCTGCCCCCGGGAATGGATGATCGCACCGCCTCCGCGCGCGCGGCCTCCGCGGGCATCCACGTCTCTCCCCTCTCCGCGTTCCGAGAAGTGGCTCTCGTCCGGGGAGGACCCCCTCATTAAGAACCTCCCAGGAGGAAGCACATGAAAGCACGCATCAACGTCGCGGCTGTCGCCCCTGGGGCGTACCGGGCCATGCTGGGCCTCGAGAAGTACCTGAGCGAGTGCGGTTTGGAGGAGGGATTGCTCCACCTCATCAAGCTGCGCGCCTCTCAGCTCAACGGCTGCGCCTACTGCATCGACATGCATTGGAAGGACGCACGCGCGCTCGGAGAGACGGAGCAGCGTCTGTACGGGCTGAATGCCTGGGAGGAGAGCCCCTACTACACGGAGCGCGAGCGAGCGGCCTTCTCGTGGACCGAGTCCCTCACCAACCTCGGGGAGGGGCACGTGCCGGATTCCGTCTATGAGGCCGTGAAGCCGCATTTCTCCGAACGGGAATTGGCCGACCTGACGCTCGCCGTGGTCACCATCAACGCGTGGAACCGGCTCGCCATCGCCTCCCGTACGGTCCCAGGCGCGTACACTCCCGCGGCGCACTCCCAGAAGGGGTAGCGCAGTCATCTCCAGCCCGTACGGGCGCGAAGCGCCCGCGCGGCGGCCGAAGACTCGGGTAGTGAATCGTGAGCAGCCGCCCGACAGCAGGGCCCCGAGGCCGAGGGTGAACGCGCGTCGTCCGAGTTTCGCCATGGGAGAACTTTCCGCACCCCGGCGCGCCCCTGGCCCAATGATTCTCACCACGCCAGGGACGCTGACGTCCGCTGTCCTACGTTCCCATTCATCCAGACCCAATGGGGCCGGGCTACGGAACATGCGTTCTCGTTTTCTCAATTTGTTGCATAAGCTTTTTATACGGTTTTTACAGGATATGATGAGGTATACCCATCTCAAGGCACGACCGCCCTTCTTTGGCCGGCTGTGCCAGGGATTCAAGTCGCCGAACAGACGAGGAGGAGTCAAAGCATGATCATCCACAGGAGCTTGCGTTCCCCTGCCCTGCTGCTCGTGATGGGCATCTTTGGAACCGGATGTCTTCCGGACGAAGGCACGACGCAGGAAGAGGGCGTCTCCGGTGAATGCACCAGCGGAGAATGTAACAGCGGCGACACGGGAGGCAGCAGCGAGTCCAACGGCGGCGGCGAAAGCAAGCTGGTGACCGCGTGTGATCCCGGAACCACGACGACGGCCTGGGCGACGAGCTGTCCGACCTCACCGCCAGCCTGCACCGCGGGAACCTGGAAGGCGGGCGGACCGGATCCGGATCACACCAACTTCAAGCTGATCAAGGAGTCCGCGCACTTCGCCATCTATTCGGACGAGGCCATCTCCGACTCCACGGCCCAGTCCGCGCTCGACACGCTCGAGAACACGATCTGGAAGTTCTATTTCGGCTCGCCGATCTACTTCAAGGAGCCGCTCTGCAACCAGACGAACAAGACCAAGGCCAGCATCCACGTGCATTCCGGATGGGGTCTCTCCGGCGGCGCCTGGTCCTCGACGCGGATGGGTATGTGGATCGGCCCCGGCGCGCTCAATGATCACTGGGGGCTCGGGCACGAGTTCATGCACGCCGTGCAGAGCGTGAGCGGCGGCATGACTTGCAACCAGTCGAACACCTGCGGTTGGATCTACGAGAGCCACGCCAACTTCATGCCGCACCAGCTCCCCGAGTACCGCGGCGAGGTGCATTGCTCCGAGATGTCCGTGAACGCGCCGCACGTCTATCTGGGCTCGACGCGTGACCGCTACTGCAATTGGCAGTTCATGGAGTTCTTGAAGGACAAATACTGCTACAGCGCGGTCAACGAAATCTGGACGAGCAGCCCGAGCAACGATCCCTTCTCGCAAATCATGAAGACGCGCGGCTGGAACATCAGCCAGCTGAACGACTTCTTCGGCGAGTGGGCGATGCACAACGTGACCTGGGATTACAAGGATCCGCCCCCCACCAGCGGAGGCAACCAGGGCCCGACCTACCGCGCGAGGTATGGCTCGATCACGACGAAGTCGAGGCCGGAGCAGCGCCTGCGGCTGACCCAGCTCGAACCGCTGGATGGGAACTACGCGACGACTCGGCGCTTCGCGACGCCGACCGGCTGGGCGCCGCAGCGCTGGGGCTACAACATCGTGCGGCTCTACCCGGAAGCGGGCGCCACGAGCGTGACCGTGACCTTCCGTGGCGTGACGCAGAGCGGAGCGGACTCCGATTGGCGCTGGGGGCTCGTCGCCACGGACAGCGCCATCACCACGCCTCGCTATAGCGCCATGCAGCGCGGCTCGGACGGCGCGCTCGAGTTCTGCATCAATCCCGGCGAATCGCTCTTCCTCGTCGTGGTCGGAACGCCCTCGGTGCAGAAGCAGATCGTCTGGGATCAGATGTACAACACCATCCATCGCTACCCGTGGATGGTGCAGCTCGCGAATGCCTGGCCCGAGGGATTCAAGACCGGCAGCCAGGACGCCTGTCCCACGGGAACGAAGCGTCACTCGAACGGCGGAGGCTGCGTCACCACCAGCGTTCCGGCGAGCGTGTACGTCGGCCCCTACGCGCAGGTGCTCGGCGGAACCGTGAGCGGCTCGGCGCGCATCGAGGATCACGCGGTGGTCCTGTCGGGCAACGTCTCCGGCGGCACCGTCACCGGGCTGTCGGTGCTGACGAACGGCTTCGGCGTGAGCGGCTCGGCCAGGGTCGCCTCCACGTTCTATCCGCTCGGCTTCTACGAGGGCCAGCAGTCGGCCTCGGGCACGGCGCAGATCTTCGGTGATGTCGAATACCGGGGCGTGGGCCTGAACAAGTCGAGCGGCTCCTACTCCGGCTTCGTCGACTCGAGCACCCCGTCCCTCTCGAACCCGACGGACGTCACGATCGCGCCGCCCTACGCCTGGCGGCCGTAGCGCCGGCGAACAGGGTTGCCACGGCAGCGCGCGACAGCGGACCGTCCGCGCTCAACCGAGCACGAAGCGAACCCAGACGAGCCCATGGAGGGTGAGCACGGCGGAGGCGAGCAGGTCCAACGCCCCGCCGAGCTTCATCATCGTGGGCAGGCGCACATAGCCGCTGCCGAAGACGATGGCGTTGGGCGGAGTGCCCGCGGGCAGGGCGAAGTCGCACGACGCGGCGAAGGTGCTCACCGCGAGCAGGGGGAGCGAGCCGGGCAGCACGTTGAGCAGCACGTTCACGGTGGCGGTGTTGGAGGCCACGGCGGACAGGGCCACGGTGGACAGGGCCACGGCGCCGTACTGCGCGAGCAGGCCCAGGGACTCCAGACCCGCCAGGCGCACGCCCAGGTAGGTGGACAGGCCGCTGCCCTCGATGCCAGCGGCGAGCGCGAAGCCTCCTCCCAGCAGCAGCAGTGTGTCCCAGGGCACCCGGGCCAGCGCCCCTCGGGACAGCCGCCCCAGCAACACCAGCGTCCCGGCGGCGAGCATCGCCACGGCCGCCTCGTAGTGCTTCCCCAGCAATTTGAAGCCCCCGAAGGCCGAGGCCACCCACGGGGCCAGCACGTCGCGCAAGAAGTCCCCGCCCATCCACAGCGCCGCGGCCACCAGGAAGACGGTGCCCACCACCTTCTCGCCCCCCGACAGTGGCCCGAGCGCGGCCAGTTCCCGCTCAATGAGGTCCGAGCCCCGCCCGGGGCCGAGCGCGTCCAGGCGGCCCTCGCGCCACAGCACCCACCAGACGAGCGGCAGGAAGAGGAGGACGAAGGGCAGGGCCGCCACCATGTACTCGAGAAAGCCCACTTCGGCGGCCAGCCGCCGCGAGGCCACGCCCGCGAAGACGGAGTTGGTGGGACTGCCGATCTTCGTGCCAATCCCTCCGATGTTGGAGCCGTAGGCGACCGAGAGCATCAGCGCGGCGCCGAAATGCCCGAGCCGGCGGCCCTCGGCGGACTCGAGCTGGGAGACGAGCGCCATGCCGATGGGCACCATCATCACGGCGGTGGCGGTGTTGGAGATCCACAGCGAGACGAACGCGGTGGCCAGGAGCAGGCCGAGCAGCAACCGCCGGGGCTCGGTGCCGATGGTGCGCATGATGAGCAGGGCGATGCGCCGGTGCAGGTGCCACTGCTCCAGGGCGGCGCCCAGGGCCATGCCCCCAAGGAAGAGGAAGATGTAGGGGTCCACGTAGGGCAAGGCGGAGCGGCCCACGGCGGAGGGAAGGCCGCGCACGCCGAAGACGCCCAGCGAGGGGAAGAGGACAAGCGGGAGCAGGGAGGTCCAGGCCATGGGGACGGCCTCGGTGAACCACCAGAGGGCCATCCAGGCGGCCACGGCGGCGGCGGCGGCCGGGCGGTGGCCGGCACCGGGGACCTCGTGGAGCCCCGAGGGGATGAGCAGCAGGGCCGCGGCGGCGAGCGGCCCGGCGAGCAGTCCGAGCAGGCGCATACGGGACGGCGGTTTCCGGAGATGGGGCCTACTTCGAATCTGGAGGTTCCAGTTCTTCCGGCAGGGGCCTCGGGACGAACTTCAATCCCTTCGGCATCTCGTACACGACAAAACCCTGGTCAGCGATTTTAACGAGATCGCCATCCTTGGCATTTCCTCTGGCGAGCCACTTGTCCGCCTCCTCTCTCGTCACGAACGTTTGGGCAATGGTCACCGGCTTATAGGTGAAGAACCTCCGAAAATAATCACGGTATTCATCCAGTTTCTGGATGTCGCGGAGGTAAAGCAACGCTACCGAGGCAATTCGGAGCGCTTCGTCTTCCGGCGTGCCCTCCGGGTACTTCGCGCCCACAGTGCCGAGCATCTTCATGACGGTGTCAACATCGAAGTCTGAATGATAGGTCATTGGTGCACCAGGTTAGAGGGCAAGAGGAGCCAGAATCAGCCCGCCAGAGCCACCAGTCGTAATGACGAAGGCAACGCCAGCGATGATGACGACCGTACCAAACGCCACTTCGGCCTTGTGCATCCTGATCCACCCAACCGCGTCCTCAACGCGCGAGAACTTCAGCTCCTTCGCCTTCTTCTCATTCTCCTTTTCTCATTCCATATACCGCTTGCGGCATTCCCTGGTGCAATACTCGTTATACCATTCGTCCCGTTTCGTGTGAGGCCATGGTAGAGTACGAGCGTTCCAACACTCATTGAAGCACTCGACATGCTCCGCATCGCAATCGCGGAAGCCAGCTCCGCCAGTTCCGAGTGCAGTGCCGACTCCACGCGCATCCTCGGAGATGACGTAGACCCGTTCTTCTAGCCGTTGCCCGTGAGCACATCCGACGCTGAGCACCGCCATGGTGGTCATCGAAACAATCAGACTCATCTCTTTGTCCACCGCGTACTCTTCCTTTCTACCTGGCTATTCCTGCTCAACAACCTCCAAGGTACATGAGGAGGTTCGCGAAGAGAACGGGAGCCAAGGAGTCTGTTCCGAGGAAAACATGTGCTTCGTGCCGAGCCCTCCGATGTTTGAGCCATAGGAGACCGAGAGCATCAGCGCGGCGCCGAGGTGCCCGAGCCGGCGGCCCTCGGCGGACTTCGGCTGGGAAACGAGCGCCATGCCAATGGGCACCATCATCACGGCGGTACGAGAGGGCCATCCAGGCGGCCACAGCGGCGGCGGTGACCGGCACTGGGGACCTCGTGAAGTCCCGAGGGGATGAGCAGCAGGGCCGCGGCGGCGAGCGGCCCGGCGAGCAGTCCGAGCAGGCCCCCATCGACAGAGGGCGCTGCCGCTCAGCGTCCGACGCCTGTCAGCTCGGCGCTCATCCGCCACAGCTTCTCGGCGGCGTCGTCGTCCTGGGCGGCCCGGGACTCCTTGGCCACCTTGCTCTTGATGAAGTACCTGCCGCTCACGCCCTCCACCTCGGGCGAGGAGGCCAGGTACACCGACGTGCGAGCGCCGCCCTCGGCCGAGAGCATGAAGGGCGCGGCGAGCTTGATCAGGTGCTTCAGGATGCCCTCGGAGTTGAGGGCGAAGCCGGTGCGCACCACGCCCGGGTGCAGGCTGTTGGTGGTCACCTTCGTGCCCTCCAGCCGCCGCTTCAGGCCGCGCGTGAAGAGGATGTTGGCCAGCTTCGAGTTGCCGTAGACCCTCATTGGGCTATAGCCGCCCCGCTCGGCCTGCGGGTCGTCGAGGAAGTCGAGCGAGCCCAGGCGGTGGCCCTCGGAGGAGACGTTCACCACGCGCGAGGCACCGCTGGCCGCGAGGAGCTCCAACAGCTCGTGGGTGAGCAGGAAGTGCGCGAGGTGGTTGGTGGCGAAGGTGGCCTCGAAGCCATCCGAGGTCACCTTGCGCCGGTCGATGATGAGGCCCGCGTTGTTGAGCAGCACATCCAGCCGCGAGTACTTGCGCTGGAAGTCCTCCGCGAGCTTGCGGACGGAGGCCAGCGAGGTGAGGTCCGCGAGCAGCAGGTCCAGCTTCGCGTCGGGGACGGTGCGGCGGACCTCCGCGAGCGCGGCCTCTCCCCGGCCCGGATCCCGTCCCGACAGGACCACCGTGGCCCCCTGACCCGCGAGCCCCCGTGCGGACTCCAGCCCGATGCCCGAGGTGGCACCCGTGATGAGACAGACCTTTTCCCGCATGTTTCCCGCTGTCATCCGCGACGACCCTCCAAGGCTCCAGAAATGGAGGGCCCTCTATAATCCGCGGAGTCCCCCGCGCGCATCCATCTCGGTGTCGATCGCTCCGCCCATGCCTTCGCTCCGCGGGTCCGCTTGACCGGACGGATTACACAAGTAATATTATACCCATAATCCATCCTGTCGCACGAGCCCACGAGGAGCAGGGCGGGCGCGGCATGTCAGGGGCGAGGTACCTCGATGGCAACGCGAGAAGAGCAGGCCCCCGTCACGGGCGACCTGGTGACGGAAGAGCGCATCCCGGCGAAGATGGCGCGACATCCCACGGTGCAGCGATTGCGCCGCCATCCGGCCGGGGCTCCGGAGGCGGTGACGGCGGCGTGGCTGCGCGAGGTGAGCCTCGCGGCTGGCGTGGACGACGTGGGTTTTGTCTCGATCGAGCGGCCAGAGATGGCCGAGGAGCGCCCCTATGTCGAGGAAGCCCTTCCAGGAGTGCGCACGCTGATCTCGATCGTGGTGCGAATGAACCGGGACAACATCCGCAGCCCCGCGCGCAGCGTGGCCAACCGGGAATTCCATCAAACGTCCGAGCTCGTCGACGAGGCGGCCCGAGAAATCGTCCAGGCCCTCGCACAGAGGGGCCATCGCGCCGTCAATCCCTCCATGGCCTTCCCGATGGAGATGGACCGCTATCCTGGCCGGGCCTGGGTGGTCTCGCACAAGCGCGTGGCGGTGGCGGCAGGGCTTGGACAGATGGGGTTGCACCGCAACGTCATCCACCCGCGCTTCGGCAACTTCATCCTGCTCGCCACGGTCCTCACCGACGCACGGGTCGAGGAAGAAGGGCAGCCGGTCGATTACAATCCCTGCATCGATTGCAAGCTCTGTGTCGCCGCCTGCCCGGTGGGCGCCATCCACCCCGATGGGCATTTCGACTTCTCGGGCTGCTCGACCCACAACTACCGCGAGTTCATGGGCGGCTTCATCAACTGGGTCGAGGCCATCGCCGACAGCAAGAACGGGAAGGACTACCGCGATCGGGTCAGCGACAGCGAAACGGCGTCGATGTGGCAGAGCCTCTCGTACAAGCCCAACTACAAGGCCGCCTACTGCCTCGCCGTCTGTCCGGCGGGAGAGGACGTGCTCAGCCCCTTCCTGCGCTCACGGGGAGCGTTCATGGATCAGGTGCTGCGCCCCCTGCAGCAGAAGGAAGAGATCCTGTATGTCCTCGCCGGGTCGGATGCCGAGGCCTACGCGCGCAAGCGCTTCCCGCACAAGCGGCTCCAGCGGGTGACGACCAGCATGCGCCCCCGCTCGGTGAAGGGCTTCCTGGGCGCGATGCCTCGGTTCTTCCAGCGTGGAAGGGCCAAGGACCTCACGGTCTCGGTGCGGTTCTCGTTCACCGGGGCGGAGCAGCTCACCTCGACGGCGCGCATCGTCGATGGAGCGCTGAGCCTGGCGGAGGACGACGTGGCGCCCGTGGACGTGGAAGTCACGGCGGACGCGAACGCGTGGCTGGAGATCACCCGCGGCCGCAGCCCGCTCAAGGCCATGCTCCTGGGACGGCTCCGGCTCCGCGGAGACCGCAAGCAGTTCAAACGCTTCATGCGCTGCATCGGGCGCTGACGCGTGAAGGCAGTGACACGGCGGCCCCCCGCGCGGTCGCGGGGAGCCCGCCCTGCCTCCCGCGCTACGAGCGGGCGACCTTCGTCACCGAGGTGCCGGAGATCCCGGTGTTGAATTGCTCGGGACTGCCCACCTTGAGTTGGTTGTGCACGTCCTTCACGCCGAGGACATCCTCGGTGATGTCCTCGATGGTGCGCTTGTCGCGGCGCTCCTCGACCAGGCCGGTCAGCGTGACTTCACCGTTCTTCACCTGCACCTCCACGTGCTCGGCGTTCACCCACCCGTGCATGAGCCGGTCGTAGATGTCCTCGCGGATGCGGTCATCCGAGCGCGTGTAGGCCTTGGGCCCCTTGCCCAGCTTGCGCAGACCCTCGCGGAACCGGTCGCCGAGCCGCTCGATCGGACCACGCTCGTTGAAGTCGCGGCGGCCGTAGAGGCCCTCGTTCCTGTCGCGCGCCCCGTAGGTCCCGTAGTCCCGGTCGTACCCGAGGTCACGCTCGGAGTACCCGCCGCCTCCGAAGCTGCCCCGCGAGGTGGAGTAGCCCGAAGGGTTGTAGTGACCTTGGTTATAATCGCCTTGGTTGTAACTCCCCTGGCTGTAATTGCCCTGGCCGAGGTCGCGGGAATAGCGGCTGGAGTCCTCGCGGAGACCCCGGCCGTAATCCTCGAACCCGCGGTTGCCGACCGAGTACCCCTGGCCGCCCTGCCACGGGCCGCGCTCCTGCCTCGGCCCCATGTCACTGCCGCGGAAGCCTTCGTCGAAGTCCCGCTCCCGGCCCGACCAGCGCTCCCGGTCTTCTCCCAGATACCGACGCGTCTCGTAGTCCCTGTTCGCCATGACGTGTGTCTCCTCGTGGTTGCGCGTACGTGTCACGTGACGGTGACGTTTCCGTTGCAGCTACCTCTCGGTGTCACGTGGGGCCCGCGATGCCCGGAGGCCTCGCGAGTCCAGGGCAAACTGGGCCCTCCTCGCCGGACGGCAACGGGTGGCCACGCATGACTCGGCAGGCCGGCCGCTGCACAAGTCACCGGCTCAAGGAGAAAACGGGCCCGGAGAATAAAATCAGGCGCGCACCCACAGCGGTGAGGGAGGGAGGCACTCCTTGAGGAGGCGCATGGGGTCCATGCTTCCGCACCGACAGGTTCTCCCCATGCGTCACACCGCCATCCTTCTCGATCGCAACCCAAACCAATGTTTGCTCATCCAGACGATCTCTCCGATGACGGTGAGGACCAGCGACTCGATGAGGAAACGGAAGTGGAACAGCGCATCCTCTCCTCTCGGAGTGAAATCGGCCCATGCGTTGGACAGGGCTGGCGGCTCTCACCTACACTCGACCCCCCAGCCTCACGCCACTGCCCAAGGTCCAGACATGCCCACCATCAGCAGGGTCATCATCTTCGGGGACAGCGTCTCCGATATCGGCAACATGAAGGCGCGCAGCCTGTCCAAGCTCCCCATGGTGCAGCTCAACAAGTGGGGCCGCTTCTCCGACGGCAGGAACTGGGTCGACTACTTCTGGGAGTCCCTCGGCGGGAAGATGTTCGACCCGAACGATGTGAAGGCCACCCTGGCGGAGTCGAAGCGGCACATGAGTCTGACGACCGCCGGCTCCGGCGGGCAGCGGAAGATGGAACTCGTCAACTACGCCGAGGGCGGGGCCGTCGGCTGGCACAAGTCCGACGGAGAGAGCTGGGGGGGATACTTCACGTCCTCCCTCCTCTCGACACTGAAGGAGCAGGTGAAGAAGTACAAGGCCGAGCGCGACAAGAAGTGGGACAGCGTCTTCCTCGACAAGGAGACCCTCTTCATCATCTGGATTGGCGCGAATGACGTCGTCACCGTCAATCGAGAGCCCGAGGCGATGCCAGGAGTCGCGGAGTACATCTTCAGCCAGGCCTGCGCCCTCCTCGATGAAGCCAAGGGCTCCCACGTGGTCATCATCGGCCTTCCCGATCCGCAGTACATGCCGCGCTTCTCCCCCAAGGACTCGGCTTCGCTTCGAAAGAAGATCTCGGCGGGCGCGCGCAACTTCAACAACCGGCTGTCGGAGCTGGTCGACACCGACGTCAAGTTCAACTACCTCCCCACCCGATCGACGATCGAGTTCTTCGACATCGGGCAGGTCCTGGGTCCGAAGTTCCTCGCCGAGGAGGGCTTCGCCCCATTCGCCCAACCGAAGAAGTTCAAGAAGGGGGACAAGGTCGGCAAGCTGATCGAGACCGCACCCCTCCTCCAGTACACCGACACGGCGCTGGACGAGGACTTCGACTTCGGCAGCGTCTCCGATCTCCTGCACCCCACCGAGGGGGTCTACTCGACGATCTCGGACGTCGTGACGGCGTACCTCTCGAAGGAATGTCACTTCAGCTTCGGCCGATAGGCAGCGACCCCGACCATGGGAGCATCCATCCTCGCGGCATGCGCAGCTCCCCGGCAATCCGCTCCCGCGATCGTCGGCTGGAGTCGGTACTGACAAATCTGGTCACTCCACTGGCCAGATTTGTCACTTCACAGGGAGCAGGCAGGCAGGTATCCAGGAATGCCGGCGGTTTGGCGGTGCCCAAACCGTTGGCATTCCGGGTGCTTTGGGCACCACGGTCGGTAGGAGCCCCTACCGGCCTTCATCTCACCCCCAAGGAGAACCATGCTGAGCAACATGTCCCCGACTTTTTTCAATGGACTGGCGGCCGTCACGGTGGCGATTCCGATCCTGGCCTGGAGCAGCGGCCTGCCGGTCCACAACGTCCGCTCGTCGGCCATCAGCTTCTTCTATGAAAGCAACCACACCCAGAACCAGTCCACCGACTACAACGTGGGAGCGAGCTCCGCGACGTTCGTCTGGCAGGAGAAATCGTTGCACGGATTCGGCAACCTGAGCACGAAGGGCTCGGCCAAGGACGGGACAGGCCACATGTTCGAGCTCAAGCTGGTGCGCATCACTTCCAGCGACGCCACTTCGATCAATGGCGAATGGGACGTGTTCAAGGATGGCGATCCCACGTGCGCCGGATGCAAGGGTTATCTCTACGTGTCCTCTCCGGCAGACAGCTACCAGTATCTCAAGGGCTACGTCGACAACGGCAAGGTGGGCTACTCCTTCTCTGGAAATCTCGACCCCAACACCCGCTACGACTACTGAGAAGCTCCTGATGGAGTGACAGCGGGGTCGCCCGCGGCGACGAGGGCGATGTCTCCGGGCCAGATCGCGGCGAGTCGTTCCGCCGCCCTCCAGGCACGAAGGCCGGAGCGGCACACGAGCACGGCGCGCTGGCCGGGTTCGGGCAGGTCCATACCGGGGCCGACCTGGGCCACGGTCAAGCGCCGCGCGGCGGGGTGGAGCAGCGGGGCCTCCTCCGCCCCGCGCAGGTCGATGGTCAGGTCTCCTGGCGTGATCTCCGAGGGGGAGACGAAGCGCGGCGCCCGCGCGGGCTCCTCCGCCCCGTCGAAGCGGAAGCCGCCCGCGCGGAAGGTCGCGGCGTCGAAGGTGACGAGCCGCCCGAGGACACCCGTCTCCCCAGCCAGCAGCGCCAGCGCCATCTGCGCCTGCAGCGCGCCAATCACACCCACGACGGGGCCGAGAACGCCGGTTTCGGCACAGCTGCCCAACCGCTGTGGCAGGTCGGGAAAGACCGCGCGCAGGCTCGGCGCGCCGCCGCAGAAGCCGCCCGCATGACCCTCGCGCCCCGTGACGGAGGCGGAGAGGAAGGGCAGGCCCCGCGCGAGGCACAGGTCCGAGAGGATGTAGCTGACCGCGAAGCTGTCGGCGCAGTCGAGGATCAGCTCGCCCCCCTCGATGAGCTTGGGGGCGTTGGCGGGCTCCAGCGCGGCCATCACGGGCTCCACCACGCTCTCCGGGTTGAGCCCGGCGAGGTGGCGGGCACAGGCTTCGGCCTTGGGCTGGCCGAGGTCGCCCATGCGGAAGAGCGTCTGGCGGTGCAGGTTGCTCTCCTCCACCCGGTCGGGCTCGACGAGACGGATGTACCCCACCCCCGCCCCGACGAGATATTGCAGCACCGGCGCGCCGAGGCCCCCTGCCCCCACGACGAGGAGCCGCGCCGCCCGGAGCCGCTCCTGAGCACCCTCCCCCAGCACGGCGGTCTGGCGGGCATAGCGGCTCATCGCGTCACCTCGAGCCATTCGGAGATCCGTGCCTCGGGGTTGGGGTTCAACGTGATGTCGGTCACGACCGAGACGATGTCGGCCCCCGCCGCGAAGACACCCGGGGCACGGGCGGTGCTCATGCCGCCGATGGCGACGAGGGGGAGTGCGCCAATCAGCCGTTTCCATTCCGTCACCCGTTCCAGCCCTTGTGGGTGCCACTTCATCTGCTTGAGGACGGTGGGATGGACCGGCCCCAGCGCGACGTAGTCGGGCGAGAGCGAGAGGGCACGGTCGAGCTCGGCGGGGTCATGGGTGCTGATGCCGAGGCGCAGCCCCGCGCGGCGGATGGCGGGGAGGTCGGCACCGTCCAGATCCTCCTGGCCCAGATGCACCCAGTCGCAGCCCTCCTCGATGGCGATCCGCCAGTGGTCGTTGACCACCAGCACGGCGCCGGCCTCGCGGCAGAGGTCGCGAGCAGCGGCGATCTGGCGGCGCAGGTCGTCCGGCGCGCGGTCCTTGAGGCGGAGCTGGACGAGCTTCACGCCCAGGGGGAGCGCCCGGGGCAGCCAGGCCACGTCGTCGAAGATCGGGTAGAAGCGGTCGAGCGTCACAGGAAGGCCTTTCCGAGCACGGGGGTGGAGGGGGCGGCCATGTCGCGCGGCGGCATCGGGTCGGCGCCGTGGGCGAGACGCCCGGCCTCCAGCGCCTTCGCGAAGCCCTCGGCCATCGCCGCGGGATCTCCCGCCCTGGCGACGGCGGTGTTCAGGAGCACCGCGTCGAAGCCCATCTCCATCGCCGCGGCCGCCTGGCTCGGCAGACCCAGCCCCGCGTCGATCACCATCGGCACGTCGGGGAAATGCGCGCGCAGGCTGCGCAGGCCGTAGGGATTGAGCAGCCCCAGCCCCGTCCCGATCGGCGCGCCCCAGGGCATCAGCACCTCGCAGCCCACCTGCAAGAGGCGGTCGGCGAGCACGAGATCCTCGGTCATGTAGGGGAAGACCTTGAAGCCCTCGGCCACGAGGCTCCGCGCCGCCTCGACCAGGCCGAAGGGATCGGGCTGGAGCGTGTCGGCATTGCCGATCACCTCGAGCTTGATCCAGTCGGTCTCGAAGAGCTCGCGCGCCATCTGGGCGGTGGTGACCGCCTCGCGGGCGCTGTGGCAGCCCGCGGTGTTGGGGAGCACCCGCACGCCGAGCCCCGCGATCAAGCGCCAGAAATCCTGCCCCGCCCGCGCGCCCCCCGCCTCGCGGCGAACCGAGACGGTGGCGACACCCGCGCCCGAACGGCGGAAGGCCTCGGCCAGAACGGCGGGCGAGGGATATTGCGCGGTGCCGAGCATCAGGGGCGAGACGACTTCGGTTCCGTAGAAGACCGGCATCGGCTCAGCCTCCCTGCCGGGGCGTCACGATCTCCACCCGGTCGCCCGCGACGAGCTGAAGCCCGTCGCGCGCGGCGGCGGGCACGAAAGCCTCGTTCACCGCGGTCGCGACCCTGGCATCGCCATGGCCCAGTTCAAGGAGGAGCGCGCCGAGCGTCTCGCTCGCCGTCTCGCGTGTCTCGCCGTTCACGGTGATCTTCATTGCAGGAGCTCCACGGGTTCGCCGGACAGAAGGTGGTCGGCCGCCATCCGCGCCAGGACCGGCGCCATCAAGTAGCCGTGGCGGTAGAGGCCGTTGAGGAAGAGCGTGCCGTCGCGCCGGATGAGACGCGGGACGTTGTCGGGGAAGGCGGGCCGCGCATCGGTGCCGATCTCGAGGATCTCGGCCTCTCCGAAGGCCGGGTGCAGCGCATAGGCGGCGCTGAGGAGCTCCATGACCGAGCGCACGCTCGCGCGCCCGCGCTCGGCGCTTTCGATCATCGTGGCGCCGAGCATGTAGACCCCACCGCCGCGGGGGACGAGGTAGACCGGGATGCGCGGGTGGAGGAGCCGGATCGGACGCGAGAGGGCGAGGTCGGGGAGGCGCAGCACGAGCATCTCGCCTTTCACGCCGCGCAGCTCGGGGAGCGAGTCGCGCGCGGCGAGGCCCCGGCAGTCGATGCGCTGGCCCTCGGGCGCGGTCTCCGCGAAGGCGACGCCGAGCGCCGCGGCACGGGCGCGCAGGGTGGAGAGGGCCACGCGCGGCGTCAGATGCGCCTCGGTCGGGAAGAAGAGCCCGCGGTGGAAGCGGCCGTCGAGCTCGGGCTCGAGCGCTGCGAGCGCCTCGCCGCCCATCCACTGGTGCTCCCGCGTCCGGGCGGCGAAGCGGTCGAGCTCGGCCCGGTCGCGGCCCAGGGCGAGCACCAGCGTGCCGCGGCAGATGACCTCCACCCCTTGCGCCGCCCACCAGTCGGCGGCCGTCTGGCCGAGCCGGATCACCGGCTCCTCGGCCGTCTCGCCCTCGCAGAAGGGGGCGAGCATCCCACCCGCCCACCAGGAACAGGCATGGGGACCTGGTTCGGGCTGGGGATCGACCAGCGTCACCCGCCCGCCGCGGCTCGCGAGTTCGACGGCGGTGCACAGGCCCATGACCCCAGCGCCGAGGATCGTGTAGCCGCTGGTTGTAGGCGTCCGCATCGTGCTTCCTCTCTTCGAGAACCGGCGAGGGTTCAGAGGAAGCTCCGGGGCCACGACCGAGAGATCGCGCTCCCCTGCTGCTCTCCGTTCCCTACGCCGGTCCTAGCCGGATCAGGTTCGATGGGTTGGCGCCTGGCCTCTCAGCCCCCGGGAAGGGGCACCCCAACGGAATGGCTCATGGCTAGCAGCCGGGCGACGCGACGGCAAGGGGACTCCCGCGCCACCAGCGCCATGACAAGCCGGGTCCGCGCACCCGACCAAAAAACGCCTTAAGCTGCTTAATCCATAAAATCCGTGTAATCTCGTCATTACCCCCAAGGAGAAACGTCTGATGCAATTCCTCCGTGCAGGATTGTTAAGTATTGGCCTGCTGGCGCTGCTTCCCGCCGACGCGTGGGCGCAATGGAGCGTGTCCTCGCCCAACGGCTCGATCAGCATTTCCGTCAACCGCAGTTCCGCCGGCGCCCTGAGCTACTCCGTCACGCAGGGCGGAGCCGTGGTGATCGAAAGCTCCGCGTTGGGTATCAGCACCAGCATCGGCGATTTCTCGAGCGGTGTGAGCTTCGTCGGCCGGAGCGACACCGTCATCAACGAGAGATACTCCCTGCCCGGCCGGAAGAAGGCGAGCTACGTCAACAACGCCAACGAAGCGCTCCTGCGCTTCTCGAAGGGCGGTCAGGAGTTGCAGTTGGTCATGCGCGCGTATAACGATGGCATCGCCTATCGCTATCGCGTTCCCGGAAGCGGCTCCCTCACCATCTACGGTGAAAGCAGCGCGTTCAACCTGCCGGACGCGGCGACGGGTCATGCGCAGTCCTACGTGTCGAACTACGAAGGCTACTACACGGCGCGCAGCAGCTTCATCACCGGCAATTTCGGCATGCCGGTCCTGGCAACGGCGGGCAGTCGGTGGATGCTGCTGGCCGAAAGCGACATCGGGGGGAGCTATCACACGGCACAGCTGGCCGGCGGCAGTGGGAACAATTTGCGGTTCGTCTGGCCGACCGCGGCGAGCGTGAATGCGTCGCGGCAGTTCAATAGCCCCTGGAGGCTCGCGGTCATCGGATCGCTCGCCAACATCGTCGAGTCGACCCTGGTCGAGAATCTGAGCGCACCGTCCCAACTCGCCGATACCTCCTGGATCCGGCCGGGCCGCGCGGCCTGGTCATGGCGAGCGGGTGGCAATCAATCAGATTACAACACGCACGTCGCGTTCATCGACTCCGCCGCGTCGATGGGCTGGGAGTATTACCTGGTTGACGACGGCTGGCAGGAGAGCTGGGTTCCGTCGCTCGTCAGCCATGCGAACACGAAGAACGTCGGCATCTGGCTCTGGGTGAACGACGAGAACGTCAAAACCGAGGCGCAGATGCGCACGCTGTTCAGCCGCTGGTCGGGCTGGGGAGTGCGTGGCATCAAGGTCGACTTCTTCGATGACGATCATCAGGCCACGATGCAACTCTACGAGAAGCTCGCCCAGGTCGCGGCGGAGTACCGGTTGCTCGTCAACTTCCATGGATGCACCAAGCCGAACGGTCTTGGCCGCAAGTGGCCCCACGTCCTCAGCCAGGAAGGCGTCTTCGGCGCGGAACAAGGAGAACTCTCCGCGTCGCACAATCTCTCGTTGATCTTCACCCGCAATGCCATCGGGCCCATGGACTACACGCCCGGCGCCTACTCGAACTCCGGCGGACAGACCACCTGGGCGCATCAGACGGCGCTGCTCGTCCTGTTCTCGTCCTACGTCCAGCACTACTCCGACCATGGGGCGATGTACCACAACAGCATTGCCCGAGAGTTCTTGCGCGCACTTCCGTCGACCTGGGACGACACACGCCTGCTGGAGGGAAATCCGAGCCAGTACGCCACGCTCGCGCGCCGGCGGGGAGATGACTGGTACGTCGGCACGATCGTCAGCGGTACGGGCAGGACGGCGGCGATTCCCTTGTCGTTCCTGACCACCGGCACGAGCTACACCGCGCACATCTATACGGATGGGACCTCGGACAACGACATCGCGTACCAGGTGCAGTCGGTCACGAGCAATAGCGTTCTCAACCTTCCCTTGAGAGCGAACGGTGGAGCGGCGATCCGTATCACGGCCCAGAACGTGCCAGTGGTTCCGAGCGCCATCTACAAAATCATCAACCGGCAGAGCGGCAAGGCGCTCGTCATCCAGAACGCTTCGAGGTCCGACACCGCGGAGGCCATTCAGTGGGACTACCTCGACAGCACCACCAACGATGAATGGCGCCTGGTCGACGTCGGCGGCGGATACTACAACCTGGTCAATCGCAACAGCGGTAGAACACTGGACGTCAGCGGCGCCTCCACCACGGCGGGAGCGCACCTCATCCAGTACACGAGCCGGGGTAGCGCCAATCAAGAGTGGCAGCTCGTCGACGTGGACGGCGGTTACGTCCAGCTCGTGAGCCGGAGCAGCGGCATGGTCGCCGACGTGGAAGACGGCGCCACGACCAATGGTGCGAACGTCATTCAATGGCCGTGGAACGGCGGCGCCAACCAGCAATGGCAGTTGGTGCAGGTCGGCAGCATTCCCTGATGTTCGCTGACCACGACGCGCTCTCGCGCACCGGTCTGGATTCCACTCCGGACCTCCTGCGGTGGCAAATGGCATCCTTTGACAGGTCCCGCCTGTCTTCCTTATTGTCCCAGGATGCGGAACAGGCTCCGGTGCGTCATCGCCGCCATGCTCTCGGCATGCACCCTGTTGGGGGTGCTGCTGGTGATGAACTTCGCCCCCATCTTCCTGTGGTCGATCACCCCCAGGACGCCCTTCAACGAGGCGCGTCCCCCCGCACCGCCCGACTACACCCAGCCCTCCGCCTGGAGCGCACTTCCCGAACTCCATGATCTCGCGGACACGGTGCTCCCGTCGAGCCCGGGCATCGATCAGTCCCAGGCACCCGTGGATGTCTTCTACATCCATCCCACCACGTATGTCGGTGGCGAGTGGAATGGCCCTGTCGATGAGGTGTCCCTCAACACGGCGACCGACCGGGTGGCGACACTCATTCAAGCAAGCGCCTTCAACGCCTGTTGCGCCATCTACGCGCCTCGCTACCGACAGGCGAACCTGACCGCCTTCACCGAGCGGAGTGCGGAGGGCCTGGCAGCGGCGGAGCTCGCCTACCAGGACGTCGCCGCGGCGTTCCGCTACTGGCGGGAGAGATACAATCACGGACGGCCCTTCATTCTCGCGGCACACAGCCAGGGAACCGTGCATGCCCGACGCCTCCTGCGTGAAGCCGTGAGCGGGACGCCACTCCGGCACCAGCTCGTCGCCGCGTATCTCCTTGGGATTCCGATGCCGGAGGGTGCGCTCCGGCAGAGCCTTCCCGACATTCCCTTCTGCGCGTCACCCGAGCAGACCGGCTGTCTCATCAGCTGGAACGCACGCAGTGCCGGCTACGCGGAGCGAATCCAGGTGCGGGATTCCGTGACGGACACAGAGTCCACGGGAGACCGCTCCCTCTGCGTGAATCCCCTGACCTGGCGGCACGACCCGGAACCGGCCCCCCGGGAGCAAAACGAAGGAGCCGTGTTCCTCGAAACGACCCCACCCCACGTGATGCCAGGTCTCACCGGTGCGCACTGCAAGGAGGGGAGGCTGGAGGTCCTCGTCGGCGGCGAACTGCCACGGGACCTCATGAGCCGGCTGCTCGACCACGCGCTGGGCAAGGGCAACCACCATCCCGTGGAGTTCCAGCTCTTCTACATGAACATCCGCCGCAATGCCTCCGAGCGGGTGGCGGCGTTCCTGCGCACGAGCGCCACCACGAACACACGGAGTGCCCCATAGATCCGACACCCTTCCCGGGACACCTGCGAGGCGGCGAGGCCTCGCCGGGGCACCCCACCCGGCGCTCGGTGGACGCACTCGCCGGGGTCAGCGCACCTCGAATTCGTAGATGCGCGTCGCCGGGTCGCCGTTCTGGGACGGGGTGGTCACGTTGAACTTGATGTAGCGCGCCGAGGTGGCGCTGATCGAGTGGGTCGAGGCGTCGGCGGTGTTGTTGGTCACCGTCACCGGGGTGCTCCAGCTGGTGCCATTGCTGGAAGTCTGGATGGTGAAGGCCTTGGTGTTCCAGGTGTTCGATTCGCCGCCCGCGCCGGCATGCCTGACCACGAAGCTGCTGACCGTCTGCACCGAGCCGAGATCGACCTGCAGCCAGGACGGAGAGGTCAACGAGCAGAACTTGTCGGTGGTGCCGCCGGAGACGCTGCCGTTGACCGCCTTGGCCGGCGTTTCGTTGCTGTTGCAGGCGCTGGAGCCGGTCGCCGGCTTGTTGAGCGCCAGGTTGACGTAGCCGGCGCCGACCGAGACGGTCTGGGTCTTGGTGTGGCTGGCACCGCCGTTGTCGGCCACGGTCAGGCTGACGTTGTAGTTGCCGGCGCTGGCGTAGACATGACTGGGGTTGGTCGCGGTCGAGCCGCTGCCGTCGCCGAAACTCCAGCTGCGCGAGGCGATGCTGCCATCGGCGTCGCTGGAGGAGTCGCTGAAGGTCGCGGTCAGTCCGCTCACGGTGAGGCCGAAATTGGCCACCGGCGGAGTGTTGCCGCTGACCGCGGTGTTGATCGCCGCCGCGTACTGCGCGGTCGTGCCCTGCGACCAGCACTTCTGGATGTCGTCATACAGCCACATGAAGCCGCCGCCGATGCCAGCGGTGGCCTTCCAGTTGCTCATCTTGCTCTGTACCGTGGTCGGACTGTCGCCGCTGCCGCAGCCGGTGCCGTGGCGCGACCACAGGCCCGGGTCGACGCTCATGCCCATCGCGGTGTTCCAACTGGCCGGATTGTTGCCAGCGCCGCCGTCGTACACCTGCAGGTAGATGTTATCGACCGCGCTGCCGAGGTTGTCCTTGAGGTTCTTCCAGAAGGTCTGATTGGTGTAGGGAGCGAAGGTGATCTTGTAGCCCAGTCCGATCAGCATCTGCCCGAACTGGGTGGTCGGGGAGAGGTCGTAGGCACTCTCGTCGTCGAAATTCACCGCGTCGGCGCCGGTGACGGTCTTCAGCACCTGGAAGTTGCGGTACAGGATGCTGTTGCTGCCAGTGCCGCAGACGATGGTGCTGCCGCAGCCGGCGGCGGTGCCGTTGACCAGCCTGGCCATGCGCTCGAAATCGGGAACACTCCAGGCGCCGGTCGACACTTCGATGCGATTGACCGAGGTCGGCGCGGTCTTGAGCGTGGCCAGCCGCGTCGGCCAGGCCGGGTCGCCGATGTAGGCGCCGTTCTTGACCACCGGGATGTCGTTGTAGACCAGGTCGCCGTTGTCCTCGATGTGGAAGCTCCACAGCATCACGGTGGTGAAGCCCGAGCCGCGCAGGTCGTCCATCACCGCGGTGCCGCCGGAATAGAACGGGCCTCCGCCGTAGATCATCGAATCGGCATGGGCCGCCGGCGCGCTCGCGGCCAGGGCGAGGGCGGCGAGCGCCGGCCAGGCTCGGCGGGCGGGACGGAGGTGGGACGAGAGTTGATTCAACTTCGGCATGGTGCGATCCCTTGCAATGAGCGTCATGGACGCAATGGCATCGATGTCGCCGGCCTCGGCGACGGGCCAACATTGCGAGCGCCGAGAGCGGAGCGTCGATATATTGGATCGACTTAAACAGGGAAACAAGGTTTTAACTGGATGCTGGTCGGATGACAGGGGGCTTGGGCCCGTGGGCAACCGCGGCCCGGCGCTCAACACCAGGCGAGCCACAGTAGCCCCTGCGCCGGGGCCCGCCGCTTCAACACGCACATCCGGGACCCCGGCGGCACGTCTTGCTACACGAGATACAGGAATCCCCACATGGACACCCTCGCGTGCAGACCTTGCAACAACCGCGAGAGGGCGGAGAGGTGGGCTCGTCCGGCGGAGCGTCCCACGTCGGCGGGGGCTCTCGCGTGAGGTCCACATCCGGCTTCGCCGCGGTCGGAGAGGGGGTGGACTCCGCTGGCTCACGCTTCGTGGGCACCACGTCCGGGCTCACCTTCGCCGTCCGCTTCTTCTTCTTGCTCGGGACGGGAGCCGGCGGTTCCGAAGCAGGGGTGGGTTGTACCTGCATCACGGGGGAGGCAGGGGGCGGGTTCGTCGGAGCCCGGGTACCCGGGGCCGTGCACATCGCGCAGGAACCGATCAACACCAGACCCAGCAGCACGGAACCACAACCACTACCCGAGGCTTTCTTGGAGGCCATGCCCCGAGCCTAACCCGCCACGAGACCGGCCCGCACACCACGCCCTTCCTCCTTTCGTGGTATTGACAGGAACGGACCAGGAGAACACACTTCCTTGCAAGCCGCGCAAGGATTTCGAGAGGAATTCGACCTCCGTGGGTGCTCGTCACGCGCGTCCGGGTTGGGTTTGACTCGTCAGCGAATATTGACCCTCCCTCGTGAAGGGGGTCGCGCCCCCCACACATCGAGCGATTCCAAGGGCTTCCACCGCGAGAGCATCTCCCTGAAGCCTGGACGCAGTGCTGGCACCCTTCTCGCACGTGGAAAAGGGCGCATCCCGCCGCTGAAACGGGTACCGCGAAGGCTGCACCATCCGGGAATCGTCGTTCAACTTGTGAGCCATTTTGTCTTCGAGGGAATCATGCGTACTCTCCAACTCTCCATCGCGATCGGCCTCCTGACGGGGGCCCTCGGCTGCGGCAACGCGTCGGAACCCTACCGCGATACGAAAACGACCCGGTCCATCGAGGGGCTGGTGACGGCCGACGAGCTGGCCATCCGCCAGGCCATCGAGGACTACGCGAACGGGTTCATCCAGGAAGACATGCAGATGCTGTTGGGTCTCTGGGACACCGTGAATCCCAGCAGCGTGACCTATGTCGCGGCGGAGCTGAACCAGCCCATCGTCGGGGTCACCAACCTGGAGCCCTACTACCAGAGCTTCCTGGACACGCTCATCATCAACAGCGGAGACATCAGCAACCTGCAGATCTTCCAGACGGGAGACACGGCCTACGCCTTCTGCAACTACACCTGGGTCTATGAGAACAGGCCGGGGAGCGCGGAGATGGTGCAGCCCACTCGCGCGACCTTCGTCCTGGTCAAGCGCAATGGGCAATGGCTGTATCAACACTTCCACGAGTCCATCTCGTTCGATTACGAGCCGCCCACCTCGCTGAGATAGATCTTCGTCCAGGCGGTCCCCGTCGCATCCCGTCGTGCGGCGGGGACCCGGCTCGAAATCAGAGTCTTTCGTTCATGACATCTCATCATGAACGAAAGAGCTACCTGGACGAAATGGGGCGATTCACGCCCTCAGTTCCAGCATCTGAAACCCAGCCAGGAAAACCCCTGGCCAGTGACCGACATATCGCTCAGGATACCCGTTTGGTATCCGTGATAGCCGCAGACCTCGTTCGCGGCGATATTGGATTCATACCAGAGCCAATAGATGGGAACGCCGGGGAGGGTTCTCCCTCCGAAGCTGAACCGCGTGTCATTGGAAGCAACGGACACGACCTGAACATTCGTGTTCGCGAGGCAGAACAAGCCGGTCAGACCATTGGCGCGGTCCTGGTGGCCCGTGAAGAATCCCGTCTTGTATCCCCGCCCCTGGCACAGGAACATCGCGGCCCTGTTGCTCCAGAAGTAGATCTGCTCACCGGGAGGGTCTTCATTGGACCTGTCATTGCCCCATCCCACGGTGTTGTAGAGTTCGGCGTTCGGAATGTCGAACCAGACAATCATGTCGGAGCTGAACACGAACTTCATCTTCGAAACCGCTCGGCACCATCGAACCAGATTCAAGTTCCCTCCACATCCTTGTTTGTGCTCGTCCACCAAGGGCCGCTCTTTCTCAAGCCCTGGGGTGACGACCCTCTACCTGTTGCGCCAAACGAATGCTGTAGTGCCTCCCCGAGAACGGCGTACAAGCAAGGTGCTCCACACGCACGAATGTGCTCAGAATACAAGATGCCTGAAACCACCCAAATCGACCTTGGTGGCATCTGGTCGCTCGATGCCGAAGGCCAACGGCCGGATCTCAAGATCACCCTACCGGGCGACGTCCATTCCGCTTTGCAGGAACAGGGCCTCATCCCCGATCCCTACTTCGGCAAGAACGAAGCCGAGGTGCAGTGGGTGGCGCACAAGGATTGGAGACTCTCGCGCAGCTTCCGACTGGACGCCTCCGATTTGGATGGAAGCTGGTATCTCGACCTGGATTTCGTCGACACGGTCGCGACCCTCCGCGTCAATGGAGAGAGGGTACTGGAGGCCGACAACTGCTTCCGCCGCTATCGGCCCGACGTGTCGAAAATCCTCGTCGCGGGAGAGAACACGATCGAGGTGCTCCTGCATTCCCCAGTCAAGGCCGGCAAGGCGGTCCATGATCGGCAGCCCTTCGAGGTGCCGTGGACCAGGAACTCGCCGATTCCATACGGAAACATGTTGCGCAAGCCTCAATGCCACTTCGGCTGGGACTGGAACATCGCGCTCGCGCCGCTCGGCCTCTACGGCTCGGTCAAGCTGCGCAAGATGGACCCGGCACGCATCGAACATCTCACGGTCAAGCAGCGCCATCTGGCGAACGGCTCGGTCGAACTCGACGTCGTCCTGACCCTCTTCGCCGTAGACCCGTGCGTGCTGCCGGTCGAATTCGAATTCGACGGCGAGACGGTGCGGCTCGATTGCGGTGCGAATGCCGGCGAGACGGTGCTCCACCGACTCTTCGTCGTCGAGCGACCGCGCCTCTGGTGGCCTGTCGGCAGCGGCAAGCAGGAGCTCTACGAACTCAAGGTCACGATCCCTGGCGAAACCGTAACCCGCCAGATTGGCATCCGCACGATCGAGCTCATCACCGACAAGGACGAGGCAGGCACCCGCTTTGCCTTCAAGGTCAATGGCCGCGAGATCTTCTGCAAGGGCGCGAACTGGATTCCGGCCGACGCGCTCTTCTCCAAGACGAGCCCCGAGAAGACCGAGGCGCTCTTGCAGTCGGCGGTCGACGCGAACATGAACATGATCCGCGTCTGGGGTGGCGGCTTCTACGAGCACGACGGGTTCTACGACACCTGCGACCGCCTAGGGCTGATGGTCTGGCAGGACTTCATGTTCGCCTGCAATCTCTACCCCTCGACACCCGAATTCCTCGACAATGTCGCGGCCGAGGTGGACTACCAGGTGCGGCGGCTCTCACATCACGCCTCGATCGCGCTCTGGTGCGGCGACAACGAACTCGTGGGCGCACTCACCTGGTTCGAGGTCTCCCAGAAGAACCGCGATCGCTACCTCGTCTCCTATGACCGGCTGAACCGGACGATCGAGGCCGCCGCCAAGAAGGCCAATCCGGAGATCATCTGGTGGCCATCGAGTCCGTCCCACGGCCATCTCAATTTCGGCGATGCCTGGCATGCCGACGGCTCCGGCGACATGCATTTCTGGTCGGTCTGGCACGAGAACAAGTCGTTCGATCATTATCGCGCGGTCAAGCCGCGTTTCTGCTCGGAATTCGGCTTCCAGTCCTATACGTCGAACCTGCTGATCAGCCGGTTCGCCGACAAGAAAGACATCAACATCGCGTCTCCGGTGATGGAGGTGCACCAGAAGAATCCTGGCGGCAACGAGCGCATCGCGGGCACCATGTTCCGCTATTTCCGTTTCCCAAATGATTTCCACAACTTTGTCTATCTCTCGCAAATCCAGCAGGGAGTGGCGATCAAGACCGCCGTCGAATTCTGGCGATCGCTGAAGCCCCATTGCATGGGCACGCTCATCTGGCAGCTCAACGACACCTGGCCGGTGGCCTCTTGGGCAAGCCTGGATCACGGCGGCAACTGGAAGGCCCTGCATTATCAGGCGCGGCGATTCTTCGAGCCCGTCAGCCTCTTCGCGATCCCGTCAGCCGACGGCAAGGTGATCGACATGGCCATGGTCAACGACACCCCCCAACCCACCGAGGTTTCGGCCGAGTTCTTCACCGTCTCGATGGATGGCCAACGCTCGCCGCTGACCACCGCGCGTGGCACCTGCCGGCCGGATGCTGCATCCACGCTGATTTCGCTGCCAGCCGACAGCGTGCCCGAGGGGCGCCTGCTCATGTGGTCCTATTCCGCTTCGGACGGTTCGTCGGGCAGGGGGCACCACGTCAACGGCACCTACAAGCAGCTCGAACTGGAGCCGCCGGGACTCTCTGCCCGCACGGTCCGGAGCGCCAACGGCAGCTACGAGCTCACGCTTTCGTCCAAGGGACTGGCACTCTTCGTGATGCTCGAGGCCGATATCGAGGGCCGGTTCTCCGACAATGCTTTCGATCTCACCGCGGGCGAAAGCCAGACCCTTCTCTTCACACCGGCAGAACAGGGGGCGGAAGCGGAATTCACCCTCCGCGACCTCCATTCCTGCCAGGCGGTCGACTGAAAATGGGCCTGATCCGTTTTAGTGGAGCGAGGTGGTGAAGTAGGTGCACCAGGACAGTCGCCGCACATACGGCAGCACTCGCGTGCACGCGGAGCTGCGTGCCCGCGGACCTGAGTTCACCCCTGTGTCGGACGTGGGACTCACTGCCCTGACGCAGGGTCGGATACGCGGCGCGGCGGTACTGGGCGTGCATGCACTGCCGCACGCCGGTATTCCGTCCGCTGTCCCAGGATCTGAAGCACAGCCTTCAGGTCCTTCCGCGTTTCAGCCCATTCGAGGGGCATGCGCTGCCGGGTCCTTACCTCCAGGGCCGCGCGGAAGGCGGCCACCGCCTCCTCCAGGCGTGCGGGACCAGCCTCACGCTCCCCGAGCAGCCGCAGCGCAATGCCCAGGTTGCTCTGCGTTTCAGCCCAATCGAGGGGTACGCGCTGCCGGGTCCCTTCCTCCAGGGCCGCGCGGTAGGCGGCCACCGCCTCCTCCAGACGTGCGGTGCCAGCCTCACGATCCCCGAGCCGCAGCAGCGCATTGCCCAGGTTGTGCTGCGTTGCAGCCCAGTCGAGGGGCACGCGCTGCCGAGTCCTTTCCTCCAGGGCCGCGCGGTAGGCGGCCACCGCCTCCTCCAGGCGTGCGGTGCCAGCCTCACGCTCCCCGAGCACCGTCAGCGCAGCACCCAGGTCGTTCTGCGTTGCAGCCCAGTCGAGGGGCACGCGCTGCCGAGTCCTTTCCCCAAGGGCCGTGCGGTAGGCGGCCACCGCCTCCTCGAGAGGGGCATTCTCTCCCGTTTGCCTGCCCACCAAGGTCAGTGCGTCCGCGAGGAGGTGTCTCGTCGAAGCGCGAGCAGCGACACTCCAACCCGGTCTCATGACACCATCCTGGAGGAGCTTCCTGACCTTGTTGATGAAAGGCCCGAGTTGGTCAGCAATGTAATGCCCCCGTTGATCCTCAAACTCGGCATGTTGGGTCAGCGCCAGGAGCTGAAGGAGCTTGCCGAGGTCCTCCCAGAAGAGGGAGGGAAGCTCGAAGCTCTCGCTGCCAAGCTGGTATCGCCCCCACCCCCTGTCGCGATTCACGTCTCTTGCTGTCGTCCAATAGAGCTTGGGCAGGCTCTTGCCATCATGGTGGAGGACTGTGCCCCAGAGCAGGATGTCGGCGCCTGTGGCCTGGAGGTATTTGCGTGCCTGCTCATGACCGGCGCTCTCCTCTACCTCGGGAATGGTCCCTTCGAGAGTCAGCGCCCTGTCGAGCTTGATGATTTGAATGCCTTCGAACTCCTTGAGCGCCTCCGAGACAAGGCGTTCGTTCTCGCCCCCGATGTCGTTTTCCAGATGAGTCATGGCGATGCTGAATCGCTGGGGGTCAGCCTTCGGGAGTGGTTTACGCGAGAGCAGCCGGACGAGGTCCGACACGACAGGCTGCTTCTGGACCTTCTCCCAGTTCCACCAGATGGAAGCGAGGAGGCCGAGGACGGAGAGTCCCAGCAGGCCCTTGAGCCCCAGCCGCTTATAGATCCTCTTCCGGACTTCCCCGTAGATGAGTGGAGTTTCTTCCTGCTTGGGGCGGCTGGCTTCCTGCGGCTCGGGGCTGGTCTCGTTTCCCTCAGCCATGGCAGCTTCCTCGGCGTCATGACGTCCGAACTCGAGCGTTCGGTGGCGATGGACGCTTCGTCTCTTCTTTCGGAGAACAGGAAGAGCAGATGTGATGTCCCGTTCCCGCAGGCCCCTCGGACCGAGGGAGGCTTGCCTGGCGTCCAGCACAAACCTCCGGCGATTCTCTGTCTGGCAGGCTGTGATTACGGGGGGGGGAAGTCACCCGTGACGGAAGCGGGGACCCTCCGTCGTCTCGCCGAGCGTGAAGCGCAGCGTCTCCTCCAACGAGGGGTGGAGGAAGGAGAACCCCTGGCGCAGGGCCACCCGTGGAAGGACGCGCGCGCCGCCCAGCAGCGTCGCCTCGCCCATCTCCCCGAAGAGCGTGCGCACGGCGGCGCCAGGCAACGGAACCACCGCCGGCCGCGACAGCACCCGCCCCAATATCCGAGCGAACTCCTCCTGACGCACCGGCGTGGGGGCCACCGTGTTCACCGCCCCGCGCAGCTCCGGCGTGAACAGGGCGAAGTTCACCAGCCCGAGCACGTCCTCCAGCGACACCCAGCTCATCCACTGCTGGCCCGTGCCGATGCGCCCTCCGGCTCCCGCCTGGAAGGCCGGCAGCATCTTCGCCAGCGCGCCCCCACCCGCCCCCAACACCACCCCCAGCCGCAGGTGCACCACCCGGATGCCCGCCGCCTCCGCCGGCGCCGTCGCCGCCTCCCACTCGCGCGTGACGTCGGCGAGGAAGCCCGTGCCCGGCGCGCTGGACTCGGACAACTCCTCGTCTCCACGGTCTCCGTAGAACCCCACCGCCGACGCGCACACCAGCACGCGCGGGGGACGCGCCAGCCGCGCGAGCGACTCGCACAACACCCGCGTGCCCTCCACCCGGCTGCGGCGGATGAGTTCCTTGCGCTCGTGCGTCCACCGCCCCTCGGCGATGGGCGCTCCGGCCAGGTGCACCACCGCGTCCACCCCCTCCAGCGCCGCCACGTCCATCTCTCCCAGCCCGGGCGCGAAGGCAATGTCCCCCGCCTCGGGTTGGCCCCGCACCAGCCGCCGCACCCGGTGGCCCCCCGTCGTGAGGAAGGGCCTGAGCGCGCTGCCCACCAGCCCCGACGCGCCACTGAGCGCCACCGTCAGCCGGGGCTCTCCCGCGAAGGCCGCATGCCTCCGGACATCCGCGCGCGTCACCGCGTGGCGGTAGGCGAACATCCGCTCCAGCCGATGCCGCGCGTAGCCGCCGCCCGCCACCCTCCCGAGCACTCCCACCGGCAGCGCGTACTCCACCTCGTCCTCCAGCACCGCGCCTCCCCCGGCCTCGTTCCACATCCGGTGCGTATGCACCCAGCGCGAAAAGGGCCCCGACTCCTGCACGTCCTGGAAGAGCGAGCCGGGCACATAGCGGGTGTGCCGCGCCGTCCAGGGCAGCGACACCGGCCCCACCTTCATGCGCAGCTGGATGCGCGTCCCCTCGTGGATGCCCTCGCCCTGCTGGGACACCACCTCGACGGGCTCCCAGGGAGGTGTCAGGCGCAGGAAGGCTCCCTCGCGCGCATGCCAGGCGAAGAGTTCCTCCGCGCTCACCGGCACCTGACTGCGCGCCTCGAACACCTGCGACTTGCCCATCGTCCCCTCCGGGGGCCAGATTGGCCCGACTGGAATGCTTACCTCGGACCTCCTCATACGGGCAGTGGAATTGCTGCGGCGCGGCGGTGTCATCGCCTTGCCAACGGAAACCGTCTACGGCCTCGCCGCCAACGCCGAGGACGAGCTGGCCGTGCGCCGCGTCTTCGCCATCAAGGGCCGCCCCGCCACCCATCCGCTCATCGTCCACGTGGCCGAGGCCCAGGCGCTCTCCTCCTGGGCCCGCCACGTCCCCGAGGACGCCTGGCGCCTCGCCGAGGCCTTCTGGCCCGGCCCCCTCACCCTCGTGCTGCCCCGCTCCCCCCGCGCCACGGACGCGGTGACGGGTGGACAGGACACGGTGGCCCTACGCGTCCCCCACCACCCCCTCGCCCGCGCGGTGCTGGAAGCCCTCGACGGAGGCGTGGCCGCGCCGAGCGCCAACCGCTTCGGCCGGGTGAGCCCCACCACGGCGGAGCACGTCCGGGCGGATCTCGGCGCGGACGTGGACCTGGTGCTCGACGGCGGCCCGTGCACGGTGGGCGTGGAGTCCACCATCGTCGACCTCAGCCAGGGAGAGCCCGCGGTGCTGCGCCCCGGGGGCCTCGCGGTGGAGGAGCTCTCGCGCGTCCTCGGGCGGCCGGTGCCCGTGCGCGTCTCCTCCACGGTGCGCGTCTCGGGCAGCCTCGCCTCGCACTACGCGCCCCGGGCGGGCGTCGTCCTCGCCGAGCCCTCGGAGGTCGCCGCGCGCGTGGAGTCCCTGCGCGCCCGGGGCCAGCGCGTGGCCGTGCTGGGCCCACCGGGACTGGCGCTCGCCCCCGGCATCCCCCGCCATGACGTCCCGGAGGAGCCCTCCGCGGCGGCACGCGTCCTGTACACCCGGCTGCGCGAGGCGGACGAGCAGGGCCATGACGTGCTGGTGGCCTGCCTGCCCCGGGCCGAGGGCCTGGGCCTCGCCGTGAGGGACCGGTTGAGCCGCGCCGCCGCGCCTCGGACTCCAGGCGAGTAGCATTCCTGCCCCGGCCGCCAATTTCAGGCTCCGGACACACTGCCGTAGAGTGCGCGGGGCTCCACTCCCGGAGCCCCCTCTCGCCGCCCTCCCCCAGGAGCCAGCCCCGTGAACCGGCGCCTCGTTGGCCTGCTCGCCGCCTTCTGCCTGATCTCCGCCTGCAAGGACGAGTCCGTGGGCCGGATCGAGCCCAGCACCCGTCCCCGCGGCGCGCCCGGCGCCCTGACCCCGCCCGCCCAGGCTCCCGTGCCCGCGCCGGTGGATCCCTCCAAGGTGCTGCTGCGCTGGAAGCTCGACGCGCCCACCGCCTACCAGCTCACCCTGTCCGCCACCCCTGGCGCCGCCCCCGAGCCCAAGCCTCCGGCCGCGAGCAAGAAGAAGAGCCGCGCCAACAAGAAGAGCCGCAAGCGCGCCGCTTCCCCCGAGGAGGGCTCCGTCGCCACCGCCGCCCGGACTTCCACCTTCTTCCTGCTGCGCGGGAGCACGCCCACCGAGGGAGCCCTGCCCTTCGCCCTCATCCCGGAGGCTCCGGCCGGAGAGACACAACAGGGGCGGATGAGCGAGCGCGGCTTCGTGCTGGAGGGACTGTCCGGGGCGATGCGCAACCTGGCGGTGATGGTGCTGGAGCTGCCCATGGACCCCGTGGGCCCGGGCTCCGCCTGGGTCCTGGCGACGGACCTGGTGGACATGAACGATCTGCCCGCGGGCTTCCGGCAGAAGAACACCCAGCACAAGAGCGAGGTGAAGCTCACCGCGCTCACCCCCCTGGCGGACGGCGAGCAGGTGGCGACGCTCGAATACGAGCTGTTCGAGAGCGTCATCGGCCAGCAGGGCCCGCTCAAGGCCAAACGGCGCGAGCACTCCCACGCGCACGAGAACGCGCCCCTGTCCGTGAAGAAGAACGCGCGCGGCAAGGCCGCGGCCGCCAAGACCCCCGAGACCCTGCCGGAGCTGTCCGCCGAGGTGCGGGTGAGTGGCCGGGGGCAGTTCCTCGTGAAGGCGGGCCGGTGGCGCTCCTGGGAGGCCCGGATGACCACGCGCACCGAGGGGCTCACCCTGCCCGGCCTGCCGGCGGGCGAGCGTGTGCTGAGCCTCAAGCCGGTGGAGCCGGTACCGGCGGAGCTGCTGCAACGGCAGGCGACGAAGTAGCCGCCGACTCGCGCACGAGCCTCACCACGGCATCCACCCAGGCCGGGTGGGCGTTGAGCGAGGGCACGAGCGTGAGCGACTCCCCACCGCTGGCGAGGAAGCGCTCCTTCTCGCGCACGCCCACTTCCTCCACCGTCTCCAGACAGTCGGCGACGAAGGCGGGGCACATCACCGCCAGCCGCTTGATGCCCCGCGCCGCCAGCTCCGGCAGCACCAGATCCGTGTACGGGCTCACCCAAGGCGTGCGGCCCAGGCGGGACTGGAAGGACACGCTCCAGCCGTCGGCGGGTAGCCCCAGGCGCGCGGCGAGCCCTCGCGCCGTGGAGTAGCACTGGGCGCGGTAACAGTGGCGGTTGGCGTCCGTGAGGGCGTCGCAGCACCCGGCCGATTCGAGGCAGTGCTTGCCGGAGGGATCGCTCTTGCGCACGTGCCGCTCGGGCACCCCGTGGAAGCTGAAGAGGACGTACTCGGCCCGGGCATTGGAGATGACGGGGCGGGCCACCTCGGCGAAGGCGTCCAGGAAGGCCGGGTGACTGTGGAAGGCGGGCACGGCGCGCACGTTGGGCACGTCCCAGGACTGGCCGAGCACCTCATAGGTGCGCGCCAGCGTGGAGCCCGAGGAGGACGGGGCCTCCTGGGGGTAGAGCGGCATCACGGTGAAGTCCGTCACGCCCCGCGCGCGCAGGCGCGCCACCGCGTCCGGCAGGGACGGGTTGCCATAGCGCATGGCCAGCTCCACGGCGTACTCGTCGGCGAGCCGCCCGGCCACGGCGGCCGCGAGGGCCCGCGAGTGCACCAGGAGGGGCGAGCCCTGCTCCATCCACACGGTGCGGTAGGCGTGCGCGCTCCTGGGCGAGCGGAAGGGCAGGATGATGAAGTTGAGCAGCAGCGAGCGGCCCACGGGGTGGATGTCCAGCACACGGGGGTCGCTGAGGAACTCGCGCAGGTAGCGGCGCACGGCGCCCGTCTCGGGGGCGTCCGGCGTGCCCAGGTTGACCAGGAGGAGACCCTTGAGTGGCATGGCGCGGGCTCAGTGCAGCGAGTGGGGCTGGGTGAGGGCGAACTCACCGATGCGGGCCTCGAACTGGCGGCCGTCGGGACGCACCAGGGTGTAGGAGCCCCGCATGGAGCCGAAGGGCGTGCGCAGCTGAGCCCAGCTCGTGTACTCGAAGCGCTCGCCGGGCTCGAGCCGGGGCTGCTTGCCCACGACACCCTCGCCCCGCACCTCCTCCACCTTGCCGCTGGCATCGGTGATGACCCAGTGGCGGCTGCGCAGCTGGGCCGGCTCCTGGCCGGTGTTGGTGATTTCCACCGTGTACATGAAGGCGTACTGGTGGGCGTCCGGGGAGCTGCGCTCCGGCCAGTAGGAGGGCTTGACGGAGACGCGAATGCCTTCGGTGGTGACGGAGGACATGGCCCCACCATTGGCTCGCCGGCCCCCCGGACGCAAGACAAACACGCGGGGAGGCGCCCGGGGAGATACCCTCCAGGGCCCTGGTACCCGACCGGCCCACCCCTCGAGCTAGGCGTCCTCGCGCTCCGGCTCGGCGGACGGGTGCGGCACACCGCTGGTCTCCGCGGCCTTGGGCCAGATGAGCGAGGCCAGGATGGAACCCAGCAGTACCCCGCCAATCACACCCAGCGACAGCCCGATGGAGATGTGGATGTCGACGATGGTGATGACCATCTTCGTGCCCACGAAGCCGAGGATGATGCCCAGACCCACCTTGAGCAGGTGGAACTTGTCCATGAGGCTGGCCACCACGAAGAACAGCGAGCGCAGGCCGAGGATGGCGCACACGTTGGACGTGTAGACGATGAAGGCGTCCTGGCTGATGCCGAGCACCGCGGGGATGGAGTCCAGGGCGAAGAGCAGGTCCGTCGTCTCCACCACCAGCAGCACGAGGAACAGGGGCGTCACCTTGCGCCGGCCGTCCTCCATGGTGAAGAAGCGGTTGCCGTCATTCTGGCGCGCCACGGGCAGGAAGCGCCGGCCGAGGCGCATCACCAGGGACTGCTCCGGCTCCGCGGCGTCCTCGTCCTTGGAGAAGGCCATCTTCACCGCCGTGAAGATGAGGAAGGCGCCGAAGATGTAGAGCAGCCAGTGGAAGCGCTGCACGAGCGCAGTGCCCGTCAGGATGAGGGCCGCGCGCATGACGAACGCCCCGAGGATGCCCCAGAAGAGCACCCGGTGCTGCACCACGAGCGGCACCTGGAAGAAGGCGAACACCATGAGGAAGACGAAGAGGTTGTCGACCGACAGCGCGTACTCGACCACGTAGGCCGTCACCCACTGCAGCGACTGCTCGTGGTTCCAATAGCCGGTGAGCCCCAGAATCCCGCAGAAGCCCAGGCTCAGGACGATCCACACCACCGTCCACAGACCCGCCTCCTTGGGCGAGACCACGTGCTCCTTGCGATGGAAGACGCCCAGGTCCAGGGCGAGCATGGCCAGCACGAAGAGGTTGAAGCCCACCCAGAGCGCGACGTTCGTATTCAAGCGGTTCCTTCCTGGATCCCACCAGGGATGGACCCCTCCCTATCATCAGGGGGAGGGGCTCCGTCGACCCCCTTGCCACGCGTCCCGCGGGAAGTAGCCCGTCTAATCGACGGCGGGACGGCGCAGGACCCGCAGCGAGCGGCCCGCGACCACCAGGGTTCCCCCCGCGGGGGTGTGGGGGTGGAGCGAGACGCGCGACTGACTCGTGTCCACCACCTCTTCCCAGTCCGCGCCCCACTCGATGGCGGGCAGGTGGAAGGTGATGGGCTCGTGGTGGGCGTTCATCAGCACCAGGATGGTGTCCCCGACGATGCGCTGGCCCGCGTCATCCGGGGTGGCGATGGCATCCCCGCCCAGCAGGAAGCACAACGAGCGCGCGAAGGGCTTCTCCCAGTCCTCCTTCTTCATCTCCTGGCCGTCCGGACGGAACCACGCCAGGTCCTTGAGCTCGCTGTCGAAGAGCGTGGCGCCCCGGAAGAAGCGGCGCTTGGAGAGCACGGGCTGCTCGCGGCGCAGGCGGCTCATGCGCCGGGTGAAGTCCAGCAGCTTGCGCTGGGGCTCGGTGAGCCGCCACTCCACCCACGACAGGGGGTTGTCCTGACAGTAGGCGTTGTTGTTGCCCCGCTGGGTGCGGCCCATCTCGTCGCCGGCCACCAGCATGGGCACGCCCTGGGACAGGAAGAGCGTGGCGAGGAAGTTGCGCTTCTGCTGCTCGCGCAGCGCGTTGACGGCCAGGTCGCGCGTCTCGCCCTCCACGCCGCAGTTCCACGCGTGGTTGTCGTTGCCCCCGTCCCGGTTGTCCTCGAGGTTGGCCTCGTTGTGCTTCTGCTCGTAGGTGACGAGGTCGTGCAGGGTGAAGCCGTCGTGGGCGGTGATGAAGTTGATGCTCGCGGTGGGCTTGCGTCCGCCCAGCGCGAACAGATCCGAGGAGCCCGTGAGCCGGCAGCCGATCTCCGCCGCCTGCCGCTCGTCCCCCCGCCAGTAGCGGCGGATGGTGTCGCGGTACTTGCCGTTCCACTCGCTCCAGATGACGGGGAAGTTGCCCACCTGGTAGCCGAAGTCCCCCACGTCCCAGGGCTCGGCGATGAGCTTCACCCGGCTGAGCACCGGATCCTGGTGCACCATCTGGAAGAAGGCGGCGCGGGTGTCATAGCCCGTCCGGTCCCGCCCCAGCGTGGTGGCCAGGTCGAAGCGGAAGCCGTCCACGTGCATCACCTGCACCCAGTAGCGCAGGCTGTCCATGATGAGCTTGAGCGCGTAGGGGTGCGTGGCGTTCCACGAGTTCCCCGTGCCGGTGAAGTCCTGGTAGTAGCGCGGCTCCTTGTCGTTCAGCCGGTAGTAGGCGGAGTTGTCCAGGCCCTTGAAGGACAGGGTGGGCCCCAGGTGGTTGCCCTCGCCGGTGTGGTTGTAGACGACGTCGAGGATGACCTCGATGCCGGCGCGGTGGAGCGCCTTCACCATGGACTTGAACTCGGCCACCTGGCCGCCGCGCGAGCCCGAGCCGCTGAAGCGCGCGTCCGGGGCGAAGTAGTTCAGGGTGCTGTAGCCCCAGTAGTTGGTGAAGCCCTTGTTGACGAGGAAGGGCTCGTCCACGTGGGCCTGCACGGGCAGCAGCTCCACCGCGGTGACACCCAGTTGCAGCAGGTGATCGATCACCGCCGGGTGGGCGAGCCCCGCGTAGGTGCCGCGCTGGTGCTCGGGGACGGAGGGGTGCAGCCGGGTGAGTCCCTTGACGTGGGCCTCGTAGAGCAGGGTGCGGTGCCAGGGCACCGCGGGGGGACGGTCCCCCTCCCAGTCGAAGTCATCCGTGAGCACCACCGCCTTGGGCATTCCCGTGGCGCTGTCGCGGATGTCGAAGCCGAGGTCCTGCTCCGGATCCCCCTGCAGGTAGGAGTAGACCGGGGCGGAGAAGTCCACCTGCCCGTGCAGGGCGCGGGCGTAGGGGTCCACCAGCAGCTTATGCGGGTTGAAGCGCAGGCCGCGCCGGGGCTCGTAGGGCCCGTGGGCACGCAGTCCGTAGAGCGTGCCCGTCTGCAGCTCGGGGATGAAGCCATGCCAGACGTGCTGGTTGTGCTCCGGGAGGGAGTAGCGGCCCAGCTCGCGCGACGGGTCGCGCGAGTCGAAGAGGCAGACCTCCATCTTGCGGGCATGCTCGCTGAAGACAGCGAAGTTGACTCCGTTGCCCTGATACGTCGCGCCCAGGGGGTAGGGCTTGCCCGGCAGCACTTCCGACCACTTCATCCATCACTCCTTCTCGAGCAGAACGAGCGGGAAGCCCACCAGCAGAGGTGACAGCGGAAGCACGGCCCCCTCTCCGTGCCGTCCCGGTCGGACCTGCTGCCCGGTGAACACATCCCGGAACGTCATGCTCGCATAGGAGGCGGGGAGTTCCAGGGACGTTTCTTCATAGGCCGCCACCAACCCCCCGGATTCCAGGGCGGAGAGGGTGTAACGCGGTGCGACGGCGATGACGACCGACGACCCGTGCTCGCGGGCGAAGGCCACCGCCGCGTCCGCGCGCGGGCCCGTCAGCGAGAGTGCCCGGTAGCCCCCCTTGCGGAAGAGCTCCGCCTGACGCTGGCGCAGGCGCAGTCCCTCGGAGAGGACGAGGAGCTTGATGCGGCCGTCCTCCATGTCCGCCGTCAGGCGGGTGCACAGCTCGGCGCGGCCCTTCTCGGTCTCCTGATCGAGCGAGCGCAGCATCCGCTCGCGCACGGTGTAGTCCACCGGGCGGCGGTTGTCCGGATCCACGAGCGACAGATCCCACAGCTCGCAACCCTGGTAGGTGTCCACCACGCCGGGCGACATGAGCTTCATGAGGAGCTGTCCGAGCGCGTTGTGCTGGCCGGGCCGCTCGATGCGGCGCTTGAAGGCGAGCAGGTCCGCGAGGAAGGCACGCCCCTTCTCCTCGTCCAGACAGTCCTCCACGTAGCGCGACACGCCCTCCTCGTAGTCCTTGTCCGGGTTGGTCCACGAGGTACGGACCTTGGCCTCCTTGATGGCCTTGAGCATGTAGTCGCGGACGCGGCCGCGGAACTCCTCCAGGGCCTTGCCGGAGAGCGAGCCGCCCATGGGCCAGGCGCCCACCACCGTCTGGTAGAAGAGGTACTCGTCATTGAGGGACGGGGCGGGCCCCTCGGGCATCTCCGAGCGGTGGGTGCGCGTGAGCGAGGACCAGCGCTCCACGCGCTGGCGCCACTCCTCGGGCAGCTCGGAGAGCACGTTGAGGCGCGCGCGCACGTCCTCGCTGCGCTTGGTGTCGTGCGTGCTGGTGGTGAGCATGCTCGCCGGCCAGTGCGCCGCGCGCTCCTGGTTGCGCTCGTGGAAGATGGCGGCGCTGGTGCCGAAGTTCTCCGGCTCGCCACCCACCTCGTTGAGCGCGACCATGCGCTGGTAGACGTAGAAGACGGTGTCCTCCAGGCCCTTGGCCATCACCGGACCCGTCACCTGCTGCACCTTCATGGCGAAGGCGAGCATCTCCGCGCGCTCGTGCTCGCCCAGATGCTCGGGGTAGCGCCGCAAGAGCACGTCGCCGAGGAAGTCGAAGATGGTGACGTTGAGCGTGACGTTGCGCGCCTTGGCGTGGCGCAGGGTGTCCTTGATGTAGCGCACGTCGCGCGCGTCCAGCTCCGGCCGCTCGTCATCCACGTAGGTGCGGTAGACGGGGAAGAGCGCGATGAACTCCATGAGCGCGCGCCGCAGGCTGTTGAGGGTGAAGTCGCGCGTGCGCCGGTTCATCTCCGAGATGCGGTTGAGCCGGTGGGCGAGCACGTTCAGCTCGCTGGACATGAAGTCGCGCATGATGAGGCGCTTCTTCTCGTAGACGAGCCCGTCGAAGTCGGGCGCCTCGCCGATGAAGCGGTGATAGGTGTCCGTCATCACCCCCTCGGCGTTGGGCTGCACGAAGATGCCACCCACCGCGTTGGCGAAGCGGTAGCCCGTGGTGCCGTGCACCGCCCAGGACTCGGGGATGCGCTCGCGCCCGCCCTGGATCTTCTCCACCGCCACGAAGAGCGCCTTGCGCAGCGGCGAGTCCACGTGCGCCCCCGCCTCCGCCCGCCAGCGCTCGCGCAGCCGCCGCTCCACCTCGGGCCACTCATCCGCCCGCGCGGCGTACTCGGTGTCGAAGAGCGCCCGCGCCCGCTCCAGGAAGTAGCGCTCCTGGAGCGAGAGGAAGTAGGCGGTGGGATCGTAGAGCCCGTCGGGGTGATCGATGCGCAGTCCCGTCACCTGCCCCTTGCGCAGCCACTCGAAGATGAGCTGGTGCGCCTCGGCGAACACCTGCGGATCCTCCACCCGGATGGCCGCCAGGCCGTTGATGTCGAAGAAGCGGCGGTAGTTGATCTCCTCGCCCGCCACGCGCCACTGGGCCAGCCGGTAGCTGCCGCCCTCGAGGATGGCGTCCAGCTCGTCGAAGGAGCGCGGGTCGCCGGGCTTGCCGTTGATGGCCTCCACGTTGGCGGCAATGTGCGCGGCCACCTGGGGGCTGGCGGCCGCCAGGGTGGCGAGGCGCCGCTTGATGACCTCCTTCTCGCGGTTGCGCTCGAGGATCTGCGCCTGTCGCGTCTCGGTGCGCTCGGGCAGGTGGCGGATGGCGGTGAGGATGGAGTGCAGCTCGATGAGGTGCGTGTCCACCGGGCCCAGCCGGGCCTCCAACGCCTCCACGCCACGCGCCAGGATGCGCGCGTACTGCCGGGGGGCCACCGGGAAGAGCCGGTCGTAGTAGTGGATGACGAAGGCCCCGTCGCGGAAGCCCAGCTTCAGCTCACCCTTCTCGAGCACCACCCCGTATTGGTCGCCCAGCACCGGCAGGAGCACCTTGCCCGCCAGCTCGTCCTTCACCGGCTGCCAGTCGACGTCGAAGAAGCGCGCGTACACGGACGCGGGGCCGTTCTCCAGCACGTCGAACCACAGGGGATTGAAGGTCTCGATGCCCATGTGGTTGGGCACCACGTCCACCACCTGCCCGAGCCCGTGCTCGCGCACCGTGTCGCAGAAGGCCTCGTGCTGCACGGGCGAGCCCACCTCGGGGTTGAGCTGTTTGTGGTCCACGCAGTCATAGCCGTGCGTGCTGCCCGGGCTCGCCTTGAGGTAGGGCGAACAATAGATGTCCGACACGCCCAGGCGGGCCAGGTAGGGCACGATCCGCCGCGCGTCCTCGAAGGAGAAGCCCTTGTGCAACTGCACGCGGTAGGTGGACAGCGGCGTGCCGCGCGCCAGCAGGTCCTCCCGGACCCGCGTGTACACCGCGCCCGCCAACGCATCGATTCCCGTCTGGGAGGCGTCGCCCCCCGACACCGTCGTTCCATCCAATCGCATGGGACCAGTCGTAGGGCCGTCTGACGCGTCTGGCCACCACGACGAGCGACTTCCGCCCGCTATCCAACGCTCGCCCGGTGGCAGCCCCAACGCGAAGGGCCCGCCACTTGCGGTGGCGGGCCCTCCGGGCAACTACCGGCCAGTGGAGCCGGTCCTCACGGCTCAGGACAGGTTCTTGTTCACCAGCGCCGTCAGCTCGAACATCGTGACGGACTTCTTGCCGCCGAAGATGGGCTTGAGCTTGTCGTCGGCGTTGATCTGCCGCTTGTTCTTCGGATCCTGGAGGTTGTTCTTCTTGATGTAGTCCCAGATCTTGCTCACGACGGCGGTGCGCGGCAGGGCCTTGCTCCCGACGATCTCCGCCAGAGCGGGCGACGGCGTCATCTCCTTCATGAACGCCGCGTTGGGCTTGCGCTTGCCCGCAGCGGCCTTCTTGGCGGCGGGAGCCTTCTTGGCGGCGGGAGCCTTCTTCGCAGCGGCGGTGGTGGTCTTCTTGGCGGCCATTCTGTTCGGATCTCCTTCCCCTGGTCGCAGTGTCCAGGGGCGTTGCACAGCGTGTTCACACCCTGAGCCAACGGGCTCGTAGCACGCCCGAGGCCGAAAATCAGCCCTCCGCTGCATTCTTCCCTCTGAGGGCCGAGAGAGAAAATAATGTTTCTCCCTCGGAAGGGAAGAGTGTTTTCTGCAATGACATCGACATGAGCCAGATCCTCGTCACTGGAGCGAATGGTTTTCTGGGGTCGGCGCTGGTGCGAGCGCTCGTCGAGCGGGGTCACCGTGCAACATGCCTGTTGCGCCCGGGCAGCGACGTCTCGGGGCTGGCCGGGGTGGAGTACACCCGAGCGGAAGGAGACGTGATCCACGCTCCGGGACTGGCGCGCGCGGTGGAGGGCCAGGAGGTGGTCTTCCACCTGGCGGGCGTACGCCGGGCGGCCACCCGGGAGGACTTCCTGCGGGTCAACGCCGAGGGGACCCGGCTGCTGTGCGAGGCCCTGGTGGCCGCGGGGCACCGGCCCCGGCTGGTGCTGGTGGGCTCGCTGGGGGCCTCGGGGCCGAGCAGCGCCGGGCGCCCCCGGGTGGAGGAGGATGCCCCCCACCCCACGGACGCCTATGGGGAGAGCAAGGCCGAGGCGGAGCGCATCGCCCTCTCCTACGCGGACCGGCTGCCGGTGACGGTGGTCCGGCCTCCGCGCATCGTGGGGCCCCGGGACCGGGAGAACCTGCTGCTCTTCCGGCTGGTCGCGCGGGGGCTGAAGCTGCGCCTGGGCGAGGGCGAGCGGCCCCTGACCCTGGTGGACGTGGAGGACGTGGTGGACCTGCTCCAGGTGGTGGCCGAGCGGGACGAGGCCCTCGGGCAGGCCTTCTTCGTGGGCCACCCCCACCCCTTCACCCTGGAGCGCATCCAGGACCTCGCCGCCGAGGCCCTGGGCGTCCGGCCCCGGACCGTGACCCTGCCGCCCCTCGTCCTGAGCACCCTGGCCACCGTGGCGGATGGGGTGGCGCGGCTGACGGGCCGGCCCCTGCCCCTCAACCGCAAGTTCGCGCGCCAGTTGCTCGCGCCCGCCTGGACGTGTTCGAGCGCCAAGGCGGAGCGGCTCCTGGGCTTTCGCGCCACGCGAGACCCGGCCGACACCATCCGCCGCAGTGCCCTCTGGTACAGGGAACATGGCTGGCTGTGACGCCCTCCCCCGAGAAAAGGACCGGGCCGCCTGGATGGATGTGGGATAACCGAGGCTGCTTGCACGCCAGAACAGGGAGCCTCGCGAGGCTTCTGGGGTCCATTCGGCGAATTCCGGGAGGTGGAGCGCGGTTGACACACGCCTGACTCCGGTGTCAGGAAGCCCGCCTTGCCCATGCCCGCGAAAGCCGCCTTCTACGATGTCGACGGGACGTTGGTGAAAACCAACGTCGTCCACGTCTACGCCTACTATGCGATGAACCGGGGTTCCCTGCTGGGCATCGCCGGGAGGACGCTGGCCACGGCCGCCAGTGCCCCCCTGTTCGCCGCCATGGACGCGGTGAACCGTAAGAAGTTCAACGAGTTCTTCTACCGCTATTACGCCGGACTGTCCGAGGATCGACTCATCTCCATCGCCGAGGACATGTTCGAGGACGTCCTCAAGCCCGCCCTGTACGAGCAGACGCGCGACCTCATCGACCAGGCGCGCCGGGCCGGCTGCCGCATCGTGCTCGTCACGGGCGCCCTGGACTTCAGCATGCGGCCCCTGGTGCGCCACCTGGGCGCCGATGATCTCATCGCCAACAAGATGCAGTTCGTGGGGGGCAAGGCGACCGGAAAGGTCATCCCCCCCATCATCGAAGGGGCGAACAAGGCCAACGCCATCCGCTCCTATTGTGTCCGCGAGGGCCTGGCGCTCGACCAGTGCCACGGCTACTCCGACAGCTCCTCCGACTACGCCATGCTCGCCGTGGTGGGGCGGCCCACCGCCGTCAACCCGGACATGCGTCTGCGCTCCATCGCCCGGGCCTACAACTGGCCCATCCTGGACCTCAAGTAACGAAAGCCTCCGCCCCCATGCGCCCCCTCAAGACGCTCCAGAAGCTCTACGACGAGGAAAGTCAGGTCGTCATCACCGAGAAGGGCAGCCCTCCCCGGGCGCTCTTCAGCGGGGAGAACTTCCTGCTCGAGGACCTGCCCGTGGGCACCCGGGTCATCTTCCCCCGTCCGCCCCTGGCGGGCGTGCCCAACGTGAAGGCCGCCATCCGCTGGGCCATCAACCACCCCGAGGGCATGGAGCCCCTGCACGCGCTCTTGCGCCCGGGCATGCGGCTCACCTGCGTCATCGACGACATCTCCGTGCCGCTGCCGCCCATGGCCACGCCCGACGTGCGCCAGTCCATCCTCGAGGTGGTGCTGGAGCTGTGCGCCGACTCGGGCGTGGACGACATCCACCTCATCATCGCCAACGCCCTGCACCGCCGCATGACGGAGGGCGAGATGCGGCGCATGGTGGGCCAGAAGATCTTCGACGCCTACTACCCGGAGCGCTACTACAACCACGACGCCGAGGACCCCGACGGCATCACGGAGCTGGAGCGCAGCCCATGCGGCTCGCACGTGGTGGCCGTCAACCGGCGCGTGGCCGAGAGCGACCTCACCGTCTACGTCAACGTGAACTTCGTGCCCATGAACGGCGGGCACAAGTCCATGGGCACGGGCCTGGCCAACTACGCGAGCCTGCGCGCGCACCACAACCCGCAGACCATCCGCGGCTCCGAGAGCTACATGGAGCCCAAGAAGAGCGAGCTGTACCGGCGCAACGAGCGCATCGGCAAGGCGATCGACAAGCACCTCAAGGTCTTCCACATCGAGTCGGTGCTCAACAACCGCATGTTCGGCCCGGCCACCGACTTCCTCCACAAGCGCGAGGAGGACTACACCGAGGGCGACCGGCTGAAGTTCCATGCCATGCGCTACGCGCTGTCGAAGGTGCCGCGCGCCGCGGCCCGCACCATTCTCAACTCCGTGCCCGCCCCCTATGACGTGACGGGCGTGTTCGCCGGCGCCACCGAGCCCACGCACCAGAAGATTTTGGAGAAGAGCTGGCAGCAGTACGTGGTGCCGGTGCAGGGGCAGAGCGACATCGTCATCTTCCCCATCCCCTTCATCTCGCCCTACAGCGTCAACTCCATCCTCAACCCGCTGCTCGTGCAGGTGATGGGGCTGGGCTACTTCTTCAACCTCAACCGCGGCGTGCCGCTGGTGAAGAAGGGCGGCGTCATCATCCTCACCCACCCGGCCTTCGACGAGTTCGATCCGGTGCAGCACCCCAGCTACATCGAGTTCTTCAACCGCGTGCTGCCCGAGACGCGCGACGCGGTGGAGATCGAGAGGAAGTACGAGCGCGAGTTCGCCGAGAACCCCAGCTACGTGCACCTGTACCGCAAGGGCAACGCCTACCACGGCGTGCACCCGCTCTACATGTGGTACTGGGGCGAGAACGGTCGCCAGCACGCGGGCAAGGTCATCGTCGCGGGCGCGGAGAACAACCACGTCCCGGCGCTGCTCGGCTGGGACCGCACCGACACCCTCACCGAGGCCATCGAGGAGGCGCGCGGCTTCATGGGCCGCTCGGCCAGCATCAGCCTGCTGCGCATCGCCCCCACCGTCATGGTCGACGTGAAGTAAGCCTCCTCCGGGATTGTCCACACGATGAGTTCCCCCGAGCTGAACGTCACCGAGGTCTTCACCGGCAAGCGCCTGCTGTTCTCGGGCTCCACCGGCTTCGTGGGCAAGGTCACCCTGTCCATGATCCTGTCGCGCTACGGCGAGCAGCTGGACAAGCTCTACGTGCTCGTGCGCAAGGGCAGTGCCCCGTCCGCCGAGCGGCGCTTCTTCGACAAGGTGGCCACCAGCGAGCCCTTCCAGCCGCTGCGCGACGCGCACGGCGACGAGGGCGCGCTCGAGTTCCTGCGCCGCAAGGTGCAGGTGCTCGACGGTGACATCACCGATCCGCTCATGGGCCTGACGCCCGAGCAGGCCGACGCGCTCGTGGGCCAGGTGCACGCCATCATCAACTGCGCGGGCCTGGTGTCCTTCAACCCCTCGCTGGAGGTGGGCCTCAACGTCAACACCCACGGCGTGAAGAACACCGTGGAGCTGGCGCTCAAGTGGAAGGTGCCGCTGGTGCACATGTCCACCGCCTTCGTGGCGGGCAACCGCAACGGGCTCGTCTTCGAGGACGAGGACGTGGTGGGCTACTTCCCCCGCCAGGACGAGCTGGACGGCCGCGACTTCAGCCTCGCGCAGGAGCTGGCGGACGCGGACAAGATCGTGGCCCGGCTGCGCGAGCAGGCCGACGACAAGACGCTCACGTCCCTCTTCCGCAAGAAGGCCCTGGAGCGGCTGGAGCAGGAGGGCCGCGACGCCAGCGACGAGAAGACGCTGCGGCTGGCCGTGGGCCGCGAGCGCAAGCTGTGGCTGTCCGGCGAGCTGGTGCGCGCGGGCATGGACCGGGCGCGCCACTGGGGCTGGCCCAACACGTACACGTACACCAAGAGCCTGGGCGAGCAGGTCATGGCCAGCACCCCCGGCCTGCGCTACGCCATCGTCCGGCCCTCCATCGTCGAGTCCGCCCAGCACTTCCCCTTCCCCGGGTGGAACGAGGGCTTCACCACCTCGGCGCCGCTCGCCTTCGCCGGCATCAAGGGCCAGCGCAACATCCCCGCCGGGGACAAGGCCATCCTGGACATCATCCCGGTGGACCACGTGGCCGGCGCCACCATCGGCATCACCGCCCACTCCATGAAGGTGGAGGAGCGGCGCGTCTACCACCTGTCCAGTGGCGACGTGAATCCGTTCTACGCGAGCCGCTCCATCGAGCTGGTCGGCCTCTACCGCCGCCGCTACTACCGCAACAAGGAGACGGGCAACGCGCTGATGAACGAGCTGCGCTCGCGCATCGAGCCCATGCCGGCCAGCCGCTTCGTCTTCGAGAACTTCAGCGCCCCCATGTTCGTCAAGGGCGCGCGCCTGCTGCGCCAGGTGATCGACGAGGTGAAGCCCGCCTGGGGAGCCCCCAAGGTGCAGGCCGTCATGGAGCGCGCGCGCGAGGCGCTCACCGAGGTGGAGGAACAGGGCGAGGGCCTCATGGGGCTCATCGATCTGTTCATGCCCTTCCTCTACGACAACCGCTACGTCTTCCGCTGCGACAACACGCGCTCGGTCTACGCGCACATGGCGCCGCATGACCGGGCCCGCATCCCCTGGGCCCCCGAGGCCATCGACTGGCGCGTCTACTTCCTCGACACCCACCTGCCCGGCCTGGAGAAGTGGGTGTTCCCGGGGCTCGAGGAGGAGACGAAGCGGCGCACCGTCATCCCCGCCCACCGCGACCTCCTGGAGATGCTGGAGGCGAGCGTCAACGCGTGGCGCCACCGCGTCGCCTTCCGCTTCGCGGCGAACGAGAAGGAAGAGCGCTTCACCTACGGCGAGGTGAACCGCTACGCCAACCGCGTGGGCAGCTTCCTGATGAAGGAGGGCGTCAAGCGCAACGAGCGCGTGATGCTCCTGTCGGAGAACCGGCCCGAGTGGCCCATCTCCTACTTCGGCATTCTGCGCGCGGGCGGCACCGCGGTGCCCGTGGACTCGAGCCTCAACGAGGCCGAGGTGGTGAACATCGCCCGCCGCTCCGAGGCGCGGGTGCTGCTCGTCTCCGAGGAGACGGCCACGGAGATGCCGAACCTCGCCGAGCTGCTCACCCAGGCGGGCCTGTCCACGCGCGTGGCCAGCCTCGCCGAGGCGATGAGTGGAGACCCGGCGTACCCGGACAACATCGGCCCGGTGCGCCACACGGCCGCCGCGGACGACGTGGCCAGCCTCATCTTCACCTCGGGCACCACCGGCACGCCCAAGGGCGTGATGCTCACCCACCGCAACTTCGCCTCGCTCATCGCGAAGCTGGCGGGCGCGTTCGCCATCGGGGTCGGCGACGGGGTGCTCTCCGTGCTGCCCCTGCACCACACCTTCGAGTTCTCCGCCGGCTTCCTCACGCCCTTCTCGCGCGGCGCCGAGGTGACGTACATCGACGAGCTGACGTCGGACAAGCTCGGCGAGGTGTTCGAGACGGGCCGCGTGTCGGCGATGATCGGCGTGCCCGCGCTCTGGCAGCTTTTGCACCGCAAGGTGACGCAGGAGATGGCCAGCCGCCCGCCCCTGGTGGAGCAGGCGCTCAAGACGCTGATGGCCACCCACGGCGAGCTGCGCAACCGCAGCAACCTCAACCTGGGCAAGCTGCTCTTCTGGCCCGTGCACCGCAAGTTCGGCGGGAAGATCAAGTTCCTCGTGTCCGGCGGCTCGGCGCTGCCGGATGACGTGCACAAGGCCTTCCACCAGCTCGGCTTCAACATCATCGAGGGCTATGGCCTCACCGAGGCCGCCCCCGTGCTCACGGTGTCCGAGACGAACGTCAACAAGCGCCTGGCGGGCACGGTGGGCAAGGCGCTGCCGGGCATCGAGCTGCGCATCCTCGAGCCGGACAACGAGGGCATCGGCGAGGTGATCGCCCGCGGCCCGAGCGTCATGGCGGGCTACTTCGGCGACAAGGAGTCCACCGACGCCGTCCTCAAGGAGGGCTGGCTGTACACCGGAGACCTGGGCCGCATCGACGCCGAGGGCCGGCTGTACCTGGTGGGGCGCAAGAAGGACGTCATCATCGACGCCAACGGGAAGAACGTGTACCCGGACGAGCTCGAGGAGGTGTACGGCGACCACCCGCACATCAAGGAGCTGTCCATCGTGGGGCTCCCGGACGAGGCCGGTGGCGAGAAGGTCGCCTGCCTGTGCGTGCCGGACTACCTCGAGCGGCCGCGCGAGGAGGTGCGGCGCGAGCTGGAGGAGCACTTCCGCAAGAAGGGCCACGAGATGCCCTTCTACCGCCGGGTGAAGGTGCTGCGCTTCACGGACCTGGAGCTGCCCCGCACGTCCTCGCGCAAGGTCAAGCGCAAGCAGGTGGTGGAGGAGTTCAAGAAGCTGGAGCGGCTCGTCGCCTCCGGGGACAAGGCGCGCGAGCGCGTGCAGCACGCGGGCACCGGTGGCGTGGCCGACTGGCTCTACCCGCTGCTCGCCGAGGTGGTGAACCGACCCCTCGCCGACATCCGCCCCGAGGCCCACCTGAGCGGGGACCTGGGCGTGGACTCGCTCATGCTCACCGAGCTGTCCGTGGCCCTGGAGCAGGCGGGAGTGCCCCTGCCCTCCGCGAATGATCTCACGCACGTGCAGACGGTGGAGGACCTGCGCAAGCTCGTGCTCACCAGCGGCCGCAAGCCGAGCGTGGAGACGCGCGCCAAGGACATCTCCCGCGAGGTCCAGAAGAGCGACGAGGTGGAGATCCCCGTCCCCGAGCCCCTCGTCACCCTGGGCCGGCAGGCGGTGCGGCTCGGCCAGCAGGCCATCTTCGGCGGCCTGTTCGACGTGAAGGTGACGGGCAAGCCCTTCATCCCCCAGAACCGCAACTTCCTCGTCATCGCCAACCACACGAGCCATCTGGACATGGGGCTCGTCAAGCTGGTGCTCGGCGAGCAGGGCCAGCGGCTCACCACCATCGCCGCGCGCGACTACTTCTTCGACACGCCCCTCAAGCGCGCGTACTTCGAGAACTTCACGGACCTCATCCCCATGGACCGGCACGGCTCGCTGCGCGAGTCGCTGCGCATGGCCGGCAGCGCCCTGCAGCAGGGCTACAACCTGCTCATCTTCCCCGAGGGCACGCGCTCGGTGACGGGCGAGCTGCTCGAGTTCAAGCCCACGCTCGGCTACCTGTCGCTCACCTACAACGTGGACGTGCTGCCCATCTATCTCAAGGGCGCCTACGAGGCCCTGCCCAAGGGGAGGATCCTCCCCAAGGCGCGCGAGCTGGAGGGCCACATCGGCCCCGTGCTCACGCACGAGATGCTGCGCGCCAAGACGCATGGCATGTCGCGCTCGGAGAGCTACCGCTACGCCACCCGCCTCGCCGAGGACGCCATCCGGGCGCTCGCCGCGGGCCGGGTGCTCAGCTTCGACGACTCGGCGACGGTGGAGGACCAGCGCCGCGCCCTGTCCACGGAAAGGAGTGACTCGTGAAGCTGCTCGTCACCGGAGGCACGGGCTTCCTGGGCTCGCACCTGGTGCCCCGACTGGTGGCCGCTGGCCACGAGGTGCGCGTCATCGGCCGCTCCCGTCCCAAGGGCCCGGGCTTCGAGGGCGTGGAGTTCATCCCCGGGGACTTGAAGGACCGCGAGGCCGTGCGCCGGGCGCTCGACGGCGTGCAGGCGCTCTACCACCTGGCGGGGCTCGTCTCCTTCCAGGACAAGGACGCGCGGCGCATGTACGAGCTGCACGTGGACAGCACACGCGCGCTGCTCCACGACGTGCGCGAGGCGGGCCTGCGGCGCATCATCCTCGCCTCCACCTCGGGCACCATCGCCGTGTCCAAGGAGGAGCGCGTGCGCACCGAGGAGGACGACTACCCCATCGAGGTGGTGGGCCGCTGGCCCTACTACCTGTCGAAAATCTACGAGGAGAAGCTCACGCTGGAGTTCTGCCGCCAGCACGCCATTCCCCTCGTGGTGCTCAACCCGAGCCTCCTCATGGGGCCGGGGGATGACCGGCTGTCGTCCACGTGGACGGTGCTCAAGTTCCTCCAGGGGGAGATTCCCGCCATGCCCGGTGGCGGCATCTCCTTCGTGGACGTGCGCGACCTGGCCGACGCCTTCGTCAACGCGCTCACGCGCGGCGAGGTGTACGGGCGCCACCTCATGGGTGTGAACCTGTCCATGTGGGACTTCTTCCAGCGCCTCGAGCGCCTCACCGGCGTGCCCGCCCCCCGGCTCAAGCTGCCCCCGCGGGTGAACGTGCTGGGCGCCAGGCTCCTCGAGCAGGTGGCGAAGTGGCGCGGCACGAAGCCCACCCTGGATCCCCAGGAGGTGGACATCGGCGAGCACTGGTTCTGGCTGGACAGCGCCAAGGCCGAGCGCGAGCTGGGCTTCCACGCCCGCGACGTCCACGAGACGCTCCACGACACCGTGAAGTACCTCTACACGCGCATGGCCCCGAGCCACCTGCCGGGCACCAAGGGCCGGCTGGCCGAGCTGCGCGAGGGGACCTGAGTCACTTCCGCCCCACCCTCCCCCGGCACAGGGGGAGGATGGCTGGGGTGGCTAGCCGATCACGCGGTTGCGGCCCGCCTTCTTGGCCTTGTAGAGATTGGCGTCGGCGATCTTGATGAACTGGAGCGGCTCCACCATGTCGGGCGTCATGTCGGCCACGCCCAGGGACACGGTGACGGGAATCTCCTGGTTCTCGAAGACGAACTGCTTCTCCTCGATGGTGCGGCGGATCTTCTCCGCGAAGATGCGAGCCTTGTCGCCGCCGTCCTCGGGGATGACGACCGCGAACTCCTCGCCGCCGTAGCGCGCGAAGCACTGCTCCTTGCGCACCAGCCGCTTGAGGGTCTGCGACAGCTCGCGCAGCACGTAGTCACCCGCCAGGTGCCCGTGGACATCATTGATTTTCTTGAAGAAATCGATGTCGAAGAGCATCAGCGTCAGGGGGCGCCCGTAGCGGTGGCACCGGCCCATCTCGCGCTCCAGGTACTCCAGGAAGTAGCGCTTGTTGTTGATGCCGGTGAGGCCGTCCTGGATGGTGAGCGTGTAGATGGTCTCGTGGTACTGCAGCTCCACGTTGTCACCGGTGAGGAACTTGAAGATGGAGCCCCCCACCTTGATGAGATCGCCGCTGCGCAGCGGGGTCTCCTGCGTCACCTCCTGATCGTTGAGGTAGGTGCCGTTGGTGGAGCCCAGGTCCTGCACGAACATCCGCCCCTGCATGCGGATGATGCGCGCGTGCCGGCGCGAGACGTTGTCGAGGTCCACCACGATGTGGTTGCCCTCCTCACGTCCTATGGTGAATTCATGTTCCAGGAGCGTGTACTTCTTGCCCAGCTCCGGCCCGTGAATCTGCACGATGCAGCATTCCGCATCGACCGTGCTCGCCAGATCCTTGATCGCGGAGATCTTGGTTACTCGGGTTTCGTCGCCAGCCATCGCCCGGAAGACATAGCACGGCTGCCCCGTGGGAAGCCACGAGCGCCCGTCAGGAGGGCGCAGTTTCGCTACTCAACGATGCCGCCAGAGCGGGCTTGCGGGGTCTCGCCCTCCAGCTAACTTGGCGCACCCTATGGCGAAATTGCTGGCAATGATCCTCGCGGGGGGGGCCGGAACCCGGCTCGAACCCCTGACTCGTGAACGCGCCAAGCCGGCCGTCCCCTTTGGCGGTCGCTACCGCATCATCGACTTCGTCCTCTCCAACTTCGCCAACTCCGGCATCTACCGGATGAAGGTGCTCACCCAGTACAAGAGCGACTCGCTCAACAAGCACCTGTCGCGCGCCTGGCGGATGACGGCCTTCCTGGACCACTACGTGGAGACGGTGCCCGCGCAGATGCGCACCGGCATGGACTGGTACAAGGGCAGCGCGGACGCCATCTACCAGAACCTCAACATCATCACCGACGAGGAGCCGGACCACATCTTCGTCTTCGGCGCGGACCACATCTACCGGATGGATTGCCGGCAGATGCTCGACTTCCATGTCGAGCGCAAGGCCGCCTGCACGGTGGCGGCCATCCCCGTGCCCCTGCACGAGGGGCGGGAGTTCGGCATCATCGACGTGGGGCCGGACGGGCGCATGCGCGGCTTCGTGGAGAAGCCCAAGAACCCGCCGCCCATGCCGGGCAACGACAAGTACTGCCTGGCGTCCATGGGCAACTACCTCTTCACCACCCAGTCGCTGGTGCAGGAGGTGGTGCGCGACGCGGCCATCGAGTCGAGCGCCCACGACTTCGGCAAGTCCATCATCAGCGAGCTGTACAAGCGCGAGCCGGTGTACGTGTACGACTTCGCCACCAACGTCATCGCCGGCCAGGAGGAGAAGGAGCGCGGCTACTGGCGGGACGTGGGCAACATCGACACGTACTACCAGTCCAACATGGACCTGGTGGAGGTGAACCCGGTGTTCAACCTCTACAATGACCGGTGGCCCATCTACACCCAGCCCAACAACTTCCCGCCGGCCAAGTTCGTCTTCGCCGACCAGGAGCACAAGCGCGTGGGCCACGCCATGGACTCGCTGGTGAGCGAGGGGTGCATCATCTCCGGCGGCCACGTGAGGCGCTCGGTGCTCTCACCCAAGGTGCGCGTCAACTCGTTCTCCGAGATCGAGGACTCGCTGCTCTTCGAGAACGTCACCATCGGGCGGCGCTGCCGCATCCGGCGCGCCATCATCGACAAGAACGTGGAAATCCCCCAGGAGACCACCATCGGCTACGACCTCGAGGAGGATCGGCGCCGCTTCCACGTCACCGCGGGCGGCGTGGTCGTCATCCCCAAGGGCATGAAGGTCGCCTGAGTCCCGCGATGTCCACCCGGCCCGCCGCCCACGGCTCGTGGAGGCGGGCCGTCGTGTGTCCGGCCCCTAGCCGCGGAAGGCGGACTTCACTTCCGGCTTGTTGATCACCACCAGCGCCCAGATGCCCACCGGGATGCCGAGGCAGCAACACGGCTGGAAGCACGGGATGATGGCGATGATGGCGGCGGCCATGGACAGGCCGAAGTTCTCCAGCTTCTTCATCTTCAGGGCGCCGAAGAACGTCACGCCACCGAGCAGGAGGCTGATGACCGTGGAGAATCTGCTGAAGGACTGCATGCGCTGGATCAACGGGACGTACTTGCCCACGTTCGGATCCGAGGCCAGCTCGGGAGGAATCTCCTGCGTCCCCATCACCGCGGACCAGATGAGGCTCAACAACGACATCACGATGCCCAGCCCGGCCGTCACCATCAACAGGATGGCCGGTGAGCTCACCTCCTCGAGCGCCGCGGCGCGTGAGCCCGGGCCTTGCGAGCCCGGCGGGTTCTCAGGAAATGGTTCCATGTGCGTTCCCCTCGTGTGAATGCGTGAAGCGGTCGCGAGCCCCAGGGGTCCCGCGCCGCCCGATTCCACCCGGAGGCCGGGGAGAGCGCCAGGGAATCTTCACACTTCACACGACGGGGGACTGACCACCGTCCACGTTGAGAGCCACCCCGCTCACGAAGCCCGCGCGCGGCGAGAGCAGGAAGGCCACCACGTCGGCGAACTCCTCGGCCTTGCCCACGCGGCCAAGCGGAATGCCGGAGCCCTTGGAGAGCTGCGAGTAGACCGTCTCCACCGGCTGGCTCGTGGCGAGCGCGCGACGCTCCCACTGGCCGCTCTCGATGAGGCCCGGCAGCACCGCGTTCACCCGGATGCCCTCGGGCCCCAGCTCCTTCGACAGGGACTTGGTGAGCGCCATGCCCGCCGCCCGGGACACCGAGGACGGCATCGACTGGGCCCCCGGCGCCTTGGCCGCGATGGCCAGCACGTTGACGATGGCGCCGCCGCCCGCCGCGCGCAGGTGGGGCAGCGCGCGCCGGGACGCCCGCGCCGCGGCGAAGAGCTTGAGCTGCAGGTCCGCCTCCCACGCCGCGTCGTCCAGGTCGGCGAAGGGCCGCGCCGCCGCGGCCCCCGCGTTGTTCACCAGCCCGTCCACCCGGCCCCAGCGCGCCGCCGCCGCGTCCACGAAGGCATCCACGTGCTCGCCGCGGGTGACGTCCGCCACCACCGCCAGCACGTCGCCCCCCGCACCGCGCAGCACCGAGGCCGAGGCCTCCAGGCGCTCGGGGTTGCGCGCGCAGATGGCCACGCGAGCCCCTTCCTTCACCAAACGCAGGGCCACCGCCGCGCCCAGCCCGTCCGAACCTCCCGTCACCAGGAACACCTTGCCACTCAACTCCAGCTCCATTGACGACCGCGTCCTTTCTCCGGCTCAGGCCGGCTGCTTCACCACCTGGGGCCGCTTCTCGAAGGCGGCGAGCGTGCGAGTGATCTCATCATTCACCTGCCGCAGGAAGTCCTGCTTTTCTCGCGACGGCAGGAAGGCGCTCTTGAAGCCGGAGACGATGATGGTGGTCAGGTCCTCCAGCGACAGGCCGATCTCCTTGTGCGACAGCCACAGCTCCTTGGTGACCGTGGTGTCGGTGATGAGCCGGTTGTCCGTGTTGATCGTCACGCGCAGGCCGTAGTCGAAGTAGAACTTCAGCGGGTGCGCGTCCAGGCTCGGCACCGCGCCCGTCTGCACGTTGGAGGAGGGGCACACCTCCAGCGGGATGCGGTGATCGTTCACGTAGTTGAGCAGGTCTCCGTCCTCGCGCAGCCGCGTGCCGTGGCCGATGCGGTGCGCGCCCAGGTAGTGGATGGCCTGGGAGATGGACTCGGGCCCGAAGGCCTCGCCCGCGTGCGCGGTGCAGTTGACGTTGTTGCGCAGGATGAGCTGGAAGGCCTCCTTGTGGTCCTTCGCCGGGAAGTCCGCCTCGGCGCCCGCCAGGTCGAAGCCGATGACGCCGCGGTTCTTGTACGCCACCGACAGCTCGGCCAGCCGCATGGACGTCTGCGGGTTGATGTGGCGGATGCCGCAGACGATGACGCCGTACTTGATGCCCGTCTCGCGCTTGGCCACCCGCAGGCCCTCGAGCACCGAGTCGATGACCGTCGTCATCTTCAGGCCCTTCTTCAGGTGCAGGGCGGGCGAGTAGCGCACCTCCAGGTAGCGCACGTTCTCCGCCGCCGCGTCCACCGCCAGCTCGTAGGCGGCGCGGTAGAGCGACTCGGCCGTCTGGAGCACCGAGAGCGTCACGTCGAAGGCGACCAGGTAGTCCTCGAGGCTCTTGCACACCTCGCCCATGTGGATCGCCTTGGCGAGGCCCTCCTCGGTGTCCGCGGGCAGGTGGACCTTCTGCTGCTCGGCCAGCTCGAGGATGGTGCGCAGCCGCATCGAGCCATCCAGGTGACAGTGCAGGTCCGTCTTGGGCAGCGCGCGCAGCAGTTCCTCGGTGACGGGGAGCGCCGGGGGTGCGACCCAGTCCACCCGGCGCGCGGATGAGGGTATGCCAGTCGAGCTGGGCAGCTCGTCGTCACGAATCGAAGCCATGTCGGGTTCCTTCCTTGCCGGGCATCCTAGGGGTCCGGAAAACCTCTCTCAACCTTGTCGTCTCCCGTCCGTTCGCGCTCCGCCTTCACACCCTCGCCGCTACTGGCCGCCCGTAGGGCCTCGAGAGTGGTTGGTACCCACACGAGGCGCGGACTCCCGTCCGCTCGCTCCCATGGCACACGGCCTGGCTCGCACGCCCGGTGGGGGTGGACGGGCTCTCGTGGAGGTACCAGCCACACCCCTCGTGAGGGGGGACGAGGAAGGGAAGGCGAGCAGATAGAGGAGCGCTGTCTCACCCCAGCCGTTAACTGTCAGGGTCTTGTCGCTCGACAGCCCAACGAGGGCATGAGAGAGCCGGGGCGGCAAAGGAAATACGCGTCCATGCATACCGACACCACGTCAGCGCACTCCGCTCCCGGATTGATGCGGCTGACCTGGCCCATCTTCCTCGAGTTCTTGTTGTTCATGCTGATGGGCACGGCGGACACGCTGATGCTCAGCGGGGTCTCCGACGATGCGGTGTCCGCCGTCGGAGTGGTCAACCAATACATCTTCGTCTGCATCCTCATCATGGAGGTCATCAGCAACGGCGCCTCCGTCGTCGTGGCCCAGTACCTGGGTGCGCGCCGGGGCGAGGAAGCGGCGCGGATCTCCGCGCTCGCCATCACGCTGAACCTCCTGCTCGGCATCCTGGTCAGCGCGGCGCTGCTGCTGGGCGGCGGAGCGCTGCTGGAGCGGATGAACCTGGAAGGCGTGGTGCTGGCCAGCGCGCGGACCTACATGGGGATCGCCGGAGGCTTCATCTTCCTGCAGGCCCTCATCAACGTGTTCTCCAGCCTGCTGCGCACGTACGGCTTCACCAAGGAGTCCATGTACGTGGCCATGGGGATGAACGCGCTGCACGTGCTCGGCAACTGGGCGCTCATCTTCGGCCACCTGGGTCTGCCCCGCATGGGCGTGGCCGGGGCGGCGGTCTCCACCGTGTTCAGCCGGGCCATCGCGCTCGCCGTGTTCGTGTGGATGCTCTACCGGGTGATGGACGTGCGGATGGTGGCGCGCGACTACGTGACGTTCTCGCGCGAGTACATCCGGAAGATCCTCAAGGTGGGCCTGCCCGCCGCCGTCGAGCAGGTGACGTACCACGTCTGCCAGACGATCTTCCTGTACTACGTCACCCTCCTGGGCTCCGTGGCGCTGGCGTCGCGGCAATACGCGATCGCCATCTCGCAGTACATCTTCCTGTTCAGCCTCGCCATCGGCATCGGCACGTCCATCCTCATCGGACGGCTGGTGGGAGCGAGCCGCGCGGAGGAGGCCTACCACCGCGCCCTGAGCAGCTTGAAGTGGTCCGTGGCGCTCACCGTGCTGGTGGACGCCGTGGCCATCCTCCTGCGCAAGCCCCTGCTCGGGCTGTTCACGACCAATGGCGACATCATCCAGCTCGCCTCCCAGGTCATCGTCCTGAGCCTCGTGCTGGAGTCCGGGCGGTCCTTCAACCTCGTGCTCGTCAACTCCCTGCGCGCCGCCGGAGACGCCACGTTCACCGTGTACGCGGCCTTCGGCTCCATGGTGTGCATGAGCCTGCCGCTCGGGTACGTGCTGACCTTCCAGCTGCACCTGGGACTGGCGGGCGTGTGGCTCGCCATCGCGGCGGACGAGTGGACGCGCGGCATCATCATGTGGATGCGCTGGCGCAGCCGGGCGTGGGAGAAGAAGTCGCTCGTGTCGCCCGCCGAGCCGGCGCCGGTGGCCGTGCTCGGGACGTGAGCGACAGGGGGCCGGGGGCCTACCCCGGCAGGAGGAAGCGGGCGATGACGCGCTTGAGACCCACGTGCCCGCCGAAGTCCACCGTCACCTTGGCGTTGGGTCCCTGGCCATCCGCCGAGATGATGCGCCCCATGCCGAACTGCTCGTGGCGCACGCGCATCCCGCGCACGTCCCCGCCCACCCCGTCCCCCTCCGGGGCCTGCGAGTAGGTCCGGTCCACGCGCGGCCCGTCGTCCTCGTCCGCCCAGTTGCGCTTCTTCTTCGTGAAGGGCGCTTCCTTCGGCGCCGGGGGCAGTTCCTGCTCGGCGATGCCGAAGAGCTCCTGCGGCACCTCGGCCAGGAAGCGCGAGGGCGGGTTGTAGCGCAGCTCGCCGAAGAGCGAGCGGCACTGCGCCAGGCTCACGAACAGCCGCCTGCGCGCGCGGGTGAAGCCCACGTAGCAGAGCCGCCGCTCCTCGGCCATCTCCTCCCCGCCCTCCTCCGACTCGCCCCCATGCAGCGCACGCGAGTGCGGGAACACCCCGTCCTCCATGCCGGTGATGAACACCGCGTCGAACTCGAGCCCCTTGGCCGCGTGCAGCGTCATCAGCGCCACCCGGCCCTCGCCCACCTCGGCGTCCGCGTCACCCACCAGGCTGATCTGCTCCAGGAAGGCGTTGAGCGGGGGGATGTCCGCGGTGAGCGGGGACATGTCCAGGTCCGCCTCCTCCGGCGGCACGGCCTGCGCGGCCCCGTCGTCGCCCGCCGTGGACGCCGCCACGGCCGCCGCCGCCCGGTTGAGATCGAACTCCTGCGCCGCGCCCAGGAACTCGCGCAGGTTCTCCGCGCGCGTCATCGACTCGTCGCTGCCCTCCGTCTGCAGCGACTCCACCAGGCGCGTCTCCTGGAGCATCTGGTCCACCGCGCTCGCCGCGTCCTGTGACTCCTGGGCGAAGGCGTGCAGCGACGACACCAGGGCGTGGAAGCCCGACAGCCGGCGCACCGCCGCCGTGTTGAGGCCGGCGATGCGCTCGGGCGCCGCCGAGGCCTCGTACAGACTCACCCCGGACTGGTTGGCGAAGTCCACCAGCCGCTCCACCGTGGTGTCGCCGATGCCGCGCGCTGGCGTGTTGATGATGCGCAGCAGGTCCGCGTCCGAGCGCGGATTCACCATCAGGCGCAGGTAGGCCGCCGCGTCACGCACCTCGGCGCGATCGTAGAAGCTGCGTCCGCTCACCAGCGTGTAGGGCACGCGCGCCAGCCGCATGGCCTCCTCGAGCACGCGGCTCTGCGCGTTGGTGCGGTAGAAGACCGCCATGCCCGAGTACTTGATGAAGCCCTCGCGCTGCAGCGCGTGGATGCGCCGGGCGACTTCCTGCGCCTCGGCGCGCTCGTCGCGGTTGAGCAGCAGGGTGAGGTGCTCGCCCTTGGGCCGGTCGCTCCACAGCTTCTTGGGCATGCGCCGGGAGTTGCGCCGGATGACGGCGTGCGCCGCGTCGAGGATGTTCTGGTCCGAGCGGTAGTTCTGCTCGAGCTTCACCACGCGCGCGCCCGGGTAGTGCTCCGGGAATTCGAGGATGTTGTCCACGCTCGCGCCACGCCAGCGGTAGATGGACTGGTCGTCGTCGCCCACCACCACCAGGTTTGGCTTCGGCGTCCGATCCGGCGGAGCGAGCAGGCGCAACAGCTCGTACTGCACCGGGTTGGTGTCCTGGAACTCGTCCACGAGGATGTGCCGGAAGCGCTTCTGGTACTGGTCCAGCACGTCCGGGCGCTGGCGCAGGAGCGCCACGAGCAGCAGCAGCAGGTCGCCGAAGTCCACCGCGTTCGCCGCGCGCAGGAGCTTCTGGTAGGCGTGGTAGGTCTTCTGCACCACCACGCCGCGCGCGTCGTCCACGTCCACCACCATCTGGTCGGGCAGGCGCGCCGCGTTCTTCTCCCCGTCGATGCGGTGGAGGATCTCCCGGGGCTGCATGATGGGGTCCACCCGGGCCTCGCGCATGGCGCGTTTGATGAGCTGCAACTGGTCCCCGTCGTCGTAGATGACGAACGAGGGCGTCAGCCCCATCAGCTCCGCCACCTTGTGGTCCACCAGCTTGGGATCCTTCAGGGCCCGGCGGAGGATCATCGACGAGGAGGAGTGGAAGGTACTCACCACCAGCTCGTGGGCCTGGGGGCCGAGCAACTGGACGAGTCGCTCGCGCATCTCTCGCGCGGCCTTGTTGGTGAAGGTGACGGCGAGGATGCGCCAGGGGAACACGCCGCGCAGGCGCACCAGGTGGGCCACGCGGCGGGTGATGACGCGCGTCTTGCCGCTGCCCGCGCCCGACAGCACGAGCAGGGGTCCATCCCCATGGAGGACCGCTTCCTTCTGGGGCTCGTTCAGATCTTTGAGGAGTTCGTTTTCGGCGTTCAAGGCAAGCGCCATATCTAGGGGGAAACGCTGTTTCTAACGAGTTTCCGTCCGCTCGGAAGGACGTTCCACGAAGGGGAGCGCCCGCCCGCCCTGTCGGGGAGCCTCGACGCTCCGTGCGGGCTCAGCACCCGCTGTCGCAGTTCTCCACCACGGCGCCGGCCACCTCGGTGCCATCCTCGCGCACCAGGCGCACCCACGGCGCGGGCCAGGAGTCGCGCAGGAGCAACTCCATGCGCCCGTCTCCCTCCAGGTCCATCACGCCCACCACCGTGTCGCCGGACAGGTCGTCCAAGGGCAGCACGCGCGCGGCCGCCCCGGGCTGCATCACCACGGCACGGGTGACCTGCTGGTCATAGTCCATGCCGCAGAGCGAATGACCCTCGCCCACGCGCAGGCGCGCCACCGAGAAGAGCACCCGCCACTCCCCCGAGTTGTAGCTGAACGAGCGCACCTCCACCTTCAGCTTCTCTCCCACCCGCTCCGCCTGGAGCAGCGCCTCCGAGCGCGACTCGACGAAGCGCGGCGAGCCCCGGAGCGCGGACTCGTGGGTGTTGACGAGCTCGGCGGGCGCCTCGCTGGCCGTGAAGAACACGGGGGCGGGCGTCCCCGAGGGCAGCGCGAAGCCCCACTCCTCCGGCGGCACCGCGCAGTCCAGCTCCGCGAAGGCCCAGGCCCGGCCACAGCCCGGTGACTCGGGCGGCGGCTCGCGCAGGAGGTAGTCGAGGGCGGGCACCCCGCGGTTGATCCACGCGAAGCCCTTCACCGCGCAGCCCCCCTGGAGCAGCCCCCGCGCGCCATACACGTCCACCCGCTCCCCAGGGGAGAACAGCCCGGAGGGATCGTCCGGAGCCGGAGCCATCCAGACCCCGCGGCGCACGTCCACCGGCTCGAGCACACGGCTCTCCTGACTCCCGGCCAGCAACATGAAGGTGCGTCCGACATGGGACTCGACGAAACGCGGTGCCTCGCGCCGGCGCGGGCCCTCGATGAGCGCGCGCTGGGCCTGCTCTCCGGCACGGCAGGCCACCTCGCGTCCGGCCTGCAGCGGACCCGCGTACTTCACGTCCGCCACCACCCCCGCCTCGCGCAGCCGCGCCTGGAAGTCCAACGCCTCCGCCCGGCTCATGAACGTCCGGGCCACCACCGCCTCCAGGCACGGACGCAGATCCCGGAACGGCGTCGTGGACAAGCGACGAGGCTCCACGGGCAGTCCCGTCCGCTTCAGTGCCTCCAGCGCCTCGTCCCCCTCGCCCGGAGTGGCCGAGGAATGCAGGAGGACCCACCAGCTCTTCGCGTAGGGGGCCGCGGCCGCCAGGGCCGCCTGGTCCGGGGAGGCGGAGGAAGCGGCCACCGGAGCAGTCGCGGGCCGGGAAGGCGAAGCGGGCGGGCGAGCCCCACAGTCCTGGAGTCCCGAGCATCCCGAAACGGCCAGCAGCACGGCGAGGAGTCGCGGCGGACGCGGCATGAGCCACCTTCTACCAGTAGAGTCGCGCCATGTCCGACGCAGAGACCTACCCCTCGCAAGAGCAACTCGACCGCTACGCCGCACAGTTCAACCAGAGCCTGACGATGAAGCACTTTGGTGCCCGGATGAGCTTCCCCTCCGGCGAGAAGGTCGTCGTCTCCGCCGAGGTCCGCCCCGAGCACCGCGGCGGCCTGGGCACCGACGCCGTCAATGGCGGCATCATCTCGGCCCTGTTCGATCTGGCCATCGGCAGTACGCCGGCCCTGAGGGATCCCACCCGCCGCGCCGCCACCGTGCAGCTCTCCATCAGCTTCGAGCGCCCCCTGCGCGGCGATCTCCTGCGCGCCGAGGCCACCATCGACACCACCGGCGCCACCACCCTCTTCGCCTCCGCGCGCATGTATGACGCCCAGGGCGTGGTGTGCGCCCGCTGCCAGGGCGTGGTCCAGGTGTCGCGGATAAAGTGGGCCTCGGGAGAGAGCCCGGCCGTCAACTGACGGCCTCGCGGGGACGCTCGCCCCTGGCGCCCCCGGGGGGAATGTGCTGAGCATCCCCGCCATGGACACCCCTACACGCACCGCGCTCGTGGCTGGCGCCAGCGGCCTGGTTGGAGGCTGGCTGCTCGACACCCTGCTCGCGGACCCCCGCTACCGCGAGGTGCACTCCCTCGGCCGCCGGGTGCTGCCCCGGCAACACCCGAAGCTCGTCCAGCGCACCGTGGACTTCGCCCGGCTGGGCGGCGAGGCCCTGCCCGCGGCACAGGACGCCTTCTGCTGCCTGGGCACCACCATCAAGAAGGCGGGCAGCCAGGAGGCCTTCCGCGCCGTGGACCATGACGCCGTGCTGGCCTTCGCCCAGGCGGCGCGCGCGGCGGGCGTCCAGCGCTTCCTCGTGGTGACGGCCCTGGGCGCCAATGCCCGCTCGCGCATCTTCTACAACCGCGTGAAGGGCCAGGTGGAGGAGGCGCTCGCGTCGCTGGGCTTCGAGTCGCTCGTCATCCTCCAGCCCTCGCTCCTGCTCGGAGAGCGCCCCGAGCGCCGCACCGGCGAGCGCGCGGCGGCCGCCGTCTCCCGGGCCCTGGCGCCGCTGCTGCGTCCGCTGGCCAGCCGCCCCATCGAGGCGCGCACCGTGGCGCGGGCGATGGTCGCCCTGGCGCGCGAGGCCCAGCTGGGCGTGCGGGTGGTGCCCTCGGGGGAGTTGCAGGCCCTGGGCCAGTAGTCAGAAGGTGAAGTCGCGCTCGAAGATCTCGTTGTTGCCCACGCGCACCATCAGGTGCGCGGAGCGGCCTCCGGCGGTGCCCAGGTCGAACTGGAGACCTTCCGGGCCGGGTTGAGGCTTGAGCGAGGGCTTGCCGGGGGCGAGGAAGACCGCCGCCGTCACGGTACGCCCCGGCAGGGGTTGCACCAGAAGCCGGGCCCGCTGACGCTCGCGGACGAGCACCACGCGGAAGTCCCGCCGATCCTCCAGGATGTCGCGCTGTTCGGCATGGCGCGCGGCACCGGTTCCGCGCATGGCGGGCGCGGGGGCTCGCGAGGTCCGCGCCGCGGGAGCGGACGGCTCATGCTCCACCGACGATGCCTGGGAGATGGCCTCGTCTCCCTCTTCCAGGGCCCAGATGGCCTGGGCACAGTCCAGGCACTTCTCCGTGTGACCGTCCACCCAGCGCAGCTCCGCGGCGGACAGGGTGCCCATGTCGAAGCGCCACAGGTCATCCGCGCTCAGGTGCCGTTTGGGAGGAGCATCCACCGGAGCGCTCTTCGCCAGGTCCTCCTGGCACTCCCTGCACCCCTGCACATGGGCACCGGGCCGATCACCCCGTGGGCTCAGGGCGCCCAGGAAGTCGTCACATTCGGCGCGGGCACTGAACCACCAGGCCCGGGACCGCTCCGCCGCGTCCAGCAGGTCACGCTCCGACCGGCGCTGGGAATTGAGGGGGATGAACCAGCGGGCCCTCGGGCTCATCGCGCTGTCCAATCGCTCGAGTCCCTCGCGCAGCGCCTTCAAGCGCGCCGCCGGCTCGCCCTGCAATGCACCGTGGACGGCTTCCCATCGGGCGATGGCGCGCAGGGTGGACTCGGCCCGGTCGCGCGCCGTCAGTCCCTCGAACGCGGAGGCACGCCATACGTCCGACTCGTCGACGTCCTCGCCCAGGGCGGCCTCGGCGGCCTCCTGAGCGGCGCGCAACAACACGGGCTGGAGCGCCTCGGGCTCACGTGAGCGGAGCCACCCCTCGAGCTCCCCGCGACTCAATCCCCGAAGCGCCTGCTCGACTCCCTCTCCTCCCAACCGATCGCCGCGCCGAAGCAGATCTCCAATCACCTCGAGCGCGTCACCTTGGGAAAGTCCGCCCCGCGAGAGCTGCTCACGCCGGGCCTGGTATCTGGAGAGGGGGTCAACGACCATGAGGGTACCCTCCTGGGGTACGGTGGGGCTCACTCGCGCCCGCCCTCCTGTTGGAGGTCGAGCAGATAGAGCCGCAGGTAGGCCTGTGCACGGCTGACGCGCTTGTACGAATTGACCACGGTGATGTTGAGGCGACGCGCGCACTCCTCGTGGTCCTCGACGTCCTGGTGGTGGTACAGGTCCCACGCACCGGCTTCCTTGGGATGCTCGCGCTGCAGGCGCTCATACGCGCGCCAGTAGAGTTCCTGGGCCTCGGTGCGCTCCTCGCGCCGCCGCGAGGACTCCACCGCGCGCGCCACCTGGGCGGGCGGCTCCTCGAGGGCGTCCTCGGAGTCGGCCGCGGCCGGAGCCAGGTCCTCGCGCTGCCGCCGGTAGAAGTCGATGGCGACGTGCTTGACGATGCGCAGGAAGAACGTCTTGGGCGACGCGCTGCGTCCGGGCATCTGCTCGGACACGCCGCGGAATTGATCCAGTCCCTTGTCGAGGAACTTGCCAACCGCGTCCTGGTAGAGCTCGTCCGCGTCCGCCGGAGAGCCCCGGCCGTAGCTGGCCTGGATCTTGGAGATGACATAGCGGGCCGGCCGGGCCCAGCGCTCGCAGAGCGCGCCGAGTGCATCTCCCACCACCCCGCCCATGGCGCGGCGTTGGAGCACCTCGGCGAAGAGTTCGTCATCCGTGAGATCGTCGAACACCGGAAGTTCCTTGAAGCGCCACCAGGAGGCACGAGCCCCCCGCTCGGGCGGGGTGGGGTTCGGTGAAACGGCGGGTCAAGGTAGCACGACGGCATCCGAACACGGCCTCCCGATGACACGACCCCCGGATATGCGACAGCAGCGGGCAGGGGCCATCCAGCAGAGGGACGACCACCCCCGTGGTTTCCTGACGGGAATTTTACGATGATTTTCCAGACGGACCTTTCTCCCGGAGGACAGGGGCGGCTCGTCAGGAAAATCCACCTCGGGGAGTCTGGGGCGGACAACGGGCACCCGGCCGGTGAGGTCCTACATGCTCGGTGGTTCGACTCCACCCACCCGCGCGAGCGGGTGTCGCCGACGGTTCAGGCACTGAATTCGGGATTCAGCCACACCCCGGCTTCACCACTCGGGTGCCCACCTCTTCCGCACAAGGAAGTCCACGTATGTCGTCCCGAACGATCGTCATCGGAGACCTCCACGGCTGTTACGACGAGGCCCTGGAGCTGCTCGCCCGGGTGGGCGCCACCTCGAGTGATCGAATCATCTTCGCGGGGGACCTGGTCGACCGGGGACCCAAGCCCCGCGAGTGTGTCGAGCTGGCCATGCGCCACGAGTGCATCCTCGGCAACCACGAGGAGAAGCACCTGCAACAGCGCCGCCGGCGGGATGAGGATCTGCTGCCGGATCACCTCAGGACCCGGCAGGCCCTGGGCCCCGAGCACCTCGACTACTTCGCCACCCTGCCCCACTTCATCCGGCTGCCCGAGTACCAGGCCGCCGTCGTCCACGCCGGAGTGCTGCCCGGCAAGTCCATGGAGGAGCAGGAGCCGTACCACCTGCTCCATGCCCAGTGTGTCCGGCCGCCGGAGCGCAAGAGCTACTGGCCCTCCAAGGCGCCCGCGGACTACCGCTTCTGGACGAACCACTGGCGAGGCCCCGAGCGCGTCATCTTCGGACACACGGTGTTCGACCGGCCGCTCGTCACCGAGTACGCGGTGGGCATCGATACCGGGTGCGTCCATGGCCGCTCGCTCACGGCGGTGGTGCTGCCCTCGTGGGAGATCGTCTCGGTGCCCGCGCGCGGGGCCTCTCGGGGCGGCAGAGACGTGACGCTGCTGCCCGTACACGGCGAGGTCTGCACGTTCTCCTGAGCCGCGGTGGGAAGGCCCACGGGGCGTGGCCCCGGGGCGCCCGCCTACGCGCGCCGCACGGAAGCGGTCATGGCCTTGCGTGGCAGCCGCACCCCGAAGGTGGTGCCCTCGGACGCGACGGAGCGCACGCTGACGGTGCCCCCGTGGGCGCGGATGAGGTGGTCCACGATGAACAGGCCCAGCCCGATGCTGCGGCTCGTCCGATCCACCTGCCCATCCCCGCGCCGCATGGGCTCGAACAGGTGCTCCTTGATCTGGGGAGGAATGGGGTCCCCCTCGTTGTGGACCTCCAGACATACCGAATCGGAGTCCCCGCGGGCGCGCACCGTGACGGGCGTATCCGCCGGGCTGTACTTCAACGCGTTGGTGACCAGGTTGGTGATGACCTGGGCCATCCGGTCCGTGTCCCATGCCCCCAGTCCATCCCCGTCGATCTCCACCCGTACCTCGCGGTCGGGAAAGGACATCTGCACCTCGTCCACCACGAGCCGCAGCAACGGGTGCAGGTCGGTCAACTCCCGGTTGACGACGATGCCCCCGCCCAACCGGGCCTGGGTGAAGTCGAGCAGATCCCTCACCATCCGGATGGTGCGCTCGGCCGAGGAGTGCACGCGCACGAGCGTCTTGAGGATGCGCTCGTCCAGGTCATCCCGGCGCAAGAGCAGCGACACGCCCAGGGAGATGGCGGTGATGGGATTGCGCAGATCATGACTGACGATGCCGATGAGCTGTTGCTCGAACTCCGCGCGCCGCCGCTCCTCCGCCCGGACGCGCTCCTCGGCCCGCTTCCTGTCACTGACGTCCCGGAAGAAGATGGCGATTCCACCCTCGCGCGTCGGGTAGACGCTCACGTCCGCCCACATCTCCAGGGGCGCGAAGTACTCCTCGAAGTGCGTGGTCACCCGCTCGCGCATGGCGCGGTGGTACTCGAACCAGAACCGGCTCTCGGGCCGGGAGGCCTCGGGCCAGACGTCCCAGAGGGTCCGCATCAGGGTGTCCTCGCGCCGCAGCTGGCTGAGACGCTCCTGGCTGCTGTTGACCAGCAGGATGCGGAAGTCCTTGTCGAGCACGAGCAGGGCGTCCCCGCGCTCCAACACCTCCAGGGCGGCCTGGAGCCGGGCCTCGGCGATTCCCGTCAGGGCGCGCTGCTCGGTGAGCCGCTTGCGGATGTCCTCCTTCTCCACGGCGTTGCGCACCGCGCGGTAGAGGCTCTCCGGCGTCACCTCGGACTTCACCAGATAATCGGATGCGCCCCCCTTGAGCGCCTCGACGGCGATGCGCTCGTTGCCTCGCCCGGTCACCATCACCACCGGGGGCCTCAACAGGCCCTCCTCGTCCACGAGCCGCTTGAGGAAGCCCAGGCCACTGAGCTCGGGCAGGTCATAGTCCAGGAGAATGCAATCCACCTGCTCACGCTTACAGATCGCGAGCGCCGCATCCGCCGAGTCCTCTTCGAGGAAATGGTAGGAGTACTCCCCCATCTCCTCCAGGTAGGTCCGGAACACGTCCCGATCTTCCGGGCTGTCCTCCACCAGGAGCACCGTCAGCAAGCGGGAATTCATCCGTGCGCGACCTCTCGGCCATCGTCTTCGGGCATCACGATGTGGTCCAGCCAGAACTCCTTGAACAGCCGGATCATTCTCTCGAACCGCGCCAGATCCACGGGTTTGAGCAGATAGCCGCTGGCGCCATGGGCATAGGCGCTCTGCACGTCCTTGGGATTGTCGGAGGTGGAGAACACGAGCACCGGGATGCTCTTGAGGCGGCCATCGTTCTTCATGTGCTCGAGTACTTGCCTGCCATCCAGGCCAGCGAGGTTGAGGTCCAGGAGGATGAGTCCCGGACGCGGCGCACTATCGACGGCGGCATAGCGGCCCCGCTGGTGCAGGAAATCCAGGGCCTCTTCGCCCTCGGTGCAGCGGAAGAGGGGATTGGGGATGCACGCGCCCTGGAAGGTCATCTGGAGCATGTCGAAGTCCTCGTCGTTGTCCTCCACGACGAGGATGGGCAGGTCACGGTTCATCGTCCGCCCTCTCCACCAAAGGGCCGCAGCTCGGACGCGGGCGCCTTCTCGCTGTCCAGGGTGAAGAAGAAGGCGGTGCCCTCCCCATGGGTGGACTCCACCCAGATCCGACCGTTGTGCCGCTCGATGAGGCGCTTGACGATGGTCAGCCCCGTGCCCGTGCCGCCGCCGTACTTGTCGCGCCCGTGCAGCCGCTTGAAGATGCGGAAGATGGCTTCGTGGTACTCGGGCTTGATACCGATGCCGTTGTCGCGCACGTAGTAGACGGGGCCGAGTTCCGGGTCGCGCCGCGCCCCGATCTCCACCCACTTCTTCTCCTTGTCGTTGTACTTGAGGGCGTTGGTGATGAGGTTGGTGAAGACCTCCATCATCCGCACCCGGTCACAGCGCGCGGGCAGCAGCGGCTCGGGGACGCGCACCTCGGCGCGCGCCTCCTCGATGCGCGGCTTGAGCACCTCCAGCACCGAGGAAAGCACGTCGTTGAGGTCCGTCTCCCGGAGCGACAGCTCCATGCGGCCCACCTGCGAGTAGTGCAGGAGCGAGTTGATGAGGCTCTCCATGCGCTGGGTGAGCCGCACCACCGTGTCCATGCGCGTGCGGTTGGAGGGCCGCAGCGCCTCGGAGTCCTCGCGCAGCACCAGGCTCGCGTAGTTGTGGATGCCGCGCAGGGGCTCCTTGAGATCGTGGCTCGCGGCGTAGGCGAAGGAGTCCAGCTCCACGTTGCTGCGCTTGAGCTCCGTGTTGAGCTTGAGCAGCTCCTCGCTGCGCTCCAGCACGACGTCGATGATGTTGCGGCGCAGCTCCCGCGCCGCCTCCAGCTCGTAGTCCTTCCAGGGCAGCGACTTGCCGCGCACCGTCTCCTTCCAGAGCGCGAAGGACTTGCGCGGGTGCAGCCGCAGCTGATCGTCCTGCATGTCCACCGGCTTGTGGGGGTTGCCGCCCCACTCCACCGTCTGCACCACCTCCGGGCGGAACCACAGCACGTAGTTGTGGCGGCCACGCGACATGGAGGCCGCGATGAGGCCGGCCGCCACGTCCTTGAAGCCCTCCGACTCGGGGTAGTGCCGCAGCAGGCAACTGGTGGCGAACACGTCCTGGGACGCGGGCCGGCTCGACAGCCAGCGGATGAGCCCCTGGAGCTGCTCGTCCTCGGGAGCCTTGCCGATGATGGTCATGCGCCCGTTGAAATAGACGGCCGCGCCCGAGGCCCCGGTGAGCTCGAGCAGCTCGGGCGGCGACTGGCACAGCTCGGCGGCGAAGTCGACCACACGCGTCATGCGCTCGAGCAGCCGGCCCTGGATGGACTTGGTGCGAATGCGCTGATCGTAGTGCTCGTAGCCCTCCTTGCTGGAGATGAACGAGGACATGAACTGGCCCACGAACTCACACGCCGTGCGCACCTCGTAGGGCACGTACTTCGAGCCGGACATGTGCGTGCAGGAGATGAGGCCCCACAGCCGCCCTTCCTGCAGCAGCGAGATGCTCATGGAGCTGCCCGCGCCCATGTTGCGCAGGTACTCCAGGTGGATGGGCGACACGCTGCGCAGCACGCAGAAGGACATGTCGAGCGGCCCCTGCGTGGCCTCCTCCGGCAGCGAGACGATGCGCGCGGGCACGTAGTCCACCGCCGCGATGATGCGCAGCAGGTTGAGCACGTACAGCTCCCGCGCCTGGCGCGGGATGTCCGAGGCGGGAAAATGCAGCCCCAGGTACGGATCGGCCGTCTCCCGCCGGTCCTCGGCGAGCACCTGCCCGTTCCAGTCCGGGTCGAAGCGGTAGATGATGACCCGATCGAAGCCCGTGAGCCGGCGCACCTCGCGCACGCCCTCCTCGCACAGGGCGCGCAGATCCTTCGCGTCGCGCAGGCGGGACATGGAGCCGCGCGCCTGCTGGTAGAAGCTGGAGAAGGGCAGCGACTCCGGCTCCGCCACGGGCTCGAGCTCGAGGAAGAGCCGGCCCTGATGACGGTGCGCGATGCCGTTGAAGAGCCGCTCGCGCTCCCCGCCATGCAGGGTGAGCTTGAGGGGGTTGTTGTCTTGGAGCCGATCCGACAGGAGGCTCGCCCGGGTGCTGGCGATCTCGGAGGCCGGCAGGAGCGAGTCCAGGGAGCGGCCCAGCAGTTCCTGGACGCGGCACCCGAGCAGCGCCTCGGTGTTTTCGCTGCTCTGGCAGATGATCAGCGAGGGCTCGCGCAGGACCAGCAGCACGCCATGGGGCTGGATGGCCCCCGGAATGTGGATGGGCTCCTTGTCACAGTTGGTGAGGTCCGCCATCTGGGCTGATCCGACCGATTCCGTGCTCATCGCGCTCTCTACCCGTCACACCGTCAGAAAGACGATGGCACCCGTCTGGCGAAGCCGCCGTCCCATGCATGCGGGAAGGGCAGACACTTGATCTGAATGGCCGTCTGGCCTCCAGGCGGCGGCGAACCCTCGGGTGTTTACCGTCAATCCCCCCCGGTCGAGGACTGTAAAAAAGAGGGTAGCCCGTCCGTGCTCGGAGCGTCGCATGGACTACAGGGCAGGTACCCCATGCCCACCTGCCTCCTCTCCGTCAGGAAGGAAAAGACCCGGCGTCCCTTCCGCCCGGCCGGGCCCACCAGGAGGTGGAAGAGCGCGGCCTTCCTGCTGGAGGGGCACATGACGACGATCCACCACCCGACCCCCGACACCCTGCCCGAAACCCAGCGTGGCCCGGCGGAGAAGCTGCTGGACCTCGTGCTCGGCGGCTCCGCGCACCTGTGGCACAACCGCCCGGGGCTGGAGCTGCAGGGGGTCTGGTACCCGGCGCGAGGCGCCTCCGCGGAGCTCGTCCGCCGGGGCACGCCGGTCAAGCCCGGACTCTTCGTGCCCGCCGCGGTGAAGCTCTACCGGCAGTTGCTGGACATCTACCAGCTCAACACGGACCTCATGGCGCACTTCGCGTCCTACGCGCTCACCCAGACGGACTGGAGGGATCTCCAGGTGGCCACGAGCGCGTTGATGCTGGTGCAGCACCACTCGGGCCAGCCAGTGCGCGAAGAGGATGGCTCGATCGCGTTCCATGACGACGACCTGCGCGCCCTGGGCGAGGCCATGGTGCTGCACTACGAGCGCAAGTCCACGCGCATGCTCACGCCCAAGGCGGTGCTGCGGGTGGCCGAGCTGCTCGAGACACCGGAGATCGCCCACCTCAACCGCGAGGCCGGCTTCGGAGACGCCGCGTCCCGCAAGCCGCCGCTCGGCCGGTGGAAGACGGCGGCGACGCGGTGGCTGCGCGTGCGTGAGCAGAATCCGAGCCAGCTCCAGGGTCTGGTGAATGCGGGCTACAAGACCACGCTCCAGCGGCTCGCGCGCAAGGCGGGCTACAAGCCGCAGACGCAGGCCTTCTTCGAGGTGCTCGGCTGGAAGCAGAAGCAGGCCCCCGAGGGCCACCGCACGGTGGGCCTCTCCGGGCTCACGCTCGTCAAGCGCGAGCGCTTCGACGGGCTCGAGGAGGCGGAGATCTGCGAGCGGATCGTCCGCGAGCGCCTCTCCTACAAGGAGGTGGTGGGCCGGCTGCCGGCGGGCGTGGGACTGACGCCGGCCATCCTGGCGGCGCTGTTGCCGTCGCTGTCGAACAAGGATCTGTTGCTGATGACGCCCACGCTCGAGGAGCTGGGGCTGATGCAGGACGCGTCCGTGCGCGCGCGTTGGGAGGGAGCGGTGCGGGCGGCGAGCGATCAACGGGCGCTGAACATCGCGCGCAACGTGCGGGGCCAGGAGCTGAAGACGAAGCTGGAGGAGGCGAGCGACAACGCGGCGAGGGCGGCGGTGGCCGAGGCGGTGGCGGAAACGGACGTGCGGGTGATGTTCCTCATCGACAAGTCGGGCTCCATGCAGGGCGCCATCGAGCAGTCCAAGGAAGCGCTCACGCGCATCCTCGCGGGCTTCCCGATGGACAAGCTGCACGTGGCCTCGTTCGACACCGTGGGCACGGTGCTCAAGCCCAAGGCGGCCAGCCGCACGGGCGTGCAGCACATGCTCCAGGGGCTCCAGGCGGGTGGAGGCACCACGCACGCCTCCGGGGTGCAGGCGCTGCACCGCGCGGGCATGCGGGTGCCGACGGAGGCGAAGCTCATCGTCATCGTCGTGGGAGACGAGGAGGGTGAACCGGGCGCCCAGCTCGCGCGCACCTTCATCGAGTGCGGCTACACCGTGGCCGCCCTCGCGCTGATGGTGAGCGTGGCGCACTCACGGGGCAGCACGGTGCGCTCGTGCGCGAGCACGCTCCGGGTGCCCTTCAGCGAGGTGTCGGTGGATCAGTTCTCCGACCCCTACCAGGTGCCCCGCGTGCTCAAGGCGCTGTTGGAGGCGCCCACGGCGGCCGGGGCCGGTCCGTCCGGCTGGGTGGAGCGGGTGATGCGCACGCCCCTGTTGAAGAAGGTGGCGTGAAGGGGGCGTGACACACGCCAGGGAGGCGTCGTCGTGGACTACCGGAAGTTCCTCGGACAGGTGGAGTCGGTCGTGCTGCCCTACTTCGGCGGCGCCCACGTCGAGCTGCCCTCGCGGCGCCTCCGGGTGACCTCGCCCACCGCACCGGGCTGGTATCGCTTCGAGGTGCGCGGCCGCACCGCCACCCCGCGGGAGTCCGCCGGGCCAGAGGGGCTCGACGGGCTCCCGCGGGTGCGAGGCCACCTCTGGGGGACGCGGCTCGTGCACGAGGGCGCGGTGGCCGAACCCGTGCGCCTGCTGCCCGAGGACACGCCGCCGCGCTTCGCCCCCCTGCTCGCCCGGCGCTGGCATGACGGCGGGCTCGTGTTCGAGTCCTCCGAGTTCGAGAGCGAGGCCGAGTCCACCGCGCGCCTGCACCTGGAGCGGCGGGAAACGCTCACGGAGCTCAAGGGCGTGCCCGCCTCGCTGCGGGCGGCCTTCGGCTATGCGCTGCTGGAGACACGGGCACGCGCGCTCGACATCCGCTTCGCCCCGGCCGAGGTGCGCGGCGTGGTACGGGGCGTGGCGGAGCAGGGCACTGCCGTGGCCGAGGCCCGGCTGCGCGCGCTGGCGTTCGAGCGAGCCGTCCACGTGATGCGGGCGCGGCGCACGGACACTCCGGAGGAGCGGACGCGTCCGGCACGAGGGCCGGAAGAGGAAGCGTCGCGGGTGGAGCGGGCGCTCTCACGGGCGGGAGCGCGGCTGCTCGACTCGAGGCGGCTGAGCGGCGGTCAGCTCGAGGTGACGTTCGACTTCATGGGCGAGCGTTTCCAGAGCCTCGTCGAGGCGGACACCCTGCGGGTGGTGGACGCGGGGCTGTGCCTGGCGGGAGCGGACGCACTCGTGACGTTGGAGAGCCTGCCCGCGGTCATCCGCGAGGCCATCGAGGAGGGCGTGCTGGTCATCACCCGGCACGCGTGAACCATGCGGCGCCGGGAAGTCTGTCTGCTCATTGGTCGCGACGGGGAGGTGCTGTGGAGCGATGACTCCGACAGCGCCGTGTCCCTGCCGGACTCGCGCGCGCGCTGGGAGGCCATGTGGCGGCTGCGCGGAGAGCTGGAGGAGATCGCCCACAGCCATCCTCTCGGCCCCCTGGGCTTCAGCCCCGAGGACGAGACGACGATGGAGGCGCTCCTCCTGGCGCTCGGGCGGCCCGTGCGCTTCTCCGTGGTGGCCCCCGAGGGCACGCTCGTGCGCGAGCACGGCCAGGACAGGCTCCGCGCCGAGGAGCCCGCCTGGACCGAGGAGCTGCGCGCCCGCTCGGGGATGACTACAGCTTGACCTCCAGGCGCGTCCAACCCGCCTCCACCTCGACCAGGAGCACCCCGTCCACGAAGCGGTGCTCGCGTGCGCCGAGCACTTCCCGCGGCTCGGACAGGGCGTACACGCACAGCGTCTCCGTCTCGCGCGCCGGGAGCAGCTCGCCCTCGGTGGTGCGCTCCAGCACGAAGCGGCCATCGGCCCAGGTGCCGGTCAGCCGCGTCAAGCGCGACGCGCCGTAGCCCTCGCCCGCGTCCTCGTACAGCCGGGCCTCCACTCGCGGCGCCGCGTGGATGTGCCAGGTGAGGTGGGCCCAGTTGGCCGTGGTCGTGTGCAGCGCGGGCTCGGTGAGCGCGAGGGCTCCCCCCGCCCGCAACCACATGGGAACCGTGTCCAGCGGAGCCTCGGCGAGCACGTGCTGACGGCCCTCGATGACCTCTCCCCCCGACTGGCCGAGATTGAAGAAGGGCAACCACCTGCCCTCGGGCAGGTACACGTGCCGGTGCGTGCGGCCCTGGCGCGCCACGGGGGCCACGAGCAGATCCCTGCCGAAGAAGAAGGCGTCATCCATGCGCAGCGCCTCGGCGTCCCCGGGTGAGTACATGACGAGGGGCCGCAGCGCGGGCAGACCCTCTTGCGAGGACTCGTGCATGAGCGAGTAGAGCGTGGGCATCAGCCGGTAGCGCCGCTCGAACCACTCGCGGGCGATGGACAGATAGGGCTCGCCGAAGCGCCACGGCTCCTTGTACGGAGTGCCCTTGGCGGAGTGATTGCGGAAGAGCGGGTAGAAGACGCCGGCCTGCGTCCAGCGCACGAGCAGCTCGCCGGTGGGGCGACCCAGGAAGCCCGGCACGTCCGAGCCCACGAAGGACACGCCCGCCAGCCCCAGGCCCAGCAGCATGGAGACGGACAGCTCCAGGTGCGCCCAGTAGCTCGAGTTGTCGCCCGACCACACCGCGGCGTAGCGCTGGATGCCGGACGAGCCCGCGCGGGTGAGGATGAAGGGCCGTCGCTCGGGGGCGAGCGCGCGCAGCCCCTCGTACGCCCCGCGCGCCATGCCGATCGCGTAGACGTTGTGCACCTCCAGGTGCCGCTTGTCTCCGTGGCGGGCGTCGTGGGGCAGCGTGGGCCCCTCCACCCTGCCCTTGTCCAGCGAGCGCGTGCCGATGACGCCGAAGGTCTCGTCGCCATTGATGACCTTGAAGCACGCCGGCTCGTTCATGTCGTTCCAGAAGCCGGAGATGCCCACGTCCAGGAAGGCCCGGTGCTGCTGGCCCCACCAGGCGCGCACCGACTCGCGGGTGAAGTCCGGGAACACGGCGGGCTTGGGCCACACCTCGCCCACGAGCACGCTGCCCCGGTCGTTGCGCACCAGGTAGTCGTTGGCGAGCGCCTCGTCATAGACGCGGTAGCCCGGCTCCTGCTTCACGCCCGGATCGATGATGGTGACCACGCGCACGCCCTGCGCGGCCGCCTCGCGCGCGAGCCCCGCGGGGTCCGGGTAGCGCGTGCGATCCCACGTCCAGACCTTGTAGCCCTCCATGTAGTCGATATCGAGGTAGATGACGTCGAGCGGAATCTTGTGGGCGCGGTAGCCCTGGAGGACGGAGCGGATCTCCCGGGCGTTCTCGTAACCCCAGCGCGACTGCTGCGCGCCGAGGCTCCAGAGCGGAGGCAGCGGCATGCGTCCGGTGAGCGCGGTGTAGCGCCGCACCACGTCCGCGGGCATCGGGCCGGCGATGAGGTAGGTGTCCAGCTCGGGACCGGCGGACTCCCACAGGAGGGTGGAGGGATCCTCCGCCGCCACGTCCGCCTCCATCCGCCACGACTCGTCGAGGAAGACACCCCAGGCCACGCCCTCGCGCAGGCCGATGCTGAAGGGAATGGACTGGTAGAGCGGATCCGTGTCCGGGTGGTGCGGCACCACGTCCGTGTTCCAGAAGGTGAAGTGCATGCCGCGCTTGTCCAGCGAGCCCACCTTCTCGCCAAAGCCCAGCCAGGCCTCGTCAGGGGGCGTGTGCAGGGCCAGCCGCGAGCGGAAGCGGGTCACCGGATAGTCCGGCATCACCTCGCTCGAGAAGCTCTCGCACTGGCCCAGTTCCCGGCCCGAGCCATCCCGCAGCCGCCAGGCGCCCGTGGCGAGCGTCACCTCCAGGGACAAGCCCTCCGCCACCACCACCACCACGGCGCCCTCCTGCTCGCGGCGCAGGGACAGCGGCAGCTCCGCGTGCTCCACGACGGACCAGGACTGCTTGGGCAGCAGCTCCCGGTGCGCGGGCGCGGAGTGACTGAGCGCGGGGGCGTGGCGCAGCCGGAGGACTCCCGGCACGGGGCTGCGTACCTCGAGCGCGGTGCGCGGACCCCAGAAGGTGATACGGGTGGGTTCAATGGAGATGTCGTCGAAGCGCATAGGGCGGCGCAGCGTATGCGCTGAAACGTCGGATGTGGATGAATTGGCGCGAAGTCACACACCGAACGAAACCCGAGCATCCCTTCCCGGGGGTGGACGGGACCGGCCGGGCTTGCCATCGTCGCGGCCATGCGCATCGCTCGCCTGATCACCCTCTCGGGACTCGCGTTCGCGGCTCCCGCCCTCGCCGCGCCTCCCGCCAAGCCCGCCATGACGAAACCCGCCGACCCGAAGCCCACCGCACAGACTCCCTCCTCCCTGGAGACGGAAACGAGCGCCTGGCACCAGAAGCGCATCGCCAACCTCACGTCCGAGGAGGGCTGGTTGTCGCTCGTGGGCCTGCACTGGTTGAACGAAGGAGACAACCGCTTCGGCTCCGCCGCGGACAACGACTTCGTCTTCCCCGAGGGCACGCCCGCGCGCATTGGAACCTTCACGCGCAAGGGCAACCAGGTGACGCTCACGCTCCAGCCCGGAGTCACCCTCACCCGCGGAGGCAAGCCCTTCACGGGAGGCGCCCTGGGCACGTCCGAGGGCCCCGAGGACGTGCTCTCGCTGGGCACGCTGCGCTTCTACCTCATCCCGCGGGGGGAGAAGATGGGGCTGCGCGTGAAGGATCCCGAGGCCCCGGCGCGCAAGCAATTCCACGGCATCCCCACCTGGCCGGCAAGCGCCGCCTGGCGCATCGAGGGCCGCTTCGAGCCGGCCACGACACCGCGCAAGCTCTCGATCCCCACGGTGCTCGGCACGGTGGAGGAGATGAGCTCCCCGGGCACGCTCGTCTTCCAGGTGGGTGGACAGGAGTACCGGTTGGATCCCGTCCTCGAATCGGACTCGGGGCCGTTCTTCGTCATCTTCGGCGACCAGACCAACCGCAATGACTCGTACGGCGCGGGCCGCTTCCTGTACGTGGAGCAGCCGACGAAGGACGGCCGCGTGGTGCTGGACTTCAACCGCGCCTACAACCCGCCCTGCGCCTTCTCCCCCTACGCCACCTGCCCGCTGCCCCCCGCGCAGAACAAGCTGAAGCTGCGCGTGGAGGCCGGCGAGAAGCGCTACGGCGATCACTGAGCGTCAGGAATCCGCTCCACCCGCGCGTCCCTGCCCGGATGGCCCCGGCCCCGCCCTGCTTCGCGGCGGTCCGGGCCCCGGGAGGCGGGGACATGACGACGCTGAACATCACCTACAACGGCCTGTCCACGGACGTGCCCCTGGAGCGGGAAACCCTCCTGACGGACGCGGATGTGCGGCGCATCGCGGTGGAGCTGCTGGCTCCGGCCCAGGCGGACTCCTTCCAGCACTACGTGGTGGACCGGTTCCGCGCACCGGGCGGCGAGGAGCGCATCTACCTGCGGCCCAAGGTGCCCTTTGGGGCGTGAGGAGGCCCACCCATGCGCATCGTCTTCTGTGGTGTGGGAGCCATCGGCTCCACGGCGGCGGTGCTGTGCCGCAACCTCGAGGCCACGCTCGTCTTCGTCGACTTCGACCGCGTGGAGTCCAAGAACCTGCGGGCGCAGGCCTTCGTGAAACCCTCCGTGGGCAAGAACAAGGCGGAGGCGCTCAAGCTGCAACTGCTCAACCTGTACGGCGTGAAGGCCGAGGCGTTCGGCGTGCGGATGACGCGCGACAACGTGGCGGCACTGGGCGCGAGCGCGGATCTGCTCGTCGACTGCTTCGACAACCAGGAGAGCCGGCTGCTCTTGAGCGCATTCGCGCGCGCGGCGGGCAAGCCCCTGGTGCACGGCGCGCTGGCGGCGGACGGCACCTTCGGGCTGGTACGCTGGGACGAGCGCTTCATCCCGGATGCCGAAGACACTCCCGGGCAGGCCACGTGCGAGGGCGGCGAGCACCTGCCCCTCATCGGCCAGCTCGGCGCCACGCTCGCGCGCACGGTCCAGGACTTCGTGAGGCACGGCGTGCGCCGCGACACCCTGGTGGGACTCGTGGCGGTGACGCCTACGGTGAGCTGAGCCCCGCGCGGCTCAGCGCGCCGCTTCCTTCGAGCCCACCACGGTCATGTTCATGCCGATCTGCACCGACACCGGCTTGCCGTCGACGGTGACGGTCGTCTTGCCGTTGATGTACCAGCCGAAGGAGCCGGTCGAGAAAGACTTCACCTCGGCGAGCATCTCCTGACCGTTGATGGTCACCTTGAGCGGCTCGGCCTTCTCGAGGAACTGCGACAGGGACACGGGGCAGGGGGACTTGGCCATGGAGCGGGCACCCTAGCACCGAGCCCTCGCCTCCGGCCATAGGCTCACGCCCCGGCCAGTGGCTTCGGCGCGAGCCTGCGCGCCGCGCGTCCACAGAGCACGTCCGCGAGCGCCTCGTCGACGGGCAGTCCCGGGTGCTTCATCAACCACATGAACTCCCCCGAGGGATTCACCTCCAGGAAGACGTGCCGGCCCTCGGGCGTGACGATGAAGTCGAACGCGCCATAGTTGAGCCCCAGCGCATCCATCAACCGCAGCACCTGGGCGTGGAGCGGCTCGGGCAACGTGTAGGGCCGCCAGGCCTCCACGAGCGCCGCGCCCTCGCGCCGCCAGTCCTCGCGCGCCCTCGGCAGCGCCTGCGAGTCGATGGCCGCCGCCATCACCCGCTCACCCACCACCGTGACCCGCAGCTCCACCGCCTTGGTCAGCCGCTCCTGGAAGGTCATCGGACACAGGTCCAGCCCCTCCAGGTCCTCGAGCTGCTCCGAGGTGAGGGGCGTGGTGAAGACCACCTGCTCCCGGCCCTGCTCGTCATAGACGGCGAACGACGCCATCATCTTCGTCACCACGCCGCCGGGGCACTGCGCGGCGAAGGCCCGCACCGCCACTGGATCATTGGTCATCAGCGTCCGGGGAACCTCCATCCCGAGCGCCCTCGCCAGCTTGAGCTGCAGCGGCTTGTGCTCCGCGCGCCGGATGACCTCGAGCGCGTCGAGCTGGAACACCCCCAGCGCGCTCATCATGCCGAACACCAGGCGCCGGCTCTCCTCCACCGACGGGCGGCGCAGCTGGGCATCCAGGTCCTGGGGAATGGTGCTGCCCGTCGAGTTGCGGCGGTACCAGACCGCCGACACGTCCTCCAGGGACAGCTCTCCCGTGGGCCCGGACAGCCGCCCCGCCCCGCGCTCATCCAGCGAGAGCTGGAGCTGGGTGGGAAACAGGTCGGTGTCGAAGCGGTAGACCCGCTCGCCCCGGGACTCGAGGGCGCGCGCCACGGACAGGGGCGCATCGTTGTCCTTGGAATGCGTCACGATGAGGATGCTCATCCCTGCTCCTTACAACGGCTGCGAGGCGCCACTCCCCTCGGAAGCGAGCGCTTCGGCGAGGGCCGCGGCGATGGGAAGGCCGAGATCCCGCTCGAGCATTCCCCACTCCCCGCCGGGGTTCACCTCGAGGAAGACGTAGCGGCCATCGGGTGTGACGATGAAATCCGCGGCCCCGTACACCAGCCCCAGCTCCGCCACCAGGCGTACCAGGCGCCGGGCGACCTCCTCGGGCAACTGGCCCTGGGCCCAGGAGCACTCGTCCGGGCGGGAGCGCCGCCAATCCACCTGGCCCTCCACCGAGCGCGAGGCGTCGATGGCCCCCACGAAGCAGTGCTCGCCCACCACGACGACACGCAGCTCGTGGGACTTGTCGATACGCTCCTGGAATACCATGGGGCTGTGGCGCAAGCCGTCGAGCTCCTCCAGGTGCTCGGGACCGATGGCGGTCGTGTACACGAAGGGCTGTCCGCCCCCCATGGACTGGGTCAGCGGCGTCAGCATCTTGGCCACCACCCGGCCGCCCACTTCGTCGAACCAGGAGCGCACCCGCTCCGCGTCGTTGGTCACCAGGGTGCGTGGAATCTCGAGCCCGTGCGCCCGGGCGAGCCGGAGTTGGAGCAGCTTGTTGCCCGCCGTCTCGTCCGCGCCAAGGGGATTGATGAAGCGGCAGCCCGCCCCCCTCAGTCCGTCGAGGGCCCCCGTGAGGGCCGCGCTCGACTCCCGGACACAGCTCTCGCGCCACGCGGGCTCCAGCGTCTCGTCGAGCCGGGGAGGGACGCGCCGGCGCAACCACACCGAGCGCACCTCGGCGCTCCGCACCTCGCCCGCCTCCGTGTGCAGCACCACGTCCTCATGCGCTGGCCCCAGCATCGAGGACAGCTCCCACTGGGACGGGAAGCCATCCGTATTGATGCGAAGGGGACGCAGCCCCCGCCGCGACACCTCCTGCGCGACGCGATCCACGGTGAAGTAGTCGCCGCTATGGGTGATGAGCAGGACGGTGTCGCGAGCGGTGGGCATTGAGGAAGACCGGGGCTCGACCCGCCCCGGAGGGGTTCAGATCGTCGTGCCGTCCTCGTCACCGTCCGAGGGGTACTTCTGGGTCTGGTCGGGGGGCGGCTTGATCGCCAGCGCCTCGTCACCATCCGAGGGGTACTTCTGGGTCTGCTTCACGGCGCCACCCGTGACCTGCTCCAGCTCCTGCTCCTCGAGCAACTTCGCGAAGAACGGCTTCTTGGTCGTGTCCTTCTTCATTGTTTTCAGCCTCCGTGGGGGGGTGCTCCGTCCGGGGGGGACGGAGCGAGCCTGAAGGGTTTCAGATCGTCGAGCCGCTCTCGTCGCTGTCCGAGGGGTACTTCGCGGTGCTGTCGTCAGCCGACCTGGACAGCGCCGCGGCCTCGTCACCGTCCGAGGGGTACTTCAGGGTCTTGTTGGCAACGCCGCCCGTGACCTGCTCCAGCTCCTGCTCCTCGAGCAGCTTCGCGAAGAACGGCTTCTTGGTCGTGTCCTTCTTCATTTTCAGCCTCCGTGGGGGGGGTGCTCCGTCCGGGGGGGCCGGAGCTTGCCTGAACGGCGTCAGCACTATGAAAGTCCCTGCTGACGGGTTCAAGCCGCGCGCGCGGAAAACCCGGGAAAAAAACCGCGTCGGAGAGATAAGCGAGCTTGCCGCGCGGGCCATGCCCATTCCAATCGTGGGCGCTGGTATCCAGCGCGCATGTTGAACCACACGCCGCGCGCGCCGGGCGGGCTAGAGTGCGCGCCCTGCCCCGGGGGGCGTTTCCAACCATGGTCACCCGAAAGAGCGAGGACAACGAGCGGCTCATCGACCGCGATCTGACGGCCCTGGCGCGCGAGGGACGGCTCACGGCCGCGCACGGCATGGACGGCGCGGTGACGGAGGTGCTCGGCCTGCTGGCGCGCGGCGGCAAACACCCGCTGCTGTCCGGCGAGACTGGCGTGGGCAAGTCCGCCCTGGTCCAGGAAGTCGCGCGCCGCATCATCGAGGGCCGCGTGGACGCGGAGCTCGCCTCGGCGCGCATGGTGGAGGTGTCCGTCGCCAACATCCTGGCGCGCAGCACCCAGCGCCAGGCGGCCGAGACGTTCGAGGAGCTGCTCGAGTGGCTCCAGCGCCACCCCTGCCCCATCGTCTACATCCGGGATCTGCCCGCGGTCATCGGCGGCCCGCTCGCGCCCGTGGCCTTCCGCGCCCTGCGCACCGGCACCCCGCGCTTCATCTTCGAGACCGAGCCCAAGCGCGTCCAGGAGCTGCTGCGCGCCGACGAGTCCTTCGCCGAGCGGCTGCACCTGGTGCCCCTGCACGAGCCGCCCACCGAGCGCGCCCGGTGGATCCTCCACCGCGTCGCCGAGGAGCAGGAGCGCGAGCTGCGCCTGCCCATCGATCCGGCGGCGTGCGACCTGGCGCTGCGGCTGGCCTCCAAGTTCCTCCTCGCCCAGCGGCTGCCGCGCAAGGCCATCGAGCTGCTCAAGGAGACGGCCGCCGAGGCCGCGGGCAGCGCCAAGGATCGCGTGGGCCCCGAGGACATCCTCACCCGCTTCTGCGCCACCACGCGCCTGCCCCGCTTCGTCGTGGACGACGCGATGGCGTTGGATCTCGACGAAACGGAGCGCTTCTTCGGCGAGCGGCTGCTCGGGCAGACCGACGCGGTGCAGGCCGTGCTGCGCTCGGTGGCCCTGCTCAAGGCGGGCCTGAACGACCCGCGCCGACCCCTGGGCGTGTTCCTCTTCGCCGGCCCCACGGGCGTGGGCAAGACGCAGCTCGCCAAGCTGCTCGCCGAGTACCTCTTCGGCTCGCCCGACCGGCTCGTGCGGCTGAACATGGCGGACTTCCCCAACGACGGCGACGAGAGCGTCCCCTTCGGCGCCGCCTGGGCCCCCGCCATCGAGACCAAGCGCGGAGAGCTGACGGCCCTGCTCGAGGGCAAGGTGTTCACCGTGCTCCTGCTCGACGAGTTCGAGAAGGCCGCGCGCAGCGTGCACGACCGCTTCCTCCAGCTCTTCGACGAGGGCACCTTCGTCAACGGCGCGGGGGAAACCATCTCCTGTAACAACACCGTCATCGTCGCCACGTCCAACGTGGGCTCCGAGGTGTACCGCGAGCCGTCCATCGGCTTCGTGGGCTCGCGCCGCGCCGAGGAGCTCATCGTCGAGGTGGACCGGAGGATCGCCGACGCCTTCCGTCCCGAGTTCCTCAACCGCTTCGACGCCATCTGCCACTTCCAGCCGCTCAGCAAGGTGGAGATCCGGAAGATCGCCCAGCGAGAGGTGGGCCGGGTGCTGGAGCGCGAGGGCATCCGGGCGCGCGGCCTGGACGTGGAGGTGACGCCCGGGGTGGTGGACCTGCTCGTGGAGCGGGGCTACTCGCCGCAGTTCGGCGCGCGCTACCTGCAGCGGGAAATCGAGAAGACGCTCACCGCGGCGCTCGCGGTGGAGATCGCCCGCAAGCCCCTGCGGCCGGGCACGCCCGTGCGGGTGGAGACGCGGCCGGGCAACAAGGTGGTGGCGGTGGCCGAGGTGACACCGCAACCCCGCGAGGAGACGGCCCGGCTCGCGCTGCCCACGGAGAAGTCGGTGTCCGCGGTGAAGCGGCGGCTGGACAAGAAGTCCCTGCTCGCCGAGATGGACCGGCTGGTGGGACGGGCGCGCGCGCTCGCCGTCTCGGCCAACCGGCCCCGGCTGGAGGAGCGGCGCGCGGAGCTGCTCGCGGCCACCCAGGCGCCCAACCTCTGGGACGAGCCCCAGCGCGCGGCGTCGACGCTCCGGGCCTTCCGCTCGGTGGAGGCGCAGCTCAACGAGTTGGATCGGCTGGAGGAGCGCTCCACGTTCGCGCGGCGGCTCGTGCGCGAGGCCAAGGGCGAGGCCCAGCTCACCTCGGCGGCCAAGCAGGTGGAGGAGGTCGCGCGCGAGGTGCAGATGGCCGAGGTGCTGGGCACCTCCGGGGACATGGACCAGGGAGACGAGGCCCTGGTGGACATCTGCGCGAGCGAGACGAGCGAGGGGCAGGCGGCGTGGGTGCAGGAGCTGGCGTCCATGTACCTGGGCTGGGCGGAGCGGCGCGGCTACGAGGCACTCGCGGTGGCGGAGGCGGAGGAGCCCTTCCGGGTGGTGGTGCGCGTCATGGGCCCCGGCGCCTACGGCTACCTGTCGGGCGAGGCGGGCCTGCACCGGCGCATCGAGGAAGAGAAGCGGCAGCGCGCCTACGTGCGGGTGCACCGGGGCGGACCCGCGCAGGAGCTCGAGCAGCTCGACGTGGACGGCCGCGAGGTGCGGCGGCACGAGGGCACCTTCGTCAACCGGGTGAAGACGGAGGTGACGGTGCGCGACGAGACGAGCGGCCGGGTGATGACGCTCGCGGGCGCGGGCGAGCTGGAGGAGATGAAGGACATCGCCTCGCGGGTGGTACGGGGCCAGGGCGGCAGCGGCACCGCGGACGAGGCCCGGCGCTATCACCTGGGCCGCGGCGCCCGCGTCGAGGATCCCCGCACGGGCGCCGGCACTCCCCGGGTGAAGGACGTGCTGCGCGGCGAGCTGGATCTCTTCATCGCCGCGTGGATTTCCCGTCCGCCCCTCGGGGGCCCCACCCCCACGAGTTGACGCGCCCGGGGGGAGTGGGGGCGTCTAGGATGGGGGCATGAATTCCGTCATCGGCGCGTGGAAGAAGACCCTGGCCTGGGTCCGCTCCCGCGCGTGGATCGCCCTCGCCCTGCTCGCCGGCTGCCGCGGCGTCCCCGTCCAGGTGTCTCCCCAGTCTCCCGGGCTGCGCTTCAGTGGCCGCGTGGACTGGAGGGATCCCTCCGGCCCCCGCATCGCCTGGGGGGGCTCGTCCCTGACCGTGCGCTTCACCGGCACCTCGCTCGGCATCCGCCTGTTGGATCTGCCCAAGTACGAGGAGGCCGCCCCCAACCGCTTCCGCTTCAGCGTGGACGGCGCCCCCTTCCGCGACCTCTATATCGGCGAGGGCCCCATCCTCTACCGGATCGCCGAGGGACTGCCCCGGGGCGAGCACGTGCTGCGGCTGGAGAAGGAGACCGAGCCCGCCGTCGGGGAGACGCAACTGCTCGGACTCGAGCTGGACCCGGGCGCCCGGCTGCTCCCCGCGCCCCCCGCGTCCCCGCGCCGCATCGAGTTCATCGGGGACTCGGGCCTCACCGGCTTCGGCATCGAGGGCAAGAACGCCCAGTGCAGCTTCAACGCGGAGACCCAGCGCGCCTCGCTCACCTGGGGAGCCCTCGCCGCCCAGGCGCTCGGCGCCGAGGCCTCCTTCGTCGCCTTCTCCGGCAAGGGCGTGGCCGTCAACTACGGCAACGATCCCACGCCCCCCCTGCCCCAGCTCTACACGCGCACCCTGCCCCACCGCGAGGATGCCCCCTGGGACTTCTCCTGGGTCCCCGACGCGGTCGTCATCCAGCTCGGCGCCAACGACTTCTGGAAGGAGCACCCGGGCGAGCAGCGCTTCCGCGACGCCTACCACGCCCTCGTGGCGGACATCCGCCACCACTACCCCCAGGCCCACATCGTCTGCGTGCTCGGCTCCGGCGTCAGCGACACCCATCCCAAGGACGTCCAGGCGCGCACCCGCGTGCGCGAGCTGCTCTCCGGACTCGTGGACTCCCTGCACCAACAGGGGGACACCCGCGTGCACTTCGCCGAGGTGCCCGCCAACCGCGAGGACGAGGGGCTCGGCTGCCTGTGGCACCCCAGCCGCAAGACGCACCAGCGCACGGCCGAGCAGATGACGCCCCTGTTGCGCGAGTGGCTCGGCTGGTAGTCAGGGCGCCCCTGACCCGCCAGGCGCGGGTGCCGCGGGAGGCGTCGCCGGTGCCGTGCCCGGGGCGCGTCCCCACTCGCACATGGCGCCACGCATCCACTGCCGCGAACAGGCCTCCCGAGCGATCGGCTCGCGGAACTGCCAGAGCAGTGCGGCCAGCGCCGCCAGGATGAGGAAGAAGCCCAGTCCCCACGAGCGCGGCTCGCCCTCGTCATCCTCGTGCACCGTCACCAGCGCCGAGCGCAACATGTCCGCCCTGTCCACCGTGGCAGTCTTGGGCAGCCGGGGCCGGCGGGTGATGAGCATCGCCAGGTCGCGCGTGAGCATCAGCTGATCATTGAGCGCCCAGCCCGAGCCCTCCAGCAGCAACGCCAGGTTGCGCTTGCGCAGCTTGAGCCAGCCCAGCAGGCCCGAGGGCAGCATCACCACGGCGGCGGCGATGATGAGCGCGGTGAGGACATCGAACACCGTGAGCGAGCGCACCTGCGACACGATGAACGCCAGCGAGGAGCCCACCGCCGCGAACGCGATGCCCGTCGCCGCGAGGAAGCCTCCCGGCCCGCCCACGGGCGCCGCCGCCGCGACCGGAGCTGGAGCCGGAGCCGTGGGCGCCGCGGCCGGAGTGGCCACCGCCGCGCTCGCCACCCCGGAGCCGTGCGCGTAGCTCTTCTCCAGCGACTCATCGAGCGACTTCTCGCCCGCGGCCGCCATCCCCTCGATCTTCGAGGAGATGAACTTGCCGATGCGCTCGAAGGGCATCGTCATCGCCTCCCACAACGACACGGGCTGCCGGACGATCTGCGTCACCACGGCGTCGTACTCGCGCTGCTCCACGTCGTAGAACACGCCGCGCTTGCCCACCGACAGCTCGGTGCTGCGCCCGCGCGTGACGGGCACCGCCACCTCGTAGCTCTCCCCGTCCTCCCTGGCGATCACCTGCACGTAGAGCGTGCAGGTCGTCCCCTGGTTCGTCAGCGCGGAGTGCGCGGCCCGGTCCTTCACCAGCACCGACAGCCGGTAGCGCCGCCCTCCGAGGATGAGCGTGCCGCGCTCCACCAGCGCGCGCCGCTTCGTCTGGTAGAGGTCCGGCATGCTGATGAAGTTGTTGGCGAACGTCAGCAGCCAGCGCTGGTAGAGGATCAACCGCTCCAGGTCCTCCACCGCGCCCAGGGTGTCCTTGCGCGCCAGGTCCTCCCGGCACTTCGCCTCGATGGCGTCCAGATCGGACTCGGAGATCGTCGCCAGCACGTCCGCCCAGTCGCGCAAGGGGCTCGCCTCCAGCCGCGCCTGCCAGGCCAGGATGGCGTCGGCCCGCGCGGACATCTCGCGCCAGGACGCGTCCGACAGCGTCGCCTGATCATTGGACACCGGCACCGCCACGTCCCGCCGGAACGCATCCAGCTTCTCGAACGCGGGCCCCCGGTACATCCGCGACCAGCGCAAGAGCCCCCCGGGCTCGGGAGGCGCCACGGGCAGCTCCGACACCACGCGCGAGAGCGCCTGGAGGTCTCCGAGCGCCCCCTGCACCCTGCCCCCGTCCAGCTTGAGGCTCGTGACGGCCTCGGGTTGGGCCGCGATCAGCCGGCACTGCAGGAAGTACGTGTCCAGCAGCGGGCGCACCTCCTGGATGCGACGGGCCCGCTCCACGCTCGGCGCGCCCCAGACGAGCACCGAGGCCCGCTCGGCCAGATGGGCCAGCAGCGCCCGCCGCTCCTCGCGGAAGCGCTGGAGCGTGAGCAGCTCCACCCCGGGCTGCCCCGCGCGGTTCTTCACCTCGGGGAAGGAGGCCATGAGCCGCACGGCCAGGGGTTGCACGGCCGCGGGCAGGAAGGCCGGTGCCACGATGCCATCCCCGTTGTGCCCCGCCTCGCGCAGCGCCCGATCACTCGCGCGCACCTGCTCGAGCGAGATGCGCGTGCGATCCTCCGCCTTCAAGGTGTCCAGCAGCAGGCCGGCCGCGTCCCGGGCCCTCACCGCCCCGTCGGCGAGCAGGTCCAGCACCAGCACGTCGCTCCCCGCGTCCGCCCCCTGGAAGGAGCGCAGGTGCTCCGCCGTGAACCGCACGGCCTGCCGCACCTCCATCACCCGGATGCGCCCGTTCTTGTCGGTGTCCAGGTACTCCAGGAAGCGGCGATCACAGGTGAGCCCCTCGACCGGACACGCCGTCGCGAGCCACTGCGTCTCGGGAATGTGGACGGCCTCCACCAACACCTCGAAGGAAGGAATGGAGACCTGGAGGGACCCTCCATAACGGCGGTAGACGAGCTGACGCGGCATGGCGCACAAGAGAGCACAGCGGCCCGCACGCTGTCCCGAGGACAATCGAGGCGCTCGGCGGCCCGCCCGGCGTGTGGTGCGCCTTGCATCCCGCCCCCTGCTCGGGGCATGTGGAGAAGCGTGAGCCAGCCAGAGCAGCAGGTGGGAGTGAGCACGGTCCGCATCACGTCGGGTGACGATCTCTTCAGTGCCTATACGGACACGCGGAACCGGCGCCTCACCCGCCGCCAGCTCCTCACCTATGGCCTCGGCCTGGCCATCTTCGCCGTGCTCGCCTACGTCGCCGTGACCTTCCAGCCGGAAGCCACCCCCTTCCGCGTGGACACCCATCAGGGCATGCGCACGGTGCTCCGGGGAATGACGCCCCAGGAGGTCTCCGGCATCCTCGGGCCGCCCCTCGGACGGGAGAAGCGCGGCGATCAGGAATGCTTCCAGTACGGCCGCCCCAGCCTCAAGGCGGCCTCCTTCATCCTGAACACGGTCTGCTACGTGGACGGCAAGCTGCAGAGCGTGAGCGCGCGGCGCTACAACTCCTGGGTCGTCACGCACGACGGCGCCATCGTCCCCGCCCCCATCGAGGGCGAGGAACTCGTCCCCCCGCCCGAGCCCGGCGCCCCGAACCTCGTGGAGGGCGCCCAGCCCTGAGGCCGCGCTTCACCCGGGCCGCTCAGGTCTCCTCGGTGGAGGGTCCCACCTCGCGCAGCAACACCCGGCGCCGCAGGTGGTCCACGTCGTAGTGCGCGACCGTGTCGTCGACCACCAGCGGAAACCGCGCCTGGCAGGACATCCCGGCGGACGTCACCGTGGAGGCCACGGACATGAGCGCCTCGCGAACCCGTCGATAGGTCTCCACCCGCAGCAGGGCCAGCTGGCTCCAGGCTGACGGGTCGATCTCGACGGTGTAGGCGGTGGGATTCATGCGAGGCGCTCAGTGTTCACCAACCCTTTGAGCACGAATCGGGCCACCCTCCATCCCTCGTGATTCCAGAGACTTGGCGGCGCGTGCGCGGCGACAGATGGAAATTGTTACAGAGCCGGGTGCCAGGGCCTGGAATGTTGGATTGATTCAGGGCGGGGATTGCGGCACCAAGCGGCAGTCCTTTCGCCGTGAGGTACCGTCATTCCCAGCACCAACCTGACCTTCCCGTCCGTCGAGGCCCACCGCAACTGGCTGGAGGCGCAGTCCGCCCTGCCGCGAGGATTCCGTGTCGGTCGGACGCGCTTCGACTTCGTGCCCGCCGAGGTGGACAAGCCCGCGAAGATGAACCTCACGCTCATCGTGCTCGACGAGCCGACGCCGGCGTTCGGGGCGGTGTTCACGACGAACGCGTTTCCCGGAGCGCCGGTGCTCGTGGGCCGTGAGCGGCTGCGCGAGCCCACACTGGGCGCGGTGGTGGTGAACAACAAGGTGAGCAACGTGTGCGCACCGGGCGGCGTCGAGGCCTCCGAGCGGCTGTGCGCGGAGGTGGCTCGGGGCCTGGGGTTGAGCGCCACGCAGGTGCTGCCCTGCTCCACGGGAGTCATCGGGTGGCGGCTGCCGGTGGACGCCATGGTGGGGGCGGTGCCCGCGGCGGTGACCTCGCTCGATGCCCGCTCCGTGATGCCCGCCGCCGAGGGCATCATGACGACCGACCTCTACCCCAAGGTGCGCCGGGCCACCGTGGGCCAGGGCAGCATCGTGGGCATCGCCAAGGGGGCGGGGATGCTCGAGCCCAACCTGGCCACCATGCTCGTCTACCTGCTCACCGACGTGGACGTGCCCCGCGATGCCCTGCGCGCCACCCTGCGCTCGGTGGCCGCGAAGACGTTCGGCTGCATCAGCGTGGACAGCGACACCAGCACCTCGGACACCGTGGCGATCCTCTCCTCGCGCCAGGTGCCCTGCCCATCGCTCGAGCAGTTCGAGTCCGCGCTCGAGCGCGTGTGCGCCGACCTCGCCGAGGACCTGGTGCGCAACGGCGAGGGCGTCCACCACGTCATGCGCGTGCGTGTCCACGGCGCGCCGGACGAGGCGGTGGCGCGCGGCATCGGCAAGTCGGTGGTGAACTCGCCCCTGTTCCAGTGCGCCGTCAACGGCAACGATCCCAACGTGGGCCGGCTGGTGATGGCCATCGGCAAGTACGTGGGCGCCCACCACCCGGGGATGGACCTGTCGCGCTGCACGCTGCGCATGGGCGGCCGGGTCATCTTCCAGCAGGGCACCTTCCGGCTCGACCACGAGGCCGAACGCGCCCTGGTGGCGCACATGAAGGAGGCCGAGCTCTACACGAGCGTGGCGCCCGCGGACGGGCTCACCTTCCGGCCTCCGGTGACGTGGCCCCCGCACGAGCGCGCGGTGGAGATCGACGTGGACCTGGGGCTGGGCGCGGCGGCGTGCACGGTGCTCGGCTCGGACCGCAGCCACGAGTACATCAGCGAGAACGCGGACTACCGCAGCTGAAGACGCGCGTGGGGCGGCACGCGCGCGGGGAGTGCCGCCTCACGTCTTGCGCATGCGCACGCGACGCACCTTGTGGTCCGCGCCCTTGAGCAGGATGAGCCGCGCGCGCGAGCGCGTGGGCGCGATGTTCTGCACCAGGTTGGGCCCGTTGATCTCCGCCCAGACGGACAGGGCGCGCGCCGTGGCCTGCTCCTCGGTGAGCTCGGCGAAGCGCCGGAAGAAGGAGCGCTCGTCGCGGAACGCCGTCTCGCGCAGGCGCTGGAAGCGGTCCACGTACCAGCGGCGGATGTCCTGCTCGTGCGCGTCCACGTAGATGGAGAAGTCGAAGAAGTCCGACAGGAAGGTGTGCGGCAGCTTCCCCCCCTCCACCGGCCCCGTCTGCAGGACGTTGAGCCCCTCGAGGATGAGGATGTCCGGCCGGCGGATGGACAGGAACTCACCGGGGACGATGTCGTAGACGAGGTGCGAGTAGACGGGAGCGCTCACCTCGGCGCGGCCGGATTTGATCTCCGCGAGGAAGCGCACCAGGGCGCGCCGGTCATAGCTCTCCGGGAAGCCCTTGCGCAGCATGAGGCCGCGCTCGGTGAGCACCCGGTTGGGGAAGAGGAAGCCATCCGTGGTGACGAGCTCCACGTGGGGGTGGTCCGGCCAGCGTGACAGCAGCGCCTGGAGGATGCGCGCCGTGGTGCTCTTGCCCACCGCCACACTGCCCGCGATGCCGATGACGAACGGCACCCGCTGGGTGAAGCCGCCCAGGAACGCCTGCTGCGCCGTCCACAGGCCCTGCGCCGCCGCCACGTGCAGGTTGAGCAGCCGGGACAGGGGCAGATAGACGTCCTCCACCTCCTTCAAGTCCAGCTGCTCGCCCAGTCCTCGCAGCGCCTCGACCTCGGCCGCGTCGAGCAGCAGCGGAGTCGACGCGCGCAGCGCCCTCCACGCATCGCGCTCGAAATCGACGAACATGGACGCGGCCTGTTGCTTGGGTACGGACATGCGGCCGCCCTCCCTGACGGCCACCCCATCCTACCCAAGTGTCTCGCGCAGGACGGAGTCCTCTTCCCGCCGGGTGCGCCCGGACCACGAACCGTCCGTGAACGACATTGGCCCCGGACTTCGGCTCCATCGACCTCACCAAAAGCAAGCAGGCGACCGAGTTTCTGGCTACTCGGTTTTTACCGTTATTTTCCAGGAGGTCGGAGATGAAGGCGGTCGAAAGCCAGGGAAGCCGTTCGGGGTGGGGGATGGGGACGGCGGGGGTGCTGTGGGTCTGCGGCGCGGTGGCGTGCGGCCCGCTGCCGCAGGAGCCCCTCGAGACCTCCGGAGTCCCGGAGCCCGTCGCCTCCGCGAGCCAGCCGCTCCCGTCCGACAATGGAGAGTCCTTCAACGGGCTCGCCTTCAATGGCCTGGCCTTCAACGGGCTCGCCTTCAATGGCCTGGCATTCAATGGCTTGAACAGCGCGGCCTTCTCCTCCTGGTACGACCTGGACCCGGCCCTGGCCGACAACGTCATGAAGTACGTCACGGCGTGCGCGGCGCCCGCCGGAGAGACGCGCACGTACACGGACGGCCAGGGCCGGGTCCGGGTCTGGAGCGGCTCGCTGGGGCTGGCTCCGGACTGGGCCAGCGGCCGTCCCGCCACCGTCACGGAGCAGCAGCTCGTCTCCGCGTGCCTGGCCGCCCACGTGAACAAGTTCGGGCGCACCGTGCCCATCTCCGTCCTGGGCCGCTCCGCGCACGCTCAACCCATCGCCACCTCGCCCGAGGAACTCCAGACGTTCTCCCAGCGCGAAGGGTGCTTCTTCGGCAATCTCTTCACCGACGAGGGCGTCTTCGTGGGGCATGACGACCACCTCCTGTGGCCCCATGAGAGCAGCGTGCGTGCCTGCGCGCTCGAGCCGGGTCGGGACGGGTGCGCGCCCATCACCCAGGTGGGCCCTTGCGCCTCTCGGTGCACGCCCGATCCCACGAATACCTACTACACCCACTGCACCCTCGACGGCACCACCTACGCGGCCATCACCACCCGCATCCGCCCCCAGGAAATCTACACGTGTGGCGATGGTGTCTGCCAATTCACCGAGTCATGTGGCCTTGGCCTGGACTCCGCGCATTGCACCTGGGATTGCGGCCTCTGCGTGCAATGAGGCCTGTCGCCACGGGGACACTGAGCTGCCCCCCGAGCGCATTTCCCTCCAGGCAGAAAACCGTTAATCCTGAGAAAGGAGAGAGAGCGGCCGATACCGCCGTACTCCAGCGCACGAACACCCAACACATCGGGACGGGGGGCAATCCATGAAGAACTGGACGACATTGCTGGACGGCGAGCTGCGGGAACGAGCACTCCAGACCGTGGATGAGATCGCCGAGGTGCTCCAGGTCAGTCAGGGATTGGAAGGGCCCACGCTCTCGGGGGGACTCGCCGGACGCGCCCTGCTCTTCGCCGAGCTGCAACGGGGCCGGCCCCAGCTCGGCCACGGCGGCCACGCGGAGCGGCTCATCCACCAGGCGGCGCTGGCCTTCGAGGAAAAACCCTTGCTGCCCTGGCTCCACGGGGGCTTCTCCGGAATCGCCTGGTCCATCGAGCGGCTCGGCACCCTCGGCCTCCACGGACTCGAGGACATGGACGAGATCGACCAGGCGCTGCTCGAGCTGCTCTCGCGGCAGCCGTGGAGCGCGGATTACGATCTCATCCGTGGCCTCGTGGGCCTGGGCGTCTACGCGCTGGAGCGCCTGCCACGCCCCCTCGCCGTCCAATGCCTGGAGGCCATCGTCGCGCGGCTGGAGGAGCGCTCCACCCGCGCGGGCTCGGGCCTGTCGTGGTGGACGCCTCCCCATCACCTGCCGCCCCACCAGCGCGCCATGTACACCGCGGGCTGTTTCAACCTGGGCGCCGCGCACGGCGTGCCCGCCGTCGTCGCCCTGCTCGCGTTGATCTCCCGCACGGGTGTGGCGGAGAAGAAGGCACGTGCGCTCGCCCAGGGGGGAGCGCGCTGGCTGCTCGCCAACGCGCTCCCGGACAGCCCCGGCGCGCGCTTTCCCTCGGCCGTGGCGCCGGGCGTGGACGTGACGCCCTGCCGCTCGGCCTGGTGCCACGGCGACCCCGGCGTCGTCCTGTGCCTCGTCGTCACCGCGCAGGCGCTCGGGGACGTACAGCTCGAGCGCGAGGCGCTGGCGCTCGCACGCGAGGCCGCCCTGCGCCCCGTGGAGGAGTCCGGCGTGTGCGACGCGGGCCTCTGCCATGGCGCGGCCGGCCTCGGCCACATCTACAACCGGCTCTACCAGGTGTCGGGAGACGCCACGTTCAAGCACACCGCCACCGAGTGGTTCACCCGCACGCTGCGCATGCGCCGCCCCGGCGAGGGCGTGGCCGGCTTCGTCTTCTGGTCCTCGCCCACCGGCAAGAACGAGGACATGGGCTGGATCGCCGACAAGAGCCTGCTCCACGGCGTCACCGGCACCGCGCTCGCCCTGCTCGCCGCCGCCCAGCCCCACACCCCGATGTGGGACGGCATGTTGATGGCCTCCATCCCCGCTTGATCCGGCCCGCTCCCCATGAAAACCGCACAGACCGAGAACATGTCGCGGGAGTTCCCCTTCGCCCCCTCCGGGTTCTTCGTGCTCCGCACGCCCCTGCTCCCCTTCGATGAGCTGGACACCTGGGGACAAGGCCTGGAGGCCCCCCGCCTTCCGCCGGGCCTGCCCCTGGAGCCGGCGCTCCAACGCGACCGCGCCACGCTGCGCGCGCGCCTGGCGGAGATGGTGCGCCGGCCCGAGGTGCGTGAGGCGCTCTTCGTGGCCTCGCCCGGCTTCCACGAGCACCTGGAGCAGTGGGAGCGCGCCCCCGAGAGCGAGCAGGGAGTGAAGCTGGAGCGCGGCCTCGTGCGCTACCTGTCGCGCATGGCCGGCCGGCCCACGCCCTTCGGCCTCTTCTCGGGCTACTCCGTGGGAGAGCTGGGCGAGCACACCCGGCTGCGCACCGGGCCCCGCGAGCGCTACCAGCGCCACACCCGCCTGGACATGGACTACGCGTGCCTGCTCGCGGAGGCGTTCTCCCGCTCGCCCGAGCTGCGCCCCCACATCCCCCACCGGCCCAGCACCAGCCTCTACCGCGCCAGCAACCAGCTTCACTACGCCGAGCGGCGCCTCGCGGCACGCCACCGCGCCTACCACCTCATGGCCATCGAGCCCACCGAGTACCTCGAGGCCGCGCTCGCCCGGGCCCGCCACGGCGTGCGGCCCGAGGAGCTGGCGCGCTTCCTCGTGGAGATGGACCCCGACGTCAGCCTCGACGAGGCGAGGGGCTACGTCGACGAGCTCATCGACAGTCAGCTCCTCGTGTCCGAGCTGCAGCCCCCGGTCACCGGGCCCGAGGCCCTCCCCGAGCTCATCTCCCAGTTGCGCCAGCTTCCCGGCACCACGTCCCTCACCGAGGCGCTGGGCGCCGTCCAATCCTGCCTGGAGCACCTGGATCGGGAGGGGCTTGGCGCGTCGAGCGAGCGCTACCTGGACGTGGCGCGCATGCTGGCGAAGCTGCCCGTCCCCGTCGAGCTGCCGCGGCTCTTCCAGGTGGACCTCATCAAGCCCGCCCCCGAGGCCGTGCTGGGCAAGGAGGTGCTGCGCGAGCTGGAGAAGGGGGTGCGGCTGCTGCACCGCCTCCACCCCTCGCCCCCGGAGGATGGCCTGGAGGCCTTCCGCGACGCGTTCCTCCAGCGCTACGAGGGCCGGGAACTGCCCCTGCTGGAGGTGCTGGACGAGGAATCTGGCATCGGCTTCATGACGTCCGGCGCCCCGGACGCGCGAGTCGTTCCCCTGCTCGAGGGGCTCGCCCTGGGCGCGCCCCGGGAAGCACGCGCCAGCTTCGGCGAACGCGAGGCCCGGCTGCTGCACAAGCTCGAGCACGTGCAGCGCACGGGCAGCCAGGTGATGGAGTTGAGTGACGAGGACCTCGCCCACCTGGAGAACCCGTCCCGCGCGCCCCTGCCGGATGCCTTCATGGCCATGGCCACCGTGGCGGCCGAGTCCGAGGAATCGCTCGCCCGGGGCCGCTTCCAGGTCCGCCTGCACATGGCGGCGGGTCCCTCGGGCGCCAACGTCCTGGGCCGCTTCTGTCTGGGGGACGAACAGTTGCACCTGAAGGTGCGCGCGCACCTGCGCGCCGAGGAGTCATCGCGCCCGGACGCGGTCTACGCGGAGATCGTCCACCTGCCCCAGGGCCGGGCCGGCAACATCCTCGCCCGCCCGGTGCTGCGCGGCCATGAGCTCACCTACCTGGGCCGCTCCGGCGCCCCCGATGATCGGCAGCTCGACGCGTCCGATCTGCTCATCTCCCTCCAGGGCCGCCGCATCGTGCTGCGCTCGCGGCGGCTGGGGCGCGAGGTCATCCCCCGGATGACCAACGTCCACGACCACGGGGCTCGGAACCTGGGCCTGTACAGGTTCCTGTGCACCCTGGCCACCCAGCACCAGTGCGGCGCCTTGCAATGGAGCTGGGGCCCGCTCGCCCACGCCCGCTTCCTGCCGCGCGTCACCCACGGGCGGCTCGTGCTCTCCGTCGCCCGGTGGAGCTTCTGGCACGACACCCTGGAGGGACTCGGCGCGATCACCGGCGCCCAACGCTTCGCCGCCATCCAGGCGCTCCGGGCCGAACACCGCCTGCCCCGCTTCATCGCGCTGGAGGAGGGCGACCAACTCCTGCCGATCGACCTGGACAACGTGTTGAGCATCGACACGCTGGTGCAGCGCATCAAGGACCGGCCCCGGGTGACGCTGGTGGAGCTGTTCCCCCGGCCCGAGGAGCTGTGCGCCCACGGTCCCGAGGGCCGCTTCCACCACGAGGTGGTGGTGCCCTTCGGCCGCACGCGCCCCGCACCCGCCGAGCCCCGGCGGCTCCACGAGGTGCCGGTGCCGCGTCCCGAGCTCTCCGCCCGCGGCTTCCTGCCCGGCTCGGAGTGGCTGGACGCCAGGATCTACACCGGCGCGGCCACCGCGGACCGGCTGATGATCGGGCTGTTGGCGCCGCTCGTGCGCGCCGCGCTGGCCTCCTCCGCGGCCGACGGATGGTTCTTCACCCGCCACGCGGACCCGGACTGGCACCTGCGGCTGCGCTTCCACGGCGCGCCCGAGCGGCTCCAGGAAGTGCAGCACGAGCTGATGAGCATGCTGTCGCGTGCCCGACGAGATGGGCTCGTGTGGAAGGTGCAGCTCGACACCTACGAGCGCGAGGTGGAGCGCTACGGGGGCGCGGAAGGGGTGCGGCTGTGCGAACGCCTCTTCCAGGTGGACAGCGAGGCGACACTCCAGTTGTTGGAGCTGCTCCGGGACGACGAGGGCACGGAGGCGCGCTGGCGCTTGATGCTGGCCAGCATGGACTCCCTCCTGTCCGACCTGGGCATGGACCTGGATGCGAAGCTGCGGCTGGTCACCGTGCTGCGCGAGGGCCTCGGCCGCGAGTTCCACGTCCAGCGCGCCACCGAGCACCAGTTGAGCGAGCGCTATCGCCGCGAGCGGCGCGGCCTCGAGCAACTGCTCGTCACGCGCCGGGTCCAACAGCCGGTGCTCACCCAGGGCCTGGCGGTGCTCGCTCGGAGATCAGAGCGGCAGGTGCCCATCACCACCGCGCTCCGGGCCCTGTCCGAGGCGGGAAGACTGCGAGTGCCGCTCGCCGAGCTGGCGGGCAACCTGTTGCACATGAATGCCAACCGCATGGCCCATTGCTCGGTCCGTGAGCAGGAGCTCGTCCTCCATGACTATCTCCGCCGCCACTACGGCTCCCTTCGGGCCCGCCAAGGCCAGACATCGCCGAAGCGGCCCGCCGTGATCCTCAGCACCGCGATTTGAACTCCGAGCCCCCGCGCCCATCTGTTCAAGAGGCCACGTTACATCCCAGCGGGGTCTCTTCCTCCGAGGACGAGCAGTGAAGACCCCCTCCACGAGGGGAATGCGGAGGCGGGTTTCTCGCTGACCACCACTGGACGGATCGCCACGCCCTGCCCAACATTTCCTCTCAACCCAGACAAGTTGAGGTGGGGATGGATGCGTGGCGTAGCGCGGTATTGCTCTGCTCGCTGATGGTGGGATGTGGTGGTGGGCTGGGCCCGGAATCCCCCACGCCGGACAACGAACTTCCGCCCGCGGGTATGCCCGCCGGAGGAGGAGGCGACCGCGCGAGTGCTCCACCGGCCCGTCCGACACTGGGCACCGCGCATCTCGTCAAGGATGTCTTTCCGCCCTCCGACCGCCCCGCCCGGACCGACCCGGGCCCCTCGAGCCTGGTGGACTTCCAGGGACGGCTCTTCTTCGCGACCCACTACGAGGACGGCACCCACGCCCTGTGGGCGAGTGATGGGACCGAAGCGGGCACCGTGCGGGTGAAGGACTTTCCCGCGCTCACGGACACGACCACCGACCTCGTGACGGAGCTGACCCCCGTGGGCGCCCAGCTCTTCTTCGTCGCGGGAGACGCGGCGCACGGCCCGGAACTCTGGGTCACCGACGGCACCACCGGCGGCACGCGGCAGGTGAAGGAACTCACACCGGGCATGGGCGGCGACTCGGCGCCCTACAAGCTCACCGCCGTGGGCGGCCAGCTGCTCTTCTTCCGTTACATCCCCGGCACGGACAGCGGCCACACCGAGCTGTGGAGGAGCGATGGCACGGACGCGGGCACGGTGCTCGTGCGCGACATGGGGCCGGACTCCTCGCTGAGCTTCTCGCAGGTGCTCGTGGGCAACACCCTCTTCTTCGTCTTCACGGACGCGGAGCATGGCACCGAGTTGTGGAAGACCGACGGCACGACCGAGGGCACGGTGCTGGTGGCGGACATCCAGGCCGGCCCCGCCAGCGCCTACCCCGCCCATCTCCAGAAGCTGGGCACGTCCGTGTTCTTCCTCACCTCGACGCCTTCCTACGGCAGCGAGCTGTGGCGCACGGACGGCACGAGCGAGGGCACGGTGCGCGTGCGAGAGCTGTCCGCGGACTCGGATGGCCCCATCCCCAACCTGATGGAGGGCCCGGGCCGCCAGCTCTTCCTCACGCTCACCACGCCGTCGGATCACCTCCTGCGCCTGTCTTCCCTGACGGTGGACGACACGGGCGCGGTGCAAGAGCGGCCCGTGGCGACGCTGCCCAATGCCTTCTCGGATCAGCCCGATTCGGATGCCCTCATCGGCACCTCCACCGTGGCGGGCGGCCGGCTCTTCTTCAGCGTGAACATCTCCTCGTCGGGACCGGCGCCCCGGGACGTGCAGCTCTGGATGACCGATGGAACGGCGAACGGAACGCAGCAGGTGTCCCGGCCCCTGAGCTTGTCGGATGAATTCCAGAGCGAGCTGTTCACCCTGGATGATCGCATCCTCTACAGCAACATCGGCGAGGGACAGGGCCTGGAGCCCTGGGTGAGCGACGGAACGGCGGAGGGAACGCGGCAGCTCCAGGATCTCGCCCCCGGGCAGGACTTCTCCTATCCGCACGACTTCACCCGCGTCGGTTCCGCCGTCTACTTCACGGCCTACACGCCGGGCCACGGCGCCGAGCTGTGGGTGCTGCCGCTGGAGGGATAGTCCCAGTCCGAGGACCCGCGGAGGGCTACGGTCCCACGCGGGTCAACGTGGCGTTCTGGAAGAACTCCCCCGGGTAGAGCTTCCCCCAGGCGGTGGCCGTCACGCGGCCCGCCATCTCGAAGTGGCCCTGGCCGTCCACGAGCGCGACCGAGCCATGCACCGCGGAGAGGGTGAAGAGGACGCCGTTCTCGCTCCAGGCGCACGAGGTTCCGGGTTCGAGCAGGGCCCGCGCCTCCTCGACGTGGGCGCTCAGGGAACACCCGCCCGCCACATCGGAGAGGAGGAGCTCCACGACCGTCCCCTCCGAGACGCGCCAGGTCGCCGACACGGGTGAGGACAGGTGACCCAGCCCCGGAATGCTGTAGTGGGCGGTGCCGGTCATCTCGTAGAGGCCGAGCCACTCCTGACGGGAGGCATCACACCCGAGCGGGATGAATAACAGACACAGCAGGAAGGCCAGACGTGGCATGAGGGCTCCGCGGGAAGAACAGGTTCCCAGGAGCCTGTGCAGAAGCCCTGCCAGACCGTCCCCGAGGAGCGAGGCTCGCGCGCCACGTCCACGCGCGGAGCCCCACGTCCAGCGTCAGGAACGATGGCGCTCGGCTACGCGGTAGAGCTGCGTGAGGGAGTGATCCAACAGCGACTGGCGAGAGCGCATGTACTGGCGAGCCCGGGCAAAGGGAAACCAGACGCGGTTGCCCACGAGCACCTGTGCTTCTCCGAGTTTCTTGCGCGATATCCATCTCCCGCCGAGGTGACGCACCAGAACCCCACCCAGGTAACCACCCACTGCCGGAACAGCCCGTTCGTCGATGACACGCCGCTCGAACTGGGAAGAACGTGGTGCTGCGCCCGAGCAAGGTGCGCAGCACGGTATCGAAGTCGAGGTATGGCTGGAGGTGAACGAGCAGCCGGACCTGGGCCTGGCAAGCTTCCTCGCTGGCGAGGTCCGCAGCGGTGGGCCACATCCTGGGAGTTCCTCCACCCAGTGGGCGGGCGTGGACAGCACGCGCTCACGGCCAACAGCGCCACACCTGAACAGGTGTACCGGAATCAACCGCCCTGTGGAGAACCCAGGGTGCTACAAGCCCGTACCGATTCGGGTCTATGCGGGTGTTTTCCCCTGTGATACGCGGAGATTGAGCAGAGCTGAACCACCTCATGCTGAAATGTGGACCCTTGCAGGATACGGTGCAACATAGACGCGCACACACGCACACTGCGCGAGAGCCACCTATGCGCACCAAGCCCGTCATCGAACTGCTGGATGCACCCGAAAGCGCCGCTCTTAAGCCGACCGAGCTTGTGGACCAAGTGGAGTTACTGCGCCAAGCGGCCAACCGCGAACTGGACCCGGAGCAACGCTCCGAGTTGGGCCAGTTCATGACGCCTGCCCCTGTCGCGCGGCGAATGGCCTCCTTTTTTGAGGTGCATCGCCCCAGCTTTCGACTCTTGGATGCGGGTGCCGGCGTCGGCTCGCTCACGGCAGCCTGGGTTGCTGAGATGCTCGCTCGCCCCCATCGACCCGAGAGCATCTCCGTCACAGCGTACGAAGTGGATGAACTCTTGGTGGAGTCACTCCGGCGCACAATGGCCCTGTGCGAGGACCTGTGCGCGCGGTACGGGGTGCGCTTCGAGAGCACAGTGCACCAGACGGACTTCATCCAAGATGGAGTCTCCCTGGTGAACGGTGGGTTGTTCGCCTCGAGCCATCCCGACTTCGACTGCGCCATCCTCAACCCGCCCTACCGCAAGCTGAACACCGGCTCGAGGCAGCGCCTCTTATTGGATTCCATCGGGGCGGGCACCACGAACCTCTACACGGCATTCCTCTCCCTGGCCGTGCGGCTGCTCGCCCCGGGAGGGGAGATAGTGGCCATCACCCCACGTAGCTTCTGCAATGGCCGGTACTTCAAACCCTTCCGGGTGGACTTCCTCTCGAAGATGGCACTCCGGGAGCTGCACGTCTTCGAGTCACGAAAGGCCGCATTCGCCGACGACGACGTGCTCCAAGAGAATGTCATCTTGCATGCCGTGAAGGAGCGCCAGGGACAACGCCTGACAGTGTCCTCCAGTTCGGGGGCGGCAGAAGGTGATTCCACGAGCCGTCAGGTGCCGTTTACACAAGTGGTGCACCCAGACGACCCGGAGAAATTCATTCACGTCTCCCCGAACAGGCTCAACGACCGCGTGGTGGAGCGCCTCGGCAAGCTGACCCACAGCCTTGTCGACCTTGGGCTGACCGTCTCGACAGGTCGGGTCGTGGACTTCCGTGCACGCGAGCACCTGCGGATGGTGGCTGGTCCGGGTACCGTACCACTCATCTGGCCAGGTCATCTCTCGGGCGGTCGCGTGGCGTGGCCCAAGGACTTCAAGAAGCCCAACGCGCTGGCCGAGGACTCTGAAACCGACGCGTTGCTGGTGCCCACGGGCACCTACGTTCTGGTAAAGCGGATCTCCGCCAAGGAGGAGAAACGGCGGGTGTCAGCAGCGGTATTCGACCCGCGGCATGTGCCGTGCGAGCGCGTCGGCTTCGAGAATCACCTCAACTACTTTCACCAGCAAGGTAGCGGCCTACCAGCAACCCTCGCACGAGGACTGGCGGCCTTCCTCAACTCGACCCTCCTCGACACCTACTTCCGGCAGTTCAGTGGGCATACCCAGGTGAATGCGGGCGATCTGCGCAACCTCAAGTATCCTAGCCGCCAGCAGCTAGAGACCCTGGGCCAGAACATCTCCGACTTTCTCCCTGCCCAGGAAGAGCTCGACGCCATCATCGAGAAGGAGCTGTTCTCCAATGTCGAGGAAACGCGACGTGTCGAGGAAGCAGAGCCAGCGCGGCTCTAACGTGTCCGAGCCGATAGCGGCTGAACCGACGAGGGTTGAGCAGGCTCAGAGCATCCTGAAGGATCTGGGGATGCCTCCGGCGCAGAGCAACGAGCGCTCTGCGCTCACGCTCCTGGCTCTTCTCGAGCTGCCGCCGGACGCCCCTTGGCGCCAAGCCTTCGAGCCCCTAAGGGGAGTAACGGAGTTGATGGAGTTCATCGCCAAGCATTACCGTAAGGAGTATGCGCCGAACTCGCGGGAGACCATTCGACGATTCACTCTGCACCAGTTCGTGGACTCCGGTCTTGTGGAGCGCAACCCCGACAAACCCGACCGCGCCATCAACAGTCCTGACACCGTATACAAAGTGAACAACGCAGCATTGCAACTGCTCCGTACCTACGGAACGAACAAGTGGCCAGAACGGCTACGCGCGTACCTCAAGAAGGCCCCTACTCTGCGAGAGATATACGCAAAGGCTCGCGAGATGCACGAGTTACCAGTTACACTCGCGCCGGGTTTGGTTGTCTCGCTTTCTCCAGGAGGACAGAACGAGTTGATCAAGCTCATCGTGGAACAGTTCTGCTCCAAGTTCACTCCTGGTGGTCGCGTACTCTACCTGGGTGATGCTGGGCAGAAAGAGCGATTCTTCCCTCGTGAAGAGTTGGCTGCACTTGGAGTGCAAGTAGACAAGCACGGCAAAATGCCCGACGTAGTGGTTCACCACGTCCAGAAGAACTGGCTCCTCCTCATCGAGGCAGTAACAAGCCATGGCCCAGTGAACCCCAAGCGCCACGAAGAACTGAGGGAACTCTTCAAGAACTCTCGGGCAGGTCTCGTCTACGTTACGGCATTCATGGATCGGCAGACCATGAGCAGGTTTCTCCCCGAGATCTCCTGGGAGACCGAGGTATGGGTGGCGGAAGCTCCGACGCACATCATTCACTTCAATGGAGAGCGCTTCCTTGGACCCTATGAAGACGAGGCGGCATCTGGCTGAACTCTCGACCGAGTCAGCCCCGGGGACGTGGCTCTCCAGCAGTTTGCGTGGACCCCTCGTGCAGTCGGTTGGCTGCACGTAAGAGGCTCGCCTGCTTGACGCCGACAAACCACAGGAAGGGCGGGAGAGTACTACAATGGGATCGGCGTCTCCGCGTCCTGCTCCCACATCCGCGTGCGCGACGCCTTCAGCACCCAGAGCAGGTGGCGCTGCTCGTCCGCGAAGTTGCGATCGATGAGCGTGCGGATCTCCTGCGTCCAGTCCTCCTTGAGGATGCGCTCGTAGGTCTCAGTGGTGATCTGCTCGCCATCCACCATGGCCATGAAGACGGCCTCCAGGGGCATTCCCTCCTCGATGGGAGTGAAGCCGTGGAGGTCACACTGCTCGGCGTTGACCCCGATGCACGCCCGCTCCCCACCGAACCGCTCGATGCAGTCGTTGAGTTCCCGGATGTGGCGCAGATGATCGGAGCGGAACTCCATCAGGGCCTGCTCCGCCATGGGTACGGCGAGGATCCTCAGCGCCGCGTCGTAGAGCATCACCGCGTCGACGTCGATGTGCAGCAGTTCTTGAAGCGACGACAACATCCTCGAGTCCATGCTCTGTGCCATGGCTTGTGCCTCCACCCTGGGCCGGACCTGGAGCCGGTCACGATTGAAGGTCACCACGCACCGCCCGTGCCACCAGCCGGCGCTCCTCCCTCCCCGGGCCTCCACACACGGCCCCAAGGGGTCTCCTGAAGCCTCGCTCCCAGCGGTCCCGGACAAGCTCGAGGCGCCCCCATGGGGTGTCATGGGTATGGGCGACGAGGAGTTTCCTGGAAGCTGGGGACGACAGGGCTGGCTGGCACGCGCCCGACCCGAACGGGCCGGCCTGCCTGGAGGCTCGCCTCGTGGGCCTCGTCCGCCCGGCCTCCTGCTCGATTCCTGAAGACCGCCGGGCCATCATCCGCTATAACGGATGCCACGGACCGCCCTTTCCTCCTGGGGCATCCGCTATCTTGGACACGTCCATGACGAGCGTCTGCCGTCTCCGGTGTTGACCCTCATCGCTCCAGCCACGCCTCCCGCCCGGGCCGACCTCGCGCGTCCGAGCGGATGGAAGACCCCGCCGCGACAGCGGTGACCTTCAGGAAATCCCTCCATGCACTCGCACGTCTCCCCGCGCCCTTCCGGCGCGATCCGTCTGCTTTTGGCGTTGTTCCTCGCGGTGGCGGCCCCTGCCCGGGGCCAGGGCACATCCACCCCCGCGCAGCCCTCTCCGGAAGGCCCCGCGCCCTCCGCCCCCACCCCTCCGGCCGAGCCCTCCACCACCATCACCGCCGAGCCCGGTCGCGGCATCGTGGTGAAAACGGGAGACCGCTTCTCCTTCGGGCTCCGGGCACGCATCCAGTTGCGCGACACCTTCCTCCACTTCGACCGGGACGACACCAACGAGATCCAGGTGCGCACGCTGCGTCTCATCGTGGGTGGCAACGTGCTGGTGCCCGAGCTGCGCTACAACATCCAGCTCGCCTTCGGCGGCAATGACTTCGAGACGGGCAGCTCCTCGCCCATCTTCGACGCCTTCGTGGAGTACACGCGCTGGCGCGACGTGAACATCCGCGTGGGTCAGTTCTTCGTGCCGCTCGACCGGGCCCGCACCATCCGCGAGTTCGCGCTCCAGTTCGTGGACCGGCAGCAGGTGGTGCGCGAGCTGAACCTCGACCGCGACGTGGGCGTGATGCTCTCGTCCAACAACCTCTTCGGTCTGAACGAGTGGCTCGGCTACCAGTTCTTCATCGGTGGAGGAGACGGGCGCAACCGCTTCGCGGCGTACGCGCCGGGCCCCCTCACCGTCCTGCGGCTCACGCTGCGGCCCTTCGGCAACTTCGATGATGACCAGGAAGCGGACCTGACGCGCTCGGCGAAGCCCCGCCTGAGCCTGGGGGTCGCGGCGGCCTACAACTACCGGACGTCGCGCCGCAACAGCACCATCGGAACGGCCTTCACCGCCGGCACGGCCAACTACAGCCACCTGGCCGCGGACGTGGTGTTCAAGTACCGGGGCTTCTCCCTGCTCGCCGAGGGCCTGTGGCGAAAGGCCAACACGGACGTGCTCGAGCAGACCACCGGCACCACCACCAGCCGCGACGTGACGCGCTCGGGCTACGGCTACTTCGTGCAGGGGGGCCAGTTGGTGAGCCCCCAGGTGGAGCTGACCGCGCGCTGGGAGCAGCTCTTCGCCCGCAGGGGCACCGACCCGCAGCTCGTCCAGCTCGTCGACACCCAGGGCAAGCAGGTCGGCGCGGGCTTCAACGTCTATCTCAACGGGCACGCCTTCAAGCTGCAGGGCGACTACTTCTACATCTTCGGCTCCACGGGCGAGCCGCGCCACCTCGCCCGGCTCCAGCTCGACGCGAGCTTCTGATGGAAAAGACCCGGGGCTGGCGCCCTCGTCACCGGCACCAGCCCTCACGGACCTACTGCACCGTCACCGTCCGCTGCAGGTTGTTGAAGCCAGTGGAGGCTTCCCAGACGTTCTGGTTCGCCAGTTGGATGGCGTACTCCGGACGGGTGCTCAGCGAGGACGCCGGATCCGGAAGGTTCAGCAGCAGGGCATAGCTCCCAGCGGGCACGGTCGTCGGAATCGTGACGGACGGGCCGATCGACGTGGTCGTCCCCGCCAGCCAGCGGCGCGGATCCACGGAGAGGGGCACGCGGTAGACGGCGCCGCTCGAGGTGTTGCGCAGCACCAGCTCGACCGACCGGGGGTTGAAGGGAGCGGCCCAGCCCTCGTTCTTGATCTGGATGTCCAGGGGCATGGCCGCGCCACGGGTGGCGGTCGCCGGGAAGGTGGCGGACACGAGGGAGAACCTGTAGCCGAGCCGACGATCGATCTCGGGCCGGCATCCGCCGCTGGTCCAGCCATTGACGACCGGGAGCGCGTAGTCGACGTTCAGATAGGAGTAGTGGAACAACGCCATCTCGCTCAACGCGGTGGCGCAATCCGAACGCGGCGGGTTGAGCGCGCACGTCTCTCCGCCCATGGCGAGGTAGTTCGTCTCGGCCGACAGGTAGGAGTACTCGACCGACGGGTTCACGTAGGTCCCGAAGTCGGTGGAGCTGGCCAGGAAGCAGTCGTTGTGGTGCCCGATGCGAGCGTTCGCCGAGCCGTTGTAGGCCTGCGCGGCGGAGATCGCCGTCGTGCCATACATCGTGCGCTTGAACTGGGGCGTGCGCAGTTGGACCATGCGCGAGGCCGGGAGGACACTGAGCAGCTTGTCCACCACGGCCTTTCGGTTGTTCCAATCCGTCTGCGACACGTTCCCCAGGTTGCCGAAGTTCTGGGTGTAGTACCACTCGCCCCAGGCACCGATGAGTCCCGTCTGCACCACCGAGATGACGTCACTGTTGGCGCTCAGGTACGGCGCCAGCTGATCCAGGTGCGCGGTGACGCGGCTCAGGGGCGCATCATCTCCGGTATCCGAGGCGGTATAGGCGAAGCGGACGATCATCTTGAGCCCCGCGGCCCGGACGGTGTTCGCCTGCCGTTGGAAGCGATCCAACTGCGCCTGGCTGATGGGGCTGTTCTTGAACTCCGACAGGTAGAAGATGCAGATCACCTGGGTGATCTTCTCGTTGGTGCGGTAGGCGCTCAACGAGGAGGCAACGAAGTCGGTTTCGTTGCAGTTATTGATATGGTGATAGAAGCCCCGCTCCGGGTTGGCGATGTTGGCGCTGCTCGCCGTGTACTGGGTCGTCCCCGTACCCGGGTTCGGGTTCGTGCCGCTGTAGACGTGGGTGTATTTGGCGGACGTCTCGAGCGGTGCCTCGATCTGGAAGACGACATCCGCGTCGTTCGGGGTCGCCGTCTCGCCAATGTCCGCACGCGCGACCGTCCACTGCACGGTGCCCGCCGAGTCCGTGTACGTCACCGTCTTGATGAACTGCCAGTTCCACCCGCCTCCGACGTTCGCGTACAGGGAGTTGTTCTCGAGGAGGTAGTCCGCCCCGATCCCCTGTTGGGCGAACCCGGTCGCGGGATTGCGGTCGACGTCGATGTACGCGCGCCGGTAGGCCGGAGTCCCGCTGTACTGGAACTGGTATTGGACGGAGGTGGCGTCGTTGCCCACCACCACCGCGGAGATGGCCGCATGGGCGGGCGAAGACGTGAGCAACAGGCTCGCCAGCAGAAACATCGCTCTACACATGAACACTCCTCGACGACTGGGTTGAACAAGGGGCGCGAGCGGAGGCTCAGCCCTGACTGCCAATGGAAGCGAGGGCACGCACGGCCAGCACGGCGAGGGTCACCGACAGGGCCAACAGCGCCACCAGCGACACCACGATGCCGAGCACCCACGCCTGGCTGGCGCGGCGGGTGGCGATGGGGGCCACCAGATGATTCTCGAGCAGGCTCACGTTGCGCATATTGGCCTTCCAGGCCGCATCGAAGACATCGCCCAGGAAGGGGACCGCGCCCACGACAGACTCCACCGCCACGTTGCCGACCATGCGCAGCAACACCTCGCGCGAGGCGCCCAGGCGCACGGCCTGCCAGATGATGTAGCAGGAGAGCAAGGCGCCCGCCCAATCGCCCACGACGGGCACCAGACCCAGCACGGCATCCCAACCGACCCGCAGGCCTCCAGGCAGTTGGATGGACGTGTCCAGTTGCCGAGCCAGACGGCGAACCTGCTCGAGCGAGGCGGAATCAGCGGGAGAACGTATGGAGGCGGACAGTGGGCTCATAAGCGCGCGGCAGAGGAGCCCTCCCGGCGAGGGCCGTCAACGCCGGTCCGTGGCCTTCATCGGGTACGGCACACTCGGGTTCGCGGCCACCGCTCAGCGGTCATGGGCATATCGCACGAAACCCGATAGAACGTCAAAGCAAGAAAATTATGTAAGAACTTGAGACCGTTCCCGGGAATGCGCTCTCTCGAAACGCGGGTCGATCACCAACACCTGACGCGCTCGCGCGGGGAGCGAGCCATACAGCCGGAGCACGTCCGGAGTCTCCAGGGGCTCCGCCAGGGATTGGCACCAGCGCAGCATCTCGCCGAGAGCGGCATCACCGCGTTGCCGCCAACGCCCATCCGTCGCGACGCGGTGGCGGATGCGCGCCAGCGCCGCGGTGGAGACACCCCACGGCATGCTCCCCCGGGTGATGAAGTACAGGCGGCGCAAGAACGGGCCGATGCCAGGTTCGCGCCGGAAGTGCCGGAAGGAGCCACGCGAGAAGACGAACCGCTCACCCTCCTGCTCGTGCACGGCCTCCCGGTCGAAGTGCCCGGAACGGAAGTGGCGGGTCCGATACAGACTCGGGTCGTAATGTCCGGCCTCGCCCTTGAACCAGGCCAGGTTCTCCTGGCGACGACGGAAGCCGTGGGCCAGATCATTGAGGTTGCGCTTCACCTCGACCACGCCCAGCACCTCGACCGGCTGCCCGGGGCGACGCGGCTGACGGATGATCAGCTGATCGAGCTCGGTCCGCGCCGCGCCGAGCCCCACGCCCCGGAGCACCCGGAGGCGAGTCGCGTCTCCACGCCGCAGCAGGTCGGGCACGATGAAGCGCCACGTCAGCGGGAGGACCTGCTGCTCGAAGGACTGACCCGCGTGCCCGGAACGAAGCCCCTGGTCGCGCGACAACTCGGCCAGCTCGGCCTCCGCGCGATCCAGTCCGAGGCGTGAGCGAAGCTGCTCCAGCTCCGCGCGGATCCGGAGCAGGTCCCGCCGCGCGGGGCTCGCGTGGATCAACAGCGCCTGCTCATCCAGAAGAGCCTGCCGCCTGGCCTGGAAGGCGGCGAGCTTCCCCCGCGAGCCCGACAGCTTTTCCGCGTCGGTCATCCGTGCCAGCGCGGCACCCAGCCCGGCGATCGCCTTGTCCGTCCTGGAGAGTTCCTCTTCGAGTTGGAGGAGGCGCTCCGCCTGGGAAGAGGCCTCATCCGCGGCGAGGGCATGACGGAGCGTCCGCTCCAGGGCCTGGAGCTCGGGGTGGGCTTGTCGCAGGTCCCGGATCCTGACGCGCTGGACGAAGGCTGGATCCACCTCCCAGCGGGAGAGCTGCTGGCCGAGCCAGTGGCGAAAACCGTCCAGGTCGAGCCCGCGCAGGTCGACGGCCTGCTCCAGCCAGCGGCGCAGTGCGCGCGTTCCCCGGACGACGTGGAGGGAGGAAGAGGAGGAGGTCACCATGGGCGCGGGACCTCCCGGGGTCGCCTAGAGGTCTCCCTCGAGGGCATCACGCACCCCCGGTAGCCGGGCGAGCAACTCCAGCTCGGCGGCCTTGAGGTGGGACACCCGGCGGCCGGCGATGCGCTCGAAGTGCAGCTCGATGCGGTGCTCGCCCTCGTCGTTGACGTGGCGGAAGAGTCGGGCCCTGCGCCCTTCCTTCACGCAGGCGAGGATGTCCCGATGGATGCTGTTGAGCCGGCGGAACACCTTCAGCGCCATTCGACCCTCGGGGGTGTCGAACGTGTGGAAGTGCCGGTTGCGCGACAGCGGCTGGGCTGGGTCATGGAGCCTCTCCACGAGGCGCCGCACGAATGGGTCCATCGACGGCGCAGGATAACATCCACGCCCCCTCATCTCAGCGATGGATTCGCGTCTTCCTCGTCCGCCCTGTCCCCCGCCATCGTGGCCCTCGCTCGCCTGCAAGGAGCCGGGGAAAAAGAAAAGGCCCCGAGGCGAGTGGCCTCGAGGACCTTCTCCTGGTCACGCCAGGCTCCACGTGAAAGACCCGTCTTGGGGGGGACGAGGCGGCCTTCCCTCGTGGAGCCGGGGACCTGCCCACGACGTTCGTGCGCGTGACGTCCGCGCATCGGTCCTTGACCTCAGCGGCGCGTGTCGTCCGAGCCCGAGTGGGAGCCACTGCCCATGTTGTCCGAGCCGGAGCCGCCGCTGCCCGTGCCGTTCAGGTCATCACCCGCGCCCTGGGAGCCAGCGCCCATGCTGCCCGTCCCGGAGCCGCCAGTACCGCTGCCCGTCGTCCCCAGGTCGCTTCCGGAGCCACTGCCCACGCTGCCCGCGCCACTCGTGGCGGTATCATCCCCCAGGGTAGAAGAATCTCCACCTTGCATGGTCGACGAGCCGCTCTGGTTCATTCCCGCGCCACCCGTGCCTCGCTGGTCCTGCTGGTCACCACTCTTGCACCCCGCGCCCAGGAGAAACACAGCCGCCGCCGCACCCACGACCAAAGCCTTCACATGCCGCATGACGCATCCTCCTCCGGTGTATGGGTTACCACTGAGAGGAGGTTAAGTACTGGTCACTCGGCGCAGCATTGGACCCGAAGACAAGCCTCGCGACATGCCGCCCGATCCCCTACCCCCCTGGCCACCCGCCTGTTGCCACGAGGGCTCTACCTGGGGCTGTCTGGCCATCCCGGCTCACATCCGGGGCGCATCGGAACGCGGCTCGGTGGAGTCCGGGACCAGGGCCTCGTCCGGCATCGGGGGGCTCTCATAGCCCCGGCCGAATCCCTTCGCGCCGGAGTGCAGCGGGCGGGACCCCTCCCAGATGCTCCTCGCGCGGCGGAACAGCCAACGCACCCCCTGGAGCGCGTCGCGCACGAGCGCTCCGGGCGCCTCGCGCGACAGCAGCGGCGGTCCCTTCAACGTGCCCGACCTGGCATCCGCCGGCATCGGGTTGATGCCCACGCCCAGCTCGTAGACCATCTTGCCGCCGAGCGTGGCGGTGTACAGCGCCGCCGAGTTGGCGAGCAGCGCGATGAGGCTCTGGGTGAGCGAGGGAGGACGGTTCAACCGCCACAGCGTCACGCCCACCGCGCCCAGCGTGACGACGGCATTGCCCATGCCGTGGAGGAACACCATGTCCCGCGCGCGGGGATCCTCGAGCCGCACCTCCTGAGAGGAGGCCAGTCCGGCCACGCCGGAGAAGAGAGCGCTCAACGTGCCTGCCACCCACAGCCGCCGGCCCACCTTCGCCCAGGCCCGATCCCCGCTCGCCACCGCGATGAAATCGGCCACCGTCGCCGTGGGCAACAGGGCCAGTGGAGCGTGGACGACGGACGGGTGCAGTTCGTGAAGCAGCATCTTCATGGCCATTCCCCCGTGTTGAAGAGGGCCCGTGACTCGGCCGCACCGGCCCCCGTGATGAGTGGAGGTTAGGCACCGCCCGCGCTCTCCGCCTCCTCCCGGGTCTCGAGCCCATCACCCGGGGCTCGTCCCCACGCTCGGAGGGTATCCGCGATGCCGCGCGTCGGGCGTCCATTCGCAACAGGGAGCGGACAGGCCCGGGCTCCTGCTCGAACCAGTCGCCCCATGGGCAAATTCAAGGAGTTGCACGAACAGGAGGTCCACACATGCAAGAGTCGGAAAAGGAACGTGGCGCCACGGCTCCCCCAGGTTCCGACCCGCCCCGCGAGGGCGCCCGGCCGGAAGAACACCGTTCACCCGAGCCAGACGCCATCCCCTCCACCCCCGCGGGCAAGGCCAACGCGGGGCCCAACGAACCGCCCGAGGGCTACGCGCTGGACACCATCACCGACGGCGACGGGAACTACATGGAACCGCCAGATTGAGCACGCGGAGCACTCACGCACGAACAGCCATGGGGCCCATCCCTCCGCGGCGCTCCCCACCCACCAAACGCGAGGAAACATGCGTGGGGGCTTGAAACCCCCGCGCACCTCCTCTTCCCTGAGTTCCGGAGCATGAACGAAGGCTGAAACAAGCCAGGGGCTCCCGCGTACATAGGGAGAGAGCGCCCACGCCGGGCGCGTCCGGAGGCCTGAATCCATGTCGTCCGACCCCGTTGTCCCTCCCCTCGCCCGCCGCGCCTCGCCAGGGGTGCCGCGCCGGTTGTTGCCCGCGATGCTGGCCCTGCTCGGGGTGTTGAGCGCGTGCACCGAGGCGCATGGCGCCCCGCCGGGCACAACTGCCCCCAGCGCCGAGACCCTACCCGCCGCGCGGAGTCAGGACGCCCGGAAGCCCACGGGCGGAGGCACGGCACCGGGCACGCCGCGAGAGGCGGTGACACCGGTGGCGCCCACGAAGGGCACGAGCGAGGAGGCCACCCGGGAGACGGCGTATCTGGCCGGAGGGTGCTTCTGGGGGATGGAGGATCTGCTGCGCAAGATTCCGGGCGTCATCGAGACGGAGGTGGGCTACACGGGCGGCGCGAAGCTGTTCTCGCGCCCGACGTATGACGACGTGCACACGGGGCGTACGGGGCACGCGGAGGCCGTGCGCGTGGTCTTCAACCCGAAGCTGCTGACGTACGAGGCGCTGCTGGAGAAGTGGTTCTTCCGCATGCACGATCCGACGACGCTCAACCGGCAGGGCAACGACGTGGGCACGCAGTACCGCTCGGCGATCTTCTACCTGTCGGACGAGCAGCGCCGGGTGGCCGAGAAGGTGAGGGCCCGGGTCGACGCGTCGGGCAAGTGGAAGCGACCCGTCGTCACGGAGATCACCGCCGCGGGAGAGTTCACCCCGGCCGAGCAATACCACCAGGACTATCTGGTGAAGAACCCGGACGGCTACACCTGCCACTACATGCGCGAGTGAGCCAGCAGATGAGCGGCGCTCAACGCTTGTTCCGGGGAACCGTGGGAGGACGAGGAAGCTCGTACCTGGGCCTATGGGGAATCTGCTCGCGAGGAAGTTCCTGGAACTCGACGGTGCCGCGCCCATTCAGCACCTCCTGGAAGCCTGACTCCAAGAGTCTATACATTCTTCCTACATCCGAAGTAGGAAGAGGAGAGGAGGCGCGGACATGAGCGACACATCGGATTGGAAGGGACGTCGGCTGGGCCCGTATCAAGTCGGGGACCGTTACCCCGAGATCCCCGAGGACGAAGGCCGGCTCTATGAGGCACACCACGTCGAAACGGGAGAACCCGCGCTGGTCATGATGCCGGGCACCGGTGACGACTGGCGTACGTCCGCGCCTTGGAGCGCACAGACCACGAGCTTCACTGGGCCAGACGCCCTCGTCGTGCACCCCAAACGCTCGGCCGGGGCGAAGCTCCCGACGTTCCACGAGATGACCCTGGGCTTCATCCGGCTCGCGGGCATCCTGGCCCAGCTCGACGGGCGGGAGGACGTACGGGCCCACTTCGCGCGCGAGCCCCGGTCGACCTCCTCACGACGCAAGGCGCAGCGCTGGGGACTGGCGGGCGCGGGATTGGCGCTGGCCGTGGGACTCGCGCTCCTGCTCTGGCCTCGGGGCACCCCGCACCTGAGGACAGGCAACACATCCGTCGAGTCCATCTTCTTCTCCGATGACCAGGATACCCTCGCCTTTCCAGCCATCGCCTACCCGATGCCGGAGACGGCGTTCAAGGAGCAGCGCAAACCTCCGTGTATCCCCGAAGCTCAAGTGGAGATACGCGGTGGATGCTGGAACGAACTCGCGAAGACCGCTCCCTGCCCGCGCAGTACGGCCGAGTACCAGGGCAGGTGCTACGTGCCCGTCAAGAAGCCGGACCCACAACCGAGTTCTGTCCAGCCCTGAACCCAGGCATGCGTTTGAGCCGTAAATGCTCGCCGAGCCGCGTGGTCGAAGCGCTTGACGACGAATGGAGGGCGCAAGGGGGCGCTCACCACAGTGCGACAAGCTCTTCACGTCATGACGGGCTCGGGCGAGCATTTACGATTTTGAGCTTGCTGCCTTACCGCGGAAGTTGGCATCTCAGCCCTATTGTCCACGTAACCGGGGCAAGCCCACAGGCTGGGAATGTCCGGAGCCTGGACGAGGCTGCCCCGGCATCCGTCATTCATCCCGGAACCACTCCGCCGGGATGCCCAGTGCCACCAATATCCGCTCGGGAGAGTTCTCTCCCTTGATTTTGCTGACCTCCGGTACGCAGGGATCCGGACGGAGCGGTCGCGTGAATCGCTCAATGCCCTCTCCTGCTTGCATTACCGTGACCGAGAATGTGTCCAGGCTCGGCGATGCGGTTACCCCATACACAGTTGTCTGGGAAAATCGTTCTGAAAGGGTGATGTGTGCGAAATTCATGCCCGCTGTGCCGCCAGCGAGAAGGAGCCCTTGCGGCGTGTCCTTGAAATGGTAGCGCCCCGGTGGGAATGGTTCGCCATGGTCTTCTTCTAGCGCGTGACGCGCCTCCGCTGCTTGGACTCCTTCGATCAATGCGACCGTCCGCAGTGGCTTCCTCGCGGTTCGAGCTGATGCTCTCTGGCTGCCTGGTAGCGGACAGCCGAGAGACGTTGCCAGGGCCTCTGGGTCCATCTCCAGGACCTCGAGCGCACCGTTTCGCCACGAGATGACGGTCCATGGATCGTTGGCGCGATCAATCGAGTACACGGGTTCATCACATCCGAGCAATAGTTCCTCGGCGAGTTGCATCTCGGCGCCCACGTCGCTGGGGTCCGTCCCAACGATGGCATGATAATGGCCACTGCCCGGGATGACTTCGAAGGGCTGCTCTTTCCCAAGCTCTTGATCCATTTCCGTCATCACGATGGATCGGGCACGGCTCTCCAGTTGGGCAGGCTCGCCCGGAGTCAGGACTCCCCAAAGAGGCCATCCACTCATGGCGCACCTCCAGACAAGTCCTCTGGCAGTTTGAGTGCCGCACGCAAGTGCTTTGTCAGCTCCAAGATCTTCGCTTCCTCTATGTGGATGAGCAGCACGTTTGGCGAGTTCTCATCCAGGAAGGTGGTCAGTTTGTTCCTGGTTGGCCTGCTTAGTTTGTCGGTAACAACGAGAAACGGTGGCCCCCGAGGAGCCCTTGCCGCATCGGTGAGTTGGTCGAGCAGGTGTTCGAGTTGCTTTGCGAGCACCTCTTGGGCTTCGTTGAGCTTGGCACCGCCCTGTCGGGCCCGCCAGGCGTCGAGCGATTGGCGCCACCGGCTGTCGTTCCAACCTTTTACTTCCACTCCATGTTGAAGCTTCGACCCCGTCATCGCCGTAACGACGTCGTCAATGACGTGGCCCCCTGCCATTTTTACCTGCCGCCCCGTCAGCCGAAAGCCAGGGAAGAGTTTCTGCGCATTGCGCTCTGTCAGCATTTCCACCGCGATGCCACGGAGTTGCTCGCGCGCCCGACGTTGCACCGTTAGATTCCCAGGTTCCGCTGCCGCCTGCTGGAACAGCCTCCAAGCTGTCTTCTCATTCCTGGCCATGGCATTGAGATCCTCCAGGGTCAGCCCTGTGGATCGCAGCCAGCCCAGGTCCACGGCCCCTGAAAGCCTTCCTCGCCAACCCAACCATTGCCTCGGCGTCCAGTTCCGAGTGACTGACGAGCCACTCGGCTTCCTTCATGAAGATGAGCGGATCCTTCAGGCTCGGCGATCCAGAGCGGTGCAGCAATCCAGGTAGTGTCGTTTTCGCCGCACCGCGCGCGGACGAGCGCAGCGATTCCACGGCGGCGAGGTAGGCCTGGGCCTTGTCGGCCGGCAGCGCCGCCGCGCGCCGCGCCACCGCACCGTAGGCGAGCGCCATCTCCTGGCTCTCCGCCGCCAGCAGCTTCAACGCCCCCAGCGTCTTTTCGGCCTCCTGGGCCGCGAGCCCCGCGCCGCGAATGCCCCCGAGGGCCCTCGCCCGAGGTGACGAGCTTGTGGATGTCCCGGCCAGCCAGCGCCACCATGGCCAGGTCATGTACCGCGAGAAAGTCCCGTCCCTCGGGCGTCCGCGACAGCTCGTCCCGGTACGTGTCCACCACCGCCAGAGTCGCCACCAACGACCCACTCGAGGTGAGCTTGCGCTCCAGCGGTGGAAACTCCCGGTCAGGCGTGGACACCAACACACGCGCCAGCAGGTGCACTGCGTCCTCCTTCATGTCGGAGGTGAGCGCGGGGCCCGTGAGGAGGGTGTTGAAGACGCCCAGTCGTTCGTCCGAAGTGAGGAGGGCGAGCACGTCGTGCTCAAGGGAGACAAGGGGCTGGGGCGCTCGCGGTGTCGCCGTGGCAAGGGCTGTCTGGAGGAGTTCTCGTCGCAAGGCCGCCAACTCGCCCGTACCGCCTCCCAGCCCCGGCCGCCAGTCCCCCGGTCGAATGAGGAGCGTGCCCGGGTAGTACCAGTAGGCATTACCCTCGAGGTGTTCGAGCGGGTCGGGAGCGCCAGCAACGGTGTTGAATTCGGCGCTGTAGCCCCGCCAGCGCCCGTCCTCCCCGGAGATGATGACGCGCGGGCTTCCACGTGGTGCGTTGCGCACGCGCAGCTCCGCCCGCTCCAGGGACGTCTCCTCGGTGAGCAGCAGCAAGGTGCGAACCTGGAGGCTGGAGCCGTCGGCGAAATAGAAGCGGCCCACCACGCTGCCCGGGGCGAGGACGGGCGAGCCATCCGTGACGCCGTAGCTCGCCGTGAAGCGTTTGGCGCGCAGAGCGATGGCCTTTCGCAGGGGCTCGGCGGCCTCTCCGAGGAGGCGTCCACGCCGCGACTCGTCCCTCAAGGGCTCGAGCGCCTGGAGGTACCGGTCGAAGTAGCTCTGCCCCGCCCCATCCTGAATGTCCGAGCGTTGAGCCCAGCGCAGGCCGCGCTCCACCAGTGCGGCGGCCCTGGCCCTGTCCAGGGAGGCCGCCGAAAGCTGGGCGCGGCTCCACGCGACATCCGCCTCCAACCGCGTCTCCAAGGCATGGCGCAGGGGGGCGAGCAACTCCGGCACGAGCGCTGGCGGGTGGCGCACGCGCACGCAACGTGGAGGCCTTCCATGGCGCTGGAGAAAGGCGCTCGGGGCTCGATGTCGAAAGCGCCCGCCGCCGAGGCATCCCCGAAGAGCCGCGAGGCAATCTCCTCGCGCGAGGCGTACCCGGGAACCCAGAGCAGTTCGGGCCGAGCCGGGTCCACCTGAACGGGGAGCGGAGCCAGCTCGACCGAGAGGCCGGCCCGCGCGCCGGCCTCGTCCTCGAGCGTGTCCTCCCGCTCGGGCTCGGACGGCTCGTCCTCCAACCACTCTGGCGGGATGTCCTCCATGGGGGGGAGGCGCCAGACTCCACCCGCCTTCACCACCAGACGACCGGGATCCACCACACGCAGAACGAACACGCCCTCCTTCCAGTCCTCCAGACGGGGGCCGAGGGCTTCGGCTCGCGAATGCGCTTCGGCCGAGAGCGTCACCCTCACGCGCCTCAACTCCGCGCCGGCCGCGCTCATGCTGGCCACGAGACAGCTCGCGAACAGGAGGGCCTGGAAACGTCTAGCCCACTGGCCGAGCGCCGAAACCATGGGCCCCGTGCTGGTGCCCCGGACGACGATTGCGTAGTCCTTCGCCATGCGGAGTGCCCCTTGAAACAACAACCGCCCGGAAAGATGGCCCGGGGCACTGACTACCCGAAAAGGCGGGTGGAACACCTTCCATGGCGGAGTGCTCTCCTGTCAACGCTCTCTGTCCAGCCCTGAACCCAGGCATGCGTTCGGCAGCGGATGCCTGCCCGCCAGGGGGATTGCGAGCGTGAACCCCGGAGGCAACCCTCTCCAGCAAGGGAGGCCTCGTGAAAAAGCAGGAGTACATCCACGGTTACGACCCCGTCGAGCAGGAGCGATTGATCGAGCAGGCCCGCTATCTGGACAAGTGGGTCCGCCCAGGTGTCGACTTCAAGCGCAAGGCCCGGGTCCTCGAAGTGGGATGCGGCGTGGGCGCGCAGACCAAGATCCTCTTGAAGCGCTTCCCCGAGATCACCATCGACGCGGTGGACCTCAGCCCCGAGCAGCTCGAGGCCGCCCGTCGTTACCTCAAGCGCGAACTCGAGGAACAGCGCGTGCGCTTGATCCAGGCCGACGCCGCCGATCTCTCCGCCCTCGAGGCCAATTCCTATGACAGCGCATACATCTGCTGGTTCCTGGAGCACGTGAGGGACCCCCTCCAGGTCCTGAAGGAAACCCGGAGCCGGCTGAAGAGGAACGCGCCCATCTTCGTGAGCGAGGTCTTCAATCAGGCCTTCTTCGTCAATCCCTACTCGCCCTCCCTGCTGAAATACTGGTTCGAGTTCAATGACTACCAGTGGGAAACCGGCGGGCATCCCTTCATCGGTGCGTCGCTCGGCAACCTGCTGACCGAGGCGGGCTACCGAAAGGTGCACACCGAGATCAGATCCTTCCACTTCGATTCGCGCCAGGCCCAGGAGCGCGAACGGTTCACGAGATCCTTCGAGAAGGTCCTGTTGAGCGCCGCGCCCGCGTTGCTCAAGGCGGGGCGGGTGGATCGCAAGACCATCACGAAGCTCAAGAGGGAGCTGGTGCGTGTCGAGAAGGCGAAGGACGCCGTGTTCTACTCCGCCTGGGGTCGTGCGGTCGGCCGGGCCTGAATTCCAGGCTCACACGGCGAGCACATGCGACACGTGCAGGAGCACTCCGGGGACCACCCCGGGCCACACCGAGGCGAGGATGTAGCCCGCGAGCGAGCCGAGGTAGCCCAGGACCTGCCCGGTCCGGGCGCGCGTGTCGTCCTTGGGGTAGGCGGCGAGGCTCACGGGGAGGAACGAGCCCACGCCCACGAGGTACCACAGCGGCCGCCAGGCCTCGGGGTGCGCCTGGAGGGACAACCCGAGCGCGGCCGCCACGATGAGCCCCTGGAGGAAGCACAGGGCGAGCAGCAGCACGAAGGCGGTCGCATCCGGGCCCGAGAGCTTCTGGGGAGAGCCCGTCCCCGCGGAGGGTTGTTGGGAGAGGGCCTTCTTCACCAGGGGCGTCAGGGCGAGCCCGAGCAGCTTGCTGAACAGCAGGTTGAAGACGAAGACCTTGAAGAAGAACAAGACGAACGACATGCGCCCTCCCGGAACGACCCTCGGCGAAGGCGCACCCTAGCAGGTGTGGTCCGCGAGGCTCAGTCGATGAAGAAGTCCGGCAGGGGCTGGGTGCCCGGCTTGACCAGGTACTTGTCGAAGTCCTTCACGCCCTGCTCGCGCAGCAGGTCCTCGTCGAGGAAGAAGTTGCCGGTGCACGAGCGGCTGTCGCGCGTGAGGATGGCGTAGGCGGCGTCGGCCATGATCTCCGGCGTGCGGCTGGCCTCCATCATCCCCTGCCCGCCGAGCATGTTCACGGCGGCGGTGGCGATGGTGGTGCGAGGCCAGAGCGCGTTGAAGGCCACGCCCTGGTCGCGGAACTCCTCGGCCATGCCCAGCACGCACATGCTCATGCCGTACTTGGCCATGGTGTAGGCCACGTGGTTCTGGAACCACTTGGTCTTCATGTTGAGCGGCGGCGAGAGCGTGAGCACATGCGGGTTCTTCGCCTTGAGCAGCTCGGGCAGACACGCCTGGGTGGTGGCGTAGGTGCCCCGGACGTTCACGCCGAACATCAGGTCGAACTTCTTCATCGGCGTCTCGAGCGTGCCCGTGAGGCTGATGGCACTGGCGTTGTTCACCAGGATGTCGATGCCGCCAAAGCGCTCCACGGTCTGCTTCACCGCCGCGTGGAGCTGGTCCTCGAAGCGGATGTCCACCATCAGGGGGAGTGCCTGTCCGCCGGCCTTCTGAATCTCCTCGGCGGCCGAGTAGATGGTGCCGGGCAGCTTGGGATGGGGCTCGGACGTCTTGGCGGCGACGACGACGTTGGCGCCATCGCGCGCCGCGCGCAGGGCGATGGCCAGGCCGATGCCCCGGCTGGCGCCGGTGATGAAGAGGGTCTTGCCCTTGAGCGTGCTCACAGCAGGTCCTTTCGCGGGGGCTCCCGTTCGGAGCCTCGGTCCACGGCCTGCCTACTTCGTCCCGCCAGGGAGCGCCAGGGGCACGTCGAGGCATCCTCGCCTCGGAGTTCTCCTCTCTCCAGAGGGCTCGTTCCCCGAGCGAGGGGGAGAGCAGATTCCTGCGGCCGGCCCGACCCTCAGCTCTTATGATGTAGGAACATGCTCCACGTCATCCCCCTGGGTGGGCTCGGAGAAATTGGCCTCAACGCGATGGTCATCGCCTGCCGCGGGGAGATGCTCCTCATCGACTGTGGCTTGATGTTCCCGCCGGTGAGCAGCCAGGGCGTGGACGTCATCGTCCCGGACTTCACCCACCTGCGTCAGAACGCCTCGCTCCTGAAGGGCATCGTCCTCACTCATGGCCATGAGGACCACATCGGCGCCCTGCCCTTCCTGCTGAACGAGCTGAAGGTCCCCGTCTACGCCACGCGCTTCACGCTCGGCATGCTGCGCCACCGGCTCCACGAGCTGGGCGTGGAGGCGGACCTGCGGGAAATCGAGCCGCGCCACCCCTTCCCCGTGGGCAGTCACTTCACGGTGGAAGCCTGTCGCGTCACCCACACGGTGCCCGACGCCGTGGGCTACATCGTCCGCACCCCCGAGGGCCCCGTCATCCACACCGGGGACTTCAAGTTGGATCCGGATCCCATCGACGGCCTGCGCACGGACCTGGAGCGCTGGGGCGAGCTGGGGGACGAGGGCGTGCTCTGTCTCCTGTCCGACTCCACCAACTCCGAGCGCACCCACGAGACGGGCAGCGAGCGCGACGTGGAGCACACCTTCGAGCGGCTCTTCCGGGACGTGAAGGGCCGCATCGTGGTGGGCATGTTCGCCTCCAACCTGCACCGCGTGCGGCATGTGCTGGAGCTCGCCCGGAAGCTCGAGCGCGGCGTGGTGCCGCTCGGCCGCAGCATGGCGCGCAACATCGAGATGGCGCGTGAGCTGGGCTACCTGCCCGGCGTCACCGACTCGCTCTTCGTCCCGCTCGAGCACGCCGCCACGCTGCCCCCCGAGCGCACCCTGGTGCTCGCCACGGGCTCCCAGGCCGAGCCCCGCGCGGGCCTGTCCCAGCTCGCCTCGGGGGATGGCCCCCTGCGCCTGGGTCCGGGAGATCTCGTCGTGCTGAGCGCCCGCGCCATCCCCGGCAACGAGCGCGCCGTGTCCGGACTCATCGATCAGCTCCTGTGGCGCGGCGCCCGCGTCGTCTACCCGGAGCTGGAGCCAGGGGTGCACGTGTCCGGCCACGCCAGCCAGCCCCAGCAGCGGCGCGTGCTGGAGCTGGTGCGCCCGAAGAACTTCGTCCCCATCCATGGGGAGTACCACCACCTGCACCGACACCTGACCACGGCAAAGGAGTGTGGGCTCGCGCCCGAGCAGCTCCTGCTGGCGCAGGATGGGGACCTGCTCGCGTTCGAGGAGGGCCGGGGGCATTTCGCCGGCAGTGTGCCCACCGGGCGCATCTACCGGGATCGCTTCGGCCAGGGGCAGGTGACGCCGGAGATCCTCCAGGAGCGCACCCGGCTGGCCGAGACGGGCATCATCGTGGCGGCGCTCGCCATCGAGCGGGCGAGCCTCAACGTGCTGACGGGCCCCCAGCTCACGTCGCAGGGGCTCAACCTGGACGAGCAGGTGCTGCTGACGCGGGTGGCGGAGGACGCCCGGGGCTTCTTCCTGGAAATGTCGCGAGAATTGAGGGGGGACGACGCCCGGGTCCGGGAGGAGCTGGTGAAGGCCGTGCGACGGGCCTTCCGGCTCTACAGCACCAAGCGGCCGGTGGTGGTGCCGATGGTCCTCAAGGTGTGATAAGCGGCCCCAGCCATGCCATCCTTCGACGTCGTCTCCAAAATCGATCTCGCCGAGCTCGACAACGCGGTCAACCAGGCCAAGAAGGAAATCACCACCCGCTACGACTTCCAGGGTGCCCAGGCGGACATCGTGCTGGCCCCCGACAAGACGTCGCTCACGGTGAAGGCCAACACCGAGGACCGGGTGCAGACGGCCAAGGAAGTGCTCCTGGCCAAGCTCGCCAAGCGCGGCATCTCCCTCTTGGCGTTGGAGTACGAGCCCATCGAGAAGACGGGCCTGTCCAACTGCAAGCAGCTCATCAAGCTGCAGCAGGGCATCCCCGTGGAGAAGTCCAAGGAGCTGGTGAAGCTGCTCAAGGACGCCAAGCTCAAGGTGCAGGGCTCCATCCAGGCGGACCAGCTCCGGGTGACGGGCAAGAACAAGGATGACCTCCAGGAGGCCATCGCCCTGTTCCGCCGCGAGGCGGATCGGCTGAAGCTGGACATGCAGTTCACCAATTTCCGGGACTGACGCCATGCGCCCCCTCCTCGTCTCCGCCGTACTCGCGGCCCTGTGCCCCCTGTCGGCCACCGCCCAGGAGTCCTCCGAGCCCAAGCCGCGCCAGGTGAAGGCGGTGCCCGCGCTCGGCCGCGAGCCCAAGCTGGACGGCAACCTCAAGGACTTCCCCGCCACGCTCACCCTCAAGTCCCCGGCGGATCCAGCCGCGAGCGCGTCGTTCACCGCGCGCGTGGGCTGGCGCAAGGAGACGCTCTACGTGGGCGTGGAAGCCACGGATGATCAGCTCCAGTCCGGGGATCTGCTCACCCTCACCCTCTTCTTCCCGGACGCGGGCGCCACCGCGAGCGGCCATGTCTTCCGCTTCGGCTTCGACGGCAAGCGCGCCTCGCCGCCCGACAGCGGCACCTCCGCGTTCGCCCAGAAGCAGGTGGACGCGGGCGTGCAGCGCCAGGACAACCGGTTCACCTTCGAGGTGGCCATCCCCGCCCGGGCCCTGCCGCGCATTCCCGCCGTGGACGCGCTCAACCTCGACCTGTGCCTCACCTACGACGACGTGGACACCGGCGCCCAGCCCTCCGCCGTCTCCAACTGCAAGAGCGGCGGCATGGTGGGCGAGGTGCTCCGGCTGCCGGACGAGTTCCGCAGGGGCCTCAAGCTCAAGCCGCCCGAGGGCGTGACGGGGCTGGAAGGCCGCGCGGGAGGCTGGCTCGGCTACGGCGTGCTCCACTACCCGTCCTGGGTGGAGGCAGACGCCCCCCTGACGCCCGATTCGCTGGAATCCCTCGTCGCCCCCCGGCCGTTCAAGGCGAGCGAGGCCGGGGTGAATGTCCCGGAGACGCTCACCCTGCCCGGGGGCAAGCCCCTCGTGCTGGTGCTCTCGGGGGCCAACCCCTACACCGGAGGCACCTGTGACTCGGAGAAGGAGTTGCGCCTGGGGGTCTACCTGGTGAAGGGAAAGACGGCGCAGCGGGTGCTCGAGTGGCCGGCCGCCACCTGCGCCCTGGGACGCACCACGTCCCTGGAATTGGATGAAACGGGCTCGTTGAGCATCAGCTACTCCAACGGCCCGACCGTCAACTTCGCCTGGAGTGAGGACCACTTCGAGCGGACCGAACTTGGAATGCGGTAGGAGTCCCGTGCACGCCCCTTCTGGAAACAAGAATCTCTACATGATGACCCTCGGCTGCCCGAAGAACCGGGTGGACTCCGAGGTGATGCTCGGCACCCTCAAGCAGCGCGGGTACTCGCTGGTGCAGGATCCCGCCGCCGCCGAGGTCATCGTCGTCAACACCTGTGCCTTCATCGGCCCCGCCAAGCAGGAGTCCGTGGACTCCATCCTGGAGATGGCCGAGTTGAAGAAGACGGGGGCGTGCAGCACGCTCGTGGTCACCGGCTGTCTGTCGCAGCGCTACGGCGCCGAGCTCGCCAAGGAGATGCCCGAGGTGGACCACTTCCTCGGCACCAGCGCCTACGCGCAGATCGGCGACCTGCTCGCCGCCGAGGCCAGCCCCCGTCAGGTGATTCCGGACCCGGACTACATCCACAACGCGCAGACGCCGCGTGAGAACTCGATGCCGTCGTACACGGCCTATCTGAAGATCTCCGAGGGCTGCGACAACGCGTGCGCCTTCTGCATCATCCCCACGCTGCGCGGTGGCCAGCGCTCGCGCACCATCGAGGATGTGGTGGCCGAGGCCCGCAAGCTCGCGGACTCGGGCGTGCAGGAGCTCAACCTCGTGGCGCAGGACCTGACGGCCTACGGGCACGACTTGCCGGGCCGCCCCAAGCTGCATGACCTCTTGCGCGAGCTGGTGAAGGTGGACGTGAAGTGGATCCGCCTGCACTACGCCTACCCGCGCGTCTTCACCGACGAGCTCATCGAGCTGATGGCGACGGAGAAGAAGATCGCCCGCTACCTGGACATGCCGCTGCAGCACGCGAGCGACAAGCTGCTCCTGTCGATGAAGCGCGGCCGGGACTCGAAGTTCCTCAAGGAGCTGCTCACCAAGCTGCGCGCCCGGGTGCCGGGGCTGGTGATGCGCACCTCGATGATCGTCGGCCTGCCGGGTGAGACGGAAGAGGACTTCGAGCTGCTCAAGGAGTTCGTGAAGGAGCAGCGCTTCGAACGGCTGGGCGTGTTCCAGTACTCGGACGAGGAGGGCACCGCGGCGTACGACTACGCGGACAAGGTGCCCAAGCAGACCATCGAGCGGCGCTGGCGCGAGGTGATGGCCATCCAGAAGCGCATCAACCGCGAGCAGAACAAGAAGCTCGTGGGCCAGCGGATCGAGGTGCTGGTGGAGGGCCCCAGCGAGGAGTCCGAGCACCTGCTGGTGGGCCGCCACGAGGGCCAGGCGCCGGAGATCGACGGGCAGGTGTACATCAACGACGGCCTGGCCTACCCGGGCGAGTTCGTCACCCTGGAGATCACCGAGGCGCACGACTACGACCTGGTGGGCAAGGTGGTCGAGCGGCCCAACCCCAAGGACCGGGTGCTCAAGCCCCGCGAGTCCTTCCCGCTGCCGGTGGCGGCGGCTCCGCGCTAGGCGTCCGGAGTGAGACCCGGCGCCGCCCCTTCCGGCGGCGTCAGTGGGGATCCTCGGGCTCCAGCTCGCGCTCCTTCTTCGTCGGCGGCTTGGGGGTGTTGCTCCGCTGGGGCAGCACGGCCCCGTCGCCCAGGGGCGTGGGCTGGCACTCGCACACGGTGCGCCGGGTGCTCGGCTGGTGCACGAAGATGCACGCGTTGGGGCACTCGGCGAGCGGCCCTTCCTCGAAGAGCGCCAGGGCGTAGCCGCGCACGGACCGCAAGGCCTCGGCGCACTCGGGCATGGACTGCGCCAGCTTCGGCCACGGCACCAGGTGCTGCGTCGTCACGCCCCGGCTGGTGGGCGGGAACGAGAACCCCACCTGACACTCCAGGGACACGGGCTTGCCGTCCTCGCCCAGCGGCTCCAGGTGCACCCGCCCACCGACGGGGACATCCCGGAACACCGCCCCCGTGACGGCCGTGCGCTCTCCCGCGCCGCGCCGCACGTGCAGCGCGAAACACGCCTCCTCGCGAGGATCCTCCGAGACGGCCGAGGCCCCCGGACGCGCGCAGCGCTGAGGGCCCTCGCCACCCACCACGCGGGGCCGCCGCAGCACCAGCGTGCTGCCCTGCACGTCCACCGTGGCGCGGAAGCGGCCCCACACGTCCGCGCCCAGGCGGCCCAGCGTGGTCGGGTTCTTCCACCCCACCCCGGCCTCCACCACCAGCGGCGCCACGCCCACGCCCGAGGACACCTCCACCGCGTCCACCAGGAAGGCCCTGGGCGGCAGTCCGGCCGTGGTCTCCAGGCCGTGCAGCCCCTGCGCCTCCGCGGGCCCCAGGGCGAGCCGCGAGAAGGGCTCACGCGTGCCCAGCACGAAGGGCCCCGTGAGGACGGACTCGCCCTGCGTCACCCGCGCCGCCAGCAGCGGCCAGTCGCCCACGGGCTCGCGGGTCAGCTCGAGCACCTGCACCTCCTCGGCCGACTCGGCTCCCACGGAGGCGGCCTCGGCCAGCCAGGCATCGCGGGGACGGGTCTTCTCGAAGGACACCTCCCGGCGCAGTGGATCCACCGTGAAGGCATAGGGCGCCAGCACGTCCGCCCCGAGCGTCACCGCGCAGGCCTGCTCCCCGGTGAGGCCCATGCCGCGAGGGCCCAGGAGGACGCCGCCCACGCGCAGCCCCGAGACACGCACCAGGGGCCAGTCGCGCAGGCCCCCGAGGCCGGCGTAGACATCCGGCACGCGCGCCATGCCCGTGACAGGAGGCACGGGCCGCTTCTCATCCCAGCACCCCGAGGACACCGCGGAGAGGGCGCGGGCCACGTCCAGCACCACCGGCACCGCACGGCCATTCAAGTGGCCCTCCACCACCAGCCGCAGCTGGGGCGAGGGCAGCAGGGGCAGCGTCTGGCCCACGAAGGTGCCCGGCGTCTCGGTGGCGACGGGCCGAGCGGCCTGGTGACAGCCGGCGAGCAGCAGCAACAGGGCCGCGAGACGTGCGCGTGCCATGGAGGGCTACTTGGGCATCATCTTGGAGAGATCGTCGATGCGCGTGCCCTCGGGGGGGTTGATCTTGAAGCGCGCCTCGTCGATGCCCACGTTCGTCTTCAGGTTGAGGAAGGCGATGGCGTTCTCACTGCCGTCGGGATCCACCACGGTGCTCTTGAGCACCTGCGCCGTCTTCGGATCCACCTCCAGGCGCACCTGGCGGAAGCGCGGCTCCGTCTTGGCCGGGTCCAACACCAGCAGCGTGCCCTTGCAGTCCTTGCACTCGCCCTTGGTGATGGTGAACTCGTCCGCGAGCCGCCCCTTGCCGAAGAGGAACGTCACCGAGGCGGAGAGCTGGCTCGTGTCGATCCGGCCCACGCTCAACGTCTGGGCCTCGGGGTCGTGCGCGTACACCTTCTCGCCCGCCAGCACGAAGGTGCGCTTGGAGGGCTTCTCGTACTCCCAACGCATCAGACCGGGCTTCTTGTAGATGACCGTGCCCGACGAGGACTGGGTGCGCCGCAGGGCCTTGTACTTGTAGTCCTGCTTGAAGTCGGACGAGAAGTCCTGCGTCTTCTCGTAGAAGGCCTGCATCCGCTCCACCAGGTCCTTCACCTCGGGAGTCATCGCCTTCTTCTCGGGTGCCTTGGGCGCCGCGGCGGGAGCGGCCGCCTGCTGGGCGGGCGCCTGGACAACCGCCTTGGGCGCGGGGGCCGCGGCCGTCGGAGTGGCCGCCGGGGCGGCGAGCAGGGTCATCAGCAGCGTCTGGAGGTGCATGGTCGAAGCTCTCTCCTTGGATGGGCACAACGCCCACGGGATGCATCTGTTCCTGTCGACGGGTCGCCCCGAACGGGCATTCAAGGCGCGGACGGAGGCGCTTTCTTGAAGATCTTCTTCCGCTGTTTCACGGCGAGCACATAGAAGCGCTCGCGCAGTTCCTGCGCCTCGCCTTCCGTCAGATCGCCCACGCGTCCGAGGTGCTCCTCGCGCCAGGAGATCGCCCGGGTAACGCACGCCGAGGCCGCCGCGGAGATGTTGAGGCTCTGGCTGAAGCCGCGCATGGGAATCCAGAACGTCCCATCCGAGCCCGCCAACACCTCGGGGCTCACGCCCTCGCGCTCGTTGCCGAAGATGAGCGCGATCTTCGAGTCGAAGCGCATGGAGTACAGGCTGGTGGCATCCTCGCGGATGGCGGACGCGTACAGGGAGAAGCCCCGCGCCTTGAGGGCCGCGCGGCACGAGGCGAAGTCCCGGTAGATCTTCACGTCGAGCCACTTGTCGCAGCCCTGGGCCACCCGCGAGTTGGGCATGAAGGGCGCCGCCGGGTTGACGATGACGTGCACCTCCTGGAGGCCATTGGCCTCACAGGTGCGCATCACCGCCGCCATGTTGAAGCTGTCCTCCAGCCGATCCAACACGATGGTGAAGGTGCGCGTGCGCTGGGAGATGACCTTGTCGATCTTCTCCTTGCGCACGTCGAGCAGGAGCGACTCCGGATCGATCGGAGCCCTGTCGAGCTTCTCGTAACGAGGACCTCCGCCCGCCATCGCGTCAGGCCCTCCGGCGGCGAGCCGCTCCAGACGCCTTGCCCGCCGAGCTCCGAACCGTCCGCGTCGCCGTCTTCCGGGCCGGAGCCTTCTTCGCCGCCGCCTTCTTCACGGGTGCCTTCTTCACGGGTGCCTTCTTCGCCGCTGTCTTCTTCGCGGGCGCCTTCTTCACGGCACCCTTCTTCGCAACGGTCTTCTTGGCCGGAGCCTTCTTGGCCGGAGCCTTCTTCACGGGCGCCTTCTTGGCGGAGGACTTCTTCGTGGCCTTCGCGGCGGCCTTCTTCACGGGCGCCTCGCGGGCCGGGGCCTTCTTCACGGCCTTCGCGCTGGCCTTCTTCTCCGCCCGAGGCGCCGGCGGCGGCTCCACGTGCAGCTTGTCCGTGCGGCCGGTGAAGAGCACCTCGGCCACCGCGTCCAGCAGCGGCTGCATGCCCAGACCCGTGGCGCACGAGATGGGGAACACGGCGATGCCGCGCCGTTGCAGCTCGCGCGTCACGGACTCCTGACGCTCCAGCGCGTGCGGCAGATCCAGCTTGTTGAGCGCCACCACCTGGGGCTTGTGCGAGAGTTCCTCGCTGTACTTGCGCAGCTCCGTGTTGAGCGTGTCGAAGTCGCGCAGCGGCTCCCGATCCTCGGTCTCGGTGCCCATGTCCAGCAGGTGGATGAGCACCTTGCAGCGCTCCACGTGCCGCAGGAACTGGTGCCCCAGACCCACGCCCTCGCTGGCCCCCTCGATGATGCCGGGGATGTCCGCCATCACGAAGGACAGGCCGTCCTTGTACTGGACCAGACCCAGGTTGGGCACGAGCGTGGTGAACGGATAGTTGGCGATCTTCGGACGGGCCCGGCTCACGATGGAGATGAGCGTGCTCTTGCCCGCGTTGGGAAAGCCCAACAGCCCCACGTCCGCCAGCAGCTTGAGCTCCAGGCGCAGGGTGCGCTCCTCTCCCGGCGTGCCGTCCTGGGCGAAGCGCGGCGTCTGCCGCGTGGAGGTGGCGAAGTTCATGTTGCCCAGGCCGCCCCGGCCACCCTTGCACACCACCATCTTCTGGCCCGGGTCGTTGAGGTCCGCCAGCACCTCGCCGGTGGCCTCGTCCCGCACGAGCGTGCCCACGGGCACCCGGAGCACCAGGTCCTCCGCCGAGCGACCGTTGCAGTCGTTGCCCATGCCGCCTTCGCCGCTCTTGGCCCGGTGGTGCTGCTGATACCGGTAGTCCAGCAGCGTGGTGAGCTGGGGATCGGCCTGGAAGATGACCGAGCCGCCATTGCCCCCATCGCCGCCATTGGGGCCACCACGGTCGATGTACTTCTCCCGGCGGAAGGCCACGGCTCCGTGACCCCCGTCCCCGGCCTTCACCTGGATGCGGACTTCATCAACGAATTTCATCCCAGACCCTCGAAACGCGGAACGGGCCGCCTCCACGTCCAGCACCCAGAGGCGCATGGACCGGGAGCGACCCGCTCGCGAGGCAGCCAGGAGACCCGTCAACCGCGGGCCTCCACTTCAGACGACGCCGGACTAGGCGCTCGCCTGGGCCGGATAGACGGAGACCTTCTTGCGGTCCCGCCCCTGACGCTCGTACTTCACGACCCCGTCCACCGTGGCGAAGAGCGTGTAGTCACGCCCCAGCTTCACGTTGGCGCCCGGGTGGATGACCGTTCCGAGCTGACGCACGAGGATGCTGCCCGCGCTCACGGTCTCGCCCGCGTACACCTTCACTCCGCGGTACTGCGGATTGGAGTCGCGACCGTTGCGGGAAGAACCCTGTCCCTTTTTATGTGCCATGACACTGATTCCTGTGGCTGCCGGCGCGCCCCCAGGCGCTCCGGGATGTGGGTTCCGGACTAGCCGGAGATGGAGGTGACCTTGACCTCGGTGTAGGGCTGACGGTGGCCGCGGCGGCGCGTCCAGCCCTCCTTCTCCTTGCGGAAGTGCAGCACCTTGCGGTGCTTGTCCTGGGCGAGGATCTTGCCCAGCACCTTCGCGCCCGACACGGTCGGCTGCCCCACCTTCGGGCTGTCGGACCCACCGAGCAACAGGACGTCGTTGAAGGTCACCTCGGCGCCAACGTCCCCCGAGACCTTCTCGATCCGGAGCACATCGCCCTCGGCCACGCGGTACTGCTTGCCGCCCGTGCGAATGACTGCGTACATCGTCGAACCCCTGGTTGTCCGGGTTGATTCAACCCGTATAAGACCGGCGAGCATTCCGGACGCCTGAAAAACCCGTCCTTCATGCCAAAGGGCGCCCGATCTACGGGAGATACCCAGGGGAGTCAAGGCGGATGGCGGGATCAGCGAACAGAACCGACCCACCTGCTGACCTCCGCCCCGCCCCCTGGGAAGACCTGCGGCCCCATCCTACATTTACTGCCTCTTCATGCAACCCCGCGAAGCCTGGGAGGGGCCGGATTCCGCACTCCCGGTGAAGGACCAGGGGTGGCCAGGCGAGCAGGCGCAGCGCGAGGCGGGCGCCTACTTGTCGGCGTCGAGGACCACGGAGACCAGGGACGGCGCGTCGTTATTCGAGAAGCCGAAACTCAGGCTGCCCCAGGGCCGGGAGTAGACCAGGTACACCGGCGAGTCCGGGGGCTCGCGGGGAGAGGGAAAGGCCAGCTCGGGGGACGGTCCGAAGTGGCGCAGCACCTCCTCCCGCGTCACCCGCACCGTCGGCTCCACCCTGCACAGCAGAAATCCATCCTTCCGGCTGGCCTTGTCGGTCGGCACCCTCAGTTCAACCTCCTGGAAGGGGGCCCGCGTGCCGTCCACGGACCCGGAGTAGATGTTGAAGTATTCGTTCGACATCGCGGGCTCGGGATGAAGCGAGAGCCCCACGAGCCGGGATACCCCCTCGGGTTTGAAGGGGCGGCTTTCGGCCAGGTTGGAAACCAGCGCGAGGATGTTCAAGGTGGTCGTCATGATGATGTCAGGCTCGTCCATGGGTCTCAGCCACCATGCCCGTACCCCTGAGAGGCATTGTAACTGCGCGCATATTGATTCCAGTGCTCCGTGTAATGATTGGAGTAGTACTCATTGTAGGTCGCGAACTTGCCGATAGAGGGGCGTTCCTGGGCGTAGATTGTCGAGATCTCTTGCCGCGCCGTGTCCAGGGTCTTTCTACCCGCCCGGTACTCATTGAAGATTTTCAGATACTCCTGACCATTTACTCCAGGGAGAGCGATCTCCGACCCGTTGTGGTCCAGGACTTCGGCCCGTGCCCTGAGATGGTTGATGACCGCATCGGCTTCTCTCAGCAGCGCATTTTGAGTGTTCGGGGTGATATAGTCCTTGGAATGCTGACCCCTACTGACCCCGACCAACGCCACATGGGGAAAGGGCTGATTCGGCCCATTCAATTCATCCAGCGCATGGCTCACCTCATGAGCCAACAGGCCAGTCTCAGCACGCCTCAAGTATTTGAGGTTGTCGGCATTGCTGGGATCTCTGGATGGATTCTCCCTGATGTAGATTTTCTTTGCCTTGAGGTCTGAATAGTTGCCCGTGACGTTGGGCCCATACTCGACAACCCACCCATTCTTTTCCAGCTTTTTCAGATCGCTCCACAGCGTTGGGGATTGTTGCGCCAAGCGCTGTATTTCCACGGGCAAGGAAGCCCTGATGGTGGCCCGGCTCGTTCCCCCGCGAGAGGTCGAGGCGGATGCCTGGGGAACAACGGGGGCCTGCTGAGCGGAGACGGAGACCCGCCGAGCCCTCGGGGGTTCGACTGGGACCACTGGGGTCTGCTGGGGTGGCGGCCGCAGCGGTTGGCTGGTCACGGTGTTCGTGTTCGGCCTTGCCCTCGGGACGGCGGCGAAACCGTAACCCTGCGGAGGTTGAGAATACCCCGCCACCTGCTTGTTCTCCTGCTTATCCCCACCAAGCCCCATCGCCGCCATCATTCTGGTCAGCGAGTTTGAGCGCTTCTTGACCTGCGGCTGGCTGTCCGAAGTGGTGGTGCGTTGCATCGAGGGGGTTCTCTCCGTACTCCCCCTGAACTGCGACCTCCCCCTCTCCTCCGCCCCCCCCTTGCCCGTGAGTGCTCTGAACAACGAGCGCGAGCGAGACCGCGGCTTGATGTCCGCGGTGTTGGTGGGTGGGTTATCGTCCCGCCGCAGCCTCCGACCCCGCTCCCCATCCGCCACTTCTGATCTTCCTGGTCTGCTCATCGAGACCGAGCGCCCATAGCCGGCCGCGGAGTCAGCGCGTCGGCGCGAAGTGGTTGGTGGCGGCTGCTGCGGATATACTGGCTGCTGCGGCTGATACGCCACTCGGTTGGCCGTGGTGGAGCGAGAGCGTCCGCGCGAAGTGGTTGGCGGCGGCTGCGGATATGCCTGCGGTGCCGTTCGGTCGGCCCTGGAGCTAGAGCGTTGGCGCGAAGAGTATACCTGCTGCTGCTGTGGATTGACTGGAACCGCGATGGGCTGCGGCGGGTACGCCACTGGCGGCTGGAACCCCATCTGCTGCTGCGCCAATTGCTGCTCATACGCCATCTGCGCCTGCTGCTGCGCCAATTGCTGCTCATACGCCATCTGCGCCTGCTGCTGCGCCGGATCCTGCCGAGCGAACCTGGTTCGCGGATCGCTTGAAAGATTCCGTGCTCTATTCAGCCGACGACCTCCGCCTCCGCCTACGCCATCCATACAGGCACCCATGCCTTTCCATGAAAACGTATTTTTACTTTTCCAGCGGAAACACTGCTTGGAGCAAGAGCCAGCGCCGCATACGCGCCATGCGTATTTGCATGCACCTGCCCTGACCCGAAGGCATCCGAGTACCTCGCGACAGCGGGCGCGGGAAGTGGCGCATAGGGTGCTCCGTCACCCGCCCTCACCCCTCCCCTGGCACGTCGCACTGGGGCCGGAAGGGGATGAAGACGCGGCGAAGCGGGCGAAACGAAGGAGCCGATAGGAGTCGGGCTCGGGTAGGATAGAACACCACCTCTCCCTCCAACCCAGGAGTCTCCCCATGAGGATGTCCGTCTGGCCGCTCCTCCTGACGGTGGCGCTCCTCGGTGGATGCCGGGGCGCCCCGTGCCAGGAGCTGGCCAAGGCCTATGCCGCCGTGGAGCGCAAGGCCCAGCCCTGTCTGGCTCAGTCACCCCTGCCCGCCTTCGATCCCAACCACTGCGAGCAACACCAGACCGCGTGCGACGCCGAGGATCTGCGGCAGCTCGACGCGCAGGTGGAGTGCTACCAGCGACTCGACACCTGCCAGGTGGACAAGAAGGACGCCTTCCTCGAGGACATCACGCGCTGCGACGACCGGGCCCCGAGCAACGCCTGCGAGGCCGCCATCTTCTAGGGCCGCGACGCCTGGTTGCTCCGCGTGCGTCCCCTCGGGGATCACGCCCTCCCTGGCGAGTCGCGTAGAGTGCGCGTGCCATGTCTCGTTCCGCGCGCCGCATCCCCCTCGTCAACCTGTCCCACTACCGCTCCGGCACTCCCGAGGAGCGCACCCGCTTCGTCCGGGTGTTCGGAGAGGCCCTCCGGGAGTTCGGATTCGTCTCCGTGGAGGGCCACGGCATCGACGACGGGCTCATCCGGCGCACCTACGCGGACGTGGAGGCGTTCTTCCACCAGCCCGAGGCCGTCAAGCAGCGCTACCACGTGCCCGAGTTCGGCGGACAGCGCGGCTACACGCCCTTCGGCCGCGAGCACGCGAAGAACCGCACCGTGGGCGACCTCAAGGAGTTCTGGCACGTGGGGCGCGACCTGCCCTCGGGCCACCCGCGCAGCCCCTCCGTCGCCGCCCACAACATCTGGCCCGAGGAGGTGCCCTCCTTCCGCGCCAACACGCTCGACCTCTACCGCGCGCTCGACGAGGCGGCGGCGGTGATGCTGCAAGCCATCGCCGAGTACTTCGGCATCGAGCGCACCACCTTCAGCGACATGGCCCAGGACGGCACCTCGGTGTTGCGCGTCATCCACTACCCGCCCCTCAAGGACAGGTTCGTCCCGGGCGCGGTGCGCGCCGCCGAGCACGAGGACATCAACCTCATCACCCTCTTGTGCGAAGGCACCGCCTCGGGCCTGGAGATCCTCACCCGGGATGGCGAGTGGATCCCCGTGGACACGCTGCGCGGGCAGATCGTCGTGGACTCGGGCGACATGCTCAGCCGCATCACCAACGGCGTCATCCCCGCCACCACCCACCGCGTGGTCAACCCGCCCTCGCCCGCCGAGGACAACACGCGCTACTCCATGCCCTTCTTCGTCCACCCCTATCCGGAGTGCGTGCTCGCGCCGCTGCCGAGCACCGTCACCCCGGACAAGCCGGGCGAGCCCCCCATCACCGCCGACGCCTTCCTCAAGCAGCGTCTGCGGGAGATCGGCCTGCTCAAGTAGCCCGGGGGCTCACCCGCCCACGGGGCCGAGGTCCGTCACGTGTCCGCGGCCCCACTGCACTCCCCGCTGCGCCCGGTAGTCCGTGAAGAGCGAGCCGAGAATGGTGCTCGCCCCCACCACGACGTTCACCACCGTGGCCCACCGGCTGCGGCGCGAGTAGCCCAGCAGGAAGGGCGCGGCGATGACCTTCAGGCTCCACACGTGATCGATGGCCTCATGCATCTCGATGGGAATGAGCTTGCGCAGGCTCAGCCGGTAGTCGGTGAGCAGTGACACGCCCAGACCCGCGCACCCCAGCACCACGCCCGCGGTGCGAGCCACGGCGCAACGGGACAACAACCCCGCGCCCAGCACACTCAGGGCCCCCTGGTAGTCCATCAGCGAGTGGATGTCCTGCGGGATGAGCCGGCGCAGGGGCAGCACGCCGAACAGGGGCATGGCGGGAATGCCCGCCGCCGCGCTCTTGTCCCAGAGTCCCCTACGCTCGCGCACGGCGAGGGGAACGGGAACGGCTTCCCGGGGGGTCTTCTTGTGCCAGTCGGGGGTGAGATCCATGAGCGTCTCCTTGAGAAGCGGACCGCTCCTCAAGGATAGGTACGCGGACAGCCCCTCATGGCGCTCCGCCCGGCGCCTCGCCCGGATGCCTACTCGCCCAGCTTCTTCTTGAGCAGGTCGTTCACCAGGGCGGGGTTGCCCTTGCCCTTCATCGCCTTCATCACCTGCCCCACGAAGAAGCCGTAGATCTGCTTCTTGCCCGCCCGGTACTTCTCCACCTCGCCCGCGTTCTTCGCGAGGATGTCATCCACCACGGCCTCGATGGCACCCGTGTCGCTCACCTGCGCGAGCCCCTTGTCCGCGATGATGGCCTCCGGGTCCTTGCCCGTGCGGAACATCTCCCCGAACACGTCCTTGCCCGCGTTCGCCGAGATGCTCCCCTTCTCCACCGCCGCGAGCAGGTTCGAGAACTGCACCGTCGAGAAGCGCAGCGTGGTGACGGTGCCGCCCTCGTCCTTGAGCAGCCGCAACAGCTCGCCGAGGAACCAGTTCGACAGCCGCTTGTAGTCCTTGAAGTGCTGCGCCACCGCCTCGAAGTAGTCCGCGAGCGGGCGCTCGGCGCAGAGAATCTTCGCGTCGTACGCGGGCAGGCCGTACTGGCTCATGAAGCGCGACACCTTCGCCCGCGGCAGCTCCGGCAGCACCTGGGCCGCCGCCTCGAGCTGCGCGTCCGTCACGTGCAGCGGCGGCAGGTCCGGCTCGGGGAAGTAGCGGTAGTCGTGCGCCTCCTCCTTCGAGCGCATCGAGCGCGTCTCGCCCCGGTTGGGATCGTACAGCCGCGTCTCCTGATCGATCTTCCCGCCCGTCTCCAGCAGGTCCACCTGCCGGGAGATCTCGTACTCGATGGCCTGCTTCACGAAGCGGAACGAGTTGATGTTCTTGAGCTCCACGCGCTGGCCGTACACGGTGGCGCCCTTGCGCATCACCGACACGTTGGCGTCGCAGCGGAACGAGCCCTCCTCCATGTTGCCGTCGTTCACGCCCAGGTACACCAGCACGTCGCGCAACGACTTGAGGTAGTCCACCGCCTCGTCCGCGCTGCGCAGGTCCGGCTCGCTGACGATCTCCAGCAGCGGCACGCCCGCGCGGTTGAGATCCACCAGGCTCTCGCTCGCCGAGGCGTCGTGCACGCTCTTGCCCGCGTCCTCCTCCATGTGGATGCGGCGCACGCGGATGAGCTTCTCCCCCTCGGGCGTGTCGATGGAGAGCTGGCCCCACTCGCAGATGGGCTGATCGAACTGGGTGATCTGATAGCCCTTGGGCAGGTCCGGATAGAAGTAGTTCTTCCGGCTCCACACGCTCGTCTTCTTCACCGTGCACCCGAGCGCCAGGCCCGTGCGGATGGCGAACTCCACCACGCGCGTGTTGAGCACCGGCAGCACCCCGGGCAGGCCGAGGCACACGGGGCAGGTGTGGTGGTTGGGCGCCGCCCCGAACGAGGTGGAGCAGCCGCAGAAGATCTTCGTCTGCGTCAGAAGCTGGGCATGGACCTCGAGCCCGATGACCGGCTGGAAATCGCTCAGGGACATGGCGTCTCCGACAAGGGTTCTCAAACAGGCGCCAGGCGGCGCGTGAAGTCATGCTCGCGCTCGAAGGCCCGGCCGATGCGCAGCAGCTTCGCCTCGTCGAACGGCCGACCCATGAGCTGCAGGCCGATGGGCAGGCCCGCCTTCGTGAAGCCGCACGGCAGCGACAGTCCGGGCAGCCCCGCCAGGTTGCACGGCAGCGTGCACACGTCCATGAGGTACATGGACAGCGGGTCATCCACCTTCTCGCCCAGCTTGAAGGCCGGCACGGGCGAGGTGGGTGTCACCAGGGCGTCCACCTGCGTGAAGGCGCGCGAGAAGTCCTCGCGGATGAGCGTGCGCACCTTCTGGGCCCGCACGTAATAGGCGTCGTAGTAGCCCGCCGACAGCGCGTAGGTGCCCAGCATGATGCGGCGCTTCACCTCGGCGCCGAAGCCCTGCTCGCGCGTCTGGCCGTACATCTCCTTGAGCCCCCGGCCCTCGCGCGCCCGGAAGCCGTAGCGCACGCCGTCGTAGCGCGCCAGGTTGCTCGACGCCTCCGCCGGGGCCAGCAGGTAGTAGGTGGCCAGCGCGTACTTCGTGTGGGGCAGCGACACGTCCACCAGCGTGGCGCCCAGCTTCTCGTAGGTCTCGAGCGCCGCGCGCACCGACGCCTCCACCTCCGGATCCATGCCCTCGACGAAGTACTCGCGCGGCACGCCCAGGCGCAGCCCCGACACCCCGTGCTCCAGGTCCGCGGAGTAGTCCGGCACGTCCACCGGCGCCGACGTGGAGTCGAGCGGATCATGCCGCGCGAGCACCTGCAGCAGCGCGGCCACGTCCCCCACCGTGCGGGCCATGGGGCCGGGCGCGTCCAGGGACGAGGCATAGGCGATGACGCCGTAGCGCGACACCCGCCCGTAGGTGGGCTTGAGGCCCACGGTGTTGGTGAGCGCCGCCGGCTGGCGGATGGAGCCGCCCGTGTCCGTGCCCAGCGTGCCGAACACCTCGCGCGCCGCCAGCGCCGCCGCCGAGCCTCCCGAGGAGCCTCCCGGCGTGCGCGTCAAGTCCCACGGGTTGTGGCACGCGCCATAGGCGCTCGACTCGTTGGACGAGCCCATCGCGAACTCGTCCTGGTTGAGCTTGCCCACCACCGGCATGCCGGCCTGCTTGAGCAGCCGCACCGCCGTGGCGTCATAGGGGGGAATGAAGCCCTGGAGCACGCGCGAGGCGCACGTGGTCTCCACCCCCTCGGTGAGGAAGATGTCCTTCACGGCCACCGGCACGCCATCCAGCGGCCCCAGCCGCGTGCCCGTGGCGCGGCGCGCGTCACTGGCCTCGGCGGCCGCCAGGGCCCCGTGCTCGTCCAGCCGCAGGAAGGCCTTCACCTTCCCATCCACCTGCGCGATGCGCGCCAGGCACGCCCGCGTCGCTTCCACGGAACTGGTCTCGCCCGAGGCCAGCTTCGCCGCCAGCTCCAGGAGGGTGAGATCGGTCAATGACATGGCGTCACTCCAGGATCTTCGGGACGGCGAAGCTGGTGCCTCCCCGGGCGGGCGCGTTGGCCAGCGCCCGATCCGGAGGCAGCGAGGGCCGCGGCTCGTCCTCGCGCAACAGCGAGGCGGCGAGCGTGGCATGGGAGGTGGGCTCCACGCCGCTCACGTCGAGTTCCTGCAACTGAGCCACCGCGTCGAGCACGGCGGAGAGCTGCTCGGCGTAGCGCTCCTCCTCCCCCGGTGACAGGGACAGGCGGGCGAGGGTGGCCACATGGCGGACCTGCTCGACAGAGAGCTTCATGGACCGGATGCTCCCGCGCGGGACTACTTGTTCTTGAAGAGGTTGAGGACGGCGCCCATCCACCGGCCATCCTTCTCGTGCGCCATGTGCTTCTGCAGCCGCTCCAGCTCTCCCGCGTCCAGGAAGATGCCGTGGCAGTTGAAGCACGTGTCGATCTCCACGTCGCCCTTGGTGAGCGCTTGCAGATCCATGCCGCACTTGGGGCATTTCATGTGGTGCAGCTTCTTGAGCTCCTCGCGCTGCTGGGCGACCAGGGCCTGGGCCTGCTGGTAGGCCAGCTTGCGCTTCTGCTCGATCTCCTCTTGGGCGAAGTAATCGTCTTCGTTGGTGGAGGGCTTGTCCGTGTGGGCCATGATCCAGGACTCCTGGGGTGAGGATACGCAGCGGGGGCGCAAGATACATGCTCCGCCCCGTCCCGGTGCTCCAAAGTAGTCATGCGGGAGGGCCCGTGGACGGACCGCCGGAAAATTGACCGCCCCCCTGCCCTCCCTACACTCCGGCCGTCGGCTGCTACAGGCAGCTACGGAGAGTGTGAGCAAAGTCATGGCGGAACGGAAGGCCAGAGGGGAAAAGACCGTCCTTTCGCGGCAGGAGATCGCCACGCGCCGCAAGGCGCTCGCGGAGAAGAAGGCCCAGCGGGGGGGAGGCGGCGGCGAGGCGGGTCCCGGCCGCAAGGCCCTCGTCGGCCTGTTCCTGATGGCGGTCTCGGTGTTGTCACTGGTGTCGGTGGCCACCTTCAACGCGAAGGACCGCCGGGGAACGAGCTACCAGAACGCGGTGGGCCCCATCGGCCACCTCATCGCCGACAACCTGCGCGGCCTGCTCGGCTTCTGGGCATATCTGCTGCCCCTGTGTGGGCTCTACGCCGCCATGATCGTCTTCGTGGGCAACCGGGAGCGGCGCCGCTGGCCCCAGATGGTGGCGCTCGTGCTGCTCACCCTGAGCGGCGCGGTGCTCGCCCAGCTCTTCATCGGCAACCAGCCCGGCCAGGCCCATCCGCCCGGCGGCTTCATCGGCGCCACGCTCGGGGGGATGCTGGTGGGCCTCTTCTCCACCGTGGGCACCATCATCCTGGTGACCACCGTGTGCGCCGCCGCCCTCATCGTGGGCACCCAGTACACCTTCCTCAAGCTGTGCTCGCTCGCGTGGAGCGGGGCATGCGCGCTCGGCCAGCGGGTGGAGGCCGCCGCGCTCGCCTTCTGGGAGCAGCAGAAGGAGGCCTACAAGGAGCGCAAGGAGCGCGTCGCCCAGGAGGATGAGGAGGAGGCCGCCTTCCTCGCGCAGATCGAGCAGGAGGAGGCGGAGCTCGAGGAGGCCGAGCAGCTCGTCGCCGAGGCCGAGGCCGCCGAGGCGGAGCTCATGGCCGAGGAGGCCCTGCGCCTGGCGCGTCAGGAGGAAAAGGAGCGCCTGGCGCTCGCGAAGAAGACCGCCAAGGAGGCCAAGGACGCCGCCCGCGACGCGCGCGCCAAGGCCGCCGAGGCGCCCCCCCACGTCCCCAACATCGTCACCGCCCCCGCCGCCAGGCCCGCGCCCGGCGCGGATCCGGTGTGGGCGTCCTTCCTGTCCCCCTCGGGGGCCGCCAACGCCGTGCCCACCGCGCCCGCCGCTCCCCAGCCTCCGCCCGCGGAGGCCGCCAAGGGCAAGCGGGGCAAGGCGCCCAACATCGTCACCGGCCCGGCCGCGGAGGCACTCACCGAGGCCCCCGAGCCCGAGGCTCCGGCCCCGTCGCCCGCCGCGTCCGCCCTGGCGCTCGCCTCGCCCGCGGCGATCGTGCCCGCCGCACCCGCCGCCCAGGCGGCGCGCACCCCGCTCATCGTGGAGCCCAAGGCCCCGCCCAAGCCCACCGCCGTGGTCAAGAAGAAGGAGCACGAGTTCCAGTTCGTGGGCGGGCGCACCAGCTTCTCGCTGCCGCCCCTGGACGTGCTCGCCATCGAGAAGAAGGAGCGCTCGGCGCTCGACAAGGACGCCTTCCTCACCACCGCGGAGAAGCTGCGCGCCAAGCTCGCCGACTTCGGCATCACCGGCGAGGTGGTGGAGATCCGCCCCGGCCCCGTGGTCACCATGTACGAGTTCCTCCCGGGCCCCGGCATCAAGGTGAGCAAGATCGCCGCGCTCCAGGACGACCTGGCCATGGCCATGGAGGCCATGCGCGTGCGCATCGTCGCCCCCATCCCCGGCAAGGGCGTGGTCGGCATCGAGGTGCCCAACCGCGACCGCGAGACCGTCTACCTCAAGGAGATCGCCGAGCAGGACGTGTTCCAGAAGGCCTCGAGCAAGCTCACCATGTGCGTGGGCAAGGACATCGAGGGCATGCCGTACGTCTTCGACCTGGCCAAGGCGCCCCACCTGCTCATCGCCGGTACCACCGGCTCGGGTAAGTCCGTGGCCGTCAACTCCATGATCATGAGCATCCTCCTCAAGTCCACGCCCGAGGAGGTGCGCTTCATCATGGTGGACCCGAAGATGCTCGAGCTGTCCGTCTACGAGGGCATCCCCCACCTGCTGCTGCCCGTGGTGACGGATCCGAAGAAGGCGGCGCTCGCGCTGCGCTGGGCCGTGGAGGAGATGGAGCGGCGCTACCAGATGCTGTCCGAGGCGGGCGTGCGCAACATCGCCGGCTTCAACAAGTTCGTGGAGACCAACGAGGCCGAGCGTGCCTCGCGTGCCACCGAGGCCGCCCCGCGCAAGGCCGCCGCCGCGCCCAAGAAACCCAAGAAGGTGCTCGTGGTGGACGTGGCCACGCCCGAGGATGCCGTCATCGAGGAGCCCACGCCCGCCGCGGCGAGCACGGGTCCGGGCGTCGCCGCGCCCCGCTTCGACGACGACGAGGAGATGCGCGAGGCCCTGCCCGAGTCCGAGGACGCGCCCGAGCAGCAGGGCGCCGAGGAGGCCGACGCGGACGGCGATGACGGCATGGACGAGGCGGTGGACGCCGCGCTCGAGGCCGCGGGCGAGTCCTCCACGCCCGAGGACGAGAAGAAGGAGTGGAAGAAGCTGCCCTACATCGTGGTCATCATCGACGAGCTGGCGGACCTGATGATGGTGGCCAGCCGCGAGGTGGAGACGTACGTGGCGCGCCTGGCGCAGATGGCACGCGCGGCCGGCATCCACCTGATGGTGGCCACGCAGCGCCCGTCCACGGACGTCGTCACGGGCATCATCAAGGCCAACTTCCCCACGCGCATCAGCTTCATGCTGCGCTCCAAGCCGGACTCGATGACCATTCTGGGCACGGTGGGCGCCGAGGCCCTGCTGGGCATGGGCGACATGCTCATCATGCCGCCCACGAGCGCGCACCTGCAGCGCGTGCACGGCGCCTTCGTCTCCGAGAATGAAATCAAGGGGGCGGTGGACCACCTCAAGGCCCAGGGCAAGCCCGTCTACGACGAGTCCATCCTCAAGCCGCGCGACGAGGACGGCGAGGGCGGTGGCGGCGAGGAGGACGACCTGTCCGACGAGCTGTACGATCAGGCGCTGGCCACGGTGAGCGAGATGAAGGCGGTGTCCATCTCCATGCTCCAGCGCAAGATGCGCATCGGCTACAACCGCTCGGCGCGAATGATCGAGCGCATGGAGCGCGATGGCGTGGTGGGCCCGGCGGACGGGGCCAAGCCACGCGAGGTGCTCATCCGAGGCCTGGGCGAGATGGCGGGCGCCTGAGGCCCCCACCTACCCCGGTCTTCCGACGAACGACGCGGCGGGACGCAGGGCCACTCCCGCCGCGGCCTCGATGTCCTCCCGGCAGCGCAGCAGCTCCTCTCGCAGCACGGGGAGCTGCGTCTCGAAGCGCAGGGAGGGCACCGGTATCGACAGGGCATAGCGGGGCCCGGTCGCCAGCCGCAGCGTGACCCCGACGGCACAGATGCCCTCCGTGCGCTCGCCCAGGTCGAAGGCCATTCCCCGCTCGCGCACCTCGCGCAGTTGCGCCAGCAACTGGGGCAGGGAGCGCACCGTGTTCGCCGTCAACGGCTCGATGCGCGAGCCAACGAGCCGGGTGACGTCCTCGTCCGACATCTCCGCGAGCAGCGCCTTGCCATGGGCGGTGCAGTACAGCGGAAAGGAACTGCCCAGGGAGGAGCGCACGCTCAGCTCCCGCTCCGACTGACTGATCGCCACGCAGACGGCCTGATTGCCCTGGAAGACCGACAGGTTGACCGTCTCGTGCACGCGCCGGGTGAGCGCCTCGAGGTGCGGCTGCGCCACGGAGAGCAGATCCGTCTGCGCGGCGGCGGCCAGAAGCGTCAGGGTCGGCCCCAGCCGCACGCCCTCGCCCGTGCGGCCCACCGTCACCAGCTGCTCCTCCGCCAGCGCGCCGACGATGCGCTGCACCGTCGACCGGGGCAGCTCCACCCGCCTGGCGATCTGCCCCAGGCTCAGCCCGTCCGCCTGGCCCGCGAGCGCCCGGAGGATCGCCGCGGCCCGGGCGATCACCTGGATGCTCTCGCCCCGCCGCCCTCCCTCCTTCTCCACCTCGTCCTTCTCCGTCATGGGCTCCTCGGGCCTTCGGATTGACACCCGCTCCCTGGGCTTCTAGTTATGTACCGCCCGACAATACACTGTACCGCATCGTGGTACACCCTTTTGAGGATGCCCTTGCGAATCCGGCCTGGTTCCTTCGCCTTCACCCTGCTGCTGGGCGCGCTCAGCATGCTGCCGCCGTTCTCCATCGACATGGGGCTGCCGGCGCTCCCGGTCATGGCCCAGTCCCTCGGGACGACGTCGGCCGGGGCCTCGCTGTCGCTGAGCCTCTTCATGCTGGGCTTCGCCCTGGCGCCGCTCGTCTACGGGCCCCTGTCGGACCGCTACGGACGGCGGCCGTTGCTGCTGATCGGCTGCACGGTGTTCGTGGTGGCCGGCGTGGGCTGCGCCGTCGCCCATTCCCTGCCGGTCCTCTTGTCCTGGCGCTTCATCCAGGGTGCGGGCGCGGGAGCCGGCTCGGTGCTGGTGCTCGCCATCATCCGAGATCTGTTCGAGGGCGCGACCGCGCGGGCCCGGCTGTCCTACGTCACCCTGGTGATGGGCATCGCGCCCATGGTGGCCCCCACGATCGGCGCCTGGGTGCTGACGGTGGCTCACTGGCGCTTCATCTACGCCACACTGGCCGCGGGCGGCGTGGTGCTCCTGCTGGCGTCGGGGCTCGGCCTGGAGGAGTCCATGCGCCGGGACGCGGGGGCCACCCTGTCGGTGAAGGGGCTCGTGCGCGACTACGGGCAGGCCCTCCGCCACCGGCGCAGCATCGGGTACTCCATCATCAACGCCCTGTCGTTCGGCTGCGCCTTCGCCTACATCTCCGGCTCGTCCCTGGTGTTGATGGACGTGCTGGGCGTCTCCCCCACCGTCTACGGCTTGTGCTTCGCGATCACCGCCGTGGCGTCGATGACGGGCGCGTTCACCAACGGGCGCCTGAGTGCCCGGGGCGTATCCGCCGCCACGCTGCTGAAGGTGGGCATGGCCCTGTGCGTCACCGGCGCCACGGTGCTCGTGCTCATGACCCTGGGCGGAATGGCCCGCCTGGGCACGCTCATGCCCGTGTTCTTCGTGTGCCACTTCAGCATCGGGTTCATCTCGCCCAACGCCACGCACGGGGCGCTCCAGCCCATGGCGAGGATCGCGGGCGTGGCCTCCGCGGTGCTCAGCGGGCTGCGGATGCTCGGGGCCGCGCTCGCCAGCGCGCTCGTGGCCTGGTTCTTCGATGGGCGCAGCGCGCTCGCCGTCACGGGAGTCATGGCGGGCTTCGCGCTCTCCGCCCTGCTCGTCTATGTCCTCCTCGTGCGTCCCGAGGAGCGCCGGGCCGAGCCCACCGCCCTGCCCGTCGAGGCCTGAGCAGGGGAGCGCCGCCCTCCCTTCCCGTGTGGTTGAAGTGGTAGCGCGCGAGGCGGCTTGGTAAGGCGGGGAAATGGCTGAACGTCTCGCCCTCTTCGCCACCACGGCCCGCGGCACCGAGGAACTCCTCGCCGACGAACTCAAGGAACTCGGCGCGCGCCGCATCCGGCAGGACCGGGGAGGTGTGCGCTTCATGGCCTCGCTCGACGAGGCCCTCAAGGTCTGCCTCTGGTCGCGCATCGCCATGCGCGTGCTCTACCCGCTGGGGGAGTTCGAGGCCCGGGGCGCGGACGGCCTGTACGACGCCGTCGCCAGCGTGCCCTGGGAGGAGCACCTCACGCCCGAGACGACCTTCGCGGTGGAAGCCACGCTCAAGGACAGCGAGCACAGCCACACGGGCTTCGTGGCGCTCAAGGTGAAGGACGCGGTGGTGGACCGGATGCGCGACAAGCGCGGCTCGCGGCCGGACGTGGACCCGAAGAACCCGGACGTGCGCGTGGTGGCCCACCTGGTGCGCGAGAAGCTGTCGCTCTCGTTGGACCTGTGCGGCGAGCCCCTGCACCGCCGGGGCTACCGCGTGCGCCCCACCGCGGCCCCCATGAAGGAGACGCTCGCGGCGGCCCTCCTGCGCGCCGCGGGCTATACCGGCGAGGAGGCCCTGGTGGACCCCATGTGCGGCTCGGGGACGATCCTCATCGAGGGGGGCCTCATCGCCCGCCGACGCGCGCCCGGCATCGCCCGGGACTTCGCCGTGGAGAAGTGGCCGCACCTGGGCGCCCGCGCGCGAGAGCTGCTCGAGGACCTGCGCGCGGATGCCCGCCGCCATGAGCGCAAGGTGACCGTGCCGCTGCTCGGCTTCGACAAGGATCCCGAGGCGCTGGAGGCGGCGCGGCGCAACGTGAAGGCGGCGCGGCTATCGGAGGAGATCCGCCTCGAGGAGGGCGACGCGACGAAGCTGCCCGCCCTGCCCGAGCCTCCGGGCCTGCTGCTCACCAACCCGCCCTATGGAGACCGCCTGGGCTCGGGGGGGCAGAAGGGGATGAAGAGCTTCTACTTCAAGCTGGGCGACAGTCTCCGGGCGCAGAAGGGCTGGCGGCTGTTCGTGCTCTCGGGAAACCCGGCCTTCGAGAGCGCCTTCCACGTCCGCCCGAGCACCCGCCGCGAGCTGTGGAACGGCCCCATCGAGTGCACGCTGCTCGGCTACCCGGCCTTCTACACGCGGCCCCCCATGCGGGACCCGGAGAGGCGCTCAGAAGCGCCGCTCGGTGCGCCGCAGCAGCCGGTGGATGTTGCCCCGGTGCGTCCAGAGGATGAGGACGAAGAGCAGGGCTGAGAGCCCGGCGTACTCGAGGGAGGGAGCGGTGAGGGCGGCGACGACGACGGCCGTGACGCCACCGGCCAGCGAGCCCACGGAGCTCACGCGCCAGGCGGCCACGAGGCCCGCGTACACGAACGCCGCGGACAGCGCCGCCAGGGGCACGAGCACCACGAGCACGCCGAGCGCGGTGGCCACGCCCTTGCCGCCCTGGAGCTTGAGCCACACCGGGTAGACGTGGCCGAGGAAGGCCGCGAGCCCCACCGCGGCATGCATGCGGGGCTCGCCGGGCAGGAGCCACAGGGCGAGGCCCACGGCGAGCGCGCCCTTGAGCGCGTCCAGCACGAGCACCACCGCGCCCAGCTTCTTGCCGGCCACGCGGGTGACGTTGGTGGCGCCGATGTTGCCGCTGCCGCTCTGGCGCACGTCCACGCCCCGTACCCAGCGGGTGAGCAATACGCCGAAGGGGATGGAGCCGGCGAGGTAGCCCAGCAGGAGGAGAGCGGCGGAGAGCACGGTGGGGCCCTAGGCAAGCAGGTGGGGGAACTTCGTCACCACCACGACCCAGGTGTAGTTGAGGAGGACGACGATGACGCCGACGATGCGCACCCAGTGCCACTCCCGGGGGGAGAGCTGGAGCTCGGGCACGGGCATGGCGAAGACGAGGTGGAGCACCGTCACCACGACCATGAGGGCGAAGAAGAAGGCGGCCACCGTGCCCAGGGGATTGGCCTGCCAGGCGAGGGCGAACTGGAAGTGGGCGACCCGATCCGCCACGCGCGTGAGCCCGCAGCCCAGGCAGGGCCAGCCGGTCGTCTCGCGGAAGGCACACCCCCAGAAGGGGATGAGCTTCGCCACGGGGATGTAGCGGGCGACGAGCAGACCGACGAGCCCCAACAGGCCGAGCACGTCGCTCGCCCCGAAGGTGCGGTTGGGCTTGGGCAGGTGGACCTTCACGTCCAGCAGTGTACTCGGGAAGCCGGGCATCTTGCCCGCCCAAAGGCTTCGGGCTATCGGTGAGGGATGAAGACCTTCCGCGCGACCCTGGTGACGCTGTTCGCTCTTCCCCTCGTGGCGCTCGCCGGCAACCCGGCCGCCGGGCAGAAGCCCGCCGCGAAGCTCGCCGTCCAGGAGGACTGCCCCCACCCGAAGGAGGCCGCCGCCGACGCCAGGCCCAATGCCGGCTGGACGCTGACGCGCGGCGAGGCCCTCAAGGGCGCCCCGGCGGTGAAGCTCGCCGACCTGCTGGCCAAGCCCCAGCCCCACGATGGCAAGACGGTGCGGGTGGAGGGCCAGGTGCGCAAGGCCTGCCAGAAGAAGGGCTGCTGGATGGAGCTGGCCACCGGGGACAAGGGCGCCGGGGTGCGAGTGACGTTCAAGGACTATGGCTTCTTCGTGCCGGTGGACTCGGCGGGCTCGCAGGCGCGCGTGGAGGGCGTGGTGAAGGTGTCCGAGCTGAGCGAGGCGATGGCCAGCCACTACGAGGCCGAGGGCGCCATCGTTCCCCGGGGCGCCGACGGCAAGCCGCGCGAGGTGCAGCTGGTGGCCACCGGTGTCGAGCTGCGCCGCTGATGGCGCGCGGCTTCAGCATGAGGGGCGTGATGGGCGCGGCCGATCGGGCCGTGCAGCACGCCCGGACGTGGTTGCAATCGGCCGAGCCCGGCTCGCGCGTCCATGACGTGCAGGAGGACCCCCGCTTCCAGCACCGGGGTGTGGATCTGCTCTGGGAGCTGCCCTCGGGAGAGGTGCGCGGCATCGAGGTGAAGGGCGACCGGCAGCCCCGCCGCAAGCGCTACTTCTTCGAGCTGGTGTCCAACCTGGAGCGGGACACACCGGGCTGCTTCCTCTACAGCGGCGCGGACCTCATGGTGTACGTGTTCCTCGTGCAGAACGAGCTGCACGTGCTGCCACTCAAGGCGGTGCGCGAGTGGTTCCTGCCGAGGGCGAAGGGGTACGAGCTGCGGCACACCTTCACGCAGACGGGCGCCATCCGCTACACGACGGTGGGCGCGGTGGTGCCGGTGAAGGACGTGCAGGAGGCGGTGCCCGGGGTGAAGCACATCCCCCTGCCCCGCCGGGGCGACGCGCGGGAAGAGCCCGCCCCCGACGCGGCGGTGGCCGAGACCCCGCTCCCCGCGCCCGAGCGGCCCGAGGAGGACGTGCCCTACTGAGGGCCTCCCCTCCCGCGCGTGAGGGCGGGAGGGGCCGCGGCCGGGCACCGGCTCAGTGGTCGTGGTGCTGGTGCTGGCGCTTGTGGTTCGGGTGGGCCTCGTCGTGCGCCTTCTCGATGCGGGTGCGATCCTGGGCGAGCGCGGTGAGCGCGGTCCGGTCACCGAGCTGCTTGTAGGCGTGCTCCAGGCGGGCAGTGACGTCCAGCGCCATGTGCCAGTCCTGGATGCGCTCGGCCTCCTCGAGGAGCGGACGGCCCACGGCGGCCACCTTGTCGTTGGCGCCCAGGTGCAGCAGGGCATCCACGGCGAGCACGCGCGAGAGCGGCGTGCGCGAGCCCTCCCCGGCCACCTTCAGCAGATCCTCGAGCGCCGCGTCGCGCTCGCCCCGGGCGGCGCGGATGATGGGCTTGGACACGCCCCGGCGATCCGGCAGGAGGAACTCCTCCAGGTCCGCGAAGGAGTCGGCGGCCTCGGTGTGACCCGCCTTGGAGAGCATCTCGGCCAGGTCATCGAACGCGCGGGCGGCGCGCTCGTCGAACACCCGGAGGGCCTCCTGCATGAAGCCGGGCTCGGGCTCGCCCTTGTCGTTGAGGGGCACGCGCTGGCGCACCGCGTTGATGCGCTCGAAGGCGGGAGCCACGGCGGCCTGGGCCCCTCCCTGGAGCAGCGCCCCGAGCGCGCCCATGAGCTGGGCGAGGCTCTCGGAGAGCTCGTAGGGGGCGAGCCGGTCGGACAACCAGCGCCGCCACAACTCACCCGCGGCGGCGAACGGGAAGGGGGCGAACTGGCCCGTGCCCTTCCACGACGCCAACCATCCCTGGGCGATGCCCGTGGGGTATTGCTTCTCGGCCAGTTGGCGGAAGTCCGCCTCCTGCACCTGGACACCGTAGTGCCCGAGCGTGCCGATGATGGCCTCCGTCGAGTAATCCTTCAGTCCCTTGCGCTGCCACGCCTTGTCCACCCGATCCGTGCTCACTGCGGCTGCAAGCCTCCTGGCGCCTGGGAGCGGCGCATGCGGCCTTCTAACAGACAGCGGCAGGCGGGGGGCAAGGGCGGCACGCGCCAACCGTCAAGCGGCGGTCGGAGCCACCCCGTCCACGACGGGCCAGGTGATGGCCTTGCGCCGGCCATCCTCCACGCGGCGGGCCATATAGGGCCGGCAGCCGCGCTCCTGGAAGGCGCGCTTGAAGGCCGCGAAGCTCCCTCCGGCCTTCCACGCGTCCATGGCGGCCAGCCCTGCCTCGGGGCCGCACTGGGCGAGCATGTACTCCACCCAGGCCCACCGGGCCGAGGTGGGCCGCACTTCCGCCCTCCCCTTGAGGCCCCGCCGCAGCCGCTCCAGCCGGGACTCCACCTCGCGGATGCCGGCGAAGGGCGCGCCATCCAGGGGGGTGTTGCGCTTGGCCACGAAGGGCGCCACGCCCAGGGCCACGGGCATGATGCGCGAGAGCTCCGTGGTGAAGCGGGCCAGCTCGTCCACGTCCGCGTCCTCCTCCAGGGGCAGGCCCACGACGTTGTACACCTTGAGCTGGCGCATGCCGGCCGTCCTGGCGAAGTTCGCCGCGCGGACGATCTGCTCCTCGGAGTGCTTGCGGTCCACCAGGTCGCGCATGCGCTGCGAGGCGCCATCCGCGGCCACGGTGAGGTTGGTGGCGCCGCCGCGCCGCAGTTGATCCACCAGTTCCTGGGTGAGCCGGTCCGCGCGCAGCGAGGAGACGCCCACCTCGCGTCCGGCGTCCACCAGGGTGCGCAGCAGCTCGACGATGCGGGGATGATCCGTCACCGCCGCGCCCACCAGGCCCACGCGCCGGGCGTGCTCGGGAATGAGCGAGAGCACGCGCTCGGGCGGCACGGTGCGCATGCCGCCGTTGGTGGTGCGCCGCATGACGCAGTAGTGGCACCCGCGCGAGCAGCCACGCTCCGGCTCGATGAGGAACATCGAGCGCAGCTCCGTGTGGGGCGTGATGATGGCCGAGCGCGCGGGCAGCCGCGCGTCGGTGCTCTTGGCGACGTGGTAGCGCGCCCCGCCACGTCCCGGCACCCGGAAGCCGGGGATGCCGGCCAGGTGGGTGAGCAGCGCGTCCTTGTCCATGGACGGCGCCGCGTCCAGGAGCACGTGGATGAGATCCTCCGCCTCGCCCTGCACGAGCACGTCCACGAAGGGCTCGAGCGGATCCGGATTGGAGAAGGTGAGCGGGCCGCCCGCGACGATGAGGGGATGGCGCTCGGAGCGCTCCTCCTTGAGCAGGGGGATGCGGGCCAGCTCCAGCATGGAGAAGAGCCCCGTGAGCTCCAGCTCGTACGCCACCGAGAAGGCCAGCAGGGGGAACTCGGAGACGGGGGACTGGGTCTCCAGCGTGAAGAGCGGCGTGCGCGTGCGCCGGTATTCCTCCACGTCGTCGGGCAGGAAGGCCCGCTCGGCCGTCACCCCGGCATGGGCATGCACCTCGCCGTAGATGGCCTGGTAGCCGAGCGAGCTCATGCCCACGTGGTAGGGGCTGGGGTAGCAGAGCGCGACCCGGTAGGGGGCGTCCTTGTAGAGCGTCCCCTGCTCGTCGGCGAGCAGGGCCTGGGCGCGTTCAACGAGTGAGTACCGACGCTCCATGCACCTTCCTGGGCAACCGTGAGACCACGGACCTCCATAACACCGCGGCCCTGGCACGCCACTCCCATGGGGAGGGACGACCAGGGCCGCGATTCACTTCCACCCGGCGAGCAACGGGCCAGGCACCAGCGAGGAGCCGGTTACTGGACCACCTTGAAGGCCGGAACGCCCTTGTCCGGGTTGGGCACGCATCCGCCACGGGGCGTGACGGAGATGACGTTGCCGTCGTCGTCCCGCTTCACGAGCGGCGGGCCGATGTCCGCGATGCACACCGCGTCGAAGTCCGGGTTGAGGCCCGAGCCCTCGGCGCAACGAGAAGCCGCGTTCTCGGGCGTCTGGTTCTTGAATGCATCCACGCTGCACGGCACCTGGGGCCACAGGGCGAGCATCGTGTACTCGCACGACTCGCCGCTGGTGCCCGTCGAGTACCGGACCTTCGCGCTCAACTGGGTGCCCGGAGCCGAGGGCGCCGAGTAGACCTTCACGTCCTCATACGCGTAGGACACCGACTCCGCGGGGATGTCTTCCTCCACGTTGTCCGCGGCGACGGTGACCGCCCGCGCATCGACCTTGGCCGGAGCGAAGCCCCCCGCGTCACACAGGCCCTGCTCGTTCGGCTCGTCATCCAGGGTGGCCGACAGGCTGGTGGCCACCTTGGGGTCCGCGACCCGGAGCTGCTCGTTCTCGTCCTTGTCCACGAAGGACACGAGGGACGCCGCACCCGCCGGGCGGATCGCCAGGCGCGTGGGCTGAACCGCCTGGCCCTGCGTCGGGCACGCGGCGCTCTTGTCCGGGCAGGGATCGATGTACTTGAAGACGCCGATCGCCTCACCCTTGAGGTTGCTGCACGACTTGCCGGCATCCGCGGGGTTCAGGAAGTACCCCGCCTGCCAGTAAGCATCCGTGGCGTCCTGCACCTGGCAGCCGGCGGACGGCTGCTTGAAGTCGCATCCGGAGAAGGCACCGGCCAGACCCAGGATGGCTACCGCGGTCGTAATACGCTTGCTCATGTCTCGTGATCCCATCGGTAGCGTTCTCAGAAGGTGTACTTGAGACCCAGGCGGATCTGCCGCGGAGCCTGGTAGATGGTCGCCTGCTTGAAGTTCTTGTTCACCTTGTCCGCCGGCAGCGGGGTGCCCGCGACCGTCGTCACCTTGTCCGGGGTCAGCTCACCCTCGATCCCGCCCGTGATGGGCAGCACGTCCTCGTTGGCGTAGATCTGATCCACCTGCGTGTACTGCTGGAAGTTGAAGATGTTGAACACGTCCAGGCTGAGCGACAGCACGTTGCTCCGGGTCACGCGGTAGTTCACGCCGATGTTGCCATCGATGTTGTGAACCCAGGGCGTGCGGCCCGCGGTGCCACGGGGGAGGATGAACGCCTCGCTCGTGCCGTAGGTGGGGTGACCGCCGAGGTAGCTGATGGGCGTGCCCGAGTTGCCGCGGTACGACAGACCGAGGCTGCCCGTCAGGTTGTTGGTGAAGTTGAACTCCTTGGCACCGAAGAGCTTGACGGAGTGGGTGCGGTCGTAGGGCAGCAGGCCCGTGCGGTTCTCCAGCAGCTCGACCAGGTCGAAGTCCGAGTTGGTGTTCGGATCGAGCTGATCGTTCTCCGGACGGAACAGACCGGCGTAGTTGCCGTACAGACGCGACCACGTGTAGCTCGCCTGCGCCAGCCAGCCATCCGTGAAGTTGCGGGTGAGGAACACCGACACCGCGTCGTAGTCACGCGTGGCCTTCGGGAACTCCCCCTTGGTGAAGCCGGAGCCCGGGTTGCCGAGGAAGTACGTGTTGCCACCATCGCGGCTCATGTCCTCGATGACCGAGTTCATGCTGCGGTGGGTATAGGTGGCGCCCAGGCGGGTGTTGGCCAGCACTTCGTACTCGGCGCCGAAGAGCAGCTCGTCCGAGGACTGGGGCTGGATGTTGGGGTCCACCGGCGTCGCGTCGGCCTTGCCGCCCAGGAAGCTGAAGCTGGGGTTCAGGTCGCTGTACGAGTTGATCTGCGCCAGGTTGCCACCGGACAGGCACGCGCGCTGACCCTCGGGCGTGTCGATGTTGGTCGCATCGCACTTGCCCGCACCCGGGTTGCGGTAGGCGACGTAGCGCTGCTCGGTGGGGAAGCCACGGTCGAGCAGGTTGATGGGCACCTGCTCGTAGTAGCGCGCGAAGTTGGCGTACACCTTCATGCGGCCGTTGGCCATCGGGTCGACGATCACACCCAGGCGCGGGGAGATCTGATTGCCGAGCACGAAGGCCAGCTCCTGGCCGCCGTTGCCGTACAGCCACTGGGAGTCGTAGCGCACACCCACGTTGAACGTCACGCGGTTGGCGATCGTCCAGCTGTCCTGGATGAAACCACCCGCGGTGGTGCTGGCGGAGTTGGCCGTCTGGGTGAGCTGGTTCGTCGAGGCATCCGGACCCGACAGGAAGCCGTAGCGGCGGTAGTCCTGCCACAGGGTGCTGCTCGTTCCCTCGCGCAGGTACACGCCGCCCGTGTAGGCACGGACGTTGTTGTAGTTGAGCCGCTCGATGTCGATGCCCGCCTTGAACACGTGGCTGCCCAGGGCCTTGAGCAGGTAGGTGACCTTGGCGTTACCCTGCACGCGGTCCAGCAGGGCGTCCTTGATGAGGCCGGGACCGCCCGAGTAGTAGTTGCTGGACGAGTTGCTGGCCGGGCAGGCCACCGTTCCACCCTTGCCGTCCTCGCACAGCGCCCCGATGTTCGGGATCTCCGGCTCGTAGAAGGCGATGGGGCGGGGCTGGCGGTACCACACCAGCGCGAGGCCCGCGGCCCCCGTCGTGTCACCCGGCCGCGAGCCATCCGCGGGCAGGGAGGCGGACGTCTGGTGGAACCAACCGAGGTTGGCGTCCACCAGGACGTTCTTGTCGTTGAAGGCACCGGCGTACTTGAGGGCCGCCGAGGTGGTGCTCGTCAGCTCCTGGATGTTGGCGAACGCCGCACTGCCCGGCTTCCCGTTGAAGCGCTCCGGCAGCAGGCCCGACTGCGGATCGATCGCGAACACGCCGCGGCCACCGGACGAGCTCGGCGTGCCGGCGATCGACACGGAGACGTTGTGGTCCTGGTTGAGCAGGTAGGTCAGCTTGCCGAGGTACTGCACCGACTGGGCCTGGACACCGTACTGGCTCGACGAGTTCGGGATGAGCTCGGTCCGCTCGAAGCCACGCTCATCCGTCAGAACGGTCGGATTGCCCTTCGCGTCCAGCACCGGAGCGCCGCTCGCGTCCCGCTCGATCAGGAGGCGGTTGAGGGTGCGCGTGTGGGTGTAGCTGGTGTAGGACGGAGCCACGCCGGCGAAGAACCAGAGCCTGTCCTTGAGGATGGGACCGCCCAGGGTGGCGCCCACGTCGCCCAGGAAGTTCAGCGCGTTCTGACCGGCGACGACCGAGGCGGCCTGACGCACCGTGGCGCGCGGACCCTCGGCGAAGCCCGGGGTGACGGTGCCGTAGATGGAGCCGTGGAACTCGTTGGAGCCCGACTTCGTCACCGCGTTGATCACACCGCCCGTGGAGCGGCCGTACTCCGGCATGTAACCGCCGGTGATGATGTTCACGTCCTGCACGAACTCCACGCTCAGGGGGCTCGCGTTGACGCCGAAGGCGGGATCGTTCGTCGACAGGCCATCCACCACGTAGCCGTTCTCGGGCGAGGTGGTGCCGTTGATGGACACGCCGTACGAGTCGCTCTGCGCGCCCGGAGCCAGCTCGGCCAGGCTCTCGAAGGAGCGCGCGCCGCCGCCCTTGCCGCCCGGACGGTTCACCGCGATGCGCTTGATGAAGTCCTGGTCCACGTTGACGCCCGTGCTCGTCGAGCCGACGTCGATGGTGGGCGGCGTGCCCGTCAGGACGATCTCCTCGGTGAAGCCCTCGGGCAGCAGCTCCACGTTCACCCGGATGGTGCGATCCAGTCGCAGCTGCACTTCCGAGCGCGAGAAGGGCCGGAACGACTCCTTGTCGAAGCGCAGGGTGTAGACGCCAGGCGGAAGCTGGGGAATACGGTACTGCCCCTGAGCGTCCGTTATGACAGTCTGCTCACCTTGCAGATTGGGAGAAGTGGCCGTGACCACGACGTCCGCTACGGGCTTCTTGTTGTCAGCGTTGACAACACTTCCGATGATGACGCTGTCGGCGTAGGCCGCGGTGCTGTACGTCAAGCCCGCAATTACGACCGCTCCAGTCGCCCGGAGCATCCGTCTGACTTGCATGCTGGGAACCCCTCCAAGGTGGGCTACGGTGCAGCAAAAAGCGTCGGGCAAAATATCTGAGGTGACCTTGTTGTCAACACGACGTTGATTTTTGCTGATGCCTGGGGCATTGCCCGATCACACAGGTGGTCTTTCCCCAGGTGGGGTCACTTGCACCCGTCCGCGGTTTTTGTATGGTAGCGCGCCTTTTGCGATCCGGGCGGGATGTGGTGGGTGTCCACCCGAGTTCAGGAGCGTTACCGCATGTTCGACTCTGTCCTTGACCGAGGGCAAGGGCCCAAGTCCCGATTCGGAGTGGGTGCCGTCGTCTCGGTGGTGCTGCACGTCGCGCTGGTGGGTGGCATCGCGTGGTTGTCGATGCGGCCTCCGAAAGAGGAAGAGAAGGAAGTCGAGGTGACGTTCAAGCAGGCCATGGCGCCTCCGGTGGCCGCGCCGCCGCCGCCGCCCCCTCCCCCTCCTCCGGCCTCGAAGAAGACTCCCACCAAGAAGCCCACGGTGAAGAAGCCGGACACCATCGTCCAGCCCAAGGAAATCCCCCAGGAGAAGCCGCCCGAGGTGGAGCCGGAGCCGGCCGCCGAGGAAGAAGAGGCGACCGAGGAAGAGGTCGAAGGCGGAGTTGAAGGCGGTGTGGCGGGAGGCGTCGTCGGCGGAGTGATTGGCGGTGTGGTCGGTGGCGTGCTCGGTGGCCAGGTGGGTGGCACCGGCACGGACGTGTTGCCCTTCGGCGCGGGAATGACCCGCCCCGAGAAGCTGTCGGGTCCTCAGCCGCAGTACACCCGCGAGGCCCTCGAGGCCCATGTCCAGGGTCTCATGATCGTCAAGTGCGTCATCACCACCGAAGGCAAGGTCGAGCGCTGCCGCATCATCAAGCCGCTGCCGCACATGGAACAGGCCGTGTTGGACTCGCTGTATGCCCAGCGCTACAAGCCGGTGACGTTCCAGGGTCGGCCCGTCCAGGTCGACTACACCTTCAACATCCGCCTGAGCATGCCGCGCTGAGCCAGCGCCGCCACTCCCCAGTCATCACGCCGTATCCAACTGCGCTCGAGGAGGAGCGCTTCCCCCCACCATGGATTTCTCCCTTACCCACATCTGGCAGTCCACGGGCCTCTTCGCCCGTTTCATCATCTTCACCCTCGCCTTCATGTCCGTGTCGTCCCTGGTCGTGATGGCCGAGCGCATCATCGTCTTCCGCAAGACGCGCAAGGACTCGCGCGATTTCGCCGCGAAGATGGGAGCCATCCTCGCCAAGGGCGATCTGGCCCAGGCCGCGGGCGCCAACCTCGGCAAGGACGTGGGTCACCTGGGCCGCGTGATCAACTCGGGCCTGACCGCCTACCGCATCAGCCCCTCCAACAAGGACGTGGCGGTGGAGTCGGTGGCGCGCGCGCTCGAGCGCCAGGCGCAGCGTGAGGTGCAGAGCCTCAAGCGCGGCCTGGGCGTGCTGGCCACCGTGGGTTCCACGGCCCCGTTCGTCGGTCTGCTCGGCACCACGATGGGTATCGTGAACGCCTTCCAGCAGATGGCCACCGCGGGCGCGGGCGGTCTGGGCACCATCTCCGCCGGTATCTCCGAGGCGCTCATCACCACGGCCTTCGGTCTGCTCGTGGCCATCCCCGCCGTGATCGCCTACAACTTCCTGTCCGGTTGGGTGGACTCGCGCTCGGTGGACATCTCCGAGTCCTCCAACGAGTTCCTGGACGTGGTGGCGCGGCACTTCGGTGGCTCGCACACCGCTTCGCAGGGCTAAGACCCCCCACGAAAGCCTCCGGCCCGCCTCCTCGGCGGGGCTCTCCTTGAGTCCAGAGCTCCCCCGGGCCGGGGCTTTCCCTCTTCCAAGCAGCAGGTGCACGCATGGGTATGTCAGCAGGAGGCCCTCAAGGGGGGCCCAAGAGCGAGATCAACGTCACGCCCCTGGTGGACGTGGTGCTGGTGCTGCTCATCATCTTCATGGTCGTCACGCCCATGCTCCAGCGTGGCAAGTCCGTCACCCTCCCCAAGGCCGCCAAGGTCGAGGAGGAGAAGAAGAGTGGCGAGGATCCCGATCCCATCATCCTCTCCGTCACCGCGGACAAGAAGACGTTCGTGGAACAGGACGAGTACGACGCGGCGGCGCTGGAGTCCAAGCTCAAGGACACCCTCGCCTACCTGCCCAACAAGAAGATCCTCCTCAAGGGTGACAACACCCTCACCGTGGGTGACATCCGCCAGGTGATGGAGATCACTCGCAAGGCCAAGGCCAAGAAGATCTTTCTCGGCGTCGAGGAGCAGAAGAACTAGCCATGTCCGCCCGCCGCCAGTTCGTCAAGCCCAGCACCCCCCCCAACTCGGAAATCAACGTCACGCCCCTGGTGGACGTGGTGCTGGTGCTGCTCATCATCTTCATGGTGCTCACGCCGCTGCTCGAGAAGGACATCGAGGTGCGCATCCCGGAGACCGAGGAAGTCCCCCCGCCTCCGGACGACACGCCCGACACCCAGCTCATCGTCAAGCTGGACCCCTCGGGCGCCTTCTCCATCAACACCGAGCCCGTGTCCGAGGCCGACTACGTCGGCAAGCTCAAGCGCATGCTGAGCGCCAAGAAGAAGGAGGACCGCATCGTCTTCTTCGTGGCGGATGACAAGGCCAACTACGGCAAGCTCGTGGCCGCCTTCGACGGCGCCAAGCAGGCCGGCGCCTTCGTGCTCGGCATGGCCACCGAGGACATCCCCGCCGCCGCTCCGGCTGGCGCCCCCGGCGAGGTGCCCCCGCGCCCCCGGCCCCTCCCGCGCCCCCTACTCCCTGAGTCACCTTGACGCGGTTCCCACGCCCGGGCTCGTCGGCTAGAGTCTGAGATTCTCATGGCCGACGAGCTCCTGGTTTTCGAGCAGACCATCGAGGCGGTTTTCGTGCGCGCCCTCCACGGGCGCCTGTCCCCCGCCTGCCGGGAGCGCTTGCGTCAGGCGGGGCTCGACCTCGAGCAGAAGCTCCGCCCGGCGTACGCCTTCGCCTCCTGGATGACGTTCCTGCGCATCGTGGCGGAGGAGCTCTATCCCCAGCTTCCCCTGGAGGAGAGCGCCTTCAAGCTCGGCGAGGCCTATATGGATGGCTATCGCGAGACGATGCTCGGCCGCGCGGTGCTGTCGCTCTTGCGCGTGCTGGGGCCACGGCGCGCCCTCATGCGCGCCACCCAGCACTTCCGCTCGGGCAACAACTACACCGAGTCACGTCTCAAGGAGCTGGGGCCGCGCAAGTTCGAGCTGTGGATGAACGAGGTCGGCTCCCTGCCCTCGTTCACCGCGGGCATCATCCACGCGGGCCTGCGCACCGCCGGCGTGGAGAACCTGCGCATCGAGCTGACCGGCTACGACGGCCACGCCTGCACCTACTGCATCAACTGGAGCGACGCCTCGGTCTCCTCGGGCGTGGCCGGCAACGGGGACTCCAAGGCCGCCACCAGGTCCGGATCCATCAACTCCCTGTAGATCCACTCGGCGATGAGCCCCGTCACCATCCAGATGGGCAGGATGTAGAGCGACGTCATCTCCCACATGATGGCCCCCGGGTCCGCGTAGTACCAGATGCGGTAGCCCGTCAGCTTCTCCAGGACCACGCCACTGAAGCCCTCGAAGAAGAGGATGGCGAAGCCGTAGAGCACCGCGCGCAGGAGCGTGGGGTGGCGGAAGGTGCGCCGGTAGATGGCCTCGATGAAGAAGAAGCAGGCCACCCCGTAGATGAGGAACATCCACAGCGAGCACTGGCCGTAGGCCGTCGAGACGGGCGTCTGCCAGATGGTGTTGAGCCCCAGCCGATCATCCACTCGCCACTGGAAGCGGAAGAGCATCTCCAGCACCGGGATGTGCTGCGCGACGCGCACCAGGTTGTAGAAGAAGATCTCCGAGGACAGGCCCACCATTCCATAGAGACAGAAACGGAAGAGGCCGAACGTGAACTTCAGCCGCGCGTTGCGCTTGAGATTGGCGCGGCGGATGTGAAAGGAGTGAGACGTGGAGTCCGAGTGTGGGGCCGGTGTGGTGTGTTCCATGCGGCCCGAGGTTAGCTGAACTCCCGTCCGTTCGTAAGATTCCCCAGGAGCGAAACTCCTGGACTTCCGCGGCCCTCCCTGCATGGACACGCCGTCCCATCGACAGGACACGTGGGGACGGGCCTCCCCGGGGGTCCGCGCCGGTACGCACCTTGCTCCCTTCCCCGCGGGACTCTTGACGAGGACGGGACATGCTGGCGCGGGTGCGGTCGGGCGCGTTGATGGGAATCGACGCGGTGGTGGTGGAGTGTGAGGTCGATATGGCCCTGGGGCTGCCGTACTTCTCCGTCGTGGGGCTGCCGGAGGGCGCGGTGCGCGAGTCCAAGGTGCGGGTCGTCTCCGCGCTGAAGAACTGCGGCTTCGAGCTGCCCTCCAAGCGCATCACGGTGAACCTGGCGCCCGCGGACATCCGCAAGGAAGGCGCCGCGTTCGAGCTGCCCATCGCGCTGGGGGTGCTCGCGGCGGCGAAGCTCATGCCCGAGGAGCCCCTGTCGCACTACCTCTTCGGCGGAGAGCTGTCGCTGGATGGTGGGGTGAAGCCCATCAAGGGGGTGTTGCCGCTGGCGGTGGCGGCCCGGGATGGGGGCTACCAGGGGGTGATGGTGCCCGAGGCGAACGCGGCCGAGGCCTCGCTCGTGCAGGGGCTGCGCGTGGTGGCCATCCGCCACCTGCGCGAGGCCGTGGACCACCTGATCGGCGACAAGCCCCTCGCGCCCTTCACCCGCGAGCACCTCCCTCCCCCACGCGGACGCCCGCGCGCGGCGCCCCTGGACATGTCCGAGGTGCGCGGGCAGGCCGACCTGAAGACGGCGCTGGAGCTCGCCGCCGCCGGAGGACACAACGTCCTGTTCTGCGGGCCACCTGGCTCGGGCAAGACGATGCTCGCGCGGCGGCTGCCCGGCATCCTCCCCACCATGGGGTTCGACGAGGCGCTGGAGGTGACGAAGATCTACTCCGTGCTCGGGCTGCTGGGGGACACCCCCGCGCTGATGCACGAGCGGCCCTTTCGCGCCCCCCACCACACCATCTCCGACGCAGGCCTCGTGGGCGGCGGCCCCGCCACCCGGCCCGGCGAACTCTCCCTCGCGCACCACGGCGTGCTCTTCCTCGACGAGCTGCCCGAGTTCCGCAAGAACGTGCTGGAGGTGCTGCGCCAGCCCCTGGAGGAAGGCTCCATCCACCTGGCGCGCGCCATCCAGCATGTCACCTATCCCTGCCGGGTGATGCTGGTGGCGGCGATGAACCCCTGTCCGTGCGGCTACTTCAACGTCCCCGGCCGCACCTGCACGTGCCCGGAGTACCGGGTGCATGACTACCACTCGCGGGTGAGCGGGCCGCTGCTCGACCGGATCGACATCACCCTGCAGACGCGCCCCGTGGAGTACCGCCACATCGCCCGCCCCGGCGACGAGGAGCCGCCGAGCACGTACTACCGCGAGCGCGTGGAGGCCGCGCGCGAGCGCCAGCGGGCCCGCTTCCGCGAGGAGCCCGGCGTGCACTGCAACGCCCAGATGCCGGCGCGGCTGCTGCACCGCTACTGCAAACCCGCGCCCCGGGCCGAGCGGATGCTCGAGCGGGCCGTGCGCCAGTTCGGCCTGTCCGCGCGCGCCCATGATCGCATCCTCAAGCTGGCGCGCTCCCGGGCGGACCTCGAGGGACACGAGCGCATCGAGGACATGGACATGCACCTGGCCATCGACTGCCGGCAGATGGATCGCCGCGGCTGGTTGCACGCCAACCTCCAGGGCGGTCCCCCTCCCCGCCAGGAACTCCCCGGCCCCTGGCCCCAGCCCGAGGACTCCTGACCCTCCCCTCCGCCGCGCGGGACGGCTCGGGCGGAACGAGACGCCCGAGGTCAGGTGCTCCCGGGTGACCGCGCACGGCACACCGCTTGCTCGAGAGCCTCTCGTCCCACGGGCTCCCTTCCGGAGCGCGGCGGGGCCCCCGGTGACGGGCGGCGAGGAGCGACGGATGAACAAGCTGACGGAGAAGTTGAAGGCGGTGGCGGCGGCGGTGGCGGCGATCGAGAAGCAGTTCGGCAAGGGGGCGGTGATGCCGTTGGGGGGCGAGGCGCGCGAGCAGAAGGTGGCGGTGATTCCCTCGGGCTCGGTGGGGCTGGATCGGGCGCTCGGGGTGGGGGGCTACCCGCGCGGCCGCGTGGTGGAGCTGTTCGGCAACGAGTCCTCGGGCAAGACGACGCTCACGCTGCATGCCATCGCCCAGGTGCAGGCCCAGGGCGGCGTGGCGGCCTTCATCGACGCGGAGCACGCGCTGGACGTCAACTACGCGCGCAAGCTGGGCGTGCGCGTGGAGGAGCTGCTCATCTCCCAGCCGGACACCGGTGAGCAGGCGCTGGAGATCACCGAGCAGCTCGTGCGCTCGGGCGCGGTGGATCTCATCGTGGTGGACTCGGTGGCGGCGCTGGTGCCGCGCGCGGAGATCGAGGGGGAGATGGGGGATGCGCACATGGGCGTGCAGGCGCGGCTGATGAGCCAGGCGCTGCGCAAGCTCACGGGGGCGGTGAGCCGCTCGGGCTGCTGCATCATCTTCATCAATCAGATCCGCATGAAGATCGGCGTGGTGTTCGGCAACCCGGAGACGACCACGGGAGGCAACGCGCTGAAGTTCTACTCGTCGGTGCGCCTGGAGATCCGCCGCACGAGCAACCTCAAGGACGGCGAGAGCGTGGTGGGGACGAGGGCGAAGGTGAAGGTGGTGAAGAACAAGGTCGCCCCGCCCTTCCAGGAAGCGGAGTTCGACGTGCTCTACGGCCTGGGCATCCACCGCGCGGGCGAGGTGCTGGACCTGGGGGTGCAGACGGGGCTGGTGGACAAGGCGGGCAGCCACTTCAGCCTGCGCGGCGAGCGCATCGGCCAGGGCCGGGACCGGGCCACCGAGTGGCTGCGCGAGCACCCGGACGCGCTGGAGTCTCTCGCCCGGGAGCTGGCGGGCATGCTCCCCGCCGCGGCCCCCTCCACCCCGAGCGCCGAGGCGGAGGTGCCCACGGCGCAGGCCTAGGCGTCGGGCAACACGAGCGACGCGGGCAGCGCGAGCAGACGCTGGCCCGCGCGCAGGAAGAGCCGGCCCTGGGCGTCCTGCTCCATCAGCTCGCCCAACTGGTACTGGGCATCCCGGGAGAAGCGCGCCCGGGCCCGGCCGCCCTTCACCTGGCACTCCAACACGCCCTCGGCGCCCACCCCGAGGCCCGAGGGCTCCAGGGCCTCGGCGGTGCGGTCGCTCAGGCGCACGGAGACGCGCTCGTCCGGGGTGACGTCCACGGTGCGCACCTCATAGGCCGCGTCCTCCACCTGGACGTAGCACCAGTCGTTGCCAATCCGGAGCTGGTAGCGGCCCGTGTCGTCCAGGTGCAGGGAGCTGTTGAAGAGTTCGATGATGCGCGGGTGCTCGATGGGCTCGTCGTCGTGCCACCAGCGCAGCCGGGCATCCAGGCGGATGCCACTGTCCTCGCGGGTGTGCCAGCGCTTGCCCGAGGGGGGCCCGGCGGCGGGAGGTGGGGTCGGAGGAGTGTCGCTCACGCCCTGAGATGTGCTCGCCCGGTGGCGGCCGGTCAAGCCCGGAGGCGGGCCGGCCCTACCAGTTCCGGACAAGCTCGGTGTAGCCCCGGAAGGCCACCGCGCCCCAGAAGTTCACCAGTCCTCCGAGCACCAGCGCGGCCACCACGGCCCGATGGCGCAAGGACCAGCCGCCCAGCGCGAAGAGCAGCAACAGGTAGGGCGTGTAGTCGATGCTGAAGCGGAAGCCGAACTGCATGTAGCCGGTGTTCTGGTAGAACAGGCCGGGCAGCGCGGTGACGGCCACGGTGAGCCACACCGGCCAGTGCAGGCGCGGCTTCTTCTTGGGAATCAGCAGGAAGACGAGCAGCGGCAGCGTGAGCAGCAGCGTCAGCCCGTGAGGGTCATACGTGAGACGCGGCGGGGAGCCCGAGAAGCCCGGCAGCTTGAGGAAGGCCGCCTCCAGGTTGCGTGGCAGGTAGGCCGGGTTGAACAGGCCCAGGCGATCGATGTCCACGTTCACCCGGTTGTTGTAGAGGAAGCGGTGGCCGAACTCGGTCAGGCTGCCGAAGCGGTAGAAGTTGTAGGCCGCCGCCAGCAGTCCGAGCGGCGCGGCCCCCAGCACGAAGCGGCCCAGCTTGTCCGCCACGGGCTTCCACCTCGTCCCCAAGTCCTTGAGCTGGGAGAGCCGGTCCGGGCCCGGACACACCGCCTCCAGCACGAAGAACAGCCCGGTGAAGAGCAGCGGCGTGCGCGTGAGCGTCGCCATGGAGAAGAAGAGCCCGGCGAGCACCGGCCGGTGCGCCCGGACGGCGTTGCGCGCGTAGAGGCACGTGAAGGCCACGCCCATCACCTCCGCGCTGAACCACACCTCGCCGCGAATGGCCGCGTAGAAGAAGAGCGTGCCGAAGCCCAGCGTCAGCGCCAGCGCCGCGTTGGGCGCCCACGTGCGCGGCGTCTCCCCCTCCTTCGTGAGGAAGCGCAAGAGCGCGTAGAAGAGCGCCACCGCCAACGCCCCCGTGAAGACGCCGAACGAGGTGTCGTTGAACTGGTAGCCGTTGATCGCCACGAAGGGCAGCATCACCACCGCGGGAAACGACGGGAAGCTCACGTACCAGCGATCCCCCGGCCGCGGCGGGCCCTCGCACCGCACCTTCGCGCCCGCCACCTCGCGCACACACGCCCAGTCCTCCAGGTTGGGCAGGACCTCGGGATCCAGATCCAACCGGCCCTCCAGCCACGCCTTCGCCTGGTACACGAAGTGGGGCGCCTCGCTCTGGCGCAGGAAGCGCTGCGAGCTGAAGCTGGCCAGCACCGCGAAGCTCACCAGGAAGAGCACCACCTCCACCCGGTACGCCGCGAGCCACGTGCGCACCGCCGCCCCCACCACCCCGCTGCCCTGCTCCCCCACGGACACCGGCACCACGGGCCGGGAAGGCCGCTCCGGCGGAGACCCACTCCGGAGCGAAGGCTCGGGCGAGGAGGAACCCCGGGTGGGAGCCTCGCTCGGAGAGGCACCGCGCGCGGGAGGCTCGGCGGGAGGCGGCGCGGGGGGAGCCGGCGCGCGGGATGGGCCCTTGGGAGGCGTGGCGGAAGACCTGGCGCGTTTGGATTTGGAGCGGCTCATGGCGAGGAGGGCGAGGTCAGCAGGTGCTCGCGCAGCAGCTCGAGCGCGTGGGAGGCGGCGAAGAGGCGGATGAGTTCACGATCCCCGGAGAGCGAGAAGCGCTCGCAGCGCGTGGGCCCGCCGTCCACCGCGAGCGCGCAGTAGACGGTACCCACCGGATCCTCGGGCGTGCCCCCCGTGGGCCCCGCCACCCCCGTCACCGACAGGCCATAGGTCGTCTGGCACGAGGCGCGAATGCCCTCGGCCAGGGCCACCGCCACCGGACGCGACACGGCCCCGTGGCGCTCCAGCATGTCGGGGGGCACTCCCGCCCAGGCCGTCTTCATCCGCTCGGTGTAGACGACCGCGCTGCCCATGAGGAAGCCGCTCGCGCCGGGCACCGCGGTGAGCTGCGAGGCGATGAGGCCCCCGGTACAGCTCTCCGCGATCGCCAGCGTGGCGCGCGCCTCCGTCAGGAGCCTCGCCACCACGCCATGGTAGGTGTCCGCGTCCGCCCCGTACACCGAGCGGCCCAGCTCCGCGCGCGCCGCCGCCTCGGCCGCGGCCAGGGCGGCGTCCGCCTCGGCCTGGGAGGGCGCTTCGGCCATCAGCTTGAGCTGGTTCTCCGGCGCATGGGTGCGAAAGCCGAACACCACGCGCGGGTGTGCCCGGGCCAGCGGCGCCACGCGCGCGTCGAGCACCGACTCGGGCAGGCCCACCGTGCGCAACAGGCGGAAGGCACGCCAGGTACGCCCGGGCCGCCGCTCCAGTTCCTCGCGCACACGCGGCACCACCACGCCGTCCACCAGGGCCCGGTACTCGCGCGGCACCCCGGGAAGGAAGAAGAGGCGGCAGCCACCCAGCCGGACGATGAACAGGGGCGCGGCGCCCACGGGGTTGGGCACCACCTCGGCGCCCCGGGGCACGAGCGCCATGCGCGCCACGTTGGGGGTCAGCTCCCGGCCCCGCTTCTCGGCGCGCTCGCGCAGGAAGCGCAGGGTGCCCGCGTCCTCGACGAGGGGCACGCCCGCGGCCGTCGCGGCGCACTCGGCGGTGAAGTCATCCGCCGTGGGTCCCAGCCCCCCGGAGACGATGACCACGTCCGCCCGGGACGCGGCCTCCTGGAGTCCCCGGGTGATGTCCTCGCGAACATCGCCCACCAGCACCACCCGACCCACCTTGACGCCCAGCTCGAACAGCCGCGCCTCCAGGTAGGGACTGTTGGTGTCGGTCGTCAATCCGGTGACGAGCTCGTCCCCGGTGCACAGCAGCTCGACGCGCATGGGCCGGGCATCCTAGCCGCCCCCCGCGTCTCCAGCACGCAACACCTCGCGTCGCACGGGGCGACTACGCCATCCGCTGCCCGTCGTCCTCGTCGTCCTCGTCTTCCTCCGCCTCGTCCATCAGCACCATGGCCGGGGCCGCGCCGCGCCCCGCCTTGCGGGCGACGAGCCGGTGGCGCACGAGGAAGGCCGACTCGAGCAGGCCAAAGCCGAGGTAGGCGAAGGAGTAGGCCACCAGCACATAGGCCGGGTGGAAGCGCGTGCCGATGACGACGCCGCTGGCGAGCACCAGGGCGAGCACCAGGGCGGAGCGGGGCGACAGGCGCAGGTCCTTGAAGGTCCGGTAGCGGACAGTGGACACCATCAGCAGCGACAGCGCGAGCGTGGCCACCACCACCGGCCCCCGGGCCGAGCCATCGAGGGGCTCGCCGCCCGTGGCGGCGTAGTGGGCGATGATCATCGAGACGAGCACGCTGGCGGCCAGGGGGATGGGCAGGCCGACGAAGAAGTTGCCGCCGCCGCCCTGGGGGCTGCGCATGGCGAGGACGTTGAAGCGCGCGAGCCGCAGGGCGCCGCAGGCGGTGAAGCTGAAGGCGATCAGCAGGCCCACGAAGCCCAGGGGCTCCAGGGCCCACTTGTAGACGAGCAGACCCGGAGCGGCGCCGAAGGAGACGACATCCGCGAGGCTGTCGAGCTGCATGCCGAAGTCGCTCTGGGTCCGCGTGAGGCGGGCCACCCGGCCATCGCACCCATCGAAGAACATGGCGAAGAGGATGGCCAGGGCCGCCTGGTTCAGCTGCGCCGGAGCCGCCTCGCCCGCGCACAGGGTCAGGGCGTAGAAGCCACAGAGGATGGAGGTGACCGTGAACAGATTCGGCAGGACGAACATCAACTTGCGAGGACTCATCTGTTCTTTCCCGCCTCCGCGGTGTCGGCCACTGGCCGTTGTGGTGAAAGCCGAGCGAGAACGGACCATAGCAAGGTTTTATTTGCCCGGACTCGAATGGAGGAACAATGGACATGGCGCGGTGGGTCCCATGGGTGGTGGCGGCCGTACTCGTCCTGGGGGCGCTCAACGTCCTCTGGATACTGCTCGTGCGCTGGTGGTACCGCCCGCGTGTCCCCCCACCCGAGCTGCTCAAGACCCGGTGCCAGGACGGCTGGGAGCTGAGCGTGTACCTGCGCCGGGCCCCCACCCGGCGCTTCGAGGAGCCCGTCCTGCTGTGCCATGGGCTGGCCGCCAACCGCTACACCTTCGACTTCGAGCCCCCCTACTCCCTCTCCCACGTCCTCGCGGAGGAGGGCTTCGACTGCTTCATCGTGGAGTGGCGGGGCATCGGGGGTTCGCGGCGCCCGCCCCCGGGAAAGCGCTGGCCGGACGCCACCGTGGATGACCTCGTCGCCCAGGATGGACCGGCGCTCATCGACCTGGCGCTCGCCCGCACGGGCGCCCGGCGGGCCTTCTGGGTCGGCCACTCGCTGGGGGGACTGGTGGGCTACGCGGTGGCGCAGGGCCCCCACGCCCACAAGCTCGCGGGCCTGCTCGCGCTCGGCTCCTCGGTGTTCTTCCCCCCCGACAAGCTCATCCGCCGGCTCATCCGCCTGGGCAACCGGGCCGCGTGGCCGCGGGGCCTGCGCAACGAGTGGTTCAGCCAGACCCTGGCGCCCTTCCTCGGCTACGTCACCCTCCCCCTGTCCGACCTCATCATCAACCCCAAGCACATCCCCCCGGCCATCCAGCGCAAGGTGTACGCCAACATGATGGCGTCGATGAGCCGCAACGTGCTGCGTCAGTTCCAGGATTGGATCGACCATGACGCGTTCCGCTCGTTCGACGGGAGCGTGGACTGGCGCGCGGGGCTGGCGAAGCTGACGCTGCCGGTGCTGGTGATGGGGGGGAGCCAGGATCGACTGGCCCCCCCGAAGAACCTGCGTGCCCAGTACGAGCTGCTCGGCTGCTCCGACAAGCAGCTCTACATCTTCGGCGCCGAGCGCGGCGACAAGATGGACTACGGGCACGGTGACCTGCTCTTCGGCACGGGCGTGGCCCACGAGGTCCACTACGAGACGCGCGCCTGGCTCATCTCCCACGCCACGCACCTGAGCGTGCCGGAGGAGACCCCGGACAGCTCCGCCCGCTCAGCGTGAGGGTCCCGTCACGCACGGCGCCCCCGGCCCCACGGAGGCCTGGCCCTCGACGCGGCCCAGGGTGACCCGGGTGTCGCCCGCGCAGTCGGCCGCCACGAGTCCCCCGGCATTGTCCCCGGCCGAGAGGTCCTCCACGCGCAGCACCCCGTTCTCCAGGGCCACGAGCGCGGGTCCACCGGAGCCCCGCACCTCGAGGCCCTCGGCCGTCACCCGGGCCAGGGTCTCGCCCCACACCCCCGCGGTCCGGCACGACGTCAACACGGTCTCGCGCAACACCACCCGGGCCCCCTGGGCCGCCAGCACCCCCGCGCCCGCCACGTCGCGCACGACGAGCCCGCGCGCCTCCACCTCCACGTCACGCAGGTGCAGCCCATCACCGGCGTCCCCCTCGCGCGACGTCAGCCCGGTGAGCAGGGCCCGCTCCAGCCGCAGCCGCCCGCGCGTGGCCGAGACGCCGTAGGCCTCCGCGCCCTCCACGTGGAGACCGCGCAGCAGCATGTCCGAGCCCAGCAACGACACCGCCCCGAAGTCGCCACTGCCCACCACCCGCGTGTCCTCCATCACCCCCTGGGTGCCGAGCAACGCCACGCCCGCGCGCACCGCGCGCACCGAGGTGAAGCCGCGCGCCTCCAGCCTGGCCTCCCGGGTCTGCAGGCCGTACTCATGTCCGGTGACGGTGACGTCCTCGAGCCGCAGCGTGCCGTGCTGGACGAAGAGCCCCACGTCGGGGCCGTGCTCCACCGTCACGCGCGCGAGCCGCGCCTCGCCCCGCGCCTGGTGCAGCGCCGTGCGCGCCGCGCCCACGCGCACCGACTCCAACACCACCCGCGCGTCCCGGGTCTCCACCGCCCGGCGGAAGCCGCCGCTGAACGAGGCCTCGTGGATCCGCGCGCCCGCACCCTCCACCCGCAGGCCCACCGCCTCCGGGCCCCCGCCTCGAACCGCCCCCCTGCCACCGTCAGCTCGCCCGCCCCCATCCACAGGGCTCCCAGCCCCTGACCCGTGAAGCGCACGGCGTCCATCCGCACCGCGCCCCCCGCCACCACGCCCCACCCGCCCCCCTCGATCACCACCCCGCGCAGCCGCGCCCCGCCGGGAGCCCGCACCACCGTCGTTTCCGCCCCCTCCCCGTACACCACGACTCCTTCCCCATCGCCCACCAGCTCCCACCCGGCCGGCAGCACGAGGGGGCCCGGATAGCGTCCCGGTGCCAGGTGCACGCGGAGTGGAGCACCCACCTCCCTGGCGAGCACCCGTCCCAGCCCCTGGGCGCCGTCCACCCACACCTCTTCCAGGGCAGTCCGGAGGGCCGAGGGACTCCGGTCGGCGTGGGAGTGACAGGCCGAGAACACCAGGCAGGCGATCATCCAGGGAAGGCGGGGCATGGGTTGCCCAGACTATGGCCTGCCAGCCTTCGACGCCCGTTGGATCAGACAAACCGCGCAAGTGATCGAAATGACAAAGGAAAACCCTCTCAATCGATCACACCCACCTGACTCCGCCTGGAATTCCCACGCCGGGAGGCCACACCCACCGCGTGAACCCCTCGCTCTTCTAGAGGAGGAGCACGGTCCGTCAAATTCCTCACATCCTCCTCACATCGTTGGTGTGGGGCCGATCTTCCGGCGCGCAACGCCTGTCAGCGTTGACAGACAAAAGAGCGATTTGTTACCAACCTCGGGCTTTCGCAGAACAACGTGGGTGGAGGAGCGGATGACCAAGGCAGAGCTCGTGGAGGTGGTGGCGGCGCAGTCGCGGCTGACGAAGAAGTCGGCGGCGGAGATTCTCGACATCGTCTTCGCCAACATCGGCAAGGCGGTGAAGAAGGACCAGCGCTTCAGCTACCCGGGCTTCGGCACGTGGTCGGTTCGCTCTCGCAAGGCGCGGAAGATCCGCAACCCGCAGACCAACGAGATGATGAAGCTCAAGGCATCGAAGACGGTGGGCTTCCGGCCCGCCAAGGAACTGAAGAACTCGTTGTAGCCTCGTTGTCGTCCGAGGGGCCCGCGAGCGCGCTCCGGCCTCAGAGAGGGCGTCGTCCGAGAGGACGGCGCCCTTGTCGTTTCCGGGAGTCCGGAAGCGACTCGTGCTGGACGAAGGACGGCAGTTCTCCCGACTCGGTGGGGCCCATGACGTCGAGCGGATCGCTCGGCTCGCCGTCACGCCACAGCTCGAAGTGCACGTGCACCCCGGTGGCCATGCCCGTCCTGCCGGCCGTGCCCAGCACGTCGCCCTCCTCCACCACGTCTCCGGGCACCACCAGCAGCCGCGACAGGTGGCTGTAGCGGGTGGTGACGTTGCCGTCGTGCTGGACGATGACCTGGTTGCCGTGCCCGCCATTCCACCCGGCGCGCAGCACCACGCCCTGGGCCGCGGCGGTCACGAGCTGGCCCGCCTTGGCCGCGAGATCCACCCCCTGGTGGTCGCGCTCCGTGCCGAGAATGGGGTGCAGCCGGCTGCCGAAGACACTGGTGACGATGACGGGCTCCACCGGCCAGCTCAGCGAGAGCCGCTTCGGCGCGGCGCGGGTGGACGGGCGGCGCAGCTCGGCCATGCGCATCGCGAGCGCGTCCATCCGGGAGAGCACCGCGTCGGCCAGCTCCGCGGGGATGTCCCCGTAGGCGCGCGCGTCCAATTCCAGCTCGGCCTCCAACGTCGTGCGGGTGCGCACCACGTCCAACGAGGACGTCTTGCGCGCGGGGCGGCGCAGGAACTCGTCCAGAAAGCCGTTCATCCGCCGCCAGTTGATGACCTGGGCGTCCGGCATGGAGCTGCCCTGGGACACCTGGGTGCGCGAGGCGCGCGCCTGATTGACGAAGGAGGCCAGGGCGGCCCGCAGCTCCGGGGACTCGGGCGCCTGCCTCGAGGCGGTGGCCCCAGCACGGGCGCCCGTGTCCCGGCGCACGGACGCGTCCCCCGGGTCCGGGCCCGAGGGATAGGGCGCGGGATCCGAGTACAGCTCATCGAAGCTCATCTTCTCGCGCGCGCCCGGATGGGCGCACGCCGATGCGACGAGCAGCAGGAAAGGGGCCAGACGACGCAAGGGACCCCAGTCTACCAACGCCGTGGAAATCAGCCAGCCAGCGCCCGGCGGATGCGCACGAGCGCCTCGTCGATGTCCGTGGACGACACATCCAGGTGGGTCACCAGTCGCACCGCGTGGGGCCCCGTGCCCGTGGAGCCAGCGAGCACGCCATGGGCCGCCAGCTTGCCGAGCATCTCGCGCACGGGGAGGGGGAACTCGGCGACCACCATGTTCGTCTCCACCTGGCTCGGCGTCACCTTCACTCCGGGCAACTCCGCCAGCCCCGCCGCGAGCCGGCGCGCGTGGACATGGTCCTCGGCGAGCCGCTCCACGTGGTGCTCCAGCGCGTACAGCGCCCCGGCGGCGAGGATGCCCACCTGGCGCATGGCCCCGCCCAGCCGTTTGCGCAGCCGCCGCGCCTCCTCGATGAACTCACGCGAGCCCAGGATGGCCGAGCCCACCGGGGCGCCCAGGCCCTTGGAGAAGCACACCGCCGTGCTGTCGGTGAGCGAGGCCCAGGCGGAGGCCGGCATGCCCGTGGCCACCGCGGCGTTGAAGAGGCGCGCGCCATCCAGGTGCACCGCCAGCCCCGCCTTGCGCCCCGCCTCCACCACGCTCCGGAAGAGCGCGAGCGGCCACACCCGGCCCCCACTGCGGTTGTGCGTGTTCTCCAGCGACAACAGCCGCGAGCGCGGACCGACGAAGTCCGTGCGCACCGCCGCCGTCACCTGCTCGGCGGACACGAGCCCATGGGCCCCGGCCAGCGGCGCCGGCTGGACGCCCCACAGCCCCGACAGCGCCCCGCTCTCGTAGTGGAAGATGTGGCTGTTGGCCTCGGCGAGCACCTCGTCGCCCTGGCGGCAGTGCAGCCCCATGGCGATCTGATTGGCCTGGGTGCCCGAGGGCACGTAGAGCGCGGCGGGCAGCCCCAGCACCTCGGCGATGCGCTCCTCCAGCCGGCGCACCGTGGGGTCCTCGCCGTAGATGTCGTCCCCGACGTCGGCCTCGGCCATGGCACGGCGCATGGCGGCGGTGGGCTTCGTCACGGTATCGGAGCGCAAGTCGATGGGCTTCATGGATGTCCTGGGAGGGTGTCCTGAAAGGTAGTGGAAACTTCTTTACGGCACAGGTCGCTCTGGCGTACAGCCGTGCACGTGGCACGTGAATCATCGCAGTCCAAGCGCATGCGGGCGATCGAGGTGTTGGAGCGGCTGGAGCACGCCATGCCGGACGTGCGCATCGAGCTGGACTATCGCACTCCGTTGGAGTTGTTGGTGGCCGTCATCCTGTCCGCCCAGTGCACGGACAAGCGGGTGAACCTCGTCACCCCGGCCCTCTTCCAGCGCTTCCCGGACGCGGCCGCCTACGCGAGCGCGAGCGTGGAAGAGGTGGAGCCCTTCATCCAGTCGTGCGGCCTGTACCGCGCCAAGGCGAAGAACCTCGTCGCGGCGGCCCGGGCGCTGGTGGCGGAACATGGCGGCGAGGTGCCGCGCTCGCGCGCCGTCCTGGAGACGCTGCCCGGCGTGGGCCGCAAGACGGCTGGCGTGGTGTGCATCCACCTGGGCGGCGATGACGCCTTTCCCGTGGACACCCACGTGAAGCGGCTGGCGTTCCGGCTCGGGTTCACCCGTCACGTGGATCCCGACAAGGTGGAGATGGACATGCAGGCACTGCTGCCCTCGGAGCGGTGGATGAAGGGCCACCAGCTCCTCGTGTGGCATGGGCGCAGGACGTGCTTCGCGCGCTCGCCCGCATGCGAGCGCTGTCCCGTGGCGCCGCTCTGCCCGAAAAAGGGCGTGAAGGGCGTGGCCCTCTAGGCCGACGGCCGGGTCTCGCGCGACGCCTTCGCGCGCTTCATCCGCTTGCGGATGAACTCGCGCTTGAGCGAGGAGACGTGGTCCACGTAGACGGTGCCATCGAGGTGGTCCGTCTCGTGCTGCACGGCGATCGCCAGCAGCCCGTCACACACGCGCGTCTGCTCGCGGCCCTCCTCGTCGAGGTAGCGCACCGTCACCACCGCCGCGCGCTCCACGTCCTCGGACTCGCCGGGGATGGACAGGCAGCTCTCGTGGTAGGTGGCCTTGCCCTCCAGCGCGATGAGCTCCGGGTTGATCATCGCCAGCGGCTGGGACTCGGGCTGGCTCGGACGCGTGTCCAGGACGATGACCCGCTGCAACACGCCCACCTGCGGCGCGGCGAGCCCCACGCCCTGGGCGGCGTACATCGTCTCGAACATGTCCCGGATCAGCGTGCGCACGGTGTCGTCCACGCGGGCCACTGGCCGGGCCTTCTGCTTCAGGACGGGATCGGGCCAGATGAGGATTTCTCGGACCATCCACTTTTCATAATCCCAACCCGGGCGGGCGGGCAACCCACGCTGGAGGCTCCCACCGCCGGGCCGTTGGCCCTGGACGGATGCCTCCCCTCCCCCCGGCCGGGCTTCAATCCAGCAGGCTCCGGGCGTACTCCTCGCGCAGCCGATCATCCGCGAGCGCCCGCGCCGCCTCGCTCAGGGTGTTGGAGATCTGCTGCGCCCGGTGCTGGAGCACCGGATCCGGATGCCCCGCGAAGCGCAGCGGGTGGAACTCGGCGGACAGCAGCGCGTGGGCGCGCTTGACGTCCTCGCTCCCCGCGGTGCGCGCCAGCCCCAACACCGAGAAGTAGTCCGCGTCCTGGATCTCCTCGAACTTGGACTCCAACCGGCGCACCTCCAGCTCACCCGGAGTCTCCTGGCCGGACACCGGGATGGCGGGCTTCAAGACGACGAGCCCCAGCGTGTGCAAGAGCGCGAGCAGCTTGAACGCGGTGTCCTGTGGCAGGCCCGCGCCCAGGAGGAGCTGCTCGAGCGTCTGCTCCCCGTCCACCTCCGAGAGCAACCGCAGCTCGCGCGCGGACAGACCGAAGGACTCCGGCGCGGACTCGCCGCGGAAGACCCCGGCGCGCAGCCCTCCGGCGGCCGACAGGAAGGACTCGGCGGTGACATGGTCGCGCAGCGCCTCGGCCAGCAGATGGAGCAGGGGCCGGGTGGAGGCGGCGAGCGCCACCTCGTGGGGCGGTGGCTCCTCGACGAGCCGGTAGAGCGAGGAGGCCTCGCCGAACGCATCCAGGGCCACCTGCTCGGTGTAGCGCTGCACGAGCGGGACGACCTCGTTCTCCAGCAGGTGGCCGCGCGCGCGCATGGTGTCGATGAGCGCGCCGGTGGAGGAGCCGCGCACCAGCCGCAGCTCGTTCTCCTGGCGCGCGTCGATGAGCGCGTCGGCGCGGGCCCGATCGATGAGCGACTCGTCGGGCGCGGAGGACAGGGCGCCCACGATCCGCCCGTCCTTCAACCACAACACGCGCAGGGCCCCGGTCCCCTTGAGCTCGAAGCGGGCCTGGAGCCGCGCCGACTGGAGCCGCGAGAGGAGCGAGGCGAGGCCCTCCCGGTTGACGCTGCCCGCCCGGGGAATGTCCACCAGGGAGCCCCCGGGCTCCTCGAAGGTGATGAGTGCCGCGCGGCTCCGGGCCTCGGCGGCCTCGGCCTCCGCCCGGAGGCGGACGAGTTGCTCCCCGGATTGGACCCGCGCCTGCTCCAGCCGCTCCACCTCCCGGCGCGCTTCCGTCAACGCGCGCCCCAGCCGCTCCGCCTCCGCCCGGGACTCGTCGAGCTGGGTGGCGCGCTCGGCCAGGGACTCCTCCAGCCGGGAGAGCCGCTCGGACAGCTCGGCGGACTCGCGCGACCAGGCCTCGCGCGCGTGGAGTCCCGCCTCCACCCGGGCCAGGGCCTCGTCCCGGGCGTGCTCGGCGGCCTCGACCCGGGCCTCCGCTTCACCCCGGGCCTGCTTCTCCTCGACGGCGCGGGCCTGCGACGCGGCACGCGCCTTCTCCGCGCGCTCCACCCGGAGCTCCATCTCGACCCGCAACCGCTCCGCCGTCACCGCGCGCGTCTCCGCGTCCACGCGCGCCCGCTCCAGCTCCTCGGCCTGGGACTCGGCCTCGGCGCGCGCCTGCGTCGCGCCCTCCAGCCGGGCCTCCCATTCCTGATGCCGCCGGGACAGGGCCACCCCGCGCATCTCCGCTTCCTCGCGGGCGCGCAGTTGGGACTCGGCCTGGGCGAGCGCCTCGTCGCGCTCCTGCTCCGCCTTGCTGGCACGCGCCTCCGCGCGCAGCCGGGCCTTGTCGGCCGCCTCGGCGCCCTGCTGCGCCCGGGCCCGCTCCCGGACCTCCCGCTCCGCCTGGGCCTCCGCCTCCGCCCGCGCCGCGTCCGCCGCCTCGGCCCGTGCCTCCGCCTCCGCCCGGGCCTGCATCTCCGACTGCACGCGCGCCTCCGCGGTGGTGCGGGCCCGCGCCTCCACGTCCATCCGCGCCTTCTTCTCGGCGTGGACGCGCGCCTCGGCCTCCGTCCGGGCCCGAGCCTCGGCCTCCGCCCGGCTCTCCGCCTGGGCGCGCGCCTGGGCCTCCGCCGCGACGCGTGCCTCCACCTCCGCCCGGGCCCTGGCTTCCTTCTCCACGCGCGCCGACAAGTCCTTGCGCGCCTTCGCCTCCGCGTGGGCTCGCGCCTCCCACTCCCCGCGGGACTTCGTCTCCGCCTCGGCGCGAGCCTCCGCCTCCTCCCGCGCCGCCCGCTCCTGCCCGGCCCGCTCCTCCGCTTTCACCCGAGCCGTGCGCTCCTGCTCGACTCGCGCCTCCGCTCTCACCCGCGCCGCCCGCTCCTGCCCGGCCCGCTCTTCCGCCTCCTCCCGCGCCGCTTCGGCCTGGGCCTCCGCGTCCACCCGCGCCGCCCGCTCCTGCTCGGCTCGCGCCTCCGCCTCTGCCCGGGCGGCCCGCTCCGTCTCGACCCGCTCTTCCGCCTCCCGCAGCGCGACCTGCTCCTCCTCGGCCCGGGCCCGCGCGTCCACTCGCGCCGACTGCTCCTCCCGCGCCCGTGCCTCCGCCCGCGTTCGCGCGGCCCGCTCCGCCTCCGCCCGGGCCTCCGCGTCCCTCAGTGCCGCCCGTTCCTGCTCGGCTCGCGCCTCCGCCTGGACGCGCGCCTCCGCCTCGGACGCCACGCGCCGTTCCGCCTCGAGGCGCTGTCGCCGCTCCTCCTCGAGCTGGCCTCGCAGCTCCTCGAGCCGCTGCTGGAGTCCGGCGGCATCCTCCTGCCCCGTGCGCGCCTCCTCCAACCGCCGCTCCAGCTCGCGCCGCCGCGTGGCCTCGCGCTCCCTCTCCCCGGACAACTCCGCGAGCCGCGTGCGCTGCGCCTCGACCTCCCGCCGCAGCGCCTCCTCCCGACCCACCGACTCCCGCGTCAGGCGCTCCCGCTCCGACTTGAACGCGGCCTCCCGGTCCGCCAGCGCATCCGAGTGCTGCTGCAGCGAGAAGTGGAGCTCCTCCGCGAACGCATCGGCCTCCGTGCGGTCGCGCTCCGCTTCCCGCAGCGCCTTCTGGGCGGCATCCCGCTCGGCCTGGAGCTGCGCGAGCCGCCGCTCCGTCCGCATCAGGCGCACTTCCAGGACGGCGAGGGCCTCCTCCGCCGGGAGCGCTTCCACCTTCGCGGGCGCGCCCACCTCCGACACAGGCGCGGGCTCCGCCACGGCCGGCGCGCCCTCGCGAGCGGGCCCGGACGCGGCCTTCTCCGGCCCGGAGTCGAACCAGTCCGCCGCGCTCTCCTGGTGCGGCTCCTCCCAGGACTCGGGCGCATCACCTTCCGTCGGCAGCGGCGCGTCCGCCGGGACGGGCTCCAGGTCCGAGCCCTCCAGCAGCCGGGTGGACTCGGGCGCCAGGGCCCGCGCCTCCGCCTCACGCAGGGCCGCCGTGGGCGCCACGGGCGTGGGCTCCACGTCGAAGAACCCCTCGTCCCCGAGTTGGGGCCCGACCCGGGCGGCGAGCTCGCCCGGCGAGAAGTCATCGGAGGCTTCCAGCCCATCGCGCGCACGCGCCTGCGCCGATTCGATCTCCAGTTGCGCGAGGCGCTCGGCCTCCGCGCGGGCCTCCGCGTCGAGGTCCACCGTCTCCGGGCTGATGGCCTTCACCGGAGGCAGCGACGGCAGGGGCTTGACCGGCTCCGGAGCCAGCACGGGGGTCGACACCGGCCCCATCTCCACCGGGCTCACCGCGGTGATGGTGGGAATGCCGCGCCCCGAGGAGACGGCCTGCTCCGTCTGCCCGAAGAGGGACTCCGCCTCACCCTCCGGCTCCAGCTCGGCCGGCACCGGCGCGGGCTGGGCGGGGGCCGGGGCGAAGACCTCGGGCGGAAGCAGCGGCAGGGGCACTTCCCCCGTCAACCCCACGTGGGAGAACAGCTCATCCGCGTCGAGCGCGAACGGGGACGCGGGGAGCGCGGGCGCCACGGGCTCGCTCCCGGAGGCGCGGCCCGGCCCGGCCTGCCGGGGAACGAGCCCCGGAGGACCCGAGCGCGGCGGGAGCGGCTCGAGTGGCTCGAGCGGCGGCTCCGGCTCCTCGTCCTTCACCACGTACCAACCCTCGGGCCCGGAGGGCGAGTGGATGAGGGTGGACACCTGCACCACGAAGTTGGCCCCGTCCAGGGGCAGCGGCGCCACCGGGGCGGCGCTGCCGGCGATGGGCTCGCCGAGCAACAGCACGCGCGCCAGCCGCATGTCCGGGTGCAGCCCCAGCTCCTCGAGCACCAGCGGACCGCGTCCTCCCTCCACCCCGGGGGCGAGGATGATGAGCGCGGGCAGGTGGTGGCCAAAGGCGATGAGCGCATCCGCCACGGAGGTGGCGAGGATGACCTCATGGCCCTCGCGCGTGAGCAACCGCCGCACGGTGGCGATGATGGCGATGTCGTCGTGGACGAGGAGAACCGATTCAGCCATTGGCAGGGGGCAGGAGTCTACAACATGGCCGCGGGATCCACGTCGATCGTCACGCGCACCGCGGAGGGAATATCGACCAGTTTCGCCTCCAGCCTGGCCAGCAGGGGCGCGAGCGCCGCGTGGGTGGGCGCCTTGAGCAGCAGTTGCCAGCGCGTCTTGCCGCGGATGCGGGAGATGGGCGCCACGGCGGGCCCGAGCAGGCGCACCCCCCAGGAGGCCGGAGGCATGTGCCGGCCGATGAAGTCGCCGAGGAAGCGGGCGACGCTGGCGGTCTGCTCCGCGCTCTCCCCCTCCAGCCGCACCGCCGCCATGCGCGTGTAGGGGGGCCAGGACAGCGCGCGGCGCCGCTCCAGCTCGCCCTCGGAGAAGCCCTCGAAGTCATGGGCGAGCATGCGCCGCACGGGCTCGGCGTCCGGGTTGTACGTCTGCACGAGCACCCGCCCCGGATCCTTGCCGCGTCCGGCCCGGCCAGCCACCTGGGTGAGCAGGTGGAAGGTGCGCTCGGAGGCACGGAAGTCGGGGATGGCCAGCGACGTGTCCGCCATCACCACGCACACGAGCGTCACCCCGGGGAAGTCATGCCCCTTGGCCACCATCTGCGTGCCCACCAGCACGTCGATCTCCCGGCGGGCGAAGGAGGCGAGCAGCTCGGTGAGGCGCTCGGCGCTCGTGGCCGAGTCCCTGTCCAACCGCGCCACGCGGGCCTGGGGGATGCGCTCGGCGACCTCGGCCTCCACGCGCTCGGTGCCGATGCCCAGCTTGAGCAGGGGCCCGGTGCACTCGCGGCAGTGCTCGGGCACGCCGTGGGCCTCGCCGCAGTAGTGGCACACCAGCCGGTTCTGTGAGCGGTGGTAGGTGAGGCACACGTCGCAGTCGCCACACTTCACCGAGACGCCGCACACCTCGCACAGGAGGAAGGTGCTGTGGCCGCGGCGATTGAGGAAGAGGATGACCTGCTGGCCGCGCCCGATGGTCTCCGCCATGGCGTCGAGCAGGGGCTGGGAGAGGATGGGGGCCTCCTGCGTCTGGAGCGGATCCTTCGGGCGCTCCTGGCGCAGGTCCACGCACTGGAGCGTGGGCATGGGCCGGTCATCCACGCGGTGTTTCAGTTCCAGCTTGCGGTAGCGCCCGCGGCGGGTGTTCTCCAGCGTCTCCAGGGACGGGGTGGCCGAGCCAAGCACCACCACGGCACCGGCCTGCTTGCCGCGCACCACGGCGAGGTCGCGCGCCTGGTAGCGCAGCTTGTCCTCCTGCTTGAAGGAGGGATCGTGCTCCTCGTCCACGACGATGAGGCCGAGGTTCTCCACGGGGGCGAACACCGCCGAGCGCACGCCCACGGCGATGCGCACCGTGCCCTTGCGCAGGGCCTGCCAGTGGAAGAGCCGCTCGCGGTCCTTGAGGGCCGAGTGCAGCACGGCCACGTCCGCGCCGAAGCGGCTGCGAAAGCGCCCCACGAGCTGCGGCGTGAGGGCGATCTCCGGCACCAGCACGAGGCTGCCCTTGCCCTGCTCGAGCGCGCGCTCCACGGCGCGCAGGTAGACCTCGGTCTTGCCGCTGCCGGTGACGCCGTGGAGGAGGAAGGGCTGGAAGCCACCCGTGTCCACGGCGGCGTGCAGCTCCTTCACCGCGGCGTCCTGCTCGGGGGTGAGGTGCTCGGGGCGATTCTGTCCGAGCCCCTCGCGCACACCGGGGGCGAGCACCACCTGCTCCAGCCGCACGAGGCCGCGGGAGGCCAGCTTGCGCAGCGTCTCGCGGGCGCCGGGGATGGCGTGGGCCACCTCCTCCACGGGGACGCGGCCACCCACGGTGAGCAGGTAGGCCAGGGCGGCGGACTGGGCGGGGGCACGGCGCAGGGCGGCGGGGGCCTCGGTGACGAGCGCCTCGGCGAACTCCTGCACGTCGGGCTTGGCCTCCTTCTCCTCCTCGGCCTTGGTGAGCCCGGGGGGGAGCGCGCCCCGGATGACCTCGCCGAGCGGGTAGCGGTAGTGCTCGGCGGCGAAGCGCAGGAGCGCGATGAGATCGGGCGGGAGGGAGGGCGAGTCCTCGAGCACCTTGAGGATGGGCTTGAGCTTGACGTTGGCGCCCTCGGCGGGGGGAGCGGCGGGGCCGAGGAAGAAGCCGAGCGTCATGCTGCGGCCGAAGGGGACGAGGATGCGCTGACCCGGCGAGAGCCTGCCGGACAGGGACTCGGGGACGGAGTAGGTGTACTCGCCGCGGACGGGGCGGCCGACGGCGACGGAGGCGAGGGAGGGGGCAGGCACGGTGACTCAAGGGCCACTGTAGCGGCCGCTCCTGACACGGGTAGTTTCCGGCCAGGGGAGCCCCTCCCCCCCCTCGGTCGGAAATGTTGACATCAGGGAGCGACGGACTGGGGCGCTCTCTTGGGTTTGGCGCCGGGCATGTAGCACTTGCCCTGGTACTCGGCCGTATCCGGATCGCAGGGAGGCTCCTGGTCCAGCCGCACCCAACACCCGCCGTTGATCTCCACGACGCTCCGATTGCGCTTGCAGGGAGGAACCGCCTGATCGCGGAGGGGCTTGTCGGGCATGGGATAGGCGAGGGCCGCCGGGTCCGACTCCGCCAGATCGACGAAGGACGAGTCGTCCTCCTGGGAGAAGGAATCCGAGGCCGCATCCCGAGGGAGGGGAGACGGAGGCGCGGAGAGACTCACCAGCAGCCAGACGCCCAGAGCGAGCGAGAGCCCGGTCCAGTTCGCGGCCGTGCAACCCGTGCGCTGGCGCGAAGTGGGAGGAGTCGGAGACAGGCCCGAGGCGAGGTGTGCCTGGAGCCGAGGACTGTGTTCCACGCGCGAGACGGCGGCGGAGGTGAGCACGAGGATGTCCGCCAGTTCCGACACAGGCATGGACGCGGGAGCCTCCTCCACCCTCACGGTCACCGAGTTAGGTTGCGGCTCGCACAAGAGGGAGACCCGCCAGGGCCCCTCGGGCTGCCATTCCACGCGGTCCGTGGGCAGCAGTTGCAGGACCGGCATTCCGGTCTTCACATCCCACGCATCGTGGAGACTGCCCAAATCGGGCCCCACCTCGTCGTAGGCACTGCCCCGTTCGAACGGCCCCCACCCACTCCCCTTCCCGCTCTTGTCGTCCGCCACGTGCACTCCCGATCAGTTCGGCGCCCAGCGGAGCGGATTCGACCTGTCACGTCAACACGAAGCACAGGTCCTATAATCATGCCCTTGCGTTCCTCGAGACATTGCTGAAAGAGACGAACACTTCGGGTAGGCTCGTGGTCAAGCACTGAAGGAAATTGCACATGGACTGGTACCTGATGACCCGTGATGGGTGGAGCATTTCAGTTCATCAGTTCATCGAACTACTCAATTCGCGATGGCCATTGGTTAAATTCAAATCCGCGTTCAGCTCAGAGGGGTTCCGGTCCATCGACTTCCAACTCGAGATGTCAAACTCAACGATTGATGGCTCCCTCGGCGGCGAGGGCTCGACCATCACCTACAACGGCGCAATGCGAGACTGCGCGGAGTTCGCGCTCTGGTATGGCTCGATGATTTCCCCCGAAGCCAAGCCCTTGATGCTGTTCGACGAGGGCTACAATCACAGTATCGAGCTTGGGGAGAAAACAACTCTCGAGGACATCCTTCTCGCCTTCAAGAACAAGCCGAGCCAGCAGAACACCTGACACCGCGCGCCACGCAGTTCCTGCCCTGGTCACTCCTCGCTGGTCACGGGCTCCGGACGATTGATGAGGCCAGCCCGGTCGAGCAACTCGCGCACGCGCACGGTGAACGCCACGTGCTCGGGATTGCTCGCCGTCATGCGCTCGGGCGAGAGAACGAGCAACCAGCCCAAGGTCCCCACGGGCTCGATGCGCACTGGAGCGGGCAACGGAGGCAACGTGCCCAGCCGTCGCGACAGGTACGTCAGCCACCCCACCCGAACCTCCCTCTTGCGCTTCTCCACGAGGTCCACCATCTCCGAGGAACTGACCATGGCAAAGTCGGGGTCCCAAGCCGTGGCCATACTGGTGAGCACCTCCGCCAGCAGTGGGGCACTTAATACCCGCTCCCGCAGCGGGCCCTCCTCGGGCGGATAGAACAGGCACACGTTCACCACTCCCGGATAATAAGCACCGCAATGCACTTGAATGCGGGTCCATTGACTTCCCTTCGCGTTCCAGACATGCGCGCCGAAACCAGCATCCTCGATGACTTCCTTGTCAACGTCAGTGCGGAGCCTTCCGCGAAGGAATAACTGCTCCCACTCCGCGGCCGTGGAGCGAACAAGATGACCTGGCTGATTTCGAGGGGCGCCACGTCCTCCCCTGTACCACTGAGTGAACATCGGGTCACACCGCGCCAGCATGTGAAAGAAGAGTTCCGCGCGCCGGGCGCACTCCAGCGGCGTCTCCTCGCGAGGCCCCCAGTATCCGCCCACATAGTACCGCTCGTCCATGCCTACTCCTCACCGCGTCGTCGGTTGTTTGAAACGGACGTCGATGCCGTACACCCGGTTATCTTTGAAGGTCTCACAGAGGAACTTCGCGAATTCCGCCTCGGCCACGTACCACACCAGCGGCAGGTTCAGCGCACTGGCAAGCCGCGCCTGACTCCTGGCCTGATCCAGCAGCCCCGTGAACCCCTCCCCAGCGAGAAACCAGGGTTGGGCTGTACCATCCTTCTTGAGGAAGTGCTTGTAGCTGGCGCCCTTGGCCTCCAGCAGTTCCTTGCCGTTGAATCCGTCGAACTCCACTCTCCCAATCATGTACACGTACCAGGCGGGCCGTCCCGTTATCTCCTCCTGGTAGTCCAAGGCCTGTCTGGACTCGGTGGTGGGCTTCTTGTACGTCCACTTTCCCGGCCCCTTCCCAGCAGTCGTCCCGGAGGACGTCCCCTTCTTCCCGCTCGCACCACCGACGTTCGCCGGACCTCTCGCCATGTGGAGGATGGAGAGGGCTCCCAGATCCATCCCCACGGTGGTGGCCGTCGCGGCTCCCGCCACGACAGTTCCGCCCAGCGCCAGCTCGCCCCTCGCCGTGAGCGACAGCGCCGGCAGTTGTGCCCCCAACCCACCCATGCGCCCCATGGTGGCCTCCGCTCCCCCGAACATCATGAGCACGTGCGTGGATAGGCGCGCCGCCTCGCGTATCTGGTCCTCCCTCGACATGGCGCCGTAGCGCGCGAAGTACTCCGGCGAGGAGGCGATGAGGTGCGCCACCGTGTCAGGTAGCTGCACCAAATCCTCCACCGTGCGGAGGGGATGAAGGATGGACTGGGCGAGCGCCACCCCCATCTCCCCCACCGCATCCTGCGCTCCGTCCAGAGCGGCGTTGAGCGGGTCTCTCCCCAAGCCCAGTTCGGCCAGGGGCGGGACGTCCACACGCCGCAGGGCCTCATTCACCGGGTAGAAGACGCCCCCGCGCGAGAAGTAGAAATCGCCCACCACGAGGGGGCCCACCTTCCACACTCCTTCCACGAGTCGAAGGGGGCCCAGGCGCTGAAGAGGAGCACCGGTGGGCGCGGCCACCAGGTAGCCATCCGGTCGCACCAGCACCAGGAACAAGAAGCGCTCGGCGCGCCACTTCAAATCCGCGTACTCCACGCGCTCGCCGCCCTCGAGCACCTCGCGCAACAGCCAGGAGAGCACGCGGCGAGGAGCGAAATTCCGCTGGGTGACGGGCGTCTTCGCCAACGCGCCCAGGAGTTGGCGCGCTTGCCCCACGTAGAGCGCCGCACCCGCCGGGTGCCAAACCTCTTCCCCGAGGCCGCTGGCCTCCTGCACCACCTGGAATGCATCCACTGCCGGCTCGGGAAATCCGCCCGCGCTCCCCGTCTCCTCCATGGTCACGGGAGAGGCAACCGGAGTCCTGGGCCCAACGCCGTAATGCAACGAGGCGGAGCGCGAGTGGATGCCAACACTACTGGTCAGGCTCCCTCGCGAATGGCCCGTGGCACACCCCTCGAGGAGCACGACCACGGCCAGGGCCAGCAGGAGTACGCCGCTCTGGCGACCCGGGAGCTCAAAACGAGGGCGCGAACTGTCTTCGAGAAGGGACTGGAGGGGCATGGGTGTCACTCCGTGTAGGGTCGGCCGGTACGGCCTTCTCCACACTCTGATCTTGCCCTGGTCACTCCTCGCCGGTCACGGGCTCCGGACGTTAGAGGAGACCAGCCCGATCGAGCAGTTCGCGCACGCGCACGGTGAACGCCACGTGCTCGGGATTGCTTGCCGTCATACGCTCCGGAGAAAGGACGAGCAGCCAGCCCAGGGTCCCCACTGGCTCGATGCGCACTGGAGAGGGCAACGGAGGCAACGTGCCCAGCCGTCGCGACAGGTACGTCAGCCACCCCACCCGTACCTCCCTCTTGCGCTTCTCCACGAGGTCCACCATCTCCGAGGAACTGACCATGGCAAAGTCGGGGTCCCAAGCCGTGGCCATGCTGGTGAGCACCTCCGCCAGCAGTGGGGCACTCAATACCCGCTCCCGCAGTGGGCCCTCCTCAGGCGGATAGAACAAACACACGTTCCCCGACCCACGGGAGTAGGAACCGCAATGCAATTGAATGCGGCTCCATTGACTCCCCTTCGCGTTCCAGACGTGCGCACCGAAACCAAACTCCTCGATGACTTCTTTGTCGACGTCCGTGCGGAGCCTTCCGCGCAGAAACAATTGCTCCCACTCCGCTGCATCTGGTCGGACAGGGTATCCTGGCAGCGTGCGGGGAGCGCCACGTCCCCCCCTGTACCACTGAGTGAACATCGGATCACACCGTGCCAGCATGTGAAAGAAGAGCTCCGCGCGCCGGGCACTCTCCAGCGGCGTCTCCTTGCGAGGCCCCCAATACCCGCCCATGTAGTACCGCTCGTCCATGTGTACCCCTCACCTCGTCGGCGATTTGAACGTCGACCCCTCCGCAGTCCTGCTACTGACGCACGCCGAAGGGCTCCACCGCACCGAGGAGCCACCTCCCACCAGGGCGCTGGGCCCGCGGGGCGGCCAGGCTCACCCGTGCGGAGCCCGCTTCGCCGGCCTCGCTTTGTCCATCGCCCGCAGCTCGGCGAAGCTCTGCTCGAGCGTGCGGCGGCCCAGCGTGTCGAGCATCGCCTGCTCCGCCTCGTCCGCCAGCCCATCGAAGAAGCGTTCGATGTTGGAGCTGACGAGGCAGCGGTGCGGCACGTTCGACCGCGCCGACCAGAGCTTCTTGCCTTCCGTCACGCAGCAATAGATGTCGCGCAGCGTGATCTCCCCCGCCGGCCGCCCGAGGCGCACGCCGCCGCTCTTGCCCATGAAGGATTCCACGAGCCCCGCGCGCACCAGCGGCACGAGCAGCTTGCGCACGAGGCTCGGGTTGGCGCCCAGCCCCTCGGCCAGCTCCGCCGAGGACACCTTCGCCATGCCCTCCCGCTCGGCCAGCACCAGGCCCAGCATCATCTGCAGCGCCGTGGGGAAGCGCAGATCCGTCATGCCCTGAATATAGCGCGCCCGTTTTTTGCAACAATGAGAAGAACACTTCCCGGCTCGAAAGTGCAATCGTCACTATTGCACTTGAATGGGCTCATCTGTATCTCTCACGAGAACACTTCAGCCACCGGGAGCCCGCATGTCCCCCCACCCCGCCTCGGATCTCCTCCAGACGCCCGTCACGCTCGGCGCGTTGCGACTGCCCAACCGGCTCATCATGTCCCCCCTGACGCGCCTGCGCGCGGATGCGGAGCTCGCGCCGACGAAGCTCGTCGCCGAGTACTACGCGCAGCGCGCCAGCGCCGGGCTGATCATCTCGGAGTCGATCGCCGTCGCGCCCTATGGAGAAGGCTACCCGGCGCTTCCCGGCCTCTTCACCGCCCGGCAGGCCGAGGCCTGGCGCTCCGTCGTGGAAGCGGTGCACGCGGAGGGCGGGCGGATCGCCGCCCAGCTCTGGCACTTCGGCCAGGCGCGGTATGCCACGGACGAGGCCCAACGGGCCGCGGGTTGGTGGGCGGTGGCCAACCCGCTCAAACCCCATGACCTCACCCCCGCGGAACTGGCCGCCATGGTCGAGGCGTTCGGGCGTGGGGCTCGCACGGCGCGGGCCCTGGGCTTCGACGCCGTCGAGATCCACAACGGCAATGGCTATCTGCTCGACCAGTTCCTTCGCGCGGGCGCCAACCAGCGCACGGATGCCCACGGAGGCTCGCTCGAGAACCGGACCCGGCTGGCCCTGGAGCTCGTCACGGCGGTGAGTGAGGCCATGGGTGCCGATCGCGTCGGAATCCGGCTCTCACCGAGCGCGACGGTGAACGGCGCGCCGGACCCGAGCGGCGAGGAGACCTTCGCCTATCTCCTCGAGCGGCTGGCCCCGCTCGGCCTCGCGTACGTGCATGCCACGCGCACCACCGAGCAGGACCGCCGGCACGGCTCCGGCCCGGGCATCCCGCTCCAGCGCATCCGCGCCCTCTATCCGGGCAAGCTGATCGGCGCCGGTGACTTCACGCGCGAGGACGGCGAGCATGCCCTGGCCGAGGGGACGGTGGATGCCGTGGCGTATGGGCGGCTCTTCATCGCCAATCCCGATCTGCCCGAGCGCTTCGCCCGGCGCACGTCGCTCAACGTGCCTGATCACGACACCTTCTACACCCCCGGCCCCGCGGGCTTCACGGACTACCCGCGTCTGGCTTGAGGACGCATGGGCGCGCCTCCATCGTGAGCGAGGCGCTCGCGGCCGCCTGGCCGGTCCACGGACGGGTTCCCCTTCCAGCCGAAGCCACGGCGCTTGTATGCCCGCTGCGAGTGGATGCATGAAGGGTCCATGTCCAACAGCCTCGAGTTCCTGGCAGGTGGCGGGGAGATGGGCGCGCTCATGCGCGCCAAGGATTGGTCCCAGACGCCCCTCGGCCCGGTCGAGAGCTGGTCCCCCGCGCTGCGCTCGGCGGTGGGCATCTGCCTGGGGTCGCGCTTTCCCATCGTCCTGTACTGGGGGCCCACGCGGGCACTCCTCTACAACGACGCCTGGAGTCCGGTGCCCGGCCAGAAGCATCCGTGGGCGCTCGGGCGTCCGGGCGCGGAAGTGTGGGCGGAGATCTGGGACATCATCGGCCCCATGTTCGACCACGTCATGAACACCGGCGAGGCGACGTGGTCGGATGACCAGCTCCTGCCGCTGCACCGCTTCGGCTACACGGAGGAGTGCTACTTCTACTATTCCTACAGCCCGGTGCGCGGCGAGGGCGGCCGGGTCGAGGGCATCTTCACCGCCGTCACCGAGACCACCTACCGCGTGCTCGCCGAGCGGCGCGAGCGGCTGCTGCGCGAGGTGTCCGAGCGCACGGCCCAGGCCCGCACGGCGGAGGAGGCCTGCGCGTCCGCCATCCACACGCTGGCGCGCACTCCCGTCGAGGCGCCCTTCTGTCTGCTCTATCTCCACGACGAGCGCTCGCGCCGGGCGCGTCTGGTGGGTCAGGCGAACCTCGAGGCCCACGCGGACCTGTGCCCGGCCGAGCTCGATCTCTCGGCGCCCCCGGAGGGCACCACGCCCTGGCCGCTGGCGGAGGTGCTGGCCCGTGGCGCGGCGGTGAGCGTCGGGGACCTGTCCTCGCGCCTCGCCCGGCGGCTGCCGGGCACGCCCTGGCCCGAGCCCGTCGAGGAGGTACTCGTCACCCCCATCCAGAGCGCCCGGCCGGGGGTGCCCCATGGCTTCCTCGTGACGGGCATCAGCCCCCGGCGGCGGCTGGACGCCGCGTACCGGACGCTGTTCGAGCGCGTGGCGGGCCACATCACCACGGCCATCGCCAACGCCCAGGCCTACGCGCTGGAGCGCCAGCGAGCCGAGCAGCTCGCGGAGATCGATCGCGCCAAGACGGCCTTCTTCTCCAACGCCAGCCACGAGTTCCGCACCCCGCTCACCCTCATGCTCGGGCCCCTGGAGGACATGCTCGCCACGGCGCCTCCCGGGGCCGGCCCCCTCCAGGTCGAGCGCGAGGGGCTGGAGCGGGTGCACCGCAATGGCCTGCGTCTGCTCAAGCTGGTCAACACGCTGCTGGACTTCTCGCGGCTGGAGGCGGGCCGGGTGCGCGCGGTGTTCGAGCCGGTGGACCTGGCGGCCTACACCGCCGAGCTGGCGAGCACCTTCCGCTCGGCCATGGAGCGCGCGGGGCTCACCCTCGTCGTGGACTGTCCGCCGCTGCCCGAGCCCGTCTGGGTGGACCGGGACATGTGGGAGAAGGTTGTCCTCAACCTGCTCTCCAACGCCTTCAAGTACACGTTCCAGGGAGAGGTGGCGGTGCGCCTGCGCGCGGTGGACGCGGGGGCCGAGCTGTCCGTGAGCGACACGGGCGTGGGCATCCCCGCCCGGGAGCTGCCGCGCGTCTTCGAGCGCTTCCACCGGATCGAAGGGCAGCGGGGGCGCAGCCATGAGGGCACGGGCATTGGTCTGGCGCTGGTGCAGGAGCTGGTGCGGCTGCATCACGGCGCGGTGCGCGTGGAGAGCGAGGAAGGACGGGGCTCCACCTTCACCGTCCAGGTGCCTTTCGAGAGTCCCCAGGCCTCCCCTTCTCCCCACCCGGCCGCCGTGGCCCGCCCGCCTCCGTCCAAGCACGCCGCGGCCTATGTCCAGGAGGCGCTCGGCCTGTTGCCCGACGCCCCCGCGCCCTCCCTCCCGGAGGGAGCGTTGGACGGAGCCGCGCCGGTGGGAAGGGACACGCCCCGGGAGCGGCTGGTGCTGGCGGACGACAACGCGGACATGCGCGCCTACGTGCGGCGCCTGCTCACCGACGCGGGCTACTCGGTGCAGGCCACCGCGGACGGCGTGGAGGCCCTGGCCGCCGTGCGCGCCCAGCCCCCGGCGCTCCTCCTGTCGGACGTGATGATGCCCCGGCTGGATGGCTTCGGGCTCATCAAGGCGCTGCGCGGACATCCGTCCACCGCGGACCTGCCCATCATCCTGCTGAGCGCCCGGGCCGGCGAGGAGTCCTCGGTGGAGGGCCTCGAGGCCGGGGCGGATGACTACCTGGTCAAGCCCTTCAGCGCCCGGGAGCTGCTCGCGCGCGTGGAGGGCGCGCTGCGCCTGGCGCGCCTGCGCCGCGAGACGAACGAGGCCCTGCGCCGCGCCAACGAGAGCCTCGAGGCCCGGGTCGAGCAGCGCACCCGCGAGCTCGATCGCATCTGGAACGTGAGCCAGGATCACCTGCTCATCACCGACCTCCAGGGCGTCTGGCTCAGCGTGAATCCCTCGTGGCGGCGCACCCTGGGCTGGCGGGAGGAGGAGCTGGTGGGCCGCACCTCCGAGTGGATGGAGCACCCGGAGGAGCTGTCCAGGACACGAGAGGAGCTCACCCGGCTGGCCTCGGGCGTGACCACCGCTCGCTACGAGAACCGCTTCCGGGATGTCCACGGCGCCTGGCACTGGTTCTCGTGGAAGGCGGTGCCCGACCAGGGGCGCATCTACTGCGTGGCGCGCGACGTGACCGAGGACAAGGCGCGTCAGGCGGAGCTCGAGCAGGCCCAGGAGGAGCTGCGCCAGAGTCAGAAGCTGGAGGCGGTGGGCAAGCTCACCGGCGGCATCGCGCACGACTTCAACAACCTGCTCACCGGCATCAGCGGCGCGCTGGAGTTGCTCAAGCTGCGCATGTCCCGCGGGGAGCATGAGCGGGTGGACCGCTACGTCTCCACCGCCATCGCCTCGACGCAGCGGGCCGCGGCGCTCACCCACCGGTTGCTGGCCTTCTCGCGCCGCCAGTCGCTCGACCTCAAGTCCGTGGACATGAACGCGCTGGTGAGCGGAATGGAGGATCTGCTGCTGCGCACGCTCGGCGAGCGCATCACCCTCCAGGTGCGCCCCGGCACCGCGCTGTGGCGCGTGTACACCGACCCCCACCAATTGGAGAACGCGCTGCTCAACCTGTGCATCAACGCGCGCGACGCCATGCCCGAGGGCGGCACCCTGACGATCGCGACGTCCAACGCGCACCTGGACGAGCATTTCGCGCGGCGGGAGGAGGGGCTCGCGCCGGGCGACTACGCCGTCCTGTCGGTGACGGACACGGGGACGGGGATCCCCGCCGAGCTGCGCGCCCGCATCTTCGAGCCCTTCTTCACCACCAAGCCCATCGGCCAGGGCACGGGGCTGGGCCTGTCGATGATCTACGGCTTCGTCAAGCAGTCCGCGGGGCACCTGGGCCTGGAGAGCGAAGTCGGCCGGGGCAGCACCTTCAAGATCCATCTGCCGCGCCACCGGGAGGACACCGGGAGTGACGAGGAAACCCGGGGCGAGGCCGCGCGGGGAGCGGGGGAGACGGTGCTCGTCGTCGAGGATGACCCGGCGGTGCGGATGCTCGTCGTCGAGGTACTCGGGGACCTGGGCTACCGGGCGCTGGAGGCCACATGCGCCGAGGAGGCACTGCCCCTCCTCCAGTCCACCCAGAGCGTCGATCTGCTGGTGTCGGACATCGGGCTGCCGGGGATGGACGGCCGACGGATGGCGGAACTGGCGCGCCAGCATCGGCCGAAGCTCAAGGTGCTGTTCATCACCGGCTATGCCGCGAAGGCGGCGGTGCGCGGCGAGTTCCTCGCACCCGGCATGGACATGCTCACCAAGCCCTTCGCCCTGGACGTGCTGGCCAACAAGATCCGCGAGATGCTGCTCGGCCCGGGGTGAGGCGAGGCACCGCCGGGCTCAGGACCGTGCCTCGTGGGCAGCGTGGGGCGTCACCTTGGCGAGCAGCGCATGCCGGTCGCGGCGCACCAGGGTCAGCTCCGAGCGGCGCTCGAAGACGCGGGCCTGCTCGTCGGTGTTCCGGATGTTGACGTACAGCAGGTAGATGTCCCGGGGGCTGCGCTGCCAGGACTCGGCGATCCGGGCGATGACCCGCTCCATCACCTCGTCGCTGAAGGGGTTGAAGAAGAAGCACAGCAGCGGCTCGGCGGGAGGCTCCCACTCGAGCGCGTCCGCCCCCACCACGTCCAGGGAGAAGCAGCGCTGGGTGGGGCTGCGAAACACGGCGAGGTTGCGCCGGGCCACCTCGTACAAGCCCGGTGCGTACTCCACGCCGACGATGCGGCGGAAGGGATAGGCCGAGGCGAGCAGCATGGCCTTGCCCTTGCCGGCGCCGTAGTCGACGAACGTCAGGTCCCCCTCGGGCAGCCCGGTGCCGCGCAGCGCCTCGTGGAAGATATCCGCCCAGATGCCCCGGTAGATGCCATTGCCATCCCGCGCCTTCTCGGCCGGCACCCCCACCTCGGTGAGCGAGGACTCGCTCGAGGTGTCCACGCCGAACTGCTCGTCGAACTCCCGGGCCAGGGCGCGCTCATGTTGCAGACGCCGTACGAAGGAACGCCGCGCCGGAGACAGACGCCAGGCCATGGCTTCCGTCATGCGCTCCACCGCGGCGCGCGGACCTTGCGTGCGCGCGCTCTCGGCGACCCCGGCCAGTTCGTGTTGGAGCTGACGCGCGGCATGAGCAAGTCGTTCGGTGATTCGCTGCATCGACACGTTGTGCCTCCCCCTCCGCGCGGACCCTGGCTCCAGCCGCCCGTCGGAAACAATCATTGACGCCGAGATTGAACGCGACTCCGAGGATACCACCAAGCAAGAACGGCTCGAACCGTGGGGCGACAACAAAAACCCACGCTTTCTGCTCACCTTTGAGCAACGCCCCCCCCTCGTCTTTCAGGACCAAAGCCAGGCCGGTGGAGGCAATTCCTGTCAAAACGAGAATCACCGCTCAGTCCGAGAAATCAAGACTCCACACGGAGTCCCACTGAACGGATTCAATTTTCTTGTCTGGCTATACCCCCCCGACAACGACAGAGCGGCGAACCCGGCCGCGAACAGCCCGGCTCACCGCTCTGGAAGGACAGCCCGCGCGCATGCCCTCAGGAGCGCAGCGGGTTCACGCTCCGCGGGCATTCCCAGTAGGTGTACTCGCACGTGGCGGTCGCGGCATCACACGGCACCCGCATCACCGTGATGAGCTCGCACGGGTGTTTCGGCGCCTGGGGCACGGGACCCGCCGGAACCATGAGCGGCAGGGCCGACGCCGTCGCCAACAGCACCCCCAGCAAGCACAGCTTCATTCGCATGCAGCCTCCTCACCGCCGAGACCCTCCCTCACGCACATGGCGCTGGGGTTCCGGTTCAGCGGCAAGAAGAGAAACTACCCGAGGGGTCTGACATCCCCCGTCCCTCCAGCCCCGGCGGAGCCTCCCCGTCGCCCCGCCCGACACCTCCACTTTCCCTCCAGATTCCGGGCACTTGCGCGACGCCGCCCACGCGCGGGCGCACACACCGTCCCACTCGTCCGGTAGGTGACACTCCACCGTCCACCAGCGCCCCGGGCCTACGCTCCGCGCAGCAGCGCCAGGGCCCGTTGGAAGTCCTCGGGCAGTGGGGCCTCGACGCTCACCCCGGGCAGCGACAAGCGCAGCGCATGCAGGGCGTGCCGGCCCACCGCACCCGCCGCCGGGTGCGTGCGCGTCTCGTCGGGGCCATACAGGGCATCGGCGAGCACCGGGTGGCCCGCCTCGGCCAGCTGCACGCGAATCTGGTGGGTGCGCCCCGTCTCCAGCCGCACCTCCACCAGCGTCGCGCCCCGCAGCCGCTCGCGCACCTCGTAGGAGAGCGCCGCCCGCCGCGCCGAGCGCACCTTCGTGGTGAAGCGCCGCGGATCCCTCGGATCCCTCCCGTAGGGTCCCTCGAGCCGCTCGCGCTCGGGCGTCTCCCCCAGCACCAGCGCCCAGTAGCGCTTGTCCACCCGCTTCTCCTGGAAGGCCCGCTCGAGCGCCGCCGCCGCCGCGTCCGTGCGCGCCAGCGCCAGGCAGCCGCTGGTGTCCCGGTCCAGGCGGTGCACCACGCCGGGCAGCGCCTGGCCCTCCACGTCGAAGGGCGGCAGCCGTGCCGCCACCAGCTCCACCACCGAGGGCACATTCCCCCCGGCGGGCTCCACGCTCAGCCCCGCCGGCTTGTTCACGACGATCCACGAGGCGTCATCGTGGAGCACCGGCAGCGCGGGTCCCTCGACGAAGCGCCTCGCCGGAGCACGGGGCTCGGGGCGGCTGAGCTCGATCTCCTCCCCGCCCCACAGCTTGCGCGTGGGCTGGCACTTCTTGCCCCGGATGCGCACGTGGCCCTGTTCGATGAGGCCTCGTGCCCGCTCCAACGACAGCCCGGGGACGTGCGCCGAGAGGAACTTGTCGAGCCGCGCACCAGCGGCCTCGCGGGGAACGGTGAGCTTCTGGAGGGACATGGGCTCTCAGCGCCTCGCCACCAGCCGCGCCTCGTGGCGCCCCTCCTCCGTCCACGCCTCGGTGTACGAGAGGATCTCCAGGCCCTGGAGCAAGCCGGGCAGCTCCCCGTCCTCCAGGAGGAAGCGGGCCGAGGGATGGGCGTGCCGCGTCAGGTTGCTCCGGGTGGGCTGGGCGAAGACGAGCAGGCCGCCCGGCGCGAGCACCTGGGGAAACGCGGCGAACAGGGGCCGCCAGAGGTAGTTCAGGCAGAGCACGAGCGCGAAGGGGCCCTGCGGCAGGGGCTCCTGTTCGACGTCCAGACGCTGGAGTCCGAGCACGAGCCCCGCCTCGCGCGCGGAGGCGGCGGCCCGCTCCAGGGCGGTGTCCGAGACATCCACGCACGTGACGTCCAGGCCCCGGCGGGCGAGCCAGAGCGACTCCTGCCCCACGCCCCCCGCCACGTCGAGGGCCCGGCCCGTGCGCGGCAGCCACTGCTCGAGCGAGCGCAGGAAGGGCGAGGGCTCACGGGCCCCGGCGCCCTCCTGATAGCGCGCGTTCCACCGCTGACGATCGGCCTCGGACATGCTCAGAACAGCGTATCGGCGAGCTTCGCCCGGGTGTCGCCCGCGAGCGCGGTGAAGCGCAACAGGCGCTCGCCCCCGCGCCACACCTCGATGGCGCGCGGCAGCATCTCGCCCGTGGCCGCCGACGAGTAGTCCTGGAAGCGCACGTCCCACTGCGTGCCCTTGGCGTCCTTGTGGAGCAACCGGGCGGGCCGGAAGTTGTCCTTGAACACCCAGAACTGGGGCTTGCCCTCGCCCTGCGTGCCCAGCACGTACACCACCTCGCCGCCAAAGCGGGCCAGCGACGTGGTGCGCGGCTCGATGCCCAGTCCGCGCAGGTACTCCTCGAGCGCCTCGCGGCCCTCCTGCACCGAGCTCCGGCGATCCGCCAGCAGCGCGCACACCTGCTGCACCGCCTCGGTGAGCGCGGGGATCTCCGCGCCCTCCACGCGCTTGCGGCCTCCGGAGGACACCGAGGCCACCGTGTTGCCCTCGGCCGCCTTCGCCTCGAAGCGGCAGCGATCGGGCACGCGCAGGTACACCGTGCCGTCCGCCTCCAACTCCGGGCGATCCGTGGGCTGGCCCAGTGCCCCGCCCGCCTCCTTCACCCCGGCGCCATAGAAGTGCACCGAGCCATCCGCCTTGATCGAGGAGAAGGACAGCTCATTTCGCGCGCCCACCATGCGGCGCATGATGGAGCCACCGGGCAGCACATACGCTCCGGCGCTCAGCGCCGTCAGGAGGCCGAGAAGAAGGACGGGCCGCTTCATGGCGAGGGCACGCGTGCGGCGGAAGGGCTGTGTCGTCGCGGATGGGGTGGGCATGGGGGCGGCGAATGTAGTGGTGGCCCTCCCCTCCATCAAGGCAGTAAGGAGGACGGCATGTGGCACCGTCCAACGCTCCTGCTGGCCCTCCTGCTGTCCCTGTCCGCCGCGGCCCAGGAGGACGCCGGGCCCACCCCCTTCGTCTCCCCCCGAGCCGAGGAGCTGAGAAACCTGACGAGCGCGCGCTCGCTGGGCATGGGAGGGGCCTGGCGGGCGCTGGGTATGGGGGGGGACTCGGGCACGGGCAACCCGGCCGCCGTCGCCGCCTTCCGCACCTACCGCGCCGAGCTGACGGGCGCCTGGGACTGGGTGGGCAAGGACGCGTTCGGCTCGGTCTCCGTCGCCGACGCCACCAATCCGCTCGCCGGCGGGGTGACCCAGCAGCTCATCACGCTCGGCAAGGGCAGCGAGCGCGCCACCGCCCACCTCAATACCGTCGCCCTGGCACTGCCGCTGGGTGAGGCCCTCATGCTGGGCGTCTCCTCGCGCTACCTCGTCATGCGCGGCGCCCGTCAGGCCAATGCCTTCACGGGCGACGCCGGCCTGCTGCTACGCCTGGGGCTCTTCTCCCTGGGCGTGTCCGCGCACAACCTCATCGACACGAAGAACCCCGAGCTCACCCGCTACTACTCGGCCCACGCCGCGGTGCTCGCCGGCATGCTCACGCTCGCGGCCGACGCGCGCGCGGACTTCACGACGAACGCGAGCACCACGTTCACCTACAGCGGCGGCCTGGAGTACGTCCTCGGGGAGAACTTCCCCATCCGCGCGGGCTACACGTGGGACGGCTTCGCCCGCGCCTCGCAACTGGGCGTGGGGCTCGGTTTCCTCACCCCCGGAGGCGGCTTCGACCTGGCCTACCACCACGACTTCGGCGGCGAGGGCGGACGGAGCGTGGCCCTCACCTTCAAGGTGCAGGTGCACTAGGCCCCGGTCCGCCCGAGAGCATTCGAGCGACATCGCGCCAGGACTCGACGACTTCTGGCCAAACGTCCGGCGGCCTCCCCGGGTGTCTTGGCGAGAAGTGAGCGCTCATGCATCTTCGTGCCATGCACGTCGTGGCCATCGTCGCGCTGGACGGAGTCGTCCCGTTTGATCTCTCGGTCCCCACGGAGGTGTTCCAGTGTGTGCGGCTTCCTGGAGGCCGGGCGGGTTACGAGGTCCGGGTCTGCGGGGTAACGCCCGAGGTGAACGCCGGAGCCTTCACCCTGCGAACCCGCTGGGGCCTGGAGGCGCTGGCGGAAGCGGACACCCTCATCCTTCCCGGCACCTCGGATGTGAGCGCCCCGGTGCCGGAGGAACTCATCCGGGCGGTTCGCGCCGCGGCGGCCTCGGGGACACGCGTGGCCTCCATCTGCTCCGGGGCCTTCCTGCTCGCCGCGACCGGGCTGCTCGATGGACGGCGCGCCACGACCCATTGGCTGGCAACGGACGAGCTGGCGCGCCGCCATCCGGAGATCCACGTCGACCCGGATGTCTTGTATGTCGATGAGGGTCAATTCTTGACGTCGGCGGGCGCCGCGGCGGGGCTCGATCTCTGTCTGCACATGGTGCGGCTCGACCACGGCGCCGCGGTGGCGGCGGACGCGGCCCGGCGCTCGGTGATGCCGCTCGAGCGCGACGGAGGGCAGTCCCAGTTCATCCTGCACGCGCCGCCCGCCCCGGATGGCTCGTCCCTCGAGCCGCTGCTGCGCTGGCTCGACGAGAACCTCCATGAGCCGCTCACGCTCGAGGACCTCGCGCGTCACGCGGCGCTGAGCGTGCGGACGCTCAACCGCCGCTTCCGCGAACAGATGGGTACCACGCCCCTCCAGTGGATCCTCCGCGCCCGTGTGCGCCGCGCGCAGCAACTGCTCGAGACGACGGGACACTCCGTGGAAGCCATCGCGGAGCGGGTCGGCTTCGGCTCGGCGACCGCCTTTCGTGAGCACTTCCACAAATTCGTGACGACGAGCCCCCAGGCCTACCGCCGCGCGTTCCGCTCCGCGCCTCCCGCCAGTCACTGAGCCGCCTGGGAGGCACGCGGCTTCACCAGGGGCGCGCGGCTCGGGTGTCAGGCCACCGCGAGCAGCCGGTCCAGCTCGCGCCGGTAGCGCGCCAGCAGGGTGTCCTCCGCGGGGTGGTGTCCCTCGCGCACCACGAAGCGCCCGGCCACCATGACGTCGCGGACGCAATCGCTCCCACTGGCGAAGAGGTAGGAGTCGAGGAGCGCATCTCGCGTGCGCCCGTAGAGCTTGGGATGGTCCGCATCGAGGACGACGAGATCGGCCGGGGCTCCCACGTCCAGGCCGGGAGCGGACAGCCCCAGCGCCCGGGCACCTCCGGCCACGGCGGCGCGGTAGAGGCCCGCCCCCACCGAGTCCTCCGAGCCCACCCGCAGCACGTTGCGGCGCCGGGCCACCAACCGCTGGCCGTACTCCAGCAGGCGCAACTCCTCCGGTGCGCTGACGCTGATGTGGCTGTCCGAGCCGATTCCGAACACGCCCCCCTGGCGCAGGTAGTCCACCGCGGGGAAGAGCCCGTCCCCCAGGTTGGCCTCCGTCGTCGGGCACAGGCCGGCCACGGCGCCACTGGCGGCCAGCCGGGTCACCTCCTCGGGCGTGAGGTGCGTGGCGTGCACCAGGCACCACCGGGAGTCCACCGGCACGTGATTCAACAACCACTGCACGGGGCGCTCACCGCTCCAGGCCAGGCAGTCCTCCACCTCCTTGACCTGCTCGGCGATGTGGATGTGGAGCGGCGCCCGCGCGTCCAGCGAGTGCATGCCGGCGAGCGCCTCGTGCAACTGCTCGGGCGTCACGGCACGCAGCGAGTGCAACGCCAGGCCCACGCGCACCGAGGGCTCCGCCGCCGTCACCCGCCGCACGGACTCCACGACGCCGAGCAACCCCTCCACCGTGTTCAGGAAGCGCTTCTGCCCCTCGGTGGGAGCGCGTCCACCGAAGCCACCGTGGGAGTAGAGCGTGGGCAGGTGCGTCAGCCGGATGCCCGTCTCGCGCGCGGCGGCCACGATGCGGTGCGAGTTCTCCGCGCGGTCGGCATACGGTGTCCCCTCCCGGTCATGGTGGAGGTAGTGGAACTCGGCGACGGAGGTGTAGCCGGCCTTCAACATCTCCAGGTACAGGAGCGCGGCCACCGCCTGCAGGCCCTCCGGGGTGAACCGGGCGAGAAAGCGGTACATCGTGTCCCGCCACGTCCAGAAGTCGTCCTCGGTGCGGCCGGCCCGCTCGGCGAGCCCGGCCATGGCGCGCTGGAAGGCATGGGAGTGCAGGTTGGGCAGCCCCGGTATCACCGGTCCCCCGGCCCGTGCCTCCCCGGGCCGCGCCCCGCGCTCCACCGCGGTGATGACGCCCCGGTCATCGAACCGCAGCAGGACATCCTCCGCCCAACCGTCCGCCAGCAGCACGGAGTGGCAGAACAGGCTCGTCTCACGGCTCATGGCGGTTCCTCGCGCTCAGGACCGGCCGCCGGAGCGGGCGAAGTCGGCCAGGACCTCGACGAAGCGCCGGAGCGCGGGTCGCAGGGCCGCGGCACGCTCCTCGCGGAAGGTGAAGGGCGCGTCCTCGTCCATGTAGTTGCATTGGGCCATCTCGAGCTGCACGGCATGGTAGCCGTCGGTGGGCCGCCCGTAGTGACGGGTGATGTAGCCGCCCTTGAAGCGGCCGTTGAGGACGTGCGAGTAGCCACTCGTGGCGCACGTGGCCACCAGCCGCTCGGTGATGTCCGGCGCGAGGCTCCGCCCGTCCGCGGTGCCGAGGTTGAGATCGGGCAGGCGTCCCTCGAACAACCGCGGGACGACCGAGCAGATGGAGTGCGCATCCAGCAGCACCGCGATTCCATGCCGCGCGTGGAACCCGGCCAGCGTCTGCTCGAGGCGCTCGTGGTAGGGGCGCCAGTACGTCTCGAGGCGCGCCTTGCGCTCGGCGGGCTCGAGCGCGAGACCGGAACGGAAGAGCGGACGCCCGTCGAAGAGCGTCTCGGGGAAGAGGCCGGTCGTCGCGGTGGCGTAGAGCGGCGTGTCATCCGGCGGGCGGTTGAGATCGATGGTGTAGCGCGAGTAGCGGGCCACCAGCACGCTGGCGCCCACCTCCTCGAGGAAGTCATAGAGGAGCGGCAGGTGCCAGTCGGTGTCCGGGAGGCCCTGGGCGTCGTCGGTGAGCCGCTCGCGCAGCCCCTCCGGGAGCTGGGTCCCCACGTGAGGCATGCTGACGAGCAACGGAATGCGTCCCGGTTTGAAGAGGTAGGGCTCCATGGGCCTCGAGTCGTTCGTATGGGGGGCGAGATTCTAGGGGACGGCCGGAGGGATGCCCAGGGCGCGCACCGGGAGCTGTCGCGGGGCCGACCTCGGAGGGCTCAGGCGCCGAGCGCGCGCAGGGGCAGGTAGCGCTCGGAGGCGGAGAAGCGCACCAGCTCGATGCACTCCGGCTCGCTGGACTTGAGCTGGCGCAACGCCGCCAGGGCGGGCCCCGGACCGCCGCCCGCCACGAGCCCCGCGCGGTTGGCCGAGTGCCGTGCCGACTCCGCGAGCGCCGCCGCGTCGAACTCGCGCTGGGCCGACTCCAACAGCCCCAACGCCCGCTCGCGCGCCCGGGGATGCAGCGCGTCGCGGACCACGCGCGACTCGGGGCCGAAGTCGGAGCCCTCGCGCAGCACCGAGCCGAGGATGGCCACCGCGCGCAGGAGCTGATCCTTGCGCAGGCAGCGCAGCGCGAGCAGATCCGAGCTGACACAGAACAGGGCGCGTCCGGCGAAGAAGCGCAGCTCCGGCTCCGGGAGCACCTGGCGCACCGCGAGCCGGCCCACCAGGACGCGCGGGCCTCCCGGATGCACGAGCGAGAAGGGTGGACCGTCGTCCTCGGACAGGTAGACGTCGGGCAGGGGCACGTCCAGCATGCGCGCCACGGCCTGCAGCGCCTCGAAGGCGGCGCGGGCCCCCGGACCCGAGTCCGCACGGAGCGGCTCGGACGAGCCCGCGGCCCGGCCGAAGGTGGGAAAGAGACGGCAGAGGGCGGAGCCCACGGCGACGAGCAGCTCGCCCGCCGGGTTGCGCAGGCCCGGGTGGCGCAGTCCCGCACGCTCCTCGGGGGTGAGGGGACGGCGCGGAAAGCGGACCGTGGCCTCCCGGTTGCCCGCGAGCGCCGAGGACACTTCCGCCATCAGCGCGCTGCGCGCCTGGTCCCCCCGGCTCTGGAAGAAGGCCGAGAGCTCACGGTAGGCCGCCGGATCGAGCGGACGCTCGCGCACGCGCTCGATGGCTCCCGGCCGGGACTCGACGGCAGCGGGCGCGGAGCGGGCGATTGGCGTGGCGAGGGCGCGGGTGACGGTGACATCGGGTGAGGCGGGCGCGGGCGGGAGCGGCTCGGGAGCCCCCTTCACCCGACGGCGCACGGGGTCCATCTTCCCCGGCGGCGCTTCCCAGGCGGACGCCGCGGGAGCGTCCGCGAACGGGGGCGGAGCGGAAGGCTCGAACTCGGTCGGCGGGGGCGTCACGACAGCGCGCCCCCGGGAGGTGGACGCCACCGGCTTCGCGGGAGGGAGCGGGAGCTCGACCGCGGGCATCTCGAGGACGGTGGGCGCGGACGAGGAGTCATCGCCCTGCGCGACGGGAGGCGGAACGAGGACGGCGGAGCGAGCGCCGGTCGTCTCCAGTCGCGCGGAGGAGGTGCGAGTCGGCTCGGGAGGTAGCGGGAGGGGCGCGGCCAGGGAGGCGCGCAGATTGTCCGCGCGGGTGGCGTACACCTGGGCCCGGACCACGTCTCCGAGCACGTCGCGGCAGAAGCGCGCGAGCCGCTCCCAGGCGCCCATGCGCTCGCGATCATCTTCGGTGGCGGTGGCGGCATGCTCCAGGGCCCAGGCGGCCTCGCCATTCTGTCCGAGCGCGATGAGGCGCTCGACGAGCAACAGCCAGGCTTCCTTGTGGCCGGGCTCGAAGCGCACGGCCTGACGCAGCTCGGCGAGCGCGGCGTCCCGCTCACCCGCGGCCTCTTGTAGGGCCACCAGCTCCAGGCGGGCCTTGCGCGCCACCGGGCCCCGGGGCTCGCGCGCGAGGCTCGCGCGCAGCAGGCGGCTCAACCCCTCCGAGTCGCCCAGGCGCCGTGTCAGCTCGAGCAACTGCTCCTGGGCCGCGGCGTCTCCGGGGTTCTCCGCGAGCACCTCCGTCCAGGCCCAGTGGGCGAGCCGCGCGTCACCGTTCGGATGGGAGACGAGCTCGGCGAGGCAGCGCAGTCCCTCGGCGCGCGGGGAGGCACGACGGGGCATGGTGGTGAGGACGACGCGCAGCCGCTCGGCGACGCCGGGCCGCTCCGGCTCGGAGACACACCGGGCCAGGCCGATCAGCGCCGGCAGGGACTGGGGCGCGATCGCCAGGCAGGCCTCGAAGTCGGCGCGGGCGAGCGCCTCCTCCCCGGTGGACAGCAACCGCTCCCCGCGCGCCAGGAAGGCACTGGACCGGGCCTCGGGGGTGCTCGCGCGCTGCACCGCCTCGTCGAGCACGCGCCGCACCGCCCAGTCATCGCCGTCGGAGCGCTGGGACAGCAGCCGCACCTGCTCGGCGAGCGCGGACTTGTCCCCGGTGAGGGCAACGATCTGCCCGTAGACGCGTGCCGCCTCCGCCCCGTCGTGCAGCTCGTTCTCGAGCACCTCGGCGAGCCGCGTGAGGGCCTCGGCGCGCACGGACAGCTCCTCGGCCGAGTCCGCGCGGGCCAGGTAGAACTGCGCCAGCTCGCGCCAGGCCTGACGCGCGATGAGCTGCGCCTCCAGACGCGGATCCTCGGGCTGCGCGCGCCGTTGCAGGCGGGGAATCGAGGGGCCCGTCTCGTCGTCCTGGCCCCAGGGCACGGGAGGTCCGGAGCGAAGCGCCGCGGGCGGCGGGGCGGCGGGGCGCGCGGGGGCGTCGTCCTCGTCCAACACGAGGTCGTCGGTGACGTCGACCGTCATCCGCCGATGGCTGAAGGCCGCTCCCTCGGAGTCCTCTCTCGGGGACGAAGGCGGAGCGGCGTCGGTCGAGAAGGGCAGACCCGAGGCCTCGGAGGTGATCTCCTCCTCCTGCCGCGCCCACGGCGAGCGCGTTTCGAGCGGAGTGCCATGCCGGTCATCGACGGAGGGAGCGCGCGGGGAGAAGCGCGCATCCGGCGGGGCCGGGCTCTCCTGCGTGTGCTCGTCCTCCCCCCACGAGGTGGCGCCGAACATCAGGGTCTCGCTGAAGATGGGCGGCGCGCCGGCCGCGGGCGGCGCTGGCGGGACCACGAAACCGCCCGGGGGAGTGGCCTCGCGCCGGGGCGGCCGGGGAGCGGAGGGGGCGCGTCCGGAGAGCAGCTCGAGGAGCCGGCGGGCGCGGCGGTCCCCGGGGAACTCCTTGACGAGGGACTGGAGCGTCTCGATGGCGCGGGACTTCTGACCCACCCGGCGCAGCAGGCGGGCGAGCTGGAGCCGCACGGCGCGGCGGGTGTCGCCCCGGGTGGAGGGGAGCGAGGAGGACAGGAGCGCGATGGCGGCGGCCTCGGTGCCCGCGATTTGTGAGAAGGCGACGAGCACGGCGGCCAGGCGCGGCGACATGGGCAGGACGCGGCTGGCGCGCACCATCTCGCCAAAGGCCCGCGCCGCGAGACCCTCGCGCAACAGCCGGGCGGCGATCTGGCGGTGCCGCTCGACGGGATCGAGCCCCTCGGCGCCCTCGCGGGAGCGGAGGGGGCCAGCGGGCGCTCGCGGGCGAGTGTCGGCCTTGTCCGGTGAATCCGCGCCCTTACCGTTTCTCACGCCAGCCATGGGGGGTGCAGTCTACACGCGATGGGGCCGCTGGTCGTCACTGTCCGCCAGAGGGCTCGTCGGTGGGGATGGCGCCCGAGGGAGCGGGGAGGCGCGCGGCCGAGAAGAACCGGGCGAGGTCCTCCGGCACGGGGGCCTCGAACCGGACCGGAGTCCCCGTGCGGGGGTGGGCCAGCTCGAGGGTGCGAGCGTGCAGGAGGCACCGGGGCGCGGCGAGTCCGCCTGCCTGGGGCGCGCCGCCATAGCGTGAGTCCCCGAGGATGGGCGCGCCCAGGGCGGTCAGGTGCGCGCGCAACTGGTGGGTGCGCCCCGTCTGGGGCAACAGCTCCACCAGGAGGAAGTCCAGGCCGGTGAACAGCACCCGGTATGCGGTGAGCGCGGGAATGCCGTTGGCGGCGCGGGTCGCCCGCCAGCGGCCCGGACGGGAGGGATCCTTCGACAGGGGCAGGTCGATGAACCCCCGAGCGGGCAGCGACACGGGGCCCACGGCGGCCAGGTAGCGCTTGCGGGCGTGGCCCTCGCGGAACTCCCCGGCGAGCGCGGCCGTGGCCTCGGGCGTCTTGCCGAAGACCGTCACCCCGGAGGTTTCGCGATCCAACCGGTGCACCAGGCCCGCGGGGCGCTGGAGGTGCGTGCCCACCCAGTCCACGAGGCTGTCACCCACGCGGCCCTCGGTGGGCTGCGCCGTCATGCCCGCCGGCTTGTCCACCGCGAGGAGCCGATCATCCTCGTGGAGGATGCGCGGCTCGAGCCGGGGAGTGCTCGCCGCCGCGAGGGGACTCTGTCCGCCCTCCTCGAGCACGACCGTCACCACCTGCTCCGGCGTCAGCCGCACCGCCGCGTCGCGGCTGCGGCGTCCGCCCACGTACACCGCCCCCACGCCCACGAGCCGCTCCACCTCCTCGCGGGGCAGGCCCAGCACTCCGGCCAGCACCTCGCCCAGGGGGCGGCCCGCGTGAAGGGTCTCGACTCGGAAGGTGCGGCGCTTCATGGGAGGGGACCTCGGGGCTCGGCGGGAACGGCTCCCCGGCGCGTATCTCCTGGGCGCTCGCCGTTCAAGTCCTCCGGGGCCCGGCGGTGCGACAACGGGACGTGCGCCCCCCACTTCAATCCGACCAGGAACCAACATCCTGGAGTGAAGGCGTATGGGAATGAACAGGTCCTCCCGGCATTCGGATTGTCAGACACTTCCGGCGGCGCGGCGAGGACTCATCCTGTCCACCCATGAACGCACTCAAGCTGCTCAAGAATGATCACCGCACGGTGGAAGCCCTGTTCAAACAGTTCGAGAAGGCGGGCGACAAGGCATTCAAGGAGAAGCAGGAGATCGCCCGGAAGATCGTGAAGGAGTTGTCCATCCACGCCGCCATCGAGGAGCAGTTGCTCTACCCCGCCGCGCGCGCGCAGGACGAGCGGCTGGAGGATCAGGTGCTCGAGGCGCTCGAGGAGCACCATGTGGCGAAGTGGACGCTCAACGAGATCGATCGCATGTCGCCCGAGGACGAGCGCTTCGACGCGAAGGTCACCGTGCTCATCGAGAGCATCCGCCACCATGTGAAGGAGGAGGAGGGCGAGCTGTTTCCCAAGCTCGAGCGGCTCATGGGCAAGGCGCAACTCGAGGCACTCGGCGCGGCCCTGGAGCAGGCGAAGGCCATCGCGCCGACGCATCCGCACCCGATGTCGCCCGACACTCCGCCCGGCAACGTGATCTCCGATGCGCTCGCGAAGATCATCGACATGGGCCGCGACGCGGCGCGTGAGGTAGGCCGCCGCGCGGGCAAGGTGGCCACCCAGGTGATGAACCGGGCCAAGAACCCGAGAGGGACGGTGAAGGCCAGCGGCGGCACGGCCAAGCGCGCGGTCCCGACGAAGCGCGCGGCCGCGGCCAGGCGTGGCACCCGACGGACCTCGGCGGCTCGCTAGGGTACATCCCCGGAGGCGCGGGGAAGACAGACATCCGGAGGGCGGGCGGGGGAGCGGGCAATCCCGCCCGAGCCCTCGGGCAGAAAGCACTTGCGGACATGCCTGTCCTTCGCTCATCCTTCCGCGCACAGGTGCCGAGGGGCGCCTGCACCCTCCAAGACGACGTCACCCTCGCTTCACCGGCGGTCTGGCCGTTCAGCTCAAGTTCCTGTCACGGTCCTCTCCAGGGTAAGGGGCCGCCTCCGAGGGACTTGTCATGCGCACCGCATCCTCCGCCGCCCCCCTGCCCCTGCGCGAGTGCAAGATTCGAGCATCGCTCCTGCTCAAGAGCCTGCTCGGCGCCGACGCGTCGCGCGCGACGCTGGCCGCGCAACGGCTGTGCACCCTGCCCGGCTACACGGGGCTGAGCCCGGACGAGCTGCTCGCGCGCCGGGAGCAGGTGAGCCACAAGGACGCGCTCGCCGTCATCGCGCGTGAGCAGGGCCATGCCTCGTGGCGGGAGTTGAAGCACGCGCGGGAGACGGCTCCGCGGCGCTTCGACCCGGAAGCCTTCTTCACCCGGGAGGGGGGCGGCGATCTCAAGCGCTGGTTCTCCACCTACGCCCAGGCGCGCGAGTCCCTGCTCGCGCACGGCGGCTGGCTCTTTCCCTTCCGCCAGCAGTTCTTCGTCTGCGAGCACACCTTCCTGCGCGCGCTCGGCGTGGACGCCACGGATCCAGACTGGCGGCGCATCGGATTCAACTGGGTGGAGCCGGCGGACGACGCCGCACGGGCCCGGTTGGAGTCCAAGCTCATCGCCCTCGGCTACACGCGCTGAAACCACGCGCGCGTCCTTCAACCCCCACCCGAAAGACTCTCATGTCCTCGAACGATTCCTCCGCTCCGAGCGGTGCGCCGTCGCGCCGTTCGGAATTGAAGCGCGCCTACAAGGAAAACCCTCCCGCCATGGGAGTGTTCGCCGTGCGCAACCTCCGCCAGGGCAAGGTGATGGTGGGCTCGGCCCTCAACCTGCCCGGAGCACTCAACCGCCTGCGCTTCGAGCTGACGCAAGGCATGCACCGCAAATACCCCGCCCTGCAGGAGGACTGGAACCGGCTCGGCGCCGACGCCTTCTCCTTCGAGGTGCTCGACGTCCTGGAGCCTCCCAAGGAGCCAGGCACGGACCTGGGCGAGGAATTGCGCGTCCTGGAAGCGCTCTGGATGGAGCGGCTGCGCCCCTACGGAGAGGCTGGCTACCACCCCACGCCCCAACCGTCGGCTTCGTGATTTCTCCGGCGTGGACTTGGAGCCCAGTGGCTCTCAGTCCATCCGGAAGGAGTCCTACCGGCCCTGCTCTTCTGGCAGGGGGGTCCGGATGAACTTCAGTTCGTGAAGGGCCTGGATGACGGTGAACCCCTGACCGGCGATGCTGACCAGCTCGCCATCCCGGGCCTTTCCACTGACGAGCCAGGCGTCCGCGTCCGCCCGTGTCGCGAAGACATGTGCGGCAATCACGGGCCGATGAGTGAAGAATCGCTGGAAATAATCCCGGTACTCCTCCAGCTTCTGGATATCTCGAACATAGAGCAAGGCGACCGCGGCGATCCGCAGCGCTTCATCTTCCGGTGAGCCCTCCGTGAATCCATTGTTCACGGTTCCCAGCGTTTCCAATACGGCGTCGAGATTGAAGTTCGGGTTATAGGGCATGGGCACACCCAATCATCAGAGGGCAAGAGGAGCCAGGATCAAAGCGCCGGAACCACCTGTCGTCAGGAAGAAGGCCGTACCGGCGATGATGACAACGGTTCCAAGTGCCACCTCGGCCTTGTGATTCTTGATCCATTCGACAGCCTCATCCGCACGAGAGAACTTCAATTCTCCTGATTTCTTTTCGTTGGACCTCTCACATTCGATGTACAGCTCGCGGCATTTCCGGGTGCAATGTTCGTGAAGCCAACCATCTCTCTTCGTGTGCGGGTAAGGAAGCGGCTCGGCGTTCCAGCACTCAGAAAAGCAGGTGTTCTGCTCCGCATCGCAATCGCGGAAGCCCGATCCACCCGTGCCAAGCGAAGAGCCAACGCCTACAGCATCCTCGGCAACCACGTAGACCTGAGCCGATGGTGACCGCGAGTGGGCACATCCAGCGCTCATCACACCAGCAAACAACAGCAGAACAAATCGAGACATCAGTCTCCCCCCGTCCCTGCTCGTCGCGACTCTTCTCGAAGAGGGCCTGCTCGCGAGAGCAGCCAACAGGGTGCCTGGGCTTGTTGCCAGCGTCTACCCCACGGCGTACGGAGTGTTCCGTCCATGACCAGAATGTCCATGCGGCCCAACGCGGGCGCCCATGGCGAAGGCGAATGCCGGGCCCCCGCCGCTGGAGTATGAGAAGGGGCATGGACCGTCCCCTTCCCCTTCTGCGCGAGAACCTGGACGACTTCCTCGCCGCGCTGGCCACTTCCGCCTGGCGCTCGGCCGCGGGCCTCCCCCAGGACTCCTCCCTCCGTGAGCTCTATGAGGACTCGCCGGAGATCGCCTCCGCCGAGGCCTTCGCCGCCGCCACCGAGGCCGTCCCCAAGGCCCAGGCCAAGGGAGACCTGCTCGCGGTGCGCCGCCTGCGGCTGCTGCGTGACTTCATCGCCACCCAGGTCGAGGAGTCCCTCGCCGCCCCCGAGGCCGAGGCCATCGCCCGGCTCGAGACCCGCTCGAGCCTCCCGGTGGACGACGGAGTGCTCTCCTTCGGAGAGGTGCTCGGACAGCTTCCCCACGAGGGCAATCGCACCCGGCGCGCCGTGCTCGAGAACGCCGCGGGCGGCTTCCTCTGGGACAACCGGGGCCGCTACGGCGCCCGCCACGAGGCCACCTTCCGCGTCGCCGAGAAGCTCGGCGCCCCGAGCTACCTCGCCCTGCGCGAGGACGTCTCCGGCATCGCGCTCCAGCCGCTCGCCGAGGCCGCCGCCCGGACGCTGCGCGCCACCGAGGACGCCTACCGGGACGTGCTCTCCTACGTGCTCAAGAAGGTGGAGCCCACGCTGCGGCCGCTGCCCACGGGCAACGCGCGACGGCATGACCTGCGCGCCGCCACCCAGGTGCCGTGGATGCACGCCTTCTTCCGGCGCGAGGACGGGCTGCCCGCCGTCATCCGCTGGCTCGGTGAGTGGGGCTTCCACCCGTCCGCCGAGGGCCGCATCCGCCTGGACGACGAGACGCGACCCGGCAAGGCGGCGCGCCCCATTACCGCCTCGGTGCGCGTGCCGCACGAGGTGCGCCTGGTGCTCCAGCGCCACGCGGGGCTCGACGCCCTGGGCAGCCTGCTGCACGAGTACGGACACGCGCTGCACCACGCCCACGTGTCGGAGCAACTCCCGCTGGAGCTGCGCCGCCTGGGCGACGCCTCGGTGACCGAGGGCTTCGCGACCCTCTTCGAGCGGCTGCTGATGGACGAGGAGTGGCTCAAGCGCTACGCGGGCCTGCCGACGGCACCGGCGCGCGACGCGGCCCGCATGGCGGCCTTCCAGGCCCTCACCGTGTTGCGCCGACACTGCGCCCGGCTCGGCTACGAGCGGTCGCTGCGCACCAGTGGGCCCTCGTCCGAGCGCGCCGAGGAGTACGTCGACACCCAGCGCCAGGCGCTCTTCGTCGAGCCCCACCGCGGCTTCTTCCTCTTCGACGTGGACCCGCAGTTGTACGTCACGCGCTACCTGCGCGGCTGGGCGCTGGAGGCGCGGCTCACCCCGTCCCTCACCGGACGCTTCAACGAGGACTGGTGGCGCAATCCCTCCGCGCGCCAGTGGCTCCAGGGCCTCTTCGCCCGGGGTGGCACCGACGACGCCGAGACGCTCGCCAAGGAGATCTCAGGCAATGAGCTGGCGCTCCCCGAGGCGGGTGACCGCCTCGTGGCCCTGCTCAATCGCTGAGCGCCTTCTCGGGAATCCCCCCCTCGGGTTACCGGCTACGGCTACTTCTTCTTCAGGGCGCGGACGATCTTCTCCTTCGTCGCCTTCGCGCTCGCGGCCGTCTGGGGCTTGTTGCTGGCCGTCTTCGCCTGGCCCGTGCGCTCGCGCATGGCCTTCATGAGCTGCATCTCGATGAGCAGCAGCTCATCGCCCAGCTCCTCGTTCTGGCCCGCGGCCCGCGGAAGCGGCGCGCTCTTGCTGGCGGCTCCGGCGCCGTGCCGCATGCGCAGCACCTTCTCCTCCTCGGGGGCCAGGGTCCGCGCCTTCTCCAGCGCTACCTTGACCTCCTTGGCCGTCACCGTCGTGCTACCGCTGACCTTGCGCTCCATTTCCACTCCCTTGCGATCGACCCTGAACATCCGATCATGTCGGACGCGTCCGAGCCGCAACCGACGAGGATTGTAGAGATCGCAAGAGGAGGGTCAAATTTTCTTCCAACATCCCGATGCCTGCCTGTAGCGAAGCACACGCCTGCCTACCCCGGAGCATGAGACCCGGGTCCGATTCCCAGGTCCAATCCCGGGACGGCAGGCGTGGAGACAACGGGGGGGACTACGGCTCGTCCGGAGGATCCTCCACCGGGGCGGGGGCCGCGCCCGTCGTGGCGCCCTCGGGCTTGTTGCGCGGAATCCCGAAGCGATCCAGCGCGTCCGCGATGCCCTGCGGCTTGTCCGCGTCCGGCAGGAAGTTCTCTGGCGCCTGCAGCTTGGGATCCTTCCCGATTTCAGTCACGGCGGACTCCAACACCATGCGCAGCTCGGCCAGACCGGCGGCGTCGTTGGCGGGTACGGAGACGCGGCCGTCGAGGCGGACCTTGAGGACGACGGAGGTGGCGGCGTCCACGAGCACCTCTCCGCTGAGCGACTGGGGGACGCGGTGCTCGAAGAAGGCCAGACGGCGGCGGGTGGTGTCGTCGCGGCCGCCCTTGGGCGTGGCGAGCGCGGGCAGCACGACGGGCTGGGTGCCCGTGTTGCCCTCGGGGCCCAGGCTCACCTGGTAGCGCCAGGCGGTGCGGCCCTCATAGGTGACGGTGCCCTGGGCCGCCAGATGCAGCCGATCCCGGAAGAGCTCGTCCATGTCGCGGATGGCGCCGGTGAGCTCGGAGCGCGTGCGCTCGGCCATGCCCCGGTCGCGCAGTCGTTGCCGGAAGACGCCGTAGCGGTTGCGGGCGTACACCTTGCCCCCCACGCGCATCACCTCCAGGCCCTGATCCCGACTGTTCTCCAGCACACCATGGAAGTCCCCGCCCACGCCGCCGGGGCCCGCGCGGAAGGTGCGCGTCTCGGTGAGCTTGTTCGAGCCGCTGTCCTTCGCCCCCGTCCACTCGGAGGTGATGGTGGCCGTGTAGGCATGGGGCCCGAGCCGCTCGGTCACCTCGGCGGCATCCATGGACAGGATGCGACGCGCCACCCGGGGGTTGTCCGCCACGTCCTGGGGGTTGAGCTTCTCGGCCGCCGAGGCCACCACCTTGGGCGGATCCTCGGGGGAGAAGATGCGCGCCTTGGCCGCGCGATCGACTTCGTCCGGACGGCACGCCGAGGCGGAGAGCGCCAGGACGGCGGCGAAGACGGACGGAGAAAAACGGGTCACGGGTCCTCCAACTTCCAGACGAGGGGGTTGCCCAAATTACGAAGGAGGTACAAGAGGGGCAAGGGACGGCTTTGCGCGCGGCAATGTACGAGATAGAAGACGCCGTATGCAGAACCTGCGTGACAAGCTCCTGAAGGCCGGCCTGGTCTCCGAGGAACAGGCGAAGAAGTCCGAAACCGTGGCCGCGAAGGCCCCCCGCCCTCCGTCCGAGCCGTCGGCCCAGCGCTCGGGCCCGCCTCGAGGCGAGCGAGAGGAGCGACCGCCGCGCGAGCACCGGGGCCGGGACGAGCGTCCGCCGCGCCGCGAGGGTCCGGGAGGGGGAGGCCGTCCCCAGGGCGCCGGAGGCCGGCCGCAGGGAGGCTTCCGTCCGCAGGGTGCCGGTGGTCGGCCGCAGGGAGGGCGTCCTCCCCAGGCAGAGGCGGCGAGCCGCCCCGTGCCCAAGCTGCCACCCCTGCCGGGCTCCAAGGCCGCCCAGCGCATGGAGTCCAAGAAGCAGGTGGAGCAGGACAAGAAGCTGCGCGAGCTGGTGTACGGCGGGCAGGTGCCCGTGGACGTCGGCGCCACCGTCTTCTACTTCATGACGCGCAAGGGCAAGCTGCGCCGCCTGGAGCTGACCGAGGCGCAGGCCAAGCAGCTCGAGGACGGCACGCTCGGCGTGGTGGAGCGCCCCGAGCCGGCGCAGATCGAGCACTCGCTGGTGCCCGCGGCCGTGGCCGAGCAGATGTACGCCCTCTCGAAGAAGTCGGTGCGCTTCCTCAACCGCAAGGACTCGCCCATCGGCTTCATGAGCGACGACCAGGTCAAGGAGCAGCAGGCGGCCGAGGCCCGGGGTGACGCGCCCGTGCCCGACGAGGACGACGAGCCGTCCGAGGCGTCCGCGTCCGACGACGCCGCGAGCGCCTCCCCCGAGGGCACCGCCCCCGAGGGCTCCAGCGAGCCCACGCCGTCCTGAGCCCCTGAAGCGGTACGCCCCGCGGCCCGAGCAAGGGGAAGCGGGGCGCTCCCTCAGTTCTTCAGCCCGCCCGTGGGTCCGGGCCGGGGCGGCTCCCCTGACGGAGAAGGGGGTCGCGCTTCATCGCCCAGCTGGACGAAGCCGCGGATCATCCCGTCCTGGATGACCAGGGGCGTCGGAGAGATGGGCGGGGAGTCCTGACTCGCGTACTGCTCCTCGCACAGGTCAAGGAATTCCGCCGCGAGCGAGGGCTCCACGAGCGCGCTGGTGAGCAGGAGCAACCCCTTGCGGGGCACCGCCGCCAGGAGCACCTGACTGCCGAGGCGCTCGTGCACGGCGCGCATGAAGGAGACGTCCAGCACCTTCTCGGCGGCGAAGAAGTGGCCCGACACGGCGAGCATCCGCCGGGGGCCCGCGCCCACCTCCTCGATCTCCACGGGGACGGCCTTCAGGTTCTCGAGCGCCTGGGCATGCAGCGCATCCAGTTCCCCATCCCGGGAGCCGCCCCGCTTGAAGAGGGAGAACGAGTTCGGCAGATCCTCCCCATAGGCCAGCAGCGGCACGTCGGCACGGGCCGACGCGTCGAACAGGGGACGGCAGAGCACCCGGTCGCGCACGCTCCAGTCCGAGGGCTTGAGCGTGAACAGCACGGGCCTGGGCTCGGTGGCCGCGAGGGACTGATCCTCCGCCATGCGCAGCAGGAGCACGAGGCTGTCGCGCTCCCCGTTCGCCAGGAAGCGCTCGGCCTTGCCCACCACGTTGACGATCGCGGGCGACGACCCCTCTCCCCCGAGGCGGAAGGCGAAGGGCATCGTCGCCAGGTCCTGAGCCTCGGTCCACCGCCCGCCATGACGAGCCCGCAGGAGCTCTCCGGCCACCGCCGCCAGCTCGACGACGCGCGTCCAGTATCCGGGCTCGTCCTCCTCCACCCCAGGCTGTTGGGCGTACTCCTCCTGCAGCGCCGACAGGAAACCCTCGTCCAGGGACGCCTCCCGTCCATGCACCACCCGGTACGCGAGCTTCCGGAAGGCGTCTTCCGCGAGATCCTCCGGAGTGCCGATGGGGCCTTCGTACACGGAGACCGGCTCGTCGTTGATCTGCACCCGGCCCCCCGCCGAGGTCACCACGCTGCGCAGGAAGTCGGGAGGCGCTTCCGAGCAGACGTAGAGCACGTCCACCAGGCCCTCCTCGGACTCGATGGCCTGGCGCGCGTTGAGCACACGGGTGAGGGCGAACAGGGTAGACACCTCCCGCTCCTGTTGGATCTCCGCGGCCGAGCGATGATCCGTCTGCAGGAAGCCCTTGCGGCCCGTCTCTTCGTTCTGCGTGACGATGTCGATGCTGTCGAGGCTGCTGTACATGGTCCTCTTCGAGGGGGCGGCGAGACCGTTCCGAAAAAACACTCCCCGAGGAAACGCCCCCGAGGAATCCCTACCGGGACAGGTGCGCGGAGATGACGCTGGCCACGCAGCAGGTGAGCTTCTTGCCGGTGGGGATGTGCAGGAACTCGTTGGGGCCGTGGGCGTTGCTGTTGGGCCCGAGCACACCGGTGATGAGGAACTGGGCCTGGGGGAAGCGCCGGCCGAGCATCTCCATGAAGGGGATGGTGCCGCCCTCGCCCATGGCCATGAACGGCCGGCCGAAGTACGTGCGCGAGGCGTCCTGCACCGCCGCCTCCAGCCACTTCTCCAGCGGCGGCGCGTCCCAACCAGCGCTCGCCTTCTCTCCCTCGAAGGACACCTTCGCGCCATAGGGCGGGTACGCCTCGAGCGCCTGCTTGAGCGCCTCGGTGGCCGCCTTCGGCTCCAACCGCGGAGGAATACGCATGGACAGCTTCACCGAGGTGAAGGGACGCAGCACGTTGCCCGCACTGCCCAGCGGCGGCATGCCGTCCACGCCCGTGACGGACAGGGCCGGGCGCCAGGTGCGGTTGAGGATCTGCTCCACGCGATCCGTGGTCACCGGGTGGGCGCCGGGCACCCAGGGGAACTTCGAGTACACCTCCTCGCCCAGCACCTCCGCCACGGCCGCGGCCTGCTCCCGGCGCGCCTGGGGGATGTGCACGTGCAGGCCCTCGACGCGGATGCGGCCCGTCTGCTCGTCCTCCACGCGCGAGAGGATCTGCCGCATGATGCGGAACGACGAGGGCACGATGCCGCTCGCGTCTCCCGAGTGCACGCCCTCGGTGAGGATGTCCACGCGCAGGTTGCCGGACACGAGCCCGCGCAGCGACGTCGTCATCCACAGCTGCTCATAGTTGGCGCAGCCCGAGTCCAGGCACACCACGAGCGACGCCTTGCCGATGCGCGGCGCGAGGTGCTCGATGTAGGCCGGCAAGTCGTAGCTGCCGCTCTCCTCGCACGCCTCGATGAGCACCACGCAGCGCGCGTGCGGCACGCCCTGCTCGCGCAACAGGCGGATGGCCGCCAGCGACGCGAAGGCCGAGTACCCATCGTCCGCGCCACCCCGGCCGTACAGCTTGTCACCCTCGCGCACCGGCTCCCACGGGGAGAGCCCCGCGCGCCAGCCCGTCATCTCCGGCTGCTTGTCCAGGTGGCCGTAGAGCACCACCGTGTCGTCGCCGGTGCCGGGAATCTCCATGTAGATGACGGGAGTGCGCGGCTCGCCCTGCTCGTTCTTGAGCGTCACCACCTCCACCTTGAGGCCGGGGATGTGCTTCGCCTGGGACTCGCACCAGCCGGCGATGAGCTTCACCGCCTTGTCCATGTGCCCGCTCTTCACCCACTCCTTGTCGAAGCTGGGCGACTTGTTGGGGATGCGGATGTAGTCGTGCAGCCGGGGGATGATCTCCTCCTCCCAGATGCGCTCGGACGCGGCGGTGGCGGTGGTGACGTTCAGCCGGGGGGTGCTCATGAGGATGGGCTCCGGGTTCGATTCGTGAAACACGAGGCGCCCTCCCCTCTACACCACCCCGGGCCCCGATGGGCGGCTCCCGTGCTCCCGCCCGGTCGCTTCCCTCCCGGGCGTTCCTCCCCCAACACACTCCTCGCGGGAATTAGCCGAACGCGTCATGGCCCGGTGAGGGCCTCGCCGAGCACCCGCCCGCGCACCTCGTGGCGGCCCTCGTCGGTGAAGAGACGCTCCAGGTCGAGCACGGGGCCAGACGGACCGGGGTCCGGGTATGGTTCGGCGCCATGACGACATCCAAGAAGGTAGCGGTGGTGACGGGCGCCAGCCGGGGCATCGGCAAGGCGCTGGTGCAGTCCTTCGTGAAGGAGGGCTACGAGGTGTGGGCGCTCGCGCGGGCCGTGGACGCGCTGGAGCAGCTCGCGCGCGAGTCCGGTGGAGCGGTGCGTCCGCTCGCGATCGACGTGGCGGACGAGGCGGCGGTGATCGCCGCGAGCCGGCGCATCCTCGAGACGGGAGCACCCCGCGTGCTGGTGAACAACGCGGGCATCACCGTGTCGGCACCCATCAACAAGACGAGCATGGAGGACTTCCACCGGGTGATGGCGGTGAACGTGACGGCGCCCTTCCTCTTCAGCCGCGAGCTGTTGCCGGCGATGGCGGCGGCGGGCGGGGGCCGCATCATCAACATCGGCAGCATGGCGGCGACGCGGGGCGTGAAGTACACGTCGGCGTACTGCGCGTCGAAGCACGCGCTGCTCGGGCTCACGCGCTCGCTGGCGGCGGAGTGGGCGCGCAAGAACGTGACGGTGAACATCGTCAATCCGGGCTGGACGGAGACGGACATGCTCTCCAACGCCAAGTCCGCCATCAGCAAGACCACGGGCCGCTCGGAGCAGGAGGCCCACGCGGCGCTGGCGAACATGCACGCCATGGGACGCGTCATCCAGCCCGAGGAAGTCGCGGCGCTGTGCCTCTTCCTGGCCTCGGACGCGGCGGCCTCCATCACCGGCTCGGCCTACAACATCGACGCCGGCGAGGCGGGCTGAGCGGCCACGCGGTCAGGCTCGCTCCAGCCATTCCATCAGTGCCCCGGCCTCCGGGTCCGGGGGCCATCCCCGCCCCATGGCGTCCCGTCCCGGGCGGCAACCTGGAGAGGAAGTCCGCATGCGGATCCCATCGCGAGAGGCGTTGCTGTCGGAGCTGGACAAGCTGAACCACGGGGCGCGGCTCAGACGGGTCGCCCTCCTGGGCCGAGATGGCAAGGACAGCCCCGAGCTGAAATCGCTCATGAGCCGGCTGCTCTCCGGCGGCGCCCACGAGGGACTGCTGGCACTCGAGATGGCCCGCGCGGCGCGGGACGGCGACATCCTGCTGCGGGGACTCACCCACCCCTCCTGCCAGGTCCAGGGCCGCGCCGCCACCTTCGCCGGGCGCTTCGTCCTGGACGACACCGCCCTCGAGCGGCGCCTGCCCGGGCTGGCCCCCTTCGTCCGCCGCCGCGTCCTCAAGGGCCTGGCCCATGCCCGACGAAGCGCGCTCGCCGCCCGGCTCTTCCCCCTCATCCGCGCCCGCCATGGCGCCGCGGAAGCCGCGCTCCTCCTGCCCGCGCTCGATCCGGCCGCGCTGCACCGCCTGCTCCCCGAGCTCGCCCACCAGGTCAACGTCTGGCGCTCACTCGTGCACCAGATGCCGGACGCGGTGCTCGCCTTCCTCCGCGACACCTTCGCCCAGGCCTCCGGTCTCGAGCGCGTCTCCCTCTTCCAGCGCTACCACGTGCCGCTCCAGGAGCTGACGCTCTCGCGGGCCGACGCCGTGCTGGCCCTCGTCCAGGACTTCGCTCCTCCCGACCACCTGCCCGCCTTCGTGACGTGCGCCCTGCCGCGCCTCGTGCGCCGCCATCCCGAGCAGATTCTCGCGCTCCTGCTGCGTCCCGCCTTCCGGGCCACCCTCCTCCACACGCGCCTGCCCCGGGGCGCGCTGCGCGAGCTGAAGACCGCCTCCGCGGATCAGCGGCGCGCCCTCGCGCGGGCCCTCGCGGAGGAGCCCTCCCTCCTCGCCCGCTTCCTCGCGGCGTGTCCCCCTTCCGAGCGCCCCGCCCTCTTCGCCCATGCCTTCGAGGGAACGGCGCCGCGCGCGCACCCGGACACCCTGCTCACCGTCCTGCCCCTCGCCTCGCGCGACGCCGAGGCCACCCGGCAGCTCGGTCTGCGCGAGGTGCGCGAGGACCGCGACCGGCGGCTCGCGATGCTGGCCCTGCGCGCCATCGAGCACGCGCGCGAGCCCCTGCGCCAGGCCGCCTCCGCGAGCAAGGCCGAGGACCGGGCCCGGGCGCTCACCCTGCTCGTGGCCTGCACCGGCCTGTCCCGCCGGGGCCTGACGGAGACGCTCGCCGCCCTGGCCCGGCTGAGGAACGAGCAGGATCCGGTCCGCCATGGAGTCCTGCTCGAACTCTCCCGCCTCCCGCTGTCCCTCTTCGCACCCGAGCACGTCCCCGCCCTCGAGTCCCTGGTGACGTATGCCGTCGAGGCGCAGGACACGTCCCTCGGCACGCACAATGCGCTCCAGGCGCTGGCCCTGCGCCTGCTGCGCCAGTACGCCACCGCGCCGGACCATCCCCTCTTCCGCTTCGCCCTGGAGACCGTGAAGCGGCTGGCGGTCCGGGCCGGAGCGCTCCATCTGCCCTCCCTGGAGCGGGATCTTCCCCGTGGCGCGGAGCACCACCTCTTCGCGGCCCTGCTCCCGCTCATCCGCGCCGCCAACGAGCGCGAGAGCCACGGGATGACCCTCACCCTCGCGCGCGCCCTGGGCCGACGGGCGTGGAACCTGGACATGCTCCAGACCCACCTCGCGACCGTCACCGAATCCACCCCCGACACGGGCGCGCAGGAGGCCATCGGACTGTGGCTCGCCCCGCCGCGCACGCGAGACGCGCGAGTGCGCGAGCTGCTCGATCGCGACGAGAGCCACGTCGTCCTCTACCCCGTCCTCGAGCACCTGCACCGCAGACGCCAGGAGTGGCTGGATCCCTTCCTCAAGGGCCGGAGCATCAAGGGGCGCTTCAGCACGGGCAAGACGATCTGGGTGCCCGCGGTGTTCGACGGCTTCCACCGCTGGGTGCCCCGCCAGCAGGAGCAACTGCGAGATCTGCTGCTGCGCATCGCCGCGGACACCGAGCGCAGCGCCTTCGAGCGCATGCGCGTGCTGCACGTCCTGCCGCGCCTGTCCGTGGTCGACATGGACACCCTCGCCCCGTTCCTCGCCTCGCCGGACGTGCCCACGGTGGAGGCCGCGCTGGGCGCGCTCGCGGCGTTGGACCAGCCCGAGCCCGCGCTGCCCCTGCTGCTGGACGCCCTGGACGGAGACCGGGCACGGGTGGCCATGTACGCGGTGCCCCGGGTGGCCCGCCGCGTCGCCCCCGAGGTGCTCTCCACCACGCTCGGCACGCTGCTCGCGCGCGAGCGGCTCAAGGTGACGGTGCACAAGGAGGCCCTGCGGCTGCTCGGCGCCTTCCGCTCCCCACGCAGCCTCCCCCTGCTGCGCGAGCAGTGGGACAACCCCCGGCTGCACAAGGACGTGCGCATCGCCGTGGGCCACGCCGCGCGGCAACTGCTCGACGAGCCCGCCGCGTGGGAGCTGCTGGAGGCCATCGCGCGCAGTCCGGAGGCGGATGTCGCCGCGAGCCTCCTCGAAGAAGCCCCGGCGCGGCTGCCTCCCGAGGCGCGGCCCCGCTACGCGGCGCTCCTGCTCCAGGTGTCTCGCCACCCCGAGCCCACCGTGCGCCGCCGGGCCTTCACGGGGCTCGCGCACTGGGCCAGTGGGATGGAGGACACGGTGGCGCGCGAGGCGGCCGGGCGCGTGCTGGACATCGCCCAGGGCATCGAGTGGCGCGAGGCCCTCGGCGCCCTGGTGGGCACCACCCGCGAGGGCAAGGCCTTCGAGCACGTGGAGGACTGCGCCGCGCGGCTCGTCTCCGCGCCCCTCGTCTTCAATGCCACCACCGAGAGGGATCTCCCCGAGCGGCAACGGCTCGAGGGGCTGATCCGGGCGCTGCTCGGCCAGCCGCTACCGGTGCGGGTGCGCCTGCGAACGCACCTCGAGACCCTGGCCCGGGTGCTGGCGCGCGAGCCGTCGCTCTGGCCCGAGAGCGCGGCCCTGCGTCTGGCGGGACTCCAGTGGAAGGACGTCCCGGACGCCACCCGGGTGTTGCTCGCCCTGGCGGAGGAGACACGGGAGGAGCCCCTCTTCGCCTCGGGACTCTCCGCCACGGTGGCCAGCGCGGTGGACCATCGCGGCGCCGAGTGGACCCCCGAGGGACTGTTGCAGCTCGCCCAGGCCGTCACCGGGCCCCTGCCCCTGGTCGCGGTGGTGCTCGTCTCCGCCGCCGGGCGCCGGCTGAACTGGCGCGAGGACGCGGCCCAGGCCTTGCGCGCCCTGCGTCAGCACCCTCGCCCCTCCGTGCGCGCCGCCGCCTTCGGCCTGCTCACCGCGAGCGAGTAGCCTCGACTCAGGGCGGGCCCTTGCCCGCGAGCGCGTCCAGGTGCGCCTGGGCGTCGGCCACGTCCCGGGAGAACTCGTCCAGGTAGCGCTGGCGCTCCTCGCTCGTCCACTCGTCCGAGGAGAAGCGCTCCAGGGGATACTCGCCCGTGGTGTGCACGACGCCCGCGAGCGTCTTCACCAGCTCCCGATCCGGATCCCCCCGCTCGCGCAGGAGGAAGCCCTCCACGTCGCGCAGCCGCAGGGGGAAGTCCGGCTTCTTGTCGTGCAGCAACAACCCGAAGAGCGAGAAGCGCACCTCGCGCGCTCCCGCCTCCAGCTCCTCGTTGAAGTCCAGGTAGGCGAGCGGCACGCCCGCCTCGTCATCCACGCGCGCCGCGAACACGTAACGGCCGGGCTTGCGCACCTGGAGCCCGGCGTACAACCGCAACGAGCCCTGCTCCACCACCTCGCGCACCTTGCCGGTGAAGGTGGCGGGGGGCGCGGGGGTGAACTGGATGTCGAAGAAGGAGCTGCCCTCGGCGTTGCCCGCGGCCCTCACGCTGAAGCCCACGCGCAGGGTGCCCTCGAACAGGGTGAAGCCCTGACGCAAGGGTTGGAAGCTCGTCGTCCACGTCCCATCCCCGGCCACCTCGTCGCCCAGGCGTCCCGAGTCGTTGAACTCCAGCGGCACCGGGCTGATCTTCCCCGCCTGCTCCAGGTAGGGCGCCTCGCTCGCGGTGGCGGAGTGCACCTCGCAGGACAGGGGCTGCCCGGTGTGCGCGTTCTCGCAGCCCACGAAGAAGCGCACCGACTCCTCGCCCACGACGAAGACCTTCTCCTGCTTGAGCCGCAGGGAGATGTCCCCCCCTTTCTTGCCGAGCGGCTGCTTGCGCGAGGGCGAGGCCGGGTACACCCGGTCCGGGTGCTCCTCGATGGGACGGGACTCGTGCGGGTAGCGCGTGGACTGCCGGTAGGACTCGAGCGAGAAGCGCGCCCGCTCCAACCGCGCCGTCCAGAGCTGCCGTTGGGCCTCGCGCTCGGCCTCCTCCGGCGACGGAGCGGAAGCCGCTGGCGCCACGGGGACCGAGGAAGGCGGAGCACCCGGCGCGCGGACCCGGGGGCTCGCCCGAGCCGGGGAGGCCGGGGAAACACCGGGCCCGGACGTCTCCGGCGAGTCCGGGTCCGGAGCGGGCATCCATAGGGACAACAGCAGCCCCCCTCCACCCACCACGAGGGGAACGAGCAGGAGGAACCATCGGCCGCGGCGCGCGGGGCGAGCCGGCGCGGCGGACGGACCAGGAGGGCTGCTGTCGTGCTTCATGTCGAGGACGCCCGGAGGGAGCTACTTGGCGTAGGTGACCACGTCGGAGCGCACGGGCCCGACGATGCCGGCCCAGTTGCCAGCGGCGTAGTGATCATACGACTCGCCATCATCGCGCAGCGACACCGAGTGGTAGGACCACTTGGCGATGCCGTTGCTGGACGCGCTGGTGCCCGTGTTGAGCGTGCCGCCGCAGAACCAGTCCCCGGGATTGCACAAGGAGCTGCCCGAGGAGCCGGAGGTGCCACCCGTCGAGTGATAGGAGACGGCCTCGTCGTCCTGCCCCGGAAGGACGCCGGAGTAGAGCGTGCCCTTGGACCCGGCGAAGTTGTAGAACCACAACGAGCGCGTGGTGTTGTGGTTGTACATGCCCCGCGCCGTGGTGGTGACCAGGTCGCTCACGAGCGGATCCGACACCGCCCACTCGCCCACGTCCGCCAATTCGCTGCCGCCGCTCGCGCCCGAGGCCACGTCCACCCACTTGATGTTCCAGCCCACCTGGGTGCCGCCCGCATCGCCGCACACGCCACTGCTGTTGGGCGTGGCGTTCTTGATGGAGCGCGTGGAGCCGCCGTAGAGCGACAGCGCGTAGCCGATCTGCAAATCCCCCGCGCTGTGCACGGCGACGTAGCACCAGTTGCTCCCCGTGCAGAAGCAGTCGAGCGCGTCGCGCACGCGGTAGTTCTCCACGGAGATGCGCTGGGTGCCGTTCCAGTTGACGGCCTTCTTGTTCACGCCCGCCGCCGTGGTGCTCGGGCCCCAGTAGCTGAAGTCGGTGTAGTTGCCCGGCTTGGTGGTGCTGCCGTTCTTGCCGTGAATCCACAGCGTGTAGTTGGTCGCCGATGCCTCGACGCTCATCAGCGTGGTGACGGCCACGGCGGCCGCGCTCAGGAACTGCTTCATGGGGGAGTGCCTCCTGCTCGAACTTCCGGGGGGCCTGCATGCAGAGCTGCCAGGCAGGGGAGGCCAATCTAACTTGCTTTCTCAGAAATCGAAAATCGTACAGCCCTTTTGGAATTGACATCCGCGACTCGCCGCGTCAGGCGCGGGAGACGCGGCGCGCCATCCCCCGCGTGGATGGAGAGCGGCCTGGGGACCGGGGCCACCGGAGGGCACGGGGCCGATGCATAGCTTCAGGCCATGTCCTCTCTCGACGTTCCCCTGACGCTGTTGGATCCGCGGGGCGGTTGGATCAACGCTCCGGTACACGTTCACGACCTGCATGGACGGCCCGTGCTGCTGTACTTCTGGACGGAGCGCTTCGCCTCCAGCCAGACCCAGCTCCCGAGGCTCCAGGCCCTGGTGAGGGAATTCATCCCCCGAGGGCTCCAGGTGATTGGCGTCCACGTGCCCATGAAGGGCCAGGACGCGGCGCGGGCCATGAACACGAACGACATCGAGGCCACGGTGAAGCGACTGGGCTTCCACCACCCGGTGGCGGTGGACGATGGCTCCATGGCGCGGGCCTATGGTGTCCAGGGCACGCCCGCCTACCTCGTGTTCGACGAGACCCTGAAGCTGCGCCTGCGCGTGCTGGGCGACGAGTCCCTGGAGGAGGTGCTGAGGCCGCTGCTGGAGCGGCTCACCTCCGCCGAGTCCACCTCCGGCGCGTTCGCGCCCTGAACCCCAGACCCCGAGAGGAGCGAGTATGGCCGACCACAAGAAGAAGAAGGAATCTTCCCGGCTGACGCTGGGCGCCGTGGCCGCGGCGAGCGTGGGCGCGGTGATGGGACTGCGCGCCCTGCGGCGGGAGAAGCCGTCCTTCCGGGGACGCACGGTGATGGTGACGGGTGGCTCGCGCGGACTGGGCCTGGAGCTGGCCCGGCTCTTCGTCGCCGAGGGAGCGCGCATCGTGCTGTGCGCGCGCGAGCAGGTGGAGCTGTCACGGGCGAAGGACGAGCTGGAGTCGAGCGGCGGCGAGGTGCTGGCGATTCCGTGCGACGTGACGGACCGGGTGCAGGTGGAGGCGCTGGTGGCCCGGGTGCACGACCACTTCGGCCCGGTGGACGTGCTGGTGAACAACGCCGGCACCATCCAGGTGGGCCCCCTCGAGTCCATGGACGAGCGCGACTTCTCCGAGGCGATGGACCTGCACTTCTGGGCGCCGCTCTACACGACGCTGGCGGTGCTGCCGGAGATGAAGCAGCGGGGCTGGGGCCGCATCGTGAACATCTCCTCCATCGGAGGGAAGATCAGCGTGCCGCACCTGCTGCCCTACAGCGCGAGCAAGTTCGCCCTGGTGGGATTGTCGGACGGACTGCGCGCGGAGCTGGAGCAGGACGGGATTCTCGTGACGACGGTGTGCCCGGGACTGATGCGCACCGGCAGCCCTCCCAACGTCGTCGTCAAGGGAGACCACGAGGCGGAGTACGCCTGGTTCGTGACGAGCGACTCGCTGCCGGGCCTGTCGATGAACGCGGAGCGGGCGGCGCGCAAAATCATCGAGTCCTGCCGCCGGGGTGACGCGGAGGCCCTGGTGGGGTTGACCGCGAAGGTCGCCACGCTCGCCCGGACACTGGCGCCCAACCTCACCGCGGCGGTGCTCGCGCAGATCACCCGCCTCATGCCCCAGGACGGCAACACCGAGCGGCACTGGGGCTTCGAGAGCGAGACGCCCCTCACGCGCTCCTGGGTCACCCAGCTCACCCGGTGGGCGGCCCAGCGCAACAACGAGCTGCTGCACTGAGCCACTCGGGGCCCCGTTCGTCTCGAACGGGGCCCTGCCCTACCCACGCCGCCCCATCGCGCGCGTGCGCAGGTTGTCGAGCAACACGGCGAGCAGCAGGATCACGCCTCGGGCCACGTACTGGTAGAAGGCCTGGATGTTCATCAGGTTCATCACGTTCTCCGCGATGCCCATGATGAGCACGCCCACCAGCACGCCCGAGACGGCCGCCCGGCCACCGGACATCGACACGCCGCCCAGCACGCACGCGGAGATGACCGACAGCTCGAGCCCCTGGGCCGCGTTGGGCTGACCGCTGGTGATGCGCGAGGACAGCAGGATGCCGGCGACCGCGCACGCGACGCCCTGCAGCACGAAGATGATGATGCGGGTGGCGCCGACGTTGAGGCCGGCCAGCCGCGAGGCGTCCGGGTTGCCACCGATGGCCAGCGTGTTGCGCCCGAACACCGTGCGGTTGAGCACGAAACCGAAGAGCAGGAAGACGACCCCCATCACGAGGATGGGCATCGGCACGCCCACCACGGTCTTCTGCGCGATCTCGAAGTAGTCCGAGTCATCCACGCCGACGGCGCGACCGTCGGAGGAGATCAGCGCCAGACCGCGCACCACCTGCATCGTCGCCAGCGTGGTGATGAAGGCGTTGACGCCGAGCTTCGCGATGATGATGCCGTTGACGGCACCCACCACCACGCCGGCCGCGATCGCGGCCAGCAACCCGAGCAGGATGTTCTCGGTGTGGTTGGCCATCATCACGGCGATCATGCCGGTGAAGGCCACCGTCGAGCCGACGGACAGGTCCACGTCGCGAGAGGCCAGGCACAACATCATCGTGCAGGACACGATGCCAATGGTCACCACCGCCTGGAGCAGGCCCAGCACGTTGCGCTGGGTCATGAAGTTGGGAATGGTGAGGGAGACGATCGCCAGGGCGAGCAGGAACAGGATGACCAGTCCCTGCTCACCGAGCACGATGCGCTTCAAACGATTCATTTCGAATCCTCTTGGGCCACGGAGCGGTCGGGCAGTGCCGCCGCCAGGAGTTTCTCCTCGGAGAAGTCGGGTCGGTCGAACTCCGCCGTGATGCGGCCACCGCACATGACGAGAATCCGGTCGCTGATGCCCATGACCTCGGGCAGCTCGCTGGAGATGACGATGATGGAGATGCCCAGCTCCGCCAGGCCGTACAGCACCTCGTAGATGTCGCTCTTGGCCCCCACGTCGATGCCGCGGGTGGGCTCGTCGACGATGAAGACCTTGATGCCCTGCTCGGCCAGCCAACGCGACAGGATGACCTTCTGCTGGTTGCCGCCCGACAGGTTGACGATGTCCTGGAAGCGCGACGGCGTGCGCACACCGAGCCGCTTGATGTAGTCCTCGGCCATGCGCGCCTCTCGGGCCGGGTTGATGAGCCCCAGCGGCGAGAAGTGGCGGCGGCAGGAGACGTTGACGTTCTCCTCGACCGAGCGGCCCTGGAGGATGCCGTCCGCCTTGCGGTCCTCGGGACAGAGCACGAGCCCCGCGCGCACCGCCTGCCGCGGGTTGCGGACGTGGACGGGCTGGCCATCCATCCGCAACTCGCCCCCGTGCCGCCGGTCGGCGCCATAGAGCAGGCGCGCCAGCTCGCTGCGCCCCGCCCCCACCAGTCCGAAGAAGCCGAGGATCTCCCCGGCGCGCACCTCGAAGGACGCGGGAATGGGCAGGCGCGAGCCCCTCACCCCCGACGCCGACAGGCGCACGTCGCCCAGCTTCCGGGGCCGCCAGCCCCAGATGTCCTGGATCTCCCGCCCCACCATCTCGCGCACCAGCACCTCGCGCGTGAGGCCCTCCATGGTCTCGTGATGCGCCACCAGGCGGCCATCGCGTAGCACCACGCAGCCATCGCACAGCCGGAACAGCTCATCCAACCGGTGCGAGACGTAGAGGATGACCTTGCCCGCCGCGCGCAGCCGGTCGACGAGGCGGAAGAGCACCTCGCTCTCGTGCGCGGAGAGCGACGAGGTGGGCTCGTCCAGGGCGATGACGGAGGCGTCGAAGATGGCGGCCTTGGCGATCTCCACCATCTGCCGGGTGCCGATCGACAGCTCGGAGACCTTGACCCGGGGATCCACCTCCACGCCGATGTCCTTCAGGACGGCGCCCACCTGCTCGAACAGCTTGCGGAAGTCCACCACCCCCGCCTTCGAGGGGAAGCGGCCGAGCATGAGGTTCTCGGCCACCGTCAGCTCGGGCACCAGTTGCAGCTCCTGGTGCACCACGGTGACTCCGGCGCCGAGCGAGGCGCGCGTCGAGGTGAAGCGCCGCGCCTGGCCCGCGATGCGAATCTCCCCCGAGTCCGGCTGGTAGTCCCCGCCCAGGATCTTGATGAGCGTGGACTTGCCCGCGCCGTTCTCGCCCAACAGGCCGATGACCCGGCCAGCGGGGACGGAGAAGCTCAACTCCTTGAGGGCGCGGACCCCGGGGAAGCTCTTGGTGATGTTCGTGAATTCGAGGAACGGGGGCATGCGCCTTCGACCACTAGAGTCCGAGCTGCTTGCGGACGTCCTTGTACGTGTCGCGGGTGGCCAGCTCGCCCGAGGTGAGGATGAGCTTCTCCGGCTCCTTGCCGGTGCTCACCCAGTTGAACATGTTGAGCGTGGTCTCGTAGCCGTGGCGCTTGGGCGAGATGATGATGCTGCCGTAGAAGCCCGTCGGAGCGGACTTCTTGAACTCGTTGATGGACGCGTCCGAGCCGCCGATGCCGATGCCCACCACGTCCGCCGCCTTCAGCCCGGCCGTCTCGGTGGCCCGGACGGCGCCGAGCACCGCCTCGTCGTTGAGGCCGAACGCCACCCACTTCTTGATGCCCGCGTTCTTGTTGAGCACGACGTTGGCCGCGTTGAGCGCCGCCTCGGTGTCCGTCTTGCTCTGGGGCGCGTCGAAGATGTTCTGCGCCAGGAAGCCGTTCTTCTTGAGCACGGAGATGGCGCCCTCGACGCGCTCCTTCGCCGTGGGGAGCTGATCATAGGAGACGCGGATGGCACCGACCTCCTTCATGTTCCAGCCTCGCGCCTTGATCTGATCCACGATGGCCTGCCCCACCGCCTCGCCAATCTTGGTGGCGGAGATGCCCATGTGCGGCACCTTCTCCAGCGGCCGGCCCTTGCTGTCCACCAGCCGGTCATCCACCGTCATGAGCTTGAGCTGGTTGGCATTGGCCCGAGCCACCAGACCCGGCCCGAGCTTCACGTCGGGCGTGCAGATGATGACGCCCTGGGCGCCCTGCGCCCCGAGGTTGTCGATGGCCGCCAGCGCCTTCTCACCGTCCTCGGCGCCAATCTTCACCAGGGTGAAGCCCTTCTCCTTGGCCGCGATGTCCGCGAACTTCCACTCGTCCTGGAACCAGGGCTCCTCGGGCTGCTTGACGACAAAGCCAATCTTCACGTCCTTGGCGTCGGCGGCGGAGGCGGTGAACGCCGAGAGCAAGGACACGGCACAAGCCACGATCAGGTTCTTCCAAAGGCGCATTTCGTCCTCCTGAACTGTCTGATGTTGGTGATGCTTGCGTGCTGTATGACTTTTGCAGCGGCAGGCGTAGTCCCATGTCGCGCCCAGCGCAAGCGCTATGTTCGTCCCCTTCCATCTCCCAGCGGGTGAGAGGTCGGGAAGCCGCTCGGGCGAGCGGCCGGGTGACGCGGGACGTCATCGGTGTGCTGTCATTGGGCCTGTCCTCGAACGCGGAGTGCGTCAACTCCAATCAGGCCGGCTCGATGACCCTCGACATCAACTGCACTGTTGTACACATAACAGGTCTATCTGTTCTTTCCCGATATACAAATCTTGCCATCATCCACCGGCCTGTCATGAGTCGGGAGCGATAGCTCCTGGAGGGGGGCCCCATGAAGAACCATCTGATCCTGCTGCTCGCCATGACGGCGCTGAGCGCCTGCGGTCCGGAAGACGAGTCCCTGGAATCCCACCTGGGCACGGGGGCCGAGACCCTCGGCGCCGAGGCGGACCCGCGCGAGGGCTTCGTGTGGCTGTCCACCGGCGTGCGGATGCACTACGTCGAGCAGGGCCGCCGCGACGGCCCGGTGCTCGTGCTGCTGCACGGCTACACCGACTCGTACCGCTCCTTCGATCTGGACTACCCACTGCTGTCGCGCCGCTATCACGTCTACGCACTCGACCAGCGCGGCCATGGTGACTCCTCGCGGCCCGGCGGCGGCTATTCCCAGTCCGACTTCGCCGCCGACGTGGTGGCCTTCCTCGACGCCCGGGGCCACCGGAGCGCCACCCTCCTGGGCCACTCCATGGGCAGCTTCATCGCCCAGCAGGTCGCCCTCGAGTCCCCCCAGCGCGTCCAGGCCCTCGTGCTCGTCGGCTCGGCCCCCACCTCCCGAGGCAATGCCGTCATCGCCGACCTGAAGTCCGTCGTGGACACGCTGAGCGATCCCATCGACCCGGCCTTCGTCCGCGACTTCCAGGCGAGCACCTTCTACCGCCCCATCCCCCCCACCTTCCTCGACACCGCCGTGGCCGAGAGCCTCAAGGTGCCCGCCCGCGTGTGGAAGGACGCCCTCGCGGGACTCGCCGCCGAGGACCATTCCTCCCAGCTCGGGAGCATCCGCGTCCCCGCGCTCGTGGTGGGCGGGGACCAGGACGGCCTCTTCTCCGTCGCCGAGCAGCGGGCGCTCGCCCAGGAGCTGGGCCGGGGCCGGCTGCTGCTCTACCCGGACACGGGCCACGCCCCCCACGTCGAGCGGCCCCAGCGTTTCGTCGCCGACGTCACCGCGTTCCTCGACTCGCTGCGCCTGTAGGCGGCGGGCTCAGGGACAGCCGCTGCTCACCGAGAGCGCGTCGTACGCCATCCACCCGTTGCGCCTGGTGCCCGTGGCGGCGATGACGTAGCCGTAGATGAACTTCATCGTTCCCGACTGGGTCCGGTAGCGGCCCTCGCTGTCCTGGACCCAGAGCGGGATGTCGATCGACGGCGCGCCGGCATCGGTCGGCACGTCCAGGCGCTGGAACTTCGTGCCCGCGGGGAAGTGGTCCACCGCGACGCCACCCAGGCCGAAGCCCGGCACGTTGAAGGCGAGGTTGACCGAGCGCCTGCCATTGGCACGCACGAGCGGGAGGTAGTCGCCCGCGCGCTCGTGCACCGCGTCGCTGTCGTAGACCACCTTCTTGAACTCCAGCGTGGTGTCATGCGAGTCGCGCACGGCGTAGCAGCCCAGCTTCGCCAGGCCCGCCCCCAACGCCGAGACGTGCCCGACCTTCTGCGCGAAGGACTCCTGGCCCAGGATGCTCGACAGGGGCATCCATCCGGCGCTCGAGTTGGACGTCGACACCGCGAAGGCATGGGTCTCACCAGCGAAGGTGCGCGTCTGGCCGTAGTTGAAGGTGACGCGCGTCCGGGTCGAGGTGCCCATCACGGTGCCGTTGCCGTCGCGAATGGGGACCCCCGTCACCACGCCCCAGGAGTCATCGTCATCCGGATCGTTGGTGGCGACGCGATTGCCCCCGGTGGGGCGCAGCTTGCAGTTGTACGGGCTCGCCGTGCAGGCCTCGCCATTCACTCCCGCGTAGAGGGCTTGTCCCGTGCTCTCTCCCACCTCTCCGCCCTCCTCGACGAGCACCTCGCCACCACAGGCGGAGGACACCCACGCGAGCGCGGAAACGACCAGCAGTTGGTTTCTCATGGACTTCATGGAAGACCCGGAATACCCGGACTGTCAAACCCATCCGGGCGTCCTGGGTCGACTCGTCGCCAACGCACCGCGGCGCACGCGGTGCGTCGTGTGGAACGGGGCGAGCCTCAGCCGTTCACGGGTCCGCCCGGCTCGACGTCCTCCCACCAGCGGCCCTTGTACTCGGCGGCCCGGGCGAGCTGCTCGCGCAGGGCGCTCATCATCTTCACGTTCCCGTCCTGGGTGTAGCCCTCGAGCGCCTTCTGGCACTGGGGGACGCGCTCGAGGAACTCGCGCAGCCGCTCCACGGTGAGCGTGGGCGCGTACATGCCGTAGCCGAGCTTCTCCAGGTACAGGGCGTTGAGCACCTGCTCGAACTGACCCTGCACGGGGAGCGCGAGCATGGGCTTGTGCAGGTAGACGGCCTCGCTCATGAGGGTGTAGCCGCCGCCGGCCACCACGGCGCGCGCGGTGCGCAGGTCGTCGATGAAGCCCGCCTCGCTGAAGGGGCGGTAGAGCAGGTTGCCGTCGCGCACGTCCTCGGTGATGTCCCGCCGCAGCCCGTAGATGTGGCAGGGCAGCCCGCTCTGCTTGAGGATGTCCGGCAGCGCGGTGTTGGAGGTGGAGGTCTGGTAGACGAGCAGGTGCTCACCGGGCTCGGAGCGGGCGGCGAGGATCTCCGGCCGGAGGATGGAGGGCAGCAGCGTGGTGCGCTCCTTGCGCACCGGCGGATAGAAGAAGGTGGTGGTGAGGTAGTGGAAGCAGCCGGGCAGCTTGGACTTCACGATGGCTCGAGTGCCCTCGAAGTCCTCCTCCCACCCGGCGAGCAGCGCGCTGTCGTGCTGGCAGCGGTTGATGATCTGCATGTTGTCCACGCTGATGACGGGCAGGCGGTGGTTGCGGCCGAAGAGGTAGCTGAAGCTCTCGAAGTCGCTCACCACCACGTCGGGCTGGAACTTCTCCGCGAGCTCGAAGTACTGGCGGATGTTGTGCGGCCAGCCCTTGATGGCCCCGGAGACGTTCTGCAGCAGCGTCTGCAGCTTCTTCACCGAGTTGCCTTCATAAGCCAGGGTGAGGCCCCAGATGCCGTGCACCTTGTCGAAGCGTTTGGCCAGGTAGTCCTTGGCGCGCCCCGAGACGACGATCTGCACCTCGTGCTCGCGGGTGAGCTCCTCGAGAATGACGCGGGAGCGGGTCGCGTGCCCCATGCCTTCGCCAACGACGCCGTAGAGGATTCGCATGGGGGCCGAGCATACGCGGGATATGGCGCGTGACCCCAAGGCGGGGGTAGCGTCCGGCCATGCAACGCCAAGCCAGAAACACCCAGGGCCCACCAGGCGCCCGGGGATTGCTCCGAGCGGCACTGCTGGGACTGAGTGGAGGCCTGCTACTGGGTGGCCTCTTCCTCGCCGTCACGGGCCTCGTGACACGATTCAAACCCGCCGACTGCGTGGAGCTTTCCGAGGAGGAGTGCACCTTCATGCGGGACACCGCGCGGGAGATGGGCCGCGTGCAGGGCCTGTCGGGAGCGGCCCTGCTGGCGCTCGGCCTGGCCACGGCGGTGCTCGTGCTCCGGCCAAAATCTCCCTCCTCCGCCGAGCGACCGGGTTGACTGACGGGCCAGTCAATCGAGGAGCCGGGCTGACAAGCCAGTCTCTCAGGCGAGCCACCATCCGGCGAAGACCGACTAATTAGGGCTGGCCTCGTTATTAGGGTTCGGTTAGGAGGGGCGCCGCCCTATGCAGCTTGAATCCCTGAAAATGTTTTGTGACGTGGTTGAGACCGGCTCCTTCTCGCGTGCCGCGCAGCTCAACCATGTGACCCAGTCGGCGGTGAGCCAGCAGATTCGCGCCCTGGAGAACCGCTACGAGCAGAAGTTGTTGTCGCGCAGCGCGCGGCAGGTGACGCCGACGCCCGCGGGCGAGCGCCTCTTCCGAGGGTGCAAGGAAATCCTGGCACGCTTCGCCGAGGTGGAGCAGGAGATCCGCGAGCAGTCCGCCGAGGTGCATGGCACCACGACGGTCTCCACCATCTATTCGGTGGGTCTGCATGAGCTGCGCAACGTGCAGAAGCAACTGCTCAAGACCCACCCCAAGGTGAACATGCGCCTGAACTACCGGCGCAATGATCAAGTGTATGACGATGTCATCCTGGGTGCGGCGGAGATTGGCATTGTCGCCTATCCGCAGCCACGCGCCGGCGTGGACATCCACCCGTTCCGCGATGACAAGCTGGCGGTTGTTTGCGCTCCCAACCATCCATTCGCCAGCAAGGCGAAGGTGAGCCTCACGGCGCTCTCGGGCGTGCCCTTCATCGCCTTTGATCGCGAGGCGCCCACGCGCAAGGCGTTGGACCGGCTGGTGCGCGAGAAGAACCTGGACCTCAACCCGGTGATGGAGATCGACAACATCGAGACCATCAAGCGCGCGGTGGAGATGGGCATCGGCGTGGCCATCCTCCCCATGGCGACGGTGGCGGCCGAGGTGGCGCAGGGGACGATCGTCTCCAAGCCCTTCGCCGAGGGGCCGGTGTCCCGACCGATCGGCCTGCTCATCCGCAAGGGCAAGTACCTGGACCGGGCGTCCGCCGCGGTGCTCGAGGCCTTCAAGCTCGCTGAAGCATCGGCCGAGGAGAGCTGAGCCTCACCGGAGGCGCCAGCGCCGCGAGCCAGGGCTCGAGCAGGCGCGCGCACTCCTCCGGGTGGGTGAAGTAGGGCACGTGACCGACGCCACGCAGCAGGTGCTGGGGCGTGCCCGGAGGCAGCGAGGCGGCCAGGCGCTTCACCGTCGCGGGTGGCACCAGCACGTCCCGGTTGCCCTGGATGCACACACACGACACGGGCAGGCCCCGCAGGGACGGAGGCGGCGGCTCGCCACGAATGGCGAAGGCACGGTGGAGCGTGGTCATCCGCTCGAGCCAGGTGGTGGGAACCACCTCGGGCACGCGGGCGGGTGCGATGGGCTTCCAGGAAGCCAGGGCGGCGGTGAGCGGACCCGGCCGCCCCAGCACGGCGATGGGCCCCATCATCGCGATGAGCCGGCCCCGCGCGCCCAGGTGCTCGGTGCGGGTGAAGGAGCCCAGGAAGGCCACGCCCCGCGCGGCGCCCGCCGCGGCCAGGTGCGCGGCCACCATGCCTCCGAAGGAGCTGGCCACCACGGCGTCCACCGGGCCGCAGGCCTCGAAGAGCTCCTGGGCGAGCGCCCCCGCGCCCCGGGCCGCGTGAGGGCCCTCGGGGTACTCGACGAGAATGGGCCGCGCCACGTGCTGGAGCCGTCTGGCGAGCGCCAGGAAGCCCGCGCCCCGAGCCCCCAGACCCGGCAACAACAGGACCCGGGGTCCCTCGCCCGACATCTCCGTCCACTCAACCACCCGCCGCATGTCTCTCCTTGTCCCAGGACACTTCCACCTCCGTGTCGAGCAGGTTCACCTGCCGCGCGCTGACCAGGGTCTGCGCGATGCGCGTGCTCTGGAAGACGCCCCGCACCGCACCCTCGTAGTACTCGGCCGGCAAGGTGCAGCCCTGGAAGAGCAGCCGGCCATGGTTCGGCCCCAACCAGGAGACCGAGCACTCGCCGTGCCGGACGGCCGTCCGGAAGGCGGAAGGGAGTCCCTCGAGCAACCACCGAGGCTCCCCTCGAGCCAACAGCAACAGCACCTGCCCGGCGCTGGATTCCAGGTAGTACGGCACCATCTCCCGCCCCAGGTGCCACAGGGCCGTGCGGAAGTCCCCCCTCCCCTCGCTCAGCACGCCCGCCGCGGCGTAGAGCAGCCGGATGAAGGAGTCCATGGGGTAGCTGAAGAAGGCCATGAACCGCTCACCCCCGGCCGCCTCGATGCAGCGGCGCCAGGAGACGGGGTCGCCGAGCGGGCGCACCTGCTCCAGCACGCCATTGAAGAAGAAACCCCGCAGGGTGTCCTCGGGACGAATCACCTCCAGCCGCCGCTCCAGTTCCTGCTGTGCGCCGTGCTCCATGTCGCTCGTTGGGTGACCAGGGAACCGCGAGACCTTCTTGTTCGGGGATGGACTCCACCTGAAGAGGACCCCTCACGTCCAGGGTCCTCATCCAGTTTACACTTCCCCCCCATGAGCCCACTGATTCCAGGTGACATCCTTGGGGGAACGTGGCGGGTAGTCCGGCCCGCCCTCGGCGACGAGCCCGGTGTGGAGTGCCAGGTAGAGCCCACCCAGGGAGGAGAAGCCGGCCGGCTCACCCTGTGGCGGACGCTCCGAGCCCCCTCCCGCGCCGAGATCGAGCACTTCACGCACGTGCTGAGCGAGGCCCAACGCACCGGGCACGCCGCCTTCGCGCCCGTGGTGGACGCCGGGTACGACGAGGCCCGGGAGGGCCTGTGGCTCGTGCGCCCCTGGTGGAGCGGGGAGTCCCTGCCGTCCATGTTGAGGGGACTGCACGACATCGGACTCGATCTGCCCGATCTGCGCGCGCTCGCGCGGCAGTTGGCCGGAGCGCTCACCGCCGCCCGGAGCGCGGGCCTCGTGCATGGACGGCTGCGGCCCGCGCGGGTGCTCGTCGCCTCGGGACCCGCGGGCGCACGGCTGAGCGTGCTCGACGTGGGACTGGAGCACTTCCGGCGCACGCACGCCGCGGGCTGGCTCAAGCCCCCCGAGGGAGGCGCGGACTACCTCGCGCCCGAGTGGAAGGAGAACGGACCCCTGCCCGCGTCCACGGATGTCTTCGCTTTCGGGCGCATCCTGCGCGACATGCTGGCCTCGCGCCGGGATGGAGCCTGGAAGGGACGCTGGGAGTCCTGGGTGGAGCGGGCCACGGCTCCGGCGCCACACGAGCGCTTCGGCGACGCCGCCGAGGCCCTCGACGCCCTGCTGCCCATCCTCAACACCCTGCCCACCCCGGTGTCCCCGCCGCCGGACAACTACCAGCCCGAGCCGCCGGATCCGCTGGTGCTCCCGCCCCGATGACGGGGGCGTCTCAGTACAGCTTGCGCAGGCGCGCGGCGAAGAAGCCGTCCCAGCCCTCGGGCCCCGGCAGCGTGCGCAGGTATGCCTGGGTGAGCGGCAACTTCACGCCCTCGCGCGGCACCGGGGGCTCCGCCGTCCACTCCGGGTGGCTGCGCAGGAACATCTCCACCTGATCCTGCCCCTCCTGGGGCTCGGGAGTGCACACCGCGTAGACGAGCAGGCCTCCGGGGGGCACCGCCTCCTGGCAGTTCTCCAGGATGCGCCGCTGCAACACCGCCAGCCGCGCCATGTCCTCCGGCTTGCGCCGGTAGCGCAGCTCCGGGTGGCGCCGCAGCGTCCCCAGGCCCGAGCACGGCGCGTCCACCACGAACGCGTGGAACTCGCCCCACGCCTCCGGCCAGGGCGCGGTCGCGTCGTGCACCTCGGCGCGCAGGCGCTCGGTGAGGCCCAGGCGCTTCGCCTCGGAGAGGATCTTCCGCATCTTGTTGGCGTGCAGATCCGTGGCCACCACCTCGTGCGTCTCGGCCTGGTGACAGGCCTTGCCCCCCGGCGCCGCGCACGCATCCAGCACGCGCGCCGTGTCGGGGATGTCGCCGTAGACGCCCACGAGCTGCGCCGCCTCGTCCTGCACCTGCCACAGGCCCTCGGCGTAGCCGTACACGTCCTCCACCCGGCCCACCGGAGGCAGGATGATGCCCACCGGGGACACCGGCGTGGGGCGCGCCTCCAGCCCCGTCTCGCGCAACTGCTCGAGCAGCGCGTCTCGCGTCACCTTCGCGCGGTTGGCGCGGATGACCACGGCGGGCGTCTGGTTGTTGGCCACGAGCATCGCCTCGGCGCGCTCCCGGCCGAACTGTCGCAGCCAGCGCTCCACCAGCCAGCGCGGGTGGCTCTCGCGGACCGACAGGAACTCGGCCAGGTCGTCCTCGGGGGGCAGGGGCTGCCCGGGGAGCGCCGCGAGCTTGCGCAGGATGGCGTTGGCGAAGCCCGCCGCGCGCGAGAGCCCCAGTTCCTTGAGGGCCTGCACCGTCTCGGCCACCGCGGCGCGCGCCGGCACCCGCGTGTAGAAGAGCTGGTAGGCCCCCACGCGCAGCGCCGCGAGCACCCTGTCCTCCAGGGCCTCCAGCTTGCGGTCGGCGAAGCGGGTGATGGCGTAGTCCAGCGCGAGCTCGCGGCGCGTGGCGCCGTAGACGAGCTCGGTGATGAGCCCCGCGTCCCGGGGATCCGCCGGAGGCGACTCCGAGAGCATCGTGTCGAGCACCACGTTGAGGTAGGCATCCGTGGCGCGGACGCGGCTGAGGACCTGGATGCTGATGGCGCGTGCGTTCATGAAATGTCTCTCACCCCTCCAGCCGGGTCATCCAATCCACCAGCTCCGTCTCGGACATGCGGGTCGCCGGGATGTTGGCGAGGGTGAGCCGCTGCAGGATGTCCTCCAACAACTCCCGGTGGCCCGTCTCCGTCGGGGCGCCTCCCTGGATGCGCGTCCACCACGAGCGCGCCCAGGTGGCCAGGTCCGCGGGAGACAGGCGTCCGGCGAGCCGATCGGCGATCTTGCTCCGCACCAGCGCCCGGGAGAGCACGTCCTCCGACGGCGCGGCCCGCGGACTCTTGCGGCCCAGCGTCTTCACGGACGAAGGGGGCGGCGGGGCCGCCTCCACCACCTTGCGGCCCAGCGTCTTGCGGGGGCCCGCGGCGTCCCGGCCCGCGGCCACGGCCGGAGCCTTCACCCCCGTGCCCCGGCGGCCCAGCGTCTTCGCGAGCCCCACGGGCTCCTCGGCCACCTCGTCCTCCCCCGCCTCCGCGTCCTCGTCGTCGACATCCTCGTCCTCGACGTCCTCGTCCTCGACGTCCTCGTCGTCGACATCCTCGTCGACGTCCTCGTCCTCCTCGGAGGACTCGCCGGTGAGGTCTCCGCTCGCGAAGCGCTCCAGGGCCTGGAGGTACGAGTCGAACCCCTCCCCCTCGAGCGTGGCGACGCAGGCCTCGGCCACCACGGAGTCGCGCTCGCCGAGCTCCTCCAGGTACACCTCGAGCGCGGGCAGCCCGATGGCCTCCAGCGCATCGCGCAGCGGGTACGAGCCGAAGAGGCTCGAGGGGCTCACCACCACGCCCTCCACGCGCGAGCGCTCGGCGTGCAGGGTGTCGAGCAGGACGCCCTCGTGGTTGGACTGCACCACCGTCAACTCCAGCCCCAGGGCGGTCGCCCGGGCCTTCAGGGCGGCGTCGAGGTCGGCGAACCGTCCGCCCTCGCGGCCCTCGCGCTCACCCACCAGGTTCAGGTTGGGCCCATGCAGCACCAACAGCCTCTTGCCCATGTCGCGTCTCTCCTACGTCTCGAAAGGCCGGCTGCCCGGCGCGAGCTTGCGGCCCGACAGGAAGTCGCCCACGGGCATCACCCGCTTGCCCTCGGGTTGCACCTCGAGCAGCACCAGCGAGCCCTGAGCGCACGCCACCTCCAGGCCCCGCGCGTCCGCGGACAGCACGGTGCCCGGCGCGCCCTGTCCCGTGCCCACCCTGGCCTTATGGACCTTGAACAGCTTGCCTTCCAGGGTGGTGAAGGCGCCCGGCCAGGGGGTGAAGGCACGCAGGCGCCGCTCCAGCTCCACCGCGGGCCGCGAGAAGTCGAGCTTGCCCTCCTCCTTGTGGATGATGGGCGCGAGCACCATGCCCTCGGACGGCTGCGGCACCGGCGTCAGCTCGCCGCGCAGGTAGGCCGGGAGGTACTCGCGCAGGAGCGCTCCGCCCAGCGTGGACAGCTTGTCGTGCAGGGTGGCGCTCGTCTCGTCCGGGGCGATGGGCAGCCGCTTCTCGGCCAGCACCGGCCCGGTATCCAGGCCCTCGTCCATCACCATCAACGCCACGCCCGTCTCCGTGTCCCCATGGGCGATGGCCCACTGGATGGGGGCGGCCCCCCGGAAGCGCGGCAGCAGCGAGGCGTGCACGTTGAGGCACCCCCGCGCGGGCGTCTCCAGCAAGTCCTTGGGGAGGATCTTCCCGTAGGCCGTCACCACGGCCACGTCGGGTTTGAGCTCGCGCAGCACCTCGGAGAAGGGAGGGGTGCGCAGCTTCTGGGGCTGCAACACCGGCACGCCCCGCTCGAGCGCGTAGGCCTTCACCGGGGAGATGGCGAGCGCCTGGCCCCGGCCCTTGGGCTTGTCCGGCTGGGTGACGACGGCCACCACGTCCCCGATGTCGAAGAGGGCGGCCAGGGAGGGCACGGCGAACTCGGGCGTGCCCATGAAGACGATGCGGGGACGGGTCATGGAAGGGGTGTTGTGCTGCACCCGGGCGCTTCAGGCAACGGACTTCAGCGTGCCCGAGGTGGGACCTTCGATGGCCTGACGTTTGCGGGTGCGCATCGAGCCGAGGATGCGCAGCGCCGCCTGGGCGTCCTGGGTGGTGGCCAGGGGCTCCAGGGCGTCGATGACCTCGGTGAGCAGGCGGGCCTCCTCGGCCTCGCGCTCGCGCAGCCGGTCCACCGTGTAGCTCAGGGACTCGAAGAACTCGCGCAGCTCGTCGCCGCTGCGCAGGGGACGCAGCCGCGGATAGCGGCCGGCGGCGATGGACGCGAGGTACAGGTTCATCACGTGCACCGGCCCCGCCACCCGGTGGGTAAGCACCAACCCCACCAGGGACGTGAGGATCGCCATCACGATCGCGCCCACCCCGCCGAGCCACAGCAGGGTATCGCTGCTCGCCAGCATCACCTCCGGCGAGCCGCCCTCCTCCACCGCGTTGCGAATCACCCGGGAGGCGAGCACCCCGACGATCAGCACTCCGAACGCGCCAATGGCGGCGAACCGGAACATGTAGCGGAACTGGAAACCGACATCGAGCAGCAGCGTCCGACGCAGGATGTGGGGGCGCCCCGAGGGCGTGGAGTCAAGAGACATGGCGGGGCAGCCTACCCCAATCTCCCCGGTCGGGCGGCGCCTTCCGCATGGCCGGGTCTCCCCCCCGGGCCCGGCGGGCCCCCCCCAGGGCCCGGTGGACGTCCGGCTCAGGCCGCGCTGGAGGCCGAGGCCTGCTGGACGCACTCGCGCATCACTTCCTCGGCCATGTCGATGGTGTAGTCGATCTGCTCGGCCGTGTGCGCCGAGCAGATGAAGTTGAGGTCGCGGCGCAGCAGGATGCCACGGCGCGCCATGCCCGCCTGGAAGGGCTGGGTGAGCTTCGCGTTCTCCACGGGATTCTTGGAGAAGCGGAACAGGGGGATGGCGTCATAGCCCAGGATGCGCAGCGGCGAGCCCACGCGCTCGGCTCGGGCGTTGATGCCCGTGGCGAGCCGCCGGCCCAGGTTCGCCAGGTGCTCGGTGAAGCCCGGCTCGCGGCTCACCTTGAGCACGGCCTCGCACACCGCCAGGGACAGGAGCTCGCCACCGAACGTGGTGGACACCTGCAGGTCCGCCAGCTTGCTCAGGAACTTCTCCGGCCCCGCCACCGCCGACAGGGGCATGCCCGCGGCGATCGCCTTGGACAGACAGACGAAGTCGGCCTTCACGTCGAAGAACTGCTGGGCGCCGCCCGGCGCCAGCCGGAAGCCGGTGATGACCTCGTCCTGGATGAGCAGCACGCCGTGCGCCGTGCACACCGCGCGCAGCTTGTGCATGAACTCGCGGGTGAGGCAGCGGTTGAAGGGCACCGACAGGAGCACCGCCGCGAGCTGGCTCCCCGTCTGCTCGATGCGGGCGAGCAGCGCCGCCTCGTCCGGCTCCTCGAACAGCGGCATGCGCGTGGTGTACTGGGCGAGCACCGCGGGCACTCCCGGCGTGTCATACATGAAGTGGTCGTGCCAGCCGTTGTAGCCCACCGTGATGAGGTGCTCCTTGCCCGTGACGTAGCGCGCCAGGCGCACCGCCGCCGAGGTGGCATCCGCCCCCGTCTTGAAGAAGCGCGCCATCTCCGCGCCGGGGATCATCTCCACCAGCGTCCGCGCGGCGCTGACCTCCCAGGCCGTGGGCAGCGAGTGCAGCAGCCCGTCCTCCAGGTGCCGGCGGATGGTGTCCACGACGGCCGGGTGGTTGTGGCCGAGCGAGTTCGCGCCGAGCCCGCAGATGTAGTCGATGTACTGCTGCCCATCCACGTCCTCCACCAGCGCGCCCTGCCCGCGGGCGAGGTAGACGGGGAAGGAGCCAGGGGCGAACATCTCCGGCTTCTTCATCATCGTCTGGGTGAGGCCGGGCACCAGCCGCTTCGCCTCGGCCAGCAGGCGGTTGGAGTTGGTCAAGTCCATCTTGCCCACGATGGGCCGGGGCAGAGACGGGTGCCTGTTCGCGTGTACGTCCATGGGATTCCTCGTGTGAAGGGGAAGTTGAAGGGGAACTGCGTTGGAAGAACTCAGGCCGGCACCGCGCTCGGGGCGGAGACACGACGGCCGAACAACCAGAGCGTGAGGAGCGCGCAGCCCGTCACCCCGGCGGCGATCCACCCCACCCGGCCAAACCCCGCGAGCGCGCCATCCGGCAGCACCGTCAGCAAGAGGCCCCCCACCCACGCGCCGGCTCCCGAGGCGCCATCACTCGCCGCCATGTTGACCGCCATGTAGCGGCCACGCAGCGCGGGGGGCACCCGGGAGGCGACCAGCGCCAGGGTGGGAATGGCCCGCCCGGAGGTGAGCACCATGAACAGCACGAACACCGCCGCCACCTGTGGCAGCGGCGCCGCGCCCAGGTGCGTGAACAAGAGGTGCGGCCCCACCGTGCCCACCAGCAGCCCGCCCAGGACCCGGGCCGGGCCGAACCGGTCCGCCAGCCGGCCAATCCACCGCGAGCTCAACAACGTGGCGGCCCCACCCGCCAGGTACACCCAGGACAGGTCGGACAACTGGAGCCCGAGGTTGCCCACCATGTAGGGGCTCAGATAGGGAATCAGCAGGAAGCCGGAGAACACCACGCTGAAGGTCAACACCCACCCGAGCGCCAGGGCGGGCGACCACCCCGGCCCGGCCGTGGCTCCGCCCCGCGCCTCATGCCGCCCGGCCAGGTGCTGGTTGACCGCGGGCAGGACGAACAGCAGCGCGAGCCACAACCCGCTCCCGAGCGCGCAGATGACCCAGAACGGCGAGCGCCAGCCCCACTGGCTCGCCAGCCACAGCCCCAGCGGCACGCCCGCCACCGCGCACAGGCCATACGACGCCATCACCGTGCCGATGGCCCGCCCCCGGCGCTCCGCCGGGATGACATCCCCGATGATGGCCTGCACCACCGCGCTCATCAGCCCCGCGCACGCCCCCGCCACCGTGCGCGCCCCGAGCAACCCCAGGTGGCTGTCCGACAAGCCACACAGCAGCGTGGACACGATGAACCCCGCATACAGCCCGAGCAGCGTGCGCTTCCTATCGAACCTGTCCAACCACAGCCCCCCGAGCAGCCCCATCCCCGCCGACGCCAGCGTGTACGCCGACACCAACACCCCGAACTGCGCGGCCGTGATGCCCAGGCGCCGCATGAACTCCGGCCCCAACGGCATGACGATCATGAAGTCCAGCAGGTGGGTGAACTGCACGGCGGCCAGCAGCCAGAGCATCCGCTGCTCCGACTTCGGCGGGGTGGAAACGGTCACGACATGCTCCCGGGACTCGACGCCCTTCCAGCACTGATAATGATAATGAAAATCAAAATCATGAAGCGGGCGCACTTATAGACGACGCGGGGGGCGGCCGGCAAGTCCCCCGTGTTCGTGGGCGTGTCCGCGCCTGGTCAGGAGGCGCGCATGGAGGCGAAGCGGGCGCGGCCGGCGGTCAGCAGGTAGAGCGCCACGGCGAGCCCCACGACCCCGAGCGCCGCCACGTAGTGCGCGGGCGCCAGGGGCGAGGCCTGGATCATCAGCGTCACCACCAACGGCGTCACCCCGCCGAAGAGCGCGTAGGCCATGTTGTACGAGAACGACAGGCCGGAGAAGCGCACCCGCGCGGGGAAGGCGCGCACCATCACCGAGGGCACCGCCCCCACCACGCCCGCGCCCAACCCCGCGAGCAGGTACAGCGGGACGAGGTGCTCGGGCCGCGCGCCCACGCCGATATAGAGCAGGTACGTCGTCACGGACAGCAGCACGCTGCCCGCGGCCAGCGCCCACCCCGCGCCGAAGCGATCCACCGCCAGGCCGAAGAGCACCGCCCCCAGGGTGAGGCTCAGCGTGGCCAGGCTGTTGGCGCGCAGCGCGACCGCTGGCGCGATGCCGTGCAGCTTCTGCATCAACGTCGGCGTCATCAGGATGACCACCACGATGGCGGCGGTGAGCACCCAGGTGATCAACATGGACACCACCACGCCGGTGCCGTGGCCGCGCAGCACCTCCTTGAGCGGCAGCCCCTCCACGAGCGCGCGGCGCTGGCGCATCTGCTCGAACACGGGCGTCTCGGCCAACCAGCGGCGCAGGTAGACGGCGAAGAAGCCGAACACGCCTCCCACCAGGAAGGGGATGCGCCAGGCGAAGTCCTTCACCTGCGCGGGGGTGTAGACGAGGTTGATGGCCGTCGCCATCAGCGAGCCGAGCAGGATGCCGAACGTGAGGCCCGCGGTGAGGATGCCGCAGGCGAGCCCCACGCGCCGCTCCGGCACGTGCTCGGAGACGAACACCCACGCGCCGGGCACCTCCCCACCCACCGCCGCGCCCTGCAGCATGCGCATGAGCAACAGCAACAGCGGCGCCGCGTACCCGGCCGTGGCGTAGGTGGGCAGCGAGCCGATGAGCAGCGTGGGCACCGCCATCATGAACACGCTCAGCGCGAACATGCGCTTGCGCCCGCCGCGATCGCCGAAGTGCGCCATCACGATGCCGCCCAGGGGCCGCACCAGGTAGCCCGCCGCGAACAGGCCGAACGCCTGCAACTGGCGCAGCCACTCCGGCGTGTCGGCGGGGAAGAAGAGCTCCCCGATCACCGCGGTGAAGAACACGAAGATGATGAAGTCGTAGAACTCCAGCGCGCCCCCCAACGCCGCCAGGCCGAGCGTCCTCACGTCCTGGGCGGAGAGTGGGCGCTGCGCGAGCGAGGGCTGGGTCTCGAGGCTCGAGTGGGTCTCCATGGGGACAACAGAGCGTGATCCCCGGAGCCGGGCAAGCACTCGTCGCGGAAGATGTCAGCCCACCTCACGCCGCGCGGGCTCGTCCGCTTCCGGGGTGGGGACCGGGACCGGCTGGGGCGGCGCGGGCGGATCCTCCTGGAAGGCGCTCGGCAACAGGCTGAAGGGCAGCACCTTGCCCAGGACGATCAACAGGAACATGCCACCGGGCGCCGCGAAGATCGCGAGCGCGGGGAGCACCTTCGCCACGTCGATCAACTGCGCCCGCATGCGCCGACGTTCCTCGGGCGTGAGCGGCTGCCGGCGAGCGACCCGGGCGAGCAGATGATACAGCTCACCCGTCTCGCGCACCTCGCGCCGCAACCGGCCGTAGTAGCGATCCAGCAGCGAGGAGAACCTGGCTGCCCTTCCCAGCTTCATGTGTGCAACCCACCTCGGAGACCGCGCCGGCCCGCCAGAGGGAAATACTCCACCGCCGCCCCGGACGCCACTGGCCCCCCGCCACCGGAGCGCCCGCCCGCCCGACCGTCATGGGCTGGACGCCCCGGAACGAGCGCATCCGGGCCCTGGCATCTGCGCTAGAGTGGGCCGCCCGTGGCACATCGCTTCCAGGTCAACCTCCGGGGGGTTATCGACCTCCTCTCCCACCATCTCTACAGCACGCCCGGGGTGTTCGTGCGCGAGCTGCTGCAGAACGCCACCGACGCCAACCGCGCCCGCCAGCACCTGGAGCCCTCCCACCCTGGCTCGGTGCACGTGGAGCTCATCGAGAAGCAGGACGGCGGGCCCCCCACCCTGCTCTTCCGCGACGAGGGCGTGGGGCTGACGGAGGAAGAGCTGCACCGCTTCCTGGCCACCATCGGCGAGAGCTCCAAGCGCGAGGTCCTCGAGGCCCACCGGGCGGACTTCATCGGACAGTTCGGTATCGGACTGCTCTCGTGCTTCATGGTGTGTGACGAGCTGTTGGTGGTGACGCGCTCGGTCCGGGGAGACGGTGGCACCTGGGAGTGGCGGGGTCGGCATGACGGGACCTACTCCGTGGGTCCCTCCGCGCACCCGATGGAGCGCTGCGGCACCCAGGTCTTCCTCCTGCCCCGCCCGGACGCCGCCGAGTACTTCACCCCCGAGCGCGTGCGCCAGCTCATCCTGCACTACGGCGGCCTGCTGCCCTACCCCATCCACCTCACCGCCGACGGCCACACCGAGCACCTCAACCGCACCCCACCCCCCTGGCGCCGCACGTACCCGAGCGCGGCGGCCCGACGCCAGGCGCTGCTGGCCCATGGGCGCGAGGTGTTCGGCGTGGACTTCGTGGACTGCATCTCGCTGCGCGCGGAGGCCGGAGGCGTGGAGGGCGTGGCCTACGTGCTGCCCTTCTCGCCCCACTTCAACGCCCGCCAGAAGCACCGCGTGTACCTCAAGGGCATGCTGCTGTCGGAGAGCGCGGAGAACCTGCTGCCGGACTGGGCCTTCTTCGTCAAATGCGTGGTGGACGCCCAGGGCCTGCGCCCCACCGCCAGCCGCGAGTCCTTCTACGAGGACGCCACGCTCTCGCGCACCCGCGAGGCGCTCGGCCAGCAGTTGCGCCAGTACCTGGTGGACCTGGCCAACGAGCAGCCCCGCGCCCTCCAGCGGCTCATCGCCCTGCATGGCCTGTCGGTGAAGTCGCTCGCGCTGGACGACGACGACTTCTACCGGCTCGTCATCCACTGGCTGCCCTTCGAGACGACGCTCGGCACGATGACGCTGGAGCACTACCGCCAGGAGTCCTCCACGGTGCGCTACGTCAACACCCTGGAGACCTTCCGGCAGGTGGCGCGCGTGGCGGCCGCCCAGGGCCTGTGCATCATCAACGCCGCCTACACGCACGACGCGGCACTGCTGGAGAAGCTGCCCCGGGTGCACCCGGACGCCCAGGTGGAGCTGTTCTCCGCGGCGCGGCTTCCCCAGGGCTTCGAGGAGCTGACGCACGAGGAGAACGAGGCGGTGGCCCGGCTGCGGCGGGTGGCGGAGGAGGCCCTGGAGCCCTTCCGGTGCGAGGTGAGCCTCAAGAAATTCCTCCCGCCCGAGGTGCCCACGCTCTACGGCGACGCGAGCGACGGCGCCTTCCAGCGCGACCTGGAGCGGGCACGCGAGGAGACGGACGCGCTGTACGCCTCGGTGCTCGAGGGGGCACTGGGCAAGCGCTCCGACGAGGAGAGGCCCCAGTTGTGCTTCAACCTGCGCAACCCCGTGGTACGTCAGCTCGCGCGCGTGCGCGACACCGCCCAGCTCCGACTGTCCGTGGAGATGCTGTATGTCCAGGCGCTCCTGCTCGGGCACCGGCCGCTCAACGCGCGGGAGATGGCGCTGCTCAACCGGGGCCTGCTCGGCCTCATCGCGGCGCGCCTGGATGACGACGAAGGCACGGGAGGCATGCATTGACGGAGCAAGACTGGCGCGAGCGGTTCAACACCCTGCGCGCGCGTGCCGAGCGGTTGGAACCGGGCGAGTCCAAGGTGATGGCGCTGGAGGAGGCGGCACGGCTGGCGGACACGCACGGCGAGGTGGCGCTCGCGTATGAGACGCGCGACGAGCTCATCGAGGCGGCCACCTTCGCGGGCTTCCCGGAGCGCGCCCTGGTCGCCTACGCGTGGTGCCGCGGCCAGCAGCAACGCGACCCGCGGCGCTTCGATCCCGAGGGCCTGCTGTGGAAGCAGAAGTGGATGGTGGGCATGCTCACCGAGTTCCCCCATATCGGCCGCAAGCAGATAGAGGCCGCGTTGGAGGACGTGGAGCAGGGCTACGCGAAGGCGGGGGCGGGCCAGCGCGCGGTGTTCAAGCTGCGCTACCTGGCGGCCCGCGACATGGGCGAGCGGGCCCGGGCCGAGGAGATGCGCGCCCGGTGGCTGGAGGCGCCTCGCGACCACCTCACGGACTGCCTCGCGTGCGAGCTGAACGTCGAGCTGCACCACTACCTCGATCAGGGGGACCACGCGCGGCTGATGCAGAAGGCCCGACCCCTGCTCGAGGGCCGCCACACGTGCGCGAAGGTGCCGCACCTCACGTTCGGACGGGTGCTCTACCCGCTCTTCAAGCTGGAACAGTGGGAGCAGGCGCGCGAGCACCACCTGCGCGGCTACGCGATGGTGCGCGGGGACCGGTACTTCGTCAGCACGGTGGGCGAGCACCTGGAGTTCCTCGCGCTCACGGGGAACGTGGAGCGGGGGCTGAAGCTCTTCGAGCGGCATCTGGGCTGGGCGCTGGAGCACGCGACGCCCCTCAACCGCTTCACCTTCCACTCGGCCGCGCTCGCCGTGATGGAGCGCGCCATGGTGGAAGCGCGGGAGCGGGTGGAGCTCGACCTGCCGCGCGCCTTCGCGCTGTACTCCCCCGAGGGCACCTACGAGATCCGGGCCCTGCGTGGCTGGCTCGCCGCGCAAGCGGAGGAGCTCGCCGCGAAGTTCGACGCACGTAACGGCACGGACCGCTTCCACCAACTGCTCGCGCGCACCCAGCGCCTCGCCTCCGAGGTGAGGCCCCTGCCCATCGACGACTGACACCCATCAGCTCACGGCCGCTTCGGGGGACTCCCGGTGCGCGCGGGATCCCGTTCGGCGACGGGGCCGATGATCTCGTCGATCCGCTGCATCACCTCCGCGCTCAACTTCACCCCCGCGGCCTTCACGTTCTCCGTGACCTGCTCGGGCCGCGAGGCGCCGATGATGGCCGAGGAGACGTTCGGGTTCTGCAGCACCCACGCCACGGCGAGCTGCGCCATCGACAGCCCCACCTCATCCGCCACCGGCTTGAGCTGCTGCACGCGCGCGAGGACCTCATCGCGCATGAAGCGCTTGATCTGATCCGCGCCTCCCTTGTCATCCGTGGCTCGGCTGCCCGGCGGCGGCGTCTCTCCCGGGCGGTACTTCCCCGTGAGCACCCCTTGCGCAATCGGAGACCAGACGATCTGACCCACGCCCAGCTCCTGGGACGTGGGGATCACCCGGGCCTCGATGGTCCGCCACAGCATCGAGTACTGCGGCTGGCTGGACACGAGCTGGATGCCGAGCTGCCGGGCCAGCGTCACGCCCGCGAGGATCTCCTCCGCCTTCCACTCGGACACCCCGATGTAGAGCGCCTTGCCCTGACGGACGACGTCGGCGAACGCCTGCATCGTCTCCTCCAGCGGCGTCTCGTAGTCGTAGCGATGCGCCTGGTACAGGTCCACGTAGTCCGTCTTCAGCCGCTTGAGCGAACCGTTGATGGATTCCAGGATGTGCTTGCGCGACAAGCCCCGGTCGTTGGGCCCCTTGCCCGTCGGCCAGTAGACCTTGGTGAAGATCTCCAGGCCCTCGCGGCGCTGTCCCTCGAGGGCACGGCCCAGGACCGATTCCGCGCGCGTGCCGGCGTAGACGTCGGCGGTATCGAAGGTGGTGATGCCCTCGTCGAGCGCGGCGCGGACGCACGCGAGCGCCGCGTCCTCCTCGACCTGGGAACCGTGGGTCAGCCAGTTGCCATAGGAAATCTCACTGATCTTCAGACCGCTGCCGCCAAGACGTCGGAAGTGCATGGGGGAGATTTAAATCGGGTGTCTCCCCCTGTCCGCTCCAAACAGCCTTGGAAACTGGCCGGCTCACCTCTTGAGCTTGCTGAACGGATTGTTGAAGGGCTCGGCCGAGGGCTTCGGCGCCGCGGGAGCCTTGCCGCCCCCCTGCTTGCTCATGGGCGCATGGGACGGGCCCGCGGGACGGCTGGATGGAGCCGCGGGACGGCTGGACGGGGCCGCTGGAGTGCCCTCGGTGAGCGCGCGCACGGACAGGCCGAGCCGCTTGCGCGCCAGGTCCACGCTCACCACCTTCACCGTCAGCCGATCCCCCACCTTCACGGCCTCGGACGGGTCCTTGATGAAGCGGTTGGACAACTGGGACACGTGCACGAGCCCATCCTGGTGCACGCCCACGTCCACGAAGGCGCCAAAGGCCGTCACGTTGGTGACCACGCCCTGCAACACCATGCCCTCCTTCACGTCCTCCAGCTTCTGCAAGTCCTCGCGGTAGGACGGAGCGGTGAAGTCACCGCGCGGGTCGCGGCTGGGCTTCTCCAGCTCGGCGAGGATGTCCTTGAGCGTCATCTCCCCCAGGTCCGATCCGAGGTAGCGCTTGGGATCGATCTTCCGCACCAGCGTGGCGTTGCCCACCAGTTGCTTCACGTCCACGCCCAGGTCCTTCGCCATGCGCTCGACGACGGCATAGCGCTCGGGATGCACGGCGCTCGCGTCCAGGGGCTCCGGGCCGTGGACGCGCAGGAAGCCCGCGGCCTGCTCGAACGTCTTGGGGCCCAGCCCACTCACCTTGAGGATCTCCCGGCGCGTGGTGAAGCGGCCCTTGGCGGCGCGGTGCGAGACGATCTTCTTGGCCAGCGTGGGGCCAATGCCCGACACGTGCTCGAGCAGCTGCGGCGACGCCGTGTTGACGTCCACCCCCACCGCGTTGACGCACGAGTCCACCACCTCGCCCAGCTTCTTCTTGAGCTGCCCCTGGTCCACGTCGTGCTGGTACTGGCCCACGCCGATGCTCTTCGGATCGATCTTCACCAGCTCCGCGAGCGGATCCTGCAAGCGCCGGCCGATGGACACCGCGCCGCGCAGCGACACGTCCAGGTCGGGGAACTCCTCCCGGGCCACCTCGGACGCCGAGTAGATGGAGGCACCCTGCTCGCTCACGGACACCACGGGCACATTCACCCCGAGCACCTTGAGCACCTCGCGCACGAAGCCCTCCGCCTCGCGGCTGCCGGTGCCGTTGCCCACGGCGATGAGCTCCGGCTTGTGCTTCTGGATGATGGCGCCGCACTGCCTGGCCGCCGTGGCGCGCTCGTTGGCGCCGCGCTCGGTGTAGAGCGTGGCCGTGTCCACGAGCTTCCCCGTGGCATCGAGCATGGTGGCCTTGATGCCCGTGCGCAGGCCGGGATCCAACGCGAGCACCGCCCGGCCTCCCGCGGGTGGGGACAGGAGCAGGTGGCGCAGGTTCTGGCCGAACACGGTGATGGCCTCGCGGTCCGCGCGCTCCTTGAGCTCGTTGCGCAGCTCGGACTCCAGCGAGGGCCCCATGAGCCGCTCCCACGAGTCCTCCACCGCGGCGCGCAGGTGCGGGGCGAACGCGGACTGGGGCTTCGTCACCACGCGCGAGGAGAGCGTCCCCTTCACCTCGTCATCCGGCAGGGCGAGCTGGATGCGCAGCACCTCCTCGGCCTCGCCGCGCAGCAGCGCGAGGATGCGGTGCGAGGGCGCCTTGGACAGGTCCTCCTCGTGGTCGGCGTAGTTGTCGAACTTGGTGGCCTCGCCCTTCTTGGCGGCCACGACGGCCGAGCGCAGGCGGCCCTTGTTCACGCACAGCTCGCGCGCGGTGCGGCGCAGGCCCGCGTCCTCGGCCACGCGCTCGGCGCAGATGTCGCGCGCGCCCGCCAGCGCCGCCTCCTGGTCCGGCACCTCCTTGTCGGCGTGGATGAACGGGCGCACCCGGGCGGCCACGTCCTCACTCCGCGCTCCCTCCTGCTTCCAGAGCAGATCCGCCAGCGGCTCCAGGCCCCGCTCCCGGGCGATGGCCGCGCGGGTGCGGCGCTTGGGCTTGTAGGGGAGGTAGAGGTCCTCCAGCTCCGTGCGCGTCTTCGCCCGCTGCAGCGCCTGGGTCAGCTCGGGGGTGAGCTTTCCCTGCCCCTCGATGGTGCGCAGGATCGTCTCCCGGCGTGCATCCAGCTCCTCGCGCTCGGCGGCGCGGTCGAGGATGGTCTGGATCTGCACCTCGTCCAGGCCCCCCGTGGCCTCCTTGCGATAGCGGGCGATGAACGGAACCGTGGCCCCCTCGGCGCTCAGCGCCAGGGTACGGTCCACCTGCTCGGCCTTGAGGCCCAATTCCTTCGACAGCTCGATGGCGTAGACGTGCATGGCGACCCACACCCTACACCATCCCACACCCAATGGCGAGGCCCCGCTCGGGAGCCCACCCCGCCCCGCTCATATAAGGAGGGGCCGGGCGGGCCTTGGCACACGACCCCTGTCCGGAGGGGATTCGGCCTCGGCGTTGCACGAGCCGCGGGCCATGCTGAATTCTTCCCTCATGCCTCCCCGTGACCCGCCAGACACCGGCTCCACCGAGCACAACGATCCGTCCGTCGAGGCGGCCTTCCAGGCGTCTCCGCCGGAGATGGTGGCGGAGATCCTCAATGGAGAGCTGCACGTCAGCCCTCGCCCCGCCCGTCCGCATGCCAGCGTGGCGACGCGACTGGGCGTCCTCATCGGGGCGCCCTTCTGGCTCGGCACGGGGGGACCCGGAGGGTGGGTCTTCATCGATGAGCCGGAGCTTCACTTCGGTCCACGCCCGGACAAGCTCGTCCCGGACCTCGCCGGCTGGCGGCGTGAGCGGATGCCAGATGTCTTCGGTGGGGAGGACGCGCCAGCACACTACGATCTCGCCCCGGACTGGGTATGCGAGGTCCTCTCCAAGAGCACGCGGCAGAGGGACAAGGGCCCCAAGCAGCGCATCTACGCCCGGGAAGGAGTCCGGCACATGTGGCACGTGGATCCGCTGGCCCGCACGCTCGATATCTTCCGGCTCCAGGGGAGCCAGTGGCTCCTGGTCGACTCCTTCGCCGAGGATCAGCGGGTGCGTGCCGAGCCCTTCGAGGCCGTCGAACTCGACCTGGCGCGGCTCTGGTCCAGGTAAGGCATCGTCACCACTCACCGACTCAGGCACACGTGACTCCACTTCCAGCCCGCGGGTCCGCGGGCCGAGCGGCAACGGGCGGTCCAGGAGTGGCGCGACTGGTGAGCCGCGCACCGCAACACCTTCAAACGACAATGGGGGCGCTCGGCGGGAGGAGAGCACGGTTTCTCGGCCCCGGTGTTGCACGAGCCGGGGGCCATGCTGAATTCTTCCCTCATGTCCCCCCGCGACCCACCAGACACCGACTCCACCGAGCGCAATGACCCATCCGTGGAGGCGGCCTTCCAGGCGTCTCCGCCGGAGATGGTGGCGGAGATCCTCGACGGGGAGTTGCACGTCAGCCCTCGCCCCGCCCGTCCGCATGCCAATGTGGCGTCGAACCTGAGTGGCCTCATCACGGTGCCCTTCAAGCTTGGCAGGGGCGGACCGGGCGGGTGGGTCATCATCGTCGAGCCGGAGCTGCACCTCGGACCACGCCCGGACAAGCTCGTGCCAGATCTCGCGGGATGGAGGCGTGAGCGCCTGCCGGACGCCCTCGGTGGGAATGACGCCCCGGCGCACTACGACCTCGCCCCGGACTGGGTGTGCGAGATTCTCTCCGAACGCACGCGGCAGAGGGGCAAGGGCCCCAAGCAGCGCATCTACGCCCGGGAAGGGGTCCGGCACATGTGGCACGTGGACCCGCTGGCCCACACGCTCGACATCTTCCGACTCCAAGGCAGCCTGTGGCTCCTGGTCGATTCCTTCTCCGGCGAGCAGCGGGTACGCGCCGAGCCCTTCGAAGCCATCGAACTCGAGCTGGAGCTGCTCTGGTCCAGGTGAGGCGCCCGTGCCCGCTCAGGCCTCGCCCAGCTTCTGGAGCAGGGCCCGGGCATGGCCGTGGAAGGGATGTTCCGGAGGCAGGGTGCTCACGAGCTGCCGCGCCAGCTCGGCGCTCTCGGTGGACTTTCCGCCCTTGGAGCACGCCACCGCCAGGTTGAAGACCGGCTCGGGCCGGGTGGGCGCCCGCCGCCGGGCCTCCCGCAGCACCTCGATGGCGCGCGCCGCATACCGCTGGCCCCGCCGCAGCAGGAACAGGCCCAGATCGTTGCACGCCTCCCACGCCTTGGGATCCATCCCCATCGCCTCTTCATAAGCATGGATGGCCCCCTCCTCATCCGGCCGGAGCAGGGACTCGCAGGCCTTGGCCTCCAGGAGCTTGAGGGTCAACGAGCGCACGCCCTTGCCCTGCGCCTCGCGCACGAGCGTCAGGGCCTCGCGGTTGCGGCTGCGGCCCAGCAGCTCCACCACCTGTTCAATCAGCGCGGCGTTCGGATCCGCGGCCGGGGCGGGCGTGGGCAACGGCTCGCGAAGCACCGCCGCCTCGGGCACCTGCTCCAGGCCCCGCTTCAAGAGCCGCTCGGCGGAGCGCACCTTGCCCCGCCGCGCCAACAGCTCGGCCAGGAAGCGCCACGCCCGCGCATCCCGCGCGTCCAACCGCAAGCAGCAGACGAACTGGCGCACCGCGGGCCGGACCCGGTCCACCATCGCCCACGCACGGCCCAGCTCGAAGCGGAGGGAGGGCTGCTGGGGCTCGAGCGTCACGGCGCGCTCCAGCGCCTCGCGCGCGGCCTCGACGTGGCCCAGCCGCATCAGCGCCACGCCCAGGCCATACCAGACCTCGGGCCGCTCATCGCCCTGGGCGGCGAGCGGCAGGTAGAGCGTCCTGGCCGCTTCCCAGTCCTCGCGCTGGAGCGCCAGGGCACCCCGCACGAGCGCCACGTCCCGCTGCGAGCCATGGACGGCCGCCTGCTGGAGCAGGGACTCGGCCCGAGCCCCATCGCCCTCCACCAGCGACACCTTGGCCAGCGCGACGAGCGCCTCCCCATCGTTGGGATTCCGGCTCAGCCGCTGATTCGCCAGCACCGCGGCCTGCTTCACCTGGCCCATCGCCAACATCTCACCGAGGGATGGCATCACGTCTCCTGGACTCGAGTGCTCATGAACGGGCCGCCAGCGGGGGACGGCCTCGACGCATCACGTGTGATGGGACACCTGGGGGAGCCCGGGCGCCGTGGCCAACATGCTCGACTTGAACAGGGCCCCGAGCGCCGAATGGGAGTGACCGGTCATCGGGCCCTGGCTCGCCGCCGGGAGCCCCGGCGTCAGGCCCACCAGACCGGAGTTCACCAGACCCTGCTTGATCGAGGGCTTGGGGTGATGGCTGGTGTCGATCGCCACCTCGGACCTGATGCGGGTGCCCACGCCCATCGCGGCCTTCACGTCCGTGGCGAGCACGAGCTTGCCCTTGTCGAACCCGGCCCTGCCACCGGCGGTCGCCGTCGCGCCCGCGACCGCGCCCAGGGTGACGGAGCCGTGCAGGCGGCCCACATGGCCACCGAAGGTGGCATTGGCCTCGGCGCTCGCCCCCGCCCCGACCCTGCCCGCCACCAGGGCCGTGCGGTTCTTCGGATCGAAGGCCGCGCTGCCCTCCGCGACCGCCATGGCGGAGGCCCTCGCCGACCCCGTCGCGTGCACCCCCACGTGCTCGTTGAAGTCATGGGTCAGCTGGCCGGCGATCCCCGCCGAGGTCTCGGCCTTGAGGAACGCATTCGCCGTGTACGCGTGGCTGCGCGTGTCGAGGCTGTAGCCCGCCTGGCCCTGCAGCTTGAGGGCATTGGCGTCGGCGACGAACTGCGCGGAGCTCGACCCCAGGCGGCCCTCGTGCTCCACGTTGGCCACGAAGGAGGCGTTGGGCCCGTTGGCCTCGCCCTGGACGTACAGCTGATGAGAGCCCTTGGCGTTGTGTTTGACGGTGGTCAGGCTCGCCGAGCCCGCCTGCGCCGTCAGCTTGGCTCCCGGAAGGTTCTTCTCCACCTTGGGGCCCTGGGCATCGACGAGCTTGTTCGGCTTGGCGCCCGGGGCTTCCTTGAAGGGCGCGGGGCCCGGCAGGTTGACCGCGTTGCCCGAGGTCGCGAGCATCCCATTGTTGTTGTTGACGGGGACGAGCAGCGCACCGGCCGGGGTGGCGGGGGCCGGCTGCTTCTTCACCGCCGGCGCGGACGCCTCGGGGGGCAGACTCGGCAGCGGCTTGTTGAGCGCGGGAGCGGTCTTCTGCTGGGCCTCGGCGGGCATCGGCAGCGGCTTGGACGGCGAGAGCTGCTGGGGCTGAGAGGAGGGCTGAGCGTGGTTCCGATGGAACAGCGACCTGGGCGAGTGGAAGCGAACGCTCATCTCGAAGTCCTTGAGTGAAGACCGTACGTACTCAGCGCACGTACTGGTCATATGTAGGATTATCGCTCCTAAGCCTCGCGGAGTTTCCAAAGCGGAGCGAAAACCTGTCACGCAAAGCTTCTCTCCAGGATTCTGAGAAAAAGCGCCTGGAAGTGACGCTTTTTCCCACCTCCAGAGAAAGAGCCGCCCACGTTCCCCGGGGCTACGGAACGGAAGGCACCTCGCCCGTGAGCACGCAGATGAGGGCGAGCGGATCGCACTTCACGGGGAAGCTCGGGTTGATGCCCGAGCCGCGCAGGCGCGTGGGCGGGTCCGGGTAGGGATCGCACTTCGACTCGTCGGGCTGCTTGTTGGTGGCGCAGGACACCACGGGCCAGATGCCGCGCACGGTGTACTCGGCGATGCACCCGTTCTCCGTGTAGCGCAGGTCCGCGATGAACTGCGTGCCGGGGATGGAGGGGGTGTTGTAGATGCGCAGCCCGGACCACTCGTACGTCAGCGCCTTGGCCCCCTCCGACGACGAGTCGAGCGTGACCAGGCGCGTGGGATTGAGGACGGGCACCTCGCAGAAGTTGTCCGGCCCCGGGGCCTCGGTGGTCAACACGCCCACGGAGTTGGGCTGGTTCGCGGCCGCGGGGTCCAGCTTCGCCTCATCCACCAGCTTTCCCACCCGCGCGGTGCGCAAGCCCACCGAGTCCAGTGCCCCCTCCTCGCCCAGGTACTTCTGCAAGCCCACCGGCTCGGACTTGAGCTGGGCGCAAGCACTTGCCGGATCCTGCCCGGGCTTGAGCGAATAGGTGGCCGCGAACGAGCCGGTGGAGCCGTCGGACACGGCCCTCGCCACCACGCACTGCGGATCCTGCCGTTGGGCCCCACAGGCGCCCAGGAGCAACCCCAAACCAATCCATCCACGCTTCATGATGTTCCTCCGGGTGCACGCGCCTAGAAGCTCAGCCTCATGCCCAGGCGGACGGAGCGCGGCGACTGGTAGGCGATGGGGCGCTTGAAGTTGGGATTGATGTCCGCGCTGGTGATGAGGGGGTTGTTGGTCGCCGAGGAGCGCACGCGGCACCCGGTGTTGCCCGGCTCGACGCAGCTGTCCACATCGGAGGGCTTGCCCCCGTCCTCGATGGGGAGCACCCGGGTGAACGTGAACACCTGATCCACGTCCGTCACCTGCTGGAAGTTGAAGAGGTTGAAGACATCCAGGGTGACGCCGAGCGAGTAGTTGCCGCCCAGCCGATAGTTCAAGCCCAGGTGCCCGTCGACGTTGTGGACCCACGGGAGCCGACCCGCGCTGCCACGCGGCAGGATGAACGTCTCCGCGCCGCTGCGCCGCGGGTGGTAGCCCAGGTAGTTGAGCGGCGAGCCCGAGCGCACCCGATAGCTCCCACCGAGGTCGATGTTCAGGTCGCGCGACACACGGAACTCCTTGGCGCCAAAGGCCTTGAATGCGTGCGTGCGATCTCCCGGCAGCGGCCCATCGCGGTTGGTGGTGAGCGACAGCAGATCGAAGTCGCGCGTGAGGTTGGGAGACAACTGGCCGGTGTCCGCCCGGAAGAGGCCCGAGTAGTTGCCGCGCAGCGAGGACGCCGTGTAGCTCACCTGGGCCAGCCACGAGTTGGAGAAGGTCTTGGTGTAATAGACATTCACCGCGTCGTAGTCGCGGCGGGCCAGGGGGAAGTCCGACGAGGTGCCCTTGCCGGGATTGCCCAGGAAGAAGGTGCTGCCGTCGTCGCGGCTCATGTCCTCGATGACGTCGTTGAGGTAGCGCTTCGTATAGGAAACGCCCAGGCGGCCGAACACCAGCTCGTACTCCGCGCCCACGACGAGCTCGTCACTGGACTGCGCCCGGATGTTGGGATCCACCGGCACGCGGTCTCCTCCCTCGGAGCTCCAATACTGGTTGGGATTCTCCGGGTTGCCGATGGGTTGCCGGTTGCCGTCCGAGTTGCAGGCGCCTCCCGGCGCGAGGTCGCCCGGGCGGGAGGGATTGCAGGCGGGAGCGTTGTAGGTGGCCGACAGCAGCCGCTGCTGGGGGAAGGACAGGTCGGCCATGTCGAGCGGGACGTTCTCGTAGAAGCGCGCGAAGTTGGCATAGAGCTTCGAGCGACCCTGCTGGGTGAAGTCGTAGATGACGCCCAGGCGGGGCGACCACTGGTGGGGCAGGCTCAAGCCCACCTTGCCATCCAACCCCCAGATGGTCTGCGTGTCGTAGCGCACGCCCACGTTGACCGTGACCTTGTCGAGCACGGACCAGCTGTCCTGCACGAAGCCGCCCAGGGTCATCGAGGTGGACGTGCCCTCCTTGTTCGGGTCGAACTCGGGCACGTCCGGCGCCTTGAGGTAGCCGTACTGGTTGAGGGTGTAGAAACACGAGCCGTCGGTGCACTCGAACCAGGGCGCGAGTCCCGTGCGCGCCCGGTTGTTGTAGAAGCTGGCGGTCTCGCCATCGAAGCCGGCCTTGAGCACGTGGTGGCCCAGGGCCTGGAACAGGTACGTCCCCAGCACCTTGCCCTGATAGCGATTGAGCGACGAGACGCTGATGGTGCCAGGCCCTCCCGTCGTGTACGAGGAGACCGGGCAGCGCCCGCCCTCACAGACGGAGGGATCCGGCAGGCTCTCGAACTCGGTGATGGAGTGGTAGCCGGGGTTGCTCGTGCGCCGCCAGGAGATGTTGGGCGTGGCGGACAGGCCCCAGCCGCTGGACAGCCCCGAGCCATCCGTCGGCAGCGTGGAGGCCTGCTGGTGGTGCCAGCCCACCGTCGCGTCGAGCAGCAAGGACTTGTCGAAGAAGGACGAGGACTGCTTGGCCACCACGTCCATGGCGCCCCCGGTGCGAAGGGTGGCGATGGCGTCATATTGCCCCTGCACGTACGCGGTGCACGACAGCCCGCTGGTACACACCTCCGGGGCTCCATCGCGGCTGAAGGCGTAGCGGCCCGGGCCGCCGGACTGGTTGGGCGTGCCATACACCGACACGCTCAGGGTGTGATCCGGGTTGAAGTTGTAGGTGAGCTTGCCGATGTATTGCAGGGTCCGCTCGTCCGCGAAGCGCTCCACCCGGGTGCCCTCGATGGGCGTGGCGACCTGGAAGCCGGTGGCCGGATCCTTCTGCACCGCCCCCACCTTCGTACAGCCGATGGCGGGATTCACCTCCGTGCACAGGTTCAAGGCGCTGATCTGCCGGGCGACCTGGATGCGATTGAACGAGGGCGCCGCGCCCGCGTAGAACCAGAGCCTGTCGCGCAGGATGGGGCCACCGATCTCGAAGCCCACGTCCCCCTGGTTCCACGGCGTGCCCTGCGCGGAGATGACGCTCCCGGCCCGCTGGATCTCCAGCCCCGGCGTCTGCAGGAAGCCCGGGGCGATGGTGCCGAAGACGGAGCCATGGAATTCATTGGAGCCGGACTTGGTGACCACGTTGAGCACCCCGCCCGTGGAGCGGCCGTACTCGGGCATGTAGCCGCCGGTGATGACGTTGACCTCCTTGATGAACTCCACCGACAGCGGCGTACCGATGGTGCCCACCGAGGGATCATTCACGGACAGGCCATCCACCACGTACTGGCTCTCGGGCGAGGTGCTGCCATTGATGCTCACCCCGTAGGCGTCCTCCTGCGCGCCCGGCGCCAGCTCGGCCAGGGACTCGAAGGAGCGCGACGCCGAGCCCTTGCTGCCCGGGCGGATCAACGCGAGGTTGCGCAACTGGGCGGTATCCACGCTCACGCCCTGCGTGCTCGAGCCCACGTCCACCGTGGGCGGCGTGGCCACGACGACCACGTCCTCGCTCAGGCCCGCTTCCGGCAGCAGCTCCACGTTGAAGCGGATGGTGCGGTCGATGCGCAGTTGGATGTCCGTCCGGGAGTAGGGCTTGAACCCCTCGCGGTCCACCCGGAGGGTGTAGACGCCCGGCGGCAGTTGCGGAATGCGGTAGAGGCCGCTGGCGTCCGACACCACCACCTGCTCGCCCTGGAGGCTCGGCGAGGTGGCCGTCACCACCGCGTCCTGCACGGCCTGCTTGTCCGCGCCGTTGATGATCTTGCCGACGATGACCGCCGTGCCCTGCGCCATCGCGCTGGTGCCCCACAGCAACAACAGCACACACCACGCGCGCACGCGTCCAACCTGCGAGTTCACGGTCGTTCCCCTCCTGGGATGCGGAGGGGAATCCTTTGCCATATTTCTTGGAAACTGGGAATCAGCGCTCGTAGCGGATGATGCGCTCCACGCGGTGGTTCCCGGAGGAATCCACCGGCCGCGACACCATCAACTCCGCGGGTTGCTCCGTGCGCACCACGCGGGCGCTCCGGGGAGGCAGCGGCAGCACCTGTCCGACCTTCACGTCCCCGGGCGGGAGCGGGACGACCGTGAGGCCCGAGCCGTCCACCACCTCCACCGCGCCCAGGACGCTCAGGTCTCCCAGCTCCTCGATGGTTCCCGTGAGCACGAGACACGGGGCGCCCTCGCGCTGACGCAGCGCCCGCTGCGCGACCACCCCGATGTCCGCGACGAAGGCGTCTCCCGCCTCGCCGAACACCTGGGCGCCCCGGATGAGCAGGTGCAGGAGGCCGTTGCTTCGATTGAAGGGAATGGACTCGTAGCGGCCGACGTCGGCGTGCTCCGCGCTGCCCTGGGCGAGCGACTCCAGGGCGGACATCAGGGCCACGAAGGTGAGCCGGAGCATGGGCTCATCGGGCTCGGGCGAGGGCCAGGGACCCGTCTCGATGAGCACGGTGGGCGTGCCCCAGCGCCCCAGGTTGTCGCCAAAGGCGCGAGCCTCGAAGGAGTCATCGAAGCGGCCAATCTGCCCGGGGATGAGGGGCTCCAGGGCGTCGCGGATGACGGCGCAGACCTTCTTGGCGAACACCCGGCCGGGGTTGTCGTTGCGCGCGGCGTCGAAGGGAGGGGCCAGCACGGAGATGGAGGCGGGCCGCCCCGTGTCGCCCACCGCCGTGCGCCAGCTCTGGTCGTGGAGGTTGAAGCCGAGCGCCGGCTGGAGCCGGTCACGCACCGCCTTGAGCGTCCGGCCCTCGGGCGTCTGGAGCGCCAGCGCGTCGCGGTTGATGTCGATGCCTTGCGCGTTGCGTCGCTGGAAGCGCTCGGCGCCGTCCGGGTTGAGCAGGGGGAGCGCATGCACGGTGAGCGAGGAGAGCCAACGCGTGACCCGGGGAGAGTGGCGGTGACGGTGGACGTACTCGAGGACATCGAGGAGCGCGGTGGTGGCGGAGGGCTCGTCGCCATGCATCTGGGACCAGAGCAGGAGGTGGAGGGGGCCGTGACCGAAGCGCACGAGTTCGAGCGGCCGGCCCTCCACCGAGCGCCCCACCTCCTCGAGGTGGAACAGCTCAGGAGCGGCGTCGCGCAGCCGCCGCAGTGCGGCACCCACGTGGGGCTGGCGTACGAGGGCGGGGGGAGGCAGGTCCCCGGGGTGGACGTCCGCCCAGAGGTCGAGGAGTTCACGGGAGAGGGTGGGAACGATCATGAGCGGTCTGTCCTCGCGATGGCGTGCCGCGGAGGTTGCCACGGGAGTATGACGGAAGGTCATGCGGCCTGAATCCCGATGTAGCAAGCAACGCCGTGTGGGGGCCGTGGATGTTGGCGCTCCTGCTGGGAACCGGTGTGTTCCTGACGATCCGGCTCCGGTTCGTTCAGGAGGTGCGCTTTCGGGAGGCCCCGCGGGCCATGATGCCCGCGCGGTCCACGGGAGAGGGCATCAAGTTCAACGAGGCCGTCGCTCATGCATTACTTCAAAATCGAGACCGACTCCTCTGGAAGATACGCTGGGTACATTGACGGCTCACATCAATGGGGACTGCCGGGCATCATCTGTCCCGTGTGTCACGCCACATGGAGCGACGGCTCAAAATCATACCCGTCCATCGATTTGACCTCGATAGTAAGCTTGGCCGACTTCGAGACACCACGTGCCGAACCCATCGAGGAGTATGAACGGCTGTGTACATTGGTTCGCCCCCTGCTTCCTCCCGAAGCCCTCCTCGAACCTGGTACGACGTTTGGTCCCTTCATAGGCAAGTACCAGGGGAGGTTTGGACAACTCGTGGCACCCGATCCCTGGTGGCTGCTGGTACAACAACAGACACTGGACGCACTCCACTCGGCAGGCCTCCGCCACCTCACGGGCTGCCGTGCGATCCTACAAACCCGTCAGAAAGATCTGCCTGATTTGTTTGAGTTTGAACTCCTTCCTCAGGGCCAGCTCCACCCAGATTGCCTTCCAGCGAAGCGCGCTCCTGCCTGTCCGCGCTGTGGTCGGACCGGACACTCCTTGCCCGATGAACTCTTGCTCGACGAAAGAACGCTTCCACAGCACCTGGACCTGTTCCGGCTGGAGGACTTCTCTTCCGTGATGGTCTGTACGGAGCGCTTCTTCTCACTCTGCCAACGGTTGGGCTTGGATGGAGTCGAGTTCCATCCACTGCCAACACGGTCATCGACCAGATAGGGTATCCGGCATGAACAACACCATGCCCCGGAGCGAACTGGAAGCCCTCGTCCTGCGCTTCACCGATGCCTTCAACCGAGACAACCTGGACGAAGTGATGACGTATTTCGCCGAGGACGCCGTCTACGAGACCCTCGAGGGTCACCACGCCCGGGGTATCCCGGCCATCCGGGCGGCCTTCGAGCCCCAGTTCCGAGGAGTGTTCGGACGCCTGCGCTTCCTCACCCAGGACATGCTGGTGGACGAAGCCGCGGGCAAGGTGGTGCTCCAGTGGCGCTGCCAGCATGACCTGTCGCAAGCGTGGAGAGTGACCGGCCCCGAGAGGCTCAAACAATTGCTTTTCCGTACAGGGCTCGGACAGACCTTCCATTGGGAGGGGCTGGTTGTGCTGCACCTCGCGCAAGGGCGATTGCGCAGGAAGCAGACCTACTCCCGGTCGAAGCTGCCCCTCATCCGACGAGGCGGCTCCTGACCGGCCAACCGTCGCACCCACGGCGCTCCGTCAGCCGGGCTTGCGCACCAGGGCGCCGAACTCCGGAAGCAGTTGGCGGTAGGCCTCCAGGATGTCCTCGGGCACGTCCACGTGGGCAATGAAGCCCTTCCCGCGAGGGCCATAGCCCGCTTCATCATCGTGGAGTCGCGGAATCTCCCCCAGGAGGAGCGAGATGAAGCGCTCCACGCTCCAGATGGGCCCGGCATCGGTTCCCGGCTCGATGGCGAACGCGCCGTCGCGCACGACGAGCTGGGGAACGAATGGCGCATGGCTGATGAGCTGGACTCCTTCCGCCTGGGCGTTCCAGTACAGGTCGAAGGACGCGTGGGTCCTGAGCTGCATGGTCGGGTCCTGCAGCAGGATGACGGTGCGTGGCGACAGCCCGAGCTGCTTCAAGACGCGTCTCGACTGGATCGCGTTGTCCCCGCAGTTGGTCGACACGGTTTCCAGGAGGATGTCGCGCGGCGCCAGCCCCGTGGAGCGAGCGGAGATGTGGGCCATGATTTCCGCTTCGCTCCTGCCCTCCAGCTCGATGTCCGAGTACCGCGGCTCCTTGCGGACCGCCTCCCTCAACATCGCGGTCGAGTGACCGATACCGCCGGCGATCATGAAGCGCTCGGCGATCCCCGAGGCGAAGGCGGCGGCGGCCCACTCGGCGGTTCGCGGCAGGCTGCTTCCCAACAAGAGGAGCAGGTCTGCCCGCTCGATCCCCGCGCCCGTGCGCAGAGCGGCTTTCGTCAGCGATCCGAGATCACGGCGGGCCAGGAACGTGGCGATCCGATTCAGCATATGTGCCGCGCCAGTACTTCCCAGGGTCGTCATGCGAGGCTCCTGCTCCGGGATCATTCCGGTGAGGCGCCTTTTTAGTAGGGGGAACATCGGCACGCCAGGGCCAGAGTGGCATCGTCGAGCGTTCCAATCCAGCAACAGTGAGGAGCGCTGGAGCCAGCTAGTCGCGCTGGTGCAACAACGACATATTGCTCTTCGAACAGCGCGACGGCGGGCTGGGCCCGGCGTCACACTTCACCCAGGAGAAGAACAATCATGCTCACTCGTCCCCTATTGCTCACCTTGTCATTGCTCGGCGCTGCTCCCTACACGAATCCGTGGCAGGAGTTGGAGCAATACCGGGAGGACGCGCGCCGGGTGCGCGAGAACCTCGCCACCTTCGACACCCTCGACTTCGATGTGTTCACGAACCAGAAGTGGAACCAGCTCCATCACAGCCACGCGCGGAACATCATCGTCCACTGGCCCGATGGCCATCAGACGCAAGGGATTGACGTCCACATCGAGGACTTGAAGGCGATGTTCGTGTACGCACCGGACACGCGCATCCAGGTGCATCCCATCAAGTTCGGCTCGGGGGAGTGGACGAGCGTCATCGGGGTGATGGAGGGAACCTTCACCCGGCCCATGCCACTGCCTGATGGAACGAGCATCCCGCCGACGGGCAAGTCGTTCAGGCTGGTGATGAATACCGTGGGCCGCTGGAAGAACGGCGTCATGGTCGAGGAGTTCTTGTTCTGGGACAACCAGGCGTACATGCAGCAGTTGGGTCTGGCGCCGTAGCACTGACGTGCTTCAGCGTGACTCCTTGAATTCGGCGGCGAGGTCGAGGAACTTCCGGACGGCCCTCGTATGGTCTCCCTGGCAGTCTCGCAGGTATTTGACGTGCCAGCCCTCGCCCGGGAACTCCTTCTTGACGTCCCGGAGCCAGTCCCAGAAGGGTTCCAGGGAGGGATCCTCCTGACGGTTGTACAGGGTGTTGCGGATCCATCCAATGGTGAAGCAGTACAGGGAATCGAGGCTCCGCGCTCCCGTGAGAAGAGACAGTTCATGTCCCTGATCCATCCGTTGCCGCAGCCAGAGGAGCGCATCCAAGAGACCGACGGAGCGTCCGCCCCATTCCCTGGGCAGCGGCCCATAGGTGGTGAAGACCCATTCGTCCATGGCACCAGCCCCACGCCGGGCAAACACCCCATGTTTCTCGACGTATCCAGCCACGAGATCCAACAGCACCAGGGCCGCCCGCTCCTCGTCTCCCTGACACTCCAGGAGAGGCTTGACATACCAGTCGTAGCGCAGCGACTCGCCTCGTGACTCCTGGTACCAGTCCAGGAACTCCCGCCACGCCAGTTCCGCCCCGCCATTGAGATGCGTGTTCGCGAGCCACCCCTGTATGGAGGGAAACAGGGAGTCAGCGGTTTCAATCCCCGTCACGTACCACAGGGCATGTCGCGTCAGGACGTATCGGCGGCCCTGGAGGAGCGAGTCCAGGATGCCCACGCGTCGCCCCTTCCACTCCTCGGGAAGCTCTTCCGCGCTCATAGCGCCTCCACGATCTGGTGAATGACCCGACTGTCCGGACTCGTCGTGAGCCGGGTCATGTATTCGCGCAAGGGCAGACCCGCCAGTCCCGTATAGGCATCAATGACGCGGTCACCCAACTGCACGGCCACGTGATGCCCAGTGGGCGAAACCTGAAGATTCCGTACAAACACCCCATTCTCGATCACATCGAACCCCATGACCTGAGACTTACCCCTGATCGAAAAACGGATGAAGACGGGCCGTTGTGTGAACTCGCGAAGGGCCGTGTGGATGGCACGGGCAACCTTCTCGCATTCACCGGGGCGACGATTCGTGATGGAGAATGCGTTCTGGAAAGCCACCAACCAGCCAGGCATCCGACCCAGGTCCTTGAGCAACAGGTACTCATCGACGACACACTTCATATCGCCCATGAGCAGACAGGCCTTGAGCCGAGCCCTGATGGTATCGTCCTGAGGCCCTGGAGGGGTGTTGGTCAGCACTCGTCCTGTCAGCTGAGTCGCCGTACCTGCCACCTGTGCCCAGGATACTGGGGCCAGCAGCAACAAGCCCAGCAAGACCCATCCGTGCCATGCCGAGACAACCCGCCGCTCAAAGCTCATTCATGCCCCCCTGTTGAGCTTTATCAGGCGATCCAATGCCTCGTCTACCGAGGCACTCACTCAATGCAGCAAGCCGTACACTTGCTCCAGCATCACCGCGCACACGAGCCCGCCGTAGGTGCCCAGCACGTAGCCCGCCACCGCCAGCATGACGCCCACGGGCGCCAGCGCGGGATGGAACGCCGCCGCCACCACCGATGACGACGCCGCTCCCCCCACGTTCGCCTGCGAACCCACCGCCGCGAAGAAGATGGGCGCGCGCAGCCACCGCCGCGCCGCCAGGATGAAGCCCGCGTGGATCGCCATCCACACCAGCCCCACCGCCACCATCGCCGGCGCGTCCAGCAACCGCCGGAAGTCCGCCTTGGCCCCGATGGTCATCACCAGCACGTAGAGGAACAACGCCCCCACCCGGCTCGCCCCCGCCCCCTCCAGCTCTCGCAGACGGGTGAAAGACATCGCCGCCCCCACCGTCGTCACCAACAACACCACCCACGTGAAACCCGTGATGAAGGTGCCCACGTCTGGCAGATGCCTCGCCACCTCCGTGCACACCACCGTCGTCCCGAGTCCCAGGGTGAGCATCCACACCAGGTCCGACAGCGTCACGGGCCGCGCCACCGAGGCCTGGAAGCGCGCCACCTGCTCGCGCACCTCATCGAGCGCCTTCCGGTCCGCTCCCATGCGCGCGTCCATCTTCAACTCCTGGCCCGCGAACCACAGCAGCACCGCCGTCCACAGGTTCGACACCCCCACGTCCACCACCACCATCATGCTCAACGTGTCCTCGTGCGCCCCGATGCTCCGCCCGATGGCCACGAAGTTCGCGCTCCCCCCAATCCACGAGCCACTCAGCGCCGCCAATCCCTTCCACGCCTGCTCCCCCAGTTCCGCCGGCATCCACCGCCCCAGCAGCAGATAGGCGATCGGCCCCCCGAGCATGATGCCCGCCGTCCCCGCCAGGAAGGGCACCACCGCGTTGCGCCCCAGCCGGGCAATGGCTCCCAGGTCCATCGACAACACCTGGAGCACCAGGCTCGCGGGCAGCAGGTACGCCGACACGAAGCCATACAGCGGCGACTGTGTGGGAATGACCCCCGTGTTCGACAGCAGCGTGGGAATGAAATAGACGAGCACCAGCAGAGGCACGACCTTGAAGAAGCGCCCGAGCACCGGGTGCCGCTCGACGAAGAGCAGCAGCGCCAACACGGCCAGCAGCACCGTGAGCACCGCCATGGGCTCCTGGATGAGCGGACCACTCATGGTTGGGATTGAGGCTCCACGCCGAGCCCGGGCCCATCCCCCAGGCGGATGCGCCCACCCACCACCGGGTGTCCCTGGAAGGGGTCCGCCGCCAGCAGCAGGTTGCCGTCCAGATCCAACCAGTCCGCCATCGGCCCCAGATGCGCCGCCGCCGCGATCCCCACCGACGTCTCCACCATGCACCCCAACATCACCTTCAGCCCACAGGCGCGCGCCGTCTCGATGATGCGCAATGCCTCGCGGATGCCCCCGCACTTCTGCAGCTTCACGTTGATGCCGTGATAGCCCTCGGCCAGCCGCGGCACGTCCGAGGCCTTCATCAACGCCTCGTCCGCCACCAGCGGCAGCGGCGAGCGCTCGCGCAGCCACTTCGCCCCCTCGACATCCGCCGCCGGCAAGGGCTGCTCCACCAACTCCACTCCCCGCTCCGCCAGCCACTCGATGTGACGCAGCGCTTCCTCGGGGCCCCACGCCTCGTTGGCGTCTACCCGCACCACCTTGGACGTGGCATCCCGCACCGCGCCGAAGGTCTCGCGCACCGCCTGTGCACCCAGCTTCACCTTGAGCACCGGATACGGCTCCGCCTCGCGCACCTTGCGCGCCAGTGTCTGCGCGTCGTCGATGCCGATGGAGAAGGAGGTGATCGGCATGCGCGCCGGATCCAACCCCAGCATCCGGTAGAGCGGAACCCCCAGCCGCTTGCCCGCCAGGTCATGCAGAGCCACGTCCAACGCCGCCTTGGCCGCATGGTTTCCCGGCAGGGCCTCGTCGATGCGCTCGGAGAGGATCCGGAAGTGCCATGGGTCCCCCTCGAGCGCCGGAGCGAGCCGCCCGAGCGCCTCCGTCACGGTGTCGGCGGACTCCCCGTAACGCACGTTCGGCGCCGCTTCGCCCCGACCCACCACGCCGTCCGCGCGCAGCTCGACGATGACGTTGCGTTTGAAGGTGCTCGTCCCTCGCGCGATCGTCCACGCGTGGCGCAGGGGAAGCTCGAGGACTCGGACATCCATGGGGAGTGGCATGCGGAGAACCCTGGGGGAAGGAGCCGCATTAGCACAGCCCCGAGCGACTCCCCTAGACTCCCCACACATGCGCCCCCTCCTGTTGGCCCTCGCCCTCCTGTTCGCGCCCGGCCGCGGACTCGCCGCCAGCGCTCCGCCGCCGGCGAAGGGAGAGATGCGCGCCTTGCTCGCCGAGCTCATCGCCGTGGACACCTCCAACCCTCCGGGCAACGAGGCCGCCGCCGCCCAGGTGGCCGCGCGGTGGCTGCGCGAGGCCGGCATCTCCTCCGCGCTCGTCGAGGACACTCCAGGGCGTGCCCACCTCATCGCCCGGCTCGAGGGCTCCGGCGCCGCGAGGCCCCTGCTCGTGCTCGCCCACCTCGACACCGTGCCCGCGCGGCGCGAGGAGTGGGCCTCCGATCCCTGGACGCTCACCGAGCGCGACGGCTTCCTGTATGGGCGCGGCGTCCAGGACAACAAGGGCATGGCCGCGGCCAGCATCCTCGCGCTGCGACGGCTCGCTCGGGAGGGAGGGAAGCGCTCGCGCGACGTGGTGCTCGTGCTCAGCGCGGACGAAGAGGTGGGCTCCCAGGCCGGCATCGACTGGCTGCTGGAGCGCCGCCCCGAGCTGCGCGAGGCGGAGTTCGCCCTCAATGAAGGCGGGCTCACGGAGCTGGGCGAGGACCGCCGCCGGGTGCGCTTCGTCAACCTCCAGGCCGCCGAGCGCGTCTCGCGCCACATGGTGCTGCGCGCCACGGGTCCCGGCGGTCACTCCTCGGTGCCACCCGCCACGCCCTCGCCCCTGGTGCGGCTGGCGGCGGCGGTGGCTCGTGTCGGAGCGGTCACCTTCCCCACCCGACTCACCCCCGTGACCCGGCTGAACATCGAGGGCCGGCTGAAGGTGACGGACGGCGAGACGGGCGAGGCCCTGAAGCGACTCGCCGCCTCTCCGGAGGCTCCGCCCCAGGACGCGGTGGACACGCTCGCGCGGCTCGAGCCCGCCCTGGCCGCCGTGCTGCGCACCACGTGCGTGCCCACCGTCTTCACCGCGGGCACCCGCCCCAACGTCATCCCCGCCACCGCCGAGGCCACCCTCAACTGCCGGCTGCTCCCGGACGACGACCCCGAGCAGGTCCGCGCGCGGCTCGTCGCGGCGATCGCGGACCCGGACATCCAGGTGGAATGGAACGCGCGGCCCCTGGACTCACCCGCCTCGCCCGTGGGCGACAACGCGATGTTCCGGGCCGCCCGCGCCGCCGCCGGCCGGGTCTGGCCCGGCGCGCCCGTCTTCCCCCGCATGTCCACCGGCACCACCGAGTCCACCGCCCTGCGCCGCGCGGGCATCCACGCCTACGGCATCGATCCCTTCGCCCTCACGCCGGAGGACGCTCGCACGGCCCACGCCCCCAACGAGCGCATCCCCGTGGCCTCGCTCCAGCCCGGCGCCGACTTCGTCCACCGGCTCCTGTCCGAGTTGGTGAAGTGAGCCCTGGCGCCCTCCCCTTCCGCTTCATCCCGAGAGGACCTCATGACGACTCCCCCCAAGGCCTCAGTCCGCACGCCCCTGGTCCTCCTGGCGGCGGTGCTGACGGCGTGTAGCTGGCAGACCCGGCCATCCCCCGAGGAGGCAACACCCGTGGCGAGAATCTGGAGGAAGAGCGCCCAGGCGCGCGACTTCGAGCGCTTCACCCGCGAGGGCACCCGGCTCACCCCGGAGGGCCAGCTCGAGCTGGATTCCTCCGGCCCCGCCCCCGCGGATCCCTTCCCAGGCCACACCCTCCCCGGCACGGACAGTCCCCTGCCCGAGGGCAGCGCGCTCGTCGGCCGGGCCCGCTCCGAGGTGCAACCCGTGCCAGGGGGCTTCGACAACGTGGTGCCCTCGTTCGACGTGCACACCCCGCCGGGCACCTGGGTGCGGCTGACGCTCGCGGCGCGCGTGGAGGGCGAGTGGACGAAGGACTACGACTTCGGCGTCTGGGCGCTCGAGCCGGGCACCGTCACGCGCCACAGCGTGGATCGTCAGGAGGATGAGCGGGGCAAGGTGCTCACCGACACCCTCGTGCTCAAGCAGAAGGCGGACGGGCTGCGGATGACGGTGTGGCTCTTCTCCACCCGACCCGGCACGAGCCCTCGCGTGCGCGCGCTCGCGGCGGCGGTGACCGACACGGGCCGCACCGCGCCCGAGGAGCCCTCGGACCGGCACGCCTGGGGCACGGTGCTCGAGGTGCCCGGCCGCTCGCAGATGCTCTACCCGCCCCATGGTGGCGCCTGGTGCTCGCCCACCTCGGTCACCATGCTGCTCGCGTACTGGAGCCACCGGCTCGGCCAGGAAGAGCTCCAGGTGAGCGTGCCCGTGGCGGCCGCCTCCGTCCACGACGCGGTCTACGCGGGCACGGGCAACTGGCCCTTCAACACCGCCTATGCCTCGGCGCTGGCGGGCGGAGTGCTCCACGGGCTGGTGGCGCGCTTCGACACCTTCACCCAGGTGGAGCGGCTCATCGCCCAGGGCATCCCCGTGAGCATCAGCGTCGCCTACGAGCGCGGCGAGCTGACCGGCTCGCCCGTGCCCCGCTCGGATGGGCACCTGCTCGTGGTGAAGGGCTTCACGCCCCAGGGCGACGTCGTCTGCAACGACCCGGCCTTCCCCAGCGACGACACGGTGGGCGTGACGTACCGTCGCGAGGAGCTGCTGCGGGCGTGGGACCATTCACGCCGCTCGGCCTACCTGCTGTGGCCCGCGGGCACGGAGCTCCCCCCGGGCGCGCTCACCTTCGTGCCCTGAGCCACACGGAGGAGCTCCAGGCCTCCGCTCACGGCGCGCGGAGCTCGTCGATCTGGGCGAAGCGGGCGAACGTCATGTCCGCGCCCGCCGTGCACTTGATCTCACCGGGGCCGGGATTCGAGCCACCGCCGCTGATGTCCTGCGCGCGGTACGCCACCCGGGGCAGGCCCTCCTTGCCCAGGGTGATCGACGGACTGTGCAGGAACCAGCCCCCCGCGATGTTGCAGTCGGGATAGGGGATGATCTTGTCCTTCTCCATGTCCGAGGCGAACTCCACCTTGGCCAGGTTCCACTTCGACTTCGTCTCGTCGGTGCAGTTGGCGTCACAGTGGGCAATCACGATGTTGTAGGCCGCCGCGTAGGCGATGCGCGGTTGATCCTTGCTGTCGAGCGCGAGCTCGAGCCCCGCCTTGAGCTGCGCGCCCCCTTCGTTGGCCGGCAGGAGGATCTGCGCGAACCAGCCCTCCGGGGAGGTGCAGTTCGTGTCGCACTCCAGGTAGAGCAGGTTGCGGCCGCTGCCGTCATCGCCCATCAGCGCCAGGCGCGGCTTGCCCTGGCTCGTGAGCCGCAGCGACATGGCCGGGTACATGCGGACCGCCTCGGAGAAGCCGTAGAACGTCTTGTAGAGGGCCGTGCCCTTCCAGTTGACGGCCGACGAGCAATCCGTGTCGCACTCGTAGTAATAGCTCAGGTGATTGCCGCCATCGACGAGCTCCGCCTTGACCAGACGCGGCTGGCCCGAGGGGGTGAAGCGCAGCGAGCCCATCTGCCAGTTGCGCGTGGCGATCTGCGACTGGGTCCAGCTCCCCGGGTTCTGGCAGTTGTTGTCACACTGCACGTAGAAGGTCGCGGGAGTCGGCGCCCCGATGCCGATGCTGCGGTAGCTGTGCATGATGAAGCGCGGCTTGCCCTGGGGCGTGACGGCGAACGCGTCTCCGGAGACCTCGCGCTCGCCGCCATGCTCGAGGATGGGCGTCACCGTCCACGAGGTGCGCTGGGTGCAGTCGCCCGAGCACGTGGCGTAGTAGACGCGCTCGTGGGTATTGAGCAGCAATTGCGGCTTGCCGTCCGGACCGACCGCCACCCGGGCGTTGTCCACCGTGCCCTGCGTCTCCAACTGCACCACCTTGGCCTGCTCGACCGAGCTGCAATTGGACGGGCAAAAGGCGTAGTAGGCATCGCCCCGGGAGTAGGCCGGGTAGACGATGTGGAAGTTGCCCTGCGCATCCGCCTGGATGTGCGGATCCCCCGTGTTGCGGGGCTCGCCCGTGGGCAGGAAGAACTGGCTCGTCTTGCTGACGGGGCCGTTGGGATTGTCCTTCCCTCCACACGCGGAACAGGCCACGAAAACCACGGCACAGACGGCGGCGAACAGGGCGGTCTCGATGCGACGCATCATGCGGCTCCTTGTCTCCAGTACCTCACCGCGGCGCGGCCCGCGGTTGGGGACAGAGACCTTCCGGCGGAAGGCCCACTGTTGTCCACAGAGAACCACCACGTCCCCCCCGGAGTGTCGGACCGAGGCTCCCCTCGCCTCCCAGGCCAGGGTCCCGCCAGACAGCCCTGGAGCCGAAAAGCGAAGGGGCCGTCCCCCGGTGAAGGGAGACGGCCCCTGGGACTTCAGGCACGTCAGGCACGAAGGGGCGTGGACTACTTCACGGCCTTCACGCGCTGGCGCTTCTCGCCGTGGCCCTCGGCCGGCGGCTCGCCATCGGCCGGAGGCGTCGGCACCGCCGCCACGGCCGGCTTGCCAATGCCGTACTTCTCGTACACCTGCCGCTCCACTTCCTTCATGACCTCGGGATGGTCACGCAGGTAGTCCTTGGCGTTCTCGCGGCCCTGGCCGATGCGCTCTCCCTTGAAGGAGAACCAGCTACCGCTCTTCTCGATGATGTTGTCCGTCGACGCCAGGTCGATGAGGTCGCCCTCCCTCGAGATGCCCGAGCCGTACATGATGTCGAACTCGACCTCCTTGAACGGAGGCGCCACCTTGTTCTTCACCACCTTCACGCGGGTGCGGCTGCCCACCACGTTCTCGCCATTCTTGATGGCGCCCACGCGGCGGATGTCCAGGCGCTGCGACGCGTAGAACTTCAGCGCGTTGCCGCCCGTCGTCGTCTCGGGGTTGCCGAACATCACGCCGATCTTCATGCGGATCTGATTGATGAAGATGACGCACGTCTGGCTCTTGCTGATGGTGCCCGTGAGCTTGCGCAGCGCCTGGCTCATGAGGCGCGCCTGCACGCCCATGTGCGCATCGCCCATCTCGCCCTCGAGTTCCGCCTTCGGCACGAGCGCGGCCACCGAGTCCACCACCAGCACGTCGATGGCGCCCGAGCGCACCAGCATCTCGGCGATCTCCAGCGCCTGCTCACCGGTGTCCGGCTGGCTCAGCAGCAGGTCATCCGTGCGCACGCCCAACTTGCGCGCGTAGCCGATGTCCAGCGCGTGCTCGGCGTCGATGTAGCCCGCCACGCCGCCGCGCTTCTGCGCCTCGGCCACCACATGGAGGCACAACGTCGTCTTACCCGAGGACTCCGGCCCGTAGATCTCCACGATACGGCCCTTGGGCACGCCTCCGACGCCCAAGGCGATGTCGAGCGAGACGCTTCCCGTCGAAATGGCCTGAACATCCCTCACCAGCGGCTCCTCGTTACCGAGCCGCATGATGGACCCCTTACCGAACTGGCGCTCCACCGCGGACATCGCCAACTCGATCGCCTTCTCCTTCTCCGGATTCACGGCCATTTCGTCTTGCTCCTTGCGTATGCGGCGAGCCACCCCGGCTCACCTGAACTCACGTTTAGTACGCGATGGGAAAACCCTAGTCCATCCGTCTGACATGACCCAGAACGTTCAGCGTCGTGTCCGCACGAGCAGCAGGCAGGCCACCAGCCCGCCCAGGCCACTCGCCGCTCCGTGATAACCGGCGGGCCCCCCCAAGAACACCTCGACGAGGGAGAGCAGGGTCAGCACGAACAGGCCCGCCCGCCTGGAGGGAGAACGTTCAGGGGCCAACAGGGCCATCATCAGCCCCATCAGCGCCAGGCCCATGAGCACCACCAGGAACGGCCCCAGCCCCCCCACCTCGGAAGCCACCTCGGGGGACAGGGCCCACCACTGCCCGACGAAGCCCACCCCCAACACCCCCGCCGGCACCACGCCCGAGGGCAGCACCGGACCGCGCCGCCGCCGGGTCCACGCCCGGAGATGCTCCAGGTCCTCGGGACGGACCTCCAGGGCATAGGGAAAGCCGAGCCGCGTCAGGGACTCGACGGCCACGCTCCGGCTCGTCCGGCCCCCGCGCTCCACCAGTCCCTCCAGCTGGCCGCTCTCCAGGAGGTGCAGGAGCAGATCCGCCACCTCCCGCGAGCCGCCTCCCTCCCCCAGCGCCTCCAGTTGGGCTCCCAACTGATCGGCCAGCCCCTCCCGCTCGTCCCCCGTGGCGTTCCGGGCCGCCTCCACGAGGCGCAGCACCTCGCGCCGCGTCGCCTCCGGGAGGGAAGCCTGGGGGGAATCGGGGAGCGGCTCCCAGGGGGCCAGCGACGCCACCTCCGGCTCCCGCCCGGCATCCCGGACGCGTGGGCCCGGAGAGAGGGGGTGGGGAGGGTGGAGCGTGCTCATGGCTCATGAAGATAATGATCGCCTCTCATCGAAGCCGACGCGTTCCGCCCAGAGCAGCGCCCCCGTCGGGCACCCGACAACACCCCCCGGCGCGCGCCGCTTTTTTGGACAGGTGAGGCACCTTCCGCGAATGTAGCGCTCGTCGCTGGTGCCCGGACGCACGTCGCCCGGGCTCAAAAGGGAATCCGGTGCGAATCCGGAGCTGCCCCGCAGCGGTCAGCGAGAACGAAGCCGTTCACACCACTGGCTCCTCGGAGCTGGGAAGGGAACGGTGTAGGCGGCATCACCCCAACGCTCGCGAGCCCGAAGACCTGCCAACGACCCGCGTCCGGGAGAGACATCCCGGGGCGGCGCAGACCTGGAGTTCCTCGGGGGAGGGACGCGGTCCAACACGCCACGAGCGCCGCTCGTCGCGTGCGGGCTCCCGTTGCTCTCCTCACCCGTCCGGGCTCCAGCCACGGTCGTGTAGGAGGAGCCGCAACATGTTGGACACCATCCCCGTCTCGCCCCCCAACCCGCAGCCGACCGCCACCACCATGCGGGTACGCAAGCGCAATGGGACGCTCGAGGCCGCGGATCTGAACAAAATCGTCCGCGCCATCAGCCGCTGCTGTGAGGGCCTGCGCCAGGTGGACGCCATCCGCGTGGCCACCAAGACGATCGCCGGCCTCTATGACGGCGCCTCGACCCAGGAGTTGGATCAGCTCTCCATCCAGACGGCGGCCTCGCTCACGCTCGAGGAGCCCGAGTACGCCAGGCTCGCCGCGCGGCTGCTCGCGACCTACATCGACAAGGAGCTGTCGGGCCAGGAGGTGCACTCCTTCTCGCAGTCCATCGCCGCGGCCCACCGGCTGGGGCTCGTCAACGAGCGCGTCGCCCAGCTCGTCGCCGCCAACGCGCGCAAGCTCAACGACTCCATCGATCCCACGCGCAACCGCCTCTTCGAGTACTTCGGCCTGCGCACCGTCTACGACCGTTACCTGCTCAAGCACCCCACCACGCGCGCGGTGCTGGAGACGCCCCAGCACTTCTTCATGCGCATCGCGGTGGCGCTCGGCGAGACCGTGCCCGAGGCCCTGGAGCTCTACCGGCGCTTCTCGCTCCTGGAGTACGTGCCCAGCTCCCCCACCCTCTTCAACTCCGGCACCCGGCACGAGCAGCTCTCCTCCTGCTTCCTGCTCGACTCGCCCGAGGACGAGCTGGGCAGCATCTACCAGCGCTACACCGACGTGGCCATGCTCTCGAAGTTCTCGGGCGGCATCGGGCTCGCCTACCACCGCGTCCGCTCGCGCGGCTCGCTCATCACCAGCACCAACGGGCACAGCAACGGCATCGTCCCGTGGCTCAAGACGCTGGACGCGTCCGTGGCGGCGGTGAACCAGGGCGGCAAGCGCAAGGGCGCGGCGTGCGTGTACCTGGAGACGTGGCACGCGGACCTGGAGGAGTTCCTCGAGCTGCGCGACAACACGGGTGACGAGGCCCGGCGCACGCACAACCTGAACCTCGCCAACTGGGTGCCCGATCTGTTCATGAAGCGCGTCGAGACGGACGCCTCCTGGTCGCTCTTCGATCCCAAGGTGGTGCCGCACCTCACCGACCTGTACGGCGAGGAGTTCGAGCGCGCCTACCTCGAGGCGGAGGCCAGGGGGCTCGCGGTCAAGAGCATCAAGGCGCGCGAGGTGTACGCGCGCATGATGCGCACGCTCGCCCAGACGGGTAACGGCTGGATGACGTTCAAGGACAAGAGCAACCGCGCGTGCAACCAGACGGCGCGCCCGGGCCGCGTCGTGCACCTGTCCAACCTGTGCACGGAAATCCTCGAGGTGACGAACAAGGACGAGACGGCCGTCTGCAACCTCGGCTCCATCAACCTCGCGCGGCACACCTCCACGGACGCGGCGGGCAAGGTGACGTTCGACTGGGAGAAGCTCGCCCAGACGGTGCGCACGGCGGTGCGGCAGCTCGACCGGGTCATCGACCTGAACTACTACCCCATCCCCACCGCCGAGAGCTCCAACCGGCGCTGGCGCCCGGTGGGCCTGGGCATCATGGGCCTGCAGGACGTCTTCTTCCAGATGCGCCTGCCCTTCGACGCCCCCGAGGCGCGTGCCCTCTCGCGCAAGGTGTCCGAGGAGATCTACTTCCACGCCCTCTCGGCGTCCGCGGAGCTCGCGGCCGAGCACGGCGCCCACCCCTCCTTCCCCGAGACGCGCGCCGCCCAGGGCGAGCTCCAGTTCGACGCCTGGGGCGTGACGCCCGAAGACAGCGCGCGCTGGGAGGCGCTGCGCACGCGGGTGAAGCAGACGGGCCTGCGCAACTCGCTGCTCATCGCCATCGCGCCCACGGCGACCATCGCCTCCATCGCGGGCTGCTACGAGTGCATCGAGCCCCAGGTGTCCAACCTCTTCAAGCGCGAGACGCTCTCGGGGGACTTCCTCCAGGTCAACCGCTACCTGGTCGAGGAGCTCAAGCAACTGGGCAAGTGGAACGAGGAGATGCGCACGCGCATCAAGCTCGCGGAGGGCTCCATCCAGGGGATTTCGGAGATTCCCTCCGAGGTGCGCGCCATCTACCGCACCGCGTGGGAGCTGCCCATGCGCTCGCTCATCGACATGGCGGCCGACCGCGGCGCCTTCATCGATCAGAGCCAGTCGCTCAACCTGTTCATGGAGTCGCCCAACATCGGGCAGCTCAGCTCCATGTACATGTACGCCTGGAAGAAGGGGCTGAAGACGACGTACTACCTGCGCTCGCGCCCCGCCACGCGCATCGCCAAGGCCACCGTCGAGGCGCCCCGCGAGGAGAAGCCCACCGAGGCGCAGGCCATCGCCTGCTCCCTGGAGAACCCCGAAGCCTGCGAGGCCTGCCAGTGACCGCCGCCAAGCCGCTCGAGACCCCCATGCCCTCCAACGCGACTCCCAAGACGGGCGGGCGCCTGCTCGATCCGGGGCTCAACCTCACCCTGCGCCCCATGCAGTACCCGGCGTTCTTCGAGATGTACCGCAACGCCATCAAGAACACCTGGACGGTGGAGGAGGTGGACTTCTCCACGGACGTGGGAGATCTCCGCTCGAAGATGTCGGCCGCGGACCGCCACCTCATCCAGCGCCTCGTGGCCTTCTTCGCCACGGGCGACTCCATCGTGTCCAACAACCTCGTGCTCAACCTGTACAAGCACGTGAACGCGCCCGAGGCGCGCATGTACCTGTCCCGCCAGCTCTACGAGGAGGCACTGCACGTGCAGTTCTACCTCACGCTGCTCGACACGTACGTGCCGGACCCCGCCGAGCGCGCCAAGGCGTTCGCCGCCATCGACAACATCCCGAGCATCCAGGAGAAGGCCGCCTTCTGCTTCAAGTGGATGGACTCGGTGCACCAGCTCGACAGGCTGGAGACGCGCGAGCAGCGCCGCGCCTTCCTGCTCAACCTCATCTGCTTCGCGGCCTGCATCGAGGGGCTCTTCTTCTTCGCGGCCTTCGCCTACGTGTACTTCCTGCGCTCGCGCGGGCTGCTCCACGGCCTCGCCGGGGGCACCAACTGGGTGTTCCGCGACGAGAGCGCCCACATGGCGTTCGCCTTCGAGGTGGTCAAGTGCGTGCGCCGCGAGGAGCCCGGCCTCTTCGACGCGCAGATGGAGCGCGACGTGGTGACCATGATGGAGGAGGCGGTGGCGTGTGAGCTGCGCTTCGCCGAGGACCTGCTGGGCGGCGGCGTGGCGGGGCTGTCCGTGAACGAGATGCGCCAGTACCTCGAGTACGTGGCGGATCAGCGCCTCACCCTGCTGGAGCTGCCCAAGCGCTACGGGGCCAAGAATCCGTTCGGCTTCATGGACCTGCAGGACGTGCAGGAGCTGGCCAACTTCTTCGAGCGCCGCGTGTCCGCCTACCAGGTGGGCGTCGTCGGGGAAGTGACCTTCGACGCCGCGTTCTAGGCGCCTGGACCTGGATATCGTCCACCCCCCGAGAGCGCTGGGGGTGGACGCATCAGTTGCAGCCTTGGCTCGACAACCAATTCACGCCACGGGTCCGCTCGTTCGTGCCGTTCGAGCCACCGGAGTCCACGTTCGAGAAAGACATGGACACAGCGCTCCCCGTGGACTGGTTGGTGATCTCCATCGTCATGGTGTTGGGGATGAGCGTGGTGGAGTTCGGGTAGTTCGCACCGATGTAGTAGCGCAACCGGCCGCTCGGCAGGCTCCCACACTTGGCCATCTTGTTCTCGAGCTGCACCCAGTTGCCCCGGTTGAAGTTGGCATCCTGGGGCACGATGTTCGCCCGCCCGCCCCAGCCCCCGAGCTGTGAACCGATGAGGTGTCCCCCGTCGTAGTCGTTGCTGGGGTTTTCCGCGTCGCCCCACTGCCCCACGCTCGTCTGACAGGAGTCGATGCGCGGCGCGGCGACGATCGGCGGCAGGTACTTGTACGCCCGGTTCGGCCGGCCCGCGCTGTCGATGAAGTAGTACTCGCCGTCGAAGTTGTGCCAGATGCTCCGGTCTCCCGACGGGAAGAACTTCGGGCAGTCGCTGATCAACGCCGCGGTGACGTTCCCGTGGGCAACGTAGCCGACGCCGTAGAGCGCCATCGCCCCCCGGATCTCCTCCTCCGTGTGACTCTCGAAGAAGTCCATGAGGCCGCTCGGGCCACCGAAGTCTTGCTCGAGCTGGCTGGCGACGCCTTCACCGCCCAGGTCCGTGACTCCGCAACCGCCGAGCAACAGGCCAGACACCACCGCGACCGAGAGCCCGTTCATGGTGCGCATTCTTCTTGGCCTTTCCTCACCGGAGTCGTTGACTTCGCGACACCAATTACCAAGAAGTCGAGAAAAAGGCGAGAAGCGGATTGCTAAAATTCCGTGACAATCCTGCTGGAGCGTACCTACCTGGATCCCACAAAGCTTCCCCAGAGCATCAACATCTGGGCCGGGCCGGACATGAAAACGCCCGGGGCCTCGTGAGGGAGGCACCCGGGCGTCGTTCGCCGTCCCCCGCGAGGGGAGCGGAGGCCGGAGCGAGGCGGACTACTCCACCGTCACGCTCTTGGCGAGGTTGCGCGGCTGGTCCACGTCGTTCCCGCGCATCTCCGCCACGTGGTAGGCGAGCAGTTGCAGGGGAATGGTGGCCACCACGGGCGCGAGCAGCGCGGTGGCGGCGGGGATGCGGATGACGTGGTCGGCGAGCGTGGCCGCGTGCGTGTCGTCCTCGTCGATGACGGCGATGACCTTGCCGCCGCGCGCGCGCACCTCCTCGATGTTGCCGATGATCTTCTCGTAGGCCACGTGCGGCTGCTTGGGAGCGATCACCACCACGGGCATCTTCTCGTCGATGAGGGCGATGGGGCCGTGCTTCATCTCGCCGCCGGCGTAGCCCTCGGCGTGGATGTAGGAAATCTCCTTGAGCTTGAGCGCGCCCTCGAGCGCCACCGGGTGCATGGGGCCGCGGCCGAGGAAGAGGAAGTCCTGGGCGTTCATGAAGTCACGCGCCACGCGCTTGACGGCGGGCTCGCACTTGAGCACGTCCTCGATCATCTTCGGAATCTCGGTGAGCGAGGTGAGGTGCTCCTGGGCCGCCTTGACGGAGAGCGTGCCGCGCATGCGGCCGAGCTTCACCGCGAGCAGGTACAGGCCCACGAGCTGCGTGGTGAAGGCCTTGGTGGAGGCCACGCCGATCTCCGGGCCCGCGTTGGTGAGCACGGTGACCTCGGCCTCGCGCGTCATGGCGCTGCCGATGACGTTGCACAGCGCGAGCGAGGAAGCGCCGCGCGCCTTGGCCTCCTTGAAGGCCGCCAGCGTGTCCGCCGTCTCACCCGACTGGCTGATGGCGATGGCCAGGTGCGTGGACTCGACGATGGGGTCGCGGTAGCGGAACTCGCTCGCCAGCTCCACCTCCACGGGGATGCGCGCCAGGGACTCGATCATCGCCTTGCCCGCGATGCCCGAGTGCCACGAGGTGCCGCACGCGAGGATGGTGATCTTCGTGAGCGCCTTGACCTTCTCCGGGCTCATCGTCCAGCCCTCGAAGTGCACGTCGCCCTCGGACAGCATCATGCGGCCGCGCAAGGTGTCCGCCACGGCGCGAGGCTGCTCGTGGATCTCCTTGTGCATGAAGTGCTTGTGGCCGCCCTTCTCCGCCATCATCGGCGTCCAGTCGATGCGGCGCGTGACGCGGTTCACCTTCTGGTTGGAGCGGTTGAAGATCTCCACGCCGCCCGCGGTGAGGATGGCCAGGTCGCCCTCCTCCATGTAGATGAAGTCACGCGTGTGCTCGAGCAGCGCGGGCACGTCGCTCGCCACGAAGTTCTGGCCCTGGCCCAGGCCCAGCACCATGGGCGAGGACTCCTTGGTGCACACGATGCGGTCGGGATCGCTCTCCGTCACCACCGCCAGGGCGTAGGTGCCCTTGACGTGGGAGACGGCCGCGCGCACCGCCGCGGGCAGCTCCAGGCCGCTCTTGAGCTCGTCCGAGATGAGGTGGGCGAACACCTCGGAGTCCGTCTCCGAGGAGAACACGTGGCCCTTGGCGCGCAGCTCCTCCTTGAGCGCCAGGTGGTTCTCGATGATGCCGTTGTGCACCACCGCCACGCCGCCGTAGGTGTGCGGGTGCGCGTTCTCGTCCGACGGCCGGCCGTGCGTGGCCCATCTCGTATGGCCGATGCCCACCGTGCCTTGCGGCAGGTCCGTCTGGACACGGCTCTCCAGGTTCTTCAGCTTGCCCGTGGCACGCACCACGTTGAGGACGTTGCGGTTGATCACCGCCACGCCCGCCGAGTCATAGCCGCGGTACTCGAGCTTCTTCAGCCCGGAGACCAGGATGGGAGCCGACTGCTTGTCACCAACGTACCCGACGATTCCGCACATATTGTTCTGTCCTCTCTCACGCCCATGGTCCCCGAGCTTCCACCCGGGGAGCAAACCCACCTACATCGGGCGACCTCGATCGCCCTGACGACAAGCAAGACCCACGCCACTACCCCGTCGACACCTTGTCCGGCTTGGCCGGGCTTGATTCCGCGGACTTCTTGAGCCGAGCCTTGTGGCGCTCGACCCACCCTTCCTTGATCACCTGCGGCGCACGGGACACGGCGAGACTCCCGGAGGGCACATCTTTCGTCACCGTGGTGCCCGCACCGACATAGGCACCGTCGCCGACCTTGACCGGGGCGACGAGCTGGGAGTCGGAGCCAATGAACACTCCGTCCCCGAGTTCGGTGAGGTGTTTGTTCACTCCGTCATAGTTGCAGGTGATGGTGCCGGCGCCGACGTTCACCCCGGAGCCGATCTTCGCGTCGCCCAGGTAGGCCAGATGGTTGGCCTTGGTGCCCCGGCCGAGGCGGGCCTTCTTCGTCTCCACGAAATTACCCAGATGTACTTCCTCGGCGAGCTCCGTCCCGGGCCGCAGCCGCGAGAAGGGCCCCAGGATACACCGCTCGCCGACGCGGGCCTCCTCCAGCACCGTGTAGGGCTTCAGGGTCGTTCCGTCGGCGACCGAGGAGGCGTGCAGCACGCAGCCCTGGCCGATAGTGACGCGGCTGCCCACCACGGTGGCGCCCGTCAGGCTGACTCCCGGGGCCACCTCGGTGTCCGGGCCGATCGTCACGCCCTCCTCGATGTAGGTGGTGGCGGGGTCGGCCAGGGTGACGCCGTTGCGCATGTGCCAGGTGTTGATGCGCTGCTGCAGGTCCCTGGCGCGCGCGGCCAGCTCCACGCGGTCGTTCACCCCGGCCGTCTCGTTGAAGTCCGCCTCGATGGCGGGCACCGGCCCCTGCGAGGCGGCCATCTCCACCAGGTCCGTGAGGTAGAACTCGCCCTGGGCGTTGGTGCTCTTGATGTTGGCCAGCGCCGCCCAGAGGAAGGACGAGTCGACGAGGTAGATGCCGGCGTTGCACTCGCGCACCAGGCGCTCCTCGGGGGAGCAGTCCTTGTGCTCGACGATGCGCTTGACGAGGCCGCCCTCGCGGATGACGCGCCCGTAGCCGGTGGGATCCTCCAGCCGGGTGGACACGAGCGAGAGCACGCCCCCGCCCTTCTCATGCGCGGTGATGAGCGCGGCGAGTGTCTCGCGGCGCACGAGCGGCACGTCCCCGTAGAGGATGAGCACGCGGCCCTTGAAGTCCTTGAGTGCCTCCTCGGCCGAGCGCACCGCGTCGGCCGTGCCCCGCTGCTCCTTCTGGAGCGCGAAGCGCAGGGGCGCGGCGGCGAAGAGGTCGCGTACGGAGCGCTCCACCTCGCTCGCCTGGTGTCCCACCACCGGCACCACGGGCGAGGCGCCCAGCTCCAGCGCACGCATCAGGGGATAGAAACACAGGGGCTTGCCGAGAATGGGGTGAAGGACCTTGGCCTTCTCCGAGCGCATCCGCGTGCCCTTGCCCGCGCACAGCACCACCGCCGCCAAAGGAGTTGTCATGTCGGCGATAACTAGGGATCGCTTCAGGGCACGTCAACCACGAGCCGCGGAACGGGGCCCGCGAGCATCCTCCAGATGCGCCCTGACGGACACGGACAGGGTGTTGCGGCTCACGGTGATGCCATAGACGGGCTTGAGGAAGAGCGTCGTCACGGACACATCCGGTGGCGGTGGCATCGTTGGATTGACTGGGTTCGGCTCGGCGTTCATGGTTCCCCGGCGCCATGGCGACGTCCCACGCAAGATGCCGGGCCCGCCAGGTCCCGTCCATCCGTGGTCCATCGTGGGTGGCGTCCGCCGGACACTTCGAAATGAAATGCGTTGTGGTGGGTCCGGCCGGCGGCCGGGATACTCCAGAACCCCCGGCGCGGGGAAGAACGAGTTGCAGGCCTGAGATGGAGGCGTGGCACGTGCGGATGGGAAAGATGTGGACTCTCCGGAAGAGCTGGTCGCTGGCACTGGGCGTATTGCTCGCGGCGGGTCCGGCGGGGGCGGCGCGACAGTACCGGGGCGGCGCGGTGGCGACGGCCCACCCGATGGCGAGCGAGGCCGCGCTGAAGATGCTGGACAAGGGCGGCAACGCGGTGGACGCGGCGGTGGCGGCGGTCTTCACCCTGGCGGTGGTGGGGCCCTACCACTCGGGGCTGGGCGGGGGTGGGTTCGCGCTGGTGCATGACGCGAAGACGGGCGAGACGCGGGCGTTGGACTTCCGCGAGGTGGCTCCCCAGGCCGCCACCCGGGACATGTACGTCAAGGACGGCAAGGTGGTGCCGGGACTGTCCACGGACGGCGTGCTGAGCGTGGCCGTGCCCGGGGCGGTGGCGGGCTATCTCGAGCTGCTCGAGAAGCACGGCAAGCTGTCGCGCGCGGTGGTGTTGCAGCCGGCCATCGAGGCGGCGCGCGCGGGCTTCTGGGTGTCGCCCAAGTACCAGGCCATGGCGAGGGCGCGGCGCGACTGCCTGGGTCGGGATCCGGAGGCCACGCGCATCTTCCTCGTGAAGAACGCCGAGGGCGAGCTGGAGGCGCCGCCCATCGGGCACACGCTGCGCCAGCCGGACCTGGCCCGCACGCTCACCACGCTCGCCAAGAGCGGCCCGGCGCCCTTCTACACGGGCGCGCTCGCCCAGGCGATGGTGGACACGGTGAAGGCCGGAGGCGGCCTGCTCACCCGCGAGGACCTGAAGGCCTACAAGACGCGCACCCACGCGCCCATGGAGGGCAGCTACCGCGGCCACCGGCTGCTCACCATGCCGCCGCCGAGCGCGGGGGGAGTCGCGGTGGTGCAGACGCTCGGCGTGCTGGAGAAGCTGCGGCCCCAGGGACTCGCCTTCCGCGACCCGGAGGAGCTCCACCTGTACGCCGAGACGCTGCGTCGCGCGTACGTGGACCGCACGAAGTTCCTGGGAGACCCCGCCATGGTGCAGATCCCCCTGGAGCGCCTCACCTCGTCCGGCTACCTCGCGGACCTGGCCGGCAGCATCGATCCGAAGAAGGCCACCCCCAGCGCCTCGCTCCTGCCTCCCGGAGAGGACGCGGGCGGCTCCACGCTCAAGAAGCAGGATGCCGGCTGGTATGATCCCTCCACGTCCTCGGAGAAGAAGAACACCACGCACGTGTCCGTCATCGACAAGGACGGCAACGCCGTGGCGCTCACCACCACGGTGAACTACGGCTTCGGCTCGTGCGTGGTGGCCAAGGGCACGGGCATCCTGCTCAACGACCAGATGGACGACTTCTCCGCGCGGCCCGGGGTGCCCAATGCCTACGGGCTCGTGGGCTACGAGGCCAACGCCATCGCTCCGGGCAAGGTGCCCCTGTCCTCCATGTCCCCCACGCTCGTCTTCTCCAAGGAGGACCCGAAGAAGGTGATGCTCGCGGTGGGCAGCCCCGGGGGCTCCACCATCCCCACCACCGTCATCCAGGTCATCTCCAACGTCGTGGACCAGGGCATGGACGTGACGCGCGCGGTGGGACAGGGCCGTCTTCACCACCAGTACCTCCCGGATGAACTGTGGGTGGACCAGTGGGGGCTGGAGACGGCCACGCTCCAGGCGCTGGAGGCCAAGGGCCACAAGCTGCGCCGGCTGCCGGCCTGGGGCGACGCGGAGGCCGTCTACAGCGATCCCCGGACGAACCTGCGCAGCGCGGCGAGCGACCCGCGCAACGAAGGCACCGCCCTGGGCCAGGACTGACCGAGAGGACGCGCGCCACCGTGCCCGAACTGCCCGAACTCTTCGACGCACACCTCCACCCCGAGTCCCTGAGCGATCAGGACCTCGAGTCCATGCGCTATTTCGGGGTGGAGCGGGCCATCGTGGTGGCCCACCACCTGCCCGAGCCCACGCCCAAGGCGCTGCGCAAGCACTTCGACGACCTGGTGCTCAAGCAACTGCCGCGCCTGGAGCGGCTGGGCATCCGCGCCTGGGCGGTGCTGGGCGTGCACCCGCGCTGCATCCCCCGCCGAGGCCTGTCCGAGGTGCTCTCCCACCTACCCGACTACTTCCGGGGTGGCCGCGTCGTGGCCCTGGGCGAGACGGGTCTGCACTCGGGCGGCATCGAGGAGGAAGAGGCCTTCATCGAGCAGCTCGCGCTCGCGCGCCAGCTCAAGCTCAAGGTGGTGGTGCACACGCCCGTGCTCGACAAGGAACGCCACACCCGGCGCATCCTCACCCTCTTGCGCGACTCCGGCGTGCTGCCCTCGCGCGTGCTCGTGGACCACGCCAACGGCCGCACCGTGCGCAACATCCTCGGTTGTGGGCATTGGGCGGGATTGACCCTCCATCCGGAGGCGCTCCGGGCCGAACGCGCCGTGGCGCTGGTGCGCCGGTTGGGCAGCGAGCGGCTGGTGCTCAACTCCGATGCCGGCGATGGCGCCGGGGACATCCTCGGACTGGCACGCCTGGCCAACCTGCTGACCAAGGCGAAGCTGTCGGAGAGGGTGGTGAAGCGCGTGGCCCATGAAAACGCCGCGCGCTTCTACCAGCCCCGCTGACTAATTCACCGCACTCGACTGCAACTCCGTCTGCAAGGTCAGACGCTGCGCTGCATCATCCAGCGTCGCCTGCACCACGATGCCTCTCTGCCGGTAATCCGCCAGCGAGTCCGCTGCCTCATCCAACAAGCGCTGGTAGCGCTCGTCCAACTCCACTGCGATCAACATCATCGTCTCGCCCGCGTCATCGACGCCCGGGCGGTACACCTGGCAGCGCTGGAACCGCGCCCAGCGGCCGTTCGCCATCTTCACCAATTCGCCGTCATAAGCCATTGCGCAGTCCCCCTTTCGACCGTCCGACACGATTGCCGGCACGTGAGTGGAATCACTGTAGTCACAAATTTTCCGCGCGCCATCCCCCCCTTTGAAAATTCGTGAAAGGCCGTCTCCACGGTCCTATAGAAAACGCTTTCCCTCGAAGCCGCCCCCGTCCACCGACAGGCGGCGTACACTTTGTAAATTTGCTGTGGTGTCAATCTGTTGATCGACCCGCCCGGCCGCCCCACGGTCTGGAGGAAGCGAGCGACAGTGGCCCCCGAACGGGTCATCCCTTAGATTGCCTGGGATGAAGTTGCCCTCGTTGTTCCGCCGAGAACGGACCGTCATCAAGCGGGCGGATGCACAGGACCAGGTGGAGAAGGTCCTGGCCGAGTCGCTGCGTGTGCTCGGTCAGGTATGCACCAAGGTCGCCGATGTCATCGAGACCCAGCGCCTGGAGCGTGCCGGCTACGCGCAGAACACCCTGCTGCGGCGCCTGGACACGCCCGAGGACGAGGAGGCGCGCAAGAAGCAGTAGCCGCGCCCCACCGCATGGATCCCTTCGAACAGCTTCCCGCCTGCCTGGGCGCCGCGGGATGGCTGGCGCCCGGCGAAACCAGGGGGCCGCCGCTGCCCGCCCTGGAGGATGAGGAAGGGCCCCGGCTGCCCGAGGGGCTACCACCCGTGGTGGATGCCCACGTGCACCTCTTCCCGGATCGGGTGTTCGAGGCCATCTGGCGCTGGTTCGAGCAGTACGGCTGGCCCATCCGCTACAAGCTGCACACCCCCCAGGTGCTCTCCTTCCTGCTGTCACGGGGCGTGCACCGGGTGGTGGCGCTGCACTACGCCCACAAGCCGGGCATGGCGCGCTTCCTCAACACCTACATGGCCGAGGTGGTCCGCGCCGAGCCGCGCGTGCTGGGGCTGGCCACCGTGCTCCCCGGGGAGGCGGGCGCGGAGGACATCCTCGCCGAGGCCTTCGCCGCCGGGCTCAAGGGGGTGAAGTTGCACTGCCACGTGCAGTGCTTCGCCCCGGACGCGCCCGCCCTGCACGAGGTGTACGCGGCGTGCGCCCGGGCCGGAAAGCCCCTGGTGCTCCACGCGGGCCGCGAGCCCGCCAGTCCCCACTACTCGTGCGATGTCCACGCCCTGTGCTCGGCCGAGCGCGTGGAGCGGGTGCTCGAGGACCATCCGGACCTGCGCCTGTGCATCCCCCACCTGGGCGCGGACGAGTTCGACGCCTACGCGCGGCTGCTCGAGCGCCATGACAACCTCTGGCTGGACACCACCATGGCGCTCGCGGGCTACTTCCCCCTCACCCCGCCGCGCCGCCTGCTGGAGGTGCGTCCCGAGCGCATCCTCTACGGGACGGACTTCCCCCATCTGCCCTATGCGTGGGATCGCGAACTCCGGCGGTTGCTGGAGCTCGGACTCGACGACGAGGTAGAAGCGGGCATCCTCGGCCAGAACGCCTTGCGCCTCTTCGAAGGGTGTTGAAAAGCGGGCAGACCCCTTCCGCAACTGACGGGCCGTTCGCATCTTGCCCCCCATAGAATCCGGCTTTGTCACCGGATACGCTTCGAGGCTTCCATGTCCTACATCTTGGTCGTCGATGACGACGCGAGCCACCGCACGCTCATCTGCGATGCCCTTGAGGAAATGGGCTACCGCACGGGGCAGGCCGCCAATGGGCGGGAAGCCCTGGATGTCTTCGAGGGAGAACTGCCCCAGGCGGTGCTCCTGGACCTGCGCATGCCCGTCATGAGCGGCTGGGGGCTCCTGGATGCCCTCAAGAAGATGCCGCGGGCGCGCGGACTGCCCATCATCATCATCTCCGGCTACGGCTTCGAGTGGGAGGCCGAGCTCGTGGGCGCCGCGGGCTACATCTCCAAGCCGGTGGACCTCGACAAGGTGAGGATGACCGTGCAGCGCATCATCGGACCGCCCGAAGTGGCGATGATGCACTGAAGGGCCCCACCTCCCGGCGGGCTCAGGAGAAGACGACGGTCTTGTTGCCGTGCGGCAACACCCGGTCCTCCAGGTGCCACGAGACAGCGCGCGCGAGCACGGTGCGTTCCACCCGGCGACCGATGCGCACCAGATCCGCCACCGCGTCCCGATGCCCCACCCGGTGCACGTCCTGCTCGATGATGGGCCCGGCGTCGAGTTCCGCCGTCACGTAGTGGGCCGTGGCACCGATGAGCTTCACGCCCCGCGAGTGCGCCTGGGCATAGGGGTTGGCGCCCACGAAGGCCGGCAGGAAGCTGTGGTGGATGTTGATGATGGGACCCCCGAAGCTCGCGATGAAGTCCCCGCTGAGGATCTGCATGTAGCGGGCGAGCACGACCAGGTCCACCTGGTGCGCGCGCAAGAGCTCCAGCGTGGCCGCCTCCGCCTGCGCCTTGGTGTCCGCCGTCACCGGCACGTGGTGCAGGGGAATGTCGAAGGGGGCCACCACCTCGCGCGCGTCCGGGTGATTGCTCACCACCAGCGGGATGTCGGCGGTGAGCTCCCCCTTCTTCCACAGCCACAACAGCTCCTGCAGACAGTGGTCCTGCTTGGAGACGAAGAGCGCCATGCGCTTGACGCGCGCGGCGGGGATGAGCCGCCACTGCATGCCGAAGCGCTCGGCCACGGGCGCGAAGGCCTCCTCCAGCGCCCCCAGCCGCTCCGGCAGCCCGGGCAGGTCGAACTCCAGCCGCATGAAGAAGCGCAGATCATCCGGCTCGGTGTGCTGATCCGAGTCGACCACGTTGGCGCCGTGCTCGAACAGCAACCGCGTCACCGTCGCGACCACGCCGGGACGATCCGCGCAGGAAATCAGCAGCCGGGCGCGCTCCGCGCTCGGACGGACGAGGGAAGGCATGGGGGCACTCATCGCAAGGGGTTCACGGACCGGAGGCAGGCCCCCCACACTCCCCTCCCCCCTGGGAAGAGCGGGAGGCGGCGCGCTCAGCTTTCCTTCTTGATCTGCTGGGCCAGGTAGTTCGTCTCACCCACCTGCTTGATGAGCTCGAGCTGGGCCTCGATCCAGTCGATGTGCTCCTCGGTGTCCTCGAGGATGCGCTCGAGCACTTCCCGGCTGCCATTGTCCGCCAGCGAGCGGCACAGCTCGATGCCCTCGTTGAGGCGCTTCTGGGAGCCCTGCTCCAGGGCCAGGTCCAGACGGAGCATCTCCGGGATGCTCTCGCCCACGTTCACCTTGGCCAGACGCTGCAGGTTCGGCAGCCCCTCCAGGAAGAGGATGCGCTTGACGAGCCTGTCCGCGTGCTTCATCTCGCCGATCGACTCTTCGTAGATTTTCTTCCCGATCCGCTCGTACCCCCAGTTCTGGGCGATACGCGCGTGCAGGAAGTACTCGTTGATCGCCGTCAGCTCGGTCGTCAGGACGTCGTTGAGCAGGTCGATGACCTGGGAATGGCCTTTCATAGGGCCACGGAAGCTACCCGCAGGGTCGCCGCGGCACAACTCTCGCGGCACGCGGGCCGCACGGTGTTGGACTGACGGGCCTCGCCGATGAGCTGACTGAGCTGATCATGACAACCACCGCACCCTGTCCCCGCCCCACAGGCCGATCCCAGCTCCTCGACTGTGTGGGCTCCCTCGGAGATGCGGGCACGAATGGTCCGATCCGAAACAGCACGGCACAGGCAGACGATCATAGGAGAGGCTCACGACGGTGAAGGCCGCGGATCGCGGCGGTCCAAGTGATAATGAGAATAGGTTTCAAAAACGCCCCGGTCAAGTCACCCCCGGAAGCTCGCCCGGACCCCCAGGACGGGGCCCCCCTCTGCCGGGTGGGCCAAGGTGGGCGGAGCGGGCCAGAAGGGGGATTGTCAACGGGAGCGGGCGTCGGATGAGATCATGGGCTCGCGCATGGCACCCCCTCCCCCTGAACTGGCCGTCGACGCCCGTGGGCTCGTGAAGCGCTTTGGCGGCTTCACCGCGCTGCAAGGCATGGACCTGAACATCCCCAAGGGCGCCTTCTATGCGTTCCTGGGGCCCAACGGAGCAGGCAAGTCCACCACCATCGCGCTGCTCACCGGCGTGTACGCACCCGACGCCGGACACATCCAGCTGCTGGGCGTGGACGCGGTGGCGCGGCCCCTGGAGATCAAACGCCGCATCGGCGTGGTGCCCGAGGAGCTGAGCCTCTTCGAGCGGCTGAGCGGGCGGCAGTACCTCACCTTCTGCGGGCGCATGTACGGGCTGGCGGGCGACGAGGCGTCGGCACGGGCGGCGGAGCTGCTCGAGCTCACCGAGCTCACCTACAAGGCGGGCGCGCTGGTGGCCGAGTACTCCAAGGGCATGCGGCGGCGGCTGGCGATCGCCGCGGCGCTCATCCACGCGCCCGAGCTGGTGCTGCTGGACGAGCCCTTCGAGGGCATCGACGTGCTGGCCGCGGGCGTCATCCGCGAGCTCTTGCGCGAGCTGAGCCGGCGCGGGGTGACGCTGCTGCTCACCACGCACGTGCTGGAGATCGCCGAGCGGCTGGCCACGCACGCGGGCGTCATCCGCGGCGGGAAGATGGTGGACGAGGGCACGGTGGAGCAGTTGAAGGAGCGCCACGGCGCGCCCTCGCTGGAGGCCGTGTTCGAGAAGCTCATCTCCGTGCCGGCCGCGCGCAACGCGAGGCTGTCCTTCTATGGGGAGGTGCCCGGAGCGACCGAGGTGCCCGAAGTGGCGCTGCGCCGGGGCTCCGCGTGAGCCGCCCCGCCGCGCCGGGGCTGTTGCGCCACCTGTGGTTGCTCTGGGGCCTGCGCCTCAACCTCGGACTCAACCAGGGCCGGGGCGGCAGCCGGCTGCTCGCGGTGGGCGCCTTCCTCCTGTCGAGCGCCCCCGCCTGGGGCCTGGGCATGACGTTCTACGGGCTCATGCGCCTGCCCGCCGTGGCCCAGGACGGCGTCTGGCCCTTCTTCATCCTCAACCTGCTGTGCTTCGTCACCTCGGCGGTCTGGGTGGCCTGGCCGCTGATGAGCGCGGGCGTGGATGACCACTCGGAGCTGGGCCGCTACGCCCCCTTCCCCATCTCCCCCCTGCGCCTGCTCATCGCCTCCACGGGCGCGAGCCTCCTGGAGCCGCGCGCGCTCGTCTTCTACGCGCCCCTGACGGGAGCAACGCTCGGCTACGCCTCGGTACACCCGGTGCGCCACCGGCTGCTCGCCCTCGCGCTCTACGTGCTCTTCGCCCTGCTCAACGCCGCCTGGAGCCGGGTGGGACTGCACCTGGTGCTCAACGTGCTGCGCGCGAAGAACAGCGCCCAGTTGCTCGGCGGCGGCTTCGTGCTCTTCCTCACGGCCGCCTCGTTCATCCCCCCCATCGACACCTCGTGGCTCACCGCCGTGGGCGAGGGCGGCGTGGACAAGCTGGACATGGCCCTCATCGTCGACGCCACGCTCGCGCTCGGCCGCGTCCCCTCGGGGCTCTTCGGGGACGCTCTCCTGGAGCTCACCTACGGCTTCACGCGCCACGCCCTGGCCGATGGGCTGGGCATGCTCGTCTTCACCTTCCTGGGCATGGCGCTCGCCTATGCGCTGCTCCTGCGCTTCCACCGGGGCGTGGGCCGCGCGGGCCCGGCGGTCAAGGAGGCTGGCGACAGCGACCCCTTCGCCCACACGCGCACCCGCTTCACCACGCTGCTCGCGCGCGAGGCGCTGGACCTGTGGCGCAACCCCCGCGCCCGGCTGCTCGCCGCCGTGCCCTTCGTGCTGGCCATCCTCATGAAGCTCACCTCCGCGCGCGCCCTGGCCGGGTACGCGCTTGGCGCGAGCGCGGATGCCTGGCTGATGGGCGGCCTGTGCATCTATGGCGCGGTGGTCATGGCCTCCACCTTCTCGCAGAACACCTTCGCCTATGACGGACACGGACTCGCCCTGCTGCTCGCGGCGCCGGTGGAGCTGGGCGACGTACTCCGAGCGAAGAACCGGGTGCAGGGCCTGGCGGCCGGCGGCATGGCGCTGGGGGTGGGCGTCTTCTACCGGGTGTATTTCGGCCACGGCTCGGCGCTGGACTTCCTGTGTGCCATGGCGGCCGTACTGGCGGTGATTCCGGTGCTCCTCACCGCGGGCAACTTCCTGTCCCTGTTCTTCCCGGTGAAGTTCCACGCGAGCCTCAAGCGCCGGGACAAGCTGCCCCTCACCGCCTCCCTGCTGGGCATTGGCGCGGCGAGCGTGGGCTGCGCCCCCTTCGTCTGGGCCCTGCGCTCCACCGGAACGGCCGGCCCCGAGGGGCGCACCCTGGCCCTGCTCGCCCTGTGCGCCGCGCTCAATGGAGCGCTCTACCGCGCGCTGCTCCCGCTCGGCCTGCGACTGCTCGAGCAACGCAAGGAAGTGGTGCTGCGCGCGGTCACGCGGGAGTAACCCTCCCTTCCTGCTTCGGCAGGACTCCACGTTAGACTTCGCGGCCATGAGTCAAGGGCCGCACGCGTGGATACCCGGACGACTGGACGCATTCCTCACACGGGAACAGCGCCGTCTGCCCCCCGAGGAACTCGGACGCTTCCGGGTGTTGGTCGGCACCAAGCTCATCCTGTTGTTCGTCTCCCTGATGAACGTGGTGACGGGACCCCTGTTCTCCTCCGCGAAGTGGCCCGTGGTGTTCGGGCTGGTGATGTCGGTGGGCTGGGTGTCGCTGCTGGTGTTCATGCGCGGACGCACCTCGCCCCGTCTTCCCGCGCTGCTGGCGTGCGGCCTGTTCACCGCCTCGTTCTCGGTGCTCACCTACGTCGTGACCACGCCGGGCGTGACCTCGCCCCACGAGAGCGCGCCCTCCGCGATCGCGCTCGTCCCCGTGCTCGCGGTCTATCTGGTGGGAATCCGCACGGGCCTGCTGTTCACCCTGGTCTTCTGCGTCAACGTGGGGCTGCTCCACCCGCTCTACCTGTCGGGCTTCGGCACCCACCATCCGATCTTCCTCGAGCTCCACAGCTGGATGAACGGCGTGCTCGACATCATCGTCCTGCTGCTCACCTGGGCGCTGAGCGCGTTGTTCAGATCCGCGCGCGATGCGGCGAACGCCGCGGTGCGCGACCGCGAGCGCAAGCTGGCCAGCCTCCTGGAGAGCACGGACGACATCGTGTGCTCGCTGGACGCGCAGGGCCGCATCGTCACCATCAACTCCGCCGCGAGACGGCGCTTCCGCGATGTCTACGGACGGGAACCGCGCCCGGGCGACTCACTGGCCGAGTGCGCCTCGCCCGAGCTCCGGGACAACTGGCAGAAGACCCTGGCCCTGGTGCGCCAGGGGCAGCCCTTCCGCCGCGAGGTCGCCTACCCCCTGGCCAACAACGAAATCCTGGACATGGACATGTCGCTCAACCCCATCCTGGACGAGCACGGACAAGGGGTGGGCGTGACGCTCTTCGGACGTGACATCCGGGAGCGCAAGCGGGCCGAGGCCAGGCTGGACGAGCTGCACCGCGGCCTGGTGGAGGCCTCGCGCCGGGCCGGCATGGCGGAGATGGCCACGGGCGTGCTGCACAACGTGGGCAACGCGCTCAACAGCGTCAACGTCTCGGCCTCGCTCGTCAGCGAGCAGTTGCGCGGCTCCCGCCTGCGCATGCTGTCGCGCGCCGTGGAGCTGATGAAGGAGCACACGAACGACCTGCCCGCCTTCCTCTCGGACGACGCCCGGGGCCGCCAGCTTCCCGAGTACCTCGCCTCCATCACCCAGCACCTGAGCCAGGAACACACGACGATGCATGAGGAGATGCAGCGGCTCATCCGCAACATGGAGCACATCAAGGCCGTGGTGACCCTGCAACAGGAGCACGCCCGCTCCCGCGGCCAGGTGGAGCCCATCTCCGTGGTGGAGCTCATCGACGACGCGCTGCGCCTGCACGCGACGTCCTTCGAGCGGCTGGGCATCCGCATCCAGCGCGAGTACGACGAGCTGCCCCAGGTGCTGGTGGACCGGCACAAGCTGCTGCAGATCCTCGTGAACCTGCTGACCAACGCCCGGCACGCCCTGCTGGAGAGCGGACGGGACGCGAAGCTGCTCGCCCTGCGCGTGCGCAAGGGCGATGACGAGCGGCTGCGCATCGAGGTGAGCGACAACGGGGTGGGCATCACCCCGGAGCACATGCGGCGCATGTTCGAGCATGGCTTCACCACGAAGAAGGACGGCCACGGCTTCGGGCTGCACGCCAGCGCCCTGGCCGCGCAGGAGATGGATGGACGGCTGAGCTGCGACAGCGCCGGGCAGGGCGAGGGCGCCACCTTCACCATCGAACTGCCCCTGCGTTCGCGGGAAATGACGGGATAATCGGTTTCTAATATTTTTTAATTCTTTCCTGGGATGGCGCTCCGGCCGGTGGCTCGTAGTCAGTGCAACCCCGCACCTGGCACGCCATGAACCCTGACGTCCCCTCCCGCTCCGGGCCCGCCCCGGTGAGTCCATCGTCCCGACGCGGTCCGACGATCGCGGTCGCGCTCGGCGCCGTGGCGCTGCTCTCGGCCGTGGCGCTGCTCACCCGGGGCGCCGAGCAGCAGGGCGACGCGTCCGGGTCAGCCCCGGCCCCCACCCCGCGCGTGCCCTCGGCGAGCACGGCGCGTGCGGCCCCGGGCTCCACCACCGGCCAGGGCGGACCCGAGCAGCCCCAGGAGAAGGCTCCGCGCTTCTCGAAAACCACCTGCTGGCAGGACCTGGAGCGCTTCAACGAGTCGGTGACGCTCGGCACGTTCCGGGACTGGGCCGCGCCCCTGCTCGCATCGAGGGATCCCCACGTGCTCGCCTACCTCAAGGAGCGTCTCGCCGAGCTCATCGGCGAGGACGAGGGCCGGGCGCTCGATGTGCTCGGCTGGGCGCGCGAGGCCTCGGCCGTGGAGTTCAAGCTGTTCCTGGCGGGCGTCCGGGGCGCTCCGGCGCTGCTCAAGCCCCGGGTCGTCGAGCAGTTGATGACCCTGGGGCTCGACGAGAAGCTGGACCTGGGACGGCGCGCGGGCTTCCTGGACGGACTGCAGAAGCTGCCCCGGCTCGAGCCCGCGCAGCTCGAGCGGCTCACCCACTTCGCCAAGGACGCCGCCTCGGGCGAGGCGGGCTGGGTCACCACGCGCGCCATCGGCCGGGTGATGAAGCAGGACTTCGAGCGCACGGGCAACGTCAAGCCCTACCTCGACAAGCTCCTCGCCATCGGCAGCGAGTCGATGGACGAGCCGGTGCGCTACCTCGCGCTCGAGATGGAGATGCACGCCGACGCGCCGCTCGACCCACAGACCACCGCGCGGCTGGCCCAGGTGCTCACCACCGAGGGCAGCGGCGACGTGCGGCAGGTGGCCGCGCACGACCTGTCGCTCGCCCAGGACAAGGCCCAGGTGCTGGACATCTACGCCCGGGCCTTCGCCACCGAGCGTGACCTGTGCGTGCGCTGGGCCCTCTTCCGCTTCTCCGCCCGCGCCGCCGGCAAGGACGCGCTGCCCGTGATGGCGAACATGGCCCTCACCGACCCTCGCTTCCAGGGCGACTACCAGGACTTCGAGCGGCTCTACGCCAGCGGCATCGTCGACTACGACCGCATCTGGTTCAGCCTGCCGTCGCAGGACCCCCATGGCTGTCTGGATCACCATGACGGCTGAGGCCCGGAGACTCCCCATGACCCTTGCCCCTCGCAAGAACCCGCTGTCCGCCCTGGTGCTCGGCCTGGGCCTGCTCGCCCCGGCCCTCTCGCCCGCGCAGACGTCCACCTCCGCGGCCGAGGCTCCCGCGCTCCAGGGCGAGACGTGCTCGACGGCGGGCCTGATGGATCAAATCCGCCGCGGGCTCGGCTCGAAGTCCGAGGCCTACAAGCGCTACCTGCGCACGCTCCTGCGCGAGTCCGCCACCACGCTGCCCCTGGAGGAGCTGCGCGCGGCCTTCGAGCGCGAGTACGACCCGGTCATGGTCGAGCACCTCGCGGCCGCGCTCGTCGCGCGCACCGAGCGCGGCCTGGAGGACACGTCGCTGGAGCAGGTGGCCCAGCGCGCCCTGAACGACCGCGACCCGGCCCTGCGCGCCGCCACCGTCCGGGCCATGCGGCAGACAGGCGCGCTGGAGCGCACGGGCGACATGTACGAGCGCCTGGTGCGAGACCCCTCCCCCGAGGTGCGCCAGGAGGCCGCCACCAACCTCGTCACGGACAACCTCGAGGTGTACGGCGGGCGCCATGCCGAAGCGGCGGACACCGCGGTGGCGGCGGCGGCGGCCTCGTCGGATCCCAAGGTGACGGCCCGGATCCTCGGCAACATCATGACGGGCGAGGTGAGCGCCGACTCGGCGCGCAAGCTCGAGCGGTTGCTCGGCAGCGAGTCCCCGGAGGTGCGCGCGGCGGCGAGCACCGCGCTCGGCGGCGTGCCCGCGGCGCAGATGGCCAGCGCGCGCCAGGCGCTCAGCGCCCAGTACCGCGCCGAGACGGACCCCCAGGCGCGCAAGGCCATGCTCGCGGGCATCGCCCGGCTCGGCTTCTCCAGCGCGGTGCCCGAGCTGCAACGCCTGCGCGACGTGGATCCGCGCCTGGCACCGGAAGTCGACGCGTGGACGCGCGTGCTCAACCAGAACCTCCAGGAGTGGAGCCTGATCCTGCGAGCGAAGCAGCAGCTCACCCAGGCTCGCTGAGTAGCACCTCAAGCAGCACCCCCCACGGGGGCCGGACCACCGGCCCGAGAGGAACCTCCGATGCGTAACACCCTGAAGACGACCCTGGCCTCCCTGATGACCCTGGCCCTGCTGCCCACGGCCGCGACCGCGTACACCGTGGGCGCGCCCTTCCCGGGCACCGTGACGGCCACCACCTACTACTCGAGCGGCTCCTTCCACGGCGCGGTGGACCTCTCCAGCGCCAACGCCTGCGGCTACTGGGGCGTGGAGACGGCGGTGAAGGCCTCGCTCTCCTGGAACGTCACCATCCGCACCACCGAGAAGGTCTGCTACGGCAACGGCAGCGGCAACCAGAACGAGGTGAAGCACACCTTCGCCAACGGCTACACCTTCCGCCAGTGGCACTTCCTCTACGTGTCCACCACCTCCAAGGACAAGACGTGCGACCGCTGCCAGATCGGCGACGAGGGCGGCACGGGCAACGTCACCGGTCCCCACACCCACATGCAGTACGACAAGAGCGGCACCAACAGCACCTCCTGGTACTCGGGCACCGTCAAGGGCGAGTTCCTGGACCGGGACGAGGTCGTCGGCACCGTCGGCTAGCAACTCCGCGGGGAGATTTCCCAGGAATCGGGAAAAGTTGTACTCCTAGGAGGACGTGACTACCCCTCCAACGTGTCCGGACGAGACGACGCTGAGTGACTTCCTCGCGGGGATGCTCGCGGAGGAAGAGCGGACGCGGGTGCTCGCGCACCTGGATGGGTGCGAGGGGTGCCAGCGTCAAGTGGCGCTGGGCGCCAGCTCCTCCCCGGGTGTGCCGGAGGAGGAGGCGGCGGACACGCCTCTGGCCCCGGGAGCCCGGCTCGCGCGCTACGTGGTGCTCGGGCGCATCGGCCGGGGCTCCATGGGCGAGGTGTACGCGGCGCACGATCCCCAGCTGGAGCGGCAGGTGGCCCTCAAGCTGCTGCGCCCGGAGGGCCGGCACGTGGAGGAGCTGCGGCAGCGGCTGCTGCGCGAGGCCCAGGCACTGGCCCGGCTGTCCCACCCGCACGTCGTTGTCGTGCACGACGTGGGCGTGTGCGACCAGGTGCTCTTCCTGGCCATGGAGCTGGTGGAGGGCTGCACGCTGGCGGACTGGCTGAAGCAGCCGCGCCCCTGGCCCGAGGTGCTGCGCGTCTTCGTCGACGCGGGACGGGGGCTGGCGGCGGCGCACGCGGCGGGCCTGGTCCATCGCGACTTCAAGCCCGCCAACGTCCTCGTGGGCCGGGACGGCCGCGTGCGGGTGACGGACTTCGGGCTGGCGCGCAGCTCCGATCGGGAACCCACGCCCGAGGAGGATTCCGGCCCCCTGTCCTCCCACCGGGGGCCCGATGACGTCCGCTCTCCGCTCACCCGGACGGGCGCGCTGCTGGGCACACCGGCCTACATGGCTCCCGAGCAGTTCGCCGGACAGAGCGCGGACGCGCTGTCGGACCAGTTCAGCTTCTGCGTGGCGCTCCACGAGGCGCTCCACGGCGTGCGGCCCTTCGAGGGCAAGACGCTCGAGGAGCTGCGGCAGGCCATGCACGAGGAGCGGCTCCGTCCCCCCGGCGGCGAATCGAAGGTGCCCGCCCGGGTGCGGCGCGCGGTGCGGAGGGGCCTGAAGGCCTCGCCTGGCGAGCGTCACCCCTCCATGGAGGCGCTGCTGGCCCAGCTCGCCCCCGCCACCCAGCGCGTGCGGACGTGGGTGGCCGCCTCCGCCGTCGCCGCCAGCCTGCTGGGGGTGTCCCTGGGCTACGTGGCGGCCCACCGACGCGAGGTGCGCTGCGAGCAGGAGACGGAGAAACTCGCCGCCGCCTGGAGCCCCGAGCGGCGCGAACACGTACGCGAGGCCTTCCTCGCCACCGGCAAGCCCTACGCCGCCGCCGCCTGGGAGGCCGTCTCCCGCGCGCTGGATGCCCACGCCGCCACCTGGCGCACGCTGCGCACCGAGTCCTGCCTGGCGGCGACCCGGGACGACTACCACACCGCGTGGCTGAAGACGGCCTGCCTCGACACCCGGCTGTGGCACTTCGCCGCCGTCACCGACGTGCTGGAGAAGGCGGACGCCCAGACGGTGCAGAACGCGCCCCAGATGGTGGCCTCGCTCGAGGGACTCGCCGGGTGCATGGAAGTCCCCCAGGTCGCCACCCGGCCCCAACCCCCCGACGCCCTGCGCCCCCGGGTGGACGCCGCGCGCCGCCGCCTCGCCGAGGCCCGTGCCCGCCTGGAGATCGGCAACCACGCCTCCGGCCTCGAGGTCACCACCGCGCTCCTGAAGGAAATCGAGGGGCTCGACTTCCGCCCCCTGGAGGCCGAGGTACTCGCCCAGCACGGACAGCTGCTCGGCCTGCTCGGCAAGACCAAGGAGGCAGAGGAGCTCCTCTACCGCGCCGTGTGGGCCGCCGAGGCCGGGCGCGATGACGAGATGGTGGCGCGCGCGTGGAACCTCCTGCTGTGGGTGGTGGGGGACCAGATGGCGCGCATGGACGAGGCCAACCGCATCGTCCACCACGCCCGGGCCGCCGTGGAGCGGCTGGGGCGAGAGCGCGTCCCGGCGCTCGCCACGGATCTGAACCTGCGCATGGGCGGGCTCTTGCTGATGCAGGGCAAGCTGGACGAGGCGGAGGCGGAGTTCACCCAGGGGCTGGAGCTGTCGCGCCGGACCCTGGGCCCGGAGAGCCTGCGCACCTCGTACCTGCTGGCCGGACTGGGGCGGGTGCGCTCGCGGCAGATGCGCGGCGCGGAAGCCCTGGCGTTCTTCCGCCAGGCCCAGGAGCTGCGCGAGCGGATGTGGGGACCGGATCACCCCACGCTCGCGCTCAACCTCAACAACATCGCCACCCAGTTGCAGCAGCAGGGCCGGCCCGAGGAGGCGCTCGCCACCTTCCGCCGCGCCCTGTCCCTGCTGGAAGCGGCGCGCTCCCCGGACCACCCGAGCCTCGCCGCGCCGATCAACAACCTGGCCGTCCTGCTACGGCTCGCGGGCCGGCTGGAGGAGTCCCGGCGGTACTTCGAGCGCGCGCTCGCCATCTTCGAGCGCGGCAAGGGCCCGGATCACCCCAACACCATCACCGCGCTCGGCGGACTGGGCATGGTGGCCTACGACGAGCAGAACCTCGACAAGGCGCTCGGCTACGCCCAGCAAGCCCTCGAGCGCATCCAACGCAGCCTGGGGCCGGACACGCCGCGCGCCGAGCTGCCGCTGCGCACCCTCGCCGCCGTCCACCTGCGCGCGGGCCGCCCCGCCCTGGCGCGCGAGCACCTCACGCGCGCCCTGCGTCTCTTGGAGAAGGCGAACGGCCCGGACAGCGCGGTGCTCACGGGCGTGACGCGCGAGCTGGGCGTCGTGAACCTGCGCTCGGGAGCTGCCCGTGAGGGCCTCGCGCGCTGCCAACGCGCCCTCGAGCTCGACGAGCCGGCGCAGGGCGCGGAGAGCCCGGACGTGGCGTTGGACCTCGCCTGTCTCGGCGAGGCCCACCTGGAACTCGGGGCCCCCGAGCGGGCGGTGCCGCTGCTCGAGCGTGCCCGGCACATCCACGAGCGAGCCCCCGGAGACAAGCTGGACGCGGCCTGGGCCTCCTTCCTCCTGGCCCGGGCGCTCGAGCACGGCACGGCCGAGGAGAGGAAACGCGTGGCCGCCCTGCTGGAAGAGGCCCGGAGCCAGATGGATGCGCTGGGGACACGCGCCCGCGTGGAGCACCGCGCGCTGATGGAATGGCAGGCCCGGCACCCCCTGATGGCCGAGCGAGGGCACACCCCATGACGAGCGGAGAGCACGTTCCCCTCACGCGGGTCCTGCTGGCGTGGGCCCCCGAGGATCGCCGGAACTGGCTCCGGGAGTGGCCCGGACTGGAGACGCTGCTCGCGGGACACCTCGCCGCGGGAGAAGGGGCCTGGCCCACGGTGAAGCTCGCGCCGGAGGCATTCCTGCGCCACCTGGCCCGGCACCTGCCCGCTCCGGGGACTCCCGAGGAAGCGCTGCGACAGCTCCACGCGGCCGATCTCTATCTGGCGTGCGCCTGCGCCGAGGGCGAGCCCCAGGCCCTGCTCGCCTTCGAGCAGCACGTGCTGCGCAAGGTGCCCGCGCGCCTCGGCTCGCTGCCGGCCGCCACCCTGGACGAGGTGCTCCAGATGTTGCGCCAGCGGCTGCTGCTGGGCATGGGGGGAGCGCCTCCGCGCATCGCCGACTACGCGGGCCGGGGCCCCCTGCGCGCCTGGGTGCGCATCGTCGCCGCGCGCCTGGTGGGCGCGATGTCCAACCAGAGTGGACGCCAGGAGCTCTTCTCCGAGCCCCCCGAGGCGCTCGAGCAGTTGCTGGCCCCGGACAACCCGGAGCGCGAGGTGCTGCGCGCCGACTCCTCCGAGGCGCTCTCCTCGGCGCTGCGAGCGGCGCTGGCGGCCCTGCCCGAGCGCGAGCGCGCCCTCTTGCGCATGCACCACCTGCATGGCCTCACCATGGACCGGCTCGCGACGATGTATGGCGAGTCACGCTCCAGCGTCGCGCGCCACGTGGCCCAGGCCCGCGAGCGGCTGCTGCGGCTCACCCGCCACGAGCTGGCGGCCCGGCTGAAGCTCGAGGGACGCGAGCTGGAGAGCCTCCTCGGGCTCGTGCGCAGCCGGTTGGATCTCAACCTCGGTGGGTTGATGGACTGAAGGGCCTCCGGGCCCGGCGGCCGCATCCGGGCCGCCAGACCTGGAGGGAGTGGCTCAAGGCAGGGCCACCGCCTGCTCCAGCGCCGCCTGGATCTGCGGCAGCGCGTAGGGCTTGGGCAGCACCACCACGCCCTCCAGCGGCGCCTCTCCCCGGGGCAGCGCCACGTGACCATGGCCCGAGGCGAGGATGATCTTGATGCCCGTCTTGCGGCCCGCCACCTCGCGCGCCAGGTCCACGCCCGACGCCCCGGGCAGCGTCACGTCCGTGAACAACACGTCGAAGCCGCTGGCGGCCAATGCGCCCTTGGCTTCCTCGGCGCTGGTGACCGCCAGCACCTCGTGGCCCAGCAGATCCATCAGCTCGCACGCCGAGGAGCGCACGTCCTCGTCGTCCTCCACCAGCAGCACGCGCAGCCGGCGCGACGCGGAGGGCGCGGGAGCACTCGCGGGCGAGGAGGCCGTGGGAGGCTTGGGAGAAGGAGCCGCGGGGGCCGGGGACGCGGGGGACGTGGGCACCACGCGGGCGGCGCCGCGGACCGCCAGCCGCTGCTGGCGGCCGTTGAGCAACTGCCTCAGCTTGCGGGCCAGGTCATCCCGGCTGTAGGGCTTGCTCAGCAACTGCACGCCCGGATCCAACCGTCCGCCATGGACGATGGCGTTCTCCGTGTAGCCCGAGGTGAAGAGCACCTCGATGTCCGGGTGGAGCGCCTTGGCCTGCTTGGCCAGCTCGGGGCTGCGCACCGGACCGGGCATCACCACGTCGGTGAACAACAGCTCGATGGGCACACCGCTCTGGAGGATCACCAGCGCGCTCTGCGCGTCCACGGCCTTGAGCACGCGGTAGCCCAGCTCGCTCACCATCTCCACCACCGTGGTGCGCACCTCGGGATCGTCCTCCACCACCAGGATGGTCTCCGAGCCTCCCTCGATGGGGCCGGTGATGACCTGGGCGTCCATCGACTCGGCCTCCACCGCGCGGGGCATGTAGAGCTTGATGGTCGTGCCATGCCCCAGCTCGCTGTAGAGCTTGATGTGACCGCCACTCTGCTTGACGAAGCCGTACACCATGCTCAGGCCCAGGCCAGTGCCGCGGCCCTCGGGCTTGGTGGTGAAGAACGGCTCGAAGGCCCGCTCCATCACCTCCGGCGTCATGCCGCTGCCCGTGTCCGACACGGCCAGCAACACGTACTGGCCGGGAAGCACCTCGGGGTGCATCCGGCAGTAGCGATCATCGAGCACGGCATTGCTGACCTCGATCGTCAGCTTGCCGTTGTTGCTCATCGCGTCCCGGGCGTTGATGGCCAGGTTGAGGATGACGTTCTCGAGCTGGTTGGGATCGATGGCCGTGTTCCACAGCCCTCCAGCGGTGACGGTCTCCAGCTCCACGTCCTCGCCCAGCGTGCGGCGCAGCAGCTCGTCCATGCCGCGCACCAACCGGCTCAGGTTGACGACGATGGGCTGGAGCGGCTGGCGGCGCGCGAAGGAGAGCAACTGGGAGGCGAGCTTGGCACCGCGCTCCACGGCGCGGGTGGCCGTCTGCACGCGATGCAGGGCGCGCTCGTTGCCCCCCACGTCGCGCTGCAGCAGTTGGAGGTTGCCGGCGATGACCTGGAGCAGGTTGTTGAAGTCGTGCGCCACGCCGCCGGTGAGCTTGCCCACCGCCTCCATCTTCTGGGACTGGCGCAGCTGCTCCTCGGTCTTGCGCCGCTCGGCCTCGCTCTCCTCGAGCGCGCGGGTCCGCTCGCGCACCAACTGCTCCAGGTGTTCCTGGTAGTGGCGCACCTGGGCCTCGGCTTTCGCCTTCTCGGTGACGTCCTGGCCGTAGATGAGGATGGCCATGACGGGACCGCCCGACACGCGCACGGGCCGGTACTCGAAGTCCACGACGAGGTTCTCGATCGGCCCATCCTTCTTCAAGCGGATGGAGAGATTGAAACCCTTCATGGAGATCGTCTCGCCCTGGTGGAACACCCGCCGGAGCATGTCGAAGATGGAGTCGTTGCCCGTGAGCTCGGGCCGCGCCTTGAGCAGCGGCAGGCCGATGACGTCCCGGAAGCCAACGTAGGGCAGGTAGTTGGCGTTCATCATGTCGAAGACGTAGTCAGGACCGCGTAGGACCCCCACGACCCCGGGAAGCAGATCGATCAGCTGGCGGAGATAGCGGCGCTCGTAGTCCAGCTCCTTGTTGTTCTCCTGAACGGTCCACGCCTGACCGAGGAGGGAAGCGAGCTGCTCCCCGGAGACCCCTTCCAGCCGCTGCCCCTTGGCTCCACTCGCGCCATTCGAGGTGCGCAGATCCGTGACGTCCACGGCGTGCTGGAGGATGAAGGCCACGTTGCCCGTGGAATCCAGCAGGGGCTTGTGGGAGTAGGTCCACACGCGCTTCTCGAGCACGGGGCCGCCCTCGCCGGGACGAGCGATGGGCTGGACCGCCATCGCGAGCAGGTCCGGCATGCGACTGGCGAGCACCCGCTCGAGCGACTCCCGGAGCTTCCCCGCGCCATCGGGATCCGCGGGATCCGAGCCCTGGGGGAGCACCTCGAAGAGGTTGCGCCCGATGATCTCGTCACGCCGTAGCGACGTAGCCCGCAGGTAGGCCTGGTTGGCCGCGACATATTTCAGTTCCCGATCCAGGACCATGAGCGGAGCGGGGGCGGAGTCGAACAGTTTCTGGGAATCGATCATGTCGGACATGCGGAACCAGGAGATGGCGCCCCAGGGCGCGACCATGTGCTTAGTGCATCCACGATATTCGTCTCACGACAAACGGCGCACCGGGTAAGAATCCCACCGGTGGAATTCTCTTGTGAGAGGGGATGAACCTGAAGTGTCGACAGGCTGAAAGTTGGCTTGCCTGCCCGGTGGACAAGGGTTCCCTCATGCGCTCCAGCGCGGGAAGAGCTCGGCTCCCGGCGGAGGCACTCGAGGCGACTCGCGAGGGTCGTGCTTGAACCGCCGCCGACGCATGGACGCCGCTGGGGCAGCGCGCCAGGGGAGCGCCGTGCGGGTGAGAAGGACCCCGCGCGACCGCCGCCCACCGGGGTGGGAGACCAAAGACAAACACCGAGGTGCCGAGCGACTTCGTCATGGACTTCGAGGTTCCGCGACCCGTGACCGCCGTCCCCCCCGAAGGAGGCGAGCCTGATAGGCTCCCCCCCAAGCACCATGGACTCAACCGCTGTCGTCGACCCCCGTATTGGCACCGTCTTGCAGGAGCGCTACCGGATCCTCCAGCGGATCTCCGCGGGAGGCATGGGAGTGGTGTACCGCGGCGAGCGCATCGAGCTCGGCCGGGCCGTGGCCATCAAGTTCCTCCACTCCTGGATGGCGACGGAGCCGAGCTTCCAGCGGCGCTTCCAGATCGAAGCGCAGGCCATGAGCCGGCTGTCGCACCCGTGCTGCGTCTCGGTCATCGACTTCGGCGTGCAGGACGGCGCCCCCTTCATGGTGATGGACTTCGTCACGGGACAGCCCCTGCGCACGCTGCTGCGCGAGAGCGGACCCCTGCCGGTGAAGCGGGCGCTGGGCATCGTGCGGCAGGTGCTCGCGGGGCTGGCCCACGCCCATGCCCAGAACATCGTCCACCGGGACATCAAGCCGGACAACCTCATCCTGGCCGAGGCCACGGGGCTGGGCGATCAGCTCCGCATCCTCGACTTCGGGCTGGCGAAGCTGCGCGACACGGTCTCGGGCCTGACCACGGGTCTGGCCGTGGGCACGCCCAGCTACATGGCGCCGGAGCAGATCCGCGCCGGGGAGATCGATGCCCGGACGGACCTGTACGCCGTCGGCGTGCTCCTCTTCGAGCTGCTCACCGGTGCCAAGCCCTTCGACAGCGAGCGGATGACGGAGGTGATGCGCCAGCACCAGGAGGACGCGCCACCGACCCTGGGCAGCATCCAGCCCGAGGCGGGGTTCTCCCAGGAGCTGGAGGCGGTGGTCCACAAGGCGATGGCGAAAAAGCCCGGAGACCGCTTCCAGTCGGCCTCGGACTTCGCCGCCGCGCTGGACGCGCTTCCGGACGTGGGTGCTCCCTCCGAAGCCCCCCGGGTGAAGGCCCACACGCCCTCCCCGTCCTCGGGCCACGAGGCCACCGTGCCCAGCCGGCCCCAACCGAAGGCGGCGCCCGACCCACGAGCACCGCTGCCCTCCCGGAACAAGCGGCCGATGCTGGCCGTGGGGGCCGCGGGCGCGCTCCTGGTCGGCCTCGGCGCGGCGCTCCTCTGGCAGACGAAGCAGGGGCCCGGCACGACCGAGCCTTCCACCGCGAAGGGCGCGCCACCCACCTCCGGCGACAGGTCCGCCTCCTCCGCCCAGGAGGAGAGCGTCCCGCCCGAGGACCTGCCCAACATCGAGCAGATCGAACGCTGGGTGAAGGAGGGAGAGCGACGGAGGGATCAGACGCTCCGTGCGCTCGCCAGCCTGCGCGCGCAGTACCCCCAGAGCGCCTACGCCCCCTATCTGGAGGGACACGTCAACTTCGACAATCTGCGCTGGGCGGATGGCCTCGCCTCCTATGGGGCGGCCATGAGGAACAACGCGGCCTACCGCACGGACGCGAAGCTCATCCGCAACGTCATCCGCTGCCTGGTGAGCGACGGCTTCCACACGAGGTGCGCGGACTTCCTCGTCCGTGAGGTGGGGGCTCCCGCGGAGCCCTTCCTCGAGGAGGCGGCGCGCTCGGACTCCTACGCCAACGTCCGCGCCCGCGCGTCCAACCTGCTGCGGAAGATGAACACCCGGCGCTGAGGGCTCGCACCCGCTCGCGGCCCCCAAGGGGCGCACGGCGCGATGTACGACGCGGCGGAGGGGTCCAGAACCAGGACCACGGACAGCCAGGCGCCGGAGCGGTGTTTCCTCGTCGAGCAGGCGCCGACACGGGACCCGCGGTGGCTCCAGGGCATGTCGCTCGTCATCGAGGAGGCGTTGCTCGCGGAGTACCACCCGGCCGAGTGCGCTCGGCCCGGGGAGCGCTGTGCCATCGACTACTACCAGGTGAAGTGGACCACGTGGACCCAGGAGATCTGGTCCGAGCCCTACCTGCCCGGGTTGAACGACCTGGATGGGAAGCCCCACTACGACGGCACGCGGCGCCGCAAGTGGAGCTACTTCTACGATCACACGCACCGCTACCGGTATTGCGCTCGGTCAGCGGCGGAGGGAGCGAGTCCCAACAAGCCTGGCCGCCCGGCCGTCCGGTTCAGCGAGGCTGAGCGGGCCGTCCCTCCGGACGAATCCTAGAGGGGTGCAAGAAGGACTCCCGACCTACCGTCTCGGCTATGTGGCCAACTGTCTCTCGCTCGGCCTGGGAGCGAGCCACACGTGTCGGCTCGCCAGTGCCACGCCCCATCGGCTGGAGCAGCTCATCGAGCTGAACCTCTCCGACAGCTTGCACCTGACGCGCGCTCCGGTGGTGCGCAGGTTGCTCTTGGACTCACCCTCCCCCGGTACGCACCGCTGAGCCAGGGGACAACCGTGGAGACGGCATGAGCGACACGATCATCGACCTGCAGAAGCGTGACCACATGCTTCTCGACGAGTTGCTGCAACGCCACGAGCGCGCCACTCCGATCGGGCGCCGTGACACGTTCAGGGAGATCGTGAACCTGGTCACGACCCACGCCTTCGCGGAAGAGACGGTGCTCTTCCCGTTCTCGCGCTGGGTGCTCACCTCGGCGGAAGCCATCACGTCGGAGCTCGCATCACGGCACCAGCGCATCAACGAACTCCTGAAGGAGATGGATGGGTTCTCACCGGGTGAGGCCGGTTTCGAGACACGCGCCAGGGAGCTCTTCCCCTTGCTGCGCGCGGACGTTCGCGACGAGGAGGAGCGACTGCTGGCCGCGCTGGCGCAGCACCTGGACCGAGAGGAGTTGACGCGGCTGGGCACCACCTGGGCCACCGCGAAGAGGGGAGCACCCAACCGAGCCCATTCAGGAATTTCGCGCCGGCCGCCGGGCAACCTGCTCGCGGACATCCCCCTCTTCTTCGTGGACAGGATGCGGGAACTGCTCGCCCGGTGGCGCCACGCCCCCCAGTAGGAGCCCCCGGCGGGTGCTCAGTAACTCAACCCGAAGAAGAGGGGGTACAGCGGATGGGCCGTGTCCTGCGGCATGTCCGAGCGCTTCGCCTCCACTTCCGCCATCGACGAGGGCAGTTCGAAGGGCAGCTTGCCTTGGGGCGAGGCCTTGCCCGTCAGGACATCGAACAGAGCGGAATCGCTCACACCGAAGTTGCCGAGGAGCGCGCCGACCTTGTCCTTCACGTTCGTCAGGATCGCCGGGCGGTCCAGGTAGACCGTGACGATGGTGGGCACCCTGGCGCTCACGCGCTTGATGACTTCATAGTCGGCGTTGCCGTCCTCGAAGGCGAGGTTGCCTTCGTGTTGCCGGAGTCCGAACACGTACTGGGGATGGAGCGTCTCGAACGGAGTCACCGTCCGAATGATCGCGACATCCGCCTCCTCGGGGGTGTTGACGACCGTCAGTCCATACCCGGCGGCGACGGCACCATCGATGCCATGGAGGTAGACCTTGCGGATGTGGGCCCCCAGCGGGAGCAGCTTGTCCTTGTTCTCCAGCAGGACGAGTGAACGCCGCTGGGCCTCCGTCGCCTCGGCCTGGAAGGCGGAGTGGCCCACCACCTCGCCCGCCCGCTCCACATCGACGTAGGGGTTCTCGAACAGGCCTTGCTGGAACTTCTGCAGCAGGATCCGGTACACCGACTCATCCAGGCGTGCCTCGGTCACCAAGCCGGCGTTGACGGCTTCCACGAGCGCGTCGGAGTCATCGACGCCACCGAACTGATCCATGCCCGCGTTCACGCTCTTGGCGAAACGCTCCACCTTGGACAGGTGCTCCACGCCCCAGGGCGTTCCAAACCCCACGAAGGAGGGAGTCTGCCCGGGAGGCGCGCCATGGCGGCACGCCTCGTCACAATCGTTGGTGATGGCCCAATCCGAGAGGATGACGCCATCGAAACCATACCGGCCTCGCAGCAGTTCCATCAGGAGCTGCTTGTTGAAGCCCCCGCCCACCTGCTCCAGGGGCTGGCCATTCAAGGTGACGCCTTGGAGGATGGAGTAGGTCGGCATCACCCCGCCGGTCCTCGCGGCGAACGCGCCCTCGAAGGGCTTGAGGTGGTACTCGAAGTTCTTGCCCGGGAACACCGCGTATTGACCGTAGGCATTGTGGCTGTCGAAACCATCCTTCGCGGCGCCGTAGCCGGCCCAATGCTTCACGACGGCCACCACGCTGCCCTTGCCAATGCCGTGGCCACCGTCCTGGAAGCCCTCGATGTAGGCTCGCACGAGCGTCCTGGCGAGGTCGGCATCCTCGCCGAAGGTTCCATGGATGCGCGCCCAGCGCGGCTCGGTGGCGAGATCGGCCTGCGGAGAGAGCGCCTCCTGGATACCCACCGCGCGGTACTCCCGCCGGGCGATGTCTCCGAAGCGCCGCATCAGGGCCTCGTCCCCGATGGCCGCGAACCCGAGCACCTCTGGCCACTGGGAGAAGCCCCCCGCGGCGACACTGGCGCCCAGCGTGAATTGAAAGTGGTTGCGGGGGTCCGTGCTGATGGTGGCCGGAATGCCCAGGCGCGTCGCCTCCGCGATCTCCTGCAACGCATTGTTCTCCCCCGCGAGGAACCGGCCATTGCCTTCCAGCCTCGTGATGAGGCTGTTGACCCCCTTCTCCGAGATCATCCGGGTGGCGAGTGCCCGGTCATAACGGCTGACGCCTTCCGTCATGTGGGTGGGAGCCGTTCCATGCATCATGACGCCCGCTTTTTCCCGCGGCGTCATCCGGCCGAGGAGATCTCTCGCCCGTTCTTCAGGAGTCCGCCGCCAGTCCTCGTAGACCTCGACCTGGCCATTCTTGTTCAAGTCCTTGAACCGAAGGCCCTCCTTGACGATGAAGCCAACTCCCCTGCTCCCGAGTTCCACCTGAGACATCAACAATCCCATACCCGATATCACCCACGTCCAGAGCCAGGGGGCAGGTAATATTTGGTGTACCGACATTTTTGCAATATATTCGCAACACGAACACGCCATCCGGCACGATGACGCACGACGTCATGTTTGAAAGTGCCATGACGCGAGAAGTCGGGGGACGTCCGCCCGCGTCGAGGGGTATGAGGCGGACCGGCCTCGGGCGGCCCCCATTCCGCTCGAGCCAGCCCCCCCAACCCAGGAGTTCCTCATGACACGAACCGTGACCCAGCCGTTGGCGTTGATGCTCTGGATTCTGAGTGCCATTCCCTCTTCCGCGTCCGCGCAGCTCACCTGCCCGGACTATGCCTCGGTCGCCAATCCCCCGGCGCTCCAGGGCCCGGCGCGCAAAAGCTTCCGGCACTCGGGCAATCAGATCCTGTCCTGGACGAATCCGCCCTACCACATGGTGCATGACCAGCTCGTCCCCGTGGGAACCCCGGCCACGGTCGTGGGCAAGTTCGACTACGGCGGCGTCTTCCACAAGGACCTCGAGGACGAGGACGTCCATGTCTACCTCATGGGAACCCTCACGCCGGGTTGGGAGTACGTCGGCAAGTACCGCACGGACACGGATGGCAAGGTCTACGTGCCCCTCACCCGCCCGGTGGGCGAGTACCGGGTGAAGATGATCGTCGAGGGCGATCTCAGCTCGGCCACCGGCTTCGTCTCCGTGGTGGAACCGGGCCGGAAGAGCGTCCTGTTCGACATCGATGGAACCTTGACGCTCAATGACTTCGAAGCGGTGGGCGACTACCTGGGTGTCAGCACGGCCCAGGCCTACGCGCACGCGGTCGAGGTGGTGAACAGCTACGCGGCCCTGGGCTACCAGATCATCTACCTGACGGCCCGGCCCTACTGGGTGGCCAAGGACACGCGCGAGTGGATTGACTACCAGGGCCTGCTGGAGGGGCACGTGCACACCAATCCCTATGGGGACGGTCCCATCCCGCCGGACACCCAGCAATACAAGACCGATTACCTCACCTACCTGCTCGAGGATGTCGGGCTCGACATCGTCCGCGTGTACGGCAACGCGACCACGGACATCGGCGCCTACGCGGCCGTGGGCCTGCCCAAGTCCGAGACCTTTATCATCGGCGAGCACGCGGGAAGTGAGGGCACCATGCCCATCCGCAACGACTATCTCCAGCACCTGAACACGGTCGTGGCCTCCACGCCCGGCGCCGGGTGCACTCCCCGCTAACCGGGAAACCACCACGCCGGACAAGGGCCAACATCCGGGGGAAATACAGCCCCTCGGATGTTCCGGCGACCACGGCACCCGTTCGCGCATTGATGCGCACGTTGCACGGAAGGGGCTGACCAACCCAGCACCTATCGTGGGCCGAGTTCATGATCCCAATCGTGCAACAAGCTGATCAGATCTCCCGTGCGTGCACCAGACACCCGTTCGAAAGACCATGAGTCGAGCGTGGCGAGGTGCTCGCGTTGGAAGGCAGGGTCGGCCACCAGTTCCCTGTGCTTCAAATGACCGGCATGAGCGAGAGCCCGAGGCATCTCCCGGAAGATGGCCTCGATACAGTCCTCCCGCGTCGCCCTCGCCATGCGCTCCGCCGCCATTTCCAGGCGAACGCGTACCGAGGAATGTCGCACCGGGCACCACACATCCATGGCCCAGTCACAAGCAGCGACCATCAACTCCTCGAGCGTATGAGCTGCCCCCGGTCTCTTGAAGAGATAGCTCGCGCACTGGAGCGGCTCCCAGAAACGCAGCACCGCCTGAAGGCGTTGCGCCGTGCGCTCCGCGCTCACCGCGCCCATGTGCGTCGTCGCGAAGAACAGGGCCCCCCAAGCCGTCTCTCGGAAGAACGCTTCGTAGGCATGCCTCACGGGAAACGGTTTCTGACCTTCCGAGGCCAGGGCCCCCATGACATGCGACATCATATATAGCCGCCAGGCCGGGCGCTCTCGTTGGAAGTCCACCACATCGTGCGCCACCACTATTCCGCCCTCGGGGACCTCCAGCATCCTCCGAGGTGCAGGAAAGGTTCCTCCCCCTTGGTACTGCGCTCCACACCGCAGTCCCTCCGCGCGCGTCTTCTGCTGCACCGAGCGGAAGGAGCCATGGAGGAACGACGGCAGTTGCAGTGAAGTGGACTGTCCTGGCGTCATGGTGCGCGTCCTAGCAAAGCAACCCCTCAGCGAGGAAGGGACATGCCAGCGGCGGCTGGAACCCGACCTGGGAGCGCGGTGGGTGAGGGCCGCGCCGGGAAGGGAATGACCTGGCCACCTCCCTCTGCTGGTGGTTGCTGGGAACCCGATCCCGTGCTCATCCGGCCTAGAAGCGCTCTCCACAAAATTGTCGTCGCGACTCCTCCAACGAGGTCGATGACCATTCCCACGGTTCCGCTGACGGTCGCGAGCTTCTCACGTCGGTTGACCATTCCGTCCACGGCCTGACCTACCCATCCACCGTACTGCCGCAGTTCTTGTTCAGTGAGTTCCACCCATTGCGCGGCTTCGAACGCCGCAGCCTCGGATTCAAATGGTTGTTGGCTGCGCGTCCACCTGTATTGGGTGACTCCGGGTTCTGGGCTGTTCCATTCCAGCCGCCAGATGTATTGCCCTCTCGCGAAACGAACGAGGATCTCACCCTGGAAATTGGTGCCCCCCATGAACCGCCTTCCGTTCAAGATGGTTCGGTTCAATGCGGCAAGATACCTGCGAGCCTCTTCGCGACCTTCCCGGAGAGCCTGTTCGCCCCAGGGTTTGATTTCGAAAAGGCTCCGGAGGGAAACATCGGTGATGTCTGGCCGCAGAGCACTCTCATCCTCTCGCAAGAGGGACGAGTCTCCCAGTTCCGTTTCATCAAGGATGAGTTTGATTGACTTGGTATTGTAATAGGCGATGCTTCGCGGGTGATTGACGCTGTACATGAAGGCAACCAGCCGGTGCGAAGCATTGCCCAAGAAGAACTCCCAGGGCATTCGAGAATGCGGATTCCGGCCAGGAACCTCGTAGCCCTGGACCGTGGGGTCTGCGGGCTGTCCGCCCGTTACCAGCCCATCGCTCATGACCAACAAGAGCCGTGGAGACGGAGCGGAAGCCTGCGTCGCCCTGAACGGTGGCACCTGACTCCAGGCTGAAGAAGCCCGTTCACCAGAGGTCGAGGCGCAGCCCGCGAGCACTGCGGTGAACCACAGGGCCGCCCCAGCCCGAGCGCTCCTGGACAGGGACCCACACCAGACGAAGACACGCACGAGCACCTTCCTACACGACCTGAGCAGGTGCGGCACAGATGCCATTACACGTCGACAAGAGACGCACTCTTCGTGCGAGCCCTCCGAGCAGGCATGACAGCCCCCACCTGTATGTCCCTGGGATTACAGGTCCGGACAAGCGAATACATTTCCGGCGGCGCCATGGCTGCCGTTATCAGCGTGCTGTGACGCTTTGCGTAATCAGCTCGACAGCAGCCCTGAAAAAGTAAATCTCCACCAATGCGAGATCACCAGCAAATCAACGAAGGCGACTTGTCCTTGAATTTCGAGGTTAAACGTTATACTAAACCCTCCACGAAGAAAGTGCCCCTCGGCCAAGGGCACCGCGCAGTTCACTGCGCGTGTGAATTGGCCGGATGCGTCATGAGTTCAAATCGCCGGACCACCAAGGAGAACCAAAGCATGTTCACCCCCAAGACACTGCGTACCCCTGCCCTGCTGCTCGCCGTGGGAGTTTTCGGAACCGGGTGCCTGGACGGAGGAATGACGGCGGAAGAGGAACTCCTGAGCGAGCAGACCGGCGCGCTGGAGACCATCGCGACCACCATCCCGACGCCCAGCAACGGATCTGCTGGCGAGCTCAGGAGCAGCACGACCCGGTTGAAGAATGCCGCCAACGGTGGATCGAATACCTACGACTTCGCCAACAAGAAGATCGGTGTGAACAGCACCAAGTCGTGTGACGGCGAAGGCCAGCTGACGGTGTTCGAGGTCGAGGACGGAGTGACGGTCAAGAACCTCATCATCGCGGGCGGAACCTACGGCGGTAATGGAATCGTTTGTCTGGGCAACTGCACGCTCGAATACGTCTACTGGGAGGATATCTGCGAGGACGCGGCGACGAACAGCAAGGACGGGGCGACGATGACGCTCAACCATGTCATCGCCCTGCACGCCAGCGACAAGGTCTTCCAGCACAACGCCAAGGGCAACTCCAAGACCGTCATCAAGAACTCCTACATCAGTGACTTCGGGAAGCTCTGGCGCTCCTGCGGTGACTGCACGGCCAACGGCGGTCCGCGCAACCTCATCCTCGACAACGTCAAGGTCGAGAACGTCAAGACGGCCCTCGCGGGTGCGAACCAGAACTACGGCGACACCGTCGCGATCACCAACCTCTTCGTCAAGGGCGGCTACAACGCCTCGAAGGACAAGCCGAAGATCTGCACGGAGTACATCGGCGTCACGGATCACAACGGCGAGTCGACGAAGGTCAACGATGGCAAGAGCCAGTGGAACACCCCGACCTGCCGCCTGAGCCAGAGCAACGTGCAGAGCTGGTGATGACCACCGGGTGAGGAGGGAGGGCCCCGAGGGGTTTCCGTCAGGGCTCCCTCAGCGGGGCAGTCAGTTCCCGCTCGTGCTCGAGCGGAACTGCTGCTCACACACCTTGCTCCCCGACACCTGGGCGCCGCTGCTGCCTCCCGACGCGGCGTTCAACGTGCCGTTGTACTTCAACTCGAAGCGTCCGTTGGACACCGAGCCCTCCATTCCGATCCCCACATCCATGTCGGGATAGAGGATGACGGTCTCCGTCCAGGGCAAGACCGGATTCTCCACGACCACCGGAGTGGTAGTACCGTCGCGGTAGATGATTTTCGTGATCGTGCCCGCTCCGCTTCCGATGACCTCGTACTTCACGGAGTAACCCGCGGGCGCCGGTACCAACGTGGGAATCTGGGAGATACCGGTATCGGTGGTGCAGTCCAGGGGAGAAATCTGCTCCGAGGCCGGCTCTCCACATGAGGCCAGGGCAACACCTGCCATCGCGAGGAATGTACGAGCGAAAGAACGTGAGTGCATGAGTCTCCTCGAGCAAGGCACGCGCGAGTGCGTGCACGAAGCCAGGGGACCCCTCTATCACTGATTCCCAACCCGGATGTTCGCGACTTGACACATGTGGGCCCCGCCGCCCAGCATCCCTCCCCCCAGGCGCCGGGAAGCCCCTTTCCGTGGCTCCGCGCCATGGGAGGGGGAAGCCATGCTGCTCGAGAACAAGGTCATCATCGTCACCGGCGCCACGTCTGGCATTGGTTCCGCCACCGCAGTGGAGGCGGCCCGACAGGGAGCCCGGGTGGTGGTCGCGGGACGCCGCGTCGACAAGGGTGAGGAGGTAGTGGGCCGCATCCGCGCCCAGGGAGGTCAGGCGCTCTTCGTCCGCACGGACGTGACGCGGGAGGCCGAGGTCGAGGCGCTCGTCACGCGCACCGTCGCCGAGTACGGCAGACTGGATGGCGCCTTCAACAACGCCGGCATCCCCGGCCCTCTCGGCAAGCTCGCCGACATCCCGCCGGCCGAGTACCGCCAGCTCATGTCGGTCAACCTGGACTCCGCCCTGCTCTGCATGCGCCATGAAATCCCCGCCATGAAGAAGAGCGGCGGCGGCGCCATCGTCAACTGCGCCTCCATCCTCTCGCACGTGGCGGGGCCCACCTTCGGCGCCTATGTGTCGGCCAAGCATGCGCTGCTGGGCATGACCAAGGCCGCGGCGCTCGACTACGCGACGGAGGGCATCCGCGTGAACGCGGTGCTGCCCGGCCCGATCGAGACGGAGCTCTGGAGCCACCTGGAGCATGGAGATCCGGTCTTCAATGCCTTCATCTCGGGCGTGCCCATGCAGCGCTCGGCCCGCTCGGAGGAGGTGGCCCGGCCCGTGCTGTTCCTGCTGTCCGACTGGGCGACGTACATCACCGGCACGGCGCTCACCATCGACGGCGGGTATACGGCCCGGTAGGGCACGCGGCCAGGCCAGTGAAGGCCTGGCCGCACTCCAGGAGCGGCTCGGCACCGGGGTGAACCCGACAACGGCATGGCCGTATGAATCGAGGCCCGCGGTGAAGTCCAAGGTCCGACGCTTGGGTGTCACCGATGGGTGGGAGTCAATCGTCCGGCGAGCCGTGGTGTATGGTGGCTTGGAATCAAAGCCACGGCATCATGACGCCGTATGTCAATTCATCGAGGACATCGGCGGGAGAAGGATCGCACATGAAGCAGCAGGCAGGCGGACGGACCTCCCGAAGGACACGCTGGCTGGGCGGAACCATGATGGCCTCGTGGGTGGCGGCGCTGTCAGTGGCCTCGCTGTCCTGTGACAAGCCCCCGAAGCCACCGCCCGAACCCCAGCCGCCCACCTGCGGAGGCGAGGCCCCGGCGAGCCCTCCTGGCGCGGGCGTGCCCGTGTATGGGGCGGCGGTCGAGGCCTTCGGTGATGGCAAGCCCCATCAAATCACCTACGACAAGTACTCGCTGATGATCGATGGCAAGCGCGAGTACATCTGGTCCGGCGAGTTCCACCCTTTCCGGCTGCCCAACCCCGACCTCTGGCGGGACATGCTCCAGAAGTACAAGGCGATCGGCATGAACGCGGTCTCCTTCTACTTCAGCTGGGCGTACCACTCGTCAGCACCCGGAGTGTATGACTTCAGCTCCGTGCGGGACGTCGAGCAGTTGCTCGACATCGCCGAAGAGGTCGGCCTCTATGTCATTGCCCGGCCCGGTCCGTACATCAACGCCGAGGTCGACTCCGGTGGCTTCCCCGGCTGGCTCCAGACCCAGGCCGGGCGCGCCCGCAGCGATGCCGACGACTACCAGGCCGCATGGGAGCAGTACTTCGACGCGATCAACCCGATCCTCGCCCGCCACCAGCTCACCGACGGCGGCGGCTCGGTGATTCTCTACCAGATCGAGAACGAGTACGACCGGACGGATGGTACCGCGCAGAACTACATGGAGGAGCTCAAGGCCGCCGTCCGCGCGGATGGCATCACGGTTCCCCTCTTCCACAACGACAAGGGCCGTGAGCTGCGCTGGGCGTGCGGTAAGGGGGCGCCCGACCTCTACGCCACCGACACCTACCCGGGCACCTCCGTCACGGATTACGAGTTCCTCCGCCATGGCGAGAAGTTCACGCCCCCCCGGTGTGGTGTCGAGGACCGGCCGTTCTTCTGGGCGGAGTTCCAGGGCGGGTGGTTCCAACCCTGGGGAGGCAAGCTGTACGAGGACAACCGCGACGCGTACGGGCCCACGTTCGAGCGCATCACCTACGGCAACAACATCAACAACCACTTCACGCTCCAGAACCTCTACATGCTCTACGGCGGGACGAACTGGGGCTGGCAGGCGGACCCCAACGTCGTCTACACGTCGTATGACTACCACGCGGCCTTCGACGAGTACCGCCAGCAGACGAACAAGATTCCTCCGCTGAAGCAGCAGGGCTACCTCGTCGATGCCGTCGCGGACCTGCGCCAGCTCGACAACCTTCCGGAGCAGGTGGAACACGGCAACCCCGAGCTCCACGTCGATGGAGACGTCAATCCCGTCACCGGGGCGCGGTTCTTCTTCGTGCGGCAGGAGAACATCAAGTCGGTCTCGCGCCAGGACACCACGCTGCGGGTACAGGTCTCCGACGGCGACTACACCGTGCCCCAGCAAGCGGACACGGCGCTGACGATCAATGGCCAGGACTACAAGATCCTCGTCGCCGGATACGACCTGGGCGCACAGCGACTCGTCTATTCCACCGCTGAAATCTATACGCACCAGCGCATCGGCGAGCGGGACGTCGCCGTGCTCCACACGCGCAAGGGCGAGGCCGCGGAGCTGGTGTTGCGCTACACGGCGGAGCCCTCCGTCCAGGTGCTCTCCGGCGGCGTCACCTCCACGTGGGACAGCACGAAGAACGACCTGCGCCTCAACTGGTCCGCGGACGGACTCGCCCGGGTCCACGTCACCGAGGAAGGTCGCGCACCGCTGGAGCTCCTGCTCGCCGACAGCGACACCGCTTCGACCTTCTGGACGGCCCACACCGCACGCGGCCCGGTGCTCGTCCGCGGCGCACAGTTGATCCGCGAGGTCCAGCAGGATGACGCCGCCCTCCGGCTGGTGGGCGACGTCAGCGCGGCGGCGGACATCGAAATCTGGGCGGGTGCTCCGTTCTGTCAGCTCACCTGGAACCGTGGCGAGCAGACCTGGTCGGAGACGGAGTACGGCACGAAGGTCCTCTCCGTGACCGGTCCCCAGCCGGTGACACTGCCCTCGCTGACCTCCTGGAAGCACACCGTGGATCAGCCCGAGGCGGCTCCCTCCTTCGATGACTCGGCATGGCTCGTCGCCGCGCATACGACGACGAACAACCCGACGAAGCCCTCCACCCTGCCCGTCCTCTACGCCGACGATTACGGGTTCCACTATGGAGACGTCTGGTATCGCGGGCGCTTCCAGGCCGTCGGCGACGAGACGGGCATCTCACTGACCGCGGGCACCGGCAAGGCGGGAGCCTGGGCCGTCTGGCTCAACGGCACCTACCTCGGCACGGTGCGCACGAGCCCCCAGGCGCAGAACTCGAGCAAGGACATCCCCTTCCCCAGCGGGCTGCTCAAACCGGGGCAGGAGAACCAGCTCTCCGTGCTGGTGCGCAACATGGGGCACAACGAGGACGGTGGCAGCAACGACGGGCACAAGAATCCCCGGGGTCTGCTCGCGGCGAAGATGATGGGTTCCGGGTCCGTGATCTCCTGGCGCCTCCAGGGCGTACGCGGCGGCGAGAGCCTCGTCGAGCCACTGACCGGGCCCCAGAACAATGGAGGACTGCACGGAGAGCGGGCCGGCTACACCCTGCCGGGCTTCCCCGACGAGACGTGGGAGTCCGCCACCCTGCCGCAAGCAACGGTGGCCCCGGGCCTGCATTGGTATCGCACGGAGGTCCAGCTCGAACTCCCCGAGGGACAGGACATCCCCATCGCGCTGCGCTTCGGCGGAGAGACGACTCCGAAGTACCGCGCGTTGATCTTCGTCAACGGCTACAACCTGGGTCAGTACGTCAATGACGTCGGTCCCCAGCGAGACTTCTCGCTACCCCAGGGCATCCTGCGCCATCGCGGGAAGAACACGCTCGCGCTCGCGGTGTGGAGCGACGACGGCGCGGGACCGGGCCCGGTGGAATTCGTGACGAAGGCGAACGCCGTGACGGGGCTCGTGGTTCGTGACGTGGAGAGACCCTCGTACGCGCCGGTGCGCTACGCCGAGCAACGGGCGACCACGGTGCGGCTCGCGCTGCCCGCGGAGGCCGAGGATGGTGCGTCCTTCACGGCCACCGCGCGGTTGGAGGTTCCCTCGGGGGAGCCAGCGGCCACGGGGGTGCAATTCACCCTGGAGGTCCCGAGCGGCTGGACGTCCGAGCCGACGGGTACCACCCCCGACGGCATCGCGTCCTGGAAGGTCACGGTCCCCTCCACGGGCCGCACGCCGGCGTCTCCGCCCGCGCTGCTGCGGGCAACGGCCACCTACACGCAGGGCAACGCGGCCCGCTCGTCCAGCGACGTTCGCTTCGTCGGCCGTCCGGTTCCTCCGCCGGTGGCCGGCGAGCAGTGGATCAGCGACATGACCTTCGACGCCAGCACCAACGGCTGGGGCCCCGTGGAGCGAGACATGTCCAACGGGGAGCAGGCGGCCGGGGACGGGCGTCCGCTCACGGTGGGCGGCACCGAGCACGCCAAGGGCCTCGGCACGCACGCGGATTCGTCCGTCACGGTGACCCTGAGGGGCTGCGCGTCCTTCACCGCGATCGTCGGCGTGGACGACGAGGTCGGAGACCGGGGAGATGTCACGTTCGAGGTCCTCGGGGACGGCAAGTCCTTGTGGAAATCCCCGACCGTGACGGGGAGCAGCGCGCCACTGCCCGTGAGCGTCGATGTCACGGGCGTGACCCAGTTGCGCCTGGTCGTCGACGACCTCGGGAGCAACGGCAAGGACCATGCGGATTGGGCCTCGGCGAAGGTCACCGGCTGCACCAGCCCATGAGGTGGTACATGCTCTGAAGAAGAGAGCCACGGCGGCCCCGTGTGGGGCCGCCGTCCTGGCGTTCCCCACGCCCACCTGGGCACCCACAGGACACATCACACCGTGAAGACCAACGAGAGGGGACTGAGAAGGCTTCACCCCTTGGATGATGCGCTGGAGGCGATGTATTTCGGCTGGCGCGGCATGACGCGTGAGGCCGACCAATACCTGGCCACGCTCGGGCTCTCCCGGGTGCATCACCGCATTCTCTATGCCATCGCCCGCCGCGAGGGCATCACCATCACGGACCTGCTCGAGACCCTGGGCGTCACGAAACAAGCACTGCACCGCCCGATGAAGCAATTGATTGACGGCGGCTATGTGGTGACGGAGCGGGATCCGTCTCGTCATCGCTACAAGATCCTGGCGCTCACCCCCGCCGGACAGGCGGTTGAGCACCGGGCGTCCAGCCACGAGCGGGAAGTGATGCGGCGAGCGTTCGAGCACGTCGGGCACAGCGGTCGAGACGCCTGGTCCGCGGTCATGGCGGCGATCGCGCGGAGCGGTGAAGGTGACTCCAACACAGGTCAACAACGTTGACCTGAGCCCGGGACACCGTTACCTTGTGGGCCATGGGGATATTTGTTTTCTTCAAGGCCGTGCTCGTGTTGAACGTGCTGTGGTTCGGCGCGGGTGCTTGTTACTTCGGGCTGACCCCCCAGGCCTCCGCCAGACTGCTCGTGCACCCGTCAGCGCGAGGGTCTCCCTTGTATCCAACACTCGCGGCCACCCTGCCGTTCCTCGGGGGGATGAATCTCGCGATGACCGTGTTCGCGGCGCTGCTGCTCCTGTGTAGCTCGGTGTTTCCCCAGCCCGAACAACAGGCGGTGTTCGCGGCGGTGTTCACCGTGGGCCACGGCAGTCAGTTCGCGGGCAACGTCCGGGTCGAGACACGGAAGCGGCGTCTGCGCGAAGAACTCTGGCCCGTGATGCGCGGCACCATGTCCTTCATCTTCCTGACGGACTTCGTGTTGATGGCCGCCAATGCCGTGGCGTGCGTCTTGTTGCTCCTCGCGTGAATGGGCCGGCCTGACGGTGACCTGCGTCGGCCTGAGCCATCCGTCACTTCCGCGTGAGGTCGAGCGCGCGCATCAGGTCCAGGGGGATGGGAATGATGGTCTGATTGCCTCCTCCGGTGATTTCCACCAGCGTCTGCAGGTAGCGCAGTTGGAGGGTGATGGGATTGCGGTTGAGCACCTCGGCGGCCAGGCTGAGCTTCTCGGCGGCCTGATGCTCACCCTCGGCGGCGATGATCTTGGCGCGGCGCTCGCGCTCGGCCTCCGCCTGCCGGGCGATGGCGCGCTGCATCTCCACCGGCAGATCGATGTGCTTCACCTCCACGTTGGAGACCTTGATGCCCCATGGGTCGGTGTGGGCATCCAGCACCTTCTGGATCTCCCGGTTGACGCGCTCGCGTTCGGAGAGCAGCTGGTCCAGCTCGACCTGGCCGAGGATGGCGCGAAGGGTGGTCTGGGAGAGCTGGCTGGTGGCGTAGAGGTAGTCCTCCACCTGGAGCACCGCCTTGTCGGCGTGGATGACGCGGAAGTAGACGACGGCGTTCACCTTCACGCTGACGTTGTCCTTGGTGATGACGTCCTGGGGAGGCACGTCACGCGCGACGGTGCGCAGGTCGATGATGACGATGCGCTCGACGAAGGGGATGATCCACCGGAAGCCGGCGCGCTTGATGCCCACGAAGCGGCCAAGCCGGAAGACGACGCCGTTCTCATACTCATTCACGATGCGAGCGCCGGAGAGGAAGGCGAGCACGAAGATGCCCAGGGGAATGATCAACCCAAGAGCGCCATAGATGTCGTTCATGTCTTGACCTCATCGACGAACAGGATGAGCCCCTCCACCCGGCGCACCACCACGCGGGCGCCAGCAGGAAGGGGGGTGGAGGAGACAGCGGACCAGCGCTCGCCATGGACGAACACCGCGCCGCCGGAGGGCGAGACGGTGTCGAGCGTCCGACCCACCTCGCCGACGAGGCCCAGGTCTCCACCCAACTGGGGTTGGCGGCGGGTCTCGGCGGCACGAAAGGCGAGATAGACAGCCGCCCCGGCGACGAAGACGGCGGTGGGTAGCAGCGTGGACAGGGGAACCCTCGGCGGGCTGTCGAGGAACCACTCCGGATCGAAACGATCCACCAGGAACACGCCGCCGAGCACGAGCAGCCCAAGGCCGGCGGCGCCGAGCAGGCCGCTGGTGACGAAGAGCTCGGCCACGAGCAGGGCGACCCCCAGCAGCAGCAGCACGATGGCGCCAGCGCGCACGGGCAGGGCCGAGGAGGCGAGCAGGGCCAACACGAGGCACACCACGCCGACGAGGCCGGGGGCGAAGAGGCCGGGGTGGGTGAACTCCACGGCGAAGCCGAGACCCGCGAGGAGGAAGAGGATGTAGACGACGGCCGGCTGGGCGAGGGCGTGGAGGACGCGCTGGGAAAAGGAGGGTTCCAGCTCCACGAGCCAGGCGTTGGCGGTGCGCAACGTGACGGGGGAGTCGGCGACGGTGACGGAACGGCCATCGGCCCACTGGAGAAAGGCCTCCTCGGTGGGGGCAACGTGCTCGATGACGTGGAGCTCGAGGGCCTTCTCGGCGGAGACGCTCTCGCTCTGACGGACGGCGCTGATGGCCCACTCGGCATTGCGGCCGCGCTGTCTGGCGATGGACTCGACGAAGGCGACGGCGTCGTTCTCGATCTTCCGGGCCATCTCCTTGCCTCCGCTCTGTTCGGGGTCCTGCCCGGAGAGGCCGGAGACGGGGTGGGCGGCGCCGATGTTGGTGCCGGGCGCCATGCCCGCGAGGTGGGAGGCCAGGGTGATGAAGACTCCGGCACTGCCAGCCCGGGCGCCGGAGGGGCCAACCCACACGAGGACGGGGACGCGGGCTCCCAGGAAGGCACGGACGATGTCGCGGGTGGACTCGAGCTCTCCGCCGGGAGTGTCGAGCCGGACGAGCAGGGCCTGATGACCGGCCTGCTGCGCGCGGCGGACACAATCGACGAGGAAGGCACTGGAGCCAGCATCCACCGTGCCCTCCAGGACGCAGCGGGAGACCATGGCTGGCGGAGGAGCATCCGCATGGCTGGTTGCCTGGCAGAGCATCACCATCCCCAGCACGAGCACCCTCCACACCGAATGCCCAGACTCGCTCATGGCGCCGGTCCCCGTGTCCCATCATCCACATGGAACATCTGGCCACCGCGCCCCACGGTGTCGCCCCTCCCCGAAGGCCATCCATCCAGCCGCGCACTCCCCCCAGGGGCCAGCGTCTCTTGTTCTACACCGCGGCCCGCCCGTGTGTTCTCTCCCTATGCCCAGCTCAGCGGCAGGCTCGTGAGGGCCAGAGCGAAGCCACCCGAGAACCGCGGCGGGGCCTGGGGGTCCAGCCGGAACGGCGGCACGCGCTTCAACCACTCCTGGTAGAACACCTTCATCTCCAGACGGGCCAGGTTCAGGCCGACGCACCGGTGCGGACCCGTATTGAACGTCATGTGCTGCTCCGTCCGGCCCAGGATGAACTGCTCGGGGTTGGGGAACGCCGTGTCGTCGTAGTTGGCCGCGGGCAGGAGCAACAACAGCGCGTCACCCTGCTTGAACTGGACGCCATGGCAGACCGTGTCGCGCGTCACGTGCCGGGGAATGGACGCAATACCATAGAGCCGCAGCAGCTCCTCGATGGCTCCGGGCAGCAGGCTGGGGTCGGCCCGAAGCTTCGCCTGCAACTCCTGATCGCGCGCCAGGTGCCGGACACCAAAGCACAGGGCATTCACCACCGTGTCCAGCCCCCCGAGGAACAGGAGGATGCTGTAGCCCATCATCTCCTGGAACGTGGGGTTGCGGCCGTCGAGGTTCGCGTCGAGCAGCCGGCTGATCAGGTCATCCTCGCGCTTCTCCTGCCGGGCCTCGATGGTCTCCGCCAGGATTCCCGCGATGCGTTTGAACGTCTCCGCGCGAGTCGCGGGCTCCACCGTGGCGGACGCCGCCTGCAAGGCCAGCTCACGGAACTCGGCCAGGCGATTGGTCGGCATGCCGGCCAGCTTCAGGAACAACGTGACGGGCAGCGGCTCGGCGATGTCCGGGAGGAAGTCGCAGCGTCCCGCGGCGAGCACCTTGTCGATGAGCTCGTTCGTCATGGCCCGGATCGCCGTCTCCAGTCCGGCAACGGATTTGGCTGACAGCGGCTGGTTGAGCGGGGTCCGGTACAGGGTGTGCTGCGGCGGATCCACCGAGATGGGCAACAGCGACAAGCCCCCCGTTGCTTCCTTGCCGTGTTCCCCCGGGTTCTTGCTGCTGTAGACCTCCGGGTTCATCGTGATGTCCACGATGGCCTTCTTCCGGGTCACGAACCAATGGCCCCCATTGAACGGGGAAAAGAAGATGGGAGGGGCCTCGAGGATGAGGGAGCGCATCCGGGCGTGCGGATCCTCGAGCACCCGCGGATCCCCGGCGATGTCGTACTCGTAGACCAGCTCCGGCGGAACGTGCGCGGGGATCTTGTCCAACTTCTGTCCGTTGAAGGCATTCATGGTCGAACCTCTCTGGGTGTTGGAGAAACGGTGACGGAGGGGCTCACCGCGCCTCGATCAGCATCGGCAAGCCGTTGCTCGAGCCGAGGGTGCCGAACATGTCGATTCGCGGCACGTGGCCGGGCTTCAGGCGCAGCTTGAAGCGGCGTGCGAGCATCGCCGCCATCACGTGTGTCTCGAGCAGGGAGAAATTATTGCCCAGACAGATGCGCGGTCCGGCGGCGAACGGGTGGTAGGCGTGCGCATGGCGCGCGGCCTCGCGCTCGGGCAACCAGCGGTCGGGATCGAAGCGCTCCGGCTCGTCCCAGAACGCCGGGTGCCGGTGGGTGCCGTAGGAGAAGACAATCATCCTCGTGCCGGCCGGGATGCGGACCCCATCGAGCTCGTCGTCGGCAACGGCGTCACGGGCGTACATCGGCGCGGCCGGATAGAGCCGGAGGACCTCCTTCACGACCTGGAGGGTGTAGGGGAGCTTCTTCAAGTCGTTGAGCGTCGGAGGCGCGTCGCCCAGCACCGAGTCCAGCTCGACGTGCAGCCGCCGCTCCACCTCCGGGTTCTGGGACAGCGCGTACCACAAGAACGAGAGCGTCCGCGCCGTGGTCTCATGCCCGGCGGCGAACATGGTCAGGCCGTTGTCGATGAGGAGCTGCTCCGCCATGAGCCTCCCCGTCTCCTCGTCCCGGATCGTCATCATCTTCGTCAGCAGATCATCCGGCCACTGCTCGGTGGGGATGGCCCGGCGCCGCGCGATGAGCTCGCGGATGTAGGCCGTCACGAGCTTATGGGCCCGGCGGAACCGCAGGTTCCCGGGGGTGGGCACCCACTGGGGCACCTGGACGGGGCGCATCCCCGTTTCCGAGATGTGGGAAACCATCGTCTCGATCGAGTTCTTGATGCGCAGCAGGGCCTCGTCCGACTCGGTGCTGAAGACCGAGTGGAGGATGACGGAGGCGGTGACCCGCATCATCTCGTCGAGCATCTCGACAGGGCGGCCGGAGCCCTGGAGCTGGGACCGCCAGCGCTCGATGAGCTGCTGCGTGTCGGAGAGGAAGATGGGATAGAACTTCTCCACGCCACGAGGGGTGAAGAACGGCGCCATGAGCCTGCGCTGCCAGCGCCAGTCCTCCCCGGTGGCGGTGACGATGCCATTGCCGAGCAGCAGCTCGCGGAGGACGTCGTAGCTCTCGCCCTTGTCGTAGCTCTCGCGGCGCGTGACGTTGACGTGGCGCACGTGGTCCGGGTGGGTCACCAGCACGAGCGACTGCGAGCCCATCCGGATGCGGAGCAGATCCCCATGCTGGCGCCAGGTGTTCGTCATCCAGCCGAGAAACCCCTCTCGCCGGATCGCCTTGAGCAGCTCGAGGGTGGAGGGGGCGTACTCCTTGAGGGGGCGAGGCGTGTCGATGGCGAGTGCTGGATTCATGGTCGTGGAGTCCTTGGAGAGGGGTTCAGCACGGCTCACGCGCGGGCCGGGGTCGAAGAGGGAATCCTGAGCCGCTGGCGCACCACCTCGACCGTCGCCGCCCAAAAGTGGTCGTACCGGATGCGGACAAGCTTCTCGGACCGCTGGCCCCGCCGGTACGCCGCGCGCAGCCTTCGCGCGTACTTCCAGAAAGGAGGGAGGCCATGCGGCCGAAGCACCGCGGCGAACAGGAGGATGAGGACGCTCGTGCGGAGTCCAAGGTTGCCGGCCACGAAGGCCTGGAGCTCCATCTCGCCGACGGCGTCCGTCGCGTAGCCGGTCACCACGTGGTGAAGGTCATGCGTCTCCCGGTACCACTTGACGAGGTAGTCCACGTCGTTGCGGACCTCGTACGGGCTCTCGAACGGGTGGATGCCGTTGTCCGAGAAGTAGCGGGCGAACGCGTTCCCGAGCGTCCCAGCCGGGAGCCGGCCGAGCGCATCGAGGTCGATGCTGCGACCCTGGAGGCTGGGGCGAGCGGCGAGCAACTCCCGGCCGTCCTCGCTCTTCGCCAGCTCCGAGCAGAGCCGCTGGAAGACGTCGCCGTCGAGGCTCGCGTTGAACAACGGCGCCGCGATGCCGTCATCGGGGCGCTTCTCGAGGACCTTCAGTGCCCGGACCGCCACCCGCAGGCGGGTGAACAGGGATGCGCCTTCGGGCAGGAAGAGGCCGTCTTCGATGCGTGAGGTGGGTGAGCTGAAGTTCATCTCGATTCTCCGCTGATGACAGGCAGGTGCCCCATGAAGGCACCTGGACTTCGTGGCAGTTTATGCCACGGAACTGGCAGAAACCGCCACATGCGTCAGGGTGGGGATGGGTGCGCGACGGGCCAGGAGACAGTTCCCGCCACGACTTGTTAGGCTCCACGCCATGCCCCAGCGAGTGAGTCCTCGCCCACAGGAACGACCGGCCGCAGGTGCGGACCGGGAGCATCCGCGCCTCACCCTCGAACCGCGCGAGGGGCGCGACCAGGCGATGCTCGAGGCCTCGCGCGCCGTCATCGACCTGTTCCTGCGGGAGCGCACGAGCGACTTCTCCGTCAAGGAACTCGCGGCCCACGCGGGCCTGTCCGAGCGGACCTTCTACCGGTACTTCCCCCGGAAGGAGGACGCCATCCGCCCGGTCGTCGACGCGTCGCTCGCGCGCATCGTCTCCGACATGCGCGCCGCCCCCCGAGACAAGCCCCTGCGCGAGACGATGGAGGAGGCGCTCAGCCAGAGCCTCGCGCAGGAGAACACCCTGAACTGGGAGAACTTCCTCTCCGTGGTGAACGAGACGGAGAGTTTCCGCGCGGTGTGGCTGCAGATCCTCACCGACGCGGAGGTCGCGCTCGCGCGCGTCGTCGCCGAGCGGCTGGGTCTCTCCCCGGACTCGCAGCGGGCGCGCCTGGCCGGCGCCGTCCTGGCCACCGCGGGACGCCTCGCGATGGAGCAGCCGTTCTCCGCGGGGCGCAAGCGCGACGCGAGCAAGGTTCTCGCCGAGTGCCTCGAGTTGCTCGGCCCGACCCTGTTCGAGGAGCCCGCGGGCGGACGCCAGCCCGTGAGACGCCCGCCACCCCAGCGATCCCGCCAGGGACGCAGGTAGGCAGTCCTCCAGTTCCCCGCGCGCGGCCGCGCTTGGAGATGAAGCGCACGACATGCCAGGGCCACGGCGTAGGAATGGGTGCCGCTGGATCAGGACGGCTCCCGGTAGGATGAGTCCATGCGCATCGAACACATCGCCATCTGGACGCGGGACCTCGAGCGGCTCCGCTCGTTCTACGAGACGTATTTCCAGGCCAGCGCGGGGCCTCGGTACGTCAACGAGCGCAAGCGCTTCTCCTCGTACTTCCTGAGCTTCGCCTCGGGCGCGCGCCTGGAACTCATGGCGAAGCCCCTTCTGGTGGACGCGAGCGGCAACGCCGACACGCCACCCACCGGCTATGCACACCTGGCGCTCTCGGTGGGCTCGCGCGAGGAGGTGGACGCCATGGCCGAGCGCTTCCGCCAAAACGGGCTCCCCGTGGTGGATGGCCCCCGGCAGACGGGGGACGGCTACTACGAATGCGTCGTGCTCGACCCCGACGGCAACCGCATCGAAATCACCGTGTGAGCCTGGAGAAGGTGTCAGACGATTTGTAGAGATGATTCGTACGACTCGGGCGAGCCCGTTGGAGACCGCTCCCGGGAGAAGGGCATCTCGCCCAGGAGACGAAGGGGGGCGGACACGGACGTCCACGGCCTGTTGACTCCCTCCAGGGAGCTCCTGGCCCGCTCCGTGCTGAAGGCACCGTGCGCCATGCCCGGTCCTCATGATCTCTTCGCCCGCTATACCTTTGGCCGCCCCGAGCGGGCCGAGGCCGAGTTGCGTGCCGTCCTGCCCGCCCAGCTCGTCTCCGCGGTGGACTGGTCGAGTCTGCGCCTGGAGCCCGGCAGCGTGGTGGACCCGGAGCTGCGAGAAACGGAGAGCGACCTGCTCTTCACCGCCCGCCTGCGCTCGGGCCGCCCGCTGCTGCTGTACGTACTGCTGGAGCACCAGTCCTCGGTGGACAAGTGGATGGCTCTGAGGATGCTGCGCTACGTGGTGCGTCAGGTGGAGCGCTGGCGTCAGGAACACCCGGAGTGCTCGGGGTTGCCCGTCATCCTCCCGCTGGTGATGTACCACGGGCCCGAGGGGGCCTGGAGCGCACCGCGGCGGGTGGAGGACCTGTTCGAGCTGCCGGGGGAGAGCGAGGAGGAGCGGGCGCGCTGGCGAGCCTGGGTGCCGCGCTTCGAGTACCTGCTCGATGACCTGACAGCCGAACGGGAAGAGGCGTTGAAAGCACGACCCGGGCCTGCGCTGGCCCGGCTGGCGTGGTTGGTGCTGCGCTACGGACGTACTGAGGAACTGGCGAGAAAGCTGCCCGAGTGGGTAGGCCTCTTCGCCCAGGTCCAGGCGGCGCCAGAGGGCGCCGAACATCTGCGGGTGGTCATCCGTTACCTGCTGTGGACCGGGGACAAGGCCGTCCACAACGTTACAGGTCAGGTGCTACATTCAGTCCAGGACGAGCAACGCGCGGAGGAGTTGATGCGGAGCTATGGCGAGGAACTCATCGAGCAGGGACGTCAGCAGGGGATGAGCCGAGGACGTGCCGAGGACATCCTACGGATTCTCACCCTCCGGGGGATTCACGTGGAGGAAGGAGCCCGGCAGCGCATCCTCGACTGCACGGACATGGACACGCTCGACAGCTGGTTCGACCGGGCCCTCCAGGCCACGACCCTGTCCGAGTTGCTGGACGTCGGAGCACACGCGCCTCGGCGAAAGGACTCGTGACACGGCCTCCGCTCGCGTGCCTCTGACAAGGCAGGCGCGGCCATCGCCTGGCCGGCCGACAGAAACAATCACAGAGCGCAGGCGGCCCCAAACGCCGCTTTTCGCATGGTCATCTCAATGGACTGCAAGGCCGCGCCGTCCGGTAGTCCGGTCAGCGCGGCCTGGGTGTTCAAGGATCAGCGCTTCGCCTTCCCCGCAATCGCCGCCTGCGCGCTGAAGTCGAGGATGATGGGGAGTTCGAACGCGCTGTACTTCGCGAGCACGGGGCGCTTGAGGCCGTCCACGTCCTTGGCCGCCACGAGCGAGGCCTCGAAGTCGCGGATGTAGGCCGCCGTCTCACGCAGGGCCGCGGGGCCCAGGGCCGCCTTCTCCGCCCGGTGGCCCGGGATGACCGTAGTGGCGCCACGCTTGTCGAGCTGCTCGATGTTCTTGAGCCACTGTGCCCGCCACGTGGCGTCCGCGTTCACGAGATACGCATGGACCTGCTGGTAGGCCGTATCCCCCGCGATGAGCGTCCGGGTAGAAGGAATCCACACCGCCGTGGCCGCCTCGCTCTCACCGGGGTTCAGGCCGATGAGTTCGAGTCGCTGCCCCTCCAGCTCCAGATGGTCCGCCGCGAGCGGGGACGGAATCACCGGCTCGGAGGTGAGATTGGCGCCGAAGAGCGGCTTCCACTGCGCGAGCTGCTTCGGCGCGAGCGCCTTGAGCTCCGCGATGACAGCGGGTGCGGCGACGAGCCGCGCCTGGGGGAAGGCGGCGCGCACCACCTCGAGGCCGAAGTAGTGGTCCGGGTGTCCATGGGTGATCAGGATCGTCTTCAGCGTCTTCTTCGACTCGAGGATCTTCGCGACCAGCCGGTGCGCCTCCGCCAGTGTGAACTGCGAGTCGACGAGCACCGCGTCCTGCTCCCCCGTGATGAGGGTGGACGTGACGCGAAAACCCTCGGGAGCCGCGGTGAAGACCTCGGTCTTGAGCGGCGCGGCGGCCTGGACCGTGGTCGCGAGGGTGAGGGAAATGGCAAACATTGGAAGGGTGAGTTTCATGGCGTTCTCCTGAGATGAGGGATGACTCCCGGAGCCGATGGCTTCGAGACGCCTGACAAGATGCGAGACAAGCCCCGTGAAGGAAACGACATGAAAATCATCGCACTGTTGACGCTACATCACGAATCACGCGAGCGTGGTCCGCATGGATGCCTTCTCGGAGATCGCGGTCTTCACGCGGGTGGTGGACCTGGGTGGCTTCACGCGGGCGGCGGAGAAGCTGAGGCTCACGCCGTCGGGGGTGAGCCGCATCGTGTCGCGGTTGGAGGCGAGGCTGGGGGTGCGGCTCATCAACCGGACCACCCGCAGCCTCAGCCTCACGGACGAAGGGGCCGCGTACTACGAGCGTTGTACGCGCATCATCGCGGAGCTCGAGGACGCGAATGCCACCCTGGCGCGGGCCAGCGTCACTCCGCGTGGACGGCTGCGCGTGGACGCTCCGGTGCCGATCGCGGACTTCGTCCTCGGGGCGGCGCTCCCGCGCTTCCTCGAACGCTACCCGGAAGTGTCGATCGACTTGACGGTCCGGGACCAACTCATCGATCCGACCACCGAGGGAGTGGACGTGGTCATCCGCCTCGCGGCGGCGCGTGATTCCGAGCTCATCTCCCGCAACCTCGCCCGCGCGCGCTCCATCCTGGTGGCTTCTCCCGCCTACCTCGCCGCGCATGGGCGTCCCCGCACGCTCGCCTCGCTGCGCGAGCACACGTGCCTCGCGTACCTGTCGAGCACGGGCCCCCTGCCCTGGCGTCTCAAGGGAAACTCGGGGGAGACGAACTACGTGGTCAACGCCAGGCTCGTCGCGGGCTCGGGCAACGTGCTCACCCGGGCCGTGGTCGCCGGGCTGGGTATCGCCCAGACCTTCGAGTACCACGTGGCCGCGGAGCTCGCCCGCGGCGAGCTCGAAATCCTCCTCGAGGAGCATGAGCCCGAGCCGCGCATCGTTCACGCGCTCTTCGCGCGGCAGAAGTCCGCCGTCCCCAAGGTCAGGGTCTTCATCGATTTCCTGGCGGAGCTGTTCGCGTCCACGACGGCGGATCTCGCCGGCCGGAAGCGACGCTGAAAACACGACGGGCGGTGGGGTTTCCCCCGCCGCCCGTTCGAGCAACGACACGTCTGGTTGACTTCAGCCCGGCGGTCAGCGAACGACCCGGAAGCCGATGTCCGGCCCGAGCTTCTGCACACAGCCGAGCAGGATGTTGAGGTAGCCCAGCGTCTCCAGCCACCGGGAGTTCCGCAGCGGCCCGGCGTCGATGGGGTCGAAGCCCAGCTCCCGCCCGAAGCCGAGGACACGCTCCTTGGCGGCCGCATCATCCCCCGCGATGAGGAGACTGAGCCGCTCGCCCTTCACCTGCCCCTTGTCCATGTTGACGCCACGTCGCGAATCGCGCGACGGCGGGGGAAGGTGGTCGGGTCGAGGATCGGCGTTATGCGCTGCCCTGCTCCTCGGGCCGGTAGGGAAGCTCCAGCGTGAAGGTCGCGCCCTTCCTGGGGCCATCGCTGTGGGCCACCAGCGAGCCTCCCAGCGCACGAGCGGCGATCGCACATGAGTGGAGCCCGAAGCCGTGTCCGTCCTTGCGCGTGGTGAACCCATGCTGGAAGATCTTCGTGAGCAGCTCCGGCGCGATGCCCATGCCGTTGTCCCGCACCTGCACCTGGACGCGGTCCTCCGTGGGACGCTCGACCCTCAGCGTCAGACGCCGCTCGCCTTCTGGATTGTCATTCACCGCGTACTTGGCGTTGCTGATGAGGTTCAGGACGATCTGCAGCAGCTTGTGCTTGTCGACCATCACGTGCGGCAGTGGGGCGAAGTGCCGCTCGACCTCGACGCCGTGCCGCCCGAGCGCCGCCGCGTTGATGCGGAGCGCGTCCTCGACCAAGTCCTGCAGCGAGGTCACCTCCAAGATGTTCGAGGACATGGCGTAGTTCTGCTGGAGCTCGACGATCATCCGGATGTGCTCGACATGGCGGTGGAGAGCCGCCGTCATCTCCAGCAGTTCGTCGCGCGTGGAGGACAAGTGCTGCCCGAGCTTGCCGAGGTACTCGGGCAGGCGCCGCCCGCGCTCGTCCTCCGTCATGAAGACCGCGAGGTCCGCGCGGTGCGACTCGAGCAGCTCGGCGAGCTTGATGAGCGGTTGCACGCGGAGCGTCCGCAGCCGCTCGTCCAGGATGCTGGCCGAGGTGTTGATGCTGTTGAGGACGTTGCCCACGTTGTGCAGCACGTTGGTGGCGAGCTCGGCCATGCCCGCCTGGCGCGCCAGCTCCACGGCGCGGCGCTGGGCGTCCTTCAGCTCCTGCGTGCGCTCCTTGACACGGACCTCCAGCCCATCATGCGCGTGGCGCAGGGCCTCGTTGGTCTGTGCGAGCTCCCGCGTGCGCTCGGCCACCCGCTGCTCGAGCTCGTCGCGGGCCAATCGTAGCGCCGCCTCGCTGCGTGCGAGCTCCTCCGTCGAGGCCGCGAATGGCAGGAGGATGCGCCAGATGACGAACATGGCGCTCCCGAGCATCAGCAGGAAGAGGCCAATCGGGGTGAAGCGATGAACGGCGGTGAGCCGGCTGCTCTCCACCTGCACGCGACGCTGCAGGAGCACGGAGACGTCACCCAGTGCCAAGGTCAGCTGCGACGACGCGGCGCGGAAACGCTCCACCTCGGGGTTGTTCTTGAGGGAGTGGTTGTCGGAGCGGAGCAGACGCACATGAGCCGCGTGCGTCTCCTCCCACAGCGCCCGCACGGAGGTGAGTGCCTCACGGACCTCCGGCGCCTCAACGCCCCGCAGCGTCACCATCACGTCACCGGTGCGCGCCTGTCCTCCCTGGAGCATCGCGGTGTTCGCGGCCACGAAACGCCCCGCCAGCGCCTGGGAGGTGGTGCGCTGCCGCACCAGCAGTTCCCAGTCGGCCGTCGCCAGTCCGACGAGGGCGAGGGAGGTGGCGCTCTCGAACTGCTCGGCGGTGGTGCGCTGGTCGGCCACGACCGCGACGTACTGCCGGCTCCGGTCCGTGATCGCGTCAATCTCCACCACGGCCAGCAGGGAGAACACCTGCAGGACGATGCCCAGCGTCACCATCCCCGCGATGGGCCAGAGCAACCTCCGGGTCTGGTTCGCCATCCGTGTCTCTCCGGCGATCATCGGATGTGGGTGAAGCCCGCCTTGTCCGCGGCTTCCCGCATCGAGCGGATGTCGTCGTAGTTGCTATCGTCCACGAGGGTGAAGCGCTCGAGCAGTGCCTCCTCGAGGATCTTCCGCCCTTCCGGCTCCTCGTGCATCGTCACCAGCGTGCGCTGGAGCGACTCCCGGATAGACTCCGGCATCCGGTTCGAGGCGACGATCGGGCAGATGCCGGCCGGGCCCACACTCTCGAGGACCCGGACCTCCGCGGCGTGCCCGAAGCCCTTCTCCCGGTCGAAATCCAGCACGAGGCTGTCGACGAAGCTCGCATCCGCCTCACCGGCGGCGACCATGCGGATCGACTCCTCGTGGGAGCCGGACCGGAGCACCTTGCCGAAGAACCCGTTCGTCAGGCCAAGTTGGATCAATCGGTAGCGAGGCAGGTTGTAGCCCGAGTTGGAGATTTCATCGTTGTAGACATAGGTCTTGCCCGCGAGGTCGTGGATGGACTGGTAGGGGCTGTCCTTTCGGACGATGAGGTCCGAGTAATACTTGGGCTTCCCTCCATACCGGGCGGCCTTCATGATGGGCGCGGCGATGAGCCGGACCGCGGGCCGCGGGTTGTCGCGGAGCATCACGTAGGGCAGGCCGCAGATGAAACCGCAGTGCACGGTTCCCTCATCGAGCATGCTGTTGATGGTTCCGTAGGCCAGTCCACTGATGAACTCGGTCTGGATGCCGGTCTTGTGCGTCAGGTACTCGGCGAGCCGCGAGTAGACGCCGATCCCCGACTCGGAGACGAAGGCGGCGGACATGGCGAGCCGGATGGTCATGCCAGCGGTCCCGGCGCGTTCCCTCGAGGGGGAAGGCAGCTCGGCGGCCATGGCGGCGGTCTCCGGCACGTAGGTTCGCCACCCGAGGAGGGCACCGCCAGCGATCGCGAGGACACCTGCGAGGCCGAGGAGCAGAAGGGAGCTGCGCGTAGGGACACTCACCGGGGCTTCTCCAGGGCGAAGGCGACGCCGCTTTGCAACGTGGAATGTGTCTTCACGCCACCCAGGTCGCCTCCGAGAAGCGCCAGGGCCCGCACGAACTCGGGCCCCACTCCGGTCAAGACGAGCTCGGCGCCCGCCAGACTCACGGCCCGCGCGGCGCCGATGAGTCCCTCGGCGAGTTCGGAGCCCAGACCCGGCACACCCGTCACATCGAGAATGGCGAACCGCGCACGCCGGCTCGACAGCCCCATCACGAGCGCCTCCCGCACCTGTCGCAGCCGCTCTGGATCCACCTGGCCGAGGAGCGGCAGGAGGACGACGTCCTCGGAGAGAGGGAGGAGGGCCAGGGACGTCGGCGCCGAGGGCCGCGCGAGGTGATTCCACTTGTCCACCAGGGCGCATGCCATCTGGCGGACCTCGAGGGGATCGAACGGTTTCTTGAGGACGAGGAGGCGGTCCGTCCGGCCGAAGCGGGCGCTCATGGCCTCCCAGGAGTAGTCCGAGTAGGCCGAGCAGATGACGGCCTGGAGGCGCGGGTCTTCCTGCCAGATGCGAGCGAGCGTCTCGACCCCATCCCAGCCCGGGGGCATCCGGACGTCGATGAACGCGAGCGCGTAGGGAGAGCCGTCCGCCAGCGCCTTCTGGACCTTCGCGAGTGCCTCGGAGCCCTGGTGGGCGCTCGTCAGCTCGAAGGTCGGCGGCCTGGGTGTCGCCGTGCTCGTCCCACCGAGGAGCGCGGCCTCCAGCTCGTCCAGGTCGGAGGTGTCCCCGCGGGGCGCGAGGATCCGGCGGAAGTCATCATGGATATCCTCATTGTCGTCGACGACGAGGATTCGCCTGTTCTCGGACGGGTGGGGGCTCATCCCAGCATAAGACGCGTGGCGCGACACGGATGACGACCAGAGAGAGGGGGACCGTGAGTTTATGGCCGTGCCTCGTCGGAATGCAAAGGATCTCCCCGTGCCGTGGAGGCGCCCCGCCGTCCCCCCCGCGTGTGACCCGCGTACCTGACCAGGCGCCGCATGACGCGCCGGCCAGGCCATCGATCACCCATGAGGACGTGTAGAGAGACGTCCAGGCTCGCCCTGAAACGCATGAAAGCAATTCATTCCCGCGAACGTCTCGCCCTCGGGCCGCCTCGCCGGGCAGCCAGCCGGTCAATCCCGCGCACGCGGGACAGGCCCCCCGCCCGCCCGTGAGCCCCAACCAGTCCTGTGGCCGCGAGCCCCAGAACGCCGCGCTCCAAACGCTGAGCAGCCTCTTCAGCGAAGACCCCTGACACCAGCCCCCCCTTCCAGGAGACACCATGAGCACCTCGTCCAGCGCATCCTCGAAGTCTTCCTCGGCGTCCCGGAGCAACCCGGCCGCCACCGCGTCCAGGTCCGCCACCACCAGACCCACCGACAAAAAAAGCTGTCACCTGGCGGAGCCCACCCAGACGCAGAAGCTGCGCGGAGACCTCGACACGTTCGCCAAGCAGCACCCGAGCAGCTACTCCACCCAGGTGCAGACGGTGAACAAGGCGATGAGCGCACTGGGGATTGGGATCTCGCCCTGATCGCACCAGAGCATCAAGGACAGGCGGAGTCCTTCGCCAGGGACTCCTTCGAGAGTCATGCGCACGGCCGGAGATAGCGAAACGACGCTTCCCGTCCAAGGGGCCCGCGGCAAGGCGGCGCCCCTCTTCCGCGACAAACGAGGACCCCGAGAGGCCCTCACGTGTTGGCGACGTGCCGCGGCATCACTTCAACGCGCCCGCCGGAATCTCGACCACGTACGTATCGACGTCCGTGGCGCTGCCACTGCCCCAGTTGGAGCCGAAGACCACCCGCGTGAAGTCGCGGTTGACGCTGGCGTGCGGCTCGCTCCAGTAACCGTTCGACACGGTGCGGTGGTGCGCCAGCGTGTAGATGGTGGGGTTGGCATTCAGCTGCACGGCCATCACCTTGCGGTGCAGCCACTGCAGCGAGCCGCCGTAGTCGGCATAGGTGCTGACCACCACCCAGCCGGGTCTGGCGAACGCCTTGCCCGAGACATGCAGCGCCGTCGCGGTGCCGCTCAGGTAGGTCGAAAACAGCGCCGTGCGCACGCCCGTGCGCAGGTTCACCATGAACACGTCGCCCGCGTTGGACTGGTAGTCGACGGCCACGTAGACGTCTTCGCCGTTGGCGTCCAACGCCAGATCCGAGTGCTCGGACTTCGAGAGCAGCTGGGTCTTCGTGCTGAAGTCCCGAGAGAACGCCACCGTGCCCCGCGCACCGTCGCCGGACACCACGCAGTAGTTGCCGCTGGGGGACATGCTCACATGGTCGGGACGCTCGCCCTGGGTGTCATACATGCCCAGGATGGTGTTGGTGTCGCGGTCCCAGGTGAACACGCCGACGCTGCTCCAGTCGCTCGCGTCGACCATGAAGCACCAGTAGCGTCCGTCCGCCGAGGGAGAGCCCTCCGATTTCGTCCATGCCGCCGCCGAGGTCGGCCACCTGGCTTTCAGCCGTGCGCCAAAGTCGCCCACGACGCGGGAGACCCCGGTCGAGACATTCAACTCGTGGAGCCGCATGCCGACGCCATTGGTGGGCAGGTAGTACAGCAGGTCCGGGTTCGTCGGGTGCCATTGCGGCTCCGCGTCCGCGGCCGGGCCCGACAGCTGCTTCAGGCGCGCATGGGTGTTGGCGTCATACACATGCCAATACCCATCGAGGGCGTACACCAACTGCCTGGTGCTGTTCGCGTTGAAGGCCTGGCGGCGCGAGTAGTCGTTTCGGGCAAAGCCCGACACGCCATCAGCGGCGTGGTCGGTGGCGCGCACGACACACGTCTTGTAGGTGGGCTCCGAAAACGCCGCCCCCTTGGAGGGCTTCGCCACCGTGGGGATCGGCGTGGCCTGACGGGTGCTGGTGAGAGCGAAGTCGGGTGCATAGAACGAGGCACACGCGGGGCTGAGCGCCGGCTCGCTCACCGGAGCCGGCTGCGTGCTGCGCTGGCACGTCTTGAATTGGCCGGGCGCGGGGTCCGGATTGAAAAAGCAGTACACGCTGCCCGCGGCCAACTCTCGAGTGACCCAGGTATCACCTAGCCCGAATCTCACGGTCGACGGCTTGTCCAACGTGAAGGTCTGATACTGGTTCGCGACCGTCTCCCACCCCCCCGCGGCGAGTCCAGAAGCGCCCGGCGTCAAAGGGGGACCGCCGTCGACCGTGTCCACGCCACAGCCCACCAAGGAGAGACACACCAGCGCCACCCTCCACCCACCTACGTCGCACATCAAGCCACGATTCATGCCAAACGCTCCTCATTGCTCGCCGACAGCAGGACACCGTCGTGTTATTCCTGACGCACGAGGGGTGAGGGGTTTGCATTTTTTTCATTTCTTGAGATTGGGCGAGGTTTCACCGGCCCGGCTTCGCAGCAGGCTCTCCAGGCTCATGTCGAGCGACAGGGCCAGGCCGAGCATGCTCTCGACCTGCGAGGAGGTCATCTTCAGGTGGGCGCTGAGCGCACCGCGGGTGCGCTCGAGCACCTCCTCGCGGGCTCGCGCGATCCAGCGGGAGATCGTCGAGGCGTTCACCCGGTGCATGACGCCCAGCTTCTCGAGCTTGATTCCCTCCGCGTAGTACATGCGCAGGAGGTTGCGCTCGCGGCTCGACAGCGCCGCCATGGCCTCGCGCAGCGCCGAGCGGAGCAGTTCCGCGTGGCGCTCGCGCAGCAGCCGCGACTCCGGATCCAGCGCCGGGTCCATGGCCTGCAACAGGACCCGATCCTCCGTCAGCACCTCGCGCCGGGTGCCCCGGCGCAGGCTGAGTCCTGTCCTCAGCGCGGCCACCCGGAGCCAGGCGGAGAGCGGCCCGAGCCCGGTATAGGCCGCGAGCTTCGGCGCCTCCCCCTCGCCCACGAGCAGTCTGTGGCCGAGCACCGACTTCACCTCATCGACGAGATCGAGCTCGGCGCCCATCCCCCGCAGCGCGGCGCGCACCTCGACGTCCAATCGATGGCTCAGCTCCCGCTGTGCGGCGTCGTCGCCCGAGAGGCACGCGAAGGCGAGCAGCAGATCGTGCACCTGGACACAGGAGAGCACCTCCTCGAGGTCCCCTCCCTCGGTGAGCCGCTCCGCCATATAGCTGACGAACGCCACCTCATCCCCTCCGATGCCCGGGAGTCGGAGACGGGCTTCATCGATCAGTGAGCGCAGGCGACGCTCGAGTGCGCCGATATCACCAAGCTTCGCCGCCGCCGCGGGTGCGAGGCGTCCGCGAAAGGCACGGGAAAGAGGGGGCAGGGAGTCCACGCGGGCATGATACACACCGCCTCACGGGGACGGTGAAGCGTGGCCCATGCTCCGGCCGCCTCCGGCACGCGCGCGGGCGAGATAGCTCCGGGCCCTGACGAGCGCTTCTTTGTTGCCACCAGTTTCCCGCAGCTTCACGGCGCGCTCCAGTGAAGGGAGGGCCCGCTCGAAGCGCCCGAGGTGGAAGGCCGCCACGCCGATGACGTCGAGGGACGAAGCGAGGCTGGAGTGCTCGGGCCCCCACTCCTTTTCCTGGGCGGCGAGGGCGCGCTCGGCGACCGTGAGCGCCTCGGCATACCGGCGCAGCCCGATCAAGGCCTCGGCGATGTTCAACAGGATGCCGGCCTTGTAGGCGCTGTCCGGCTTGAAGCTCTGCTCGTACACCGCGAGCGCCTTCTGGTACGCCACGAGCGCATCGGCATGGCGGCCATCCATGAAGAGGATCCACCCGAGGATGTTGAGATCGTCGGAGACCGCGACATGCTCGGGGCCAAGCGCTCGGGTGTGGATGGCGATGGCCCGCTCCACCAGCTCCTTCGCGGCGGCATACCGCTTCTGGAGGGCCAGGAGATTGCCGAGCTCGGCGAGGACGATGCCGTGATCCGGATGCTCCGGGCCGAGCGCCTTCTCGGTGATGGCCCGCGCACGCTGGAGCGCGGCGAGCGCCTCGTCGCGCCTGCCCATCCTGGAGAGCACCTGGCCGATTGGCACCAGTGCCTTCGCGACGTCCGGATGCTCGGGGCCATGAAGCTTCTCGGCGAGGGCTCGCGCGCGGTCGTACACCCGGAACGCGCGGGCATCGTCACCACGGCGGATCTCCTCCGTGCCGAGCGCCATCAGGATCCTGGCGACCACGGGGTGCCCACCGAGCCCGGCCTGCTCCATGATCTCGAGGGCACGCCGATAGCGCACCGCCGCCTCCTCGTACTTTTCCTCGAGCTGGAGCACCACCCCCAGGTTGAACAGCGAGATGGCGACTTTCGGATGCCGGGGCCCGAAGACCGTCTCGAGGATCGCGAGCGCTCGCTCGTGGTGCGCGCGGGCCTCCTCGTAGAGGGAGAGACTCAAGGACGTGATGGCGACCTCGCTGAGGGACTGGGCAAGGTCCGGGTGGTCCTCGGGCAGCAGCCGGCGGTGGATCGCCAGCGCCTCCCGCGCGTCCTTCAAGGCCTCCTGATAGTCACCCTTCGCCCACAGCACGCCGCCGCGTGTCGAGAGCAGCCGGGCCATTTCCAGCTCGGCGTTACCGAGGCGGACGATGGCGGCGTGCGCGTGCTTGCCGAGCGCCAGCGCCTCGTCGAAACGCGACAGCCTCCGGCCGACGATGTGGACGAGCTTCGTCCAGGCCCGCGCCGCGGTGACGTCATCGCGGCCCGCCTCCGCCGCGAGCACGGCCTCACGCAGGGTCTTCTCGGCGGCCTTCTCCTCTCCCAGAAATGCCTCGGCATCCCCCTGGAGCACACCGAGCCGAGCCTCGAGTGGCTGGTAACCCGTGGCCCTGGCCTCCTCACGTACCCCGCGCACCACCTCGAGCGCCTCCTTGGGCTTGCCCGCCTGGACGAGCGCATGGACCTCGGCCGCCTTCACGCCGAGCGCCTCCACCTTCGCGCGTACCGCTGGATCCGTCGGCGGCGGCACCTTCGCGCTCAGCGCCCGGAGGTCCGAGCACAGGGAGAGCGGAGGGAGGGAGCGCGCCGCTTCCACCGCGTGCTCCACGACCCCCGGGTCCGCCCGGGTGAAGAACGTCCCGAGAGCCCTCACCTCCTCGAGCCGCTCGTCGAGGCACATCATCCGGAGAGCCTGATGCGCCTCGAGCTGCTCCCTGCGTACCTGGGTCGCCTCGCAGGCGTCCCGGCGGGCCTCGACCCAGGCACGTGTGTAGCCGTCGAGGAGGGCCGCGCTCATCCGCGCGGCGTCCCGTGCGAAGGGGGCGCCGGTGGCGAGGAACGCGTCGAGCATCGCGCGCTCGCGCTCGTCATCCCAGACGCCGGCGAGCCTGCGCTCCCCACCGGCACACACCTGGCTCGGCGACGTTCCGAGCGTGAGGGCCCCGAGCGCGCCCAGGGAGAGCAGCGCGAGGACGCCCACACCGAGGCGTACCCGGCGCCAGGGCACGGCCTGAGTCGGCGAGAGCTCCGCGAGCAACGCCTCCATCGAGGCGAAGCGCTCTTCCCGCCGTGGACGCAACGCGCGGAGCAGGGCGCGCCGGACGCGCTCCGGAACCCCTCCGCCGACGGGCGGCTCCGCGGGGCCCCGCGCCTTGCTCGCCGCGAGTTCCTCGAGGCGATTGCCCTCGAAGGCCCCGCGCCGGTAGAGCGCCTCGTGCAGCGCGACCCCGAAGCTGAACTGGTCCGCGAGCGGATCGGCCCGCTCTCCGCGGTGCTGCTCCGGTGCCATGTAGAGCGGTGTACCCATCAGCCCTGCCGGCCGGGACACCCGCGAGGACGACGAGCACCCGCCAGCCGGGCCCTCTCCAGAAGCGTCCTCGCTCGTCCACCCGGCGAGGCCGAAGTCGGTGACGCGGACGCGGCCATCCAGGCCGACCAGCACGTTGGCGGGCTTGAAGTCCCGGTGCACGAGGCCCACCGCGTGGGCCGCCGCGAGCCCCCGCCCCGCCTGCACGAAGCGCTCGAGGATCGCGTCGGCGGGATGGGGGCCTTCGTCCAGCCAGGTGGAGAGCGGCCGCCCGTCGACATACTCCATGGCGATGAAGATCTGCCCGTCGTGGCTGTTGACGTCGTAGATCGTCACCACGTTCGGATGGGAGAGCCGCGCGGCGATGCGCGCCTCGCGCATGAGCCGGGCCGAGGCGAGGTCCACCCCGATGCGCGCGGCCAGCTCGCCTCGCAGGACCTTGAGCGCCACCTTGCGCTCGAGCACGGAGTCATGCGCGGCATACACGACTCCCATCCCTCCCCGGCCGAGCACGTCGAGCAGGGTGTAGCGGCCGAACCGCACGCCGCGCTCGAGCGGCTCGAGGCCGGAGGCGGGCGCCACGACGGCCTCGTCTTCCGCTCCTCCCGTGGTGAGCGATGCCCTGACGGCCGCGACCACCAGGGACCGGCACGACTCGCAGATGTCGACGTGCGCGTCGAACGCGGTTGCCTCGGCGGCCGACAATCGCCCCTCGACGAAGGCAACAATCGTGTTCTCTCCAGGGTGCTCCATCGCCGTCCCAGGGCCATCCCGACTTATCCAGAATACCTGGATTAATTAGAGTATGTCGAGCGTCCGTACCAGTCCCAGTATGGACGGTCTCGAGGCCTCCATGCGAGTCAAGGCGGCGATGTTTCGTAGCCTCCTGGCGGCATGTTGGTGGCGGAGCGGGCCGGCCGCTGCCAGCGGGCACAACTCCCATACGAGCGACCCGTCCCCAAGGGGCCCGCGGCAAGGCGGCACCCCTCTTCACAAGGGAAACGAGGATCCCGAGAGGCCGGCGAGGTTTCACGGCTTCGCGCCTCCTCGTTAGGAGTGGGTTTGACTCAAGGCGGCGCCGTTGGCCGGGCCGGTGTCCCGGCCCTACAGGCACTAGAGCACCGAACAGGTTAGGTGGAGGATACGACTTGTAAAGTGGGTCCGCTTGAGCGGCGCGAGAGGGTCTCCAGGTTCTGCACCGCCGCGAGCCGACGCAGGTCGAAAGTGTTCTTCCGCGCGCCGATGTAGCGCGCGCGGGGACCCTGTCGGTTGCTCAGGTGGGCGAGGCGATGTTCCACGCCCACGCGCTCGCGCAGCTTCGCGCGACCGGCACGGCTTTCCTGAAGCTCGCGCAACTTTTTCTGCAAAGCCTCGTTGTCGCCCATGGAAACAGTTCGCCCTCGGCCAGATGCCGCCTGGGTGCATTGTGCGCGCAGTGGGCAGGGACCGCAGGCTTCGGGGTCGAACTCCACGACCTGCCCAGGCTCGAAGGGCTCTACCTGCCCAGCCGGGCAGGTAATGGTCCCCTCGCGGATGTTGATGTGGAAGTCCTTCTTGCCGAAGAGCCCGGGCCTGACGTTGTTGCCCTTCCAGGGCTTGCACACCACCTCTCCTCCTCGTTCCACCACCTGCTCCACGAGACTGCTGTGCAGGTAGGTCCGGTCTATTTGCAGCACGTCGGGCTCCACTCCCATTCGGGCCATGTCTTTCTGCAGTTGGGGGGCCGCCTCCTCCTCGGGCCGGTTCGCGGGCGTCACGGCGCAAGCCAGTACCAGTTCCGCATCCAGATGGGTGCTGATGTGCTGCTTATATCCATTGAATCGCTTGCTCTTGCTCTTGCGGCCATGCCGCATCTCGGCGTCTTCAATCGACACCCGTCTGTCCTCGGCCACACCCTGCCGGATTCGCACCTCTCCCTCGTCCGTTGATTCCAAGTCCTGCTGCTTCACTTGGACAAGCGCTTCGATGTAGTGGCTCAGCGGTGTCAGTTCCGTCTCGGGCCGCCTCCTCTGCACCCACGCGCTCAAGCCGTCGAGTTGCTCGCACAGACGGTTGAGCGCCTCATTCTTCTGCTCCGCATCAGTCCAGTCGATGTCCAACGCCGCCTTGGTGCTGCTGGCCGCCAACAGCGGCGCGCCCGCTTCCTGGCAGACTTCCTCGAAGCTCATGTTCAGCTCAGCGGCGATGCACTCCGCTATTTTCCGTCCGGCATGGCCGAGGAGGTTGACAGTGTCCTCAACTCGCCCGGCCCCTTCTAAAGGGCGACTATCCACCGCCACCCGCACGCTCTTGGGCAGTTTCTTCCAGTCAAAGGCTTGTGTTTGTCTGGCTAATTCCACCGTGCGTTCCAGGACACGTCGGTCCATGTCGTGGCGGATGAGCCGCTCGCGAAATTGCTGGAGCCCACCCTGTGAGAAGGCAGGGGCGTCGCCTGGCTGTGCCAGTGTGGCGAGCACCATCCGCCAGCAGCTGTCTGTTGCCGAGAGGCGTACCGCCTCCGCATCCGACACCTGGAGGTAGCCTTGCAGCAGCACGGCCATACACAGCAGGGCGGGCGGTTGAGGCTCATCTCCCTGTCCACTGCTGCGATACATCGCCTCGAGTTCCTCCTGGAATTTCTCGTCGAAAATCTCGTGGCGATGCTCTCGCAAAAACACGAACAGCTTGCGGCTCTTGCCCACCAGCCGCAGCAGTCGCGTCTCCCGCTCATTGCACTTCACTTCGGGGGTCCAGCGCTCCATGGCGTTCCTCCATCGACCTTCGCGGAACGCAGAGCACGCCACCCACTCTCTTGTCGATCCGTCCATACAACTGGACCATCCACTCGGCTGGACTCCATCGGGCTTTTCAGCCTGATCGGCGCTCTAGCTCGAAGGGAGGACCTTCCCATGCGTTTCCGAGCCTGCCTTGTACTTCTGCTCTTGGCCTCAGCCTGCGCTAGCGCGCCCGCCCCGCAGTCGATGCCACGGCCCCATGCCTTCGCGTCGACTCCCACCCCGGGCCCGCGCATCCGGCTCGTTTCCTCGCCGATGGAGCCGACACCGGAACGGTCGTGGATTGGAAAGGCGGACCTGGACAAGGCCAGGGCACTGCTATCTCGGGCACGCCAAGACATCGAGCCGCGTCAGTGGGAACAGTTGAACCGCAAGCTCACCGCGGCGGAACGGGCCTTCGAACGCTTCTCGCGCGCCGCGAAAGCGAGCGGGCAGGCCGCCGAGGTGGTGAGGGGAGCAGAGGGCGTCGCGCAGGCGGGACGCGCCAGGACGATGGCTGAATTCCTCCCCCGCGTGGGCCCGTTGCTCGTGGGCCTCGTCCTGCTCTACCCCTCCAGCACCGCCGGGCCGGACATCGACCGTCGCCCGGAGTGGGTCGACGCTCAAGGGGAGTATGAGGCCCGTCTGCGGGAGGTGGCGGAGGAGTCGCGGCGGCTCATGGAGGAATTTGAGCGTCAGGAAGCAGAGGAGGTCGTGCCGGACGTTGATTCGGACCCGGTTGCGGCGGTCACGGCTCCCACCCCTTGGTGGAAAAAGACCAATCCGGCGACGGGTAGGAACTACACCAGCATGGAGGAGTACGACCGGGTTCCCCGCCACCCGGATCAGACCTGCAAGAACAGCCGGCTCGACGAGCTTGAGGCGGAAAAAAAGCTGCTTGTGAAGTTAGTTCCTCCCTACGATCCGAAGGCGCCTAGATCGAAGAACGTAGAGAAGCTGGACAAGGTGCCGTGTTCCAGGATCCGGCTGCGTCTTGAATCGATGAAAAGAGTTCTGGAGAAACGGTGGGAGATTGAGAAAGAATGCTTTGGAGGCAAGCCCGACCCGGGCCACGATACAACAATGACCGAACTCGAACAGGGCATTGCGAATATCAAGAAACTCGAAGCAAAGAATTGTGCCCCTGGTCATCCGATGACGGAAAAGTGAATCATGTCGAAAGAACTCTTCGCAGCGATCGAGCAGCATGATACGGCCCGGGTCAAGGCGCTGCTGGCGGGAGGGGCCGATCCGAACGAGCCACAGCAGGAATGGCCGGGACTGCTTCCGTTGCAAGTGGCCATCCACGCACTCGCCGATGGAGGCGAACTCAGTGTGCTCCTGGCGCTTCTTGAGCACGGCGCGGATGTCAACGCATGGGATGCCGAGCGGGACAGGACCCCTTTGTTGGAGGCGGTCTGCGAAAACCAGCTAGCGGCAGTCGACGTGCTCGTGAAAGCGGGGGCCGAACCCAATGTGCGCAGCAGTGAAGGCGATACGCCGCTGCGGGCGTGCGCGGAGCTGGGCGATGTGGAAATGGCTTCTCTCCTACTGGGCGCGGGTGCCACACAGACTATCAATGACTGGGGCGGATTGACTGGATGCACCGCACTCGGGATTGCGATATCGCGGCTGGACATTCCGATGATGAGACTACTTCTCGACGCGGGCGCGGACCCAGAGGCCCCAGACGACAACCGACAGCCCACTCGTGACCGCCTGCCGCCACGCGATGACTCCGACCCTCAGAAATGGGACGCCGCGTTCGAGCTGCTCGGAGGAGCGAAGGACCGCATGCCGTTGTAGAACGGAGGTCGCGCGCCTCGGGCTCACGGGCGCGCAGCTCGACCTGGACGACCCCTCTTACCTGGACGCGCTCAAACGGGCCTACGAGCGCTTCCCGGAGATCGGCGGGCGATCCACCCCTTGAGGCTCGGCACGGCTCGCGGTGGCCGTGCTCAGGGCCCCGCCTGATGGCTCACCGGGAAGGTGACGTTCCCAATGGTGACGGTGCGCGGCCCGCCTGCCTCCCACAGCTTGAGGGTGCAGGGGCAGCCGAGCTGCACGCGTTCCCCCTCGATGCCCACCACGACGGCACCGGCCCCCTTCGCGGGAATGGGTGCCTCTTGCCACCAAGCAAGTTCCACCTCGTCCCCCGCCGAGTCCACCAGCGCCGCCCCCGCCAGCGTCCAGGGCTTCGCGCCGGGGTTGGACAGGCTCAGCCGCACTGCCACGCTTTCCGGTTGGGCCTCACCCGTGCGGGTGTAGCTGTAGCTCCGGACTTCATCCCACCCGAGCGCGTTTGCTGGATGGTGCTTCAACTGCCAGCGAAGGGGCATCGACGCGAGGCTCCCAGCCCGCTCCATCCACGCGGTCCCCATGAGCCCGACCGGCCCCTCTCGCTCGGCCAGCAGCCGCGCCTTGTCCTCCTGGCACTGGCGCGCGTCGGCCTGTGCTTCGTCACGCTCCTTCTTGAGCACGTCGGGCGGGCGCGGCTTGCGGAACACCTCAACGCGCCGCGTCCCCCTTGCCGCATGGCCTACAAGCCAGAAGCTCGCACTCGCCGGTGCCGCGCCATCCGCGAAGCGCACCGTCACCTTTACCCGCTCCCCTGGCAGATAGTCCGCCCTGGGAGCGGCGTAGAGACTAAGCCCCACCACTTTCAAGGTCATGTAGAGGGTGCTACCATAGCGGTCAGGTGGGAAGGTGAATGCCCACCTGGGCGGAGGTGGGTCCGGGACGATGGACGGCCAAGACGAATTCCTCGCGCCCACACGCGGAGGAATGAACGTGGCCTTGAATGCAATCGTGGAGCGTTTCACGCAGCGCAGCCCCGTGACGGTGATGGTGCGCCGCACGCTCGAGCATGCCCTGAGTTCGCAGTGGATTGACGAGGTATTTGAAGCACAGCGGGACAAGCAATACACGCGTGAGCTGCTGTTCTCCTCGGTAGTGGATTTGATGGGGCTGGTGGCGCTGGGATTGCGACCGTCGCTGCACGCCGCGGCACAGTCGGACCCAGACTTGACCGTCTCGCTGGCGGCGCTCTATGACAAAGTCAATCGCACCGAGCCCCAAGTAGTGCGAGCGCTAGTGCAAGGGAGCGCGGAGAGACTGTTCCCCGTGCTTCTGGATTGTCATTCACCGCGTACTTGGCGTTGCTGATGAGGTTCAGGACGATCTGCAGCAGCTTGTGCTTGTCGACCATCACGTGCGGCAGTGGGGCGAAGTGCCGCTCGACCTCGACGCCGTGCCGCCCGAGCGCCGCCGCGTTGATGCGGAGCGCGTCCTCGACCAAGTCCTGCAGCGAGGTCACCTCCAAGATGTTCGAGGACATGGCGTAGTTCTGCTGGAGCTCGACGATCATCCGGATGTGCTCGACATGGCGGTGGAGAGCCGCCGTCATCTCCAGCAGTTCGTCGCGCGTGGAGGACAAGTGCTGCCCGAGCTTGCCGAGGTACTCGGGCAGGCGCCGCCCGCGCTCGTCCTCCGTCATGAAGACCGCGAGGTCCGCGCGGTGCGACTCGAGCAGCTCGGCGAGCTTGATGAGCGGTTGCACGCGGAGCGTCCGCAGCCGCTCGTCCAGGATGCTGGCCGAGGTGTTGATGCTGTTGAGGACGTTGCCCACGTTGTGCAGCACGTTGGTGGCGAGCTCGGCCATGCCCGCCTGGCGCGCCAGCTCCACGGCGCGGCGCTGGGCGTCCTTCAGCTCCTGCGTGCGCTCCTTGACACGGACCTCCAGCCCATCATGCGCGTGGCGCAGGGCCTCGTTGGTCTGTGCGAGCTCCCGCGTGCGCTCGGCCACCCGCTGCTCGAGCTCGTCGCGGGCCAATCGTAGCGCCGCCTCGCTGCGTGCGAGCTCCTCCGTCGAGGCCGCGAATGGCAGGAGGATGCGCCAGATGACGAACATGGCGCTCCCGAGCATCAGCAGGAAGAGGCCAATGGACGACCTCTCCGACCGCTCGCGAGAGCAGCGCATCGCCTCCGCCTATGCGCCGAGGCTCCAGGCAATCCCCGATGAAATGGCTCCTGACGTGCGTCGCGCCGGTCCTGCTCGCAGTATGGATTTTGTTCTTGAGCGCTCACGGGCCGACCTCATGTCGAGATCGGCGCGCTCCCGCCGGCTTCCGCGCCTTCCGAGATGTCGATTGCCCAGCTTCCGACCGGCGCCACCTACCGCAGCGCGTCCTTTGGGTATCGCGGTGGCTCTCTCTTCGAGCCGCGAGAGTTCTCCATGACCGCGACCCTGATCAAGCACCCCAAAGGTGATCTCTTGATCGACACCGGGTTCGGTCGGGATATCGCACAGCACCTCGCGACGCTGCCTCTCTTCTTTCGGCTCCTGACACGGTACTCGCTGAACAAGACCGCGCGCGAGCAACTCCAATCGAGCGGGTATGACCTGACCCGGCTGCGCGCGATCCTTTTGACCCACTCCCACTGGGACCACATCAGCGGCGCCGCGGATTTTCCCGAAGTGCCTGTCTGGATACCTCCCGCGGAACGAAGCTTCGTACAAGGTGAAGACTTCACCACGGCCCCGGCAAGAAGCATCAAGTCGCTGCATCTCGAAGAGTATCGATTCGATGCGCACCCCTATCTCGGCTTCGCGGAGAGCCATGATGTCTACGGAGATGGCACGGTGGTGAGCGTCCCGGCGCCCGGCCATTCGCCGGGCTCTGTGATTGTCTTCGTGACGCTTCCGGACAACAAGCGCTACGCCTTTATCGGAGACCTCGCCTGGCAATTGGAGGGCGTCACCGAGCAGGAGGAGCGCCCGCTCACGCAGCGCCTCGCAGATGTCGAGCCTCGGCTCGTTCGTGAGAACCTCGCGCATATGGCCGCGATATCAGCGCGATACCCGGAGATGACCATCGTCGTCGCGCATGATCCGCGGAGCTTCGCGTCGATTCCGACGTTGGTGCCAAAGCCATAAGATGGGCCGGTGTGTGCCCCCGAGAGAGGGGGTCAAGGAATATCAGTTCCACTGGCTCGGCGATTTCCTCGGCGAAGCGCCCCTCCCTCGCCTCCAAGTCCTCGCTCCCTCTCTTGCTCCAGCGCTTCGTCCAGCTCAACCACTGGAACAGTCGCCGAGCCGGGCCCAGCAGCTGCGGCAGGCACGTGAGGCCCGGCCACTCGGTACTCCTCTCCACCAGGCCCTCCTTCACCCCATGGGCCAGCACGTAGCGCAACCGGCCTACCAGCGCCTCGTCGTCCAGTACCGGCTCGGCTGAATAGCGCCTCTCCCAGAAGCCGCCACTCCAGTCCACCAGTCGCCCCACCTTCCTGGAGAGGTTGGCGCGCAGGTACTGCATGAAACCGGCGAGCGCTGGCCCCCCGGGCCCACACCAGCAGGTGGAAATGGTTGGAGGCAAAGGTGAAGGCGTGCAGCCGTATGCCTTCTACCACCTCGTTCATCTCCGCGCTGGGGCGCAGCAACAGCCGTCCCTGGAAGCACCTGGACGTCACGAAATAGAAGCACTCCTCCTGGAACATCCTCAGCGGCCAGCCCATCCCCATCCCCTACGCACGAGTCACAGAGCCGGATGCGCCCGGTGGGCCAGCGCCAAGTCCTCGGAAAGACTTGAAGCGCGGTCGGTTACCCGTCCACGCCCGAGCCTCGTTCTCGCTCAAGCCCCTCGTTTCGAATCCTTTGACACCGTCCCTGGACACCGTCCCTGGTGGATGCGATGCGTCAGGACTCAATCGAACTCGTTTTCCGATTCCGAGTCCGAGTTGAAGCCGGAGGTCATATAGGTCTTGGTGGTTCTCTTGGTGCGCTTTGTGTACTTCGTGATGTGAATCTTCTTGTCCTCCAGGTTCTGGAGCGTGTTCGCCGCCGCTTGATCACTTTGATTGATGTTTTGCGCGGTCCACAGATTCCCAGGGTGCTCATGATCGGCGAACAGCTTGCCGGTGAGGTGCGGCTTGTTCTTGTATTCTTCCAGTACGCCCGCACAGGTCGAGCACGCCCGCTTGGTCCCCGCGACATAGTATTTCGGGGCGTCGGTGCTCATCAAACCCGCGGCTTTTGCGATTTGGTCGAACACCTCGAGATGGTAGAGTTCGGCGTGTTTCGTCGGTCCTTTGAAGCCAAAACCAGCCTCGTAGTGAACGATTTTGTTGGCGATGTCATTGTATGTGTTCACTCTGTTGTGCTTGAGGATGTAGACACCCTCACAGGAGTTGGTCAGGAAGTTGATGAGAGGCTGGACGTTCTTGTCGAGCTTGACCCAGTCGTTGTACCGGACACCGGTCTCCGACAAGAGTTCCTTCAGCTTGTCGTCATGCCGTTTCATCCGGTGGTCGAAGTAGTCTGCGATGCCTTGGGTTTTCAGCTTCGACGTACCTTTTTTCTTCATGATGCCCAACAGGTCATCGCCGTCCATTCCCGAGATCTTGGTGTTGAACTCGGTCACATTGTTCTCGGTGATGAGCAGGGTGTTGAGGACGGAGATCCAGCCAATCTGCACCTCGGCGAGCCCCACGAAATTCTGCTCATTCAAATACGACAACATGTTCTCCGCCAGGTAGGTCAAGATCCGATTGAGCGCCAGATCCGCCGTCCGGAAACTGTGAGCCTTCCGCTGGATGATGGTCGAGGTATTCATGGTCAAACCCGCGCCAGTCGCGCCGATCTGGAAGTCGGGATCGTCCTCGAAAACCTTGAAGGTCGAGTACTCGACGTAGTTCTTGTTGGTTCCCTTGGTCTTCTCCGGGTACATCTTGTGGTTGTACAGGTTCTGCTTCCTGTTGCTTCGGAACGTGCTGTAGCGGATCTCGAACCCCTTGAACGAAGCCTTGGGTTCTTTTTTGATTGTCTTTTTGAGGATCGAGCTGTTCTTGGAGTCTGGCTGGCTATGGCTCGGCATGGTCTTCCCCCTGTTCGAGGTTGTCGCCTACGCGGACTTCTCCAGTGTAGCCGTAGGAGGAGGAACCGGACAAGCTGGCCCGCTGCGGAGGGTGTTGTTTCGACGAAGCGCCGATCCCTCCCTCGCCAACACCCCTTCCCCCGCGAAGGATCCGGATGAGTGCGAAGCGCCCCGCCGGGCGGTGCTGGAGCAGCAGGCCATCACCGCCACGCCGCGCACGGATGCGCCCTCGATGGGCCGCGCCGACGCGAAGTCGAGCAACGAGAGCGTCGCCTCGAACCTGCGAATGGCGATCCGCGTGCAGCCGGCCGTGTCGCCGAAGGGATCGAGCTGACAGATGTTCGGCTCCAGCGACACCCTCGCCGCACCCGCGTTGGCGGAGATGGCAATTCGGTGGCTCGCCTGCCCGTTCGAGAGCAGGAGCGGCGTCACCTGGTACGGCGTCGCCAACTCCAGACGGAGAGGCTTCATGGTGGTTTCCCTTTCGCTGAGAGCTAGAGGGGCGCCGGTGGAAATGTGATGCGCGGACCCGCCGTCGTCGGCGTCAGCGCGGGGACCGCGCCAGGCCCCGGGCGAGTTCCACAGCCCAGGGCCAGCGCGCACAGCAACACCTCGGTGAGGAACACCGAGGGGACTCCGCGCGCGAGCGCGGTGAACAGGTGCGATTTGTAGAGATGATTCGTACGACTCGGGCGGGCCAGTGGGAGACCGCTCCCGGGAGAAGGGCGTCTCGCCGAAGAGACGAGGAGGGGCGGACACGGACGTCCACGGCCTGTTGGCTCCCCTCTCCGGGTGCGCCTGGCCCGCTCCGTGCCGAGGCGCCACGCGCCACACCCGGTCCTCATGCACGCTCGACCGCTGGTTCGACCGGGCCCTCCAGGCCACGACCCTCTCCGAGGTGCTGGACGGCGGGGCACACGCCTCTCGGCGTGTTGGGGCTCACAGCGAGCGTCTGGGCTGAACACGTCAACGCGCCCCGTCGTGGCGAGCGTCCAGGTAGGAGAGAACTCCACGCCTGCGGGGCACGTTGCGCAAGCGCGGCCCCACCGTGCCGACACTCGCCTAGTTCAGGCGCACCTTCAGGTGCTCCACCGAAGCGCTGGGCCGCCCCATGAAGGTGTCGAGCAGGCGCTCTTCGACGTTCTCCTCTTCCCAAACGGCTGCGCACTCAAGCCCGATGCATTCTTGGGGCTCTGCACGCCTCGAATTACCAGCGGTGTCAAAGATCGTGCAGTCGCGGAAGTTTCCAATGTCCTGCATGAACTGAACGATCGGTTGGGAGAATTGCTCTTCCAGCCGCCTCCATCCGATGAGCTCCCACCCTCTCTCCTTCATGTGGCGGACAGAAATCTTGAAGAGAATGGGCTGGGAGGCGATACGCTCCAGGTCGGAATCCGGAGTCTCGGTCCTGTAATTGTAATAGGCGTCATGCGGCAGCTTCAGCACCCGGCCATAGCCCAAAGAGCCGTCAGCGAGGGGAATTCTCAAAAACGATCCGGGCTTGTAAAGGCGAGACATCTGCTAGTATCCCGTGTACGGATGAAGTAGGCCCCACGTCTCCGTGGCGGCAGTGTGAAACCGTCGGCCTCGCGGATTGTCCTTCGCCACGCCGCATACGACGTTTTCGGTGCGATAAGGTTCTCCGGTGTCGGAGCGAGCGCCTCCCAGAGAGTCAATCAACTGCTGTTCTCGTCCGCGAATCCGCCAGTACGCGACGTCGTCGTATCGCTGGTCATAGTCAACAGCAATCCCGACATCGAATCGATCAACCCTCGCGGGCTCAAATACAACATCCCGAGGTTCAGTGTTCTCGTCCATGTGATGGTTTTTGTCCCGAAGGAGAACGGCCGCTATCGCTTGAAGTTCGAGGGACTGGGTGAGCTCAACAACCATGCTGGTCCGCCCCGAGTAGTAGCGATGGGTTGTCCTGTTGCGCTTCCTGTAGGTGACATAGATGCGCCCCAGTCGTTTCTTGTCACCCTTGTCTGGCTCAGGCTTGGGCGCTGCGCCTGGAGAAGCCAGGGACGAGTATCGACCTTGGACCCAGCCCTTCACATCGCCAAAGTGCGTGCCGTAATACCTGTCCGCGATGTCGATGGGAGTTTTCTCTCCAGCTGCGGCTGCACTGGCCGTCAGGCACACCAGCAGGCCGCTACCGATCGCCGCCACCACCGCGCCTCCCACCACCACCACCACCTCACCCACCGCGCCGCCAGCCCCCACCTCCACCCCCAGGCCGCCCTCGGGCACGAGCCGGAGCACACCGCGGGGGACACCATCTCCCAGGCCCTCGCCGGACAGCCCCTCCGGGGAAGGTGCCGAACGTGGGGCAAGCGGCTCAACGGGACCAGCACCCACCGGCGCCGCCACCAACACCACCCGCATCCCCGCTCTCGGCGCCTCCACTGCCTCCTTGTGCGCCCCGGCTGCACCGTCACGGTGCGGGACATAGACACAGCGCCGAGGCTGCTCCGGGGCCTCTCGGACGCTCGGAGCCGTGCCGCTACACCCCACCAGCACCATGCACAGCAGCACCACCCACCCACGCGACACGCAGCGCCTCCGGGTGTTGGCTCCTGCCGGGAAGTGCTGGAGTTTACAGGCAGCCCGTGAGCTCCTGTCAATGCAGCGTCTTGAGGTGAAGGACAGACCGGAGAAGGTGTCACCGGAGAAGGTGTCAGACGATTTGTAGAGATGATTCGTACGACTCGGACGAGCCAGTGGGAGACCGCTCCCGGGAGAAAGGCGTCTCGCCGAAGAGATGAAGGGGGACGAATACGGACGTCCACGGCCTGTTGGCTCCCTCCAGGGAGTTCCTGGCCCGCTCCATGCTGAAGGCGCCGTGCGCCATGCCCGGTCCTCATGACCTCTTCGCCCGCTATACCTTTGGCCGCCCCGAGCGAGCGGAGGCCGAGCTGCGTGCCGTCCTCCCCGCCCACGTCGTCTCCGCCGTGGACTGGTCGACTCTGCGCCTGGAGCCCGGCAGCGTGGTGGACCCGGAACTGCGCGAGACCGAGAGCGACCTGCTCTTCACCGCCCGCCTGCGCTCGGGCCGCCCGCTGCTGCTGTACGTGCTGCTCGAACATCAATCCACCGTGGACAAGTGGATGGCGCTGAGAATGCTGCGCTACGTGGTGCGTCAGGTGGAGCGCTGGCGCCAGGAGCACCCGGAGCGCTCGGGGTTGCCCGTCATCCTCCCGCTGGTGATGTACCACGGGCCCGAGGGGGCCTGGAGCGCGCCGCGGCGGGTGGAGGACCTGTTCGAGCTGCCGGGGGAGAGCGAGGAGGAGCGGGCGCACTGGCGAGCGTGGGTGCCGCGCTTCGAGTACCTGCTCGATGACCTGACAGCCGAACGGGAAGAGGCGTTGAAAGCACGACCCGGGCCTGCGCTGGCCCGGCTGGCGTGGTTGGTGCTGCGCTACGGGCGTACCGGAGAACTGGCGCGCAAGCTACCCGAGTGGGTGGGCCTCTTCGCCCAGGTCCAGGCAGCACCAGAGGGGGCCGAACATCTGCGAGTGGTCATCCGTTACCTGCTGTGGACCGGGGACAAGGCCGTCCACAACGTTACAGGTCAGGTGCTACATTCAGTCCTGGACGAGCAACGCGCGGAGGAGTTGATGCGGAGCTATGGCGAGGAACTCATCGAGCAGGGACGTCAACAGGGCCTGGCGCAGGGCCTGAGCCGAGGACGTGCCGAGGGCATCCTGCGGCTTCTCGCCTTCCGGCGGATTCACGTGGAGGAAGCAGCCCGGCAGCGCATCCTCGACTGCACGGACGTGGACACGCTCGACCACTGGTTCGACCGGGCCCTCCAGGCCACCACTCTCTCCGAGGTGCTGGACAGCGGGGCACACGCCTCTCGGCGAACGGACTCGTGACACGCTCTCCGCTCGAGTGCCTCTGACGTGGAGGCGACGGGAAGCGAAGCCGCCGCCCCGTCCCGCTCAGCGCACCGGGGGCGGATTGCGCTCGGTGAAGCCGCGCTGGTGGAAGTAGGGGTAGGCCAGCGTCGTGGCGCTCGCGGCGTCCAGACGCGCCACCTGCTCGGGCGTCAGGTTCCAGCCCACCGCCGCCAGGTTCTGCCGCAACTGCTCCTCGTTGCGCGCCCCGATGATGACGTTGGACACCGTCGGCCGCTGCAACAGCCAGTTGATGGCAATCTGTGGCACCGTCTTGCCCGTTTCCTTCGCCACCTCGTCCAGCGCATCCACGACCCGGTAGAGGTACTCGTCCTCCACCGGCGGGCCTCCCTGCACCGTCGCCTCCGAGCGCATGCGGCTGGTCTCCGGCAACGGCTGGCCCCGGCGGATCTTCCCCGTCAGCCGGCCCCACCCCAGCGGACTCCAGACGATGGCGCCCACCCCCTGGTCGAGCCCCAGCGGCATCAGCTCCCACTCGTAGCTGCGCCCGATGAGCGAGTAGTACGCCTGGTGCGCCACGTAGCGCGCCCAGCCGTACTTCTCGGACACGGCCAGTGACTTCATCAGGTGCCAGCCCGAGAAGTTCGAGCAGCCGATGTAGCGGATCTTCCCCGCGCGCACGAGGTCATCCAGGCAGCTCAGCGTCTCCTCCACGGGCGTGGAGGCATCGAAGCCGTGCAACTGGTAGATGTCGATGTAGTCGGTACCCAGCCGCTTGAGGCTGCCCTCGACGGTGCGGATGAGGTGGAAGCGCGAGGAGCCCACGTCGTTGGCGCCCGGGCCCACGCGGAACGTGCCCTTCGTCGAGACGATGACCCGGTCGCGGCGGCCCTTGATGGCCTGCCCCAGAATCTCCTCCGCGAGGCCATTGGAGTAGGCGTCGGCCGAGTCGAACATGGTGAGTCCCGCCTCGAGCGAGATGTCCACCAGCCGCGTGGCCTCCGCGACCCCGGAATTGCCAAAGCCCTTGAAGAACTCGTTGGCCCCACCAAACGTCCCCGTCCCCAGGCTCAACACGGGGACCTTGAAGCCTGAACCACCCAACCGTCTGTATTCCATCTGGCCTGATGCTCCTGAGAAAGAGGCGCGGACGGCGCCGCTGGCCCCCGGTGCTTCCCGCATCCCGCACCGGGCGCCAAGTGGCGCCCCCGGCTCCTTCCTAGTGGAGAACAGTCCGCGCTTCCCGCCTCACGGCGAGTAGACCGTGCCCCAGCTCAGGAACGAGTCGTCCGAGCGCAGCACCACGGTGTGATTGGCTCCCGCGGAGAGCGCCACGAAGCTCGAGAGCGTGGGACCCGCCCCCGGCAGGGAGCGGGAGACCAGGGTGCCATCGCCGAGCTGTCCGGCGGAGTTGTTGCCCCAGGACCACACCTTGCCGGGAGTGAGCGCGAGGGAGAACGAGGCACCCGCCACGATGCCCTGGACGCCCGAGAGGCCCGACACCTGGACGGGCCGCGTGCGCGAGGTGGTGGAGCCATCGCCGAGCTGCCCCGAGCCATTGGCACCCCAGGCCCACACCGCGCCCCCTTCCGTCAACGCGAGCGAGTGCAGGGCTCCGGAGGCGATGGCCTGGACCCCCGAGAGCGTCGACACGAAGACCGGGAGGGTGCGCGAGGTGGTGGTGCCATCGCCGAGCTGCCCGGAGCCATTGGCCCCCCAGGCCCACACCGTCCCATCCGCGCGCACCGCCACGGAGTGTCCGGAGCCACCCGCGACGGTCACGACATCGACGAGTTCCTTCACCTGCATGGGGACGGCACGCGAGGTGGTGGTGCCATCGCCGAGCTGCCCGGAGCCGTTGGCCCCCCAGGCCCACACCGTCCCATCCGCGCGCACCGCCAGGGCATGGTCACTGCCCGCGGCGATCGCCACGACATTGGTGAGTCCAGACACCCGCGCCGGCGCGGTCCGTGCCGTGACGGTGCTGTCGCCGAGCTGCCCGGAGCCGTTGTCCCCCCAGGCCCACACGCCGCCATCACAGCTCAGCGCCAGGGAGAAGAGCGCCCCGGCGGCCACGGCCTCGATGCACTCGGGCCCGGTGAGCCAGCGCGGGGACGTCTGGGTGGCCGAGCCCTCGTAGCCGAGCTGTCCCCGGGTGTTGCTCCCGAAGCTGAACACGGAGCCGTCGGAGGACACGGCCAGCACATGCTGGGCGCCCGAGGCGAGCGGCACGGTGCGCGGATAGCCCACGGCCCGCACCGGCACGGGCGAGGCATTGGTGGCGCCGTTGCCGAGCTGTCCGAGGGAGTTGTCGCCCCAGGCCCAGACGGAGCCATCCGCGCGCAGCGCGAAGGTCGTGCGCAGGCCGGACGCGAAGCCCTGGACGCGCGCGAAGCTCGGCACCCGCCGGGGCGTGCTCTCCGAGGCAAGGGTGCCATTGCCGAGCTGGCCGGAGACATTGCGGCCCCAGGCCCAGAGCATGCCCGTGGTGTCGAGCGCCACCGTGTGGCTGCCCCGGGTGGAGAGCGCGACGATGGTGGCCGGCAGGGAGATGCGCACGGGCACCGGGCGCGCGGTGGTGGTGCCATCGCCGAGCTGACCGTTGCTGTTCTCGCCCCAGGTCCACACCGAGCCGTCCGCCCCCAGCGCCACCGAGTAGGAGGGACCCGCCACGATGGCCTGGATGCCCGCCGGCAGGCCGCTCACCCGCCCCGGCACGTTGCGAGAGGTGGTGGAGCCATCCCCCAGCTGTCCGTAGACGTTGTCGCCCCAGGCCCACACCTGGCCCGAGCCGTCCAGCGCCAGCGAATGGAAGAGGCCGGCCGCCACGTGGGTGAGGACCGCGAGGCCGGGCACCACGGCGGGGGCCCGCGGACCGCGCGGAGTCGCTCCCGCGCCAAGCTGGCCATAGCTGTTGTCGCCCCAGGCCCACACCGTGCCATCGGAGCGCAGCGCCAGCGAGTGGTAGGTCCCCGCGGCGATCTCCGTGGCCCCCGCCACCCCGGGCACCTGGGCGGGGCTGGGACGCCGTCCACCGGAGGTGTCCCCGAGCTGGCCATAGGCGTTGTCACCCCAGGCCCACACCGTGCCATCGGAGCGCAGCGCCAGCGAGTGGTAGCTGGAGGCGGAGAGGGCCCGCGCGGACGTCAGGGTGGAAGACAGCCGCACCGGCGCCGGCCGGGAAACGAGGGTCCCGTCGCCGAGCTGGCCATAGGTGTTGTCGCCCCAGGCCCAGACCGAGCCATCCGCCTGCCGCAGGAAGACATGATTGTCACCGGCCGTCAGGGATGCGCCCGCCGTGAGCGACGGCACGCGGCCCGGAAGCGCTCGCACACTCGAGCTGCCATTGCCCAGCTGGCCGGAGCCATTGGCGCCCCAGCCCAGGGTGACATTGTCTCCGCGCCCCACCAGCGAGAAGGCATTGCCGCAGGCGAGGGCCTGGGCATCCGAGACCCCCGACACCTGCACCGGGACGCGCTGGACGCTGCTCCCCGTCTGGGCCGTCTGGGCCTGGGCGTTGTCCCCCCAGGCCCACACCGAGTCATCGCCGCGCAGGGCGAGCGAGTGGGAAGTCCCACTGGCCAGGGCGACGACCTGGGTGAGGCCGGGCACCTCCAGGGGCAGCAGGGAGGAGACATCGCCGCCATTGCCCAGCTGGCCATAGGTGTTGTCCCCCCAGGCCCAGACCTTGCCTCCCAGGGTGGTGGAGGACGCCGCCACGCTGTGCGAGCCCCCTCCCGCCAGGGCCACGATGCCCGTGAGACCCGACACCCGCACCGGCGTGGAGCGCGAGTCGAGGGTGCCGTCCCCGAGCTGGCCGGAGTAATTCCCACCCCAGGCCCACACCGTGCCATCCCTCTTGAGCGCCAACGAGTGGAAGTCCCCGGCGGCGATGGCCACCACCTCCGTCAGCCCGGACACCTTCGCCGGCGCGGCGCGGCTGGTGAACGAGCCATCTCCGAGCTGTCCGGAGGTGTTGTTGCCCCAGGCCCAGACCGCCCCGTTGCTCAGCGCCAGGGAGTGCAGGTTGCCGGCGGCGATGGCCGTCACGCCCGTGAGCCCCACCACCTGGGCCGGTACCGAGCGCTGCGAGACGCCGTCACCCAACTGCCCATCCGTGTTGGTGCCCCAGGTCCAGACCGTGCCCTCCTCGCGCAACGCCATCGAGTGGCTGTTGCCGGCGGCGACGGCCGTCACGCCCGTGAGCCCCACCACCTGCGTGGGCGTCAGGTGCTGGAGCGTGGAGCCATCGCCCAACTGCCCCTGGGCGTTGGCGCCCCAGGCCCAGACCGTGCCCGCCGGTGTCACGTACAGCGAGTGGTTCAACCCCGCCGCGAGGCGGTAGGGCCGACCCTGCACGGAAATGGCGGGAGCCCGTTGTTGGCCTGGCGCCCAGGCCCAACCACCCTCCTCGCCCACGCCACAGCCGACGCCAGGCAAGAGCACGCACAGAAGGAGCGCGACCAGGGAGCTCCTCGAAGAGACACGTTGCATCCAGAAATCCTTTTCTGCGTGCCCCCAATGGGGGGAAGGGCACGCGGAGTGGGTCCTCCAGCGGCCCTACGGGGGGTTGGGGAATCCGCTGGCTTTCGGGGCGGGAACGCCGCACCTGAACCGGGAATATCCGTATATGTGGATAAATACGATAGAGTTTCAACTGGGTGGGAGGAGACTCGCCCGATGGGTAGGGGTCCACCCCGGCCCGGGAGCCGAGCGCCAGGGGCGCCAGTGGAGGAAGGAAGGCGCATCCGGCCGGGGAGGGCCCACGAGGCGGCTGCACAACCCGGAAGGAGATGGTTAGGGTGAGCGCCCCATGACGGTCTCCCCTTCCCGCCGACAGGCCGCGCTGGCAGCGCTCGCCCTGGATGACGACGCCCTGCTCCGAGCCTGCGAGGTGGAGTACTTCATCGCCTCCGGCCCGGGCGGCCAGCACCGCAACACCACCGCCAGCGGCGTGCGGCTCACCCACCCGCCCACCGAGCTGTCCGTCACCGCCACCGAGCGCCGCAGCCAGGTGCAGAACAAGGGCGCCGCGCTCGAGCGGCTGCGCACGGGACTCCAGGCGCTCACGTACGTGCCCAAGAAGCGCCATAAGACCCAGCCCACCAAGGGCTCCCAACGGCGCCGCCTGGACGCCAAGAAGCGCGTGGGAGAGAAGAAGGCGCAGCGCAGCAACAAGGATGGATGGTAGGGGAGCGCGCATGCCCACCCTGGAAGATGCCCTGGAGCTCGCGGTGCGGGCCCACCGTGGCCAGCGAGACAAGGCCGGACAGCCCTACATCCTCCACCCGCTCCGGGTGATGGCGCGGCTGGACACCGAGACGGAGCGCATGGTCGCGCTGCTGCACGACGTGGTGGAGGACACGCCCTATACGTTGGAGCGGCTGCGCGAGCTGGGCTACAGCGAGGAAGTACTGGGCGCGCTGGAGCGGCTCACCAAGGCCGAGGGCGAGGACTACGCGGCCTTCATCGAGCGCGTGCGGCCCCACCCCCTGGCGCGACGGGTGAAGCTGGCGGATCTCGAGGACAACATGGACGTGCGGCGGCTGCCCGCCGTCACCGCGAAGGACGCGGAGCGGCTGGCGCGCTACCGGGCCGCCTGGACGCGGTTGAAGGACACCTGACGCGCCGCTCATGCCAGGGCCCATGGCCAGCGCAACGGCAGACAACACCCCTCCCACCTCATGGCGAATCCTCGCCTGATCCAGGAAGCCGCATGGAATGTCCCCCCCTCCCGGGAAGAATCCCTCCCAGGACGTGAGGCCAGAATAACCTGGATTCACCGATTTGAAAACACCCCCCACGCGACAAGTGGGTGCGCGCGGGGCGGACCGCGTCAGTTCAGGGAGTCCTTGAACACGCCGCGCCGGGCGCCGGGCGCGCCGAGAACCAGGCGTTGCTCCTCCTGACTCCGGGGGGGACGGTCCGCGAGGAAATCCGCGAGGGCATCCGTCACCGCCGTGGGCGTGCTCAGGTGGGGCAGGTGGCCGCGCGCGTCGATCCGCGCCAGTTGCGCGAGCGGGATGTGCTCGGCCAGGTAGAGGCCGACCGCGTCGGGCACGGCGAAGTCCGCGCCGGACTGGAGGATGAGCGTGGGTGTCTTCAGCCGCGGCAGCTCCGCGCGGAGGTCGGACTCGAAGATGACGCGCGCGCTCGCCAGGGCGATGTCCGGGCGCATGGCGGAGAGCGTCCGGGCGAACTCCCGCGCCAGCTCCGGCATCTCCGGCATGTTCACCACCTGCTCGGCGAAGCCTCCCGCCCAGGCGAGGAAGTTGGCCGACATGGTGGCGTAGAGCGTGTCGAGCTGGGAGCGCGCGAAGCCCCCCACGTAGCCCACGTCATCGAGGTAGCGCGGCGAGGCCTTGACGAAGACGAGCCGCTGGAAGCGCCGCGGCTCGGCGAGCGCCGCCAACATGCCCGCCATGCCGCTCACCGAATGCCCCACCAGCGTGGCATCGCGCAGGTCCAACTCCTCACACAGCTCCAGCACGTCCTCCGCGTAGCCGTGAATCCTGCCGTAGCGCTGCGCGCTATAGGCATTGAAGTCCGACCGGCCACACCCCACGTGATCGAAGAGGATGATCTGGTATTGGCTCTTGAAGGCCGCCACCTGATGCCGCCAGGCGCGCTGATCCGAACCAAAGCCATGGGCGAAGACGAGCGGCGGGCCCATGGCGCCCATGACCCGCACGTTGAGCCGATCGTAGATGGATTGACGCATTGCATTCCCCCCGTTCCAAAACTTGACGCGCAGCGTACTACGCGCTCCGAGCCCCCCGGAAGGGCCCCACCGCCGGAAGACGAACGGCCCGGTGCACTCCCCCCGAGGGAGCGCACCGGGCCGTCATGGACCCACACGTCCGCGAAAACTCAGCTCTTGGCGAGCTGACGCATGACGTAGAGCAGGATGCCGCCGTGGCGGTAGTAGTCCAGCTCGTTGGGCGTGTCGATGCGGCAGAGCACCGTGAACTCCTTGGTGCCGCCCTCGCCCGTGGCCTTCACGGTGAGCTTCTTCTGCGGCGCGAGCCCGTCGGCCACGCCGGTGATCTCGAACGTCTCGTGGCCGGTGAGGCCCAGGCCCTGCGCGTCCTGGCCCGCCTCGAACTGGAGGGGCAGCACGCCCATGCCGATGAGGTTGGAGCGGTGGATGCGCTCGAAGCTCTTGGCGATGACCGCCTTGATGCCGAGCATCGCCGTGCCCTTGGCGGCCCAGTCACGGCTGGAGCCCGTGCCGTACTCGGCGCCCGCGAGCACCACCAGCGGCGTGCCCTCCTGCTGGTACTTCACCGAGGCGTCGTAGATGCTCGTGCGCTCGCGCGTGGGGATGTGCACGGTGACGCCACCCTCCACGCCCGGCACGAGCAGGTTCTTCAGGCGGATGTTGGCGAAGGTGCCGCGCACCATCACCTCGTGGTTGCCGCGGCGCGCCCCGTAGGAGTTGAAGTCCTTGGGCTCCACGCCCTGCTCCATGAGGTAGCGCGCGGCGGGGCTCGTCTTGGCGATGTTGCCCGCGGGGGAGATGTGGTCCGTGGTCACCGAGTCACCCAGCAGCGCGAGCACCCGCGCGCCCTTGATGTCGGTGAGCGGCTTGGGCTCGGCGGGGATGTTCTCCAGGAAGGACGGCTTGCGCACGTAGGTGGACTTGGGATCCCACTTGAACGTGCTGCCCGCCTCCACCTTGAGCTGCTGCCAAAGCGCGTCGCCTTCCATGGCACGCGAGTACTGGTGGCGGAACTGCTCGGGCTTGACCGCGGTGGCGATGGCCTCGCGGATCTCCTCGTTGGTGGGCCAGATGTCCTTGAGGAACACCGGCTTGCCGTTGCGGTCCGTGCCCAGCGGCTCCTTGTCCAGGTCCTTGCCCACCACGCCGGCCAGCGCGTACGCCACCACCAGCGGCGGCGAGGCCAGGTAGTTCATGCGCACGTGCGGGTTGATGCGGCCCTCGAAGTTGCGGTTGCCGCTGAGCACCGCGGCCACCACCAGGTCACCCACCGTGACGGCCTCGGCCACGGGATCCGGCAGGGGGCCGGAGTTGCCGATGCAGGTGGCGCAGCCGTAGCCCACCACGTGGAAGCCGAGCGCCTCCAGGTAGGGCATGAGGCCGGCCTCCTTGAGGTAGTCCGTCACCACGCGGCTGCCGGGGGCGAGGCTCGTCTTCACCCAGGGCTGCACGTTGATGCCGCGCTCCACCGCCTTCTTGGCGAGGATGCCCGCGCCCAGCAGCACCGCCGGGTTGGAGGTGTTGGTGCACGAGGTGATGGAGGCGATGACGACCGCGCCGTGGCCGATCTCGTAGGACTGGGGACCGTTCTTCACGGTGACGGTCTGCTTGAGGCGCTCGGGGGGCACCGGGGCCGCGGGGGCCTTGGCCTTGCCGCCGCCCTCGTCGTCCTCGCCCTTGCTCTTGCCCGCGGCGAGCATCTCCACGAGCGACTTCTCGTAGGAGGCCTTCATGTCCGTGAGCGGCACCCGGTCCTGCGGGCGCTTGGGGCCGGCGAGGCTGGGGACGACCGTGGACAGGTCCAGGGTCAGCGTGTCGGTGAAGACGGGCTCGGGGCTGTTCGTCGTGTGGAACAGGCCCTGCTCCTTGAAGTAGGCCTCGGCGAGCGCCACCGTCTCGGCCGGACGGCCGGTGAAGCGCAGGTAGTTGAGGCTCTCCTCATCCACCGGGAAGAAGCCGATGGTGGCACCGTACTCGGGCGCCATGTTGGCGATGGTGGCGCGGTCCGGCAGGGACAGGCCGGTGATGCCCTCGCCGAAGAACTCGACGAACTTGCCCACCACGCCGCGCTTGCGCAGCATCTGCGTGACGGTGAGCACCAGGTCGGTCGCCGTGGCGCCCGCGGGCAGCTTGCCCGTGAGCTTGAAGCCCACCACCTGGGGAATGAGCATGGTGATGGGCTGGCCGAGCAGCACCGCCTCGGCCTCGATGCCGCCCACGCCCCAGCCCACCACGCCCAGGCCGTTGATCATCGTGGTGTGGCTGTCGGTGCCCACCAGCGTGTCCGGGTACACCGTGTTGCCCTGACGGAAGGCCACCTGGGCCAGGTACTCCAGGTTCACCTGGTGGCAGATGCCGATGTCCGGCGGCACCGCGCGGAAGTTCTTGAAGGCGTTCTGGCCCCAGCGCAGGAAGGCGTAGCGCTCCTGGTTGCGCTCGAACTCCAGCTCGGCGTTGGCGCGGAAGGCCGCCGTGGTGCCGAACACGTCCACCTGGAAGGAGTGGTCGATGACGAGGTCGGCCGGGTTGCGCGGGTTGATCTTCGTCGGATCTCCCCCCAGGGCCGCGAGCGCCTCGCGCATGGCGGCCATGTCCACCACCGCGGGCACGCCGGTGAAGTCCTGCAGGAGCACGCGCGCCGGGTGGAAGGAGATCTCCGTGTCCGGCTCGGCCTTGGGATCCCAGGCCAGCATCTTCTCCACGTGCTCGCGCTTGACCACGCGGCCATCTTCGTTGCGCAGCAGGTTCTCGAGCAGGATCTTCAACGAGAAGGGCAGCCGCGCCACGGACGCGTGGTCCTTGGCCACCTTGGCGAGACTGTAGAAGTCATAGGAAGCCGAGCCCACCTTGAGCTGGCTCTTGCTCTTGAAGCTGTCCGTCATTGTCGGTGCCGTCCTTCTTTCCCACCAGGAGGAATCGGGTTCTGAACCTGGGAAGCTGAATCTGAATCCGAAGCTGGCCGTCTTCTAGGCCCGCCGCCAGCGGCATGCAAAGGGATCCTTCGCCCGGCGGACTCAACCTTCCGCGAGCAGACGGGCCGTGCGCGCCAGGCGCTCCTTGGCCATCCGCATCAACACTTCCCGCATGGAGGGCTGGCTGGAGCTGAGGCGCTCGAACGCCGGACGGCCCAGCTTGAGCAGCACGCTGGGGACGTCCGCGCGCACCGTGGCCGTCACCGGCTGGTCCAGCAGCAGGGAGATCTCCCCGAAGACATCCCCCTCGCGCAAGAGGGCCAGGGGCGTCTCGCTCCCGTCCGGGTGGACGTGGAAGGGCGTGCACCGGCCCCGCATCAACAGGTAGAGCCCGTCCCCCTTCTCCCCAGCGTGCAGCAACGTGGCCTCCGCCGCCACCCGCTGGAGCTGGAACTCGCGGGAGAAGAGCCGCCGCTGCTCGTGGCGCAGGGACGAGAAGAGCGGGTGGGTGCGCAGCAGGTGGTCCGCCGCGCGCTTGCGGCAGAAGGCCCGGACGATCCGGTCCACCAGGGGGAAGCGCTGGGCGAGCTCCGTGAAGCGCGCCCGCGTCAGCTCCAGGAGGATCGACGGCACCGACGGCATCACCGTGGACAGCCGGGGACCCTCGGCGATGAGGGCCATCTCCCCGAACACCCCGCCCTCCACCACCGGCCCCTCCTGCGGTCCCCGCCCCTCCAACAGCCGCATCACGTCCCCGCGGCCCTCCACCATGAAGAACATGGACGCGCCCGGGTCCCCCTCGCGAATCACCGGGTGGCCCGTCAGGTACGTGCGCACCTCCACCGCCTCGAGCAGCGCCACGAACGCTTCCTGGCCCAGCATCGAGAAGAGCGGCACCGCCACGGGATCCTCCCGGTCCGGCAGCAGCTCGAGCTCCTGGGAGAGCAACTCGCCCGAGGCCTCCATGGGCACGGGCGAGTAGCGCGCGTAGAGCTGGGCGATGAAGAGCGGGGTCCGGGTATGCCCCGGGTCGAGCCGCATCAACTCCTTGCATGCCACGATGGCACGCAATAGCTGACTGCCCTGTGCCCAGTGTCTGGCGAGCGCCTCACACACGGTGGCGGCCTCTCGAACGGAGCTCTGCTGCTCGATCCGCCGGATCTCGGCGAGCGCCGCTCCCACCCGACCGCGTTCAGCGAGTCTCGTGGCCAACTCCCGCTCCATGACCACTGGAACTCCCACACCGGCATCAATGCGAATACTCACGGGCGTCGGACGCTAGCACCGAACCGCCCGGCGCTCGATGGGCATCAGCGATTGGGCAGAGATTGACGCCCCTTCAAGGCCGGGGAGAACAGATCTCCCACCTTATCCAGGCGCTTGCGCAGGGTGCCCAGCGTGAAGCGCGAGGGCTCCAACCGGCGCGTCACCTCCGACCACGCGAGGGGTGTGGACACGGGTGCGTGCGGCAACGCACGCGGAGAGTAGGGCGCCACCACCGTCTTGCCCCAGGCGTTCTGGTCCGCGTCCAGGTACAGCCGCCCCTGGCGCCGCGACTTGGAGCGCTCGATGGTCGCCAGCTCCGGGTACTCCTCCGAGAGCGCCGCGAAGGTCTCGTGGGCGAACGCGCGCGCCTGCTCGTAGGTGTGGCCCGGAGACAGGGGCACCAGCACGTGCAGGCCCCGCTTGCCGGAAGTCTTCGGCACGCTGACCAGCTCCAGCCGCTCCAGGTAGCGCCGCAACCCGGTGGCCAGTTCGATCAAATCCCCGAAGGTCCCCCCGGGGCCCGGATCCAGGTCGAACACCACCCAGTCGGGCTGCTCCAGGTGCGGCACCCGGCTGGACCACATGTGCAGGGTGAGCGCGGACTGGTTGGCGAGCCACAGGAGGGACTCGGGCCGATCCACCACCACGTGGGACAGCTCGCGCGTCTCGTGGGTGATGCGCACCGTGGAGAGCCCCTCCGGCACGTGCTCCACGCCCTGGCGGAAGAAGCCCGGCGCCTTCACCCCCTGGGGCCACTGCTGCAGCGTGAGGGGCCGGCCCGCCAGCGCCGGGACCATGAAGGGCGCGACGTCCTGGAAGTAGCGGTACACGTCCGCCTTGGTGTAGCCCGGCTCGGGGAAGAGCACCCGATCCCCGTGGGTGAGCCCCACCAGGGCCGCGCTCGCCCCCTTCTTCGCCGCAGCCGCCTCCTTCTTCGCCGCGGCGGCCTCCTTCTTCGCCGCGGCGGCCTCCTTCCGGGAGATGGCGGATCTGCCCGCGGAGCGCGCCCCCGGGCGGGACTTGCGCCCCGTCTGACGGTGGGGACCCCGGCGGGCGGGCCGCTCGATGGGCCGCTCCCGGACACACTCCTCGGGGCGCTTGTCGCTCCGCAGTCCCTGGAAGGAGGGATGGCGCAGCCGCCCATCCTCGGTCCATTCGGTGAACGCCACCTGCGCCACATGGCGGGGCTTCACCCAGATGGCCTCCTCGTGGTGCAGCGCGTCACGAACACGCGGAGCCTCCTGGACGGGGGGCTTCTTCACCTCGTCGCGTGACAGCAGCTCGCGCAACTCCCGCCGCACCTTCGTCGTGTACCCGGTCCCCACCTTGCCCGCGTAGCGCCAGGCCTTCCCCTCTCGCACTCCCACCAGGAGCGAGCCCAGCTCGGGCCGCTCGTTGGCCATGGGCGTGAAGCCCACGATGGCCACCTCCTGGTTGGCCTGGACCTTGAGCTTGAGCCAGGTCTCGCCGCGGCCCGGTGAATAGGGGGTGCCCACGCGCTTGGCCATGACGCCTTCCCAGCCGCGCCGCCGCGCCAGGGCCAGCGCCTGCCGCGCGCTGCCCTCCACCCGCTCGGCGAGTTGCAGGGGCGCCTTCACGCGCGCCAGCAGCCGCTCGAGCCGCTCGCGACGCTCCTCCAGGGGCAGCGGCCGCAAGTCCTCCCCATCGAGCCACGGCACATCGAAGATGACGTAGCGTTCCTCGACCCCCTTGCCGAGGAGCTGGAAGCGGGAGCGCCCCCTGTCGTCCAGGGCGACGATCTCCCCGTCCACCACCGCCTCGTGCCCACCGAGCGCCCCGAGCGCCCGGGCGATGTCGGGGAAGCGCGCCGACAGATCCTTGCCGCCGCGCGAGTGCAGCGCGACCTCGCCCTCGCGAAACGCGGCGAGCGCGCGGAACCCGTCGTACTTCACCTCGTAGAGCCACTCGCCCTGATCGGTGGACTCCACCTGGGCGAGCGTGGCGAGCATGGGCGCGCCCACCTTCTCCAGCAGCGCCTCGGGAGAGAGGGCCGGAGCCTTCTTCGCGCGGGTGGGGCGGGAGACGCGCACGGGTCTGGCCTCGGAGATGCGCTGGGTGCGCCGCACGGGGCCGCGGGTGACGCGCTGGCCGGACTTCACGGATTCGGGGTGGGCCTCGGTGACGTCATAACCGGGGCGCTCGGTGCCATCCTTGGCCTTGAAGCACAACCACTGCGCCTTCTTGCCCATGGGACGCGTGCGGATGAGGTGCCACTCGCCCATCAGCTTCGCGCCGTGCAGCACCACGTGCAGCCGCCCCTTCGCGAGCTGCTCGGAGGCCTGCCCGGGAGGCACCGTGTCGAAGGTGCCCGACTCCCACAGCAGCGAGTCTCCCGCCCCATAGGCCCCATCGGGGATGCGGCCCTCGAAGGTGGCATAGGCCAGGGGGTGGTCCTCGGTCTGCACCGCGAGCCGCTTCTCGGCCGGATCGTAGCTGGGGCCCTTGGGAATGGCCCAGCTCACCAGCACCCCGTCGATCTCCAGCCGCAGGTCATAGTGCAGCCGCGTGGCGTCGTGCTTGTGCACCACGAAGAGAGGGGCTGCCCCCGAGGGCGAGGCCTCGACATCGGGGCCGGGCTCCGAGGTGAGGGAGAAGTCACGCTTCTCGCCATAGGTTCCCAAACGCTTCCGGGCCGAGGGTGTCGAACGTCGCGGAGTCGCCATACCAGGTAAGGGTTGGCACTCCCTACCCGACCGGCAAAGCGGTCCCCCCACCCTCCCGAGCCGCCCGCTTCCCCTATCTCGACCGTCAAGCGGCGTGTCGCACCCATGAAGTCGGATGCGACACGCCCTATCCCAGGCCCTTGTCCAGGAGCAGCTCCCCGAGCTGCTGGAAGCCGGCCCGATGGGACGCGAGGAAGTCCTCGGCGAGCTCGGGCGGTGGCTTCTCCCAGCGCATCTGCCCGGCGTCCTCCCACCGGCAGAGCACGAGCTGGGAGCGCACCTGCTCCGGCGACTCGAAGGAGAGCGCGTCCAGGAGGATGGGGTTGGGGCTGGTGAGGAAGACCTGACGGGGGCTCAATGCCTCGATGCAGTAGGGCAGCCACGGGTGGGGCAGACCGTTGACGAGCTCGTCGGCGATGGCGACGTGCTCGACACAGTCCAGGTAGTACAGGAAGGACAGGGTGCGCTTCTGCCCGTAGCTCAGGTGCCTGTCGGGGAGGGTCCACCCCGCGCGATGGGTGAAGTGGAACGCCTGACGTCCGGACTTGCGTGCCTCCACTCCCTCCTCTCCGGGCAGCCGGGTGAACTCGAGGACCGCGGCGGCCGTCTCGAAGTCCAGCAGACTGGCCAGCTGGCCCAGGAAGGGAAGCTGACGCTCGTCCAGGACATACCGGTCCTCGTCCCAGCGCTCCCCCGCCAGCTCCGACACCCGCTCGGCGAGGACCTGGCCCAGGGGCGAGCCCTCGATGCGGACCCGGCCATCCGCGCCACGCACCAGGCCGATGTCGAGCTGCCGCAGCAGGGAATAGAACTCCAGGGACTCATCGAAGCGGCGGGCCTCGGCATCGGGACAGAGCACCAACACCACCTGCGCGAGCAGCTCCCGCCGGGGATGGGCCACGTCGATCCACCCCGACAGTCCGCTGAACAGGTGACTCCACAGGCACGTGCCCACCGGGGGCCCCTCGGACAGGGGCACGTCCACGCCCACCTCCGCCTCCACGCGGATGACGCGCGCGGCCTCGTCGACCACGAAGATGAGCGGCGGTGCGGCGGAGCCGAAGGAGATCTCCACCCGGGCGAAGAGCACGGACCTCGCCTCCCGCTCGGCCTCGGAGGGGGGACGGTGCTCATTCCGGATGGCGAAGTGCGCCCTCACTTCCCCCTCGGAGAAGCCGTACTCCAGATCGAACTCGTCCTCCAGCAGATCGGAGAAGTCCGCGCTGAACATGGCCGCGACGAGATCGAGCAACGAACTCTTCCCCGTTCCACTCTGCCCCAACAGGACATTGCAGACGGGATCGAACGCCAACCTCGTTCCGGGTTTCACCTTTCGGAATTTATTGAGCTGGAGCCACTGGAGTTTGATCATGGACTGAGAGCCGTTTGGTCCCAAGGGGACTTCAATGGTTGTTTATTGATTGACACGAATGTCGGGTTTTGCTTCGGGGTCGACCTGCTCGATGTCGAAGCGTCGCCGCTCACCTTTGGGCGGCTCGACGGCAGTCATGAACTGCGGATCATTGAGGACAACACTGCCCGGGCCGTGGTCCACCAGCGCCGGGTCCACCAGGACATTTGGAAACGAAAAAGCCTCTCGCGTCAGAAGGCCATACACCATCTCCGCGGTACTCACGGCGGCGCCACAAAAGGGCAGCCATGTGCCATCCGGAAGTTGGACTCGGTCGAACTCGATATAGACCCGCATCCGAGTGGTCACCGCCTGTCCCGCGATGACCAGGTATCGAGAGTCCTCACCCTCAAAGGGATACATGTGGGCCGTGATGGGGCCCGGCTTGACGTTGAGCCCCCCTCCTTCGGTCAGGGGCTTTCTGCGCGAGACGGAAGAGACCGAGGGGCCCGGCTGGATGTAGCTGTCGTACATGTAGTCAGGCAGGAATCCCAGCTTCTGGGGAGTCTCAATCGCCTCGGGGGGACACCGCTTGAGGTAGCCACTGGGATCCGGACGCACGGTGGGGGCCGTGGCACAACCCACGAACTGGACCAGGGTCGTGCCCAGCAGGACGCGCAACAGGGCACAGGCACGCGAGGGAACCTCCGCCGAGGTGTCGGCGGCGAAATGAGTCGGAAGGGACAGAGGGGATGGCACGGGTTGCACTCCTTGTTCGGCGGGCCTCGGCGAGACCGGCACGGTGGACTCCACACGAGGGAGGATCCCGCCTCCCGCGTGGAGAAGGAGCCACCCTCCCCACCCAAGCAACCCCATCCCGAGCATCAACACCAGGAACACCTTCATCCAGCGGCGCGGTCCCCGCTCTCGTGCCGAGGACCCAGCCCTTCCAGCAGACCCCCGGACCGCTCTCCCTCGCACCAATGCCGACTCCTGCCCGGAGAACGCCCTTCCCGGGGTCCGCCACGGGGGCGACTGCCCCTCTTCCGCCCGGAGCCGTTGCAGTTCCTCGCGCACGGCGCTGGCGCTCGGCGGACGTCGTGACGGCTCCTTCGCCAGCAACCGCATGGCGAGCGAGCACAAAGACGCGGGCGCCTCGGGGTTGAGCAGCCGGGGCTCCACGGGCGGCTGGGTGAGGATGGCCACCAGCAGTTGGTCCACCGGCAGCTTCGGGTCGAAGGGATGATGGCCCGTGAGCGCTTCGTACAGGAGGACCCCCACGGCGTAGAGGTCCGCGGAGGGATGGGCCTCGAAACGGGCGCCCTTCTCCCGGGCCTCCTGACTCATCACGAAGCGGATGGCCTCTGGCGGCTGGCAGTACATCGTGCCGGGAGCAATCCCCTCGGTCAGCGGAGGCGCGCAGGGAAGGTGGACGGCCCCGAAATCGATGAGGAAGGGCCGCGAGTCCCCGTCACGCACCAGCACGTTGTCGGCCTTGATGTCCCGGTGGCACATGCCGCGCGCGTGCATGGCCTCGAGCGGACGCAGCACCTCGCACAGCACGTCCACCCACTCGAAGGGAGCGACGCGCCCGCGACGGCACCACTCGATGAAGGTCACTCCCGGGACGTAGTCCGTCACATAGAAGGAGTAGCCCGTGCGCGGCTCCGGCCATCTTCCCCACTCGTGCACGGGCAGCAGGTTGGGATGGACCAGGTGTTCCAGGGACACCGCCTCACGTCGCAACCAACCATCCACCCGGTCCTCGTCCGCGTCCGAGGCGGGTTGCAGCGCCACCTTCAAGGCGTAGTAGTGGCGCCCACGCTCCGCCAGGAAGACCATGGAGAAGCCGCCCACGCCCAGACGACGCAGGAGGCGGTACTCCCGCACGTGGTCCCCGGGCCGGAGCTGGTTGGGGTGAAGGGCCTTGCTCATGGTGCCGACCTCAGCCGGATCAGGGGTAGCGAGAGCGAGCCCTCCGCGTCCCCCTCGCCTCTCAGCACCACCTCCAGATGGGTGGCCCCCTCCGGGAGGACCGACACGAAGGTGTACTGCCGAGGGGAAGAGGCGGACAGCACCGAGGAGACGCGCAGGACGGGCAAGGGCACGACAGAGCCCTCCTGAATGACGGAGCGCAGCAGGAGGCGCTTGCTCACATCGGCGGAGCGCCGTCTCTCCCAGAGGAGAAACGAGACGAAGACGTAGTGGTCGAGCCGCAGAACGGAGCGGAGCCGCACCAAGGAGTCTCCACTGTTGAGGAGGCACATCCCTGGCGGGGCCATCTCGACGGGCTCCGCACGTGCCTCATTGAGGAGCCGGGCCATGTCACCAGCGCCCTCTTCGACTTCGACAGGAGCGGGCGCGTGGAGCAGGAACCCGACCTGGGTATCCACCTCGTCGCGGACGGAACTCAACGCGAGGGAGAGCAACCCTCCCTGCTCGAGGGGAACGGAAACAAGGAGCCGCTCACCCTTGGGGAGATCCACGGAGGGAATGATGAGGAAGGACGAGCCCTCCACGGGAACGAGCCGGACATGGCCCTCCCCCTTCTGGAGCCGCGGCCCCTCGGGACCCAGGCGCACATCGAGGGAGACGAGCGTGGGGGTGCCACCCGCGACATGTACTTCGGAGGGTGCCCCGCTCGCGTCGGTGGAAACCCGCACGGTGCGCTGCCGGGACATGCGTCCGGCGCTCCGGTCCCCAGCGAAGACCGGTACGGAAGCGAGCAGGAAAAGCACGAGGAGAGCCGAGAAAACGGAGCGCACGCGAAGCCTTCGTCGTGAAAGCGGGCGGGCAAGGTATTCGGGATGGTGCACAACCGGCAAGCACTTGTTGACTTTCGAGGTCAGGTACTAAAAGGTGACTTCTGGAATCAACTCCGGTAGATGAGGGACACCGTCCGGGATGAACGCGGGTCGTCCCACGCCGCGCGGGCGGTGCCATTGCCTGTCCATCACCTGCTGGGAGAGTCCACGTCTGGGATTGACGGGGTGAAGTCAGAATCCATCACAGACGAGTGGATTCAGATGAGCCGGCGGAAGGCGTACAGCACGCGCTCGAGCACCTTGCGCCAGAGGGGCCGCTGGCGGAACACGGTCAGGTCCACCTCGCGGCAATCCTGGCAGTCGCCGCGAATGGCGTTCTCCAACTGGAAGCCCAGCCGAGGATCGGTGAAGACGGCGTTCGCCTCGTGGTTGAAGGCGAGCGACAACCGCTCGAGGTTGAACGAGCCGATGGTGCCCCACACGCCGTCCACCACCGCCGTCTTGGTGTGCAGCACGCACCGCTCCCACTCGAAGATGCGCACCCCCGCGGTGAGCAGCTTCTCGTAGAAGGAGCGCGTGGCGTTCATGATCCACGGGTGGTCGCCCCGGGCGTTGAGCAGCAGGCACACCTCCACGCCCCGCTGGGCGGCGTCGCGCAACGCGGCCACGAGCTTGCGGTCCGGCACGAAGTAGGCGGCCGCCACCAGCACGCTGCGGCGGGCGCGGGAGATGGCATGCAGGTAGGCGCGGTGGATGCTCCGGCGGTTGGAGAGCACCGCCAGGCCCACGCCGCCCCTTCCCTGGGACTGGAGCCGCGCGCGCACCTGCTTGCGCCGGCGGCGGCCCTCGCGCCAGGAGCGGAACTTGTCCTGGAAGGCCATGCGCCAGGTGGCCACGAAGCGGCGCTCCAGCTCGTACACCGCCGGCCCCTCCACCCGGAGCACGTCGTCGCGCCAGCAGTCGCCCCCCTGCCCCTTGGGGGCCCAGTGCACGGCGATGTTCACCCCGCCGATGAAGGCCACCTCGCCATCCACCGAGAGGATCTTCCGATGATCCCTCCGCAGCAGGTGGCGCAGGCCCCGGCCCAGGCTGCTGAAGGGCTTGAAGGGACGGATATCCACGCCCCGGGCACGCAGGGACTCGAAGAAGTCGCCGCGGCTCGACCAGGAGCCCAGCGCGTCGTACAGCACCTTCACGTGCACGCCGCGCTCGGCCGCTTCCGCCAGGGCCTCGCCGAACAGCTCGCCCACCGCGTCGGACAAGAACATGTATGTCTCGAGGTGGACATACCGGCGCGCGTTGCGGATGGCCTCCAGCATGGAGGGGTAGACCTCCACGCCGTCGCGCAGCAACTGGCAGTCATTCCCCCTCAACGGAGAGTGCGAGGGGGGCAGGTAGTAGCGGGCGAGCAAGGCCGTGGAAACCTCCGCGTTCCAGCGCGGGGTGTTGGCGGGTGGACGAGCGATGATCCGCCCGGGCCCCTCCAGCGCCCCTCCCCTGACCTCCGCCCCACTGCCCCCTTCCTGCTCACGCATGGTGGGACAAGGGTGGGAACGCCAGGGCGATCTGGCAACCTTACCGGGTCATTGACTGATTTCCCCGCGCTTCATCTCCGCCTTTTGAGCGCAGAGCTGATCCGTCTCGTCCGGGAAGTACTCGCGCGTGTGGTCCAGGGTGGCGTTGGCCTCCTGCCACTTGTTCTGGTTGACGTAGCGTTCCACCTCCAGCATGAGCTTGGCGCACACCTTGTCCAGCTCCTTCTGGGCATCCTTCATGCGCTCGCGCGCCTCGTAGTAGAGGTCCGGACGGGGCTCGGGGTGGGCTTCCAGCAGCAGCCACGCCTCGCGGAACGACTTCCAGCCCTCGTAGCCGTTGCGCGCGCCCACCATGACGTTGTCCATGTTCTTGCGCCCGCGCGTGTACGCCTTGCGCGCCTCCTCGAGGAGCTGCTCGGGGGAGATCTCCGGCAGCGGCACCCGCTCCAGCCAGATGTTCCAGACGCGCCAGGGGTCCTCCCCGGGCGGATTCTTGGTGTTGTCGAAGGTGATGCGGTTGAGCTCCCCCTTCTTGAGCAACTGCCAGGGGATCATGATCTCCAGCACCCGGTCCTGGCTGGCCAGGGTGTCCGGAGGCACCTTGCCCAGGTCCACGCCGTTGACCGTCACGATGAGCTCTCCCTCGGAGATGCCCTGCGCCTGATAGTGCAGGATGGCGAGCGTGCGGGTGGCCGAGGTGTACTCCCACTCGAAGACCTTCTGGTCCGGGTGCTCCCAGTCCACGCCATCGCCCAGGCCGAAGGAGTCGGTGATGATCTGCTTGTTGGCCAGCCCCACCGGCTCCTCGCCACGCTGCACGGCGGGGCCGGTGTCGAGCACCAGCCAGAAGATGAGCGCCACGAGGCCCAGCGCCAGTACGCCGCCCAGGGCCATGAGGCCGCGGCGCACGTTGAGGCTCGCATCGAGCCAGAAGAGCTTGAGGTTGGCCACCAGGCCCGGGGACTCGCGCTTGATGCGGGCGCGATCCGCGGCGGACAGGGAGGAGCCGGCGGGCGCACCGGCGGCACCGTTGGAGCGCGCCACCGCGCTGGAGCTGGAGGCAGGACGCCGGGAGGGGGGCGCCGCGGGAGCCGAGTCCGGAGCACGCGCCAGGGCCGCGGCGGAGGCGGCACCGCCCCGGGCGGGACGGGCAGGAGCGCCCGCGGGCAGCGAGGGCTGCACCCCGGTGCGCGCGCGCGGCAGGGTGCGGGTGGAGCTGCGCCGCGCGGCGTCGAGGGTCTCCGCGTCCGCGCCCTCGGGTGCCAGGGCCTCGCCCCGGTTGCGCTGGCGCGACACGGCCTCCACGGACACGATGCGCGTGCTGTTCTCATCCACCGTGGCATCCGTGGCAGCGGATCCGGGCGAGGTGGACTCCTCGGCCACCGGCTTGAAGACGAACACCACCGGCCCGAGCGACAGCTGGGCCCCTTCGTCCAGGACCTGCTTCTCCTTCACGGGGACCAGTGTGCCGTTGACCCGGGTGCCGTTGGAGCTGCCCATGTCCTCGACGTAGTACTGGCCCTCCTCGGCGAAGATGCGGCAGTGGCGGCGGGAGATGCCCGCGTCGTACAGGACGACATCACACTCGGCGACACGACCGATGAGAACGGAGTCCTGCTCGAAGACGAACTCCTTGCCCGCCTCCTTGCCCTCGGCGATCGTCAGCTGGAAGCTCATGAAACCCTCAGACTCCTAGCGCGGCCTTCGCCGCTCGCGCCACGGCCGCACGGGCCGAGGCAGGCTCAAGCACCTCGGCCTCACCGCCGAACGATAGCACCCACTGCGTCAACCAGCGCTCGTTGTCTCCAGCGACCCGCACCTCGACGCTCCCGTCCGCCAGCAGGCGGGCGTCCTCGCCGAAGCGCTCCCGGACATAGGGGGCCACCAGGGGAGTGAAGAGCACCCGGACGTCCGCGTCGCGGCGGGCGGGGTTGGGCACCTCCGCTCGGGCGCCCTCGCGCGGCTGGAACAGGGTGGTGGTGAGCGAGAGCGCCCCCATGCGGTCCACCCGGAAGAGCCGCTCGTCCTCGCGGGTGAGGCAGAAGGCCTGCAGGTACCACTGGCCGCGGTGGCTGAGCAGCTCGAGCGGCCGGACGCGCCGGGGCTCGGGAGCGCCCCGTCCGGGGGCCGCGTAGTCGAACGTCACCTCGCAGCGGCCGTGGATGGCCTGGGTGAGTGGGCCCAGGGCCTCGGGGGCCTCCAGCGCGGCGTCGATCTTCCGGTACATCTCGCGAAAACGCGCCCCCGCGCCCGGAGGCAGCACGCGCTCGAGCTTCTCCACCGCGCCGCGCAGCGTGTCGCCGGCCGCCGGACGCAGCAGCTCCGCCGCGGCGGCCAGGGCCGAGGCCTCGCCCACCGTCAGGCGCGGAGGCGCGGACAGGCGCTGATCCAGGTCCACGTAGACGCGGTCGTTCTCGACGTAGATGTCGATGTAGTCGTCCGGGTTGAAGGGGGGCCGGCCCACGCAGGTGAGCAGATCCAGATCCTCGAGCAGGTGCTCCCGGCTGACGTTGAGGGCGCGCGCCAGTTCCTCCACGGTGATGCCCTGGCGCGAGGACACATAGGGCACGAGGAACAGCAGGCGGCGCAGACGCTCGTGGACGCTCATGTCGGCACCTCGGACGAGGCGGGCTTCTCGCCGTGCTTTTCCAGGATGCGCCGGGCCATGGCCGCCACGTCCTCGCGCGCCTTGTCCGGGGCCTCCACGTGGCAGTCCGGGCCGAGCTGGAGACAGAAGCGCAAGAGGCCATCCAGGAACGTCACCGGCAGCGTCACGAGCATGCCCTGGCCCTCCGGGGCCGGGGTGACGTGCGCGCCGGGAAAGAGCGAGGCGGCGCGTGGGGCCAGCTCGCCGGTGAGGCGCAGGCGAGCCTCCACGCGCTCATGGAAGCGGTGCTGCCAGGGGTAGCTGGCCACGTAGTCATCCGCGGAGAAGTTCGCGGGCACCTCGAAGTCCGGGGTGCGCGGCCGGGAGGAGTTCACCTTGAGGGTGCGGATGCGGTGCACGTGGAAGGTGCGGATGCCCTGGCGCAGGTGGCAGTAGCCCACCAGCGTCCAGATGCCCCGGCGCAGCGCGAGCCCGTACGGCTCCACCCGGCGCTCGGACAGGTCGAGCCGCTTGGGTGAGCCATAGGTCATCTGCACCCATTTGCGCGCGGCGCACGCGCTCCAGAGCTGCTCCAGGTACGCGGCCAGCCGGGGCCCGTCCTGCTCCACGCCCAGTTCCATGCGCACCCGGGGCGTGGGCAGCGCGTCGCCGGCGAAGAAGCCAATCTTGCGCAGGGCATGCGACAGGTCGTCCCGGCCGGGAAAGGCCCCGGAGGTGAGCGCGGCGCTGCCCGCGGCGTAGAGCACCGCCAGCTCCTCCTTGGTGAGGTCCACCTCGGGCAGGTAGTAGGCGTCGCGGTCGACGATGTAGCCATCCTTCCGCTCGTCGTCGCCCTGGATGTAGGTGAGCGGGAAGCCAAGCTCCAGCAACTCCGCCTTGTCGCGCTCGAACTTGCGCTCGGCGGCGTCGTCGGAGGTGCCTCGGTAGTCCTGGGGGAAGTGGTCGCGCAGCTCCGCCCAGGAGATCGGTTCCCGAGCGTCCAGGAACAGGGCCACGAGATCAAGGAGACGTTCGGTCCGGTCCATTCGGAAGGTTTTCGACAATGCGCAAAAGGCTCGCGCCGGGTCAAGGCGAGGACACCCGGAGACGGACGGATGCCCGCCGCCGCTGCCCCGCCTTCCATCGATCTACTCGGCGCCAGGGCCCCTGGACAGCTTTTTACTGAACGGAAAAACAGGTGCGTCCATGAATGGGCGACACCGACCCGGGCAGCAGGGGAGCGAGCCAGGGGGAAGACGTCGCGAATGGCGAGCCGCCAGGATATTCCTTAGAATCGACCGCGCACGCAGCCGGCCGGGGCGTGCTCGTCTGGCGGAGGTCCAAGCGTCCAGACAAGGCGTGCGGCTCCATAAAGGATTCAACATGACGCGCTCCACCCTCATCAAGAAGGCCTGGCTCGCACTGGTGCTGGTGGGGTGGGCGAGTGTCGCGCTCACGGCCCTGCCCCGCGAAGCAGAAGCCGAGCCGCTGTACTTCGCGCTGGAGGTCCGGCGCGAGGGGCGGCTCGTGGCCCAGCCCAAGCTGCTGGGGGAGACGGGCCGCACGGTGCGCGCCGAGCGGCGCAAGCCCGGTGCGCAGCAGCCCGACTACCGCCTGGTGCTCACCCCCACCGCCGAGGGCAAGGCGTTCCACCTGGAGCTGGACCTGGCTCTGCCGGAACTCAAGGGCCACTCGGAGCTGTCGCTGCTGCACGGCCAGGAGCGCCGGGTGCAGCTCGGCCGCTGGCCGGGCGACCTGGAAGTGTCGCTGCTCCTCATGAAGGTGGACTCGCCCGAGTTCCGGGCGCTGATGGACCTGACGCGGGACGCCGAGGCATCCGACTCCGGCCGCACCATCTGATCGCCCGCCGGGCGTGCGCCGGCGGCGGGCGGCGCCTCAGAGGACGGCCAGGTCGTCGCGGTGCACGGCCTCGTCGAGGTAGCGGTAGCCAAGCACGGACTCGATGTCGGAGCTCTTGAGCCCCGCGATGCGCCGCAGCTCCCCATCGTCGTAGGCGCTCAGGCCCCGGGCGAACACCTGCCCCTGGGCGTCCACGAGATCCACCGGATCTCCCCGGCCGAAGTCCCCCTCCACCGAGCGGATGCCCGAGGGCAGCAGGCTGCGCTTGCCCACGGTGACGGCCTCGCGCGCCCCGGCGTCCACGAGCAGCCGGCCCTTGGGCTTGAGGGCATGGGCGATCCACGCGGTGCGCGCGCTGCGCCGACTGCCGGAGCTCTCGAAGAGGGTGCCCACGGGCTCGCCCGACAACACCGCGCGCAGGCGGCCCGGCACGGCCCCCGAGGTGATGACGCAGCGCACGCCCGACTCGGCGGCGCGCGCGGCGGCGCGAACCTTGGTGGTCATGCCGCCGGTGCCCACCTGGCTGCCCGAGCCCCCCGCGAGCGCGAGCAGCTCGGGCGTGACGGCGTCCACCTGGGGAAGCATCCGGGCGTCGGGGTTCTTGCGCGGGTCCGCGGTGAAGAGCCCCTCCACGTCGGACAGGATGATGAGGGCGTCGGCCTCCACACCACCCGCGACGAGCCCCGCCAGCGTGTCGTTGTCGCCGAACTTGAGCTCGTCCACGGACACGGTGTCGTTCTCGTTGATGATGGGCACCACCTGGGCCTCCAGGAGGCGCTCCAGCGCGTGCTTCACGTTGAGGTAGCGCCGCCGGTCCTGCACGTCCCCATGGGTGAGGAGGATCTGCGCCACGCGGCGCTGGGCCCGATCGAACGCCTCCTCGTAGGCCCGCATGAGGCGGCTCTGCCCCACCGCCGCGCAGGCCTGCTTGCCGGGAATATCCTTGGGGCGCGCGGGCAGCCCCAGCCGCTCCACGCCCAGGGCGATGGCGCCGCTGGACACCACCACCAGCTCCCGACCCTGGGCCGCCCAGAGCAGATCCTCGCTCAGCGCGTCGAAGTGGGCCCGATTGAAGCGCCCCGTCGCATGGGTGAGGGCATTGGTGCCGATCTTCACCACCACGCGCCGCGCGGCGCGCACCGCGTCTCGTCCGGAAAGGTTCACTCACGCAGGGTACGACGGAAGTTCGTGTCAGGGAGGCGTGTTGTCACAGGTCGGCGATTTGGGCACCCCGGGGGATGAAACCCGCCGGTCAGACCCTTATGCTTGGTTCACCTCAGTTCCGACGGCGAGGCGCGGGCGCCCTTCCCACCGCGCGGGAGAAGGACACTTTTGAAGGAAATCTACGGCAACACCCTGGGCCTCAAGGCGAGCGAGCAGAGCCGGCTGCGCAACACCTATCGGCGCCGTGTGTCGCCCCATGAGATCGTCTCCCCCGAGCTGGCCCGTCACCTCACCGAGCTGTCGAGGGAGACCAACCGTCAGGTGGGCGTGCTCCTCAACCGCAAGGGGGAAATCGAACACGTGGTGGTGGGCAATGCCCACAAGCTGGAACTGCCGGACATCGGCCGTGCCCGCGCCGGTCAGGTGCGTCTGCGTGGCCTGCGCCTGGTGCACACCCACCTCAAGAGCGAGCCGCTCACGAAGGACGACCTGACGGACCTCGCGCTGCTGCGCCTGGACATGGTGGCGGCCATCGGCGTGGGCCATGACGGCCTGCCCGGCGTGCTGCACTACGCCCACCTGGTGCCCGAGAACGGCACGGGGGACTTCTGGAGCGTCTCCACCCTCCCGGATGTCCACGACGGCCAGCCCGACGTGCTCGACACCCTGGAGGCGCTGGAGGAGGAGCTCAGCCGCAAGGCCGCCGCGCGCGCCGTGTCCGGCCGTGACAAGGCCCTGCTCGTGGCCGTGTGCCTGGATGGCAACCGCGCCGCCGCCGAGGCCAGCCTCTCCGAGCTCAAGGAGCTGGCGCGCACCGCCGGCGTCGAGGTGCTCGACAGCGTGCTGCAGATGCGCCGCGAGGCCGACCCGCGCTACCTCATCGGCCGCGGCAAGCTCGAGGAGCTCAACCTGCGCTCCATGCAGGCCATGGCCGACGTGCTCATCTTCGACAAGGACCTCACCCCCTCGCAGGGGCGCCACATCAGCGAGGCCACCAGCCTCAAGGTCATCGACCGCAGCCAGCTCATCCTCGACATCTTCGCCCAGCGGGCGCAGAGCGCCGAGGGCAAGCTCCAGGTGGAGCTCGCCCAGCTCAAGTACCGCCTGCCCCGGCTCGTGCAGAGCGACACCTCGCTCAGCCGGCTCGCCGGTGGCATCGGGGGACGCGGCCCGGGTGAAACGAAGCTCGAGATCGATCGCCGCCGCGCGCGCGATCGCATCAACCACCTGGAGAAGCGCATCGACACGCTCTCGCGCGAGCGCGAGGTGCGGCGGGCCCAGCGCAACCGGCGCGACCTGCCCATCATCTCCATCGTGGGCTACACCAACGCGGGCAAGTCCACGCTGCTCAACGCCATCACCGGCTCGGAAGTGCTCGCGGAGAACAAGCTGTTCGCCACGTTGGACCCCACCAGCCGCCGGCTGCGCTTCCCCCAGGAGCGCGAGGTCATCATCACCGACACGGTGGGTTTCATCCGCGACCTGCCCAAGGATCTCGTCGCCGCCTTCCGCGCCACGCTGGAGGAGTTGTACGACGCGGATCTGCTGCTGCACGTGGTGGACGCCAACGATCCCTCGCGTGACGAGCAGGTGGAGGCGGTGGAGAACATCCTCGAGTCGCTCGACCTGATGCAGAAGCCCCGCCTCATGGTGTGGAACAAGGCGGAGCTGCTGGCGCCCGACGACGTGGAGGCCCTGCTGCGCTCGCGCGGAGGCGTGGCCATCAGCGCCGCGCGCCGCGAGGGCCTGGCCTCGCTCCTGGCCAAGGCGGACACCACCCTCTTCGCCGAGGGCGCCTCGCAGAGCCTGGGCGTGATGTAGCCCGGTGGTGGGCAGTGAGGTTGCGGGCGGCCCCGGGTGCCTCTACAGTCCCGGGGCCGTGTCCCTTCCCCCCGCCCTCATCCTCCTGGCGCAGATCCAGATTCCAGGCCTCGAGCCACGCCCGGACGGGCCCGCCTCGTCGGTGGACCCGAACTATTTCGAGCTGCTCGAGCGCAACAGCCACATCATCTACCCCGCCCTGGCCATCCTCGTGCTGGGACTGGTGTCGCTGGCCATCCTCCAGGCCGCCCGGGCCCAGGAGATGGATGGCGCCGTGAAGGCCGAGTTCAAGAAGCTCATCATCGAGGAGCTGCGCCGCTTCCCCGCCGGCCTGGAGACCCCCATGCTGGCCCAGTCCACGGGGCTGGAGCGCGGCAAGCTCGTGCGGCTGCTCAACCAGATGGAGCAGGAAGGCCTGCTCCTGTCGCACCACACCACCAAGCACCAGACGGTGTGGAGCGTGAAGGGCATCGGCGGCAAGAAGCGCTACTGAGGGCGCGAAACGAGACGCCTCGCTAGTCCTCGTCCGGTTCGGGAAGCGCCAGCTCCCGCAGCCCCGCCGTGTCGAGCTTCCAGTCCCGCTTCTCCGGGGGAATGGGGCCAATGGACTCCACGGAGAGCCGCGTCCACCAGTCCGCGCCCCGCTGCTCGTCGATCCGCAGCGGGACGGCGAACTCCCGCGACCAGCAGACCCGCGTGCCGGGCTGCCCATCCGGTGTGAACAGATACCACTCGCACCGGGCTCCGCCCCACCGCGCCCCCGGGCCGGGCACCCGTTGGAGCGTGTAGCGGGGACCCGGCAGGCTCAACAGGTGCGCCTGCGTCCACCAGGTGAACGCCGGACCCAGACGCCCGGCCCGCTCCGCCGGCAATCGGCGCAGCGTCCCGGCACGACGATCCACCACCGTGAAGACATACGCGGGCGCGCCCGGACGGCCCTCGTCCTCGACCCGGAGTTCCAGGCCATCCTCCTCCACGCGCTTGAGCCGCCGCTCGCCCTCACGCCACAACTCGAACGACCGCGCGGGCCCCGAGCCCTCGTGGACCTTCGCCCGCAGGTACACGTCTGGCTTCGTGGCGGGTGCTCCGAACACGCGCTCCCAGGTCAAGGCCGCGGCCCTCGCGGGGGGAGCCGCGAGCGCCCCGGTCCCGCCCGGGCCAGACAGCAGGACAACCGCGAGCCCGAGCGCGCCCGCCCTCACCGCCGCGTCACCCGGGCGAAGTCGAAGTAGGTGTACGTCTTGCCGTCCGCGTCCGAGAGGCGCTTGAGGTGCAGCGTGGCCGAGTACTCACCCGTGAGCGCGGTGTCGAGCGCCGCTCCCGAGGGATCCGTCGGCAGTTGGAACGACAGCCCGCTCACGGTGGACGTGTTCACCTCCACCGGGGTGCTCGTGTAGCGCGTCTCCGGCACCCCGCCCGTGGTGAGCGCCTCGTACAGCACGCGGCCCTGGGCCGTGGGCAACGGAAGCCCGAGCAGATGGGCCACCGTGGGCGCCACGTCCACGTTGCCGCTCGGCAGACTGTCCGTGTAGCCCTGCTTGAAGTCCGGCCCCGCCGCGACGAGCGTGTTGTGCACGTCCGTCGGACTGAAGCTGCCGTGCATGCCCCGGTACAGCGCATACGAACTGAACTCGATGCCCGACTTGCTGCCCACCACCGCGGTGTCATCCCAGCTGAAGCTCACCGTCACGTCCGGACTGCGCCCGGAAGCGTTCTGGATGTTCACGTCCGAGGCGGGGAACGTGCCCGGAATGCTCCCGTAACGCGAGTCCACGAAGATGGCGTCGTACTCCTCGCGACTCTGCAGGAAGGTCACCAGCCGGCGCACCAGCGCGGGATCCCGGCTCGGGATGTAGAACTGATCCGAGCCTCCCGGCGCGGCGATGATGATGGCATCCTCCGGCAGGGTCTGGGGCACCGCGTAGGCCGGCGTCGTGTACTGCGTGCCCGGCGTGCCGCACAACGCGCCCGTCGTGTCCGTCTGGACCGGATACACGAGGCTGCCATCCGCGCGGATGCCGCCGAGCACCGCCGACAGGTTGCACCCCGCTCCGTCATACGCATGGAAGCCCGCGCGCGTCAGCAGATCCGCGCTGCGCACGAAGCCGGACACCGAATAGCCACTGTCGCTCACCCCACCCACCTTGTTCTTGCCCGTCCCCGGATCCTCCACGACGGCCCGCTTGGGAAACAGCGACAGGGGCCCCGACACCGTCGAGTGCGAGTGATCCGAGGCGATGAGGATGTTCGTCGAGTCGAGCTGCTGCTGCGCCTCGAGCTGGGCGAGGATCCGGCCGAGGAACTGGTCCTGCGCGCGCAGGGCCAGCAGGGCGTTGGGCGAGCCCGGTCCGTAGTCGTGTTCCGTGGCATCCACCGTGCGCAGCCAGATGAGCGCCAGGTCCGGCGAGTGCACGGGAAGCACGTAGTCCGTGAAGTACTTCGTCAGGTTCGCGTTCTGCGTGATGTTGCGGCCGCCCCCCCGATCGGACGGATCGGGCGTCTTGCCGTCGGAGAAGTACACGAACGCGCTCGTGCCGGTCGGCGCGCCGTTGTCCGCCGCCAGGGTGAGACTGCCCGCCGGGTACATGACCGGCGTGGTCGCCGGCAGGGGGAAGCCGCGCTGCTGCATGTCCTGCGCGGACGCGAGCGGCCAGACCGTGTTCTCGTCGATGATGAGCCCCTCGCGCGACGAGTCCTGGAGATACGCCGGTCCGCTCTTGCCCACGGTCGCCGTCACCAGCCCCGCGGCCCGCGCCGACGAGAAGAGCGTCTTCGCGTTGAGCAGGGGCTCGTGGAAGCTCTGCTCGTAGTAGGCGGCCAGGTTGTCCAGGAGCCGCCAGTCATCCACCGCGACGGGCCGGCGGAAGTTCGTCTCCACCCCACTCGCGTTCTGCCCCGAGGCGCTCGGCGCATAGGCGAAGTTGCCATTGAAGCCCGTCGCCCCCGGAAAGGCGCCCGTCGCGAACGTCGCGCCGTTGATCAACGTGAAGGTCGGATAGGTCGAGTGGTTGTCGTTGAACCACACGCCCCGCGTCCTCAACGCATGCACGTTCGGCGTGTCCTCCGGATTGATGAAGTCCGGCCGCAGCCCGTCCCAGACGAAGACGATCATCCGGTGACGCGCGGCGGGCGTCGGCGCGGGCGGCTCGTGCCCCTTGCATCCCCCCGTGACAGCCCCCGCCACCGCCGAGAGCACGAGGACTCCCTTCCACCCCTTCTTCCCATCGCGTCGACTCATGTCCACCCCCTCAGACCAGCTCGTTCTTCGGCTGGCGCGTCATCAGTTCCACCACCGCCGCCCGGGCGCTCTTGCCCTCGTAGGCGATGGCATACACCTGCTCGCAGATGGGCAGCTCCACCCCCACCTTGCGCGCCAGGTCCCTCGCGCTCCGGGCCGTCTTCACGCCCTCGGCCACCTGCTTCATGTCCCCCAGAATCTCCTGGAGCGAGCGGCCCCGGCCCAGCTCCATGCCCACGTGCCGGTTGCGGCTCAGCTCGCCCGTGCACGTGAGCACCAGGTCGCCCATGCCCGACAGGCCCGAGAGCGTCAGGGGATTGCCCCCCTTGCGCACCGCCAGCCGGGTGATCTCCGCGAGGCCCCGGGTGATGATGGCCGCGCGCGCGTTGTGCCCCATGCTCAGCCCATCCGCGATCCCCGCGGCGATGGCGATGACGTTCTTGAGCGCCCCGCCATACTGCACGCCCACCACGTCGCTGGAGGTGTAGGAGCGGAACGTCTCCGTCTGCAGCGCCTTCTGGCAGCGCAGGGCCACCTTGTCCCAGGGCGCCGCGATGGTGACCACCGTGGGCATGCGCTGGGCCAGTTCCTTGGCGAAGCTCGGGCCCGAGAGCACCGCGATGTAGGGGTGGTACTCCTCCGGCAGGCAGTCCTCCAGGAGCTCCGTCATCGTGAGGAGCGTCTCGTTCTCGATTCCCTTCGCCACCGTCACCAGGGGCACGTGCCGGGGCAGCGACGGCAGCGCCTGGGCCATCACCTGGCGCGTGGCGTGACTCGGGGTGGCGAGCACCACCAGCTCCGCGCCCTCCAGCGCCTCGGGCAGGTGCGTCGTGGCCCGCACCCGCGGGGAGATGGGGATGCCGGGCAGGTAGGTGGCGTTCTCGTGGCGGGTGTTGATGGACTCGGCCAGCGTGGCGTCCCGCCCCCACAGGCCCACCTGCTCACAGTTCACCGCGAGCACGTTGGCGAGAGCCGTACCAAAAGAGCCGGAACCAATGACACTGGCGCGCATGGGGTCGCTTCTCCCAGGGAATGAAGGGGAGGCGCAGCTTAGAGGACCCGCCCCCCTTCCGGGAAACGGGCTTTCCCGGATCCGGGGCCACCAGCGTCCTGCATCGGGCAGGTCCTCACTTCCCCATGGCCAGCAGGGGGTCGGGTCGATCTATACCCTCGCCACGTCCCCGGGTATGCACCCGGTCAGGAGGAACTTCGGGATGAGGGCAGGCCGGGGCGTGGGAGTGGTGGTGCTGGCACTGGCGCTGGGCGCCTGCCGCTCGCGCAACGCGGGCCCGGCGGACGCGCCGCCGCCCGCCAATGATCTCTCGTGCGAGCGGCTCGTCGCCCCCGAGGTGCGCGACACCCTGCCCGGCTTCACCCTCCAGCAGTCACGCCCCTGCCCCACCTGCGGACCGCTGTGCACCTTCCGCTCGGCGGAACAGAAGGACGTCACCCTCTCCATCGCCTACGACTGCCGCAAGCACTTCGAGGGCGAGGACGTCCAGGCCCTCTTGACGCCCACCCTGCGCGCGGGCGGCACCGAGATCCCCGCCATGGGCCGGGCCGCGGCTCGTCGGGAACCCGTGCCGGGCATGCTCCAGGTGTCCACCTGGGACGACGATACGCCCTGCGGCATCATCGTCACCTGGCTGGGAGCCGACAAGGAGCGCGCGATCGACATCGCCCGCGCCACCCTCTTCGCCACCACCCCCGAGCGCCTCGCGGCCGCCCACCCCGATGCCTCCACTCCGGACACGCTCCCCCTCGAGGCGTCCCCTCCGGACGCGGGCACGCCCTGAGCCACGTCGCGGTCGGGTGAGGCTCGCTCGGTTGCCCGGTCGGCTGGGGCCGCACCTGAAATCCAGAAGAGCACGTCCGGACGCTATGATGCGCCCATGCCTCGCCCCCTCCTCGCCTGCCTGGTGCTGCTTACCCTGCTGCTGGGCGGAGCCGCGACCTTGCGCCACGCGATGACCGGCCCGGGCCAGGAGGCGGTGGCACCCGCGTCCACGTCCGGGTCCGCTCGGGCCCTCCCGCGAGCGGCCGAGGTGGGACCCGGAGGAGACTTCCTGGGCGTCATCATCCCGAGTGCCTCCGTGGAGATCGTCTCCAGGACCGAGGGGCAGGTGGAGGCCATCGAGGTGCAGGTGGGCGCGCGCGTCCAGGTCGGAGCGCCCCTCGTCCGGCTGGATCTCCACCCCCTGCGCAAGGAACTCGCCATCGCGCAGGCGGCCCTCCAGACGGCCCGGGCCCAGGAGCAACTGGCCCAGGTGGCCTTGAGCGAGGCGCGCGACCGCACCCAGCGCTATGCCCACCCGAAGCTGGTCAGCCTCCAGGCCATGCCCGAAGAGGAGATCGCCGCCGCGGGCTTCCAGGAGAAGAGCGCCGCCGCCAGGCTCCAGTCCGCCCAGGCCCAGGTGCAGGAGCAGGTCGCCCGCGTGGAGCAGATCCAACAGCGCATCTCGGACGCCGTCATCAAGGCCCCCTTCGATGGCGTCATCGCCGACCGCTATCTCGACCCCGGTGCCCAGGCGTCGCCCTCGCGCCCCATCCTGCGCCTGCTCGGCGCGGGCGGCCTGCGGGTGCGCTTCGCCATCCCCGAGGACGAACTGCGCGGCATCGTTCCGGGCGCTCCCATCCAGGTCCGCCTCCCCCGGGAAGGTCCCCCGCTCACGGGCCAGGTGGAGAACGTCTCCCCCGAGGTGGATTCGGCATCGCGGATGATCATCGCCCTGGCCCGCCTGGACGTCCCCCCGGGAGCCGATGTGCCCGCCGGCATCGTGGTGCGCGTGCGGCTCCGCCCCCAGGGTGAACGCGCGGCGCTCGCCGTGCCGGAGACGCCATGAGGTCCGGCATGAGGCCAGGGCGCGACCGCGCGAAGAGAGGACACGCTCGTGGCTGAGAGCAGCTCCGGACAAGACACTCCGGCGACGCCCGCGCCGCCTCCGGCGCCCGAGAGCATCTACCGGCAACAAGCCATCCAGGAGCACGCCAACACCCGCGTGGACAGCGAGCTGTTGCGCCTGTCGCCGGAGTGGTCCCGGTGGACCTACTGGATGCTACTGATGGTGGTGACGGTGGGGTTGCTCTTCTGCGCCCTGGGCACCGTCAACGAGTACGCCTCCGGGCCCGCCGTGGTGCGCGTGGAGGGCAAGACGGAAGTCACCGTGGACGTGGCCGGCCTGGTCACCTCCGTGGAGGTCGAGCCCGGACAACGCGTCACCGCCGGCCAGGTGCTGGTGCGGCTCCAGGCCCAGGAGGAGCGCACGGCCCTGGAGCGCATCGAGCGCGAATTCGAGCTCCAGCTCGCCCGCGTCCTGCGTGACCCGAGCGATCAGGCCGCGCGCCAGGTGCTCACCACCCTGCGCGCCGAGCGCGAGCAGGCCCAGGCCCGCCGGGAGGCGCGCACCATCCGCGCCGCGCGCGCGGGCGTGGTCAACGACTTGCGGGTGCGGCCCGCCCAGTACGTCCAGCCCGGCGAGAGTGTCGCCTCGCTCCTGGACGAGGACGCCCGCGCCTCGCTCGTCGTGCTGTTGCCGGGCAGCAGCCGCCCCTTCCTGCGGCCCGGCAAGTCGCTCCGGATGGAGCTGGAGGGCTTCCAGTACCAGTACCGCGAGCTGGTCATCGACTACGTGAGCGACCAGATCATCGGCCCCGCCGAGACGCGCCGCTACCTGGGCCGGGAGATCGCCGACGCGCTGCCCCTCAACGGGCCCCAGGTGCTGGTGCGCGCGAGACTGCCCGCGTCGACCTTCCGCCGGGACGGGCAGATCTTCAACTACGTGGATGGAATGACGGCCCGGGCCGAGGCCCGGCTGCGCGCGGAGAGCATCCTGGTGATGCTCGTCCCCGGGCTCAAGGTGCTGTGGAGCGATGACACCGACTGAACCCAAGCCCAATGGCCTGCTCGACCGCTTCCCGGCGCTGCGCGAGTTGCAGGCGCGGCTGCGCGAGCGCCGCGTGCCCGTGGTGCGGCAGCTCTCGGCCACCGAGTGCGGCGCGGCGTGCCTCACCATGGTGCTCAACTACCATGGCCGCGCCATGCGTCTGGAGGAGGTGCGCGACCTGCTGGGCCCGCAGCGCGATGGCCTCTCCGCCCTGCAACTGCTCCAGGCCGCGCGCCGCTTCGGCCTGCGCGGCCGCGGCGTCTCGCTGGACGGCGACTCGCTGGAGTATCTGCCCACCGGCGCCATCCTCCACTGGCGCTTCTCCCACTTCGTCGTCTTCGAGCGGTTGAGCAAGCACGGCGTGGACATCGTGGATCCGGCGATCGGCCGGCAGCGGCTCCCCTTGGAGGAGTTCCTCCGGGCCTTCACCGGCGTCGCGCTGCTGCTCGAGCCCGGGGACCACTTCGAGACGAGCAAGGAGGGCCCCCGGCGCACGTCGCGCTACGTGAAGGAGATCCTCCGGCAGTCGGACTCGCTCTCCCGCGTCCTCGTCGTCTCGTTCATGTTGCAGCTCTTCGCGCTGGCCATTCCGGCCCTCACCGGGCTGGTGGTGGACCGGGTGGTACCGCGGGGAGATCAGCACCTGTTGCTCGTGTTGAGCCTGGGACTGGCCGCCATCACCGTCTTCAACCTGATGGCCTCGCTCATCCGCGGCCACATGCTGGTGGAGCTGCGCACGCGCATCGACTCCAGCCTGTCGCTGGGCTTCCTCGAGCACCTGGTCAGCCTCTCCTACGCCTTCTTCCAGGTGCGCTCCTCGGGAGACCTGCTCGCGCGCATGAACACCAACGCCGCCGTGCGCGAGATCCTCTCCTCCTCCGCCGTCTCCGGCATCCTGGATGGCTCGCTGGTGCTCATCTACCTGGTGGTCATCTTCATCGCGAGTCCCACGCTCGGGCTGCTGGTGCTGGGGCTGGCGACCGCGCAGGTGCTCATCTTCGTGCTCTCGCGCAAGCTGCAGGGCGAGCTGATGGCGCGCGGCCTGGAGATGGAAGCGCAGAGCCAGAGCTACCAGGTGGAGCTGCTCACCGGCATCCAGTCGCTCAAGGCCTATGGCGCCGAGCACCGGGCGGTGCAGCACTACTCGAGCCTGCTGGTGCGCGTGCTCAACGTGAGCCTGCAGCGCGGCCACCTGTCGGCCTGGGTGGACGCGCTCAACGGCACGCTGCGGCTGGCCTCGCCCCTGGTGTTGTTGTGCGTGGGCACCTGGCGGGTGCTCGAGGGGGACGCCACCCTGGGCACCATGCTGAGCCTCAACGCGCTCGCCGCCGGATTGCTCTCACCCCTGGCCAACCTGGTGGCGACGGCCAACCAGTTGCAACTGCTGGGCAGCTACATCACCCGGCTGGACGACGTGCTCGACGCCCCCCCGGAGCAGAGCGCCTCCCAGTCGCGCGCCTCGCACGTGCTGCGCGGCGGCATCACGCTGGAGGGCGTGTCCTTCCGCTACGGCCCCATGGCCCCCCTGGTGGTCAAGGACCTGTCGGTGCGCATCACCCCCGGGCAGTTCGTGGCCATCGTGGGCCGCTCCGGCGCGGGCAAGTCCACCCTGGCCAACCTGCTCATCGGCCTCTACCCCCCCACCACCGGACGCCTGCTCTACGACGGCGTGGACCTGGCCTCCATGGACCTGCAGTCGGTGCGCTCGCAGATGGGCGTGGTGCTGCAGGACGTGGCGTTCTTCAGCGCCAGCGTGCGCGCCAACATCGCCATGCTCGACCCCGAGGTGCCACTGGCGGCGGTGGAGGAAGCCGCACGGGCCGCGCAGGTGCACGAGGACATCATGGCCATGCCCATGCGCTACGAGACGCCCATGGTGGACCGGGGCGCGGCGCTCTCCGGCGGCCAGCGCCAGCGCCTCTCGCTCGCGCGCGCCCTGGTGCGCAAGCCCGCCGTGCTGCTGCTCGACGAAGCCACCAGCGCGCTGGACGCCATCACCGAGCGCAAGGTGCAGGAAGCACTCGCGGGGCTGCGCTGCACGCGCATCGTCATCGCCCACCGGCTGAGCACCGTGGTGAACGCGGACCTCATCCTGGTGATGGACGGCGGCCAGCTCGTGGAGGCGGGCACCCACGCCGAGCTGCTCGCCCGCGGCGGCCTCTACACCGCCCTCGTCCAGGCCCAGCTCGACTCCTCGGACCGCGCCGCATGAACCCCACGGCGGGGTGAGACACCGCCGCACACCCTGGCTCCCACGAGCGTCCCGTCCCGGGGGGAGGTAGAGAGGAGAGCCGTGGCCACCCACCCGCCTCCCATCATCCTCAGTTTCCGGCGCACCTTCGCGCTGCTCATCGTCCTGGTGGTGCTGCCCTCGGCCGGGCTGTCCGGCTTCGGGGTGGTGGCCATCATCAACGAGCGCGCCGCCGTGGAGAAACGGCTCCAGGCCACGTGGCAGGGCACCCTGAGCGCGCTGGCGGAGGAGCTGCCCGCGGTGCTGCGTGCCGCGAGCTTCAAGCAGGTCAACGGCCAGATGTGGCTGGTGGACGCCGATGGCCGCCGCCTGTCCACCCGCGACTCGTTCCAACTGGAGGGCAAGCAGGTGCACACGAGCGATCAGGAACTCGCCGCGGCCCTGACGGCGGTGGAGTCCTCGTCCAAGGACTTCCCCCCGGGCACCTCGCTCTTCTCGCTCATGGTGGGAGGCCACGCCACGCTCATCGCCGCCGAGCGCGACGGCCCGGTGGTGTACGGCGCGCGCGTCTCGCAGGAAGCGGTGGAGACACTGCTCGCCGAGCACGCCGAGGCACAGGTGACCTCGGGAGAGCCCGTGCGCTTCGTGCTGCTCGCCCGTCAGGAGCCCGTGGGCGAGGGACTCATGGGCAAGCTCGCCTCGGAGGTGGCCCAGGCGCGCGCCAACGCGCTCGGGCCCCAGGTGCTCGCCGAGCGCACCCTGCCCCTGCCCCTGCAAGACTTCCGTCTGGGGGTGGTGCCCACGGGGGAGGATCCCGTGGCGCGGGCCTCCACGCGCAACCGGCTGGTGTACGGGATATTGCTGGCGCTCTTCTATCTCACGCTCACCTTCGGCGTCGTCTACACGGGCCGGGTGCTCTACCGCGAGGCCCGGCTGTCGCGCATGAAGACGGACTTCGTGTCGCTGGTGAGCCACGAGCTGCGCACCCCCGTCACCTCCATCCGCATGTTCATCGAGACGCTCGCGCTCGGCCGCGTCCGGGACGAGGCGCAGACGCAGGAGGTGCTGCGGCTGCTCACCCAGGAGACGGAGCGCTTGAGCACGCTCATCGAGCGCGTGCTGGACTGGTCGCGCATCGAGAGCGGCCGCAAGGAGTACCACCCGGAGACGATTCCCGTGTCCGAGGTGGTGGACACCGCCGTGTCCGCCTTCCGCGCCCAGCACCTGGATGGAGACGTGCATCTGTCCGTGGAGATGCCCGACACGGCGACGCCGGTGCACGTGGACCGGAGCGCCATTTCCGGCGCCCTGCTCAACCTCTTGCAGAACGCCTACAAGTACAGCCGGGAGGACAAGCGCATCCACCTCACCGTGCGGGCGGCGCGCAAGTGGGTGGACCTGACGGTGGAGGACCATGGCGTGGGCATCGCCCGGAGGGACCACCGGCGCATCTTCGAGCGCTTCTACCGGGTGGACAACCTGCTCACCCGCCGCACCGAGGGCAGTGGGTTGGGGCTCGCCATCGCCCGGCGCATCGTGGAGGCACACGGCGGCTACATCACCCTCAAGAGCGAGCTGGGCAAGGGCAGCCGCTTCACCATCCAGCTCCCCGTGGAGAAGGTCTGAATGAGCCCGTTGGAAGAGAACAGAGAGTGCCCAAGGCCCCGGACCCACTGGCTCCTGGCCGGAGTTCTGGGGCTAAGCGCCTGCGCGGGAGTGCCTGGCCGGGGAGTTCCAAGCCACTATGCCCTGGACTCGGCGAGCGCTCGGTGCCTGCGAGACCCCGTGCTTTGCGCCCTGCTGAACGGAAAGACGATCGCCATCGGTTCCGTATTGGCGGTGGGGGCGGGTGCCTCGGTGGGAGTGGCGCTGAAGGTGCTGGACGACAGGGCGCGGCTCTCCCTCAAGAAGGAGATGGAAGAGTGCGCGGATCAGGCACGCACGGACGTGTTGCTGCAACATGGAGGTGTATTCGCGCGCCCGGTGCCCAGCCCCGCGGAGTGCAAGCGCCTGACTGTGGATGCGCAGGGCCGGAGCGTCACGTGGGCCATCCGGCTGGGATTGGAGATGCACGAGGCCGCCTTGCGGTGCGCCCAGATGAAGCTGGAGAGGATTCGTCCAGGAGGGTTCAGCCTCATGCCGCGCTACCGATTCAATCAGAAAACGAAGGAGAAGGAATTGATAACTCCCGAGGAAAAGGCTGCCCTGCTACGCCAGGGAGGAGAGGGATTGAAGGGCACACTAGAGCCCGATGTGGTCATCCACTCAGGGGATCCACTCCAGATCCAGGTAGTCTTCGACTTCAAATTCCGGTGTGTGAATTTCGATGAAGAGCCCAGGTGGAGGGACTACCCCCCAGGACATCGTTACGCAGGTTTGTCTCAAGGAGAAATTTATCGAGAAGCTTTTGGAGACCACGTTGAACTGATTGGGCCCCGGGCAGGAGTATTCCGATGAACGAGCGCTACCCCCGAATCCGTTTTCAGGACAAGTTCAGTGGTGCGTGGCTCCGCGAGGGATTGCGGTTCGACTTCTACATGCGCCGGCTCCACACGGAGATGGCTCCAGCGGTGCTGCAATCGATGGAGGCATATATACGCGCAGTAGGTCCGGAAGCACTCAGCCTTTATGTCGATGAAGAAGGAGACTGGCAGGAACTCGACGAGTCAGGATGGTCGCTCATCCGGCGTAAACTGTTGGAGTACACGTGGCCTCGCGTGATCCTGGGAGGGTCGTCGCCTGGCAATCCAAACAGAAACCGGTTCGAATACTATGGGAGCAGGCGGGTCAATGTCCCCGAGTGGAGAGGCGCGGACAAAGAGGCGTGTGTGGCCTCGTTCTGGCTGTCCACTGAATACCTGGAGACCCATGGGCCAGAGCATGTACGGGCGTTGGCACTGGAGCTGGCGGCCCCGCTGCCCTGGTGTTCGGGCAACGGAGGTCTGGCCATCCTGGCCCCCATCCATCTCATGGGGATGACCAGGGAGGTCTACGAGCGCTGCATGCGCTACCCAGGCATGGACATCCCCGATGTGGAAATCTTCTCGAGCACGATCGGCACGCGCATCCGTGGCCCCTCGTGGCTCACCTTCCTGGGCCAGCCGGTGCTCAGTGCCTTGGGGGGTGTAGAGGCCCTTCGCGCCCGGCTGCATACCCCGGGAACCACCGTCCAGGCCCTCGAGGGAGAACGAGCGGTGGTGACACTCGGAGAGTGGCCCGAGGCGGGCGACCGCGAGCGTGGCATCACCTTGCCCGCCTATCGGGAGCTCGCGCGTGTCCTGGAGCCCTGGCTCTATCTCGAGCACCGGCTCCACCCTGACTTCCCGCCCGAGGCGCTGCGTCAATGGGAGCGCCGTTTCCTCGAATGAGCCGACGGCCATTGCCTCGTGGTCGCGATGACACGCCGCGACAGAGGATGGGGACGCACTCGGCGTGACGAAGCACTGACACAACCCCGCTACGCTCGAGCGCTTCTAATCGGGAGGACAATTCGCCGTGCCATCACCTCCAGGGGTCGTGGGTTGGGACTGGCCATCGCCTGGCGCATCGTGGAGGCTCCAGGGCCGCCGCTTCACCCCTCAACTCCCCGTGGACAAGGCATGAGCGACAAGCCACGACGCATCCTGGTGGTGGAGGACGACCTGGCCATCCTCACCGGTCTCTCCATGAACCTGCGCTTCGAGGGCTACGACATCCTCCAGGCCCAGGATGGCCGGCAGGGGCTCGCGCGCGCGCTCGACGAAGCGCCGGACCTCGTGGTGCTGGACGTGATGCTGCCCGAGCTCAACGGCTTCGAGGTCCTCAAGGAGCTGCGCCAGCGCGGCCGGGACACCCCCGTCGTCGTGCTCAGCGCCAAGGGCGCCGAGGTGGACAAGATCGTCGGGCTCAACCTCGGCGCGGACGACTACGTGGTCAAACCCTTCGGGCTCCAGGAGCTGCTCGCGCGCATCAAGGCCGTGCTGCGCCGGCGCTACCCGTCCGCCGCCCAGGCCCCCGTGGGCTTCGGCGACGTGCGGGTGGACCTGACGGCCAAGACCGTGACCCGCACCGGCCAGCCCGTGGAGCTCACCGCGCAGGAGTTCAAGCTGCTCGCCCACTTCCTCGCGCACCCGGGGCGCACCTTCAGCCGCGAGGAGCTGCTCAGCGCCGCCTGGGGCTACGCCTACGAGGGCAGCGCCCGCACCGTGGACAACTTCATGCGCCAGCTCCGGCTCAAGCTGGAGCCGGACCCCGAGGCCCCCCTGCACTTCCTCACCGTGCGCGGCCTCGGCTACCGCTTCGATCGCTGAGGCCCTCGTCCCCTCACCCGTCCACCACGCCGATGTGGTGCGCATCCGACGGATCGAACGGCTTGCCGTCGAACCCTCCATAGCGCTCGCGGGGCGTGAGCCCACAGGCCTTCATCGCCCCCTCCAGCTCCTCCCACGAGAAGGGCTTGAACTTGAGGCGGTGGATGCCCGAGGGGGCACCGGGCCGCTTGCGCTCGCGCAGGTGGAAGGAGAAGACGGGCCGGCGTGGCTCGAGCGCGGCGCCCGGCTCCTCGTCCGAGGGCCGGCCAGGCTCGACGGGCGGGTTGAGCACGTCGTAGATGAAGAGCCCCTCGGGCCGCAGGTGGTGGCGCACCGTGGCCAGGAAGGCCTCCAGGTCCTCGTGCGACCCCATGAGCCCCAGGGCGTGTTGCGGCGCGAGCACCACCGGGAAGCGCTCCTCCAGCCGCAGCGAGCGCAGATCCGCGTGCAGCAGCCGCACCCGGCCCGACACCTCGGGCGACTCCGAGGCGCGTACCTCCTCGGCCGCGTGGATCATCCGCTCGGACGGGTCCACCCCGAGCACCGCCAGGCCCGCCTGGGCCAGCGTCCACGGCACCCGCCCGTTGGCCGCGCCCAGCACGAGCACGGGCCCACCCTGTGCCTGGGCCTGACGCGTATAGAAGAGGAGATCGGGCTCCTGCCCGACGAGGGACAGCGGCGTGCGGCCGCGCGTGTCGTTTCCGGCCATTGTATCCGGCGTAGCACGGTTGGAGGCACGAAAGGGCCGCCAGACTGCTCCCCGTGGGCAATCTCCTACCCATCCGGTGTCGCCGAGTCGACGCATGACCCCGACCCCACGGACGGTGGGAGTGGCACCGCACTTGCGAGGCAAGGAACCCGGAATCGCCACGGAGGCGTTTCCGATCTTCAAGGGTGGGCAAGGACATGAAGGCTGGATGGCGGTGGGCGGCGGCGGTGGTGGCGGCGGGCGCGGTCTGGACGGGCTGCACACAAGCGCCCAACAAGAGGGACGTGTCGGAACAGAACAACCCGGGCCTGGACTCACCCAAGCCCGATGCTCCCCAGGCCGACCCTCCCACGGCTCCGCCCGCCCCCGTGCCCGACACGCCCGCCCCCGTGCCCGACACGCCCGCCCCCGTGCCCGACACGCCCCCGACTCCCAGCACGCCGCCGCCTCCCCCGGAAGCGGCCATCGACTTCCCCTCGGTCCCGGGCTGGACGTTCTACGGCACCCAGCACGGAGGCCCCCGCCGCATCTACGGGGTGTCCGCGGACGAGGGCGGCAACGTCTGGGTGGCCGGTGGTGAGGATGGCCTCTTCGTGCTGCGTCCGGGGGCGACCACGTTCCAGCGCTTCACCATGGAACAGGGCCTGCGCCCCTACGGCTACATGCCGGATGGCAGCGCGCCCATGGGGGAGAAGTACCTCAAGGTCATCTCGGTGGCGGGCGGCCCCGCGGACACCGTCTTCGTGGGCTACGAGGGACGGCCCGGCAAGGGCGACGAGCACTGCGAGAACAACTGGGACGGCTCCCGCCCGGATCCCTCGCGCTACAAGAGCGGTGACGCGGACAAGGTGACGCTGCGCGCGGATGGCTCCCTGCAGGTCGTCCACTACGACATCTTCTCCGGCCCCGGCATCGTGGCCGCCGAGATGCGCGGCCGCGAGAAGCTCTGCAGCATCCTGCGCATCGCCTATGACAAGAACACCGGGAGCGTCTGGTTCGGCGGCAACCACGGCTTCGCCCGCGGCGACGCGAACTACCAGGGCAACCCCACGTGCAATGGTCAGCTCGACTGCTCGGGCGTGATGGAGCACGTGCACCCGGCCATCAACGCCTACCCCGACATCCTGCTCACCGACGCCTACTACGGGGTGTCCGTCCACTCGAGCGGAGACGTGCTCTTCGGCGGCGCCAACCGCTCCACCCGCTTCCTCTACGGCACCACGGGCAACGACTACTGGGAGGCGCAATCCAGGACCGAGGACTCGCCCTACGTGAGCAACCGCATCGACGTCTGGCCGGACCTGGTGGGCGAGGGCAGCATGCCCAAGCCGGCCGAGCGCGATGACGACAACGTGTCCGCCATGTCCGTGGTGGGTGACACCGTGTGGGTGAGCTCCTTCACCAAGGGGCTCGCGCGAATGAACGTGAACGGGGGGGACGTGCAGTACGTGCCGCTCGGCGAGAAGGCCCTGTCCGCGGTGGAGGCCAGGACCGCCGATGGCAGCGTGTGGGTGGGCGCCCGGTGGCTGGGGATCGTCTACCGGCTCCAGGGGGACGCGGTGAAGACCTATAGCTGCTCGGAGTTCGGCCGGCGCCTGTGCAGCAGCCGCATCTCCGACATCAAGGCGGATGGCCACCGCATCCTCGTGGCCTTCATGGGCAGTGACGAGAACCACGTGCCCGGTGCCCTCGGCATCTATACCGGCCACTGAGTCCCGCCCCGCGAGGGCCTGAAACACGGAGGGCGCGAGCGCCCGGGATGCGTCCCGGACTCCTCGCGCCCTCCGCGCATGCGCGGACTACGGACGGTAGTACTCGGCCGAGGCCTGATCGTGGTTGCTGGCCCCGCCCACCGCGAGCACCGTGCCGTCGGGAAGCAGCGTGGCCGTGTGCTGGTAGCGATCCACATGCATCGCGACCGTCGCCGACCACGTGTCCGTCGCCGGGTTGTAGCGCTCGGCGGCGTACTGGATGCCCGTGTACTGATGGTAGCCACCGGCCACCATCACCTCGCCGTTGGGCAGCAGCGTGGCCGTGTGCCAGCGGCGCGGCGACTTCATGCTCCCCGTGGTCTTCCACGTGCCCGTGGCCGGGTCATACAACTCCGCCGCGTCGCCCAGGGGGACAGTGAGGCTCACCCCGCCCACCACCAGCACCTTGCCGTCCGGCAGCCGCGTGGCGGTGTGCCAGGCATGTCCCGTGCGCGTGCGCCCCGCGCTCGTCCACGTCTCCGTGACCGGATCATACAGCTCCGCCTCGGGCACGAGCGTGGCGCTCTCCAATTCGTGATCCGACTGGAGGCTGCCGCCCGTCACCAACACCTTGCCGTCCGGGAGCAGGGTCATGGTGTGGAAGCCGCGAGGGTACGCGAGGGCGCTCGTGGAGGACCACACGCCCGTGGCCGGGTCATACAGCTCGGCCGAGCGCAGGGGGCTGCCACCGGACTCCTTGTCGAAGCCACCGGCCACGAGCACCTTGCCGCTCGGCAGCAACACGGCCGCGTGGTTGAAGCGTGACGTGATGAGCCGACCGGTGGCCTGCCACGTGCCCGACGCCGGGACGTAGAGCTCGGCGGAGGGCCTGGTGGTGGAGCTGGTGCCCCCCGCGATGAGCACGCGACCGTCGCGCAGCCGGGTGGCGGTGTGGCCCCGGTGGGAGCCCAGGTTGCTGCCCGTGACGGAGAAGGTCCGGGTGGACGGGCCGTACAGCTCGGAAGAGACGTTGAAGCCGCCGGTCACCAACACCCGGCCGTCCTCCAGCAGGGTCGCGGTGTGGGACAGGCGGGGCTGCACCATGCTGCCCGTGAGCGTCCATCCGCTCTGGGGCGCCTCACACGCGCTGCTCGGCGTGACGGTCACCCGCCGGGTGGCACGGCCCACGTTGCCGGACGAGTCCTGGGCCGAGTAGGTGACGACATAGGTGCCCGGCACCTGGGTGTTGACGGAGCCCGAGACCGTCACCACCGGAGACGAGGCCTCTCCGTTGTCACAGAGATCCGCGGCCTGAACCCCCGCCTCCACATAGGGCGTGCCGCACGCGAGCGTCTGCGCCGCCTCGCCCACCAGCGTCACCGTGGGCGCCGCCGTGTCGAGCACCCGCACCTGGGTGGCGCACGCGGACGTGTTGCCGGAGCTGTCGAAGGCCTCGTAGCCCACCGCGTACGGGCCGCCCACCGGGAAGGCGGTCGCCTCCGTGGTCCGCTGATAGCCGAACTCGCACACGTCGGACACGACGGGCGCGGGAACCTCGACGGAGGTGTGGCGCCCGGTGCACTCCACCGCGAGCGCGGGCGAGCAGTCGATGCTCGGAGGCGTGGTGTCGGTGACGGTCACCCGCGCCGTGCAGCTCGCGCTCAGGCCCGTGGCGTCCGTGCACGTCAGCGTCACCCCGGTGGTGCCCAGCGCGAACGTCGCGGACGGCGTCTGGGTGCAGCCCACCAGGTCTCCATCCGGATCGGACGAGCCATCGTCCACGCTGCCGGTGGCGCCGCAGGTGGTGGTGGTGGACAGGAGGAGATCCTTGCAGCGGGCCACCGGAGGAAGGGCCAGGGCGCGGCAGGAAGCGCTGCAGGAGCCCGAGCCGTTGCTGGCCCCCGTGTCGCACTCCTCGCCCGGGTCCACCACGCCATCTCCGCACCACTGCGTGCGGCACACCGCCGAGCACGGCGTGCCCGGCACGCCATTCTGCGAGCCCGTGTCGCACTGCTCGGGGTACTGCACCAGGCCGTCACCGCAGCGCACCGGCGCCGCTCCGCGCGCCAGCACGTACGGCACGCCGTGCGAACCATCCGGGAAGTCCCGGGAGCCCGGCCAGCGCCCCCCGCTGGGCGGATCCAGCGCGATCACGAGCGGGGTGAAGTCTCCCTCCGGGTAGGAGTGGAACACCTCGTGCACCGAGCAGGCCCAGTTGGACAGCACCGCGTCCGTCAGGCCCTCGAGGGCCTCGTGCGAGGCGACGATGTGCGCGTCGTTGTAGGACGACTCCTTCTTGCAGTTCGCGCTCGTCCCCGACACCTGGAAGGAGCCGAAGGGGCTGAGCACCGGCACCGGCGTCGGGGAGTCCATCTCGTAGTAGTAGCAGCTCAGGCCCGCGTACATGCCCGTCTTGCCCGGCTCGGCGGCGGCGAACTGCACGGCGTTGAAGGTGACCTGGGTCTCCTTGTGATAGACGGGATCGGTGCCCACGACGATGACGTTGCCGTCGACCACCGGGCCCCAGATGTGGCGCGTCTCCTCGGCGGCGAGCAGCAGGCCCGGCGCGACGCTACAGGATTTGTCCCCCAGGATGAGGGCGCGGTAGGAGGCGAAGTCCGCGGTGGACAGGGACCGCCACTCGTCGTCGGAGGCGAGCGTCACCTCGTACCCCAACTGCCGCGCCACCTGGGCCTCGACGCTGTCGGTGCCCCTGGACACGGTGCTCGCCAGGATCAGCACCTTGTTCAGGCTGTGCAGCCCCCGAGCGGGTGTCCCCAGGGCCTGGGTGGTCGTCTCTCCCTGGGAGAGCACGGGCGACGCGTCCTCCCCTTCCGGAGTCACCCCACTACAGGCCGAGAGGAGCAGGACACCCAGGGCCATCCACATCCGGCCGCACAGGCCACGACGACACTTCATGCGGGTCTCAGAGCGCATCCATACCCTCCCTCGATGGGCTGCACAGGTGGAGCGGTGAACACAGGCTCGCCGCCCCGCTCTCAGGACAGCCGACTCTTGAAAACCGGGAAAGTCCGGCACAAGACGGACAACCGTTTTTCTACACTGAGACCGGTTGGAAAATGAATTCCGTTCTTCATGTTTTTTTTCAACGGGGCCGAATTATTGCATTTTCAACGCCGCAACCCGTAGAGGTCTCAGGCCCGATGAAGAGGTGGGTGTGAAGACCACCCGATGATGGGGGAAGCGCGGGCGTCAAGTGGCCCGCGCTCCCGGCGCGCTCAGTTCTCGAGCGCGTTGAAGCTGATCCACTCCTGGATGCTGTTGAGCTGGTCCGCGGGGAGCGAGGCGTTGCCATTGAGCGGGTTGATGGGCATGCGCGCGCCGGTGATGGGACCGTCGCCGGAGATCTTGCGCCACAGGTAGCTTTGAAGCGGAACGCCCGGTTGGATCAGCGCCAGGGAGGGCTGCTGGGCGGAGGGCTTCATCAGGCGCTGGTAGACGTCATGGGCCGAGCCGAGCAGGTTCAACCCGCCCTGGGGGTTGTCGCCGCCATGGCACCCGCCGCAGTTGGACTGGAGGATGGGCAGCACGCCCTTGCTCCAGGTGGCGCCGGAGCCCGCGAGGTTGAGCGCCTGCGGGTTGGCCGAGTACGAGCACTTCGTGTAGTCGATGGAGGACTCCAGGCTCCACTGGCGGGCCTTGGAATCCAACCCCTCGATGAAGCACATGAGCGCCAGCATGTCCTGCACGGACGGGGGCTGGTTGGCCAGGGGCATGCGCGTGCCGGGGATGGGCGCCTGATTCATGCTCCCGCGCAGGCGCGCCACGAGGTAGCTCTCCTCGGGCTTGCCCGGGTTGATGAGCGGCACGGTGGTGCCGGTGCGCGCGCCATACACCCCGTTGCGGTTCTGATCGCCCTGGACGATGCCGCTGGCCACCAGGCCCTCCACGGTGTCGCGCTGGTAGTCGCCCACCTCGGCGAAGAGGTGGCGCCCGTTCTCCAGCACCCACCAGTTCGTGCGGTAGCTGGCGAAGGCGAGATCCTGCACCTCGCCCGCGTCATTGATGAAGGTGCGCACGAACGTGCCCGTGGAGAAGATGCGCGCCTGGGTGACCTGCACGGCATCGTGCACGTACAGGTGCAGGCCCGGAGTGCCGGCGTCCGGCAGGGTGCCCTTGGGATCCAACGTGGGCGTCTCTCCCGGAATCAGCTCGAACCAGCCGATCTCGTTATCCCTGGTGGCCTGCTCGGAGAAGCGGAAGCGGTCACCCAGACGCTCGCACCGGTCGAACACGCCGTTCCAGTTGCCGGACTGCACGTTGCACGGCGCGCCGATGGAGGCCAGGAAGGTGCCCGCCGTGTGCAGGTCCGGGTATTCCTTCTGGTTGTGGCACACGCCGTTGGTGCCGCTGCACGTGCGCATCACCAGCTTGCGGTGCAGGTCGAGCCCGGTGGCGTAGGTGAGCTGGGCGGACTTCACGTCCGGGTCCGAGCCCGTGTACGTGGGCGTGCTCCCCGTGGGAGCCGGCGAGGGACGGTCCGGCTCGAAGGGGATGGAGCCCGGGTCCGTCGGAGTCGAGCCCGAGCCCCCACCACAGGCGAGCGCCAGGGCGGCGAGGGAGGCGGCGAGGCAAGAGCGCGTCATGAGAAGAAGTCCTGGATGGGGGCATCCGCGGGGAAGATGCCCTCGTGGTCGGCGCCGAGCAGATCCATCATCGTCTTGAGGACCGAGCGGTACGAGTACACCTGGCCGGTGGCCTTGAGGTCCGAGCCGCGCACCGCGCCGAGGCTCTTGCCGCCCTTGCCCGCCGCGCTGATGACGCCGCCCATGAAGGGCATGGACATCCACCGGGTGGCCAGATCGCTGCCGTGGTCGCTGCCGTTGGCGGAGTTGAAGCGGCTGCCACCCGTGGTGCGGCCGAACTCGCTGCCGATCACCACCAGCGTCTTGTCCCAGTACGTACCGCCCTCGGGGTGCTGCATCATCTTGAGCGCCGTGCGCAGGCCGCTCACCAGCCGGTTGGCGCCGTCCAGCTCGTCCGGCAGCTCCGCGTCCTCGCGCGAGTGGTAGTCGTAGCCGCCCTGGTTGAGGAACACCGCGGGGCAGCCGAAGTGGAACAGGCGCAGCGCGAGTGCCGCGCGCTGGCCCGTGGTGTCGGTGCCGAAGATGGCGCGCAACTGGCGGTTGGTGATGCCATCCACCACGTCGTCGGAGTCGGCGGTCACCCGGAGCATGGGGTCGCGGAAGATCTTCCCGTAGTCGCTCGTGGCCTTGCGCGTCTGCTGGTAGGTGTCCACGCCGCCGCGCAGCGGCAGGTGCAACCGCGCGCGGTAGCGGTTGTCCACCTCGGTGGTCACCTTGGCCGCCCACGGGGGCAGACCCGCGCTCGGATCCGCGCCGAAGCCCTGGAAGCCACTGCCCTCGAGCACCGGAGGCCGATAGGTGGCGTAGGTTCCCGCCCCCGTCGCCATGCCCGCCTCGCCGAGGCTGAAGGCCGGAAGAAGGGTGTTGCCCTTGGCGGCCTCCTCCGCCACCCGGGCGCGCACCCCGTAGTTCACATACGACAGGAAGCCCGTGGCCCCGCCCACGTACCCCGTGAGGAAGCGCTCCAGGCCCGTGCCATGGCCTCCGTCCGCGCGCGCCGAGAAGGGCTCGTGGTCCACGCACGGCAGCACGCAGATTTCATTGGAGAACTCCGCCACCGGCTTCATGCCCAGATCGCGCCGGGGCTTGGACGGCTCGCCCTCGAGCCAACTGGCGCGCTCGAGCAGCTTGCCCACGCCCCACTCGGTGCCCGCGGCGCGCTTGTCCGAGCGGCCGAACGGGTTGAACTCGTCGGCCACGTCCGAGTTGAAGGCGGTGGTGAAGCGGAAGCCGCCGGACAGGCGGATGTAGATGAGGTGGCGCACGCTGCCGCGCCCATTCGTCTGGGCGAGCGCCGTGCGCGGCAACCACAGGTGGGGGAAGGCCAGCGCGGCGGCACCCGCGCCCAGGCCCCGGAGGAGCTGGCGGCGGCCCGGGGACTTGGGCTTCGAGTCTTTGGGATCGGACATGGAAGGGGCTCCGGGGGTCAGTAGAAGATGCGCTCGGCGCTCGACAGCAGCGCGAAGCAGTAGGGACGGGCGAACTCCTCGGCCGAGCAACGCGTGATGGCGCACTCGCGGCCCGCCTCGCGCGCCTCGGCCACCTCCGTGGCGTCCGGCGAGCGGCCCAGCAACAGCCGGTACTGGTGGGTGGCGATGCGCTCACCCACCTCCTCGTTCACGGCGAGCGAGGAACTCACGCCCTCGGGCAACAGCCGCGCCACGTCCGCGCCTTTGATCTTCGGATCCAACGTGGGGTTGCACAGCGACTGCACGAAGGAGAGCTGGGTGGCGGTGGTGAGGATGCTCACCACGCGGAAGCGGCCTCCCACCACGTTCTCCGGACAGCCGCCCAGGGTGCGCGCCAGCTCCGAATAGCGCTTGTCCACATTGCCCTTGTCGTTCGTCTTCCAGCGCGACTCGGCCAGCACGCGGTAGCCGGCGATGCTGCCCGCGTTGAGCAGGGACTCGGGCTGGCTGATGCGGTGGTCGCAGCCGGGCAGCTCGTAGCCCGTCTGCCGCGCGAGCGAGTCGATCCACACCTCGGCGTCCACCTGCTTGAGCGGCCCGTAGGCCCAGCGGTAGGTGGAGGCCGCCGCGCCCTCGGCGGACTGGAGGTACGCCACCGAGGTGGCCACCGCGTAGTGCACCGAGCGGATGTCCCCGTGATTCTCGAGCAGGAAGCGCACCAGCGCCCCACGCACCTCGGGCACGAGCGCCGACAGGTCATAACCCAGGTACTGCACGAGCACGTCGTCCACCGCGCGCTCCCAGAAGGACAGATCCCTCGCGAGGATGCGGCCGGGGATCTGCAACCGCGCCCACTCCTCGGCCGTGAGCAGACCGCTCCACAGCGTCAGCTCGTTGTCGAGGCTCGGGTCGCGCGCGGCGCGCAGGTCCGGGGTGAAGGTGAGCTCGTTGTAGCCCCACAACACGCTGGCGCACTCGCCCCGGGCCGCGTCGTTCACCTTCCCGTCCTTGTCCAGACAGCGGAAGCGCACGAAGGCGTCCGGCAGGCGCATGCCGAGCTGCGGATGATCGTAGTAGCCCGAGTACCAGAGCCGGTAGAGCCGGGCCATGTCCGCGCGCTCGTGCTCGAAGGGCGGGCGCCCGAGGAACTGGCGGAAGAGCGCCTCGGCCTTGTCCCCCGGGTCCGCGTAGCGGCGGGTGAACACCGGGTGCGCGCTCACCACCGACGCGAAGAGATCGTACGGCACGAGCCCCCGGTGCAGCTTGGCCACCAGCCGATCCATGTCGTAGATGGACTGGAGGCTCGCCACCTGGTTGGCGTAGAGGAAGCGATCCGCGGCGTGGCGTTGCTGGACGAGGATGAACTCGTCGCTTTCCATCAACCGCTTCACCGTGGCGCCCCACCCGCCCGCGCACGTGGCCTCGGCCTCGGCCGCGTCCGGCACGCGCCCCAGCATGTCCACGAAGAGCCGGCGACACGCCTCGGAGAAGGAGATGGGCCGGGACGCCAGGCCCACGCCCCACAGGCTCCGGCACAACCCGCGATTGACGGGGTTGCTCAGGCCCGCGCCCGCGCAATACGCCACGCAGCCCGCGTCACAGTCCGGCGGGCGCGCCTCGTTGGGCGGAGTCACCTGCCGAGCCGCCGGCAGGACATCATCCCCGCCCGGGAAGTCTCCCGGGGTGAGCGGCGCGCCATTGCCCACCATGGCTCCCGGCCCGGAAGCGAGCTGGTCGGGCTCGAAGACGTGGGTGGGCTGACACGCGGCCAGCGCCGCGAGCAGTGGAAGGATGAGCGGACGAGACACGGTCATTCGCGGCTCCCGGAGGAAGGAAAGGGAGGATTCAGAAGTCAAACTCAACCCCGAGCGACAACCCCAGGCGCAGCGCCAGGGTGCTCCAGTTCTTGGTGTAGCGCAGCCCGTCGATGTCCTCGCTCGTGGCGAAGAGGAACTGTTGCTGGACCTGGCCGAGGATGTCCGCGCGCAGCAGGATGCGCTCCGTCATGCGCCGGCGCGCGCCCACGGACGGGCCCACGAGCCAGCCCACGCGCGGCACGCTCCACACCCCCACGCCCTGCTCCTGCAGCCGGCGGATCTCCTCCGCGAACTCCTGGCCGGGCACCAGCACGGAGAAGCCCCCGCGCGCGGCGAAGACCACCTCCATCTTGTCCGCCACCGGCAGCCCGTACTCCGCGAAGGCGAAGGCCTCGTTGAGCAGACCAAAGCCAAACGTCCGACCACCGCCCGCACCGTAGTTGCCGAAGATGCGCGCCCCGGCACCCACCCGCAGCCGCTCGCTCACCGAGGGCACCGTCGTGTTCAACCAGATGGTGGCGGAGAGGAAGCTCGCGCTCGAGTAGTCGAAGGACTCGTCCTGGCGCGAGATGTTGATGCCCTGCTCGCCGCTGAGCTTCGCGCTCTCCAGGAAGAGATCCGGACCCACGCCGATGCGCATCCGGCCCGCGTTGGCCTTCGAGGAAGACTCGGAGGGGCGGGCCGCCGGAGCACGCGGGGCTGGAGCGGGCCGTGCCGCGGCGGCGGGCTTGGCCGCCACCACGGCACGGGGCTGCTCCACGGGGACCACGGGAGCCTCCGCCTCCGCCTTCTCCTCCTTCGGCGCCTCGGACGCGGGCTCCACGGCGGGCTCGGGTGAAGGCTCCGGCTGCGGTGCGGGAGTCACGGGAGCGGCCTTGGACGTGCCGCTCCGGGTCTTGGAGCTCTTGGCCTTGGACCTGGACTTGGACGCGGCCAGGGCCTCCGGCGTGGCGAGCACCAGCAGGGCGGACAACAAGGCACTGCCCAGGCGAAGCATCGAGGAGCGGGGAGCGTTCGAGCGGGGAAGAAGCGGCACGGGAGGACTCGGAAACGAAGCGAGGCGGAAGGGAAGGAAGAATCAGGCGCGACGGCGGCGCAGCAGCGTCAGGCCCGCGGTACCCAGCACGAACATCAGCAAGGGAGCGCCACCCGTCGAGGAGCAGCCACCGCCCTTGTCGTCGTCCTGGTCGTGGTCATGGTCATGGTCAGGATCCGAGCCAGTCCCGGTGCCCGCGTCGGCCACGGTGCCCGCATCGGAGTCCGTGCCCGCGTCGACTTCGATGCCCGCGTCGACTTCGATGCCCGCGTCGAGGGGCGTCCCGGAGTCCGGATCCTCGACACCCGCGTCCGTGCCGTCCGAGACCTTGACGGTCACCTCCAGCTTCGTGGCCGCCACGCCGTCACCACTCGTGCTACCGTTTCCGTTGACGGAATTGCCGGCACCGTAGATCGTGACGAGGCCACCATTGCCCGGCGCGATCATCGAGAAGTCGAAGCGGACCTCTCCATTGGAAAATGCCTTGGGCGCGGATTGCGTCAGCTCGACGTCGACCTTCTTCAGGCCCGAACTCTCGACCAGGTCGAGCGCAGCCTCCGCCCGATCCACCGCCAGGTTGACGCCCCCAGTCACCGCGGGCCCTCCCCGGATGATGAAGGTGTACTGGTTCGTCGTCCCCGCCACCACCGACGTGGGGCCGGAGATCTCCACGGTCGGCACGGGCACGGTATCGACCACCGCATGGCACCTCGTGCAGTTCTGGGTCGGAGTTCCATCCGCGAGCGGCTTGCCAGAGCGGCCAGTAATGCCCGCGGAGCGCGCCAGGGCAGGGGTGGACAGAAGACTCGCAGTGAAGACGCCAGCGACAATAACTGATGAGAACCGCATACTTCCTCCGGGAGAAGAAGTTACCTTTTTAACCTGATTTCCTCCATTGGCCCACGACCGTTTGCTGCATCGCGGCATTTCCTCTCCCATCCAGAACCGTGCGGAGAGAGAAGAACGCTGTCACGGGAACGAAGTCCGCGCGGGATAGAGTGTCGGCTCTGATCCCCTCACGACCGGCCCCAAGAACAGACATGCGAAGGCGGCTCATCGTGGCGGCCCTCCTGGTGGGAGCGCTGCTCGCGCTCCTCTGGGCAGGGCTCTCGGCGAGGCCAGATGCCCAGGACACACCCCCTCCCCTCCTCCAGTCCGACGAGCGGCGCTCCGCGTCAGGGCCGGGCGCGCCACGGGAGAGGAGCGCAGGGGTCATGGACGCGACGCCCCCGCTGGACGTGAGCACCGCCGAGACGCAGGGAGTGCTCGAGGTGGAGGTGCTCGCCGCCGAGCGGCGCCTGCCCGGGGCCAGCGTGCGGCTGTACTGGCGTGAGCGGAGGGACCCCAACCTCGGGGAGCTCATCTGGCGGCTGGCGGGCACGGGCTCGACGGATGCACGGGGACAGGCACGGCTCGCCGCCGGGCCCGGTTCATACCTGGCGGCCGTCCACGCGAATGGCCACGCGCCCCGGGTGCTCTCCGTGGTGCGACCCCATGGCGTGGCGCGCACGTCCGTGCGGATCGTCCTGGAGCCGGGTCAGTCCCTCGTGGGCCAGACGGTGGTGAAAGGGACAAGGGAGCCGCTGCCGCTCGTGCAACTCATCCTCACGGCGGCGCCGAGTGGCTCCCTCCCCGGACTCGCCCCCGAGCTGCCCCCCGAGGAGCGCGTGTACGCGACGAGCGACGAGCGGGGCCACTTCCGCGTGGACGAGCTCGCCACTGGGGACTACCTGCTGGAGGCCCAGGCGCCGGGCCACGCCCACCTGTGGCTCGTGCCGGTGAAGGTCCCCGCGAAGGAGCCGCTGGAGGTGGCGCTGAGCGTGGCGGGAGTCATCGAGGGCTTCGTCGTGGACGCACGAGGCGCTCCCGCCGAGGGCGCCGAAGTGCGCGTGAGCGGCGCGTCGCCCCAGAGCGTCATCACGGGGCCCGGAGGCGGCTTCTCCGTCGAGGTGGAAGCCGGCACCTACGGCGTGTCCGCGCGGCACGGCGAGGAAGCGGGGGCACTGGAGCAACCGCTCACCCTGAGCGCGGGCAAGACGATCCGTGGCCTGCGGCTCCAGCTCGGCCCGGGCTCGGTCCTGGAGGGGCGCGTGCTGGAGCACACCGCGGGAGCGCCGGTGGTGGGAGCCCAGGTCGACGTCAGTCCCCATGGACAGAACGGGGACACCGGCCGCGAGTCCACGGATGAAACGGGTCACTTCCAGGTGGGCGGGCTCGCGCCCGGCAGCTACGACGTGGTGGTGACGGCGCCCGGCTTCACCCCGGCGCTGCGGCGCGGCTTGACGGTGACGCCGCGCGAGCGCTTCTCCGTGGACCTCGTGCTCACCCGCCTGGGCGTGGTGGAGGGCCAGGTGCGCGACGTGGCCGGACGGCCGGTGGAGGGCGCACGGGTGATCGCCCCCAACCTCGGGCCGGATGAGCTGGAGTCCACGCCCCTCGAGTCCCGCACCGATGCCACGGGGCACTACCGGCTCGAGGGCCTGAACGTGGGCCGCCAGCCGCTCATCGCCCGCCGGGAAGAGGCGACGCAAGGGGTCAACCGCTGGGTGGACGTCACCGAGGAGGGCACGGCCCAGGTGGACTTCACCCTGGAGGGCACGGGCATCGTGGAGGGCGTGGTGCGGGCGGCCCGCGGCGCACTGCCCACCGAGCCCCTGGAGGTCCTCGCCTCGTTGGACGAGAAGAGCCCCTTCGGCGCACAGGACTTCCAGCAGGCCGAGGTGGGAGCGAAGGGGGACTTCCGGATGGTGCTGCCCGCGGGCGGCTACGAGCTGTTGCTCTCGGCGCGCGACCACCGCCCCACCTTCCAGAGGACGCACGTCCAGGTGGAGGAAGGCCAGACGGTCCGGGTCGAGCTGCTCTGGGAGGAGAACGCCCCGGCGTCCTCCGTGGAGGGCGTCGTCCTCGAGCCCGATGGCGCACCTTCACCGAGAGCCACCGTCACCCTGGGCCTCGAGTCCCAGGAAGACGGGGTGCTCCAGGCGAAGTACACGGACGAGGAGGGCCGCTTCTCCTTCGGCCTGAACTCCGACCTCGAGTCCGGCATGGGCGCGCTGAAGGTCAGTGCGCTCAATGGGGGGCGCAGCGGTCAGGTGTCGGGCGTGAGGCTGGGGGAACGGTCCCTGGTGATCAGGCTGCGCTCCGCGGGCTCGCTGCGGGGCCGGGTGACACGCGCGGGAGAGCCCGTGCGCGGCTTCACCCTCGGCATCGAGCCCGAGGGCGAGGAATGGCTCACCCAGGGCAAGGGCCCCTGGGAATTCCCCGGCGAGCGCTTCGAGCTGCACGACGTGCTGACCGAGCCCCTGCGGCTGGTGGTGAAGACTCCGGATGGCTCGCGCGGACAGGCCGTGGTGACTCCCCGTCCCGGCGGAACGACCGAGGTGGACATCCGCCTGCGCGGCACCGCGTCCGTCCAGGGGCGGGTGGTGGACGCGGCCACCGGCAGCCCACTGAGCGACGTGGTCGTGTTCATCGACAACGATCCCTCCTCGGTCCACATGCGCGAGAGCCTCGACCAGGGGCGTTTCTCCATCAGCGGCTTGAACCCGGGCGAGTACGTGTTGAACATCCTCGGCAGGCACACCTCCGGCCGCCTGCGACGCCCCATACGGCTGGCCGAGGGGGAAGCACTCGACCTGGGGGACCTGTCATGGGGTGGGACACCGGGTGGGACAGGGAGTGAGACACTGCCTCCGGAGCGGTGAGCGCCCCCAGCAAACACCCTCCAAATCTCTCTGAATTCCCCACAAGTCGGTCAACTGAAGATATGGTGGGTGGGCATGTACCTGCGCAGCCTCACGCTCCAGAATCTGAAACTCCTGCGAGAGGTGGCCCTCTCCTTCACCCGTCCCGATGGGGAGGTACGGCCATGGACCGTCTTCGTGGGGGAGAATGGCGTGTGCAAGACGGCCATCCTCCAAGCCATCGGGCTCGCGGCGAGTGGATGCTCGCTGGGCAGTGAGCTCGCGGATGTCACGAGCCTGCCGGACCGGCGGCAGCCGTCCACCGAGCTGATGCTGATCGGCGCCGAGTTCACCTTCGGGCAGGAAGGGCACAAGGCGCGCCAGTACCCAGGACTGGAGAAGAAGCACTCGCTGCCGCCGTACGTGCGCAGCTCCATCGCGGCCAAGAGCACCTGGCGCGAGCTGGTGGGCAGCTCGCGCTACGTGGGCGTCGAGCACACGCAGGTGTTCGATCCCATCCGCGAGGCGCGCCGCACGCAGCTGCCCGGCTGGTTCGTCGCGGGCTACGGCACGGTGCGCACCCTGCCCCGCCCCCACGCCTTCCACGCCGACGGCCTGTCGGATCCCCTGCGCCAGCGCATGGCGAACCTCTTCGATCAAGGAGGGCTCATCGCCACGGGCTTCGCCGACGTCTTCGAGCCGGCGCAGGCCAAGGCCTATGTCAAGCTGCTCAAGCAGGTGCTGTTGCAGGGCAACCTGCTGCCGGGCGTGGTGGACCTGGAGTTGCAGAGCCACGGCATCGTGCGCACCCGGCAGGACTTGCTCGAGGCGCACCGCTTCGAGTTCAACCTGGGGGGCCAGCGCGTGAAGCTGCCCGCCACGTGGCTGTCGCGCGGCTACCAGGGAGCGATCGCGTGGCTGGCGGACCTCATCGGCCACATCCTCCTGGAGGCGGGCAAGCCGGTACCGCCCGAGCGCATGGAGGGGCTGGTGCTCGTGGACGAGCTGGATCTCCACCTGCATCCGCACTGGCAGACGACGCTCATCACCACGCTCAAGCAGGTCTTCCCCAAGCTCCAGTTCATCGCCACCACGCACTCGGCGATGCTGCTGCCGGGACTGGAGCAGGATGAGGTGTTCGTGTTGCGCCAGGACGACGAGGGCAACGTCTACGCGTCCCCGGCGCCCTCGACGCCCTCGTTCCTCACGGGCAGCGAGCTGCTCGACGCGTTCTTCGATCGCAAGGGCAAGCCCGCGAAAGCCCCCGGCCGCAAGCCGCCTCCGCCCCAGAAGAAGCCCCGCGCCGCCTCGCGCCCGGCGGGCCGCTCCAAGCGGAAGTAACGCTCACGCGCCGCGGGGAGTGCCACACTCTGAACAGAAGCGCGCCTGGGGAGCCAGTTCCGTGCCGCACTGGGTGCAGAAGGCGCGGGCCGCCGCGAGCGGCTTGCCACATTCGGAGCAGAACTTGCCCCCCGCGACGCGAGCCTGGCAGTGCGGGCAGGCCGATACCGCCACCGAGCGTGGGGCCTTCATGTCCAGGGACGCCACCTGGTCCACTTCGCGCGCCTTGGTCCACGCCTGCTCCACGGACACGCGGGCCTGGATGTGCGCGGCCTCCTCCTGGAGGTTCGGGGCGCAGGACTCGCACAAGCCGCGGGCCTCGTTCCAGCACGCCTGGGGGCAGACCCACTGGCCACAGCGGGTGCAGTGCTTGAAGTGCTTGCGGGCCTCCTCCACCGCCTCGGCGTAGGCCTCGTCCCAGGCACTGCCGCGCAAGGCGTCCTTCACGTGCTCCCCCGCGTAGGCCGCCCGCGACAGCGTGCCCCCGAAGAACGAGCCCGCCGCCTGGAGCAGTCCGGTCGCCATGCCCACCTTGCTGGCGATGAAGGGCGACAAGTGCCCGTTGTGGCACTTGTCGCACTTGAACTCGAACTGGAAGCCGTAGTTGTTGGAGCGGTCGGTGTAGTTGCGGGTGAACGGAATCATCGCCCCCGCGAGGCTAGCACGCTACTTCGTCCACACCGCGTAGTTGGTCCCCGAGGTGCCCAGCGTCCAGCCCGCGCCCGGCGACCAGTCGCCCGGGCCGATCTTCATCGCCACGCTGCCCTTCGTGCCGGTGATGATGGCGGCATACCGGCTCGAGTCCGCCACCTGGATGCTCACCGCCGACGTGGAGTGGATGCCCTTGGCCTTGCGGATGGACATCAGCGTCTTGATGGCATCCTTGTGGCCCCAGTCGTAGAAGTGCACCCAGTAGACGCACGGGACGCCCGGGTGCGTGAGGATGTAGGCGTAGCCCTGCATGACCTTGTCGCTGGGGAAGGGCCAGTGGTTCTGGCTCGTGCCCGAGGTGCTCGGCCCCGTGTCGTGGTTGTCGATGAAGGTCACCGACTTGGCCGCCCACCACCCGATGGCGCCCGAGGGCTTGCCCGCGCTGTCACGCAGCCGCCAGAACTCGTTGTACTGCACGGCCTGCTGGAGGATGCCCTTGGTGGTGAAGTCGAACACCGTCGACTTGCCGCCCGTGGCGTCGAGCCAGTTCATCAGCTGCTGCCGGTGGGCATCGGGGTTGGCGAGGTTCAGGTCCGTCCACAGCTCGCCCACGGAGAAGTAGGGCACCGTGGCGGTGTTGTAGTTGCCCACGTACGAGCCGTTGAAGCCCTTCACGTAGTCATAGCGCCACCCGTCGTAGCCGATGCTGGACTTGAGCCAGTTCATCCAGCTCTTGAGGTCGCCCTGCACCGTGGCGTTGGTGTGGTCCAGGTCGCGCGCCGCCCCATAGCCATCCCCGGTGTCCGCGTTGCCCGTGGCGCTCGTCCACTCGTCCCCGCGCGCCACCGCCCACGAGCCCCAGGTGGGGTTGGTGAAGTCCGCCCAGTTGGTGGTGCCCACGCGGTGGTTGATGACGATGTCCGCGATGGCCTTCACGTTGTAGGTGTGCAGCGCGCCGATGGCCGACTTGAGCTGCGCCTCGGTGCCGTAGCGGCTGTTGAGCACGCTGAGCTGGCGCGGCAGGTAGCCTTCGTTGGAGGCCGCGTCGCTGGAGGGCGGCAGCCACACCATGGTGAAGCCGCTGGCGCCAATGTCCGAGGCCTTGCCCTGGACGATGCCCCACCAGGGAGACGTCTGGTACGAGGTCCAGTGGAAGCCCTGCAGCATCACATCGCCGCTGTTGCCATCCATGGGCCCCGCGAACACGGCCGGCGCACCCAGCAACGCCAGGGCCCACGACAGGGACACGGCTCCGCCAAACACTTTCTTCTTGAGCATCGGGTACTCCAGGAAAGAGGGGGGTGAGGCGACACGCGCTCTACTGCCTTTCCGCCCGGCCGGGGAGAGACGGTCCGTCATGACGCGCCGGGACAGGCCGGAGCCGCCGTCCGGTGGAAAGAGGTGGGGGACGCACCTGGGAGGCGTTAGGATCGGGCAATGGCCGAACAGTCCCCCCCCTATTGGGTCCTCATCTCGGTCTTGTTCAGCTCGCAGCCGTTGACGCCCGCGCTGGCCATGACCCTGCATCAGGCGGCGTATGATCTCTACCGGCGCGGTGACTCGGAGCAGCCGGTGGCGGGAGATCTGCTCACCGGACGGGTGCGCAACCTGCGCAAGGACGTGCAGATGGGCACCCTGGCGGGGCCCGCCTTCGAGGCGGAGATCGAAACGGAGCGCGGCTCCGGCACCGTGCGCTTCCTGCTCACCCGCCAGGGCCTGGAGCTGATGAAGGAGCAACCCGCCGAGCCCCCCGTCCCTCCGCGGCCGCGCTACCTCAACTGACGCGCGCGGCGCGCCGGGTGGCCCACCGGGTGACGCTCACCGGGTGACTCAATGCACCCGCTCCTTCTCCACGCGCTCCTTGCGCCGGGGCTTGGCGAGCTTCACCTCGGGGCGCTTGTGCGTCACCATGCGGACGATGCCGTAGTAGAGCTGCTCCTCGGTGTACACCGTGCGCCCGCGGAACGTGCCGGGGACATAGGCGGGCCCGGGGCGCTCCAACCACTGGAATACCCGCACCTCCTCCGACCGCGCGAGCGCCTCGAGCAGCTCCGGGGGACACTGCTTGAGATAGCGGCGCACCAGCGGCTTGAGCTGACGGTAGAAGTCCTCGCCCAGCACCGAGTGCCGCCGCCCCGCGTGCAACGTGCCGTCGAACCGGCGCGACATGTGGAAGAGCTCGTGCATCACCGTCTGGACGCGGCCCTGGGGCGTGGACGCGCGGAAGAAGCGCGGACGCAGGGTGATGCAGTAGAGCATCCGCCGGCCCTGGATGCGGATGACGGGCTTGCGGCGGCCACTGGGATCCGTGCAGCGCCCACCCCGGAAGCACAGCGGCTTGACCGTGCCGCGGGAGGCACGCCGGGCCTCGCCCGCCACCACGAGGATGCGGCTGGCCTTCACGTGGGAAAACTCCGGCATCTTCGCGGCGATATCGCGGATGAGCGCGCGGACGGCCTTGTTGAGGTTTTGGCGGGGGTAGGCCACGGTGTAGTCAACAGTGTACCGCAAAATGCCTTGAGACCAGACGCCCCCCGCTCCACCTTGGCCTCCATGCATTCTGCCCCGCGTGCCATCGTCCACCTCCTGACGTTCGCCGCCTGGCTCTCCGGGTGTGCCTCCACCCCGCCCGCGGTCCCCCTGGGCCCCGTCTCGCTCGCCCAGGAGGAGACACGCGTCATCGCCCAGGACCTGGCGAGCATGGAATTGCGCTACTCCGGCGAGCTCACCAGCCCCCAGACCGCCACCCTGGAGAAGGCCGACTACGAGCTCGTCTCCAACGGGCAGGTGCTGGAGAAGGGCACGGCGGCGCTGGGGGTCACCCTCGTGCCCGGCTCCCCCACGGCCTTCTCCTTCATGGCGAGTACCCCCTCCGTGAAGAGCCCGGAGGACCTCAAGGCCCTGAGCGACCAGGGAGGCTCGCTGCTGGTGGCCGTGCGCGGCACCCTGACGGTGCGCTCGGGTGGCTCGGAACGCACCCTGCCCTTCGCCGCTTCCCGGCAGGTGCGCGTGCCGCGGCTGCCACGCGTGAAGGTGCTGGCCATGGAGGGTGCGCGCTATTCGGACGAGCAGGTGGACCTGGTGATGCGCCTGGGCGTGGAGAACCCCAATCCCTTCCCGGTGCGGCTGGATGGGCTCACCTGGGCGCTCGGCATCCAGGGCCGGCGGCTCGGAGAGGGCACGCTGGGCAAGCAGGACATCGTGGACGCGGCGGCCACCGGGGTGTATCCCGTGGAGGTGGCGGTGACACGGGAGACGTGGGGTCCGGAAGTCCGGGGGCTCATCGCCAAGGGGACGCTGCCGTACGAGGTCGCGGGTGAGCTCACCGGCCCGCTGGTGCGCGTGCCCTACTCGCTGTCCGGAGACGTGAAGCTCAACGTGTCGCGGTAGTGCCCATCTATCTGCTCGGAGACGACCCGCATCTCTTCCCCCCACCCGAGCGCGCGGACCGCACCGGTCTGCTCGCCGTCGGTGGAGACCTGAGCCCCGAGCGTCTGCTCGCCGCGTACTCCCGGGGCATCTTCCCCTGGTACAACGAGGGCCAGCCCCTCTTGTGGCACTCGCCCAACCCCCGCTTCGTGCTGGAGCCCGCGAAGCTGCACGTGGGCCGCTCGCTGCGCAAGACACTCAAGGCGGGCGTCTACGACATCCGCTGGGACACCGCCTTCGCCGACGTCGTCGCCGCGTGCGCCCGCGCGCCGCGTCCCGGCCAGGACGGCACGTGGATCACCGACGAGATGCAGCACGCCTACGTCACCCTGCACGAGCAGGGCTACGCGCACTCGGTGGAGGCCTGGGCCGGGGGCGAACTGCTGGGCGGCTTCTACGGCGTGTCCCTGGGGGCGGCCTTCTTCGGCGAGAGCATGTTCGCGCACGCGCCGGACGCCTCGAAGGTGGCCTTCGTCACCGCCGTGGAGCGCTTCCAGGCCTGGGGCTTCCACTTCATCGACTGCCAGGTGGAGACGGAGCACCTGGCGCGCTTTGGCGCCGAGCCCTGGCCGCGCAAGCACTTCCTCGAGGCGCTCGCCCGCGCCCAGCGCGAGCCCACGCGCCGGGGCCGGTGGAGCGCGGCGGACACCCCCGCCGGCTCAAACCCTTGAGTCGGGAGGCGTCAGCTTGCCCAACGGCAGCTCGAGGGTGAAGGTGGCGCCCCGGTAGCGGCCCTCGCTCGCGCACGAGAGCTGGCCGCCCATCTCCCGCGCCGCCAGGGCGCTCGCGTGCAGGCCGAAGCCGTGCCCGTCCTTCTTCGTGGTGAAGCCCTGGCTGAAGAGCCGGGGCACCACCTCCGGGGCGATGCCCACCCCGTTGTCGCTCACGGAGATGATCAGCCGCTCTCCCCTGGGCTCCACCCGCAGGGTGAGCCGGCGATCCTCGACCCCCTCCTCCAGCAGCGCATGGCGCGCGTTGCTCAGCAGGTTCACGAGGATCTGCAACAGCTTGTGCCGGTCCACCAGCACCGTCGGCACCTCGGCGGCGTACTCGCGCCGCAGCTCGATGCCCAGCCGATCGAACGACACGGCGAGCAGGCGCAGGGCATCGTCCAGGAGCGCGGGCACGGCCACCTGCTCCAACGTCCCGCTGAAGCGCGCATGGCGCTGCTGCATGCTCACCACGGACCTGATGTGGTCCACGCTCTGGACGAGCCGCCGCATCTCCTCCTGCATCGTCTCGCGCTCCCGGGCGAGCTGGAGCGAGAGCGCCTCCAGGTAGGCGGGAAGCTGCCGTCCCCGCACGTCCTCGCCCAGGAAGTCGCCGAGCCGGGATTCGTTCTCGCGCAGCAGCGCCACCGCCCGCCCCAACCCGGACACACGCGAGTCGCGCAGCCGCTCCATCACCAGACTGGCCGAGACGTTCACGCTGTTGAGCGTGTTGCCCACGTTGTGCAACACCCCGGTGGCGATCTCCGCCATGCCCGCCTGGCGTGACGCGTCCACCAGGTTGCGGTGCATCTCCCCGAGCTGGAGCTCGGCGCGCTTGCTCTCGGTGAGATCCCTGCCGAAGAGCGTGAGGCCCACCACCCGCTCTCCCTCGCGCACCGGGTTGAAGAGGACGTCCACCGTGCGCGGCCGCCCCTCCACGAGCACGTCCACCTCCGCCCGCACGCGCTGTCCCCCCAGGGCCATGCGGCCGCGCGTCACCACCCACTCGCGCAGCGCCGGGGGGCAGCGCGACAAGAGCGGATTGCCCGGCACGAGCGCCACCCCATCCGTCATCCGCGCGAAGAGCTGCTGGGCCACCGGGTTGGCCATCACCAGGCGCCCCCGCGCATCGAGCGACAGCACCACGTCCTCCGTGCTCTCGATGAGACTGCTCAGCTTGCCCTCGCTCTCGCGCAGCGTCTGGCGCGTGCGCCGCAGCTCGGCGTGGACCTCGTCGCGCGCGGCGCCATGCAGCCAGCTGAGCGCCCAGCCCAGCAGCAGCGCCAGGCCCGCCATGAAGTTGCCCCAGGAGGTGCTCGGCTCGGCGAACAGGGGGCGCGTCTGGCCAAAGCCCGAGTGGACGAACTCGTGCAGGAACGCCGCGTTGAAGGCCAGCGGCGCCGTGAAGACGAAGCCCCTGCGCGCGCCCAGCAGATAGACGGCCAGCAGGGGCACCAACATGTTCACCCCGTGCATCACCCCACCGGGATGCTCCACCAGGAGCGTGGCGGCGAGGAGCGACACGGCGAGCGCGCCACACAACAGCAGGGACGGCACGAAGGGCGAGCGCAGACGGCGCACCAGCACCAACACCCCCAGACAAACGAGCAGGTTGCCCCCCAACACCAGCGCCTGGGGCGTGCGCTGCGCCGGCGGGTAGAGGGGAATCATCACCAGGTAGGTCAGGTCGAGCAGCACCAGCAGACCCACCGAGCCCACCACCACCCGGAGGCGGCCCAGCTCATCCAAAGGCAGCCGGCGCTGCTCCGCCGTCAGGGATTCATCCAGACACCGCAGCCACCAGGAGCGGAGACCCAGGCCCATGAGCCACCTCGCCTTCCCGAGGAGCACGCTCCGGGCTGGAACGATTCATCCCTCCTGGGGAGCGGCGGGCAGCATCACACGAAAGGTCGTCCCCTGTCCCGGGGTGCTTTCCACCGAGATGTCACCTCCCAAACGGGTCACGATGCCATGGCAGATGGACAGGCCCAGGCCGGTGCCCATGCCCGCGGGCTTCGTCGTGAAGAAGGGCTCGAAGAGCCGCCCCAGGTTCTCCGGGGCGATGCCACACCCGTTGTCCTCGACCTCCACGACGACGCGGCCATCCGCCCGCCGCAGGACGCCCAGGCGCAGGAAGGGCTGGGTGCGGCCGCGCAGGGCGTGGGCCGCGTTGACGAGCAGGTTGATGAACACCTGGCTCAGGCCATGCTCGCTGCCCAGCACGGGAGGCACCTCATGGAAGGCGCGCACCACCCGCAGCTGCGGCCCGAGCACCTCCGCCGCCATGTGCACGGCGCCCTCCAGCACCTCGCGCACGTCCACGCGCTCGCGCGGCGGCTCGTCCACCCGGGCGAAGACGCGCACGTCCTGCACGATGCGCGCGATGCGCTCGGCGCCCCGGAGCGCATCGCGGCTGGCCTCGCGCAAGTCCTCGCGCAGCTCCGTCGACTCGGACGTCCACGGAATCGACTCGAGCCCCCGCACGACATGGCGCAGGTTGGACAGGATGAAGCTCAAGGGGTTGTTGACCTCGTGGGCCAGTCCCGCCGACATGCGTCCCAGCGCCTCGAGCTTCTGCGCGTGCAACAGCCGGGTATTGGCCTCCGCCAGCGCCCGCGTGCGCTCCTCCACCGCCAGCGACAGCCCCTGCATCCGCTGCTGGCTCGCGCGCAACAACTCCCACTTCTCACACAGCGCGTGCGCCATCTGCCGCACCTCGATGGTGTCGAAGGGCTTGCGCAGGATGAGCAGCCGCTCGCTCGTCTCCAGCTTGCGCACCAGCTCGTCCCACGAGTAGTCCGAGTAGGCCGAGCAGAGCACCACCTGGAGATCCGACGACTCGCGCCACATGCGCAGCGTCGTCTCCACACCATCCAGCCCCGGCGGCATGCGCACGTCCACGAAGGCCAGCGCATAGGGGCGCCCCGCGCTCACCGCGTCGCGCACGCACCGCACGCCCTCCTCCCCCTCCGAGGCGAAGTCCAACTCGAAGCACGGGGCGTCCGTGGAGCGTGGCACCGGAGCCTGCTCCCCGAACAGCCGCGACTCCATCGCGTCCAACGCGTCGAGGCCCGAGGTGGAGTGCGCGAGGATGCGGTGGAAGTCCCGGTGGATGGAGGGGTTGTCGTCGACCACCAGGATGCGGTGGCTCGCCTCCGAATGAGGCTTCATGCCCAGGCCTCCTGTCCGAGGCCCGGAAGGTTCGTTGGAGGAGCATGGACCCGGAGCTGTCCTCCCGGATCACGGCGGCTGGAATGCGGTGGGTTCACCACGATGTCCACCAGTCTACGCTGGACCCGCGTTCCTGGGCAGCCCAGGAGAGAATCCTCCGCCCCCCCTGGAAAAAAAACCCGAGGGGGAGCGGGCGAGGCATCGGCACGCCCTTCAGTCGTCGGCGGAGACCTGACGGAACACCGCCATGGAGCGGCCCACCAGCTCGAAGCGCCCCGGGGGAACCGGCGCGTCCGGGCCCAGCTCGTCCGAGGCCGTGTAGAGCTGGATGACCCACCGCTTGCCCTCGGTGGGAGGCGGCACGGTGAAGGGCACGGCCTCGTGGTGCGCATTGAGCAACACCAGGAGTGCATCCCCGATGATGCGCTGGCCCCGCTCGTCGGGCGAGGGGATGGCATCGCCCCCGAGCAGGAACGCGAGCGAGCGGACGAAGGGCTTCTGCCAGTCCTCCGAGCCCATCTCCGTGCCGTCCGGCCGGAACCAGGTGAGATCCTTGTGCTCCGAGTCCCAGATGTGCTCGCCCTGGAAGAAGCGGCGGCGCTGGAGCACGGGCTGGGTGTCGCGGAAGTGGATGAGCCGCGAGGTGAACTCCAGCAGGGCCTGCCGGCGCTCGTCGAGTTTCCAGTCCACCCACGACAGCTCGTTGTCCTGGCAGTAGGCGTTGTTGTTGCCGCCCTGGGTGCGGCCCATCTCGTCACCGGCCACGATCATGGGCACGCCCTGGGACAGGAAGAGCGAGGAGAGCAGGTTGCGCTTCTGGCGCTCGCGCAGGGAGATGATGTGGGCGTCCTGCGTCTCGCCCTCCGCGCCGCAGTTCCACGCCTGGTTGTCGTCGGCGCCGTCGCGGTTGAACTCGCCGTTGGCCTCGTTGTGCTTGTGGCCGTAGGTGACCAGGTCGTGCAGGGTGAAGCCGTCGTGGGCGGTGATGAAGTTGATGCTCGCCTGGGGGCGGCGCCGGGCGCTCTGGAACATGTCCGAGGAGCCCGTGAGCCGGTGGCCCACCTCGCCCGCGAGGTTCTCGTCGCCCTTCCAGTAGCGGCGCATGGCGTCGCGGTACTTGCCGTTCCACTCGCGCCAGGGCGAGGGGAAGTTGCCCACCTGATAGCCCCCCATGCCCACGTCCCAGGGCTCGGCGATGAGCTTCACGCGGCTGAGCACCGGATCCTGGCTGATGATCTGGAAGAAGGCGGCGTTGGGGGAGAACTCGCCCTTGCCGTGGCGGCCGAGCACCGTGGCCAGGTCGAAGCGGAACCCGTCCACGTGCATCTCCTGCACCCAGTAGCGCAGCGAGTCGATGATGAGTCGCGAGGCGTTCTGGTTGGAGGCGTTCACGCTGTTGCCACAGCCGGTGAAGTCCAGGTAGTAGCGCGCGTCCGGCATCAGCCAGTAATAGGAGGCGTTGTCGATGCCCTTGAGCGACAGCGTGGGCCCCATGTGGTTGCCCTCGCAGGTGTGGTTGTACACCACGTCGAGGATGACCTCGATGCCCGCGGCGTGCAGCGCCTTGACCATCGCCTTGAACTCGTTGACGACGGTGCCCGGCGCCTTGCGGCTCGCGTACTTCTGCTCGGGGGCGAAGAAGGCCAGCGTGTTGTAGCCCCAGTAGTTGGACAGGCCCTTGTCGCTCAGGAACGAGTCGTCCACGTACTCGTGCACCGGCAGGAGCTCCACGGACGTCACTCCCAGATTGGTGAGGTGATCGATGATGGCCGGGTGGGCGAGCCCCGCGTAGGTGCCCCGCAGGTGCTCGGGCACCTTGGGGTGGCGCATGGTGAGGCCCTTGACGTGGGCCTCGTAGATGACCGTCTTGCGCCAGGGCACGTCCGGCGCGCGATCATTGCCCCAGTCGAAGAAGTCGCTCACCACCACGCACTTGGGCATGCCCGGCGCGCTGTCGCGCTCGTCGCGCATCAGGTCCTGCTTCTCGTGGCCCAGCGTGTAGCCAAACACGGGCTGGGACCAGTCCACCTCGCCGTGCAGCGCCTTGGCGTACGGGTCCACCAGCAGCTTGTAGGGGTTGCAGCGGTGCCCCTTCTGGGGCTCGTAGGGACCATGCACCCGCAGGCCGTAGAGGGTGCCCGGCTCCAGGGCGGGCACATAGCCGTGCCACGTGTACTCGGTCGACACCGGCAGGTCGAAGCGCTCGATCTCCTTCGAGGGGTCCCGGGGATCGAACAGACAGACCTCCACCCGGGTGGCTACTTGCGAGAACACCGCGAAGTTGACCCCCGACCCATCGAATGTCGCACCCCTGGGATACGGCTTTCCCGGCCACACTTCCCTCGTCATACGCTTCAACGTCCTTTCGAACAGACTCATCAGTGAAGATGTGTGAAACGATTGGAACCCGCCACATTCGCCTTGGGTTGAACCAGGCAAGCGTCCGCCAGCCATCATCTGGAAGCCTCGCCGTGCGATACCGCACGCTTGCCGCTCCAGCTCCATGCCACCAGCTTCCAGCAACCCCAATGTGCGCGGCTCGCAGGTCGCACGACGAAAGGAAACATGCACATGAAGCGGATGATCCAGGGAGTGATGCTCGCCGGAGCGCTGGCCATGGGAAGCACGTCGTTCGCGCAGCCGGCCACCAAGGCCTCGGCCCCCAAGGCCGGCACGGCTGAGTACAAGGGATTCGTCGTCCCCACGGACACCAAGGCGCTGCTCGAGCGGCTGCACTACGTCAACCAGACGGAGATCAAGCAGGCCAAACTCGCCCAGCAGAACGCGTCGAGCCCCGAGGTGAAGTCTTTCGCCGAGCAGATGATCACCGAGCACACGGCGGCCGACGAGAAGATCCTGGCGCTCGCCAAGACGCAGAACCTGAAGCTGGCGGACGTGCCCAAGCCCATCAACGACGTGGAGAAGAAGGCCCTGGCGGCCGACAAGGCCTCGATGGAGAAGCTCCAGTCGCTCAAGGGCGAGGCCTTCGACGGCTGCTACATGACCGAGCAACTCGGAGCCCATGACGCCGCGCTCGGCAAGCTCGCGGCGGGCAAGCAGGCCGCGGGTGCCAACCCCGAGCTCACCTCGCTCCTGGACGAGCTGACCCAGAGCGTCGCCAAGCACCGCCAGCACGCCTATGCGCTGCTCGGCAAGCTGAGCCCGCAGCCCGCCGCCATGGGCGGCTCGGGCGACACGGGCGGCTCGGGCGCCGCTGGCACCATTGGCACTCCGAACAGCATTCCGAGCGGCACCAACGGCCCGGGCACCACCGGCCCGGGCGCCATCGGCCCCAAGGGCTCCGGCACGCGCAACTAGGCCGGGCACGACGCGGTGAGCGGGGCCGGGAGGGAGAGAACCGGCCCCGCGTGAAGAGCACCTTTGCCCGCCGCGTTCCGGATGGTGTAGGGATGAACGGGTCAGCTCTCCGCTCATGAAGACCTCTCCCCGCTCACCTCGGCGCGAACAAGGACTCGCCCGGTGGATGGTCCTGGGGGGCGCGGCCTGCGCCCTCCTCCTGGCCGTCCTCGCCGGGGAGCCCTCGTCCAGCGTCCAGCGGCGGAGCGAGGTCCACGAAGCCGCCAGCACCGCGCGACCGGCGCGAAGCGCCTCGGTCTCCGCGACCCGGCGCCCCCAGCACGAGCGGCTGGTGGGAGACCGTGAAGCACCGCTCCACGGCGCCCTGGAGCTGCCCCGCCCCGCGGTCAAACCCCTCCCCGGCTACAAGCGATTCGATTCCCGGCATGGCCTCGCGCCGCGCCTGGAGACGGACGTCACGCCGCTCACGCGGATGCACCGCCCGTGCGAGCCGACACGACGCCATGGACGCATCGCGGATCGCCCGCTCATCGAGAACTGTCCCGCGCAAGGACCCCCCCGGCTCGCGTGAGGTCGCGATCCCCGAGGTAGATTTTCCCTTTCCGGCGTGCCGGCCGGTGCTGGCGCGCCCGAGGCAGCCCCTTGCGCGAAGAACAGAACCCCTCTGCGTCCACCCCCACTCCGCAACCCCCTTCCCCGGCGCCCGTCGAGTACGAGCGCTGGCAGACGGGCCGGCTCATCGTGGCCGTCCTGACCTGCTTGTTCATCATTGGCGCGGCCATCGCCTACGAGGCGCTCGGCTGAGTTGTTGAAGACGGGGGGAGGGCCGGTCCTTTGGACGAGCACCGGTCCCCCCTTCGAGTTATTCCCGTTGTCTGGCTTCCCTCTCTGGCGGTGACCTGGCGATGCACGATGCACACGACTTCCTCAAGGCCCTGGCGACGGTGTTGTGCGTCGCGGCGGTGACGTCCGTCATCTTCCAGCGGCTGCGGCAACCCGTGGTGCTCGGCTACATCATCGCGGGGCTCATCATGGGGCCCCACGTGCCCATCCCCCTCGTGGCGGACCCCACCATCGTCCAGACGCTGTCGGAGTTGGGGGTCATCCTGCTCATGTTCTCGCTCGGGCTGGAGTTCAGCCTGGGCAAGCTGCTCAAGGTGGGATTCACCGCGGGACTCACCGCCATCATCCAGTGCAGCCTGATGATCTGGCTGGGGTTCGTGGTGGGCCGCTCCTTCGGGTGGACGTCCCGGGAGAGCATCTTCACGGGCGCCATCATCGCCATCTCCAGCACCACCATCATCGCCAAGGCGTTCGACGAGCAGGGAATCAAAGGCAAGCTGCGGGAGATCGTCGTCGGCATCCTCATCGTGGAGGATCTCATCGCCATCCTGCTCATGGCGACCCTCACGGCCATCTCCACGGGCGCGGGACTGTCCGCGGGCCAGCTCACCCTCACCGTGGGCCGCCTGGCGCTCTTCCTGGTGGGGCTCGTGGTGGTGGGGCTGATGGTCATTCCGCGCACGGTGCGCGCGGTGCACCGGCTCAAGCGCCCGGAGACGACGCTGGTGGCGAGCATCGGCATCTGCTTCGCCATCGCCCTGCTCGCGCAGGCGTTCGGCTACTCGGTGGCGCTCGGGGCGTTCCTCGCGGGCTCGCTCGTGGCCGAGTCCGGAGAGGAGCAGGAGATCGAGCACCTGGTGCAGCCGGTACGCGACATGTTCGCCGCCATCTTCTTCGTGTCGGTGGGAATGCTCATCGATCCGGGGCTCATCGCCGAGAACTGGGCGGCGGTGGCGGTGCTCACGGGTGTGGTCATCCTGGGCAAGCTGGTGGGGGTGGCGCTGGGGGTGTTCCTCACGGGCAGCGGCACGCGCACGGCCATCCAGTCGGGACTGAGCCTGGCGCAGATTGGCGAGTTCTCCTTCATCATCGCGGGCCTGGGCCTGTCGCTCAACGCCACGGGGAGCTTCCTCTACCCGGTGGCCGTGGCCGTGTCGGCGATCACCACCCTCACCACGCCCTTCCTCATCCGGGCCTCGGGGCCGGTGGCCAACTACGTGGACCGCAAGCTGCCCAAGCCCTTGCAGACCTTCGCGGCGCTCTATGGCAGTTGGGTGGAGGAGCTGCGCAACGCGCCGCCGCGCCAGACCGCCGGCACGAAGATCCGCTCCAAGGTGCGCCTGATGCTCCTGGACGCGGCCCTGCTCGCCGCCATCATCATCGGCACCTCGCTCTTCCTCGGGCGCATGAGCGCGGCGCTGGAGCTGCGCAGCGGCCTGGGCGCCACCGTGGCGCGCTGGCTCGTCATCTTCCTGGCCGCCATGCTCGCCACCCCCTTCTGCGTGGGCGTGGTACGGCTCGCGAGCTCGCTGGGCACGCTGCTGGCGGAGACGGCCTTCCCCTCCGTGACGGGCCGTCTGGACCGGGCCGCGGCCCCCCGGCGCGCGCTCGTGGTGACGCTCCAGTTGGCGAGCGTGCTGGGCGTGGGCGCGCCGCTCGTCGCCATCACCCAGCCCTTCCTGCCCAGATTCCTCGGCGCGGCGGTGCTGCTGATCCTGCTCGCGGTACTCGGCATGGGCTTCTGGCGCAGCGCCACCAACCTCCAGGGGCACGTGCGCGCGGGCTCCCAGGTCATCGTCGAGGCGCTCGCGTCCCAGTCCCGGGGCAAACCCCAGGCGCATCATGCCGAGAGCCTCGACACCCTGCACGCCATCCTGCCCGGACTCGGCGAGCCGACGCCGGTGCGGCTCGAGTCCGGCAGTGCCGCCGTGGGGCGCACGCTCGCCGAGCTCAACCTGCGCGGAATGACGGGCGCCACGGTGCTCGCCATCCGGCGCGGCGAGGACAAGGTCGTCGTGCCCACCGCGGACGAGCAGTTGCGGGAGGGAGACGTGCTCGCGCTGGCCGGCACGCACGAGGCCATCGACTCGGCCCGGGCGGTGCTCTCCGGGAGCACGCCGGCCGAGCAGCAGCCCGCCTCTGCTTGACAGGAACCTAGCGCACTTCAACTTCCAATATCATGGCATTGTGCTGCCATGCGAAGGCCATTTGAGTTTGTCGATTAATTTACGCTAGGTTCCACAGCATGAAAACGAGGCAAAGGACATCATGGGCTTGCACCCTGGCTGTCTTGTTCCTGTTGACCGCTTGCGTGACGACACCGCCATCCCCACGAAGAAACGGAGAGGTGAACTGTCCTCAGGAGCCGAAGGCGACGCTGGTGTGCTCCAGCTACCACGCCGCTGCCACGAACATGTTCGCCGCGCTCGCGCGAGGGGACATGGCAACAGCGATGTACTACCTCTCCGCCCTGACAGGTGCCAGCGTCACGCAACAACAGGCAATCATCAACGGACTGACGCACTTCTTCGATGAGGGGAACCAGATCGCCGGGCAATGTGGAGACGTAGCGCGTGGTGGTTTCCAAGTACTCCACCGCCTGGGTGAATTCATGGGAAGTCGCCCCTACTTCTTGAAGATCATCTCAACGGAGAAACGACTCATCCTTGGGTTCGAGCTTCGCACTGGGGTTGCGAAGCAGCTTGCCGACAACGGCGTCCACATTGCCGTCAAGTTCGAGGGGCGCGTTTTTGACGCATACACCGGACCGGGAGGGATGGATGAGGCAGAATACCTTCGCCGCATCCACACGTACACGGGACAAGAGATAGCCTCCAAGGAATATGCCTCGTTTCCGAGCCTCTTCCGAGAATTGGAATAGGTGCTGAATGTCTTCCCACACGATTCTCGACGCAGTGCTCCGCTGGTGCTCCCGCCCATATATGTTCCTCTTGACGGCGCGTGACCGTGGGCAGCCAGACCTTCACAACCTGCTCCTGCTCCTGGCGGGATTCGAGTGCGCGGACCCTCGGCAGCGGTCTCATGAGGAATGGCGTCAGTTCGAACTCTGGCTCGGCAAGTGCCATCCAGGGCTCTTCAGGCAAGGAGTGACGTGGTTTGGAGAGGGGCTCTTGCTTGACTGCGGCGAGACACACGCCAGAGCCGCTGAGCGCCTGCGGGCCTACGTGGAGGAGTACCAGGCATTGCCCGCGGCAGAGCGCACGGTCAGCCAGGAAACGCCAGGTGCGCAAGTGAAGCCCCACACCATCCTCGAGTCGGTGGTCCACTGGTGCTCGACCCCCTCCGAGTCCCTGGCCACCGTGAGTGACCATGGGCAGCCGGACCTGGACAACCTGAAACTCCTGCTCGAGGGATTCATGACCGGAGCGCTCCAGTCCGAGGCCGGTGAACAGTGGCACCAGTTCGAGCGCTGGCTTGGCTGGCGCCGTCCAGATCTCTTCCGGGAGGGGTTGACGTGGTACGGAGAGGGATTGCTGATGGAGTGTGGAGGCGAGCACTCCCGAGCCGCCGAGCTGCTGAAAACCTACGTGGAGGAGTACCAGCGTTCCCCTCCGGACTCGCGCGGGCAAACGTGACACACGTCCCAGTGCGCCATCCCCCGCTCCCTCGACCTTACCCATTTTCATCTGGGCCCGAGGAGGGAGGAGTCCTCGCCCTCCCTCACCCTCGCGCCGGGAGTCCCGCCGAGCGCTTGGTGGAAAGCCGGAAGCCAATGAAGAGACCCTGCTTCTCTCCTGCCGCCTGACGGAACGCTCGCCTCTTTTTCAGCACATCCGGCCAGCAATGACTCCACCTTTCCCGAGGAGCCGGGCAGGTGCCACGCATCCGGCTCCCCCACAAGCAGGAAAGGAAAAGAACCATGAATCAGAACCTCCGTGAGCAAGCCACCCAGCTCCTCGACATGGCGAACAACACCAAGGAAAGGAATGCCCGCCCGACTCCCTGTCCGGCCTGCGGCATGATGATGGCGTTGCCAGAGTCCAGCACCCAGCGCGTCACCGACGCGGGCCGCTGAGCACGACGAGCTACCCCCATGCCTCCTCGCGTGGGTTTGAATCTCTTGACCGACGACGCCTTCCGCGAGGCGGCACGGCCCCTCTTCGCCGAAGGCCTGGTCACCGCGCTCGAGTGGGACATCGATGACTCCTGGGGATTCTCGGCCAGGACTCCGCCCCCCCACTGGACCGAGCGCATGCTCGACCTCTATGCGGAGGAGGGAGCCCTGTACGGGCACGGCGTGTGGTTGTCGGTGCTGACCGCCGACTGGCAGCCACGGCAGGACGCATGGCTCGAGCGCCTCGCCCAGGAGTGCCGCCAGAGACCCTACCGCCACGTCTCCGAGCACTTCGGCTTCACCGCCGCGGGGCCGTTCACCCGCAGCACCATGCTGCCCCTGCCGTATTGCGCCGCCGCCGTGGACATCGGCCGGGACCGACTCGGGAGGCTCCGCGCCGCCACCGGCGGTCCCGTGGGCCTCGAGGTGCTGGCCAACACACTCGCGCCCTCCGATGCCCTCCACCAGGGTGCGTTTCTCGATGCCATCCTGACCCCCACCGGCGGCTTCCTGGTGCTCGACATCCACAACGTGTGGACCCAGGCGATCAACACCGGCCTGCCACCAGAACTCCTGCTCGAAACCCATCCGCTGGAGTGCGTCCGGGAGATCCACGTCTCGGGTGGGAGTTGGGCTCGTGCGCTCCGCGCCGGAGACCCCAGGCCCGTCCGGCTCGACAGTCATGACGGACCCCTGCTGCCGCCGGTGCTGTCCCTGCTCCGCCGGGCGCTCGACCTCTGTCCCCATTGCGAGGTCGTCATCGTCGAACGACGAAGCGAAACCCTCGAGTCGAGGGCCGTGCGAGACGAGTGGCGCGCCCAGTACCGTGCCGTGGTCGAAGTGGTGACCGAGGCCAGTGCAACGCCCGTCAGTCCGGTGCGCGACGCCAGCACCACGCCACTCCCCGACCCGCTCGACGTCGAGGAGCTTGCCCTCTATCAGCGCGAGCTGGTCACGGCCCTCGTCGAGGAGTCCGAGAGCCGGGTCATCCTGTCGCGACTGAGCCAGGGCATCGCCGGCGCACGGCTCGCGCCATACCTCGAGACCTTCGATCCGCGCATGGTCGAGTTGCTCGCCGTCCTGGCATCGCGCTGGTCCGCCCTCGACCCGGCCCAGGACACCCGGGGCGGTGCACACGAGGAGAGGCGCTAGTTCAGGAAGCCACGGTTGGCCTGCCGGAGTCGGCGATGACGTTGGGTGTCATCCGTCAGCCGAAAAACGTCACTTCCCGCTGCCAGAACAGGGGGGGGTTACGCCTCATTCCAAGGGCTTGGCCGTCCGCCTGCCCTGGCATGACTCATGCTCAAGCCGGCACACGCAGTCCAACCCCTTGAAGGGACGCGGTCAAACCCACCGCACATCCCAGAAGGAACACCATGCACCGTCCCAACATTCGCAAGCATCGAGGCTTCACGATCATCGAATTCACGATCGTGACGGCCATGCTCAGCATCCTCGCGGTCATCGCCATCCCGAACTTCCTCAAGCGGCAGGCCCTCGCCGCGCAGGGGGAGGCCAAAGGCAACTTGAAGGCCTGGTTCTCCGCTCAGCGCGCCTACCACGAGGAGAACGGCAGATACTCGGAGAACGTGCATACCGTGGGCTTCCTGCCCGAGAGTGGCAACCGCTACGCCTACTACTTCGGGTCCGCCTTGAACTGCATCATCCGCAATGCGTCGGGCGTCACCGACTCCCCGAACGCCAACTGCATCACCGTCGACAGGGCGGAGTTCCCGAACAACGTCCTGACGCCCAAGGTCACCCCGCCGTCCTCGCCCACGTACGAGGGCGAGGGCGCGAACCCGGGCATGCCCGGCCTCGGTGGCTGCACCACGGGCATCGGCTGCAACATCTCCGGCCTGGCCGCTGGCAACATCGACGACGAGTTCAGGGGCATCGACTCCTGGTGGATCTCGACCAAGGACGCCCAGACGATCACCGCGGCCTGCGGCAACAGCGAGACCGAGAGCGTCGCTGGCGAGCCCTACAACTCCTTCAACGACATCGACTGCGACTGAGGAAGGTGTCTGAAGAAGGTGTCGAACGACTCGTAGCGCGCGACGTGTTGGCACGAGTTCTTTGACACCCACTGCGGAACACCTGCCGCGGCTCCGGGGCCGGAGCTCAGGCTCCGGCTCCGGGGTGGCTCACCGGCCTCGCACGCCGGCTGTCATGCCGCCGTCCGACACGAACACCCCACCCGTGCTGTAGCTGCTCTCGTCACTGGCGAGGAAGAGGTTCAGACGGGCGATCTCCTCGTTCGTCCCGTAGCGCTGCATGGGGATTCGCTGAGCCATCCGGCTCTTCACCACGTCCTCGTTGCCGGGCGCGAGCCGCGTGTGGATACCCGCCGTCATGTCGTTGTCGATGACGCCCGGGCACACCGCGTTCACCCGGATGTTGAACGGCGCGCCGTCGTGCGCCAGCGAGCGCGCCAGGCCCACCACCGCGTGCTTGGCGGCGGTGTACGCCGAGTTGGACGGAAACGCGACGAGCCCCATCACCGAGGAGGTGAGGACGATGCTCCCGCCTCCGCGCTTGCGCATCTCGGGGAACGCGTATTTGACGGCCAACCAGCAGCCGCGCACGTTGACGGCCATCACCTCGTCGAAGTCCTCCACGGAGTGCTCGTCCAGGGGCTTGTAGGGGCCCTCGGCGCCCGCGTTGCCCACCAGCACGTCGACGCCGCCGAAGCGCTCCGCCGCCTGCTGGATGTAGCGCCGCGTGTCCTCGACCCTGGACACGTCCGCGACGGCGTAGCCGAGGTTCTCGTGGTGGAGTTCCTGGAGCGTCTTGCGAAGCTTCTCCTCGGTGCGGCCCACGATCAGCACCCGGGCGCCCTCCTGCAGGAAGAGCTTCGCCGTCGCCGCGCCAATCCCGCCGCCACCGCCAGTGATGACGGCGACCTTGTTCTCCAACCTCTTCATGAGCCTGCTCCGTGTGTGAATGCCCAAGGCCAACCCGGGCCAGCCGCATTCTCGAAAGAAGTGAAGGAGCATCGCAAGGCGACGCCCGGCGAGCAGCGGCTCCGCGGACGCCGAGATGAACGCACGGTGCAACTCCCCCACTCATGGTGTTGAGACCTTCGACACCGTGAGTGAGGGAGCGGGGGAGTCGGACGCCATGAACTCATCCCAATACCGCATGAATCATCAGCGGCTCACTGGCACCTCGAGCTCCGAGATCTGCAGGAAGCCGGTGGCGGACCCCGGAGCGGGGCTCGTCATCTCCAGCCGCAGCTCGGTGGTCTGGACCGGGTCGAAGGAGATCACCGTGGGCTGGTTCGAGGCGGACGCCCAGGAGATGGAGGGGTGGGAGACCGGCACGTAGCCCTTGCCGTCCCAGTAGGTCACCACGAGCGAGGCGGGCAGCACGCGCTTCGCGCCGGTCGTGAACCAGGCCGTCACGGAATCGAGGGACCGCGCCTGGGGCCACTTGAGCGAGACCCAGTCCGACGCGTTGGCCTGGCTCACCGCGGGCAGGAGCGCGGTGGCCGCCTTCTCATAGAAGTTCGACCAGCCCCCCGAGGTCTTGTTCCCGTCGAGCATCGCCGCGGGCACCGACTGGGGAGAGCCCGAGTAGCTCGCGTCAGCGGTGGGGATTTCCGGATCCGCTGCCGGCACGGTCCCCACGCTCCTGGCCGGGCCCACCGGAGTCGAGGTCGCCGCGGAGCCAGCCACGGAACCACTCCCGCCCTCGGAGACAATCGTCGTGGAGCCCGGAGTCAGCCCGTCCGATGACGCGGTGACGGTGATGGGCCCGGAGGTGACGCTGGACTGGATGATGGCCAGCGCCTTGCCGTTGAAGGCCGTCCGGGAAGAGGCCTTGTAGTTCTCCGCGCTCTCCTGACGCCCGTTGTCGGCGCCCACCAGGGCTCCGCCCGTCACCTGGAAGTGAATCAGGTTCGCGGCGCTGGGAACCATCACCCCCTTCGAGTCCACGACCTCGGCCGTCACGAACACCAGCGACTTGCCGTCCGCGGTGATGACCGTCTTGTCCGGGGTCAGCCTCAAGGTGTTCGGCGCTCCGGCGGTCCGCAGCACGTCCCGGGCCACCTCCACGCCGTCCTTCTTGGCGACCGCCACCAGCTCTCCCGGCGCGAACGGCACGCTCCAGGACAGGTGCAGCTTGCCGGCACTGCCATTGGGACTGGTGTAGCTGCCCGGGAAGGGGCCCGAGGTGAATGTCTTGTCGTCACCGGTGGCCTCGTCCGTCTCCAGATACGCCCGGCCATCCAGGGTCTTCTTGTGGCTGAACTTCCGCTCGCCCAGGGACTGGCCGTTCAGGAGCAGCTCCACCGTATCGACATTGGCATAGGCCCAGACAGCCACGGGCTGGCCAGGCGCGTGGTCCGTCCAGTTCATGGGAAGCAGATGGACCATGGGCTCCTGGGTCCACTGGCTCTTGAACAGGTAATACATGTCCTTGGGGAAGCCGGCCGTGTCCACGGCGCCAAAGAACGAGGCCTTCACGGGATAGACGTCGTACGGGGTCGGCTCGCCGATGTAGTCGATGCCCGACCAGAGGAACTCGCCGGCGAAGAACTTCCGGTCCCGGTCCTTCTTCAGGCCGTACTCCCCACTCATGGTCCAGGAGGCCAGGTTGTTGTCGTAGGAGGACGTGCCCCGCTTGCCCGGGGTGTAGTTCTCACCGGTGTTCAGCAGGTGGGGGTCCTGGTACACGCCCCGGGTGGACGTCTCCGACGAGGACTCCGACTCGAAGAGGAACTTGCCCGGAAACGCGGCCCGGAGCCCATCCACCGACTTCGCCGTGTTGTAGTTCAGACCCAGGCCATCCAGCAGCCCGAGGATGCGCGCGGCCGGCGACTCCGGAGCAGGCACGCGCCGGTACTTGTCCGAGCCGATGACGATGGGCCGGGAGGTGTCGATGGACTTGATGTCCTCGACCAGTCGCTGGGCCATCGCCAGACCCGCCTCCGAGGTCGAATCCGGAATCTCGTTGCCAATGGACCACATGATGACCGCGGGAGAGTTCTTGGCGGCGTTCACCATCTCCTTGATGTCGGCATCACTGTGCTCATCGAAGAAGCGCCCGTAGTCATACGGGTTCTTCCCGGTCCTCCAGGAGTCGAAGGCCTCCACCAGCATGACGATGCCCATCTCCTCGCAGATGTCGATCAGTTCGGGAGCAGGCGGGTTGTGCGCGGTCCTGAGGGCGTTGACCCCCATGCTCTTCATGATCGTCATCTGCCGCACCAGGGCATCGCGGTGAACGGCCGCCCCCAGGGCGCCGAGATCATGGTGCAGATCGACTCCCTGGATCTTCGTGGACTCGCCGTTGAGCGAGAAGCCCTCGTTGGGATCGATGCGGAAATACCGCATGCCGAAGCGGGTGGAGGTGGTGTCCACCTCCTTGCCCTCGGAGACGAGGGCGGTTTCCAGGGTGTACCGGTAGGGATTCGCCAACGACCAGAGCGTGGGGTGCTCGACCCGGAGGGTGGCCGTGAGCCGCTGGGGCGCCGGGCCCAGCGCGGTGGCGAGTGACGTGACCTGCGCCACGACCTTCCCGTTGGCGTCCTTCACCAGGGAGCGGACCTCTACGTCCTTCGGGGTGCCGCCCTCGTTGACCACGTCGGTCTGCACGCGGACGTTCGCGTAGCCCTCTCCCACCGTCTTCTCGAGTTCCGGGACGGTGACGAAGGTGCCCCAACGCACCACGTGGATGGGGTCCGTCACCGTCAGGTGGACGTGCCTGTAGATGCCACTGCCGGAGTACCACCGGCTGCTCGGAAGCTGGTTCTGGACCTTCACGGCGATGACGTTGGGCGTCACCCCATCCGTGTACACCCGGGAGGACAGGTCCACGTCGAAGGCGGTGTAGCCATAGGGGTGGTTGCCCACCAGTTCACCATTCACATAGACGTAGGAGTCCATGTACACGCCATCGAATTCGATGGAGAGCTTCTTTCCCGCCATCGACGACGGGAGGGTGAAAGTCTTCCGGTACCAGCCCAGACCCCCCTGGAAGAAGCCCGTCCCACTGGTGGTCCCCGGCCCCGGGCTGGGGTCCCGCTCGATGCTCCAGTCGTGAGGAACATTCAGCTTCCTCCACGACGAGTCATCGAAAGACGGCTCATGCGCGGTCGCATAGGAACCGCTCGGGTCGGTGATTCCCTCGGGGTTGACCAGGACGAACTTCCAATCCCTGTCGAAGTCCACACGCCTGCCAGGGCTCTGATCCGTGGCAGGGGGAGTAGGCTCTTCGCCCTTCGGGGGCACCGGCTGGTTCGCCACACATCCCAGTCCCAGACACACCAGCCAGGCAGCCCACATTCCTGGCGCATTCCTACCCATTCGCTTCCTATCGTTCATGAGCCCCGGATCCCAGTCTTTCAGTGCACGTGATGGACAGGCGCAGCATGGAAGGATCCGCGGAGAACCGCATCGCTCAATCTTCCTCCCCCCGCCCAGCCGTCTTTCTCGAAGGCTGAGATGTTCACTGCTCCACCGACACATCGCGCAATCCGCACTCCGGGTAGGGCACGATGTGTCGGCACGAGTTCTTCGACACCTGCTCCAACTTCGGAGCGCTAGTGAAGCGCGAGGTTCCGACCGCCAGCTAGCGCGGGTAGCAGCCCGGCGAGGCCTCCCCACGAACGGCGACTCCAGGAGGAGCCCCGTCTATACTCCCGGCGTTCTGAAGGTCGGGTTTCCACTCATGAATGGCCGTCGCGTCCTCTCTCCAGTCCTCCTTCTTGGCGCCGGAATCGGCGAGGCCACCTGCGGCATCCTCTATCTCGCGGGCTATTTGCGACGCGGCGGGATCGAGGCCTTCGTCCGGCTCTACGACGGGGACCAGAGCGAGGACGAGGTGGCTCGCTCGCTCGAGGCCCTGGTGGCCCGCGTGCGCCCCCGGCTCGTCGGCATCAGCCTCAAGTGGTTCCACCACGTCCACCGCGCGCTGCTCCTGGCCCGGACGCTGCGCGAGATCGACCCCAGCATCCGGATCGTCGTGGGCGGCAACACCGCCTCCTACTGGTGGCGGGAGCTGCACGCGTTCGACTGCATCGATCACATCGTCCTGGGCGACGGCGAGCGGCCACTGCTGGCGCTCTGCGAGGGCGACCCCTCCCCGCCCAACTGCGTCACCGTGGGTCCGAACGGCAACCCACGGCGATTGCCCCTGGAGTACGTGCAAGGCGCCACGAACAGCGAGGACGTCTACTACTCGCACTTCGACGACATCTTCCTGAGCCACCAGGATCGCCATGCCTTCTCCGGGTGGGTCGCGCCCGGGAAGGGCTGCGGCGAGAACTGCCTCTATTGTGGTGGGGCCCGCGGCAACCAGAAGGCGGCCTTCGGACGCGCGAAGCCGTTCCTGCGCTCCGAGGAGAGCGTGCGCCGCGACCACCAGGAGATCGCCCAGCGGGCATGGCAGCTGCGCTACGACTTCTCGGGAAGCTCGGCGGCATTCCTGCAAAGCACCTGGGCGGGGGTCGATCTCTCACGCCACTCCTGCATGTACTTCCTGTGGGGGGTGGCCCGGATGGAGCTCATCGACGCCCTGGCCCAGACCTTCGAGCACGTCCACATGGTGCTCGACATCGGCTGCTTCTCGGAACAGCAGCGGCACGAGCAGATGCGCCGCGGTCTGCTCAAGCCGTGTGCCTCGGATCAGCAGCTCCTGGAGATCATCGACGGCTGCCGCCGCCACGAGAACCTGGACGTCGAGGTCTCTGGAATCGCGGGTCTGCCCTTCGCCAGCGCGGCCACGCTCAAGGAGGAAGTGCGCCTGGTGGAGCGGGTCATCGGTCTCGACTGCCTGGTGGGCTATCAGCGGCTCGAAGCGCAGCCCGGGGCGCTCGCCACCGAGCACCCCGCGCGGTTCGACATGGTGAGCGAAGCGCGCACGTTCACGGAGTTCCTCGAGTACTTCGAGCAGCGCGAGCCCGGCGATGTGTCGTCCGTGCCGATGCTGCGTTTCCGTGACGCGGCACTCGAGCGGGCGGTGCAGCGCACGTCGGAGCACGTGGATGCCCTCGCCAAGAAGCACGAAGAGAAGAAGCAGCGGATCTCACTCAACGGAGGCACGCGACTGAAGAACACCGCGCCCTCGACGCTTCGGTTCGAGCTCGGTGATTGGTTGGGAGCACATCGGGTCCCCGCGAAGGTGGCGCGGGAACAGGTGACCGTCGTCCGGTCGGTGAACGGAACGGGCCTGGCCTGTGCACCGTCGCTCAGCCCGCGACGGTTCGCCGACCCGACGCTGGATCAGGGCGAGGACGGGCGGATCCTCCTGGCCACCCTGGCCGCCTTCGAGCGCCCGACGACGGTCTCCCACGCGGTGACGCAGTTGGGGACGAAGGTGAAGCTCGACCCCCACTCGGCGCGCGAGGTCATCGAGCATCTCGTGGACGGACGCTTCCTCCAGCCGGCGTGAGTCCCCCGTCGTGCTTTTTGTCGCAGACCTCTCCGCGTTTTTGCTACTGAAGCGGCACGGAGTCCTGGGAGGCCCGCGATGCTGAAGGAAGAACGCCATCGCCGCATCCTCGAGATCCTCGGCACCGAGGGCCGCATCATCGCCGGAGAGCTGAGCGAGCTGCTCGGGGTGTCGGGTTTCACCATCCGCCGGGATCTGGACGAGCTCGCCGAGGCCCATCTGCTGCGCCGGGTGCATGGCGGGGCGGTGGCGCGCTCTCCAGTGGCGCCCACGTACGAGGAGCGCCAGCAGCAGGGCGTGCCGGGGAAGATCGCCACGGCGCGCGCCGCCGCGACGCTGCTCGCGCCGGGGCAGGTCGTCATCCTCGACGGCGGGACGACGGCCCTGCATCTGGTGGACGCCATCCCGCCGGCGCACACCGGGACGTTCATCACCCACTGTCCGGCCGTGGCCACGGCGCTGGCGCGCCATCCGGGCATCGAGGTCGTCCTGGTGGGGGGCACGTTGGACAGGCGGGCCATGGTGGCGGTCGGGGCCAACGTCATCGAGACCTACCGGCGCATCACCGCCGACGTGTGCTTCCTGGGTGTCTGGAGTCTCAACGCCACCAGTGGCATCAGCGGGCCCTACTACGAGGAAGTGGAGGTGCGCCGCGTGCTGCTCGGCTGCGCGGACCGCATCGTCGGGCTCGCCTCGCGCGAGAAGCTCGGCACCGCGGCACCCTTCTCCGTCGGGCCCGCCACCGGGCTGACGCATCTGGCGACCGAGCCGGACGTCCCCGAGGAGATGCTCCGGCCCTTCGTCGAGCTGGGCATCCATATCGTCCAGGGAGGGCGCCCGCCGCTCACGCCCTCCCGGCCGCGATAGCCAGTCCAATCGCTCCCGGAGCGTGTGAGTCAGCCCCGGAGCCGCACTGACAGGCAGGTCACGCAGCCCTCGAGCTTCTCGAACTCGCTGATGTCCACCGCCACCACACGCAGGCCACGGTCCTCGAAGAGCCGACGCGTCCGCGGCGCGCTGGTGGACATCAACACGGTCTCGGTGCCTTTGTTCTGGCCAAGCAGCACCACGTGGGCGCCGGCTGCCTCCGGCACCGGGAGGAAGCGCTCCCACGTGCCCGGCTCGTCGACGAGCGGTTCGTGGCCGATGACCGTGCCATCCGGCAGGGCGGTGACCGCCGACTTCAGGTGCAGCACCTTGGAGATCGGGACGCCCACGACCTCCGTCCCGAAGGGCGCGAGATGGGCGCGGAGCTGGTCGACGCCGTGCGGGTTCGTGCGGCCGCCCAGTCCGACCCACACGGAGCCGTCGTGCTTGAGGACGTCGCCGCCGTCGAGGGTACCGGGCGCCTCGATCCGGACGATCCGGTAGCCGAGTCCCCGCAGCGTCTCCTCGGTGCCGGCTGTCTCTGGCTTGCGCTCGTCCGCCCCGGGACGGCTGATGACCGCCAGATCGCCATACACGACGACGGTATCCTCGACGAAGACCGAGTCCGGACAATCGTCGGCCGGAGCCACCTCGATGGTCTCCCAGCCCTCGGCATGCAGGGTCGCGACGTATGCCTCCCACTGCCGCCTCGCCAGCGCGAGGTCCACCGGCGTGCGCTCGATATGGGTGGTGAGCCCGTCTGCCAGACGCGGACTCGGCCGGCGAACCAGCGCCAGTTTCCTCATTCCCCCATCCTGCATCGCTGCTCGAACTCCCTCAAGCGGCTGGGTAGGCGTCCGCGTCCCTGGGCCAACCCCATCTCACCCAGGTCCTTGCCGGGCCCCTGCCGCGCCGCCCGCCCATGGCACTTGTGAGCCTCCACCCCACGCTCCAGTTTTGCGGCATCCATGGGACGGAGGAGGTTCTGGAGACATGAGAATGCGTCGATGGTTGTGGAGCGCGGGGCTGCTGGCGGTCATGGGCATGAGCGTTGGCTGTGCTCACGACGAGGAAAAACAGGCACGCCACCAGACCGAGAAGATGGGTGAGGCCGTCGCGGAAAAGGTCCGCTTCGCGGACCAGGTCGCCCTGTTGAATCAGGGGCAGATCGCGATGGGCCAGCTCGCCCTGAGCAAGTCCAACAACCCCGAGGTGAGGCGCTTCGCACGGGAGCTGATCCGAGAGCATCGGCGGAACCAGGCAGACCTGGAGGCCCTGGCCCGGACCAAGGCCTTCTCGTTGGCCGCGCTGGACCTGGGCTGGGAGCAGCGGGGGATCGGTGGCGCGGGCTACGAGGGCGCGCAGAAGGGCATCGAGAAGGGTGCCGGGCGGTACGACAAGAAGCTCGACGAGCAGGTGGATGAGTTCATCGAGCGGCGCGACCGGTTGGCGGGCCTGAGCGGCAGCGAGTTCGACAGGGCCTTCCTGGACGAGGTGCGCAAGGATCAGAAGCAAGGCGGGAAACTCGTCGACGAGGGCCTGGGCAAATACCGCGATGACGCGACGCTGGCCGTGTTCCTCTCGAGGACCGCGCCGGTGCTCAACAGCCACGAGCAGCGGGCCGAGTCGCTCAAGGGCTCCCTGCGGGAGTGAGAGCCCATGGGGATGAACGTGGGAGCGGTGCCCGCCCCTCGCGGCTGGCGGGCACCTTCCGCGAGACCGCGACCCACCGGGTTCCGGAGCAGGCACCCGCGGCTCCGGGTATGGGCACGCAACAGAGTGTGGCTGCTGCCCGCCTTGGGAGCGGTGCTGGGAGCCGGGCTGGCCGGGTTCTTCGTGGCCAACCCCCTCGACACCAACCACTGGCTGCTGCGGGGCCTGGCCTGGCGCACCTCCGTCCAGCAAGCACGGACGGGCCTTGGTTCGGTGTTGGGGGTGGTGCTCACCATCCTGAGCATCGCCCTGTCGCTGACGCTGTTGGTGCTGCAGAACATCGCCAGCCAGTACTCCCCGCGCCTGCTGCGCCTCTTCATGCACAGCCTGGGCTTCCGCATCCTCATCCCCACGTTCGTGGCCACGGTTGTCTACTGCCTGGCCGGCATGTACGCGTTCGGCTTCGTGGAAGACCATGGCGTGGCGCCCCGTCCGGCGCTCTCCATCGCCATGCTGCTGCTCGTCTGCTGCGGCATGGCCCTGATCTTCCAGACGACGTCCACGCTCGCCCTGGTGCGCGCCGAGCAGATCGTCCGCCAGACGAAGGCGTACTCCCTGAAGGTGGCGCACAAGCTGGACCGGCGACGCCGCCTGGACGTGGAGCAGCCCCTCTCCGCCCCAGCCCACTCCGGCACGTGGCGGCCCGTGTCTTCTCCTTCCTCCGGCTTCGTGGTGGACATCGACGCGCGGGCGCTGCTGCGGCTGGCCGAGGCCCGCGAGCTCGTCATCCACGTGGACGTGGTCATCGGCGAGCCCGTGGTGCGGGGCGGGCGGCTCGGCCGGGTACTCTCGGAGAGGGGGCTCCTCACGGAGGACCCGCCCATGGAGCGGGCCGTGGAGCGCACCGTGCTCATCGGCCCCTGGCGCGAGCCGGACAGGGACCTGGCGCTCGGGGTGCGGCAGCTCGTGGACGTGGCCATCAAGGCGCTCTCGCCGGCCATCAACGACCCGTCCACGGCGGTGGAGTCCCTGGACCAGCTCACCGTCCTGCTGTGCGAGCTGTGCGCGCTGCGGCAGGGGCCCCGCGTCCTGGCGGACCCGGAGGGCCGCCCGCGCGTCTTCCTCCCCGCGCTGGAGCTGGGGGACTACCTCCTGCTGGCCACCGAGCAGATCAGCCGCTACGGCGCCGGAGAGTCGGCCGTGGTGCTGCGGTTGCTACGGTTGGCCGGAGAGGTGGGGCTGAGAGCCAGGCGGGAGCAGGACCAGCGGGCCACCCGCGAGGTGCTCCATCAGGTGCGCGCGGACGCCGAGTCGGCCCTGGGCGGCTCCTCGCGCCTGGCGCTGCTGCGGCGCTACGCCGAGGAGGTGGAACGGGCCCTGGAGCACGCCGAGCCCTTGCCGCCCCTGCCCGCGCTCGGCTTCTGAGCGGCCCGAGCCGCCGCCCGCCATCGGCTCAGCGCGCCTTCGCGAGGAACACGCCGAGCAGGAGCATGCCGCCCATTCCCGCCGCAGGACCCAGGGCTCGCGCAGGCGCTCCGCCAACGGGGCCAGGAGCACGAGCAGGGTGAGTCAGGGAGTGGGCGGCGGGGGCGTACCCGCATCCGAGGGAGCCGGCCGCTTCACCTCGACCCGGTCCTCCAGGGGCACGCGGCCCACGGACTGGCGGAACAACTCCCAGAGCGCCTGACGGTGACCCTCGGGCGTGGTGGACCCCTTCAGCAGCAGCCCCGCCCCGCGGTAGCTCGCCTCGAGACCCAGCGCCTTGAGCGCGGGGGACAGGCTCGCGAGTTGCTCCTGCAACAGCGCCAGCTCGAAGGTCAGATCCAACTCGCGCGCCAGGTACGCGTCCGTCTTCAACACCGCGCGCAGCGCCTCGCGGCAGCGCGCGTCCTTCACCTCCGCCGTCAGCGAGCGCTCGGCACCCTCGGTGGCCTTCAGGCCCGGGCAGGCCTTGCGCGCCGCTTCCAGGGGGCCCGTGACGGGCTCGGCCTCCACCGGCTTGCCCGGCGCTCCCACCACCAGCCGCCACACGGCGAACTTCCCCCCCGCGTACAACAGCAGCAGCGTGCGCCCGGGCTTCACCCCGGTGAGCATCAGCTCCTTGCTCTCCTGGAAGATCTCCGCCGTGGCGATGGACGGGTCCTCCACCTCCACCCAGTCCACCACCGTCAGCTTGTGGAAGCGCTCATTGCCCGCCTCCAGGTTCATCACCAGGTCCACCGGCCAGGCCCGGACGGGGGGTGCGGCCAGGAGCACGAGCAGGGTGGCCAGGGGCACGAGGAGGGCGGAGCGGCTCACTGGTGGACGCATGGACGGGGCGCCTTGGCGGAAAGGGTGCACGGTCTCTTACCACGGGCTAATAAGGGGCTACCTATGCCTACCTGGGTCCTCTGGACCGCCTGCCTGGCCCTCGTCTTCCTCCGGGGCTTCATCGCCGCCGCCGAGTCCGCCCTCTATGGGACGTCCGATCTCAAGGCGCAGGAGCTGGCGGCCTCCCACCCGGGTGCCGGCGGACGAATCCTGCGCCACAAGACCGAGCGCGAGCCCACCGCCACGGCGCTGCGCGTGGGCATGGTACTCAGCGGCTTCCTCGCCGCGGCCATCGGCTCCTTCGTGCCGCCGCATCTGCTCAACTTCACCCGGCTGGGGGAATCGCCCTGGCTGAACGTGGCCACGGTGCTCGCCGGGGCCCTGCTCGTGGGCCTGCTGGCCACGCTCGTCGAGGTGACGATGCGCGGCTTGGCCAACGCCGGTCCCGAGCGCTGGGCGCTGCGCCTGTCGGGGCTCGTGTCGCTGCTCGTGCTGCTCTTCTTCCCGCCCATGCGCCTGCTCATGGCGCCCATCAACCTGGTGGCCCGCGGCTTCGGCCGTACCCTGCGCTTCGAGCCCCCTCCCCCGCCGCTCGAGGAGCTGGAGAAGCTGCTCGCCGCCCAGGCCGCCAAGGAGGAGGTGGATCAGAGCGCCCCCCAGCTCATCCGCTCCATCTTCGAGCTGTCCGACAAGCGCTGCCGGGACGTCATGGTGCCGCGTACCGAGGTGGTGTGCGTGGACCTGTCCACCCCGTCGCTCGAGGTGCTGCGGCTGCTGGCCGAGGAGAACCACTCGCGCATTCCCGTCTACCGGGACGACGTGGACCACATCATGGGCGTGCTGCACGCGCGCGACCTGATTCCGCTGTTGCAGCACCCCGAGCTCATCGTGTTGCAGGACACCATCCGTCCGGCCCACTTCGTGCCCTGGCTCAAGCCCATTGGAGATCTGCTGCGCGAGATGCAGCGGCAGAAGATCCACATGGCCATCGTCGTGGACGAGTACGGCGGCTTCATGGGGATCGTCACGCTGGAGGACATCCTCCGGGAGATCGTCGGCGACATCGGCGACGAGTTCGAGGTGGAGGAGAAGCAGGTGGAGAAGCTGGCCGACGGCGCCTTCCTGGTGGACGCCGCGATGGAGGTGGACCGCTTCACCCAGGCCTTCGGCTTCCCGCTGCCCGAGGGCGACTTCGACACCCTGGGCGGCTTCCTGTCCTCGCTGGCCGGGCACCTGCCGGACGTGGGCGAGCGCTTCACCTACGACGGCTGGGCCTTCACGGTGCATGCGAAGGAGGGCGCGCGCATCGACCGGATACGGATGGTGAAGCTCAAGCAGCCCTTCAGAGAGGCCACGCCCCGGGAAACGCTGGGAGAGCCGCCCGCGGGCGAGCCGCCGGGCCCGAGGGAGTCCGCGACCGCCGAGCACAAGGGCTGAGCGGAAGCGCGCCTCAGTCCGGCTCGAGGTGCAGGGGCCGGAAGTGCGTGAGCCGCAGGTAGCGCTCGGCGCGGAAGGGCAGCAGGCGGAGGCGCTCGCCGAAGGCCAGGGCCACCGTGCCGCCCACCTCCACGCGCCACGCGCGCGTGCGCCCCTCGGCCGGCGTGGGCTCGCACCGCAGCGGGAAGGACACCTTGAGCGTGCTCCGCGCGTCCGAGGCCAGGGGCCCCTGGACACCGCGCGTGCCCACCGCGTAGCGCTGCCCATCCAGCGTCAGCTCGTAGTCCACCCCGGTGAGCTCCGCGTCCCAGAAAGTGGGGTTGCCCACGTCCAGGGTCACCCAGAGTTCCCCCGCGCCCGAGGGCGTGAAGGACAGGCCCAGGTCCTCCACCCGCACCGCCTCGTCCAGGGCGTCCGGGCGCAGCGTCATCCCGGCGCATCCGGCCACACCCGGCAAGAGCAACAGGAAGGCGCGCCGGTGCATCAACCCCCCAGCAGTGGCTTGAGGGCCTCCACCGTGAGCGGCCACCCGGTACGGCGAGACAGCGCCTCCAGCGCGCGGATGAACTCCGCGGCCGACTGGAAACGGCGGGCCTTGTCCGCGAAGAGCGCCTTGCGCACCACCTGCTCCGCGTAGTCCGGCAGCCCCGGCACCAGCGTGGACAGCAGCGGCACGCGCGCGTCGCGCACCCGGTGCATCAGCTCCGCCTCTCCCTCCCCGGTGTACAGGCGCCGGCACGTGAGCAGCTCCCAGAGGATGATGCCCACCGAGAACAGATCGCCGCGCGTGTCCACCGGCTGGCCCAGCACCTGCTCCGGGCACATGTAGGGCAGCGTGCCGCGCAGCGCGCCCGTGTCTCCCCGCGTGCCGCCCTCCACGTCCGCCACCCCGAAGTCGGTGAGCTTCACCTCGCCCGTCACGCTCAAGAGGATGTTGGCCGGGTTGACATCGCGGTGGACGATGGCGGCCCCGCCCTCGCCCGCCTTGGCGCGGTGGAGGTAGTCCAGCGCCTTGAGCACGCACCAGGCGATGTAGCAGGCCGCTTCCGGCGGCATCGCGGCGCCGGCCTTCATCAACAGCTCCTGCATGAACCCCAGCGTGCGCCCCGCCACCAGCTCCTGCACCATCAGGTAGTCCGGCCCCGCCTTGAAGAGCCGGAAGGTGCGCACGATGTTGCCGTGGCGCAGACGCACGGTGAGCTTCGCCTCGTCGACGAAGGCCTTCACGAAGGCGCCATCGTTGCGGTACGCGGGCAATAGCCGCTTGAGCACCACCTCGTCGGGCTCACCCGGCGAGCGCTGCGTCGTGGGCTTGGCCCGCGCTTGATACACCTCCGCCATACCGCCTACCGCGAGCCGGCCGATGACCTCGTAACCACCCAGGTCCAGTTGTGACGCCACGAGGGTCACCCTATCGCGCTTCGCTTGAAACCCCCACTATTACGCCAGCAGGGAAGCGAAGAGGCGCTCGTACATCCGGGCCGACGCGCCCCAGGAGAAGTCCTGCACCATGCCGCGGCGTTGGAAGGCGCGCAGGCGCTCGGGGTCGGCGTACAGGGCGCGCGCCCGCCCCAGGGCCCAGAGCAGCGCCTCCGGCACGAAGTCATTGAAGACGATGCCGGTGCCGTCGTCGCTCCCATCCACCGTGTCCGCGAGCCCGCCCGTGGCCCGGACGATGGGCACGGTGCCATAGCGCAGCGAATACATCTGGTTGAGGCCGCACGGCTCGTAGCGGCTGGGCATGAGGAAGAAGTCCGCGCCCGCCTCCAGCAGATGCGACAGGGCCGGATCGAAGCCGATGAAGGCCCCCACCTTGCCGGGAAAGCGCCGCTGCAACGCGCGCAGCCCTTCCTCGTAGTGCCACTCCCCGTTGCCCACCGCGACGAAGCGGATGTCCTCCTCGAGCGCCGTGGGCAGCACCTCCAGCAGCAGGTCCACCCCCTTCTGCCAGGCCAACCGCGACACGATGCCGAACACCGGCGCGGCCGTGTCCTCCAGGCCGAAGCGGCGCAGCAGCTCGCGCCGGCACGCGGCCTTGCCCGTCAGGTCCTCCACGCCATAGCGCGCCGGCAGGTGGGGATCCGTCTCCGGGTTCCACTCGTCCACGTCCACGCCGTTGAGGATGCCGGAGAGCACGCCCTGGCGATGACGCAACAGCCCATCCAGGTTGGCTCCCGCCTCCGGCCGCTGGATCTCCCGCGCGTACGTGGGCGACACCGTGGTGAGCGCATCGGCGAACTGCAGGCCCCCCTTGAGGAAGTTCACCCCGTCGTAGAACTCGAGCCCCCGCTCGGCGGTGAAGAGCTCCCAGGGCAGGCCCAGCTCGTCCATGACGTGTTTGCCGAACTGCCCCTGGTAGGCGAGGTTGTGGATGGTGAGCACGCTCTTGGCCCGACCGAGTTCCGTCTCCTGGAAGCCGCGCCGCAGCGCCACCGGCAGCAGGCCCGTCTGCCAGTCATTGACGTGGATGATGTCCGGAATGAAACCCAGGCGCTGGGCGGCCTGGAGCGCGCCCAGGCAGAGATAGGCGAAGCGGCGGGGGTTGTCCCCGTACTCGCCCCCGGAGTCGCCGTAGAGCCCCGGACGCAGGTAGTAGTGCGCATGCTCCAGGAAGAGCAGCTCCAGGCGGGGCGCCAGTTGCAGCGAGAGCAGCGGGCCGCGCTCGGTGCCGAAGGGAAAGCGCAGCTCCACCGTGTGCCCGGTGGGCGTGAGGCGGGCGTCCTGGACGGAGGAATAGCGTGGGGAGACCACCTTCACTTCATGGCCGAGTGCGGCGAGCGCGGCGGGCAGGGCCCCCGACACATCCCCGAGGCCGCCCGTCTTGGAGAAGGGCGTGACCTCGGACGCCACGTAGAGAATCTTCATGAAACGAGACGATGACGTGTGAAATGGGTGAGTCAACACCCACGAGGGGACTCGCACCCGGAGAGTGGATTGGTATGGTGGCGGCGTGGAACCACCCGAAAATCCCTTTGAGCGATTCGCCGCCATCTTCGCCGAGGCGCGGCGCGTCATTCCCGTGGACCCCAACGCCATGATCGTGGCGTCAGTGGGGCCCGATGGCCGGCCGTCCTCGCGCGTGGTGCTGATGAAGGACTTCGACGAGCGCGGCTTCGCCTTCTTCACCAACCTGAACAGCCGCAAGGGCCGCGAGCTGCTCCAGCACCCCTGGGCGGCGCTCTGCTTCCACTGGCCGTCGCTGGAGCAGCAGATCCGCATCGAGGGCCGCGTGGAGCGCGTGTCCGAAGCGGAGGCGGACGCCTACTTCCAGAGCCGGCCCCGCGGCAGCCAGTTGGGCGCGTGGGCGAGCCTGCAGAGCCAGCCCCTGCCCTCGCGGGAGCTGTTGGAGCAGCGCGTGGAGGACGTCACGCGCCAGTACGACGGGCAGCCCGTGCCCCGACCTCCCCACTGGTCGGGCCTGAGGGTGGTGCCGGATCGCATCGAGTTCTGGCACGCCCGCCCGAGCCGACTGCATGACCGGTGCGTCTACCTGCGCGAGGGCGAGGGCTGGCGGACGGAGCTCCTCTACCCCTGAGCGGGGAGTGAGCGGCGGAAACACGGAGAGTGCGAGCGGACATGCGCGTCGTCATCGTTGGAGGCGGAATCAGTGGACTCGTCCTCGCGCAGGGGCTGCGCGCGCGGGGCACGGAGGTGACACTGCTGGAGGCGGGAGCCGAGCCCGGGGGCAACATCCAGACGCACCGCCGGGACGGCTTCGTCACCGAGGCGGGCCCCAACAGCTTCCTGGACCGGGAGCCCACGCTGCGCGCGCTCGCGGCCCGGCTGGGCATCGAGGATCGCATCCGGACGGCGGATCCCTCGGCGAAGCGCCGCTACCTCTACAGCGGGGGCAGGCTGCGCGCCCTGCCCCAGTCCCCACCCGCGCTGATCAAGTCGGACCTCCTGCCCTGGACGGCGAAGCTGCGGATGCTGGGTGAACCCCTCACCCGCCGGGGCCCCACGGGCGACGAGTCCCTGGCGGACTTCGGGCGTCGGCACGTGGGCAACGCGGCGACCGAGGTGCTGGTGGACGCGATGCAGACGGGCATCTACGCGGGCGACATGGAAGCGCTGAGCGTGGGCGCCGTCTTCCCGAAGGTGGCGCAACTGGAGAAGCGGCACCGCAGCCTGCTGCTGGGCATGGTGCGCGAGCGCAAGGCGGAGCGCGCGACGCCGCCCCCCGCGGGCACTCCGGCCACCACGGGCGCTGTCGCCTCGTTCGACGGGGGCCTCGGGGTGCTGGTGAAGGCACTGGCCGGGGCACTCGGAGCGGCCCTGCGGCTGGAGGCACGCGCGGTGGGACTGCGGCGCGAGGCGACGGGCTGGCGGGTGGCGGTGGAGGAGCGGGGACAGCACACGGAGCTGCAAGCGGACCGGGTGGTGCTGGCGGTGCCCGCGTTCACGGCGGCGGAGCTGGTGCGGCCCCTGGACGCCGCGCTCGCGACCCAGTTGGACGGCATCGCCTACGCGCCCATCGCCGTGGTGCACCTGGGCTTCGCGCCGGGGGCCGTGCCGCCACCAGACGGCTTCGGCTTCCTGGTGCCCGCGGTGGAGAAGCGGCGGGTGCTCGGGGTCATCCACGTCTCGTCGACCTTCCCCTGGCGCACCGAGGGGGGCCGCGTCCTCTACACGTGCCTCATCGGCGGGGCACGGCGGCCGGACCTGGTGGAGCTGGACGAGGCGGCGCTGGTGACGCTCGCGCGCGAGGAGCTGCGGCTCATGGCGGGCGTGACGGCCGAGCCCGTCCTCACCGAGGCCGTGCGCTGGAAGCGCGGCATCCCCCAGTACAACCTGGGCCACCTGGGGCGCCTGGCGGCCATCGACGAGGGGGTGGCGCGCCTGCCCGGGTTGTTCCTCACCGGCAATGCCTACCGGGGCGTGGGACTCACCGACTGCGTCCGCGAGGCCACCGGACTGGTGGACACCCTGGCGCGCTGAGCCGCGGCGTCCGCCCATGAAACAAGACTCCATCGTCCGCGCCACGCTCCGGGCGCTGCTCGTGCCCCGGCGGCTGCTGCCCATCCTCCTGGTGAGCGTGCCGCTGGTGGCCGCCCAGGTGCGCTTCAGCAACGAGGAGCCCATGGCCGGGCCCCTGGGCCTGCTCTTGTGCGTGCTGTGCGTGAGCGTGGCCCCGGTGTCCTACCGCGTCCTCTTCCCCGAGGGGCTCGACCTGAGCCACGGCGGCATCCGCCTGCTGCTCTACGCCACCGTGGGCCTGGGCGTCGTGCTGTCCGCGGGCGTCGTGCTGCCCAAGCTGCTGCGGCTCGGGCCCACCTTCCTCACCGACCGCTACAGCCTCGCCGTCAGCATGGGCCTGTTCCTCGTGGGCGGCTGGGGCCTGGGGCGCGACATCGGCTTCGAGGAGAGCCTCGCCCAGGAGCGGGCCCGCGCCGAGCGGCTCGCCCTGGAGGCCGAGCAGGCGCAACTGCTCGCCCTGCGCAGCCACCTGGATCCCCACTTCCTCTTCAACACCCTCAACGCCATCGCCGAGTGGTGCCGGACGGATGGCGCCGTGGCCGAGGCCGCCGTGCTGCGGCTGTCCGCCATGCTGCGCAGCGTGCTCGCCGGGGTGCGCGCCGCCACCTGGCCCCTGGCGCAGGAGCTGGAGCTGGTGCGCACGCTCTTCGAGCTGCACCTGTTGCGCGACCCGGACCTCTTCCAGCTCACCCAGGAGGTGGAGCCCGGCCTGGAGTCCTTTCCCGTGCCGCCGCTCGTCCTGCTGCCGCTCGCGGAGAACGCGGTGAAGCACGGGCCCGCCGCCGGACACCGCGGCCCCATCCACCTCACCGTGCGCGCACACGGGGACACGCTCGTCTTCACCCTGGAGAACCCCGGCGCCTCGCGTGGCCCCCGCGAGGGCAGCAGTGGCCTGCCCACGGTGGAGCGCCGACTCGCCCTGGCCTACGCGGGCAGTGCCCACCTCACCCTGAGCAGCGAGAACGCGCGCACCCGCGTCACCGTCACCCTGCCCCGCGCGAGTCCCCCCATGGGGCGCGTGACCTAAGGCATCGCAGCGCCTTGGCGCTCCCTGCCTCGCCTCATGGAGGGCTTCTCCCTGCACGCCAATACGCACCTGCATGCGAACGACAGGCAGGGGTTGGAGCGGCTATGCCGCTACGGAGCACGCGGTGCGCTGGCACTGGAGCGTTTGTCACGAGCCTGGTGCCTCCTCCAAGGGCAAACCTGACGAGGTTCCACGGCGTCTTTGCCCCAGGCGCGAAAGTGCGTCCATTTCTGCTCCCTCAAGCAGGGGCGGAACCGGGGCTGGAGGAGGAGAGCCCCGCCTTTGCCGCGACGGTGGAGGAGTCGAGGAAGGAGCGCACACCCCGTTTGGACCAGGCCGGGCTGCTGCGCAGGACGTTCGCCCTGGATGTGTTCGCGTGCTTGAGGGTCAGCCTCCCTCACCTCCCGCTCTGCTCCCGCCCCCTATGCCCAAGAGGGCTCCTGTCCTTCCTATACTCCACGGGCTGGAATCCTCGCGAGAACTCAAGCCATGATCTGCCTCGTCCACACTTCCGAGGAGTCCCGGACATGACCGTGGCGGATGGAGCAGCGGGCGCATCCACCCTGGAGGGCCCGCCCACTCCTGGGGCTCCTCCTCCGGAGACTCCCGTCTTCCCCGTGCCCGGCTGGGAGCGCTACCAGGGCGTGCGCTTCCTCGGCCAGGGCGGCATGGGCCAGGTCTTCCTCGCGTATGATCCACGGCTGCGCCGCCATGCCGCCCTCAAGTTCGTCCGGGGCGGCGACACCGGGCTCACCCAGCGCTTCCTCTCCGAGGCTCGGGCCCAGGCCCGTGTCGAGCACGAGCGCGTCTGCCAAGTGTATGAGGTGGGGGAAGTCCAGGGGCGCGCCTTCATCGCCATGCAGTACGTGGACGGCCACCCGCTGAACCAGCTCGCAAGCCAGCTCACCGTGGAGCAGGCGGTGCTGCTGCTGCGAGACGTCGCCGAGGGCGTCCACGCCGCCCACCGGGCCGGCCTCATCCACCGTGACCTCAAGCCCGGCAACATCCTCGTCGAGCGCACCGAGGATGGCCGCCTCAAGCCCTACGTCATGGACTTCGGGCTGGCGCGCGACTGGAGGGAGCAGGCCAGCACCGCCACGGGCGCCGTGCTCGGCACCCCGCACTACATGGCCCCCGAGCAGGCCCGCGGCGAGGTGTCCCGGCTGGACCGGCGCGCCGACGTCTACAGCCTGGGCGCCACGCTCTACACCCTGCTCACGGGCCAGCCCCCCATCCCCGGCGGCAACGGACTGGAGGTGCTCAGCAACATCGCCACCCTCGAGCCCCGCCCGCCGCGGGCGCTCAACCCGGACCTGCCGGTGGACCTGGAAGCCATCGTCCTCAAGTGTCTGGAGAAGGAGCGCTCGGCCCGCTACGACTCGGCGCGCGCCCTGGCCGAGGAGCTGGACCGCTTCCTCGGTGGCGAACCCGTGCGGGCGCGCCCCACCGGCCTGGGGTACCGGCTGCGCAAGAGGCTCCGCAAGCACCGCCTCGTGGTGGGCGTGGCCACCGCGGCCCTGCTGGCCGTGGCACTCGCCGTCGTCCAGGTCTCGCGCACCCGGCAGGAGGCCACCCGGCGCGAGCGCCTCTCGAGCCGGTTCACCGAGCGCGTCGAGCGCATCGAGGCCCTGGCCCGCTACTCCGGCCTCTCCCAGCTCCATGACACCCGCGCCGACCGCGAGGCCCTCCGCGGCCGCATGCGTGAGTTGGAGGCAGAGATTCACGAGGCCGGCGCGCCGGCCGTGGGCTCCGGCCACTACGCGCTGGGACGTGGCGCCCTGGCGCTCGGCGACGTGGTCCTGGCCCGCGAGCACCTGGAGGCCGCCTGGAGCCACGGCTTCCGCGAGCCCCGTGTCGCCTGGTCGCTGGCCCTCGTGATGGGACATCTGTACCAGGAGCAGCTCCTGGAGGCCGAGCGCCTGCGCGACCCGGAGCACCGCGAGTCCCGCAAGCAGGACATCCAGCGCCAGTACCGCGCCCCCGCCCTGGACTGGTTGCGCCAGAGCCAGGGCGCCGACGTGCCCTCTCCCGAGTACGTGGCGGCGCTGCTGGCCTTCTACGAGGATCGGCTGGACGAAGCCCTCGCCCAGCTCGAGGCGATGAAGGACCGCCTCCCGTGGTTCTTCGAGGCGCCCCTGCTGCGGGGCGAGATTCTCGAGGCCCGGGCCACCCGCCGCTGGAACCAGGGCGACCGTGAGGGCGCGCTGGCCGACTTCGAGGCTGGCCGCCGCGCCTACGCCACCGCCGCCGCCGCGGGCGAGAGCGTGCCGGAGGTCCACAGGGCTCTGGCGAGGCTCGAGTACACCGTGATGGTGATGGAGCTCTACAGCAAGGGGGACGTCATGCCTCCCTTCACCCATGGGATGGAGGCCGTCGCCCGCGCGCTCCAGGCGGACCCCGACTTCGGGCTGGCCCGCGTGCTGGAGGCGTACTTCTACAACCGGCTGGCGGAGTACCGCATGAGCCGGGGCCTCGACGTGGAGGAGCCCCTCCAGAAGGCCCTCTCCGCCGCGCGCACCGCCATGCGCCTGGTGCCCGAGCCGCCCCGGGCCCGCATGGAGCAGGTCCAGAGCCTCTGGCGCCGAGCCCGCTCCCTCCAGGCCCGGAGCCTGGACCCTCACGAGCCGCTCCAGCAGGCCGTGGAGCTGCTGGGCACCATTCCCCCCAAGGAGCAGGATTACGAGTTCCACGCCACCCGCGGCCTCGTCTTCAAGATCTGGGCGGACTACGAGGACGAGAAGGGGGAGGACTCCCTGCCCCACCGTGGCGAGGCCATCGCGTCCTACCGCGAGGCCATCCGCCTCGATGAGCGCCTGCCGGACGCGTGGATCAACCTGGGTATCGCCTACCGCACCCGCGCCACCCACCCGCGCGCCCCGGCTCCCCTGGAGGACCTGAAGCAGGCCCAGGCCGCGCTCGACACCTCCCGGAAGCTCAATCCGGGCAACTATGTGTCCTACTTCCTGGGCGGCACGCTGCACCTGGAGCTCGCCCAGCGGCGCAGGAGCCAGGGAGAAGACGCCCGGCCCGACCTGACCACCGCCCTGGAGTCCTTCGAGGGCGGCATCCGCATCAACGCCCGGATTGCGCAGCTCCACAACGGCAGGAGCGCGGTCCTCATCGAGCAGGCGCGGGAGGCCTGGGATCACGGCGGCGCTCCCCTCCCCTGGCTCGAGCAGGCCGGGCAGGCCGCGCGTCAAGCCATCGAGGTTGCCCCCCAGCAGGGCTTTGGCCACCACAACGTTGGCGAGGCCCAGGCCGAGCGCGCCACCTACCGCGCGCTCTCCGGGGAGGATCCGCGCCCCGAGCTCCAGGCGGCCGAAGCGGCCTACCTGAAGGCCAGCGAGCTCCTCCCGGGCGGCGCGTACTACCCGGCCAGCCTGGCCCGGGTCCATGCCCGCCGGGCGGCCTTCGAGTTGGAGCACGGGTGGACTCCACAGCGGAGCCTGGAGCAGTCCGAGGCGGCCCTGCTCCAGGCCTTCGAGCGCGGCCCCCAGGAGCCCCTGGCCTGGCTCGTCCAGGGCGAGGTGCGTGGACTGCGGGCCCGCTGGCTGGCTCGCCAGCGGCAGGCGCGCGCCGAGGACTTCGAGGAGGCCGCCCGCGCCTTCGAGAAGACGCTCGAGCTGGAGCCCCGGCGCCTGGACTACCGCATCGCCTTCGGCCACTTCTGCCGCGAGTGGGGCGCGTGGCGGCGGGAGGCGGGGCTCGAGCCGCACTCCGCCCTGAAGCGTGGCCTCGCCCTGGCGGACGAGGTGCTGGCCGCGCGCCCCCTCTGGGCGGACGCGCTGCTGCTGCGCGCGAGCCTGCGTGAAGAGGCTGGGGAGACAGGTTTCCGCGAAGACCTCGAGCGGGCCCTCACGCTGAACCCCCACCTCACCGGCTGGTGGAAGCGGCGGTTTCCTGGCCGCGCGACGGCCTCTCCGTAGCGCTCGGCTCAGCCCATACCGGGCGGGGCGTCTTCCCCAGTGCCCGTGCCTACCTCCAGCGTCCCGATCTTGGTATCACCCAGGCCGATATCGGAGCAACCCTCGGCGGTAATCGTGTAGGTGCCCGCCATCGGGATGAGATCGAGGCGCCCATTGTCAGGAGGCAGCCGCCAAGAGACTGGCCCTTGGGGTCCATTGATATCGATGGCGACGCGGGCTCTCGCAATCGAGCAACTGATGACGAACGTGACCTTGCCACCCGTCTCGAGACAAGCCAGCGGATGCGTGGAGACCATCTCTTGCGAGGTGGCGTCCGCAGGCTTACTGCAAGGACTGAAGGCAATCCCTCCCGGGGTGACGTCGACCTTCAACTCTTTGTGATAACACCTGCACTTAGGGGGCGCCGTGACATCCGGCACTGGCGTCTTCGCGCCCTCACCCGTCTTGCAGGAGACGAGTCCGGAGAACGGAAGCCCCAGCAATAATCCCGGCAACAGGAGACGGACCAGGGGCTGTCTCACACGGCGCTGCGACACTTCGGACAAACGACTCCGCATCACATTCCTCCTGTTCATCGCGTTGGACCCCCCATCGTCATCGGGGACAAAGCAACGGATATGCCAGGAGTCCGGCACTCCGCGTTCGCGCGAGCAGCCCCGTGCCTCAGTGGCCCCCGGGCCGAGGCCGAGCTCCTTGACGCGACGTCCCAGCGCCCGCTTCGACACCTGGAGGCGCCGGGTCATCGCATCCAGATCCCCCTGGCACTCGTGATGGCAGCGGGTGATCTCCTCGGCGCTCAGGTCCCCGGCGGTCCGCAGGTTCGGGCTCTTGTCGATCAGATCGTAGATGGAGGACCGGTGGATGCGGACCTCAGCGGAGGCACGCGGATGGCGTAGCCAGCCAGCCGATGCAGCAGCGGCGCCTTGAAGCGCCCCTCGTGGATCTGCTGCTCCAGGTGCGCATCCGTCGCGGCGACGAGCCGCACATCGACGGCGACGGGAGAGCGCTCGCCCACGGGGTAGAGCTGCCCTGTCTCCAGCACCCGCAGCAGCATCACCTGCACCTCGGGCGGTGCCTCACCCACCTCATCCAGGAACAGCGTCCCCCCATGGGCGGCCTGGAAGAAGCCCGACTGATCTCTCACCGCGCCGGTGAAGGCCCCCTTGCGCGCGCCGAACAGCTCCGTGGCCGCCAGCTCCCGGGGAATGGCGCCCAGGTTCACGCTGACGAACGGCTTGTCCCCGCGCGTGCTGTGCCGATGGATGGCCTGGGCGATCAGCTCCTTGCCCGAGCCCGTCTCCCCGCGAATGAGCACCGGCACGTCCAGATCCGCCACCTGCGTGACGTGTTGGCGCACGCGCTGGAGCCCCACGCTGATGCCCACCATGCCCAGTGCATCCACGGCCTCCCTGGCCGAGGCATCCGCCAGGTGCAACAACAGCAGCACGCGTCCGGCCAGCTCCAGCGGCACGCCCGCGGCCACCTCCTCGGCCGAGAACACCCACGGCTCGCGCAGCACTTCTCCACCGACAGCCACCCGGCTTCCCTCGCCCGGCTCCAGCCGGATGCGCCCCTCCACGCCCGGCGCGAAGACGAGCGGCTTGCGGCTCAGGAAGGCGTCCGCCAGGTGCATGCCTGGTGAGCTCCCAGGCCGTGTGAAGTCCGGCTCATTGCGGGACAGGAGGACCTGGCGGCCCTCGGCCAGCGCCTCCAGCAGCAGCCGCTCCCCGACGCGATGCGCCTGGGGGTGCGAAGCAATGGTCAGCGCGGGGACGAGGCGGGAGCCCGGCGGAGTGCGATGGTCTCTCGAGACATCGGCCGTGGAGATATCCGCGGCCTCCTGCCTGGACCTGACTTCTCGTGGGTTGCGCGCTGGAGGCTGGGGCACTGAGCTCACGTCCCGGAGCAAAGCAAACTTCCAGAGCGGCACTTCCACGCGTCGAGCCCCCGGGTTCCACGCGTGGAAACGGCCCACCACGCCGCCGTTGCCTCTCGAGAACGAGCCGTGTGGACGACCTCCCTCTCTGAAACCGGGTGCTCCGGTGTGCTGGTACGTCGCTTGCTGAGGCCCGGAACCCGAGACCTTCGAGCGGTCTCGACATGAACTCCAACCGCCTCAACCCCACAGTCATGAACCCATCCTTCGCGATTGCATTCCGCCGCTGGCTGTCTCCCCTCTCCAAGCTGGGGATGCTGACGGCCTTGATGACCACGACGGCCAGCCATGCCACGTCGCCCGTGGTGGACCAGGCGAACGAGCCCTACTCGCTCTACTCCGTCCAGCTCTACACGGGAGCGGTGCCCGGCGGACAGACCTTCACGGTGGGCACCGCCGGGAAGCTCTCGCGGGTCTCGGTGTATGTGCAGAAGCAGTGTCTGCCGGACTGCCCGGACATGCTGGTGCAACTCCGCTCGACCTCGGGCCAGGTGCTCGCCAGCAGCACGGTGAGCCATACCTTGATTCCTACCGGCAGCTACAACTGGATCGACGCCGGGTTCTCGCAGTCGCTCGGCGTCTTTCCGGGCGAGCAGTACGCCATCGTGATCCAGAACGCCCAGCCGTACGTCTCGGGGGGTTATGACTGGAGGTACGAGGCCAACTCCTCCGTCGACTCCTATCCTGGCGGGATGCTGTTCCAGGTCGGGTACAACTCCCACCCCGCGTATGATCTGTACTTCCGGACCTACGTGACCCCCAACGAGGTGCACGACTGCGCCGAGGTTCGCGCGCAGAACCCCGCGGCCCCGGACGGCACCTACCCGCTCACGCTCGGTGGCAAGCAGGTGGATGTATACTGTCACGACATGGCCGGCACGCCCCGTGAGTACCTCACGGTGAAGACGGCGGCCACCACCAATTACTCGTACTACGGCCAGGGGCAGAACACGTCCGCCGGCGGGCAGGCGACGTGGTACTTCAAGGTGCGCCTCGACCCTGTGGCGCTCACGCTCGCGCTCGACGACACCACCTTCTCCTGGAGCCAGGGCTGGATGCGCTTCGGCAGCACCTTCCTCTACACCAACCCGCTGGGAAGCGCGGGCGACTGCGTGGCCGACCGTTCCCAGACGGGCCGGAGCAACATCGATCTGACGGGCACGCCCTTCGGCATCGTGCCCGGCCAGTTCCTGGTCAGTGGGTATCACCCGGCGGGCTCGATCACCTACAGTGGCAGCCAGATCGTCAACCTCACGGGAGGTGGATACTGCGGCTTCACCTCCGACCCCGACAACCGCCTGCAACTCACCTTGCAGTAGCCGGGTCGAGAAGGCGACCAGCCCCAATTTGAAGCCCACGCAGAGCTGCCGCTGGATGCGGCCAGCATCGCGGAGGCGGCGAATGTGCTGGAAGGAGTGGCGGAGGGCGCACGCTCTTTCTGGGGGCATGCGACGCCGCACAGCGTGGCAGTAGAGATCGCGGGGCAGACGAGAGCTCCGGCGCGTAAGCCGGGGATTCCCCCACGGGGGCTACCAGCGCTCAAGTTCCCAGACAAGCTCCGCTCGCCTGCGATTCCGCATCGCCTGGGATGGCTGAACGACTGGTCAGCAGCCGCCGCAGAAGCCATCGGGTTCCCGGACCCTGCTCGAGATGCAGACTTGCTCTCTCGAGCGCGGCGCACTGCGATGGGCGGGTGGGTCGTTCGGCTCACAGAGACGCCGCTCGATCTCGACATCCCCGCGCACCTTGAGGCGCTCGAACGCGCGTACGAGCGCTTCTCGGAGATTGGCGGGCGCGTGACTCCGGGCGGCCGAGCAGTACGAGGTGTTTGACACCTTCTCGGGCGCAGCCACCTGGATCCCCACTTCCTCTTCAACACCCTCAACGCCATCGCCGAGTGGTGCCGGACGGATGGCGCCGTGGCCGAGGCCGCCGTGCTGCGGCTGTCCGCCATGCTGCGCAGCGTGCTCGCCGGGGTGCGCGCCGCCACCTGGCCCCTGGCGCAGGAGCTGGAGCTGGTGCGCACGCTCTTCGAGCTGCACCTGTTGCGCGACCCGGACCTCTTCCAGCTCACCCAGGAGGTGGAGCCCGGCCTGGAGTCCTTTCCCGTGCCGCCGCTCGTCCTGCTGCCGCTCGCGGAGAACGCGGTGAAGCACGGGCCCGCCGCCGGACACCGCGGCCCCATCCACCTCACCGTGCGCGCACACGGGGACACGCTCGTCTTCACCCTGGAGAACCCCGGCGCCTCGCGTGGCCCCCGCGAGGGCAGCAGTGGCCTGCCCACGGTGGAGCGCCGGCTCGCCCTGGCCTACGCGGGCGGCGCCCACCTCACCCTGAGCAGCGAGAACGCACGCACCCGCGTCACCGTCACCCTGCCCCGCGCGAGTCCCCCCACGGGGCTCACGACCTGAGATTTTGCTCGGATTTGACAGAGCTTTCTTCCCCGCCACGCACAATCTGGCCACCGTCCTTCGCAGCCTGCTTTCCGGGCATGCCCTTCCAGAGACGGTAGGGAGGCCGTTTGAAATCGTACCTCTGTGTATCGGTGCTGGGCTCAGCCGTTGTCCTGGGATGTGGGGCACAGTTCGCGGAGCCAGAGGCGGCCCCGGTTTCCGAGCAAACGCTCAGCCAGGACGAGCAGCAAATCATCAATGGCAACGAGTCCTTCGTGAACGACGTGCCCTTCCAGGCACGCATCACGGTCAATGGCAGCCATCAATGCGGTGGTTCCCTCATCCACCGCCAATGGGTGCTCACCGCGGCGCACTGCGTGGATGGGGTTTCCGTATCGGCCCTTCGCGTCATCACGGGAGACCACCGGATCTCCGTGACGGATTCCACCGAGCAGGTCCGGACCGTTACCCGCTACATCAAGCATCCCAGCTTCCGCTATGTGAGCAACGCCCCCGTGGATGACGTGGCGCTCATCGAGCTGTCGTCGCCCGTGAGCATCAACCGGGGCACGCAGATCATCTATTTGAATGACGGTAATCCAGACTACGCGGACTACTCCTACTACCCGCAGCCCATCGTCTCTGGCTGGGGCTGGACGTCCGCATACGGGAGCCAGTCCGACGTGCTCCGTCAGGCCAACATCCCCGTACAGCCCAACGCCACCTGCAACGCGGCCCCCCTGGCTCGCGATCTCTATTCGACGGAGCTGTGCGCGGGCTCCTACACCGGGGCATGCCATGGTGATAGCGGCGGCCCGCTTTACCGGGAGAACCCCGAACTGAGACTGCTTGGCATCGTGAGCTGGGGCCGGGGCGGGACGTGCGATTCGTACAGCGTCTTCACCCGCGTGTCCTCCTACGTGGGCTGGATCACCAGCTACACCGGCTCCCTGGCGCCCCGCCTGGTGAGCATGAACTGGACGGGGGCGGGCGCGGACGGAACCATCCAACTCGTGTGCAACAGCACGGGCGAAGTGGTCAGCGGGTTGACGACGTCCAATGGCATCATCATCTCCCTGGATTGTCCCAACAGCATGGTCACGGCCACATGCAACATCACGCCGTCCATCTACCGCGTCATTGACGGCTTTGATCGTACCGTCAACGGGAACACCCAGTACCTGCCCTACACCTCAACCACTGCCACGGACTCGGTGTTCGTCAACGCGGGGGACACCGTTCGCTACCACTGCGTGGCGTCGGACTGAGCCTCGCGAGGGTCGCGAAGTCGTTCCGGGCCGGAGGCGCCACGCTCACGGTGCTTCCCGCCGACCCAGGCCCCTGAACGCCGAGGAGAGAGGGAAGGACAGGCCCGCATCGGCAGCTCGGCGGCGCGTCGTAGCTCCTCGCGCGTCGCCCCGCCGCTGGCATGCACGGTCATCCCGTGGGAGATCGCCATGACGCTGAGATCGACATTTGGAAGTACGATCGGCGCTCCGAGGAGCGTTTCCCCCCATGCATCCGGATTTCGAGGTCGAGCTGCGGGTAGCCCTGGCCGAGGGCCTTGTCTCCGAGCAGGAAGCGGACAGTCTGCGCGAGGAGGCTCGGCGCCTGGAGCGCAGTCCCCTGGCGCTGCTCCGTGAGCGAGGCCGTTTGTCCGAGGGGACGCTCCTCTCGATGATGGCCCAGGTCCGGGGTGCCACGCCCCGGGTGGCCGACGCTCGAGACGAGAAGGCTCCCGAGACCCCGGCCTTCCCCGTCAGCGGTTGGGAGCGCTACCAGTGCATGCGCTTCCTCGGCGAGGGGGGAATGGGGCGGGTCTTCCTCGCGCATGATCCACGGCTGAACCGGAACGTGGCCTTGAAGTTCGTCCGGGGTGACGATCCCGAGCTCACCCGGCGCTTCCTCTCCGAAGCCAAGGCCCAGGCACGGGTGAACCACGAGCGGGTGTGCAAGGTCTACGAGGTGGGCGAGGTTCAAGGGCGCGTCTACATCGCGATGCAGTTCATCGAGGGGCGGACGCTGAGCGCGCTCGCCCGCGAGCTCTCCGTCGAACAGAAGGCGCTGGTGCTCCGAGAGGCCGCCGAGGGCGTGCACGAGGCGCACCGCGTGGGTCTCATCCACCGGGATCTCAAGCCCTCCAACATCATGGTGGAGCGCGCGGAGGATGGGACGCTGCGCCCCTACGTGATGGACTTCGGGCTGGCGCGAGACTGGAACGATGGGGCCACCGTCACCGGCGCGGTCATGGGCACGCCCCAATACATGTCGCCCGAGCAGGCTCGCGGCGAGGTCTCCCACCTGGATCGCCGCTCGGACGTCTACAGTCTGGGCGCCACCCTCTACAGTGTGTTGACGGGCCAGCCGCCCATTCCCGGCGGCAACGGCCTGGAGGTGCTCAACAACATCTTCAAGGTGGAGCCACGCCCACCGCGCGCGGTGGATCCGAACATCCCCGCGGACCTCGAGGCCATCGCGCTCAAGTGCCTCGAGAAGGAGCGCTCGGCCCGGTATGACTCCGCGCGCGCCCTGGCCGAGGAACTCGGCCACTTCCTGTCGGGCGAGCCGGTACGGGCCCGCTCCAACGGAGTCTGGTACCGCCTGCGCAAGAAGCTCCGCAAGCACCGGCTCGTGGCATCCGTGGCCTCGGTGGCGGCAGTGCTCGTGCTCCTGGCGCTGGGCCAGACGGTGCTGGCCCGCCGCGAAACCGCCGTGCGCGAGCGCCTGGCCCGGCGCTTCGCCGAGTCCGTGGAACGCATCGAAGCACTGGCGCGCTACTCGGACCTCTCCCACCTGCACGACACGCGCGCGGATCAGCGCGCCATCCGCGCGAGGATGGCGGCGCTCGAGGCGGAGATCCAGGCCGCGGGCGAGCAGGCCGTGGGGCCCGGTCACTACGCGCTGGGGCGCGGCTACCTCGCACTCGGAGACGAGGTCAGGGCTCGCGAGTCCCTCGAGTCCGCCTGGAAGCACGGCTTCCGCGAGCCCCGGGTGGCTTACGCACTGGCCCTGGTGACGGGGCACCAATACCAGGAGCAGTTGCTGGAAGCCGAGCGCCTCCGCGACGCCGAGCGGCGAGAGGCTCGCAAGCGCGAGGTCGAGCGTCGCTACCGGGAGCCGGCGCTGGCCTGGCTCCGTCAGAGTGAAGGTGCCGAGGTTCCCTCCACCGCGTACGTGGCGGCGCTGCTCGCCTTCTACGAGAACCGGTGGGACGAAGCCCTCTCCCTGTTGGACACGCTCGGCACCGAGCTGTCCTGGTTCCATGAGGCTCCCACGCTGCGCGGAGACATCCTCCAGGCCCGCGCCATGCGGAACTGGAACCTGGGCGAGCACGAGCGCGCGCTGGCGGATTTCGAGGCGGGCCGGAAGGCCTATGCCCAGGCGGCGGCGAGCGGCGAGAGCGTGGCCTCGATCTACACGGCCCAGGGAGGGCTGGAGTACGGCGCGCTGATCCTGGAGCTCTACGGGAAGGGCGATGTCGCTCCCCACTACACCCGGGCCCTCGAGGCCGTCTCCCGCGCGCTCGTGGCCATGCCGGAGCATTACGACGCCCGGGTGCTGGAGTCCCGCCTCTACCGGCGGCTCGCCGAGCATCGACGCAATCTGGGCGATTATTCGGAGACCTTGCCGGAGAAGGCGGTGAGCGCCGCGCGGAGCGCGCTGGAGCTCGAGCCCTCGCGTTCGAAGGCCCGGCTGGAGTTGGGGCAGGGTTATTGGATCTGGGGCTATACCCGCCAGAGCCACTCCCTGGATCCGCGCGAGCAACTGCGCAAGGCGGTCGAGAGCTTCGAGAGCATCGCCCCGGAGGAAAGGGATTACGACTTCCACCTCAACCTGGGCATGGTCCACAAGACGTGGGCCGACTACGACGAGCAGGTGGGCGCGGATCCGCTGCCCGGTTACGGCAAGTCGATCGAGTCCTATCTCTCCGCCCTCCAACTGGACGGCCAGGTGCCGGAGGGATGGATCAACCTGGGCATCGCGTACTACACCCGGGCCACCCACCCGCGGGCCCCGGCTCCGGACGGAGATCTCACCCAGGCACTGGCGGCGCTGGACAAGGCCCGGGCCCTCAACCCCGGGCACGTGGTGCCCTACTTCTACGCGGGACTGGCGCATGCGCTCGTGGCCCAGCGGCTGCGCGTGTCGGGAGGTGAGCCCGGTCCCTCGCTGGAGCGCTCCGCGGAGATGTACCGGAAGGGGCTCGAGCTCAGCCCCGGCATTCCCCAGCTCCACAATGGCTTGTGTCTGACACGGGTCCAGCAGGCCCAGGCGGCCTGGGACCGCGGCGGGGATCCATTCCCCGCGCTGGAGCAGGCCCGGACGGCCTGCGAGCAGTCCGTGACCCTCGCACCCGAAAGCGGCTACGGGCACATCAACCTCAGTGAGGTGCTCGCCCATCGAGCCCTGTACCTGCGTGCCCGGGGAGAGGATCCCGGCCCGAGCGTGCGCGCGGCCGACGAGGCCCTGCGGCTGGCACTCCAGTGGCTTCCGGAGAACGCGGGAGCCCTGGCCAACCGCGGCATGGTCCATGCCATCCTGGCCACTTTCGAGCTGGAGCACGGGCGCGATCCCCGCCCCAGCAGCACGCGGGCCGAGGCGGCGTTGCGGCGGGCCCTCGCTCACAATCCGACCCACGCCGAGGCCTGGTACTCCCTGGGTGAGGCGTTGGGGGCCAAGGCGCTCTCTCCAGGAGGACGCCCCCAGGACTCCGAGGAGGCGCTCCAGGCCTTCCAGAAGGGTCTCGAGCTGGCTCCGGAGCGGCAGGAGTTCCGCATCGGCTTCGGGCATTTCCTCCGTCGCTGGTCCACCCGACTGATGCAGGGCAAGCAGGACCCGGGCCCCTCGCTTCAACGAGGGCTGGAGCTGGCCCAGCAGCTCCTCGCGGTTCGTCCCGGATGGCCAGACGCCCGGCTCTTGCGAGGCAGTCTTCTCGCGATCCAGGCGTCGCTCCCCTCCGCTCCCCCCGGACAGAAGCAGGAGTGGCGAAGACAGGCCCGGGAGGATCTCTCCAGCGCGCTCTCCGCCAACCCGGGCTTCCAGCGGGAGTGGGGCGACACCCTCCAGCGCCTCCAGTCCAGCGGGCCCTGAGCCCCTGGGGCCGCGACGTTTCGCGATTGTCGGCGACATGTCGCCGACAGCCGCGCCCCTCCTCCCAGACCCTTCCCCGCGAGGGTTCTCCTCTGAAGAGCCCCCAGAAGAGTTCCAGGGAAATGCTGGCACGCGGCGTGCTCAAGGACACCCCGAGTTCATTCAAGACTCACTGAACCCGGAGTTCCCGCCATGATGTACGCCCCCCGTTGGAAGAAGCTGATGTTCGCCGCCAGCCTCGCCGTCCTCCCCGCCTGCGGGATGGAGGAGCCAAACAGCCCCGAGGCCCAGCCACAGGCCCCCACGGAGCCAGGCCAGACGCGGGCCGCGCTCACGACCGGCCCGGCGAGCTGCCAGGACATCAAGAACGCCAACCCCTCCGCGGCGGATGGCCCCTACGTGCTGTTCCTCGGCGGCGACAGGGCCAGGCCCTGGACGGCCTGGTGCCGCGACATGGCGGGCACTCCCGCCGAGTACCTGTCGCTGCCGTCGACGGGCCCCTCGCTCAACTTCTCCCAGTACACCGCGGGCTACAACAACGGCTGGGGGGCCACCAACGTGCGGACCCTCTTCTCCAAGGTTCGCATCGACCCCGCCACCCTGCGCGTGAGCACCGGTGACCAGACCTTCTCCACCTCCTCCGGGCTGCTGTGGCACGGGGATGCCGTCACCTCCATGGCCTATGCCGCGGCGATGAACTGTGACTTCGGCAACCCCGGCCTGGGCAACGTCGACCTGCGCGGCACGCCCTTCGCGGCGACACCCGGCGAGTTCGTGGCGGTCGGCTACTACGGCTCCGGTGGGGCCACCTACAGCTCGGACAACCAGGTGGTGGACCTGTGGAACCGGGGGGAGTGCGGCTGGATGTCGGTGCAGGGTGCCGACCATCCCTTCAACGGCCGCGGCGCTCAGTTGCAACTCCAGTACAGGCGGAGCACGCCGGCGAGCTGCCAGGACATCAAGACCGCCCATCCCTCCGCGGCGGATGGTGAGTACGTGCTGTACGTCAACGGTGATGCCTCCAAGCCCTGGACGGCCTGGTGCCGCGACATGGCGGGCACTCCCGCCGAGTACCTGTCGCTGCCGTCGACGGGCCCCTCACTCAACTTCTCCCAGTACACCGCGGGCTACAACAACGGCTGGGGGGCCACCAACGTGCGGACCCTCTTCTCCAAGGTTCGCATCGACCCCACCACCCTGCGCGTGAGCACCGGTGACCAGACCTTCTCCACCTCCTCCGGGCTGCTGTGGCACGGGGATGCCGTCACCTCCATGGCCTATGCCGCGGCGATGAACTGCGACTTCGGCAACCCCGGCCTGGGCAACGTCGACCTGCGCGGCACGCCCTTCGCGGCGGCGCCCGGCGAGTTCGTGGCGGTCGGCTACTACGGCTCCGGTGGGGCCACCTACAGCTCGGACAACCAGGTGGTGGACCTGTGGAACCGGGGGGAGTGCGGCTGGATGTCGGTGCAGGGTGCCGACCATCCCTTCAACGGTCGCGGCGCTCAGTTGCAGCTCCAGTACGCGCCGCCTCCCGCGTAGCCCACCACCGGCTCCCAACAGGGGAAAATCTTCGACGGCCAGGTTGCCCTGAACCGCCCTCAGGGCTTGGAAGCCGTCAGGGTGCCGGGCTGTCCCTGCCCGACGATGGGCTCTGGATACTGTCTCAGCTCACTGACGCGCAGGTCATAGCGCGACTCTCCCGAGTCACGGGAGAGCGCGTGGTTCACCTGGAAGACCCTGCTCCCGCGCTCGAGGTCCACGCGTGCCCAGGTGCGATCACTCAGGACTGCATTCTCAGGCAGGAGCAAGGGGAGCTCCCGCTTGAAGAGCCACAAGCTGCCCCCCTGGTGCCGCTCGGCAGAGAGCACGATCTCGAGCTCATCCCCTGGAGCCACCACCAGATACTGTTCGGGCTGATCGCCTGGCTCCCAGGTTCCCTTCCAGTTGATCACCAGCGTGAGGAGTTCCTCGAGCCGCCCTGCTTCGGAACGAACCGGGAAGGACGCGTAGATGTTCTCGGGGATGATCAGTTGATGCTTCGCCACGGTGCTATTCCTTTCGAACCTGCGCCAACGCTTCGCCGCCGACCTACCGCGATTCAGGAGTTCCTGGCGCTCAGGCCAGTCCCAGTTCCTTGAGGCGCCGGTTGAGCGCCTTCTTGGACACCTCCAGGCGCTGGACCATGGCGTCCAGGTCGCCTCCGCACTCCTGATGGCAGGCGGAGATCTCCTCCGCGCTCAGGGTTCCCGCCCTGCGGATGTTCGGGTGCTTGTCGATGAGATCGTAGATGGAGGAGCGCGGAATTCCGAGCGCATCCGCCGCCGACTTGAGATCCCAGGCGTGCCGCCGGAGCGCCGAGAGGAGTTCGTCTCCGGTGACCTCGGTGGACTTGCGGCGAGCCACCGCCGAGGGAGGAGCGGCGGGTGCCGCTGGCTTCGGGATGGGCCCCGCGGCGGCGTCCAGCTCTCCGGCGAGCCGCGAGTCCAGTTGCAGCACGGGCTGCCCCCGGCTGCCAATCACCAACTGCCGGGTGAGGTTGCGCAACTGCCGGATGTTGCCGGGCCACGAGTAGCGCAGCAGGCGCACCGCGAGCGACGCCGGCAACCATGGCTCGGCATAGGGATCCCGGGGCGTCAGGCGGTGGGCCTCGCCAATGGCCTGCAACTCCTCCCGGGCGAAGTGCAGGAACAGCATCCCGATGTCCTCGCGGCGCTCGCGAAGGGGTGGCAGCCGGATCTCATAACCGGCCAGACGATGCAGCAACGGCGCCTTGAAGCGCCCCTCCCGGATGTGCTCCTCCAGGTTGGCATCGGTCGCGGAGATCAGCCGGACATCCGTCTTGATGGGCGTATGCCCACCCACCGGGTACAGCTCGCCGGTCTCCAGCACCCGGAGCAGCATCACCTGCACCTCCGGAGGCGCCTCGCCCACCTCGTCGAGGAACAGGGTGCCCCCCTGGGCCGCCCGGAAGAAGCCCTCGCGCTCCCGGGTCGCTCCGGTGAAGGCACCCCGGTGCGCGCCGAACAGCTCGGCGGCCGCCAGCTCCTTGGGGATGGCGCCCAGGTTCACGCTGAGGAAGGGGTGCCCCTTGCGCGGGCCGTGCTGGTGGATGGCCTGGGCCACCAGTTCCTTGCCCGTCCCGGTCTCCCCCCGGATCAACACCGGGACATGGAGGTCGGCGATGCGCTGGACGTGCTCGCGTACGCGCCGGATGCCAGGGCTCTCGCCCACCATGCCCAGCGTGTCACCGGGTGCTCGCGCCCTGCCCGAGTCCTGGTGCAGCAACAACACCACCCGGCCCGAGAGCTCCAACAGCACGCCCGCCGCCAGCTCCTCCGGCGTGAATTCACGGCTCGTCACGAGCTGCTCGTCCACCACCACCCGGGTTCCGCCCTCGCCCACGCGCAGCCGGAGCCGCCCCCCTTCACCCGGTGAGAACACGAGGGGGTTGCGGCTCACGAAAGGGTCGGACAGGGGCTGCCCGAAGGTCTCTCCAGGCCGGGTGAAGTTCGGGCCGTTGCGGGACAGAGCCACCTCCCGGCCGGAGGCGATCCCCTCCAGCAGGAGCCGCTCTCCAGCCCGAGTGGCCGTGGGATGGGAGAAGAGGGTCAGCACCGGCACCACCTGGTCGGCGGATGCCGCGGCGCGCCGCTCGTGGCCAATGGCCGTGGAGACCTCGGCGACCAGCGGGGGGGACTGGGAATCGCGGGGCTCGGAGCGGGACATCGCCCACGACTGTAGCACTTCCTTCCCGCGGCCCGTTCCACGGATCGCCGGACGTGCCCTCAAGGGGCATGCTGGCACGACGCGTGCTCGAGGGCACCCGAACCCCGAGTCTCTTCCCAACCGCAGAAGGACCCACCATGAAGAACAGCCGTCTCCGAGGACCCGCCACTTCCGTTCCCCTGAACTCGAGCAGCCGTCACTGGCGCGCATTCCTCATGAGCGCCGCGCTCACCACGAGCGTGGGATGCGGCATGGAGGCGCCATTCGCCCTCGACGATGTGGCCTCGAGCATGGTGGTGGAGTCTCCCTCCACGCAGCAGGGCAACGTCCTGTATGGCTATTGGAACGGCTCGGGCGGGATGAACCCTTCCAGCCCGGCCAACCGGCAGTTCATCGTGGACTACACCGGACCCGCCAGCACGGTGACGTTCCATCTCACCGCGTCACTCGACACCTACCTCTATCTGCTGGATGCGAATGGCAACGTCCTCGCCCAGGACAATGACAGCGGGGGAAGCCTCACCTCGCGCTTGTCCTATTCCCTGTCACCGGGCACCTACAAGCTCGTCGCGGCGACCGCTTCCGGTGGGCAGAGCGGGGAGTTCACGCTGCGCTCGGACAAGGTGGTCATGCGCTACCCCCAGCGGCTCTACGTCCAGGGAGCGACCGCGTTCAACTGGGTCTACGACGACCACGGGACGGGGGCCGACAACGACGTGGCCATCTGGCGCGCCAACCTCGGCCAGACCCCCGGTTACTACTCGCTGGGCGACGTGGCCCAGCCCTTCCATGGCTCGGCGCCCCGGACGAGCTTCGTGGCCTACGGCGAGGGGGATGTGCTGGCGCGGCCCGTCGACTACGCCTGGGTGTGGAGCGACTGGGGCTCGGGCGGCACCCATGACGTCTCCATCTGGGAGCCGCTGCCCGCCGCGGGCTACACCTGCCTGGGCACCGTCACGGTACTCGGTTACGACAAGCCCTCGACCGATCTCATCCGCTGCGTACGCGGCGAGTACGTGCTCCCGGCGAACCCCTCCTGGCTCTGGAATGACGAGGGTTCGGGCGCGGACCACGACGTGGGTATCTGGCAGGTGCAGCCCCGGGACCATCGAGGCCTGGCGCTCTCCACCTTCATCGCCCGGCCCAGCCACTCGGACACCGGCGGCAACCGCTACTGGGTCCTCAACAAGAGCGCCCTCGCCAACCCGGAGATGAAGGGCGTGCCCGTGGATGCCGTGACGGCCTCCCAGTACGCGCCGCTCGTGTGGCTGCATCCGGAGGAGCACTACTTCCCGTCCTCGGTCGAGTTCTTCCTCCCCAACGTGCACGAGTCCGGTGGGCACATGGTCACCAACCAGTCGCTGGGGTGTGACTCCTGCACGGATCCCCAGTTCCTCGATGGTCAGCGGCCGGGCCAGGTGCCCATCTACGCGGAGATCATCAACCGCACCCAGAACGGCCAGCCGACCAACACCACGGACATCGTCTACTGGACCTTCTACCCGTACAACAACGGCAAGCGCGTGTGCATCGGCTTGTACGATTCGCGCCTTGGCTGTCTGGGCGGCTACTCCACGTTCGGCAACCACGTGGGGGATTGGGAGCACTTCACGGTGCGCTTCGTGGATGGCCGGCCGTCGCGGATGTTCCTGAGCCAGCACGCGGGAGGGCAGACGTTCGACTTCGGGGACAAGAACGTGGCCGTGGCGGGCTTCCACCCGGAGGTGTACGCGGCCCTGGGCTCGCACGGCATCTACCCGGACGCCGCCCGGCACATCTACAAGAACCTCCCCAACGGGGACTTCCTCGCCGATGACACGGGCCGTGGCATCCCCTGGTACACCTGGAACAGCACCGTGCCCTTCTCCTGGCGGTCACCGGGCACGTATGACGGGAGCCTGTCGTGGCTCAACCTCACCAGCCGTTGGGGCAATCCGAAGTCGGGCTGCGGTATCGTCGAGCAGGTGAGTGGTGAATGCGTGCTCAACGACGGACCCACCGGCATCATGGACAAGTCCGCCTCCAATCCCGCGAACCCGGGGCTGGACTGAGATGAAGGCACGGCAAAACGCCATGAGCTGCCCTGGGAGTATCTCTCGGGGCAGTTCCAGTGGCCTACCCTCCACTCGCATGGAATGCTTCGAGGATTTGTGCTGCGGACATCGTCGGAGTCACCTTCACCTCGCCATTCATGCTCTCGTCGCAGAAGAGGAGGGACACATGAGAAGGCACGAGGGAGCGACACCACCGGACGAACTCTGAAATCTCCCGAAGAGAGACACCTTCGAATGTCATGGAGCTCCTCGTCTTGTGAAGCAAACCCTCCAGTCGCGAATCAGCCATGGGGACATGGAACTCCAAGGTATAGCTTCTCTCGGGATTGGAGATTGGCATCACCGTGGCGCCGGGCCAGCTCGCGCACACATGGAACGCCAGGTCAGATGCGGATGGCAGGCCGCCGTCTTCCGCGATGATGAAGAACTTCATTTGATTCTCCTGTCTCAGGGACGGACAACAACCCCACCTGGAATGCCAAATTTCTTCAGGAGTGCCTCGAAAAGGAATGAGCATGTCCAGAACCATGGCTCAGGCAGTCTCGCCACAGCTCGAGCCAGAAATGAACGGACTTCTCTCAGCGTTACCCACGTGATTGACCTCAAGCAGCCTCGCCTTTCCATGCGGGCACCGTCCACCCAGACTTCCTCTCCACCTCTGGAAACCTGAACTTCCTCCGGCCCCTCCTCGTTGCGCTGATACTTGTAGGCACCTGTGGGTCATCTCGGACGGACCACCTGCTCGGCGCCATCGCCACCGCGCGGCCCCGTTGGCTCTGCAGCGCATCCACGGTACGGGGAGGCCATCCTCTCCCTCGTCGGCCGCATGTCCTCCTGAAGCGCCCTCCGCCAGGGGGATTGGGTTTTCCGCTGACGAAGCAATTTTCCAGACGGGAGCGCCTCCACCTGGCCTGGTGGGCTTCGCGCTGACGTGTGCGCGGGCTCCCCCCTTGCATCCAGGCTGGACGTATTTCCGCTCCTCTGCTCGTGCAGGCAACGGTTCGTTTGCCCGAACGGGTTGCCAATTGCCAATAATGAGCGCCTCGGGAATCCAGTCGGGCCGATGATGGCGGGCCAGTGGGAACGGAAAGAGGCCACATGAAGAACGCGGTGGAAAAGCGGCTGGGATGGCTGCACAACCAGTGGGTGGAGTTCGCTCAGGCGCCTGATGCGCGGCTGCTGCGCTGGTTGGTGGAGCCGAGCGAGGCACGCATGGTGGAGGCCTGGCTGAAGAAGGAGGGCGATGAGCGCACCGGGGAATGTCCGGACCTCTTCCTGCGCCTCGACACCCCATTCTTGCAGCCGGAGACGTATGGGCTCGAATTGCGCGCGGCCCTGGTGGCGATGGTGGAAGAGAGCCAGGAGGGGGTAAGCCTCGGGCGGATGACTCCCGGACAGTCAGGGGTGGAGGCATTCTTCGGTGCCTGCGAGGCGCTGCACCGCCATTACGAGTCCGTGTGCGAGGTGCTAGAACACCGACCGATTTAAAAACCACATCATCCCACCTGCTGCTGGGACAACTCTAGATGGCGTTGCCATGTCTCCAAATTCTGGATGCTGGCCGCACGTCGTAGATCAAAGACGTTCTTACGCACGCCCCGATAGCGCGCACGACGCCCCTGTCGTCGCGCTATATGGGCTTGTCGATGTTCCACCCCTACTCGCTTCCTGAGTCGCTCTCGCCCAGCAGGTGTCTTCATTAATTTGCGCAACTTGTGCTGGAGCGCTTCATCTTCACTGATTGCCACAGTCCGTCCTTGTCCTATCTGGGCTTGTGTACATTTCTCGCGCAATGGACAAGTCTCACAGTCCTTTGTCGCGAATTCGACTGTCTTTCCCAGTTCGAAGCGCATTGTCTTCCCCTCCGGACACGTGATGGTCCGGCTTCGCATATCTATTTTGAAGTCTGACTTCGCGAACAACTCCCCATTGCGTGCCTTCCACGGCTTGCTCAGCACTTCCCCTCCCTCCTCGAGCACGCTGTCCACGATACTGCTGTTGATATACCCCCGGTCTATGTGTAACTCGTCAATCTTCACTCCTTGCTTCTCCATGTCCTTCTCAAGCGCCGGTGTTGCCTCCGCTTCAGGTCGGTTGGCGGGCGTCACAGCACATGCCAGGATGAGTTCTTCGTCCAGCGCCGTGGCCACATGCTGCTTGAATCCGTTGAAGCGCTTGCTTTTGCTCTTGCGTCCATGACGCATCTCCCCATCTTCTACCGACACTCGTCTCTCTTCCGCCACTTGCTGGCGAACGCGGACACCTCCTCCTTCTGGGTCCGGCTCCAGGTCCTGCTTGCGAATCTGCTCGAGAGTCTGAACGTGTTCCCTCAAAGGCTCCTCTTCCATCTCCTCTGCCAGATTCTTTCTTAGCCAGGACATCATGCTTTCCACTTGCTCGAGCAGGGCTTGCAGCGCTTTCTTTTTCTGCCCCGCTTCGCTCCAGTCCACATCCAATCCCTTCTTGATACTTTTTTCCAACAACAAGGGAATACCCGCCTCTCGGCAGGCCTGCTGCTTGGAACATCCCAGCAGCTTCGCCACGCACATCATCACCTTGCGCGCTGCGTGTCCTACCAGGTTGATGGTGTCCTCTACCCGGCCAGCTCCCTCCAGTGGCTTTGAGTCAATCGCCACTCGCAACAGCGTCTTGAGCTTTCGCTCACCGAACTCTTTCTGTTCCCGCGCCACCTCGACTGTCTTCTCCAGGAGGCGCCGGTCCATTTGGTTTCTCATCAGCCGCTGACGAAACTCATACAACGACCCCTGGGAGAACGCCGGCTCGCTGTGACCCAACCAGCCCAACACCATCTGCACTCTCAAGTCGAAGACCGTCAGTTCCACCAGGGTGGCATCCGACACTCCCATGTATCCCTGTAAGAGTATTGCCATTGCCATCAGCCCGGGTGCTATAGCCACTTTCCCTGCTCCTGTCTGGCGGTACATGGAGGCCAGTTCCGCCTGAAAAGCCTCATCCATCAGCTTGTGCCGATTCAGACGCAGAAAAGCGAACAGCTTGCCGTTACGGCTCATCCGTTCGACAATCTGTTGCTCTTGCTCGTTCAACTCCCGCGGAGGAGTCCATCGAGCTATCTCTCCGGTCACCTTCGGCGGACTGACGGCTAAGGTCATGTGCCGACCTGATCAAATTCAGCCACTGTTGTCCACCCCCTCACGTAAATCCCTGATTTTACTAAAAAATCAAATCGGTCGGTGTTCTAGCGGTGGTGCTGGTGCCGGGCGAGGTGGCGGATGCGAAAGCGTGGTGGCAGTGGCTGCACGAGGCATTGGCGTACCTGCGCTCGCCGAATGTGCGGGTGGTGGTGCTGGATGATGTGCGGGTGAGGGTGTTGGAGCCGCTGGCGCGGGCGGAGCCGAAGCGGGTCAGGACGAGCGTGGCGGACCTGGACATGCCAGGGGCGATGGAGGAGGTGGCTCGTGGGGCAGCGGGCCTGGATCCGGCGGGAGGGCGCTACCGGGAGTTGCTGGTGCGATTGGGCAATGCGGCGGGCCGCGGCGAACTCAATCTGGTGACGCGGCTGGGGGAGGAAGCGGCGTCATTGGCGGCCGGAGAGGGCTGGCCGGCGCTGGTGGTGGCGGCGCGCTGGGCCATGGGTGCGGCGCTCCTGGTGGCCAGCAAGCCCACGGAGGCGCTGGAGCACTACCGCAAGGCGGAGGGGGCCGCGGTGGATGCCGAGGCCAGGGGCGAGGTCCAGGGGGCCGAGTTGAGGCTGAAGTCTCGCATGGCGATGGGGGCGGTGCTGGTGACGATGCAGGAGTGGGCACAGGCAGCCGTGCTCTACGAGGAGACGGCGCCCATGGCGCGAAAATTGGTGGATGCGCGCCTGGAGCTGGAGTGCTGGCGCATGGCGAGTTTCTGCCGGGAGTCCGTCCATGAACTGGACAAGGCCTGGGAAGCCACTGAGCAGGCCTGGAGCGTAGGGCTGGCGCTCGAGCCAGAGGCACGCTCCACCTCGACACTGCCCTATGTGGCGGAGGCCCGGGTGCGGCTGGGCCAAGCTCGCCAGGGGGAGGCCGCCGCGCGGCGTCTGGAAGTCGAGGCCGAGTCGCTCCTGGGTAACGATTGGCGGCCCGATACCCAGGCCGCGGGAGGTCAAGCGGCATGATGCCTGCGGTCAAGCACCTGGACCCGGTGTTGGGAATCGACATCCATTTCATCATTACCCCTCCCGGGGCGGTGGTGCCCATTCCCCACCCGCATATCGGCATTGTCTTCGACCCGTTCGACTACATCCCCATCATCGGTTCCACGGTGTTGGTCAACGGCTTGCCGCGAGCGCAAGCGGGTACGGGCGGAGTGACACTGCCTCCCCACTTCCCCATTGGAGGCGTCTTCGCCAAGCCGCCTGGCAACGAGAACGAGACCTTCATGGGCAGTTCCACCGTCATGGTGGACGACGAGCCCTTCACCTACATGACGCTGCCGGTGCTGAGTTGCCAGGACATCGGCATGCCCTCGCCGCCGCGCAAGAAGGGGCCGGGCGCCAAGACGCTGCTGCTTCCCACCTCGATTGCCCTGTCCATTCCGGCGGGTCCCCCGGTGATAGTGGGCGGGCCTCCGACGATTTCCCTGTCAGGGCTGATGATGAAGCTGGCCCTGGGCGCACTGCTCAAGGGATTGAAGAAGCTGCGCAATCTGCAGAAGGCCAGCCGGAAGATGAGTGACGTGTCCGACCGCATCCACAAGGCGGCGAACAAGGTCATGGACAAGGTGGGACTGGGCGAGCGGGCGCGCGATCGGATTCACAAGGCCATCTGCACGCTGACGGGACACCCCGTGGACGTGGTGACGGGGCGGGCGGTGACCAAAGCGGTGGATTGGGAATTGCCGGGCCCCATTCCGCTCAAGTTCGAGCGCAACTACTCCTCGAGCCTCTGCGAGCGCGATTCGGCGGTGGGCCACGGCTGGAGCCACTCGCTGGACCTGGCGGTGTGGGAGGAACAGGGGAAGGTGGTGTACCGAGCGGAGGATGGGAGGGAGATCGCGTTCGATATGAGCCAGTTCCCCAGGCAACGGGCGCCCTTGGGCCAGGCGGTGTACGAGCCGATGGACCGGCTGACCCTGCGGCGCATGGGGGAACTGCAGTGGAGCGTGGAACTGGCGAATGGGCTGGTGCACGAGCTGCGCTTTGTCGGGGGCGAGGACCCTGGACTGTGCCGGGTGACTCGCACGCGCAACCGGGCCGGGCATGCCATTCATTACGAGTATGACAGCCGTGGGCGGCTGGAGTGGGTGGTGGACAGCGCCAGGAGGCGGCTACGGTTCGAACACGACGCCAAGGGGCGGCTGGTGAGGACATGGCTGCCTCACCCCACGCAGCCGGGCCTCGTGCCCTACAACCGCTATGTGTACTCGGAGGCAGGAGATCTGGTGGAGGCACATGACGCGCTCGCGCATGCGGCCCGCTACCAATATAGCGGCCACCTGCTGGTGCGCGAGACCGACCGCACGGGCCTGAGCTTCCACTTCGAGTACGACGGCCAGGGAGCCGAGGCCTGGTGCGTACACACCTGGGGCGACGGCGGCATCCATGATCACCGGCTCTTCTATGACAAGGAGAGGGGCGTCACCGAGGTCACCAACTCCCTGGGCCACACCACCACCTACTACTCCGATGGGCGCGGCGTGGTGGTGAAGGAGGTGGACCCGCTGAGCAATGTCTGGCAACGCGAATATGATGACGCCCTGCGCCTGGTAAAGGAAGTGGACCCGCTTGGGCGCGTCCAACGCTATACGTATGATGCTCGGGGTAACTGCGTTGGCTTCGAGGGCGCTGATGGCGCCAAGGTATCCATCCAGTATGATGAGCAAGGGAATCCCAGTGTGATTGTGGATCCCCGCGGCAATACCTGGCGTTGGAATCATGACTCCTATGGCCAGATGCTGTGGTCCGAAGATCCACTGGGGGAGCGGACGCGCTTTGTCTACGAAAGGGGTCTGCTCCGGCAGATTGTCTACCCAAATAGTGCCCGACTGGCGTTGGACTACGACAATTCCTACAGTATCTCGCGTCTTCAACTCGCTAATGGCGCCGAGGCACACTACACCCATGATCGATTGGGGAGAGTCATCAAGGTCGCGGAGCCAGAAGGTGGTGCCCATCACCTGCGCTACGACGCAGAGGGTCGAGTGGTCGAGTCAAGAGAACCAGACGGTAACGTGAGTCGGTTCCAGTACGATGCCGAGGGGAACCTGGTTGCGCTACAAGATAATGACTCGGAGGCTCGCTTTGGCTATCAGGGCTTCCATCGGCTGGCATGGCGGCAGGATGCCGGGAGCACGATACGCCTGAAATATGATACCGAGGGTCACCTGCTCGAGGTAAGGGATCAGGCCGGTCATGCGACCCGCTTCGTACTCGATCCTCGAGGGTTTCCTGTAGAAGAGTATGTCGCCAATGAGCACCCATTCTGCTATGGGTACGATGGCGCAGGCCAGTTGGTTCGCATCCAACGGCCCAGCGGTTCCACCACGGAGTGCACTTATGATGAGGCGGGCCGCCTTGTCCACAGACTCTATTCGGGTGGTGGAGAGGAGCGTCTGGCCTACCAACTGGATGGCTCACTCGTAGAGGCAGTGGGCGAGGGAGGGACTGTCCGGTTCGAGTATGATGCTGCTGGCCGGCTCCTGCGCGAGAGTCAGGGCGACCACTGGGTAGCCGTGCAATACGACGCATCGGGCGAGCGGAGCCGGCTGGCATCCTCCTTGGGGCTGCAGGCTACGTTTGTCAGAGATGCCATGGGTGATCTCCGTTCGTTGGGCGTCGAGGCGGAGGCCAACACGAGCAGGCTCGACTTCTTGCGCAATCCCTTGGGGCGTGAACTGGAGCGCCGTCTGCCTGGAGGTGTGGCCATCTCCTGGCGTTATGATTCTGCTGGCCGCCCCGAGATGCGCCAGGTGCACAATGGACCGGGACGAATTCATGCAACACTTTTCCATTGGCGGAGCAGGGATCGCCTACTGTCCTTGACGGACGATTTGCGTGGCACGACCCGCTTTCAGCATGACCCTCTCGGTCAACTGACCGCAGCGCACCTGCCTGACGGTACGTGGCAGTTCAGACATGTGGACGTCAGTGGCAATCTGTTCCGCCAAATGGACCGCTCGGACCGGCGCTACGGCCCGGGCAACATCCTCGAGGAGGCGGATGGCACCCGTTATCTTCATGACGTGGATGGCAACCTGGTGGCCAAGGTGCGTCCTGATGGCTCACGCTGGAGCTACCGGTACAATGGCTCGGGTCTGCTCAAAGAGGTGGTGACTCCCACAGGTGAACTCGTCTCGTTCACATACGATGCTCTGGGGCGCCGTGTCCGCAAGCGTGTCGGAGCCAGGGAAACTCGATGGTTGTGGGATGGCCAGGTCGTGCTTCACGAACTGGAAGACGAGCAAGAGCCAGTGACATGGGTGTTTGACACGGAGAGCTTTGCTCCGCTTGTCAAGGTACAAGGCGGGCAACATTATTGCGTGAGCTCTGATCACCTCGGTACACCCATCGGACTCTATGATGTCGCAGGCCAACTCGCTTGGTCCATGCAACTCGATGTTTTTGGAGTGGGTATGCCCGATACCTCACGGACGGACTGTCCATGGAGGTGGCCTGGGCAATACGCCGATTCGGAGACGGGGCTTTATTACAATCGCTTCCGCTACTATGACCCCGAACTGGGCCGCTACACGACTCCGGATCCTCTGGGACTGGTTGGAGGGTTGAACGCCTACGCTTATACAATCGATCCGCTCGCTTTCCTGGACCCCCTGGGCGAGATGCCATGGAGTTGGAATCCCAATGGCATGGGTCACCACCTCGTTCCTCGTGGCAAGGCCAACAGCCTGGGCCTCCAGCATCTAGGTACCAAGTTCAACACCCCAACATTCTTCCCAACGCCTTATCATTCTGGTATGCACGAGGAACTTCACCGCGCAGTGAAGCCCCAGTTGGGCAAGATCCAGGGACCCTGGAAGGGCACTGACAAGCAACTTTTTTCCGCGCTCCGTAAGGGGCTCAAGGGGATGACCATGCGCGGTGATCTGCGCATCCCTGCCACGGGGGAGGTTCTCGCCCGCAACGTAACACCTTTGCAGGCGTTCAACCGACTCATGAAGTGGAATCGTGAGCAGGTGGGGAAGAAGGCTCCAAAATGCACCTAGGAAGAGTCGACACCGATTTCAACGGGCTCGTGTTGTTCGATCCCTCCGCGCTGCGCCAGCACTATGGGGGCAGGATTCGCGAGGGGACGGACCTCTTCACACGCTATGTATCCACTGAGGAGGGGGATGAGGTGCTCTCCAAGGGTCTCATCGTCCCTGTGTTGGCGATCGACGACGCCGGCTACGACGTCGCTGTCCATCTGTCTTCGGAGCCCTATGCACCGCCGGGAGAGGTGCTGGTGGAGAATGGCAAGTACGCCCTCCGAGTGGTGGAGCAGTTGGTCGTCGCGGACTTGCTCGTGCTTAAGGAGTGGAGCAATAAGTTTGAATCCTGGAAGGATACGGGAATACACCCTGGCATCTACGCCGTGACGGTGCGCGGTTTCAGGGTCATGGCAACGAAAGGGCGCAAGAGACAGATCGTCCACGCTGGTTATGAATTCGTGCTGGAGCCCAAGCGGAAGCTTCCGAAGGTCTCCGCCGATACCGGCAAGGACATGAAGGTGCTTAGGCTCGACTGATCATGGCGAATGAGATGCCTTGGAAGCGGGTGGTCAGCGAGTGGAGTCCCCTGGAGCAGCGCGGGGACGTGAGAGCGGAGGACTGGGTGCGGCTGGTTCCGGTGGTGGGACCGGAACTGGCCGAACTCGGGCCCGCACAACCCGTCCCCCTGGACACGGATGGAATCCCCCTGCGCCCACGCGAGCGCCTCATCGATCGCAAGTTGGCGCCATTGCATGACCTGATGGAGCCCGGCGGTGGTCCGGACCTGGTGTGCTCGGAGCGGTTCGTGCGGGCGTTGGAGGCCGCGGGAGCCACGGGGTGGACGGCCACGCTCGTGCCTCACGTGACCCCCCACCGTGTGGCGGGCCACCGACTCTACCGGCTGGACACCGAGGGCCATACGGGGCCTCTGCTGGACACACAACTCCGCCTCAATCGGCTCAACCCGCAGACCTTCCACCCCCAGGGCACGGACGAGCGGCTCAATGGTGTTCCCCTTACCCCCGTTCGCTTCGATGCACGAGGGTGGTCCGGGCATTCCGTTTGCTGGTCTCCATGGTTCAATGGACCGCGTAGCTGGTGGCGGGCCCTCCTCATCCGGGGAGATGTCTTCCTGGCCCTCCAGCAGCATCTCGAAGCTCCGGTTCTGCGCATCGACCGGGTGACCTGGGAGGGGGAATCGCACGCCCGACCAGTGCAGCCCGGCCACCGGCTGGGGCCGCAAGAGCCACCGCCTGAGGCGCCCGGCCTGGATGAGGTGCTCGCGCGAGTGGAAGGCGAGGCGGAGCGTTACCAGCACACGCTCTCCGCTGAAGCCAGCGATGCGGAACTCGCACACGCCTTCAACCGGTTGGGGTTGACTCCCCCTGAGCCCTTGCGCCGATTGCTCGCCCGCCATAACGGGGCCCGGCTCTTCCAGGGCGCGCTCGTGCTTCATGGTGTGGGCGCACAGGGCTCCCTGGTGAGCCGCAATGAGGAATTGGTGCAATTTCCCTGGTATCGCCGTGAGCTGGGTTGGGTGGTGTTCGGCGAGGCGGCTGGAGGGCAGGTTCTCTGGGCCGTGGATGCCCAGGGCCGTGTGCGTGGCCTGGGGCGTGATGAGATTGTCTATGGCCCAGATGAGCCCTTGCACCAATGGTTCTCGGACCAAGTAGCGGACCTGCGCTACGCCTGGGACCACGACGGGCAGCTGCCCTGGACCGAGCGTGTCATGCGCGGTTGATGCCTCGCACGCGCTGGCCGCCTGTCGTCCCGAGTGGGATTGATCCGGTTACGTGGCTCTCCCGCACATCATGTGGTTCAGCATGGGGTTGACGCACCGAAACAGTGGCGGGCTGCGGAGGAAATCCCCATCTTCGGGTCCCCTCATTCCATGGAGACCCCATGCGTTCGTTCCTCCTGGCCATCACCGCGCTCGCGATGGCTTCCTGCGCCCACCAGGCCCCTGGCTCCTCCCAGGGATCCACGTCCTCCCCCGCCCTGGAGCTGGTGGCCAGCTCGCCCCGTCAGTGGACGGGGATCGCCGTGTCCAAGAAGGGTCGCATCTTCGTCAACTTCCCCCGCTGGTCCGAGGACGTCCCCGTCTCCGTCGGCGAGCTGAAGAACGGCGAGATCGTCCCCTATCCCAACGCCACCTGGAACACCTGGACGCCCGAGACGCAGGATCCCCAGCGCTTCACTGCGGTGCAGAGCGTGGTCATCGACGACCAGGATCGGCTCTGGGTGCTCGACACCGGCAACCCCCAGTTCAAGGGCGTCATCACCCCGCCCCGGCTCCACCAGTTCGACCTCACCCGCGACGAGCTGGTGCGCAGCTACACCTTCGCGCCCGAGGTCTCCTCCGGCGACAGCTATCTCAATGACGTGACCTTCGACACGAAGCGCAACGTCGCCTACCTCACCGACTCGGCGGCCGGAGGCCTCGTGGTGCTCAACCTCGAGAGCGGCAACGCCCGCCGGGTGCTCGCGAAGCACCCCTCCACCCATGCCGAGGACAAGCCCCTCACGGTGATGGGCCGGACGATGAAGAAGCTCATCCAGTCCGACGGCATCGCGCTCTCCCCGGACCGCGAGACGCTCTACTGGGCGGCGCTCACCGGCCACGTGCTGTGGCGCATCCCCACCGCGGCCCTGCTCGACGCCCAGCAGAACGACGAGGCGCTCGCCCAGCGCATCGAGCGCGTGCACACCATCGTCGCCCCGGACGGCATCATGTTTGACCGCAACGGGACACTCTGGCTCGGCGGCCTGGAGGACAGCTCCATCCGTCGCTACGTTCCCGGCGGTGCCTACACGCAGTTCATCCAGGACAACCGCCTGCGCTGGCCCGACAGCTTCGCCCAGGGCCCCGATGGGAAGATCTACGTCACCACCTCGCAGATCCACCTGCCCCCCGCGGAGCGCGGCCCGTACGAGATCTACCGCTTCACGCCCTGAGCCTTCCGCGCACCGCCCGGAGGAGTCCCCGTGCCCGACCAGCGCTCCGACACCGCGTTGTTGATCATCGATGTCATCAACGATCTGGAATTCCCGGGCGGGGAGCGGGTGCTCCCCTGGGCGGAGCGGATGGTCGAGCGGCTCGCCCCCTTCGCGCAGCGCATGCGCGAGGAGGGCGTGCCCGTCATCTACGTCAATGACAACTTCGACCACTGGCGCAGCAGCTTCAGCGATGTCTACAAGTACTGCACGCGCCCGGGCGCTCGCGGCCGCAAGGTGGCGCGGGCCCTCAAGCCGGACCCGGACGACTACTTCATCCTCAAACCCAAACACTCGGCCTTCTTCGCCACGTCGCTCGTGCCGCTCCTGCAGCACCTGGGCACCAAGAAGCTCATCCTCTCGGGCATCGCCACCAATCTGTGCGTCTTCTTCAGCGCCCACGACGCGCACATGTATGAGTACAAGCTCACCGTGCTCAGCGACTGCTGCTGCGCCGAGAGCGACACCGACCATGACCTGGCGCTGCGGCAGCTCCAGCAGTTCCTGCGCGTGCGCGTCTGCCGCGGTGATGAAGTCAAACAGGTGAAGACCGGGAACCGGCGACCGGCGAAGAAGAGCCCTCCGTCGAGCAAGTGATCACTTCGCCCCGGGCTCCACGGGCTCGCAGCGCACGGACACCTCGAGCTTCTCGCCGCCTCCGCCCAGGAAGATGGTGCCCGCGGTGGGCGTGCAGTCCGAGTACTGCCGGCCCACCGCGACGCGCACGTGGTCCGTCTGGGTGAGGATGCCGTTGGTGGGATCGAAGCCCTTCCAGCCCACCTCGGGCAGATACACCTGCACCCAGGCGTGCGTGGCCTCGGACTGGGCGTGGTTGGCGTGCTTGGGCCCGGTGTAGATGTAGCCGCACGTGTAGCGCGCGGGTACGCCGAGCAACCGCGCCAGGCAGATGAAGACGTTGGCGAAGTCCTGACACACGCCCTGGCGCGCCGAGTACACGTCAAAGGGCGTGGTGCTCAGCGTGGTGGAGCCCTGGACGTAGCGGTACTCCTTGAAGATGCTGAAGTTGATGTCCAGCAGCGTGTCCAGCAGATCGAAGTCGTTGCGGCGCGCGAAGCTCATCGCGTACTCGACGAGCTCCTCCAACTGCGTCTCCGGCAGCTCCGGCGGCAGCAGGTAGGGTTGGAGCATGTTGCGCTGCCAGGGCATCCACACGAGCGGCAGCGTCGAGCGCTCGCGCAGCGGGCGGTAGCCCAGCGGATCCGTGTCGCGCAGCTCCACGCGCGAGCGCCCCTCGATGACGAGCTCCGTGTAGGGCGTCTCCACGAGCACCTTGCGCACCCGGTTGCCGAAGACGTCCTCGTACTCGGAGCGCGTCACCCCCGAGGAGAGCGTCACCTCGTGCGAGAGCAGGGACTGGAGCCGGTCATGGTAGGGGGTGAGCCGCAGCTTGTGCGCGCTGCGCTCCACGGGCTGCGCGTAGCGGTAGACGGTGCGGTGGTGCACGTCCATCACCCGCACCGAGGCCTCGGGCGGGCGGCGCAGACGGCGGCGGGCCTCGAACTCGGCGGCGGCGGCGGAGGGGACTGCGCCCGCCTCCTGCGCCCAGGGCGGCAGCACCTCGGCGCGCACGGCGCCCTGGCGGAACACCATCAACGCGCCCGGGGGCAGTTGCGTCCAGTTCGCGGGCGTGTCGGTGCGCGAGTCCAGGGGATCCGTGCTGACGATGAAGCCCTTGCGGCTCTTGGCCCCGCGCCGCGTGAGATCCAACTCCAGCTCCTCGTCGCCCAGGATGAGCCGCTCGTAGGGCGGAGACACCTGCCACACCCAACACCGGGTGGCCGAGGTGCGGTCCGCGTAGACACACAGGTCCAGCCCATCCGAGAGCACCAGCGTCAGGGGACCCAGGCCATTCATCTCCTCCAACCAGCCGCGAAGCTGGGCCGCGTCCACCTCACCCAGCGAGCGCCAGCCCCGCTCCTGCATCCACTCCAGCAGGCGGCAGAAGAGCGCCTCCGAGTCCGTGGAGCCCACCGGCTGGAAGCGCGCCTCCGGGGGAATGGGCAGCCGCTGCTCGAGGCTGCCGCTGTGAGCCAGGATCCAATCGCGGCCCCAGGCACTGCGGCAGAAGGGCTGGGTGTTGGCCTCGGTGATGGGCCCCCACGTCGCCGTGCGCAGGTGCAGCAGGAAGATGGAGGACTCCAGCGGATCCCACGTCCGCACCATCTCACTGCGGATGCTGCCCGCGTGCGGAGCGGCCTCCTTCAGGAGGGTGGCCGCGAGCTCGCCCCCCGGGTAGTAACCCACGCCCCAGCCATCCGGCGGCTTGCGGCCTGGAGCCAGGCAGCGCAGGTCGAGGCTGGGGGCGAGCTCTCCTTCGAAGGACAGCGCGAGCAGGTTGAGCATGGCGCGCGAATCTAACCAGTCATCACCTGCGCGCCCAGCGTTTGGTCGGGGATGACCGGCTTGCGGCCGAAGTACTCCTGGGAGATGAGCGAGCAGAGCTCCGCCGTCCCCTCCACCATGCGGGTGAGCAGCGCGTGCACGGTGGCGTCGGGCCGGGCCAGGGCCTGGGGCCGCAGCTCGGCGAGCAGGGGGAGCATGAAGGCGAGCGATTCCCTGCCGGGCTGTCCCTCGACGTCGGGGGGACACAGGCGCACGAGGTAGCGGTACGCGGAGTCCAGGCAGTAGTGGACCGAGCGTGGAAAGCGCGAGTCGAACAGGAGGAAGGCCGCCACGGCGTCCCCCGTCACCCGGCCGGAGTGCGTCTTCATGAAGGGCTCGAAGCCGGAGGAGGCCCGGAGCAGGGACAGCCACAGCGCCGTCTCCACCACGAGGTGGCTGGGCTTCATCCCCGAGAAGACGTGATGGTGCACGTCCAGCAGCCGCGCCGTCTGCCCCACGCGCTCGAGCATCACCCCCAGCCAGATGAAGTCCAGGGGGGTGTCGTGCAGCATGGTGCTGCGAAACAGCCCCAGGCACAGCTGCACCATGCGGCGGATGTGCTGGTAGAAGCCGAAGCGCGACACGGCGTACTCCTCCTGTCCCGCCCCGCCCACCAGCCACAGGTACAGCTCGTTCGTCACCTCCCAGCACTCGCGGCTCACCACCTCGCGGATGGTGCGCGCGCCCTCGCGCGCCTGGGACAGGATGCTCACGAGGCTCGAGAGGTTGCTCTCCTCCCAGGTCATGAAGCCCTGCACGGCCTCGCCATCCGCCTCCGCCTCGACGCCATGGCGGGCGGCGAAGGCCTGGCGCTCGCCGAAGACGGCCAGCACCGGCGTCCAGCAGTGCTCCGAGGCCAGCTCCGCGTCCAGCGAGAGCTGCTCGGTCATCTGCAACACCCGGGCGGTGCTCTCCGCGCGCTCCAGGTAGCGGCCCAACCAGAAACAGTGCTCGGCGATGCGGGCGATCATACGGCCTCCTTCTGCACCCAGGTGTCCTTGGAACCACCCCCCTGACTGGAGTTGACGACGTAGGAGCCGGCACGCAGGGCCACGCGGCTCAAGCCTCCCGGCAGCACCCACGGCCCCTGGGGACCGGTGAGGATGTAGGGCCGCAAGTCCACCCGGCGCGGCACCACCTGGCGCGAGGCCGTGTCCCAGGTGGGGCACGTGGACAGCTCCACCCGGGGTTGGGCGATGTAGCGCCGGGGCTGGGCGAGGATGCGCTGGCGGAACTCGTCGCGCTCGGCCTGGGTCGACTGCGGCCCCATCAACATGCCGTAGCCACCCGCCTCGTCCACCGTCTTCACCACCAGCTCGCCCAGGTGCTCGAGCACGTACTGGCAATCCTTCTCGCGGGCGCACACGTAGGTGGGCACCTGCTCGAGGATGGGCTCCTCGCCCAGGTAGTAGCGGATGAAGTCCGGCACGAAGGCATACGTCGCCTTGTCGTCCGCCACGCCGTTGCCCGGCGCGTTGGCCAGGGTGACGTTGCCCGCGGCCCAGGCGCGCAGGAGCCCTCGCACCCCCAGCATGCTGTCCGGCCGGAACGCCTCCGGATCCAGGAAGGCATCGTCGATGCGCCGGTAGATGACGTGCACCCGGCGCGGGCCCCGCGTGGTACGCAGGAAGACCCGGTCATCCTCCACGAACAGGTCCTCACCGTGCACCAGCGGCACGCCCATGGTGCGCGCGAGGAAGCTGTGCTCGAAGTAGGCGGAGTTGTAGGGACCGGGGGTGAGCACCACGACGGTGGAGCTGTCGGGGGACTCGGGAGAGACGGCGCGCAGCGTCTCCGCCAGCCGGGCCGGGTAGTGGTCCACGCGGCGCGCCCGCGCCAGCTCCAGCACCTCGGGCACCACGCGCTTGGAGAGGATGCGGTTCTCCATGACGTAGGACACGCCCGAGGGCGTGCGCAGGTTGTCCTCCAGCACCCGGAACGTGCCCTGGCCGTCGCGAATCAGATCGATTCCCGCGATGTGGATGCGCACGCCCCCCGCGGGCCGCACGCCCCGGAGCCTGGGCAGGTAGAGGGGGGTGTTGAGGATGATGTCCCGCAGCTCGGGCCGCTCGGAGAACAGGCGCTGCCCGTCATAGACATCGTCGAGGAACAGGCCCAGCGCGCGGATGCGCTGCTCCAGCCCGCGCTCCAGGTGCGTCCAATCCGGCGCCGAGATGATCCGGGGAATGAGACAGAAGGGGAAGATGCGCTCGGTGCCGCGCCGGTCCGAGTACACCGAGAACGTCACTCCCTGGTTGAGCAGGGCCCGCTCGGCCAGCGTCTGCATGTGGGAGAAGTCCTCGGGTGAGCGAGCTCCCAACACATTCAGCAGCTTCTGGAAGTCCGGGCGGGCGATTCCATCGGCGCCCATCAGTTCATCGATACTTCCCGGAGTGGGGGTGTAGCCGGCGAAGAGTCCCGGTTCGGGCGGTGGTTGTCTCATCGAGAGGGGGGCTCCGCTGCCCGGACGACAGCGCCCGGGAACGCACGACGCCGTGCGTCAACCCGAGTGTACAGACCTCCCCCGCGGGCGTACAGGGAGGGGCCCCCCCGCTTCCGTGAATGTCGACGGGCGCGCACCGCCCCGGGTGGCCAGAGCCCCTTCCCGACGGCTGCAACCCGGGCGAGCCGGGCTGGAGCCGAGGGGGAACGCTTGCTCGACGCATGCGACGGAATGAGGGTACAAGGCCGCCCGAATATGGAGTCCGCGACCTTGAGCAAGCCCCCCCTCATCACGGAAATCTCGAAGGAGTTCACCTTCGAGGCCGCGCACCGCCTCCCCCACGTCCCCCCCGGCCACAAGTGCGCGCGGGTGCATGGCCACAGCTACCGCATCGAGATCACCCTGCGCGGTCCCGTGCACCCCACGTACGGCTGGGTGGTGGACTTCGCCGAGCTGACCGCGGCCTGGCAGCCTTTGCAAGCCCAGCTCGACCACCGCCTGCTCAACGAGGTGCCCGGGCTGGAGAACCCCACGAGCGAGCTGCTCGCGGCCTGGGTCTTCGAGCGCATGAACATCCCCGGCACGCGCGTGACGAAGGTGCGCGTCGCCGAGACCTGCACGTCCTCGTGCACCGTGTTCGCCGCCGAGGGCTGACGTCCCTCAGGTCTCGATCTGCCCGAGGTTGGCGTGGAGCACCGCGCCGTTGAAGACGGGCATCTCGGCGCACCGCAGGAGCACGTCGGCGATCTCCTCCGGAGCAATGAGCCGGCCGTAGGTCATCCTCGCCGCCGTGTTGGCGCGGGCCGCCTCGCTGTCGCCCACGTTCTCGCGCATCATCTCGGTGTCCGTGAAACCCGGGCAGACGCAGACGGTGTGCACGCGGGTGCCCACGAGATCCTGGCAGGTGGAGCGCATGAGGCCCGCGAGCGCGTGCTTGGACGTCACATACGAGGCCGCGCCTCGCACCGCCTTCTCCGACAGCGTGGACCCCACATAGAGGATGGAAGAGCCGTCGGTGAGGTAACCGCGCACGAGGCGGTTGAGCGTCGCGGGAGCGACGACGTTGACCTCCAGCACCCGCCGCAGGTGCTCCGCGTCGAGCGACAGGGCATCGTCATGGCCATAGAGGGCCGCGTTGTGCACCAGGCAGACCCGGCCCGGGGAGGAGCCCAGTGCCGTGGACAGGGCCGGGGTAAAGGTGGCCTCCCACCCCGGCGTGGAGAGATCCGCGAGCACGTTCACCACGCCCGGCTCCGGACAGGGTCGGCGCGAGACATTCATCACCCGCCAGCCCGCCTGGAGGAAGCGCACGGCGGCCGCGCGGCCAATGCCCCGGCTGGCGCCGGTGATGATCGCCCAATCAGCCATGGCTGTTCCACTCCCAGGAGCAGTTCTGGCCGGGCTCGGAGGAGCACTTCACCACCACGCGCGAGATGCGGCTGGTCCGCATCAGCTCGCCATCGCCCACCAGCTTCTCGCCGAAGAGACGCGACAGCTCCTCGAGCGACACGTTCTCCACGGGCAGGATCGTCACGTCCCGCGAGAGGAAGCGCAGCTCCTCGCCATTGAAGCGCGCGATCACGTCTCCGCGCGCATCCCGCTCCACCTGGAGGTGGCGCGAGTGGGCCGGCAGCATGAAGGTCTCGTTCCAGGCGCGGCACTGCTCGAGCGCCATCCGCTTGAAGATGTCGTAGTCGGCGAGCATCCCATTGTCGAGCACCTCGCCCGTCAGCGAGACGAAGACGGCGAAGTTGTGGCCGTGCATGTTCTCGCGGTGCGTCGCGGAGAAGATGGTGAAGTGCCCCGCGGCGAACTTCATGTCTTCTTTGTGCAGCTCAATCGTCGTCGTGCGTGCCATGGCGCAAACCGTTGGCCTTACCATGAAGATCCCACCATCTCAACGCACCGGGCGTGACCGGCCGCGATGGTAGGTTGCGTGCCATGGCGGTCACGGTCATGGCGGGGGTTGGAGGACCTCGACAAGGGCCGCTCCCCTCGGGCACCCCGCCGTGACACGGCCCAGCACGAAGCCCACGACCAGCATCACCGGAATCCACGCGGCACCGGCATCCGCTTGTACACTGACGCTCCACCCTCCGGAGGATGGATGTCCCAGAAAGCTCCCCAGCCCAGCCCGCGCAAGAAGACCGTCCGTGAGACCCATGCCACCGGGCCGCGCACCCTGGCCATCGACATTGGCGGCTCGGGACTCAAGGCGCTCGTCCTCGGACCCGAGGGAACGGCGCTCGACGAGCGGCGGCGGGTCAAGACGCCCAAGCCCGCCACCCCCAAGGCGGTGCTGCGCGCGCTCGAGAAGCTCATCAAACCCCTGGGAGCCTTCGAGCGCGTGTCCGTGGGCTTTCCGGGCGTGGTGGAGGAAGGCGTGACGAAGAGCGCGCACAACCTCCATCCCGATTGGACGGGCTTCAACCTCGCCGAGGCCCTGCACCAACTCACGAAGCGCCCCGTGCGCGTGCTCAACGACGCCGGGGTGCAAGGCTTCGGGGTCATCGAGGGCAAGGGCCTGGAGATGGTCCTCACCCTGGGCACGGGCATGGGCTGTGCCCTGTACATCGACGGCAAGTACGTGCCCAACCTGGAGCTGGCCCACCACCCCTTCCACGGAGGCAAGACGTACGAGGACTACGTGGGCCAGGCCGCGCTGGAGCGCGTGGGCAAGAAGAAGTGGAACAAGCACGTGGAGCGGGTGCTCCAGCAGATCCAACCCATCTGGAACCCACGGCAGATCTACGTCGGCGGAGGCAATGCGCGCCTGCTCGACATCAAGCTGCCCCCCAACGTGAAGATCACCGAGAACATCGCCGGACTGCTGGGGGGCTTCGCGCTCTGGAAGGACGAGCCCCGGCAGCGCTGAGCATCCGCTCGGCACCTCGCCCGCCCTCCCAGCGGCCCATGCGGGAAGGCGCGGTGCGGCACCCTCTCCATCCGATGCACACCTTGGGAGAACACGCGCCTCCCCTCCCGGGAGCGCGAGCGGGTTCTCACCAAGGGAGCGACGTCATGGACGAGAAGGAATACCTCAACCGCAGGATGGGCATCCCCTTGGACCCGGCCAAACAGAAGGATCCCGAGGAGCACGGCGACCGTGTTCCCGCCGAGGGCCGGGCCGAGCATCTCAACGACATCACGGAACAGAATGGCGGCCAGCGTTCCGAGGTGGGCCCGCCGTGGCACGACACCAGTCTGGAGCGCGGCTTGTCGGATGAGTTCGACAAGCACGGCGGACGCGGCAAGCCGAAGAAGAAGAGGTAACGGGAGCCCTCCAGGCAGGCGGGGGGCAAGGCCATCGCGAAGACGTCCCTTCCAACGCCGCGTCCGTGCGCGGCCGTTATCTCCAGGAGCTGGATGCTCATGGCCCGTTCCGCGACCCGACAGCCGCTCGTCACGGTGACCCCCGAGGGGCTCTACTGCCCCCAGGGGGATTTCCATATCGATGCCTGGCGGCCCGTGAGCCGCACCCTCATCACCCACGCGCACGGCGACCACGCCCGCTGGGGCAGTCAGCAGTACCTGGGCACCCGCCCCTCGCGGGGCCTGCTCCGCAAGCGCCTGGGCGCGGACGCGGACATCACCACGCTCGACTACGGGGAGTGCCTCACCCTCGGCGGCGTGACGGTGAGCTTCCACCCGGCGGGACACGTGCTGGGCAGCGCGCAGATCCGTCTGGAATACAAGGACGAGGTCTGGGTCGTCTCCGGCGACTACAAGCGCGACGCGGACCCCACGTGCCAGCCCTTCGAGGTGGTGCCCTGCGACACCTTCATCACCGAGGCCACCTTCGGGCTGCCCATCTACCGCTGGGACGACACGCGGCGCGTGGCCGAGGAGGTGCTGCACTGGTGGGACGCCAACCGCGAGGCGGGCCGGGCCTCGGTCCTCTTCTGCTACGCGCTGGGCAAGGCGCAGCGGCTGCTCGCGGAGCTGGCCCGCGTCACGGATCGCGAGGTGTTCGTGCACGGGGCCACGCACGCGCTCGTGGAACTCTACCGCGAGGCCAGTGTCCCCATGCTGCCCACGCGCCCCGTGTCCGAGGCGGAGAAGGGCACGTCCTACGCGGGAGCGCTCGTGCTGGCACCGCCCAGCTCCGCGGGCTCCACGTGGATGCGCCGCTTCGGCGAGCACGAGACGGGCTTCGCCTCGGGGTGGATGCGGGTGCGCGGCAACCGGCGCCGCCGCGGCTATGACCGGGGCTTCGTCCTCTCCGACCACGCGGACTGGCCGGGGCTGCTGCGCACGGCGAAGGAGACGGGCGCCTCGCGCGTGCTCGCCACCCACGGCTCCAGCGACACCCTCTCGCGCTACCTGCGCGAGAACCTCGGCATCGACGCCGCCCCCCTGGCCACGCCCTTCGAGGGCGAAGCGGAGGATTGAATCCCATGCGCCGGCTCGTGGATCTCTACGAGGCACTCGACTCCACCACCTCCACCAACGCCAAGGTCGACGCGCTCGTGGACTACTTCCGGCGGACGCCCCCCGAGGACGCCGCCTGGGGGCTGTTCTTCCTCACCGGCCGCCGCATCAAGCGGCTCGTGCCCTCCAAGGCCCTCAAGCAGTGGGCACGCGAGCTGAGCGACACCCCCGAGTGGCTCTTCGACGAGGCCTACGCCTCGGTGGGAGATCTCGCGGAGATCATCGCGCTCCTGCTCGACTCGGCCGAACAGCCCCAGGTGACCGAGGAGCTGCCCCTGTCGCGCTGGATGGAGGAGCGCATCCTGCCACTCGGCGGACTGGCCCTGCCGGAGCAGCGCGAGCGCATCACCGGCTGGTGGCACACGCTGCCGCGCCGCGAGCTGTTCGTCTTCAACAAGATGCTCACCGGCGAGCTGCGCGTGGGTGTCTCGGACACGCTCGTGGTGCGCGCGCTGGCGCAGTACGCCGGGCTGCCCCCGGCCGCCGTGTCCCACCGGCTCATGGGCACCTGGGCCCCGAGCCGCGCCTTCTTCGAGCAGCTCATCGCCCCGGACGTGTCCGACGGGGACCGCTCGCGCCCCTACCCCTTCTATCTGGCCAGCCCCCTGGAGCAGCCGGTGGAGGGCCTCGGAGACCGCTCGGAGTGGATGGTCGAGTGGAAGTGGGATGGCATCCGGGGCCAGCTCATCCACCGCCAGGGCGGCATCTACCTGTGGAGCCGCGGCGAGGAGCTGGTCACCGAGCGCTATCCGGAGATCGCCAAGGCGGCGGCGAGCCTGCCTCCGGGCACGGTGCTCGACGGGGAGATCCTCGCCTACGAGGATGGCAAACCCCTGCCCTTCGCCCGCCTGCAGCGGCGCATCGGCCGGCAGAAGCTCACCGCCAAGGTGCTCGCCGAGGCACCCGCGGTCTTCATGGCGTACGACCTGCTCGAGGAGAAGGGAGAGGACCTGCGCCCGCTGCCCCTGCGCGAGCGCCGGGCACGGCTCGAGGCGCTGCTGCGCGACAAGCCCCGGTTCCCCATCTCCCCACGCGTCCCCGCGGACACGTGGGAGGAGTTGGCCCAGGCCCGCCGCGAGTCGCGCGAGCGCAACGTGGAGGGCTTCATGATCAAGCGGCTGGAGTCTCCCTACCAGCATGGGCGCAAGCGCGGAGACTGGTGGAAGTGGAAGATCGATCCGTTCACCGTGGACGCGGTGCTGCTCTACGCGCACCCCGGCCATGGCAAGCGCGCCGCCCTGTACACCGACTACACGTTCGCGGTGTGGAAGGGCGAGGAGCTGCTGCCCGTGGCCAAGGCGTACTCGGGCCTGACGGACGAGGAGATCTCCCGGCTCGACCGGTGGATCCGCGCCCATACGAAGGAGAAGTTCGGCCCGGTGCGCTCGGTGGAACCCGCCCAGGTGTTCGAGCTGCACTTCGAGGGCATCGCCGCCTCGCCCCGGCACAAGTCCGGCGTGGCCCTGCGCTTTCCACGCATCGCCCGGTGGCGCTCGGACAAGGCCCCCAAGGACGCGGACTCGCTCGACCAGCTCAAGGAGCTGATCCATGCCCCCACCTAGGCGCGCGCGCACCAGCTCTCCGCGCACGGCCACGCCCCGGAAGCGCGCGGTGCGCAAGGTTGCGCCACCTCCCTCTCCCGAGGCGCACGCGCTGGGAGTGGACGCCTGGTTCGAGTCGCGCGGGTGGACGCCCTTCCCCTTCCAGCGCGAGGCCTGGGCGGCGTATGCGCGAGGAGAGAGCGGCCTCATCCACGTGCCCACGGGCGCGGGGAAGACCTATGCCGCCTATATCGGCCCGCTCACCGAGGTGGCCGAACGCCGTGAGAAGGGCTTGCAGATCCTCTACATCACGCCACTGCGCGCGGTGTCGCGGGACATCGAGCTCGCGCTCCTGGCGCCCCTGTCCGCCTTCGACGCCGACATCACGGTGGAGAGCCGTACGGGAGATACCTCCAGCGGCATCCGTCGCAAGCAGAAGGACCGGCTGCCCGAGGTGCTCATCACCACGCCCGAGTCCCTCTCGCTCCTGCTGTGCCACGAGCGCGCGCACGAACTCTTCGCGCCCCTGCGCTGCGTCATCGTGGACGAGTGGCACGAGTTGCTGGGCACCAAGCGGGGCACGCAGGTGGAGCTCGCGCTCGCGCGACTGCGCCGCTTCGCGCCGGGGATGCGTACCTGGGCGCTGTCGGCCACGCTGGCCAACCTCGACGAGGCCGCGCGCGCCGCCGTAGGCCCGAACGCCACGCCGAGCTTCGTGAGCGCGGGGCTCGAGCGGCCCGTGCACATGGAGACGCTCCTGCCGGACAGCGTGGATGCCTTTCCGTGGGCGGGCCACCTCGGCATGACCATGCTGCGCAAGGTGTCGGACTGGCTGGACCCGGCACACCCCACGCTGCTCTTCACCAACACGCGCTCCCAGGCGGAGCGCTGGTACGAGGGGCTGCGCTTCCTCCGCCCCGAGTGGGAGGGAGTGCTCGCCCTGCACCACGGCTCCATCGACCGGGACTCGCGCGAGGCCGTGGAGCGGGGGCTCAAGGACGGGAGCGTACGGCTCGTGGTCTGCACGTCGTCGCTCGACCTGGGGGTGGACTTCGGCCCGGTGGAGCGCGTGGTGCAGATTGGCAGCCCCAAGGGCATCTCCCGCACGCTCCAACGCGCGGGCCGCAGCGCCCACCGCCCTGGAGCCACCGCGCACCTGCTCTTCATCCCCACGCACGCGCTGGAGTTGGTGGAGATGGCGGCCGCCCGCGACGCGCTGGCGCACCGGGAGGTGGAACCCCGCGCGCCCCTGCGCCAGCCGCTCGACGTGCTCGCCCAGCACCTCGTCACCTGCGCGCTCGGCGGTGGCTTCGTCCGCGAGGCCCTGCTCTCCGAGGTGCGCGACACGCTCGCCTACTGCGATTTGAGCGAGGAGGACTTCGACCGCGCCCTGCTGCTCGTGACGGAGGGAGGCCCCACGCTTCGCGCCTATCCGCAGTTCCACCGGGTGCGGCGCGTGGAGGATCGCTACGTGGTGGCGGACGCGCGCGTGGCGAGGCTGCACCGGCTCAACGTGGGCACCATCGCCTCGGACGCCACGGTGGAGCTGCGCTACTGGACGGGCGGGCGGATCGGCACGGTGGAGGAGTCCTTCGTGAGCCGGCTGCGACCGGGAGACACCTTCCTCTTCGCGGGCAAGCGGCTGGAGTTCAGCCGGATGAAGGATCTCACCGCCTACGTGAAGGCCGCGAAGCAGCGCGCCTCGGCCACGCCCCGATGGAGCGGGGGCCGCCTGCCCTTGTCGGGCTCGCTCGCCGCCGCCGTGCGCCGCACCTTCCACGCCGTGCGCGAGGGCCACCTGGACGCCGCGGAGCTGCGAGCGGCTCGGCCCGTGTTGGACGCCCAGGCCCGGCTGTCTCGGGTGCCCGCGCAGGACGCCTGCCTCGTGGAGCTGTGCCGCACGCGCGAGGGCCACCACCTGTTCCTCTATCCCTTCGAGGGGCGGCTGGTGCACGAGGGGCTCGCGGCGCTGCTCGCCCTGCGCCTCACGCGGCTCCAGAAGGCCACCTTCAGCCTCGCGGTGAATGACTATGGATTGGAGCTGCTGAGCCCCTCGCCCTTTCCCTTCGAGGAGGCGCTGCGTCCCGCGCTCTTCACGCGCGAGCGGCTGGTGGAGGACATCCTGGAGAGCGTCAACCTGGGCGAGCTGGCACGGCGGCAGTTCCGCGACGTGGCGCGGGTGGCGGGGCTGGTGATGCCGGGCCTGCCCGGGGCGCGCAAGTCCACCCGGCAGATACAGGCGAGCACGGGCCTGCTCTATGACGTCTTCGCGCGCTACGAGCCGGACCACATGCTGCTCGCCCAGGCGAGGCGGGAGGTGTTGGAGCAGCACTTCGAGCAGGTGCGGCTGGTGAGCACCCTGGAGCGGCTGGAGCGCACGCCGCTGGAATGTGTCCACGTGCCACGGCCCACGCCGTTGGCCTTTCCGCTCGTCGTCGAGCGCATGGGCGCCACGCTGTCCAACGAGACGCTGTTGGACCGGGTACAGCGCATGAAGGAAAAATGGCTGCGAGAGGACTCCCTGTCCGCCTAGGCGGCACCGAGGTGGAGCTGCGCCCCGAGCGCGCCCTGTACTGGCCCGAGGCGGGCGTGCTCGCGGTGGCGGATCTGCACTGGGGCAAGCCGGAGAGCTTCCACCAGCACGGCATTCCCCTGCCCACGGGAGTGCTGGAGGACGACCTGGCGAGGCTGTCCGCCGCGCTGCATACCACGGGGGCGCGGCGGGTGCTGCTCGTGGGGGATCTCATCCACTCGCGCCGGGGACTCACGGCGGACGTGGTGGAGCGCGTGGCGGCCTGGCGCGAGGGCCACGACGTGGAGTTGGTGTTGGTACGCGGCAACCATGACCGGCACCTGGAGGCGCTGCCACCCTCGTGGCGCATGCGGCTGGTGGAGTCGCACCTGGACGAGGGGCCCTTCCGCTTCGCCCACCATCCAGAGCCCGTGCCGGGGCGCTATGTCTGCGCGGGCCACCTGCACCCCACGGTGCGGCTGAGCACGGGGGCGGACCGGCTGCGCCTGCCGTGCTTCCACCTGGGTCCCCAGGTCGGGGTGCTGCCCGCCTTCAGCGCCTTCACGGGTGGCCTGGACATGCGAGCCGGGGCGGGAGAGCGGCTCTTCGTCATCGCGGAGGACGCCGTGGTGGAGTTACCTCCCGCACACTCCGCGCGCCGGTCGTGGAGCTGACCCGCTCTCGCGGCCCGTCAGCGCTTGCCCTTCAGCATGCCGCCTTGCAGAGTGGCGGGGCAGGTCGTTGCGCCCAGGTATGCACACGAGGGGGGTTCATCCATGGTCGCGGATCCACGAAAGCATTCCGCGATGTACGGAACTCCCGCGGTGCCGGACGAGTTTCCGCGCGGCGTGTCCAATCGCCCACCGTCACCGGGGCTGACGCCTCGGACACACCGGGTCCGCGCGGGGGATACTCTTTCCAGGCTGGCACTCGACTACCACACCACGGTGGAGTCGCTCGTCGCCGCCAACCGCATCCAAGACGCCCGTCTGCTATGGATTGGACAGGTGTTGGCCATTCCGCAGGAGGCTCCTCCCACCCGCCCCCAAACCGCGCTCCCGTCATATCCGGCGATCTCTCCCCCTCCACGCGATCCCTCGGCACCGAACTCCATCCCGCTCTTCAGGCGAAATCAGGAGAGGCCTCGTCCCCGAGCGAAGCCCTCACGAGTCTCCTCCCTCGTATCGACCTGGGTCGCGGTGAAAGGGGAAACACTCCAGAGCACCATCGCTCTGGAGGAAATGCACTCGCTGATCACATCCACGACATCGGACGAGTTGCTGTCATGGTTGCGGTTGATCTTCGGCGAGGACATTCCTCGGACCGCCATCCAGCGATTGCGCGCCGCCGTGCTCGACGGATCCCTGCCCCAGCCGCAGCTCATCATCGTTCGCGACGAACTCGACGGACACCCGGCCGCCTACCATGGCCAAAGCCGATCCATTCTCGTCTCGCGTGAATTGGTGCTCCGAGCACGGAGCGACAACAACGAGGCCTGGAAGCTGCTCGTGTGTCTCATCGAGGAATTCGGCCACCACCTGGATCAATTGCTGCGCACGCACTACTCCTCCGTTGGAGGGGATGCGCTCCTGGACGAAGGAGCCCGGATGGCCTATGCCCTCATCGACTTCGGCTACAACCGGGGACAGCGGCGCCGCGAATTCGCCCAATACACCATGGCCGAGGGAACGGCGAACCTGGGCGTGGAGTTCGCGGAGATGACGGAGGCAGTCCAGCGCTTCGTGAGTGCTCCGGAGCAGTGGGAGGACTCCCGCTCGGACAACCTGGAGTACTTCGGCGCGGGACGCGGTTCCGGACGTGCAGGCTCCTACGGACACGAGTCCATCGAGGATGCGTTGGAAGACGCGGGGTTCCGCCTCAAGGAGCGCAGGGCCGTCTACTTTGGCAACTGGCTGCGCGATCACTCGCAGCTCGTCGATCCCAAGTTGGTCCGCAAAAAAGGAGCCCCGGTCACCACGGGACTCTCCCGAGAAACCATCACGCGCATCGTGGACGTCATTGCTCGAGAGAAGTTCGGCAACGAGAAGTACTTGAATGAGCCCGTGTTCCGGGTGGACACCCAACGGCTGGGCGTCTACCGCAATGAGGAGCACATCGACAATCCGAATGGCATCACGGACGCCCGCGCCATTGATCCCGCCTTCCGTGGCGCATGCCGCGCCGAGGAACTGGCCATCAACTCCCTACGGATGAAGAACTTCATCCGCACCGGGAGCATCTCCGGAGGCCGAGCGTCGCGCACCCACCGCGTGAAGGACGGGGATACGCTGGACAGCATCGCCCGCTCCCATGGACTCACGTGGCAGGAACTGGCGCGCTTCAACTTCGGCACCGACGTCAAGGACGAGGTATCCCGGCAGCTGTACACGAAGGTGGGCTGCCGGAAGAAGACCCACGATGGCCGCAGCTACATCTTCACCAGTCAAGACTCGCCCGGCCTCATCCAGATTCCCGGCGTCAAGGCAGGCCAAGTTCAGGAAGCGCCCTATAGCGCCTTCCACTACATGAGCACCCAGCTGCGCACGGCCGTGAAGCTGGGCCGATCGAACGCGGGCTACCGGCACTTCGGCCACGCGTTACACACCCTGGAAGACTTCTTCAGCCACACGAACTTCGTGGAGCTGATGCTCATCCATCTCGGAGCGTGGGTGGAACCCTGGGTGCCCGCTCAGGGCGCCAAGGCGGGTGATGCCTCCTCCCTTCCCCTGACCAGCGGACAATTCGGCGGACTGGACACCCTGGCGAGCCTCACCCTGGGCATCGCCGAGTCGATGCAGAAGGTGAGCGAGTGCATCGCGGGCGAGATGACCTCGGGAACGAAGATCGCCCTGATCCTCCTGGAGGATCAGGGCTATACTGAGGTCCGAGACATGATGGGCGGCCTGCTGGAGCGACTACACAAGCTGGAAAAGGCCCACCCCACCATCGCTACCCTGAGTTGCGAGACGATAGGCATGGTGCTGCGCTCCGCCAAGGCCACCATGGGAGGCAGCATCCACTTCGTGGCCAGCCTCATCGACGATGCGCAAACGGCCTTCCTGAGCGATCCATCGAGCACCAACCCGACGCACACGCAACTGGCCAAGGACCATGATGACCATCCGCTGCACGCCCTCGCGGCCAACCTGGCGGCGGGAGCCGTGCTGGACGTGGGTAAGGTCATCCAGAAGGCTTGGAACGGTGAGGCCACCGCGGACGACGTGGTCCTCACCGCCTCCCGCTATTTCCTGCACCCCGCCCTCATCGATCCCCATGGCAACGCCGGATGGATGCGCGGCCACGTGCAGGTATGGATTCCCGGCCATCGGGCAGCCATCGCGAGCATGGGCTCGAAAAGCTGGGCGGCGGAGTGGACGAAGGAGTCCTCCCAGCACCTGCGGACGATGATGGATCGGGCCCGAATCCTCATGGGAAGGGGTCGCCCATGAGAACCTTCTCGTGGACCCGAGCGGGCGTCCTGTTCCTGCTGCTGGGAGGTTGTCGAGAGCCCGCATCTGCCCCTTCCCCCCCGCCTGGAACCTCCACACAACCGCTCCTCACGGTGGAGGGAAGCACCGTGCGCTACAACGGCCAGATCCTCTCTTGGGAGCAAACCCAACACTGGAGGCAGGTGCTCGGTCCACCCAGCCGGGAACAGCAAGGCATCCTCACCTGGGACGAACTGGGAGTCTTCCTCTACGACCAGGATGCCCAGATTCCCGGGCCCGAGTCATTCATGGTCCTGCTGGGCCGCGCGCGGCACTCCACCCTCACCCAGGGAGAGCCCGAATTCTGGCCACGCAAGACCTTCTCGGGCCGACTCCTCGTGGATGGTGCCGCCATCACCACTAGGTCCACGCTCAATGAGATCAACCGGGACAAGAAGGGAGTCTCCTTCGACCGCGACTACATGAGCGGGGTGTACAGCTACCACGTAGGAGACTTCTACGTGCGGCTCGACTACGGCCACGACCACTCGCTCACGTCCTTCGGCCTGGACAAATAAACCTGTCCCGCTCCAAGGCGCGAGTGCCGCCAGTCCCCCAACCAACATCCACGCTCCCCGTCTCCTGACCGCGCTTATCGGGCAGGCGGCCCGTCAGTCCATGCCTGGAGCCGTGGCACGGGTCTCGTGGTCCTACGAGGGAGCAAGTCCGCGAATTCCATGGACGGAAGCGCCCATGGACTCCCAGTGAGACCGTGGGTTGTTGTGTCGGCCAATGAGACCCTCCACCTTCGACATCTCCCGGCCAGACCTCGAGAACGGTCTGGCGATTGTCATTGGCATCAATACCTACACTCACGGCGTCCCACCCCTCTCCAATGCCGTCCGAGACGCCAGCTCCGTCGCGGACACGCTGGAGCGCCAGGGCTTCGAGGTCGTCCGCCTCCTCGACGACCAAGCGTCCCTCTCTGCCCTCACCACCCTCCTTACCCAGCATCTCTCCTCCCTCCAACCGCCCCCGGACAGGCTCCTGATCTACTTCGCCGGACATGGGCTGGCGCACACCGACGAGCACCACCGCCTCTCGGGTTTCCTGCTGCCGGCCGATGCCCGCCGGGACGACCCCTCTTCCTACTGGCCCATGGACGCGCTCCGCGAGGCACTGCGCGACCTGCCCTGCCGCCATCTGCTGCTCATCCTCGACTGCTGCTTCGCCGGGGCCTTCCCCCACTCCTCCTCGCGAGACCTTCGCGCGCCCTCCTTGCCCGCGCCCCTCTTCCTCGAGCGCTTCCGGCACTTCTCTTCCCGCCGCTCCTTCCAGCTCCTCGCCTCCACTGCCCACGACGAACTCGCATCCGACAGGCTCCTGGCCAAACCCTCCCAGGAATCGCTCGGAGATGGGCACCACTCACCCTTCGCCCTGGCACTGCTCCAGGCCCTCCAGTACCCCTCCCCCGCGGACGCCAACCAGGACGGTCTGATCACCGCCTCCGAGCTCTACACCTTCCTGCGTGACAGGCTGATCGACCTGCTGCCCGCCCACTACCAACAGACCCCCGCCCTCTGGCCCCTGGATTGGCATGACAGTGGCGAGTTCCTCTTCCTCCTCTCGGACACCTTCCCCACGCTGCCCCTGGCGGCACCACTCTCCCGGCACTCCAATCCCTACCTGGGATTGAGACCCTTCGCCTCGGCCCACCGCCACCTGTTCTTCGGCCGCGAGCGCCTCGTGGATTCACTGCTCGGGCACCTGCGCGTCCAACCCCTGTTGCTGCTGTGCGGCCCTTCCGGCGTGGGCAAGTCCAGCGCCGTCCACGCGGGTCTCCTGCCCCGGCTGTGCGACGACCCCACCTGGCGTGTTCCCCGCTCCCTGCGACCTTCCGCCCAGCCGCTCCACGCGTTGTCCACCTGGCTCACATCGCTGGAGCCCGGCCCCTCCGTGCCCTCGGCCACGCGCCTCGCCGCCAATCCCCACGCCGCCGCCGCGTGCGTCCTCTCCTTTCTCAACCGCCATGAGGATCTGTCGATCCTGCTCGTCGTCGATCCCCTCGAGGAGCTCGTCACCACCTGCCCCGACGACGCCACGCGCCGGGCCTTCCTCCAGGCACTGGGTGCGCTGCTCCAGCTCTCCCACCCTCGGCTGCGGATGTTGTGGTTGCTGCGCTCGGACTTCGAGCCCCACTTTCACTCCCTGCTCTCGCCCTCTGGAGTGACTTCCGCGCGCTGGCACGAAGGCCGCATTCCACTGCCCCCCATGAACCGGGACGAGCTGCGGCAGTGCATCGAGAAGCCCGCGGAGAGCTGTGTCCTCTTCTTCGAGCCGGGGCTCGTCGAGCGCCTGCTGGATGACGTCGATCAAATGCCCGGGGCCCTGCCCCTGCTCTCGGTGGCCCTCAGCGAGTTGTTCGACGCCTGCCTCGCCAGTGGCCGGGAGGATCGCACGCTCTCCTTCGAGGACTACCGGAGCATTGGCGGTGGCATCGCGGGCGCGCTCCAGCGCCGGGCCGAACTCGTCTTCGCCGGCACGCCGCCACCCGCGTCCGATGGACAAACCCTCCCACCACTCCCACGCCCGGGGGAACTGCCCGCCTTCCAGCACACGCTGCGCAACGTGCTGCTGCGCATGGTGTCTCCCGAGGAAGGGGGATTGGCGCGCCGCAGGGTGCCCCGCGCCGAGCTGGAATACACCCACCCGGAGGAGAATGCCCGCGTCCAGCGGGCCCTGCGCACGCTAGAGGCTTGCCGCCTCGTGGTGGCCAGTGATGACGGCGGCCCCTGCGTCGAGCCCGCGCACGATGCGCTGCTCACCGCCTGGCCCCGGCTCCATGACTGGGCGCTCCAGGCGAGGCGCGAGTTGTTGTCGCTGCGTCGCGTCTCCCATGCCGCGTCCGAGTGGCACCGGCACGGACAGGACAGCGACTTCCTCTGGGCGGATGGACGGCTGGAGCAACTGGGCCTCGCGCCCATGGCCCTGCGCCGCGCGGCCCTGCCGCTGGCCCTGGGCAACGTGTCACCCGGGAGCCAGCCCACCGAGCCGCTGGTCTTCAACGCCACCGAGAGTGGCTTCCTCCGGGCCAGCGCGGCGCGCCGACGCGTTCTGCGCGCCCGCCGCTCTTCGGTCGCGCTCACGGTGAGCATCGCCCTCGTGCTGCTCACCGTGGTGGCGCTCATCCAGGCCAACAGGGCCCAGCTCAAGGCCGAAGAAGCCGAGGCCAGTGCCCGGGAGGCCCAGCGACGCAAGGAAGACGCCGAGTCCAGCGCGAGGGAGGCGCACGAGCAGAAGGAGAACGCCGAGCGCCTCGCCGAGGAGGCGCGGCGGCAGGAGGCCGCCGCCGTGAGCAACTTCGCGGAGGCGCAACGACAACGGGAGTCCTCCGAGCGCCATGCCCGCGAGGCACTCGAGCAGCAATACCGCGCCGAGGCCAATGCCCGCGAGGCCCTGACCCAGAAGCGCCTCGCCGAAGCCAATGCCCACGAGGCCCTGGCCCAGAAGCGCCTCGCCGAAGCCAATGCCCGCGAGGCCCAGCGGCAGCGGGAACTCGCCGAGGAAAATGCACAGAGAGCGCGCGAGCAGCAGTACCTCGCCGAACTCAACGCCCGGGAAGCCCTCTCCCAGAGGAACTCCTCCGAGTCCAATGCCCGGGAAGCGCGCAGACAACAGGAGGCGGCCGAGGCCAATGCGCGGGAGGCTCAGCGGCAGCAGGAGAACGCCGAAGCGAATGCGCGAGAGGCCCAGCGGCAGCAGCGGACCGCCGAAGTCAATGCCCAGAAAGCACTCGAACAGCAGCAACTCGCTGAGACCAATGCCCAGAAAGCACTCGAACAGCAGCGGACCGCCGAGGCCAATGCCCGTGAGGTCCTGATCCAGAAGGATCTCTCCGAGGCCAATGCCTTGAGAGCACGCGCTCAGCAGGAAATCGCCGAGAAGAATGCCCTTGAAGCACGCAAGCAGCAGGAGTTGGTACAGGTCAACGCCCGGCTGTCACGTGTAAGGGCCCTCATCGACAAGAACCCGACCCAGGCGCTGTTGGTTCTGCGCGAGGTGTATAGCCAGGACGAGGCGTCGAACAACGAATGGTTGCAATCCGCCTTGCAGGTCAGCCACCACATCATCAGTCAGTCCGTATTCATCGGACACACGGACGATGTCGGAACGGCCCAGCTCAGTCCCGATGGCTCTCACGTCATCACTGCCTCGTCGGATGGCACGGCTCGTCTCTGGCGTACCGACGGAACAGGTGAGCCACGCATCCTCAAAGGACATCGTGAATCGGTGAACTCCGCCGTCTTCAGCCCCGACGGCTCCCTCGTCCTCACTGTCTCGGACGATAAGACCGCTCGCCTCTGGAGCGTCACGGACACAACCCAGAGCATCCACACCTTCAAGGGTCATGGGAAGTCGTCAATGTATTCCGCCATCTTCAGCCCCGACGGAAACCGCATCCTCACCACTTCAGATGACGGAACCGCTCACCTCTGGGATGTGAAAGGAAATGAGCTCGCCAAGCTCAAGGGCCATGAGGACGCTGTGACCTCCGCCAGTTTCAGTCCCGACGGGAACCGCATCCTCACCATCTCGAATGACAAAACCGCTCGCCTCTGGAACATGAAAGGAAAGGAGCTCGTCAAGTTCGAGGGCCATGAGAACGAGGTGACCTCCGCCAGTTTCAGTCCCGACGGTGCCTACATTCTCACGTCTTCAGCCGACCACACCGCCCGGCTCTGGCGCATTGACGGGACGATGGCGCGCGTCTTCAGTGGCCATTCAGCATATGTAAATACGGCCACGTTCAGCCCCGATGGCGCTCTCATCCTCACCGCCTCCGCGGACGGCACCGCTCGCCTCTGGGATGTCAACGGTCAGCAAGAGCCACGCATCCTCTCGGGCCATGCGGATTGGGTGAGTTCGGCCACGTTCAGCCCCGATGGCGCTCTCATCCTCACCGCCTCCGCGGACGGCACCGCCCGCCTATGGCGCACCGATGGCATGGAAAAACCCATCACACTCTCGGGCCACACGGAGTGGGTGAACTCGGCCACGTTCAGCCCCGATGGCTCCCTCATCCTCACCAACTCGGAGGACAGAACCGCTCGCCTCTGGCGCATCCAGGGCCAAGGCACACCGTTCTTCTTCACCCAGACGGACTCGAACATGCCCGCGGCCCTCAGCCCCGACGGAAACCGCATCCTCACCTCCGCCTTGGATGGCACCGTTCACCTCTTCAGCACCGACGGCACGGGTCAGCGGCTGGGTATCCTCCAAGGTCACAAGGACACCGTGAATTCGGCCACGTTCAGCCCCAACGGCTCCCTCATCCTCACCGCATCGGACGACGGCTTCATACGCCTGTGGAACGCGCGGGAAATGTGGCAGCCATCTCGCGTCATCCAGGTCAACAAGAATAATGAGGTGACCTCCGCCATCTTCAGTCCCGACGGCTCTCGCATCCTCACCACATCAGACGGCCCAGTCGTTCGCCTCTGGCACACCTACAGCGCGAAGGATGATCCCTTCCCTCTCAAGGGCCACAAGGGCGTGGTGACAGCCGCCACCTTCAACCCCAACGGTACCCTCATCGTCACCGGTGCGAACGATCACACGGTGCGCATCTGGCGCGTCAACGGGGAAGAGCCACCTCAACTCCTCAATGGGCATGAGGGGACCGCGACTTCCGCCACCTTCAGCCCCGATGGGGCCTACATCCTCGTTGCCTCCACCGATGGAAAGGCCCGCCTCTGGCTCACCAACGACACGACAAAACAACCGCGCGACTTCAGTGGATCCACCAGTGGATTGGCCTCCGCCACCTTCAGCCCGGATGGATCCCTCATCCTCACCGCCTCCACCGATGGAAGGGCCCGGCTATGGAAGACGGACGGCACCGGCGAGCCAATCATCCTCGAAGGACACACGGGCCCATTGATCTCCGCAGACTTCACTCCCGATGGCACGCATGTCCTCACCGTCTCCGACGATGCCACTGCCCGCCTCTGGCCTCTGAATGGACAGAGAGCGCCCCTCGTCCTGCGGCATGAAGAGCGTCTGGATATATCCACCAGCCTCCACGCACTGACCACACAGGATGGGACGCGTGTCATCACGGCGTGCGGAGATGGACTGGTTCGCATCTGGCCCCTGCGGCCCGAGCCCCTGCGCGAGTACTTCAAGACGGCCACCACGGCCTGCCTCACCGCCCTGGAGCGGGAGGAATACCTGCTCGAGGATGCCACCACGGCACGCGCCGCTTATGAGCGCTGCGAGCGGGAGCACGGCCGAGCGCCCTGAGTCCCGTCCTCACGAATCTCCAGGCGTCCCGTCCCTTCCCGGGAGGCGCCGTGCCCGGTACCACGGCGAGCATGCACCCGGGAAGCACCCACGAGTGAGAGCACTTCCACTCGCCGAGCCCATCCTGGAGCGGCATACGCTCAGGAGTGCTGGTGCCATCCTCCCCCGAGGAGCGGAGCTGGCCCACGAGGACACTTCTCCATGTTGGACATCCCGGGTTACAGAGTCCTTGGCACCCTCCGGGCCACGGGCTCGAACGTGCTGTTCCACGCGGTGCGCGAGGCCGATGGAGTCCGCGTCATCCTCAAGACGCCGATGGCCCCCTCCCCCGGCGCCAGCGAGAACGAGCGCTACCGGCGGGAGTTCGCCATCCTGCAGCGACTGCGGGACGTGCGCGGGGTGCCCAGGCCCTACGCCCATGAGCGCATCCACGAGCGGCCCGTCCTGCTCCTGGAGCGAGTACAGGGCGAGACCCTGTCCGAGACCACGGGTCAGCCGATGGAGGTCTCCCGGTTCTTGAGTCTGGCCCTCTCGCTGGTCTCCACCCTGGCCGAGGTCCATGGCCACGACATCATCCACAAGGACATCAAGCCCTCCAACATCCTCCTGGAGCCGTCCGGAGAAGCTCGGCTCCTCGACTTCGGCCTGGCGACGCTCCAACGGGTGGAGCACCTGGACGCGGCGCCGGCGCATCTCATCGAGGGCACGCTGGCCTACATGTCCCCCGAGCAGACCGGGCGAATGAACCGCGCGGTGGACCACCGCACGGACTTCTACTCGCTGGGCGTCACCTTCTACGAGTTGCTCACGGGGCGCAGGCCCTTCCAGGCCCGGGACGCGCTCGAATGGTTTCACGCCCACCTGGCCCAGAAACCCAAGCCACCCCACGAGCTGAATCCCCAGGTGCCGCCGCCCCTGTCCGCGCTCGTCATGAAGCTGCTGGCCAAGGTGGCCGAGGAGCGCTACCAGAGCGCCGAGGGCTTGAATGTCGACCTGGAGCGCTGCCGCGAGGCACTCGGCCAGGGCGAGCACGAGGTGTTCCCGCTGGGAACCCAGGACACGCCCCAGCGCTTCCAACTGCCGCAACGGCTCTATGGGCGAGAGGAGCAGGTGGCCTCCCTGCTCGAGGGCTTCGAGCGCGTGACGCGCACGGGCCGGCCGGAGTTGCTGCTGCTCCGTGGCTACTCGGGCATCGGCAAGTCCTCGCTGGTGCACGAGTTGTACAAACCGGTGGTGCGGCGGCGCGCGTTGTTCCTGCACGGCAAGTTCGACCAATTCCAGCGCGATATTCCCTACGTCACCCTGGCCCAGACCCTGCGCGAGTTGCTGCGGCAACTGCTCGCCGGGAGCGAGGAGGAACTCGCCCGGTGGCGCGAGCAGGTGAATCGAGCCTGGGACGGCCAGGGCCAGGTGCTCGTGGACCTGGTGCCCCAGTTGGAAGTGCTCGTGGGCCGGCAACCCGCGCTCCAGGAGTTGTCCTCCAGCGAAGCGCAGCAGCGCTTCTTCCGGGTGGTCCGCCAGTTCGTGTCGGTGTTCTCCACGAAGGAGCACCCGTCGGTGGTGTTCCTGGATGACCTGCAGTGGGCGGACCCCGCCAGTCTGCGGCTGCTCGAGCAGATGTTGTCCCATCCGGAGGGTCCCCCGGTGTTGTGGCTCGGCGCCTACCGGGACAACGAGGTGAGCCCCACGCACCCGCTGATGGCGGTAGTGGAGAAGGTGCGCGAGGCGGGGGCGCGCCTCACGGACATCCGGCTGGAGCCGCTGCACGTGGAGCACGTGGAGCAGTTGGTGGACGAGACGCTGCCGGGAGCGCGCCAGGAGGTGATCGCCCCCCTGGCGGGGCTGGTGCACGAGAAGACGGGAGGCAACCCCTTCTTCCTGCGGCAACTGCTGGTGACACTCCATCAGGAGGGTCTGCTCGTGCGTCTGCCGAAAGAAGGCTGGCGGTGGGATGCCCAAGGGGTGCGCGCTCGGGGCTACTCGGACAATGTCGTCGACTTCATGGTGGGCAAGCTGCGCCAGCTCCCCCCAGGCACCCAGCACCTGCTGCGGCTGGCGGCGTGCTCGGGCACCGTCTTCTCGCTCCAGCTGCTGGGCACCCTCTCGGGGCTGTCCGCGGTGGAGGTGGTGGAGCAGGGCCTCGAGCCCGCGCTGCGCGAAGGTCTGTTGGGGCGCGTCGGTACAGAGACGTACCGCTTCCTGCACGACCGCATCCAGCAGGCGGCCCATTCGCTCAGCTCCGAGGCGGAGCGCCAGGAGACGCACCTGCGCATCGGCCGGTTGATGCTCCAGAACCTGTCCCCGGAACAGGTGCGCGAGTCACTCTTCGAGGTGGTGAGCCAGCTCAACGCCGGGATGGCGCTCATGGAGGACCCCACCGAGCGCCACCAGCTCGCGCGCCTCAACGCCGAGGCGGGCGGGAAGGCCCAGGCCGCGCTCGCGCTGCGCCCCGCCCTCACCTGCTTCTCGACGGCCTTCGCGCTCATTCCCGGAGACCCCTGGGAGACGGACCACGCCCTGGCCTTCCAGGTGCGGCTGGCCCAGGCACGCACGGAGCTCATGAGCGGCTCCCCCTCCGGAGCCCAGCGCCAACTCGAGGAGCTGCGCCCCCGGACACGCACCCGCGCGGACACCGTGGCCCTCTACCTGCTGACCCAGGACATCCACTTCGCCACGGGTGCGTTCCTGGAGGGCATGAGCTGCCTCCGGGAGTGCCTGGAGCTGCTGGGCATGCCCGTCCCGCGGCACCCCACCTGGGAGGAAGCGGTGGCCGCCCATGAGGAGGCGTGGGCCCTGTTGGGGCAGCGGCCCATCGACAGCCTCCTCGAGTTGCCCCTCATGACCGACCCGGACATGAAGATGGCCGTCGTCTCCCTCTTCAAGCTCTTCCCCGGCGCCTACTCCTCCGACCCCCACCTGCTCATCATCATCCTGAGCCGGATTGTCTCCCTCACCCTGCGCCACGGCGTCGTGGACGCCGCCGTGCCCGGGTACACCTGGTTCGGCGTCATCACCGGCTCGTTCTTCAAGCGCTACCGGGAAGGCTTTGCCTTCGCACGGCTCGCCCTCGGCTTCGTCGAGCGCTACCACCTGTCCGCCCGCCGGGGAGATGTGCTGCTCGGCATGCAGTTCAGCAGCTACTGGGTCCAGCCCCTCGCCCGAGCGCAGGAACTGCTCCTCAACAGCCTGCGGCATGCGCTTCAAGTGGGCGACATCGCGCCCGCCACCTATTGCAGCGTCTATCTCGTCAACAACCGCCTGGCCATGGGGCACTCCCTGGACGAGGTCCACCAGGAGTCGCTCGTGCGCGACGAGTTCCTGCGCCAGACGGGCTTCGTGGATCCCCAGGAGGCGCTCCTCGTGAGTCAGCGCTACGTGCAACAGCTGCGTGGCCACTCCCTGTCGTTCTCCACCCTGAGCGGGGAGGGCTTCGACGAACGGGCCTACGAGGCGCGGATGACGCCCGAGCGACTCGGCGGCACGCGCTGCCATTACTGGCTCCACAAGATGCAGTCGCGCTTCATGTGCGGCGCCTATGAGGAAGCCCGAGAAGCGGCGGACAAGACGGCCGGGTTGTTGTGGTCCTGCTTCGGCACCCTCAATGCCCGCGAAGGCCACTTCTACCGCGCCCTGACCCTCGCCGCGTGCTTCGAGGGCGCCACGCCCGAGCGGCAGCGGGAGTGGCTCGAGGCCATCGGTCAGCACCACCAGCAGCTCGCCGAATGGGCGGAGAATTGCCCCGAGAACTTCCGCGCGCTCGAGCGGCTCGTCTTCGCCGAGCGGGCCCGCCTCCTGGGGCGCTCGGAGGACGCGACACGGGCCTACGAGCAGGCCATCCGCTCGGCCCGGGAGAACGGCGCCATCCAGTACGTGGGGCTGGCCAGTGAGCTCGCGGCGAAGTTCTGGCGCACGCGCGAGGCGCCCATCGTCGCCCACGCCTTCGCGCGCGAGGCCCGGGCGGCCTACCAGCGGTGGGGAGCCCGGGCCAAGGTCCACCACCTGGAGTCCCAGTGGCCGGAGCTCACGTCCACCCCGTCCCCCCAGGACTCGCTGAGCACCAGCAGCACGGACTCCACCCACATCGACGCGCTCACGGTGGTCAAGGCGCAGCAGGCCATCTCCGGTGAGATGGAGCAGGAGCGCCTGGTGACGGCACTGATGCGGGCGGCGATGGAGAACGCGGGCGCGCAGCGAGGCGCCCTGCTGCTGCCCGACGGGGACGCGCTCTCGGTGGCGGCCCTCTTCCAGCTCTCACCGGAGGGCACCCTGGTGGCCTCGGACGAGGCAGGCCACCACGAGCTGCCGTGGACACTCCTCGCCTATGTCCGGCGCACGAGCGAACACGTGCTCATCGCGGATGCCGCCCAGCCCCATGCGTTCTCCTCCGATGCGTACCTGGCGCGCGGCGAGGCGCGCTCGGTGTTGTGCCTGCCCCTGATGAGGCGGGAGCAATTCTCCGGAGCCCTGTACCTGGAGAACGACCTGGCCACCAACGCCTTCAGCCCGGCACGCCTGGCGCTGCTGGGACACCTCGCCTCGCAGGCGGCCATCTCCATCGAGAACGCGCGCCTGTACGCGGACGTGCAGCGCGCCCGGACGGAGCTGCGCCAGGCCAATGACGAGCTGGAGCGGCGGGTGGAGGAGCGCACGCGCGAGCTCAAGCAGACCCAGGCGCGCCTGGTGGACACCGCGCGCGAGGTGGGCATGGCGGAGGTGGCCTCCAACGTGCTGCACAACGTGGGCAACGTGCTCACCAGTGCCGTCGTCAACCTGGAGATGATGAGCAGGACCGCGGGCGCCCTGCGCGTGGGCCGGGTGAGGCAGACCGGAACCCTCCTGCTGGAGCACCGGGAGGCATTGGCCGACTTCCTGACGAAGGATCCGCGGGGCGGCCAGTTGCCGGACTACCTGGTGGCGCTCGGCGACGAGATGATGCGCGAGCAGACGCGCCTGATGGAGGACATGGCGACGATGAACCGGCACGTCGAGCACATCCGCGCCATCGTCCAGGTGCAGCAGACGTATGCGCGCCACTCGCTGATGACGGAGGAGTGCGAGCTGTCCCAGCTCGTCGACGACGCGCTGCGCATCCAGCTGGAGTCCCTGCGGCGTCACGGCGTCACCGTCCATCGGGAGCTGTCGCGGGTGCCCCGGGTGAAGGTGGACAAGCACAAGGTGCTGCAAATCCTCATCAACCTGCTGAGCAACGCGAAACACGCGCTGGACGGAGTGCCCGAGGGCCAGCGCAACCTCTGGGTGAGGTTGGCGGCCGAGGGCAACGTGGCGCGCATCCAGGTGGCGGATGATGGGGTGGGCATCGCGCCGGAGCTGATGGACAGCCTGTTCGCCCACGGCTTCACCACGCGCAAGGACGGCCATGGCTTCGGGCTGCACTCGAGCGCCCTGGCGGCACAGCTGCTCAAGGGCCGCCTCACCCTGGAGAGCGCGGGCCTCGGCCAGGGCGCCGTGGCCACGCTGGAGCTTCCGCTCACCTCCGAAGGGAGTCCCCGCGCGTCGTCGTGAGCAGCGTGGCCTTCCAATCCAAGGGCCCGCCCAGCAGTCCCGCCAGTCCACCCGCGCGGCATACGCGCATGCGGTCCCGTCATTCCAAGCCGTGCCCGGTACCACGACGGGCATGCACCCGGGAAGCACCGACGGTGGGAGCACTTCTCCTCGCCGCGTCCCGCGGGGAACGGCATACGCTCAGGAGTGCTGGCCCACGAGGACACTTCTTCATGTTGGACATCCCGGGTTACAGAGTCCTTGGCACCCTCCGGGCCACGGGCTCGAACGTGCTGTTCCACGCGGTGCGCGAGGCCGATGGCGTCTCCGTCATCCTCAAGACGCCGATGTCCCCCTCGCCCGGCGCCAGCGAGAACGAGCGCTACCGACGGGAGTTCGCCATCCTGCGGCGACTCCAGGACGTGCGCGGAGTGGCCAGTGCCTATTCCTGTGAGCGCATCCACGAGCGGCCCGTCCTGCTCCTGGAGCGGGGGCGGGGCGAGCCCCTGTCCGAGTCCTCGGGCCAGCCCATGGAGGTCTCCCGGTTCTTGAGCCTGGCCCTCTCGCTGGTCTCCACCCTCGCCGAGGTCCACCGCCGCGACATCATCCACAAGGACATCAAGCCCTCCAACATCCTCCTGGAGCCGTCCGGAGAAGCTCGGCTCCTCGACTTCGGCCTGGCGACGCTCCAACGGGTGGAGCACCTGGACGCGGCGCCGGCGCATCTCATCGAGGGCACGCTGGCGTACATGTCTCCCGAGCAGACCGGGCGGATGAACCGCGCGCTGGACTACCGCACGGACTTCTACTCGCTGGGCGTCACCTTCTACGAGCTGCTCACGGGGCGCAGGCCCTTCCAGGCCCGGGACGCGCTCGAATGGTTTCACGCCCACCTGGCACAGAAACCCAAGCCGCCCCACGAGCTGAATCCCCAGATACCGCCCGCCTTGTCCGCGCTCGTGCTGAAGCTGCTGGCCAAGGTGGCCGAGGAGCGCTACCAGAGCGCCGAGGGCTTGAATGTCGACCTGGAGCGCTGCCGCGAGGCACTCGGCCAGGGCGAGCACGAGGTGTTCCCGCTGGGAACCCAGGACACGCCCCAGCGCTTCCAACTGCCGCAACGGCTCTATGGGCGAGAGGAGCAGGTGGCCTCCCTGCTCGAGGGCTTCGAGCGCGTGACGCGCACGGGCCAGCCGGAGTTGCTGCTGCTCAGTGGCTACTCGGGCATCGGCAAGTCCTCGCTGGTGCACGAGTTGTACAAGCCGGTGGTGCGGCGGCGCGGGTTGTTCCTGAGCGGCAAGTTCGACCAGTTCCAGCGGGACATTCCCCACATCACCCTGGCCCAGACCCTGCGCGAGCTGGTGCAACAACTGCTTGCCGGGAGCGAGGAGGAACTCGCCCGGTGGCGCGAGCAGGTGAATCGAGCCTGGGACGGCCAGGGCCAGGTACTCGTGGACCTGGTGCCCCAACTGGAAGTCCTCGTGGGCCGGCAACCCGCGCTCCAGGAGTTGTCCTCCAGCGAGGCGCAGCAGCGCTTCTTCCGGGTGGTCCGCCAGTTCGTGTCGGTGTTCTCCACGAAGGAGCACCCGGCGGTGGTGTTCCTGGATGACCTGCAGTGGGCGGATCCCTCCAGTCTGCAGCTACTCGAGCAGATGCAGACCCATCCGGAGAGACCCCCGGTGTTGTGGCTCGGCGCCTATCGGGACAACGAGGTGAGCCCCACCCACCCACTGATGACGATGCTGGAGAAGGCGCGCGAGGCGGGCACGCGCGTCACGAACATCCGGCTGGAGCCGCTGAGCGTGGAGCAGGTGAAGGAGTTGGTGGGCGACACGCTGCCGGGAGCGCGCCAGGAGGTGATCGCCCCCCTGGCGGGGCTGGTGCACGAGAAGACGGGAGGCAATCCCTTCTTCCTGCTGCGATTGCTGGTGACGCTCCATCAAGAGGGCCTGCTCGTGCGCCTGCCCGAGGGCGGCTGGCAGTGGGATGCCGAGGGCGTCCGCGCCCGGGACTACTCGGACAATGTCGTCGACTTCATGGTGGGCAAGCTGCGCCAGTTCCCTCCGGACACCCAGCACCTGCTGCGGCTGGCCGCGTGCGCGGGCACCGTCTTCTCGCTCCAGCTGCTGGGCACCCTCTCGGGGCTGTCCTCGGTGGAGGAGGTGGAGCAGGGCCTCGAGCCCGCGCTGCGCGAAGGTCTGTTGGGGCGCGTCGGTACGGAGACGTACCGCTTCCTGCACGACCGCATCCAGCAGGCGGCCCATTCGCTCAGCTCCGAGGCGGAGCTCCAGGAGACGCACCTGCGCATCGGCCGGTTGATGCTCCAGAACCTGTCCCCGGAACAGGTGCGCGAGTCACTCTTCGAGGTGGTGAGCCAGCTCAACGCCGGGATGGCGCTCATGGAGGACCCCACCGAGCGCCACCAGCTCGCGCGCCTCAACGCCGAGGCGGGCGGGAAGGCCCAGGCCGCGCTCGCGCTGCGCCCCGCCCTCACCTGCTTCTCGACGGCCTTCGCGCTCATTCCCGGGGACCCCTGGGAGACGGACCACGCCCTCACCTTCCAGGTGAGACTGTCCCAGGCGCGCACGGAGCTCATGACCGGCTCCCCCTCCGCGGCACAACATCTCGCCGAGCAACTCCGCCCCCAGGCACGCACCCGCGCGGCCACCGTGGCCGTCTACGTCCTGAAACAGGACATCCACTTCGCCACGGGTCGTTTCCTGGAGGGAATGAATTGCATGCTGGAGTGCCTGGGGCTGCTGGGCATGCCGGTGTCGCCGCACCCCACCCGGGAAGAGGCGGTGGCCGCCCATGCGGAGGTGTGGACCCTGTTGGGGCAGCGTCCCATCGACAGCCTCTCCGAGCTGCCCCTCATGACCGACCCGGACATGAAGATGGCCGTCACCGCCCTCTTCAAGCTCTTCCCCGGCGCCTACTCCACCGACCCCCACCTGCTCATCATCATCCTGAGCCGGATTGTCTCCCTCACCCTGCGCCACGGCTTCGTGGACAACGCCGTGTCCGGGTATGCCTGGTTTGGCGTCATCACCGGCTCGTTCTTCAAGCGCTACCGGGAAGGCTTTGCCTTCGCACGGCTCGCCCTCGGCTTCGTCGAGCGGTACAACCTGTCCACCTACCGGGGTGACGTGCTGCTCAGCATGCAGTTCAGCAGCTGCTGGGTCCAACCCCTCCCCCGAGCGCAGGAAATCCTCCTCAACGGCCTGCGGCATGCGCTCCAAGTGGGAGGCATCGCGCCCGCCTGCTATTGCAGCCTCTATCTCGTCGCCAACCGCCTGGCCATGGGGCACTCCCTGGACGAGGTCTACCAGGAGTCGCTCGTGCGCGGCGAGTACCTGCGCCAGACGGGCTTCGTGGATCCCCAGGAGTTGCTCCTCGTGACGCAGCGGTACGTGCAGCAACTGCGCGGCCACTCCCTGTCGTTCTGCACGATGAGCGGAGAGGGCTTCGATGAACGGGCCCACGAAGCGCGGCTCCTCAAGCCCTCGCGAACGGGCACGCAGTACAACTACTGGGTCCTCAAGATGCAGTCGCGCTTCATGTGCGGCGCCTACGAGGAGGCCCGTGATGCGGCGGACAAGGTGGCCGGGTTGTTGTGGGCCACCCCTGGCAACCTCAATGCCCGCGAGGGCCACTTCTACCGCGCCCTGACCCTCGCCGCGTGCTTCGAGCAGGCCTCGCCCGAGCAGCGGCGGGAGTGGCTCGAGGCCATCGAGCAGCACCACCAGCAGCTCGCGGAATGGGCGGAGAATTGCCCCGAGAACTTCCGCGCGCTCGAGCAACTCGTCTTCGCGGAGCGGGCCCGGCTCCTGGGACGCACGGAGGAGGCGACGCGGGCCTACGAGCAGGCCATCCGCGTGGCGCGGGAGAACGGGGCCACCCAGTACGTGGGGCAGGCCAGTGAGCTCGCGGCGAAGTTCTGGCGCACGCGCGAGGCGCCCATCGTCGCCCTGGCCTTCGCGCGAGAAGCCCGGGCGGCCTACCAGCGGTGGGGAGCGGAGGCGAAGGTCCAGCACCTGGAGTCCCAATGGCCAGACCTCGCGTCCACCCCATCCTCCCAGGACACGTCCACCACCAGCAGCACGGACTCCACCCGCATCGACGCGCTCACGGTGGTCAAGGCGCAGCAGGCCATCTCCGGTGAGATCGAGCAGGAGCGCCTGGTGACGGCGCTGATGCGGGCGGCGATGGAGAACGCCGGCGCCCAGAAGGGAGCCCTGCTGCTGCCTGGGGAGAACACGCTCGCGGTGGCGGCCCTCTTCCAGACCGCGCCGGAGGGCGCCCTGGTGGCCCTGGGCGAGGGACAGCACCACGAGCTGCCGTGGACGCTCCTGAACTATGTCCAGCGCACGCGTGAACACGTACTCATCGCGGATGCCGCCCAGCCCCATGCGTTCTCCGCCGATGCGTACCTGGCGCGCGGCGGAGCCCGCTCGGTGTTGTGCCTGCCCCTGATGAGGCAGGAGCGCTTCTCCGGAGCCCTGTACCTGGAGAACGATCTGGCCACCAACGCCTTCAGCCCGGCACGCCTGGCGCTGCTGGGACACCTCGCCTCGCAGGCGGCCATCTCCATCGAGAACGCGCGCCTGTACGCGGACGTGCAGCGCGCCCGGACGGAGCTGCGCCAGGCCAACGACGAGCTGGAACGGCGGGTGGAGGAGCGCACCCACGAACTCACGCGAGCCCAGGCGCGTCTGGTGGACACCGCGCGCGAGGTGGGCATGGCGGAGGTGGCCGCCAACGTGCTGCACAACGTGGGCAACGTGCTCACCAGTGCCGTCGTCAACCTGGAGATGATGAGCAAGACCGCGGGCACCCTGCGCGTGAGCCGGGTGAAGCAGACCGGAGCCCTGCTGCTGGAGCACCGGGAGGCCCTGGCGGACTTCCTGACGAAGGATCCACGGGGCGGCCAGTTGCCGGACTACCTGGTGGCGCTCGGCGACGAGATGATGCGCGAGCAGACGCGCCTGATGGAGGACATGGCGACGATGAACCGGCACATCGAGCACATCCGCGCCATCGTCCAGGTGCAGCAGGCGTATGCGCGCCACTCGCTGATGACGGAGGAGTGCGAGCTGTCCCAGCTCATCGACGACGCGCTGCGCATCCAGCTGGAGTCCCTGCGGCGTCACGGCGTCACCGTCCATCGGGAGCTGTCGCGGGTGCCCCCGGTGAACGTGGACAAGCACAAGGTGCTGCAGATCCTCATCAACCTGCTGAGCAACGCGAAGCAGGCGCTGGACGGAGTGCCCGAGGGCCGGCGCAACCTCTGGGTGAAGCTGAAGACGCGGGAGAACGTGGCGCTCATCCAGGTGGCGGATGATGGGGTGGGCATCGCGCCGGAGCTGACGGGCAGCCTGTTCACCCACGGCTTCACCACGCGCAAGGACGGCCATGGCTTCGGGTTGCACTCGAGCGCCCTGGCGGCGCAGCTGCTCAAGGGCCGCCTCACCCTGGAGAGCGCGGGCCTCGGCCGGGGCGCCGTGGCCACGCTGGAGCTTCCGCTCACCCCCGAAGCGAGTCTCCGCGCGTCGTCGTGAGCAGCGCGGCCTTCCAATAGGCGCCTCCCGCCCGGCGCTGCTCCCAGAGCCGCTCGAACTCCGCCCGGGTGATTTCCACGGGCGCCGACTCCGTCTCGGCGGCGATCTCCTCCAGGCCCGGCATCGGCACCAGGGCCAGCTCCGCGTCCCGCTCCTCGTGCGCGTCCGCGAAGCCCACCCGGCCATCCCGGTAGACATCGATCTTCCGCTGCTCCCACCCCCCACCGTCGTACTCGCCAAGACGCAGGACCGGATACTCCGGATCCGAATGAACCCACCGCACCGCGAGGTACTTCATCGGGGCCTCCCTGGTTGGAGAATGTCCGTGCACCTAGCAAAACACGAATTTCCGTGGAGGCAAGCCCGATAACGACGTGAAGCGTCCCCCGCCCGACGGGAGCACACTCCACCCCTCCCGGCGGGGCATGGCAGTCTCGCGCCCACTCATGCGTCTCCTCCGACTCCCGCTGTTCCTCGTCGCCCTGCTCGCCACCGCTTGCGCCACCCCCTCCGCGCAAGCCCCCGCCACCGCCGCCGTGGCCCAGCCCCCCGCCTTCCTCTGGGAGGTGACGCGGCCGGGCGCTCCGGACAAACCCCTCTACCTCACCGGCTCCATCCACCTGGGCCTTCCGGGCCAGTTCACCTTCCCGCCCTCCCTGGAGGCCGCGCTCGCGCGCTCCCAGGCGCTGGTGGTGGAGTTGGACCCCGACAAGGCCGCCGCCAACGCGCAGGAGACCCAGAAGCTGGTGCTGCGCCTGGGCCTCTATGCCCCTCCGGATGGACTCGATGCGCACCTGAGCGAGGAGACCCGCAAGCGCCTGCCCGAGCGCCTCGAGCAGGTGGGGCTCCCTCCCGCGGCCGTCCAGCGCATGCGGCCCTGGTTGCTCTACCTCACCCTCTCCGTGCTGGAGCTGCAACGGGCGGGCTACTCGGAAGCGGGGGGAATCGATCGGCTGCTGCTGACCAAGGCCCGTGACACCAAGCGCATCGTGGAGCTGGAGACGATGGAAGGGCAGATGAGCACGCTCGCGAGCCTCCCGGACCCGGTGCAGGAACTCATGCTGCGCGAGCTGCTCGAGCAGTCGCCCCTGACGTCGGTCAACATGGCGCGGATGACCACCGCCTGGCAGGGGGGCAATCCCGACGCCCTCGCGGACCTGCTCTTCACGCAGGCGAAGGATCCCGCCTACCAGCCCTTCTACGAGGCCCTCTTCTACGTCCGCAACCGGAGGATGGCCGACAAGCTGGCCGGGATGCTCGACGCGCCGGAGACGCACTTCGTGGTGGTGGGCGCCGGGCACCTGGTGGGGCCGGAGGGGCTGCTCGCCCTGCTCGAGCGCGCGGGCTTCCAGGTACGCCAGCTTCCCCGCGAGCCCTGAGCGTGGCCTACACTGCGCGTCCGTGAGCCCTCCCCTGCGTATCCTCATCGCGGATGACGAGCTGGTCGCGCGCAAGCGCCTCGCGCGCCTGCTGGCGGCCCTGCCCGGCACCACCGTGTGCGGCGAGGTCTCCGACGCGCAGGCCGTGCTCGACACGGTGCGCGCCGGGGGCGTGGACGTGGTGCTGCTCGACATCCACATGCCCGGACTCAGTGGCCTGGACGCGCTCGCCCTGCTTCCCGAGGGCGGCCCCCAGGTCATCCTCATCACCGCCCACCCCGACCACGCCGTGGAGGCCTTCGAGCACGGCGCCGTGGACTACGTGCTCAAGCCCGTGGAGGCCTCGCGGCTGCAGAAGGCCCTGGACCGGGCGCGCGCCCGCTTCTCACCGCCCCCCCAGGAGCCCGTCCGTCTGGACCGGCTGCCCATCCCCACCCGCCAGGGCATCGTCCTGGTGGCGCCGGAGACCATCTCCCACGCCACGCTCGAGGACGAGCTCGTCACCGTCTTCACCGCCCAGGGCGAATACCTCACCGACTTCAGCCTGCAGGAGCTGGTGGACCGGCTGCCCACCGAGGGCTTCTACCGGGTGCACCGCCGCGCCCTGCTCAACCTCGCCCAGGTCACGCGCCTGGAGCCCCTGGAGACGGGGGGCTACCTGGCGCGCACGGCCCGCGGTCATACGGTGGAGGTGAGCCGCCAGTCCGCCCGCGAGCTGCGCCGGCGGCTCGGCTTGCGGCGCGGCGGCGAGGAGGAGCCCGGGGCGTGAGCCCTTGAGTGGAGGACCGCCGCGCTGCGAACATGATGGGGCCCATGTCCGAGCCCGAGATCTCCGCACCCCAACGCTCCGGCGCCTTCTGTGCCCAACATGCCGATCAGCGCGCCGCCACCTTGTGCAACCGGTGCGGCAACTACGCCTGTGAGCAGTGCTTCCGGGTCGCGTATGACCGACAGGACTACTGCACGGAGTGCCTGCCGCGCATCCAGCCTCCCCTCGCCGGACGCCGTGCCCGCTTCGCCGCGGTCGTCGTGGACCAGATTGCCCTGATCGCGCCGATCTTCGTGTGCATGCTCCTCGGCATCCTGCTGTCGAACGGCTCCGGCACCGGCATGATCTCGCTCGGGTTGGGCGCGCTGGGCTCCCTGGGCGTCGTGGGCTACCAGTTCTATCTGCTCGCCAGCGTGGGACAGAGCCTGGGCAAGCGCACGATGGGCATCAAGGTGGTGCGCACCGACGGCACCCCCGTGGACCTCGCCCGGCTCATCTTCCTGCGCAACGTGGTGCCAGTGATCATCGGCATGTTCACCTGGAACCTCTTCAACCTCATCGACACGCTCTGCATCTTCACCGAGCAGCGCCGCTGCCTTCACGACCACATCGCGGACACCCAGGTCATCGTCGTGAACAACACCGACGCCTGAGCGGAGCCGACCGGGCCCGCCCTCCCCGGGCGACCACCGCGCTCCCCCCGGCCGTGTCGACGACCGGGCGGAGCGGCCCTCAGCCCTGGTTGGCGATGACCACCCGGTTGGGGCCCACCAGCTTGGAGGCGCGCAGGGCCTTCTCCGCGAAGGAGATGAGATCCTGCTCGGAGCGGGCCGGATCCGGGAAGACGGAGATGGCGGCACTCACCGTCACCTCGCCCTGCCCGCTCCCCGTGCCCTCCGGGAAGTCGAACTCCTCCACCGCCTTGCGCAGCTTCTCCGCATAGGTGCGTGCCCGCTCCACGTCCGCGTTGCACAGCACCACGCCGAACACGTCCCAGTCGTAGCGGGCGGCGATCTCCGAGGAGTTGTCGCTGCGCGCGTGGGTGACGGGATCCTCCATCAGCTCCGTCACCAACTGGGCCACGCGGCGCAGCAGCTTGTCGCCCTCGGCGTAGCCGCGCGAGAGGTTGAAGCGCCGGAAGCCGTCGATGTCGACGAGCACCAGCATCAACTTCTGCTCGCGGCGCCGCGCGCTCAACAGGCCCGCGCTCAGCGCCTCCTGGAAGTAGCGGTGGTTGTAGAGCCCCGTGAGGCCATCGCGGAAGGCGAGCCGCTCGCTCTCCGGGATGAGCGGCTGGTTGCCGCCGCCCTTGGCATCCGGCGCGCGCGGCTCCACCGTCTTGATGCGGGTGCTCGAGGGGGGCGAACGCCCCGCCGCCGGCTTGGCCGGACGCAGCCCGAGCTGCTCCTTGAGCTCCTGCACCATCTTGTCGCGGATGGCCACCAGCGCGGCGTTGTGCACCGCCTGGCCCACGGTGTTCTTCAGTTCCTGCTCGGTGAAGGGCTTGGTGAGGAAGTGATTCACCCGCGCTTCGTTGATGGCCTTCTGGGCGTCCTCCAGCTTCTGGGATGCCGTCACCAGGATGCGCGCGGCATGGGGTTGGAGCTCGGAGACCCGCTTGAGGAGATCCACTCCCATCAAGCCGTCCCCAAGGTTTTGATCCGATACGACCGCGTGCAGTTGCTCCCGCTGAAGCACTTCGAGTGCTTCTTCAGCGGACCTGGCGAGGAAGACCGTGAAGTCCTTGCTCAGGTAGTACTGCATCAGGGCCAGCATGGTTCGATTGTCCTCGACGACGAGGACCTTCGCGGCAACAGGCTCACTCACCAGGGCAGACCAACGAAACGAGGGGCATGCAAGAGGGTTGGAGCGTCGCAAAGGTCAGGCCCTCGTCGCAAGCGCGGAAGCGCCTCCCCCCGCTTTTCACGCTCCCGGCCACTCGTGGACCGGCCTGCCGGACGCCGCGTGGGTCAAATAACGCTCCAACAGGGCCCCCAAGGCGTCGGGTCGGGGCATGTGTGCTTCCAGGCAGGCCAACATCTTCCGTTGCCAACGTGCGCCCGTACACCCGGCGCTCACCCGGGCCTGGATGATGCCCAGGAGGGCGTCCACCTCGTCGGGGTCCACGCCCGCGCCCACCAGTCCCTCGCGCGCCACGGGCAGCAGCCGTCGCACCAGCTCCGGTGCGGGATGGGCCCGGGGGGCGCGGCCGGGACGCTCGGGCCACAGGAGCACCGCGTCCAGGCCGTGGCGCGCGGCGCGCAGGAAGTTGTCCTGGGCGTAGGCGAAGGGCATGGAGGGCAGGAGCCGCTCCACCTCGCCGCCCAGCCCCAGCGTGAGGCCCAGCAGCAGCGCCCCGTTGGCCAGCATGTCCTCCACCGTGGGGCCCGCGGGCAGCGCGCGCATCTCGATGCGCAGGTGGCCCCCGTCGGCGGGATCGTAGATGGCGCGGTTCCAGTTCCACACCGTGCCCTGGTGCAGGCGCAACTCCTCGAGCCGAGGCAGGCCATCCCCGGTCAGGTGCTCCCGGGGAGACGCTGGCGCCAACACCGGGAGCAGCGGCGGATGCAGCGCCACCGACTCGGCGAACAGCTCCCACGCGCCCTCGCGCACCCAGCCGTGGCCGAAGCTGACGCGCCCGGGCCGGGGGGCCTCCTCGTGAGCGCCCTCGCCCCGGTCATCCACCGCCTGGCGGAAGAGCGCCACGCGCGTCTCGTCCCACAGCCGCCGGCCCAGGAGGAAGGGCGAGTTGCCGCTCACCGCCAGCACCGGCGCCGTGGCGAGCTGGCACGCGTTGTACAGGCGAGCGAAGTCCGCCGGGAGCACCCTCAAGTGGTACTGCAACGAGGTGTTGGCCCCCTCGAGCGTCACGTCGTCCCACTCCAGGGAGAGCGGATCCTCCCCCTGGATGACCACGCGGAAGGGCGCCTCGCCCCGGCTGCGGCGGATGGAGCTGGACATGGCGCGGTAGCGCGGCATCGCCGTGAGCGAGCCCGGCCGCAGGTCCGCCTCGCGCAGCGTGGGGAGGATGCCCATCACCGCCACGCGCGCGCCCTGCGTGGCCGCCGCGCGCGCCACCTCCGCCAGCGCGCTCTCGAACTCCGCGCGCATCGCCGAGAAGGGACGTCCCGCCAGGGGCCCCGGCCGCAGGTTGCACTCGATGTTGAAGCGGTTGAGCTCCACCGTCACCCGTGGGTCCGCCGTCTGGCCCAGCACCTGCCGGTTCACCGGAAGCGGCCGGCCGTGGACGTCCACGAGGAACATCTCCAGCTCGGCGCCGAGCGACGGCGGGCCCTCGCCGAAGCCGGGCCGTGCCAGCAGGGCGCGCAGCACCTCGAGGCTCTCGGTGAGCCGCTCGCCAAAGGACTCGTATTCCTGGGTCTCGAACTTCTCGCAGTCGATTTGCAGGCCCATGGGGAAGAAGCGGTCTCCTCACGACAAGGGATGGACATCACGGGAAGCGAACGCATCCGGGCGCGCGGCGAGCTCGCGCCACAGCCGCCGGGCCAGCGCGGCGGCCTGGTCGCGAATCTCCGGCACCGCCATGCTCTCCCACAGCTCGCCCCGGCGCAGGGGCCCGAGGGTGAAGAGCAGCGCGGAGGCCCGGCCCTGGCCGTCGAGCAGCGCGCCCCCCTCGTCCGTGGAGAGCCCGAGCCCCAGGGCATCGCGCCGGGCGAGTCCGGACTCCAGCAGCGAGCGCAGCAGGGGCTGGCCCCGGAAGGAGCAGTCGGGGCCGGTGCAGTTGATGACGTGCTGGACGCGGAAGGTGGCCTCGAACACCACCCCGCGAGGCCGCGCGCGGGCCTCCACCCAGCCCCCGTCCAACATCTGGAAGCCGCGCAAGCGCCCCGCGTGGACGTGCAGCACGCCGGCGCGCCGCAGTTGCGCGAGGGTGTCCGCCACCGAGGAGGCCATGCGGTGACGGTGCACGTCCCACAGGGTCCTCAGGTGACGCAGGAAGCGGCGCTGGGCCGGCACGGGCAGGCCTCGCCAGAGCGAGGACGTCACCGGCCGCAGCCCATCCACCACGCACCGCCAGTCGCTCCCCTCGGGCAGACCCTCGATTTCGCGGCGCAGGGCGTGGAAGAGCGCGCGCACGCTGCGCGGCTCGGAGAAGCGCGGCGGCGGGCGCGGCTGGACATTGGGACGGTGGACCTGGGGCAGCAGGCCATGCCGGGACAGGGCGTGGATGCGGCCCTCGTGGTTGCGCTCGGCCAGCGAGAGCACCGTGTCCACCATCGTCAGGCCCGTGCCCACGAGCAACACCGAATGGTGGGGCTCGATGTGCTCCAGGGCCCTCGGGGCCCAGGGCGAGCGCACGTAGTGGGCGCTCTCGAAGAGGCCGCCCCCGTCCACGGGCAGGTCGGCGGGCGGGGCATTGCCCAGGGCCAGTACCACCGCGCGCGCCTCGAGCGACGGGCCCTGGGCGAGCGCCACCCGGACGACGCCATCCTCCTCGGAGAGCGCCGAGACCTCGCCCCGGATCAGCTCCAGCACGACACCCGGCGCCGCGGCGCGCCGGCTCTCCCGGAGGAGGGCCTCGAGGTATTGGCCATAGCGCTGGCGGGCAACGAAGTCGCCCGGGGCCGTGCCGGGTTCGACCCGGCGCATCCAGCGCAGGAAGTGCTCGGGGTCATCCGGAAAGGCGCTCATCCGCCCCACCGGGACATTGAGCAGATGACTCGAATGAGGGGTGGAATAGGCCAGCCCCGGTCCCGTCCGGGCCTCCCGTTCCACCAGCGCCACCCTCAACGGGCCGGGTGCGTTTCGTAGGAGCTGGGTCACCAGCAACGTCCCACTCGCACCGCCCCCCACCACCAGGACGTCCCACCGCCGCTCGATTATCACCGTGGAAATTTAAGTCCCCACGGCAGGTCCCACATCCCCCCGGGGCATCCGCGCCAGGGCAGGCTTCCGCTCCCCAACAAAAGGCGCTCCGGTGCCCGGTTCCATCCCCGGCGGACACAGGGCCCGGACCGAAGGAACGGCGCCCGCTCGCTCGTCTGTTTCCGCACCCCCTTCGTCCGGGGCCGGGGTGTGTTATCCGTCCGACGATGGATGCCTCCCCCGCCGCCCTCCCCCTGGTCAATCTGTACGACCTGCCCCGCGCCGCCCTGGGCGAGCTGCTGGGCCACTGGGGCTACAGCGCCCACTACCGGGACCTGCTCTGGACGGCGCTCTACCGGCAACAGGTGGAGTCCTTCGACGCCCTCACCGGGCTGAAGCCGGAGCTGGTGGCGACGCTGCGCGAGCGCACGCTCCTGGAGCGGCCCACCACCCACCACGAGGTGTTCAGCTCGGACGGCTACACCCGGAAGCTGCTCCTGCGGCTGCGCGATGGGCAGACGGTGGAGACGGTGCTCATGCGCTTCAAGGGCCGGGCCACGGTGTGCCTGAGTACGCAGGCGGGCTGCGCCATGGGGTGCGTGTTCTGCGCCACCGGGCAGATGGGCTTCGTGCGCCACCTGTCGCCCGGGGAGATCATCGGCCAGGTGCTGCACGTCACGCGGCTGCTGCGCGAGACGAACGAGACCCTGCGCAACGTGGTGCTCATGGGCATGGGCGAGCCCCTGCACAACTACGAGGGCACTCTCGCCGCGGTGGACATCCTGGTGGACGCGCTGGGGCTGGCGCTCGGACCGCGCTTCATCACCCTGAGCACCGTGGGCGTGGTGCCCGGCATCCGCCGGCTCGCGGACGAGGACCGGCCGGTGCAGCTCGCCGTGAGCCTGCATGGCGCCACGGACGCGGAGCGGGGCGCGCTGGTGCCCGCGGCGCGCAAGTGGTCGCTCGCCGAGCTGATGGACGCCTGCCGCTACTACACGCACAAGCGCAAGCGCCGCATCTTCTATGAGTGGGCCCTCATCTCCGGGCGCAACGACACGCCCGAGCAGGCCCATGCGCTGGGCACGCTGCTCGAGGGCATGGACGCGCACGTCAACCTCATCCCCCTCAACCCCACGGTGGGCTACGCCGAGCAGCCCAGCGGTCCGGACTCCGTGCGCGCCTTCCAGGACATCCTCGCGGGCTACGGCCTGCCGAGCACCGTGCGCCAGCGCCGCGGCATCGACATCGACGCGGGCTGTGGCCAGCTCAAGGCCGCCGTGGAGCGCCCACGCCCCGCGCGCCAGCCCCACGCCTCATGAGACGGGCCCCACGCGAGGGCCGGGAGTGCCTCGGGATGCCCGGATCACCCCGGATGGCTACATCACGGACAGCGGCGACCTGAAGGGCCTTCGCGATGGTCGAACGTCGGGGTGTCATCCTAGCGTTCCCCCAGGGAAGGTGAGTGATGAACCACCATGACGGGTAGGTGTCTGATCGCCGACGCGGACCTGGAACTCCGCTCGACCCTCCGCCGGTTCATCGAGCCGCGGGGGTGGGAGGCACTGGAGGCGCGCAACGCCCACGAGGCACGTGAGCTGCTGCGCCGCGCCCGGCCGGACGTGGTGTTGCTCGAGGAGCACCTGCCGGGGGGGCACCTGTCCGAGTTGCTCCCCGAGTGGCGCGCCAGCCATCCCTCCGTCCCCCTGCTGGTGCTCGCCACCACCCCTTCCATCGACGGCGCCGTCCAGGCCATCAAGCTCGGGGCGGAGCAGTTCGTGCCCAAGCCGGTGGAACCGCCCGCCCTGCTGCGCCTGTTGGAGCACGCGCTGGAGGCGCAACGCACCCGTGCCCCTCTTCTCCCGGACACGGCCGACGGGCCGGATCCATTCCTGGGCGTCAGCCCACTCATCCGCCAGTTGGAAGCCACCGTCCGCCGGGTGCTCGACAGCGACCGCGCCCTGCTGCTGCTGGGAGAAACCGGGACGGGCAAGGGCATGCTCGCCTCGTGGATCCACCTGCACGGGCCCCGGGCCAGCGCGCCCCTGGTGCAGCTCAACTGCGCGGGCCTGGCGCCGCAGCTCCTGGAGACGGAGCTCTTCGGCCACGAGCGCGGCGCCTTCACCAGCGCCATCCAGCGCAAGCTGGGCCTGCTCGAGGTCGCCCACAAGGGCTCCCTGTTCCTCGACGAGGTGGGCGACATGGATCCGCTCGTCCAACCCAAGCTGCTCAAGGTGCTCGAGGAGCGGCGCTTCCGGCGCCTGGGCGAGGTGGAGGAGCGCACGGTGGACATCCGGCTCATCGCCGCCACCCACCAGAACCTCGTCGAGCGCGTGCGGGCCGGGCGCTTCCGGGGCGATCTCTACTTCCGCATCAGCACCCTGCCCCTGCGCCTTCCCGCGCTGCGCGAGCGCCCCGAGGACATCCCCATCATCGCCCGGGACATGCTCGAGCGGCTCTCGCTGGAATTGGGGCGTCCCGGGCTCGGGCTGACGGGTGAGGCCGAGGCCTCCCTGCGCGGCTACACCTGGCCCGGCAACCTGCGCGAGCTGCGCAACGTGCTCGAGCGCGCCGCCCTCCTCGCTCCCCACTCCATGCTGCGAACGGAGGACATGGACTTCAACACCGCCCTCGCGGCGATGCTCCCCGGCGCGCCCACCACGCCCGTGCCCGAGTCGGAACTCTCGCTCACCCTGCGGGAAGTCGAGCGCCGCCACATCTCCCGGGTCCTCGCCGCCGAGGGAGGCCATGTCGGCCGCGCCGCCCAGCGGCTCGGCATCCCCCGTAGCTCCCTGTATCAGAAGCTCAAGAGCCTGGGCCTCTCGGCCAGAGTCTAGAATCCAGACTCAAAATCTTGGAAGTCGAGCCTGGGTCCGCCACCGGGAACGAGTAAATTCGAACGATTGTGAACAGAGTCATCCTGGCGCGCGGATTGCTGTTGCCTTTGGCCTCCATGACTCCCGAGCTGGAGAAGATCCACGCCCTCTTCCTCGCCGAGGCCGAAGAGCAACTCGCCACGCTGGAACAGGGCCTGTTAGCGCTCGAACGCACGTCCGGCCCCCAACCGCTCGCCTCCCTGCTGTGCACGCTGCACACCTTCAAGGGCGGAGCGGGCTCGGTGGGCCTCACCGCGGCGGTGGAGCTGGCCCACCTGCTGGAGGATCTGCTCACGCTGTTGGAGGCCCGGGCCGTCGTCCTGCACGCCGGGCTGGGCTCGCTGATGTTGCAGGCCGTGGACGTGCTGCGCGAACAGGTGGGCCTCGAGCCCGCGAGCGAGTCCGCCCAGCGGCTGCCGGCCCAGGAGGTGCGGCGGCTCTTGGAGAGCACGCTCAAGGCCTCCCAGCCCGCCCAGACGCGCGCGGCGGCACCAGAGCGGCCCGCGTCTCCGGCCGAGCCCTCCGCGCACCGGGAGCACACCCTGCGCGTGGGGCTGGGACGACTGGACCGGATGTTGGATCTCACCGGGGAGATCGCCATCGCGCGCGGGCGGCTCGCGGAGATGCTCGGGCAGGCACACCGCTACACGCCCCAACAACTGCTGGAGGCCCACCGCGACGGGGACCGGCTCTACCTGGACCTGCAGGAGCTGGTGATGAAGGTGCGGATGGTGCCCATCGGGCGCACCTTCCAGCCCTTCGTCCGCACGGTGCGTGACCTGGGCCTCGCCATGGGCAAGCAGGTGCGCTGCGAGCTGAGCGGCGAGGACGTGGAGGTGGACACGACGATCGCCGAGCTCATCCGGGATCCGCTCACCCACCTGGTGCGCAACGCCATGGACCACGGGATGGAGACCCCCGAGGTGCGCCAGGCGCGCGGCAAGGAGCCCACCGGCACCCTGAGCCTGAGGGCCGTCCACGACGCGGGCACGCTCCTCATCCAGGTGGTGGACGACGGCGCGGGCCTGGACCGCGAGCGCATCGCCGCGCGTGCCCGGGCCCTGGGCATGCTGGGGGCGGAGGAAACGCCGGACGACGGCGCGCTGCTGCGGCTCATCCTCGCCCCCGGCTTCTCCACCGCCGAGCGCATCACCGAGCTGTCCGGCCGCGGCGTGGGCATGGACGTGGTGAAGCGCAACGTGGAGGCCCTCCGGGGCACCGTGTCCGTGGACAGCACCCCGGGCCAGGGCACCACCTTCAGCCTCCGCCTGCCGCTCACCCTCTCCATCATCGAGGGCTTCAACGTCGCGGTGGGGGCCGAGACGTACGTCATTCCCCTGCAGAACGTGCTGGAGTGCGTGGAGTTGCCCTCCGCGGAGAGCCGCCCGGGCCGCACCGGCGTCTTCAGCCTGCGCGGCTCGGCGCTGCCCTACCTGCGCCTGCGCGAGCACTTCGGCCTGGGAGGCAGCACGCCCGCCCGGGAGAACCTCGTCGTCATCGGCCACGAGCGCGGCCTCGCGGGCCTCGCCGTGGACACCCTGCTCGGCCAGGGCCAGACGGTCATCAAACCCCTGGGCAGGTTCTGCCAGGGACTGCCCGGACTCTCGGGCTCCACCCTGCTCGGGGACGGCAGGGTCGCCCTCATCCTCGACGTCCCCGCCCTCCTTCACCAGGTGCTCCAGGCGGCTCCTCCCGCCGCCGTCGCCTGAGTCTTCACTACCCGAAGCACCCTCCCCCCATGACCTGGTTCTACAACCTGAAGATCTCCACCAAGCTGCTCCTTTCCTTCCTCGGCCTGAGCGCGCTCAACGTCGTGCTGGGTGTCTTCGCCATCCACCAGTTGGGCAAGATGAATGACGCGACGGACCTGGTGACCGACGTCTGGATGCCCAGCCTCAACTTCGTATCGGCCGTGAACACCGACACCTCGGACTTCGTCATCCTCGAGATGAAGCACGTGCTGACGATCGATGCCGCGAAGAAGGCCGAACACGAGCGGGGCATGCAGCGCGAGCTGGAGTCCATCGAGAACAACCTCAAGGGCTACGAGGCGCTCATCTCCACCGAGGACGAGCGGCGCATGTACCAGGAGTTCACCCGGCTCTGGGCGAACTTCCTCGAGGAACACGAGCGCGTCATCGCACAGTCTCGCACCAGCCCGACCCTGGAGCAGCTCCAGGGCATCGAACAGAGCCGCGCGCAACAGCTCTACGAGGACGCCAACGACAAGCTGGGGGAGCTGGTGACGGCCATCCAGAAGTCCTCGCGCAAGGCTTCGGATGACTCGGACGTCATCTACGCCGTCGCCCGGTGGTGGGTCCTCTGCGTCGTGGGGTTCAGCCTGCTCGTCGGCGTACTGCTCAGCATCCTCATCGCGCGGATCATCGCCCAACCGCTCACCGAGGCCCTGCGGGTGGCGGATCGCATCGCCGATGGCGACCTGGGCGTGCGGGTCACCGCGGAGACCCAGGACGAGACGGGCCGGCTGCTCGCGGCCATGCAGCGCATGGTGCTCAAGCTCTCCCAGGTCATCAGCGAGGTGCGCGAGGGCGCCAGCACGCTCGCCTCCGCGTCGGCCCAGGTGTCCTCCTCCTCGCAGAGCCTGTCGCATGGCACCAACGAGCAGGCCACCAGCGTGGAGGAGACGACCGCGAGCCTGGAGCAGATGACGTCCACCATCACCCAGAACCGGGACCACAGCCGGCAGATGGAGCAGATGGCCCTCCAGGGCGCCCGGGACGCGGAGGAGAGCGGCAAGGCGGTGAAGGAGACCGTGGAGGCGATGGGCTCCATCGCGGAGAAGATCACCATCATCGAGGAGATCGCCTACCAGACCAACCTGCTGGCGCTCAACGCGGCCATCGAGGCGGCGCGCGCGGGAGCCCACGGCAAGGGCTTCGCGGTGGTGGCCACCGAGGTGCGCAAGCTGGCCGAGCGCAGCCAGACGGCGGCACGGGAGATCGGCGGGCTCGCATCCAGCAGCGTGAAGGTGGCGTCGCGCTCGGGGCAGTTGCTCTCGGAGCTGGTGCCCTCCATCCGCAAGACGTCGGACCTGGTGCAGGAGGTGGTGGCCGCCTCGGCCGAACAGGCCACCGGTGTCACCCAGATGAACAAGGCCATGCTGCACGTGGACCAGGTGACGCAGCGCAACGCCTCGGCCTCCGAGGAGCTCGCCTCCACCGCCGAGGAGCTGTCCGCCCAGGCGGAGGCGCTGCAACAGCTCGTGTCCTTCTTCCACCTCGCCGAGGGCTCCGAGCGCGGCACGCGTCCCCCGGCCGCCCTCCGCCCGCAGGTGCACTCTCCCTCCGCCGGGTTGAAGGCCGCCTCGAGCGGGCTCGGCGCCGGAGCGTCCAAGCCAGCCCCCCGAGCCCCCGCCCATGCTTCCCATCCCGACGAGGATCGGGACTTCAAGCGCTTCCAGGTGTGATGATGAGTGACATGAGCGAGGAGACTTCCGCCGCCACGCAGTACCTCAGCTTCATCCTCGCCGGAGAGGAGTACGCGCTCGGCATCCTGCGGGTGAAGGAGATCATCGAGTACGACACCGTCACCCGCGTCCCGGGAGCGCCGGTGTGGGTGCGCGGCGTGTTCAACCTGCGCGGCAGCGTGGTGCCGGTGGTGGACCTGACGGTGAAGCTGGGCCTGCCGTCCATCCAGCTCACGCGCCGCAGTTGCATCGTGGTGGTGGAGGTGCGGCAGGGCAACGAGGACATCGTCCTGGGCCTGCTCGCCGACGCCATCGGCCAGGTCATCGAGCTGGGGCCCGAGGACGTGGCGCCCCCGCCCGCCTTCGGCACGCCGGTGCACGTGGACTACCTGCTGGGCATGGGCCGCGTCGGCACGGCGCGCAAGTTCATCCTGCTGTTGGACATCGACAAGGTGCTCAGCGGCCAGGAAGTGCTGTCGGCCACGGCGCTGCGGGCCCCGCCCGGGGAGGACACCGAGCGCACCACCGGGAAGGTCGCATGAGACCGATGCTCGGGGTGGAGTCCGGGGCGGGAGTGGCCCCCGAGCCCCCGCCGCTGTCCGAGCGGGAGTTCACCGGCATCCAGCAGTTCATCTACCGCGAGGCGGGCATCTGGCTGTCGCCCGCGAAGAAGGCGCTGGTGGTGGGGCGGCTGTCGCGCCGGTTGCGCGAGCTGGGCAACCCCTCCTTCGCGACCTACCTGCGGCGGGCGGAGGAGGACAGCGCCGAGCGCGTGCGGCTGTTGGACGCGCTGTGCACGCACGAGACCCACTTCTTCCGCGAGCCCCGGCACTTCGACTTCCTGGCGCGCGACGTGCTGCCGCGCTGGCGCGCTCAGGGGGACACCGGCAGCGGCGAGGGGCGGCGGGTGCGGGTGTGGAGCGCGGGATGCTCGACGGGCGAGGAGCCCTTCTCCCTCGCCATGGTGCTGCGCCACCACCTGCCGGCCGAGGAGGGCTGGGAGATCGACATCCTCGCCACGGATCTCTCCACGCGCATCCTCGAGCAGGCCCGGCAGGCGCGCTGGCCGGTGGAGAAGGCGGTGCAGATTCCCAAGCCCTACCTGCGCGCCTACATGCTGCGCGGCGTGGGCAGCCAGGAGGCGTGGATGAAGGCGGACGCCAACCTGCGCGCGCTGGTGCGCTTCCAGCGGGTGAACCTGAATGACGACAACGCGGTGGTGGGGCGCTTCGACCTGCTCTTCTGCCGCAACGTCCTCATCTACTTCGACCCGACCTCGAGGGCCCGGGCCGTGGAGCGGCTGCTCAACCATCTGTACCCCCAGGGGATGCTCTTCCTCGGCCACTCCGAGAGCCTGCTGGGCCTGGGCACGCGCGTACGCGCGGTGATGCCCACCGTCTACGCGCCGCGCGCCTCCCCGGCCGCAGTGTCCGCCGCGCGAGGGTGAGACGGGATCCGTCCCTCGCGAACGGAGCCGGCGTAGTAGTAAGAGGGCGCGCCATGCCCCGCCGTACCTCCGCCCCCCATGTCGTCATCGTCGGAGCAGGACCCGCGGGCTCATCGGCCGCCACCTTCCTCGCGCAGCAGGGCGCCCGGGTGACGCTGTTGGAGCGCGGCCATTTTCCCCGCGACAAGACGTGTGGGGATGGCTGCACGCCGCGGACGCTGTGGATGCTGGAGCGCCTGGGGCTCGGCGCGCTGGCGAGCACCGACGGGACGCCCGTGGACTCGGTGCACGCCGTGTCCCCGGGCGGCGTGGTGTGGGACGCCGCCATTCCGGCCCACCTCTTCGGCGGCAAGGCCAGCATCATCCCCCGGGAGGTGCTCGATGAGCGGCTCGCGCACAGGGCCGTCCAGGCCGGCGCCACCCTGCGCGAGGGCGTGCGCGTGGTGGGTCTGGAGCGCGAGGGCGACGTGCTGCGGCTGCGCAGCCTCGAGGGCGAATCGCTGCTCGCCGACGTGGTGCTCGGGTGTGACGGCTCGCCCTCGGTGATCCGCGGCGCGCTCGGGGCCCCGGACTTCCCCGCGCACGAGTGCGCCTTCGCCATCCGCGCCTATTACGAGAACGTGCGCCTGTCACACCCCCGGGGCCTGGGCTTCTTCTGGGACGAGGCGCTGCTGCCCGCCTATGGGTGGATCTTCCCGCTGTCCGGAGGCCGGGCCAACGTGGGCCTGGGCATGCGCGCGGACCATCTCGCCGCGTCCGGCGCGCGGCTGCCCGAGCTGCTCGAGCGCTTCTGCGCGAGCCCTCGCGTGGCGGCGGAGCTCGCCGGGGGCCGGCGCCTGGGGCGGCCGAAGGGACACCACCTGCCCTTCGGCTCCTCGGCCCGGCACACCACCTTCGATCAGGCGCTGCTGCTGGGGGACGCGGCCGGCTTCGTCAACCCGCTCACCGGCGAGGGCATCGAGTTCGCCCTGGAGTCCGGCGCCTTCGCCGCCGAGGCGGTGGCCGAGGCCGTGAACGCGGGAGACCTGTCGGCCCGGGGGCTCGGCGGCTACGCGCGGCGCTGGCGCACGCGCTTCCGCACCGCGTTCCGGCTCAACCGCCGGCTCATGTGGGCCTTCGAGCGGCCACGGCTGTTGGATCGCGTCTTCCGCACGGCGTGCCGCGACGAGCGCACCCGCGACGAGCTCATCGACGTGATCAGCGGCGAGGCCACCCGGCTCTCGTGGCGCTTCCTCGCGTCGGTGGCGCTCGGACGTTGAGGGACAGAACACACTGTGAGTCATTCCCCCGAGCGCCGCCACACCGCGCACCGCGTTACTGACGAGTGGTTGACGTGTGGAGGACGCACGGGAGAACTCGCCGCCAGAAGCGCTCCCCGCCCCCTTGCACCCCCTGGGAGCTGGGCACATCCTCGATCGCGAACGGCCACGACAGGAGGTGGGGGAATGCTTTCCATCCATGAGCATGCGAGTCTGGAAGAGGCGAGCGTCGAGCTGTTGGAGTTCGCCCTGGATCCATCCAACTGGACGGCGGCCCTGACGAATGGAGTGACGGTGGTGCCCGCGCAGGACGTGCACAACCAACGGCGCGTCGGGCCGCTGCGCATCTACGCCGTCGTCGAGGTGACACCCTCGCTGGAGGTCTTCCTGCGCATCGCCTTCCGCGCGCCGGGCCTCACGCCGGTGAAGGCCGCGGACCACCTGGAGTCCTTCCTCGAGCAGCGCCTGCCGCTCACGCCCAACACCGAGTGGCAGGTGGAGGTGGATGAGCGCCGGTGGATCCACTTCGTGCGGCGCTACGCCTCACCTCGTCTTCAGGCATGAGCCTCGGCGGCGGCGGGCGTGTGCGGCCCTCCGGGGACGTGCTGGTGCCCGCCCACCACCTGGCCTTCGTTCACCTCGATGATCCAGTAGCCCTCGCGTCCGGCCTGGGTGGACGAGCCCGCGCAGAAGACATGTGGCCGCTCGGCCGTGGCCGGCAGGTGGTAGCGGTGATGGATGTGGCCGTGCAGCACCGCGAAGCGTGGGCCCCGTAACAGACGGATGAGCGCCTTCGCGTCCCGCAGCCGATGCAGGGGACGATCCGCGCCGCCCCTGGGCGTGAAGGGGGCGTGGTGCACCACCACCAACAGCGCCCGGCCCTCCAGCCGCGGATCCGCCACCACCGCCGCGAGCCCCTCCAACTGCTGCGCGCCGATGAGACCGGAGGCGACCCCGGGGACCACCGGAACCCGCGCGGACAAGAGCCCCACCACCGCGGCGTCCCGGCCCACCAGCCGCACGAAGGGGAAGGCCCCCTCGCGTTGGTGCTCGGGCAGATCGCTGTGCAGGAGCTGGCCGAAGTGCCGCGCGAAGCGGCCCGAGCGGAGGCTGCCCGGCGTGAAGACATCATGGTTGCCGGGGACGATGGTGCACCGGCCCGGGTCCTCGGCCAGCTCGCCCAGGGCCTGGCGCGCGAGCACGAACTCGGGCTCCAGCGCGTACTGGGTGACGTCACCGGAGAGGATGAAGTGATCCACGCCCCAGCGCCGCGCGTCGTCCGCGATGGTGGCGAGCGTCCCGGGCGCCCGCGCGTAGGCCTTGCGGCGCCCGCCCAGGGTCTGCTCGAACATGGCGAGCCACCTCCTCCAGCCCAGGGGGCGCATGGGCAGCGACGGGTAGTCGGCCGTCATGTGGACATCGGAGCAGTGAAGAAAGCGCATCGGGTTCCATCCAGGGCACACCGGGTGGCACGGGCACGCATGCTCGCCCGCCGAGAAGACGCATGCTCCCCCATCCGAGGGGCACGGCGGGTGAAAACTGCGCACGCCTCCCGGGGAGGCCAAGCTAGTCTGGCCGCCACGTCATGAGCCTTCGCGGACGCTTCGCGCCCAGCCCCACCGGGCGCATCCACCTTGGCAATGCCCGCAGCGCGCTGCTCGGCTGGCTCCAGGCCCGCGCGGCGGGAGGCCGCTTCCTCTTGCGCATCGAGGACCTGGACCGGGCGCGCTGCCGGCCCGCATTCCTGGACGACCTGTATCGAGACCTCACGTGGCTAGGCCTGGACTGGGACGAGCCGCCCCTGGTGCAGAGCGAGCGCGGGGAGGTGTACCAGGCGGCCCTGGAGACGCTGGAGCGGGCGGGCCGGGTCTACCCGTGCTTCTGCACGCGCGCGGAGATCGCCCGTGCGGCGAGCGCCCCCCATGGCCTGGGAGAGGAGGGCCCCCGCTACCCGGGCACGTGCGCGACCCTGACACCCGAGGCCCGCGCGGCCCGGGCCGCCACGCGCCCTCCGGCCTGGCGCTTCCAGGCCATTCCCGAGGAGTGGTGCTTCGAGGACGGGCTGCACGGCCGCTACTGCCAGGACGTGGCCGCGGCGGTGGGGGACTTCGTGGTGCGCCGCAATGATGGCGTGGCGAGCTACCAGCTCGCCGTGGTGGTGGACGACGCGGCGAGCGGCATCACCGACGTGCTGCGCGGCGATGATCTGCTGTCCTCCACGCCCCGGCAGCTCCAGCTCTACGAGGCCCTGGGCGTGACACCTCCCCGCTTCTGGCACGTGCCCCTGGTGCTGGGCGAGGACGGCAAACGACTGGCCAAGCGCGAGGGCGCCTTCGCGGTGGCCGAGCTGCGCGAGCGCGGCATCGCCGTCGAGCGGGTGCTGGGGCTGCTCGCGGCCTGGAGCGGGCTGGGAGATGGCTCGCCCATGACGCGCGAGGAGCTCATCCACCGCTTCCGCCCCGAGTTGCTGCCCCGGACTCCGGTGGTGGCGCACGAAACGCTCTTGAAGGAGGCCCTGGGGTTGGGCTGAAAATTTCCACCTGCTACACTCCGCGCGGGATCCCGTGAAGCGGGATGCTCTTGAAAACCCTGGCGGGGCGGTATGGTGTACTTCCTCGCACGCCACATGTCCGTGACCGTTCAACAGCTAGCTGCCCGGGACGCCGAAGCGCTGCGGGCGCTGCTCGCCCGGGATCCGGCCCACAACCTCTACCTGCTGGGGCTGCTGGAGGAGTTCGGCCTCACCTCGGCCGAGGGCCAGGGCGGCTTCTCCTATTGGGGGCGCTTCGATGGGCAGACGCTCACCGCGGCCGTGTTCGTGGGTGGCGCGGGAGGGCTGCTGGTGCCCTCGGCGAGCGACGGCACGGCCACGGGGATGATCGCGGACGCGCTGGCGGATCGCGTGCGGCTCCGGGGCGCGGTGGGAGAGAAGCCCGCGGTGGACGCGCTGGTGCGCAGCCTGTGCGTGGGCCGGCCGAAGCTGTCACGCACATACCGGCTCTTCTCCGTCTCGGCGGATGACCTGGGCCCCTTCACCAACCCGCTGCTGCGGCTGGCGCGCGAGGAGGATCTGCCGCGCCTGTTGCCGCTGGCGGCGGGGGCCATCCAGGAGCTGCACGATCGGGACGCGCTCGCGGAGGATCCCCACTTCGAGGCGCGGGTGGCGCAGCGCGTGCGGGCGCGGCGCACCTACGTGCTGGAGGAGAACGGCGAGCTGGTGTTCAAGGTGGACATCGGCAGCCGCTCGCAATACGGCGCGGAGCTGGAGAACCTCTACACGCTGCCGTCGCAGCGCAAGAAGGGCCACGCCACGCTGTGCCTGGGGCAGATCTCACGCTTCCTCCTCTCGTCGCTGCCGCGCTTGACCTTGCGCGTGGAGGAGAAGGACGAGTCCCTGGCACGCATCGCCCGCCGGGTGGGCTACCTCGCCGGCCGCACCCAGCGCGTGGTGCTGGTGGATTAGCGCGGGGCGGCTGGAAGGTCCACGTCCCCTAAAGGCAGGCAGTGGGACTTGCCTTCCAGTGGAATGACGCACATGGCCCGGTATTTCGAACTGATGGACGACAGGCGCTCCGAAGCACGGTGGCATCTGGGAAGCCCCGTGGATGAGCAAGGGCAGGAAATAGACCCCTGGCAATTCAAGGAGGGGAAGGCGCTCGAGCTGGGCTGCGTTCCCCGGTTTCCACTCGATGTTCCCGGACACGCTCTGGACTATTGCTGGGCCGCGTTTTCCATTCCCGTCGTCCATGCACGTGTCGTCCAGCTCTTCGAGCGGTTGAATGTCCAAGAGGTGCAGTTCCTTCCCGTGCGCGTCGAGGGCCATGCTGAGCCCTACTTCATCCTCAATGCGCTTCGCCTCATCCGGTGTATCGACGATGCCCGGTGCAGACGGGTGGCGTACTGGACGCCCGAGGACGAACAGCCAGGAAAGGTGGGCGAGTACCGGGTTGTTTCGGGCCTGCGCATCGACCCCGGAAAAGCAGGAGGGGCCCACATCTTCCGGCCCTGGGGCTGGCCGGTCGCCCTCATCGTCTCCGAGGTCCTCAAACAGGCCATGGAGGCGGAGGGCATCACCGGCACACGGTTCGTCGAGGTGTGACGCCTGTCCGCCTCGGGCGCACACCAGGGCGAACAGGGCTCATCCACCTGCTCGCCCCACCTCAACAGAACGCGGGGAGATGACCCAGAGCGCGCCTGGAGGTCGGCCCGCACAGGAACCAGGGTGCGCATCCCGTCGCGCCGCCCCCGCTGTACTCCAGACCGACGCATGGTCAAGGTCGATGGGGAGAACCCTTTCAACCTGTGAGGGAGGCGCATATGGCGGACGTCAATCAGAACGGGATGGACAGCAACCCAGAGTCGCAGCGCACGGAGGAGTCAGATGCCACGCGACGCGCCTCGGGGGTCGACCTACAAGCCCGGCGCGAGCAGCGCCGGGAAACCAGGCGCAACCAGAGCTACAAGGCCTTCCTGCGCAACCTCATGGCCATCGGCTCGATGAACGAGGAAGACGCGGAGCGTGCCGCGATCTCGGTGCTCTGCGTCCTGGAACAGCGGCTCTTCGGCGGGGAGCCGGCCCACCTGGAAGCCCAGCTCCCCGGCAAGCTTCAGGATCTGCTGGTCCGCTGCGAGCGGCACGCGGGCAAGCCCGCCAGCAAGTTCGGCAGGGACGGCTTCATCCAGATGGTGTCGCAGGACCTGGAGGTGGAGCCCCTCGTGGCGGAGCGGAGGATCCGCGCCGTCTTCACCGCCTTGAGGGATCAGGTCTCCGAGGGGGAGATCGACGACGTCATCGGCCAGCTCCCCTCCGATCTGCGCGAGCTGTGGCACCTCACCATCTGAGGTGCGTCGAGCACGCGGTCAATCATGCCCTCCCGAGGCGCGACCTCGTGGGGGAGCATCGGGCCGGAAGAGGGAGCGGCCCGGGGTCGCCATCCACGCCAGCGAGAAGTGCTTGCCCTGGGGGTGGAGCGCCAGCACGGCCCCCTTGCGCAGCTTGCCGGGCAGCTCCTCCTGCTCCAGGGCGCGCGCACCCGCGACGGCGAGCGAGGGATTGTGCCCCACGAGCATCCAGCCCGGGCCCAGCTCGCGTGCCATGTGGAGGATGCGCTTGGGCGCCTGGGGACGGGGCCGCAGCTCGGGGAGGACCTCCACGTGCGCGAGCCCGAAGGCCTCGGCGAGGATCTCCGCGGTCTGGATGGCGCGCACCAGGGGGCTCGTGGCGATGCCCACCATGGGCGTGAGGCGTGCGAGCTTGCGCGCGTGCGCACGGAAGGTGGCCCTGCCCTCGAGCGTCAGGGGACGGCTCTCGTCACCCAGGCGGTGGTCACCCTCGGCCTCGGCGTGGCGGACGAACATCAGGGGCATCTGGTGGGAAGACATGGCGGGAGTGTCCCTAAAGCCCCGGAGGCCAGGGGACAAGCAACGTTCCCGCGTCAGGACTCCCAGCGGCGCGACACGATCGTGACGGTGGAACCCCGCCTCCGGCGAACGGTAGAGTCCGCGCCCATGTCCCGTCCCACGCCTGACCGTCGTCCCCTCTCGGGTGAGGGCCCCGTCATCCTCCGGGCGCCCAGTGATCCGCGCTGGCTGCCTCTCGCGCTCGAGCGCTTCGACGAGGTGCTGGTGGACCATGCCCACTGCGAGAAGAAGGCCGCGGCCAACGCGCTCTCGATGATCCAGGTGTACCCGGATCTGCCGGGCCTGCCCGCGCAGATGGCGCGGCTGGCGCGCGAGGAGAGCGCGCACCTGGCCCGGGTGCTGGAGCTGATGGCCGCTCGCGGCCTGACCTTGAACCGGGACGCGGGAGACCCCTACGCCCAGGGCCTGCAGAAGGCCGTGCGCACCTCGCACGAGGGCCGCAAGGTGGACCGGCTGCTCGTGGCCGCCGTCATCGAGGCCCGCTCCTGCGAGCGCCTGTCGCTGCTCGCCGAGGGACTCGAGGAGGAGTCGCTGCGCCGCTTCTACGCGGAGCTCGCCCAGTCCGAGGATGGCCACCAGTCGCTCTTCTACCGCCTGGCCGTCACGGCGGCGGGTGGTGACGAGGCGCCGGTGCGCGCCCGCCTGGAGGAGCTGCTCGTCCTCGAGGCCGAAGTGCTCCAGCGCATCGGGGTGCGCGCCGCCATCCACTGAGCGGACAAACACCCCTCCGGGGTGAGCCCGCCCCTCCTCGCGGGGCGAGATCAATGCCTTGCATCCACCAGGGCGGGCGCGGTCCGCTCAATCCCAGGCATCCCAGCCTCCCCTCGCGACGAGATGAGTTTCCGGGTCCGTGGAGTTCCGTTCGGATCCAGGTTGCTGTGCAATCCGCGCGTGTTCAGGTTCGCCCCCGCAGTCAGGCGCAGGGGTGGGTCCGCGAGCGGCGGGGAGGGGCGAACGCATGCAAGGGCGTCGGCAACGCAACGGGACCGGAGCGGGAAGGGCGAGGGGAAGTGGAAGCATCTGGCTCGTGGGCCTGCTCGTCGGAATGGCCTCGTCGGCGCTGGCCCAGAATCCAGCCACGACGGTGGACATCGACGTGAGCGCCGGGCGGCATCCCATCAACCCCTTCATCTATGGCGTCGCCTATGCCTCCCGGGCGCAGTTGGATGATCTCAACGCCCCCCTCAACCGCTGGGGAGGCAACGCCACCAGCCGTTACAACTGGCGATTGAACGCCGCCAACCGCGCCAACGACTACTTCTTCGAGAGCCTGCCCTATCCGAGCGAGCAACCGGGTGGCCAGGTGGATGCCTTCATCCAGAACACCCGGGAGGCGGACGCCGAGCCCCTCGTCACCATTCCCATCCTCGGCTGGGTGGCGAACCTGGGACCGGATCGCTCCAGGACGTGCAGCTATTCCATCGCCAGGTATGGCGCGCAGCAGGACAGGGATCCGTACTACCCGGACGCCGGCGATGGGGTGCACGTCTCGGGGAAGGACGTGGCCAACGATCCCCGGGACGCCAACGTGCCGGTGGACGCGCGCTTCCAGAAGGGCTGGGTGGAGCACCTGCGCCGGACCTGGGGCACGGCCGCGCGCGGGGGCGTGCGCCACTACATCATGGATAACGAGCCGAGCCTCTGGCACCAGACGCACCGGGACGTGCGGCCCACGGGTGCCACCATGCGGGAGCTGCGCGACAAGTTCCTCGCGCACGCCGCCGCGGTGAAGGACGCGGAGCCGGACGCGCTCATCCTCGGCCCCGAGGAGTGGGGCTGGAGCGGCTACTTCTACAGCGGCTATGACCATCAATACGCGCCCCAGACGGACTACACCCGCTACCCGGACCGGGAGGCCAACGGAGGCTGGGACTACCTGCCCTGGCTGCTCAACCAGCTACGCACCCACGAGCGCACCACGGGCCGGCGGCTGCTGGACGTCTTCACCGTCCACTACTACCCCCAGGGCGGTGAGTTCAGCGGCAACACCTCCCAGGCGATGCAGCTGCGGCGCAACCGCTCCACGCGCTCGTTGTGGGATCCGGACTACGTCGACGAGACGTGGATCAACGACACGGTCATGCTGGTGCCCCGCCTGAAGGACTGGGTGCGCACCTGGTACCCGGGCACCCAGGTGGGCCTCACCGAGTACAACTGGGGCGCGGAGGCGCACATCAATGGCGCCACCACCCAGGCAGACATCCTCGGCATCTTCGGCCGCGAGGGGCTGGACTACGCCACCCGCTGGGAGACGCCGGCCGCGACCACGCCCACCTACAAGGCGATGAAGCTCTACCGCAACTACGACGGGCGCAAGTCCACCTTCGGGGACGTGAGCGTGGCCAGCTCCGTGCCCGAGCCGGACCACCTGTCCGCGTTCGCCGCCCAGCGCACGAGCGATGGCGCCCTCACCGTCATGGTCGTCAACAAGGTGTTGACGGGCTCCACCCCCCTCACCTTGAACGTGTCCGGCTTCCGCCCGGGAAGGATGGCGCAGGTCTGGCAACTCACGGCCGCCAATACCATCACCCGCCTGGGGGATGTGTCCGTGGAGGCGGGCGCCGTGCACACCCGCGTTCCCAGCCAGAGCGTCACCCTGTTCGTCATCCCCTGGGGCTCACGCCCCAGCAACCAGCCTCCGGTGGCGAAACTCACGGCGACGCCCACCTCGGGCAACCCACCCCTCACGATGGTCTTCAGCGCCATGGGTTCCACGGACTCCGATGGCACCCTCGTCACGTATGCCTGGGACTTCGGGGACGGACAGCATGCCACCGGCATCACGGTGAGTCATACCTATACGCAACGGGGCACCTACACCGCCACGCTCACCGTGAAGGACAACAACGGCGCCACCGCCACCGCCTCCCTGCCCATCCAGGTGACCGCCACCGCCCTGGAGGCTCCGACCAACTGCTACACCCAACGCGCGGGCTCGGACGTGACGGTGCGCTGGACGGACAACTCCCGGACGGAGGAGGGCTTCATCGTCGAGCGCGGCCTCCAGACCTCGCCCATCACCTTCCAGCAGATCGCCCGGGTGGGCGCCAACACCAGGACGTTCGTGGACTCGCGGGTGGCCCCGGGCAAGTACTACTACCGGGTCACCGCCTTCGCTGGCGCGCTCCGGTCCGCTCCGTCGAACATCGATGGTGAGAGGATTCCCTGACCCGACGCGACGCCAGAGTGTCACCCTGTTCATCATTATTCCCCCGGGTCCCGCGCCCCACCGGTGAACGGGTCTGGGACGGCGATTCCAGGGCGCGTATACATCGCGCCGCCCATGAGTGCCCCGACCACGTCCTATCCGCCCGCTCCTCCCCGCCCGCTCCTCCTCGCGCTCGCGTACCTGGCCTTCGTGAGCCTCGGGCTGCCCGACGCCGTGCTCGGCGTCTCCTGGCCCTCCATCCGCCACACCTTCGAGCTGCCCCAGGCGGGCATGGGCATCATCCTCGCCACGGGGGCGGCCTCCTACTTCGTCTCGGGCCTGCTCGTGGGCCGGCTCATGCGCGCGCTCGGGGTCGGCCTGCTGCTGGTGGCCAGCACCGTGCTCGTCACGCTCGGCATCACCGGCTACGCCACCCTTCCCTACTTCCCCCTGTTCCTGATGGCCTCTGGTGTCATCGGCTTCGGCTCGGGCGCCATCGACGCCGGGCTCAACACCTACGCCGCCCAGCACTTCGGCGCGCGCCACATGAACTGGCTGCACGCGGCCTACAGCACCGGCGCGGCCCTGGGTCCCGTGCTCACCACGGCGCTGCTCGCGCGCGACGCGGGGTGGCGCGCGGGCTATGCCGTCATCGCCGCGCTGCTGGGCACCCTCGCGCTGTCCTTCGTGCTGATGCGCCGGCAATGGGACGGAGCCCCCGGGGGCTCCGCCTCCACCTCCAACGAGTCGGGCGGGGCGGGTGACGTGACGCCCACGGTGGGAGCCCTCGAGGCCCTGCGCCGCCCCGCGGTGTGGTTGCAAATCCTCATCTTCTTCGTCTACACGGGCATCGAGGTCAGCGCGGGCCAGTGGAGCTACACGATCCTCACCGAGGAGCGCGGCCTGGGCACGGCGGAGGCGGGCACCTGGGTCAGCATCTTCTGGGGATGCCTGCTCGCCGGACGCATCTCGCTCGGCTTCGTCATCGAGCGCATCGGCCCCGTGCGGCTGCTGCGGCTGAGCACCGCGCTGGCCGTCGTGGGCGCGCTCCTCTTCGCCCTTCCCTCACTGCCTCCCGCGCTCGGGTTGGGCCTGCTGGGATTCTCGATCTCCTCCATTTTTCCAGCCCTCATGTCCGAGACCCCCCGAAGGGTGGGCCAGGACGCGGCTGCTCACGCGGTGGGCTTCCAGGTAAGCGCCGCGACGCTGGGGATCGCCGTCCTGCCGAGTCTCGCGGGCCTGCTCGGGGCGCGCTTCGGCCTCTGGGTCATCGGGTGGCAGATCCTCGGATGCGTGGTGCTGCTGACGGTGCTCCACGAGATCCTTTCCGGCTTGACGGACCGCGCATCCACGGCCACTTCACGCCATGTCATGACGCGCTCCGCGGTCCAAGAGAAGTAGGGGCGCGCGCGCGTTCTTCGCGTTAGCGTGCGGGCCGTTGTCTTCCGAAATGGAGCAGCAATGACGGACCCGAAGAACACCTCTCCGGACGCTTCCACACGTCCGGAGACCCCCACCTCCGAGAGCACGGAGGGCGCCACCCGCCGGGAGTTCATCGCCACCGCTACCGTGACCGTCGGCGGAGCCCTGTTGTTGGACGGTTGCAGCCATACCCCGTCCACCCCCGACACCCCCACCCCTCCCGGTACTCCTTCCTCGCCCCCGGCCACCGGTGACGTGGACGTGTCGTTCACCCTCAACGGCCAGCCCCGGACGGTGAAGGTGGACACGCGCACCAGCCTGCTGGACGCGCTGCGTGAGCGCCTGGACATGACCGGCACCAAGAAGGGCTGTGACCACGGCCAGTGCGGCGCGTGCACGGTGCTGGTGAACGGCCGGCGCGAGCTGAGCTGTCTGTCGCTCGCCGTCATGAACCAGGGCGCCGAGGTGCGCACCGTGGAGGGCCTGGCCGAGGGCGACAAGCTGCACCCGATGCAGGAGGCCTTCCTCACCTGTGACGCGCTGCAGTGCGGCTACTGCACGCCGGGACAGATCATGAGCGCCGTGGGCCTCATGTCCGAGCCCTGCGGGCCCGCGGACGACGACGTGCGCGAGGCGATGAGCGGAAACATCTGCCGGTGCAGCGCCTACCCCAACATCATCGCCGCCATCCAGCAGGTGCGGCAGAACGCCAAACAGTAGCCTCCAGGTCTCGCGCATGAATCCCTTTCAATATGAGCAGGCGCAGGAGCTGAGCTCCGGCGCGGAGCGGGTGCGTCGCACCCCCGAGGCCACCTTCCTCGCGGGCGGAACGACCCTGCTGGACTTGATGAAGTTGGGCGTGGAGAAGCCCGCCGTCCTCGTGGACGTGCGCAAGCTGCCGCTCGCCCAGGTGGAGGAGCTGCCCGATGGAGGCCTGCGGCTGGGCGCGCTCGCGCGCAACAGCGACGTGGCCTTCCATCCGCTCGTCAAGGAGCGCTACCCGCTGCTGTCCCAGGCCCTGCTCGCGGGCGCCTCGGCGCAGTTGCGCAACATGGCCACGGTGGGCGGCAACGTCATGCAGCGCACCCGCTGTTCGTACTTCCGCGACACCTCCACCCGCTGCAACAAGCGCGAGCCCGGCACGGGCTGCTCGGCGCTCGAGGGCATCAACCGCGGCCATGCGGTGCTGGGTGTCAGCGAGGCGTGCATCGCCACCCACCCCTCGGACATGGCCGTGGCGCTCGCGGCCCTGGGCGCCACCGTGCGCGTGAAGGGCGACAAGGGCGAGCGCTCCATCCCCTTCACCGACTTCCACCTCCTGCCCGGCACCACGCCCCAGCGCGAGACGGTGCTCGAGCACGGGGAGCTGATTCTCTCGGTGGACGTGCCCGCGCTGCCCGCCGCGAAGCAGTCGCTCTACATCAAGGTGCGTGACCGCGCTTCGTACGCCTTCGCCCTGGCCTCGGTGGCCGCGGCGCTGGAGGTGAAGAACGGCCGCATCGAGCAGGCCCGGCTCGCGCTCGGAGGCGTGGGCACCAAGCCCTGGCGCGTGCCCGCCGCCGAGGCGAAGCTCGTCGGTCAGGCCCCCTCGCCCGAGGTGTTCCAGGCGGCGGCCGCGGCGGCGCTCGAGGGCGCCCAGCCGCGCGAGCACAACGGTTTCAAGGTCGAACTGGCGCGGCGGCTCGTCGTGCGTGCCCTGACAGTGTTGGGAGGTCGCTCATGAACGGCAAGCTGATTGGCAACCCCGTGGACCGGGTGGACGGCAGGCTCAAGGTCACCGGCAAGGCCACCTACGCCGCAGAGAACCACCCGGAAGGCATGGTCTACGCCGCCATCGTGCAGAGCACGGTGCCGCGCGGCAGCGTGCTGCGCATGCAGACGGCCGAGGCGGAGAAGGCCCCGGGCGTGCTCAAGGTGCTCACCCCCCGCAACATGCCCAAGCCCGGGGGGCTGGCGCAGTACAGCGCCATCCCCATGCTGCCCAAGCTCGCCGTCATGCAGGACAGCGAGGTGCTCTACAACGGCCAGCCCATCGCGCTGGTCGTGGCCGACACGTTCGAGCGCGCCACGTACGCCGCCTCGCTCGTGCAGACCACCTACGTGGAGAAGCCCGCCATCCTCGACCTGGAGAAGGCGCGGGCCAACGCGCAGCCCGCCCCGGGCATCTTCGGCGGCCCCCCGCCCGGGCACACGCGCGGCGACGTGGAGGCCGGGCTCAAGGCCGGCCCGGTGCACGTGGAAGCCACCTACGTCACCCCCGCCGAGACGCACCACCCGATGGAGCCCCACGCCACCGTCGCGGTGTGGGACGACGCCCAGCACCTCACCCTGTACGACGCCAACCAGGGCGTGCACTTCATGCGGCAGTTCCTCTCCATGCTGCTGGCCATGCCGCAGGAGAACATCCGCGTGCGCTCGCCCTTCGTGGGCGGAGGCTTCGGGTGCAAGGCACTGCCCTGGTCCCACGTCGTGCTGAGCATCCTCGCGGCGAAGGAAGTGGGCCGTCCGGTGAAGGTCGTGCTCACGCGTCAGCAGGTGGGCTCCCTGGTGGGCTACCGGCCCACGACGGTGCAGAAGGTGGAGCTGGCGGCCAGCCCCAAGGGCCAGCTCACCGCCCTGCGGCACACGGGCTTCTCGGAGCTGTCCGAGCAGGACTCCTTCGCCGAGACGTTCACCGCCGTGAGCGGCATGCTCTACGCGTGCCCCAACGTGACCACCTCCCAGCAGGTGGTGCGGCTGAGCACGTCCACACCCACCTTCATGCGCGCCCCGGGCGAGGCCCCCGGTACCTTCGCGCTGGAGAGCGCCCTGGACGAGTTGGCGCACCAGCTCAAGATGGATCCGCTGGAGCTGCGCCGCATCAACCACGCGGACAAGGACCCGGAGCACGGCCGCCCCTGGTCCAGCAAGTCCCTGCTGGAGTGCTACCGCGTGGGTGCCGAGCGCTTCGGCTGGAAGAAGCGGCCGCTCGCGCCGCGCTCCCTGCGCGAGGGCGACAAGCTCATCGGCTGGGGCATGGCCACCGCCACCTTCCCCGCCATGCGCGGCCAGGCCGCCGCCCTGGCGCGCGTGCTCCCGGACGGCACCGCGGTGGTGCAGTGCGGCGGCTCGGACCTGGGCACCGGCGCCTACACCGTGCTCACCCAGGTGGCCGCCGACGCGCTCGGCATGTCCCACCAGAAGGTCCGCATGGAGATGGGCGACAGCATCCTGCCGCTCGGCCCCCTCGCGGGCGGCTCCATGAGCACCGCCACCGCCTCGCCCGCCGTCCAGGGCGCGGCCGCCTCGGTGCGTGAGCAGCTGGTGAAGCTCGCCGTGGCGGACAAGGCCTCGCCCCTGCACGGCCTGGCGGAGAAGGACGTCCTCACCGAGGACGGTCGGCTCTTCTCGCGCAAGGACAAGTCCAAGGGCGAGACGTACGCGCAGCTCCTCACGCGCCAGCAGTTGCCCCACGTGGAGGGCAAGGGCGAGGCGGCTCCCAAGGAGGAGGAGAAGAAGTACAGCAGCCACGCCTTCGGTGCCCACTTCATCGAGGTGCGCGTGGACGAGGCGCTGGGCACCGCCCGCGTCAGCCGCATCGTCTCCACCATGGCCGCCGGCCGCATCCTCAACGCCAAGACGGCGCGCAGCCAGATCAGCGGCGGCGTCATCTTCGGCCTGGGCATGGCGCTCACCGAGGAGACCCTGCGCGACCCCCGCAACGGGCGGGTGATGACGGCGGACCTGGCCGACTACCACGTCCCCGTGCACGCCGACGTGCCCAACATCGACGTGCAGTTCATCGAGGAGGAGGACAAGTTCGTCAATCCCCTGGGCATCAAGGGCATTGGTGAGATCGCCACCACGGGCGTCGCCGCCGCCGTGGCCAACGCCGTCTTCCACGCCACCGGCAAGCGCATCCGCGAGCTGCCCATCACCCTGGACAAGCTGCTCTAAGGAGGTCGGGCGGAACGCCTCCCGCGTTCCGCCCCCCTCCCCCAGCCTTCCAGTACTGGCGGAAATAACCGCCCTTCCTTGATTTGCTGAAAAAAAGGGCATGAGATGCGGCTCTCCCATCGAGATTGGAGAAGCCCATCATGTCCAGACACCCGCTGACCCTGTTGTCGTCACTGCTGTTATTGCAGGCCTGCAACCCGGTGATGGAATCACCGGAAGAGGCGTCCGAGCCCGTGGCCGCCCCGGCCCAGCAGCCCCTGGCGGCGCCCGGCTTCGCCGAGCTGCACCACCACATGTTCGCCGAGGAGGCCTTCGGCGGCGGCTGGTTCCACGGCAGCTACACCGGCACGCTCACGAGCTGTGATGGCGGAGCGCCCGAGAGCGACCATGCCCGGGTGCGCATGGATTTGAGCAACATGCTCAACCTGTGCCCCAACTCGGGCAGCGTGGACCTGAGCGGCGTGCCCCTCTTGTCGTCGCTGTTCGGCGTGGGCGGAGCGGCGGCGTCCGAGTTCATCGGGAAGATCGAGGGCACGGAAGGGGACACCGGCCTGCACCTCGGGCGCAAGAACGTGAACACGCAGTGGCCGCGCTGGGACACCATCGCCCACCAGCAGGCGTGGGAAGGATGGCTGAAGCAGGCGCACACGGGCGGCCTGTCGCTGGTGACGGTGTCGCTGGTGAGCAATGGCTTCCTGTGCAGCGCCCTGCCCTACGCCAACCTCAACCGCCCCTGCGACGAGATGGCGGACGTCGAGGTGCAGATTCAAATGGCCAAGGACTTCGACGCGCGCACGGACTGGGCGGAGATCGCCCTGTCGCCCGCGCACGCCCGGCAGATCATCGCCTCGGGCAAGCTGGCCCTGGTGCTCTCCATCGAGGTGAGCAAGCTGTTCGGCGACAAGGACTGGCGCTCGGAGCTCAACCGCTTCTACGGCCTGGGCGTGCGCTCGCTGCAGCCCGTGCACCAACTGGACAACCGCTTTGGCGGCCCGGCGCTGCACAACGCCATCTTCCAGGTGGCGCAGTTCCTGGAGAACTGCCACATCGACACCGACTGTGGTGCCACCGCCAACGGCTTCACGCTGGGCTTCGACGTGGATGCCAACTGCCGCAACACCAAGGGCCTGACGGAGGACGGCAAGGCGCTGGTGCGCGAGATGATGGCCAAGGGGATGCTCATCGACATCGCCCACATGTCCGAGCGCAGCGTGCAGGACACGCTCGCCCTCACCCAGGCCAACACGTACTACCCCATCTACGTCTCCCACGGGCACTTCCGCGAGGTGATGAACCCGGAGCTGGCCGCCACGGAGAAGACGACGCCCGCCAACATCGTGCGCGCCCTGCGCCAGAGCGGCGGCATGTTCGGCCTGCGCACCGCGCATGACGAGACGCGCACGTACACGCGCACCTCCATCGCCAACAACTGCCAGGGCTCCAGCCGCTCCTTCGCCCAGGCATACGAGTTCGGCCGGCAGGGGCTGAAGGTGCCCATGGCGTTCGGCGCGGACTTCAACGGCTTCATCCAGCAGACCCGGCCGCGCTTCGGCTCCTATGGCGCGTGCTCGGCCGGCTTCAAGGCCGAGGCGGATGCGCAGGCCGCCCAGCAGCGCCTGTCCGGGCCCGCGCGCCTGGGCACCGACTTCGACCAGTACGGCCTGGCCCACGTGGGCCTCTTGCCGGACCTGCTGCGCGACCTCAAGCAACTGGGCGCCAACACCACGGGCCTCGAGGGCTCCACGGAGAGCTTCCTGCGCATGTGGGAGCGCGCCCAGTCCACCCGCGCGGGCATGGCGGACGCCGCGGCGGACATCGACACCAGCGGCGTGGCGCCCTACGTGGACAAGGCCACCCGCGAGGCGCAGTACCCCCAGGTGTGCGGCAAGGCCTACTCGCCCGCCTCCAAGGTGCTCGGCGAGACGTGCCGCTTCAACGAGGAGTGCGTGAGCGCCAAGTGCACCTCCATGGAGTGCGGCGCCATCACCGGCACCTGCATCTGCGACGGCGACAACGACTGCGGCGCGCAGCAGTACTGCGGCTGGGGCCTCAACACCGGCGTGTGCCAGAACAAGAAGGCCAAGGGCGCCCTGTGCGCGGAAGGCCGGGAGTGCCTGTCGGGCACCTGCCGCTGGCTCACCTGCGGTTGAGCCCGGGACTCCCCTCCGCGGGGGCGGCTCCCGGCGCCTCGGGCTCCACCCCGCGTGGGCCCGTCGCGCGCACGGCGGCCGCCGGGGTGCCCTTGCCCTGGAAGGGCCAGCGCATGGGCACCAGCACCACGAGCAGGGCGAGCAGCACGGCCGTCAGCGGCGTGCCGAGCCGGAAGAAGTCCGTGAAGCGGTAGTGGCCGGGGCCGTACACGAGCACGCAGCTCGGCTCGAGCGGGGTGATGAAGGAGCAGCTCGCCGCGAGCGTCACCCCCATGGCGAAGGGCCGGGGATCCACCCCCAGCTTCGCCGCGGCGCTCACGGCCACCGGCAGCACCACCAGGGCCGCGGCCTGGTTGCTCATGGGGGCCGACAGCACGATGGTGAGCACCATCATCACGAGCATCACCAGGCGCGGGCCCCCATAGGCCCCGAGCCGCGCCGCGTGCTCGCCGAGGAAGCGCCCCGCCCCGCTCGTCTCCATGGCCACGCCCAGCGCCATCATGCAGCCGATGAGCAGCACCACCCGCCAGTCCACCCGGAAGGCCCGGCCCGCGTCCACGCACCCGGTGGCGATCATCGCCAACATCCCGGCGAGGCCCGCCACCGCCAGCGGCACCACCTCGAGCGAGCCCAGCACCAGCGCCCCGAGGAACAGCGACACGGCCAGGAGGGCCTTGGCATGGCGGGGCGGCTGGTACTCCACGTCCCCCAGCACGAGCAGCTGGGCGCCGTCCGTCAGCTCCTTCACCCGCTCGCGCGCCCCCCACAGCATCAGCACGTCCCCCGCCGACAGCTCCAGGGTGGACAACGAGTGCCCGCCCACGCGCCGGCCCAGCAACTGCAACTTGGTGAGCCGCTGGATGACGGGCCGGCGGTGCAGCGCCAGCGCCACCAGGCCATAGCGCTCGAGGAAGTGCGTCTCCTTGAGGCTGTGGCCCACGAGCGGGCTGTCCGGGGACACCGTCGCCTCCACCAGGATGCTGTCCTGGGGGCGCAGCTCCGTGTCCGACAGCCTCACGTCCGGCCGCAGCTCGATGCCCTTCAGGTCCTTCACCCGGAGGATGTCCTCGCGCTTGCCCTCGATGATGAGCCGCTCGTCGCCCACGAGCTGGTAGGCCGGGAGCGCCGGCAGCGACTGTCCCGCGCGGCTGAGCCCGATGACGCGCAGCCCGAGCCCCGTGGTGATGTCCGCCAGGCTCTGGCCCAGGTAGGGGGAGTCCGAGGGCAGCATCGCCTCGGTGAGGTAGTCGCGCAGGTTCCAGTCCGCCGAGGAGCCCTCGCCCTCGCGCGCCGGCAGGAGCAGCGGCCCCAGCAGCACCACGAGCAGGATGCCGACCACCGCCAGCGGCAGGCCCACGGGCGCCAGCTCCGTCACCCCGAGCGGCGCGAGCCCCAGGCGGGGCAGGGCCGCGGAGACCACCAGGTTGGTGGAGGTGCCGTAGAGCAACACCATGCCCCCCAGCATGGAGGCATAGGCCATGGGCAGCAGCACCTTGCTCTTGGGCACCCTGGCGCGATGCGCCGCCCCGATGGCCACCGGCAGGAAGGCCGCCGTCGTCACCGTGTTGGACACGAAGGAGGAGAACACCGCCACCGCCCCCATCATCGCCAGCACGAACGTCTGGTGGCCAAAGCGCGCGAAGAAGGACAGCCGCTGCCCCACCAGCAGCACCACCCCCGTGCTCGCCAGCCCCTGCGTCATCGCCAGCAGGGTGAAGATGAAGACCACGGTGTCGTTGCTGAAGCCCGCGAAGGCCTGCTCGGGCGTCAGGACTCCCGTGAGCGCCAGCAGACACACGATGGACAGCGACGTCACCTCGATGGGAATCGCCTCCAGGGAGAACAACACGAGGGCCACCAGCACGGCACCCAGGACGATGGCGATGGTCATGAGAGGGCGTGCAGCCTGGAGTCCACCGGGCGCTGAAGGAAATCTTCCGGTACTGAACGTCGTCTTCTGAATAGACACGATTCAATTAGTAAAATTGAATGAAGTAGCCAGTCTCCGAGGGAGAAGAGGAAGCGGGCGTCATTGCTTTTACAAACGGGAGCCAGAAATGTAGCCGGACCTTTTACAAGGAGATGTCCACATGGCCTCGCTCCAAACCCCAGGGATCCAGGGCAGTGCTCCCACGAAGAACCCGGAGCTCCTGGCCTGGGTGGCGAAGATGGCGCAGATGACCCAGCCGGATCAGATCGTCTGGTGTGATGGGTCGGAGGAAGAGAAGAAGCAGCTGACGGACCTGGCGGTGAAGCAGGGCATCCTCATCCCGCTCAATCCGCAGAAGCGCCCCGGGTGCTACCTGCACCGCTCCAACCCCAACGACGTGGCGCGCGTGGAGCACCTCACCTTCATCTGCACCACGAACAAGGAAGACGCCGGGCCCACCAACAACTGGATGGAGCCCGAGTCGGCGTACACCAAGCTGTCCCACCTGTTCACCGGGAGCATGAAGGGCCGCACGATGTACGTGGTGCCCTACGTGATGGGCCCGCTGGGCAGCCCCTTCGCCAAGGTGGGCGTGGAGCTGACCGACAGCGTCTACGTGGCGCTCAACATGCGCATCATGACGCGCATGGGTCGCCCGGCGCTGGAGACGCTGGGCGACTCGGGCGAGTTCAACCGCGGCCTGCACAGCACCGGGGACCTGAACCCGGATCGCCGCTACATCTGCCACTTCCCCCAGGACAACACCATCTGGAGCTTTGGCAGCGGCTATGGCGGCAACGCGCTCTTGGGCAAGAAGTGCATGGCGCTGCGCATCGGCAGCTACCTGGGCCAGCACGAGGGCTGGCTCGCCGAGCACATGCTCATCCTCGGCGTCACCAGCCCCCAGGGAGAGACGACGTACGTGGCGGCCGCCTTCCCGTCCGCGTGCGGCAAGACGAACTTCGCCATGATGATTCCGCCCAAGGAGTACGCGGGCTGGAAGATCGAGACCGTGGGCGACGACATCGCGTGGATGCGCGTGGGACCGGATGGGCGCCTGTGGGCCATCAACCCCGAGGCCGGCTACTTCGGCGTGGCCCCTGGCACCAACACGAAGAGCAACCCCAACGCCATGGCCAGCGTGGCGCGCGACACCCTCTTCACCAACGTGGCCCTGACGGCCGATGGGGACGTGTGGTGGGAGGGCATGGACGGCGAGGTGCCCGAGGAGCTCACCGACTGGCAGGGCCGGCCCTGGAAGAAGGGCAGCACGGAGAAGGCGGCGCACCCCAACAGCCGCTTCACCGCGCCCATGACGAACAACCCCGTGCTCAGCCCCAAGGCGAACGACCCCATGGGCGTGCCCATCTCCGCCATCATCTTCGGCGGCCGCCGCTCCAACACCGTCCCGCTCGTGCTCCAGGCCTTCAACTGGACCCATGGCGTCTTCCTGGGCGCCACCATGGGCAGCGAGACCACCGCCGCCGCCACCGGCAAGGTGGGCGTGGTGCGCCGCGACCCCATGGCCATGCTGCCCTTCTGCGGCTACCACATGGGCGACTACCTCCAGCACTGGCTCAACATGCAGAAGGCCATCGCCCACCCGCCGAAGATCTTCCAGGTCAACTGGTTCCGCCAGGACAAGAACGGCAAGTTCATCTGGCCGGGCTTCGGCGAGAACATGCGCGTGCTCGAGTGGATCGTGAACCGCGTCCACGGCCGCGTGCCCACCGAGGAGACCCTGCTCGGCTGGGTGCCGCGCTCCGATCAGGGCCTCAACACCCGGGGATTGGATCTGCCCAGGGAGTCCCTCGCCGAGGTCACCTCCATCAAGCCGGACGAGTGGAAGGCGGAGCTCAAGAACCAGGAGTCCTTCTTCGAGTCCCTGGGACTCAAGGCCCCCGAGGCGTTGACGCTTCAGCGCAAGCTGCTCATCTCTCGTCTCGAGAGTTGACAGACCTGGCACATGGCCGGTGAGCCCCGCTCGGCGGGGCGTGGGGCCGCCCTTCCGCATCCAGGAGGGAGCGGCCCGGATGTTTTGGAGTAGACTCGGCCGCCATGAGATTGGTCCTGCTTCTGTGGGCGGCCCTGCTGCTCACCCCCTTCGCGGCACACGCCAAGGCCCCCTCCGCCAAGGAGCTCGTGAAACAGGCGGAGCGGCTGTATGACCAGAAGAAGTACGTGGAGGCCGCCGAGGCGCTCGAGAAGGCCAACGAGCAGGCCCCGGACTCGCGGCTCGTCTACAACATCGCCCGCGCGTATGACCAGGCGGGCCGGGCACGCGAGGCCATCAGCTACTACGAGCAGTACATGACGGACGGCGAGGACGCGCAGCTGCGCAAGCGCGCGCGCTCGGCGGTGGATCGCTTGCGGCTGCAGCAGCAGAAGGAGGAGGAGGCCGCGGCGGCGGCGGAAGCCGAGCGCAAGCGCCTGCAGGAGGAGGCCGAGGCGGCCCAGCGGCGCGTGGAGGCGGAGCGCGAGGCGGCCCGACAGGCGGAAGCGACCAACCAACTGCGGCTCGAGGAGGCGCACCAGGACGCGCTCGCGGCGCGCAAGCGCACGCAGATCACCTCCTTCGCCCTGGGAGGACTGGCGGTGGCGGGTGTCGGCGTGGGCATCGCCTTCGGAGTGCAGGCGGCGAACGCCCGCGCGGACTTCAACAATGCCCAGGACCTGGACACCAAGCTCGCCGCGCGCACGGCCACCCGGAGCAACGCGCTGCTGGCGGACATCGGCTATGGGGTGGGCATCGTCAGCGCCGTGGCGGCCGTGCTGCTCTATCCCCGGCAGCCCGTGCCCGTGGCGGGGCAGGCCCGGTTGATCTCCGCGCCCCGGGGCTCGGGCGCGGGTGTGGAGGTGAGCTTCTGATGCGCGCACTATGGATGACGGGAGTGTTGTCGGTGCTGGCCAGCGGGTGCAGCTTCATCTCGGCGGCGGGGCTCGACGAGTGCGAGACGAGCGCGGACTGTGGCAGCGACCGGGTCTGCACCCCCGAGAAGCTGTGCCTGCCGCTGCCCCTGGGCTGCGGCACCGTGTATGGCTCCCAGAGCCCGGACGCCATCCCCATCGGGGGCCTGTTCCCCGTGCATTCCGGCACGGGCGTGGGCGCGCCCATCGACGAGTCGGATGAGCAGGCGCTCAACGCCGCGGTGCTGGCGGTGGAGCAGATCAACCAGCGAAGCTCTGGCGGCAAGCAGTTCGCCCTGTACTACTGCGACACGGGCAACGACGTGGCGCGTGCCCAGCGGCAGGCCGAGTGGCTGGTGAAGGAGAAGAAGGTGCCGGCGATGATCACCGCGGGCAGCAGCCAGACGCTCCAGGTGGCCCAGGCGGTGAGCATCGCCGCGAACGTGGTCACCATGAGCTACAGCGCCACCTCGCCCGAGGTGACCGACCTGCCGGACAAGAACGGCGGGCCGGTGGGGTTCGTGTGGCGCACCTCGTCCTCGGACGCCATCCAGGGCAGCGTCATCGCGAACCTGGTGCGCAACGACGCCCGCTTCGGCGCCCCCAAGAAGGTGGGCATCCTCTACGTGAACGATCCCTATGGGCAGGGGCTCTTCAACATCGTCTCCGAGCGCCTCGACGTGGCCCCGAAGGTGGAAAACGAAGGGGACTCGTATACGCGCCAGGGAGACGTCAAGGCCGCGCTGGACACGCTCAACCAGTTCGATCCGGATCTCACCGTGCTGGTGGGTTTCGCCAGCGACGTCACCAACATCCTCACCGAGGCCGCCACCCGGCCCAACCTCCAGCGCAGCGTGCACAAGTGGCTGTTCTCCGACAGCGTGAAGGACGTGGCCGTGCTGGCCAATGGCACGGCGTCCGCCCAGGCGCAGGGCTTCTATGGCACGGCGCCCGCCCAGGGCACGGGGCAGGCCTTCCGCGCCTTCCAGAGCAGCTTCAAGGACCGCTTCAACAAGGACCCGAGCGCCTACGCCTATACCTCCAATGCGTATGACGCCATGTACCTGCTGGCCCTGGGCGCCGCCTACTCCCAGGGCACCAGCGGCGCCGTGACGGGCCCGAAGCTGGCCGAGGGCCTGACGAAGGTCTCGTCCGCGACGAACAACCCCGTCCAGCTCACCAGCAGCAGCTTCACGAGTCTCGCCGCGGAGCTCGCCGCGGGCCGGAGCGTCAACGTGGATGGAGCCAGCGGCGCCCTGGACTTCAACAACGACACGGGCGAGGCCCCCTCCCCCGTGGAGCTGTGGCAGGTGAGCGGCAACAACTTCCTGACCATCGAGACCATCCCGGCGCCCAAGACCACGCCGTGACGCTCCCTCCCCCGCGCGAGCGCCTCCCCAAGGGGCGCGGCGCGGGGGAGCGGCACGCTACGCCCAGGACGCCGCCTCGTCCGCGCCCGCGTGGAACCAGGCCGGCACCGGTTCCTCGCCCTCGAAGTAGAGCAGGCTCCGGACCCCGTCCCGGTCCTCGATGCGGATGCACTGGAGGTTGCCCTCGTCGTCCATGAGCAGGTGCACGTGCTCCGGGTCACTGACGTGGTGGGTGAACTCCCGCCGCAACGTGCCCACCGTCACCTCCAGGGTCCCCTGCTCCCGCGACTCCACGTCGATGCCCACCAGCGGCAGCGCCTGCTCCATCCGCCACGACGCCCCCTGCCTGTCCTCCACCTCCAGCCGGAGGGGATGGCTCGATGCCCGCTCGCTCAACAGCTCGAAGTAGGCGAACCAGCTCCGCCTGGGAATCTCCGCCGTATAGCCCATGGCCTGCCTCCTCCCCGGAAGGTAGGTCCGCACGCGCCCCGGCCATCCACCCCTTCATGAATGGAGATTCCCGACGACTCTCCAGGCCGGAGGGCGAGCAGGCGGACATCCACCTCGTGGCTCGTCAGGAGCCCGTCCCCGCTTCCGGGTCCGGGTCACACGAACACAGGTCCGCGTCCTTGTCCTCTCCGCCCGCCACCCCATCTCCTCCATAAGAGGTGATGCGCGGCTTGCCCCCTTCATTCACATAGACGTACTCGTTGCCCCAGGGATCCTTGGGCAGCGCTTCCAGGATGTGGTGGTCCACGAGTCCGCGCAGGCCCATGGCCGTGTCTGGGAAACGGCCTTTCTTGGCGTAGTACACCTTGAGAGCGTCGCGCAGGGCGTGGAAGTCCATCCGCGCCCGGCGCTGCCTGGCCTGGTCCAGCTGAGAAAGCACGGACACCCCCACCGCGGCCATGATGAGCCCCAGGATGGTGATGACCACCATGATCTCGATGAGCGTCATGCCGCGTGCCTGGTGACGCCGCGATCCCTTCTTCATCTGTTGCACCTTGTAGCTCCTCGTCTGGCTCCCCGAGGAGCCAGACATCCACCTGTGCAACCCGCACGCCGGGCGCGCCGGCGCTCGTGGCATCGAGGAGCACGCAGCGGACGCGAGGTGGCTGGAGCCAGCGAGCACGTCACGCTGTCCCGGGCAATGGCCCGTTCATGGGACAGCGTGTCGAGACAAGATGGCGGGACACTTCGTCATGCCGAGCGCCACGTCTTCTGGCTGCTCCTCGAGCGGCCATCCGTCATACCCGCGCGCACGCGAGTGGAAGCGGCCCACACCCTCAGCACTCCGCATGGGCTCCCATGGCCGTGGTACAATTCAATCCCCGTTGAAGTTCTCGCCTGAAGCCCCCCTGGGTTCGACCCGGTCTAAAGAAAGAGCCTGAATGGATGCCATCGCCGTGGTGGGATTGGGTTGCGTCCTGCCGAACGCGCACCGCGTTTCCGATTTCTGGACCAGCATCTCCACCGGAAGGATTTCACTCGCGAAGGTGCCCGCCCGCGCGTGGGATCACTCTCTCTACTTCAGCCCGGATCGCACGATGCCGGACCGGGCCCACGCGGACGTGGGCGGCTTCATCAACGACTTCGTCTTCGATTGGCGCAAGTACAAGGTGCCGCCGGCGGACGCCCAGAACGTCCACCCCATGCAGTGGATGGTGCTCGAGGCCGGCACCCAGGCCCTCTCCGAGGTGCGGGTGCTGCCCCGGGAGACCACCGGCATCCTGCTCGGGGCCACCAGCCTGGGATGGCAGCGCGACAGCGGCATGCACATCCGGCTCGAGGACATGCTCGACGCAGTGCGCACCACGGACGAGTTCCGCGCGCTGCCCCTCACCCGGCAGCAGGAGGTGCTGGAGATCACCGCCCAGCGCCTGCGCGGTCGCCTCAAGGAGTGCAGCGACGACAACGTGGTGGGCTCCTCGGCGAGCGTGGCCGTGGGGCGCATCAACATGCAGTTCGACCTCAAGGGGCTGCACTACTCGGTGGACGCGGGCTACTCCTCGGCGCTCGCGGCGCTGGACCTGGCGGTGCGCGGGTTGCGCGACGGCGAGTTCGATCTCGCGGTGGCCGGCGGCGTCAGCGAGCTGCTCACGCCGCTGGAGTTCATCGCCTTCTCCAAGCTGGGAGGGCTGTCCTACAAGGGCCACGTCCGGCCCTTCTCGGATGACTCGGACGGCACGCTCCTGGGCGAGGGCGTGTCGCTCTTCGCCCTCAAGCGGCTGGAGGACGCGGAGCGGGATGGGGAGACCATCTACGCGGTGCTGCGGGGAATCGGCGGCTCCTCGGACGGGCGGGGCAAGTCGCTGGTGGCGCCCCGGCGCGAGGGTCAGGCACTCGCCATGCGCCGCGCGATCGAGGACTCGGGGGTGGACCCCACGAGCGTGCAGTACGTGGAGTGCCACGCCACGGGCACCCAGGTGGGGGATGCCAGCGAGGTCCAGGCGCTCGCGAGCATCTACAGCGGCGCCCCGGGCTCCATCGCGCTCGGCTCGGTGAAGGCCAACATCGGCCACCTGCGCGCGGGCGCGGGCGCCGCCGGTCTGCTCAAGGCGGTGCTGTCGCTGCACCACGGCCAGATTCCGCCGCAGCCGGGCGTGGAGCGCGTCAACCCGAAGCTGGAGCTGGAGCGCACGCCCTTCTTCGTGCCGCGCAAGGCGCAGCCGTTCCGTCCGGGCACCACGCCGCTGGCGGCCGTCAGCTCCTTCAGCTTCGGCGGCAACAACTACCACGCGGTGCTGGAGGCCTACCGGCCGGGCCACGGCCGCGCGCCCCTGCCCCGCCGCCACCAGGCCGAGCCGCTGGCCATCATCGGCATGGGCGGCATGTTCCCGGGCGCCCCCAGCGTCGAGGCCCTGTGGAAGCGGCTGCTCGAGGGCCACGACGCCACGCGCGAGGTGCCCCCCGAGCGCTGGAAGGCCGAGCGCTACTCGCACCCGGATCGCAAGGATCGCACGTACACGAAGCTGGGCTGCTGGTTGGAGAACCTGCCCTCTCCCACGCTGGAGATGCGCATTCCCCCCGCGGCCTGGGCCTCGTTGGATCCCTCGCACGTGGTGACGCTGCTGAGCGCCGAGCAGGCCCTCAAGGACGCGGGGTACGTCGCGGACAAGTGGAACCGGGAGCGGGTGGCGCTCGCGCTCGGCTTCCTGCCCTACCAGGGCATCAAGTTCCTCGCGGACACGCGCGTGCGCTGGGCGGAGTTCGCCCGCGAGCTGCGCGAGACGCTGGAGAAGTCCGGCATGCCCGAGTGGATGCGCAACGTCATCCTCAAGGGCGCCGAGGAGCGCTACAAGGCGGGCCTGCCCCCCATCAGCGAGGACAGCCTCACCGGCTACCTGGGCAGCCTCAACGCCGGGCGCATCTCCTCGCTGTATGACTTCCACGGCCCGCACATGGTGATGGACTCGGCGTGCGCCAGCTCGCTCGCCGCGCTCCACGCCGCCGCGAAGCTGCTCAACCACCGGCAGGCGGACGTGGTGCTCACCGGCGGCGTGTGGGCGGACATGTCCCCCGAGTTCTTCGTCGCCGGCTGTCGCTTCAACGCCCTGTCCTCGCGGGGCAGTTCGCCCTTCTCCGCCAACGCGGACGGCTTCGTGCCCGGCGAGGGCGCGGGAGTGCTCGTGCTCAAGCGGCTGTCGGACGCCGAGCGCGATGGCGATCGCATCCACTCCGTCATCCGCGCCATCGCCGGCTCCAGCGACGGCAAGGGCCGCTCCGTGCTGCCCCCGAGCGAGATGGGCGAGACGCTCGCCATGCGCCGCGCGCTCACCGCCGCGAACGTGCCGCCCACCAGCGTGGACTACGTGGAGTGCCACGGCACCGGCACCGCGCTGGGCGACGTGGTGGAGACCAAGTCCACCCACAACGCCTACGGAGAGGGCCGCACCCGGCCGCTGCTCATCGGCTCGGTGAAGAGCAACATCGGCCACCTCAACGCCGCGGCGGGCGTGGCGGGGATGATCAAGGTCACGCGCGCCATGCAGGAGCACCTGCTGCCCCGCTCGCTCAAGAGCGAGCCGCGCAACCCGAAGATTCCCCAGGGCCTGGAAGTGGTGACCGAGCAGCGCGAGTGGCCCGTGCCCATGGGCGGTGGCCCCCGCCGCGCCGGGGTGAGCTCCTTCGGCGTGGGCGGTTCCAACTTCCACGCCATCCTCGAGGAGTATAAGGCCCCTGCACCGCGGCCATCCGTCAAGGAGCCGGAGCCGGGGAAGAAGGAGTCGGTCAAGAAGGAGGCCGGGCCGGTGAGGGAAGCCGCGCCCATGAAGAAGGAGGAAGCGGCGGTGAAGAAGGAAGGCGAGCCGGTGAAGAAGGAGTCGGAGCCGGCCGACGCGGAGCCCCGGCTCATCGCCGTGGCGGGAGCGGACGCGCGCGCGTGCCTGGAGCAGTTGGACCGGGTGTGCGAGGCGACGGGTGCCCTGGAGGACACGCGCCGCGTGCCCGCGGGGCCCTACCGCGTGGCCGTCACGGCGCGCACCCGCGAGGAGCTGCGCAAGAAGCGCGACTTCCTGCGCAAGGCGGTGGAGACGGGCGGGGACATGGAGTTCCTCGGCCAGTCCGGCATCTTCGCGGCCGGGCCGGATGCACCCCTGCGCGGCGCGCCGGTGGCCATCACCTTCCCGGGCCAGGGCGGCCAGTACGCCAACATGCTGCGCCCGCTCGCGCGCGCCTACCCGGTGGTGCAGGCCACCCTGGACGAGGCGGACCGCGTCTACCTGCACCTCACCGGACGCACGCTCACCTCCAGCTTCTACACCGAGGACGCCAAGAGCTACCGGCAGAACGACGAGGACATCCACGCGGCCGTCTTCCTCGTCAACGTGGCGCTCTACCGGCTGCTGAGGGCCCATGGCATCCGCGCGGACGTGCTCGTCGGCCAGAGCGCGGGCGAGCTCGCGGCGCTGGTGGCCGCGGGCACCCTCACCCTGGAAGAGGGCCTGCGCGCCATCCACTCGCGCACCATGGCCGTGCTGGAAATGCCCACGGTGGACCCGGGCCAGATGGCGGCGCTCACGTGCGCCTCCGAGCAGGTGCCCGAGCTCATCGCGGGCCTGCCCGGCTACGCCACCCTCGCGGCGGACAACGGGCCGCGCGCCTGCATCGTGTCCGCGGATCGCGAGGCCCTGCCCGCCCTGGTGGAACGCTGCGCCGCGCGTGGCATCGAATGCACCGTGCTCGCGGTCTCCCACGGCTACCACTCGGCGCTCATCGCGGGCGCGCGTCCCGCCTACCAGCGGGTGCTGGAGGGGTTCGCCTTCCGCGCGCCCACGGTGCGCCTGGTGTCCACCATCGACGCGAAGGAGTATGGCGGCCGGCCCCCGCGCGACTACCCGGCCTTCCTGACGAGCCAGTTCGTCGAACCCGTCCGGTTGCGTCTGGCCCTCGCGGAAGCCCACCGTCTGGGCGCCCGCCTCTTCATCGAAGCCGGACCCAAGTGGTCTCTCACCCAATTCACCCGGGAGATCCTCAAGGGTCAGTCCCATGGTGCCATCGCATCGATTCACCCCAAGGTAGGTGACATGGAACAGTTCAAGCGAGTCATCGGATATTCGTACGTCAATGGCGTCGGGCAGCTCTCGGCGGACGCCGTGGGCGGCGAAGCCGGGGTGGAGCAGGTGCTGCTCGGACTGCCCCTGGACGGGGTGCTCGAGCCCGCCACCGCGCTCAAGGTCGCCATCGCCCTGGGCCGTGAGTTCGGCGTGGACGCCTCGGTGGCCCGGCCCGAGAACCTCGTCACCCTCGAGGCGATCATCTCCCTGGTGGAGCAGTTGCGCACGGGCCAGAGCGCGACCGGCCTCGCGGCCCCCGCCTCCCGGGAGGCTCCCGCCGCGGCCCCGGTGACCGCCCCCGCTCCCGCCGCCCAGCCCGTCACGACGGTGCAGAAGTCCATCGCGCTGGAGGAGGAGGTGCGGCGCGTGCTGCTGGACACCGTGGTGGCCAAGACGGGCTACCCCGAGGACATGCTGGAGATGGACCTCGACCTGGAGGCCGACCTCGGCATCGACACCGTCAAGCAGGTGGACATCTTCGCGCGCACCCGCGAGGCCTTCGGCGTCTCGCGCGATCCCAACCGCGCCCTGCGTGACTTCAACACCCTGCGCAAGGTCATCGAGCACATCGTCGAGCGCGTCCTGGCCACCCAGGGCGGCGCCGCCGCGGCCCCCGCCAAGGCCGCCGCTCCCGCTCCGGCCGCCGCGGCTCCGGCTCCCGTCAAGGCCGCCGCTCCGGCCCCCGCACCCGCCGCTCCGGCCCCCGCCGCGCCCGCCCCCCTCGTGGCCAGCAGCGTCCCGTCGGTGCCCACCGCCCTGGCCGCCTCGCTCAACCTCTTCGAGCAGGTGCGCGAGGTGCTCATCCGCACCGTGGTGGCCAAGACGGGCTACCCCGAGGACATGCTGGAGATGGACCTCGACCTGGAGGCCGACCTCGGCATCGACACCGTCAAGCAGGTGGACATCTTCGCGCGCACCCGCGAGGCCTTCGGCGTCTCGCGCGATCCCAACCGCGCCCTGCGTGACTTCAACACCCTGCGCAAGGTCATCGAGCACATCGTCGAGCGCGCGCAGCACGCGAGCCCGCCGGCCGCGGCGGCTCCCGCTCCGGCCGCGACGGCCTCGGCCTCGGCCGCGCTGGCCAGGGCCGCCGTTCCCGTCACCGGCTCCGAGGAGTCCACGAAGCGCGCGGGTGGTGGGGGCGGTCCGCGCTCGGTGCGCGACGCGCTGCTCGCCATGGACCTGCGGCAGGTGGGCGTGAAGCAGGACGAGCTGCGCCGGCTGGGCGAGGCGATGTCCTCGCGGGTGGGCGTCGCCGCGCCCGACATGGGCCAGGTGCGTACCCTGGGTGAGCTCGTCCAACATCTCGTGAAGGACCGCTAGTCCGTGCAACCCGATACCTCACAATACCCCCTGGTGGAGGACGTGGCCGAGGTCTTCCGCGGGGAGAGCGCGGTCGCCAAGCGCGACGTGCGCCTTCCCGTGGATCTCGACGAGGAGACGCGTCCGTTGTCCGCGTCCCTGGAGCTGGAGTTCCTCGCCGAGGTGGGCGCGCTCGTGTACCCGGACCGGGTGCTGGTGGGCATGCGGGACGTGCGCTGGTTCCTGCGCGCCCCGGTGCCCGCGGCCGCCGCGCGGCTGGTGGGGCGCGCGCGCCGGGAGCAGGATGGTGAGGTCTCGGTCTTCCTGTCCCTGGAGCAGGAGAGCAGCGAGGAGCCCATCCCCGTCTGCCGCGCCATCCTCCAGTTCGGCCAGACCTATGGGCCCGCCCCCTGGCCCCAGCAGCAACGGCAGCCCGCGCCCCGCACGGAGAACCTCCAGAACGGGCGGCAGCTCTACACGAGCGTGGGCGGCCAGGGCGACCGCGTCCCCGAGTCGCTCCAGGTCGTCTCCTGGGCCCGGCTGTGTGAGCTGGGCCGCATCCAGGGCGGGCTCATCCACCCCCGGACGCTCTCCAAGGTCCTCCCCGCCAGCCGCATCCAGGTGGCCCCCGCCGCGCTCGAGGGGGCGCTGCACCTGGTGAAGTGGCTCTGGTACGCCTTCTCCGGCGAGGGCTCGCGCGAGATGGCCATGACCGATGCCAACTGGTACCGCATGCCCCGGAGGGACGAGCGGCTGCTGTGCGACGCACGCCTGTGTGGCGCCGGCAGCGGCCTGGCCTCCTTCAACGCCCAGCTGCTCGGCCAGGACGGCATCCCCGTGCTCGAGTTGCGTGGCATCGGCATGGCCTCGCTGCCCTCCGAGGAGACTTCCCCCACCCTGCCACGCGTCACCTGGCAGTCCTTCGTCAAGCTCCTGACCCCGCGATGACCTCCTCCGCGAACATCCCCCTGGCCATCATCGGACTCGGCTGCCGGCTGCCCGGCGCCGACACGCCCATGCGCTTCATGAACCAGTCGCTCGAGGGGATGCGCGCCCTGACGCAAGCCCCGGAGGACTGGAACGCCGGCCTGCCCGTGCACCATCCCTTCGTGGGCGGCTTCGTCCCCGAGGAGGGCAAGGACTGGAAGCAGTTCCGGCTGCCGCCCGCCCACGTGGAGAAGATGCACCGCATGGAGCGCCTGCTGCACCTCACGCTCCTGCAGGCCACCCAGGACGCCGGCTACGGCCCCGACAAGAGCCCCGGCAGCCGCTGCGCCATCTTCCTGGGCTCCACCGGCCTGGGCGTGGATCTGAAGACGGATCAGGCCCTGCGCCTGCGCGCCCCCGAGCTGAGGGATCACCTCGCCCCGCTGCTGGCCCACAGGCCCGACGGCGCCCGGCTGATGGCGGCCGTCGAGCGGCACGTGGAGCAGCACGCCCCGCCCATCATCACCGAGACGGTGCCCATGACGGCCACCATGGTGGCCAACCGCCTGTCCACCCTGCTCGACACGCGCGGTGGACACCTCGCCGTCGACGCGGGCACGGCCTCGTCGCTGGCGGCGCTGCGGCTCGCCTCGCTCTCGCTCCAGCATGGCCAGTGCGACGTGGCGGTGGTGGGCGCGGTGGCGCCGCTGCTCAGCCCCTCCTCCTTCGGTCTGCTGGCCGCGCGCGGCTGGTTGGCGGAGCGCGAGCTGCTCGCGCTCGATGGGCGCTCCGCGGGCACGCTGCCCGGCGAGGGCGCCGTGGCGCTCGTGTTGTGCCGGCTCGATGACGCGCTGGCGGACAAGCAGCGCATCTACGCCGTGCTCCATGGCGTCACCGCCGAGGTGAACCTCAAGCAGGGCCTGTCGCGCCTGTCGCGCATGGTGGATCGCGCCGCGCGCGCGTGCCTGGACCTGAGTGGAGTGGAGGCCGAGCAGGTGCGGCACGTGGAGCTGCAGGCCTGCGGCGTGCCGGGCCTGGAGGATCAGGAGCTGCTCGGGCTCAAGGCGGCGCTCTCCGCGACCCGCTCCGAGCCCCTGACCTTCTCCACGGCGGCGCCCCAGGTGGGCTTCCAGCAGGCGGCCAGCGGGCTCGTGTCGGTGATGCGCGCGGCGCTGTCGCTCCACGGCAACGTGCGCGCGCCCGTGGCGGGACTCACCTCGCCCCGGCAGGGCGCGGACGGGCTGATGCAGTACCTCACCCGCCCCGAGCCGCTGCCGCCGCGCGCCTACGTGGGGGTGAGCAGCCTGGGCTGGAGCAACATGGCCTATCACGCGCTGCTCGGACCCGCCCCCGCCCGCGAGGCGTGGACGGACATCCGCCCCGTGCGCCCGGCCGTGCAGAAGTTCGCCATCGTCGGCATGGGGGCGCTCGCGCCCGGAGCGCCGGATGCCCAGGCGCTGTGGACGAACACGGTGTCCAAGGCGGACGCCATCGGTGATCTGCCGCCCTCGCGCTTCGACGTCAACCGCACCCTGGGCGCCCTCTTGAGCAAGAACGAGGTGGTGCCCCGGCTGGCCGGCACGGTGGAGATTCCGCTCGCCGAGCCGCGCTGGCTCAAGCTGCCTCCCGCGCAGGCCGCGGCGTTGGATCCTTCCGTGCCCATCTTCGTCAAGGCGGCGGAGGAGGCGCTCGGCCAGGCCGGCCACGAGCCCGGCGCGTGGAATGGCAAGCGCGTGCAGGTGGTGGTGGGCCAACTGCCCGTGCGCTACAAGGAGTTCGAGATCGAGGTGCGCTTCGTCGGCGAGCGCTACCTCAAGCTGGCGGCGCAGGCGCTGCGCGCCGAGGGCCTCACCGATGCCCAGGTGGCCCCCCTCATCGAGGCCGCGCGCGCCAACCTGGTCTCCAAGCTGCCCCCGCTGGACGAGAACACGTCGCAGTACTACTCGGGCATCGCCTGCGCGGCGCGGCTGGCCGCCCTGCATGACTTCAACGGGGGGGTGATGGCGGTGGACGCCGCATGCGCCAGCTCTCCCGCGGCGCTGCACGCGGGCATGCTCGCGCTGAGCAACCGGGACGTCGACGTCGTGGTGGCCGGTGGCGTGGCCTTCAACCTGGTGCCCGAGTACGCCGCCGCCCTGGCCGCGCTCGGCATCCTCTCGCCGCGCGGAACCTTCCCCTTCGACGATCGCGCCGATGGCTTCGTGCCGGCCGAGGGCGCGGGCGCGGTGGTCATCAAGCGCCTGGAGGACGCGGAAGCACAGAGGGACAAGATCATCGCCGTCATCTCCGGCATCGGCTTCTCCAGTGACGGACGGGGCACCAGCGTGTTCGCGCCCAACCCCAAGGGACAGGCGCGCGCGGTGGAGCGCGCCCTGGAGGACGCGAAGATCCACCCGGATCAGATGGGCCTGCTGGAGGCGCACGGCACGGGCACGCGCATCGGGGACAGCGCGGAGGCCACCGCCTATGGCGAGGCCTTCCAGTCGCGAGGGCGCGACAACCCCGTGCCCATGGGCACGCTCAAGTCGCAGATCGGCCACACCTCGTCGGCCAGCGGCATCCTCGCCCTCATCAAGACGGCCTTCGCGGTGAGCGAGGCGTACCTGCCGCCCATGAACGGCGGCGAGTTCCCCAAGGCGGAGATTCCCTTCGACAAGCTGCCCATCGCCCTGTCGCTCGAGGGCCGTCCCTGGCCGGCGCCCCGGGAGGGCAAGCGCTACGCGGGGGTGAGCTCGTTCGGCGCCGGTGGCACCAACTACCACGTCATCCTGGAGGAGCACGGCAACGTCCACCGCAAGCCCCAGACGGTGGATCCCCAGAGCCTCACCTCGGGCCATCCCCTGCCCAGCCGCGGCCTGTCCGCGCAGCGCTGGAGCGTGGACCTGGTGCCGCTGGCGCTCTCGTCGGAGAAGCGCTACCCGCTCGCGGGCCGCAAGCTGCTGCTGCTCGGGGACGAGCCGGGCCTGGTCGCCGCCTTCAGCCGCCTGCTGGTGGGCAAGGGCGTGCGCCTGGCGACGGTGCAGGTGTCGGGCCTCACCGACGCGCTGGAGGTGGAGCGCCGCGTGCGCATGGCCAGCGCGGAGCTGGGGGGCGCGGATGGCGTCATCGACCTGGGCGCCTTCGGTCCGGTGGAGTACTTCCTCACGCTGGGCAGCGCCCGCTTCGCGCGCCGCATGGCGGAGACCACGGCGCGCTGGCACGGCACCGGCCGCGCGCTCTACGAGCGGATGCGCGACGCCAAGGGGCGCAACGCCTGCTACGTGGCCGTCACCACCATGGGCGGTGACTTCGGCTTCGTGGGCGATGGCGGCAACGTGATGGGCGGCGCGCTCGCGGGCTTCCTCAAGGGGCTCAAGCAGGAGCTGCCCTCCACGGTCGTCAAGACGATCGACTTCGAGCCCCGCGTGTCGCACTGGGTGGTGGCCGAGACGGTGGCACGCGAGCTGGAGGAAGGCAGCGATCGCACGGAGATCGGCTACCTGGCGGGCCGCCGCTTCGTGGTGGGGCTGCGCCGCTCGGACTTCTCCCTGGAAGACAACACGGTGCTGCGCCGGGTGGACCCGAGCTGGGTGCTGCTCTTCTCCGGAGGCGGGCGTGGCGCCGTCTTCGAGGTGGCCAAGGCGGTGGCGAGGCTGGGCCCCAAGGTGATCGTCACCGGACGCACCCCCGCGCCCACCGGAGACGAGCCCTACCTCGCGCTGGACGACAAGGACTTCGAGACCTTCCGCAAGGAGGAGATGGTGCGCCGCAAGAAGGCGGACCCCTCCCTCACGGTGGTGCGCTTCAACGAGGTGTTCGAGTCCTACGTCCGGGCCCGCGAGCTGTGGCGCAACCTCCAGGAGGTGTACGCCCAGGGCCTGTCCATCGAGTACGAGACGTGCGACGTGCGCAACGCCGCGGACGTGCGGGCCATGGTGGACCGGGTGCGCGAGTACCACGGCCACATCGACGGCATCGTCCACGGCGCCATGGTGGAGTCCTCCAAGAGCCTGCCCGACAAGACGCCGGGCATCGTGGCCTCCACCATGGAGGTGAAGGTGCTCGGCCTCATCAACCTGCTGGAGGCCACGCGGCGCGATGACCTGAAGCTGATGATGTGCTTCGGCTCGGGCGCGGGCCGCTTCGGCAACAAGGGCCAGACGGACTACAGCGCCGCCAACGACTTGATGAGCAAGTGCGCCATGGCGTACGCGCACCGGGCCCGGCCCCACATGCGCTGCGTCACCATCGACTGGACGGCGTGGGAAGGCGTGGGCGCCGCGGCGCGGCAGATGGACGTGGTGCAGAGCACCGGCGTGTCCTTCATCACCCCGGCGGAGGGCGCCTACTGGTTCATCAACGAGCTGATGCTCGGCCGCTCCGAGCGCGAGGTGGCCATCTTCGACGAGCGGCTCTTCCGCGAGTGGCCCTTCCTGGGTGCCTCCGCGGACGGCCCGGACGCGCGCACCGTGTATGACGACCGCGGCTTCCTGCTCGTGCGCTCGGACTACCCGATGCTCGACTGCGTGGAGCGCCATGACGCCGAGGGCCTCATCGCCACGCGCACGTTCGACCTGAGGACGGACCCGTTCGTGCTCCAGCACCAGTTGGACTCGGTGCCCATCATGCCCGGCACCTTCGGCTTCGAGATGCTGGGCGAGACGGCCTCCCTGTTCCGCCCGGACCTGTCCGTGCTGCGCGCGGAGAACCTGCGCATCGAGACGCCGCTCAAGTTCTTCAAGGCCCCGCTCACCGGCGAGCGCGCCAAGGGCAAGCCCGTCCACGTCACCCTCACCGCCAAGGTGCTCAAGCGCCAGGGCGACGAGCTGACGCTCTACGTGGAGTCCAGCAGTGACCTGGCGCTGGGCGGGCGCTCCGAGCAGACCCAGCGGCGCATCCACCAGCAGGGCATCTTCGTGCTCGGGCCGCCGCCTCCCGCAGAGGCCAGCCAGGGCAAGCTGCCCGAGGCGCTCCCCGGCGCGCGCGCGCGCTCCATCTTCCACCTGGCCAAGGAGCCCTTGTACCTGGGTCCGCTCTTCTGCCGCGCCGAATGGGTCTACGTGGGCGAGCGCGAGGTGGAGGGCATCATCCGCGCGCCCCGGCAGCGGGAGATCTTCACGCACGTGGCGCGGCCGCGCTTCCAGTTGGATCCGCTCCTGCTCGACGCCGCCTTCCAGGTGGCGGCCAACTGGGACGGACACCACAACAACCTCGTGTCGGTGCCCATGGGCGTGGACCACCTGGTGCGCGGGCGCCAGCGGCGGCTCGGCGAGTCGGGCCACGTCAAGGCGCGGATGATGCGGGTGGAGGGCGAGGACGTCATCTACGACTTCGAGGTGCGGGGCGAGGACGGCGCGCTGCTCTTGGGCGGCAGCGGACTGTGGTTCCGGCGGCTGCGCCGGGGTGAGCAGCGGAGTGCGGAGGGCTGAGCGGCTCCAGCTCCCCGGCGGGCGGGAGCTCTTCCTGGGCTGGGCCGAGGTGGGGGCGGAGGACGACGCCGCCCTCTCCGGCCTGGAGCGCGAGGGGCTCGCCCGGTGCCGCACGGCCAAGCGGCGGCGGGAGTTCGTCGCGGGCCGGCTCGCCGCGCACCGCGCCCTCGAGCACCTGGAGCCCGGCGCCCGGGCGGAGGTGACGGCGCGCGCCGAGGGAGCCGACGCGGGCCGCCCGGTGCTCGTGCCCGAGCGGGGACTCGCGCTGTCCATCTCCCACTCCACGGGCCTGGCGGTGGCGGCGCTCGCGCGCGGCGGCGCGCTGGGCGTGGACCTGGAAGAGCGGGTGGAGGTGGGCGAGGCCTTCCTCGAGGAGGCCTTCGCTCCGGGTGAGCGCGCGGGCTACGCCAGCGTGTGCGGGGCGGAGGTGGATGCCACCACCGCCGCCTGGGCGATGAAGGAAGCGGTGCTCAAGGTGTGGGGCGTGGGGCTGCGCGCCCCCCTGCAGAAGGTGGCGGTGCGTCCCGTGCTGCTCCACGCGCACGCGGGGCTCTTGGCCCTGCGGGTGAAGCTCGACACGTGGGATCTGCCCCCGGGGCTCGGCGAGCCCCCGTCCGTCCTGGACGCGCTGCTGCTCACGGACGGCACGGGGCGGGTGCTGGCGGCCGCCGGCTGACGGCCGCCAGGGTGCTCCCCACTACACCCGCTCGGCCGAGGGAGTCTCCTCGGAGTTCAGGGCGGTCTGGAAGTTGTACTCCTCGACGAAGGACGTCACGCGCGAGGCCACGATGCGCATGTGGTCCGCGGCCTCGTCGCTCGTGCGCAGACTCGTCATCGTCTGATCCATGATCTTCGTGAGGTCATTCACCGCCTGGAAGATCTGCCCGATGCCCTGGTTCTGCTGGGTGACGGCCGCGGAGATCTGCCGCACGGAGTTCACGTTGTCGCGCACGATGCCCGACAGCTGCTTGATGTTGTCGCCGAAGGAGCGCAGCTGCTGCACGCTGCCCTGCACCTTGCCCGAGCCGCTCTCCGTCATGTCGGCCGTGGTGCGGATGGACTCGCTCAGGTCCTGCAGGATGTTCTGCACGTTGTAGGTGGCCTTGACGGACTGGTCCGCCAGGCTGCGGATCTCCCGCGCCACCACACTGAAGCCCTTGCCGTGCTCGCCCGAGCGCACCGCCTCGATGGCGGCGTTGAGCGCCAGCATGGTGGAGCGGTCCGCCAGGCTCTTCACCGTGGTGGTGATGTTGGCGATCTGCTGCGCCCGCTCATCCAGCGAGCGGATGCTCTGCGCCATCTGGATCACCTGCTGCTGGATTTCATGCATGCCCGAGAGGCTCTGCTCGAGCGCCGCCTCGCCCGCGCGGCCGATCTGATCCGCGCGCTCGGCCTGCTGCAGCACGTCCTCCGCCTTCTGGGCGGCGACCATCGACGTCTGACGGATCTCCTGGGCGGTGACCTGGGTCTCCTGCAGCGCCGCGGCCTGGATGGAGAGCGCCTCGGTCTGCTCCTTGTGCGAGCTGTTGAGCCGTCCGGCCGAGTCGCCCAGCGTCTGCGCCGAGTCGCTGAGCGACGAGGAGAAGGTGCGCAAGCGCTCGAACGCGGAGGCGGTGGCCATGGACAGATCTCCCACCTCGTCGGTGGAGACCCAGAAGGGCAGCATCGGCTTGCCCGACGCGATGGAGCCGATGGACTTCTGCACGGCGCCCGAGCCCGCGCTCTGGTGGCGCGCGATCTCCCAGGCGCACCACGCCGCGGAGAAGGTCATGAAGCCACCGACGCCCACGATGGGAATGATGAGCGAGTCCAGGATGCCGGCCACCTGCGTCTGCACGAACGAGAGGAGCGTCGGAGCGATATCCGCCAGCTCCGCGAACATCTTGTCGTAACCACTGGCGCTCTGCTTCGAGATGATCATCCCCGTCACCGTCAGCGTGGCGAACACGAAGATGGCGAAGCAGTAGGGCAGGAACCATCTCTGCTTGGGCCACAGGAAGCCGCGCTCGTCGTCGATGCGCAGCTGCGGGTACTTGTGCAGTTCCTCGATGGCATGGGGCCGCAGCACGCGCTCCATGCGCAGCGCCATGCGGATGCCGACGACCATCGCCAGCAGGCCGAAGGCGAGCATCGACTGGGGGATGATCCACGGATTCAGGCTGTACTTCACCACGGGCCAGGTGGCCCACGTGATACAGGAGCCCTGGTAGGCCAGCATCACGCCGATCTCGATCTTTCGCGGGGCCTTGAGGATGCGCCGCAGACGCTCACCCGGCAGATCCTCGGGCCGCGGGGTCACGGCGCTCGTCACGAAGTAACGAATCAAGAAGAACGTGATGACGTTGCCGAAAATGGGCGTGTTGCACGTCGCGTTGATGAGGAAGACCTTCAGGGCCAGTTTGGACTCCAGGCCCATCACCAACGTGAGCAGGTAGGCCACCGGCACCAGCGCGGTCAACATCGCGAACTGCTGCTCCAGGTAGCAACGCCAGACCAGACGCTTCAACTCAGGCTTGTTCATCGCGTTTTCATCCTAGCACCGTTTTTTCCCGCGCCGCTGTTTCGCACCTCGGATCATTCCGGGGAGGGGAGAGCCGGGCCTCCTCGGGCGGAGGGCAGGAGAGGAGCCTGTGAGGTTCCTCGTTCCCGACCCGATTCGACAGGAAGGGTCACACCCGACGGCCAGGCGCCGCGGGCCCCCCGGGTGGCCTACTTCATGAGGTAGCCGCCGTTGACCCCCAGCGTCTGCCCGGTCACCCACCGGGCGTCCTCCGAGGCGAGGAACGCGACCGAGCCGCCGATGTCCTCGGGGCGGCCCACCTTGTCCAGCAGCGTCTGCGACGCGATGGTGCGCCGGACCTTGAGGGGCACGTCGCTCACCATGTCCGTGGCCACCAGGCCGATGATGAGCGCGTTGACCGTGATGCCCCGCGGGGCGAGCTCGATGGCCGCGGTGCGGGTGAGCGACTCGACGGCGGCCTTGGTGGCCGCGTACATGCCATCCCAGGCGATGTTCTTGTGCGCGCTCACGGACGAGAAGTTGATGATGCGCCCCCGGTCCGACATGAGGCGCCCCGCCAGGCGGCAGCCCACGATGAGCCCCCAGATGTTGACCTCCACGAGCCGTTGGAAGAGCGCCCGATCGAGGGTGTCCAGGGACGCGGGGGCCTGCGCCGCCGCGTTGTTGACCAGGATGTCCACGGCCCCGAAGCGCTGGCGGGTGGTGTCGAAGAGCGCCTGCATCTGCGCCTCGTCCGCCACGTCCGCGCGGCAGGAGAGGGCCTCGCCCCCCGCGGCCTGGATGGAGCGCACCACGTCCTCGGCCGCCTGCGCGCTCTGGGCGTAGTTGACCACGACCCTGGCGCCCTCGGCCGCCAGCCTCCGTGCGACCGCGGCACCGATGCCGCGGGAGCTTCCCGTGACGATGGCCACCTTCTGATCGAGCCTGGGCATGCGCTTGATGTTCCTCTTGATGTGAATCTTTCCGTGAAGGCTATCCCGAGCCACGGGCGAGCGCAGCCATTCACACCAGCAGCGAAACATCCTTCACCCGAGTGGAGGGGAAGCGTGCGCGGCACACGAGTACCCTCTCGGATTCTCATATATCGTCCGGTACCGAATGGTCCGGCGAGTCTGACCAATCGACAAGGGGGAAGTAGATGAAGCCCAACACGCATAGGTTCGGACAGGCTGTGATCATCGGAGGAAGCATCGCGGGGCTGTTGAGCGCCCGGGTGCTGGCGGATCACTTCGACAAGGTGCTCGTCCTGGAGCGCGAGCCATTTCCCGAGGGGCCCGAGGCGCGCAAGAGCACGCCCCAGGGGCGCCACATCCACGCGGTGCTGGAGGCCGGGCTCAAGACCATGGAGGGGCTGTTCCCGGGCTTGCGGCGGGAGTTGGAGACGGGGGGGGTCGAGTTCATCGACATGGCCCGGGACGCCGCCTGGCTCCAGTCGGGAAGCTGGAAGGCGCGCTACGAGGGAGACATCGAGACCATCCTCGTGTCGCGGCCCTTCCTCGAGTGGAAGATCCGCGGCCGCGTCGCCGCGCTGCCCAACGTGGAGCTGCGCACGGGGTACTGCGTCGAGGATCTGGTGTTGGACGCCTCGCGCACCCGCGTCGTGGGCGTGAAGGTGAAGGGCCCGGAGGGAGAGCAGGAGATTCCAGGCGCGCTCATCGTGGACACCAGCGGCCGGGGCTCCCGGGCGCCGCAGTGGTTGGAGGCGCTGGGCTTCGGCCAGGTGGAGCAGGATCAGGTACGCATCGACCTGGGCTACACGAGCCGCCTCTACGAGCGCCCCCCGGGCTTCGACGCGTGGAAGATCCTCGTGCTCAATGGCAAGGCGCCCGAGAGCCAGCGCTCGGGCTTCATCTCCAACGTGGAGGGAGGGCGGTGGATCGTCAGCCTCAACGGCTACTTCGGCGACCACGCGCCCACCGACGACGCGGGCTTCCTGGAGTTCGCGCGCGGCCTGCCCACGCCGGCCATCTACGAGTACATCCGCGACGCCCGGCCGCTCACCGCGCCCGTGCTGCACAAGATTCCGTCGAGCCGGTGGCTGCACTACGAGCGGCTGGCCCGGAGGCCCGAGGGGTTCGTGCTGCTGGGGGACGCGGTGTGCGCCCTCAACCCCGTCTTCGGCCAGGGCATGACGGTGGGTGCCCTGGGAGCGAAGTTCCTCGGCGAGTGCATCGCCCGGGCGAAGGTCTCGCCGGAGGGCCTGCCCCTGGAGGTGGCGCGGCCCTTCCAGAAGAAGCTCGCCGGGCTCATCGGGCTGTGCTGGACGCTCACCACCACCATGGACCTGGCGCACCCGCGGGCCGAGGGCAAGCGCCCCATCGGCTTGAAGTTCCTCCAGTGGTCCTTCCAGAACATGATCGACCTGACGTCCCAGCACGCCGCGTCGTGCCGGACCTTCTACGAGGCGCTCCACCTGCGCAAGGGAATCCTGGGGCTGCTGCAGCCCGGCTTCCTCGGGGCGCTGCTGGTGTACAACCTCAAGAGTTTCTTCGTGCCGAGGCACCAGCGGGCCAACCTGGACCGGATGCCGGCCCGGCCGGGTCCCAGCCCGAGCCCGGGCCTGGGGCGGGTGGACGCCGCCGCCTGAGCCGATGGGGCGCCCAGCCATTTGGAGGACCCGGGAGGCGGTTGTAGAACCCTCCCCGACCCGGCCGTCCCCCATCTGGGAGCCCCATCACATGAAGCCTGATTCCGCTGGCCCCGCCGCGACAGAGTCCCTCCAGCCCGCCACCGACTTCCAGCCCTACATTCCCGCCGAGCAGATGGACGTGGCGGAGTTCACGCCCAAGGCCATCATCATCGGGGTGTTCTTCGGCATCATCTTCGGCGCCGCCACGGTGTACCTGGCGCTCAAGGCGGGTCTGACGGTCTCGGCGTCCATCCCCATCGCGGTGCTCGCCATCTCCCTGCTCAAGAAGCTGGGAGGCTCGACGATCCTCGAGAACAACGTGGTGCAGACCATCGGCTCGGCGGGCGAGTCCATCGCCGCGGGCGTGGTGTTCACCCTGCCCGGCTTCCTCTTCCTGAGCCCCGCGAGCCAGGGCGCGAGCTTCTTCGAGTACTGGACCATCTTCACGCTGGCGCTGCTGGGCGGCGTGCTGGGCACGCTGATGATGGTGCCCCTGCGCCGCTCGCTCATCGTCAAGGAGCACGCCAACCTGCCCTACCCGGAAGGGACGGCGTGCGCGTCGGTGCTCATCGCGGGCGAGAAGGGTGGCGATCTGGCGAAGATCGCCTTCCAGGGCGTGGGCTTCGCGTTCGTGTACGCGCTCTTGCAGAAGATCGTGAAGCTCATCGCCGAGACGCCGGCGCTGGTGACGAAGCAGACCAACCGGTTCTTCCCCTCGGCCACGCTCAACGGCGACATCACGCCGGAGTACCTGGGCGTGGGCTACATCGTCGGACCGAAGATCGCCGGCGTGCTCGTGGCCGGTGGCGTGCTCGCGTGGCTGGGCCTCATCCCGCTCCTGGCCACCCTGGTGCCGGCGGACACCATCGCGGCGCAGCTCGTGAAGCTCGGCTACCTGCAGAGCCTCACCACGGCGGGAGGCGCGGGCGGGTGGGATCCGGCGACGCACACCTTCCGCGACACCGCGAGGGCCATCTACAGCGCGTACGTGCGGCAGATTGGCGCGGGCGCGGTGGCGGCGGGCGGCTTCATCACGCTGCTCAAGACGCTGCCCACCATCGTGACGGCCTTCCAGGAGAGCCTCTCGTCGTTCAAGGAAGGGGCCGGGGCGGCCGTGAGGAAGCGCACCGAGAATGATCTGCCCATCACCGTGGTGCTCGTGGGCAGCGTGGGCCTCATCCTGGTGATGGCCGTGCTGCCCTTCCTGCCGGGCAGCGTGTTCGGCCGGCTGATGCTGGGCATCCTCATCGTGGTGTTCGGGTTCTTCTTCGTGACGGTGGCCTCGCGCATCGTGGGCATCATCGGCTCGTCGTCCAACCCCATCTCCGGCATGACGATCGCCACGCTGATGGCCACCTGCCTCATCTTCATCGGCATTGGCTGGACGGGGGACGTCTACCAGCCCATGGCGCTGTGCGTGGGCGGCATGGTGTGCATCGCGGCGGCGAACGCGGGCGCCACGTCGCAAGACTTGAAGACGGGCTACCTGGTGGGCGCCACCCCGCGCGCGCAGCAGATTGGCCTGATGATTGGCGCGGTGGCGGCGGCGATCGTCATCGGACTCACCATGAAGGTGCTGGACACGCCCTCCGCGGCGCTGCGCGCCCAGGGCGTGGAGCACGTGATCGGCACGGACGCGTACCCCGCCCCGCAGGGCACGCTCATGGCCACGCTCATCAAGGGCCTCCTGTCCTTCAACCTGGACTGGCAGTTCGTGCTCGTGGGCGTCTTCCTGTCGGTGACGATGGAGCTGTGCGGCGTGAAGTCGCTGTCCTTCGCCGTGGGCGCCTACCTGCCCCTGTCCACCACCGCGCCCATCTTCGTGGGCGGCGCCATCAAGGGGCTGTCCGACTTCGTGGCCCAGCGCAAGGGCGAGCACGTGGAGGAGTCCGAGCTGGGCCCCGGCAACCTCTTCTCCACGGGCCTGGTGGCCGGTGGCGCGCTCGCGGGCGTGGTCGTCGCCATGCTGTCCGTGTCCGACAGCGTCAGCAGCGCCATCTCCCATCTGTCGCTGGAGCACGCCCTCACCAACGTCCTGGGCGCGGGGGGCTACCAGTTGCTCGGCGTGTTCGCCTTCGCCTTCATGAGCTTCGTGCTCTACCGCGTCTCGCGCCGCCCCTCGCGGGTGTGACGCACCGCATCCCCCACTCCGCCTGGTGGACGAAGCGTGTGCTTGTCACCAGTGCGGGGGCATTCCCGGCGGATTTTTGAAGGGTGCAGGACGATCGTCGGCCCGCCCGCATGAAGAAGGAGCGGGCACTGCACACCTTTGTCACCGAAACGGCGAAGCGCTGTCCGCATCACTCCATCTATGTGGAGAAGGACATCGCGAAACCGGAACGGTTCCGGGGGAGGCGACCATGGCCATGACCGTGACGAAGCAGGCGGAAGAACGAGAGGGACAGAACCGAGCCCTCGAGGCACGGGAGCGCCGCAACAAGGCGCGGCAAGCGGTGGCGCGGAGCATGTCGGGCCGATCGCTCGTCGAGCTGTCCCTGGACGAAGCCCGGGAGAGCGTCCTGGAGGATGACCGGGAGCGTCGTTTCCTCACCGCGCTGCAGCAAGTGGAGACGGAGCTGGGGGTGGCGCCCTCGGAGATGGTGGAGGATGAAACGGGCTTCTACGGCCTCTTCGTCACCCCCATGCCCGCCCTGCTCGCCCGGCGCCGGGCCAGCCGCATCGAGGCGCGGGAGGCGTGGGATCAACGCCTGAGCATCGAGTGCTACGGACTCGCCGGCAGTCTGGTGGCCACGGGCAAGGTGCCCCGCGAGGCCGTCGGCACACCGACGCTGCACTGAAGTCCTTGGACCCTAGCCGCCCGCGGCCAGCACGCGCGCGAGCGGCCCCAGGGCGGCGGCGAAGACGTCCGGGTGCGTCAACAGCGACAGCACGAGGAAGGCACCTCCCCGGAAGTCATAGAAGTATCCCGGCTGCACGCTCACCCCCTCGTCCAGCAGGGCCAGACACGTGGCCTCCTCACCGGGCTCCAGGGGGATGCGCAACACGGCGCTCCAGCCGCCCTGGGCGGGCACCACGTCCCAGGACGCGCCCGACGGCCGGGCCTCGAGCAACCGGCGCCGGTTCTCCTTCACCCGCGCGAGCACCGCGCCCTGGAAACGAGGCGCGTGGGCCAGCCACTCCGGCAGGCTGAGCTGCACGGGCGTGTTCACCGGCAGGTACGTGTCCGCCACCAGCTCCAGACGCGCCAGGGCCTCGTCCCGCGCCGCCTCGGGTCCCCCCACGTGCATCCACGCGAGCTTGAGGCCCGGCAGGCCCGCGACCTTCGACAGCCCCGACAGGCTGAAGGTGGGCATCGGCAGCGCCCGCCCGGCCACCGAGCCCACCCGCCCCGGCTCCGCGTCCCAGGCGAAGTCGGAGAAGACCTCGTCGGACACGAGCGCCAGCCCGGCCCGCGCGCACAGGGCGCCGAGCGCCTCCAGCTCGCCCTCGCGCAGGTAGTGGCCCGTGGGGTTGCCGGGATTCACCACGAGCACCGCCCGCGTGCGCGCGTCACGCGCGGCGTCCACCGCGTCCACGTCCAGGCCGAAGCCATGCACGCGGGGCAGGCGATAGGTGCGCGTCTGGACGCCCTCCAGCCGCGCGAGGTACTCGAAGAGCGGGTAGCTGGGCGCGGGGACGAGCACGTTGTCCCCCGGCTCGCACAGCAGCTTGAAGAGCCAGCCGTAGGCCTCGCTCGTGCTCGCCGAGAGGACGAGGTGCTCGGGGCGGAGCGCCCTCCCCCGCGTGCCCAGGAAGCCCGCCACCGCCTCGCGGGCGGAGAAAAGGCCCAGGGACTCGGGGGCGTAGCGCAGGGCCTCGGGGTGGGCCAGCGGCGCGGGCGCTGGCAGGGGCAGCTCCACGCGGGTGGGGTTGGTCTCCGTGAGGTCCATCACCGGCAGTCCCCGGGCGCGGCGGCTGGCGAGCGCCAGGGCCAGGGCGTTCCACGTCCGCGCGAACCCCGTGCGCGCGGAGAAGGGACTCACAGGCCCGTCTGCAGCATGGCGTTGGCCACGCGCCGGATGAGCTCGCGGCGGATCTCCTTGCGGCAGTGGTCGATCGCCTTGGGGTGGGGCTTGGGCAGTGTCCCCTCGCGCGAGCGGAGGGCGGTGCGCAACACCAGTTCGACCTTGGATGGCTCGAGGTGGAAGAGCCGGGCTCCCTCCTTCTGCAGGAAGTAGGAGAGACCGCGCGTATCGAGGAGCTTGGAGAGGTATCGCCTGGAGTCAGCGAGGAGCGAGAGGTCGATGATGTCGGCCATTCGCCGAGGTTTCTCACCCGGATCGAAACATGCGTCCATTTCGCGGCCGGACGGTGCGAAAATTTGATCTCCGGCGCGCGTGCGAAACGCGGCGGAGGCCGATTTATCGGGCTCGCGCGCGATCCATCCCGAGCAGTGGGGCGAGTGCCGCACGGAACGCCGCGTGACGGCGTACCGGCTGCAACAGGTAGGGAACAGGGCCGAGGACACGGACGCCGTGGCGCTCGGCGATGAGCGCCGCGTTGTCGCGCTCGGAGGGGTCGCGCGTGGGGGAGCTCCGCGACAGCAGCACCGCCGCGACAGGGATGTTGCGCGCGGCGAGGGCCTCGAGGGACAGGGCCGTATGGTTGAGCGTGCCCAGGCCCGCGCGGGCGACGAGCAGCACGGGCAGGCCGAGCGTGGAGATGAGATCGATGACGTCGTGGGAGGAGTCGAGCGGGACGAAGAGGCCGCCGGCGCCCTCGACGACCACGGCCCCCTGCCCCACCCGCTCCCAGGCGGCGAGGGTGACGCCCCAGTCGGGCTCGCGGCCGAGGCGGCGCGCGGCGATGCCCGGGGCCAGGGGCGCGCGGAAGCGGTGGGGGCAGACGAGGTCCAGGGGCAGGTCGCTGCGCGCGGCCTCGCGCAGGCTCAACGCGTCCGCGGGGGCGCGCAAGGAGGCACACCCGCTCTCGTAGGGCTTGAAGCCCTGGGGAGACAGCCCCGCGTCGGCCATCAGGGACAGCAGGGCACGGGAGGCCTGGGTCTTGCCCACGCCGGTGTCCGTGCCCGTGACGAAGAAGCGGGGGGCCGGGGGAAGCGCACGTCGACGGGCCAAGGGGCCTCCTTCTAGAGGTTGAGGGCGCGCAGGGCGGCGAGCGCCAGGTCGATCTGGCCCTCGGTATGCGCGGCGGACAGACAGAAGCGCAAGCGGCTGGTGCCCTCGGGGACGGTGGGCGGGCGGATGGCCTTGACGAGCAGGCCCCGGGAGCGCAGCGCCTGGGACGCCGCGACGGCGCGCTCGGGCTCGCCCACGATGACGGGGAAGACGGCGCTGCGGGGCTCCACGGCGAAGCCGAGCGCGCGCAGCCCCGTGGAGAAGCGGTGGATGTTGCGCCACAGCCGGGCACGCAGCGCGTCATCGCGCTCGACGATGTCCACGGCGGCCTCGGCCGCGGCGCACAGGGCGGCGGGCAGCGCGGTGGAATAGACGAGGGGCCGGGCGCGCTGGAGCACGAAGTCCACCACCGGGCGGGACGCGGCGATGTACGCGCCCAGCCCGCCGAGCGACTTGCTCAACGTGCCCATGCGCACGTCCACGGACCCTTCCAGGCCCAGCGCCTCGCACAGCCCGGCGCCGCGCTCGCCGAGCACGCCCGTGGCATGCGCCTCGTCGACGAGGAGCGCCGCGCCATGGGCCTGGCACACCTGGACGATGTCGTGCAGGGGGGCGAGGTCTCCGTCCATGGAGAACACGGTGTCGGTGACGACGAGCCGGCGACGCGCGGGGGTGGAGACCAGGGCGCGCTCCAGCGCCTCGACGTCCGAGTGGGGGTAGACGACCGTGCGGGCGCGCGACAGCCGGCAGCCGTCGATGAGGGAGGCGTGGTTGAGGGCGTCGGAGAAGACGACGTCCCCGGGGCCCACGAGCGCCTGGAGGGTGCCCACGTTGGCCGCGTAGCCCGAGTTGAACAGGAGCACGGCCTCGGCGCGTTCGAAGGCGGCGAGCCGGGCCTCCAGCCGCTGGTGCGCGGAGGTGTCGCCCACCACGAGCCGACTCGCGCCGGAGCCCACGCCATACACCTCGAGCGCGGCGGCGGCCGCGGCGCGCACGGTGGGCGACGCGGCCAGGCCCAGGTAGTCGTTGGAGGCGAAGTTGACGAGCGTCTCGCCGCCCAGGCGCACGAGCGGCCCCTGGGCGGAGTCGAGCGGCTCCAGATAGCGGCGCAGCCCTCGGGCCTTCAGGGCCTCGAGCCCCTCCTCGGCCCACGCGGTGGCCACGCCTCCCGCGCGCGCGCTCACCGGGACGTGTCCGGTTCCAGCGGCCGGATGCCCGCCTTCTCCAGCAGGGCCATGTCCTGGGCGTACTCGGGGTTGCCCGTGGTGAGCAGCTTGTCGCCGAAGAAGATGGAGTTGGCGCCCGCGAGCATGCAGAGCAGCTGCGCCTCCTCGTTCATCTGCTTGCGGCCCGCGGACAGGCGCACCATGGACAGGGGCATGAGCAGGCGCGCCGTGGCGATGGTGCGCACCATCTCCACCGACTCCACCGGCTTCTGGTTCTCCAGGGGCGTGCCCTTCACCGCCACCAGCGCGTTGATGGGCACCGACTCCGGGTGCACCTCCTGGTTGGCCAGCGTGAGCAACAGCCCGCAGCGGTCCTCCACGCTCTCGCCCAGGCCGATGATGCCGCCCGAGCACACGGAGATGCCCGCCCTGCGCACGCGCTCGAGCGTGCGCAGCCGATCGTCATACGTGCGCGTGGTGATGATGTCCTCGTAGTGCTCGGCCGAGGTGTCCAGGTTGTGGTTGTAGGCGGACAGGCCCGCCTCGCGCAGCCGCACGGCCTGGCTCTCGGAGAGCATGCCCAGCGTGGCGCACGCCTCCATGCCGAGCGCCTTCACGCCCTTCACCATCTCCAGGACGCTGTCGAACTGGGGACCGTCCTTCACCTCGCGCCAGGCCGCGCCCATGCAGAAGCGCGTGGCGCCCGCGGCCCGCGCCTGGGCGGCGGAGGCGAGCACGGCCTCCACCGGCATGAGCTTCTCGGCCTTCACCCCCGTGTGGTGGCGCGCCGCCTGGGGGCAGTAGCCGCAGTCCTCGGGACAGCCGCCCGTCTTGATGGACAAGAGCGAGCACAACTGCACCTTGTTGTCCTGGAAGACGGCCCGGTGGACGGTCTGCGCCTTGTGGATGAGCTCCAGGAGCGGCAGCGCGTAGAGGGCCCGCACCTCGGGCAGCGTCCAGTCATGGCGGACGGTGACTCCGGGAGGCGGCGTGGCGAAGTGGGCGTGGCCGTGGAACGAGTCGTCGGAAGGGGCGTGGGCGGACATGGGCTCCTCGGAAGAGCGCCGAACGTCGTGGATGGCCCCATCGTTGTCAACCACGCGGAACGCCCGGGTTGACAACCCCCGGGCGTGCCGAAAATCACTGGGATATCAGGGACTTACAGGGGTCATCCCCCCGAAGGCCCGCTGAATCAGGCGTGGATTCTGCGTCCGCGGCCCGCCCAGCCCGCCAGGAACAACACGACGATGGAGCCAATCACCGACATGATGAGACCCGAGGGCTGCAGGTCCAGCACGCTCCGACCCGGCGAGAACAGCGCGCCGATGAAGCCACCCACGAACGAGCCCACGATACCCAGCAACATCGTCGCGATGACACCCATGGACTGGCGGCCCGGAACCAGAGCACGCGCGATCAGACCCGCCACCAGACCCACCACGATGAACCAAATGATGCTCATCTGTTCTCTCCTCAGATCGGGCACCGCCCCGTGCGGCCCCAGTGGTCTGCAACTTGGGGACCCCCTCCCCGGAGCACAACTTGATCCGGCGGATTCCGATGAATCGCCACGCCTCCCTGCCCGCTCTCCTTCCATCCAGGAAATGAAGTGGGGCGGCGTGGGACGGGTGCGCTAGAGAACAATCTCCATGGCGAAGGCGAAGACGCATTACGCGTGTCAGGCGTGCGGGTACCAGTCGGCGAAGTGGTTGGGCAAATGCCCTGACTGCGGCGCGTGGAGCTCGCTGGTGGAGGAGACCGAGACGAAGGTGGACGAGAAGCGCCCGGCCTGGGGCGCCTCGGGCGGAGCCTCCAAGCCGGTGCGGCTGCGCGAGGTGAGCGGCGAGCAGGAGCAGCGCCGGCACACGGGCATCGCCGAGTTCGACCGGGTCCTCGGTGGCGGAGTGGTGGACGGCTCTCTGGTGCTGCTCGGCGGCGACCCCGGCATCGGCAAGTCCACGCTGCTGCTCGCCGCGTTGGATCGGCTGGGCCACGCGGGCCCGGTGCTCTACGTGTCGGGCGAGGAGTCGCTGCGGCAGACGAAGATGCGCGCCGAGCGCCTGCGGGTGGAGGGCGAGGCCATCCACCTCTTCGCGGAGACGGACGCGGACCGGGTGCTCTCGGTGGCCGAGTCGCTCAAGCCCCGGGCGCTGGTGGTGGACTCCATCCAGACCATGTACCTGCCGGAGCTGGGCAGCGCGCCGGGGAGCATCTCCCAGGTGCGCGAGGTGGCCGGGCGCTTCATGGCCTACGCCAAGCGCAGCGGCGTGCCCACCTTCCTCGTGGGCCACGTGACGAAGGAGGGCTCCATCGCGGGCCCGCGCGTGCTCGAGCACATGGTGGACACCGTCCTCTACTTCGAGGGCGAGCGCGGCCACCCCTTCCGGATTCTGCGGGCGCACAAGAACCGCTTCGGCTCGACGAACGAGATTGGCGTCTTCGAGATGAAGGGCGCGGGGCTGGTGGAGGTGGCCGACCCCTCGGCGCTCTTCCTCGCCGAGCGCCCGGCGGGCAAGGCGGGCAGCGTGGTGACGTGCACGCTCAATGGCACGCGCCCCCTGCTGGTGGAGGTGCAGGCGCTGGTGGCGCCCACCGGCTACGGCACCGCGCGGCGCACGGCCATCGGCGTGGATGGCAACCGCGTGGCCCTGCTCGCCGCGGTGTTGGAGAAGAAGGAGGACATTCCACTGGTGGGCTGCGACCTCTTCGTCAACGTGGCCGGCGGCATGCAGTTGTCCGAGCCGGCATGTGACCTGGCGGTGTGCGCGGCCCTGGTGAGCAGCCTGCAGAACCGGCCACTGGAGGCGCATACCCTGGTGCTCGGCGAGGTGGGACTCGCGGGCGAGGTGCGCGCGGTGGGCCAGGTGGAGCCGCGACTCGCCGAGGCGGCGAAGATGGGCTTCCAGCGCGCCGTCATTCCCAAGGGCAGCGCCCGGCGGCTCGAGGACTCCAAGCTGGAGGTGGTGGGCGTGGAGACGCTGTCCGAGGCGCTCGGCGCCATGTTCGACTGAGCGGGTCCCTCCCCCACGAACGACGACCGGCCCCGCGCCGCGTCCCCCTCATCGGAGGACCGCGCGAGGCCGGTGCGGATGAGCCGCTCGAGGAGCGGGAATCAGCCGCCGATGTTCTTGAGGACGGACATGCCCATCTCGTGCAGCTGCTTCATCATCTGCGTGATGAACTGGTTGAGCTCCTGCTCCTTCTGCATCTTCATCTGGGCCTCCAGGAAGGGCTTCATCTCGGCGGGAGCGGTCGCGAGCATCTGGTTCTGGGCAGCGCTCAGACCGCCCATGGCACCCTGGGTCGAATTCACGATAGAGGACAGAGAGGACATGTGATTTTCCTTGGGCCCGCTCGGGGCCGAAGCTGGGGTTCGAATCCAACTGCTTGATAAATTGGTTATCGATTCTTGAGAGTCGGAGTTTCCTCCCAGATTTTCGGAACCATTTCCGAGCGAATTCGGAGCACCCCCAGGGAGCCCTCCACGCCCAGCCGGTCATCTGGCCAGAGAGAAAGAGAGGCGGGGTGCATGACCCGCGCGGCAATCGTGCACCCCTCTGCGTCGCGCCGAGGAGGCCGACTCAGCCCGCCTTGCGAATCTTCTCCGCCGACGGCACCACCTTGAGGAAGCTCACTGGCATCTTGTCCACCAGCCGCTCGGTGTACTGGGTGAACAGGCGATAGAGCACCGGCAGCAACACCAGCGTCAGCACGCACGCGGAAATGGTCCCCGCCACGATCACCACCGCCAGCGGCTTCTGCGTCTCCGAGCCAATGCCCCGGCTCAAGCACGCCGGCACCAGGCCCAGCGCCGCCAGCGACGCCGTCATCAGCACCGGCCGCAGGCGCTCCATCGCGCCGTTGAGGATGGCGGACTCCAGCGGCTCGCCCGCCTCGCGCCGCTCGGCGATGGCCGACATCACCAGCACCCCGTTGAGCGCCGCCTGGCCGATGAGCGCGATGAAGCCCACCGCCGCCGCCACCGACAGCGGCATGCCCGCGAGGAACAGGCCGAAGACGCCCCCGATCAGCGCGAAGGGCACGTTCAGCAGCGTGATGACCGCGCGGCCAAACGAGTTGAACGCCTTGAAGAGCAGCAGCAGCGTCAGCACGAGCGCCACCGGCACCACCGTCAGCAGCCGGTGCATCGCGCGCTCCTTGCTCTCGAACTCGCCACCCCACTCGATGCCCACACCCTGGGGCAGGGGCACTTCCCTGGCCACCTTCGCGCGAGCCTCCTCCACGAACGAGCCCATGTCGCGCCCACGCACGTTCATGCGGATGCCGATGTAACGCCGGCCATTCTCGCGATTGATGGACGCGCGGCCCTGGCCGTTGCCCACCTGGGCCAGCGCCTCGAGCGGCACCGTCACTCCACCGTCCACCGGAACGCGCAGCTTGCGGATCTTCTCCACGTCGTCGCGGCTGGAGGAGGGCAGACGCATGACGACGTCGAAGCGCCGCTCACCGTCCCAGAACTCGCTCACCGGCTGGCCGCTGAGCGCCGTCTGCAGCACGTGCTGGAACTCGCCCATGTCCATGCCGTAGCGCGCGAGCGCCACCCGGTCCGGCGTCACCTGCACCTGCAACACCGCCGCGCTCTTCACCAGGCCCAGGTCCGCCACACCCTCCACATGGGAGATGCTGTTCTTCACCTTCTCCGCCAATTCCTGCAGCGCCGCCAGGTCGTCACCGAAGAGCTTCACGGCGATCTGTCCCTGCTGGCCGGAGATGCTCTCGTTGACGTTGTCGCCGATGGGCTGGCTGAAGTTCACCTCCAGGCCGGGGATGCCGTCGATGGGCCTCTTGAGCGCGTCCATCACCTCGTCGAGCGTGGGCGTCTCCTTGGGCCACTCGTGCGGCGGCTTGAGCTTGACGAAGAACTCCAGGTTGTTGGCCAGCTTGGCGTCCGTGCCGTCCTCGGGGCGGCCCAGGGCGGAGAGCACCTGCTCCACCTGCGGCGCCTGCTCGATGAGGTGGGTGATGCGCGGCACCAGCTTGCGGCCCTCGGTGAGCGAGACATTGGGGGGCAGGCTGAAGGTCATGTAGATGCTGCCCTCGTTGAGCGCGGGGAGGAACTCGCTGCCCAGCCGCGGCACCATCACCCCCGCCACCAACAGGCCCGCCGTGGCCACGCCCAGCACCAGCGCGGGCCGCTTCAGGGCGAACCTCAGCGTGGGGCCGTAGGCGCGCTCGGCCAGCTTCAGCACCGGGCTCTCCTTGTGCCTGGCCCCCTTGCGATAGACGAACGAGGCGAGCACCGGCACCAGCGTCACCGAGAAGACGAGCGCGCCCACCAGCGCCGCCACCACCGTGTTGGCCATGGGGCTGAAGATGCGCCCCTCCACCCGCTCCAGCATGAAGATGGGCAGATAGGCCGCGATGATGATGAGCATGGAGAACACCGTGGGCCGCACCACCTGGGAGGTGGCCTGGCGGATGCGCTCCTCCACCGGCACCTCCTCGCCCGGCGCCCCGTGGCCCTGCCCGTGGCCCAGCGCCAGCTTGAGCAGGATGCTCTCGATGATGACCACGCCGCCGTCCACGATGACGCCGAAGTCCACCGCGCCCAGCGACAACAGGTTGGCGGACATGCCTCGCATCTTCAGGTAGATGAACGAGCTGAGCAGCGAGAGGGGAATCAGCGTCCCCACCACCAGCGCCGCCCTCAGGTCCAACAGGAAGATGAAGAGGACGAGCGTCACCACGATGCCGCCCTCGAGCAGGTTGTGGCCCACCGTCTTGAGGGTGGTGTTCACCAGGTCCGTGCGATCATAGAACGGCTCCACCTTCGCCCCGTCCTGCTCCAGGCGGTGGTTGATCTCCCCCACCGAGTCGCGCAGGCGCGCGAGCACATCGGAGGGATTCTCCCCGCGGCGCATCAGCACGATGCCCTCCACGGAGTCGAGGTTGGTGCCACGGCTCACCACGCCCTGGCGCGGGGCCCAGCCGTCCGCCACCTCCGCCACGTCCTTGATGAAGACGGGCGTGCCGTCATGCGTGGCCACGCGCACGTCGCGGATGTCGTCCAGCGTGGAGAAGAGGCCCTGGCTGCGGATGACGAGCTGCTCGGCGCCGCGCTCCAGGACTCCGCCCGAGGCGTTCTTGCTGCCGCCCTGGAGGGCCTTCTCCAGATCGTCCAGCGTCAGGCCGAAGGAGGCCAGACGCGCCGGGTCCGGCTGCACGTGCACCTCGCGCAGCAGGCCACCGATGGACACCACGTCCGCCACGCCGTTCACCCGCAGCATCATCGGGCGCACCACCCAGTCCTGCAGGGTGCGCAGCTTCATGGGATCCCCCTTCGCGCCGCTGAGCGTGTAGCGGTACACCTCGCCAATGGGCGTGGCGTAGGGCCCCAGCTCCGGGGTGATGCCCTCGGGCAGCTCCGCTTCACGCAACCGCTCCAGCACCTGCTGGCGCGCCATCAGTCCGTCCACCCCGTCGTTGAAGGTGAGGGTGACGAAGGACAGCCCGAAGAGCGACAGGTTGCGCAGCCGGTTCAGACCCGGAGTGCCATTGAGCGCGCGCTCCAGCGGCAGGCCAATCTGCCGCTCCACCTCTTCCGAGGGCTGGCCGGGAAAGAGGGTAATCACCTGCACCTGCGTGTCCGTGGGATCCGGAAAGGCCTCCACGGTGAGGCCCTGGAAGCTCACCCAGCCCCAGATGGCCACCAGCACCGAGAAGAAGAGGACCGCGGCCCGGTTCTTGAGTGAGAAGTCTACGAGTTTGTCGAACATGGATGCGTCTCCGGTCCGCGGCTAGTCCGCCAGCTCGATGGTGTTCTCCAGCAGCAGCGCGCCGCGGGCGACGTAGCGGCTGCCCGTCTCCAACCCGGCGCGCAGTTCGACCTCGCCGTCCCGGCGGCGGCCCGTCATCACCGCCACGCGCTCCAGCCGTCCGGCCTCCCGCGCCACGAAGACGACCGAGCGCGCCCCGTCCGTCACCACGGCGCTGGCCGGCACGCGCACGCGCCTCACGTCCGCGGGCGCCTCGGGCGTCACCTCCATGAAGGCGTTGGGGCGCAGCACCCGATCCTCGTTCACCACCCGCACCCGCACCTCCACCGTGCGCCGCCGCGGGTCCACCACCTCCGAGACACGCTCCACCATGCCACGCCGCTCCACTCCACCCGACTGCGTGCGGACGATGGCCGGCTGGCCCTCGCGCAGGTCCGAGGCGTCCGACTCCTGCATGTCCGCGATGACCAGCACCTCGCTCAGGTCCGAGATGCGCGCGAGCGGCTTGTCGCGCTCCGGCGTCACCTCCTGGTTGGACACCACGTCCAGCTCCACCACCGTGCCCGCGCGCGGCGCCGTCACCCAGAAGAGGTTGTCGCCCTCGGCGGACACCGAGAGGCTGGCGCGCTTGGCCCGAGCCGCCTCCAGGGCCAGCCTCGCCTGGCGCAGCTCGGCCTCGGCGGCCAGCAGCTCCTTCTCCGGCGCGGCCTGCAGGTTCACCAGCTCGCGCAGCCGGTCCGCCACGCGCTGCTTGTCCGCCACCTCCGTCTCGGCGCTCTTCTGCTCGCGATCCAGGTCCGCGTAGGCCGCCGAGCGCACGGAGAAGAGCCGGTCTCCCGCCTTCACCCGGTCACCGATGCGCACGCGCACCTGATCCACCCGGCCCGCCAGGGGCGCGCCCATGGAGGCGGTGCGGCGCTCGTCCAGCTCCACGCGGCCGGGCGCGGGCAGCGGCGCGAGCGCGGATGCCTCCGCGGCCACCGCGAGCTCGATGTACTGCCACTGCGGCCCCTCCGGGGGCAGTTGCACGCTCTCGCCCTTGACGACGGGACCGGACACGGGCGTGGGCTCGGCCTCGGCGTTCGAGGGGCGGCCGAGCACCAGGCCCACGGAGACGGCGGCGCCCACGCCGAGACCGGCGGCGGCGAGCCAGAAGGGACGGCGGGGAGAACGGGAGGAGGATGCGGTCATGGAAGACTCCGAAGGGGAAAAGGGGTGGGGAAGGAGGTCAGAAGTGCTCGCCGAGCTCCGGCGGCGGCTTGGGACCGGCCGAGCGCACGCGGTCCAGGTCCAGCGAGAGGCGGAAGGCGGAGAGGTCGATGTCGGCGGCATCCAGCAGGAGCTGGCCGTAGGTGCGCCGGGCGAGGAGCAGGTCCTGCAGCGAGGCCCCTCCGGCCTTCACCGCCGCCTCCAGCCGCTGCACCAGCGAGGAGGCCAGGGGCAGCGTCTGCTGGCGCACGCGCTCGCGCCGGGCCGCCACCGCGTCGCGCTGGGTGGTGAGGGATTGGGTGTCGCGCTCGGCCTGGGCGGTGAGCTGCACGCGGGCCCGCGCGGAGGCCTCGGCCTGGGCGCTCGCGGCGAGCGCGTCCGCCTGACCATGATCGAACACGGGCAGGGGAAAGGACAGGCTGACACCCAGTGAGTCGCGCTGGTTGCCGGAGATGAGGAACTGGTCGCGCAGGTAGCCCACACGCACGGTGGGATCCGGAATCCAGCGCCGCCGGGCGAGCGTGAGCGAGGATTGAGCGCCGCGCCGCTGGGCCTCCAGCGAGAGCAGATCGGGCCGCTGTTCCACCTCGGAGGGCGGGAGCGGACGCGACAGGCGCGAGGAGAGGAATTGGCTCGCGACCTCGCGACCGCCGAAGGGCGAGCAGGACAACCCCACCGTCTGTGAGCACGCTAGGAGCGCCGCGGCCAGCCGGCTGTGCTCCTCGACGAGCTGTCCCTGGAGCTGCGTCTCCTCCAGCGTGGCCCGGTCCACGTCCAGGCCCGCGGTGTCGCCCCGCTGCGCCCGGACGCGTTGCAGCTCCGTCAGCCGCGTGGCGTCCTCGGCCAGACGCTCCAGCTCGGCCAGACGCACCTCGGAGGTGGCCACCTCCGCCGCGCGCTCCAGCACGTCATAGGTGCGCTCGCGCAGGTCGGACTGCACCTCGAGCGCGGTGGAGGCCAGGGCCGCCCGGGCCGCATCGCCACGGGGGCCGCGCTTGCCCAACTCGATGAGCTCCGAGATGCCCACCCCCGCGTTGGGCACCTGCGTCAGCCGATTCAGCCCCGGCGGGTTGGTGGGCCCCACCGCGATGGTTCCGACGGAGAGATCCATCTCGGGATTGGGGAGCTGGCGCGCGCGCACCACCTCGGCGCGAGCGGCGGCGAGGCGGGCACGGGCGGTGGCGAACTCGGGCGAGTGCGCCCACAGCAGCGAGGCCAGGCCCTTCTCGTCGGGCAGCGAGGCGAGCGACAGGGAGGCGGACGAGGCGGCGGACGCTGATGTGGCGGTGGGGGAGTCGGGCTGGGCGAGGGCGGGGGGGGCCCCGAGCACCAGACAGGAGACGAGCAGCAGTGGAACACGACGCACGAAAGGGACTCCCGGTGGGGTTCGGAGGAGTCCCTGGGCAAGCCGCGTGCCCGCGCCACTTCCAGTGATTCCGAGGGGTTGGGCCAAGGAGTCACTGCAAGGATCTTGAAGTGCCGGCCGGACTTCAAAATCCTTTCATTGAAGATTCTTGAACCGCCTGGTGCCGGGCGCGTGGGGGGAGGGAACACCGGGAGTGACATCGGCCCACGGAGGGGACGAAAGTGCGCGCGACCCTTGCTGGAGTTCACACATGACCCCACGCCGTCCGCTGTTGGCCGCCACCCTCGCCATGGGCCTGCTCGCTGGATGCAGCCGCAATGCGCCGCCCCCGTCGTCGCAGCCCTCCGAGTCCGGTGGAACGCCCGCGCAGACCGACAAGCCCGCCAACGAGACTCCCACGCCGCCCGCCGACACCCCGTCGGCCGGGAGCAATGCGGCAGAGACTGCCGCCACCCAGCAGAGCGCCACCTATTACGTCCGAGACAGTGGCATCCGCTGCATCGCCCCGCCCTGCCCGGCCTTCATCGCCACCCGGGTGGACAAGCCCGACGAGGACGGGCTCCAGATCACCGACCTCGACCTCAACGCGCTGGGCCTCAGCCAGGAGAAGCGCGACAGCCTGATGGAGGCGACCCACACGGCCCCCGGCATCAAGGTGGAGGCCATCCTGGGCATCGGCGCGAGCGCCGGCCCCGCTGGCCCCGCCAAGATCCTGCGCATCAGCCGGGTCCTCGAGAGCAAGTAATCACTGGCTTCGCGGTGCACGACCTCCGGCGCCGGTACGCGGGCACGGAGGTCTCGCGCCAGGTCACCCACCCTCCGGGGTTGGCTCGGCGTCCATGTCCCATTGCTCCGGCGAGAACATGCAGACACCGTTGCCCGCGTCATCGGTGCTCACGCAGAACTCGTTCACACACGGGGAGGGGCCCGACAAGGAGCAGCGTTGGCGGCACCGGCCCTGGACGCACGCGGAATCTTCCGGACAGCTCGCCTCCCCCTCGTGTCCACAGGGCTGGACGCACTGGCCCTGGGCACGCCCCACCAGGGTGAGGAAGGGCTCCGTCTCGCAGACCTTACCGTCGGGACAAGGCGCCTCACCGAGGCATGAGTGACCCAGAACCACGAGGCACGCCGACACGCCGCCCTCCAGGCGAACGCACTCCTGGTCCTCGGCACACACACGGCCCTCACACGTGGGCAGACACACGGGCCCCTCGGGGTCTCCGCGAGCGCAGAAGAAGCCCTCGGAACACGTTCCCTCCTCACCAGGAACACACCGCCGGCCGCACCAGCCGGAACCCGCGCAAACGAGTCCCTCCCCACAGGCCCATTCCCTCGAGGCCGGCAAAGGATCCCGAATGCATCGTTCCCCCTCCTTGCGCGAGCCCACGAAGACACACTGGCGCAAGGCCATCCGTCGTCCACGCACGGGGATGGCACGGCAGACGTTTCCATAGGGCGCGCACCACCGATCGGATTCGCATCCACTGGTCGTGCATCTCCGCATCTGGTAGCGCGGATCGTGAAAACACACGAGCGGAGGGTCACACTGCTCATCCCCCTGACATGGCTGGAGCAGGGTCGGCCGTTGACGGGCCTCCGCGGGCGGCAACCAGGCAGCGACGCGCCATCCCTCGACGAACTGCTCAGCGGGGGCCCGGTGCCAGAGCAGGAGGACTCCCACCAGTGGGAGAATCAACAACGATGCGGCGGAGATCCCCAGCACGACACGCCACTTCGTCATCGGCGCATCCTCTCGCTCGAATCCAACAGTCCATCCCTATCTAGCGGCTGTGCTCGCCCGTGCTGGTACATCACGCCGACCATGTTACCTCTCCAGTCAACCCGGCGCACCATTTCACCCGCCAGGACCAGAAACCGAGCGGTAACATGTGCACATGGCCACAGGGCACAACGCTCCCAAGGTACGGACCAGCACTCAATCTGAGGATGCTCGAACCCACCCCACCAGAAAGAGCGAGGCACGGGCGGCATTCCTGGTCACCCTGCTCGCCAGCATGGGCACCAACGGTTGTTACGCGGACGCCAATTGCACGCCCGCGGATACGACCCATAGCTGCTGCGTGAAGAACCACCCCGAGAAGCCTGAAGCATGTGACGGGATCGAGGCAGTGGAAGGCACGGCCTTCCGGAGTTCCTCCACCCCTCAACAGGTCAAGACCTCCAGCAGCAAGGGTCCAATGATCGCCGTCGCGACCGTCGCGGCGACTGGGACGGCAGCGGTGTTGGTCAACATGAGCGATGCCGTCCAGTTCGAGAAGCTACAGGCGGAGTTGGACAGGGTGATGGAGGAGTGTGTGGATCTGGCGGATCGAACCATCGATTCGAGACGGCCCAAAGGCGAAATCCTCGACTCCGTCAGGTGCAACGAGGAGGTGGGGAAAGACGCCAACGGGAAACGAGTGACCCGAGCCATGCAGTTGGGCAATGAGAAGCACAAAGAAGCATCCAACTGTGTCGAAGAGAAGCTCAGCAAGCTTATCAAGGGGCAATTCCGCATCGAGCAGCGCTACCGGTACGATCCGTTAACGGGGAAGCTCAAGCTCGTGAGCACAGAAGAAGAACAACACTTGATACGGCAGGGGCGGAAACACGAACTCAGGGGCACGTTGAAGCCGGATGTCGTCATCCACTCAGGAGATCCAACGCAAGCCCGGCTTGTCTACGACTTCAAGTTCCCCTGCGGAAACGACAAACCTCCTACATGGCGTGTCTACGAAAAAGGCGCATATCGGGACAGCACACAAGGAGAACAATACAACGAAGCGTTCGGTGTACCGCCTGGGCGTGTCGCGCCCGGCAAGAAGGGCGTCATCCGATGAGCAATCGCTATCCGCGAATCAGACGGTACGACGAGCATGGCCCATTGATGCTCCGAGAGGGGCTGGTCCTCTGCTTTTTCATGCGGCACTCGCACGATGCGATAGCACAAGCCGTCATACGCGCCCTGGACATCTATCTCGATGCGGTAGGACCCGAGAAGCTGGGCTGGTCCCTGGAGCCAGAAAGGGACGACGATCCCGATGAAGAGGGCATTGAGACGGTCATGCGACCACTCGACAGTGTGCAGTGGGCAAGCGTTCGAAGGAAATTGAGCGACCCCATCAGTTGCCTCCTCCAATTGGAAGAGCATGAAAACCAGGTGGGTGGATTCCATGTCGAGTACTACGGCAGACAACGCGCCACCCTCGAACGCCCTGCTCGGTCACAAACCGTTAGCGCACTGTCCTTCTGGTTGCCCACGGAGTACCTGGAGGAGAAGGGCCCCTCGCGGGTCAGGGACATGGCCGTGGCGATGGCTCGCGAGCTTCCCATCAACTCAGGCTATGTCAGTCTCGCCTTCAACTACCTTTTCAGGTTCCGAGACGTCGTCCGTGCGGTACACGAAAATTGCTTCCGCTACCCGGGTCTGGATGTGCATGACCTGAGCGACGCGTCCATGGAACTCGGCACACGGGTTCGCGGGGCGTATTGGTTGAACTTCTACGGACAGCCGCTGCTCGGACAACTCGGAGGCGCGGACCGTCTTCGCCAGCAACTCGATTCACCCCAGGTCTCCGTCGAAGAACTCGGGAAAGGAAAGGTTCTGGTGGCGCTCGGGGCGGAACCAACGACAGGGGAAGTGGAACGGAAGAGCGAGCTACATCCGTATCGGGCCCTGACCCGGGTGCTGGAGCCCTTTCTGCATCAGGAGAAACCAGGCTGGTTCAGCTTCTCCCTGGAGCAACTGCGTCACTGGGAGCACCGATTCACGACCTGATGGACTCCTTTTCTTCATGCTCAGGCCGCCGAGTATGCACGTTCGGACCTCGAGGAAGTCCTACTTCAATCACGCGAAAACGCGCCCGATCCCACCTCTGTCGGTGCGCACCAGGGCAACGAAATCGCGGGGCCTCGACCAGATAGTAGCTGGAACTGCGCTGTGTTAGAGAACGCCGCTTCCCGCCGTTCCTCCCTGGAGGCTCGTCATGAGATTCATCGCTGCTGGTCTTTCCGCCGCTCTGCTCGGATTCCTCGTTGCATGCACCAATCCCTCCACGGGTCCTCGGGGGGAGCCCGGTTCCGCGGGCCAGGATGGAGTACCGGGCCCGAAGGGGGACAGCGGCGAGCCGGGTGCCAGGGGCCAGGATGGAGCACCGGGCCCGAAGGGAGACAGCGGCGAGCCAGGTGCCAGGGGCCAGGATGGAGCACCGGGCCCGAAGGGTGACAAGGGCGAGCCAGGTGCCATGGGCCCTCCGGGCGTGATGTATGTGCGCACGAAGGTGGTGAGTCCCGCGGCCTCCGACGTGGACAGTGGCAACTCCTTGCGCGCCGCCATCGCGGGCATCACGGGTGGCGGACCCTGGCGGGTGAAGCTGGAGCCGGGAACCTATGACCTCGAAGCAACTCCCCTGCGCCTCAAGCCGGGGATCTCCCTGGAAGGCTCGGGCCCGGAGGTCACCTTCGTGCGCTCCCATGTCGGTGAGTCGAACGGCGGCACGCTGGTGGGGGTCGCGGGTTCGTTCGTGAGCGCGCTCACCGTGCAGAACACGGGAGGGGGCGGCAACGCCTTCGCCCTCTACAGTGAGGCGGACTCCTTCGCCTTCCACGATCTCGTGGCCACCGCGAGCAGCGACACCTTCGACGCCGTCGCCATCTATCTCAAGGGGGCACGGGGCACGTTCGAGCGCGTGCGCGCCTCCGCGTCCAGCCGCGGTTACGCCAATGCCTTTCGCTGCCGCGACTGCAACCTCCGCCTGCACGACTCCGAGGCCGAGGCAAAGGGAGGCACACAGGGCGTCGGCATCTACACGGCGGGGGGCTCCGTGGTCCTGCGTGACGTGAACGCCACCGCTCAGGGGGCCACCGAGAATTGGGGCATCTACACGGATGGTGACATGACGCTCGCCGACGTCGAGGCCCTGGGCCGCGGCGGCACCAGCGCCACTGGCTTTTTCGTTGGCGAGGGCAATGGCACCGTGCGCCACAGCACCCTGATGGCCACGGGCGCGACGACGAGCAACGAGGGCCTCTCCTCGTCCACGGACTACAACACCCACGGTGTTTTCCGCACCGTCTCCGTCCACGGCTCCACCATCGAGGGCGCTTCCGTCAGTGTCCACCGCGCGAGGTATGTGAACATCCGCATCGCGGGTTCGCAGCTCAAGGGCTCCGTCACGCAGGAGTCCGACGCCAGTGCCTCCTCCGGGGCCTATACCTGCTTCAACGACTACGGCCCGAGCTTCGCGCCCGTCACCTGCCCCTGAGAGTCACTGGAAGCGCCGATTCACGACCTGATAGACCGGGGCGCCCTCGTAGTCCTGTTTCCCGAGGGTGACTCCCGCCGATCTCAGCAAGGCGTACACCACGGTCACGTGGAAATAGAGATTCGGCAGAACACACTGGAGGACGAAGGCCCGGGGATTCTCGAAGACACGAGCCTCTCCCGGCCTGGCCACCGAGACAGGCGCCTCTGGCGCGGCGTCGATCTCCTCCCGCGAGAGGGTCTCCAGATAGCCGAGCGCCCCCAGAATCAGTGCCTGCAGAGCGGCGAATGACGTCAATCGCTCTCCGAAGGACTGCTCGGCGCCGCGGTTGAAGACCGCGAACTCGGGGGACTCATCGTTCGGGTCGATGCGGCCGGCCAGCCGGGCAGCACAGCCCTTCACGCCGGAGACGATGATTTCCACCTGTCTCGAGAGAGGAAACATGTCTGGAGCGAGGCGCCGCTCCAGGAGCGACTCCGGGCTCATCCGCTCCTTCTCGGCGAAGGTGGCGGCCTTGTGCAGGATCTGGCTCAGATTCCGCAGCATGAGGCGCAAGGTGGGAATGCTGGCCTGATAGATGGAAATTTCCATGCGTGTCGCGTCGTAGCATGGCGCGGGTGCGGGGGAAGCAAATGCTGGAGTAGGAGCCTCCCTCACCACCCCATCCGACTCCCGGACACACCCGGTTCGCTCGTGACGTGCCACCTCGCAGCGATCGACCTTACCGGCACGGCCGTCTAAGCTCCTGGCCATCCTTCGAGGAGGAACCATCCATGCTCGAGACGAGAAAGGGACCTCTGGTTGCGCACCTGCCCGTAGCGCTGAGCCTGATGCTTGTCTCCGCGTGCGTCACCCTCGACGAGTCTCCCTCGCCCGCCCCTCGAGGTACCGTGTCAGAGGGAACCATCCGCGTCACCTCACTGCCAGATGGCAGGCTCCTGCTCACCTTCCCTCCGCTGCCCGAGGAACCATCCCTCCAGCGGTTCTCATCGGAAGACGCCCGTAGGGTGCTCGCCCAGTTCCATGAGGATCTCTCCAGCTTGAAACCCGAGCTGCTTCGAAGAGCAGGGATCGGGCTCTGCGCTGAACTCCAAGGCCATGCCACCCAACAGCCTGTTCTGGGCGACCCATTTGCGTCCTCCTCTGGCTTGTCTCGGCCCTCCCCGATGGAGCGCACACTGCGCGAGCAGTTCACTATTCGCTATGGCGAAGCGCTTTTTCCCCTACCGCCATGCCTGGAAAATAGTCCGCTTCTCATGGCACTGCGCCTGTCGCCCCGGTACATGCCCCAAGGGATGAAAGAGGGATTCGAGACACTCGTAACGGATCCGGCCTTCCTTGCCAGCATGGTCACGGCCCTCGTCCTGTATGGCATTGCCTGGGCGGCCCCCGAGCCCCTCTTCACCAAGGCGTTCGCCGCCTCCGTGACCGTGGTGCTCCTCACCCTCTTCTCCTTCGCGGAACTCACCCACTTCGGTCTGATGGCCTTCCGCCTTTATGAAGGCACCCGTGATGCTCGAAGCTTGAAGGAAGTCGAGGCCGCCTCCGAGCACTTTGGCAGGTATCTGGGAGGCGCCGGGCTCCGCATCCTCGCCTTCGTGGCGATGCGGGGTGTCGGCAAGAGCGTGCGAATTCCTCAAGGTGGATTGGGGAGGCTCTGGCCCCGCCGATTGGCCCTGCCAGGAGGCTACAACTGGAGCAACGTCACCCTCGCCCAGGCCAATACAACCGAGGGCACACTTCTCGTCACGGGTACGGTCGCTGGTACAGCCAGTGCTGCCCTGCGCAGTGCCTGCAAGGAACTCCCAGATAAAACGCCCGGGTACTCGCGCCACCACCTTGCCACCAACAAGAATGATGAGTCCCATGTGCGGGGTGGCCCCTGGACACCGCGCTTCGAGAAGCTCTTCGCCAGGGCGGGAATGGGTCTCGACGACGATGCGAACAAAGTGAACCTGCTGGGCCACTTCGGACCTCACCCCGAAGAATACCACGTAGAGGTCTTCAGACGTCTCGAAGACGCTCTCAGGTTCTGCAAACCGCAACAGCAATGCAGGGCCAGACTGTTGGCGGAACTCACGCGGATCGCGAATGAGGTCTGCACTCCTGGCACGCAACTCCACGGGCTGACGACGAAAACCAGTGATTGAGATGGGCGGACATGAGATTTCATGAATTGTTCTTCGACTCGCGCATCCGCGACCAGTGGGTCCTGGCAGAGCCCATCGACGAGAATGGCGAGGATCTCGACCCCTGGCAATTCTTCGGTGGGCAGCCCATCGCGCTGGTGAGGACACCCCGAATAGTCCAAGCAGCCCCAGGGCGTGCGCTCGACTTCAGCTTCACCACGCTCAGCATCCCCATCATTCACTCGCGGCTCGTCACCCTCTTCGAGCGCCTCGGTTTCCAGCAACAAGTACAGTTCCTCCCGGTCGAGGTATCAGGGCGGATGGAGTCCTATTTCATCGTCAACACCCTGCGCGTCATTTCCTGCATCGACGATGCCCGGTGCGAGCGGGTGGAATACTGGAGACCCGAGGATGGAGCGCCCGACAGGACAGGTGACTACCGCCTCGTCAGGGGACTGCGCATCAACCCATCCCAGGCGGGTGATTCGGACATCTTCCGGCCCAGGGGTTGGAGTTCCGTCCTGCTCGTCTCCGAGCGTCTCAAGCAGGCGCTGGAAGACGAGCAGGTGGGTGGTATCCGCTTCATCGAGGTCTGAGCCCCGCCGTGAGTAGACTGAGGGTCCGCCCATGGCCCCCTGGACCCCGCTCACCACCCGGCTGTCGGACGCGCTCGGCTCGCTCTCGGCGCGCCTGCTCGTGGCCTTCCTCCTGCCCACCCTGCTCTTCCTCGCCCTCACCGGCACGGCCGTCTACGCGCTCGCCCGCGGCATCCTCGAGGACGAGCTGGGCACGAGCCTCACCGCCATCGCCGCGGCCACCGCCACCCAGGTGAGCGGCGAGCGCATGCTCACCATCGAGCCGGGGGACGACACCACCGGCACGCGCACGTGGCGCAACCTCGTGCGTCTGCTCACCGACGTGCGTGACGCCAGCGGCGTGCGCCGCGTGTACGTCGTGGACACCCGCGGCCAGGTGCGCGCCGACGTGGGCGGTGGCCTCCCCGTGGGCACCGAGGTCCCCGAGCTCGCCCGGGATCGGCTCGAGCTCTCCCGCGTCTTCTCCGGGCAGCGCGCCGCGAGCCAGGTCCTCTTCCAGGGCTCCGACGGCCAGCTCTACAAGACGGGCTACGCGCCCGTGCGCCGCGAGGGCGAGGTGGTGGGCGCCGTGGCGGTGGAAGGCAGCGCCGCCTTCTTCGGCCCGCTCGCGCGCCTGTCCCGGGGCTTCGCGGCGGCGAGCGCGGGCGCACTCGGAGTGCTCGCGCTCGTGGCGCTCTTCACCGCGCGTGGGCTCGCCCGGCCCTTGAGCCGGCTCATGGACTCGGCGCTGCGCATCGGCCGGGGGGACCTGACCACCCCCGTGCCCCCCGAGCCCACCCGGGAGATTGGCGTGCTGGCGCGCGAGCTGGAGGTGATGCGCGGGGCGCTCGAGAGCCGCGACCGGCAGCTCAAGTTGATGCTCGCGGGCGTGGCCCACGAGGTGCGCAACCCCCTGGGCGGCATCTCGCTCTTCTCGGGCCTGCTCACCGAGGACCTCGAGGCGGGCGCCACCCAGGAGGCCGCCGGGCACGTGGCGCGCATCCAGCACGAGGTGGACTACCTGCAGCGCATCGTCGAGGACTTCCTCGCCTTCGCCCGCGAGCAGCCGCTCTCGCGCGCGAGCGTGGCGGCCTCGGAGCTGCTCTGGGAAGCGAGGGGCCTGCTCACCTCGGACGCGGCGGCGCGGCAGGTGGAGGTGCGCGTGGACGCCGAGGAGGCCGTGCTGGAAGCCGATGGCAGCCTGTTGACGGCCGCGGTGGTGAACCTGGTGAAGAACGCCGTGCAGGCCACCCCTCCCGGGGGCCTCGTGCGGGTGACGGGCCGCGGCGAGGGCCCCCACTACACCATCCGCGTCGAGGACCCGGGCGGGGGCGTGCCCGAGGCCGAACGCGAGCGCATCTTCGAGCCCTTCTTCACCACCCGGCAGAAGGGCACGGGCCTGGGCCTGCCCCTGTCGCGCAAGATCGCCCGGGCCCACGGCGGCGACCTGCGCCTGGTCCCCACGCCGGGCGTGACCTGTTTCGAGCTCACCCTCCCCCGGGCCGCTCCACCGCCTCCTCATTGACCCGGCGGGCCAGCACATGCCCGCCCTGCCCTCCAGAGAGGAAATGAAGTAGGGAAAGGACCTGTTGCGCGGACGACAGCCTGGACCGCGCGACGGCCACCCCCTCCACCACGGGTTATAAGAGGAGATCCAAGGGGGCCCGGACAGGCAATAGGTGGATGGCTGCTCGGTGAAAACCATCTCCTCAACCCAGCGGAGGCCTCCTCCTCGTGTCCCTGCCATCGGATAACGATCTCTCCTCGCCCGGCGCCCTGCACGCGCTCTTCGGGGGCGGGGGCCAGGAGCAGCGGCTGGACACCGAGCGGGAACAGTTCCGGCTGCTCGCCGAGGCCCTGCCGCAGATCGTCTGGACGGCCCGGGCCGATGGAGTCCAGGACTACCTCAACCGGCGCTGGTTCCAGTACACGGGCATGTCCGCCGAGGAGTCCCGGGGTGACGCCTGGATGCGCGCCTTCCACCCCGATGATCTGCTGGAGTACGAGCACCGCTGGCGCCACAGCCTCACCACCGGCGAGCCCTTCGAGGCGGAGTCGCGCTGCCGCCGTCTGGACGGAGTCTGGCGCTGGTTCCTCGCCCGTGCCATCCCCGTGCAGGACCCCCAGGGTCGCGTCATCCGCTGGTTCGGCACCTGTACCGACATCGACGACCAGAAGCGCACCTCGGACGTCCACAGCTTCCTGGCCGAGGCGAGCTCCCTGCTGGCGCTCACGTTGGATCCGGAGGAGACGCTGCGCAACTTCACCCGCCTGGCGGTGCCACGGCTGGCGGACTGGTGCACGGTGGACCTGGTGGGAGTGGACGAGAGTGTCGAGCGCGCGGCGGTGACCCACATCGACCCGGCCAAGGAGACCCTGGCGTGGGAGCTGGCGCGCAAGGTGCCGGCGGACCTCCAGAGCGCCACGCGGGGGGTGGGCCAGGTCATCCGCACCGGCGAGTCGGAGCTGCTGGAGCTGGTCTCCGACGAGCTGCTCGCCAGCCTGGCGCACACTCCGGACGAGCTGCGCCTGCTGGGTGAACTCGGCCTGCGCTCCTCCATCATCGTTCCCCTGGTGGTGCATGGGCGGACGCTGGGCACCATCACCCTCGCGCAGGCCAGCGGCACCCGGAACTTCTCCGCCGCGGACCTGCCCCTGGCCGAGGAGTTCGCGCGCCGGGCCGCGCTCGCGCTGGACAACGCGCGCCTGTACCGCGAGAGCCAGGAGGCCGTGAGCCGCGCCCAGCACGAGCGATACCTCGCCGAGCAGGCCCGGGCGATGCTCGACACGCTGCTCGACGCCGCCCCCGCCGGCATCGCGCTCTTCGACCGGATGCTGTGCTTCGTGCGCGTCAACCGCACCCTGCGCGACATCAACCGCCTGTCCACGGATGACCCGGCCTTCTCCGAGGCCATCTCCACGCAGGGCCCCGGGGCGACGCTCGTGGTCAAGTCGCTCGTCAAGGCGCTGGAGACGGGAGAGACACAGACGGTGGAGTCCACCACGCGGCTGCCCAATGGCGAGGAGCGGGCGTGGCTGGCGCGCTACGCGCCCGTGCGCTCGGCAGAGGGCAGCACGCTGGGCGTGGCCACCGTGGTGCTCGACATCACCGAGCGCAAGCGCGCCGAGGCCGAGCGCGAGCGCCTCATCGCCGCGCTGGAGCGCAGCAACCAGGATCTGGATCAATTCGCCTACGTGGCCAGCCATGACCTGAAGGCGCCCCTGCGGGGTATCGCCAACCTGTCGCAGTGGATCGAGGATGACCTGCAGGAAGTGATGACCGCGGAGACGCGCGAGCAGATGCGGCTCTTGCGCGGGCGCGTGCAGCGCATGGAGGCGCTCATCAACGGCATCCTCGACTACAGCCGCGCGGGCCGGATGCGCGGCCGGCCGGAGCGGGTGGACGTGGGGCGGCTCATCACGGAGTGCGTGGAGCTGCTCGCGCCTCCCGAGGGCACGCGGATCGAGGTGGCGCCGGACATGCCCACGATGCGCACCGAGCGCGTGCCCCTGCAGCAGGTGTTCCTCAACCTGCTGAGCAACGCCCTCAAGCACGCGCAGGGGGTCGAGCCGCGCATCCGCGTGGGCGTGCGCCCGGCGGACGGCTTCTGGGAGTTCTCCGTGGAAGACAACGGCCCGGGAATCGCACCGGAGTACCATGAGCGCATCTGGGGCCTCTTCCAGACGCTCCGGGCGAGGGACGAGATGGAGAACACGGGCATCGGACTGTCGGTGGTGAAGAAGAGCGTGGAGGCACGCGGCGGGCGCGCCTGGCTGCGCTCCACGCCGGGGCAGGGGGCCACCTTCCTCTTCACCTGGCCCGGCCACATGCCGGATGAGGGAAGGTGATGGTTCCCCTGAAGATGCTCAACATCCTCCTGGTGGACGACGACTCGGTGGACGTGATGAACGTCCAGCGCGCCTTCAAGAAGAGCAACATCCAGAGCGCCCTCTACGTCGCGAGCGACGGCAAGCAGGCGCTGGACATGCTGCACGAGGGCCGGGTGCCAGCGACCAACCGGCTCATCCTGCTGGACCTCAACATGCCACGCATGAATGGCCTGGAGTTCCTGCGCGCCATCCGCGCGGATCCCGATCTGACGTGCACGCCTGTGGTGGTGCTCACCACATCCAACGATGACCGGGACCGGGTGCAAAGCTACGCCCACCATGTTGCCGGCTATCTCCTCAAGCCCGTCACCTCCTCGGCATTCGTGGAGTTGATGACCGCGCTCAACGCATACTGGGCGCGAGTGGAGTTGCCGTGAGAGCCGAGGGGCACATGGAGGATCAACGGCTGCGCCTGCTGGTGGCGGATGACGACGAGGTGGACCGGCTCGCGGTGCGGCGCGCCCTGCTCAAGGCGGGACTGAGCGCGCAGCTCGTCGAGGTGGCCGACGGTGCGTCCGCGCTCGCGGCGCTGCTGCAACAATCCTTCGACTGTGCCCTGCTCGACTTCCAGATGCCCGGCCAGGACGGGCTGCAGGTGCTGCGCAAGGCGCGCGCCGCGCTGGTGGAAACCCCCATCATCATGCTCACCGGCCAGGGGGACGAGCAGACGGCCGTGGAGTTGATGAAGGCGGGCGCCACCGACTACCTCGGCAAGTCGGCGCTCACCGCCGAGCGGCTCTCGCACCTGTTGCGCCAGGCGCTGCGGCTGCACGAGGCCCAGCAGCAGTACCGCACGCTCGCCGAGGTGCTGCCCCACACCATCTGGACGAGCCGCCCGGACGGGCACATGGACTACCTCAGCCACCGGGGCTTCGAGACCATGGCGGTGCCCGAGGCCAACCCCGCGCGGTGGATGGAGGCGGTGCACCCGAATGATCTGCCGCGCCTGCACGAGCTGTGGCAGCGCAGCCTGAACACGGGCGAGCCCTTCGAGGTGGAGAGCCGCCTGCGGGGCCCCGAGGGTGGCGACCACTGGCACCTCATCCGGGCCCACCCCATGCGTGACTCCCGGGGACGGGTGCTGCGCTGGTTCGGCACCAACGCGAACATCGACGGCCAGCGGCGGGCCCAGGAGCGCATCTCCCGGCTCCAGGCCGTCACCGCCGCCCTCTCCGAGGCGCTCGCCCCGCGCCAGGTGCTCGACGTCATCGTCACCCAGGGGCTCGTGGCGATGGACGCCCAGGCGGGCGCGGTGTGGCTCGTGTCCGAGGACAACCAGTCCCTCGAGGTCGTGGGCCCCTCGCTCCACGCCCGCGAGCTGGCCCGGGGCCTGGAGCGCCTCACGCTCGACACCGCCGTGCCGGTGGCCGAGGCGGTGCGGCAGGATCGGCTCGTCACCTACGCCACGCGCGAGGAGCGCGACCGGCGCTACCCGCTGCTCGCCCGGCAGGGGCTGCCCTTCGAGGCCTCGGCGGTCATCCCCCTGCGCGGCAGCCGCGGCGTCATGGGCGCCCTGGTGGTGGACTTCACGCGCCGGCGCGTGCTGCCCCAGGACGAGCAGGAGTTCTTCCTCGCCCTGGCGCGCCAGGGAGCCCAGGCACTCGAGCGCGCCCGCCTCTACGAGGCCGCGCAGCAGGCACGCGCCGCCGCCGAGGCCAGTGAGACGCAGCTGCGCCACGTGCTCGCCGAGCGCGAGCGCATGGAGGCCACGCTCCAGGAGCGCGACGAGCGGCTGCGCGCGGCCTTGTGGGCGAGCAGCACCGGCACCTTCCGCTGGGACCTGCGCACCGGGGCCCTGGAGTGGGACGAGAACCTGGATCAGCTCTTCGGGCTGCCGCCGGGGCGCACGGTGCAGAGCATCGAGGACTTCCTGTCGCTGCTGCACCCCGAGGAGCGCGACGAGGCGCGGCGGCGCACCGAGGCGTGCGCGCGCGAGGGCGCGGACTTCGACATGGACTTCCGCGTGGTGTGGCCGGACGAGCGCCTGCACTGGCTCAACTGCAAGGGCAAGACGTTCGTGGACGCGGGCGGGCGGCCGCTCTACATGACGGGCGCCTGCGTGGACATCACCGTGCAGAAGCAGCAGGAGGCCGAGGCGCGCCAGCTCGCCGAGTTCGAGCGGCAGATCCTCGGCATCGTCAGCCACGATCTGCGCAACCCCTTGAGCGTCATCCGCATCTCCGCCTCCACCCTGCTCGCGCGCGAGGGGCTGGACGAGCGGCAGAGCAAGAGCCTCACCCGCATCATCACCGCCACGGACCGCTCCACCCGCCTCATCCGCGACCTGCTGGACTTCAGCCAGGCACGGCTCGGCGGCGGCATCCCCGTGGAGCGCAAGCAGATGGACCTCTTCGAGCTGACGCGCGGCGTGGTGGAGGAGCTCGCCGCGAGCCACCCGGAGCGCGAGGTGGAGATCAGCCAGGAGGGCGAGGGCGCGGGGGACTGGGATGGAGACAGGCTCGCGCAGGTGCTCGGCAACCTGGTGGGCAACGCGTTGCAGCACAGCCCCGCGCACACCCCGGTGCGCGTGCGCTGCCAGGGCGAGCCCTCCACGGTCGTCATCGAGGTGCACAACGAGGGAGCCCCCATCGATCCCGCGTACCTGCCGGAGCTGTTCGAGCCCTTCCGCCGGGGGCGTCACGCGGGCAGTGGCGCGGGCAGCGTGGGGCTCGGCCTCTACATCACCCGGCAGCTGGTGCTGGCCCACGGAGGCCGCATCCAGGTGACCTCGCGCGAGGGCGAGGGTACGCGCTTCGCCGTGCGGCTGCCGCGCGGCCCCCAGACACCTCCGCCCATCCCGGGAGCGTCGGTCCGCCCCGTCAGCGGTTGAGCGGGGGGCTCACCCCGCGCGAGCCACCGCCCGGGCCTTCTCCAGCAGGCGCCGCAGCGGCGCGTCCTCGCCCACCCGCGCGAGGGCCTCGTCCCATGTCAGCCACTGCGCGCCCGTGGACTCGTTGGGATCATGCACCAGCGCCTCCGGGTTCTCCGCCACCACGAGGTAGCGCACGTCCAGGTGCTGGTGCTCCGCTTCATCCTTGCGCGCGGGAATGGTGTGCACGTCCACGTCCAGCGGGCGGGGAGCGCGCGGATGGAGCACCACGCGGCAACCCGTCTCTTCCCGTGCCTCGCGCAGCGCCGAGTCCTCCATGCGGCCCGCGTCCGCCTCCTCCGCGTGTCCGCCGGGTTGCAGCCAGCGCTTGAGCTTGCCGTGCAACAGCAGCACCACCCGCGCTCCCGCCGGGTCCACCACCACGGCGCTCCCGGTGAAGTGCGCTCGCGGCTGGGCACGGGAGAAGGGCTGCTCCAGCTCCTCGGCGAAGCGGCGCATGCGCTCCAGGTCCTCGCGCTCCCGCTCGTCCGCGGGAACGTGGTGGGACAGCAAGGCGCGCAGGGAGTCCAGGGAGGCATTCATGGGGCGCGCATTGTGCCCACTTCGATCCCGAGTGCCAGAACGATATAGGTTCGCCCCCATGGCCCGAATCCTCGTCATCGACGACCACGACACCCTCCGCGAGGGCATGGCGGTCACCCTCACCCGCTCCGGCCACGTGGTGACCGCCGCGCGCTCGGGGGCGGATGGCGTCGCCGCCTACAAGAAGACGCCGTTCGATCTCGTCGTCACGGACCTGAAGATGGATGGCATGGACGGCATCGCCGTCACGCGCACCCTCAAGGCCCACGACGCGGCCGCCGTCGTCATGGTCGTCACCGCCTTCGGCACCATCGAGACGGCCGTGCAGGCCATGCAGCAGGGCGCCTACGACTTCATCACCAAGCCCTTCACCCCGGACGTGCTGCGCGCCAAGGTGGACAAGGGCCTGGAGCTGTCGGCCACCCGCCGCCAGGTGGAGAAGCTGTCGGCCCACACCGAGGCACTGGAGTCCGACGCCGCGCGCGCCAGCGGCGGGCTGCTCGTGGGTGACAGCGAGCCCATGCAGCGGCTCGTCGCGCAGGTGCGCAAGGCGGCCGCCACCGACGCCACCGTGCTCGTGCGCGGCGAGTCCGGCACCGGCAAGGAACTCGTGGCGCGCATGCTCCACCAATACTCGCCCCGCAAGGACGGGCCCTTCGTCGTCGTGCACTGCGCGGCCCTGGCCGAGACGCTCCTGGAGAGCGAGCTGTTCGGCCACGAGCGCGGAGCCTTCACCGGCGCCGTCAAGCGCAAGCTCGGCCGCTTCGAACTCGCCGATGGCGGCACGCTCTTCCTCGACGAGATTGGAGAAATCCCCGCCTCCGTGCAGACGAAGCTCTTGCGCGTGCTGCAGGAGAAGGAGATCCAGCGCGTGGGCGGAGAGGAGACGCTCAAGGTGGACGTGCGCGTGGTGAGCGCCACCCACCGCGACCTCCAGGCCGAGGTGAAGGCGGGCCGCTTCCGCGAGGATCTCTACTACCGGCTGCACATCGTCCCCCTGATGCTGCCGCCGCTGCGCGAGCGGCCCGAGGACATCCCCACGCTGGCGCGGCACTTCGTGACCCGGCATGGGCCGCGGGTGAACAAGCGCGTGCGGGGCCTGGAGGACAGCGCCCTGCGCGCGCTCGCCCGCTACGCCTGGCCGGGCAACGTGCGCGAGCTGGAGAACGTCATCGAGCAGTCGCTCGTCTTCGCCGAGGGAGAGACACTGGCCGCCACGGACCTGCCGGCGCACCTCTCCCAACTCCCCCCGCGCACCGACGCCGGCCTGCCCGTGCCCACCGGCGACCGGCCCCTGCCCGACATCCTCGAGGACCTGGAGCGCCAGCTCATCGCCCGTGCCTACGAGAAGGCCGGCGGCGTGAAGACGGAGACGGCCCGGCTGCTCGGCATCAAGACGTCCGCCCTGTACTACAAGCTGGAGAAGTACAGCTTCATCTCCAAGGGCGAGCGCCCCGACGAGTCCTGACGCGGGGGACACCGCGGGGCCCCTCCCCTCGAAAATCCATCGCCCCCAGCCTCCCCTGGCGGATTTCCACGGGACGGCACCCCGGCCCCACCCGTCCCGCCTGGCCGAACCCCCTGGAACCACGCGGGTTGGACGGAAAACGGCTCGCCTCGCCGTGCAGTGGCCCTGGCATCCGTCTTGCTGATAGGAATCGGGTGATGAAGCGCGTCCTGCTCGCCCTGTGGCTGTGTCTCGTGCCGGGAGTCCCCGTGTGGGCGGCTTCGGGACTGGACACGCCCAGGACGCAGGCCCAGGAAGCGCGCGCCCGGGTGCGCGAGCTGCGCGAGCAACAGCAGGTGCTGCGCGCGGAGTTGAACACCCTGGCCGGACGCATCGAGCAGCTCAAGGCCGGGCAGAAGGGCCGGCTGGTGGCGGGCTCGGAGCTGGAGCAGGCGCTGCGACGCTCACAGGAGCTGTCCGGACAGCTCACGGGGCTGGCCCAGTCGCTCGCCGGGGCCGAGTCCGAGGCGGAGCGGCGCCACCTGGCGTTGCACACGGCGCTCTCCGAGGAGCTCGATCGGGTGCGCGCGGCCTGGGACGCCACGAGCGATCGTCGGGCGCGGGCCGGACTGCTCGAGCGCATGCGCACCCTGCGCGCCGAGCGAGATGCGGTGCGCACCGCGCTGCCGCCCTCCCAGGTGCCTGCGCTGCCCGGGGCGGCCACGAGCGATGACGCCGAGGATCTGCTGGAGCAGGCGGACGCGCTGCGCGACACCGAGGACAAGGTGCACCAGCGGCTCCAGGCACTGCGCGCCCGCCTCACCGAGGTGCGCGAGGAGCGGGAGCTGGAGCGGCGCATGAGCGACTTCCTCGGCGAGGAGTCCATGTTCGACGAGCAGGACCGGCGCCTGCGCTTGAGCATCGACACCGCCACGAGGAACATCTCGGTGAGCGCCACCCCTCGCACCGGGATCCCGTTCCTCGTGGCGGGGGACGAAGCCCCTGGGGGAATCGGGTCGGGGGGAGCATCGCCCCCGGCGTCGCCAGGGACCGTCGTGAGTCCCCCCCCGGCGAGCACCCCCGGTACCCCGGGAGGGCCCTACAACTCCGACAACGGGACGCCCCCTACCTACCAGCAGGCCATCGACAGCCGCCCGCAGGTGGGAACGGTGCGCGCCCAGGTACTCGCCAGTGATTTCCCGGAGGATGTACGGGGCCTGGAGCAGGAAGCCGCGCGGCTCGAGTCGCTCGCTCGGGAGCTGGACTCGCGCGCGGACTCGCTAGAGCGCCGCGCGCGAGAGTTGCGCTAGCTCACCATCCCACGGTCGGTTCGTGGCCGACCCTCTCGCACCCCCATACCCCTTGCAACGAACATGTTCGTCAAGAACTTGTTCCTGACGAACATGTTCGTTAGAGTAGGGGCATGAGTTCGACCCCACCGCCCACCAGCCGTCGCGAGCGCCCAGCGAAGCCAGCGCTCACCCGCCAGGCCATCGTGAGTGCCGCACTGGACGTGGTCCGCAGGGAGGGACTGGAGCGGCTGACGATGCGCCGGCTGGCCACCGAGCTGGATACCGGCGCGGCCTCGCTCTACGTCTACTTCCGCAACGCCGCCGAGCTCCACGCCGGCGTGCTGGATGAGTTGCTGGGCACCGTCGATCTCGGCGGCGGGGACGGCGACTGGCGGACCCGGCTCGTCGGGGTGCTGCGCTCCTACACCCAGGTGCTGCTCGAGCAGCCGAGCCTCGCCCGCTCCGCGATGGTCTCCCGCCCCTCGGGGCCGCACTACCTGGCGCTGCTGGAGAAGCTGCTCGCCCTCCTCGCCGAGGGCGGTGTTGCCGACGACCAGGCGGCGTGGGGTGTCGATCTGCTCCTGCTGCACGCCACGAGCACGGCGGTCGAGCACGGCACCCGCGATGGGGAGGCGAGTAAAGAAGACGGGTTCAACACCCTGGCCACCGCGTTGCGCACCGTCCCGGCCGCCAGCCACCCACGCATCGCCGCACTCGGTGACGAGCTGTTGTCCGGCCCCGGCCCCGACCGCCTCACCTGGGGCTTCGACGTCCTGATCAACGGAATCCCGCGCACCCCCAGACCGCGGCGCTGACGCCCGTCCCCACCCACGACGCAACCCACCCCCACGAAGAAGCCATACCCATGACCGCGACCCCCTCGATCACCATCGTCGGTGCCGGGCTGGGCGGATTGACCCTCGCCCGCGTCCTGGCCCTCTCCGGAATCCACGCCACGCTCTACGATCTCGACGCCTCACCCACGGCCCGCCCCCAGGGCGGAATGCTGGACATCCACGAGGACTCCGGGCAGCGAGCCCTGCGCGAGGCCGGGCTGTTCGAGCGGTTCCTGCCGCTCATCCAACCCGGCGGCGAGGAGCTGCGCGTCCTGGACGAGAACGCGACGGTGCGACTTGAAGAGCAGGGCGAAGGCGGCCGGCCGGAGGTCGAGCGCGGCGCGCTGCGAGATCTGCTGCTGTCCTCCCTGCCCGAGGGACGGGTCCGCTGGGGGTCCAAGGTCACCGCCATCCGCGCGCTCGGCGATGGCCGGCACCGACTGACCCTGGGCAACGGGGACGTGGTCGACACCGAGCTGCTGATCGGCGCCGACGGAGCCTGGTCGAAGGTCCGACCCCTCGTGTCGGCGGCCGTGCCGGTCTACTCGGGACTGTCCTTCATCGAGGCACACCTGAGCGAGGCCGACACCCGGCATCCCGCCAGCGCCGCCCTCGTGGGCCGAGGCTCGATGTTCGCGCTGGGCGCGCACAAGGGAATGATCGCCCACCGCGGAGGCAAGGGCGAGCTGCACGTCTACATCGCGCTGATGAAGCCAGCCGACTGGGCGGCCTCCCTCGACGTCACCGACCCGGCCGCCATCAAGGCCCGCTTGCTCGAGCACTTCGCCGGCTGGGACGAATCCCTGCTGGCGCTGATCTCCGACGCCGACGACCACCTCGTTCCCCGGCCCATCCACGCCCTGCCGGTCGGACATTCCTGGCCCCGGACGCCGGGAGTCACCCTGCTCGGCGACGCCGCCCACCTGATGTCGCCCTTCGCCGGAGAGGGCGCCAACCTGGCCATGCTCGACGGTGCCGAACTCGGGCGGGCACTCATCGCCCACCCCGGCGACGTGGAAGCAGCGCTGGCGGCGTACGAGCGGGAGCTGTTCCCCCGCGGCGAGAGGTCGGCCGCCGAGTCCGCCGCCAACCTCATCGCGCTCTTCGAGCCCGACGCCCCCCAGGGGCTGCTGAACATGATGGCCCGGTACGCCGCGGCCGGCTGATCACCGCCCCACGAGCACGTCCAGCTTCACCTCGGCCTGCAGGCGCACCTCGCGTGACGGCATGCGGCCCTTGCCCCGCACGAGCAGGCTCATGGACGGAGCGGCGAGGAAGGGCTGCAGCTCCGCGTCCGTCAACTCCAGGAACAGCACGGGATTGGGCGCGCTCAAGTTCAGCGCGGAGATGTTCTGCTTGTGCGCCACCCGCACCTCCCGATCTCCCGAGCGCGCATAGCACTCCACGGTGTCCAGGAAGGAGAAGTCCTGATCCGCGGGCGCGAGCACCTTGAGCTGGAAGGAGAAGATCCGCGCGGACGTCACGCGATCCTTGGTGATGTCCAGGTTCTGGAAGTCCTGGTTCCGGTTGAAGTCGAGGTTGGTGAAGCCACCAAAGGCCGGGAAGGCGTCGAGCGGGGTGTTGGTGTCGCCCGGGGGAGCGGCGGGAATGGTCGTCTCGCCCTTGAGATTGGCGACGTAGGAAGGGGACGCGCAGGCCACGAGCGCGAGCAGGGCACACATGGGAAGCACGAAAGGGGGGCGCATGGGGTGGGAATCTACCGGCCCGCCGGGGAGACGTCACCGAGCCCCCTTGAAGCCCTCCCTTGGAGTCCGGTCCTCTCGTGGACAGAGCGGGCCTGGCCCGGAGTATGGTGCGCTCGCTTGAAACGCATCCTCTCCACGCTCCTGGTGCTGGTCGTGGCGCGGGCCGGTGGTGCGCGGGCCGCCGACGTGGAGGGACGCCTGCGCGTGACGGGCCGGGTGCTGTGGGATGGCAACGCGCCGCGGGACTTCTCCCAACGGGGCACCACCCGCGACACCTCGGACGGGGTGTTCAGCCTGCTCGCCTCGGCCGAGGGCCGCTACACCGCCGAGCGCTGGCAGCTGGTGGGCCGCTACGACGGGGGCGCTCGCGTCTACCTCGACTACACCTGGGAGAACACGCTCGTGCAGGCCGCCGCGGTGGAGGGCTCGCGCGCGCTGGGCGAGTCGCTCGGTCTGGGTGCGGAGGGACGCGCCAAGGACCGGCGAGGTGGAGGCCGCGCGTACACGGACCTGGCCGCCTCGGCCTTCGCCGAGTACGTCCCGGACGCGCGGCTCGCCCTGCGCCTGCGCCTGGGTGCCCACCGCTTCCTCTACCGCCCGGAGCCCTCCGCGAACTTCAGCAGCCCCGAGCTGGGGGTGCTCGCGCGCTACCGGCTCGACCGCCGCCATACCTTCAGCCTCACCGGGGAGTACGGTGCGCGCCGCTACGCCTCGGCCGCGCGCCTGGCCCCGGCCGAGCCTCCCCGCGTGACGGCTCGGCGCGCGGACACGGCCCTGCTCGCGACCGTGGGCTACACCTACAAGGGGCCCCTGTCGCTGGGGCTCGCGTACACCTACGCGGAGAACAACTCCAACAGCTTCGGCGAGTCGGTGCACCGCCACCGGCTGAGCGCCACCCTGGGGATGCGCCTGCCCTGGAAGCTGACGCTGCTGGCCCAGGGCGCGTTGGGGCTCAACCTCTACCCGGATGGCGTCTACCTGTCGCCGGAGATCACCCTGCTCGAGGAGGACGAGGCGCAGAACATGCTGTCGGTGCGACTGGTACGGCCCCTGAACGACTGGCTCGACGTGGAGCTGTCCTCGGCCGTCTATGGCAGCAGCCGGATGCCCACCACGGGCCTGTCCTACTTCCGCCCCGTGGTGGGCGTGGGCCTGACCTGGCGGCCCTGACGACCGCTCACTCCAGCCCGGAGAGCCGCTCGTCGATCTCCTCGGCGAGGCTCGCATGGCTCTGGGCGAGCGCCGTGTCGCGGGCACGGGTGAGCACCTCGCGCGCCCGGGACGTCTGCCCGGCTCCGGAGTAGGCGTCTCCCAGGGACACCAGGGCGGCGGCGTACTGGGGATCCAGGCGGACGGCGGTCTCCAGGGCCTCGGCCGCCTCGGCGTAGCGCCGCGCCTCCAGCAGGGCCTTGCCCAGGGAGAAGTGCGCCATGGGGGCGTCGGGGAACTGGGCGGCCATCTTCTTGAACTGCTCCAACCGGGCGTCGCTCATGGCGGGGTGATAGAGGAGAGGCATGTCCGTTGCCAAGCAAGACGTGCGCTCCCTCGCCGAGGCCGCCCGCAAGGCCTCGCGCGTGCTCGCCTCCGCCCCCACCGCCCAGAAGGACGAGGCCCTGCGTGCCATGGCCCGCCACCTGCGCGCCGCCCTGCCCTCGCTGCTGGCCGCCAACGCGGAGGACCTGGCCGCCGCGCGCGCCGCGGGCAAGCCCTCGGCCTTCCTGGACCGGCTCCTGCTGGATGCCGGACGGGTGGAGGCCATGGCCCGGGCGGTGGAGGAGGTGGCGAACCTGAAGGATCCGGTGGGCGAGCGGACGGAGGAGTGGGACCGGCCCAACGGCCTGCACGTGAGCAAGGTGCGGCTGCCGCTGGGGGTGGTGCTGATGATCTACGAGGCCCGACCCAACGTGACGAGTGACGCGGCGGCGCTGTGCCTCAAGAGTGGCAACGCGGCGCTCCTGCGCGGAGGCAGCGAGGCGGCGCGCTCCAACGCGGCCATCGCGGCGGCGCTGGCGGTGGGGCTCACCGAGGCGGGGCTGCCGGCCGCGAGCATCCAGCCGGTGCCCCCGGGCGAGCGCGAGACGCTGCTGGAGCTGCTCAAGCTCGAGGGCCTCATCGACCTGTGCATTCCCCGGGGCGGCGAGAGCCTCATCCGCTTCGTGGCGGAGCACGCGCGCATTCCCGTGGTGAAGCACTACAAGGGCGTCTGCCACGTGTACGTGCACGCCGCGGCGGACCTGGAGATGGCCACGCGCATCGTGCTCAACGCCAAGACGAGCCGTCCGGGGGTGTGCAACGCCGCCGAGTGTCTGCTGGTGGACCGGGCCATCGCCGGGCGCTTCCTGCCCCAGGTGGGCCGGGAGCTCGCGGCGCGGGGCGTGGAGCTGCGCGCGGACGCGGCCTCGGGAGGGATTCTCGGGCAGGCCGGCGTGGCGGCGCGACCCGCGACCGAGGAGGACTGGGGCCGGGAGTACCTGGACCTCATCCTGGCCATCCGGGTGGTGGACGGGCTGGAGGAGGCGCTGGAGCACATCGGCCGCTACGGCAGCGAGCACACCGAGGCCATCGTCACGGCGGACGCCGGGGTGGCCGGGCGCTTCACCCGGGAGGCCCAGGCGAGCGCGGTGGTCTGGAACGCCTCCACGCGCTTCAACGACGGGGGAGAGCTGGGCCTGGGGGCCGAAATCGGGATTTCCACCAGCCGACTGCACGCCTTTGGACCCATGGGCCTGAGAGAATTGACGAGTCAAAAGTACGTCATCCACGGACAGGGCCAGGTGCGCTAGGGTGCGCCCAGACACGTATGGCGACCAAGAAGACGACGAAGAAGCCGGCGGCGAAGAAGAGCGCGACGAAGACGCCCGCCGCCCGCAAGAAGACGGCCGCGAAGAAGACGACGGCGAAGAAGCTGGCCGTGCGCAAGAAGCCGTCCGTCCGCAAGAAGAAGGCGCCCGCGCCTGCGGCGGCCGCTCCGGCCATCCCGGAGAATCCACGCGCCCATGCGCTCGCGCGAAAGATCGCCAACCTGCTGTCGGACAAGAAGGCCGTGGACATCGTCATCCTCGACGTGCGCGGCATGACGTCCTACGCCGACTACGTCGTGGTGGCCTCGGGCGAGAGCGACCGGCAGGTGTCCTCCATGGCCGAGCACGTGCTCGTCAAGCTCAAGGAGAGCGAGGGCCTGCGCCCCGTGGGCCACGAGGGCATGGACACCGGCCAGTGGGTGCTCCTGGACTTCGGCGAGGTGGTCGCCCACGTCTTCTACTCGGAGATGCGCGCCCACTATGACCTCGAGGGCATCTGGGCCGACGCGCGCCGGGAGAAGGTGGCCTGAAGGTCCGGCTCGTCTCGGTGGGCAGGGATCGCTCGGGCCTCTATGAGCCCGCGGTCCAGGAATACGCCTCGCGCCTAGCCCACTACACCCGCTTCGAGCTGGTGGAGCTGCCCGAGGCCGGTGGCAAGAAGGGCAAGGCCACGGACGCCCGCGCGCTCGAGGCCGACGCCCTGCTCGCGCGCAAGAAGCCGCAGGACCTGTTGGTGGCGCTCGACGAGCGGGGCAAGCTGCTCGACTCGGTGGAGTTCAGCCGCTACGTGGGCCGGGCCCGGGATGGCGCGAAGGATCTCCTCCTCGTCATCGGAGGCGATGAGGGGCTGGACGAGCGGGTGCGGCAGTCGGCCGACCTCGTGCTCTCGCTGTCGAAGATGACGCTGCCGCACCGCCTGGCGCGCGTGGTGCTGGTGGAGCAGCTCTACCGCGCCTTCACGCTCCTCAAGGGCGAGCCGTACCACAAGTAGCCCGCCCCGCCCGGCGCGTCAGACGGCGCGCGCCGCGCGCGTCCGGGGGCGGCATGAACTCCACCCTTCCCCGAGTCCGTGTCATCGCCTCGCCCCAGTCGTGGGTGGAGGGAGAAGCCCTGCGTCAACTCGAGGCCGCCGCGCGGCTTCCCGGCATGCGCTCCGCGGTGGGCCTGCCAGACCTGCACCCGGGCAAGGGCGCTCCCGTGGGTGCCGCGTTCACCTCGCAAGGCGTCTTCTATCCCTTCCTGGTGGGCAACGACATCGGGTGCGGCATGGGGCTGTGGGCGTTGGATCTGCCCGCGCGCAAGGCGAAGCCGGAGCGATGGGCCGCGCGGCTGGACCTGGAAGGCCCCTGGGAGGGCGACGCGGAGGCGATGCTCGCGGACGCGGGCGTCAGGCCCTGCGGCTTCGAGGCCTCGCTCGGCACCGTGGGCGGTGGCAACCACTTCGCCGAGGTGCAGCGGGTGGAGGCGGTGCACGACGCACGGGCCTTCCAGACGCTGAAGCTGGAGACGGATCGGTTGCTGCTGCTGGTGCACTCGGGCTCGCGGGGCCTGGGAGAACACATCCTGCGCGCGCACGTGGACCGACATGGCGCGGGAAGCCTCGCGGAGGAGTCGGCCGAGGCGCGCACCTACCTCGCTCGGCATGATCAGGCGGTGGGTTGGGCGCGGGCCAATCGCGCCGCCATCGCCGAGCGGGTGATGCGGGGCGTGGGCACGGCGGGGCGGCGGGTGCTCGATGTCTGCCACAACAGCGTCACGCCCAAGACGTGGGAGGGAGGGCAAGGCTGGCTGCACCGTAAGGGCGCGGCGCCCTCGGATCAAGGGCCGGTGGTGATTCCCGGCAGCCGCGGCGCGCTGAGCTACCTGGTGCTGCCCCTGGGAGACGGCGAGGACCATGCCTACAGCCTCGCGCATGGGGCGGGCCGCAAGTGGACGCGCACCCATGCCCGCGAGCGCCTGCGCGAGCGCTTCACCCCCGATGCGCTCCTGCGCACCACCTTCAAGAGCCACGTCGTGTGCGAGGACCGCGACCTGCTCTTCGAGGAGGCCCCGCCCGCGTACAAGGCCATCGATCGCGTGGTGGGCGATCTGGTCGATGCCGGACTCGTGCGCGTGGTGGCCACGCTCGCCCCGCTGCTGACCTACAAGACCCGGAGTCGGCGGGAGTAGGCTCGTGCCCGCCATGCTCAAGCTCTACCAGTTCCATCCCTCGGGTAATTGCTACAAGGTCCGCCTGCTGTTGCACCAGCTCGCCATTCCCTTCGAGACGGCGGAGGTGGACATCGCCGCCGGGCAGACCCGCACGCCGGAATTCAAGACGAAGAATCCCATCGCCAAGGTGCCCACCGTGGAGCTGGAGCCGGGAGTGTTCCTCGCCGAGTCCAATGCCATCCTCTGGTACTTCGCCGAGGGCACGCCCTTCATCCCCTCGGACAAGCTGGAGCGGGCGCGGATGCTGCAGTGGATGTTCTTCGAGCAGTACAGCCACGAGCCCTACATCGCCGTGGCGCGCGCGTGGATCTCCTTCTTCGGGATTCCCGCGGGCAAGGAGCAGGAGTTGGAGGAGCGCATCCACAAGGGTTACGCCGCGCTGGACGTGATGGAAGGCGAGCTCAAGAAGCGCCCCTTCTTCGCCGGAGACACCTACAGCCTCGCGGACATCTCGCTGTATGCCTATACACACGTGGCGGACGAGGGCCGCTTCGAGCTGGGACGCTACCGGGCCATCCGCGCCTGGTTCGAGCGGGTGCAGGCCCAACCACGCCACCTGCGCCTGCGCGACCCGGTGGCGTGAGAGCGTATGGTGCTCGCGGCGGTGACGCACCGAGCCCGGGGCGAACGGGCCCGTCACGTCGAGGCGTCGAGGGCCTCCTTCACCTCGTCCGCGCGCGGATCATCCGAGAGGCTGATGACGGCGAAGCCGTAGCCGTCGCGGAACCAGTAATGGGTGAGCAGCACTCCATCCTGACGCAGCCCCTTCGTCCGGCCGGGAACCCGGGTTCCCGGACGCATGTAGAAGCCGAGACGTCGTCCGTCCCGGGCCTCGTAGAGCAACAGAGCGGCCGCGCCCGCGTCGGTCGACAGTAATTGCCCGCCGAGCAGCGTGAAGCCGTGCGCCTGGAGATCCGGCACCGCCGCCCGGGGGCCCAGGTTCCTGACCAGCCATCGCTTCAAGTCGTCGGACTTCGACGCGTCCAGCTCGAGCGCGTGCGCCTGGTCCATCGCGAACAGGCGGTAGGCCTGGAGCGCGTCCTCCATGGGCGGGAGCGTGGCGGCCATCGTCATCGAGCGGGCCACCCAGCCGCCCACGGCGCCCACGCCCGCCGTGAGCACCAGGGCCGCCGCCAAGGCCACGCGCTGGCGCGTCCGGGCGCGCAACGAGCGGCGGATGGCGGAGGGCTCGAGTTGGGGAGCGGGCGGGAGGGCACGGGGATTGGCGAGCGCAGCGCGCAGCCGCTCGGCATCGCGCTTCCATGCGGCAACCGTCTCCGCCCACTCGGGGGTGGCCTCGAGCCAGGCCTCGACCTCCCGCCTCCGGCCATCGTCCAACTGGCCATCGACATAGGCGTGCAGTTCGTCCTCGGTCGGAATGAGCGGCGTCATTTCAGCACCCGGAGAGAAGGAGGAGACACATCATTGTCCGTCAACTCGCGCAGCGCCTTGCGCGCGCGCGACAGGCGGGACATCACCGTCCCGATGGGCACCCCGAGCGCCTCGGCGGCCTCGCCATAGCTCAAGCCCTCCACGGCCACCAGCAGCATCAACGCCCGCTGCTCGGGTGGCAACCGGCCAAAGGACTCCAGCGAGGCGCGGGCGATGACCACCTCCTCGGCCGAGGGCGCCACGTCCCGGGGACCCCGGAACACGTCCAGCAGCCGCGAGAAGCGCCCCGCGCGCTTGCGCTCGTCGAGGAAGCGCCGGTACAGGATGGAGAACAGCCAGGCCTGGAGGCTGCCCGCCTCGTGCCGGCTCTTCCATCTCGACACCGCGCGCTCGAGGCTCGCCTGCACGAGGTCGTCGGCGGCGGTGGAATCGTGGGTCAAGGCCCGTGCGAACCGCCGCAAGCGGGGAATCAAGTCACGGAGTTCGGCTTCGTCGGTCTCGGTCATGGGGCGCTCGTGAGACGACCGAATCCTGTCCCTATTCCGCACCGCTCCGAAAGCCGGGGAATAGGTGCGCGCGAGCGTCGTCTCACGGGCTCTTCAAAGGACACCTCATGATGCACCTCAACCGCCTCGCCTCTGCTTTCGCCGCCTTCCTCGTCCTCGGAGGGGTTTCCTCTCCCGTGCTCGCCGCCCCGGTGAAGAACGTCGTTCTGGTTCATGGAGCCTTCGTCGACGGCTCCGGCTGGAAGCCCGTTCACGACATCCTGATCAAGCACGGGTACAACGTCAGCATCCTCCAGCACCCGATGACCTCGCTGGAAGACGATGTCGCCGCGACGAAGCGTCTTCTCGACCGCCAGCAAGGCCCCGTCCTGCTGGTCGGTCACAGCTACGGTGGCACCGTCATCACCCAGGCGGGAACGGATCCACGGGTCGCCGGGCTCGTCTACATCGCGGCCCACATGCCGGACACGGGAGAGAGCGGCGTCTCCAACAAAGCGAAGATGCCAGGCGCCTCGAAGGCGATCGCACCCACGCCGGACGGTTTCCTCTTCATCGATCCCGCGCGCTTCCATGAGGACTTCGCCGCTGACCTGCCGCGCGAGCAGGCCGAGTTCATGGCTCGCTCGCAGATGCCCACCTCGCTCCGGGCGATGTCGACGCCCATCGTCAATCCCGCCTGGAAGACAAAGCCCAGTTGGATGCTCGTGTCGACGGAGGACAAGATCATCCATCCCGAGCTGCAACGGATGTACGCCGCACGCGCCCACAGCCACAAGGTCGAGGTGAAGGGAAGCCATGCGGTCTACGTGTCGCACCCCAAGGAGGTCGCGGCGCTGATCGAGGACGCCGCGAAGCACGCCGGGGACTGAAGCAAGGCGAGAAGGTCGCGTGAGATGATAGGAAGCCAGCCATGATGCGAATCATCCCAGGCGACCTCGGTGACCCGCGCGTCATCGAGCTGCTCCACATCCATCTCACACGAGCCCGGGCGGAGACGGCACCGGGCAGTGCGCACGCCTTGGACCTCACCGGGCTGCAATCGCCCGACATCCGCCTCTGGACGATCTGGGAGGACGAGACGCTTCTGGGTGTCGGCGCGCTGAAGCAGCTCTCACCGGAGCATGGTGAGATCAAGTCGATGCATACGGCGCAATCCATGCGCGGCCGGGGCGCTGGAAGCGCCATGTTGCGCCATATCATCGAGACCGCACGGGCCAGCGGTATGTCGCGCCTCAGCCTGGAAACGGGCTCCTGGGATTATTTCCGGCCCGCACGGGCGCTCTACACGAGCCATGGCTTCGTGGAGTGCCCGCCGTTCGCCGACTATGTGCTCGACCCGAACAGCGTCTTCATGACGCTCGAGCTGTGAGCTTCCCGCCGGTCCAACACGCGGCTACTCGAGGCGGCACAACATGCCGGTACAACTCATGTCGTTGAAGTCGTAGACCACGGAGCCGCCTGGATTGCCACGCGGACGCTCCGTACCTCTTGGTACGAAGAACACCGCCGAGTTCGCTCCGTAGAGACCCGCCGGAAACGTCATGGGCCGCAGGACGACGTATTCGTTGTACATCATGTGCAACGACCTCCGCCTGGGGGCTGGCACTCCGCCCGCGACGGGTGGCGATCCGCGCTCAGGCGCCAGGCGCGCCATTTCCTCGTCCCACGCGTTGCTGTCCGCGATGTTCGCGCGCCGCAGCAGCCCCTTGCGCACAGCATCATCAAGGCCCGCATCCCCCACCAACGGCGCCGTCTTGTCGGCGTACGACTCCACTGGCGCATCGCTCCCACCCACCCACTTGGAGGGCGTGCCCTTCGCCTCGCCCAGGATGACCTCACCGTTGTGCGCCGGGTAGACCATGTCGACATCACGCCCGAAGAACCGCCGAGCCATGGGGTTCAGCTCCTCGAGGTGATCCGTGTCCACATAGAAGGAACCGCATGAACTCCCGTCGTCGGCCGTATGGATGGCGACCGGCGTATCGGCATCCAGGCCCGCGACGATCTGGCGATGGTAGCCGCTGACCAGCACGGCCAGCAGGGTCGTCTTCTGAGAGCGCCGGATCGACCAGATGGTCGGCGCATAGGCACCAAGCATCAGCACGACGGGCTTGCCAGGGTTGTCGACACTCACCGTCATGGTCGTGGCGACACTCCCGCTCTGATCAATCTGTACCGAACTCTCCTTGCCCGCGTAGCCGCCGCCAGCCAGAACGGCGAAGTCGGCGGGCAAGGACAAGCCCCTGAAGCCGCAAGCCGACGCGACGGGTGGCGCCTTGATGTGCGGTTCTGGCACGACATCGGCCCCCCTGGGCTCGCGCGAAGCGACGACGGGCGGAGTCTTGATGGGGGACGGTACTGGCGGGAGATGCTCCCTGAGTCTGCTCAGCTCGCGCGACGGAGTCCTGAGAACCGTCCACGATGAGAACATGATCGACACCTCTCCCTCCTTGCGCTCCATGGAGGTGAGCTCCCGCTCTTTCCGATCATCAATGAGCAACGAGTCCTCCGACATCCAGACCATGCGTGGAAACAGCCCGGGAGACAACGTCACTTCCTGCAAGGCCCTGCTCTCGCAGTCCAACGCTCCACCCGAACGAACCACCTTGATCAAAGTGCTTCGCTCACTCGGGCCATTGCGGCAATCCAGCACGACGGCCTGGTAGGTCCCGTCGGGCGACGGGATGAGCTGCAACATCTCCCCCGCTGGCTCACAACCCAACAACGCCATCGAGCCCAGCACGCACAGCACCAGCAGCCGATTCATGACCATCCCTGTCATCAACACACAATGCGTGGGTCCATCGTCCTCTGAGGTTTTACCCAGCGTCAACCCTCGCCGGGGAAGCAGCGGTGCGGGCCGTCACTCCTCGCGCCGTGCATACTCCCACACCACGGCCCGAGCACGCTCGGCCAGCGCGTGACTCCCGGGCAACTCCCGCCCGAGCAGCCGCGGAACGGCGAGCGAGCGGCTGACGGAGTTGGTGATGATGCCGGGAAGGCAGGGGGCCTCCAGGGGCGGAGTCACCACCGCGTCCCCCAGGAGGAGGAACACCACATCCATCCCACGCGTGCCCGGGAGGAGACGGCACCGGGCAGTGCGCACGCCTTGGACCTCACCGAGCTGCGATCGCCCGACATCCGCCTCTGGACGATCTGGGAGGACGAGACGCTTCTGGGTGTCGGCGCGCTGAAGCGGCTCTCGCCGGAGCATGGTGAGATCGTGGAGTGCCCGCCGTTCGGCGACCATGTGCCCGACCCGAACAGCGTCTTCATGACGCCATGACGCGGGTGGCCTGATCGCCACCCAGCTCTGGCACACCGGGCGCGAACGCACGGAAGACGAAGCCAGGGGACGGCCACCCGGCTGGGCCATGATGGAAGCGCTCACGCCGGTTGATCTCACGACATCCGAAATCGCCGGCATCGTGAAGGGGGAACCTCGAGAACCGCACACGCTTGACGCTGGAAATCCTCGCGGCGGTCTCGGACGTCTACGGTGCCGAGCGCGTTGGAATCAGGTTCTCGCCCAGCGCCACCGTCGCGGGGAGCCCGGATCCACGGGTTGAGGAGACCTTCGCCTATCTTCTCGAGCGGCTCCGTCCGCTGGGTCTCGCCTGGGTCGATGTGACCCGTGTCACCGCGCAGGATCTCGCCCATGGGTCTGGACCAGGAATCCCGCTGGAGTGGAGCCGGTCGCACTACGCGGGCCGGCTGATCGGAGCGGGTGAGTTCGACCGCGAGACGGGCGAAGAGGCACTCGCCCGGGGCACCCTGGACGCCGTCGCCTATGGCCGGCTGTTCCTCGCCAATCCGGATCTGCCGAAGCGCTTCGCCAGGCGGGCCCCGCTGAACAATCCCAACCCTCAGACCTTCTACGCACCGGGTGAAACCGGCCTGACGGACTACCCCACGATGGAGGCGGCATGAACACCCCCATGGATGAGCGAGTCCTCCAACCAACGCCAACACGCGACTACAGGTGACACCTCGGACCACCGGTACAACTCATGTCGTTGAAGTCGTAGACCTCGGAGTGACCTGGATTGCCACGCGGGCGCTTCGTGCCTTTCGGTACGAAGAACACCGCCGAGCGCGCCCCATAGAGGCCCGCCGGAAACGTCATGGGCCGCAGCACGACGTATGCATTGCGCATCATGTGCGACGACCTGAGCCTGGAGGCCTGCCCATCGCCCGAGACGGATGTCGCTCCGCGCCCAGGCGCCACGCGCGCCATCTGCGCTTCCCACTTATTGATGTCGCCAATGTTCGCGCGCCGCAGCAGCCCCTTGCGCAAGGCATCATCAAGGCCCGCCTCCCCCGCCAGCGGCGCCGTCTTGTCGGCGTACGACTCCACTGGCGCGTCGCTCCCCCCCACCCACTTGGAGGGCGTGCCCTTCGCCTCGCCCAGGGTGACCTCACCTCCGCTTGCCGGGTAGACCATGTCGACATCACGCCCGAAGAAGCGCTGGGCCATGGGGTTCAGCGTCTCGAGGCGATTCGCATCCACGTAGAAGTAACCGCACTCGCTCCTGTTCTCGGCCGTGAGAACGGTGACCGGCGTGGTGGCATCCAGGCCCGCGACGATCTGTCGATAGGAACTGCTGACCAGCACGGCCAGGATGGTCGTCTCTTGAGAGCGTCGGATCGACCAGAGGGTCGGCTCTTGGGAACCAAGCATCAGCACGACGGGCTTGCCCGGGTTGTCGACACTCACTGTCATGGTCGTGGCGGCGCTCCCGCTCTGATCGATCTGCACCGTGCTCCTCTTGCCCCCGTGGCCGCCACCAGCCAGGACGGCGAAGTCGGCGGGCAAGGTCAGGCCCCTGAAACCGCACGCTGGCGCGACGGGTGGCGTCTTGATGGGCGGTTCTGGCACGACATCTGCCCTGGACATGCTTCGCACGGCGAAGGGCGGCGTCTTGATGGAGGGCGGTGCTGGCGGGAGATGCTCCCTGCCTCTGCTCTGCTCGCGCGACGGAGTCTTGAGAACCGTCCACGATGAGAACGTCATCGACACCTCTCCCTCCTTGATTTCCATGAAGGTGAGCGTCCGCTCTTTCCGATCATCGATGAGCAACGAGTCCTCCGACATCCAGACCATGCGTGGAGACAGCCCGGGGGACAACGTCACTTGCTGCAAAGCCCTGGTCGCGCAGTCCAACGCTCCACCCGAACGAACCACCTTGATCAAAGTCATTCGCTCAATCGGGCCATTGCGACAATCCAGCACGACGGCCTGGTAGGTCCCATCGGGCGAAGGGATGAGCTGCAACATCTCCCCCGCCGGCTCACAACCCAACAACGCCATCGAGCCCAGCACGCACAGTACCAGAAGCCGATTCATGACCGTCCCTGTCATCGACATACAACGCGTGTGCCCATCGTCCTTCGAAATTTCACCCAACGTCAATCCTCGCTGGGGACGAGCGGGGAAGCAGCGGGTGAGGACCTTCACTCCTCGCGCCGTGCGTACTCCCGCACCACGGCCCGAGCATGCTCGGCCAGCACGTGGCTGCCGGGCAGTTCCCGCCCGAGCAGCCGCGGAACGGCGAGCGCGAGGCTCACGGAGTTGGTGAGGACACAGCCTCGGACTGACTCCAGTTGCTCCCGCCCCACCGAGCGCTCCACGACCGGCATGTCCCCGAGCCGTCCTTCCTCCAGCAGCACGGAGCGGATGATGCCGGGAAGGCAGGGGGCCTCCAGGGGTGGAGTCACCACCGCATCATCCAGGAGGAAGAACAGATTCCCGTTCGGCGCCTCACAGAGTTCCCCGGCCTCGTTGGCGAAGACCACTCCCCGGCCGAAGTGCGCGTACTGCCGCAGGTACGAGACGCTCTTGTGTCTCAAGGTGGGGTCACCCCTCCGGTAGCAATGCTCCTCCCTCTCATCGAGGACCGTGTGCTCTTGGGGGGCCGGCAAGGCCCGGAAGGACAGCAGCAGCCGCCCATCTCCCGCCACCAGCTTACCCACGCCGGAGAAGCTCGGGCCCAGGCTGGCATCCGCCTCCAGACACCGTTGCAAGGACTGACGGACGGCGCCGACGGTGAGCACGTCCTCGGGTGGTGCGCGCACGCAGCCCTCATGGGCCTCGAGGCTCGACCGGAGCCGCGCGAGGTGCCGCCCGAGGAACATGGGCATGCCCCCGGTGACGAGGAACGTCTCGAAGAAGCCCGCGCCGAAGAAGAACGACTGGAGGAAGTCCTGGAGCCGCAACTCCTCGAGCCGCCGCACCTCTCCGTTCACCGCGACCGTGTCCATCATCCGCTTCGCTCCTCCAGGAAGTTCGCGAGCAACGTGTTGCCGTGCGGTGTGAGGAAGGACTCGGGATGGAACTGGATGCCCTCCACCCACGGGTACTCGCGGTGGCGCAGCCCCATCACCAGCTCGCCGCACCAGGCCGTGACCTCCAGGCACTCTGGAAGGCTCGCCCGCTCCACCACCAGCGAGTGATAGCGCGCGGCGACAAACGGGTTGGGCAGGCCCCGGAAGACGCCTCGGCCATCGTGGTGGATGTCGGCCGTCTTCCCGTGCACGGGCACCGGTGCCCGCACGACGCGCCCGCCGAACACCTGACCGATGGACTGGTGCCCCAGGCACACCCCGAGCACCGGCACCCGGCTCGCGAAAGCGCGGATGACCTCCAGGGAGATGCCGGCCTCGTTCGGCGTGCACGGGCCCGGTGAGATGACGATGCGCTCCGGCCGCAGGGCCTCCACCCCGGAGAGAGCGAGGGCGTCGTTGCGCACCACCTTCGGCTCCGCCCCGAGCCCGCCCAGCGCCTGCACGAGGTTGAAGGTGAAGGAGTCGAAGTTGTCGATGAGCAGCATCATGCCGCGTCCTCCACCGGGCGCGCGGACAGCGCCAGCAACAACGAGCGGGCCTTGTGCAGCGTCTCCTGGTACTCGCGCCTCGGCTCCGAGTCGTGGACGATGCCCGCCCCGACCTGCACCCAGGCCCGGCCACCCTTGAGCACCATGGTGCGGATGACGATGTTCAGGTCCAGCTCGCCCGTGAAGCTCACGTACCCGAGCGAGCCCGTGTAGAGGCCCCGCGCGTGGGGCTCCAGCTCGGTGATGATCTGCATGGTGCGGATCTTCGGCACGCCGGTGATGGTGCCACCCGGGAACACCGCCGCCACCACGTCGAGCGGCTCCACTCCCGGCGCCAGCCGACCCACCACCTCGGACTCGATGTGGAGCACGTGGGCGTACTCGATGATCTCCATCAGCTTCGTCACCTGGACGCTCCCGTAGGCGCAGACGCGCCCCAGGTCGTTGCGCTCCAGGTCCACCAGCATCGCGTGCTCCGCCCGCTCCTTCTCGCTGGTGCGCAGCTCGTGCGCGAACCGGGCGTTCTCCTCCGGCGTGCCCTTGCGGCGCGTGCCCGCGATCGGGCGGGTGATGGCCCGGCCGTCCTCCACCCGGACCAGACGCTCGGGCGAGGCACTCACCACCTCGAAGCCATCCACCTCCAGGTAGCTGGCGAAGTGCACCGGGCTGATGGACGCGAGGGCCTCGTACAGCTCCAGCGCGGGGAGCCTCGGCTCCACTTCCAGCCGCTGCGAGAGATTGACCTGGTAGGTATCTCCCGCGCGGATGTACTCCTGCACGCGCTCCACCGCGCGCTGGTAGCCCTCCTGCGTGAAGTTGGAGCACCAGGGCACGTCCGGCGTCTGGCCGTCCGCGAGGCGCCAGGCCGGTGCCGGCGGCCCGGCCGAGACGACCGCGCGCACGACACGCTCCAGCGCATCCAAACGTCGCAGGCAATCCTCGTAGTCACGGCCCGTGGCCACCACGAGCGCCCGGTCCTCCAGGTGGTCCACCGCCACGAAGGTGTCCACGAAATCCAGCGCGATGTCCGGCAGGCCCAGCTCGTCGTTCGGGCGGCGCGGCAGGGATTCGAAGTGGTGTGCGGCCTCGTAGGCGAAGAAGCCCACCGCCCCGCCGCAGAAGAGCGGCATTCCCGGCAGCCGCACGCCCCGCCAGCGCCCCAGCAACCCACTCAGGGTGGCCAGGGGCTCGCCCGGCTGGGGCTCGCCGTTCACCTCGCACCGCGTCCCCTGGGCCCGGAACGACAGGAAGGGTTTCGCTCCCACGAAGGAGTAGCGGCCCTCGCTGGAGACGCGGGTGCTCTCGAGCAGGAAGCGGTGCCCCGGGGGAAGGGCTCGCAGCACGTCCACGGGCCGTGCGCCGTGCAATTCCACCGAGCGAACGAGGGGAACCTGATTGTACCCCTCCACCACGAGCGCCTCGAAGCGTTCGCGGTCCAGCGGAGAGGGAGGCGGAATGGGGACGACTGACATGGGCGGGCTTGTAACAGAGGAGTGGAGGGGAAACCCGTCAGGGGTGGTCCATCAGGAGGATCCCGCTCGTATGCCAGGCGGGCCTCGTGCATCCGCTTCGCGCGCTTCCTCCTCGAGGAGCCTGTCTGGTAGGACCCACTTCATGGCATCAGGACAGACCTCTTCGCTGCAACTGCCATCGTTCCTACATGGCACCTTCCGCTCGGTGCAGCAGAAGACGAGACGGGATGGCTCGCGGTGTGGCGAGCAGTATCGTGAGGATGGCACCTTCCCCGTTCCGCGACAGATGCTGGAAGTCGCTCCGGGAGAGATAGTGGTGGCGCACGAGGTGGTGGACCTCCAGCGAGAGCACCCGGCCTGGCGGCTGTACATGGTGTCGAATGTCATCGACGGTCTGCTCGATGCAGTGGACTCGAAGAACACGTTGCCCGCGAGGGATGCCTATGAAGCCGCCTTCCTGGAGACGGCCTGGGGTGCGCTCTACTTCACCCTCGCGCAGATGGGTCCGGTGAGTGCGGAGCGGACGGCGCGGCGCCTCCAGGCGGTGCTGCGCTTCTGGGAACCACTCCAGTGCGCGCGCTATCTCTTCAAGAAGCTGGGGATGGCGCACACGCTGGAGGAACTGATGGTGGCCTCCTGCGACTGGGCCATGGATGCGTGGTGCCCGTTGGGAGAAGTCTCGGTACGTGAGCGCCTGGAGATGGCGGCGCAGCGCATGGAGAAGGCAACACGGGAGGACTGCATCGACGCCATCTTCCGGGAGATGCCGCGAGCGCTCGCACATGTCGGCGAGTTGAAGCACTGGAAGGTGGTGGCCGACCCTGACTTCCAGCGCGAGCGCCTCACCACCCTCGACCCGAGGTCCTTCGAGCGGGTATCGGCTGCATGTACAGCGGACCTGCTCTGGCTGTTGACTCGCTGGGACCGTGACGAGGTTTCGATCGCCACGCTGTAGCGCTGGCGCTCAGCGCTGGGTGCGCTGGAACGAGGCCAGCAGCACGCCGGCGAGGATGAACAGCGTGCCGAAGGTCTTGTTCAGCACCGACAGGTGCCGTGGCGAGCGCAGCAGCCGCAGCGCGCGCGCCGCCAGCAGCGTGTAGCCGCCCATCACGACGAGGTCGGTGAACCCGATCGTCGCGCCGATCGCGAGATACTGCGGGCCCAGCGGTTCCGACAGCGCGACGAACTGGGGCACGACGGCGAGGATGAAGACCGTGCCCTTGGGGTTCAGCGCATTGACGATCCAGCCCTTCAGCACGAGCTGGCGGCGCGGCACCATGCTCCGTCCACCGGCAGGGCTGGCATCGGAGTCCGCGACCAGCGGCAGCGCCGACGCGCGCCACTGGCGCACTCCCAGCCAGACGAGGTACGCCACACCGACCCACTTCACCACCGAGAACGCAAGTGTCGAGGCGGCGATCAGCGCGCCCAGCCCCATCGCGACGACGAACACCTGCGTGACGATGCCGAGCACCAGACCGAAGGTCACGAAGTAGCCGCGGAGAAAGCCGTGGTCGAGACCCGCGCTCATCGCGGCGACCGCGCCCGCGCCGGGCGACAGGCTGATCGCCCAGGAGGCGGCGAAGAAGGTGAGCCAGACGGACAGAGCCATGCCGGCGTTGTAGCACGGCCCTGTCCGTCCCCGTTCACTGGGGCAGCCTTGGGCCCGCGGCCCTGTCCCGCCAGGTATAGGGCTGTGCGTGGCCCACGACCTGCCGCCGGCCAGGACGGCCGCCGGCCGCGAGATGGAGATTCAGATCGCGGACCGCCAGCGCCCGTTGCGGAACAGATAGAGGTCCTTCGGGCCGAGGGAGTACAAGCCGTCCTCCGCCGGCAGCAGCCGCAGGCAACTGCCGGGGCGGGCGTCGCTGTCGAAGCGGTCGTCCGGGACCAGGCGGTCACCCCGCAGGCGCAGGATGCGGAAGTCGCTGACGACGAAGACCTCGCCGCCGAAGTCGGCCACGTCCCGCAGCGTTTCGCCGCGTCCGGTGTCCACCGTTTCCCAGAGGTTCCCCCGGCCGCGCACCAGCATGCCGCCGTCCCCGACCGCGTACACCTGCCCGTCGGCGGCGCAGCAGACGGCGTTGAGGTTGGCCGACGTGGGGCTGTCGATGCGCGCCCAACGCCCTTGCACATCACCGCGCCACACCTCCCCCTGCCAGCCCACCGCGTAGAGCTCGTCGAGCGAGAAGCCATGCAGGCCCTCGAAGCCGACGACGCCGTGGTCGTCGGGCCGCGGGCCCGGGCCGATGGCGCGCCACTGTGCGGGGCCGTCCCGCACCAGCACCTCGCGGCCCATGCCGCAGGCGAGAACGACGTGGTTCACCACCGTCAATGCGGCGAGCGCATGCCGCGCCTGGTGCAGTTCGCCTTCCGCCTGCTGCAGCGTCTCGGGGTTGATCTCGAACACGTCCCGCCCGGCCCCGATGAACACGACCGCGCGCTGCTGGCCGGGTGGCTTGACCGTGGCGGCCGCGACAGCCGCCCATCCGACCGACGTCGGGACCTTCTCCACGCCGCCGTCGACGAAGCACAGGAAGGTCGAGTTGTTCAGCCCTTTCGCCGACAGCTCGTCGAGCGCCTTGGCCACGAAGCAGTAGTCGTGGAAGGGCGCGCAGCCGGCGAGGAACGTGGATTCGGAATGGTTCATGGGGATGCGTGGCCGCCAGGGCGAGGCCGACGTCCACGGAACTCTCCGGCTCGTCTATCACCCGCTGGAAGAACTCGTTGGGTTATTTGGGCTGGGCCTCCAGCCGTCGCTCGTACAAGCGGAACCAGAGCGCGATGCCCGCGTCGGCCCGCACCAGGTGGAAGTCCTCGCGGGCGGGATGCCGGGGCTCACTGTCGCGCAGCAGTGCGTAGTCTTCCGGCTGGATGAGCCACAGTTCCGTCCGGACCAGCAACCACGCCACCAGCCCGCCCACGAGTGGGAGAGCACTGCGATAGCGGAAGACTACCCAGGTGTGCTCCGCGTCGATGGGCGTGGCGGCCACCAGGGCCTGGGTGAGGCCACCAAAGCGGGCGAGCATCAGATGGGGAAAGAGCACCTTGAGCTCCGCCGCGAAACCGCTTCGACCATCCCAAGGCTTGCCATCGTCCTCGCGCAGGACGCCGTGGGTGTGGATGACATCGCCCTCGAGGCGCGCCGTGTAAGGGTCCAGCCAGGTCCCCGTCCCCAGAGCCCACCGGCGGTGCGCGAAGGGGAAGTGGTGCAGGTCCAGATTCCCCTCCATCACCCGGGCGAAGGGAACGTCCCACGTCAGCGTGGCGGTGCACGTGTCCGCTCCCTCCCCGGGAAGCTCCTGGTTCCAGGGCAGCGGGGGAAGCTCGCTCCGTTGCTCGCCCCACCACAGCCACACCAGGCCGAGGCTCTCCCGCACCGCGTATCCCCTCACCCGCAGGTCGGCCCGGATCGGGCGCGCCTTCCCCTCGCAAGGCACGCGCACGCACGCGCCATCCACCGCGAAGCGCATGCCATGGTAGGGGCACTCCAGGCATCCACCCACCACCCGGCCCCGGGAGAGGTCGGCGCCCCGGTGGTGGGGACAGGCGGCTTCCTGAGCCACCGGCTGGCCCCGCGCGTCCCGCCACAGCACGAGCTCGCGCCCGAGCCGGGTGACGCCCACCGGCCGGCGGCCCAGCCGCTTCGACTCCAGCACCGGGTACCACGTGTCGCGCACGAAGTCCTCCCGTGCTCCCGCTCCCCGCATCCGCCTATTCTCATCCGTTCTCATCCATCCAGGGCTGTCCATGTCTCCAACGTAGAGAAGCCCCATCGGACGTGAGTGATGCCACGCGCCAGAAAGAGTGCTCCCACGCGACAGTCGCGCCCGGCACCGGCGGGCCCCACCGCATGGGCCGGACTGGTGTCGCGCGTACTCGACTCCGCCGAGGCCAGCGGCATTCCCCGTCGCGTCCTGCTGGAGTCCTCCGGGCCCGAGCGCGTGCGACTCACCGGGCCCGAGGCGCGGGTGCCCCTGCGCTCCGTCTACACGCTTCGTGAATGGTGGGCGGCTCGGTTACTCCGCGCCGAGCGCCTTCCACCACGCCTTCCGCCGTTGGACGGGCCTATCTCCACGGGAATGGCGCATGGACGGAGAGACGGCTGCCTCGCGCCGGTGAATGCCTTCTGGCTTACTACTTCAACGAAGACGAACCCGCTCCAAGGGAGATTCCTGGGAGGCTTACCGAATGCCCGGTGCAAGAGACCGGGTAGCCACAGAGAAAGGAGCAGCAGTGACGACCAAACCGGTGAAGGGACCCCAATCGTACTTCCCGTCGATCGAGAAGACGTACGGCCGCCCCGTGGAGGAGTGGTTCAAGGTCATTCGCTCAGCGCCCGTCAAGAAGCACATGGAGATCGTGAACTGGCTGAAGTCCGAACACGGACTCGGCCACGGGCACGCCAACGCACTCGTGGCTTACCTGCGGGATCAAGAAGCCAGGTAGGCTGGGAGAATTGGCCGGGGACTTCCGGTGGTGGAGTTGCACCGGGGCCACCTTCCCGGTGAGCCAGAGGGTGGGACCATGAGCCCGGCCACTTCGAGCCGTGCCAAGCCTCAAGGGGTGGAGCGCCCACCAATCTCCGGGAAGCGCTCGTAGGCCCGTTTAAGCGCGTCCAGGTGTGCGGGGTTGTCCAGGTCGAGCGGCGCATCGGTGAGCCTGACAACCCACCCGCCCGTCGTGGTACGCCGTGAGCGCGAAAGCAAATCCGCGTCGCGGGCGGGGTCCGGAAAGCCGATGGCGCGCGCGGTAGCGGAAGACCAATAGTTCAGCCATCCCAGGTAATGCGGAATCTCAGGCGCGGGGATATCCCATGAGAGTTTGAGAGAGGGTAGCCCTTTGGGCGGAATATGAGCCGCATCCCCCGGGTGGCGAAACTGCTGCGCCACTGTCTCGGCCACGCTATCTGGCAGCACGCGCCCCCAGATCGCGCGAGCCCCCTCTGCTACGGCTTCTAGCGCATCCGCTGCCGCCGCAATACCCGCTTCGTCTTGTGGCAGCGTCGCATGGACTTCAAAGTGTGGCGTCATGTCCGCGGCAAGACCTCTCGCATTCTCCCATCCGGTAAGCGTCATGACGCGATTCTCGTCGTCATTGCAGAGGAACGGAAACCCGTTGTCTGTCCTATTTGTCGTGACCCACTCATCACGGTGAGGCAATGCAATGAGGTCGTCCTTTTCAGAAGTCGTCCACCCCAGCCGCAAGCCGGGAACCGCGCGCTCCATTCCATGGACGATGGCAAGAGGGCGCCCATCGTCGCCTACAAGCGCAGGTGCGTAGACAATAAGGTGTAAAGAGTTTTGCGTGGCTGCCATCTCAGCACCAATCCATGACAACAACTTTGAGGTTGGGGTCTAGTTTGAACAACATGGCTTTGTGCGTGGCGCTTTTGACACCAACGATGAAGTCATATCCACACTGTTTGGCGAGCCCGTCCTCGCGTTGTAATTCCGGCAACTTCACTCCAGCAAGAAACTCCTGGGACCGAGACGAGTGTCTGTCGAAGTCATCCGTCTTGACGTCCCACAGAGTGCGCGTGGCCAGTTGCAGCGCGTCGAAGTTCTTCCCATTCACGAACACATCCCAACCGGGGAAGCTGTTGTTCGGCATCAGGTCGGCGCATTTGTTGTGCGGGTCATTACCGCCCAAGTGTGGCACCGGGACGGGCTTGCATCTCGGGTCGTCTTCCTCCACGAGGGCGGACGCGAGCTGCTTCTGTGGCGAGGGCTTCCGGGCCGGTGCTTTCGCCGCACGAGGCTGGGCCTCAAGTTCCACCATGAGTTGCCGCGAGGACTCCGAGACGTCCCGCAGCCGTGCCTCGAACTCCCGTTGAGCGTCGACCCAGGGCGGGCGGCTGTCAGACTCCGGCCCGGCGGTGCGGAAGGGCCAGAGCAGGACGAGGGCCACAAGCACCGGACCCACCCTGGAGAGCGCCAAAGGGGCCTCGCCTGCGCGTCCAGCCTGGGCGAGGCCCTCGGCTCCCCTCGCTACCTCAGCGGCATGCCCGCTCGTCCTCGCGGCGCGCGAGAAGCGCTCGAAGGCCCGCTCCGCCGCGGTGAGCTCGCGGTCCAACTGTTCCCACTGACGCGGTTCCAGGTCCTCGCGCGCCCGAGACAGCAGTGCCCTGGCCTTGTCCAGGTCCGCCTTTCCAATCCACGACCGTTCCGGTGCCGGCTCCATCGGCGCGGAAACGAGCCGGATGCGAGGGCCCAAAGTGGGAGTCGACACGAAGGCATGGGGCCGTGGCATCGACTGCGGGGCGGGCGCGCTCGCGCAGGCGGTGAGCAGCACCAGGAGCGCGCTCCAGGTTCGCAAGCGCATCGTCACATCCTTTCATCAAGCGCGGGGGGCAGGCTCTAGTCGGGCGCGTTGGGGAGCATGGCCAGCATGCTCCGACAGCGACGAACGAGCGCGCGAGGGGCGCGGCACACGGCAGATGCCGCGAGGGTGTCAGGTCGCGGGAGGACCGCCCTCCTGGCTCTCTCCGCTCTCCGCGTTGCCTCCTGGAGTCGGCGTGGCCGCCAGAGCCTGGCCGACGTCCACCGCGATCTCCGGCTCGTCCTTCACCAGGTGGAAGAACTCGCGGCGGAACGCCTCGGGGGTGAGCTGGCACGTCTCCGCGAAGCGCGCCACCTCTCCCGGCCGGGCGAAGTCCTCGCGCTTGAGCCGCAGCATGAAGCTGCGCGCGATGCGGTAGCGATCCGAGTCCACATCCACCATGCGCACACGGGGCCGCCCGGTGGCCGGGTCCTTCATCTTCTCGAACGGGATGGCCTGGAAGCGTCCGTTGATCATCGCCACCACGGCCTCGGTTCCCCCCTCGATGATGTAGCGCGCCGCGCAATGGCCGAGGTCCCGCGTGTACTCCATGTCGAACGGAATGGGATCCGCGCAGCGCACCTCGTAGCCGATGTACTTGGAGACGATCGTGGACTTGATGCCCAACGCCGCGAGCCGCATCTTGACGGCCTTCTCGAGCACCTCGGCCAGGGGCACGTCCGCCACGTGCAGGTTGCCCATGTGGTCGCGCGGCAGCTCCGTGTAGCGCGCCAGATCCTCGGGCTCGATGCAGTCGGCGAGCCCCTCGGCCAGCAGCGCGATGCCGTCCGGGCGCCCGTACGAGAGCCGCTTGATGACGGAGCCGGCGAGCAGGTCCACCACGGTGGTGAAGGGCACCTTCTTGCCGCGGAACTCCTCGGGGATGAGGGTGACGGTGGCGCCCACCGCCTTGCCGATCGCCAGGGCGAGGTGTCCCGCCTTCCGTCCCTGGGCGACGACGAAGTACCAGCGCGACGTCGTCTTCGCGTCCACCATCAGGTTCTTGACGATCTCCACGCCCACGTGGCGCGCCGTCTGGAAGCCGAAGGTGCTCGTGTCGTCGGGCAGGTCGATGTCGTTGTCGATCGTCTTGGGCACGTGCACCACGCGGATGCGGCCGCGCGTCTTCTCGGAGATGATCTGCGCGAGCGTGGCCGTGCCATCTCCGCCCACCGTGACGAGCATGCCCACTCCCAGGCGCTCCAGCCCATCGATGGTGCGCTGGAGGTGCTCGGGGGAGCGCGTGGGGTTGGCGCGCGAGATGCCGATGTACGAGCCGCCGCGAAAGTGGATGCGGCTGGTGTCCTCGATGGTGAGGGGGATGACGTGGGAGGTGTCTCCCTCGGCGAGCCACTTGAAGCCATCCTGGATGCCGAGCACCTCCACGCCCGCGAGGCAGGCTCGGATGGTGGCCGCTCCAATCACGCTGTTGATGCCCGGGGCAGGCCCCCCGGCGACGACAATGGCGAGCTTCTTCATGAGTGCGCGTGTCTCCCGTGATTTCTTTGGCCGCATCCTCCCCCGGAGCGACGGCTGAACCCAGTGAGAAAAGGTCATGAATCGCGCGTGAGGTGCAGCAGGGAGCCGACGAGCCGGATGCCCGCGGCGTCGAGCATTCTCGACTCGGGTGTGTTGCGCGTGATGACCGTCTTGCCACTCGCGATCCAGTACCACCGCTTCACGGTCTGGCCCGGCTCGAGCACGGAGCGCAGCACCGCTTCGGCGGCACGCTTTTTCGCGATGAGGACCTTGACCTGTCCGGTATTCGCCGGATGGACCTCGACCGCGATGAGCGGAAGATCCGATCGGGTCGTTCCCAGCAGGTAGTCCCAGCGATTCTCGCTACCGCGCTCGGCCGCGGTTTGAGTGTCGAGGTCGAGCGAGTCGACGACCCGGGCGGCAGCGGACTCGACGATGCGCTCGCGATCACTCTTTCGGAGGGCTCGTTTGCCCGGATGGACCGCGGCCACGAGCGCGCAACCTGGCTCCAGCGCTTTGCGGACGCTCACGAGCCCTCCTCGTTGACCGCATCGGAGATGGCTTTTCCAAATCTCCCACTGAAACCGGTCAGCCCACCCCAGCCCGAGGTCGCCGCGTCATCGGCGCCTGGATCGAGGCTGGAAATGTCCCGGCCGTGGACGCGGAGTTCCTCATCGAACGCCAGGGCGTAGGTCCTCGTGGACTTGTTGAGTGCCTCGCTGATGAACCGCACATTCTCCGCCCCAGCGGACAGCCCGAATGCCTCGCGCAGCTTCCGAGCGCCTTGCTTCTTGTCCCGCAGGGACTGGATGGCGAAGACGACATCCAGCACGACGGGCGAGTGAGTTGACAAAACCACCCGGTAGCCTCGCCACAACAGATCGAGGACCAGGGCCATGACCGCCGTCAGTGCCTGGGGATGAAGACCCATTTCAGGCTCCTCGATGATGACCCACTCGATGTCCTCTTCCTTCCTTTTGCGCCGCTCGGGAAGAACCCGGTAGAGGCCCAACAGGAGCGGCGTGAACTCACGCTGACCAGCGGTCCAGGTCATGAACGGGAGCTGTGTCTTGCCGTAGCCCAGCTCAAGCCGGGTCTGCAATCCGGCCTTCTCCAGCCGCACCGTGCCCCCATGGAAGACGGCATCGTCGATCAGGGTACGCACCCCCTGCTTCAACCGTCGCTCCACTGGAAACAGATCTCCTGTCTGCTTTCCCGTGAAACGATCATACAGACTCTGGCTGAACAGGCGGGCCACGGTTGGCGTATCCGCCTTGAGCCGAATGAAGGGCGATGGCCACCCCTCTGACATGAGGAGGGCACGATGAGCCGGGACGAAGAACACGCGGCCCTTTGCCTTCCGGGCATGTAGCAGTTCCTCGGGGCGCAACGGCTGGCCATTGATGGACACCCGGGTCTTCCCCACCCACGCCGTGCTCATCCCCTCGCCGTAGTACGCATCCAACAGCTCGTTCTTGTTCTCCAGGGAGGTCCCAGCATCACGCAGCGCGGAGACGATCTCTCCCGCGTCGAGCCCCAGCTTCCACGTCTGCAACAGGAGGCTCTTCCCCGCCGCTTGGGGACCTACCAGCACGGTCAGGTCTCCAAACTCGATGCGAGCATGTGCGATCTGCCCGAGATTACGGACCTCCAGAACATCAGCAGCCACATGTCCTCCAAAGAGGAGAGGGACGCTGACACAGGGCGGGAGACTTCAACAAGCATCCTCGAGCGCTCCGGCCTCCGCTGGCCCCCGGGTTGCACAGTCCGCCCCGCGTGCTCCAGTCCCTCCTCGAACTGCTCTACCCGCCCGCGTGCATCGCCTGCGCGAAGGTGATGCCCGTGCGCGCCGCCTTCTGCGAGACGTGCGACCTCGCCGTGGAACGGCTGCCCATCGCGCGCTGCCGCACCTGCGCCGAGCCCGGCTCCTTCCCCCGCCACACCTGCCCCCGCTGCCACGACTCGCCGCCTCCCTTCTCCCGCGCCTGGGCTCCCTTCGCCCACGAGGGCCCCGTCGCCCGCGCCATCCACCGCTTCAAGTACGAGGACCATCCCGAGCTCGCCCCCGTCCTCGGAGAGCTGCTCGCCACCGAGTGCCGCCACTTCCTCTCCCGGGCCCCCACCCTGCTCGTCGCCCTGCCCCTGCATGGCAAGCGCTTTCGCGAACGCAAGTACGATCAGGCCCAACTGCTCGTGGAGGCCCTGGCCCGCGCCACGGGCCGCGAGGCCAGCCTGGGTCTGCTCCACCGCGCCCGCGAGACGCGCCGCCAGGTGGGCCTGTCCGAGGCCGAGCGCGCCCTCAATGTCTCCCAGGCCTTCCGCGCCTCCGCCTCCGTGGCCGGACGGGACGTGCTCCTCGTGGACGACGTGCTCACCACCGGCGCCACCGTCCGCGCCGCCGCCACCGCCCTCCAGGAGGCCGGGGCCCCCCACGTGGAGGTCCTCACCCTCGCCCGCGCCTTCTCCCTCGCCTGAACCCCGGGCCCCGGACGCCGGGCCCGCTCCCTCGCACGTTCCTCGACATTTCAGTTGCCTGCCCGCTCCCAACAGCGCATGCAGGGAAGGCTGCCCGAAGTCCGGCTGTTCACCGGCGCCGGGAATGACACCCCGGTCCCCCCTTCCGACGGACGAGGAACACGGATGTCTCGTACCCCACGGCTCGCCCCGCGCTCTCCCGCTCCCTGGCTCGCGACACTCCTCGTGCTCGCCTGCCCGCTCCTGTCGCGGGCCGCCTCCAACCCGAGCGCCGCCGAGGCCCAACAAGAGGCCGAGCAGGCCCTCTCCCTCGCCTCGTCCCCCCGGGGCGCCGCGCACCTGCTGCGCATGCAGGCGCTCGAGCCGGACCTCGACGATCTCACCCTCCTGGCGAAGACCTATACCGAGGTGGCCACGACCCGGAAGTTCGTGGACCCCGGCACCCGCGCCACCGCGCAGTTCCTCATGCTGGACCTGGAGCGCGCCCGCGGCCGGCTCACCCGCGCCGCCGAGTGGCAGGACTCGCTGGGCTTCGTGCGCGACTTCTACGTCGTCGGCGGCTTCGACAACGAGGGCAAGGCCGGCTGTGACACCGACTTCGGCCCCGAGGCGACCGCGCTCGACCTGTCCGCCCGCTACTCTGGCGCCAAGGGCCCCGTGTCCTGGCGCCCCCTGTCCGTCACCCCCAACGATGGCTACATCGACCTGGGCGCCGCGCTGCGTCCCAACCGCGAGGCCGTGGCCTACGCCGTCACCTGGCTGGAGGCTCCGGCCGAGGCGCGCGTGACGCTCGGCGTGGGCACCTCCGGCGCCTTCCGGCTGTGGGTGAATGGTGAGAAGGCCGCCACCAGCGACCACTACAACCTGCCCCGGCCGGATCAGACGCGCGTCTCCGTGCGCCTGCGCAAGGGCCTCAACCGCGTCCTCGTCAAGGTGTGCCAGGAGTCGGGGCCCCTCGGCTTCTACCTGCGCCGGGATCCCCCCGGCCGGCTGCGCGTCACCCTGCCCTCCACCGCCCCGGCGATCACCAAGGGCACCACCCCCGCGCCCCAGCTCCTGCCCACCCTCACCTCCAGCCTGAGGGACGCGGTGGCCCGCGCTCCCGCGGACGCCACCCTGCGTGGCGAGTACGCCACCGTGCTCGACTACTTCCGCGCCTTCGACGAGCGCGAGCACACCGCCACCGTGGAGGCCGAGCGCGCCGCCCGCGCCGCCCCGAACGACGCGCGGCTGCAACTGATCGCCGCCACCACCGCCCGCGAGGACCTCAACCAGCGCCGCCTCTTCCTGGAAGCCGCCGTGCGCGCCGACCCCTCGCTGGTGCGCGCCCGCGTGGCGCTCGCCGAGTTCGAGCTGGAGCGCGGCCACCCCGAGCGCGTCCTGGAGCTGCTCACCCCCGACCTGACGAACTCCCCCGACTCGGCCGGGGTCCGGCTCACGCTCGCCCGGGCCCACGAGGCGCTCGGGGAGACGGCGCGCGCGCACAAGCTCGTGGAGGAGACGCTCCTGCGGCTGCCGCGCATCCCCCGCGTGGTGCGCGCCGCCGCCAGCTCCGCGCGCGCCCTGGACCGGCCCGAGGAGGCCGCCTCCCGGCTGCGCGTGGCGCTCGCGCTGCGCCATGACGATCGCACCAGCCGCACCCTGCTCGCCTCGCTGCTCGCGGACCGCGGCCAGCTGGAGCCCGCCGTGCGCGAGTACACCCAGTTGCTCTCGCTCTACCCCTTCGACAACGGCTCGCGGTTGAAGCTCGCCGAGCTGCGCGCCGCCAATGGCCAGCTCGACGCGGCCACCACCGGCTTCGCCGAGGCGCGCGCCCTCTCCCCGGACGAGCCCGAGCTGTACGAGCGCGAGGGCCGCGCGCTGCTCGCCGCCAGCCACCGCGAGGAGGCCATCGCCGCCTTCGAGCGCTCGCTCGCGCTGCGCCCGCAGAACCCCACTCTCAAGGACGCCCTGCGCGCCCTCAAGGGCGAGGCCGCCAGCGCCGGCTCCCAGTACCTCCTGGACCCCAAGGCCCTCGTCCGAGAAGCCGACGGCTACACCAACGAGGACGCCGTCTACCTCACGGAGAGCACCTACGTGCGCGTGCAGAAGAGTGGCCTGTCCGGCCGGCTGCACCAGTTCGCCGTGAAGGTGCTCAACGCCCGCGGCGTGGACGCCTTCCGCACATTCCCCGTCACCTACTCGCCGGATCGGCAGGAGGTGCGCATCCTCCGCGCCCGCATCACCAAGCCGGACGGCTCCGTGGTGGACAGCTACGGCGAGAGCGACCGCAACATCAACGAGCCCTGGACGGGCATGTACTACGACGCGCGCGCCAAGATGCTCTCCTTCCCCGCGCTCGCCGCCGGGGACGTGCTGGAGTTGCAGTACCGCGTGGACGACACCGCCCAGGACAACCTGCTGTCCGACTACTGGGGCGACGTGGAGAGCGTGCAGGGTGTCTATCCCAAGGTGAGCTATCAGTTCCTCGTGGAGATGCCCCAGGAGCGGCCCCTCTACTGGAACGAGAAGAAGCTGCCCGGGGTCGCCTATGCCCACGAGCCCGTGGAGGGCGAGCGCGTGCTGCACCGCTGGAGCGCGAAGCACGTGGCCAAGGTGGTGCCCGAGCCCGGCATGCCCGGCTGGGCCGAGGTGGCCGCCAACCTCCACGTCTCCACCTACCGCACCTGGGACGAGGTGGGTCGCTACTGGTGGGGCCTGGTGAGGGATCAGCTCACGCCCAACGAGGAGCTGCGCCAGACGGTGGAGACGGTGCTCAAGGGCGTGGACCGCAAGGATCAGCAGGCGGTGATGCGCGCCATCTACAACTTCGTGGTGACGAACACGCGCTACGTGGCGCTGGAGTTCGGCATCCACGGCTTCAAGCCGTACCGGGTGGACCGGGTGCTGTCGCGGCGCTTCGGCGACTGCAAGGACAAGGCGAGCCTCATCCACGCCATGTTGAAGGTGGCGGGGGTGGACAGCCGGCTGGTGCTGTTGCGCATGCGCGACCTGGGCTCCATCGGCGAGGAGCCGGCGAGCCTGGCGGCCTTCAACCACGCCATCGTCTACGTGCCGCAGTTCGGCCTCTACCTGGACGGCACCGCCGAGTTCCACAGCGCGCGCGAGCTGCCCAGCGCGGACCGGGTGGCCAACGTGCTGGTGGTGGAGCCGGGCGGCAAGGCCTCGTTCCTCACCACCCCCGAGGCGACGGCGGACGACAACGCCACGCGCCTGAGCATGGACGTGACGTTGCGTCCGGATGGCAGCGCCGAGGTGGGCGGTGCCACGACGGTGGGTGGGCAGATGGCGCCCGAGTACCGCCGCGCCTACACCTCCGTGTCCTCGCGCAAGTCCACCTTCGAGCGCGCCTGGGCCCAGAGCTTCCCCGGCCTCACCGTGCGCGACGTGAAGCTCAATGACACCACGCGCCTGGACGAGGACGTGAAGGTGGACTTCCGCATGGCCATCCCCCGCTTCGCCGAGGCGCTCCCCGGTCAACTGCGCTTCCTGCCCTTCGGCACCGGGCGCGCCTACACCCAGACGTACGCCGCGCTCGCCGAGCGCCGCTTCGATCTGATGATGAGCGGCCCGTGGGTGAACCGCTTCACCTTCCGCTACACGCTGCCCGCGGGCTACTCCGTGGCCGAGCTGCCCCCCACCCTCCAGGAGGAGACGCCCTTTGGCCGGGTGCGGCTCACCTACAAGCAGGAGGGACAGCAACTGGTGTGCGACGGCGAGGTGGCGCTCACCTCGGCCCGGGTGAAGGCGGACGACTACGCCGCCTTCCGTACCTTCCTCGGCCGGGTGGACCAAGGCTTCTCGCGCAAGGTCACGCTGCGCGGCCCCGCATCGCCCACCGCCCAACGCTGACCTCATCCCGGGGGGCCGCATGAAACGCCCCCGGGGTTGGCGCATCCTGGCCTTTCGCGCGACCGCCCGAACGAGCACTCCGGGCCCGCGACGGGGGGGCGCTCATGATGAAGCTGGCGTTGTTGGGAGATAGCTATCCGTCCCAGGTCCGGGTCAATCCCCGGGCCCTCGGAGAGCTGGACGTCGTGTGGGTCGGACAGTCCCGTGAGACCTTCTTCCGGGAGGTACCCAGGCTCCGGCCCCAGGTGCTCGCGCTGGACTTCATGGACCTGACCCAGGTGCCCACCGAGCTGATTCCCGGGATGCTGGAGAGCACCGGCGCCCGGCACGCGCTCATCAGCTACCGCCTGCCCCACGCGCCCCTCATCGACGCGCTCCGCTCGCCGCGCGTGAGCTTCCTCCGGGGGCCGGTGCCCCTGAGCCTGCTGCACCTGCGCGTGCACCAGAGCCTCGACGACCTCAAACGGGCGGGCATGCCCCCGAGTCAGGGCCCCGCTGGCCGCGCCCCGCGCTTCAGCCCCGAGCAGCTCGGCCGGCTGATGGAGCTGTCCACCCAGGAGGGGTGCGAGTGCGCCTCCCAGCTCGCGCGGCTCGTCGGCGGCCTGCGCGGCTTTCGCGAGTACACGGCGGGCTGCGAGCCGCACGACGAGAAGGACCAGCGCCTCCACGAGCTGCTCGACCGGCAGATGGCCCGCGCCCGGGAAGCCCTGGAGGAGGGGCTCGTGGCGCTGCTCGAGCACGAGCACATCCGGCTCTGAGTCAGTCCAGCAGCGCGGCGAGCAGCCGGCGCACCTCGGTGGGGCCATTCACCCGGTAGCCGGCGCGCGACTCCTTGCCTCCCGCGTGGATGGCGATGCCATCCGCGGGGAGCGCGGCGAAGAGATCCTCGTCCGTGCGGTCATCGCCGATGGCCACCACCCGGGTGCCAGGAGCCAGGCCCTCGGTGACGCGCCCCACCACGCGGCCCTTGTTCACCCCGCGCGCGCGCACCTCCACCACCTTGTCACCGGGCAGCACCTCCAGCGGACCCTGGGCGAAGACCTCGCCCAGGTGCAGGCGCAGCTCGCGCGCCAGACGCGCCCCGAGCACCGGCTCCACCTGCCGGTAGTGCCAGGCGAGCGACGCGGACTTCTCCTCCACCAGGGCGCCGGGCACGCGCGCCGCGAAGGACTCGAGGATGGGACGCACCAGGCTCTTCCACTCCGTGGACACGCCTCCCAGCGACTCCCAGGTGGCGCCGGGCGTGGGCCGGGACCACAGGCCGTGCTCGGCGTACAGGCCCGCGTTCAGCCCGCCCACCCAGGCCTCCAGCACCTCGCGGCCGCGACCACTGACGATGGCCACCCGGGTGTGGGGTCGCTCGGTGAGCCGCCGCAAGAGCGTGAGCAGCTCCTCGTCCGGAGCGGCCAGCTCGGGCCGCGACGCGAAGGGCACGAGCGTGCCGTCGTAGTCGAGCAGCAGCAGCAGATGGCTCGCCTCGCGAAGGAGGGGGAGCACCTCCTGGGCGCCCTGGGGCTTCACCCGGGGAGGCGCCGTGGGCGTGGACTGGAGCGCCGACAGGAAGGAGTTCACCCAGCAGTGCACGTCGCACTCGATCACCCGGGTGCGCAGCGCGCGCATGCGCCGCTGGCGCTCCTCCTGGGGCATCTCCAGCGCGGCCTCCAGCGCGTCCGCCATGCCCTCCACGTCGTAGGGGTTCACCAGGAGCGCGTCGCTCAACTCGTCCGCGGCCCCGGCCAGCTCGCTGAGCACGAGCACGCCGTCCTCGTCCGGGCGCGAGGCGCAGAACTCCTTGGCCACCAGGTTCATGCCGTCGCGGATGGGCGTGACGAGCATCACGTCCGCGGCGCGGTAGAGGGCCGCGAGCTGCTTCTGGTTCAACGAGCGGTAGAGGTAGTGGATGGGGACGTTGTGCACCGAGCCGTACAGGCTGTTGATGCGTCCCACCAGCTCGTTCACGCGCTCGCGGTAGGTGGCGTAGTCCTCCACCGTGGTGCGGCTGGGGACGGCCACCTGGATGAAGCGCAGCCTGCCGCGCCAGGCGGGCTCGCGCTCGAGCAGCCGTTGCACCGCCAGGAGCCGGCGGGGAATGCCCTTGGTGTAGTCCAGCCGGTCCACGCCCAGCACCAGGCGCTGCTCGGCGGCCTTCTCGCGGTGCCCGCGCACCTCCTCGAGCACCGCCGGCTGCTGCACCAGCTCCTCGAAGGCCCGGGCGTCGATGCCCATGGGGAAGGCGCCCAGCCGCACCCGCCGCCCATCCTGGTCGACGTGATCTCCCACCTTCTCCAGCCCGAGCAGCTGCGTGAGGGTGCTGGCGAAGTGCCGCACATAGGAGATCGTGTGGAAGCCGATGAGGTCCGCGCCCAGGAGGCCCCGCACCAGCTCGAGGCGCCGCGGCACGGTGCGGAAGATCTCGCTCGAGGGAAAGGGAATGTGGTGGAAGAAGCCGATGCGTGCCTGGGGCAGGCGCTCGCGCAGCAGGGCGGGCACCAGCATGAGCTGGTAGTCGTGCACCCAGATGGTGTCACCGGGCTGGTAGTGGCGCACCGCCAGGTCGGCGAAGCGCTCGTTCACCTTGCGGTAGATTTCCCAGTCCCGGTCCTGGCGGGGCACGCGCTCGAGGAGATAGTGGCACAGCGGCCAGAGGACCTGGTTGGAGTAGCCCTCGTAGAAGCGGCTCACCTCGCTCGCGCTCAGGTAGAGGGGCACGCAGCGCTGCCGGGCGAGCTGCTCCTCCACCGAGGCCTTCTGCGCGGGTGTGAGCCGCGAGACATCTCCGGGCCAGCCCACCCACAACCCTCCGGATTTTTCATGCGGGCCCCGCAGCCCGGTGGCGAGCCCTCCGGCACTGGGGACCACGGAGACCCCGTCCTTGTCCGCTTTGACGGTGACGGGGAGCCGATTGGAGACGAGCAGGAGTCTGGACATGACGTCGCGCGTCTCTAGCTGGACGGGCGCGCATGGGTCACCGGGGAATCTCGCGAGGTGCCTGCTTTAGAACCTTCAGCCGCCGCGCCCCGGGGGGCCCAGCCCAGCCGCACGAGGAGGGCCGGCTCGCGGCCCGGCTTCCAGATGAACGCGTCCAGCAGGTAGTGCGTGGCCTGGGGCAGCGCGAGCAGGGGCACCACGAGCGCCAGCACGTCCGCGGGCAGCAAGAGGCCCGCCTCGCCGAAGAGCCGGGGCCGCTCGTGCCACACGAGCCAGTCCCAGAGCCCCTCCTCGCCCAGGGCGAGCACGACCAGCACGCCCAGCACCGCGGGGGCTCCGGCGCGCACCACGGGGGCGAGCACGCCATAGCCCCCTTCCGCGAGCCGGCCCCGCGCGTAGCGCAGCAGCAGCGCGAAGTAGGGCACCCCGTGCAGCAGGACGTTCATCACCGTGAAGGAGAAGTCGTCCCGGGCGAGCACGATGCCCCCGAACCACGTCACCGCCGTGGCGAGCACGAGCAGCACCTTGCCTACCTGGAGCCCCTCGCCGCGCAGGGCCCGCGCTCCCTGGAAGCCCGCCCACGTGGCGAGCACCCCACCCTGCACGACGAGCGCCGCGGTCCCCACCCAGGCGGGAAGCCCGGCGATGAAGTCCTCCTCGACGAACCACCAGAAGGCGCGAGGCAGGTGGGCGTGCCACCACACCACGGGGCCGAGCGTGGCGGCGTAGATGGCGGCGGCATCGAGGGCGCGCTCGGTGGAGGAGGCACGGGCCTTGCGCCCGTAGAGGGCCACCCAGCCGTACTGCTGGCGGATGAAGTGGAACAGGGCGGTGTACGCGAAGAGGCGCCAGAAGAGACCGGGGGACTGGCTCCAGGCGAACACGCCCAGCAGATACGCGGCGAGCGGCGCCGCCGTGTAGAGGGCGGGCCGGCGGCGCAGCTCCTCCCCATCCGCGTAGGTGCGCAGGAGCGTGGACCAGACGTGGGCCACGTCCACGCCGACGACGAGCAGCACCCAGGCCCACGGGGGCGTCTCGCCCACCGCCCCCAAAGCCGGCGCGGCGAGCACGAGCCCCACCGACACGAGCGCGCTGCCCGCGAAGACGGCGAGGTCCACGCCACGGCCGAAGAGCCACGCCTGGGAGGGAGCGAGGAGACGGGGCATGGGCGGCTCAGGGCCGGTAGTGCTGGATGCGCGAGCCCGGCACCCGCTGGGCCAGACGCTCCATGCCGCTGGCCACCTCGGCGAGGACGCGCTCCTTGTCGATCGTGAGCAACTGGCGGTCGCGCAAGAGGAGCCGGCCATCCACCATGACGGTGTGCACGTCGCTGGCGCGGGCACTGTAGACGAGGCCAGCCATCGGATCGTGGAGCGGCTGCCAGTGGGTGCCACGGGTGTCCACGAGGACGATGTCGGCCTGGTAGCCGGGCGCGAGCGTGCCGAGCCGATCCCCCATGCCCAGCGCGGCCGCGCTGCCCCGCGTGGCGATGTCGAGCACCTCGGCGAGGGGCATGACCTCGGAGTCGAGCGCGTCGTGCTTCTGCGTGAGCGCCAGCAGGCGCAGGGCCTCGAAGAGGTCGAGCGTGTTGCTGCTCACGGCGCCATCGGTGGCCAGCCCCACGGGGATGCCGGCCTTGCGCAGGGCGCGCACGGGGGCCAGGCCCATGCCCAGCTTGAGCGACGTCTTGGGCGCATGGGCGATGCCCACGTGCGCACGGTGGCGAGCGAGCGTCTCGATGTCCTGGGGCAGCAGGCCGCCGCCATGGGCGATGAGCGTGGGCACGCCGAGCACGCCCGTGTCCTGGAGCACCTGGATGGGCGTGTGGCCCCGCCGGTTCACGCTGGCGAGCGTCTGGTTCATGTCCTCGGCGGCGTGGATGTGGATGCCCACCCCGAGCCGGGTGGCGTGCCCCACGCACGCGCGCAGCAGTCCGTCATCGCAGGTATAGGGCGCGTGGGGGGCCATGCACGTGGTGATGCGCCCCTCCGCTCCGCCCTTCCAGCGCTCCGCGAAGGAGGCGGTCCGCGCGAGTTCCTGGTAGCCCCGGCTGGAGAACGCCGTCCACCCCAGATGCGCCCGCGTCCCCGCGCCCTCGACGGCCCGGGCCACCTCGTCCATGGAGAAGTAGTGATCGGCCACGGTGGTGATGCCGCCCTCGATCATCTCGATGAGGCCGAGCATCGCGCCCCAGTACACGTCCGCGTCGGTGAGGTTGTTCTCCAGGGGCCAGATGAAGTCGTTGAACCACCGCTCGATGGACACGTCCTCGGCCAGTCCGCGGAAGATGACCATGGACACGTGCGCATGGGTGTTGATGAGCCCGGGCATGGCGATCATCCGCTGGCCCTCGAGCACCTCCACCCCGGGCGCCAGCGGTGCTCCGGTGGGGCGGATCTCCGAGATCCGCGAGCCCTGGATCAGGATGTCCTGATGGCGCGCGAGGGTAAGCATGCCGTTGGCGCCCGGAACGAGGGCGTGACAGTCACGGATGCACGTCTGGCGTGCCTCGGGAGTGGAAGTGCTCATGGGGTGGACTGGACGGGACCGAACTGCGCGGGCACCCAGGTGTAGCCCTTGCCCTCGGCGCGCACATGGCCCAGGCCGGGGAACGGCAGGTGGGCACCGGCGATCCAGTGCTTGCTCTTGGCCGCCTCGGCGAACAGCCGCTTGCGGGTGGCGATCGCCTTGGGGCTGTCGACGTCGAACTCGACGGCGATCTCGGGCCTGGGGAACTGGAGCGCGACGTTGTGCACGATGTCGCCCCAGACCAGCAGGCTCTGCTCCTTGGAGGTGAACAGGTAGCCGCTGTGGCCGGGGGTGTGTCCCGGGGCGGGAGCGACGGAGACGCCCGTGGCCAGCACCTCGCCCGGCTTGAAGGGCTTGAACCGGCCCGCGGCCACGTAGGGCGCGACCGCCTCGCGGGCCATCTGGAACATGGGCCTGGCGGCCTCGGGCGCCTCGTTGGCCCGCTTCTCATCCAGCCAGTAGTCCGCGTCCTCCTGGGCGGCCCGCACCACGGCGTTGGGGAAGAGGGGCTGACCCTCGGGGGTGAGCAACCCCCGGGCATGGTCCGGGTGCAGGTGGGTCAGCAGCACCAGGTCCACCTGCGCGGGATCGTACCCCGAGGCGCGGAGGTTGCCCGGGATGGCGCCCAGGGTGGGACCGAAAGCCGTGGCCGTGCCGGTATCCACCAGGATCAACTGCTCGCCCGTGTGCACCAGGAAGGCATTGACCGCACCCAGCGCGGGGTTCGGGAGGAACATCCGCTCGTACAGCTTGTCCATGTCCTTGGCGCTCGCGCCCTTGTACATCTTCAGATCGATCGGGATGAAACCGTCGTAGAGCGCGGTGACCTCGAACGCCCCGACCCGCATGCGGTAGTAGCCGGGCACCTGGCTCTGCTGCTGCGCGGGCGGTGCCGCGTCCGCCACCCCAGGCGACAGCGTGGAAAAGGCCGCGGCGCCAGTGAGTGACAGGGACAGCAACGCGCGGTGGAGGGACAGGCGCGAACGGCTCTGGAACTTCGTCTCGTGATTCATGGCGGGAGTCTATCCGAGCCTCCAACGCCCGTGCGCGCCCCAAACCCGGCCCGGGAGAAACCCCGGGTGCAAGCGGGCCCGGACGTGAAGTCCCAGCCAGGGGCTCACCGGCCTCCCGAGCCCGCCGCGCCGAGCTACCCCGGAGCGAGCTTGCGCACGAGCTCGAACCACTTCTCGTCCAGGTAGAAGGTGTGCTCCCGGACCTCGTCGAGCAGGGCCTGACGCACCCCCTCCCCCCCCTCGCGCACCAACTCCTCGAGCCGCGCGTGGGCCTCTTCCCACCGGCCCTCGAGGAAGGCGAGGTAGGCCAGGTTGCCCCGGACGATGGGCTCGCGCGGTGCGCGCCGCAGCGACGCCTCCAGCATCTCCTGGGCGTGGCGCAGACAGTCCGCCACGGCGCTGGTGGCGCCCCGCTTCCAGCACTGCCTGGCCTCGCCGATCCACATCCGGCCCGCCTGGTTGAGCCCCACGGCCACTTCCTGGAGGACGGCCGCGTCGGTCGACTCGCCGAACCGGCGCACCAGCTCCGCGTAGAGCACCTGGGACTGCTCGGCGAGCCCCCGCATGCCGAGCGCATGGCCCCGCGTGCGCAGCGCCCGGGCCACCTGCTCCTGGATGGTCGGCTCGGACGACTCCCCGTAGCGCTCCACCACCTCGTGCAGACACCGGTGGGCCTCCTCGAAGCGATCCTGCTTCACGTAGAACCAACCCAGGTTGGTGAGCGCGCGGCAGTGCTGCTCCCGGCACCGGGGGGCGGGAAGCGCGACATAGCGGCGCAGCGCCTCCTGGAAATGGGACTCGCTCTCCGCCCACCGTCCCTCGTTCCAGTCCAGGAGCGCCAGACCCTGGTGGGTGTCGGCGATCATCTCCTCATCGAGCGAGTACATGGGCAGCTCGGCGCACCCGCGCAGCACCTCCTCGTAGTGGGCCCGCGCCCGTGCGGCGTCCCGCGAGGATTGATACATCCACCCGAGATCGAAGAGCGCCCGGAGCACCACGCCCCGCGTGGCGGTGTCCGTCGAGTCACCATGGCGCCGCGACAGCTCGACGAGGCTGGCCAGGGCCTCCTCCACGCGGCCCTCCGAGTGGAAGACATGCGCCAGCCCCCGATGCGCCTGGACGGCCTGCACCCGCAGCCAGTCCTCGGGGGCCTGGCCATAGCGCAGCATCATCTCCTTGAAGGAGGCACGGGCCCGGTCGAACCGGCCCTGGAAGCACAGCAGCCAGCCCATCCGGTATTGCGCGGCCGGCACCGCGTCGTACGGCGGCGGCCCCTGCGTCGAGCCGAAGCGATGGACCACCTCCTCGTAATGACCCCAGGCGTCTTCCCGCCGTCCCTGCTGCTCGGCGATCTCCCCCAGCTCCAGGAGCGCGCTCGCGATGTCGGACTCCCAGCGCTCCTCGCTCCCGCGCATGCGCCGGAGAAACTCCTCGTGACAGCCGCGCGCCTCCTCCCAGCGCCCCTCCGCCTTGAGCAGCTGCCCCATCCGCGCCAGGAAGACCACCGACTCGGCGGCATCGCCGTCCCCGGCGAGGGCGTCATCGCGGCGGATGATCTCCCGCCAATCCGCCAGGGTCTGCTCCACCAGACGTACCCGCTCCACTCCCGGAGTGCTCCCGTCCGGGAGTTCCCGGGGTGCCACCTCCGTGTCCCGCATCGGGTCGGAGGGCTGCTCGGGAGGTGGCTGCTCGGGACCCATCCGCCGGAGCGTGACGTGTCCGCCTGGGACGAGCAAGTACCCTCCAGGTGCCTCGTGCCAGGGCCGAAGGGGCCTGAACACGCCCCCCGGAGAGCGCCCGGCCAGGAGCGGAAGCGGCGAGCAGGAGGGCACCCGGGGGAGCCGCGTCTGGCGATGTGAATGGGCGGTGCGCCCCACACTCCCCGTGCGCCCCCAAGACGGTGGACCTGCTCACCACCGTGCGCGGGCTGTCCGAGAGCCAGGGCGCATGCGATCTGGCGCTGGCGGCGTTCTTCCTCGGGCAAGACGGAATCAGGGCCGGCGGGAGCGCTCGTCGTCCAGCTCGCGCAGGGGCAGCAGCCGCTCCAGCAGCGAACCTCCGTGCTTGGGCTGGGCGATGCGCTGCGCCGGGTAGATGCCCCGCTGTCCCGTGAGCAGGTACGCGGTGACGGTGACGATGACCACGTGGGGCAGCACGCCCGCGCCGAGCAACTCCACCGCCATGAGGGACAGCGCCAGGGGCGTGTTGGCGGCGGCTCCGAAGAGCGCGGCGAGCCCCACGCCCGCGGCCAGCTCCAACGGCAGGCCCAGCAGGCGCGCCAGCAGATTGCCGAGCGCCGCGCCCACGACGAACAGCGGCGTCACCTCGCCGCCCAGGAAACCCGTACCGAGCGTGAGGACGGTGAAGAGCAACTTGAGGGCGAAGGTCTCGGGCGGCAGCGAGGGGTCCACGAAGGCCCGCTGCATGAGGGGCACGCTCAGGCCGAGGTAGTCGCTCGTGCCCACCACCTTCCAGAGCACCACCACGAGCGCGCCGCCCAGGGCCATGCGCGGCGCGAGCGACGGGACGACCTTCTCCAGCCGCTTCTTGAGGAAGTGCACACCCTCCACGAACACCACGGCCACCACCGCCACCGCCGCGCCAAAGACGAGCCACTTGCCCATGACGCCCGGCGAGAGCGCGAGGGAGGACGCCGCCGGGTAGACCGTGTGGCGGATGCCCAGCGAGCGCGTGACGAAGTCGCCCACCAGGGCGGCCACCAGCGCGGGGACGAGCGCCTCGTAGTTGAGGCGGCCCACGCTGACGACCTCGAGGCCGAAGACGGTGCCCGCGATGGGGGTGCCGAAGACGGAGCCGAAGCCTCCGGCGATTCCGGCGGCGAGCAATTGCCGGCGCGTCACGGGCGAGACCTGGAGGCGGTGGGCCACGCCGTCGGCGAGACTCGCGCCCATCTGCACGGCGGTGCCCTCGCGGCCCGCGCTACCGCCAAAGAGGTGGGTGAGCACCGTGCCCAGCAACACCATGGGGGCCATGCGCGCGGGAATGCGCTCTCCCCCCTCGTGCATGGTGTCGATGACGAGGTTGTTGCCCCCTCGGATGGACGCGCCCCACCGGCCGTAGAGGGCACCGATGACCAGGCCCGCCAGCGGCAGGAAGTAGACGATGACCTCGTGGCGGATGCGCCAGTGCGTGGCTTCTTCCAGGAGGAAGAGGAAGATCGCCGAGGCCACACCACACACGAGGCCCACCAGGGAGCCCAGCACGAGCCATTGGCCCAGGGCCCGTGCGCGCTTGTCCAGGCTCATCTCCCGCCGTCTCTCCTCGTTTCAGGGTCAGCGGGACACCCGTTACCATGAGGACGCCCCCGATGCCGAGCCGAAGCACCCAGGGGCCCGACGAGTGCCCTCAGAGGTTGGCCTCCAGGGTCACGAAGACGCGCCGGCCCTCCATGCGGTAGTCGAAGGGATAGTCGTGCGGTCTCACGAGGTAGCTCTCCGTGTCCAACAGGTTGGACACCTTGAGCTCGGCGGCGGCCCAGGAGGTGATTTGATAGCGCACGTTGGCATCGAGCCGGAACCAGGCGGGCACCTGCTCCGGGCGCAGGGAGCGGAACAAGGGCTCCACGCTGTCCTCCTCGCGGCGCAGCACGCTGCCCTGGTAGCGACCCTGGAGCGCGAGACTGAAGTGCTCGCGTTGGTAGCTCGCCCCCGCCTTGGCCAGATGCGCGGGCGCCCAGGCGAGGTCCCCTGCCCGGCCCACCCCCTCGAGCAGGTGCACGTAGGTGTAGTTGCCGAAGGCCGACAGGCGGCCCATCCCTCCCAGGTCCACCTCCACCAGGAACTCGGACTCCACGCCCACGTTCGTCTGGGACAGGAGGTTGTCCATCACGTTCCCGGCGGAGAAGGCGATGAGGTTCTCGTAGCGCGAGTGGAACAAGGTGCTGCGCCAGCTCAGGTGCTGGCTGATGCTCCAGTCGGCGTCGAGCTCGAAGGTGGTGACCTGCTCGGGGCGCATCCTCTCGACGTTGGCGTCCAGTATCCAGGTGTTGGAACCGAGGATCTCTCCGGGCGAGGGAGCCCGGAAGGCCCGGCCGCCCTGGAACTTGAGGCTGAACACGGGACTCGGTGTGAACACCAACGCGACCCGCGGGCTGAGCTGCTCATAGGACTTGAAGCGGCTGGGTGTTCCGGGCTGCGCGAGGTCGCGGTAGTGGAAGAACTTCAAGTCGTAGCGCAGCCCCATGGTCAGTGACAGGGGAAGCGACAGCAACCGGTTCCAGGCGAGCTGGGTATAGGCCCCCACGTTGCTCAGGGGCTCACCGAGGATGGACTCGTAGAGGGGACCGAGCCGCACCGGAGCCGGGGGAGGGAAAGGCGACTCGTCGGAGAGGTCGGCGGTGGCGTAGTGCACGGAGTCCCCGCCATACAGCGTGGCGGAGTACTCCACGCCGCCCAGCAGGCTGAGCCCCTCGCCCAGGGAGCCCGAGAGCTGGGCGCGCCCGAAGAGTTCGTCCAGCGCCGTCTCGAGCACCTCGGTCACTCCATAGGGGTAGCGCCCGTCCTCGGCGCCGCTCGGATAGAAGCGCACGTGGCTGTCGTACTCGCGCCGCTGGTACTTGAAGACGTACTCCTGCGCCAACGGGCTGCCCGGCCGCGAGCGGTAGCTGGCCACGGCGATGTGCCGCCGGTCCCGCATGGGGCCGTCGATATCGGGCACCCACTGGCGCCAACCGTGGCCGGTGCCGTGGTTCCAGTCCTGCAGGTGGTACTGCAGGGACAGGCCGCGCAAGACACGCGAGGGCTCCAGCTTGACGAAGAGGTACGAGTTGTCGCGGCGATCGTTCACGAGAAAGCGCTGGAGCGCTCCCGTGGCATCGGTGCGTCTCGAGCCGTCATGGGAGAGATAGGAGAACCCATCCGTGTGCTGGTGTTGGAAGCCAACCACCGCGGAGAGGTGCCGGGAGCGGGTGACCGCCACCGCGTCCACCACCGCCGTGCCCAGGTTGCCGACGCGCAACCGGGCCTCGTTGTTGATCTCCAGCCGCTCGTCATCCTCCAGGGTATGGGACGAGGAGAGCGTGTTGAGGGCGATGACGCCATGGATGGCGCTGGAGCCATACAGGGCAGAGGCGGGGCCCCGGAGGATCTCCACGCTCTTGACCAGGAAGAGCGGGGTGATCTCCCAGGTGAACGCGGTGGCCAGGTCGCTGTCGTTCATGGGAACGCCATCCAGCAGCAGCAGCAGGTGGTTGTTGTTCCACCCCTCCCAGAGGCCACGGGCGCCCACCGTGGTGCGCTCGAAGTCATGCGAGGGAAAGAAGCCGGGCTGGCTGAAGAGGAGCTCGTCGATCGTCTCCCAGCCGAAGCGGCGCATCTGCTCGCGCGTCACCACCGAGGCCATGCCGGGAGCCTCCCTCGCCTGCTGGAGACGTTTGGAGGGAGTGGACAGCTCCACCCGCAGCAACTCCTCCAGGGTGAGGGATTGGGTCCACTCCGGTGGGGCCTCCTCCTCTTCGGGGACCTCGTGCGCGAGGGCGGAAGTGGAGCACAGGAAGGCGGCCAGGAGGAGCATCCCGCGGCCACGGGAAGCGAGGGGGGACGAACGAGGCATGGGGGTTCAACCCGAGACGGTGGGGTGGGAGTGGAGGGCGGGAGACTCGACCAGGGCGCGCAGCCGCTCGCGCAGGGCGCGCATGTCGATGGGCTTGTCCAGTGCCCGCTCCTGGTGCTTCTCGATGAAGGCGCGCGTCACCTCGGTGAAGGCGCCCCCGGTGATGAAGAGCACCCCTCGAGCCTGCTCGGGGTTGGTGCGCTGGAGCTCCGTGAAGAACTCCATGCCACTCATCTCCGGCATCATCAGATCGCACAGGATGAGATCGAAGGGCGGACCCTGGCGCACACGGAACAAGGCCTCGTGCGCGCGCGTCGACACCAGCACCTCGTGCTCCCGGCCCAGGGCCCTGAGCAGCGCGGTCCCCACCAGGGGCTCGTCATCCACCACCAGGATGCGCGCGCGCCGCACCGCCCCGGGCGAGGACTCCTCCCGGGGCCGGTGGCCCACCGAAGCGGAGCAGGCGGGGAGCACCACGGTGAAGGTGCTGCCGCGTCCCGGCTCGCTCTGCACCTCGATGCGCCCCCCCAGGTTGGTGATGATGCCCTGGCAGACGGACAACCCGAGCCCGGTCCCCACCCCCACCGGCTTGGTGGTGAAGAAGGGGGTGAAGAGGCGGGCACGCACCTCGGGAACCATCCCGCTGCCCGTGTCGGTGATGGACACCCGCACCCGCCCATCCTCGCCCAGGCGCGTGGAGACACGGATCTCGTTGCGCTCCGAGGCGCCCGCCTCGATGGCATGCGCGGCGTTGATGAGCAGGTTGAGGAAGACCTGGGCGAGCCGCACCTCGTTGGCCTCGACGAAGGGGACGGCCTGGAAGTCGCGCACCAGCCGGGCCCGGTGACGGATCTCGTTGCTGGCCATGTTGATGGCGCTCTCGAGCGTGCGCCGCAGCTCCGTGGGCTCGCGCTTGCCATCATCCCCGGCCGAGAAGGACTTGAGGCTCTGGACGATGTGCTGCACGCGCCCGCAGCCCTCGCGCGCCTCGGACAGGGCGCTGAACACCTCGCTCCACTCCTCCTCCTGCGGGCAGGGCTGATCATCCGGAGTGCCCTGGCGGGAGAAGCGGCGCAGTTGGGGAATCTCCCGGAGCGCGAACTGGATGTTGGCGGTGACGTAGGCGAGCGGGTTGTTGATTTCGTGCGCCACGCCCGCGGCGAGCGTGCCCAGGGAGGTGCGCCGGTCGGCGACGATGAGCTGATCCTGCGCGCTGCGCAGCTCGCGCACCTGGGACTCGATGAGGGCGCGCTGCTCGTACAGCCGGTCCAACATGCGCGAGAACGCCGCGGCCAGGGTGCCCATCTCATCGTGCCGGGAGAGGTCCAGCTCATCCCGGGCCTCGTGCTCGCCCTCGGAGATGCGCAGGGCCACGCGGGTGACACGCTTGAGCGGCCTCACCACCAGCGTGCCCACCACGAAGGCGGCCAGCACACCGCTGGCGAGGATGAGCGTGGAGATGCCCGCGGCGAGCTGTTGCGTCCGCAGGCTCTCCTGCTGGAGACGGGCGAGGTTGAAGCCCAAGAGCAGCATGCCCCGCTGGCCCCCGCGCGTGTGGATGTCGACCCGCGCGAACACCTCGTCCCCCAGGATGAAAGACTCCCGGGGATCGTCCAGGGAGTCCTTCGGCACGCGCTCGGGGTGCCACGCGGCCAGGGGCGTGCCGTCCTCGCGCAACAGCAGGCCGAAGAGCGCCTCCTGGCTGGAGGCGAGGGTCTCCAGGTGACGCTGCCCGTTGGCCGCGTCCCCGAAGTCGAGCGCGGGCTCGGTGGCGCTGGCCAGCAGCCGGGCGATTCCCAGCGTCCGATCGAGCATCCCCCGCCGCGCCTGATCATTCATCCGCGCGGGGAAGAAGAGCAGGAAGAAGATGGAGAAGGCCGCGAAGAGCAGCACCACCAGGGTGACCAACCGGGCCCTCAGGGAGGAAGGACGAAGCTGGAGGATCATGGTGTGCTCCGGGCGGGTTCGACGAGTTGGGAGAGGCTGAGCAGTCCGGCATCGAGGTCCGCGCCCTCCGCGCGAGCCGCCGCGAGCTGGATGAGGATGATGGGCGAGTTGCCCTGCCGGCCGAGCCCGATGGCCAGACCCTGCTCCAGCTCGGTCCTGCTGCCGGCGAAGGAGAGGATGGACAACTGCCGCGTCACCCGGGCGATGCTCGTCGTGTCGGCCTCGAGTCCCTCGCACGCGTAGAGCGCCACCACGCGTGCCTGGGACAGGTCATCCCTCAGTTGCGTCGGATCACGGAAGCCCACGCGGACGATCCGCACCGGCCGGCCCAACACACTCCTGCCCCGTGAGGCCAGCTCCAGTGCACGGGTGAACTCCTGGCCCTGGCCTTCCGAATCCGCATTGCCCTCGCGATAGAGGACGGCGATGGTCAGGGGCGGAGGCCGCACCCCCATCCGCCGGTCATAGGCGAGGATTCGCACCAGCAGCGAGGCGCGCAGGTTGGGCGGCAGTCCCTCCGCGCGCGGGGCCTGGCTGAAGAGCAGCACGAACATCAGCCCCAGGGCCGTCAGCCACGCGCCGGGGCTGCTCCGGCGGCGGCCCATCCCAGACTTCGTGCCCGATGACTCCCACTCGCGATGCATGCTCCCCCCCGAGGGCAAGCCCAGTGATTGCTACTCAATGTCTCACGAGGGATCACGGAGGGCGTGAGCCCGGCGGCCCGCGCTGTTGCATTCCGGAATCAACGACAAGTGATGAAACGTGGGTCCATCGGTCTCTGGCACGAGAGATATCGTTTTCCACGATCAGGCGGCCGACCGCTCGCCGTTTCACCTACCCTCCACATTGTCTGACATGGCCCTCTGGCGATTGTGCTGGGGGTCAATCATTCCGCCGCGCATGGCGGAGCGGCCCACCACGAGGTGACGGCCGTCGAGGGCCGCGGCGTGAAGGAGTGCCGCATCGAGCGCCGCCCTCAGTGCAAACCCGGCGTGGACTCCGCCTCGAACGACTCCTCGCGCCGCGCCGTGGCCTCCGGGGTGGGCTGGTAGAGCCGCGTCAACCAGAGCGACTTCCAGTACTCGCTCTTCTTCTTGGCCCACGGCATGGCGGCATCCTGGTCGAGCTCCGGCTCCAGGTCGGCGAGCCACTGCTTCAGCGCGGGGTCGGGCTGCGTGAACCCTTCCGCGTGGTAGAGGTGAAGCTCATCCGCCCACCGCTTGCGCCGGGCGGCCGAGGCCTCGCGATCCACCTGGAGCCGCACCGCCAGCACGCTCCCCGGCTCCACGATGCCCGGCATGAGCGGGTCCTCGGTGATCAACCGCAAGAAGTCCTCGCCGATGCCCGCGCCCCACAACCCGGGTGGCACGTAGAAGTCATCGCCCTGCCACAGCACCACCCGCCTCTCGGGTTTCCCACCCCCGGACCAGAGCAGCGGCCGCGCCTCGCCCTCGCGGTCCTGGTGGGTGCGCACGATGAGCTGCGCGGCCTGGATGGGGTACTCGGGGCGTCCCCCGTGGGGCAGATGGAGGATGTACGAGAGCAGGTGCTCATGGGGCCTGGGCTTGCGTCCTCCCTGCGCCACCCAGCAGGACATCGCGAAGCCCTCCTCCCTGCCGCCGAGCTGCCCGACATCCTTGTGCTCCACGGTGGGCAGGCTGAAGCGCTCCTCGAGGAAATGGGTGAAGCGAGGGGAGTGCAGTGTCTTGAGCAGGGGCCACCACGTCCGCAAGAGCGGCGCATAGCCCCAGCGCGCGAAGTAGTTCACGACGCCCCGGTAGGCCGGGTGGTTGTAATGGGCGGCCAACTGCTCGGTGAGGAAGACCTCCTCCATGAAGAGCAGCGCGCGCCGGATCATGTGGAGCGCGTCGGTCAGCTCCTGGGGCGTGGGCTTCGAACCAGCCTCGATCACCAGGGAGTGCGCGTCGGAGACCTGCGGTGGGGGGCTCGTCTTGGCCTGACGATCCAGCTCGGTGATCTCCTTGAAGATCTCCCGGAACAGCTTCCGGGCACCCGCGCCTTCCAGCAGTTGATCCAACGCGGTGGCCCGCTCCACGAAGCGCGGGAAGCGCTCCTCGTAGCCGGAGGGTACGGGCAGCCATTCGTTGCGCACGCGGGCGAAGAGCCTCGCGGTCGCGAGCATCCGCCCCGACTCGCTCTCTCCGCGAACGGACCGGAAGATCGTGAGCGCGGTGTGTTCACCCAGCCGGCGGTACGCCTCCCACTGGGCCTCGTCGTAGAACTGGTCCCCGGTCGTCTCGTGCGGGAAGGCCGTGTTGCGTGTCTTGTATTGCAGGATGTCCGGCGGCTCGTTGCCCTGCAACGAGGGCTTGATCAGCAGCAACACCCCGCTGCTGCCATCCGGGTACTCGAGGTCCCCGGCGACGACGGTGCGACGCGACAGGCCCGTGTCGCCGTCCGGACGCAGGGGGGACAAATCGATGCGCAGCTCCACCCCGAAATCCTCGCGGACGCGCCGCACGACGTTGGCGAAGTCATCGAACGAGGTGTCCGCGTCCATGCCGCAATCGGAGACGATGATGAACCGGCACCTGCGGCGGACCAGCTCGTAGAGCGCCAGGTTCTCGAAGTGGGCACCATCCGAGAGCAGCACGTCGCGACCCTTGGCGCGCGAGCGACCCAGCAGCTCCTTGTAGAAGGGAAGCCCGACACACAGCCGCTCGTACCAACGCCGCCGGGCCCGGGTCGGGTGGGGCCACCACAGCCCCAACCGGAGGTTGAAGGCGGTCATGAGGAAGGTGACGGCCGGACCCAGCCGCATGGACATGGAGCCCATGTGGGAATTGAAGGCCGCCGCGGAGGCGGTCATGGCCGAGGCGAGCGTGGGCGCGGTACCACCTTCCTGGCGGATCTTCTCCCAGCTCTTCCATTCGGGGCCCACCGAGAAGCCCACGCTCGAGAGCACCGCGCTGTCCGCGCCCCGGTAGAGATTGGCCATGGGATCTATCGACGCGAGATCATTGGCCGCGCAGCAGATGAGGTGGAGCGGCCCGGGCTGGGGCTTGAGTCGATCGAGCGAGAAGTCATCCAGGGAGTGGAGCTCGGTCTGACCGGGTCCCTGCCCATGGGCCGCGCCGATGAAGGTGCGCGCGATGCGGTCCCGGTAGAAGGCGTGCAGCCCCACGGAGTTGGCATCGAAGAGCAGCAGGGTGAGCCCGGTCAGGGCAATGACTGTCCCCACGAGATGGGGCAACCACGCCTGGTTCATCGCCCGGAGCACGAGCATCACCGCGCCGAGGAAGCTCAACGCCAGGACGGTGTACGCCAGGAGCTGGGGCAGGTACGAGCGGAGGCGACTGCTCGCGGTGGGGCTGACCGGCCGGGTCGCCCGGCGACTGAAGAGCTGTTGCAGCCTGGCGAAGGCGGCCGAGAGCACCATCACGGTGGCCACCACTCCCGTCTGCAACAGGGAGTAGATCTCCATCAGGTTCGACGTCAGGAAGAACATCCCGGCCAGCCAGAAGCACGAGAGGACCGACCAGAAGCTCGCCAGGAGCAGCAGCCGGCTGATGACCCGGCTCATCGCGGCCCGCTCCGTCCGCTGCATCCAGGCCGTGGCGAACCGGGAGCTCAGCCATCGCAGCAGCACGAGGGCGCCGGCCGCCCCCACCCAGGCGATGGCGGGGTCGAACACATGGAGCCGCTCCCGCCAGGGAGGAGCGTCCTCCGTGACGGGCCACCACACGGAGTGGAAGGCCTGAGCGTTCGCGGGGTGGGCGTGGACGAGCCATTGCCAGAAGAAGAGCACGGTGCCCACCGCCAACACCGAGGCGTTGAGGTAGTAGCCGAACCTGCGGCCCTCGCGCTCCTGGACCTCCTCGTCGGGATTCGCGCCCGGGCGGCCGCGGTTGAGCCTCACCCGGTTGTCCTGCCGGAACAGGAGCAGTTCCCAGGTGAACAGCGCCCCACAGGTGACTCCGATCATCAGGGCATACGAGACGGCCCGCGCCACCCACGGAGGCGAGCCCTCCCAGCCGAGCAGCAACAGCCAGGCGAGCAGCAGCCAGAGCAGCAGCACCAGGACGAGGAAGGAGAACGCCGCGAGGAGGGAGGGAAGGACGGCGCTCAGGGCCGCGACGAACATCCGGCCCGTGTCGAGACTCAGCAGCCCCAACCGGGGGTTCAGGAAGTTGCTGAACTCCCGCAGGTGACGCACCTCCGCGAAGCGTGCTCCGCGAGCGCCCTGCTCCTGGCTCATGGGGAAGAGCGCGACCGTGTTCCCGGCGGAGGGCTCCTTCAGGTGGTAGTGACGCCACGCCGTCCAGAAGCCCCCGATGTACCCTCCGCCCGAGACGGTGGAGACGTAGTCGAACATCTCCAGCAGTCCCATTTGTTGCAGGCATTGCAACAGACCCAGGTTGAAGGTCGCGCTGCGGATGCCGCCTCCGGACAAGGCGAGCCCGCACAGGTCACGCCGTGGAGCGGTGATGTCGGGCTCCGCGGGGGCCGGGGCTCCGTCCGAGGAAGGGTCCCGCTGCGCCAGGCGGCGAGCCTCGTCCAGGTATTGCCCTTCATGCGCCAGGAGACGGTCGAGCCGCGAGGCATCGTCCTCGAGGGGAGCTGGGGAACCATCCATGAAGTGTCACGGTAGGCGTCCCAAGGACCCGGGCCGAGTGTCCCGAAGGGCCGGAGAGCTTACGGCTCCGGACGGTCACCCCGCCTCAGCGTCTGAGGCCGTCATTTCAGCATCCTGTCTCGCAGCTCTGCTTTCATCCGCTCCAACGCGGCGTTGGGCCGCTCCATGAACGCATCCAGCAAGCGCTTCTCGACTCCATGTGGATCCCAAACCGCCGAGGGCTCAAGCCCTATGCACTCGTGAGGCTCCGCATCTCTCACATTGCCGAGGGTGTCGAAAATCGTGCAGCGGCCGAAGGGTCCCACTTCTTGCCTGTATTGGACGATAGGTTGAGTGAAACGCTCTTCAAGCGCTCTCCACCCGATGAACGCCCATGAGTCCGGGTAGGGGCTGCGAACGACTATCCTGAAGAGGATTGGCTTTGATGCGATTCTGCCCAGATCCGACTCTGGAGTGGTGGTTCTGTAGTCGTAGAAGGCATCGAACGGTGGATCGAGCGTCCTCGCATGGCCGAATGAACCATCAGGCAACGGAATCCTCAAGAACGACCCTGGTTTGTACTTGGATTTCATCCCTTAGTGTCCTGTGTAGGGGTGGAGTTGACCCCAGCGCATGGTGGCGGCGTCGTGGAATCGTTGGCTCCGCGGGTTGTCTTTCGCCACGGCGCGCACGACATTCTCGGTTCGATAGGGCTTGCCGGTGTCGGATTGGGCGCCTCCATGGAAATCGATCAACTGCTGCTCTCTTCCTCGGATCCGCCAATAGGGTGGATCATCATACCTCTGCTCATAGTTGATGGCGGCTCCGACGTCGAACACGTCAAGCCAGCAACCCCTCGCAGCGGCGACGGGGGCGGAGGTGGGGTGAGCGGCACTGCGGGTGAACCCACTGCCCGCCCCCCCGGCGCAAGCACGGCGGCCTGGCCGCCGTCGCCTTCAGCCCGTGCAACCGAGGCCTCACGGTGCGGTACGTAGACGCAGAACCTCTGCTGGAGGGGGGCGGGGCGGACTGCTTGCGTGGCGCCGCTACACCCCACAAGAAACAGGAAGGACAGCAGCGCCAGCCGACATAGCATACAACGACTCCTGGAGGTGGCCCCCCGCACAAGGGCCCCATTCGACATTACCAGTACCTCAGGGGATCCGCCTGCTCGTGCGCATCCGCATGAGCCCGCGGCAGGCGGGGCCTTTCAGCCCCAGCCTCATCACCCTCCCCACCTGATGGTGCAGAGGAAGACGCTGAAAGGCCTGCACCGCCGGAGCGAAGAGGCCGCGCGCCGGCGCGAGGTGGGAGGCGCCGCGGTGCCGGGGATGGAGCGGCCACTGCCGAGCCATCCCGGTGCCCAGCGTATAGCCACTGGAGTGTCAGGCGAGTGGCCCGGAACCGCCTCCGGGCGGACCACTTGCGGCCGGCTGCTCCGGGTAATGGCGAAAGATGCCGTGCTCGTTGAAGGGCAGGCGACGTTCGGAGCGCAGGTACGCGGCGAGGCGAGGCTGCACTGCGACGCGATCCCTCAGCGCCGCAGCCCGAGAAGCGACGAATCGTCTGACACCATTTCTGGCCAGGGAGGAGCGTCCTCCGTGACGGGCCACCACACGGAGTGGAAGGCCTGAGCGTTCGCGGGGTGGGCGTGGACGAGCCATTGCCAGAAGAAGAGCACGGTGCCCACCGCCAACACCGAGGCGTTGAGGTAGTAGCCGAACCTGCGGCCCTCGCGCTCCTGGACCTCCTCGTCGGGATTCGCGCCCGGGCGGCCGCGGTTGAGCCTCACCCGGTTGTCCTGCCGGAACAGGAGCAGCTCCCAGGTGAACAGCGCCCCACAAGTGACTCCGATCATCAGGGCATACGAGACGGCCCGCGCCACCCACGGAGGCGAGCCCTCCCAGCCGAGCAGCAACAGCCAGGCGAGCAGCAGCCAGAGCAGCAGCACCAGGACGAGGAAGGAGAACGCCGCGAGGAGGGAGGGAAGGACGGCGCTCAGGGCCGCGACGAACATCCGGCCCGTGTCGAGACTCAGCAGCCCCAACCGGGGGTTCAGGAAGTTGCTGAACTCTCGCAGGTGACGCACCTCCGCGAAGCGTGCTCCGCGAGCGCCCTGCTCCTGGCTCATGGGGAAGAGCGCGACCGTGTTCCCGGCGGAGGGCTCCTTCAGGTGGTAGTGACGCCACGCCGTCCAGAAGCCCCCGATGTACCCTCCGCCCGAGACGGTGGAGACGTAGTCGAACATCTCCAGCAGTCCCATTTGTTGCAGGCATTGAAGCAGACCCAGGTTGAAGGTCGCGCTGCGGATGCCGCCTCCGGACAAGGCGAGCCCGCACAGGTCACGCCGTGGAGCGGTGATGCCGGGATCCGCGGGGGCCGAGGCTCCGTCCGAGGAAGGGTCCCGCTGCGCCAGGCGGCGAGCCTCGTCCAGGTATTGCCCTTCATGCGCCAGGAGACGATCGAGCCGCGAGGCATCGTCCTCGAGGGGAGCTGGGGAACCATCCATGAAGTGTCACGGTAGGCGTCCCAAGGACCCGGGCCGAGTGTCCCGAAGGGCCGGAGAGCTTACGGCTCCGGACGGTCACCCCGCCTCGAGAGGCCACCACGCCTGAACATCAGCGCAGATACAGAACCCATTGTCCTACATTGCCCAAAAAACAACATCCTTCACTGAATCTTCCGCGCTGTCCCAGTACGCCCACAGGGAGCATGAGAGCATCCACATCAAGAACTTCGGCGGTGGAAATCATCTCGCCCATGGGAACATTCCAGATCACAGAAAAGCAGTTACGCGCATTTCAGGGAAACCCCATCGCCCACTGTCCTCGCAATTGGATAGAGCTGGAATATCTGTACGCGGATGCAACTCCTGTTGCCGGAGCAAAGTACACCGTCAAGGACGCACATAGCGGCTTTTGCTCAACGGGGACTCTCGATGAACGTGGCCAGGCACACGTCCCGTTACCTTCGGGAGTGACTCAAGTCACGTACGCTTTTCACGACGATCCAGACATCATCCAATTCAAGACGCAGCCACAGCATCATGGCCAGAAGGCCGTTCCCGGATGGATGGATAGAACCAAGCAGATGTTGGCTGACTCTGGCGCTTGGGTCTGGGGTGTCATCCAGGGAGATTTCAATGAAGATCCCTCGATTGGACAAATCATCGCGAACACCATCATCACGATGATTCCCGTCGTCGATCAGGCCTCGGACATCCGGGACCTGACCGCCAACCTGAAAGTCCTCATTTGGGATGAAGAATACGACAACCATGCCGCATGGGCCGCACTCACCCTGACACTCATCGGTATCATCCCCGTCCTAGGCTCTTTACTGAAGGGGGTCTGCAAGGCGATCTGGTTGGGCGCCCGCAGGGTGTCCCTGAGTGACTTGCTCAAGGTCTTCAACTTCTTTGCCAAGGGGAATGGATACAAATGGCTCAAGAAACTCGAAGGCTCGACACTGGATGAAATCTGTGAACAATGCATCCAGCGACTGAATGAACTTCTGGCTGCGTCATCCGCCAACCTCAAGACCTTGAGCGAGTACATTCCAGGCTTCGTCAGTTCGGTACATGCACGCATCGAACTGACGATAAGGTCCATCCTAAGGGTCCAGGCCAAAGCTGGAGGTATGATCCGCAAGGTCTTCAGCGATCTCAAGACGAAACTCAAAGAGATACTACAACAGAGAGGGCGACGCGAAGAACCTGGTACACCTCGACAGAAAAACACGGAGCAGCAGCAGGCCAAGAATGCGGCGGAACTGAGAAAAGCACGTTTGGAAAAGCTCGCCGCGGATCCGGCGCAAGGAGGGAAAATCACGGCGAAGACGATGCGTGAGGCGGAAGTAGCCGCCGACCTTGAGGATGCCGGCAAGCTCAAGTCCCCAGTCATCCGAGAGCCCACAGGGAAAGCGGAGTTCATCGACGGAGATGGAACCAAGTGGGACGTCAAGACCTTCAACTCATCTTTTCCGCCGAGAAAGGGAGGATTTTCGGATCTTCTGTAGCCGAAATGGGCGTTCCCGCCGTGGACGGGAGGGTCTCCAATGAGCGATGGGGAGCGAGAAGCCGATAGAGGCTGTCGCTCTGGGAAGAGACCAGGTCGCGGAGTTGCAATACGTGCCGCCCCCGGGGTGCTGGAGGGGGAGGCGGGGCGTGGCGGGGCCAAGGCTGCGAGAGGTGCTGGGGCGGGTGTTGCGCATCCAGGGGCTGAGTGTGCAAGGGGCCCGGCTGGAGGCCAAGGGAGTGGTGGTGGAGGTGCGCCCGCGCCAGCGCAAGCCTCGCTGCGGAGTGTGCGGCCGGCCCGCCCCCGGCTACGACGCGAGCCCTGGGCGGTTGTGGCGGCACCTGGCGCTGGGACAAACCATCTTCTGGCTGCATTACGCCCCGCGCCGTGTGCACTGCCGCGAGCATGGGGTGAGAGTGGAGAGGGTGGCCTGGGCGGCGCACGACTCGAGCTTCACGCGGGCCTTCGAGGAGCTGGTGGCCTGGCAGGCGCAACGCCTGGACAAGTCCTCCATCTGCCGGCTGCTGGGCATCAACTGGCGCACGGTGGGCACCATCATCGAGCGCATTGTCGAGGAGCGCCTGTCGCCAGGCCGCCTGGAGGGGTTGCAAATCATTGGAGTGGACGAGCTGGGCTGGAAAGCCGGGCACAAGTACGTGAGCCTGGTGGTGGACCACCTGCGCTCGCGAGTCGTCTGGGTGGGAGAGGGGAAGAACGAAGAGACCCTGGACGCCTTCTTCGACGAGCTGGGAGAGGAGAGGACGAAGGAGTTGACGCACGCGACGATGGACCTGTCGGCGGCCTTCAGCAAGGCGGTGGGCAACCGTGCCCCACATGTGCGCAAGGTGTTCGACCGGTTCCACGTGCAGAAGCTGGCGAACGAAGCGCTGGATACGGTGCGCCGGCAAGAGGTGCGCGAGCAGGCGGGGAGCCAGGAGGGAAAGGCGCTCAAACAGAGCCGCTGGGCGTTGCTGAAGAATCCGTGGAACCTGACGGTGCGCCAGGGAGAGAAGCTCAGCGAGTTGAAGAAGACGAACCAGACGCTCTACCGGGCCTATCTGCTCAAGGAAAGCCTGGCACGGGGCATGGACTACGTGCAGCCCAAGCGAGCCTCGGAGCACCTGGACAAGTGGTGTCAATGGGCCAGCCACTCCAGGCTCGCCCCCTTCGCGAAGCTGGCGAAGACAGTCCAGCGGCACAAGGACGGCATTCTCGCCTACGTGGAGACGGGACTGAGCAACGGAGTGGTGGAGGGAATCAACAACAAGATTCGAGCCCTCAGCCGCCGCGCCTATGGCTTCCGCAATCCCAAGGCATTCAGGGCGATGATACTGCTGTGCTGCGGGGGCATGGAGTTCACTCCGCCGTTGCCAGTAGCGGCATAGCCCCTCGCCGTAGAAGCAGGCGGCTGGGGACCGAGCCCCGCAGCGCCGACAGATTCGACTGCAACCCGGCCAGTAGGGCAGCGGAGCCAGGCGCTCTGTCATGCACAGCTGCGGCTTTCGGCACCCCAGGTCGTGCCCCTGTCTCATTCATGCCTCGAACTCTCGCGGGGACTTGAATCCCATGGCCATCGCTCGGCTCCGCACGCCCTTGAGCCCCATGTCCTCCCCATGCGCACGGCCTCTTGTCGACAGTCCTGCCCACTCGACGTACCGAAGACCCGGATTTTCTCTCGAACGTGATTTGGGGAAGATACAGTCCGAGCTGGCTCAAAATGAAAACGTCATTCTCGATACGAAAGACCTGAGTTCACAACATGTTCAAGACCTCATGGGGGCCGTGAACAAGCTCGATCCGAACCTCAAATCTCGGATCCTGCGGTATCCGTGAGCGCATCAATCGAGAGGAAACCGAAGATGGGACCAGAGCTGGCCGACAAATTGAAGCAACATGCCATGTGGGTCGAGTCCAGAGGTGAGCGAGGCGAGCGACTCACGCTTGAGGATGCCGAACTGCCCGGGTGTACGTTCCAAGCCCAGGAGTTGACCGAGGCGGAACTGCCGGGTGCTTGCTTTGACGGAGGTGATTTGAGCGAAGCGAGACTTTACGGAGCCAACCTTGCCTCGGCCTCGTTTGTTCATGCCAACCTCGCTGGCAGCCAGTTGACCAAGGCCAATCTGGATTATGCCACGCTGAGGAGAGCTGATCTGCGAAATGCCAACGCCTTACGTGCGAGCTTCTATGAGGCACAACTTCAAGGCGCGGATCTCTCCGGGGCGCAACTCAGTGGGGCCTATCTCGTGAACGCCAACCTGGAATCCGCCAATCTGAAGGGTGCCCAGTTGGATGGAGCAACCCTCCATGGAGCCAATCTCACGGGGGTGGATCTACGAGGTGTTTCGGGCCTCTCTTCCATCCAAGTGTCCTGGATCATTCAAGGCTCTGAACACACCCGGATTGAAGGGGAAGCCCTCCTCACATGGTTGAAAGCCGCGGCAGGCGCATAGGCGGGCAGGTGGGTCACCGCGTTCACCTTCCAGGGCAGCTCAGAGCCAGCTCGGCCCCTCGCGGCCGAGGCCCTTCAAGGCCCGCTCCGCGGCCTTCACGCCGAACCAGTTGGCCTCCTCGAAGAGCGCCAGTCCTCCCAGGTCCGAGTGCGCGAAATGCAGGTGCTCGCCCAAGCAGCCCCGCGTCGCCGAGGCCCGCGATCAAGACCCGGGTCATGTGCCGGTGCGGACGCGGCGCGGTGGACGCGGCACGAAGCGCGGCACTCGCTCGATGACGGCCGCGTATGCCGGCCGGCGCTCCAGGCTCCGCTGCTCCATCATCGGGATGCTGGCGAGTTGGAACATCGCGTATATGCAGGCGGCTCCCGCGAACACCCACCACGCATCCGGGTCGGCGGCGATGCCGAAAATCGCGAGCGAGACCCAGAAGCTGACCTCGCCGAAGTAGTTGGGGTGCCGCGACCACGCCCACAGACCCTGGTCCATCACTTGGCCGGGCTTGCGGGTCCGAATGAACCGGTGCATTTGGATGTCGGCCGCGAGCTCGATCGCCACTCCACCCACGCCCACGACGACCGCCAGCGCGTCCAGCCACCCGAGGTCGCGGCCGGTGCGGGTGAGGACGACGTAGACCGGCAGCATGCCAAGGAACACCTGCAGCGTGGGGAAGACGTGGATGCCCATGAGGTCGGCCGCCGCCTCGGCCCTGCCGGCGCGCTCGCGCACCATGGGGTAGCGCCAGTCCTCGTGGTGCAGTCCGGGGAAGGTCTGGACCCAGTTGGCCGTGAGCCGGACCGCCCATAGCACGATCACCCCCATCACGAGACAGGCGCGGGGCTCGTCGGCCGGTGTCCCGGACTCGACCCACCAGGCGAGCATCAGCAGCGGCGGCAGCACGCTCCAGTACGCGTCGTAGAAGCTCGAGTTGTGGTGCAGCCGGCTCGCGCCGAAGATCACCAGCGTCGCGATGAGGTCGGCGATCAGCCCGTCGAGCCACAACCACGCGGTCTCGGGACCCCACGCGAACCACGCAGCACCTGCGGCGATCGCCACGATGTACGCGATCACGATCCGCACCATGGACTCGGTCCTGCTCGCCTGCGCTGTGGTCATCCCGCGGACCGTACCTGGAACACGTTCCAGTTCGCCAGCGTTCGCGTACGGGTGCTCCGATGGACGGAACACAACGCGAACGTTCTCCTCAGCAACTCCGCCTGGTCCACTCGTGGCGTCCTCTCCTTCTTCGGCTCCTTGCTGACCCCTGCCTGGGATGCCACGCTCGCTCCCTCCTCTCCTGCTTGGGGGAGCAGCATCCCGAGGTGAAGGCCCGCGCCCGTGCCGAGGTGAATGCCGTGCTCGGTGGCCGCTCGCCCACCGCCCAGGACCTCCCCCGCCTGCGCTACCCCTTCGGCGCCGGCCAGCGGTTGTGCATCGGCAACAACTTCGCCCTGATGGAGGCCACCCTCGTCACCGCCGACGTGCTGCAGCACTTCCGTCTGCGCTCCGTGCCCGGCCACCTCGTGGAGCCCGAGCCGCTCGCCAGCCTACGGCCCAAGGGCGGGATGCCCATGCTCGTCGAGCCCCTGCACGCCAGCGCGTGAGCGGTGGCCCCAGAAGAGGAGCGCACCAGAAGGTCTCCAGGGAGCCGGCTCAGGGCGTCGGCTTTGTCGGGCGCCGGAGCGCGAGGCGCTCGACACGCTCGCTCTCCAGGGAGCGCTCGGCCTGGGCCGCGGTGAGCACCTCCACCGGGTGCCGCACCGTGCGATAGACCGCCGCCGCCAGCCCTGCTCCCAGGAGCGGGGCCACGATGAACAGCCAGAGCTGCTCCAGCGCCCAGCCCCCTACGAACACCGCCGGGCCCAGGCTGCGGGCCGGGTTCACCGACGTGTTGGTGAGGGGGATGCCCACCAGATGGATCAGCGTGAGGACGAGGCCAATCGCCAGCCCTGCGAACCCCACGGGCGCCCGGGCGTCCGTGGCGCCCAGGATCGTGAGCACCAGCAAGAAGGTCAGGAAGATCTCGGCCAGGAAGGCGGTGCCTGCCCCGTACGCTCCCGGTGAGTGGGCGCCAAACCCGTTGGCCCCCAGTCCCTGGGCTGCGGCCGAGTAGCCTTCCGGCCCTCCCTTCGCCCACAGGAGCACGATCCCCGCCGCCAGCAAGGCTCCCAAACACTGAGCAAGGATGTAGCCGGGGACATGCCGTCTCTCCATCTTCCCCGCGAGCACCAGCCCCAACGTCACCGCAGGGTTGACGTGACAGCCCGAGATGGGGCCCACGGTGTAAACCATGGCGAGCAGTGACAGCCCAAAGGCGAAGGAGATCCCCAGGAAGCCGATGCGGTCACCCGCAATGACAGCCGCTCCCACGCCTCCCATGACCAGGACGAAGGTTCCAACGAACTCCGCGAAGTACTTTCGGAGCGCCCCAGGGTCTGCTGCCGCAGAAACAGTCCGCGCACGGTCGCTTGCCATGGCTCACCTCCACCAGGCGGAGAGCCCAGGCCCGGGCCGCTTCCGCCACAGGGGTTCATGCTGCTCAAGGTGAGGCTGCTCACTCCCGAGTCCGTGACAAAGGCTTGCAGGGAGCCCTTGCCGCCACGGCAGTGCAGCCCCGTTGGGCACACGCAGCCGTGGCATAGGCAGCCCGGGGCCAAGAGGTAGGATGCGCGCTCCCTCCCCAGGAGCTTTTCCAGCCGCATGCAAGACGGACGCTTCGTCATCCTCAAAACCCCGGTGGCCCCCTCTCCGCTGCCCGCGGAGCTGGCGGCGCTCGAGCGCGAGCTCGAGATGGGCCGCATGCTGGAGGTGGAGGGCATCGTCCGGCACCTCGCGCTCGTCCCGCATGGGCGCTCATGCACCCTCGTCCTGGAAGACTGCGTCAAAGCGGGATGGGGGACCTGTTGAGGGGGAGGGCTGGAACCGAGAGGTGGAGGCGAGCAGTGACGTCGTCGCGGCCTCGGTCGTGGCACCGCTCTTCGCGCTCCCATTCGTCGAGCTGGTGCTGGGGGTGTTGCTCGTTCGCGCCGGAGTGTGCGTCGCCTGCGCAGGGGCTCACTTGCCCTGGAAGCGCGCCTCGCGCCGCTCGATGAAGGAGCGCAGTCCCTCCTGTACGTCCTCGCTCGCGTGGATCCGCCGCAACCGCGGCATCAGGTCCTGCGCGGTCGCCTCCGGTCCCTGCTCGCCGCTAACAATTACCGGGATAGGTGTCAAAGAAGTTGAAAGACTCAACCCGGCACCACTCGAGGAGGGAAGGCGAACCGAGGGAAATGAGCCAAAAAATCCCCCCGTCTCCACCGAGCCGCTGCCTCGCGGAACACCGCGACGAAGGCACGGTACTGCTCACGCAGTTCTCTCAGCGCCTGTCGCGTGGAGGCATGCCCCAGTGGCCGCGGGCTGCGTTTGAGTCGCTCAGGCCGGGTATGCGGGTGCTGCGCCTGCACGGCCTGAGCCCCCAGGGCGGGCTTGCCTCGCGCACGCGCTTCGGCTTCCACCTCCTGGAGCAATTCCCGCACCGCGCCCTGCCTCTCTTCTTCACTCTTCCCCACCCAACACGGCAGCGGCGCTACCTCCAACTCCACCGGCTCGGCCCACTGCTCGGCGAACCGCCCCTCCCCCTCCGCCCCGCTCCCACTGCCGCGTTTGCTCCAGCGCTTCGTCCAGTTGAACCAATGGAAGAGCCGCCGCGCCGCTCCCAGCAACTGCGGCAGGCACGTGAGGCCCGGCCACTGGGCGCACTTCTCCACCCATCCTTCCTTCACTCCATGGGCGAGCACGTAGCGCAGCCGGCCCACCAGCGCCGTGTCGTCCAGCACCGGCTCGGCCGAGTAGCGCCGCTCCCAGAAGCCTCCACTCCAGTCCACCCACCGCCCCACCTTCTTGGAGAGATTGGCGCGCAGGTACTGCATGGCGGCCCTCCTCGGCTCCTGCGCTCCAGCCCTCACCCTCACCCTGGCCCCTCTCCCGCCTATACGCCGGACGGGGGGCTTCGAGGTCCGCGGCCCGCGCGGTCAGCACGAACGAGAGCAGGACGGTGCCGAGGGGATGTAACCGGAAAATGCAGTGCCCCGTATCAACATTCGATCCCCCCGAAAGGCGAACGACGCAAACCGCCGTCCTTCTTCACAGGAGCACACGACATGATGAAGACTCTGAAGATGGGCTTGCTCGGGCTGGCGCTGAGTGTGGCGAGCGCTTGTTGCTGACCCCTCTGCCTCCAAGTCCCCGCGAGACGTGAGAATCCGGCCGCGGGTGATGGCATCAAGTCTGCTCATCACGAGAACGAATCACTTCCACTTGAAGTTGAAGGGTGACAATCCATGGACAGTATCGGCGGCCGAGGGGGCAACAGAAGGTACCCACCAAACTCCATGGGTTGGCAACGAGAAAGCTTGCCCACCGAGCATGAGCGCGGGACTCGTAGGCGCGTCCGTGACCCTTACGATCCTGAGGGCATTTTGAGCAGCTCTCGAGAAAATTCGCCCGCCGCGCGCACCAGCAGGACACAAGCGCCCGCTTATGATCCTTATCCTTATGACCCTACCCATCCGGGTGACGCTTATCCGCCGTCGCCGAGCGATGCCTATTCCCCCCAGCAGCAGTACGACAACCTCGGGGGCCAGTACACGGCCCAAGCCCGCCAGGAGGAGCAGCGCGAAATCAGCAGAAGGGCGAAGAACGTCTACGGCGGGAGCAAGCTGACTTCCAAGCAGCACCACAAGTACGACGAAGTCGGAATGCTGTATGAGAGCGGCTATTTGAAAGACCAAAACAACAAGAACCAGCAAATACCCGTGCCTTACTTCAATGACGCGCAAAGGCGCGAACACGAAGTCCTGGCTTATGAAGGTCAGATGTATAAGCAGGGAAGAGATGCGGACAAACTGGTGCCGCTGGACACCAATGACGTCCCACAAAAACATTATCTGTACGCCATGAACAAACATGGAGAGATTTATGCCGGTCGAGAGGATGACGTCCATCACCACTCCGCCTTCACCGCCGGAGGACCGGTGGCCGCCGCCGGCAAGATGCGAGTGGATGATGGACGTCTGAGGGCAATGACCGACGAGAGTGGGCACTACAAGCCGCCTAGAGAATACGGTGAGCAGGTCGCGCATGAACTGGGAAGGCGAGGAGTGGATATTTCCCATGTGAATTTCAATTACCAAGGTCCATCCAAGCGCGACCTCAAGAAGGCGGTCGACGACGGGTTGATGGACCCGCGTGACCGCTTGTATCCAGACGAAAATCATGTCAGGAGGAAGAAATACTGACGTTCTGTCACTCCGGTTTCCCCTCGGCCCATGTCTTCGCATGACCGAGGTAGTCGAAGCGCTGGGTGGAGTGGTTCGTCCAGAAGAGAGGCCCCCCGCGTAGCGGGGAGTCCAGAGGGCAAGGAGGCCTCCCGCGTAGGGGCACGTGACCTGACCAGGAGGACCTTCTCCTCGCCCCGTTCGCAGTTCCAACCCGCTCCTGCCCCCATCGCTCGCGTTGGAGACGACCAGCCTGGGCTTCACGGGATGGAGGCGGCGGGAATCGAAGCCGTAGGCGAGGCGATGGAAGACCCCAAGAAGGACGCCGGGGAAGCGCCATTGCGGAGCACCTGGGACTGTCCACGTCGCGTGTACCCCAAGGAGCAACGCGGCTTCTCCACCAGTGATGAAGGAAATCCTCTCCAAGATGTTTGGGTTCTGAACTGCTTCGCACCGTGGAGCGCCCGGCGGATGGGGTACCGATGCGCTCGCGTCAATGCACCCGAGGCGTCGAGGACGTCCTTGAATTACGCGGGATAATGCGTGGAGTCGACGTAGCCTCCGGCGTAACTCGGATAGATTGTCTTCATGTAATCGTGCATGAAGGCGTTCATGTGCGCTGGCGACTGGAACTGCCATTCGCCAGTGTTCGGGTCGAGCAGCCGCGGGTTGTTCCCCATCTGCACCGCGATGTCGTGCCCCCCGGTGCCGTCCTTCTGGAAGAGGCTCACCTGGTAGAACCCCTGCTTGGGGAACTGCCCGGCGAAGTCCTGGTGCACCTTGTCGAAATCGCTCCTGGGTTCGACACTCCCGTGGCTCAGGTTGCCCACGACCCGGTTGAGCTCGGCCTGCTTCGCGTCATCGGCGGCCTTTTTCGCCGCATGGTAGGCGGCGTTCTTCGGAGCAAGATCCTCCATGGTCGGTGGCGGTTGCGCGGAGCCCGTCATGGATGCCCACAAGGAGGGCTTGGGCGGGTTCTGGATGTCGTTGTAGGTATTGATGACATCCTGCTGCGCGGCCTTCTGCTTATCCACGAGCGAATTGATGTGTTGGTTGCTCTCCAGATGCTGCTGCTGCTTGTTGAAGAAGTGGCTGTTGATGCGTCCCCCGCCGTTCTCCGCCATCTCATGGAAGAGCGCCGAGTGGGCCTGGGTGCCCTCCTTCGCATCCTGGAGGTTGGAGCGGATCCACTCCGAGGACATCGCGACGCACACCCCATTGCTGGTTCCGGGGAACGCCTGGATGGCGGCTCCCTCCAGGCGGCCGGGATCACTCTGGAAGATCTTCGTCGTGCAGGCCGTGCCATGCTTTTGCGCCAGCTGGTCGCAGTCGACCCGGGTCTGGTTCGTGGACCCGGCCCTGTTGCTGACCTTGGGAGCGCGCGCGCCGTAGACGGAGTTGCGCCGCGAGTTCATCACGGCGATGTCCTGCTTGGACTGGAACACCGGGTTGCCGGCGGGCGCCTGGGACGGCGCGCGCGCCTTGCCGAGCTGATCCTGGTGATAGCTGGCGGGCGGGGCGGCGGGTGCCTTGGAGGTCTCGGCGCGCGGCGCCGCCGCTGGAGCCGCCGCACCGCTCGTCGCCGGACTGGCGGGTCTGCTCGTCGGCGTCGAGTCGAGCACCCTTGGCATCGGGGCACTCCGGGTCTTCTGGATGGTCATTTCGGTCTCCGAAAAAAGCGTCTCCCCGCGAGCGGCGGAGAACGGGCCATCTGCGTCTTATTTGAAGTGGTCGACCGAGAACCGGTGTTCGGGTCCATGAACTTGCAGCCATGCTCCCCCACCTGAATGCCCATGACGTGACCAGGCTTCTCGCTGTTCGAATGCACGTGCAGGGCGTAGAAGCCCGGCTTCTGGGTGGCCGCGTCAAGGTCATAAGCGAAGTTTTCGGTGATGGTCTTCTTATCCCCCGTCCGGGTGTGAGACAGCCCTCCCCGAGGTTCGCCGCCTCCTGTTTCTCGCCCCAGGCTCCCGAAGGTAGAGAAGGCGCAGCCAATCTGCTCAGGCCGCGCTCCTCTCAGGTTCGTGGCAGGGCCTGTTGACTGCCAGCATCCAGCGGCGGTCCCGTAGTTCTTGGTGAGGCGCTTGCTCAACACCCGCAGGAGAGCTTGCAGCGCGACGCATTGAGAGAACACACATTCGAGTTCCCACACTGCAGCTTCTTAATCTCGCACGCCGCCTTGCAGAGGTTACAGGTGGAGCCGCTCTGGGTGGACTGCGTGGCCCCCCCCGCTGCCCCCGAAGAGGGGCCGTCGGCCATCGCCACCTGCGAGGGGAGGACAAAGGCGCTCGCCACACCCAGCGCCAGCCCGAGCAATCCCACCTTCAGTGTCTTCATCATGTCGTGTGCTCCCGTGGAATGGGGACGGTGGTTTCCGTCGCTCCCCCGTCTTAGGGGAAGTACCTACCGATACGGAGTCCCCCATTTTCCGGTTACACCTTCAGCACCCCGTCCCCTCGCCCGCGGCACGTCGTTCCACACCGAGGTCTGCGCGCGTAGGCCGGAAAGGGTGTCAGACGATTCGTAGGAGACGAGGTGTCGGATCGAGTCCTTTGACACCTTCCCCGGCTGCACCCCGTGGGCCAACTCCAAGTCCTCCGTTGAGTCCTTTGACACCATCTCGGGCGCTGATGCTCATGTGGACGGAGATGCGCAACAAGTTCGACCCGGAGCTGCTCCAGGTCTTCATGCGCGTGATGGCCATCCAGCCGGTGAAGGTCCTCAGCCGCCGCCAGCAGTCGATGACCCTCGGCGGGCTCTGAGCGCCGGGCCTCCCCTCCACCACCGGGGGAGGCACGCCTCGGCGGAAAAAAATCCGCCTCCCTGTAACCGGATTTCCGGTGGAACCGTACCCATGAACGATCGCCACGCTCCCTCTCCCCTGCGGCGCTGGGATCCCTCCCACGTTCATGACCATGCGCTACTTCAAGCTCAACGCTCCCCCCAGCATCCACGGACAATGGCGGCTGGCCGACCCGGTGAATGCCCAGGGCCAGGCCTTCCAGGATCCCTTCATGTTCACGAGGGGCAACCCCGTGAGTGTCGGGGGACCACTCAAGGTTCCCCTGGCCGCCCCGGGCCGCCCGACGGCCTACTCCGTGGCGGGCATCAGTGAGGTGCCCATCGTTCACGAGCGGCTCGCCCAGCTCCTCACGCGCCTGGCGCCCCACGACGTGCAGCTCCTCCCGGTGGATGTCGAGGGTCAGAGCGAACCCCATCGCATTCTCGTCGCGACCAAGACCGTCCAGTGCATCGATGACGCGCGGTGCGCTGAGGTGCTGTATCGGACTCCGGACGATGGGAGTCCCACGCAGGACAGACAGTACAAGCTCATCCGGGATCTCCGGATAGATCCCGCGAAGGTGGTGCGAACCCAGCTCTTCCGCCCCCGGGGGTGGACGGTGGTGCTCCTCGTATCGGAGACCCTCCGGGAGGAGCTGATGTTTTCGGGGCTCTCGGGACTGGAGTTCGATGAAGTCACGGGCCCCAAAGAAGAAGAACTGCCCGCGGAAAACCCCTGAACACACTCTGGAGACCCGAGCCATGTACAATGTCAACAACAAACCCCCGCGGGCCCCTCAATACTCCACCACGCAAGGACCTGACAGGACGAAGCAAACCTCGAGTCCCGTCCGCGTTCCCCGCCAGGCAGAGACAGCCCCCTCGAACGTCCATGACGACCGTCAGACGAACAATCATTTCGATTCCCGGCGGCAGGCGGACCCATCCCTTCTGCCCACGAGTGCTCCCTCCGCTCAAGAACAAGCCGTTTACAACGTTCGCCGTGACAGCGTTTACGGAAGGGCCTCGCCGCCGCCAAGGGGCACGTCTTCCCACGACACCCCGGACTCCCACATGGTGCGGGGGGGGCGTTACTCTCCGGGTCGGTCCCAGCCGACCACTCAGTCGGTGAATGGGTTCCCCGCCCCCCCATGGGGGGCCACCCAGATAGCGCAACACGATGTCGCCGACGTCTTGAGATCTGCTCAAGGCATCGACCTCGCCGGATACGTTTCGCAGGCTGGCATCAATGCGCCAGGGGCCAGCCGCGGCGTGTGCAGCGGCATTGTGTCAAAGTGGCTCTCGGCGTCGAGAACCAGCCAGACCCCGGCGGAAGCCTCGGAAACCTTCCAGAGCTACCTCGCGGAAGGCCGCCCTCCCGGCGCTGCCATGGTGAACGCCCAGTATCAAAACGTGGAGCTCAACAGAGAATACAAATCCGCGAGGACGAGGTACGAAGCGCAGCTCCAGGACGTGCAGGATGGGTATGCACCCCCCTCCACTCTCGATAGGCTGCGTGAGCGGTATGAAGAGGCATCCGCGAACCGGGACTTCGCCTACAATGGCGGGATGAAGGCAGTCAGCGAGGAACAAAGCTACCGGACGCGTGGCGACTCCAACCAGATCGCCCGGGATATCCGGAGTGTCACACAGGACAACGGGTTCTACCGCATCCATTTCGACAACCTCCAAACGAGGGACTCACATGTCGTTGCCATGGAGCGTAAAAGCGATGGGAGCTTCAGGTTCATGGACCCGAACACCGGCGATTTCACGGCGAGAAACAGCAACGCCATGCATAAACTGCTGCAAGCGCACGTCGATATCAACTCGGTTGGACCCCAGGGACTATTCACCTCGTACAGAGTCGATCACCTGGAGATCCCGCCCCCGCCTCCGCCTCGTCAGTCGCCGTCTCCGGAGCCGGATTGGCGTTCGGAGTGGCGCTCGAGTTCTCCGGATCCGTATTCGCATTCGCCTTCGCGGTCTCCGACCTACGGCTCCCCCTACGACGACTACGACAGGTACAGGCGGTAGGAGGCGCCCGGTCTTCCCGCCTAGACTCCGGTCCTGATTGGGGGAGCCACGCACACCGCCCCCTGAAGAGGGGGACGCTTCGCGCACGAGGGCCTCAACCCGTTGCCACCCCGTGCTCGATTTCCAAGAAAATGAAAGCCGGAGGATGCGGCCTCCCCGCGCTGACGAGATTCCGGTGAATTAGAGTTTTCACGAATTTCTGACTTATTCGTCTTTTCATATGTATACTGCTCGATGTCTGGCTCGAGCATGGTGGCCATTCCAGTCACCGTCGGGCTGGAATTCCCCGCAGTGTTTGCACCCGAGGAGATTGTTCATGGGGTTGAGCAGATTGGGTCTGATTGTCATGGGGCTCGTGTGTGCCACGTCCGCGTTCGCGCAGGCCCCACGGGGCAATGCGGTGTGGAGCACCCTCGGAACGAACCAAGCCCAAGAGGGTCTCCTCTTGGAACACCAATACGCGGACATCAATGGCATCCGTATGCACTACGTGACGCAGGGTGCCGGTGAACCCATCATCTTCCTCCATGGCTTCCCCGAGTACTGGGGCATCTGGAAGAAGCAGCTCGAGGATCTGGGCAGGGACCACCAGGTCATCGCCCCGGACATGCGTGGCTACAACCTGAGCTCGAAGCCGGCCGACATCGGGCAGTATCACATCGAGCACCTGGTGGAGGACATCCGCGCGCTGGCGGACCACCTGAGGATCAACAAGTTCACCCTGGTCTCGCAGGACTGGGGTGCGCTGGTGGGCTGGAGCTTCGTGCTGCGCCATCCCCAGTACGTGAGCCGGTTCGTCACCATCAACATGACGCACCCCGCCCTGCTCAACCGGGACCTGCGCGAGGACGCCACCCAGCAGCAGGCCAGCCAGTACATGCTGCTCTTCCGCTCGCCCGAGGCCGAGCCCTTCATCATGGCCGATGACTACGCCTTCGGGCGGCAGGGGATGTTCGAGGCCGCCCGGCAGCTGGGCGCCCAGATCTCCGCCGAGGACGAGGCCGAGATGGTCACCGCCTGGAAGCAGCCGGGCGCCATCACCGGCGGGCTCAACTACTACCGGGCGGCGGAGATAGGTCCTCCCGATGGCCAGGGCAGCCTGGGGGGCAGCAACCTGTTGGACGGACTGGCGCCGTGGCAGCTCCAGGTGGACCTGCCCGTGCTCTTCATCCACGGCGAGATGGACCCCTATCTCCTGCCGTCTGGCCAGGTGGGATTGGAGGATTACGTGCATGACCTCACCTTCCGGCGCATCCCCGATGCGGACCACTCGGTCACCCTGGAGAAGCCGGCGCTCGTCAATCAGTTCCTTCGCGAGTTCATGCTGGAGAATTAGCCCCCGCGGGCGCCTACCGGACTCCGAGGAGGGGTACGATGGCTGGACGATGGCCCCAGCGTCCCCTCCTCCGTTCGATCCGCGCGGCTTCACCCGGCCCGCGCCCGTGCTGCTGCGCGACTACACCCTCGTGTCACTGGCAGCGCTGGCGGCCTTTCCCATCGCCTGGCTCGTGAGCTTCTTCCGGTACGAGACGCTCAAGTACTCGTTCGGCGAGGACGGGGTGTCGATGAGCTGGGGCATCCTGTTCCGGCGGGAGATCCACCTCACCTACCGGCGCATCCAGGACATCCACGTCACCCGCGTATAAGCGGGATGGGGGACCTGTTGAGGGGGAGGGCTGGAACCGAGAGGTGGAGGAGGGCTGCTGACGGGTGACAGGCGGGCTGTGCGCCGTGCTGGTGGAGAGACGGTGCAGCCCTATTGGGCACACGTCGGCCCAGGTGGCCCCCCAGGGGGAGGCAGCAGGGGCGTGGGCGTCTTTGGCCGCGTGACTGCTCGAGGCTCAACACCACGCCTGCTGGGGTGGCCCCTGGGCTGCAGCCAGCGCAAGCAAGCCGCGTAGGCAGTGCCAGGTGCCGCGGAATGGCGCACACTGCGTTGGGTGCCGTCAGGACGGCATCGACACACTGCCACGGGTCCGCCACCCTTATTTGAGCACGTGGCCGTAACGCTGCCGGTCCACCCCCTCAAGGGCGTGATGCTGCCGGTCGCCCGGTTCATCCGCAGCCAGGACGGTCGGCGCTACGTCGACGTGGAGTACCCTCCCGGCCGGTACATGCGACTGCCGCTCGAGTGGACGGACCGCTCCCCACCCCTCGTTCCGCCGAGCGTCGGTGGTCGCGCAGTCCGCCTCTCCGTCCCCGTTCTGCTCAAGCTTGCCAGCGCAGTGCAGGTGGCGCTCGGTCGCCCCCAGGGCTCATCAACCGCGCCCCTGTCCCACGGTGGACCTACGTTGACACATGCCAACGTGTCCACCCCAGAAATCCGGCCCGCCGTGGTCGGCACTGCCCGTGGCGGCAAGGCAGCAACTGCTCGGCACGTGGGCCGCCCTGCTGCACAAGGCGCTGCGCGCCGAAACCGTAGACGCGGAGGAAGGCGATGAACGACAAGGTTCGAGCCACGCATCTGGAGCGTCGAGCGGTGGTGTATCTGCGCCAGTCCACGCTCAGTCAGGTCCATGAGCATCGTGAGTCCACGGCCCGTCAGTACGCCCTGCGCCAGCGTGCTCTGGAGCTGGGCTGGCCGCCCGAGCGCATTGAGATAATCGATGAAGACATGGGCCAGAGCGGTACGAGCGCGGACTGGCGGGCGGGCTTCCAGCGCATGGCCGAGGAGGTCGCGCACGGACGCGTCGGCGCCATCTTCTCGCTGGAAGTCTCTCGCCTGGCGCGCTCCTCGGCGGACTGGCACCGGCTGCTGGACTTGTGCGGCCTGGCCGACGTGGTGCTGGTCGATGAACAGGCCGTCTACACTCCGCGCGACTACAATGACCGGCTGCTGCTGGGCCTCAAGGGCACCATGAGCGAAGCCGAGTTGTACTGGATGCGTTTGCGCTTGCAGGGCGGCAAGCTGTCCAAGGCACGGCGTGGTGCCCTCCACATCACGCCGCCCGTGGGCTATGAGTGGGAGGAGACAACGAGCCGGTTTCGCTTCGACCCCGACGAAGGGGTGCAGCGAGCCGTGCGCCTTGTTTTCGAGCGCTTTCGCCTGGAGGGCAGCGCCTATGCCGTGCTGCGCTACTTCATGAAGAACGGGTTGAAGCTGCCCGTGCGAGAGCCGGGCACGCACCAATTGCACCCGGAGCCACCGCGCTACACCCTGCTGCTCTCCATGCTCCACAACCCCACCTACGCCGGTGCCTATGTCTTCGGGCGCAATGAGAGGCACATGGCGCTGGTGGACGGACAGTTGCGGCGCCAGCGCCGTACGCGTTTGCCGCGGGAAGCATGGAAGGTATGCCTGAAGAACCACCACCCGGCCTACATCAGCTGGGAGGAATACGAAGCCAACCAGAAGAGGCTCGCTACCAACCATCCCAGCTACCAGCAGCCGGACCAACGCGGTGCTGCCCGCGAAGGGAGCGCTCTGTTGCAGGGGCTGGTGCTCTGTGGCCGGTGCGGTCACCGGATGCAGACGGCCTACCGGGAGTCCGGGCATCCGTACTACGAGTGCCGCCGCATCACCGACAAGGGCATGTGCTGGACGGTGTCGGCCGCAGGCATTGACGAGGCAGTCGCCCGACTCTTTCTGGAGACAGTCCAGCCTCCGGAGATTGAGCTGGGCCTGGCCATCACCCGGGAGGTGGAACGGCAGGCCCAGGAGGTAGGGCGTCAGTGGAAGCTGCGGCTGGAGCGGGCGCACTACGAGGCGCAACTGGCCGAGCGCCGTTACAAGGCGGTGGACCCGGACAACCGCGTGGTGGCCCGCACGCTGGAGCGTGAGTGGAACGAGAAGCTGGGCGAGTTGGAGGTGCTCGAGCGCGAGCACCAGCAGGTACTGCGGCGCGAGAAGGTGGAACTCACGAGCCAGGACAGAGCACGCCTGCTCGAACTGGCCAAGGACTTGTCGTACGTCTGGCACGCACGGAGCACGACGAATGCCGAGCGCAAGAACCTGCTGCGGATTCTGGTGCGAGAGGTGGCGCTCAGCCCTGTGGAAGTCCCGGAGCGCGGGATTCACATCCAGGTGCTATGGCAGACCGGTGCGTGCAGCGACCTGACCATTGCACGCCGCCCTTCCTACACGAGGGCTACCTCGCCCGAGACCATCAAGCTCATTGGCACACTGGTGGAGCAGAAGAGGACCGATAGGGAGATAGCGGCTGAGCTGAACCGAAGGGGGCTGCCCTCCGGAGTCAAGCGCGCCTGGGACAAGCAAGCGGTGCGCTGGGTGCGCAGGCGCTACGGCATCCACCGCCAGCCGGTGGGACGACGGCGAGGACGGCCTCGACAGCCGGAGCGCCGGGCTGACGGCCTGTACTCAACGCACGGTGTCGCCGCACTGCTGGATGTTACTGAGACAATGGTGCGCACCTGGGTCGAGAAGGGCTGGCTGCGATGTGTCGAGGGCGGCGGTCCGGGCACTCCTCGGTGGTACAAGCTCGATCGCTCGACACTCAAGCGGCTGAGGGCCGCCAAGGCCCAGGGAAATGGCTCCAGCGGACGCGGAGCTGCTCAAATAAGTGTGGAGGAAGGTGGGGCATTATGAGGAGGCCATCAGGTACGCCAACACCCGGCGCTTGCCTCCACAGCATGCACAGGTGAAGACGTCCAAAACGAACGTCCGGCGCAGCAGCCCGGCCCAATCCAGTCGCGGCATGCGCTCCTTCTTCGGCTCCTTGCTGACTCCTGCCTGGGTTGCCACGTTCGCTCCCTCCTCTCCTGCTTGGGGAGCCTGTAAGGTCTGCACGCTCGGGCAGATCTCCCGCACGCTCTACGAGGTGGGCGGGCAGTACCGGCGCAACATGTGAGGTGGGGCCCGGCGCCCCTCATCGGGGCGCCGGAGCCCGGCGCGTCACTTCTCCAGATCGGAGACGATCTTCTGGACGTCCGAGGGGCGGTAGAACGGGCTCTTCTCGTGCTTCTGGAAGAAGGTCCGGTTGTCAGTGCCCGCATCGATTCTGGCCAGCGCTTCCTCGGTCTGCCCGTTGGGGCCCTCCCCAGAGTAGTCCGTGCGCGGGGGCATGCCGAGCTCCCGGCGGATCTTGTTCTCCGAGGGCGCGTTGGGACGGCCTGGGGTCGGCTGGAGGCCCACCGTCTCGAACTCCTCCTTGAGCAGGTTGTGATGGCTGATGACCGCCTTGGGGAGGTTCGTCCCATCGGGATTGTTGTACCGCTGAAGCGTGGGGTGCTGGGCGTGCTTGCTCGATTCCAAGGGTGCTACGGCGACGCCGTGGGCGGCGCGCCAGGCGTGCGTCATCTCATGACCCAGACTGTTGGCGCGGTTGTCCCCCACCTGCGTGGCGGTATCCTGGGGATTGGTCTTTCCCCCCTGCGGATTGTAATTGATGTTGCTGGCCTTGCCCGCGCTCGGCTGGCCATTGAAACGGTATGCCTGCTGTGCGTCCGCGAAAATGGCGGCGTCGGAGGTGAGGTTCGGATCGAGCCGGGGGTGATGGCTCATGCGATTGCTCTCGCGGATGTCCACGGCCGTCAGGGGTACCTTCTGCGTTCCCGTGGCGCCGGGGTTGAGCCGCTCGGTGCTGTTGTTCAACTCGGTGAGCATGGCGTGGCCGGTCTGTCCTTCCATGAGCCGGTGTGTGGAGACCCGGGCGTCGCGAGTGAAGTCGGCGAAGCCCTCGCCCCGGATTGGTTGATTCTCCATGGGGACGGAGGGCAGGCGGGTGCGGATGCCCGGCAGGTCCGGATGCACGACGCCATAGTCGGCCTGCGAGTTCATCCGCTTGCGGTCGTTGGGCTGGGCGGGGTCGTAATGGTATTGCGCGATCTCGGCGGCGAGCGCGTCGTTGAGCTTCCGGGGAGGCTGGCCGGACGCGGGGGTCTCGGAATTGCGTGAGGCCGCGGGAGCAGGCGCCGCGGGCGAGTGGGCACCGGCCCTCGCCGACGAAGGGCTGGTCTGTGCCGTCGCCGCGGCGCGACCCGAAGAGCCGGAAGGGCGGGCCCCATAGACGGAGTTGCGCCGCGCGTTCATCGCGGCGACGTCGTCCTTCGACTTGAACACGGCATTGCCGGAGGAGGGCTCCTGGGAAGGCGCCTTCGGCTTGCCGAGCTGGTCCTGGTGCCAGTCGGGAGGAGCCGAGGCGGGCGGCTTCTGCTGTTGGACCTGTTGGCCCGTGGGCGCGCCCGCGCTCCCTGTCGTCGCGGCCTCGGTCGTGGCACCGCTCTTCGCGCTCCCATTCGTCGAGCTGATGCTGGGGGTGTTGCTCGTTCGCGCCGGAGTGTGCGTCGCCTGCGCAGGCCTGTTGTTGATCGGGCTGATGGGCATTCGTGGAACCTCCAGAAATCGAAAGGAAAGGCCTCTACGACTCTTCGGGGCTCACTTGCCCTGGAAGCGCGCCTCGCGCCACTCGATGAAGGAGCGCAGTCCCTCCTGTATGTCCTCGCTCGCGTGGATCCGCCGCAACCGCGGCATCAGGTCCTGCGCGGTCGCCTCCGGTCCCTGCTCGCCGCTAACAATTACCATACATGGCCGTGCAGATCACACCGCGCGCAGGGTTGCCCGCATTCTCGATGAGGCAAAGGGCCTTTCTGAGCTGGCAGACGGAGGGTGGGGTGTTCTGGGTGGGGTTCGTGGTCCCCCCCGCTCCCCCCGAAGAGGGGCCGCCGGCCATCGCCACCTGCGAGGGGAGGACAAAGGCGCTCGCCACACCCAGCGCCAGCCCGAGCAATCCCACCTTCAGTGTCTTCATCATGTCGTGTACTCCCGTGGAATGGGGACGGTGGTTTCCGTCGCTCCCCGTCTTTCGGGGGAGTACCTACCGATACGGAGTCCTCCATTTTCCGGTTACACCTTTGACGGAGGCCGCCCGAGCACTGCGCCAGGCCAGTGCAGAGGCCGCACAGCCCCCTTGGTACACGCCTGCTCAGGCCGCGCTCCCCTCAGGGGCGAGGCAGTGGGCTTGGGCCTGTGGGCAACTGCGGCCTGGCGCTCGCTGGTCGGCATCAACCTGATGCGCGAGGGCCTGGACATCCCCGAATGCGGCTTCGTGGCCATTCTCGACGCCGACAAGGAAGGCTTCCTGCGCTCGGAGACCTCGCTGATCCAGACGCTCGGCCGGGCGGCGCGGAACGTCGACGGCAAGGTCATCCTCTATCGGGAGACCGGCGACGTCCGCAAGCTCCTGAAGCAACTGGCCCCCATCGACGCCAGCCTCCGCGCGCGGGAGGAGCCGAGATTCACCACGAGCGACGAGGCCTGCTGGACGCGGTTCGGGCAGGGACTGTCGGCGGCGGAGCGGGCGCAGTTGCGGGGGGTGTTGGGGCGGTGAGTGAGGACGTAGACGCCGCGTGCTCCGATCAGGGCGCCGGCGCGCTGAATTTCGGCAGTGCGAGAACGACCTCCGCCGGCAGGCCCGTCATGTCCCCCGTTCGGAGGTAGTCGAGAAACCGATCCAGCAGGTCCGGATTCTGGTCGGCCAGATCGTAGATCGCCCCATGGCCGCCGCGCCGGACGACGACCAGGCGGCTGTTCGGGAAGTAGGGCTGAATCTCCCGCGAATTTTCGATAGGCGTGGAGGTGTCCCAGTCCCCGTGAAGGAAGACTACGGGGATCGGGCTCTCTGCCGGAAGTCGAAGCGCGTCCCCGACGTCGGGCGTGGGCCACAGGGAAGCGGCGGCCATCGACGGAGCGAAACCCCAGGTTCCCAGGTATCGGACCGCAGGGTCATTGGCAAGGAGCCGACCACGGGTCTCCGAAACGTTCAAACTGGTGTCGATCAACGGACCGATCAGCGCGGACGGCGTGGCCTTCAGGGGCCGCCGACTGGCCGCGACCTCCTCGGCCCACGCCTCATACCGCCCCCGATGGATGTCGATGATGCGCGCCGGCCACTCCGACGGGCGGGCGACGAGGCTCAATCGGAAGTCCTCCGGGCCGAGCACGACCTGTTCGCCGGACTTCAGCCGGACGGTGACCGCCGCTTTCTCGAGGCGGGCCAGGATTTCGTCGACGGCTTGCCGGAAGCCGCCCCGCGGAAGCGACGCCCGAAGGCGTGGATCGGCCTCCGCCTCCGCGGCGATCCGCATCAGGGCTGCCCAGACGTGGGACGGCATGTCGTAGCCGTTGTCGAGCGGCTCGACGCCCGACAGGAGCACGCGGCTCACCGTCTCCGGATGAAGCCGCATGACCGCGAAGCTCCACTGCGATCCGTAGCTGAGCCCGAAGAGGTTGATTTTGGCGTAGCCGAGCGCCCGGCGCAGGTCGTTCAGGTCCTCGACGCACTGGATGACGGTGTAGCCGGCGAGGTCATGATCCGGATAGCGGGCCAGCGCCCGGCGCACCACGGATGGAGCGGCCTCGAGTTCATCACCCAGACGCGCCGGCCGATCCAGCGGCTGCCCATCGGGGTTGTAGTTGAAGCCCAGCCGCTCCGAGGGGCCCGACGCGCCCCGTTGGTCCATGACGACCACGTCGCCCGCGCGCCGGAAGCGAAGGACGTCGCCGCGTTGCCTGGCCGCGCCGAACCAGTCCAGCCCGGATTTCGTGAAGGCTTCGATATAGCTGTCGCCCGGACCGCCCGGCAGCATGAACACCGGCGGCGTTCCCCAGGGGGCCGTTCCCTTGATCCGCATGTAGCGGACCGCGATCAGCCGGCTGCCCGGCCGGGCACGGTTCTCTGGCACATAGATGTGGCCCAGCTCATAGCGGACGATCGACAGGCCGGAGAGCAGATAGCGGGTGCTCGTGATGATCAGCATCGCCGCCAAGGCCAAGGCCAAGGCCATCGGCCACCGCCTGGTCCTCACGCTCTCATTCATGCAAGCCCCCACGGCGCAGGTTCGGCGCCGCCATCACACGGAATCGGACGACACGCCCGAGCTTCGCCAGCCTACAGCAACTTTCCCCGGCCGGGCGCCGGGATAGGTGTCCCCCAGAGAAGGTGTCAAAGAACTCGTCGGCCTGCCCACGTCGAGGGCGTGCTTGGCCCAGAGAAGGTGTCAGAGAAGGTGTCAAAGAACTCGTCGGCCTGCCCACGTCGAGGGCGTGCTTGGCTCCAGCGCAGGGGCTCGCCCAGCGCGCGGGGTGTTGAGGCTTACACCACCCCAGAGCCAACAGGCCCATTCCCCTACCGCGCCCCCCAGGCGGGTTTCACATCGTTCGGCGCCGAAGGCCCTCGAGTGCGGTCCGGAGGATTGGCTCCACGTAGCGGGTGTCGCCGTGGATTGTCGCGATGGCGTGGATCATGTCGATGAGCTGCTCAAGGGAGAGGTCGTCGCGGAGCTCGTTGGCGTGTTGTGCTGCGGCGAGCAGTGGATGGCCGTCGGCAATCACATCTGTCTACTCGCCCACGCTGGTGGGCGCGCGCTTCTTCTCGACGATGGGCACGTAGCACCGGCCCTCGGACTCGTAGAAGTCGCCGCAAGGCGGAGGCTGCTCGAGTCGCGCCCAGCAGGCGTCGTTGAGCGCTACGTTGGGCACCTCGCACGGTGGCGCCGCCTGGCCCTTCATCCGCTTGCTGGGCATCTTCTTGGCCACCACCCCGGCGTCGCCCTGGCCGGTGAGGATCCACTCCGGCACCGCCGTGTCCTCCACCTCCATCTCCGCGCGCGGGGCCGGGTCCTCGCTGAGCGTGAGCACGCCCCAGAGGGCGAGGCCCACGGCGATCGCCCCTACAGCGCGCGGGCCCCACGTTGGAGGCACGTGCCACGCCGCGCGCACCACGCGGCCTCGAGTGGGTGCAACCCGTGGCACGACACGCACGGCCACGAGGAAGGGCACCAGGGTGCCCAGCTGACTCGCGCACTCGACCGAGACGAGGATGAGTCTCAGCCCGCTAAGCCCCTGCCGCCTGGCACTGATGAAGACGCGGGCCCACTCCCGCCTTTTCTTTGGAGTCATGTTGGCGAGGCGACTTAGCTCGTCGTGCGCGCCGACGTCCACGGTCCACGCCCGCGGACACCGGCATTCAACAGGAGGGAGATGGGCCTCCGTGCGTCTCTCCGCTCCACGATGTCCGAGAACACCACGGAAGAACTGTCCGGAGACTCCAACTCCGAGAATCAGGACCCGAAGCAGCGTGTCCTGGTGCATGGGGTGCTGTTGGGCGTGGTCCTCATTCCAGCCTCGGCCTCCGCCGCGAGAGCATGTCCGGCCTCCTCAAGATGCACGGACTGGCGTTCGTGCTCGCGGTCCCCGCGGGGATCGTCCTGATCTTTCTGAAGGTCTTGCCTTGACGGCGGCGAGGCGCGGCCAGGGCCCGCTTCCCGTGAGCGTGTGCGCCACGGGAAGACGGGGTGGCTTCCACTCACTCGATGCTGACGGCCACGTAGAGCTTGCACGATGCGGGGTCGACCCACGCGCCGTCGCCGATGAGGCAGGTCGCGCCCTGCTGGCCGTAGGCGGACGTCGTGACGTTCGCCGTGCAGGCGCCGTTGACGACGCTGACGTCGACCTGCCAGCTGCAGGTCTTCGCCTGGCCGTAGGGATCCGACGGATTGGTCGTATAGGCGAAGACCTGGGTCCACGGCGTGAGGGCCGGGACGTCCACGAACGCCTGGGCCGAGCCCCAAAAGACGTCCGGCTCCGAGAAGTTCAGGGGGTTGGGCAGCGGGTGGTACACGGTGGAGCCCGAGATCGCGCCAATTGAATAGGTGGGGACGCCGGTCCAGTTCCCGAAATGATAGATCTGGGTCGTCATGGCCGCGAGCCGCGAGGCCGACCGGTCGTCCCCGCGCAGCGCGGGGAGTTCCACCGTCTTGCCCGGCACGAGGGTGACGAACTCCGAGCGCCTGGAGACAAAGTCCTCGGCGGCGGGCTCGCCAGCGGCCGCGAGCATGGGAGCAATGCAAAACAGGGGCACGGCCAGCAAGGGCTTCAGGTTCTTCATGGTTCTTTCCTGTGGTGTGTGTTGCGTTTCAACTGGAATGACGAAGCTCCGGTGATCCAGCAATGGCTGATGTTTGCGGCTATTTCAGATGAAGAAACCACCCGGTCATCAGCATTCCATACAGGAACACGCTCAGGGCACGGCCCCAGCCTGTCATCGCTCGACGCATCGTCACTCAGCTCTCGGGTTGGACTGCGCCGGAGCGCAAAGCATCAGACGTGCCAATGGCCCGTCCACCTGTCTTCCCTCGGAGCGGCCGCGCGGACCTCGTCCCCTGGGTGCGCGAAGTGACGTTTTACGACAAAAGACTGACGCTCTTGGGCACCCGAGGGCGCGCCCGGGTCAATCCCGGGCCGGCTTCTCGCGTGCACCGGCTCAGCGAAACGGGGCTCGGGATAGGTGTCAAAGAAGTTGAAAGACTCAACCCGGCACCACTCGAGGAGGGAAGGCGAACCGAGGGAAATGAGCCAAAAAATCCCCCCGTCTCCACCGAGCCGCTGCCTCGCGGAACACCGCGACGAAGGCACGGTACTGCTCACGCAGTTCTCTCAGCGCCTGTCGCGTGGAGGCATGCCCCAGTGGCCGCGGGCTGCGTTTGAGTCGCTCAGGCCGGGTATGCGGGTGCTGCGCCTGCACGGCCTGAGCCCCCAGGGCGGGCTTGCCTCGCGCACGCGCTTCGGCTTCCACCTCCTGGAGCAATTCCCGCACCGCGCCCTGCCTCTCTTCTTCACTCTTCCCCACCCAACACGGCAGCGGCGCTACCTCCAACTCCACCGGCTCGGCCCACTGCTCGGCGAACCGCCCCTCCCCCTCCGCCCTGCTCCCACTACCGCGTTTGCTCCAGCGCTTCGTCCAAGCAGGAAAACAGGAAGAGGATTCACGCGGCGGAGTCGTCGGGAGCGCAGCGCACCGTGTGTGGCCGGGAGGTGGCGCGTGTCCTGACCGTCGAGCGGTCTGACGTCGTGACGTGTGAACAGTGCCTCCGCTACCTCGCCTCTCGCCAGGATGTGCAGGGGAGGCAGTCTCCTTCCGCCGTGAGTGGTGCCGCGTCGTCTGCGCCGCCGAGCCGGAGCGAAGCGGAGGCGAGGCCCCTGGAGAAGGGCATGGTGCCGGGAGTCCAGGGACCACGGTGCGTGTGTGGTCACGCGTCGAATGAGCACGGCGCTTGGCGCGGCACGCGGGGCCTGGGGAAGTGCCGCCGGCGCCGCGTCGGGTGTGAGTGCGTGAAGTTCATCCAGCGCGGCTCGCCGACGGCCGCTGCGCGTGTGGCGAGCGGTCCGGTGCCGCCAGTCCGGGAGCGAGCATGGGCGGCCGGGAGCGGCGCGGGCGCGGCGGACGCGGGCGTGCCGCCGGGGTTGCGGCAGTGCTGCCCAGATGCTGGGGACGCGCGTTGCCATGGGCAGCCGCGGGGCGCGTGCAGCTGCTACGTGTGTCGACGTGCGGAGCGGCGGGGGGTGCGAGGGGACGTGCGCGCCGTGGCGGACGCCTTCCGGCTCGCGGCGCTGCCGCTGAGTGCAAAGCGGGCCGTTCGTCGCGCCCTGGCTCGGGTGCTGTGGACGCTGCGCGGCCGGGCCCGCGCGGTGGGGCGCGAGCGCGACGACGCCTTGATGCAGGCCAGCGCGGCCGCCGAGCGCGCGTGCAAGCTGGAGAGGTGTCTGGCGGACGCCGAGGTGCGGGAACGGCAGGCGATGGACCAGGTGGCGGAACTGGAGTCCATGCTGGACAAGGCGGGGGTGTCGGAATGAGCGCGCCGACCGAGGCGCGAGTGTCCGTGCGCACGTGGGCCAAGGGGAGCGCGCGTGGCGAGGGCCCCCAGGTGCAGACTGGCGGCGTCGTAGTGGCCGCCGCGCCGCGCTGGGTGCCGTGCGAGGACTGCGGCAGCGCTCGCCCGGAGAGCATGCCCGGCCGCCACGGCGCCATGCCGGCGCGCGGGGTGGTGCTGGCGGGGGCGGCGGCGTGGCCGAGCTGCCGCCACGGCGTGCCGCTCTGGGAAAACTGCCGAGGGCGGCCGGTGGTGCCGCCGTGCTGCCGGGAGGTGTCGCTATGACGCGGTCGGAGGCGCGCGGGCTGTGTCTCGCGGAGGCGGCGCGCGTGGTGCTGGTGCACGGCCCGGGGCCGGGCGTCCACGTGGCGGACGAGGACATGCCGGTGGTGTTCGACGAGGCCCGGGGGCTCGCGGCGGAGTTCAACGCGCGGGCGGCCGCTCTGGGCGTGTCCGCGCCGGTGCAGTTGGAGTTGTTCGCCGAGGTGACGCCATGAGCCCGGCATGGCGCGGCGCGTGCCAGCTGGCGGCGGCGGCCGTGCGCACCGAGGTGCGCAAGCTGGACAAGGCGGCCAAGGCCGGGCTCGTGGTGGACCCGGAGCAGCGCCGCGCGCTCGGCCTGCTCGCGGACTGGGTGGCGGCGGCCCAGCACCACGGGCCCGAGGTGCTGGCCGGCATTGCCATCCAGGGTACGCTGCGCGAGCACCTGGAGCGCAAGGGCAAGCGGCGGCCCATGGGCTTCAAGCCCGACGAGTCGCTGTGAGAGGATTGTGTCCATGGGTCTGGAAAGTGTCGCGGAGTGGCTTGGGAAGTATTGGTCGGCCGTTGTCGCCGTAACGGCGGTGGCGGCGGGCGGAACGACGGCGTTGAGGAACGTGCTCGACATCCGGCGCGGTCGGCGTGAGGACGCCGCAAAGCGTGCGGCGGCTCAGCGGGAGGATGAGCACCGGCAATGGACGGAAGCCATACTGGAGGTGCTTAGGGCGAGAAGGGAGAACGGTTGGTCAGGCAGCATGGTCGAAGTCAAGGCTGGTGACCGCGAACATCTAGATTGGGCGGTGAAGAACAAGCGCCTAAGAGTCGTGGTGCAGGGCAGGGACGGCGCGTGTTCGGTCGACGAGGCGGTGCCCTGACTTGTCGGGGCAAAAGGGACCCCTTCTGCCCCGCCCTCGGGTGAGGGGTAGTCCCCGAGGGGCGCGGCGGCTGACCCTTTTGCCCCACTCAGGGGTCCGGAGGCTCCCCAGGGGGCTCCCGGGCCCTTTCGTCGTTCTGCGGGGCGCCTAGGCCCTCCAGGTGGCGTTTCAGGGCCCGGCGGGAGACGCCGCAACTCTCGGCGGCCTTGCGCTGGCTCTCACCCGCCTGGACCATGGCGGCGGCGGCGCCGAGCTGGGTACGGGAGAGACGGGGCCTGCCGATGGGGCGACCGCTCCGGGTGCCCTTCTCCCGGGCGCGCCGCATGCCCACGCGGGTGCGCTCGCGCAGGGCGGACACCTCGAGTTCGGCGGCGAAGGCCAGCACGTGGATGATTAAGTCTCTCAAGGCCCGGTCCGCCTCGCTCCAGGACTCGCGCAGGCTCACCACCTGCACCCCCCACCTGTCGGCGTCTTCGAAGAAGCGCAGGCACGTGCGAGCGCTGCGCGCCAGGCGGTCCAGGGCGACGACAGCCACGGCGCGCACCCGGCCGCGGCGGCAGTCCTCACGCAGGCGGCTGAGTTCCGGGCGCCGGTCGTCGCGGCCGCTCCAGGTTTCCTCGTACCAGACGGGCTCCCAGCCGCGCGCCTCGCACAGGGCCTGGAGCGGCGCACGCTGGTTCTCCAACGTCTGCTCATCGGTGGAGACGCGCAGGTAGCACGCGGCTTTCACGCGGAGCGCTCGGTGCGGAAGAGCGGGAAGCCGTCGGAGGCGAGGCGCACACGCCAGCCGCTCCGGCCGAGCCGGCGGGCTTCCACCTCTTGCGACTCACACCAGCGGTAGACGGTGGCCACGTGGACGCCAGCGCGGTCGGCGGCGTCCTTCACGGTGGTCCAGTTGCGCGGCGGTGGAGGTAGCTCGCCAGCGGCGGCGGGGCGCGGGGCGGCGCGGCGGGCGCCGGGGGTGCGAGGGGTTCGGGTGCTCATGGCGCCCATTCTACAGGCAGCGCGGCCGGGCGTTGGTGGATGCGAGCCATGCGAAACGTGCGAGCGGTGCGGGCGCGGTGGCGTCCGTGCCCAGGTCCAACAGGCAGCCGGGCGCGAGACAATTCGTTTCGTTGACGGCGCCGCTCCGGCGCTCTGGGTCCGCCCCCGCGCCGCGAGGGACAGCGGGACAAGAGCCTCTCGGGCGCGCGGAGCGGTGCCGTCGCTTCTTACTTCGGGCCACGGGCCCACGCACGACACGGAGAGACGGCCATGGGAGAGACGGCGCGCCAGCGGTGGCACCGGCAGCAGGAGGAGAGGCAGCGCGATGGGGGCGGACAGGTTGTCGCCCATCCAGAGCTGAGGCCGACTGCCGCCCAGGCTCCGCTGGTGGCCACGGCGCGCACGCTCACGGAGCTGCGCCGCGAGTTGCTGGTGGGTCGCCTCAACCGGCTGGGGTTGCCGGTGCGGCTGGACGAGCTGCCCACGACCGACGCCGAGCTGAAGGAGTTGGAGCGTCTCGCCGCCGAGTCCGAGGCCGCCAAGTAGTCCCAGTCCCTGCTTCCCGAGGACGCACGCCATGAGCACCGAAGACACCACGTCCACGCAGGAGACGCCGCCCGAGGCCCCGCCGGCCGCCAGTGGTAAGCGCGAGCGCCCGCCGCCGAGCCCGGAGAAGGCCCGCCGCGCGGCTGCCGCCAAGCGCCTCAAGCGCGCCGTGGAAAAGGCCCTGGAGAGTGACGACCCGGAAGCCATGGAGCGCGCAGCCGCCGCGTTGAGCGGTGGCGCTTCGGTGGCCGCGAGTGCGCCGTCCGCCGAGCCCGGCGCGGCGCTCGTTCCGGCAGAGACGCCGGCCGTGGCCGCGCCCATGCCGTCCGCCGAGGAACTGGCGGCGATGACCCAGCTCGCGAACGGGCTGTTCGCCATGGTGGCCGCGCCGCTCCAGGGGACGAAGTTTGACCCCATGGTGCCGCGCCCCAACCCGCTCGGCGGCGAGGCCATTGTTCCCGCCCAGGCGGTGGTACAGGCGGCCGGGCCGGTGCTGGCCAAGTACCTGCCGTCCGCCGTGGCGACGCCGGAGGGACAGCTGGCCCTGGCGCTCGCGCTGTGGCTGGTGCCGCCAGCCCTGGAGATGGCGACGGCGAGGGTGATGGGTGAAGGCAGTGCGGCCAGCGCCGAGGGCGCGGGCATCAAGGCGGCCTGACGTGCTGCGCGCGCACGAGGTGAACCTGTACGTGGGCAAGCGCGGTAGTCGCAAGTCCACCAGGGCCAAGGAAGTGTTGGGCCTGTGTTTGAAGGCCGGGCAGCGCGTGGTGGTGTTTGACCCTCACGATGAGTACAGCCAGGAGGGCCGTGCCTCGGATGAGGTGGTGTTGGGGCCGCTGCCGAGCCGCCGGGAGTTGTGGCAGCTCAAGGCGGACCCGTCCGAGCTACTGGAGGGAGACGCCTCCTTCGCGGTGGTGCCGGGCTCGCTGCGCAAGGCCGAGGTGGCCAAGGCGTTCTCGTGGCTCGCGTGGACGGTCTATGAGGCGGGAGACCTCGTCTTCGCCGCCGATGAGATGGTGCTCTTTTGGGAGAGCAGCGAGGCACAGGAGGCGATGAACTTCCTGGCCACGCAGGGCCGGCACGCCAAGGTGCCGCTCGTGCTCGCGGCCCAGCGCGTGGTGCATGTGCCGTACACCGCGCGCACCCAGGTGACGTTGCTCGACACGGGTAAGCAGGACGACCCGGATGACGTGGCCGCCATCGCGAAGCGGTGCGGCAAGGACTTCGCGGAACAGGTGCCCAAGCTCAAGCTCGGTGAGCGCCTGGTCTGGCGAGACGAGTAAGGCCGAGCGCCGGGGGGCGCTCAAGCAAGGCCGGCGGGGCCGGCAAGGGGGACGAGGTGAACGTGAAGACGGTGTTGGTGACGGCGGTGGTGACGATGGCGCTCACGGTGGCCGTGCGGGCGGCGGCGAAGCGCTTCGCGCCGGGCGTGGCGGTGTACCTGTAGTCCGGTGGCTCGCTCAGGGGAACGACACATGAAAAAGCTCTCGACGCTGACGCTCACGGGCCAGGGCACCCAGGCCCTGTTGGAGAAGGGCAAGCTGGTGCTCGGCAAGGGCCGGTTGATGCAAGGCATCCGCGCCCTGATGACGGTGTCCATCGCCAATGCCTCGGGCACCTCGCGCGCGCTGACGGACGCCGAGCGGCAGTCCTTCCTGGACGGCTACAGCCTCAAGCTGTCCTACGGGAAGAATGGCCGCCGCACGCCGTACAACATGCTCACGCTCACGCGGCTCCAACGCATCGCCCGCTTCCTCTACGGCTCCGAGTGGGAGGGCTACACGTCCACCACGATGGGGCTCGCGCGGACGCTGACGACGGGCGCCACGACGCAGGTGCAGCTGTACGTCACCATCCCCACTGGCCGCCTATGGCAGCTCGGCGCCCAGCGGCGGCTGTTCGGCGTGGGGCGCACCCAGGCCGCCGGGATGCAGCTCGAGCTGTTCCGCAAGGTGGACGTGCTGCCCTCGGGCTTCACGGTGAGCGGTAACGTCACCTTCGACATCATCCCCGACGACTACTCCAAGAAGGGCCCGGAGCAGTGGACGTACCTGCCGGAGTGGCTGGAGGTGGACGAGACGGACAAGGTGGCCAGGCTGCCGCGTGGGTGCGTGCTGCTGGCGGTGGAGCGCAGCTCGACGCTGGCCGCGTCGCAGCTCACGGACATCGCCGCCTTCGTGGACGGGGAGGAGCTGTACACCAACATGTCCGCGGCGCAGGCGTACACCCAGGTGCTCGACTTGCCCAACCAGCCCGCCGAGGGCGACATCTCGGACCGCGAGACGGTGCTCTACTCCATCACCAGCGACATGGAGCTGCGCGACTGGCTGTCGGGCAACTTCCGGGTGGAGCAAATCACCAAGACGCTGGGCACCACGCGCCTGGGCGGCCTCGTCATCCCCATCCCCGAGCACGGGGAGGTGCTCGCGGACGTGGCGGACGCCGCCGGGAAGAATGGCCGCAACAAGACGCTCAAGGCGGTGAGCGCCGCCGCGTACTACGGCATCGCCGGAGGTGAGCTGCCGCATTCGCTCTACCCGTACCTGCCCATGGTGTTGCTGGACACCGACGACAAGGAGTTCCAGCGCTTCCCGGGGCTGGTGAGCCAGGGAGGCGGGGCGACGGACGTGTACCTGCCGGGCAGTCTCATCGCCAACGGCCGCGCCATGTACGCGCAGGCCATGGCCAACCAGGAGCCGGCGCTGGCCGAGGACGTGGTGCGCCAGGCGGCGCTCGCCGTGCCGGGGTGCGTGCAGGACACGCACGGCCTCTCGCGGCAGGGCTCCCCGGTGCTCACCAGCGTGCGCGCGCTCCTGACGGCGTGACGGGGGCCGCATGAAGACGGCGCATGTGGTGGTGGCGGCCGTGGTGGCGGCGGCGGTGACGGCGGGGGCCGTGGCGGTGTGGCGGCGGCGCAAGGTGGCGGCCCCCGCCGTGTCGCTGGTGCCGGCGGTGGAGAAGCCGGCGAGCGGCGTGCCGGCGCCCGTGGTGGTGAAGGCGGCGGTGGTGAAGTCCTTCGCGCCGGAGCCCACGCCCATCTTCGCGCCGCGCGCGGAGGTGGTGAATGTGTCCGAGGTGCCGTCGCTGCCGGTGATGCCGCCGGGGGCGAGTCCCGGCATCGTCGCCCCCAAGCTGGTGGCGGTGTCGAAGAACACCGGCATTGTCCCGAGGCAGCGGCTGGGGTCGGTGGTGGAAGCATTCTGAGAGGGGGCGGAGATGGCGGTGGGCGCGGTGGTGGCGGTGGGTGGCGCGGCGGCCGTGGCGGCGGCGGGGGCGTGGGTGGCGACGCGCGAGGGGGGCACGGCCGCCGCGCCAGCGGTGGCGCCCACGCCGAAGGTGGCGGCGCCTACGCCGGTGCCGACGGTGGAGAAGCCACCGAGCGGCGCGCCGGCGCCCGTGCCGGTGCCGGCCGCGTCGGGCGGCACCGGCATTCTCGGGGACGTGGTGAACAAGGCCGCCGAGAAGGGGTTGACGACGTTGCTCGGCAGCAGCGCGGCCACCGTCACCATGGGGTTGCAGGCGACGGACGCCATGCGCCAGGTGGTGACGGCCATTGCTGGCGCGGGTGCGGGCAACACCACGGCGGTGTTCGGCGCGGGCGCGGGCCTCGGCTTCGTGGCGAGGGAGGGAGTGGAGGCGGTGGGTTCGGCGCTGGGTGTTCCGGCTGAAATCAGCCGCCGCGTGGCCCAGACGGTGGGAGTCGCGGTGGCGGACCCGACGGGCATTCTCACCAGCCTGAAGGTGACGGGCGAGGTGGTGAGTCTGGGTATTCGCGCGGTGGCGGGGGCGGATGCCGAGCGCGCGGTGCGGGACGTGGTGGCGAAGCTGGACATCACCGACCCGAGGAATGCCGTGCACGCGCCCGTGGCGGCCGTGGCTTCGGCGGTGAGCGCGGCGGCCAACGTGGTGAAGAACGGTGTCACGTCCCTCTTCAAGGGACTGTTCGGGAAGTGAGGGCGCGGCAATGAATGGCATGACGGCGGCAGTGATTGGTGGCGCGGTCATCATCGCGGGGGCGGCGGTGGCGGCGGTGTGGTTGACCCGGACGAAGACGTCTGGGGTTGTGGTGTCGCAGGGGTCGGCGCCCGCGCCCGCGCCTGTCCCGGCGCCCGCACCTGTTCCGGCACCGGCACCCGCGCCTGTTCCGGCGCCCGCGCCCGCTCCGGCCAGTGGCATCGCGAAGACAGTCAACGATGTCGTGAGCACCGTGGGAAACATCGTCAACACGGTGGGCGGAGTGGTTGGTGGCATCACCAACCTGTTCAAGAACTTCAAGCTCTTCTGAGGGGTGAGTACATGCAAAGACAGACGGTTGTTACCATCAGCAGCGTGGTGCAGACGGTGGGCGCGGGGGGCATTGGGTTGCGGTTGGAGCCGCTCACCAATGCACTCACGGGGAATCCGGTGGACATGTCTGCGACCGTGAGGTTCAACCGCAACGACTCGCTGGTGCACGTGTTGGAGGACGACGGCGCGCGCTACTTCTCCGAGCCTTTCGAGGTGGCGGAGCTGGTGGGAGGGCGAGTGGGGGACAGGTGGCGGGTGACTGTCTTCGAGGGCTCGGCGGATGCGGTGGGCGGTGCCACGCGGCGGCGTGAGCGCTCGTTTCTGTTGGCCAACAAGGTCAACTTCGACGGCATGGTGAAGAACAATGGCTACTTCCTTCCCAGCGCCAACGGCAGCGTGGTGGATGCGGCGGTGTCGGATGGTGCGTGGCCGGCGCCGTTCGATGTGTCGCGCTTCCGTGAGCTGCATTTGTACGCGTGCGCCAGCTTCACCAAGGACCCCGCCTATCCGTCCAGTCGTCCCGCCCTCCAGGTGGGGCTCAATCTGCTGACGGGGCCTGATGCGCTCGCAGACCCGATTGGCGGGCCGATGCTGGAACTGGCGGGTGGAGAGCGGAAGGTGATTGTGCTCGGAAATGATGTCGCGACGTCTCGCCCGTCTGACCTGGCGGTGGATGGCTGGGTCGCGCTGAAGATGCGGCCGGCGTGGTTGCACGTGACGCTCACCTTCGTGGACCTGGCGGGCTACGCGGCAGCCAATCCCACGCGGGGGACTCCCATGTACGTGCGGCTCGTGGGCATGGAGTAGGCCATGGCCGCCGCGAGCGCGCAGGAGGTGGCCGCCATGGACGCGGCCATTCGCGAGGTGAGAGCGCAGTACGCGCGCGGCAAGGTGCGGGTGGAGGCCAACGCGGGCGGCTTCTTCGCGTCGGAGGAGGAGCGGTCCATTCGCGCGGCCTACCTCAACATGGGCGTGCTCCTGGAGAAGTGGGCGAGCACCTATCGCACCTGGGCGGTGCTCGGGCGGCGCGAGGACGGCAGCGAGTACGCCGTCCAGCGCTTCCTGGACTTCGGCCGGGTGGACTTGGCGGACGCGGTGGAGCGCATTGTCGGCGAGGCGTACGACCGGAGTCTTTTCGCGGCGGTGAAGCATGCCGCCGCGAAGACGGCGGAGACGGTGACGACGCCGGCACTGTGGCCGGCGTGGATGAAGTGGGCGGCGGCGGGTGTCGGCGCGCTCGTGGTGGTGGTGGCGGTGGCCGCGCTCGTGCGGCGGTGAGGTGAGACATGGAGCTGCATCAGGCGGTGACGGCCCTTGCGGCCTTCTTCGGCAGTTACCTTGGCCAGCGTCACGCGGCGGCGGCGCTCGCGCCTGCGCTGGACGCGCTGGCGCGGCGTGTGTCGCGGTTGGAGCGCTACGCGGCCCGCGTGTCCAGGTTGCTCGCGCGAGGCGCGCGGTGAGCCGCGGGGCGTGGCTCGCCCTGGTGGCGGCGGCGGTGCTCGGCGTGGGGGTGCTCATGTGGAAGGGGAAGGACGTGGTGACGTTGGCGCAACTGCGCGCGGTGATGCCACGCCTCACCGAGGCCCGCGCGGCGGAGTTGCTTCCGTGGCTGCTCGCGGCCATGCGTGAGGCGGGGGTGAGCACGCCCGCGCGCGCGGCGGCCTTCCTCGCCCAGCTCGCTCACGAGTCCGGTGAGCTGCGGTACTTCGAGGAACTGGCCAGCGGCGCGGCCTACGAGGGGCGGGCGGACTTGGGCAACACGCAGCCGGGGGACGGCGTGCGCTACAAGGGTCGCGGGCCCATTCAGCTCACCGGTCGCGCCAACTACCGCGCCGCCGGTACGGCGCTGGGGTTGGACTTGGAGGGCAGTCCCGCGCGGGTGGCCACGCCCGCCGTCGGCTTCCGCACGGCCGCGTGGTACTGGCGCTCGCGCGGACTCAACGAGCTGGCGGACGCGGGCCGCTTCGATGACATCACCCGCCGGGTGAACGGCGGACTCAACGGCAAGGCCGAGCGCGACGCCTACCATGCGAAGGCGCGCGCCGTGCTGGGGGTGACGGCATGAGTGCAGGCAGGGCGGTGGGCGTGGTGGCGGGCGCGCTGTTGGGGACGGCGGTGCTCGCGGTGGGCGTCGGGGCGGGTGTGTGGCTCAGTCGCTACTACTGGGGGCAGTGGGAGGCGGGAAATATCTCCTGGCTGCCGATTATCGGTACCAACAAGTCACCAGCGGCCATCAAGCGCTGGCCGAAGGCGACGCCGGTGGAGCGTTGACGTCATGCAAGGGTTTGCGCGCGAGGTGTTGTGGTGGCTCGGCGGCTTCATGGCCGCCGTGCTCGTGTATGGCGTCGTCGTCCTGACGGATGCCGGATTCAGACAGGGGGAGCGTGTGGACAGGAATGAGAAGACGGCCAGCGGCGTGCCGCTCGACTTCAACAACAACGGCGTGCCGGACTTCCAGGAGTCGTGGTTCTGGCGCGGGGTGTGGCGCGGCGCGGCCCTGCTGGTGAAGACGTTCGCCAAGCCGCACACGGTGGCCTACCGCGCCGTGGTGGCGGCGGAGGAGTACGAGCGCCAGGCGCGCGGGGAGCTGCACTGATGAATCGGGACATGGCGGTGGGGCTGTACATGCTGGGGCTCGCCTTCGTGGCGGGTTGGGTGGCGGCGGATGTGCTGGCGCGCCGCCGGGAGCGTGAGCGCGAGTTGGAGCGGCAGGTGGACCACCGCTTTCACCACGTCGCGCAGGCCGTCCAGGACCTGCACGGTCGCATCGACGCGGAGAAGTGGATGGCGGACCATGGCGCGCTCGAGGCGCCCACGGCCCCGCCGGCTCCGGCCTGACGGTGGTGCGTGGTACGGTGGCGGCGGGAGGAAGTGATGAACCGCCGCAACCGGGTTGGGAAGTTGACCGTCTTGAGACGGTTTCGTGGTGCTGGGCGCGACGTGGGCCGGGTGTACGCGGCCCGCGATGAAGAGACGGGAGCGCCGGCCGTGATGGTGGGCCCCGGCCGCGTCGGTGACTGGCGACCGGTGCGCGGCTGGAAGTTGACGGTGCTGGGTGGCGACCAGCCACGCCGCGCCTCCCTCCGGGTGGACCGGGCGCCGCGTGGTGCCTCTCTCGCGGACCTCTCCACGCTGCTGCTGCGGCTGGCGCTGGTGGTGGGGGACCTGGCGCGGCGGCGCGACGCGCGCGAGCACCTGATGACACCCGGCTGGCGTCTCCGGCCCCCGCCGCGGCTGGTGCTCCCAGCCGCGCTTGCGGTGGTGGCCGTGGTGGCGCTCGTCCTGTTGCCGCTGCGGGTGCTCGAGCGGCCGGAGCTGCCGCCGGTGGAGGCGGCGCGGACGTCGGATGAGGCGCCGTCCGCGTGGGCGCCCACGCAGGGCGTCTTCCCGGCTGGACCCATGCCCGCCAAGCCCTTTGAGCGGCAGAAGCGCCCGCCGTGTGACCCCGAGCTTGAGGACGAGGTGCGGGGCGGGTGCTGGACGCGGCTCAAGTCCGTGGCGCCGTGTCCGGCGAAGGCGTACGAGCATGAGGGGCAGTGCTACCTGCCCACGCTGGCGGCGCCGAAGCCCAGCCAGTCCATCCAGCCCTGATGCCTTGACACCGGCACGGGGCGGGCGCAACCTGCTGTCCAAAGAAGAGACTGCGCGCTTGAGGCCCTGGCAGGCTGACGGTGCGTGCATGTTCCGGGTGTTGCAGCACCGGGGACGTGCTAGAAGGCTGTCGGGCATGGCAGGACGGATGCCAGTCCGTCCGGTGTCCAGGAGGGCCCCTTGAGCGCGGCTGCAACCGCGTTCAAGCGGGCCCTCCGCTTTTGGGGGCCCCATGGGCGCCAAGAGGAACCCGAAGTCGAAGTCACCGGCGGGTCGAAAACGAGCCGCTGGGCAGGAAGAGCTACCTCTCGACAACAATCCCACGCTCGGACAGGTGACGGGATGGTACGAGCGCACGGTGCTGCCGCACCTGGCGAAGCGCACGGGCGACAGCCAGCGCTCGGTGTTGCGTCAGGCTGTTGCCGCGCTGCCCACGCACCCGGACGGACGGCACCTTGTGGACTGGCTGCACGGCCGCATGGAGCGCGGCGAACTCATGGCCAGCTCGGCCAACAAGGCGCTGAAGGTGCTCAAACACGTGTACCGGCGCTACGCGGACCACCGCTGGTGTCCACAACCCTTCGCACGAGTGCGGGCCTTCCCGGAGGAGAATCAGGCGCCGCGCTCGTTGGAGGACGCGGACACCACCTTTCCGCGCTTCCTCGCGGCCTGCCGGGACGACCGGGAGCGGGCGTGGCTGTGTGTGCTTCGCTACCTTGGCCTGCGGCGCGGAGAGGTGCTCGGCTTGGAGCCCAGACACCTGTCCCTGGCGGACTTGGACAAGGCGACGCTCGCCGTCGAGCAACAGCGCCAGCCGGACTACATCAAGCCGGGTCCGCTCAAGACGGCGAAGTCACGGCGCACGCTGATGGTGCCACGGCCACTCGCGGAGCTGCTCAAGCGCGTGCTCACCCAACGCCTGCGCGGCCTCAAGGACGCCCGCGGGCAAGCGTCGCGGCGCTTCGTCTTCCCCTACTCGGAGGCGCAGTTGACAGAGTTGTTGGAGCGGCTCCGGGCGGCCGTGCCGGGCGTGCTGCGCGAGCGCGAGCGCGGAGACCATGGTGGAGATGCGTGGCACGTCTTCCGCCACACGCGCGTCAAGGACTTCACGGGCGTGGGCACGCGGGTAGAGGACGTGGCGGTGTACCTGGGGCACACCAACATCCGCCACACGCAAGGGTACATGGACAACTTCCGGGCCCGCGTGGTGCCAGAGGACATGCAGCGCCAGTATTGGGCGGCGCACCCGCCCGTTGTGGCGGCGCCGGGAGACGTGGAAGTTCCGGTGGTTCAACACGCGAAAAGTGGGACCACAGGAAGTGACAGTTCAGTGCAGACGGCCCGAGTGGCCAGGAGGCGGTGAGATGTTCCGTTCGTCCAGTTGAACCAATGGAAGAGCCGCCGCGCCGCTCCCAGCAACTGCGGCAGGCACGTGAGGCCCGGCCACTGGGCGCACTTCTCCACCAATCCTTCCTTCACTCCATGGGCGAGCACGTAGCGCAACCGGCCCACCAGCGCCGTGTCGTCCAGCACCGGCTCCGCCGAGTACCGCCTCTCCCAGAAGCCTCCACTCCAGTCCACCAACCGCCCCACCTTCTTGGAGAGATTGGCGCGCAGGTACTGCATGAAGGAGGCGAGGGACGCACCACGAGCCCACACCAGCAGGTGGAAGTGATTGGAGGCGAAGGTGAATGCGTGTAGCCGCACGCCGCCCGCACTATGTTGCACCGCTTTGGCCAACACGCCTCCCACCACCTCGTTCACCTCCAGGCTGGGGCGCAGCAGCATTCGCCCCTGGAAACACCTGGACGTGACGAAATAGTAGCCTTCCTCCTGGAACATCCTCAGCGGCCAACCCATCCCCTCCCCCGCGTTTGCTCCGCGAGACTGAATGCACTCCGCAGGCCAGCCCTCAAGACCTCGGAATGACTTGGAAGGCCGTCGTTTGCCCCGTCCAAGCCGAGTCTCATTCCCCACTCGAGTCCCGGTTTCGAATCCTTTGACACCTCAGCGGGCGGTGGACACCTCAGCGGTGGACGGGGCATGGGCGTCATGATGACGACTGAAGTCCGTTCATCGGGAAGGAACCCATGCTGAAGCAGTCCCTCACGCAGGCCGCGGCCAACGGTGACTGGCGCACCGTGCTCGCGCAGCTCCTCGACGCCTGGCGGGCCGCGCCGCACCGCGAGCTGGCGGACCGCATCGCCGCCGTGGGCGCGAAGCTCGGCGCCGGGACCTGGGACACCGTCGCGACGAAGCCGGACCCCACGGTGCTGTCGGCGCTGCTCGACACCCTCCTCGACAAGGGCTCCGTCAAGGCACGCGCGCGGCTCGAAGCGATGGAGGCCTGGCCGGAGGACCCGCGTATCGACCGCTGGGTGGCGGACCGGTACGCGGACCCGCCCTTCACGAGCACCGGCGCACGTCCCTTCTGGACACGGCTGCTGCCACTGGCGCGCCGCGTCCGGGATGCACGGGCCGCGGAGACGCTCGCCAAGGCTCGCACGGGCTTCGACCGCTCGATTCTTCATGAAGAGTTCCTCGGCCGTCACCTCGACAGCCTCCAGTTCCAACTGAGCGCCGTGACGGACGCGGAGCTCTCTGCCGACCTCCGCGAGGCCCTGCCGGGAATCGACGCCGCGCTCCGCTCGGAGACCGAGGCCGCGAAGCCCCGCCGCTCGGCAGATGCCGAGGCGCTGCTCGCACAGGTGCTCGCGAAGCCGGAGGACGACGAGGCGCGCGCCGTGCTCGCGGACGTCCTGCAGGAGGCCGGACATCCTCGCGGGGAGCTCATCGCCCTCCAGCTCGAAGCGACCCGCCGCACGCTCACCCCCGCGGAGGCGAAGCGCGAGCGGCAGCTCATCAAGTCGGCGCGCAAGGAACTGCTCGGCCCGCTCGACGAGGTGCTGAAGCCCGACTGCGCCTTCTCGCGCGGCTTCCTCTCCCGCGCGGCGCTGAAGCAGGGCAACTCAGGTGCGCTCGCGAGCGCCATCGAGAAGACCGCCGGCCACCCGCTGTGGGCCACCGTCGAGCACCTCGAGGGCAAGGGCGACTCCAGCATCACCCCGCACGAGGTGATGCGCTCACTGCGCTCCCTCGCGCACAGCAGCGTCGGCATCAAGAGGCTGGCCCGGATGCCGAAGCTGGAGGCGCTCGTCGATGACAGTCACTCCGAGGACTGGCTCGCGCTCGCCCAAACGCAGGAGGCCTTCCCGCGGCTCCGCGAGCTCGACGTCCAGCTCTTCCCGCGACAGGCGCGCGACTTCCTCCTGTCGCCTCTCGTCGCGCGCCTGGAACGGCTCCAGGTGCGGCTGGACCTTCCAGGTCATGACCCGTCCATCGCCGAGGCCGCGCTGCAATGGCTTGCACTCGTGCCGAGGCTGAACGTCCCCGACCTCACCTTCCGCATGGTCCGCTACAGCACCAAGGACTGGAGCAGCGGCTACCAGTTCGTCCGGGACGCCTCGGGACAACTCTCCGTCCGCGTCTTCACCACCGCGATGAACGAACCCCACGAGGCGCTCGTGCAGGCCGATGTACTGCGCGGCCTGGATGAGATTGTGAAGCTGAAGCCCGCGAGCCTCGTCGTCGCCCATCAACTGCGCACGGACGTCCGGACCGCCGTCGAGGCGCGGGCGCGCGAGCTCGGGGCCACGCTGGAGACCTGAGCTGCGTATAAGCGGGAGGGGGGACCTGTTGAGGGGGAGGGCTGGAACCGAGGCGACCGGCCGGCGCGGGCCCCCTGCCCGACAGGCTCCTCCGCTGCCTGACAACGTTGCCAACCGCAGGCCGGGGTGCTCTGGTCGGGGCCTGCACAGCCCCTGCACCCGCGTCCGCAAGGGCGGCGGTGTAGGCCCGCCCCCCCCACGACTCCCGCGACCTTGACCCACGACGGCTCAGGAGGCCGACCGATGCGCTTCGAACCGCCACGCCCCACGGCACCGCGACGCTCCCGAGCCGGCGCCCGCAGGCTCCTCGTCGCCGTGGGCGTCGCGGCCCTCGTCGCCCCCCTCGCCGCATGCCGGCCCGCGGACGCGGCTGACGCCGCGGACCCGACCGGCCCGACCGGCTCGGCGTGGACCCTGAGCACCACGGACCCGACCCGCGACTACTCCCCCACGTTCGTCGGCAACGGCTACCTCGCGGCGCGCGTACCGGCCGAGGGTGCCGGCTGGTCCAGCGCGCCGGTCCCCACCCAGGCGCAGGTGGCCGGGTTCTACGCCCACCCGCGGGGCGACGTCGAGATCCGGGCCAGCCTGCCCATGTGGACCTCGCTCGGCTTCTCCGACGGCAGCGGCAGCTACGGCGGCGGCCCGGACGCGGCCCTGTGCCGCTACGGCCTGGTCTGCGAGGCCGAGAGCGGGGAGCTCGCGAGCGGCGCGACCCGCGCGACCGACCACTCCGGCGCCTCGGGCGGCGCGTTCGTCGCCGGCTACGGCGACCAGGGCCACCCGGTCGTCGGCGCGCGCATGACGCTGCAGGTCACCGACGTGCCGACGACCGGAACCTCGACCCTGTGGGTGCGCTACGCCAACAGCGACGGCGGGGACGGGGTGCGTACGCGCAGCCTCAGCGTGTGGGTGGGCGGCACGAAGCAGGGCACGGTGGCGCTGCCGCCGACCGACGGCTGGGACAGCTGGTCCACCGCGACCGTGCAGGTCCCGCTGAGCGCGGGGACCGACACCGTCGCGCTGTCCTGCGAGGCCGGCGACGGGTGCATGGTCAACGTCGACTCCCTCGCCCTCACCACCGACGGCACACCTGCTCCTGCCCCTGGCAGCGGCACGATCAGCGACTACCGGCAGACCCTGGACCTGCGGCGCGGCGTCCTCACGACCTCGCTGACCTGGACCTCCCCCGCCGGCCGCGCCACCGATCTGCGCTACGACGTCGTCGCCGACCGGGCGCGGGCGCACGTGGGAGCCGTGCGCCTCACCGTGCGGCCGCACTGGAGCGGGACCGCGAGCGTCACCGACGCCTTCGACGGGCGGGCGGTCCACGCGGCGGCGGTCTCCGGGACGGGGCTCGACCCCGCCCGCGGCCAGCTGCGGGAGACCGTGACGGCCGAGGGCACCGGAGCGGTGGCAGGCCTCGTGTCCACCCTCAGCGTCGGGGATGCGGTCACCCCGACCGCGCTCGTCGACGGGCTCGCGAGCTCGAGCGCCGCGCAGCGGGCCCGCTTCGAGGTGCGCGACGGGAGCACGTACACCGTCACGAAGTACGTGGGGATCGCGACCAGCGTCGACACCGACCGCGTCGACGGGCTGGCGCCCGTGGCGGCCGCGGCCCAGGCGTCCGGCGACGCCGCCACCGCCGGCTGGGACTCGCTGCTGCGCGGCCACGAGGCGGCGTGGGCCGACCTCTGGGCCTCCGACATCCGCGTCCCCGGCGACGACGCCCTGACGCTGCAGGCCCGCGCCAGCATGTTCTACCTGCTCGAGAGCGTCCGGTCCGGCGTCGACTGGAGCACCTCGCCGGGAGGCCTGTCCTCCGACGGCTACTCCGGCCACGTGTTCTGGGACATGGAGACCTGGATGTACCCCGCGCTGCTCGCCCAGCACCCGGACCTCGCGGAGGGTGCCACCGCGTACCGGCAGCGGCTGCTGCCGGGGGCCGAGGCGTACGCGGCGGCAGGCGGCTGGCAGGGCGCGCGCTTCCCGTGGGAGAGCGCCTCGACCGGTGACGAGCAGACGCCGACGTGGGCCGACACCGGCAAGTACGAGATCCACGTGACGGCCGACGTCGCCCTGGCCCAGTGGCAGTACTACCAGGCGACCGGCGACGAGCAGTGGCTCGCCGACAAGGCCTGGCCGGTCCTCGAGGCCGCCGCGGACTTCTGGGCCAGCCGCGCCACCCGCGCCGACGACGGCAGCTACCACATCGACGACGTGATCGCGCCGGACGAGTACGCGGTGCGCGTCAACGACAACGTCTACACCAACGTCGCGGCCGCCTCCACGCTGCGCATCGCGACCGCCGCCGCGAAGACCCTGGGCCGGACGCCCGACGCGCGCTGGTCCACCGTCGCCGACGGCATCGTCGTGCCCTTCGACTCCGCGCTCGGCATCCACCCGGAGTACGACGGCTACCGCGGGCAGACCATCAAGCAGGCCGACGTGGTCATGCTGCAGTACCCCTGGGGCTACCCGATGCCGAAGTCGGTCGCGCAGGCCAACCTCGACTACTACGTGGGGCGCAGCGACCTCGGCGGTCCGTCGATGACGGACGCGATCCACGCGATCGACACCGCCGAGCTGGGGACGCCGGGCTGCGCCTCGTACACGTTCCTCGAGCGCAGCGTGGACCCGTTCATGCGGGCACCGTTCGACCAGTTCAGCGAGACCCGCGGCGGGGGCGCCTTCACCTTCACCACGGGCGCGGGCGGGTTCCTGCAGGAGTTGCTGTACGGGTTCCCCGGCCTGCGCTGGGATGCCGACGCCCTGCGGCTGGACCCGATGCTGCCGCCGCAGCTGCCGGGGCTCGAGCTGACCGGGCTCGCCTGGCAGGGACGCCGGTTCGACGTGAGCGTCGGGCCGAGGACGACCACCGTCACGCTGGTATCGGGGGCTCCGCTGCCCGTCGCCATCGCCGGTGCCGCGGCGCGCACCGTCCAGACGGGCGGCTCGCTGACGGTCCCGACCCGCCGGCCGGACCTCGAGCCCACCTTCGACACCGCCCGCTGCGCCGTGGTGTCCGCGAGCTCCGCCGACGCCAGCTTCCCCGCGGTGGCAGCGGTCGACGGCAGCGTGACCACGCAGTGGCGACCGATGACCGCCGGGGCGTCGCTGACCGTCGACCTCGGCAGCGCGAGGACGGTCCGCCGGGTGCGCGTGGTCTCGGCCACGGGGCGAACCACCGCGTACGACCTCGCTGTCTCCGCCGACGGCAGCACGTGGACGCCCCTGGGCACGGTGGGCACCGCCGACGACGCCACCAGCAGCGTCGTCACGGCACCCACGACCGCGCGCTACGTCCGCTACACGGCGGCGTCCGGCGTCACGCCCGAGGTCGCGAGCCTCGAGGTCAACGACACCTCAGTGCCCGACGCACCGACCGGTGTGACCGGCGTCCCCGGTGACGGGCAGGCGACGGTCTCGTGGACCGCACCGCGGTGGGACGGCGCCGAGCCGGTCGACCACTCCACCGTCACCGCGTACGTCGGTGGCTCGGCGGCGGCGTCGGTGACCACGAGGGACGCGTCGACGTCGGCGGTGGTGCCCGGGCTGGTGAACGGCGTCGCCTACACGTTCGTCGTCACCGCCCACAACCGCCTCGGCGACGGGGCTGCCTCGGTCGCCTCGGCACCCGTGCAGCCCCGGGTGGCGCTGGCACGCATCGACGCCGCCGTCGACCGGCTGGCCGCCTCCGGGCATGTGGCTGCGGGCACCGCCCGGAGCCTGCACGAGCTGCTCGCTGCGGCGAGGACCGCCGACGCAGCAGGCGATGCCGCGACGACGCTGCAGCGCCTGCGGGCCGTGCGGACCGCGGTCGACACCGCGCCGGAGAGCGAGCTCGACGGGACCGCCCAGGCGCAGTTGGAGGACCTGCTCTTCCAGTGGCTGCACTCGCCGGCCGGGCTGGACGCGGTCGTGCACGAGCTCGCCGCCCTGACCCGCGGCGGGGAGGTGGCCTCGGCCACGGCCCGCGACCTGCAGGCGCAGCTGGCCTCGGCCACGGCAGCCCAGCAGGCAGGGGACTCCGCGCAGGTCCGCGCGGCGCTCTGGTCCGTGCGCGGCGTGCTGGCGGCGGCGAAGCCGAGCAATGTCAGCACGCACGCCCGCTCGGTCCTGCTCGCGCTGGTCGAGCCGCTGCTGGACCGGACCCTGGAGGCCGAGGACGCCGTGCTCGGCGGCGGGGCGTGCACGGCCACCGACCACGGGGGCTACACCGGCAGCTCCTTCGCCGCGTGCTTCGACCGGAAGGGCGCCGCCGTCGGGTTCCAGGTCGAGGCCGCCCAGGCGGGCACGTACGAGCTCTCTCTGCGCTACGCCAACGGGACGGGGTCGGACAAGGCACTGACCCTCACCGTGGGCGCGGCGCCGGCACAGCAGGTCACGCTGCCGTCCACCGGCGGCTGGGACACCTGGGGCCTGCAGACGGTGCGGGTGGCGCTGCCCGCGGGAGTGACCACGGTGTCGTACGCGTACGGGCCCGAGGACAGCGGCCACGTCAACATCGACAGCCTCACCGTGCAGCCGCGCTCGGCGTCCTGAGCAGGACGGGCGGGCCGCGGGGACCGCTCCCCCGCGGCCTGCCCCTACGCCAACCCAGTCCGGTGGCCGTCCCTTCCCTACGCCTCCCGCGCTCCCTCGCTCGCCCTCCTCGAAATGGCGGAAGTCGAGTTTGACACCTTCCCCGGTGTTCCCCAACCTGGTGGGCCTGAGCGGCGTGGCCACGTCCGTGCTGCGTCCGGCACATGCGCGCATGCCGGACGCCACGACAACCCGAGTATAACCGGTCACCGCATCAGGGGACCCAATCGGTTCTTGTCGGACCAGATTTGGACTCAATTGGGCTTGTGGGGCAGCGTGACGGCCCCAACCCATCGCCTACCTCCAACCATCCGGAAGACCTGAATGCTATCGCTCGGACGAGAGCTTCGACTCCCATGGATTCATGATTCATCAAGGGCGTCATCCCATCCAATGAACCCCTCGGTCCAGTGGTCCTTGTTGAGTTCGTACCGAGAAATGTGAAACCCCTCCGGGTGCTCCCGGAAGCCTGGCTGTTGGCGCAGACGGGAAACAGCCGCCTGGGCATCTGCCTCGGTCACGTACACGCCAATGAGCTTGATATCCTCCTCTCCGTTTGGAGCTGCATGCACATGCTGAAGGACATACACGTGTGTCATGGGACGCCCTCATGGGTTCTCGAATGCGCGGTCTCCCCATTTTTGTATCTTGTTGAATTCACTCCCAGGACCCTTGTCGTAGCTCCCTTCCCCATACTTCTTGTCCAACAACCTCTTGGCGAAGTCCTTGCCACTCTCATCAACCTTGGGCCGTTCACCTTTCGCCCAGCTTGGCACATCCTTGGCGCCCTCTTTCCCGCTGACGCCAGACTTGGGCGTCTTGTATTGCTCTTGCTTCGAGCCACCACCGGGCCCCTTGCCCGTCATGGCCACCGCCGTGGGAGCCAGGAGAATGGTGATAGTGCCCTCGGCGGAAACCGCCACCGTGCGCACCTGTCCTATCTCCGAAAGTGTGAGGCGCAGTGGTTCGGCCCCTAGTGCCGCCGCCTCCGCGACGTTGGGCAGCATCGGCAGTCTTGAGGCCAGCCATGCCGAGCCCCCGGTCATGCCGTGGCTCATCACCACCGTCACCGCGAGGACAAAGACGCGGGCCACCTCCGGCCCCACCCGGTCGGCGAAGCGCTTGCTGGCGTGCTCCAACTCCTCCCAGGTCATGGCCCGGTCGCTGGCCCATTTCAATTCCCGGCTCGCGTCCACCACCTCCAGGAACGTCTCCACTCCCAGGTAGATCAACAGCAGCGCCGAAACGATTGCCGCCGCCTTGGTGAACACGGGCTCGGGGTTGACCGCCAGGACGGCCCAGGTGACCAGCCCCGTCGCAATGACGGTGTAGAAGAGCTGAGGGGCCAGCGTCTTCTCCACCGCCCTGGCAATGCTCTCCTTAAGGGGATCAATCGGCAGGCCCAGGGCCACGCCCAGTTTGTCCCACTCACTCAGGCCCATCACGTCGTCGAGCGGGGCGAGGCAGGTTTCCGTCCGCTGGCCCGGCTCGCAGAGGCCGCCGTAGCGCTTACTCATGAGGCGCTGCCAGCGAGGGGCCTCGTCGTTGCCTGGGTAGGAGGCGAGCACCAGACCACCGTGCTGGGGTGGGCGGAGAGTGAGGGGCGCATTCAGCACCATATGCGTCAACGCTTCCTCGAACGCTTCCGCGTCCACCTTCACGGACTGAGGCAAGGTGGGCGGCTTGTACTCCAGGGGTTCCCCCTGCCCCGTGTCGAGGCGGACCACACGCTGGGTGGCGCACGCACTGAGCAGGGCCAAGAGCAGGACCGCAGAGGTCAGGCGAGTTGCCATGGGGCACCCTCCAGATCGAGGAGGGTTCCAGCCTACAGGATCGGACAGGACTTGACGCCCCCGAGAGGGTGTCAAAGAACTTGAGCATCGACCTTACCCATTTTTTTCGCCGACCCTCTGTGCAGGGAGGAACGGTTTGAGGGTCCAAAAATGGACCGAAGGTGGCGGGTAACGCGACCTGCCACCTCAAGTTTTATCACGTACCTGACGTGCCAGTCTCGGGGCCCTTGCCTGTGCTCTGCTGGTAGCTGGCAGCGCGCCCTGACGGAGTTCCACAAGGCATAGACGGCAGCATGGGTGCATCGAGGGTCCCGAAAGGGTGTCCCCGAAACCGCTGTTGGTCAGCAGGCCGTGCTACGCCGACCTTCATGAATTCGAATCTGGAGGCTGAGATCACGCGGATACGCATGCGGCTCAATTCCGCCTCGGAAATACTGGCGATTGACGTCACCAGGGCGTTCCGAAGGGCATGCGAGCACACGGCTCATGACGTCGTTGTAAACGGGGATCCAGCGCGTACACGTGTGCTTCATGAACATGGGCGGCTTGTGGGGCTCAAGAAGGATGTCGCCATTATTACGGCTGACATGGAGCGCGATGCCAAAGGAATCTTGGCGTGGCCAGATTTCTGGCCTCACCGAAACAATAACGACATTGCTGTCTTTGCGAGCAGCGTCCCCGGGTCATCCGAAATGGACCCACAGCCCCCGAAACGTTTCGTGGATGAGCTCGGAACGCCGGCCGTGCAGCGCCTGAAGAAAATCTTCGATTTATACGGCTACGCCTTCACTCGTACGCTCCTGCGCTGGCCAAAGTTCCCAACCGCAGAACTTTCTGCGTACATCCAGGACGTCAGGAAGCTGCGAGACCTTCAACAGGCTCTCGCTGCACAAGAGGCCGCTCCCTCTGGGACGCAAAGTGCCGAGGAGTTGTGGCTGAAGGCGTAGTGGCTCGTCAGCGTGCAGGCAGCACAGGCCGCGGGACGGACTCCGTGGTCATGAGGTAGGGGAAGTAGAGCGGAACCGATGGAGCCTCCCCCAGGAGCTGGCCCGGCCTCTCCTGGTGGAGGCTTTTTCGCATCGTGCAGGCCAATCACTCTCATAACGGTGGAGTTATTGTATTGGTGCGAGCCGGTGCCACATAGACAATGGGTGGCCCCACCTGGACGGCCAGTAGAGCTAATCGCCTGGAGGCCAGCCAATTGCATATCAACAACGGTGGAGTTATTGCATGTGTACAATCAAACCACACCTCAATGACAATAACGGTGGAGCTAAAGACTGGCATGTATACTTTAGCAACATTTGGCCGTGCGCTATCGCGAATGCGACATCTGCTCCCTGAATCTGGGAGGGCTCACTGTTGACGACTCGCACGGCCGCCCACCATCTTCGCGGACTGCTTGCGCCGCCCAACTGCGTAGGTTGGTGGCGAGGAGGGCAAAGAAAGAGGAGACGCGAAAAAAAGGGGCCGGACCCGCCAAGGTCCGGCCCTCATCTTGGGAGGAGAGCTGCGCCAACAGCCCTCCCCCTTTCACTGCTGGAACGAGGCTGGTGGGCCACGCTCCTGTCCGTCCGGGACGAGAGCAACGTAGGCACCACCGGCGCCCGTGTCCAGCGCCGGGAGAGGTGTGCCTCGAGAGAAGTCCATTCCCGAGCGTTTCGACGCCTACGTGGAGAAAGTGGGTGGACGGCTGTACAGGCCGTGCCGCCGCTTTCTGCGCGAGGCCCTCTTCGGACTGGTGGAGAAGCGGAGCGTCCTCCTCTCTCAAATCGGCCGGGCCCTCAATGAGCCGAGCCGCCTCATCCACACGGAGAAGCGCCTCTCGCGCAACTTGGCCAACGAGCGCTACGACGACGTGGCGGTGGAGCAGGACTACCTGCAGCTCGTCGCGCCCATCCTCCGGGACGAGCGCTACCCGCGCCCCGTCATCGCGGTGGATCTCACCGACATCGCCAAGCCGCGCGCCCGAAAAATGCCGCACCTCTACAAGGTCCATGACGGCTCCAGAGACGAGATCGTCAACGGGTACCAGGTTGTCTCCGTGGAGGCCGTGGGCGTGCGCGGGAGGCGGTTGCCGCTTCTGTCCCGGCTCTTCTCGCAGGCCGCACCGGGCTTCAAGAGTCAGAACGCCACCACCATCGACGCAGTCACCACCGTGCGCCCGCATGTACCGAAAGACGCCTTCTGGGTCTTCGACTCGGGCTTCGACGGGCACATCTTCTTCAAGCGCCTCGACGAGCTCGGCATCCGCTACGCGGTACGACTCAAGCTCAGCAATGACCGCTTCCTCCACTCCCCCGAGGGGAAGATGAAGGTGAGCGAGCTGGTGGAGCTACTGCCCCAGCCCCACGCCCACCGCATCAAGTTCCGTCGCCGCGAGGGCATGGGCTGGAGGCAGAAGGAACTCCAGCTCGGCTTCGTCCGCGACGTGCACCTGCCCGAGTACACGCCAGGAGGTCGCCCCGCGGAGAAGAAGCAGGGCGAGACGCGCTACTCCCTCGTCGTCGCCCGCGGCCTGGGGATGAAGCCGCTCGTCATTCTCACCACCGAGGACGTGCAGACGAAGGCGGACGCCGGCCGGGTGGTGGACATCTATCTGGAGCGGTGGGGAATTGAGGAGGCCAACCGCTTCACGAAGCAGGGCTTCGACTTGGAGGACGTGCGCGCCCTCACGTGGACGGGGCTGAAGCGGATGGTGCAGCTCACCCACCTCGCCTACGGCTTCCTCGCGCTGCTGGTGCACGGGCCACGCAAGCAGGTGGAGCGAGTGGCCTCCAGCTTCAAGGCGTTCGGGCCGGTACCGGAGTACATGTTCTACCGGCTGCTCGAGGGCATTGGGCGCCTTCTCCGGGCCACCATGGATGGCGGCCCGTGAATCACCTCGGGGGCTGGAAGAGCTGGGTCACATCCACGTCGAAGCCCTCGCAGAGGCGGGCCAGGGTCGTGAAGGTGGCGTTGGCGTCCTCACCCTCCACTCCGTGGTGGTGACGCGCCGTCATCAGCGGTGCGCGGCCTCCTCCTGCGTCCAACTTGAGGACACCAGGCTCTCGGCTCTGCGGCTCTGCGGCCCCGCGGTAATGGGCGTTCCGTGAACCGGACGACGGCGTGGTCCATTCACCATCGCCCCGAAAAAGCGTCAGAAGAGGATGCGGAGACCAAGTCGTCCAACTGGCGATAATGCCGAGATTCCGCCTACTGAGCGCACTCAACCCCGCGTTCGGACTCCACCTTTATGGCCGGCCAAGCATCGAGCAAAGCTCGCGGTTACCTATAGGGACGACTCAAGAGAACGGGCCAGATGAACACAATGTGAGGAGTAGGACGCGTCCCATAATTTGGGATCATGGGTGGAGCCTGTTATCAACAAGTCCACTTGTCGCCCATTTGCCTACCCCATAGGGGCTTGAGCGTCGCCTGCGGGCGTGTCAAGTTTCCGCTCAAAAATCGCCGCTGACGGGAGACTGCGGCCACTGAAAATTTGGTCAGTGCGATCAGTACACTAGAGCCATGCGATCTGACCTCACCGCCAAGACGATTTCCTTGAGGAAGCCGCAGTGGAGGGTGATGCGGGAGAAACGGGCCTCCGCAAGCCAGCTTCTTCAGGCCTTTGGTATCCATCAACCGCCGGTTCCCATCGAGGACATTGTGGAGTGGCTCGGGGTGCATCTGAACTACGTTCAGAACGCCGGTTGGTCGGGAGCGGTCAAGATAACGCCCCCCAACCGCGCGGACATTTGGGTCGCCAATGACGAGTCCTATGTTCGGCGGCGGTTCACCCTTGCCCACGAGATAGGTCACCTCATGCTCCACAACGCCGAGGAGGAGACCTACCGCGATGTCAGCTTCGCAGGCAGCAGAAAGGAAGTTGAGGCGAACAACTACGCCGCCAGCTTGCTGATGCCGTTTCGGATGCTTGAGGCCTACGTCGATGAGTACGGCCCAAGAGTCAGCGTACTGGCCAGCGCCTTCGAGGTGTCTGAAGCCGCGATGAGAATCCGGCTTGAGAACATGGCGGGCTATTGATGGTGAAGAAGTCCAAGCGTCGGCATCAAGGGGCTCAGCTTGGCAGCGGAGCATCGGCCGGGCAGCCCCCGCTACCTCAGACCGGAGGTATGTCGCCGGTGGTCAACGGGCCGCCCGCTGCGCCGGCACCAACGCAAGCTGCGTTGCAGTCCCCTCCGCCCCCTCCGCCCCCTTCGCTCCCAGCGGCTTCCACCTCCACCGCCACGGGATTGCAAGCAGCGGCGGGCGCTGCGGTCCCAACGTCCACCGGCGCGCCTACGCTACCTGAGCCGCTGCTGCCGGCAGATCAAAGGCGTGCCCAAGCAGAAGGACTTCTGGGCTACGAAAAGTCTTCACCCAATAAGGAGAATGAGACGCAGGCCCAGTTGGCCGTCGTCACTCGACGCCGGCTCATCGGTTACCTGCTTGGAGCTGGGAGCATTGCCGCTGCGACGGGCTTCTTCGTCTGGTCGCTCAAGGCCCTCGACGCGCTGCAGGCGCCTCTTCGTCCAGAGCAAGAGATTTTCGCTCTCGCGAAGCTGTTCGTGCATGCCTGCATCTCTGCGGCGTTCATGCTGTTCATCTACTCCGTGATGCGCGTAGCCGAGCGCATGGTGCTGCCCAACTGGTGGGATGCATCGCTCCGAAAGACGATGTTGGGTCTTAAGGACCCCGCCACCAACCTGGTGAAGATCACCTCGAAGTTGGCGGAGGTCGTCGACAAGCTGAGCGACAAGATCATCCCGGGGAAGAAGTAGTCGCGAAAGCGCTCAGTCGGCTTGGCGATTCGGTGAACCTGGGAGTGGCGACACTACGGGGTCTCCACTCCCACTGCGGAGGCTGGTGTCCCAGCATCCGCCTGGGGCTTCACCTTGGCCCACGCCCGGGCTGCTGTCTGCCGCACCTGCTGCATCACCCCCTCCACGCCCGCATCACCCTGGGCCTCGCTCTGGGCCACTGAGGGGTCTCCCTCCTCGAGAGGGATTCCGCCATCCTGAGCGGCCTGGCTGATGTAGCACTGGCACTGGGCAGGGACCGGTGCCTCGTACTCATTCGCCACGCCCCCTCTGAAGAAGGCCACCCTGTTGTCGCCGCACATTGTCTTACACTCGGAGTACTCCGAGGGTTTTTTCAGGTACGCACACTCTGCGACCAAGGTCAGAACGCTAACCACCCCCAGCACGGAGTACTTGAACCACTTCTCCGGAGGCGGAGTCGACGGCACGTTGTTGGTGGTAGAGGTGGTATTGGTGGTCATCAGCTCGCCTGGTCGCTCCTCGGGCTCTCCCTCAAGAGCCCGCACGGAGGGAGGATAACCAGCCGCACGGGCAGCGCCACATTGCGGTCGGCCCCCGGCTGAAGCCGGGCAACTTGCGCCAGCGACCTTCCGGCCCGCACCGGGCGATGTGTGCCGGCAGCTTGCGGCCGCCCGGCAGTCAGGTGCGCGGCGCGAAGAGCTGCGTCACATCCACCTCGAAGCCCTCGCAGAGGCGGGCCAGGGTCGTGAAGGTGGCGTTGACGTCCTCACCCTCCACTCCTTGGAGGTGACGCGTCGTCATGCCGCAGCGGTGCGCAGCTTCCTCCTGCGTCCACCCCTTCTCTGCCCGCAGGCGCCGCACGGTCGCCGCCAGCCGCGACTGTAGGTCGCGGTAGGTGGGACTCTCATACTGCTCGGCCCGCTCGGGCCGGCGTCTGCGGGGCTGCGCCATCTTGCGGCGCGACCCTAGGAGCGCCTACAAGGAGCCGACCACGCAGCTAGTTTCGTGTAGCTAGCATCGTGTGAATGGCGGCAACGCCACGGGAGAGCTCACATGGCGCTGGTGAAGTGCAGGCAGTGCGGCAATGAGGTGGCGACCAACGCGAAGGCCTGTTCGAAGTGCGGAGCGCCGCCACCCCGTCGCCTCAACTTCGGCAAGCTGTTCGGCATCGCCGTCGCGCTCCTCGTCGCCCCGTGCTTTCTCGCCTGGGCGCTGGCCCAGGTCCGCAGCGGCGACGGTGCTGCACCCACCAGGCGCACGGTGGACGCGAAGCAGGTGGAGCTCCGCACGCTCCTGGCGGAGTACACCGACAACGAGGTGCGTGCGGACGCGAGCTTCAAGGGCAAGCTCATCCAGACGAGCGGCGTCGTCGACGACGTGAAGCGGGACGTGCTCAACACCGTCTACGTCATCGTCGGCACTGGCAAGCGGTACGAGGCGCGTCAGGTGCAATGCTTCCTCGACGAGGAGAACGCCCAGACAGTGGCCTCCCTCACCAAAGGGAACCGCGTCACCATCCGCGGCCGCGTCGAGGGGCTGATGATGAACGTCCTCGTGAAGGACTGCGAGATCGTCCAGTTGTAGCTGCCGCCGAGGGTTTCGCCTCGGTGCTCAATCCGACTGACCCTTGCGAGGTCCAGAGGCAGGGTTCAAGCCGGCCCTCAGCACCTGAAGCCGTGACGCCCTCCAGGGCCGGCCAATAGTGCACTGGGGCACGCACTGGGGCTGGAAACTGCTTGTGCCTCAGTTCCCTTACCGTGATGCTGCACTCCGGAAGGGGGTATCGGTGGCTGGTAAACGGCAACTCGGCTTGTTTGGCGAGAACGTCAAGCGCCTCAAGACCGAGTCCGTTGAGGACGGTGCCCTCATCAAGGCACTGAACTCGAGTACAGCCTGCGTCAGCTGGAGCGATGATGATCGCCAGTGGGTGCGCAAACGTGTGCTCCACACCCAGCGTCCAGCCCTGCTCGCGGAGATTCTCGGGTGGTTGCTGTCGGTGGAACTTGACGTCCCAGTACCCGATGGGGCGGTGACCGGAGAGGGTGAGGATCTATCCTGGCTGAGCGAGGTACTCCCTTACGCCCAGCACTGGATGCCCGCTCGCTACAAGTACGTCCAGAACCTAGATGACCTCGGTCGCATGCTCGCCCTGGATGCGATCATCTTCAACCCGGATCGGCACGAGAGAAACATCCTGGTGACGACGAGTTCCTCGGATCTGGAACTGAGGGTCTGGAGCATCGATCTCGGGGAGAGCCTGCTGGGACAACCCAGGAGGCTGGCGGCTGCCGGACTGACGCTACCCGAACTCGAAGTCGTTCCGGAGCAGCTACCTCTCCCCTTGATCAGGGACGGAGCAACCGCCGCAGCGGGAGCTGCGGAACTCATCACGAAGAGCCTCCTGAAGAGCTTCGTGGACGAAGCATGCCACATCGTAGGGGAGCGTCGTTCAGAAGAACTACTAGGTGCACTGTGGCATCGGACGCGACATGCACAGCGGCTTGTTGCAGAATACCTTCGGAAACTAGAGACGGCCCAATGAGAACGCGCTTTCGCATCGTCCACTTCGTGCCCGACCTGGTAGCGGGCAGTCGTGTGCCGATTGCGGCCCTTGTCGAGAGTGAGGGGCGCGTGCAAGTCGCGCGCGCGGAGCACATTCCCGGTCCACACTGTGTTGGTGGGAAGGCCGCTTGGTTCTCCCTCCGCATGGCTCTTGAGGACTTGGACTTCACCGATAGCTTCGAGCAGCTACCCCGTTCGCTCGGCGCATTCGTCCACATGGATGAAGCCCGGTTCGTGCCTGCGACGGTGACCGACCCCGTCCAATGGGTGGAGCGTCACGTACTACCCCGCCGCCCCATTCTACCCGAGGACCAAGCAGAACGTCCGCCGCCGGCACTCAAGAGGCATGTCCAGGGAATGCGCTTCCTCCAAACGTGCAAGGTGGCTCACTACGTCCAGAGTAACTTCAATGGATCCCTGTTGTCGATTCACGAGGACACTGCGAGCCACATCTCGCACTTCGTAGCTGGGGACACCGGGCTGCTCTTGATGGAGCCCATCATCGCATCGCGTGCGGACTTCCATGAGGAACTGCGCCACGTGAGTAACGCGTTCCTTGCTTGGCGCCAGCTCTTCGAGAAGCGGCAGGTAGCGCGTCGCTACAGCTTCCTTGCCTATGTCCTTGATGGTCGGCGGGGCGAGTCCTCCACCGTTCGCGGGGTGCTGAAGGAAGCAGAAGCAGAAGTACTCGATGTGGACGTCCCTTCAGAACGGGACAAACTGATCGAACGAATTCGCTACGTAGGCATCTCGAACCCGGCACAGAACGAGTTGCCGATTGAGTCATGACGTTCGCCATCGGTGCAGGAACGTCGCTGCCCCACCAAGCAGCCCCAGCCTTGAGGCCACAAGGTTGACTTAAAAAGTAGTGCCAATAGGATAACTCGACAAGATGGCTCTGCGGCGTTGCTGATGAACTTCGACACCCCCACCACGAGTTCTGCCGGACAGCTCACATTGCTGGGGCTTCGCGGCATCGGCTCAGTCTCTGCCCAGCGGCTCGCCCAGGTGGGCCCCACGCTTCGGCACGTGCTCGAAGCTCTACCGAACGTCATCGCGCGCCATGTGCCCACTCAAGCGCGTGCAATCCTGCGTGATAAGGCCGCATGGGAGTCGGCTTACTCCCGGGCTATCGCTACCCTGGAGAAGGCGTCAGCTCAGGGGGTGAGCATCCTCTCGTTTGCAGAGCCAGAGTACCCCCTCTACCTCAAAGCGATCCCGGACCGGCCTTCTGTCCTTTACGTGAAGGGCACCCTGGCTCCCGACCATCGTTCCATTGCCTGTATCGGGACGCGGGAGCCCTCCACCTTTGGCGTGGAGGTGGCGAAGCGCATCACCGCGCTTCTCGCCGCTCGTGGCTGGAGCATCGTCAGCGGTCTCGCGCTAGGCGTGGACGCACTCGCACACCAAGCGGCGCTGGATGCTGCGGGGCACACGGTCGCCGTGATGGCAAGCGGCCTGGACGCGGTGTACCCGAAGAAGAACGCCCACCTCGCCGAGGACATCCTGTCTCGAGGCGGCGCGTGGGTGAGTGAGCAGCCCTTTGGTGCGCCTGCAGTCTCGCGCAACCTCGTCCAGCGCGATCGCCTACAGAGCGGTATGTCCATCGGCATCATCGTCATGCAGACGGATGTTGTAGGCGGCTCGATGCACACCGTCCGTTTCGCCCTCACTCAGGGTCGGCACGTCTGGGCCCCGCTGCCCCCGGAGGGAGTCCACCGTCAAGAGCCGAAGAGCCAGGGCATCCTCGCGCTTACCCAGAGGACAGGTCGTGAGTTGTCGCAGCTCGTCGGCGCGGAGCCTGAGTATGCCGAGCTGCTGGAGGGGCGCTTCGCCACTCGGCCGGTGGCTGCTCCCATCATGGGGAAGCAGGATTACGACATTTTTCTGTCGGAGCTGGAACGGGCGGCCGATCACATGAAGTCCACAATGTTGCAAACCGGGGAGTAAGTTTGTCAGATCGAGCCCCATAAGGGGGCTTCACGTGAAGACAGCCGTCCTCTTCGATTTGGACCAGACGCTGTTGGACACCTCCGCCCTGGCGGATGCACGAGCCCGGGGTGACTGGGACTACGCGCTCTCGAATCTGGCGTCGGTGAAGCCCTTCTTTACCCCGGGCTCACCGTTGCCCCATCAGATGCCTGGCGTCCTGCATGGGATGGGGCACCCGGTGGCTATCGTCACCTCTTCACCGGGCCGGTACGCGAGGCCGCTCCTGGCGAAGTTCCAAGTGCACTGCGACGCGCTCGTGGCCTACGAGGACACGAGCGCGCACAAGCCAGATCCGGACCCGCTCAATGAAGCGCTCAGGCGCTTAGGGACTAATGCGTCCAACGCCTACTACGTGGGTGACGCGGTGGACGACTTCGCCGCGAGCTACAACGCCGGCATTCGCTCCATTGGCGCTGGCTGGAATCCGGAGGTGGATGGGCTTTGGCAGACCGCTGCGGACATCCTCCTGTACGACACCAACCCCCTGTTGAACCCCGACTCCTTGCCGCGGTGTGGCTACGTGGCAGAGGTTCTCGCCGCGGGGCTCCAACCGCTCATGCACCGTGGGAGTTTTCTGCGCTCGAAGAGTTCCTCGGCAATCGGCCTGGGACGGTACTTCCCCACGGCGGATGCACGGCACGGCTCGCACGTCCTCTCCGGCCTCATCCTGAAGCTGAAGGGTAACGATGAGCACTCCCCCATGTTCGGGGCCGCCGTGGCTAACTACGTGGCGTTCGGCCTGTCCCCTCAGCCGGACTTTGCGACCTGTGTGCCGCCAAAGCCCTCTCAGGACCGCATCCGCTTCGCGAAGACGCTCGAGCACATGAAGACGTATGTGCCCGGCGTGGCCATCTATCCGGATGGCATGCGCGCCACCCGGGAGGTGGAGGACTACAAGCATACCCGGCGGGACGAGCGGGCCGCCCTCGTCCAGGGGGCCTTCGAATCGAAGTACGCCTGGGGGAAGAAGGACGTCCTCCTCTTGGACGACGTCTTCACCTCCGGCTCAACCACGGACGAGTGCGCCCGCGTGCTCATCAACAGCAACGCGGCCAATGTGCGCACCGTATGCATCAGCGTGGACCAGAATGTCATGAATACGCGTCGTTGCCCCAACTGTAGCCGCGTGCTCAAGGTCTACACGAACCGCCGCGATGACAGCCACTTCTGGGGGTGTCCTAACTATTTCACCCCCATCAATTGCAGGTACAAAACCAGCTACGACGGCTGAAGATGCTGGGGCGTAGCCTTATTCAACTCCAGCATGAGGAGTGAGCCCTTTCAGGGCCAGCGCCAAACGGCCGCCACCGGCAACTCCCGTGGCAGTCGAACGGCCCCAGGCTTCGAGCCGGGCAGCTTGGGCCAGCGCCCTTCCGGCCCGCCCAGGACGATGCACACCGGCAGCTTGCGGCCGTCCGGCAGAAGCGCTTCCGTGTAGCGCCCCAGTACCGCGTCTTCCCCATCCCGGTTCTGGATACCAGGGCCCGTCCAGAGCTTCCCGTACAGGAGGGTGCTGCCGGGCAGCTCCGGGGGAGACCAGTCGCGCTGCACCACGCGGCCGACGATGGGGCCGTCCCGGTAGCTGCCCTCCTGGGTCGGCTCCCCGGGCTGGTTGATGTCGACGAGGGCCTGGAGCTCCATGCCCTCGTTGAGCTTCAGCACCTCGAAGTTGTTGCGCCGAGCCTCCTCCGGGCAGGCATCCGGCTCCGGCCTCACCTGGGCGGCGGGACAGCCCAGGCCGGTGGCGGTGCACAGCCACACGGCGAGGATCCGGAGGTGCGGGTTGCCGTTGGCAGGGGCTGAATCCTGGGGCGTGGCGAGAGTGGGCACGGACACGGATCCTTTCTCGAAGCCAACGGACGCGGTGGGCTCCGACACGTGGGGCGACGGGAGTGTGGACCGCACCAGCCATGACGCAAGGAACAGGACGGCCAGGAGCGCCATGCTCACCACGGCGAGGTGCCGCATGCGCCACGCCCGGCGCTCCCTGGGGGGCACCTCCTCCTGCGCTTCCTCCTGCGGCTGTGAGCGCTCAGCAGGAGGGCGAGCCCTGGCTGCCTCGGGCTCAGGGGGCACTCCTTGCTGGCGGGACAGCCACTCCTCTTTCTCTTCGGGCGTCGCCTCCAACGGGAGTTCCTCGGTGGAGGGGAGAAGGGGCACCTTCCAGGCCCGGGACGCGCGCTCCTTGCCTGCCCCCCAAAGGGCCTGCAGCAGCGACTCGGTGCTGGGGTAGCGCGCCTCGGGCTGCTTCTCCAGCAGCTTCATGGCGATGTCGCTCAGCACGCGCGGGGCCCTGGGATTGATGATGTGGGGCGGGGTTGGGGGCACGGTGGAGATGGCCGCCGTCAGCGCCCTGTCCGACAGGTAAGGGTCGAAGGGGTGATGATCGCACAAGCCCTGGTAGAGGATGATGCCCAGGGCGTAGAGGTCCGCCGCCGCACCCCCCTCGAAGGGGATACCCTTCCTCCACACCTCGCTGCGCGTGTACTCGAGGAGTTCGGGCGGCAGGAGGTGGAACACCCCCACGGGCACCCCCAGCGTCTCTGCGAAGGTGCCCGGCAGACGCACGTTGCCGAAGTCCACGACGAAGACGTGCCCGTCAGCCCGGCGGATGAGGAGATTTTCTGCCTTCAGGTCGCGGTGGTACGCGCCGCGCTCGTGCAACGCGCCCACGGTACGCACCGCCTCGGAAAAGGCGTCCACCAGCCTCACGGAATTGGGGTTCGTCTTCCACCGCCACACGTGCCAGTCGTCGCCCTCCACCAGGTCGGTGACGATGAAGGGGTACCCGCGGTCGGGGTGGGGCCAGCAGTCCACCGCATGCACACGCACCAGGTGGGGGTGAGGAGCATAGGTCAGCAGAGCTGCTGCCTCACGCTCTATCCGCATGGCGGCTTCTTCCCCCGCCGGCTCGCTGCGCTCCTCCTCGTCGGAGACAGGGCGCAGCGCCATCTTCATGGCGTACAGGCGCCCGCCGCGCTCCACCTTGAAGACGCGAGCGGAGCCACCAAGCCCCAGCCGCTCCACGATCCGCCAGGGGCCCACCATGTCGTTGGGCTGCAAGTGGTCCGGGTGCAGGACATCCCTCGTCATGGCACGGCCCTCCTAGAGCTTGACCGCGGTAATGGGAAGGAGGCGTCCGCCCCCAGCATCCACGAGTTCCAGCTGGAACAGCCCCTCGGTGGAGGCGGGGGGCTCCACCAGCACCGCCACCAGGGCGGACTCCCCCGGCTGGAGCTGCGGCTTCTCCATGTGCACCGAGAGCACCTTCACCGAGCTGCCTTTCGTGCTGGTGAGCCGGGCTGCACCCGGCGCCCATACCGGCTGCCCGGGAAGGTTGCGCACGCGGACAGTCACCATGGCCCAGAGGGTGGCCCGGTAGCCGGTGCCGCGGCCTGGCTCCAGGCCCCCCTTGTAGCCGGGGGCCGCGCTCCCCCAGAAGGGCTTGGCCCGGACGTCCTTCGAGTCCAGCAGCCCCGAGAACGCGAGGCTGGGGAGCCCGCTCTGCGCACACTGGCCTTTCAGGGCGGCGAGTTCGGCTTCCACGTGAGACAGCCGTGCTTCCAGCCCCTCGACGGTGCGCGGACGGCGCACCACCTCCACCTCCTTGTCCACCAGCGTGGGGTGCGAGACGAGCGCGAGGGTGGCGTGCGCCGGGGTGCCGCCGTCCTTATAGCGAACCCGCAGGATGAGCCGCTCTCCCGCGGCCGGCTCGACAGAGGGCTCGAGCGCGAGGATGTACTCCCCCGGGTCCACCAGCTTGAAGCGCGTCGTCCTCCCCTCCACCTCCACCGAGGCCCTGTCGATGGGGGTACCGAAGCGGAAGAGGGTGAGGGTGTTGGCCGCCACCCGCACCTCTGGCACGGGCTCACCGGGCCCGGGGACGACGACTTGCCGCTCCTGGTACTCGCGGACTGGGGGCTGAGGCTGCTGTGCGGCCGCGACCTCGTGGACGGCCAGGGCAAGTAGAACGAGGAGATGAGCGGACGATGGTAGTGCCAGAGCGGAGAACCTCTCCAGTCCACCTTAGCAGATGCCGCTCCCAGGGCGATCGTTACGCGGCCGGGGCATATGGCGGTCGACTCATTCCGCTATGACGGAAAAAAGCACGTTTCGGGGGAAAGAGCCCTGAGCCGTCACGACGGAGAACTTCTCCTCCGAATCAGGCGCTCAACGGCGTTGATGCTCGTCGGAGCTTGATGGCCCGTGAGACAAGGAGGGAGGGGGATGAAGGAGCCGGCGGGGATTTCTCCCCGCCGGCCGAAACCTTCTTTGGGGCGGAGACGCCTCCAACTAAGGGCTCTGGACAAGGAAGTAATAACACATTTGTGCTTAACGTGGGCCGATTTTGGCCCGATTCGGGTGGCCCGGCCGATTCAGGTGGCCCGGCCGATTCAGGTGGCCCGGCCGATTCGGGTGGCCCGGCCGATTCGGGTGGCCCGGCCGATTCGCCGATTCGGGGTGTGGCTCGACGTGGCCCGGCCGGTTGATTCGGGGTGTGGCTCGACGTGGCCCGGCCGGTTGATTCGGAGTGTGGCTCGACGTGGCCCGGCCGGTTGATTCGGGGTGTGGGGATCTCGCGGTACCTTCGCCCGAGGCACGGAGTCCTTCTCGGCTGCAATCGATTGCAGGGGCGTGGGCCCCGTGGAGCTGACGCGGCACTTCGCTCACGCCTTGCAGTCGGCCATGCTGGAGCTTGTCCGCAGTGGAGTGCTCGCTGCGACTAGTCCACCATCGTTAAAAAGCTAACGAATGAGGCCTTCGAGCACGCTCCAAAGCCCGTTGGGGTTGACGCACCCCTTCGCTACTGCAGGCGCGGGTGGTTGAGGGCCCGGGCGAACGACGTCGCGAAAGGGCGCTACCCATCGAGTTCGACGGCCCGGCCAGGGCCTCAAAAAAGCCGAAAAGACGAGGTCCGGCTGGGGAAGGGACCTTACCTATTGAGTCTAGACTCCAGAAACAACGTCGCTCGTTGTAAACGCTTGCCGCTCCGGGTCTACCCAGGTATTGTGACCGAGCAGGTTGCGGTAGCGAGGGACGTCTTCAACTAAGGGCTCTGGACAAGCATCTTGGTTGAGCGCAGTGGCGCCCCTCTTCTCCCGCACATCGACGGAGCCGGTGCCCGCCGGGGCGATGGCCGATGTGTATCTAATTACCGGCGGGAGGGAGCAGATGGACAACGAATGGTAACTCGTGCGCGCAACAAGCATGGAAACAGAGGTGGAAGAGCGAAAACCATCACCTGCCTACGCTGCGGCTTCGTGGGCCCGCGGGTCTGGCACTACGGCAGTAGGGTGTGCCAGGCACGGGTGTTCATCGCCAACATGAAGGACTGCGGCTACGTCTCTATCCCCCACCGCCGCTGGACCCGCACCTTCAAGGCGGCGGGGGTCCCCGTCGTCCATGGGCCCATCGACATCAATCACACGGGCAACTGGGCGCCCCGGGAGTTCGTCTGCGCGTTCATCGCGCATCGGCGCAACCCGGTGTTCCGCAGGATGATTCCCTTCCACCTGCAGGCGCAGGTGGTCTGGTGGTGGCTGACGCATCCCGCCAATCCCCAGCCGCCCCAGACTCCCTGAGCTGCTGACCGGCGACGTCCACCGTGGCGTCGCCGGTCCCCTCCCGACCAGGTGCCCCGCCAAGGCGCCTGGTCGGTGTCGTTTCAGGGCCACTCATGGGCGAGCGCCGTTTTCTTTCAGGGGTGAGGTGCACACCGCCTGTCGGACCTGTGCGCATCGGGGTGGAGTATCATCGTCCCGATGACCGACTTGAGGTTGATGAACCGGCCTCCTCCGCTGGAGGCGATGGCGAGGGCGGACGACATCATGGCGGACCACCTCCCAGCGCCGGGCGACGTATCGGCCCTGGGAGGGAGTTCGTGGCCCCGGGAGTCTCGGCCGTGAGCGAATCGAACCAGCCCCCGCTGGACGACGCCGAGCGCGAGTTCCTCCATCTCGTGGACAATGACGCCCCCGAGCCCGACCTCCAGGCATTCTTGGAGCGCCGCCCCGAGTTCCTCGTGCTCCCCCACCTCCTCCACCACGGCCTGCTCGAGGACGTGGTGATCAGTCAGTTCCCGCTCGATACTTCGCTGGTCACTGACTTCGCGTACCTGACGAAGAACAGCTCGGAGGTGCGCGTGGTCTTCGTGGAAATCGAGCGCGCCGGCAAGACGCTTTTCAAGGCGAGCGCACCGTACCCGACCGAGCACCACGAGCTGACGGCGGCGGTCGCCCAGGTGAAGACCTGGGCCGAATTCCTCCAGCGGTCCAGCGCGGAGGTGGTCCGTAGGTTGTCCCCTTTGATGCGGGGCGTGGGGCAAATTTCGCTCGACTTCCGATACGTGCTCGTAATCGGGCGGGACACCCAACTCGACTTGAACGCCTCCATGCGGCGGCGGTGGGCGCAGAAGCCCATCCCGGGCCTGTGCTGCGTCACCTGGGATACTCTTCTTCGGCACTACCGGAAGCAGCGCGACCAGGCTCTGCACTACCGAGCTGCGCTACAGCGAGTATTGGAAGGTCATCCGGACCCGCGCGGCAACCTCTGGGAGGCGGCGGACCGGGGAGACCCGCCCGTGGAGTGGCTTTCGAGGGAGCGCCCCAACGTGCTGTCTCTCACCCGAGAGCGCTACACTTTCAAGGCACTCCACCACCAGCCGCAGTCGCTCTTCGGGTGGGTGGGCCCGAATGAGTTTGAGGTGTCCCCTGCCCATCGGCGGATGCTCGTGGCGTGGGGCTACGACATGGACGCCTGGGACAAGGGGATACTCCTGAGAGGCGGACGGACGGTGGAGTGGCAAGCCTTCAGGACAACCGGAGGGTAGCCCCTAGCGGACGAGACCGTTGGTGTTCGCATCCGCCGGTGTCGGAACCGGGCCAGCCATCAGCCACCGACTTTCCACACGTGTGGAAAACGCCACAGGGCGGGAGGGAAACCGCCCCAATCTCCCTCCCTGCGCATACTTACGATGTCAGGTACTGCTCTCGCCAGCGCCATCGGGCCGGCAAAAAAATGGGTAAGGTCGAAACTTGAGCGACGCAACCTGGCACCACCCGCGGCGGGAAGAAGAACGGAGGAAAGGGCGCTGAGCAATCCCCTCGCCCCCAGCGAGCTGCCGCCTCTCGGAACGCTGCGACGAAGCCACGATACTGCTCACGCAACTCCCGCAAGGCCTGGCGCGTGGAGGAATGCCCCAGAGGTCGCGGGCTGCGCTTGAGGTGCTCAGGCCGGGTATGCGGGTGCTGGGCCCTCGCCGCTCTCGCCCCGAGGACGGGCTTGTTCCTTGCGCGCGCCTCGACTTCCACTTTCTCCACCAGGGCCCGCACCGCACGCGGCCTCTCTTCCTCCCCCAGTCCTTTCCAGCACGGCAGGGGCGCCAGCTCCAACTCCACCGGCTCGGCCCATTCCTCGGCGAAGCGCCCCTCCCCCACTGCCTGCTCCTCGCTTCCCCGTTTGCTCCAGCGCTTCGTCCAGTTGAACCAATGGAAGAGCCGCCGCGCCGCTCCCAGCAACTGCGGCAGGCACGTGAGGCCCGGCCACTGGGCGCACTTCTCCACCCATCCTTCCTTCACTCCATGGGCGAGCACGTAGCGCAGCCGGCCCACCAGCGCCGTGTCGTCCAGCACCGGCTCCGCCGAGTACCGCCTCTCCCAGAAGCCTCCACTCCAGTCCACCAACCGCCCCACCTTCTTGGAGAGATTGGCGCGCAGGTACTGCATGAAGGAGGCGAGGGACGCACCACGAGCCCACACCAGCAGGTGGAAGTGATTGGAGGCGAAGGTGAATGCGTGTAGCCGCACGCCGCCCGCACTGTGTTGCACCGCTTTGGCCAACACGCCTCCCACCACCTCGTTCACCTCCAGGCTGGGGCGCAGCAGCATTCGCCCCTGGAAACACCTGGACGTGACGAAATAGTAGCCTTCCTCCTGGAACATCCTCAGCGGCCAACCCATCCCCTCCCCCGCGTTTGCTCCGCGAGACTGAATGCACTCCGCAGGCCAGCCCTCAAGACCTCGGAATGACTTGGAAGGCCGTCGTTTGCCCCGTCCAAGCCGAGTCTCATTCCCCACTCGAGTCCCGGTTTCGAATCCTTTGACACCTCAGCGACACCTCAGCGGGGCTTCGAGTCCTTTGACACCGTCTCCGGGCCGGGCCGCTCAGTATCCCCACACCTGCATCTCGACGAGCGAGTAGCCCCACTGCGTGGCGCGCTGCGTGCCGAGCATGCGCACATAGCGGCCGCTGCCGTTCAGGTTGGGCAGCACCACATGGCCGTACGAGACGCCGTTGGTGGTGGAGTAGAACGTGGTCCAGTTCACGCCGTCGTTCGAGGCCTGCAGGTAGTAGACCCTGGCGCCGGCGTCCCAGTACAGGTCGACGCCATTGATGGTGCGCACCGAGCCCAGATCCACCATCAGCCACTGACTGCCGGCGGCGCTGCCCTCGATCGAATTCCAGCGCGTGCTGGTGGTGTTGCCGTCGAAGGCATTGTTCGGGCCCAGGCTGGCGTTGTAGCTCGACGAGGCCGAGGCCGGCTTGCCCTGCGACAACAGCACCGTCTGCGGCGGCGCGACGGCGGTGCCCGGATGGTAGTTCGAACCGAGCTTGGCGCGCGTGCTGTCGGCATTCACCCCGAACCGCGACAGGCTCCAGCGCTGACCCGTGCTGGTGTCGCCCAGGTAGAGCTGGTAGCCGCCCGTCGTGGTGGACGAGAAGAACACGTAGTTGGTGCCGTTGACGGGCCAGGGATCGGAGTTGTTGCTGTTACAGTCGTTGATGCTGAGCTGGTTGGGCGTGTCGCCCGGGTTGACCTTGGTGTAGAGCTGGTCGAGTTGGGTAGCGTCCTTCCAGCGTGCATAGAACACGGTGCCGTCAGCGCGCACGATCGGGTAGTAGGCCGCCAGCCCGGTCGGCGTGTCGAACGCGACCTTGGTGCGGGTGGCGACGGTCTGCTTGTACAGCCCCATGCCGGAGCCCGCACCGGTGACGAAATAGACGGCGCTGCCGTCAGGGCTGGCGAACGGCATCGAACTCTCCACGTCCGGTGCCGTGTTGGTGAGGTTCACCACCGAGGTAAACACCGGGCCCGAACTGGTGTACGACAGCGTGGCTTGCATGATGTCGCCGTTCTGCTTGAACAGCAGCGACTTGCCATCGGCGCTGAACTTGGGGTCCTCGTTGCGCGTCTCGCCAGTGCTGTTGGTCAGGTTGACGGGTAGCTCGCTGGAGCCGACCCGCCAGAAGAAGACGTTCCACGCGCCATTCGCGATGCCCATGAAGGCCAACCATTTGCCGTCGGGACTGAACACCGCGTTCATCGGATCCTGGATGCCCCAGGTGCTGTTGGACACCTGCGTGAGCGTGCGGGCCGCGAAGTCATAGATGAAGAGCTGGCTGGTGCCGTCGCCGTAGCCGACGTAGCTGTGATACGCGAGCTTGCCCGTCAGGCTGGCCGGAAAGGTGGAGTCGGACTGGGTCGGCGGATTGGCCACGCAGGCCGCGTGGGCCGCCATGCCCAGGGTGGCAACAAAGGCGCCCGCGGCAAGGCGCAGTGCGAGAAAGCGGTGAGGCATGGGTTGAACTTCCTGTGCGAATGCGTCGATGGGGAGAGGCCACCGGGTTGAGCCTTCGCCGCACCGGCGGTGAGCAGGCAAAGCTCCGCCCGCTCGGGTTTAACGAGGCTTCATGAAGCAACAACCCGTCTACCACGAAAGGCGTGAAAGTGACGAAAAATATGAAGCCATCCGAGCGCGTGAACCGGGATGGGAATGAGCTGTCTGGACCTGGTTTGATGTCCTGCAACAGCCGCGCGCCCTGGGGGGAACCACCGCTCACCCAGGGATCGGAGCCGTGCTCCTGCTCGAAGGCGACGAAGACGACACGGCCATCTCCCACCGGCTGGTGCAGAGGGGCCGAGAAGGGCCGCTGACGGAGGCCGCCCGAGCACTGCGCCAGGCCCGTGGAGAGGCCGCACAGCCCCCTTTGGGTACACGCCTGCTCAGGCCGCGCTCCCCTCAGGGGCGAGGCAGTGGGCTTGGGCCTGTGGGCCACTGCCGCCTGGCGCTCAACACCAGTGAATCCTTCCCAGGCGGACACGAGCACGGCGTCAGGATTTGGCTTCATTCCCTGGAGGCTCTTCCTGGCCTGGCCAGGACATGCGGTAGGCTCACCGGATTGAGCCCCATTTCCTCGAAGCAGCGACTCACGAACGAGAGGGTCTCGGTGGCGACGTACTTCCTACGTCCCCTCCGCCGGGCCCTTGATGCGCACGGGTGCGAGCCGTCGTCGGTCCTCGCCCCGTTCGGGCTCGCCGATCAGCCAGCGGCGCGCATCCCCTTTGAAACCGCGGCGGCCATCTGGGCTTCGGCGGCGGCGCTCGCCGAGCCGGGCATTGGCCTGCACGCGGCGCGCATGCTGGTCCCTGGCGACTATGGCGCTCTGGAGTTCGCGGCGCGCTCGAGCCCCACGCTGCGCGCCGCGCTCGAGCGAAATGCGCGCTACCACCGCCTCCTGAACGACCGGAGCGAGGTGCTCGTCCAGGGACGCTGCGTGCGCTATGTGCGCCCGGGCATGGAGGCGTCGATGCCCGCTCCCTACGTGGAGTTCGTCCTCGCCTCCTGGGCGAGAATGGCCCGCGATCTCGCGGAACGCTCCTCGCTGATCGAGCGCGTCTTTCTGCCCCACGGCCCTCCTCCGGACGACACGCTCCATCGCGAAGTCTTCGGGTGCGAGGAGATCCGGTTCGGGAGGGGCGAAGCGGAGCTGCACTTCGCCGAGGGTGCGCTCGACGCGCCACTCCCTCGCGCCGACGGGGCGCTCGCCTCGGTGCTCGACCGGCACGCCGAAGCCCTCCTCGAGGAGATCGCTCGCGGCGCGCGCTGGACGTCCCGTGCGCTCACCCACATCGAGCGCCGCCTCGCCGATGGGACGCCCCGGCTCGAGGATGTCGCGCAGGACCTCGGGATCTCGCCGCGCATGCTGCGCCGGCGTCTCGAGGAAGAGAACACGACGTTTGCCCGGGTTGTCGACGATATCCGCCGACGGCTCGCGCTGAAGATGACCGCGGACGCCACCCTCTCGCTCGGAGAGATTGCGTTCTTCCTCGGGTTCTCCGAGCCGAGCGCCTTTCACCGCGCATTCCGCAGATGGACGGGCCGCACGCCCCGAAGCGAGGAGCCCTCGCCGCCATAGCGGTGGTCACCCGGGTCAGCCGGGGGGTCAGCCGAGTCACTGCCTGAAACGAAGCCTGGCTGCAGAGTGGGAAGCGAAAGGTGCTTCCCATGAACCCTTCCCTCTCGCCTCTCGCCGCGCCGCCGGGCCTGGGCCTTGCGGCGCGCCTCGGTCCTCACGTGCGGCTCGCGCTCGCCGGATTGGCGCTCGCGCTCGGAGGAGCGGCGTGGGTCCTTGTCCCGTACCGTCCGATCGCCATGGCCGGTGCGACACCGGCTCCGCCACCGTATGGACGACCCGTGGCGGTGCCCGGCCTGCGTCTCCACGTCTTCAACACCGGGGCGAACCGGATGTCCTCGCTGCTCGTGGGCGATGTGCGGCCCTGGCGCTCCGCCCCCGCGTTCGTCATCGAGCATCCGCGGCACGGGCTCATCGTCTTCGATACAGGGCTCTCGCCAGCGGTGGCACGCGACGGTGAGCGCGCGTTGCCGCTGCCGGTGCGCTGGCTCTTCGAGAGCCGCGGGCGGCCCGAGCGCACGCTGCCCGCCCAGATGCGCGAGGCCGGTCTCGAGCCGGCGCGTGTCCGCCAGGTGGTGATCTCGCATCTGCATGACGATCACGTGGGAGGACTCGCCGCCTTCGAGAACGCGCCCATCATCGCTGGCCCGGCAAGCGCGTCCCAGGCCAGCGCGTACGGCCTCGAGGGGCGGTGGCATGAGGTCCACTTCGCGGGTGACACCGCGCCTCCATTCGACGCCGCGGCCGACCTGCTCGGAGACGGGAGCGTGGTGCTGCTCGGGGGCGGCGGACACTCGAGAGAGGATCTCCTGGTGCTGCTCGCGCTTCCGGGAGGCCCGGTGCTCCTCGCGGGCGACGCCGTGGTCCATTTTGACTGGCTCGAATCCGACGACGTGCAGCGGATCGCCGTCGATGCCGAGCGCGCGGCGGCGGTCCGCAATCAGGTCCGTGCGTTCCGGGCAGCGACTCCGGACCTTGTCCTCATCCCTGGGCATGACCTCGACGGGCTGCCCACGAATCGCACGGACCTCGTGCTGCACCACCCGGAGTGGTTCGCGGTGGAGGCCTGGCCGATCTCCCTCGAGGGGTGATGCCCACGGGCCTTCGTGAACCCAAACCCCGAGGCACTGACCATGAACCCGACGCCAAAATATAACGGTTTTGCCCAACTGGAGAAACCATGAAGAGATCCACCATCGTCTTGAAGTCGATCGTCGTCGCCGGCTCCGCCCTGTTTGCCGGCACCGCGCTGGCCGGGGTGCCCAGCGGCGTTTCCGTCAAGACCTCACACCCGCGCCTGTATGCGAGCGCCTTCGACTTCACCCTGCTGGAGATCGAAGCCGCGGTGGGGCCGAAGACGTTCCCCACGCAAAAGGGCGAGTTGAAGTTCACGCTGACGCCGGTGCCCAAAGGAACGGGCGACACCGCGACCACGACCATCTTCGGCGACCAGAATGCGCCGAACTCGCTGTACGTGCGCCATGCGGACAGCGGCACGAGCGCCGGCAGGACCCTGGTGCAGGTGGTCTTACAGCGCACCGCGCGCGTCGGGACGACGGAACCCATCAACGCGTTTGCCGCCACCTTCGAGGTGACGACCGGTACGCCCCATGAATTCGTCGTCACCTGGGATGCCGGCGCGAAGACCGCGGTGCTGAAGGTCGACAACGTGCAGCACCCGGCGAAATGGCAGCCGGCCGGCGACGGCTGGACCGCGTCCGGCCAGAAATTCGTGCTGGGTGGACATAAGGGCGACCAGCTGAAAAACCTCAGCGTGCGCAACCTGGCGACGAACGAGGTGTGGTCGTCGCTGCCGGAGCTGCCGGTCGAGATCGCGCTGCACGAATCGTGGCAAGGTTACCTGCGTCGCAGCACGACGCTGGCCAACTTGATGAACAATACGTGCGACCTGAGCAAACCGCTGGCCGATCAGGTCGACTACTGCAATACGACGAGAGGCGGCCGCGGCAAGATCACCGAACCGGCCAAGTGGCTGGCGCTGGCTTACCGGCTCACCGGAAAGCCGGAGCTCCTGACGGCCGCTAAAAAGCACATCAAGCTGCTCCTGAAGGCCGACCTTGGTGCGGGCGAAGTGGACGGCCCGGAATGGAGCATGAGCGGCCGCGTCGGCGCGATGGGGATCTATTACGACTGGCTGTTCGACGACCTGAAAGGCGACAGCCCGGACGGCGTACTGACCTACCACGAGGCGCTCGCGCAGCGGATCAAAGCGACGATCGCGTTCGACGTCGTGGGTAAGAACACCGACCTGCTCGGTTCCGTGTGCGGTGCGCCGGCGCAAAATGCCAGCGGCCAGTGGGTGACGCCGACCATCACGGCCAACCCGTTCGACTGCGCCGTCAAGCCCGTCTTCACCACCGGTGCCGGTCCGAATATCCGCACCAACTACCTGAGCGGCCACACGGCCAGCGCCAACACGGGTTCCCTGCTGGGTCTCCTCGCGATCGCCGATGCGTACCCCGAGGTGAAGGGCCTGATCGACACGATCTACGACCACTTCAAGTTCGGCTACTTGCGCGCGCGCGACTTCGTTGCCGAGAACGGCGGCAACCAGACGCTGTATTCGTACGCGTCCTCCGCTGGCGAGACGGCCGACCGCCTGCTGCTGTGGAACCGGGCGCTGACGAGCAACTCGGGCCTGCAGATGGTGTCGGCACCGTACATGATCTACCCGTACATCTACGGCGTGCGCGCCGACGGCAGCTTCCCGGCGGGCGGCGACAACTTCACGTTCAGCCTGGGCGAGCGCAGCGTGGGCAGCATGGCGCTCGTGGGCGCGGCGGCCGGCGACGTGCATGCGGCGAATTACTACTGGAACGACATCATGCGCTACCGTAGCGCCTCGCACGTGGGCCTGTTCGAGGAGCGCCTGCTGTATCCGAAGCCGACGACAGCCGCGCCGACGACCGCGCTGCCGCTGTCGCGCCACTTCAAGACGGCCGGCAATGTGCTGATGCGCGACACGTGGACCCACGCGGAGGCGACGCTGCTAGACTTCAAATCGTCGTCGTTCATCAGCGAGAACCATCATCACCTGGACCAGAACGCCTTCTCCCTCAGCTACAAGGCGCCGCTGCGTAAGCCTCCGATCCAGCCCAGGTAGTGGAAGTGCTCGAGGGGCCGCAGAGTGCGCGGCGCGATGACGACGAACACAGCGACGACGAAGACGGAGCCGGCGTGGTTGGAGGCAGCGCGGCGGCCGAGGTGGACACCGGAGGTAGCAGCGCAGGTGGTGCGAGCGTGGGAGGAGGAAGGAGGCACGCAGTCGGCCTTCATGCGCAAGCACGGTTTGCCGCGCGAGAGGCTGCGCTTCTGGACGAGGAGGCGAGAAGGGAAGGAGGGGGCGCGCACGGCCATGTCCTTCGTGCCCGTGGAGGCGGCGCCCGCTGAGCGGAGCGAGGCGGGGCGGGAGCAAGGGGAGGCGGTGCAAGTGGAGGTGGGCGGAGTGCGGGTGCGAGTGGAGGCGGGAGCAAGCCAGGCACTGGTGGAGCGGGTGCTGCGGGCGGTGAAGGAGGTGCAGGGGTGCTGAAGCTACCGGAGGGAGTGAGAATCTGGGTGGCGACACAGCCGTGCGACATGCGCAAGCAGGCCGACGGGCTGAGTGCGCTGGTGCAGGGCGGCCTTGGGCAGCAGCCGAAGTCGGGCCACCTGTTCGTCTTCTTCTCCAGGAGAAGGGACTTCGTCCGCATTCTCTTCTGGGACGCCAACGGGTACTGCACCGTGAGCAAGAGACTGGAGGCGGGACGCTTCCGGGTACCGGCGCCCGTGGAGGGCCAGGCCGCGGTGCACCTGGACGTCCGGCAGCTCGCGGAGTTGCTGTCGCTGGTGGAAGCAAGCCACGCGGTACGGCGGCGCGAGGTGCACTGAGTCCGCGCTTGCGCGCCCGGCATGACTTCGGGCATAGGCAAGGCGCGCATGACTTCTCCCGTCACCATCGAAGAAGAGAGGGGCCAGGAGGAAGAGGCCCAGCTGCCCGCCATCGAGGGGAAAGACTTGGAGGCGGTGCGCGCCTACGTGCTGCAGCTGCTGACGGAGGGCCGCGGCGAGCAGGCCATTGAGATGTTGTTGGACCTGTTGGGTCGGCTGCGCGAGGAGCACAGCTCCACGCTGGTGCGACTCAAGCAGGCGCTGCGGCAGCTGTACGGACGGCGCAGCGAGAAGACTCCCGCCAGTCAGCTTCAACTCCTGCTGTCATTGCTCACCCAGCAGCAGTCCGTCGAGCCAGCGGCCGAGCCCACCACCGCCGACGGCGCACAGGCAGCCGCCCCAGCGGCCCCGCCGGCCGACGCGCCGAAGAAGGCGCCCAAGCGCCCGCCCGTGCGCGGCGCCCAGGCCCTGCCCGCGCACCTGGAGAGGCGCGAGGTGCTGGTGCAACCCGCGGCCGAGGAGTGCGTCTGCCCGGGTTGCGGTGAGCAGAGGCAGCCCATGGGCGAGGAGGTCAGCCAGCGACTGGAATTGGAGCCGGCGCGCTTCTACGTGCGGGTGGAGAAGCGCCCGAAGCTGGCATGCCAGCGCTGCAAGGAGGGGGTGGCCGCCGCGCCCGCCGGTGAGACGCCACTACCCGGGGCACTGCCCGGCCCGGGGCTGCTGGCGCAGCTGCTGGTGGGCAAGTACCGCGATGGGCTACCCCTGCACCGCCAACAGGCCATTTTCGACAAGCGCCACGGGGTGAGGCTGCCCGCCTCCACCCTGGGCGACTGGGTGGCGAGCGCCAGTGACTTGCTGCCGCCCGTGGTGCAGCTGCTCAAGCAGCGCACGCTGGCGGACGCCCTGCTGCACACCGACGACACCGGGGTGCGCGTGCTGGACAGGGACGACGCCCGTGGCATCAAGCGCGGCCACCTCTGGCCGTACGTGGGCGTGGGTGGCAACGTCTTCGTGGAGTACACCCCCGACTGGAGTGGCACGGGCCCCCAAGCGGTGCTGGCCGACTTCCGAGGCTATCTGGTGGTGGACGGCTACAAGGGCTACGAGGCCCTCTTCGGCCCCACCTCTCCACGCATTGAGGTGGGCTGTTGGATGCACGCCCGGCGTGGCTTCGAGCGCGCATACGTGGCCGGAGACGCTCGCGGCGGCACGGTGCTCATGCTCGTGCAGAAGCTGTACGCCGTGGAGCGGCAGGCTCAGGACGCGGGGCTCTCCCCCGAGGCGCGCCTGACCCTGCGACTTGCACACAGTCTGCCTGTCTACGAGGAACTCTTCGGCTTGCTGGAGCAGTGGGCCCCGCACGTGCCCGCCAAGACGCCGCTGGGCAAGGCCATTGCCTACGCGCGCAACCGCTACGTCCCCCTGGGCCGCTTCCTGACGGACGGACGCATTCCGCTGGACAACGGGGAGGTGGAGCGCCTCATCAAGCTCATTGTCCTCGGACGCAAGAACTGGCTCTTCCTGGGCAGCGATGCCGCTGGCCACCGGGCCGCCAACGTCTACTCCCTCGTGCTCAGCTGCTACCGGCTGGGCATGGACCCGTGGGCCTGGTTCCGCGACGTGCTGCCCAAGCTCGGCGACACCCGCTTCCCCGCCTCCCGCCTCGCGGAGCTCCTCCCCGAGTCGTGGGCCCAGCAGCAGGCTCAGCAGCGATAGGCTCGTCGACGTGCCGTCCATCACGCGGCCACCATGCCACGCTCCTCGCTGGTCGACACCCTGGGCTGGCTCGGGGGCTTACGCCGCTGCTGCTCGATTCCGGCCGCTACGACAACTACGGCAGCGTGCATTGGCTGAACTACTACACGCGCACGATCGCGCACAATACGATCACGGTGTACGACGAGGAGACATTCGGCGGCCGGTCGCTCGACGGCGGCCAGTGGTTCGGCACACGCGCGACCTATCCGACGATCGAACAGATCCAGCCGGGCGGGTCGAACGTGCTCGATGGCGTGGCCAGCTACGAGGAGGGGGGCGACTACGCCTACGTGACGGGTAACGCCAGCAAGGCTTACGTCAACAGCAAGATCGATCCGAACACAGGCTTCCTGCGCAGCATCGTCTACCTGCGTTCGCAGGTGCGCGGCGAGCAGCCGAAGATCCTTGTGTTCGACAGCGTACGCCCGACCAAGCCCAATATGGAGATCACGTCGCTGCTGCACAGCGTGAACAAGCCCACCAGCACGATCGTACCGACGGACGAGCACAGCGGTCGCTACAAGTTCGGCTTTATCGGCGCCGCCGAGCCGCTGACGATCCGGAACGGCGACGGCATGGTGACGGTGCAACCGCTGCTGCCAGCGCAAAGCGACATCGCGCTGGTGGGCGGCCTGAATGAAGGCAGCTCGTGCGTGCAGGCGGCCGTGCCGGGCACGACGTCGTTCGAGACGCCCCGTGCCGAGTTCACGTCGCAGGATTGCCGCTTCATGGTGCGCACCAAGCTGCAGGACGGCACGATCGGGTGGCGCAACTTCGCGATCATGGATGAACCGCCAGAGCCGTCGCGCGACACCGATATCGGCGCCTGGCGCGTCGAGATCACGCCACGCACCGCGCCGGCCGTCGGGACAGCGCAGTTCTTCCTGAACGTGCTGCACGTGGACGACAGCGATGGTGCGACCAGCGGTGCCGCCGCGATCGCCAAGGCGCGCCTGTTGTCGTCGGATGGCAATGCCGTGGCGGTGGCGATGGCCGACGGCCGCGTGGTGGTGTTCCATGGCGGTGTCGCGCCATCCGCCACCACGGACGAAATCAGTTGGACGGTCGATGCGGGCTCGAAAGCGCCGACGTTGGTGGTAGGGCTGCAGAAGGGCGCGACCTATACGCTGACGCCGGTCAGCACGACGCGCATGAAGCTCACGCGCAGCAGCACCGGTACGCTGACGGCGCCGAACGGCGTTCTGAAGATCAACCGTAGCTGACGACAGGTGCCCCGCGCGCGAGGGGCCATGAAAAAAACCCGCCACGGCGGGTTTTTTTCTTTTGGCCGGCTACGCTCAGGCGAAGTTCTGGTTCACGAAGTCTCAGTTGACCAGGTTCCACCACGATTCCGGATGGTGTCTTCCGGATGGTGTCAAAGGACTCGAAACGCGGGACCAAAGCCAGAACGAGACGGGGCGTGGACGGTGGAATCCACCCTCTTCAAATGCTTCCGCGGACTTGCGAGTTGGCGCGCGCGGTGCATCCGGCCCAGGAAGGGTGTCAGACGATTCGTAGGAGACGAGGTGTCGGATCGAGTCCTTTGACACCTTCCCCGCCAACACGCCTCCCACCACCTCGTTCACCTCCAGGCTGGGGCGCAGCAGCATTCGCCCCTGGAAACACCTGGACGTGACGAAATAGTAGCCTTCCTCCTGGAACATCCTCAGCGGCCAACCCATCCCCTCCCCCGCGTTTGCTCCGCGAGACTGAATGCACTCCGCAGGCCAGCCCTCAAGACCTCGGAATGACTTGGAAGGCCGTCGTTTGCCCCGTCCAAGCCGAGTCTCATTCCCCACTCGAGTCCCGGTTTCGAATCCTTTGACACCTCAGCGGGACACCTCAGCGGGGGATGCGGCGGTCAGCTTTCTCCGTGCGCTGGTGCGCGAGGCGGCACGTTGATGGAGGCGCTCGCCTCTTCCTGCCTTGAGAAACCTTCAGGGCTCGACCCGGCCCCCTCATCGCGTGCGCGGCTGCCGGGTCTCCTCGCACCGTTCAGCGGGGCACGACGCGATAGCGATTCGCGCCGGCGATCATGACGCGCACCCACCGGCTCCGGTCGAACTCGACGGGCCGCGTGTACGTGCCATTCGACGGCACGAGGACGCGCATGAGCTTGAGCACCTCCTTGAGCGCGTCGAGGCGCGCCACCGCATAGGCGCCCGTCGACTGCTTGCCTTCGTAGACATCCATCGCGGCATTGAGCGCGGAGAGAGCGTCGAATTGCTTCTTGGGCAGCACGTGCTTGGCGGATTTCTCGAAGCGGGCACCGCCGTCATCGAGGTTCTCGTCCCAGTTCGCACCACCCCCCGCGGGCTGGAGCCGCAGCGCCGAGCCGGGCCCGCGGTGCAGGTTGGCCGGCCACCAGAACCAGAAGTTCTCGAACAGTCCCCAGCGCCCAGTTGTCGCCGCATCAGCGGTGTCGGCGTCGGCGTGCATGCCGGTGAGCACCGCGATGACGGCCATGGTCACGCCCGCTTCATTGGCCGCCTGTGCCGGCGCGTTGTTGTCCTGGAAGGCGAGAGCGGACGGGTAGGTATCACCATTGCGATAGCGATAGTGCTTCTGGATGACGAAGGTGCAGATCTGCTTGAATTCCTTGGTCGCACCGTCGCCGTTCGCGATCACCTTGTCGAAGAAGCTCTTGAGCTTCTCCTTGGGGATGATGTGGTGGTAGCTCCACGACGCGATGGCATTACCGGCGGCATCGGTCGGGGCGGGAACGGGTGTCGTGGGCGCGAAGAGCCCCGCGGGGCAATTTTCGACCTTGCGAATCTCGAATGGCATCAATGCCTCTTCTGGGTGAAGAAAAAGACAACGCCGCGCGTCGGGCTGAGGAAAGCGCCCGCGCGTGATATTCATTCCATCGCACGGCTCGTGAGCAGCCCACCGTGGAGCCACCAGGATAGATGGGTACGGTGTCCGTGGCAATCGGGCGCGCGAGGTTGGGTTCGCCCTGAGGTCGCTGGACACTCCAGATGAGAGGCTTGCGCCGCCATGGTCAAGAAGCCCAGGCCCATGCGGTGCATCTCATGTGTGCCCAACGGAGGCGGCACGCACCGAGGCCCTGCTATGGTTGAGCGATATTTCGTGGGGCCTCCATGCCCCCGTGGCCGATTGACCGCTTCATCTCCTCTAATAGGCGGGATAGAAGCCATGTTGAGGGAGAGGGCAGGAGTGGAGGGGACGAGAAGGGCCGCTGCCGGGGCCAGCAAGGCCGCGCGCCGCGCCGGTGTACACGGGACGGTACAACCCCTTGGGGCACACGCCAGCCCTCGCCGCCCTCGCGTGAGGAGAGAGGCAGAGAATTGGGGCGTATTGAAAGCGGCTGCGCCAAGTTCAGCACCACGCCTGCTGGGGTGGTCCCGGGCCGGTGCCCGCTTCAGAGCCTGAGTGGGAAGTCCCAGGCTATCCAATATCGAGCGCACCCCAGCAGGGGCCGTCACCTACGCCAGCACCTTTCGCCTGCCTCCACACCGCGGACAGGCGAACACGTCCAGGGCTTTCCGTCCTGTGCAGCAGCCCGGCCCGATCCACCCGCGCCGTCCTCTGCTTCCTCGGCTCCTCCACCGTCGCGGCCAAGGAGAGGCTCTCCTTCTGTGGGCCCGCCTCCGTCCCCGCGTGAGGGAGCAGAAATGACCGGAGCTTGGCGCCCGGAGCGAAGACGCCATGAAACCTCGTGAGGTTCGCCCGAGGCGGAGGCACCGTTCTGGGCGGCGAGGCGCTCCGGTCCCCACAGGAATCCCGGCACGGGGCGCACCATCGCGTGTCCCCAGCGCATGACCTCCAGCCGCCGGGCCCACTCGGCGATGCCGGGGTGCGCGGGCATCGGGTCGGCCATCACCAGCCCCTCCCAGTCGCCATAGCTCGCCGAGAGCACCTTCTGGCGCTCGGCCTTCACGTCCAGCCCCGCCATGGGCAGATACCAGGTGAGCACCGTGGGCCCCTGCTCGTCCATGTGCGCTCTCCCTGCCCGTTCTGCCGGGCGGCGAAGTACCAGATGCCGGCCCACGCCGACACTCCCTCCGCCGTGGTGCCGTAGTCGTCCCGGCACGCGTAGTCCACCAGCCACCGCAGCCGGGGCTCCTCCTCGTAGTAGTGGACGAGCACCTGGTTGTTCAGCCGGTTCACCTCCGTGGGCAACGGGCCCATGTCCGGGGGAACTGGAAGAGCGAGGCATGGGTCTCCTCGGAGAGGAAGCGCAAGCCCGCTACCAGCGGCCGGCGCGGCAGCACGCCCTCGTGGGCGACGAGCACGTAGCCCCACTCGCCGAACGAGGGCACTCATATGAGCCGCAACGCGCGCAGCGCCACGTCCTACTTCCGCATCCCGCCCAACTGCGTGGTGGAGCTGGGCGCGCAGGTGGAGCTGTAGCTTGCGCCACAGCCCCACCCCGCCACGCGTGACTACCGTCCGCTGAGCACGGGAATCGCGATGGGCTTGGGATCGAAGTTCTGGAGGAACGTCACGGCAGAGTCGCTATTGCCCTTGATCGCTCGGATCTTCTTCTGAGCCACCTGGTCCTGCAGGGTCGTTATCAGCGTATTCGTTCCATCCGCCTCGATGAGCGCGTCGAGCGCCGAGCGGTCCATGTCGAGCACCGTGGTCGCTGCTTTCAGCGTATCCTCCGTGCTGCCCTGGGCGAACTGTGCCACGGCCTTGCGGATGGTGAGCGTGTAGCCCGCCGTGCCAGGGCTGGGGACGCCCAGCTCGTTGCGGATGATGAACCCCAGGGACTGGTTGGTCTCCCCCGGTATCAGCCGCAGCCCCAGTGACTGCACCCAGTGGCTGCCCGGCAGCGCGGAGATGATGGTGGACGAGACGAGCCCGCCATTCACCTCGTGCAGCGGCAGGAGGCAATCCAGCTCACGCGACGAGGCCGCGTACCAGTTGCGCCAGTTGGGGTTGATCTCTGGCTCGGCCATGTAGGCGAACGACGTGGACTTGATCTGCCTGGCCTGCTGGACCTCGGGCGTCGCGCTCTGCTTGCACGTCGTGGTAGCCCCGATGTGGGTCGGATAGGTGGGGTCGGTGACGCCAGCCTGGATGACGAGCGTGGCCAGCTCCGCCGCCCACTGCAGCCCCTTGATGTACTCGGGATCGGTCTTGTTCAGCTTGAGCGCTGCGTCCTGGGCCGCCTTGGCCACTTGCAAGACATTGGTGTTCGGGCTCTGCATCAGCTGCACGAGCCGTCTGGCTGACTCTTGCGGAGGCGTGGGGCGCAGCTCGATGGGGTCCGCCTGGAAGAAGCCAACCTTGCCCACGTAGATCTCCCGCACCCCCTGGGACACCGAGCCATAGAACTCCGTGAGGTAGTCGCGCGGATTCACCCACCCCATGCCGACCGGAGTGCCCGTGTGCAGGGGGCCCTCGTTCTGGATGGGCTTGAGCTGATCCAGATCCTCCACCAGGTACTGGGGCAGTTGGATGAGCTGGGGCAGTTCCACCAGGGTGTAGCCCCGGTTGATGTAGCGGATGGCCTGGTCATTGGTGAACTGGATGGCGTCGCGGAAGCTGCGCAGCAGCAGCTCGATGTTGTCGCGCTCGCACAGCGGCGGCCCGTGGCTGGGCACCATGCACCACGAGTCGAGCGAGCGCAGCACGTCGACGCTGGTGTACCAGGTGCTCGGGTCGCGGAAGCCCGTGCCGCGCAAGCTGTAGAGGTTGGGGAAGGAGGGGCCCTGGATGACCTCGGCCGCCAGCAGCAGGCCCGACTCCTTGGACCAGTCCTCGCTGCCCGTCACCTTCGATTCCGGCAGGTTGTACCGGTCCGGCACGAAGGCGATGATCTCGTCGTCCGTCTCGCTCGGCACGTAGCGCAGGTTCAAGTTGATCCCCGCCGCCGTGAGGTTGAGCGACTGGCTGAACGTCTTCGAGGGCAGCTGGTAATAGGCGCCTTTCTTGGGGTTCTCGCCCGAGACCTCCCGGGGCCCGATCCCCGAGTTGATGCGCGCCTCGGGCACGGCGTTGCCGTACATGTAGTAGGAGCGCGCGTCGATGATGCTGCCCACCACGGTGGACGTGTTGACGATGGCGCTGTTGATGTTCTCCTGGCCAATCACCGCCACGCAATCGGCCGTGTCCGCGTTGACCGTGTCCGCGTTGAAGTAGCCGTCCTTGCCCGCGTTCTGTGCGGTCTCGGGAGCACAGGGGGGCAGCTTGGCCGCGGCGAGGTAGCCGTTGACGCCACCGGTGTGGTCGATGTGGTTGTGCGTGTAGATGATGGCGCGGATGGGCAGCTTCTCCGGCCCCGCCTTCTCGCGGCCATAGATGCGTTTGCGCAGGGCGGGGATGACCTCGTCCACCGTCTTGGTGCTGCCGAGTGTGTCGACGATGATCCACTCGGGGAAGCCCTCTTTGGTCAGTTTGTTGCCGACCAGGACGATGGTGTTGGCCAGGTCATAGCCCACGGCGCTGTAGGGCTCGTAGGTGACCTGGGACGGGTATTTGTCCAGCGGCCAGTGTTGCTCCTTCAGCTTGTAGATGGTGGGCAGGATCGTCGGCTCGCTCCAGGGCTTGGCCGGCTCGGCCCCGAAGAAGTGCGAGTGCTTGGTGAGGCGAGGATTGGCGTTGTTCGGGGAGAGCGGCCCGTTCTGCACCACGGCCTGGGTGGGAGCCGGAGGAGGTGTCTCGGGCGTGACGCCCTGGGCATGGGCGCAGGAGGTCAGGACGAGCAGGGCCAGCAGCGGGCGGCGCCTGCTGCGGAGAGGGGTGAATGGATTCATGGGGTCCCTTCGGGTGGCGTCGATGCGGAGGCGAGCCTGTGCACCTTCCATTCCAGGTGTTTTCTGCCGGACGGAGGCGGATTCCCGGGGGTCCACCGCGTCAGGGAGCCCGGCTGACACGTCAGGGACGTCAGGCCGACGTGTCACCCATGCGCAGGGGTGGGGGACGTCACTGGTGAACGCGCGCGTGGTCGCATCCGTTCGGGAACCGACGCGCAGTCCCCACCCCGGGGGTAATGCGTTGCCTCCCCGGTCGCCGCAGGGGGGACAACATCCCTACTGATGTGCCCACACGGGGCAGTCGTCGCTCTTTCGCGCCGAGCTCGAGCGCTCGCGCTCGGGGGGCACGGGCATCCTCGCCATTGGCGCGAACGGGGCGCAGGCGCTCCACGACGTATAGGCAGGAGAGAGGCCATGTTGAGGGGGAGGGCTGGTGCAGAGGGGCCGCGGAGGATCGCTGACGGGTGCCGGCCGAGCTGTGAGCCGGGCCGGTGGAGAGGCCACGCAGCCTCCTCGGGCAGTCCTGCCCAGGCCGCCTTCCCATGAGGAGCGCGGCAGGGGCATCAGGTCTCTTGGCTGGCTGTGGCGGCGTAGGCCTCAACACCCTGCGCCCTGGGGTGGCGCTCGCGCCGGGGTTCTACTGGCCGCGTCCTCTCCTTCCTCCGCTCCTGCCTCGCCCCTGCCTCTGGCGCCACGCTCGCCTCCTCTGCTCCTACCTGGGGGCTCGTCACGCTCCTCTCCTCCCCACCTGCTTGGGGGAGCATCCATGTCTCAGCCCGCGGGCGCGAGGCCCGTTACCGCGTGCCTCGGCCTGCCTGGAGCGCCTGTGTGATGAGGCGCAGCAGGTCATCCAGATCGAAGGGTTTCCTGATGTAGTCGTACGCTCCCTCGCGCCGGCAGCGGCTCGCCGTCTCGTCGGAGGCGTAGCCGGTGGCGACGATCACCGGCAGGTCGGGATGGAGCTGCTTCAGGCGCACCAGCACCTCGATGCCGTCCATTCCAGGCATCTTGAGATCCGTGATGACCAGGGAGAAGCGCGCCAGCTTCGCCCGCTCGATGGCGGTGGCGCCGCTCTCGGCAGTCGTGATCTCGTAGCCCTCCAGCGAGAGGATCTCCGCCAGGCTCTCGCGAATGTCCTCTTCGTCATCGATGACCAGGACATGCTCGCGCTGGGTGCTGTCCGGCGGGCACTTCGTCTCGGTGGGGCCGCTCCTCATCGGCTGACCTCCGCGCTCACCCGAGCTGGCACTTCGCGTCCGGGTACGGCGGCGGGTAGCCAGAGGCGAACCGTCGTTCCGCGACCCACGGTGCTGTCGACCTGGAGGGTTCCGCCGTGGGAGTCGATGAACCGCTGGGTCAGCGACAGGCCAAGTCCGATGCTCTGACCCACGGGTTTCGTGGTGAAGAACGGCTCGAAGATCCGCGGCAGGTCTTCGGGAGGGATGCCGGGTCCACTGTCGCTCACGGCGACCTCCACGCCCGGCTTTCCTTCCCACGTCAGGGGCCGTGTCTCGAGCCGCACCGTGGCTCCTTCCGGGCTGGCCTCCAGCGCGTTGCGCACGATGTGGTGCATGGCTGTCTCCAACTCCAGGGCATTCACGTCGACCCAGAGCCGCCCGGTATCGGAGCACGACTGCTCGAGGTGCACGGCACGCCGGTGCGCTTCGTGCCGGGCGAGCTCGAGCACTCGGCTCGTCACCTCGTCCACGGGGTGCGGCTCGCGCACAACGGGGGTCTGGCGGGAGAACTCGAGCAGCGCCCTCAACAAACTCGAGCATCGTTGCGACTGGCGATCGATGACGAGGAGCGACCGGCGCAGGCTCGCCGGATCCAGCGCGTGCCTGAGCAGCAATTGGGCATTCATGCGAATGGCGGCCACCGGGTTGTTCAGCTCGTGGGAGAGCCCGGCCACCAGCGTCCCCACGGCGGCGAGCTTGGCCTTCTGCACGATCTGATCCTGCGCCTCGTGCAGCTGTCGCAGCGTGGCCTGTAGTTCGAGCTTGCTGGCGTCGAGCTCCAGGTAGGCTTCGTGGAGGCGCTCGGCCGCGCGCACCCGGGCCTTGAGCTCGGCTGGACTGAAGGGCTTGCCAAGGTAGTCGTCGGCTCCGGCATTCAGGCCCCCCACCACCTCTTCGCGGCTGGCCTTGGCCGTCAGCAGGATGATGGGAATGTCCCTGTACTGGGCGCTCGCCTTGAGCCTGGTGGCCAACTCGACGCCGTCCATCTCGGGCATCATCACGTCCGACACGATGACGTCCGGCCGCTTCCGCTGGACCGCCTCCCACGCTCGAAGGCCGGTCTCCACCAGCTCGACCTCGTACTCCGTGGCCAGGAGGCCAGCGAGGTACGCGCGCATGTCGGGATTGTCTTCGGCGATGAGCAGGCGCGACACAGGCTTGTCCGAGCGGCGAGGTGCCGGACCGGGCTCTGGCGGGGCATCGTGGAAAGGGTTGAAGTAGCCGGTGCTTTCCACGGCCGTCGTGCCCTCTCCGCCCGGACGCGATGCCACGATGTGCTCGGGGTTGCGCGGCAGGCGGACGATGAAGCGCGCGCCCTTGCCCGGCTCGCTCTCCACCGTGACCTGGCCCCCCATCAGCTCGGCGAACTCCTTCACGATGGCCAGGCCCATGCCAGTCCCCTCGTGCTTGCGCGTGGTGGTGCCGTCGATCTGTTGGAAGTGCCGGAAGAGCAGCCCCTGTTGCTCCTGGGGGATACCCGGCCCCGAGTCGGCCACGGACAGCTCGACCTGTCCGTCCATCGCCCGTAGCGCCACGGTGATCTGGCTCCCGGGAGGAGAGAACTTCAAGGCATTGCCCAGCAGGTTGAGGACGATCTTCTCGAACTTGCGCCGGTCCAGGGGCACCGTGCCCAGGGTGGCATCGGCCTCGAGGCGCAGGTCGAGCCGCCGGGAGTTCCCCGCCGATCGTGCGTCCTCCACGATGCGGGCCGCGAGCTCGGAGATCTCCACGGGCTCCCAGTCGACCTTCATCTGGCGGGCTTCCACCTTCTGATGGTCCAGGATGTCGTCGACCAGCCGGAAGAGCCGCTCGGCATTGCGCTGGACGCGCTCGAGGTCGAGACGGGCGTGGCCGGAGAGCTCGCTGACGCGAGAGGAGAGCAATGTATCCAGCGGCCCCAGGATCAAGGTCAACGGGGTGCGCAGCTCATGACTCATGACGGTGAGGAATTCACTCCTGGCTCGGGCCGCCGCCTCGGCCTCTTCCTTCGCCTTCTGGAGATCCAACTCCATGCGCTTGCGCTCGGTGATGTCCGCGTAGATGCCCAGCAGGCCGGTGACATGACCGGCCTCGTCGCGGAGGGGGACCTTGCTGGTCAAGAGAATGCGCTGCTGACCATCCCCGCGCAGGGCGGGCTCCTCGACCTTGAGGAGGGGCATGCCGCTCCGCATCACTTCGCGGTCGCTGCTCACGAAGGCGTCCGCCTCCTCATGCTTGCTCCAGACGTCGTGGTCCGTCTTGCCGATGAGGTTCTCCGGGCTTCCCACGCCCGTGTCGTCGATGAAGTTCTGATTTCCGCCGAGAAATCGCCCCTCCCGGTCCTTCCAGAAGATGGCGTGGGGAACATTGGCGATGACGTACTGGAGCACGGACTGCTGCTGTCTGAGCGCTTCGAGGATCCGCTCACGCTCGGTGACATCGTTGGCGATTCCGATGCCCCCGACCACCTTCCCGGCCGCGTCGCGCAGCGGGGTGAACTGCACATCGAACCAGACCGCTCCCACCGCCCCCACGACCTTCAGCGGCTCCCCCTCCAGCACGCGGCGGATGCTCCCGGTGATCCATTCGAAGTCACGGTAGACGTCGAAGATCGAGCGACCGACGACGCCACCCGGTTCCAGTCCGAGGCGTTGAAGTCCGCTCCCCTCGGAGAGCGTGAAGACTCCCTGGGCGTCGAATGCGAACAGGATGACGGGAGCGTGTTTGAGTATCAGATGAAGGTGATCCGGGTCCTGCTCGGCTCGCTGCGGCCGCTCCTCGGTCTGGTGTTGCCGGGTGACATCGCGCAGGAAGAGCCACAGCTGCCCATGCTGGGGATGAAAGCGAACCTCGAGCCAGGACTCGAGTGAGGCGTGGTGCATGACGAACCGCGCTGGCGCGTGTTCGGCGAGCGCGTGCCGGCAGTGTTCAAGGAATGCCTGGGACTGGACCTGCTCTCCGAAGACCGATGCCAGCGTGGAGCCGAGCAATCGAGAGCGCGGAAGCCGGAGGAGCCGCTCGGCTGCCTGATTCACCACCTGAATGCGGCACGAGGGGTCGGCTGTGATGAATCCCTCCTCCAGGGCCTCCACGACATCCAGTGGAGAGCAGCCAGCCAGGTTCTGCTCATGGAGATTCATCATGTTGCCCCTCAAGTGAGCCTCAAGGCCCGGTCGGGCCCCCCTTCATCCGTAAGGAACGTATATTCGTTCGGAAAATTGAACCACACGCCGCCCTGGGCGGAAGGCGCTTGACAGGCGGCTCACGGAGGCGAGCCCGGTGGCCGGGAGCGAGGCAACTCGACCGTGAAGGTGGACCCCTCGCCCGGATGGCTCTCCACCCGGATGCAGGTGAACACGTCCACCGCTCTGCTCCTACCTGGGGGCTCGTCACGCTCCTCTCCTCCTCACCTGCTTGGGGGAGCATGCATGTAAATTTATAGCGAACACCCCGGCGCGTGACCCATCCGCGACAACCTCCTGCGCGAGCACCTGGAGCGGACGCGCCGCCGCGCGCGTCCAACCGGCCGTCACCGGCCCATCCCTTTTTCTCGCGGAATTTCCGTGGAATATTGTTCCCGGTCTTTCTCTGGATGACCGGTACCCCATGTCTGCCTGCCCCGACGAGAACGAGCTGGTGGAGGGCGCACGGGGGCTCCTGTCCGCGGAGGCCAGGGCAAGGCTGGAGGCCCATCTGGACGGGTGCGCGGCCTGCTGCGCGGTGGTGGCGGGCCTGGAAGTGGACGGGCCTCCCCCCGTGAAGGACAGCGAGCGCCTGGCGCCGGCCGGGCCCGGTGAGGCGCCCCAGCCGGGAGAGCACGTGGGCCGCTACGTGCTGCTGCGCCGCGTGGGCGAGGGCGGCATGGGAGTGGTCTTCGCCGCGTATGATCCGGACCTGGACCGGCAGGTGGCGCTCAAGCTGCTCAAGCCCGGGGCGCTCGCGAACGCGCAAGCACGGGGGCGGCTGGTGCGCGAGGCTCAGGCGCTGGCGCGACTGTCGCACCCGAATGTCGTCACGGTGCACGACGTGGGCACGGACGGGGACACCGTCTTCCTCGCCATGGAGCTGGTGCGGGGGCGGACGCTGCGCGGCTGGCTGGAGGAGACACCCCGGCCCTGGCGTGAGGTGCTGGCATGCTTCCTCCAGGCGGGCCGGGGGCTGGCCGCCGCGCATGCGGTGGGGTTGGTGCACCGCGACTTCAAGCCGGACAACGTGCTGCTGGGAGACGACGGACAGGTACGCGTCACCGACTTCGGCCTCGCCCGGGCGGACCCCGCCGCCGGGGCGCCCCCCGGCCCGCCCGTTGGAGACGTCCTGCCCACGGAGGCTCCCCCCAGCAGGGGTGACAGCGTCGGAGTCCGGCTGGGGACACCCGCCTATATGTCCCCGGAGCAATGGCGGGGCGAGCACGCGGACGCGAGCAGCGACCAGTACAGCTTCTGCGTGGCGCTGCACGAGGCACTCTTCGGCCAACGGCCCTCCAAGGCCGGCCCGGCACGGACGCGAGCCGGAGCGGAGGCGGGGCCAGCGGCGCGCGGCGCGGGCGTCCCCGGAGCCGTGCGGCGGGCCGTGCTGCGCGGACTGGCCGAGGAGCCCTCCGGGCGCCACTCCTCCCTGAACGCACTGCTGACACGGCTCGACTCCGCCCTGCACGCGCGACGCTGGCGCTGGGCGGCGGCGACGCTGGCGGTGGGCGTGGTGGCCAGCGCCGCCACGGGCTTCATCCTGGCGCGAGGACAGGCCGCGCGGGTGTGCACCGGCTTGGAGGCCCGGCTGGCGGGCACCTGGGACGCGGCGCACCGCACCCGGCTGGAGCAGCGCTTCCTCCAGAGCGGACTGCCCGCCCCCGGCGAGGCCTTCCACTCCACCGCGCGAGCCCTGGACGCATATGCCGAGGCCCTGGTGGCACAGCAGCGGCAGTCCTGCGAGGACACGCACGTGCGGCGGACCCAGTCCGAGCGGCTGATGGATCTGCGCGCCGCGTGCCTGGATGGCAGGCGAGAGGCGCTCCACTCCCTGGTGGTGCTGCTGGAGGAAGGGGAGCGGGAGGCACTCTCGCGGGCACCCGAGACGGCGCGGCAGTTGCTCTCGCTCTCCGCGTGCGAGGACCGGGCCGTGCTCGCCCGCGTGGATCCGCTGCCGCAGGAGCCCGCGGCCCGGGCACGGGTGGCGGCGTTGCGCCAGGAGTTGGACGGGCTGCACATGCGGTTCGTGGCCAGCTCCAACACGCGCGAGCTGCCCCGGCTGGAGGAGATGGTGACGGAGCTGCGCGCACTGGGGCATCGGCCCACGCTGGCGCGCGCGCTCCTCCGGTTGGGCGAGGCGCAGGACAGCGCCGGGCGCTACACCGTGGGGCGCGAGGTGCTGGAGGAGGCCGTGCGCGTGGCGGAGGCCGGGCACGACGACGAGACGGCCGCGCGCGCCTGGAACCGCCTCCTCAGTATCGAGGGACAGGCACTGGGCCTGGTGGCGGAGGCCCAGCGCACCGCGCGCATGGCGGAGGCCGCCCTGGCGCGGCTGGGGCCCGAGGGCGCTCCGGAGGTGGCGGCGGAGATGTACCGCTTCCGCGCCAGCTTGAGCCACCGGCAGGGCGAGTTCGCGCGGGCACTCACCGACTGCGAGCGGGCCCAGGCCCTGCTGGAACGGGTGCGCGGACCGCAAGACGTGTCCCTCACCGACCCCCTCAGCTGCATGGGTCTGGCCCTCAACGGGCTGGGGCGCTACGCCGAGGCGGCCGGACACTACTCGCGCGCCCTGGGACTGGTGGAAGCCGTGTATGGGCTCAACCACCCGTTGCGCGCGGTGCAGCTCAACAACGTGGCCACCGCGCTGCGGCTCCAGGGGAAGGTGGCCGAGGCGGTGTCCCTCCATGAGGAGGCGCTGGCCCTGGGCGAGCGGCACTTCGGGCAGGCCCACCCCAACACCAGCATGCTGCGGGTGAACCTGGGCGACGCGTTGGCCAAGCAGGGCCGGCTACAAGAGGCGCTGCCCCATTACGAGCGGGCCCTGAGCATGCTGCGTGGAGCGGACGGCCAGCACCTGCGCGCGGCGGCCGTGCTGCTCAGCCTGGGCAACGCGCGGGCGGACCTGGGGCAGGTGAGGCAGGCGGAGGCGGCCTACCGCGAGGCGCTCGTCCTCCAGGAGGCGCGGCTGGGCCCCCGGCACCCGGACGTGGCCCTGTCACGCAACAACCTGGGCTCGGTGGCGCTCGACGCGGGCCACCTGGACGAGGCCCGCGCCCACTTCGAGGCGGCGCGCGAGCTGTGGGAGGCGGCGCTCGGCCCGGAGCATCCCAAGGTGGCCAGCGCGCTGCACAACCTGGGACACGTGGAGCTGCGCCAGCACCGGGTGCACCGGGCACTCGTCTACCTGCGAAGGGCCCTGGCGGTGCGCGAGAAGGCGCTGGGGGGGGAGCACCCCCGTGTGGTGCAGACGCTCGGCCTGCTGGGCCTGGCGCTGGTGGAGGCGGGCCAGGCCCAGGAGGCGCGCGAGCTGCTGGAGCGGGCCGTGGCGCTCTCCACCCGGCTGGAGCTGGCCCCGGCCGACGTGGCCCGGGTGCGCTTCGCGCTCGCCCGTGTCCTCTGGTCCTCGCGTGGGGAGCGGGAGCGGGCCCTGGCCCTGGCTCGTGAGGCCCAGGCCGCCTATCAGGGTGACGGCTCCACCCATGCGTCAGGATCGCGTGAGGTACACAACTGGCTGGCCGTCCGTGAGGTGTCTCGAAGGTAGGCCGCCGTGGAGGAGGTGCGTATGCCGTCCGAGCAGATCGAGTCCTTCCTCTCCCATGCGCCACCGGCGCTCGTCCCGGCGCTGCGGGCGCATTCCGGCCTGGAGGCGGCGCTCGAGGGCCTGGTGCGGGAGGCGCGCGGGGCCTGGCCGGAGGTGCACATGGAGGTCAGCGGCTTCCTGTCGCATGTGGCGCGGAGGCTGCCCTCCTCCGGCGAGGCCCACGAGGTGCTCGCGGGCCTGCACGCGGGGGACACCTTCCTCGCCTTCGCCTGCATGCGAGGTGATGCGCGGGCCGCGGAGGCGCTCGACGCACGGCTGCTGTCCCAGGTGGGGACGTGGCTGCCGCGCGAGCCGCCCGCACGGGTGGATGAGCTGCGGCAGTTGCTGCGCCAGCGGCTGCTCGTCCCGGAGGGCGGTGCGCCACCGAAGCTGGCCTCCTACTCCGGCCGCGGTCCGCTGGCGCAGTGGGTGCGGGCGGTGGCGCTGCGGCTGCTCATCGACCAGCGGCGGGCCACGCCCCGGGAAGTACCACTGGAGCAGGCGCCGGTGGCGCTGGCGGAGAGCATCGGCGTGGACCCCGAGCTGGCCTTCATCCGGCAGCGGCACCAGGAGGACTTCCGCGTGGCCTTCCGCTCCGCGCTGGCGCGGCTGGACAGCCAGGAGCGCAACCTGCTGCGGCTGCACCACGTGCACGGGCTGTCCGTGGACTCGGTGGGGGCCACGTACCAGACGTCCCGCTCCACGGCGGCGCGGTGGATCGTCCGGGCCCGGGAGCGGCTGATGGCGCTCATCCGCGAGGAGCTGACCACGCGGCTGGCGCTGACTCCCGACGAGCTCAACAGCCTGCTGCGTCTCGTCCAGAGCCAGCTCGACGTCAGCCTGCACCAACTGATGGCGGACTGACGCGCCCACCCGAGGCACCCGCTGGGCCGGAGACGACGGACTCCCTGGACTTTCGTCTCACCCGGACCGCGCTTTTTTCACCAGGACTTGGGGAAAACGGAGAAATGGGACGAAAAATCCCTTTCTCCGTCCTTCTGGTGGGCACCGGGATGAACCGGGTTCATCCCTCCGAGGTCCGATGCGGCCCCCCGGGGAACACGAACATCCCGTTGTCCGAGCCGTCGACTCCTGCTGTCTGACTCGAAGACGCTCTTCACCCGAAGAGCAAAACCAGGCGAGAGAATCATGCTCATGAGGAACGCGGGCCTGCTGGCCTTGACGTCGCTGTCTTTGTTTGGCTGTGGTGGTGCGGACATGGACCTGCCGGATGGTGACTACGCGCCGCCCACCGAGGAGGCGATCACCTCCATTCCCCAGGGGCTGACCCGGGGGGACGTGGACTACCGCGCCTGGCAGTGGACCACCGTGGGCATGCTGTACTGCCAGGTGCCCAACGGGCAGTGGGACAGCTTCTGTGGCTACACCTGCAACCGCACGGGGGCCGCGAACACCGCGCAGTGGAATCCGTACCGCTCTGACTGCTCGGGACTGGTGTCCTGGGCGTGGGGCGTCGGCGCGCCGGGCTGGAACACCAACACCATCTTCAACGACACGTCGCAGACCCAGCGCGTGGGCCACTGGGACATGCAGATGGGTGACGCCATCACCACCCACAACGGCAGCAGCGGCCACACGATGATCTTCCACGGCTGGAACGCGGATGGCTCGGCCCGCGTGTTCCAGGAACTGCGCTGCGGCCTCAATGCCCAGGACGTGAACATCCCGTTCGTGCGCAACAGCGATGGTTCGCTGCGCTGGGCCGCCGACGGCCGCACCTACTGGCCGGTCCGCAAGAAGGTCCTCTGAGCCGCCCCGCTGTTCCCACCTGGGCTGGAGCGCGTGCTCCAGCCCCCGCCGTCCTCTCGTGCCCTGTTGGACCTGACCATGTACGCCGACCTTCCCCCCGCCTATCACCTCGAGTTGGCCCAGGCCCCCACTCCTCCCGCCTCGCAGCGGTTCGAGGTCCCGCCCCAGCCGGCCGCCGAGGTGCGCTCGCCATCCCCGTCGGGCCCCCCTCCCATGCTGGTGATTGGAACCCCGGAGGCGGCGTTCCTGTGGCCACTGGCCACCCTCACCCCGCCGGACACCCAGCAGATGGTCATCTCGGCGAAGCTGGTCCATCCCGCCTGGAAGAAGCGCAAGCCCACCTTCTCCTCGGACAGCTACCTCCTCGAGGCGGCAGAGCCGTTCGAGCTCTCCGCCGTGCGCGAGGGCACGCTCAAGAGCTTCAAGGTCTCCATCTCCAAGCCGGGTGCGGCCAGCCCGGAGTGGAAGGACGTGGAAGTCCAGGTGAAGGCCATCCCCTGGTACAGCCAGCTCGTGCCCAACAGCGCCACGGTGCCGCGGCTGCTCTACCGGGTCTTTGGCTCGCCCGGCGCCACCTTCCTCGTGCACGAGTTGTCTGGCAGCCCGGACTTCCACCACGTCGTGCTGGTGAAGTTCAAGGACCGGCGCTTCACCCAGGAGGAGCTCTCGCAAGGCCTGCTGGTGGACGTGGAGGACCGTCCCAACGTCAAGGGCGCGAAGCTGCAGGTGGGTGACGCGCCCAAGGGCTCGCTCCTCGATGACAAGCCAGTGAAATTCAAGGTGGAGCGGGAGCTCCTGTTCCGCGAGGCCGGAGTTCCCTGACGTCATCAACAACCCCCCGCTGTTCCCACCCTCCCCAGGAGAATCCCCTGCTGTCTTCCTTCAAGCGGATGGCCGCTCCGGTGTCGAGCACCGCAACGCCCCCCCTGGCCCAGTAGGGCTCTCTTCCATTCCATTCAACGGAGCATTCCACGTCATACGTGACGTGCTCGCCGTGGAGGTTGTCCCCCTCTAGACGAGTTCATGATTCTGTCCAGCGACGCCGACTTCACTCCCGTGCTCCTGCGCTTGCGCGCGCACGACCGGCGCACGGCCGTGCTGGCCGTCAGCCATGCGGTGGAGGCCTATACGGCGGCGTGTCATTGGGTGATTACCGAGAATCTCTTCATCCGGGACGCGCTCGGAATCAGCCCTCCCAGCTTCCCACAGTTCGCCGACGTGCCGCCCCAGGCCGACCTGCCTCAGCCCGCGCCAACGCCTGGCCTGGAGCAACGCTCCAGCGACACCGCCCCCCTTCCCTCTCCGCCCGCCTCAAACGCCAGTACCGACGAGCTCAAGAGGGCCATCCTCGCGTATGTCCGGACACGCCCCAGGGAAAGAGAAGACGCTCACGGTGGTGCGACAGGCACCGCGGCGGCGGGCGGGTTGGCAGCCAACGTCCCTGTTCCCTTCACCCCGCGAGGGCGCCCCTCCTCCCTCTACTCCCAGCGGCCAGGCCTGGAGAAAGGCCAGCGTCATGGCCTTGCTGGCCCTTTCCGAGCCAGAGTTCGAGGTGTCATTGTACGGGCGTTAGTATCCGAACCACTCCACGGTATAGTCCGCCGCCTCTATCTAAAGGAGACGTGCGCATGTTCAGAGCATTCAAATCCATCATCGCGCTCATGGCGCTTGCAGGTACCACTTCCGCGGGAGCCACCACGTTCGAGGATTGGAGTTCGCCGCAGCTCAACGTCGGCGGCACGATCGGGTCCGACGGGCAGGTGTGGGTGCTCGACGCCAGCAAGCGCTGGGTCATCAACAACTGGAAACCCGACTGCAACGCCGCGCTGGCCGGACCCAACACCTGCTACGCGCCGAGCAATGGCAGGCTTTACGTCCATGCGGAGATGGGTGGGAAGGCCGGGGAGCCGACCGGCGATGGATTCCTGCTCGCGTCGCTCAACAAGGTCAGCTTCACCAATGGCATCATCATCGAGGTGCCGGTCTCGCCCGTATGCTACCAGAGCCCGAATCCCGCCGCGCCCCCGACGCAGTGCGGCCTCAACGTGGGCATCTACGAGAGCGAGCAGAACTACCGGTCCATCGGCTTCCGGACCTTTCCCGGGACCGGGAGCAGCATGTTCTTCAACATCTGGGGCCCCACCCTGGAGGCCAACTTCAACGGCGCGGCGCCCTTCTATAACTACCTGCCCATCACCGCGGGCAGCACCTACACGCTGAAGCTGCAGTACTGGAACTCCTCGTCCGGCTGGCGCTGGGACTACTCCCTCAACGGGACCTGGGTCGCGGGGCATCCGGCGAACCCGGACAACCAATTCAATCTGGGTCCGGCCTACTTCCCGAACCGTGAGGCGCGGTTGCAGATCGCCGCGTTCAGCTACACCCGCAGGCCGGACGATTGGGTGGGCCCGTTCAACGCCGCCGAGGGCTGGTTCGGTGCGGTGACCTACTCGACCTTCTGAGAAGGCGCGCTCACTCTCTCTCGGCAACGAGCCACGTCACTCCGCCGAGCGGGAGGTACTCCGGGAGGAAGGCGGACGGGGGAAAAGGTCACGCTCGTGTCGAGCGCGACGAGCGTCACCCGCTCCTGGAGTTCGAAGCCCGCCCGGAGCAGGCGCTCGGTGAGATCCCGGGGGACGTCATGCGAGTAGATCCACCACGATGCGTTGCGACTCACTCCGCGGCTGGTGACATGGGACACCGCGGGCAAACCGGACTGCGGTGTCCCCGAGCCCACCACGGGAACGTCACGGTGCCCGGCGTCGAGCGCCAGCCCAGGGTTCCCTGGGCGAGCTGGCCGTAGAGGCTGCCGTCTGAAGCACACCCCGGGAAACGCTCTCCTCTTGGTGGAGGGCAAGGCGTACAGCTACACCCGAGAGGAAGGCACCCAGGCAGTGAGCCTCGCCGTGCGGTTGCTGCTGTCCAACCCGAGCGCGGAGCCCTGGACTACGGCGGGCGCGGCCCTGGTGGACTCGGCGGGGGAACAGGTGGATCTGTCCGCCTTCCAGCGCGCGCCTATCGTCCCCGGCACTGATGGAAACGTGGTGGTGGGCACGGAGAGGGAGCCGGGGCGGCTCGCTTGCCCCTGCACGCTCAAGCTCTGGGAAGCGCAGGGGTCGCGCACCGTCACCTTTGGTAACGTCCGCTTCCCCGAGGGGCCGAAACCGGGGCGTTGAGCGCGCGGACAGCTCCCCCCTGCCATGTCGTGCATATGTCGCACTGGTCGGCCGACGCGGCTTTCCTGAATGCTGAGCGTGGTGCCAGTCAACAGGCTGCTTGGCGGCGAGTTGGCGCCCGAGTCATGCAGTCACCGCATCCGCGCCACCCCATAGGCGGCTTGACACGCCGTCCACGCCCAATTATCTAGTGAACTAGGTACTAGCGCACCAGACGAGAACTACTTTGAAACAACGGAACGTCGGCACACAGATTTCCTTCGCGCTTTACAGCGCAACGAACCGGATGGTGCGGCTGCACAAGCCGTTCCTTGAGCCGTTGGGCCTGACCTTCCCCCAGTATCTCGCAACCCTGGAGTTGCTGGATAGCGCGCCACTTTCGGTCGGCGAATTGGGTGCCCGCCTGGACATGGATACGGGAACTATCACGCCGCTACTCAAGCGGCTTGAGGTCTCTGGGATGGTCACGCGAACACGCGACCCCGCCGACGAACGCCGCGTGCTGGTCGACCTGACACCTGATGGTCGCGCCCTCGAAGCCGAGATCCGAGGCATCACCGACAAGATCAAGTCGGCATGCCAGATGACCCAGAAGGAACTGAACGACCTCCGCCGTACGCTCGAAACGTTTGCGTACCCTGCACCCAAGTGAAGCCTTCACGCAATACAAGGAGATTCGATCATGAAGATTGGCATTATTGGCGCTGGCCATATTGGGAAGAGCTTGGTGAAAAGGCTGAGCGCGGCCGGACACGACGTGAAGGTCGCCAACTCCCGCGGCCCGGAGACGATCGGAGCCGACGTGCTGTCCTCAGGAGGACGCGCGGTTTCGGCGGCGGAAGCCGCAGTGGACGTTGACGTTGTGATCCTCTCGATTCCTCCGCAGAGTATTCTGAGGGTTGCACCGCTGATCGCCCGCCTGCCATCCGAGACTGTTGTTATCGACACCTCGAATTACTATCCGCTTCGCGACGGTAAGATCGACGCCATCGAAGCGGGTCAAGTCGAGAGCCTGTGGGTGGCCGAGCGATTGGGCCGACCGATCGTCAAGGCATGGAACTCGATCGGTTCCGACTCTTTAGCGAAGAGGGGGAAGCCCGCGGGGACTCCGGACCGCATCGCTCTCCCCGTCGCGGCCGATCGCGAAACGGATCGCAAGGTGGGAATGGCGCTCGTCGAAGACACCGGGTTCGATGCCTTCTATTCGGGGACGCTCGCGGAGTCCTGGCGGCAGCAGCCTGGCGCGCCCGCTTACTGCACGGACCTTACCCGCGAGGAGATGCTGGCCGCGCTGGCGGCAGCCGAGGCGGCGCGATTGCCCAAGCGGCGTGACCTGGTGGTGGCGGCATTGATCGAACGTGTTGGCGACGGTAAAAAAAATCCTGATGCGGAGTATGGTGTTCGTCTGAGTCGCGCGTTGTATATGTGACGAGGAGCCGTCTCAACTCGCTTCGGAGCACGCTGATTCTTCGTGGGCGGCCAAACGTACAGCTACGCGAGTAGATCGACCTATCCGCGTGGCAGGCGGCACCCGTCCCGGCCGGAGGTGATGGGACCGTGGTGGTGGGCACGGAAAGAGAGCCTGGACCCTAGCGTGCCCCTGCACGCTCAAGCTCTGGGAGTCTCCGGGCACCCGGGTTGTTACCCTGGGTAACGTCAACTTCCCGGCTGCGCCGAAGCCAGATCGCTGAGCATGTGCCCCCAGTGTGCCCCTCCAGCGGGGAATTGAACGGGACGAGACGGGGCGAAACGGACTGGGGCGGGATGACGAATCCGAGGAGAATCAAGGCGATAGCGGGTAACAGCTCGTCCTGCTTGGGGTTTTCCATCGCCTGATTCACGGGTTCGATTCCCGCCGCCTCCATCCCGAGAAGCTCAGCAAGGTCAAGGGCAGCTCAGAGCCAGCTCGGCGACTCGCGGCCGAGGCCCTTCAAGGCCCGCTCCGCCGCCTTCACGCCGAACCAGTTGGCCTCCTCGAAGAGCGCCAGTCCTCCCAGGTCCGAGTGCGCGAAATGCAGGTGCTCGCCCAGGCTCTCCTGGGCGGCGAGGCGCTCCGGGCCCCACAGGAATCCCGGCACGGGGCGCACCATCGCGTGTCCCCAGCGCATGACTTCCAGCCTCCGGGCCTGCGCGGCGATGCCGGGGTGCGCGGGCATCAGGTCCGCCATCACCAGCCCCTCCCAGTCCCCATAGCTCGCCGAGAGCACCTTCTCTCGCTCGGCCTTCACGTCCAGCCCCGCCATGGGCAGATACCAGGTGAGCACCGTGGGCCCCTGCTCGTCCATGCGCAGCCGCTGGTGCGTGGCCACCACGTACCCCAGGCTGCGGCTCTCGTAGAGGACGTTGTCCCAGGACAGGGGAAAGCCGCGCGACAGCGGCGCTTCCGACAGCGTCAGGTTGGCCACCACCCACGGCCCATCTCGGAGAAGTCGCAGTCGTCGATCCCACCCGCCCTCCACCTCTCGTCCACGTCCTCGCGGAAGCCGAAGTCATTGCCGGTAAAGCGACCCTTGAACCGGCACCCCGTCAACTTCATCGGTGCCCAAGGCAGGCCCGTAAGCTGGCCCTTCGCCTGGATGGTGCAGTTGATGAACTGGCCCGACATAGGCACCAGCGACCGCCCAGCCGCACTGATGATGACAGTGGAGTCGCGCACCGTGAGGTCGGGGCCGAGCCAGTAGATCAGGCCCATAGCCAGCTCCAGCCGCTCACCGACAATCTCTCGCTTTTCGTAGTGGATGTTGGGAGTCACTCGGGCACGGTTCCGGTGTTCCGCCTGGACCCTGGCGGAACCATCAACCTGAACAGCCCACGCTCCTCGAGTTCCGTCTGCGCCCGCCATGCGAGCGCCACGTGCTCCGGATTGCTTGGGGTGAGGCGCTCGGGGGTGAGCGTGATCAGCGTGCCCTTGTCACCCAGGGGCTCGCCTCGCACCGGCGCCGCCAGCGGTGGCACCTCGCCCCGCTCCCGCGAGAAGTACGTCATCCATCCCACGAAGCAGCCGAGCCGACTGCCTCCAGAGAGCTCGTCCCACAGCCCGTCAGCGGTCGCGACCGCCCACTCAGGCTCCCACGCCACCGCAATGGCGCGCATAGCGCCGGCGACAACGGGAGCCGTGAGCACACGCTCCTCGCCCAGGGCCTCCCTGGGCAAGAAGAGCCATAGGTTGTTGGGTGCCACCTCCCCCTTCGAGCCGCACCTGAGCATGACCATGGCGCCCTGATCGTCCGCCTCACGGCCCGTCCATGCGCCGAACCTGAAGCCATCCTTTCCGCTCTGGTACTTCTCCCGGCCGAAGAATTTAAGGAATGTTTCGCGGGTGGGCTCAAAGCCGAGCTGCAGCCCCTCGCGTTCCGAACTGCTCTTCTCGTACCACCGGGCAAAAGCGGGGTGGCACTCCGCGAGGAGCCGGAAGAATTCCTCCGCCCGGCGCGCGCATTGCTCAGCCGACTCGGGCCTGTGGCCCCAGTAGGCTTTTATTCCGTACGTCTCGCTCATGCGTCGTGGCCCTCACTACAGGGGTTGAGTGTAAACAACGTCCATGGCCTGGAGGCCGTTCGCGTCGAAATACTTCCGAAGCACCGCCACCAGAAGTGCAACGCGCCGTGCACCTCATGCGTGAGTGGCCAGAGTCGAAGGTCAGAGCAGGATGCGAGCTGCTGCGCGTCCTCCACGGCGTGACTACTCGTGATGAGTAGGACCGTCTCAAGTTGGGGACTGGGGTGGTGGTCGTGGGATGTTTGCTGGCGGAGGTGGTGGGGACGGCCGACCTTGGAGAGGCCGTCATGCAGGGAGGGGCCCACCCACCACCCTGGTCCCGCTGTTCGACCCCGCCGTGCGCGGTTGTGCTAAGGAGGCTGGAGGAAATAACTTTTCCCTTTCAGTTGTTGCTCCAATGAACTCGGCAGTGAGGAAGGCGGATGGACGAGGGCGCATTGCTAAAGGTCATCCAGAGCAAGTACGAAGCACTGCGCGCTGGCATGAATGAGGCGGTCCGTCGACGGTGGGCGGCAGCAGAGGCCATTGCGATGGGGTCCAAAGGAGCTCGGCTGGTCGCCCAAGCTACAGGACTGTCGCTGCCAACGATTCGACGGGGAATGAGGGAACTGAAGCAAGGCATTCCGCTAGAGGTGTACCGCGCACGTCGACCCGGTGGAGGCCGAAAGAAGGCAACCGCAAGGGATGAAACGTTGCTGGCGGACCTCGAAGCATTGGTTGACCCAGTGACCCGCGGCGATCCCACCTCTCCGTTGCGTTGGACGTGCAAGAGCACTTTGAAACTCGCAGAGGAGTTGCACAACCAGGGCCATGGCATCAGCGCCCATACGGTGGGCGAGATTCTCCACCGGCAGGGTTATAGCATGCAGAGCAATCGTAAGACCCATGAGGGGGCCCAACACACGGATCGCAATGCGCAGTTCGAGTACGTGAACGCCCGGGTGAAGGAGTTCCAGGGGCGAGGCTCTCCGGTCATCTCCGTGGACGCCAAGAAGAAGGAACTGGTGGGGGACTTCAAGAATGCTGGGCGAGAGTGGACTCCAAAGGGCCAGCCACCTCAAGTGCGCGCCTACGACTTCGTAGACAAGGAGCTGGGCAAAGCCCTGCCCTATGGCGTCTACGATGTGGGAGCCAACGAAGGCTGGGTGAGCGTTGGGGTAACGCATGACACCCCGGCCTTCGCGCTCGCAACCATTCGGACATGGTGGTTGGAGATGGGCGTCGTACGCTACCCGAAGGCAAAGGAGTTGCTCATCATCGCCGACAGTGGCGGTAGCAACAGCGCCCGTGCCCGACTGTGGAAGGTGGAGTTGCAGCGTCTGGCGGACGAAACGGGCTTGCGGATGGCCGTCAGCCATCTGCCACCTGGCACCAGCAAGTGGAACAAAATCGAACATCGCATGTTCTGCCACATTACTCACAACTGGCGCGGACGCCCGTTGGAGAGCCGAGAAGTCATCGTCAATCTGATTGGCAGCACGACAACGGCAAAGGGACTCCACATTCAGGCCAGTCTCGACATGGCGGACTACCCCACGGGCATCAAGGTACGTGACGACGAGGTGGAAGCATTGAAACTCAAGCGCGATGACTTCCATGGAGAATGGAACTACATGCTCCTTCCCAAGTAGCCATAAGACATCCCCTTGCGACGGGTTGTGTGCTTTCCTGAAAGGGAAAAGTTATTTCCTCCAGCCCCCTTAGCTTTCTGACGAAGCCTCCAGCCAACGCGCTCGGGGTGAAGGGGGTCTGGAGTTACAGCTACACGCCCACGGGCGAGACCCACCCGGCAAGCATGACTGTGCGGCTGCTCCTCTTAAACCCCGGCGCCGAGCCCTGGACGCTGGCGGGGGCGGCGCTGGTGGACGCGACAGGGAGACAGGTGGAGCTTGCCCGTTGGCCACTGGCGCCCATCCCCGCGAATGGTGCCGGTGCTGTCGTGGTGGGCATCGAGGGGGAGCGCGCGCAACTCGGCTGCCCCTGTACCCTCAAGCTATGGGAAGCACAGGGGCGCGCACCGTCACCCTCGGGAACGTCGAGTTCCCGGTGAGCCAGCAGGCGGGGCCCTGAGCACGGCCACTGCGAGCCGTGCCGAGCCTCAAGGCGTGGAGCGCCCGCCGATCTCCGGGAAGCGCTCGTAGGCCCGTTTGAGCGCGTCCAGGTGGGCGGGGTTGTCCAGGTCGAGTGGGGCATCGGTGAGCTGCACGACCCACCCGCCCGTCGCCGTGTGCCGCGCCCGTGACAGCAACTCCGCGTCGCGGGCGGGGTCCGGAAAGCCGATGGTGCGTGCGGCAGCGGCCGACCAGTAGTTCAACCATCCGAGGTCATACGGAATCTCAGGCACGCGCATGGCACTAGCGGACTTGAGTACCGGCAGCCCTCGCGGCGGAGGCTCCAGATCGTCTGGCCAATTCTTCGTCTGGCGCGCGATGTCCACTCCTGCGCTGAATGGCGTTGCGTGCCCCCAGAACGCGCGAGCACCCTCTGCTATGGCTTCCAGCACATTCGCTGCCGCCGCGATACCGTCTACGGTGAGAGGCAACACCGCATGAATCTCAAGCTGGGCTTGGCCACCCGGCGAACTGCCCGCAGGTAATTCCAATCCAGTGACCGTGACCCGGAAGTCATCATCCCCGTTGCGGAGGAGCGGAAACCCACGCCCTTTTGGCCTCCCTCGGGCGAGGAATGCCTCGCGCTGCGGCACTGGGATGCGCTTTCCCTCGCTAGAAATCGTCCACTCCAGGTGCAAACCAGGGATCGCGCGCTCCATGCCATGAACAACGCTCAAAGGGCGACCATCGTTGCCCACCAGAGCAGGCGCATAAACGGTAATGGCAATTTCATTTTCTTGTGTGGCTGGCATCTCAGCACCACTCCATGACGACGATAAGTCCCCTGAGATCGCGGGCAGCGCGCTCCAGTGCGGCTTTGTGCGCGGGGCTTCGCACGCCGACCCGGAAGTTAAATCCACAGGCCAGAGCGAGGGCACGCTCATCCCGCAACTCTTCCACCTGACTCTCGACCACAATTTCTCGAAGGTCGGGCGGGTACGTGTCGAAGTTATCGGTCTTGACCTCCCACAGCGTGCGCGTGGCCAGTTGCAGCGCGTCGAAGTCCTTCCCATTCACGAACACATCCCCACCTGGGTTAATGTTATTCGGAATTCTGTCGGCGCACTTGTTGTGCAATTTATTACCGCCACGGTGATAATTTTTCGGTATGGGCTCGCACCTGTTGCGATCTCGCTCCGAGGTTTCGGGTGGCTCCAGCGGTGGGAAAAAATCCGGCCCCTTGGGCTCCGGCTTGGGCCCTTTTTCCGGCGAGGTCTCCTGCGGGGCGGGCTTCGTTACAGGCACGGGCTTCACTTCAGGCACCGGCCGCGCTTCCGGCACAGGCCGCGTCTCAGGCACCGGCAGCGTAGGCGGCGGCAGCGTAGGCGGCCGAACCTGGGGACGGCCCTTCTTCTCGTAAGCCTCCAGCGCCTCTGAGATCGCGAAGCCCACCACCACAATGCCCGCCACAACTACCGCCCCCACGATGATCTCAGGTGCGGCCAGCACACAGACTCCGAGCCCCATTGCCGCAGCGCCCGCTGAGGCCACCGCGCATCGTCCGGTGATGTCGTGGAACTCGATCCGGTCATGGTCGAGGGCCTGATAGCACCGCTCCGCCAGCACGGGCCAGGGCTCGGAAGCTTCGCGGACGGCGCACCGCCCCCCATCCGTCCAGGGCAGCGCCGCCGCTCGCTGGAGGTTGGCATACCTCGGGTCCCAGTCCACGGGCTCTTCCGGGCTTGGCGCTGACGTCGCGCAGGCGGAGACGTAGAGCAGAAGTGCGATGCACGCTCGGAGACGCATGGTCGGGTCCTCCCTTGGATCTAGGACCTGGCGGGTCCTGGTGGATCCGGTCGGAGTATGACAACGCCCCCGACAGCGACGAACGAGTGCGCAGACAGCTCCCCGTCATGTCGCGCATATGTCGCACGAGCCTGCGGAATGACCTGGAACGGGGCGGGACAGGGTGGGACGCGGCGGGATGACGACTCCCAGGCATTCCGGGCGGTTACGAGGTAAGGGCGCGAATCTGCTAGAGGTTTCGCACCGCCCGGCGCGGGTTCGATTCCCGCCGCCTCCACACTCAGAAGCTCAGCAAGGTCAAGGGCAGCTCAGAGCCAGCTCGGCGACTCTCGGCCGAGGCCCTTCAAGGCCCGCTCCGCCGCCTTCACGCCGAACCAGTTGGCCTCCTCGAAGAGCGCCAGTCCTCCCAGGTCCGAGTGCGCGAAATGCAGGTGCTCGCCCAGGCTCTCCTGGGCGGCGAGGCGCTCCGGGCCCCACAGGAATCCCGGCACGGGGCGCACCATCGCGTGTCCCCAGCGCATGACTTCCAGCCTCCGGGCCTGCGCGGCGATGCCGGGGTGCGCGGGCATCAGGTCCGCCATCACCAGCCCCTCCCAGTCCCCATAGCTCGCCGAGAGCACCTTCTCTCGCTCGGCCTTCACGTCCAGCCCCGCCATGGGCAGATACCAGGTGAGCACCGTGGGCCCCTGCTCGTCCATGCGCAGCCGCTGGTGCGTGGCCACCACGTACCCCAGGCTGCGGCTCTCGTAGAGGACGTTGTCCCAGGACAGGGGAAAGCCGCGCGACAGCGGCGCTTCCGACAGCGTCAGGTTGGCCACCACCCACGGCCCATACTGGAAGGCACCGAGCCACTCGGGACGCCGCTCCCTCCACGGCGCCACCAGGTGCGCGGCCACGAAGCGCGGACACGCCAGCACCACCTGCCGCGCCCGCCACGCCCGGGGCCGTCCCGTGCCCGCCTCCACCGCGTCCACCCGGCAGCCGTCCGGCCCCGGCGTCACCGTGTGCACCAACACCCCCGGCTCCACCTGCCCCGGAGGCAGCGCCGACAGGAGCTGGTGCACCAGCCGGCCATTGCCCTCGGGCCAGCTCAGGAAGCCCTCGCTGCGCTCCCCCTGCCCGTTCTGCCGCGCGGCGAAGTACCAGATGCCGGCCCACGCCGACACGCCCTCCGCCGTGGTGCCGTAGTCATCCCGGCACGCGTAGTCCACCAGCCACTTCAGCCGGGGCGAGCGGAAGCCCTCCGCCTCCAACCAGTGCGCGAAGGAGAGCCTGTCCAACGCCGTCCACTCGGCGTCATCGCTGGAGAGCGCCGTGGGCACCGCGAAGGCCTTGCGCCCACGCCCATCCCGCGCCGCCGCGAAGGCGTTCATCCGCGCCTCGAAGCGCCGCAACTGCTCCAGGTCCTCGGAGCTGGCTCCCGCGCGCAGGTACAGGCCCTCGTACCACTCGCCCCGGTAGAAGAGCCGCTCCTCGGGTTCGCTCACCAGCAGGGTCTCGTCGAAGGTGGGCTGGCCCTGCTCGTCCACGCCCGTCACCGCTCCCATCTCGCGCAGCAGCCGCATCACCGGGCCCGCGTCCACCAGGGGCGCCGGCAGGTAGTGCGCCCCCCACGGGTAGGCGGACACCTCGTTCTTCCCCGAGCGCGCCGTGCCACCCGCCTCCGCGTCCAGTTCCAGCACCCGCACGTCCTTCACGCCCGCGGCCGCCAGCCGCCACGCCGCGCTCAGGCCCGCCACCCCTCCCCCCACCACCAGCACGTCCACCGGTTGGGCCTCGGCCGCGAGCGGGAGCGGGCCCGCGCGCAACCGGTGGCCCGTGTCCACCACCCGATCCACGAGCGCTCCGGGGATGGGCTCGCGCGGGGCCGTCTTGCGGCACGCGCTGGCCGCCACGGCCGAGCCGAGGAACGCGGCCACCAGCTCCCGCCGCGTCAGTTCCACCGCCGCCACTCCTCCTCGTAGTAGTGGACGAGCACCTGGTTGTTCAGCCGGTTCACCTCCGTGGGCAACGGGCCCATGTCCGGGGGGAACTGGAAGAGCGAGCCGTGCGTCTCCTCGGAGAGGAAGCGCAAGCCCTCCACCAGTGGCCGGCGCGGCAGCACCCCCTCGTGGGCGACGAGCACGTAGCCCCACTCGCCGAACGAGGGCACCAGGGCGTGGTAGGGCTGCGTCCAGAAGCCCGCGGCCTCGAGCGTGGTGTTCACGCACCAGAAGGAGCGCCGGGCGTAGAGTGGCGAGGTGCTCTGGATGACGGCCACCCCGTCCGGCGCCAGCCGCTTCTTGAGCAGCCGGTAGAAGCCCGTGGTGTACAGCTTGCCCAGCGCGAAGTTGTTCGGGTCCGGGAAGTCCACCACGATGACGTCCCAGGGCTCGCCGTGCTCGCGCAGGTACTCCATGGCGTCGGTGTTGATGACGTGCATGCGCGGATCCGCGAGCGAGTGCGCGTTGAGCTCGGCCAGCTCGCCGTAGCGCGTGGCGAGCCCGGTCATCGCCGGATCCAGGTCCACCAGGGTGAGCGTCTTCACCTCGGGGTACTTGAGGATCTCCCGAGCCGCGAGCCCGTCACCCCCTCCGAGCACCAGCACGCGCTCGAGCTTCCCCGCGCGCACCAGGGCCGGGTGCACCAGCGCCTCGTGGTAGCGGTACTCGTCCACGCTGGCGAACTGGAGGTTGCCGTTGAGGTAGAGCGAGAAGCCCCGCTTGCCGCGCGTGAGGACGATGCGCTGGTAGGGCGAGCTCGTCGCGTGCACCACCTCGTCCGTGAAGAGGTGCTCCTCGGAGAAGTTGCTCAACCGGTCGCCCAGGACGAGCCCCACCATGAGCAACAGGCTGAGCCCCACCGCCTTGACGCGCAGCCGCCCCGGGTGGGCGAGCACCGGCGCCAGGAGCCACGTGCTCCACAGACCCACCAGGGCGTTGAGCAGCCCGAAGAGCAGCGACGTGCGCACCAGGCCCAGCCTCGGCACGAACAACAGGGGGAAGCTGATGCTCGCGGCGAGCGCGCCCAGGTAGTCGAACGTCAACACCCGGCTGACCAGGTCCTTGAAGGCGAGCTGATCCTTGAGCAGGCGCAGCAGCAGGGGGATTTCCAGCCCCACCAGGGTGCCGATGAGCAGCACGCTGCCGTAGAGCACCACGCGGAACACGTCCGTGAGCGCGAAGGTGAGGAAGAGCAGCGGCGCGCACAGCCCACCCACCAGGGCCACGCCCAGCTCCACCTCCACGAAGCGCTGGGCCACGCCCCGCTCGATGAAGCCCGACAGCCAGCTGCCGATGCCCATGGCGAACAGGTAGCAGCCAATCACCGTGGAGAACTGGGTGATGGAGTCGCCGAGCAGGTAGCTCGCCAGCGCGCCGATGATGAGCTCGTAGATGAGCCCACAGGTGGCGATGACGAGGACGGTGACGAAGAGGAGCGTCTTGTTCACGGTGGAAACGGCTCGCCGCGGGACTTCAACCCGAGATGGCCGCGGCCACGATGATGGCCAGGCCGATGATGAAGGAGCCCATCACGATGCCGAGCGCGGTGTTCTGGTCGACCTCGATCTCCTTGTGCACGTCGAACGGCATGATGAAGCGGAACACGTACAGGCCCGCCACGAACACCGCCAGCCCCACCAACGAGTACACGAGGCTCGCCAGCAGGTTGTCCAGGTTCACCAATACGGCCAGCACACCCATCCGCATCACTTCCCTCCCATGAAACCGCCACTGCGGTAGCGCGATCCACCCACGAAGAAGCCGCCGCCCGAGCCGCGCGAGGACGTCGCGGACGTCACCGTCCCCCGCTCCGCGCGGGTGAACGGCTCCCAGCCCCGGTACGCCATCAGCGCGTAGAGCACGACGATGATTCCACCGATGAACTTCATGACGCCTCCCTCACTCTCCCGAGCCGGAGTCCAGGTTGCTCTCCGCCCAACGTGATGTCTCGAAGCTCGAGGCGCGGAAGACCGCGAACAGGGGCAGCACCCACAACACCACCAGCGCCCAGAAGAACCAGAGCGCGCGCGGGGTATCGCTCACGAGCTTCATCGTATAGCTCTGTCCCTGGGGCGTGCCCTCGAAGAGCGCCTGGGTGCGCAGCACATAACGTCCGGGAGGCACCGAGGACAGGTGCTCGCTCTCCGTCTGGTCTCCCTCGCTCCAGGAGCCATCCGAGTCGCTGCCGGAGTAGTAGCCCACCTCCTCGTAGAAGCCGATGACGTCGCCGCTCTGCTCGTTGACGAGCTCCGCCTGCACGCCCAGCCAGGCGTTGTTCACGGGCGAGGTCAGCTCGGCGCGCACGTTGCCGTGCTTGTGGATGTCGAAGGGCTTGCTGAAGTGGATGGCCGAGGGCGTCCCCGAGCGGGCATCCAGATCCAACCGCACGGTCTGCTCCAGCACCACCTCGTTGGCGGCGAGCGCGTTGAGCACCAGGAAGACGACGAACAGGGCCGCGCTCCAGGTCCCCGCCCACCGCCACGCGGGGCCGCTCGAGTGGGGGTTGGGCTGGCTGGGCGCGATGCCCTGGGGCTCGGGCAGGGGCTCCTTCAGCCCGAAGGCCTCCTGGATGACGCCGGGCGCCAGGTACTCGCCGCGCGTGTACGTCACCTCGTTGTCCGTCTCGTCCACGTTCACCGAGTACGGCGGTGCCACGTACTCCTCGGCGCGCGACGTCTCCCCGGCGCGCACCTCCCAGTAGAACTCGCCGAGCACCGTCTCCGTGACGGCCTCCACGCCCTGGAAGGCCCGGTAGCGCTGGCCCTCGAGGTGCGCGGCGATGCCCGGAGCCACCGACACGTCGCCCGCGTCCAGGGGGGTGAGGAACACCCAGTGCCCGTTGGACTCCATGAGCCAGGTGAAGCCCCGCTCCCGGTTGAACAGGAGGTACTCCTCCCACGGGTAGCGCACCCCCTCCACCGTGCACGAGCGAATCAGGAAGCCGATGCACACCCACTCGGTCCCCTCCAGCTTGCCCCGCGCGCCCAGGGGAATGCGGGGCCCCGGGTCCGGCTTCTCCAGCAGTTGGAGGAAGGCGAGCTTGCCCTTTCGCACGTCCAGGAGCGCGCCGCAGTAGGGGCACGCCACACGCTTCGTCTGATCCGGCGCGCGCAGCTCCAGGGGACCGTTGCACTGGGTGCAGCGCGCCTGCTGCAGCGCGACCTTCTTCACCCGCGGCCGGAGCTGGTCCGGCGCGATGCCCAGCTCCGTGAGCTTCAGCTTCTTGCCGACATAGACCTCGGGGTCCGTCGTCGACGTCCCGAAGTCCAGCGTCACGAAGACGCCCCTGGGCCCCGTGGCGTCCACGTAGTGGCTGTCCGCGCTGGGGTCCACGTCGTCGGGCAACTGGCCCTCGGCGGCCACCACGCGGCCATGCCCCCGCTCCTCCACCACGAGCCGGTGCCCCGCCAGGCTGAAGCGGTGGCCGGGCGGGAAGTCCTCGAGCGACAGGCCCTCCTCGGTGCCGGAGGCGATGAGCAGGTGGAAGGCGCCCTCGGACTCGGAGAGCCAGCCGGTGCGCCCGTCGTCGAACTCCACGTACCACTCGTCCCAGGGGCCCGCGCCATGGTCCTTCTGCAGGTGCCCCACCAGCCGGTACGCATCGCGCCCCAGCCGGCCCTCCGCGCCCAGCCGCAAGGGCGAGTCGGTCTCGACGATGGCGCCCACCTTGCCGTGGGCCTCGAGGGACGCGCCCTGGCGCGCCACCACCGTCTGGCAATGGCCACACACCACCACCTGCGCCGAGCCCGCGGAGAACTCCACCGCCGCCCCACACGAGGGACACATCCCCTGCGTCACGTCTCCACCTCCCGTCGCAACTCCCGCACGCGGCAGGAGACCGCCCCCAGGTGACGCATCGCCAGATCCTCGAAGTCCGGGCACAGCCGCGGCCGGCAGCAATAGACGTTGAGCGCGGCGAAGCCATGCTCGGGGAAGGTGTGGATGGTCAGGTGGCTCTCCGCGAGCAGCGTGAGGCCGGTGACGCCCCCGGGCTCCGGAAACACGTGCCACTGCGGCTCTCCCACCACCTTCAGCTCCAGCAACACGATGAGCTCCTCGAACAGGGCCGCGAGTGCCCGCGCGTCCTTCAGGCGCGCGGGCACGCACCCGCTCACGTCCACCAGCCATTCCTGTCCGGTCGTCAGGGCGTTCCTCCCCTTGCAGCCCCTACCTTCTACCACGGTGTCCTCCCCTGGGGAGGGGGTGGGAGGAAACGCGGAGCCCGTCCCTGGTACACTGCACGTGAGCATGGCCCCGAAGGATCTCCTCCCCCCGCCCGCCCCCATTTCCCCCGTCCAGGAACCCGCGCCGAGGAAAGTGCCCGCGCCGAGCGCGGTGGCGCGGCTCTTGCGTTCCCTGCGCGCCCTGCCGGAGGCCCGGCACGAGGCCCCGGCGGGAGGCAGCACGGGCCTCGCCGGCTGGTTCAAGTCCGAGACGGCCCCGCCCACGGACGTCACCGCGCGCTTCCACGAGCTCTACGCCCGCGTGCGTCAGGACGAGCCCGTGCTGCCCGACGAGGCCCGGCGCCACCTGTACCTGCTGGTGAAGGGGATGCTCGGCGACGAGCTGCCCGGCTATCTCGAGGACAACCAGCTCCGGCTTCAGCAGCGGGGGTTGGAGACGCGCGAGGTGGCGGTGGACACCGAGGGGCGGCTCGTGGACAACGTGGAGGTGGTGCGCGAGGCCCTGCTGGACGCCGTCCACTTCGGCCGCACGGTGGTGCTGGTGGGCCACAGCAAGGGCGGCGTGGAGGCGATGAGCACGCTCGCGCTCTACCCGGAGCTGCGCCGGCACGTGCGCGCGGTGGTGGCGATGCAGCCGCCCTATGGGGGCTCGGTCATCGCCAATGATCTGGTGACGACGCCCGCGCTGAGGCAGATGCTGGACGTGACCTTCCCCTCGCTCTTCCAGGGGGACGCGGCCTCGGTGGAGGACCTGTCCTACGCGCGGCGGGTGGAGTTCGTGCGCCAGCACCCCTACCCCCTGGACGTCCCCACCGTGGCGCTGGCCACCTCGCGGCTGTCGCGGCGCTCGCTGATGCGGCCCCTGTGCAACTACGTCCAGGAGCGCTACGGCTGGGGCTGTGACGGGCTGGTGACGGCGCTGGACGCGGAGGTGCCCGGTTCACGCGTGGTGCGGCTGACGGACATGGACCATGCCGAAGCCGCACTCACCGGCCTACCGGGCTTCGCCAACCACTTCCCCGGCTCGCTCACCGAGACGCTGGTCGCCCTGGCCCTCGACTCGCGCGCCCAGGGGACCTAGAACGCGCCCCTTCGTTATGAGTAGTCAGGGCAAGCCCGCCGAGACGGGTGTATCCATCAGCGACGAGCCGGCACCGAGCGAGCGAGCCCCCACGGACGCCCCTCTCCTCACGGACGTATCCATGCGCGAGCCGGAGTCCTCCGGCATCGGAGAGGCGCCCACGCTGCGGACGTTCACTCCAACGCGTCTGGAGCGGCTCCGTCCCAGTCACCTGCTGCCCGTGGTGGACCCGGCGCACTACGCGCTCGTGGGGGAGCTCGCGCACGGCGGCATCGGCCGCATCCTGCGCGCGCGGGACCTGCGGCTCGGCCGGCCGGTGGCCATCAAGCAGATGCTGTCCCCCACTCCGGGGACCGAGTCGCGCTTCATGACCGAGGCGTTCGTCACCGCGCGGCTGCAACACCCGGCGATCGTGCCGGTGTACGAGGCGGGACGCTGGCCGAACGGCGAGCTGTTCTACTCGATGAAGCTCGTCTCCGGACGCTCGCTGGCGGACGTGCTCGCCGAGCGCACGGCGCTGGAGGAGCGGCTGGCCCTGCTGCCCCACGTGCTGGCGGTGGCCGAGGCCATGGCCTACGCCCACTCCGAGCGCATCATCCACCGCGACCTCAAGCCGGCCAACATCCTGGTGGGCGGGTTCGGCGAGACGGTGGTCATCGACTGGGGCCTGGCCAAGGATCTCTCGCGCGCGGAGAACACCACGCTCTCCCAGGCGCTCGTTCCCGAGGGGTCCTCGCCAGACGATGGCCTGACCCGGGTGGGCACGGTGATGGGGACTCCCGCGTACATGCCGCCGGAGCAGGCCGCGGGCCAGTCCGTGGACGAGCGCGCCGACGTCTACGCGCTGGGCGCCATCCTCTACCACCTGCTCGCGGGCACCCGTCCGTATGAAGGAAACACCTCGGATCAGGTGCTGGCGAAGGTGGTGAGCGGCCCCCCACGACCACTGGCCCACCTCCAGGAGGGCATCCCGAGGGATCTGCTGGCCATCGTGAGCAAGGCGATGGCGCGCCATCCCGACGAGCGCTACGCCACGGCGCGCGAGATGGCGGAGGATCTGCGGCGCTTCCAGACGGGACAGATCGTCGGGGCGTACGAGTACTCGCCCGTGGAGTTGCTGCGCCGCTTCGTGCGCCGCCACCGGGCCGCGCTGATGGTCACGGCGGTGGCCCTGCTGCTGCTCGCCCTCGTGGGCGCGGAGAGCTTCCACCAGATTTCCGCCGAGCGGGATGACGCCCAGAAAGCCCGGCAGCAGGCGCAAGCCGACACCGAAGAACTCCGGCTGACGAACGCGCGCGATGACGCGGAGGATGCGCCCAACGAGGCCATCGGCTCGTTGAAGAAACTCTCACCCGGCTTCAAGAAGTGGTCCGCGGCGCGCATGATCGCGGCGGATGCCCAGGCCCATGGCTTCGCCACCGTGTTGCGCGAGCACACCCAGACCGTCAACGACATCGCCTTCACGGCCGATGGCCAGACGCTCGTCTCCGCCAGCGACGACTCCACGTTGCGTGTCTGGGATCTCGAGCAGGGCAAGGAACTGCGCAAGCTGGAAGGTCACGAAGACGAGGTCTGGCGCATCCGGATACTGCCGGGAGACCGGGGCTTCATCTCCAGCGACAAGCAGGGAGTGCTGCGCAAGTGGACCCCTACCACCAACACGTCCAGTGTCTTCGCGTCCCTGGGGAGTCCCGTGTCGGCGCTCACCGTGGGCTGTGGGGGCCAGTGCCTGCTCGCCGCCACCCAGGCGGATGACGTCCTCCATCAATGGGATCTGGCCACCGGGGAGGCCCGCACGTTCCACACGGGCGTGCAGGGCATCGAGGAGCTGTTGGTGTCTCCGCTCGGCCCCTGGGTGTTCGTCCGGGGCCACCGCAACGCGGCCTCGGCCCTGGGAAACCTGGAGCGGGGCACCTTCCAGGTGTTGAAGCAGACCCGGCCCACCGCCGGGGGATTCTGCCCGGATGGCCGTCTCTTCACGGTGGACGCCCAGGGTGAACTCCACGCCTGGATGCCCGGAACGCCCGAGAGACGTCTGCTCACGCGCAACCTGGGCATCGGCACGGCGCTCACCTTCGTGCCCGGCACGGCCTGGGTGGTGATCGGTACCCAGGAGGGAGTGATCCGGCTGTGGAACTTCGACACGGGTCGGCTGCGGGAGCTCCACCATCACCAGGGGCTCGTCAACAGCCTGGACGTCACCTCGGATGGCCGCTATCTCGCCTCGGCCAGCGCCGATCGGACCGCTGCGCTCTGGGAACTCGCGACCGGAGAGCCCCGCGTGCTCCGAGGGCCCCGGCAACAAGCCCACCTCGTCCTGTTCTCGCCGGATGACCGACGGCTGGTCGTGGCCAGCTACACCGGGCAGCTGCGCTCCTTCTCCCTGGAGACGAAACTCCACCACGTGCTCTCGCTCGGCGCCGCTCCGCAGGCCTCGCTGGTGCTCTCCTCCAACGGCCAACGGCTGGCCACGATGTCCGAGCAGGGCGTCCTGCGACTCCTCGATGCCTACTCGGGCAGGACCATCCAGGAGGTGCCCGGCTTCGCCCCGGAGGCGATGGGCTTCTCCCCGGATGGCCAGTGGTTGGCCGCGGGTGGACTCGATGGACGGGTCCATCTGTACGCGTCCGACACCGGAAGCGAGCGGCGCCTGCTGTCGGGGCATGCGGCCCGCGTCACGGCCGTCACCTTCTCAGGGAAGGACCAGCGCCTCGCCACGGCGGACGAGCACGGGGAGGTGTGGCTGTGGGAGCCTGGCTCTGGTCAGGGACGCCGTCTCGGGACACACGAGGCCAAGGTATGGCAGCTCGCGTTCTCGCCCCAGGGCGAGCACCTTGCCTCGGCGGGAGACAATGGCGAGGTGCGGCTGTGGAACGTCGCCACGGGCGATTTCCGCTCCCTGCCCGGCAAAAAGGGCGCCGTGCGCGCCGTGGCCTTCTCCCCGGATGGGGAGCGCCTCGTCATGGGAGGCATGGATCAGCTCGTGCTCTGGGACCTGCGCAGTGGCCAGAGCAAACAGCAGAACACGAAGAAAGGAGACGTGCTGGAGCTGCGCTACTCACCCGGGGGCGACGTGGTGGCCAGCCGCAGTCACAGGGATGGCAACGTGATGCTCTGGGACGGACGGACGGGAGACTCACGCGGCACGCTCCGGGGACACCAGGGTGATGTCCTCGGCCTGGCCTTCTCGCCGGACGGGACGCGTCTGGCCTCGGCGAGCCTCGACAAGACCGTGCGGCTGTGGGACCTGGCCACCGAAGAAGAGAATCGCGAGAATCGCGCGCTGAGGGGCCACACCGGACCGGTGGAGGCAGTGGCCTTCTTCCCGGACGGAAAGACGCTCGTCTCCACCAGCCACGACGGCACCACCCGGCACTGGCCGGACGACCTGCCCCTGGACCCGGAGGCCCTGCGCGCCTGGATGAGTACTTTCAAACAGGACAAACCGCCGCCACTACACTCCTGGCGCTGAGGCCGGAATCTGTCAGACGAGGGGCGTAGAGGGTGGGGCTCACCCAGGAGACTTCCGCATGCTCCAACCCCGACAGCTCCTCGCCTGTCTCGTCCCCCTGCTGCTCCTCGTCCCGTCCGCCCGGGCGGAGACCCCCACCCCGGAAGGGGGCCACGGGCCCTCCGCCGCGTACCGGTGGCTGGACATCGTGCTCGAGGCCACGGCGCGCGAGGTGGAGCGGCGCGGCGCGCGGCCCACGGTCATCTCCCGTGCCCACGCCATCTCGGTGACGGCCATGTACGACGCGTGGGCGGCCTATGACGCGCGCGCGGTGGGCACCCGGCTGGGAGCCAGCCTGCGCCGGCCCCCCTCCGAGCGGACCCCGGCCCGCAAGCAGAAGGCCATCGCCTACGCCACCTACCGCGCCCTCGTGGACCTCTACCCGGAGGATGCCGCGTGGCTCGCGCAGCAGATGAGCGGCATGGGGTACGACCCCAACGACACCTCGACCAACCTCGCCACGCCCCAGGGAGTGGGCAACACCGCCGCGGCCGCGCTCCTCGCCTGGCGGCGGCACGATGGCGCCAACCAGTTCGGCGACGAGCCCGGCTCCAGCGGCGCCCCCTACTCCGACTACACCGGCTACGCGCCCGTCAATCCGCCCGACGTCATCATCGATCCCGATCGCTGGCAGCCCATCTCGTTCGATGACGGCCAGGGCGGCACCGTGACGCCCGGCTTCCTCACCCCCCATTGGTACAAGGTGCGGCCCTTCGCGCTCACCACAAGCGCCCAGTTCCGTCCGCCGCCTCCTCCCAAGGTGGGCTCGGCACGGCTCGCCCAGGACGTGCAGGAGGTCATCGACTACAACGCGAACCTCACCCCGGAGCAGAAGGCGCTCGTGGAGTTCATGCGCGATGGCCCCCGCTCCACGGCCCAGTCCGGCCACTGGCTGCGCTTCGCCCAGGACGTGTCCCGTCGCGACCATCAAGGCCTGGACCGGGACGTGAAGCTCTTCTTCACCGTGGGCAACGCGGCGCTGGATGCCTTCATCGCCGCCTGGGAGTCCAAGCGCTACTACGACTCCTCCCGGCCCTGGACGCTCGTGCGCTACTACCACGCGGGTGACACGCTGCCAGGCTGGGTGGGGCCGGGCCAGGGCGTGGACTGGATTCCCGCCGAGCAGTGGCACCCGTACTCGCCCTCCACGTTCATCACGCCGCCCTTCCCGGGCTATGTGTCGGGCCACAGCACGGTGAGCGCCGCGTGCGCCCGGGTGTTGGAGCTGTTCACGGGCAGCGACGCCTTCGGCAAGGTGGAGCAGCTCACCGCGGGGGCCCTCACCGAGCCGGGCTTCGCGTGCAACATCATCCAGCAGCGCGAGGGTGTGCCCTCGCAGGACACGCCCGAGGACTGCCAGGTGACACTGGCGCTGCCGACCTTCAGCGAGACGGCGGAGCTGGCGGGCATCTCGCGTGTCATGGGCGGCTACCACATCCAGGCCGACAACATCGCGGGGCTGGAGCTCGGACGCCAGGTGGCCGACTTCCTCTGGCCCCGGGCGCGGGCCTACTGGGCGCCCGGAACGAACTGACGGACGCTCAGGACAACTCGAGCGAGGCGGAGGGCCGCTGGTTCTCGCGGGGGCCCTCCACCGGCAGTACCAGCGTGAAGGTGGCCCCATGCCCCAGCCCGGTGCTCGAGCAGGACAGACGCCCGTGCATCTCGGTGGCCGCCAGCGCGCTGATGTGCAGCCCGAAGCCGTGTCCGTGCTTCTTCGTCGTGAAGCCCTGGGAGAACAGGCGCGCCAGGTGCTCCGGCGCGATGCCCACGCCATTGTCGGCGAACTCGATGACGAGCTGGTCGCCTCCTGCACCCAGACGGATGCGGATGCGCAGGCGCTTGTCCAAGGTCTTGCTCTCCACCAGCGCGTGCCGGGCGTTGCTCAGCAGGTTGACGAGGATCTGCAGCAGGTTGTGGCGATCCACCAGGATGGGGGGGACGTCGGCGTACTCCCGCACGATGTGGATGCCCTGGCGCTCGAACGATCCGGCATGCAGGCGCAGGGCCTCCTCGATGAGTTGAGGCACCGGCATCCGCTCCAACACCCCACCGGCCCGCGCGTACTGCTGCTGCATGACCACGATGGACTTGATGTGCTCGACGCCCTCGGTCAGCGCACCCACCTCCTGGCGCAGCACCTCGCGCTCCTTCTCCAGCTCCTCCGCGAGGGCGAGCAGGTAGCCCGGAAGCCGCTGGCCGCGCGCATCCGTGGCGAGAAAGGCTCTCAGTTCCTCGGAGTGCGCCTCCAGCAGGACGGCCGCCTTGCGCAGGCCGGACAAGCGCGAGTGGCGCAACTGATCGTTGAGGATGCCCGCCGAGATGTTGACGCTGTTGAGGGTGTTGCCCACGTTGTGCAACACGCCGGTGGCGATCTCGGCCATGCCCGCGTAGCGGGAAACATCCACCAGGCTGCGGTGCATCTCCCCCAACCGGGCCTCCGCCAGCTTGCGCGCCGTGATGTCCCGCGCGGAGACGGTCAGCCCCATCACGCGGCCTTCATCTCCCAGGATGGGGCTGATGGAGAGGTCCAGGACGACGTGGACGGGGTCCTCCAAGGGCTCCTCCGAGTGCTCCTCCTGCTCGAAGCGCAGGCGCTCCCCCGCGAGCACCCGGTTGAACCTCGGATCCCATTGCGCCTGGAGCTCTGGAGTGCGTGGGAAGCAGAAGCGCTGTCCGGGAACGAGTTCCTGGCCCTGCATCCGCCGGTAGAACCGGCGCATCGCCGTGTTGGCGGTGATGACGCGCAGCTGGGTGTCGAGCGAGAACACCAGGTCATCGGAGCTCTCGATGAGGCTGCTCAGCTTGCCCTCGCTCTCGCGCAGGGTGGCCAGGGTCCGCTCGAGCGCGTCGTGGGCGGTGTCCCGCGAGGTGCTGTGCAGCGTGCTCAGCACCCACGAGCCCAGGAGGGCGATGGCCGCGGAGGCGCACATGACCGTGAACTCATCCAAGGGGATGGCCGTGAGGCCGGGGGTGAAGCGCACCCGGAACAACGGATGGAGGATGCCCAGGCACACGGCGAGACAGCCCGTGACGACGAGGCCCAGGCGGGGTCCCAGCAGGTACACCGCGAACGCGGGAATCATCATGCTCGAGGCGTGGAACCCCCCTTCGGGATGAGCGCTCAGGAAGATGGACACCACGTAGCTCACCACCATGGACAGGCACAGGAACATCGCCGGCAGGGTCAAGGAGCGGGCCCTGCGCGCCAGCAACAGCGTCGCGGCGTAGCACCCGATCAGGAGGAGCGTGGGGACCTCCGCGGCCGTGAAGGGCACGAGCAGCAGGTACGACATCCCGAGCGGGATCGCGAACAGGCAGGCGGCGATCAACACCCGCTGACGGTGCAACTCCGAGGGGGGGGCCTTGAGCAGCGCATCCGAGAGGAACGCGTCCAGCAGGGAGGTGAGCCAGAGGTACCCCACTCGCGTCCCCCCTCGCTCCAATGGCGTGGATGAACCGGAGCCTACGTGCTTCGAATCGGATGTGCTCGCCATGTCGATGTCGCGCTCGCCGCGCACCCCCCGTCGTGAGGATAGCTCACGGACATGTTCGGCAGTGAACAGGGCCAGGCCAGCCATCGCTCGTCTGGTCCATGGATTGGCGGAGTGCGCGGACGAGCAGCGCGACCCGGAAGCGGACCGGTACATCGCGTGAGGCCCTCAGTGCCTGCCGGTGCGCGTCGAACCCCGAACGTAAAGCGCGAAAGCGAGGAGGGCCGCCGAGCCGTTGTCCGATGCACGGTTTGGATCCAGAACTGTTGGATCATACCCTTCTCATTGGAATTCCAGGAAACAGAGAAGGACGATTTGCGGGAATTCAGGCACTGTTTGTTTGCGCCTGCTCCGCTTTTGAAGATAGGAGGGGAGATTGAGCCGATGGCAGAGCAGAGGAGAGAGGCACGCCGGTGTTGGCATGTCGTATGCGCGGCGCTCACCGTGAGAGCGGCCCTGAAGCCCGCGGCACGACGGCGCGCTCCCTGCTTCCCGCCAGGAATGTATCGACCCGATACGGAGAATCCATGAGTCACGCGAAGCCGACCCTCGCCACGCGACTGGTGGGCTACATGCGGCTGTCCGCCGTCGCCACCGGGCTGATTGCCTCCCTCGCCTCCGCCCAACCCAAGGGCCTGGTGAGCTTCGAACTGGAGCGCCTGGAACTCAATCCCAACGGCCGGGGTTCGTTGGTGATGGGCACCGGTGAACTGCTGCCCGGAGGCGCCTTCCGCCTCTCGGTGGCGGGGCATTACGAGAAGAACCCCCTCGTGCTGTACTCGGACATGAGTCCGGTGGGCGCGGTGGTGGGAGACCGAGCCACGGCGCACCTGTTGCTGGCGTGGACGCCGCTGCGCTGGCTCGAGCTGGGCGCGCACCTGCCCCTGGTGGCCTGGCAGCGCGGAGATGACCTGAGCGGCCGGGGCCTCGGCACGCCGGCCACGACGGGCCTGGGCACGCCCTCGGCGCAGGTGCGCGTGGGACTGCTCGCGCAGCGCCGCGAGGCCCCGCTGGACCTGGCGCTCGAGCTGGGCGTGGGCCTGCCCGTGGGCAGCGTGGACACGCTCTCCCGGGACAGCGCCTTCCGGCTGTCGCCCAAGCTGTCACTGGGCCGGCGCTTCGGCGGGCTGCGCGCGGGCGTGGAGGCGGGCGTGCTGGTGCGGCCCCCGCTCGTGCTCATCGACGACGGCGCCGTCCAGGACGAGCTGGGCAACGAGGTGCGCCTGGGCGCGGTGGTCGCCACCACGGGCAAGGGGCTGCGCGGGGAGCTCAACGTGCGGGGCACGATTCCGCTCACCCAACAGCAGAAGTCCATGGAAGTGCTGCTCGGCGTGCGGCTGCCGCTGGGCTCCGCGGCGGAGCTGTACGCCCTGGGAGGCCCGGGCTTCGGAGACACCACGGGTACGCCTTTCTTCCGGGCGCTGCTCGGCGTGGCCTTTGGCGGAATGGAGCCGGAGATCGAACGGGGCGGCGCGCGCGACGACGATGGCGACGGCGTGCCCAACAGCGAGGACCAGTGCCCGAACGAGCCGGGTCCGGCCGCGCGCCAGGGCTGCCCGGTGCGGGACACGGACAACGACGGCATCGTCGACAGCGCGGACAAGTGCCCGAAGGAGCCGGGGCCGGCCGAGTTGCAGGGTTGCCCCACGAAGGATCGGGACGGGGACGGAATCCTCGACACCGAGGACAAGTGCCCGACCGAGGCGGGTCCGGCCGAGCGCCAGGGCTGCCCGGTGAAGGACACGGACGGCGATGGATTGCCGGACGAGCAGGACAAGTGCCCGCGGGAGACGGGCCCGGCCTCGCGCCAGGGCTGCCCGGTGAAGGACACGGACGGCGACGGCGTCGTGGACGAGCGTGACGCCTGCCCGACGCAGGTGGGTCTGGTGGAGCTGCGCGGCTGCCCGGCGAAGGACACGGACGGCGACACGGTGTCGGACCACCTGGACAACTGCCCCACGGAGAAGGGTCTGGCCAGCAACCAGGGCTGCCCCGAGCAGCAAGAGCAGTTGGTGGAGATCCAGAAGGACCAGCTGAAGATCAAGCAGTCGGTGTACTTCGCCACCAACAAGGCGGTCATCAAGCCGCGCTCGTTCAAGATGCTCAACCAGATCGCCAAGATCATCCAGCAGCACCCGGAGATCGAGCAGATCGTCATCGAGGGCCACTCCGACTCCGTGGGCAATGCCGATGCCAACCGCAAGCTGTCGCTGGCGCGCGCGGAGTCGGTGAAGACCTACCTGGTGGAGAAGGGCGTGGAGGCCTCGCGGATGCAGGCGAAGGGTTATGGACCCGACCGCCCCATCGCGCCCAACACGAACGCCAAAGGCCGCGCGGCCAACCGCCGCGTGGTGTTCACCATCGTCAACGAAGAGCACAAGTAGAAGCCGAGGGAATCAACAGTCATGAGGAATCCATTCATGAAACAGTGGCTCCCCGCCGCCGTGTGCGCGCTGGGACTCGGCTCGACCACGGCGATGGCCGGGGCGGACACGGTCGGTTTGGGCAACGGACATAACGGGCCCGTCACGGTGTCTACGTTCGGCACCGTCATTAACAGCTATGCCCCAGTAACCGCAGCACTGGCGGCCCAGGCCACGTCCATCCAGATCGGAACCTGCCGGGGAGCCCCGGCATGCTTCGCAGAGGGAGATCTGGTGCTGGTGTATCAGGCCACGGGCCTCCAGCCTGTGCCCGCGTCTGGGTCGCAAACCCCCATCGACGTGAGCAACAACGCCGTGGGGCAGTGGGAGTTCGCGCGTCTGGCCTCGGTGGAGACTGATCGGCTGACGCTGACGGAGCCGCTCATCCATGCCTATGCGGCGAATAACACTCAAGTCATCCGGGTGCCGGAGTACACCCGGTTCACCATCCAGAACACCGGAAGCATCACGGCCCCGGCTTGGGATGGCACCACCGGCGGGTTCATCGCATTCCTGGCCAACGACGCGGTGAACAACGGGGGAGTGATCGACACAAGCGGCCTTGGGTTCCGGGGAGGCAAGTTCATCGCTGCTGGTGATGACACGGCCAGGGGCTGCTCTGACGTGGATGAGGCTGGCCCTCTGAGCGGCGCACGAAAGGGTGAGGGCATTGCAGGTGCCAGCCGCTACAACGCTGAACCAACCGGCTCAACTCCAGGCTCGACCGGTCGCGGCAACGCGGCCAATGGTGCGGGAGGCGCCGTCTGCTTCAAGTCAGGGGGTGGCGGCGGAGGCAACGGCGGAGCCGGCGGCCAGGGAGGTCGTTCGGATTATTCGTTTGATAACGGACGCGACGTGGGTGGACGGGGAGGCGTGGAGCTCTCCTATGGAGACAGGGCGACTTCCGATGCCTTCCTGCGACGCCTCACGTTCGGCGGAGGAGGAGGGGCCGGATATGGCGTCACCGAAGGCGGCTCGGGTGGCGCGGGCGGAGGCATCGTCTTCTTTCGAGCCCTCCAGCTGGCAGGCAGCGGCAGCATCAACGCCTCGGGGAGATTGGGTGGCGCGTCCGCGGAGGGAGGCGGCGGCGGTGGTGCGGGTGGGTCCATCTATGTGCGGATTGTCAGAGCTGCCGCCTGCGGCACGATTGCAGCTACGGGCGGCCTCGGAGGCGCCTCGGATGCCATCCGTGTCGGGCCCGGAGGTGGAGGGGGCGCTGGGCATGTGCTGTTCCAAGCCGACCCGGGAGGCACCTGCGGGCTCGTCGCCACGGGGTCTGCACCCGGAGGCCAGAAGGATGCATCGGCTCCTCCTAATAATGACGCGACGTATGGCGCGACGCCGGGCGGCACCACTCCAGCCGCCGAGCTGAAGTACGGCTTCATCATCCCCGCGCCTCCGGTGGTGACCACGCCGGCCAACGGCAGCTTCACCAACAACGTCCGCCCCCCCATCACGGGCACGGCTCGGCCCAACACTCCGGTGATCGTCTACCTGGATGGACAGGAAGTCGGCCGAGTCACCACCAACGCCGCTGGTGAATACTCCGTCACCCCGACCCAGGATCTGGCCGAAGGCGCTCACACGGTGATTGCGATCGCGGCGATCGATGCCGTGCAGAGCCTCAACAGCGTGCCCGACACCTTCACCGTGGACATCACCCCCCCAGACACCGACGTCGCCAGCGGTCCGGAACGGTTCACGCGTGCTCGTGACGTGAAGTTCGAGTTCAGCGCTTCGGAAGAGGGCGTGAAATATCTGTGCAAGTTGGATGACGCGGCCGACTTCACCCCCTGCGATCCAACGTACACCTTCGCCAACCTGTCCGAAGGGCCTCACAAGGTGGAGGTGTATGCCGTTGATCGCGCCGGTAACCGGGATGAGACGCCCTACGTCCGGGAGTTCCAGGTCACCGTCGCGGACCTCTCGCTGCTCGGTGATGGCATCGGCGGGTGCTCGGCCTCCGGGCAGGACGCCTCGCTGATCGCGCTGGGTCTGGGCGCTCTCGTGGCCGGGCTCCGGCGTCGCCGCCAGAGCCAGACCCACTAACACCACTCAGTGCTGGATGCGGGTGCCCAGCACCTGCAGGAAGCCCGCAATCCAGCGCGGGTGGCCGGGCCAGGCCGGCGAAGTCACGAGGTTGCCGTCCACCACCGCCTCATCCGCGGCCACCTCGACGAAGGTCCCCCGAGCCAGCGTCACCTCGGGGCCGCAGGCCGGATAGGCCGTGCAGCGCTTGCCCTCGAGCACTCCCGCCGCCGCGAGGATCTGCAACCCATGGCAGATCGCGGCGATGGGCTTGCGCGTCTCGCCGAAGTGGCGAACCACCTGGATCACCTTCGGGTTGAGGCGCAGGTACTCCGGCGCCCGGCCTCCGGGAATCACCAGACCATCGTACTGGGTGGCATCGACCTCGGAGAAAGTGGCGTTGAGCACGAAGTTGTGCCCGGGCTTCTCGCTGTACGTCTGCGCTCCGTCGAAGTCGTGCACCGCGGTGCGCACGAAGTCGCCCTTCTTCTTGTCCGGACAGACGGCGTGCACGGTGTGCCCCACGGCCTGCAGGGCCTGGAACGGCACCATCACCTCGTAGTCCTCCACGTAGTCGCCCACCAGCATCAGCAGCTTCTTGCCTTGAGCCATCGTCTTCTCCGGTTTGGGGAGTTGGGGGGTGAATCGTCCAGAATCATACCTCCCGGAAACAGGGCCTGGGCAATGGACGGCGCCTTCACGCGTAGGGCGCGCCAACCCGCCTTGGAGGCCCCATGCAACGCCCCGCCCAAGCACCCCGAGCCCGTGGCCGATGGACGAAGTACCTCGTCGATCTCTCTCCCCTGCTCCTGCTGCTCGTCGGCCGGGCCAGCCTCGCCGACCACTACCACGTGCCTTCCGGCTCCATGGAGCCCACGCTCCAGGTGAAGGATCACATCGTCGTGGACAAGCGCGCCTATGGCCTGCGCGTTCCGCTCACCCACCTCTGGCTCACCGAGCACGAGCCTCAGCGCGGCGACGTCATCCTCTTCGACTCGCCCGTGGATGGACGCGTCATGGTCAAGCGGCTGGTGGGCCTGCCGGGTGACCGGATCGCCTTCGACGGCGAGTCGCTCCTGCTCAATGGCGAGCGCATCCCCCAACACCTCACCCCGGACGGCACGCGCCTCGAGTTCCTCCCGGGCGCCCTCCACCCGCTCCACCCCGAGACCGACCAGGGCCCGCCCCTGAGCGAGGTGGAGGTGCCCGCGCGGAACTACCTCGTCCTCGGAGACCACCGGGGCAACTCGGCCGACAGCCGCTACTGGGGCTTCGTTCCCCGCGAGAACCTGCTGGGCCGGGCGGTGGCCGTCGTCTACAGCCAGCGCGAGGGACTCTCCGCCGGCGAGCGCTGGTGGCTGCCGCTGCTCCCCGAAGAAGGCACCGGCCTCGACCCGCGCCTCACCCGCTGAACTCCCGCATGAACTCCACGAGCGGTGGATTGAGCAGCTCCGGATGCGTCAGGGTGGGCGCATGCGCGGCGCCCGGAATGGGGACGTAGCGCGTGCGGCCCCCGAGCGCCTCGACGAGCACCTGAGCTTCGGAGACGGGAATCGCCGCGTCGGCGAGGCCATGGAAGACGATGGCCGGACAGCGGATCTCCCCGAGCCGGGGCTCGATGTCATCCCGCTCCAGGAGGTTGTTCGTCGCGGCGACGAAGGCGGCCTTGGGCGTCTGGCGCCACCGCTCGAGCCAGGGGCCGAGGAAGCGCGAGTCGCCGATGATGACCCCCGAGTAGAGCTGGAGGATGTTCTCCGTGGCGCCGGGAGTCCCCCACAGGTCTCGCACCTGCCGGTAGCCGGCACGGCCCTGCTCTCCGTCCATGGTGCCGCTGGTGCTCATCAACACGAGGCCATGCACACGCTCGGGGTAGCGCAGCGCGACGCGCAGGGCGCAATAGCCCCCCTGGGACAGGCCGCCGACGACCGCCCGCTGGATGCCCAGGTGGTCGAGCAGCGCGATGCAGTCCGCCGCGGAGTCATAGAGGGTGAAGGGCTGGCCGTCCCACCGCGTGCGCCCGAAGCCCCGGGCGTCCCAGCGGATGACGCGGAACTCGGGGGCGAGCGCCTCGGCCTGCGCGTCGAACATGCGGCCGTCCATGAGAAAGCCATGTCCCAGGATGAGCGCGGGACCCGGGCCGCCAGAGTCCTCGAAGTAGATGCCTTGATGGTTGAGTTCGGCGATGGGCATGGAGCCCCACGCTACTCCACCCCCACGTGCCTCCGAGGCTACACGCGGCCCGGCGAGGACTCCGGATGCCGCGGACGAGCGCCGGAACTCCCAGGCCCGGGACCCGGTCGTGAATTGAAAAACAACAGTGTACCTGGAAGCTGTGGTGTTCCAGACAACACAGTAAGAACGGTCTTCACCGTCCACAGAGGGAAACACGCGTTGGCCTGCTTCCTGCTTTGGGGTCAGGGCACGCTCCGCGAGTCCGCCGAGCCACCGTGAGGCATCGGCCTCGCGGTCCCCTCCCCCGGAAGAAGAGGACCCCATGATCCGCACCCTGCTCCGCCCCTCCTCCCTGCTCCTCGCCTGTGTCCTCGCCTCGGGTTGTGGCCCCGCGCCCGAGCCCGAGCCCACCCCCGAGACCACCGCCGCCGCTCAGCCCCTGCGCTGGCCGAAGTGGATCCGGGTCATCGGCGCCGACATCGTGGGAGCGATCGAGGGGGCACAAACGGGCGGTACGATCGGCGCCGTCTTCGGCCCCGAGGGCGCCGTCATCGGGACCGTCGCGGGTGCCGTCATCTACGGGACCCAGGCCTCCGTCGAAGCCGCCTCCGCGACGACCACCACCCAGGGAGTGTCCGCGGGCAGCCGGGCGTCGAGCGATCCCTCCAACGCCCTCAACCCGTTCGATCACATCGGCAGGCACCACAACGTGGAGCTGGACAACTCCGTGTCCATCATCGGCCCGGGAGGCTGCATCCCCAACCCCTTCCCGTTCCCCTTCCCGCGTGATCGCACCCAGGGCCCCCTCTGGGACTACGCGGCCAAGGAGTTGAAGACCCCTCAGGAGTTCCTGGCGCTGCCCGAGTTCAAGGAGGGCTGGTACGACTCGCTCGACTTCGTCGCCTCGACCGCGAACGACGACATCGAGACCTCCATCAAGAAGCGCGTGGAGAGCGGAAAGATGACGGCGGCCGTGGGCCAGCGGCTCACCCGCTACTTCACCACCGTCGCGCCCCTCGACACGGACAAGCTGATCGCGGCCACGAAGTCCTTCGAGAAGGAGACGCTCGCGGACAAGACCCTGACGGAGCAGGACCGCTCCACCCTGCTGAGCGGCTACTCCGTCGCGCGCTACAGCGCGGCGTACTGGGCCGATCAGGCCGCCAAGACGACCACCTCGCCCTGGTGCGGCTGCAGCAAGTAATCCCTCACACCGCCGGTCCGCCCAGGCCATACGGAGAGCAAGAAAAGCCGTTATTCCAGAAATCTTGGAATGCGATAATTGTTTGTGCTAACAGGTAAAGCCTGTTCAGCCCATGCAACGTCCCTCTTCCAAGGCCATCGGCACCCTCGGTGTCCTGTTGCTCATCGCCCTCGGAGCGGCGCTGATCTCGCGCCCTCCGGACTCCTCCCGGAGCGCCTCCGCGGAGGCTCCGGCCTCCCGGTCCTCCTCCGCGAGCGGCGCGCCCACCGCCGCCGCGCCACCCGGAGCGGCGGGCCCCGCCATCCCCAGGGAGCCCAAGCCGAAGGAGGAGATCCTGCCCATGCCCGGGTGCTGGGAGGGCGTGGCGGAGTTCGACCAGAACGGCTCGCTGGACACCTTCCGCCAGGCGCTGAGCGCCGCGGCGGCAGCGGGGGACAGTGATCTGCTGCTCTACCTCCAGGAGCGGCTCACGGAGCTCATCGCGAACGACGCGGGCAAGGCGCTCCAGGTGCTCGAGTGGGCGGAGAAGTCCGCGCCGCCGGAGCTGGGCGTCTACATGGAGGCGATGAAGCACGCGCCCGCCGTCCACCAGCCCCAGGTGGTCGAGCGCCTGCTGAAGATGGGCGAGGACCCGGGCGCGCAGCTCGGCACCCGCGCCGCCGCCGTGGACGCGCTGGAGACGCAGAAGCGCCTGTCCCCCACGAACATCCAGCGCCTCAAGGCACTCGCGATGGAGCCGGCCACGGACTCGGCGGGCTGGGTGGCCACGCGCACCATCGGCCGGGTGATGAAGGAGGACTACGAGCGCACCGGCACCTTCGCTCCCTATTGGAACGAGCTGCTCGACGTGGGCGAGAAGTCCGAGGACCTGGCCGTGCGCCTGCTGGCGCTCGAGATGCCCTCCTACTCGGATCCCCTCATCGGAGACGAGACGATGGATCGGCTCGCGAGCATCATGCGCAAGGATCCGGAGCGGGACGTGCGGGAGATGGCCGCCTTCCGGCTCGCCGTCACCGGAGAGCCCCAGAAGGCCCTGGAGGCCTACCGCACCGCCTTCCCGCTGGAGAAGGACGAGTGCGTGCGCTGGGCCCTCTTCCGCTTCGCCGTGCGCGCCGGTGGACCCGAGGCCCTGCCCCTGCTGCGGCAGATGGCCGCGCAGGACCCACGCTTCGCACAGGACTACCAGGACTTCCAGCGGCTCTACGCCGAGGGCACCGTGGACTTCGCCCGCATCTGGCTCGGCGTCCAGGAGCGCCACCGCTGCACCATCGAGGAAGGAGCACCCCACCAATGAATCCCCCGCTCCCCTCCGCCCTCGCGAGGCGCGCGTCCTGGTGGCGCGCGACGCTGCTGGCCTCGGCCACCTGGCTGCTGCCGGCCACCTCCCACGCCGCCGATACCGCCACGCCCTTGCGGCAGACGGCGTGCTCGTTCTCCGGGATGATCGACGAGCTGCGCGTGGCGTTGAAATCGGGCTCGCCCGCCTACCGCAAGTACGCCCGGGAGCGGCTCAAGACCGCCGCGCGCGTCATGCCCGCGGACGAGCTGCGCGCGGCCGTGCAGGACGAGCGGGACCCGGACACCCTGGAGGCGCTGGGCATGGCGCTCGCCAGCAAGTCCTCGTTCACGGAGGACGCCACGCTCGTGCAGCCGCTGCTCGCTCGCGCGTCGGGAGACGGAGACCCCAAGGCCCGGGCCGCGGCGATCCGGGGCCTGCGGGGCACCGGCTCCGTGGACCTCATGACGAAGAACGGCGGCGTGGTGACGTACGAGCAGCTCATCCGCGACAGCGCCCCCGAGGTGCGCCAGGCCGTGGTGGACAACCTCATCCACGAGAGCGCCAAGGTGTACTTCGGCCACGAGCGCACCGTGTCCGAGGCGGCCGTGTCCGCGGCGCTGGCCTCGAAGGATCCCCAGGCGGCCGCGAAGCTGCTGTCCGAGGTGTCCATGGAGGCGGTGGGCCACGACACGGTGGAGCGGTTGCGCCAGCAGTTGCGCTCGGAGGACCCCGCCCTGCGCGGGGCGGCGGCCACGGCGCTCGGCGGTGTGCCGGGAGCGGAGTCCTCCGCCATGCGCGACGCACTCGTGTCGCTCTACCGCGACGAGAAGGATCCAACGGTGCGCAAGGCCGCGCTGCAGGGGCTCGTGAGGCTGGGCATGGGGGGCGCCCGCGCCACGCTCGAGTCCCTGCGAGGCGTGGCCCCCGGGATGGATCCGGAGATCGATGCCTGGCAGTCCGCGCTCAGGCTCGGGCTGCAGGAGTGGCACCTGCTGCTGCGCGAGAAGGAGCGCCTGCGCAGGTAGCGGCTGTCTCACCCCGTAGTCCCGCAGCGCAGTGCCCCCCGAGGAGGACGTATGAACATGAAGAAGGTGATGTACACCGCCAGCGCCCTGCTGGCTGGCTGGGCTGGCATGGCCATCGCGGCGAGCGCCAAGGGCCCCATCTGCGAGCCCAACGCCCGCGTGAACTCGACGACGTACTACAGCTGCAGCAGCGGCAGCCACACGGCGCTCGACATCAGCAACGGCACGTGCGGTGAGTGGAACCACCGCGGCATGCTCGCGGGCAGCTTCGCCTACAAGTACTACGGCGGCTGTGGCGCGGCGTGCTACGGCTCCACCTGTAACGGCGGCGCGGGCAACTACTACGTCGTCTCCGGCGGCAGCGGCTGGGAGTTCCGCCAGCTCCACATCTACGCCAACGCCAGCTCCGGCACGAAGACGTGCGACGGCTGCGCCCTGGGCCTGGTGGGCGGCACCGGCGACGCCACCGGTCCCCACGTGCACGCGGACAACCGCCAGTACGGCACCCGCAAGTCCGCCTGGTACACCAGCAAGGGCACCACCTGCGGCACCACCGGCAACTGCACCACGGTGATCGGCGCCCCCACGCTGTAGTCCCCGCGCGCCCCGTTCCGCTCACCACCACCGGGCGGAACGGTCCTCCGGTCGTCCATCCCGCGCTCGTTCCTCAGGGCGCGTAGGAGAACGTCGTGGTGGAACGCACGCGCCGTCTGATGAAGAGCACGCCGCCCTCGCCCGTGGCGAGGATGCGCGACAGCTCCCGGCCCTGCGCTCCAGACGCATCGAACTCCAGGGTGATGTCCACCTTGTCCGCGAGCTTCGGCAGTTGCGTGGGTCGGGTGCTGATGCGCAGCAGTTCGCCCCGGCGCCCATCCACCAGGGCCTCGCCCACGAGCCCATCCGAACTCTTGCCGTCCTTGGGCGCGAAGGCGATGCGCAGCAGGTTGGGCTGCCGGGAGTCCGGGCCCTTCACCTCGAAGCGGTAGCGGCCCTGCTCCCTCGGGGAGAAGGGAAGGTAGTCGAGCTGGAATTGCTTCTCCTTGCTCTCGGCCCGGGCCTTCTCCTCCTTCGCGCGCTGCTCCCGCACCTTCTCGGTGATGTCCTGTCCATCCTGCGTGGCACGCACCACCGTGGTGGCGCGCTTGCCCTCGCGCCACTCGTTGCGCTCCAAGGACTCCAGGCGGGACTTCGTCTTGCCCTCGTCGTCGAGCTCTTCCCACACAGTGGTGGCGAAGGTGCTCCGGCCCTGTCTGCGTTGCTCGCGCGCCTGTTCGGCCGCCGCCAGGCGCGGGAGCAGCTCGGCCAGGGGATCCTCGTTCGCGAAGACCGGAAGCGACAGGAAGAAGGACAACACCATGGACCAGTAAGGGAATCGCATACGCGAAAAGCTACACCTCGCCTCGGAAACGCCAGCCCCCCCTGAGGTCCTTGTGTGTCTCGTCCAGGTGACAACTGATACCCAGACGACGCCCCATCGCGGGGCTCTTCGTCCATTATTGAATCACCCGGAGGAGCAGCCCAGGAGCGCGCCATGGATCCGACGAACCGTCCGCCCCCCAGCGACCCGTCGTACGACCTGCTGCACCAGCGAGACCGCCATCCACTCGACGCTCTCTTCGCGCCGCGCAGCGTGGCGGTGATTGGCGCGAGCGAGAAGCCGGGAAGCGTGGGACGCACGCTCCTGTGGAACCTCATCAGCAGCCCCTTCGGGGGCACCGTCTACCCCATCAATCCCAAGCGCAAGAACGTGCTGGGCATCACCGCCTGGCCCACCCTGCGCGCGCTGCCGGAGCCGGTGGAGCTGGCCGTCATCGCGACCCCGGCGGCCACGGTGCCCGAGGTGATGCGCGAGTGCGCCGAGGTGGGGGTGAAGAACGCCCTCATCATCTCCGCGGGCTTCAAGGAGGTGGGTGGCGAGGGCGCGCGACTGGAGCAGGAGGTGCTGGAGATCGCCCGGCGGGCGCGCATCCGGGTGCTCGGCCCCAACTGCCTGGGCGTGATGCGGCCGCCCAACGGCCTCAACGCCACCTTCGCGGGGAGCGTGGCGCGAGCGGGCAACGTGGCCTTCATCAGCCAGAGTGGCGCGCTGCTCACGGCCATCCTCGACTGGAGCCAGCGCGAGGCCGTGGGCTTCAGCGCCATCGTGTCCCTGGGCTCGATGATGGACGTGGGCTGGGGCGACATCATCGACTACCTCGGGGATGACCCGCGCACGCGCAGCATCCTCATCTACATGGAGTCCGTGGGAGACGCGCGCTCGTTCCTGTCGGCGGCGCGCGCGGTGGCGCTGCACAAGCCCATCATCGTCATCAAGGCGGGACGCACCGCCCAGGCGGCCGCGGCGGCGGCCTCGCACACGGGCTCGCTGGTGGGCAGCGACGAGGTGCTCAGCGCCGCCTTCCGCCGCGCGGGCGTGCTGCGCGTGGACTCCATCGCGGACCTCTTCTACATGGCCGAGGTGCTCGCCCGGCAGCCTCGCCCCGACGGACGGCGCCTCACCGTGCTCACCAACGCGGGAGGCCCCGGCGTCCTGGCCACGGACGCACTGGTGATGGGAGGCGGCGAGCTGGCGCGGCTGTCGGACACGACGCGCGAGCAGCTCACCACCTTCCTGCCGCCCGCCTGGAGCCACGGCAACCCGGTGGACATCCTCGGTGACGCCGACCCCGAGCGCTACGCGCGGGCACTCAAGGTGACGGGCGCGGACGAGAACAGCGATGGCCTGCTCGTCATCCTCACGCCCCAGGACATGACGAAGCCCACGCAGACGGCGGAGCTGCTCAAGCCCTACGCGCGCATGGGCAAACCCATCATCGCCAGTTGGATGGGCGGCTCGGAGGTGAGCGAGGGCGAGCGCATCCTCAACGACGCGGGGATTCCCACGTTCGGCTACCCGGACACGGCCGCGCGCATCTTCAATTACATGTGGCGCTACTCGTACAACCTGGCGGGTTTGTACGAGACCCCCGTGCTGACGGAGGAGCCCGAGCGGCGCGAGGAGGCCGAGGCGCTCATCCGCGAGGCGCGCCGCGCGGGCCGCACGATGCTCACGGAGTACGAGTCCAAGCGGTTGCTGGCGGCCTATGGGATTCCCACGGTGGAGACCCGGCTGGCATCGAGCGCGGACGAGGCGGTGCGCGAGGCCCGGGCATTGGGCTTTCCCGTGGTGGTCAAGCTCAACTCCCAGCACGTCACCCACAAGACGGACGTGGGCGGGGTGCGCCTGGACCTGCGCACGGAGGAGGCGGTGCGCGAGGCCTTCGACGGCATCCGCCAGAGGCTCGAGGAGCTGGGACAGCCGGACGCCTTCCAGGGCGTGACGGTGCAGCCCATGGTGAAGCTGGACGGCTACGAGCTCATCCTGGGCAGCGGTCTGGACGCGCAATTCGGGCCGGTGTTGTTGTTTGGCACCGGAGGCACGCTGGTGGAGGTGTTCCGGGACCGGGCACTGGGCCTGCCCCCGCTCAACACCACGCTGGCGCGGCGGATGATGGAGCAGACGCGCATCCACGAGGCCCTGCGCGGCGTGCGCGGACGCAAGCCGGTGGACCTGGCGGCCCTGCAGAAGCTGCTGGTGCGCTTCAGCCACCTGGTGGTGGAGCAACGCCTCATCAAGGAGGTGGACATCAACCCGCTGCTCGTCTCGGAGGAGCGGATGATCGCGCTGGATGCGCGCGTGGTGCTGCACGAGCCCGAGGTGACGGAAGCACAACTGCCCCGGCTCGCCATCCTCCCCTACCCCCAGCGCTACGTGGACCGATGGCGGGCGAGCGACGGCGAGGAGCTGCACATCCGCCCCATCCGCCCCGAGGACGAGCCGAAGATGGTGGAGTTCCACCACACGCTCTCCGAGCAGTCGGTGTTCCTGCGCTACGCGGGGATGATGAAGCTGGACCAGCGCGTGGCCCACGAGCGGCTCGCGCGCATCTGCTTCATCGACTACGGGAGGGAAATGGCGCTGCTGGCCACCCGGGCGGACGGCACGGTGCTCGGGGTGGGACGGCTCACGCGCCTGCCCGGAACGGAGGCCGCGGAGTTCGCCCTGCTCATCAGCGACGTGGTGCAGCGCCAGGGCCTGGGCACGGAGATGCTCCAGCGGCTGGTGACGGTGGGCCGCGACTGGGGCCTGCGCTACATCGTGGCGGACATCCTGTCGCGCAATGGCGCCATGCAGCGCGTCTGCCGCAAGCTGGGCTTCCACATTCACGAGGGGGAGCTCGGCGATGACATGGTCAAGGCCGTGAAGAAGCTGGACTGAGGGTCCATCCTTCCCCGTCCGGACTGACACGATTCAGCACGCGTACCCCGGTGCACCGACTTGTCGGTTGCAAGACAGCCAACAGCCCCGGGGTCCCTGTATTGCGCACCGCGTCCAGCTATTGAATTCTCATAAAAACATCTCAATAGCTGGACTTAACCCTAAAAATCATTTTTCTTCTTCCTCTGCTTTCGCAGGAATCCGTTTGGTTTCGGCGCAACCTGGATGAGGAGGACGAAGCACCACCATGAAATACAAAATCACTGGACTCGCCGTCGCGATGATGGTCACCGGCCTGTGGGCGGGTGAAGGTCTCGCGGCCCCCGCATCTGGAGTGCAGGGCTCGGGCTCCTCCGCCATCGCGTACATCAACACCACGACCTGGGCGGACATCCATTACCGCGTCAACAACGGTGGCCAGCTCAACGTCCGCATGGCGGTCGTCAACGGGCGCAACGAATACACGATCACCAACCTGACCAGCGGCGCCACGGTCGACTACAACTTCACGTATTGGGACACCGCGTGCAACTGCGCCTATGACACGGCGACGGCCCGGTATGTCCATGGCAGCGCGACGCCGGACTCGGGCACGCCGGACTCGGGCACGCCGGACTCGGGCACGCCGGACTCGGGCACGCCCGACGCGGGCGGCCCCCAGGACGCGGGAACACCGGACTCGGGCACCTTCGACGGCGGCGGAACCACCAACGTGGTGCCCCTGTTCAACAGCGGCACGGCCCTGGAGCCCGTGCTCGTGGAGAACACGTCCACGGCGATCATCACCCACGTGGGCGACCGCGTGCGCGACCGCCATGCCCGTGAATCCCAATTCCAGGCATACGAGCACTTCCTCAGCCTGTATTTCACCGGCCGCACGTTCTACCTCGACATCATCGACGAGGTCGCCAAGGGCGGCACCCAGGTCAAGGTCAACATGACGACCACCTACCCCCATGACGGCACCAACTTCCGCGCCTTCTTCCGGGGCATCAACACCACGGCGGAGTACTGGCACAACGGCACCTTCACCCGCACGACGGACGATTATCACTACACCGCCAGCGTGGGTTACAACGCCAAGGAAGGCCGGGCGATCAAGGTGGGCGATCGCATGGAGATCGAAGTGGGCGTCTTCCTGAAGCAGCCGGTGGAAGGACGCTTCAACTACTACTCCAGCACCATGCTCTACATCGTCGGCACCGGCGGCATCGTCCCGTTCGAGGGCGTGGGCTCCACCCTGGACTCCTTCCCGCTGCCGGAGACCGCCTGGAGCGGCGGCCGGACCACGCTCAACTATCCCTACTCGAACGAGCCCTCCAAGCGCTTCATGCAGCTGGCGACGAACCTGGCGCCCGTGAACGCGCAGCCGTTCGTCGAGGGCCGCCGCATCCACCACACCCACTTCGGGGACGGCACCCACTCCGAGTCGGGCAATCCCGTGTTCACCCAGCAGGTGGGTAAGCTGGGGGTCAACTACGTGGCGGAGTCCTGTGTCGCCTGCCACAAGAACAACGGCCGCGGTCTGCCCCAGGCCACCAACACCACGCTGACCAACATGGTGGTCAAGGTGGGACGCGTCAGCGGAAGCACCGTCACCGCGGATCCGCAGATCGGCGCCAAGCTCCAGCCGCGCAGCACCAGCGGCACGCCCGAGGCGGACGTGCGCATCTCCGGCTGGACCACCACCAGCGGCCAGTTCGCCGATGGGACGGCCTACCAGCTGCGCAAGCCGACCTACGGCTTCACCAACGTCATCCCCACCCACTTCTCGGTGCGCGCCACCCCGCAGCTCGTCGGCCTGGGCCTGCTGGAGGCCGTGCCCGAGACCGACATCGCCGCCCTGTCCGACCCCAATGACAGCAATGGTGATGGCATCTCCGGACGCATGAGCAACGTGAGGGATCCCCAGACGGGCGAGCTGCGCATGGGCCGCTTCGGCTGGAAGGCGGGCCTGGCGCGCGTGCGCCACCAGGTCGCCGATGCCTTCAATGGCGACATGGGCGTCACCACGTCCGTCTACAAGTCGCTGGACTGCGGCGCGTCGCAGCAGGGCTGCACGGGCACCAGCACCGAGCTGAGTGATCAGGATCTCGACAAGATCGTCCGCTACATCTCCCTGCTGGGAGTGCCGGCCCGCCGCAACCTGAACGACACCCAGGCCCAGCGCGGCGAGACGCTCTTCCAGAGCGCGGGGTGCGCGAGCTGCCACAAGGCGACCCTCACCACGAGCGCCTACCACCCGAACGCCGAGCTGCGCGGCCAGACGATCCGCCCCTACACCGACCTGCTGCTGCACGACATGGGGTCGGGCCTGGCCGACAGCCTGCCGGAGAACAACGCGTCGGGCTCGGAGTGGCGCACCGCTCCGCTGTGGAGCATCGGCCTGACGGCGGGCGTGAGCGGCGGCGAGGCCTACCTGCACGATGGTCGCGCGCGCACCCTGTCCGAGGCCATCCTCTGGCACGGCGGTGAGGGCGAGGCCGCCAAGCAGTCCTTCGTCAAGATGTCCGCCTCGGATCGCGACGCCTTGATCAAGTTCCTGCAGAGCATCTGACGCACCCGTCGTCTCCGCCGCCGGGGGCACTCCCCCCGGCGGCGTCTTGCCTACCAGGGCACGCCCGCGTCAGGAGCCCGACGCGACTCGACCGGAATGTCCCCCACGTCGAGCGACTGACCGGGCACCAGCTTCACCGGGCGTTGGCCGAGACGAACTCCGCTCGCCAGAAACTCCAGACTGTCTTCTCCCGAGGAGAGGTTCTCCAGCGTGAAGCGTCCATCCGCGCTGGTGCGGGAGGAGCGGAGCGCTTGTCCCCTGATGAGGACGAACACTCCGGCCAGGGGAACGTTCGTGGCGGCATCCACGACCCGGCCTCGCACGGTCGCTCCCGACTCCACCGAGACCGTCACCTCCGCCGTCGTCCCCACCGACGGAGATAGATGGACTTCCCCGATCGCGCCCTCCAGGGTCCGCACCGACAACGTCACGGGCTCATCGGGCACGTCCGACAACTCGAAGCGATCTCCGGGAAACTCGAGGGTGTCCAAGCCCGCCAGGTACTTCAGGCCCGGGAGTCGAACGGCCAGGACGAAACCCCGCACGGGCTGACCATCCCTCCGCACGACCTGGCCGCGCACCGAGGTCCCAGGCCGCAACCTCACCACCACTTCCTGCTCGCCACGCTTCACCAGTTGCTGCGTCTCTCCCATGCGTCCGCCGTTCCTCGCAGTCGCCGTGAACAGCCTGGCCTTCGCGTCTTCCAGCTCGTGGGAGAAGCTGAAGCGCCCCTCCCCGTCCACAAACGCCCCCGAGCCGCGTCCCCCCTGGAACCCCTCGAGGGAGAGCATCAGCCAGGCATGGGGAGAAGGAGTCCCATCCGGTTCGAGGACGAGGCCCTTGATCCGCAAGACATCACCCGAGTCCTCAGGCAACGTCAGCTCGGTCTGGACGGTCCGTCCCGCTTCGACCTTCACCTCCCGCATGGGAGGTTCGACATGGGAGGAGACAAGCACATGGTAGGACCCCTGCGGTAACACCATCCGGAAGCGCCCGGAGGGATCCAGCGCGATCCGCTCGGGCCGAGGGCTGGAGGATGAAGGCGTCGTCAAGGAATAGGCGCTCACCTCCAACGGCTTGGAGGGAGGCGAGCCCCGCGCCGTGCGCACCACGCCCTCCAGCGTGCCAGTCCGCTGAAGGGTGAGATCCACCCGGGTCATTTCTCCCGCCTTCACGTCCACGGACTGGCTCACCCCCAGGTCCGCGCCCTCCGAGAGGGCGGAGATGTCCACGCGGCCGATGGCCAATCCCTCGAGGTGGTAGTGCCCATCGGCATCGGTGCGGGACTCGGCGGCGCTCCCCCACCCGCCCGCCCAACGCAGGCCCCCCACCACCCGCACGCCCGGCAGCGGCGCTCCCGCGGCATCCCGCACCTGGCCTTCCACCGTGCCCATGCCCTCGAGCTGGAGTTCGAGCGGGAAGCGCTCACCCGCGGCCACCATCAATCCCCTGCGCGAGAGCCGGGAATAGCCGGGTGCATGCACCACCAGATCATAGCCACCGGAAGCCAGGCCCTTCAGGGCGAACAGCCCCGCGCGATCCGTCACCCCGCTTCCCGCGTCTCCCGGACGGCCCGTGGGGCGGACACTCACACGGGCGCCCTCCACCGGAGCACCCGTGGCCCGCGCGAGGACCCGGCCTTCCAGCACCGCCCCCCGCCCGAGCCGGATCCGCACGTCCCGCACCGTCTGCCCCGCGCGCACGAACAGAAGCTTGTCCACCGAGCCCGCCTCGGCACCGTGCCGCGCGGAAAGAAGGTAGGAGCCGGTGCTCACCTCGGCGGAGAAGCCGCCGCCCTCGCCCGTGGTGAGTTGCCGGGGAGTCGTGGGCCCGCTCACCATCACCTCGGCATCCGCCACGGGCCGCTCCTCCGCATCCACGACGAAGCCCTCGATCACCCCCGCCCTCTCCAGGGCCACCGTCAGTGGAGCCTTCGCGGGGAGTTCCACCCCGAGCAGAACCTCGCGCGTCTGCCCCGGGGCCCGCGCATCCAGCATGTAGGTCCCCGAGGAGAGCCCCTCGACGCGGAACTCTCCCCGCTCGTTGCTCGTGGCGTACACCCGCTCCTCCGCGGGAGCGTCGGGTTCGAAGCCACGGTCCAGGCGCCCTCCATGCGCCGTGAGGACGAGCTCCACCAGGGGCAGCGGCTCGTTCGTCCCCGCCACCACCGTGCGGCCGGTGAGCGAGTGGCCGCGCTCCAGCACGAGGCGCAGGCTCGTGCGCGCCTCACCATGGGGGCGCGACACCGGCCGCCGCAGCGGCGCATGACCCTCGGCGTGGACGGCTATCAGGTAGCCCCCGGGCCGTGAAGAGAGCCGTGCCCGGCCCCGCGCGTCCGTGGTGGCCGTGCTCGCCAGCCGCCAGGACATCTCGTCAAGGCGCGGGTCGCGCGCGCCGCGCCAGTACAACCGGACGTTGGCACCAGGCATGGGACGCTCGCCCGCGAGCACCTCCACCTCCAGCACGCCCTCCGCCTCCGTGGGAGCCACGACCAGCGACGGCGTACTGCCCGCATCCGCGCCACCGCGAGCGCCCACGTCCTCGGGCCGCTCCGGCTGCAACTCCAGGCCCGCTCGTCGCCCCGGCTCCCGCCCCGGCGATGGAGTATCCCCCGCCGTGAGACTCCCGCTCCCCCGGAGTCCGAGCCAGAGCAGGAGGAGCACTCCCATCAAGACCACCACCACGAGTGTGAGTCTGCGCATACCCGCTGTCCGTTCCAGAGAGGGGACACCACACTAGCCGGAGAGCGGCTCCACCCGGCGCCCTCCACGACAATCCCCCCCCTCGGTCCGTACACTCACGGCATTTCTTCAACCACATGCCAACCACCCGCCTCGCTCCCCCCACCAGGTACGAACATTCCCTGGCCGGAAAGCGATTTGCCTGTCATACCTTTTGCCAGGTAAACCATCGGGTGCAGGCGAACCCGGTACGAGACACCCAGCCATGCGCCAGCCCCTGACCTCCCAGCCCGCCAACGCGTACGCCCTCCAGGCGCTCCAGCTCATTCCCCGGCTGTACCGGTGGGCGGTGGCGAGCATGCAGGCCAACCACCTGGGCCGGGACTTGAGCCTGCGCCAGTTGGGCGTGCTCTACGCGCTCCGGGAAGGCGAGTCCTCACCCGGACAACTGGCGCGCCGGCTGCGCGTCACGCCCGCCGTGATCACGGGCCTGGTCGATCGCCTGGAGCGACAGGGCTACGTGCGGCGCGAGGCCGAACCCACGGACCGGCGGCGCTTCCGGCTGGTGCTCACGGAGAACGGGCTCGCGGTGAGCCTGGAGGTCCAACAGACACTGGCCGCCGAGTTGACCGCCCAGTTCGCGAGCGCCTCCCCGGAGCAACTCCAGGAACTGGGTCGCTCGATGCAACTGGTGGAGCGGGCACTGCTCGCCCTGGAAGAGCGCACGCCGCCCACCCTCCTCGACGAGGAGGAGCCGGCGAAGAAGTCGAAGGCAGGACGGAAGTGACACCAACGAGGAGGACACCATGGCGACGAATCCCGTGAACGAACAGACGACGAAGGCGGCGGCGAGTGGGCCCACGCCCCAGGCCACCTGCCCCATGAAGGCCCTGCGCGAGGCGCCGCGCTGCCCCGCGCTCCTCGACAAGGAGAGCCCGGAGTTCCTCGCCCACGCGTACGCCACCTACGCGGACCTGCGGACCCAGGCCCCCGTCGTGCGCACCTCGTTCGCCCACAACTTCGCGGACGCGGTGCTTCCGGGGGGCACGAAGCGGCCGGAGTCCGGAAGCCACCCGGCCAAGGAGCGCCTCTTCGTGACCCGCTACGACGAGGTGGTGGAGGCGCTGCTCGATGAGCGCCTCTCGTCCGACTTCCGCACGTCCCTGACGCCGGAACAGCGCGCGAACCTTCAGTACATGCCCGAGGAGGTCCGCCCCATCGCCTACAGCCTGCTGATGTTGGATCCGCCCGACCACACACGGCTGCGCAAGCTCGTCCAACCCAACTTCACCGCGCGCACCATGGAGATGCTCCGGCCGCGCATCCAGCGCATCGCCGACACCCTGCTCGACCAGGTGGAGCGCGCGGCCGCCGAGCGCGGGGAGCGCGAGGGGGAGCGCCGGATGGACTTGCTCCACGCGTTCGCCTACCCGATGCCCATCACCGTCATCAGCGACATGCTCGGCATCCCCGAGGAGGATCGGTCGCGGGTGCACGGCTGGGCGGAGAGCCTGCTCGGCGCGGATCGGCGTGACGCCGCGATGGACGAGCTGCGGCGGAGCAGCCTGCGGGAGTTCGCCCGGTACCTGGATGGCTTGTTCGAGCGCAAGCGGCGCGAACCCGCCGAGGACATGATCAGCCAGATGGTCCACGCCCAGGACGAAGGGGACAAGCTCAACCACCAGGAGATGGTGTCCATGGTGTTCATCCTCTTCTTCGCCGGGCACGTGACGACCGTGAACCTGATTGGCAGCGGCGTGGTGGCGCTGCTCACCCATCCGGAGCAGCTCGAGCGCTTCCTGGCCGACCCCACCAACCTGTCCAAGGGCGCGGTCGAGGAGACGCTGCGCTACTGGGGCCCGGTCGACTACATGTCCACGCCGCGCATCATCAAGGAGGAGATGGAGCTGGCGGGCACGCACCTGCCCCAGGGGGAGAAGCTGTCGGTGGGGCTCGCGTCGGCCAACCGCGACCCCCAGCACTTCCCCAACCCCGACGTGTTCGACATCACGCGGCCGAACGCGCACCGCAACCTGGCCTTCGGCAAGGGCATCCACATCTGCCTGGGCGCGCCCCTGGCCCGCCTGGAGGGGCAGATCGCCTTCGAGACCCTGTTCCGGCGCTACCCGCGCATGCGCCTGGAGGTGCCCTTCGAGTCGCTGCGGTGGAACACCGGCTCCGGCCTGCGCGGCTTCGACCGGGTGCCCGTCCGCTTCTAGTCTCCAGCGCCCGGCCCCACCCGCGTCCGCCCACTCTGGGACGCGGGCAGGTCGCGCCTCACGCCTTGGGAGGCGCGTGCGGCGGGGAGAAGCGCGCCATCACGTCCCCCACGTACACGTAGGACAGATACGTGGGAGACGTCTTCGCCTCGCGCTCGCGCAGCCGCCGCAGGGACTCGCCCACGCTGATGCGCTGCTCCATCAGGTCCCCCACCAGGTGCTCCACCGCGCTGCGCGCGTGCGCGTCCTGCACCGGCCACAGCGGCGCGATGAAGCCCGCGAAGCGCTCGCTCACGAACGTCTCCGCCCAACCCCCAATGCCTCCCAGCAGCTCCGTGGCGGCGCCCACCTCGCAGGCGTTGAAGATGACGAGCGGCCGCGACTTCTGCCCCAGCATCGTGAGCGAGTTGCGCACCTCGAGCGTCTGCAGGGTGCCATCCTCGAGGAACACCCGCGAGGGCGACACCTCGTTGTTCGCGCTGTACTTGCCGTGTCCGGCGAAGTGCAACAGGCCCACCGCGCGCGGATAGCCGCCCGTCAGCAGGCTCAGGATGGGCTGGCGCCTTCCGGCCACCCGCACCGCGCGAAAGCGCTTGGACAACTGCCGCGACTCCTCCTGCGCCTGCGGCAGGGGCGCCAGGTGCGGGTGGAACTGGTAGTCCGGCGCCACGGTGAGGATGTCCCCCTGCGTCAGCCGCGCCGACATCGACGTCTGGTAGTCCAGCAGCCAGCGCGCCACCGGGTGCTCCATGCACAACAGCTCCGCGCCCGGCACGTCCACCGGCGCCATCAGCTCCCAGGGCACGTGCGGATCATCGGTGATGAACTGGATGGGAAAGCCCGGCCCATACTGCTGGCGCAGCGCCTTGAACGTCTCCCGGAAGGCGCTGGGCGTGCGCTGGTAGAGCAGCTTGCCCAGCCCGAGAAACCAGGCGTAGTGCTCGCCCGAGCGCAGCTCGCGCGCCGTGGACGCCACGCTCTGGAAGAACGCCGCCGGATCCGAGCCCAGGTTGAGGTCTCCCGAGAGCCGGGCCGGCAATCCCTCGCACGGCACGCCCACGTGGAGCATCCAGTACAGCCGCTGGGGGTTGGAGGGATCCAACCGGTGGATCTGCACCGTCAGGTGGGGCTTCTGGGCCCCCGCGTCCACGGCGAAGACCCCTCGCTCCTCCTCCCCGTCACTCGCGGAGGCCGACACGCCCCCGCCGGACGAGGACGCCGAGGGGGCACGTGACGGGCCCCGACCCGGATTGCCCGTGCCCGTGGACACGATGGGGACGCGCCGACGGGCCGCTCCGCAGAAGCGCCCCTGGTACTCGAAGGTGGCCACCAGGGAGAGCTCGCCCGAGGCCCCCGCGTTGACGGTGCCGAAGAGCGTCACCGGCTTGGAGCTGTCATTGCGCCGCACCACCACCTCGCCCGTGTCCTCTCCTGGCTTGAACGTCATCTCCGCGCACAACAGGCGCACCTGGATGGGCAACTCCTTCCAATCCTCGGCAAGGCCGGAGAGCGACACCCCCGCGGACTCCGACTCCGCGCCCACCTCGAGGATCGACAGGTCCACCTTCACGGCGAGCTCCTCGCCCGGGCGCGCGGCCGTGCGCGGCTCCACCGAGGGGTAGCGGGTGATGGTGCGCCCCTCGTCCCGTGCCGCGAGCTTCGCGGCGAGATCCTCCTCCGTGACCGGGGCGGAGAACGACTCCGAGCGCCACTCCGACGTCGCGCCCGTCCCCTGGCCCACCGCGAACTCCAGCGTCTCCTCCTCGTCCTCGGGCAGCGCCCCGGTACGGTGGAAGACGGCGAAGACGTCGCTCACCGGGATGACCTCGGGGCCGCCCTTGACGCTCACGCGGTAGAGCCCGGGCGGCAGCGGAGCCAGCGTCCCCTCGTGCCGTCCATCCGGTCCCCGGACGAGTGGCGTCGAGAAGGACTCCGCCGTCTTCACGTTGGACACGTACGCCCGCAGGGACACGGTCTCGGTGGAGGGCCGCACGCGGATGACCACGGGCTCGTCGTGCGCGAACGCATCCTCCATGCTCAGCGACAGCATGCTCGGCGCGGGCCCGAACAACGAGTCGCGGTACTTGTCGAGCGCGAGATGCTGGCCGGTGATGAGTCCCTCCACGTGCGCCAGCACCTCGAAGGCATTCTGCAGCGAGGCATGGGACGTGGGGCTGTACATGGCGCGCACCTGGCCGCGCTCCTCCAGCGGCAGCGCGGCCACGCGCGGCACCGTGCCATCGCCGGCGTGGTCCGTGCCATCCGGCTCGCTCGTCAGCATCTCCACGGCTCCGGACGCGCTGACACGGGCCCCCTGCAACGTGGGCTGGAAGGTGCCCACCACGGGGTAGAGGTGATAGCCCCGCTCGAGGTACTCGGAGCTCTTCGCGTTCGCCGCCAGGGCGCTTTCGATCTCCCGCTGGAAGGCGAGGCCCTGGGCGGCGCGCACGGGATCGAGCTGGCCCAGGCCCTGGACCTCGCCCGGACGCACGAGCCGCCCGTCCGCCAGCCGCACGCAGGGGTAGATGGGCAGGAGCTGGTACGCCGAGGGCAGCGAGCGCACCATGTCCGTCAGGTCCACCAGGTTCACCGGCCCCAGGTCCTTGCGGAAGCCCAGCGCGAGCGCCTGCAGGGCCATGAGGGAGCCACGATGGGGCGTGCCGAAGGTGATGAGCGCGCGCGTGTCCTTCCACCCGCCGAGGCACTCGAGGAAGTAGCGCGAGACGATGCCACCCATGGAGTGGCCCACGAGGATGAGGCGCGCATCGGGCGAGCCGCCATTGCTCTTGCGCCACGTGTGCAGCCAGCGCGCGGACTCGCGGGCGAGCCGTTTCGCGGTGTGGCGGATGTCGCGCCGCCAGTCATAGGGGAACTCGAAGAAGTTGGCGCCCGGGATGAGGCCGAGCCGGCTCACGAGCGTCTCGGCCACGCGGGTGTAGCCATCCACCTTCCAGAAGCCGGGGATGAGGTGCGTGTCGGGGAGCACCGCGGTGGCCACCACCCCATCATCCGCGACGTCCTCCCCGCTGTCGGACTTCAGGGCGAGGGACTTCACGCTGCCCGCGCCACTGAAGAGGGCCCGGAAGATGGCCCCACCGGACAGGCCCCAGATCTCCTTGTCGTCCCGCTTGAGCACACTGCCGAGCAGACCGGGCAGCAACACGACGACATCCTTGATGACGGCGGCCATGGCTTCCTCCTGGGGGAGCGGGGCTCCTGGGCCCGTGTACGCAGGGGACCCAGGAGGTCTGACGATAGCCGGAATCGTATGGTTCCCCTCCGACCCATCCGCGCCCGGGGAGCGTGGGGGACTGAACGCTTGCGCCGCCACGCCCCGGCGCCATCCCGGAGCGTTCCGGTTGCGAGCGCGGCTTCGCTCTGTAGGATGCCCGCCCCATGCGCACGAAATTCCTGACGACGGGACTCCTCCTCCTCACCACCCTGGCGGCCTGCAAGGACAACCCGCCCCAGAGCACTCCCCCGGCGGCGCCCCCCGCCAACACGGCGACGCAGCAGGCCACGCCGCCGCCCGCGCCCCCTCCTCCTCCCAGCGAGGCCCCCGCGGAAACGCCGGCCGCCGCGCAGCCCCAGGAGCACGGCGCCAGCGCGGCGCCCCGGACCCAGCCCCCGGGCGAGAACCCCGGCCCCTGGCAGAAGAAGGCGCTCGGCGGGCAGGAACTGTTCGCCACGCTGCAGACCAACCACGGTGACGTCGTGGTGAAGCTCTTCTCCAAGCAGTCGCCGCTCACGGTGGCCAACTTCGTGGGCCTCGCCACGGGAGAGCAGGCGTGGAAGGACCCGAAGACGCAGCAGGAGAAGAAGAACACGCCGCTGTACAAGGACATCCTCTTCCACCGCATCATCGCGGGCTTCATGATCCAGGGCGGAGATCCGCTGGGCCAGGGCGTCGGCTCGCCGGGCTACACCTTCGAGGACGAGACGCGCAATGGCCTGACGTTCAGCAAGCCGGGCATCCTGGCCATGGCCAACCGCGGCCCCAACACCAACGGCAGCCAGTTCTTCATCTCCGTGGCTCCGCTGGAGCGCCTCACCGGCGGCTACACCATCTTCGGCGAGGTGGTGAAGGGCTACGAGGTGGTGGAGAAGATGTCCCAGGTGAAGACGCTTCCCGGCGACCGGCCAGAGAAGGACGTGGTGCTCAAGAAGGTCATCGTCAGTGACAAGCAGCCCACGTAGGGGAGACGAAACACCATGCGACGAGTGAGCACGAAGCTGGGCGAGCTGGACTGCCAGGTGTTCGACGCGGTGCCGGAGGGAACGAACCCGGAGCTGGCGGTGGTGCTGTGCCACGGCTACGGGGCCCCCGCGACGGACCTCGTGCCACTGGCGCGCGAGCTGGTGCAGTTGCAGCCCGAGCTGGGCGCCAAGGTCCGCTTCGTCTTCCCCGCGGCGCCCCTGTCGCTCGCGGCCATGGGGATGCCGTCCGCGCGGGCGTGGTTCCACCTGCCCCCGGAGGTGTTGATGGGGCGGGAGCGGGACTGGAAGAAGTTCGCGGTGTCCGTGCCCGAGGGGCTCGCGCAGGCGCGGCGGGGACTGATGGGGATGCTGTCCGCGCTGTCGGCGGCGACGAAGCTGCCCTATGGGCGCATCGTCCTGGGCGGCTTCAGCCAGGGCGCCATGGTGACGACGGACCTGTCGCTGCGGCTGGAGGAGGCTCCGGCGGGGTTGTGCATCCTGTCGGGGGCGCTCATCTGCCAGGACGAGTGGAAGCAGCGGGCCGAGCGGCGCAAGGGCCTGCCGGTGTTGCAGGGGCACGGGCGCCACGACGACATCCTGCCCTTCCATCAGGCCGAGTCGCTGCGGGAGCTGTTGAAGAACGCGGGCCTGCTCGTGGACTTCGTGCCCTTCGACGGGCCGCACACCATCGATCCGGACGAGCTGGCGAAGCTGGCGGAGTTCCTCCACGTCCGGCTGTTGAAGCGCTGAGCGGGAAGGAGCCCCGGAAGAGGAGCGAGCCATGTACCACGCCAGGGAATTGACGGTGGCCACGCGAGGCCGGGGCTTCTACGACATCACGGACGAGGTGCAGCGGGCGGTGGCGGCGAGCGGCGCGCGTGAGGGCCTGTGCACCATCTTCCTGCACCACACGAGCGCCTCGCTGCTGCTGTGCGAGAACGCGGATCCAGACGTGAGGAGGGACCTGGAGTCCTTCTTCTCCCGGCTGGTGAAGGATGGGGATCCACTCTTCGTCCACGACGCGGAGGGCCCGGATGACATGCCCGCGCACGTGCGCACGGTGCTGACGCAGAACTCCATCAGCGTGCCCATCAAGGGCGGCGAGGCCAGCCTGGGCACGTGGCAGGGCCTCTACGTCTGGGAGCACCGCACCGCGGCCCACCAGCGCCGGGTGACGGTCTCCGTGGTGAGCTGAAGCAGTTGAAGCGCGGGCCGGGCCCTACTCCTCGGGCTCCTGGGCCTCGAGCAGCTTGTAGAGCGTCTTGCGATCCACGCCCAGCAGGCGCGCCGCCTCGCTCTTGTTGCCCCCCACGTGCTGGAGCACATGGGCCGCGTAGCGCCGGGACAGCTCGGCCAGGCTCGGCATGTCTCCGGCGAGGCCGCTGAGCTTCTTGGGCGCGTCGCCGATGGGCTCGGGAAAGTCCTGGGGCCCCAGCACGCCCGTCACGTTGAGCGCGAGCGCCCGCGCCACCACGTTCTCCAACTGCCGCACGTTGCCCGGCCAGTCATACGCCGCCAGCCGGACCATCGCCTCGCCCGCCACCACCGGCGCCACCCCGCCCCGCGCGTGCAGCGCCGCGAAGTGCTCCACCAGCGCCGCGATGTCCTCGCGCCGCTCGCGCAGGGGCGGCAGGTGCAGGTGCACCACGTCCAGGCGATAGAGCAGGTCCTCGCGGAACAGCCCCTCGGCCACCCGCGCCTTCAAGTCCTTGTTCGTCGCCGCCACCACCCGCACGTCCACCTTCACGGGCGCGCTCTCGCCCACGCGGCGGATCTCCCCCTCCTGCAGGGCGCGAAGCAGTTGCGCCTGCACCTTGGGGCCCACGTCGCCAATCTCGTCGAGGAAGAGCGTGCCGCCGTGTGCCTCCTCGAAGAGGCCCCGCCGCGCCCCCGTGGCGCCGGTGAACGAGCCGCGGGCATGGCCGAACAGCTCGCTCTCCATGAGGGACTCGGAGATGGCGCCACAGTCCACCGGGATGAAGGGTCCGGTCGAGCGCGGCGAGCGCCGGTGCAGCGCCCGCGCCACCATCTCCTTGCCCGTGCCCGTCTCGCCGGTGATGAGCACCGGCACCGACGTGGCCGCCGCCCGCGCCACCTGCTTGTACACCTCGAGCAGCCCCGGGCTGCGGCCCACCATGGCGCCGCGCTCCACCTGCTTGCGCAGCGAGCGGTTCTCCTCCACCAGCCGCTTCTGCTCCAACGCCCGCCGCGCCACGCGCATGATGGCGTCCACGTCGAAGGGCTTGGACAGGTAGTCGAAGGCGCCCTGCTGGATGCTGTCCAGCGCGCCCTCGATGTTGCCAAACGCCGTCACCACGATGACGGGCGTGTCCGGCAGGTGCGCGCGCACCTCGTGCAGCACGAGCAGTCCATCGCCCGCGTTCGGCATCGCCATGTCGGTGAACACCAGGTCGAACGGACCCTCCTCCGCCATGCGCGCCGCGGCCATCTTCGGATCCGACGCCTGCGTCACCTCGCCGAGCATGCCGAGCAGGCGCTTGAGCAGATCCCTCGCGTGGGGATCATCGTCGACGACGAGGATGCGCGCGGGATTCATCTAGGCCGCTCCCCTCTGGGCAACGGGCGCCGCCTCGGCCGCCAGGGGAAAGCGCACCGTCACCCGGGTGCCCGCGCCCGGCGCCGAGTGCAACCGCAACGTGCCCTCGTGCGCCTCCACCAGACGCCGGGTGGTCGCCAGACCCAACCCGTGCCCGGGAATGCCCCGCGTCTCCGGCGAGCGGAAGAAGGGCTGGAAGAGCTTGCCCTGGGTGTCCTCGCTCATGCCCATGCCATTGTCGACGACCTCGAACACCGCCTCGCCTCCCTCGCGCGCCACCCGCACGCTCACCCGCGCGTCGGGCCGGCCCGCCGTGTACTTCACCGCGTTGGATAGCAGGTTCTGCGCGATGATCTGCAAGAGCTGCGAGGGGCACATCACCTTTACGCCCGAGCCCAACTCCCGCTCCAGGGCCACGCCCTGCGCCGCCGCCGTCTGGCTCACCTCCAACAGGAGCGTGCTCACCGCCGTGTCCAGCTCGCCCACCACGGGCTCGCCCCGGGTGCCCGCGCGGCAGAAGCGCAGGAGCGCCTCGATGAGCTCGCCCATGCGCACCGCGCTCGACTCGCACAGCGACACGAGCTCCAGCGCCTGCGGCTCCTTCACCGCGCCCGAGCGGCGCAAGAGCGTCAGGTAGCCCTTGAGGGGTGACAGCGGGCCCATCAGGTCGTGCGCCACGCGCCGCGTGAAGGCATCCAGTTCCTGGTTGCGCCGGTCCAGCTCCTCCATCTGCGCCTGGATGGTTTTTCCCTGCCGCTTGATGACCGAGGTGATGCGCCAGACCACCGACAGGGACACCAGCATCGCCAGCAGCGTCACCGCGCCGCCGAAGGCCAGGTTGCGCGTGCGCAGCGCCGCCAGATGGTCGAGCAGCAGGCGGCCCTCCTCCGCGTTCTCCCGGTTGAGGTGGCCCGCCAGTCCGTCGATCTCCTCGGCCAGCGGACGCACCTGCTCCACCAGATGGTGCCGGGCCCGCTCCGCCTCCTGACGATTGGAGAGCACCGCCGCGGCCCGCACCTGCTCGGCCAGGCGCGTGCACGCCATGTTGAAGCGCTCCCACACGACGAGGGGTTCTCCCTTGGGCAGGCCGCGCGTGTACGCGAGCGTGGCGTCGCGCACGTCCGCGAGGATGTCCTCCATCACCTCGTTGGCCTCCTGGCGCTCCGCGTCGTTGGTGGCCCGGATGTGGGCCTCGATGGCGGACTCCAGCGAGATGGCGTCCACGCGGATGCGGCCGATGAGCCCCGCCCGGTCCAACGACTCCTGGAAGCGCGCGGCCACCTCATGGCTCGTGCGCACCTCCGTCCAGAGGAAGAAGGCGGCCACGGCCGACAGCAGCATCACCGCGAACAGGAAGCCCGCGCGGTAGACCCGGATCGAAGGAGAGGACTTCACGGCGTGCTGGCGGACTCGGCGGGAGGAGTCGCGGGCGGCAGGGGCGGAATGGGCAGCGGCTGCGGCTGGCTGCGCCGCCGCGCCCGGGACAGCGCCGACTGGTACCACACGTCCTCCAGCTCCTCCTGGATGGCCGTCAGCTCGCGCTGCTTCGTCACCAGCTGCGCGTTGTGCTCCACCAGCGTGTGCCGCTCCGCCTGCACCCGCTCCAGCTCGTCCTGCCACAACGGCGGAAGCAGCACCTGCTCGGCGCGCTCCAGGTTCACCACCTCCAGCGCGCTCTCCACCGAGGCGAGCCGCATGGCCAGCGCTTCCACCCGTTCACGCTCTTCCTCATACCGGCGCTTCCACTGATCCATGTCCTCCGACACTGGGGGTGGTGCGGTTACCTTTGGAGTCACGCACCCGACTTCCAACCCACACATGACCACCGCGATGAAGAGGTACCGCATGCCTTCGCTCCCGTCCTCCGCCGCGCGTCATGCGCCTCAGGGCTAGACCGGGCTCTACCTTGGCCGGCTGACAGGGCCAGCATCCCCAAGATGAAGGGTCACGTCAAAGAGCGCGGTGGGTTTGTGGGGAGGGTGCCCCCATGCCGGGCAGGCGACATGGGGAGAATCTCCGCAATCCAACACCACGGCCCCTGGGAAGAGGCCGTGGCACGGCGGGTGCTCTGTCACGCGGACGAAACGTCGCACTCAAGCGACGCTTCTTCGTCCTTCCGGAGCCCGACCATGAAGAACGTCCTCGCCGCCGTTGTGCTGTCCGCGTCGCTGTCCGCGTTTGCTTCCGAGCCCACCAAGGCCACCGAGCCGGCTCCCGCCGCCGAGCCGGCTCCCGCGCTGAAGGCCGAGGCCCAGGCCGAGGGCGTGAAGGCCGAGCCCCAGCCCGAGGCCGCCAAGACCGAGAAGGCCACCAAGAAGCCCGCCAAGAAGGCCGACAAGAAGGCCGCTGCCGCCGAGACCAAGTAGTTCGTCTCCTCGAGCCGCATCGTCCGAGGGCGCCCCCATCCCGGGAGGCGCCCTCGTCGTTTTCAGCTCAAAGCGCCCGCCGGCTCACGGCCCCCCGAGGTCGGTGGTGCTGAAGTACTCCTCGCGCTGGACCGTGAAGGACACCTCGGTGCCATCCTCGAGACGTCCCGTCCAGGCGGAACCCACGAGAGGCCGGTGGCTCGCGTCACCCGGAAGGATGGCGGACACGGGCACGCCCGCGCTCCCCCGCGCGTCGCCCAGGGCCAGGGAACGCGTCTCCAGGCGGAGGATCTGATCGAAGTCCGGAGCGCGGCTGGCGACGTGGACGCCAAACCACTCTCCCTCCCGGCCAAACACCCGGTAGCTCGCGGAGGAGGGCGCCGGATCGGTGGGTCGCAGCGCCTTGACCATGAGCAGACGCTGGACCGTGAACGACACCTTCGCCGCGCTGTCCGCGGAAGGAAGCGGCGTTCCGCCCTGCTCGAAGTGCCCGTGGTAGAGCGTGCCCTCCAGCGTGAAGCCCGGCTTCAGCGAGGCCAGGGCGAAGGGCTCCGGCTCGAAGGTCACGAGCGGGCTGCCCGCGGCCCGGTCCGAGTCGTAGAGGCGGCGCCCCGCTTCATCCAGGCGGGCCTCGATGACGATCTGCCAGGCATGGAGGCCGTGCCACATGGGCAGGTGGTAGAGGTAGAGGCCCTGGTCTCCGAAGACAACCATGCCATGCACGCCCGCGCGCGTGGACCCGGCCAGGGCCGAGGGCTCGCGAACCTCCCGTGTGCGCGACACGCCAGGCGCGGCCCGTTCACTTCCACGACAGGCCAGCAGACCCACGCACAGACCCATCACGCACGCCCTGCCCCACCGCCACGACACCCACTGAGACGACATCCCACAGACTCCTCGCCAGGCGCGCTCCCTCCACGGAGCCACGATGGGGCCCGCGCGTAGCACTTGTCCTCGTCCCCGACCAGAACCCCCGGGTGGAGGGCGGGCCACTCCCCGGATTGCCTGGAGCTCCTTTTTCTCCCAACATGCCGCCGGCTTGCCGTTGAACCTCCGTCACCCAACGAGACCGCCCATGTCGCAGACGACTCCGAACTCCTCCGCGCTTCCCATCGAGCCCCCCGAGCTGGTGGCCAGGCGGGAGCAGTTGCTGGCCACCCTGGAGAAGGAGGCGAAGGTGGCCACCGGCACCGCCGAGCCCGTCCTGCGCAAGATGCACGAGCTGCTCGCCAGCACCCAGCCGGGAGCGCCGTTCGACCCCGCCCTCTACGAGGGCGTCAGGAGCGCGTTCGTGAGCTTCACCCAGGCGCCCGTGTTCCCGCCCCCCGCCATCCTCATGGAGTGTCTGGCGTTCCTGCAGGAGCGGCAGGTGGCGTTCATGACCGCCAGCCAGGGTTGAGCCCCCCAGGTACACCGCCCCACCGCGTGGCGTAGACTGGCCACGGGAGGGTCGATGAACATTCGTTCCAATCGCCGGCTCACACTCGGCATCGCCGCGCTCGTCATCCTGATCGGCATCTGGTGGGTGGCCGTGGACGACTGCGTGTCCACCTGGATCTTCCAGGGGGTGAAGATGCCTCGGTGTCCGGACGGGCGCATGCGACAGACCGTGACCCTGGACGCGCGGGGACTCGCCCGCGAATCCACGGGGAGCGTCACCGTCGGGGCCCTGGCCCATGGCGTCACCCGGGATGGCGGCACGCTGCAATCGGCGGTGCGCCGCCTGGAGCCCGCCCTCTTCCTCGTGGATGCCGAGGGCAAGGAGACTCCGCTTCCCATCGAGGGTCCCTGGGAGCGGCAGAAGCCCGGCTTCGCCCAGAGCGCCTCGGTGAAGCTGCCCGCCCTGCCGGACGGGGATTACCGGCTGCGTGCCCGCGTCGACTCGCCGCTGGGCACGGACACCGTGGACGCCCCCCTTCCCCTCTACGCCCCCGCCCGCATCCAGGTGCTCACCGACCGGCCCCTCTATGAGCCCGGCCACGTGGTGCGCTTTCGCGCCGTGGTGCTGCGTGCCCGGGACCTGGCTCCCATCGATGGGCGCCCGGGCTCCTGGTTCGTGACCGATCCCTCGGGAGAGGTCCTCCTCGAGCAGCGCATGCCGGCGGGCCCCTGGGGCGTGGTGTCCGGAGAGTTCCCGCTCGACCGCGAAGCGGCCACCGGCGCCTGGAAGGTGAAATGGGTGAGCGGAGACACCGGCGGCGAGGTGTCCTTCCAGGTGCAGCCCTTCACCCTGCCCCGCTTCCAGGTGGAGGCCCAGGGCACCAGGCCCTTCTGGCGCGCGGGCGAGTCGCCCCTCGTCGAGGGCCGGGTCCTCTATACCTCGGGAGCCCCCGTGGCCGGCGCCACCGTGAAGGTGGACTGGCGCGCCTCGGGCCGCTGGCCTCCGCCCACCGCGTGGCTCGACGCGAACGCCCGCGACGGACTGCCCCGCGAGGCCCGCACGGACGCCGCGGGACGCTTCCGCCTCCCACTGCCGCGCGTGCCCTTCGATCTGCGCGGCCAGGCCACCCTCTCCGCGACGCTGTCCGCCACGGACCCGGCGGGAGACCAGGTGCAGGGCGCCACCTCGGTGCTGCTCACCGAGGACGCCCTCTCCGTGTCGGCGGTGACGGAGCAGTCGGACGGCCTGGTGGACGGCTACGGCAACCGCGTCTACCTGCGGGCCACCACCGCCGCCGGCCGGCTGTTGCCCGGCACCGAGCTCACCGTGCGCCGGGCGTGGGATCCGAACGACGAGGGCGTGCGCGCGGTGACGGACGAGGACGGCGTGGCCGTCTTCCAGCTCGACCCGGGCCCGCCCGTCAACGTCGTGCTGCCCGCCTTGCCGGTGCGCCCCGCTCCCCGGCCCCCTCCGGTGCAGCTCGAGGAGATGAGGGATCTGCTCGCCGACGAGGGCGACGCCTCGCTGGAGGATCAGCTCGCCGTGGAGCGGTGGTTGGAGCCCCTGCGCCCCTGCGCCCGCTTCGTGTCGCCCGAAGCGGACTCCTTCGAGGTGGAGCTCGGCCTGCGCGTGACGGCGGGAGGCGCGGTGGTGGACGTCACCGCGGAGGACTCGCCGCTGGCCTCCTGCGCCGCCGCGATCCTGCGCACGCGCTCGCTGCCTCCCGGTCGCGAGCGCATGCTGGGGCTCACCCTGAGCCTGAGGGATCCAGGACTGCCCCTGCTCGTCACCGAGGTGCGCGACCTCCTCGGAGCCAGTACCAGCGAGGGGCTCGAGGATGCGCTGCACCGCGCGGCGCTCGATGCGCGCGAGTGCCTGCCGGCGGACTTGTCGCTCGCGGCGCCACTGCCCTCGGTGCTCATCTGGCGCACGCGTCCGGGCAAGCGCGAGGTGGAAGTGGGCTGGACGTCCCCACGCCCCCAGGAAGACTCGCTGCCCACCCCCCACCTCGCCTGCATCCAGTCGCGCTTCGCGGGGATGCGGCTGAGCGAGGAGCCCGGCCACGCCACGGGCATCGTGCGCTTCACCGCCGAGCCCACTTCCCGGTCCGCCGAGGGTGCCGTTCCCCAGGAGACGACGATGCTGGGCTACGAGCTGAAGGTGAGCGCGAAGGACGCGACGGGGGATCTCGGCTCGACGACGTGGATCGCGTCGCCCGCGCGGTTGCCCCCCACGCGCCTGCGCGCCTCGCCCGTGCTGGCCCAGACTGGAGGGGAAGTGAGCATCGAGCTGCTGCGCGGCCCGGACTTCACGGGAGGACTGCCCGAGGAACTCGAACTCCAGGCGGGAGACAGGACGCTCCGGACGAAGGTGGAGCGGACGGGGCCGGTACCGGTGGCGCGCTTCTCCCTGCCCACGAGCTTCGAGGGCTGGGCCGAGGCGTCCTGGAACGGGGCCGTGGCGCGAGTGTACGTGGCGCCCCAGGCGCGGCTCTCACTGGAGGTGGCGTCGGACAAGGCGGCCTACGCCCCCGGCGAGCTGGCCCACCTCCAGGTGAACACGTGGGTGGACGGTCGCAAGGGCCCGGCGGCGGTGGGCCTCTTCGGCGTGGACGAGAGCCTGTCGCAGCTCGTGGCCCTGCCGGACGCGGACGCGCTCGATGGGATGCGGCCCACGCCCTCGATGACCTCGCCCGCCTTCGGGGTGCTGGACGGCACGGCGCTCGTCATGGGGCGCATCCGGGGCGCCAACGCCGCCGCCGCCACGCTGCTGCGCGTGAGGAGCGTGCCCTCGCGCGCCGAGGGGGAACGGACCCTGTCGTTCTCGGCGCGGTCGCCCTTCGAGCCCGACGTGGAGTTGACCGAGCCCTTCTACCGGGTGCTCTCGGAGCTGACGGTGCGGGTGCGCGCCTGGGAGGAGTCCGCGCCCGAGGGCGAGACGCTGTCGCCCGAGGGCCTCGCGCGGCAATGGGAGCAGGCGCTCGCGGCCTGTGAGCAGCGGGGCGAGAAGGTCACGGACGCCTTCGGCCGCCGGTTGCGGTTGTCGCAACTGCCCTCGGAGCTGCTCGCCCTCACGGATCCGCGCGCGGTGGTGGTCAACGGCACGCGGTTGCCCCAGGACATCGAGAATTGGGGCGCATGGGTCACCCGGGAGTCGCCATGAAGCGCTACATCCTCGTGGGGGCGGGAGGCCTCGTCGTGGGCGTCCTGCTGACCCTGTTCTCGAGCATCCTGTTCATGCCGAGCTTCTCACCGGTGCGGGCGGAGCCGGAGGAGCTGATGCTGGCGGAAGCACCCCCCCAGGCCGCTCCCGCCACCCTCCCCATGGAGCAGCTCAGGGGGGGCCTCATCGAGGCAGACGCCATCCCAGGGGGCGGAGGAGCAGCCAAACGAGCTCCGGTCGCTTTCGGGATGAGGGAGAAGGGGATGGCCGTGGGAGCACTGGCCCCTCCCCCGCCCCCACCTCCCCCCGCGCCCGGGCAGGAGCAAGCGGCGGCCCCATCGGGACGGGCGTGGTTCCCCGAGACGTTCCTCTTCGAGCCCCTGGTGGTGACGGACGCGTCGGGCGAGGCCTCGGTCCCCGTGAAGGTGCCGGACCGGCTGACGCACTGGCGGGTACTGGCGCTGGCGCACTCGCGCTCGGGGGCTCAGGCCGGGGCGGTGAGCACCTTCGCGAGCTCGCTGCCCACCTACGTGGATCCGGTGTTGCCCGCCTTCCTGCGGGCCGGAGACGTGGTGCGCATGCCGGTGCAGTTGGTGAACACCACGGGCGCCGCGGTGACGCGCGCGCTGAAGGTGGAGGCCCAGGGAGCGCAGGTGGAGGGCGGCACGCGCACGGTGACGGTGCCGGCGGCGGGCAGCGTGGTGGAGTACGTGACGCTGCGCGCGGCGAGGCCGGGGCCGGTGACGGTGCGGGCCGCGCTGGAGGGAGCGGACTCGGTGGAGCGCGGCTTCGACGTGTGGCCCACGGGCCAACTGGTGCGCGAGACTCGCGGAGGCACCCTGGCCGCGCCGCGCACACTGGAGCTGGTGGGGCCCCCGTCCCCAGTGGAGGGCAGCGAGCGGGTGCGGCTGCTCGTCTTCCCCGGAGCGCTGGGCGTGCTGCGCTCGGAGCTGGCGGCGGCTCCCGGCCGCGCGGGCGGGGCCGAGGATGCCTATGCGCTGCTGCTCACCGGGCGCGCCCCGGCGCTGCTCCAGGGCCTGGGCGGGACGGTGGAGCCACGCGCGCTCGAGCAGACGTCGATGCTCGCGGGCCAGCGGGTGCTGAAGGCCGGACGCGCGCCGGACGTGGCGACGGCGGCCCTGCTCGCCGAGGCGGCGCTGGCCCACCCGGGCAATCCCGTGCTGGCACGGCTCGGCGAGCGCCTGTCCGAGCAGGTGGCGCGGGCCCAGCGCCCGGATGGAACGTGCCAGGGCGGCGAGGGGTGGACGTTGCAGCGGCTGCTGGTCGCCACGGCGGAGTGCACCCGGGTGGTGCGCGCTGGGATGGGCACGGACGCGGGCCTCCGACGGGCCTCGGCCTTCGGGGCGCGCGCGTCGGGTGCCTTCGAGCGCGCCCTGTCACGGATCCGGGACGGCTACACGGCGGCGGCGGTGCTGGCCAGCGGAGGGGTGTCCGGCTCGGTCCGGGACACGCTGCGCGGGCGGGTACGTGAGGCGCTCCAGCGGCGACCGGATGGCGCGGCGTACCTCCCCGTACCAGCGGGCGTGGTGCGAGCGGATGGACGGATCCCCTCGGAGGCCGAGGCCACCGCGCTCGCGGTACTGGCGCTGGTGGAGGACAAGGAAGCGCCGCTCGCGGACCTGGGCACCTCGCTGCTCGCGGACTACCGGCCCGAGTCCGGCTGGGGTGACGGGCGCGCCAACCTCGCCGGACTCCAGGCCGTGCTGGCCCTCTTCAAGGAGCCGTTGCCCTCTCGAGTCCGGGTGGTGCTGGAGCGGGATGGCCAGCCGATAACGGAGGGGAACTTCGACGCGAAGGCGCTGCGCGAGGTGCTCGCGCTGGAGGCGGAGGCACCCGGTTCCGCGGGCCCGCACACCTGGAGCGTGCGCGCGGAGCCCGCGGTGCCGGGACTGGGCTTCTCCCTGACGCTGGCCGCCCGCGTGCCCTGGCGCGCGAGCGAACCGGGCCATGGACTGGAGCTCGCCATGAAGGTCGCGGCGGACGCGAAGGTGGGGATGCCCGTGGAGGTGACGCTCCAGGCGGCCTCTCCGGCGGGCCTGGAGCTCACGCTGCGCCAGGAGCTGCCCGCGGGCGTGCAGGTGGATCGCCCGAGCCTGGAGGAACTGGTGCGCCAGGGCCGGGTGACGGCCTACGACGTGGAGGACGGAGCGGTGAGCCTCACCCTGCCGCCGCGCGGCGCCGCCGAGCCCTTCACGGCCCGGTTCCGGGTGGTGCCCACGCTCGCCGGCGCGTTGCAGGCGGGCGCCTCCAGCCTCTCGCTCGTGGGGAGCGAGAACACGGCCTTCCGCGTGGCGCCCACCACCTGGACGATCCGCTGAACCTACGGCTTGGGGATGAGGATGAACTCATCCCCCTGCCGCAGGCGGTACACCCCGTCCGACTCCCGGCAGCGCCCGGCGTGCTCGCGAATCCTCGCATCGAGAGCGCGCGCCTCGTCGTCGCTCAGCGCGGCGAGCTGCCGCGCGGTGTAACAGTCCTCGAACACGAAGAAGCGGCAGAGCGTGTACATCTCCTCGAAGGTGGCCGCGGAGAAACCGTTCTGGGTCTCGACCACCTCGAACGGGAGCTGCTTGTCCTTCAGGATGGCCTTGAGCTGCTCGCTGGTGATCACCGTCTGGGTGAAGTCGCGATGCAGCTCGTAGTTCTGCCCGCGCGCCGAGCCGAGGACGACCAGACAGTAGCCCCCCGGGCGCACGAACGAGAGCAGCCGCTCGATGGCCCCGCCCCAATCGGACACGGGCACGTGGTACAGCATGTGCGAGCAGAGGACGAGATCGTACTTCTCGGGCGATTGAAAGCTCTCCAGCGTCCCATGGATGAGCCGGGCCCCCGGCAGCTCGAACGCGCCGAGCTGCTCCTGGTTGGGCTCGAGCAGGGTGAGCGGGCCAAAGTGCGGCGCGAGCCGCCGGGCGACCGAGCCCGGCCCCGCGCCGACATCGAGCAGGGACGGACGCGCGGGCAGCCGGGAGAGAAGGCTCCGCTCGACCCACTGCCCGATGTTCTCGGGGTGCCTGGCCGTCCTGGCGAGCAGGTGGAAGGCGGTGGCGTAGTCCTGGGGAGACAGCGTGATGTTCATGGCGCGAGTTCCTCGGAGGTCAGCCTAACACCCACCACGTGCTCGACCCGGAGCTCAAGGCATTCCCCGAAACCCACGCGTGTAGGAGAAAGGCGACGCACACGCGACACCCCTGCCTGCTTCCCCGCTGGCGAGGCGGCCATGGCTTCTGGCGTCCGCGCGCGATCGGTTCTGGTAGCCTACGCGCCCGCCTGCCATGTCCTCGCTCGACGCCACCGCCACTTCCATCAGCCGGACGTTCGATCCGGATCTCATTCCAGGCTACCGGCTGGAGAAACTCGTTGGCGCCGGGGGCATGGGCGAGGTGCACAAGGCCACCCAGCTGTCGCTCGGCCGCACCGTGGCGGTCAAGCTGCTCAGCCAGCAGCTCGCCCAGGACGAGAGCTTCGTCGCGCGCTTCCAGAAGGAGGCCGCGGCGCTCGCCACCCTGCACCACCCCCACATCGTGTCCATCGTCGACAAGGGCAGCACGCCGACGACGTACTACCTGGTGATGGAGTTCGTGGACGGGCCCTCGCTGCGCGAGCGCATGCGCCAGGCGCCCGAGGATCCCTTCGAGCACCTGCGGATCATGATGCAGATCTGCCGGGCCATCGAGTACGCGCACAACCGGGGCGTCATCCACCGCGACCTCAAGCCGGAGAACATCCTCTTCGACATGCAGGCGGGTGACCTGCCCAAGGTGACGGACTTCGGACTCGCCTCGTTCCTCGAGGACAGCAGCACGCGCTTCGCCCTCACCAGCACGCACGTGGCCATGGGGACGCTGTCCTATATGGCGCCCGAGCAGCGCGTGGACGCGAAGAACGCGGATGGCCGCGCGGACATCTTCGCGCTCGGCCTCATCTTCTACGAGCTGCTCGTGGGGGAGCTGCCCGCGGGCCACTATGATCCGCCCTCGCGCCGCAAGCCGGGGGTGGACCCCAAGCTGGACGGCATCATCGACCGGTGCCTCAAGCAACAACCCGAGGAGCGCTACCCGAACGTCACCGCGCTCATCCGGGACATCGAACCGCTCATCCCCCACTACACCACCATCGCGCCGGCGAAGCTCAGCCGGGTGCAGCGCGCGAAGCGGGTGGCGGCGCGCGTGGTGCGCACCTGCCTGCAGGTGGTCGCCACGGTGATGGTGATCGCGTCCGTGGGCATCCTGGGCGTGGCGTGGATGCGCAGCGGGGAGAAGCGAGTGGAGCGCACCCCGGGCGCCGCGCTCACCGCGGACCTCGGACTTCCCGCCGCGTCGTCCCTCGCCGGACGGTTGATGACGGTGGAGGGCGAGACGCGCCGGGTCACGCTCGGGGAAGGCCCCGACAAGCCCTCGGTACTCGTGTCGGGCCGTCCCCTGGAGCTGGAGGATCGCACGATCGTCTTCCCCTCGGTGATGGGCCAGTCCCGCGTGGGGCTCATGCGCGTGGACGTGCGCAGCATGCGCGGCAGCCGCGCCCGCTTCTCCGCGCGCGTGGATGCCCGCGAGCCCGAGCCCACCCTCGCCAACCGCCTGCGCTCCTTCAAGCACGGTGAGGCGCCGGACCCCGAGGTCGCCCTGCTGTTGCTCGGCAGCACGGGCCGCTACGTGGCCCTGGTGTACAGCGGCGCGGGGGCTCCGCTGCGGCTGGAGTGGAGCCTCGGCGAGAAGCGCGGAATCATGCTCGGCGAGGATTCGCCCGACGGGCCCGTGCAGCTCTCCCTGGAGGTGGACGACGAAGGCGTGCTCGTCGCCTCGGTGGGGACCAAGGAGGACCAGCGCCCCATGGGAGAACCCCTGCACCTGGGGACGGACTGGCAGAGCAGGCGCTTCGGCGACGAGCCCGTGCCGGCGCTCGGCTGCATCGAGGGCAGGTGTCAGGCGGAGAACTTCACCTATCAGGTGTGGCCCGCGCCCAAGCAGTCCACCACCGCCCAGCTCACCCCGCCGCCGCCGGCCTCCAGGCCGGCCGCCGCTCCGGCCAGGCGCGCCCCCACCAAGTCCACGTCCTCGAAGGGCAAGCGCTCGAAATAGAGAAATGCGCGTCCATCCGCTGCATGCGGATGTGGCCCGGACCCGGGCTTTGAACTATCCCTGGGTCCTCTATGCGCACGCCCACCCGCGCCCTCCTCGCGCTCCTGCTCGTCACCGGCCTCGTGGCCGGTTGTGCCGCTCACTCCCCCGCCTCCTCCGAGGTGCTCGAACGGGCCGCCACGGCGGCGAGCAATGGGGCTTCCGCTTCGCGCACCCTCGCCTTCGCGGGCTTCCATTCCTGGCTGGTGCAAGGGGACATGGCGGCCGCCCAGGGCCGCTTCGACGAGGCCATCTCCAAGGATCCGGCCGAGCCCTACGCCCTCTACGGTCATCACCTGCTCGCGCGCCGCGCCGCCCAGCCCCGCCGGGCGCTCGACGCCGCGCTGGCGGTGGTCACCCGGGCGCCCCGTCATCCGCTGGCGGTGCCCTCGGCGCGCTACGTGCTGGAGTCGGTGGGCGTCTCGCCCGCGCTGGATGAAGTCATCCTCACCGGCCTGCTCGCCGCGCTCGACGCCGGCGCCGTGGGGGAAGCCGCCCAACTGCTGCGCGCGGCCCAGCTCTCGGTGATGGCCCTGCGGCCGGACCGGGCCGCCCAGACGCAGGTGCTCCAGGATCTCGGCGCCGCGGACACGGCCACGCTGCTCGGGCCCTTCTCCGCCTGGCACCTGCTCACCTTCGACGAGCCGCTCGCGCCGGAGAAGGACGGCTCGCTCGTGGGCCCCTTCACCGGCCCCTTCGGTCCGCTCGCGCCGCGCATCCTCCACGCGCCCGACAGCCGCCTGGACATCGCGGGCGAGACGAGCCCGGGAGATGTCTACCTGCTGGCGGCGGACGTGGAGGTGCCCGAGGCGGGCGTCTACGTGGTGCGCGCCGCGTCCGCCTCCTCGTACAAGCTGATGCTGGACGGGCAGCCCGTGCTCGAGCGCCGGGCCTTCGCGCGCGCCGCGTCCACCGTGGCCGCGCGCCCCCTGCAGCTCGGCGCGGGCCGGCACCGCGTCCTCGTCAAGCTGCTGCGCGATCAGCGCCAGGCCTCCGTGTCCGTCACGCTGTCGCGCGCCGATGGGCGCCCCGCCGCCCTGCGCTACAGCGCCGCCACCGGACCCGCTCCCGCCCCGTGGGGCACTGGCCCCAAGGAGGCGCGCGCGGAGCTCGTCTACCCGCGCGCCGAGGAGCTGTCCGCGGCGCTCACGGCCGAGGCGGGGACCCTGCTCGCGGACTTCATCGCGGTGCGCGACGGCATGTCGAGGGATCCGGACGGCTCCTGGCGGCTGATGACGCGCCTGGCGAAGCTCTCGCAGGCCCCGGCCGTGCTGTCGCTGCGCGCGGAGCTGGCCGTGCAGGACCGGACCATTCCCAGCAAGGTGGCGCGCGGACGCGCGACGAGGGATCTGGAGGCGGTGCTGGTCAGGGACGCGAGCGACGTGGTGGCGCTGATGGTGCGCGCCGAGCTGTCCCTCGGCGACAACCAGCCCACCACGGCGCTGGAGACGCTCAAGGCGGCGCGCAAGGCGGCGACTCCCACGGGCTGGCCCGTGCTGATGATGGAGGCGCGCGCGGCGGTGGCCCTGGAGCTGGACAGTACGGCGGAGGAGAGCCTGGCGTCGGCGCTCCAGGTGCAGCCGGGCCTGTGCGAGGCGCAGGGCCTGCGCTACAACCTGGCCAGGCGCCGCGACGCGGTGGCGCGCACGGATGAGCTGATCACCTCGCTGGAGGGCTGCCCGGGCTCGCTCGCGCGGGCGGCCGAGCACGCGCGGATGCGGGGCGATCTGGAGCGCAGCGTCGCCCTCTACCGGGAGCAGCTCACGCGCAATCCCGGGGACGGCACCACCGCCCTGTCGCTGGCGGCCGCGCAGGTGGCCCTGCGCCGGTTCGACGACGCCACCGCCACGCTCAAGGAGCTGAGCCTGCTGTGGCCGCGCAACCCCCGGGTGCTGGAGAAGTGGGCGGACGTGCGTGAGCTGGCCGGAGACGCCGCCGGGGCGCTCGCCCTGCGCGAGCAGTCGCTCCTGTTGGATGGGGACAACCTGTCGCTGCGCCGCGCCGTCACGCGCGCGAAGACGGGGCAGGAGGTGTTGCAGGCGCACGCCATCAACGGGCGCGAGGCCATCCGCGACTACGAGCAGAACCACGGCCCCGAGGACAGCTCCGCCGCCTACGTGCTGGACGCGGCCGCCACCCGGGTCTTCCCCGATGGCTCCCAGGTCACCCGCATCCACATCATCCAGAAGGCGCTGGAGCAGAGCGGCGTGCAGGAGATCGCCGAAGTGAACCTGCCCGCGGGCGCGCAGCCACTCGCGGTACGCACCCTCAAGGCCAATGGCACGGTGCTGGAGCCGGAGAGCATCGAGGGCAAGGACAGCGTCAGCCTGCCGGGCGTGCAGGTGGGTGACTACGTGGAGATCGAATACCTGCTGGCGGAGCCCTCGCGCGGGCCGGCGCAGCCGGGCTTCAAGGCGTCGGACTTCTACTTCAGCGTGGCGAGCATGCCGGACCACCGCGCCACGTACACGGTGGTGGCGCCCAAGGGCACGGGCATGAAGGTGGACGCGCACAACGTCCGGGTGCCACCGCCCACGGTGAAGGGTGACGAGGAACTCTTCACCCACGAGGTGCGCGGGGTACCGCCTCTCATCCCCGAACCGGATGGCCCCTCGAGCAAGGAATACCTGCCCTTCGTGGTGGTGGGCGCGGGCACCACGGGCAATGACAAGCTGGTGGCGGTGTACGCGGACAGCTTCCTGGAGCGGGGCGCGCTCAACTGGGAGCTGGAGGCGTTCGTGCGCGAGGCGGCAGGGGACAAGCGCGGGCTCGCGGCGGCCCAGGCACTGTACGCGGCGGTGATGAAGCGCTTCAGTGGCCGGGACGCGGGGCTGACCCAGTCGGCGGCGTCCGCGGTGGCGCAGGACCGGGGCAGTCGCATGTGGGTCCTCAAGACAGGCCTGGAGGTGTTGGGGATTCCCACGCGCCTGGCGGCGGTGCGCACCTTCTCGGTAGACCCGGCGGAGTACCTCTTCCCCGAGGAGTCGCTGCTGCCCTACATCGCGCTGCGCGCGGAGGTGCCGGGCGCGGGGCCGGTGTGGCTGGACACCACCACGCGCTACGCGCCCTTCGGCGAGCTGCCCGAGACGGCGCTGGGCGAGCGCGACGCGTACCTGCTGCCCGAGCCGGGCCGGGCCCTGGAGAAGGTGAAGACGCCGAAGCTCGAGCCGCAGCCGGGCAAGCAGGTGAAGCTGGAGCTGGAGCTGGATGAAAACGGCCACCTCGTGGGCCGCGGCGAGGAAGTCTACACGGGCTACGACGCGGCCCAGCTCGCGGAGGCCTTCGAGGCCATCTCCGGCGATCGCCGGCGGCAGGCCCTCCAGAACGCGGTGGGCCGCTACTTCAACGGGGCGGAGCTGACCGAGCTGAAGTTCGATCGCGAGGAGCAGGTGGGCGCCCCCTTCACGGTGCGCTACGGCTTCAAGGCCACGAGCTTCGCGCGCGCGAGCGGCGGGACGCTGGTGCTGCCGCCCATCACCATGCCCGCGACGTTGGGACGGCAGTACGTGCAGCTCAGCACGCGCACCGTGCCCCTGCTCATCGACGACACCGAGGCGAGCACCACGCGGGTGAGCCTGAAGATGCCCTCGGGCTACCGTCTGACGGATCCCCAGGCGCAGTTGAAGACGGAGAGCTCCTTCGGCCGGCTGCTGCGCACGGAGAAGCAGGAAGGCAACACGCTCTCCATCGACGAGACCTTGCGCGTGGAACGAGGCCGCATCGCGGTGAAGCAGTACGAGGACTTCGCGCACTTCGCGGGCGAAGTGGACCTCATCCAGTCGCGCGACCTGGTGCTCGTGAAACCCTAGCTCCCTTTCAACAAATACGTAAAAACCGAGAAACCAGTAAAAAACCCCACCCATTGGAGAGGCAATGAGATATCCTGCGTGCGCTTGACGATGAGCCAAGCCGTGCGGGTGTCTGTTTGAAAGACACCCGCGACGACATTGCATCCATCTCGAGAGGCGCGCATGAAGAGGAATCCGGTTTCAGGCGGTAGGGGTCTGAGCGGCTGGCGGGGTCTGTGTCTGGCGGTCCTCCACCTGTCGCTCCTCGGCGGGTGTGGGATCGAAGAGCCCAATCCTCCAGGGGAGCAGCCCCCGGTGGTGGTGGAGCCTGGCCCCACCACCCCCACCTCGCCCGCCACTCCCACCAACCCCGCTCCGACCCAGCCCACCAACCCGACTCCGACGCCGGTGGCCTCGCCCGTGGCCACGAATGGCCAGCTCAAGGTGGTGGGCAATCAAATCCAGAACCAGAATGGCGTAGCCGTCCAGCTCAAGGGAATGAGCCTCTTCTGGAGCCAGTGGGGCAGCGCGTTCTACAACGCCTCCGTCGTCAACTCGCTCGCGGACAACTGGAAGGTCACCGTGGTGCGCGCCGCCATGGCCGTGGAGGAAGGCGGCTATCTCACCAATCCGGCGGCGGAGAAGGCCCGGGTGAAAACGGTCGTCGACGCGGCCATCGCCAAGGGCATCTACGTCATCATCGACTGGCATGATCACAGCGCCACGCAGCACACCGCGCAGGCCAAGGCGTTCTTCACGGAGATGGCGCAGCTCTACAAGAACACCCCCAACGTCATCTTCGAGATCTTCAACGAGCCGGACAACGAGTCCTGGAGCGAGGTGCGTGCCTACGCCGTGGAAATCATTGGCGCCATCCGCGGCGCCGGTGCTCCCAACCTCGTGGTGGTGGGCACGCCGACCTGGTCGCAGGGCGTGGACGCGGCCGCCAACAACCCCATCACCCAGTACCCCAACGTGGCCTATACGCTGCACTTCTACGCGGGCACGCACGGGCAATGGCTGCGTGACAGGGCGGCCGCGGCGCTGTCCAGGGGCATCGCCCTGTTCGTGACGGAGTTCGGCACCTGCGACGCGTCCGGCAATGGCAATCTCAACCTCAACGAGAGCCAGCTGTGGATCGACTTCATGAACAGCCGCAAGCTGAGCTGGGCCAACTGGTCGCTGCACGACAAGCCCGAGACGGCCTCCGCGCTCGTCCCCGGCGCGAGCACCACCGGCAACTGGCCCGCCTCGGCCCTCACGCCCTCCGGCACCTTCATCAAGCAGAAGCTGTTGCAATAATCCGCGACGGGCGGGAGGCCTGAAGCTCCCGGGGCCTCCCGCCCTCACCGGCTTGATCCGAAAGAACGCATGGTTCGTGCGTTCCCTCCTGACAGGGTATCCACATGAGAAAAGATACGGCAGCTCGTCAACCCTCCCAAACTGAAGCCCTCACCCGCACGAAGCCCTCGTTTCACGCTGCTTCGGCCCTCCTCCTCTCCGCAGCTCTGGCCGGCTGCGGCGGCTCGCCCGGCGAGGCGAACGTCGCGGGCGCGAGTCTGGAGGAAGGCCAGGCAGAGAGCGCGCTCGCCTCCACGCTCGCATGTGCGCCGCTGTGCAATGGGAGCTGCACCCCCATCGATCTCGCGACCATCAACACCAACGGCGCCATTAATATCGCGCTGACGGACCAGTACGTGTACTACGGCGGCGGCTATGGCTCCGAGGTCAGCAACGACGAGGTAGGCAGGGTCCCCAAGGCCGGCGGCGCGAAGACCGTCCTCATCAATCGGCTCACCTACGTGACCGAGCTCGTGGGAAGCGGCCCCTACGCCTACTTCTCCGGCAGTGGTCCCGGCCTCGGGAGCAAATTGAACAGGGTGAACCCTGACGGCACCATCACCGCGCTGCCGGTCACCGGCGGCTACCCGTCGGGGGTGGCGGTGGACTCGACCCATATCTACTGGATCGGCAACAATCAATACAACATCTACGCCCAGCCGCTCTCGGGCGGGACCGCGTCCCTGGTCGTCCCTCGAGATCCTGTTTCGGGCGGGCTGCGGACGTCATTGTTCGCGGACGGCGATAGCCTGTACTATCGCGAACTCGGCTCTCTCTCTTCCACCATGAAGGCGCCCAAGTCTGGCGCCTCGGCGCCGATCAAGCTCACTCGTACGAGCTGGTATCTCGACTTCGACGACGCCAACGTCTACTACGCCGCGAGCGGGGTCTACAGAATTCCCAAGAGCGGCGGCACCGCCGTCCAGCTCGCCACCACGGGGACGAGGGTCGTCGTCGATAGCGAGAGGATCTACTGGCTCGATGGAACAGCCCTCCGGGCGATGTGCAAGGACGGCACCGGCGCCCAGGTCCTGGCGTCCACCGGCGAGTCTTATAACCTCGCCGTGGACAGCACGGGGGTCTACTGGGCTGGCGAGGGCAAGATCCGGAAGATCGCGAAGTAGCCCGCCCGCGGCGCTGGGGGGCGCCCGGCAGCGACGCCCTCCTCCACGGCCGACTCACCTTCGAGCAGTCTGAGCGCATTGTGTGCGGACGGACCACGCTTGACGAGGTGCTGGGCCAGTTGCAGCGAGCCGTCGGTGCCCTGCCGTACATGGGCGAGGGCACGACGGTCTCGCAGTAGGCTCGGGCCCACGCGCCGTGGGCAGCAGTGCTCACCGATGGATGCCGAGGTGCTCGTGAGAAATGCTCCAAGTGGTTCCGTTGTGGAGCCATCCGGGAGATGCTGCCCTCATCTGGTCATGGCGGAACGCTCCCCGGGAATGCTCTCCGGAATCGAGCTCGCGGAGGTGTGCAGGTGACAATCTTCGAGGAGCTTACAGGCGCGACGCTTTTCATCGAGACCCGGCGGCGAGCAGCGGAGGCGAAGGGTCGACAGGACGAAGAGAAGCTCTGGCGCTATGTACGCGCATTCAACCACTTCGTCCTCATTACCGGCCAGATCTACCGATTCGAAGACTCACTCGAGGGCAAGGCTCCAGCGGAACGCCCCTCCGTCAGCGCAAACCTGGGCAAGCATGAGGGGACGCTCGCGGAACCGGCGGTGGAACTGCTGCTCAAGACCCTGGACGAAACACCCGAGCTCGAACAGAAGCAGCATGCGCGCCTTCTCATCGCCCTCCTCGACTTCATCGCCGGACTGGACAGCTCGATGAGGCCGAGGACTACTTCATCAATCAACTGGACCATGCCCCGATGGCCATCGCGCACTTCACCAGCCAAGAGGAAGCCGAGGCCTGGATGAAGAGCGTCGCGGAACCACCGAGCCCGGTCCGCATCCTCATCGGCGATGCGTATTACCAATTCTGGTATACGCGTGAGGACAATACGCGCGGGATGTATCGCGAATATTGCATGGAGCCGGCGCTGGAGGCGCTGACCGCCAGGGGAATCCCCCCGCGGACTCCTTCGTTCGCCACACGCATGGAGGCGGAGGAATGGTTGATGAGCCACCCAGCCAATCCCTATGCCTTCGTGGTCATCGCCGGGGAGCACTACTTCGCGGTGCATCACCCGAGGCTGAAGCGTCACTCCCTCCACCACGTGGCGTCAGCCCTGAAAGACTGGGAGGAACGCAAGAGGGCCGTGGAGCTCGATACAGCCCTGGAGGCCGCGGCTCCGTCAGATGGAGCCGATGAGTAGCTAGACGCACGGCGGCTCGCTGGGCGGGGCCACGGCCCGAAACGGGTGTGTCGTATTCGATATGATAGCGGCGGCCGTTATGGTCGAACTGCAGGTCCGGTCGATTGATTCCCACGCGCTGGCGATTTTCCACCCGAATCGGGGCCAAGCGTATCCCGTTGACGACTCCAACGGCAGCGCCATCCGCACGGGAATCCGGAGTCAGACCGCCAATTACCAATGTGGAGCCGTGTCGGTCTCCTACGGCGTGCAGACCATCGACAACATCTCCGATGCCCAGGTGGCCGCGTGCGGCGATGCCATCGCGGCCGTCGGAGGGGCCTTGTGCCACAGTCGCCATGCGGCGTGAACCGCCGGCGTCCCGCCCTACCAACGACTCCGCCTGCTTCTGAGCGGTTCATCCACCCGAGGCCGGGGAGGCGCCCCGCGGGCGAGGCGCCTCCCCGGCCTCATTCCCCATCCGCGCCCACAACCCGCCCAGCTCGGCGGCGCTGCCCACCGCCAGCTTCTTCATTGCCCGGGCCCGGTGCTTCTCCACAGTCCCCTCGGAGATGTCCAGCTCGGCCGCGACCTGCTTGTTGAGCAGCCCCCGCGCCACGAGCGCGCACACCTCGCGCTCGCGCGGCGTGAGCAGGGAGATGCACGCCGCGACCGCGCCTGCCTCGTTCGCGCTCGGCGATGGCGGTAATCTCGCGAGCGCGGCGGTCAGCGTGGAGCCCCGATGATCGCGGAACGCCTTGTCTATCGAGCGCCCGCTCGCGCCGGTGATCCGGCAGAGCTCGCGCATCGACACCGGGCGGGGCCCGGCGGCCTCGACGTATTCCTCGACCCTGCGGACCGCGCCCATGCCGGCGCTCGGCGTGGGGGTCTGGAGCAGATGGGAGTAGTCGTGCGCCTGGCCCAGGAGGAGCGCGCGCACGACGCTCTCGCCGAGAGGGGCTATGAGCCGCGGATCCTGGAACATCACGGATCCCTTCTCGATCTCTCGTCCCAGGAAGAGGCACATTTGCCGGAGGGATTCGCCGTAGCCGGCTTGGGTGTCCATGGAGAGCGCGAACCGCGGCGGCCCATGCACGGTCTGGCCCGTGAGCGCCTCCAGCTCGGCCTGCAGATGGGCGGGGTCGATGCGCAAGGTGACCGAGCGGACGCCATCCGCCAGCTCCAAGACGAGAGGGTGTCCTGCCGTGAATACGACCGCGCCGCCGTCCTGCGTGATGTCGGCTGCGTTCTTGTGTGAAGCCGCGTGCCCGCTTTTGTCGGTGAGCAAGACCACGACGTAGCTGTCGGGCATGACGCGCATGATGGTCCCACCACTGCTCCCCCCGCGGGTGAAGACGACGGGGCCCGTGCCGGCGAGGTTGACCCGCCACTCGAAATGCTTTGAGTCCACGGCATCGAGCTTCGACTCACCGTACGTACGGCGGAAGATGTCGCGCGCCTCGTCAAGATGGCGCGTTTCCACGAGCTTGTATGGGCGAGGGCCCGACGAAGAGGTTTCGTTGGTCATGAAGAGCGACGCGAAGTTACGTAATCTCCGGTACGGAGCAAGCTCTGCGTTCACTCTCGGGAAGATTTTGACCTCGCAGGTCGCACCCGGAGCGGGGGCGGGGACGGGCGTATAGGAGGGAGAGGGGACCTGTTGAGGGGAAGGCTGGAACCAAATAGAAAGGCCGGTGCCGAAGCTCATGGCTCTCAGCACCGGCCCACGCTTCTCTTGGTACGGAACTACGTAGCGCCATTACTCCGGACCTGCCAGGACCCACGCTGAAGCTCCAGCGACTTGCACTGCTGAGTAGCGACGTCCCAGGTGAAGGTCAGCTTGTCATTGTCCTTGAGTGCGTAAACGAGATCGACAAAGGCCTGGGGTGGGTTGTTCAGGATACAGATCCCGTCGTTGCCGCTGGTATCCCTGGCATGGCAATACAATCTCTGGGTTGCTGTTCCCAAGGCCGTAAGGTCCACCTTGATCTGGCACTGAATGACGGAGTTCGTATCAGACGAGTTCTGCACGCCAACGAAAGAACCCGCCGCAACAGCCGTGCCCGACGGGGGAATGGAGAGGTAGATCTCAAAATTCGTCTTGCTGCCTGCGACGGCGGCTGTAGACAGAAGGGCAATACAAGCAAAGGCCAGTTTCGCGACGTTCATGTTTCCTCGATGTGGGATGTGGGCTATGGGCAAACCACCACAGCAAGTGAATCGTATTTCACTCCCGGAGACCTGTCAAACAAGATCAGTCCAGGCATCCAGCCCAGGCATCCAGAGAAAGTGTCAAAGAGTTCGTTCTGACACCTCTCTTCCCGCAAGCGGGCCCACAGAAGCAGAGCCTCTCCTTGGCCGCGACGATAATGTCACTTCACCGAGCCCGTCAGGGCTGCCTGGTACCAACGAACGTCGTCGATGATGCCCGCGAAGAATGAATTCGAGCCAGTCGACAACGGGGTACGCCTGGCCCTGATTTGGATGGGATCCATCTCCCGCGAATCGACCCCATGAGCTTGCCCGTCACCGCGTGGAAGGTAATGCCGGGGAACATTCTGTGGAGGGGTGGGTTTCCACCCCTTGCAAGGCGGGCCGAAGTATGGGGAGGGGGAATGGAGCGCTGCTCGCGTCTTGCCGATCAGGCCCCAACCCGTCGGCCGCATGGCATGGGCACGAAGGAAACGGGCCTGCGCGGTAGCTTCCATTCCGCCCGCATCTCGCACTTTCCGTAGGCTGGAGTACCATCTGGTCCGCGTGGATGGTGTCCGCTACGAGCCCATCTACACGGGGAGGGGATGTGGCGAGGAGTCGCTCATCTTCCGGGCCACGTTCAAGGCTGGTCGCGTCGCCGAGGCCTTCACCGACGGTCGTGAGCGTAAGTACCCCGTCGACCACGTTCGTGGCGTGGTGCACGAGTTCGGGAAGAGAGTGACCTGGTCGGACTGGACATACCACCGTGAGCGGTACTTCCCCCCGCCTCCGGCCCAGCCACCCAGGAGGACGTCGCGAATCAGTGGAAGTGAAGCCCCCGCGCTCGGGTGATACCCATCAACGGCCCTTCTCGGGCCTTGCCGCGCGGGGCTCGCCTCTTGCCGCCTCGGCTCTACCCACGCTTGGGGGACTTCCGGCGGAACAAGGCATCGGCTCGAAAAGGTGTCAGACGATTTGTACGGACGATTTGTAAGCGACCCCCTTCCCGGCTCGTTCACGGGACAAGCCAATCCTCGGGGCGCGTGCCGTGAGGGCCCATCACCCGCCTACCCGGCCCGAGGCAACCCGCGACCGTTGGGGCATGCCTCCACGAGCCCAGGCGCTGCGAGAGTTGCGTGAGCCCCTCGGAGAGCGAATCCGAAGGCACGGCCAATGTCGGATGGACGAGCAGGGACGAGCGAAGCCGGTTGCCGGGCGCCAGGGGGCCCCGCGCTCCTCACTGCCCGAGCGACGAGGGCGGCGGCTTCGCGCTGAAGGCGGGCGAGTAGCACTTGCCCTGGTGCTCGTAGAGCACGTCCGGGCACGGGGCCTTCAACTCGTGAGGCATCCAGCAGGCACCGACCAACTCGACCTCGGCGTAGCGATGGCAGGGAGGGCGCTTCTGTCCCTTGAAGGGCTCGCGCGGCAGCGGACGGGCGAGTACGGATTGCCCCGCGTCCGCGGTGTCCACGAGCACGCCATGGGTGGGCATGTCCAGATTTTCGCCCGCCGCGGGCTCCTCGTGGCTCCCAGACGCGGGCGGGGCGCTCGCCAAAGTCTCCGGGGAGCTCGGAGGTTGGGACACCGGGGCCAGACGCACCAGCGCGAAGAGAAGGGCGCACACCATGGCGGCGCTCGCCATGCCCAACCCCAGGCTCCACCGGAAGCGGGGCTCGTGGGTGCCGGACACGGCGCGGGCCATGCGCCGCACTTCCTCGAGCACACTCTCCAACGTGAGCAGCATCGACTCCGCCGACTGCCTGTCCAGGGCCCTGGCCCAGTCGGTGTGCTCCACTTCCATGGCGGAGTAACCCCCTGAGGCCCAGGAGCCGAAGAGCACTCGCCAGTCCTTGCGTGGTGCCGCGTCCTCCTCGGAGGAGTGCTTGCGCACCAGGGCCTTGGCCCCGCTCGTCTCGTGCGTGGCCAGGTAGAGCTGCTCCTGGCTGTCATGGGACTGCTGCACCTGCTCCTGAATCACGTACGGCCCCAACCGCTCCGGTTCCTCGCCGTTCGCTTCGGACTTCTTCTTCTTCTCGTCCATGCGTGCTCCTCCGCCCTGACCTCCCCGCCTGCGGGTGGCCAGGAGTCATGGTGCTCTCATGGACCGCGCCTGACTTCCAGGAGGTACTCGGTTCGGCAGGTGGGGGCCTACTCCTGGGGAAGGTGTCCGGCGAAGTCTCGGAGAAGGCATCTCCACACCCTTCCTGGGACTTGTGCCCCAAGGAGGGTTGCACCGCTTCTCCACTGGCCCGGCGCACAGCCCTGACAGCACCCATCCGCGGCCTTCCTCTCCCCCTCCGCTCCAGCCCTCCCCCCTCCACAGGGCCCCCATCCCTCCTATACGCCTTCGTAGTCCCGAGCATGTGTCATCCCCCGCAGAGGCGACGTTGCAAACCATACGCGGAGGGAATGAACGTAGTTCTCGTGGTCGCCATTGAGACGATCAGCGCTTGCCGTGACGTTTTCGCTGGGCGACCTTGGAGGAGCGCCCTGAGAAGGTGTCAGACAATTTGTACGGGACGATTCGTAAGAAACTCCAGGAGGTGTCAGAGAACTTGTTCCGCTCCCTCGCCGCCTACGAGTCGTCTGACACCTCTCAGGGCCTTGGTGTGCATGGGGCCGAGACTACCGCCCCCCCGCTCGGGGTGGGATGCGCCCTTCTTCCAATTCTCTCATAAGCCGAGTATCGCAACTTCGAATTGCGGTGAGTGAAATCCAATTCTATTCATCATCGCAACTTGGAGTTGCGGTCCATCGCGTGTGCGGAGGGGACCGTTTGCGACTTCCTGGGGGAGAACGACCATGGCATCCACGAATGATGTTTCCCGGAAACCCGCGACCTTCCTGCTGGCGAGCTCGGGGGCGCCGGGGCATCTGCTTCGCGTCCTGGACCTCGCGCAGCAGCTCACCGCTCGGGGCAACCGGGTGCTGTTCAAGGCGAAGGCGAGCCTGGCGGCCGATGTGAAGGCCGTCGGCGCGGAGCACCTGCCTCATGAGCGGATGCTCGACGTCCAGGACATTGGCGATCTCGCCCAGCTCACGAGTCTGCCGCCCTGGATGCCGTCGGTCCCCTTCGGCATCACGATGTTCCGGAGCATCGGCCAGGCGAACAACGTCCAGCTCGCGCGAGAGCTGGAGCCTGTCTTGAAGCGCGAGAAGGTGGACTGCGTGGTCCACGACTACTTCGAGCTGGGCGCGGCCTGGGCCGCCGAGCGCGCCGGCATTCCCTGGGCGAGCGCCGGGAACATGGGGACGGTCCTCACGGCGGATGAGCTGCCGCTGCTCTTCAGCACCATGCCGTCCATGAAGCCCTTCTTCCGGTTCCCCGCGCTGACGCACCTGCTGATGGGCCAGCTGATGCCGTTGAACGAGGCGAGGGCCCAGCTCGGTCTGTCCCCCTATCGTGGCCGCTTGGCGCACCTCGTCCAGGCCGCGGCCTCGCCCAAGCTCCACATCATCATGGGCCACCGGGGACTCGCCGGGAGCATTCCGCTGCGCGACAACCAGCTCTTCGTCGGGCCGACGACCGCCAACAGCTCCACGAGCCGCAAGGAAGCGCCGCGCATCGAGCCCGGGACCGTGATCGTCAGCACGACGACGACCCATGCGGACAATGGCTTGTTCCGGCGCGTGTTGGAGGCGGTCTCGCCCATGAACGTCCCCGTGCTCGCCACGGCCGCGGGGGCCTCGGATGTTCCCTCCGGGCTCGGCTCCCACATCCGCATCGAGCGCTACGTTCCCCACGACGAGGTGTTCCCCAAGGCCCGGGCGTTGATCACCCACGGGGGTTGGGGCGCGGTGGGTCGCGCCCTGTACACGGGTCTGCCCATGCTGGTCATCCCCCTCGTTGGAGACCAGACCCTCAACGCGTCGCTGGTCGAGCGCGCGGGGCTCGGGCGCTACCTGCCCCTGGAGAAGGCGACTCCCGAGCGGATCCGCGCCGAGTTGCAGGCACTCCTGGCCGACGAGTCGCTGCGAGCCCGCGCCCGGAAGGTCTCCTCGGAGATTCAGCAGCTCAAGAGCGGGCAGGTCGCCGCGCGCGCCCTCGAGAAGCTGGCCTTCGAGGGGAACGTGGACGTCAAGAGCATTTCCGCCGCGGCCTAGCCTTGGAGGAGCGCGTGCGGTCCGCGGTGCCTTGCGGGAACGGACTCACTTCGCGTGCACTCTCGAGCAGCGCTCGCACCACGGGCGTATCGGCGTCCTCCACGCGCCATGTGACGAACTCACTCAGGTTGATGTGGAGGTCCTCCACGGGCCGCCACATCAACGAGGCTTGCGATGCTGGCTCCCAGAACTTCTCCGTCAGGAAGGTAATCGCGTCGCCGATAACGACCAGTGCCAGGAGCGCCTCCAGGTCGAGCACCTCCGCCGTCACGTGCAGCGTCGCGCCCTGTGCGCGCGCCGCCATGATGATGTCCGCGTGGAGCCGCGGATAGAGATGACGTGGCTGGAGTAGCACGCGCTCGTTCTCAAGGTCTCGAAGCCGGATTTTCCCAAGTCGTGCGAGCCGATGCTCAGAGGAGAGAAGCACCCCGAGCCGGTCACGGCTCATCTCCAGGTGACCCAAGGAGTCGTCACTGGGCGCGTATGCACCATAGCCGAAGGTAATCGTCCCCTGCCTCAGCGCCGTCCACTGCTCGAGGCTGCTCATGGGGACGAGTTGCAGGCCGACACGGGGCGTTCGTCGGCGAAGCGCCGCGACGAGGGACAACAATGCACCCACGAAGGTCGTCCCCGTTTCAAAGCCGATGACCACGGTGCCAAGTCTGCCTTCGGCGATTCCCTTGGCTTCCTCAATGGCCGTGTCGACGCTCCCAAGGATGCTTCTGGCTCTCTCCGCGAAAACCTTCCCAGCAGCCGTGAGCTTGATTCCTCGCCCCTCGGGCGCGAAGAGTTCAACGCCCATCTCGTCCTCGAGGTCCTTCATTTGCCGGCTCAGCGGCGACTGCGAGACGTGGAGTCGCCCGGCCGCGCGACGGAAGCTTTGCTCCTCGGCGATGGTGACGAAGTAGCGCAGATGTCGGAGTTCCATGAGTTCTATCGTTGCTCAAGAGGTATCATATTCGTTCAATCAATGTCTTGGACGGTTCGATTCCGGAAGTGTACCTGAGGGTCCATGTCCTCTACGACTCCAAGGATCCCCCGCGTGCTGGTATCCGGCGCCAGCGTCTCCGGTCTCACCATCGCCTACTGGCTTGCGCGCTACGGCTTCGACATCACCGTCGTCGAACGTGCGCCACACCTGCGTCCGGGTGGGCAGGCGCTCGACGTGCGTGGGCCGGCGCTCACGGTCGCGGAACGTATGGGCATCCTCGCCAGGCTCCGCGAGCACAGCACCAGGCTGACGGGGTTCTCGATGGTCGACGCCAACGGCAAGGAGACACACCGAAGCGAGGAGCGCACCCTCACGGGCGGGCGTTTCGAGAGCCCCGATGTTGAAATCATGCGCGACGACCTTTGCCGCGTGCTGCACGAGGTCGTGGGCAACCGGGTGGAGTATCTCTTCGACGATTCGGTCGCGTCGCTCACTCAGAACACGTCGGGGGTCGACGTGACGTTCGAGCGCGCAGCTTCTCGCCGCTTCGAGCTCATCGTAGGCGCAGACGGCCTGCACTCTCGGGTGCGGAAGCTCGCGTTCGGCCCCGAGCCGCGGTTCCTCCGTCGTCTTGGCAATTCGTACATCGCGGTCTTCGGCATGCCGAACTTCCTCGGTCTCGAGCGCTGGGAGGTCATGTACCAGGACGAGGGAACCGGTGTCGGCGCGATGGTCATGGCCTTACGCAAGGATGCCAACGCGCGGGCGTATGTCGGCTTCACGGCCGCCGAGCCTATCGAGTACGACTACCGTGACATCGTGGCTCAGAAGCGCCTCATGGCCGAGCGCCTCTCGGGCGGCGGGTGGGTGCTACCACGGATTGTCGAGCACATGATGACGGCGCCCGACTTCCACTTCGATTCAATCAGCCAGATCCGCATGGAGGGTTGGTCACGCGGACGCATCGTGCTCGTCGGCGACGCGGGATACAGCGTCGCACTGGCGTCGGGACAGGGCACGTCGGTCGCAATGGTGGGCGCGTACGTTCTCGCCGGTGAACTCGCCAAGCACAAGGATGACCTGGCGAGTGGCATCACCTCGTATGAAAGCGCTCTGCGCGACTACGTGATTCGCAATCAGGACATGGCGGTCAAGCAGCACGAGCAGAACGCCGGTCTGCAAGCGCCGACGGTCGGCGAGCCGTCGGACGAAGAAGAGAACGGCGCCGCGGATGGCCTCCCCGACTTCGGTGCACTGACACTGCCGTTCGAGCTCAAGGACTACGAGGGGTTGGTGAGGCCCTGAGAAGGTGTCAGACGATTTGCTCGGATGGGCGAGCGAACCCGGTTGCCAAGCGCCAGGGGCTCCGCGCTCCTCACTGCCCGAGCGACGAGGGCGGCTGCTTCGCGCTGAAGGCGGGCGAGTAGCATTCCCCCTCGTGCTCATAGAGCACGTCCGGGCACGGGGCCTTCAACTTGTGAGGCATCCAGCAGGCACCGACCAACTCGACCTCGGCGTAGCGATGGCAGGGAGGGCGCTTCTGTCCCTTGAAGGGCTCGCGCGGCAGCGGACGGGCGAGTACGGATTGCCCCGCGTCCGCGGTGTCCACGAGCACGCCATGGGCGGGCATGTCCGGATTTTCGCCCGCCGCGGGCTCCTCGTGGCGCCCAGGCGCGGGCGGGGCGCTCGGGGGTTGGGACACCGAGGGCGGGCGCACCAGCGCGAAGAGAAGGGCGCACACCATGGCGGCGCTCGCCATACCCAACCCCAGGCGCCACCGGAGGCGGGGCTCGTGGGTGTCGGCGACGGCGCGGGCCATGCGCCGCACTTCCTCGAGCACACTCTCCAACGTGAGCAGCAGCGACTCCGCCGACTGCCTGTCCAGGGCCCTGGCCCAGTCGGTGTGCTCCACCTCCATGGCGGAGTAGCCCCGTGAGGCCCAGGAGCCGAACATCACCCTCCAGTCCTTGCGCGCTGCCGCGTCCTCCTTGGCGGCGTGCTTGCGCACCAGTGCCGTGGCCCCGCTCGTCTCGTGCGTGGCCAGGTAGAGTTCCTCCTGGCTGTCATGGGACTGCTGCACCTGCTCCTGAATCACGTACGGCCCCAACCGCTCCGGTTCCTCCCCGCTCGCTTCGGACTTCTTCTCCTCATCCATGAGTGCTCCTCCCGCCCTGACCTCCCGCCTGCTGGTGGCCAGGAGCCATGGTGTTCGCATGGACCGCGCCTGACTTCCAGGAGGTACTCGGTTCGTCGGGTGGGGGCCTACTCCTGGGGAAGGTGTCCGGCGAAGTCTCACCAGGTGATCAACGGGGAACGATGCACCCAGGTGTCGTCGCGCACCTGGTCCAAGGCTTCCTGGAGGTGTCTCCTGGAGGTGTCAGAGAACTTGTTCCGCTCCCTCGCCGCCTACGAGTCGTCTGACACCTCTCAGCGGGGGGCTGCCTGGCGCCAGCAGCTGAGAGCGGCTGAGTTCTCCGCTCGCGCGCCGGCTTGTCCCAATCAAATGATGTGGACCATGCTCCGCGCCCATGTCGGCCACGATCAAGAGAGGGCGCAAGCCGCCACCGAGCCATGAGCGCACGAGCCGAGCCCTTCAAGGGCTGCGCCCGTGGACAGTGACGCTGGTACTGGCCTTGACCGCATGCGCAACGGACGATGGAATGCGGTGGGAGCAGGAGCCCGCCAGAGCGGTGGCGGAGGAGTCCTGCGAGTCGGTGGCCGGGCCCTCGCGGGTGGTGCTCGAGGCGGAGGGCCGACAGGTGGTGCTCCCCGCCCTGTCTCAAGCCCAGGCTCACCTCGGACGGCCGAGTGCTGCCCTACAAGGGGACAAGGCAGCCGCCTCAACCCATTGCCATTCTCGGACGCAACCGTACAGGCAAGACGGTGACGAACGGGAGGGAGACCGTCCGCTTCGACAAGCACGGCTTCGCCGAGTTCGAGACGAAGTTCGAGACGCTCATTGATGACGTCCACATCGGGAGCAGCAGCCACAGGATGCATTACCGGAGGGATGTCCATCTGGGGAGGCGGATACCAATAGATTTTCGGATGGAGGAGTTCAAATGAGTGTTCAATGGAGACCGCACGTCCTGAAAGCGCCAGGTTCCGTCAGTCCACATGAATTGGAGCGGCTCGAGTCCGCATGGGGAGTCAAACTTCCCGATGACTACAAGCGGGTTGTATCCATGTATCAGGGCATGGCCCCCGAGCCCAATGGGTTCAGGGTTGGAAGAGGCGACAATGCATTGGGTGTGCTACTGACAGTTTCCGAACACGAGGGGAGGGAGAGCTACTCCATCCTCAACTCATACGAAGTCATTCGCTCCCATGTCCCATCGGGCATCTTCCCCTTCGCCAGAACCCCTGGTGGAGAGGACCTGTGTTTTGACTACCGAGGCTCGCCCGAACAGCCTCGCATCGTCCTCGTCTCCGTCGAGGGCTCCGTCCACCCCGTCGCCAACAGCTTCCAGGAGTTCATGGACGGGTTGTACGACGACTGAAACTCTACTGGAAGCGGCGGGAATCGAACCCGCGCCGGGCGGTGCGAAACCTCTAGCAGATTCGCGCCCTTACCTTGTAACCGCCCGGAATGCTTGGGAGTCGTCATCCCGCCGCGTCCCGCCCTGTCCCGCCCCGTTCCAGGCCGTTCCGCAGGCTCATGCGACATATGCGCGACATGGCGGAGCCGACCCCCTCGCGTGTTCGTTCGTCGCTGTCGGAGCGCGCTGACATACTCCGAACGGCCCCGCCAGGACCCATTGGGTCCTCGCTTCGACAGAGGACCCGACCATGCGCCTTCGAGCGTGCATCGCACTTCTGCGCTACGTCTCCGCCTGCGCTACGTCAGCGCCGAGCCCGGAAGAGCCCGTGGACTGGGACCCGAGGTATGCCAACCTCCAGCGAGCGGCGAAGCTGCCCTGGACGGACGGGGGGCGGTGCGCCGTCCGCGAAGCTTCCGAGCCCTGGCCCGTGCTGGCGGAGCGGTGCTATCAGGCCCTCGACCATGACCGGCTCGAGTTTCACGACCTCACGGGACGATGCGCGTTGGCCTCCGCGGGCGCTGCGGCCATGGGGCTCGGGGTCTGCGTCCTCGCGGCGCCGGAGCTTGTGGTGGGCGCGGTAGTTGTGGCGGGCGTGGTGGTGGTGGGCTTCGCCATCAAAGAGGCCCTGGAGGCTTACGAGAAGAGGGGCCGTCCCCAGGTTCGGCCGCCGCCTACTACGCTGCCGGTGCCGGAGACGCGGCCGGTGCCGGAGACGCGGCCGGTGCCGGAGACGCGGCCGGTGCCGGAAGCGCGGCCCGTGCCTGTAACGAAGCCCGTGCCTGTAACGAAGCCCGCCCCGCAGGAGACTTCGCCGGAAAAAGGGCCCAAGCCGGAGCCCAAGGGGCCGGATTTTTTCCCGCCGCTGGAGCCACCCGAAGTCACGGAGCGAGAGCGCCGCCGCAGGTGCGAACCCATCCCGGTGCCGCACGAGGGCAAGGATGACGCGCATAACAAGTGCGCCGATCAGTTTCCGCCCAACCGTTATCCCGGAATGGATGTGCTCGTGGACGGCGTGAGCTTCGATGCACTGCAAGTCGGCGTGCGTGTGCTGTGGGAAATCAAGACCCATCGATTCGACACGTACCCTGACTTTATCCAGGATAGGGAGATTGAGAAGGAAATGAAGCAATTGGACAGGCAGCGAAAAGCTGCGGCGGCATGTGGATATGACTATGTCGTTGGGGTGAGCACCGAAGCGCACAAAGACGCGCTGCTGCGAGAAGACCGGCGCCTTAATGCAGTCGTCACGGGGTGCAAACGATGACCAAGCGGAAAAGACTCGGAATTATCGTCTACGCGCCTGCGCTCGTGGGCAACGACCGCCGCGCGCTCGATAGCGTCCATGGAATGGAAAGGGCGCTCCCCGGCTTGCGCCTGGAGTGGAGAGTTACCGAGAGGCGGCGGCTTGCTGTGTTGCCGCAGCGCGATGCGTGGCTCGTAGAAAACATTGAGGACGGGGGATTCCCTCTCGTGTGCAACGGGGACGAGAGTCACCCCGTGACGGTTTGGGGAATGGGAAAATCGGGACTCTTCAGCCCAGGCGGTCAGGACCAGTTTGAAGTGCATGCAAAACTGCCACTGGACGAGCCTGTGATCGCGGCAGCGGCGGCTGTGCTTGAGGGCGTGGCGGAGGGGGCGCGTGCGTTCTGGGGGGAGGCGACGCCAGACGACGCTGCGGGGGATATCGCGTATCAGACAGCACCCACGCGGGGAGGGCCGCCGTCCCCACGCCGGGGGTTGCCCGCCCTGAAACTCTTCGAGCACATCCGCTCGCCAGAGATTCCCTATTACCTTGGATGGTTGAACTACTGGTCGGCCGCTGCGGCACGGGCCATCGGCTTTCCGGACCCCTCCCGCGACGCGGAGTTGCTGTCACGCTCACGGCGTACCGCGACGGGCGGGTGGGTAGTGCAGCTCACGGATGCGCCGCTCGACCTGGACAACCCGGCCCACCTGGACGCGCTTAAACGGGCCTACGAGCGCTTCCCGGAGATTGGCGGGCGCGCTACACCTTGAGGCTCGGCACGGCTCGCGCTGGCCGCACTCAGGGCCCCTTCGCTTTCCCCTCGGGGAAGGTGACGTTCTCAAGGGTGAAGGTGCGCGGCCCCTGTGCTTCCCATAGCTTGAGGGTGCAGGGGCAGCCGAGCTGCGCGCGCTCCCCCTCGATGCCCACCACGACGGCACCGGCCCCATTCGCGGGAATGGGCGCCAGTGGCCACCGGGCAAGCTCCACCTGCTCACCCGTCGAATCCACCAGCGCGGCCCCCGCCAGCGTCCAGGGCTCGGCGCCGGGGTTTAAGAGGCGCAGCCGCACAGCCACGCTTGCCGGGTGGATCTCGTCCGTGGGCGTGTAGCTGTAGCTCCAGGCTTCATCAAGCCGCAGCGCGTTGGCTGGCTGATCCGTCAGTCTGACAAGCGGCTTGAACGCCACGACCCCGGCCCCCTCCAGCTCGAGCCAGGGTTGTTCTCCGGCTTCCCCAACCGGTCTCCTGTCATGGAAACGTCAGGGCCTCCCAGGTTCCTGGGCAACCCTCTGTGGACGTGCCCCGCTCTCCGACCCCGGCGAGACCGGGAGGTCAGGCCTGTGCAACCTCCCGATGCGGCCTTCCGCTGTTTCGATGGCGTCGGCTCTCGCGACAGGTTCCTTTCGGGGCTCAATCACGCGGCCCACCCACTTGCCGTCTACGCTTCGCAGCCCGGGTTACCCCGGCACCACGCAAGACTCGCTTCCGGCTGGTGGCCTCCTTTGCCGGGCAGGACTCGCTCCTGCTGGGTTACTCGTGAGGTTTCCGTTCTACATCCCTTCCTCCTCACCCAAGCTTAGCCTGGCGCACCGAAACTCGAACTCAGGGGCTCTGCCCGCGCGAGGACCCGAGGATGCACAGCAGGCGAACCAGGCGCAGTCGCCGCAGCAACGGCTGCGTTGGGCGGAGGTGGACTTGCGGCCCCCCTCCCCGAAAGCAACCCCGGTGCGCCGTCCTGGAGGGATTCTCCCTGCACGCCAACACGCACCTTCACACGAACGACAGGCCGGGGCTGCATCACGGCTACTCAGTCACACGCCCGCGGCCCCAGCGGTTGATGGGCTCCTGGCACCAACATTCACCCGTGACGCCATCGCTATAGACGCAGAACTTCTCGGGGTTGTTGGGAATGAGAGGCTCCTCCCGGGCGCTCATGGTCAATCAGGTCCCGTCGAAGCCCCGGCAGAGCGCGTCTCCGAGCAGGTAGCCCAGTGCGTGGCTGACACCGTGGAAGAGCCGCTCCTTGCGCAGGGGCAGCAGCTTCACCGCCTCGTCCGGCACCTCCACCTCCGCCGCCTTTGCGCCAGCCGTCTCACATAGCCGCCGCCGTGCAGGTACAGAACGACAGGCTTCGGCGCCCCGGCGAACATGGCGCGCAGGGCCTGCGCGTCCGATGAACTGATTTCGTGCTTGATGACAGACATGTTGGTCTCCCTTCCTGCTATTCTAGTGGACTGTAAACGAAGTTATTGGACATAGTCAGGAGCGATGTCGCTCCACCCACTCATGCATTTTGGGACGGGTCCAGGACCAGGTGAAGGGGTGGGCGTAGAGGCGGTTGTACTCGGGCCAGCTCGCTTCGAGGTGGGCGATGAATTCGGAGCGGCTGGCCCAGTCTCCCCGTTGCAGATAGCGAGCGGCGAAGGCGCGCAGGAGCAGCTCGGCCTGGTTGAGCCAGGAGGCATGCGCCGGGGTGAAGAGCACCCGGACACGTGGGTAGTTGTGCCGCAGGAAGGCGCGTGTTTCCTGGGCGATGTGACTGGAGCCATTGTCCCAGATGAGGTGGATGCGTCGCAGTTGCCTGTACTCCCCAAGCAACTCGGGGAGCACTGCGCGCAAGCACGCCGCGTCATTGCGCTCCAGGCACCAACCGCGCATCTGGCCGGTGTGGACCTCCAGCTTCACCAGGAAGTTCACGGTGCCGTGCCGGATGTACTCGAACTCACGCTTCTCATGAGCCCAGGACGCATGGGGCGCGTGAAGCAGCGACGCTCCAACACCTGGATGTTGGGCTTCTCGTCCAGGCACAGCACCACCTCGCCGCGCTCGGCCAGAGTCCGTGCACGCTCGTAGCACCAGAGGATGGATGCCGCCTTGTGTCGGAAGGTGTCATCCGGAGTCGGTGTCTTCCAGTAGCGGGAGCGATGCGGTTGCAGGTCGGCCGTGCGAAGGATGAGCGCCACCTCGGAGTGGGAGATGGTTGGAGCAATGCCCCGCAGTTGGGCGGCACGTGCCAGGCTGCGGGTGGACCAGTGCGTCATGTGCAGCCCGACTCCGGCCGGCTCACAGCACGCCAGCCGCACCACCCCGACGCGCTGGAGGGGGGGGAAAGCTCCCGCGGGCGACCGGAACGGGGAGCATCCATCACCACGTCGACGCCCAATTCATCGAAGCGACGACAGAGCGCCCAGATGGTTCTGCGGTCCAATTCGAGCCGGTCAGCCAGCTCCGACACGAGGGTGGCCGGGTCAGCCATGGCCAGCAGGACTCGCGCTCGCCGGGCGATGCGCTGCTCGGTGCGTCCATCCCGCACCAGTCTCTCCAGGTAGGAGGCCTCTTCTGGCGACAGGTGGACGAGTCGTGGAGGGCGTCTTCTCATCCACCAGAGCTATTCATCCCCCGCGACTATGTCCAACTACTTCGTTTACAGTCCACTAGCCGCTCTGGCGGCGCGCTCCCGTGGTCACTCGCATGGAGGGACCACGGGTCTGATGGCTCGCTGAGTGACTTTCACCAGGAGATCAACGGGGAGCGATGCACCCAGGTGTCGTCACGCACCTGGTCCAAAGCAAACCTCGCGACGTCTGCTCGCGAGATGGCTCCGCCATGGAAGCTGGAGAGATCCGTGAGCGCGCGGATCGTGTCGCGGCTGGGCTTGTTGGTCAGGACGGAGGGGCGAACGAGAACCCAGTCGAGCCCGCTGTCCCTGACGATGGTCTCCTGCCGATTCTTGTCGGCGTACACCTTGCGCAAGAGAAGCGGGAAGATCAGGTTGTCGAAAAGAAAGCCGCCGTGCCCAGCACTGTCACCGGCGCCAATCCCTGTGATGCAGACCAGACGTGAGACCTGCTCGATCTTCATTGCGCTCACGAGCGCCCGCGTCGCGGTCGAGAGAAGCGTCACCTCGCGGAACGGGCTGGCCGGTGTGCCGAGTACACTGACGACGGCGTCCCGGCCTTTGAGCGCCTGGCGCAAGGCCATCTCGTCGCGGGCGTCTCCGACGATGAGCGTCGCCCCCTTGAGCTCACTCGCCTTCTCGGCTGAGCGCACGAGCGCGGTGACGTCATACCCTCGCGCCACTGCCTGACTGACGATCAGGCGGCCGGTGCCGCCAGTCGCGCCAAGAACCAGTATCTTCGGTTGGGGTGTCCGGATGTTGTTGGTTACGGAATCTCGCATGATAGCTACCTCGGAAAGCGGGACGCCTCCTGGGAGGCAGTCCCGTCGTTCATGTCCCGGGTGATGATTAGAGCCGGCCCTCCGCGAGCAGGCCGCGGGTCCGTTTCAGCGTTGACAGCAAGGCGCTCTTGTAGCCCTTGTCGCTGTTCATCCATTCTTGTTCGGCCTGCTCTTCGGGGCCGTTCGGCTTCTTGCCGCGCAGGCCGAGATAGCAGTAGAACCGAAGTTGAAGCGCGCCGGCTTCGTCCTCGAACAGCTCGTTGATGATCGCGCCTTCGCGCGGACCGGTGACCTGGAAGAAGGTCACCTTGCGCTCCGGCTCGAAGGTGATGATTTCGCGCAAATCATCGCCTGCGATCGTGGCTTCACGCACGATGTGCGTCACGCGCTCCTCCACGACCTCGCAACGGGTGCAGACGTTGGGCGGGAGAAACAGGCGGGCGTCGCGGGCCTTGAGGACCAGGCCTTTCCATGCCTGCGCGCGGGTCAGCGGGGTCTCGCCCTCCGGATTCACCGGAACCGTGGCGGTTGAATAGATCATGATGGAATTCCTTGTTGTTGGGGTTGCCGTATGGCCTGTGCCGTCAGGCCGAGGCCGCGCTCTTGGAGGCGAAGTCGCGATAGGAGCGCAGGGGACGGGTTGCGCCGGTAACGAGGAGGGTCATGGGGCTCACTCCGGGTTCGAGTCAGAAGACACCCTATAAATGAGCGATCCACACGTGGGCCGACAGATGGTATCTTTGGACGGACCGTCTCACTGGTGGAACGGTCTCCCTGGTGGAACGAATGGATCTGCTTGCCCTCGCTGATTTCAATCTCGTCGCCCGGCACGGAGGGTTCGGACGAGCCGCACGCGCCGCTGGGCGCCCGAAGGCGACCCTGTCCCGCCGGGTCGCGGAACTGGAGGCCAGCCTCGACCTGCGCCTGTTCGAGCGCGGGGCGCGCACACTGAAGCTCACCGAGGAAGGACGGGCGCTCTTCGAGCGAGCGGGGGCATTGCTTACCGAGCTCGACGAGACCGCGGCAGCGATCGCTTCGGGTGGGGAAAGGCCGCGAGGCAAGTTGCGGATTAGCGCGCCGCTGCTCTTTTCGCAGACCGCGATGGGTAAGCTCGCGGCCGGCTTCGCGCTGAAATATCCGGAGGTCCGGCTCGAGATCACGACGGAAGATCGGACCGTCGACATCGTAGAGGAAGGTTATGATCTGGTCATCCGGGTCAATCCGAATCCGGATGAAAGCCTTGTCGGACGAATCCTTCTGCGCGATCGGCTGATAGTCGTCGCGAGTCCGGGCCTCGCTCGACCGGCGGCCAATGTCGCTGTTCCGGCTGTAGTGCGGGGGGCGGGCGACCGGACCGCGGCCTGGGATGTTCTGGTGCCAACTGGAAGATCACGCATCGCGATAGAGCCAGTCCTTCGCCTGTCATCACTCGTCATGGTCCGCGATGCTGTCCGAGCGGGCGTCGGCGCCGGACGCCTCCCAGTGTCACTCGTCAGTCACGATCTGGCTGCCGGCACGCTGGTGCATTGGGGTGATGCAGACGGGCCAGACATCGTCCTGTGGACGCTCTATCCATCGCGGCGGCTGCTGAGCGCTCGTGTATCCGCCTTCCTCGACTATTTGAAGGAAGCTTTTCCTAGAGGAACGCCTGACGAGCTGGCGGCCTATATCGGGGCGTAGGATGGGTATCGCTCGGGCTCTTCTGCTGGCCTTCGTGCGGAACGAAGGCCGAAGGGATTGATGCCGGCCGCCCCTGCCAGAGTCAGGGGTCTGTCGCCCTTGCCACCGCGAAGCTGTCCTCGAAGAGCCGGTAACGAACGATCAGGCCGTTGCGTATCGTCATGTGCAAGGCAAATTCACTCTCGATGATTTTGCCTGTGCGCTTGACGCGTGATTCCAGCGCGCCCAGCGCCACGGCCTCGTCGCCGTCGACGACGAGCGAGCGGACCTCGAAGCGGAGCGGTTCGACCTGTTCTCGAAGCGAGCGGAAGAAGTCCGCAACGCCAGCCCGCCCCGTTCTTCTCCCTATCCAGGAGACCCTCCGGGTGTCGCCTGGGATATCCCAGTCGACCTCCTCACTGAACAGCGACGCGATGGCGTCCGGCTCCGCTCCCGCTCGCAGGCGTGCGAAATAGGCGCCGGCGATGGCGCGAGTATCCGGGTGTTCCGCGGGTTTGCCCCGTAGGAGCCGGACGCGCTCCAGGTCCGCGCTGGTGAAGTCCGGATCGACATAGATATGAACGCGCCGGATCAGCGGCCCATCGAACTCGAAGACATTGCAGAAGCGGCCCTGGGATATCTCGTTGTCCGGCCAGTGCACACCGCCGCGCGTCACGCCGCGCTCCGTCCCCTCGACCACGATGCTGTCGCCCGAGACCACGTAACGGAAGCCCTCGATATCGTGCTCGATGCTTTCCAGGTAGCTCGTGAGCATCTGCGAGAATCGTGCGAGCTCGGCCTTGCCTCGGCTCACGCCAAACTTGGGGAAGAAAAACTGCACGTCGTCAGTGAAGAGCTCCATGAGTCCAGGGTCTCTGCGATCCGCCTTCCTGAAATAGTCCTGGACCGCCTTCAACCGGCTGTTGCTGTCGGGTTGCTCCGCCATATCGCCTCTTTATGTAGAACCGGCTACAGAAATAGGGAGCTTGATGGGGAGCGTCAAGAGATTCTATAATCCCGGCTACAGAAATAGGGCCGACATGTCGAATCGAGGAAGACCCCGGAGTTTCGATCGCGATCTCGCCCTGCGGCGCGCGTTGGAGGTGTTCTGGGCCAAGGGGTACGAAGGCGCACAGATCGCCGATCTCACCTTGGCCATGGGAATCAATCCACCGAGCTTCTACGCGGCCTTCGGTTCGAAGGAGGCCGCTTTTCGCGAGGCGCTCGAGTTGTATCTGGGCACGTCCGGCGCCGGCAGCATGCGAGTCCTGGACGAGGTGGCGACAGTCCAGGAGGCCATCGAGGCCATGTTGAGGGAGAGCGTGGAGAGCGCACTGGCCGCACCCCACGCGAAGGGCTGTCTGGTTGTCCTGGGGCTCGTCAACTGCGCTCCGGACAACGCGCCGCTCGGCGGTCACCTCGCGGAAATGAGGCACACCACCTTCAGGCGGCTCCAGCAGCGAGTCGAGCGGGGAGTGCGGGACGGAGACCTGCCCGCCCACGTCGACACGAAGGCCCTGGCCGCCTTCTATTGCACCGTCATGCAGGGCTTGTCGCTACGGGCCAGGGATGGAGCCTCTCGCGAGGAGCTCCTCGGCACGGTGACCTTGTCGATGAGCATCCTGAACGCCCACGAAACCCCCTCCCCGGCGAATCGCCGGAGCAGCCGCACTGGAGCGAGACGCGTCCGACCCATGAACATCGGCCCCGAGGCGGACGAGAAGCAACGAGGACAGAAGGACCTCCACTCCGTCAAGGGGCGGCCGTCGGCTTCTCGCTCATGACGTCGGCCAGCATCCGCATCAACCGGACCAGTTCGTTGAAGTCCTTGAGCGTCCAGTCGCGGAACAAGGTCAATGCCATTTCCTCGCGGGCGGCATCGACGGCGTCCGTCGCCGCCTTCCCACGCGGGGTGATGATCGCCTCGCGTACCCTTTTGTCGGCCGAGCCCGCGCGGCGGTCGACGAGTCCGAGTTCCTCCAGCCTCGCCACCTGGCGGCTGACGGTGGTGTAGTCGCGCCCGACGCGACCAGCGAGATCGCCCACGCCGATCGGCCCCAGCCGCTCGACCAGGACGAGGAGCGGGAAGAGCGCACGCTCGAGCTTCAGGCCCGCCATCTCCAGCATCACCACGTCGCGCTCAGGGCGGTTCATCACGCTCACGATGTCGATCAGCGCTCGATGCAGCTCGGGTAGGGACGCCTTGATATGTGCATCATGCACATTTTTCGTTGACACGCACTCATCTCCTGTAGATATGTGCATAATACACATAGGAGGTGACTGTGGAAGAGCAAAGCCCGATCGCGGTTTTGATCTGCGGTGCCGGTGCCGCCGGTCTCACCCTCGCCATCGACCTGGCACGACGGGGTGTGTCATTCCGGCTGATCGAGAAGATGGATCGTCCGTTCCCCGGTTCGCGGGGCAAGGGTATCCAGCCGCGGACGCAGGAAGTGTTCGAGGATCTCGGCATCATCGACCGGCTCGTGGCGGCCGGCGGCCTCTACCCGCCGTCGCGGGAATATCGCGACGACGGCAGCCATGCCGAATCGGACGTGGTCGAGCCGCACGAGCCGACACCGGCCGAGCCCTACCACCTCGCGCTGATGGTCCCGCAGTTCCTGACCGAGCGGGTGATGCGCGAGCGGCTCGCCGAGTTCGGCCATCATGTCGAGTTCGGATGCGAGCTGGTCGGGTTCGAGCAGGACGAGGGCGGGGTGACGGCGCGCCTCGTGGGTCCCGCGGGAGAGGAGACCGTGCGCGCCCGCTATCTCGTTGGGGCGGACGGAGGGCGCAGCTTCGTGCGAGGCACGCTCGGCGTGGATTTTCCCGGCAAGACGCTGGGCGTGCGCGCCATGGTGGCGGATGTCCTGCTGACCGGGCTCGACCGTGATGCCTGGCACCAGTTCAACAGGGGTGACATGGAGCGGCAGGTTTCTGTCTGCCCGCTCGCCGGAACCGACCTCTTCCAGCTCCAGGCACCCATCCCGCTCGAGGGCGAGTTCGACCTCTCGACCGAGGGGCTCGAGCGGATGGTCGCCAGTCGCACCGGTCGAAGCGGCATCCGCGTACAGTCCGTGTCGTGGGCGTCGGCCTACACGATGAATGCGCGGCTCGCTGAGCGCTATCGCGTCGGTCGGGTGTTCCTGGTCGGCGATGCCGCCCACATCCATCCGCCGACGGGAGGACAGGGCCTCAATACCAGCGTCCAGGACGCCTACAATCTCGGATGGAAGCTCGCGGCGGTGCTCGGCGGCGCTTCGGAGCGCCTGCTCGACAGCTATGAGGAGGAGCGGCGCCCGGTCGCGGAGGCGATGCTCGGCCTTTCGACCCGCCTGCTCGACGCGATGAAGCGCGGAGTGAACCGTCGAACCCGCGACGTCCGTCAGCTCGACATCGGTTACCCGGAATCGTCGCTGGCCCTCGGGTCATCCGCGCGTCCCGGTGGTCTGTTGGCCGGAGCTCGTGCACCGGACGCGCCCCTGCGCGGAGCCGCTGGCTGCTCCCGACGCCTGTTCGAGCTGTTCGCTGGCCCACACTGGACGCTGGTGGGTTTCGAGACAAAGTCAGACATCGTCGTGCCACGACGCGGACTGCGCATCCACAAGGTCGGGGTCGGCCGCGAGCTGTCGGACGAAGCGGGGCATCTGCGCGAGGCCTACGGTCTTGCTCCTGGCGAATGGGTGCTCGTGCGGCCAGATGGCTATGTCGGTGCGATCGTCGCCTCCGAGGAGGCCCATACGCTCGACAGCTATCTCGCGGGGGTTGGTCTGGCGGTCGAAGGAGCAGAAGTGAGGACGGCATGAAGCAAGCTTCTCTCGTGCGGCCAGCCGAATCTCCGGGGATGCACACAAACTGCGGGAGAGCCATGTAACCGGGGCAAGCCCAAAAGGGCCCCCATCCGTCCTATACTTTATACTTCGCACAACTCGGCGGCACCCGTCAGCGGCCCTCCTCAGCCCCTCTGCACCAGCCCTCACCCTCAACAGGCCTTCTATTCGCCCTATGCGTTGGATCTCGGATGCGACCTTGGGTGGATGAGGCACCAATGTCGAGCAGCGGGTGGGGGGAGGGACTCGTCGCTTCAGCAGTCCGTTCTTCCCCTGCTGCGTGCCGAGCTGGAGCAGGCGGCACGCTCCGCGCCGCGGTGAGCGAGGGCCCCCAAACAAAGGAGGGGACCCTCAACTCCCTCCTTGGCTCAGGGGATGACCGTTGCGCTGCGTGTCTTGCAGATCAGACCGTTGGCGCGGAAGGGAAGGGCCTTCTTCCCGAGAGCCACCCCCGTCGTGCTGTTGAATGAGAGCAGCTCGGGATTGTTGCCCAGGATGAGCAGACGGCCATCCTCGGTGGCGTCCATCCCCATGATCCAGCCGCTGTAACCCTCGAGCTTGATCGTCTGGGGGCTCTCCGTGCGATTCAGCGCGAAGGTCTCGATCGAGTCCGTGGAGTGCCACGCGAAATACCCGCGGTCTCCCCCAGCCGCCATCCTGCTGGCATGAGGACGGTTGTTGAGCGTGCACGAGGTCACATGCCGCGCCGCGTTCCGGAAGGAGTCGAACTGGACGGGCGTGTTCAACACGGACGTGTTGGTGCCATCGTAGTCGAGCAGGGTGAGCAATCCATTGCGGTACGAAGTGACCGCTTGGCAAGCGATGGGGGCGATGTCCGTGCTTCCATCCACGAGGGAGATGCGCGCCAGACCCCGGTCGTGAATACAGCCGTAGAGGTAATTGCCATTCCAAGCCAGGGAGGAGACATCATACAAACTGGAAAGCTTGGAGGGCACGCCAGCGCACGTCCGTCCACTGTCCAGCCCCACCACGGTGGGGGTGTTGTAGTTGAGGGTCATGCAATAGGCAGACTCCGTGGTGAGCTGCTCACACCCTCTGGGCACGACTGGATCGGAGGCGGTGGACACCGTGTTCTCGGGCCGCAACGTTCCCGGCTCGCCGATCTCGAAGCTGGCCGCCTCGTAGCATCCGCGGAAGGAGGACAGATTGCGCTCAACGAGATCCTCGGCGGCATTGACGAGTTGGGTGGACTTGTAGGCTGGCCACTCATAGGCGAAGGGGCCCACATAGTTCTGGGTCTGCTCGTAGCTGCGGATCTCAACGGGCACTCCCGCCGGCGCCGAGACCTTCTGAGCGTGGTAGCCATTCACGATGATGCGCTCCACGTTGGCGCCGGGCTCGACCTTCACGTTCCAGGTGGTGGCCGTGTACGCGGACAGCACAAGCACCGAGGAGCCAGCACGCGTGACCCGTACCTGGACGCTCCGAGTGCCATCCGCTCCCAGCGCGGCTTGATAGATGCCGATGACATGGAGCTGCGCTCCACTCCCCATGGACTGTTCGTATTGAACGTATCTGCTCGAGCCACACGCATGGACGCCAGTGGCATTTCCTCCCTCGAGGGTACTCCGGAACGGCAGGGGCGTGAGGGGAGAGGCCGTCGAGGACGCGGGACACCAGGACGCGTTGGCTGTGGATGAGACCACAGCCTCTTCGCCCGGGGAATTCATCGACGGTGACCCCACCTCAGTGCTCCCGGAACCGACGTCATCTTGAATGGCTTGCCCACATCCGACGAGCAACATCAGGCAGGACAAGAGTGAGCTACGCCAAGAACCCCCGCTCTTCATTTTCATGGAAACGCCTCCTGGACAGGATTGGCATGACAGCTTAAAGGAATTAAAGAACTTTCCAACCCCGTTCACACCTCTGACACGGTGAGGCACGTCCAAAGGACGCAAGCGCTCGTGAAGTATAGGCGGAGGGCGGGTGCAGGGATGCGGCGCCGGTGGAGGGGTGAGAGAACACCCCATGGGGCACACGGCGGCCCTGGCCACCCTGGCTTGAGGAGAGCAGCAGGGAGTTGTGGGTCGTCCTCTTCAGGCGATTTTTAAGAAGCATCGTTCCTTGATGAGGGTGGCCAAGCACAAGCCGATATCTCCCAGCAATCTATATGCCAATCAAACATGGAGAGGTTTTTCCTCGGAGGCACGTGTAGGGCAAATGCTAGACGGACGGATCCGACCATTCGTGACGGGACCCGGACGAAACTGTCCATTCCCCATTCAGAAGCAGGTGGCGCCGGGCTTTCCCGACGAGGGGTCGCATCCGGTATGTTCTTCGCGTCGAGCCCCACCTCCAGGTGGGTGCCCGCTCCCGCAGTGGCGATGCCTTCGCTCCGTCCGGTCTTGCCGGGCGGGTCACCGGACGTCCAACTCCGCCCAGGTACGGCCGCCGTGACAGCGACTGCGCCTGGGCCGCCTGTCGCGCATCTGGCGGAGGGGAGGCGGCTTCAGTAGCCCACCGAGTCGCTGTAGGTGAACAGCTTGGTGCCGTAGTTGCCGCCCCACTCGTAGCCGTAGCGGCGCTCGGCCTCGATGTCCATGATGCTGTAGAACATGCTGCCGGTGCGGTCGCTGAAGATGCCCTTGTCCTCGTTTAAATCATAGAAGCGGTACCACATGATGCTGCCGGCCTTGATCTGGATCGGGTTGTAGGAGTCGTTGGTGTTGCCCGAGGGTCGATTCACATAGGCTGTGTTGGCGACCTTGACCGTGCTTTTCTTGTACCAGGCAATCGCGGCCCGGACAGCGACCTTGACCTCGGTGGTCTGCGAACGGGTCATCAAGAAGGTGACGATCCCCACCGATTCGTTGCCGCTCCTGGAAGGCAGCGCATAGGCCCGGGCTCCCTTCGGAGCGTAACTGACCGGATCATGCTGGGCACACCACACGGTCTTCACGCCGCCCTGAACGATTTGCGGGAAGGTATCTCTTGCATACCAGGGATCAAGAGCGTACCTTCAGCATCCTTGGTATGCTGAGCGATACTGAAGACGATCCCATCTACCGGGCCGACTGCCCCAGCCGCACGATCCTCGATCAGATCGGCGACAAGTGGTCGATGATGGTCCTTGCCGTGCTTGTGCGCACGCCGAGGCGGTTCAACGCAATCAAGCGACGGCTCGAGGGAATCACCCAGCGCGTGCTAACGCAGACGCTGCGAAAGCTCGAACGCAACGGGATGGTCCGCCGACGCGTCATCGGCGGCTCGCCGCCGGGCGTCGAGTACGCGATCACCCCGCTTGGCAGATCGCTCCAGGAGCCGTTCGCGGCACTGTACGATTGGACCCTCGCGCACATCGACACGATCCAGAAGCACCAGGAAGCCTACGACCGCGAGCGTCCCCCTGGAGCGCCCCCTGAGAAGGTGTCCTGAGAAGGTGTCAGACGATTTGTACGGGACGATTTGTACGGACGATTCGTAAGAAACTCCAGGAGGTGTCTCCAGGAGGTGTCAGAGAACTTGTTCCGCTCCCTCGCCGCCTACGAATCGTCTGACACCTCTCAGGCTACTTGGGGTGCGTGGAGCTCGCGCGCCGGGCGGGGGCGTTGCGCGCGTCCGGCGCCGCCCGGGCGGGCCGAGGGGAATACCTAAGTCCTTTTTCGTGTCGGATGCGATCGTGCACATCCGCGCCGCCGTCAGCCAGACACGTGCTCACCATGCCACACCTGCCTCCTCCGCATTCACCCCTGGCCCGCTCGACGCTCATCAAGATGGGGGTGCGCATCGCGGTGGTCATCGCGCTGTCGACGTTCTTCAGCGACACCGCGCGCGAGGACGAGCTGGGCCAGCTGGCCAAGGCCTTCGAGGCCATGGCCACCCGGCTGCGCCGCCGCGAGGAGGACCTGCGCGCGGCCAACGAGGGGCTCGAGCAGCGCGTGGAGGAGCGCACGCGCGAGCTCAAGTCGGTCCACCAGCAGCTGGTGCAGACGGCGCGGCGCACGGGCATGGCGGAGATCGCCACCAACGTGCTGCACAACGTGGGCAACGTGCTCAACAGCGTCTACACGTCCTCCCAGGTCGCCAAGGAGCGCGTGCTGGGCATGCGCCTGGACCATGTGAGCCGGGTGGCCCAGATGCTCCAGGCGCGGCAGGCCAATCTCGCCGTCTTCCTCACCGAGGACGAGCGGGGCAAGCTGCTCACGCCCTTTCTCGACAAGCTCGGCCAGAACCTGATGGACGAGCGCCAGGAGGTCATCTCCCTGTTGGAGGACGTCGGCCGTTACACCGAGCACATCGGGGAGATCGTCAAGGTGCAGCAGGACTACGCCCGCACGCCGCGCCTGTACGAGCCGGTGGTGCTCTCGGAGCTGGTGGAGGACGCGCTGCGCATCAACGCCGCGGGCCTCACGCGCCACCACGTGACGGTGGAGCGGCGGCTGGAGCCCGTGCCGCCCCTCGTCACGGACAAGCACAAGCTGTTGATGATCCTCGTCAACCTGGTGAGCAACGCCAAGTACGCGCTGGATCCCGTGCCCGAGGACTCGCGGCGCCTCGTCGTGCTGCTGCAACGCTCCGCCGAGGGCTCCATCCACATCGCCCTGCGCGACAACGGCATGGGCATCGCGCCCGAGCTGCTCACGCGCATCTTCCAGTATGGCTTCACCACGCGCGAGGAGGGGCATGGCTTTGGCCTGCACTCGAGCGCTCTGGCGGCCCAGGAACTGGGCGGTACCCTCAGGGTGGAGAGCGAGGGCCCCGGCCGGGGCGCCACCTTCACGCTGGTGATTCCCCCACCCCCTGCCCAGGCGGAGACATGAGCATGCACCCGAACCCCAGGCGCCTCCTCGTCATCGACGACTCGGAGGCCATCCACACCGACTTCCGCCGCATCCTCACCGACGAGCCGCTCAAGAGCCGGGGCGAGCTGGACCTGATGGCCGACGCGCTCTTCGGTCCCGAGGCGGCGGGCTCCAGCGAGGGCAAGACGGTGGTGGAGGTGGATTCCGCCTACCAGGGCGAGGAGGGCGTGGAGCGGGTGCGCGAGGCGCTGGCCGCGGGCCGGCCCTATGCCCTGGTCTTCCTGGACTACCGGATGCCCCCGGGCTGGAACGGCGCCGAGACGCTGCGGCACCTGCGGCAGGTGGCCCCCACGCTGCCGGTGGTGCTCTGCTCGGCCTACTCGGACTACTCCTGGGCGGAGCTGCAGGCGGAGTTCGGCGAGTCCCGGCTCCTGCGCCAGCTGCGCAAGCCCTTCAACCGGCAGCAGGTGCGCGAGCTGGCCCTGGGTGACTAGAAGCAGCCCTCTTCAGACAGTTATTGACAGCTCTGTCTATTTCCGCGAGGCTTGAGCCAAATCAAATAGTGTCACCCTGTTCATCCCTCACGGAGGCATATGCAACGCCCTGGTCTTCAGATTCTGGCCCTCTCTCTCACTCTTGGAATCGCCGAAGCAGCCCCGGCCCAAGCCCCGGCCCTGGCCCCGGCCAAGAGCGTCACCACAGACAACCTGACTGTGTATTCAGGAGCGCGGGCCACCTCTCCAGAGCAGGCCTTGCGCGACAACGCGGAGCGCTTCGGCCTGCCCGCCAGCCTCGAGAATCTGGTCCTGGTCCAGGTGAAGGAATCCCTGCTCGGCAAGCACTACCACTACCAGCAGATGTTGCTGGATCTGCCCGTTGATGGCGCGGAGATCGTTGTCTCGATCGGCAAGGACGGCCAGCTGCTGCAAATCCACAACACGAGCCGGCATGTCGGCGAGGACATGGAGGAGGCGGCGGTCAACCAACTGCATCTGAAGGCGCAGCTCTCCAGCGAGTCCGCCCTCGATCGCGCCTGGACCAACATGAGGGTCCAGAATCCCCTCGTCGACCTGCCCAAGAGCGAGCAGGTCTGGCTCCCCGTCAAGGACGGCTTCCAGCTCGCGTACAAGGTGTCCATCTCGGCGCAGATGCCTACCGGCGGCTTCGTGCAATACATCAACGCCCAGGATGGCAGCCTGATCGACTCCTACTCCACGTCCATGCCGCGCAACGGCAAGTTCGAAGAGCGCACCCTCGCCGCTCGCCAGCGGACACTCGGCTCGCCTCTGGATCGCAAGGCCGAGACGGCCGCCATCGAGCGGCAGACGCGCCTGGCCCAGCCGGTGACTTCGCTCGTGCCCTCCGGCATCGACGGCTCCGGCTTCGTGTTCGATCCGGATCCGCGCACCACGCTGAACAACGACAACCTGACGGACTCCTCGGCCGCTTCCGCCTTCGAGAGCGCCTATTTCAACAAGCCGCTGCGCGACATCTCGCTCAGTGGCGGCGTGTATTCGCTCACCGGCCCGTACGTCAACATCAAGAACATCGAAGCGCCGAACACCGCGCCTTCCACCACCACCAACGGCGCCTGGACCGCCAAGCGTGGCAGTGATGCGTTCGACGACACCAACGTCTACTTCCAGCTCGATCAGAACCAGCGCTACATCCAGTCGCTCGGGTTCACCAACATCATCAACCGTCCGTTCGATGTAGACACCAACGGTGTCAACGGTGACGACAACTCGCACTACAGCTACGGCGGCAGCACGGACTACCTGGCCTTCGGTCATGGCTGCGTCAACGACAGCGAAGACGCCGACGTGATCCTCCACGAGTACGGCCATGGCATCCAGCGCAACATCAACACGAGCTGGTCCGGTGGCGACACCGGCGCCATGGGCGAGGGCTTTGGCGACTACTGGGCGGCTTCGTATTCCTACAGCACGCCGAATGGCCCCACGTATCACCCCGAGTGGGTGTTCAGCTGGGACGGTCACAGCAACTGCTGGAGCGGCCGGGCGCTGAACCGCACCGATGCCAGGTACAACAGCATCAGGACCTATGGCGCGCACCAGTCGATCACCGAGGGCGGCGTCACCTTCGTGTCCGACGAGCTGTGGTCCGCGCCCTTGTTCCAGGCGCTGACCAGCCTGATGGCCAACGGCAAGTCCCGCGCGGATGTCGACAAGATCATCCTCCAGGCGCACTTCGGCCTGGGCTCGGGCGTGAAGATGCCGGCGATGGCAACGGCCATCGTCAACGCCGCGCACAACCTGTTCCCGAATGATGTGACCTACGAGAACACCTTCAAGGCGAAGTTCGAGGCGCAAAACATCATCAGCTCGGTCCCCCCAGGCCCGACCATCAACGAGACCGAATCCAACGACACCCAGGCCACGGCCAACGAGCTCTCCACCACCAACACCACCGTCAACGCCGCGATCGCTTCGCGCAGCGATGTCGACTTCTTCAAGGTCACCCTGCCGGCGGGCAAGACCCTGACCGCGAGTATGACGCCCAACTCGACCTCTGACTACGATCTGGAACTGTACAACAGCGCGGGCACCAAGCTGACCTCGAGCACCGCGGGTACCGGCGCGGTGGACTCGGTGACCCGGAGCAACAGCGGCACGACGTCGGCCGACTTCTATGTCAAGGTGATCTACTACAGCGGCGGCACCGGCTCGACCAACGGGAAGTACTCGCTGGTGGCGACCTGGTAGTTGGCCGTCCGTTGTAGCTCGAGTTGAGAAGAGGCCCACCTGGAACCAGGTGGGCCTTTTTGCATGGCTTCATGCAGGACCTGCGCACCAACCTGTCCAAGAAGGTGGGCAAGCTGGTGGACTGAGAAGAGCGCTGAGTGGCTACGACTCTGTCGAGCGCCGCCGCTGCCGCCTGTTCTTCGCGAGTGCGGCGCGGAGCATCTCTCGCCGACGCCGCTCCGCATCGTCGGGCGGCGGGGGCTCCTCGATGCGGGGAAACGACAACACGACCTTTCCGCCGAACGGCGCGAAGACCTTGTTGAGCGTTTCGAGCGTCGGGTTCGCGTTCGGATCGTCCTCGAGCGTCGCGACGACGCTGGTGGAGAGCCTCACGGCTTGTGCGAAGGTCTTCCGGTCCATCCCCAGCATCGTGCCGCGGAGGATGCGCGCGGCATCTCCGAGGCCGAACTCTCCGGTGACGACCATCGCGGCGAGTTCTTCCAGCAGCGCCTTGCGTTCGAGCGCAGTCAACCGGGCGACGTCGGCGCGCTTCATAGGAGACCCCACGCGCGGAGTCGCTTCTCGGTGCCACGGAGGTCGAGCCCCGCGAAATTCAGCGTTTCATCTGGCAGCCCGAGACCCGCGAGCAACTCGGGGAGATGGCGAAGGCGCGAAGCAAGATCGCGGAGGCCCTCGCGCAGCGACGCCTCATCCGGGCCGAAGCTTCGCAGGAGCCCATCCCAGTCGACATCTCCGCCGGCTTCGTACCCCTCCCACGTCGTGGTGCGGGTGATTCCATCGAGGTCCATCCTCATCGGCGCGAAGTCGAAGATGGGCGCGAGGCGGACGGCACTGTCCGTCTTGAGCACGGCGATGTTCCTGCAATGGTAGAGGGATTCGAGTCCGTACCGGATTTCGCGGCCACCTCGGCGCGCGACGTCAAATCGGGGAAGCCAGAGGCTCGGGCCCGAGGGGCCTTCGTGAAGCGCGAGCCCGTCTTGCGCAATGGTTTCGACTCCGAGTTCCGCGAGCGCTTTGTAATAAACGTACTCCGAGCGAAGGATGTTCCGGTCACGTTCGCTGCGGCTGCGCGCGAACTTGACGAGGTAATGCCGATCTGGACAGGCGGGGTCATCCTGCCAGACGTCGATCCACACCTGATCCGCGGCGTCGCAGCGAAGCAGGAGCTTCGGCGAATCGCCGCCGGCACCTGTCGCGCCTCCGACCTGCGCGCCGGCATTGGCGGCGTACTCGATGAAGGCGTGCTCGCGGTCGATGACGGCCTGGCGAGGGAACCGCTTGGGAAGTTCCTTCTTCGTGGGAACCGACTCCTCGATTCGAAGATTGCCGACCGGCGCAATCGTGCCACTCCGCAGGATGTCGAAGTCACTCGCCCCCTCATCGGCGAGGCTCAGTCGCCGCAGCCACCAGTGCCGGGCACTCCCCATCGGTTGCAGGTCATCGAGGAACGCGGGCCAGTGGTGCCAGACCTTGGGGTGGAACTTGACCGGTAGATTGAGACTGACCGCCACAAGCGGCGGCGGGTCGGCGATCCACCGAATCATGTATTCGTGCTCGTACTCGAAGGTGCAACCTCCGCGTCGACCCTCCCCAACCCTAGGGAACTCAAGCAGCGCTGCCCGCTGCCACGACCCGTCGATCAGTGCCTGGAGGTGGAGCTGCATGTAATCCTTTATAACGGATTTAAATCGCGTCGGCAGCGCTTTTTAATCCGGTGGACCGGTTTATCTACCCCATTGGAGGTACGTTTAATCCGGCATAACGTATTTACGCTGGGCGCGTTCCGCGTGCGGCCAGGCCCCCTCTGGGAGTGCCAGGCGGCGGCTTCGATTGCCGCCGCCTCCACGGAAAGTCGGTTGGGCCGAATGTCGAAGGGAGGGATTCCCGAGCGTCCCGCAGTTCGTGCAGCGCACCCGGACGAGGGACAGGCCGTGGCCATGGCTGCCGGTCGGCTGCGGTCGCGCGGCATCGGGCAGCCGAGCCAGCGTGCCCCCACACACGCTGCACCAGCCCTCCCCCTCCACTCGGCTTCGCTCCTGCCTATACGCTACGGATTGAGCATCAGGTAGAGCAGGTCGCCGCCGCCCACGGGCGTGAAGGTGCGCCCATCGAGCTGGAAATTCCACCGGAGGGAGATACCGAGCAGCACCCCCCCATCGGATAGCAGCGCCATATCCAGCGAGCGGCCCTGATCGAAGGAGCGGGACCAGAGGTGCTCGCCCTGTGCCGTATAGCGCGCCACGAAGGGCCGATTGGTGGGGACGAAGGGAGAGCCCCAGGCGAAGCCCAGCGCCCCACCCCCCACGTCGAACGCCTCGAGGCCCACACCGGAGAGGACGAGCGAGCCGTCGTTCCCCACGGCCAGCTCGCCGAGGGAGACGGGCTCACCCACGGCACGCAACCATGCGTCGCTTCCCGTCGCTGTCATGACCCCGAGAAAGCCACTGGCGGACAGGGTCTCCAGGAACTCCCCTTCATAGGAGTGCCCCGCGAAGGTGAAGAAGCCCGCGATGTTGGCGCCGAAGGCGATGCGATCCGCGCCTTGCGGCTGGATGACCCTCACCTCGCCGGCCCCCCCGCTGAACACGCGCTTCCACGACAAATCGCCCGAGGGGGTGTACTTCGCCAGGAAGGGCACGGGGTCGCCCAACCAGCCCTCCTCCCCCAACGGGCCATCTCCGAGGTCCGTCAGGGCGCTCGCCGAGCCACCGAGGAGCACGTTGTCCTCCGCGTCCGCGGCCACGGTCCAGCCCTGGACGTACTGCCCGGCCAGGTGGGTGCGCAGGGCCCGCGACCAGAGCGGCTGGCCTTCCCAGGAGAACTTCGCCACGAAGCCCCCTGTGTTCATCGCGAAGCCGGGCTCGCCCGTGGAGCCCGAATCGATCGGCCCCGTCCCCAGGTCCATCTGGCCCGAGAAGCCGCCAGTGACGAGGAGGCTGCCATGGGCATCGGTGGCCACCGCCTGCGGGGCCACCCGCTGGAGCATGCCCGTGGCGTCCCGGGCCACGAAGCCATGCGCCCACACCAGCCGCCCCACGGGGGAGAACTTGGCGATGAAGAATCCGGCCATCCACGCCTCCTCCTCCGGCGCGGAGGGAAAGGGGCCCGTGCCCAGGTCGGGCGCGTTGTGGTAGCGGCCCACCACGAGGAGGTTGCCCAGGGATGTGACGGTGATGTCCGTCACCAGCACGTCGTTCGTGGCCACCACGCTCGACCACTGAAACGTGCCGTCCGCGCCGTAGCGCGCGAGCGCGAGGCCCTCGCCCTCGGCGAACACCGCGTCACCGAACAGGCCCGCGGCCACGAAGCCGCCCTGGGGATGGGGGGCCACCACCGACACCGACTCGGCGCCCGCCCCCCCAAGCTGCCGCACCCACGCGCTGAGGCCGCCCGTGCCCGAGCCCCTGTAGGAACAGAACGGAGGGCTTTCCGTCGTGACGACCAGCATGGGCAAGCGCTCCGCCTGGACGCTCTCGTTCGAATAGAAGTCCACGCCATCGCTCGAGTCCGACAGGAGGACGAAGCTGTAGGGCTGTTCCTGTGTCACCACGCCCGTCACGTCATAGGACACCCGCGTACTGGGGTGGATGGCGCCGAGATCGCCCAGCACCCCGCCCAGCACGGGAGGTCGGTTGTTCCAGGTGAGCTCGCCCTCGGTCCAGTCATCGCCGGCACGGTAGAGGCGTGGACCGTCCGACGTGCCATCGACGGAGGTGAACTCCAACCGCGCCGCGCGGATGGCGAGGCCCTCACTGAAGGGCGAGAACTTCAGGTAGGACTCGAGCCGGGGCGAGCCATCCACCATCAGCACCGGGGACGTACCGAAGTTGACGGTGGGCTCGCGCTGGGAGACGTAGCTGTCCTCGAATGGGGAGGAGGCGTTCACATAGGAATCCGTGCGAGGCATGCAGCGCTCTGGCAGGACTGGAGAGGACGCGACGCCCACCCCCGCGGAGGCCAGCTCCCGCGGGCTCCCCATGTCACCACAGCCCGCCAACCACAGCACAGACAGCACCCCACCCCACCACCCCCTGCCGTGTCTTCGACTCACGTTCGGACCTCCGTGTCCGCCGCGAGCGATTGCACCAGGTGTACCCATGGCGGAGTGAAGGATCGCAAACACTCGCGCCCGTTCCCGGCAACCCGTTGTGCTCGGGAATGAGCCGGGGAGGAGCCAGACTGGCGACCGTCCTACCCCATCAGGGAAGGAACGAGTCTCGGGCTGAGAGTTCCGTCGACCTCGAGGCGAGCAGCCGAAGGAGCACCTCTCCCCTCCCCACTTCCTTCCCGTGGGCCCTGGGCTCCCCCAAGCAGGTGGGGAGGAGAGGAGCGTGACGCGCCCCGGCCTCACCCGTTGCTGAAGAACAGCCCGGCGGCGCCGCCCCGCGACGAGTACTCCAGCTCCTCGGCCCCTCCGCTCCAGTCCACAACTCCCGACCGTGCTTGATGGGCTCCAAGATGGTAAAGCACGGCCACTTTGGAAGCCTGATTGTCCGCATGTCGCAACTGTGGAAAACGCACTCGTCGAGCCGAGCCTCCGAGAAGTCACAGTGAGAGCACTGGGCGGAGTAGGCCCTTCGCGTCCAACACCTCCTGGACCCTGCGACCGAGCGCCAGGTGCTCTGGGTTTCGTCCCTCATCACCCCCTCACCGCTAGCGGCTACCTCCAAGAGGAGGTGCGCCGCCATGCGGCGCAGCCCGAAGTTGCCCAGCGTCACCGGAGTGGAGAGCAGGTGCTGCACCAGCTCCAATGCCTGCTGAGGCGCCAGTGTGCGCCCATCCCTGGGCAACGCAGTGCCAGGCACGCCAGCTTGCGCGAGGAACCCCTGGAAGTAGTCGAGCGTCACGGGCACCTCGAACGGCCGCCCGTCGCCCACGCCATCCAGCCATCCACCACCCTTCCCCTCCGGGTGTACCTCCTCGTCCACCACGCTCACGCCGCGCGGTCGATTCCGGGCCCGCTCCGGCGCCCTGGCAGACTCGGCCGCGCCAACCTCCGTCGGGACCGCGGCTTCGCGCGCCTCGGTGCCAGCGTCAGTGCCCTCGGTGTCCGCAATGGCCGCCCCGGTCCTCGTTGAAGACACCCGCTGGGCCTGGCCAGCGCCCTCCTGTGACCTGGGACTCGTGCGCTGCACCCGCCACCGATGGCGCGCGCTGCCAGCGAGCATCCCGCGGTACCCGGACATGCCTTCGCGCAGGGTTTCGATGGACTCCTCCGGGTGCACCGAGTCGATCACCGCATGGGGCCCGACCGCGTTGAACTGGTGCGAGACTCCCCGGGGGATCTGCATGTCCACCCAGCAGTTCGGTGGCACGACGACGTTGTACCGCTCCCGGTGCACGCCCTCCGGGGTGTCCGGCAGGCGGTCGACGAAGGGTACGCCCCGCCGTGGCTCACACCCGCCGGACTCTCCACGTTCACGCCCGCGTTGGACGGCAGCCTGTCTCAGTGTGGGGAGGCGGTACCCTGCCGCGCATTCACCTCCGCGCTGGGCGTAGCAGCAGTCGCCCCTGGATGCACCTGGACGTGACGAAGTAGTAGCCCTCCTCCTGGAACATCCTCAGCGGCCAACCCATCCCCGTCCCCCCTCGTGAGCACATCGAGGCGAAATGCACCGCGCGCGCCAACTCGCAAGTCCGCGGAAACAGTTGAAGAGAGTGGGTTCCACCGTCCACGCCCCGTCTCGTTCTGGCTTGGGTCCCGCGTTTCGAGTCCTTTGACACCATCCTGCGTTCACGCATCGAGGCTGGCGAACGGTCCATCGGGGCGCCTCGGTTTTCTGTCGGGCGCCACCTCGCTACCGCCTTGCGGGGGGGGGGACAACACAGTAATAAACTAAAAAAAATCCTCGATCCGTTAATACAGCCTCATTCCCGTCTGATAGAACACCTGAGCAGTCAGGTGACTGCTCACAACTGAAAGAGAGAACGCCGTGCGTTTCAGGATACCTTTTGCGATGGCATCAGCCATCTTGGTGACATCTACCGCCATCTCGTCCGTTGCTCATGCCGAGCAATTGAATATTACTTTCCAAGGCACGATAGACCCCATGTTCGGTATCGAAGGGAACTATCACTATGGAGTAATGACGGCGAACTGCGGATACAAGCACATCAGTGAGCAATGCAACGGAACGGTGGCATCGGGACCATCCTACGGAGCCTGGTTCGACGGCCCCATCAACCCCTATAAATTTGGTTCAGAGACCTACTTCCAAATTCCGCACTCACAAAACTACAGAATAAAAGTTACAGGAAACAATTGGGGTGCACGCCATCTTTGGCAGATGGAGCCAAATAACACGGTCCACGGCGCCACCATAACCCCAGCGGACTCAGACCTCAACCAATCCCACTATCAAATGCGGAATTGGATTTTTTCACCGTACGTCCAGTATCCAAACATCTACGGCCTCACCCACCACGAATGGTATTCATCGGTTAGTTTTGTGAATGGAATACCATTCCTGGCACCTGGTGCCACCACAGTTTGGGGTCTCGGCTGGATCAGCTCGGCCGACGGTGGAAATACATGGGCCATGAATCCAATCAACTACAACGCACCCAGCAACTCCAACAGAATGGTGTTGATCCCAGAGCCATGGAATTCTAGCCTTCCCAATTTCTATGGCTTTTCGCATCCCTCCAACATTGTCAAGGAAGGTATTTACTACTATGCATTCATGACCAATGTTGGTCAAAAATCCAATGGCAAGCAAACACTCGGAGTAAGTCTAATCAGAACGTCAAATCTAGCTTCTTCCAGCGGCTGGCAGTACTGGAATGGCTCTGGGTGGACCACAGTGAATCAAGGGACATACCAAGGTAATAGCGGTCCTCAGCAGCCCTACATTTTTTGGGAATCTACCAACGCGTGCTCGCATTTGTACGCTCACAATGTTAGAAAACACGCCAGCAGCGGCAAGTGGATTGTCTTGGGGGCAGCGTATTGCACAGATGTTGATGCAAACGGCAATATTCTAGGCAAGGCAGTTTACTCATGGATTAACTCGCTAGCCAATCCAGCACTCCTAGACAAAACCGCCGCTGGCCAGTCCAGAAGTCCCCAAGTCATTCCCGCAGTTGGAAACTACATCCCCTTTAATGCGTACTACAGCTTCTTCGATGTAAGTGGCAGTCAGAATGTGGGAGACAACTTTGAGGTGGTGAACGACACGCCCTTGTTCACCGCCATCAACCCTGCGAAGAACACGATTCTTCACCAGTTCTTAAACATCTCGTACACGCCTTAACGAAACTGCTACAGAGGGCCTGTAAAACACTGATTCCTGAATTTACAGTTCATGAGAATCAGTGGGTTTCGGGCGTCAACCGGCGAAAAAAAGGGGTTTGCGGCCCCCCCTAGTACTACCCGGTCAGATGCGGGATAGGCCGAGAGGGGGAGCGCGAGCCGAGAGGGTGTCCGAGAGGGTGTCAAAGAATTTGAGAAGGCGCGACACGCGGCGGGAAGGCAAAGGGAGGAAAGCAGGCCAGGAAATCCCCCCGACTCCACCGCGCCGCCGCCTCTCGAAATGCCGCGACGAAGGCCCGATAGTGCTCGCGTAGCTCCTTCAATGCCTGCCGCGTGGAGGCATGGCCCAACGGCCTCGGGCTCCTCTTGAGGTGCTCGGGCCGGGTATGCGGGTGCTGCGCCTTCACGGCTCGCGCTCCCAGCACAGGCGTGCCCCGGGTTCGCGCCTTGGCTTCCTCTTGCTCCACCATCCCCCGTACCGCTCGCTGCCTCTGCTTCTCCTTCAGTCCTTCCCAGCACGGCAGCGCGCCTGGTGTTGAGACGCAAGCCGACACAGCCCAGAGACCTGGTGCCCCTGCCGCGCCCCTCCTGGGCGGCAGGCCTGGACAGGCCTGCCCAAGGTGGCGGCCTGGCTTCTGCCTCGGCCCGGCGCACAGGGAAGTTCGCGATGCCGTGGGGGCTCCTTGCTCCTCTTCTGCCCTCAGCCCCCGTCGCCGGTGTCCTCGCAGGTGGCGGCTGAACTGCGGTGCTCCGCCAGGAAGATGGTCTGCGCCATCATCCGGTACCCGGACATGCCTTCGCGCAGGGTTTCGATGGACTCCTCCGGGTGCACCGAGTCGATCACCGCATGGGCCCGACCGCGTTGAACTGGTGCGAGACTCCCCGGGGGATCTGCATGTCCACCCAGCAGTTCGGTGGCACGACGACGTTGTACCGCTCCCGGTGCACGCCCTCCGGGGTGTCCGGCAGGCGGTCGACGAAGGCGTGCAGCGGGGTCGTCCAGTCCGGGCGGGAGCGGTGTGGGGGACTCGTGTTCCCGCCAGTGGCCACCCTTCGTCCCGACGCTCAAGGCGGCCCTGCGCGCCACGGGGTGAGGGCGTGGCGTGCGCTCAGGCACGCACCTTGGCGGAGAACGGGCTCACATACGGCGCGACGACGAGCCGCGCCCAGGTGTCGTGGAGCCCGTCGAGGTAGGTGACCTGGACGCCGGAGAGGTCGGCGCCATCGAGGCAGTTCGCGTTGACGCTGGGGTACGCCCCGCCGTGGCTCACACCCGCCGGACTCTCCACGTTCACGCCCGCGTTGGACGGCAGCCTGTCTCAGTGTGGGGAGGTGGTACCCTGCCGCGCATCAGAACCCAAGGAGTAACCCCGTGAAAGAACTGCTGGCAGTCAGTTTGCTCCTGTGGTGTGGCCTGTCCCTGGCGGCCCCTCGAGTCCCCAAGGCCGTTCCAAACAAGGCCACCGTCCAGAGCGTGAAGACTCCCCCGAATCCAAATGGAAGGAAGGGGGGGACGGAGCATCAGGCGAAGGTCAAGGAGGTCGCCCAGGAGGTCGAGGCGCGTGGACTACAGCCCAAGACCGAGCATATGGTTGAGACACCCGGGGGAACCAAGAGCAAGCGGTTCGTCGATGTCGTGGGCACTGACAAGAAGACAGAAGAGGTCAAGGAAATGCACCAGGTGGGGCTCCAGACGAAGAAGGGGCAACCCGTGACACGTGAGCGGCAGGCCCTGGATGATATCCAGAAAGCCGAGGGCAAGCGCCCCGAGTTCCATCCGTACAACAAATAAGGCTCTCATGGGGCACCAGATCAATTTTTTCTTGATGCCAGAAGACACTCGGCTCCTCGAGAAGAGACTCAGAGAAGAGTGCCCGGTGGTCTTCCTGGATGGGGAGTCGCGGGATTCTGCTCCCGTACAGCTCCCTGACCTCGAGGTCGCCGAGTTCGGCAAGACACGGCTGAGGGTCATCCTGGTACAGCCGGAGGACCTGAAGTCAGTCATCCTGAGATACATTCCTCAGCAAGGTCATTGGTCGGTGGACTCAGACCGTTCTCCGGTGATCGAGCTGGACCGCTGCTACTACGACGGCGAGATTCTCAGGAGGGGACGGTTGTACTACCAACGGCAGTTCGCCGAACATGGTGCCTGGGTGGAGAAACCCGCGGCCTTTCAGGCCTGGGCAAAGAGAGTTTTCTCGGTCACCCGTAAGACACTCCAGAAGCTACCAGATAGGCCCTACCATGTCGGGCCTCATGCCCTGGCCGAGCAACGGCAGGGACACGTCAAGCTGATGGCTTCCACGAACAAGCCATTGCTCCCATGACACGCCCTCGGACCGGTTGCACGACTGACTTGAGCCCAGAAGGTCCTGTCGCTGTTGCCATCCCGGCGCTTCTGGGCGGGCGGGCTCCAGTCCGCTCCCTCCACATGGCCGAGAGGGTGTCGCCGAGAGGGTGTCAAAGAATTTGAGAAGGCGCGACACGCGGCGGGAAGGCGAAGGGAGGAAAGCAGGCCAGGAAATCCCCCCGACTCCACCGCGCCGCCGCCTCTCGAAATGCCGCGACGAAGGCCCGATAGTGCTCGCGTAGCTCCTTCAATGCCTGCCGCGTGGAGGCATGGCCCAACGGCCTCGGGCTCCTCTTGAGGTGCTCGGGCCGGGTATGCGGGTGCTGCGCCTTCACGGCTCGCGCTCCCAGCACAGGCGTGCCCCGGGTTCGCGCCTTGGCTTCCTCTTGCTCCACCATCCCCCGTACCGCTCGCTGCCTCTGCTCCTCCTTCAGTCCTTCCCAGCACGGCAGTCGCGCGAGCTCCAGTTCCACTGGCTCGGCCCATTCCTGTGCGAAGCGCCCCTCCCCCGCCAGGTCCTCACTTCCCCGTTTGCTCCAGCGCTTCGTCCAATTACCTGGACGTGACGAAATAGACACCCTCCTCCTGGAACATCCTCAGCGGCCAACCCATCCCCTTCCCCCCCCTCGTGAGCACATCGAGGCCGGATGCACCGCGCGCGCCAACTCGCAAGTCCGCAGAAACAGTTGAAGAGAGTGGGTTCCACCGTCCACGCCACGTCTCGTTCTGGCTTGGGTCCCGCGTTTCGAGTCCTTTGACACCATCCCGGCGACACCATCCCGGCGGACACCATCCCGGCTGGGTCCCGCGTTTCGAGTCCTTTGACACCATCCCGAGCCGGCACCCGTCAGCGGCCCTCCCCGGCCCCTCCGCACCCGCCCTCCCCCCTCAACTCGGCCTCTCTCCTGCCTAGACGCCCGCCCTACATGAAAATCCCGGGGGCCGTCTCCAGGGCGGCGCGCAGCTCCTCAACCGTCGTGTCCATCTTCTCGGCCACGGTGGGTGCGTGCCAGGTCACCGCGACTGTGCCGACAGGCGACTCGCAGACAGCCTCGACAGTCGCTCTGCCGACCAGTCCGGGCCAAGCGTGCCGGCGCAGTTCCGCCACGTGCATGAGGGGATCCAAGAAGGTGAAGCACGGCCACCGCGGCAGGCGAATGGTCTTCATGTCGCAATTGCGGAACCGGCACCCGTTGAGTCGGGCCTCTGAGAAGTCGCAGTCCTCAATGCCTCCGAGCTTCTGCCTCTCGTCCAGGTCCTCGCGCAACCCGAAGTCGTTTCCACCGAAGCGGCCCTTGAACCGGCACCCCTTCAACTTCATGGCTGCCCACGGTAGCGTTTTCAGCTCGCTCTTCGCATGAATGGTGCAGTCGATCAGGGTTCCCGACACCAGGTGCAGCCACCGCGCCGAAACGTTCGTGACCAGCGTACAGCCCCGGAGGGTGACGTTTGGCCCGAGCCAGTAGATGGCCGTCTTATCGGTCAGCTCCAGGTGCTCGCCCTCAATCTCTCGATTCTCGTAGTGGATGTTGGGAGTCACGCGGGCCTCAGAAGAAGATCATGCGGAAGAAGGTGCTCGCCATCCGGCGCCCGTGCAGCGCGAAGTTCGACTCCGTACCCGACAGGATCTCGTAGTGGTAGCTCTGGCCACCAGGTCCGGTGACGTCCACGCCGCGGCTGTTCCAGGATAGGTGCGGGAAGCGGTTGGCCACCTGTCTCTCGATCCACCGCCCTCGGGCCTGCCGCTCCAGCAGATTCGCGCGGTACTCCTTGCCGGCTGCTCGCATCTTCTTTATCGCCTCCAGCTCCTCGACTGACAGCTCAGCCTGGGACCACCTCGCCGCCTCCTCCCTCACGGCCGCCTGCAGCTCGTCGCCGAGCCGGTCTTCCGCCGGTATGTCATTGTAGCTCTGGCCTCGCGGGAGGTGCCACCGCTCGCCGTTGCCGAGGATGACCTGCTTGTTGCCCCCGCGGTGCTGGATGGCCACGGTGCCCCCATGCCCTCGAGCAGCTCCCGAGCCGCCACTCCTGGCCAGGACGTTGATGGCCACGGGCGCCTGCGGGGAGGTGAGGACGACGAGGGCGCGGCTCTGCTCCACCACCACCTCCACCGCGGCCGCCTCCTCCATCGCCACCGCTACCGAGCCCTCCATGCCCTGGGCCGCCCACTGCGCCTGCACCTGGTTGAACCTCGGCAGCGAGCGAAGGTGCGTCGCCACCTCGCCCAACGTTCGTCCGGTGAGGGTGGCCACTGCGAGAATGAGGGCCCGGGCCGCGTCCATTCCTATCCGCTTGCCGAAGGCCTCGCCGGCGTCGCGCAGCTCCTCGAACGTGGTGGCCTCGTGCGCCGCGTGCGCCATGCGGGCCCACCCGTCCATGAGGCCCCACATGGCGTCCACCCCCAACCAGGCCAGAAGTACCACGGAGAGCGCGGCGGCGGCCGCCTTGGTGCTCGGCTCGGGTAGCAGCCAGAGGGCCAGGTACAGGCCCGCGGCCCACACCAGGGAGGAGAGCAGTGCCTGAGGGCTGAGCTCGCGCCCAAGGGCCGCTCGCGTCTCGTCAAGCACACCTCCGAAGGCCAGGGCGAGCGCCAGGGTGCGCCTGTCGTCGGTGCGCAGGTAGGGTCCATCCGTGAAGAGGCCCAGGCAGTCCCCGCCGCCGCGTGGCTGGCACCACCGCAGGTACTTCGCCTTGAGCGCCGCCTCGGCCTCGGGGACGAGCGAACCCTTGTCGATGAGGGGCACCAGCGTGAGGACCCTGTCCCGATACACCTCGGCGAGCAGCTCCTCCTCGGGCATGGCCTGGAGCAGCCCCTGGGCGGCCTCCTGGGGCGTCCCGTGCACCTGGTGGTGCTGGAGGAGTTGCGCCACCGCACGCTGATACTCCTCCCGCGTGACGGCCACCACCCGCGTGCTGCCGCGCGCCTCCACCTCGGCCGCGTACACCACCAGCACCGGCTGCAGCTCCCTCGGCGCCGCTCGCGCCTCGCTCTCCGCGGCCTCGTCACCTGCCCGGCCACCCCCGGTCCCCCTGCTTGACGCGGGCCCCTGCGACGCGCAGGCCGCATGGAAAATCAGGACAATGAGCCAGAGGGCCCCGGCCGGCGCCCAGCGTGGAGGGCCCCGCCGGACCCCCAGCTGCGTTCCGCCGCCCTTCCCCACCGTCGGATTCGGTTGCTTCTTCGACATGGCGTTGGCCTCCCCCAGGAGAAACAGCCCTGAAGAATAGGATGCGGGGCGGCCAACGAGCGATTTTGGAGCACCTGGGACTGTCCACGGCAGATGCGAGCCTGACCCCGGCGCGAGAGCCACCCCAGGGCGCCTAGTGTCGAGGCTTCCGCAGGGGATGGTGATCGGGTCGAGGGCCGGCGCGGTGGTGTGCAGGCTGCTCTTGGCCGTCTCCGCCGTTTCCGGCTTCGTGCCCGTTTAGAGCTCACCATCACTCCGTCTCCGGCCCCCGCCACTTCGAACCGGACGGGCGGGTTTCCCGCATCCGGCTCACCGCGGAGGCGTCCTCCGCCGGGGTTATGCTTCCGTCCTTCTGGCCGCCGACTTTCGGAGCCATTCGCCCCTACTCCACCGCTGCCAGCCGGGGGCGGATTTCGCCCAGCGGTCCATCTTCATTCGAGGCTCCTGCGCATTTCCGGTGGGTCTTGTCATCCCACTCCCGCCTCACCTCACGTTCCGAATGCCTCCGGCAGGGCCCCTTGGCTCCACGGGCATTACCCCGCTTCATCGCTACTACGGACCCATCTGCCAGGCTCTCGCCTTCACCGCACTTCGCCTCCTCGGCTCGCGCGGCTACCTTGCTTCCGCGGGCTTTCTCCGCGGGGCGAGGAGCCCTTCCCTGTTTCCATCCATGGCCTTGTTCACGTGCCGCCGCCCTCTACCCCGCCGGGTGGACCCCCCAAGGTCGTCTTCGGGGAGTTCCTGCTGCCTTCGCCGTCTTTGAGCCAGCTCGGCACCCGGAGTTGACGAGTCACGAGGCCTCTTCCGGGCGTTCACTCATCGTTGCGGCCCGCGCACTCGCTCACCCCGCTTTCCGGGGCTTTGTCGGTGGGCTTCACCGCAGGGCTCTCCCCTCTCGGTGCCACCCAAGCTATGCGGTTCGACCTTCTCCCGCTTCGGGACTTTCACCCTATGGGTCCATGGACAGCCTCCAGGCATCACTCAAAGGACTCGTTCCGACACCTCGTTTCCTGCGAATCGTCTGACACCCTTCCGGGAGCCCGGCCGGCACCCGTCCGCGGCCCTCCTCGTCCCCTCTGCACCAGCCCTCCCCCTCCACGTGGCCTATCTCCTGCCTAGACGCTACTGCTGATTCAGTAGGTAGGACGCGAGCGAACGGTCGAGCTGCCCGGCTCGGCGGTTGATGCGCTCGAGGGACACCGGCCTTCTCCGGTTTGTCCCGGTCACCGAACCCCTCGAGCACCTTTTGCAGGCATTCAGTAGTCGAGGAGCGCTACAGGCAAGGTCCCCCAGCCTTCACCGCCCACTGCCGCGATGTCCGTCTGCCCATCCCCATTGAAGTCGCCAGTCACCACCGTACGAGTCTGCGCAGCCCAGGTTTGGAAGTACGGGATGAACTCGTTGGCCACTCGGAAGGAGCCATTGCCGTTGGAGAGCGCCACGGGCAGGGCCAGCCAGCCGTCAGCGCCCACCGCTGCGATGTCCGTCCGCCCATCCCCATTGAAGTCGCCAGTCACCACCGTACGAGTCTGCGCAGCCCAGGTTTGGAAGCTGGGGATGGACTCGTTGACCACTCGGAAGGAGCCATTGCCGTTGGAGAGCGCTACGGGCAAGGCCTGCCAGCCGTCAGCGCCCACCGCTGCGATGTCCGTCCGCCCATCCCCATTGAAGTCGCCAGTCACCACCGTACGAGTCTGCGCAGCCCAGGTTTGGAAGCTGGGGATGGACTCGTTGACCACTCGGAAGGAGCCATTGCCGTTGGAGAGCGCCACGGGCAAGGCCTGCCAGCCGTCAGCGCCCACCGCTGCGATGTCCGTCCGCCCATCCCCATTGAAGTCGCCAGTCACCACCGTACGAGTCTGCGCAGCCCAGGTTTGGAAGCTGGGGATGGACTCGTTGACCACTCGGAAGGAGCCATTGCCGTTGGAGAGCGCCACGGGCAAGGCCTGCCAGCCGTCAGCGCCCACCGCTGCGATGTCCGTCCGCCCATCCCCATTGAAGTCGCCAGTCACCACCGTACGAGTCTGCGCAGCCCAGGTTTGGAAGCTGGGGATGGACTCGTTGACCACTCGGAAGGAGCCATTGCCGTTGGAGAGCGCCACGGGCAGGGCCAGCCAGCCGTCAGCGCCCACCGCTGCGATGTCCGTCCGCCCATCCCCATTGAAGTCGCCAGTCACCACCATACGAGTCTGCGCAGCCCAGGTTTGGAAGCTGGGGATGGACTCGTTGACCACTCGGAAGGAGCCATTGCCGTTGGAGAGCGCCACGGGCAAGGCTTGCCAGCCGTCAGCGCCCACCGCTGCGATGTCCGTCCGCCCATCTCCATTGAAGTCGCCAGTCACCACCGTACGAGTCCGCGCAGCCCAGGTTTGGAAGCTGGGGATGGACTCGTTGGCCAAAATCTGCCGCGAGTACAGCTTGATGGTGGCGTTCACGTCCGCGAAGCTCAACCCGTCGCGCTGGCCGATGGACTGGCCCCCCAGCGTCTCGATGGTGGGCAGTCCGTTGGAGGAGAACGCATAGGCCCCGTAGTGCATGATGGAACCGAAGTCGTAGCTGAACACATCGTCGCCATCGCCGATGTGCTGGTCGAAGTTGTACGCGTAGTCGGCCTGGATGTTCTCCCACAGGATGCGCACGTTGGAGTCGCGGTCCTCGCGGTTCTGCTCGTGCCACAGGCCGATGGCGTGGCCGATTTCATGGATGGTGTTGCCCGTGCTGCACGCGGCCTCCAGGTTGATGAACTGCTGGCCGCCCCTCATCCCCACTGACGAGCTGCACCCGTTGTTAGGCCGGAAGGTGACGTAGTTGGGGTAGAGCGCCGCGTTGCTCGCCGTGCGCAGCACGAAGCGCAGTGGCGTCTTCGACTGCCAGTGGGCGATGGCGTCTGTTACCCGGAACTGGCTGGGGAGGCTCGGGTCGATGGTGTACGGCACCGTCGCATCGGGCCACCTGTAGCGCAATCCGCTGATGGCCACTCCTTGCGCCCGCACGCCCTGGGGCTGGAGCCCTCCGTGGGCCTGGACCTCACGAGTGTGTGCCTTCACCTGCTCCACACTCCCCAGCAGGATGTCGCCCTCCAGCACGGCCATCCCGTCCACGTCGGCGTAGCGCACTGCCTCGAACCGCTCTCGGGCCCCGTTCCAGACGTAGCCCTCGAGCACGGGCGAGTGGGCGGGGACCCAGGCGCTCTCGGGGTCACTCCAGGCCGGACGCAGCTCCGGCTGTCCTGCCTCGTGGCCACAAGCGGTGAGCAGCCGGATGGCCATAGTCATGCACGTGGCACTGGATACGGCCTTCAACGTTTTGATCGACATGGGAACGCACTCCTCAGTAACGGGTTGGACGACATCAGCTCGGCTCTTGGGTCGTTAGCACGAAGCCGATGGAGACACACAGTGGCAGCAGGGGAGGGAACGCACTGTGATGCCCCGCACAGGCAAACCATGAGGACAATCACAACCCGCGGGCAGCCCTCACGGAGCACCGGCAATGTGCCCGGGCAGGTGTCAGACGATTCTCAGTGGCTCGTCTTGAAAGCCCGGGTTGTCGCGGGTGGATCGAATCCTTTGACACCTTCGGCGCTGGAAAACAATAAAGTTGCCAACTTCTGTGGTTTGTGATCTGGCCTCCTCATGAGGCACGACTCGAAACTGGAAGCGGCCATCCGTGCCAAGTACCTCGCCCTTGAGGGAGTCCTGAATGAGAGGGCACGCCGATTGTGGGCAGCGACGGAGTCGCTCACGATAGGCTACGGCGGCGACGCGGTGGTTGCGAGCGCAACTGGTTTGGCGCGGGCGACGATCCGAGCAGGCCGCGAGGAGTTGAAGAAAGGCGAAGCGGTCACTGAACGTCAGCGTCGGCCTGGCGGTGGCCGCAAGGCGCTTGCCTTGGTACAGGGAGGATGGGTCGAGGCACTCGAGCGTATGGTTGCGCCGACGACGAGAGGGGATCCGATGTCGCCACTGCGATGGACGTGCAAGAGCACGCGAAATCTGGCAGCGGAGTTGCGGCACGAGGGGTTCGTGGTCAGCCACATGAGCGTCGGAAAGAAGCTGCACGAGCTGGGCTACAGCCTCCACGCGTTGCGCAAGAACCAAGAGGGCACGTCTCATCCAGACCGCAACGCGCAATTCGAGCACATCAGCGCGATGGTGGAGGACTTCCAGGCGCGAAACCAGCCAGTCATCTCCGTCGATACGAAGAAGAAGGAGCTCGTCGGCAGCTTCAGGAACGTAGGCCGTGAGTGGCAACCGACGGGGCGGCCGGAGGAGGTCAACGTCCACGACTTTCCCGAAGATGCGGTGGGCAAGGCGATCCCCTACGGAGTTTTCGACATGACTCGAAACGAGGCATGGGTGAGCGTCGGGCGAGATCATGACACACCGGCTTTTGCCGTCGCATCAATTCGACAATGGTGGAAAACGATGGGTTTGCCAGCCTATCCGAGTGCGACGGAACTTCTCATCACAGCAGATGCAGGCGGCAGCAACGGGTACCGGACACGTGCCTGGAAGAAAGAACTGCAAGAGTTGGCTGATGACACGGGGCTGAACATCCACGTGTGCCACTTTCCGCCAGGAACGAGCAAGTGGAACAAAATCGAACATCGGCTCTTCTGCCACATCACCCAGAACTGGAGGGGCAAGCCACTGACCAGTTTTGAGACAGTCGTCAATCTCATCGGAAGAACGCGAACTACCAGAGGTCTGCGCGTCAAGACGCGGTTGGACAAAAAGCAATATCCGACGGGCGTCGAGATCACGAAGACAGAAATGAAGCGACTGGCGCTGCGAAAGGATGATTTCCATGGCGACTGGAATTACCTTTTGGAGCCGCGGCGCACCGAATGAAGTTGGTCAAGTTATTGTTTTCCAGTGCCTTCCCTGCCCGGCGCACAGGGAAGTTCGCGATGCCGTGGGGGGCTCCTTGCTCCTCTTCTGCCCTCAGCCCCCGTCGCCGGTGTCCTCGCAGGTGGCGGCTGAACTGCGGTGCTCCGCCAGGAAGATGGTCTGCGCCATCATCCGGTACCCGGACATGCCTTCGCGCAGGGTTTCGATGGACTCCTCCGGGTGCACCGAGTCAATCACCGCATGGGGCCCGACCGCGTTGAACTGGTGCGAGACTCCCCGGGGGATCTGCATGTCCACCCAGCAGTTCGGTGGCACGACGACGTTGTACCGCTCCCGGTGCACGCCCTCCGGGGTGTCCGGCAGGCGGTCGACGAAGGCGTGCAGCGGGGTCGTCCAGTCCGGGCGGGAGCGGACGGTCAGCGGGGACAGGCTGGAGACGCGGATGGTGGTGTCCGGGCCGGTCATCATCCGCACGAAGCGCAGGCCGGTGTGCAGGTGCATGCGGGAGCAGATGCCGCGTTCCCGGGTGTCGTAGAAGTCCATCAGGTAGCGGTCGGCGAAGTAGCCCTCGAAGGGGGGGGCCAGCATGAACACGTCGCCCTCCTCGAACGACTGCGCCTCCTTCAGCGCGCGGGGGGGGGTGGGGGACTCGTGTTCCCTCCGGTGGGCGTGGCGGACCAGCCCGGCGAGCGCGGTCACGACGGTCAGGGCGACTTCCGGGGGCAGCTGCAGCACCGGGGTGATGCGGTTGCGGCCGGGGTCCTGGTGGCGTTCCAGGTCCAACACCTCGTCCTCGTGGTCGGGGACCTGCTTCATCCTGCTCATTCGTTGCCTCTGTTTCCGCTGGTCGGGGTGTGGGCCCACAGCACGCCGCCGAGGTCGTGGCGGCCCGCGCGCAGCAGTGCGCAGCCGACGACGGCGAAGCCCGCCTCGCGCAGTCCGGCGAGCCCGTGCCACCGGTCGCCCGGCTCCTGGGTGGGGTAGTCCAAAAAGGACAGCAGTGGGCCGAGTGCCCACGGGCATCCGTCGAGGGTCGTGATCGTGGGCAGGTGGCTGGACACCACCGCGCCCGGGTGGGCCTCGCGCAGGCGCTCGGCGAGTTCGGCGTACCCGGCCAGTGGCCATTCGGTGCTCAACTGCTCGCGCCAGCGGGCTTTCGCCTCCGCCAGCTCGGGGTCGGCACGCCGGTGCCAGTGGGCGCGCATGAACTCCAGCGCCTCGAACACCGCCTCCTCGCCCTCCCGCGCGGGCTCGTCCACGTGCTCGGCCAGTGCACGCAGCCCGGCATCGTCCACACCGGAGCGGAGCAGGTCGTGCGCGGTGGCCGAGGCGTACCGCAGCAGCCGCTCGTACCGGGCGGGCGCGTACCGCAGCGCGACCAGCGAGCGGCCCATGGCCTTGCGCTGGGGTTTGCCGGTCGAGGTGGCCTGGAATCCGCCGAACTGCACCGAGGCGGGCCGCAGCGGGCTGTTCTCGCACACCGCGCGCACGGCCTCCACCGGCTGGTCCGTGGCGACGAGCCCGATCTCGTGACCGAGCGTGGGTTCGGCGACGGCCACCGCCGCGAACCGCCCGCCGAGCCCGGCCTCGCGCCAGGTCCGCTCGACGTCCAGTGGGTGGTACTTCTCCCCTCCCCGGTCGATGCGCTCCCCGGCCCGGCCCCGCAGCACCAGCAGGCCCTCGCGCAGCTCACCGAGGTCCCCGGTGCGCAGCCAGCCGTCCTCGGTCAGCGCCGCCGCCGTGGCCGCCGGGTCCTGCCAGTAGCCGCGCATCATGTCCGGGGTCCGCACCCACACCTCGCCGTCGACCAGCCGCAGCTCGGTCTCCGGCAGCGCCACGCCGACCGGCGGGTGCTGGTCCAGGTACTGGCGGGTGAACGCGGCCTCGTCGAGCAGGGGCGTGGTGAAGCTGAAGTTCATCGCCTCGGTCAGGCCGTAGCCCTGGCGCAGCCTCGGGCCGTAGCGGTCGTGGAAGCGGCGGGCCAGGTCCGAAGTCAGCGGCGCGGCCGCGGTGATCAGGTACTCCAGGTCCTCCGGCCACTCCGGTGAGACATCCAGCAGGTCGGCCAGCAGCGCGGGCACGATGGAGGCGGTCCGGGCCCCGGCGGCACGCAGCGCGGCGAAGTACCCGGCCGGGTCCGCGCCGTTGTGCAGCACCAGCGGGGTGCCGGTGAAGTGCGTGCCCAGCAACGACATGACCAGCGCGTTGCAGTGGTACAGCGGCAGGCAGGTGCCGTGCGGCCGGTCGGGGGTGAGCCCGTGGAGCGCGGCGGTCTTGGCCGCGTTGCCCAGCACCGCCTTCCGGCTGAGCATGACGCCCTTCTGCGGACCGGTGGAGCCCGAGGTGAACATCAGGAACGCCAGGCCCTCGGCATCCGGGTGCTCGGCGGGGTGGCCGGTGTCGTGCAGCCCGTGCTCGTCCAGCACGGCGGAGGCGGCGACCCGGTCGACGATGCCGCGCACCGCGGTATCCGTGCTGCGCGGGTGCAGGGGCACCGCGACGAGCTCGCGGTCGAAGCAGCCGAGCAGGGCCTTGGCCAGGCCCGGTCCGTTGGGCAGCCGCACCACCACCCGGGCACCTGCAGGCAGGTAGTCGATCATCGGTTCCTCCTCAGTTCGTCCCGGAGCAGCGCGCCGGCCTCGGCCACGTGCTCGGGCTGGAACACTTCGTGGTGCGCCGCGGCCAGCTGGTGCACGGTGAGCCGCCCGCCGACGTGCGACCGCCACCGCTCGTGGTTCGAGCCGCCCGCCGCGTTGAAGTACACGACGTCCCCCGGGTAGACCGGCGGTCGGTAGGCCCGCAGCAGCCGTTCGTTGTTGCGCGCCACCGCGGCCAGCGGCGCGCTGTCCCGGCCCAGCAGCCGGGTGATCCGCTCCTCGACCGGCCCCGCCTCGGCCACCGCACCCGCGACCGAGTCGACCACGACCAGCAGGCCGACGGGTGCGCCGAGTTCCCGCAGCCGCACGGCCATCGCATGTGCCACCAGGCCGCCGAAGGACCAGCCGAGCAGGTGGTAGGGCCCGTCGGGGTGGGCGGCGCGCAGTGCCGTGACGTGGTGCTCGGCCAGTTCCTCAATCGAGTCCGGCAGGTCGTCGGTGTGCAGGCCGTACACCGGGTGCTCGCCGTCGAGGTGGGGCAGCAGGCCCGCGTATACGCCGCTGAGGCCGCTCAACGCCGGAACGCAGCACAGCGGTGCGGCGGACCCACCGGTGCGCAGGGGCACCAGCGGACCGGTCTCGGCCGCTCCGGCAAGGCGCGCGGCGAGCGCCGCCGGGGTGGGTGCGGTGAACACGTCCCGCACGCCCAGGGCCACGCCGAACACCGCGCGCACCCGCGCGCTCAGCCTGGCCGCCACCAGCGAATGCCCGCCCAGCTCGAAGAAGTTGTCGCCGGGGCGGACCGAGGGCAGGTCGAGCACGTCGGCGAACAGCCCGCACAGCAGCTGCTCCTCCGGGGTGGCTGTGACCTCGGCGGCAACGGACCAGTCCGGTTCGGGCAGCTGGTCGCGCCGCACCTTCCCGTTGGCGCTCAACGGGAACTCCGGCACCGCGACCAGCCGGGCGGGCACCATGTGGTCGGGCAGGTGCCGCGCCAGGTGCGCGCTGATCGCGGGCAGGTCCGGTTCGGCGACGGCGGGCACCAGGTAGCCGATCAGCACCCCCTTGCGGTGCACGGTCACCGCGGCCGCGTGCACGTCGGCGTGCTGGGCGAGCACCGCCTCCACCTCGCCGAGTTCCACGCGGTGGCCACGCACCTTGACCTGGTCGTCGGTGCGCCCGTGGAAGCGCAGCACCCCGTCCGCGCTCCGGGAGACGAGGTCACCGGTGCGGTACATGCGGCTCCCGGGCGGCCCGTACGGGTCGGGCAGGAAGCGCGAGGCGGTGAGGCCCGGCTGGCGCAGGTAGCCGGTGGCCACCCCGTCCCCGGCCAGGTAGAGCTCGCCGAGCACACCGGGCGGCACCAGATTCAACCGCTCGTCCAGCACGTGGCAGCGGGTGTTCCACAGGGGACGTCCAATGGGGACGGTCGCGCCGGTGGCTCCGGTGACCGGGTGCAAGGTGGACCACACGGTGGTCTCGGTCGGCCCGTAGCAGGCCAGCAGCGAGGACACCCGGCCGCGCAGTTCCTCGGCCAGCCCACCGGGCACGGCCTCACCGCCGATCAGCGCGCGCACCCGGCGCAGGCACTCCGGGCGGCGGGCGGCCAGTGCGTGCCACAGCGAGGGCGTCGCCTGCACCACGGTGACCTGGCGGCGCTCCAGCAGGGCCAGCAGCTCGTCCGGCTCGCGCACGGTGTCTCGGTCCGCGAGCACCTGCGCGGCCCCGGTCATCAGGGGCGCCAGCAGTTCCAGCTCGGAGATGTCGAATCCGACCGGTGCGGAGGCCAGCACCCGGTCCGCCGGGGTGAGGTCCAGCCGCTCGCGCATGGCGTGCAGCAGGTTGAGCCGTGCGGACCTGGGCACCACCACGCCCTTGGGTCGCCCGGTGGACCCGGAGGTGTACCGGACGTAGGCGGTGTCCTCGGGCACCGGTGTCCCCGGGCGGGCCGTGACGCGCAGTCCGTTCTCGTTGTCCACCACCAGCGCCGGTCGCGCGTCGGCGAGCAGCGCGGTGAGGCGTTCCGGTGGCAGCCCGGGTTCCAGGGGCAGGTGGGCCGCGCCGACGAGGTCGGCGGCCAGCATCGCGGCGGGCAGGTCGGCGGTGCGGTGCAGCACCAGGGCGATCAGGCTGCCCGGACCGGCTCCGAGTGCGCGGAACTGCTCGGCGAGCTGCTCGACCCGCTCCGACAGCTGCCCGTAGGTGAGGTCGTCCACCGCCAGCGCATGGGGATGGGCGCGCGCCCGTTCGGCGAACAGGGAGTGCACCGAGGTGTCCGGCACGGTCCGCGCGGTGTCGTTCCACCGGGTGAGCAGCCGTTCCCGCTCACCGGGCACGAGCACCGGCAGGTCGGTGACCGGGCGGTCCGGGTCGGCGACGGCGGCGCGCAGCAACAGGTCGAGGCGGGCCAGCAGCAGTCGCGCCGTGGCGGGGGTGAAGAGCTCGGTGTTGTACTCCAGCAGCCCGTCGATGCCGTCGGATTCCTGGCGCAGGCTCCACAGCAAATCCAACCGCGAGGCCCCGCCGTGCACGGCCACGGGTTCGGCGCGCACCCCGGGCAGGGAGAACTCGGCGGCCGGGGTGTCCTGGATGGCCAGCATCACCTGGAACAGCGGGTGCCGGGACAGCGAGCGCGGCGGGTTGAGCGCCTCCACCACCTGCTCGAACGGCACGTCCTGGTGGGCGAACGCGTCCAGGTCCACCGCGCGCACCCGCGCCAGCAACTCGGCGAAGGTGGGCGCGCCGGACAGGTCGGTGCGCAGCACCACGGTGTTGATGAAGCAGCCGACGGTGTCGTGCAGCGCGGCGTCGTGCCGCCCGGCGACCGGGGTGCCGATGGGGATGTCCGCGCCCGCGCCGAGACGGTGCAGCAGGCAGGCGATCGCGGCGTGCAGCACCATGAACACGCTCGCCCGGTGCGCGCGGGCCAGCTCGGTGATCCGGCCGTGCAGGGCGGCGTCCAGCCGGAAGCCGACGGTCTCACCGCGGTGCGCGGACACCGCCGGCCGGGGGTGGTCGGTGGGCAGCGGCAGCACGTCCGGGATGCCCCGCAGCACCTCGACCCAATGGGCCGGGTGGGTGTTGCGTTGCTGGAGCGCGTAGTCGGCGTACTGCACCGGCCTGTTCGTCCACCGTGGACTGTTCCCGTCGAGTCGGGCGCGGTAGGCGGTGGACAGGTCGCGGGCCAGCGGGGACAGGGACCAGCCGTCGGCGGCGATGTGGTGCAGGACGAGCAGCAGCACGTGTTCCCGCGGCCCGGTGCGGCAGAGCAGCGCGCGCACGGGCAGTTCGGCGGTGAGGTCGAAGACGTGCCCGGCGGCCTCGGCGAGCCGGTCGGCCAGCGCCGACTCGGGCACCGCGAGCGAGTGCACGGGCAGCTCATCGGCCGAGCAGATCCGCTGGCCGGGTTCGCCGCCGCCCTCGACCACCTTGGTGCGCAGGCTCTCGTGCCGCTCGAGCACGTCGTGCAGTGCCGCCCGCAGGGAGTCCTCGTGCAGGTCACCGCGCAGCCGGGTGGCGAAGGCCATGTTGTACACGGAGTTGGGCCCGGCGAACTGGCTGAAGAACCACAGCCGGCGCTGGGCAGCGGACAGCGGGATGTGCGCGGGCCGGGCCCCGGGGGTGAACGCGGTGTCCGGCGCGGTGGGCACCTCTGGCAGGCAGCGGGCCAGGTCGGCCACCACGGGGGCGTCGAAGAGGGTGCGGATGCCCAGCACCGCACCGGTTTCCGCGCGCACCCGGTTGATCAGCCGGGTGGCCAGCAGCGAGTGCCCGCCCAGGTCGAAGAAGCTGTCCTCCGCGCCGACCTCGGGCACGTCGAGCACTTCGGCGTACAGCGCGCACAGCAGCTTCTCCATCGGCGTGCGAGGTGGCCTGCTCACCGGCAACGTGGACTGCGGCCTGGGCAGCGCCCTGCGGTCGAGCTTGCCATTGCCGGTCAACGGGATCTTCGGCACCGGCACCACGAACGCGGGCACCATGTGCTCGGGCAGCACGCGCCGCGCGTGCTCGCGCAGCCCGGCCGCGTCCAGGTCGCCGGTAAGCACGGCGTAGCAGACCAGTCGGTCCTCATCGGGCAGCACCACGGCCTGGACCACCGAGGGGTGCCGTTCCAGGACGCGCTCGACCTCGCCGGGCTCGATGCGGAAGCCCCGGATCTTCACCTGCTGGTCGGCACGACCCAGGTACTCCAGGCCACCGTCCTGGCGCCGCCGGGCGAGGTCGCCGGAGCGGTACATGCGGTCACCGGGGGCACCGAACGGGTTGGGGACGAACCGGGCCGCGGTGAGCTCGGGCCGGTTCAGGTAGCCGCGCGTCACGCCGGGCCCGGCCACGTAGATCTCACCGGGACAGCCGGGCGGCACCGGCCGCAGGGCATGGTCGAGCAGGTGCAGCCGCAGGTCGGGCAGCGCGACCCCGACCACGCTGGCGGTCTCCTCCGGGTCATCGAGCTCGATGTAGCTCGAGTGCACGGTGGTCTCGGTGATCCCGTACATGTTGACCAGCTTCGGCCCGCCGGGCCGCCGCCAGGCGCGGATGCGGCTCAGCGCCAGTGCCTCCCCGGCGAAGACCACCACGCGCAGCGCCAGGTCGGCCGGGGGCAACTGGTAGAAGGCCGACGGGGTCTGGCTCAGCACGGTCACGCGTTCCCGCGCCAGCAGGGCGAGGAACTCCTGCGGTGACCGGGTGACGTGCTTGGGCACCACCACGAGCCGCCCACCCTTGGCCAGCATGCTCCACAGCTCGAACACCGACACGTCGAAGGCGTAGGAGTGGAACAGCGTGTGCACGTCGCCGGGGCCGAACCCGAACCAGGGGTCGGTGGTGTCCAGCAGCCGCACGACGTTCTGGTGCGACACCACCACGCCCTTGGGCACACCGGTCGAGCCGGAGGTGTGGATGACGTAGGCGACACCGTCCGGATCCGCGCGCGGCCCGAGATCGTGCTCGGGGTGTTCCTTCGACGGGTCGACCTGGTCGAGCACCAGCACCGGGTTCACCGCGGCGAGCACCTGCCGCAGGCGTTCCTCGGGCTGGTCGGGGTCCATGGGCACGTACCCCGCGCCGGACTTGAGCACCGCCAGCACCGCGACCACCAGGTCCAGCGAACGCGGCAGCACCAGGGCCACCAGTCGTTCCGGGCCCGCACCCCGTGCCACGAGGTGGTGGGCCAGGCGGTTCGCGCGGGCGTTGAGCTCGCGGTAGGTCAGGTGCTCGCCCTCGAAGGTGACGGCCACGGCGTCCGGGCGGGCCCGCACCTGGGCCTCGAACAGCTCGGGCAGGGTGCACCGCCGCGCGGTCTCCGGGGTGGGGACCGGCTCGTGCTCGTCGGGCAGCAGCAGATCGAGACCCCCCAGGGATGCGTCCGGCCGGTCGGCGAACTGCGCGAGGATCGAGGCGAGCCGGGCGAGCAGCCGGTGCGCGCCCTCGGCGTCGAGGACGTCGGCGCTGTGGTCCAGTCGCAGCCGCCCGTGCTCCCCGGGCATCACGACGAGTGTCAGCGGGTAGTGCGTGCCGTCCAGGCCCCGCGCGCTGCGCAGCACCAGCCCGGGCAGCGCCTCCTCTTCCAGGGGGTAGTTCTCGAACACCACCACCGTGTCGAACAGCTCCGACTGCCCGGCCAGGGCCTGGAGTCGCGTCAGGTCCACATGCTGGTGGTCCAGCACGGCCAGCTGCTGTTCGCGCAGTGCGGCCAGTGCGTCCGCGACCGTGCGGGCCGGGGCCAGTCCGACCCGGACCGGGATGGTGTTGATCAGCAGGCCGACCATGCCCTCCGCGCCGGGCAGCTCCGGCGGCCTGCCGGACACCGTCGCGCCGAAGACGACGTCCTGCCTGCCGGTCAGCGCGCCCACCAGCACGGCCCAGGCCAGCTGCACCACGACGTTCGGCGTCACCCCATGCCGACGGGCGACCTCGGCGATCCCGGCGGGCAGGTCCGCCTCGCACCGCAGCCGGGCCGAGGCCGAACCCCGCCTGCCCGGCCCGCCGACCAGCGTCGGTCCGTCCACGGTGGACAGGATGTCGCGCCAGGCCTCCTCGGCGGCATGCGGGTCGCGGGTGGCGAGCCAGTCCAGGAAGTCGCGGTAGGCGGGGGCCGGGGGCAGCGGCTGCCCGGCGTACAGGCCGAACAACTCCTTCACCACGATCGGCATGGACCAGCCGTCCAGCAGGAGGTGGTGGGTGGTCAGCACGAACACGTGCCGGTCGGCGGCACGCCGTTGCAGGGCGGCGCGGAACAGCGGCGGGCGGGCCAGGTCGAAGCGCCGCTGCCGGTCCTGCGCCAGGAAGGCCTCCAGGTCCTCATGCGCGGGCAGGTCGTGCCAGGGCACGGAGAACTCCGGGTCGATCACCTGCACCGGCCTGCCCGCCGGGCTCTGCCGCACTCCGGCGGACAGCTGCGGATGCCGCAGCAGCAGCCGGTGCAGGGCGGTGCGCAGCCCGGCCGCGTCCAGCGCGCCTTCCAGCTCGAAGACGAACTGCACCAGGTACGGGTCGGCGCCGTCGTGGTCGTAGAGGGAGTGGAACAGCAGCCCCTGGGCCAGCGGCGGCAGCGGCAGCGCGCCGGTGGCCCGGGCACGGGCCCGGGTGCCGAGCGCGGTCAGCACCTCGAACCAGCGTTCGGCCAGCGCGCTGATCTCCTCGCGGGGCAGCAGCCTTCCCGGCCAGGACCAGTTCGCCACCAGCCGGGGACCGTCGGGGTGGTTGGCGAGCACCGCGTCCAGCTCCACCGCGTGGGCCAGCGCGAGCGGTCCGCCGGAGGTCGCACCGACCACGGTGTCCTCGGGCAGCACCGCCCAGTCCCCGTCTCCGTTGACGTCGAAGTGGCCCAGGTAGTTGAACGCATACCGGGGGGCCGGTACCCCGGCCAGGAGCGGTGCGGTCTGCGGGTTGAGGTGACGCAGCAGGCCGTGGCCGAACCCGGTGCGCGCCAGGCCGTTCAGGGTCTCGCGCACCCGGGCGACCGCGCCGTCCAGGTCGACAGGGTCGGTGGGCCAGGAACAGCCCGCGGCGAGCTGGACGGGGTAGAGCGTGGTGAACCAGCCGACCGTACGGGAGAGGTCGAGGCCGTCGGCGAACTCCTCGCGCCCGTGGCCCTCCAGCTCCACCCGCACCGGGCCGGTGGCCAGCGCGAACGCGGTCAGCAACAGCTCGTACACCGAGCAGTCGAAGGCGGCCGCGGCCTTGGGGAGGAAGTCCGCGGGCAGGCTGATCGAGAGCCACTGCCGGGTGTCCTCGGTGTCCAGCGAGGGGTCCAGCGCGCGGTCGCCGACCGGCGGGTCCGCGACCGGGGCGAGCCAGCGGCGCAGGTCCGCCAGCAGATCGGGGTGGTGGGCGTGCTGGAGCAGGGCCCGCGCCCACTGCGGGAACGGCGTGCCGGTGGCGGGCAGCGTCGGGGCGCGGCCGTCGCGGACCGCGGCCCAGGCCGTGTGCAGGTCGTCTAACAGGATGCGCCAGGACACGCCGTCCACGCACAGGTGGTGCGCGGTCAGCTTGAGCCGATCCTCGCGCCAGGTGACGTGCAGGACGTGGCCGAGGGCCAGGTTGATGGGCCGGTCCAACTTGACGGTGACGTGCTCCAGCACCCGCAGCGCCCACACCCCCTGCACTTCGGACAGCGCGAGGCGCAGCATGCCGTGGTGGTCGACCAGCGCCTGGACCACGGCGCGCACCTGCTCGGCCGTGCACCCGGCCGGGGTGCGCACGGTCATCGACTGGACGAACCGGTTGTCCGGCGCGCCCCGGCCGCGCAGCCAGTGCATGACCGGTGTGAGCGGCACGGTCGGGTCGTCGGGATCTCCGAGTGCCAGGCTGCGGCCGCGCGCGGCGGGCAACGCGAGGCCCTTGGCCAGTGCGGTGACGGTCGGGGCGCGGAAGACGTCGGAGGTGCTGACGGCCAGCCCGGCGCGCTGTGCGGCGGCGGCGAGCTGAATGGCCCGGATGCTGTCGCCGCCGAGCTTGAAGAAGTCCCCGTCCACGGGCACCTCGGCCCGGCCGAGCACCTGCGCGAACAGCTTCGCGAGGGTCCGCTCGACGGCCGTGCCGGTGGCGCGCACCGGCTCGGGTGCGGGGGCAGAGGGGTCCGGCAGGGCGGCGCGGTCGAGCTTCCCGTTGCGGGTCAACGGCAGCGCGGCCAGTCCGACCACGGCCGAGGGCACCAGGAACGGCGGCAGCCGCTCACCGAGCCGTTCCAGCAGCCCGTCCGGGACCTCGCCGACGACGTAGGAGACCAGGCGGCCCTCGCGCATCACGGTCGCGGCCTGCCGCACCCCCGGCTGGGCCAGCAGCGCGGCGTCCACCTCACCCAGCTCGACCCGGAAGCCGCGCAGCTTGACCTGGCCGTCGGCGCGCCCGGCGAACTCCAGCTGCCCGGCGGCGTTCCAGCGGGCCAGGTCGCCGGTGCGGTAGACGCGGGCACCGGGCGGACCGGACGGGTCGGGCAGGAAGCGCTCGGCGGTGGCACCCGGCCGGTTCAGGTAGCCCAGGGCCACGCCCGCGCCGCCCAGGTAGACCTCGCCGGTGGTGCCGAGCGGGACGGGGCGCATGGCCCCGTCGAGGAGGAGCACCCGGGTGCCGTCGAGGGGACGGCCGATGGGAACCACGTCGGTGATCGGGCCCGCGGGGTAGCGGGTGGCGAAGACGGTGGTCTCGGTCGGGCCGTAGCCGTTGACGACGGTGAGCTCGGGCAGCGCCTCCCGCACGGCGCGCACGGCGGCGGGGGAGACCACGTCACCGCCGGTCCACACCTGGCGAAGCCCGGCGAGGCAGCGCGGGTCCTGGGTGGCGATCGCGTTGAACAGCCCGGCGGTGAGCCACATCCCGGTGACCCCGGCGGTCGTAATGGTGCGGGCCAGCTCGCCGGGGTCGAGCCTGCCGGGCGGGGCGAGCACGATCTCGCCGCCGGTGAGCAGCGGTATCCACAGCTCCAGGTTGATCGCGTCAAAGGCCTGCGCGGAGTGCAGCAGCACCCGCTCGGCCCCGCCCTCGGTCCACCAGCGGTCGGCGGCGAGGTCGACCAGGTTGGCATGGGTGACGGCGACGCCCTTGGGCGTGCCGGTGGAGCCCGAGGTGAACATGACGCAGGCCAGGTCGCCCCCGCCGACCTCCGGGCACGCGGCGTCCGGGCCGGTGCCGTTGACGGTCAGCACGCGCAGACCGGGGGCCGTCGCGTCCGCCTGGTCGGTGAGCAGCAGCCGGGCCCCGGAGTCGGCGAGCACGGACGCGCGCCTGGGCGGCGGGTCCTCGGCGTGCAGGGGCACGTAGGCCGCGCCGGACTTGAGCACGGCGAGCACGGCGACCACCAGGTCCACCGAGCGAGGCAACAGCAGCGCGACGTTGCGGCCGGGCCCGGCCCCGCCCCGGCGAGCCGGGCGGCCAGGGCGGTGGCCCGCTCGTCCAGCTCGCGGTAGGTCAGCCGCCGCCCGGTCTTCGGGCAGTGCACCGCGGCGGCCTCCGGCTGTTGGCGGACCCGCGCGGCGAAGGCCGAGGGCACCGTGCTGGCTCGCGCCGCCTGTGCGGCCCCGGTGCCCAGGTCGATCAGGTGCGCGCGCTCGGCGGCCGTGGTGGGCTGGATGTCGACCAGGGGCGTGTCCGGGGTGGCCTCGACCAACTGCCACAGCACGTGCTCGAACCGCTCGCCCAGCTCCCGCAGCCGCTTGGGGGAGCACGTGGTGGGGTTGGCGTCGAAGTCCAGGCGCAGCCTGCCGTCAGCCCGGTCGTAGGCCACCACGGACAGGTCCTCCGACGGCGGGGCCTGGAGGTTGTGCACCGTCACCGTCGCCGAGCCGAAGCGCAGCACGTGGTCGAACCGCTGGATGTTGAGCACCGGTCCGAAGAACTTCCGCCCGTCCTCCGGCAGCCCCAGCTCGCGCCGCAGGCGTTCGCCCCGGTACCGCTGCCGCGACCGGATGGCGTGCAGTTGCGCCGATACCTCCTGGAGCAGCCCGCCCACGGTGCCCGCCAGGTTGACGCGCACGCGCAGGGGCACCACGTTGGCCGTCATGGCGGGCACGGCCACCTCCGCCGCGCGGCCGGAGACAGGCAGGCTGAGCAGCAGGTCCGACTGCCCGGTGACGGCCTGCACGTGCACGGCGGTGGCCGCGGCGACCACGCGAGACCACCGCGTCCCCAACCGCTCGGCGCCCTGCCGCAGCCGGGCGAACTCCCCTTCCGCCAGCACGCGGGTCCACCGCACCGAGGTCTCCGCGGCGGGCGCGGCGCGCGACCCGACCACCACCGGCTCCGGCCGGTCGGCCAGCCGTGCGAGCCACCACTCGCGGTCCTCGGCCAGTGCGGCCGAGTCGCGGTACGCCTGCTCGGCCGAGGGCACCTCGGCCAGGGCTGCCCACCCGGGTCCGGGTACGGCGAGCCCTTCCCGGAGGCACTCGTAGATCTCGGCCACGCGCCGCACGAGCAGCGCCATGCCCGCGCCGTCGAGGGCGATGTGGTGCACCCGCAGGAACAGCCACTGCCGCTCCTCGGCCAGCCGCAGCACGGCACCCAGGAACAGTTCCTCGCCCGCCGCCGCGAGCCGCTCCGCCATCCACGCCCGCGCCGAGGCGACGGGATCGGGGGCCTCCCGGAAGTCCACGGTGGTCACCCGGGGTTCGGCGGAGTCCAGGACCCGTTGCCGGGGAAGGGAATCGGCCGTCGCCTCGAAGACCACCCGGACCGCCTCGCACTCCGCGGCGGCCCGCGTGAGAGCGGCGGTCAGCAGGTCGGTCCGGACGGTCCCGCACAGGTCCAGGTACTCGGCCCACTGGTAGGAGCCGGGACGGCTGTGCCCGGAGCGCTCGGCGAGCCACACACCGGTCTGGGCATCGGACAGTTCGAGTTCAGCGCTCTGGTCGACCACGTGGGAGCCCATCCTCAACAGCTTGTGTGGGTCAGCGGGTCGCTCTTCTAGCACGGAATGTTTTGGAACAAAGGAAATTCCGCTTTTACCCGTTCCAGCGCACCATTGAAGGAGAAGGCCCCTCGCCCCCAGCGAGCCGCCGCCTCTCGGAACGCCGCGGCGAAGGTCCGGTACTGCTGGTTATTGCTTGCCCTATCACCCGTGTACGGTGTGGAAGTCCTGCCCGCTAAGATTATCAGAAACTGAAACACTGCCGGGTGTAGTGGCACCGTCGCCTTCCGTGTGATCCCCGCCAATCCTTGAGCCTCGTGTGAGGGGGTGCCTCCCACATCGGGGAGGTAACGCGCAATCCCTTGGGTGGCCTCCTCACTGGCTGGGCGCGCCGGATGCCATTGGGTTGTGCCGAGGAAGGTGTCTCGAGGAAGGTGTCGCGCCCAAGGTGCTCCGGTATCTTCAAACCATTCGGTGTTCTAGACCGCCATGACACCGCCATCCACGAAGAGCTCGACGCCCGCGACGAAGCTGCTCTCGTTCGACGCCAGGAACAGCACCGCATTCGCGACGTCCTCCGCCTGACCGAGCCGCCCGAGCGGCGTCATCTGTTTCAGCACGTCCTCCATCCCCGCGTTGTTATGGAGGTACGTCTGTATCGCGGGCGTTTCAATCACTCCCGGCGAAACCACGTTGACACGGATGCCTCGGCTCTTCAGGTCGGTCGTCCAGGTTCGCGCGAACGAGCGAATCGCGGCCTTGGTCGCGTTGTAGACCGACAGCCCGGGGAGTCCTTTGCTGCCGCTGGCCGATCCGGCGAGAATCACCGTACCTCCGCTGGTCATGAGCGGCAGCGCCTTCTGCACGCTGAAGACCACGCCCTTCACGTTCGCGCCAAACACGCGCTCGAAGTGCTCCTCGTCGAGCGCACCGAACGTCACGGTTTCGGAGATTCCCGCGTTGGCGAAAACGACATCGACCCTGCCGTGGTCGCGCTTGACCCGCTCGTAGAGTCGTTCGAGGTCGGAGAGATTACTGACGTCCCCTTGGATGCCAACGGTGGCGCCACCGATTTCGTTGACCGCCTCGTCGAGCCTCTCTTGCCTGCGCCCGGTGACGTAGACATTGGCCCCTTGCGCAGCGAAGGCCTTCGCCGTCGCGAGCCCGATGCCGTCACTTCCACCGGTGACGACCACGACTTTGTCTTTGAAACGCGTCATATCGATTCCATCTCCTTTGAGAACGGCTCATGTCGTGACGATGGGAAGAGAGGCAAAGGGGTCACGCCACGGAAGGTATCTCTTGCATACCAGGGGTCAAGAGCGTACCTTCAGCATCCTTGGTATGCTGAGCGATACTGAAGACGATCCCATCTACCGGGCCGACTGCCCCAGCCGCACGATCCTCGATCAGATCGGCGACAAGTGGTCGATGATGGTCCTTGCCGTGCTTGTGCGCACGCCGAGGCGGTTCAACGCAATCAAGCGACGGCTCGAGGGAATCACCCAGCGCGTGCTAACGCAGACGCTGCGAAAGCTCGAACGCAACGGGATGGTCCGCCGACGCGTCATCGGCGGCTCGCCGCCGGGCGTCGAGTACTCGCTCACCCCGCTTGGCAGATCGCTCCAGGAGCCGTTCGCGGCACTGTACGATTGGACCCTCGCGCACATCGACACGATCCAGAAGCACCAGGAAGCCTACGACCGCGAGCGTCCCCCTGGAGCGCCCTGAGCCGGGCATGCGCGGGGAGCGGCGCGGTGTCCGTGACGATGGCGGTGACCTCGTGGCCACGGTGGAGGCTCTCGGCCAGCAGCTTGGAGCCGACATAGCCGGTGGCACCGATGAGTGCGCTCTTCATGGCGGTGTTCGCGGAGACCGTCGCCATCCCGATTCGTGGACCCCATGAAGTAAAGCGCGGACGTGATGAAGCGCATCGACGACATCCTCGGCCCCATCGTGGAGATGGCTCCGGAGAGGCGTCCGTCAACACCCATCAGGCGCACGAACGAAAGGGGCCGCCTCCCTCGTGGGGAGACGGCCCCCGGGCCCTCGAGCAGCGAGGGCGCGGACTACCTGCCGCCCAGGCCGTACACTTCGCTCGTGTACGAGCTGCCGTTGCTGAACCCCGCGGTGATGAGCACCCGGCCATCCGGCAGCGGCGTGGCGGTGTGCTCGTAGCGGTCCTGGCCCAGGGAGCCGGTGGTGCACCACGCCCCGGCGTTCGGGTCATACAGCTCGGCGGAGGCGTGGATGCCCGTGGAGTCATCATAGCCGCCCACCGCCCGAGGCCGCCCGTCACCAGCACGCGGCCATCCGCCAGCCGCACCGCAGAGTGCTCGCGGCGGTACGTCCCCAGGTTGCCGGTGGCCGCCCAGGCGCCCGTGGCCGGGTCGTACACCTCCGCCGAACTGCTCGCCCTGGCGCCATCACCGCCGGCCACGAGCACACCCAATCGACGCCGAGCGGGTCGGCGCGGCTCGGTTCTTCGTGGAGAGCTGCTGCGTCATCCAATAGCAAGCGCTGGTGGACCTGGGCACCGGACAGCTCCTCGGGAAGGTCGAGGGTCCTCGATACCCAGGGACGCACGCTGCGGACCCTCCAATGGACCCCTGCGGTGGCTCCCGTACAACCGAAGTAGCCGGCACCAACAATCCCGCAACGATGACTTGCAGGTTTTTCTCTTTCGCAAAGATGGGCGTGCGGATACCTCTGAATCACGCCATGACATGGTTCCACTCATGGCCATGAACTGGTGAGAGAATGGCAATGACTACGAACGAACAGGTGATCCGCGCCCTCTACGAGGCAGCGGAAGTCCAGGACGTCAAGACAACAAGTCGCCGCCATTCCTGGCGGGCGACGCTCTCGTCTTCCTTCGGAACCAGACCCATGAGCACGTCTCTCGCCACCCTGCTGATCTCCACCTTCGTGGCCTCGGCTTGCGGAGCTCCCGAGCAGATGGAGAACGTTCCCACCCCCTTCAAGGAGCGGCAGGAGAACGTGGCCTCCTTCACTCCACTCACGTCCGGCGTCTACGACGCCCGCGTGGACGGCGCCGAACCGGTCCTGATTGCCCCGGGCGAGGCCCGCGAGTTCTCCTTCTCCGCGGACGAGGGCCAGAAACTCGAGTTCGCCGCCACGCTCGCGCTCGGCAAGTACAATGGCTACCGGCTCATCACCCCACCGGGCGGCATCGACCTGTACGAGAGCAACACTCCCATCAGTGGGGACATCACCTCAAGCATTCTGCTCCGGTATGTCGGCACCGAGGAGGACAAGGCGCCCACCATCGGTTCTCGCACCAGCCCCAAGCAGACTGGCGCGAGCTTCGCCGCGCCGGAGGTGTCCTCGATACTCAGCGCCACCGTGCACTCGAACCTGGCCACGAGCATGTTCACCGTGCGCATCGAGAACGTCTCGCAGGACGTGACGCTGCACCTGGAGTTCAATGCCCTCTCCATCCCGATGTTGTGGGGCCCCGACCAGGAGTAAGTCCTGTCAGGGCACGGCCCACGCGGCCTGCTGCCGCTGGCTGCAGCGCGGGCGTCACCGCGGACGTCCGCGCCCGGTCGTCCGCCGCCCCGTAGCATCCCGGATGACTTGTATTTCGGGCCACATGCGGAAGGCGTCCTCGCGCAGATAGAGGAAGACGATGCCGTAGCCTCCCGTCTTTCGCTCGACCCAAGGATAGACGCCGAATGCGCCGATGCTGGAGTTGCGGTCGCACTTGCCTTGTGCGTTCCAGGTCTCGCACCAGCTGCCCAGGCTGTAATGTGCATCCTCCAGCACGCTGGCGCCGGTCGGTGTCATCCGGGCGCTCGGCGTCTGATCTGACAGCATCGCATCCACGGACGCGCGCGACAGGATACGCTTGCCTTGATAGGCCCCGCCCTGCGCCAGCATGCTGAGGAAATGCATGTAATCCTCAGCAGTGCTGACCGCACCGCCCTGCAGCACCGGGTTCAGCGTCTCCGCAACCGGCAGTTCGTCCGTCCGGTCCAATCTCAGGTGTGTCCAATAGGTGTGCGTCATGCCCAGGGGACCGGCGATTTTCTCGTAGAAGACCTGCGCCCAGCGCTTGCCTGTCGCCGCCTCCACCGCGGCACCGGCGACCTGGAATCCCGGACCGCCATAGACAAACACGTCGCCCGGACGGGTGACGAGCGGACGAGCGGTGACCTCCTCGGCCGATTGCCCGAGCGTGATTCGGTGATCCTGCGCGAGATCGTAGAGTTCCGCGCGCGAGCCGACGATGCCAGACGTCTGCGACAGCAGCTGGCGGAGCGTAAGCTTGCCCGCATCGCCCGTGATCTTCGGGAGCCACGTCGAGACGGGTCGATCCAGCGACAGCTTGCCCTCGTCTACCACCGCCATCACCGTCGCGGCGGTCAGCCACTTGGAGGCCGAGGCGATGGGGAAGCGCTGATCGGGCGCTATGCCTCCGAAGCTGACCCGCGAGACTTCCTTGGCGCCCGTGCCGGTCGCGATGGTAAAGCCGCCCGCCCCCTTGGCCACCATGCGGTCGGCCGCCTGGTTCGCCTCCGGCGGGAGCGCGCTGCCGCGGTCGATCCTGTAAGAAACGGGCGATTGCGCATGCGCACCGCTACCGATCACCAACGTGCCAAGCGCCGCTGTGGCCAGTCGAATTTTCATGATCCACTCCCTGCTGTCATGTTGCTCTTTTCGGCTATTCGTTATGCAATGTCTGCTTGATTACCAATACGGTGCAGCTCACACGACGTACCACAGCGGGACGACCTCGGCCGAGTGCAGCACCGCCGCCCTGCAGGAAGTCGTGGACGGGTGACGCGCGCCTTGAGTTCAGCGGCTCGCTCCTGCGGCGGGAATGCCGTCCGCCTCAGGAGTGATGGTGGCCGCCGGCCGCTCCCTCGCGGCACTGCGAGGCGGCAGGCCGCGCAGGAACGCCGCCACGTGGGCCAGCACGACTTCGGGATGCTCGCGGTGGGGGACGTGCCCGACGCCTTCGAGGAGGATGGCATGCGCCGGCCCGGCTGGCACGCTGCGAATCCGCTCGGGGTGCGCGGGCGAGCCGTACTCGTCGTTGTCGCCGTGCAGTGCCAGGACCGGGCAGCGCAGCCCGCGCAGGTCGTCGTCGAGCCGCCACGTGGCGAAGCCCGGGGAGAGCCAGGTTTCAATCCACGCGTCGAGCACCCAGCGCGCCTTGTCCCCGTGGTAGCGCGCCAGGCGCTCCACTTGGCCGGGCGCGGTGAAGCCCGCCTGTGCCGCGCGGATACCCGCGACGGTGCGGTCCTCCACGAAGGCCTGGGCCGACTCGGTGATGACGGCCGCGCAATCCTCTGGGAAGTGCGCCGCCGTGGCGACGGCCATGGCGCCGCCGACGCTGTGGCCAAGGGGTACCAGCGCGCCGAGGCCGAGCTGCGAGATGAGCGCGGGGACGCTGGTGCGTGCCTCCTCGCGCATGAAGTCCGGCGTGAGGCAGCCCGGGTGGGGGTCCGAGCGGCCGAAGCCGAGCCGGTCGTAAGCGACGACGGCACGGCCCGTGGTGGCCGCCAGGCGCGCGGGGAAGTCGCGCCACAGTTCCACGCAGCCGAGGGAGTCGTGGAAGAGCAGAAGCGTCGGTGCGTCGCGCTGTGGCTCGCCCCAGAGGCGCGCAAACAGGCGCCCTGCTGTGGTCTCGAGGATGCGGTCGGTGAAAGATGTCATGAGGGGTGTCAGGTTCGCTGGTGCGGCACAGACCCGGGCCTAGCTCTTGCTGCCCGCGGAAGCAGGCGCCGCCGAGAAGCTGTAGTGCGAGAACTTCCACTCTCCGCTCTTCTGCTTGCTCAGGATGAAGAGTTCCTTGAAAGCAGCCGGCCCAGCAGGCTGGCCCGAGCCGTTGACCTTGAGCGTGCCATTGGAGTGGCTGCGCAACAATGCTCTGTCCTTGCCCAGCATCTTCACCTCGTCCACCGTGAACTTGAGGTTGAGCGAGATGGCCTTGAACGTGCCGTCGTAGGCGGCCCGGACGGCTTCTCGGCCCACAGCAGCAGGCGCATCGGGTGCCATCTGGACACCCTGCTCGGTATAGAGGCTCACGATCGTGTCCGTGTCCGCAGCGTTCAGGGCCGACTCGTAGCGAGCGAGGGTCTGCCGGATGGCGCGTTCGTCCGCGCTGTCCTTGGCATGGGCGAGCGCGGGAGTGGTCGCCGTGGCGAGCAGGAGAGAGGCACACAGGATTCGAATCGAGGTCATGCTTGCTCCAAGCGCACGCGAGGTGCGCGGTGTCTGGTGTGAGTTCTTGAAGGTCTTCGCGACGGTCACGGTGTCTCCCGCTCCCCGCCCTTGGGGCGCTGCGGGGGTGTCCGCACGCGCGCCTCGTTGGGCCGCAGGTCGTCTAGGTGGAGCGGCTCGAGGGTGAAGGGCGCCTTGTGGGCGCGGGCCACGGCGGCAGTGATGGTGGTGGTCATGGCCGCACCTCCTTCCCGAGCCAGACGACCTTGAAGCCGATGTCCGCGCCGTACCGGGTGGCGCCCAGGTTCTTGATGGCGTCCTGACGCGCGGAGGCGGGGATGGTGAGGATGATGAAGTCGCCCCAGGCGCTCGCGGTGCGCACGTCCTTGGGGTCGGCCCCCGTGGTGCGGACTTCATACCCGGCATTCTTCGCGCCCTTCTCCAGCGCGCTGCCGACGTTCCCGTTGCCGATGATGGCAATCTTCGTGGCGGCCATTGTCCCGTTCTCCTTGCGAGGGGTGCGCTGCAACGCGGAGAAGAATAAGGCGTTCCAGAATCGGCACTAGGTGCCCAAGAGTGGTAAATGCGTTCCATGCCTGGAACGCCAGACTGGAACCTACTCCCGCTCTTCGTCGCTGTGGCCGAGAGCGGAAACATCTCCGAGGCGGCGCGCAAGCTGGGCGCCCCCAAGTCGTCCGTCAGCCGAGGGGTCGCCGCGCTCGAGCGCTCCCTGGGCGTGCAGCTCTTCCACCGCACCACGCGTGACGTGCGCCTCACGACGGCGGGCACGGTCTTCTACGACAAGGCGCGTCCCGTCCTGGCGGCCTACCGCGAGCTCACCGGGGCCATTCCGGAGCAGGAGGCCGAACCGTCGGGAATCTTGCGCATTACTGCGCCGGCCGACGTCGCACTGACGCTTCTGGTCGGCGTCCTGCCCCAGTTCCTGCTGCGCTACCCGGGCGTCAGTCTCGATGTGCGGCCTACCAACCGCATCTCTGACCTGGTGGGCGAGACCTTCGACGTTGCGCTCCGCATCGCAGACAAATTGAAGGACTCGACGCTGGTCGCCCGCAGGCTGGGCGTCATCGAGATGGGCATCTACGGCGCCCCCAATTACGTCGCGCAGTTCGGCGCGCCGCGCACCCTCTCGGAGTGCGCCCAGCACCGCTGGGTCCTCTTCTCGGGGCCGGCGCGACTGCCGCCAGTGTTGCGCTCCCTGACGTCGACGCGGGTGGCTACGGACGACCTCCTCTTCGCGCAAGGGATGACCCGTGGGGCCGTGGGGTTGAGCGTGCTGCCCAACCACCTAGCACAAGAGGATGTGCTCGCGGGCCGCCTGGTGCGGGTGCTCCCATCCTGGAAGCACACTGTGGGGACGCTCTACTTCGTGCATCCGCCGGCGCAGCACCTGCCGCGCAAGGTCACCGCGCTGCGCGACCACCTCGTCGACGTGTTCGCCCGGCGGCCCCTCGACCGGTGAGCCGGCAGCAAGCGAGGGCAGCCAGGGCAGGGGTGTGCCCCAAGGGGTTGCACCGTCCCGTGTCCCGGCGCGGCGCGCGGCCTTGCTGGCCCCGGCTGCCGCCCTTCTCGGCCCCTCCGATCCAGCCCTCTCCCTCTCCTAGAACACCGACCGATTTAAAAACCACATCATCCCACCTGCTGCTGGGACAACTCTAGATGGCGTTGCCATGTCTCCAAATTCTGGATGCTGGCCGCACGTCGTAGATCAAAGACGTTCTTACGCACGCCCCGATAGCGCGCACGACGCCCCTGTCGTCGCGCTATATGGGCTTGTCGATGTTCCACCCCTACTCGCTTCCTGAGTCGCTCTCGCCCAGCAGGTGTCTTCATTAATTTGCGCAACTTGTGCTGGAGCGCTTCATCTTCACTGATTGCCACAGTCCGTCCTTGTCCTATCTGGGCTTGTGTACATTTCTCGCGCAATGGACAAGTCTCACAGTCCTTTGTCGCGAATTCGACTGTCTTTCCCAGTTCGAAGCGCATTGTCTTCCCCTCCGGACACGTGATGGTCCGGCTTCGCATATCTATTTTGAAGTCTGACTTCGCGAACAACTCCCCATTGCGTGCCTTCCACGGCTTGCTCAGCACTTCCCCTCCCTCCTCGAGCACGCTGTCCACGATACTGCTGTTGATATACCCCCGGTCTATGTGTAACTCGTCAATCTTCACTCCTTGCTTCTCCATGTCCTTCTCAAGCGCCGGTGTTGCCTCCGCTTCAGGTCGGTTGGCGGGCGTCACAGCACATGCCAGGATGAGTTCTTCGTCCAGCGCCGTGGCCACATGCTGCTTGAATCCGTTGAAGCGCTTGCTTTTGCTCTTGCGTCCATGACGCATCTCCCCATCTTCTACCGACACTCGTCTCTCTTCCGCCACTTGCTGGCGAACGCGGACACCTCCTCCTTCTGGGTCCGGCTCCAGGTCCTGCTTGCGAATCTGCTCGAGAGTCTGAACGTGTTCCCTCAAAGGCTCCTCTTCCATCTCCTCTGCCAGATTCTTTCTTAGCCAGGACATCATGCTTTCCACTTGCTCGAGCAGGGCTTGCAGCGCTTTCTTTTTCTGCCCCGCTTCGCTCCAGTCCACATCCAATCCCTTCTTGATACTTTTTTCCAACAACAAGGGAATACCCGCCTCTCGGCAGGCCTGCTGCTTGGAACATCCCAGCAGCTTCGCCACGCACATCATCACCTTGCGCGCTGCGTGTCCTACCAGGTTGATGGTGTCCTCTACCCGGCCAGCTCCCTCCAGTGGCTTTGAGTCAATCGCCACTCGCAACAGCGTCTTGAGCTTTCGCTCACCGAACTCTTTCTGTTCCCGCGCCACCTCGACTGTCTTCTCCAGGAGGCGCCGGTCCATTTGGTTTCTCATCAGCCGCTGACGAAACTCATACAACGAGCCCTGGGAGAACGCCGGCTCGCTGTGACCCAACCAGCCCAACACCATCTGCACTCTCAAGTCGAAGACCGTCAGTTCCACCAGGGTGGCATCCGACACTCCCATGTATCCCTGTAAGAGTATTGCCATTGCCATCAGCCCGGGTGCTATAGCCACTTTCCCTGCTCCTGTCTGGCGGTACATGGAGGCCAGTTCCGCCTGAAAAGCCTCATCCATCAGCTTGTGCCGATTCAGACGCAGAAAAGCGAACAGCTTGCCGTTACGGCTCATCCGTTCGACAATCTGTTGCTCTTGCTCGTTCAACTCCCGCGGAGGAGTCCATCGAGCTATCTCTCCGGTCACCTTCGGCGGACTGACGGCTAAGGTCATGTGCCGACCTGATCAAATTCAGCCCCTGTTGTCCATCCCCTCACGTAAATCCCTGATTTTACTAAAAAATCAAATCGGTCGGTGTTCTAGCAGGAGAAAGGCCACCAAGTGCGACAGGGTATTGACCTTTGGGGCGTCCAGGCAAGCGAGGCGGCGCAACAGGCGGGTCTGTCCTCTGCAAGAATCGCTGCATCGCTCACATGATCATCAGCGATGATGCAAGAGTTCCGCCGCTCTTCGTGAACAACCCAGGCTCAAGAATGAACCTGGGTTGTGTGTTGGCCGCATGTCCTAAAGGCACTCTGCTACTCCAACTCCTTCCACATGCGCACCAAACTGTCGTTGGGCCGCCCCATGAAGGCATCGAGCAGACGTTCCTCGACACCGTGGGACTCCCAAACAGACGCTGGCTCGAGCCCAACACACTCTTGGGGGGACGCCTCTCTCGAATTGCCGAGGGTGTCGAAAATCCAACAGCGCCGGAGTGGGCCCACTTCCATTCTGAATTGGACAATGGGTTGCGTCAGGCGCTCCTCAATCTCTCTCCACCCAATGAACTTCCATGACTTCGGGTAGGGATACTTGACCATGATCCTGAAAAGAACGGGCCTGGATGCGATCCTGTCCAGGTCCGAGTCTGGACTGGTGGTCCTGTAATCGTAGAAGGCATCGAAATGCAATTCGAGAACCCTTCCATAGCCGAAGGAACCGTCTGGGAGGGGAATTCTCCAAAATGAACCTGGTTTATGCGTTGGCAGCATGTCCTAGTATCCAGTGTAACGGTGAAGTTCGCCCCAGCGAATCGTGGCAGCATCGTGAAACCGTCTGCCCCGCGGGTTGTCTTTTGCCACGGCGCGCACGACGTTCTCGGTTCGATGGGGCTTGCCCGTGTCGGACTGGGCGCCTCCACTAAAGTCTATCAGTTGCTGATCCCTTCCGCGAATCCGCCAATACGCTGGATCATCATACCGCAGATTGTAGTCAACGGCGGTTCCAATGTCGAACACATCAAGTTGTGCTTGAGCAAATGAAGCATCCTTCGGGTCTTCGTTCTCATCAATATGATGATTCCTGTCTCGGAACCGAAGGGCCAGCTGTGCCTGGAGGTCAAGGGGCAAGCCGAGATCAACGACCATGCTGGTCCGGCCAGCGCAGTAAAGGTTCGTTTTCTTGTTGATCTTTCTGTAGGTCACATAGAGACGACCGCGTTTCTTTTTGCTTTTCCTGTCGGATTCCGCATCTGGCCATCCACTGGGAGGAGCACGGGGCGGGGACACCGATTCAGGTTGGGCCAAGGGCGCGCTTGTCGTCACCTCCACTGCGCCGTCAGGCGCCTGGTGAATAAGGATCTCCATCGCGATGGTAGCCGGATGCGCAGAGCCCTTTGGGGGATACCGGCCTTGAACCCATCCAGAAACATCTCCGAAGTGTGTGCCGTAGAACTTGTCCGCGATGTCGATGGGGGTCTGCTCACCGTCCACAACCGCTTTGACGGTGAAGCAGTCAACGAAGGGACAGCGAACGCGAGGAGCGGAGCTACTGGCACGACCTGCGCCCCGCCTACCGCAGCCATCTCGCCAGGCGGGGCGTCCCGCTCAAGGTCATCCAGGAACTGATGAGGTATGCCCACCATCGGCATGACGATGCGTTATGCCCACCTGAGCCCGGACACGCGTAGAGAGGTGGTCGGAGTACTCGGCCTACCCCTTGCGCCCGCGTGCGACATACGTGCAACACGAGATGTACATCCTCATTCGTGAGAGCGAGCCCACCGGCTTCGCGGTGCTGGCGGCGACGCACGCGTTCCTGGCGGCGTACCTGAAGTTCCGGGGCTCGCCCGAGGCGGCGGAGTGATCCAGGCCGTGCACCCGATAGGGCAGGCCGCTCTCCTCGAGCATCCATAGGGCGCGCAGGTCGCGCGTCACGCCATGTACCTTCTCGTGGACACGGCCAAAGCCGTAGAGCGTCATCATTCGCGGGTCCTCCTGTGGCTGGAACTGCTGCCGGGGCCCGGACCCTCCCATGCCGGCAGGCAGGCGCGGAAGGGGTTGTCGGACAAGCAGGAACCTCCCGCGGGTGCATCGCCCAGGAGTGGATGATGACGAGTCTCCGTCACGGAGCGCAGTACGCGCCGGTACCGTAATAGATGGTATACGTGCAACCCGCGCCGCTGTTGTCGCTGTAGGCGCTGTCGAACTCCTGGGCGATGTGCGCGGAGCCCACCCAGTTGTTCAGAGAGCGGCACGGCTGGGGATCACCGCCGTTGGGGTTGGGCGGGCTATACGCATTCCAGCTTCCCGAGTTGAACACCACCGCCTGGATGGCTCCGTACGGCACCCAGTACGACATGGCCTGGTAGGGCGAGAACGTCACGGTCTCCTGGCCGCACTGCGAAGCCATGGAGGAGCAGAAGGTGTACGTGCAACTCCCGGAGTTGTCGTTGTAGTAGGAGTCGAAGCTCTTCGTGTAGGTCGACGAGTAGCCGACGGCGTCGCTCAGGCGCGGGCAAGTGAGATCGACGTACTCGGTGCGAGTGGGATCGGCGGTCCAGGAGCCCGAGCCCGTCACGCTCTGGATGGTGTATCCGCCAGGCGGCGTGTACTGGATGGGCGACCGCATGTCGTACGTCCACGTCTCGCACTCGGTGAGCTGCTGCCGGGCGATGCCGGTGCTCCGCGCTTGCTCCCCCCGCACGAAGCGCTGGGGCTGCTGCTCGAGTTCGCCTCCACAACCCACCAGGGCTCCAACGCACATCATCGCCGCGGTAAAATGAGAGATTGTCTTCATGGGGTGCTCCCTGACGTGCTTGAGCCAATCACCGAGGGTCCGATTCTCCACCAGTCCGGTGCGCGTATCCTCGATCTGTAGGGTGAGCATAGTCATGGACGAAGCTTACTCACCCGGACATAGATTTTGTCCAGGGGAGCGGAGCCGTAGGTGGGTGGCGGAGCAATGCGCGCCGAACAGCCGCCACCCACTCGTCGAGTGTGGTGTAGCTGCGCTCGGGTAGCTCGGCGAGGGCGCGGACTACCTGCCGCCCAGGCCGTACACTTCGCTCGTGCCGGTGGTGCACCACGCCCCGGCGTTCGGGTCATACAGCTCGGCGGAGGTGTGGATGCCCGTGGAGTCATCATAGCCACCCACCGCCAGCACCAGGCCGCCGTTCAGCGGGGTGAGCGAGTGACGGCGCCGGGGCGAGTGCATGTCCCCCGTGGCCGTCCACGTGCCCGTGGCCGGGTTGTACACCTCGGCCGAGGCCAGGCAGTTGAAGCCCAGGCACTCGTCTGCGTTGTCGACGAGGCCGCCCGTCACCAGCACGCGGCCATCCGCCAGGGCCGTGGCCGAGTGCGTCACCTTCAATGAAGATGCTCCACGAAAGAAATACATCCCATGCTCAAGACCCTACCCCACCGGGCGGCATCGACCTGTGGATGTCCTCGATACTCAGCGCCACCGTGCACTCTGCGGGCTACTGAGCAAAGCCGATTCACGGGATTGTTCAGGGAATGGGTGGAGCCCCGGTGTGCGGGGTCAGCCCGCGCAGGGGCCCGTCCTTTCCGAGGAGGATGAAAGGCGCCCAGAAGTGAGGATGCGGATGCTTCTGGCGCAGCGTCCGCATCGCGGTGCCTAGCGCCGCGGTGAGGCCCTGGCCGGAGAGCAGGCCGCCGTAGTAGCTCTCCATCAACTCCCGCGTCGTCTCGTCATTTACCTTCCAGAGGCTCGTCACCAGCGTCTGCGCCCCGGCCACCATCAGCGCCCGGCGCAAGCCATGGACGCCCTGGCCGAGCTTGATGTCCCCTCTCCCGGTGTCGCAGGCCGACAGCACCACCAACTGCGTGCCCCACAGGTTGAGACCGGCCAGCTCCAGCGCCGTCACCAGCGAGTCTTCCCGGCGGCGCGAGCCAGGCTGTGCCTCCGGAGCGTGCGCGCCCGCGAGCACCAGGCCGGAGCGCAGCAACGGGTCGGGGGGACGCCGCGTCGGGCCGGCTTCGCCCACGGCGCCGAAGTACTTCACCGCGCGCGTGCCCGCTGGGACAGGGGCATCCTCCAGGAAGAAGCCGTGGGTGGCGATGTGCAGCAGGCCCGGCGTGGGCAGTTTCAGCAGCGCCTCCTTGGTGGCGTCGCGGCCCAGGAGGAGCTGGGCTTGGGGAAGCAGGCGCTGGATGGCCTCGGCCTCCTTGCGCGTGCCGGGCAGCGGTGGCCAGGGCTGGTCGAAGACGACGGAGCGCGGCGTGGAGAAGAAGCGCTCGAGGGGGGCGGAGCGCTCGGCGGAGACGGGTTCGGCCCGCGCGGCCAGGGAAGGCGCGGCGGAGTCGAACTCGGGGTCGGCCAGGACGACCATGGCACGTGGGGGGGTGCTGTCCTCGGGGCGGGGAAGCAGGTCCTTGCCCGAGGTGAGATAGGTGAGGTCCCAGGCATCGACGAGGAAGCGGCTGCCGTCGTGGAGCGCGGCGAAGGGGATGAGGGAGAGCTGCCCATCGGGCGAGAGGAACAGGCGCTGCGCCTTGCCGAGCAGCGGCACCAGGGGACGGAAGGCGAGCGCGTAGAGGGCCTGGGCGGCGGATTGATAGGAGACGGCGCGGCTGGCGAGCGCGTCATGCAGGCGCTGAGCGGCGCGGTCGATGGGCGCGGCGGGACCCAGGTCGAGGGCAGCGGTGCGGCCATCGGCGAAGAGCAGGAGCGCGAGGTAGCGCAGCTCGCCCGGACTCCCCGAGGGAGGAGTCCCGGGCTCGGGCACGAGCGGGCTGTCGCGGTAGGTGATGAGCTCGATGAGCGCACCCTCCCTGGGGAGGGCTGCCGCCACGCGCTCGATGATTTCCGCGGGAGGAGGCAGCGCGGAGTGGGCGCGCAGGGGCTCCGAGCGCTTGGAGAGGTCGGCTTCGATGGCATCGCTCTGGGTGGCGAGCTCCTCGAGGCGCCGCTGGTAGTCGGCGGGCGAGAGGCTGCCGGAGCCTGAGAGCGACAGCTTGGAGCGCTGGGTGCGCAAGGCGCGCAAGCGCTCGAAGGCCTCGCGATCGGCCTGCCCCAGTCCTCGGTAGATGATGCGAGAGGTGTCCGCGAGTTCCTCGACGGAACGGCCCTTGCGAAGGAGCGCGGCGGAGAGCGCGAGGTGCCGCACGCGGGCATTGTCCGGGCGCACGCGGACGAGCGAGTAGAGGCCTTCCTCCTCGTCGCGAAGAAGCTGCAGGAGTCTGGCCAGGCCCGCCTCGGAGGAGCCAAGAACCTCCTGGCGCAGGTGCTTCTCGGAGACGGTGATGGCGCGCTCGAAGAGCGGCAGGGCCTCGTCGAGGCGCTGCTGCGCCAGGCGGAGTCGAGCCAAGCCGTTGAGCGAGCGGGAGATGTTGGGATGACTCTTGCCGAGGGCCGCATCAAAAGTCGCGAGCGCACGCTCATACAGCGGCTCGGCCCGTGCGTGGAGCCCCTGAGCCAGGTAGAGGTCGGCGAGGTTGTTGAGCGAATGGCCGACGTCGGGATGGTGCCGGCCGAAAGCCGTTTCCCAAATCGCGAGTGCGCGCTCATGCAGCGGCTCGGCCCGAGCGTAGAGCCCCTGGGCCTGGTAGAGGAGGGCGAGTTTGCTGAGCGAGCTGGCGACAGCGGGATGGTGCTTGCCGAGGGCCTCCTCCTGAATCGCGAGCGCACGCTCCAGAAGCGGCTCGGCCCGTGCGTAGAGCCCCTGAGCCTCATGGAGGCGGGCGAGGTTGCTGAGCGAGTTGGCGACAGCGGGATGGTGCTTGCCGAGGGCCTCCTCCTGAATCGCGAGCGCACGCTCCAGCAGCGGCTCGGCCCGTGCGAGGAGCCCCTGCGTCTTGTAGAGGACGCCGAGGCTGTTGAGCGTGTTGGCGACAGCGGGATGGTGCTTGCCGAGGGCCTCCTCCTGAATCGCGAGCGCACGCTCCAGCAGCGGCTCGGCCCGTGCGTAGAGCCCCTGATTCCAGTGATTGATGGCGAGGTTGCTGAGAATGATGGCGACAGCGGGACTGCTCTTGCCGAGGGCCGTCTCCTTGATCTCGAGCGCACGCTCCAGCAGCGGCTCGACCCGTGCGTAGAGCCCTTGATCCCCGTAGAGGTTGGCGAGGTTGTTGAGCGAGTTGGCGACATCGGGATGGCTCTTGCCGAGGGCCGTCTCCTTGATCGCGAGCGCACGCTCATACAGCGATTGGGCCTGTGCGTAGAGCCCCTGAACCTCGTAGAGGCGGGCGAGGTTGTTGAGCGAGCCGGCGACAGCGGGATGGTGCTTGCCGAGGGCCGTTTCCCGAATCGCGAGCGAACGCTCCAGCAGCGGCCTGGCCTGTGCGTAGAGCCCCTGAGCCTCGTAGAGGATGGCGAGGTTGTTGAGCGAGTTGGCGACATCGGGGTGACTCTTGCCGAGGGCCACTTCCCGAATCGCGAGTCCACGCTGAAGGATGGGCTCGGCTCGCGTATAGCGTCCCTGTGCTTGAAGAGCATCACCGAGAAGGTTGAGGCACCTGGCCACCTCCAGATGCGTTTCCCCGAGAGCTGCTTCCCGCAGTTCCAGCGCGCGCTCGGCCAGCGGCACCACCTCCGCGTACCGCTCCGCTTCCATCAGTTTTTTTCCCTCATCAAACGCCTTTTGTGCCTCCACCAACCGTGCGTCCGCTGGAGCCTTCTCCACCGTTGCGCACGCCGCACAACACAGGATGATGAGTGCTGTCGTCGCGAGTGCTCGTTGCAATGCTCTCTCCAAGTGGGGTGCGGCTGCCCGCACAACGCTCCCGGTTGTAATTCAATCCGGGTGTGGAGCGCAGCCTCACTCAAGCGGGGACGGAGGCGAGCCCACAGGTGGAGGAGCCGAGGAGACGGTTCTCGACACCGTGTGGTTCCCAAACAGTCGCTGGCTCGAGCCCAATACATTCTCTGGGAGACGCCTCTCTCTCATTGCCAATGGAGGCTGGAGGAAATAACTTTTCCCTTTCAGTTGTTGCTCCAATGAACTCGGCAGTGAGGAAGGCGGATGGACGAGGGCGCATTGCTAAAAGTCATCCAGAGCAAGTACGAAGCACTGCGCGCTGGCATGAATGAGGCGGTCCGTCGACGGTGGGCGGCAGCAGAGGCCATTGCGATGGGGTCCAAAGGAGCTCGGCTGGTCGCCCAAGCTACAGGACTGTCGCTGCCAACGATTCGACGGGGAATGAGGGAACTGAAGCAAGGCATTCCGCTAGAGGTGTACCGCGCACGTCGACCCGGTGGAGGCCGAAAGAAGGCAACCGCAAGGGATGAAACGTTGCTGGCGGACCTCGAAGCATTGGTTGACCCAGTGACCCGCGGCGATCCCACCTCTCCGTTGCGTTGGACGTGCAAGAGCACTTTGAAACTCGCAGAGGAGTTGCACAACCAGGGCCATGGCATCAGCGCCCATACGGTGGGCGAGATTCTCCACCGGCAGGGTTATAGCATGCAGAGCAATCGTAAGACCCATGAGGGGGCCCAACACACGGATCGCAATGCGCAGTTCGAGTACGTGAACGCCCGGGTGAAGGAGTTCCAGGGGCGAGGCTCTCCGGTCATCTCCGTGGACGCCAAGAAGAAGGAACTGGTGGGGGACTTCAAGAATGCTGGGCGAGAGTGGACTCCAAAGGGCCAGCCACCTCAAGTGCGCGCCTACGACTTCGTAGACAAGGAGCTGGGCAAAGCCCTGCCCTATGGCGTCTACGATGTGGGAGCCAACGAAGGCTGGGTGAGCGTTGGGGTAACGCATGACACCCCGGCCTTCGCGCTCGCAACCATTCGGACATGGTGGTTGGAGATGGGCGTCGTACGCTACCCGAAGGCAAAGGAGTTGCTCATCATCGCCGACAGTGGCGGTAGCAACAGCGCCCGTGCCCGACTGTGGAAGGTGGAGTTGCAGCATCTGGCGGACGAAACGGGCTTGCGGATGGCCGTAGCCATCTGCCACCTGGCACCAGCAAGTGGAACAAAATCGAACATCGCATGTTCTGCCACATTACTCACAACTGGCGCGGACGCCCGTTGGAGAGCCGAGAAGTCATCGTCAATCTGATTGGCAGCACGACAACGGCAAAGGGACTCCACATTCAGGCCAGTCTCGACATGGCGGACTACCCCACGGGCATCAAGGTACGTGACGACGAGGTGGAAGCATTGAAACTCAAGCGCGATGACTTCCATGGAGAATGGAACTACATGCTCCTTCCCAAGTAGCCATAAGACATCCCCTTGCGACGGGTTGTGTGCTTTCCTGAAAGGGAAAAGTTATTTCCTCCAGCCCCCCAAGGTTATCGAAAATCGTACAGCGACGGGTCGGACCCACTTCCAAGCTGAATTGGACAATGGGTTGAGTCAGACGCTCCTCAATGTCTCTCCACCCGATGAGTTCCCATGATTTCGGGTATGGATGGGCGAGCACCACCGGGAACTGGCCTGCCTCGGCCCTCACGCCCTCCGGCACCTTCATCAAGCAGAAGCTGTTGCAGTAACCCGCGACAGGCGGGAGGCCCAAGTTCCCCCAGGCCTCCCGCTCGCACGGTTCAGGGTTCGCTCGGGCCGAAGCGTGCCGGACGCAGCGCCTGCACCACCACCAGCCCCGGACCGTCCAGCCGGACCGAGCCCCCCGCCTTCACCACCTTGTCCGTCGGCTCCCCCTCGTGGGTGAGCCAGAGCAGGCCCTCGCAGCAGGTGAGCCGTAGCCCCCCCGCCCGCACGCGGCAGCTCCACACCGCTCCTTCTTCGAGCACCACCTGCTCCGGCCCCTTCGTCTTTCCTCGCGCCGTCCGGTGGTGCGGCCTCACGGCCTGCCACAGTCCTCGGAGCATTGCTGTTGCCATCACTGTTCCTCCTTCGAGGGTGAACATGCGCCCGGGGCCCCATGCGGAACAGATTCAGGCGAGTTGAATTGTGAGGGGTACAGTTGCGGCGGGATGAACTGTGCTGGTTGCCCACCCGCGCAGCTGTATCTGGGCGGGCGAGGCCCCGCTGGTTATGTGTTCCCGATGGGACGCGGTCGCGCGTCTCGAAGGAGGTGGACCCTTGGACACGGCGATGGGAGCGGTGGTGGAGGCCTCCCGGCCCCGGCGTTATGAACAAGTCGCCGAGCGGCTCGCGGAGGCCATGGCCGCCGGCACGCTGCGGCCCGGGGACAGGTTGCCCTCGGTGCGGCAGCTCAGCCTGCGCGAGCGGGTGAGCATCTCCACCGTCCTCCAGGCCTACCTCCACCTGGAGTCGCTCGGCCTCGTGGAGACGAGGCCCCAGTCCGGCCACTACGTGCGCCGCCGCGAGCGCCTCCGCCTCGAGGAGCCTCGCGTCTCCCGCCCCCTCACCACCGCCACGCCCCCCAGCAGCAGCGCCCTCGTGGCCCGCGTGTACCAGGCCACCCGTGACGCGCGGATGGTGCAGCTCGGCGCCGCCGTGCCCGCGCCCGAGCTGCTGCCCGGCCCCCGCCTCCACCGCGACATGGTGATGCTGTCCCGCCAGCGCCCCGACGCCATCGGCTACGACATGCCTCCCGGCTGCCTGGAGCTGCGCCGCCAGGTGGCTCGCCGCGCGCTGGATTGGGGCTGCGCGCTGTCCCCCGACGACTTCATCACCACCTGCGGCGCCACCGAGGCCGTCTACCTCAGCCTCGCCGCCGTGGCGCGTTCGGGCGACACCGTCGCGATCGCGTCCCCCGCCTATTACGGCACCCTCCAGGCCATGGAGTCGCTCGGCCTGCGCGCGCTGGAGCTTCCCAGCCACCCGCGCCACGGCCTGGAGCTGGACGCGCTGGAGGCCGCCCTCGACAAGCGCCGCGTGGCCGCCGTGCTGGTGGTGCCCAGCTTCAGCAACCCGCTCGGCGCCTGCATGCCCGAGGAGAATCGCGCCCGCCTGGTGGCGATGCTCGCCCGTCGCGAGATTCCGCTCATCGAGGACGACATCTACGGCGACCTGCACTACGGCCTGGAGCGCGCCCGCACCTGCAAGTCATTCGACCGCGCGGGGCTGGTGTTGCTGTGCGGCTCGGTGTCCAAGACGCTCGCGCCGGGCTTCCGGGTGGGGTGGGTGGCGCCCGGGCGCTTCCAGGAGCGCATCGAGCTGCTCAAGTTCGCCCACACGACGGCCACGCCCACGCTGCCGCAGCTCGCGGTGGCGCGCTTCCTCGCCAGCGGCGGCTATGACAAACACCTGCGCGTGCTGCGGCGGCGGCTCGCCTCACAGGTGGAACGGATGACGGAGGCCATCTGCGAGCACTTCCCCGAGGGCACTCGCGTCTCCCGCCCCACGGGCGGCTCGCTGCTGTGGGTGGAGCTACCGCCCACCGTGGACGCGCTCGTCCTGCACGCGCGGGCGCTGGAGGCGGGCATCAGCATCGCACCGGGGCACATCTTCTCCGCGCAGCCCCGTTACACGCACTGCATCCGCCTCAACTGCGGGCAGGCCTGGAGCCCCCGCCTGGAAGCCGCCATGGCCACCCTCGGCAGCCTCGCACGTACACTCGCGTAGAGCCCGGCCATGCTTGCCATTGAACCCGCGCGATTCCCATCCGACCTGCCGCTCGTGCGGGAGCTGTTTCGCGAGTACGCCGAAAGCCTGGGCATCGACCTGGGCTTTCAGGACTTCGAGTCCGAGCTGGCGGACCTGCCGGGCAAGTACGCACCACCGCGCGGGCGGCTGCTGATCGCTCGGCGGGAAGCACGGGCCCTGGGGTGTGTGGCGCTGCGGCCGCTCAGCGTGGAGACGTGCGAGATGAAGCGCTTGTATGTCCGGCCCGCCGCGCGCGGCGAGCAACTCGGGCGACACCTCGTCGAGCAGCTCTGCGAGGAGGCGCGTGCCATCGGCTATCAGCGCATCTGCCTCGACACCCTGCCCGACATGGCCGCGGCAATCGGGCTGTATACCTCGCTGGGGTTCAAGCCGATCGAGCCCTATGTGTTCAACCCCATCCCAGGCGCCCTGTTTCTCGGACGGGATTTGTCAGACATCCCCTGACGGGTAGGAGCGGGCCTGATCGAACTGGCCGTGGCGGCCGGCGCCTCCGGCGAAGTGCTTCGCCCCCGCCAGTCCTTCCAACTCCACCACCCGACGGCCTCCCTGGAACTCCTGGAGCAGCGCCTCCGGGAGCGACAGGTCCGCCTGGGCATACGCCGAGCGCCGATCCGCCTTCATGCACTCCTGGGGGAAGGAGGCGATCTGCCGGGCCAGTTGCTCGGCGGCCTCGCGCGCGCCTCCCCGGGGAACCACGCGGTTGACGAGCCCCATGCCCAGGGCCTCCTGGGCGGAGACCGGACGGCCCGTGAGGATGAGATCCATCGCGCGGGACAGGCCGATGAGTCGGGGCAGACGCACCGTGCCCCCATCGATGAGCGGCACGCCCCAGCGGCGGCAGAACACGCCCAGCACGGCGTCCTCCTCGGCCACCCGGAGATCGCACCACAGGGCCAGTTCCAGCCCACCCGCGACGGCGTGGCCGGAGATCGCCGCCACCACGGGCTTGTCCAGCAACATCCGAGAGGGGCCCATGGGACCATCCCCCTCGGGCGAGAGGGGGTTGAGCCGTCCCTCACTCACCGCCTTCAGGTCCGCGCCCGCGCAGAAGGTGCCCGCCTCGCCGAAGAGGACACCGACCTTCGCGTCCGGGTCGGCGTCGAACTCGCGGAAGGCGGCGGCCAGGGCCTCGGCCGTGGGTCCATCCACGGCGTTGCGCACCTCGGGCCGGTGGAGGATGACCGTGGTGACAGGGCCGTTCTTCTCGACAAGCACGCTCATGACCACCCCGCTCTGAACTACATCCAGCCCAGCTCCAGCCGCGCCACGTCGGACATGCGGCTCTGGTCCCACGGCGGATCCCACACGAGCTGCACGTCCGCCTCCTTCACCCCGGGCAGGTCACCCACCTTGCGCCGCACATCGTCCACCAGCACGGGACCCATGCCACACCCGGGCGCCGTCACCGTCATCTGGATCTCGACCTTGTGCCCACCTTCCGGCAGCGGCGTGCTCTTGCACTCGTACACGAGCCCCAGCTCCACGATGTTCACCGGAATCTCCGGATCGTACACCGTGCGCAACTGCGCCCAGACGCTCTCCGGGTCGAACTCCCCGCTCTGAGGCTGCTCCTCGGCGGGCTTCGCGTTCTGCTTCAGGTAGTCCTCGCCCAGCACCTCGACATCTTTCTCGTCGATGCGCATGAGCTGCCCGTAATCACCCTGCACGGTCACGTTGCCGCCGAGCGTCTGGAGCACCCGGACCTCGGTGCCGGCGGGAACCACCACCCGCTCGCCGCTCGGGATCATCGTCACCTCGCAGTCGCGTGCGAGCGGTGTCTGTAGCCCTCTCATCTGTCCTCCCTATTCCGTCGACACCGAGGCGTCCTTGCCCTCGAGCGCCGCGCGCAACGCATGCCAGGCCAGGCTCGCGCACTTCACGCGCGAGGGGAATTCACTCACCCCGGAGAGCACCGCCAGCTTGCCCAGCGCCTCCAGGTCCAGGCCCTCGGGGCCCTCCGTCACCAGCCGGTGCACCAGCTCGAAGAGCCGCTCGGCATCCGCCCGGGACAGCTCCTTCACCGCGCCCGTCATCAACGACGCCGAGGCGCGGGAGATGGCACACCCCTGCCCCACGAACCCCACGTCCCGGATGACGTCGCCGTCCATGCGCAGCGTCACGGTGAGCTGATCCCCACACAGCGGGTTGTAGCCATCCGCGCGCCGGTTCGCGCCTTCCACCTCGCGGAAGTTGCGCGGACGCTTGCCGTGCTCCAGCACCACCTCTTGGTAGAGGTCCTGCAGTTCCGAACTCATGCGAACACCTCCCGCACCTTGTGCAGCCCGCGCACCAGCGCGTCGATGTCCTCGCGCGTGTTGTACAGGGCCAGGGACGCGCGCACCGTGGCCGCCACGCCGAAGCACGCCAGCAGGGGCTGCGCGCAGTGGTGGCCCGCCCGGATGGCCACGCCCTCGCGGTCCAGGATGGTGCCCACGTCGTGCGCGTGCACGTCCTCCATCAGGAAGGACAGCACTCCCGAGCGCTCCCGCGCCCGACCCATGAGCCGCAACCCCGGCACGGTCTCCAGGGCCTGAGTGCCGTACTCCAGCAGCTCCCGGTCGTGCGCCGCGATGGCCTCCCGCCCCACCGAGTCGAGGTAGTCCAGCGCCGCCGCCAGCCCCACCGCGCCCGAGATGTCCGGAGTCCCCGCCTCCAGGCGGTAGGGCAGCCGGTTGTAGACGGTCTTGTCCAACGTGACGGTGAGGATCATGTCGCCACCGCCCTGCCAGGGCGGGAGCGTCTCGAGCACTTGAGCCTTGCCGTACAGCACGCCGATGCCCGTGGGGCCGAACATCTTGTGTCCGGACAGCGTGTAGAAGTCGCAGTCCAGGTCCTGCACGTCCACGCGGAAGTGCTGCATCGCCTGGGCGCCGTCCACGAGCACGGGCACGCCCCGCGCGTGCGCCCGCCGGGTGATCTCCTTGATGGGATTCACCGTGCCGAGCGCGTTGGACACGTGCGTCACCGCGAGCAGGCGCGTGCGCTCGGTGAGCAGCGTGTCGAGCAGGTCCAGCCGCAGCTCCCCGTGCTCGTCCACCGGCACCATCTTGAGCGTGGCGCCCACGTGCTGGCAGAGCATCTGCCAGGGCACGATGTCCGAGTGGTGCTCCATGGCGGTGATGAGCACCTCGTCGCCCGGGCCCACCCTGGAGCGGCCATACGTCTGCGCCACCAGGTTGATGGCCTCGGTGCAGCCGCGCACGAAGATGATCTCCTTCGTCTCGCGCGCGTTGATGAAGCGGCGCACCCGCTCGCGCGCGCCCTCGTAGGCCTGGGTGGAACGCTCGGAGAGCGCATGCACGCCGCGGTGCACGTTGGCGTTGTCGTGCGTGTAGTAGTGCACCAGGGCGTCGATGACGGCCCGGGGCTTCTGCGTGGTGGCCGCGCTGTCGAGGTACACCAACGGCCTTCCCCGGACCTCCTGGTGGAGGATGGGGAAGTCGGCGCGGATGCGCGCCATGTCCAGGGTTGCTCCACTCATGCCCGACCCTCCTTCACTCCGGGAAGCTTTTGCGTGAGCAGCTCCTCCACCTGGGTGCGCAGCGACGCCAGGGGAATGGCGCTCACCACCTCCGTGGCGAAGGCGAGCGTCAGGAGCCGCTCCGCCTCGCCCCGGGGAATACCTCGCGAGCGCAGATAGAACAGCGCCTGCTCGTCCAGCCGGCCCACCGTCGCACCGTGCGCGCACTTCACGTCATCCGCGAGGATCTCCAACTGGGGCCTCGCTTCCGCCGACGCCGTCTCCGACAGGAGGAGGTTGCGATTGTTCTGCCGCGCGTCGGTGTGCTGCGCATCCGGGCGCACCATCACCTTGCCGTGGAAGGTGCCCCGGGCGTTGTCGTCCAGCACGCCCTTGTACAGCTCGCGGCTGGTGCAGTCCGGCTGCGCATGGTCCAGGTTCGTCCACTGATCCAGGTGCTGGGTGCCATGGCCCACGTACAACCCGTTGAGCGTGGCCTCACCGCCCCGGTCCTTGAAGAGCGCATGCACCTCGTTGCGCGCGAGCGCGCCACCCAGCGAGAGCACATGCGAGGCGAAGCGGCTGTCCCGGCCCTGCTCCACGTGCAGCGAGCCGATGTGGAAGGCCACCTCGGACTCGGCCTGGAGCTTGAGGTGCGTCACCCGCGCGCCATCCCCGAGCACCACCTCCGTCACCGCGTTGGTGAAGGACACGCCGGGCGACACGCCCACGTAGCTCTCCACGAGCGTGAGCTCACTGTTCGCCCCGGCGCGCACCACCACCCGGGGGCTGGCCAGCGACAGCGTGGCCACGCCGCGCGCGAGGAAGAGCAGCTGCACGGGATCCGCGCACACCGTGCCGGGCGCCACGTCCACCCACGCGCCCTCCTCCAGCAGCGCCACGTTGAGCGCGGTGAAGGCACTCGACTCCGCGCGGGCCCGCTGACCCACGAGCTCCTCCAGCGGCGCGCCCTCCTCGAGCGCCTCGCGCAGGCTGCGCACCTGGAGCCCCTCGGGCAGGCCGTCCAGCCGGGACAGCTCGCGCACGAAGCGGCCGTCCACGAACACCAGCCGCGCGCCGGGGCCCGGCAGGCGTTGCAGCTCCACCGCCGCCTCCATGCTCGCCTCGTGCACGGTGTGCACGGGGCAGAAGGACTGGCAGCTCACGGAGGACACGTTCGTGTACTTCCAGTCCTCGTTGCGCGTGGTGGGAAACCCCTGGCGCGCGAGCTGCTCGATGCCGTCCTGCCGCAGCGCGCGCAGCCACGCGGGAGCCCCCGCGGCGCGCTCCGCCTGGAAGCGCTCGGCCAGATCGAGGTAGTAGCGCAGCCCCTCGTCCGTCACGGCCGGGCCTCCTTGCCCACCGGGGCCTTGCCTTCGTTGAGCCACGCGTAGCCCTTCTTCTCCAGCTCCAGCGCCAGCTCGCGCCCACCCGTGCGCACGATGAGCCCACCGGCCAGCACCGACACCCGGTCCGGCACCACGTACTCGAGCAGCCGCTGGTAGTGGGTGATGACGAGCATGCTGCGCTCGGGCGTGCGCAGCGCGTTGATGCCCCCGGAGACGATCCGCAGCGCGTCGATGTCCAGGCCCGAGTCCGTCTCGTCGAGCACCGCCAGCTTCGGCTCCAGCACCGCCATCTGGAAGATCTCGTTGCGCTTCTTCTCGCCGCCGGAGAAGCCCTCGTTCACCGAGCGCTGCATGAACGCCTGATCCAGCTCCACGAGCTTGGACTTCTCGCGCGCGAGCTTGAGGAAGTCCATGGCGTCCAGCTCCTCCTTGCCCTCGGCGCGCCGCCGGGCGTTGAGCGCCGTGCGCAGGAAGTGCAGGTTGCCCACGCCCGGAATCTCCACCGGGTACTGGAAGGCCATGAACACGCCCGCGTGGGCGCGCGCCTCGGGCGGCATCCCGAGCAGATCCTTCCCGTCGAAGAGCACCTCGCCCTTCGTCACTTCGTACGCCTCGCGGCCGGAGAGCACCTGCGACAGCGTGCTCTTGCCCGAGCCGTTGGGGCCCATGATGGCGTGGACCTCCCCGGGCATGAGCTCCAGGTTGATACCCTTGAGGACCTCGCGACCCGCCACGCGCACGTGCAGGTCCTTGATGCTGAGCAGCGGCTTCATCCCACGCTTCCTTCCAGGCTCACACTGAGCAGCTTCTGCGCTTCCACGGCGAACTCCATGGGCAGCTCCTTGAAGACCTGCCGGCAGAAGCCATTGACGATCATCGATACGGCGTCTTCCTTCGAGATGCCCCGCTGCTGGCAGTAGAAGAGCTGGTCCTCGCCGATCTTCGACGTGGACGCCTCGTGCTCCACCTGCGCCGAGGCGTTCTTCACCTCGATGTACGGCAGCGTGTGGGCGCCGCACTTGCTGCCGAGCAGGAGCGAGTCGCACTGGGTGTAGTTGCGCGCGCCCTCGGCGCTCTTGAGCACCTTGACGAGGCCCCGGTAGGTGTTCTGCCCGTGGCCCGCGGAGATGCCCTTGGACACGATGGTGCTCTTCGTGTTGCGGCCCAGGTGGATCATCTTCGTGCCCGTGTCGGCCTGCTGGCGGTGGTTGGCGAGCGCCACCGAGTAGAACTCGCCCACCGAGTCATCCCCCTTGAGGATGACGCTCGGGTACTTCCAGGTGATGGCCGAGCCGGTCTCCACCTGCGTCCAGGAGATCTTCGCGCGGTGGTGCGCGATGCCGCGCTTGGTGACGAAGTTGTAGATGCCGCCGCGGCCCTGCTCGTCCCCGGGGTACCAGTTCTGCACCGTGGAGTACTTGATGGTGGCCCCGTCCAGCGCCACGAGCTCCACCACGGCGGCGTGGAGCTGGTTGGAGTCGCGCTGGGGCGCGGTGCAGCCCTCGAGGTAGCTCACGGTGGAGCCCTCGTCGGCGACGATGAGGGTGCGCTCGAACTGGCCGGTGTTCTCCGCGTTGATGCGGAAGTAGGTGGATAACTCCATGGGGCAGCGCACGCCCTTGGGGATGTAGACGAACGAGCCGTCGCTGAAGACGGCCGAGTTGAGGGCCGCGAAGTAGTTGTCCGAGTGCGGCACCACGGTGCCCAGGTACTTCTTCACCAGCTCCGGGTGCTCGCGCACGGCCTCGGAGAAGGAGCAGAAGATGACGCCCGCCTTGGCCAGCTTGTCCTTGAAGGTGGTGGCCACGGAGACGGAGTCGAACACGGCGTCCACCGCCACGTTCTGCAGGCGCTTCTGCTCCTCGAGCGGGATGCCGAGCTTGGCGTAGGTCTTGAGCAGCTCGGGGTCCACCTGGTCCAGGCTGTCGAGCTTCGGCTTCTGCTTGGGAGCCGAGTAGTAGATGATGCCCTGGTAGTCGATGGGCGCGTACTCCACCTTCTGCCAGCGGGGCTCCTTGAGGGTGAGCCAGTGGCGGTAGGCGCGCAGCCGCCACTCGAGCATGAACTCCGGCTCGTTCTTCTTGGCGGAGATGATGCGGATGATGTCTTCGTTGAGCCCGGGGGGGATGGTCTCGGACTCGATGGCGGTGACGAAGCCGGCCTCGTAGGGGCGCTTCGTGAGTTCCTGCAGGGTCTGGGTGCTCATGCTGGGGTTCCTCGCAGGGTGACCGGGGTGGGAATCGGGGCGGGAGTCGAAGGGGGATGCTCGGCCAGGGGGGACAGGCGCGAGACGGGGGCGCAGAGGTCGGCCAGGGTCAGCCGCCCGAGCGCGTCCTGGAGGGCGCGGTTGATGATGCGCCAGTGGCCACGGACCCGGCAGACGGTCTCCAGCTCGCACGGACCGCTGGCGTGCGGGGTGCCATGGGCGCCGCACTCGGTGAAGGCAACCGGGCCCTCGAGCGCGGCGATGATCTCCGTGAGGAGGATGCCCTGGGCGGGGCGGGACAGGCCGTAGCCACCGCTCGCGCCCCGGTGGGACACGAGGAGTCCCGAGCCCTGAAGGCCCTTGAGCACCTTGCTCACCGAGGGCAGGGGCACGTGGGTACATGCCGCCAGTTCCTTCGCCGTACGCGTCTCGCCCGAGGCGCGCGCCAGCTCGGTCAGCAGCACGATGCCGTAGTCGGTCATCTTGCTCATCCGGAGCATTCGGAATCTCTCCCACCAGGGGGGCGCCCGGACTACCCGGGGGACACCACCGCGTCAGGGGCTTTTAAACAGGACCAATCTGGTCCGCATTAAAAATCGTGCCCGGACGAGGGAGGAAGCGCCCGCTTGGGGGGAAGAGGCGAGTGGCCGACCCGCGAACCTACTTCCCGCCCAGCCAGTACACGGGGCGTCGGGAGCGCATCACCGCCTCCAGGAACTCCGCGAAGGAGCTGGCCACGGGCCCGCAGTACTCCGCGTTCGGCCACGCCTCATGGTAGCCGTCCATGAGGGGGTAGCGGCCGTTCTCCTGCCGGCTCACATCCACCAGGACGTAGTCCCCGTCCTGGACATCACACAGGGTGTACAGCGAGGCGGGACCGTGCTCGTCATCATCGCCTCGCTCTCCGAAGATGGCCACCCGCGCCCGGGTGATCTCCGCCAGAGGCAGGATCTGATACGGCGAATCGGGCAACCGCTCGATCAGCTCCGCCCCATTGCAGTGCAGGTAGAAGGCCCGCAGGTCCGGGTCCAGCCGCCAGCCCACCCGCCGCTCGAAGTCCTCGAGCTCCTCGGGCGTGGCGGGGGGATACGGGAAATGCTCGCGGGAGACCTCTTCGAGCAAGCTGCTCATGGGCGTGGCCATCGTCAGTTGTCCGGCTGAGAGTAGTATTGAACCCCGGCGACCCATGACCAGGAGCCTGCGCTTCCTGGTGACCATCAACACCCAAGAGGCGTTGGGCAAGGCGATCCCCTACGGCGTCTTCGACATGAGCCGAAACAAGGCATGGGTCAGTGTCGGGCGCGATCATGACACACCGACCTTTGCCGTCGCATCGGTTGGTCAGTGGTGGAAAACGATGGGCTCCGACCAGCCTATCCCACAGCGACGGAGTTGCTCATTACAGCCGATGCAGGAGGCAGCAACGACTATCGCACACGTGCCTGGAAGATCGAACTGCAGAGGTTCGCTGACGAGACGGGGTTGCACATCCATGTGTGCCACTTTCCGCCAGGAACGAGCAAGTGGAACAAGATAGAGCATCAGCTCTTCTGTCACATCACCCAGAACTGGAGGGGCAAGCCGCTGACCAGCTTTGAGACCGTGGTCAATCGCATTGGAAGCACGAGAACAACCAAGGGGCTGCGCGTCAAGGCTCGCTTGGACAAACGGCAATATCCTACGGGGGTCGAGTTCAAGAAGGCGGAAATGAAGGAGTTGGCGCTACGACACGATGATTTCCATGGTGACTGGAACTATGTTTTGGAGCCGTGGCGAATTCAATGAAGTTGGCAACATTATTTCCAGCGCAAAAAAAAGTTACCCGCCCTGGATTCAATCGAGATTTCTCGCTCAGGATGTGACCCAGTTCACAGCGCTTGCGTGGAGGGTGGGGTAGAGAGCAGTGGCCAGAGACGTCGAAAATCGCTGGTCACTCAATGGAAACAAGCCTGTTTTCCTGGAAAGAAAGAATCATGCATGAAGTGGATTGTTGTCGTAATGGGGCTCGTCACTGGAGTCTGGGCAGGCTGCGGAAAAACAGAGAACGAGTCTCGGGTCGAGGTGGAACCGCAGCCGCTGACGGAACCACGTCCGCTGCGTGCCGAGAGGGCGACGAAGCAACTTGGGGAAGACTGCGGGGAGAACGGAGCCAGCGCATGCCTGTCTGGCATCTGCATTCATGTGAAGCCGGACCGCCACGAGGGATATGTGTGCAGTCAGTCCTGCCAAGAGCAAAAGGACTGCCCCGCGAACTGGCGCTGCTCTGAATTATTCCCGGCATACAAGAGGCGATTGTGCGTTCCGCCCGCTACGAAGGTTGATGCCACCTCGGATCCGTGAGCCTTCCTTATCCGAGCCATTCGTCGATCAGGGATGGGTGCGTTCTCGAGACGGATTAATCTTCTATTGCCTGAGTGTTTATTCATGACGAACAAGAATTCTCCTTGTTTTACCAGACCCATCGTGTCATCTGGTGCATCCTGGTCGTCTGCTGCTTGTCTGGTCATGCTATTTTGTCTGTTGGCCATGACTTCCGCTCATGCCCATGATTTTGGCTATCACGAACTGCGCTCCAATCCCGATGGAGTCGGTGCTTCCATCATCACCTGGGACTGCAGTTGCCCCGGCGGAACCGTGGGGAGTCCGCGGTGTACTCGTTATGCCACCGATGGTGCGGGCAACGTGCCTCCCGAGGCTCGAAGAGACTATCTGTTCCTTGGGAACCTGGGCCTCAATGCCTGTGCGAAGGGGCCTCAGTGGGAATGCAACAGCGACTTGGATTGCGTGAAGCCTGGTGCTTTTGGTCAGGGGCAGTGTGTGGTCAATCCGGATGCTCAACTGACGGAGACCGCGAGTGGAAATGAATTCTTCGACCCCGTCGTGATGTGCATGTACCCGGTGTCGGAGTCCGAGGTGTGTGATGGCAAGGACAATGATCTCGATGGGGAGACGGATGAAGACGGATTCGGTGGGACGGTCTGCCTGCAGGACGGTGGGGCCGCGACGAGTCCGGACGCGGGCGGTGACGGTGGCTTGTCCTGTGGCGCGGAAATCTGCGCGGATGGCCAGGACAACGACTGCGATGGTGCGGTGGACGAGGCTGCGTGCCCGGAGAACTCGATGGGGGAGGGCCCGTGGGAAGCAATCGATGCCTCTACGGATACGATCCCGTCAATCTCGCCTCGGGTTCCAGCTTCGAGCAGGCGGAGGATCTTCGTGTAGAGGATGGCCTCACCACCTTGACCTTCGAGCGGACATTCAGCTCTCGGGCCGATGAATGGATATACGACGCTCCCCTGGTGGGGGTGCCCAAGCCCTTTGGCGGGAGCCCCAACAATCCCGAGTCCGTGGAATGGTGGCACAACTGGCTGAGTGTCGTGGTGGAACACCAGTACCACTGGAGTGTCCGTACGCCGGATGGAGGCTTGTTGCGTTTCCTCCCGTGCCCGGGCTCGACTTGTGAGGCCGTGCCCGCGGAAGGAAACCAGTCCCGTCCAGAGCGCTTGAGGCGGACGCCCATGGGTTATGAGCTGCGCCAGTCGAATGGAACGCTGCTGGTCTACGAATCCCTCTTCCTGGCACCGCGAGAGGGGAGGCGCCGCTATTTATTGTCCCGAGTGGTCTCCGGTGCGGGAATCGACTTGGCGCAGCTGAGCTATGCCCAGCCCGAGCTGGACGATTGCGCGCAGGGCGCGCCGGGAAGCAGTCCGGGCGTCCCCTATCTCTCCAGTGTGCAGAGCCCCGCCGGAGCGAGTCTACGCTTCGACTACCGTACGCTTGCGCGTTCCACGGGGGGCGTGGACTGTGTCATCGACCGGGTGCGCACTCTGGCATACCAGGGCAAACCGAAGGATTCGGTGGTGTACGCCTACACCACGCACGGAGGGATCGAGCGACCGGGGCGTATCGCACAGGCGGAAAAGCGTGCGCGCCTGGAGCGCTATCTCTACGCGGCGGGAGCGTTTCAGCGCTCGGAGGCGGGAGTGCTGCTGGTGCGGCATACGTACGGGCCGGACGGGCGTGTGGACTCGGCGACAGGAGGAGGCCATGACGCCTCGCTTTCCTGGGAGCCCACGGCGGGAGCATGCCAACCGGGTTCCAACTGCTGCGGCCGGACGCCCCAGGTGCGCCAGGCGGTGGATTCCTACGCCGGACGGGGTGACGGCGATGAGGGGGCCGCCGGCCTGTCGAGCACCTATGCGACGCTCTCCAACCATGGCCAGGAGCATGCGCCGCGCATGTACCAGACCCAGGATGCGTGCTCGGTGAGTGGTGCCTGCAGCCCGGGCTCGGTCCGCTCGGAGTGGACCTGCTCGTCGCCCGGAAACCCCGGCAAGGAAATCGCGCGCAAGGACAAGCGGGACAACTGGCAGGTGTTTGGCTACTCCTTGTCCCCCGAAGCCTCTCCACGACTGGAACTCGCCAGTGTCAAGCGGGGTGCCTCGGACATGCTCGGGACGGGGGCCCTGGAGGAAACACGGTACACCTATACCTACTCCAACGGTCAGCAACTGCCGCAGGTGGAGGAGGAGGCCAGTGTCCTGGGGGGGATCGCGGAGCGCAAGCGCATGCTTCACGTCTATGCCCCCGGAACGGACCGCACGAAGGCCCTCATTCGCTCCGGTTGGACGCGGGTCCGCGGCGGCAACGGCACCTGGACGACCGAACGCCGTTTCGTGGGCACCTTCTTGCTCACCACCTTCAATGGAGACCAGGAGGATCCATTGGGCCGGGTGAGGGAGATTCATGGTCCATGCTGGGTGGCCAGCGAGTCCGCCACGGATTGTCCCACGACGGCGCCCTATCCTGTGACGCGCTACGTGTATTTCGAGCCGGACGCCACTGGCGCGCATGCCAACCGGTTGTCCCAGGAGATCGTCTACCCCGCCGGAGGCCCGGTGAGTCCGAATTCGCTCGGCTCGGTGACGGGGCACCTTTACGATTTCAATTCCGATTCAAGCCGCATCGAGACCATCATCGACGGCAACAGTGGGTGGACCATCGAGAGCCATTACAATGAAGACCGGCTCGTGAGGACGGAAGAAGGTGACTACAATGGGTCTCCGTCGAAAATCACCATCTACGGCTATCAGAGCGACAAGTACTTGAGCTACATCAGCCATCCCGAGGGAGACTTCGATGTCTTCTGCTACCGCACGGGTTCCTCGCTGGACGGGCGCTGCACCAGTGGTGCGATGTCGGACAAACTCCAGTGGGTGGCGCGAGCCCGTGGGGCGGAGGGGACGGGCTGGACGGAGAAGACCGTCTACGCCTACTGGCCCGATGGAACGCTGAAAGAGGAGCGATTCCTGAGCCAGACGGGGACCGGGACGCAGACGAGGCGGGTGATGAAATACGCGGCGGACGCGCACAAGCGGCCGACGTGGAGCCAGTGGGGAGAAGGCGCGGGGAGCTTCACGGCGGCGAAGTCCTTCGATGGCGCGGACAACCTGACGGGAGTGGGGCACGCCTTCAACAGCCCGCCCGCGTGGTGTGGTGGGGTGAAGACGGGAATGGGAGCACCGGAGAACGGCACGCCGCTGTCGCAGCTGTGCTCCTCGCTGGCCTATGACCGGGCCAACCGACTGGTGCAGGTGGACGAGTATCCGGAGGACGGCGTCTCCCAGCGCACGCTCTTCACCTATGACGTGCAGGGCAACGTGTCCGGAGTGAAGGTGGGCTGTCAGTCCACGGACACGTTCGCCACCTGCGTTCACCCCGCGTCCGTGTACACGTATGACGATTTTGGCCAGGTGGTGGAGGTGTCCCTGCCGCACGCCGATGGCCCGGTGCGCTATGCCTATAACCCCCAGGGCAACCAGGTGGTGAAGGAGACGGCGGCCATGCGTCAGGCCGGCGAGTATGTATTCTCCACCTACGACATGCTCTCGCGCCTGGTCTCCGTCCAGCGGGTGCATGCCGCGGAGAGCGAGCTGCTCTATCGTCTGGGCTACGATGACCAGGTAATGCCTCCTTCGAGTTGCCCGGCGGTGGAATACAGCAAGGGCCGGCTTCGCTACCGCGAGGACTCTTTCGGCACCACCTGGTTCTCGTATGACTTGTGGGGCAACGTGCTGGGGGAGATTCGCGTGAGAGCGGGGGCTACCACGTGTGGTGCCGAGGCCAACGCGAACCCGCACACCCGCTACATCTACACGCCCAACGGCAACCTCCAGTCGGTGACGTACCCAAACGGGCGGACGGTGACGTATGTGTACGGGACGGGAGGCAACACCAACCGGGTGAGCGCGGTGGACGTGACGCTGTACGACGGGACGGCGTGGACGACGCGGCGGCTGCTGAGCAACGTCTCCTGGGAGCCGTACGGCGGGCTGCGGGGCTACACGTTGAACCAGCCCGGAGCGAGTGGCTCCATGACGGTGGAGTACGGCCTGGGGGATGACGGCTCGGTGCCGCCCGCGGGTTGCTCCACCAGCTTCCCCTCCGCGACGAACTCGGATTTGACGGGGCGGTTGCGCGGCCTGCGCGTGTCCTCGGGCACCATGGCGATGGGAACAGCCCACGGGGTCCTCGCCGCTGGCGAACCATGCAACATCCGTGAGGATGCGAGCGATGTTCCACCAGGTGGACCTGACGGCGGGACAGGTGGAGGTGGTGGATGCGGACCTGGGAACGGTGTTGGCGTCCGTGTCGGGAGCGGGCCGAGGGCGGACCTGGTCGGGCTGGGTGACCCCTTCCACGGGGCGTGCGAGCGTGAGGTTGGTTTGGCCCGGTGGGCCGGAGAACATGACGTCCCAGGGCGTGGTGTTGGATGGCTATGAGTACCAGCGTTACCAGACGGGAGCCCAACCCTTCTGGACGCCGCTGCGCTTCCCCGGCCAGTACCACGACGTCGAGACGGACCTCTTCGAGAACTGGAACCGCTACTACGACCCAAGCATCGGTCGGTACCTGCAGCCAGAACCGATGGCGGTGGTGGACTCATTAATGGTTAGGTCGCCGACGTATGGCTACGCCAAATCAAACCCGATCAACTGGACCGATCCAACAGGCAACTACACGGTTGATGACCCAACCAAGTGTTCCAATTGGAAGGCCGCTGAGTGGCTTGCTCAAAAATGGGCGGGATGTGCTGGCACCAGCGGTGACAAAAACTGTAAGTGTCAGGAGGCACTCGCTAAGTGCAATGGAGGATGCGACATTTGCGCGATCCTCGCGACCGGAACGGGTCCTGAAGCGCTCTTCCAAGATTTGGGAGAACTAAAACCGACACGAACAAACGATCCGTCAGGCTACGACGGGAAAAGGGCGCGTGAGTCGATCCACTTTGTCACGGGCGAGCGGAGCTACAGCATGAATGAGAGGATGTGCAATGATTCGGCGTATATTCCCGCACTGGCGTCGACCTTGATCCATGAGGCTTCGCACGCGTGTGCAATCGTCAACAATGGTAAGGGGTTGCGCGACCGCAACACACTGCCCGGCATGCTCGATCCCCCGACCGCCGGATGCGCAGCGGTTGATATCGAGGCCGCGTGTAAGGGAGCTTTTTGATGAGGCGCCTCATGCTCCCGCTCGTTTTGATTGTTGGTGTTCTTTTGGGTCGATTCTTGGTTCCAATATTCGAAGGCAGAACTCACCACGGAATTCAAGTCTCACAGGTGAGTGAGAAGGGATGCTCGATGCGTGTCGCGAGCGAGGTGTTCGTGCTCGGCCGGATTGTCTCAACAATCGAGGGGTCGAACTTTGCTGCTTGTGGCCAGTTCACGGAGGTGACGCCGAATGTGCGTATTCTCTGTGATTGCAGTCGATCATCGCTCAAATAGAAGCCAAGCCCTTTCTGAGAGGATGTTGAACTGGAGCAGGCTCCGGGGGTATCACGGTACTGTCGACCTGATCATTCACGGGCTGCACGCGGTAGACGACCGGGGCACGTAACCGCGACATCTACGGCTCGTGGGGCAGGACGAGCAACTACGCACAGGCCGTCATCGATTACTGCGAATAGGACACGGTTCCGCCTGGAAGCGAGCTCCCCGCTTCCAGCGGCATCACGGCCGCGCCCGGGAACTCCGAGACAACAACCCCATATCAATCCCCACCCCGAGCGCCACGCCCACCGCGTAGCAGAAGAGATCCGACACGAGGAACCCGCGCCCCAGCACCAGGGCGACGAAGGGGTTGGCGCGGAGCGCATCGAGCCAGGGGGGATGGAAGAGCTGGCTGAGTTCAATCACCACGGAGAAGCCCAGCGCGCCCGCCGCGGCCCGCCCCACGGAGAGCCGGGGCCAGAGCAGCAGAATCCCCACGTAGACGAGGGTGGCCCACAGCGTGTCGCCCGCGTACTCGGTGACGAAGCCCGGCAACACCTGACGGGCCACCGCGGAGCGCGAGCCCAGTCCCAACATGACGAGGAGCAACAGGCACGGCACCAACATCGCGCGTGAGCGTGAGGAGGAGCCGTGCGGGGAAGGGTCCGGCATGCGCCGCAGTGTACACCGGCGCGGAGGCTATCCCGGTGCCGCGGACGAACGGCGCGACGCGCGGCCCGATCCGGCGTAGGACCGCCCCTGGGCGAACGAGGCGATCCGCGTCCATACCTCGTGGAAGGTCGCCGCGTCGAAGCCCGAGGCGGAGTTGAGCAGATCGTAGCGCTTGAGGGCGCCGTGCGTGTCCCCGGCGCTCTCCTCCTGGTAGTGCCCGATGACGTCCGCGTGGTCCGCGTCGACGAGGTAGCACGACGCCGCGTCCGGCCAGACCTGGGACACGGTGTTGACGAGCCCATCGTTGTCGCTCAACGAGAGCATCTGCGTGGTCCGGGGGTCCAACAGCTTCTGCACGGCCCGTGGCGGACCCAGCCGAGCGACGGGTGACTCGGCCGTGAGCGCGTAGAGCTGGTTGAAGAGGTCGAACCAGTGCTCCGACCTGGGCCGCGCCACGGTGACGATGGAGGCGTAACGGATGCCGTGCTCGACGAGGAAGCGCCGCTCGCTCTCGGGATCGTCCACGTGCGCGGGGCTGAGCGGAGCGTCGCCGAGGTGCACGGGGCTCAGATCGCTCAGGGCCGAGGAGTCACTGGCCATGTGCAGCAGCCAGCGCAGCAGCTCGAAGTACGAGGCGCGGGCCAGCGCGCTCGAGTATGCCCCCTCGCGCGAGTAGCAGCCCTCCAGTGTGTCGAGCAACGCGTCGATCCAGTTGTCCGACTCCACGCGCTTGCCGCGCCGCAGGACGCGGCGCAAGAGCCGGCCGCTCACCGAGGTACCCCGCTCGCGCAGGGCCCGCGCGCTCTCGAAGAAGGTGCGCAAGAGGGGGCGGATGAGCAGGGAGCGCACCAGCGGCTGGTTCATCCGGCGCACCAGGTTCGTGCCACGCTGGGGCGTGGAGAGGAACTGCACGGAGCGGATGTGGCTGAGCACCTCCAGGGCGGAGTCCGCGCGGCGCAGGTCCTTGGACTCCTCCAACTCCCGGTAGCGCCACAGGAGCTGGCGCAGATCCAGCCCGCCGGTGGAGTGGCCCACCAGGTGGATTTCATCTCCCGAGCGGATCTCCTTGCGCCGCCAGCGCTCGTCGAGGAAGGCGAGCATCTGCTCGGCGCGGGTGCGCACGCTGGCGGTGGGCAGGTTGGGAAAGTAGTGCAGGACGAGCGGTGTCTCTTCCAGCACACGGGTGACACCTTCGTAGTAGCGCAGGGTACCGAGGGCATCGAACCCACCGAAGCCGGGTACGAGCACGAGATGAAGGCTCATCGGGGACCACCTCCCGCAGCCGCTCCCCGGCATGGGGATGCGCGCCAGCGCCCCCAGTCAAGAGGAAGGACGGACGCCCGGCAATCGCCCCCGGGGGCAACGTTCGGCGTCCATCACCTCCCCCCAGGCCCGCTCCCCTTACGAATCGTGGCTATCGATGAACGTCACGAGGCGCTGGAGGTGCAGCGGGTCGACGATGGCCGTGAGGTGCGAGCGTCGCGGAAGGATGACGTTCTCGAACTGCTTCAGCTCGCGCGTCATGCGCGTGGTCCTCGAGTAGGGATTGTCGAACTCTCCGTTCACGGCCAACACGGGGAAGTCGATCCGGGTCAGGTCGATCGGCTGGGGCCACCAGGTGGTCCAGGCCGCGGCCACGGCCTCGACCGCGACCATGTCGGGCTTGGGCTGGCCCTCCTGCGCACGGGCGAACTCCTCCAGGATCCACGCCTCATCGGGATCCGTTCCCTTCGGATCGAGCGCCTCGGCGGCGGCCTTGAGCGCCTCGTCGGTCTCCTCCACGCCCGCACCTCCGATGACGGCCGTGATGAATCGCTCCGGAATCCTGGCCATCAGCACGCGCGTCATCGAGCCTCCCATGGAGTAGCCGCCGATGTGGGCCCGGCCGATCTCCAGATGGTCCATGAGCTCGATGACGTCGGTGGCCATGCGCTCTCCGTATGCCGAGGGCTCATGTGGCTTGTCACTCTCACCATGTCCCCGCTGGTCGAGCAGGATGACCCGGTGACGCTCCGCCAGGGCCGGTGCGAAGCCCGGAGCCACCCACGCCCCGCTCGCCGTCCCCATGTAGCCGTGCAGGAGCACGACGGGCGTGCCCTGCCCCACATACTCCAGGTAGTGCAGCTTCACCCCATCGCTGGCGGTGAACCACCCGTCGACGGGTTCCACCGGGACGTCCGGGGCCGTGGGGCTCTCGCAGCCCGTGAGTGCCACGCAAGCCATCACGACGGTGACCACGACTGATTTCAACATGCAGCGTCTCCCAGATTTGAACACCCGGCCCAAGAACTGACCCACTGGCCTGATTTTTAGCCAGCCGGTCAAATCAGGTCAAATGCACGGGCTCCCACCAGGCGTGTGGCTTGATGCACCCGGGAGGCCGTGACAGCATCCAACCGTGACATCGGGAACCCGCTCGAAAGGCCCTCGGAGCTCATTCCTCGAGGAGGCTCGCCGCGCGCAGATCGTCCAGTGCGCGATCGACATCATCTCCACCCATGGCTATGCGCAGGCCTCGCTCGCCCTGATCGCGGAGCGCGCGGGCATCAGCAAGGGCGTCATCTCCTACCACTTCGCGGGCAAGGAGGAGCTCATCGCGCAGGTCTACGCCGAGGTGATCACTCTGGCGGCGAAGGCGGTGCTGCCGCGGGTCGAACAGCAGCCACGGGCAAGTGACAAGCTGCGCATCTACATCGAGGGCAGCATCGCGTTCATCGGGACCCACGGCCCGCACTCCATCGCACTGCTGGAGATCTGGAACGGCCTGCGCACCCCGCAGGGCAAGCCCGTCCTCGACGCCCGCTCCTACGAACCGGGCCTCGAGTTCCTGCAGAACATCTTCCGCCAGGGCCAGGCCGAGGGAGAGTTCCGGCGGTTCTCTCCCCGCCACATGGCCGTGGCGGTCCGGTCCGCGATCGACGGCGTGCTGGTGCAGCGCATCACGTATGGCGACAAGGTCGACCTCGAGGAGTCCTCGCGCGAGCTGGTCGACCTGTTCCACGCGGCCACCGCGAAGCCGGCGGCGCCTACGCGCGCATCCCGCCGTCCACGCGCATGACCACCCCGGTGACGTAGGAGGCGCGATCACTGAGCAGCCACGCGGCCGCCTCGGCGATCTCGTGGGGCTGGGCGGCGCGGCCCAGCGGCGTGCGGACCTTGAGCGTCTGGAGGATGTTGGGCTCCGCGTCGACCCAGCGCTGGATCATCTCGGTCATCGTGGTGCCGGGCGCGATGGCGTTGACCCGGATGCCCTCGGCCCCGTACTCGATGGCCGCGGTCTCGGTGAGGCTGTTGATGGCCCGCTTGGCCGCGCCGTACGCTCCCAGGGTGGGGTTGCCCGCGAAGCTGCCGACGCTGCTGTTGTTGAGGATGGCGCCGGTGCGCGAGGTGGCGCGGATCGCCTTGATCTCCTCACGCATGGCCAGCCAGACGCCCTTGTAGTTGACGGCGGTGAGCTGATCGAAGTGGCGCTCGTCCACGTCGACCAGCGGCCCCGGCGGGGTGGCGATGCCCGCGTTGTTGAACGCGATGTCGAGGCGGCCGTAGCGCTCCACCACGGCCCGCACGGCCTTCTGGATGCTGGCGGCGTCGCTCAGGTCGGCCACCACGTAGTCGGCGGTGCCGCCCGCGGCGCGGATCTCCTCGACCACCGAGCGCAGCTCCGACTCGGTCCGGGACGCCAGCATCACGGACGCCCCCTCGCGGGCGAAGAGGTGCGCGGAGGCAGCTCCGATGCCCCGTCCCGCGCCGGTGATGAAGGCGATCTTGTTGGCGAGCAGGCCGCGCGAGGCAGGGTGGGTTTCAGCGTTCATCGACATGGGACTTCCTCCAGGTTGGACTTGGACCACGTTGGACCGCGACGCCTCCGGAGTGAGCGCTCACTCCGAAGAAGGACAAAAAAAGAGACGGCTACAGCCGGATGGCGTTCCAGCAGCCCTCGAGGACGCGCTCGAGGAGGGTGTCATCGAGCACCACCTGACCGAGGTGGTGCCTGCGCACCAGGCTCATGAGCGGCTCGAAGAAGAGGGCATTGAACACGGCCGGGGGCATGTCGCGCACCACCTGGGCGCGAATGGCCTCCGCGAGCAGTTCCTCCATGCGCCGGGCGAAGCGATCGAGCGTCTCGGGAGGTATCTGTTTGACGTAGGGCGAGTTGTAGAACTGCGCGAGGAAGAAGCAGGCGTCGCGGTTGGCGAGCTGCGAGCGCGCGGTGTTGCGCCACGCGCGGTGCAACCGCTCGCGCAGGGGCTGGCCCGGCGCATCCCCCTGGAAGACCAACGAGGCCCCTAGCGTCTTGATGCGGTCATAGACGCGCAGGACGAGCTCGTCCTTGGTGGCGAAGTAGCGGTAGATGGTGCCGGCGCCCACGCCCGCTCGCGAGGCAATCATGTCCGTCGAGGTCCCGTGGAACCCGTGCTCGGCCACCAGCGCCTGCATGGCCTCGAGGATGGCCTCCTCCTTCTCCGGCACCTTGGGGGCCGACGAGGCGTCCTGCGCGGAGCGGCGATGTGAGCGGGAAGTGACCATGGAGTGAGCGTTCACTCCGTTATAAGGCCCCTCCCCCGCCCCGTCAACGAGGAGTGAGGGAGCTACCGGTTCTTCAGCCCAGGGGCGCGGGCTCGACGGCCGGAGCCGGGGCGGACTGGAGCTTGTCCCGGTCCAGTCCGTAGCGCCGCGCCGCCGTCTCGACGATGCGCTGGATGAGCTGGGGGTAGGACAGGCCGAGCTCCCGCGCCCCCATGGCCACCTCGCACTTCGCCTCCAGGTAGGGATTGGGGTTCACCTCGAGCAGGTAGGGCTCGTTGGTGGTGCTGGACACGCGGAAGTCGATGCGCGCGTAGTCGCGCAGCTTGAGCGCCCGGAAGGCACTCACCGCGGCGCGCTCGATGCGCCCGCGCAGCTCGTCCGACAAGTCATGGGGCATCACGAGATGGGGCTCGCCCGGGCCCTCGGGGCCGAACTTCACCTCCCGGTCGGCGATCTTCATCCGCTTGCGGCTCCACTTCGTGCCGAAGTCGAGCTCCACCACGGGCAGCACCTGGGGCCGCGCGTGGTCGCCGAGCACGCCCACGTACACCTCGCGGCCCTCGATGAACTCCTCCGCGAGCGCCTCGTCGTCGTACTCCTCGCGAATCATGCGCACCCGGCGCGCCAGGCCCTCCATGTCCCGCTCCACGCCCAGACCCATGCTCGCGTCCGAGCGGGCCGGCTTGACGATGAGGGGAAAGGACAGGTCGCCATGGGCCTCGAAGGACGTGCCATCGAAGGTGGCGAAGCGGGGCGTGAGCACGCCGTGGAATTGCAGCAGTTGCTTGGTGAGGATCTTGTCCTGCGCGAGCAGCAGCCCCGCCGTCCCCGAGCCCGTGAAGGGCATGCGCGCCAGCTCCAGCACCGCCGCCACGTTCACCTCCAGCCGGTAGTCTTCGGCGAAGGTCTCGCACAGGTTGAAGACGAGGTCGGCGCCGCTGCGCGCCACCTGGCTCACCAGGTCCGTGATGCTCTCGTCGACGCGCAGGAGCACGGGCGTGTGTCCCGCGTCCCGGAGCGCGGCGGATACCTGTTCCGTGACCACGTCGGCGGGCTCGTCCTTGGGCTGGTAGTGCAGGACCGCGATGCGCAGGGAGAGCGGGCTCATGGCGTCATTCCTCGAAGAAGCGGTCGGTGTAGAGGTAGTTCATGGACAGCACCGTCACGAGCGACACGAGGCGGCAGATGGCCTCCCGGCTGTCGTCCGGGTGCAGCGTGAGGTTCATGTCGGAGGTGCGCTCGAGCAGGTGGTCCACCAGCGCGCGCACCACGCCCCGGCCCACCCCCGAGTACTGGCTCACCAGGGCCATCAAGCGCTGGCGCTCGGCGCGCACGAGCGTCTCCGCCCGGACCGGCGCCTCGCCCGGGCCCTCGAAGATGTCCTCCAGCGACTGGTCGAAGGCATTGCGCAGCTCCACGTCCACCTTCTCGTCCAGCTCGCGCTGGCGGTAGTGGTCGAGCACCGTGCCTTCCATCTCCTCGGTGGTGAAATCTGGCGTGTTCAAGCGCACGAGCGGCTCGGTGCGGCCCAGGCGCTTGACGGTCTCGTCCACGTACTGGAGCTTTCGCAGCGCGCCCCACCCCTGGTAGCGCCGCGCCCAATCACTGCCGGGCGTGAGCCAGACGGCGAAGGTCTCGGCGAAGTCCTCGTCCGGGTGCTTCTGGGCGTACCAGCCGGAGATGTGCGTGACGTAGCGGCGCGAGAACGGCTGGGGTTTGTAGTCGTCGCGGTAGGGCCGCGAATAGTCGCCGAACACGCGCAGCCACTCCTCCGACTCGTAGAGCCGGTAGGCGTAGTTGAAGGCGTGGCCCGCCTCGTGGCGCAGATACATGAGGATCTCCGCCTCGCTCTCCGCCCCGCCCCCGAGGTCCGCCTCGATGGAGAGCAGGTTCGGGTCGGCCAGGTAGAACGGCAGGCCGATGACCGGCACGCCCGAGGGGCAACCCCACTCGTCGGACAGGTAGCACTGGGGTTTGAAGGAGATGCCCCTCGCCTCCAGCTCCGCGTGGAGCTGGGCGATGTGGCGCTCGAGCGGCGTGCCGGCGAGGCGCAGCGAGAGATCCTTGATGCGCGCCTGGAGCAGGGCCTCGCGCTGGGGAGACAGTCTTCCCCGCCCCTCGCCGTGCTCGGTGGAGTGCTTCTCCCGCATCAGGTCGGTCTGGACCGGTGGCATCATGCTCCCTTGAGGTAGGGAGCAGGAGCCCGGAAGAACAGGCCGGCCGAGCACGGCGGCGGCCAGGGAGGCGAGCCCTCCCACGCGGGCCTAGAAGTCGGCGATGCGGTCGGCCAGCAGGGCGTCATCCACGAAGGGATTGCGGTTGCCCTGGTAGCTCTCGATGGCGGTGTTGCGCGCCAGCTCCGCGGCGTCCACCCGGTCCAGGTGGTTCCACTGCTTGAGCACCGCCTCGTCTCCGGCGGGAATCGGCTTGCCGTAGACGGTGGAGAAGTAGAAGAGGGCTCGCGCCACGTTGCCCTTGTGCGCGTCGGGCGGCTCGAAGACGGTGTTGCCCTTCGCGTCCTTGCCGAACTTCGCGCCGTTCTGGCTCCACTTCACCTCCTTCACCTCGCCGAACGGGTAGCTGCTCCGGATGGAGTTGGCCTTGCTGTCCGTGGGGAAGAGGTGGTGCAGGTCACTCTTGGCCGGGCCCGTGGCGCCCTTCGACTGCGGCCACGTGTGCTCGGTGTTCATGTCGTTGGCGCTGGGAATCTTGTCCGTGGTCACCTCGCGGCCCGTGTACACGCACGTCACCTGGCCATCATGGTTGTCCAGCGTGGTGAAGATGATCTTCCGCGCCTGGTTGTAGCCAAGGTCCTTGTGCTGGGCCGAGGCGTCATGCAGCGCCTGGATGAGCGCCTTGTCCTTGAGCCCGTCATACGGCGAGGGCGTCGTGGGCGAGGGCGTGGAGCCGGTGGTGTCCGTTCCAAGAGAAGGCAGACCCCGGCGCGCCGTGGGCTGGAAGCTGTCGAGGGTCGCGTGGAGGGGACGCGCCGAAACCGCGGGCGGAGCGGGCCGGAGGCTCTCGGACGCGGCGGCCGGGAAGACAGGAGAGGAACGAAGGGGAGCGGTCGTCGAGCGCAGCATCATCGGAGCGGTCCTTCCAGGCGGGCCTACATTGACAGGCGGACACCTGAATTGTCGCCCAACGACTCCACGAGTTGCCTGTTGCCACACTTTCACCGCCAGACACCTTCAATATACGACACAACCACACTCCCCGTGTCACGAGGTCTTCGCCGGAGCGCCCGGGTTAGAAGTCCGCCCCAGCCCCCCCTTTGCCTGGAGTGTTCGTCCCATGCGCCGCACCCCGTCATTGCTGCTCACCGCGCTCGCCGTGCTCGTGGCCGCCTGTGAGAAGAAGGCACCGCCCGCCGCGCCTCCCGCCGCCACACCCGCCGAGGCCTCGAAGCCAACCCCCTCGGACTCCACGCCCATCCTCGTGGGACAGGTGGGCAGCCTCACCGGCAGCGAGGCCACCTTCGGCCTCTCCGCGCGCCAGGGCATTTCCATGGCCCTCCAGGACGCCAATGCCGCGGGCGGGGTGAAGGGCCGCCCGTTGGCGCTGCGTGTCTATGACAGCCAGGGCAAGCCCGAGGAGGCGGCCCAGGCGGCCGCGCGCCTCATCAGCCAGGACCACGTGGTGGTGATCCTCGGCGAGGCCGCCTCGTCCAACTCGATGGCCATGGCGGACAAGGCGCAGGCGGCCGGGGTGCCGATGATCACCCCCACCTCCACCAACCCCGCCGTCACGAAGAAGGGCGACTACATCTTCCGCGTCTGCTTCATCGATCCGTTCCAGGGCGAGGTGATGGCCCGGTTCGCCCATGACCATCTGCACCTCAATCGCGTGGCGGTGCTCCAGGACAACAAGAGCGCGTACTCGGTGGGCCTGTCGGACGAGTTCCGCCGGAAGTTCACCGAGCTGGGCGGCAGCGTGGTGGCCACCGAGAGCTACTCCAAGGGAGATACGGACTTCCGCGCCCAGCTCACCACGCTCAAGAAGACCCGGCCCGAGGGGCTCTTCGTGCCCGGGTACTACACCGACATGGGCATCATCGCCCGTCAGGCGCGGGAGCTGGGGCTGACCCTGCCCCTGCTCGGCGGAGATGGCTGGGACTCCGCCCGCCTCTTCGAGCTGGGGGGCGAGGCGATCGAGGGCAGCTACTACTCCAACCACTACTCGGAGGAGAACCCGGATCCGCAGCTCCAGGCGTTCATCGCCCGCTACAAGGCCGCCTACGGCCAGGTGCCCGACAGCGTGGGGGCGCTCGCCTATGACGCCGCGCGGCTGGCCATCGACGCGATGAAGCGCGCGCCGAATCTGTCGGGCCCCGCCCTGCGCGACGCGATCGCGGCCACCCGCGACTTCCCCGGCGTGGGCGGCAACATCACCCTGGACGCCAACCGTGACGCGGTGAAGCAGGCGGTGATCCTCAAGGTGGAGGGCGGCAAGGCGCGCTTCGTCACCGCCCTGAAGCCCTAGTGTCCCGAGTCCCAGCCGGGGTGGTGACAGACGTCACCAGGGGATGACAGACGTCACCAGGAGTCCGACATCTCCTCCAGAACGGCAGTCACCAGGGCGCCCTCGGCCCTCACGTCATTTCAAGGGGTTACGCATTTCGAGGGGGCTTTGGGGGATTGGCACACGCCCTGCTATGGTCTCCCTCGTCACCGAGAACGGTGGTCGAGAAGTCCCCTTCCCCCCTAGCACACGAGGCATACCATGGGCGTTTCTGGCGTTGGTCCCCGCGGCAATATCTACACCCCCACCACCCCCGAGACCGGCAACACGCAGCAGACGCCCGAGGCGCAGCTGCTGGGCAAGGCGCTGCAGGGTGACCAGAAGGCCATCGAGCAGCTCGCGCAGAAGCTGGGCATCGATCCGCAGCAGCTCAAGCAGCTCATCGAGCAGCTGAAGGCCGCGCTGGGTGGCAAGGAGGGCGCTGGTGGCAAGGAGGGTGCCGGTGGCAAGGAGGGCGCTGGTGGCCCCGAGGGCGCCGGTGGACCCGAGGGCGCCGAGGGCAAGCAGGGCATCGAGCAGCTGCTCCAGGCCCTGATGGATGCGGTCAAGCAGCTCAAGGAGGGCAAGGGCCAGCCGGGCAAGGAGTTCTTCCAGGACAAGTTCGAGTCGGCCCCGGGCGAGGGTCCGGTCAACCTGGAAGGCGGCCAGACCCCTGGCGTCCAGATCCCGCCCCCGGTCGAGCCCCCCAGCATCTGAGTTGAGTCACCCCGCCTCGTGAGCCTACACCGCGCTCCGCTGCTGCTTGCGGCGGCAGAGCGCGGAGGCCGCCAGGAAGCCGTAGCTGAAGCCAGGCCGGAAGAGGGTCTTGTAGACCCAGCCCACTCCGGGCACGGCCTCGATCATGTCGCCCAGACTCCACATCTCCTCGTGCCGATGGATGAGGGGGTGGGGCTCGCCGCCGGTGAAGGGGCGCTCCAGGGAGAAGTCGTAGGCCAGGAAGGTGCGCAGCGGATAGACGTAGAGCCAGTCGAACTGCCTCAGGTTCATGGTTCCGTCGACGAGCACCCGCCCCTTCTCGTTGCCCGGCTCCAGTTGGACGTTGAGCTGGAGGATGTCGAAGTCGAAGCGGAACATGCAGTGGAAGCCCGCGGCGCCGCGCCGGTAGGTCTCCCGCCCCGCCCCCGTCTGCCAGGGGTCGATGAAGCGGATGTCCTCCCCCAGGTAGGGCACCAGCTCCTCGTCCAGCACATGCTCCGGAATGCGCGTGTCGTAGAGCAGGTGCGTGATGCGCCGGAAGCGCTCCTCCAGCTTGAGGATCAACTCCCGATCTCCGCCGATCCTGGACTGCCCCTGTTCTCTTCCCGACGTGGACGCGGTCTTCATGGCTGCCCACGGTAAGCACCGCCACCGGGCCCGGGAAGCGTGTACCGCCTCGGGTTGAACAGTGAAGGGCGCCTCCAGTCGGAGGGACGAGTGCTTAGGTTGGGCGCATGTCCGCTCGCATCCAGGCCCGCCGTACCTTGCGCCGCATTCGAGCCCTCCGGCCCTCGCCCCCGGTGGAGGTCGAGCACGATCTGACCGAGCCCGAGGCGGGGCCCGCGCTCGTCCCCGAGCACATCCCCGTGCGCGCCGAGCGCAAGCGGCTGGGGCGCGCCCTGCGCGAGAAGACGCCGCGCGAGGCCCACGCCTTCTGGAAGGCGGACAAGGCGCGGCCGGATCCCATCGCCCTGCTGGAGGCGTCCAACGTGGGGAGGCTGCCCTCGCTGGTGCCCATCCGCCACGCGCGCATGGGGGTGGATCCCTTCGCCTTCCTGCGCGGCTCGGCGATGCTCATGGCCAACGATCTGGCGCGCACCCCCAGCGTGGGCCTCAAGGTGCAGGCCTGCGGCGACGCACACCTGGCCAACTTCGGCATGTTCGCCACCCCCGAGCGCAACCTCGTCTTCGACGTGAACGACTTCGACGAGACGCTGCCCGCCCCATGGGAGTGGGATCTCAAGCGCCTGGCGGTGAGCGTCTGGGTGGCGGGCCGATCCAACGGCGACTCCGAGGCACGGTGCGAGGAGGCGGTGGAGGCGTGCGTGCGCGGCTACCGCCGCTGGATGCGCACCCTGTCCAAGTGGTCCTACCTGGACGTGTGGTACGCGCGCGTGGACGCCGAGGAGCTGCGCCGCACGCTCTACCGGGAGGAGCCGGCGAGCGCGGAGAAGACACTCGCCCAGGCGCGTCGGCGCACGCAACTGGCCACCCTGCCCAAGCTCACCGAGCTGCGCGAGGGCCGCCGCTGCATCATCGACGACCCGCCCCTGGTGGTGCACCCCCCGCGCGAGCACGCGGAGATGCTCGCCGAGGTGCTCCAGGTGGTGGGCGAGGGCTATCTGTCCTCGCTCCAGGGGGACCGCGGCACGCTCGTGCGCCGCTACCAGGTGGTGGACGTGGCGCGCAAGGTGGTGGGCGTGGGCAGCGTGGGCACGCGCTGCTACCTCGCGCTGCTGCTCGGCGCGCACGCGAGGGATCCTCTCTTCCTCCAGGTGAAGGAGGCGGGCCCCTCGGTGCTCGAGCCCTTCGCCGGCGCGAGCCCCTACCCCAACGCCGGGCAGCGCGTGGTGGAGGGGCAACGGCTCATGCAGGCCGCCAGTGACATCTTCCTCGGCTGGTGCCAGGTGGGCGGCCGCGACTTCTACGTGCGGCAGCTGCGCGACATGAAGGGCTCCACGGACGTGGAGCGGCTGTCACCCCGGGGGCTGCGCGAGTACGCGGCCCTGTGCGGCCGGACGCTGGCCCGGGCCCATGCGCGCGGAGGGGATGCCGCGGTGCTGCGGGGCTACCTCGGCCGGGGGGACGTCTTCGACCGGGCCCTGTGCCGTTTCGCCCGCGCCTACGCCGACCAGAACGAGCGCGACTACCAGCTCTTCCGCAAGGCCGTGCGCGACGGACGCCTGCCCGCCCAGGACGAGGGCGAGTAGGCGGACGAATCCACCGGCGGGCTCTGGCTATTCACCCCTGGATGTGGGATACGTGGGAAGTCACACTCGAAATGAGTGAGGCATCCGGTGCAACTCATGCGGCCGGACAAGAAAGAAGACGCGACGAAATGGCAACTGGTACCGTGAAGTGGTTCAACGATGCGAAGGGCTTCGGTTTCATCACGCAGGAGGGCGGGGGCGAGGATCTCTTCTGCCACCACACCGCGATTCAGACCGAAGGCTTCCGCACCCTGGCCGAGGGACAGCGGGTCGAGTTCGACGTCGCCCGCGGCCCCAAGGGCCTGCAGGCGCAGAACGTCCGCCCGATCTGAGTCGAGGCGCTGAACCCGCATCAGGCCTGGTCTCCTCGTGAGGCTGGGCCTTTTGTATTTCAGGGGTGCCGTGAGCGCCTCCCCGCTCCGCTCTCGGGGCGGCGGACCCTGGCCCGCTCCCCCGCTTTCCCGTCCCCGCCCGGCTTGCCCCTGGCGCGTCCCGCCCCACCCTGAAGAAGAGGAGCCACTGGACCCGGGCTCCTCATCCAGCAGGAGGGCGGACGTGATTCAGCACATCCTCGTCGCGATCGACGGCTCGGACACCTCGCGCAAGGCGGCCCGCTTCGGGCATGACCTCGCCCAGCAGACCCGTGCCCGCGTCACCTTGCTCTTCGTGCTCGAGCCGCCCCGCGTCCTGCCCTTGGGCTTCATGGACGCGGAGCTCATCTCCGGCGTCCCGCGCGACCCCGAGCAGCTCGCCGCCGTGCGGCGCCTGCTCGACGAGGTGGCCGCGGACCTGCCCTCGACCCAGGTGGAGAAGGTGGTGGAGATTGGCCGCCCCGCCGACACCATCGTCGCCATGGCCGACAAGCTCGGGGCGGATCACATCGTCGTGGGCGCCCGTGGACTCAACGCGGGCGGCAAGTGGTTGCTCGGCTCGGTGAGCGACCGGGTCATCCAGCACGCCGGCCGCCCCGTCACCGTAGTGCACTGAAGGAGTGCACTGAAGCGGGCTCAGCGCTTCACGCGCTTCATCGTCTCCTGGACGAGGTCCACGTACTGGCGGTTCTTCGGGTTGATCTTGAAGGCCTTGCGGTAGGCATCCTCGGCCTGCGCCCACTGGCCCTCGCCCCGGGACACCTCACCCAGGAAGAACCACCCCTCCTCGCACCCGGGCTCCTGCTTGAGCACGTCCTGCAGCTCCTGCATCGCCAGCTTGCCGTGGGACTCGGGCTTCATCAGGTAGCGCGCCCACGCGCGGTGGGCCCGGTACAGGGGCTTGGGATCGATGTCGCAGGCGTACTCGAAGTACTCGAACGCGCCCGCGAAGTTCTCCGCCTTGAGCCGCTTCATCGCCTCGTCGAACTGGGTGCTCGCGTCCAGCAGGTCCGTGCGGATGCGGAACTGCTCCGCCGTGGAGGGCCGGCCCGTGTTCACCTTCTTCTCGCGTGCCGCCTGGCGGCGCTTGCGCCACAGCGTCGCCTGCTCCACCTCGGAGAGCGCCCCGTACGCCCGCGCGTACGCGGTGAGCAACCCCTCGGCCTTCTCCTTGAGGTCCGCCGAGTGGAAGCGCAGGGGCGAGAACTTGTCCGCCAGCGCCAGGAAGGCCTTGCGCAGCGCCACCGGCTGCACGTTCTCCGGCACGCCCAGCAGGTCGAACGGATCCTGGCTGCGGTGGGACAGGAAGACGCTGAGCAGCTCGTTCTTCACGGCCTCGTCCTCGTCGGAGAAGGGGATGCCCTGGGGCCGGACCTCCACCGTCTCGAGGGTGCCGGGCAAGGGCGTGAGGGCGGGACCAGGCGGCATGGCGGGCACGGCGACGGGCCCCGCCGTGGCGGGCCGGCGCGCATCCACCTCCTCCACGAAGTCCACGAGCCCCAGCACACAGAAGGCGTAGAGCCGGCGCAGCGTGGCGTCGGTGTCCATGCCCGAGCGCTCCATCAGTTCGGGGAAGGTGGGCCGGAAGCGCAGCGCCTGGAACAGCCGCGCGTCCTTGGCGGACAGCTTGGGCCCCTCGATGCCCGGCACCTGGGCGAAGCGGCGCTCATCCGTGAAGGTGAAGTGCGTGGCCACCTCGTCGAAGGGCATCACGTTGGCGATGCCCGTGAGGATGAGCTGCGCGGTGTTCATCCGCACGCTGGTGTCCGGCGGCTCGATGTCGGCGATGAGCCGGTAGCGCGCGTCCGTCCAGCGGAAGCAGTCCAGGAGCGTCATCGCCATGTTCGCCTGCATCTGCTTGTACAGGTCGAACGGGCTGATGAGGCCCTTCTGCACCACCAGTCCGCCGAAGGGCACCTCGGTGCTCACGCTCTCGGCGAGTGTCTTCTGGTAGTCCGCCTCCGACAGCTTGCCCTTGTCCACCAGGAACTTGCCCAGCGTCTCGTGCAGCAGGTTGCTGGAGCTCGCCACGGGCGCGCCGTCCTCGAAGGTGATGCGCTTCTCGCGCTGGCGCACCTTGAGCTCCAGCGTGCACGTGCGCTCCTCCACGGCCAGCGAGTGCAACAGCAGGGCGAAGGGTGTCTCGGCGAGCGCCCCCTCGCGCTGCCTCAGGACCTGGGCGGGGGTCGAAAACATGGTTCCCCGAGCCTAGCGGTTTTTCCCCGCGAAAGCCGCCCCGCCTACTCCTCGGTGCCGGGCTCGTCCGACACCCAGGCCTGCTCGTCCGCTTCCCAGCTCGAGGCGGAATCCGCCATCCGGCCGAGCAGCGCTCCCACGAGGACGAGGCCCACCACCAGCGCCACCCCGTAGGCCAGGGGCCGGCTGGGGCGCGCCCGCCACGCCCACAGCCGCTCGCGGCGGCGCTGGAAGGCGGGCGCGGCCACGTACTCCTTCCAGGCCTCCTCGCGCACCAGGGCCCCCTCGCCATCCTGGCCCCCGCGCTCCAGGGCGCGCGCCAGCAGCACCCGCCCCTCCACCGTGCCCGGACGCGCCTCGCGCACGCGCCGCAGGGCCTCGATGGCACGCGGGAAGTCACCGCGCGCCAGGCGGAAGCGCCCGCGCTCCAGATCGATGGCCCCCATCTGGTGGTGGGGGTCGAGCTTCTCGGCCTCGTCCAGCAACAGCTCGCCCCGGGCCGTGTCGCCCGCGCCCAGGTAGGCCACGCCCAGCAGGAAGAGCGTGGACACGTCCTCGTCCCCCGCCTCCAGGTTGGGCTTGAGCACCTCCACCGCCGCCGCGTACCGGCCCCAGCCCACCCACAGCTCCGCCAGCTCGTAGCGCGCCCGCCGGTCATGGGGATTGACGTGCAACGTCCGCCGCAGCGCCGCGGCGCGCCGCCACCGTCCCAGCAGCCGCAGGGGACCGGGCAGGATCATGCTGTAGCGCCCCACCGCCCACAGCACCCCCAGCACACCCAACGCCGACAACACCGGGCTGCCCGTCACCCGCGCGAGCACCATCCACAACAGCCAGCTGTAGCTCATGAGCGCTGTCTCATATCAGGCGGCCCCGCTTCCGCGCGCGGGTGGGGCCAGCCGATGGGGCCCCTGGAGGCGTGGCGATTCGCCACAGGGGCGTTCCGCCACACTCCCAGGCCCGGCGAACATCCCGCCTGGATTCCCCACAATGCACGGTGTTCTGGGCGGCTCCTGGAAGAAGCAGGTGGAAAGGGGTCCCGGATTCGCGACTCCAGAGGGGACTGACGTAGGCTGAACTGCGAAATGGCCGGTGGCGTTCGCCTTGCAGCATGAGCGCCGCGAGCCGTCCTTCTCCCCGCTTCAACCTCATTGCCTCCATGAGAAATCCCTCCTCGCCCTCCCCGACGTCTCCGCGCGAAGCCGCGTGGGGCAGCAGTGCCCCGGCGCTGTTGCTCACCGTCGCGCTGGCCCTGGTGGCTGGAAGCGCCCAGGCCCAGCCCAGGAACAACGATCCGCCGAAGCTGCGCTTCGCGCAGGACCTGCGCGGCGACTTCGCCCTCATCGGCAACACGCTCGCGCAGGACTGCCGCCCGCTCACAACACCCCGGCCCCTCATCGGCCGGATGCCGCCGATGGGCTCCGGCAACTCCCTGCCGGGAGATCCCGCCTGCACCAGACGCGACACCTCTCCGGACTTCTTCTGGACCCTGAACGACTGGACGGTCGACAGCACGGGTGCCACGACCCAGCCCGCCCCCGCCAGCACCACCGGCATCAATCCACTGCTCGCCCGGAGCCAGGCGTCGCTCTCGCTGCCCGCCGGAGCAACCATCGTCCACGCACGCCTGTACTGGGCGGCCACCCGCTCCACCAAGGACGCTGGCGACAAGCTGCAGCAACCGGACCTCACCGCCCGGCTGTCCCGGCCGGGCGTGGCGGGATTCGACAAGCCCATCGACGCCGACGACTACGCCTTCCAGTACACGGTGGGGGGGAACGAGGAGTACCAGTATCAGTCCACGGCGGACATCACGGACATCGTCCGGCAATACGGCGCGGGCCGCTACCAGGTCAGTGACGTGCAGGCCCTGCCCCTGGACACGCTCAGCGCCGAGTACGTCTTCGACGCCTGGTGGATGGCGGTCTTCTACGAGGTGCCGGGCTCGACCAAGCGGCACTTGAAGCTCTTCGACAGCATGCGCGTCGTGGCGAGCACCTCGGGCACGACCTTCACCCTCAGTGGCTTCCACGTGCCGAGCTACGCCGCGGACGCCAAGCTGGGTGTTGTCGCCTTCGAGGGTGACGATCCCCTGCCCGACCACGGCGACACCTTCTCGTTCAACGGCAAGGTCCTCGGCAACGATCTCAATCCGCCGGACAACTTCTTCAACAGCACGCGCTCGTGGACCACGAAGCGCGGCACCATCTCCACCGACACACCGCTGTCGCTCTCGGACCCGGGCACGGACGGCGTCTTCGACTCCTACCCCATCAGCAGCCGCAACGACCGGCCCCAGCTCACCGGCACCCCGGGCAGCATGTCGGGCATGGACCTGGACGTGGTGGATGTCACCGTGGCCGCGGGTGACAGGAACGCCACGGCCAGCGCCAACACCTCCGGCGATCGCTATTGGCTGGCGGGCTTCATCACCTCCATCACCACCCAGGCCCCGGACTTCGTCAACACCATCAAGTCCGTCAAGAACCTCTCCCGCACGGACGGCACCGCGCGCTCCGGCGACATCATCGAGTACACGATCTCCACCGAGAACACCGGGGATGACATCTCGCGCGACACGGTCATTACCGACAAGCTGCCCACCAACAAGCTCGACTATGTGCCGGGCTCGCTCAAGCTGCTGACCGTGGCGGCGAGCGACAACACCCAGGTGCCGGGCCCCCTGACGGATGCCAAGGGCGACGACGTGGGCCACTACGACGCCACCACGCAAACCATCACCGTCTACCTGGGCAAGGGGGCCACCCACAACAAGGGCGGCCAGCTCAGGGGTGTCCTCGTCCCCGGGGACGTGCCCGAGAGGACCAGCATCTCCTTCCAGATGAAGGTCAGGTCCGACGCCAGCAATGGCAAGGTGGAAAACCAGGCCATCATCACGGCCGGCGGCGTGCTGGGCATCGAGCCCGTGGACACGCCCTCTCGCAACCCGGATGGGCAGGGCTCCACGGACATCGAGATCGCCATCGTCCCGAGGCCCGTCATCCAGACGCCGGCCCAGGGCTCCGCCGTGTCGACCGCGCAGCCCACGTACAGCGGAACCGCGCTGCCAGGCACCACGGTCACCGTCTACGAGAATGGCATCGCCCTCTGCACCGCCACGACCACGGCCTCGGGCACCTGGTCCTGCGTCTCGACGACCCTGAGCGATGGCGGCCACACCGTCACGGCGGTGGCCACGAACGATCAGGGAACGAGTGATCCGTCGGCGTCTGTCACATTCACGGTGGACACGCAGAAGCCAGTGCCCCCTACCATCACCGCGCCCACGGCCAATGCCGTTCTCACCACTCAGCGCCCCACCTTCGAAGGCACCGCCGAGCCCAACTCCACGGTCATCGTGAGCGTCGATGGTCAGGTGGTTGGCCGCGCCACCGCCGACAGCACGGGCAAGTGGTGGCTCGTCTCGCCCCTGCTCGCGGATGGCCCTCACATCGTCAGCGCCACGTCGCAGGACGCGGCGGGCAACCGCAGCGACGCCGCGAGCGTCCCCTTCACCATCGACGCCAAACCGCCCGATACGACGATTGACACGGGCCCGGCGCCCACCGGCACCACGGGGACGGCCAACTTCACGTTCACGGGCATCCCGCCGTCGAGCAGTAGCATCCACAGCTTCGACTGCAGCCTCAATGGCGCCCCGTTCATCAAGTGCTCGGACGCGAACTCGAGGAAGGGCACCTACGCGTACAGCAATCTGCCCGATGGCCGGTACACCTTCCGCGTCCGTGCCCGCACCTACTCGGGCGCCGTGGACCTGACCCCTGCCGTGTGGACCTGGGTGGTTGGCCTCGATAGCGACAGCGATGGCCTCCCCGACAGCATCGAGGACAAGAACCACAACGGCACCGTCGACCCGGGCGAGACCGACCCGAACAACCCCGATACCGACGGGGACGGCATCATGGATGGCGTCGAGGACGCCAACGGCAATGGCACCGTGGATCCGGACGAGACCGATCCGCTCAACACCGACTCCGATGGCGACGGCATCCTCGATGGCGTCGAGGACACGAACCACAACGGCACCGTCGACCCGGGCGAGACCGACCCGCGCAACCCCGACTCCGACAGCGGTGGCGTGCCCGATGGCATCGAGGACGCGAACCACAACGGCACCGTCGACCCGGGCGAGACCAACCCGCGCGACACCTCGGATGACGTCACGCGCGACACCGACGGGGACGGCATCATCGACGTCATCGAGAAGGCGACGAACACCGACCCCAACAACCCCGACACCGATGGGGACGGCATCCTCGATGGCATCGAGGACAGGAACCACAACGGCTCCGTGGACCCGGGCGAGACCGACCCGCGCAAGCCCGACTCCGACGGGGATGGGCTCCCCGATGGCCTCGAGGACAGGAACCACGACGGCTCCGTGAACCCGGGCGAGACCGACCCGCGCAAGACCGACTCCGATGCGGATGGCCTGCCCGATGGCCTCGAGGACAGGAACCACAATGGCACCGTGGACCCGGGCGAGACCGACCCGCGCAACCCCGACACCGACGGTGGCGGCGTGATCGATGGCGCCGAGGACAAGAACCAGAACGGCCAGGTGGACCCGGGCGAGACCGACCCACTCAACCCCGCGGATGACGACCCCACGCGCGACTCCGACAAGGACGGCATCACCGACAACATCGAGGTCGCCACGGGTACGAATCCGAACAACCCGGACACCGACGGGGACGGCCTGCCCGATGGCCTCGAGGACAAGAACCACAACGGCTCCGTGGACCCGGGCGAGACCGACCCACGCAAGGCCGACACCGACGGCGGTGGCGTGTCCGACGGCGCCGAGGACAAGAACCACAACGGCCAGGTGGACGAGGGCGAGACCGATCCGCTCAACCCCGCGGATGACGATTCCGACGGTGACGGCCTCCCCGACAAAGTCGAAAACGCCCACGGCACGGATCCGAACAACCCGGACACCGACGGCGATGGGCTCTCCGACGGCGAGGAGGACAAGAACCACAACGGCACCGTGGACGACGGCGAGACCGACCCGCGCAACCCCGACACCGACGGCGGCGGCATGTCCGACGGCGAGGAGGCGAAGGCCCACACCAACCCGCTGGATGGCAACGATGACCTGCTGATCGGCGGCCGGGGCTGCAGCACCTCGGGTGGCACTCCGCTCGCGTGGCTGACCATGGCCCTGCTCGGCCTGCCGTGGCTGCGCTCGCGGCGCACGGCCCGTCCGGGCGTGCTCGGAGGACTGCTGGGGCTCGCCGGCGTGCTGTCCGCTCCGGCGGCGGACGCCCAGGTCGTCTCCCCCTCCCCGCTGTCGCAGTCCATCGACGTGCAGCGCTACAAGCCCGGTCCCGGCGCCACGGACATCCTCGGCGTGCACGGCTCGCGGGTGGACAACCACCTGGGCTGGCACCTCGGGGCCTCGGTCAACTACGCGAGCAACCCGCTGGGCTTCTACAACCCGGCCACGGACCGCTACGTCTACGAGCTCGTCGCCCACCAGGCGACCCTGGATGTGATGGGCTCGCTGTCCCTGTGGAACCGGTTCGAGCTGGGCGTGGTGCTGCCCATCACCTACCAGTCCTCGGAGTCGGATGCCGGCTTCACCCCCGCCTTCGCGCAAGGGCTGTCGGGCGCGGGCCTCAGCGACGTGCGGCTGGTGCCCAAGCTGAACCTGGTGTCGTCGGAGAACTTCGGCCTGGGTCTCGTCGTCCCCGTGCTGCTGCCCAGCGCGAGAGGCGAGGCGTTCCGCGGCGGCGCGGGTGTGAGCGCCCGGCCCCAGCTCGTCGTGGAGTGGGGCCGTGACAAGGGCGCACGGCTGGTGGCCAACCTGGGCGCCAACATCCAGCGCGAGGAGCAGCTGCGCAACCTGCGCACCGGCACCGAGCTGATGTACGCGCTGGGCGCGCAGATCCCCTTCAGCGAGAAGCTCGCGCTGCGAGCCAACCTCGCGGGCTCGTACGGGTTGAACTACACGGGCTTCGGGGCGCTGCCGCTGGAGGTGCTCGCGGCGTTGCAGTACCGCTTCTCGCCCGGACTGTCGGCCCACGTGGGCGGCGGCCCGGGCCTCACCCGGGGCTACGGCACGCCCGCCTTCCGCGTCTTCGCGGGCATCGACTGGCACCAGCCCGGCGAGCGCGCCTCGGCCGCTCCCAAGGCCGCTCCCACGGACGAGGCCGCTCCCGAGACCGCTCCCACGGACGAGGCCGCTCCCGAGGCCGCTCCCGCCGCCGCGCCCGTCGACACGGACGGCGATGGCATCCCGGACACGGCCGACCAGTGCCCCACGAAGGCCGAGGACAAGGACGGCTTCGAGGACCAGGATGGGTGCCCGGATCGGGACAACGACAAGGATGGACGTCCGGACGTGACCGACCAGTGCCCGAACGAGCCCGAGACGATCAATCGGTTCCAGGACGAGGACGGGTGCCCGGATCAGGCTCCGGCCAAGGACTCGGATGGGGATGGGCTGTTGGACTCGCAGGACAAGTGCCCCCTGCAGGCCGAGGACAGGGACGGCTTCCAGGACGAGGATGGCTGCCCGGATCCGGACAATGATCAGGACGGCGTGCCGGACGCGAAGGACCAGTGCCCGAACGAGCCGGAGATCATCAACGGCGTGAAGGACGAGGACGGCTGCCCGGACCAGGGCAAGTCCAAGGTGCGCCTGGAGTCCAACCGCATCGTCATCCTGGACAAGGTGTATTTCGCCACGGCCAGGGACGTCATCCTGCCCAAGTCGTTCAGCCTGCTGAAGCAGGTGGCCTCGGTGCTCAAGGCCAACCCGCAGATCGAGCTGCTGCGCGTGGAGGGACACACGGACAACCAGGGCAATGACGCGAACAACCTGCGGCTGTCCCAGCGCCGCGCGGACAAGGTGCGTGCCTTCCTCATCCGCGAGGGCATCGCCGGGGAGCGTCTGGATGCCATGGGGTTTGGCGAGACGCGGCCGGTGGACGACAACAAGAAGGCGACGGGCCGGGAGAGCAACCGCCGCGTCGAGTTCAACATCCTGAGGATGAACGGGAAGGACGTGCGGAACACCCCGTAGTCCCCCTTCGGACCCGCTGGACAGGGACGGCGCGGACAGGCGAGATGGCCTGCCCGCGCCGTTCGCTTTTGTGTATGCACCCCCTCGTGAGGAAGAAGCCATGTCGTCCCCCGCCCCCCGCCCAGGCCTCCTGGTGTTGATGGTTCCCTTGATGCTCGCGGCGACCCCCCCGTCGCTCCCGTCGCGCGCGAAACAAGACACCCCGGAGACCTTCTCCGGCGTGGAGCGCGTGGTGGCGGTGGGTGACGTGCATGGAGACGTGGACGCGCTGAAGGCCGTGCTGAAGCTGGCCGGGCTCATCGACGCCCGGGGGCGCTGGAGCGGGGGCAAGACGCACCTGGTGCAGACGGGAGACATTCCCGATCGGGGAGACCAGACGCGCGAGGCCTACGAGCTGCTGATGCGGCTGGAGAAGGAGGCGCTCGCCGCGGGCGGACGGGTGCATGCGCTGCTGGGCAACCACGAGGTGATGAACATGCTCGGGGACCTGCGCTACGCCACGCCTGGCGAGCTGGCCTCGTTCGCGGACCTGGCGAGCGGACCCACCGAGGGGGGACTCGCCGGGCACCGGGCCGCCTATGGGCCGCAGGGGCGCTATGGGCGCTGGCTGCGCACCCATGCTGCGGCGGTGCGCATCAACGACACCCTCTTCGTGCACGGTGGCATCGCCCCCGGGGTGCCCGCCCAGACCCTGGCCGAGCTCAACCGCTGGGTGCGCCAGGACCTGACCGAGGGACAGCCCCCGGGAGGCGCGAAGTCTCCCGAGGGGCCGCTGTGGTTTCGGGGCTACGCGCTCGGGGACGAGAGCACGCAGGCGGCGCTCGACACGGTGCTCGACCGCTTCGGCGCCCGGCGCATGGTGATGGGCCACACCACCGAGCGCGAGGGGAAGATCCGCACGCGCTGGGGTGGCAAGGCGGTGTTCATCGACACCGGCCTGAGCACCGGCTACGGCCACCACCTCGCGGCGCTGGAGATACGCGGAGGCAAGCTCACCGCCCTCTACCCCGAGGGCCGCGTGGAACTGCCGATCGGCGCCCCCTGAGAAGCAGGGAGGCAAGCACGGAGGGACTCACAGCAGGCGCGCGCAGATGGCGCTGTGCACGTCCGCGCCCGCGTCGGTGAGCACGAGCCGGGCGCCCTCGAGCCGGGCGAGGCCATGGCGCACCAGCCGCTCCACCTCCGCCCGGCGGGGCTCGGGGGACTGGCCGTAGCGTGTACACACCGCTTCCCAGTCCACGCCGGAGCGCAGCCGCAGCCCCATGGACAGGCGCTCGGCGAAGAGCTCCTCGGGGCCCAGGGCTTCCCGGCTCGCCTCCACCGGCCGACCCTCCTCCACCGCGCGCAGGTACGCGCCCGAGCCGCGCGGGTTCACGTAGCGCGAGCCCTCGGGAGGGGCGCCCGCGGAGGAGGTGAGCCACATGCCCGTGGCCCCCACGCCCAGCGCGAGATACTCGCCTCCGGTCCAGTACAGCGCGTTGTGGCGCGAGCTGAACCCCGGCCGGGCATGGTTGGAGATTTCGTAGCGGTGCAGTCCACCCCCGGCGTAGACGTCGCGCACCGTCTGGGCCATCTCCACCACGGCCTCGTCCGAGGGCAGCGCCAGCACGCCCTGGTCGAGCTGCCGGGACAGCGGCGTGGCCACGGCCAGCACCTCGCGCTCCACCGTCAGCGCGTAGGTGGACAGGTGCTCGGGCTCGAGGGCCACCGCCTGGCGCGCGTCCGCCTCCACCTGCGCGCGCGTCTGGCCGTGCACGCCATAGATGAAGTCCATGGACACCACGTCGAAGCCCGCGCGCCGGGCCGTCTCGAACGCGGCCACCGCCTGCGCGCCCGAGTGCTCGCGCCCCAGCGCCTGGAGCGTCTCCGCCTGGAAGGACTGCACGCCCAGCGACAACCGGTTGACGCCCGCGGCCCGGTAGCCCGCGAAACGCCCGGCGTCCGCGAGGCTCGGGTTGGCTTCCAGGGACACCTCGGCGCCCGGCGCCACCCGCAGCCGCGCCGCCACGCCCTCCAGCACGTGCGCCACCCACCGGGGATGCCACAGGGACGGCGTGCCCCCACCGAGGAAGATGGACTCCAGCGTGCGCTCGCGCAACGAGGGGTCCGCCGCGAGCCGAGCGTCCAGCTCCGTGAGCACCGCGCGGGCGTAACGCTCCTCGGGCACCTCGCGCACCACCGCCACCGCGAAGTCGCAGTAGGGGCACTTGGACACGCAGTAGGGGAAGTGCACGTACAGCCCGAAGCGCGCCGCGGGCGTGCCCGTGAGGGCGTCGATGGGGCCCGCGAAGTCCATCCCCCTACTTCGCCTTCCGCAGTTGCGCGAGCTCCGCCTCCAGTCGCGCCACCTTCATCTTGTGGCTGGCCGCCGTCTCCAGCGCCAGCTCCGCCGCCATCAGCTTGCGCTTCATCGAGGCGACGTCCTCCCGGAGCTGGTCGCGTTCGGCGAGCAGCTCGGCGTCCGGCGCCGGGGCCGGGTTCTTGCGCCGCGCCCCCTCCAGCGCGACCTCCAGCGTCTTCACCCGCTGGCGCAGCCGCTCCGCCTGGGCCTCGGCCTCGAGCGCCCGGCTCTCGGCGCCCTCCTCCCGCGCCTCGTCTTCTTCGGGCGCTGCCTGCTTCGCGCTCCGGAGCGACTCCAGCTCCGCCTCGACCTCGGCCAGCGCGCGCGAGAGATCCTGCCGGTCCGCCGTCACCGTGCGCAGCTCTTCCTCCAGCCGCGCCACGTTCGCCTCGGCGGACTCCACCACCTCGCCCAGCGCGGCCACTTCCGACTCCATCCGCTCGCGCAGCCGCTCCACCTCCGCCTCCGCCAACGCCAGCTTCTCGGAGAGATCCCCGCTCTCGGCCAGCGCCCCATCGCGCTCGGCTTCCACCTCCAGGGTGTGCGCGCGCACCTCTTCCAGCGAGTTGTTCGACCACTCGGCATCCGAGAGCAGCGACTCCAGCTGCCCCACGCGCACCGACAACCCCGTGCGCTCCGCCGCGGCGAGCTCCCGCTCCCGCTCGGCCTCCCGCAGCCGCTCCGTGGTCTGCTCCAGCTCGGCCAGGGTGGCCTGGTACTCGTCCCGGACGGCCTCCAGCGCGCCTTGCGTCTCGAGGTGCTCGGTCACCAGCTCCGACACCCGGTCCTGCGCGAGCGACAGCGCCTCCTTCGCCCCGATGAGCTCCTCGGCGAGCGCGCCGCGCGACTCCCGCTCCCGAGCCAGCTCGTCCGACAGCCGCGCCAGCTCCGCTTCCACGTCGGCGAGCGAGCGCGAGAGATCCTTGCGGTCCTCCTCCACCTGGAGCAGCTCGGCCTCGAGCCGCGCCACCCGGGCCTCGGCCACCTCCGCGCGCGCCGACTCGCGCGAGAGCGCCGCCGCGGACTCCTTCTGGACCGGGCGCGCCTTGAGCTGCCCCTGGGCCTCCACCAGCTGGCCGCGCAGCGTGGTCTCGGAGACGCGCACCGTGCGCAACTCCGCCTCCCGCTCCGCGTACAGGGTCCGGGCGCGCTGGAGCGTCTCCACCTTCTGCCGCAGCACCGTGCGGAAATGGTCCAGCCGCTCCGGGAGGGAGCCCTCGGGGGGAGCGGAAGGCTCGGTGGGCTCACCGAAAGGGTCCGCCGCGGCCGTCGAGGCCGAGGGGCGCGTGGGCATGCGCACGGCGGGCAGGGTCATCGCGGGCCGGAGCGCCACCGACGCCCGGCGCGGGGGGAGCGGAGGAGGCGCGGCCGTGGCGGCCGCCTCCGCGTCCGAGCCCTGCCCCTCCCGTAGCTCGGCAAGTGGATCCACTTCCTCTGACGACCCCATGTCTTTCCAGGTTACCGCTCGCGCCACCGCTTCTCCACCCAACACCGCTCCCGGCACGAGCCCCGTCCTCCTGATTGGTCTCCAGGCATACGTCAGGGGGCTCCGAGGGCACCGGGCGCCTTGCCACCCCCTCCTACCAGTGCCAGGGTCGACTGTTCCATGGCTCAACGCTACACACTTCCCAACGGACTCACCGTCGTCTTCGAGGAACAGCACGCCGCCCGGGTGGCCGCCTTCCAGGTGTGGGTCAAGGCGGGCAGCGCCGACGAGCGCCCCGACCAGGCCGGGCTCGCCCACCTGCACGAGCACATGCTCTTCAAGGGCACGGCCCGGCGCGCCCCCGGGGAGATCGCCCGCGACGTGGAGGCCCATGGGGGGGAAATCAACGCCTGGACGTCCTTCGACCAGACCGTCTACCACATCGTCATCGCCAGCCAGTATGCCCGCATGGGGCTGGACATCCTCGGCGATGCCATCCGCTCCTCGGCCTTCGACGAGGGCGAGCTGGCGCGGGAAATCGAGGTGGTGTGCGAGGAGATCAAGCGCAGCCAGGACACGCCCAGCCGTCGGGCCTCGAGGGATCTCTTCTCCACCGTCTACCAGGAGCACCCCTACCGCCACCCCGTCATTGGCACCGCGGAGAGCGTGCGGAGCTTCAGCCGGGACAAGGTGCTCGAGTTCTACCGGCGACACTACACGCCCCGCAACCTCGTGCTGGTGGCCACCGGGGACTTCACCGAGGCGGAGCTGCGGGGGTGGGTGGACGAGTGCTTCGGGGGAGACTGGGGGCGGCCCTACGAGGGTGGTGTCGTGCGCCCGCGCGAGCCCCAGCTCACCCACCGCCGCGTGCTCTTGCGCCCGGACGAGGTGAAGGAGGCCTACCTCAACCTCGCCTTCCCCATCCCCCAGGGCAACCACCCGGACGTGCCCGCGCTGGACGCGCTCGCCATGATCTCCGGCCAGGGCGAGGCCTCCCGGCTGGTGCTGGAGGTCAAGCGCAAGCGCGGCCTCGTCAATGACATCCACACGTACGCGTACACGCCGAGGGATCCGGGCCTCTTCGCCGCGAGCCTCACCCTGCCCCCGGACAAGCTGCCCCAGGCGTTCGAGGAGACGGTGCGGGGGTTGGCCGCGCTGCGCACGGGGCTCGTGCCCGAGGAGGAGCTCGCCACGGTGAAGGCCCTCATCGAGTCCGAGGCCATCTACCAGCGCGAGACGGTGCAGGGGCTGGCGCGCAAGCTCGGCCACTACCAGTCCTCCATGGGAGAGCTGGAGGCGGAGGCGCGCTACTACGAGGCCATCGCGCGGCTGACCCCCGAGCAGTTGCGCGAGGTGGCCGGGCGCTACCTGCGCTTCGAGCACGCCATCGTCACCGGACTGCTGCCCCCCGGCGCCGCCTTCAGCGCGGAGCAGGTCGAGGAGATTCTGGACCGGGTGCCCCGCGAGCCCTCCGCGCCGCTGCCCGAGCGCCGCACGCCCAAGACCCGCCCCGTGGCCGGGCACGCGCCGCGAGAGGAGGACAGGAGCCCGCGCGCCACCCCGGGCCGGGTGGTGGAGGAGCAACTGCCCTCGGGCGCGCGCATCCTCGTGCGGGAGGAGCGGGCCGTGCCCCTCTTCGCCATGCGCGCCGTGTTCCCCGGCGGCCTGCGCTACGAGACGGCGGAGACCAACGGCCTCACCACGCTGCTGGGCCGCACCCTCACCCGGGGCACGCCCACGCACGACGCGGAGGAGATCTCCCACCTCGTCGATGCCTTCACCGGCGCGCTGTCGGGCATGGGGGGACGCAACACGGTGGGCCTGCGCGGCGAGTTCCTCTCGCGCCACTTCCAGCCCGCCTTCCGCCTCTTCGCGGACTGCCTGCTCCACCCCCTCTTCCCCGAGGCCGAGGTGGCGCGAGAGCGCGCGCTGCTCGTGCAGGACATCGTCACGCGCGAGGACAAGCCCAGCGGCGTGGCGTTCGATCTCTTCAACCGCACCCTCTTCCAGACGCACCCGTACCGGCTGCCGACCCTGGGCGAACAGGCGTCGGTGGAGCGACTGGGGCCGGAAGCGCTGCGCGCCTATCACGCCGCGCACATGGACCCGTCCCAGCTCACCCTGTGCGTGGTGGGGGACGTGCGGGCGGACGAGGTGTTCGCGCTCGCGCACGAGGCCTTTGGCGCGTCGCGGGGCCAGGCACGGCCCCCGCCCGAGGTGCGGCCCGAGCCCCCACCCGAGAGCGCCCGGACGACGAAGCGGGAGCTGGCGCGCGCGCAGGCGCACCTCGTGCTGGGCTTCCAGGGCGTGCGGCTGGATGACTCCCGGCGATATGTGCTGGAGGTGCTCTCCACGGTGCTCAGTGGCCAGGGCGGACGGCTCTTCGTGGAGCTGCGCGACAAGCGCTCCATGGCCTACAGCATCAGCAGCTTCTCCGTGGAGGGCGTGGACCCGGGCTACTTCGCCGTCTACATGGGCACGAGCCCCGAGAAGGTGGAGGCGGCGCTCGCGGGCATCCGCGAGCAGCTCACGCGCATGCGCGACGAGCCCATCCCCGAGGGCGAGCTGGCCCGGGCCCGGCAGCACCTCATCGGCACGCATGAGATTGGCCTGCAGCGCAACGGCTCGCGCGCCGCGCTCATCGCGCTGGATGCCTGCTACGGCCTGGGGCGGGAGAACTTCCTGCACTACTCCGAGCGAGTGGCGGCGGTGACGGCCGCGGACGTGCGCGCGGTGGCCCGCGAGCTCATCGACCTGGAGCGCTGCGCGCTCGCCATCGTCGGGCCTTGAGCATCGGGCCCTGAAAAACAAAACCCCTCTCCCCGCGGTGGGGGAGAGGGGAAGCGCGAGTCCCGGGCCTCGGCGTGAGGCCCGGTCCAGCGAGGGGACTACGGAGTGACGACCTCGCCGTCGCTGCAGGCGTCGGAGTTCTCGTGACGGCACTCGTGGAGGTTGCGGGGCACCTCCATCCACGAGATGTCCGGCGTCGTGTTCTTCCGGCTGCTCAGCGTCTCGGTGACGGGCGCCGAGCCAGCGGCCGAGAGGGCCACCTGGTAGCGGATGCCACCCGTCGCGGAGATCGCGATGACGGGAGTCGGCTCGCCCGGAGGCGCCGCCGTCTTGGTCTCACGCGAGAAGATGAACCCATCGTTCGTCTTGAAGCCCTGGGCTTGATCCGGCAGGCCCGTGATGGCATCCGCCTGCCACGAGTAGGACCTGTCGTTCATTCCCGACAGCGAGCACACGTCCGTTCCCGCCTCCGTGACCGGAGCGAAGGAGGACCAGAACACGACGCCCGCGAGCACGGTCGAGCCGGACGCCGTCCGCTCCGCCTTGCTGTTGGTGTAGCGGATGAACCAGCCCGGAGCCTCGGGGCCCGGGGCGATCGCCTTCAGCTTGGCGAGGTTCACGTTGGAGATGTAGCGCTGCTCCACGCCATTCACCGCGGTCTGCTTCGAGATGTAGCTATCCAGAATGGTCATATCCACCAGCGAGCAGTTGAGGCCCTCGCAGGTGACGTTCGGCTTGTCCGTCACGCGCAGCTTGTCGAACGCGACCGCGCCCTCCGCGGTGGTGAAGATGCGCTTGTTGCCACCGTACGAGTGGAAGCCGAAGTAGCGGTTGGTTCCCACCGTGGTCAGCTCGTCCGGCGAGAGCAACTGATCATGGTGATCGGACGTGTTGAGCGGCGAGCGCTTGCACTCCCAGTTGCCGTTGGTGAGCGCGCAGCTGGACTCCGTGGCCAACGTCTTCTCATCATAGACCGTGGTTCCGTAGGCGGGCCCGGGGCAGCTGTACTTCAGCTCGGTGAGTTGCATCTTGGAGGCCGAGCACGCCGCGCCGATGGTGTTCTGCCAGCTCTCCGTGTTGCTGGTGAGCACTCCGGCCTTGTACTCGATGGTGCTGGTGCGCTGCTGACCATTCACCTCGGCGATGAAGGACGCCTTCACGTCGCACTTGAGCCGGATGCAGGCGAGCAGGTCATCCGCACTGCAGTCCTCGCCCGGCGTGGTGCGCAGATGCTGCCGGTCTCCGGTGCCAATGAAGCTGCGCAACCAGCCCGTGTCCGGCTGCAGCACCGTGGAGGCGACATGGAAGAAGGGCGCCTTCTGGTGGCCGTTGACCGCGGTGTCGTCGCGCTGGACCTCCAGCGAGCGGGCACCAAACCAGTTCTTCACCTGACCCGTCGTGGTGTCCAACTCGCCGGGCTCCTTGAAGCGGAAGGTCCACACCTGACCGCCCATGTCTCCGACGATCATCGTGTCGAAGAAGCCGTCCAGGTCGCGCTGCAGCCCCTCGCCCTTGCCAATGTCCACCAGCGACGCCGAGGCCGCCACGGGCTGCATGGTGTTGAGCACGGCGGCGTAGTTGCCGGCATTGGCACCGGGCCGAGCCTCCGCGGACCACAGCTTTTCACCCGACCAGGCATCCACCATGTACACGCCACGACCTCGTGACAGGTCGGGGCTGTAGCCACCATTGAGCACCGCCGCCCAGCGCTCCTCCCAACCACGGTCCCGATCGCTGGCGGGGCTGGACGCCGCGCTCTTGAGGCGCACGGGCCCAATGGGCGGAGGCTTGGGCGCGAAGTTCGACCAGGACTGCCCCATGGACAGCGACTCCGGGTCGCAGGCATTGGGGAACATCCAGCGGAAGGGCTTGAAGGCGCTGCCCGTCCCCCCCTTGACTGCCTTGAACATGAGGTAGGGATCCGTCACGTCGAGCGCCATGTAGCGCTGACCACCCGCCCGCTCGGTCACCACGGCGATGGTACGGAACTCCTCCTTCTGCTTCACCCCATCGCGGGTGCCCGAGACAGCACCATCCGCCCAGATGTCACGCACCATGGCCGTGCCGTCCACGAAGTACTCGTGAACCAGGATCATCTGGTTCAGCTTGGGCATCAGGTCCGGCGGAATGAAGGCCCACATCTCCTGTCCCGTGCCGACGTCGTAGCCGGTCGGTTTCCCCGTCGTGGAATCCAGGATGGCCTTGCCCACGTGGACGGCGTGCAGCATGCCACCATTGGAGCCCACCAACGCGATCCGGTCGCGCGCGGACACCGTCAGGTCATCCATGTAGTCGTTATAGACGCCATAGCGCTTGGTCTGGGAGACGGGCGTCGCCATGGGGGTCGCCTTGTAGCAAGGCTTGGCGCTCGTGCCCGTTCCGCACAGCGGCTCCGAGGTCACCGTGTACTTGAAGTCCTCGTAGAGCGTGGACACGCACTGGCTGCTCAGGCCCAGCGAGCACAGGAACGGATCCACGGGCGGCTCCACCGTCACGGGAGTGGAGTGGAAGATGTCCGCGAGCTTGCAGGTCTTCTGACGCTTCGCGTGCTGCAGATCCTCGGCATCCGGCTTCGAACTGGCCGGCGGCGCCTCGGCATCGAGCAGCTCGTCCGCGCACGGCCGCCCCTCGGCGCGCACGTTGTCGCCGTCATAATCAAGGACATCCATGCCGCGCACGAACCGGATGAGCAGCTTGGCGCACAGCTCCTGATCCGCGGCGGAGCCCGTCCAGACAGTACCAGTGCCGGCCCTCGGGAAGAGCGTGCCGCAGAATTTGTCCTGGAAGGGCAGCAGGTAACCCTTGAGGTCGGCCACATTGTCCTCGTGGAACTCCACGGGGGGGTTGTCCGCGTCGGTGAACTTGCCGTCCTTGTTCCGGTCGATGAGCGTGAAGATGCAGCGGCCACCCTGCGGATCGAGCGGGTTGTCGAGGTTGCACTTCGTCCCCGCCTTGCGCAGGTTGAGCGTCTCCGCCAGATCCCAGAAGGGCTCCGCGGGAGTGCCTCCCCGGAGGACGCCCTTGGTGTCCACCGTGGCGGTGTAGACCTGGACCCAGACGCCCTCGTCGTTCTCCTGGACGATGTCCTGCGGCGAGAACACGGGCTCTCCCTTGGCATTGTAGGACGAGGGCTTGTCCAGGAAGAAGGCGTCGTCGCAGTCCCCATCCCCGTTCAAGTCGGCAGCGTGCGTCTTGCCAGGCTCGACCTTCTCGCAGCCCTGGGAGAACTCGTTGAAATAGAAGAAGCGGTAGAGGTGGCCCTCGTACGGGCGGTTGCGGCGCGGCACGAAGCGCGGCACGAACGTGGAGGACTGCAGGCCACCGGTCTGCACGCCGGCGATGTTGGCGGAGGCGAAGGAGGTGGACAGCTGCTTGATGTCGCCCAGGGCGGCCAGGAGGGCCTCGCGCAGCTGGGGACCGCTGTCGGCCCGGTAGAACTTGCCCTTGCCCGCCTTGGCGATGCTCTGGAGCATGGGGCTGTTGTCGCCATAGCCAATGGTATACGTGCGCACCGACTGGACGCCCTTGGACTGCGCTTCCCGAGAATCAGCCGTACGCAGGTCCGAATGGGCCAGGAAGAACGCCACGTCATCCATGAAGTTCTTGTTGCCCACCCCCATGCCATGAGGCCAGTTGTAGTCGGTGTAATCGCATTGAGTCTTATCCACCCCGAACTCGCCGCAATAGTTGATGCCGCCCACGTCTGGGTTGGTTTCCGGATTCTCGGGGCTGAACTTGACCAACGGACCGCCCGGCAACTCGTGGCGGGCACCCGCCTCCACCAACAACTTCATCATCTTGGTGATGGGCACCGAGTTGTCATACTTGGGCGCGCCGTCGGTGACGACGATGATCGAGCTGACCTGGCAGGCGAAGCACACGGACTTGTTATCCCCGGGCTGCTCGAAGCGCTGGCCTGGCAATACAGCACCCGTCACGGGGTCCGTGTATTGCGCCTTGAGCCACTCATCCGAAGACCTGCCGTAGGCACCACCGGTCTGGTAGGGCGGGTAGGGATTGTCGATGGTTCCACCGTAGGGATTGCCCGGCCAGTAATTCGGGTGCTTGCCTCCCGTGGTATTGCCAATGTTGGTCTGGTCGAACCACAGCGACCACCGGCTGTCCTGGCCCTGAGAGGAGAAGTAGCCGCCCAGACCAAAGAGGGCCTCGCCAATGGCACGCTCGTTGTGCCTGAACACCACGTTGTTGACGGCTGCCCTCAGCTTGGGCCGGTTGAGCTGCGCCTCGTTCATCTCGGGGTAGGAATAGGAGCAGCCGGGCAGGATGTCCTGGAGAACCCATGGCGGGTCATACCAGCCGCGGTCCCCGCCGAAGGTGGCCACGCCCATGCGCACGTTGGTGGCCTCATCGATGACATTCTTGAGCACCTTGCGCGCCACCACGAACTTGGGCGGGCGCACGTTGAGGACGCGACCGCTGAGCACCCACTTGCGCCTGGATTCGCTGGGGAACGTGGGCTCATCATCGTACTGCTTCGGGCCCAGTGTTCCATTCTTCGTGTTCTTGCCGAAGGGAATGATGGGACCGCGCCACCAGCCCTTGCTCGCCAGGCAGCTGAGGCACTCATTGTAGGAGATTGGATTGCGATTGTAGTACTCGTAGACATTCGCGATATTCCGGCAGCCCGAAGCGGCGTCATAGCTCGTCAGGCTGTCGAACGTCGGCGACATGGAGTACGGATAATCCTCGCCGTTTCCGTTCCAGGCGACACGCCAACCTCGCGATTGGTAGTACACGCTGGGATCGAAAAAGGGACTGCCCAGATCGGAGTCGTTGTCGTAGGGGATGGAGCCGTTCTTCTCCGGGTCCGGACTGTCCTTGTCGAACCACTTCATCGCATCGACAAGCTCCGCGTCGGAACAGCCCGTGTCGGTGAAGTCGCCGTACGCTGGATCGCTATATCCCTTGTCGCCTTGCTTGGCGGTCGCGATGGGCGCACTCGGAGTCTTGGGCTCGGGAAGGTAGGTGGGGAACTCCTGCATGGACCGGTTGTTGCCCAGCAGGAACATGATGGATGGCGGGCTGGAGGGGACCTCGAAGAAGTCCTTGTCCGCCCCGATGGCCGGGCTGATCATCGCGTCGCCCGTGGCCACGGCGCTCGTACAGCACGCCGCCGGATCCGGGGTGCCAATCAGGCCCGAGCGGCTCTCCATGGCCGCCAGGCCCACGGCCCCCACCACCACCACTCCCGAGGCCAGAGCCACCTTGCGTGAGAAGGCTGGCTTCCACGCGCGTCGAAGGGTGTCTAAGTTGATTCGCATCATGAAAGGCTCCTAGAGACCAAAACGGACCACGAATTCCACTTCGGTCCCTCGTCCGTTCTCATCCAGACAGTGGACTGTAATCTTGTGGGGAACGCCCCCCAACGTATTCGGTGCGACACTGTTGCTCAAATCCCGCAGCTGACGGCGACTCCCGCCCGCATTGCTCGCGACGGCCGTCACGCCCGTGACTGACATCTTCTGTCCGAAGTGGCCGCTGCGCATACACCGGGCGTCCGCGGGGATGCCGCTGCCCAGCGGAGGGCAGTTGGCGGCGGCGCTGCTGAGGTCGGCGTTGAGGTTCAAGTTCACCGGGCTCAAGTCCAGGGGCGAACCCCCGAGCATGTCGAAGCGCGAGAGCATGTACTGACGGCCCGCGTCCGCGCACGCGAGCAGCTCATCGCCCGAGCGCTCGTTCTTCACCGCGCCCAGCTCGCTGCGGGAAAAGGACAGGGCGGCGGCCGCCAACAGGCTGAGCACCGCCAACAGCACCACCACCAGCAACAGCACGGAACCGCGTCTGCCGAGGCGTCTCTTCATGGGAAAATCCTCTCTAGCCGCCAGCACAGTTGTAGTTGTCATTGGGAACGGCGCCTCCCTTGCAGGCACCCGAGTCCAGCGAATAGATGGGCAGGGGCATCTCCGAGGAGCGCATGTTGCGGACCTGAACGGTCATCTCGGACACGACCCGCCGGATGCCCGGCGCCAGCTTCTTGTTGGTGGCGCGGTCGTTTTCGATCTCGTCTTCCAGCGGGAGGTCCTGCGGACGAGCGCTGGTCGTCGGATCGAAGTCCTTCACCGCATCCTCCTTCTTGCTGAACGCGGGGATTTTGTTGTCCGCGGTGGTGGACAGATCCCGGGTGCTGCTGCGCGCCACCATGCCCACGATGACGGCGCGGATGTTGGCCGGGCTCTTGTTCGTGGGCCCACGCAGCGCATCGTCCACGGGCGTGTCGTAGTCAGGCGCGGCGGCCGTGGGATCCGGCAGGAAGGGAGAGCCATCCTCCCGGAGGAAGGTGACGCGAAACGCCTCGATGTCCTCGGCCACCGGCTCGCCATAGGGATCGGACGAGGAAACGGGTCCAATCCCATGCTGGCGGAAGAGATAGGGGCGGTCATCGATGAAGCGCAGGGAGTAGTCGTAGACGTCGATCTTGAAGATGTTGATCTTGCCGCCCGCCGAGCCGAAGCAGGGCGCGGTGAAGGCGTTGAGGTTGGGGAACTTTCCGGTCGCGCCCTTGAGCGACAGGGTCGTGCTCTTGGCCGGCGCATCCGCGCTCAGCTGGGCGTAGGACCAGGCGACAGCCCCTTCACACATGACCTGGATGATCTGCCCCTCGCGCAGCGTCTGCTTCAGCGGCTGGGAGAGGTTGATGGACGCGGCGGACAGAGGCAAGGAAGCGAAGGCGTTGAACGCGGGGTTGCGCATCCGGAAGACGAGCCGGTTGGACATGTTGTTGTTGTTCGCCGCGCTGCGCTTCCAGCCATCGGGAAAACCGAAGGCCAGCGCCGGCTCCATGCCATAGCCCGCCATGCGCAGGTTGCGGATCACCATCAGGTGACTCTGCCGCAGCGAGGCCTGCCCACCCCGGATGCCCGCCTGCGTGTAGAAGGACTGGGAGTAGTTCAGGAACGCCGCGGAGACCGTGAGCACCGTGAGGAAGGTCACGGCGGAGCTCACCAGCAGCTCGATGAGGGAGAAACCATGCCGTTGTCGCATCTCTAGCTCCCCATCTGAAGACGCATCGCCTGGGTGGTCACGACCCGCGGCTCGCCCGCGTCGTCGTAGCGAACCTTCACCCAGATCTGCAGGCGCTTGACGCCCGGGCGCACATCCTGCACCAGGATGCTGTAGAAGCGCCTGTACTTGGTGATGTTGCCCTGCTCGTCCTTGAAGACGTGACCCTTGTCGAAGGTGGAGGTGGGATCCTTCAGACCCGCCCACTTGTTGGAGGCGATGTTGATCTCGTCCTTCATGCACGCCGCATAGGCCTGGAACGCGGAGGAGGCCTCGGGCTGGAGCAGGGCGCCCGCCTTGTCCATCGGATCGTCCTTGCACACGCCGGTCGCCGGGCTGGCCAGACGCGAGTCCTTGATGTCCCAGAGTTGTATCTGCTCGACCAGGTCATTGGCGATGTCGGTGGCCTGCATGTACCGGCGCGCCTGGGCGGTGGCGTTGCGCGCCTGGGTGAGCGCGCCGAGCAGACCGGAGAGACCCAGGAGGAACACCACCGCGGCGACGAGCGCCTCGATGGTCGTGAAGCCGTGGCGTGGGCGGGAGGAACCCCTTGGCAACATGGAAATCACCTCGTGGACGCCGAAAAGGTCCGCACAAGACCGGTGTTGGTGATGACGACGGCCTGGACATTCTCCAACCCACTGTCGGTGGGCCGGAAGGTGATGGAGGCCGCGCCCTGGTTGGAGACAGTCCCCGCCGCGTTGGCGAATCGCACGGAGCCATCCGGTTCGAAGAAGATGACGCCGCGCACGGGCTGCGAGACGCCATCTCCGGTGCAGAAGGTGCACCCCTTGCTGCTCGGCACGAAGCAGTAGGGCGGCGGAAAGATGTCGTCGGAGCTCGAGGGCTGCCCACGAGCGAGACGAATGTCGGCGAACTCGGGCTTGCCGCAGGACGGGTGCGTCACCGAGCCCACCGCGCTGATGAAACCGAGCGGATACACCCGCACCGACGAGTTGAAGTAGCCGGAGTCGTACATCATGAAGGAATCATCCGTCCTGTCCGGAGAGGTGGGCGTGAGGTCATTCAGCCCGCTCCAGTCCGGCTTGTTGCTCAGCGCCTGGGACAGGTCCGACCATTTGTCCACCACCACCCAGTAGCGGATGGGCTGGCCGAGGTTCTGGGTGGCGGCGTTGATCAACACCGCCACGCGCTGGTTGCGGCCGTAGGCCTGGGAGCGGGCACTGGAGATGACGGCGGCGAACTCGAGCGCGCCGCCCGTCAGCCGCGTGCGCTGTGGCAGCACCTCCAACGCGGCCAGCGACAGCGCGGCGAGAATGCCGATGATGCCCACCACCGTCATCAGCTCAAGCAGGGAGAAGCCGGTATTGCGACGGGTTCGCTTCATACTCCATCCTGAATCACGGGCGCACACGGGGAGGGGCTGGACAACGGAGGGCCTGATGATGAGGGGTTTCAAGGGAAGCTTACCGCAAATTCCGCAAGAGGAAATCGCCTCACCCGCCAGTTCCCTCCCGGACCGACGAGCGAAGCGCCCGCCACCTCGAAATTTCTTCCTCCACTGCAGCCCACCCGGCATCTTCCCGGGAACAACGAGAGATGCGAGAAGGGCGACATGACGGGGACGTATCAGACCCTCACGGTGGACTTGCCGGACGGGGACTCAGAGGCGGCGCAGGATCTGCTCCACGACGTGGGCGTGCTGGGACTGGAAGTGCGGGATCGCGAGGGGCCCACCATGCCCGGCGTCCGGGCGCCCGCGCCGGGCGAGGCCATCCTCGTGGCCTACTTCGAGGACGCCGAGACGGCCGAGGCCGCTCGCGCCCAGCTCGCCGAGAGCTTCCCCTCGGCGCGGCTGCAGCTCGCCGAGGAGGCCCAGCAGGACTGGAGCAACGCCTGGAAGGTCCACATCAAGTCCGTCCAGGTGGGCCGGCTGTGGGTGGGCCCCCCCTGGGAAGCCCCCCAGGCCCCGGCCGACCGGGTGCGCCTCGTCATCGAGCCGAAGATGGCCTTTGGCACCGGCGACCACCCCACCACCTCGCTCTGTCTGGGTGCGGTGGATGACTACATGGCCACCCATCCGGGCGCGAGCGTGCTGGATGTGGGCACGGGGACGGGGGTGCTGGCCATCGCCGCGAAGAAGCTGGGGGCCGGGCGCGTGGTGGGCACGGACAACGATCCGGTGTCGGTGGAGCTCGCCCGGGAGAACGCCGAGGTCAACGCGACCCCTGGACTGGAATTGTCCGGCAAGAGCCTCGACGCGGTGGACGGCGTCTTCGAGCTGGTGGTGGCCAACATCCTCGCCAACACGCTCATCGAGCTGGCGCCGCTCATCGTCGCCCGGGTGAAGGACAAGCTGCTGCTGGCGGGCGTGCTCGCGCACCAGAAGGCGGACGTGGAGGCGGCCTACGTGAAGCTCGGTCTGGTGGCGGAACCAGGTGCCCAGCAGGGCGAGTGGGTGCGGCTGGACTTCCATCGGGCTTAGACTCTCCCCATGCTCAGACCACGGACCCAAGCCCTGTTCGATGAGTATTACGCCTCGCACCAGCACCCCACCAACCGCCTCACCCACAAGATCGCCATCCCCATCATCGTCCTGCACATCGTGGCGATGCTGGACTGGGTGAAGCTGGTCCCCGTGCCGGTGCTCCCCGGCGGCGTGCTGACGCTCGCCATGGTGTGCTGGTTCACCAGCCTGCTCTGGTACCTGCGCGCCGACCCGAAGCTGGGCCTGCTCGTCTCGGCCTTCATGCTGCTGTGCATTCCGCTCGGGCGGCTGCTGCCCGTCTGGGCCGTCATCGCCCTCGCCGTGGTGGGCTGGGGCGTGCAGCTCGCCGGCCACTCCGTCTGGGAGAAGAAATCCCCCTCCTTCCTCACCAACCTCGTCCACGCCCTGGTGGGGCCGCTCTTCTTCGTCGCCGTGCTGACGGGCGACTACAAGCTCCCCGCCGACGCCCGCGTGCCTCCCCCCGCCGGCGGCCGGGGCAGTCAGGCACGCACCTAGTCCCCGGCACCGCGCCCGGCCGGTGTGCCGCCGACCAGGCATGCCCTCCCGGGCTCGTCCGCTGTCCCGTCCACCCTCGCCGGAGACGGCACGGGTTGGCGGGCGCCCGCACGCGCCCGAGATTGTGGTGGGAAGCTCGCAGCTCGAGCCACGCATCCACGCCGAGGACTCATGCCAGGACAGGCCCTTTCGAGACTTCTGGATCGCCTCCCCTTCGGAAGAGGGGTCATCGACGGAGTACCCCTCGCTCCCCCCACGCACCTGCCGCACCGCGAGCCCCTCCACGTGTTCCAGGGGTTCGAGTCACTCCAGGCGGCCACGGGCCCTCGCCAACTGGGCACGGGGGTCACGTTGCTGGTGCACCATCCCCAGCCCCGCCCGCCCCGGGACAGGTGCCTGCGCGTGATGACGTACAACATCCTCCTGGGCGGCGAGCGCCGCGCCCTGCTCCAGCACTACTTCGATCGGCTCGAGACGAGCGGCCGGATGCCGGACGTCATCGCCCTGCAGGAAGCCAGTCAGCCCACGGCCATGGAGCTCGCGCGCGACTTCGGCTTCCACGTGGCCTATCAGGGCCGCGACATCCACGGGCCCGTGGTCAACGGCAAGGCCATCCTCAGCCGTTACCCCCTCGAGGAGGCCGCGCACTTCACCTATGACTTCCCCGCGGACGCGCGCTCGGCGGCCGTCGCGCGCCAGGGCTTCGTGGGCGAGCTGGACGAGGACCGGGGCGCCCTCTTCGCGTTGATCGACGTGCGCGGCCGCCCGGTGGCCCTCTACAACGTGCACCACACCCTGGGCGACAGCGGCGTCAACGCCGGTCAGCTCTGGCAGCTCCAGGCGCTCGTGCACGCGCGCGAGGGCGTGCCCTCCATCGCCCTGGGCGACTTCAACGCCAACATCAACGTCAAGCAGCACTACTCGCTCCTGCCCAGCCCCCTGCGCAAGCACGAGCCCACCGAGACGATCCGCGACTACGAGTCGCGCTACGGCGACGTACACCCCAGCGTGGGCGACTGGGGCGTGGGCAACATCGGCGACGTGCGTGTGCGCCGCGCGCTCCATGCGCTCGAGCACGAGCTGCACGATCCGCTGCGCCGCGCCCGCGAGCTGCGCGTGTGCATGCCGGATGGCTCGTACATGAAACCCGACGAGGCGCGCGAGCTGCTCGTCGCCGGCAAGTACCCGAAGGACTCCGCGCAGTGGATGCGGCTGCAGGACGTGGCCGACATGTCCACCCTCAACTCGCTGCCCGACGGCAATGGCGTCGTGCCCGCCACCGGCAAGCGCTTCGATACCTTCTTCGCCTCGGCCGAGCTCGAGCCCCTGCTGCTCGAGGTGGACCACTCCACCGATGCGTCGGATCACCTGCCCTCGGTCGCCGACTTCGCGCTGCGCGACACGCGGCACTGAACCGGCCCTGGTGCAAGGGGCGGCTTCCTGGTGAAGTCCCCCCTCTTCCCCCCGCTGGAGGACACCCTCGCCGTGGTCCGACTCTTCGTTCCCCTCCCCGAGCCCGCCCCCACCGAGGTGACGCTCTCGGGCGAGCGGCGCCATTACCTCCTGCACGTGCTGAGGCTCACCGAGGACTCCGTGCTCGAGATCTTCGACGGCGCCGGCCGCGCCTTCTCCGCGCGCGTGCTCGCGGTCGAGGAGGACGGCGTGCGTCTGGGGCTCGGTGAGGTCCGGCACGCGCCGCCCTCGCGCGAGGTGCACATCCTCCAGGGGCTGCCCAAGGGGGACAAGCTGGAGTGGGTGCTGCAAAAGGGCACCGAACTGGGCGCCACCGCCTTCCACCCCGTGGCCGCCGCGCGCAGCGTGGTGAAGCTCGAGCCCAAGCGCGCCGAGGAGCGCACCGCGCGCTGGACGAAGATCGTCGAGGAGGCCGCCCGTCAGTGCCGGCGCAACGACGTGCCCCACGTCCACCCGCCTCGCGCCCTGTTGGAGGCCGCGCGCTCGCTCGCCCCGGACACGCTCCTGCTCGTGCTCGACGAGGAGGAATCCGCCGTGCCCCTGGGCGAGGCCTTCCGCTCGCGTCCCGCCGGCACCCCCGTGGCGCTCGTGGTCGGTCCCGAGGGAGGACTCACCCGCGAGGAGGTGTCCGCCCTGCAGGCGCTCGGCGCACGGCCCGTCACGCTCGGCCGCCGCATCCTGCGCACCGAGACGGCCGCGCTCGCCGCGCTCACCGTCATGGCCCACCTGGATGGGGAACTCGGCTAGCGACCAGGAGCGGAAGCCCTCGTTCCCCACCGTCTGACCGCTCCCCGCTCGCGTTCCTAGGTTTGCCTCGTACGGTCGGTCCACCCAACCCCGAGGGGTTACGCGAGGGAGCGTCTTCTCATGGCCATCTTCGTCTACACGTTCATCGGACTCGTCATCGGTGTCCTCTCGTTCGTGGCGATGCCCGCCACGCGCCTGGTGGGCCTCTGGGGCGGAGTGCTGCTCGGCATGGTGGGAGGCACCCTCGGGGGCATCATCGGCACCACCATCGCGCCCAGGGCCATGTACGCCGGCGTCACGCCCCTGGGCATCGTGTTGGCCGTCGTCGGCGCGCTGCTCGTCTCGGTCGGGTTGATGCTCGTTTCCCAACGCCGACCCGCCTCGTGAGGTGGGCGGCCCGGTGAGCCACCAGACAGGGAGGCCCCGGACCCGCGGCGGTTTTCTTGCTCCCGGCACGGGGAGGGCGTTTCATGCTGCTACAGCCTTCTTCAGCCTGGAGGAAACGTTGTCCAAGTGCCTGAAATGCGGAGCCTCGCTGCCGCCCGTCGGGGACTGCCCCACCTGCGCCGCCGCGTCTCGGTCCGCGGCTCGGGCCGTCCCGAACCTGTTGGACCGGGAAATCCACATCGATCGCCGCCGGCCGGACCGGGGCGCGGACAGCGACAGCGAGGCGGTGACGATTCCGGCGGGACCCCTGCCCCAGCCCCCGGGAATGACCGCTCGCACCACCCCTCCGGGCATGACCCCCGCGCGCGGCCCGGCCCGCACGCCGCCTCCACCGGCCCCGTCCGCCCCCTGGTCCGAGGTGGCCGCCCCGACTCCCGCTCCCGTTTCCCAGCGCGCTCCCGGCCTGCCCGTCATGCCCCGCGCTCCCCGTCCCCGGGTCTGCCCGGCGCCGCCCCGCTGCCGTACGCGGCCCGTGAGGAGGACTCCCTCCCGGTCGACATCGACGAGGAGCCACCCGCTCCCAGCAGCGCCCCGCGTGCCGCCCCGCCCACGGTGAAGCCCGCCGCGATGTCCGCGACGGACGGAGAAGTCCACGCCCGTCCGGCCTCCCTCTGGCGCCGGCTGCTCGCCTTCGGCGTCGACGCGAGCGCCATCTTCGGCGTGGTCGCGCTCTACCTCCTGCTCGCCTCCTCCGTGGCCGGCGTCCAGGCCCCCGCCACCACCCTCACGGGGCTCGATCTGTTCCTCCTCCAGGTCCGCTCCCTCCAGTCGGTGCTGATTCCCGGAGCGATCCTCCTCATCCTCCTGTCGCTCGTGTACTGCGCCGCGGCCGCCTTCCTCTGGAATGGCCGCACGTTGGGCCGCCGGTTGCTCGGCCTGCGGCTCGTGGATACCCGCGGACAGGCTCCCGCTCCGGGCCGGGCCGTCGTGCGTGCCCTGCTGGCCAGCGTGTCCTTCGGCTTCTTCCTCGCCGGCTTCTGGATGGCCCTCTTCGACCGGCGGGGCCAGACGCTCCACGACAAGCTGACGTCCACCTATGTCGTCCAACCGAGCTGAATGACCCGGGGGGGGAGCGGGTTGACAACGGATTAAAGGATTCGTTGTGCCCGCCTTCCGCGGCTTTAAGATGCCGGACCCCCCATGCCTTCTCATCTCGCCCACACCCTGATCGCCCAGGGACTCCTCCCCCAGGACAAAGCCGAGGAGGCCCTGCGCCATCAAGCGGCGTACGGGGGCGCTCTCGACACCGCCCTGCTGGAGCGCCAGTGGCTCGCCGAGCCCCAGGTGCTCCACGCGCTCGGTGAGGCGTCGGGGCTGCGTCCGGTCAATCTCGCCGACTTCGAGCCCAACGCGGACGTCGCCTCCTTCATCCCTCCGAAGATCGCCGACCGGCTGTGCGTGGTCCCCCTGTCGCTCGACGGCAGCACCCTGCACGTGGCCTGCGGCTACCCGGTGCCCCGCAAGGAGCTGGAAGAGGTCGGCTTCCTGCTCGGCAAGTCGCTGGAGCTGTGGGTGGCCACCGAGGTCCGCGTGCGCGAGTGGATCTCCGTCATCTACCGGCTGCCGCTCTCGCCCCGCCACAGCGCCGTGCTCGGCATGCTCGACCCCGAGCGGAGGGGAGTCACTCCGCCCCCTCCCGCCCCGGCGCTCACCCCGCCTCCCCCGCCGCCCAGGCCCGAAGGAGAGGACGCCGCCCTCACCCTGGAAATGGTGGAGCGGCTCGCGCGCACGGTGGCCTCCGAGCCCATCCCCTTCGAGCGGACCCTCGAGGCGCCCGCCGCCCCACAGCCTCCGCCCCAGCGCGCCCCGGCCCCCACCGCTCCGGCCCCCGTCGCACGTCCCGCTCCCGCCGCGCCGCCTCCGTCCGCACCCGCCCGTGAGCCCCTGCGGCTGAACATGACCGAACCCGCGCGTCCCGCGGCTCCTCCCCAGCAGGTGCCCCCCGCCGCGCGTCCTCCGCCTCCCGCCCAGGCCGCTCCGCCTCCCCAGGCCGCGCGTCCTCCGGCCCAGGCCGCTCCGCCTCCCCAGGCCGCGCGTCCCCCACCTCCCGCCCAGGCCGCTCCGCCGCCTCAAGCCGCGCGCCCTCCGCCCCCGGCCCAGGCGGCTCCTCATCCCCAGGCCGCGCGTCCTCCGCCTCCCGCCCAGGCCGCTCCACCTCCCCAGGCCGCGCGTCCTCCACCTCCCGCCCAGGCCGCGCCTCCCCTGCAGGCCGCTCCGCCGCCTCCCGCCCAGGCCGCACCTCCGGCCCCTGCCCAGCCGCCGCGGAGTTCTCCTCCAACCCTCCTGATGGCCATGCCTCCCCTCCAGGTGGCCGCGCCCGCCGCGCAGCCACTTCCTCCGGCCGTCACCCCCGCGCCGGAGCACACCGCGCCGAGAAGTGACGAGGTGCCGGAGTGGACGCTCGCCCAGGCACGCGCCGCCCTCAAGGAGTCCACGCGCGACCGCGACCGGCTCATCGACAACGCCCTGCGCTTCGGCCGCCGCACCTTCGACTACGTGGCCGCCTTCGCCGTGCTGCGCGGCTCCGCCGTGGGCTGGGACTCGCGGGGCGAGGGCATGGGCGGCGACGCGCTCGCGCAGGTGTCCATTCCGCTCGACGCCTCCAGCGTCTTCCGCACCGTGGCCGTCACCCGCGGCAGCTACGTGGGCCCCATGCCGCCCGACAGCCTCACCCGGCACTACCTGGAGCTGTTCGGACGGCAGCCGCCGCGCACCCTCTTCCTCTACCCCGTGGAAGTGCGCGGCCGCCTCGTGGCCGTGCTCTACGGGGACTGCGGCCAGAAGCCCGTCAGCCAGCGCCGGCTCTCCGACTACATCCTCTTCTGCCAGGACCTGCCCGCCGCCTTCCAGGAGCTGCTGCTCTTCCGCAAGCAGCGCATGGGCGAGCAGCGTCACTCCGCCGCGCTGGACTTCGACGTGGACGTGGACCTGTCCGACTCCGCCCCGTCGTCGGCCCCGGCCCCGGCGCCCTCCTTCGCCGCGAGCCTCGGCTGGAGCCCCTTCGCCACCCGCTCCGCCAACGTACCGGGCCGCGCCGCCTCGCTCGCCCCGCTGGTGATGTCGCAGGAGGAGCGTCCACCTCCGGACTTCGGCCCCCTGCTCAAGCGGCTCACCGGCCCGGACGCCAACCAGCGCGCCAACGCCATGGCCGAGCTGGCGCGCTCGCCCGAGGCCAGTGCCCGGGTGCTCGCCATGCACTTCCCCGGCCCCAGCGCGTGGAGCCGGCTGCCCGTGGTGGAGCTGCCCGAGGCGGACGAGCTCGGCCCCGTCGCCGGTGCCCTGTCGCGGCTCGGCCGGCCCGCGGCCCAGATGCTCGCGCCCCTCTTGGACTCGCCCGACGCGGACACGCGCTACTTCGCGCTGCTCACCGCCGGCAACCTGCCCTACGTGGAGCTCGTGGACGGCATCCTGCGCGGCCTCTTCGATCCCGAGCCGGACCTGTCCAGCGCCGCGCGCGTGGCCGCCGCCTCCCTCAAGCACCTGCCCCGAATGGACGCGGCCCGCCGCGAGCTGCGCCAGGAGCTGTCCCACCCGGACCCCGCGCGGCGCGCCCTCGCCGCGCGCGCCCTCGGCACACTGCATGACCGCGAGGCCATCGACGGCCTCATCCCGCTCACCCACAGCGGCGACCAGGCGTGCGCCCAGGCCGCCGCCGACGCGCTGCGCGAGGTGACGCGCGCCACGTTCGGCCTGGACACGCGCGCGTGGATGGCCTGGTGGACGGAGAATCGCTCGCGCCGCCGCGCCGACTGGCTCGTGGCCGCGCTGCGCCACCCGGAGCTCGACATCCGGCTGACCGCCATCGAGGAGCTCAGCCGCGGCCTCAACGACACGCTCGGCTTCTACGCCGACGCGCCCGAGGGCGAGCGCGAGGCGGCCGTGCGCCGGTGGGAGACCGTGGTGGCCGATCCCGTGCGCTCCCGGCGTCTGGCCCTCCTGTAGCCGGCCCCCTCGAGACACGAAAGGCACGAGCGGGGAGCGATGACGACCCAGGCGTGGATCAGCCTCGGGGCCTGCGCGGGGCTCCTGGCGCTCGCGGGCCTCGCCCTGGTGCGGGTGGGGCGCAGTCCCATGGGGCTGCCGCTCGCGGTGCTGTGCATCGCGCTGTCCACGTGGAACTTCGCCGACTTCGCCCTGGAGCACGCGGGCGGTCCCGGCTGGCGCCTCATCGCCACGTGCGCGACGTTGACGGGCGTGCCCACCGCCCTGCACTTCATCCTCGCCTTCGTGGGCGAGCGGCGCCGACTGGCGGTGGTGATGTACGCCACCTATGCCGTCTTCGGCATGCTGGCGCTGCTGAGCCTCGGAGGGCTGGGCTCACCGCGAGTGGCGGACGAGGTGGACTCGCGGGGCTTCTCGCTGATGGTCCTGGTGCTGAGCGCGCCGCTGCTGTTCGGCAGCTTCGGCCTGCTCACCTGGCACCTGCGCCGCGAGCCGCGCTCCACCGAGCGCGCCCGGACGGGATTGCTGCTCACGGGGCTCGCCCTGCTGGTGACGCTGCTGGGCACGGACGTGGTGGCGCTGCTGGGCGAGGACGTGCCGCGCCTGGGCGGCCTGGGCACGCTGCTGGGACTGCCGGCCATCGCGGTGGTGGCGCTGCGCCTGCGCCTCTTCGGCCAGGAGTTGTCCAACGTCCACGCGATGTACGCGCTGCTGCTCTCGCTCGTGGGCGTGCTCTCCTACCTCACCGTCTTCCGCGCCTTCGCCGCGCGCCACGGCGCGCTCGTGGTGGGCACGGCCGCCATTACCCTCGCACTGCTGGCCATCACCCGCCGGGGCGTCATCGCCTTCACCGCCCAGCGCGAGCGGCTGGAGCAGATGGCCACCCTGGGCCGCTTCTCCGCGCAGATGGCGCATGACCTGAAGAACCCCATCGCCGCGCTCAAGGGCGCCGCGCAGTACCTCCAGGTGGAGCACGCGCGGGGCCGCTCGTGGGACGACAAGGGCGAGTTCCTCGAGCTGCTGCTCGAGCAGGTGGAGCGCCTGGACCGGGTGGTGAGCACCTACCAGCGCCTGGGTCGGGTGGAGCCCCTGCTGGCGCCGCTGGACGTGAACCACCTGGTGACGAGCGTGCTGTCCCTCCAGGGCTTCGCCGGCAACCCCGGAGTGGAGCTGCGCCGGGAACTCGCCGAGGGCCCGCCGCGCTGCGCGGGGGATTGGGATCTGCTGGCCACCGCGCTGGAGAACCTGCTGCGCAACGCCCTGGAGGCCATGCCCCGCGGGGGGGTGATCACCGTGCGCACGCGCACGGAGGACTCGGGGGTGGTGCTCAGCGTGGAGGACACCGGCGAGGGCATGAACGCGCGCACCCGCGAGCGCGCCTTCGACGACTTCTACACCACCAAGACCACGGGCAGCGGACTGGGGCTGGCCTTCGTGCGGCGGGTGGTGGAGGCCCATGGCGGACGCGTGGCGCTCACGAGCCACGAGGGGCGCGGCACCACGGTGACCCTGCGCCTTCCCGTCTCGGCCACGCGTGTTCCATGAGTGGAACGATGCATTCCAAATCAGGCTCTACAGCCCAGACCTGGGAAGGGGTTACTTCTGTCCTCGTCACGGTGACTCGCTGTTGGTCCCACGCCGGCGGCCCTCGCCGCCCACCCCTCCGAGGTCCCTCATGTCCACGCTCTTCTCTTCCGTCTCGCTCGGCCGCTACACGCTCAACAACCGCATGGTCATGGCGCCGATGACCCGCTCGCGCTCGGATGACCAGACCGGTGTCCTCACCGATCTCGTCCCGACCTACTACCGCCAGCGCGCGGGCGCGGGGCTCATCATCACCGAGGGCGTCTTTCCCTCCGCGATGGGCAAGGGCTACGTGCGCACCCCGGGCATCGAGACCGACGCACAGGTGGCGGCCTGGAAGCAGGTGACCGAGGCCGTTCACGCGCAGGGCGGACGCATCTTCATGCAGATCATGCACAGCGGCCGCATCTCCCACCCGAGCATGCTGCCCGGCGGAGCCACCCCGGTAGCGCCCTCGGCCATCACCCCCGCGGGCCAGAGCTACACCTCCACGGGACCTCAGTCCTTCGTCCAGCCGCGCGCCCTGCGGCTCGAGGAAATCCCCGAGGTGATTGGGGAGTACCGCCGCGCGGCGCGCCGCGCCCTGGAGGCCGGCTTCGATGGCGTGGAGCTGCACGCCGCCTCGGGCTACCTGCCCGAGCAGTTCCTCTCGAGCAACACCAACACCCGCACGGACGCCTACGGCGGCTCGCTCGAGAACCGCGCTCGCTTCATCCTCGAGACCCTCGCCGCCCTGGTGGACGAGGTGGGAAGCGACCGGGTGGGCATCAAGATCTCCCCGGAGATGGGCTTCAACGACATCAAGGACGCCAACCCCCGGGAGACCTACCGCTACCTCGTCGAGCAGCTCGCGCCGTTGAAGCCCGCCTACCTGCACGTGGCCACGTTCGGCCCCCAGTTCGACTCCTACCACACCACGTTCCGCGCGCTCTTCCAGGGCACGTACCTGCGCGGCGGCAGCCTCACCCAGCAGAGCGCGGAGGCCGTGCTGAAGAACGGCGAGGCGGACGCGGTCGTCTTCGGCGCGCTCTTCCTCGCCAACCCGGACCTGCCGGAGCGCTTCCGCGCGAACGCGCCGCTCAATGCGCCGGACAAGCAGACCTTCTACTCGGCGGGCCCGCAGGGGTACATCGACTATCCGCGGCTGTCGACGGAGGGCTGAGCCGAAGCGCTCCCAGCGGGCGGGCTCCGCCCCGAGGCAGGCACTGCCCGAGTCTCCCGGGGCGCGGTAGCATCCCGAGGGGGGGCGCGCGCGAGCCACACCGGGGAACGCGGCCCCTCTCCCCATACCAGGAGATGGAGCCGCGTGGCCGAGTCGCTCAAGGGAAGCGTGCTGCTGGTGGATGACGATCCCGCCGTGGCCAAGGTGCTCGGCGCGCTGCTCGTCCAGGCGGGGCTCACCGTGCAAACGGCCGCGCGCGGGGACGAGGCACTCGCCCTGCTCGGCCGCAAGCCCATCGACGTCGTCGTGAGCGACGTGCGCATGCCGGGCATGGGCGGCCTGGAGCTGCTCGCCGAGGTGCAACGCGGCTGGCCCGACGTGCCCGTCATCCTGCTCACCGCGCACGGCACCGTGCCGCTCGCCGTGGAGGCCATGAAGGCGGGCGCCGCCGACTTCGCCCTCAAGCCCTTCGATCGCGAGGAGATCCTCTTCAGCATCCGCAAGGCGCTCCTGCGCGCGCAGCAGCACCAGGAGGCCACGCGTCCCCTGGGCAAGGAGTCCGGCGGCTTCGTGGGCCAGAGCACCGCCATGGCCAGCGTGCAGGCGCTGCTCGGCCGCGCCGCCACGGGCACCGCCACGGTGCTCCTGCGCGGAGAGTCCGGCACCGGCAAGGAGCTGGCCGCCAAGGCCGTGCACGACGCGAGCCCCCGGCGCGGTGGCCCCTTCGTGAAGCTGCACTGCGCGGCCCTGCCGGACACGCTCCTGGAGAGCGAGCTGTTCGGCTACGAGAAGGGTGCCTTCACGGGCGCCGCCACGCGCAAGCCCGGCCGCGTGGAGCTGGCCCACGGCGGCACCCTCTTCCTCGATGAAATCGGCGACATCACCCCCCAGGTGCAGGTGAAGCTCTTGCGCCTGTTGCAGGAGCGCGAGTTCGAGCGGCTCGGGGGCACGCAGACGATCAAGGTGGACGTGCGCTTCGTGGCCGCCACGCACCGCGACCTGGAGGCGCTCGTGCGCGAGGGGGTGTTCCGCGAGGACCTCTTCTACCGGCTCAACGTGGTGCCCGTGTGGCTGCCCCCCCTGCGTGCCCGGCCCGAGGACATCGAGCCGCTCGTGCGGCACTTCCTCGAGGTGCATGCCCGGGCCAACGGCCGCCCGCCCTTCGTCCTCACGCCCGAGGGACTCGCCGTGCTGCGCGCCCAGCCCTGGCCGGGCAACGTGCGCCAGTTGCAGAACTTCATCGAGCGCCTCGTGGTGCTCTCCGACGGCCCCCTGCTCTCCGGGGAGGAGGTGCTCCGGGAGCTGGATCGCCAGCCGGGCATCGCCCCCATGGCCGCGCCCCCGCCCGTCCCGAGCCCGCCGCCAGGACTCCCGGGCTCCGCCCCGGCGTCGTTCCCCGCGGGAGAGGGGCGCACCCTGGAGTCCCAGCGCAAGGGCATGGAGCGGCAGGCCCTGGTGGACGCGCTCCAGCGCGCGGGGGACAACCGCACCCTCGCCGCGCGACTGCTCGGCATCAGCCGGCGCACCTTGTACAACAAGCTCGAGGAGTACGGGCTGGTGTAGTCCCGCCCGTCATGGAGAACGCATGAGCCAGCAGCATGGATGAGCGGGCCTTGGAGAAGCTGGGGTGGGGCCCCCCCTTCGTCGACGCGTGGAGGGCTCGCGCGAGCACCAGCGAGCAACCCGCGCGCATCACCGCCGACCATGGCGTGGAGTACGTGCTCGGCACGGCGGGCGGCGAGCTGCGCGCCACGCTTCCCGGCAAGCTGCGCATGGCCATCCGCAAGGGGGACTCGGCCCGCCCGGTGGTGGGTGACTGGGTCTCCTACGAGCCGCGCTCCCAGGAGGGCACCACCGTCATCCAGGCGGTGCTGCCACGCCGCACGCAGCTGGCGCGCAAGGCCGCGGGCCGCACCACCGAGGAGCAGGTGGTGGCCGCCAACGTGGACGGCGTCTTCCTCGTCTCCGCGCTCACCAAGGATCTCAACCCGCGCCGGCTCGAGCGCTACCTCACGGTGGCCTGGGACAGCGGCGCCCAGCCCATCATCGTGCTCACCAAGGCGGACCTGAGCGCGAACGCCACCGCGGAGCGCGAGCGCATCGTCCAGTTCGCCCAGGACGTGCCCGTGCACACCGTGAGCGCCGTCACCGGCGAGGGCCTGGAGGCGCTCGCGCCCTACCTCGGCCCGGGCCGGACGGTGGCGCTCATCGGCTCGTCCGGCGTGGGCAAGTCCACCCTCATCAACCGCCTGCTGGGCTCGGCGCGCCAGGAGGTGCGCGAGGTGAGCGAGGACGACAAGGGCCGCCATACCACCACCCACCGCGAGCTGTTCGTGCTCGCCAGCGGGGGCCTCGTCATCGACACGCCGGGCATGCGCGAGCTCGGGGTATTGGAGAGCGAGGAGGGCCTGCGCGACGCCTTCGTGGACATCCAGGAGCAGGCCGCCCACTGCCGCTTCAGCGACTGTCGGCACGAGCGCGAGCCGGGCTGCGCCGTGCGGCAGGCCGTGCGCGAGGGGCGGCTCGCCCCGGAGCGGCTGGAGGCCTTCCACAAGCTCTTCCAGGAGGCGGCCCGCCCCGAGTACGACACCCCGCTGCAGACGCGGGGACGGCAGGGCGGCAAGCGCAAGGGCCGGTAGTCCCGAGACGCTCAGGAGGAGGACGTCGCGCGCGCGGCCTCGCGCACCGCCTGGGCGAGCGCCTCGAGCTCCGCCTCGAAGTCCTCGATGAGCACCCGGGGCTCCGGGACCAGGCCCGCGTCCACGGCCACGCCGAGCGTCACGTGGCCCGCGTAGCGGAAGAGGCTCAGTCCCAGGCCCAGCCGTCCCGCCATGGGCACCCAGAAGGCCATGCCCGACAGCCGCGCTCCCGCCAGGTACACCGGCCTGCGGGGCCCCGGCACGTGGGTGAGCACCAGCGAGGACTTGCGCCGCATCACCTCCACCGCGGCCCGCTCCACCGGCGCGGGCGCCAGACCCGCCGCCGTCAACATGCCGAACACCACCGATGCCTCGGGCGAGCGCTTGAGGGTGTCCATGCGCCGCTTGAGCTCCCACAGCCGATCCACCGGCTCTTCCAACGTGAGCGGCAGCGGCAGGAACACCATGCCGAAGCGATTGCCCAGCGTGCGCGGCAGGGGCTCATGGAGCGAGCGCAGGTTCACCGGCACCACGGCGCGCAGGTCCCTCGGCTCCGCGCCGCGGGTGTGCATGTAGCGACGCAGCGTGCCCGCCACCACCGCCATCATCACGTCATTCACCGTGCTGCCCGTGCCATGGCCGATGGCGCGCACCTGCTCCACGGGCACCGGCCGCGACCACGCCACGCGCTTGACCGGACCGAGCCGGCCCGTGAAGGGCGAGGGGGGATCCGGCACCAGCGACAGCAGCCGGCTGAGGGCCGAGGCCCCCCGGGCCCCTTCCACCGCCAGGTCCATGAGCTGGATGGGCTCGGCCCACAACTCCCCGCCCCGCTTCAGCGCCGCCTGGGTCGTGTCCGCCACCTTCCGGGCGCCCCGCCACAGCCGCGTCCAGGTGCTCGGCGGGGTCTCTGGCTCCTCGAAGGCGTCCTCCCGCTCCGGACCCTCCTCGGCGCTCGCGTCCGTCAGGGCGAGCAGCACCCGCCCCAGGGAAATCCCATCCGCGATGCAGTGGTGCACGCGCGCCAGCAGCGCGCAGCCCTCCTCATACCCCTCGAAGAGATGCAGCTCCCACAGGGGCCGCGAGGGCTCCAGGGGCGTGCCCATGGACTCCCCCACGAGCCGCTCCAGCGCGTCGCGCCCCCCGGGAGGCGGCAGCCGCGTGCGCCGCAGGTGATCCTCCAGCCGGAAGGCGGGCACCTCCTCCCAGTGCGGCGTGCTCCACAGGCCCCGCGTCACCGCGCGCTGGTGGAAGCGCGGATGGCGCGCCACGAGCCGCTCCTCCACCCGGCGCACCAGCCGCTCGAAGTCCAATGGACCGTCGAACCACAGCACCGCCGTGATGACCATGAGACTGGTGGGCTCCTCCATCTGGAGCCACGCCGCGTCGACAGGGCTCATCCGCTCGGCCATGCGCTTATTTCGCCTTCTCTTCCGCCTGCCGGCGGAACTGGAATGTCTGCTTGGAGGTCGTCCGCGCGGTGACCCCGAGCACGTCGCCCTCCAGCTCGTAATCGTAGAGGGGCCGCTGGAACCTGCCCTTGGACAGGCCGACGACGCGGGGCTTGCCGCACACCATGCCCACCGCCTGGCCGGACTTCGTGCGCAGCTCCACCGTGTCCTCCTTCTCGTTCACCACGAAGGCGCCCCAGGAGCGCACCTCCAACTCACTGCCCCTGCCCAGCGTGGCGTTCTCCAGCTTCGTGCGCAACAGGAAGCAGCCGTTGGGTGTCACCACCAGGGTGCGCTCGAAGTCCGGGCGCGGCTTGACGTCCTGGGGCTCGTCCTGGCCCACCACCCTGGCCTTCTCCTCGGGGCGCACGCTCGCCGCTTCCAGGTTCCAGGTGCCCACCATCCCCTTGGGCACCGCGCCCGAGCCCACCGAGCCGTCCGCGCACGGGTCCGGGGTCTCCTTCTCGGGGCTGGGGGGAGCAGGCTCGAAGGTGCGATCACACTGCTTGCCGCACACCCGCTCCACGCAGTCCGAATCATCCGCGCCACAGCCGCTCCGGGCGGCACAGTCCGCCAGCGCGTCCAGCGCCTTCTCACACCCCTGGGCCAGGCACCGGTCCACGCACGTCACGTCGATGCACTGCGCCACGCACACCCAGTTGGCCGAGCCACACCGGCCCGCCAGGGAGCGCGGGGTGCCCGCCCCCCGGGTCACCGCGGGAGCCTGAGCCCCCGCCGACGAGGTCACCAACAACAGGAGCGCGACGAGGCACGGGACACGCAGGCGGCTACCCTCACGAGAAGTTCCACCGCCATGTGGTGATGTCCGCCAGGTCCGGCAACGACATCTCCACGCGGATCGTCTCGTAGCGGGCAAAGTCGCGGCTGTCCGTGCGCAGCAACATCACCGGAGCACACGCGCGGGGGCGCTCGGGGACGGTGTCATAGGACAGCGTGTCATCGAAGTGCGCCCGGTAGTAGAGGCACAGGCCGTCCATGCGGCCCCCGTGCACCACGGGCCTCGCCAGCTCCAGGCGCCGCGGCAGCGCGCCCGAGCGCAGCGTCTCCAGGTCCAGCGTGAAGGCGGGCCTCGCCTCACACAGCGAGCGCTCCACGTCCTGGGGACGGATGAGCCGGGTGAAGTACGTGGGATTCAAGGTGTCGCGGAGGATCTGCAGGCAGCTGAAGTCCACGTCCGGCAGGCGCTGATCCCACAGGAAGGGCACGCGCGCCTCCTCGCGCAACTGCACCGGCTCGAAGAAGATGTCGAAGCGGTGGGGCAGGATGCGGCCCCCGGGCGCGAGCAGCCGGTCCCGCGCGTCGAGCAGCCGGGGAATCAGCCCCGCGTCGAACACGCCATCGCCCACCAGCTCGTGCAGCAACACGTCCACCCGCTCCGGCGGCTGGAAGCGCGAGATGTCGGCGCGCACGAACTCGATGTCCGTGAAGCCATTGCGACAAGCCACCCACTGCGCCGTGTCCAGTTCACCCGAGGTATCCACCGCGTACAGCCTGCGCGGCCCACACCGGGCCGCGAGCATGGCGCGCAGTCCGTTGCCCGTGCCCACGTCCACCACCACGTGCTCCGGCTGCACGTAGCGCTCGATGGCGTTGCGGTACGCGTCCACCCGCGCCGTGTCCACCAGGGGCATGTACCGCGAACCAGGGCTGGCCAGTTCCGACTCGTCCGCCAACAGGTGGCGCAGTGGCTTCACCCGACGCGGCAGGTCACGCAGCTTCGACTGCACGTCCCCCCAGGCCTGTCGCCGCAAGGCCATCAAACTCGGCATGTCCTCGTCCCCCCCGGCATCATGCGCCGCGCCTCCGGCTCCCCTCGGAGCGGATGATTCGAAGCTAGCCGAAAGACGGAAACACAGGAAGTCAGCCAGAACGGGACATCGGGTGTCGGAGCCCGGATGTTTCGAGGAAGAACAGTCCGGGAGCGCCGGCCCTTGAGCTTCGTCGCCTCCTGGCGGGTGCGCTCCGACCCCAGGGGTAGTCCCGGGGGGAGAACGGGGACGTCAGGACAGGGCGTGCAGGCTCACGTGCACCGGCCCCCGCGGGGAGGGACCGCCCTCCGCGGCGAGGTAGCCGCGCAGCTGCAGGTGCAGCTCGGCCTCCACGCGCGTGCGGAAGATGTGCCAGGACGCCTGGGCCATGGTCGCCACCGTGTAGGCCATCATCCTCGGGATGGGCTGGGGAATGGCGCACACCACTTCCATGCGCGCGCCCCACTCGCGATCCAGCTCCTTGAAGGCGTTGGCGAAGCCGATGCGCGCGTTCACCATGCCCGTCCCCTCCAGGAAGAAGCAGCAGGGGCCGGGGTGAGCCTTCAGGAAGCGACGCAGCTGCTCACACAGCGCCTTGCCGTTGAGCTCATCCCCCTGCTCGGGAAGCGTGACGCGCACCAGATGGGCCGCCAGGGGCGGCGAGGAGGGACGAACCGCATCGCCTCGCGTCGCCGGCGCGGGGTCGGCGACCCGGGGCTCTGGCTTCAATAGGGTGGACATGGAGCGTCAATGTAGAGCACGGCTCCCACGCCACCTCGAAACTCCGCCCCCGGTAGGTATCGGCGGTGAACACGACGCACCCGCGGTGGAAAGATGCGGACGCGCCGCCAGGAGATTTCCGGACTGCTCCGGGAGCGCGCGGCCTCGTGGCTCAGGCGGGCTCGAACCCGAGCCGCTCGTCGCGACGCCGCAACCAGGACACGAGGGGCAGCGACAGCAGCACCATCCACGCCTTGCCCACCACCTGCCCCGCCAGGAAGTCGAGCCCCCCGAAGGCGAGCTTCAGGAAGAGGACGCTGTCCACGACGAGCCCCACGGCGCTGCTGGCGAGCACGGCCAGCACCAGACCGCGCCGCTGCAGGGGCGTGTAGACAGCGAAGTCGGCGAGCTCCGACACGGCGAAGGCCGCGCTCGAGGCCACCACCAGCGCCGACGGCGCGAGCACCCCCGAGAGCAGCGCGCCCAGGGCGATCGCCGCGAGCGTCCAGCCCTTGCCCAGCCGGCGCTGCACCAGGTCCCTCAACACGAAGGCCAGGCCCACCACGAGCACGCCGCTGGGAGCCAGCAGCCCCGGCCCCACGGGCAGCAGGCACGGCCCCGCGTCCGAGCACACCACCCCCACGTGGCCGATCATCCAGTTGGAGAGTGGAATCGAGGCGCCAAAGCCCGCCAGATAGAGAAAACCCTCGGTTCGACGCGAATCCACCAGCCCTCCGGACTCGCGCGCCATAGCACGTTTCCACGGGCCTGTCAGAATGGCTCCCCCCATGGACCCGGACTCCCCCTTACCGGGATCCCGCGACGGATCGCCGCCGGATTCGACCCTCTTCGATGAATCGCGCTGGCCGCTGCTCGTCCTGCGGCTGCCCGGCACCCTCTCCATGTCAGAGCACGTGGCGTGCCTGGACACGTTCGCGGGCTACCTGCTGCGCGGCGAGCGCTTCGTGATGCTCGTGGATCTCTCCCGGGTGGGAGTGGTGCCACTCGACCAGCGATGGCGCCAGGTGGAGTGGTTCGAGAAGCACGAGCGCGCCCTGCTCGCGTGCGTGCAGGGCACGGCCGTCATCCTCACCACGCCCCTCATGCAGTTGTCGCTCAGCGCCATCATGCACTTCGTCCGGTTCCACCCGCCGCTGGCCACCTTCGCGGACCTGGCCGGCGCCGAGGCCTGGACGGCCCGGCGTCTGCGGGAGACGGGGCTCCTCCCCCAGGACGAGCCCTGACCCCGGCGCGCTACACGCGCGTCTCCTGCGTCTCCAGCAGGCCCGTCTGCTTGAGCAGGGGCTGGGTGCTGGGGGCGCGGCCCCGGAAGGACTCGAACACCACCAGCGGGTGACGGCTGCCGCCCAGCGCGAGCACCGTGTCCCGGAAGCGCCGGCCGGTCTTCTCCACCGCGCGCGCGTCCGACAGCCCCACCTCCTCGAAGGCGGCGAAGGCATCCGCGGAGAGCACCTCGGCCCACTTGTAGCTGTAGTAGCCCGCCGCGTAGCCGCCCGCGAAGATGTGGGTGAAGGAGCAGAGGAAGCGATCCTCCGGCAGCGGAGCCAGCACCGTGTTCTCCCGGGCCACGCGCCGCTGGATGTCGAGCACCTTGTCCGTGCCTCCCGGCTGGTAGCGGTGGTGCAGCTCCAGGTCGAGCGTGGCGAAGTACACCTGGCGCAGCGTCATGGAGGCGGCGCGGTAGATGCGCCCGGCGCGGATCTTGTCCTGCAACGCCTTGGGCAGCATCTCCCCGGTGTCCACGTGGCGCGCGAGCCGCGAGAGCGTCTCCTCGTGGAAGCACCAGTTCTCCATGAACTGGCTGGGCAGCTCCACCGCGTCCCACTCCACGTTGTTGATGCCGGCGGCCTCGGGGAAGTCCACGCGCGTGAGCATGTGCTGCAGGCCGTGACCGAACTCGTGGAAGAGCGTCTCCACCTCGCGGAAGGTCAAGAGCGCGGGCTTGCCGCCCACCGGCGGCGTGGCGTTGCAGACGAGGTAGGCCACCGGCAGACGCAGTCCACCCTGGGGCAGGCGCTTCCTGTCCAGCGCGCTGTTCATCCACGCTCCGCCCCGCTTGGTGGCCGGACGGCTGTAGGGGTCCAGATAGAAGGCGGCGATGTCCTGACCCGACTCGTCCGCCACGCGGAAGAAGCGCACGCTCTCGTGCCACACGGGCACCTCGCCATCGGCGGCGCGCACGGTGACGCCGAAGAGCCGGTGGGCGGTGTCGAACAGGCCCTCCAGCACGCGCGGCAGCGCGAAGTACGGGCGCAGCTCCTCGTCGGTATAGGCGTAGCGCTCCTCGCGCAGGCGCTCGGCCCAGAAGGCCGAGTCCCACAGCTTCAGCTCGAACGAGGCATCCCCCGTCTTGCGACGGGCGAACTCCGTCAGCTCGGTGAGCTCGCCCTGGGCGCGCGAGCGGGCCGCCCCGCGCAGCTCCCCGAGCAACTGCTCCACCGCCGGCACTCCGGGCGCCATCTTCGCCGCCAGGCTCACCTCGGCGAACGAGCCGTAGCCGAGCAGGCGGGACTTCTCCTGGCGCAGGGCGAGGATGCGCTCGATGAGGGGCTGGTTGTCCACCTCGCCCGAGGCGGCCCGGGTGATGTAGGCGCGGTAGACCTTCTCGCGCAGCTCCCCGCGGCGCGAGTGCTCCATGAAGGGCTGGAAGCTGGGGGCATCCAGGGTGATGCGCCACGGACCCTGCTCCGCGGTGGGCTCGGGGGCTCCGGGCTCCAGACCCTGCCGGGCGGCCTGGGCGGCCATGGCGAGCGCGCTGGGCGGCAGCCCCTCCACCTCCTCGCGCCGGGTGAGCGTCATGGACCAGGACTTGGTGGAGTCGATGACGTTGTTGGAGAAGCGGGTGGACAGCTCGGCCAGCTCCCGCTCGATGGCCTGGAAGCGCTCACGCGCCTCGCCCTCCAGCCCCACGCCGGACAGCTCCGCGTCGCGCAGGGCCGCCTCGATGATGCGGTGCTGGGCCTCCTCGAGTGACTTCCACTCACCGCCCTCGCGCAGCGCCTTGTAGGCCCGGTACAGGGGCACACTCTGCCCGATGCGCATGAAGCTCTCCACCACGTCGCCCTCGACGGCGGCGTGCGCCTGGCGCAGCTCCGGGCTGTTCTGCACCCCCATCAGGTGGTTGACCATGCCCCAGGCCAGGCCCAGCGGCTCGGTGATGGCGGACAGACGCTCCACCGTGCCCGCCCAGGTGGGCTGGACCTCGCGCTCGAGCTCGTCCAGCTGCGCGTTCATGCGCTGGAGCAGCTCGCGGAGCGCGGGCTCCACGTGCTCGGGGCGGATACGGTCGAACTGGGGAAATCCTTCGGTCTGAAGCAGCGGATTCTCGGCGACAGAGGCGTTCATGGCCCGCAAGGGTAAGACTCCCGCTCCGCGTTGGCAGCATTCTTGGAAGGTGGACCGGACGAGCCGTCGGGGAGTGCACGTCCCCGAGGCCCTCCCTCCCCACGGGACTTCCCTCGTCCGCCTCCCCATGCCTAGGGTGGCCCGGCTCCACCTCCCGGCCTCCGCCCATGATGAGATCCTCAGTGATGGCCCCCGTCCCCTCTCACGTGCCTCCTCCGAGAGCGAGCCTGCTGCCTGGCGCAAGGCACGTCCTGCGCACCCCCCACTTCATCGTCCGGGCCGACGATTTCCTGGGAATCCTGCTCACCGAGCGCACGGAGCTCCCCTACGCCTCACTCCAGGAACTCGAGGATGTCATGGACGAGCTGTGCGACACCCTGGATGAGCAGGGGCGCGCGCGCTACGCCCTCCTGGCGGATCTCCGGGCCGCCCCTGGCCGCAATGATCCCGCCTTCGAGACCACCATGAACAGCCTCACGCCCCGGTGGCTCGAGGGCTTTCGCAAGGTGGGCGTGCTGGTGCAGACGGTGATCGGTCAGATGCAGGTGCAGCGCTATGCCCGACAGGATGGCATCGAGCGGTTGATCACGACCGACGAGGCCCAGCTGATCGACTACCTCACCGCTGAGTGAACATCCCCCCGGGGAGGTGGCCGAAGATACGGCCCCTGATCTCGGCTCCCGCGCCCCACTCCAGCCCGTGAATGGTGGCGTCGAGCAGCCCGGTGTTCACATGCTCCCAGGTGCGTCCGCCATCCTCGCTGTGGTGGTACCAGTAGTTTCCCCCGTCCTTGAACGGATCACGGGCATAGGTGAGCACGCGCACGGTGTCTCCCGACACGGCGAGGTCATGAACGGAGTGGGGCTGGTCCGTGATGGGCCTCCACTCCTCCCCCGGCGCATCGCGGCGGATGGCCAGCCACGCACCCACCCGGCCGGCCAGCACACCTCCATCCCCCGCCTGCAACTCGACCTCCGGCATGGGCTCGTACGTCCAGGTCCGACCCTGGTCCGACAACCGGAAGAGCCCGCTGGGACCCAGGAGCCAGACGGTCCCATTCGGACCCGGTACGAGCCGATCCCGGATGAAATCCGGTTTGCCGGCGAGCGCCACGTTGGAGAACGTCCGTCCCCCATCCGTGCTGACCACCAGCATCCAGCTCGACAGCGCCCAGACCTCCCGCGGTGACACGGCGAGCAGCTCCCCCCACTGGGGAAGCACCCCTCGCTCCTCCCAGGAGTCCCCCTCGTCGACAGAGCGGATGATCTGGTGGATGCGCTCGTCGCTCCCGCCCCCCTCCACAGGTTTGGAGAGCACCCCGAACCAGACACCCTCGGCGCTGCTCAGATCCAACACGATCCCGTCGAAGAACGACACCAGGCACATCCCATGGCGACTCACCCGCCAGAGCGCACTCGAACCGGCATCCCAATGCCGGGTGATGAACGCGGAGTGGTCACCCACGAAGAACTCATCATGGAGCCTCCACCCGGGCTCCTCCGGCTCCACGGGCATCCACCTGCTGTTGCCCATGCCGATACCCCACCCCTCGCGCAGCGTGTGGCGGCCCCAGAGATAGGCACCTCCTCCCAGACAGAGCAGACAGGGCGAGAACAGGAGGACCAGCAGCACCTTCATCAGATGGCGCATCATGGTCAGTGCATCCCTCCATCCCACCAGCGCTGGTACATGAATGACTTCACCTCGCGATCCATCCGATCGGCCTGGTCCTGAAGCTCCTGCCGGACCTGGGTCGATGTCGCGTTGACGATGGTCGCCACGTCCTTGGACCCCACCCGGTCAAGGACCTCGAGGATCTGCTCCAGCCCATCCTTGTTGAGCAGATCCTGGAGGTCCGGCGTGGTGAGGATGGTCGTCAAATCCTGCGTGGACAGGGAGAGAAGCCCCGCTTCCAGATAGGCAGTCACGTGGGTCTTGTAGGCGAACTTCCGGAAGTCCTCCGGATGGCGTTCGAGTTCGGCGAAATCAGAGCCGCCCGCGACGCGCGCCTTTTCCATCTCCACCTGAAGCAACTTCAACGTCTTGTCGCGCCACTCGAGGCCGGCGAGAGACAACTGCTCGGGCCCCAGCGCGGCGAAGGCCCGAACGTACTTGTCGCCGTATTGCAGGTAATACGGAGGCGGCTGCATGCCCGGGTTGCGCGCGCGGAAGTCCTCCTCCCTCCGGCGGTAGTAATCCATCCGTCCCGGAGGCACCTCGCGCGGCGAGTTGGCGCCCGGCGAAGCAGCGGGAGCCTGGGAGAGGGTGTTGCGCGCTGGCGCGGCCAGGATCCTGGCTCCCGGCGCGTTCGGGAGCGGCGGCGCCGCGCCCTGGGTCGCGGCGGTTTCATCCAGGGAGGGAGCGGTTGCACCGGCACGGCCGGTCACGGGAAGGGACATGACAGTTCCTGAAGGGGGTTTTCACCCGCCTCGAGCAAGGCGCCTGCCACGGACTGCTTCCTCTGAAACACCCTCCGCGCCGACCTCCGACGCATCCACGCCGTGGATGGAACCTCCCGCGGTGTGGATGGGCGCACCGTTGCTGACCACCCCGGACAGCCGCCCTACACTCGCGGAGAATGAAACCCCCCATCGGACGCGATACGCAGCTGTGCATGTCATTGGCGGGAAGGCCCGGCAACTTCGGGTCCCGCTTCCACAACCACCTCTACGAGGCGCTGGGCCTCGACTACGTGTACAAGGCCTTCACGACGAAGGATCTACCCGCGGCGATCGGCGGCATCCGCGCGCTCGGCATCCGCGGCTGCGCCATCTCCATGCCGTTCAAGGAGGCGGTGATTCCGCTGCTCGACGGGCTGGAGGCCTCGGCCAGGGCCATCGACTCGGTCAACACCCTCGTGAACGATGGCGGCCGGCTCACCGGGTACAACACCGACTATGTCGCGGTGCGCAGGCTCATCGAACAGGCCCGGCTCGATCCCGACACGCCCTTCCTGCTGCGTGGCAGCGGCGGCATGGCGAAGGCGGTGGCCGCCGCGTTCCGGGACGCCGGGCTGCGGGCCGGGACGCTCATCGCCCGGAACGAGGACACTGGCGCCGCGCTCGCCCGGACCTATGGCTACCGCTGGCGAGCCGAGCTTCCCGACGAACCAGCCCCACTCCTGGTGAATGTCACGCCCCTGGGCATGGCGGGCGCCGACCAGGAGGCGCTCGCCTTCCCCGAGTCCCTCATCGCCGCGTGTGACATCGCCTTCGACGTCGTCGCGCTGCCCATCGAGACGCCGTTCCTCAAGCGGGCCCGCGCGCTCGGCAAGCGGCTGATCTCTGGCGGCGAGGTCGCCATGATCCAGGCGCTGGAGCAGTTCATCCTCTACACCGGCGTCACGCCGACGGAGGCCCAGGCCCAGGCGGCGGCGGCCTTCGCCCGGAGCTGAGGCCCACGAGCACGCACCCCTTCAGTAGACGATGCAGTCGAACTGCTCGATGACGGCCCTGAGTGCATCCGGGGTCGTCTCGTGCCGCCTGGCCATGGCGGGGGCGAACAACGTCACGGCAGCCGTGGGCGGCGGCTGCCGATCGAGTTCCTGCACGGTGACCTCACCAAAGCTGCCGGGCCATGTCGCGCGACGGAGTTCGCTGGCATTTTGAATAGGGTTCAAAATGGTGAAACATGGCCACTTGGGGAACCGCAAGGTCCGAGGATCACAGCCCATGAAGCGGCAACCATCCAGGCGCGCCTCGCTGAAGTCGCAGTCCTCGATGGCTCCGTTCTCCGCCCCTGTCGAGTAGTCGGGCCAGTGGCCAAAGTCACACCCCGAAAGGCTTCCCTTGAACCGGCAGCCCTTCAGGGAGGCATACACCCACTGCTGATGGTTCTTCAGTTCCTGCTTCACCTCGAAGGTGCAGTCGATGAACCGGGCATCCTTGATGATCAGATTCCTGGCGGACACCTTCAGGACAATGGTGCAGTCTTTCAAGGTCAGGTTGGAGCTGAGGAAATAAAGCGCGCCCTTATCCGTCAGCTCCAATCTTTCATTTTTGATTTCCTTGTCCCTGAAGATGACATTCCTCAACCCTGTCATGGCTGGACCTCTCAGAAGGTAAGCATCCGGAAGAGTTCGCCCGCCATGCGCCTGCCATGCAACGTGAGATTCGACTCCGTTCCGGAGAGAATCTCGTACTTGTGGCCTGTTGCAGGATCAATCACGTCGACCCCCTTGGGTCTCCACTCAAGGAGTCCCTCGAACTGGTCCTGGACCCTGCGATGAACGAAGCGGCCCCTGGCCTCACGTTCCAGCAAACGCGCCAGCCAGTACTTGCCTCGCTTCGTCGCCTTGGCGATGGCATCCCGCTCACCGAAGCTCAGTTTGTCGGGACCCCACTCCCTCGCCGCCTGCGTCACCGCTTCCTGGAGCTGGTCTCCCACGGAATCCTTCGCGGGGATGTCGCCGAGCCACTTCCCCCGTGGCAGGTGCCAGCGCTGCCCATTGCCCAGCAACACCTGCTGGTTGCCTCCCCGATGCCGGATGACCGTGGACCCTCCACGTCCAGGAGTCCCTCCTCCCGCCCCCTTCTTGAGCATCACCAGCGTGAGCCCACCTTCAGCACTCACCGCCACCGTGTGCACCGACTCCACCGCCTCGACCAGGGCTCGCGCCGCCTCTTCCGCCCGTGCCCGTCCCAACACCCCCGCTCCACCCGCCTGGGCCTCCCACTGCACCCCCGCCTGCACGAAGCCCGGCAACGCACGCACCCGGCTCGCCACCTGCCCCAGCGCTCCTCCCGCCACCGCCCCCACTCCCAGAATCAGCCCCCGCGCCGCCTCCCGCCCCAACACCCGCGCGAACTCCTCGCCCGCCTCGCGCAGTTCCTCGAAGCTGCTCGCCTCGTGGGCCCGCGTGGCCATACGCGCCCACCCGTCCATCAACCCCCAGACGGTGTCCACCCCCAACCACCCCACCAGAATCACCGTGAGCGTCGCCGCCAGCCCCTTCGTCACCGGCTCCGGCACCACCCACAGCGCCAGGTACAACCCCACCGTCCACACCACCAGCGCCACCACCGCCCTCGGATTGAGTTCGCGCGCCACCGCCTCACGTGTTTCGTCCACCACCGGGCCCAACGCCAACGCGAGCGCCAGGATGCGCCGGTCATCCGTGCGCAACCAGGGCCCATCATCCAACAAGCCCAGACAGTCTCCCCCTCCCCTCTTCCCGCACCACGTCAGGTAGCGCTCGCGCAGCGCCACCTCGGCCTCGGGAGACAGGGACACCTCCGCCCCCAGGGGCGCCAGGGTGAGCACCCGGTCGCGGTACACCTCCGCCAGCCACTCCTCCTCCAGCCCCAGTTCCAACAGCCTCCGTGCCTCCTCCCGCGGCCCCGCCTCCAGTTGCATGGAGCGCACGAGCCGTGAGATGGCCCGCTGCAAATCCTCGCGCGTGAGCGGCACCGGACACGTGGCCACACGCCCCGGCTCGATGACGTCCACGTCGTACACGGCCTCCCGCTCCATGCCGGATGCGGAGGAACGCGCCGCGGGTGCCGCCAACAACCCCCGCCCCGTCGCGCCCGTCGCACACGCGGCCTGCAGCACGAGCACCACGAGGAGCGCCACTCCCTCCATCTGCCCCTTCCTCATGCATCCCGAGCCTGAGCCCGTGGGCGCCCACCTCCGCGCCTCGCCTCCATGGACATCCGTCATCTCGAGACTCCCAATGCCACTGCTCCGCTCGTCCATAAATGCCTGATGAGATCGTCGCTGAGGCCCACGAGCGAGCACCCCTTCAGTAGACAATGCAGTCGAACTGCTCGATGACGGCCCTGAGTGCATCCGGGGTGGTCTCGTGCCGCCTGGCCATGGCGGGAGCGAACAACGTCACGGCAGCCGTGGACCGCGGCTGCTGATCGAGTCCCTGCACGGTGACCTCACCAAAGCTGCCGGGCCAGGTCGCGCGGCGGAGTTCGCTGGCATTTTGAATAGGGTTCAAAATGGTGAAACATGGCCACTTGGGGAACCGCAAGGTCCGAGGATCACAGCCCATGAAACGGCAGCCGTCCAGGCGCGCCTCGCTGAAGTCACAGTCCTCGATGGATCCGTTCTCTGCCCCTGTCGAGTAGTCGGGCCAGTGGCCAAAGTCACACCCCGACAGGTTTCCCTTGAACCGGCAGCCCTTCAGGGAGGCATACACCCACTGCTGATGGTTCTTCAGTTCCTGTTTCACCTCGAAGGTGCAGTCGATGAAACGAACTCCCTCGATGAACAAGTTCCTGGCGGGCACCTTCAATACGAGCGTGCAATGGCTCAGCGTCAGCTTGGAACCCAGGAAGTAGAGCGAACCCTTATCCGTCAATTCCAAACGCTCGTTTTCGATTCTCCTGTCTTCATAGAAAACCTTGTTGAAAATCATCCGCCGTCCCCTAGAAGGTGAGCATCCGGAAGAACTCTCCCGGCATCCGTCTGCCATGCCGTGCCAGATTCGACTCGGTCCCAGAGAGAATCTCGTATTGGTAGCCTGTCGCTCGATCAATCACGTCGACCCCTTTGTTCCGGCTGAAGTCGTAGAGGCGTTTGAACTGATTGGACACCCGTTCTTCCACGAAGCGGCCCCTGGCCTCACGTTCCAGCAAGCGCGCCAACCAGTACTTGCCTCGCTTCGTCGCCTTGGCGATGGCATCCCGCTCACCGAAACTCAGTTTGTCGGGACCCCACTCCCTCGCCGCCTGCGTCACCGCTTCCTGGAGCTGATCTCCCACGGGGTCCTTCGCGGGGACGTCTCCGAGCCACTTCCCCCGTGGCAGGTGCCAGCGCTGCCCATTGCCCAGCAACACCTGCTGGTTGCCTCCCCGATGCCGGATGACCGTGGACCCTCCACGTCCAGGAGCTCCTCCTCCCGCTCCCTTCTTGAGCATCACCAGCGTGAGCCCACCTTCAGCACTCACCGCCACCGTGTGCACTGACTCCACTGCCTCGACCAAGGCCCGCGCCGCCTCTTCCGCCCGTGCCCGTCCCAACACCCCCGCTCCACCCGCCTGGGCCTCCCACTGCACCCCCGCCCGCACGAAGCCCGGCAACGCACGCACCCGGCTCGCCACCTGCCCCAGCGCTCCTCCCGCCACCGCCCCCACTCCCAGAATCAGTCCCCGCGCCGCCTCCCGTCCCAGCACACGCGCGAACTCCTCGCCCGCCTCGCGCAGTTCCTCGAAGCTGCCCGCCTCGTGGGCCCGCGTGGCCATACGCGCCCACCCGTCCATCAACCCCCAGACGGTGTCCACCCCCAACCACCCCACCAGAATCACCGTGAGCGTCGCCGCCAGCCCCTTCGTCACCGGCTCCGGCACCACCCACAGCGCCAGGTACAACCCCACCGTCCACACCACCAGCGCCACCACCGCCCTCGGATTGAGTTCGCGCGCCACCGCCTCACGTGTTTCGTCCACCACCGGGCCCAACGCCAACGCGAGCGCCAGGATGCGCCGGTCATCCGTGCGCAACCAGGGCCCATCATCCAACAAGCCCAGACAGTCTCCCCCTCCCCTCTTCCCGCACCACGTCAGGTAGCGCTCGCGCAGCGCCACCTCGGCCTCGGGAGACAGGGACACCTCCGCCCCCAGGGGCGCCAGGGTGAGCACCCGGTCGCGGTACACCTCCGCCAGCCACTCCTCCTCCAGCCCCAGTTCCAACAGCCTCCGTGCCTCCTCCCGCGGCCCCGCCTCCAGTTGCATGGAGCGCACGAGCCGTGAGATGGCCCGCTGCAAATCCTCGCGCGTGAGCGGCACCGGACACGTGGCCACACGCCCCGGCTCGATGACGTCCACGTCGTACACGGCCTCCCGCTCCATGCCGGATGCGGAGGAACGCGCCGCGGGTGCCGCCAACAACCCCCGCCCCGTCGCGCCCGTCGCACACGCGGCCTGCAACACGAGCATCACGAGGAGCGCCACCCCCTCCCCCCGTCCCTTGCACCCAACTGGCCGGTGGTTCAATCCAGGCTCCGTGGAATTCAATCCGTTCTCCGGCTTCGCCGCGATTGGTGGAGGCATGGTCTGGCGTGTCACGACCTCTCGGCGAACAGGCCGCGCGGACAGCATTTCCACGGAGCGCGCCATCACTCAGTTGTCGAAGTAGGGCGAAAGCGGACCCGCCCAGAGACTGGGTACGTCTCGCGCGTTGGTGCCAGATGCAGGGGTCGGTTGATATGCGCGAAACTCGCCGTTCGCGGTGCCGACCTGCGGAAACAACAGGCGTTGAGAGTAATCCATCTTCATGATTTCGACGGAGCCGGTGGAGCTCACCGTATAGCTCTGCCCCACGGCAACCGACACGGCGGTGGGCACCGTGCACTTGCGGAAACCATAGCCTTGCGAGGGCGTGCAGCTCGACTGCGCGCCAGTCGACGTGTTCCTGATCGTCAGGGTGCCCACGTTCGTACCCGATGCGATGAATCCGCCGAGTTCGGTGAAGGTACGGGCATAACGCGCGTTCGCGTACGCGACAGTACAGCCGACGCAATCCGTCAAGTAGGCATAGTAGGGTTGCCCTCCCAGGTTCGTACCGTTCGACAACCGGAAACCGTATTGCGGCAACCGCGTTGCCGGATGCGCGGTGTCGTGGTCGTTCATGTAGGAACGGTACTGGCCATTGGCGGAGCCATATCGCCACGTGCCGCCATTATCCTCGGACCAGGCCACATGTTCGCGTGGATCGAGTGACAGGAGGGCGCCAGTCGCCGTCGCGCTCAACTCATTGCGAGCATGGGGGCCCGCCAGGGCGGTGTCGGCGAGCGGCGCGTTGAACGAGAAGAAGTTGGTCGCCGGGCTGGCGTGTGCATTGCTCACAATCAATCCGTACATCGTCCCGCCTTGGAGCGTCGCGGGAGTGTTCACCCAGGCGAGAACCGGGATCGCGTCATTGAACTCCGCCTTGGCCTCATTGTGACGGGTGCAGCCGTTGACGGTTTCCGTGGCGATCACGTTCGCCGGAAGCCCCGTGGTGGGGTTGATCTGCACGAGACTCCCGCGAAGAAGCCCGCCGTCTCCAGCGCCATAACCCGCATTGTTGGCGTCCCAGCAAGTCGCGCCGCGCAACTTGAAGCCGAAGTAGAACCGGTCGATGGTGATGGTGCTGGTTGGCACGAAGCGCAGCAGCGTCCGATAGTTCGCGGCTTTCAACGGCGAGTCGTTGACGTTCTCGATTCCGATTGGAATCGAGGCGGCCCTTCCACCCGCTGCCACGGCCACTGCCGCGACCGCTGCTGGTGCTGGGTTTCCATCCACCCACCGGGGGTTGCCGTCGTCGTTGCCGCCACCACACGCGGTGAACAGGGCCACCGAGGTGGCAAGCGCGGCGCTCAGCGTCGAGGATCGAAATGGAGTCATGATTGGCATGGTAGGCAGGTGCCGGAGCGCGCGTCCGGAAAAGCGGAGAGGTTCCCGCGCTCCCTCCGCCCCCCGCCTTGACAGGGCACCGCCCCCCTTGTTCTCACCTGAAGCCATGCTCTGCCTCGTCCTCGCGGCCTCGCTCGCCGCCGCTCCCGCGCCCCGCGCCGCCACCGCCACGGAAACCCTCGTCCATATCCCCCGGATGGATGCGATCCAGGGCCTCACCGCCTTCCTCGAACGGGCGGGCGAGCCCGCCGCGATGCTGCGGCCCGATGTCTGGTTCGCCGAGCTCCACCCCTTCCTCTCGCTCGATCCCCGCCAGCCCGACACCCTCACCCGCGCGGGCATCGATCCCGCCAGCCCCCTCACCCTGTCCCTGCTGTCCTCGGGTCGCATCTCCTGCACGCGCCTGGCCGACCCCAAGCTCTTCCAGGAGCGGGCCGCCGCGATGCTCCAGACCGCCAACCCCAAGGTGACGGAGGTGAAGCCCACCACCAGCGCGGGCATCACCTCCGTGCTCGTTCCCCGCGACTCCGGAGGCGACATCGGCTACGCCCTCAAGGGGAAGGAGGCGTGTGCCTTCGCGAGCGTGGGCGGGGGCTTCGTCGACGACGGCCAGGGCAAGGTGCTGTTCAAGGAGGCCTCGCGGCTGGTGGGCCTGACGCCCAAGGCCGACGCCCGGATGGTCAAGCTCCCCGGCACCGTCTACGTGTCCATCCCCAAACGCGGCCTCACCATGGGCCTGGACGGCTCCGCCACGGCGCTCCAGGTGGAGGGCACGGGCACGAACCTGCCTCTGCCCGCCTTCCAGTCCTCGGGCACGAGCCCCTACGGCACCATGATGCCCACCGGGCTGCTCTTCTCGCGCGCCCGCCTCGGCCCCGCCGGCGTGTCCGACGCCATGGACCACGTGCGCGCCCTCCTCCAGCAGATCTGCCCCGCCTGTCCCCAGGCCGAGCTGTCCTCCATCACGCGCGCGGTGAGCGGGCGGCTCACGGGCCACGTGCTGATCGCGGTGGACGGGGTGCGCCCACGGCCCAACCTGCGCACCCCCGACGGCCGCTTCTTCGCATCGCGTCAAGCGCTCGTCGCCGAGGTGACGGACCCGGCCGCGGTGAAGAGCGCGCTCGCCCCGCTCGCGAAGTTCCCCGGCGCCCGGGTGCTCGAGGATGGATATTCGCTGGACGTGAAGGGAGGCACCGTCTTCCTGCGCACCCGGGGCCGGCACCTCGCCCTGGGCAACGACGAGACCGTGGCCTCCAGCCTGCTCGCCGTCGTGCCCGCACAAGGCGCGAAGCCGCCCCACGCCGTGGACTTCACCGTGGACCCGGCCCGGTTGGCCAGCGGCCTCAAGCAGGTGTCCCTGATGGACGTGATCAGCGACAAGCGCCTCGCCGGCATCTTCACCGTGGGGCTCGAGCTGGGCCCCCTGCTCGCCCGGAGCAAGGGTATCGAGGGTTGGCTCGACAGCCTTCCGGGGGGAGGCCATCGCTTCTCCAGCCGCTGGACGCTGCCCGCCACGCCCTGATCGTGCTAGATGCGCGGACCTATGGACGGAACCTCGGAAACGGATCCCCTTCGCGCCCGGCTGCGGCAGTTGGAGAAGCAGGCGGAGCTGGGCGGCGGCGCCGACCGCATCGCCAAACAGCACGAGGCCGGCAAGCTCACGGCCCGCGAGCGCATCGACCTGCTGCTCGACCCCGGCTCCTTCACGGAGATGGACAAGTTCGTCACCCACCGCAGCAGTGACTTCGGCATGGGCGACAAGAAGATCCCGGGCGACGGCGTCGTCACCGGCTACGGCACCGTCGAGGGCCGGCAGGTGTTCGTCTTCGCCCAGGACTTCACCGTCTTCGGCGGCTCGCTCTCCGGCGCCTATGCCCAGAAGATCTGCAAGATCATGGACATGGCCATGCGCGTGGGCGCGCCCGTCATCGGACTGAACGACTCGGGCGGCGCGCGCATCCAGGAGGGCGTGGAGAGCCTCGCGGGCTACGCGGACATCTTCCTGCGCAACACGCTCGCCTCGGGCGTGGTGCCGCAGATCTCCCTCATCCTGGGTCCGTGCGCGGGGGGCGCGGTGTACTCGCCCGCCATCACCGACTTCATCCTCATGGTGAAGGACACCTCCTACATGTTCATCACCGGCCCGGACGTCATCAAGACGGTGACGCACCAGGAGGTGACGAAGGAGGAGCTGGGCGGCGCGCTCGCGCACAACCAGAAGTCGGGCGTGGCGCACTTCGCCGCGGAGAACGAGCAGGCCGCCATCGCCATGACGCGCGAGCTGCTCTCCTACCTGCCCTCCAACAACCAGCAGGATCCGCCGGCCCAGCCCACCGAGGACGACCCCTTCCGCGCGGAGGACAGCCTCAAGACGGTGGTGCCGAGCAACCCCAACAAGCCCTACGACGTGAAGGAGATCCTCCGCGCCGTGGTGGACGACCGGCACTTCTTCGAGGTGCAGGAGCACTTCGCCAAGAACATGGTGGTGGGCTTCGCGCGCATGAACGGGCGCTCGGTGGGGCTCGTGGCCAACCAGCCGGCGGTGCTCGCGGGCTGCCTGGACATCGACGCGAGCGTGAAGGCGGCGCGCTTCGTGCGCTTCTGCGACTGCTTCAACATCCCGCTCGTCACCTTGGTGGACGTGCCGGGCTTCCTGCCGGGGACGGACCAGGAGTGGGGCGGCATCATCACCCACGGCGCCAAGCTGCTCTACGCCTTCGCCGAGGCCACCGTGCCCAAGGTGACGCTCATCACCCGCAAGGCGTACGGCGGGGCCTATGACGTCATGGCCTCCAAGCACATCCGCGCGGACATCAACTACGCCTGGCCCACCGCGGAGATCGCCGTCATGGGCCCCGAGGGCGCCGTCAACATCATCTTCCGCGAGGAGATCAAGCGCGCCCCGGACGCCAACGCCGAGCGCACCCGGCTGGTGAACGACTACCGCGAGAAGTTCGCCAATCCCTTCAAGGCGGCGGAGCTCGGCTACATCGACGAGGTCATCCGCCCCGAGGAGACGCGCGCCAAGGTCATCCGCGCCCTGGAGATGCTCAAGAACAAGCGCCAGGAGAACCCTCCGCGCAAGCACGGCAACATCCCGCTCTGAGCGGCTCGCCGGGGGCCTCGTCACACAGGGGCCCCCCACGACGCACCGCATCCATCCGCGCTTGCGTGCTACCGGATGAGCCGTTAGGGAGGGGCGCATGGCCAACCCACGCCCGTCCCTCGATGATGCCTCCCTGAACACCCTCTTCAACGACGCGCGCAGCCACAACGCGTGGCTCGACCGCCCGGTGGAGGACACCGTCCTCAAGCGCCTCTACGAGCTCGCGCGCATGGGCCCCACGGCCGCCAACGCGCAGCCCCTGCGACTGGTGTTCGTCAAGAGCCAGGCCGCCAAGGAGAAGCTCAAGCCCGCGCTCTCCGCCGGCAACGTGGACAAGACGATGAACGCGCCGGTGACGGCCATCGTCGCGTACGACACCGAGTTCTACGAGCAGATGCCCAAGCTGTTCCCCGCCCGGGACATGAAGCCCATGTTCCTGGGAATGCCGTCCGAGGCACGTGAGAAGTCCGCCTACATGAACAGCAGCCTCCAGGGCGCCTACCTCATCCTCGCGGCCCGGGGCCTGGGCCTGGACTGCGGCCCCATGGCGGGCTTCGACAACGCCAAGGTGGACGCCACGTTCTTCCCGGACGGCAAGTGGAAGAGCAACTTCCTGCTCAACCTGGGCTACGGCGACCCGGCCAGGCTCTTCCCGCGCAACCCCCGTCTGGACTTCGCCGACGCCTGCCGGATTGAATGAGGGCTCCCCGGCTTGCGAAAGCAGGCAGGCAGTCGAAGACTATCTCCTGAAAATTCAGGGCGAATCCCCCGGGAAATTTTGGGGGGTGCGTTCGCGCTTCAAGGAGCGCACTCAATAAGGAGCCCCCGTTTGTCTCAACCCCGCCTGGTCCTCTTCCTCGCCGACATCGAAGGCAATCTCACCGCCCTGCGTCAGACGCTGTCCCGGGCGTGTGAGACCGCGCATGTCCCCCTGCCCGACGTGCGCTGGGTGGAGGCCGCCGCGCCCATGACCGACGCGGGCTGGCGCGTGGCCGAGGTGAAGCTGCAGCCCTCCGGCGGCAAGGCCGTCCCCGAGGACCACCTGGACTCGCTGGTGCGCGCCGTGGCGCGCGACTTCCGCGACCAGGCCGTGGGCCTCTACACCGACAAGGCCGGCAGCTACGGCCGCGCCTCCCTGAGCGAGCCCGGCCGCCCGTCCCGCTCGCTCGAGGGCGAGTACATCGACGTGGTGCGTCAGACGGCGCGGTGGCTCGGCGTGGAGGCGCCGGTGCTCGGCCGCCTGCTCGACGGAGGAGCGACCGCGCGCAACCTGCTCGCCGCGGCGGTGGACTTCGGCAACGATGCGCCCCCACAGGGCGCCGCCGCCCCGGGCAAGCCGAACCGGCGGGGTGAGCAGCCTCCCGCGCCGCCTCCGGAGCCGGACGAGGATGACCGCTTCGTCGAGGCGAAGCTGGTCGAGGCCCGCCGGCTGATGGAGCAGTACCTCAGCCACCGCAAGTAGCACGCGTCGAAAGGGCCGGGCGCCGCTCCCGTGTGCTAAAGGGGGCGCCCATGGCCAAGATTCGAAAAATCCTCGTCGCCAACCGCGGCGAGATCGCCGTCCGGGTGATGCGCACCTGCAAGGAGCTCGGCATCGCCACGGTGGCCGTCTACTCCGAGGCGGATCGCTCCGCCCTCCATGTGCGCACCGCCGACCAGGCCTTCCTCGTGGGTCCCCCGCCCTCGCGGGAGAGCTACCTCGTGCAGGAGCGCATCCTCGAGGCCGCCCGCCAGGCCGGCGCGGATGCCATCCACCCCGGCTACGGCTTCCTCTCGGAGAACGCGTCCTTCGTGCGCGCGTGCGAGAAGGCCGGCATCACCTTCATCGGGCCTCCCGCCAGCGCCATGGACGCCATGGGCGAGAAGACGCGCGCCCGGCAGAACATGATCAAGGTGGGCGTGCCCGTGGTGCCCGGCAGCACCGAGCCCTTCGCCAGCAGCGAGGAGGCGCGCGCCTACGCCGAGAAGATTGGCTTCCCCGTCATGCTCAAGGCCGCGGGTGGTGGCGGCGGCAAGGGCATGCGCCGCGTGGACCGGCTCGAGGACTTCGACTCCTCGTGGCGCGCCGCCAAGAGCGAGGCGCTCAACGCCTTCGGCAACGACGCCGTCTACATCGAGAAGTACCTGGAGAAGCCCCACCACGTGGAGATCCAGGTGTTCGCCGATGCGCATGGCAACACCATCCACTTGAATGAGCGCGAGTGCTCGGCGCAGCGCCGCCACCAGAAGGTGGTGGAGGAGACGCCCAGCCCCATCCTCTCGCCCGAGCTGCGCGCGAAGATGGGCGAGGTGGCGGTGAAGGCCGCCCAGGCGGTGGGCTACGTGGGCGCGGGCACGGTGGAGTTCCTCGTCGACGTGCACCGCAACTTCTACTTCCTGGAGATGAACACCCGGCTCCAGGTGGAGCACCCGGTGACGGAGTGGGTGACGGGGTTGGATCTGGTGGCCTGGCAGATCAAGGTCGCCGAGGGAGAGAAGCTCCCGCTCACCCGGGCGCCCACGCCCAACGGCCACGCCATCGAGGTGCGCATCTACGCGGAGGATCCGGGGCGCAACTTCATGCCGAGCCCCGGCCGCATCACCGAGCTGCGCGTGCCCGGCGGGCCCTACCTGCGCGACGACTCGGGCGTGTACCCCGGCTACACCGTGCCCAACTTCTATGATCCCATGATCTCCAAGCTGTCCGTGTGGGCCCCCACGCGCGCCGAGGCGATCGAGCGGGCGAAGCGGGCGCTGGACGAGTACGTGGTCAAGGGCATCACCGCCAACGTGCGCTACCTGCACGCCATCCTCTCGCACCCGGAGTTCACCGGGGGCGACTACGACACGGGCTTCCTGCCGCGCCAGCACGAGGCGCTGCTCGGCAAGACGGAAGATCCCCAGCTCACCGAGGCGGCGCTGCTGGCCAGCGTGGTGTACGCCTACCAGCGCGACCAGAAGCGGGCCAAGAGCCTGCCCCAGGCGCCCGCACAGGGCGAAGTGGGCATCTCCGCGTGGCGGCGGGCGCTGCGCCACGGCCGCTAGAACCGTCAACCCGGGACACGACAACGAGCCATGCGTTACTTCGCGAAGCTGCACGGACAGAAGGAAGCGGTGCCGGTGGACATCGAGCCCGCGGGAGACCACCGCTACAAGCTCACGCACGCGGGGAAGACCGTGGTGGTGGACGCGCTGGCGTTGGAGGGCGGCGCGCTGTCGCTGTTGATGGACGGTCACTCGTACAACGTCGAGTTCGACGAGGCGGGCGACGAGGTGCGGGTGCTCGTGCGCGGGCAGTGGTCGCGCATCGACGTGGCGGACGAGCGGCGGCTGCGGCTGCGCCAGGGCACGGCGGGCTTCAGCGTGGAGGGCAAGCAGCTCATCGCCGCGCCCATGCCCGGCAAGGTGGTCAAGGTGCTGGTGAAGCTCGGCGACGAGGTGAAGGAGGGCCAGGGGCTGGTGGTCGTCGAGGCGATGAAGATGGAGAACGAGCTGAAGAGCCCCAAGGCGGGCAAGGTGGTGGAGCTGCCCGCCAGGGAAGGCACCGCGGTGGAGATCAACGCGCGGCTCGTGGTGGTCGAGTAGCCTCCCCCGGAGGGGTGATGGAAATGCTCTGCACGTTGCGCAGTCTGACGGAGACCCAGCGCCGGGCGCTGCTCGCGGCGCCCGACCAGCTCGAGGCCTTCCTCGATGACGAGGAGGACTTCGGGGACGCGGAGGGCGCGCGCTTCCAGGAGCTGGACATCGGGGAGACGTGGCATGGCTTGCAGTACCTGCTCACGCACACCGCGTGGGAGGGCCAGGCCCCGCTGGACTTCCTCGTGCGCGGCGGCGAGGACGTGGGCGACATCCCCTCGGACGAGGGCACCGCGCGCCTGTTCACCCCCGCCCAGGTCCAGGAGCTGTCCCGGGCCCTCCAGGCGCTCCCCGCGAGCACGCTGCGCCAGCGCTACGAGCCGGCGCGCATGCAGCGCGAGGACATCTACCCGGGCTTCTGGGAGGAGCCTCCGCCGGATCTGGATCCCCAGGAGGAGCTGCTGTCCTACTTCGAGGAGCTGAAGAAGTTCGCGGCCAGCGTGGCCCGGCGCGGGCACGCGCTGCTCGTGTTCATCGGCTGAAGTCAGGCCATGAACACGTCGCGGCCCAGCTTGAGCACGAGCGCCACCACCACGGCCAGCACCACCTTGCGCACCAGCCGGTCGCCGCCGCGCACGGCGAGGTGCACGCCCAGCCACGCCCCGATGAACTGGGCGGCCGCCATGGGCAGCGCCACGTACCAGAGCACCAGCCCGCGCCAGGTGAAGAGGCACACCGCCGCGAAGTTCGTCGCGAAGTTCACCACCTTGGCGTCCGCCGAGGCCTGCGTCAGTCCATGCCCGAGCAGCCCCGAGAAGGCGATGATGAGGAAGGTGCCCGTCCCCGGCCCGAAGAAGCCGTCATAGGTGCCGATGACGAGAGCGATCACCGCGCCCAGCGCCCGCAGGCGCGCGAGCGGAGGCTCGGGCCGCTCCCCGGGCGGAGGTCCCCGGCGGAAGGCCAGGAAGGCGGCCACCACCACCAGCAGCGCGAGCACCACCGGCTTGAGCACCTCCGGGCGCATGAGCAACACCAACCCCGCGCCCATGAACGAGCCCACCAGCCCCAGCGGGAAGGTGATGGCGGCCAGCTCCCCACGCACCAGTCCCGCCCGCCAGAAGCGCACCAGTGATGCGATCGCGCCGAACACGGACTGGCCCTTGTTGGTGCCCAGGGCCACGTGGGGAGGCAGGCCGGTGGACAGGATGGCAGGCAGGGTGATCAACCCGCCCCCTCCGGCGATGGCATCCACCACACCCGCGGTAAGGGCCGCGACACACAACAGGGCGATCTGAAGCGGGGAGAGGTCCACGAGCGAGCACCTAGCACGTCCAAAGCTTGCGCGCGCGCCCACTCTGGGCGTCAATCGGGCCAAGACACCCCCGAGGTCCCCTCGTGCTCGCGTCCCTCGTTTCCATGATGACCGCCGCGTGGCTGATGGCCGCGCCCACGGAGGCGGCGGCCGGCCCCACCTGCCGCTCCATCGATGGGCACGTGGCGTGCGGCTACCAATGCAAGTCGGATGGGCAGCGCGTGCGGTGCGCGCAGACGCCCCAGGGCTCCTGCCAGGTCATTGACGGGCAGGCCATCTGCTTCGATCCGCCCGCCTACATCGTCCGGGTCTACGGCTCCGCGCTGCCCACGCCCGAGTGCAAGACGATCGACGGACAGGTGGCGTGCGGCTACCAGTGCGTCACGCAGTTCGGCAAGGTGCAGTGCGCGCGCACTCCGGCGGGCATCTGCGGCGGCCGCAATGGCGAGATCGTCTGCTTCGATCCGCCCCCCGAGGTGTACGCCTTGTATGGCCGGGAAGCGCCCCGCGCCGAGTGCAAGGGCTACGGCTCGGACCTGGCGTGTGGCTACAAATGCACCGTGGGCTCCGGCAAGGTGGCCTGCAATACGACGCCCATGGGGGTCTGCAAGAGCGACGGTTTGCAGCTCAAGTGCTTCGATCCGCCCGCCCAGGCGATCTGCGCGTGGGGCAAGTCGCTGCCCCCACTGGAGTGCCAGTCGAGCGATGGACACCCGGTGTGCGGCTACGGCTGCGTGAAGGCCTATGCCAGGGCGGCCTGCGCGAGCACGCCCAAGGGAATGTGCAAGGTGTTCGATAGCGAGGTGCACTGCTTCGACCCCCCCGCCGCCCAGGACGCGGACGCCGAATGTCTGAAGCTCATTGGAATGGCCACGTTGGATACCCCGTGAGACAAGCCCGGCAGCCAGCTTTCCCCGAGCCAATGGCGGGGTTAGCGTGGCCCAGGGCACACTAAGGAGCCGCACCCGCGATGGCCGAGGGAGACGTCCGGCAGTACTTCGTGAGGAATGATCAGGGCGCCATCTGGGGTCCCCTGGAATTGGCCACCATCGAGTTGCTCATCGACAACGGCGCCATCCAGGGACGGCTCCAGGTGTCCGAGGACGGCATCCACTTCGCCCAGCCCGGACTCTTCCCGCATCTGCGCGAGGCCTTCCCTCGCGAGATGTGGGGCGACGTCATCGCCCCGGGCCCCAGCACGCCCGTGCCCAGCAACCGCCCGCCCCACGCGGCCGCGCCCATGCCGCCCGCCACCCCACCGCCCGGAAGCGTGGGCGTGCCCATGGCGGGACCCGGTATCGCCCGCCCCCCCGTGGCGGCTCCCGGAGGCCCCGCCCCGGGACCTGGAGCCCGGCCCATGGCGCCGCCTCCGGGTGCACCTCGCCCGGGACCCGGCGCGGCTCCCCCGCCCGCTCGTCCCACCGCTCCCGGAGCCGCCCCCCACGGCGGCCCGGGTGCACCCCCCGGCGCAGGGCCTCGGCCCACGGCTCCTGGCGTACCCACCGCCGCCGCCCCCGGCGTCGCGACCCACGGTGCCCCGGGTGCGCCTCCCGGTGCAGGGCCTCGGCCCACGGCTCCTGGCGTACCCACCGCCGCCCCTGGAGCCGCCGGTCCTCGCCCCACGGCGCCCGGCGTGCCCACCGCCGCCGCTCCTGGCGTCGCGGGCCCCCGGCCCACGGCTCCTGGCGTGCCCACCGCCACCGCCCCCGGTGTCGCTCCCCACGGTGCCCCGGGTGTGCCTCCCGGTGCAGGGCCTCGGCCCACGGCTCCTGGCGTACCCACCGCCGCCGCTCCTGGTGTCGCCGGCCCCCGGCCCACGGCTCCTGGCGTGCCCACCGCCGCTCCTGGTGTCGCTCCCCACGGTGCCCCGGGTGTGCCTCCCGGTGCAGGGCCTCGGCCCACGGCTCCTGGCGTGCCCACTGCCACCGCTCCTGGTGTCGCCGGCCCACGGCCCACGGCTCCCGGAGTACCGACCGCCTCCCCTGGAGCCGCCGGTCCTCGCCCCACTGCTCCTGGAGTACCCACCGCTGCTGCTCCTGGCGTGCCCACCGCCGCTGCTCCTGGAGCCGCCGGTCCTCGCCCCACTGCTCCTGGAGTACCCACCGCTGCTGCTCCCGGCGTGCCCACCGCCGCTGCTCCTGGAGCCGCCGGTCCTCGCCCCACGGCGCCCGGCGTACCCACCGCCGCCGCCCCTGGAGCCGCCGGTCCTCGCCCCACGGCTCCTGGCGTGCCCACCGCCGCTGCTCCTGGCGTGCCCACCGCCGCTCCTGGAGCCGCTGGTCCTCGCCCCACGGCTCCTGGCGTGCCCACCGCCGCTGCTCCTGGCGTGCCCACCGCCGCCGCGCCCGGGGCTCCCCTTACCGCGCCAGCCCCCGCTTCCTTCGAGGCCACGGGCACTCCCGCCGCCTCGGCAACAGACGATCTCCCCACTCGCGGTCAGCTCTCGGCCATGTCGGCCGTGCGCCTCTATGGCCTCATCGCCGCGGGCAACCATACGGGTCTGCTCTCGCTCACCCTGGCCGATGGCACCCTCGGCATCCACTTCCGCAAGGGCAATCCCGAGCTCGTCGAGTCCTCCCATCCCGAGGATGCCCTGGGCTCCTGGCTCCTCCAGGCGAAGCTCGTCACCCCGGAACAACTCCAGCAGGCCGAGTCCGCCCGGAGCCGCTTCGGCGGCGAGGTGCTCGCGGCCCTCTTCGGCCTGGGGCTGCTCCAGCCCGCCTCCGCCTTCGCCCAGCTCGCCCAGCGCGCGCAGAACATCCTGCTCAAGGCCCTGCGCGCCGAGTCCGGCTCCTTCGCCTTCGAGGCCAGGGAGCTGCCCGCCGCCAAGGCGATGCCGCTGGGCAACAAGTGGGCCGTGCTCGGCGACCTCGTGCGCCGCATTCCCACCGCCGACCTGCGGCGCCTGTTGCAGCCCGTGCTCGCCCTGCCCGTGATGAAGTCCAACGGACGCGTGTCCACCGGAGATCTGCGGCTCACCCCGCATGAGGTGCGCGTACTCGCCTTCATCGACGGCGCGCGCTCCACGGCCCAGCTCATCCAGGATCTCCCCCAGGACGCCGACCATCTGCTGCGGCTCGTGTTCCTCCTCCGGGAACTCGACGGCGTGTCCTTCGCCGCCGTGCGGACGGCCCCGGCCTCCGGCCCCGCCACGCCATCCATGAGTGGCATCCCGGCCGCCAAACCCGCCGCTCCCTCGGCCCCGGCTCCCGCTGCCGCCAAGCCCGCCGCTCCCTCGGCTCCCGCCGCTGCCAAGCCCGCCGCTCCCCAGGGCCCCGCCACGCCCTCCATGAGTGGCGTCCCGGCCGCCAAACCCGCTGCTCCCGCGGCCCCGGCTCCCGCTGCCGCCAAACCCGCCGCTCCCTCGGCTCCCGCCGCTGCCAAGCCCGCCGCACCCTCGGCCCCAATCCCCGCCGCCAAGCCCGCCGCGCCCTCGGCCCCGGCTCCCGCTGCCGCCACGGCGAAGCCCGCTGCTCCCACGGCCCCTGCTCCCGCCGCCGCCGCCAAGCCCGCCGCTCCCTCGGCTCCGGCCCCCGCCGCCGCACCCTCGGCCAAACCCGAAGGTTCCGCTCCCGCGGCCCCGTCCGCTCCGGCTCCCGGCACGAGCGACATCGCAGCGCTCCAGGAGCTCGCCCAGAAGATGAAGGAGCAGAACCACTTCGAGCGCCTGGGCGTCGGCGCGGACACCAACGGCCCGGCGGTGCGCATCGCCTACTTCAAGCTGGCCAAGCTGTACCACCCGGACACGATCCCTCCCGGCGCGCCTCCCGAGATGGAGAAGCTCAAGGCCGACATCTTCGCCTACATCGGCGAGGCCCATCGCGCGCTCGCGGACGAGAAGAGCCGCGTCGCGTACATCGAGGAACTCAAGTCCGGCGGCAAGCAGGAGGCCGAGGTCGACGTGGTGGCCATCCTCAAGAGCGAGGAGCTGTTCCGCAAGGCGGGCGTCTACCTCAAGGGCCGCAAGTTCGCCGAGGCCGTCAAGCTGCTCGACGAGGCCATCCAGCTCAACGGCGAGGAAGCCGAGTTCTACGCCTGGCGCGGCTACGCCCGCTTCTTCACCTTCGAGGACAAGAAGGTGGGCTTCAACGAGGCCTACAAAGACATCCAGCTGTGTCTGAAGAAGAACGACAAGGTCGCCGCCGGGCACTACTTCCTGGGCGTCATCGCCAAGCTGTGCGGGGACATGAGCGGTGCGCTCAAGCACTTCCAGAAGACCGTGGAGCTGCAACCCAACCACATCGAGGCCCAGCGCGAGCTGCGCATGGCCGCGCAAAAGAAGTAGGGTGCGCCACCCCGGGAGCGCCACCGCGCGCCTCCCCACTTGAAGGAGAAGCATCTTGCCGTTGACCGGAAAGCAGCGCCGCCAGCTGCGCGCGCTGGGACATCACCTCGAACCCGTGGTCATCGTGGGCCAGGCGGGCGTCAGCGAGGGCGTCATCGCCGCCGTGACCCAGGCGCTCCACGACCACGAACTCATCAAGGTGAAGATCAACGAGGGCCCGGAGGAGCGCCACGAGGCCGCCGAGAAGCTCGTCCAGGGCACCGGCGCCGAGCTCGCCCAGTTGCTGGGCCGCACCGTGCTGCTCTTCAAGAAGCGGGACGAGGACTCGAAGTTCGACAAGCTCTAGCGCCGCTCACGGGGTGAAGCCCGCCGCCCGCGCGGCCAGCTCCGCTCCGGCGCCCAGTTGCTCCAACAACGTGGCGCCGAAGTACTGGCGGCGCGCCTCGCCCTCTCGCGCCCGCACGGCCTCGGGAGTCTCCACGTAGCCCACGTACCCGTCCGCCAGTCCCAGCACGTCGCGGGCGCCCGCGCGCCGGGCCAGGGACGACCCCGCCGCCACCGTGGGCTCGCCCGGCACCAGCAGCCACTCGAGCGGCCCCAGCCGCAGCGCCCCCACCTCGGTGCGGCGCGCGGACGAGGCACACAGGAAGTTGTCTCCCGCCGCCCGGGCATACGAGGGCACCAGCCGCGAGGCGTCCGGCCTCGGCAACGCCACCTCCACCCGCGCGAAGCCCAGCTCCGGACGCTCCACCGGCGCCGGCATCACCCGCGCCGCCAGCTCCGCCACGGCCCGCGCATACCCGTCCACGGACTCCAGACCCTCGCCCCCCTGCCCCACCGCCATGGCGTTGCCACTGGCCCCCTGGAGCAGGAGCGTCACCCCGCCCTCCGCCTCGCGCAGCTGACTCACGCGTCCGGGCCAGTCCGGATCCACCACGTCGCGCTTGCGCGGCACCATCGTGGGGTGCGAGGCGAACAGCAGCAGCTCCGCCACCGGCCCCCGCTCGCCGCGCAGCACCGCGCGCGTCAGGTTTCCATCCGGCGACTCTCCCCCCGAGCGCGAGCGCACCAGGCCAGGCTCGCGCGCCTCCCCCACCTCCAGGGAGACCTCGGTGAGCTGGGAGGCGGCCTGGCGCAGGGCCTCACTCGCCCCCTCCACCGCCGCCTTCAGCGAGGCCTCGCGAAAGCGCCCCGTCCCGCCAAGCTGAGCGGCCAGCCGGGCGTCATATCCGCCAAAGGAGGAGTGCGTGTGCGTGGCCACCACCACCACCGCGCCAAGCCCCAGGCTCGCGGTCCGCTCGCGTACCGCGGCCACGAGCGCATCGGGCACCAGCATCAACTCCAGCGACACCAGCCCCACCTTCATGTCACCCGCGGCCAGCACCACCGCGCGCGCCCGCGGAGGCAGACCCGCCCCGGTCGCCTCGGGAAGCGGCAGCCCGTAGCCGGCCACCACCACCGGATAGGGAGGCGCCAGGTCCACCCTCGCCGCACCGGCCCGCAGGGGACCCCCGGCACGCGCCTGGCCCACCAGTACGGGCACCCCCTCGCCCCAGCGTCCACACCAGTTCCAGGACGCGAGCGCATAGGCGCACCCGAGGGTCAACAGGGTCATTGCCACCAGGCCTCGCAGCCGTTGTCGCCAGGAAACAGACATGTGACGCAAGAGCCTATCCGGAGCCGGGAAATTCCCGGGGATCCTCTTGGGACTCCTGGATTCCGGTGTCACCTCGCGGAATACCTTCGAAGGAGGCAGCCGTTCTCCGTTCCGTTCAGCACCCGAAGGGGGTAAGGCACGCCGCATGTGTGGAATCTTCGGAATCGTCGGTCACCCAGAGGCTTCCAACCTGGCGTACCTGGGTCTGCATGCCTTGCAGCACCGGGGGCAGGAGTCCGCGGGCATCGTCGCCTCGGATGGGGAGCGCCTGCGCACGCACCTGTCCATGGGGCTCGTGGCGGACATCTTCACCGCGCCGGTCATCGAGTCGCTGCCGGGAGGAGCCGCCATCGGGCACGTGCGCTACTCCACCGCGGGCGGCAGCCGGCTGAAGAACGCCCAGCCCTTGAGCGTGGAGTACGTGGGTGGCCAGATGTCGGTCGCCCATAACGGCAACCTCGTCAACGCCGATGAGCTGCGCAAGTCGCTCGAGGCCGATGGCGCCATCTTCCAGTCGGACGCGGACACCGAGGTCATCATCCACCTCATCGCCCGCTCCAAGAAGGCCACCTTCGAGGACAAGGTCGTCGAGGCACTCTCGCGCGTGAAGGGCGCCTACAGCCTGCTCTTCCTCACCCAGAAGAAGCTCGTGGCGGTGAGAGATCCCTTCGGCTTCCGCCCGCTGGTGCTCGGCCGGCTCAAGAACAGCTGGGTGCTCGCCAGCGAGACGACGGCGTTGGATTTGATTGAAGCGGAGTTCATCCGCGAGCTCGAGGCCGGGGAGATGGTCGTCATCGACGAGGACGGCCTGCGCACCAGCAACCCCTTCCCGCCCACGCGCCTGGGCCGGTGCATCTTCGAGCACGTGTACTTCGCCAAGCCCGACTCGGTCCTCTTCGGCACCAGCGTGTACGAGACGCGCAAGGAGCTGGGCCGGCAGCTCGCGCGCGAGCAGCCCGTGCCGGGGGCGGACCTGGTCATCGCGGTGCCGGACTCGGGCGTGCCCGCGGCCATCGGCTACTCGCAGGCCAGCGGCATCCCCTATGACGTGGGCCTCATCCGCAGCCACTACGTGGGCCGCACCTTCATCGAGCCCCAGCAGTCCATCCGCCACTTCGGCGTGAAGCTCAAGCTGTCCGCGGTGCGCCAGGTGCTCAAGGGCAAGCGCGTGGTGGTGGTGGATGACTCCATCGTGCGCGGCACCACCAGCCGGAAGATCGTGAAGATGCTCAAGGCGGCGGGCGCCGTGGAGGTGCACCTGCGCATCTCCTCGCCCCCCACCCAGTGGCCCTGCTACTACGGCATCGACACGCCCAGCCGCCAGGAGCTCATCGCCTCCAGCCACTCCGTGGAGGAGATCGCCCGCTACGTGACGGCGGACTCGCTCGGCTACATCTCCCTGGAGGGCCTGGGCACCGCGGTGGGAGACCGCGAGCGCACCACCTTCTGCACCGCCTGCTTCTCCGGCAAGTACCTCACCGGCAACTTCGGTCCGGCCTCCACCAGCGAGGAGAAGCCCGGGCCCAAGCTCGTCAGCGCCTGAGGCGCGCGGCCCCGCGCCCCAGGACATGGCGAGCCCCTCCCAGCCAGATCTGCGCACCGCCGAGCGGCAGTTCACCCGCTCGGTGCTCGCGGGGCTGTGCCTGCTGGGCCTCGTCGCCGTGGCGGGCCCCCTGCTGTCCTACCGCGGGGACGTGCACGAGATGCACGCTCAGTTCCGCTCGCGGCTGGAGCGCGAGGGCCGGGTGTACGCCGAGGCGCTCAGCCTGCACATCCAGCTGCTCGAGTCGGAGCTGTCCCGCGTGGCCCTGGGCGTGGGTCCCGAGCTGCTGGAGGGACGGGCCATCGAGGACATGCAGGACCTCACCGCGCCCGACCTCGGCCTGTTCCGCCAGGGCATCCTCCTGTTGGACACCGCGGGCAACGTGCGCTGGAGCGAGCCACTCGTGCGCACCCCGAGTGACGTGGTGCGCATGCGCTCGTGGTTCCAGCAGGTCCTCCAGCACCAGGAGCCCGTCGTGGACGCGCTCGCTCCGGGCTCCTCCACCTTCGTCGTCGCCGTGCCGGTGATGGGCGAGCAGCGTGCCCTGGGGGTGCTCGTCGGCCTGCTCGACGCCAGCATGGAGCTGCCCGGCTCGCGGCCCATGAGCAGACACCTGAAGCTGGTGGTGCTCAACCGGAGCGGCGACATCCTCCTGCCCTCGCCACCGCCCTCGTGGGCCACCCAGCCCGGCTTCGCCTCCAAGGTGGACGAGCTGCTCGCCCGGGGAGGCCAGGAGGTGGACGGCACGGGGGGAGACGAGCTGTTCGCCTGGGCCACCGTGGTGCCGGACACGCGGCTGCGGCTGGTGATGGCGGCGGACGAGACGGCCACCGTGGCCGCCATCCGCGAACGGCTGCTCGCGCAACTGCTCGTGCTCGCGGGGCTCCAGGTGGGCACCCTGCTGCTCTTCAGCCTGCACTGGCGGCGCGTCTACCGCCTCTTCCTGGAGATGGAGCGGCGCGCGGCGGAGAAGGAGACGATGGCGGCGCTCGGCTCGGCCGCGGGCCTCATCGCCCACGAGGTGAAGAACTCGCTCAACGGCCTCAAGGTGGCCACCGGCCTGCTCTCGCCCGGAGAGGAACAGGCCCTGGCGGTGCGCGCCCTGCGCGGGCAGATTGATCGGCTCGCGCACCTGGCCACCTCGCTGCTGCACTTTGGCAAACCCCCGAGAGTGCAGCGCATCCCCGTGGACCTGCCGCACCTGGTGCGCGAGGTGCTCGAGGGCCTGCGCGTGCTGCCCGAGGCCGAGGAGGTACGCCTCACCGCCCACCTGCCCGAGGCGCTCGAGCTCCAGGGAGACCCGCTGCTGCTGGCCACCGCGCTGGACAACCTGGTGCGCAACGCCATGGAGGCGGCCGTGGCCGCCAAGGACCTGGGACGGATCACGACGCCCGAGGTGAACGTGCGCGTGCGCCAGGAGGAGGGCCACGCCGTGGTGGACGTGGAGGACAACGCGGGCGGCCCTCCGGAAGGCTTCGAGGCGCGGCTCTTCGAGCCCTTCGTCACCTCCAAGCCCAAGGGCGTGGGACTCGGGCTGTCCATGACCCGGCGCGCGGTGGAGCAGCAGGGAGGCCGTGTCTCCTTCATGCGCATTCCCGGCGGCAGCCGCTTCACCGTGACGCTGCCCCCACCCGACTCCGCCTCCTCGTCCGATTCCCAGGAGCCGCCCTTCCCAGGAGCCGCCCCATGAGCGTCCCCCTGCTCTTCATCGATGATGACCGGGCCTTCTCGTCGCTGGGCGCGGCGGCGCTGCAACGCGAGGGCTACGCCGTCACCCTGGCGCGCTCGCTGCACGAGGCCCGCGCCGCGCTCGCGCGCCTCACGCCCGCCCTGGTGGTGCTCGACCGGCGGCTGCCGGATGGAGACGGGCTCACCTTCCTGCCCGAGCTCAAGGCCCAGGCGCCCGGCGCGGCCGTGGTGATGGTGACGGCGCATGGCGACATCGCCAGCGCGGTGGACGCGGTGCGCGCGGGCGCGGCGGACTACGTGGCCAAGCCCGTGGAGCTGGCGGACCTGGTGCTGCGCGCGCGCCGCGCCCTGGACACGGGCCGGCTGAAGGACCGGCTGGCCGCGGCCGAGGCCGAGCTGTCCGGGCGGCGCCGGCTCGTGCCTCCCGCGTCGGCGGCCATGCAGCGGGTGTTCGCGACGCTCGAGCGCATCGCCGCCTCGCCCCGCAGCGCGGTGATGCTGCTGGGGGAGACGGGCACGGGCAAGGAGATGCTCGCGCGCCACCTGCACGCCTTGTCCTCCCCGGACGACGACGCGCCCTTCGTCCACGTCAACTGCGCGGCCCTGCCCGAGCAGACGGTGGAGAGCGAGCTGTTCGGCCACGAGAAGGGCGCCTTCACCGACGCGCGCACCGCGCGCCGGGGGCTGGTGGAGGTGGCGCACGGGGGCACGCTCTTCCTCGACGAGGTGGGCGAGCTGCCCCTGGGCCTGCAGGCCAAGCTGCTCACCTTCCTCGACTCGGGCCGCTTCCGGCGCCTGGGCGGCACCACGGAGCACTCCAGCAGCGCGCGCGTCGTGGCCGCCACGCACCGCGACCTGCCGGGCCTCATGGCGCGCGGCGAGTTCCGCGAGGACCTGTGGTTCCGCCTGGGCGTCTTCCGCATCGACATCCCGCCCCTGCGCGAGCGCCCCGAGGACATCCTCCCACTCGCCGAGGGCATCCTCGCCGACCTGCGCCGGGAACTGGGGCGCCGGGGCGCCTCGCTCGGGCCCCGCGCCCGTGCCCGGCTCGCCGCCTACGCCTTCCCCGGCAACGTGCGCGAGCTGCGCAACCTCCTCGAGCGCGCCCTGGTGATGGAGCCCGGCCCCGAGCTGGAGCTGGACGTGCTGGAGGGGACGAAGCCCGCGCTGGCCGGAGCCCCGGCGGCGAGCCCTCTCGAGCCGAACGCCTTCGTGCTCTCCGGACCGCCTCGCGCCCTGGACGAGGTGGAGCGCGCCTATACCCGCTGGGTGCTGGAGCAGATGGGCGGCCGGCGCATGGAGGCGGCCAAGGTGCTCGGCCTCTCCTACCCCACCTTCCTCAAGCGGCTGGGCGAGGGGACCTGAAGCACCGAGGCACCGCCGGCGGCCCTCACTCCTCGGGGACCCGGTAGGGCAGTTCCAGCGTGAAGGTGGCGCCCTGCCCCGGCTGGCTGTCCACGGTCAGGCGTCCGCCGTGGGACTCGACGATTTCCCGGCTGATGTAGAGCCCCAGACCCAGGCCCCCGTAGTGCCGCACCGTGACGGCGCGCTCGAAGCGGCTGAAGATGCGCGGCAAGTCCTCGGGGACGATGCCCACGCCCTCGTCGCGCACGATGAACCGGGCGTGCACGCCGTCCGACTCCAGCCGCAGGGTGATGGGCTTGCCCGCGCCGTAGCGGGCCGCGTTGGTGAGCAGGTTGACGATGACCTGCTCCAGGCGGAGCGCGTCCCAGCAACCCACCACGGGCGCGGGCGCATGGAGCGTCACGTCGCAGCCCGCGCGGGTGAACACGTCGCGCAGCCGCTCCACCACCTCCTGGACCAGCCGGGTGAGATCCATCTCGGCGCGATCCAGGGACACGCGGCCGGTGACGATGCGGCCCACGTCGAGCAGCAACGTGATGAGCTGCGAGAGCCGCCGCGCCTGACGTTGGGCCTCGTCCAGCTTCGCGCGCATCCGCTCGCCGGCCTCCGCGGGCAGGTGACGCTCCAGGGAGGACAACTGGAGCCGCAGCACGGTGAGCGGTGTCTTGAGCTCATGGCTCGCGATGGAGAGGAACTCGTCGCGCAGCCGGATGGCGTCCTGGGCATCGCGGTACAGCCGCGCATTGTCCAGACACAGGGCGGCCCGGCGCGCCAGCTCCTCGGCCAGCGTCAGGTCCGCGCTCGAGTAGTGACGGCCGCTCTCCCCCTGCGCCAGCATGAGCGTGCCGAGGGTCCGGCCACGTGCCACCAGGGGCACGCAGATGTAGGAGCACAGATGGAGCGCGCTCAGCGGCGCCTCGGCCTCGGGAGTGCGCGCCATCTGGGCGACCTGGCCCTCGGAGAACTCGGGGATCCACTCCGACTCGCCCGTGCGCAGCACCTTGCCGACACCATGGTCGGCGGACAACCCGACGGGCTGGAGCCGGAGCACCTGGAGCGCCACCCGGGCCCGTTCCGGATCCCGGTGCAGTCCCGCGAGCTGCTCCACCCGGCCCTCCTCGGTGAGCACGTGCACCGCGCAGCAGTCGGCGAAGCGGGGCACCACCAGCTCCATCAAGCGCTCCATCGTGGAAACGGAGTCGAGCGAGCTGCCCAGGAGCGTGCTGGCCTCGTACAGGAAGTGCTGCCGCTCGGCGAGCGCCTCCACCTCGCGCCGCGCGCGCACGTGGTCCGTCACGTCGTAGGAGAAGAAGGCCACCCCATCCACGTGGCCCGCGGTGTCGCGCAGCGGCTCGTAGGAGAAGTTGAAGAAGCGCTCCTCGCGGGGCGCCCCCGTGCGCGGATCCTCCGCCACCCGGTACTCGCGCGCGACGAAGCTCTCCCCCCACAGGTAGACGCGGTCGAGCACGTCGAGCATGCCCTGGCGCATGTGGTGGGGCAGGGCATCGCGCATCTTCTGGCCCACGAGGCCGCTGTCACCCTGGTGGGCCTGGTGCAGGGGGTTGTCCAGCTCGATGACGTGCTCGGGGCCGCGCATGAGGCAGACCGCCAGGGGGGCCTGCATCACCACGGCTTGCAGACGGGTGCGTTGGAACTCGGCCTCGGAGCGCGCGGCCTGCTCCTTGTCGAAGAGCCGGGCGCGCTCGAGCGCGAGTGCTCCCTGGTGGGCGAGCGACAGCAGGAAGTCACGGTCCGCCGAGTCGAAGACGTGCAGGGGCGCGAAGGTGAGGGACAGCACCGCCATGGGCGAGCCCTTGGCGAGCATGGGCAGACAGGCCAGGGCGCCGGACCACTCGGGCCGTCCCGAGCGGAAGACCCGGGTGATGGGCAGGTTCGACTCCATGGGCACCTGGGACAACCGGTAGCCGGGCCCCCCGGACACGCTCTCGCGGCTGAGCACCCGGAGCGAACGGCCATCCATCTCGGGCAGTGCCACGGACAGCCGCCGGGCGTCCATCGCCTCCAGGGCGCCGCGCGCGATGACCTCCACGACCTCGGCGGCGGAGGCCACCGAGCACAACTTCGTCGTCATCTCCTGCAGCAGGGCGAGCCGCCCGACGCTCTTCTCCCTGGCCACTTCCGCTTCCCGGCGTGCCGTCACGTCGCGCAGGAAGATGATCAGCCGGGCGCCATGCGGGACGGCGCACGCCTCGTACGAACTCTCGCCGATGGGGGCGAGCCACTCCGCGTTGGTGGTCACCCCCTCCGCCCGGGCGCGCAGGTAGGCCGTGCCGAACGAGGTGTCGAGCAACGTGGGGAAGAGCGACCAGAGCACCTGGCCGAGCAACTCCTCGCGCGGGTGACCAAGCAACCGCACCGCCACCGGGTTGAGCGCCACGATGCGCCACTGCTCGTCGAGCACGAACGCCCCATCGGGAAACAACTGGAGCGGGATGTCGAAGGGCAGTTCCTCCTCGAGTTCCATCCGATCGCGCGACGGTGCCTGTCCGAGGGCGTCCTCGGGGGAGGAGGGGGCTTCACTCATGCGCGAAAGTTATGCACCGTCCGCGCCAGGGAGGATCAACCCGGCCGGTGTCCGGTTGGCGATGAAGTCCTGGAGGTCTCCGGGGAGCGGGGACTCGAACGTGACGCGCTGGCCGGTGGCCGGGTGGGGGAAGGACAGGCGCGCGGCGTGAAGGGCGTGGCGGGGCAGGCGCAAGCGCACCCACGCCTCGGGCTCGAGGCAGCGCTTGCTGAACCGATCGAAGTAGCCGGGGTCCGGCCCGTACATCTTGTCGCCCACGATCGGAAAGCCCGCCTCGCGCAAGTGGACGCGGATCTGGTGCTGGCGTCCGGTTTCGGGGTGGCAGCGCAGCAGGGCGAAGGGCTCGCCCTCGAGGGTGAAGCGACGGAGCACCTCGAAGCGCGTATGGCTTTCCTTGCCCAGGATGGGGTCGATGCGTACCGCGATGCGGATGAGGTCGGTGCCCTCGGCGATGGGGGCATCCACGCGGAAGGAGTCCTCGGGGGGATGGCCCTCGCAGATGGCGAGGTACTCCTTGTGCACCTCGCGCGAGATGAAGAGCCGACCCAGCACGCGGCACGCCTCGGTGGTGCGTCCGCAGACGACCAGGCCACTCGTCTCGCGATCCAGGCGGTGCGCGGGCTCGGCGGAGGCATGGCCCAGACGCTCGCGCAGCAGGGAGACGAGCGTGCCCTTGTGGTAGCGGGCGGTGGGGTGCAGCGGCAGTCCGGCGGGCTTGTCGAGCACGAGCAGCCAGTCGTCCTCGAAGACGACGGGCAGCTCGGTGGGCGTGTCGGGCTCGGCGCTCGCGGGCCGGCGGATGCGGAAGGAGAGGCCCGGGTAGACGGGCGTGGAGGGCTTGAGCCGGCGCTCCTCGCAGAGCACCCCGCGCTGGATGACGCCGAGCAGCCGCTCGCGTGGCAGCCGGCGGAGCTTCTGGGCGAGGTAGCGCTCGAGCCTCCAGCCGGCGTAGTTCGGCTCGACGACGAAGGAGATGTCGACGAAGCCCTCGGGGGTCTCACTCATGAGGCCCCTGGCATAACACGGTGCGCGGGGCGGCTAGACCGCCGCGCGGCGAGGCGGAGCGACGGCGCCGAGCGTCTCCTCGTAGAGCTGGGCGATGCGATCGCCGGAGCGGCCGTCCCAGCGGTCGGGCACCCTGCCCTTCTTCTCGTGCCCGTCGAGGATGCGGTCGGCGGCCTGCTGGATGTGGGCGGGGCTCGTGCCCACGACGAGGTTGGTGCCCACGTCCACGGTGATGGGCCGCTCGGTGTTCTCGCGCACGGTGAGACAGGGGATGCCGAGCACGGTGGTCTCCTCCTGGAGGCCGCCCGAGTCGGTGAAGACGAGCCGGGCCTGGGAGGTGAGCGCGAGGAACTCCAGGTAGCCGAGCGGATCCACGAGGCGCAGACCCGGGGTGCGATCCAGCGTGGGCCCGAGGCCCAGGTCCGCGATGCGCTTGCGGGTGCGCGGGTGGACGGGGAAGACGACGGGCAGGCGGCTGGCCACGTGACCGAGCGCGGAGAGCAACCCGCGCAGCGTGCCTTCGTCATCCACGTTGGAGGCACGGTGCAGGGTGCACACCGCGTAGCCGCGCGGGGTGAAGCCCATGTCCTTGAGCGTGGGCAGACGCAGGGCCTGCTCGCGCGCCGACAGGAGCGAGTCGATCATCACGTTGCCCACCATGCGGATGCGCTCGGGCTCGATGCCCTCCCGCAGCAGGTTGGCATCCGCGTCGGCCGAGGGCGTGAGCAGCAGGTCCGAGATGCGGTCCACCAGCAACCGGTTGATCTCCTCGGGCATGGTGAGGTCGCCGCTGCGCAGCCCCGCCTCCACGTGGGCGAGCTTGATGCCCATCTTCGCCGCCACGAGCGCCCCGGCCAGGGTGCTGTTGACGTCGCCCACGACGGACACGAGATCGGGCTTTTCCTGGGTGAAGACCTTCTCCAGCTCGAGCATCACCCGGGCGGTCTGCTCGGTGTGGCTGCCCGAGCCGATGCCCAGGTGGACATCGGGGGCGGGCATGCCCAGGTCGGTGAAGAAGACATCGCTCATCTTCACGTCGTAGTGCTGCCCGGTGTGGACGAGGGTCTGGGCGAGCGCGCCGCGCTCGCGGATGGCCCGGTGGATGGGCGCGACCTTCATGAAGTTGGGACGCGCCCCGACGATATGGAGAACCTTCTTCATGGGGAGCGAAGCTAGGCACCCGCCCCGCATCGGCCAGGGGGCCCCTGGCCCCGGGGGTCTCGCAGCGTCCTGAATCTGATAGACAGCGCCGCCATGTCCGCCCCCCGTCCCGTCGCCGTCATCCCCGCGCGCTACGCGAGCACGCGCTTTCCTGGCAAACCCCTGGCGCCCATCGCCGGCCGGCCGATGATCGAACACGTGTGGCGCCGCTGCCAGGAGGCCCGAGTCTTCGGCGAGGTGCTGGTGGCCACCGACGATGTGCGCATCCGGGAGGCGGTGGAGGGCTTTGGGGGCACGGCGGTGATGACCTCGCCCGAGTGCGCCACGGGAACGGACCGGGTGGCAGAGGTGGCCCGGGCGCGTGCGGACGTGGACGTGTGGGTGAATGTGCAGGGAGACGAGCCGCTGGTGGACCCGGACACCCTGAGGGTGCTCGCGGGCCTCTTCGCCGACCCGGCGGTGGAGATGGGCACGCTGGTGCGGCCCCTGGAGGCGGCCGAGCACACCAGCCCCCACGTGGTGAAGGCGGTGCTGGCGCTCAACGGGGACGCGCTGTACTTCAGCCGCGCCCTGCTGCCCTTCGTGCGCGAGCCGGGTGAGGCCGGCGCGGTGCGGCACTGGGCGCACCTGGGCCTGTATGGCTACCGGCGCGCGACGCTGCTGCGCCTGGCCGGGCTGAGCCCCACCCCCCTGGAGGGGGCGGAAAAATTGGAGCAGCTACGAGCCCTGGAGCATGGGGTGCGCATCCGCTGTGGCCAGGTGGCGGGACACACGGTGGCGGTGGACGTCCCCGGGGACGTGGCGCGGGTGGAGGCGGTGTTGCGCGGCGGCTGAAGCGGCCTGGCGGGCGGGCGGACGGACGTGGGACGAGAGAGTACGGGCCGGACGCCCTGTCGCGAGGTAGGCTGCGCATGTGTCCGACGCCAAGAACAAACCTGACGCCCCCAAGAAGCCCCGGTTCTCCCGGGCGACATTCAGCCGCCTGATGGGGCTGGCGCGCCCCCAGGCGCGCCGGATCATCGCCGGCACCTTCTTCCTCGTGCTCGCGAGCGCACTGGGACTGGTGTACCCGAAGATCATCGGGGACATCATCGACCAGAGCCTCAAGTCGGGGAACCGGGAGCATATCGACCGGGTGGCGCTGGCCATGGTGGTCGTCTTCCTCTTCCAGGGCGTGGCGATGGCGCTGCGCTTCTACCTCTTCACCACCGCGGGCGAGCGCGTGGTGACGCAGCTGCGGCAGAACCTGTTCGCGAGCCTCATGTCCCAGGAGGTGGGCTTCTTCGACGAGCGCAAGACGGGAGAACTCACCAACCGGCTGTCCTCGGACACCACGGTGCTGCAGAACGCGGTGAGTGTGAACATCTCCATGGCGCTGCGCAACGCGGCCCAGGCGTTCGGCGGCATCGGGCTGCTCTTCTACACCTCGCCGGTGCTCACCGCGCTGATGCTGGCCATCGTGCCCGCGGTGGCGGTGGGGGCGGTGTCGTATGGGCGCAAGGTGCGCGGCCTCTCCAAGGAGTCGCAGGACGCGCTGGCGGTGGCCAACGAGGTGGCCGAGGAGAGCCTGTCGGGCATCCGCACCGTGCGCTCCTTCGCCGCCGAGCGCCACGAGGTGGAGCGCTACCAGACCGCCACCGAGCACGCCTACGACGTCGCGCGCCGCCGGGCGAAGCAGTCCTCGTTCTTCCTGGCGGGGGCCTCGTCCGCGGGCTACCTCGCCTCGGCGGTGGTGCTCTGGTACGGCGGGCGGATGGTGCTCGACGGGAGGATGACGGTGGGCAACCTCACCTCCTTCCTCATCTACTCGCTCATGGTGGCCTTCGCGCTGGGAGCGCTCGCGGACCTGTGGGCGGACTTCATGCGCGCCGCGGGCGCCGCCGAGCGCGTCTTCGAGCTCATCGACCGCGAGCCCGCCATTCCCTCCTCGGGGGGCGAGCGCCTGGCGGCCGTGCAGGGCCGGGTCGAGTTCCAGGACGTGCGCTTCGCCTACCCCACGCGGCGGGACGTGCCGGTGCTCAAGGGCATCCACCTGGCGCTCGCGCCCGGCGAGGTGGTGGCCATCGTCGGCCCCTCGGGCGCGGGCAAGTCCACGCTCGCCGCGCTGCTCGCGCGCATGTATGACCCGCAGGAGGGCCGGGTGCTGCTCGACGGGCGGGAGCTGAGCGGCCTGGACACCGAGTGGCTGCGCCAGCAGGTGGGCACGGTGGCGCAGGAGCCCATGCTGTTCGCCACCTCCATCGCGGACAACATCCGCTATGGCCGCAAGGACGCCACGGACGCCGAGGTGGAAGCCGCCGCGCGCACCGCCAACGCCCACGAGTTCATCTCCCGCTTCCCGGAGAGCTACCAGACGATGGTGGGCGAGCGTGGCGTGCAGCTGTCCGGCGGGCAGAAGCAGCGCATCGCCATCGCCCGTGCGGTGCTCAAGGATCCACGCCTGCTGGTGCTCGACGAGGCCACCAGCGCCCTGGACGCCGAGAGCGAGCACCTGGTGAAGGAGGCCCTCGAGCGGCTGATGCGTGGGCGCACCACGCTCATCATCGCCCACCGCCTGTCCACGGTGATGGGGGCCGACCGCGTGGTGGTGATGGAGGCGGGCCAGGTGGTGCAGAGCGGCGACCACTCCACCCTCATGGGCCAGGAGGGCCTCTACCGCCGGCTGGTGGAGCGCCAGTTCGTCGCCGCCTGAGCCGCTCCCGCCCTTCCGTCTGCCCAGGGTACGGCCTCGCCCCACACCTCCCGACCAGTGGCGCGGAGAGGAAGGGGTGGTTAGAAAAGGCAGCGCAGACGAAAGGAGGTGATGCCTTGACTGAGAGCAAGAGTCAGGCGTCCACCTCCGTCGGTACGGCGCGCTGATGAGGCCACCGTCCGGCGGGAGTTGACGCCGAAGGTAGATTGGCCCGCCCGGGCCCACGCACCCCACCATTCGACGGGGCCGTGGACCGGGCGGGCCTTTTTTGTCTTCCCCCCGGGAATGCGAGCGGGCGGACCCTGTTGAGCCCACCGAGGGGGGAAGGCTCGTTTGATTCGCTGGAGGCCCGACCTTGTCCATCACACCCTGCCCGAGTCCGCTCCCTTGCGCCCTGCGAGACGAGTCGGTGGTGGAGGTTCAACGCAACCTGTTCTGCGCCAACTATGACGCCTGTCTGCACCTCGCAGTGAAGCGGGGCTGGGACGGGTGGACGTGCCGGCACTGCCCGCTGCGCGAGCACCGGGGGAGCGTTCCCCAGGCACGCGACTACGCCGAGAGCCGTCCGCGCAGTCAGGGCCAGGACTGACAGTCCCGGACTCACCGTGATTCAGGGCCTCGACGGTGGCCAGGGAACCTACAGAAACATTGACGCATCGGGCCTCTCTTGGCAGGAAGGGTCATGCGCTCCAAGAAGACCAAGTACATCTTCGTGACCGGCGGCGTGGTGAGCTCGCTGGGCAAGGGGCTTGCTTCGGCTTCCATCGGTACCCTGCTCGAGAATCGCGGGCTGGAAATCACGCTGCTCAAGCTGGACCCCTACATCAACATCGACCCGGGCACGATGAGCCCGTTCCAACATGGTGAGGTCTTCGTCACCGACGACGGGGGCGAGACCGACATGGACCTGGGTCACTACGAGCGCTTCACGAACGCTCGGATGTCCCGGCTCAACAACTTCACCACCGGCCGCATCTACCACTCCGTCATCCAGAAGGAACGGCGGGGCGAGTACCTGGGCAAGACGGTGCAGGTGATTCCGCACATCACCGATGAGATCAAGTCCTGCATCCGCCAGGCGGCGCAGGGCGTGGACGTGGTCATCGTGGAGGTGGGCGGCACCGTGGGTGACATCGAGTCCCTGCCCTTCCTCGAGGCCATCCGCCAGATGCGCTACGACGTGGGGGCGGGCAACACGACCTACGTGCACCTCACGCTGCTGCCCTACATCGGCGCGGCGGGCGAGGTGAAGACCAAGCCCACCCAGCACTCGGTGATGAAGCTGCGGGAGATCGGCATCCAGCCGGACTTCCTGCTGTGCCGCACGGACCGGGAGATCAGCCGCGAGCTCAAGGACAAGATCGCCATGTTCTGCAACGTGGACACGGGCAACGTGTTCACCTCGCCGGACGTGGGCAGCATCTACGAGCTGCCCCTGGAGCTGCACCGCCAGGGCCTGGACGAGCGGCTGACCGAGGCGCTCAACATCTGGAGCCGGGCGCCGCGGCTGGAGCGCTGGGAGGACATCGTCCGCAAGGTGTACTCGCCGAGCCGGGGCGAGGTGACGGTGGCCATGGTCGGCAAGTACGTGGACCTGAAGGAGAGCTACAAGAGCCTCAACGAGGCCCTGATGCACGGCGGCATCGCCAACGACGTGCGGGTGAACCTGCGCTTCGTGGACTCGCAGGACGTGGAGGACAAGGGCGCGGAGGCCATCCTGTCCGGCGCGGACGCCGTCCTCGTGCCGGGCGGCTTCGGGGTGCGGGGCACCGAGGGGAAGATCTCCGCGGTGCGCTATGCCCGGGAGAAGCGGGTGCCCTTCTTCGGCATCTGCCTGGGCCTGCAGATGGCGGTGGTGGAGTTCAGCCGCAACGTGCTGGGCTTGAGTGGAGCCAACTCCCTGGAGTTCAATGAGCACACCCCCCATCCGGTGGTGACGCTCATGGAGAGTCAGGTGAAGGTCCAGGACAAGGGAGGCACCATGCGTCTGGGCACCTATGCCTGCGCGCTCAAGCCGGGCTCGCTCGCCCACAAGCTGTATGGCGAGGACACCATCCAGGAGCGTCACCGCCACCGCTACGAGGTGAACAACAGCTACCGCGCGCGCATGCAGGAGGCGGGGCTGCTGGTGTCCGGACACAACCCGGAGCTCAACCTCGTGGAGATGATCGAGCTGCCGGACCATCCGCACTTCATCGGCTGCCAGTTCCACCCCGAGTTCAAGAGCAAGCCCTTCGCGCCCCATCCGCTCTTCTCGGGCTTCATCCGGGCAGCGCTCGCGCAGCGCGACGCGGGGAGGACCCAGGCGTGAGCACCATCCAACTGTGCGGTCATACCGTGGGTGAGGGCCACAAGCTCTTCGTCATCGCCGGCCCGGACAGCATCGAGTCCGAGGACATGGCGCTGCGCCACGCGCGGATGCTCAAGGAGATGACGTCGCGGCTGGGCGTGCCCTATGCCTTCAAGTGCTCCTACGACAAGGCCAACCGCACCAGCGGCAAGTCCTTCCGGGGCCCGGGCCTGAAGGAGGGCCTGCGCATCCTCGCGCGCGTCAAGCGCGAGGTGGGCGTGCCCATCCTCACCGACGTCCACGAGACGAGCCACGTGGGCCCCGCCGCCGAGGTGGTGGACATCATCCAGATTCCCGCCTTCCTCTGCCGCCAGACGGACCTGGTGGAGGCCGTGGCGCGCACCGGCAAGGGCGTCAACCTCAAGAAGGGCCAGTTCGTGGCGCCCAAGGACATCGTCCACTCGGCGCGCAAGGCCGTGGAGGTGGGCAACCCCAACGTGCTCGTCACCGAGCGCGGCGCCACCTTCGGCTACAACAACCTGGTGGTGGACATGCGCGGCTTCGCCCAGATGCGCGAGGCGGGGCTCGTCGTGTGCTTCGACGCCACCCACTCCGTGCAACTGCCCTCCTCCGGGGATGGGCAGACGGGCGGGGAGCGCAAGTTCGTCTCCCTCCTGGCGCGCTCGGCCGCCGCCGCCGGAATAGACGCGCTTTTCACGGAAGTACATGAAGACCCGGACCGTGCCCTGTGCGACGGTCCGTGTTCGCTCTCCCCCCAGATGTTCGAGGACGTGATACGTCAGGTGCTCGCCATCCGACGTGCGCTAGGACACGAGCCGTCATGAGAGAATCGAAGTCGTGGGGAGGAAATCCGAGGAACACGACATGACGGACCTGCCGCCAAAGCCCAGCCGGGACGAGCTGACGGAGCGTGCCGCGCGGGTGCGCCTGCTCGTTTTCGACGTGGATGGGGTCCTCACGGACGGCGGCCTGTATTACGGCGATGGCGGCGAGGTGATGAAGCGCTTCGACGTGAAGGACGGCCACGGCCTGGTGATGGCCCGGCTGGCCGGCCTGCGCACCGCGCTGCTCACCGCGCGCTCCTCCTCCATCGTGGAGGTGCGGGGCCGCGAGCTGGGCCTCTCCGCCGTCTTCCAGGGGCGCAAGGACAAGTCGGCGGGCCTGGACGAGCTGCTCTCCCAGCTCGGGGAGGCCCCCGAGGCGTGCGCCTATATGGGGGATGACCTCAACGACCTGGGTCCCTTGAGCCGGGTGGGCCTGTCGGCCTGTCCGGCTGACGCGGCGCTCGAAGTTCGGCAGGAAGTGCATTACATCGCACGCAACCGGGGAGGTCACGGGGCAGCGCGCGAACTGGTGGAACTGTGCTTGCGGGCGGCGGGGCATTGGGAAGCCACCGTCCGACAGATGAAAGCCGCCGAGGCCCTACAGGCTGTCAAGTTGTGAAAGCAAAGAATTTTCGCTTCCCGGTTAGGTGTCCTATCCTATGAGTGCCGGAATGAAGCAGGGCAGAGATGAGGAAAGTTCGATGACGGATCAGCTCTACACGACCCACGACATCAGCCGGTTGCTCCAGGTGGACCCGTCCACGGTGAGCAAGTGGATCGACCGCGGCATCCTCATGGCGTTCCGGACGCCAGGCGGCCACCGGCGGGTGCGCTCGGCGGACCTGCGCACGTTCCTCATCACGCACCAGATGCCGGTGCCCGAGGAGTTGGGCAGCAGCACCGTGCGCCTGCTCGTGGTGGACGACGAGCGTCAGGTGCTCGACGCCATCAAGCGCGCGTTCAAGCCCTACGCCAACCAGGTGGAGCTGCAGACGACCACCAGCGGCGTCGAGGCGCTGCTGCTCGTGTCCGAGCAGAAGCCCCACGGCATGCTCATCGACCTGAACATGCCGGACATCGACGGTATCGAGGTGTGCCGCCGCATCCGCGCCCGCAAGCAGATGGAGGGCGTGCGGCTCATCACCATGACGTCCGCCCACTCGCCCGAGGTGGTGGAGCAGTCCAAGCAGGCGGGCGCCGTGGCGTGCCTGCCCAAGCCGCTGGACGTGCAGCAGGTGCTCGACCTGTTCCGCGTGCCGCTGGCGCTCGGGGGCACCACCCCCGCCGCCGTCAAGCGCTAGACGCGACGAAGGGCGGAGCCCGTGATGCGCCCCGCCCCCCGAATCACTCCCGGCGTGCCCGGGTGGACGAGTCGGACCCCGGACCTCGGGGCCCGAGTCCACCGGTTGCGCCGTTCGTGCGTCAGCCATTCACCTTCACTTCGATGACGCGCGGCTTGGTCTCCTCACGCCGGGGCAGCGCCAGCGTCAGCACGCCATTCTCGTAGCGCGCCTCCACCCGGGACGCGTCCACCGTGCGCGGCAGCACGAAGGAGCGGGTGAACACACCGAAGTTGCGCTCCAGACGCCGGGTGCCCTCGTCCTTCAGCGACTCCGGACGCTTGCGCTCGGACTTGAGGGTGAGCGTGTCGTTCTCCACCTTCACCTCGATGGACTTCGCATCATGGCCCGGCAGGTCCACATGCAGGGTGATGCCCTCGGCGGTCTCGTAGATGTCCGCCGCGGGGGCGAACTCACGCGCGCCGGACGGACGCTCGCGGAAGAACTGGTCGAACTCCCTCATGACCAGAGGGCCCAGCGCCACGGCACCATTGCTCATCTCGAACGGGTTCCAACGGCTTTGCATGGACGTCTCCTGTGCGCGCCAGACTCCTCGCGGAGCCACGGCGCGTGGTTGTGGTGAAACGGAAAAGGGGTTGTCTGCTCGCGCGCGGCGCCCTCGCTCTCGGGGGCGCCGCGCCTCTCACAACTCCAAGAGAACCATGGTTTGGAGCGTGTCAAGGAAGCGCGCCGCGCGCCTCGGACCGCCGCCTCAATCGTCCTCGCGCCCGAGGGAAACGAAGACCTCGCCGTCCTCACGCGTGACGCGCACGACCCACGGCCGGCAGCACACCGGGCAGTCTTCCACGTACGTCTCCGAGGCGACCCCCAGTGCATCGGCGGCCACCTCCACCTGCTCCCCACAGTAGGGGCAGAGCTGCAACGAGTCATCGGCGAAGGGCTGCATCAGCGCTCTCCTCCCGAGGCGTCCAGCGGCCAGACGAGCAGGGGTCTGTCGGCTCCCTCGCCCGCTCGCCACCGGGTGATGTCCCGCCTCAACCGGTCCACATCCACGCCCTCGCACAGGGGGGCCAGGGACTCCATCCGCTCGAGGGCCCGCGAGAAGAGTGTCCACGCGCCCCGAGTGTTGCCCGCGTCGCGCTTGAGCCAGCCCGCCGCGGCGAGGATGAGTCCTTGAAGCAACAGTCGGCGCGGGCCGTGCTCGTGCCGCCAGGCCTCCTCCCACGCCTCATGGGCCGCGTGGAAGGCGCCCGCGTTGAAGAGCGTCATCCCCTCCTCCAGACAGGTAGCGAACGCACGAGGCATCGAAACGCGACTCCAGGCTCCTTCCTTCGTAGACTGGAGGTCATGGCCGCACCTCGCAACCGGATTGGAGAAATCCTCGTCAAGGCCCGTGTCCTCGACGAGATGCAGCTGCGCAGCGCGCTCGCCCAGCATGATCAATGGGGTGGGCGCCTCTCGCGCATCATCAGTGACATGGGGATCGCCTCGGAGGAGACCCTCACCCAGGCGATCGCCGAGGGCTTCGGCATGCAGCGCGTCCAGTTGGGCACCACCAGGGATGCCGGCGCGCTCGCCAGGCTGGACGTCCACCTGGCCGAGCAGAAGGGCATCTTCCCCGTGTCCCTGCGCGACAACGGCAAGACGCTCGTGCTGGCCATGGCGGACCCCTCGGACCTGGCGACCATCGATCAGGTGGCCGCACTGAGCCGCACCCGCGTCATCCCGATGGTGGCGGGCGACCTGGAAATCCAGAACGCCATCCAACGGCACTACCGCAATCAGGAACCCACCGTCTCCCCCACCGCCCGCACCGCGCCCACCGGGCGCCCGGGTACGCCCGGAGACGAGGAGGAGTTCAAGATCGTCGACATGACGGGCAAGACGGTGAGGAAGTCCATCGCCGACATCGCGCCGAACCTGGCGCGCGAGAACGCGGCCCGGCAGAACCCCGCCCCCATGCCGCCGCGTCCGAGCATCGGCTCGAGCGCCGCGGATCTGCTCGATGAAATCCTCAACGCCTCTCCCGCCGAGACGTTCTCCGCCGAGGAGATGCAGCGGTTGCAGGCCGTGCAGGTGAACCAGGAGAAGAGCTCGAAGATCTTGCGCGCCCTGCTCGAGCTGCTGCTGGAGAAGGGACACATCCAGCAGCGGGAGCTGGCGGCCCGCATGCGCGCGCCCTGAACCGCCCTACTCCCCCACTTCGCGCAGCTCGCGGGCCGTGAGCCCCAGGAAGTAGAGGATGGTGTCCAGGCCGCCCGCGGAGATGGAGGTGTCGGCCGCCTGGCGCAGCTTGGGCTTGGCGCGGAACGCGATGCCCAGCCCCGCGCGCTCCAGCATCAACAAGTCATTGGCGCCATCGCCCACGGCGATGACCTGGTCGAGCAGGATGCCCTCCGCCCGGGCGATGTCCTCCAGCAGCTCCGCCTTGCGGCGCGCGTTGACGATGGCGCCCAGGGTGCGGCCGGTGAGCTTGCCGTCCGCCTCCTCCAACAGGTTGGAGTGGGCGTAGTCGATGCCCAGGCGGGCCTTGAGCGCCTCGGCCGCCACGGAGAAGCCTCCGCTGATGATGGCGGTGCGGTAGCCCAGCCGCTTGAGCACGCGGATGAGGGTCTCCGCTCCCTCGGTGAGGGGAAGGCGGGCGGCGAGCTCGTGCAGCACCCGCGCGTCCAGCCCCTTGAGCAGCGCCACGCGCTGACGCAGCGACTCGTCGTAGTCCATCTCGCCGTGCATGGCGCGCTCGGTGATGCGCGACACCTGCTCGCCCACGCCATGGGCCCGCGCCAGCTCGTCGATGACCTCGATGCGGATGAGCGTGGAGTCCATGTCCATCACCACCAGGCGCTTGGCGCGCCGGTAGAGGCTCTCGCGCTGCAACGCCACGTCGAAGGCGCTCGTGGCCATGGACAGCTCCAGCAGGGAGCGCTGGAGTTCCTCCGGCTCCTTGCTCGCCGGCAGGGCGAGGTGGATCTCGAACGAACCGGGCTCCACTTCGGACAGGCGGTGGATGCGCTCGATGTTGGCCTCGTGCCGGGCCAGGCACCCGGTCACCGCGTGCAGCTCGCGCGCGCCGAGGGAACGACCCACCACGGTGACGACATGCCGGCTGGGAGACGCTGCGGCCTGGGCTCCTGACTCGCCCACCGCTCGGGACTCCAGGAACACGCCCAGCGCCTGGGCCGCGGAGCGCAGTTGCTGGAGAACGTCCTGCCCCTCGGGCACACGCACGAGCAGGCACAGGGTGAGCTGGCCCTGCACCACCACCTGCTCGATGTCGAGCAGCACCGCGCCCGCGTCGGCGAGCAGGCCCGTCAGCCGCGAGGCGATGCCGGGATGGTCCCTGCCGGTGAGGGTGAGGAGAAGGGACTCGTGCGAAGCGGAAGGGGAGGTCATGGTGTCACGGCCCGGGGGGTACTACCGCGGCTCCGAGGAGAGGATGAGATCGCCCTTGGCGAGGAACTGCGCCTCGGGGAGGGACTTGTAGAAGTCCTCCAGCAGGGCGTCGAGGTCCGGGTAGCGCTGGTCCACGCGGTCCTGGGTCATCTTGTCGAAGAGCGCATCCAGTCCGGAGGGCGCCTCGGGATTGACCTCGGAAGGCAGGGGCGAGCGGCGGCCGGGAATCTGCCCGGTGAGCATCTCGTAGAGGAGGATGCCCAGCCCGTAGACATCGGAGGCGGGACCCGCGTCCTTCGCGCGCTGCGGCTGGAGGAGCTCCGGCGCCAGGTACACCATGCCGCCGGCGCCCACGAAGACCTGGGGCAGCCCCTTGGAGGCATCCTGCTCCACCACGCGGCTCAGCCCGAAGTCGCCGAGCTTCGCGTTGCCGTGGATGTCGAAGAGGACATTCTCCGGCTTGAGGTTGTGGTGGGAGAGGCCCACGGCGTGCGCGGCGCGCAGCGCGTAGGCCATTTGGAGGAAGCAGCGCAGCGCGAAGGACACGGGCACGCCCTTGCCGCCCCCCTCCTCCAGCATGGACTTGAGGTTGCCCTGCAACAACTCGAGCACGTAGTAGGGGCGCGCCGCCTCCACGTTCTGGTCGAGCACCTGGACGATGCCCGGATGGCGCACCTGGGCCTGGGCACACAGCTCGCGCTTGAGCCGCTTGAGCACCTCGCCCCGCTGCAGGAAGGAGAAGTAGCCGAAGATGTCCTTGAGCTCCTTGATGCAGACGTCCAGCCCGAGCGCGTTGAAGCGGCCCTTGCTCGCGATGCCCAGCGGACCGGAGCCGAGGGCCTCCTGCTTCTGGTAGCGCTGGTCCAGCACCTCCACGGCCTTGGGGCCGGGAGTCGAGGCGGAAGCCATCGGGGACACCGGCGCGGCGGGGGGCGGCAGCTGCACGGCTTCGTTGCGCGCGCTGGCCACGGGAGACGGGGCCGGAACCGGCGGCTCCACCGCGGGGGACGCACTCACGGTGGAGACCTGGGCGGGACGCGCGCGAGGCAGGGCCGGCGGCTCCGCGGACGGCCGCACCTCGGAGGGAGCGACCTCCGACTCGTCATCGGGAGGGGGGGGAGGCTTGAGCGCCTGGGCCTGGGCGACCGTGTCCTCGGTGGTGAGCGCCTCCAGTCCCAGTTGCTCGGCGAAGAACTCCCCCACCTCGGCGATGAACTGGTCCTGCATCCCGGTGTCCACCACGCGCTCGCCCAGGTCGGTCAGGCGCAGCTGCGCCTCCCGGGGGTCCAGGGCGATGTAGTGGTACTTGCGCAGGAAGAGGTAGTAGCTGTCGAACTCCAGCGAAACGGACGGCTCGAGCGAGGCCTTCACATCGGCCAGCTTGTTCGAGCGTCCCAGACGGCCGTTCTCCCTCAGGCTCTGGAGGATGAACAGCGCCTCGCCGCAGATGGTGTCGCGTTGGATGACGGGCGTGGGCATGGGGGCGCGACTCTACGCGCTCACGCCACCGGGACCAATGGAGGAGAGGAACGGAAGAGGACTTCAGGGGATGTGGAGCAGCTGCTTCACCGTCTCCAACACTTCCTGGAAGCGCACGGGCTTGCGCAGGTAGATGTCCACCCCGAGCTGCATGGCGCGCTCGCGCGCCTCGGGGCCACCCGCGGAGATGGCCACCACGGGAATGGACTTGAGCGCCTCCTCGGCGCGGATGCGCTCGATGAGCGCGAAGCCGTCCATCACCGGCATGTACAGGTCCGTCATCACCAGGCTGAAGCGGCTGGAGCGCAGCGCCTGCAACGCGTGATGCCCATCGGGAGAGAAGTGCACCTCCAGGGGCACCCGTCCCGCCAGCTCGCCGCTCGCCAGCTTCTTGAGCACGTAGCTGTACATCTCGATGATGTGGGGATTGTCCTCGACGATGAGGACACGATAGCCCTCCGCGGGGGCGGCCGTCCGGTCCGACGCGCGGGTCTGTCCTGGCGCACTCAAGATGTCACCCAATCGCTGCCGGTCCTCCGCTTGGAGCACCCGGATGCCGACACCCCCGGGTGCTTCGGGCGACACGGGCCGGACCCACGCCACCGTTCCCACGACTTCTACCGGATCCAGAAGCCCCGGGAAAGAAAGTGCCAACCCCACGGACTCGCCCACGGTGAAGGAACGGTCGGTCTGCACGAAGATTCCTCCTCGTGACAGGTTCTCCGTCACCTCCGTCATCCGTGCCTGGTCCGGAAAGCGCACGCGTAACACGAGCGGCACTCGGGGTCCTTCACGCTGGTCGTCTGATCCCCGATTCATAACAAGGGGTTGAAATCGCTCGGAATTTTGCTGGTGCCGGCGCAGTGTAGCGCCGAGGGTTTATGTTGACAACGCGGGCGTCAGAGACTTACGAACCCCCCGCCATGGCGGAGTCCCTGTTCACCCCCGAAGAGCAGAAGAAGTTCGACACGGAGATCGCGGAGATCCTGTCGCACTATCCCGCGGACCGGAAGAGCGCCGCGATGCTTCCCGCGCTGCGGTTGATGCAAGACATCAAGGGGTGGTTGCCTCCCGAGGGTCTCAAGCTCGTCGCGCAGGTCCTCGGTGTCACGCCGGAGCGCGCCTATGAGGTCGCCAGCTTCTACGTGATGTACCACCTGAAGAAGCCCGGCAAGTACGTCATCGACGTGTGCACCAACCTGCCCTGCGCGCTCCGGGGAGCCGAGAAGATGCTCGCCCACCTGGAGAACAAGCTCGGGTTGAAGGCCGGAGAGGCGAACGAGCGCTTCACCTTGCGCGAGACGGAGTGCCTGGCCTCGTGCGGCACCGCGCCGTGCCTGCAAATCAATGAGGACCACCACGAGAGCCTCTCGAGGGCCAAGCTCGACGAGTTGATCGACAAGCTCTCCTGACCCGCTCCATCAAGGAACCTGATTTCATGGCGACAACGGCATTCGAACCCGTCATCTCGACCGCGTGGGGCACGCCCCAGTCGTGGACGATGGACGCGTACAAGAAGCGCGGGGGCTACCAGGGACTCGCCAAGGCGCTGGAGCTGACGCCCGCGCAGATCATCGACGAGGTGAAGAAGTCCAACCTGCGCGGGCGCGGCGGAGCGGGCTTTCCCACCGGGCTCAAGTGGAGCTTCGTCCCCAAGGACAACCCCAAGCCCAAGTACCTCGCGGTCAACGGCGACGAGTCCGAGCCGGGGACCTTCAAGGACCGCAACATCCTCACGCATGATCCGCACATGCTGCTGGAGGGCATTGCCATCGCGTCCTACGCGCTCAACGTGCACACCTGCTACGTGTACCTGCGCGGCGAGTTCAAGTTCCCGGCGGAGCGGCTCAACCAGGCCATCAAGGAGGCGTACGCCGCGGGCATCTTCGGCAAGAGCCTGATGGGCAAGGACTACGCGCTGGACTGCTACCTGGTGCGCGGCGCGGGCGCCTACATCTGCGGCGAGGAGACGGCGCTGCTGGAGAGCCTGGAGGGCAAGAAGGGCTGGCCGCGACTCAAGCCGCCCTTCCCCGCGGTGGTGGGCCTGTTCGGCAGCCCCACGGTGGTCAACAACGTGGAGACGCTCTCGAGCGTGCCGCACGTGTTCACCCGGGGCGCGGCCTGGTACGCGGGCCTGGGGACGGACAAGTCGGGCGGCACGCGCGTCATGTGCCTGTCGGGCTCGGTGAACCGGCCGGGCGTGTACGAGGTGCCGCTGGAGACGACCTTCAACCAGCTCATCTTCGACGACAAGTACGGCCAGGGCCTGCCCGCGGGGCGCAAGGTGAAGGCGGTGGTGCCGGGGGGCTCGTCGGCGCCCATCCTCAGCCCGGACGAGCTGGACACCGCCATGGAGTTCGAGGCGCTCAAGGTGAAGCAGAGCATGGCGGGCTCCGGCGGCGTCATCGTCATGGATGACACCACGTGCATGGTGCGCAGCCTGTGGCGCATCGCGCGCTTCTACGCCGAGGAGTCGTGCGGCCAGTGCACGCCGTGCCGCGAGGGCACCCCGTGGCAGGCGCGCATCCTGCGCAAGATCGAGGAGGGCCGGGGCGAGCCGGGCGACGTGGAGCAGCTGAGCAACGTGGCCTCGTCCATCGCGCCCTACCCGCCCATCGGCCTGGGCAACACCATCTGCGCGCTGGGCGATGCCGCGGCGCTGCCGACGCATTCCTTCCTCATGCGCTTCCGCGACGAGTTCGAGGCGCACATCCGCGAGCACCGCTGCCCGTTCGGCGACAAGCCCTGGGGCGCGTTCGGAGACTGGTCTTGAGCATCGAGCACGTCCTCTTCGGAGTCTTCGCCCTGCTGACGGTGGCGTCGGCGGTGATGGTCATCGTCGCCAAGAGCCCCATCAGCTCCGCCATGTCGCTGGTGGCCACCTTCTTCTTCCTGGCCGGCATCTACGTGCTGCTGTGGGCGCACACCGTGGCGGTGCTGCAGGTGCTCGTCTACACGGGCGCCATCATGGTGCTCTTCCTCTTCGTCATCATGCTGCTCAACCTGGGCGAGTCGACCGTGACGGGCCCCCGGGTGACGCTGGCGCGCGTGGCCGGAGGCGTGGCGGCGGCGGGACTGCTGGCGGTGCTGGTGACGGCCATCTGGCGCATCCCATCGGCCAGCACGTTCACGGGCAGCCAGGCGATGAGCCAGGGCTTTGGCACCCTGGCGGTCATCGGCCAGACCATCTTCACCCAATGGCTGCTGCCCTTCGAGGCCGTCAGCCTGCTGCTGCTGGTGGGCATGGTGGGCGCGGTGGTGGTGGCCAAGTCGCGGATTTGAGCGCGTCCCCTTCAACCCTCTGCTAGAAGGCGGGCCGCGTCCGCCCTCCTTCCCCCGGCGTCATGGTCCACTCCGTCGACATCAAGTACTACCTCGTCCTCGCCGCCGTCCTGTTCTGCCTGGGCATGTTCGGCGTGCTGGTGCGCCGCAACGCCCTGGTGGTGTTCATGTGCGTGGAGCTGATGCTCAACGCGGCGAACCTGACGTTCCTGTCCTTCGCGCGGCTGAATGGCGACGCCACGGGCCACGTGTCCGCCTTCTTCGTGATCGCCGTCGCGGCGGCGGAGGCCTCCATCGGGCTGGCCATCGTCATCGCCGTGTTCCGCAGCCGAGGCACCGTCAACATCGAAGAAATCCGGACCATGAAGCACTGACGGTCCCCCTCCCCTTCCTTCCCGCCCTACGAGAGCCCTCAGAGCAATGGATGCCCTCAAGTCATTCTTCATGACCGCGCCGGTGGAGCCCGCCGTCTTCGCGCAGTCGTTGTGGCTCATCATCGCACTGCCGCTGCTGGGCGCGTTCGTGTGCGGCGTGTTCGGCAAGAAGCTGGGCCGCGCCAACGTGAACTTCATCGCGTGCGCGATGGTGGCCGGCTCCTTCGCGCTGTCCGTGCTGGCCTTCTGGTGCGTCAACCACGCGCCGTCGGGCGGCACGCCGGTGTCCATGGAGAACGCCTTCTCCTCCAGCGCCATCCGCTACGCGCTCGGGTACGACTACGGCATCTGGTTCGCCGCCGGTGACTTCCGGGTGAACCTCGCTCTGCTGGTGGACCACCTGTCGGGCATCATGCTGCTGGTCATCACCGGCGTGGGCTTCCTCATCCACGTGTACTCCACGAGCTACATGGAGCACGACGAGAGCCCCTGGCGCTACTTCGCCTACCTCAACCTCTTCATCGCGGCGATGCTCACGCTGGTGCTCGCCGACAACCTCGTCCTGCTCTTCGTGGGCTGGGAGGGGGTGGGTCTCGCCAGCTACCTGCTCATCGGCTTCTGGTACACCGACGCGGCCAAGGCGTGGGCGGGCCGCAAGGCGTTCATCGCCAACCGCATCGGCGACTTCGCCTTCCTCATCGGCTCCTTCCTCATCGTGTTGCTGGTGGGGGCGTTCAACAGCCAGGCGAGCACGAGCAACTTCGCTCCGGTGGGCATCAACCCCGAGGCCGCCCAGGTGCGCTTCCGCGAGGGCCTGGCGATGAAGGGCCCGCTGACCTTCCAGGGGCTGGAGGTGATGGCCAACTCGGTGCCCGCCTCGAGCGACAAGGCGCCCAACGCGCTCACCCTGCAGACGCCCATCCAGGCGGGTCCGCTGGCGGGCCGCACCTTCGGCGGCGTGCTGACGGCGGCGCTGCTGTTGTTCCTGCTGGGCGCGGCGGGCAAGAGCGCCCAGTTCCCGCTGTACGTGTGGCTGCCGGACGCCATGGCCGGCCCCACGCCCGTCTCCGCCCTCATCCACGCGGCGACGATGGTGACCGCGGGCGTCTACCTGTTCTGCCGCATGAGCTACCTGCTGGTGCTCAGCCCCACGGCCATGCTGGTGGTGGCCAGCATCGGCGCCTTCACCGCCCTCATCGCGGCGCTCATCGCGTTCGCGCAGGACGACATCAAGAAGGTGCTCGCCTACTCCACGGTGTCGCAGCTCGGCCTGATGTTCATGGGCGTGGGCACGGGCATCTTCTGGGCGGCGGTGCTGCACCTGGTCACCCACGCCTTCTTCAAGGCCTGCCTCTTCCTGGGCGCCGGCAGCGTGATGCACGGCAACGGCGACGAGACGGACATCAAGAAGCTGGGCGGGCTGCGCCAAGAGATGACGTGGACGTGGTCCACCTTCCTCATCGCCACCCTGGCCATCACCGGCATCGCCCCCTTCTCCGGCTTCTTCTCCAAGGACGCCCTGCTGCACGGCGTGCACCACAACCACCTGCACGGCTTCGAGTCGGCCTCCACGCTGCTCTACGCGGTGGGGCTCGTCATCGCGGCGTGCACGGCCTTCTACATGACCCGCCTGTACGTGCTCACCTTCGAGGGCAAGCGCTCGCCCGAGGCGAAGACCGAGCACGCCCACGAGAGCTCCGGGTACATGACGGTGCCCCTGGTCATCCTGGCCATCCTGAGCGTGGTGTCGCTCGTGTACGCGCTGCCCCTCATGCCCAGCCGCAACGGCCCGCAGCCGGTGATGGAGAACTTCCTCGGCCCGGTGTTCGCCAGCGCCGAGCGCATCGCCACGCGGGGCGCGTTGGTGTCGCTGGACCACAGCCTGCCCACGATGGCCGACTACCTCATCGCGTGGGTCGTGGCGCTGGTGGGCGGCGGCGCGGCGGCGTTCGCCTACCTGAAGTACTACCCGAGCCGGGTGGGTCAGCCGGCGCCGGCGTTCGCCCGCGCGGTGCGCCGCTTCACGCAGAACAAGTTCTATGTGGATGAGGTCTACACCTTCCTGATCATCCGGCCGGTGAAGAACCTCGGTGTCCTGCTGTTCAAGCTGGTGGACACCATGCTCATCGACACAGTGTTGGTGCGCGGCACGGCGTGGGTCACGGCCCGCGTGGGCGGCGCGCTGCGCTACGCGCAGACGGGAGATGCCCAGGCCTATGCCGCGGTAATGGCCCTGGCCCTGCTCGGCGGCGCGGTTTACGCGATCATCCAGGTGCTGCAGTGAGCCTCTTCGACACCCATCTGCTCAACATCGTCGTCTACCTGCCGCTGCTCTTCGTGGCGCTCCTGTGCCTGCTGCCCGCGGGCGAGCGCGGACAGGTGCGCGCGGTCACGCTCATCGGCATGCTGGTGGACCTGGCGCTCGGCGTCTGGGCCTACCTGCGCTTCGAGCCCGCCGGTCCCGAGTTCCAGCTCGAGCACCGCGTGCGGTGGCTGGAGCAACTGGGCGTGAGCTACCACGTCGGCGTGGATGGCCTGTCCATCAGCCTCGTGCTGCTCACCGTGTTCATCGGGCCCCTGGTGGTGCTGGCGTCACGCACGGCCATCACCGAGCGCGTGAAGGAGTTCCACATCGCCCTGCTGCTCCTGCAGGTGGCGATGATGGGCGCGCTGGTGTCGCTGGACGTGCTGCTCTTCTACGTCTTCTGGGAGGCCATGCTCATCCCCATGTACCTGCTGGTGGGGGTGTGGGGAGGCGAGGATCGCCAGGCGGCGGCGGTGAAGTTCTTCCTCTACACGCTGGCGGGCTCGCTGCTCATGCTGGTGGCCATCGTCGCCCTGTACTTCATCAGCGGCACGGCCGGCACCCGCTCCTTCGACTACGCCGCGATCTACAACAGCCTGGCGGAGGCCAACCGGCAGCTCGCCACGTGCGGCGAGGACTGTGGGCGGCTCACCGGCATGGCGGGCGCGCTGTACCGCTGGGGCCCCTGGATGTTCGCGGCCTTCGCGCTGGCGTTCGCCATCAAGGTGCCCATGTGGCCGCTGCACACCTGGCTGCCGGATGCCTACGTGCAGGCGCCCACCGGGGGCACCGTCCTCCTGTCCGCCGTCATGGCGAAGATCGGCGTCTATGGCTTCTGGCGCTACGCCATCCCCTTCTTCTCCGCGGCGATGCACCAGGTGCGGCCCGTGCTGGCGGCGCTCGCGGTGGTGGGCATCGTCTACGGCGCGCTCATGTGCCTGGCGCAGCGCGACATCAAGAAGCTCATCGCCTACTCGTCGGTGAGCCACCTGGGCTACTGCATGCTGGGCCTCGTGGCGCTCACCAGCGAGGGTGCCAGTGGAAGCGCCTACCAGATGCTCAACCACGGTGTGGCCACCGGCGCGCTCTTCCTCCTGTTCGGCCTGCTCCACGAGCGGCGGCAGACGCGCCTGATGTCCGACTACGGCGGCATCGCCAAGGTGGTGCCGGTGTACACGGCGGCCTTCCTCATCATGACGTTCTCGTCCGTGGCGGTGCCGGGCACCAACAGCTTCGTGGGCGAGTTCCTCGTGCTGCTGGGGACCTTCAAGAGCAACCTGGGCCTGGGCTTCGGCGTCTTCGCCACGCTGGGTGTCATCCTGGGCGCGGCGTACATGCTGTGGATGGTGCAGAAGGTCTTCTTCGGGCCCCTCACCCACCGCGACAATCAGAACCTGACGGACCTCAACGCGCGCGAGCTCGTCACGGTGCTGCCCTTCGTGGTGCTCGTGGTCGTCATGGGCCTCAAGCCCCAGCCCTTCCTCGATCGCATCAACCCCGCCACCGAGCGCTTCGTCAGCCGCGCCAGCCTGGGCGCGCCCGGCAGCCAGATCCAGCCCGCCGACGTGCGCATCAACGTGATGGGCCTGCCCTCCTCCGGCGAGGCCGCCGCCCCTCATGCCCAGCCGGCGGGTCCGCTCGCCGACCGGCGTTAGCCGAAAGCCTTCCATCATGAACCTGCCCACCCTCACCTCGGCAGACTTCCTCCCCCTGATTCCCGCGTTCATCCTGGTGCTGGGCGCGTGCATCCTGCTGCTCTCGGAGGTGTTCCTCTCCGCGAGCTCCACCCGCGGCTACCAGGCGGTGCTGGCCAGCCTCACCGCCGTCATCGCCGGCGGCGTGTCGCTGCAGCTCTTGTTCGAGCCCGCGCGCGAGGTGTTCCTCGGCTTCGGCGCGTTGGATCCCTTCTCCAGCTTCCTGACCTTCATCGTCTGCGTGTCGCTGGCGCTGGCCACGCTCACCTCGGCGGGCTTCCTGCGGCGCCGGGGCGCCGAGCGCGGTGAGTTCTACGCGCTGATGCTCTTCGCGGGCGCGGGCATGAGCCTGTTGGGTGTGTCCAACGAGCTCATCACCGTCTTCATCAACATCGAGGTGCTGTCCATCTCCACGTACGCGCTCACGAGCTTCCTGCGACGTGGCACGCGGCCGAGCGAGGCGGGCTTCAAGTACTTCATCCTCGGCGCCTTCTCCTCGGCGGTGCTGCTCTACGGCGCGGCGCTCTTGTACGGCGCCACGGGCACCACGCTGCTGTCGCACATGGCGCAGCCGCTGCGCGATGCGATGGAGACCCACGCGGCGCTCGTCTACGCGGGCGCGGTGCTGGTGGCCGCGGGCTTCGCCTTCAAGGTGGCCGCGGTGCCCTTCCACATGTGGACGCCGGACGTCTACGAGGGCGCTCCCACTCCCGTCACCGCGCTCATGAGCGCGGGCGTGAAGGCCGCCGCCTTCGTGGCGCTCGTGCGCGTGTTCGTCACCGTGGGCAGCGGCATCAACGGCAAGCTGCCCTTCGCCCTGTTCTCCACCCTGGCGTTGCTCACCATGGTGGGCGGCAACCTGCTCGCCATCCCGCAGCGCAACATCAAGCGCATGCTGGCCTACTCCTCCATCGCCCACGCCGGCTATCTGATGCTGGGCGTGGCCGCCCTCTTCGTCGTGCAGCCCGGCCAGCAGTTCCAGCTGCTCGGGCCCACGTCGCTCACCGGCGCCAGTGTCGAGGCCACCGCACGCGTCGAGGCCCTGCGCGGCATCCTCTTCTACCTGCTCGCCTACGCCGTCACCGCGATCGGGGCCTTCGGCATCGTCTCCCTCCTGGAGCGCCGCGAGGACGAGGAGCGGGGCACCGCGTGGGACCTGGAGCGCCTGAGCGGACTGGCCCAGCGCCGGCCGGGTTGGGCCTTCGCCATGGCCGCCTTCATGCTGTCGCTCGCCGGCATTCCTCCCACCGTCGGCTTCATCGGCAAGCTCCTGCTCTTCCGCGCCGCGGTGGACGTGGGCCTCGTCGGGCTCACCATCGTCGCGGTGCTCTCCAGCGCGGCTGGCGCCTATTACTACCTGCGCGTGGTCGTCTACATGTACATGCGCCCGGTTCCCGAAGGCGCCCACCCGCTGGAGCGGGCCTGGATGACGGAGCTGGCGCTCATCATCTCCACCGCGGCCGTGGTGCTGCTGGGCATCCTGCCCGGGCCCCTCACCGAGTGGATCGCCCAGGCCGGCAGCCTGCTCAATCGCTGAAGTCGCGCGGCCTTCGTTTCACCCACGCCCGGGCGGCTCTCGCCCGGGCGTTTTCGTTCCGGCACTCGAGCGCGCACGGCCGGACGCCCTCCCCATTCCGCACCGCCCGGATCTCACGGAGCCGTCAGATGCCACAGTGAGGACGTGAACGGACGCGAGGGGAATCGATCCAGCTTGGCGCCAATCCGACGAAAGGTGTCCACTGCGGGCAGACCCCGCCAGCGGCCTCGCCTCGAGCACCAGGAAGGGCCGGAGCAGCGCGTGGGTGAAGGAGCCCTCACGACGAACCCAGGGCGATGAAAAAGAAGACGGCCCGGAGCCCTCAGAAAGGGCTACCGGGCCGCGGGTTCTTCTCAGGAAGCCATCTGGAGGGCTGAAGGCGGTGGGGGGGAACCTCCTTCGACCAGCTCCGACGTGCTCCGTCTCCATGCTTTAGCACTCCCCGTGCCACCCTTCCCCGCCATGGAAAGCCCAGGGATTCCGAGGGTTTGGCTTCCGAGAGGGAGACGCAGGGGCCGGGCCGCTTTCAGCTCTGCATTGCAACCCTGCAATCACCTTTCACATGTGAAAAGCCCCCAGCCCTTTCCTCCCGGGAGGTGGGGTGCCGGCTGGCTCTCGAGGCGCAAAAAGAAGACGGCCCGGAGCCCTCAGAAAGGGCTACCGGGCCGCGGGTTCTTCTCAGGAAGCCATCTGGAGGGCTGAAGGCGGTGGGGGGGAACCTCCTTCGACCAGCTCCGACGTGCTCCGTCTCCATGCTTTAGCACTCCCCGTGCCACTCCTCTCCTCCACCAGAACTCCAAGGATTCCAGTGACTTGGCTCCTGGGCGAGAGACGCGGGAGCCGGGCCGCTTTCAGCTCTGCATTGCAACCCTGCAATCGCCTTTCACATGTGAAAAACCCCCAGCCCTTCCTTCCCGGGAGGCGGGGTGCCGCCTGGCTCTCGAGGCGCAAAAAGAAGACGGCCCGGAGCCCTCAGAAAGGGCTACCGGGCCGCGGGTTCTTCTCAGGAAGCCATCTGGAGGGCTGAAGGCGGTGGGGGGGAACCTCCTTCGACCAGCTCCGACGTGCTCCGTCTCCATGCTTTAGCACTCCCCGTGCCACCCTTCCCCGCCATGGAAAGCCCAGGGATTCCGAGGGTTTGGCTTCCGAGAGGGAGACGCAGGGGCCGGGCCGCTTTCAGCTCTGCATTGCAACCCTGCAATCACCTTTCACATGTGAAAAGCCCCCAGCCCTTTCCTCCCGGGAGGTGGGGTGCCGGCTGGCTCTCGAGGCGCAAAAAGAAGACGGCCCGGAGCCCTCAGAAAGGGCTACCGGGCCGCGGGTTCTTCTCAGGAAGCCATCTGGAGGGCTGAAGGCGGTGGGGGGGAACCTCCTTCGACCAGCTCCGACGTGCTCCGTCTCCATGCTTTAGCACTCCCCGTGCCACTCCTCTCCTCCACCAGAACTCCAAGGATTCCAGTGACTTGGCTCCTGGGCGAGAGACGCGGGAGCCGGGCCGCTTTCAGCTCTGCATTGCAACCCTGCAATCGCCTTTCACATGTGAAAAACCCCCAGCCCTTCCTTCCCGGGAGGCGGAGTTGGATCAGCGCCCGAGGCCCAAAAAGAAGGCGGCCCGGACCCCTCGAAGAGGGGACCGGGCCGCGGGTTCTTCTAAAGAAAACACACCGGAGACACTGAAGCGGTGGGGGGGAACCTCTTCAGCGCCACATCAGCGCATTCTGACTCCAACCTTTAGCACGCTGCATGCCAGCTCTCCCGGCGCCTCAAAGCCCCGTCATTTCAAGGACTTGAGCGGCACTCCCCTCTCCAAGGGACACCTTCCGGCATTGCAGGGCTGCAATGCGTTTTCAGCGCTGCAAATCCGCTGTCATCCCGGGGGGTTCCAGTTTTCATCATTGAACGGCCCTTGCAGCTCCGCTGTCACTCCCGATGTTCTCCCCCAGGTGGACGGAGGTTGAGGCGCTTCATCTTCCGCCACAGCGTGGTGGAGGAGACGGCCAGTTCCTCGGCCACGCGGCCCAGGTCCATCGCGTAGCGCTCCAAGGCCTGGGCGATCGCCCGCCGCTCGGCCTCCTCCACCGCTTCTGCCAGCGTGGGCACGCGGGAGCTGAGGTCCGTGGTGAGCGGCGCGGGCGGCGCATCCGGCGTCCCCCCCACCCGGGTGTGCGGACGCAGGGGAAAGTCCTCCGGGAGCAGCTCCTCGCCCTCGGACAGCGCCGCCGCCTGCTCCACCAGGTTCTCCAGCTCCCGGACGTTGCCCGGGAAGTTGTGGCCCATCAGGTGCTCCACCGCCGCCGCCGACAGGCGCTTGGGGTTGGGGCTGCGCGCATTGGCGCGCTTGAGGAAGTGCTCGGCCAGCGCGGGCACGTCCTCCAGTCGCTCGCGCAGCGGGGGCACTCGCAGGGTCACCACGTTGAGCCGGTAGTAGAGATCCTGCCGGAAGCGCTTCTCCTGCACCTCCAGCTCGATGTCCCGGTTGGTGGCGGCGACGATGCGCACGTCCACCTTCACCGCGGTGGACTCGCCCACGCGCCGCACCTCGCCGTCCTGCAACGTGCGCAGCAGCTTGGACTGGAAGGCGGGCGTCGTCTCCGTCACCTCGTCGATGAAGAGCGTGCCCCCGTCCGCCTCCTCCACCAGACCCCGGCGGGCCCGCACCGCACCCGTGAAGGCGCCCTTGGCGTGGCCGAACAGCTCGCTCTCGAGCAGCGACTCGGAAATGGCGGCGCAGTTGACGGGCACGAAGGGCAGGGCCTTGCGCCGGCTGTGCGCGTGCACCGCGCGCGCGACGAGCTCCTTGCCCGTGCCGCTCTCGCCCTGCACCAGCACCGTGGCGTCACTCTGCGCCACGCGCATCAGCCGCGACGTCAGCTCGAGCATCGCCGGACTGCGGCCCACCAGCGCGCTCAAGCCGTGACGCTCGTTGAACTCGCCCGCCAGCATGTCCACCGTGGCCTGCAACCGCGCCCGCTCCTGCGCCCGCTCCACCCGGTAGCGCAGCTCCCCTTCCTTGAAGGGCTTGGTGACGTAGTCGAACGCCCCCTGGCGCATGGCCTCCACGGCGCTCTCGATGGAGCCAAACGCCGTCATCATGATGACCTGCAGGCGCGGCGACACCTCCAGCGCCTTCTTGAGCAGGGTGAGCCCATCCATGGGCTCCATCTTGAGGTCGGTCAGCATCAGCTCCACGCGGCCGCCCGACAGGATCTGCAGCGCCTCCTCGCCCGTGGCGGCCTCGAGCACGAAGTAGCCCTCGGAGCGCAGGAGCAGCGCGGTGGTGGCGCGCATGTTGCGCTGGTCATCCACCACCAGGATGCGGCCACGAGGAAGAGTAGTCGTCGATGGGTCTGTCACGGCGGACTCGTCGGCTGGTTGAGGGGGAGACGGATGGAGAAGGTGGTGCCACGGCCCGGAGTGCTCTCCAGGGAGAGTTCCCCGTGGTGCTCCTCGATGATGCGTTTGACCACCGCGAGCCCCAGGCCGGTGCCCTGGGCCTTGGTGGTGAAGAAGGGCTCGAAGACGCGGTGGATGAGCTCGGTGGGAATGCCGCTCCCCTGGTCCACCACGTCGATGCGCAAGAGCTCCCGGTCCTCATGCAGCTCGCGGCGGGCGAGCACCCGCACCCCGCCGCCCTGGGGCATCGCCTGCATGGCGTTGACCAGCATGTTGATGAGCACCTGGCGGATGTGGCGCCGATCCAACGGCACCCGGGGCAACTGCGGCTCCACCTCGATGGTGGGCGTGATGTGGCTCGGGCTGCCCTGCTGCTTCCACGCCGCCTCCACCGCGTCCTGCAGCATGCGCGCCACGTCCTCGAGCTGGCGGATGGGCTCGCGCGGCCGCGTGTAGTCGAGCAGGTCGCTCACCATCCGGTCCAACCGGTCACTCTCCTCGGCGAGGATGTCCAGGAGCATGGCCGTGTCGCCATCCGGCTTGAGCAGGTGGCGCAACGAGGCCACGGCGTTGAAGATGGCACCCAGGGGATTGCGCACCTCGTGGGCCACGATGGCCGACAGCTCGCCCAGGGCCGCCAGGCGCTCGCGCTTGACCATCTCCGCGCGCGCGGCGGCCAGCTCCGCGTAGGACGCCCACAGAGACTCGTACAGACGCGCGTTGGTGATGGCCAGGGCGATCTGCCCGCACGTGGCCTCGGCCAGTTCGATGAACGCCGTGGGGAAGATCCGGGGCCGGCGGATGTCGTCCAGCAACACCACGCCGATGAGCTGCTCGCGCGAGGTGAGTGGCAGCGCCAGCATCGCCTTCTGCTCGAGCTGCTGCACGAGCGAGCGCCGCCCGATGGACCCGGCCTTCGACAGGTCCGGTACGGAGATGGACCGGCGCTCGCGCGCCACGCGCGCCGCGAGGCTCTCGGGGTCATCCACCGGCACCACCAGACCCCGGAAGAAGTCGCGATGGGTGACGGAGGCCGCGGCGCCCCGCAGCACCCCCGCCTGCTCGTCATGCAGGAGGATGAAGCAGTTGGAGACATCCAGCAGCTTGACGAGGAAGTCCGAGGCCACGTCCAGGATGCTCGCCACCTCCAACGTGGTGGCGGTGGTGCGCGCCAGATCCAACAGCAGGCGCGAGTCGGTGAGCTGGCGCGCGGACTCGGCCCGCAGCCGGCGCTGCTCCAGCAACATCATCAACAGCTCGGCCAGCGTGCCCAGCAGCCGCAGCTCCTCCGCGCTGAAGGGAGGGTCCGCGCCGCGCAGCACCTGCAAGAGCCCCCCGGGCTGACCTCCCAGCAACAACGGCACCGCCGCGCTCCGGACCAGACGGCCCGCGGACAGCGCGCTCCACTCGCGCTCCTCCGCTTCGCTGGAGAGCACCACGCCCCGAGCCGACAGCTCCGCCGACAGCCACTCCTCCCGCGGCATCGGGAGTGCCTCCACCTGGGCCGGCTCCAGACCCACCTGCGCCACGAGCCCAGGAGGCCCCTCCGGCGAGTCCGACCCGTACAACACCACGGCCTCCGCGCCCACCAGCAGCGACAGCCGCGCGAGGAAGTCCTCGGGCGAGGGAGGCTCGGGCAGCGCGACGAAGCGCGCCACCTCGGCCACGGACGACAGCTCCCAGCGGCTGCGCTCCACGTCCGCCAACAGCCGCGCGTCGGTGAGCGCCGCCCCCACCACCTTGGCGAAGAGCTCCAGCACCGGACCGTACGAGGGCCGCACCTCCGGGCCCGCCACCCACAGCATCTCCGACGACGTGGTGCCCAGCGCGAGGTAGACGGCCGTGGACTCGTTCTCGAAGTGGCCGAAGACGGGGCGTCCCTCGGTCAGGGCCCGCCAGGCCAGCGCCTCCTCGAAACCCTCGAAGGGGCTGAAGCGCTCCCCGTCCCGCGCCAGGAAGCGCGCGACGAGCCCCACCCCCTGGAAGCCCTCCAGGGCGATGCGCCGCACCGCCTCCTCGGAGCGCGCCGCGACGAGCTTCGCGGACGTCTCCACCAGGCGCTCGGCCATCTCCAGCTCGCTCGGACGATCGCCCAGCACCAGGTGGTTGCACAGCAGCGCGAAGCCACTGCCCTCCAGCTCCACCTCCTGCACGTGCACCGCCAGCTCCCGCGGCCCCACGCCCGGACGCGACGGGAGCACGTAGCGCCGGGGATCGCTCTCCGCCAGCATCCCCTGCTCCCGCAGGCGGTAGCGCGTGCGCAGCCTCGCCAGGTCCTCCGGGTGGAGGAAGTCGAAGAAGGAGCGGCCCTCGACCTGCTCGCGCGACAACCCGTGCATCGCCAGGTAGGCGTCGTTGGCCATCCGGATCCGACCATCCTGGACCACGGAGATGGGATTGGTGAAGTGGTCGATGAGGCTGCGCAGGGTCGCCTCGTTGTAGAGATTCCTCGTCATGCGCGCCGCAGCACCCGTTTCTCTCCGACACGAAGCGTGACCTTCTCGCGATCGAAGTACTCCGAGAGGGGAATGACGAACTTCCGGCTCTGCCCCACCAACTCCTTGAACGCCTGGGTGGAAATGTCGCTCTTGTCGCGCAGGTAGGCAACGAGCCTCTCCTTGAGGCCAGCCAGCGCGCCCGCGTCGAAGTAGAGTTCCTCGCTCACCCCCACCGCCCGGCCCTCCGCCACCGCCACCCGCAGCAGCTCCCTCACCCGGGGCACGGGCAGGCGCAGCCGCTCGGCCAGCTCGTGGAGCGTGGGCGGAGCGAGCCCCGCCGCCCCCAGGTCCGCCACCAGCCGCGTGCGCGCCGCGTCCTCATCCAGGGACAACGTGCGGCCCCGCCCCACCCGCCTCACCGTCTCGCGCTCCACCTCCACCTTGCCCGCCTCCACCAACGTCTGCACCAGCCGGGAGAACACCCGGGCCTCGAGCTCGCCCGACAGGCGCTGGCGCAGCTCCTCCCTCGACAGCCCCTCGCGCAAGGGCTCGCGCTCGTGGAAGGCGTCGAGCAGCGCCAGGGCCCGCGCCCGCATCCCCTCGAACACCTCGCCCGAAAGGTAGAGCCGCCGCTCCTTGTCCACCAGTAGCGCCGCGCCCCGCGCGCCGAGCGTCTCCAGCGCCCGCGACAACACCCGGGACGCCAGGGCGGAGCGGGCGAAGAGTTCCTTCCAGGTGAGGCCCCGGTAGCCCGCCTGTCTCAAGAGCCACGCCACCTGGGTGCCCGGGTCCGCCTCCAGCAGGGGCGCCACCACCCCGGCCCCGCCCCTGCGCCGGCGCGGAGGCGAGATGGACAACACCCGCCCCCCGGCCAGCGTGGCACCCCGGCCCGGCAGCGCGCGCGGACCCCGGAGGATGAAGCGCTGGCCGGGCAGCGCCGCCACGGGCGTCGCCAGCCGTAGCTGCGCGAGCCCCGTCTCGCCCGGCTCCAACCGCTCCAGGTCCAACAGCGCCACCGTGGCCTCCGCCTGCGCCGTGCCCAGGTGAAGGAGGAGCTTGCGGCGCCGGGGCAGCGCCTCGGGCGCCGCGGCCAACAGGCTCAGCTCCACGTCCAACATGGACGTCTCGGACACCTCGCCCGCGTGCACCAACACCGCGCCCCGCGCGACGGCCTCGGCCTCCACGCCCACGAGGTTCACCGCCGCGCGCTGCCCGGCCACCACCCGCGGCACCCCCTCGCCATGCCGCTGCACTCCGCGCACACGCCAGGGTCCGGCGAGGCCCGGCAGCAGGGAAGCGGAGTCCTCCGCCGCGAAGGCCCCCGACAAGAGCGTGCCCGTCACCACCGTGCCAAAGCCCTTCAAGCTGAAGGCCCGGTCCACCGGCAGGAAGGCGGGGCCGTCCACGCCGCGCGCGGGCACGTCCCTGGAGACCTCGACGAGCGCGGCCCGCAGCGCCTCGAGCCCCTCGCCCGTGCGCGACGAGACGGGCACCACGGGACGGCCCTCGAGGAAGGTGCCCGCCACCAGCGTGGCCACGTCCGCGTCCACCAGCGCGCGCCACTCCGCGCCCAGCCCCGGAAGCAGATCCGCCTTGGTGAGCGCCACCACTCCGGCCTTCACGCCCAGCAGCCGGCAGATGTCCAGGTGCTCGCGCGTCTGGGGCATCACCCCCTCGTCCGCCGCCACCACCAGCACCGCCAGGTCCACCCCGCCGGCCCCCGCCGCCATCGCCTTCACGAAGCGCTCGTGGCCGGGCACGTCCACCACGCCCGCCACCTGCCCCTCGCCCAGCGCGAGGTGCGCGAAGCCCAGCTCCAGGGTGATGCCCCGGCGCTTCTCCTCCTTCAGCCGATCCGTGTCGATTCCGGTAAGCGCCTTGACCAGGGACGTCTTGCCGTGATCGATGTGCCCCGCGGTGCCGATGATCATCGTGCTCCGCGCCCCCCCGCGGCCTTCACGCCCCCGCCTTGTCCGGGTCCACGTCGAAGCGCCCGTCCTCGGCGACGTCCTCGTAGTCCCACGGAAAGACGACCAGGGCGTCGGTGGACAGCGCGAAGAAGTCCGGCTCGAAGCCACCCGGCCGGGACACCAGCGCCGCGGTGCTCACCTCGCGGGCCCCCACCTTGCGCGCCATCGCCACGGCCAGCGCCAGCGTGTCGCCGCTGGCCACCACGTCGTCCACGATGAGCACCCGCTTGCCCTTGAGCTCGCGCGGCATCTCCCCGCTCAGCTTCGGCTTGGCCTGGCCCTTGTCCCGGCTGCGGCGGCTGATGCGCACCGGGAAGAACTCGGCGCCCAGGGCGCTGGACAGCGCCCCGCCCACGAACACGCCCCCATGCGCCACGCCCACCACGGCCGCGGGCGAGTACGACTGGCGGATGGCGAGCGCGAGCGTCTGCACGGCGCGATCGAACTGCGCCCACGTCAGCTCCTGCACCTGGGTCCTGGCACGCGACTGGTCGCGCCCGGTGGCATGACGGGGGGCTTCCACCTGGGGCGCGAGCACCACGTCGGGTGGAATGGAGACGAGTTTCTCCACCTGTTTCTGGGAGGGCTTGCCCTTGGTGACCTTGGGTGTTGCCCGCTTGGTGGCCACGGCGCGGACTCCAGTGTGAGAGGCGGGGCCCGCGTCATACCCCGGGCCGTGCGCTACCGCCACTCCCGGCAGCAACCCCGCGCCCGCCTCCTCGCTCAGCTCGTGGAGGCCTCCATCTCCCCGAGCAGGCCGCGAATCTCCTCCCCGGTGATGACGTAGTGCATCGTGCAGAAGTGGCAGTCGGCCTCGGCCTTGCCATCCGTGGCGAGGATGTCCTCCAGCTCCGCCTGGCCCAGGGTCATCAGCGCGCGCTTGACCCGCTCCTTGCTACAACTGCACGTGAAGGACACCGGGTAGCGCGACATCACCTCCAGGTCCGGCTGGGCCACCAGCGCCTTGAGCAGCGCGCTCGTGCCCTGGGAGGCGTGCGCCCGCACCGCGGACTCGAAGTCCCGGGCGAGCCGCTCCCCCAGTGTCCGGAAGGCCTCCATGTCCCCCTGCGGCAGCGGCTGCAGGAGCATGCCGGCCACGAGTCCCAGCGGCTCGACCTGCCCGCCCTGGGACAGCGGCTGCACCGAGAGGTAGACCCGCGTGGGGAGCTGATCCGAGATGCGGAAGTAGCGCTCCAGGTCACTCCCCAGGTCGAAGCTCTCCAGCTCCACCGCCGAGCGGTACTGTTCGCCCCCCCCCAGGTCGCGCAGCACGGACAGGAAGCCCTTGTTCCCGAGCGCCGGACGCCAATGGTACTCGCCCTCGGCGCCCACGTGCGACACGAGGGGATTCTTGGCGTAGCCCCGCACCACCCCCGCCCCATCCCCATCCACGAAGAGGCCGCGCAGGGGGCCATCGCACTCCACCTGGAGGTTGATGCGCGAGTCATTCTTCTGCAACGAGCCGAGCAGGGCCCCGGCGGTGAGGGCCTGCGCCATCAGCGAGGCCGACGCCGACGCCGAGCGGTGCAGCTCGCGCGCCCGGCGGGCCAGGTCGCTCGCGGTGACGAGCACCACGCGCAGGTCGGTCTCCTTCAACAAACCACTGACGAGTTCATCGGCCATGAGGGGGCAATAGCCTGCCGTCCCCCGGGGCGCTCGCCAATGACAATACGCACCCGGGCGCTCCCCCGGTGGCTCCCCCGCCAGGAGCGGAGCCGGACCCGGTCATCACCCCCGCTGATACCTCCCTGTGGCCCGGAGGCGTCTTCCCATGGCGGAAAATCCTACCCCGGTCCCAGGACCGGCTATAACACCCCGTCCGACTGACTTCCTGGCGCGGTCCCCTCGGGCCCGCGCGACGTCCGGAGTTCCGATGAGCACCCAAGCCGCTACCGCCGACGCCCTTCCCCAGAAGACGCCCTTCATCCAGTCCCGTCTGGGCTCGTTCCTCGCCGTGGTGCCGCTGAGCATCTGGGTGGTGAACCACCTGTGGGACAACCTCGCCGCGTTCCAGGGCGCCCAGGCCTGGCAGTCCGCGGTGACCGAGTACAAGCACCCGTACTCGATGATCTTCACCTTCATCATCGTGCTGCTGCCGCTGCTCATCCACACCGCGTGGGGCGTGGCGCGGCTGTTCAGCTTCCGGCCCAACCTGGGCGCCTACCCCAACTACGGCAACCTCAAGTACATCCTCCAGCGCGCCGCGGCCCTGGGCGTGCTCGGCTTCATCGGGGCCCACATGTGGCTGGCCTTCCTCCAGCCGCGGCTGGTGCACGGCGCGGCCGAGCCCTTCGCCGCCATCGCCTACGAGATGCGCTGGCACACGCCCACCATCGTCGTCTACGTGCTCGGCATCCTCGGCACCGCGTACCACCTGGCCAACGGCCTCCAGGGCTTCGCCATGGGCTGGGGCCTCTTGGCCAGTGAGCGCTCCATGCGCCGCTTCGAGCCGTGGTCCATCGTCCTCTTCCTGGTGCTGCTCGCCATGGGCTGGGGCGTGCTCTTCGCCATGTACCAGGCCGGTGGCACCCAGGCCGTCATCGACGCGCGCAACGCCATCGTCCAGACGCAGGGCGACATGCACTGAGTGGCGCGCAGGGCGCTCCCCCCGAGCGCCCGCAACGACAACGGCCGCCCCGGTCTCCCGGGAGCGGCCGTTGGTGTTTCAGCGGGAAGGCCTAGAACGGGATGTCGTCGTCCCCGCCGTGGCCGCCGCCCATGGGGCCACCGCCATCGTCCATGGGAGGAGCGCCGTAGTCGTCGTAGCCGCCGCCCTGGGACTGGCCACCGCCACCACCGCCGCCGCGCTGCTGCGAGTAGCCGCCACCGCGGCCCCCACCACCACCGCCGCCACCACCACCCATGCCCGCTCCGTCACGGCCCCCGAGGAAGGTCACCGCGTTGGCCACCACCTCGGTGGTGTAGTTCTTGCGGTTCTCCTTGTCCGTCCACTCGCGCGTCTGCAGACGGCCCTCGATGTAGCACTGGCGGCCCTTCTTCAAATACTCACCGCACAGCTCCGCGAGCTTTCCCCACACCACGATGCGGTGCCACTCGGTGCGCTCCTGCTTCTGGCCGCTCTTGTCGGTCCAGTTGTCGCTGGTCGCGATGCGGAAGTTGGCCACCGCCTGTCCGCCCGGGGTGAAGCGCACTTCCGGGTCCGCCCCCAGGTTGCCAATGAGGATGACCTTGTTGACGCCTCCAGCCATGATGCCGTCCTTTCTCGAGCACCGGCCCACCACGGGCCGGTTACCTACATCCAAGAGCGGGAATGCCGCTCGCGCCACTTCCCTACCATAAGGGGCTGACAAGCACCTGAACAGGGCTTCAGCCCCCGCCCTTCCCGGACGGTCGGAAGAAGGGAAGGAGGGAGGGCGAGCGGGCGGGCCCTCACCCGCCGGGACGGGTCTCCGAGAGGCCGCTGCCGATGACGGGCGGCGAGGCCAGGACAGGGTTGCCCAGGGGCGGCTCGGCCCGGGGGGCCTTGGCCTCGGCGACCTTGCGCGACATCAGGCCCTCGAGCGAGCGGGAGAACTCCGCCACCTTGGGATCCGACGCGCCCAGGCTCTTGCGCAGCGCCTTCCAGAAGGGGTGCTCCGCCTCGCCGGTCTGCACGAGGCCGCGCGCGAGCAGCGTGGTGGCCGCCTCGCGATCCTTGTCGCTCGCGACGCGCAGCGCCTGCACCAGATCCTCGGGCGCCGAGCGGGCGATGGCACCCAGGCCCTCGGCCATCTCCCCCTCGGCGAGGTTGTCGCCGGCGGACGCCCCGGCCAGCTCGGCGACGCGCGAGAGCGCCTCGACGTTGCCGCTCGCGGCGAGCTCCACGAGGCTGCCCAGCCCCGGCACCCCCACCGACAACTCCCGCGCCACCGTGCGCAGCCGGCCGTACACCTCCGAGCCCGCCGAGTAGCTGTCCAGGAGCGTGCGCACCCCGAGGTAATCCTGGGGATTGGACTGGTAGAGGCCCTCGGCCACCACCGCGCGCACCGCCGGGTCGCGCTCGCTGCGCCACGCCGTGCGCAGGAAGCCGATGTTGCGCGGATCATGCTGGCTGCTCAGGGCGAGGTACGTCTTCACCCGGCTGCTCATCTCGCCCATGGGGCTGCTGGACTTCTCGCCGCTGGCGAGCTCGGCCACCGCGCGCCCGGGGCCCATCGTCGAGCCCACCGAGGCCACCGCCGTGCCCAGCGCGTCCAGGCCCCGCACCACCGGTCCCGAGCGGCCCGGGTAGTCGTTCACCATCATGGAGAAGATGAACTTCTCGCCGCCCGCCGCCTGCACGTAGCCACTGAGCGCCGACACGTTCTCCAGCGTGCCCGTCTTGGCGCGCAGCCGGCCCACCGCCTCGGTGCCATCGAAGCGGTACCTGAGCGTGCCGTCCTTGCCGGCGATGCCCAGCGAGGACAGGTACTCGGGCGCGAGCGGGAAGCGCTCGTACATGTAGCGGAGGATCCGGTCGAGCTGCGTGGCGGAGAAGCGGTTGGCGTCGTTGAGTCCGCTGCCGTTCTTCATCACGTAGGTGCCACGGGGGATGCCCACCTCGCGCGCGAGGAAGTCCTCCACCACGTCCAGCCCCTTGGCGAACGAGCCCGGAGCGCCCCGCGCCTCCGCGCCCATCGTCTTGAGGAGCGTCTCGGCGATGAAGTTGCTCGACAGCTTGTTGAGCCGCTTGAGCACGATGTCGAAGGTGTCCGAGTGCGCCACGAACACGAGCTTCGCGCGCTGCGGCGTCAGCCCCGCCTTCACCTTGCCCTTCACCTTGACGCCCCGCGCCACCAGCATCTGCTTGAGCGTCTGGCCGAAGTAGAGCGGCGGGTTGTCGATCTTCTTGTACACGCTCATGGCGCCGCCGGCCTCGGGCACCAGGCCGCGCACGATGATCTTCTGCTGCGCGCCCGCCGCGTCCGACGACACCGAGAAGCGGCGCGCCCGCCGGTCGCCCGTGGTGAGCGCGTTCTCCACCACGAAGTAGTCGCTGGGCGGCTCGATCTCCACCACGCCCTTGGCGCCCAGGCGCTCACCGGGACGCAGGAAGACACCCACCGCGTTCCAGTTCAGGCTCAGGGCTCCCGTGGGAGCCATGTAGGCCCGGTCCGAGTCCTCCTGGTCATACCCCGGCGGGGTGCGCTCGTCGTCGAACCACGCCTCGTCCACGACGATGTCCTGCACCTCGCGCAGGCCCGTGTGGAACAGGTCGCCCACCATGCCGTACAGGCGCTCGGTGGTGATGGAGGGGTCTCCCTTGCCTCGCACGTAGAGCGTCTTGGCCTTGAGACCATCGGACTCCGCCTCCACGAGGAACTCGGTCTCGAAACGGAACTCGGGCCCGAGCGTGGAGAGCGCCGCCGCCGAGGTGACGAGCTTCACGTTGGAGGCGGGGTTGAGCAGCTCGTCCGCGTTGTGGCTGAACACCACCGAGCCGTCGTCGAGGCTCATCATGTGGACGCCCACACGGCTGGCGTTGAGGGGGTCGCGCTGCAGCACCTGCAACAACGACGCCTTGAGGGCCTCGCGCTCGGCGCGCTTCTTGTCATCCGCGGCGGCACTCACGCGCGGATGGGCGACGAAAATGGCAATCGTCACGGCCAAGAGGGTTCTGGCTCGGGGGACCTGCACACACTCTCCGGGGAAGGTGTTGGGCATTATGAAAGGGGGAGTCTGGGGCGGCAAGGGAGACACACCCGAGCACCCCGGCTCCGGGGTGCCCGGCCTTCCACCAGGCGGCAAAGCATGCTCGCGCGAGGCCGGGAATTGATCGCTGGCCAACGCGAGGAGCCCACCGCCGAGCGGAAGCAATCGGCTACCAGGCGATGGGCTGGCGATCCCGGAACAGCCGTCCGGTGGGTCCATCGGGAGGGAGGAGCGCCGCCCACACGAGGGTGTCGGCTCCCTGTTCCACATCCCGCGTGGCCCGGGGTCCGCCCATGCGCGTGCGCACCCAGCCCGGACAGACGGCGTTGACGAGCAGGTGCCGGGGTCTCAACTCCTCGGCGAGCAGCCGGGTAAGCGCGTTGAGGCCCAACTTCGAGACGCGGTAGGCCGAGCCTGGCCAGCCCTTCTGCTCATACTGGCCGGCGCGCACGGCCTCGGCGAACTCGTCCACCCAGGCGACCAGCGCGTCCTTCGAGGGGGGTGGATCGATGCGCTGGCGCAGGGCGGGAGCCAGGCCCTCCAGCACGCCCATCCCACTGGACACCATGACGATGCGGCCGTGTTCCCCCATGAGCGGCAGCAGGTGTTCGGTGACGCGCAACACGCCCGTGAAGTTCACGGCGATCGTGCGCTCGACGACATCCGCGTTGAAGCCCTCCAGGGCGATGCCCGCGTTGTTGACGAGCGCCGCGAGCCGCAGTTCCTGACGTCCGAGCCGATCCGTGAGCTGGGCGATGCTCTCCTCGGAGGTGACGTCCAGGGGCTCGAAGCTCACCTCGAGGCCCTCCTCACGCAGCGCGGCGGTGGCCCTGGCCCCCTCGGCGATGTCCCGAGCCGAGAGCAACACCCGCATGCCCCGCTGACCGAGCTGCCGGCAGACCTCGAACCCCAGTCCCCGGTTGCCGCCCGTCACGAGCGCCACTCCCGTTGCCTTGTCCATGAACCCGCTCCTCTGATGAGAAGGGAAAAGTAATGATGGACGGAAGCACGGGTAGGGGCACGCGCGCGACGTGTTCTGTGACACAACGCTCCTTCCATGCTCCCGCCACTCCGATCCGCCCACCTGGGGCTCGTCATGGCGTTCGTCATGGCGCTCGTCGTCACGCTCGGGAGCGGCTGCCGCGCCGAGCCTCCCCTCGAGGGCATCACCGTGCTCATCGAGGCGCCGCCGGACAGCCTCGACAGCCGGCTCGCGCTCACGGCGATGGGCCAGCGTCTGTCCCAGTTGCTCACCCCGGGCCTCGTCACCGTCGATGACAGCGGCAGGCCCGTGCCCGACCTCGCCGAGTCCTTCCAGGAGCTGAGCCCCACGCTCGTGGAGTTCACCCTGCGACCGGGACTCACCTTCCACGACGGCAACCCCCTCACCGCCTGGGACGTGAAGGCCACCTATGACAGCGTGAGGGAGCCCGCGCTCGCGAGCCCCCGGGCCGAGCGCTACTCGGCACTCGAGTGGGTGGAGGTGAAGAACGCGCGCACGGTGCGCTTCCACCTGCGCCAGCCCTTCGCGCCCCTGCTGGCGGACCTGTCCCTGGGCATCCTCCCGGCCCGGCGCGCGTCGGCCGCCTTCAAGCAGGCCCAGGACGAGGCTCCCGTGGGCGCGGGCCCCTTCCGCTTCGAGTCCCAGCCGGACGAGGAGCACCTGGCGCTCGTGCCCTTCGCGGGCTACTTCCGGGGCGCGCCCGCCATCCCCCGGCTGCACTTCCGCGTGGTGCGCGACGAGACGACCCGCGTGCTGGAGCTGCTCAAGGGCCGCGCGGACCTCGTCCTCAACGCGCTCTCCCCCGCCACCCTGCCCGCCCTGGAGCGAGAGCCCTCCCTGCGCGTGCTCACCCGGCCGGGCACGGGCCTCGCCTACCTGGGCATGAACCTGCGCGAGGGGGCCCTCGCCGACGCGCGCGTGCGCCGCGCCCTCTGCCACCTCATCGACGTGGAGCCGCTCGTCACCTACAAGCTGCACGGCCTCGCCCGGCCCGCCCAGGGCCTGCTGCCGCGCACGAACTGGGCCTGGGCCCCCGTCTCCGGCTGCCGATACGCCCCGGAGGAGGCGGCCCGGCTGCTCGACGAAGCGGGCTACCCGGATCCGGATGGCCCCGGCGGCGCTCCCCGGCTCACGCTCCAGCTCAAGACGAGCACCGACCGGCTGCGCCGCTCCATCGCGCTCGTGCTGCGCGAGCAACTGGGCCGCGGCGGCGTGGCCGTGGAGGTGCGCTCGCTCGAGTTCGCCACCTTCTTCAACGACGTGCGCCGGGGCAACTTCGAGCTCTTCACCCTCAAGTGGGCCTCCGTCGTCGAGCCGGACCTGATGCGCGGCGCGTACCACTCGGCCAACGTGCCCTCGGAGAAGAACCACTTCGGCGGGCTCAACCGGGGGGCGCTCGAGGACGCGGCGCTCGACGCCCTGCTCGACGAGGCCAGCCGAGTCCCCACTCCCGAGCGCCTGCGCCTCTACGCCCGCGCCCAGGAGCGCCTGGACGAACTCGTCCCCGTGGTGCCGCTGTGGCACGAGGACTCGGTGGCCGTCGTCTCCCGGCGCCTCCAGGACTTCGAGCCGAGCCCCCATGGCTTCTTCACCCCGCTCGCGCGCGCCCGCCAGGTGGGGCCATGAGGCGGCTCATCTCCACGCTGCTCTCGGGCGTGGGCGCGCTGCTGCTCGTCTCGCTCTTCCTCCACCTCGTGCCGGGAGACCCCATCGACGTGATGCTCGGCGAGCAGGCCACCCAGGTGGACCGCGAGGCGCTGCGCCGCGCGGTGGGCCTCGACGAGCCCATCCCCGTGCAGCTCTGGCACTTCACGAGGGAGCTGTTCACCGGCGAGCTGCGCACCTCGCTGCCTCCCTTCCAGAAGAAGGTGATGCCCGCCATTGGCGCGGCCCTGCCCTTCACGCTGGTGCTCGCGCTCGCGGCCCTTTGCGTGGCTTGCGTGCTGGCCCTTCCGCTCGGGGTGCTCGCCGCGTCGCGCCGGGGTACCTGGGTGGACGCCGCCGCCATGAGCGCGGCGGTGGTGGGCGTGGCCCTGCCTCGCTTCTGGCTCGGGCCCGTGCTGCTGCTCGTCTTCTCCCTGCGGCTCGACTGGCTGCCCGTGTCCGGAGCCGGCTCCTGGCGCCACCTCGTGTTGCCCGCCTTCACGCTGGGCACCGCGCTCGCCGCCTTCCTCGCACGCATGACGCGCGCGAGCCTCCTGGAAGCGCTGCGCGAGGACTACATCACCGTCGCCCGGGCCCAGGGACTCAGCGCCCGGCGCGTGCTCTGGCGCCACGCCCTGCGCAATGCCCTCCTGCCGCTGCTCACCGTGCTGGGGCTCGAGTTCGGCGCCCTGCTGGGCGGGGCCATCGTCACCGAGAAGGTGTTCGCCTGGCCCGGCATGGGCACCCTGCTGCTGTCCGCCATCGAGCGGCGCGACTACAACACCGTGCGCGCCACCGTGCTCGTCTTCACCGGCTGCTTCCTGCTCGTCAACGCGCTCACCGACATGGCCTACGCGCTCGCCGACCCGAGGCTGCGGAGGCGCGCATGAGGCGGCTGTCCCCCGGAGGACGCCTCGGCCTGGCGCTCACGGGCACGCTCGTGTTCGCCGCGCTGCTGGCCCCCGTGCTCAGTCCCTCGACGCCCGAGGCCATCGATCTGGCCGCCGAGCTGTCCCCGCCCGGCCCCGGCCACCCCCTGGGCGCGGGGGAGAATGGGATTGATCTGCTCACCCACGTGCTCCACGGCGCCCGCCTGTCGCTCACCGTCGCCGTGTTCACCGTGGCGCTCTCGGCCGCGGTGGGCACCGTGCTCGGAGGAATCGCCGGCTGGGTGGGCGGGCTCGTGGACGAGGTCCTCATGCGCCTGACCGACGTGCTGCTCGCCTTTCCCGGCCTGCTGCTCGCGCTCTTCCTCACCGCCGTGCTCGGACCCTCGCTCGCGCACGTCGTGCTCGCCTTGAGCCTCACCGGGTGGACCGGCTACGCCCGGCTGGCACGCGCCCAGGTGCTCACCCTGCGCGAGCGCGACTACGTGCAGGCCGCGCGTGCGCTCGGGGCCAGTGACGCGCGCATCCTCTGGTACCACCTGCTGCCCAATGCCGCGGGGCCGCTGCTCATCCAGGCCACCTCCGCCCTGCCGGGCACCCTCCTCGCCGAGTCCTCGCTGAGCTTCCTCGGGCTCGGCGCGTCTCCGGGGACGCCCTCCTGGGGGGCGCTGGTGGATCAGGGCACCCAGTACCTCCTCGTGGCGCCCCACGTGGCGCTCTTTCCCGGACTCGCCCTGGCGCTCGCGGTGCTCGGCTTTCACCTGCTCGGCGACGCGGTGCGCGATACGCTGGATCCCCGGCATGCGGAACGCCGATGACAGGAGAGCCATGCTGACGTGGAAGTGGAAGAACTTCGCGGAGCTGACGCCCGACGAGCTGTACCTGGCGCTCGAGCTGCGCCAGCAGGTGTTCGTGGTGGAGCAGCGCTCCATCTACCTGGACGCGGATGGCTATGATCGAAGCGCCTACCACCTGCTCGGGATGGAGGACCAACCGGAGGCGCCCTGGCTCGCGGCCTACCTGCGCGTGCTGCCCCCCAAGACGAAGTACCCGCAGGCGAGCCTGGGCCGGGTGGTGGTCGCCCCCGAGGCGCGGCGTCATGGCCATGGACGGGTGCTGGTGCAGAAGGGGATCGACTTCATCGAGGCGCGCTACCCGCGCGTGCCCATCCGCATCGGTGCCCAGAACCACCTGCGCGCCTTCTACGAGGACTTCGGCTTCCGGGCCATGGGAGACGTCTACGACGAGGACGGCATCCCCCATGTCGACATGGTGCGCTGAGCCACGCCGCGAGAGGAAAGGAGAGACACGATGAAGGCAGTGGTGCAGCGGGTGCTCGAGGCCTCCGTCACGGTGGCGGGCGAGCGCGTGAGTCAGATGGGGCCGGGGCTGCTGGTCCTGCTCGGCGTGGGCCAGGGAGACAGCGAGGCGGAGGTGGCATGGATGGCGGACAAGCTCGCCACCCTGCGCATCTTCGAGGACGCCGCGGGCAAGATGAACCTGTCGCTGGAGGACACCTCGCGCCAGCTCATCGTCGTCAGCCAGTTCACCCTCCATGGCGACACGCGCAAGGGCCGCCGGCCCAGCTTCATCGAGGCCATGGAGCCGGTGGGGGCCAAGGCGCTCTACGAGCGCGTGTGCGAGGTGCTGCGCGCCCGCGGCCTCACCGTGGGCACCGGCGTCTTCGCCGCGGACATGAAGGTGGCGCTCGTCAACGACGGCCCCGTCACGATCCTGCTGGAGACTCCTCCGAAGGCGCCTGCTCCGGCTTCTCGTTGAGCGGGCGCACCACGTGCGCCACCAGGCCCGCTTCCTCCCGGGCCGCCTCGCGCACGAGCGACGCCAGCAGACCGATGCGCTCCACCCATGCGCCGCCCTGGGACCCCGCCAGCGGCTCCGACAACGCCGGACACTCGGTGGAGTGGCCCAGCAACCAGGCCCGGACCGCCTCCCACTCCGGAGGCTGCGCCGACTCGAGCCGCTCGCGCTCGCGCTCCAGCAGCCGCTCCAGCTTGGACTCCAGCTGCGCGCTCCATTGCACCACCGTGCTCGCCGGCCGCCACGCCCAGTCCGCGAAGGCATACTGCTGGCGCGACGCGTACTCGCCCCGCCCCAGGGTGGAGAAGACGCGATCTGGCGGGAAGGAGGGGAAGGGCTCCCACTGGCCGCCAATCAGCGACGCGAGTCCCAGGTCCGCCATCGGGTAGCGCCGGAAGCCCTCGCGCCGGCCATGCGAGGCGCGCGCCTGGGCGTAGGGATAGGAGGGATCCTCCAGCATCAGCGCCAGGTGCAGGGCCTCGTCCCAGTCCCCCACGTAGCCCGCACGCTCGCCCAGCACCCGCCAGCCCGAGGGGCCAGGCCCCCACTGCATCCGCGTGAGCCTGTCCACCAGCGCCACCCAGGACGTCTGCTCCACGCCCCCGAGCCCACCGCCGATATGCGAGGCGAGCAGCTTGCCGGCCAGCAGGCTCGACTCGTCGTCGTCGAGCTGCCCCAGCAGCGACTGCAACGCGCTGGCCGAGTCACTCATCGCGAGCGACAGGAAGGACAGCACCTGCTCATGGAAGAAGCGGTCGTTGACCGGCCGAAGGACCAGATCCATCCCCGCCAGCCTACCACGGCCCCTCAGGGCCGAGCGTCTTCCTGCACGATGAGGGCGTGAATGGCCTCGACGGTGGGCGCTTCGAGGATGGAAGCGCGGAAGCGCGGATTTTTGAAGAGACGCGAGATCCGCGCGAGGGCCTTGAGGTGCACGCCCGCGCTGTTCTCCGGGGCCACCAGGGCGAAGAAGAGGTGCGTGGACTTGCCGTCGATGGCCTCGAAGTCGACGCCCTGACGGGACACGCCGAAGGCGGCCACGAGCTGGCCGAGCCCCGGCAGCTTGCCGTGGGGAATGGCCACGCCCTCGCCGATGCCGGTGGAGCCGAGCTTCTCGCGCTCGCGCAGCACCTCCACCAGCCGCTCGGCCTTCAGGGTCGGATGGGCATGGGCGAGTGCCGCGCTCAATTCGCGCAACACCTCTTGCTTGTCCCGGGCCTTCAGGTCCGAGACGACGGCTGGTGGGCTGAGGAACTCGGAGATTCGCAAGCTGGCGCTCCCGGCGGTGGCGCTCCCTGCGCGGGCAATTACTCCTGGCCCTTCATTCGCGCAAGGGTCGCCTGCCCTCCTTCGCAACTCCTTGTCCGTCTTCGTGTGTTCCCGCGCCCTGGCGGCCGGAAGATGGAGGGGGTGGAAGGGCTCGTCTAGTCTCCACGGGAACGTGTCCCTCCGGCCCTCGCACGCCCTCGCGCTCTCCCTCGCCCTGCTGCTGGGGGCGTGTACCCTGGCGCCGGCCCCGCGCCCGGCCCCATCCCCTCCCCCGCCGCCGCTCGCGCTCCCCCTGGTCGTCCCCGTCCCGGTGGACGCGCTCGCCGACGAGGTGGAGCGGCTGCTCACCAGCCTCTCCGTCGAGGACAAGGTGGGACAACTGATGATGGTGGGCATCGGGGGACGCGAGGTGGATGGCGCCGTGGAGGCGTTGGTGCGCGGCCACCGGGTGGGGGGCGTCTGCCTCTTCAAACACAACATCTCGGACGGCGAACAGGTGGCCCGGCTCAACCGGGACCTGCGCGGGCTGCTGTCCGATGGCATCCCCCCCTTCCTCGCGCTGGACCAGGAGGGGGGCAACGTCGTGCGGGTGAAGGACGACGTGGTGGTGCTGCCGGGCAACATGGCCCTGGGGGCCACGCGCTCGGCACAGCTCGCCTACGCGGCGGGGCATGCCCAGGCGGAGGACCTGCGGCGGCTGGGCTTCAACATGAACCTGGCGCCGGTGCTGGACGTCAACCTCAACCCGCGCAACCCCGTCATCGGCAGCCGCTCCTATGGGGACTCGATTCCCCTCGTGTCCGAGCTGGGGCGCGCCTTCGTGCGCGGCCAGCAGGACGCGGGGCTCGTCACCGTGGCCAAGCACTTCCCCGGCCATGGCGCCACGGACGCCGACAGCCACCGCGCGCTGCCCGTCATGCTCGAGTCGCGCGAGGAGGTGCTCGCCCAGATGGAGCCCTTCCGGGCCGTCATCCGCGAGGGACTGGACGGGTTGATGACCGCGCACGTCGCCGTGCCCGCCCTCACCGGAGACGACGCGCCCGCCACCGTCCACCCCCGGGTGCTGCGCGGCCTCTTGCGCGAGCGGCTCGACTTCCAGGGTCTGGTCCTCACCGACGAGCTGGAGATGGAGCCCATCGCCCGACGCTACGGCGTGGGTCAGGCCGCGGTGCTGGCGGTGAACGCCGGCGCGGACATGGTGCTCGTGCCCTGGCACTCGGAGAAGAAGCGCGAGGTGCACGCGGCGCTCCTGTCCGCGGTGCGCGGTGGCGAGCTGTCCGCCGCCCGCCTGGATGAAGCGGTGCGTCACATCCTCGCCACCAAGGTGCGCCGGGGGCTGTTCGCCCCGCCCCGCCCCGTGGAGGAGCGGCTGGCCACCCCGCGCTCGGCCGAGCACGAGGAGGTCGCCCACCGCATCGCCCGCGCCGCCGTCACCCTGCTGCGCACCGACGGCGAGCACTTCCCCCTGCCCTCCGGCGTGCGCCTGGGCGTCATCACCGCCGAGGACTCGCTCGGAGACGCCATCCGCGAGCGGATGCCGGGTGCCCGGGTGCTGGACGTGCCCGCGTGGCCCTCGCGTGCCCAGCGCGCACGCGTGCGGCAGCGGGCCCGCGCCCTCGCGCTCCAGTCGGACGTGGTGGTGGTGGGGATGATCAACTCGCGCCAGCTGGAGCTCGTCACCCTGGCCGCCTCGCTCGGACGGCCCGTGGTGCTCGTGTCCATGGGCCTGCCCTACCTGGCCGAGCGAGCCACCGCGGCGCGGGCGGTGCTCGCCGTCTACTCGTACCAACCCACCGCCACCGAGGCCGCCGCGGCCGCGCTCTTCGGGGAGATTGGCACGCCGGGCCGGCTGCCCGTGGGACTTGGCCGGCTCACCTTCGGGTACGGCCTGGAGGTGCCACGCCGTCAACAGGCCGCCGCCCCACCCGCCCCTCGGGGAGAGGCGGGAGGCGGCCGCCAGCGCTAGCCGGCGTTGGGCGGCGCGTGCACGCCGATGAGGCCGAACTGCCCGTCGTCCTTGCGCCGGTACACCACGCACACCTCGTGCGTCGTCGCGTGCTGGAAGACGTAGAAGTCCTGGTTGAGCAGGTTCATCTGCATCACCGCCTCGTCCACCGACATGGGCTTCACGGTGATCTCCGAGGTGCGCACGATGCGCTGCGCGGGGGCCGGGGTGGCCGGAGCGGCCGCGGGCGTGGCCGAGCGCAGGGCCTCGGCGGTGTCCGCGGCGTCCGCGAGCGCCTCCTCCTCGGGCAGCTCGAACACCTTGTGGCGCACCTTGAAGTTGTTCACCAGCTCCTGCCGGTGGTGCACGCGCTCGCGTCCGTGGTGGTTCTTGATCTTCTCCTTGTACTTGCGCAGCTGCGCCTCGATCTTGTCCATCGCGCTGTCGATGGACGCGTACATGTCCTCGCTCTTCTCCCTGCCGCGCAGCACCCAGGCGCCCGAGTGGATGGTGATGTCCGCGTGGTGCAGGTGACGCTCGAGCGACAACACCACGTGGGCCTCTCCGGCTCGATCCAGGTACTTGTTCACCCGCTCGACCTTCTCCTTCGCGTACTCCTTGAGGGAATCGGACGAACCGAACTGGCGGAAGGTGATGTTGAGCTGCATGCGTTTCTGCCTCCTGTGTTGGGGCCGAAGTGAGACGACCGGGACCGCACCCCGATCAGAAACGCTCCACCGCATCGAATGCAACCCACCCACTTCACAGGATGGCTGCCCGTACACCACTCGACAGGCAGTCTCGCCTGGACTTTCCAATTGGGCTGGATTTCCAACACGCGATGTGTGGGCGAGACCACCGCGCGTCGAAGCCAGGGAGAAGCGAGGGATTAGAGGGGCAACTCGACGACGAACGCCGCGCCTCGTCCGCCCGGTCCGGGCCGCACGTACACGCGGCCCCGGTGGCCCTCGACGCACTGGCGCACGACGAAGAGTCCCAGGCCGAGTCCTCCCGCGCGCGCCCCCCCCTGCACCTGCTCGAAGCGCGCGAAGATGCGCTCGCGATCCGCCTCCGGCACCCCGGGTCCCTCGTCGCTCACCACCAGCCGCGCGCCCCCGGCGTAGCGCTCCAGCACGACTTCCACCGGGTGTCCCCCGCCGTGGCGCAGGGCGTTGAACAGCAGGTTGACGAGCACCTGCTCCATCCGCAGCCGATCGAAGCGTCCCACCACGCGCGGCTCGATGAAGCCGACGAGCGACACGCCGGCCGTGCGCGCCTCGTCCTCGGTGCGCGCCACCACCTCGGACACCAGCGCCGACAGGTCTCCGGTGGTGAAGATGAAGTCGAGCTGGCCGTGGCGGATGCGGCTGACGTCCAACAGGTTGTCGCCCAGCGTGCCCAGGCGCCGCAGGCCCCGATCGATGGCATCCAGACGCGCCTGGACGCGGGGCGCCCTCAAGGGGGTGGAGACATCCTCCTCGCCCAGCCGCCGCAACATCTGCACCTGCAGGTTCAGGCCCGTCAGGGGCGTCTTGAGCTCGTGGCCCGCGAGCGACAGGAAGTCCTCGCGCACGCGCACCGACTCCTGCAGCGCCAGCTCCGTCTCCTTCAACGGGGTGATGTCGAGGATGGCACCGCGCACCACCAGGGGCCGCCCCTCCGCGTCGCGCAGCACCCGGGCCCGGCTGGTGAGCCAGCGCCACGAGCCCTCCACGCCCCGGACGCGGAAGGTGGAGGTATAGGCCTTCACGTCCTGGGAGAAGACGGTGGCGACCTGCGCCTCCACCTCGGGCCTGTCCTCCGGATGCAGCGCCTCCAGGAAGCGCTCGTGCGTCCACGTGGGCAGGGGCTCGGGGTAGCCGTAGAGCCGATCATGCCCCTCGGAGCGGAAGACCTGACCGGTGGCGAGGTTCGTCTCCCAGACGGCCATCTGCGCGGAGTCGAGCGCCACCTGGAAGCGCTCGCCCAGCAGCCGGAAGCGCTTCTCCGTCTGCTCCACCAGCGCCTGGGCCTCCTCGCGCTGGGTGATGTCGGTGGCGAGCACCCACAGCTCCTCGCCCACCGGCACCACCGACACCTCCAACCAGGTGCGCGGGGGCAGCGAGGCGAGAAAGCGCGCGGGCTGGCGCGACTCCAGGGCGGCCACGAGCCGCTCGTGCAACGTGCGGCCCATCAGCCCGGGCGCCGCCGTCCACGGCTCCTGGCCCCGAAGCCGCTCGGCCTCCACGCCCAAGAGCGCCGCCGCGCGCGTGTTGCACCGCAGCACCCGGCCCCGCTCGTCCAGGGACAGGAAGGCCTCGGCCATGTGCTCGAGCAACAGCGCGAAGCGCTCGTCCTGCGGAGGACGCGAGGTGTCGGAAGTGGAGTCACGCGCCAGGTGCGAACCGGGCACGGATGAAGCGAGGGGCGCGCTCACCCCCTCACGGTCGCTGGAGCGCCTGTTGCCGTCAAGCACCGCGACAGGTCGGGTAGGAAAGAAGACGCCGCGGGTGGACCACACCGTCTGGCTTCAACAGACGGTGCGGCCGACCCGGTGCATCAAACCCGCCGGTACGTCGTCCGATGGATGGCCCGCAGAATCAATAGCAGGACGACGGCACCCACGAAGGCCACGATGATGGTCGAGACGATGCCGCTGCCCGGAGCGCCCACCCCCAGGGCGCGGAAGAGCCATCCGCCCAGGAACGCGCCCACGATGCCCACGACGATGTCGCCCACGAGGCCATAGCCCCCGCCCACGACCGCCGAGGCCAACCAACCCGCGATGAGACCGATGAACAGCCAGAGCACCAGTGTTTCGAGACCCATGTGAGTACCCCTCCAAGAGATGACCATCGAAGAGGTAAGCACCCTGGGGCTCGGTGGGAGGGGCGGCCGGGCGGACGAGCCCCCCTCCGATCCCTTCAGCCGGGATGGCGAACTTCCACGCCCCCGGAACCGGCCACGATGAGCTCCGACGTCAGCCCGAGGAACAGGCCATGCTCCACGATCCCCGCCCGGGCCTGGAGCCGCGCGGCCAGCGCTTCCGGCTGCTCCAGGGCCCCCCAGGCGCAGTCGAGGATGAAGTGGCCCTGATCCGTCACGAAGGGTGAGCCCCCGGGGCCCAGACGCTGGGTGACCCGGGCGCCCAGTCCTTCCAGGTAGAGCGCCTGCGAGCGCCAGCCAAACGGCAGCACCTCCACCGGCACCGCCCAGCGCGTGCCCAGCCGGGGAGACAACTTGCCCTCGTCCACCACGATGATCACCCGACGGCTCGCCTGGGCGACGATCTTCTCGCGCAACAGCGCGCCGCCCCCGCCCTTGATGAGCCGCAGCTCCGGGTCCACCTCGTCCGCGCCGTCGATGCAGAGATCCAACACGGGGTGCGCCTCCAACGTGGTGAGGGGAATGCCGAGCGACTCCGCCAGGACCGCCGTTCGATGCGACGTCGGCACGCCCTTCACGTCCAGCAGCTTCCCCTCGCTCCGCAAGGCCGCCAGCCGGTGCACCACGTGGGCCGCGGTGCTTCCCGTGCCCAGCCCCACCACCATGCCCGGCTGCATGGACTCCACCGCGCGCTCGGCGGCCTCTCGCTTGTGCCGGTCGATGTCGTTGGCGGCACCCTTCTCGACGGATGGGCTCATGGCGGGGCTCCTCGTGTTCCCGACGCGGGGGGAAGTCCTTCAGACAAGGTGTGCAGCCTGCCCCGAGCCCCGCGCTCCAGCCCGCAAAAGGTTTGGGGAGGAGCCGCCCCCCAGCGGCTCCTCCCCAACGAACAACGAACTACCCCCCACTACCGCCCCTGACTGGCACTCCCCTCCAACAACCCTTCGACCCCCCGCCCCCGACCTGCCCCACGCCCCTCGACCCGACCTGCCCGCCCCCCACCTGCCCACCCTTCCCCGCCCCTGCGTGAGCGGAGATAAAGCATCGCGCGTGCCAAGGGGTCCACGGCCAGAAAGTCCTGGGATTTCAAGTGCTTGGGTTCCAAGCGAGGAATGACCCGTCCCCGAGCCGGTAAGACTTACGCGGGCCCGGAGACGGGGGAGGACAGCGCGGCGGAGGGAACTCAGGCGAGCAGCTTGCCGCCGGTGACGCCGAGCACCTCGCCATTGACGTAGGTGGACTCGTCCGAGGCGAGGAACACGTAGGAGGGCGCCAGCTCGACGGGCTGACCGGCGCGGCCGGTGGGGTTGCCCTCGCCGAAGGACTTCACCTTCTCCGCGTCGAAGGAGGCGGGGATGATGGGCGTCCACACGGGGCCGGGCGCCACGCAGTTGACGCGGATGCCCCGCTCGATGAGCTCCTGCGCCAGCCCCTTGGTGAAGGTGACGATGGCGCCCTTGGTGCACGCGTAGTCGAGGATGTTGGGCGAGGGCTGATAGGCCTGGATGGAGGCCGTGTTGATGATGGTGGAGCCCTTCTTCATGTGCGGCAGCGCGTAGCGCACCAGGTGGAACATCGCGAGGATGTTGGTGCGGAAGGTGCGCTCGAGCCGCTCGGAGGAGATCTCCTCGAACTTCTCCACCGCCTTGCCCTGGTAGGCGGCGTTGTTGACGAGGATGTCGATGCGGCCGAAGCGCTTCACCGTGTCCTCGATGAGGCGGCGGCACACGGCCTCGTCCGTGAGATCTCCCCGGAAGGACACCACCTGGTGGCCGGACTCCTCGACGGCGCGCCGGGTCACCTCGGCGTCCTGATCCTCGTTGAGGTAGCCGAAGGCCACGTCGGCGCCCTCGCGGGCGAACGCGAGGCACACCGCGCGGCCAATGCCACTGTCGCCGCCGGTGACGAGCGCCACGCGGCCCTTCAATCGGCCGAGCCCCTTGTACGAGGTCAGCCCGTAATCGGGCTCGGGCGTCATCTTGGATTCGAGCGCCGGGGCCGACTGCTCCTGCGGAGGCTGCGGGGGCGGGTTGCCGGCGGAACGCGGATCTTTCTGAGCCATGTGGGAAATCCTCGGGTTGGGTGTACCCAGCCCACGGTGGGGAGGCCGGGTGTGACTGGCAACCAACGCGTGAGGACCCCACGCCCGGGAGGCGGGCGGGCTCAGCGACCGGTGACGTCCAGCTTGCGCGCGAGGCCCGCCTTCACCTCGGGCCACTCGGTGTCGACGATGCTGTAGTAGGCCGAGTCGCGCACCTGACCGCCGCGCACCAGCATGTGGTGACGCAGGATGCCCTCGAAGCGCGCGCCGAGCCGCTCGATGGCCGTGCGCGAGCGGGTGTTGCGCCGATCGGTCTTGAACTGCACGCGCATCACCCCGAGCGTCTCGAAGGCATGCCGCAGCAGGAGGAACTTGCACTCGGTGTTCACCCGCGAGCGCCAGACGCGCCGGGCCAGCCACGTGCTGCCAATCTCCAGCGTGCGGTGCGTGCGTTGGATGTCCAGGTAGCGCGTGGTGCCCACCGGGGTGCCCGTCTCGCGCTCGAGGATGACGAAGGGCCGCTCCACCCCCGCCTCCGCGGCCTTCAGCGCGGCGGCGACGTAGGCCTCCACGTCCGCGGGCGTGCGCAGCACCAGGTTGAAGTGCTCGAAGATCTCCGGCTCGAGCAGCGCCACGAGCCCGGGGGTATGCGCGGAGGCGAGCGGCTCGAGGCGCACGCGCTCGCCCTCCAGGGTCACCGGGGGGACGACGAGCGGCGTGAGTTCACGCGTGGGGACGGGGTCGGACTCGGGGCTCATGGCGGACATGGGCCGCATCATGAACCCCCTCCGGCGCATCCGGACAAGGCCTGTCCGGGAAGGGGGGCGCGGGGCTAGAAGTAGCGCTTGCGCTTGCTGCTCGGGAGGATGTTGAGCACCTCGCGGTACTTGGCCACGGTGCGCCGGGCGATCTCCGTGCCCTGGGCCTTGAGCAGCTCGACGATCTTCTGATCCGAGTAGGGGTTGCGCGGATCTTCCTGGCTGACGAGCTGCTTGATGTGGTGCTTGACGGCCTCGCTCGCGGTGTCGTCTCCGGACACGCGGGCGATGGACGAGTTGAAGAAGTACTTCAGCTCGAAGATGCCCTGGGGCGTGTGCACGTACTTGTTCGTCGTCACGCGCGACACGGTGGACTCGTGCATGCCGATGTCCTCGGCCACGTCGCGCAGGATGAGCGGCTTGAGGTGCGCGATGCCCTGGTCGAGGAACTCGCGCTGGAACTTCACGATGCTCTCGGTGACCTTGTAGATGGTGCGCTGGCGCTGGTGGATGGAGCGGATGAGCCACTGGGCGCTGCGCAGCTTCTCCTGGATGAACTCCTTGGTCTGCCCGGGGCCCACCCCGCCCGCCTTGAGCGCGTTGCGGTACATGCCGGAGATGCGCAGCTTGGACAGGCCGTCGTCGTTGAGCACCACCGTGTAGTCGTCCTCCATCTTGTAGACGAACACGTCCGGGGTGATGAACTGCGCGTCGTCGCCGCTGAAGTTGCGGCCCGGCTTCGGGTCCAGGCGCGGCAGGAGCTTGGAGGCCTCCACCACCTCCTCGAGCGACACCTTGAGATCCTTGGCGATCGCCGGGAGGTTCTTGCTCTCCAGGTACTTCATGTGGCGCTTGATGATGAGGCCGAGCAGCGGAGCGTGCTTGTCCTTGAGCGCGGCCACCTGGATGAGCAGGCACTCCTGCAAGTCGCGCGCGGCGCAGCCCTTGGGCTCCAGGTTCTGGATGCGGCGCAGGGTGCGCTCGGCCACGCTCATGGGCACGTCCGCCTCGTTGGCCAGACGGATGAGGGGGTCTCCCTCCACCTCCTCCAGCTTGAGGTAGCCGTCGTGGTCCAGGTTGCCGAGGATGAGCATGCCGATGCGGCGCTCGGCGTCGTTGAGCCGCAGCGTGCCCAGTTGCTCCTGCAGGTGGTCGACCAGATCCTCCTTCTCCACCATGTTGGCTTCGAAGGAGGGCATGTCGTCCGTGGCCACGTTGCCCTTGTTGGACGCCGTGGTCGGCTCGTTGAACTGGTAGCTGTTGAGGTACGCCTCCCAGTCGATCTCCGGCGGGCCGTCCTTGTCGGCCTTGAACTCCGTCGCCGTGTCCGGGGTGCGGGGCTCCAGATCCCGGGGAATCTCGGTATTCGCCGCCTCCATGGAGGCCTCGCCCGGCTCCTTGTCCGTCAAGTCACCGAAGGGCGCCTCGTCTGGCTGCTCCAGGAGCGGGTTCTGATCCATCTCTTCCCGGACCTGCTCCAACAGCTCCATGCGCGAGAGTTGCAGCAGCTTGATGGCCTGCTGCAGCTGGGGCGTCATCACCAGCTGCTGCGAAAGCTTCAGGCTCTGCTTGAGTTCCATCGCCATTTCTGGGGTCTCCCGCCCTTTTCAATGCTCGACTTGACGGCGACCCGCCATCAAGGACCGTGCCAAGCTAACAAGGCCCCCCGACTTCGTCCAGTGCCCCCGGGTCCGGCGCATCCCTTGCAGTGCGTGAATTTCTCCTTTTATTCCGCGAGTTTAGCCAATCTCGCGAGCCGCAGGAGACGTTCAGGAATGGACGAGTGGACACCAGGCGACGAGGCGGACGCGAACGGGCCGGCGGCCCCGCGGGGGCGGACGATCGGCCCTCACCCGGACTGCAAGCGAAACCGCTCGCCGAGATACACCGCTCGCGCTCGGGGTGAAGCAACGAGCCGCTCGGGAGTCCCCTCCTCGAGGATCTGCCCCTGTGCGATGATGTACGCCCGATCACAGATACCCAGGGTCTCCTGGACGTTGTGGTCGGTGATGAGCACGCCCAGGCCCCGGGACTTGAGCAGGGAGATCTGCGCCTGGATGTCGCCCACGTTGATGGGGTCCACGCCGGCGAAGGGCTCGTCGAAGAGGATGAAGCGAGGCTCGGGGATGAGCGAACGGGCGATCTCCGTGCGGCGGCGCTCGCCCCCGGAGAGCACCTCGCCGGGAGCCTCGGCCACGTGGCGCAGGTCGAACTCCTCCAGCAGCTGCTCGGCCCGGCGCTCGCGGGCGGCGCGGTCCAGGCCCTTCTGCAGCTCGAGCACGGACAGGAAGTTCTGCCGCACGGTGAGCTTGCGGAAGATGGAGGACTCCTGGGGGAGGTAGCCCAGGCCGTGGACGGTGCGCCGGTGCATGGGCAGTCCGGTGAGATCCGCGCCCTCCATGCGCACGCGGCCGGCGTCGGGCCGCACCAGGCCCACCACCATGTTGAAGCTCGTCGTCTTGCCGGCGCCGTTGGGGCCCAACAGCCCCACCACCTCGCCCTGCGCGACCTCGAAGGACACGCCCCGCACCACCTGACGCTTGTTGAAGGTCTTCTGGAGACCCTCCGCGAACAACCGGCCACTCATGGTTGCCTGGTACTCCCCGTCTGCGAGTTGTCAGGCGACTTGCCTGGAGGCCTCTTGCCCGCCCCCTTGCCCTGGGGCGCGGACGGCGCGGACTCGACCGTCACAACGGCGTCCTTCACCTCGAAATTCGCGTCGCCGATCGTCATCCGCACTTCCGAGCCGCGCAGGTGGGTGGTGGCGTCGCGCGCCTCGGGGTTGCCCGTCAGCCACAGCACCCCGGTGGGGACGTTGAACTCGGCCCGCTCGCCCCGCGCCTGCCGCGCCCCGTCCTGGGCGCGCACGTGCCCCACGCACTCGGCCCGGCTCACCTCCCGCGTCGCGCTGAAGTAGGTGATCATCTTGTCGCACCGCAACTCCAACGTCCGGTGCTTCACCACCACGTCACCCGTGAAGACGGCCTGGGTGGACGAGCCGACGACCCGGCGGGCGGTGATCTCCGCGGGAAACCGCTGCGCGCCGCCCTCCTTGCCCCCACCCTTGCGCGGCGTGCGCAGCGGAGCCGCCTCGAGGGTGACGACGGCCTCGTCCACCTCGTACTCCATGCCCCGCGCGCCCATGAGCAGGCGCACCTCGGAGCCGCGCAGGTGGGTGGTGGGATCCCTCGCCTCGGGGTTGCCCGTCACCACGAGCCTGCCGCTGGGCACGTCGAGCACGGCGCGCTCGCCCTGGGCGGTGCGCCCCTCGTCCACCAGACGCATGTTCCCCGCGCACTCCACGCGCGTCACCTCGCGCGGGCCCGTGTAGAAGGCGGTCATCTCGTCACAGCGCAGGTCCATGGTGCGCTGCTTGACCACCACGTCGCCGGAGAAGATGGCCTGATCGCGCGAGCCCCTCACCCGCTTGGAGGTGATCTCCACCGGATCCTTCAGCCGCGGCTCCTCCTTGCGGGGCGCGGAGGAGGGACCCGGGGCGGCGCTGGCCACCGGCACGGGCTGGGCCACGAAGAAGGCCGTCAGGAGGTACTCAATCATCCGCGGCCTCCAACACGGTGTGCACCGAGCCTTCGAAGGTGAATTGCCCGTCGGGCATGGAAATCAGGAATGTCTCGGCGCTCAGGCGGTAGTCGGGGCCCTGGACCTGGACGCCCTCGGAGCCGCGCGCCGTTTGTTGGACCGCGTCATAGGCGACCCGGGGGGTGCGCGCCACCATGCCGGAGGGGTTGCGCACCACCACGTCCCCGGAGGCCACGAGCTGCCGGGTGCCCAGGTGGCCCTCCAGCTCCCGCGCGGTCACCACCGTGACGTCCCCGGGCGTCTTGCCGGGCACTCGGATCGTGGCCTCGGAGGCCGTGAGCTCGCCACTGCGCTCATAGGTGGCACTGCGCGCCTGACCCTCCAGCGAGGGGGTATCTCCCTCGAACGAGCGCAAGCGCACCCCGTGCATCACCACCGCGGGCGGCGCGGAGGCATCCGCCTGCCCCTGGGGGGGAGTACAAGCCGACCCAAGGAAGAGGACACAACCTAGGAAAATGACGGCGCGTGTCACGGCTTCCTCTCTATCACCCCATGAGAAAAGGTTGTGGCATCCGAGCGCCCGGCTGGTGGTCTGGTTCATGAATGATCCAGGGAAGGGTGCACGAACTCCCTGGACATTTGGCTGTCGCGTCCATCACATCTCGGCGCGCTCTCCGACCGCGGCCGGCCCCCCGTCCGCACCTCGGGTCGGAAGCTCCTGGGCCGGTCTTCCTCGTGGATTCTATGAAACGCATCCTGCTCGCCACCATGCCTGTCGGAGGAGGCCACACCGCACTACGCGACTCACTGCGGACGGCGTTGGCCTCCCTGGATCCCGGAAACCGCGACTACGAACTCCTCAGCTTCGACAGCCAGGACACCCGGGTCAGCGGCTTCTATGACTTCTGCATCCATCGCGCGCCCTGGATACAGGCGCTCCTGTTCAGCCTGGGCCACGCCCGGGGAGCCCTGACCCCCCCCGTGTTGCTCAATCCGCAGCTGGAGACCGAGGCCCGGCAGGCCCTGGTGCAGCACCGGCCGGATCTCGTGGTCTCCACGCACTTCCTCCAGTCGGCGATGTTCGTGCGCGCCCGGCGCCAGCTCGGGCTGGACGTGCCCATCGTCAGCGCCATCCCCGACTATGGCGAGCCGACGGAGATCTTCGCCCCGTCGCAGGAAGCCTACCGGCTCGATGCCCTCATCGTGATGGTGCCCCAGGTGCGTGAGCGGCTCCGGGTGCGTGGCCACTATCCGCTCTCGCGCGTGCACCTGTCCGGGTTCATCCCCAAGGCCCCCTTCCTGGAGGTGGGCCGGGAGATGGGCGCGCGGGGCCGGCTGTCGGAGACGCGCCGCCGTGCCCTGCTGGAGACGCTGCGCGCCGAACACCCCCAACTCGAGGGTGTGGATCCCTCGCGCCCGACGCTGCTGTTCCTCGGGGGCTCCGCCTGGACGAGCAAGACGATGCCCGTGCTGGAGCGGCTGCTGCGCACGCCCGCGCTGATGGAGCGCCTCAACGTGATGGTGGTGTGTGGGCGCAACGAGCGCTTCCATGAAGCCTTGAAGGCCCGGGTCCAGGGTGTGCCGCGCGTCGCGCTCTTCGGCTTCGTCAACGCCTCGCTGATGGCGCGGCTGATGGCACTGGCGGACCTGCCCGTGCTCGGCAGCCTGGCGCCCGCGTCCATGCACGAGCTGATGGAGACGCGCTGCGGCCCGCTCATGCTCTTCCACATCATCCCGGGCAGCGAGGACGCCCATCCCGCCTACATCCAGGAGCAGGAGATCGGCGTGTACGAGACGAACCCGGATGCCATGCTCAACCTGCTGGCGCAGGCCACGGGCATCACCCCGCCGGGGCCCGCCATGACGCGGCTGCTGCGCGTGTGCCCCGAGCGCATGCGCACCCTGCGCTCCACCCACATGGAGCGAGCCTCGCAACTGGGCACGTTCCTGGAGCGGCTGGCGGGGCGCGAGCCTCAGACGTCCCTGCTGCTCGAGCCGGCACGCGCCCGGCGGCGCGCGCAGGCCGACAGCACGTCCTGAACGCGGCGGCCCGGCGGGCTCACGCGGCGCCGGAGGGTGCCCCGGGCCCGCCCGGCTCCTGCCCGTGGGGCTTGGACACGCGGAAGACGATCCGCCACGCGGGGTAGCTGAAGCCCACGTAGATGACGAACGTCACGATGAGGTTGGCCAGCTCGATGGGCAGGTGCAGCGATCTGATCAGGAAGCGGAAGAGCAGCCAGTTGAGCGTGAGCGTGATCGACTCGACGCAGCAGAACAGCAGGGCCTGGCGACGCAGGCTGCCGCCGGTGGCGTGGAAGGCGAACGTGCGGTTGCCGAAGAACTGGACCGAGAGCCCCACCAGGAAGGAGATGATCTTCGCGGTGGAGGGCTCGACGTGCAGCAGCCGCACGCAGATCTCCAACGCGACGAAGTCGGCCACCGTGGCCAGGATGCCGACGAAGCTGGAACGCAGGAAGCGGAAGAAGCGCGAGAAGAACGACATCACGCGCCCGACCCTAACCCAGAGCGGGTCAGCCCGTCCTGGCCGCGTCGGCCTTCCAGTCGTAGCGCATGCGGAACTTGCTCAACTGGGCGGAGGCGACCTGGACCCGCTTGCCGTCCTCCACGAGCTTCCAGGCCTGGCTGTGCGTGAAGATGAGGTTGCGCCCGGAGCGCACGACCTCGGCTTCGAACAGCACCTCGGTGCCCAGCGGCGTGGCCGACATCATCATGCTGTTGAAGCTGTTGGTCAGCGCGTACTCGTCCGGCCCGAGCAACGGCAACGTGGCCAGCATGCTCACCACGTCGAGCATGGAATACAGCACCCCGCCGTGCAGGGTATGGCTGAGGTTGTCGATCGCCTCCGTCACCCGCAGCCGGCACTGACAGAAGCCGGGACGCTGCTCGATCAGGCGCAGGCCACAGTAGCGTTGGTATGCATGCTCCAGCAGCGCCCGCGAGTGTGCCTGGGCATGTTCACTGATGCTTGTCACGGTGTGCCCCATCACAAAGTCCTTCCGATGATTTCCAACATGACTTCCCGGGCCCCCCCACCGATGCCGAGCAGCCGCGCATCGCGGTAGATGCGCTCGACCACCGAGGGCTCCACGCAGCCGTGAGCGCCATGCACCTGCACGGCGTCGTGGGCAATGCGCTCGAGGACGTCCACGGCCGTGTTCTTCGCGATGGCGACCTGGGCCGCGCTCAGCTCGCCTGCCGCCTGCCAGCGTACGGCCTGCTCGACATACACGCGCACCAGACTCAGCTCCGAGTGCCTCTCCGCGAGCCGCTGGCGGATCACCGACTTGTCCAGCAACGCCTCTCCACCCACCTGGCGCCCGCGGCAGTGCTCGATGGCCGCGCGCAGGGCCAGCTCCGCCGAGGCCATCGCCATCACCGCCAGGTTCAACCGCTCCTGTTGCAGGCATTGCTGCAAGAGCCGCCCCACCCCGTTGCCCTGGGTCAGACGGCGTGCGACCGTCCGCTCGAAGCGCAGATCGGCCAGGGGCAGGCAGCGCCAGCCGAGGCAGGCCTGACGCGTACCGCGCGACCCCGCCGCATCGCCGTCCACCAGGAACAGCTCCAGCTTGCCCTCGAGGAGCGCGCCCACCAGGAGCCAATCCGCGCGGGTGCCATTGCAGATGAAGGCCTTGTCGCCGGTGAGCCGGTACTCGCCGTCGATGAAGTCCGCCCGGCACTGGAATGCCCGGAGATCCGAGCCCGCCTGGGGCTCGGTGAGCGCCAGGACGATGCTTCGCTCTCCCTTGAGCACGGAGGGAATCACACGGGCCGCCACCTGGGGATCGCCGCCCTGCACCGCCTTCAGGCTGACGAAATGCGAGGCCAGCCCCATGGTGATGCCCTGCGAGCCCCCCAGGGTGAGCTGCTCCACCAGCACCGCCAGCGCCGCGGGATCCTCCGGAAGCCGCTCCGGCGAGTGCCCCAGCGCCAGCAGACCGGCCTCGCCGGCCCGCCGGTGCAGTTCCATCGGATAGGCCCCGTCGCGCTCCCACTCCGCCACGTGGGGCCGCACGAAATCATTGACGAAGGCGCGGACCGCGTCTCGAAGATGATCAGTCATGGTCCTTGCCTAGAACACCGTGCTCTGCGCGAGGTGGTGGAAGCGCTGGACGATGGGGGTGAGCCGCGCCTTGCTGACCTCGCCTTCGCGCTCGAAGTAATACAGGTCCGTCATGTCCCGCATCACCTTCAACATGTCGCGCGAGCGCTGCGCCGCGCGCAGCTCGTAGCGTCTCAGGGCGGACTCCAGGCTGTTGTCGCAGTGGCCGACCAACGCCTGGGCCAGCATGAAGCCGTTCTCCAGTCCGAGCGTCAGTCCATAGCCCAGCGTCGGCAGCATCGCGTGGATGCTATCGCCGAGCATCACGACCCGTCCCCGGAACCAGTGCCCCTCACCCGTCAGGGCCTTGAGCTTGTGGGTGAGGATATCCTTCTCCTCGGTCACCCCGATCATCCGCAGCAGCTCCTCCGGCAGGGGAGCGAACAGCTCCAGCAGGCCCGCGCGGTCGAGCAACGGCTGATTGCGATGCTGGTAGGCGGCGAACCAGTAGCGCAGCGAGGTGGCCTCGTTGAGCGGATAGGTGACCACCCGGGAGTGCGTGGAGGTGAAGATCTGGCACCGGTCGGCATGCAGCAGCGGCGAGCGGAAGGCCACCACGCCCCGGCTCGCCACCAGCCCGGTGTCATAGGGGATCATGCTCGGGTCGACGAAGCTCCGCACGGTGGAGGAGACGCCGTCGGCACCGATGAGCAGATCGAAGTCCGCCACCTGCCCATTGCCGAAGGTGACCCGGACCTGGTCCCCCAGGTCCTCCAGCCGCTCGCAGCCCATGCCGTAGCGGATGTCCCCCTCCTCCAGGCTGGCCGCCAGCAGACGGAACAGCTCCGTGCGCAGGAACATCATCGCCGGCGCCGGAATGCCGAGCCCCTCCGGACGCACCGGCTGGCTGTGAATCAGCCGGCCCTGCTTGTCATGGGTGTCCAGGAACTCGATGGGCTGGCCCCGGCCGAGGAAGTCCCGGTTCTTCAACACGAAGCGCAGGACCTGCATGGCTTGCGGCCAGACATAGATGCCCGTCCCCGAGTCGCGTGGCCCCTGACCGCGCTCGAAGACGGTGCACTCCAGACCGAAGCGCTTCAACATGATGGCGCAGGCCAGGCCATTGAGGCCCGCGCCAATGATGGCGATTCTCATGCCGCGACTCGCGAGTTCCAGTGAGCGGAAGCTCCGGAAGACCCCATGGCGAAGCGGCGCTGCAACAGGCAGAGACTCGTCAGCTCCATCAACATCGGATCGAGCAGACCCTGCTCCTGGGCCGACAGTTGCGGCAGCTTCTCCAGCAGCGAGCGGACCTTCGCCGGCTCGAAGAACGGCAGCGCGTCCAGCTCCCCGCCGCGGAGCACGTCCTGGACCAACTGGTACAGCCGGCCCTGCTGCTGCAGGGTCGCGGGCGGAGCGCGGAAGTAGTGCTTCTTGCGCTTGTACAGGGCATCCGGCAGGTACGGCCGCATCGCCTCACGGAACACGTACTTCTCCGTGGAGCCCCGCACCTTCATCCACACCGGCAGCCGGCAGGCCAGCTCGACCACGTGGTGGTCCAGCAACGGCACACGCCCCTCGATGCTGTTGGCCATCTCCATGCGGTCGCCCAGCGTGGTCAGGACGAAGTTGGGCAGATAGGACTTGGCCCACAGGTACATGGACTTGTGCACCGGATCCCGGCCCTCGAGGTTGCGGTGATCCAGCCGATCGAAGAACTGGCGGTAGGGGTCCACGCCCTGGAAACGGTCGTGGAAGTCCACGCGGTAGAGCGACTCCAGGGCCTTGAACCAACCGGCCTGGTTGTCCAGCCAGGAGACGCCATGGCGCAGCTGCTGGATCATCCAGTGGATGTCCTGGGGCATGTCCGGCTGCACATAACCCTGCTCGCTTTCCTGGATGCGCTGGCGCAGCTTGCTGACCACCTCCGGGTCCTGCTGCTCGGAGTTGTACAGCAGCATGTCCCGGCGGAAGTGCGGGTAGCCGGCGAACACCTCGTCGGCGCCCTCGCCGGTGAGCACCACCTTCATCCCGGCCTCGCGCACCTGCTGGCTGAGGATGTACTTGGCCACGCCGTGCGCGTTGAAGAACGGCGTCTCGTTGTGCCACAGGGCCTGCTCGAAGAAATCGGCGAGGTTGTCCTGGGAGACGGCGATGGTGTGGAAGCGCGCGCCGTTGTGCTCCGCGGCGAGCCGGGCGAACCGGTTCTCGTCATAATCATCCATGTCCGTGAAGGACAGGTTGAAGGCGTTCAGCGGCTGGCTGGACAGGTGCGTGGCCATGCCCAGCATGGCCGAGGAGTCGATGCCACCACTGAGGTAGACACCCATGGGCACATCCGCCCGCAGGCGCAGGCGCACCGACTCCTCCACCGCCGCGCGCACGGCCTCGATCATTCCCTTCTCGTCGGCCGGATAGACGGCGTCCTGACGGGCGAACTCCATGTCCCAGTAGCGGCCGTTGTGCAGGCCGCCGTTGTCGACCATCACCCAACAGCCTGGCTGCACGCTGCGCACGCCCTTGAACAGGGTGTGATCGCGCAGGTAGAAGGCACGGCTCGCGTACGCATCCTCATCCCACTCCGCGGGGATGCCGGCGGCGAGCAACGCCTTGATTTCCGACGCGAAATACCAGGCGCCACCGTGCTGGGCATAGAACAACGGCTTGATGCCCATCCGGTCGCGCACCGCCATCATCAGCCGGCGCCTCCGGTCGAACAGCACGATGGCGAACTCGCCACGCAACTGCTTGAGCCCCGCCACGCCGGAGCGGCGGTAGAGATGCAGCGCGATCTCGCTGTCCGAGGCGGTCTTGAAGACACACCCCTCGGCCTCCAGCTCGCGGCGGATCCGCTCATGGTCATAGAACTCCCCATTGACCACCAGGGACAGATCCCCCTGCTCCGCGACAATGGGCTGACTGCCATTGTTCAACCCGATGATGCTCAGACGCACATGTCCGAGCGCCGCGCGGCCCGACGGATCATGCCACACACTGCGCTCGTCGGGACCCCTGTGGCTGATACTGCTCAAGGCATTGAGCAGGGAGTGTTCATCAATGACAGCGGGGTTGCGTTGATAGACGCCAATGAAGCCGCACATAAGATGTCTCTTCCTCGCGAATGCAGATGTTCCATCGGCGCCAGGGACGCGAGGCTGGTGAGCACTCACCGCCACGGCGCGACCATGGTTGACAGATCAGACACAACAAGACAGGACGGGACTCCCCATCCGGTCAGCACTCTATTGAAACGCTTGGATGACCGAATCAGCCCTTGACGCGGGCACGCGCTCAGACACTCATTCCACGGCAGTTGTTCTCAAGGCAGGACATCGTGGATCTCCAGACTCCGCAAGGCGCCCTTTACAACTCTCGTGAAACTCGGCTCGATTGACACATACCGCGATGTGTCGTCCCAAAATGATTCGCGGCGTACATACCATTCTTTAGGAGAAATTCAAAGCGGGGAAATGTCACAGACACACCACGACCGATTTCCAGAAATTGACACACAGGAAACCAGCAACGCGGTCGAAGCCATGTCCTGACGGATGAGCTGAGTACGCCACCGAGCTCCATGACTCGGAGAATCGCGTCCTCGGCTGTCTGGCATGAGTCAGGGCAATTGCGTTCATGGCGATCTCTCGGCACCGAGCGGTATCGTGGAATCCACTGATTGCCCTGATTGCGAGACGCCTGCTTTCCTACAACCGCCAACCGCTTCCACCAGGACGCCAAACCATGAAGACCCCGCCGTCACACGTCGGGCGACGAGCAACCCCTCTCACCGACGACGCCATCTCCCGAAGCCAGGCGTCTCGAGGATTCCGTCAGGGATTCGAGGCAGGTGCCGCCCAGGCGGAACACCGGCCGCCCTTCTCGGAGCGGGACGGGCGCGCCCGGGGGGACACGGACTCAGAGCTGGGGCGAGAGGGGGAGATCGAAGAACAACACCTCGGTCTCCTCTTCCGCCACGAGCTCCACGGAGGGTGTCTCCACCAGCTTCAGCGCATCGCCGGCGCGCAGGAGCAGCGGCTGCTCTCCCTCGGGACGAGCCTCCAGCCGGCCCCGGGCCACGTGCAGATAGCCACCACGTCCCGCCGCCAGTTGGCGGGAAAGACGGATGCCAGGCTCCATGATCGCGGCGGAAATGCGCGCGTCCTGATGCAGCTTGACCGAGCCGTCCTGACGGTCCGGCGACGCGATCAGACAGAAGCGATTGTGTTTGGCGGCGTCGTCGAAGTGCGCCTGCTCGACGCTGGGTGGCAGACCGCTCACGGAGGGAAGGAGCCAGATCTGCAGGTGGTGATCCAGCTTGCTCTGCGATGCGTTCATCTGGCTGTGCGTGATGCCATGGCCGGCACTCATGCGCTGCACGTCGCCGGGGCGTACGAGGGCGTGGGTGCCCAGGCTGTCACGGTGCTCGATGACGCCGGACAGCGGATACAGCACGATTTCCATGTCGCTATGGCCATGAGGGCCAAAGCCGGTCCCAGGAAGGATCACGTCCTCGTTCAGCGCGCGCAGGGGGCCAAAATTCTCGTGCGCCGGATCCTGGTACGAGGCGAACGAGAAGCTGAAGCGCGCGTCGAGCCAGCCGAAGTTGGCGTGTCCACGGTCCTGCGCGCGCCGCAGCGTCACCCGCCGCGACTCAGGAGGAAGGGAAACAGCGATGGCGCTCATGTGCGTGCCTCTTCGAGCAACGCCCCCATGGCGAGCAGCAACAACAGCGGCGAATCGCCGAGCTGACGCAGCCTCGGGTCCAGACGAAATCCGGTTTTCAACGAACTCCCCCATCGAGCGGAATTCAATGTACCGGCTTTCGCAACCCTAAATTCGGCTGAAAAAGAAAACAGTCAATTTCCAAGGAGAAACAATCCCCTATTGAAATTGAAAGGGGGAGCCCCCCGCATGGAAAAAGGGGCCCGTCACCGGGCCCCTTCGGACAACCCACTGCGCTCGCGACGGACTACTTGGTGTCGGTGGACGTCTGGGCCGGCGCCTGCTTCTTGGTGAGCTGCAGGTCGATGGTGATGGAGACCTCCTCGCCCACGGCCACGCCGCCCGTCTCCAGCACCTTGTTCCAGCTCAGGCCGAAGTCCTTGCGGTTGATCTTCGTGGTGGCCGTGCCGCCACGCTTGAAGTTCCCCCAGGGATCCTTCGACTCGGTGGTGAAGCCCTCCACGTCCAGCACCACCGGCTTCGTCACGCCGTGCATGGTGAGCTCACCGGACACCTTCAGGTTCTTGCCCGCCTTCACCACCTTCGTCGACTTGAAGGTGAGGGCGGGATACTTCGCGGTGTCGAAGAACTCCGGGCCGCGCATGTGCTCATCACGGGCGGTATCGTTGGTGTTGAAGGTCGTGGCGTCGATGCTCGCCTCGATGGTCGACTTGGTGATGTCCTTCTCGTCGATGTTGGCGGTGCCCGTCACCTTCGAGAAGGAGCCGCGCACGTTGGACACCATCATGTGCTTCACGGCGAACTGGGCGCTCGAGTGGGCCGCGTCGATGTCGTACTCGGTGGCGAAGGCGAACGACGGGGCGGCGAACACCAGGGCGGCAACGGCGGGCTTCAGGAACTGCTTCATGGGGTTTTTCTCCAAGTGGGAACAACGGGGAAGGAACGCGCTCAGCGCCGCGCGTAGGAGCCGCTGCGCAGCTCGTCGATGATGCTGGGTCCGCGGGGCGACCAGCCCAGGGACTGCTCCGCCCGGCGGGCGGAGAACTTCTGGTCGAGCGCCAGCGCATCGGCGAACGCGCCGAACTGCGTCCGGGCCTCCTCCAGGGGCCAGGCCACGGTCTTGCCTCCCGCCCCGGCGCCCTCGCTCGCCGCGGCGGCGATCTCCTTCACCGTGAAGGAGGGGCCCTGGACGGCCAGGAGGATGGCGCCCGCGGACGCCCGCTCGACGGCGCGCACATACAGGTCCGCGAGATCATCGATGAACACCACCGGCCAGTGGTTCTCGCCGGTGCCCACGAAGCGCGCGGCGCCCCCCTCTCGCGCGGACGCGCCGAGCATCCCGGGGATTCCACCCGCGCGCCCGTAGACGATGCCCGGGCGGATGACGATGCCCCGGATGCCCTGCGTGGCAAGCACCCGCTTCTCCACGGCCGGGCGCCAGGCGACGAGCTCGGCCGCGTTGAGCGGGCTGTCCTCATCCGCCACACCGCCGCGCGTGCCACCATGCACCCACACACCGCTCGTGTAGAGGAAGGTCTTGCCCGTGCCCGCCAGCTTGCCGAGCACCGCCGCGACCGCGGGCGCGTCCACGGCCTCGCTGTTCGCGGTGGCGGTCCAGACGATCGCGTCGAAGTCCTGCACGAGGGCGGACAGGCCCGCGGCATTCGTGAGGTCGCCCCGCACGGGCTGGATGGCCAGCGACTCGAGCTTGCGCTGCGCGTCGTCGGAGCGGGCGAGTCCCTTGACCTGATGGCCGGCCTTGGCGAGCGCCCCGGCGACGGCCGAGCCGATGTAACCCGTTGCTCCAGTGACCAGAATCTTCATGTTCGTCCTCTTTCGCGTCTGTTGAATCAATCGACCTGGACGTCCACGGCCTGGCCCTCATGGGCCCAGACGTAGGAGCGCAACAGCAGTTGCCACACCACCTCGAGCTCGGCCGCGTCACGTGGCCCGAAGACCATGGGAGTCCCGGAGCGGGGATGAGGCGCGCCCCAGCCCTGCTGGTACACCTTCTCCGCCAGGCCGGGAGGAAACTTCATGTGAAGGCTGCCATCGTGCGCCGGGTGGATGTGAGCGAACTCGGTTCCCACCTGGAAGGCCGCGCGGGGCCCGAGGACCGCCTCGGGCCGGAGCCAGAAGGCACGAGCGCCCGGGACCGAGATGCCGCTGGGTGCCACCACCACATCCGTCAGGGCCGCGGCCCGGGTGAAGAGCGCCTCCTGCATGTCGATGGGGGATTGCTGGCTGAGCTGCCGGTGCGCGAGCGGCGTGCCTGGCGGCGCGTCACTGACCTCGGGTGCCGGCCCCTGCCGTCTGCCCAAGCGGAAGGCCGTCTCCAGGAGGACCCCCTGGGTGGCGGGCGCGGCGGGGGCTTCCTTGGCGGGGGGCTCGCGCGTGGCCGAGGTGCAGGCCACCAGCACGAGGAGCTGAGCCGCGACGAGCACGAACACCCACCTCTTTGAGGTCATATCTTGATCTCTGCCGCGCCGCGTGAGGGTCTGGGAGGTCACCTTCCAGCAGCGTTTATTTGTTTCCCCGGGGTAGAAACAATGAGGGGAATGGAAAAGGATTGTTTCCAGGAGAAGACCAATGAAGGACGTGGGGTGTTACTTCACCTTCGCGGAGGTCGTGCGAACCGGAAGTTTCACAGCCGCCGCCCGAGCGCTTGGGGTCACCAAGGCAACGGTCAGCAAGCAGGTGATGCACCTGGAAAACACGCTGGGCATGCGGCTGCTGCACCGCACGACGCGCAAGCTGTCCCCGACGGCCGAGGGCGAGGCGCTGTACGTGCGCTGCCGGCGCATGGCCGAGGAGCTGGAGGCGGCGGAGGCCGAGGTCATGCACCTGCGCAGCAAGCCCCGGGGCCGGCTGCGCGTGAGCGTGCCCATGACGTTCGGGCTGCAGCACATCGTCCCGGCCGTGCCGGAGTTCCTCAACCGCCATCCGGAGATCGAGTTCGATCTCCAGCTCGATGACCGCGTGGTGGATCTCGTCGAGCAGGGCTTCGACGTGTCGGTGCGGATCGCCGAGCTGCCCGACTCGTCCCTCACCGTCAGGAAGCTCGCCACCAGCCGCCGCGTGGTGTGCGCGACGCCCGAGTACCTCAAGCGCCACGGCACGCCGCGCAAGCCCGAGGAATTGCGCCAGCACCGGTGCCTGCAATACACCTATCTCGCCTCGGGAACGACGTGGCGGATGAGCGGCCACGGAGAGGACTTCCTCGTTCCGGTGGGAGGACCGCTGCAGGCCAACAGCAGTCTGGCCCTCAAGGCCGCGGTGCTCGCGAACATCGGGATTGGTCAGTTCCCCCTGTTCGTGGTCTTCGAGGAGCTGCGCAGCGGCCGGCTGGTTTCCGTGCTCGAGGACTACACGCTCCCGCGTCTGACCATCTGGGCCGTTCACGCCTCGGGACGCACCGTCACGCCGAAGGTGCGCGCGTGGGTGGATTTCCTGGTGCGTCGCTTCGAGAAGGAGACGGGCTGGAGCGAGGGGCCCGGCGGTTCAGCGCGCGAGCATCCCCATCCATGACTTCACCTCGGCCGCGCGCTGGGAACTGCCCGCCCGGGTGAAGCGCTCGAGGGCCCGGGCCGCCTCGAGCTGGGCCTCCTTGACGCGGCCGTCGCGCCACAACGCCTGGGCCAGGACGAAACCCGTGCCGCCGAGGACCTTCTCGGGCACGTTCTCGAAGGTGCCGGCGCGCCGCAGGATGGCGATGGCCTCGCGCGTGTGGCCCAGGGCCAGCAGCGCCTGGCCGACTCCGTCATAGGAATACTGCAACTCGCTGTCATCGGGCCGCAGGTTCTGGAGCTTGAGTCCGAGCGCCTCGCGGAAGACACGCAGGGCGTCCTCGTTGCGCTCCAGGGCCAGCAGGCACATGCCCTGCGAATCCAGGGCATCGGCCAGCGCCAGCGGATCCACCGCGGCGGCTCGGTAGAGGTCCGCCGCGAAACGCACGTGCTCCAGGGCGCGAGCCGGCTCCGCGTTCTCGCGCAGCGCGCGCGACAGCGCCCCGTGAAACCACGCCAGCTCCAGGTGCCGCGGGCCCACCGCCGATTCCATCTGCCGCAGCGCTTCCTCCAACATCTCCACCGCCTGCCGCGTCTCGCCCAGGTCCAACAGCGCCCGCCCGAGGGTGTACGTCACCCGCGCCCGCTTCGGATGCCCGGGTGGCAGCCCTCCCAGCAGCGACAGCGACCGCTCCAACAAGACGCGCGCCTGCTGGGGCTTCTCCTGCCAGAGGGCCAGGTTGGCGCGGTTCATCAGCAAGTCACTCTCCAGGAGCGCGTCTCCGCCGAGCCGCCGCACCATCGCCTCCCCCAACCGGCCCCAGCGCTCCGCGTCCGCGTAGTGCTCCAACTGCCCCGTCACGAAGAGCAGCTTGTTGAGGATGGACACCTGCAGGCGGTCCGCCCTTCCCGCCGCGGCGTCATACACGGCCTGCTCCAGCAGCGAGGCGCCTTCCTCCGTCCTGCCCATGAGCGCCAGGAGCCAGCCCTGATGCAAGCGCATCTCCGCCAGCAGGGGCAGATAGCCGCTGGCCAGCACCCGCGGCGCGAGCGCCTCGGCCTCCTCGAGCGCCGCCGGATAGCGGCTCACGTCGAGCAGGGCCTTGAGCTCGGCCACCCGCGTCTCCAACCGCTCCAGATCCGCGCGCCGGGAGGGATCCAGGGGCCGGGGCTGCTGCTCGGACAACGTCCCCACGTTCGCGCAATCCGAGGGAGCGGGCAGCGCGTACACCGCGTCCAGCGACTTCTCCACGCCCCGGGCATCCACCTCGCCCAGCACCTTCACGAGCGCGCGCAGGCTCTCGCGCCGCAGCTCCAGGCACACCACCTGCTGGGACAACAAGAGCTCCGTGCGCTCATCGCGCAGGCGCGTGGCCTCGCAAGCCTCGGTGCTCTGCCGGGACCACGCCACGGAATACGCATCGAGCACCGCCGAGGCCCGGCGGAACATCTGCCCCGCCACGGCGCCCCCGGCCTTCTCGAAGGCGGCCTCCACTCGTTGACGCTCCGGCGCCCCCCACACCTCCGCCATCTGCCGCTCGGCGCCCGTGCACAGCCGTGAGCGCCAGACGGCCGCGCCCCCCACCGCCACGAGCGCCAGTCCCGTCAGGGCCCCCACGCCCAGCCAGCGCCACCGCGTCAGCCTCCGCTCCTGGGAGAGCGCCCCCAGCAGCGCATCCATGGAGGCGAAGCGCGCACCGGGCTCGAGCGACAGGCCCCGCATCACCGCGCGCCGCACCCAGACGGGTACCTTCACCCCGCGCGGCGGCTCCTGGATGACGGACGGCGAGGCCCCCCGGTGCGCCGCGACCCGAGTCATCTCCTCGGGATCGAAGGGACGCGTGTTGAACAGCGCCCGGTAGAGCGCGGCGCAGAAGCTGAACTGGTCCGAGCGCGCGTCCAGCGCGTCCCCCCGGAACTGCTCCGGCGACATGTAGTGCGGCGTCCCATGCACCACGCCCACCTGGGTGAGCGACCGCCGCAACACCGACACCGGCCTCGGCAGCGGCAGTTCCTCCTGGGTCAGTCCCCGCGAGGGAGTGAACCGGGCGTCACGCCGGGCCAGGCCGAAGTCGGTGACGTAGACGCGGCCGTTGTGGCCCACCAGGACGTTGGCGGGTTTGAAGTCGCGGTGGACCAGTCCCGCCGCGTGCGCGGCCGCCAGGCCCTTGCCCGCCGCGACGAACTTCTCCAGCACCTCGCGCCAGGAGCGTGGCCGCTCGCGCAGCCATTCGCGCAGCGTGCCTCCCTCCACCAGCTCCATGGCCACGAAGACCTGATCGTCCCAGGAGCCCACCTCGAAGACGGGGATGACGTGGGGATGGGAGACACGGGCCATGGCCTGGGCCTCGCGCACCAGCCGCTCCCTGCCCTCCTCCAGGTTCGTGCCCTCGTTCTTCACGAGCAACAGCTTGAGGGCCACCTTGCGATCCAGGTCTGGATCATACGCCGCGTACACCATGCCCATGCCGCCCTGTCCCAACTGCTTGAGCAGCAGGAAGCGGCCCACCTGCCGCGGCGGCTGCCGCTCGGGGAGCGGCTCTCGCTGGGCCTGCTCCACGGCCGGAATCCCGGTGGAGGCCAGCTTCGGCTCCGTCTCGGTCTTCTCCTCTCCGTGCGGCGCGGGTGGGGGCGTGGCTTCGTCGCGATGGGACATGGCGGCTCACCCGTATCCTAACGGCTTCTCCACCCCTCCACGCCAGGGGGCCGCAACTCCACCCGCACCCGTTCCGACAATGCATCTCCAGCCGATTCAGCGCGGCTCCACGGGACGGATGGGTATCTGATGGATGCTCAGGTCCGTCCCGGTGACGCGGCGCCCGCATGCGCGGCACGTCAGCACCGCGTGCAGGGGCTCCCCACAGTCATGCACGAGCGCCCCCGGCGTGGCGGGCGCATCCGACGTCCACCGCCGCCCCCACTGCAGCAGGCAGAGCAGCGTGGGCGCCAGGTCCAGTCCGGCCTCGGTGAGGTGGTACTCGCTCCTCGCGGGCCGCTCCGAGTACTGCACCCGGCGCAGCACGCCCGCCTCCGACAGCTTGCGCAGCCGCGCGGTGAGCACGTCCCTCGGCGCCCCGGTGTTCTGGGCAATGCCCTCGAAGCGCCTCACGCCATAGAACACCTCGCGCACCACCAGCAGGGACCACTTCTCTCCCACCACTTCCAGCGCATCGGCCATCGAGCACACCCGAGGACCGGCCTCCTTCTTCGGCATGCCCTCCATCCTAACGAATCAGTTGGAAATCCCAACCCATGTGCTACGGTACATAGTTGGAAAATCCAACTGACTCCGGGAGACGTCCGAGAACGCACCGGGGCCACTCGAGGAAAGCCGCATGAGTCTGCTCGCCGTGCTGTTCGTGGGACTGGTCGCCGCCATCCATGTCTACATCGTGGTGCTGGAGATGTTTCTCTGGACGAAGCCCCTGGGAATGAAGGTGTTCAAGACGGAGCCGGCGTTCGCCGCGCAGTCGGCGACGCTCGCCGCCAACCAGGGGCTGTACAACGGCTTCCTCGCCGCGGGCCTCATCTGGGGCCTGGTGGCCGCGGAGCCGGTGGCGTTCCAGGCCAAGGTCTTCTTCCTGGCGTGCGTGATGATCGCGGGCCTGTACGGAGCGGCCACGGTGAGCCGGCGCATCCTCTTCGTGCAGACGGTGCCCGCGACCATCGCGCTGGCGCTGGTGGTGCTCGCGCGCGCGTGAGTCAGGAGGCCGGGGGAGGCCGGGTCTTCCAGCGCTGGTGCATCCACACCCATTGCTCGGGAGCACGGCGGATGGCGGCCTCGATGCGCTCGGAGAGCGCCGCGGTGAGCGCCAGGGCGTCCGCCTCGCGGTCCGTCCCCGCCCGCCACGCCACCTCCTCCATCCACAAGCGGTAGCCCTCGCCCTCGCGCTGGCAGAAACCCACCACCACCGCCGCGCCCGTGCGCAGCGCCAGGTCCGCCGCCGCCCGGGGCGTGGCCGCCAGCTCCCCGAAGAAGGGCACGAAGAGCGACTGCACCCGCGTGTCCTGGTCGATGAGCAGCCCGAGAATCTCCCCCGCCTTGAGCGCGCGCAGCATGGCGCGCGCCGCGCCTTCCTGGCCGCGCCAGATGCTGCGCACCCCGCCCAGCTCCCGGAAGCGTCCGACGAGCGCGGTGAGGCGCGGGTCCGTCGTCTCCTTGGCGATGCTCTGGCTCGGGTAGCCCGCGCGCGACACCCGCCGCGCCAGAAGCTCCCAGTTGCCCACGTGCCCCGAGACGAAGACGACTCCCTTGCCCCGGGCGAGCGCCGCGTCGAGCACGCGCCGGTCCGCGTCCCCCCAGCGCACCAGCCGCTCCAACTGTCTATCCATGGACGAAGTGGCCCCCACCTCGAAGGCGGCCATGCCCAGGTGCCGGAAGGAGGCGCGGGCGAGCGCATGACGCTCCGCGTCGGGCTTCTCCGGGAAGGCGCGGGCGAGGGACTTCAAGGCCTTGCGCCGCTCCCCCCCGGCCATGGCGAAGGCGAGGCGGCCGAAGCCCGCGCCGAGCCACCGGGCGAAACCGAGCGGCAGGGCCCCCACCAGGGCGAGGGCGGCGCGCACGAGGAGGTAGCGGAGGAAGCGCTTGAGGCGCTTTGTTAGGGGAGGACGCTCCACGAGCGTGTCCATACCTCATGCGCGAATACAACTTCGACGGCCTCGTCGGTCCCACGCACAATTACGGCGGTCTCTCGCCCGGCAACCTCGCCTCGGCCCAGCATGGCGGCACGGTGAGCCATCCCCGCACGGCGGCGCTGCAGGGGTTGGAGAAGATGCGCTTCGTCGCGGGCCTGGGTGTCGGCCAGGCGGTGTTGCCCCCCCATCCCCGGCCCTCGCTCAAGACGCTGCGCGCGCTGGGCTTCACCGGCACGGACGAGGAGCTCATCACCCGGGCGGCCCGCGAGGCGGAGCACCTGTTGCGGCTCACCTCCAGCAGCGCCGCCATGTGGACGGCGAACGCGGCCACGGGGGCGCCGAGCGAGGACACCGCGGACGGGCGCATGCACCTGACGGTGGCCAACCTCCAGCAGATGTTCCACCGGGCCCTGGAGGCGGAGACGACGCACGCGGTGCTGCGTGCCATCTTCGCGGACGAGCGCCACTTCGCCATCCACGCGCCGCTGCCCGGAGGCGGGCACTTCGCGGACGAGGGCGCGGCCAACCACACCCGGCTCGTCACGCCCGGCCATCGCGCCGTGCACCTGCTCGCGTGGGGCCGCAGCGCGTGGCGCGGCGACGTGCGCCACCCCACCCGCTTTCCCGCCCGGCAGACGCTGGAGGCCAGCGAGGCACTGGCGCGGTTGAACCAGCTCGCTCCCGCCCAGGTGCTCCTGCCCCAGCAAGCCCCCGAGGGCATCGACGCGGGCGCCTTCCACACGGACGTGCTGGCGGTGGGCAGTGGGGGCTTCCTCATGCTGCACGAGCTGGCCTTCGTGGACGCGCCGGGGCTGTTGCGCACGCTGGGCGAACGGCTCGGCGAGGGCTTCACGTACGCGCTCGCCACCGAGGACGAGCTGCCCGTGCGCGACGCGGTGAAGGCCTACCCGTTCAACTCCCAGGTGCTCGCGCTGCCGGACGGCTCGCTCGCCATCGTGGCCCCGGAGGAAAGCCGGGACACGCCCACCACGCGGCGCTTCCTCGAGCGCGTGGTGGCCGGAAACAACCCGGTGAAGGCGGTGCACTACCTGGACGTGCGCCAGTCGATGAACAACGGAGGTGGTCCGGCGTGCCTGCGCCAGCGCGTGTGGCTCACCGACGCCGAGCGCGCCGCGGTGAAGGCCCACGTCTTCTACACGCCGGAGCTGCACGCCTCGCTCGCCGACTGGGTGACGCGGCACTACCGCGAGGAGCTGCGCGCGGAGGACTTGAGGGATCCCCGGCTCGCGCGCGAGACGATGACGGCGCTCGACGAACTGACGCGGCTGTTGCACCTGGGCCCCGTCTACGACTTCCAGAAGTAGCCCTCGCACGCTCCCCCCGCGCCCAGGTGGCCTCCGCTTGCATCCGGGGCCCCATCTGGCATCTTCGGCCCCCTCATGCGCCGATCCGCCGTCCTCTGCCTGGGCTTCTCCGCCCTGCTCGCCCTCGCCGGTTGCAAGAATCCGTGCCGGCAGCTGTCGGAGCTCTACTGCGACTGCCTCGATGAGTATCAGCGCGCCGACTGCGTCCTCGAGGTGGCCAATCGCGAGCGCAACGTCGAGCCGACCGACGCGGACCTCATGGCCTGCGAGCAGCGGCTGGAGACGTGCACCATCCAGGCGGACAATCGCGCCAGCTGCGACATCCTCCAGACCGACGAAGGCAAGCTGGCCTGTGGGCTGTCCCGCTAGTCTGGGGGAATGACCAGGCCACTCGAAGGACGTACTCGGGGAGGCGCCGTGGAACTCGCCTTCCCCGACTGGCCGCTCGAGTGACGGCTACCGGCGGCCGAGGCCCATGTACGTGAAGCCCAGCTCGCGCATGCGCTCCGGATCATAGATGTTGCGTCCGTCGAGGATGACGGGCGTCTTCATCAGCTTCTTCATGCGCTCGAAGTCCGGGTGGCGGAACTCGTTCCACTCGGTGACGACGAAGAGCGCGTCCACGCCCTCCAGGGCCTCGTAGGGCAGTTGGGTGTAGCGGATGCGCTCGCCGAAGACGCGGCGCGCGGTGCGCTCGGCCACCGGATCATGCGCCGCCACCCTGGCGCCCTTGGCGAGCAGCCCCTCGATGACCTCGATGGAGGGCGCCTCGCGCATGTCATCCGTCTTGGGCTTGAAGGCCAGGCCCCACACCGCGAAGGAGCGCCCGTCGAGCGAGCCGAAGTGCTTGAGCGCCTTCTGCACGAGCGTGCGCTTCTGCCGCTCGTTGGTGCGCTCCACCGCGCGGAGCAGATCCAGCTCCAGCCCCAGCTCGCGCCCCTTGGCCACCAGCGCCTTCACGTCCTTGGGAAAGCAGCTGCCGCCGTAGCCCACGCCGGGGAAGAGGAACGGGTAGCCGATGCGCTTGTCGGCGCCCATGCCCTTGCGCACGAAGTCCACGTCCGCGCCCACCTTCTCGCAGAGCGCGGCCATGTCGTTCATGAAGGAGATGCGCGTGGCGAGCATGGCGTTGGCGGCGTACTTGGTGAGCTCCGCCGAGTGCGTGTCCATGTAGAGGATGGGGTTTTCCGTGCGCACGAACGGCGCGTAGAGCTGGCCCATCACCTTGCGCGCCCGCTCGGACTCGGTGCCGATGACGACCCGGTCCGGCTTGAGGAAGTCGTCCAGCGCGGCGCCCTCCTTGAGGAACTCGGGGTTGGAGACGACGTCGAACTCCACCTGGGTCACCCGGGCGATGGTCTCGCGCACCTTGTCCGCGGTGCCCACCGGCACGGTGCTCTTGTCCACCACCACCGTGTACTGCTGGATGGCCCGGCCGATCTGCTCCGCCGCGGACAGGACGTACTGGAGGTCCGCCTCGCCGCTCTCGCCCTCGGGCGTGCCCACGGCGATGAACACCACCTGCGAGCGCGCCACCGCCGTGGCCAGCTCCGTGGTGAAGGACAGGCGCCGCTCCCGCGTGTTCTTGCGGATGAGCTCCTCCAGGCCCGGCTCGTAGATGGGAACCTCGCCCCGCTGGAGCTGGGCGATCTTCTCCGCGTTGATGTCCACGCAGATGACGTCGTTGCCCGAGTCGGCGAAGCACGTCCCCGCGACGAGTCCCACGTAACCTGAGCCAATGATGGAGATGTGCATGAGCGTCCTTGTGGGCGGAAGGTGTGCTCCCGCTCTTACGCCGACCGACGCTCCGAGGGAAGGGGGAGCGCCCTCACTGGCCGGTCAGCAGCCGGCGCAGGCGATCCGACCCCCGCGCATGGCTCATCTTTCCGGGTTCACTGGAGGGAAGGACGACGAGCCGATCGAGCAGCTCCCGGGTCGCCCGGCGCAGGGGTGGGAGAGCGGGCGCGACGAGGGCGGCCGTCTCGGGGAAGAGCCGCGAGACGATGGACAGCGAGGTGTAGAGGGCCCGCTCCAGCCGCCACGCGCGGGCCCGCTCCAGCAGCGCCGCCACGTCCAGGGGACGCGAGTAGACGCCGCCCATCGACGGCGCCCCCAGCACCAGCTCGCGCAGGTCCACGAAGGACAACCAGGGCACCTGGTAGCCCTCGCGCGCATGCTCCAGACACACCAGCAGCAGCGCGTCCTCCAGGTCCGGACGGAACAACGACGGGCCGTACATCTTCAGGGGCCTGGCGCGCTCGAAGACGCCCCGCAGCTCGGCCTGGCGCTGGGAGCCGAGCACGTCGGCGTAGAGGAAGATGGGGGTGCGGGTATCCGACAGCACCTTCTGGGCGCCGTGGAGCGGCTCGTCGGGCTCGGGGCGGAACTCGTGCTGGGCGAGGTAGCCGGTGAAGCCCTCCACGTCCATGCGCCGCAGCAGCACCTGGATCTCCAGCACGGGGCGGAAGCCCACGTGGGGGTAGAGCGCGTCGGCGAAGGACGCGGCGCCGATCAACAGGAGCTGGCGGCCCTCGAGCTCGTCCACGCACTGCTTGAAGTTGACGAGCTTCATGACGTTGTCGTTGACCGAGCCCGAATAGATGCTCAGCAGCCGATCCCTCGCCCACTCGGGAGCCCCCGAGCCGGGCAGGCGGTACTCGAGGTTGTAGGACGCCAGCGGCGCCAGTCCCTGGGCGATGGCCCAGTCGACGTATTGCTCCCAGGGCGCCCCGCGCAGCGAGCCCCGAGGCGGGTCGAACGAGGAGAGGACGCGGAAGGTGTCGAGGAGACTGATGGCCATGGGAGCGCTTTAGCGACTCCCGCGCCCGGGACGCAATCGGAAGACCACGGCCCCGCCATTCTCCGAACGGTATAGAAACCAGGGGGTCATGAACCCACCCCCCTCCCCCGCCCTCGCGGACGAGGCCCGGCCCATCGACACCAACGAGCGGCTCGTCCTGCTGGACGTGCTGCGCGGCTTCGCGCTGGGTGGCGTCTTCGTGTCCAACGTCTTCGGGTGGTTCAGCGGCCGCGCCTTCGTGTCGCGAGAACAGCTCCAGGCCGCCCAGGACACGGGGCCCTGGTGGGACGCGCTCGCCATCCACGGCGTCGCGGCCCTGGTCAACGGCCGGTTCATGACCCTGTTCTCGTTCCTGTTCGGACTGGGCTTCTCCGTGCAGTTGCTCCGGGCCGAGGCGCGCGGAGCCTCCATCGTCCCGCTCTACACGCGGCGGCTGTGTGTGCTGTTCCTCATCGGCGCCGTGCACCTGCTGGGGGTCTGGTACGGCGACATCCTCACCACCTACGCGCCCGTGGGCCTGCTGCTGCTGCTGTTCCGAGGACGCTCGGACAAGGAGCTGCTCGTCTGGGCCACCCTGCTCATCCTCGTACTCCCCATGGGCGTGGCCGCCGGCATGCAGTGGCTGTCCGGGCCGGAACCCGCGGCGGGGACGGAGGCGGCCCGGGTGCTGAAGGAACAGGCAGCCGCGACCCGGGCCGAGCGGATGGACACCTTCCTGCACGGCTCCTACCCGGACGTGGTGCGCGCCCATGCCCGGTTCTTCTTCGGCGAGTTCGTCGGGAGGCTGCCGCCCATGCTGTGTGCCCTCTTCGGCCGGTTCCTGCTGGGCTTCCTCGCCGGGCGGCGTCGCCTCTTCCACGAGGTGTCCCGGCACCTGCCGTTCTTCCGCTCGCTGTTGCGCTGGAGCCTCGTCGTGGGAGCGCTCGGCACGATCGCCACGCTCGGGGCGCAGTACCTGCTCCGCCAGAAGCTGCTGGATTCGCAGGGGCTGTCCCAGTACTACCTGCGCCCGGTGCGCCAGCTCGGCGAGCTGGGACTCGCCGCCTTCTATGCCTCGGGCCTGGTGCTCCTCTTCCAGCGCGAGGGGTGGCGGCGACGGCTGCGGGTGCTCGCCCCCGTGGGCCGTATGGCCCTGACGAACTACCTCGGCCAGAGCGTGCTCGGCCTCCTGATGTACTACGGCTTCGGCCTGGGACTCATGGGCCGGGTGGGCCCCGCGGCGAGCATCGCACTCACCCTGACCGTCTTCGCGGTGCAGGTGGCCTTCAGCCATGCGTGGCTCGCCCGCTTCCGCTTCGGTCCGGCCGAGTGGCTGTGGCGCTCGCTGACGTACGGCAAGGCCCAGCCCTTCCGCCAGGACAAGGGCGTGGTGGCTCCCAGCCCTTGAGAAGGCCGCGACCTACCGTCCCCCCTCATGGGACAGGAGCCGCCGTGAAACCAGGCGGCCTCGGATGTCGCTTTTCCGAAGAGTGCGTCCCGCCCCACGCGGAAGCCGGGGGTGTGATAGGCACGGAGCCGTGAGCCTCTCCGTATCGATCGTCATCCCCTATACCCCCCAGTCCGCTCCGGCCGCGTCGCGCTTCGCGCGGGCGCTCGCCCAACGGAACGAGACCGAGGTCATCCTCGTGGGAGACGGCCCCCTGGACGCGCCGCACGCCCCCAACGTGCAGGTCATCCCGGGCGTGGCCGGCAAGGGAGTGGCCATCCGGACGGCGCTGGACCGGGTCAAGGGCGGCATCACGGTGCTCCAGGACGCGGATGGGGCCTACTCGCTGGAGTCCTGCGAGACGCTGTGCCGTCCCATCCAGGAGGATCGGGCGGACGCGGTGTTCGGCAACCGCGCGGGCACGAGGATGGGCGCGAGCGTGCTGGCGGACCGGGCGCTGGGCCAGGTCACCCGCTTCGTCACCGACGTGCCGCTCGCGGATCCCCTCTGTGGCCAGCGCGCCTTCCGCACCGAGGCGCTCAAGTCCGTGGCGCTCACCAGCGACGACGACGCGGTGGACGCGGAGATCGTGGTGAAGCTGGCGGCGCAGCTCTACCGGCTGGCGGAGGTGCCGGTGGGGTTGGACACGCCGCCGCACCAGCCCCTGGCGTCCCAGTGGTCGCGGCTGCGCACGCTCGTGCGCTACGCCACGGTGCGCGACGACGCGGACAACCAGCACGAGGGCTACACCACGCTCGAGCGCATGGACGGCGCCAGCAACTACAACGCGTGGCTCGGCCAGCGCTTCCGCGAGCACCTGGGCCGGCGAGTGCTGGAGATCGGCTCGGGCATCGGCACCATCACCGAGAAGCTGGAGCCGGGGCTGGAGCTGCTCATCGCGCTCGAGGTGGACCGCTTCTACGTGGACCGGCTGAAGAACAAGTTCCGGGGCCGCCCCCATGTCCGGCCCTACCTGTCGGACGTGGCGCTGGCCGACTGGGAGGCGTTGAAGGCCGAGCGGCTGGACACCATCGTGCTGTCCAACGTGCTGGAGCACATCCCCGACGACGCCTCGGCGGTGCGCCGCTTCCGGCAGATCCTCCCGCCGGGAGGCCGCGTGCTGGTGCTCGTGCCGGCGCTGCCGCAACTCTTCGGCACCATCGACGAGGCGGTGGGCCACCACCGCCGGTACACGAAGGAGGGGCTGATCCAGGTGCTGGAGGGCAACGGCTTCGAGGTGGAGACGTTGGAGTGGATGAACCTGGTGGGTGTTCCCGGCTGGTTCATGAACAGCCGGGTAATGCGTCGTCGTTCGGTGCCCAAGTTGCAGCTCAAGGTCTATGATCGGTTCGCCCCGCTGTTCGCCAAGGCAGAGAGCCGGGTGAAGCTGCCCGTGGGAATGAGCCTCTTCGCCGTGGCGCGGGCCACGGGAGGTGCGCAATGAAGAAGATCGAAGCCATCATCAAGCCGTTCAAGCTCGACGACGTGAAGGACGCGCTGCACGAGGTGGGAGTGCACGGCCTCACCGCGGTGGAAGTGAAGGGGTTCGGCCGGCAGAAGGGCCACACGGAGCTCTACAAGGGCGCCGAGTACGTGGTGGACTTCCTGCCCAAGGTGAAGGTGGAAGTGGTGGTGGACGACGACCTGGCCGAGCGCGTGGTGGACGCCATCGTGCGCGCGGCGCGCTCCGGCACGGAAGGGAAGATCGGCGACGGGAAGATCTTCGTCATCCCCGTGGACGAGGCCGTGCGCATCCGCACGGGGGAACGCGGCAGCGACGCGCTGTGAGCGTCCCGTCCCGAGCGGTCCTGGCGGCGCTGGTGGCGCTGTACGTACTGCTCTTCCCGTACCACCCCGGCCTGCGCTCGCCCAACGAGCTGTGCCGGTTGTGGCAGACACGCGCCCTGGTGGAGTACGGCACGCTCGACATCAACCGGGCGCTGCGTGACTTCGGCTACGTGGGCGACCTGTCGGTGAAGGACGGGAAGTACTACCCGTCCAAGGCGCCACTGCTGTCCTTCGCCGCGGTGCCGGTCTACGGCGTGCTGCGCGCGGCGGGTGGAGGCACGCTCCGCGCCGTGGGCGAGGTGCCCCTCGTCTTCTTCAGCCGGCTGCTGCTCACGGTGCTGCCCACGCTGCTCCTGCTGGGGCTCGTGCGCCGCTTCCTCGGGGCCTACGTGTCCGCCGGCGTGGCCGACGCGGTGACGGTCACCTACGGACTGGGCTCGCTGGCGTTCAGCTACTCGCTGCTCTTCATGAGCCATCAGACGACCGCGGTGCTGCTCTTCGGCGGCTTCTACGCGCTATGGCGGGTGGCGCGCGACGAGTGGAAGCCGTGGGGCTACCTCGTGGCGGGAGCCTGCGCGGGCGCCACGCTGGCCGCCGAGTACACCGGAGGCCTGGGCGTGCTGGGCCTGGTGCTGTACGCCGCGCTGAGCGTGCTCTGGCGCGAGGAGCCCCCACGGGCGCGCGCGCGCCGGTTGCTCCAGGGCGCCGGACTCACCGTGCTCGGGGCCCTGCCGTTCGTGGTGGGGTTGATGCTCTACCACCAGGCGGCCTTCGGACATCCGCTCGAGACGGGGTACAAACACCTCAACGACGCGGCCTACCAACCCTGGCACCTGGGGGGCTTCCTCGGCATCCGCTACCCGGATCCGCGCGCCTTCGCCCTCTCCTTCTTCTCCCCGCTCCGGGGCTTGTTCACCCTGTCGCCCTTCCTGCTGCTCGCGCTGCCCGGACTGGGCGTGCTCGGACGCGAGGCGCGCACCCGCCCCGAGATGCGGGCGCACCTGTGGCTCACGGTGGCACTGCTGCTCGGGTACACCTACTTCACGTCCTCCTTCTCGTATGACTCCTGGGGCTGGACGACGGGCCCCCGTCACCTGACGGGACTCGTGCCCTTCCTCCTGCTGCCCGTGGGCCTGCTGCTGGAGCGCGCGCGGAGTGCGCAACGGAAGGCCTGGGCGGGCGTCGCCGCCGCGCTGTGCACCGCCTCCATCGTGTTCACGGGACTGGCCACCTTCGTCAACTACGTCCCGGACGACGTCTCCAACGCGGTGCTCGGACTGGCCATGCCGCTGCTCCGGGCGGGCTACGTGCCCCCGAACGTGCTGAACCTGCTCGGCCTGCCCAACCCGGTGGCGGGCCTCGCCCTGGGACTCGTGCTGCTCGGCGTGGCACTCTGGGTCTTCGTTCGTCTGGCCTCGATCGGGGAGCGGCCCGGACGTGCTCCCCTGCTCGCAGGGCTGGCGGCCTTCGCCGTGCTGCTCGGCTTCCAGGCCGTCACCGTGCGGCATGACGCCCCAGACCAGGGCGCGGTGAACCTCCTGGAGAAGGTGTGGCTCGTTCCCCCCGGCCGGACGCTGTCGTTTTGACCCTCCATGAACGTCCGCGCCGGGGGAACGGGGAAGCCTCCGCCCCACCGGCACGCCGCCTCCACGGCCACCGGGGAAACCCAGGAAGAGGGTGGGTTTCTCCCTGGCCATCTCCGGCCCGATGAGTTGACATCAACACATCGCGCCGGGCTGACGCCCGACTGGAGGTCCCACATGAAGTTCCGGTTCGCCCTGTTGATGCTCTCCCTCGCGGCCACCGCCGCCCAGGCCCAGGAGGACACCGTCGCCGAGACGTGGACGGCCAAGTGCAAGTCCTGCCATGGCCCGGACGGCAAGGCGCAGACCCAGATGGGCAAGAAGGAGGCCATTCAGGACCTGTCCCTGCCCTCCTGGCAGAAATCCAGGACGGACGCGCAGATCCGCGAGGTCATCGCCGAGGGCTCTCACGACAACAAGAAGATGAAGGGCTACAAGGACAAGCTCACCCCTCAACAGATCGACGCCCTCGTGGCGTACGTCCGCGGGTTCCAGAAGAGCTGATCCGCCCGGGGCTGAATATCTCCGTGGACCCCGGCGTCCTCGCCGGCCAGGAGGCACACCCATGCGCACGCTGACCTTTGCCCTCGTCTCCCTGCTCGCCCTGACCTTCGCCTCGCGGTTGTCCGACCGCTCGGCCGCTCGCCCGGGCCCGGCGGACGCCCAGCCCACGGGCACCTCGCTGTCCAAGGGCGGTGGGAACGGTGAAAAGGACGGGGGGAGCGGAGGGGATGACGACGACGAGGACTTCCACGTGGTGCACGCGTAGGTGGTCGGACGCCTGGGACTCTGGGTGACCTCCACCCATCGCTTCCCGCGCTCTTCCGTTGACCCCCCGGAGTTCGGCTCCTAATTACCGGAAGGCGCTTGCTCGCACCTCCGGATGGACACTCCTTTTACCCAGAAGCTTGATGCGGAGGGCCTCCGAGCGCCTCCAGTGGCCGGTGACCCCGTGGCGCGCGTCGTGGAGCTGCTGCGCCCCGGCCAGCGCGTCCGTACCCAGGGACTGCAGGGGGCGGCTCGCGGCCATGCGCTCGCCCGGCTGCTACGTACCCTCAAGGCGCCCCTGGTGTGCATCGCTCCCGACGAGGAGGCCGCGGACGCCCTCGCCCACGATCTCGCCTTCTTCCTGGGAGGCCCGGGCACGCCCCGCGAGCCCCGCGTCCTGCGGCTCCCCGCGGACGAGATCCTCCCCTACGACGAGCTGTCCCCGGACGCGGACGTCGTCGCGGACCGGCTCGGCGCGCTCTTCCACCTGAACCAGGGCACGCGCTTTCCCGCGCTCGTGCTGTCCCTGCGCGGGCTCTTGCGCAAGGTGCTGCCCCCCAAGGTGATGAAGGAGCTGTCCGAGCGGCTGTCCGTGGGTCAGGACTTCGATCGCGACGAGCTGGCGCGCAAGCTCGCCAACATGGGCTACCAGTCCAGCCCCCTCGTCGAGGACCTGGGCACGTTCTCCGTGCGCGGCGGCCTCGTCGATATCTTCGGCCCGCTCCACGACAAGCCCATCCGCATCGAGTTCTTCGGCGACACCATCGAGTCCATCCGCGTCTTCGATCCGGAGACCCAGCGCACCGTGGACTCGCTCAAGGAGATCATCCTCCTGCCCGCGCGCGAGGTCATCTTCTCCGAGCAGACGCGCGGACACGCCGAGGCGGCCGCGCGCGCCGTGGCCGATCGCATCAACCTGCCCACCACGAAGCTGCGCGAGCAGCTCGACGCCCTCCACGAGGGACTGCCCGGCTTCGGGCTCGAGGGGCTCCTGCCCGGCTTCTTCCCGGGAGGACTCGGCACCGTCTTCGACTACCTGGCGCAGTGGAGCGCCGAACCGCTCTTCTACCTGGATGATCCGCTGAGCCTCGAGCGCGCCGCCGAGGACCTGTGGGCCGACCTCGCGCGCGCGTCCCAGTCCGCCAACGAGCGCCAGGAGCTCACCCTGCCCCCCGAGGAGCACTTCCTCACCCGGGAGCAGGCCGAGCAGCGGCTGCGCGCCTTCCGGGTAATGGAGGGCGGAGGCCTGTCGCTCTCCCAGGGCGAGCCCCCCGTGCTCTTCCCCTACGGCACGACGCAGGACGTGCGCGAGGCCATCCTGGCGCACCACGGAGAGGAGGGCGCGCTCACCCCGCTCATCGAACGGCTCCAGCGCTGGAGAGACAACCACATCCCCTGCGCCGTGGCGTGCGGCACTCTGAGCCAGGCGGACCGGCTCAAGCGCCTGCTGCTCGACCGCAACGTCATGGTGCGCGTGCACACCGAGCCGCTCGCGGACGCCGCCCGGCTCTACGATCCCGCCATCTCCGCCCATCTCTTCACGCTCGAGGTGAGCCACGGCTTCGTGGACCCGGGAGCCGGGGGCTTCGCGCTGCTGTCGGACGAAGAGATTTTTGGAGCCCGCTCGCGCCGCCGTGCGCGGCGCTCCAAGAGCCTGGATGCCTTCGCCGCGGGCTTCAAGGATCTCAAGGAAGGCGACCTCATCGTCCACACCGACTTCGGCATCGGGCGCTACCAGGGCCTGACGAAGATGCAGGTGAACAACGTGCCCGGGGACTTCCTCGTGCTCGAGTACGCGGGCAAGGACAAGATCTACCTGCCCGTGGGGCGCATGCGGCTCATCCAGAAGTTCACCGGAGGCGACCCCGCCCAGGTGACGCTGGACAAGCTGGGCACCACGTCCTGGGAGAAGACGAAGAAGAAGGTCAAGGAGCAGCTGCTCAAGATGGCGGCGGAGCTGCTCAACATCGCGGCGGCGCGCCGAGCGCACCCGGGCCACGCCTTCACGCCGCCGGACCGTTACTTCGCCCAGTTCGAGGCGGACTTCGAGTTCGAGGAGACACCCGACCAGGCCAAGGCCATCGAGGACGTGCTCGCGGACATGCAGAAGAGCGAGCCGATGGACCGGCTGGTCTGCGGTGACGTGGGCTATGGCAAGACGGAGGTGGCCATGCGCGCCGCCTTCAAGGCCACGTTGGATCGCAAGCAGGTGGCGGTGCTGGTGCCCACCACGGTGCTGGCGCAGCAGCACTACCTGTCGTTCAAGAAGCGCTTCAAGGACTACCCCGTCACGGTGGAGGTCATCTCCGGCCTGAAGAAGCCCGCCGAGGTGCGAGAGCTGCTCAAGCGCGCCAAGGAGGGCAAGGTGGACGTCCTCATCGGCACGCACAAGCTCCTGGGCGGGGACGTGGCGTTCAAGGACCTGGGGCTCTTGGTGGTGGACGAGGAGCAGCGCTTCGGGGTGAAACACAAGGAGCAGATCAAGCGGCTGCGCTCGCAGGTGGACGTGCTGACGCTGTCGGCCACGCCCATTCCGCGCACGCTGCACATGGCGATGTCGGGCGTGCGGGAGATGAGCATCATCGCCACGCCGCCGCAGGACCGGCGCGCCATCCGCACCTTCGTGATGAAGTACGACCCGGCCACCATCAAGGAGGCCATCGAGCGGGAGATCGCCCGTGGCGGCCAGGTCTTCTTCGTGCACAACCGCGTGGAGTCACTGCCCGCCACCGAGACGCGGCTGCGCGAGCTGGTGCCGCAGGTGAGCATCGGCGTGGCGCACGGGCAGATGGGCGAGGGGCAGCTCGAGAAGGTGATGCTCGACTTCACCGAGAAGAAGTACCAGGTGCTGTTGTGCACGAGCATCATCGAGAGCGGCATCGACATCTCGAGCGCCAACACGATGATCGTCGACCGGGCGGACACGTTCGGGCTGGCGCAGCTCTACCAGTTGCGCGGACGCGTGGGGCGCTCGCGCGAGCGTGCCTATGCGTACCTGCTGGTGCCGGCGCGCAAGACGGTGACGAAGGACGCGCAGCGGCGGCTGGAGGTGCTGCAACGCTTCACCGAGCTGGGGGCGGGCTTCTCCATCGCCAGCCATGACCTGGAGATCCGCGGTGCGGGCAACCTGCTGGGTGCCGAGCAGTCGGGCTCCATCTCGGCCATCGGCTTCGACATGTATGCGCAGTTGCTCGAGGAGGCGGTGTCCGAGGTGCGGGGCGAGCCACCCCAGGTGAGCATCGAGCCCGAGGTGACGCTGCCCATGGCGGCGCTCATTCCGGACGACTACGTGGCGGACGTGCACCAGCGGCTGGTGTTCTACAAGCGCTTCAGCCAGGCGGGCACGCCAGACGAGGTACAGGACCTGCGCTCGGAGCTGGTGGACCGCTTCGGCGAGGCGCCGGACGAGGTGGACAATCTCTGCGAGCAGGCACTGGTGAAGATCGACATGCGCGAGCTGCGCTTGCGTGGGTTGGAAGGTGGACCGGGCCGACTGTCGGTGATTCTGGGCGGAGACGCGCTGCTGGATGGAGCGAAGCTGCTCGCGCTGGTGCAGAAATCCAAGGGCTACTACCGGCTCACTCCGGACATGAAGCTGCTGGTGAAGCTCGGCGCCGAGGTGAAGGGCCCCGCGCTCATCGCCGAGGCCAAGAAGGTGATGCGCGACCTCTTCACCTGCGCCCAGCCGCAGCATTAGGGCTATGCTCGCGCATGCGCCTGCTCCGTTTGAGTGGCTCTCCCACAGGTTGTGGGATTCCCATGCGCTCGTTCGACTGGCTTCACGAGGGTGGCCGTCCTATCAGCGGCTGCGGAACCACATGAAATGCGGTGGAGCCACTCAAACGAGGCAGGATCAGTTCCTGGAGGGCGGCGCCAATGAGGCGTACGCATGGCCAGTTCCCCGCCTATGAGCGTGGCCTCCTAGCCATCCTCGTATTGCCCAGGAAGGTGTAGAGGAGCAGGTCAGCACGGGTGGAGCAGAGCTCTTCGCTCAGCTCAACGAGAGGGCAGGGCTGAGACATGGGAGGCGAACACTACGACACCGCCCCCCTACGAGCACGGTGGCCGAAAGGTGGGTGCATGGAGTAAGCAGGCGGGACGGTCGTAAACCCCTTGCCCTCGCGGTCATCAAGATGAGACTCCGCACCTTTGAAGTTCAGGGATTCAAGAATCTGACGCAGCCCGTGAAACTGGAGGAACTGGGTCCCATCAACGTCATCCACGGGCCTAACAACGTGGGCAAGTCCAATCTGCTTCAGGCCATTCAGGTCTTTTTCGCGCTGGTAGGTACACGGCTTGGCGATTGGCTACCCGTCGGAGAACTGTCCGTAGATGTGAGCACCCGGCTTAAAGAAATGGGCTTTGAACCAACGGAGATTTTCAACCTTGAGAGCCCCAAGCCTATCACCTTGAAAACGGTGATTGAGACCGACGAGGACGAACTACTCAGGGCAGGTCTTGAGACGGAGGCAGATACTCATCAAGCAAGTATCGAAATAGAGCTTCGTAGAGAAGTCGGCAACGTATTATTCAGTTTGAAAAGCTTCGTGCTCGACGATTATTTCGATGTCGTGTCTTTCAAGCTCCGAGTCAAACAACAAGGCGCACACCCGGCCATCCCCACCAGGGATTTCCTCCGTCAGTTCTTGTCGTTTCTAACCTGGAATCCTTTGTTTCAAAAGCAGCAGATTGAACGCTTCGCCTTGATTGATGTGGAGCGGCTCCCAAGTTCAGAGCTTGCCCTCAAGCTCTATGATGCAAAGGAATCTCCAGAGCTTGAGCAGGCTCGGAGATGGGAAAAATTCCTGGACGCCATGAGTGCCTTTTCCGACATTCTTGGCGACGGCATGTTTATTGCCATTTACGACAGACATAAAAACAAGGCAAACCTATCCTATCAGACATCTTTTGCACGCATGCCCTTGCACCTGCTAGGCTCTGGCGTACAACAGTGTGTCTCATTGGTTGGCCTATTGCTGATGACCAATGCGACCATCGTTTCCATTGAAGAGCCAGAACTCAATCTCCGCTACTCGCTTCAGGAACGACTCCGGGATGTGTTCAAACAGAAGCTCGTGGGAGTTCTTGGTGGACCCAGCCAGATTTTCCTGACAAGCCACTCACCCGCGTTCGAGTCGGGTCCCTTTTTCTACCAGATGGAGCGCACTCCCAAGGGACCAGTAGTGACCAAGCGAAAGGTCGAGCAGGCGCGACTCGCCGTTGGCTTTCCACAAGAGGTTACTCCTCCTGGCATGAACGCGGCCAATTGTTACCTCTCGACGGATGGAATCGTCCGCGTGCCCGAGCGCATCCGTCAGGTGTTGGGCCTACCCAATGGTGGGGGGGTTATGTTTCTTGAGCGTGAAAATCGCGTCGAGATGCTCTCGGATGAGCAGTTCGCGATGATACTCGATGAAGAACCGGGTGATGACGGCGATGAACAGTCCTGAAGCGCGTATCCGTGCAGGCGAAGTCTCCCTTGCTCTCGACACAAACGCAATGTTTGGGGCAGGAAGGCGCCTGACTGAACTCTGCAATCGCGTCAATCAACTCAATGCAGGTCCGAGAGGGCTCAACCTTCGTTTATGCGTACCGGCCATCGTTCACATGGAGATGCTTCTCGACATCCGGCAAAAACTCTCTAAGAGGGGCATGCGCTATGATGCTTCCGTGGTTGATCAAGGCCTTCAGGACAAGGGACTTCACGTTGTCGCTTTCGAGAAGCGTCATTCCGAGCGCTCCGCCGAACGGATCGCCGGGAAATTTCCCGACATTGATGCTTGGCGTGAGGCGAAGCGATTGCGCTACGTTAAGAGTCTCGGGCTGACGGATTCGGAGGAACTCAAGAAGAGAGGTAAGCGCTACAGCGCGACCGTCGACTGGCTTATCGCCGCCCAAGCATCCCAAGAAGAGTGGATCTTGGTGACGAATGACAAGGGAGATGAATTCGCTGGTATGGAGTTGATAATGTCGCTCAACGCACTTGAAGAACTCTTGGATGAACTTATCGAGCACAGGAGGACGAAGGGCACGTTATGAGGGATAAAGTTCGGTCCCTCTTCCACCCTGGAAGGTGTTAAAGAACTCGTACCAGCACTTTGCTCCCTACCAGTCGCCCCCCAACCTGCGGACACGGGCGGTGTTTTCGTCGGCCCGTTTGCGATGAGCCATGTGGCGCCCGGACAGTCTACCTCAGCGCGTGGGCAGTTCGCGGAAGTCGATCTCCTCCAGATTCAGGCGCCTCACCGTCAGATTCAGGCGCCTCACCGTGTCCACGAAGCGCTCGGTGGCGATGAAGATGGTCTCGAAGTCGCTCAGCCGGAACAGATCAATGTGAGCCGGAAGCGACGCTGCATCCAGGATGGGGTCCTCCGGGAAGGCGAAATCGTCCCAGCCGCACTTGGGGCACTTGGGGGGCCGCTCCGGCGTGCAGTCCGGGTGCAGACGGCCATGGGGAGGAATCTCCAACTCCAGCAACTCGGGGGGGTTCTTCTGCCGGAAGCTCAGCTCCGTTCGGAATCCTCGCAAGCCCCGCACTCCTGCGGCCCGCAGCCGCTCCAGTGCCTCGGGATGCACCAATGGCATCTCGACGTAGTGGAAAAATAGCGGGCTGAAGGTGCCGGTGGCCGTGCCCACCAGTGGGCCGAATCTCGTTCCAGGCAGCAACGGGCTCTCGGGAGGCACGAGGGGCCGCACCCGCTCACGTAGCCGCGTGAACTCGTCGAATGGCTCCGGCCTGGGCGTCTCGTACTCGCCGCGCTCGGGGATGGCGGACATGTCCACGCCCGGGTACGCGGTGAAGCCCCCGGCCCAGGTGGCTTTGCATTCAGGGCAGCTCAGCCCGGGAAGGGCCCACTTGTGAGTGGCGCTGAGGTGACCTGTGTACCGTGATTGTCTTGGCGCTCGGAGCCGGTAGAACTTCGTCATCTCACCTGACCTCCGTGGCGGTATGGCATGATGGGGCCCGTCAGTTCAAAGCGATAGAACCATTCCCGGAGTTCCTCGGCCAGGGGAAAAGCCATGCGACGCCGAGATCGAAGCTGGGCGAACATTGACGCGAAACGAAGTCCTGGGCATCGTCGCGAGGTATATGAAGAGTACAAGCTCCCGATGAATTTCACGCGTTGGGGTGGAAGATGAGCAAGGACCGTTCCTGGGAAGGTAACTGGAAGGTGCGTTTATATGAGCGGGTCCGCGAGCGAGGTTATGATTCGCTCACCGCCTTCACCGAGGCGTATCCTACCGCCTCGCTGCTGGAGCTGGCCGAGGAGCTTGGCAAGGATGACATTGCCGCAGTGCAGGTGTTCAGTGGGCTGGTCGCCGAGGCGGAGCGGAGTCGTCGGCTCTCTCGTTTGGTGCGCAGCCAACTCGTGCGCGAGCTGGCCGAAGCACTCCCAAACGGCTGGCCGACCGTGATGGATGATGCAAACCGCTTCAAGGTTGCCGTGGCAGTCTCCCGTTGGGGCACATACACGCCAGAGACTCATCAGAAGCGCGTCGAGCAGGCCAAGGCGGCGCTCCGAGCCACGCCACCACCGCCCGGATGGCGCCCGCTCGGGCCTGACGACGAGTTGCTACGAACGCTCCTACCTGACGAGGAAGTCTGAACTTCATTCCTTGGAGAGAATAATGAGCGAGGAGCGGTCCTGGACTGGCAACTGGGCGGTCCGCCTGTACGAGCGAGTCCGCGAGCGTGGTTACGATTCGCTCACTGCCTTCGCGGATGCGCGCCCCACCGCTTCTCTGGTGGCTCTGGCCAAGGAGCTTGGCGAGGACGACATCGCCGGGGTGCAGGTGTTGCGCGGGCTGCTCGCCGAGGCGGAGCAGCGCAAGCAGGTCACGCGCTTTGTGCGTGATGTATTCGTGCGCCTGTGGTCTCAAAGCGTCCCCGGCGGTTGGCCAGCAGTGATGGACGACGCCAACCGTTTCAAGGTCGCCAAGGCACTCGGCTCGTGGTTTGCCTACACCCCAGAAACCCATAAGGAGTGCGTCGACCAGGCCAGCGATGCACTCCTCGCCTCACCACCGCCGCCAGGCTGGCGTCCACTCGGCCCCGACGACGAGTTGCTGCGCACACTCCTGCCCGATGAGTTTCCCAGACCGGTGAAAAAGACATGACAACCCAGAGACCACCACAGCAGACTTGGTGGGCCGAGCACCTCGCCACCGTCCGCCGATACGATGAGATGGAGTCCCGCCTCACGGCGTCCGTCAGCGAACGGATGCTCGATCTGGCCTGCCTTCGGCCGGGCATGAGGGTGCTCGATGTGGCTTCGGGGATGGGCGAGCCTTCCCTGCGCGCCGCGCACCGGGTGGGCCCCTCCGGCTTCGTGCTGGGAACGGACCTGTCCGACGGCATGCTGGAGGTCGCACGGGAGAAGGCACGTGCCCAGGCCCTCTCGAACATCGAGTTTCGTACCGCAGATGCGGAAATGCTCGAGGTGCCGGAGCAGTCTTTCGATGCGGCGACCGTGCGCTGGGCGTTGATGTACATGCCCCGGCCCGAGCGGGCACTCGAGCGGCTCTGGCGGGCGCTCCGTCCATCCGCTCCCCTGGTGTGCGCATGTTGGGCGGGGCCCGGGCAGGTCGAGTACGCATCGCTGCCGCGCAGGAGCCTGGCCCGCTTCCGTCCGCTTCCCCCTGTCGAGCCCGAGGCCCCGAGCGTGTTCCGCTTCTCCGACCCCGAGTTGCTGCGCCCGTTGTTGACGCGCACCGGGTTCGTCATGGAGCACGTCGAGTCCATGCATGTGCCCGTGATGGAAGCCGAGGATGGAACAGGAGTCGTGCGATGGATTCGCGAGCTGGGGGGCCCCGTGGCGAAGATCGTGGAGGAGCTGCCGCCGGAGACACAACGGGCGTGGGAGGAGGAGGTTGCCCGCGAATGCCAGCCCCATCGGACAGGAGGGAAGGTCCTGCTCGGCGGAGTGACATGGCTCGTCGTGGCGAGGAGGCCATTGCATCTTGATACCCATGCCTGAACACAGTGCATCGGTTGCATATCGGTGACTCGCATGTCACCGGTTCGCCGGCGCGGGTGAAGTGCCGCCATGCATCGGCATACCGCCAGAGTCCTGGCGGCGTTGACTCGCGCGGAAGGTATCCCACCCGTGGAGGGACGCTCCGCGCGAACGGGCTAACCCGGCCAGGATATGCGCCGCAGGACCGCTGGTTGCAGATGGTGGGTGAGGTCGCCGACGAGCTCGGTGTGCATACGCCGCTCCACGAAGCACCACTTCCCGTCACGGCGCTCGAAGCGGTCGTCGTAGCGGCCGGCGGCGATCGGCTGCAGGCTCAGACCGGACACGGCCTGCAGAGCGGTGAAGGAGGAGCGGGCGATGGCGGTCCCCGCCTCGTCGTCGACATCGACGAGGATGTTGCTGACGATGTGGCGGGTCTTGGGAGTACCATCCTCGTAGAGGATGAGAGTGTCACGGTAGAACTGCTCGATGGCCGCGGCGCCGGTCATCGGTGGGCCGCCGCCGGTGACGATACCGGCACCGAGCAGGGCACCCACTCCGGCGAAGTCTCCCGTATCGATGAGCCAGGCGTACGCGATGATGAGATCCTCGATCGCCCGGCGGCTGGCGCCGGAGGCATCGGGTCGTCCGAGCAGTGCCCGTCTGGACAGCTGCAACCATGAGTCGTGCTGGGTCATTGCATCTCCTGTCTCGCCCTGAGGAGCATTTCACCACACCAGAACTCGCTTGGGGAGATTCTCCACATCCAGATAGAGCAGAAATAAATGGAAATATTACCTTCCCAGCTAGTACGGACCTTGCGTTTCACGTAAACTGACACGGCACATGTGGTCCCGGTCCATCCCACCGGCCAGGGGAGACCCAATTGCGGTCTTCGTGACTTCGACTCCCGCTCTCCCCCAAGCGGGTACAAAGCCTGAGCCACAAGACCCTCTCCGTCTCATCCTCACGAGGAGGTGCATATGTAAAGCATCCCGACAGCTCGCCTCCTGGTAGCGGCGTTAGTTGCAATGGTTGGCCTGGCCTCCATTGCGGAGGCACAGAACGTCACGCTGACGGACTACGGCACCTATGTCGTCCTGTCCAACGGCCTCGTCTCGGCCACGGTCACCAAGGCCAACGCCACGATCACGAAGTTCACAACGGGCAGCAGCCCGAATCTGACTACACGCCCAATCCGCAAGGGATGATCGGCCTGAACTACAATCTCAAGCCGACCTGGACCAAGTATGACTGGGCGGTCTACTCCGGCCCGGAGACTTCGTCGCTGAACACGTTTGGCATCGCGAATGACCAGTATGGAATCTGGATCCTCAACGGCAGCCAGGAATACCTGAATGGTGGCCCGACGAAGCTGCGCGGGGCGGTGCAAGGCATGGGGATGAACATCAACACGAACGAAAACCACGGGAGCGGCGAGGGCCCCGACCAGACCCTCCCGACAGGCAAGGTCTGGCAGAAGATCTATGGCCCGTATCTGGTCTACGCGAACACCGGCACCAGCCACACGGCGCTGCTGCAGGATGCGCAGACGAAAGGCGCGCAGGAAGTGGCCGCCTGGCCCTACTCCTGGCTGGCGGTCAGCGAGAGCGTATATCCCCGCAATCGCGGCACGATCACGGGGACGCTGAAGATCCCGGGACAGTCCACCGCGAACGCCCAGATCGTCGTGGCGGATCCGGGCATGGATTGGATCTTCCAGGGCGCGATGAACTACATCTACTCCACCCAGGCGGATGCCAATGGCCATTTCACCGTGCCGAAGCTGCGCCCGCACACCTACACCCTCTACGCCTACGTGCCCGGCGTGCTGGGAGATTATCAACTCGGTAACGTGACCGTGACCGCCAACACGACGACCGATCTGGGCACGTTGACGTGGAATCCGCCGCAGCAACAGCAGCGGCTGTTCCGCGTGGGGACACCCAATCGTTCCGCCGGTGAGTTCCGCTTCGGCAATCTGCCCCGGCAGTTTGGCCTGTGGTTCCGGTATTACGATGAAATGGGTAGCGACGAGCTCACCTACACCGTGGGCAGCAGCACGAACGACGACTGGTATTATGCGCAGCCAGTCGTCGCCGGACCGGATGGTCTCTACCATTCGAACAAGTGGAACATCAACTTCAACCTGCCAGCGGTTCCGCCCAACCCATGCACTTTGACGGTGGCGCTCGCGGGCGCATCCGGCCTTGGTGCATTCCATGTGTATGTGAACGGAACCGATATCTCGCCGGACACCTATCGCGGAGTCTATACGTCTGATGATGCGGCGTTGTATCGGGATGCCGTGTTGCGGGGAGAGTATCAGGTCTATCCCATCACGTTCGACGCCAGTCTCCTCCACGCCGGCCAGAACACGGTCTCCATTACCGTCCGCAAATCAGGCTCGGGCACATACACTGGCGAGCGCCCGGTCTGGCCCGCCTATGGCATCATGTATGACGCCGTCCAGCTCGAAGCCGGTGCGCAGACGACCAATACCCTGCTCTCGCAGGGCAGAGCGGTCACGACCAGCTCCTCCGACGGCTCGAACACTTCGGGTAAAGGCAACAACGGCAGCACCGCCGACCGTTGGAGCGCCTCGACGAGCACCTTCCCGCAGTGGTGGCGCGTGGATCTCGGCTCGGAGAGGACCCTGCGCTCGATCGTGACCCACTGGTATCAGAACTCCACGATCGCCTATAAATACAAGATTGAGGTCAGCAACGACGACGCGAAATACACGACCGTGGTGGACAAGACGAAAAATACCACCCCGGGCGTGAGTTACGACACGCTGCCGAGTACCACGAAGTATCGTTACGTGCGCGTGACGGTGACGGGCTCGAGCGGTGGTGCGGCATCGTTCTACGAAACCCAGGTCTACGGCGACTGAGCTGACTCCGGGGCTCGGATATCCCCCAGCGCGCCCGCCGGGCACGACGCCTGGCGGGCATCCCACTGGAGGGCAACGACTGCTGAGTGGAAGCCGCGAGTGGCGAGCCGGCCGCCTTGGCAGCGGCGAGGATGGAGCCCCTGAACAAGGGCGGGACGCTGGCATGGGTGCAAGCGATGACACCATCGCCTCGCGTCCCATCGTCTCCTGTGAACGCTACCTTCCCGAGAGTTCGCGGCGAGCGGCCTCGGCGATCTCGGCATTGGTGTAGGCGTGCCCATCGATGCCCCACCCCCCGTCCGGTGCCTCGGCGATGAGGACCCAGGTGCGCTCCACGAGGCTGGGATCCCCCGCCGCGGAGGCGATGATGTCGGTCAGCTCCTTGACCACGCCAAGCTTCTTCTCGCGGTCGAGCGTCCCGACCGGGGTCAGGATCTGGACGCGGACGTAGTTGCTGTCTCCCCGGGCCGTGGCGAGCGCGTCGGGTTGCAGGTCGTGGATGAACGCGGCGGTATTGTCCAGGAACAGCGGGATCCTGGGAACCTTCTCCCACTTCATCAGCGCCGCGTTGAGCGCCTGGGTCAGCTCGCGTTTGTTGCCGAAGGTTCCCGCAACGGCGTACACATCAATCATGGGCATGGGGTGCTCCTCGTCACTTCGGGCGATGGTGGACTCGATCGCGGCAAGACAATCAGGATGACGACCGTCATCCACATGAACCAGGATGACGACCGTCATCCTCCTTGTCAAGCCAGCAGCAGGAGGTATTTTTCGGATGGGCCATTCACGGGAAGACAAGGCAGAGAGTCACGAGCACATCGTGCGGATCGCCGCCGCGCGGTTCCGCGAAGCGGGTATCGACGGCATCGGCGTGGCAGAGCTCATGAAGGAGGCCGGCCTGACGCACGGCGGCTTCTACCGGCACTTCGCCTCGCGCGACGAGCTGGTGGCCGAAGCGATCGAGCGCGCGCTACAGGATGGAGGAAAGCGGGCGACGGCCGTCCTGACGAACAGCTCGCAGTCCCCCCTGGCGGCGCTGGTGGATGGCTACCTCAGCGCGGCGCACCGCGATCATCTGGCGACCAGTTGTGCCGTCACGACCCTCGCCGGAGACGTGGCCCGCAGCAACGACCGGGCGAGGTCCGCCTATACACAGCAGGTGGGCACGTACCTGGAGCTGCTCACCCGGCTGATCGCCGCTGACACCCAACCCGCGAGAAGAAAGAAGGCCATCACCGCGCTCTCCACGCTGGTCGGCGCCGTGTCCATGGCCCGCGCGGTGAACGACGACAAGCTCTCCCGGGAGATCCTCAAGTCCGCCGCCGACGAATTGAAGGCCCACCTGGGGTGAGGAAGATGTCAGGGTGTTTCAGCCGCGCAGGGTGAGCAGGCCCACCAGGGAGACGAGGAAGTAGGGAACCAGGCCCGCGGCGCCCGCGTAGTCCTTGGCCATGCGCTGGCCGAAGAAGAGGGCCACGAAGGAGAGCCCCGAGAGGGCCGCGCCCCACATGGCCACCCGCGTGGCGCCAGAGAGCACCAGGAACGCGACCCCGGCCGCGCTCAGCGCGCCGGCGGCCAGCTCCAGCACCGTGAGGGTGGCCAGCAGCAGCGGCACCACGCCGCGCAGCGGGCTCTTGGAGAAGTGTCCGGTGAGCCACCCCAGGTTTCCCTTCCAGTCGATGACCTTGTCGAGGCCGGACTGGAGGAAGGTGATGGCCAGGAAGAGCGCACACAGGACCTGGACGAGCCAGAGGGGGAAGAGGTTCGAGTCGAAAGACGGCATGGGCACGCACTCTAACCCCGGCTTGATCCACTGGAAGTGCATTCACACCACGGAGTCTCGTGGACGCCTGGCGGTAGCGTGTGCCCTGGTGACGAGGGGTGTGCCCATCCTGCAATGCGAAGCGGGCTCACGTGACGGTCAGCCGCGGAACAGGGTTTCACCGTCGAAGGTGAACCTCCCCTCCTCGAGTTGATCCAGGTACCACTCGAAGAACTCCTGGAGCGATTCCCGGATGGGAGGGAGGGGCCCGTCGTGGCTCTCCCACTTGAACACCTGCCCGCGGGTCCCCTCGGGGCCGGGCGCCAGGTCCACACAGTACAAGTTGCCCCCGCTGTCGCGGGCGAAGGGAACCCAGCCGGGGTGCCACCAGGTCCACCGCAGGGTTCGGTCCGACTCGGGCAGCTCGTGAGGCGTGGCCGTCTCGAAGGAGCCTTGCTTCCGGAGTTCCGCCAGCCCCTTCCACTGCGACAGGAGGAGGTCCACGCTCATGCCGGAGTATTCGAAGACGCCTGCGCCCCCGGGCGGATGCGCTCCACCACCTCCGAAGCGCAGCAGGAAGGCACGGAGGTCCGGGGGCAGCCCGGTTCCGAGGGCCTGCTCCAGGGCGGCGAGCTCCTCTGGTGCCGCGCGCTGGGCCTTCCTCAAGGCCTCGGCGTACGGCGCGCAGTGCTCCGCGTACCGCGCCTCGATGCGCGTCCAGACCTCCGTCATCCGCGCGGTCGCCGTCTCCTCCAGCGAGGGACTTCCGGCCGCGAGCAGGCGCTTGACCACCTCGTGCTGGCCATGGGCCTGCGCGGTGTCGATGGCGTGATACCCACTCGACCTCGGCGCCTTGACGTCCGCTCCGGCCGCGAGCAGCAGCTCGATGAGGGAGAGGTCCGGAAAGCTGGCCGCGCGATGGAGCGGAGGCCAGCCGACCGCGTTGGGGGTGTTCGGATTCGCCCCCGCGCGGAGGAGCTTCTCCACCATGGCCGCGGAGGGCTCGCCCGGGAGCTCGTTCTTGTCCAGCGCCAGCGTCAGCACGGTGTTGCCCAGGTCGTCGTCGCATTGATGGTTGACGTCGGCGCCGCTGGCAATCAGCCGCTCCGCTACCTCGATGTTCCCGGACAGGACGGCATACATCAGAGGCGACATCCCGAGCGCGTCGACCGCATCGACCTCCGCGCCCGCGCCGAGCAGCAGCTCCACGAGCGCGAGCTCCTCCTCGGAGGCCACCCGCAGCAGCACCGGCGCGCCATCACTGTCGCGGGAGTTGGGATCGGCGCCGGCGGCCAGCAGCTTCGCCACCGCCTCGGCATCCGTGTCTTCGATGGCCGCGACCAGGTTCGTGTTCAGCTTCGATGCCTTCTTGCCTGACATGGAGATGCTCCTGGGAGCTCGTGCGCCCCAGAGCATACGAGTTACGGGCGTAACGCGAATTTCCCTGGGCCAACGTACTGGGCCCCCCCTCACGCCGACAGGAAGGCGTTGACGTCCCCGGCGACCTCCGCCGGGTACTGGAACAGGAAGGCGTGTGCCGAGTCCGGGTAGATCTTGATCCTGGCGTTGGGGATGAGCCCGGCCATGAGGTGGCTGAGCCGGGTCGGGATCATGAGGTCATCATCCCCCTGGATGACGAACGTGGGCTGCTGGATGGCGGTCAGGCGCTGCAGCTGGCCGTGGTCGGGAATACCCCAGTCCAGGATCGCGTCGTACTGCGCATCGCGGGCGGCCAGCGAGCTGGGCTGGTCGCGCTCCACGCCGCGCTGCATGAAGCGGCCGAGGAACTCGACGCCCCTGGCCTGGCTGGTCTGGGTATGGGCGAAGAAGATGTAGAGCAGATCCTCCCCACTCGGCTCCGGGCGGCGCGCATGAGCGGTGATGTCCTGCCGCCAGCCATGCATCCCGGGCGCCCCTTTCGGGCCCGTGCCGGCGAGCACGAGCCGTCGGACCAGCACGGGGCGAATCAACGCGATTTCCTGCGCGATGAAGCCGCCAAGCGAGAAGCCGAGCAGGTCGGCCTGCGTCACGTTCAAGGCATCGAGGAACGCGATCGCGTCGCGCGCCATCTGCGCGACCGTGCTCGGCACGGGTCCATTGGACAGGCCCACGCCCACGTTGTCGAACAGGATGACCTCGCGACTGGCGGACAGCGTGTCGACGAACGCGGGATCCCAGTTGTCGAGGTTGCCGCGGAAGTGTTGCAACAAGACCAGCGGTGGCACGGAAGGGGAAGCTGCCCCCAACCGCCGGTAGGCGTAGCGGACTCCGTTCGCGCCCTGGACGAACTGGTTCTTGGCGGTGACGGCGGTGGATTGGGCGGACATGGTGTGCTCCTGAGTGTGCTCTCGATGCCCAATATGACCGGTCGTCTTGAAGGTGTCAATTCCTTCGTGCCGCGCGTGGACGCCCTGGAAGCGGGGAGTACATGGACGCGACAAGAGAGCCGTTAGCGCTTGCCCTGGCCGCCCATGTCGAGGGAGCCGCCACGCTGGATGGCGCGCTGATAGGCGGGGCGGCCGTGCAACCGCTCGAGATAGGCGCCGAGATTGGGAAAGGGCGCCAGGGCGCCCGAGGACCGCGCCACTTCCAGCACGAAGCTCATCTGGATGTCGGCGGCGCTGAAGTCGTTGCCCACCAGGTAGTCCCGCTTCCCGAGCGCTCCCGAGATGTAGCCCAGGTGGTTCGTCACCTCGCTGGAGATGCGCGGCTTGAGCGGCGCGCCGGCCTCGCCCAGACGTCCCATGTACACCCCGAGAATCAAGGGCAACATGGCCGAGCCCTCGGCGTAGTGCAGCCAGTGCACGTAGGCGTCGTACTCGGCCGAGTCCGGCGCGGGCGCGAGCCGGCCCTGACCATGGCGGCGCACGACGGAGTCGATGATGGCACCGGACTCGGCGAGCACCCGTCCGTCGTCCTCGAGGAGCGGAGACTTGCCGAGCGGATGGATGGCCTTGAGTTCGGCGGGCGCGAAGTTCGTCTTCGGGTCGCGCGGGTAGATGACGAGTTCGTAGTCGAGCCCCAACTCTTCCAGGAGCCAGAGGATGCGCTGCGAACGGGAGTTCACGAGGTGGTGCAGTTTGAGCACGGGGCTACTCCTTCGCGGTTCACGTCCAGGATACGCGAGGACCCACCCTGCTCCGAGACCGCCGCGCCAGGGGCCATCACGGTGCCTTCGCGACGAAGAACTCGGTGAGCACATCGATCATCCGGCGGCCCGTGTCGCTCTCGAAGGTGTGGGAGCAGTTGTCGCCGGACATGCAGTGATCGGCCTCGGTGACGCGGACGAGCTGAAGCGCTCCGTCGCAGTCGCTCCAGGTCGTCCAGGCGCCCCCGCCGCCAATGACTGGCGTGTGGACGGTCCCCGCGCACGTCCTCGGCACGCGGATGGTCTTGTGGAAGGTGAGCTCGTTGACGAGGTTCGGATCGACGAAGCCCGGTGTATTGGCGAGGATCGGCTTGACCGTCCAGACGGAGTCGAGCCAGTGCCCATCGGTCTGGAGCACGGTGTCCTTGCCCCCGATGTAGCCGAGATAGGGCCGGGTGACGCTCGGGACGCACGCATGATCGGCCCCCACCCCCAGGTGAACCGACGCGGGGCCCGCGAAGGCGATGAAGGCATCGAAGGAGGCGGGTGCTTCGCACCAGAGCCGGTTGGTCATCATGCCGCCATTGGAATGGCCGCTCACGGCGATCCGGGCGGTGGCCGGGAGCGCCGGGTCGAGGGTCCCCGCGCGGATCGCACCGGCGAGCGCGGAGAGGAAGGCCACGTCATCGACGCCGGAATCCATGACATGGTTGCGCCAGGTCCGCCCGTTCGTTCCCGTGAGCGCCTGTCCTTGGGGAAAGACGAAGGCGACGTCATGCGTGGCCATCCACGCGGTGTCGTAGGAAACCACCGTCCCATTCACGATCCGAAGTCCGAGATTCTCCGCGCCGCCCTCTTTCGTCCCGCCCCCGCCATGCAAGAACACCACGACCCGCTTCGGATTGGCGGGGATGTAGAGATCGATGAGGTGGGGAAACGAGGCGAGCGTGAGATTGCTCTTCACGGTCAGGGAGGAAGAGGTCTCGGCGATGCCGCTGGCCATCGGCGGTCCGCCGCACGCGGTGGCGAGCGCGAGCAGCGTGAGCAGCACATGGGACGAGCGAGGAAGTGTGGGCATGCGAAGGCTTTACCGCGCGCATCTTTCGAAACGGTTGCGATCGAGCGGAAACACCCCCTTCGCACGCGAGCGTGCCTCGCCCGGCCCCGCGGGGTGAGCCTATAGTCGTAAGTCATGGCAGCGCCCCCAACCCCATCCATCGTGGTGATCGAGGACGATGCCGCGATCGCCGGAGCAGTGGTGCGCGCGCTCGTGCGGGCTGGGTTCTCGGTGACGCTCGCCACCGATGGGCCGCGGGGCCTCGCGCTCGCGCGGGCGCCCGGGACGGCGCTGGTGGTCCTGGATCTGATGCTCCCCGAACTCTCGGGGCTCGACGTGCTCCAGCGCCTGCGGGCCTGCACGCCAGCGCCGATCATCGTCGTCACCGCGCAGACCGAGCTCGAGACACGCATCGCGGTCTTCGCGGAGGGAGCCGTCGACTACCTCCCGAAACCCTTTTTCGTCGAGGAGCTGCTCGCGCGAATCCACGCCCGTCTGGGTCCGGCTCCAGTGGGAACCAACAGCGCTCCACTCGGCTTTGGTCCGCTCACCATCGACCTCGATGCGCGTGAGGTGCGGGTGGACGGTGACACCGTCTCGCTCACCCCGACGGAATTCCTGCTGCTCGCCGCGCTCGTGCGTCGTCCCGGCCGTGCCTTCGCCCGGAGCGAACTCGCCCTCGCCCTCGCCGATCCCGAGGAAACGTCGCCTCGCCAGCTCGATGTCCACATCATGCGCCTGCGCAAGAAGCTGGGAAGTGTTGGAGCGGCGATCCGGACCGTGTGGGGGCACGGCTACCGGTTCGATCCCCCTGCCCCCCGTACGGAGTCAGGGCGATGAGAACACGCGTGGCGACGGTCCCCCGGCTGCTGGCCACCACGCTGGGGATTTCCTTCTTGGGGATTGTCCTCGCGCTGGTGGCCAGTCGCGGCATTTCCCGGCGCCTCACCGCCGAGCGGCTCGCTCCCGTCCTGGCGGAGGCGATTCCGTCGTCGGCGCTCCAGGCCTGCCGGGAGGGCCGTCCATCGACCGCGAGACTCTCCGAGGCGCTGGAGTTTCATTTCCACGGCGCCCGGGGCGAGGCGCTCACGCCTGGGGCGCCGCCACTCGACACGCACCTGCTCGCGCGGCTCTCTCGCGGTGAGCGGAGCACGGGCACCTCGGACATGCGAGAGGTGCGGGTGCTCATCGCCCTTCCCGACGCGGGCGGCTGCGCCTATGCCCAGGCGCATTGGCGGACGGCTGGCCGTGCCTACACCGCGCTCGGCGGGTGGCTGCTCGCCTCATTGGCGCTCGTGGGGGCGGCGCTCGCGGCCGGAGTGATCGCCTTCGTCGCGCGTCCCTTCGTGATGCAGCTCCAGGCGCTCGGGAAGGCCTCGCGATCGATCGGAACCGCGGCCTGGACGCCGCCCCCGGTGGTGCTCGCCGAGGCCACGCCAGTCGCCAGCGCGCTCGCCGACGCCCACGCTCGTGTCCTGGACGATGCGACGCACCTGCGCGGGCGCGGTGACGCCCTCGAGGCGCTCCTGGCCGAGCTCACCCACGACGTTCGCACACCCCTCGCATCGCTGCAGCTCGCCCTCGACGAGATCGCCGAACAGACTTCCGAGGAGGCGCTCCCCGCGCTCCGCCGGGCGCTCAGCGATCTCATGTACATGAAGTCCCTCACCAGCAACCTTCGGCTCGCCGAGCGGCTCCAACCTCGGGACCCGGTGGGCGGCGCGCGGGAGCCACGCCCCGCACTGGATGCGACTCCCATCGAGGTGAGTGCCATCCTCCGTCGGGTCGTCGAGCGCGCCCAGCCGTTCGCACTTCGCCGGGGAGTCGAGCTCGTGAGCACCCTCGCCGAGCACGTGCAGGTGCGAGGCGACGCCACCGCGACCGAGCAGACGTTCACGAACCTCCTCGACAACGCGATCGCCTACGGCGATCCGGGGACCCACGTCTCGGTCATGCTCGACGCCACCGGCGTCGTCGTGGAGGATGACGGTCCCGGTGTCATTCCCGACGAGCTTCCCCGGCTGGGGACCCGCGCCTTTCGCGGACACACCGCGCGAACCCGGGATGCCAAGGGAAGCGGCCTTGGCCTCGCGATCGCCCGTGAGGTGTGTGAGCGAAGCGGGTGGACGATTGCCTTTGCCCGCAATGAAACGCCGACCCCCCAGAGTCCGCGGCCCCATGGATTCCGGGTGACGATCCGGTTTACCGCCACGCCCTCGTCGAATGAGCCCCGGCGGGACGGCTCGTGAAGCAGCATGCTCTTTCCCGAGAGCTCGAGTCCTGGTCTCCACCCCAGAGCACCCCGTGCCTCAGGCGGGGATGAACCGGAGCGGCAGGTGTTGGGGTCCACGAACCGTGATGGCCTGGCCCCAGCTCAACTCCGTGGAGGTCCGTGTGAAGCCGCTGAAGCGGGAGAGCAGCGCCTCCAGACCGCAGCGCGCTTCCATCCGGGCCAGCTGCGCGCCAATGCAGTAGTGGATGCCATACCCGAAGGAGAGGCCAGGCTGCCCTCGGTGGACATCGAACCGATCGGGCTCGGTGTAGTGGCGCTCGTCCCGGTTGGCCGAGGCGAGGAGGGCGAGCACCACATCCCCCTGGGGAATCTTCACCCCGGAGAGCGTCACGTCGGAGGTGGCGACGCGCAGCAAGGCCTGGACGGGAGCCTCGTAGCGCAGCATCTCCTCGACGAACCCTGGCACCAGCGCGGGCTGCGCGCGCAACCGGGCCTGCTCCTCCGGGCGCTCGGCCAGGAAGAGCAGGGAGTGGGCCAGCAGGTGGACCGTCGTCTCCAGGCCCGCGATGAGCAGCAGCACCAGGAAGTCGACGATCTCCCGATCCGTCAGGGATTGACCCTCCACCTCCGCGTGGATCAGATCACTGACCAGATCATCGGCGGGCGAGCGGCGGCGGGCCTCGATGATCTCGGAGATGTAGCGCGTCGCGTCCGTGATGGCGGTGAGCGTGCGCTGGGCATGCTCGGGATTGTGGGGCACGGGCGTGACACTGGTGATGTCGTCCGACCAGTCCTTGAACCGATGATGGAGGGAGACGTCCAGCCCGAGCAGCTCGCCGATGACGAAGGCGGGCAGCGGCATGGCGAACGAGGAGACGGCGTCCGCCTCACCCTTCTCCGCCAGCTCATCCACGAGCCGGTTGGCGAGCTGGCGGATGCGTACCTCCAGCCGGCTGATGGCGCTGGCATTGAAGGCCCGACTCACCAGGGTGCGCATCCGGGCGTGCCCCACTCCATCCAGGACGAGCATCGAGTTGGCCAGCGGGTTGTACCCCACCCACTCCGGCTGCCATGCCGCCTTGAACCCTTGCGAGGAGAAGAGCTGGGGATTCTTGATGACGAAAGCCACGTCCTCATAGCGGGAGATGGCCCAGAACCCGGCGGGCTCCACCTGGGTGACGGGCGCGTTGCGGCGCAGCTCGGCATAGCGGGGATGGGGATCGGCCCGGAACTCGGGCGCCAGGATGTTCACACGTTGAGTCGTCACGGAGGGTCTCCAGTCCGTGCACCGCCGGGTTGATTCGAAGGGTGCACGGGAAGAGAATCCTCACACACTTTTCGTGCGTGTTCCTTCACGACACGATCTCACAGGCGAATGCCGGCGAGAACGATCTCCACGTAGCGCTGTGCGGCCTCTCTTGGCTGCGGACCCACCCGTGCCGCGAGCTCGATGCCGCAGACCAGTCGCTTGAAATCACCCACTCCCACGTCGGGTCTGATCACCTTCGCCTTCTTCGCGCGTGTGACGACGGCTTCCACCTTCGTTTCCATCGCGCGGAATTCGTCCTTCGAGCCGGCGAGCACCCTCGCCACCAGCGGCCGATGAACGACGAGCTCGACGGCTCCACGGAACAACTCCTCGAGTGCGGCGTCGACGTCTTCATTCGCCACCGCGTGCTCGATGAACGCTCGAAAGTCCTCGAGCTGCTCTTCCACCAGCCCGGCCAGCAGCGCCTGTTGATCCGCGAAGTGCCGGTACACGGTGCCAACGCCGACCTCGGCCTTCTTCGCCAGCTCGTTGAAGGAAGGCACCTCGCCGTCCTTCGCCATGGCGCGCGCCACGGCGAGCAGGTGCGCCCGGTTCTGCTTCGCGTCCGACCGCTTCGAGGCCATGCCTGGAGGTTAGCACGAGCAAACGGATACGAAATCCGTTTTTGTTGCACCGCACGTGAAGCGGATTAATAATCCGCTTATGAGAACCCATCTCGTCACAGGGGCCAACAGCGGCCTCGGTCTGGAAACGGTGCGCGCGCTCGCGGGGAAGAACGAGCGCGTCATCATGGCGGTGCGCGACCTTGGCCGTGGAGAAGCAGCACGGGCGGAGCTCCTCCGTGAGCACCCGAGGGCCGTACTCGAACTCGAGCAGGTCGACCTCGCGGACCTCGACAGCGTGCGTGCGCTCGGCGCGAAGCAGCTCGGGCTGGACGTGCTGATCAACAACGCCGGCCTCGGCACCGCGCCGCTGCGCAGGACGGCCGAAGGTGTGTACGCGCAGTTCGGCGCGAACCACCTCGGGCATTTCCTGCTCACCGCGTTGCTGTTGCCGCAACTCGAGAAGGGCACCGACCCGCGGGTGGTGACGGTGTCTTCTGGCTTCGGCCGCAAGGGGAAGATGAACCTCGACAACCTCGACGCGAGCCAGGGCTACAACCAGGGCACCGCGTACATGCAGAGCAAGCTCGCCAATGCGCTGTTCGGCGCGGAACTCGACCGCCGGCTCCGCGCGAGGGGCTCGCCGGTGAAGAGCGTGCTCGCGCACCCGGGGGTGGCGGCGACGCCGATGCAGCAGAAGCCCACGGGGTGGATGGGCGTCGTGTCACGCGGAATCAGCGCGCTGTTCGGCCGGCCCGCGGCGAACGGTGCGTTGCCGACCCTCGAGGCGGCTGAGGGCGCGAACGTGCGGAGCGGCGAAGTCTACGGCCCGGGCAAGGGGAAGACCGACCCCGCGCGCAGAGAAGAGCCATGGCCGTCGATGCGTGACCTCGAAGGCGCGCGCGCCCTGTGGGAACGCTCGGAGCAGCTCACGAAGACGCGCTTCCTGCCTCCCTCCCTCTGAAGAGGCGGAGGGTCGGGCCACGCCCTGGGGTCGCGCCCGGCCCGACCCGACGCTGCCTCGACCGCCCGGTGCGGCAGCGAGCAGCCACCACGCATCCACGGGGTCTTGTCCTGACACCGGCCGATGTGTACGTTCGTACACATCACGGCTTGTTTCGCGGGCACTCCCTCCTGCCCGGAAACCAGGAGACGCGAGTGGTGACCCGCCGGCACGACCCCGATCGACGCGACCGAATCATCGACGCCGCCCTCGCGGTCATCGCCGAGGGCGGCGTCGCCGGCACCTCGCACCGTCGCGTCGCCGACCGCGCCGGGGTGCCGCTTGGCTCGATGACCTACCACTTCACGAGCATGGACGAGTTGCTGCGCGAGGCGTTCACCCGCTTCGCCACGCGCATGAGCGAGCGCTTCGCCGCGCGCCTCGAGGCGGCGACCGATCTCGACACGCTGGCCACGGCGGTCGTCCACCTCGTGCACGATGAACTCGCGACCGGCCGGGACGACCTCGTGCTCAGCCTCGAGCTCTACACACTCGCCGCACGCCAGCCCGCCTTCCGGCAGCTCACCCACGACTGGATGCGTCGGAGCCGCGAAGTGCTCGAGCGGCTCGTCGATGCCCGGACGGCGTACGAGCTCGACGCCTTGATCGAAGGGCTGTTCATCCACATCAGTCTCGACCCGACCCCGCGCGACCGCGCCATCACGCGTGACGCCGTGCGCCGCATCCTCTCACGCTGAACCTGGACCCTCATGACCCCCTCTCCTCCCCTGGTACCCCGCCAGCTCCGGGCGGCCCGCGCCGCCGTCGCGGCGCTGTTCCTCACCAACGGCGCGATCTTCGCCAACCTGCTGCCGCGCTACCCACGGCTCAAGGCCGACCTCGGGCTCAGCAACGCCGAATACGGGCTCGCCATCGCGGCGTTCCCCTGTGGCGCCCTGATGGCCGGGCTCGCCGCCGGAGCACTCATCCGCCGCTTCCGGTCGTCGCGGGTCGCCGTGGCGGGCACGCTGCTCACCAGCGCGGGCGTGCTGCTCGCGGGGCTCGCTCCCTCATGGGGGGTGCTCGCCGGGGCGCTCTTCTTCGCTGGCTGCATGGACGCCATCACCGACGTGGCGCAGAACTCGCACGGTCTGCGCGTGCAGCGGCTCTACGGCCGGTCCATCCTCAACTCCTTCCACGCCGTCTGGAGCATCGGCGCGGTGACCGGTGGCCTCATGGGCGGTCTCGCCGCGGGCCTCGACGTGCCGCGTGGCGTACATCTGGGCATCTCGGCCCTGCTCTTCGCCGTCGTCGCGCTGACGGCGCTGCGCTTCACGCTCCCCGGCCCGGAGCCCATCGAGCCCGACGAGCGCACTGAAGAAGGCGCTCGGGCCGACGACTCCACGGCACGGCGCGGGGCGAGGGTCCCCGGTCGCATCTGGCTCATGATCGCGGCGCTCGTCCTGATCGCCGTCGGCGGCACGCTCGTCGAAGACGCCGGCAGTACCTGGGCGGCCGTCTACCTTTCCGGCACGCTCGGCGCCGAGGCCGCCGTCGCCTCGTTCGGCTTCATCGCGCTGGTGGGAGCGCAGTTCATCGGGCGGATGCTCGGCGACGGTCTCGTCGACAGGTTCGGCCAGCGTGCCGTGGCCCGGACAGGAGGCGTGACCACGGCGGCGGGCATGGGCGCGGCACTGCTGTTTCCCTCGATACCAGGCACCATCGCGGGCTTCGCACTCGCCGGCTTCGGCGTCGCGACGCTGGTGCCCGCCGCGATGCACGGCGCCGACGAACTGCCCGGCCTGAGAGCCGGCACCGGCCTCACCGTCGTTAGCTGGCTGATGCGCCTCGGATTCCTCCTGTCTCCACCCATCGTCGGGCTCGTCGCCGACGCCGAGGGCTTGCGCGTGGGACTGCTCGTGGTGCCGCTCGCGGGCACGCTCGTGCTCGTGCTGGCGGGTGTGCTCTCGGCTGTCCGCGCCCGAGCTGGAGGCCAGCAGCCGAGCGGAGTGCCGGAGAACGCGTAGGGGACGTCTGGCGATGTCGCCGAAGCCTTTGGAGTCAGCGTTCACCGTCTCGGAAGGTCCAGACGGTGGACGCCAATCCAAAAGCAGTCAGGGCATCAGCCCACGACGGTGAAGCTCCCCAGGTCAGTGGCCCGACCATTCACGAGGGCCTCGACCCGGTGCGAGCCCGCGTAGTGCTTGCGCGTCGTCATCGTGGCGAAGGAGATCGTCTTCTCGAGGGTGCAGGACGCACCGGGGAGGAGAGCGACCTTGCCCCCCTTGAAGACCTTTGGACTGGCCGAGCCGTTCGACTTGATGAAGTGCACGGCGAAGTCGACGATGGCCTGCTGTCGCGTCTCCGAGCGATTGCTGACGGACAAGGTCATTTTGATGCTCTCGCCGATCCGGACCCGCTTGGATGGGAATGAGGCCGTCACCTCGAGCGCTCCGCCACCGCTGAACCCGAGCACCGAGAGCGCGCGTGTGTCCCCTCGCTTCACCGCGGAGCGGAGCGCATGGCGGATGATCCACAGCCGCTCCGGTGAGGCGCCATCCTTCCACCGTGCACAGGTGTCCACCAGGACATCCGGGTGGTCCTTGCCAATGTCATTCAGGTTGTTGGCGACGGAGCGCCGGACGTAGAGCTCCGGATCATCCTTGAGCAGCTCGAGCAACTCGAGCACCGGACGTGGATCCTCCTGGAACGCTCGCAGCCGGGAGGCCCAGGGCAGCCTCGGCCGCGAGCCCTCGGAGACGAGCCGCCGGACGTGGACGTTCGGATCCTTCGCCCATTGGGAGAGTCGCTCCAGGGTCTCTCGAGGGTAGCGCTCGAGGAACGGCCGGATGGAGAACTCCGCGGTGAAGCGTCGGGTGAGCTCGTAATGGGCTCGCATCGACGTCTCGAAATGGCCGAGGCCATGCTCCGCGACGTACATGGTGTGAGGAAGGTAGATGAAGACTTCCATCCCCTGGCTCTCCGCGCGTTCGCGCTCCGGCCCGAGCGACCGCAGGAGGATTTCAGCCGCGTCCTCGAAGTCCGCGGGAAGCGCCCGGTGCATCGCCCGCATGATGTGGCGGGCACGGCCCAGGAGTTCGTGGGTCTCGAGTCCCTCGGTGGCCTCGGCCAGGAAGCGTTGCCTCGGGAAGGAGGGATGGACGGCACGCAGCATGGTGGCGATGCGCTCCACCACGCGCTGGTCGAAGAAGGTCTTGAGCTGCTCCGGCATGGGAACGGGGAATTATCGCGTCTCCGCGACTGGCACCATGCCCCTGAGCGCACCCCGATCCAGGAAGCATCCACGACCCCAGGCGCTCAATCGAAGCTGGCCGGATGTTGGCGCGGAACGAGGTTCTGGACATCGCTGTGGAGGCCATGCAGCGTTACAAAATCCCGATGAACTTCGTTCGCTGGAGGGGACCGATGAGCGAGGGACGTTCCTGGGACGGCAACTGGAGGGTCCGCCTCTACGAGCGGGTTCGCGAGCGCGGTCATGATTCACTCACCGCCTTCGCCGAAACACGTCCCACCGCCTCGTTGGTGGAGCTGGCTGAAGAGCTTGGCAAGGATGACCTCAACGCAGTGCAGGTATTCAGCGGATTGGTGGCCGAGGCGGAGCGGAACCATCAGCTCACACGTTTGGTGCGCGGACAGTTCGTTCGCGAATTGTACGAGGCTCTCCCCGAGGGGTGGCCCGCCGAGATGGACGACGCAATTCGTTTCAAGATTGCCAAGGCGCTCGGCTTTTGGACGTCCTTCACCCCTGAAACTCACAAGGAGCGCGTCAGGCAGGCCAGGGCCGTACTCCGCGCCACACCGCCTCCGCCCGGGTGGAAACCGCTCGGCCCCGACGACGAACTCCTGCTCACGCTTCTGCCTGACGAAGAAGCCTGAACTTCACACGCAAGCGGTGAAGGAGTCCTAGCGCGCCGCGCTGGCCTGGTCGCCCGGCGCGAGGACGATCTCGATGCGCCGGTTGAGGCTGCGGTTCTCCGGAGAGTCGTTGGCGGCGATGGGCTGGTAGGGCCCATAGCCCGCGGCGGACAGCCGGGTCGGGTCCACGCCCGCGTCCTGCAGCGCCCGCACCACCGCCATCGCCCGCGCCAGGCTCAGCTCCCAGTTCGACGGGAACTGCCCCTTCGGATCCGTGGGCACGTCATCCGTGTGCCCTTCCACCCGGATGATCTTCCCCTGCACGCCCTTGAGCGCCTCGGCCACCTTCTTCAGCGCCTCGTCCCCCTCCTTGCCCACCCGCGCCGAGCCCGAGGCGAAGAGGATCTTGTCCTTGAGGTTCACCGTCATCCGGCCCTTGAGCTCCGACAGCTCCACCTTGCCCTCGGCGATCTCCTTCTCCAGGCTCTTGGAGAGGTTCTCGTACTCGGCGCTCTTCTTCTCCAGCGCCTCCTTGGCCTCGGCGAGCTTCTTCGTCGAGCGCGCCAGCTCCTGGTTGAGCGCCGTCAGCTCCGCGTTCTTCTGCTCCAGCGCCCGGCGCTCGGCCGTCCCCGCGGACAGTCCCGCCTCCGCGGTGTTCAGGCGCGTGTTCAACGCCTCCTTCTCCGCCTCCAGCCCCTTCACCTGCTCCTCCAACTGGCCCACCTTCTCCTCCGCCGCCGTGCGCGCCGTCTTCTCCGCCTGGAGTTGCTCATCGAGCGTCCGCGCGTTCTGCATCGCCAGGTCGTACTTGCCCTGGGTGACGCAACCGGTGGTGAGCATGAACGTGCAAAGGGAGATCAGCAGCCTGGACCGCATTCGGGTTCTCCTGGAATACAGGTTGAAGCTCCAAGCATATGCCCGAAAGGCTAGTGGGAGTCACGCCTGGACTCGAGGATGTTGCGGGACAGCTCGTCCATGAGCGCGAGCAGCTCCTGGCGGACGGCGTCGGAGGACTGGCGAAGCTGAGCGGTGAGGATGTGCAGCGAGTCACCGGGAGCACTGGCCTCGTGCAGCATGCGGGCGGCCGTGCGCGTGGCGGACAGCGGGCCGTCCAGGTCCTCGGCCACCAGCCGGCGCAGCCGCTCCAGGGGATTGGGCGGCGAAGCCGGCGGCGGAGCGGAGGCCGCCGCGGGAGCCTCGGGGAGGTTGGAGACGGCGCACACGCGGTTGCGGCCCTGGCGCTTGGCCTTGTAGAGCGCCGCGTCGATGAGCTCGATGAGCTCGGTGACGGACGAGGCGTGCGCGGGGTAGCAGCCCACCCCGGCGCTGATCGTCAACGCGCGGCTGCCGCCCCGGGCGCCCTTCACCACGGCGCCCTCCACCGCGGCCCGGAAGCGCTCGGCGGCGATCAAGCCCTGCTCCAGGTCCGTCTCGGGGAGGATCATCGCGAACTCCTCGCCGCCGTGGCGCGCCACCACGTCCGTGGAGCGCGCCGTCTGGCGCAGCCGCGTGGACACCTCGCGCAGGGCCTGATCTCCCGCGGTGTGGCCGAGCGTGTCGTTGACCTGCTTGAAGTGGTCCAGGTCCAACAGCACCAGCGTCATGGGGTGTTTGTAGCGCTGGGCGCGCCGGAACTCGACGCCGAGCGCCTCGTGGAAGTAGGCGCGGTTGTACAGCCCGGTGAGCGGATCCGTCACCGCCACCAGCATGGCGCGGTCGCGCGAGGTGCGCAGCTGGCTCTGGCGGCGCTGGCGGCGCAGGGCCGTCCCCATGCGGGCGATGAGCTCGGCCATGGGCGTGTTCAGCGTGAGGTAGTCGTCGGCGCCGGAGTCGAACGCGGAGACGCGCCGCGAGGTGGACTCAACCTCGTCCACCACGATGATGGCGGGCGCCTCCTCGTCGAAGCCGAAGCGCTTGAGCAGCGGCTGGTCTCCCTCGAGCGCGACCGGGTAGCTCACCACGAGCAGGTCCGCTTCCGTGGTGGTCATGCGCTGCTGGGACGGGGCGCGCAGGGTGAGGTGGAAGTCGCCGCACAGGGGCGAGCCGCGCAGCGCCCGGGCGAGCCGCTCGCCCATCACGGGCAGGTGGTGGATGATCTCCACCCGGGCCTGGGGCGGCAGGGGGGCCTCCGGCTCGCGCATGACGCGCGCCATGGCCTCGTGCTGGGCCTGGAGCTGGGCGCGCATCTTGCCGAGCGAGATGAACGAGCGCACGCGGGCGATCATCTCGGCGTCGGGAGCCGTCTTGGTGAAGAAGTCGTCGGCGCCCGCCTTCAACCCCGTGACACGATCATCCGTGGAGTCGAGCGAGGTGAGCAGGAGGATGGGCGTGTTGAGGGTGCGGGCATGGCCTCGGAGCTGGCGCGTCAGCTCGTGGCCATTCATCTGCGGCATCATCACATCCACGATGAGCAGATCGAAGAGCTGGGGGCCCTCGGTGGCGAGCGCCAGCGCCTCCAGGGGCGAGGTCGTCATCGCCACCTCCAACCCGCTCTCCTTCAGGCGCGAGCCGATGGTTTCGAGGGCGATGATGCTGTCATCCACCAGAAGGACACGACCGGTCGTACTGAGGCTGTTCGTGAATGCAACCATGGTCCGCTCCGAGCTCAGGCTATCAAGCGGGATCGCCGAGGAAGGCAAGGGGCCGGGGAACCGCGCCCCCGCGACCCCCCCCCCGCGTCGTCCCTTCCATCCCAAGAGGAACCCTCTTGTGCGGATGCGCTCCCCCACTCCCTCGCCACGCAACGAAGCATACGCGGGGAGCCTGCCCGCCAGACATGCCCCCCCCCGCTCATTCACGCCATGGGCTCGAGCCGAGCAGGTACCGGAAGTCCGGGTGCCCTACTCCCCGACACGCGAGGAGCCGTCCCCACAGAAGTGCGCGATGGCTCGGGAGAGGTAGGCCTCGCACCGCACCAGGTCCTCCACCGGCACGTACTCCCCCGTCTGGTGCGCCACGCGGATGTCTCCCGGGCCGAACACCACCGCCTGCGCCCCGAGTTCCGTGAGTTGAGGGGCTTCCGTGCCGAAGGGGACGGTGATGGGGGCATTGCCGGAGAGCTTCGCGAGCACCCGCACCACCTCCGCGTCCGCGCGCGTGTCCACCGCGGGCTCGGCCCGTACCAGGCGGATCCGGGCCTCATAGCCGGGCTCGTCCCGCACCAGCTCCTGGCGGATGGACTCCAGCAACTCCAACACCCGCTCCCGGGGCTGGCGCGGAAGGGGCCGCCACTCCACGATGAAGCGGCACGCGCCGGGAATGATGTTGGACGCCTTGCCGCCGCTGATCCGGCCCACGTTCACCGTGGTGAAGGGAGGCTCGAAGGAGTCGTCCCGCTCCTCGCGCAGCCGCGTGCGCGCCAGCGTCTCCAGCTTCTGCAGGAAGCGCCCCGCGCGGAAGATGGCCGAGGCGCCCTCGTCCGGATAGGCGCTGTGCCCCTCGTGGCCCAGCACCTCCACCTCCGCCAGGCAATACCCCTTGTGCGCGCGCACCGGCACCAGGCGCGTGGGCTCGCCGACGATGGCATGCCGCGCCCGGCCCTTGCCCAGCGTCACGAGCTGCTTGGCGCCCTCGCACCCCAGCTCCTCGTCCGCCGTCAGCAGCACCATCAGGGGCGCGCTCGGCGGCCGCGGCAGATGGGTCACCGCGTGCAGCGCGCAGGCGATGAAGCCCTTCGTGTCACACGCGCCCCGGCCATACAGCCGCCCCTCGCGCTCGGTCAGGCGCAGCGCGTCCGTCCACGCCGCGTCGTACGGCACGCAGTCCGTATGCCCCACGAGCACCAGGGCGGCCCGCTCCTCCAGCGCGCCGCCCAGCACCGCCACGAGGTTCACCTTCTCCACCCCGGCGTCGTCCCGGTAGGTCAGCAGCTCCACCTGGAAGCCGACCGCTTCCAGCTTGCCCCGCGCCAGTTCCACCAGCGGCGCGTTGGAGCGGGAAGACGTCGTGTCCACCGCGACCAGTTCGGCCAGCGTGGCGCGCAGCGCGGGCAGGGTGTCACTCATCGGGAGGGCCTCCGAGGCTCGGGCCACCGCGCGTCACGCGGCGCCCGGGCTGGGACTGTAGACCCTCGGACGGCCTTGTCCCAGGGGAAGAGCGCCCCGAGCGGAGCGCTCCGTGCGGCGCGTCAGATGTGGGCCCCGGCCTCTTCTCTCGTCCAGGGGCGCATGCGCACCGCATCCTTGATCCACGCCAGGTGCCGCGCCTCGTCCTCGCGGTTCTTCTCGATGAGCTGACGCACCTCGGGGCTCCAGTCGAAGCTCAGCGCCAGCTCGTAGGTGCGGTTGGTCAGCTCCTCGTTGCCGAGCATGGCCACCAGCGCGGCCTCGGTCCCCATCATGCTCGTGATGGCCGTCATGCCCTTCATCACCGCGCCCTTGAGATCCGGCCGCAGTTCCACCGGCTCTCCCCCCTGTTGGCGAATGAACACGTTGAGATCCTGCACGTGCCGCACATGGTCCACGCGGAACTCGTTCAGGCGCTCGCGCACCAGTTGATCCTTCACGCGGGCGATGGCGGCCTCGTAGGTCCCCACCGCGTCCACGTCCAGTTGAGCCAGGCTCCTGAGCTTCTCCACCTCGGGAATGATCGCCATCTCGAGTCCTCCCCCATCTAGAATTCACGGTTCGCGCAAATCTGTTTCGGGGACCCGGTCCGGCCAATCCCACCCCCCTGGTGTCCGTCCGCACAGCGGGCGGACGGGCGGGCCCTCGCCGTGCGTCCGCCCCGGGGAACAGTGGGGCGGGCCCGCGGGACGGGCGGCATTTCCCGCCAGGAGGGCCCACCGTGTGGCCGGGAGCAGTTCTTCCACCGGGCGCGAGGTGTGCCGTGAAGATTCATGAGGTGATGACCCCGGACGCGGTCTCCGCCCATCCGGAGACGACGCTGATGGCCGCCGCCGAGATGATGCGGCTGCTCAACGTGGACACCCTTCCGGTCGTCGAGGACGAGCGGGTCATTGGCCTCGTCACCGATCGCGACATCGTCGTGAAGGGGCTGGCCCTGGGGTTCGATCCGCGCGCCACGCCGATCGTCCGGGTGATGGCCCGGCACGTGCCCGGGTGCGAGCCCCAGGAGGACGTGCGGGAGGTCGCCGAGCGGATGCGGCAGTTGCGCGTGCGCCGCCTGTTCGTCCTGGACGGGCAGGAGCGGCTGCTGGGCAGCGTGGGCCTCGGTGAACTCCAACGGGGGCCCAGGACCGCGCCCCCGGAGGACGAGGAGATCTTCGTGCACCCCCGTTCCTGACGGACGGGGGCGGGGCGTCAGAAGGTGAGCGGCAACATGAACGCCGTGCCGTTCTCCGCGCCGGTGCGGTAGCTGAGCGGCGCGCCGATGACGAGCGTGGGCGGCGTCTTGCCGTCCCCGGGGGTGAGCGCCAGGGACTGGCCGAAGTTGGAGCGCTCCGCCGTGTCGCCCGTGAGCAGGAGCCAGGGCGAGGGCGCCCCCTTGATGGCCGGCCCGCCCTCGTACACGAACACCGCGCCCCCACCGTCCGAGGCCATCGAGGCGCCCGAGGCGCTCACGATCAGCTCCGGCACGCCATCGTTCGTCAGGTCCACGTTGCCGCGCACCGCCGCTCCGAAATTCACGGCCCGCGTCGGACTCACCACCATGACGGGATTGAGATCCACGGCCTTCACGTTCACCTCGCCCGTGGTGGGCCGGCGCTTGAGCACCTCCGCCACGTCGATCAGCAACACCGACGGCTGCGTCACGCCCTCATAGGGAATGTTGGTCGCGGTCACCGCCAGATAGTCCGGGCCGGTCTTCCCGAGCACCCGGCCCACGCGCGCCGTCGAGCCCCCCAGCCCGGCGAAGAGACCCGGAGCGTCGGCTTGCCGATCCGCCAGGCGCACCGTCGTCGGCACCTTGCGCCCGCACTTCGCGCCGCTCGCGTCATAGCCGAACAGGATGATGACGTTCGACGCCGAGCCATCCGCGGCGCGCCACGCCACCTCGTCGCACCCGTCACCATCCAGGTCGCCCAGCGCCGCCGGGACCGAGGTCTGCCGGTCGTAGTACGGCGACGAGTAGACGGGATCGCACCCCATGGACAGCTTCGCCAACGAAACGTCATCCGGAGCGCGGCCCAGGAAGAGTTCGAAGCCGTTGTTGCGCAGCACGCCGATGTCCTGCTTGCCGTCGCCATTGAAGTCGAAGCCCCCCAGGACCGAGCGCCCGAGGGCGCGGCGCTGACAGGCGGAGCCTGTTTCGGTGCAGCCGGCGATGGACCCCGGAGCCCACAGCCAGTAGGCCTGCTTGAAGCTCCCGTCCTCCTGGCCGAGTGACACCAGCACCCCGCCCGCGCCCGCCAGACTCGACGCCGGCACGCACGCCGCGTTCTCCTTGAAGTAGGGGGCGATCTCCGTGGTGCGCACGCTGGCGCCCGGCTGGGTGAAGTTGCTGGCCCCCACCACCGCGTCCGCCCTCCCATCCCCGTTGAAGTCCGTGAAGGCCACATCCGTGCCCACGTTGCGCCCGCGCCAGATCGGCGCGGAAGCCCCCTCCGCCACGAGCGTGGCCCGCGTGGCGTCGCGCACCCAGGCGCGGCCGGCGTTCAGGTCGTTCCCATCCTCGTTGGGCCCCGGGCCCCCCCAGCCCTGCGAGCCAATCAGCGCCACCGCGCCACCCTGGGCCCTCCTGGCCACCGCCACGCCCTCCCCATAGCGCTCCTTGCTCGGCCGCGCCGGCACCAGGGCGCTCGTGCGCGTCCACTCGGCGAGCGAGGCCCCCGCCTTGAAGTAGGCATCCACACGGCCGGTGAAGGCCAGCCCGGGACCCGAGGCCCGTCCCGCGAAGGCCACCAGCGCCGAGGTGCCGGGCAGCGACCACGCCGCGAGCCCCGCGCCCAGGATGTCCGACTTCGCCTGCCCCTGCAGGGCGAGGAGGGGTTTGTTGAGCACCGCCCCCTTGGTCAGGGTCGCCAGGGGGTGGACGATGATCCTCCCCGCCAGGCGCAGCGGCGTGCTCGGGGACACGTAGGGCTCGCCCAGCAGCAATTCCGGACCGGGGTTGCCATCCACGTCCATCACCGCCCAGCTCCGCCCCGCGACGCCGCCCGCCGTGTCCCCATACAGACGGGCGAAGGCCGCCTCGCGCTTGACCTGCACGGGAGTCGTCGTGGGCGCGCCCTGGGGCTTGTACGCGCTCAGGTCGAAGAGCAGCGCGCCCCCCGCGTCGGTCATCGTGCCCAACCCACCGCTGGTGCGCAGGTCCGGCGCGTCCGCCCGGTCCGCCAACACCATCAACAAGGGAGGCCGGGAGCCCTCGCCCGGCACCGTCGCCAGCCGCCACGTCCCCTCGAGCTCATCCGCCAGGTTGGAGGGCAGGACGATCAGGTCCGGCGTGGAGCGGACGCGCTCGCCGTCCCCGCGCGCGAAGAACACCGCCACGGTCTGCTGCATCGCGTCCTCGTAGGAGCCATCCGCTTTGAAGCGCGACGCCCTGCTGAGCACCGCCAGGTCTCCCAGCCCGTCCCCGTTCAGGTCCGCCACCACCAGCGCGCGGCCCAGCTCCGTGCTCTTGCGCGGCTCGAGCGTGCCGTTCTTGCCCAGGTCCGCGCCGCCCAGGCGGATGGCCGGCAGCTGCGGCACCGTCTGGCCCGGGGTGAGCAGGAAGATGTCCACGATGCCGCGGCTGGACACCGACGACGTGGGTGCCAGGTCCGCCGTGGGCGAGCCCACCACCAGATCCAGGTCCCCATCCCCATCCATGTCCGCGAGCGCCAGGCCCGAGCCGAAGAAGCCGCGGCCCGTGCTGGTCACGGGATTGCCGATGCGCTCCGGGCCATTCGCGCCGAAGCGGTACAGGTACACCGCGCCGGAGTCGGCGATGGTGGTGTCCGCGCCCGGCGAGGACACCACCAGCTCCGCCCGGCCATCCTTGTCCAGGTCCCCCGCGAGCACCGTGTCGCCGAAGAGGGCCGAGTTCGTCTCACCGACGAGCACCCAGGTGGGTTGCGCGGGCAGGCCCGACAGGCTGCCCTTGAAGATGAACACCGCGCCCCCGGACGGTCTGCCCAGGTCGCTCTCGCGCCGGCCCACGGCCACGTCCTCCACCCCATCCCCATCGAAGTCCGCCGTCACCACCGAGGCCACGTCCGAGAGCAACCCGTGCGCCTGCGTCTCGCGTGTCAGCTCCGTCATCACGTGCACCGACAGGGTCGCCTTCTCGCCGGTGAACGCGTCCGTCGCCTGCACCTGTGCCGTGCCCGTCTCCTCCGGCGAGCTCACGAAGCGCCCGCCCTCCACCCGGCCCGGGCCCGACAGCTTCGCCCAGAGCATCCGGTCGGTGCCCCCCTCCGCCCGCAGCGGAATGGACGAACCCGCCGGCAGTCCCAGGAACGCCGGGCTGCCCCGCAGCATCGCGTCCTTGCGCACCTGGAACTGGAGCTGGGCCACGTCACCCGAGCGGGCATCGCGCACGCGCACCAGGTCCACGCCCTCGCCCTGGCCGGCCGTGTACACACCCGTGGGCGACACGGTGCTGCCCGTGGGCCCCGCGTCCAACGAGAAGACGGCCGAGCCCAACAGGCCCGTCACCTCCACCTGGAAGCTCGTGCCCGGCTTGAGCGTGGCCCGCGTGGGCGCCACGCCGAAGGCCGCCACCACGGACAGCTGCAACCGCGCGTCGCCGGGGCAGCGCATGTCCTCCACCACCACGGTGTCCGTGCCGGGCGTGGGGCCGGCGACGAAGCGCGAGCCGTTCACCTGGCCCGAGGAGCCACCCGGCTCGAGGCGGTAGGAGTAGTAACCGCTGCCACCCGTGGCCTTGAGGTTGACGCCCACGTTCACGCGCACCTGGGTGCTATCCGCGGTGAGGGCCAGGGGCGCGAGGCCCGCGCAGGAATCCATCGGATCCTCGCCGGGATCCGTGCAGGCAGACAACAGCAACGCGAGCGCGAGCGAGGCGCGGAAGGCTCGATTCATGGGGGAGCGGCTCAGGGGTTGGCGCCGGTAGCGGCCCAGCGCTGGATGAGGGTGATGAGCTGCGGATCCAACGGACCGTCCGCGGGCATGCGCTGCTCACGCACCGCCGCGATGATGAGGGAGGAGTTCTCCTTCCACAGCTCGTACGTGGACAGCGACCGACCCGGCCCCGTCGACTCATGGCACCTGGCGCAGCGAGCCACGTGGATGGGACGGATGTCCTTGTCCCAGCCGAGCACCACCGTGCTCAGCGGCTCGTAGGAGAAGGCCACCGAGCGCCGGGCCCGGGTGCCATCCGCGTAGGTGGCCATGGCGCTCAGCGTGTGCAGGCCCGCCTCCAGGCCCGCGAAGGAGTAGGAGCGGGGCGTTCCGTCCGCCTCCACGCCCCCGAGGCTGTACGCCGGCCCCTCCACGGTCACCTCCGCGCCCCCCACCGCGAAGGACAGGCGCTCGGGCGGCGTCGCGCCCGGGGCCACGCGCGCGCTCACCACCAGCGTGTCCTGCACCACCGTCATGCCCTCGTACAGGCCAATCACCCGGGGAACCGGACCCCAGCTGAGCGCCAGCGTGTCCGCGCCCAGCTGCACCCACGCGCAGCCGCTCTCATCGGCCGCCAGGAAGCGGAACTCGCGGGTGTCCACGTTGGCGGCGCTGCCCCACGTGTCCGCGTCCGCGTCATAGGACAGCAGCGCGTCGCCCGACTTCACCCAGACGAAGCGGCCCGCGGCCAGCACCTGGGTGGGCGGCCGCTCCAGCAACACCGCGCGCCAGCCCCGCGCCGTGTGCCGCAGCAGCCGCTCGGACGTCATCACCCACGCCTCCGCCCCGCCCTTCTCCGAGGCCCCCAGGCCCACCAGCGCCACCACGCGCTCGCCGTCCTGGAGCGGCACCGTGGCGGGACGCACCTGCCACGCGTCCAGCGCCGTCTGCACCGCGACGCGCAGCTCACCGTCGCGCAGCAGCCACAGCGCCGAGGCCACCTTGTCCGCCGGGGCCGCCACCATCGAGGTGATGCCATCCAGCGTCTGCCCCTCCACCTTGAGCGCCGCGAGCTGACCGTCGCGCAGCCGGTACAGGCCCGACTCGTGCGCGAGCCACGCCACGCCCTCGCTCGTCGACGCGGTGGCCTTGAGCCCCGGGCCGAGCAGCTCGCGCCAGGGCGGCGCGATGAGCCAGCCCGCCTGGGCCAGGAAGAGGCCATTGGCCGCCTCCACCAGCGCCGAGTTCGTCCCCATCCGGAAGGCCGCGTGCACCCGCCCCGGGGCCACCCGGTTGCCCGGATGGTTCTCCAGCGCGCCCCGCGTCCCGTCCAGTCGCAGGCGGATGGCCTCGCCCGAGGCCGTCGCGAAGATGCCGCCCCCCGTCTGGTCCGCGAAGCCCGGCGCCGCCGCCACGTCCGCCTGCGCCTTCACCAGCATGGGCTGGAAGGGCACGGGGCTCGGACGATCCACCGCGACGGACGGGCCACACCCCCACAGCCCCATCCCCACCAGACACACCCACCGCCAGCCCCACGACCGCCAGGGCGCACGGCACTCGAAGTTCGAGGCTCGGGTCTTCATCACGTCACGCCAACAAGGACCGCAGGGGCTCGACACGCGTGATGCTGTAGTCCAGCCCAGCGGACGCCAGCACCGTCGCGATGATGTGATCGGGAAGGATGTTCTGGCCGTTGATGGGATCGGACTCACCCGTGCCCAGGTTCACCACGGCCGGTGCCATGGCGATGTCACCGCTGCGCCCGAACACCGTGTTGTGCTTGAGCCCCGCGCCCATCATCAGACAGCTGTTGGTGAGGTGGTGGTCGCGGCCAGACGCGGCGTTCATCAGCGGCGTGCGGGCGAACTCCGAGTAGACCAGGATGGTGGTGTGGTCCATGAAGTTGCCCCCGGCCCAGTGCGGGGTGGCGCGCAGGTCCTTCACCAGCATGGCGAGCGATTCGAAACCCTTGCGCAGATTGAGCGCATGCGTCGTCTGCGAGCCGAAGTGGGTGTCCAGCCCTCCGGCCAGGTTGATGGACACGCACTGGCTGATGCCCTTCTTGAGCGCCGTGGCCACCAGCGCCGCACGCCCCGCCGCGTCGTCGTACGGACCACTCTCGCCCAGGCCATAGGCGGCCCGCACCGCCTTGGCCTCATCGGTGTTCTGTTCGAAGCGGAACGCGTTGTCCAGGCGGCTGGAGATGACCTGCCGCATCTGGCCGCGGCTGGACGAGTACATGGAGCCCACTCCACCAGCGCCATAGGCGGCCGCCTCGCAGGAGATGGGCTGGCCGCTGAAGTCCACGAGCTGCTTCTCCAGCTCGCTGTCGAGCTGGGTGGGGCTGGGCGCGAGCGCGAGCAGCAGATCGCTCGACTTGCTCACCTTGAGCGCGTTGGCGGCGCCCGGGTAGCGATCGTTGTACGTCTCCACGTTGTAGGCGATGGAGGGGATGGGCACCGGAGGCGCCATCTGCCCCACCACCTCGGTGGCCGTGGACGAGCCCCGCGCCGAGGCACCAATGGGACGCTTGCCGGTGATGAAGTAGCGCCTGCCCTCCTCATGCGCGAGCGTGGTCATGTTGATGCCCCGCACCACCGTCATGAGATCGTAGTGGTCCGCCAGGGTGCTCACCGCCGGACCGAAGGTGATGTTGGAGAGGGCCGCGCCCGCGCGCTTGTCCGGCACGATGGGCCGGGTGGGGATGCTCGGATCGGTGAAGCTGTAGCCCGGCTGGATGCGCGTCTGGGACACCCGGTCCGGAGTGAAGACGTCGGGATCCCTCGGATCGAAGGCGAGCAACTGGTCCCACCCGCCATCGAAGTAGACGAAGACGAAGCAACGCTCGGAGGGCTTGAGCGCGGTGCTCTGCGCGAAGGCGCGGAAGGGCACGCTCCCGAACAGGGTGGTGCCCATGAAGCCCGCGGCGGCCTTGAGGAAGCTGCGGCGTCCGGCGGACATGTCGTGGTTCTTCTTCATGGGTGCATCTCCCCGGAGCGGTCAGTAGGTGAGGAAGCGGGAGTCGGTCATCATCGCGATGCACAGGACCGCGATGGCCTGATCCCGCTTCTTGATCGTCTCGGCGCGAATGGCCGCCTGGGTGAACAAGCCCGCCCAGCGCGTCAGCTCCTCGTCATGCAACGGCGAGCCCCAGAAGCGGGTGGACAGGTACACGAGCAGCTCGCGCACCTGGGCGTCGGTGAGCTTGCGCAGGTCGCCCACGGTGCCCTCGGGCAGCGTGCGGGCGAGTACCCGATCCTTCGCCACCGTCAGCTTCAGGTCCGCGCTCGCCCGGGCCACGCACACCTCGCGCGCCCCGTCGTCGAGGAACTTGGCGAACACGAGGTTGGCCTCGGTGCTCTCCGCGTTGACGAGCGCGTAGTCCGCGCGGCCCAGCGACGCCGCCCGGCTGCTGAGCTTCGACCAGGGCTGACCCAGCGCCGTCTGGATGGAGGCGCCGAGCTGATCCACGGTGAGGCGGCGCGCGGAGCGGCCCACGCGGCCGTCCTGCTGCTCCGGATCCGGCAGGGGAACCACGCCCCCATTGCCGTGGAGGTCGTCGTCGGGGGGTTGCTGGACGTCCACGGGGGTGAGCGTGCCAGAGGAACCGCTCTGGTCACACGCGGCGGTGCCGAGCGCGACGAGCGCGAGCAGGAGCAGGCGGCGCATCAGTCGATCCTCCGGTAGGCGTCGGACAACAGCAGACGCTCGATGAGACCCTTGAGACTGTGGTTGTTGGCGGCGAAGTCCGTGGAGAACTGCTCGAGATAGAGCGCCTGCTCCTGCGCCGACATGGGGCGGCCGAGGAACTCCTGCCAGATGCGCCGCACCGCGCAGCGCTCCAGGTCCCCGCCCTGCATGAGGCGCTGCACGAGCATCTGGGGCCCGCCCTCGATGTTCTGCTCCTCGGCGGCGTTGCGGTAGAGGTACGAGGTGAGCGTGCCGAGCGCGCGCGCGCCCTCCTCGTCATAGGCCTGCATCACGTACTGGGAGCACTCGCCGTTGCAGGACGTGTTGCCCGCGATGGCGCAGTCGTAGCACTTGGGATCGAAGCGGGGAAAGCGCGAGGGCTCCAGGTAGAGTGCGGCGCGCTCGGCGAAGCGGCCCCAGTGCGCGCCCGTGGGCTCGATGGTGGCGTGGCAGTCCTTGCAGGCGCAGCGCGTGGCGAGGTTGTTGTCGCGGTTGCACGCGTCCTCGGCCGCGGGCGGGCGGTTGTTGGACGGCACGAACGTCTTGCACAGGAAGGCCGAGTAGAAGTGGTTGACGCGCGCGCGCTGGGTGGGGAAGCGGTAGAGCCAGGCCGGCGTGGTGAGCACGCCCGAGTGCTGGGAGCCGCGCACGTACTCGCGCCACGTGTTCGCGTCCGCGAACGGCAACACCGGCATCGACTCGGCGGGGGCGGGCGAGGACAGGGAGAAGACCCCCACGCCCTGCTGGGGATCCCGATACAGCTCGGACAGGGGGCCATTCACGAAGGAGCGGCGCGTGGTGAGGAGGTTGAAATACGGCTCGTCGTTGCGCACCACCGCGTCGGCGATGAGCTCGGGCTCGGTGTTGATCGCCGACACGCGGGAGGCGTGGGTGACGGCGGCCGTGGTGGAGGTCGCCGAGTCCTCGCAGCGGCGCATCTTCTCGCCACACCCACAGCTGCGGTCGCCATTGAAGCGCGCCGTGGTGCACGACTCGAGCGTCCAGGGGTTGACCGAGCGCTCCTGCGCCTCGATGGCGCAGATGCGCACCTCCGGCCCACCGATGTTCCAGAAGGGCGCGGGCCGCGTCACGTACCCCTCGCGCTGGAAGCACCCGCGCTGCGGGACGTAGGTGCCCTCCACGCCGTTGCGCGGACTCATCGTCAGCGTGCACCGGTCCAGCCGCGTGAGCGTGGTGGTGCTGGACGGATTGGGATGCGTGAAGGCCACCACCTTGCCCGAGGCGTCCGTCTCCTCCGCGGTGAGCGCGGACGTGGACGCCTTGGTCGGGTGCGGCTTGCACAGGTGCGGCACCAGCGCGGTGCCCACCCGCCTCATGTCGCAGAAGTACATGTACTTGGGATCCAGACGGTCCCCCACCGTCTTCTTCGTCGCCGCCTCGCACGAGTTGATGGCCGGATCGGGAACGGGCTCCTTGGTGGGGTCGGCGTTGGGCACCAGATCCAACCGGCTGCACTGGTAATAGGAGGTGGTGTCGTAGTCCCAGCTCACCGGCAGCGGCACGCCCCGCGCGTCGTAGCAGGCCTTGGTCGTGGTGGGCTCGGCGTGAGGATCCTGCCGGGGGGCGGTGGCGCACGAGTCCTGGGGAATGTAGCTGTCACAGCCAATGCCATTGGCCCCGCGCAACGGGACACTGCTGTTGCCGCGCATGGACAGGGCGTCCGTCGCGCTCCCCGCGCCAAACAGGCGCGAGTTGGTGTTGTTATTGACGCTGCCGTTGACGTTGCTCCAGAGCAGCGCGCGGTGATAGCCGCGCATGCGATTGTAGAACTCCTCCGAGTTCATCATCGAGCGCACGTCCTCGACCGACACCTCGCCCTTGGCCCGCACCGCCGCGTATTCCTCCACGGTGGGCGGGCGGCCGAGCAGATCCAATGACAGTTGGCGCAGGTAGCGCTCCAGGGGAAGCTTCGTGACCGGGGCGCACACAGGCCCATCCTCGGCCAGAACGGGCGTCGACCCGAGAATCAGTGCGGCGGCCATAAGGGCGAGGACGCTGCGTGCAAGGGGCACGGGCACCTCCTGGGACTGCGGGTGGGGGGAAACCGCAGTCGCGCGTTATGGCATGAATTCAAACCAATGAATAGGGGCCTTTCTCATTAGGCGGGAAAATCACGTCCCCACGGTTCGGTTGCATCGAGGGCGCGGCCGGGTCAAAAGACGGGCCCATGTCCAACGCCGCCGGTGCCCCCCTGTCCCGGGGGGAGAACGATCGTCCCTTCTACATCTTCACCGCGGTGGTCTCCACCGCGGCGCTCGCGTTCCTGGCCTGGCTGCTGCTCATCCGCAGGGGAGGCGCGGTGGGAGGGGTGGACTTGCGCTTCCTGCCCGCGGTGAACGCGAGCCTCAACGCGCTGGCGGCGGTGTTCCTCACCGCGGGCTGGGTGGCCATCCGCCAGAAGGCCCGGCGCGCGCACCAGTACCTCATGGTATCTGCCTTCGCGTCCTCGTCGCTCTTCCTGGTGTGCTACCTGGCCTACCACTACGTGCACGGGGACACGCGCTACGCGGGCGGCGGCGCGCTCAAGGTGGTGTACCTGCTCATCCTGGCCAGCCACGTGCTGCTGTCCACCGCCGTGGTGCCGGGCGCGCTGCTGGCCTTCTACTTCGCGTGGCGCAACGCCTTCGAGCGGCACCGCAAGGTGACGCGGTGGCTGGCGCCCATCTGGCTCTACGTGTCCGTGACGGGCGTGGTCATCTTCTTCATGCTGCGCGGCAGCCTGCCCTCCTCGCCCTGAAGCGGGCCGGGCGGCTCACTCAAGGGTGGGCCTCGGGCTTGGGGCTCGTCCCCTGAGAGAGCGTCTCGCGGGGCAGGCGCACGGTGAAGGCCGAGCCCCGCCCCTCCTCGCTCTCCACGGTGAGGGTGCCACCGTGCATCGTCACCATCCGGTAGGCGCTCGCCAGACCCACGCCGCTGCCGGAGATGGCCGGCGCCACGTTCCGGCCGCGGCGGAAGCGCTCGAAGATGTGGGGCAGGTCCTCCGCGGGGATGCCCATGCCCTGATCCCTCACGCACAGCCGCACCCAGCCCTCGGGGCCGGGAGACTCCTCGCTCAACGACACGTCGATGGTGCCTCCGCGCGGGCAGTACTTCACGGCGTTGCCCAGCAGGTTGTCCAACACCCGCTCCAGGCTCGACGCGTCCCACTGGCCCTGGAAGTCCACGCCCTCCACGTGCAGTCGTACCGGGTGCGTGGCCGCCAGCGGCCCCAGCTCGCGCACCTTGGTGCGCACCAGCGCGAGCAGATCCACCGACGCGCGCTGCAGGGGGCGCTCGCCTCCCTTGGACACCGCGAGGAAGTGGTCGATGAGCTCGCTCATGCGCTGCGTGCCCCGGAGGATCTGCGCCAGCCGCGCCTCCACGCCCGGCGTCTGCGCCTCCTGGGGGAGCTGGCGCCGCAGGAGCTGGGTGCTCAGGAGGATGCTCTGCAGCGGGCCCTTGAGGTCATGCGTGGCGATGGCGAAGAACTCATCGCGCACCGCCAGCGCCGCCCGGGCCGCCTGCTCGGCGACCTCCGCTTGCAGGCGCCGCGCCTCCAGCTCGCGCGACATGCGCATGGCCTCCACCGCGTTGTGCAGGCTGTGGCGCAGACGCTCCGGGGAGAAACCGTCCTTGAGGAGATAGTCATGGGCGCCCGCGCGCATCGCGTCCACCGCCACGCGCTCGTTGCCGCTGCCCGTGAAGACGATCACCGCCGGCATCTGCTCGCCGCAGCGCTCCTTGAGCCGCTGCAACAGCGAGATGCCATCGATGCCCGGCAGGTGGAAATCCAGCACGAGGGCATCGGGCATCGGGGGGCGCTCGAGCCGCTCCAGGGCTTCCTCGGCCGAGCCCGCGAGCTCCACCTCCCAGCGCGTCCCGGTGTCCTTCTCCAAGGCTCGCCGCAGTGCCTGCTGATCCGCCAGGCTGTCGTCGACAAGGAGTACGCGCAAGCTCATCCCAGGGGCAGACCTCCGAGCCCGGGAAGCCGCGCGACGTTGAACCAGAAGTGATGCAGGGCGCTCACGACGTCCTCGAGCTCCTCGAGTCTGCTGGGCTTGAAGAGATAGCTGTTGGCGCCCAGCTCATAGGCACCATCCACGTCCTCCACGCGCTTGGAGTTGGAGAAGACGATGACGGGCAGCGAGCGCAGGTGGGCATCCGCCTTGAGCGTGGCGAGGATCTCCCGTCCCCCGACTCCGGGTAGATGCAAGTCCAACAGCACCAGCATGGGCCGGGGCGCATCCACGTACGCGCCCCGCTGGAACAGATAGTCGAGCGCCGACTCCCCGTCCGCCACCCGCATGATGGGCCACGACAGCGAGAGCTTGCGCACCAGACGCTGCAACGCCTCGGCGTCGGGATCGCTGTCCTCGACGAGCAGCACTGGCCGTTTGAGCTCATCCATCATCCGGGCCCCTTGCCCAGGGTGAAATAGAAGGTGGAGCCCTGACCGGGCGCGGATTCCACCCAGAGATCGCCACCGTGCAATTGAATGAGCCGGCGCGCGATGGCCAATCCCGCCCCATTGCCTCCTCCATATGCATGCGCGGGGTGCAGGCGACGGAACATCTCGAAGATGGTCTCGTGGAACCGCTCCGAAATACCGATGCCATTGTCGCGCACGTAGAAAACGTACTCATCCGCCCGCCGACGCGCCGGGTTGGACAGGGGCTCCTCGGGGGTGATGAAGCCCGCCTCCACCCAGCGTGGCTTGCCTGCCTGGTGGTACTTGGCCGCATTGGTGAGCAGGTTGGACCAGACCTGGTGGATGCGCACCCGGTCGCACGCCAGCACGGGAAGCCGACGAGGGACTCGCACCTCGATCTGGTTCTCATGGATGCGCGACGACACGATGGTCAACACGTCCTCCAGGATTTCCTGCATGTCCGCCTGGCCCCAGGACAGCTCCACGCGTCCGACCCGGCTGTACTCGAAGAGCGCCTCCATCTGCCCCTGGGTGCGCCCGGCCAGCCAGCGCACCTCCTCCAACTGCTTGCGCCCCTCGCTGCCCACGGCCTCCCCCACGTCCTCCAGGAGGAAGCTCACGTACTGCTGGATGCCGCGCAGGGGCTCCTTGAGATCGTGCGCCACGGTGCCACCAAAGGCATCCAGCTCCGCGTTGGAGCGAGTGAGGGCGGCGGCATGGCGCAACAACACGCCCACCAGGGCCCCACGCAGTCCGGCGGCGGCGGTCCGATCCTCCGATGTCCACGGCAGGCTCGCCCCCTGCACCGTCTCCTGCCAGGCCACGAAGGAGGCACGCGGGTGCAGCCGCTGGGTGCCGGGGCCCTGGACGACGGGCTTGGAGGGATTGCCCGCCCAGGTGACGGTGCGCGTGACTTCCGGACGGAACCAGATGACGAAGCGGGGAGCGCTCGGATCCAGACGCACCGCGAGCAGGCCACTGGCCACGTCCAGGTAGGCCTGCGCGGGTTCGTACACCTGACCGAGCCGCTCGGTGTGGAAGGTGGTGCCCTCGAAGGACTGCCGGGCGAGCCACTCGCCCAGGGCCTTCACCTCGTCCAGGGTGGGCGTGGCCCCCATGAGGATGGGCGCCTCACCGAGCAGGAGCGCCGCGCCCGTCGAGCCCGTGAGTCCCAGCACCGAGTCCGCCTCGCGCGAGAGCGACACCGGCAGGGAGCTGGAGCCCGCCGACAGGCGCTCCATCAACTGCGTCTGGAATTGCGCCCGGCGGGCGAGCTCGGCGGCCGTCGCGGCGCGCTCCTCCGACGCCAGTTGCAGCGACACCAGCCGGGCCAGCACGTCGCACGCCCGACGCGCGGCGGCCGGCACCTTCAAGGGGGTGCGGTGATGGCACGCGATGAGGCCCCACAGCGCGCCCTCGCGCAGCAGGGAGATGGACATGGACGCGCCCACGCCCATGTTGGCCAGGTACTCCAGGTGCACCGGCGACACGCTGCGCAGGGCCGCGCCGGACAGGTCCAACGGCCGCCCCAGCTCGGGAAGCACCGCGGGTACCAGCGGCACGGGCCGCGCACGCGCGTCGGCGATGAGCCGCAGGGTGTTGCGGACATAGAGCGCACGGGCCTGCACGGGGATGTCGCTCGCGGGGAAGTGCAACCCCAGGAAGCTGTCCATCGCCGGATCCCTGCTCTCGGCCACCACCTCGCCATGCCAGTCACTGTCGAAGAGGTACACCATCACCCGGTCGAAGCCGGAGAGCGTGCGCACCGCGCCCGCCACCTCCTGCAGGAGCGCCCGTGGCCCCTTGGCCCGCGTCAGGGGCGAGAGGATCTGATCCACCATGACCAGGGCCCCCTCCTCGCCGACGTCGCCGGTGACGGGCTCCAGGTCCAGCACCGCCAGCCCATCGCTGCGGTGCAGGAGCCCCACGAAGGCGTGCCCCGCGGCCTCGATGCGCAGGGTGCCGACGGGTGCATGCTGGGACAGGGCCCGGGTGAGCAGGGCGAGCGACGTGGGGTGGAGGAACTCCGCCAGCGGCTGGCCCAGCAGGGCCTGGGGCGCCCGTCCCAACCAGGCCTCGATGTTGGCGCTCACCACCCGCAGGGTGAGGTCCGGCTCGGAAAAGGCCACCAGGGCGCCGTGCGGTTGGATGCCGCCCAACAGGTGGATGGGCTCCCGGTCACATTCCGTGAGTTCGGTCTGGGAGACAGGGGGATTCATGAACGGGAGACCTCACGGAAACGGGCTTCGAAAGCGTCGAACGTGGCCTGGGCCCCCCGGATGACACGGGGAGCGAGAGCGGGCTCGGGACAGGCGCGCAGCAGGGCGTCACCGAAGGACTTCCACATGGGACCCACGTTCTCGCCATAGGCGCGGAAGAAAGCGAAGCGCCCCACGGGCCTGCCCTCGAAGTGGCGCACGAGGTGGCGCAGGATGAGTTGGCCTCCGAGCGTCGAGCCCTCCAACACGTAGAGGGCCCCGAACGCCTCGGGTACCCCGGGCAGGGCGGGAGGGCGCGCGAGGGGCGGCAGCCGGGCCAGGGAGAGCGCGTCGTGACCGAGCGCCAGGAGATCCTCGCGCAACAGGTGCAGCTTGCGGCGCTCGTTCACGCGCAACTCGGGATGGGACACCTCCAGGTGCTCGGCCACGGCCGGCTCCAGGAAGGCATGGAGCGCGTGGAGCGCCTCCAGGTGCGCGCGGTAGCCGGACACGGAGAGCTCCGGCGCCATGAGACGCACCACGCTCTCGGCGCGCTCATGGTGGGGGCGGGTTTCCGCCTTCAACGACTGCAACAGGTTGGGGGACTCGAGGGAGAGCAACACCCCTCCAAGCATGGATGTGGGGAGAAGGCCGGGAAACAAGCCCGGCGCTCAAGTGTCCACCTGTCGCCAGGAAGGCTAGTCGGGGGAGGACTCGGTGGGTGTGAGGGCGAAGTTGATGCCACTCACAGTCTTGGACGCGCTCACCTCGATGGGCTCGATGTTGGCGGCGTCACGCCAGGCGCCCACCCGCTCTCCGTCCTCGAAGAACTCCTCGTCCCCATCCTCGTCGATGGTGGCGATCGCGTAGTAGGTGCGCGGGGTGAGCTTCATGCTGTAGGAGTAGCCACTGGACGAGGGCACCAGCGCCAGCCCCTCCTCCTCGAGGTCCAGGTCACCCGCGGCATCCTCGAAGAAGAAGGCGAGGATGATGTCCTTGTCCTCGATGCTTCCCACCTGGATCTTCACCGCCACGGTGGCCGACTGCCCGTTGTCGCCCGTCAGGGTGAGCTGCGCCGGGTACTCGCCGCGCGACAGGTTCCCGGTGTCGACGGCCACCGGCAGCGAGACCGAGCGATAGGCGGACACGGTGACGGTGTTGCCGCTCGGGAAGGACAGCGCGGAGGCGTACGTCCCCGAGGCCTTCACGGTCACCTTGAGCGAGCCGCCGCCAAGGTTGCGCACCGCGAGCGACTGGGTGCCGGTGCCCTGGAAGGAGATCTGGTTGGCCCCCACGCCGAGCTTCGACGGGGCGTCGGGATCCAGCCCATTCCTGGCCGCCAACACGGCGGCCTGGGCGTTGACGAGCCCCTCGCCACAACCTTCGCTGCACTTGCTCGCCGGATCCGCGGTGGCGGTGAGGATCTGCTCGACCTCGGCCGAGGTGAGAGCCGGATTCTGCGCCTTCATCAGCGCCACGATGCCGGCCACGTGCGGCGAGGCCATGCTGGTGCCCTGGTAGTAGGCCCACACGGGCGTGTTGTTGTCGTCCAGGACGGGAGAGAGCACGCCGTCCGGCTTGCCATCACCATCGAGGTCCTCCGCGACCTCACCGCCAGTGGCCATCACGTCCACATTGGCGCCGTAGTTGGAGTAGCTGGCGCGCTTGCCGTTGAAGCGCGTGGCGCCCACGCAGATGACTTTGTCCTGGTTGCACGGAGAGAAGGCGCTCGCGTCGACATTGTCGTTGCCCGCCGCCACGACGATGATGACGCCCCTGGCCACGGCGTTGTCGATGACCTCCTGGAGCGCCTGGCTCGGGGGAGACGCCCCGCCGAGGCTCATGTTGATGACCTGGACGGGATTGGCGTTGGTCCTCAATCCGGGAACCGACAGGCCCACGGCCCACTGGATGCCCGCGGCGATGTCGGCGAACGAGCCGCCATCCGAGCCCAGCGCGCGCACCGGAACGATGGGGCCCGACCAGGTGACACCCGCCACGCCCGCGCCCTCGTTGCTCACCGCGCCGATGGTGCCCGCCACGTGCGAGCCATGCCACGAGGAGCTGCCGTTGGGCTGGTCCTTGCCCATGTCCGTGGGATCCATGTCGCGCCCGTCGCCGTCCCCCGAGCTGGAAACATCGGAGATGAGGTCCACGCCCTGCACGACGCGGCCGTTGAGGTCCGGGTGCTTGACGATGCCCGAGTCGATGATGCCCACGGCGACCCCCGTCGTGGTGATGTCCCAGGCGGCGGGCAGGTTCATCATCCGGTAGTGCCACTGGCGCGAGTAGCCCGGATCATTGGGCGTCTTGAAGGCGTACACCCGGGCGTTCTTCTCCGCGTAGCGCACGCCGCGCATCCCCTCCACCTCCTGGGCGAGGGACTCCGTCGCGAGTGCCCGCATGACCCCGGGATACAGGGGCTCGTAGCCGATGAGGTGCAGGTGCTCGGTGATGGCGCCCTTGTACACCGCGCGGTAGCCGGACAGTTGCACGCGCGAGAGGGCCTCGGACCCGGAGAGGTCCGCCTCCTCGAAGCGGACGATGACCTCACCCGGGACGGAGTCCACGCCTTGCGTCCCTTGCGCGGACAGCGCCGAGCGCCGCGCCGCCTTCTGCGCCGTGACGGCCCGCGTCAGGGAGTCGGACAGCCGCCGCCGGACCGCCGGATCCTTCAACTTCTCGGGCCAGGCGGCCGTGGACGTGGCGGACTGCCGACGGAAGGGCGTCAGGGTGCCCTTCACCGTGCCCGTGGCCGTGGGCGAACCCGGCTCGGGATCGACGAGATCCTCGAGGTTGCAGGCGGAAACGGACAACAACCCCAACAGGGCGAGACGACGGAACATGCGGGTTTTCCTTGGACGCATGAGGACCCTCCAACAATCTGGACGGCGAGAGATTCCGACTCCTTACTCGCCTGACCCTGGACCGGGCGAGAACCTTCTCCCTACAGTGCGCGCGCGATGACAGCGGCCTGGAGCAACGAGGGATACATCTGGTGAAGCAAGGCATCGAGCTGGACGCAATCACACGCGTGGTCGGCGGAGAAACGCACCTCGCGGACATTCACTTGACGCTCGAACCCGGCTCCTTCCACGTGCTGCTGGGCCGCACGCGCGCGGGCAAGACGTCACTCTTGCGCCTGCTGGCGGGACTCGACAAGCCCACGCGGGGCAAGGTGCGCGTGAACGGCACCGACGTCACCGGCGTGGACGTGCGCAAGCGCGACGTGGCCATGGTGTACCAGCAGTTCGTCAACTACCCCTCCCTCACCGTCTACGAGAACATCGCCTCGCCGCTGCGGCTGGCGGGCAGGCTGGACGCGAAGGAGCTGGACCGGCGCGTGCGCGACACCGCCGCGGCGCTCCGCCTGGAGCCCTTCCTGCAACGGCTGCCCGCGGAGCTGAGCGGAGGCCAGCAACAGCGCACCGCCATGGCGCGCGCGCTCGCCAAGGACGCCTCGCTCCTGCTGCTCGACGAGCCCCTGGCCAACCTGGACTACAAGCTGCGCGAGGAGCTGCGCACGGAGATCCGCCAGCTCTTCCGGAACCGACCCGCCGTGGTGGTGTACGCCACCACCGAGCCCACCGAGGCGCTGCTGCTCGGCGGCCAGACGGTGGTGCTCCACGAGGGGCGCGTGCTGCAGACGGGCCCCACGCTGGAGGTGTACCAGGCCCCCACCACCGAGCACGTGGGCCAGGTGTTCAGCGATCCCCAGATGAACCTGTGGGACGCGGAGGTGACACAGGACGCGCGCATGCGCCTGTCCCCCGAGGTGGACTTCCCCCTGTCCGGCCACCTCCAGGGGCTCGCGCCGGGGCGCTACCGCCTGGGCCTGCGCGCCCACCACCTGCGACTGGCCCCCGCGTCCTCCACGGACGTGCGCATCCCCGCGCACGTGGAGCTGGAGGAGGTGAGCGGCTCGGAGACACTGCTGCACGCGGCGCACGCCGGGCTCGCGCTCGCCGCGCAGGTGGACGGCGTGCACCGCCACCACTCTGGCGCGCCCGTGGAGCTGTTCGCTCCGCCCTCGCGCCTGTTCGTGTTCGCCCCCGGAGGCCGGCTCGTGGCCGCGCCGCCGTTCGCCCGCCAGGAGGCCGCGCATGGCCAGGATTGAGCTTCGCGGCGTCGCCCACGCCTACCGCCCCTCGCCCACCACCGACGCGGACTACGCGCTGCGTCCCCTCGAGCTCGTCTGGGAGGACGGAGGCGCCTACGCGCTCCTCGGCCCTTCGGGCTGCGGGAAGACGACGCTGCTCAACATCATCTCCGGGCTCTTGAGGCCCTCGCGCGGCCAGGTGCTCTTCGATGGCGTGGACGTCACCGCCGCCCCGCCCCAGCAGCGCAACATCGCCCAGGTGTTCCAGTTCCCGGTCATCTACGACACGATGAGCGTGCACGAGAACCTGGCCTTCCCGCTGCGCAACCGGGGCATGAGCCCGGGCGAGGCGCGCGCGCGGGTGGAGGAGGTCGCGGAGCTGCTGGAGCTCACCGGCGACCTGCCCCGGCGCGCCAGCGGCCTGTCCGCGGACATGAAGCAGCGCGTGTCGCTCGGCCGGGGGCTCGTGCGCCGGGACGTGGCGGCCATCCTCCTGGACGAGCCCCTGACGGTCATCGACCCGCACGTGAAGTGGCTCCTGCGCCGCAAGCTCAAGCAGGTGCACGAGCAGTTGAAGATGACGCTGGTGTACGTGACGCACGATCAGGTGGAGGCGCTGACGCTCGCGGACCGGGTGGTGGTGATGAACCAGGGCCGGGTGGTGCAGGTGGGCACGCCGCGCGAGCTGTTCGAGCGCCCGCTGGACACCTTCGTCGGCTACTTCATCGGCAGCCCGGGCATGAACCTCCTGCCGTGCGCGGTGGAGGACGGCGCGGTGGTGGTGGAAGGACAGCGGCTCGCGCTGGACGCGGGTGTGTGCGCGCGGGCGCGGACGGCCGGGGGCGAGTTGCAGCTCGGCATCCGGCCCGAGTTCCTCCGGCGCGTCCCCGAGGGCACGCCCTCCTCGGTGCGCGTCGAGGTGACGCAGGTGGAGGACCTGGGACGGCACAAGCTGGCCACGGCGCGGCTGGGCACCCAGACGCTCAAGGTGCGGCTGCCCGAGGACGAGCGGGTCGCCCCCGGAGAGACCTGCTGGTTGGAGCTGCCTCCTCCCTGGACGACGCTGTACGCCGCGGGCCGCGCCGTCTCCTGAATCCCCGAACGAGAACCCCCTTTTCTTCTCAGGATCCGACTTCATGGAGAAACCCACCCGACAGAGCGCCTGGCTCCTGGTCGCCCCCGTGTTGGTGGCCGTCGCCTTCAGCGCCGTCATTCCCCTCATGACGGTGGTGAACTACTCGGTGCAGGACATCCTGGGCCCCGACCAGCGCGTCTTCGTGGGCACGGAGTGGTTCCGCAAGGTGCTGAGGGATCCCGAGCTGCATGGCGCGCTGCGCCGGCAACTGGGCTTCTCGCTGGCGGTGCTGGCGCTGGAGATTCCCCTGGGCGTGGCGCTCGCGCTCGTGCTGCCCAAGGCGGGACGGGCCGCGTCGGCGAGCCTCGTGCTGGTGGGCCTGCCGCTGCTCATCCCCTTCAACGTGGTGGGCACCATCTGGCAGATCTTCGCCCGGGGCGACATCGGCCTGTTCGGCGTGGCCATCAACGCGCTGGGCATCTCCTACAACTACACGGCGAGCGCCCTGGACGCCTGGCTCACGGTGCTGCTCATGGATGTCTGGCATTGGACACCCCTGGTGGCGCTCTTGTGCTACGCGGGCCTGCAAGCCATTCCCGAGGCCTACTATCAGGCGGCGCGCATCGACGGCGCCACGGTGTGGGCCACGTTCCGCTACATCCAACTGCCACGGCTCAAGGGCGTGCTGACCATCGCGGTGCTGCTGCGCTTCATGGACAGCTTCATGATCTACACCGAGCCCTTCGTGCTCACCGGCGGCGGGCCCGGCAACGCCACCACGTTCCTGAGCCAGTACCTCACGCGGCTCGCGGTGGGCCAGTTCGACCTGGGCCCGGCGGCGGCCTTCTCGCTCGTCTACTTCCTCATCGTGTTGCTCTTCAGCTACGTCTTCTACACCGCCATGACCCACCAGAAGGAGGCGCGATGAGACGCCTCGCCGTCCCCCTCTATCTGGCGCTGAGCTTCGTGCCCATCTACTGGCTCGTGTGCATGTCGCTCAAGACGAACGAGGAGATATTGGGCGACTTCTCCGCCTGGCCGCGCTCGCCCACGCTCGACAACTACACCACCATCTTCACGGACCCCTCGTGGAGCATGAGCTACGTGCACTCGCTCACCTACGTGAGCATCAACACGGTGCTCTCGGTGCTGCTCGCGCTGCCCGCGGCGTATGCCTTCTCGCGCTATCGCTTCCTCGGCGACACGCACCTGTTCTTCTGGCTCTTGAGCAACCGCATGTCGCCCCCGGCGGTGTTCCTCCTGCCCTTCTTCCAGCTCTACTCGAGCATCGGCCTGTTCGACACGCCCTGGGCCGTGGCCTTCGCGCACATGCTCTTCACCGTGCCCCTGTCCGTGTGGATCCTCGAGGGCTTCATGTCCGGCGTGCCCCGGGAGATCGACGAGACGGCGTACATCGACGGCTACAGCTTCCCGCGCTTCTTCCTGCGCATCTTCTTCCCGCTCATCCGCTCGGGCGTGGGCGTGACGGCGTTCTTCTGCTTCATGTTCAGCTGGGTGGAGCTGCTGCTCGCGCGCACGCTCACGTCGGTGGAGGCCAAGCCCATCGTCGCCGCCATGACGCGCACGGTGAGCGCGGCGGGCATGGACTGGGGCGTGCTGGCCGCGGCGGGCGTGCTGACGCTCGTGCCGGGCGCGGTGGTCATCTACTTCGTGCGCAACTACATCGCCAAGGGCTTCGCCCTGGGGAGGGTGTGAGCCCCATGGACATGGAATGGATGGCGTGGACGGCCCCCACGGCCGGCTTCTTCGGCTTCATCGTGCTCGTGCTCGCGGCCTACACCGTCTGGGGAATCCGATCCCCGTCCCTGCCTCGCAAGGGCCTGCTGCCCATGAGCACCACCCGCGGAGACCGCCTCTTCGTCGGGCTGCTGGGCAGCGCCTTCGTGCACCTGGCCTGGGTGGGCCTGACGGATGCGTCCGTCTGGGTGGCCACCGCTCTGTCGTTGCTGTTCCTCGTCTTCGTTTCTCGCTGGGGGTAGACCGATGAAGAAGACCGTATGGACGTTGGCCTTGGCACTGGCCGTTCCGGTGGCGGGCTGCAAGAAGGAGTCGAAGCCGGCGGAGGGAGACAAGCCCGCCGCCACCGCGCAGCCACAGGTGGACGTGGCCGCCCTGGAGAAGGCCGCCGAGAAGTGGGTGGACGAGGAGTTCCAGCCGAGCACCCTCACCCGTGAGCAGCAGCTCGCGGAGATGAAGTGGTTCCGCGAGGCCGCCGCGCCCTTCCGCGGCCAGACCATCAACGTGGTGTCCGAGAGCATCGACACCCACGTGTACGAGTCCAAGACGCTCGCCAAGGCGTTCTCGGAAATTACCGGCATCAATCTCAAGCATGACATCATCCAGGAAGGCGATGTCATCGAGAAGCTCCAGACGCAGATGCAGTCGGGCCGCAACATCTATGACATGTATGTCAATGACAGCGACCTGATTGGCACGCACGTGCGCTACGGCCACGTGGTGCCGCTCACGGACTTCATGGCGGGCGAGGGCAAGGACGTGACGCTGCCCACGCTCGACATCGACGACTTCATGGGCAAGAGCTTCGTCACCGGGCCGGACGGGAAGATGTACCAGTTGCCGGACCAGCAGTTCGCCAACCTGTACTGGTTCCGCCACGACTGGTTCAGCCGGCCGGACCTGCGCGAGCGCTTCAAGAAGAAGTACGGCTACGAGCTGGGCGTGCCGGTGAACTGGTCGGCGTACGAGGACATCGCGGACTTCTTCACCAACGACGTGAAGGAGATCGACGGCGTCAAGGTGTACGGCCACATGGACTACGGCAAGAAGGACCCGTCCCTGGGCTGGCGCTTCACGGACGCGTGGCTGTCCATGGCCGGCGCGGGTGACAAGGGTCTGCCCAATGGCAAGCCAGTGGACGAGTGGGGCATCCGCGTGGAGGGCTGCAATCCGGTGGGCGCCTCGGTGACGCGCGGCGGAGACACCAACGGCCCCGCGTCCGTGTACGCGCTCACCAAGTACATCGAGTGGCTGAAGAAGTACGCGCCGCCCCAGGCGGCCGGCATGACGTTCTCCGAGGCGGGCCCGGTGCCGGGCCAGGGCAACATCGCCCAGCAGATCTTCTGGTACACGGGCTTCACCGCGCCGCTGATGAAGCCGGGCCTGTCCGTGGTGGACGAGAAGGGCCTGCCCAAGTGGCGCATGGCGCCCTCGCCGCACGGGCCGTACTGGGAGGAGGGCATGAAGCTCGGCTACCAGGACACGGGCTCGTGGACGATGCTCAAGAGCACGCCCCTGGAGCGCCGCAAGGCCGCATGGCTGTATGCGCAGTTCGTGGTGGCCAAGACCACGTCGCTCAAGAAGTTCCTGGTGGGGCTCACGCCCATCCGCGACTCGGACATCCGCTCCGAGCACGTGACGAAGGTGGCGGACAAGCTGGGCGGCCTGGTGGAGTTCTACCGCAGCCCCGCGCGCGTGGCGTGGACGCCCACGGGCACCAACGTGCCGGACTACCCGAAGCTCGCGCAGCTGTGGTGGCAGAACATCAGCCTCGCCGTCGAGGGTGAGAAGACGCCCCAGGAGGCCATGGACACGCTGGCCTCGCAGATGGACGACGTGCTCGGCCGTCTGGAGCGCGCGGGCATGAAGAACTGCCCGCCCAAGCTCAACGAGGTGAAGGACGCGAAGTTCTGGTTCGACGCGCCGGGCGCGCCCAAGCCGAAGCTCGCCAACGAGAAGCCCAAGGGCGAGACCGTGCCCTATGAGCAGCTGCTCCAGGCGTGGAAGGAAGGCCGCGAGAAGTAGCCGTCACGCGGGGAGGAGGCTCCGTGACATGGGGCCTCCTCTTCGAGGCGGACGTAGAGCACAGCAGTGGTTGGTACCGGGGGCAGTGGAAAAGGAGCGAGGATGAGAGCCACGTCGTGGATCTGGATGGGCGTCTTGCTCCTGCTGTTGGGGGGATGTCGGGAGCCCGCGCCCGCGCCTCCACCTGCCCCCGGGACCCCCGAGAACCCGCTCCTCACCGTGGAGGGAACCACCGTACGCTACAACGGGCAACTCCTACCCTGGGAGGACACCGGGGCCTGGCGGCGGGTACTCGGTCCGCCCAGCCGAGAGACGGAAGGCATCCTGACCTGGGACGAGCTAGGCGTTTTCCTCTACGACCAGGATCCCCAACGTCCCGGGCCTGAATCCTTCGAGGTTCTGCTGGGCCGCACGAGGCACTCCCCGCATACCGAGGGAGAGCCCGAGAGCTGGCCACGCAAAACCTTCACGGGCCGGCTCTTCGTAGATGGCGCCGCCATCACCAGCCGGTCCAAAATCCATGAAATCAATCGGGACAAGAAAGGCTCTGATTTTGCCCGCGACTACATGAGCGGGATATTCAGCTACTACATGGGGGATTTCTACGTGCGGCTCGACTATGGCCATGACCGCTCTCTCACGGCCTTCAGCATCTCCAAGTGATCGTCAGCGGTCGTGCTGCTGGTGTCCAGAAACGCTCGCACGAGCCGCTCAGTCGTAGGCTCTTGTTCCGCCTCTTCCGCCTTGCCACAGTAGCCGGGCAGCCGATGCGCCCAAGTGCGCACCCAGGGGGGAACATCCATGGCGGACAAGCCACGAAGCCACACGCGCACCCAACAACTCCCGCCCAACGCGTCCCATCCCTTACCGCCACCAGGACTCACTCCCCGAACACATCGGGTTCGCGCAGGGGACACCCTCTCCCGGCTGGCACTGGGCTACCAGGTCTCGCTGGAGTCACTCGTCGCCGCCAACCGCATCCAGGACGCTCGTCTGCTCTGGGTAGGACAGGTACTGACCATTCCGCCGGTAGACCCATCCTCCACCCGGCCCGCACCCTCCCCCGCTTCTCCTTCCACGGTGCCTCTCTCGCGGCGCAACACGGTGGTGCCTCGACTTCGCACCAGACCCTTCGGGAACTCCTCGGTCACGCCTACCTGGATCGCCATGGAAGGCGAAGTGCTCCAGAGCACCTTGGCTCTCGAGGAGCTGCACTCGCTCGTCACGTCGATGACGCCGGACGAGTTGCTGTCGTGGTTTCAGCTCATCTTTGGCGAAGAGATTCCTCGAACCGCCATCCAGCGCCTGCGCTCCGCCGTGCTCAACGGCTCCCTGCCCCCACCTCGGATCTTCATCGTTCGCGATGAACTCGACGGGCACCCAGCCGCCTACCACGGTCCGAGCCGCTCCATCCTCATCTCCCGTGGGCTCGTGCTCCAGGCGCGGAGCGACAACAACGAGGCCTGGAAACTGCTCGTGTGTCTCATCGAGGAGTTTGGCCATCACCTGGACCGGCTGCTGCGCACGCACTACTCCTCCGTCGGAGGAGATGCACTTCTCGATGAGGGGGCCCGGGTGGCATATGCCCTCATCGACTTCGGGTACAGCCGAGGGCAGCAACGCCGCGAGTTCGCCCGCTACACCACAGCCAGGGGCTCGGTGGCCTTGGAGGTGGAGTTCGCGGACATGACAACGGCCGTCCAGCGCTTCCTGAACGCGACAGAACAGCGTGAGGATGCCCGCTCGGGGGACCTGGAGTACTTCGGCGCGGGACGTGGCTCCGGACGCGAGGGCTCCTTCGGACATGAGTCCATCGAGGATGCCCTGGAAGACGCCAATTTCAAACTCGATGCACTCAAAGCCATCTATTTCGGCAATTGGCTGCGTGACCATTCGCAGCTCGTAGACCCCAAGCTGGTCCGCAAGAAGGGCGCCCGGGTCGACATGAGACTGTCCCGAGAATCCATCACGCGCATCGTGGACGTCATGGCACGAGAGAAGTTCGGGAATGTGCCCAAGTTCCGGGTGAATGCCCAACGTCTGGGCGTCTACCGCAACGAGGAGCACATCGATAATCCAAACGGCATCACGGACGCCCGCGCCATCGATCCCGCCTTCCGGGGCGCCTGCCTCGCCGAGGAGCTGGCCATCAAGTCCCTGCGGATGAAGAACTTCATTCGCACCGGGGGCCTGACCGGAGGCCGACCGCCGCGCCCCCACCGTGTGAAGGATGGGGAAACGCTGGACAGCATCGCCCGCGCGAATGGGCTCACCTGGCAGGCCTTGGCACGCCACAACTTCGGTACCGACGTCAAGGACGAAGTCTCCCGGCAGCTCTACACCAAGGTGGGCTGCCGAAAGAGGACTGCCGACGGCCGCAGCTACATCTTCACGAGCCAGGATTCACCCGGCCTCATCCAGATTCCTGGCGCCACGGGGGACCTCGTCCCGGAGGCGTCCTACAGCGCATTCCACTACATGAGCACCCAGCTGCGCACGGCCGTGAAGCTGGGGCGCACGGATGACGGCTTGCGGCACTTCGGCCATGCGCTGCACACCCTGGAGGACTTCTTCAGTCATACGAACTTCGTGGAACTGATGCTCATCCAGCTTGGCGCCTGGGTGGAACCATGGGTGCCCGCCCAGGGTGCAAAGGCGGGTGATGCCTCCTCCCTGGTCCTGACCAGTGGTCAGTTCGGCGGACTGGACACCATGGCGAGCCTCATCCTGGGCATCGCCGAATCGATGCAGAAGGAGCACGCGTGCATCCCGGGTGAGACGAGTTCGTTGACGGAAATCCTCCTGATCATCATGGAGGATCAGGGGTACACGGAGAGCCACGACATGCTGGGCGGCCTGTCGAAATGGTGGAATGGATTGGAGAAGGATCACCCCACCCTCGCCACCTTGAGTTGCGAGACGGTGGGCGTGGTGATGCGCTACCTCAAGGCGGGTATTGGAGGTATCGTCCAATCCGCGGGCAACCTCCTCGACGATGCGCAGACCGTCTTCCTGAGCGATCGCTCGAGCACCAATCCAACGCATACGCAATTGGCCAAGGACCATGATGACCACCCACTGCACGCCCTCGCGGCCACCCTGGCGGCGGGCGCCGTGCTGGACGTGGGCAAGGTCATCCAACGGGCATGGAGCGGCAAGGCCACTGCGGACGACGTGGTGCTCACCGCCTCCCATTACTTCCTGCACCCCGCCTGGATCGACCCCCATGGCAACGCTGGATGGATGAAGGACCGCGTCCAGGCGTGGACCCAGGCCATCGGGAGGTCATCGCACGCATGGGCGCGAAGGGCTGGGCAGAGGAGTGGACGAAGCAGGCCTCTCGGCACATCCAGGAGTTGAAGGAACGTGCCACCAGGCTCATGAAGGGGAGCAGATGAGAGCATTGGCAACTCCTGCCCTGGGAGGACACCGGAGCCTGGTGGCGGATGCTCGGTCCGCCCAGCCGGGAAAACGAAGGCATCCTGACCTGGGATGAGCTGGGCGTTTTCCTCTATGACCAGGACCCCAAGGTCCCTGGACCCGAAGCCTTCGAGGTCCTCTTGAAACGTCCTGTGTCCCATGCCAGCCCCCTGCTCAAGGGCAAGGGACAGGAATGTGTGTTCCTGCTTATCCCTATGATGCCAACACAGCACTGGCAATATCAGCAGGAGTCGTCTCAAGGCTCAGCTCGAGGCTCATATTCACCATCTCGTCGCAGAATATGATCTCTTCACCTGACGGAATGAGCTGGCGAAACCAAAGAGCGAATGCCGCGCAATCCGCCAGATCTCCAGAGAAGCTCGCCGATTGTCCTTTCCGATAAAACGTTCCAAAGAGCACTGATTTCTCCATGGAAAGTTCGAAGTCCAGGACAGCTGGCCGACTGATGTCTTCAATATCGCGCGTATGTGCAGTTGGCCACCGAGCCAGCAACTGACTCTTGAATTCGGATGTGGGAAGCACCCAATCCGTCTTGATGATCACGAGAAAGTCCATCCATGCCCTCATTTCATCGCTTGAGCACTACTTTTCCTGGAACTCTCAACTCAAGCAGCAGGGACTCGAAGTAAACAACAGCCCGTCCAATGAGATGCGCATCGTCCGCTCGAGCACCATCCGCCCAAACCCGTTCACCACCGCCCTCTACCAAGATTTCCTCTGGACCTGCGTGCTTTTGCTGGAAACCAGCAGAACCCCCTGCTTTGACCGGACATAGCGAGTAGCCGCTTTTCACTGGAAGCGACTCCTTCGAGGGACCGGACTCGTGGCCGAACGGCTGCCGCGGGCCCATGAGCGCCTCGCGGCCCATGCGGCTGTACTTACAGAGCTTCGACCAGTAAACATCCCGGACTTCTCCACGGCCTTGGCGCCTTCGATGCGAAGCTGAACTCAGCGAGGGGGGGATGGGTGCCCTTCTCCTCGAAGCAAAAGGACAATATGCACGCATCCTGTCTTCGTTCCTCGCGAGCCACACTCGCGGCTGTCCTCTTCCTCGTCCTGTCCTGTGCACGGGAGAAGACGCCCGAGTCACCCCCGGCTGGGCCCTCGTCCGGAAACGTGAGCGCCCCCTTCGACATCGGAGCCGTCATCCGTCAGGTGCGCCTGGCCTACCGGCAGGAGGGAGCGGGTTGGCGCGGCGGACGCTCGACCTATGACGTGCGGGCGGACGGGGACGGACTCACGCTGACGCCCGTCCGCCCCGAGACGGAGCCCGTGCGAGGCGGGTCGCTGAAGCTGGGAACGGCGCGGCTCGCGCGGGGAGACGTCCCCGTGGGCACGGAGCTGGCCCGAGCGCACGTCGAACAGGATGGGCACCTCTCCTTCACGCATGACGGCTACGTCGAGCACCTGCGCAACGGCGAGCAGGACGTCGAGCAGTCCTGGCGTTTCGAGCAGGCACCCGCCGGCGAGGGAGACCTCCTCCTGCGCATCCCGGTGGAGGGCCTGACCTTCAACGGAGTCACCGGCAGTGGCTTGCACTTCGCGGATGGAAAGACGGGCCTCGGCGTCCGATACGGTCACGTCTCCTGGGTGGAGGAAGCCTCGGGACGACGCACGCTGCTGGAGGCGGAGCATGCCCAGGGACAGCTCCAGGTCCGCGTCCCCTCCGGGCTCCTCGCGAGCTCGGCCTATCCGGCGGCGTTGACCACGAGCATCTCTCCGGAGATGGGACTGGATGAGCCGGTGCCCACCTGGGAGCCGTCCCCCCAGAAATTTCCGCGCGTGGCCTCCAACGGCACGGACTACCTCGTCGTCTGGGCGGACGAGCGCAACGCTTCCGGCTCCGACATCTACGGCGCGCGGGTGAGCGGCACAGGCGAGGTGATGGATATCGCGGGGCTGGCGATCTCCACCGCGCCCGAGAGACAATACTCTCCGGCCGTGGCCTTCGACGGCACGGACTACCTCGTCGTCTGGACGGATGAGCGCAACCTCGCGACCACCAAGGCCGACCTCTACGGCACGCGGGTGACGAGCGCGGGAGTGGTGGTGACGCCCTCCGGCCTGGCGATCTCCACCGCCGCCGGTGACCAGAACTCCCCCATGGTGGCCTCCAACGGCACGGACTTCTTCGTCGTCTGGACGGATGAGCGCAACCTCGCGACCACCAAGGCCGACCTCTACGGCACGCGGGTGACGAGCGCGGGAGTGGTGGTGACGCCCTCCGGCCTGGCGATCTCCACCGCGACCGGCGACCAGTACGGCCCGGCCGTGGCCTCCAACGGCACGGACTACTTCGTCGTCTGGGAGGACAAGCGCACCGGAGTCGAGCAGGACATCTATGGCACGCGGGTGACGAACACGGACACGGTGATATCCCCCTCCGGCCTGGCGCTCACCACCGCCACCGGCGGCCAGTACAGCCCTTCCGTGGCCTCCAATGGAGCGGACTACCTCGTCGTCTGGGAGTCGGCGGAGGATGACATCGAGGCCCTGCGGGTGACGGGGAGCGGTGGGGTGGAGGGCCCCCCGCGAATCATCCTCAACTCGAGCGAGAGCCGGTTCTCGCCAGAAGTGACCTCCAACGGCACGGACTACCTCGTCGTCTGGGGTTACGGCAGCAGCAGCATGCCGGTGAATTGGGGCGTCGGGGGCGCGCGGGTGACGAGCACGGGCGAGGCGGTGGGCATCTGGTCCCTGGGCATCTACGACCACGGGCGCGACAGCCAACTCCAGCCCACCGTCGCGTCCGATGGGACGAGCTACTTCGTCGTCTGGATGGATCCCCCCAGCACGGTGGACAATCGCTTCAACGTCTACGGCAGACGGGTGGTGGACGGAGATGTGGGCATGTCCCTGGTGAGGATCTCCACCAGCGCCAATGCACAGGAACAGCCGGCGGTGGCCTCCAACGGCACGGACTTCCTCGTCGTCTGGGAGGACCAGCGCGGCTCGGACTTCGACCTCTACGGCACGCGGGTGAGTGGCACCGGCACGGTGCTGGACCCTTCGGGCCTGATCCTCTCCAATCGTTCCAGCAACCAGCTCTATCCGTCGGTGGCCTCCAACGGCACGGACTACCTCGTGGTGTGGCAGGACTTCGCGGGCAGCGCCCTGGACATCCGGGGCAGGCGAGTGACGAGCACGGGAGTGATGCCGGATGACTCGGACCTGCTCATCTCCACCTCATCCGGCGACCAGCGCATTCCGAAGGTGGCCTCCAATGGCACGGACTACCTCGTCGTCTGGAACGATGATCGCGCCGGAGGCACGAACACGGACGTCTACGGGACGCGGGTGAAGAGCACGGGTGAGATCCTGGACCCCTCGGGGATTCCCATCGGCACGAGCCCCCTCGACCAGGAAGACACCGCCGTCGCCTCCAATGGCACGGACTACTTCGTCGTCTGGGTGCTGTCGGTGGCCAGTACCAACAGAGACATCCAGGGCGCGCGAGTGACGAGCACGGGTGCGGTCCTGGATGCCTCGGGTCTGGTCCTCTCCGCGACACCCACCTACAAGAGCAACCCGGCCGTGGCCTCCCATGGCACGGACTATCTCGTCGTCTGGGCGGATCGGAGCGACGGGACGACATCCGACATCCACGGCACTCGGGTGAAGAGCACGGGCGAGGTGTTGGATCCGTCGGGCCTGGCCGTGTGCAAGGCAGCGAACGAGCAGGCCACACCCGCGCTGGCCTTCAATGGTGAGGAGTATCTGGTCACCTGGTCGGACAAGCGCAACGACACCGATTGGAACCTCCAGGCAACCCGGGTGCTCACGACGGGCGAGGTGCTGGAGCCCACCGGACTGCTGATCTCCGGGGAGCCCGGGGCGGAAATGTCTGCCTCGCTCGCGGTCAATCCCCAGCGAAAGTTCTTCGTCGTGTACTCGCGCTTCGATGCCTCGCCGGGCTTTGGCAGCGAGCGCATCCGCGCCCGGTTCGTTTCCTTCAGCCACCCGCCCCGGGCCACGCCGCAGCGCCTCACCACGTCCGAGGATCTGGCACTGGCCCTCACGCTCTCGGGATTCGATCCGGATGGGGACACGCTCACCTTCGCCGTGGTGTCTTCGCCCTCGCACGGCACGCTCTCCGGCACTCCGCCCCGCCTCACGTACACGCCGGCGGCCGACTTCCACGGTACGGACGCCTTCACCTTCACCGTGAGCGATGGAGAGACCACCTCCAGTCCCGCCACCCTCGACCTCGACGTCATGCCCGTCTCGGATGCCCCCTGGGCGAACGCGCTGTCGCTCTCGCTCCATGCGGGAGAGACGGTGCCCATGACCCTCACCGGCTCGGATGCCGATGGGGATTCCCTGACGTTCGCACTGACCTCCCACCCGGAAGGCGGCGTCCTGGCAGGCACGCCTCCCTCACTCACCTTCACACCCGACTGGAGCTTCCGGGGCCGGACGTCCTTCACCTTCACGGCGAGCGATGGCAGTGCCACATCGGAGCCCGCGACCGTCACCCTCGACGTCGTCAACCGCGCGCCCCAAGCGACGTTCTCGGTGAACAATCCCCTCCCCTACCGAGGGCAGCTCGTGGGCTTCACCGCCTCGGCGTCGGATCCGGACGGAGATGCGCTCACCTACCGTTGGGACTTCGGCGATGCCTCTCCGCAGGCGAGCGGCGCGTCCGCCTCGCACACCTACGCGGCCCCGGGGCGCTACACCGTGACCCTGACCGTGACGGATGCCTTCTCCACTTCGGTCTCGGAGACCTCGACCGTCGAGATCCTCAACCGCGGCAACGGCTCCGATGGCCCAAAGGAGCCCACCAGCGGTTGCGGATGCATGGCGGGAACCGGAAGCGGAGCCGAGGCCTTCTTGGGTCTCGTCCTGCTCACCGGCCTGACCCTGCGACGCCGTCGCCCGAGAGGGTGTCCCTGAGAGGGTGTCTGTCCTGAGAGGGTGTCAAAGAACTTGAGTCGAGAGGGAGTCCTGAGAGGGTGTCAAAGAACTTGAGTCGAGAGGGAGTCCTCCCGAGAGGGTGTCAACGAACTTGAGCAGGTGCGACACGCGGCGGGAAGGCAAAGGGAGGAAAGCAGGCCAGGAAATCCCCCCGACTCCACCGCGCCGCCGCCTCTCGAAATGCCGCGACGAAGGCCCGATATTGTTCGCGTAGCTCCTTCAATGCCTGCCGCGTGGAGGCATGGCCCAACGGCCTCGGGCTCCTCTTGAGGTGCTCGGGCCGGGTATGCGGGTGCTGCGCCTTCACGGCTCGCGCTCCCAGCACAGGCGTGCCCCGGGTTCGAGCCTTGGCTTCCACTTGCTCCACCATCCCCCGTACCGCACGCTGCCTCTGCTCCTCTTTCAGTCTTTCCCAGCACGGCAGTCGCGTGAGCTCCAGTTCCACCGGCTCGGCCCATTCCTGTGCGAAGCGCCCCTCCCCCGCCATGTCCTCACTTCCCCGTTTGCTCCAGCGCTTCGTCCAGTTGAACCACTGGAACACTCTGCGCGCCGGCCCCAGCAATTGTGGCAAGCACGTGAGACCCGGCCACTCAGCGCTCCTCTCCACCAGGCCCTCCTTCACTCCATGGGCCAGCACGTAGCGCAGCCGGCCCTCCAGTGCCGTGTCGTCCAGCACTGGCTCCGCCGAGTAGCGCCGCTCCCAGAAACCTCCACTCCAGTCCACCAGCTTGCCCACCTTCTTGGACAGGTTGGCGCGCAAATACTGCATGAAGCCGGCAAGCGCGGCACCTCGTGCCCACACCAACAAGTGGAAGTGATTGGAGGCGAAGGTAAAGGCGTACAGCCGGATGGTGCCCGCGCTCTGCTGGACGGCTCGTGCCAGCACCCCTCCTACCACCTCGTTCACCTCCGCGCTGGGGCGTAGCAACAGTCGCCCCTGGAAGCACCTGGACGTGACGAAGTAGTAGCCCTCCTCCTGGAACATCCTCAGCGGCCAGCCCATCCCCTGCCCCCCTCGTGAGCACAGCGAAGCCGGATGCACCGCGCGCGCCAACTCGCAAGTCCGCGGAAGCATTTGAAGCGGGTGGGATCCACCGTCCACGGCGCGTTTCGAGTCCTTTGACACCCTCACGGGACACCCTCACGGGGGGCGTTTCGAGTCCTTTGACACCCTCACGGAAGTCCTTTGACACTCTCACGGCTCTCACGGGGGACACCCTCACGGGCTTAGGGCACGTAGACGGTGTTGATGGCCGGAGCCACCGGGTCGTAGAGCACGACGATGACGTCGCGGCTGGGGAGGAAGTCGAACTCGGACGCGTAGTCCAGGGAGAGGCGGCCCTCGTACCGCTCGCCGCGCACGATGAAGCTCCAGCGCAGTTCGGTGGGCGGCGGCCCCTTCTTCCGCACCGGCCTTCCGTCGCCGAAGTACGTCACCCGCGCGAGAATGGGGATGCCAACGCGGGCCGCGCGCGACTCACGGTGGTTCGTCCGCAAGACGAGCAGCAGGCCCACGCCGCCAGCGAGGGGGAACAGCAGGAAGAGCCCCCCCAGGCGCCCCATGGGTGTGAGGGTGGTTCCACGGATGCGGGCCAGGCCTTTGCGGTGCTCGAGGATCACGCGCTGGCCCGGTTGGAAGCTGCCGCCCGGCTCGCAGCTGCGGCCCACCAGCCCGCCGTCTTCCGAGTGGAAGCGCGCGCAGTACACGGGCGGACGGGGCTTGCGCTTGCGACTCCCCACCTCCACCGAGTCGACGACGCCGGGGACCTCGAAGGAGTGCTGGTCCAGCAGCAGGTCGCCCACCGCCCGAGGTGCCTGGAAGATGGCGCACAGGAGCAGGCCCACGAGCAGGAAGCCCAGGCTGGAGTAGAACGTGACGCGCTGGGGCCCCGCGAGGGCGAGCACCAGGCGGCGGGCCTCCTTCGAGGGTTTGCGCGGCGCCCTGGGGACGCTCGCGAGCAGCGCGCGCGCCCGCTCGATGTCGCCAGCCGGGACGTCCGCGAGGGCGGCACGGTTGTGCTCAGGAGGCGAGTCGGCCATCGGTACCGAAGACATGGGCGGACATTAGCCCAGGCCCTGCCCCTGCCCGGAACTGAACGCGCCCCCACCCTTTTCGTTGCCATTGCGAGAGCGGCAAGTTCATCGACCTGTGGAAGCAGCAGGACGGCACCTGGAAGCTCGCACGGGTCATCAGCTACAACCACCAGCTGGCCCAAGCCCACGACCAACTCCGCCTGGAGGCTGTGCATGATGCCGTCATTCCTGTCACGCTGGGTGCTGCTGGGAGCGCTGCTGTGCTGGGCCTCGAGCTGTAGGAGCGAGAGCCCAGCTCCCCCTCCTCCCGAGAGCAAGAACTCAGCCCCCACCCTCCTCCCAGGGGAGCAGTCCGCCACCCACGTGCAGGGCCTGGGCACTGTCACCTTCAACGCCACCGCGCAGGATTCGGAGACGACTCCGCTGACGTTCTCCTGGACGGCAAGCACGGGACTGCTTGGGGAGCCCGAGAGCATTGGCACGCGCAGCGCCGTGACGTGGACGGCTCCGGCCTTCGCGCCAGCGGGTACACCGGTCACGGTGACCGTGACGGTGACGGACGCTGACGGGCTGGCCGCCACGCAGAGCTTCCGCCTCACCGTCAGCCCCGGCGCGCTCTCCGCTGCCCTCAGTGTTGGGTACAATCACTCGCTGGCCCTGCGCGGCGATGGCACCGTCTGGGCCTGGGGCAACAACGAGGAGGGACAGCTCGGCGATGGGACCCGGCTCCCCCGCCTCTCGCCCATCCAGGTCCCTGGACTGAGCGACATCACCGCCATTGCCACGGGTGTACGCTGCTCCCTGGCACTGCGCGGCGATGGCACCGTCTGGGCCTGGGGCAACAACTTCGAGGGTCAGCTTGGCCGCGAGACGCCTTCCAATCCCACCGTCCCCGGACAGGTCCCCGGCCTGAGCGGCATCATCGCGATTGCCGTGGGCAATGGTCACGCATTGGCGGTGCACGGCGATGGCACCGTCTGGGCCTGGGGAGCCAACTACTCGGGGGAGCTGGGGGATGGGACAACCACCCGCCGCTTCACCCCGGTCAAGGTCTCTGGGTTGAGCGGCATCACCCGTGTCGCCGCCGGCACTGTCTTCTCGCTGGCGCTGCGCAGTGATGGCACCGTCTGGGGCTGGGGGTTCAACCAATACGGACAGCTGGGAGATGGAACGACCACCCCCCAGCGTACGCCCGTACAAGTCACGGGGCTGACCCGTGTCACGGACATCGCCGCCGGTGGACACCACGCGTTGGCACTGCGCGGCGATGGCACCGTCTGGGCCTGGGGGTTCAACCAATACGGTCAACTGGGAGATGGAACGGCCACCCAGCGCTCCACCCCCATGCCCGTCCTCGGACTCACCCACGTGACCGCGCTCGTCGCAGGCAGCTACCAGAGCCTGGCGCTGCGCGAGGATGGCACCGTGTGGGGGTGGGGCCATAACGACACGGGGCAGCTCGGAGATGGGACGAGCGTCGATCAGCCCCTTCCCGTGCAGGTCCCTGGGCTGAGCGGTGTCAGAGCCCTTGGCACAGGCCAGGCCCATTCACTGGCATGGCGAGGAGATGACACCCTCTGGGCCTGGGGCAACAACGCCGATGGGCGGCTCGGGAATGGAGCCTTGCCCCACCGCCATGCTCCTGGCCAGGTCTCCGGGCTCACCGGCGTGACCGCTCTGTCGGCGGGAGGGTTTCATGCGCTGGCCCTGCGCGGCGATGGCACCGTCTGGGCCTGGGGCGTCAACGCCGATGGGCGGCTCGGCGATGGAACGGTGCTCAACCGGCTGGCGCCGGTACCGGTCCCCGGACTCACCCAGGTCGTGGCCGTTGCCGGAGGCTTTACCCATTCGCTGGCGCTGCGCGCTGACGGCACTGTCTGGGCCTGGGGCGGCAACGCCCAGGGTCAGCTTGGCGAGGGGACGACTGTCCCCCACTCCACGCCCGTGCAGGTCCCCGGGCTGACCGACGTCACCGCCATTGCCGCGGGGGAGTCCCACTCGCTGGCGCTGCGCGCTGACGGCACTGTCTGGGCCTGGGGCGAAAATCGCTGGGGACAGCTCGGGGATGGAACCCTGAGCAACCGCCGCACACCAGTCCAGGCCATCGGCCTCACGGGCGTGACCGCCCTGGCCGCGGGTCAGCGCCACTCGCTGGCGCTCCGCGAGGATGGCACCGTGTGGACGTGGGGCGACAACAGCCGATGGCAGCTCGGCGAGGTGTCGGGCAGCCGCCATACTCCCATGCAGGTCCCCGGGCTGACCCGCGGTGCCGTCGTGGCAGGGGGCTACGGCCACTCCCTGGTGCTGCGCGACGATGGCACCGTCTGGGCCTGGGGGGGCAACACCGAGGGCCAGCTCGGCGATGGAACGCCCAGCCAGGGCCGCGCCAGCCCCATGCAGGTGTCCGGACTGACGGGCGTCACCGCCATCTCCGCGGGGTTCCACCACTCGCTGGCCGTGCTCGGTGAGGGCACCGCCTGGGCCTGGGGGGGCAACACTCGGGGGCAGTTGGGCGATGGCACCACCCTCCACCGCGCCACCCCCGTGCAAGTCCCTGGGCTGAGTGGCGTCATCCCCCTGGGTGCAAGCTACACCTACTCGCTGGCTGCAGCGGGCGATGGCACTGTCCTGTCGTGGGGTGACAACCTCGCAGGGGAGCTTGGCTTTGGGGTTGCCGCGATCCAGGTCGCCCCAGTGCAGGTGGCGCTTCCATGAGCACCGCCTTCAACCCCCTCGGCGCCGGGTCCCGTCTGTTTTGGAACGCACGAGGCCTGTACGCTGGGTGCTCCGAGCGAGCGGCTGGCGGCGCTGTCTGATAGGGATGCGCCGCACGCTCGTCACCTTTTCTGGCGAGCCGATCCGGCAGGAGCGCTCATGAACGACGCACCCCCCTTCGCTACGCGCGTGAACGCACAGCTGCCCGATTGGCTCGTGAGAGAGCTGCCCACGTACAACACGCTCCTACCCACCGCCGCGGATCGCGTCGCCCTCACCAACAGGCTCGCCGCGCGCAACTACAAGGAAGGCAACGGTGGGCCGTTCGCCGCGCTCGTCGTCGACCCCGCGACGGGCGAATTGATCTCCATCGGCGTCAACGTCGTGTTGAGTTCGGGCCTCTCCTCCGTGCATGCCGAGGTCATGGCGCTCTCGCTCGCCCAGGCCCGCCTCGACGCCTGGGATCTGGGCTCGGCGGGCGGCCGCGAGCTCGAGCTCGTCGTCAACTGGCGCCCGTGCACGATGTGCTACGGCGCGCTCGTCTGGTCCGGCATCAAGCACCTGCTCATCGCTGGCGACGGCCCTGAGTGCGAGGACCTCACGGGCTTCGATGAAGGCCCCATGCCCGAGGACTGGAAGGCGGAAATCGAGCGTCGCGGGATTCGCGTCACCTCGGGTGTGCTGCGGGACGAGGCGGTCGCCGTCTTCGCCGAATACGGTCGCGCGGGTGCGATCGTCTACAACGCTCGCGGAACCGGTTCACACCGGCGGGATTGAGCCGCCCCCCTACTCGAAGCGGTGGTGCCGCCGCGTGTCTCGCATCTGCCTTCCTGTGCTCGAAGGCTGGGTGTACGCTCCAATCGCCGAGATGGACTCGCCCTGACCCATCCCCTCATATTGGGCCGAGAAATTCCTGAAAAACTGGCTGTTCACGTAACAGCGAAGCGAATCGCTTCATCAACGGGACGAGCTGCTCCTCCGGCATCATCGGGATGGCTTGGTAATACTCACAGCCCTGCCGGAAGAGTGAGTAGGTGCGCGTCTTCACTGTGTTGGCTTTGAGGTAGCGCTCCATCCCCAAGCTCTCCCCCGCCGCCCCCAGCAGCGTCAGCAATGCGCAGGCCAGCGCGCTCACCAACAGCAGCCGGTCCCGCCTCTCCGTCGAGCGGACCCTCACCGACGACAGGCCCATTCCAAAACGCAAGTCCTTCATGTCGCGGAATGTTTCCTCCGTTCGAAACCTCTTGCCATACAGCCCCACCACGAAGGCCGCCGTCGCTTCTTTCAAGCTCGTCGCCAGGCACCACGCCTCCTTCATTCCCTTCTGCTTCACGCACACCACAGCTCCCACGGGCGCTTCGTCCTGGGTGACTCGCGCTCCCACCATGCGCACCGCCCGGCCCGATTCGGGCACCCACTCGCCCGCGCTCTTCTTCTCTCCCGTCTCATCCATCACTTGAATGCACTGACGGAAGCGCACCACGTAGTCAAACTTCAGTTGCTCGAGCAGCGCATAGAACTTCTGGTCTCCAAAGCCCCGGTCGGCCAGTAGTGTGAGCCGCACCCGCTCGGGCACCACCTGCCGCAGTCGATTGAGTACGAAATCCTCAACGTCATTGCGCATCCCCTCCAAGGCGGACTTCTCCACCGTGAGCCAGACCAGGGGCGTCGTGCGTCCATGGCTCGCCACCAACGACGCCACCAGCGTTGTCTGCCCATCCGCATCGAAGTCCGTCCAGTCCAGCGCCACCAGTGCCTCGCTTCTCTGTCCCAAGGCAAAGGGCACCCACTGTGCGAACAGCGCCCAGACATCAATCCCTTGGTTGGACAAGAGCCGGTCCACCTGCTTCACCCCATGCTTGCTCTTGGTGCCTCGCGCCCACGCCAGGGCTTTGCCAATGAGATGAACCCCCAGGCTGGCAGCGTGAATGACACCCAGGACCGCGTAGGCCAGGGACAACACGCGCTTGGCGTGCAGGTCTTCTTCGAAGAGGGACTCCAGAAAGGTATGCACCTGCTGGTCATCAAGGCGAGGCTTACGCATGACCGCAGAAGTAAGCATGCGGGTCCTACTTCTCGCACTACTCGGCCTACGCGGCGCTCCCTTGCTCGCCTGTTAAAATGAGGGGATGGCTCAGGGACTCGCCCCCTCCCCTTCTCGGGTTCCCTGATGCACGACGGAGATGCCCTCAGCGAGGTCTGCCGTAGGCTTGGACCGGCCATCTACCGCCGTTGTCTGAAGATCCTGCGCAATCCGGACGAGGCGTCGGACGCCTGTCAGAAGGTCTTCATGCAGCTGGTCCGTCACCGCTCCCGGCTGCCCCCGGAGCCCGAACAGCTTCGCTGGGTCTACGTGGTCGCAACGCGGGTGTGCTTCGCCCAGCTGCGAGACGATGCCTGGGAGACGGCGAGTGGAACGGAGCTGAACCACGACGCGCCGGCGCCCACGGACAGCTTCGCGGAGGTGGCCGACCGGCAGATGGCCCTCAAGGCGCTCTCCTGCGCCACGGAGCACGAGCGCATGGTCGCGTGGCTCGTGCTCGTCGACGGCCACTCCCAGCAGGAAGCCGCCGAGCTTCTTCGCCTCTCGCGCAAGACGATCGGCAAGCGCATCCAGCTCTTCTTGGCGAACGCGCGTCGGGAGCTCTTCGAATGAACGCACCACGTACGGCGCAGTGCCCGAGCGATCTCGCGCTCGAGGAGCATCTGCTCACCGCGAACCCCGCAACCGCCAGGCACATCGCCGGGTGCGCCCACTGCCAGACGTGGGAGCGGTCCGCCGCCGAGGCCGCACGCGCGTTTGCTCGCGAAAGCCCTCGCTTGATGGCGAAGACCCGGGCAAGGACCTCGTCGGTGAGGCGATGGGCGCCACTGCTGCCGCTGGCGGCCCTCGCCGGAGCAGCCCTGCTCTTCCTCCGCCCGACGCCGCCGGATGCCCCGCTCTATGCGACCAAGGGCGAGGTGCTCACCGTCTACGTCGGAGGACAGGGCGAGGCGCGAGCGGCGACGCAGGGGGAACGGGTACGCCCAGGAGATGAACTGCGCTTCCACGTGGCTCCCGGCCCAGGGGCGTTCGTCTGGATTGCCTCCGTCGACTCGACGGGCACGGTCTCGCGCCTCGCGCCCGCGGAAGGGACGACGCCGCTCGCGGTGGAGGGGGCGCAGCTGCTTGCAGGCGGCGCGGTGCTCGATGCGACCGAAGGACCCGAGCGAATCTGGGCGGTGATCTCGAAGGAGCCCCTGAGCTGGGCCGTCGTGGAACAGGCACTCCAGGGGAGCCCGGTGCGCGACCCCGCGGCGATTCACATTCCCGGCGCGCGAACCGCCACGGTGCTGCTCGAGCGAGGCGCTCCATGAGCCGGCTCGCGCTGCTCGCCGCGGTCTTCTGTGCTGCTTCCGCGATGGCCCAGATGCCCGAGCGGCGCTTTGCCCTCGCGGTCGGCAGCAACGTGGGCGCGCCGAGTCATTCGCGCCTCCGCTTCGCCGAGGCGGATGCCTCGCGCTTCGCGGACGCGCTGAGGGAGATCGGGGGCTTTCGCGGAGAGGACGTCCGCGTGCTTCATCACCCCACCCGCGCGCAGCTTCTCGCCGAGGTGCGCGCGCTCGAGCAGCGCATCGCCGGGGCGGCCCGTGACTCCTCGCGGCGAACGCTGCTGCTCTTCTACTGGTCCGGACATGCCACGGAGCAAGGCCTGGAGCTCGGGGGAGAGAGTCTCGCCTTCGCGGAGTTCCGGAAGCTGCTCGGGGCCTCGCGCGCGCACGTGCGGCTTGCCATCGTGGATGCGTGCAGGTCCGGAGGGCTCGTCACCACGAAGGGGGCCAAGGCCCTGCCCAGCGGGTTCGAGCTCAACGTCACGAGCGACGAATCACCCGATGGAACCGCGATCGTCGCGTCCTCCGGCCCGGGGGAGAACGCGCTCGAAAGCGCGGAGCTTCGCGGAAGCTTCTTCACGCACCACCTGACGGCCGGGCTTCGCGGTGCGGCGGATGCCGATGGAGATGGTCGCATCACGCTTCAGGAGGCCTATCGCTACGCCTATGCGAAGACCGTCTCGCATACGGCCGAGATCTCGGGAGTCGCCCAGCGGCCGACGTACGCCATGGACTTGAAGGGCAAGGGCGACCTCGTGCTCGCCGACCTGCGCCGTGCGGATGCGCGTCTCGTCTTCGCCCCCGGGACAGAGCCCGACAAGCGCTGGCTCGTCGTGCGCGACGAGGGGCTCGGCGAAGTGCTGGAGATCCGCGAGGACCCGGTGAAACCACGGCGTCTCGCACTGCGTGCCGGACGCTACCGCCTGATTCGCACGACGGCGGACGACGTGCGGACCGGAGCCTTCGTGCTCACGCACGGGGAGGAGCTGACAGCCACGACGGTCACGATGACACAGCGTCCTTTCGCCGAGCGCGGGGAGAAAGGCGGCGAGGTCCCGGGAAATGGCTTCGGCCGGGAGCTGGAGCTCCTCGCCGCGGTCGGCCTCAACACGCCTCCACTTCGGGGCATGGGGCTCGCGCCCGCGCTGCTGCTGGGAGGCGACCTCGCGGTGGGCGCATCCCAGACGCTGCGGATCCGCGCGAGATACCAGGACGGCCAGGGCCTGGATGACGGGCTGCCCTATGGGCTCCGGAGCCTCGGAGGTGACGTCGCGTGGTTCTGGCGCCTTCCCATTCGGGGGCTCGAGGTCGGCGGCCGTCTGGGCGCGGATGCGGTCAGTCAGTCGGTGGCGAGCACGTCGGCGGGGACGGCGTTCCGCGGGCGCGCCGGTGCGGTGCTCTCTTATGCGCTTCCCCTCGCGGGCCGGGTCTCCTGGTTCTCGGAGGCCGAGGCGCAAGCCGCCTCGTTCAAACTGAATGGCCAGGCTGTTCTGCGGCCTGGGTTCGAAGCCATCACCGGGTTAGGCTTCCGGCTCTGATGCGTGCTCCCCTCCTCGTCGCGGCGCTCGCCTTGCTCGCGGGTGCGTGCGGCGAGGGTCTATTCGATGCACGTGGGCGGCCCGACGTTCGCGTCATCGGGAGCAAAGGGGGCACCGTCACCTCCCGCGATGGCCGCGTCCGGGTGACCCTTCCGCCGGGTGCGCTCGAAAGAGAGGAGACGGTCTCGATCCGGGAGCTCGGCGTGCAGGGCTGGTCGGTCGGAATGACCTATGCACTGGAGCCATCGGCACGGACGCTCGCCCTCCCCGCCCAGGCCGAGATGCGCGCCGAATCGGCACCGGGCCACCGCGGCCCCGCTTCACTCGTTCGTGTGACCCGAGACGGCCTTCCAGCCCCGATGGCCGGCTCCTGGAGCGAAGGAACGCGGAGCTTCGGCCACCTCTCCGTGCTCGAGAATCTCGGGCTCGCGCAGCCCGAGTGCACCGAGCCCATCGAATGTGCGGATGGCTTCCGGTGCGAGGACGGCGCGTGCAAGGCATGTCCGGCCAACGTCTCCTGCCGGGCCAACCCGGCCCTCCCCGGTCCGCGGAACACCGGAGTTCCCGCGGGCTCGTCCCTGGTCCGGCACGAGGGGGACGTCGTGCTGGACACACCGGGCACCGTGCTCGAGGACCGGGACATTCGCGGTCGGCTGATCATCCGCGCGAATGACGTCACCGTTCGCCGATGCGTGGTCCACGCGCCGGTGCCACGCGAGATTGACGGCATCATCAGCGTGGCGGGGGCGACGGGCGTCTTGCTGGAAGACATCGAGGTCTTCGCCGAGGAGTCCTCGACGCTCCAGTGGGGGGTGATGGGCGGAGGTTTCACCGCGCGCCGGCTCGACGTGCACGGGGTGGTGGTCGGGATGAACCTGAAGTCCGGCGCGCGGGTGGAGAGCTCGTGGATTCACGCGCTCGACCCGGTGGGCGCACAGTACGGCATCAGCGTCTTCGAGGGGCGCGACATCGGCATCTACGACAGCAATGTGCACGGTCCGGGTGAAGAAGCCGGCGCGGCGGTCTTCGTGAACCAGCAGGACGGAGCGACGCGCGACGTGAGAATCGAGCGCAACCGTCTCGACCGCGGCAGTTGCATCGTGAACCTCGGACATTCGGGCGGAGCGAGCCTTCCAGGCATGGTGGTGCGCAACAACGTCTTCGGCGCCCAGACGGTCTTCGACTGTGCCGTGCTCGTGAGCACACAGACGCAGCTGTCCGCCGCGGGAAACGTCTGGGAGGCCACGGGCGTGGAGGTCCCGATCGAGCGGCACGATTGAGACCTCCGGGATGCCTGGAGCCCTCGCTAGTTCGAGGGGGGAAGGACCGTTCCGTCCTCCCAGGTGTTGTTGGACCAGACGTTCCCCGGCTCCGAGGTGTCGAAGCTGGTGATGGCCCCGTAATATCCACAGCGTCCGCTCGAACCGCGACCGAAGACGTTGCCGATGAAGCGGATGTTGTTCGTCGAGTCCGAGTACGGCTTGCCCCGGGATGACCCGCCATAGGCGCAGAAGCCTCCCGTCGTGCCCGGGAAGTAGTTGTTCTCCACCAGGTTGTTCTCGACCGGGGCGAAGTCGCCGTAGCCGGTGAGCGCCGCCGAGCAGCCCGCGTCGGGCGGCACGTCCGGCGCATCGCACGTGATGGTGTTGTGCCGGATGGTGGCGTTTCTTCCCATCCGGATGCCAGACTCGTGGGCGGTTCCCGTTTCGTCCGTCATCTGGCCATGAACGTAGGAATCGCGAATCTCACAGTCTCTCCAGCAGTGAATGGAGCGATTGCCCCCCTGCACGTGCACACGGACGGCGGTGAAGTTCACGGCCCCCACCCCCGTGACGAGGCGATCACCCGCGTCGACGTGAGAGTCGGTGAGCGTGAAGGAGTATCCGGTGGAGTTCTCTTCGGTCGAGACGGTACCGTTGATCTTCGAGTTGCGAATCGTGACGCCCGACGCGCGGATGACGAGGTCGCAGTTCACGGTCTTGGAGTCGATGACCGTATTGGCCGCGGTGACGGTGCACGGGCCGGTGTAGGGCGTGAGCTGCGTTCCCGCCGGCACGCCCGTATTGCTCGCGTTCGGAAAGCCGGACGGCGTCGAGGTGGACCCGGTCGTCGCCGTGGCGCCGTTCGAGGCTGCGCTGAGATTGCCGGCAGCATCCCGCGCCTTCACGAAGTAGCCGTAGCTCGTGTCCGCCGTGAGACCGGTGTCCGCGTAGGTGAGGCTCGCCGTGGAGGCGATCTTCACGCCATTGCGGAAGACATCGTAGGCCGCGATGCCGACATTGTCCGTCGAGGCGTTCCAGCCCAGGTTGATGGTGGTCGAGGAGGCCGCGGATGCGACGAGCCCCGCGGGCGAACTGGGCGCCTGGGTGTCTTCTTCGGTGCCCTCCGGAAGGAAGACCACGTCCACTGCGTAGTCGGTGTTCTGGTAACCCTGCGTCGGAAATCCACCGCCGTAGCGGTAGACGCCGTTCACCCCGTCCTCGCCCGAAACGAGCCCGCGAATGGGTCCTCGCGACTTCTCCGAGTTGAATCCGCCCACCGTGGCTCCGTACCGTCCGGCCGGGGCATAGTACGACACGACATAGGTCGTCCCAGCGCTGACCTTGACGGGTGAAGCAAAACGCACCGTCTGCCACCCGGCCGTCGTCTCGTTCGTGGAGCTCGCCTCCGCGAGCTTCGAGCCTTCCCGGCTCCACAGACTCACGCGGTGCGGGCCGGCATTCTGGGCCCCGCCCTTGAAGAAGCGCACGCCGCGGATCGTACCCGGGACGGACAGGCGAAACTTCATCCCGAGCTCCACCGCGCCGGTATCGCTGTCCATGGGGATCTCGGGACGGGCCGAGTCCGGGAAGAGCGAGACTTCGCCCTCCTCGAGCGCCTGGTGCTCACCCGGGAACGCCTCCTGGCCCGCGAAATCATCCACGGTTCCCGCGGCACATGCGGACAGGAAAAGGAAAAGGACAGCTCCGAGACTCCGAACATTCATGGGGACTCCCTCCGAAAGGATTTCTCTTCTGGCGGCTAATGCGCGAGCCGCGATTCATGGGAACCCAAAGGGCGAAAAGGGTGTCCGCCCTCGGTGTGCGACTCCGAGGCGCTCTCGGGCAGCACCATCATCAGGTCGGGCGGCCCCATCGCCCGCATCCAGTAGGCTGGGGCGGCTCGAGCCTCAACACCGCCGCAGGTCCGAGGCTCGGGCAAACCAAACTCCAGAGACAGTTCAGCCCCGCGGGCTGAGCGGATGGCGGCAACTCTGAAGCGCGCCCAGCAACTGCTCCCCGCGCCCGCCCGCTGTTCAATTTCCACTGTCGCCACCAACCAATGGGCCCACGTAGACAAGGCTCAGGCGCACCAAGATTTCCAACGCCTCTACGGTGACCTGGCACCGCTCATTGACCACAGCGAGCCGTCTTCACCCGCAGTCCAGCAGCTGATTGCGCAGCACTACGCCATCGCGGCCCGTTTCTACCCCGCGTCGCGGCAGGCCTACGTGGGCACTGCGCTCTTCTATGCAGAGAACGCTGACATGAAGGCGTTCCACAACGCCTACCACCCACGCCTCGTAGAATTTCTAGGCGAGGCGATGTTTGTCTACGCGCATAGCAAACTTTGAGTGCCCGCCTGGCCGTATGACGTGGCCGTGTTTTCTGGCCGCTACCGTGGCAGTGGTATAGGCGCCCGGCACGCCTGCAGCGCCGTCCGCAATTCGCCCTCGTCCCCTTCCCGCCGCTCGATCTCGGCCATAGCCGCCTGGGCGACCTGGTCGAGGGTCGCGCCCGGCTGCATGGAAGAGCTGTGCCAGGCGCTGGCAGGGATGGGCAAGACGCTTGTCTTTACGTCCGGAAGCGGCGTGTTCATGAAAGACACCCGAGGCGACTGGGTCTCGGACGCGCTCGCCGAGGACGATCCGTTCGAGCCGGCGCCGTTCTTGGTTGGGCGAGTGGAGGCCGAGCGCATCGTACGAGCCGCGGCGCAAACGGGTGTGCGCGGCATGGTGGTGCGCCCGCCAGCGATCTGGGGCCCCGGCGACAATGGCCAGGTGGTGCGAGTCTATCGCACCGTCGCGACGACCGGAGCGGCTTGTTACGTCGGCTCGGGCCTGGCGGTCTATTCGAGCGTACACCACGACGACCTCGCACGGCTGTACTCGTTGGCGATCGAGCGTGGCGCGCCCGGGGCCCTCTATCACGCCGCCGGTGGAGAAATACCATGGAGGTGGATCGCCGAGGCCGTGGCCCGGGATCCAGGCGTTCCGACCCGCAGCCTGTCGATGGAGGAGGCGCACGAGATGTTCGGGCCTGTGGGCGCGAGGATCTATTCGGCGTGCAGCCGCTCGCTCGACCAGCGCAGCCGGACCGAACTGGGCTGGCGGCCGGTCCACCTCGACATGCTGTCCCAGGTCGAGGAACCGCGGCTGCGCGCACTCGCGCAGCCGGACCCGGCGGGGCTGAAAGCCGGTCCGTCTGGACACGCTTTTCCAGGTCAGTGCAACCTCGACGCAAGCAAGTCAGGAAGAACAGTATGGAAACGAATCGAAGCAAGGTACGAGTGCTCGTCTTGGGGGCCAGCGGGCAGGTGGGAAAGAAGGTCGTCGCGGATCTCGAGCAGGCCGCGGACGTGAGCGTGCGAATCAGTTCGCGCCGGCCCGCCGAAGTCGAGCGGCTGAGGTCGCAAGGAAAGGACGCGGTCTACCTCGACCTCGACAAGCCCGGCACGTTCGGGGCCGCGCTCGCCGGCGTCGATCGGCTCTTCCTCCTGACCGGCTACACCGTGGCGATGCTCGCCCAGAGCAAGACACTCATCGACGCCGCCGCCAAGGCGGGCGTGAGGCACATCGTGCATCTCGGGGTGTTCGCGGAATGGGACTGCACCGATCCCCACTTCTTGGAACGGTGGGCGGCCGAACACCGCGATGAGCTGGCTGCCGCCGCTCGCCCCTGATGGCGCGGCTTCAAGACACGGGAGTGCCGACGGTCGTCGCGCTCCCTCGCAGCCCATCGAGGCAAGCCAGATTGAAGAACGTGAAGCAAACCAGGCGGGAGAGGGGCCCTGTTGAGGGTGGGGGATGGAGCGAAGGGGGCGAAGAAGGCCGCTGAGGGGGGCCGCCAGGGCTGTGCGCCGGGCCGGTGGAGAGGCGCTGCAGCCCTCTTCAGGCACACGTCGGCCCCAGCAGCCCACCCAGCAGGGGGGCGGCAAGGAGCGTGGGCTAGTGGGGCCGCGTGACGGCTTGGGCTCAACGCCACGCGCGCTGGGCGGGCCCCTGGGCTTTAGCCAGGCTCGCCCTCGACGTGGGCAGCCCCAGGTGCTCCAGAATCGCGCGCCCTCCTCCCTCTTCCTTCTCGTCCGCCAGCACCCGCCGCCTGCCTCCACACATCACGCACGCGAACACATTTCCGTCCTGCGTGTAGCAGCCCGGCCCAGCGTGTTTTAACGCTGGCACTGCGCTACGGCTTCGAGCATGCTATCCATTGCCGTCATCCCCCCTGCCGTTCCGAGAAAGAAACCCCATGAACCGTCTCTTCGTTCGCAAGAACCGCGGCTTCACGCTCATCGAGCTCATGATCGTGGTGGCCATCATCGGCATCCTCGCCGCCATCGCCATCCCGAACTTCATCAAGTTCCAGGCCCGCTCCAAGCAGGGTGAGGCCAAGGCCAACCTGAAGGCCTGGTTCACCTCGCAGCGCGCCTACCTGCAGGAGAAGGACAAGTACTCGGAGAACGTGCAGACGGTGGGCTTCTCGCCCGAGCGTGGCAACCGCTACGCCTACTACTTCGCGACGGCCAACACCTGCATCCTCCGTGAGCAGAAGGGCGTGACCGACACCAAGGGCGCCAACTGCATCACCGTGGACAGCGCGAAGTTCGCGGGCTCGGCCACGCCCAAGTACGCCGCCCCGCAGAGCCCGGGTTACACGGGCGCGGGCGCGGACCCGGGCATGCCCGGCCTCGCCGGCTGCGCCACCGGCATCGGCTGCAACATCTCCGGTCTGGCCGCCGGTAACGTCGACAACGACTCCGTGGGCATCGACACCTGGTGGATCTCGACCAAGGACACCACCACCATCACCGCGGCCTGCGGCAACGACGAGGCGGTGGCCGTCGCCGGTTCGCCCTACCTCTCCTACAACGACGTCGACTGCAACACCTGATGCTCGTCCGAGCACGGGACTGACCCGGCTCGGCCAGTGCTGACAATTCCAAGGACATCTGGACATGCTCCAGATGTCCTTTCTATTTTGATGGCCCTCGCCAGGTGGCCCCGCCGCGCAAGCCCCCGCGGGGTGCGCATCAGGAAGTGCTCCTGCCACCGGAGGACGTGCTGCGCGCGGTGGGGCGTGGCTACATCCAGCTGATCGCTACCTCTGGATCCAACTCGTCCAGACTGCGGACCGAACCCGCACGGCCGAGGAGTACCGCGACCTCTACCCCTACGCGGACCTCATCACCGATCTGGATCCCCATTTCGACATGGTTCTACAGGTTCGCCGAGGGGGCGCTGCCCACCAACCTCGGACGAGAGACCTGGGTCAACACGGAGGAGTCCAGCCGGCTGCTGCACAAGGGCCTGCAACTCTTCCCCGATGATCTCAAGATGAACATGTTGCTCGCCTACAACCTGAGCACCTTCGAGAAGAACTATCGGGAAGCGGCCCAGGTGGCCGAGCGAGCCTCACGACTGCCGGGCGCGCCCGCCTACCTGTCCCAGCTGGCCACGCCACCTCTACCGAGCGGGGGCGGGGGCGGCGGGAGTCGAGGCCTCCGCGGCGAGCCCGGCGTAGACGGCATCCCGGAGGTCGCGCTGGAACGCTCCCGACATACCCTCGATGGCCGTGTTCGTCAGAGCCACCACGCTCAGGCGGTGCCTCGGATCGACGAACCAGGTGTGCCCATACGCGCCGGCCCACCGCCAGGTGCCCGGGGACTGGGGCGTGGCCGCCTTCGTGGCATCCACGAGCACGGCGCCGCCGAAGCCAAAGGCCCATCCCGGATCGTTGGGGAGTTCCAGCGTACCGGTCTGGGGCGCGAGCATCGCGGCGGCCGTCGCCGACGACTGGAACAAGGGCGCGCCTCCCGTGCGCACCGCCTCCAGGAACTTCAGCAGGTCACCCGCGCTGCCCACCATGCCAGCGCCTCCGGAGGGGTACGCGCGCGAATCGAGCGCCCGGCCCTGAACGAAGCGGAAGGAAACGCCGCCCACGCTCATCTCGTGGTGGGCCCCCATGCGTACCGGCTCGGGCTTGCCGTCCGCATAGGGCGTGGCGAGCCGCTGGGGCGCCTTCGCCACGAACCCGGTGTCACGCAGGCCCAGGGGCCGGGTGATGAGCCGCTCGACGACCTGGGGCAGGGGCGCGCCACCCGCGCTCGCCACCACCGCGCCCAGCACGTCGATGGACAGCGAGTAGTGCCAGCGGGTTCCCGGCTCGAACCCCAGCGGCACCGAGGCGAGGCGGCGCAGGTTCTCCTCCAGGCTCAGCCCGGACTCATCCACCCCGTCCGACACTCCGGCGCGCGCATAGGGGCCTGCCGGCGGCTGGAAGAAGCCATAGTCGAGTCCCGCCGTGTGGGTGAGCAACTGCCGTACGGTGATGACGGGCTCGCGGCCATCCGCGAGCTTCGGCCGGAACGTGGGCAGCCACTTCGTCACCGGATCCTCGAGCCCGAGCTTGCCCTGGTCCACGAGCGCCATCGCCGCCGCGGACACCAGGGGCTTGCTCACCGACGCCAGCCGGAAGACGGCGTCCTCGCGCATGGGCACGTGCGCCTCGCGGTCGGCTTGCCCGGCGGCCCGGTGGTAGATCACCTGTCCATCCCGAGCCACCAAGACCACCGTGCCCACCAACCGCTTGTCGGCCAGCGCCCCATCGATGACCGCGTCCAGTCGCGTGGAGATGGCCGACCTGCTCGAGGACTCCTTCACCTGCTCCTTCGCAGGCTCCTTCGCCAGGGCCGCCCCCCCCAGCACCAGTCCCAGCAGGACCGCGGTGAACCGGCTCCCCATTCGAGTGTGCATCACTGTCCTCCTTGTTTTCCTAATGACCGCCATGGAACGGGGGCGATCAAACAATCGTGCACACTTCCTCGAAAGCCAGGCGCGGCCCCCGCGGGTAGAGCTTCGAACTGTCACCGTACCCGAGCGTGCAGATGAAGTTCGATTTGAGGGCCGTGCCCGAGAAGAAGACCCTGTCCACTTCCGCATTGTCGAAGCCTGACATGGGGCAGGCGTCCAAGCCCAGGGCGCGGGCCGCGAAAATCAAGTAGGCGCCCTGGAGGGAGCTGTTGCGGAAGGCGGTGTCGTAGCTGAACTTGGGATCATTGGTGAAGAAATGCCTCGCATCATAGCTCGGAAAGAGCCGGGGCAGATCTTCGTAGAACTTCTCATTGTAGGCGATGATTGCCGTCACGGGGGCCGATTTCACCTGCTCGATGTTGGACCCCATCAAGGCGGGATAGAGTCTGGCCTTCTCCGACTCACTCCGCACGAACACGATCCTCGCTGGGGCGGAGTTCACCGACGTGGGTCCCCATTTCATCAGCTCGTAGAGCTCCCGCAGGGTCTGCTCCGAGATGGGCTTGTCCTGCCAGAAATGGTGGGTGCGGGCTTCGGTAAAGAGTTGCTGGATGGATTCCTTCGCAATGGTCTTGGTCATCGGGGTCTCGCTCATGGGATACCCCCATTCTTGGCCCGACGGATTACCTTGAGAAGGGCGAAGAATCTCAATATATTTTCCGGATAGGCGAAAAATGAATCCGGATTTGAATGCAGCGCTGATCTTCGTGAACGTGGTGAGGGCGGGAAGCTTCAGCAAGGCCGCTCGGAGCCTCGGTCTCTCCGTCTCCACCGTGAGTGACCGGGTGGTTGGCCTGGAAAGGACCCTGGGGGTGAGTCTCCTGACCCGAACCACCCGGAAGTTGAAACTGACGGACGAGGGCGCCGCCTTCTTCAAGGAATCCGAAGTCGCGATCCAGACCCTGCTGGGTGCCTTCGAGGGAGCCACGGCGACCCGGCGGCAGCCCACCGGTACCTTGAGGATCAGCGCGCCCGCGGATTGCCCGTCCTTGGAGGTCTCCGCCGCCGTGAGCGAGTTTCGGAACAAGTATCCTCAGGTCAAGGTGGAGACCCATATAAGCAATCGCTACGTGGACCTCATCACCGAGGGATTCGATATCGCCATCCGGGGAGGGCACCTGGAAGATTCCAGCCTGCGCTCCAAGCGCCTCGGGGTGGGAAACTCGGTCGTGGTGGCGAGCTCCCGCTATCTCCAGGGCGCCTCGGCCATTCAGCACCCGCGAGACCTCGTGGCGCATCCGTGCATCGGCTTCGTGCTCAAGGAGGGCAACAAGGGTGACATGCTGTGGCACCTTCGCTCGGCGGGCGGAGAGGCCGTCCGGTTGAAGCCGGATTTCGTGGTCTCGTCCACGTCCTTCTCCTGGATCCTGAGCCTCGTGAGGCTCGGGGCGGGGTTGGCCTTGGTGCCCCAACCCCTGCTCAAGGAAGACTTCACCAGGAAGAGGCTCGTCCGGGTACTTCCGGATTGGGCCACGGAGTATGCGCCGGTGCACCTTGTCTACCCTCCTCAGCGCTTTTCTTCGCCCAAGGTGAGGGAAATGATCCCCATCCTGGAGAGGCACCTGCGTGGGCTGTTTGCGTAGAGACAGGTAGACCCAGGTGCTCCAGAGCTTGGGGGAACTCGGAGGGCGCATGGACGTCTCCCCCAAGCCCACGCCCCTGCTGCCTTGTGCCTGGGTGGGCGCACCTGGCACGATGTCTGGATCGCACTGTCAACAAGCGCAGGGCAATCTTCTTTTGTGCATGACAGCATTGCAGCCGCGCATACCCATGCATCCGCTACTCAAAAATCAGTGGCGGGAAAGCGCACTCCTGTCCATGAATGCTTCCATTTCGGGCCTCGGTGGCGCTCTGTTCGAGCGGACGACGACCCCAGGGAGACAGCATGAGCGGACGAGTCAAGATGAAGCAGGCAGCGGTGCCAATGGCGGTGGTGACACTGATGCTCGGAGGGTGCACCCATGCTCCCACTTCCCCCGAGGAAACAGCCCAGCAGCGCTGTGATCGCCTCGGCGAGAAGACCTTCGAGGGCGCCAGCATCACGGAGGCCACGCTCGTCGCCGCCTCCAGCACCCTGCCCGAGTACTGCAAGGTCACCGGCAAACTCCCCGCCGATCTCCAGTTCGAGGTGCGCCTGCCCACGAACTGGAACGGGAAGACCCTCTACTCCGGGGGCGGTGGCTTCGACGGGGTGATTGCCCCGACGGACGTCTATACGGCGCAGGGCTACGCCGCCATCGCCTCCAACGGCGGCCACACCGGCGAGGTCTTCGACGGCTCCTTCGCCCTGGACCCCGAGAAGCTCGCGGACTTCGCCGACCGCTCCATCCACCGGGTGCTGCCCTTCGCCAAGGACATCATCCGCGAGCGCTACGGCAGGAACTCCGAGAAGACCTACTTCGAGGGCTGCTCCAACGGTGGCCGCGAGGCCCTCATCCAGGCCCAGCGCTGGCCCGACGACTTCGACGGCATCATCGCCCGCGCCCCCGCCTACAACTTCGTGGAGCTGATGATCGCCTTCAACCAGAACTTCCAGCAGCTGTCGAAGCCCGGCGCCAACCTCTCCACCGCCAAGCTCGCCACCCTGGGCAAGGCCGTGCTCGACGCCTGTGACGGCAAGGACGGCCTCGCCGACGGCATCATCTCCCACCCGGCCGCCTGCCAGTTCGACCCCGGCACCCTCCAATGCACCGGCGCGGACCAGGACACCTGTCTGACGGCGGAACAGGTCGCCTCGGCCCGCACCCTCTACTCCCCCACCCGGCTCGACAGCTCCGTCATCAACGAGGGCTGGCCCGCTGGCGGTGAGGCGGACCCCGGAGGCTGGACCGCGTGGATGACGGGCGATGGCAACCTCTCCCTCTCGGCCGGCGGCATCTTCGGACGTGAAATCGTCCGCTACTTCATCACCCGGGACCCGAACTACAACCCCCTGGCCTTCGATCCCCAAGCGTGGCAGCCGCGCATCTCCGAGGTCTCCGCGCAGGTGTCCGCCAACAGCGCCAACCTCGAGCGGTTCCGCGCCCGGGGCGGCAAGCTCATCCTCTGGCACGGCGGCACCGACGCGGCCATCTCCCTGAACGGCACGGCCGCCTACTACCAGCGGGTGATCCAGGCGTCCGGCGGGCAGGCCGCGGCGGACTCCTTCGTCGAGTACTTCCCCGCCCCGGGCGTCAACCACTGCATGGGCGGCGCCGGCGCGGACAGCGTCAACCTGCTCCCCGCGCTGGAGAACTGGGTGGAGAAGGGCATCGCCCCCTCCAGCGCGAACCTCGTGGCGGCGAAGGTGGACCTCCAGACCGGCGCACCGCTCCTCGCCCGGCCCCTGTGCAAGTACCCCCTCTATCCCCGCTACAAAGGAGAGGGAGATCCCGCCTCCGCGGCGAGCTTCACCTGCACCGCGCCTTAGTCGTGGGGCAGCCCCGCTTCCGCCGGGTTGCCTCGCGACCGGGCGGGAGCACAGTGACTCCCCGTCAACCCGGGGTGCCTACTCTTGCCGCATGAGTAGCCAGGACTCGACGTGTACCGTGACCACCGTCCCTGGGACGGGTGGAGGTGCGTCCCCTGGAATCCTCCGGGTGGGCGTCGCCCCGGCCGCGTTACAGTATCCTGGCGAGCGAGCGCGCCCACCTCGTGCCCCCTCTTCCCCAGGCCCTGGAGCGCTCTCCCGTGGACGACGAAATCAAGCCCGCGCGAAGGCCGGCCGGAAGGGGCCGGGCGGCCCGCGCGGTCCGTGGAGGAACAGTCGATGAAAGTCATGGTGACGGGTGGTGCCGGCTACATCGGGAGCGTGGTGACGGAGGAGTTGCTGCGGGGGGGTGACGAGGTCGTCGTCTACGACAGCCTCTACAAGGGCCACCGGGAGGCGGTGGTGGAGGGCGCCAGCTTCGTGAAGGGCGACCTGCTCGACACCGAGCTGCTGCGCGGCACGCTCATCCAACACAAGGTGGAGGCGGTGGTGCACATGGCGGCCGACTCGCTGGTGGGCGAGTCGGTGAAGGCCCCGGCGAAGTACTACCACAACAACGTCCTCGGAGGGCTCAGCCTGCTGGACGCCATGCGCGAGGCGGAGGTGAAGTACCTCGTCTTCTCCTCCACCGCCGCGGTCTACGGCGAGCCGGCCAAGCAGCCCATCGAGGAGAGCGATCCCACCCAGCCCACCAACCCCTACGGCGAGACGAAGCTCGCCTTCGAGCGCGCCCTGCGCTGGTACGACGGGGCCTATGGGCTGCGCTTCGTGAGCCTGCGCTACTTCAACGCGGCAGGCGCCACGGAGCGCTGTGGCGAGCGCCACTCGCCCGAGACGCACCTCATCCCGCTCGTGCTCCAGGCGGCGGTGGGGCTGATCCCCGAGGTCACCGTCTTCGGTGACGACTACCCCACCCCGGATGGCACCTGCGTGCGCGACTACATCCACGTGGTGGACCTGGCGCAGGCGCACGTGCGCGCCCTGCACGCGCTGGCGGAGGGGCACGCGAGCTCCATCTACAACCTGGGCTGCGGCGGGGAGGGCTACAGCGTGAAGCAGGTCATCGACTGCGCCCGCCGCGTCACCGGACGGGACATTCCCGTGCGCAAGGGGCCGCGGCGGCCCGGGGATCCCGCGGTGCTCATCGCCAGCTCGGCGCGCATCATGCGCGAGCTCGGCTGGCGTCCCATGCACCAGAAGCTCGACACCATCGTGGAGTCCGCCTGGCGCTTCATGCAGAACAAACGCTGACGCGCCCCGGGCAGGGCGAGAGCGTTCCCGACTGGCAACACAGCGTTGCTCGTGCGAGGGCTAGTGGCCCATTGGGGCAACGGGCTACTTCCTCGAACATGACCAAGAACATGACGCGCCGGCAGGTCCTCGAGGGCCTCGGCTTGACGATGATGGCCATCCCCCTCGGCCAGCTCCTCGCCTGCGGTGGCGAGACGCCGGGGACGACGGCCTGGGCGACCGGGGGCACCGCCGCGATGACGGGCGCCAGTTCCTACCCCAACCCGTTCGCCTCCGCTTCGGGCACGGTGTGCAAGCTCACGTGCGAGCAGATCCAGGGCCCCTGCTACGGCGCCACGTTGGTGCGCAAGGACATCAGCGAGGGGCAGAACGGCTTGCCCGTGCGCCTCGCGCTGCGCGTGTTGGATGAGTCCTGCAAGCCCATCCCGGGCGCGACCGTCGACATCTGGCATGCCGGACCGGCGGGCGTCTACTCGGGCGAGGACCAGCACCCGTTCTGCAATCCCGACAACGCCGAGGCCCGCGCCGGGCGGTGGTTCCGCGGCGTGCAGACGACGGACGCCGACGGCCGGGTGGACTTCGATACCTGCTTCCCAGGCTGGTACTCGGGCCGGGCGATCCACATCCACTTCATCATCCGCATCGGCGACACCGCGTCCGTCACGTCCCAGCTCTACTTCGAGGACTCGCTCAACGACGACATCCTCGACACCCAGGCGCTCTACAACACGCGCGGGGCGCGAGACACGCGCAACACGGCCGACCAGATCGTCGATCAGGTGCAGCTCGGGGACTTCACCCTCCAGAGCCGGAAGATGACGGATGGCGCGCTGCTGGCCTGGAAGACCCTCATCGTCCGCTCATCGACCGGCACTCCCCTGTGCGAGGCCCACAGCCAGACGATGGAGGAGCTGATCAGCTCCGGCGTCGATCCCAACGATGCCAGCACCTTCCCGCCCGGCTTCCCGTAGGACCTTTATACTGCGGGATTGAACACCTGACGCCCTGGGGGAACCCGCATGTCGAATCGAGCCGCCCTGCTGCTGTGTGTCCTTCTTTCCTTTGGCTGCAACGCCCCCGGACCTGGAAATGAGCAGGAGCAGAGCGCGCTCACCCGGCAGTTCATCCGCGTGACGAAGGAAGTCCCCGCCTTCGGCGGCGTCACGCGCGAGGACGGTGCATGGGTCGTCTCCCTGCTCGACCCCGAGCAGCGCGAGAGCGCGGAGGCCCGGCTGCGAGACATCTTCCAGGAGGACGCCGCCCACATCTCCGTGCGGGTGCGCGCCCCCCGCGGAAGTGCCTCCGAGCAGATGAAGGAGGCCGCCCGGGACGTCCTGGGCGTGCCGGGCGTCGGGACGCTCGATTTCGACGAGACGACGGGCTACCTCCGGGTGGGCCTCGTCGAGGTGGAGGCCCTCGAGTCCGCCCAGGCCAGGCTCGACACCCTCGGCATCCCGCGCGACCAGGTCCTGTTCCAGGCGGAGGCACCGATTGTCGCGAGGTGAAGTGTTGACCGTCCCGGAGGCCGGGGTTCGCGGAAGCACGGGCCCGGCTATGCTCGGGCCCATGACACCCGTCCAATCGTTCCGCAACCGCTCCTGGCACCAGGCACGCCAGTTGGCCCAGGCCCTGCTCGCCTTCACACTGGGGCCCTGGTGCCTCGAAGCGGCGGCGGCCCCCGCTCTGGCCAGGGTCTCCGCCCAGACCCGCTCACCCTCCGAGCTCCTCACCCGCGCCTGTGAGGCCCTCGAGGCCGGAGAGCTGGACGGCGCGGCGGGCCACATCCTCACCTTGCGCCAGACTCTTCCCGAGAGTCCCGAGCCGCGCCTGCTGGAGTCTCTCCTCGCGCTCCGACGCACCCGGCCTTCCCTGGGCTGGCGTGAGGCCTACCTCCAGGCCTGGAATGGCATCGGCCGGCCCGATTTCAGGGACTCTTTCCTCCTGCCGGAGAAGCAGCAGGAGCCGCATCCGTTCACCGCGACTTCCAGCCTCGAGAAGGTCTGGAAGCAGGAACTCTCGGCCGAGCAGCGCTTCCTGCTCGCTCTCTCCATGCACACCGTTGATGCCGAGCAGGCCCGGGCCCTCATCGCCTACCTTCCCGGGCTCACCACTCCCGAGCTGCTCAACCCCATCGCCGAGGACATCAAGAGCGACCGTCTGCCTGCTCCGCTGCGCGCTCAGCTCCGAGCCGCCCTGCGTACCCGCCTCGCCACGCTCTCCGCCGAGCATCCGGAGTCCATGCAGCTGCGCGCCCTGCTCCTGCTGGAGGGGACCAGCGACAAGACACCCCTCACGGCCCGAGAGATTCAAGAACTCGAAGACCTCTCCCAACTGCCCGATTGGCGCCAGAGCGAGTTCCTCTCGCTCTACCAATCCATCCTGCGCCAATTCGAGACCATCGGAGTGTCCCCCGCGGACAACCATGCGTACACGGTCTCCGTCCTCGCGCTGGTCGGCCCCGCGCCCTGGCTGCTCCAGTCACGCGCCGAACTCTCGTGGGACACGCTCACTCCCGCCGAGCGCCAGCGTCTGGGCGAGGCCATGTGGCGCATCGGCTCGCGCCTCTCCGACGAGTCCTCCATCGTCGAGCGGCTCTTGGGGCTCCAGCTCATGAAGAAGGCCGCCACCGGGATGGGGGACGAGGAGCGCCTGCGGCGGATCACCGAGTGGAGGACCGAGGAATACGCCACCTACTCCGCCTTGCAGAGCGCGGAGTACACCCACTGGCCCCTGCCTTCCCTGCAAAAGGCGATGTTCGAAGCCGCCCTTCGCGACGAGGTGGCGCACATGCACGGCTTCCGCGCCCCAGAGGCCAGCACACGGTAGGCGCGGGCCCGGGAATGGCTCGGAGCTACAGGGACTCCACCGCCCGGGGGCCCTCCTCCGAGTCCGGCGCGCGGCACTTCTCGAGCAGCCGCTTCTTCTCGACGGCATTGCTCGTCCGCCACTCGGGCAGTTCCGAGGCGACACAGGAGGGCTTCGCCGGCTCGTCGGACCCGGCAGTGAACACCCGGGAGCCGGGCCCACCGGAGTTCTCCAGTTCCATCTCCACCAACATGCCGCGAAGGGTCTCCGCCTCCTCGCGGCCCGTCATCAGATCGAGGCCATTCCACGTGCCACCGGCGAGGACCTCCTCCTCGCAGCGCGGCACCCAGGCCGGATCCTGCTCGCCACACACCACGTGACCATCGAGCGTGGGTTTGCCGAACAGCTCCACCTGCGTGGTGCCGTCCGTCTGGGGCGTCAGCCGGGCGTAGAACGCGGACCCCACCGTGTACGTGTCACCGGACACACCGTACCCAAAGCTCGACACGCTCGTGAGCTCCGAGCGCTGGCCCTTGAAGAGGTAGAGGGACGCTCCGTCCTTGCGCACCTGGCGATCCGCCAGCAGGAACTTCCGCCGCGAGAACAGCTCCGTGAGCCGGCGCGCCGCATCGTCCGCGGTCCCCGTGAGAACGACCTTGGATTGCTTCTCCGTCAGCTTGGAGCGGCTGCTCGCGCGCACCTGTTCCATGCAGCCACTGCCCAGCAACAGCAGGCCCATCAGGGCCACCCCGTGGAATCTCATGAGGCGCGCATCGTATTCGCCCCCGGGGCGCGCACGTCAAATCCACCTCCCCGCGCCCCTCATGCTACGGAAGGCCGATGCCAAGCTGGATGCGGACCATCGCCCTCTGGGTGCTGCTCATCGTGCTGTACGTCGCCTTCTACGCCTTCTTCAGACAACCCGGCGAGCCGCTCCCGGATCTGTCGGGCTGGATTCCCGTGGCCCTCGTGGTGGGAGGTGCCGTCGTGGTCGGCGTCTTCCTCGGCAATCGGGTCCAGAAGGGATGGCGCTTGAACGCCGAGGGCAGTGATCTCCTGTCCCGCGGCCGCATCGCCGCCGCCCTCGAGAAGTTCGAGCTCGCGCGTCCCCTGCTCAAGAACCAGGGACAGGGCATCATCCCCTTCAACGTCGGCGTGTGCCATCTCGGGCTGTGGCATCTGGACGCGGCCGCGCGGGACTTCACCACCGCCCAGGACATCAAGGAGCTTCCCGCCTCCATCCGCAAGCACATCCCCGTGCGGCTCGCGCTGATCTCCGCGCTCCAGGGAGCCCTGGGCGTCGCGGAGAAGCGGCTCGCGGAGGCCAGGGCCCTGGATGCCGAGGAGCCCCTCGTCGTCGTCACCCAGGCCGTCATCACCTGCCGGCGCGAGGACTGGGCCCAGACCCGCACGCTGCTCGAAGGGCCCGCGACCCACGTGCTCGGCGGCCCCCTGCGCGGGCTGCGCGACGCCCTCCTCTCCTGGAGCGTGGAGCAACTCTCCGGCGAGCGCCGCTACGTGGACCCCATCACCGTGTTCGGCGAGGCCTCGACCGACAAGCTGCGCGAGTCCTGGCCCGCCCTCGTGAACTTCCTCCTGGAGCGCGCCCGCCAGGCGGCTTGATGGCGAAACGTGTCACCCCTGGTTATTTGATCACCAAGGAGGCATACGATCCTCCCCCCGCATGGACGCTGAACCCGCCTCGTTCACCGCCCCTGTACCGACCCATCATCCCGTGGAAAGAGTCACATGCGAACCTTGAGAACGACCTTCATCATCGCCGCCCTGCTGTCGGGCTGTGGCAACCAGCCCCCCGACAAAACCCCCGAGGACGCGGGCGTCACGCCACAGGAGCCCACCGACGCGGGCGTCACGCCGCAGGAGCCCACCGACGCAGGCGTCCCGCCGGAAGAACCCCTTCCCAGCGGCCCCCCGGTCACGACGGGCCCCCCCAACGTGCCCGAGTTCGAACCGGCCTTCCCCGATCAGACGCGTGCCCCGGAAGTCAAATCGAAGACGACCTTCCAGGTCACCGAGATTGCCTCGGGCTTCAGGAATCCCTGGGCCATCGCATTCCTGCCCGACCGGCGCATGCTGGTGACGGAGAAGCCCGGCGCCCTCTACATCGTCACGCCCCAGGGCGCGAAGTCCCCCGCCGTCACGGGTCTGCCGGCCGTGGATGCCCGCAACCAGGGTGGTCTGCTCGACGTGGAGGTGGGTCCCGACTACGCCCAGAGCGGCCTCATCTACTGGACCTATTACGAGCCGCGCAAGGACGACAAAGGCCAGGCGATCGGCAACGGCCTGGCGGTGGCGCGCGCGAAGCTCGTGGACGGGGAGAAGCCGCGCGTGGAGAACGTGCAGGTCATCTTCCGGATGCTGCCCACGCTCGAGTCGACCCTGCACGCGGGCGGACGGCTCGTGTTCACCCCCGACGGCAAGCTGTTCGTCACGCTCGGCGAGCGCTCCATCCTCGAGGGCCGGGTGCAAGCGCGAGACGTGAAGAGCCACTTCGGCAAGGTGGTGCGCATCAACCCCGACGGCTCGGTGCCCCAGGACAACCCGTACCTGAGCAATCCGGAGGCCAAGCCGGAGATCTGGTCGGTGGGCCACCGCAACATCCTGTCGGCGGCGCTCGACGGCCAGAAGCGGCTGTGGATCGTGGAGATGGGGCCGCAAGGGGGTGACGAGCTCAACCGTCCCGAGGCCGGCAAGGACTACGGCTGGCCCACCATCGGCTACGGCGAGGAGTACTCCGGCGCGCCCATCCACCAGAGCACCCAGGGCCCGGGCATGGAGCAGCCCGTGTACTACTGGGATCCGGTGATCGCCCCGTCGGGCATGACCATCTACTCCGGGGACCTCTTCCCCGAGTGGAAGAACAACGTCTTCATCGGCGGCCTGGCCAGCCAGGCGCTGGTGCGGCTCATGATGAGGAATGACCGCGTGGTGGGCGAGGAGCGGCTGCTCACGGAGCGCAAGGAGCGCATCCGCGAGGTGGTGCAGGGCCCCGAGGGAGCGCTCTACCTGCTCACCGACGCCACCAACGGCAAGCTGCTCAAGCTCACGCCGCGCTGACGTCCCACGTCATCGTTCACGGCGCGCTGCGACCCGAGCCGCTCAAGCCTCGACGGGCGGCGAAGGCGCGCGGCGCGCCGTGAGCGTGGCCCCCGCCGAAGCAGCGCTCACCAGCACCACCGCGAGCCACTGCACCGGGGAGAGGTGCTCGTGCAGGAACACGAGCCCCATGAGGGCCGCCACCGCGGGCTCCAGGCTCATCAGGATACCGAAGGTGCGGCTCGGCAGGACGCGCAACGCCATCAACTCCAGGGTGTAGGGCAGCGCGCCCGAGAGCAGCGCAACTCCCAGGCCCGCCGCGAGCAGCGTGGGATTCAACTTCGCCACCACGCCGGACGCGAGGGCGAAGGGCAGGATCGCGAGGCTCGAGAACACCATCCCCACCGCGACCCCCGCCCCCCCGGGCAACACCCGGGACAGCCGCCCGCCCAGCACGATGTACGCCGCCCAGCAAGCTCCCGCGAAGAGCGCGAGCAGCACGCCCACCAGATCGAGCGCTCCCGGCCTGGCACTCCACGGCGTGATGAGGACGATGCCGAGCGCGGCGAGCACCACCCACAGGAAGTCCAGGGCCCGCCGCGAGCCGGTGACCGCGAGCACGAGCGGACCGACGAACTCCAGCGTGACGCCCAGACCCAGGGGGATGCGGCTCAGGGCGAGGTAGAAACTGAGGTTCATCGTGCCGAGCACCAGGCCATACGGAATGGCCGCGACCCACTGGGCCCGGGTGAGGCGCGTGAAGGGGGGACGGAAGACCACGAGCAGGATGAGCGTGGCCAACACGACGCGCAGCCCCGCGGTCCCCGCCGCGCCGAGCACCGGAAACATCCCCTTCGCGAGCGCCGCGCCCCCCTGGACACTCACGATGGCGAGCAACACCGCCGGAATCGGCGGCAGGGTCCAACCCGAACGGCCAGCGGGTGCCTCGTTCATGGCTCGCCCCCCTATCACACCACCGGAGTTCCGCTCACGACCCGATTCCGCCCCCCAGGCCCTCGGGGAAGGAGTCAGACGAGCCGGCGCACCTCGGTGTCATCCGGCCCCAGGAGCCGCCCATCCTCCGCGCGCAGTTCCAACGTCCGTACGGGCCGGCCGTGCTTCCGGTCCACCAGCTCCGAGGGGGACTCTCCGGGCTCGAAGAAATACGCATCGCCCCACTGCCGGAGCGCTACGAGGACGTGAAACAAGCCGCGTCCCTTCTCCGTCAAGACGTACTCCTGATAGGCGCTGCCATCCGACGCGGGCGCCATCTCCAGGATGCCGTGGCTCACCAGCGTGCGCAGGCGCGCCGCCAGGATGTTCTTCGCCAGGCCCAGGCTCTTCTGGAACTCACCGAAGCGGCGCTTGCCCAGCACCGCGTCACGGATGATGAGCAGGGACCACCAGTCCCCGATGACGTCCAACGATCTCGCGATGGGACACTGCGCTGATTCGAGGCTCGTGCGCTTCACCAGCTCCTCCTCCCACGTTCTTCCCGCGCCATGCGCCGTCCGTGCTTTGTGGTTGCATCATAAAACCGACCTTCTTAAGAAGCCACATCGGTTTCATGATGAAACCAGAACACGGGAGGCGCGGATGCGACTCGAGAACAAGGTGGCGTTCATCACGGGTGGAAACAGCGGCATCGGTCTGGCCACGGCGCGGTTGTTCCTGGCCGAGGGGGCCCGGGTCGTCATCACCGGGCGCAATCAGGAGACGCTCGACGCCGCGGCGAGGGAGCTGGGCCCGAACGTGCTCACCCTCCAGGCGGACGTGAAGGACGTGGCGGCGACGGAGCGGGCGGTGGCCCGAGCGGCCGAGCGGTTCGGCTCACTGGACATCGTGTTCGCCAACGCGGGTATCGGGGGGACCACACCGCTGGGCAAGACATCCCTGGAGGCTTTCGAGGAGGTGCTGCGGGTGAATCTCACGTCGGTGTTCTTCACCGTCCAGGCGGCGGTGCCCTACCTGAACAAGGGGGCGTCCGTGATTCTCAATGGCTCCGTGCACAGCGTGCTGGGAGCACCCGGGTACGCGGCCTACGCGGCGAGCAAGGCGGGGGTGCGCTCCATGGCGCGCGTGCTGGCCTCGGAGCTGTCTCCGCGCGGCATCCGGGTCAACGTGGTGTCGCCCGGTGCGTCCCATACACCCATCTGGTCCGCGCAGGCGTCCACCCCCGAGGCCTACGCCGCGATGGAGAAGCGCCTCGCCCGGGGTATTCCGCTCGGGCGCATGGGCGAGGCCGACGAGGTGGCGAAGACCGTGTTGTTCCTCGCCTCGGATGATGCGTCGAACATCCAGGCCGCCGAGTTCTTCGTCGATGGGGGCACCACGGGCTCGCCGATGGGTGCGCCCATCTACCGCACGTGAGCCACCCGCTCAGCGCGGTGCCGCCCCGTCGGTGCAGAACACCATGACGGGCGAGGCTCGCCGCCCTGCCCGGTACACGGCTGTTCCAGCATCGACGGGACCCAGGGCCGCGCCACCGTAGAATCGCCTCATGACCGACACGTCCGCGGCTCCACGCGCCCCAGCGCCCCGTATCCCCACCGGCCCCCGGGGCCTGCCCCTCATCGGCGTCGTTCGCGAGGCCCGGAAGGACATCCTGGGCTGGTTCCTGCGCACGGCGGCCGAGCACGGGCCCGTGGCCCAGTACCGGTTCGGCCTCGGGCGCTCCTACCTCGTGAGCCACCCGGACGGCATCAAGCACGTGCTGCAGGACAACGTGAAGAACTACACCAAGGACCACTTCAGCTACGCCATGGTCCGCCGCGTCGTCGGGGATGGTCTGCTCACGAGCCAGGGCGACACGTGGATGAAGCAGCGCAGGCTCGCGCAGCCGGCCTTCCACCGGGCCCGCATCTCGGCCATGGCGGATCAGATGGTGCGAGCCACCGTGGAGCTGTCCGAGCAGTGGGCCGAAGCCCAGCGAACGGGAGAGCCCCGCCTCGGAGCGGTGGACATGATGTCGCTCACCCTGCGCATCGTCGGCGAGGCGCTGCTGGGCGCCGACGTCCGCGCGGACACCGAGGCCGTGGGCCGCGCCTTCACCGTCATCAGCGAACAGACCGTCGAGCGCTTCCGCTCGCTGCGGTTCATCCCGCCCGTGCTGCCCACCGCCTATGACCGGGCCTTCCGCGACGCCAACCGCTCCCTGCGGCAGGTGGTGACCCGGGTCATCGCGGAGCGCCGCGCCCACACGGAGGACCGGGGCGATCTGCTCTCCATGTTCATGCTCGCCCGGGACGAGGAGACCGGCGAGCGGATGGATGACACGCATCTGCAGGACGAGGTGCTCACGATGCTGCTCGCGGGCCATGAGACCACCGCCAACGCGCTCTCGTGGACCTGGGCACTGCTCGCCCAGAACCCGGACGCGGAGCGCACGCTGCACGCGGAGTTGGATGCCGTGCTCGGTGGCCGCCCGCCGACGGTGGAGGACATCCCCCGGCTCGTGTACACACGCCGGGTGCTGGACGAGACGCTGCGTCTCTACCCACCCGCCTACGCCCTGAGCCGCAAGGTGGTGGAGGACGACGTCATCTGCGGCTACCAGGTTCGCAGCGGGTCCTCGGTCGACATGAGCGCGTACATGACGCACCGCCTGCCGGAGTTCTGGCCGGATCCCGAGCGCTTCGATCCGGACCGCTTCACGCCCGAGAAGGTCGCCGCGAGGCCGCGCTATGCCTACTTCCCCTTCCTCGGCGGCCCGCGGCAGTGCATCGGCAACAACTTCGCGCTGATGGAGGGGACGTTGATCCTCGCGACGCTCGCGCAGCACCACCGGCCAAGGCTGGTGGAGGGCTACACACCGCGGCCCGAGCCCGTCATCACCCTGCGGCCCTCCGGCCATCTGCCCGTGCGCATCACCCCGCGCTGAGCCGCCCCCTCAGTTCGCCGACGCCACGCCGCTCGCTTCCGCCTCGCTCTCGGCCTGCTCGTCCCCGTCGCCCTGGTCGTCGAAGCCCTGGGGCACGCCGTCCACGTAGGTGACGACGTTGCCCACCGTGGCGGGCACGCGCGGCCCCGGCGTCACCACTCCGGTGAGGTTGAGTGGATCCACCGCGGAAATCTGCACGCGCACGCCCGAGGGCGCCTGCCGGCGAACCGCTCGCGCCACGTCCACCGCGTCGGGCAGGGCGAACTGCTCCCCCACGAAACCCGCCACGAAGCGGCCTCCGCGAATCTCCCCGCGCGCCTCCATGCGCCGGTACACGTAGAGCAGCTCGCGCCACGAGGGCGCCAGCGCCTCACGCATCACCAGGTCCCTCCAGACGATGCCGTAGCGCTGGAGGAAGAGCCGCGCGAGCGACTCGCGCACCTCGTCCTCGCCCTTGGGCTCCGAGGGCACCAGCAGGCTCCAGCGGCCCGGGCCCCCGCGCTGCAACTGCTTCTGCCGCTTGCGCTGGGCCGGGCTCTGCAACACCCGCAGGTTCTGCACCGCGTCCGCCGTGACGAGCCCCCGGGCGACGAGCTCCCACAGCGCGTCCTCCACCTCCGAGGGCAGCCGCCGCGAGCGCGAGCACAGGTCCGTGAAGAAGCAGGCGCCGCGTTGCTCGAGCACCGCCACCACGTCCCTGGCCGGTCCGGACAGGTCCGGCGGGACGAGGACACCACCATCCGCCAGCACCGCGTTGGGCCGCGCCGCGGAGAGCATCCAGTCCAGGTCCTCGCGCCGCACGAAGGACAGGCTCGCGTTGCGGTTGGGCGCCGCCGCCCGGGAGCGCGCGGGCTCGGGCTCGGGGGGAGTCGCGGGAGCACCCCGGCGTGGGCCGGGCACGGGCCTGGCCTCCTTCTGCGTGAGCCGGCCCCAGGCCACCTCGCCCGAGTAGCACGCGCGCTCCAGCAGATCGCCCAGGTAGCCCTTCATCCGCGCCGGCAACAGGAAGCGCTCCCAGGCCGACGCGGGCGCCTCGTAGCCCTGCAACAAACCGATGGCCTTGGACAGGCCCGTGGAGCCGCGCAGCGCGTCCAGTTCCTCCAGGTGGTGCCACCGGAAGAGGAAGCGCATGAAGTCCTGGGCGCTCAGCGGCTCGATCTCCTTGCGCAGCCGTCCCACCGTCAGCCGGTGGATGCGCTGCAACAGGCGCCGGTCACACCACTCCACCACGCCGGGCGGGGCCTCGGGCCGGAAGCGGCCCCGGAGGATGCCTCCCGCCGCCTCGAGCTGGTGCAGCGCGATGTTCACCTCGGACTCGTCCAGGGAGAGGATCGTCCCCAGCTCCGCCGCCGTCGTGGGGCCCAGCAGCTCCATCCAGCCGCGCACCACCAGGGCCACCGCCGCGTCGCGCTCCACCGGCTTGTCCCCCGCCAGAGGCTCCAGCGCCGGTTGTAGGAGCACGTCGGGGAACAGGGCGCGCAGGGCGCGCAGCCGCTCGGCGGGCACGAGGTAGCGCGCGTCCCCCACCTCCATCCACGCCACCCGCCGCTGCGCCATGAGGCTCCTGACGAAGCCGCCCGGCACCCGCGCCTCGGGCAGGAGCACCAGTTGCAGGAGCGCGTCGTGCAGCTCGTCCTCGTCACGCAGGGGCGGGGCCGCGTCGCGCACCACCTGCTCGATGGCGCTCGCATCCAGGGCGCCGAAGGCCGCCGAGTCCTCCGCGGGCAGCGTGCGACGCAGCACCACGTTGCGCACCCGGCGCTCCTCGGCCGGCGCGTCGTCCAGGAAGGTGTACGGCTGGCTGTTCACCATCTGGTGGGCGAACACGCTCGGCTCGGGCACGTCCCGGGCGACGAGCTGGATGCGGCCCTCTTTCATGCCCCGCAGCACCTCGCGCAGACCGTCGATGTCCATGGCCTCGCGCAGACAGTCCTGCATCGTCTGATTCACGAGCGGATGGTCCGGCAGCTCCACGTCCGCGCCGCCGTGGTTGTCCTGGCACCCCACCTGCGCGGGGAACACCGCCGCGAGCAGGTCCTCGCTCCGGGCGCGCTGGAGGTTGGGCGCCACGCGCTTGCCCGCGGAGAAGCGCGACAGGGACAGCGCCCGCGTCGCGTTCCACCGGAAGCGCGTGCCGAACAGCGGCGCCTGGAGCACCGCCTGCACCAGCACCTCCTCCACGTTGTCGGGCGTGAGGAAGGAGAAGATGTCCTCCAAGGGGAAGGAGTGCTGCTCGCCCAGGGACAGCAGCAGGCCGTCCTCGGTGGCCGCCGCCTGGAGCTCGAAGTCGAAGGTGCGGCAGAAGCGCTTGCGCAGCGCGAGCCCCCAGGCCCGGTTGACGCGGCTGCCGAAGGGCGCGTGGAGGATGAGCTGCATGCCGCCCGCCTCGTCGAAGAAGCGCTCGGCCACGATGGTGCGGTGGCTCGGCACCACGCCGAGCACCTGGAGCCCCGCGCGCAGGTACGCCATCAGCGCGTCCACCGCGGGCGGCGTCAGCTTCAGCTCCTTCTCCAGGAAGCGCGCCGCGTCCGAGCGCTGGAGCAGCTCCTCGCGCAGCCTGCCCACGTGCACGCTCAGCTCGTCCGTGCGGCCCGGGGCCTCGCCCCGCCAGAAGGGCACCGTGGGCGGCTGGCCGTGCGCGTTCTCCACCATCACCGACGAGCCCATCACCCGTTGGATGCGCCACGCCGTCGTGCCCAGCAGGAAGATGTCCCCGGGCGAGGACTCCACCGCGAAGTCCTCGTCCAGCGTGCCCACCGTCTTGCCCTCGGGCTCGGCCACCACGTTGAAGGTGAAGGTGTCCGGAATGGCGCCGCCATTGGTGAGCGCGGTGATGCGCACGCCCCGGCGCGCCTTGAGCCGCTGGTTCACCCGGTCCCGGTGCAGGTGCACGCCCGCGCGCCCGCGCCGCAGCGACACTCCCTCCGAGAGCGTCTCCAGCACCTTCTCGTACTCCTCCCAGGTGAGGTCACGGTAGGGCCAGGCCCGGCGGAACAGGCCATAGAGGGCGCGCTCGTCCCACTCCTCGCACGCGCACGCCGCCACCACCTGCTGCGCCAGCACGTCCAGGGGCTTCTCCGGCATGCGCACCGCGTCCAGGTCCCCCTCGTACACGGCGTGCAGCAGCGCCACGCACTCCATCAGCTCATCGCGCGTCATGGCGATGAGCACGCCCTTGGACACCCCACCCTTGTAGTGACCCGCGCGGCCCACCCGCTGCAACAGCACCGAGATGGAGCGCGTGCTGCCCAGTTGCACCACCAGGTCCACGTTGCCCACGTCGATGCCCAGCTCCAGCGACGCCGTGGCCACCATCACCGAGAGCTGTCCCGCCTTGAGCCGCTCCTCGGCCGACAGCCGCATCTCCCGCGACATGCTGCCGTGGTGCGCCGCCACCTTGTCCGTCCCCAGGCGCTCGGACAGGTCATGCGCCACGCGCTCGGCCAGCTTGCGCGTGTTCACGAAGACGAGCGTCGTGCGGTGCTCCCCCGCCAGTGCCACCAGCCGGTCATACACCTGGCCCCACATCTCGTGCGTGGCCAGCGAGCCCAGCTCCGCGTCGGGAATCTCCACCCGCAAATCCCACGGCCGCTGGTGCCCCACCTGCACCAGTCGGCACGCCTCGGCGCGCTCGCCCGTGAGGAAGGCGGCGATGGCCTCCAGCGGCTTCTGCGTCGCCGACAGGCCGATGAGCTGGGGACGCACCTCGGTGATGGCCTTGAGCCGCTCGAGCGACAGGGCGAAGTGGCTGCCGCGCTTGTCTCGCGCCAGGGCGTGGATTTCGTCCACGATGACGGTGCGCACGCCGCGCAGCGTGGCCCGCGCGCGATCCGCCGTGAGGTAGAGGTAGAGCGACTCGGGCGTGGTGATGAGGATGTGCGGAGGCCGGCGCACCATGCGCGCGCGATCCGCCGCCGACGTGTCCCCGGTGCGCACCTCCACCCTCAACTCCTGGGGCGAATAGCCCGCGGCCCGCGCGCGCCGCAGCAGCTCCTCCAGCGGCTGGAGCAGGTTCTTCTGCACGTCGTTGCCCAGCGCCTTGAGGGGCGACACGTACAGCACCTGCGTGCGATCCGGCAGCGCCCCCTCCAGTGCCAGGCGGAAGAGCCGATCCAACGCGGCGAGGAAGGCGGTGAGCGTCTTGCCGCTGCCGGTGGGCGCGGCGATGAGCACGTCCTCCCAGGCCTGGATGAGCGGCCAGCCCTCCACCTGGGGACGCGAGGGCTCGCCCAGCCGCTCGGCGAACCACGCCTGGACCACCGGATGGAAGGAGCCGAGAGCCGGGTGCGCGGTCACGGCGGGAGTGAAGGCGAGGGCGATCTGTGGGGCCATGGGTGCTCCCTCAGACTGAACATCGGTTGCGGTCGGGCGTCAACGCACGCCCCCGGCGTCGCATCCCGGGACAAGGGTTGGACACACGTCCTGCACGCCACGTCCGGCCTCCCACGACTGTTGTTTCGCCGCCATTCACTCGCGGTGGCAGACGCCATGCGTCAGGAGGTGAAACCCCACCTGACCGCGAGGACTTCCTCTGTGAGTACGCGAACCCGGCGGCCGAGGTGCTCCTGGAAGAGCACACCTGCCCGGCAAGCGCCTGTTCGCCACGCGCCCAGAACGAGTTCGGGCACGGCTGAGGCCCGGCGTCCCGCGGAGTCCCTCAGCGCCCCATGGAGCGGCCGGCCACCGGGCGGGTGGCGGCGTGCGTCCAGGTGAGCCGGAAGGTGGCGGACGTGCCATCACAGGCCACGGGCTCCACGTGGATGTCCCCGGCCCCCGCGGCGCGCAGCGTCTCCGCGAGGAAGCCACAGGCGAAGTAGGGATTGTCCGCGGCCATGTCCTTCATCCACAGCGTGGCGGCGTGGGTGCCCAGCTCCTCGACGCGGACCTCGTTGAAGTTGTTGCCGGCCCGGATGTTGTGCGGCACGCGCTCGAGCGTATGCCGGGGGCCCAGCCGCGTGACGAGCGACATGCTCGCGCGCCCCTGCGCCGTCAGCCGGAAGCCCTGCAGGTAGCGCTCGCCCAGGGAGGACCAGGCCTCGCGCTCGGACGCCCCCGGGAAGACGTCCTTGGCCGCCACCCGCAGGAACGCCTTCCACTGCTCCAGCGTGTACCACGGCCGCAGGGGCTCGCTCAGGTCCAGGCCCGCGTCCTTGAGCCGACGCCGCCCTTCCCGCGACAGGTGCGGCCCCAGGGCACGGATGAACAAGGCATCCACGGACTGCGCGAAGAAGCGCTTTTCAGGCGAAAGCGAGGGCCGCATGTCCTCAGGGTGACCATTCACCCTGGCAGGCGGCCATCCCCGCCCCCCCGGTTCTGTGTGCTGGTGAAAAATCCGTCCTTCCTGGAGGCGAGACGACTGTCCGTCACCCGACAGCCGCTCCGCGTCACACCTGCATTTTCAGCCGGGTCTCTTGGACCTCCAATGAACCAGGAGGCTGTTCACGCCCGGCCTGGCGCATGAGGCGGAGGATGGAGGGGCCGAGCACATCGACCTCGGTGGAGGCGAAGGTCTCCGAGCCGAAGCGGCGGATGGTCTCCGTCTGGCGCTCGAGGATGCGGGCGTCCTGCTTGAAGATGTGGAGGGCGACGGGGGTGATGAAGGGCTTGATGAGCCAGTGAGGCAGGGGCAGGCGGAAGGTGACGACGGCGTACACCCAGGTGTCCCAGTCCTCGGCGGGCGTCATGGCCGAGGTGACCATCAGGTGGCTGTCGGCGCCCAGGCGGTACTCCACCTGGGCGATGGAGGGCATGAGGAAGCGGTCGAAGTGCTGCAACACCCCGCCGCCCGGAGCGAGCAGGCGGCCCACGAGCCCCTCGGGCCGGGGCTCGCCGATGTACTCGGCCTCCACCTGCTGGGCACCCCGGCGCACCACCACGTCGATCTCATGGCGTTGCTTCTCGGTGCGGAACAGCCCGCCATGGAGGAAGGAGGTGTGGGGCACGTCGAGCGTGTTCTCCAGCAGAGCATGGAGCGAGCCCCCGGCGCGCAGGGTGCGGCGCACGGTGCTGTAGCCCGGGGTGTCCAGCAGGGGGAAGCGGTAGGGCTCGTGCGCGGGCTCGACGCCGGGGGTGGAGTACACCCAGACGAAGCCCTCCTGCTCGCGCGTGGCGTGCCAGGCGGCGCAGCGGCTCTTCGCCTCGGGCTCGCCGATGAGGCCGGGGACGGCGCGGCACTGGCCCGAGGCGTCGAAGCGCCAGCCGTGGTAGCCGCACTGGAGCTGGCCGTTCACCACGCGGCCGAGGGACAGGGGCACGTTGCGGTGGGGACAGCGGTCCGCGAGCGCCGCGGGCTTGCCCTCCGCGGTGCGGAAGAGGACGAGCGGCGAGCCCTGCAGCGTGCGGGCGAGGGGCTTGTGGCCCAACTCACTCGAGGTGCAGAGGATGAACCAGCTATGGGGCAGGCGCACCACCGATACGAGCCCCGATGGCGCGGCCGACCCCCGCGCTTCCTCACGAGAAGAACCCATGGGGGCCAATCTAATGGAGGCGCCCGCCGCGGGGGGGCTCGATATCGACGCGGAGCGCGTGCCCTGCCTAACGAGGGCGCCAGGGCTGCCCGTCCACCATGACCATGCGCAGCTCGCTCGTATAGGCCCGCCCCCGCGCGTCCGTGAGCCAGAGCTGCTCCGTGGTCGGCAGCATCTCGGTGATGACCACGTCCTCGGAAGCCCGCGCCATCGTGAAGAAGGACTTGAGCGACAGGGGACTGGAAAGGTCCAGGAAGAAGGGCTTGCGCTCGTTGGTCGTCTTGTAGAAGACCCGGTCCGGCAGGCCGTGCTGATGGGCCCAGCGCCGCGCTTCCAGGAACCGCGTCGTCGCATCCTTGAGCCGCAGGAAGGGTAGCTGCGCGGTGGCGAAGTGCCACGTCTCCCGGTTCACCACCATGTCGTCGATGGTCACCCGCGGGGAGTGCGCCTGGGGGGGCAGCAGGTGCATCTCCCCCGCGAACTGGATGCTGAGCAGCCAGTCGTAGAACTCCATCACGTGGCACCGCCAGCGCCCATCGCGCGAGCGCACCTGGAGCTGACCGTCCACCCGCTCCAGCACCAGCGTGCCCACCGACAGCACCTGGGAGGCCGGGCGCCACGAGCGCGTCGTGTCGAAGACGAACTCCATCGCGTTGCGGTTGAAGGGCACGATGGCCGCGCGGGTGGCGCGATCCTTGGGGACCGCCGGAGAGATACGCGGGCTCGGCATGTCCGCCTCCAGCGCGCGCACCAACTCCTCCTGCCGGGGGTGTTGGAAGAAGAAGACGGGGGACTCCAACGTGTTGAGGGCGATGTGCAGCTCGCCCAGCACGGCGAAGAACTCCCCGCGCCGCAGCGCCTCGGGGCTCGCGGCGGAGATCATCAGGTCCGGTGCATGGTAGCGGGCCCCGGGCCAACCCGGCCCGGGCGCGGCGAACAGATCCCGCGCCGCCGCGGCCAGCTCCGCGGAGGAGCGCTGGATGCGCTGCTCCCCGGGCTTCACGTTGAGCAGCCGGGTCCAGCGCGCTTGCAGCTCGGCGATCAGATCCTTGGCCACGTCCGGCTTGAGGTAGGGACCCGAGCGGTGGGAGATGAAGGGGAAGAACTCGCTCACGCCCAGGTGGAACATCAGGAAGTCCACCGTGGGGGCGCCGGCGCGCAGCTCGTCGAACACGCGCTCGAAGGAGGCCAGGTAGCGCGCACCGACCTGGAAGGTGAACCAGCGCGCGCTGTCCAGCAGCAGCCCGAGCGGTGCGCCCAGGCGCTGGAGCACCCCGGGGCCGAGCGTGAGCGACACATCCCGGTTGCAGTCCTGGTAGAGCAGCGTGCGGCCCGCGTACGTCTGGCCCTCGAGGCGCTGTGCCTTCTCGCCCGTCCGGGCGGTGAACGCGTCATTGAGCGCATCGAGAGAGCGCGCGAGCGCCTCGGCGTTTCCCGCGCTGCGCGCCACCTCCTCCCGCAGGGCTTCCAGCTCGTCCAGCGGCGCGAGCACCTCCGCGCGCAGCGCCGCGTCGTCGATCCGCTCCAGCAGCCGGCGCAGGGCGCGCTCGGGGTGCGACTCGATGTTGGGCAACTCCAGCGTCCAGAGGATCCACCCCTGCTGCCGGTGCTCCTCCAGGAGGGCCCATGCCTCGGCCTCGCCTGGCACCTCGAGCGCGAACTCCCGCCGCAGCAGCGAGGCGATCTCCCGGGCCGTCCGCTCGCCGTCGCACAGCGTGAGGGCGCGAGCCGCGGCGCCACTGAGCTCCACGGGCTCGCCCATCAGTGGCACGGCGCGCGTCCCCTCCAAGCGCACCACGGGAAGCGCGCGCGGGGCGATCCACGGGCGCAGCCGCGCGTCCGCCGAGAGCCGCTCGGCGAGGGTGTCGATGCACCAGTGCTCGAAGAGCGTCTGCCGGCGGCTGAGCAGCTCCGGACCGGGCTGGAGCTCGACCCCGTCCACCCCGGGCTCGAAGCGCCCCCAGCCCAGCGGGCCGAAGAAGCCAATGGTGTCGTTCTTGAGGCAGTAGCGCAGCAGATACTTGGAGACCAGCTCCTCCTTCTGGCGGGTGTGGCTGTCGCGCAGGGTGGCGTCCCGCCGCAGCAGGACATCCAGGGCACTCGCCAGCGCCTGGCGGTTCTGCCAGACCACGGCCTCACGGAACTCGGGCAGACGGGCCACGTCGCGCAGCGCCTGACCCACGCGCACGGCCTCCGCCGCGAACCGCTCCTCCAGCCGGGCACGCTCCGGAGCCAGCGCCTCCTGCACCGCGGAGGCCTTGAGCCGCTGGGAGCGCAGGTCCGCCTCCCGCCGCAGCAACTCGTCCGCGGCCCGGGCACTCTCCGGCTGCCGCACCCGCTCCGCCAGGTCCGCCGGGAAGCCCGCCCCGCGCACTCCCATCTGCCGCCACACGGACCAGCCTGGAGTCAACGGGGCCAGGTGCTCGGTCCACCCACTCGACGACTGACGCTCGCTCATCTCTGCCTCCACTCCATCAGGCGCTCCCCGGCTCGGAGGGCTCAGGATTTCCGATACTCCACGAGGTAGAAGATGTTCTCGAAGCTCTCGCGCTTGCGGAAGCCGCTGGCCTCGAGCGCCTCGATGACCTCGGGCACGTCGGGCACCCGCCAGTGGATGACGGGGGGCTCGGGTCCGAAGTCGCGCAGCTCCGTGGCCGCGAACGCGCGGAACTCCCGCGCCATCTCTCCGAGGTTCCCCGGAGCACCGGCGAACCAGATGCGCAGCTCGGGCTCCTTCACGCCCCGACGGCGCCACATGCAGGCCACCCCCTCCCCGTCCCGCCAGGAGAAGGCCTCGCCCGCGTCGATCAGCCTGGAGAGGAATTCGGGGGTGAGGGATTGCCATTTCCAGCGGCACTCGACCAGCCCCGCGGTGTGCTGCCAGAGGGACGAGCGGGTCAGACGCTCATGCGCCCAATCCCTATCCGCCGCGGTCAGCGGGCGGAAGCCATGGCTCGTGCCCTCCGGAGAGGCGAGCAGGTGGACGTACCGGGCCGACCGGTGGAATTGAAAGGCTTCGCCATAGCTGAAGCTCGGATCGTTATAGCTCGCAATCAGTGCCCGCAGGCTCCCGGAGCCCTTCTCATGCCAGAGGGCAAGACCATAGAAGCCGAGGGTCCTGGCCACGCCCCGGCGCCGGTATGCCTTGTCCACGGCGATGCTCTCGATCCACCACTCCTCGGGCGCCAGACGGGTCAGCTTGCCAAACCCCACCACCTTGTTGTCGAGCACCGCGACACCGAGCTGGCCGACGTCGTCCGCCAGCCAGGCATCCAGCTCCTCGAAGTAGGGATTGTAGTCGCCATACACCGAGCGCATGAGTTCGAGGATGGCGGAGCGATCCTCGGGTTCGGCCCTGCGCACCGTTGGAAACGCATCGGATTCGGGCTCGTGCGCCTCATTCATGCTCACTCCTTGGCCAACACGAAGTCTGACAAATTTGATTATCGCGGCTCGCGACACTAGTGATCGACACCAGGAGCGTCAAGCGAACGACAGAGGCGCTCATATCTCGAGCAGTGAGCGCGGTCATCGGCGCACACTGAGTTCTGGAGCCAGTTCGGCCATCACATCGCGGTACTCCAACACAGGCAACTCAGAGGACGGCGTGAAGGTGAGCCGGGTCACCGAGCATTGCTGCGCGCTGTAGTCGCCGCGGATGCTCACCAGCTCCGGAGGCAGCCCCCGGAACAACGAGTTGGCGCTGGAAATGGCATCTCCATGGCTGACGCAGCAGACCACCTGACCGGGGTGCTTGCGCGCGATACGCAGCAGGGTCTGGGACACGCGCTCGGCCAGTTGGGCAATCGTCTCGTCACCCGGGTCGCGGGGCGGCTCGTACAGGTTGCCGAAAATGGGGACCTCGTCCACGGGCGCACCCATCCAGCGCGTGCGGACCTCCTGCAGATCCATGACCCGGTGGATCGCGATCCCCGGATGCCTGCGCGCGAGCACGGCCGCGGTCTGCCGCGCCCGGAGCAGGGGGCTGGTGTAGAAGACGCGGATGGGCTCGGAGGCCAGATGCTCCGCGAGGAAGTTCGCTTGTTTCAAGCCCAGGTCGCTCAGGCGGAAGCCGGGGAGCCGCCCATAAAAGACCTGCCGCGGGTTGTGCACGTCCGCATGACGCACCAGGAGCACGACGGTTGGACGGGTGTCTGTCATCGCGTCCCCTCCAACCGGCCGCACAGCTCCACCACCCGGGCCACCTGGGGCCGCGCCTTCTCTGCGTCTGGCTGCTCGGAGAGGAAGACGACCGCCAGCATCACCGCCGTATCGATCCGATAGAGCAGCTCCAACCTCGCGGGCGGGGGTGGGAGTGGCTCGAGGCCGTGGTACGCGGCGAGGAACTCCGGTCCGGCGAGCCCATACTCGGCGATCCGCGCCAGCTCCAGCGCGGGATCTCCCACCAGCGCATTGGACCAATCCAGCAGCGCGAGCACCTGGCCCTCCCGGGCGAGGACATTCGCGGGACGCACGTCCATGTGCAGCACCGCGCGCGGCCGCTCGGAGCCGTGTAGCACGTCAGCCAGCCACTCGGGCCCGGGCAACGCCAGACGGACGCCCGCGAGCCGCTCCACCACGCGCGCGCGCCGGTGGATGCGCTCCGCGAGCAGCTCGGCCAGCGGACGTCCCTGCTGCGCCACCAGCGGCCGGGAGGGAAGCTCGGGGAGCGAGTGCAGGCGGCGCACCAGCTCGCCCAGGGCACGGGGAGAGGGCTCACCGCCAGCGTGCTCGACATACTCGAGGACGAGGTAGTCGAGGGGCTCGCGTCCCAGCTCCAGCGCCACCAGCCGCGGCACGGGTATCCCGCCACGCGCGGCGCGGGAGATCAGGGCGGCCTCCTGTTCCAACAGATCGCGCGCGACGACACGCGGATCGTTGTCGTTGATGAAGATCGGCGCGCGCGGCACCTTGATGGCCAGAGGGCCCTGCCGCGCCGACTGGATGCGGAACACGAAGAACTCCAGCCCGCCCCCCATGAGCACGGGCTCGTCGGCCTCCCATTCGGGGTGGTCCTCCCGGAGCCGCCCGGCGAGCGCCACCCGCGCCTCGTTGGAACTCCATGTCATGGGATCGCCGACGCCTCCGGTTTGCGGTATTCGCGGAAGAGCAGCTCGAAGAGAAGCTGGGCGGCGATCTGCGGCGTGCGCCCGGTGGGATCGTAGCGGGGCGACACCTCCACGATCTCGATGCCCGCCAACGGGAGCTGCCGGATGACCTCCACGGCATCCATCAGCTCGCCACCGGAGAGCCCGCCGATGGTGACATTGCCGGTACCGGGGGCGACGGAGCAGTCGAGGACGTCGATGTCGATGGAGAGGTGGACGGCGGTGCAGTTGCGGCGAAAGGCGGCGACCACCGGCTCGAGCGCGGCGGCCACCCCACGGGCGCGCATCTCCCGGGCGGGCACGATGTGGCTGCCGGCCTTCAACAGCCCATCGAACTGTCCCTTGCGGGTGATGCTCCCAGCGCCCACGAAGGCCATGCGGTCCGGCTGCATGGAGGGCAGCTCACTGATCCGCCGGGCATTGGAGCCATGATAGAGCGGCCCGTGGATGGTGCTGTTCGCGCCGAAGTCGAAGTGGTGATCGATCTGGATGAGTCCCAGCCGAGACTGCGGCTGCCGGGCGCTCAGGGCGCGCTGCACGCCGACGAAGGTGGCGAAGCCAATCGAGTGATCCCCCCCGAGCAACACGGGCGTGGCGCCGGAGCGGGCCAGGAGCTCGACCTCGGTGGCCACGGCCTGGAAGTTGCGCCGGGTATCGGTGGGGTACACGTGCAGATCCCCCGCGTCCACCACGTTCGCCTTGGCGTACCGGAAGACGGAGCCGGTCCGCGTGTCGAGCATCTCGTGCTCACCCAGGCTGTCCAGGTACGACGAGAAGACGAGGCTGGCCTGGCGGATGGCGCGGGGGCCCTCCGAGGCGCCGGGCCGGGAGCTGGCCGTCCCATCGAAAGGGATGCCCGCCGCGACGTACTGACACCCTGCTGGCACCTCGGAGAGGTCCACCGCCCGGCAGCCGAAGAGCGTGCCCGGGCCCGCCCAGCCCGGCCTCGGATCCCGGGCGAAGGTCGCGGGGCTGACCTGATCGAGCAGCTCGAGATAGGGATTGCTCATGACGCGGCCTCCATGGACGCGGAAACACTGGGGCGGCTGATCAGCGAGTGGGCCACGTGGACCTTCTCCAGGAACTGATTCCAGCTCTGCTCCACCGTCTGGTGATAGGGCTGGAAGACCGGCGGTCCGTCCTCGCGCCAGTGGGCGAAATTCCAGTCATGGATGCGCTCGCGGAGCACCGGGAAGAGCGGCGTCAGGGGATAGGGCACGAAGTTATAGAGGTTGTACAGCCACGCCTCGTTGCGCGAGTCCTGGAGGAAGCGCATCGTCAGCTCATGCGAGGCGGCCCGCTCCTGGGGCAGACCTCCCAGCACGTTGAGCACGACCTTCATCCCCGCCGCGGAGAGCGCCTGGATGCGCCTGGCGTAGATGTCCACGTCGAGGTTCGGCTTGCTCGACTCCTTGAGCACCTCGGAGTCGGCCGTCTCGAAGCCCATCTCCACCACCACCACGCCCAGCCTGCGCATGGCCTCGATGACCGTCTCGTTCACGTTCAGCACGTGCGTCTGGACGATGAATTTGTAGTGGGGACGGTTCGCGAAAACCGCCAGCAGGTTCTTCACGGCCTCGTGGGACTGACCGAAGGTCTTGTCCCCGATGTAGATGAGGCGCGCCTCGGGGAAGAGCCGCTCGAACTGCTGGACCTCGTGCTCGAGCACCGCCGGGTCCACCACGTGCAACTGCCGCGACCAGGCGTCCCCACAGAAGCTGCACGCGTAGAGGCAGCCATGGCTGGCGTTGAGGCGCAGCAGGGGCACCCGCCCCTTGTACCCGGTCAGCAGCGTGTAGTCGGGCTTGGAGTCGAGCCGGCCAATACCCCCCTTGAGGCCAGCCACCTCCGTGAGTCCCGGCAGCTTCTTCTGGAGGATCTCCGCGAGCACCCGCGCGGAGACCTGTCCGCGATGCACGTGCGAGGCATCCTCGGGCCCGGCCAGCGTGGCCATGTTCCCCCCGAGCACCGTCTGACGGCCCTCCGCCTTCAGCGTCCGGGACACCGACAGCGCCAGATCGAAGTTCTGGGCCAATGGCGACATCATCAAGACGCTTCCGGGCCGCGTCTCCTCCAGCAGGAACCTTGCACACGCCTCCGCCTCCGCCGGGACCTTGGACATGTCGACCAGGTTCACCTCATAGCCAATCTCCTTGAGCATTCCCGCGATGTGGGCAACCCATAGCGGCAACTCCCAGAGCGAGCCTTCGGGAATGAAATAACCGGCCAGCTCGCTCGCGAACCTGGCGCTGTAATCCCGGTAGTAGTCGCGCACGGCCTCGTGAGGCTCGCCCAACGAGGGAAAGGGAAGCTGCACGATGTGCACACACGATCTTGATGTCTGACTCATGGCTTCTCCGGTCTGGCGGCGCCCACCATCTCAAGGACATGAAGGAATGTAAAATACGTTTTCCTGGACAGAGCAGTAAGCGTGAGTGGACGCCCGGCGCCGTGACCAACCTGTACACCACGGGGTCCTTGGCCTACTCGCCCTGTGCTAGTTGCTGCCTCGCCATCTTGCTTGCCTTTCTACCTGGACGAAGTCCACGAAAAGGGAGGCGCGTGTCTTTCCGCCCGCCGTCCCGCCAGTCTAGTTTTCCAATCTGAGCGGATGGGCGCGTGTGACCACATTTTGACAATGTATGAAATCGTCCGGATTGATTGATGGAGTGCGCACCGCCGCTTTGGAGCTGAAAGGGGAGGAAACGGACTTCGACGCGCTACTGGAGAGCATTAGGGACGCGCGATTCGTGCTGCTGGGCGAGGCCACGCATGGCACCCATGAGTTCTACCAGGCGCGCGCCGTGCTCACCCGCCGGCTCATCGCCGAGCGGGGCTTCAACGCGGTGGCGCTGGAGGCGGACTGGCCGGATGCTTTGAGGCTCCATCAATACGTCCGGGGCGGAACCCGGGACACGCGGGTGGAAGAGGCCCTGGACGACTTCCAGCGCTTTCCCCGGTGGATGTGGCGCAACGCCGAGATGCGGGCATTCGTGGAGTGGCTGCGCACGCACAACGCCGCTCGGCCGGAGGGGGAGCGAGCAGGCGTCTATGGGTTGGATCTCTACAGCCTGCACGCCTCCATGCGCGAGGTGGTGCGCTACCTGGAAGCGCGCGACCCGGTGGCGGCGGCGCGTGCCCGGGACCGGTACGCGTGCTTCGACCGCTTCGGCGAGGACGCCCAGTCCTATGGACACGCCACCACCTACGGCTACGCGGACAGCTGTGAGGAGGAGGTGCTGGCGCAATTGAGGGAGCTGCGCGAGCGCCAGGTCCGGGACGGAGCGAGCGAGCAGGACGCGCACTTCCACGCGGAACAGAATGCCCGGCTGGCGCGGGACGCGGAGGCGTACTACCGGGTCATGTTCGCCGGGCGGGATGAGTCGTGGAACCTGCGCGACACCCACATGGCGGACACCGCGGATGCCCTGTCCGAGTACCTCGGTCGGCGCCACGGGGCGCCCGCGCGCCTGGTCATCTGGGCCCACAACTCGCATCTGGGCGATGCCCGCGCCACGCAGATGGGGGACCAAGGGGAGCTGAACCTGGGCCAGCTCCTGCGCGAGCGGCATGGGCGGGAGACGTTCAATGTGGGATTCACCACCTACACGGGCACCGTCCTCGCCGCGCGCGAGTGGGACACCCCGGGCCGCAGAAGGCGGGTGCGGCCCGCGCTGCCGGACAGCTACGAGGCGCTCTTCCACGAGGTGGGCCAGCCCGCCTTCCTGTTGAGGATGGAGGACCTGGGCGAGGCGGGCTCCGCCCTGCGCGAGCGGCGGCTGGAGCGGGCCATTGGCGTCATCTACGCCCCCCATAGCGAACGCCACAGCCACTATTTTTTCGCGGATCTACCCGCGCAGTTCGACGCGGTCCTGCACTACGACATCACGAGCGCCGTGCAACCGCTCGACCAGGACGCGGGCCACGAGGAGGAGGACGCGGCGGACACGTGGCCCACGGGGATGTAAAGGGTCTCCGGAAGGAGACTCCAGTAGAATGGGCCCCATGAACCGAGCTGTCCTCTTCCTGTTCCTCGCGCTCGCCGGCTGCAACCGGGGTGAAGCCGTCCAGGCCATCATCCAGATCGACCCCGCCCTGAAAGCGAGCTGCGTCGTCCTGGAAGTCCGTACTCCGGAGGGAGAACTCCGCACGGAATCCGCTCCCCTGCTCCGCCCGGAGGATCAAGAGCTGCAACTGGCCGTCTTCCGCAAGGACCTCCCCGCGGACGTCCATCTCCAGGCCCGAGCCCTCTGGGGAGGAGCGACCTGTGAGGACTCACCGTTCTACAATGGGCGCAGCGAGCCGGTCGCCGTCCAGTTCAAGCCGGGGAGCCAGGACGTCAGGCTGACCCTGTCGCCGCCGAGCGCCGCCGAGGACGAGGATCGCGATGGCTTCGTCGCGGCCGAGCTGGGCGGGGCGGACTGCGATGACAAGGAGGCCAAGCGCCAACCCCAGGCGCAGGAAGTGTGCGACGCGAGCGACGACCTCAACTGTAATGGCCAGCGTGGCTGTGACGACAGCGCCTGCTCGGGCAAGCAGTGTAGCCGGGCCCCCACCTCGCTCGTCCTCAATCCCAAGGAGCTGACGACGATCGCGGGTCAGTGCTCGGCGCAGGTGACCGTGGAGCGCCGCGAGTCCGACGGGAAACTCTCCTTGGCTGGCTTCCCCACCCCCATCACCCTGGCGAGCACGTTCGGCCCCGGCGTGACGTTCCACTCGGACCCCACTTGCACCTCGTCGCCGCCCTCCGCCATTGCCGCGGGCAAAAGCAGCGTCACCTTCTTCGTGCGCAGCACCACGATCGGCACGGGCCCGCTAAGCGCCAGCTCTTCCGCTTTGTCGCAGCAGGCGACCCTGACCCATACCCTGCGTCCCGGGCCCGCGAAGACGATCGCCCTCACCTCCCCGAACACCACCAGCCAGGCGGGTGACTGTTCCCCCGTCTCGCTCGAGTGGCGCGACGAGTTCGACAATCTCACGACCGGAACACTCTCCAACATCAGCCTCTCCATCAGCCCGACGCCCGCCAACACCGCGGAAGCGGCGCTCTACCAGGATGCGGGCTGCACCCAGGCCCTGAACCTCGGTGCCCAACTCCCGGCTGTCTCCTCGTTGTATTTCCGAGGCACCCGCGCGACCACGTTCACCCTCGCGGCCAAATTCAACGGCACGTCCCAGCCAGTGCAAGAGGTCCGGACCGTGAAGCCCCTGCCCGCCTCGAAGTTGTCCTTCTCGTCCTCGGCCGGACAAACCCTGATGGCGGGGGAGTGCTCCGCCTCGGTCAACCTCCGCATCACGGACAAATACGACAACCCCTCGCCCCTCCCCTCGGACCAGTTGCTCTCCCTGTCCACCACACCGGCGGCAAGCTTCGAGGCATTCTGGGGAGCGGGATGCGAGGGTTCCAAGAAACTGACCACGCCCTTCGACACGATGGGAACCACGGACGGGCCCATGTCTTTCAAGATCAAGACGGGTGGCCCGGTGGAACTCAAGCTGAGCGGGACGGCGGTGGGCGAAGCGAAGCAGACCCACACCATCGTCCCCGTGGTGAGGCGCGGCTCGTGCCGGATAGACAATGGAAAGAAGGAGGAGAACTGCCCCATCAGCAGCCCCAGCAACACCACGGTCCCCGTCACCCTGTCTCGCAGCTTCCTCGTCTTCCAGGCCACCACCACCAACGAGGAGCCCATCAACTCCTTCCTCCGGTGCTCGCTGGGGACCTCCACCGTCACCTGCAAACGGAACGGCAACACGGGAGCAGCGACTATCGACTGGCAGGTGGTGGAACTCCACCAAGGCCTGTTCGTCCAGCATCTGCCCAGTGTATCGTGCACCCAGGCCCCTCCCCGTGTCCCCACGACAGTCGACATCTCGAAGAACTTCGTGCTCTTCAGCTCCTCCCAAGATGGGAGTGTCCTGGGCTACAACGACTTCCCTTCAGTCAAGCTCACCAGCTCTGGTGACAACACCAACGTCAGCGGCTTCCTGTTCGACGCCTGCGCCGGGAATCACGTCTTCTCCTTCCAAGTCGTCCAATTCACCGGCAGCGACGTGCAGCGAGGCCTCTCGGGAGCGATGCCCTCCAATAGCGGAACGCTGCCGGTGACGGGTTTGCCCACCACGGACCTCACCCGTTCCATCGTGCTCTCCACCTGGCAGGTCAGCAACGAGGGCCAAGACATCTACAAACGGATGGTCCGGGGGGAGATCGATCAATCGAACACCACCCAGTTGCTCTTCCGCCGTGGGGACGGGACCGCCATCACCACCGCCGACATTCCCCAAGTCTCCTGGGAACGCATCACCTTCCCCACGGGCACGCTCGTCCAAACGCACGTGTTGAGGGTGAATGATACCAACGCGAGCGCCAGCGCCACTCTCGCCGCTTCAGTGGATGCGACCCGGACGCTGCTGCTCACCAGCTCCCAGTCTGGCGGACAGGGAGCTGGCGAGACCTCGTACGGCGCGAACGACATCCTGGGCGTGGCCACCGGGAGACTGTCCCTTAACGGCAGCCAACTCTCGGTGACCAGGGACGCATCCAACGGGACCACGAGCTGGACGGCCTACGCCATCCAGTTCGAGCCCTGAGCCACCACGGCTCACACCCGAGCGGGGCCAACGCCCCGCCCGGGGCCCGGGTCAGCTGCCTCCGTCGGGTTGGCGAATGCACATGTCGCCAACGAAGGTGATGTAGGCACAGAGGGGCAACCGGGGCCCGCAGTCCGAGTCGGAAGCGCACGGCCCCGAGCAGAAGAAGCCGCCCCAGCCCTCGACGCAGAGCGAACTCTCGCAATCATTGCCGCTCACACAGGCGTCCATCCCCGAGCGCCCGGTCCCACGCGGCCCGGTGAGGCACAGACAGCCCTCCAACTCGTCGCACTCGCAGCGCTCGTCAGCCGGGCAGTCACTGTTGAACGTGCACGCGCTCCGCGAGCCACCACCCGGAACTCCCGCATCGGGAACCGTGTCACCGCCATCCGTGGGCGATCCCGCGTCCACGGGCTCACCTGCGTCCACGGGCTCTCCCGCGTCCGCCTCCGGGAAACCACCGTCTCCCTCCGTACCGCCACCCGCGTCCGCGACGTCACCCCCATCCACGGGCACACTCCCATCGGAGGACGCATCCGGCACGCCGCCGTCCGTCTGGTTGCCCACGGGCCCCGCATCGTGCCCCCCGGAAGAGCGGCCCCCACATCGCGCGAGTGCCACGACGCCCATCACCGCGAAAAAGACAAACAACCTTCTCAAGAGCACCTCTCCCGTGCAACGCGTTGTATTCCTGGCCAGCCGGCTGGGCGCCAGTTCCCATTGTCATATCATACCGGCGTTCACTTCCCGAGGAGCCAGTCCACTCGGGCAGCGTCCCGAAGGCCGTATCCATCGTCACCAGCGAGCAGCCCGCGCCCCGTCCCCCGCGCGCGGATGAGGCAGACCCGCTGCGGCATAGAGCGCGTAGTCCATGTGCATCAACTTGTGCTGGATGATCTCCGGCTCCTCGAAGGGGCGACTGCGAAACGCCAGGTCGGTGGTGAGCGACATCGCGAGCTGAGGGCCTCAGCGCTGATAGATCCTCGCCCAGTCCACGTACATCCTCACCGGAGCCCCCATGGTGGTGCGGAAGGCGTCGAGCTGGATGACGAGCCCAAGCGGAGCGGAGGGTGACTATCTTCCCGGCACCATGCTTCCACCCCTGATCAGCCTGCTCACCGACTTCGGCCTGACGGACACCTACGTGGGCCAGATGAAGGCGGCGATCCTCCGGGTCGCTCCGCACGCGCGCCTCGTGGATCTCACGCACGCGGTCCCCGCGCAGGACGTGAGAGCAGGCGCCTTCCTGCTGTGGAGCGCGGTGGAAGCCTTCGCCGAGGGCTCGCTGCACCTCGCGGTGGTGGATCCCGGCGTGGGCTCCGCGCGACGGGCCGTGGCCGTGAGAAGCCACCGGGGCGACGTCCTCGTGGGCCCGGACAACGGCCTGCTGGTGCCCGCGCTCCTCCTGCTCGGCGGACTGGCCGACGCCGTCGAGCTGAACGACCCCGCATGGTGGGGACCCCGTCGCTCGCGGACCTTTCATGGCAGGGATCTCTTCGCCCCCGTGGTGGGCCACCTCGCGGCGGGCGTGCCACTCGAGAAGCTCGGCCGGCGTCTGGAGCGACTGGAGACGCCCTTCACCTTCCCCGAGCCGCGAGAGGAAGGCGGAGGCAGCGCACTCGTGGGCGAGGTGCTGCACGTGGATACCTACGGCAACCTCATCACCAATCTGCCGGTGGCGCGGCTGCCGGCCCGCTTCGACGTCCAGGTCGGCGACCGCCTCGTCCCGGGCGCGCCCCTCGCCCACTATCAGGCCGTCGCTCCCGGGGAGCTCCTCTCCCTGGGAGGCAGCACGGGACTGCTGGAGGTGTCCGTGCGGGACGGCGACGCGGCGCGGGTGCTCGGCGTGGGCCGGGGCACCCGGGTGCGCGTCGCCGCGCGCGGATAGCCCGCCTCAGCGCTTGGTGGGCTTCTTCTTCGGGGGGGTGGGCTTCTTCACCTGATTCTTCGTGGGCAGGTTCGGGCCGGAGGCGAGGTCGAACTCGTAGGTGCCGCCGAGCAGGACGCGGAAGTTGTAGATGTCGGAGAGGTCCGGCGTCACCGCGATGCCCGCCACGGCCTCGAGCACCAGTCCCGGGAAGAGCTCGCGGCGCACCACGGGGATGATCTCCACCTGGTTGGCGTTGTTCGTCCACGTCGGGGTGATGGTGGGCGCGAAGTAGCGGCGGCCGATGACCTCCAGGCCCACGAGGGTCTGGTCGTTGATGTTGTACGTGCCCGCCACGGCGAGCTGGAGCGCGTCCGGGACATCGAAGTCCGGCCGGGACCCGCGGTCACGCGTCCCATGGTGGAGGTAGCTCGGGTTGAGCATGAAGCGCAGGTCCTTGGTCACCCGCAGCTCGGCGATGAGCGTGCCCTCGATGTCCCACGTTCCGTCCGACAGCAGCGGCTGGATGGCGTCCTGGTCGCTCGGCCCGGTGGGGAAGGTGACGCGGCCATAGGCGCCCAGCGCCAGGGGGCCCGCTTCCAGGAACGTCCACTGCAGGCCGAGCGGGATGTCTCCGAAGGCCACCTGGAAGTTGCTCTCCCCGGGCGTGCCGATGCCCAGGACCTCGAAGTAGACGTTGGCCTCCACGTTGTCGACGATGCCCCAGCGGATGCTCGGGGAGACCTGGTGGTAGGGCAGCGACTTGCCCTGCTCGAGCGAGAAGAAGCCCTGGTAGCGCAAACCGAGCTCCAGGTTGCCCGGCCGGGTCGTCGACGCGGTGCGCGTCACCATCGCCCGGTAGGGCTTGGCCGACACGGCGGAGGAGAGAAGGCAGACAGCGACAGTGAGAGCGAAGGAGTAGTACCTGGCGTTCATGCGGCGGGACCATAGTTCGGCGCCCGCGCTCGTGGCGCACGGAGTGAAGGTGTGGTCTCGCCTGCTCCCCGGGCCCACTTCATTCACCGGGCGCGAGACTCCTCCACTCCAGGAGCAGGCACTCGTCGGAGGCGCCCCTCCGCCCGGCCGTCGATGTCTCGAATCAATGCCTCGGAGCCCTCGTTGTCGAGTGCTATACAACCCACCCATTTGTGTTGCATATTGTTTCGAGGTGGTCTTCCAGGGGGAGCCAAACCACGTCCAGCCAGCGTTCGAGCGAGGACCTTCGCAGTGAGTACGTGTCGAGACGACGAGGCGAGCGTGGTGGCGGAAGGCTCCGCCGCCAGAAGGACGAAGGAAACAACCGTCGAGGAGTTGCTCGAGCAGATCCGGCGGATGGCCGCTCGCGAGCCGCATGCCCGATGCTCCGAGGCAAGCGGGCCACTGGCCCCCGTCGTGGTGGCCCTCAACCACCTGTCCACCCAACTCACCGTGGAGCGCACGAGGTCGGAGGACGCGTTTGGCACCCAGGCGCTGATCGCCCAGTCGCCCAACAGCATGTTCTGCTGTGACGTCGAAGCGCGCATCCGCTTCATCAACTTCACCATACCGGGCCTGACGGTGGAGCAGGTGCTCGGCCAGAACCTCTACGACTGGATCGCCCCGGAGTCGCGCGAGACGGCCCGGAGCGTCATCCAGCGGGTGCTCGCCACGGGGGAGACGGGAGGCTACGAGGCCAGGCCCAACGTCAGCGGGGGCCCCGAGTGGTTCGCCGCCCGGGTGGGGCCCATCCAGGTGGGCCAGCGGATCGTCGGCTTCACCGTCATCCTCACCGACATCACCGAGCTCAAGCGGGCGCAGCTGCGCCTGGAGCAGTCCAACCGCGAGCTGGAGAGCTTCGCGTACGTGGCCTCGCACGACCTGCAGGAGCCGCTGCGGAAGATCCAGACCTTCGGCGAGCGCCTGTCGAAGACGGCCACCTCCTTGAGCCCCGAGGCACAGGACTACCTCACGCGGATGCAGGGCGCCGCGACGCGCATGCGCCGGCTCATCGACGATCTGCTCGCCTTCTCGCGCGTGTCCGCCAGGGGTCAGCCGTTCAAGCGGGTGGACCTGTCCACCATCGCGCGCGAGGTGATCGAGGACCTCGAGGCCACCATCGAACAGACCGGGGCGGAGGTGTCGCTCGAGCCGCTGCCCGTGTTCGACGCGGATCCCACCCAGATGCGCCAGCTCTTGCAGAACCTGGTGGGCAATGCCCTCAAGTTCCGCCGCGAGGGCGTGACGCCCCGCGTGTCCATCGGGGCCCAGGTGGAAGCCCAGGGCGGCCGGTGCGAGCTGGTGGTGCGCGACAACGGCATCGGCTTCGAGGAGAAGTACCGGGAGCGCATCTTCAACGTCTTCCAGCGTCTGCACGGCCGGGGCCAGTACGAGGGAACGGGAATCGGCCTCGCCATCTGCCGGAAGATCGCCGAGCGGCATGGCGGAAACATCGAGGCCCGGAGCACGCCCGGAGAGGGCACGGCCTTCCACATCACGCTGCCCATGCGGCAGCCCTTGCACGGATAGAAAGAGCCATGGAGCCGAAACGAGCTGTCACCATCCTGATGGCGGATGACGACCCGGATGACCGGGACTTCGCACGCTCGGCCATGGAGGAGAGCCGGCTCGCCAACGATCTGCGCTTCGTCGAGGACGGCGAGGAGCTCATCGACTACCTGCGCCGCCTCGGCCGCTACGCCAACCCCAAGGACTCCCCACGGCCCGGGTTGATCCTCCTGGACCTGAACATGCCGCGCAAGGATGGCCGCGAGGCGCTCCGGGAGATCAAGTCCGACCCGGAGCTCAAGAACATCCCCATCGTCGTGCTGACCACGTCCAAGGCCGAGGAGGACATCCTGCGCAGCTACAACCTCGGGGCCAACTGCTTCATCACCAAGCCGGTGACCTTCGATGGGCTCGTCGAGGTCGTGAAGGTCCTCAACCGGCACTGGCTGCAGATCGTCGAACTGCCCCCCGAAACACCCCACGAATGAGACGTGAGGCCGATGCACACGCCATCCGCGTCCTGCTCGTCGAGGACGACGAGGATGATTACGTCCTGACCCAGGACTGCCTGCGGCAACTGGGACCGCGGCGGGTGGTGCTCGAGTGGGTGTCCACCTGCGAGCGGGCCCTGGAGGAGCTGGAGTCCGGCAACCATGACGTGTGTCTGGTGGACTACCGGCTCGGCTCCATGACGGGGCTCGAGCTGCTCCAGCAGGCCCGGAGCAGGGGCTGGGAGGGTCCATTCATCCTGTTGACCGGACAGGAGGACGACGACATCGACCATCAGGCCCAGCAGGCCGGGGCCACCGACTTCCTCGGGAAGTCCCAGCTCACCCCGACGCTCCTGGAGCGCTCCATCCGCTATGGGCTCCAGCACACGCGCACGCTGGAGGCCCTGCGCCGCTCCCAGGAGAGCTTCCGCGAGCTCATCGAGCGGCTGCCCGACGGCGTCTGCGTGATGCACGACACGCGGCTCGTCTACATGAACCCCACCTACGTCCGCCTGCTGGGCTACTCGTCCCAGAAGGAGCTGCTGGGCAAGACCCTGCTGGAGCTGGGACAGAAGTTCCTCCGTCCGGAGGATTGGAACCCCCTCCAGGCGGATGTCCAGCGCGCGGAGTCCACGGGCGAGCCCATCCCGCCCCGGGAAGTCCTGCTGCTGGCCCGTGGGGGTGGCCGCGTTCCCGCGGACCTCTTCCATCTCCCCCTGATGTTCGACGGACAGCCGTCCCATGTGTGGCTCGTCCGGGACCTGACCGAGCGCAAGCAGATGGAGGGACGGCTGCTGCGCGCGGACCGCATGGGCTCGCTCGGACTGCTCGCCGCGGGAGTCGCGCATGAGATCAACAACCCGCTCGCCTACACGATGGCCAACCTGGACCACCTGGAGAGCCAGGTGCTGCCCCGGCTGGGGTTGTGCGCCACCGAGCGACGGGAGATCCACGAGCTGGTGGCGGATACCCGGCTCGGCATCACCCGGGTACGCGACATCGTGCGGCAGTTGAAGATGTTCTCGCGAGGGGACGAGGACGGGGCACTGGCGCCCGTGGACGTGCACCGGGTGCTCGAGTCCTCCATCGACATGGCGGTGAACGAGCTCAAGCACCGCACGCGGCTGGTGCGCGACTACGGAGAGCCGGTCCAGGTCCAGGCGAAGGAAGGCCGGCTCGGGCAGGTGTTCCTCAACCTGCTCGTCAACGCGGCCCATGCCATTCCCGAGGGGAACGCGGCGGGCAACGAGGTGCGCGTCGTCACGCGGCGCGAGGGAGCGCGCGTGCGCATCGAGGTGCGCGACACGGGCGTGGGCATCTCCCCGGAGCACCTGGGACGGATGTTCGAGCCGTTCTTCACCACCAAGCCCGTGGGCGTGGGCACCGGGCTCGGCCTGTCCATCTGCCACGACATCGTGACGAGCTTCGGCGGACAGCTGGGGGTGGAGAGCCGCGAGGGACACGGCAGCACCTTCTGGATCCTCCTCGACGCGCTCGGCCCCGAGGCCCGGGCGGAGGCCCCCACAGCGCCCGCCGAGGCGACCCCCGCCGTGCGCAGGGGCCGCGTGCTCGTCGTGGATGACGAGCCGATGATTGGCACGGCCATCCGCCGCACGCTCCAGAGGGATCACGAGGTCGTGACGCTGACGAGCGCGCACGAGGCCTTCGCGCGGCTCATGAGCGGAGAGCGCTTCGACGTCATCCTGTGTGACGTGATGATGCCGGAGATGAGCGGGGTGGACCTGCACCAGCAGCTCGCGCAGCACCTGCCCGCGCTGGCCGAGCAGCTCATCTTCCTGTCCGGAGGCGCCTTCACGCCCAAGGCCCGCGAGTTCCTCGCGCAGGCGGGCAACCGCCGGGTGGACAAGCCGTTCTCCGCCCGGGAGCTGCGGGACGTGGTGCAGTCGGTGCTGGCGCGCTCACTGGACGCCTAGCTGACCGCTCGAGAGTGCATCGCTCCTCACAGGCCCGGTTCGCCGGTGACGGAGTGCCCCGGGGTACGTAGCCCCTCCGGCGGCCGCGGCCCTAACTCCCCGTTTCTGGAATTCCTTCGCCCACGGGAGTCGAGCATGTCCTGGTATCGCGTCGTCCATGGGGTCGTGGCCATCGGTATGGGAGTGGGCTTCGCGCGCGTCGCGGAGGCACAAGGGTGCTCCCCCGCGGCCTGCACCGGCTCCACCGTGGTGGATCACACCTTCGCGTCGGGCTCGAGGTGGAACTTCTCCGTCCAGAATTGTCCCTGTGAGGGGATGGTCATCCAGAAGGCCAGCTACATGCCCGTGGGAGGCACGTCGCGACTGGTGCTCGGCCAGGGGAGCATCGCGGAGCTCCACGTCCCCTATGTCATGGGCACCCCCCGCCCCCTCGACGTCACCAACGCGGGGTTGGGGTTCAATGCCCTCACGCTCACCGAGGCGGAGTGCGCGGGAGGGACGCTGCTGGCCAACAACCAGATCTGCCAGAACGTCGACGATCGCGGCTACGCCTGGAAGTTCAGGGACAACTTCCAGCGGGGAGAGAGCGTCTCGGTGAGCATGGCCTCACAACTCGGCCAGTACACGTACATCAACCAGTGGGAGTTCCATGATGACGGGACCATCGAGCCACGGATGGGGCTGTCGGGCCGGCTCCAGCAGGTCCGCTCGGGCGCGGGCTATGCGCCCTATGGCAGCCGCATGGACTCCGAGACGAACGAGACGCCGGTCTATGGAATCTCCCACCTGCACAACATCTATTACCGGCTGGACTTCGACATCGATGGAGCGGCGAACGACGCGGTCGAGCAGATGACCTTCCAGCCGTCCACGTCCCCTTCTCCCGACAGCTCCTGCGCCACGCCGGGCACCTGCGGGGTGAACGTGAGGACGCCCATCCCGCTCGAGGCCGCCCAGGACCTCGCCCCGGAGAGCTATACGTCGTGGTTCATCTACGACAAGACGAGCACCAACGCCGACGGGCGGAACGTGGGCTATGAGCTCGTCCCGCACATCGAGGGGCTGTGGACCGGCGAGGTCTCCACCACGGAGCCCTGGTCCGCGCACGAGTTCTGGGTCACCCGCTACAACGGGTGCGAGAGTCTCGCGGTGGGCAACTTCCCTCCACACATCGCCTCGGGTTGCAGCACCGCGCCAACGAATGTCAGCGCCATGGTGGACGGGCAATCCGTGGATGGGCAGGACGTGGTGGTGTGGTACGTCAACCGGCACCTGCACGTCCCTCGGGACGAGGACCAGGACAACATGCCCATGAGCTGGCTGTCCTTCGAGCTCAGGCCGAGGAGCTTCCACCACAAGAACCCGCTCGAGCCCTGAGCCGTCCGCGGCACGACACGTCCCGGCTTCCACCCGGTGAGAAAACCCACCTGGGGGACTGGCGCGCCCGCCTTCGAGGGTGCATACCGCACCTGACCGTGAAGAAGCCATCACGGGAGAAGGCAGACACATGAAACCGAAGTTCGGGACAGATTTGACCACGGGCAGCATCCCCCGGCACATCGTGACGTTCTCCCTGCCGATGCTCATTGGCAGCCTGCTGCAGACGGCCTACAGCTTCATCAACGCCATCTGGGTGGGGCAGTTCCTCGGCACCGGGGCGCTGGCCACCGTCACGGTGAGCTTCCCCGTCGTCTTCACCCTCTTCGGTATCGGGATGGGCATGACGCTCGCGACGAACATCCTCGTGTCGCAGAGCTACGGCGCCAAACGCTTCGACGAGCTGCGGCGGGTGGTGGACAGCTCCACCGTGTTGATCCTCGGCCTGGGCATCCTGCTGACCCTGCTGGGCGAGTTCTTCACGCCCCACATCCTGCGCGCCATGGACACGCCGGAGGACATCTTCCAGCCCTCGGTGGACTACCTGCGCATCTTCCTGCTGTCGATGCCCACCAGCTTCGCCATGTTCGCGCTGCGCAGCATGTTGCAGGGCATGGGGGACTCGAAGACGCCCCTGTACTTCCAGCTCATCTCCGTCGTGCTCACCACGGTGTTGGATCCGCTCCTCATCTTCGGCCACCTGGGCCTGCCACGTCTGGGGCTCAACGGCACCGCCTGGGCCACCATCGTCTCCCAGGTGCTCGTGCTGACCGTGCTGGTGGTCTGGCTGCACCGCCAGAAGTCCCCCGTCGCGCCCGGCTGGCCGAGCCTGCGCCACCTCGGTCCGGCCACCTGGCAGACCTTCCGCATCGGCGTGCCCGCCTCCATCCAGCAGTCCCTGGTGTCGCTCGGCATGGTGATGGTGACCGGCATCGTGAACGGCTTCGGGGAGATCTCCACGGCGGCCTTCGGCGCGGCCTCGCGCATCGATCAGATCGCCTTCATGCCGGCCATCAACTTCGGCATGGCCATCTCGACGCTCGCCGGACAGAACCTGGGGGCGGGCCACCTGCCCCGCGTCCGGCAGATCTTCGCGTGGGGATGTGCCTTCAGCGGGGCCATCACCCTCGTCATCTCCCTGGTGGCCGTCCTCTTCCCGGAGACGCTCCTGAAGGTGTTCATCACGGATCCCGTCGTCGTCGAGCTGGGGACCTCGTATCTGCACATCGTGGGCGCCTGCTACGTCTTGTTCGGCCTCACCTTCGTGAGCAACGGCATCATCAACGGAGCCGGCTCGACGATGATCACCACCCTCATCTCCCTGCTCAGCCTCTGGGTGGTCCGGGTGCCCCTGGCCTACACGCTGTCGCGCCAGATGCACGACGTGAAGGGCGTCTGGTACGCCATCGCCATCAGCTTCTTCGTCTCGCTCGGCTGCAGCATGGCCTACTACTTCTCCGGGCGCTGGAAGAAGGCGGTGGCCCACCACAAGCCGACCGTCCTCGAGCAGGCCAAGCCGGACCCCGCCGAGGTCTTCGCCAACGAGGCGGGCGAGGCCTGAGGGTTCAGGGAACCATCAGCGCGGCGAGCTTGGACGCCAGCTCCGCCTCGGCGCGCAGCGCGGCGTCGTCCAACTGCTCCGCGTGGGTGCGCAGCAGCTCCGCCGTCCGGTCCGCCAGCTCCCGGGCCCGGGCCTTGTCCCCCGCATGCCAGGACGAGCACGCCGCCCGGGCGCCGAGGATGAAGTTCGTCAGGGCCGCCGTCTTGCGCACCGTGTCCTCGGAGTACCACGTGCCGGTGGACGAGAGCGGCTCGCTGCCCTCGTAGCTCGCCGTCACGAGCGTGGGCGGGCTCGCCTCGCCGCGAGCGGGTGTGAAGGAGAGCCCCCCCGACATCATCCGTTGTCCGGGCTGGATGTCCGCCTCCCGGGAGAAGCGCGCGAGGATGGCGCCGCGCCGCCGGGAGAGGAAGACCGTGGAGATCTCCAGCGAGGCCTGGCCCGCGCCGGGCTCCACCCCGGGCACGCCATACACCGCCTCCACCCGGAAGCCCGGGGCGGGAGTGAGCACCATCTTCAGGTCATACGCGATGGGCGTCACCAGGTAGTCGAAGTCCTCGTCGAAGACCGTTCGCGTGCGCTCGGCGTCACGCAGGTAGAAGGCATTGGCGCCCCGCACGGAGGAGATGGCCGTGACGAAGGACTGATCGAACGCGATGTTCACCCCGAAGAGCGTCAGGTCCCGGCCCTCCTGGGAGTGGTCGCGCAACAGCTTCATGAACCCGCCCTCTTGCGTCTGGCCCACGTTGGGCATCGCGTCCGTGAAGAGGAAGACGCGGCGGGCGCGTGACGCGTCCGGCGCGCGCGTGGCGAGTTGCGCGTAGCCATCGGCCAGTCCGCACTCGATGCAGGTCGAGCCGTCCACCTGGATGGTGTCGATGGCGCGCAGCAGGGCCGCGCGGTCGCGCACGGGCGTCTGCTTCACCAGCACCTGGGAGACGTCATCGAAGATGACCAGCGAGAAGGTGTCGCTCTCGTCCAGCTTCGCCACCAACCGGCGAGCCGCCTCCTTCACGGCCGCCATCGGCTCGCCCTGCATGGACCCGGAGTGGTCGATGACCAGCGCCGCGTCGAGCGGCTTGCGGTGGAAGGTGGAGGGCTCCACGTTGGACGAGAACCCCACCTGCACGAACACCTCCTGGCGGCCCGTGTCGATGGCCGTCGCGATGCCCTTCGCCGTGCGCAGACACAACACCTGCTCACAGGGCGGGCCCTCCAGGGGAAGATCATGCTCCGCGTAGAGCCCCTCGGCGGTGAAGTCCTCCGCGAGGGGAATCTGCCCCGCCGCGATCTTCGTCCGCGCCAGCGCGATGTCCTGGATTCCGCCAGGAGTCGCTCCCATGTCCCCAGCGGAGGGAGCACCTACCGAACCCAGCCCAGAACAACCTACCAGTGTCAGTACCGTCAGCCCTGTGATCCACAACCGCCGTGTCCTGCTCATGCACATGCTCCGGGTGAAGGGGTGGACCCAGGCCCAAAGCAAGACATGTTCCAGGAATGAACCACTCGGAGGGCGGCGCTCCCCCGCCTCCCCGGCCCCACCGCGCCCTGACACCCGTGTCATGCCCCGGGTGAAACGTTGACGCGGGTGGGGAAGCGACGACGCCGGCCCTTCAGTGCTCGAACAGGCGGTTGAGTCCGTTGAGCGCCGCCACCCGGTAGGCCTCGGCCATGGTGGGGTAGTTGAAGGTGGTGTTGATGAAGTAGTCGATGGAGTTGCCCGGCCCGTCCTGGGACATGATCGCCTGGCCGATGTGGATGATCTCCGAGGCGTTGTCCCCGAAGCAGTGGATGCCGAGGATCTCCCGCGTGTCGCGGTGGAAGAGGAGCTTGAGCATGCCCACCGTGCGGCCGGTGATTTGCGCGCGCGCCAGGCTCTTGAAGAACGCGTGGCCCACTTCGTAGGGCACGCCCTGGCGCGTGAGCTCCTGCTCGGTGCGACCCAGGCTGCTGATCTCCGGGCTGGTGTAGATGCCGCTGGGGATGTCCTTGACCAGCTTGTGCTCCAGCCGCCCCTCGACGATGTGCGTGGCGGCGAAGCGGCCCTGGTCATACGAGGCGCTCGCCAGCGAGGGAATGCCCACCACGTCGCCCACCGCGTAGATGTGCGGTACCACCGTCTGGTAGGCGTCGTTCACCTGGATGTTGCCGCGCGAGTCCAGTTGGATGCCCAGCGCCTCCAGCCCGATGTCCTGGGTGTTGCCGGTGCGCCCGTTGGCCCACAGGAAGACGTCCGCGCGCAGGCGCTTGCCACTCTTGAGGTGCAGCACCACCCCGTCGTCCCGCGTCTCCACGCGCTCCATCTGCTCCTGGTGGCGGATGAGCACGCCCTGCTCGCGCAGGTGGTAGGACAGCGCGTCGGAGATCTCATCGTCCAGGAAGGACAGCAGCCGCTCGCGCGTGTTCACCAGGTCCACCTTCACGCCCAGCTGCCGGAACATGGACGCGTACTCGCACCCGATGACGCCCGCGCCGTAGATGATCATCGTCATCGGCGTCTCGCGCAGGTTGAAGATGGTGTCCGAGTCGAAGACGCGCGGGTGCTGGAAGTCCAGGTCCGGCGGGTGGTAGGGCCGCGAGCCCGTGGCCAGCACGAACGCCTTGGCGGACAGTTGCTCGCTCGCGCCCCGGGGCTCATCCACCTCGAGCGTATGGGCATCCAGGAAGCGCGCCCGCCCCACCACCAGCTCCACCCGGTTGCGCTCGTAGAAGGTGGTGCGCAACTGCACCTGGCGCGACACCACCGTGGACGCCGAGCGCATCATGTCCTTGAACTTCCACTTCTGGCCCAGCTCCACGCGCAGCTCGGGGTGATCCATCTGCACGTCCACGAGGCGTTGGATGGCGTGCCGGAGCGCCTTGGAGGGAATGGTGGCCGTATGGGTACAGGCGCCGCCCACCAGCGGACGCTGCTCCACCACGCACACCCGCTTGCCGGACTTGGCCGCCTTCATGGCCGCGCCCTCCCCGCCGGGGCCCGAGCCGATCACCACGATGTCGAAATGCCGCACGCTCATATTGGCTGGATACTTCTCCACCCCTGGCGCATCGGGAAGAAATCATTCCCGTGCTTGCTAGGATGAGGGCGGAACAGGATGGGGCAAGAGCCCATTCCACCCTCCCACGAGGAACCCTTCCCCATGCCGTTGCGCTTCAAGAACCTGGATGGCAGTGGTCCCCACCCGCTGTCCACCGTCTTCAAGTGGGCGGTGGCGGACAAGGTGGCCGGCAAGCGCCGCAAGAGCGAGGCCACCTGCGCCATGCGCCGCGTGGAGCCGGACCTCGCCGTCCTGGCCGTGCCCCCCGCCCCCGGCGAGGGCGCGCGCCTCACCTGGCTGGGCCACGCCAGCTGGCTCGTCCAGCTCGAGGGCGTGTCGCTGCTCATCGATCCCGTGCTGCGCGACAGCATTCCCGGCTTCATCCGCCGCAACGTGCCCCCCGGAGTGCCGACCGGCCAGCTCCCCCCCATCCAGGCCACCCTGGTGTCCCACAACCACTATGATCACCTGGACATGCCCACCGTGTGCCAGGTGGGCGCGCCCGTCATCGGGGGACTCGGCCTGACGCGCTACTTCCAGCGCACCGGCCTGTCCGTCACCGAGCTGGACTGGTGGGGCTCCACGCGCGTGGGCCCCGTCACCGTGCACTTCGTCCCCGCCCAGCACTGGAGCCGCCGCGGCCTCGCGGACGTGAACGAGACGCTCTGGGGCGGCTTCGTGGTGGAGGGCGCCCACACCCGCGTCTACCACTCGGGCGACACCGCCTACTTCGAGGGCTTCCGGGAGATCGGCCGGCGCTTTCCCGGCATCGACGCCGCCCTGCTGCCCATCGGCGCCTATGACCCGGAGTGGTTCATGGAGAAGCAGCACATGAACCCCGAGCAGGCGGTGCGGGCCTATGAGGACCTCGGGGCCCGGCGCTTCCTCGCCATGCACTGGGGAACCTTCAAGCTCACCGACGAGCCCCTCGACGAGCCGCCCCAGCGTCTGGACGCCGAGTGGAAGCGGCGCGCGCTCCCGGTGGAGCCCCTGCACGTGCTCGCCGTGGGCGAGAGCCTCACCGTCCCACCGGGCGCCCCACGACGAGGTTGAGCGGACCCGGGGGGTGTGCTCAACAGGCGGCCGACATGCTCCTGTCCGCCCTCCTCGCCCTGACGCTCCACCAGACGCCCCTGACCACCGTCGCCGAGCAGAGCGGGTGGCTCCGCACCGGCCGCTACGCCGAGGTGGAGACGCTCTGCCACGCCTTCCCCAAGCGCTACCCCGGCAAGGTGCGCTGTGACTCCTTCGGCACCACCCCCGAGGGCCGCCCCCTGCTGGTGCTCACCGCGAGCGCGGACGGCACCCTCACCCCCGCCGCGGCGGCGAAGAAGGGCCGCCCCGTCGTCTTCTTCCAGGGCGGCATCCACGCCGGGGAGATCGATGGCAAGGACGCGGGCTTCTGGCTCCTGCGCGACCTGCTCGATGGCAAGGCGCTGCCGGGGGTACTCCAGGGCGTGACGGCCGTCTTCGTGCCCGTCTTCAACGTGGATGGCCACGAGCGCTTCGGCCTCAACAACCGCCCCAACCAGGTGGGCCCCGAGGAGATGGGCTGGCGTGTCACCGCGCAGGGCTTCAACCTCAACCGCGACTACGTCAAGGCGGACGCCCCGGAGATGGGCGCCCTGCTCACCCTGCTGCACACGTGGGATCCCCTCGTCTCCATCGACCTGCACGTCACCGACGGCGCCCAGTTCGAGCACGACGTGAGCGTGCAGTTGGAGCCGCAGAAGACGGGCCCCGAGCCGCTCCGGGCCGCCGGCGAGAAGCTGCGCCAGGAGCTGTTCACCGCCCTGGAGGCCCAGGGCCACCTGCCCCTGCCCTTCTATCCCTCGTTCCGCAAGGAGGATGATCCCCGCTCGGGCGTGGGCTACGGCGTGGCGCCGCCGCGCTTCAGCAACGCCTACTGGATGGTGAACCGGCGCTACGGCGTGCTGGTGGAGACCCACTCGTGGAAGCCCTACGCGCACCGCGTGGCCACCACGCGCCACGTGCTGGAGGGGCTCTTGCGGCTCGTCGCCCGGGACGGCCAGGCGCTCATGAAGGCCCGCGCGGCGGTGGACGCCGAGGCCGAGGCCGGCAAGGCACGCGAGGTGGTGCTCGCCTGGGAGAACACGGACAAGAGCCGCCCCATCGACTTCCGCGGCTATGCCTATGAGCGCTCGCCCTCCGAGCTCACCCAGCAGCCGTGGATCCGCTACGACCCCACCCGCCCCCAGGTGTGGACCCTTCCCTACTTCGAGGAGCTCCGCCCCGCCCTCACCACCACCCTGCCCGCGGGCGGCTACCTCGTGCCCCCGGCCCACGCGGAGTGGGTGGCCCGCAAGCTCACCGTCCACGGCCTGCGCTTCCAGCGGCTCGGCCAGGCCCTGCCCCCCACCGGGGTGGAGGTGTTCCGCGCCACCGAGGCCACCTTCCGCCCCGGCTCCTACGAGGGCCGACAGCCCCTGTCCGTGAAGGGCCAGTGGACGAAGGAGACCTGGCCGCTGCCCGCCGGCACGCTCTATGTCCCCGCTGCCCAGAAGAGCGCGCCCCTGCTCGCCCACCTGTTCGAGCCCCTCGGGCCGGACTCGCTCCTCGCCTGGGGCTTCTTCAACAACCACTTCGAGCAGAAGGAGTACATCGAGGACTACGTGGTGGAGCCCTTCGCCCGGGAGTTGCTGGCGAAGGACCCCGCCGTGAAGGCCGCCTGGGAGGAGCGCCTGAAGGACAAGGCCTTCGCCGGGGATGCACGCGCCCGCCTGCGCTTCTTCGCCGAGCGGCACCCCGCCTGGGACTCGCGGCTCCACCTCTACCCCGTCTTCCGCACGGACACCGCGCCCACGGGCCTGAAACCCGGACGGTGAGAAAGAGCGGAATTTTCTTCTCCCACTCGACGTCACCCGCCCTGATTGGTTGTAATGACGAGGGCCCTGGCCCGGCTCCCCACCGGAGGACGATGAGCAACGAACGCGACCTGCTCGAGCAGGCCATGGCGGTATTGGAAACCCAGCGCACGGTGCTCGGCCACGAGGCCACCGAGGCCGCGCTGGCCGCCCTGCGCGTCCGGATCGCCGCCCTCGCCCCGCACGTCCCCTTCGAGCGCCGGCACGTCACCGTGCTCTTCGGCGACCTGTGCGGCTTCACCGCGCTGAGCGAGCGGATGGATCCCGAGGACGTCAGCGAGCTGATGAACCGGCTGTGGGAGCGCGTGGACGGGGCCATCCTCCGGCACGGCGGGCACATCGACAAACACATCGGGGATGCCGTCATGGCGCTCTGGGGCACGGAGGGCGCGAGCGAGGACGACGCCGAGCAGGCGCTCCACGCGGCCCTGGACATCCAGGCGCAGCTGGCCTCCTTCCCCGCGGCGCCCCCGGAAGGGCTGCACATGCGCATCGGCATCCACACGGGGCCGGTGCTGCTGGGCGTGGTGGGCACGCGCGGGGAGCTCACGGTGATGGGCGACACCGTGAACACCGCGAGCCGCCTGGAGCAGGCCGCGCCCGTGGACGGAATCCTCATCTCGCACAACACCTGGCGCCACGTGAGCGGGGCCTTCGCGGCCGAGCCCCTGGCGCCCCTGCGTCTCAAGGGCAAACAGGAGCCCCTGCAGGTGTACCGGGTGACGGCGGCCAAGCCCCGGGCCTTCCTCCGGCGGGGCCGCGGTCTGGATGGGGTCTGGGCCCGGCTGGTGGGACGCGAGCAGGAGACACGCCAGCTGCGCGCGGCGCTCCAGGCGGTGCTCGCGGGCAACGGCAGCCACCGGGTGACGCTCACGGGCGAGGCGGGCATCGGCAAGTCGCGGCTGCTCGGCGAGTTCGAGACGTGGCTCGAGTCGCTGGACACGCCCCCCCTCTGCCTCCGGGGACGCGCCAGTCCGGAAATGCGCCGGCACCCCAACGCCCTCTTGCGCGACCTGTTCTCCTTCCACCTCCAGGTGCAGGAGAGCGACCCACCCAGCGTGGTGCGCGCCCGGCTGGAGGACAGCTTCCACGAGGCGCTCGGCCCCGGGGAGTCGAGCCGCATCCGCGCCCACCTCGCCGGCTCGCTCATCGGCTTCGACTTCAGCAACAGCCCCCACCTCAAGGGCACGCCCATGGACGAGCAGAGCCTCCGGGCCCGGGGCCTGGAGTCGCTCGGCGAGTACTTTCGCGCCCTCTTGCGGCGCGAGCCCATGGTGCTCTTCCTGGAGGACATCCACTGGGCGGACGACAGCGCGTTGGATCTGCTCGAGCGCCTGCACGAGACGCTCGCGCCCGAGCAGCTGCTCGTGGTGTGCACCGCGCGGCCCGAGTTCTTCGAGCGGCGCCCCGGCTGGGCCCACGCCCCCGCCCATGTCCGGCTGGAGCTGCGGCCCCTGTCCCCGGACGACAGCCACCGGCTGGTGGCGGAGCTGCTGCGCAAGGTGGAGTCCATCCCCCCGGCGCTCGAGGAGCTCGTCGTCACGCGCGCCGAGGGCAATCCCTTCTACCTGGAGGAGCTCATCCAGATGCTCCTGGAGGAGGGCGTCATCCTCGCCGGCAAGGAGCACTGGCACGTCGAGCCCCACCGGCTCACCTCGCTCAAGGTGCCCCCCACGCTCAGTGGCGTGCTCCAGGCGCGGCTGGACAGCCTGCCCGCGCACGAGCGCGAGGTGCTCCAGCGCGCCTCGGTGGTGGGCCGCGTCTTCTGGGACGAGCCCCTCTTGATGATGGGCGGCGCCCTGCCCGAGGGCGTGTCCCTGCATGACACGCTGGCGGCGCTCCAGGAGCGCGAGCTCATCTTCGAGCAGTCCAGCTCCGCCTTCGCCGGGGCGCACGAGTACACCTTCAAGCACGCCATCGTGCGCGAGGTGGCCTATGACACCGTGCTCAAGCGCGAGCGACGCGCCTTCCACGGGTGGATCGCCGAGTGGTTGCAGGCGCGCGGAGGCGAGCGCTCGCGCGAGCACCTGGGACTGCTCGCGGATCACCTGGAGGCGTCCGGCCAGGGTGAGCGCGCGGCGACGTTCCTGCGGCGCGCCGCGGAGGAGGCCCTGTCCCTGTTCGCCCACGCCGAGGCGCGCGCCTTCCTCCAGCGGGCGCTCGCCCTGAGCACCGAGGACAATGTCACCGAGCGCTACGCCATCGTGGCGGCGCGTGAGCGCGTCCACGCCATCCAGGGCGAGCGGCGCGAGCAACACATGGCCCTGGACCACATGGAGGAGTGGGCCGAGCGGCTCGACGACGATCGGCGGCGGACCGAGGCGGCCCTGCGCCGGGCGCTGTATGCCGTGGAGGTCGGCGAGTTCGCGATGGGGGAGCAGGCGGTGCAGCGGGCCATCCGGCTCGCCCAGCAGCAGGGGGACGTGGCCAGCGAGGCCCTCGCCCATCTGAGCTGGGGACGGATGCTGCGCCACCTCCGGGGCGACTTCACGAGCGCCCGCGAGCACCTGGAGCGCAGCCTCGCGCTCGCCGAGTCGGCGCGGCTGCCCCAACTGGAGGTGGAGAGCCTGCTCAACCTCAGCGCCGTCATGCACGAGGGGGGTGAGCTGTCGGCGAGCCTCCAGCCCATCCAGCGCGTCATCCCCTTCTGCCAGTCCATGGGGGACCGCTGGCTGGAGTGCTCGGCGCGGCGCTACCTCGCCTACGTGCGCAAGAGCCTGGGAGACTTCGCCGCGTCCCGCGCCGGCTTCGAGCAGACGCTCCAGTTCAGCCGGGTCATCGGCTACCGGTTCTGGGAGGCCATGGACTACACCAACCTCGCGCGGATCCACTACCACCTGGGCGATCCCGCCGGCGCGCTCGAGCTGAGCGAGCAGGGCCTGCGCATCGGCGAGGACATCGGCAGCCTGCGCTACCAGGGCTACGCGTGGATGAGCCGGGGCCTCGCCCTGGGCGCCCTGGAGCGCCTGTCCGAGGCACGCGAGGCCTACCAGCGCTCGCGCGACATCCGGGCGCGCATCCGCATGCCCCACCTGGAGCACGAGGCCATGACGGGGCTGGCCGCCGTGGCGCTGATGGGCGGGGAGTTGCACGAGGCGCTCGAGCTCGTCGAGCAGCTCCTGCCCCACCTGGAAGGCATGCACCGGGGCGTGGAGGAGCCCTTCTGGATCTGGCTCACCTGCTTCCGGGTGCTCCGGGCCCACCAGGACGCGCGCGCGCCCCACCTGCTGGAAGCAGCCCACCAGCGGCTCCAGGCCCAGGCCGACAAGATGCACGAGGAGGAGCTGCGGCGCTCCTTCCTGTCCATTCCCACCCACCGGACGATCCAGGTGGAGTGGCGCCGACAAAAGGATGTACGGGGCTCGCCCGGCCGGGAGCGGCTACTCCTGGAGAGCTCCTAGTTCCCATGACAGTGCGTCCACACGGCGAGGCCACGCGAACGAAGCCGGACAAGACGACCCTCTTGTTCGCGGCGGTGCTCCCGCTGCTGTCCGTGCTGGACGTGCTCATCTTCTCGAGCGTCAACCTCGGGGCGCTCGGCGTGCGCGTGCTGTGGGCGGTGGAGCTGGTGGCCTGCGCGTTCTGGATGGGCCGGCTCTCCGGGTGGCGCCGACGCCTGTTCTTCCTGGTCAACAGCGCGCTCGGCTCGGGCTTCTACCTGGCCATCGTCGCCTGCACCGGGGACGTGGACAGTCCGTACGTCCACCTGGTGATGTGCCTGCCCCTGCTCGTGGCCCTCATCTACGCGGAGGAGGCGGGCGCGGCCATCGTCAGCGGCTGCGTCTGCATGCTGGGCATTGGCGCGCTGGTGGTGCTCACCGGGCACCCTCCGGCCCAGGCCATCACCTGGGCTTCCCTGGTCGCGATGACCAGCTTCTTCGGCGTGGCGGGCTCCACCCAGTTCCGCCGGGCGCTCGAGGCGCGCAACGAGGCCCGGCTGGAGCGCACCCGCCGCGAGGCCGCGGAGAAGTTCGCCCGGACGCTGGCGGATCAAGCCCTCTCCGAGCGGCTCGCCACCGTGGGGCGGCTGGCCGCCAGCGTGATGCACGAAATCAACAACCCGCTGGCCTTCGTCCACGCCAACCTGCGCTTCCTCCAGGAGGAGCTGCACGCCCAGCCCCTGACCCCCGGGGCCCGCGCGGAGCTGGAGCAGGTGCTCGCCGAGACGCGCTCGGGCGTGGAGCGCGTCCAGCGGATCGTCCTGGACCTCAAGGGCTTCTCGCGCCGGGACACGGAGGAGTCCACCGCCTGCGCCCTGGCGGACGTGGTGGCGGACGCGGTGCGGCTGGCGGCGGTACGGCTCAAGCACATGGCCCACGTGAAGGTCGAGCTGCCTCCCGGACTGCCGCCCGTGCTCGCCACGCCCCGGCGGCTCGTCCAGGTGCTGCTCAACCTGCTCGTCAACGCGGGCGACGCCCTCGAGGAGTCCGGCCGGGTGCCGGGGCAGATCCTGGTGCGCGGCGAGGCGCGCGGGCAGCGCGTGATGCTCTTCGTCGAGGACAACGGCCCGGGCTTTCCTCCCGAGGTGCTGCCGCGCCTCTTCGAGACCTTCTTCACCACCAAGGGCCCGGAGAAGGGCACGGGCCTGGGGCTCGTCATCTCGCGCGAGCTGCTGGAGCACTGCGGCGCGACGCTCACCGCGGAGAACCGGGAAGAGGGCGGCGCCCGCCTGCGCATCGAATGGCCCGCCCACGGCCAGACGTCGCGCGACGGCGCCGCCAGCGTGTAGACGCGCTCAGGGACTCGAGGGCGCCGCGGGCTTGTCGATGTCGAGCTGGAAGCGGTAGCCCGCGTCCCGGACATAGACGCTGTTGCCCTGGAGCGACTCGACGGGGGAGATGTCACCCTGGGCGTCGAGCGCGCCCACGCGGACGTAGCGCGAGTCCTGGTTCACCCGGCGGGCCAGACGCACGAGCCAGTGGGCCGCCGGACTCACCTCCTCCGTCAGGCGCAGCTCGTGGCGCTCCACGTCCCGCCCGGCCGCGTCGAAGACCCGGAGCGTCACCGTGCTGCCCGCGCGCAGGTCCTCACGGGCCCGCACCGGCTCGGCTTCCTTCCACTCGGAGGCGGCGAGCGTGGTGCCGATCTCCACGTCCACGCAGGCGTAGAAGGCCTCCGGGCTGTCGGAGCGCTGCCAGATGTTGTAGATGACGTGCCGGCCCGTCCTCCCCGTGGGGAAGGGACAGTTCAACGTGTAGCGGTTGTTCTGCAGGGGCGTGGTGCCCACGGTGCAGAAGGGCGTCGCCTCCAGGTCCGACCACTTGAGCGGCTGCGTGGGATTGTAGCCCTGCCTGGTGACGAAGAACTGGAAGCTGCGCGCGGCATGGGGCGCCGTGGCGTGGTAGACGAAATCGAAGCGGCCCTGGGCATTGGGCGCGATGCGCTTGGCCGGCCAGTCCGACCGCGCGAGATCCAACCCCTTGTGCGACTCATTGGCCGCGCTGCACAGCTTCCCATCCGGGATGAGGGCGCGGTGCTGGCCATTGGCGTTGCCCTGCCGGACGCCATTCCAGTCATAGAAGGCCTGGGTGCCACCGTAGGCGATGGCGGCCTTGCAGGCGGCGGACTGGGGAGTCTCCGGGCCCTCCTTGTAACAGTTGTACACGCGGCTGATGGGAATCTCGATGGAGCCGTGTGCGAGGGATTGCCCGGCGGACAGCGCGGACACCAGGGCGAGGGACGGCGCCAGCATGGACTTGAGCATGAGGACGAACTCCTGTTCGGACAGGGGACGGACCCGGGATTCACCGCGTTCGCGCGGAGTACGGGTATGGAGTTCGTCGCGTGATTATTCGGGTCACCTCCTGGAGCCGAAAAAGGACCGGGGCCGGGCGCCGCTGACGGCTCAGCGGTACCCGGCCCCGGCTGGCTCATCCCTGGCGGGCCTCAGCTCCAGGCCCGCCGGGGGAGTGACTCAGTTCGGCTTCGGCCGGCAGGCGCAGGTGCTCTCGTTGCACACCGTGTCGGACGGGCAGTTGCCACCGCAGTTGGGCTTGCAGACGCAGGCGCAGGCGTTGGCATCGGCCTGGTAGTTCGAGCCGCAGTTGAGCGCCCCCGTGTCACAGACACAACCACAGGCCGCCGCGTCGAACTTGAAGCCCGGCGAGCAGGTGGCGGACTGCACGCAGGTGCACGCGCACGTGGTCGGGTTGCACGTCTCGAAGCTGCCGCAGGCGCCCGCGCATTCCGAGCCGCAGGACCAGCTGCACACGTCCCGGTTGGTGTTGCACACCTGGCCGGGCGCGCCGCCACCGCCGCAATCCGCGGGGCACTCGCACCGGTTCGTCTGCCGGTTGCACACGAGCTTGCCCTTGCAGAAGTCCGCCTGGGTGGAGTCGTAGTACCCCGTGTCGCTATAGCAGGGCGGCTGGTTGCCATCCGTGTTGGCCGTCAGGTCGCTCCAGTAGCGGTAGGAGATGGCGCCCAGGGTGGTGCCCGTCTCGGGCGGACGACACGCACCATAGAAGGACAGGGCCTGGCTGCGGCCGTCCACGTCGAAGCCATCCGTGCGGCTGCGCGGCAGGTCGCTCGGGTTGCACTTCGAGGAGTCACGCACCTTCGCCAGCGCCACGCGCACGGAGGCGCCGATGGGCGGCTTGAGCGTCTTGTAGCCCGCGGAGCCGATCACGCTGTCCATGATGCTGTTGATGGCCGTCTGGATGCCCGTCGCGGTGCGGATGCTGCCCACGATGCCACCCAACGCCTGGATGGCGTCCTTGTGCACCGGGATGAGGTGATCCTCCTGGCTGTTGCACCGGGTGGCGCTGTCGGCGGGATCGCAGATGATGCCGTGCATCTGGATGGCAGCGCCCGTGGGGTTGCCGCTCTTGAAGTAGTTGATGAACTCCGGGAGCGTGTTCCCAGACCCGGCCACGGCATCATCCGTGGATTGATCGCGCGTGTCCGTGAGGATGATGACGACCAGGCGGGCGCCAGTGCGGTACTTCTTGTTGGGATCCGTCGTGCTGGCGGCGGTCATGTCGTTGACCGCCTTGCGCGCCGGCCTCAGGTGGACTTCGTCGGCGATGCCGTTGACACCAATCCAGCAACCCTGCGTGGTGTCCGGGCACGCGGCGTTCTGATCCAGCCAGGCCTTGAACTGGTTGATGTCCCGGGTGAAGCCCCGGAAGATGTTGCGGTTGTTGCTGTAGGTCGCACCGTAGGAAGTGGTGACCAGGGCGATGCGCCAGTCGAGCTGCGAGTTGCCCAATCGCGAGGCCACGGCATTGGCCGCGTTGGCCAGCGCCGTCTGGGACGAGGCCATGGAGCCGCTGTCGTCCACCACGAACAGGAAGTCCGTGGGGCCACTGCCGGCGGAGGCGAAGGTCTCGCACTGCACCGCGTCCGCGTCACCGAACTGGGCCAGCGCCGTGCCACCCGCGGTGTCGCTCATGACGAACACCCCCGGCTCCACGAAGCGGGCCTTGGGAGTGATGGCCAGCACCACGAGCACGCTCGAGTTGGAGCGGTGCACGTACTGCGCCTGGATCTTGAACGGACCCGACACGTCCGTGCCACCGGAGAGCGTCCCCGCCCCCGAGCCGACGATGACGTTGGCCACCGCGTTGGTGTAGGCACCCAGGGTGGTGGTCACCGACTGCTCGTAGTTGCCCTGCACGGCGGCATGACCGTCCCAGGTCGTGAACGTCTGCGTGGTCTCCGTCACCGAGGGATTCAACTGGCCACGAACGAACAGCTCGTCGCCCGCCGCCGTGGTGGAGGTGCCCGCCTGGCCACGCTTGTAGGCGATGAAGGCCACCTTGTTGGTGTTGTCGAAGCCGATGTAGCCCTTGACGTTGCCCGAGGAGATCGTCTTCACCTCATTGAAGGTGGGGCGGAGCGCCAGGCGGATGTCACTGCCGTTGTCCTCCTTGAAGGTCACCTGACGCAGGTTCTGCGCGGAGCACGCCTGGCCCGCGGGAGAAGTGCCGGTGCCGTCCGCGCCATTGCTCGGGTCGAGCTCGCCCGGATCCACGCGGCCGTTCTGGTTGGAGTCCTCGGCGCCGTCGGCGATGCCATCGCCGTCGCTGTCCGCGTTGGTGGGGTTCGTCTTGGTGCCCGGGTCCAGGTCGCCGACATAGCCGCAGGTGGTGATGGGCGCCGCGTTGGTGGCCACGCCACGCTCCACGCCATCCACCAGACCATCTCCGTCCGTGTCGCGGTTGGTGGGGTCCGTCTCGCCCGAGTCGCGCCCACCGCTGGCGTTCAGGTCCTCGCCCAGGAAGGTGCCCTGGTTGGGTCCATCCAACAGCCCGTCGCAGTCCGAGTCCTTCGAGCGGGGATCCGTCTCGCCCAGGTCCACCCGGCCATTGCGGTTGCGGTCCTCCTGACCATCGCGCAGCCCGTCACCATCCGTGTCCGCGTTGCGCCAGTCGGTGCCATTGGCCTGCTCGACCTCGTCCGAGATGCCGTCACCGTCCGTGTCCGTGCCCGTGGCCCCGCCGCAGTCGCCAGCCTTCTTCGGGTCCGTCTCGCCCGGATCCACCAGGCCGTTGCCGTTGCGGTCCTCCTGCCCGTCCACGCAGGTGTCGCCGTCCATGTCGGCGTTGAGCGGATCCGTCTTGCTGTTCTTGAGCTCGACGAAGTCCGACAGGCCGTCGCCGTCCGTGTCGCGCTTGCGGGGATCCGTCTCGCCCGCCTCCACGATGCCGTTCTTGTTGGTGTCCTCCTCGCTGTCCGACAGGCCGTCACCATCCGAGTCCCGGTTGGCGGGATCCGTCTCGCCCGGGTCCAGCCGGCCGTTGCGGTTGCGGTCCTCCACGCCGTCCAGGATGCCGTCGCCGTCCGTGTCCGGATTGGTCGGGTTGGTGCGGCTCGTGGGATCCGCGTCCGCGATGAAGAGCGAGGCGCACAGCGGGAGCGGGTTGAGGGTGGTGGTGCGAGCGGCTTCCACACCATCGCGCAGGCCGTCGCCGTCCGTGTCCCACTTGTCCGGGTCGGTGCGCTTGTCGCCCGCGTAGATGTTGCCCCACTCCTCCGCGTCCGACAGACCGTCACAGTCGGTGTCGATCGTCTTGTTGGTCGGATTGAGGGGACCTGGGGGCTTCTCGAAGGGATCGTCCGTCGGCTGCTGGACGTCGCCGCCGTCGGTGCCACCGTCGTCGGGAGTGGTGGGGCCACCATCGGAGGTGCCACCGTCACCAGTGGGATCCGGATCGGGCTCCGTGGTCGGCGGCTGAGGACAACCAGCGAGGAATGCGACCAGGGCGGCCGCGAGTAAACGTTTAGGGGCTCTCATGAACAGCCTCACGGGGGAAGGGGGGGCGAATTTGGGAATGGGGTTGTCTGTTGCCTAGTGGGTGATTGTGTAACCTGCCCTCCTGTTCCATACGCCGGCCCGCACGGAAACAGAAGAGTACGAAACTCCGCCCCCTGCTGTGCAGATGCGACAGAGGCGTTCACTCCTGAAGAGTGCAGAAGGGTCGAAGAATTTTCCCATCGTCCCAATCTGAGTCTCACCCCGGACAATCCGGGGAGGGGGATTCATCCACTACCATTCTATCCCATCGCCAGCGAGCGCCGGGACGCGGACGCCCGAGCACCTGGCAGGCCCGCTTCGCCCACGACCTGGAGGCGGCTGCGACCCGCGCCCTGCTTCACCACGCGTACCTGCACACCGATGCGCTCGGCGAGCCCCGACACGTGGGAGATGATGCCCACCTGCCTCCCCGTGGCCTGGAGCGCGTCGAGCGTGGCCAGGGCCACTTCCAGCGTCTCGGGGTCCAGCGTGCCGAAGCCCTCGTCGATGAAGAGCGTCTCCACCTGGGTCGTCTCCGAGGAGAGCGAGGCGAGGCCGAGGGCGAGCGCGAGCGAGACGAGGAAGCTCTCTCCGCCGGAGAGGCTGGAGACGGCGCGCACCTCGTCGCCCATGTCTCGATCCACCACCTGGAGGTCCAGGTCGTACCCAGGCACACGCATGAGGTGGTAGCGAGGCGCCAGTTGCTCGAGGTGTGCGTTGGCGTGGTGCAGGAGCGCGTCCAGGGTGAGGCTCTGGGCGAACACCTTGAACTTCTTGCCGTCATGCGAGCCGATGAGTTCACTGAGCGTGCGCCACACGCCGCTCTTGCGCTGCGCCTCCTCCAGCAGCCGGGCCTGCTCGCCGTGGCTCCGCCGGGCGTCATCGTCCTGCTTGAGCCGGGCCCGGAGGCGGGCGGCGGCGTCCACACGGGCCTGGGTGTCCGCGATGGCCCGCTCGCGCGCGGACGCGGCCTCCTCCTCGGAGAGGGAGGGCCGCGCGGAGGACTCGTGCTCGAGGCGCTGGCGCTGGCGCTCCTCGACGAGCAGGAGGGACTTGTCGTGGGCCTGCCGCAGTTGGCCCAGCACCCGCTCCTCGTCCGCGCACCAGGCGGCGCCCCGCGAGAGCAGGCTCCGCACGGTCTCCAGGGAGAGGCCGCGCTCGGCGAGGCGCGTGCCCAGGGTGGCCTCGGCCCTGTCCCGGGAGGTACTCGCCGTGTCCCGTGCCGCGAGCGAGGCCTCGGTCCGGGCGAGCGCCACCGCCACGGCCCGTGCCGCCCGCGCGGCGTCCTCGCGCCGGGACTCGAGGGCCTGGACGAGCGCCTCCCGCTCCTGACGAAGGGCCGCGCGCACCTCGGCGGTGGCACGTCCCCCGAACAGCGCCCCACGTGAGGCGCGCGCGCGCGCGAGGGCCTCTTCCCGCCCGGTCGCGGCCTGGGCACGGGCCGTGCTCTGCGCGTGCAGCAGCTCCACCGTGGCTTGCACCGGGCCCCGCTTCTCCGCCGCGCTCCGCGACTCGGCCTCGGCCTGGCGCAGCTCCTCGTCCTTCGCGTTCCACTCCTTCACGGCCTTCACGCAGCGCGCCTGGAAGGTCGCCGTGTCGGTGGACAGCTCCTTCTCCCAACGGGGCCAGCCCGAGAAGGCCACCGACAGCGCGGCCAGCAGCTCCTCGCGACCGCGCGCCGCCTGCTCCACGTCCCGCAGGTGCAGGGCCTCGGCCTCGACGTTCCTGCGCCACGCCTCGTCCGCCTGGCGCCAGAGCGACTCCGCCGCCTCCGCGTCCGTCCGCGCGGCCTCCCTCCGGACCCGGGCCTCCTTCGCCTTCCGGGCCTGGGCCTCGGCGAGTTCCTCCTCGGCCCTCGACCGCTCGGAGTGGACGCGCACCTCGGCGAGTGCCTCCGCCAGCCAGGCCTCGACCTCCGGGGCATCCACGGACTCGGCGGGAAGCGCACCCGTGAGCTTCGCGCGCAAGAGGCTCCAGCGCTCGCGGGGCGAGGTGCTCCGCCGCGCCGCGGCCTCCCCACGCTCCTCGGCCCGCGCCGCGCGCTGCTCCGCGCCCTGGGCCCGGGCGGTGGCGGCGGATTCGGTCCGCGTCACCTCCTGGAGCTCGTTCTCCAACGACGTCACCCGGCCGCGCCCCTCCTCGACGAGTCCCGCCAGGGGCCCTTCCTCGCGAGCGTAGGGGTGCTCCTTGGAACCACACAGGGGACAGGGCTCGCCCTCGCGCAGGTCCGCCCGACGCGCGCTGAGCTCCAGCGCGGCCCGCGTCCGGTCGAACGCGAGCCGTGCCTCCCTCAGCGCCGGGTCGAGCCCGGTGCGCCGCGCCTTCGCGGCCTCCGCCTCGGCGGTCGCGGTGGCCTGCTCCTTCCGGGCCTCGTCCACCTCCCGGGAGGCCTCGCGCAGCGCCTGGGCCGCTTCCCACGCTTCCTTCCGCGCGAGCTCCAGCTCCTTCAACACCTCCTGCCGGGCACCCAGCTCCTCACGCCGCAGCCTCCGCGCCGCGTCGGCCTCCGCGCCGAGCGCCGACTCCGCCCGCGCGGCCTCCTCCTCGGCCACACGCAGCGCCTCGGACGACTCGCGCCGCGCCGCCTCACGGCGCTCCGCCTCGAGGCGAAGCGGCTCGGCCTCGGCGCGCGTGCGCGTGAGCAGTGCCTGGGCCGCGACCTCCTGCCGTGCCTGTTGCTGATAGCGCTGGAGCTCCGTCTCCCACCGGGACCACTCCCGGGCCACGGGCTCCACGGGCCCGCGCTTGTCCCGCCACGCCTGGATGTCCTCGAGCCGCTTGCGCGCGGAGGCTTCCTGGTCGCTCAGCACCGAGAGCTCGGCCCGGGCCCGCTGCTCGCTCGCGAGCGCCTCGTCCCGCGCACGCACCGCGTCCCGCGCCTGCTCCTCGGCGCGCTGGATCTCCCCATCCAACGCCTCGGCCGCTTCCAGCTCCGGCCGCGCGGCCTCCTCCGCCTTCACCGCCGCGTCCCGCCGGGACTCCGCCTCGAGCCGAACCACCTCGGCCCCGCGATCCACCTCGCGCGCCACCGCCTCCTCGGAGCGCCGCGCGGTCAGCTCCGCGTCCCTCGCCGTCAGGGCCGCCGTGGCCTCGTCCAGCGCCGAGACCGGAGCACGCAGGTCCTCCGCCGCGCGAACCCGCTCCCATTCGAGCCGCCGGGGCTCCGCGTCCTCGAGGGCCCGCCGCGCGCGCTCCAGCTCCGCTTCCGCCTCGCGCTCACGGGAAACCAGGTCCGCCCGCGTCCGGTACCAGCCCACCGCGTGCTCCGCGCGGGACTGCACCGCCTGGGCCTCCGCGCGCGCCGCCTCCTCGCGCGCCAGTCCCTCCTCCTCCTGCCGGCGCGCCTCCTCGCTCAGCAAGGAGATGGCCTCCACGCCCCGCTGCAACTTCTCCAGCGCCTCCTGCACCTGGCGGTGGCGCTGGTGCGCGGCGAGCGACATGCGGCTGTACACCTCCGTGCCCGTCATGCGCTCGAGCAGCTCCGCGCGGTCCTTCTCCTTGGCGCGCAGGAAGGCGGCGAACTCGCCCTGGGCCAGCAGCGCCGAGCGCCGGAACTGCTCGAAGGACAGGCCGAGCTTCTCCTCGATGGCCTTGAGCACCTCGCCCTTCTTGGCACCGAAGCGCTGTCCGGACGCCACCTCGGTGAGGCTCATCTCCGGAGACTGGATGGCGCCATCCAGCCGCTTGTGCGCCCGGCGCACGGACCAGTTGGCCACGTAGCGCTTCCCATCGCGTCCGAGGAACTCCACCTCGGCGAGGCCCTCGGCGGCGCCGCGCCGCAACATGCCCCTCGCGTCGGTGTCCTTGACGCGCGCCTTCTCGTCCTCCCCGGCGCGTCCCACGAGCACCCCGCCGCCCTGCTCCAACCGGGGCGTGCAGTCGAAGAGGGCCAGGCACATGGCGTCCAACAGGGTGCTCTTGCCCGCGCCCGTGGCGCCGGTGATGGCGAACAGCCCCATGCGATCGAGCGGCGGCTTGTCCAGCTCCAGGGCGAAGTCGCCCGCGAGGCTCGTGAGGTTGCGACCCCGGATGACGAGGATCTTCATGACGCGTCCTCCTGCACCTGGGTGAGCAGCTCGTGGAAGGCCTCGAGCAGCGCGGGAGCGAGGGGCTCGGAGTAGTCCTGGGCGTAGCGGGCGTGGAACACGTCCTCGGGGGTGCGATCCTTGAGCGAGGGCCCGGGCCGCGACTCGGCGAGCGCCAGGCCCGTGCCGGTGTACTGGGGAGTGATCTTCACCAGCCGCGCGGCCTTGCCCTCCAGCGCGGCCTCCACCTGCCGGCGCAGGGCGGGCTCGGGCCTGGGCAGCTCCACGCACACCTCCAGATAGGGGCGCTTCCACTCCACCATTCCGGCCTCGGCGGAGGGCAGGGCCTGGAGCGCCTTCACCACGGTGGCGAGGTCCATCGCGGGCGCGCCGCGCTCGGGCACCCGGAGGATCTCCGCCTGACGGGGCACGCGCACGGACTCCACGGAGGCGAGGTGCTCACCCTCGAGTTCCACGAGCAGCACCTGGTGCACGTAGCTCGCCTCGGACAGGGACAGGGGCAGGGGCGAGCCGCTGTAGCGCACTCCCTCGCGACCACCCACGCGCTGGGCCTTGTGCAGGTGCCCGAGCGCCACGTACGCCATGTCCTCGGGGAAGAGGTCCACTGGGAGCGCGTGCTGGTTGCCGCCGAGGATCCGGCGCTCGCTCAGCTCGCTCAGCTCGGTGCCCACCATGTAGCAATGGCCCATGGCCACGAGCGCCTGTCCGGACTCGCGCCGCGCCCGCGCGCCATCGAGCACCTCGGCGTACACCGCGCGCACGCCCTCGATGAGCCGGTCGCCCACCTCGTCTGGGAGGAAGGGGAGGTCCGCGGGCCGCAGGTAGGGCACCGCCGCCACCCACGCGCCCACCTGGCCCCGGGCATCGTGCAGCGGCACCAGCAGCCGCTCCAGGCCGCGGTCATCCCGGGAGCGAGTGAGGCCACCCACCACGCGCACGCCGAGCGCGGTGAGCAGGGGGTCCGGCGCATCCAGCCGCGCCGCCGAGTCGTGGTTGCCGCCGATGACGACGACGTCCAGCTTCGGGCAGCGCTGGCGGGCCTGGGCGACGAACTCGTACCAGGCGGCCTGGGCCTCGGCGCTGGGGTTGGAGGTGTCGAAGATGTCACCGGCCACGAGCAGCGCGTCCACCTCGCGTGCCGCCAGGGTGTCGAGCAACCACGCGAGGAAGGCCGCGTGCTCGGCCTCGCGCGAGGTGTCGTACAGTGAGTGACCCAGGTGCCAGTCCGACGTGTGCAGCAGGCGCATCCGTGCGTACCCCTCCAGGAGCGATGCGAGCGGGACGGGAGAGCCCCTGCCTGCTCGCACGTTCAGGCCGCGCCAGTGTGCCCGTTGGCGTGCGTGGAGCCAAATGCGGAGTGCCCCTCCCCCGTTCTCTCCCGCGAGGAGCAGGCGGGCAGGCGGCTTCGGACGTGCGGAGTGGCGTCCGGGCGGGCATCATGACGCGCCGCCTCCCGCTGCCGGGGGGCGGATGTGCCCCCTGCTGACCGCGAGACACCGAGAATGAGGTACCTGGCCACCCTGTGGTTCTGGCTCGTCTTCCTGAGCACCGCCCCGTTCTGTACGGCGATCGGAGCGCTGATCTGGCTCGTCACCTGGCCCTTCGACCGGAACCGCAACGCGCTGCACGCCTTCGTGTGCGGCTGGTGCCACGTGCTCTACCTGTCGTGGCCGGGCTGGCGGGTGCGCATCGAGGGCCGTGAGCACCTGCCCCCGGGGCCCTCGGTGCTCGTGGCCAACCACCAGTCCGCGTCGGACATCCTCGCGTCCATGGGGCTCAACCACCCGTTCAAGTTCGTCGCCAAGGAGGCGGTCTTCCGCACGCCGTGCGTCGGGTGGCTGATGCAGTTGATGGAGTACATCCCGGTGAAGCGGGGCCATCCCCAGGCGATGGAGCGGATGCTGGAGGACTGCCGCGGGTGGCTGCGGCGGGGGGTGGCGGTGTTCATCTACCCGGAGGGCACCTACGCACGCACGCGCGAGCCCCTGCCCTTCAAGCGCGGCGCCTTCCAACTGGCCATCGCGGAGCAGGTGCCCGTGGTGCCGGTGGTCATCGAGGGCACGACGGACGTCATCGCGGGGGACGGGCCGTTGATGGGGGCGAGTGCCCGGGTGCGGGTGCGCGTGCTGCCGCCGGTGCTGGCGCAGGCACTCGGGGAGGATCCGGTGGAGCTGGCCGGACGCGTGCGCGACATGCACCTCGAGGCGCTGGGCCTGAGCGCGAAGCAGGGCGAGGCGCCCGAGCAACGGGTGGCCTGAGCCCAGGCGGCGAAACACCTTGGCTCCGCCCAAGCCCGTCGGATACGAGAGACGAACGCGATCGAGCGAGAATGAAGGCAGGAGCCCACGTTGATCCCCGACTGGTCACGACTCGCCCCCAACCGCCCACTCAACCCGGGTAACGAGGCGTACGTTCCCCGGCCCGTGGGGGCTCCTCGAATCGCCGACTGGATTCTCGCCGGGCGCTCACCGCTGCTCGTGGTGGGTCCTGTCGGCGTCGGGAAAAGCACGGAACTGGCATTCGCGGTACAAGCGCTCGCAACCAGCCGCTTCGTCTGCCGCATCCCTCTTGACCGCGTTGAAAACATGCGGACCCTGACGGCCGAACGTGCACTGCTTCAAATCGCAGATGTGATCGCTCGGGGCGCACAACATATCTACAAGATAGAGATCAGTCCGAAACTGCTCAATGAACTCGAGCTAGCGACCAGAAATGCTCCACTGGGCGGCGAAGTATCGCAGCAGAGAAACGCTGAGGATCTCGCGGTTCTTATCATACGAGAAGTCAATCAGAAAAGCACTCTAGGCCACGTCGCGCTGCTCATCGATGGGCTTGAAAAAACACCACCTGCTCCCGCCCAGCTTGTTTTCGATGCCCTCCAGCGTCTGCTCTTTAAAACAGAAGTCGAGCTTGTCGTCGTCGTGCCCTGGCATGCCGCTTATGGTCCGGGGGCCGAGACAGTTATCGGTCCAGGAGAGAAGCTAATTGTCGTACCGCCTGTCGAAATTGAGGGCACAGCAGGGTCCGAGGGAGTCGCGTTTCTCCGCACTGTGGCGATACGCCGATTACAGCTAGACCAAGAGGCAATCGCACAGGCTCCAACCGACTTTGGCCAGCCAGGGGGAGTTCTCGACCAGTGCGCACAGTGGAGCGGAGGAATTCCACGTTCGTTCCTTCAACTCCTCGCGGATGCAGCATCCTACGCCCGCGTGACCGACAGCGCAGACTGGCCAACACTCTCCCATGTCGCACAAGCAGTCGCGGATCAACGTGAGAGCTTTCGTCGATTGTTGACTCCAGGAGATGACGCCGCACTTCGCCAAGTCGATGGCACAGACGGGCGCGACATGGCGCTCGATCAGAAACTCCGGATGCTCGCGCATGGCGTTCTTCTGGAGCGGCACGAGAACGGACAGCCTGTCATGCGACCGCACCCCATTGTCCGGTTCCTGATCTGAGCTGTCCATGAATAATCCCGTAGCGAGCATTGCAAACGCGATTCAGCGTGATGGCGGGGACGGCATCGTCGTCGTGTACTACCCAGATCTCGGGACACGTGACTGGCTCGTCGATGAAGTCGAATCGATCGCGGGTGCCGATATGTCCGTGCGCACGGATTCAGTGGCGGAAGCGCGTCAACGTCCAGACGCCCTGGTGCTGCTGACCCCAGTAAACGAGAGGGCTGCGATCGAGGAACTCGATGGGACTCGCGATCAGTTGCTCGAGCCGCGGCGCAAGCACCCCGTCGTGTTGTTCCTTCTGCGAGACGGCGATGGTACGCGCGCGCTCCGTGAGGCACCGAGCCTGGCGAGCTGGATTCGAGGCAGCGATCCCGACCCCGAGAGGCTCGCCGAAGTCGACGTGGAGGCGGAGCGCCAGGCTTTTGAAGCCGAGAACGGCGCTTCTCCTGAAGAGTGGCTCTCACGGTGGCGCGCGAACGGGATTCCACGGGATGCGAGGACAGTTGTGCTCAGCTACCGCGCATCTCTGCTGGAGAAGCGATGAGCGACTGGCTCGAGCTTCACCAGGCACATCGAAAGCTCCGGGCGGAGGGCGGCTCGTCGCTGGGTGACATTCGCCGCGTGCTGCGCCAGCTCACCACTCGCAAGCACGCCGAACCCTCACTCAACAATCGATTCACCTACTTGAAGAACTCGGAGACGGGCCTGCGCGATTGGTACATCGCCGCGCCGCGTAGCGGCGTGAAGGCCAAGGAGTGGTCGGAGCCACTGCACCAACTCGCTCCCGACATCGCCGAGGCGCGCCTGACGCTCCTCGCGCTGACCGACACGTCCAACACCCGGCTGGGCAAGCTCTCGGTGATGATCGAGGGCAAGAGCGTCACCAGCGGCCCCTTCGTCGTGGCGGCCCATCTGGACGACCGGCACATGGGCTCGGGCGCGTGCGGCCACTCCCTGTTCCATTGCCACGTCGGCCCCTCTTTCGAGACGCCGCCCGCGGTCCGGGTTCCCCTTCCCGCGCTCCGGCCCGCCGCGACGCTCGAGTGGGCATTGTCCGTGGTCCTACCTGACTGGGAACCCGTCCCCTGGCCCGACGTGGTCGTGGACACCGAGCGCCGCCGCGCCCAGGGGCTCACAACGTGATGTGGCCCTCGAGGTAGAGCACCGCCTGACCGCCGATGCCCACGCGCTCGCCGCGGTCCTCGCACTGGAGCACGCCGCCGCGGGCGGAGAGCTGGTGGGCGAGCAACTGGCGCTTGCCCAGCACGCGCGCCCAGTAGGGCACCAGCGAGCAGTGCGCCGAGCCCGTCACCGGATCCTCCAGCACGCCCACGCGCGGCGCGAAGAAGCGCGAGACGAAGTCCGCCTCCGTACCCCGCGCCGTCGCCACCACCCCGAAGTACTCCAGCGCGGCGAGCTTCGCCATGTCCGGCGCGAGCGCGCGCACCTGCTCCTCGGTGTCGAAGACGGCCAACAAGTCGCGCGTCGCCAATGTCTCTCGCGGCTCGGCGCCCAGGGCCTCGGCGAGCCCCTCCGGCGCCGCGCACGGCTCGGGCGCCCAGGAGGGGAAGTCCATCTCCATCCACTCGCCCTCCTGCTGCGTCACCACCAGCGGACCCGAGCGCGAGTGGAACTCGGCCTTCTCCAGGCCCGGCGCCAGACGCGTGAAGAGGATGTAGGCCGCGGCCAGCGTGGCATGACCGCACAGGTCCACCTCCTGGGTGGGGGTGAACCAGCGGATCTGCCAGCCGCGCACCTCGTCGCGCAGCACGAAGGCCGTCTCGGAGAGGTTGTTCTCCGCGGCGACCGCCTGGAGCACCTCATCCGGCAGCCAGGCATCCAGCGGACACACGGCGGCGGGGTTGCCGCCAAAGACCTGGGAGGAGAAGGCGTCGACCTGATAGAGGCGCAGACGAGTGGGCATTCGTGGTCCCCTATCTACCCTACCCCGGAGGCCATGCGAAGCCGGGGGGGTTCACTTGGAGGACGAGGTGAGGGCGCTGGCGAACTGCATGGCGTAGTTGATCTCCAGGCCGCCATCCACCACCAGGGTCTGGCCGTTCACGTACGAGGAGCCCTCGGAGCACAACCACTCGATGGCCTTGGCGATCTCGTCCCCGTCGGCCACGCGGCCCACGGGCACGCTGTCGCGCACCTTGGCCTCGAGCGTGGCCCAGGCATCGCCCATGTAGAAGCGGCTGGAGTCGGTGTCGATGTAGCCCGGATTGACGGCGTTGACGCGGATGCCGTTCGGGGCCAGCTCGGCGGCGAGGTACTTCACCAGGATTTCCATGGCGCCCTTCATCGAGCCCAGGAAGCCATGGAAGGGCAGCGGCATGCGCGAGTCCATGCCGGACACCGCGACCATGCGGCCCTTGCGCCCCTCCATCAGCGGCACGGAGCGCTGGGCGCCCAGCAGGAAGCTCTTCACCGTGACGTTGAAGGTCTTGTCCATCTGGTGGAGCTTCATCTGCATGAGCGGCGTGAAGGCAGTGGAGGCGGCGTTGGCCACGAAGACGTCCAGCGCGCCGAACTCCTGCTGCACGAGGTCGAAGGCGGCATGGAGGCTGGCGGGCTCGAGCTGATCCGCGACGACGGTGCGGCAGCGCCGGCCGAGCGCCTCGACGTCACGGGCGAGCAGGGAAGCGGACTCGGCGTCGCGCCGGTAGGTGGACACGATGTCATAGCCCGCCTTCGCGAGCCGCAGGGACAGCGCGCGGCCCACGCCTCGCGAGCCACCAGTGATGAGCGCCACGGGAGCAGTCGTCATACGGACGGGCATAGCACCTTCTCCTCCAAGGGGTAGAGTGCGCCCCCTATGACTGTTCTCCCCGGACCCAAGTGGCTCTACCTGCACGGCTTCGCCTCGGGGCCCGAGTCCGCCAAGGGCGTGAGGCTCGCCGCGCACTATGCCCGCCAGGGCATCCACCTGGAGCGGCTGAACCTGCGCCAGCCCTCGCTCGAGCGCTTGAGCTTCAGCGCGATGGTGAGCACGGTGCGCGAGGCCCTGGGGGGAGAGCGGGATCGGGCCATCCTCATCGGCTCCAGCATGGGAGGGCTGACCGCGTGCCACGTGGCGCAGGAGGACGCGCGGGTGTGCGCGCTCGTCCTGCTCGCGCCCGCCCTGAGCATCGCCCGGCAGATGCGGCGCACGGTGGGCGAGCCGGGCCTGCACCGGTGGCGCGAGACGGGCTGGTTGGAGATTCACGACTACGCGCAGAAGCGGCAGACGCAGGTGCACGCCGGCCTCCTGGATGAACTCGACGCGCTGGAGGCCCGCTCGGGAGGAGGACCCGACGTGCGCGTGCCCACGCTCCTCGTCCACGGCCGGCAGGACACCACCACGGAGATTTCCTACTCACGTGAGTGGGCCCAGGGCCGGCGCCACGTGCGGCTCGTCGAGGTGGACGACGGCCACGAGCTGGTGGCCTCGCTCGAGCGCATTACCGCCGAAGCGGATGACTTCCTCCGCCCCTTCCTCGCCAGCCCGGCCGCCCGGTAGACAGGCTTCAGAATCCTCGACAGGGATTGGAATGACGCGGGTGCGTCATCGCTTTGGGCACCCACGATGCACAAAGCCAATCCGTTGATTTCGTCCGCTTGTCTGCTGGGCGTGCTGCTGGTCACGGCCTGTGAGCAGTCGTCCCCCTCCCCGGTGAAGGAGCCGTCCGTCACGGAGCCCGCCCCCGCGGCGCCTCGCGAGGACGTGGGTTCCGAGAAGAGCGAATCCCTTCCGCCTGGAACGACCACCGGCGGCCCCCCCGCGCCGGGTTTCTCCGCGAGCAATTGCCAGGCGATGACCACCCAGAGCACGTCCGCGAGTGGTGATGACGGCGCGGGCAGCGTGGCCGCCAATACCCAGGACGACAACCTGGGCACGCGTTGGAGCGGGCCGGGCAAGGGGGCCTGGCTCACGCTCGACCTGGGCAGCGCGCAATCGCTCTCGGGCGCCGCCATTGCCTGGCACCAGGGAGACACGCGCCAGAACCACTTCACGCTCGCCACCTCCACGGATGGCACCACCTTCACCCAGGCGTACGCCGGGGACAGCGCCCTGACGGCCGAGGCCCAGACGTACGCCTTCCCCAGCGCGCGCCAGGCGCGCTACGTGCGCGTCACCGTCAACGGCAATACCGTCAATGACTGGGCCTCCATCGCCGAGGCGCGCGCATGCGCCGGAGGGGGGACGACGCCCACGCCCGCGCCCACCACGGACTCGGGCCCGGTACTGCCCCGCCAGCCGTACCTGCAGAGCGTGGGCACCACCAGCGCGCTCGTGGCCTTCCGCACCAGCACCTCCTGCACGCCCTTCGTGCGCTTCGGCGAGGGCGCGTACCTGTCGCGCTCGGCCTCGGCCACGGTCACGGGCTACCGCCACGCGGTGAAGCTGGACGGACTGTCCCCGGGCCGCACGTACAGCTACGTGGTCGAGGCGTGTGGCTCGGTCACGGGCGCGCGCACCTTCCAGACCGCCACGGGTCCGGACATCCCGCGCGTGCACTTCACCGCCATGGGGGACTTCGGCACGGGCGGCTCGCTGCAGCGCAAGGTGCTCCAGGTGCTCACCCCCTCGCGCGCGGGCGAGTTCCTCCTCACGCTCGGCGACAACGCGTACTCCTCCGGCACGGACGCGGAGTTCCAGAGCAACATGTTCACCCCCATGGCGACCCTGCTGCGGCAGACGCCCCTGTTCCCCACGCCGGGCAACCACGAGTACCTCACCAACAACGCCCAGCCCTACCTGGACAACTTCTACCTGCCGGCCAACAACTCCGCGCGCACCGAGCGCTACTACTCGTTCGACTGGGGTCCGGTGCACTTCGTCTCGCTCGACTCCAACTGCCTGAGCTACCCCACCACCGAGTGCACCAAGGCGATTCAACAGGACTGGGTGGCCAAGGATCTCGCCGCCACCACGCGGCCCTGGAAGATCGTCTTCTTCCACCACCCGCTCTGGTCCAGCGGCGAGCACGGCTCGAGCACGTCCATGCGCAAGGCGTTCGCCGCCACCTTCGAGCAGTACGGGGTGGACCTGGTGCTCACCGGGCATGATCACAACTACGAGCGCTCCAAGCCGATGAAGGGCGACGCGGTGGCGGCCTCGGGCACGAAGGGCATTCCCTACCTCGTGGTGGGCAGCGGCGGCGCCACCATGCGTCCCTTCGAGACCTCGCAGCCGAGCTGGTCCGCCTTCCGCGACGACACCAACGTGGGCTTCCTCGACGTGACGGTGGACGGCGGCACGCTGACGGCGAAGTTCATCACCTCCAGCAACACCGTGCGCGACAGCCTCACGCTGACCAAGACGGTGAGCGCCAATGCGAAGGCCACCCTGAGCACCGCGACGCCGGCGTCGGACACGCCTCCGGGCCCGGTGGACAGCCCCTACCGGCAGCCCACGTTCCTCAAGCAGGGGCCGGTGTCTCCCGCCGACACCGCGGAGTCCGTGGCGGACCAGCCCGAGCCCGCGCACCAGTTCGTTCACGATCAGCCGTGACGGCGCTCCCCGCCCGCATCCGGAGGCTTGCCGGTTGGCAGGCCGTCCGGACGCGGCGAGGATGGATGGATGAACGGCATGCACTGGCTGGACGCGCTCGGCGCGAGATGGGTGGTGGCGCGCCAGCCGCGCTTCTTCGAGGACGGATGGGGCTCGTCCGCCCTCCTGGAGAAGCTCACCCGGGGACCCCAGGGCTTCGCCTTCCCGGAGTTGTCCGACGTGCGGATGAGCCCGCCGCGGCACGAGGGGCACCTGCTCGTCCAGGAGGGACGCTTTCCGAGCCCCGCGGCCGTGGGCTCGCTGCCCGCCGCCTGCCAGGAGGCACGCTTCCAGTTGCTGCTCCCCCACGAGGCCGGCCCGCTGCCTCCGGTGTGTGTCTTCCTCGCGTCCTCGGGAGACGAGGGCTTCGGCCTGCGCCGCTTCATCGCCGGGAAGCTGGCCCGCTCGGGCGTGGGCGCGCTGCTGCTGGAGAATCCCTACTACGGCTCGCGCCGTCCCCCCTCCCAGAAGGGCCCCGCGGTGCGCACCGTGGCGGACCTGCTGCTCATGTTCCGCGCCACGGCGGTGGAGGCGACGGCGCTGCTCGGGTGGCTGCTCGCGCGGGGACACCCCAAGGTGGGCATCTGCGGCTACAGCATGGGGGGCAGCATCGCCGCCTACGCCGCCGCCCTGTTCCCCCTGCCCGTGGCCGTCATCCCCCTGGCCGCCGCCCACGCCGCGGCCCCCGTCTTCACCGAGGGCGTGATGTCCGCCCTCCCCGACTGGGAGACCCTGGGCCGGCCCCTGGGAAGCATCGAGGCCGCGCGCCAACGGCTCCACGAGCTGCTCTCCGCCGCGGCCACCACCGCGCTGCCGCCCCTGCCCCACCCCAAGCGGGCCATCTTCATGGCCGCGCGCCAGGATGGCTTCGTCCCCGCCGCCTCCACCCTGCGCCTGCTCCAACACTGGCGGGGAGCCGAGCTGCGCTACCTGTCCGGGGGACACCTGAGCGCCTTCGTCACCAGCCGCGGCGCCATCGTCCGCGCCATCCTCGATGCCTTCTCGCGCGTCGAGGCCCTTCAACTCCCTCCCGACGAGGAGCCGCCGCCGGGTCCCCCGTGAGCCCGGGTCGCCTCAGCGCCTGTTGCCTGGCGCCTGCCCCTGCCCGTCCCCACGGTCACGTCCGCCCCCCCGCCGATCCTCGCGGCGCATCTGGTCGTACTGGGCCTGCTGGGACTCATCGAGCAGGGCCTTGATCTGCGTGTCCGTCTGCTCGCGCAACTGCCGCAGCTCCTGACGCGTGTTCTGCGGCTCCGATCCGCTCTGCATCGCCTGGAAGAGCTCCTGGCGCCGGGTGGACTCGTTCTCCAGGTGGCGCAGGACATCGCGCTCCTGGCTGGAGCTCAACCGCGCCTCGGTGGCGAAGCGGCGCACGCGCTCGGCCTGCTGCGCCTGCGCCTGCGCCATGCCCTGAATCATCCGCTCCTGCCGCTGCTGCCGCTGCTCGGTGCGCATCTCGTCCTGCACCGAGCGCATCACGCCCTTGAGGTACTCGCGTCCCCCCTCGGACTGCAGCGCCTCGCCCGCCACCATGGAGCGCACTTCCGAGCGGAGCTGCTCCACCTCCGAGGCCAGCCCCGCCGGAGCGGCGGCGCCCCCATCCGCCCCCGCGACCGCCGGCCGCTGCTCCAGCAGCATCAACCGCCGCGACAGGCTCAGCGCGTTCTCCTCCAGCATCTTCACCCGGAGTTCCAGATCCTTCACCGCTTGAGGAGCGGACGCGGAGGGCGGGGAAGCAGGAGGCGGGGCAACGGGCGCCTCGTCCCCTCCTCGAGGGCTCCAGACGGCCACGGTGAGGGCCAGCAGGGACACGGCAAGGGACGCGGGGCCAAGGAACCGGTTCATATGTCTCCCAGACGGGTCAACGCTCCTTGTATTCGATGCCCTTCCCGGATGCATCCCGCGACGAGGGGTGGGAGTGGACGACACATGAAACATGGCCGTGGGCGGAGACGGGCGAATGTGCTCCAGATCTCCCCATGCGCTCGTCCTTCCGGATCCTCCTCTCCAGTTGCCTGTTGTTGCTCACCCACTGTGCCCACACGGGGCCCGCGCTGGCCGAGGGGCCCGCGCCCGTGGTCGAGACCGGCCGGGGACCCGTCCAGGGCCTGGCCTATGCGGATGGCAGCGCCGCCTTCCTCGGCATCCCCTTCGCCCAGCCCCCCACCGGCGAGCGCCGCTGGCGCGCCCCCGAGCCCGCCACTGCGTGGAGCACCCCGCGCGATGCCTCGCACTTCGGCCTTCCCTGCCCCCAGGCGGACCTGCGCAACGGCAAGCCCGTCGAGGGCACCAGCGAGGACTGCCTCACCCTCAACGTCTGGACATCCGCGCTCAGGCCCCAGAAGCCCGCGCCGGTGATGGTCTACATCCACGGTGGCGCCTTCACCCTCGGCTCGTCCCGGGACGAGCTGTACGACGGCTCGGCACTGGCCCACGCGGGTGTGGTGGTGGTGAGCATGAACTACCGGCTGGGCGCGCTGGGCTTCCTCGCCCACCCCGCGCTCGGCGCCGGAGCACCCGCGGAGTCCTCGGGCAACTATGGCCTCATGGACCAGCGGCTCGCGCTCGAGTGGGTGCGTGACCACGTCTCCGCCTTCGGGGGAGATCCCACCAACGTCACGCTCTTCGGCGAGTCCGCGGGTGCCATCTCCGCGTGCCTACAGATGCTCTCGCCCGCGGCGCAGGGCCTCTTCCACCGCGTCATCGCCGAGAGCGGCACCTGCTACCTGGGCACCACGCCGCTGAGGGATCCGGGCACGCCCGAGCAGGAGGACAGCGCCGAGGAGCGCGGGGTGCGCTTCGCCCACGAGGTGGGCTGCACGGAGGGAGACATCGCCGCGTGCCTGCGCACCCGGACGCCCGAGCAACTGCTCGCCGCGAGTGGGGCCGCGCTCGACCTGATCAAGCCCCGGGTGGGCTTCGGGCCGGTGGTGGATGGGAACGTCATTCCCGCGGCGCCGCGCCAGCTCCTCGCGGAGGGCAGGTACGCGCGGGTGCCCCTGCTGCTCGGCGCCAACCGGGACGAGGGCACGATCTTCACCCTCCAGGCGAAGATCGACACGCCCGAGCAGTACGAGGCCGCGGTGAACGTGCGCGCGCCGGGCAACGCCGAGCCCCTGCTGCGCGCCTATCCGGCGAAGGACTTCGCCTCGCCCAAGGCGGCCTTCAGCCGGCTGCTGGGGGACGCGATGTTCGTGTGTCCCACCCGCCGACTCGCGCGCACGCTGGTGGAGCAGGGACAGCCCGTGCATGCCTATTTCTTCACCTACGAGCCCAGGAAGGCCTTCGGCAGCATCTTCGGCGGGTTGCTGAAGCTGGGCGCGTACCACTCCGCCGAGCTGCCCTTCGTCTTCGGCCTGAGCCGGGGCCGCTTCGCCCTGGACTCCGATTCCGAGCGGGAGCTGTCCACGAAGCTCATCGGCTACTGGACCCGCTTCGCCACCGGGGGAAACCCGAACGCCGAGGGCACGGTGGAGTGGCCCTCGTATACGCGGGAGGAGGAGAAGTACCTCGAGATCAACACGCAGCTCGGGCACGGCTCGAACCTGAACGCCCAGCGCTGCGACGTGCTGGATTCGCTCGGGCTCTGAGCGACCCGGCGCGAGCGCGCGTCACCGGGTGGAGCGCCAGAAGAACGTGGTGCCCTCTGCCCCCTTCACGGTGAGCCGCTGGAAGCCCAGCCGCTCGTAGAAACGCACCGCCCGGGTGTTGTCGCTGCCCGTGCCCAGGTGCAGGGAGGGGGCGCCCGCGGCCGCCGCGGCGGCGAGGAAGGTCTCCACGAGGCGCCGGCCGTGCCCGGCCCCCTGCGCATGCGGAAGCAGATCGACGTGCAGGTGCGCCGGGTGGAGGGCCAGCTCGGACAGGAGCATCCGCTCGGGGTGGTGCAGCGTGGAGATGAGCCGATCATCCGCGGTGAGTGCCGGCTCGACCGGAGGGGGATGGCGGCCGGCCACGAGGGGCAGCCACCGGGCGCGCCAGGCCTTCACGAAGGACGGCGTGTCGGCGGTGCCGAGCACGTACCCGACCGCGCGTCCGCCCTCGTCGAGCACGAACGCGAGGCGCGGCTCGAGTTCCAGGTAGGGGCCGGCGTAGACGTCGGGGAGCAGGTCGTCGCTCCGGTAGTGGCCCCGGGCGTCCTGGCCGGACGCGCCCGTGCGCACACAGATGTCATACACGGCATCGCGATCGCTCGGGCGGTAGGGACGAAGCTGCATGGGCGGGCTCATCTCCTCCGAGCCTACCCGACGTGCGGCAGCTTCTTCATCGACTCCTGGATGGCCTCACCTGGGTAGGCGAAGTCCTCGAGCTGGCCGGCGAGGTATTGATCATAGGCCCCCAGATCGAAGTGGCCGTGGCCAGAGAGGTTGAAGAGGATCACCCGCTCGTGACCCTCGGCGTCCGCGCGACGGGCCTCCTCGATGGCCGCCTTGATCGCGTGCGAGCTCTCCGGAGCGGGGAGGATGCCCTCGGCACTGGCGAAGAGCATGGCGGCCTCGAAGCAGGCGCGCTGGGGGTAGGCGACGGCCTCCACCAGCCCGGCGGCCACCAACTGGGACACCAGCGGACTGGCGCCGTGGTAGCGCAGGCCGCCCGCGTGGATGCCCGGCGGCATGAAATCGTGCCCCAGCGTGTGCATCTTCATCACCGGCGTCATCTTCACGGTGTCGCCGAAGTCGTAGGCGTAGACACCCCGCGTGAGGGTCGGACAGCTCGTGGGCTCGGCGGCCACCAGCCGCACCTGCTTGCCGTGCATCTTGTCGCGCGCGAAGGGAAACGCGATGCCCGCGAAGTTGCTGCCACCGCCGTGACAGCCGATGACGACATCCGGGTACTCGCCGGCCAGCTTCATCTGCGCCTGGGCCTCCTGGCCCACCACCGTCTGGTGCAGACACACGTGGTTGAGCACCGAGCCGAGCGCGTACTTCGTGTCCTCGTGAGAGGCCGCGTCCTCCACGGCCTCGGAGATGGCGATGCCCAACGAGCCCTGGCTGTCCGGATGCTGGCCGCGGATGACGCGCCCCGCGTTCGTCTTGTCCGTGGGCGAGGCGAACACCTCGGCGCCCCAGGTGCGCATGAGCGAGCGGCGATAGGGCTTCTGCTCGTAGCTGACCTTCACCATGTACACGGTGACGGCGAGTCCGAAGAGCTGCCCCGCGAAGGCCAGCGAGCTGCCCCACTGCCCCGCGCCGGTCTCCGTGGCCAGCCGCCGCACTCCCGCCCTCGCGTTGTAGAAGGCCTGGGCCACGGCGGTGTTGGGCTTGTGGCTGCCCGCGGGGGAGACGCCCTCGTACTTGTAGTAGATGTGCGAGCGCGTCCCGAGCTTGCGCTCCAGCGCCACGGCACGGAACAGCGGCGAGGGTCTCCAGAGGGCCAGCGCGGAGCGGACCTCCTCGGGGATGGGAATCTCCCGCTGGGCGCTCATCTCCTGCTCGATGAGCGGCATGGGGAACAGCGGCGACAGATCGTCCGGCTTGACGGGCTGGAGCGTGCCCGGGTGCAGCACGGGGGCCGGCGGCGAGGGGAGATCCGGGATGATGTTGTACCAGTGGCGGGGGATCTGCTCCTCGGGCAGCAGGTACTTCAACGGCATGGGAGGACCTCCTGGGGAAGGAAAGCCCGTGAAATCTATCTACCCGGGCTGGAACTGTCTCAATCCAGCTCGATGCCCCTGAGCGCGAGCCCCGAATGGTTGGCCCGCAACCCATAACCCCAGTGGACATCCACATGCGGCTGGCGGTCAGCGCGCTCCCCGATATATGGCCGCCTCACGGACGCACGAGCACCTCGCTTTATCACCCCTACATCCGGAATCCGGAGGGCGACATGGACGACAAGGGCCTGCACATCGAGACCCATCCCCGCGAAGGAGATCCCCTGCTGCGCGCGGGGAAACCCGACCCCTGCATCATCGTGCTCTTCGGAGCCACGGGAGACCTGGCCCAGCGCAAGCTCTTCCCCGCGCTCTTCGAACTGGCGCGCCAGGGCTCACTGCCCGACAACTTCGCCGTCGTCGCCTTCAGCCGCTCCAAGCACAACGTGGACAAGCTGCGCGCCCAGGTGAAGGAGGGCCTGCAGAAGTACGCCCGCACCCAGCCCCTGGACGAGGCCACCTGGGAGAAGCTCTCCTCCAAGCTGGAGATGCTGTCGGGCGCCTACGACGACCCCGAGTCCTTCATCCGCCTGCGCGAGCACCTGGACGACACGGCGAAGCGCCTCGGAACCCAGGGCAATCAGCTCTACTACCTGGCCACGCCCGCCTCCACGTTCTCCACCATCCTCAATGGCCTGGCGCAGTCCGGTCTGCTCTACCGCGAGAACGCCGAGGTGAAGAAGCCCTGGCGCCGCATCATCGTGGAGAAGCCCTTCGGCAGGGACCTGGCGAGCGCCAGGGCGCTCAACCGCGAGCTGGCCGCGGTGCTGGAGGAGAAGCAGATCTTCCGCATCGACCACTACCTGGGCAAGGAGACGGTGCAGAACATCCTCGTCTTCCGCTTCGCCAACGCCATCTTCGAGCCGCTGTGGAACCGCCAGCACATCGACCACGTGGAGATCACCGCGGCGGAGAAGGTGGGCGTGGAGGGGCGCGGAGGCTTCTACGACGAGACGGGCGTCATCCGCGACATGGTGCAGAACCACCTGTTGCAGGTGCTGGCCCTGTGCGCCATGGAGCCGCCCATCTCCTTCGGCGCGGAGGACATCCGGGACGAGAAGAACAAGGTGTTCCGCGCGCTGCGCTCCATCGAGGGCAATGAGATCGCCCACTCGGTGGTGCAGGGGCAGTACCAGGGCTACCTCGACGAGGAGGGCGTGTCGAAGGACTCCAAGGTGCCCACCTACGTGGCGTTCAAGGCCTATATCGACACGTGGCGCTGGCAGGGCGTGCCCTTCTACGTGCGCGCGGGCAAGAGCCTGAGCAAGCGCGTGACCCAGGTGTCCATCCACTTCAAGTCCGTGCCGCACTGCCTCTTCAACACCAGCGACACCTGCCAGCGGCTGCAACCCAACGTGCTCACGCTGCGCATCCAGCCGCGCGAGGGCATCGCGCTGAGCTTCGAGTCCAAGGTGCCCGGCGAGGACATCAACATCGCGGGCGTCACCATGGACTTCGACTACGCCCAGAGCTTCGACAAGCCGGTGCCGGAGGCCTACGAGCGGCTGATGCTCGACTGCATGCGGGGCAACCCCACGCTCTTCGCCCGCCAGGACAGCGTGGAGCAGGCGTGGGCCTGGGTCACCCCCATCATCGAGGCGCTGGAAGGGGGCAAGGGCGGCCCGATGCACACCTACGCGCCCGGCAGCGTGGGGCCGGACGCGGCGAGGGACTTGCTGTCGCGGGATGGCCGGCGCTGGATGGAGCTGAAGGGATGAGTTCCACGCCCGTGGTGGTGCAGAAGGACGAGCTGGGCCGGCGGGGCGCGGAGTGGATCTCCCGCGCCCTGCTCGAGGCCGTGGCGGGAGGCCAGCGCGCCAGCCTCGCCCTGTCCGGTGGAAGCACGACGGGACAGGTGTACCGGGAGCTGGCGAAGCAGGACGTGCCCTGGGCGCTGGTGGACTTCTACTTCGTGGACGAGCGCTTCGTGCCGCCGGACAGCCCGGACAGCAACTACCTGCTGGCGAAGCAGACGCTGCTCGAGCCCCTGGGCATCCAGCCCCATCAGGTGTTCCGGATGCAGGGCGAGCGCGAGGACCGCGAGCAGGCGGCTCGCGACTACGAGAAGCTCCTGCCCGAGGTGCTGGACGTGGTGGTGCTGGGCATGGGCGAGGATGGCCACACGGCCTCGCTCTTCCCCGGCCACGCCGCGCTCCAGGAGAAGGAGCGGCGGGTGCTCGCGGTGGTGGGCCCCAAGCCGCCCCCGTGGCGCATGACGCTGACGCTGCCCGTGCTCCAGTCCGCCCGGAAGGTACTGGGGCTGGTGAGTGGGGCGGGCAAGAAGGACATCGTGCAGCGCTTCCGCGCGGGCGAGGACCTGCCGGCGGCGCGGGTGAAGCAGACGCAGTGGATGATGGATGAGGCCGCGGCGGGACAGACGCCCGGGCCCTCGGCGAACACCGGAGCCAAGGACATGAGCACGAAGACACCGCCCCTCGCGCAGTTCGGCGTGGTGGGCATGGGGGTGATGGGACAGAGCCTCGCGCTCAACGTGGCGGACCGGGGCTTCCGCGTCGCCGTCTGGGACATCGAGCCCAAGCGCTTCGAGGACCTGCGCCACAAGGGCGCGCCGCCGAGCCTCCAGGGCCACGCCGCGCTGGAGGACTTCGTGGGCGCGCTGGAGCGGCCCCGCCGCATCCTGATGATGGTGACGGCCGGAGCGCCGGTGGACTCGGTGATGGAGCGCCTGGCGCCGCTGCTCGCGCCGGGGGACATCGTCCTGGACGGCGGCAACTCCTGGTTCCAGGACACCCGGCGGCGCGAGGCGGCGTGGAAGCAGAAGGGGCTGCACTTCCTCGGCGTGGGCGTGTCCGGCGGCGAGGAGGGCGCGCGCCATGGCCCCTCGCTCATGCCGGGTGGCCCCGCCGAGGCGTACGCGCTGGTGCGCCCGGTGCTCGAGGCCATCGCCGCCCGGAGCGAGGAGGGCGTGTGTGTCACCCACGTGGGCCCGGATGGCGCGGGCCACTTCGTGAAGATGGTGCACAACGGCATCGAGTACGCGGACATGCAGCTGCTCGCGGAGACGTATGACCTGCTGCGCCGCGGGCTCGGGATGTCGGCGGACGCGCTCGCGGGGCTCTTCGAGCAATGGAACCAGGGTATCGCCGAGTCCTTCCTCCTGGAGACGACGATCCGGGTGCTGCGCAAGAAGGACGCGGAGACGGGCAAGCCGCTGGTGGAGCAGGTGCTGGACAAGGCGGGCCAGAAGGGCACGGGCAAGTGGACGGTGCAGGTGGCGCTCGACCTGGGCGTGTCGGTGCCATCCATCGCCGGAGCGCTCGACGCGCGCAACCTGTCCTCGCTGAAGGACGAGCGCGTGGCGGCGGGCCGCGTGCTGGCCGCGCCCCAGGGCGAGGCGCTCAGCGCGGAGGAGAAGGCGAACCTGGCGGCGTGGGCGCATGACGCGCTGTACGCGGCGCGGGTGGCCACGTACGCACAGGGCCTGCGCCTCATCCAGGCGGCGAGCCAGGAGTACAAGTGGAACGTGTCGCTCTCGGAGATGGCGCGCATCTGGCGGGCCGGCTGCATCATCCGCGCGCGGCTGCTCACGCCCCTGCGCGAGGCCTTCGAGAAGACGCCGGACCTGAAGAACCTGATGGTGGCCGACGGGCTGGCGCCGGTGCTCGGGAAGATGGCGCCCGCGTGGCGGCGCACCGTGGGGGTGGCCACGCGGCTGGGCATCCCCGTGCCGGTGCTCGGCGCGAGCCTGGCCTACTTCGACAGCTACCGCAGCCCGGAGCTGCCGCAGAACCTCACCCAGGCCCAGCGTGACGCCTTCGGCGCCCACACCTACCAGCGCCGCGACCGGCCCGACGCCGGCTTCATCCACTCCGACTGGAGCTGAGGCCTCGCCCCGCCCCGGAGTCTCCTCTTCGTGGAGGGCTCCGGGGCATGGGCTGTCAGTTGGCGGCGGGTTCGATTCCCGTCGCCGCCCCCACCCGGTGTGGATGGGATTCGGCCCCACAAGAACATAGGTACTTTTATATGAGCAGCAGGATGGTGCGGAAGCTCATGGCGTTGAGCTTATGTCTTCTCATTGGCTCATGTAGCGCCACCCGGCCGATGGTCGCGGGCCCATCCGGACCGCAGGACCTGCCCAGGTACGTGCTGGTCATCGAGAATACGGCAGATGGGCAGGCGACCCATGCCTGGAAACCCGCCAAGTACTTCGACCTGACGGAGTACCGGATACGGTCCCTGGCAGACTGGGAAATGGGGCTACTGCAGGACCGCTTGCATGAAGCAGCTCGCCAACTGCCTGGGAGAAGCGGGCCGTGAGCCTGTGCAGTTCGAGGCCATCGACACCGCGGTCGATTGGCTTGAGCGCCACCAGGATGAGCTTGCGCTCGGAGCCGTAGTCATCATCGCGGGGGTGGCTTTCTATGTTGCCGCCAGTGGAGGCATCGTGCTGCTCGCCCCCGTCTTGCTCTTCGCCGAGGGTCCACAATGACGATAGGGGAGATTCTCAGCTTCGAGGCTCCACGGCTCATCGGAAGGTATCTGACGGAGCAGACTTCTCCCGAGGAGAGAGAACTGCTCCTGGTGGCGAGAGATGCCTTGTTGTTCATCTCCGAGCTTGGTCAGGACTACCGCTTCGAGGATTATCACCGGAGCCCCGACTCCCCTTTCTCGTCCTCCGGGGGCGGGGCCTCCATCAAGACGATCTTGGGTGAAGCGGCGGGGCTCATGGTCCAGCTCCGAGGAAAACTCCACTCACCAGAGGAGAAGGAGCTGGCGTCAGTCCTCATCGACGCACTCAACTTCATCGCCGCGACAGGCCAGCACACGGCGTTCGAGGCATTTCGCCGCGATGCTCTCGCCGCCGGGCCGCCGCACGTCGTCGCCTCTTTCAGGACACGAGAGGAGGCGGAGGCCTGGCTCGACAATCAGCCCGAGCCGCCGGCTCAAGGACAGGTGTTGGTCGCGGGTGAATACTATCAGTTCTACTATTTCCGCGAGCTGAACCGCCGGGGGATCCGACCACAGTTCACCTTGGAGATGCTCATCCGGCAATTGATGGAGGAAGGACCCCCCGCCACAGCGGCCTCCTTTGTCTCTCATGAGGAAGCAGAGGACTGGCTGGCGAAGCAGCTCGCGCCACCGACACATGCCTTCATCTTGATTGCCGGAGAGTACCATCTCGCTGTCTTCCACGAGAACATCCACCACCGAGCCATCCATCCTATCTCCATCGTCGAGAGGCTCGAGAAGTGGCAGCGGGAGCAGGGGACGTGAGACAGGCTGGTTGGCCCGAAAAGGCCCAAGGTGCACGCAGTTCCGCAGTCTCAGCTCCGAGAAGGTGCCTCGAGAAGGCGTCAGAGAATCGTACCGTCCATCGCCGGAGCGCTCGACGCGTGCAACCTGTCCTCTCTCAAGGTGATGGTGGCCGAAAGGCTGGCACCGGTGCTCGGGAAGATGGCGCCCGCGTGGCGGCGCACCGTGGGAGTGGCCACGCGGCTGGGCATCCCCGTGCCGGTGCTCGGCGCGAGCCTGGCCTACTTCGACAGCTACCGCAGCCCGGAGCTGCCGCAGAACCTCACCCAGGCCCAGCGCGACGCCTTGGGCGCCCACACCTACCAGCGCCGCGACCGGCCCGACGCCGGCTTCATCCACTCCGACTGGAGCTGAGGCCTCGCCCCGCCCCGGAGTCTCCTCTTCGTGGAGGGCTCCGGGGCATGGCCTTGGATGGCCGATTCCTCGGTGATGGTCGGGATGATGTGCCGGGCGCTTGGCTGACCCTTTTGATCCAAGGTGATACCGTGGGCATTTCAAGGCAACTCGCGTGGATGTCCGCGCTCCTGCGGTTGCCGGGGGTGCTGCTGCCAGTTGTCTCGGGATGCAGCATCAATCAATACCAACCCAGCCACTTCCAATTCACTACCATCGTCGAAAAAACCGAAGCAGGAGCAGATGGCTGGCGTGCCGCGTGTATCCATGCAACCGTAGTAAACAAATCGACCTTGGAGCCTTATTTTTGCAAGTTCGGAGTGGGAATGCCCATCGCGACCGAAAAGTTTGGACTGATGTCCGAGCCGCTTGCTCAGCGAATCGCCGCCGATTGTGCCAACGAGGCATTGAGAGAGGTGATCGCCTCCCCCGCATCCCCACTTCCTGGCCTCGTCTGTAGGCAATTCACGAGCACCTTCAATGTCGTTTTGAATCGCGCCGTGCTTGGCTCGAGAGTGACAGCCTGGTGTGAAGAGGAAACAAAGCCCATCCGAGTTGACTTCTAAGCCCATGCCAATTTCAGCGGAAGAGTTGCTTTCTGTCGTTCGGAAATACTGGCGTTCGGACCATGAGTTTGATGGCAAGCTGGAAAGGAGCCCCGAGCTGAAGAGGTTCCAGGCCTTGTGGAAACAAGAGCTCAAGAAACTGGATCAATGGCGCGTGCTCATGCGCGAGCTCAGGGCGGCGCTTCCGCAATTCGAGATCGGACATGCCACGGCCACCTCTACTTCCTGTTTCCGCTGTACCGTGTTTACGGATCGGCAGTCCGTGGAGGCGAGTCATGAGGATGGGCCACGAGAGCGCCGCTGGGGGGTTGTCGGCTGCCTCAGCATCCTGGCGCCTATCTATACGGTCTATGGCCTGCAGTACGACTACAAAGGTAAAGACGTGATCGCCGCCAAGGTCTTTTTCGATCCGCTTCCGCCCGAGATGCAGGCACTCGCGGAGGTCGTTGGCAGGAAGATCGAGGCGATGTTCGGGGCTGAGGCCCTTCCTCGCGAGATCGCCGAGACTCGAATCCCGCTCATCGTGGATCTACTGGAGCCGCCTGCTACCACGCTCTTTCATGCGCTCTTCGCGACTGATCCTGAAAACGTGGCTGTGTAGACAACATCGAGGAGCTTCCGGCGCTGCCCCCCTCCAGGGAGGGAGTCATGAGGTTTCTCTATGAGAGTACGGGGCGAAGTAGCCCCTTCGAGTCCAATACCTCCTGAACCCCGCGACCGAGCGACAGGTGCTCTGGGTTCGATGCCCTGAGACGCTCTGGTGCGAGAACGATCAGGGTGCCCTTGTCCTCTACGGGCTCAGTCCGGACAGGTGGCGGAAGCGGAGACACCTCGCCGCGCGTTCGCGCCGGTGTTGGCCATGCGGCTGGTAAAGGTCAGGCTTCGTATTCCGCCAGCAACGCCTCCAGTCGCCGCTGCTCGGGCTTCAGCACCCAGACGTACCGCGCCGTGTTCCAGCCGACGCTGGCGACCAGCGCCACGCCGAATACGAACAGCATCTGCCAGGCGTCGCGGTCGGTGGCCTTGCCGACCTCGCGCAGCTGTTGGACGCCCACCAGCATCGGCGCGAGGAACACCGGCAGCATCATCCAGAAGATCTTGACGTTGGCGCGGGCCCGGCGATTGGCGACCAGCATGGTGGTGAGGGTGTCCCGCACCGGAGAGCCTCCGGATCTACCTCGACTTCGCAGCAAGAAGCCGACGACCAGCACCGCCGCCAGCACCAGCCAGCACATCGCCAGCATGACCAGCGACGCCCACTCCCGGCCGACATCCATCCGCCCGGCGGCGATCGCCTGGACCGTGATGGCCGTGAAGATCGTCATGGCCGTCGCCGGAATCGCGTAGAACAGGAGTTCGCGGCGACGGCGGGCCTTCAGCGTGCGCATCAATTCCTCCATCAGATAGGCCTGGGCGCGGTCGTCGGGCGTGTTGGCCGGCGAGCGCCAGGCGGCTTCGAGCTTGTCAAAATCCATCGTCGGCGCCCTCCACGAGGCTGGTGACGCGCCGGCGGATACGGGTCAGGCGCGCCCCGACATTGGTTTCGGAAAGGCCGTGCAGACGAGCGATCTCGGCGTAGGCCAGCCCGTCCAGCGACAGCAGGATCAACGACCGGTCCAGCGGCGGCAGCACGCGGATCGCCGCGTAGAGCCGCTCCAGCAGGCCTGCCTCCGGCTCGGCGCGATCCTGTTCGGCCCGCCACAGCATCTCGACCTCGATTGCCTCGCGTCGGCGGCGACGGCGGGTCTCGCCGCGCTTCCAGGTCAGGGCCGTGTTGTGGGCCACGCGGTAGACGAAGGTCGTGGCGGCGCTGCGCGCCTGGAAGCTCGGGCGGGCGTTCCAGACCGCCAGCATCAGCTCCTGCATCAGGTCGTATTGGTCTTCCGGGGGCGCGAATGCGCGGGCGATCCGGCGCAAGGTCGCCAGGTGCGGCGCCAGCCAGTCGACGAAAGCCCTGTCCTGATCCTCTCGCGCGTCCATGATCCGTCCCGTGTTCAAGCTGATTAGATGCCGGCCGGGCGGTCATCCTTACGGAAGGGTTTCGTTTTATTCGAACGCGCGTTGGCCTGGGTGCACGGCGTCGGCAGCCCCCTCAGCGCCCCCGAGTTCATCACCAGCGCCCGTGCCGCGGCACTGAAGCTGCCGGCCTCGACCACGGCCACATAGACCTCCGCCGCACGCAGTCTGTCCATGATTGCAAACTCCTGGTTTGTAGTGAATGAAACCATCAGGGATTTATCGCCTACGGGATAGGGAATACACTGGGGCCCTGTTCATCCCCGCACTTCCCTGGTTTCGAGCCGGTGCCGGCTGCCCGAGTGGCGCTGGCCTATCGCCGCAGCGTCGAAGACCGGAAGGCAGGAAGATTCTCAGGGGGGGACTGGCGGGAAATCAGGAGGAGGGTGTTTCGTACGGTGTTGGTCACCCCACTTCCCACCAACGCGGAGAATGCATGCAGTTCCGGTCCACCCTCGTGCGAGTACTGGCCGCGGCCACGCTCGTGCCCGCCCTCGCACTCGCTGCGCCCAACGCGACACCGGCCCCGGCTGTCCCCCGGCCCTCCAAGCAGTACACCGTCGAGCAGTTCATGACGACGACGAAGCTCTCCGGCGCCTCCTTCTCGCCGGACGAGAAGCGCGTCCTCTTTTCCTCCAACGAGAGTGGCATCTTCAACGCATACACCCTGCCCCTCAGTGGCGGGAAGGCGAAGGCGCTCACCCACTCGAAGACGGACTCCACCTACGCCGTGAGCTTCTTCCCCAAGGACGAGCGCATCCTCTTCACGCGCGACCAGGGTGGCAACGAAGCCAACCACCTCTTCGTGCGCACTCCGGATGGCAAGGAGCGCGACCTCTCGCCCGGCGACAAGCTGAAGGCCATGTTCGTGAGCTGGAGCGATGACGACTCGGCCTTCTACGTCCTCACCAACGAGCGCGACGCGCGGTTCTTCGACCTCTACCGCTACGACGCGAAGACGTATGCGCGCACGCTCGTCTACCAGAACGACACCGGTCTCTCCTTCGAGGCGGTCTCGCCCGATGGAAGGTGGATCGCCTTCAACAAGGTGCGGACCACCAACGACGCGGACATCCACCTCTACGACGTGGAGAAGAAGGAACTCAAGCACATCACCCCGCACCAGGGCGACGCGTTCTTCCAGGCGAGCTCTTTCGATCCGAACTCCAGCGCCCTCTACTTCCTCACGAACCAGGGCTCCGAGTTCAAGCGCGTGGCCCGCTACACGCTGACGACCGGAGTGATGGAGGAGGTGGAGCGCGCCGACTGGGACGTGATGTACACGTACTTCTCGCGCAAGGGCGGCTTCCGCGTCACCGCCATCAACGAGGACGGCCGCACCGTCATCCGCGTGCATGATCAGAAGACAGGCAAGCTCCTGGAGCTGCCGCAGCTGCCCGCGGGGGACATCACCTCGGTGCGCATCTCGGACAGCGAGAAGCGGATGGCCTTCTACCACAATGGGGATCGTTCCCCGTCGAACCTCTTCGTCTACGACTTCGGCACGAAGAAGGTCAGCCGTCTCACCGACGCGAGGAACAAGCAGATGGACCCGGAGGATCTCGTCGAGGCCCAGGTGGTGCGCTTCAAGTCCTTCGACGGGATGGAGATTCCCAACATCCTCTTCAAACCGCATCAGGCCACCGCCGACGCCAAGGCACCCGCCATTGTCTGGGTGCACGGCGGCCCCGGGGGGCAGACGCGCAAGGGCTACTCCCCGGTCATCCAATACCTCGTCAACCACGGCTACGTCGTGCTGGGCATCAACAACCGCGGCAGCTCCGGCTATGGCAAGAGCTTCTTCGCCGCGGATGACCAGAAGCACGGCCACGAGCCGCTGCTGGACTGCGTCGAGGCCCGGAAGTACCTGGCCAGTCTGCCCTACGTGGACGCCGAGCGCATCGGCATCGCCGGTGGCAGCTACGGTGGCTACATGACGCTGGCCGCGCTCGCCTTCCACCCGGATGCCTTCAAGGCGGGCATCGACATCTTCGGTGTCTCCAACTGGCTGCGCACGCTCCAGAGCATCCCGCCCTGGTGGGAGAGCCAGCGTGAGGCCCTCTACAAGGAGATCGGCGACCCGGCGAAGCAGGAGCAGATGCTGCGCGACATCTCACCCCTCTTCCACGCGGAGAAGATCTCCAAGCCACTGCTCGTCCTACAGGGCGCCAATGATCCGCGCGTCATCCAGCCCGAGTCGGATGAAATCGTGCAGGCGGTGAAGAAGAACGGCATCCCGGTGGAGTACGTCATCTTCCCAGACGAGGGCCACGGCTTCACCAAGAAGAAGAACGAGGTGGAGGCCTACTCGCGGATGCTCGGCTTCCTGAACGCGCACCTGAGGGACAGCGGCCCGACCCCGGTGAACTGAAGTCACTGGCGTCCCGCCCCACCGGCCCCAGGAGGCCGGCGGGCCCGGAAAGATGGCTTCGATGCCTGGGGCTCCCCCCTCGCCTCCACACCTGCTTGGGGGAGCAAAAATGGCCGCGGTCTGGCGCCTGGAGCGAAGACGCCGTGGAACCTCGTGAGATGTGCCCGAGGCGGAGGCACCAGGGGGGGCCACACGCCGTAACGGTTCCAGCCCGGTCAAGAGCACGGAGTGCTCTTCTCAGTTTCCGATTTTTGACTTAATCTCCACGGAAGCACCGTGACGTTCCGGTCGTGAAACATGAAAGGGGTGCTTCGTACATGGCCGAGGGCGCACCTGAGAACGGAACGTCGGCCGCGAACCAGGTTGTCTACCGCCCCGAAGCCATCGCGGCCCACCGCCAGGCCCGCGAGCACTTCCGTGCATCCCAATACACCTCGTCCCGGACCCTCGCGCTGCTCTGGGCCACCTCGCTGGCGAGTGTGGCTTTCGGCGTGGCACTCGTGGCGGTTCCCGTTCCGGCACATGTGTCGGGCACGGCCATCGTCGTGCCGGCGGCGCCATCGCCTGGAGCGGGCGGAGAAGGGCTGATGCTCGTGGCCTTCTTTCCACCCGAGGCACGTACGCGCCTGGCGGCCGGCCAGCGACTCCTGGTGGACGTGAGTGGAAAGGGCGTTCGCCTGGAGAGCCATATCAAGGAGGTGGAGCAGTCCGTGGTGAGTCCGGAGGCGGCGCTGGAGCGCTTCGGGCTGAAGGGCGACTCCAGACAAGGTCCCAACGGACCCACCGCGTGCGCCTTCGCCGTGTTCGCGCCGCCTGGGACGGAGGGGCTCTCCGCGACGGATTGGCTCGGCAGCACCTTTCGTGTCGAAGTCGAGGTGGGCCAGCAACGCCTTCTCACGTCTCTCCCCATCCTCGCGCGTTTCCTGAAGGGGTGAGCCATGACCGGATCTGGACGCGCTCCCTCCTCTATTGCGAGCAGCTTGTGGCGGCGGCTCTTTCCTCCCCGCCCGCCGCTGGTGCTCCAGGCCACGGCGACCGACTGTGGCGCGGCGTGTCTGGCGCGCATCCTCGCCCACGCCGGACGGCCCACCTCCGTGGCGGAGTGCCAGGATCGGCTGGGCGTGACCCGGGACGGAGTCCGGCCCCGCATGTTCGTGGATGCGGCGCGCGAGCTGGGACTCCGGGCCAAGGTCTTCTCCACCGACCTCGAGCACCTCGGGCAGATCCGGCTGCCGGCGATCGCCCACTGGAACTTCAACCACTTCGTCGTCATCGAACAGTGGTCGCCGAAGGGCGCGGAGCTCTTCGATCCGGTGGTGGGGCGGCGCCACGTGTCCGCCCAGGAGTTCAGCAAGGGCTTCACGGGCGTGGTGCTGACGTTCGAGCCGGGTCCGGAGTTCATGACCGGAGGACCCCTGCCCTCCCCGTGGAGCACGTTCCTGCGCCCGCTGCTGGGCAACCGGGCCGTGAAGGGGCTGGCGCTCCAGGTCCTGGCCGCCTCGCTGCTCCTGCAGGTGCTGGGGCTGGCAGTGCCGTTGATGACCCAGGTGCTGGTGGACCATGTCCTGCCGCTGCGCGGCTTCAGCATGATGGCCCTGCTGGGCGTGGGCATGGTGGCCGTCACCCTCTCCCAGGCGGTGACGGGCTACCTGCGCAACGTGCTGCTCGTGTCCCTCAAGGGACGCTTCGATGAACATCTGTTGCTCGGAATGCTGGGCCACCTGCTGCGGCTGCCCTTCCGCTTCTTCATGCAGCGCACCAGCGGGGATCTGCTCGCGCGGCTGAGCAGCGCGGGGATGATCCGGGAGGTGCTGACCAACCAGACGCTGACCACCGTGCTCGATGGCTCGCTGATGGTCACCTACCTCGCCATCCTCTCCTTCCAGGCGCCGCTCTTCGGCGCGGTGGTGTTCGGCCTGGGGGTGCTCCAGTTGATGCTGGTGCTCATGACGGCCGGCCGCATGCGCGAGCTGCTCAACCGTGGCCTCACCACCGAGGCCGAGTTCCAGAGCTTCACCGTCCAGGCCTTCAAGGGAATGGCCCTGGTCAAGGCCTCCGCGGCGGAGGAGCTGACGCTGCGCTTCTGGTCGTCACTGTTCCACCGGCAGCTCGACGCGTCGCTGGAGCGGGGCCATCTGACGGCCTTCATCAACGCGCTGCTCAACGCCCTGCGCACCTTCGCGCCGCTGGCGCTGCTGTGGCTCGGAGCAATCCAGGTGCTCGACGGGAAGATGGGCCTGGGCACGATGCTGGCGCTGAACGCCATCGCCGCCGCCGTCCTCACGCCGCTGGCGCAGCTGGTCACCACCGGGCAGCAGTTGCACCTGGCGGGGGCCCACATCTCGCGCATCCTGGATGTGCTCGAGGCCGAGCCAGAGCCCCAGCCGGTGACGACCCGGCCCACTCCGCGGCTGCGCGGGCACATCCACCTGGAGAACGTGGGCTTCCGCTATGGCAGGGGGAGCGCCCCGGTGCTCTCGGGCCTCTCCTTCACCATCGAGCCCGGACAGAAGGTGGCGGTGGTGGGTCGCAGCGGCTGCGGCAAGAGCACCCTGGGCAGCCTCCTGCTCGGACTCCTCGAGCCCACCGAGGGACGCATCCTCTATGACGGTCTGCCGCTGCGGGAGCTGGACGTGCGCCAGGTGCGCGCCCAGTTCGGCGTGGTGATGCAGGAGCCGCTGCTCTTCAGCGGCTCGCTCCGGGAAAATGTCTCGCTCAACGCACCCGGGATCGCACTGGGCCAGGTGGAGGAGGCCCTCCGCCTCGCGGCGCTGGAGCAGGAAGTCCAGCGGATGCCGATGCGCCACGAGACGTGGATCGGCGAGGGTGGAGCGGGGCTGTCCGGCGGTCAGCGTCAACGGCTGGCGCTGGCGCGCGCACTGGCGTCGCGCCCGACCCTGCTGCTGCTCGACGAGGCCACCAGCCATCTGGATACCGCCACGGAAGCGCAGGTGGACGCGAACCTGGGTATCATGTCATGCACACGCATCATCATCGCGCACCGGTTGAGCACCGTGCGCAGCGCGGACCTCATCCTCGTGCTGGATCAGGGACGGCTCGTCGAGCAGGGAACGCATGACACGCTCATGAAGCGCAATGGACTTTATGCCGCCCTGGCCCGTGGCCAGGCAGCGGATGCGACCCCCACGCCTCCACGCGAGGCCCGGGGCGAAACGGATCTGGCGCAGGAGCCAGGAGCAAGGGCCTGACGCCGCGAAGCTCCCTTCCTGGAGTGGTTCCAGGCAAGGAGAACCAAGGAGCAACACATGAAGAAGACGATCCAGGCGTGGAAGGATGAGGATTTCCGTCTGTCCCTGACCGAGGAGGAGCGCGCTCAGCTGCCGGCCAACCCGGCCGGTATCGTGGAGCTCTCTGACGAGGCCCTGGACAGCCTGCTGTCTGGCGGTAAGCAGGTGTCGTCGTGCTGTTGGGAAAGCTGCTAGTCGTTTGTAATTCCCCCTCCACGAACAACCCCGGCGAGCGGACTGCGAGCTGAGCCGTCTTCCAGTCCGCCTCGCCACCCTCTCGAGGCGGAAGTCGCCTCGAGGACCTGTCCCACCATGCACGAGTCGATGGAAGTAAACCTCAGGTTGGTCGACTCCCATCTCGATGTCCGGCTCGCCTCGGAGGCAGTGCGCGAGGACATGCGCCGCATCGCACGCATGCTGCCGCCCGTGCTGGGTTTCCAGTTCGAGTGCCGTCTCGGCTCCCCTGCGTCCCGAGTGGACCTGCTGCCGCGCCTGCTGCTGACGGACGGAAGTTGTGATGCCTTGCTCGGCCTTGGCGACACCCCGCCCACGCTCCCTGAAGTGGCACGCGACCACCCCACCTGGCGGGCACTCGGGGACTTCTGCCGGGAGTGGAGGAAGCCTGGTGGCGCGCTGAACACGGGCGTGATGGATGTCTTCCTCGAGTTCGACCTCGACCACCCGCCGCCAGAGGTGCCCGAGCCCTGCGTCTTCATGGACTTCGCACGCCCGGTGCGCCAGACGCGGGAATTCGCCGAGCGGGGCCTGGACCTGCTGCTCGGCGACAGGCTCCCCGCCAGCACCCGGCGACGGCTCGCCGCCTGTTACGAAGCGCTGCCCCCAGAGGCACGGATCTACTCGGTGGGGGTCATGTTCCCCCGGGGCACGTCCGCCTTGCGCCTGTGCCTGTCGGGCGCGAGCCTGCCTCGGTGGCTGTCTTATCTCGAGCGCATCGGCTGGCCCGGCCAGCCCGGTGAGGTGGAGGCGGCGCTCGGGCGACTCCCGGAGCTGGCGGACCAGCTCTCCCTGGACATCGACGTGGGCGAGACCCTGGGCGAGAAGGTCGGCTTCGAGTTCGCCATCCAAGCACCCATCGGCTCGAGCCAGCCCCGCTGGGAGACGCTGCTGGGACACCTCGTCGAGCGGGGATTGGGATTGCCCGACAAGCGAGAGGCGATCCTCGCCTGGGTGGGCCACATGCAGCAGCGAAGCCAGCCGGAGTCCTGGCCGAAGGAACTGAGCCGCATCGCGCGCGAGCTGAACGGACGTGGCCTGAGCCTCTTCTTGCGGCGGCTGAGCCACCTCAAGGTCGTCCACCAACCTGGCAGGCCGCTGGAGGCCAAGGTCTACCTGGAGACCCTGCACCGCTGGCTGCACTACAGTGACGCCCAGCAAGGATACGTGCTTGATGACGATGCGCCCCGAGGCGTCTGAGGTCGTGGAGGGAGTGAACCCGGAAGGTCCGGGCTGGCACAAGGGGACGACCTTGTCGGAGCGTGTCCGGCACCTGGGCCCTCCACCACCGCCTGGCACAACGGCCGAAGCCGGGAAGGACAAGGCCCGGGCCACCCGCCGACTTGCCCGGTGGCGCTCCCGAGCACCCCTGGACCGCGACGAGCTCTTCGCGCAACGGCTCGCGCTGGACGGCGCGACCGAGGAGCAACTGCTCCAGCTACTCGGCGAGTCCACGGAGACGCTGGCGGCGCGGCTCGGCCCCCCTCCCGAATGGCAGACGCGACTGGCCCGCCTCTACACGCACCCGGTGGCGGCGGAGCCACCCGCGCGGGCCATTCCCGGATCGCCTCTCGCCACGCCCACCTTCCTGGTCCTCGCCGAGCCGCTCATCGACGAGAGCCGGGCCCGCCTGGTGCGAGCCCTGGGCGCGGTGGTGACACGGCACCCGGACGCCCCTTTCGAGCCAGAGAGCGCGGCGACCCTGTGCATGCCCTTCCTCTGCAAGCGGCTGCTCTCGCAACTGACGCGAACGCTGGCGCTGGAGTTGAACGTCGCCCGCGAGGAGGAACGGCTCCAGGGAGACAACGCGGAGGAGCGGTTCCGCGGCTTCACCGAGAGCCTGCGCCAGCGGGAAGTGGCACTCGCCCTCTTCGCCGAATATCCCGTCCTGGCTCGCAGGCTCGTCATCTGCGCGGACAACTGGTTCATCTCCTCCCTGGAGATGCTGGAGCGGCTGGCGGCGGACCACCGGGAACTCGGCGCGAGCCTCGGCCTCCCACTCGCACTGGATCGGCTGAGCGCCTGTGAGCTCGGCAAGGGCGATGCGCACCGCGGGGGCCGCACGGTGGCCATCCTCACGTTCGCCTCGGGAGCACGCGTCGTCTACAAACCGCGCTCGCTGGCGGCGGACGTGCACTTCCACCAGCTGGTCGGGTGGCTCAACGCGAGGAGCGAGGCACCACACCTGCGCCCCGTGGGCGCGATCGACCGGGGGGCGTACGGATGGATGGAGTTCGTGGCGCAGCGCTCCTGCGCCACGCGCGAGGAGGTGGCGCGCTTCTACGCGCGGCTGGGGAGCTGGCTGGCCTTGATGTACGCGCTCGAAGCGACAGACGTCCACTTCGAGAACATCATCGCCGTGGGGGAGCACCCCTGCCTGGTGGACCTGGAGTCCCTCTTCCATGCGCACTTCGCCGTGGGGGAGACGCGGGGCGCGGAAGATCTGGCCGAGCGCGCGAAGGATGACTCGGTGATGCGCATGGGACTGCTGCCCCAGCGCGGCTGGTCGGGAGAGGGCTCGGAGGGAATCGACTTCAGCGCACTCGGCTCCACGGCCGGGCAGCTCACCCCCCGCGCCGCCCAGGTCTGGGAACAGACCGGCACGGACGAGATGCGGATGACGCGTCGGCGGGTGGAGGTCGCCGCCAGCGCCAACCGGCCCACCCTGAAGGGCGAGGACGTCAACTTCCTGGACTTCAACGAGCCCTTCCAGGAGGGCTTCTCCCAGATGTACCGGCTGCTGCTCGCGCACCGCGAAGCGCTCCTCGCCCCCGACGGGCCCCTCGAGCGGTTCGCCCCGGACGAGACGCGCGTCATCCTGCGGCCCACGTACTTCTACCACCTGCTGGAGCGGGAGAGCTGCCACCCGGACCACCTGCGCGACGGCTTGGACCTGGAGCGGTTCCTCGATCGGCTCTGGGGCACGATCGATCAGATCCCCTACACCCGACCGCTGATTCCCCACGAGCACGAGGATCTCTGGCACCTCGACGTGCCGTTCTTCGGCTCCCGGCCGGGCTCGCGCGATGTGTGGAGCAGCTCGGGCCAGCGGCTGGCGGAGTTCTTCCCCCGCACGGGACTGGAGCTCTCTCGCGACCGCATCCAGCGGCTGTCGGAGGAGGGGCTGACTCAGCAGCTCTGGTTCATCCGGGCCTCCTTCACCTCGCTGTCGGTGATGGCGGGGGGCGGGCGGATGCCGAGCTACGCGCTCAGTGTGTCGCACGAGGCCCCCCGTCGGGAACCGCTGTTGGAAAAGGCGGAGGCCATCGGAGACCGGCTCGCCGCACTGGCCTTCCGGGGTCAGTCGGACGCCTCATGGCTCGGCCTCACCCCGGTGGGCGAGCGCTACTGGACGCTGTCGTCGCTGGACGTGGACCTGTACAGCGGCCTGTCCGGCATCATGCTCTTCCTGGCCTATCTGGGGCACCTCACGGGCCAGCCACGGCACACGGCGCTGGCGCGCGAGACCCTGTCCACGGTGCGCCGGAGAACGGGGGGTGGCTCCTTCTCCCCGCGCAACCTGGGGGCCACGGGAGATCTGGGCGTCATCCACTCCCTGGTGCACCTGGGGGCCCTCTGGAACCAGCCCGAGCTGTGGGACGAGGCCGAAGCACTGCTGTCCCGGCGGCTGAGGATGCTCATCGCCGAGGACAAGTCCCTCGATGTCTTCACCGGAGTCGCGGGCTGCGGCACGCTCATGCTCGAGCTGCACCGCTGCCGCCCCTCGCCCCAAGCGCTCGAGCTGGCCCGCCAGTGTGGGGAGCGTCTGTTGACGGCGGCGCACAAGACGGAGAAGGGACTCGGGTGGGTGACCCCCCTGGGCCCTCTGCCCCTGACAGGCTTCTCGCATGGAGCCGCGGGCATCGCCTGGTTCCTGCTGGCGCTCGGCACCGAGACGGGCGACCCCCGCTTCCAGGAGGCGGCGCGGCGGGCCCTCGCGTACGAGCGCGCCGAGTTCTCCCCCGAGCGACGCAACTGGAGGGATCTCCGGGCCGTCGCCGCGGAGGGAGGCTTCATGACCACGCTCTGTCATGGAGCTCCAGGCATCGGGTTGGCGCGGCTGCTCTCGCTGCCCTACCTGGATACACCCGAGGTGCGCGAAGAGCTCCGGGTGGCGTTGGAGACCACGCGGGTCCAGGGCTTCGGCGGCAACCACTCGCTGTGCCATGGCGACCTCGGCAACCTGGAGGTGCTGACGCTCGCCGCGCGGACGTTGGCGGACTCCGAGCTGGAACGGGAGTGCGACCGGCTCGCCGGGGCCATCGTCGCCAGCTTCGACCGGGTGGGACTGCTCTGTGGCGTGCCCACGGGCGTGGAGACCCCCGGCCTCATGACGGGACTGGCTGGCATCGGCTACGCGCTGCTCCGGCTCGCCGAGCCATCGCGCATCCCATCCCTCCTCGCGTTCGAGCCGCCGCGCCCCATCGGAGCCCGTGAGCCATGAGGTACCTCTTCTGCTCGCTCGACAACTTCGGCTTCCTGTTCTCGTCCCTGGGGATCGCCGAGGCCCTGCGGCGTCGGGGGCATGAGATCGCCTTCGTCACGGACCTCAAACTGGCCGGGGTGGTGGAGCGCGCGGGCTTCCAGCGCATCCCCCGCGGCGAGCCGGATGGCAGCAGCTTCCTCGTGGAGATCTCCGGCCACCCCATGGACACGATGCGCCAGGTCCGCCACGTCGAGCGGGCCCTGGAGCGCTTCCCCGCGGACGTCCTCGTGACGCAGCAGCTCGCGCTCGGACCGTACGTCGTCGCGGAGCGCAAGGCCCTGCCCGTGGCCACCGTGGGGATGGCCAGCTACCTGTGGCCCCACGGACCTCCTCCCGAGGAGGCCGAGCAGCGTGAAAAGCTGGTGCGGCGCTACCGGGGCTTCTACCTGGCCTACGCGCTGGTGCGCGAGATGCTCGGCATGGAGCGGCGCGCGCACGACATCCACGAGAGTCCCCTCGTCGGAGATCTGTTCCTGCTGCGCAGCGTGCCCGAGCTGGAGGGGAACGTGGAGACACTGCCGCCCCAGGTGCACTTCGTGGGGGATTGTCTCTGGGAGCCCCCGGGTCCTCCCGACGCGGAGCTGGACACGTGGCTGGCGGCGGCGCGGGAGTCGGGCGAGCCCCTGCTCTACGTGCAGCCCGGGCGCGCCTTCAACAAGCGGGCCTTCTGGCGCAGCCTGGTGGAGGCACTCACGGGGCAGCCCGTGCGCGTGGTGGCCGCCGTCGGGCGCATGGACCGCGAGGTGGAGCAGGTGCCCGAAAACTTCTTCGTCCGACCCCACGTGTCCCAGGGAGCCATCCTGCCCCACGCGCGCGCCGTCGTCTCCAACGCGACGACGACGTCCGTGCTGGGCGCGCTCACCCACGGGCTGCCGCTGCTGCTGATTCCCGGCGGGGGCGGTGCCGAGCAGCCGGATATCACCCAGCGCTGTGTGCGCGTCCAGGCGGGCCTGCACCTCGAGGACAACGAGGCCGAGCCCGCGCGCCTCCTGGAGATGGTGCGGGAGCTGCTCGGGCGTGAGGAGCTGCGGACCGCGGCGGCCCGGCTCCAGAGCACCTTCCAGCGGGCCGGCGGCCACGAGCGGGCCGCCCACCTATTGGAGGAGCTGGGCCGACGGCGCGCGCCCGTGTGGCGCGAGCCCCCGAGCGCCACGCAGACGCCTGCTCGTGGAGAGACATGATGTCGGAGAAGACGCGCACCAGCCTGGTCAGGGATCTTCAGCGCCTGCTCGAAGGAGAAGTCACGGAGGAGCCGGAGGTCCTGGAGCGCTACTCCCAGGACTTTGGCCGCACCGTGCGCCGGATGCCAGCGGCCCTCGCGCGGCCCCGTGACGCCGAGGAGGTCGCGCGCATCGTGCGCTACGCCCACGCGCGGGACCTTCCCGTGGCCTCGCGCGCCATGGGTCACTCGATGCGGGGCCAGTCCCTGTGCGAGGGGGGCATCGTGATCGACATGAGGGCGCTGCGCGGGCTCGAGGAGATCTCCCCGGACGCGCGGACCTTCGTGTCCCAGCCAGGAGTGCTCTGGCGGGAGGTGGTCGCCGCCTCGACGGCCCACGGACTCACCCCGCCGGTGCTCACGAGCTACCCGCACGCGTCCGTGGGAGGGACGCTCTCCGCCTGCGGCTGGGGTACGGCGTCCGTGCGGTACGGAGCGCAGCTCGACCATTGCGTGGAGTTGGAGGTCGTCATCGGCACGGGCGAGCACCTGCGCTGCAACCGCGAGCAGGAGCCGGAGCTGTTCGACCACGTGCGTGGCGGCATGGGGCAGTTCGGCCTCATGACGAAGATCCGCTACCAACTGCGCCGCTACCACTCCACCGTGAGGACCTACGTTCTCGAGTACGACGACCTCGGGGCCTGGCTGGAGGACAGCCGCACCCTGGTGGTGAGGGACGAGGCCGACCACCTCGACTGCGCCCTCCAGCAGAAGCCCGACGGACAGGGCGTCCGGTGGACGGGTGTCATCACCGCTTCGCTGGAGAGGGAGGCCCCGGAGGACCGCGACGGCCAGCGGCTGCTCGCCGGACTGCGCTTCGCTCGCCACATCTCCACGCAGGACGTGCCCACCGCGGCCTTCGTCTCGCAGGCGAGCAACCCCGAGAAGCCCCCGCTCCCGGGCGAGGCCTATCCCTGGATGGTGACGTTCATGCCCTGGTCCCGCGTCCAGCCCTTCCTGGAGCTGTGCATCCGGCGCATCCCCCCGGCGGCGCTCGGAAGCGCCAACGGACCCATGCGCCTGTGGCCCGCGTTCCGGCGTGTCACCCAGGTGCCGATGCTCCAGATGCCCCGGGAAGAAATCATGGCGATGCTCAGCATCTGCCCGGCGACCACGCAAGAAGGACTCCCCATCATGATGTCCGTGATGAGCAAGCTGAGCGACGTGGGAATGGAGGTCGGCGCCCGACGTCATCTGGGCACCTGGGTCCACTTCGATCGGGCGCGCTGGCGCATGCACTTCGGCGAGGCGTGGCCCACCATCAACCGCCTCAAGCGCACCTACGATCCGAAGGGCATCCTCAACCCCGGCTTCATCGACTTCGAGCCGGAGTCCGCGCTCGCGTCGTGAGCCGTCGCCCGCGAAGCAGGCCCACGCGCCCGAAAAAGCCGCCCCGCGACGGAGACCGTTCCGCCGCGGGGCCCGCGTCACCTGCTCAGTCCGGGATGCGGTACGAGTGGTGCGAGTACTCCGCCGAGAAGGAGTCGGTGAACCTGCCGCCGGAGTAGGAGATGGAGCGGTTCTCGCCCAGCACTTCGAGGGTCCCGCTCGCGGGGAGCTCCGCCGGGAGGGTGAAGGTGTAGGTCCCGCTGGTGAACTGCCGCTTCTGCATGGCGAAGACGTAGGCCGCGCCATCGCGGTACTTGAGCATCGTGCTCAGGCTCGGGTTGAACTGCCACACATAGGACTGGGTGTTGAGAATCCGGGCCAGCGCGGTCACCTCGGCGTTGATCTTCTTCACGCGCTCGCGCGTCGCCTGGTACTCCGCCCGCGAGTCGTTGAGGACATCGGTGGAGAATGGGTTCGCGGTGGAGTCGGAGAAGACGTGCGAGAAGTACCCGAGCATGCGCGCCTCGTGGATGAGCGTCGACCACACCGCCCCCTCCACCTGGTCGGCGGTGATGACACTGCCCTGGGCCTGTCCGCCAAGCTCCACGATGACGCCCAGCGGGATGCGCGGCTCGCCATTGTTGCCGGCGCCCGACGCGCTCCGCAGGTTCGTCATCAGGATTTCACCGTAGTTGGCGGCCCGGCGCACCTCGTTCGCGGGAATGCCGAACCAGTTGGGCGCCTCACCGCCAATGTTGCCATCCGTGTAGAAGTAGATGTCGCCGGTGACCATGCCGAACCGCCAGTTCGCCCTCGGATCCGGGCCATCCGCTCCGTTGATGCCAATCTCCCGCTGCTCGTCCGACCACCACATCAGCGCGCCCTTGCCCACGTTCGCGTAGATGAAGGCATTCGGGTTGTTCAGCTCCTGATACAGCGCGTTGTAGATGGTGAAGCCACAGCGGCGCGGGTCGTCCGGGATGCACACGTCATAGGTGGCCACATTGCCGGTCCACGGATCCCATCCGGGTCCAGCCCACATATCCGTCTCATCGTAGAAGGTCGTTCCCACCGCCTCACCGCCCAGACCCGAGCCGGCGAGGTTCCAGATGCCATGCTGGCGCATCCATCCCGCGGACGAGCCGTTGCCGGCATAGGTCTCCAGGAAGGTATTGATGCCGTGCGCCTTGTCGGTGGCGATGCGCCGCTCTTCGTCCGTGTACGCTCCCCAGTAGCCGATGGGGAAGAAGTCCTCTGACAGCCAGGGCGTGCCCGCCATGGCCGGGAAGCGTGCGTAGAAGGCAGGCCCGCCCTCCCAGGGAACACGGGGCAGGTTCAACCCGTCAGGTGGCTGTTGGTCGGACGTGGTGGCCGAGGCCGTGTTGGAGGCAGCGCCGACATTGCCAGCGAAGTCCCGGGCCTTCACCGTGTAGTGGTAGAGCGTGGAAGCCGCGAGGCCCAGGTCCCTGTAGCCGCGCGTCGTCCCAGACACCGAGGCGACCTCATCGCCATCACGGAAGATGAGATAGGCCGTCACCCCGACATCGTCCGTGGCCGCGTCCCAGGTGAGCTGGATGCTCCCCGGAGCGGAGGCGGTGGCGACGAGCGAACCCGGAGCGGAGGGAGCGCTCGTGTCGGGGGTGGGGAGGAAGAGCACGTCCACGAAGTAATGGGTGTTCTGATAGCTCTGCGTGGGGAAGCCGCCGCTTCCATAGACATAGACGCCGTTCTGGCCATCCACCCCGGACGCCAGCGCGGTGAGGGGGCCATTCGTCGCGTCCTGCCCGGCGAAGTAGCCGACCGTCGCGGAGTAACGGCCGCGCGGTGCGAGGTAGGAGGCGACATAGGTGGTATTGGCCGTGATGCTCACGGGCGAGGCGAAGCGCACCGTCTGCCACCCGGTCGCGGTCTCGTTGGTGAACGTCGCGGAGGCGAGCCGCTGCCCGGCGCGGTTCCAGAGGCTCCCGACATGCGTGCCCGCGTTGGCCGCACTGCCCTTGTAGAAGCGGATGCCGGTGACGGCGCCGGGGACGCTGGAGCGGAACTTCACGCCCAGCTCGACGGAAGCCGTGTCCGAATCCTCGAGCGAGGAGGGCGACACGCTCGTGCCGAAAATACTGATTTCGCTCGCGAGGCCACTCGCGGTGGACCTGGATTCATGGACAGCGGGCGTGCCCTGGGTGCAGCCCATGATGATGCCTAGCGACAGGAACAGACACAAACGCGACGCGGAATGGTGAAACCGACGCATCTCTCTTCCTCTGCAACTCGGTTGCGATGTGGGGTCTCCGAAAGCCACACGGAAAAGGTGCGAATCATGGCACGAACAGCCACTGAGAAAAACCAGATTATCGTTTCAAGAGACCATCGCCGGTATCCATCGCGCCTTCGAGCGTTTCGAGCAGGGGCTGTCGGACTACGGCCTCCGGAAGCGGCGCTGAGTTCCGCGCGGTTCGGGGACCGTCCTCGAACGCGAATGAATGAGAGGGAGGCGGCGCCGTCCCCCCATCGAGTATCCACCCGCGCGGCGCGCTCAACCATAGTCAGCTTTGCATATTCGCTATTCATTCCTGCATGCATCTGGCCTGACTCAATGGCAGCCGAGCACCTCTTGCTCGTGTGCTCCAGCCCATCGTCCAAAAGCTTGCTTTCCGTGCCGAAAACGGTAATCAGAGGAAGATGGGCGCTACCGGTATCCATCCCGGTCGCCTTGCTCGAGCGGCAATGAAGCCACTCCAACGAAAGGAATACATCCCATGTTCAAGACCCTGGCCGTCGGCCTCCTCTCTTCCTCCGCGCTCGTCGCCGACGTCAGCGTCGACCAGCCCACCTCCGAGCAGTTCGAGATCCCCAGCTCGGGTCTCACCTTCTGGGCCGGGAAGACCTTCGACAGCCCGTACATCAACTACCAGACCGTGTCGTCCGAGTGCACCAACCTGCCATTCGACGCCTGGGCCGGCCTGAACATGATCAGCGGTGACCGCATCCTCGCCTACACCGGACCCGACTGCACCGGCATCGCGTTCGGGTTCAGCTTCCATTCCTTCAATTACGCGGCGAAGAGCTTCAAGCCCCGCTGAGCCAGGCCGCAGCCGCACCAAGACAAAGGGCCCCGGGTTCCAAGAACCCGGGGGGCTACCCTCGCCAGGCCGATTCCCGAATGACACGGCAGAAGTTGCCGCGGATGAACAGCGGCTCCTTGTCCGCGATCACGTCCGCCTTGACGTTGCCGAAGGTGGTCCGCGGCTTGTGCTTGATGCCATCGTAGAACGCCTGGATGATGTCTTCCTTGAAGTGCTCGGTCCGGGGATGGGCGGCGACCACCGCCTCACGCTCGTCGTCGGGGTACTCGGCGTAGGTCACGCAAGCGCTATGCGGCGGGCACCGCGCGCCAGGCACCGTGAGACGCGGCCTGGCTTCATGCCCCCGCGCTTCCACCCTCCAGGTAATCAATCGTTTCCCGATCGAGCCGAACGTCAAGCGCGGCGAGATTCTCCCGGAAATGGTTGAACCGGCTGCCACCCACGACCGGAATGATCGCCGGCTTCCGGTGCAGCATCCAAGCAAGCACCAGGGTATTGCCGTCGATGCCCAACCGCTTTCCAACCACCTCGAGCCGTTCGAGGCGCGCGGCTGAATCCGGCGTGTCGTAGAGGGGCCAGTTGTAGTACGCGAGCCGCTTTTCCCTGCTCGCGTAGATACCCTTCAACAAGGGTGAGTACGCGAGCAGGGTCATCGAGGGGTCCTCCGCGAGGTAGTCGAAGAACTCGTCATCCGCATGAACCGCGATGCCCAGATTGGCGCCGGCGGCGGGCCGCAGGAAACTATACTCCTGCTGGACCGCGACCGGTTGCGCCCAGCCGTTGCGCTCGCAGATCGCGCGTATCCGCTCGAGCCGCCAGGTACGGACGTTGCTGTATCCAAGATGGCGAACCACGCCGGAGGCAACGAGCTCATTCATCGTGCCGAGGGTTTCCTCGAGTGGCGTCTTGCGGTCATCGACATGGACATAATAGAGGTCGATATAATCGGTGCGCAGCCGGCGGAGACTGTCGCGGACCGCCCCGAGGATGACCCGGCGCGAGGCGCCCTCGTAGTTCGATGGGACCTCGGCCCAGCGCGGGGTTCCATCCGCGTCGCGGATGGCCCGCGAGTCGGGAATGCGGGCGCCGCACTTGGTCGCGAGGAATACCCGCTCCCGGTTCCTCCGCGCCTGCATCCACTCCCCGAGCATGACCTCGCTCTCATCCCCGACGTTCTCTCCCTTCCCCACCCACCAGGAATAGCAGTTCGCCGTATCGATGAAGTTTCCGTTCTGCTCGGCGAAGAAGTCCAGCGTGCGGAATGATTCGTCCCTGTCCATGAGGGTTCCCATCGTCATGGCCCCGAGACACACCCGGCTCACCTCCGCCCCCGTCTTGCCCAGTCTCGTGTAATCAATCATTTCCATTCTCCCCATTCCAACATGTGTACCCCCGCGCCTCCCACTCCGCCCCGAACCGACTCACGTCGTCGCGGGTTGGCGGCGGAAGAGCACGCTGGCGAGCTCCGTCATTACCACCTCGCCCTGCTGGTTGCGCACCTCCATGCGCGTCTTGACGCTGCCGCGATCCGGCTTGCTGCGCGAGGGCGTGACCTCGAGCACCTCGATGCGCGCGGAGAGCGTGTCCCCGGGCCGCACCGGCCGCAGCCAGCGCAGCTCGTCCAGGCCCGGCGAGCCCATGCTGGCGGAGTCCTCCAACACGGCGCGCACCAGCAACCGGTGGCAGATGGCCGCGGTCTGCCAACCGCTCGCGATGATGCTCCCGTAGATGGAGCGTTGGCCCGCCTCCTCGTCCAGGTGGAAGGGTTGCGGGTCGTACTGACGGGCGAACGTGAGGATCTCCTCGCGCGTCACCTCGTACGTACCGAGTTCGTGTATCTGACCGACCTGGAAGTCCTCGAAGTAGCGCATGTGTTCCTCGGGGGACGGAATGGACCCCTCTTCTCCTCGTCCGTCCTTCTGACATATCGCTCCGGGAAGGTGTCAGAGGACTCGTTCCGAGCCCCCCTTGGCAGAAACCGAATGAGTCCCCCTACTTCTTGGTTGCTGAGTGGTAAGCATCTTTCATACGCACCAAGCTGGCCAAAGCATGCCGACGAAGCACCCACACCGGTGCTCGTCCGCGCACTCCAGGTCCATTCCCTGACGGAAATGAACTCCGCCGGAGCCAGCACCCCACCAGCTCATCCATTGCTTTTGTCTTCGATTGTATTTGTATGCGCCGGAAACAGGCGTTAGTCTGACCACGGCTGGATCCAGCCATCGCGGTATTCGTTTCAGCACCACTCACAACAATCCCCCGGAAAAAACACCATGCATCTCTCGACTCGACTGCGTGCCCTGGGCGCGCTGCTCTCGCTTGGAGTCTGTGCACTGTTCGGAGTTCCCACCGCGCACGCCGCCAACTCAACCGCCTGCTCGGGAGGCGGCTTCGCCCTGACGCTGCCCAATGGCACACCCCTCGTCATCAAGGCCAAGGGAGGAGGGGACAGGATCGAGGTTCCCAGCCAGAGCCTGCCCTCACATGGCATTTTGAAGGTCCGCGGTAAGTACGTCGACTTCGACGTCGATGTCTCGACGTTCGCTGTCTACAACTACACGCTCAAGGCCACGAGCAACCCCCTGGACATCACGGGTGGGGTGACCACGATGCTCTTCACGCGCAAGGAGCCGATCCTCGGGACGACGACGCTCGATGGCAGCTCCATGCGGGTGGAGAACAAGGACGGCGGCGTGCGGCTGATCCGCGAGGGCCAGAGCCTCAAGATGAAGATCCAGGCCAATGACTGTGCCCAGGGTGGCATCTTCCAGCTGGAGCCGGAGTGGGCCACCGAGACGGGAACGATCGACTTCGTCCATACGCTGGGTCCGAACGTGTTTTATTTCACCAATCCCTACACCGGGAAGATCAACTTCGGCAACCTGGATCTGATCCGGGGCAAGGACAGCCCCCAGGTCGCCGCGAAGCTCGTCCAGGATGAGCACGAGACGGTCTGGCGTGTCACGTCCGGTGGCCGCATGGGCGGCGTGCTGGGTGAGGACGCGGTGGAGAACTCCCCCGCCGCCACCCCGTGCACCAAGAACTGCCAGGCGCAGAACCAGGTCCATGGCAGGTATGACGTGCCGGATCCCGTCTACGAGAGCGACGGCGACGGCGAGGACTAGCGGCTTTCTTCAAAATTCCCCTCGGGCCGTGCTCGCCCGGAAGAGCACCCCGCCCGAGGGGGATTCCTGAGAGGTTTTTAAGCCAGACGCCGGCGGGAATCCTGAAAGGATTCTCAGCCGGCGAGTGCGTTTGCTGGATGGAGCTGGGGCGGGAGTTCACCTCGTCGTGACGAATCGCCTCGAGCCCGCGCCAGCCCCCGTCCCCGTTGGAGTCCCCACTGGTAACGCTGGAGCCGAAGGCTCGCGTGATTCCAGGCGGGCCATTCCTCAGAGAACTCTCAGACAAGCCCGCGCGCCCGGTTCCACTGCCAGTGAGTTCGCGTGGTTACGGACAGGCTTTACTTCGCTGACTTCATCTCATTAATGGTTCACCGTCACTCACTGTCGCCAGGAAAGCACTTGCTATGGCCTGCAAGGGTTTTCTCCGAAGAGACACATTCCCAAGAAGACTCTCAGCTTGAGAAAGCTCTCAGGAATGGCGGGTACACGGCTCATTCAGGACGGAACAAATGTCGGCACGACAAAGACTCGATAGGGCCTGGCGGCCCGGTTGGCATCCGGTGTCACGCCGGGCGCTTCTGGCCACGCTATTCGCGGTGGGGTTGGCCTGCCAGGGCGACACCACCGACACCGGGCAGGAGGAGGCGGTCTCCTCCGGAGTCCAGCCCATGGCCTCGCAAGACATGCCCCTGGTGGGGCCAGCGCCCACGGCTGGCACGCGGGTGTCGTGTGCGCGCACCCTCACCGCGAACGTGGTGGCGTTGGATCAGGTCTACACCTACAACCGGTTCGGCGCGTACAACCCCTCGGGGATGATGTACGCCCTGAAGCGGGACGTGGAGGCCATCGACGCGTCCAAGCCCATCGGGCCCGGCAACGCACGGCTGCGCTTGGACAAGCGCCCGCGGCCACTGACCCTGCGCGCCAACGTCGGGGACTGTCTGCGCATCCAGTTCACCAACTGGCTCGCGCCCACGCGCGCGGAGATCCCCAATCCCTCACAGTCCCAGCCCACTCCCAGCCAGGTGGTACAGCCCACCGCGGGATTCGGGATGGTGCGCAAGATGCTGCCCACGTGGTTGCCCACGGAGTCGTGGGATCCGCTGGCCTCGCTGGTGACAGGGCATGCGGTGGGCGGGAAGTGGTTCGGCGCCGCGCCGGAGGTGGAGGAGCCCGGTGAGGGCGAGGAACCGGGTGAGGTGGAGGAGCCTGGAGAGGGCGAGGAACCGGGTGAGGGCGAGGAGCCCGGTGAGGGAGAAGAGCCGGACGACATCGAGACCGCCAACAAGGAAGACTCCCCCTTCACCCGCCGGGCCTCGGTGCACGTGCAGGGCCTCCAGTACCTGAGCATCAAGGACGACGGAGCGAACGTGGGCAAGAACGCCAGCACCCTCGTCGCGCCCGGTGACAGCACCACGTACACGCTCTACGCGGACCACGAGGGCGTCTTCTTCATGCACAGCATGGGCGCCACCTTTGGCGGCGAGGGCGACGGCGGCTCCACCGCCCAGGGCCTCTTCGGTGCCGTCAACGTGGAGCCCGCGGGCTCGAAGTGGTACCGCTCCAAGGTGTCCGCCGAGGTGCTCCAGGCGGCCACGCGCAAGGACGCCCAGGGCAACCGCCTGTCCAACCCGGATGGCACCCCGCTCATCAACTACGAGGCGAGGGACGCCAATGACCGGCCCCTCTTGAACATCCTCGACACGAAGACGAACGAGATCTGGCACGGCGACCTGGAGGCCATCATCACCGACTACGCCCACACCAGCGTGGGCACCTTCTCCTCGAAGGACCAGGGGCACTTCCGGGAAATCACCGCCATCTACCACGACGAGATCAAGGCGGTTCAGGCCTTCGACGAGCTGGAGTGGAACCCCACCCTGCACGGCGTGCGCGACGGCTTCGGCATCAACTACGGCGTGGCCGGCCTGGGCGCGGAGCTGATGGCCAACCGGGCGAAGGTGGGCCCCACCAAGGACTGCGCGGACTGCGCCTTCGAGGAGTTCTTCCTCGAGTCCTGGGCCAATGGAGACCCCGCCCTCAACGTGGAGAAGGACTGGCAGGGCAACGCCGTGCGCGCGCTCTACGCGGACGATCCCTCCAACGTGCACCACAGCTACCTGGGCGACCCGGTCCGCATCCGCAACATCCACGCGGGCCCGGCCGAGACGCACGTCTTCCACCTCCATGCCCACCAGTGGAAGTACAGCCCGGGCGAGGACAACTCCAACTACCTGGACTCGCAGACGATCGGACCGGGCGCGACCTTCACCTACGACATCAACTACGGCGGCTCCGGCAACCGCAACCTCACCCCGGGCGACTCCATCCACCACTGCCACCTCTATCCGCACTTCGCCCAGGGCATGTGGGCGCTCTGGCGCGTGCATGACGTCTTCGAGGCCGGCACGCAGGACCGCCGCCTGCCGGACGGGGAGATCTCCGGTGGCACGCCCAACCCCGCCGTCATCCCCATTCCCTCACGGGCCATGCCGCCCATGCCCACCTACGCGGACTCGGTCGTCACCGACGCGAGCGGCAAGCAGGTGCACCGGCCCGCCTTCCCGGGCTACCCCTTCTACGTCGCGGGCAAGGCCGGCCACCGCCCGCCCCAGCCCCCGTTGGATCTGGAGCAGGACGGCGGACTGCCGCGCCACATCGTCACCGCCGCCGTCGGGACCTCCACCTATGGCCAGCCCGGCAAGCGCTTCTACGTGGACCACCAGGCGCTGGACGTGAAGCTGCTGCCCCAGGACGGCACCACCCTGGAGAAGAAGGCCATGTCCTTCCACGGCGGTGGGTTCCCCGGCGCCAGCTACGTGCCGAGGCCCTACTACACGAGCGACATCGTCGCGGCCTATCCGGCCTACACGGCGACCGGCGCCCGGGGCTTCTTCTACGTCAACGGCCGCAAGCCCGTGGCGGGCGCGCCCTTCGCGGACCCCTGCCCCGCCTCCGCGCCGCGCCGCGACTACCGCGCCAGCTACGTGCAGATCGACATGCAGAACATCAACCGGGAGGGCTGGCACGATCGGCAGGCGCGCCTCATCGTGCTCGATGGCGACGTGGCGGACACCCAGAAGGGGCTGCGGCCTCCGGAGCCCTTCTTCTTCCGGGCCGAGTCCGGGGAGTGCATCAACTTCTACCCCACCAACCTCATGCCCAAGGAGCTCGAGGCGGACGACTTCCAGGTCTACACCCCCACGGACACCGTCGGGCAGCACATCCACCTGGTGAAGTTCGACGTGATGTCCGCGGACGGCGCGGGCAACGGGTGGAACTACGAGGACGGGACGTTCTCCTTCCAGGAGGTGCTGCATCGCATCGAGAAGATCAACACCGCGGGCGGTGCCTTCGCGGCGGATGGCACGGTGGAGACCACGGGGCCGCGGCTCCAACTGGCGGCCCGGATGCACCCGCGCCTGGGAGTGATGGGCGCGCAGACCAGCACCCAGCGCTGGTGGGCGGATCCGCTCGCCGACGCCAAGGGCCGGGAGCGGCCCATCGAGACGGTCTTCACGCACGACCACTTCGGGCCCTCCAGCCATCAGCACCACGGCTTCTACGGCGCCCTCATCGTGGAGCCCAAGGGCTCGAAGTGGAGGAACCCGGAGACGGGCGTCTTCTACGGCACGCGCTCGAGCGATGGCGGCCCCACGAGCTGGAAGGCGGACGTGCTCACGGCGGATCCCGCCAACAGCTTCCGCGAGTTCGCGCTCGCCCTGGCCGACTTCGTCCCGGCCTATGACGAGTGTGGCCAGCCGGTGAACCCGCCCAACCACATCGAGGGGGAGCTCCCGTCGACGGTGGCCTTCCAGACGACCCCCATGCCCGAGGCCATCAGCGTCACGGACCCCGGCACCATGACCATCAACTACCGCAACGAGCCCATCCCCCTGCGCATCGGCCAGCGGACCGCGAGCTGCGCCCAGCGCACGCAGCGCACGGACGAGCGGGGAGACATGGCCAACGTCTTCCGCTCGGACCTGCATGGCGACCCGTACACCCCGCTGCTGCGCGGCTACGAGGGCGACAAGGTGAAGATCCGCCTCATCCAGGGCTCCCAGGAGGAACAGCACTCCTTCACCGTCCACGGCACCAAGTGGCTGCGTGAGGGCGCGGACCCGAACAGTGGCTACCGCAACGCGCAGGCCGTGGGCATCTCCGAGCACTTCGAGTTCAACCTGACCAACGGCCTGCCCACCCTAGGCGGCACCTACGACACCGCCGACTACATGTACCAGGGCGCCGCCACCGACGACCTGTGGAACGGCGCGTGGGGCCTGATGCGCACGTACAAGAAGAAGCAGACGGGCGAGAAGACCCTGGGCCACCTGGCGCTCCAGGCCGCGGAGCTCACCACGATGGATTCCTCCGCCCTGTCCTTCAGGACGCAGGCAAGCACCTGGGCACCAGCGCCGCTGCTGGAGCTGCCCACGGAGTCGGTGCTCGGCAGGATGAATCCGGAGACCGAGGAGACGCTCCAGCGCTCCTACGAGGTGGACGAGTCGGGCCGGCAGGTCAAGGAGCGCAAGCTGGAGTACGCCATGACGTACCCCGAGAAGATGCGTCAGCTCGACTCCGGTCTCGTGCAGGCGGCGGAAGCACAGGGGAAGTTCGGCCAGAAGGCCGCCGCCGTGGACGCGTGCCCCCGGGGCAGCGCGGTGCGCCTCTACCGGGTGTCCGCGATCGACGCGGCCCACTGGTTGCCGGGAGGCGCGCTCGTCTACAACAGCAAGTACGGCCTCTATGACCCCGACGCCATCCTGTTCGCCCGGGACGAGTACCTGACGAGCCTCCAGGATGGGACACGCCAGCCCGAGCCGCTCATCCTGCGCGCCCGAGCCGGCGAGTGCCTCCAGGTGGTGCTCACCAACCGGCTCCCCGCCCAGCTCAGCAAGACGCCGCAGTGGGCCTACCAGCCGCCCATCACCCCGGGCTTCAACGTCAACCAGGTGACGCCCTCCAATCACGTCTCGCTGCATCCGCAGCTCGTCAACTACGACGTGAACACGGACGACGGCGCCAACGTGGGCCTCAATGCCCTCCAGACGGTGCCCCCCGGCGGCCAGCGCACCTACCGCTGGTACATGGGCGACTACCGCAGCTACAGCCACGGGTCGGCCACGCGGCGCGGCGTCTACACGCCCGTGGAGTTCGGCATCGTCAACCTGCGCAACATGGCGGATGTGGTGAACCACGGCATGCACGGCGGCATCGGCGCGCTCATCGTCGAGCCGCCCAACGCCATCTGGACCACGGACGTGGGCACCGACGCCCAGGCCCGCGTGAAGTACCCGATTGGCGGAGGCCACGGCGACGATGAGGACGACGATGAGGACGACGATGAGGACGACGATGAGGACGCGGCCGTCCGGACGGAGACGTTCCGCGAGCTCGTGCTCGTCTTCCAGGATGACCTGGGCCTGCACTCGAGCCAGGAGCGGTTCTGGGACACGAAGCCACGCAACAGCGGCACCGCCCTGTGCAACATCGGGGACACCGACGACGCCGAGGACTCCGGTCAGAAGGCCTTCAACTACCACACCGAGCCGCTGTGGGCCCGGTTGGGCCTGCCGCCCCAGACGGATCCCAATGACCTCAACGATCAGGAGTTGGGCGACCTCCTCAGCTCCTCGGTCCACGGAGATCCGGCCACGCCCCTGTTCACCGCGAACGCGGGCGAGCCGCTGCGCATCCGCGTGGCGCATCCCTCGGGACACGCGCGCCAGCACGCCTTCGCGCTCCACGGCGCCGAGTGGCAGGGCAACCCCTGGGCCCAGGGAGCCTCGTCCCTGCGCATGGGCCCCAATGCCACCTCGAACATCATCTCCAGCCAGAGCGGCATGTCCGTCATGGAGTCCTGGAACATCAACCCCCTGTATGGCGCGGGCGGCATCTCCCAGGCCCCGGGTGATTACCTCTACCGCGACGTGACCAGCTTCGAGTGGAGCGGTGGCGGACTCTGGGGCGTGCTCCGCGTGCAGTAGTCCTCTCTCGTCTCTCCAGAGCGGCACGGGGCCCTCATACGCCCCGTGCCGCACTCCCCTCCCCCGGAATCAATTCCCTCCATGCGAAAGCACATCCTCCTCACCATGGGCGTCGTGCTCGCGGCGCTCGTGACCCTCGTGGGATGGCGGTTGTCACACCGCGGCGAACCGCCCCCCGTGCCCCGTCCCGAACCCGTGGCCCTGCCCGCGCAGCCCCCCGTGACGGTGACGCATCCGGACGTGGCCGTGAGCTTCGATCTGCGGCTGCATCCCCGAATCCCCGGCGCCGAACGCGGCACGCCCCTGGAGGGCACCGCGCGCTTCGCGCTCACGAATCCCCGCACCGGCGAGCCCCTGCGCGGAGTCCGCCCCCTCGGGTGGCTCAACCGGCGCGCACACGGACAGGCCGCGCCCGACGAGGCGACCTGCAAGGAGCGCATCCAGACCTACCTGGGAGGCTTCCTGGCCGCTCGGGCCGACGCCAATCTCAACTCCTATCTCTTCCTCACCCTCAACCATGACCAGACGCTGTCGGTGATCGATCCGCAGATCTCCCTGGACCGCACCAAGCTACAGAACCTGGTGTCGCTGGGAGGCGAGCCCGCGGACTGGGCGCTGCCACCGGACATGAGGGCGCTCTTCCTCTCCATCCCCGTGCACGGGACGGTGTCCGTGGTGGACCTGCGCCGCTTCGTGGTGGTGCGCAACGTACACGTGGGAAAGAACCCGGGCCGGCTGGCCGTCAGCCCGGACGGGCGCACCGTCTGGGTGGCCAACGAGGCGGACGGCACCGTGTCCGTCATCGACACGGCTTCCTACCAGGTGCTGCGCACGCTCGAGGTGGGCGGTGGCGGACACGCCTTCGCCTTCAGTGACGGAGGCCGGACCGCGTGGGTCTCCAGCTCCGAGGGCGAAGCCCTGGTGGCGGTGGATGTGTCCTCGCTCGAGGAGACCGGACGCGTGGAGGTGGGCCGCGGCGTGGGCAGCCTCGCCTACAGCGAGGTGGCCAAGGCCCTCTACGCCGTGCAGGAGCGCACCCACGAGGCGCTGGTGGTGGACACCACCCGCCGCGAGGTGGCGCGCCACATTCCCCTGGCGCCCTCGCCCGGCATGCTGCGCTTCGACAACTCCGGCCGCTGGGCCTTCGTCCTCTACCCGCACGGCGACCGCGTGGATGTCCTCGACGCGGCCTCCAGCCAGCTCGCCCACACCCTCACCGGCTTCTCCCAGCCGGATCAGCTGCTCTTCACCAGCGCCTACGCCTACGTGCGCAACACCGAGGACGCGCGCGTGTCGCTCATCGAGCTGGCCTCGCTGGCCAGGGAGGGCAAGCCCTCCATCGCCCAGGTGGCCATGGGTCAGAAGAAGCCCTCGGAGTCCAGGGGGCTGGGCCGCGCCCCGCCCTTCGCCGTGATGCCCGAGGGCAACAGCGCCATCATCGCGGGCACCGCGGACCGCGCCCTCTTCCTCTACAGCGAGGGCATGATGGCGCCGCGAGGCAGCCTGCTGAACTATGGCCGCGAGCCCAAGGCCGTCCTGGTGTTGGATCGCTCGCTGCACGAGGTGGAGCCCGGCGTCTTCACCGCCGAGGCCGTGGTGCGGGAGAACGGCCCGCATGACGTGTACTTCCTCCTGGACAACCCACGGACCGTGGTGTGTCTGGAGTGGGACGTCCAGGGCATCCCCGAGGACGTCTCCGCCGTGGGGAAGCTGCCCCTCGCGCTCACCCCCGAATTCAATCCCTCCACGCCCCTCTCCCCTGGCGTGTCCACCCCGCTGCGCTTCCGGCTGAGCCCCCTCCCGGACGCGAAGGACCCCCGCCCGGTACGCGCCGAGGAGGTGCGGGTGCTGATGTTCCGCCCGCCCTCGGGGCGCTGGTTGCAGCGGCCCGCCCCCCGGCGCGTGGAGGAGGGGCTGTTCGAGGTCGAAGTCACCCCCTCCGAACCCGGCCAGTACCAGCTCCTCGTGGGCGTGGAAGGCCGGGGTGCCCCGTTCGGCGTACTCCCCCACTTCACCTTGAGCGTCCAGCCCACGCTGGCCGCACGTCCCTCCCCCGAGGCCCCCCAATGAAGAACGCCCCCCTCCAGGCCCTGGCCCTGCTGCTGCTGCTCTCCGCTCCGGCTCTCGCGCAGGACACGGCACGAGTCCCCACTCCAGACGCGCGCTTCCTCCACCTCCAGGTGCCCGACGTCCCCCTGGTGGATCAGCACGGCCAGCAGGTGCGGCTGTGGTCCGACCTCGTGCGTGGCCAGACCGTGGCCATCAACTTCATCTTCACCCGCTGCAAGACCATCTGCTCGCCGATGACGGCCACCCTGTCGCGCGTGAGCAAGGAGCTGGGGCCCGACAGTCCCGTGCGCTTCATCTCCATCACCCTGGACGTGGCCAACGACACGCCCGAGCGCCTGGCCCAGTTCGCCGCGCCCTTCGCCCCCGGGCCCCGCTGGTCCTTCCTCACCGGCGAGCCGGCCCGGGTGAAGGAGGCCCTGGTGGCGCTGGGCGGCTACACCTCGGACAAGGAGGCCCACCGGCCCTTCGTGCTCGTGGGCAACGCCACGGCGGACAAGTGGCTGCGCGTGGAAGGCCTCGGCTCGGCCACCGCCATCCTCGAGGGCATTCGCGAGGTCCGCGCCGCCTCCGCGCCCCCTCCGGAGCTCGCCCCCTCCTCCCCCGGAGCCCAGGACGCCGCCTCCGCTCGCTACTTCACCAACACCGAGCTGGTGGACCAGCACGGCAGGACGCACCGCTTCTACGAGGATCTCATCCGCGGCCGGAAGGTGCTCATCAACTTCGCCTTCACCTCGTGCCAGGGCATCTGCTCCCCCATGACGAGGCACCTCGCCGAGGTCCAGAAGAAGCTCGGCGGCCGCGTGGGCAAGGACATCACCATGCTCACCCTCTCCGTGGACCCCGCCAACGACACCCCGGAGACGCTGGCGCGCTTCGCGAAGAAGTTCGACGTGGGGCCCGGCTGGTACTTCCTCACCGGCGCCCCCGAGAACATCTCCCTCGTGCTCAAGAAGCTCGGTGGCTACACGAACGAGCCTGGCACCCACAGCTCCACCCTGCTCATCGGTGACGCCACCACGGGCATGTGGGTGAAGGCCGCCGCCATGTCGGACGTCGACCAGCTCGTGTACACCGTGGAGCACCTGGATGATCCCCGCTAGGGGCCCGCGAGGCCGGACACTCCACGTGGTGCTCGTGGGATTGTCGGTGCTGCTGGGAGCCGCCTGCCGCAAGGAGGCGCCCCCCGCTCCCTGGGATGCGGAGGCGGCCAGGAGGGGAAGGAGCCTCTTCCAGCGCGGCATGAGCACCCGGGACACCCCGCTCGTGGGCCTGCTCGGGCCCGAGCGGATAGAGCTGAGCGGCTCCGTGGCCGCGTGCGCGCGCTGTCACACGCCCTCCGGACGCGGCAGCCAGGAAGGCGGCGTGGACGTGCCGGACATCCGCCCCGAGGCCCTGCGGCACCCGCGCTCGCGCGCCTCCGTGGACGTGGAGGATCGCTCGCGCCCCGCGTATGGACGCGACACCCTGCTGCGCGCCATCACCGAGGGCCTCTCCGCCAGCGGCCGTCCCCTGGGGACGACGATGCCGCGCTACGTGCTCGGGCAGGCCGAGCGCGAGGAGTTGCTCGCCTACCTGGAGAAGCTGGGCGAGACACCCGACCCCGGCATCACCCCCACCACCCTCACGGTGGGCGCGGCGCTGCCCCTCGAGGGGCGGTTGGGCGAGGCCGGACAGGACGTGGCCCAGGTGCTGCGGGCCGCCTTCGAGGAGGTGAACGCGCAGGGAGGCATCTTCCGGCGGCGCTTGGAGCTGGTGGTGGAGGACGACTCGGCGCTCCATGGGCCGGCACCCGATTCGGGAGCACCAGACGCCACCACGCGGTTGCTGGAGCGGGGAGTGCTCGCCCTGGTGGGCAATCCACGCGAGGGCTCGCCCACCTCGGATGCCTTGCTGCGGCGCGAGGGGACGCCGCTCGTGCTGCCCATCGCGATTGGCGAGCAGGCCGCGGGCAGCGACAGCCCCATCTTCTTCCTCTACCCCGAGGAACCCATCCAGGCCCGCCTGGTGGTGCAGCACCTGGCTCGAGAGGACGAGCACCTGCTGCGCCACCACGCCCTGGCGGTGGTGCGGACGGAAGACGCGGCGGGACTCGCCTGGGCCCGCGCGGCGCGCGAGGAGGCCCTGCGGCGCGAGCTGCCCGCCCCCGTGGAGGTCCCCTTCAGGGACGGAACCGCCGAGCCCGGAGCGCTCGAGCGCCTGCGCCAGACGCCGCCTCCAGCCATCCTCTACGCCGGCCCTCCCGCGGGGCTGAAGGCGCTGCTGGAGACGTTGGAGTCCTGGAAGCTGGAGACGCGCGTGTACGCCCCGGCCCGCCTGGCCGAGCCCTCCGCGGTGACGGGCGGCCCGCTCCCCGTCTTCTTCGTCTACCCACCGGGAGTGGCCGCGCGCGAGGAGCACCTGCGCACCTTCGCCGCCTTCCTCGAGCGCCACCAACTGCGCCCGCGCCACGTGGCCTTCCAGCTCGGCGCGTATGCGGCGTCACGTGTGCTGGTGGAGGCCTTGCGACGCTCGGGCGCGGACGTGACGCGCGCGGACCTGATGCTCCGGCTGGAGGAGCTGCGGGACTTCGATACCGGGGTGACGCCCCCGGTGACGTTCGGGGTGAACCGCCGCGTGGGCGTGCAGGGAGCCCAGCTCGTCCGCCTGGACGCGGTGAGTGGCCGGCTGGAGGCGGCCTCCGCCTGGATTCCCCTCTCCCCGTAGCTCAAGCGAACTGGGATCGCGTGGGCAGCTCCAACACCAGCTCCGCTCCCCGGGCCCGGCTCGGCTCCACCCAGGCGTGGCCTCCGTGCCGCCGCGCCACCTCGCGGACGATGGCCAGGCCGATCCCCGCTCCGGGCTTGGCACCGGACAACCTCCGGAAGGGAGCGAACACCGAGTCCCTCTCCGAGAACGGAATGCCGGGGCCCTCGTCCGCCACGTTGATGCGCACCCACTCCCCCTCCCGCCACAAGCGCACGTGGATCTCCCCTCCGCTCGGAGAGAACTTGAGGGCATTGGTCAGCAGGTTGTCCACCGCCCGCCGCACCCCACCCGGATCGAACCAGAGCTCCTCCCGCGCGGGAGCCTCCAGACGGATGATGAGCCCGCGCACCTCCGCCTCGGCGCGCGCCGCCTCCACCGACTGACTCACCACCTCGACCAGATCCGCTTTCTTCCGATCCCACTCCCCCCGTCCCACCGCGGCCAGCTCCAGCAGCTCGCCCGCCAGCACGGCCAGCCGCTCCACCTCGCCACGCGCCTCGCGGAAGGAAGCACGCAGCTCCTCGGCGCCCCGCTCGCGCCGCAGGGCCAGGTCCATCCGGGTCCGCATGAGGGAGAGCGGCGTGCGCAGCTCGTGGGCGGCGTCCGCGATGAGCCGATCCTGCGCGTCCCGGGCACCCCGCAACTTGTCCGTGACCTCGGCGAGCACCTCCCGGAGCTGGCCTATCTCATCCGCGCCCCCATCCAGGGGAGGCGCCTGGGAGAAGTCTCCCTCGCGCAGGAGCTTCAGATGGCGGGTGATGGCGCTCAACCGGTACGCCATGCGCCGGGCGAGGAACGTCTGGAGCACCAGCAACGTCAATGCCAGCAGCGCCGCCATGGAGAAGGCCCTCTGGTGGTAGCCGCGCACCGAGTCATCCACCTGCTCCAGCGACGCGGTCAGACGCAGCGCATACAGCTCGCCCTGGGGCGAGCGGACGCTCACCACCGCCTCACGCTCACGCGTTCCATCCGGCAGGGGGCGGGTCGACAGATGGGGCTGAAGCTCCGGCTCTCCCGGCATCAGCGAAGCCGTGTCGGACTCCTCATCATCCGGCGAGGGTGGATACCGCATCAGCAGCCGTCCGTCCTGGCCGAAGAGTTCACCCCGTGGGGCGAAGGGCCGCACCTGCTCGAGGAGCGGGTACATGGACATGTTCAGGCGCAACCTCTTCTCGGAGCCCTCGAAGAGGTCGACGCTGAGGCTCTCCACCGCGGCCTGGGTCAGCAGGGCATGGTCCAGCGCGGTCTCCAGGTCATACCGGAAGAGCTGCCCGGCGACGACGAGCGCTCCCAGCGAGGCCAGGGACGGCACCAGGACACCGAGCAACCAGAGGCGTCTGGCGAGCGTCATGGCTCGCGAGGTCCCTGCTCGACGAGCAGGGTGTAGCCCACCCCCCGCACCGCGCGAATGGAGACATCCTTGGCACCCAGCCGCTCCAGCTTCGTGCGCAGGTAGCCCACGTACACCTCCAGCACGTTGGCGCTGCCCTCGAAGTCCGGGCCCCAGGCCTGCGCCATCAACCTCGCGCGCACCTGGGGCGTGCCCTGCTGACGCGCCAGCGAGGAGATCAGGGAGAACTCACGCGCGGTGAGCGATTCCTCCTGGAGCCCCCGGCGCAGCACCCTGCGGCGGGGATCCAACAACACCGAGCCCATCCGCACCGGTCCGCCCTGCTGCTCACCCCGGCGCTGCAGGGCCTCCAGCCGCGCCAGCAGCTCGTCGAAGTCGAAGGGCTTCACCAGGTAGTCGTCCGCTCCGGCACGCAACCCGATGACCTTCTCCCCGGTCGTGCCCCGGGCCGTCAACATCAACACCGGCGTCTGCAGGCCCGCCTCACGCCACTGGCGCAGGACGGAGACGCCGTCCAGGCCCGGCAGGGACCAGTCCAGGAGGATGACGTCGAAGTGCTCGAGTTCATCCTGGCTCGGGGTGGTTCGGCCGCTATTGCAGACGCGGACCTCGTGTCCCTCTTCTTCCAGGCCCTGCTTCAGCAGGTCCACCATCTTCTCTTCGTCTTCGACGAGCAGGAGCTTCAAGGCGCTTCACCATGAACCGACCCGGCGCACGCCTCCAGGAGGAGCGGACGCCGCGGGTGGATGGGGCCGGTGGCGGAACAGGATGAACACGCTGGACATCTTCCGCGCCCAGTTGGCCGATGAGCACCGGGCTGGACGATGGGGCGTTGTTCCATTCCACGATTCCATGAAAATCAAGAAAAATCAGCTTTAGTCTATTTTCCTTATATGCGGCGAGTACCCCGTTTTCAATATTGTTATTGTTGCAGCCCATAGAAAGCACATCGCGGTTCCCACGGGTCCGCGCCCGCGAGGTGGTCACGCCGCCTGCTCCGGTCGAGTTCCGCACGGCTGGCGACTTCCAGGATGGGCGCACGTTGTGCGCCGACGTGGGTTCTCCATCAAATCCGCATACACCTGGCCTGATTGATGGCATCCGAGGACCTCGTGCTGGACAGGGTGGGAATCGGCGTATGGGAAAGACAGGCGCTCTGTTCAAACACCCCGCATAAACGTGACGGCGTCCATCGAGCGCACCGCGGGCCACGCCCGTTCCATTCGCGGGAGTCCCCGCTGGAGGAGAACGAACACGTCCGGGCCATCCGCTGAGGCCATGGGCTCCGGCCCGGGTGCCATGGGAGGCACGGCGGTTCGTCCCCGCCAGCGCTCCGTTCATCCCAAGGGGTGTGGCGACCATCGAGTCCGCACACCGGGCAGAAGGACTGACTCCGGCACGAGAACAGCTCGGGGCCCGCACTCCTTGACGCATCATGCACGTCATATTATCAACATAATAAATATTTCGCAACGGGAGACACCGGATGACTCAAGACGAGAGCACCCTCATCCATCGCGAGTACGTGAGTGGCCGTCCCTTCGAGGCGGTGATCGAGGCCTTCGAGGCCGTGGTGGGCACCCTCGACGACGCCTCACTCCAGGAGGCGGTGACGGCCTCGAGCGATGAGGCGGGCTTCGAGGCTCGCCTTCGTGCCTTCGAGGGCTCGAGTGGCTTCATGAAGTTCTTCGTGGCGGATCATGGTGCCTGGCTTGCCCGGGTGGGGCAGAAGGCCCGGGCACGGATGTATGTGATAGGCAATCCGCTGATCGCGCGCACCATGCTGCGCCATGACGTGGCAATGGGCCTGCACGTCCCGGTGCGCGTGCTCATCTACGAGCACCGTGGCGACGGCAAGTGCCACCTGGGCTATGACGTGCCCTCCTCGCTGATGGCGCGCCTGGGCAACGAGGAGTTGCTCGTCGCCGCGAGGAAGCTCGATGACAAGCTCGCGAGGCTGGCCGAGCAGGTGACAGGAGATTCGGCGCGCGGGTGAGGGTGGGTCACGCGCGGGCGTGGCTCCCTCTGTGGGGTGGTCCACATCTGGCAGGAACCGCTGGACGGGTGTCACCCAACGCAGGTTGCTCTACATCTGCCCTCCACTTTGGTGCCCTGGCACTGCCGCGCGCCTGGGGGGGGGTCCTCGTGCAACAGTTCTGGTCCTGGCCCAGGAGTATCCTGGGCTTCGTATGTTTGTTCACCGCCCTGGCCTTCCCGTCGTTCGAGTCCAGGGGACGAGCCAGCGAACCGCGCTCCCTGGCCTTGCCGGGCGGCTTCACCCAGGAGGTGATCGCCTCCGGCCTGAACTTCCCCACCGCCTTCGCCAACCTCCCGGATGGACGCTTCCTGATCGCCGAGAAGTCCGGCGTGGTGAGGGTCTACAAGAATGGGGCCCTTCTCGGCACGCCCTTCATCGACATCCGGGATCGCGTCAATGACTACTCGGACCGCGGATTGTTGGGCCTGACCATCGACCCGAACTTCGCGCAGAACGGCCTCGTCTACCTGCTCTACACCTACGAGAACGACCCGAACGACTACACGGGACCCAAGACGGGACGACTGGCGCGCTATACGGCGGAAGGAGATACGGCTTCGCCGAGCAGCGAGGCGGTGCTCCTGGGCACCACCGTGGGCCGCTCCTGCAATGACTTTCCCCCGGGCACCGACTGCATCCCCTCGGAGTCGCCGTCCCACTCCGTGGGCAACGTCAAGTTCGCGCCCGATGGCAGCCTCTTCGTGACACTCGGGGATGGGGCCCTGTTCACCCTCGTCGATCGTGACGCACTGAGGGCCCAGGCGCTCCACTCGCTCGCGGGCAAGGTGCTTCGCATCACCCCCGGCGGGGCCGGGCTGCCCACCAACCCCTTCTGGAATGGCGATGCCACCGCCAACCCGTCGAAGGTCTGGAGCCTCGGTCTGCGCAACCCCTACCGGTTCAACCTGCGCCCGGGCAGCGCCATCCCCTACCTGGGCGACGTGGGTTGGGACACCTACGAGGAGATCAACGTCGCCCCCCCAGGAGCAAACCTCGGTTGGCCCTGCTACGAGGGTCCCGATCGTCAGAGGGGTTACGAGGCCGAGCCGGAGTGCCAGGCGCTCTATGCGCTCGGCCCGTCCGCCGTGAAGATGCCGCTCTACGCCTGGCCGCACAATGGAGGGACGGGGGCCGCCACGGGCGGGATGTTCTATACCGGCACGGCCTACCCCAGTGCGTACCATGGCGCGTTCTTCTTCGGAGACTACGCGCAACGCTGGTTGCGCACCCTGCACGTGGACGCCGAGGACAACCTCATCGGCGTGAGCGATTTCGCGACCGACATGGATGGAGCCGCCGACATCGAGTCCGGCCCGGACACCCACCTCTACTACCTCGCCATCGCCCAGGGAGAGCTGCGCCGCATCCGCTATACGGGAGAAAACTCGCCACCCATCGCGGTGGCCTCGGCGACTCCGACGAATGGGAGCGTGCCCCTGAGCGTCCAGTTCTCCAGTGCCGGTTCCAGTGACGCGGATGGTGATTCCCTGCGCCCCACCTGGGACTTCGGAGATGGCACGCCGACGACGGACGAACCCCATCCGCTGCACACCTATGCCGAGAAGGGCACCTATTCCGCACGGCTGACCGTCGAGGATGGAAGGGGAGCCAGCAGCTCGGCGGTGGTGAGCATCTCCGTCGGCAATACCGCGCCCACGGTGACCCTCCTCGAGCCCCTGCCCTCGGCCCGCTTCAAGGTGGGGGAGGTCATCGCCTTCTCCGGCGCGGCGACAGACCCCGAGGACGGAACCATCCCCGACGCCGGCCTGGCCTGGACCCTCATCCTGCAACACTGTCCAGGAGGACAATGCCACCCCCATCCGCTGCTCTCGCGCACCGGAGCGTCCGGAAGCTTCACCATCCCGGATCACGGTGACGAGTTCTTCATCGAGCTGCGGCTCACCGCCACGGATTCCAATGGGCTGTCGAGCACGGCGGTCGCGCAGCTCCACCCCCAGACGGTCCAGCTCACCCTGGACACCTCACCCCCCGGGTTGCAACTGGTGTACGACGGCACCACGGCAACGGCCCCCATCACGCGCACGGCCATCGTCGGCAGTACACACACGCTCTACGCGCCTTCACCCCAGGGGGACTTCACGTTCGAGTCCTGGTCGGATGGTGGCGGCATCCAGCACCCGGTGACGGTCGGCGCGACGGACAGCACATACACCGCGACCTTCGCCAACTCGGGGATCATCGTCTGTCCGGTGGGGGAGTTCCGCGCGGAGTATTTCAACAACCGTTCCCTGTCCGGGTCTCCCTCCCGGGTCCGCTGCGAGCCCGCCCCCATCCACTACGACTGGGGCGTGGACGCGCCCCCGGAAACCGGCCTGGGACCGGACGAGTTCTCGGTGCGTTGGACGGGACGCTTCTCCTTTTCCCTGGGCCTCTACAGGTTCACCACCCGTGCCGACGACGGTGTGCGGCTCTGGGTGGGCGGCGGCTCGCCCATCATCGACGTGTGGAGGGATCAGTCTCCCACGAGCTACTCCACCTTCCTCTTCATGCTCAGAGGGGTACACGAGGTGAGGCTCGAGTACTACGAAGCGGGGGGTGGAGCGGTCAGCCAGCTGCGCTGGAGTCGGATATAGCATCGTCCGCATGTCTGGTTTTGAACGAACGTACGCGACCCTGGACCGGAAGTGGGTGGGTCAGACGTTTCTTTAAACTGAAACACGCAACCGGGTATTTTTCCCGGCAACAGGGGGAAGCCATGCGTCTCCGTACGGTGTCTTGGATGGCCGTGTCCGTCGTATCCGTGTCCTTGCTGGTGGGTTGCGCGACCAGGAATGTTCCCATTCCCCAGCCACCTTCCGAAGAGCCCTGCCCACAGGCCGCGCTCGGGTCCGAGGCGCGCACCGGGAAGTTCGTCACCGTGGCCCATGCGGTTCCGGGTGAGTACATCGTCGTCCTCAGGACACCGCGTCCGGGTGAGACGCCGCTCGCGCCTTCCGTGGCGGCGGACAACCTCTCGGCACGCCACGGAGGCCGCGCCTTCCGCACGTACGCGCAGGCCCTGCGAGGGTTCGCCAGCCGGATGACCGCGGAGCAGGCCCGCGCGATGGCCGCCGATCCCGAGGTGGCCTACGTGGAGGAGAACGGGGTGATGCGCGCCATCGGTGAGCGCCAGCCCGGTGCCACCTGGGGCATCGACCGTGTCGATCAGCGTGACCTGCCGCTGGACAACGCCTATCTCTACAGCACCATCGGCAAGGGCGTGCATGCCTACATCATCGACACCGGCATCCGCACGTCCCACACCGACTTCGACGGGCGCGCGCAGGCCGACCACGATGTCTTCTCGGACGGTCAGCAGGGCATCGACTGCCATGGGCATGGCACGCACGTGGCCGCCACCGTGGGAGGCCGCGTCTACGGCGTCGCCAAGGGAGTGCGTCTGCACGCGGTGCGCGTGCTCGACTGCGGGGGAAGTGGCTCGACCGCCGGGGTGATCTCCGGCGTGGATTGGGTGACCCAGAACCGACAGCTCCCCGCCGTGGCCAACATGAGCCTGGGGGGCGGCAAGAGCCAGGCGCTCGATGACGCGATCCGCCAGTCGAGCGCCGCGGGGGTCACCTACGTGGTCGCCGCGGGGAACAACAACCAGGACGCCTGCGCGGTGTCTCCCGCGCGGGCCCCCGAGGCCATCACCGTGGGCGCCACCGAGGGCAGCGACAAGCGCGCCTCCTTCTCCAACTGGGGCAGTTGCGTGGATGTCTTCGCGCCTGGCCACGACATCTCCTCGGCCTGGCTCTCCGATGACAACGCCACCCGTGTCCTCAGCGGCACCTCCATGGCCGCGCCGCACGTCGCCGGCCTCGCCGCGCTCTTCCTGGAGCGCAACCCCACCGCCGTTCCCGCCGACGTGTCCTCCGTGCTCGTCACCAACTCCACGCCCGGCAAGGTGGCCAACGCGGGGCGGTGCTCGCCCAACCGGCTGATGTACTCCGGCTTCCTCGGGGACCCCGCGTTCAGGAGCCCCCCCGTCCAGACGGTCAAGGACGCGCGGTAGAGGGGCGCTCCGCAGGAAACCGCGAACCGCAACCCCGCGCCGGTGCCAGCCCGGCGCGGGGACGGACCTCTAGCGGCTCACCGGCCGGTACTTCACGCCCAGCTCGTTGAAGAGGAAGGCGTGGACATCCACCTCCTCGGCGATGGTTTCCGACAGCGGCGTGCCCATGCCGTGACCCATGTCGTTGGTGCGCAGCAGCACCGGGCGCTTCGAGCCCGCGACCGCCCGCAAGCGCGCCACCATCTTGCGCGAGTGGAAGGGGTCCACGCGCGGGTCGTTCTCGCCGGAAGTGAAGAGCACCGAGGGGTACTTCGTCCCGTCCTTCACGTGGTGGTAGGGCGAATAGGCATACAGCGACTGGAATTGCCCCGGGTCCTTCACCGTGCCGTACTCGGTGGTGTTGAACTGCCCGTTGGGCGTGAGCTCCACCCGCAGCATGTCGTAGATGCCCACGTGCGCGAGCACCGTGCGGAACAGCTCCGGATGCTGGGTGAGCGCGGCGCCCATCAACAGGCCGCCGTTGCTGCCGCCCTCGATGGCCAGGCGCTCGGGCTTCGTCCACTTCTTCTCCACCAGCAGCTTCGCGCAGGCGTGGAAGTCATCGAAGACGTTCTGCTTCTTCGTCAACGAGCCCTGCGTGTGCCACTCCTCGCCGAACTCCGAGCCACCGCGCAGGTTGGCCACGGCCACCACCCCGCCCTGCTCGATGAAGGCGAAGCGGAGCACCTGGAAGCTCGGGGACAGGGAGATGTTGAAGCCACCGTACCCGGTGAGCAGCGTGGGGTTGTTGCCGTCCCGCTTCGTTCCTTCCGCGTACAGGAGGTTGAGCGGCACCTGGGTGCCGTCCTTCGAGGTGCACATGAGGCGTTCCACCCGCACGTGGCTCGTGTCCACCGGAGAGGAGCGTCCCAGCGCCGTCTTCGCCAGCGTCCCGTCGCCAGCCGAGTAGCGGAACACGCTCGTCGGCGCGAGGTAGCTGATGGAGCCGAAGAGGATGTCGTCTCCCCCCAGGCGCGTGGGCCAGCCCACCGAGGACACCGGCGGCGTGGGCACCCGTCCGAGGTCCTTTCCATCCAGGCCCACCATGCGCATCCGCATGGGGCCGCCGAGCTGCTCCGTCACGTAGAGGCGCGTGGCGGTGGCGAGCAACCCGTCGATGGAGGCCTCTCCCTGGGGGATGAAGACGGTGGCCTTGTCCAGGCTCGGCGTGGCGAGTGGAATCCGCAGCACCTTGCCGCGCGGCGCGTCCCGGCGCGACAGCGCGTAGAGCGCCCCGTCCTGACCGAAGGCCACGGAGACGAGCTTGTCCTCGAACCGGGAGAGCTGCGTCCAGGCGCCCTGCCGGGGCCGGAGGTAGACGGCGTACTCGCCACCGTCCCCATTGCCCAGGATGGCCATCACGTACGCCCCATCCTCGGAGGTGGAGAGCGCGTAGTTGGCGATGCGCGGGGCCCCCTTGCCCAGCTCGTAGGTGTCCTGCGCCGTGGGCGTGCCGAGCGCGTGGAAGTACACCTGCTGGAAGAAGTCCCGGTCCTCGGGCGGGCGCTCCTCGCCACGCGGGTAGCGCGTGTAGAAGAAGCCCGTGCCGTCCGCGTTCCACGTGAGCGAGCCGCCCGCCGTGCCACCGTTCACCCGTGGCACCGACTCGCCCGGCAGGGACTTGCCCGTGGCCACGTCGTAGACGGTGACGTCCCCACTCTCCGTGCCGTCCTTCGACAGCGACACGGCCACCTTCTTGCCGTCGAGCGAGGGGACGAAGAAGTCGATGGTGGTGCGGCCGCTCGGGTCCAGCGCCATCGGGTCCACCAGCACGCGGGCCGTGGAGGGGTCCTCCACGGATGGCAGGACCACCAGGAAAGGCTGCTGCTTGGGGGGCTGGGACTTCAGCGCGAAGAGCGTGCCGCCGCGCTGCCGCAGGGCGAAATGCGACGCGGACTGGTGGGTGAGGAGCGTGGTGACGCGGGCGCGGATGGCCTCGCGCGAGGGCAGCTTGTCGAGCATCGACCGCGTGTACGCCGTCTCGCCCTGGAGCCACTGACGGACCTCGGGGTCGTCACCCTTTTCGAGCCACTGATAGGGGTCCTCCACCTTCACCCCATGGTAGGTGTCCACCACGGGTTTCCTCGCCGCGACGGGTGGGGCGGGTACGGCGGTGCCCTTGCCCGCGGCGAACGGCTTCAACGGAGCGAGCAACGACAGCGTGGCGAGTGCCAGCTTGATGCGGGGGTGGTGCACGGGTCCCTCGGGTTGAAAGGAGGGCTCGCAGCCTGCCACGCGGCGCCGGGGTTTGCTCGTACCGCGCGGCCCTCGGAGGAACATCCGTCTGGCCGCTGGCGTGACGGGCTGACCGGAGGACAAGCCAGGGAGCAACCTGGAGACCGTCGCGGGTCTGAGTTCCACGAGCGCGGTTGACCTTGACGCAACGTCAAGGTGTAGCTTGGTTTCAATGACTCCAACGAGGAGGGAGCCCGATGGAATGGTCCATCCAGGACATCGCTCGCCTGGCGGGAACGACGAGCCGCACCTTGCGTCATTACGACGACGTGGGACTGCTCAAGCCGAGCCGCATCGGGAGCAATGGCTATCGTTACTATGATCAGGCGGCGCTCGTCCGCCTGCAACGCATCCTGCTGCTGCGGGAGCTCGGCCTGGGTTTGCCCGCCATCGCCGAGGTGCTGGAAGGGCAGAAGGACACCACCAGGGCCTTGCAGACCCACCTCACGTGGCTGAGGCGGGAGCAACAGCGTCTGGCGCGTCAGATCACGTCGGTGGAAACGACGATTCGCAAGTTGAACGGAGGAGAGCAGATCATGGCCGAGGAGATTCTCGATGGCTTCGACAACAGCCAATACGAAGAGGAGGTGGTCCAGCGGTGGGGACGGGACGACTACGACAAGAGCACACGCAAATGGACCACCCTGGGCAAGGACAAGCAGCGCGACCTGATGGCCGAGCAGGAGCGGATCGCCCAGGCACTCGCCGAGGCAAGCATGCGCGGCGAGGATGTCGGCGGTGACGAGGTGCAGGAGCTGGTGCGCCAGCACCACGCGTGGGTGTCGTTCTTCTGGGTACCCAACCGCGAGGCCTACATCAACCTGGGCGAGATGTACGTCGCGGATCCGCGCTTCACCGCAGTCTACGACAAGCACGCCCAGGGCGCGACGCGGTTCATCCGGGACGCCATGCGCGTCTTCGCGGAGAAGAACCTGGAATGATCGAACGAAGCACCCGCCGGAGCCCGGGGGAGGGCCGCCCTCCCCCGCCCTCCGTTTCAATGACTGTCGAAGGCACTGGCGGCCCACTCCGCCGCGCCACGGGAACGATGGTGTGTGCGAGCATCGCGGCCCCATGCGAAAGCCCCTCTTGCTGTCCTGTCTGCTCCTGTCGGTTGGTTGTACCACCCCGTCCGTGCCCCGAACGGGGCCCTCCCCGGACGGCGGCGATTCACCGCACCAGGTGAAGCGCGTGAAGGTCGCGGAGGGCGTCGAGCTCGAGGTGCTCGACTTCGGAGGCCAGGGCCCGGCGCTCGTGTTCCTATCGGGCCTGGGCAACACGGGCCACGTCTTCGACAAGCTCGCGCCCGAGTTCATCGCCAGTCACCACGTCTACGCCCTCACGCGCCGCGGGTTTGGCGCCTCGAGCTGGCCCGACACCGGCTATGACACCGCCACGCTGGGCCTGGATGTCGTTCACGCGCTCGACGGCCTGGGAATCCAAAAGGCGGTGCTGGCGGGCCACTCCATGGCGGGAGACGAGATGACCTGGGTGAGCGGCCACCACCCGGAGCGCGTCGACAAGCTCGTCTATCTGGACGCGACGGATGACCGGGCGGGAATCGCGGCGTTCCTGATGGACCTGAGCAACCCGCCCATGCCCACCGTCGAATTCCCGGCGGGGGCGTCACGCGACGCCATCGTGGCCATCCTCACGCGCGACCTGGGCGGCCCCTATCCCGCGCACGAGCTCGATCAGGGCCACGAGTTCGACCCCACCACCGGCGGCTACGTGCGCCCGCACCGGCGCTCCGATGCGGTGGAGCAGATGCTCCGGGGGGTGGCCAAGGCGGACTTCTCCGCGCCGCGCGTGCCCGTGCTCTCGCTCTTCGACGGACAGGGGTTCGCCGAGTGGATGGAGGCCATGATGGGGCTCGAGAGCACGCCCGCGGACTTCCGGGAGAAGGCGCGGGACTTCCTGCCCGAGCTGCGGCGGGACACGGAGGCCGCGGACGCCACGCTGCGCAAGCAGCCGAACTGGAAACTGGTGAAGCTCGAGAACGCGCGGCACTACCTCTGGCTCACCCACCATGCCGATGTCGTGCGGGAGATGAACGCCTTCCTCGCCCCCTGAAGCTGGCAGGCGCCGTGTCGCCGGGGCGAACCCGCCCCCGTTCGAAGCGCGACGGTTCCGTGGGCGGAACCTGTCCCGCGCCAACAGGCTCGAGCGATACTCGTCCCAGTGGGAAGCCATCGTCCCCCTGGGAGGAAGCGTCCGAGCCGTGACCCGTCCGCTCCATATCGTCTGTGATCCCAATCCATTCTGCTACGGCTCCATCTCCGCGCTGAGGGCCGTGGCCCACCACCTGCCGGAGGCACGGTTGACCGTTCTGGCGACGGGGCCGGTTCGCGAGCAATGCGATGCGGCCACCTTCGCCCAGGTCATCCCCTGTGACGTCAAGAATCCCGCGTCGGTGAGGCAGACACGCCCCCAGTGGGAGACGGCCGACCTGTACCTGGCTGTCTCCAACAACACCAACATCGACCTGGTGTTGGAGTGGGGAATGCCCCTGGTCTTCATCGACATCCTGTTCTGGATGAAGCGGCGGGTGACCTCCGCCATGCGGCACGCGCACAGCTACATCATCGAGAACTTCCCGGGTGTGGCCGAGACCCTGCGCCAGTATGAGCGAGAGATGCACCGGCCGCGGGTCGTGGGACCCTTGATCTCCGCCTCCCCGCATCGGACCTGGAGACCCGGCACGTCCCAGCTCTTGGTGAACTACGGCGGCGCCCACTCGCCCGACATCATTCCCGGAAAGAACACCTGTTATCCGTCATCGATGACCCGGCTGGTCCAGGAGCTGCTCTCCGACCTGGGATGGCCCGGGGAGGCCGTGACGATCGCCGCGGGCGCGCGTGCTGTCGCGCGCATCCGGGAAGACGGGGTGGACGGCGGGCTTCGGGTGCGGACCCTCCCCCAACCAGAGTACCTGGAGCTGATGGCCACCTCGCATCACCTGCTGACCGCCCCGGGGCTGAACGCGCCCTTCGAGGGCTTTGCCCTGGGTGTGCCCACCAGCTTCCTTCCCCCCCAGAACCTGACCCAGGTCTGCCAACTCGCGGTCTACCAGGAACAGGGCCTGGCGCCTCGAGGTCTGAATCTGACCGAGCTGTATCCGGACCATGCCATCCTTCCCCAGGCACCCGAGGCGGAGGGGACGGCTCGCGTCCTGGAGTTGGTGACCCGCCTCGACACGGACAGGTCCGCCAGGGAGGCGGTGCGACAACGCGTGGTGGCGCAGCTCCTGCGTGGTCATGCGGAACGCGAGCGGCAACTCGCGGCCCAGCGCTTGTTCCTGGAGCGGTTGGGTCCTCCAGGCTGCGAGGAGGCCGCCTCCGAACTGCGTCAGGTGCTCGCGCGCCCATCCTCCCGCCCTCACGTGCCGACATGAACCCGGGCCCCCTCTCCGTCATCATTCCCACGCGGGAACGTCCCACACTCTTGCAGCGCGCCCTGGAGAGCGTGAGGGAACAGACCCGCCCGCCCGATGAAGTGATTGTCGTCGACGATGGAGACTCGCCCCTGGACGACCTCACCTCCGCCGACGTCCGATGCGTGCGTCAGGAGGCACCACATGGAGCCGCCCGTGCCCGAAACCTGGGAGCCTCCGTGGCGGTCGGAACGATGCTGGCCTTCCTCGATGACGACGATACATGGGCACCGTCCTACCTGGCCGAAGCCGAGCGGCTCGTGCATGCCCACCGGCTGGAACTGGTCCTGACGGCGTTCCTCAAGGTGAAGCAGCGGGAGGATGGAACACGGGAAATCCTTCCGGAGAAGGTACCGCCCCCCACCCTCCAGCCCGAGGACTTCCTGGTCCGCAATCCCGGCATCCGGGGTTCCAATCTCTTCATCTCCCGGGAGCTGTTCCTTCGCTCGGGTGGCTTCGATCCCTCGCTGCCCTCCTTCCACGACATGGATCTCGGCTTCCGGCTCGCGGGCATCCCAGGACTCCGCTATGCACGCAACGAGCAACCCCGGGTTCTCTTCCACGCCCACCCGGGACCGCGTCTGTCCACTGCGGGCTCTTCCACCAACGTGGCGGGCCTGCGCGCCTTTCTGACCAAGCACGCGGAGCACATGGGTCCGGAGCGGGTTGCCGCCTTCCGCCAGCGGGCACTTCAGCTCTTCGGAGTGGACCCATGAAGCGCCTGACGTGGGTGGTGGGGCCTCCCGCCGCCGGAAAGACCACCTGGGCGGAGCGACTCCGGACTCAATCGCCCGCCCCCCGGATCCTGGAGTTCGCGCAGCTCCTCCACCCGCTGGTGGATCCCGTTCACCCTCGCAAGGGAATGATGCAGGCCAAGAGCCTCTTCATCCGCGCCATCCGCCAGGTGGAACTGCATCCAGCCAACGTCGGACTTCCTCCCCTGGTCGTCATCGTGGCGCTCATCCATGAGGAGGCATTGCTGCCCCTGTCCGAGGAGGAGGAACTCATCCTGATCCTTCCCCCACGGGCGCAATGGGAGCGCCAGTTCCTCGATCGCTCCGCGCCTCCTTCTCCGGGCAGTCGCCCCATGGGGTTGGAGGAGGCTCGGGGTTGGTACGAGCGCTACCTGCGCTGGCGGTTTCCACGAACGACGCCCTGACCCCACAGGAAGCCTCTCGTTCGCGGTACCAGTCCACGGTCCGCCGCAATCCCTCCTCGAAAGACACTTCCGGTCTCCAGCCCAGCTCGCGCTCGGCGGCTCCCACATCGGCGTGACTGTGCAGGATGTCGCCCGGCTGCCGAGGTCCGTACCTCGGGGGCCGGGAACATCCCAGCAGCGCGGCGATGCGCTCGTAGACTTCGTGCACGGAGACCCGTCCACCCGTTGCGATGTTATACACGCGGCCAGAGCACTCCTCCCGCGCGGCGAGCGCTCGGAGATTCGCGGTGACGACATTCCCCACGTAGGTGAAGTCGCGCGTCTGCTCGCCATCCCCATGAATGACCGCCTCGCCTCCGCGAAGGCAGGCCATCACGAAGCGGGGAATGACGGCCGCATAGGAAGACAGGGGCTGCTGCCGGGGACCAAACACGTTGAAGTAGCGCAGTCCAATCGTGGGCAGACCAAAACTCCGGCTCCAGGCCCGCGCGAGCTGCTCTAGCGCGGCCTTGGTGGCCCCATAGGGGCTGCACGCGTCGATGGGCAGCGCCTCGTGCTTCGGCAATCCCGGCGCCACTCCATACACGGAACTGCTGCTCGCGTAGAGCACCCGGGCCACGCCCTCGAGCCGCGCGGCTTCCAGCACATTGAGTGAGCCCACCACGTTGACGTCGACCGTGGGACGTGGCTCGACCAGTGAGCGCGGAACAGAGTTTCGAGCCGCCAGGTGCACGACCGCCCTGGCATGGCGGACCCCCCGTGCGCAGACCCTGGGGTCCAGGATGGAGCCGACGAGCACCTCCAAGCGGGGCTCGTTCCGCGGCAGGTTGTCCAGCCGCCCCGTCGACAGGTCATCGAGGACCGCCACCTCGTGGCCCTCGCCGAGCAACGCCTCCACGAGGTGGGAACCAATGAACCCCGCCCCGCCTGTCACCCATACGCGCATGGTCACCTCCGGCTCAGCTGGCTCCAGCGGGTTGGACCAGGGGATGGCGTGGCGTGGTGAACTCCCTCGGCAGTTGGAAGCGCGGAGACTCACGCATGACCTGCCCCGGTCGACAGGTGAGCGCACACGTCGCGCCCGCCCCTTCGACCAGGTGCGCGACGCGCTGATCGAAGTTTCCATCGGGGTAGGCGAATGGCGCGGTGCGCTGCCCCGACAAGCGGACCACCCACTCCAGCGAAGTGTTGATCTCCAACGCCGCCGCCTCCACCTCCATCTCCGTCAGATGCCGATGGCTCAACCCGTGTCCCCCCAATCCATGGCCGGCCCGAGCCAGGGCCTCGACTTCACGCTCCGAGGGATGGAGTACCCGGGGCAGCTCGTCTGGCAACGCGACGCCCAGGGCCTCGGCGAGCCGTGCCAACACTTCGCGCACCTCCTCGCGAGGGCCCTTCACCACGAATTGCTTCAAGCTCCCACGCACGAGCGAGTTCTTGCCCTCATCCGACTCCAGCGAGCCCTGAAACCAGATGTCATCGGGCAATCGCAGCGTGAAACATGGATGCCTCGCATGATCGAGCAGCCAGTAGAACACGTCGACCGGATGCGACTGGGAGGCCGACGCGAGGAACGCCGGGCAGACGAAGAAGGTCGCGGGGATGCGCCGCTCCTCGAGCCGCGGCGCCACCTGATCGATCCATTCCCGGTAGCCGTCATCGAAGGTGAGCACCAGCCCCGGCGGCGGAGGCTCGTTCGCCTCGAGCGCTCCGGTGACTTCGTCGAGAGAACGGAACGGCCCAGCTTCCAGCACCCGATCGAGTTCCTCCAACGTCAGTGCCGTTCCCCTCAACCGGTAGCAGGAGGGTCGGCCAAACGCCGTCACCTGGTCGGGTATCACCCGGTGCAACATGAGCAGGCGGGTCATGAGCTCTCTCCCCAGGGGAGGATGCTGTAGATCTTCGAGTGCCGCTCACAATCCGTGAGGTCGACCCGCGCGAGCAGCCGTCCATCGGAGAGATCCATCAACAACAGGGAGGTCTCGGTTCCCTCCGGCTCCCGGTCCGCCCAGCGGTGCCGTGGCAGCTTCCCTCGCCGCACTTCCGTCAATCCCACGACCAGCAGACGGCCATCGGTCCACAAGCCGCGGCACCAGCCCGCATGCCCCGTGGCGAAGACCTGCAACCGCGTCACGGCCTCACCCGATACCCGTCCCGCCCGGAGGGGCGCCGCATACACCCGGCCATCGATGCTCGTGGTCCAGAAGGCCTCGCCCGTGAGAACCCCATCGTGCGGGTGGGACTCCGGCAGGCTCAGGACGGTCTCGAAGGTCCGCAAGTCTCGCACCGAGCCATCGTAAAGACAGGTCACCAGTGTCTGCTGGGAGGTGGGGCGGATGTGATTGGGATGGAGGTAGTCCGGAACCTTCAACCGGGCAAAGGGCAACCGGTGCCTGTCGTGACCGAGGTCATGGTAGGCATCCAGTTCGCGCGGCTCCAACCACGGCGCCGGTGGCCCCCCGTCCCATCCGCCATCCAGCACATGGGACCAGTCCGAGGGATCCTGGCCCGACATCCGCCAATGATTCGCCCAGGAGGGCAGCAGCGCGTGCGAGCCGACGAAGCGGCCTCCCAACTCGTGGATGTCGATCGTCCCCAACCCCGTATTGACGATGTACAGGCGCCCGTCCGAGACGGCGACATGGTGGAGGTCGTTGAAGCTGGGTTGGTGCAGTACTCCCGTGACCCTGGCGCTGGACAGCCCGACCCGGACCACGGCCGCATGCGCGGCCACATACAGCGAGTCTTCACTCGCGAGACAACCCCCCGCGAATCCCTTCCGGGGAACGCGCAGGTGCGCGGGAGGCACCCAGCGCAGGAACACGTCCGCTCGCGCGCTCGTCAGATCCACGTGCCACACGGCACCTTCCCCGGAGCCATCGAAGTAGCCGCCCGTGACCAGGAAGTTCAACCCCATGTCGCTCTCCACTCCGGCAGGGACTCGACCAGCTGCCGGGCGAAGTCCGCGAGCCGCTCGGGCAGCGCGGGATCCTCGAGCGCGTCCACGGCGCGAGCCAGTTCCTCCACCTGGGCCAGTGCCGTGAGGCAGGCATGCGCACTCTCGCGCTCCTGCCGCCACCACCAGGCCTCCTCGGAAGCCAACACCCGACGGGCCTCCGCGACCGCCCGCCGCACGCCTTCCCGACTCCGCGCCAGCAACTCCCGACGCACCGAGATCTCGTGTTCGGCGCTGGAGGTCTCCACGACGGTGTCCCGCTCCAACAATCGCGCCAGCACCACACCCCGCTCCTGGCCCTCCACGAACCGCTGGAGCGCCACGGGATCCGGCCGCTGCGCGGTCAGGGGCGAGCTTCCATCACCCCTCCATCTGCCATGTCTCAAGTCCAGGTCCGCCTGAACGATGCGGCTCGAGGGCTCGCGCGCGGTGAGGTGCGCCCAAAGCGTATCGGCCCGGCGGGTCATGACTCCGTCCTCGCTCCTCAACACCGGATAGGGAGCCGCCACCAGCGCATCCAGATCGAAGAACAGCGCATTGCCGCCCCGGTTGCGGCTCGGTGCGAGCGTGCTCGAGGGCACGTGGGTCAGAGGCCGGGTGACCTGCTGTCCGTGAGGCACCCGGGTGAACGACTCGCAGAGCGTTCTGAAGGCGTCACGGACACACCAGGGCGCACGACCGGGAGGAATCCAGGGGAACACCGTCTGGAGGTGCGCCGTCGAACCCCGGGCATGATCGTAGTAGTAGTCGGTCAGCTCGCGGGGAGAAGGACCCGGCGTCCAAGGCGCCTCGGGGGAAAGCGCCGCCATCGCTCGGAGATTGCCCGCCAGGTCATGCGTCTGGACGTACAGCGTCGCGTAGCCCGGAATGGGTGGCTCTCCCGTGAAGGAGCCCAGGACGACGGACACCTCGGGATGGCGCCTCCAGAGCAGCTCCGCCCGGCGGAAGGGTTCTTCCGCGGGTTCCACCACGAAGCCCTCCGCTGTCTCGCGCAGCCGCTGGAAGGCCAGGTCATCGTCCAGCATCCACACGGCAATGGGACCCCGCCCGTCACGAGGATGAGGCAGTTCCAGGTTTCCCGTCCGCAAGTGCTCGTGCAGGAGGCTCGTCTGGAGCGTGCGAGCAGCCCCGATAGGCAGAGGCAACGGTGTTTCGATGGGCAGCAATCCCCACTTCCGCGAGGGGGCGAGGCGCGCGAGTTCCTGTCGCGCCCGGACCTGGGTCACCCGGAGCCCGCGCCGCCGGGTTTCCTCCAGCACCGTCTCGAGCGCGTCCCGCCGCGCCTCGGCCCGCCCATTGTCGAGCAGAAGCACGCCGACGGAAGCACTCGGGCGCTGCTCTCGCTCGAGTGTCTCGACCACGGAGCGAAGCAGGACATCCACCCCCTCGGTGCGATCGGTCACCGCGAGAGTGAGGATGAATCGGAGCGGAGGCCGGGCGTGTCCGGCCTCCCCGAACAGGCCGGGCCCGTGCCGCCGCGGGACATGGAGGGCCTGATCGATCAGCTCCATGGGAAGCCCGATCGTGGTGTGAAGCAGCGAGGCGAGGGCGTCCCATCCTTCGAGCGGACGCGTGGTCTCAAGACCACCCGCGACGCGCCGGTAGCGGCCATCACGGACCGAGGCCAGAACCCACTCCGAGACCCGGACCGCCCGAATCGACTCGAGCAACGGATGGGCATCGGGCCGCGGCTCGCTCACGCGGTAGAGACACGGTCTTGGCGTGAAGTGGTAACCGGTGCGGACCGTTCCATCAGGGCGCAGGTGAGACAGCCGGTACCACTCATCACCTGTCCGCTCGAAGCGGAAGACCTCTCCGTAGGAGGTGAACTCCAGCGGCTCCGTGCCCAGGACGAAAGGTCTTGGGAAGGGGTGTCCGTACCCGACGTCCACGGCGAAGAACCCCTCGGGAAGGTGAACGATTCCCACCCAATGGTTGTCGGCTCCATCGGTTCGCGCCTCGGTGAGCCATGCATCGAAGCCCAGGGCGCGCAGCAGGGCGACGAAGGGGGGCGTGAGGCGGTCGCAGGTGCCGCCCAGGCCCGCGAGGTTGCCTTCCACGGCGGACTCGAGCGAGAAACCCCCACGAGCGGTGTCCTGCCCCGCCAGCCACGGCAGGTTGTGGAAGGGCAGCGCGAAGAGGTGGGCTCTCATCAAGCGCGTCAGCCCATCGGCATCCAGGGAGAACTCCGAAACACCGAGCCGGGTGAGGTAGGCGCGAACCGTGGCATCGTCGAGCCGGGACTCACTCATGAGGCGCCTCGTGTCATCCGATCGACCCATCGGAACACCACGCGGAGTTCCTCGGCGTGGAGGGCAAAGGTCCACAGAGGAACCGACTCATCGGTGCCGTGAATGTGGGAGCGGGAGTCATTGATGCCAAGGGCGAGGTAGCGGGCTCCCACCGGCAGGCAGTAGTTGAAGGGGCATCCGCCATCGACTGCCCCTTTGTTCAAGCCACGAACCTCCAGGCGCGCCCCGATTCCCCAGCACCTGGCCAGCAGCAGCAGGTCATCGAGCAGGCTCTGCATCACCATGTCCGGAGGAAGACTCCGTTGTGAAGCGGGACCCATCTGGCGCGCGATGAGCCGCAACGTTCCTTCCTCATGATCGTGGTAGCCCGTCTCATCCAGCCAGAGGTCCGCATGGAGGGCGGGGATGCGCTCACCCAGGACCTGGGAGGCCACTGCGGAGCCCGTTTCCTCCTCACCTTGGATGAACCAGGTCATCGCGGGGGTGGACTCGAGCCGGGCCAGCGCCATGAGACGGGCCGCGAGGGGCCCCTTGTTGTCGGCCACTCCCCTGCCGAACCAACGGCCCTCCATTTCCGTCAGGACCTGCGGCGGCGTGCTCCAGCCCTGGGCGTCCGGGTGACAGGACGCCACGTCATAGTGCCCGTACAGGACCACGTGTCCCGCGAGTCCCCGTGCGGGCCGGTGCGCTTCAATCAGCGGAGGAGCGCTCTCGATGGGCCGATGCAACCGGCAGGAGAACCCGAGTGCGGCCAATCGCTCGATCAGCCAGCACGCACAGTCGAGGTGAGCTCCGCCATGCGGGCTGGTGTCGAAGGAGAGCAGGGCTTCCAGGGTCTCTCGCGTTCCCGGCAGAGGTAACACCGGAGGGAGCATGGGAGGACTCGCAATCGTCAGTGGGTGACGAGTGGGAAGGGACGCTCATGTTCGTCGTGCTGGTCAGCACCTGTCATGCCCCTCCCCTCCTCGACAAGGTTCGGACAACGTAGCAGGACTCCTTGGCTCACTGTCCCGCCCGTCCTGGTACTCGTCCTCCTTTTGACACGACCGGCACGTCCCATGGAAGAAAGTACCCCCTCTCCCCATGCCAATCTCCCTCACGACGTCGTGGCCCTGAACCGAGCGCTCACGCCACGCGTGTCGCGCGCTGTCCGCGAAGGAGTGACTCGACATGTTCCCGCGTCTCCGCGTCCAGGATGAACACGTGGGTGCCCCTCATTCCACGCGAGAGAAGTACCCGGTATACGTTGCGCAGCTTGATCACGGCATCCTCGCCACTCGCGCGGACGTCACGCTTGAATGTCTTGTCCTTGTTCTTCGAGAGGTCCGCCACCCACCGATCCGTGCGCCAGACGAGATCCTCGCCCCAGATCACGCCCACGTAGTCGAACTCAAAGCCCTGCACCGAGTAGATGGACCCGACCTGCTCGTAGTATTCGTCCTCGTTGGCCCAGCGATAGTACTGATTCTCCAGGGGTTTACGCCCCTGACCTGTCTTCTCTATCCACGGAGCGCTCCACGCTCCGAAGCGCTTGTCCTTCACGTCGCGCACCAGACGCTCCGGACCCGAGCCCACAGGTGACCACGGCCAGCAGTAACCCGCGACGATCCGGCTGCGGTATCCCTGATTGCGGAGCGCGCGCAGCCGCTGGTCCATCCGGACCATGTCTGGCTCGACCTCGAGCGCATAGGCCTCTTGCGCTCTCCACGCGAGGTCCGCGCTGTCACGAAAGCCCAGGAGGGCGTCAACCCACCGGACATAGCTCTCGCTGCCGCCACAGCGGAACTGCAGATCCAATTCCAGTTCCACCAGCCGCACCCCGAGGCGCTTCGCCGCCTCACGGACCACCGACGACTGGCCGATCTCACCGGCACGCACAGCCTGGTTGTCGTCGAGGAAGAATGCCGTGACGCGGCTCGCGCGGATCACCTCTTCAATCATGGGAGTGTCCGAGAGCCGCCGGATCTTCCCGTTCGGGAACTTCATCCGGCGGAAATCCCAGAGCCGGTGAGCCTCATCGGCCACCACCAGGTCCAACACGTCCGCCTGGCGTGCTCCCGCCTTCGCGACATCCGCGAAGGTACAGAAGATCTGCTCGATGGGCAGTTCCTTCTTGAAACGCACTCCCTGGAGCGTCTTGTGAAGCTGCTCGGAGAAGGCGAGCGTCTTGCCCTGGAGGTTCGTCTGGAAGGCCTGAGAGCCCGTGGCATGAACCACGCGCCAGTGCTTGTTGGCACCGTGTGCCAGGAGTTGAATCGCCAGCACGCTCTTGCCCGTGCCTGGGCCGCCCTTCACCAACACCACCGTACGAGACCCGTCCGAGCGGCCCTCCTCCACGGCGGTGATGATTCTCAGATAGGCCTGCCGCTGCACGTCGAGCAGTCGCCACTCGAACTCACCCTGGATGGTGCGCACGACCATGTCGAGGAGCTTCTCCGAAGGCCGTGTATGACCGGTGGCAATGAGTTCCGCCGCTCGAGTTCCCTCCCCATGCCCGAGCTGAGCGTGTAGCCAGTCGGCGAAACGACGCTGCTCCCGCTTCACGAACAAGGGGTACTCGCGGAAGAGATCCCCGAAGGCATCGGGATTCCTCAACAACGAGATGGACCTTGGCTCCTCCATCCCATGCAACCAGACGCAGCCGGTGATGTGGACCCCGTCCTGGACGAAGGCTGAATGGTAGTACCGGAGAAAACCCACGTAGTCCCGCACCTGGGCCGAGGGGTGGGGACGACTGTCATTCATCACGGAGACTTCTTCCCGCCAGGGAGAAGTGCGCACCATCGTCCATTGCTTGAGTTCGACGACCACGGCCGACAGAAGGCCCTCGAGGTTCCTCCCCGTCAGCAGGGCATCACACCGCCGTCCCCGGATGGGCATCCACAACTCGACGAAGATCTCCGAGCGCCGCAACCGCTCGTCACGCAGGACCTCGGCGAGCGCACGCAGGGAGTGCTTCCAGGCCGTCACCTCTCCTTCCGACGGTGATTCTCCTTCGAGCGCCTGGAACCGCTCCTTGAGCATCCCTGGCAGCGAGTCCGCGTCCACATCGTCGAGGAAGCGCGGGACCGGAGCACGGTACAGGTGTTGTGTACCCAGTGCCGCGGAGTACATCTGCCCACCATCCGCGGCCCTCGGAGGGTGGGCGGAAGGCGAAGCATCAGGGAGTGCCTCGTCGGACACCTCCTCGGATGTCGGCCGCTCGTTGCGATTCTTGCGTCTGCCCGCCACGGATGACTCCCTGGGAAATGGCTCGAGTCTATCCGAGTCAACGAGCGGCAATACGCAGAGCAGGAACCTGGAGGACGCCCACCTGCCTGGCGACCGCACACATTCAACGAAAGGCATCAGTTCCGCGCGGCATCCGGCTCGAGCGCGCCAGCCCATAAATATGCCTCAGGGAGTGGAGGACGAGCCCTCCAACTCCCGAGGCACGTACCCGCCAGGGAGAGGGGGAGAACCCTGGCGGTACGCAAACCGTTGATTGCAGCGCATGTGCCAGGGCGTCTTCCTCTGGAAGAAGGCTCCGCCCCCCACGGCGAGGGTGAGGCAGGGCGCCCCACCTGGGGCACGATGCCCCGCTCGCGCCACTACTGCTTCGGCTTCAGAAAGGTGAGCACCTGGGTGAACGTCCTGTCTCCGTTGGGGGTCGTCGTCAGCACCCCACTCGCCCCCACATAAGCGCCCGTGCCCCCGACGATGGGAATCAAGGAGGTGCCGCTCTCCGCCTCACGGCCCGCGACGGTGATGGTGCCGTCGGCCATGGTGAGCGTCCACTGGCACTCACTGAACTGGCCGGGCAACGTCCGGATGCAGAAGCCGCTGTTGGAGCCAATGTTCTCCTTCGCCTCGTTCAACAGTGGCTGATCAAACACAAACATGTCACCCGGAGAATCACCCGGCGGAGCCATGTCCACCGGCGAGGCAATGCCGCTGCGAGCATCGGCGATGGTGGTCAACGTCCAGGACTCCTCCGCGTGGGCGTTGTCGACACAGCCCAGCATCGGGGTGGTCAGGGACACGACACTCACTGCCAGGAACATGGCCTTGCGCATCTCGTTCTTCCTTGTGGTATTGCCCATTTCAGGGCAGCGCGGACAGGTAGCACGTGGGCAATCCGCGTTCCACTCACCTGGGGGCGGCTCGCAGTACCTCGGACACGAGCCGGCCAGACAGGGCGACATCGTCTTCGTCAGCATCAACTACCGATAGTCCAGGAGATGGCGAATCGGGCCCGGTGAGCTAAGCCGGAGGTCCATGCCCCCTCTGCCGCTCCAGAAGAAGGTCGTCCTCGGCCTCCAGCACACCATCGCCATGTTCGGCGCCACCGTGCTGGTGCCCCTGCTCACGGGCCTCAATCCGAGCGTCGCCCTGTTCGGCGCCGGACTCGGCACCCTGCTCTTCCATGCCCTCACGGGCCTGGGCGTCCCCATCTTCCTGGGCAGCAGCTTCGCCTTCATCGCCCCCATCATCGCGGTGATGAAGGCCGAGGGCCCCGCCGCCGTGGGAGGCGGCCTCGTCGTCGCGGGCGCCATGTACGTCGTCTTCTCCGCCGCGGTGAAGGCCGTGGGCGTGAGCCGCATCCAGAAGGTGTTTCCCCCCATCGTCACCGGCCCCGTCATCATCGTCATCGGACTGAGCCTCGCCGGGGTCGCCATCAACCAGGCCCAGAGCCACTGGGGACTGGCGCTCGTCACGCTGCTGGCCGCCATCCTCACCAGCGTCTTCGCCCGCGGCCTCTTCAAGATGATCCCCATCCTCATCGGCGTGGTCACCGGCTACGGGACGGCGCTGGTGCTCGGCGGTGTGGAGCCCGCCAGGCTCGACGCCATCCGCGACGCCGCCTGGGTGGGCCTGCCCCCCTTCCACGCTCCCCACTTCTCGTGGACGGCCATCTTCGTGCTCGCCCCGGTGGCGCTCGTCACCTTCATCGAGCACATCGGCGACGTCATCGTGAACGGCCGCGTGGTGGGCAAGAACTTCCTCGAGTCGCCCGGCCTGCCCCGCACCCTGTTCGCCGATGGCATCGCCAACATGGCCTCCGCCGTGCTCGGGGGGCCCGCCGCCACCACCTACGCGGAGAACACGGGCGTGCTCGCCGTCACGCGCGTCTATGACCCGGCCGTCATCCGGATCGCCGCCGTCTTCGCCATGCTCTTCGGCCTGTCACCCAAGCTGGCCGCCGTGTTCCAGAGCTTCCCTCCGGGCGTGCTGGGCGGCGTGAGCATCCTGCTCTTCGGGATGATCGCCTCGGTGGGCATCCGCACCCTGTCCGAGGCGCGGATCGACTTCGCCCACAGCCGCAACCTCATCGTGGTGAGCCTCATCCTCGTGCTGGGCCTGGGAGGCGCCAAGGTGCCGGTGACGCTCGGCGAGGTGCACCTGGAGTTGCACGGCATGGCCCTGGCCGCGCTCGTGGGCCTGCTCGCCAACGCGCTCCTCCCCGAGTCCCTCAACCGCGAGGAGCACGACGCGCACTCCGCTTGAGCCGTGGACGGGCCCTCAGTCCTTCGCGGGGGGCCGGCCCAGGGCCAGGGCCCTCAGCTCGTTGCGGCGGATCTTCCCGCTCACCGTCTTGGGCAGCTCGGTGACGAATTCAATCTCGCGCGGGTACTTGTAGGGCGCCGTCGTGCGCTTGACGTGCTCCTGCAACTCGCTCGCGAGCGCCTCCGAGCCCGTGAAGCCCGGCGCGAGCACCACGTAGGCCTTGAGGCGCTGTCCCAGGCGCTCGTCCGGCACGCCCACCACGGCCGACTCCACCACGGCCGCGTGCTCCAGCAGCGCCGACTCCACCTCGAAGGGCCCCACGCGGTAGCCGGATGTCTTGACGACGTCGTCGCGCCGGCCCACGAACCAGAAGTAGCCGTCCGCGTCCTTCACCGCCCGGTCGCCCGTCACGTACCAGTCGCCGCGGAACGCCGTCTCGTTCGCCGCGTCGTCCTCGAGGTAGCCGTCGAAGAGCCCCACGGGCCGCTCCGGCTTCACCCGCACCGCGATGTCGCCCTCCTGCCCCGAGGGCACCTCCCGGCCCGCGTCGTCGATGACCGACACGACGAAGCCCGGCGTGGGCTTGCCCATGGAGCCCACGCGCGGCTCCAGGCAGGAGAACATGCCCACCACCACCACCGATTCCGTCTGGCCGTAACCCTCGCGGATGGTCAGCCCCGTGGCCTGCTTCCAGGTGTCGATGACCTCGGGGTTGAGCGGCTCGCCCGCGCTCGCCACGTGCCGCAGCGCGGACAGGTCATACGCGGACAGGTCCTTCTGCACGAGCGCCCGCCATGCCGTGGGCGGCGCGCAGAACGTCGTCACCCGCTGCCGCTCGAGCATCCTCAGGAAGCGCTCGGGGTCGAAGCGGCCCCGGAAGTCGTACACCACGTTGCACGCGCCCTGGCTCCACGGACCGAAGAGCTTGCCCCAGGCGCACTTGGCCCACCCCGTGTCCGACAGCGTCAGGTGCCGGTCCTCCGGCGTCAGGTCCAACCAGTAGCGGCCCGTCACCTCGTGCCCCAGGCCATAGCTGGCCTGCGTGTGCTGCACCCGCTTGGGCATGCCCGTGGTGCCCGACGTGAAGTAGAGCAGCATCGGATCATCCGCCCGCGTGCGCTCGAAGGAGTCGCCGGACGCGTCCTCCGGCGCCGCCTCGGACGAGTACGCCACCCAGGGAGAGGGCGCCGACCCCACGGACACCCAATGCCTCACGGCGCCCGTGCCCGCGAGCCCCTCGAACCGGTCCAGGCAGCTCGCGTCCGCGATGACGCCGTGGGCTCCCGCGGCCTCCAGCCGGTAGCGCACGTCCTTGGGGGTGAGCATGGGGGTGCCCGGCATGAAGACGATGCCCGCGCGGATGCACCCGAGCACCAGGAACCACCACTCCGGCACCCGCGGCATCATCACGAAGACGCGCTCGCCCTTGCGCAGGCCCAGGCCCGTCAGGAAGCGCGCCGCATGCAGCGAGTGCCGCCGCACCTCACTCCAGGTGAAGCTCCGCTCCGCCCCGCCCTCGTCGCTCCATTGCAGCGCCAGGGCCTCGGGGCGCTCCCGGGCCCAGCGGTCGGTGACGTCCGCGGCGAAGTTGAAGAATTCCGGGCGGTTCCACCGGAAGCCACGCCAGGTGGCTTCGTAGTCGGTCATGTTACGAGGGGGTGACGAGGCCATGGAACGCTCCTATCGAAGGGTGGCACGAGCCCGGCCGCCAACGCCCGCCCTGACAGAATATTCATGGGTTGGCGCCCTGGTGGAAGCGGTTGGCGGTCGTAGGAAAGCAGTCATCCCCCCAGTCAAGGCAATCAGTGGGCTCCCACGACACCGCTCCGTTGACGGGAGACCACCATGAACGCGAACGCGATTGCGCTGACTCAAACCACCCCCCACCGGTCGTTTGGCGTCTACGCCCGGGTGCTCGCCACGCAGATCCTCTATGTGGCGCCGCTGCTGTGGCTGCTCGAGCTGGCCCAGAACCAGGCCTGGAAGGCGGTGAACGGGACCTACGGCTGGCTGTACCCGGACTCCCCCTACGGCTGGTTCTCCTTCGGGAGCATGGTGCTGTGGGTGGGCTCGGTCTTCCTGATGTGGACGATGCACTACTACTGGTTCCACCCCCGGCAGATGAAGGCTTGGTCGCGCGTCTGCATCGGCTCGGTGGTGTGCTGGGTGGGAGAGTGGATCGGCGGCTTCATGGCCGTGGCGCTCACCGGCAAGCACCTGCACGTCTGGCCCGGCGCGGCGCTCGTGTACGTGAGCGTCCCGGCCATCTTCTTCTGGGTGAGCAACGTCATCATCTACCACCTGCTCACGATGCACGTGGTCGACCTGACGCCGCGCTACGACGTGCCGGCGGACGAGTGATGTTCCACACCGCGTCCACCCTGGCGCGGTAAGGCTCGCCCGCTTCGACCTCCGCCTCGGTCCTCGAGGTGTTGAGCACGAGCGGGCTCAGGCCCTCCACTCCCGGAGGGCGCACTGGTTCCCAGGCTGGCGAGGCCGACGAGCGCTCGGCGAGCACGGTTCACGGCGTGGTCCCCCCGCGGACGGTGGACGCGGTGGTCCGGGTGATGGACTCGAGCGTGGCGCTCCCCTCCATCTCGGACACGCTCATGGTATTGCCCGGCTTGCCCCACCAGAGGCACGCCCACCAACGTCCCCGCTCCTGGAGATGGACGCGTCAGTCGTCCACGCCGGGCGAAGGCGTACGAGTGCTCGGGGCGCGGAGGACCGGCCCCTGTTGCTCCCTTCACCCGTATCGCCAGGGCCCCTCCTGGTGGGAGGAGCCCGAACCCGCCCGCATGGGCGGACCCTCGCCTTCCGGCAGCACCCCCGGAAACGAGCTGTCGGGCTCGCCCTCCCCCTCCCTCGGGGGAAGGCACACCAGGCCCACGAGCGTACTCGAGTCCCCGCGAGACGCCGGGCGCTCCCCGTGCGAGGACCTGGCCGGGCGGCACACCACCCGAACTTCGAGAGAGGCCGCTCGTCAGCGAAGACGCCGTGACGAAGGGCCTTGGCGACACACTCTCCCTGCCGCGAACGACTCCGGGCATGCTCACCTGCCCGCGGCGAACTGTTCGCTCCACCCGCATGACTCCGGCAACCGCCTCACGGAGCACATGCGCGTCATTCCCTCTAGAGGAGGGGAGCACCTGGTGTACCCACGGGTGCTCGGTTCTTCCTGCCAGCGCCGGAGGGGACACCTCCGGGCGGGGAGCGGACAGCGGGAGCCCCGGCTTCACCGCGGGGGGCGGTGGAACCTCCGGGCGGACCGCGAGGCCCACCAGGAGCACTCCCCGGACACGGGCGGAGCGCTGGGGTGACACGGTGTTCCGCGCGGGAGCGGGGGGCCTGGGGGCCGGACCGTGCGTGTGCGGGATGTTCTCCTCCAAGTAGAAGGAGAGCGCGTCGAGCGAGGTGTCCACACTCGCGCAACCGGAAGCCAACAGGGAGAGACACAACGAGGCCACGAGGAGCCGCGTCCCGCCGGGCCCCGTGCTTCGCCGTCCTCTGTTGACTTCACCTCTCATGCGTACCGCCTGTGTTACCGCGCCGCGCGGCAAGCGCAATTCTTCGGCCGATGAAGAAGATCTCTGGCGGAGGCCGCGCACTGCTCCGTTACGCTCCGCCACGTCGCGCTACAGCTCCCCCAACCCACGAGGCATCACCATGGACATCAAGGCCGCCATCGCGTTCGAACCCGGCAAGCCCCTGCGCATCGAGACGGTGCATCTCGAAGGACCCAAGGCGGGCGAGGTGCTCATCGAGCTCAAGGCGACGGGCATCTGCCACACGGACGCGTACACGCTGTCCGGCAAGGATCCCGAGGGCCTGTTTCCCAGCATCCTCGGCCACGAGGGCGCGGGCATCGTGGTGGACGTGGGCCCGGGCGTCACCTCGGTGAAGAAGGGGGACCACGTCATCCCGCTCTACACGCCCGAGTGCCGCCAGTGTAAGTCGTGCCTGTCGCGCAAGACGAACCTGTGCACGGCCATCCGCGCCACCCAGGGCAAGGGGCTCATGCCGGATGGCACCAGCCGCTTCCGGCTCGGCAAGGAGCCCATCCACCACTACATGGGCACGTCCACGTTCGCGCAGTACACGGTGCTGCCGGAGATCGCCGTGGCGAAGATCCGCGAGGACGCGCCCTTCGACAAGGTCTGCTACATCGGCTGCGGGGTGACCACGGGCGTGGGCGCCGTCGTCTACACGGCCAAGGTGGAGGCGGGCGCGCGGGTGGTCGTCTTCGGCCTGGGCGGCATCGGGCTCAACGTGGTGCAGGCGTGCCGCATGGTGGGCGCGGATCAGATCGTCGGCGTGGACCTGAACCCCGGCCGGCGCGCCATGGCCGAGAAGTTCGGCCTCACGCACTTCGTCAACCCGGCGGACATGCCCGCGGCGGAGCTCGTGCCCTACCTCGTCAACCTCACCGGTGGCGGCGCCGACTACAGCTTCGAGTGCATCGGCAACGTGAACACCATGCGCCAGGCGCTCGAGTGCTGCCACCGCGGCTGGGGCGAGAGCATCATCATCGGCGTGGCCGCCTCCGGGCAGGAGATCAGCACCCGGCCCTTCCAGCTCGTCACCGGACGCGTGTGGAAGGGCAGCGCGTTCGGCGGCGCTCGCGGCCGCACCGACGTGCCCCGCATCGTCGACTGGTACATGGACAAGAAGATCAACGTGGATGACCTCGTCACCCACACCCTGCCCCTGGAGCGCATCAACGAGGGCTTCGACCTGATGCACAAGGGCGAGTCCATCCGCACGGTGGTGAAGTACTAGCCATGGACGCCCTGAAACCCCACGCCGAGAACCGCTGCTTCGGCGGCTCCGTCGGCTTCTACAAGCACACGTCCCAGGAGTGCGGCGGCGAGATGCGCTTCGCCGTCTACCTGCCGCCCCAGGCCCAGGCGGGCAAGGTACCGGTCCTCTACTACCTCTCCGGCCTCACGTGCACCGAGGACACCTTCCTCATCAAGGGCGGTGCACAGCGGCTCGCCGCCGAGCTGGGCTTGATGCTGGTGGTGCCCGACACCAGCCCGCGCCAGACAGGCATTCCCAAGGAAGACGTGGACTGGGAAGTGGGCACCGCCGCCGGCTTCTACCTGGATGCCACCCAGGTGCCCTGGGCCTCGCGCTTCCGCATGTACAGCTATGTCACCCGGGAGCTGCCCGAGCTGGTGGGCAAGCACTTCCCCGCCCGGATGGACCGCGAGGGGATTTTCGGCCACTCCATGGGAGGCCATGGCGCGCTCGTCTGCGCGCTGCGCCAGCCGGGCCGCTACCGCTCCGTGTCCGCCTTCGCCCCCATCAGCGCGCCCATGCGCTGCCCCTGGGGACAGAAGGCCTTTGGCACCTACCTCGGACCGGACACCGAGGCGTGGCGCGCCTGGGATGCCACGGAATTGCTGCGCGGCGGGGCGCGCGTTCCCCCCTTGCTCGTGGACCAGGGCACGAACGACAAATTCCTCGCGGAGCAGCTCAAGCCCGAATTGTTGCGCGCTGCCTGCGAGCAGGCGGGGCAGCCCCTGACACTCCGCTCCCAGGACGGGTATGACCACGGTTATTACTTCGTTTCGACCTTCATGGCGGACCACCTGCGGCACCACGCCGCGGCGCTAAACGCCTGAAACCTCTCGTCTCAATGACTGCTCACCCCGAGGGCCTGCTCCAGGGCCCTCGGGGGGCTCCTTCCTGGGCAGGCGAGCCAGCCTCGATTTCCCATCGGGGGGATGACGGGGACACGTCATTGGGAAGTTAAAAAGCAAGTCGCTTGTCCTTGTGGTCCCAACGACGAAAGGACACAGATTGAAGCGACTGCTGAACGTTGCCGCCCTCGCGCTGCTGGTGCCCACCCTGGCCTCGGCCTCCGTCGTCTGGAAGGGCGACCTCGAAACCGGAAATCTCTCTCAGTGGGACGCCGAGCAGAGCGTGTCCTCGAACCGCCTGTTGGTGGTGACCTCGCCGGTGCGCGAGGGTCGTTACGCGTTGAAGACCACCGTGCGCCAGGGGGACAATCCCATCAAGGCCAGCGGCAACCGCAACGAACTGGTCTATCTGAGCCGGGAAACCCCGGGCTCCGAATACTTCTACAAGTGGAGCACGCTCTTCCCCGCCAGCTTTCCGAGCTCGCCCAAGTGGGCGCTGTTCACCCAGTGGCACCAGGAAGGCCACAGCGGCTCCCCCCCGCTCGAGCTCTACGTGGTCAATGATCGGCTGAACCTGCGGGTGGGTGGCAGCAGCGGCAAGGTCGTCTGGACGTCGCCCATGCAGCGCGATCACTGGAACGACTTCATCCTCCACGTGAAGTGGTCCTCCGACAAGAAGGTCGGCTTCATCGAGCTGTACCACGATGGCAAGGTGGTGCTGCCCAAGACGTACATGGCCACGCAGTTCGGCAGCCAGCGCAACTACCTCAAGATGGGCCTGTACCGGGACGCCTCCATCAAGCCGGAGGGCATCGTCTACCATGACGGTTTCGTGCAGAGCACGGCCCTGGAAGACGTGCTGCCCGCCGTGGCCACCCAGGAGCCCCAGGTGGATCCCTCCGCGCCGGAGCAGCCGATCGACGCCGCCCCCGACATGGACGATCCGACCAGCGGCCCGCCCGATGAGTCGAACAACGGCGGCGCCGTCACCCAGGGTCCCTCCTCGGGCAGCTCCCCGGGAACCTCCGGCCTGGTGCCTGGCTCGCCGAACCCCTACGAGGACGGCCTGCAGCCCCAGAGCTGCGGTGGTGCCTCGGCCACCGGCGGCACGCCCCTGCTCCTCGCCGGCATGGTGAGCCTGCTCGTCCTGGTCAGCCGCCGCCGCAAGACGGCACACGCGCTCGCGCGCCGCTCCACCCAGCGCTAGGACAGTCGGGGCCCCCCTCCCGCATGTGAAACAGGGCGGCCCCCTTCCACTCAGCGTATGGGTCCGAAGGCCAGAACCCTCGCGTTGAAGTGCAGTGATGGCGCACGCTGAACAAAGGGGATGTACCGGGGAATGAGACGGTGTCCACCATCCGGGGTCATTTGGAGGAGGATCGCCCAGAGGGTGGTAGACTCCCGGACGTGCCGCGGTGCGTGACATGCGGACAGCGTTGGGAGGGGGCCCACGCGCATTGTCCCCGAGGAGCAACCCCGACCGACTCACCCCACGGGGGGGACGGCCGGGCGGCGCCATGGCGTCACATCGCCGGCTATCTCCTGGAAAAGGAGATCGCTCGCGGAGGGTTCGGCTCGGTCTACTCCGCCCGGCGCGAGTCCGATGGCGAGCGCGTGGCCATCAAGGTCGCCCACCCCGAGATTCCCCAGGCGCGCGCCCAGCTCGAGCGCGAGGCCCAGGTGATGCGCGCCATCGGCCCGCCCACCGTGCCCGCCGTGCACCACACGGGGGTGCTGCCCGATGGGGCCGCCTACCTCGTCATGCAGTTCATCCCCTGGCCCACCCTCGCCCAGCGCATGGCGCAGCGGGCGGGCCCCATGCCCCTGGCCGAGTTCACCCCCCGGGCGCGCGCGCTGCTCGACGCGCTCGCGGTGGTGCATGAGCGGGGCTTCCTGCACGGGGATCTCAAGCCCGAGAACATCTTCCTCGACGACACGACGCACACCGCGGGCTTCTTCGACTTCGGCCTCGCGCGGCCCGCGGGCGACCTCATCGTCACCGCCTCCCCAGACGACGCCACGCCCCCCCTGGGCCTGTCCTTCGCCGGCACCGCCGAGTACATGTCCCCCGAGCAGTGCGCGGGTCCCCACGGCCTCGACGCCCGCTCGGACCTCTATGCGCTCGGCGTGCTCTTCTACGAGATGCTCACCGGACGGCCGCCCTTCTTCGGCACCTCGGTGGACGTCATCCAGGCGCACCTGTCGCGCCGACCCCTGCGGCCCTCGGAGCTGGCCCCGATACCGGCGCCCCTCGAGCAGCTCGTGCTGCGCTGCCTCGCCAAGGAGCGCAGGTTCCGCCCCGACTCCGTGGCCGACCTGCGGCGCGAACTCCAGGAGGCCCTGACACAGGCCGAGAAGCCTCCCAGTCCCGTGCAGCTGCTCGTGCCCACGGTGGACAGGCCCGCCGCCTCCCCGTCCGCGGGCGTGCGGCGCTCGGTGGCGGTGCTCTTCTTCCGCTCGGGCGCCAATCCCGTCACCGTGCAGAGGGCACTGGCCAGCTTCGGCGGACAGATGGTCTTCCACGACGGCACACGCTTCGCGGGCGCATTCGATCCGGACGCGGGCGAAAACCCCGTGCAGCGCGCCCGCCAGGCCGCCGAGGGGCTCGCCCTGCAGAACCTCGCCCCCGCCGCGCTGGTGGACGTGGTCACCGTGACGGTGCAGCGCCGCGCCGGAGGCCCCGCGCGCTACCTCAGCCCCATCTTCGCGCGCCAGGACCGCTACCCGAGGGACCAGGACACCTCGGCGCTGTTGCTCACCGGCGCGGCGGTGGAGGCCCTGCCGGATCTGCGGTGCGAGCCCGTGACGGAGCGCGACGGCATCTTCCGCATCGCGTCCACCAGCCCGGGGCCCGAGGACGTCACCATCCTCCAGCACGGCAGCGGGGTGCTGGTGGGCCGGGGCAACGAGCTGACCGAGCTGCTCGAGAGCGCGGGCCGGGCGCTGGTGGATGGAGCGCCCACGCTCGTCACGGTGCTGGGCGACCGCGGCCACGGCAAGACGCACCTGAGCGCCGCGCTCGCCCAACAGCTCCACATGTCGCTGACCCACACGCGCATCGCCACGTGGCGCGCCCGCGAGCCCGTGCAGGGAGACCCCGAGGGCACCCTGCGCATGCTGCTGCGCGGCGCGCTCTACGGCTTCCGCAACGAGCAGGAGCTGACGGGCTCGGAGACGGAAGGGCGCGCCACCTGCACGGAGCTGCTCGGCCCCGCGCTGGCCCAGGAGCTGTGGCCCGGCGTGGCCTCCACCCTGGGCTGGCTCGCGCCGGGTGCCGCCGGACTGCAGAACTGGGCCGCGGCCCCCGGTGCGCTGCGCACGCTGGCCATGCGCGCCACGGGCGAGCTGCTGGCCGCGCGCGCCCGCCGCCAGCGGCTGTGCCTCATCCTCGACGACGCGCAGTACGCCGAGGAGACGGCGCTGGACGCGCTGGAATACGCCGCGCTCGCCGAGTCGCGCCTGCCCCTGTGGATCTGCGTGTTCGCGCGGCCGGGCTTCGAGCGCATCCGCCCCTCGTGGGGCACGCGCGCCGCGCGCCGGCACGTGCTGCCCCTGGGGGCCCTGGCGCCCCCGAGCGCCATGGAGCTATGCCGCACGCTGCTGCGCCCGGTGGAGAACGTCCCCGCGGCCGCGCTGGAGCGTCTGACCGAGCGTGCCCAGCGTGTCCCCCTGTTCCTCGTGGAGCTGGTGCGCGGCCTCAAGCGCCAGGGGCTCGTGCGCCAGCGCGCCAGTGGCGGGAGCTGGTTCCTGGCCACCGACGAGCTGGAGCGCATGCCGGAGATGCGGCTGGTGGACTGGCTGGCGGATCGCGAGCTGGGAGCGCTGCCCGCGGAGCTCGCGGCGCATGCGCGCCTGTGCGCCCTGCTCGGTCCGGACTTCACCGCCGCCGAGGCCGAGGGCGTGGTGTCCAAGCTGGAGGAGACGGACTTCCCGTTGGATCCCCGCCACGCCACGCGCCGGCTGGTGGACCTGGGGCTGCTCGTGTCCCACCGCCAGGAGGGGCTGAGTTTCCGCAACGAGCTGTTGCGCGTCACCGTGGAGCGCTCGCTGCCCGAGGCGGACCGCGAGCGCATCCACAGCGCCGCCTTCCGCTACTACTCCAGCGCGGCGGGCGCCGCCGAGCGTCAACGCCTGCCGCGTCTGGCCCTGCACGCCGCCGCCGCGGGCCTGCACGACGAGGCGGCCGCGCTCTACATCGACCTGGCCGAGTCCGCGCGCGGCCGGCACGCCTACATCGAGGCCGAGTCCACCTATACGCGCGCCCTGGAGCTGCTCGACAGCGGGGATCGGCGCCGGCGGCTCACCGTGCTGCGGGGCCGGGGGCTCATGCGCTACCGCGTGGGGCGCTACGAGGACTCGCTGGCGGACTTCGCCGGGGCGCGTGAGCTGGCGCGGGAGATCGGCGACTCCGCCGCCGAGGTGGACCTGATGCTGGAAGAGGCCATGGCCTACGACTGGATCAACGACTACGCGCGCTCGGAGGAGCGCGTGTACGCGGCCCAGCAGATGGCCGACGCCGGCAACCACCAATCGCCGCTCTTGCAGGTGCGGCTGCTGCTGGGCGCGGGGCGTGCGCAGTTCCGCAATGGTCGCTGGGAGGAATGCTGCGAGCCGCTGCAGGAAGCGGCCGAGCGAGCCCGGAAGCTCGGGGACGCGGGCTACGAGTCTCGGATCGTGGCGCAGTTGCTGCTCGGCGTCATCCTGCCCAACATCGGCCGCATCGACGAGGCCGAGCAGCTCTTCGAGGAGGTCATCGCCGCGTGCACCGAGCGTGGCGATCGGCTGCACCTGGGCAGCGCCATCTGCAACCGCCGCAACCTGTGGGTGGCGCGCGACGACTTCCAGGGCGCGATGCAGGACCAGGAGCGCTTCATGCAACTGGGGCGCGAGCTGGGCATGGTGGGCTGGGAGTACTTCGCCGAGCACAACATGGGCGAGCTGCTCTACCAGGCGGGCAACACGCAGGAAGCGGCCCCCCACATCGCCCGCGCCATCGAGCTGGAGCGGCACCACCCGGAGATGGCCCCGCGGCCCTGGGCCCTGCTGCTGCAGGCGCGCTCGCTCGCGTATACCGGCCAGGACGCCCAGGCGCGCGAGCTGCTCATGGACATCCGCCGGACGCTGAAGCAGAGCGGCGCGGAGTTCACCCCCTCGGAGGAAGTCATCTTCTCCCTGGTGGAGCTGGCCACGCGCGACGCGGGCGCCGAGGAGTGGGACGCGCTGCTCGCGCGCTCCAATGAATTCTCGGTGGAGCAGGAGCCGCTGGAGGTGCTGGAGCTGCGGGGCCTGGACTGGCTGCGGCGGGGCGAGCGGGCGCAGGCGCGGCTCATCCTGGAGGAGGCCCTGCGCCGCGCCGAGACGATGCCCAACGTGATGCGAGATCGCCTGCGGCGCAGCCTGGAGCGGGCCCAGCTCACTCCCGCGGCGTGAGCGGGTGGACCGCGGGAGGCAAGAGGCTCGCCGCCCCACTCCGGACATGGAGCTGACATAGAGTCGCGATCGTTCATGAACGGTCCTTCCTCCCCCGCCTCACCCTCTCTTCCGAACGGACGTGTCACCGGGCTCGTGGGCGTGCTCTGCGCGCTCGCGGTGCTGATGAGCACCTTCGCGCTCGTGCCCGACTACTGGCGGGAGCGGGGCTTTCCGCTCGATGACGCGTGGATCCACGCCGTGTACGCGCGCAGCGTGGCCCGGGGCGAGGGCCTCAGCTACAACCCCGGCGTGCCCGCCACCGGAGAGACCTCGCCCCTGTGGGCGATCGTCACGTCGGTGGCCTACCTCGGGGAGCCGGGAGTGGAGCGCTCGGTGCTCGTCACCAGGCTGCTCGGCTTCCTGCTGCACGCGCTCACGGCGGCGGGCTGCTACCTCATGTTCCGGGACGCGGGCCGCCGGTGGGCCGCGAGCGCGGCGCTGCTCGTGCTGGTGAGTCCTCATCTGGTGGCGGCGAGCATCTCCGGCATGGAGGTGCCCCTGGCCACGCTCGTGGCGGTGGGCTGTGTGCTCGTGCTGCTCGGCCAGCGGCCGGGCCTGTACGCGCTGTGTGGCGCGGCCGGCCTGTTGGCCCGTCCCGAGGGAGGGCTCTTCGTCTTCCTCCTGCCGCTCGTCGTGCGCCCCCAGCCCGGCCTCCGGCCACTCGTGCGCCGCTGGGTGGAGGCGGGCGTGGGCGTGGCACTCGCGGGCGGCGCGTGGGCCGCGTGGAACCTCCATGCCTCGGGCAGACCGCTGCCCGGGACGTTCTACGCCAAGGTCACCATCCACCCGGACGAGCCCGTGTTCCTGTCGATGCTGCGCGCCGCGGCGCTGGGACTGTGGAAGCTGCTGCCCGAGCTGGCCCTGCCCTGGCCCGTGCTCACCGTACTCGCCGTGCTCGCACTGCGCGCCGCGGTGTACCGCCGAAGCATGACGACCCCCGAGCGGAGGGCCGCCGGACTGCTCGCCGTGGGCCTGGTGTTCGTCGCCGTCTCCATGGCCCTGTTGCGCTCGGCGATCTCCCAGACCTTCTACCTCCAGCGCTATGTCCTGCCCGCGCTGCCCTTCATCCTGGCGCCCCTGCCCATCCTCCTGGGCGCATGGATGGAGGCCCGGCTGGCCAGGCACGGCCCGCGCCTGCCCGCGCTCGTCGCGGTGGCACTCCCCCTGGTGGTGGCCACGGGCCTCGTGCCACGACTGGAGCGGTTGGAGAACGACGCGCACAACATCGACGACCTGCAGGTGCGCGAGGGCCTCTTCCTCGCACGCGCCTCGCCCGAGGACGTCGTGTGGGTGCTCGACGCGGGGGCCTCGCGCTTCTTCGGACGGGCCTTCGTCGTGGACCTCCTCGCGCTCAACTCGCCCCGGATGCTGGACGACGACGCCCAGGCGTACCTCGCCGAACACCCCCCGCGCTTCCTCGAGTGGACGCGCGGCTGGGCCGCCATCCGCCCCGACACGCCCTCGGGAGTGCGCGAGGCGGCCACCTTCCAGACCACCACCCCGTACACCGTCTCCGCCGCGAAGACGATGGACACCCGGATGTTGCTCGAGTGCGTCCCCGGCTCCGGTGGCAGCTACACGCGCAAGCGCAACACCTGGCGCTATGAGTGCGCGGCACCCGCTCCGGCACCGCGAGGACTCACCCCGGCGGGGCCATGAGGCCGGAGGCGATCAGCACCGCGATGAGCACGCCCAGGAGCGTCTCGCCGAGGATGGCTCCGGAGCCCACCGCCTGCACGGACTGAAGCGCGGAGGGCCGCAGACGGCCCACGGCGGAGACCATCAGGGAGCCCAGGCAGATCGTCACCGCGTAGTAGGCCGGCACGAAGAACCCGATGCCCATGGCCGCCGCCGAAGGCAGCACCCGGGCCCAGCGCTCGCGCGAGCCCACCACCGACAACAGGCCGCCCGCGAGGAAGGCCCCGCCCATGGCCAGCGCGGAGCCGGGCGGCAGGCCCGCGAGGCCCTGGGAGGTGAGCTGCGCCACGGCCTTGAACTGCCTCGCGGTGGGCACGGGCAGCACGCTCGACTCGAGCCCATACACCGACACCAGCACGAGGTAGGCGGGAACGGCCACCGCGGCGCCCCACAGCAGACCCGACAACTGCGCGAGGAACTGGCGCGAGGCACTGGCGCCCAGCAGCCGGCCCGCCTGGAGCGACCACAAGCTCGCGCTGGTGTGCGACGCGGCCCCGGACACCACCGCTCCGGCCGCGATGTTGAGGCCCTCCCGCCCAGGCGCCACCGCGCCGAAGCCCACCTGCGTGAGCTGGCCCACATGGCTGATGGGCGCGATGTCCGACTGTCCCGTCGCCCGGGCACACACCACGCACAGCGGGAAGGTCACCCCCAGCGCCAGCAGCAACTCGAGCGGGCTCAACCCGAAGGCCCAGGTGCCCGCCAGCAGGCACAGGAGGATGACGGGAAGCACCGCCCGCCCCACCCCGCGGCTCACCGTGGACTCCCAGCCCTCGCGGTGCGCACCGAGCGCCCGCATGTCACCCACCATCGCCGGCAGCGCGCGCAACTGGGACAGCAGCGACGTGGCCGACGCCCCCACCATCAACCCCACGCCCGGCCACAACAGCCAGGAGGACAGCTCGCTGTACTCGGCCGACGCCTTCCCGGTGTGGACGAGCCAGGGCGCCACCCCCCCCCAGGTCAGCGCCGAGCCCAGCAACAGGCTCAAGCCCACCTGGGGACCCGCGAGCACGCCAATGCCCAGCAGCATCGGCGTCCACCCCACCCCCAGCAGCAGGCGATCCGCGCCCACCCCACCCACCCGCACGCTCGCCGGCAGCAACGACGCCCCGGGAATCACCCCGCGCGCGTCCCTCAGCCAGGTGAGCGCCGCGGAGAGCACGCCACTCACCCACAAGCCCCGTGCCCGCTCCGCGTAGGCCGAGCCCGTGGAGTGTAGCGTGGAGATGAGCTGCGAGGTGGCCACCCCGGTGGGAAACGGCAGCGCCTCCTCCTCCAACAGCCGCCGTCGCGACAGGTAGGCGAAGAGCACGCCCAGCGCACCCAGCCCCACGCCCCACGCCGCCGCCGCCCAGCCGGGAGGTTGCGTGCCCAGCAGCGCCAGCGCGGGTACCGCGCCGATCAGCCCCGCGCTCGCGGGCATCGCCCCCACCGAGACCGCGGTCGTCTGGGCGAGGTTCGTCTCCAGGGGCGACGGTGGGGCGCCGCGCCAGGAGAGCAACGACAGGCCCCCGAAGGCCAGCAGCGCCGACATCAGGCACCCGGACTCCCAGAGGCCCGTCTTCAGTCCCATGTAGACATTGGTGACGGCGAGCATCGCGCCAATGCCCAGGCCCACCAGCCACGCGCGCGGCGTCCACTCGGCCGGCGCGGAGGGCTCCGGTGCAACGGTCTGGAGCGGGGACTCCGGGGAGGACGGACGCGAGGCTTCCTCTCGCGCGCGATCCGCCTGTCGCTCGCTCACCTCGCACCGCCCTGGAGCAGGGCCACCGGCGGACTCGCCGCGTCATTGGACGCGGAGCCCTGCAACTGGGAGGAGCGGCCCACCAGGGCCCGGAGCTGGCGCATATCCAACGGCTTGCTGAGCTTCGGGTTGGGCACCTCCTGCAGGAAGCTCAACGCGCGTGGGGTGAAGGCCCCGCCCGTCATGAAGACCACGCGCTGGGCCTGGTCCGGCGCGCTGCGGTTGAGCTCGGCGTACAGGTCCATGCCCGTCATCCCCGGCATCATCACGTCACAGAGGATGAGATCGTAGCGGTTGCCTTGATCGAGCAGCTTGAGCGCGGCGCGCGCCCCGTTGACGGTGGCCACCTCGTGCTCGGGCGACAGCGAGCGCTGCAACGCCCGCGTCACGTACGGCTCGTCGTCCACCACGAGGATGCGCGCCCGGCCCACCGTGGGCAGGGGCTCCGGCTCCGAGCGCGCCTCCATGGGCGTGCCCGCGATCCCGAGGAACACGCGGAAGGTGCTGCCCCTGCCGGGCGTGCTGTCCACGCCGATACGGCCCCCCATCGAGTCGATGATGCCGTGGCAGATGGACAACCCCAGTCCCGTCCCCTCGCCCACGGGCTTGGTGGTGAAGAAGGGATCGAAGACGCGCGCGCGCACCTCGGGCGTCATGCCCACGCCCGTGTCGCGCACCTCCACCACCACCTCGCTCGCGCCATGGGAGCGGATGACGACGCGGATTTCATGCTCCTGCGCGTCCCCCTCGGGGATGGCATGCGCCGCGTTGAGCAGCAGGTTGAGGAACACCTGGCACAGGCGCGACTCGCTGCCCTGCACCGCCGGCACCGGCTCGAACTGCGTCACCAGCCGGGCCCGGTGCTTGATGACGTTGTCCGCCATCTTGCACGCCAGCTCCACCGCCTTGCTCGCTTCCACCGGCCCCAGCTTGTCCTCCTGCTGGCCACGGGCGAACGTCTTCAAATCCCGCACGATGGAGGCGATGCGCTCGGCGCCCTCCACCGTCTCGCGCACCACCTGCTGCAGCGGCTCCACCTCGGTGCCCACCGCCGATTGCTTGAAGCGCTCCAGACGCTCGGACACCAGGTGCAGGTTGACGAGCATGTAGGCCAGCGGATTGTTGATTTCGTGCGCCACGCCCGCGCCCAGCGTGCCCACCGACGCGAGCCGATCGGCCACCTGCAGGCGGCTCTGCAACAGCCGGCGCTCGGTGGTGTCGCGGTGCACGAGGATGTGCGCGATGGTCCGCCCCTCCGCGTCGCGCAGCGGCGCCACCACGGACTCGCACGAGCACTGCGTGCCGTCGGGCCGCTGGAAGTCCAGCTCCCCCGTCCACCGCCCCTGCGCCTCCAGCGCCGCGAGCACCTCGCCCGTGCGCTTGTCCTCCTGCCCCGGATGCAGGAGCGCCGAGAGCGTCTGACCGAGCGCCTCGGCCTTGCCCCGGCCGAACATCTTCTCCGCGCTCGCGTTCCAGTCGATGATGCGCCCGCCCCTGTCCGTGATGACCACGCCCTCGCACAGGCTCTCGAAGATGAGCGCCTGACGGCGCAGCTCCTGCTCGGCCAGCTTGCGCTCGGTGATGTCCATCACCGTGCCGGTGATGCGCACGGGCGCGCCCGTCTCGTCGCACAGCACGTCGCCCTTGCACGACAACCACCGGCCGCGCGCGCCCGACACCTCGATGCGGTACTCCACGTCCAGGTGCGCGCGCTGGGCGAGCGCCACGGCGAGCGCCTCGCGCACCCGCTTCAAATCCCCCGGCTGCACCACCTCGCCCAGGTCCGTGGGCCTGCCCGACAGCGAACCGACCGGCAGACCCAGGAGCCTGTCCACCTGCTCGCTCCACGTCACCGCGCCCGTCACCGCGTTCCAATCCCAGATGCCCACGCGCGCCGCGCTCAGCGCCTGGCGCAACTGCTCCTCGCCCTGCTCCACCAGCTCGCGCATGGAGAAGCGCAGCACCGTCACGGTGCCGATCTGCACCCGGTCCCCCTCGTGCAGCTCGGCGGACGCGATGCGCACGCCATTGAGGTAGGTGCCGTTGGTGGAGCCGAGGTCCGCCAGGTGGAAGCCGCCCTCGGGCGTGCGGGTGATGCGCGCGTGCCGGCGCGACACCCCATGGTCATTGATTTGAAAGCCCGCGTCCGCGCCCCGTCCGAGCACGTGCTCGCCCGCCTCGATGCGGAAGACCTTGCCGATGGCCGCCGGGGTGGTGGTGCTGGTGAGGATGAGGCATGCGCTCTCCGCGGCGGCGAGTGGCTTCGCCGGCCCTCCGCACATCGTGAGGTCGTCCACCATCTTCATGAGCATGCGCCTACCAGGGTCAGGGTTCATCCATCGGAGGGGAGTAGTATCCAGCAGACTCGGGTCCGGTCGCAGCACCCCCACCCGGACACGGGACACCCCATCCATCAGCCACAGGACAGCCCGCCTCCTCAGGTTAGCTCAAGTGCCCTCCGCTCGACAGAGGGGGGACCCCCCCCCGTGAGAACACTCCATCCAAAGTGCTAATCTTGAATGATGGCGGACCTGGATAGCACCTTCCACATCCTTCCCCACAAAGAGCATACACCGTCTCGGGATGTACCTGCCCGAGTACAGGTCTCTCCTGGAGTGCTCGCGGGGGAATACGTCCTCAAGGCGGTACTGGCTTCCGGAGGGCACGGGGCCGTGTACGAGGCGGAACACCGCATCCTCGGCCGGCGCGCCGCGGTGAAGGTGTTGCATCCGCACCTGACGGATCAAGGCGAGATGTTGCAACGCTTCGTGCGCGAGGCGCGGGTCGTCAATCAGATCCGCCACCCGCATATCGTCGACGTGTACGACTTCGGCATGCTGCCGGATGGCAGTCCTTATTATGTCATGGAGCTGCTGCCAGGCCGCACGCTCAGCCAGCTGCTGCACGAGCGGGGACGCCTGTCGCCGGAGCGGGCACTCGCCTTCCTCGAGCCGGTGTGCGAGGCGTTGGAAGCGGCCCATCGCGCGGGCGTGGTGCATCGGGATCTCAAGGCGAGCAACGTGGCCGTGGTGTCCGAGGGCGAGCCCCCGGTGGTGAAGCTGCTCGACTTCGGCATCGCCAAGTTCATCCACCCCGAGCCGGGCCAGGAGGGGCTGACGATCGCCGGCCAGCGCCTGGGCACCTCGCAGGCCATGGCGCCCGAGCAGTTCCGCAGCGGCAGCATCGGCCCCACCACGGACGTGTACGCGCTGGGCGTGCTGCTCTACCAGATGCTCACCGGCCACTACCCCTTCCAGTCCGATGACCGGCTGGAGGTGGAGCGCATGCACCTGGAGGCTCCCCCGCCACGGCCGAGCACCGAGGCGCCCGTGCCGCCCGCGGTGGACGCGGTGGTGTTGCGCTGCCTGGAGAAGGAGGCCGAGCACCGCTACCCGGACGTGGACTCCTTCCGCACCGCGCTGCGCGAGGCGGTGTTGCCCGCGTCCACCACCCGGCTCACCGCCATCAGCCGCAGCGTGCGCGCCTTCGCCCTGCATGCCGAGGTGGTGATCGAAGAGGGCGCCGAGGACGACGCCGCCTACACCACCGTCTCCGAGGTGCTCGACGGGCTCGAGCAGGACCTGCGCGCCGCGGGCTTCGTGCTCGCCGTGCAGACCGGCATGGCGCTGCTGGGGGTGCGTCCGCTCGACGAGCCGCCGCGCACGGGCGCGCGCGAGTTGCTGGAGACGGCGCACCAGCTCCACGAGCGGGCCCAGGCCCGCGCCCGAGGCACCCGCGTGAGCGTGCGCGCCTGCGTCCACGTGGGCCAGGTGGATGCCCGGCGCGGCCCCGAGGGCATCGACATCACCGGCGGTCCCCTGGCGGACATCGCCGGCTGGGTGGTGCGCGACACGAACGGGTTGGGCATCACCCCCGCGGCCGCGCGCGCCTGACGTCCCCGCTTTCCCTCCATCACCTCCCACGCGTGCGTTGAACAACGGGGTGTGGCCCTCGTGGGCCCCCCGTGTGTCCGCCCGCGCCTCGTACCCGGTACGAGACACAACCCCGCGAAATGATGACTCCCCGTCATTCGGGTATGCCCCGCGGTCCAGGTGTTTTCGACTAAACTAGAAATAATCGACTACATGAAGTTTCTCTTCTACACGGCTTTATCTTTTGTCACAGTAAAGGCGTGGAGAACGGGTTGTCGGGGTTTTTCCGAGAGTTCCCACACAGGAGGAGTCGCTTCACCGAACATCCACATCCGTTTTGGGGGGGAGGAAGTCCATGCTGATGAAGACCTTCGAGGCTCGGAGCAATCATGAAAGCAGTGGCCCGACGGGATGGCAGTGGTGGGCAGGTATCCTGCTGGTATTCACCATCGGGTGTGGACCCGGAGAGGACACGTTCCCGGAAGCGGAGACTCCCGAGGAAGCGCGACAGGAACTCCTGCTGAGCAACGGGCTGAGCCTCAACGGGCTGAGCCTCAACGGGCTGAGCCTCAACGGCCTGAGCCTCAACGGGCTGAGCCTCAACGGCCTCTCCACGACGACCTTCCACAACTGGTTCCAGGTGAACGCGGCGCTGCGCGCCGAGGTGATGAGGTACCTGGTGGAGTGCGCGGTGCCGGCGGGCTCGACGCGCACGTACACGGCCCCCAGCACCGGGACGACCTATGTGTGGACCGGCGTGTTGGGACTGGCCCCCAGTTGGAGCAGCGGGCTGGCGGCCACGACGGCGGAGCTCCAGGTGGTGTCCGCGTGCCTGGCGGCGCACGCCAACAAGTACGGCCTGCACGTCACCGTCTCCCTGCGGGGCCTGGACGGAGCCAACAATGTGATCGCCACCACCTCGCAGGAGCTCACCAGCCACACGCTGCGCGAGGCGTGCTTCTTCGGCAACCTCTTCGATGGGAGCACCGGCGTGTTCGGCGGCAATGACGGCCTGTCGCTCGCGGCCCAGCAGAGCAGCCCCCGCCTGTGCGGCCTGCCGGGCGCGTCCTCCTCGTCGCAGTGCTCGCCCATGGTGTACGTGGGGAGCTGCTCGCAGTACTGCACCCTCGACAGCAGCCAGAGCTACTACACCTCCTGCGTCTACAACGGCATCACCTACCGGCCCGTCTCCACGAGGATGAAGCCATCGGACATCGCCACCTGCGGCAACGGCGTGTGCGAGCAGACGGAGAAGAGCGGCCTGCCCGCCTACTGCTCCGCCGACTGCGGAAGCTGAGCGCGCGTCAGCGCACCACGCGCCGCAAGCGGAACACGTCCACGTCCACGCCCTCGGAGAAGTGGGCCAGGGGCGCCTCGGACGGGCGGGACAGGCCCGCGGCCGCCAGGAGCGTTTCCTCCAGGCCCTCCACGTCCGCGCCCCTCACCTCGTAGGGCGCGTGGTGCACCTGCCCGCGGTAGAGCTCGCCGCGAGCCTGGGAGTAGAGGAAGTAGCGCTCGACGAGGAAGTGCTGGAGCGTGCCCGGCGTGGACGTGGACGCGCTCCCCTTCGGCCTGCACCGCACCGCGCAGGTGGCGGGCGTGGGCGGGGGCCAGCGGCGCTCGGAGCGGTAGGCGTAGGAAGTCCCCCCGGGCGCCGCCGTCAGCTCCATGCCCGCATAATGGTAGGGCAGCTTGAACCATGCCCTCGCCAGCCGGACCGCGATGGCGTTGGCGGCCTCGAGGCTGAAGAACCAGACGCCCGGGTCGCGCCCCTGGAAGTGCACGTAGGTGCGCACGTTCGTCTCGTGGAAGTCCGACAGGAAGCCCACCGCGGGCAGGCCCCGGGGCCGCACCCCGCGCATGGTGAAGGGCACGAGCCCCACCCAGGCCCGGCCCTCGAAGGTGTCGAGCGTGAGGCCCTCGGGCAGCAGCGGGGCCACCTGTTCCACGGGCAGCGACCAGTGCAGGAAGAGCAGGTGGCGCCAGCTCTGGTACATCACCGGCCGCTCGTCCGGGCGGCGCGTGGGCGCGAGGCGATCGATGTCCGGCGAAGACATGGGCCGCAACCTCAACCCTCCCGCGAGGGGGAAGGGGGCGGCAGGTCCGGGTCGATGCCGTGGGCGAGCCAATCCACCGCCTTGCGCTCCCACTGCGGCTCCTTCAACGCATCCAGGTAGCGCTCGTAGGAGTAGACGCCCGTGGACTTGGCGATGCGGAGGATCTGGATCAACGCCACGGTGCTGTCCAACACCACCACCGAGCGCTGCATGCCATGGTCGCGCAACCACACCATCGCATCGCGGATGATCTCCTGGCTCTCGGGGGGATTGGACTTCTGGGTGCGTGAATCCACCAGCAACCCGAAGGGCCGTCCCTCGAGGCGAAGCACCCGGGCCTTGAGATCCTCGAACCACAGACGCGCTTCCGCGGGAATGATGTACCCGGGGGCGGTCGAGCGGAAACCATAGTCCGTGGCCACGTTCTGGGGGACAGGCATCTCCGTGTCTCGTCTCGTCGAAGGGGACCACGCACCAGGTTCTTCTGGCCCGTGGGCGGGGCGACTCTAGCGTGAACGCTCGCGCCTCCGAAGGTTCGTGAGCCTCCGCGCGCGAACGCGAGTGCATCCAATGGCCCTGGAAAAGTCCAAGCGATAGAGTGAGGGGTCGGCAGGACGTACGCCAGCCGTTCCCCCTTGGAGTTCGCCATGACGATGACCACGGCCCCCTCGCTCTCCGGAGAATCGGCGGCCCCACCGCTCGCGACCCGGGGCTTCTTCGGCCATCCGCGGGGACTGGCCACGCTGTTCTTCACGGAGATGTGGGAGCGCTTCAGCTTCTACGGCATGAAGGCGTTGCTCATCCTCTTCATGACGGAGACGGCGGCGCGGGGAGGACTGGGCTTCGACACGGCGAAGGCGAGCGCCATCTATGGCCTGTATGGCTCGGCGGTGTACCTCACCGCGCTGCCGGGAGGCTGGCTCGCGGACCGGTTCATCGGCCAGCGGCGCGCGGTGCTCGTGGGCGGCATCATCATCGCGCTCGGGCACTTCAGCATGGCGATGACCGGGGTGGCGTTCTTCTACCTGGGGCTCGTGCTCATCGTGACGGGCACGGGGCTGCTCAAGCCCAACATCAGCGCCATGGTGGGTGGGCTCTACCCCGAGGGCGGGGCGCGGCGCGACGCGGGCTTCTCCATCTTCTACATGGGCATCAACATCGGCGTGTCCGTGGCGCCCATCGTGGTGGGCCTGCTGGGCGAGCGCGTGAGCTGGCACGCGGGCTTTGGCGTCGCGGGCGTCGGCATGGTGCTCGGGCTCATCCAGTACGTGGCGGGCGCCAGACACCTGGGCGACGTGGGACTGTCCACGCGCGGGAGCACGGAGCCGTCCGCCGAGGCGCCACGCGCGGGCTCGCGCGGTCTGGTGCTCGGAGTGGGGGCGGTGCTGGTGGTGCTCCTGGGCGTGTTGCAGGGATTGGGCGTCGTGGACATGACGAACGCGGTGGGCCTGGGCGACGCGGCGGGCTTCGTCATCGTGGCGCTCGCGCTCGCCTTCTTCGGGTACATGTTCGCCGCGGGGGGGCTCGAGGCCGCGGACAAGCGCCGCCTGGCGGTCATCGGTGTCTTCTTCCTGAGCTCCACCGTCTTCTGGGCCGGCTTCGAGCAGGCGGGCTCCTCGCTCAACCTCTTCGCCCGGGAGCTCACGGACCGCGACGTGTTCGGCTGGAACGTGCCCGCGAGCCTCCTCCAGTCCATCAATGGGGTATTCATCATCACCCTGGCGCCGGTGTTCGCCTGGCTGTGGGTGTGGCTCAACCGGCGAGGCCACGAGCCCTCCAGTCCCGCCAAGTTCTCCCTGGGACTGGTGATGTTGGGGGCGGGATTCCTGGTGATGGTGGGCGCGTCGCTCGCGGCCGCGGGAGGCCATCGGGTGAGCCCGATGTGGCTGGTGCTCACCTACCTGCTGCACACCTTCGGCGAGCTGAGCCTGAGCCCCGTGGGATTGAGCACGGTGACGAAGCTCGCTCCGCCACGCACGGTGGGCATGATGATGGGCGTGTGGTTCATGTCCATGTCGCTCGGCAACCTCATCGCCGGGCGCGTGGCCGGGCAGTTCGAGGCCATGCCCCTGCCCCAGCTCTTCGGCGCGGTGGCCGCCGTCGCCATCGCCGCGGGCCTCCTGCTCGCCCTCTTCGTCAAACCCTTGCGGCGGATGATGGGCGGGGTGAACTGAGGCGCATGTCCGACTACGGAGCGGCCGGGTGCGCCTTCTCCGGAAGCTGGTAGTCGGCGAACCAGCCTTCGGGCGATTTCACGAACGAGAGGGAATGGACGGACGGCTCACTGCGGGCGGGGTGCAACTCGGCCCAACGTTGAAGAGAAGATCCTCCCGACGGATGAGCAGGGAGGGATCCACTCCAGCGGGAAGCCGCGAAGTCGCGGGGAAATCGAGCGGTTGATGCCGACACAGAAAGGAGGCCAGCTGGAGCAACTCCGCGTCCGTCGTCTGTGCCTCTGTTTCCCCGGACGTCTTCTTCGCCCATGTGGCATACAGACTCTTGGGGATGGCGTTGAAATCCGACGGCTGGACCTGGATGTTGAAGGTATAGTCAATCCAGGCAGGCCTTCCCCGATGAAGGATGGCCTCACGCTGATGCATGGACAGCGCCGTCACGATCCTGGCCTCGACTTCCGGAACGGTTTGGAGGACATGGCAGCGAGCGCTGGTCCCTCGCGTCGTGATGAGGCATTTGACACGCATCAGGGCTGGAGTGGAACTCTCCGGCTGGCTCGCCTCGCGGCCAGCCCGTGCACCCCGCCAGAATGAGCTGCGCCCCCAACAACAATGAGTTGCCCGTCCTCGCCAGGCATGAAGCTCTCGCCATGGCGAGGCATGATACTCCACACAAGCCCGGACATCCACGTCCACTCAATCTTCATACCTGATAAGAGTTTTGGCTTTCCAGGCAAGACAGAGACAGAAGCACTCATGTCCCTCCACGCAGCCAGTCGTCGAATGTGGCATTGCCTACCGCCTCGTAAGCTGCAAAGTCCCGCTTGTTGCGCTTGAACCGCACGAGTATGCGATGGAAGTACCTGGCTGGGAGCCTCTCATCCACGGCGTTCTCCGACACCTTCAGCTCGTCCGCGAGCATGTGCCGCAGCCGCGCCCGGACCCACCGCTGGGCCCTCTCCTCCCACCAGTGGTTGGGGTGAGGCCACGCGCTCACGTCCGCGGCACCGAGCCGGAAGCCCCCATGGGGATCCACGATGCAGCCCGCATCACGCTCAACCTTGTACTCGGCGGAGGCAGCTGCACGCGCCTTCTGGAGGAGGGAATCCGTGTCCGTCACCGCAGTTCCCCACCACTCCATCAACAGCCGTCGATCACTCTGTGCATGCAATTGCACTTGCTTGGGGTTTTTCGCTCTACGCTCCACCAACTGAGCCTTCAGGGGGCCTCCGACTGCGCGCTCCAAGACAAGCTCCAGTTCATCGCGTACTCCGTCCGGACGGCATACGTCCACGAAGCAGTGGGCGAGCACTTCCACATTAGGAGCTGCCGCATGGAGACGAGGATTGAGCGGCAGAGTACCCAAACGCGGGGTCGCTGCAATCTTCGCACGCGCAACCTCCTCCTGCACACGCAACACCGGACGAGCATCCTCGCGCTGCACCTCCATCTCATGGGCTCGCTGCGCATCACATGCCCACTCAGTCTGGCGCTCACGAGCGCACAGTTCATCACGCCGCTGTTGCTCTTCCCTTTCGCGGGCACGCTGCGCGTCGCACCGCTGCTGCTCCTCGCGCTCGCGTTGGCGACGCTCCTCCGCCGCCCGCTCACAGGCGGCCTCGAAATCCTGCGCCGTCTGGCAATCGGGGCATAGCTGCCGTGCTACCGGCAGCACCGCCCGCTTCAGCGGAAGCGGCACGGACGGGTACCAAGTCAACGTGGTCTCCGTCCCCAACAGCACCCAAGCCTCCACCTCCACCATCTGTGCCCCAGCCACAGTGAGGGCGGCAATTTTCTTGGGCGAGCAGGGGTGGGAAGCCCGCACCTCAAAGGAGAGAAGAGGAACGCCCGCCCGGAGGAGCACCACGTCCGGCCGCAGGGTGCGGCGCGGGTCCAACCAGTGCTCGATGCGCACCACGTCGCTCGGCTTTGTGCGCAATACTTCGTGGCTCAGGCCCACCGCACACCGCAGGCAGGGTTGTTCCACAACCAGCGCTCCACCCTTCTCGCAGAGTTCCTGAAGGCGCACGCGGAGATGGAGCTTCGCGGCGAAGTGCAAGCCCCCCTCCCCTTTCGCGCCCCAACACGGGCGCTTCGCAGCGGTGCCCCGCCTATGCCGAAAAAAGGCACGCACGGGGATATTGCCCACTCGCACGAAGGCGGAGACGGGCACCAAGGGCTGCCCGCAGTCTTCGCTGGGGCAGAAGGCATCGCCCTCGGGCTGTCCCTTGAAGGCGATTGCTTCCAGTACCTGGATGTGCCCGCCGGCCTTGCGCAGGGCGATAGTGAGCATGGGGCCTCCTGCGAACTCGCCGCGAGTGTAGCTAAACTTCCTGGGCGGAAACACCCAGGCGCAACCGCGTGGTGCGCGATGCGCAAGAACTGGTCGAAGGTCAGCGCAGGGGAGCCACATCACTGGGGCAGGCAGCGGGGACATGCATCCAACAACTTGTGGACACACAGCCCACCGGGATGGGCGTGACTCACGCGGCGCCACTCCCGCCTTACGGCTGCAGGACGGATTCGTCTGGAGTGCTCGCTCCCCGTCCCATCCAGGAAGTCACGGTGGTAAAGTTTTTTTTGAACTCGATCCGAGCACCTCTTCTTGGAAGGTCACCATGTTCACGCCTCGCAGCCTCGTCCCGAAGGTCCACTTGTTCTTCGCCGCTACGGTCCTGGCGCTGGCCGTGCCCTTCTCTGTCCAGGCCACAAATACCCGCATCCATCCGGAACCGGCCTCGTCCCTCGTAGCCCCACTCACATTCGTGGCGGTCGAAAAGCAGTCGGCGCTCAGGAGTTCTTCAAGCCAGCTCAACATCGTGGCCGGTAAGGCTATGAGGGGCAGTTCCGGGGGAGCCCGCTCAGGCAAAGCCTTCACGCCCGCGGGGAAGAGGGAGATCGATGCGGCGAACGCCGCGAAGAACAACGGCAGCAACAAGTGCGAGAACTGCGGGGAGGACGTCGTGCCCGCGAAGAAAAACGAGCGAGGCGTGTCGCCACCCGTCAATCAGCGCGAGCGTGACCACATCATCCCGAAAAGCAAGGGAGGTGATGGGTCGCCTTCCAATGGGCAGGTCCTCTGCCGAGAGTGCAATCAAGAGAAAGGGGACAAGTCTCCATGAATGAGCGCCTGAAACTCCGTTTCCCATTCGAGAATGCGGAGGGAGAAGAGGAGGCAGAGACCCTGTGGGTCATCAAGCGGGAGGATGGATACGAAATCGATAACATCCCGTTCTACGCGAAGGAAGTCTCACTCGGGGACGTGGTCGCGGCCCAACCAGACGCCGGTGGAGTCCTCTGGTATTCCGAGCTGGTGCGTCCCAGCGGACACAGCACCCTTCAGCTCTGGTTCTCGCGCCAGGAGGATGTCGAGTCCGTGCGCGAGGCCCTCCGCCAGCGGGGATGTGCCTCGGAACTCAGCGACCTGCCCCGCCTGGTGGCGGTGGATGTTCCTCCCCACGTGCCCTACGCGAACATCAAAGCTTTACTCGAGCAGGGTGAGCAGGCGGGGCAGTTCGAATACCAAGAGGCGTGTCTCGGCTTCAACTAGAGGTGTGACAGCAAGAAGGCCAGGGAGTCGAGGTCCGCGTCCCTCATGGCGCACGTATCCGGCGTCGAGCAGGTCGTCGTGGACGTAGGCCAGGTCTGCGACTCGCCATCGAAGCCGTGCTCGGCGTCTGTGTATGAGCTGAACACCAACTCGTGCCCACTGCCCGGCGTGGAGCCGTAGGTGGACCAGGCCGTGGTCGCGCGGTCTCCACCATGGCCGCCTGCGCGCCCTGGAACCCGCCCAGGATGCCAATGCGCGTCGCGTTGATACGGCTGTCCGTCGCCAGCCAGGCCCGAGCCGCCTGGGCATCCAGCACGCGGGTGGTATAGGGATCGACCCGCCCTCCGTACTTCTTGCCCGAGCACGGGTCCTGCCACAGGGAGATTTCCGAGTCGGGGACCGTGGAGGGCCTGCGCCGGGTGAAGCTGTCGACCGCCAGGGCGACGAGGCCTTCCGACGCCAGCTCCAGGCCCCACTTCTCCACCTGGTTCCGCAGGTTGGGAGTGCCATTGGAGTTGGTGGCCCCCACGACCCGGCTCGAAGTGCTATTGCTTTTACGCAAATCGAACAGGCGAGCGCGTCCCGGGCTGGACGCCCCGTGAGGTTGAATACACACGCGTCCAGCGCACATCCACCGCGGCTGAAGAATTCACTCCACACCATCAGGGCAATGGGCCACCCTACCAATCGCAGACGCACGTGGCGGGAGTCGTTGTCTTTATCACGGCACCCGCTATCATCCCGTTCCCCGATTACCCCGGAAGGACCCACCATGGACGCCGCGAAGGCCCGTCAGTTCTACGAGGATTTCCTGAACACGCTCTACATCCAGCGCAATGTGGGGCGACTGGGCGACTTCATCGCCGCGAACATCGTCTCCCACCCCGTCTATCCGGGGCAGACCCCCGGCATCCAGGGCTTCGAGCAGATGACTCGCGCCTTCCTGGACACCTTCTCCGACATCAGCTTCCGCGTCGACGGCTTCTCCCAGGAGGGAGAGACCTTCTCGTGTCAGCTCGTCATGAAGGCCAAGCACATCGGCACCTTCATGGGCATCCCGGCCACCGGCCGCACGGCGGAGGTCGTGGACAACCTGCGCTACCGGCTCGAGAACGGGAAGATCGTCGAGTACTGGAGCAACGTGGACACCCAGTCGCTGCAGCGCCAGTTGAGCGCGGCCTGATCGGACGCTGAAGTCGGAGACGCCCCCCGGCGCCAGCAGGCCCCCTCTCGGAGGGGGCCCCACGTCCGCCCGGGCTCACCGGTTGAAGGACTCGGCCACCTTGTCGCGCAGGCGCTGCAGGTGCTCGCGCGTCAGCCACTGGCCACGCACCATCACCCCGAGCGCCTGCCCCGCCTGCCCGACATCCTCCAGGGGATTGCCCGGCAGGAGCAGCAGATCCGCGTGCTGGCCCACCGCCACCGTGCCGAAGCGCGCCGCCGGGTCCACGTGCTCCTCGATGAAGGCCGCGGGGTTGCGCGTGCTCGTCACCAGGGCCTCGTAGGGCGACAGGCCCGCCCGCACCAGCTCCGCCAGCTCCAGGTGCACCGTCTTGCCGGGAAAGAGCCCCGCGTCCGACGCGTTCGTCCCCAGCACCAGCCGCACGCCGGCCTTCTGCAGCGACAGGGTGAGGTGCTGCACGAAGGGGTAGGCCGCCCGCTGCCGCTCGGAGAACTGCCGCACGTCCACCCGGCGCGTCGGGTTGGAGTAGCGCCAGTCGCTCATCACCTTCGGGGACAGGTAGCGCGCCTCGGGATCCGAGAAGACGCCCTCCAGGTCCTCCATCATCTTCAAGGACGTGTGCACGTGCGACAGGTCCGGCACCACCGTCGTCCCCGCCGCCTTCGTGCCGAGCGCGAAGCCAGGGATGCGTGACTCGTCGCGCGAGCCGGCGAGGAAGTACTCGATGCCGTGGGAGATGAACGCCTGGCGCGCGCGCAGCACCGCGTCCACGCCCACCCTGCGCGGCACATGCCCCATCACCGGCAGCTTCTGCTCACGCGCCGTGGCCACCAACTGCTCGTACACCCCCGGCGGGACGTTGTCGTAGACCTTGATGGCGTCATAGCCCTCGCGCTTCTGGCGCACCACCGCCTGGCGCGCCTGCTCGGGCGAGTTCACCGACACCACGCTGCCCCCCTCGGGGCCTCCATCCATGAGCGGACTGCTCGTGTAGAGCCGGGGGCCGAGCACCTGACGCCTGGCGATCTGCTCGCGCAGCTTCAGGTGGCGCGGGGTGCCGTTCAGCTCGAAGACGGTGGTGACGCCATGGGCCAGGTACGACAGGAGCTGCTCGTCCGAGTGCAGGTGGATGTGGAAGTCCGACAGGCCGGGCATCAGATAGCGGTCCTTCGCCTCGATGCGCCGGGCGCCCGCCGGCACGGTGATGGCCGTGGAGGGGCCCATCGCCGAGATGAGCCCATCGCGGACGATGACCGTCTGATCCGGCAGCACGCGCTCGGAATCCATGGGGACGACATTCACCCCGATGAAGGCCACCGCCTCGTCCGACCTGGCGGGCCCGGACCCGGAGTCGTGCACGCACCCCGGCAGGGGCACCGCGAGGCAGAGGAACAGGAAGCAGACACCCAGGAGCATCCCGGCGCTCGGGGTCTTCAGGACAGGTCTTTTCACGAGTGGCATGGCCGGCGCGGAGTATAGAGGAGCGCGCTCACGCCGGGAGCCGCCCTCGCCCGGCGCTCCCCTATCCGCCCAGGAGCCGTGGCCAGTCGGCGGCGTGCTCGAAGACACGCACGCCCAGGCGCTCGCACAGCGCCCGGTGCTGGAGCGCCGCCCGTCCTCCCACCCAGACGTCCATGCCCGGAGTGAGGCCGCGCGTGACCCGGGTGAGGATCTCCTCGAACTCCCGGGCACCGGGGTCCACCACCGCCGACAGGCCCACGAGGTCCACCTCGAGCGCCCGCGCTATGCGGACCACCTCGTCGGTGGGCGTGCGCTGGCCCAGCAGCGTCACCGTCATCCCGGAGTGCCGCAGCCGCAGCGCCATGCCCAAGAGGCCCAGCTCGTGTTGCTCCTCCGGGAAGCAGGCCAGGAGCGCGTGCCGCGGTCCCTTGTTGGGCGCGGAGTACAGCAGGCTGATGAGCCGCGCGCGGATCTCCTGCGTCACCAGGTGCTCCTGCCCCACCGTGAAGACGCCCTGGTGCCACAGCTCTCCCACCTCCTGCTGCAGGGGCACCAGCACGTCCTCGTAGGCCTTCAAGGGAGAGAGCGCCGCGAGCACCTCGTCCAGCGTCTCCGACACCCGACGTTGATCCAACACCCTGACGGCCTCCAGCACCTCCTCGCGCCAGGAGGCCACGCTGCCGTCGCTCGGCTCCGGAGGCGGGGACTGGGAGGGCTGCGCCGCGTCGATCTCCGCCAGGAGCTGCGGCAGCATCTTCGCCGCCTCGCTGATGGACACGCCCTCCTCGGTGAGCTGCTTGAGCCGCCGCAGCAGCGCCACGTCCCGGTCCGTGTACACCCGGTAGCCCGAGGGGGTGCGCTGGGGCGAGAGCACCCCATAGCGCCGCTCCCAGGCGCGGATGAGCTCCACCTTCACGCCGGAGAACTCGGCGGCGATGTGAATGCGGTAGGTACGCTCAGCCATGGCCGCGCACCGCGTCCCAACGTTCGGCCACGCCCCGGGCACCGGACACCACCTGGGTGAAGCCCTCCAGACTCGTCGCCGCCTCCAGCCGCCGTGCCGCCGCCTCCAGCTCCTCGCGGTAGCGCTCCAGGGGAGCCGCCGCGTGCGACCCGCCCACCTCCACCAGCACGTCCGGCCGCTCGTGCTCGAAGAAGGCGTAGCGGATGCAGAGCGGAACGCAGCGCGCCCCGCTCACCCGCGCGAGCAGCTCCACCCCGCGCTCCAGCTTCAGCGAGCGCACGCCATGGGGCCGCAGCTCACCCTCCGGGAAGATACACACCGCGGCCCGGGGCCGCGCGAGCAGCGAGCTCGCGTAGCGCAGTGTCTCCAGGGACGAGGCCGCCTCACCCCGCCGGATGCTGAAGGCACCGATGCGCGACAGGAAGCGATAGCGCGCCAGGTTCTTCTCCTCCATGACGCAGTATGTGTCCCAACCCGCCGCCCGGCCAAGTTGATGCAGCACGAAGCCATCCCACCAGTTGGAGTGGTTCGCATAGACGAGGCGCCCGGCCACGCTGTCCTCCAGCGCTCCGCGCACCCACAAGCCCCGGAAGGACGAGCGGAACTTCCAGCCCACATAGGTGTCGACCATCCATCCCGGAAACCCGCCCTTGGCCGCGTGTATCACGGCACGCGCGCCTCGCGCCGGGCCAGCAGGGCGGCGAAGAGGGTCAGGCCCAGCGCCACCATGACGCTGGTGAGCAGGAAGAAGAGCAGCTCCTCGAGCGGCACCGCGCCGATGTAGATGCCCAGGTGCTTGCCCTCCCCGAAGCTCCAGATGCCCTCGCGGATGGCCAGGTGATCCGCCACCGACAGGTAGACGCCCATGACGCCCGCCGGCACGAGCGCCGCGCGCAGCACCGTCCAGGAGCGCTCGCGGAAGTAGAACACCAGCACCCCGAGTTGCAGCGCGATGAAGGGGCCCGCCCACGCCATGAGATGGATGAGGTACGCCCAGCGCGACTCCATCATGACACCACCTCCTTGGAGCCCAGCTTGTTGGAGCCCAGCTTGGAGTCCAGCCGGTGCTGGCCCGCGGGCACCGGGGGGCTCGCGGGGGACTTCCGGGCGGCGGGTGCCAGGGACACCCGACGCAGCCGCGCGAGCACCCACACCCCCACCAGCAGCGTCTGCAAGCCGAAGAAGAGGTACTCCTCCAGGGGCAGGTAGCCCACGACGATGCCCCAGATGAGCTCCGGCTTGAAGCGCCACAGCCCCCACTTCACCGCCAGGTTGTCCCAGGGGCACGTGGCCACGTAGACGATGGCCAACAGGGGCACCAGGGGCAGCAGGGCTCGCCCGGTGAGCACGCGCCGGTAGCGCACCGCCAGCAAGACGATGGGCAGCACGACGAACAGGCCCAGGAAACGTGCGTAGGTCATACCCCGCCCTCCTGCTTCAATTCCGTCCATCCGGGTGACATCCGGCCTCCTGGGTGCAACGCATAGACGCGCCCCCGCCAGGTCACCCGCGGGGGGTGCGCGAGGGAGCGGACGAAGGCGGCGAGCAACAGGGCCTCGCCCAACAACCAATCCAGCGCGAAGCTGTACGCTCCGCCCTCGGAACTCCCTGCTCCCGGGTGGGCTCCGGGAGCGCTGAGCCGCGCGAGCCGCCAGGACAACAGGGTGCGCACGGCCACCAGCGCCGCCACGCACCCCCACAGGCCCGACGAGCCCGCCGCCATGCCGAGCACCAGCAGCGGCCACGTGGGCGTGAACAGCAGGGGCACCGTCGGGTAGAGCCCGGGCCGGTGGCTGCGCAACACCTGCATCCAGCGCGTGAAGCGGGCCAGGGCCGCGTCCCAGTCTCCCGCGGCCAGGGGCACCACCGCCGGCACCTCGCACAACGCCACGCCGAGGCCGCGCGCGTGCAGCCGCTTGGACAACTCCAGGTCCTCGCCGATGTGGTCCGCCAGCTCCGGCAGTTCCTCCACCGCCCGGCCACTCAACCCGAGCGCCTTGCCACACACCGCCGCGGCCCCGGCGCTCATCACGTGCAGCGCCCGGAAGCTGTGGTGCGTGCGGCGCAGCAGCGCGGCCACGGCCCGCCCGGCCAGTCCCCGCGCGTCCACCGGCGTGGGCACCGCCGTGCTCAGCGCCGCGCCCGCCGCCACCGGCGCCGCCAGGCCCGCCACCAGCGCGCCCGTCACCACCACGTCCGCGTCCACCACCAGCACCACCCGGCCCTCCCGGGGCAGCACCCTCAGCGCATGCAGCAGGTGCCCCACCTTGCGGTTGGGCGTCGAGGGATCGCTCGGCACCCACCGCACGTGCTCGGGCAGGGGTGGCCGCTCGGGGGCGAGCACCACGTGCTCCAACGGACCCGGGTAGTCGATGGGCGTGGCCAGGTTCTCCACCTCGCGGGGCGTGGGCGCATCCACCGGACGCAGCAACAGCACCGGCACCCGCGTGGAGGCAGCCGCCGGACGCCGCCGCATGAGGCGCGCCAGCGCCACCGCGCTGAAGCCCCCGGCCAGTCCTCCCCAGGCCATTGCCAGGGCCGCCCACGTAGTCATGTCTGGCGCTCCACGCGCGTGCGGAAGTGCGCCATCCAGCGGATGAAGGGCGAGTGGAAGCGCCGGAAGTCCGCCACCTCCCCCATCACGTCCAGTCCACCCTGGCGTGCCTCCAGCCGGGCATAGAAGGGAGAGGACTCCAGCAACCGGGGCTCGGTCGCCCCCCCGGGGCTCGACACCAGCCGCTCCGGCACGCGCAGGCCCCATCCCGTCATGCGCGTGCCCAGCGGCTCCGCGCGCACCGGCCACCGCTCACACGACGTGCCCCGGGCACTCGCCGTCACGCGCAGGGGAGCCACTCCGCCCGGCAGGTGGTACTCCACCACCGTCTCCTCCGGCCCGTGCAGCCGTGCCCAGTACCAGCCCGGCAGCCGCGCGCCCAGCAGTTCCGCGCCATGGTTGGTGTCGTGATAGCCGTGGCCCTCGGCGCGCACGTCCTCGGAGTCCACCGACAACCACGCCCTCGCCCGAGGTGCCAGCGCCCGCCAGTAGTGCGGCACGCCCGGCACCAGTTGCACCTCCTCGGTCGAGAAGGACTCGGGCTGGAGCTCCAGCCGCGCGTGCACCGCTCCGCCAAAAGGCGCGCACTGCTCGTCCACCTCCAGGCACACCCGGCCATCCCGCGTGTACTCCAGGCGCGAGCGGCCGATGAGCAGCTCCCGGCCTCCCTGGCACACCAACGCCTGGGGATACTCGCTGAGCACCCAGCGCACCCCTCGGCCACGGTGGTAGAGCGCGAAGTTCACCGCGCTGTGTTGCAGCGGCAACGCGCCCCGCGGCGCCCCCACCGAGTAGCGCGGCGAGAAGAGCGAGCCGAGCATGAAGATGAAGACGGCGCTGTACTCGCCCGCCGTCACGTCGGCGTAGAACCAGCGATAGGCCCCGGCCGTATCCGGCAGCGCCGGCAGCGCGTCCAGCCACGACTCGCCCCGGAGGGCGCGCGGCGACAGCAAATCCAGGCGCCTCATTCGCCGCTCCTCAGATGCGCGGACGCCATGCGGGCCGCGAACTGGCCCGAGAGCATCACCAGGGGAACCCCTCCGCCCGGATGCGTGCCTCCTCCCGCGAAGAAGAGTCCAGGAGTGCCTCCCCGGATGCGCGGACGGCGGAAGGGACCGAAGCGGCCGTGCGGTAGGAAGCCGTAGATGGAACCTCCGGGCGCGCCCAACGCGGCCAGGTCCACCGGCGTGCGCTGGGCCACCACGCGCATGCGCCCCTTCAGCTCCGGGTAGTGGGTGAGCAGCTTGTCGAACATCTGCGCCTTCACCCGCTCGCCGTGCAGCTCCCACTCCGCCGCGGCGCGCTCGGCGGCACCGGGCTCGCGCGGCAGCGCCGGGGCATTCACCATGACGAACAGGCCCGTCTTGTCCGGCGGCGCCACCGTGTCGTCCGTCGCCGAGGGGTTGCAGAAGTACACGGTGGGATCCGCCGCGAGCTGGCCCGCGAACAGCTCGTCGAACTCGCGCCGGTAGTCCCGGCTGAAGAGCACGGCGTGGTGCGGCAGGGCGGGACGGCCATCCACCTCCAGCAGCAGCACATGGCCCGACAGCGACAGCGGCTCGCTCCCGCGTCCCAGCTTGTCCAGCGGGTCCGCGTTCACCACCACCGAGTCGAAACGCTCCTCGCCGCCGGACGGACCCACCCGGTAGCCGTGGCCCTCGCGCTGGTAGTGCACGCGCGTGTTCAGGTGCACCTTCACGCCCAGGCGAGCCACCGCCGCCCCGAGCGCGTCCACCAGCGCGCCAATTCCACCTCGCACGTGGTGCACGCCGTACGCGCGCTCGATGTGGGGCACCAGGGCATAGGCCGCGCTCGCCGCATAGGGCGAAGCCCCCGCGTACGTGGCGAAGCGACCCACGAATTGCCACATGTACTCCGTCTTGAAATGCGCCCGCGCCAGGTCGTCCAGGGTGGACAGCTTCATGCCCCGGGCCACGGCCACCATGCCCCGACGCAGCACCCGGGACATGAAGCCCGCCATGCCCTCGAAGGGGGCCTCCAGGTAGGGCTCGCCCGCGGCGCGCCAGATGTGCTCGGCCTCCGCGTAGAAGCCGTGCACGCCTTTCCCCTCGCTCGGACGCAGTTGCGCGGCGCTGTGCGCGGTGCGCTCGAGGTCCTTGGAGGCCACGAAGCCGCACCCGTCCGCGAAGTGGTAGGTGCACTGCGCCTCCAGCTCGAGGAAGGGCGGCAGCAGGTCCGCCGCGCCCAGCGAATCGAACAGACCGCGCACGACGTCCGGGAGCGTGAGCAGCGTGGGCCCGGTGTCCAGCCGCAGTCCGCCCACCTGCACGGACTGCGCCTTGCCACCGAGGTGGGGACCCCCCTCGAAGAGGGTGACGTCATGACCCTCCCTGGCCAGCAGTCCGGCGGCCGTCAGTCCTCCGATTCCACCACCCACCACCGCGACACGCATGGACTTCATCTTCCGACTCCCGGACGCTCGCGCGTCATGGCATGGATCCCGTCGTGACGGCGCGCGCGGGCGGCAGCAGCGGCACCGATCCTCCCGGCGCGCGCACGTGCATGAGGGGCACCGTCGCGGGCCGCACGAGCGCGTGGGTGGCCAGCGCGAACTTGCGCGACTTGGAAACGGCCGAGCGGCCCGAGAAGACGTCGAAGTCGCGCTCCTCGATGACGCGCAGGATGTCTCCGTAGATGGAGCCCATGAGCATCACCATGCGCTGCGAGCCGAAGCCCGACAGCGCGGGGATGCCCGCCGCGGCCCGCTCGTAGTAGGCGCGCGCCCGGGAGATCTGCCAGCGCATGAAGTCGCGCCAGCGGTCATCCACCACGCCCCGGCGCAGGTCCTCCAGCGACAGCCCGAAGGCCGCCAGCTCCTCCAGGGGCAGATAGACGCGGTCGCGCTCCAGGTCCTCGCCCACGTCCCGGAGGATGTTGGTGAGCTGCATGCCCCGGCCCAGGTCCGCCGCGGGCCCGAGCGCCCACTCCTCGGAGCACCCGAGCATCGCCGCCATCATCAGCCCCACCACGCCGGCCACCCGGTAGCAGTACAGATCCAACTGCGACCAGGTGTCGTAGCGGCGGATCGTCAGGTCCATCTCCATGCCGGAGATGAGCTCCTGCATGGGGTACTCGGGCACGCGGAAGCGCTGGATGCAGTCCACGAGCGCGGCCAGCTCCGCGGGATGCCACGGCCCCTCGCCCCCGCTGGCGCGCGTGGCGGGCGGAGGCAGGCGGGGGTCCGCCAGTTCGGGCGTGTCCAGGAAGAGCTCGGCCACGGCGCGCCGCGCGCGGGTCAGCCGCTCGGCCAGGTCCGTGGGCACCGCGCCCTTGTCCGCCCCGTCCGCCACGTCCACCATGTCGTCCAGCCGTCGGCAGAAGGCGTAGAGGGCGAAGGCCGCCTTGCGCCTCATGCCGAACAACATGAACGAAGCGAAGAAGAAACTCTTGGCATGGTGCCGGGTCACCTGCTCCGCCATCCGGTAACCCTTCGCAACCAGGTTCTCGTCCCGCGACTTCATGCCGCTTCCTCCATTGAACCGGGCCCGGTCCCCCCAGGCGCGCGCACCACGTTGTCCACTCCCGCCCACGTCAGGATGCGCTCCACCGCCAGACGCGCGGAGATGAGCACCGTGGGCAGTCCCGTTCCAGGCTGCGTGGAGGCTCCCACGAAGAAGAGGTTCTTCACACGCGGATCCTGATTGGACGGACGGAAGGGGCCAATCTGGAAGAAGTTCTGCGCGAGCCCGAAGGCGCTGCCCCGCGCCAGGTTGAACGTGGACGCCCAGTCGTCCGGGGTGAGCACGCGCTCCACCTCGATGTCGCGCTCCAGCTCCGTGTGGCCCAGCTCCGCCAGTCGTTGGAACACCTTGGCGCGCACGCGCGGGCCCTCCGTCTTCCAATCCAGTCCCTCGTGCTGATGGGGCACGGGCACCAGGATGTAGAGCGCGTCCTTGCCCGGTGGCGCGAGGCTCGGATCCGTGTGGGCGGGGGCATTCACGTAGAAGCTCGGATCCTCGGGGACGCGGAAGTGCTCGAAGATGGAGTCGAACGAGCCCTTGTAGTCGTTGCCGAAGTAGACGTTGTGGTGGAGGAATTCGTCGTAGCGTCGGCGCATGCCCAGGTAGAGCATGTAGCCGCTGGAGGTGTAGCGGAGCTTGTCCGCGCGCTTGAGCCGCGTGACGTTCTTGTCGAGCAGCTTCTCGTACGCGTAGGGCAGATCCGCGTTACACACCACGACGTCGGCCCGTACCACCTCGCCGCCCTCCAGCTCCACGCCCGTGGTGCGCTTGCCCTCGGTGAGGATGCGTCGCACGGGCGTGCCGTAGTGCAGGTGCACGCCCTCCTCGCGCGCCAGCTTCTCCAGCGCCAGGGGAATGGCATACAGGCCCCCCTGGGGAAACCAGACGCCCACGCCCAGCTCGGTGAAGGGCAGCAGCGCGAACACGCCCGGCGCGGCATAGGGAGACACGCCCAGGTACATGGACTGGAAGGTCATCCCCGCGCGCAGCCGCTCGTCCTTGAAGAAGCGGCCGACCTCCGAGTACATGCGCCGGTGGGCACGCACCTCGAGGATGCGCTTGAACACCGAGGGCACGAAGTAGTCGGACAGGCCCTCGTAGTTGCGGCCCACGAGGTGATCCAACCCCGTGCGGTACTGGGTGCGGCCGAGGGCGAGGAAGGACAGGTAGCGCTGGTAGCTGCCGGGCTCCACCCGCTCCAGCTCGCGCCCCATGGCACACAGCTCGGAGGTGAAGGTGATGGCCGAGCCGTCACGGTAGTGGATGCGGTAGTTGGGATCGCACCGGTGCAGCGTGAGGTAGTCCTCCATGCGCCGGCCGAGCGCGGTGAATGTCTCCTCGAACACCTCGGGCATGAGCACGATGGTGGGGCCCAGGTCCCAGGTGAACCCGTCCACCTTGAGCTGATTGCAGCGCCCGCCGGGGCCGTCCGTCTTCTCGAACAGGTGCACGCTGAAGCCCGCGTGGGCCAGCCGCGCCGCCGCCGCGAGCCCACCCACGCCCGCGCCCACCACCACCGCTTGTCGCTTGCCACGCTCCACGGTGCATCTCCTCTCAAACCATCGGCTGGGACGACGGACCCACGAGCGCTCGCATCAGGTCGCGCAGGCCCTGGGGATTGGGCAAGGTGGAGAGCGCCCGCACCGCGCCGTGCGCCGCCCGCGCGGCGATCCGCTCGGTGGCCGAGCGGCCCCCGGCCTCGTCCACCAGGACGCGCACCCGGGACAACACGGCGGCGTCCTTCTGCTCGCGGGGCAGGTTCCACAGGGCCTCGAGTTCCGCGCGCGCCTCGGGTCGCGAGCGCGACCAGGCGGCCATCAACGGGAAGGTGCATCGCCCCAGCACGAAGTCGCCAGGGCCGCCCCAAGGCACCTCGAGCAGGCTCGCGGACTCCTGACGTAGCAGGGTGGCGAGCCCCAGGCCGCACCCCACGCCCGCCAGGCGCAGCCGCAGTGACTCCTCCGCGCCCGCCAGCATCGCGCCACACACCAGGGAGGTGGCGAGCCCCTCGCGCACCATCCGCAAGCGGGCGAGCCTCAATGCCTGACGCACGCCACCCTGCTCCGCCAGCAACCCGCCCTGCTCCCGGCGGAAGAGGCCCGGCACCGTGGAGCGATCCATCCGCAGACAGTACTGGCTCGCCTGCACGGCGCCCGGCACGTCCGCCTCCATCATCACTTCCAGCGCGCGGGCGAAGAGGTGATCACCCACGACCACCGCCAGGTGTCCCCCCGCGGGTCCCGGCGCGAGCCGCGCGTGCAGCGGCGCTCCCTCCGGACGCGGCCGCGAGAACGCCAGGACATCGGAGTGAAGGGCCCGCGAGGCATGCAGCAATTCGAGGCCCGCGACGAAGCGCCACAGGCCCGCGGGCACCACCGTGGAGCCTCGTGCGAGGCAGTAGCCCGCCAGCAGCAGCGCCGGGCGCATCTGCTGGGGAGAGCGCGACAGCTGCGCCCTCGTCTGGCCAAGAGCCCTTGCCCACCCTTCGTCCAACCGTGCCTCGTCCGGAAGCACCAACAGCTCGTCCAGGACGCCCTCCACCTGGGCCCGCACCAACGCCAACCACGTCCGCTCCACGGAGGGAGCCAACCTGGGCGCAGCGGCGATGAACGGCGTGGGCCCCATACGGCACTCCTCCAGACGCGTGGCTACCTTCGGATGTGCAGGTAACCTTTGCGTTCAAGGTTTGTCAAGGCTATGTTCAAGGTTTGTACATGCCCTGTCCAGCACCGTCCCCCCTGAAGAGATGGTTCGCGGGAGCCCTGATGGCCGCGGTCCTGACCACCGGCTCCGTCCTCGCCGCACCACTGGAGGCAGTCCCGATGAATGCAACCTTGTGGGATTCACATGGAAAGGAAGTGGACTTGTCCCGGTGGCGGGGAAAACCCGTCATTCTGTTCTATGAGGATCGTCACTCGACGACACTCAACGCCTCGTTGAAGGACGCGCTGTTCAACCGGGGACGGGAGATGGGGCTGTTGCAGGCGGCGTGGGTGGTGGCGGTGGCCAACCTGGAGTCCTTCAACTTCTTTCCCGCGCGGGACATCGCGCTGTCGCACGTGCGCGGCGAGGAGAAGAAGTGGGGCGTGCCCATCCTCGTGGACCTGAAGGGCGTGTTGGGCGATGCGCCCTGGAAGCTGCCGAAGAAGACGTCCTCGGTGATGCTGCTGAGCGCGGACGGCCGGGTCGTCTACAGCTACTCGGGCCGCATGGATCAAGAGGACATGGAGGTGTTCTTCGGGCACCTGGGCACGCTGCTCGGCCGGGACATGACAGGCGCGCCGCGAGACGCCCATCCATGAAGGAGGCCCCATGAAGGTAGCCATCAGTGGCGCGAGCGGGCTGTTGGGCCCGCCCCTGGTGCAGAGGCTGATGGACGCGGGCCACGCGGTGCACGTGCTGGCGCGGGACGTGAAGCGCGCGCTCGGGCGGCTGCCGCCGGGGGTGACGGGCTCCTTCTTCGACGCCACCACGCCCCTGTCGCCCGAGGCCCTGGCGGGAGCGGAGGCCGTGGTGCACCTGGCGGGCGAGCCCGTGGCGCAGCGCTGGACGGCCGCCGCGCGCCAGCGCATCCAGGACAGCCGGGTGGTGGGCACGCGACTGCTGGTGGAGGCGATGCGTACGGCGGGCACGGTGCGCGGCTTCGTCTCCGCCTCGGCCATTGGCTACTACGGGGCGGACCGTGGCGAGGAGCCCCTGACGGAGATGGGAGCACCCGGAGGCGACTTCCTCGCGCGGGTGTGCCAGGGCTGGGAGACCGAAGCGCTGGAGGCCGAGCGCGCGGGCATCCGCACGGTGGTGGCGCGCATCGGCGTGGTGCTGCACCCCTCGGGCGGCGCGCTCGAGACGATGCTCCCCTTGTTCCGGCTGGGCGTGGGGGGGCGCATGGGCTCGGGGCGGCAGTACCTGAGCTGGGTGCACCTCGAGGACGCCGTGGGGCTCCTGCACCACGCGCTGGAGCGGGAGGACCTGCGAGGGCCCATGAACGTGACGGCTCCCGAGCCGGTGACGAACGCGCGGTTCGCCCAGGCATTGGGCGCGGCGCTGGGACGGCCGGCCCTGGTGCCGGTGCCCGCCTTCGCGCTGAAGCTCGCGCTGGGGGAGATGTCCGTCACGGCGCTCGGCGGCCAGCGTGTGCTGCCCGAGCGGGCCCGGGAGACGGGCTATGTCTTCCGCCACCCCGAGCTGTCCGAGGCGCTGCGCTCCCTGCTTGGTTGAATGCGCGCCCGCTTCACGCTTCTTCATGAACGGAAGGGTTGCGACGATCCAGGGTGCCCGTGAGTATGCGAGGGCACATGGCCATTCCGACGCGGCTCCTCGTCTTCTTCGCCCTCCTGTCCATCACCGTCGTGGGAGGTCACCTGTACCTGTACCGGCGTCTCTTCCGGGACACGGGCAGGCATCCCCACTGGCGGCGCATGGGCGTGGTCCTGATGGGCGTGCTCGGCGCGAGCCTGCTCGTGTCCCGGCCGCTCATGGCGCTCGCGCCCTCGGCGGCCGCGTCCGCCTTCGCGCAAGGTAGTTGGTACTGGATGGGCGTGGCCGCCTATCTGCTGCTCACGATGCTGGCGGTGGGTGGCGCACGAACCCTGGCCGGGTGGATCGGACGCCGACGCCCGGCCCCGGCGGCTCCAGCGGGCAACGCCGCGCTGGTGTCCGAGGAGCGGCGGGAGTTCCTCGCGCGCGCGGGCGCGGGCGTGGCGCTGGTGGCCACGGGAGGCATCACCACCTATGGCACGTGGCGCGCCTTCCACCCCCCGGTGGTGAACGAGGTGACGGTGAAGCTGCCGGGGCTGCCCAAGGCCCTGGATGGAATCACGATCGTGCAGCTCAGCGACATCCACGTGGGCCCGCTCATCCAGCGCCGCTTCATGGACGAGCTGGTGGCGCGCACCAACGCCCTGAAGGGCGACCTGGTGTGCATCACCGGCGATCTGGTGGACGGCAGCGTGGAGCGGTTGGGCCATGCGGCCGCGGCGCTCGGGGAGCTGCGCTCGCGCTTCGGCACGTACTTCTGCACGGGCAATCACGAGTACTACTCGGGCGACGAGGAGTGGACCGAGGCCCTCACGCGCATGGGCGTCACGGTGCTGCGCAACCGCCACGTGCGCGTGGGCGACGCGGGCGCCTCGTTCGATCTGGTGGGCGTGGATGACTGGGCGGCCGCGCGCTCGGGCTACCCGGAGCGCGGCTACGACTTGTCGGCGGCCATCGCGGGGAGGGATCCCACCCGGGCGTCGGTGCTGCTGGCGCATCAGCCAGCGGGCTGGCGCGATCAAGCGCAGAAGGCGGGCATGGGGCTGCAGTTGTCCGGACACACGCACGGTGGGCAGATGTTCCCCTTCACCCTGGCGGTGTCCGCCATCTGGGAGCACGACGCCGGCTTGTTCCGCGAGGGCGATCACTCGCTCTACGTGAGCCGGGGCACGGGCTTCTGGGGTCCTCCGGTGCGGGTGGCCGCGCCGCCGGAGATCGTGAAGGTGACGCTGCTCGCGTGAGGACACCCGCCCGGATTTCACGCCACGTAAAGGCGCACTCCTGGACAGCCAGGCGTTCCCGGGAAGCGTCGAGGTGGAGATCCCCGCGTGAAGATGATTGTCTCGGAGCCATGGCACGATCCCTGTTGATGTCCCTACTCGTGCGCCAGCACCTGGCCCTCAAGGAGAAGTTCCGCGCCCGCTATCCCCACAGTTGGTTGGTCTGGGAGGCGGGGGTGTGGAACGTGCCGGAGAGCAGCGAGCAGAACCACGGTGCGACGCGGTTGCCGACCTCGGATCTCCGGGACTGTCTGCCGCCGGGCGACGCGATGTGCTTCGAGCTCACCCCGGGCCGCGACGAGCTGATGATCGGCCGGGCCTCGCACAACGCCTTCGTCATCAACGACGCGACGGTGTCACGCGAGCACCTGCTGCTGCGCGCGCGGCCGGACGGAGGCTGGACGGTGGAAGCGCTGAGCCAGGGCGGACCGGTGATGCTCGGCGGCGAGTTGCTGCCGCCCGGACAACCACGGCCGCTGGAGAGCGGCATGCACCTGCAGTTGGGCGATGTGCGGCTCACCTTCCACGACGCCGAGAGCTTCCACCAGCGCATGGGCCACGCGGCCGCGCTGGTGATGGCCCAGATGCGCGGCTCGCCGAACAGCCCGGCCTGAGCCCCGGCTCCCGAGAGGAGCGTGGCTAGCGGATGGTGCCCAGGGTGGTGGGACGCGGCTGGGGCGCGGTGGCGGCGTAGATGATGCCGCCGGCCGCGATCGCCACGGCGCCCGCGCCCGCCCACACCCACCACTTCTTCGCCAGACTCTCGCCCTGGACCTCGGTCTGCGCCGGCGTGGACCTGGACGCCACGGTGCGCGAGCGCTCGCTGTCCTGACGCGCGCGCCGCTCGGCCACCTCCGCCGTCTGCTTGCGCAGGGAGGAGTCCTTCTGCTGCGGCTTGCCCACCGCCGCGTCCATCTCGGCGATCAACTCGCGCACGAGCGGAGCATTGGCCGGCGGTTGTTTCGATTGGGCCAGGTAGCGGCGGTAGAAGGTGGCGGCCTGCTCGGGCTGACCCAACTGCCGGTAGCACTGGGCGATGTTGAAGAGGAAGCCGGGCAGCGGCAGCAGCCGGTACGCCTCGACATAGGCGTCCAGGGCCTTCTGGAACTGCGCCTGCTCGTAGGCGGCATTGCCCTCGAGGAACTTCGCGCGGGCCTGGGCCTGCGCACGCGCCTCGCCCCCCTGGGCGCGCGCGGACAGGGGCGCGAGGGCGAGCAGCCCCACGACCACGGCCACCCACCACCCGGAGCGCTCAAGGAGCGAACGGATCAATGACGGCATCACGGTTTCCCATGGATGATTTGCGCGAGAGGGACGAGCGCGGGAGGGAAGAACGCGAGGGCGTCGCACGCGCGGGCTTCGTCCCCGCGCGCACCAGGGGCACCTCGAGCGAGGAGGAGGTATCGAGCCGCAACTGGTGCTCGCTCGGCACGTAGCCCGCCAGTTCCACGCGCACGCCCAGGGAGCCGGCCGAGGAGGGCATCTGGGCCACCCACGGCGTCACCCCGAGCGTCTCGCCCGTGTCGGCGCGAACCACCCGAGCGCCCGCGGGCACGGAGTTCACGGTGAGGGAGACGGGCACCGGCTGGGGCTTGGAGGCCTCGGCCACCCGCGGCTCGGCCACCCCGGAGACAGGCGGGGAGACAGCGGGCTCGCCACCTCGCGTCAGCACGAGTCCCACGCCCGCCATGGCCAGCACACCCGCCATGGCCACCCAGCCCGCGCGCCGCGGCATCCGGAGCGCGAAGGGCATCGGCATGGGCCGGGTGGGACGATCCTCGGGAGGCACGACGGCCAGGGTGGCCGCGTCCGAGTCCATCAGCAGCGCGGTGATGACCTCGGCGAGCTGCGCGGGCCGCCCCTCGGGCTCCTTGGACAGACAGCGCAGGGTGATGCGCGCCAGCTCCGGCGGAATCGCATCGCCCGCGGGCGTATGCGTGGGCAGCTCCGGGGGCGACTCGGTGAGGACCTTCACCATGAGCTGGCCGAAGTTGGGCGCCACGAAGGGCGGCTGTCCGGCGAGCAGCTCATAGAGGACGGTGCCCACGGCGTAGATGTCCGCGCGCGCGTCCACCGGCAGCCCCGCCGCCTGCTCGGGCGACATGTACGTGGGCGTACCGATGATGGTGCCGTCCAACGTCCCGTTGACGCCCTCGGCGGTGAGCAGCTTGGCCACGCCGAAGTCGAGCACCTTCACGAAGTCCGTCTGTCCGCTCTTGTGGGCGATGAAGAGGTTGTCCGGCTTGATGTCGCGGTGCACCACCCCGAGCTGATGCGCCGCGCTGAGCGCCGCGCACACCTGCACCATGAGGCGGCGGATGCGCGCGAGGCTCAGCCGCTCCTCGCGCAGCAGCTCCGACAGGCTCTGCCCGCGCAGCAGCTCCATCACGCAGTAGACGTGGCCGGCCGCCGGGTCCTCGACGAAGTCGAAGATCTCCACGATGTGCTCGTGGTTGATCTGATTGACGGCGTGCGCCTCCTGGAAGAAGCGCCGCACGAAGTTGCCGTCATGGGCGTAGGTGGAGCGCAGGACCTTGAGGGCCACCTGGCGTCCCAGCCGCACATGGCGCGCCTGGAAGACCTGCCCCATGGAGCCCTCACCCAGGAGCCGCTCCAGTTGATAGCTGCCCAGGATGTCGCCTACCTGCAACTGCGTCTCCTGAATCGAGGAACCGCCGGGTCCGGCGTTGCGCGAGCCAGTGGAGAGTACAGTACCTGGGATGAGGTCGTCGCCGCCCATGAGAGGACCAAACTCGCCACGGAATCTGTTCCCGGCAACCCATACGTGAACAGCGCCGTCAGGTGGGCGACTTTTGCCCACCTGACCTGCCCTCGTGGGGCACCGGGTTGGCCCGGAGTGTGAAAAGCCCTTCTTCCCGGAAGAAGAAGGGCTTGGGATACCGCATCACCTGGGTGGATCAACTACACGTGCCGTTGCTCCTGCAGGTCTTCCCGCTTCCGCAGGTCGTCCCCGTGGGGCAGTCGGCGGTGTCCGCGCAGTCGGTCTTGTTGTCCTTGTCGTTGTCGACACCATCGTTGCAGGTGGTCTCGGCGGCGACGTTCGACTTGCAGGTGCAGCCCGTCCCACACGACAGATTGGCACAATCCGAGTCCGCGCAGTCGGTCTTGCCATCCTTGTCGTTGTCGACACCGTCGCCGCAGAGGGTCTCGGTGGCGACGTTCGAGTTGCAGACGCAGCCGGTGCCACAGTCGGTCGGGCAGTCCGAGTCCGCGCAGTCGATCTTGCCATCCCCGTCGTTGTCCAGCTTGTCCAGACACGCGGTCTCCGCCTTCGCCAAGGCCTTGCAGACACAGCCGGTGCCGCAGGCCTTCTGGTCGCAATCGGAGTCCTTGCAGTCCGTGTTGCCATCCTGGTCGTTGTCCACGTTGTCGGAGCACACCAGCTCGATGTCGCCGCACTTGCCGCCGTAGCAGACGCGGTTGGTCCCGCACGACTTCTGGGTGCAATCGGGGTCCGCGCACCCCACGAGCCCATCCTCGTCGTCGTCCGAGCCATCGGTGCACACCTGCTGCACGCGGCCCATGCACTTGCCCGCGACGCACGTCTGACTCGCCGCGCAGGCGGTGCCGCACGCGCCGCAGTTCTTGACGTCCTGCTGCAGGTCGAAGCCCTCGTCCGTCACGCCATCGCAGTTGTCGTCGATGCGGTTGCACAGCTCGGCGGTGGGCAGGACCTCGCCCTCGCACAGCTGCTCGTTGTTGGCGCCGCACTTGGGCGTGCCGGCCTTGCAGATCCCCTTGCCCGCGGTGCCCGCGGGGCCGCCGTAGCAGGTCGTCGCGGCCAGGTCGTCCTTCTGGCCATTGCAGTCGTCATCGACGCCATTGCACACCTCGGTGGGGTTGGCGGAGGGCGCGCAACAGTAGCCACTCAGGCCCGCCCGGGGCACACACTTCTCCCCGGCCAGGGTGCAGTCCTCATTCGAGTCACAGCTGAAGACGGTGCCGTCCGGAAGCTCCGGCACCCAACACGCCGAGGCCGCCACGGCCATCACCAGGCCGCACCCGAGCGCACACACCAGAGAAGAAATCGACTTCATGGTCAGAAGCTCCCACCAAACACGAGATGAAGGGCCATGTCACCGCGCCCCGAGCCGCCCGTCCCACCGGCCACCGGAGCCACGGAGGAAGACGCCGGCGCGGAGCGCTGCGGCACGATGATGAGCCAGGCCAGGCTGCCGGCGGCCACCGCGCCTCCGCCCGCCATGAGGGCCGTGGAGATCAGCGCTTGCTGCCGCATGGACGCGTACTCGCCCCGGTGGATGTCCACCACGCCCTGGCGGTCTATCTTCAGCGTCCTCTGCTGCAGGGGCAGACCCATCGCCACGCCCGCGCCCACCGCCGCCAGTCCCAGCACCGTGGTGTAGAGGGCGGGACGGCTGAAGATGGTGGGATTCGAGGAGCCCGACTTCTTCTTCTTCGCCGGCGTGCGCTCGTCCAGCTCCGCCAGCGGGCTCTCCGGCGCGGCGCCGCCGAACTCCAGCCGCACGGACAGCTCCTTCGTCTCACCCGGGGCGAGCGTCACCGTCTTCGTATAGGTGTTGTAGTCGTCCGCCTCCACCACGAGCTGGTTGTCCCCGGGCGGCAGCTTCGCCTCCACGTTGCCCACGCCCAGCACGCGCGAGCCCACGCGCACCACCGCGCGCGACACGTTGCTCGCCACCTTGAGCATCGCGCGGGGCCTGGCCAGGGTCGTCACCCGCCTGGCCAGCGTCTCGCCCGCCTCGCGGATGAAGGTGCTGTCCGTCGGCTTGCGGCCCGTCACCACGTCCGTCTCCACCACGCCCTTGTCCCGGTCGAACGTCCACAACCGCAGCGTCCAGCCCTCGTCCTCCAGCGACAGGCGCGCGGTGGTGAGCAGGTCCGCGTCCAGCGTGTCCGCCGCGCCGCTCAGGCACGAGGCCTCCGAGCAGCGCAGCGTGGTCGCGTAGTCATTCCCGAGATTCTGGCGGGCCTCGGCCGGAGTCGCCGCGCGCACCACCTTGCCGGTGCGGAACGCCACGCCCTGCAGCCACCCCACCCACCTCTTGGCGGCCGCGGCACCGGCGCGCTCGGGCGTGTCCAGGCCCACGAGCCCGAAGCGCGGCATGAGATCCGCCCCGGGACCCGAGCTGAGATCCAGCCCCATGGCGCCGGAATCCGGAGATGCTTCCTCGGAGGACTCCTCGGTCTGCTCATTGGACTGCTGGGCATTGGGCTCCGAGGAGAGATCCAACCCGAAACCACCCTGGGCGCTGGCCGGGCCGGAGGCCAGCGCGAGCAGGACGGCGGCGACGACGAAAGGGTTACGCATGGGCTCCGTTCTACCCTGAACAGAGCCCGTTGCGGAGCACTCCACGCGTCACGCCCCGCGCGAGGCCAGATAGCGCGCGAGGGCCTGTGCCTTGGGCACCAAAGTTTCCACCTCGATGAATTCCTCCACCGTATGGAAACCCTTGCCCCGGGGGCCGAGCCCATCGATGGAGGGGATGCCCATGGAGGACGAGGTGCTGGCGTCCGAGCCACCTCCCACCAGGGGGGACTCACCCCGGCCCAGCCCCGAGGAATGGGCACACGCCCCGTACGCCTCCATCAGCGCCACCGAGGCCTCGGTGCGCTCCAGGGGCTCGCGCGACACGCCCCCTTCCACCTCGATGCGGGTACCAGGCACTCCCGCCGCCGCTTCCTCGGCCGCCTGGTGGAAGCGCCGCACCAGCTCCTCGCCGTCCGCGCGGGTGCAGAAGCGCAGGTCCACCTCCGCCACCGCCTGGTCCGGCACGGTGTTCTTGCCCTGTCCCCCCGCCACCTTGCCCACGTTGACGGTGAGGCCGCGCGGGTAGTCGGTGAGCTGCTGCACCCGATCCACGAAGCGGGCGATGGCCCAGAGGGCATTGGCGCCCTCGTGGTGGGCGTTGCCCGCGTGGGCCGCCTTGCCACGCGCCGTCGCCACCGCCATGCCCGTGCCCTTGCGCCGGGTGATGATGGCGTCCCCGGCCCGGCCGGACTCGAAGACGAGACAGGCCTCGGCCCCGGCGATGGCCTTCCGGATGACGCCGACCCCCTCGGGAGAGCCCACCTCCTCGTCCGACACCACCACCAGGCGCAACGGGGGCAGCCGCGCCAGGCCCCCCGTCGCCGCGAGCGCCTTGAGCGCCCAGGCGATGACGACGAGCCCTCCCTTCATGTCCAGCACGCCCGGGCCGCGCCGCAAGGAGCCCTCGCGCCGGTAGCCCTCGAACCTGCCGGGGGGAAAGACCGTGTCCAGGTGTCCCACGAGCGCCAGCGGCCGGGCTCCCGGCCGTCCCTCGGAGCGGAAGACGAGATGATCCGCGTAGCGCTGGCTGGGCACCACCTCCGCCACCAGTCCGGGGATGGCGAGCTGCTCGCGCAGCAGGGCGCCCACCCGGCGCCCGCCCTCCGGATTCTCCGTCCAGGAATTCACCTCGACCAGGGCGGCGAGCGCCTCCTCCATCTCGCCCAGTCTGCCCACCAGCCAGTCCGCCGCTGCTTGACCACCCTCGTGCATCACCGCACCTCCTCTGCCCCGGGAACATCCCTCCCGGGACGCTCCCACGCCAGCACCCCCTCACGTCCCGGTCACCTGAACGACGCTCGAGCTCCCCGCTCCTCCCCGTCCGCCTGGCGGGCCTCCCGGCGCGCGCCTTCCCTCCGGTCTGGGGGTGCTTGCCGGGAACCCGGATGCTTCGCACCTCAAGCACAGGAGGAAGCACAATGGCGGACGCGCTGTGGATTCTGGTGGCCAATGCAAGCCGGGCCAGGCTCTTCTCGACGGACGAGCGGGCCGAGAAGTGGGACCTGCGTGAGGAGTTCTTTCACGAGGAAAGCCGTCAACGCTCCAGCGAGCTGCTCGAGCAGCCCGACAACCCCAACGCGGGCCACCTGAGCAAGCCCCAGTCCGAGAACCAACCCGATGCGCGCCAGCAGTTGGAGCACCAGCGCTTCGCCAGACAACTCTCCGAGCGGCTCGAGCGCGGCATCAACGACCGGGCCTTCGACCGGGTGGTGATCGCCGCGCCGCCGGAGTTCCTGGGCATGCTGCGCAAGGCCATCAGCCCCCGCGTCCAGCAGCGGCTGATGCTCGACATGCGGGCGGACTACACGCACGTGCCCGTCAAGGATCTGCCCGAACGCATTCCCCTCACCTAGCAGGGGAGGCAACCGAGCGGCACATGCCGGGACAGGGGCCCGGGGGGACGAGGGGTTTTCGGAGCTGTCGCGGCTTCAGCCCCCCCTCCCAGGCAACCAGGGGGGCAACTGGTTGGGAAGGCGGAGCGGACTCCGTGGTACACGGGGAGTGGGGTGTTCCTTTGAGGCCGGAAGCACCGGCCCCTTCCCCGCACGAAGGTTCCGAGATTCATGCGAGTTCCCCTGATCGACTCCCTCAACCTCAAGCTGCGCGGTCGGCTGACCTTATACGTCACCCTGCTGGCCCTCATTCCACTCGGCGTGACGTCCCTGGGGGGGGTGCTTTCCACCCAGTGGGTGATGAAGGCGCAGGTGCACGAGATGCTGCGCATCGAGGCCGAGGGGCTGAAGGATCTGGTCGAGGCGACCCTGGTGGAGCGAGAGGCGAGCGTGCGCAGCTGGGCCGAGGACGCGCTGCTGCGCGAGGCGCTGCGCACGGGCAGGCCCGAGCAGGGCGACGAGGTGCTCATCCGTCTGCAATCGCACTACAACACCTTCGCGGGACTGGTGCTCTTCACCGACGAGGGCCGCGCGGTGTCCGCGAGCACGCCGGAGCTGCTCAATTCGTTCCAGGACCAGGGCGAGACCGTGCGCGGGTCCGTCTGGTTCAGGGCCGCCCAGCAGGGCCAGTTCACCAGCGCGACGCTCACGCGCGAGGATCCCATCTTCAACATGCCGGTGCTGCACCTGGCGGCGCCCGTGCTGGACCCCAGCAACGGACGTCGGCTGGGCGTGCTGCTCGCGGCGTATGACTGGGGACAGGTGGGCGAGGTGGTGAAGGCGGCGCTGGCGCGCGCCCGCGCTCGCAAGAACAACAGCTTCGCCCTGGAGGTGCGCTCCGCCTCGGGCACCGTGCTGTTCAACTCGCGAGGCCAGGAGGCCTGGAACGTGCCGGATGCGGTCACCGCCGAGGCCATCGATGACGATTGGCTCCGGGACGTGGGGGACGGCTGGCACTTCGTGGCGATGGCGGATCCCGCGGAGGTCTATGCCCCCGTCACCCAGATGCGCCTGGCCTTCCTGTTGAACCTGCTCGTCGTCGGCGCGCTCGTGAGCATGTGCGCCCTGGTGCTCGGACGCACCATCACCCGGCCCATCGTCCAGCTCCACCAGGTGGTGCGCCACATCGTGCGCACGGGAGACCTCGCCCAGAAGCCCGAGGTGCACTCGCGTGACGAGGTGGGCGAGCTGGCCGAGTCCTTCCTGCAACTGGTGGAGAAGCTGCGCGAGACGACGGACAGCCTCCAGCGGGGCACGCGCGTGCTCACCGACACCGTGGCCGAGCTGACGCGCGCCGCCGAACAGGAGGAGAGCAACATCACCCGCCAGGCGGCGGCGCTGCAGCAGACGCAGGTGACGGCCCAGGAAATCAAGCAGACGTCGCTCCTGGCCGCGGAGCGGGCCGGGGCGGTGCTCCAGGTGGCCACGCGCGCCGAGGAGCTGGGCAGGGGCGGCGTGCGCGCCCTCACCGAGAGCATGAGCGGCTTTCAGACCCTGCGCGAGCAGGTCGACGAGATGTCGGTGCAGATCGGCCAGCTCAACGAGCGCGCCCAGCGCATCGGCGGCATCACCCTGACGGTCAAGGGGCTCGCGGACCGCTCCAACATGCTCGCGCTCAACGCGGCCATCGAGGCGGTGCGCTCCGGCGAGCACGGCAAGGGCTTTGGCATCGTGGCCAAGGAGATCCGCACGCTCGCCAACCAGTCCATCCACTCCACCGATCAGGTGGGCTCGCTCCTGGAGGACATCACCCAGTCCATCCTCAAGACGGTGGAGCTGAGCGAGCAGGGCCAGAAGCGCATGGACAGCGGCCTCGCCCAGGTGCGCAGCAGTGGCGACAGCATCCAGGCCCTCAGCGGCATCGTGCAGGACAACATGATGGCCGTGCGGCAGATCGCCAACGCCGTGAATCAGCAGAACGCGGGCATCCAGGAGATCTTCAACGCGCTCACGGACATGTCCAGCCTGATGCACGAGACCATGTTGGGACTCCAGGCCACCCAGCGCGTCACGGGCGAGCTGCGTGACGTGGCCCAGCAGATGGAGAAGGTGGCGAGCAGCTACCGCGTGTAGCCGCCGCGATGGTACGAGGCGGGCCATGTCCCCACGCCTCCACGCGGTCATCCTGGATCTCGGCAACGTCCTCGCCTTCCACGACAACGCCCTGCTCTTCCGACGTCTGGGAGAGCGCGCGGGGCTGAATGCCCAGGAGGCCGAGCGCCGGCTGTCCGGCGCGGGCTGGACGGCGGCCAACCGGGGACAGCTCGACGCCGAGGGCATCCGGAGCGACGTGTGCGGGGCGCTCGGGGTGGACCTGCCCCTGGACGAGTTCAACGCCCTGTGGAACTGCCACTTCACGATTCACGAGGCGGTGCTGCCCCGGGTGGAGGGACTCGTGGGGCGGGTGAAGCTGGTGCTGCTGTCCAACACCAACGTGCTGCACGTGGAGTGGCTTCGGCCCCGGCTGCCCATCCTCGAGCGGTTCGACCACCTGGTGCTCAGCTGCGAGGTGGGGCTCGTGAAGCCCGAGCCCTCCATCTACCAGGAGGCCCTGCGGCACGCGGGTTGCGCGCCCCACGAGGCCGCCTTCTTCGACGACGTGCCCGCGTATGTCGAGGCGGCGAACGCCGTGGGCCTCAGGGGCCACGTCTTCACCACCGCCGCCGCCTTCGACGCGCAGCTGCGGGCGCTCGGGCTGTAGCGGGCACTACTTCGCGTAGCGCGCCAGGGGCGGCTCGTGACGGGCGGCCTCCGTCCAGGCCTTCATCGCCGGCAGGGCGAGCACCGCGTCCCGGTAGGCGGCGCCCACCGCGTCCAGCTCCACGTCATAGGTGACGAAGCGCGAGACGACGGGCGCGTAGAAGGCGTCCGCGATGCTGAAGGCCCCGAAGAGGAACGGCCCGCCCTGTCCGAAGCGCGAGCGGCAGTCCTTCCACAGGGAGGTGATGCGCGCGATGTCCTCGGCGACTCCCGGGGCGCGCCCCTGTCCCGGCTTGCGAGCGCTCATGTCCATGTTCATGTGGGTGCGCAGCGTGGCGAACCCCGAGTGCATCTCCGCGGTGACGGCCCGCGCCACGGCCCGCACCTCGCGCGCCTGGGGCCACAGCCTCGCCTCCGGGAACTGCTCCGCGAGGTACTCGCAGATGGCCAGCGAATCCCAGATCACCAGCTCGCCATGCTGGAGCGCCGGCACCCGCCCACTGGGCGAGTACTTCATGATGTCGCTGGCCGTGTTCGGCTGGTCCAGGGGGATCAGCACCTCGCGGAAGGGCTGCCCGGTGTGGGCGAGCGCGAGATAGGGCCTCAACGACCAGGAGGAGTAGTTCTTCGAGCCGACGACGAGGGTGAGAGCGGTCATGGGGGCGCACCTTAGCGCCCCGTCCGCCCGCGCGAGGGCTCAGCTTCGGGCGCGGCTGGGCAACAGCCCGCGCAGACGCTCCACCCACGAGCGCGAGCGGCGCACGGGCGGATCAATCCGATAGACGGGCACCGGCAGGCGGATCTTCTTCAAGTCGCTCCGGCCCAGGCGCACCATGGAGGCCTCGACCTGGAGGCCACGCATCTGCCGCGCCACCGGCTCACTGACATAGAGCGTCCCGGGCCGCGCGAGCGACTCCAGGCGGGCGGCCAGGTTGACGCCCTCGCCGAACACGTCTCCATCCTGGTGCACCACCGAGCCCAGGTGGATGCCGATGCGCAGCTGCACCCGACGCTCGTCCGGCACGCACTCATTGCGAGCGTTCAGCGCCGACTGCAACTCCAGCGCGCAGGCCACCGCCGGAAGCGCCTCATCGAACTCGACGAGAAAACCATCCTCCAGCCGCTTGATCTCCCGCCCACCATGACCAGACAGCAGGCTGCGCACGAGCCGTCCATGCTCCTCGCGCAATTCGTTGTTGAGCGACTCGTCCCGACGAGCCTCGGTGCTCAGCTCCACCATGTCCGTGAACATGATGGCCGCGACCTTGGGGGGCTCCGCTTGTTGCGCATCCACCATCATCCGCGATCTCCCTCCCCCCCAGACCTGGCGAATGTTACCTCATGAACACTCGCCTGCATCCACCGGCACTCCTCCGAGGAGCGAGCACCGGAGCCTGCCCATTGAGGCCGGAACGGAGCGAGCCCGTCCCGCCAGCAACCCACCTTTCGAGTACGATGAAGCTAGCCCATCCTCCGCGCGAGCAACAACCGGGGGTCCTCACCTGGAGTGGGAAGCCGTCGAGGACGTGACAACCCGCGTCACGCACATCCACCTGTGATTGTTGAGCCGCCCACCATGTCCGCTCCCGACAGCCCCCAGGAAGATCGGACCCCACCGTGGACGCCCATGCTGCTCGCACTGGGCGTGTTGTTGATGGCCACCGCGGCGCGTCATGAACGGGGAGTGTTGGCCGCGCTCGCAACGCTCGTGCTGCTGCCCAGCTTGTGGCGGGTGCTCACACGTCGGTGGGTGCGCGGGGATGTGGTGCGCGGGCTCGGCATGGGGTTCATCACGAGCCATGCGCCGCTGCTGCTGGGCGCGTGCTCCACGCTCGACCGGCCCGAGTGCCGCATCCACCTGTGCATGGAGGGAGTGCTCGCGGGAGTGCCCTATGTGCCCTGGGCGGGCGTGCTCGGCACCCTGCTCTACTGGGCCTGGACCACGCCACCTCCGGAACCGCGGGATCCGCCGATGCTGCCTCCGGACTGAAGTCCCTGCGCGCTCCATGAGGCATGAACAGACCGCTGCGCTGCAACTGCCGTCATTCCTGCACGGCACCTTTCGCTCGGTACAGCAGAAGGCGAGGAGAGAGGGTCTGCGGTGTGGTGAGCAGTACCGAGTGGAGGGAACCGTCCCCGCTCCTCGGCAGATGGTGGAAGTCCCTCCAGGCGAGGTGTTGGTGGCGCACGATGTGGTGGACATCCAGCACGAGCGCCCAGCCTGGCGGCTGCACATGGTGTCGAATGTCATGGACGCGCTGCTCGATACCGTGGATCAGCAGAACACGTTACCCACGAGAGATGCCTGTGAGGCCTTCTTCCTGGAGACAGCCTGGGGTGCGCTCTACTTCGCGCTGGCCCAGATGGGCCCGGTGAGTGCGACGCGAACGGCGAAGCGCCTCCAAGCGGTGCTGCGCTTCTGGGAACCGCTTCAGTGCGCGCGCTATCTCTTCAAGAAAGTGGGAATGGCACACACGCTGGAAGAACTGATGGTGGCCGCCTACGACTGGGCCATGGATGCCTGGTGCCCGGAGGGAGACGCTTCCGTGCACGAGCGCCTGGCCATGGCCGCGGAGCGCATGGAACGGGCCACACGAGAGGATTGCATCGAAGCCATCTTCCGGGAAATGCCGCGAGCCCTCGCGCATGCCGACAAGTTGAAGCACTGGAAACGGGTGGCCGATCCTGACTTCCAGCGCGAGCGCCTCACCACACTCGACTCATGGTTCTTCGAGCGGGTCTCCGCCGCACGGCCCGGAGATCTCATCTGGCTGTTGACCAACTGGGATCATGAACTCGAGGTGCAGTAGGACGTATGATTGAGTTCCTGGTCTGTGCTGCTCTGTATGGGAGTTTGCTGTCGGAGGGTTCCCATGGAGAGAACGCATCAGGAACGGGGTGTACCGCGGCCGTACAAACCAGGTTCCTTGCGAACCACCAACTCATGAGCCGCCAGGTAGTAGTCCTTTGCTTTCGCGGGATCGCGCTCGTACAGGTCGAGGAAGGCACGAGCGCATCTGGAGTGAGGGAAGTGGCTCCCGCGCGCCGCCGCGAGCACTTCCCTGGCACGCTGGCGCTGCTCCGGTGTCCCGCTCTTCGCTCGCTCGAGCTTCTCCCACAGCATCACCAAGAGATGGGCCCGCGCATCTCGCAGCTCGGTCCGAAGATGCAGCCGGAAGAAGTCGATGGTCACCTGCGCTCGTTTCCGGTCATGGCCTCCGCGCTTCGTCGGCACGGGGAGGATGCCCTCGAAGGTGATGAGTTCATCGGGAGAGGGATCCTCCATGCCGAGCGGGAAGATGAGCAGTGGCTTTTCCTCCGCATTCAGCTTCGCGATGTCACTGCCCGCATCCGAGGGCTCGCCGTCGATGGGGAAGTGGTCGGCCTTGAGAGGCGAATTGCAAACCTTACAGGTGACAACGTAGTTATGCGGGTCATGCGCGAGCAGTGGATAGCCCTTGGGTTTTCCGCTGCGAACCTTGTACCGGATACGAAGTTCCTTGGCGGTCTTCTCATCGGGCCAGGGCATGACACGACTCTTCGGCCGGAAGTGCTCGACATCGTACTCAATGTTCGCATGCTCACCCTCGGCCATGGGGCGCTCGCAGTAGGCGCATTTGTGATGCTGCAGCGCCATGTAGATGCCTTTCACCTCACTCCAGATGCCTTCACCAGAGAAACGCTTCTGCTTTCGTACTTGCTGCGTTTGCTTCGCTGCGCGCTCACCCCAGCCCGGAACTTCCTGATCGATGAGACGGACCAGTTCCAGGGGAGTAACAGGAATTCGGATCATCGGTCACTTCCGGCCCGGTCGATGGGAAGCCTTGCGTTGGGCTTTCGCGTTCTTCGTCGACGTTCTTGAGGCAGGCTTTCTCACGGACGATTTTTTTGCAGATTGCTTTTGTGGCTTGAGAACTCCTGGTTTCGAGTTGCTCTCCCATACTCGTACCGTCTCGTCGCTGGAGGCTCTGGCCACCCTGAGACTTGTTGGATCCCACGCCATGCCAACCACCGCGTCCTCATGGCCTCGCAGGACCGACAACTCCCGGCCCGTCTCCCCGTCCCACACCCGCACCGTCTTGTCCACGGAGGCACTGGCCACCCTGCGGCCTGCTGGGTCCCACGCCACACCAATCACTCTGTTCTCATGGCCTCGCAGGACCGACAACTCCCGGCCCGTTTCCCCGTCCCACACCCGCACCGTCTTGTCCCAGGAGGCACTGGCCACCCTGCGGCCTGTTGGGTCCCACGCCACGCCAACCACCGCTTCTTCATGACCTTGCAGGACCGACAACTCCCGGCCCGTTTCCCCGTCCCACACCCGCACCGTCTTGTCCACGGAGGCACTGGCCACCCTGCGGCCTGCTGGGTCCCACGCCACACCAATCACTTTGTCCTCATGGCCCCGCAGGACCGACAACTCCCGGCCCGTTTCCCCGTCCCACACCCGCACCGTCTTGTCCCCAGAGGCACTGGCCACCCTGCGGCCTGTTGGGTCCCACGCCACGCCAACCACCGCTTCTTCATGACCTTGCAGGACCGACAACTCCCGGCCCGTTTCCCCGTTCCACACCCGCACCGTCTTGTCCCAGGAGGCACTGGCTACCCTGCGGCCTGTTGGGTCCCACGCCACGCCAACCACCGCTTCTTCATGACCTTGCAGGACCGACAACTCCCGGCCCGTCTCCCCGTCCCACACTCGCACCGTCTCGTCCCAGGATGCACTGGCCACCCTGCGGCCTGTTGGGTCCCACGCCACCTCAGCTACCCTGGCTTTATGGCCTCGAAGAATCAGAAGTTCGCGACCTGGGAGTTCAGACACCGGAGCATCTCCCGCCACAGCCCCTCCCGCAACCATCCGCATGAAACGCAGTGCATCCTCTGCACCGCCCTCACGGGCTTTGTCCGCCACATCCTTGAGCCGCTCGAAGAAGCGCTCGTCCCGTGAGGACTCGAGCCCGAAAGACTGGCTCGTGAGGATCTGATCCGCGCTCAAGCCGTAGAGTTCCTCGCCGGGTCGCAGCACCTCCGTGGCCGTCACACCACCTGCCCGTTCACGCTCCTCCAGCAGGAGCACGTTCTGGGAGGAGAGTGTGCTCACGACGAGCGGACTGTGCGAGGTCAGGACGAACTGGAGCCGAGGAAACGCACGCGACAGACTGGGAACCAGGTGGCGCTGCCACTCTGGATGAAGGTGCAGATCCACCTCATCCACGAGCACAACCCCCCGCATATCCACCAGCCGCTGACCTTTCTTGCAAATCAGATGAAGGTGGTACAACACATCCCCAACCCAGCAAAGGAACGCCCGGTAGCCATCGGAGAGCGCGGGGAAGGGCAACACGGAACCGCCCCGCTGAAACAGGCTCTCCGGATCCTCGCGATCCTCCCACTTCCCGAGCATCTTCGTGCCCTCGGGGAGGAGCTCATTCATCAAGTTCACGATCTCCTGGTGCCGCTTCTTGTCCTTGCGCGCCACCTGCGGCAACCAGGCCGCCAGGGGCATGAGCGTCATGTGCTCCTCGAAGAGCCCCGCCACCCTGCGGTAGCGAAGGATGCGCTCCTTGGCGCGGCCCTCCACGCTGCCCGCCCCCGTCTCCACCCGGCGCGTCGCGCCATAGCCCAGCACCAGGAAGGCAGGAGACTCTTCGTCCCAGAGACGGATGTGCCATGACGGCGGCTTGCTCTCGATCAGGAAACGATCCGTGTAGCCACGGGGCGGAGCCACGAGGGTGGCCGCGATCTCCTCCTCCTTCCCCTCCCCCAGCCCATCCTGGTCATGCAGGACGACGTGGGCCTTCACCCTCGCTTCGGAGGGACGACCCTTGACCCTCCGGACCAGCGCATAGGGGACGTAGCCCGATCCCATGGCGAGGACGGGCGCGAGGGTGCTCAGCGCCACGGCCCGGAGCACGCTCGTCTTGCCCGACCCGTTGCTGCCGAGCAGCAACGTGACGTTGTCCAGGTACGGCACGCCCGTGGGGGCGGGTGGGGCCCCATCACCCGGATGACACAGCGGCAGTTCCACCGACTCGAAGCTGCGAAGGTTCTGGATGGTCAGCGAACGGACGTACATGGCGCCCTCCACTGCCGCTTAAAACCTCAGTGGCGGGTCCATGCAAGCCGCAAGCACGCTCAGGCCCGCCTCCAGAGGCCCAAATGCCCGGTAACCTCGATTCCCGCCGCCCCACCCGACCGAGCGAACGAGCCACGCTCGTGGCGCTGGACCTCCTCACTCAGCACCCCAAGGGGTGACCAAGGGCACCCTCATCGGGCTCGCCGTGACCGCGCCGCGCGATCAATCAACGCCTGGTAGGCGAGCGCTCCGGGCATGCAGCCCACCATCCAGCAGCCAACGGCCTCGATGAAGAAGAAGCGCTCCCGCCCGGCGATCCAGAAGTGGGTGAGTAGCATCCCGCCCACGCTGGCCAGTGCACCGCCGAGCAGACCCGCGTACGCCGGGGCCCGGCCCAGGCCGAAGAGCATTCCCCCAAGCGCACCGCCGAGCGTGCAGACCCCAAGGACGAACCATCGGTCCACATCCGGGTCTCCACCGAAGCCCGCCACTTCCTGGGCTCCGAATACTGCGGGTAGGAACAGCAGCAAGAATCCCACCTGGTTGAGGCGGGTGGCACCGTCCTCACGGTGCATCGCGAACGGATGAACGGGGTCTTTCAATCAGGACTCCTCGAAGCGCATCTTCGTGATGCTCGGCTCCGCCAACATCCTCGTCAAGAGACCGGACGTCACCAGGCCCGAACGCGCTGGCGGCTCTCCACCCGCCTTGATAAGTTGACCGGACCATGGGCCTGCTCCTACCTTTCCGGTCTGTACTGTTTGTTGTCCTCGTGGCCGCAACCGCCCAGGCTGACGAACGTGAGAAGCGCGCGCTCCGCACCGTCCTGCTCTCGGAGCACCCCGAGCGCGACACCCACCGCATCTACGTGAAGGGACAGGTCATCACGACACTCCGGTTCGAAACGCTCGTCGACCCGGACAAGACAAAGATGATCGGCTGGGAAGGCCGGCTCGAACCCTTGGCGGTCGTTCGGAACAAAGTCATCCTGGAGCCCCTGCATGACCTCAACGACGACGAAGCCATTCCCATGGTCGTGACGTTGATGGATGGAACAGAAGTGCCGTTTCTCCTGAGGCCGCCGCGTTATAAGGATTGGGGCTGGACGGACCAGCAGGTGGACGTGTTCAAGAATCGCGAAAGCCATGCGGCCATGCACGCGGCCCTGCTCGACGCGCTCGAGAAGAACGCGACGCTGAGCAGCGAAAACGAGCGTTTCCGAAAGGAAGAAACCTCCGAGGACCACGCCCTTGCCGCTCTGCTGGCCTCGGGCGCGATCAAGCAGACGCCGTTCACAGCCAAGGAAACGTTCTCGGGCAAGGACGAGGACTCAGACGTCCGAGCGACAGTGTTTCGTGGCAAAGACAAAGTCGCCGTCATCTTCCAGATCAAGAACCTCCACGCGGAGAACCCGTGGAGCGTGCAGCGGGTCCAGCTTTCCACCCTGCCTGAGGGCAAGGAGCGGTCCGTGGCTGTCCGCTCCTCCATCCGAGAGATCCCACCCGGAGGCGCTGGAGTGGTCGCGATTGTCGCTGACGGAAGCGCGTTCATGGACGAAGGTGTCTTGAAAGACCTCTCTCTCGAGGTCTACCGCCAGGACGGCCAACGACAAGTATACGTCGCGCTGGATCACCGACTCATTGCGAGATAGGAGCGGAGAACATGGTTCCCAACAAGTTCGCACTCCTGGGCTGCGCTCTCCTCCTCGTCATGTCCTCCGGCTGTCCTGGAACCGCCACGGGGGGCGTGGCCCTTCGTCCTGACGGCACGCCGGGACCCGAGAAGTGCCCGGAAGAATCCAAGAAGGCGATGAGCTATCTCCGCATGTTCGTGGGGGAAGGGGGCTGGGTGCAGATCGATGCGAACCAGTCGAGCGCTCGGACCATCACCCTCTACGACGGCCCCATCGAGAGCGTGCTGGATGAAAACATCGGGCTGCTCGAATCACCGGCCCGGCTCTACGGCTGGGTCTGGACCAGCGGGCCCCAAGCCACCCTCCGCTACTACGAGGCGCAGCCGATGAAGGGTGGAGCCAAAATCCCCATCTGCGCGGTGGCACGGCTCGGCTTCGAGCAGCTCCGGAAGCGGCCCGAGTCCAAGCCTGGAACAGCCCTCCTGGATTCCTCCAGCGCGTTCGTCTTCATCGTGGACGACTTCCGCTAGACACCTGCCGCTCACTCATTGGCGCGGACCCGAGGAGGCATCAGTCCCGGGGTGGTTCGTCCGCGCCAGGCACCGGAATCTCCTCGCCCCGAAGGCGTGCCCGGAACACCGCGGCCCGCATCAGGAAGATGGTGGTGACCGGCACGGTGAGCGCGATGAACACCGCGATGAGCAGCGCATGAAGGTAGAGCTGGCCACGTTCGAAGGAGACCTGCACCGCCGTCGCGAGCGTGAAGCCCCAGGTTCCCAGCGTCGCGCCCAGGGTGGGCGCGTGGACGCGCTGGAAGAAGCTCTTGAGTCGCAGCACCCCGAACGAACCAATCAGTGCCGCCAGCGCGCCCCCCCCCACGAGCAACGCGGTCAGCGCATCCACCCACGCGGGAGCCCACGTGTTCATTCGATGATCTCCCCGCGCAGGAGGAACTTGGACATCGCCGTGGAGCCCACGAACCCGAAGAGGGCGATCAAGAGCGCCGCCTCGAAGTAGGAGCTGCTGCGATAGACGAGCCCGAGCGCGAGGATGACCAGCATCGTGTTCTGGTACAGGCAGTCGAACGCCAACACGCGATCCTCCGCTCGGGGCCCAATAATCATCCGTGCCAGCGCCAGCATCATCGCGAGGGCAAGACAGCCGAGGGCGAAGACCAGCGCCCAGGAGAGCAGAGGGCTCATTCGAAAATCTCCCGGAGCGGACGCTCGTAGTGCTGCTTGATCAAAGCCACCAGGTCCGCCTCGCTCTGAATGGCGAGCACGTGCAGGAGCAGGACGCGATTGTCCGCCGACAACTGCGCCCAGGCGGTGCCCGGCGTGAACGTGACGATCATCGCCAGCACGGCCAATCCGTTCGGATCCCTCAGCTCGAGCGGAATGAGGACGAAGCCGGAGTGGATGTCGCGCGAGCGCCGGGTGAGAATCACCCACGCCACCTCGGCGTTCGACCGCAGCATCTCGAGCACCACCCGGCAGAACAGGCGTGCCATGAGGAGGGGCCCGCGCAACCGCACCGGGGTTGGCCTGAGCTTGAGCGTCACCGCGGGCCAGAACAGCGCCAGGGCGGCGCCCAGCACCAGCGTCCCCGCGCTCAACGACTGCATGAGCAGGATCCAGAGCAGGAGCAGCGCCACCGAGAGCGCGGGGGAAGGCAGGAGCCTCCTCATCGCCTTGCCTCCGGCGCCGTGGCTGGCGGCCGCACCTCGGCTCCGAGGACCGCGTCAATGTACCCGCGGCGGTCATAGAGGGACTGGGCCGTTGCGCGCGCGAACTCCATCGCGGGTCCCGCCATGAGCGTCAGCACTCCGCACGCGGTGAGGAGCGCCACCACGGGCAACCCCTCCGGCGCCCGGACCCGAGGTGGCTCGCGCTGCATCTCCGACCAGAAGGTCCGGATTCCCGTTCGCGTGAGCGCGACGAGGGTGAGCAGGCCGCAGCCCAGGAGCACGCTGGTGAACAGCCATGCACGGGCGGAGAAAGGCCCGCTCCCTTCACGCGACCCGAGCGCCGCCGACAACATGCCGAGCTTGCCGATGAAGGTGGGCAGGGGAGGCAAGCCGGAGGTGAGCAGCGCGCACGCGATGAAGGCCATGCCCAGCAACGCGGTGGAGGCGGGGAACGGCAGGGCGACGAGCGGCTCCTCCGCGTCGTCGAGGTTGACCTCCTGCGTTTCGAGCGTCGCGCTCAAGAAGGGCGCCTCGTCCACGATGGTCGCGCCCGCGCGCCAACGCTCGACGAGGTCGACGAGCAGGAAGAACACGCCGGAGGCCAGCGTGGAGCCCACCAGGTAGAACATCGCGGAGCCGAGGACGGCTTCCTCGCCCAGCCCCAGCGCGGCCAGGAGCGTCCCGGAGGAGACCATCACTCCCGCCGCGGCCTGGACCGCGAGCCTCTGCGAGGCGAGCATCCCCAGAGCCGCGAGCACCGCGGAGACCACTCCGAACACGAGCAGACCGTCCGCGCCAAACCCCGCCAGCGGCCCCCCGGCGAACATCAGCGTCCAGAGCCGCACCAGGGCGTAGACGCCGACCTTCGTGAGCACTGCGAACATCCCCGCCACGGGCGGAGTCGCCGACGCATAGGCGGGAACGAGCCAGAAGTTGAGCGGCCAGATCCCCGCCTTGGCCAGGAACGCCACCGCGAGGATGGTCGCTCCCGCGTCGATGAGGTGCCGGTTGGCCACATTCCCCTCGGACAGGCGCGCGGAGAGCTCCGCCATGTTGAGTGTCCCCGTGACGCCGTAGATCATCGACACGCCGATGAGGAAGAGGGACGAGGCGGCGAGGTTCACCGCCACGTAGTGCAGGCCCGCGCGGACCCGCGGCCTTCCAGAGCCATGCAGCAGCAGGCCGTACGAGGCGGCGAGCAGGATCTCGAAGAAGACGAAGAGATTGAAGACGTCCGCCGTCAGGAACGCGCCGGAGAGACCCATGAGCTGCAACTGGAAGATGGAGTGGAAGTGAACACCCGCGCGGTGCCAGCGCGTGAAGGCGAAGGAGAGCGCGCAGGTGCCCAGGCTCCAGGTCAGCACCAACATCCCCGCCGACAGCCGATCCACCGCGAGGGTAATCCCGAACGGCGCGGGCCAGTTGCCGGGGAGGTAGGCCACGACGCCGTATTCGTCCACCCACGCCAGGAGCGCCACCGAGACCGCGAGCCCCAGGAGCGCGGAGCTCATCCCCAGCACCAGCTTGGCGGGGCGCTTCCCCTCGCCCAGGAGGAGCATCACCGCCGCGCTCGACATGGGCAGGAGGATGGGAACCACCATCAAGTGCGGCATCAAGCCGTGAACGAGCGCGCTCATGCTTCGGTGCCATCCACGTGATCCGTCCCGGTCATCCCGCGCGAGGCCAGGGTGATGACCAGGAGGAGGGCCGTCATCGCGAAGCTGATGACGATGGCTGTCAGCACGAGCGCCTGGGGTACTGGATCCGTGTAGTGGGCGAGGTCTCGAGGGACGCCGTCCACGAGGATGGGCTCCTTGTCGATGGCCAGGCCGCCGATGCTGAAGATGAAGAGGTTGACCGCGTAGGAGAGGAGCGACAGGCCAACGACCAGCTGAAACGTGCGGGGCCGTAGAAGGAGCCAGACACCCGAGCCGGTCAAGATGCCGATAGCGATCGCGAGCACCACCTCCATCAATCACCTCCCGAGGACCGGTGAGCGCGAATCGACTGGTGCGCGATCGCCACGAGGATGAGCAACGTGGAGCCCAACACCAGACAGAACACGCCCAGATCGAAGAACATCGCGCTTCCGATGTGCAGCTCGCCCAGCACCGGCACGCTCAGATGGAAGGTGTGCGAGGTGAGGAGCGGATAACCGGCCACGAACGAGCCCGCCGCCGTGCCGAGGACCAACAGGAGACCAGCGCCGATCAGCACGCGCGGCGCGAGGTTCAGCCGCTGCTCGACCCACTCGGTCCCGGAGACGATGTACTGGAGCAGGAAGCCCACCGACATCACCAGCCCCGCCACGAATCCACCTCCTGGCGCGTTGTGCCCACGCAGGAAGAAGAACGTCGCCACGACTCCCGATACGGGCAGGAGCAAGCGGACCAGCACCGCCGGGACCATCAGGTACCCCACCGCCGTGTCCTGCGCCAGGCGTGGGTTCACCAGGTCTGTCCGCAGGTCCTCCGGCAGCGCCTGCTGCTGTGGCGGAAGCGCCATCACCTCGCGTGCCGGCCGGAAGCGCCGCAGGAGCGCGTAGACCGTGAGCGCGACGAGTGACAGCACCACCCCTTCCCCGAAGGTGTCGAACCCGCGGAAGTCCACCAGCATCACGTTCACCACGTTCCGTCCGCCTCCGCCGCTCAGCGCGTTCTCGAGGAAGAAGGAGGTGCGCTCGGGGAGCTCGCGCGTCATCACCGCGTAGGCGAGGAGCGCCATGGCGCAGCCGGCGCTCACCGAGATGATGAAGTCGCGGGTTCGCCGGCCCCTGGCCACCCGCCGGGTGTGCGCGTCGTACACGCCGCGAGTCGGCTCTCGCGGAGGGAGCCACCTGAGCCCGAGCAGGATGAGCAGCGTCGTCACCACCTCGACGATGAGCTGGGTGAGCGCCAGATCCGGAGCGGAGAACCAGATGAAGGTGACGCAGCTCACCGCGCCCGCGGTCCCCGAGAGCATCAACGCGGCGAGCCGGTGGAACTTCGCCTGCCATGCCGCCCCCAGCGCCGCGACGCCGCCCACCACCCAGAGCGCGATGAACACCGGCGAGAGAGGCACCAGCGGACGATCCCCCTTGCCAATACCCCCCCAGAGCGCCACGACGCCCACCAGCAGCGTGACCAGCACCATCGCCAACAGCTGCCGTTGGAGCCCCGTGGTGAGCAGCCAACGGCGGAGCCATCTGCTCAACGCGGTGAGCCATGCCACCAATGACGTGAAGAGCCTCGCGCCATCGAACCGCTCCGCGAAGCGGCCTCCGAGGCGCACCCGCCCCGCCTCCAGTCGCTGGACCAGCAGGTACAACACCGCGCCACCGCCGAGCGCCAGTGCGCTCATGAGGAGCGGGGGCGTGAACCCATGCCAGAGCTTGAGGCTGTACGGCGGGATCTGACCACCCACGACCGACCGGGACGCGGCATCGAGGATCGGCCCGATCGACACCGCTGGCGCCACCCCCACCACCAGGCACAGGAGGACCAGCACCTCGACGGGGACGCGCAGCCAGTTGGGTGGTTCCTCCGGGGCACGTGGGGTGTTCAGCGCGCTGACGGGCCCGAAGAACACCTTCACCGCGAACCGGAGCGAGTAGGCGACGCTCCCCATGCCGGCCAGGGTCGCCGCGACCGGCAGGCCCCACTGGACGGCGGGGATGGCGTCGATGAAGACGGTCTCGGCGAAGAACATCTCCTTCGACAAGAAGCCATTGAGCAGCGGGACTCCCGCCATCGCCGCCGTGGCGACGAGCGCGAGCGTGCCGGTGATGGGCATGAAGCGGAAGAGCCCCGACAGCCGCCGGATGTCCCGCGTCCCCGTCTCATGATCGATGATCCCCACCGCCATGAACAGCGACGCCTTGAAGGCCGCGTGGTTCATGAGGTGGAACACCGCCGCCACCGCCGCGAGCGGGCTGTTGAGCCCCAGCAGCAACACCACCAGCCCGAGGTGCGAGATGGTGGAGTAGGCGAGCAGTCCCTTCAGGTCGCTCTGGAACAACGCCGCCCACGCGCCGAGCAGCAGCGTGACGAGCCCCGCGGAGCCGGTGAGCCAGAACCAGGTCTCCGTCCCCGAGAGCACCGGCCACAGCCGTGCCAGCAGGAACACGCCCAGCTTCACCATGGTCGCCGAGTGCAGATACGCCGATACCGGCGTCGGGGCCGCCATCGCGTTCGGGAGCCAGAAGTGGAAGGGAAACTGGGCGCTCTTGGTGAACGCGCCGAGGAGGAGGAGGCCGAGCGCCACGGGGTAGAGCGGGTGGGCCTTGACTCGCTGCGCGCTCCCGAGGAGAGCCTCCAGCTCGTAGCTGCCGGCCACCTGACCGAGCACCAGCAGCCCCGCCAGGAGGCACAGGCCACCCATGCCAGTGACCGTGAGCGCCATCCGGGCCCCACGCTGTGCGTCCTTCCGCTGGTTCCAGTAGCCAATGAGCAGGAACGAGAAGAGGGAGGTCAGCTCCCAGAAGAAAGCCATCTGCAGCAGGTTTCCCGAGAGGACCACGCCCAGCATCGCCCCCATGAAGGCCAGGAGGAACGCGAAGAACCTCGGCACGGGATCCGACGGCGAGAGGTAGTAGCGCGCATACAGCATCACCAGCGCGCCGATGCCCAGGACGAGCACGCAGAATGTCCAGGACAGGCCGTCGAGCCGCAGCACGAGGTCGAGCCCGAGCGAGGGCACCCACGCGAAGTGCTCGACCCGCGAGCCTCCGCCCTGGACGCTCGGGAAGTGGAGCGCCACGCCCACCAGGCCCACCAGTGCAGTGAGGCCCGAGAGCCCCGCCGCGCGGTTCCGGGCACTCGTGGGCAGCAGTGCCGCGATGACACCGGAGACCCAGGGAATGACCAGGAGAGCAAGGAGCGGCATCAGGAGCCAACCATCGCCCCAGCCTGTTGGTTTCCACCAGAGAAAGAAAGGCGACAGCCGTATGGCGTTGGGTACTTGGCAGATGGAAGGTGTCCCAGCGCCGCGACACGTGCCTAATTCTTGCTGGCGGGAGGCATCCCCAGAGGCAATCCCTCCACGAGCAGCAGGTGCGTGTGGCTGCTCGCCTGACGCATCGCCTTGGCGGGAGCGTACTCGGGAGAGTTCCACCACTCCCGGGCCCGTTCCACGGTGGGGAACTCGAGGAGGACGATCCGCGTCGGGCTCCACGTACCCTCGAGCGTCTCCGTCGCGCCCCCACGCACCAGGTATCGGCCTCCGTAGGCGGCGACCGCTGGCGGCGCGAGCTGCTTGTACCGCTCGAAGGTCTCCGCGTCCTTCACGGTAATGTCGATCATCAAATAAGCAGGCATTCGTTGTCCTCTTGTCGGGTCGGGAGCCCGTGTTCCAGGTGGCTGACGCCGTCAGGATACCCGCGACGAGCCGCGGCATCTCGTCATCGACGAGATGCACTGGCCTCTTCGAGGTGGAACCCGGCATGCCCGTGTCAGGGCCGCCGGGTCAGGTGCGTCCACGCGCGGCGGGGAGTCCTCTCCAGCGCCCGTGGACATCGGTCCGGGGGTGTCCTGGGCTCGGGGCCTCCCCTTCCAGGAAGCTCCAAAGGGCTGGGGTTCAAATCCCCAACGAAAGCTCCGGGAGCCAGCGCCTTTCGAGGCGCACCGTGCGGAACGGCCATGCGGGTGAACAGCCCCCGCCGCGCCGCCGGGGCTCCCGGAGCCGTCGTCTTTGGCTGAACGAGGTGGGACCGGTGGACATCTTTCGAATCTTCCCGCTGTTGATGCTGGCATTCGTGCTGGGGGCGTTGGCCTACTGGCTGCTCGTGCTCAAGGTGGTCGTCCCCGAGGGCTTCACCGCCCTGCTCTACCGCCAGGGCCGTTTCGTGCGCGTGCTGAACCCAGGAGCCCATTGGATGCCGCGCTGGGGCCACGACACGCAGCGGGTGGACATGCGTCAGCGCAACCTCACCGTGCCCGGCCAGGAGGTGCTCAGCCAGGAGCAGGTGGGCCTCAAGGTGAGCATCGCCGTGCGCTTCGCGGTGACCGAGCCCGAGCCAGCCCTGCACCGCGTGCAGGATTTCACGGAGGCGCTCTACCTGGTCGTGCAGCTCGCGCTGCGCGAGGAAGTGGGCCGTCATCCCCTGGAGGAGCTGGCGGCGGGCCGCGTCGACCTGGGCCAGCGGCTGCGCGAGCGGGTGGCCGGCGAGGTGCGCACGTTCGGCCTCTCGGTGGGGGCGGTGGAGGTGAAGGACGTGATGCTGCCAGCGGATCTGCGCCGCGCCTTCTCCGAGTTGCTCAAGGTGAAGAAGGAGGCACAGGCCATGCTGGAGAAAGCGCGGGGCGAGTCGGCGGCCCTGCGCAACCTGGCCAACGCGGCGAGGCTGGTGGAGCAGCATCCCTCGCTGCTCGACCTGCGCATGCTGCAGACGCTCGGTGGCGCGAGCACCACGCCCGGCAACACCTTCGTCCTGGGCGTGGGCGCGGAGCTGTCACCCCGCGCGCGCAAGCGTCCGGCCCCGGGGGGAGCGCCGGTGCCACCTCCCGAGGAAGACGAGCCCGGCTCCGCCTGAGCGTCGGCTACCGTGTCTGTCGCGCGAATTCTTTGACACCCTATCGGCTACTTCTTCCTGGCCCGCCAGTCCTCACGGCTCTGCCCCCAGAGTTCTATCGGAGAATTCTCATGGGGCGGCGGCAGCTTCCCAGGTCCCAGCAGGGGCGAGCCCAGGCGACGGGCAACCTCTTGCGAGGGTTTGTTGTCCGGAGCGATGGAGTGAATCACCCGCGTCCAGCCGAGGTGATCGAACGCCCAGTCCATGGACGCCGCCGCCGCCTCGGTGGCGTAGCCGCGCCCCCAGAACTCGCGCAGCAGACCCCAGCCGACCTCCGGCCCCGGCCACCCCTCGGGCATCCACGGACCCACCCGTCCCACCCAGCGGCCCGTCGTCTTCTCCAGCACGGAGAACATGGAGAATCCCTGCAGCGCCCACGCGCCCGCCATGGTGCTCATGACCCGCCAGGCCACCGAGCGCGGCTGCACGCCACCCAGGAAGCGCGCGGACTCCGGATCTCCACTGAGGGCTGCGAAGCCATCCAGGTCTTCCAGCGCGATGGGACGCAGGATGAGGCGCGCGGTTTCGAGCGTAGGTCCAGGGGCAATCACCTTCGGCCTCCAAAGCAGGCGGGAAAGAGCGCCAGGATCCCGCCGGAGTTCTTCAGTGGCAAGGACGGGATGCGAGCCGCTCCCCGGTGACCGTCACCTTCAAACCGGGCCGGTTGTCTCCGAGCGACAGCGAGAGACCGTGCAGGGAGGCGATGGCCGCCACCAGACTCATCCCCAGTCCACTGCCCTGGCGGGTGCGGCTCGCATCCAATCGGTAGAAGGGCTTGAAGACATTCTCGTACTCGGCCGCGTCGATCCCCGGGCCCGTGTCGGACACGGTCGCCGCGAAGCCCCCGTCCGAGACGTCCAGGCCCAGGTGGATGGCGCTGCCCGGCCCCGAGTGACGCAGGGCATTCTCCACCAGATTGGCGAAGAGCTGCGTCAACAAGCCGCGATCGCCCCGCATCTGGAGCGCGGGATGGATGTTCGCCGAGAGGCGCTGCCCGTTGTCCTCGGCAACGGGCTGGTAGACCTCCACGAGGCTCTCCAGGATGTCGGAGAGGCACACGGTCTCGAAGCCAGCGCGGCGTGAGCCGGACTCCACCTCGGCGATGCGCAGCAGGGAGGAGAAGGTCTCGAGGATGGCATCCAGTTGCCGCGAGGCCTCGTCAAGCAGCACCTTCCGCCGCTCGGGGGTCACGGAGTCCTCGCGCATCGCCTCCAGCTTCTGCCGCAGGTGCCCGAGCGGCGTGCGCAGATCATGGGCGATGCTGGTGCCCACCTGCCGCACGCTCTCCAGGAGTTGATGGATGCGGTCCAACATGCGGTTGATGACGGCGGCGAGCTGGTCCAGGTCATCCCCCGTCCCCAGGGAGGGAAGCCGCCCCGTCACATCCCCCTTGCCAATCCGGTCCGCGGCCCGGGTGATCTCATCCACCTGGGCCAGGAAGCGCTGGCCGATCCACAGCCCCCCCACGGCCCCCGCCACCAGGGTGAACAGGAAGGCCCAACCAAATGCCTGACGTATCGCCCGCTCGGCCTCGTGAAGCAGTGAGAGGTCGGCGGCCACCGCCAGCTTGTATCCCCCGTCCAACGTGAGCGCCCGGAGCAACACCGACGTCTTGGCGCCCTTCCCTCCCTCGACCCTCACCCGCACGGTGTGCCAGCCATCGGGAGTGGGAATGGCGCGCAACGGATCGAAGACCACTCGGCCGTCCGGGCTCTGCATGTAGTAGTGCAGCCGCCGGGCGGGGTTGGCATCGATCCGCTCCCGGATGTCATGGCTGAGCTCTTCCAGCCCGTCGTCCCGGTAGTCCATCAGGATCTGGCCGATCTCCGCGTCGATCTCGCCGCGCAACTGCTGCTCGAGGGAAGCGCGCACGCCGAAGAAGACGATCATCCCCAGGAGGAAGACGGACAGGCCGAAGACCGCCGCGTAGCTCAGGGCGAGGCGGAAGTTCGCCGTCCGGAGGACCCTAGGACGCCACATCGAGCTTGTATCCCGCGCCTCGCACCGTGTGGAGCAGCTCCGAGCCGAACCCCCGGTCCAGCTTGGCGCGCAGGCGGCTGATGTGCGTCTCGACGACGCTCGTCTTCGGGTCGAAGTTGAAGTTCCAGACGTGCTCCAGCAGCATCGTGCGCGTGACGACGCGGCCAGCATGGCGCAGCAGGTACTCCAGCAGCCGGAACTCCGTGGGTTGCAGCTCGATCACCTTGCCCGCCCGCACCACCGTGCGCTTGAGAAGGTCCATCTCCAGGTCGGCGAGCGTGAGGATGGTGCGCACCTCCTGCAGGGGCGGACGGCGGCACAGCGAGACGAGGCGGGCGTGGAGTTCGGAGAACGCGAAGGGCTTCACCAGGTAGTCATCACCCCCCGACTCCAGCCCCTTCACCCGATCCTCGATGCTCCCCATGGCGGTGAGGAAGAGCACCGGCGTCCGGGTGCCGCCCTCGCGCAACACCTTGAGCAGGGAGATGCCATCGAGCTTGGGCAGCATCCGGTCGATGACGAGCACGTCGTAGCCGCTACTCGTCGCCATCATCAGGCCCTCGTGGCCATCCTTCGCATGATCGACCCCGTGGCCGAGCTCGCCCAGGCCACGGCGGATGTACTCCGCAGTCTCCGTGTCATCCTCGATCAGCAGCACGCGCACCGGGAATCTCCCACCCGCGAGGTCTAATCCTTCACGTCCTCGCGGACACCGAGCACCTTACCATCCACGCCATCTACCCAGACGTCGAAGACACGGTTGTCCTTGACGATGCTGACCTCGTAGACAGGCTTGAAGCTCTCATCATCGATCGACGCCTCGAGCGCCTGCCCGCCCTGATGCCGCTGGGCGGCGTCAATGGCCTGCTGCAGGCTGATCTTCGTCTGCGCGAGCATCCTGAGCTCGCTCGCAGGGGAAGCGACGACCACGTCCGCCACGAGACCCACTCCCAGCAAGCACACGACAAGAAGGTTGTTCATCCGCATGATCCGACTCCTTCGAGGAACTGAAGCGGTCCGTGCTCCATGCCCGGACGATGGAATCATGCACACCCCGGTTTGCCGCTCCTCCGCCGCGCTCCATACGGATTCGTAAGGTGCCCGGCCTGGCCGCCCCCTCCCAGGAGCGTGACTGGCGAATGACTGGAATCACGCCGAGGGAGGACCCTGACAGGAACGTCGCGGTTCCCCGCGACACCGCCGTGCTCCGTCCTCTGAGCGCCCGATGGCATCTCGGTTGCTAAGGCGACCCGCGCATCCCGACGACAGTCTTCCCCCCCGGGAAGGAGCCCCATGATGCAGCCCCCTTCATCGAATCACTCGACGCCGTCCGTCCCCCGTTACCGCCGCTGGGCGGCGCACCTCGCCCTTGTCGTGGCGTGCATCGGCTCAGTGGCCACATCAGTTGCCTCACCAGCTGTCGTCTCGGAGTACGAGGGTCCGCCCCTGCACCTGACGACTCAAGCCCCCACCACGACGCGCCACCTCAAGGTCCGGCTCACCTCGGAGGAGTATTCCTTCAATCTGGCCGAGGTGAGCCTGACGGCCCAGCTCACCGTGCGCTGGAAGCCAACGGACCCCAACCGCACGGAGAAACCCCGGTTTCTCATGCGGCTGTACGTCCAGCCCGACCACTACGGCGCCGACGTTGCCGAGGTGCTCGTCCTCGAAGAACCCGGGCAACCCATGACGCTGCAGACCTACAGGTACATGAGCCCCGAGTGCAAACCCGAGCAGGACTGTGAATGGACCATCCCGATGGAACTCGAGCTCCAGCCGAACGCCGCCGAGGGCTCCGTCGATGTGGAATGGAAGGTGACGGCCGAGGCGAGCGCCAAGGGCACCTCCACACTGCCCAAGGGCTTCACCGTGCACGTCTCGGAGCAGTGAGGCTCCGCCCCCAGGCCTGTTCTTCAATGACAAACAAGGCAGCGACATCGAGGTCCTCCTGGTCCGCCCGCAGGAGCCCTGAACCATGACCGCCCCCGTTCCGGGCTCGTCGAGGCCTTTTCCCGGCAGCGCGATGCTGCACCCGCTCGTGCTCGGAGCGGTGACGGTGCTCATCGTCAATGACCACCTCCTCAAAGCCCACTGGCCATCGTGGTGGACGGGGAAGCTCTCGGATGTGGCCGGGCTCGCCATGTTCCCCCTGCTGCTCCAGGCGCTCTGGGAGCACGTGAGCGCGCGAGGTGAGCGGTCCTTCCGTCCGTCTCGCGCCGTGCTCGTGGGCTGCGTGCTGCTAACGGGACTGTGCTTCTCCGCGATCAAGCTCTCACCGCTCGCGGGGGCGGGATGGCAGTGGGGGCTGGGCGCGCTGCAGTGGCCCTTCCGCCTCCTCCATGCGCTCCTGTCGGGCCGTCCGCTTCCCCCGGTCCTGCCCGTCGCGCACACGCTCGATGTCACCGACCTCCTCACGCTGCCAGCCCTGCTCGTCTCCCTGCTCACGAGTCGAAGATGAACGGCTGACAGGAACGTCGTGGTATGAGGCAGCCCCCTTCACTGGCTTACCCGACGTCCACGACGCCCCCAGTCCCCGCCAGGAACTCGTCGGTGGACTGGGTCTTGGCATAGGCGAAGCTGAGCGCCGCCATGAAAGCGGCATGAACCTGAGCGGCGGGTACGCGCACGCCTCCGAATTCCAGATCGCGGCTGGCGCAGGCATCGTGGATCAGGGTGCAGCGGGAGCCCAGATCGGCCGCCGCCCGCACCCCGCCATCGATGCACATGTGGCTCATGGCGCCACAGATGATGAGTTCCTCGATCCCGTGGCGCTCGAGGATTGTCTTCAGCTCGGTTTCGCGGAAGGAGTTGACGAAGTGCTTCAGCACCACCGGCTCCGCCGCCGCCGGGGTCACCTTCTCATGGATCGCGGCCCCGCTCGAGCCTGGAGTGAAGAAGGGAGCGTCGGCGGGCTGGACACGGAGCGGGCGGCGGCCAACCGGCAGGCCCGCGCGGAGCTGGAGCTACAGGACGACCGCGAGCGCATCCTCAACGGGCGAACCCCGGCCAACCTCCAGGCGCGGCCGGTCGAAGGTGTCAAAGGACTCGTTCCGACATCTCGCCTCCTACGAATCGTCTGACACCTTCTTCGGAGGCCTCCCCCGCCTGCCCGCTGGGCCTGGGGCCGCACCCCGCATCTAATTCATGGCATGGATCTCAGTGAACCGTCCTGAGTCCTGCAATACCTTGTTCTCCTGGGTCACCAGATCATAAACACCGGTGATGGGATGACCCGTGCTGTCTTCCGCGAGATAGTAAACACGATTTTCACTCGTCGAAATAGAAGTGACGTTATAGCCTGACAAGATAAAGACAGGATTGGGTTCACCTCGCTTAACGACAGTCACCTTGCTGAGCTCGCGCACGATGAAATAATCACCGGTCTTATGCAGCACGGAATTCGAGCTGCAACTCATGCACGGGGAGCCGGGTTGGAATCCGTATTCATTGACAAGTGTGAGACCACCGTGAACGTCAACTTCACCGAGATAAAAAAGGTTGAAGTCGCTTCCCAACCCCTGAGCAAGCACCACGGCTCCGTTCTCACTGCGTACGCCCTCATGGTTCAACGCGCGGACGCCACCTTCCGTGCGCTCGCCGGTAGCCATGTCGATCACTGTCTTGGGTTGGCAATCATCAATCACCGCGTGGGTGGCATCCAAAGCCATGACATGCGGTCCGTTACAGCTCATGACGTTGTAGCGCACTCCGTCAACAGTGTTGAGGATCTGGTGAATGGACCTATCACTAATAATGACAAAGTTGCCAGACATGGCGTCCACGAGCGGACGGGTGAGCGTGGTTTGTATTGGCTCCAACGTCAAGGTCGACTTTCTAAGCACTGTGCTGGTGACAAATACAACATCGCCGTTATCGTTCTCCCCAATGAATCTCCCGATGTCCGCTGGGAGTTCGCCGGAGGTGTTGTCAGGCTTTACATAGAAAGTCCGGAGGTCATCCGTTCCTGTGGCACGAGTCGTGACTATCATGCCCCAGGAGATTGCATTGACCCTCACCACTTCCGATCCTTCAAGTACGGGAGTGACATCGCCATTCGCTTCAATCTTGAAAAGGTTTGATTCCGCAGCCTTTGAACGCCCGGAACTGATGCCCTGCTGGCTATAGAGAAGCGCCTTTGCACCCTTGAGGTTGAAGGTCAGGTCCGTGGATCCAGAGCCTTCATCACTGCAGGAGATGACAACGGCAGAAAGAACAAGAAGTGAGGCAAGAGTCTTTTTCATGGGTGTATGCAAAGGTAAGTCACGAAGGTGAGGGCTTGACTCTAGCACTACTGCGTCAGGGGTAGGCGAGCATAGGAAGGACAGGAGCCCTCTTGGGCGTAGCGGACGGGAGCAGAGCGTTCGTGGTCGCCACGCAGAACCCGCTGGAGTTCGAGGGCACCTATCCCCTGCCCGAGGCCCAGTTGGATCGCTTCCTCATGCGCGTGCGCGTGGGCGACCCGCCGCCCGAGGCGGAGTTGGACATGGTGCGCGCCTTTCACCAGCGACAGGGCCGCCCGCCCCAGGTGGAGCGCGTGCCCGACGCCCCCACGCTGCTGGAGTTGCAGGCGCGCGCGGCGAGCGTGGCGTGCGACGACTCCATCCTCGACTACACCGTGCCATCGGTGGCGGGAGGCGCCGTGTCCGGTGTGATGTTGAGCATCCTCGACACACGGTCCGTGGTGGTCGCGTCGTTGTGTTCTCCGAATGTTTCGAGCTCTTCCAACAGCTCGCGAAGGCCTGGAGGGTAGGAGATGGACATGGCCGAGACATCGCCCACGCGTCGCCCGTAATGCATCGGTACTCATCGATGGAGCGTGTCCTGGCGGAAGACGATCTTCCCCTGCCTCAACACCAGGCGCACGTTGGCGAGCGCCTCGATGTCCCGGGACGGGTCTCCGTCGATGACCACCACATCCGCATCCAGTCCCGGCGCGAGCCGACCAGTCCGCGCTTCCTGGCCAAACTGTGTCGCGGGGTTCGTCGTCAGGCTCGCCAGGATGTCCCGCAGGTCGAGCCCCGCTCCCCGCAGCAGCACGTACTCGCGCCGTGGATCGTCGTCGGTCATGTAGCCTACGTCCGTGCCGAAGAGGATGCGGCCTCCGAGCCGGGCGTGGTTGCGGACCTGCTCGGCTCCCGCCTGGGTGAAGCGCTCGAGCACGATGGGATCCTCGTTGGCGCGTTTCAGCTCCCACTCGAACAGGGCGAGCGTCGGCACCAGCGCCACCTTCCGGCGCACCATCGCCTCGTGGAGTGAGTCCGATAGCGGACCGGCCATCGGCGCCGTGTGCACCACCACGTCCACACCTCCCTCCACGGCCGCGCTCAGTCCCGCCGCGTTCGTCGGGTGCGCGAAAACGGGCTTGCCGTGCGCATGAGCTTCCTCGGTCACCGCCTGCACGATGGCGAGCGGCATCACCGGATAGGGTGGGTGTGCCGTGAGGGAGCCGGTGAAGAGCTTGATGGCATCCGTGCCGCCCCCGAGCTGCTCCTTCACGATCGCCCTGGCCTGCTCCGGCGTCCGGAGCTCCGGCAGCTTCACCGGAACGTACCGAGGTGTGCCATCCACCGGGGCCAGTGGAACACCCGCGGTGATGATGCTGGGACCCATCAGCTCGCCGGCCTCGATGCGCCGCCGCAGGGCCAGCGTCGCCTCCGGGAACGAGCCGGTATCGACGACGTGGACGAAGCCGTGGCGCAGCAGCATGTCCCGTAGGTGTTGCTCGAGCTCGGACGCGGGCAGGGTCGCCGCGCCCTGTCCCCATGGCTCGGTGAAGTGGACATGGCTGTTCCAGAACCCGGCCAACAGCGTCTGGCCCGAGGTGTCGAGGACGGTCGCCCCCGCTGGAATCTCCACCTCCGCCCGAGGCCCCACCGCGGAAATCCGTCCCGATGAGATCAGCACGACCCCATCCGCGATGGGAGTCGCCTCGGGGGACGGGTAGACCGTGCCGCCAACGAGCGCCAGGGTGGGCATTTCTGAGTCCGTGACCCTCCCAGAACTGGCTGGCGTCCTGCACCCCATGAGACCCAGCACTCCGGCGACGAACAACACCTTCCAATCCATGCGCTCCTGCCCTCCGAAGTCAATGCTCCGTCCTCCGTACGTCCACGGGGAGGGGTCATTTCCTGCGAGGACCGAGTGAGGGGATTGAGTCCCGTTGAAGGAACACGGAGGCGGTGAGTCTCACCAGCAGCGGGGCCACCTCCGCGCTTCCTCCGATCAGCCCCAGGGCCTCGTCGAGCAGCCGCGCCTGCAAGTCCTCCTCGTACCTCGACTGGCGGGGCGCCACGGGTATCTCTGCCTCCGGCACCTCTTCGAGCGCCTCATCCGGAGGCGGAGGCGGTTCCACCGGGTACAGCACCGGTGGGGGCTCCATCTGGAAGCGCCTCCCCGACGTCAGCGGAACGATGTCGATCAGGGAATCGCTCCGCGCCCCCACCCACTCCTCGATGGACGAGCGGCGCGCGGGGAAGACCCGGCCGAAGAGATGGGCGATGTCGAGATGATCCACGCGGAGCTCTCGCGCCACGAGGAAGCCGCGCAATGTGTTCGCGAACACTCGCGCCGAGGGAAACCGGATCTCGGGTTCGGCGGCGATCGCTGAAAAGGTGTCAAAGAACTTGGTGCGACATCTCGCGCTCGCCGAATCGTCCATCCGAGTCGTCTGACACCCTACGAGGACACCCTACGAGGGCAAGAGGCCCCCCATCGCTGCGAATGGTGCCGGTGCCGTTGCGTAGGCACCGAGGGGGAGCCCGCGCAACCCGGCTGCCCCTGCACGCTCAAGCTGTGGGAGGCAGGGGGGCCGCGCACTGTCACCCTCGGGAACGTCACATTCCCGGTGAGCCAGAAGGCGGAACCCTGAGTACGGCCATTGCGAGCCGTGCCGAGCCTCAAGGGGTGGAGCGCCCGCCGATCTCCGGGAAGCGCTCGTAGGCCCGTTTAAGTGCGTCCAGGTGGGCGGGGTTGTCCAGGTCGAGCGGCGCATCGGTGAGCTGCACGACCCACCCGCCCGTCGCGGTACGCCGTGCACGTGACAGCAGCTCCGCGTCGCGGGCCGGGTCCGGGAACCCGATGGCGCGTGCGGCAGCGGGCGACCAGTAGTTCAGCCACCCAAGGAACCAGGGAATCTCAGGCGCGGGAAGCTTCTCTGGCAGGTAGAGCATGGGAAGCCCATGGGGTGAACACTCTGGTCCATGAGGCGAGCGGCGAAACTGCTGTGCGACTTCCGAGCCGTGACCATACGGCGACGCGTGCCCCCAGAACGAGTGCACCCCCTCCGCCACGCCCTCAAGCAAAGCCGCCGCTGCCGCGATCACGGGCTCGTCCAGTGGCAGTTCTGCATGCACTTCAGACAGGGGCTGACCGCCTGGGCTGAGGAGTCCAGGTCTTCCCCTCCCGTTAACCGTCACGGGGTAACTCTCGTCCCCGTTGCACAGAAGAGGGAATCTCCCGTCCTCAACCCTTTCCGCGAGCCACGCATCGCGCTGCGGCAATGCGATGGGGCGCCCGCCGTCTGAGAGCCGCCACTCCAGGCGCAAGCCGGGGAGCGCCTTTTCCATTCCATGGACGCTATCGAGCGCGCGGCGGTCGTTGCCCACAAGCGCAGGCGCGTAGACGATGAGGGTGAGGGCTTTACGCTTGGTCATCGTTTGCACCCCGTGACGACGACGTCAAGCGAGGAATCCGCTTCGAGCAGCGCGTCTTTGTGCGCTTGGGTGCTCACCCCAACGACGAAGTCGTATCCACATGCCGCCGCAGCAGTTCGTTCCCTTATCATTTGCTCCAATTCCTTCTCAATCTCCCGCCTCCGGATGAAGTCAGGGTACGTGTCAAATTGATGGGTCTTGATTTCCCACAAAACACGCACGCCGACTTGCAGTGCATCGAAGCTCACGCCGTCCACGAGCACATCCATTCCTGGATAGCGGTTGGGCGGAAACTGATCGGCGCACTTGTTGTGCGCGTCATCCTTGCCCTCGTGCGGCACCGGGATGGGTTCGCACCTGCGACGGCGCTCTCGCTCCGTGACTTCGGTTGGCCCCACGGGAGGGAAATCCGGCCCTTTTGGCTCCGGCTTGGGCCTTTTTTGGGGCAAGGGCTTCGGCGGGGCGGGCTTCGTTACAGGCACGGGCTTCACTTCTGGCACGGGGCGCGTTTCAGGCACGGGCCACGCTTCCGGCACAGGCCGCGTCTCCGGCACCGGCAGCGTAGGCGGCGGCCGAACCTGGGGACGGCCCCTCTTCTCGTAAGCCTCCAGCGCCTCTGAGATCGCGAAGCCCACCACCACCACACCCGCCACAACTACCGCCCCCACGATGATCTCAGGTGCCGCCAGCACGCAGAAACCCATCTCAAAAGACCCCGTCATGGACGCAGCCGCCGTTAGATTCGGTGAGCATCACCCACCCGCTCCATCCATTCGCAGGCCGTGAGCTTGCGCTGCTGGGGTACCAGCGCAAGCTCGGCCGCCCCTGTGTCCGCGTGCTCTTCCCGGACGGACATCCGGCGTTGCTTCCTGTTGACTGGACCAACCTACGCCCCCGGCCACCGCCGCTCAAGGTCGGTAGGAAGTGTCCAAAGCTGCACCCGGGCGCACTGCGCGAACTACGCGCCCTCGTCGATGACCTAAGCAACAGGTCCGATGGGAAAGGCCAAGAGGCCAGCGCGGCGCACGAGCGGCACCGGGAGTCCGCCCCGGGCGGGCTCACCCGGAGCGCTCTACGCCGCACTCCCGGAACCGATGAAGCACGAGTGGCTCGGCGTCGTGGCCAGCGTGCTGCTGAAGGCCCTGGCAAGGCCCCACTCCCGACGCGAGGCATGCGATGAGCGAAAAGGTTCGGCCGAAGCACCTGGACAGGCCGGCGCTGGTGTACATCCGCCAATCCACCCTGATGCAGGTCCATGAGCACCAGCAGTCGACCGAGCGACAGTACGACCTGGTCGAGTTCGCCAAGAAGCTTGGTTGGGATGCCGCTCGGATAGAGGTCATTGATGAGGACCTCGGCCAGAGTGGCACCAGTGCCGCTCAGCGCGCTGGCTTCCAGCGGCTGGCCGCCGACGTCAGTCTTGGGAAGGTGGGGGCCATTTTCTCGCTGGAGGTGTCGCGCCTGGCGCGCTCCTCTGCCGACTGGCACCGACTGATGGACCTGTGTGCACTGTCGGACACGCTCATCGTCGACGAAGAGGGCATCTATGACGCCAGCGACTTCAACGACCGGCTGGTGCTCGGCATGAAGGGAACCATGAGCGACGCCGAGATTCACCTCATGCGCCAGCGGCTGCGGGGTGGCATCCTGCACAAAGCGAAGAAAGGCGAGCTGGCCTTCCCCCCACCAACAGGCTACGTCTTCGACAACGGCGCTCTCGTCCTCGACCCAGACGAACAGGTGCAAAAGGCCATACGCCTTCTGTTCGAGCGCTTCCGCCTGGATGGCAGCGTGGCCCGCGCCGTACGTTATTTCACCCGCCATGGGCTGCTCTTCCCCTCGCACCATGCCCATCGAGACGGCCACGCCGAAATCCAATGGCACCCGCTCACCACCCACCGCGCGCTGACCATTCTGCGCAATCCCACCTATGCAGGTGCCTACGCGTGGGGACGAAATCGCGAGCGGTGTGCCCTCATCGATGGAGCGGTGCGGTGCAAGCAAGAGAAGCTCGCCGCGCCCGAGCAGTGGCAGGCCTTCGTGAAAGACGCCCACCCGGCGTACATTACCTGGGAGGAGTACACGGAAAACTTGAAGCGCATCGAGGAGAATGCGACTCGCATCCCTGGAGTCTACATGCGCGGTGCGGCTCGCAGTGGCAAGGCGTTGCTGCAGGGACTCGTCCTCTGCGGCAGGTGTGGACGGAGGATGCACTCGAGCTTTCCCGTTGCCAGTACCCCAGTCTACGAGTGCATCCGGACTGAATACGGTGAAGGCCGCTGCTGGTCCACCGGCGCTCGCCGCATTGACGACAAGGTAGTTGAGACCTTTCTCGAGGCGATGGCCCCGCCCGAGTTGGACCTCTCGCTCGCCGTCCTCAAGGAGGTGGAGCGACAGGCCAACAGCCTGGCCCGGCAGTGGAAGCTGCGTCTGGAGCGGGCGCGCTACGAGGCCCAACGCGCCGAGCGCCAGTACAATGCCGTCGAGCCGGAAAACCGAATCGTCGCACGCACGCTGGAGGCGCGTTGGAACCAGAAGCTCCAGGAGCTTGCTCAGGTGGAGCAAGAGTACGAGGAGGCCAAAGGCAAGCAGAAGCTCGAGCTGTCGGCCCAGGACAAGAAGGCCATCCTCGCGTTGGCGCGAGACCTGCCAGGGCTGTGGAACGCCCCCACCACCACCACCGTGGACAAGAAGCGGATGCTTCGGCTCCTCATCCAGGATGTCGTGCTTTCGCCAGTGGACGCGCCTGAGCGAGCAGTCCGCATCCGCATTCTCTGGAAGACGGGGGCCATCAGCGAGTTGCAGACACCCCGGCCCACCGCGGCGGATTCCCGCAAGGCGCCCGAGCCAGTCATTGCTGTCGTGCGTGAATTGGCCGGCAAGAAGTACAGCGACCCGCAGATAGCGGCTGAGCTCAACCGGCTTGGCCTGAAAAACAGCCTGGGCCGTGCCTTCACGAGCACGACCGTGGGGCCGCTTCGCCGAGGACACGCAATCCGCGCGGGGCGCCCCCCTGGGGTGTCCGCCAGTCCCCTGCCCGAGCAAGATGAGCAGGGGCGCTATTCCATGCGGGGTCTGATTTCGCGCTACGGGGTATCGGCTCCGATGGTCCGCTACTGGGTGAAGCAAGGGCGTATCACACCGGTGCGCGACAAAAAGAGGGGTGCTTTCTGGTTCGAGATGACGCCCGAACTGCAATCGCTGCTGGCCATGGCGCGCAGTCGTGGCTACAGACCAGGAAGGCAGCCGGGCCGCTCTGGCAACCCGCGATTGCCAGCGCGCCTCCCAGATGGCCGTTACACCACCCGTGGGCTCATTGAGAAATACGGGGTTTCTGAAAGCACGGTGCGTTACTGGGTGAAGGCCCACATCCTCACTCCCGAGCGCGATCTGCCAGGGGGGTTTTTGTGCTTCCGGCTGACCCACGCGCACGAGCGGCGCATCAAGGAGGCTCTCGCCAGAGGACGGAGCGCACGAACTCGCAGACAACGCCACCGTAGTCACCCCCATTCCAACGAATAGAGGTATTTCAATGCAGGCTCCCAGACCCCGAGCCCCACGGCAGCGGCCCCAGCAGAGGCCACCGAGCATTTTCCCGTGAGGTCGTGAAACTCGATCCGGTCATGGTCGAGGGCCTGATAGCACCGCTCCGCCAGCACGGGCCAGGGCTCGGAAGCTTCGCGGACGGCGCACCGCCCCCCGTCCGTCCAAGGCAGCGTTGCCGCTCGCTGGAGGTTGGCATACCTCGGGCCCCAGTCCACGGGCATTTCCGGGCTCGGCGCTGACGTCGCGCAGGCGGAGACATAGAGCAGAAGTGCGATGCACGCTCGGAGACGCATGAACGGGTCCTCTCTCGGAGCTAGGACCCAAAGGGTCCTGGCGGGGCCACTCGGAGCATGACAGCGCGCCCCAACAGCCACGAACGAGCGCGCCAGGCTCACGGCAGGGGGCCGGGGTGCAGCAGCCGCAGCTCGGGCCAGGGCAAGCGCCAAAGTATAAGTATAGGACGGATAGGAGCCCTGTTGAGAGGAGGCGGCCTGGAGCGGAGGTGGCGAGGAGGGCCGCTGACGGGGGCCCGCCCGAGCAGTGAGCCAGGCGGGTGGAGAAGCCGCGTTGCCCCTTGGGGTACACGCCGGCCCAGGCCGCCCTCCCATGAGGTGCGCGGCAGGCGCCTGGCTCGCTTGTGGGGTCGAGGCCTACGAGAGCAGGGTGCGGAGGAGGGTCGCAGCCCGCGCCGGGTTGCCCTCCTCCAGGGCCTCCAACGCCGCCACGAACCTTCGGCCTTCAAGGCAGGCGGGAAAGGGCGCCAGGATCCCGCCGGACCTCTCCAGTGGCAAGACCGGTGGAAGACCGCGCCTTCCCCCAGGAACTCAGCGCTGGTGCTCGCGCAGTTCCTTCACGAGCCGCCCGGCTCCGTAGACGTGCTCGAGCGCGCGCAGCAGGCCCTCGCCATGGACTCCCACCGCGCGGTTGGTCTCCGGCACGTAGGCATACCGGCCACCGAGAGATGGCAGGTTGCCGTCGAAGATGAGTCCCACCACCCGGCCCTCGCGATCCACCAGGGGGGAGCCCGAGTTGCCGCCGATGATGTCGTTGGTGGTGGCCACGTCCAGCGGCGTGTCGTCGGGCACCTTGCCCTTGGCCTTGAGCCACGTGTCCGGCAGCCGGAAGGGCTCCTTGCCCGTGTGACGCGCATAGGCCCCCGCGAACGTCGTCAACGGCGCCACGGTCTTCGTGTCCTCCCGCCAGCCCTTCACCACGCCGTAGTTCAGGCGCAGGGTGAAGGTGGCATCCGGGTAGCCCGTGGTGCCGTAGGCCGCCAGCCGCGCCTTCGCGAGCAGCTCGCCATTCTTCTTGAGCATCGACTCCACCGTGTCCTCGTAGCGCGTGCGCACCTCGCGAGACAGGCCATCCACCCGGCGCGCCAGGAGGATCATCGGATCCTTCGACGCCGCGATCGCCGCCGCGCCACCCTCGAACAGCCGCTTACGCTCCTTCACGTCGAACAGCCGCGTGCCCTTCACCAGCGCGCGCGCCAGATCCTCCGGCGCCTCGCGGCCAAGCACCTCGTGCACGAAGGCGTCATCCGCCCCCAGCGTCTCGCGCAGCTTGTTGAAGCCGAAGGTGAGCAGCCGCTCCTCCAACTCCGGGGTGATGGGCGCCTCGCGCAGGAGCTGCTGGCGCAGGCCGGGCAGCTGGCCCTCGGTGTACTCGCGCAACCGATCGGCGTTGGGCTTGGGCAGCTCCTCCGCCGCGCGCACGAGCTGCCGGGCCAGGGAGAACAGCTCCGAGGGAAAGCCGTCTCCCGCCTCCTTCAGCCGGTAGCTCGCGAGCAGGGGCCGGTAGGACTCCAGCGCGCGCGCCGTGGCGTCCCAGGCGTCCGCCGTGGTGGCCTTGAGCGCTGGCGTCGCGTTCACCTTCGCGCGCAGGTCCGCCTCCGCCTGACGCTTGCCGACGAGCAGCGAGGGCTCGGCCAGGGCCTGATGCCGGCCGCGCAACGCCTTGAGGCTGTTCTCCACGGAGCGCAGCTTCGCCCGGGTCGTGCGCCAGCGCTCGGGCGAGCCCGCGGCGTACTCGCGCAGCATGCCGCGCATCTCCGCGAGGTGCAGGAGTGTGTACGGCAACGCCACGTCGCGCTGGAACTCCAGCTCCGCCACGGTGCTCTGGCGCTCGGTGCCGCCCGGGTGGCCGGAGACGAAGACCAGGTCGCCCTCCTTCGCTCCCTCCTTCGCCCAGGGCAGATAGGTGTCTGTCTTCAGCGGCTGGCCCGTGGTGTCCCATACGCGCAGGAAGGCCGCGTCGAAGCCGTAGCGGGGGAAGTTGAAGTTGTCCGCGTCGCCACCAAAGGCGGCCATGGAGAACTCGGGCGCGAAGACCAGGCGCACGTCCTGGAAGCGGCGGTACTTGTAGAGCTGGTAGCGCCCCCCGTGGAACAGCGTCACCACGTCGCAGCGCCACTCGGGCCCGGTGGCGCACTCGCCCTCGATGCGCGACATCTCCGCGTTGAGCGCGGTGTTGAAGGCCGCGCCCTCCAGGCCCTTCGTCACGCCCTGGAGCCGCGCGGTGACGTCCGTCATCTCCACGAGCTGGTTGGCCTCCACCTTGGGACAGCGCAGCTCGTCCTTGGGCTCCCTGGCGAAGAACCCCGTGGCGAGGTAGTCGCGCTTGGGCGAGGACAGGTCCTCCACGCACGAGCGGATGCAGTGGTGGTTGGTCATCACCAGGCCCTCGGGCGACACGAAGCTCGCGGAGCATCCGCCCGCCAGCCGCACCGAGGACAGCCGCACCCGGTCGAGCCAGTCCTGGGAGGGCTCGAAGCCGTAAGCGGCCTTCACCGCTTCCCGGGGAAAGGCATCATAGGTCCACATGCCTTCCTCCGCGGCGGCGGGGAGGGCCAACAACGAGCCAAGGGCGAGCAGACGTTTCACGGTGGGAGTTCCAGACTGTCGAGGGGGTGGAAAGGGAACCCGGTTCTTGCCTGGGAGGGCCGGGACGTCAACCAGAGAGGAGGGGGCGAGTGGGTGTCGCCGAGGAGCGAGCAGCGGCCTCCTCGGCGGAGCGCCCCCGGGTGCCGTGACCAGACAGTGGTGCGCAATCTCGAGTCACGGGAGGCGCGCGACATGGACACGGTGGAATACGGCATTGCCCACGCGAGCCGTCTCATGACGGACTTCGCCGAACGCACCGGACTGGTCGGCTCCCAGCAGTCCCCACGGCGCTACCTGTGGACAGACGCCTTCGCCGTCTGCAATTTCCTCGGGCTCGCACGCCTGACAGGCCAGTCGCGCTACCTGGAGCTCGCTCGCCACCTCGTGGATCAAGTGCATCATGTCCTCGGCCGCTACCGGGCGGACGACGCGCGCACCGGATGGCTCAGCGGCCTGGACGAGCAGGAGGGCGAGGCACATCCGACGCGAGGAGGCCTGCGCATCGGAAAGCCCCTTCCGGAGCGCCAGCCGGAAGAGCCGCTCGATCACCAGCTGGAGTGGGATCGGGATGGCCAATACTTTCACTACCTCACGAAGTGGATGCACGCGCTCGACCAGGTCTCACGCGCGACCGGTGACCCGCGCTTCAACCTCTGGGCAAGGGAGCTCGCCGAGGTGGCCCACGCCGCCTTCACCCACGGCCCGCCCGGACGACGCCAGATGGTCTGGAAGATGAGCACGGACCTGTCCCGGCCCCTCGTCTCGTCCATGGGGCAGCACGACCCGCTGGACGGGCTCATCACGTGCGTGCAGCTCGAGACCACGCGCGTCCTGCTCTCGGGCACGGCGGCGGGACCCGATCCGCGGCGAGCCATTGAAGACTTCGCCGCGATGCTCCACACCACGGAGCTGCGGACGGACGATCCGCTCGGGCTCGGTGGACTGCTCTCGGATGCCGGTCGCATCGCGCAGCTCGGGACCCAGGAGGCCTTCCAGGACGGCGCGCTCCTCGAGAGCCTGCTCACCGCCGCCCTGGAAGGACTGTCCCTGTATTCGCTGTACGGAGATAGGAGTCAGCCCGCGTCCCGGCGTCTGGCGTTCCGGGAGCTCGGGCTCGCGATCGGGCTTTCGTCCATCGGGTTGATTCAGCCAGCCGTGGACGAAAGGACAGCCCGGCAACTGAGGAGCGCCGCCGCGCTCGGAGCCGAACTCGTCTCGTTCTGGCTCGCTCCCGAGCACAGGGTCGTGCGCTCCTGGATCGAGCACCGCGACATCAACGAGGTCATGCTCGCCACGAGCCTCATCCCCGAGGGGTACCTGGTCCTCGAGGGGTTCGGCGGGTCGCGGGCGGACGCCACGGACCCCGCGTGAAGTGCCCGCGAGCGCCGGGACGTCAACCAGCGCAAGGGGAAATGCACATGGGACTTGAGTTGAGGGCCCGGACCCCTGAAGGTTGGGCGGAATGGCGACGAAGCATTACATCCTCTTGGTTCCCGGCTTCTTCGGCTTCGCCAACCTGGGAGAGCTGCTGTACTTCGGGCACGTGCGCGACTACTTCGTCGCGGAGATGAAGGCCCGGGGCGTGGACGTCGAGGTGGTGCAGGTCCTCACCCACCCCACCGGCTCCATCCGCACGCGGGCGGGGGACCTGCTCAAGTCCATCGAAACCCACGTGAAGGACGACGACTGCCCCATCCACATCATCGGCCACTCCACCGGAGGGCTCGATGCCCGGCTCTTCGTCAGCCCCGGGGTGCTCCTGGGCGATGACATGGACGTGGAGCGCTTCGCCCGCCGGGTGCGCACGGTGGTGACGGTGTCCACGCCCCACTCGGGCACGCCGCTCGCGTCCTTCTTCCTCGGGCTCTTCGGCCAGAAGCTGCTGCAACTGCTGTCGCTCTTCACCGTGTACGTGTTGCGCTTCGGTCGGCTGCCCTTGAGCGTGGCCTTCCGCTTCGGCAGCCTCATCACCCGGTGGGACGAGCAGCTCGGCTTCCGCCCCACCCTGTTGGATCAGCTCTTCGAGCAGCTCCTGGGCGACTTCTCCGCCGAGCGCCGCGAGGAGCTGGTGCGCTTCCTCGGGGACGTGGGCAATGACGCGTCGCTGGTCCCCCAGCTCACGCCCGAGGGCATCGACCTGTTCAACGCGAGCTGCCAGGACCGGCCCGGGGTGCGCTACGGCTCCGTCATCACCCAGGCCCGGCCTCCCTCGCTGCGCACGCGCCTGGGCGCGGGGTTGGACCCCTACGCGCAGATCACCCACACCGTCTATTCCTTCCTGTACGGGCGCACCCAGCGCATGCCCCTCACCGCCATTCCGCCACCCACGCCCGCGCAGACCGCGGCGCTGGTGGAGGCCTACGGAGCCCTGCCAGGCCCCCAAGCGTGTGATGGCATCGTCCCCACGCGCTCGCAGGTCTACGGCCGGGTGCTGGCGGCCGTGCGCGCGGACCACCTGGACGCCATCGGCCACTTCGATCAGCCCGCGCACCGGCCGCCCCATGTGGACTGGCTCATCTCGGGCTCGGGCTTCCGCCGGCTCCACTTCGAGCGCCTGTGGCGCACCGTGGTGGACTTCATCCTCCTGCAGACGTGAGTCAAACGAGGCGCCGCTGCCGCGACACGCCCGCGCCGCCTCCCGACTCCCGATGGATGCGCGCCACGGACAGGGCCAGGAAGACGAACAGCCCCACCAGCAATCCACCCCCGAAGGCGACGACGAGCAGCACGGGTTGAGCGGCCTTGAACATGCCCCGGACGAGTCCTCCGCCAATGGACTCGCTGAGCTGGGACATCCGCGCCTCCCTGCATCCCCGGGCTGCTTCCCCATCGAGCCCCTCGCACTCGGGGAAGATCGGGCCGAGCTCGTCCTTGGATTGCTGGATCACCGAGGCGGCCACCTGACCAGCCGCCGCCGACATGCTCCGGGCCAGGGGCCCCGAGCCATCCGCTCCGAGCTGGCGCTCGAATTCCGCGCTGAGCCCCCGGGCGAGCTGCGCGGACAACACGGACATGGGCCCCCGCGACCCGAGGCCCGAGCCGCCCGTTCCCGTGGCAGCCATCGCTCCGCCAGCGGGAGCCGGTGTTCCGCCCCCGCCGCCACCCGCCGCGCCTCCACCCGAGGCCACACTCCCGGGGTTCTCCTCGAGCTGTTGTGCCTTGGGCGGAGGCTCGCCGGTGATGAGCGCGTCCAAGGCGCCCCGGGTCACCTGTCCCGCCGTGCCCCGCGTGAGGGAGTCTTCATGCTCCTGGTCCACCTCTTCCTTCTGCTGGCGGATCGCATCCAGGGCCCCCCGGGTGCTCTCGCGCACCACCGCGGCACAGCCCAGGACCCCCGATAGCTGCACGAGCATGAGCAGACCCAGGAGGTTCTTCTTGGACATGAGCGTCTCCTCACCGGGGTTGCATCCGGCCAGCCCCCCGTGCCTTCAACATACGTACGGGTGTGTGGGAGGATGGACTGCATACATGATGAGCCCTTGCCTGCCTGGAGGCGCCCATCCCGGCCCGGAGAACCCCGTATGACTCCCTCCCGAACGCTCCCCGCTCCTCGTCACCCCCGCGGGATGTTCGTGGGACTCCTGCTCGCCACGCTCACCGGCTGCGCCACCCTGCCCGCCGTGCGCGCCTCGAGCGAGCCCGTGCCCGTGCTCTTCGTCCCCGGCACGGATGACAACGCGAACCGGCTCCATCCCATGCTCGACACCTTCGTGGCCGCGGGCTGGCCCCGGGACCGGCTCCACGCCGTGGACCTCTACCCCAACAATGGACAGCTTCCCATCGAGGCCATCGCCTACCAGGTGGGCCGCGCCGCCGAGGCGCTGCGCCGGCGCACCCACGCCGAGCGCGTCGACGTGGTGGCCTTCAGCCAGGGCGCCCTGTCCACGCGCTACTGGATGCAGTCACTGGGTGGGCAGCCCCACGTGCGCCGCTTCGTGTCCATCTCCGGGCCCCACCAGGGAACCTGGCTCGCGTACCTGCGCAGGGATCCGGCCCTGGTGCAGATGCGGCCGGACAGCCCCTTCCTGCTCGAGCTGAACCGGCGCGAGAAGCCCTTCGGCGACACCGAGGTCTTCTGCTTCTGGACGCCCCTGGATGGCGTCATCTTCCCCGCGGAGAACTCGCGCCTGCCCGGCACGCACGAGCGCGTCTTCCACGTCCCCTTCCACCCGACGATGATCACCCACCCCGAGGTCATCTCCGCGGCGGTCGAAGTGCTGGCGAGCCCCACGCCTCCCTGACGCACCATCCGCCTGCCCGCCCGCTCCCCTGCCGGGCCAACGGTGGACGCCCCCCAGCTTGGCGTCCGCCGCCGCCATCCACACCCTGTGGCTCTGAAGCGAACCGGCGGGCATTCCCTCCGGAAACACTCGACCAGGGGCCAGTTCATGACCACCAAGTTTCCCAGCCACATCAACCTGCCGCGCGAGGCCCGCTCCGAGCTGATCGATCTGCTCAACACCTGTCTGGCGACGGCCGTTGACCTGCATTGGCAGGTCAAGCAAGCGCACTGGAACATCCGTGGCAACCACTTCATCAGCCGCCATCTGCTCTTCGACAAGGTGGCGGACCACGTGCGCGACCACGCCGATGAGTTCGCCGAGCGCGCCGGGGCCCTGGGCGGCTACGCGGAGGGCACCATCCGGCTGGCCACCAAGAACAGCGAGCTGGAGGAGTACGACCTGAGCGCCGTGAACGGTGATGACCATGTCCGCGTCATCGTCGACCGGGTGTCGCGCTACGCGGCCACCATCCGCGACGGCATCCAACGCTGCGACGAGCTCAATGATCCGGTCACCGCGGACCTGCTCACACAAACCCTCGGCACGGTGGAAGAGGACCTGTGGTTCCTCGAGAGCCACCTGTATGGCTCGTCCAACATCGCCCGCGAGGAGACCGGCCCCTCCGCCATCCGCGAGGAGACCACCTCCTCCGCGCCCAACGCCTGATGAGTTGTCTACTCCATGAGCGGCCCCGCCAGACATGAGGCGGGGCTTGCACGGTGGATGGGGGCGGCCTTCTGATACGCCCCCATGTCCCCTGCCTCCCCTTCCCAAGGGCTGGACCGTGAGAGCCGGCGAACCAAGGCCGCCCGGTACCTGCTCACCTCGCGTCTGGACGACGCGCGCCGGGCGGAAGCCGCCCTCACCCGGAAGCTCACCCCGAAGCGCGTGCACGACCTGAGGGTGGCCACCCGCCGGCTGCGCGCGGTGCTCGAGGCGTTCCGTGACCTCGCAGACCTGAAGGCGCGCGAGCGCGAGGTGAAGCGGCTCCAGGACGCGCTCGGCGAGGTGCGGGATCTCCACGTCCAGGGGGCCTGGCTGGAAGAGGTGGCCCAGAAGAGCGAGTCCTCGAGACGCGCCGGCTTCCAGGCGATGCACGCGCGCCTGATGTCCCCACTGCCCGACAAGGAACGGCGGCTGCGGCGCGCGCTCTCGCGATGGGCGGACCGGACCGTCCCCGCGCTCGAGCGGGAGACGCGGCGGCTGAAGGGCCCGGGCAAGTACGGAGGGCAGCGCGTGCGCCAGGAGCTGAGCCACCGCCTGCGCCAGTTGGAAGCCCTCATGGAGAACCGCGCCAAGGACCTGACCCCCGCCATGGCGCATGCGCTGCGCAAGGACGTGAAGAAGCTGCGCTACGAGGCCGAGCTCTTCGTTCCCGCCCTGGGCCGCGAGGTGAAGCCCCTGCTCAAGGCCCTCAAGCCCTTGCAGGAGTCGCTGGGGGAGTTGCATGACTCAGACGTGCGGCTGCACCTGCTCCAGCACTTCGCCCTCCATGGCGCCGCGGCCCAGCGCGCCGCGGCACGCACGTTGCTCAGGGGCGCTCGCGCGGAGCGTGCCCAGCATGCCGCCCGGGCCGGACGGCAGCTCGGGGACTGGCACGACGAGAAGCGCACGCACGCACTGTGCGCACTGCTGGAATGAGCGGTACTCGGCGCTACCCATCTCCGTCATTTGCACGTAGAGGAAGCGCCCCATGCCCGCCTGCGGACTCGACTTCGGAACCAGCAACACGGCTCTCGCCCTCCCGGACGGAACGGTGCTCCCCGTCTCCCCCGGCTACAGCGACCCGCGCCTCTACCGCTCCGTCATCTTCTTCCCCGAGGACGAGCGCGACGCGTACACGGGCGCCCCCGCCATCTCCCGCTACCTGGAGGATCCCTCGGGCCGCTTCATCCAGTCCGTGAAGTCCTTCCTGCACAGCGCGTCCTTCCGCGCCACGCAGATCCGCGGACGCACCTGGCTCATCGAGGACCTGGTGGCGCTGCTCCTGCGCCGCGTGCGCGAGGCCGCCGCCCCCCACATCGGCGGCACCGCCCCCGAGTCCGTGGTGCTCGGCCGCCCCGCGCTCTTCTCCACCGACGCCGCCGCGGACACGCTCGCCGAGCAGCGCCTGCGCCGCGCCGCGGAGAGCGCCGGCTTCACCCGGATCCAATTCCTCATCGAGCCCATCGCCGCCGCGCTCTCCTACGAGGCGCAGCTCACCCGCGACGAGCTCGTGCTGGTGGCGGACTTCGGCGCGGGCACCACGGACCTGACGCTCATGCGGCTGGGGCCCTCGCGCCGGGGCAACCCGGACCGACGCGCGGACGTGGTGGGCTCCACCGGTGTGCGCATTGGCGGTGACCGCTTCGACGCGGAGATCATGCGCCACTCGCTCCTGCCGCGCTTTGGCGCCGGCTCCACCTACCGCGTGCGGGGCTTCAGCGACAAGCGGCTGCCCGTGCCCCAGCACGTCATGGCCAAGCTCCTGTCCTGGCACGAGATGTCCTTCATCCGCGAGAAGTCCACCCAGGAGCTGCTGGAGCTGATGCAGGAGTCCAGCGACAAGCCCGCCGAGGCCGCGGCCCTCTACGATCTCGTCATGGACAACCTGGGCTACCGGCTCTTCCGCGCCATCGAGGCGGCCAAGGTGCGGCTGTCCTCCGAGGAGGAGACCACGCTGGACTTCGAGGAGGCGCGCATCCAGCTGCACGAGCGCATCACCCGCGCGGACTTCGAGACGGCGTGCGAGCCGCTCTTGCGCGAGCTGAGCGAGGTGACCGAGGGACTGCTCGCGCGCTGCGAGGGGGCGGGCGAAGTGGACGCGGTGTTCCTCACGGGAGGCTCCTCGCAGATTCCCTCGGTGCGCCGGCTCTACACCCAGCGCTTCGGCGAGGAGCGCGTGCGCACCCGGGACGCCTTCACCTCCGTGGCCGAGGGCCTGGGACGGGCCTCGGCCTCCCTGTGAGGGACGCCCCCCTCCTTCTCAGTGACACGCGAGCCAGCTCACGATGCGCGGCCACACCAGCCTGTCCGCGTCGGAGGCGAGGAACAGGTCCGCGTGGCCGAAGTCCCCCGCGCGCTCGCTGTCCGTCAGGCGCTGCACGATGAAGGTGGTGACGTCCTTGCTGCCGAGCAGCGACAGGGTCGCGAAGCCTTCGCGGCCCACGCCCCCGGCGGCGCCCACGTACAACACCGGCACCTTCACCTTATCCAGCCGGTCGGTGTAGGGCTGGGTCGACGTGCCGCACCACAGCGCCAGCGTCTCCACCTGCTCGCCGATACTCTGGAAGGGCGAGGCCTGCTCCATCATGTCGAGCAGGAAGGACTGGTTCGTCCAGGTGAGGCCCGTGGGCAGCCGGCCCGAGAAGGTGCCGCCGGTGAAGTGGTACCAGGCGAAGACGGGGGTGGGTTGCAACGAGGAGGTGGCGGAGCCCGCCAGCAGCGCGGCCTCCCAATTGGTGAACCCATCCACGTCGTCCGAGGGCTCCGTGGGCCTGGACCTGGCCAGGGAGACCAGCTTCAAGAGGAACTGGCCACTGCTCTCCACATAGAGGCCCGACTGTTGGAGCGGGGAGAAGATGCTGTACCCCAGGCACGCGGCCTCGCGCTGGCTCGTGGCCTTCTCGTCGAGCACGAAGGCCATGTCCACGGGGACGAAGGCGCTCACCTGGCGCTCCTTCGCCGGCGACTTCGCCTCCGCGTTGAGCAGGGCGTACCCAATGGCGGCGCCCCGACTCCAGCCCAGCAACGGCATGGGCTCCACACTCGAGAGGCCCAGCGAGCGCACCTGGCTCGCCAGGACCAATCCGGCGCGCACGTCCAGGACGTGCGTCTCCAGGTTCCAGTTCTGCATGAAGGAGAAGTCGGCGGTGGTCACGGGGACATGCACCCAGCGCAGATCGATCCCCCACACATCCATCCCCTGGCGCGCCAGATAGATGGCGAAGGACTTCCCGCGCGGCACCGCGGAGCTCGCCAGGGTCGGCAGGAAAGCACCCCGGAAGCCCCACAGGTCTCCATGCACCAGGAAGACGGGCTTCTGGCCACCCCGGGGGATGTTCGGAAGCAGCTCCGTCACCACGCGGTGGACGGTGATGACGTCGTAGGCACCAGGGCCCACCCGCACGGTGTAGCTGTACTCGGCGATTCCCTCATCCACCACCCGCCGTGAGACATCCACCAACCGGCCCGCGCTGAAGCTCTCCGCGAGGCTCTCGAAGTCCGGGGGCGCGTCCGTGGAGGACACCTCCTCAGGCCCGGGCGGCAGGGCCTCGCTCGCCATCGCCGGGCCCACCCCACACAGCAAGAGACACACCATCCACTTGATTGGAGACCTCATCGCACACCCCTCCAGAGGGGAAAGTCGTCAATGAGGAAAAAATTGGCCTTCAAGTGAGTCTGGACAACCCAACCTGTGAACTTTTCGCGCCCGATTGTGGAGTGGGTCACGGAGGCGCGAGCTCACCTCTTGCCGAAGCGCGCCTTCAGGGCGTCAGACCCAGAGCCTGGCGGATGTCCGCCACCTGACGCGAGGCCCAGTGCCGCCGGTGGTTGTCCAGGGTGCTGAAGCTGCGCGACTCCATCCGGTCGATGTACAGCGTGCCGTCGAGGTGATCCACCTCGTGCTGGAGGATGCGGGCGTACCAGCCACGAGCGGAGCGGGAGAAGGGCCGGCCCTCTTCGTCGAAGGCCTCCACCCGCACGCCGCGCGCGCGACGCACCAGGGCGAGGAAGCCCGAGACGCTCAGGCACCCCTCCTGGAACTCGGCCGGCGTCGCGTCTTCCACGATGAGCCGCGGGTTGATGAGGACGTGAAAATCCACCGGCTCGCGCTCACGCGCGGCCAGCTCCGCGGCGGGCAGGCCCGCCATGTACTCCGCCCGATCCTCGATGACCACCAGCCGCACGTCGACCCCGACCTGAGGGGCCGCGAGTCCCACCCCCGGCGCGTCCCGCATGGTGTCGCGCATGAGGGAGATGAGCTGCCGCGTGGCGGGGCTCGTCATCTCCTCGAGGGTGAGGTCGCGCGCACGCTGGCGCAGGACCGGTTCTCCGGCCTGGACGATTTTCAGAACCATGGCCGGAGACGATACGCGCAAGCGTGGCGCCCGGGCGTGGGGAATCCGCGGAGGAGTCCGCTTCAATCCCCTGGCGGTGAGCGCTTGCCCGGGCCTCGCGTGCGCCAGATGTCCGAGGCGAGCGCCGCCAGGCACCGCAGCTCGCTCGGAGACAACTGGCGCAGGAGCGTGGCGAGGTGGAGCAGTTCCGCGGACATGTCCGCGTCCTGCGCCCTCATGCCGGCCTCCTGCTCCGGCCAGCCGGCGCCCAGCCCCAGCAGTTCGCTCGCCGATAGATGCAGCGTCGAGCACAACCGGTGCAGCGTGGGCACGCTGGGCAGCATCTGCCCGCGTTCGATCCGGCCATAGATCGCCGTGGCGATTCCTACTTGAGAGGACACATCCGCCTGGGTCAGTCCCGCCTTCTCCCGGGCCGCCAGGAGGGCCGCCCCCAGGTTGCGCTTCAGCGTGTCGAGGTCGTCCATTCCCCGGGGACACTACTTCTGAAAACAGATGGATGGAATCAACTTGTCTGGTTGACCCCCAATCCCCTCTTGGATCTTCCTACCCGGCGCCCATCACCCATCCCTCCGCGTGGACTCAGTCGCGGTCGTAGATGGGGTTCTCCTGGAGCCAGGCGTCGAAGAGCGCGTCGGCGAAGGCCTTGCCCGGAATCATCGCGCCCTGGGAGCCCTCGCCCGACACCACCAGCCCCTTCTCCGGCAGATAGGTGATGAGGAGCGAGTCCCCCGAGTCCACGGCGCGCAGCGACTGCAGCAACTGCTCCGACTGCCGCTTCATGTCCGCCGAGTGCATCACGGCGCTGTGGGACAGGAAGCCCCGGAAGGCGTTCGCCAGCTCGTCCCGCGGGATGCTGCGCTTGAAGTGCAGCTGTAGCTGCTTGGGTCCCTGGAACGAGATGGCCTCCCGGGTGGAGCCCGGCGTCTGCTCCAGGTACAGCCCCCAGACGTAGAGCTCGAAGAAGAGCAGCTTCTTGAGCTCGATGTGATCCAACAGCAGTTTCTTGCCTTGGAGCGAGATGGCGTCCGGCAGGCGCACGCCCCCCACGGCCCGGGCCTGGGCCGTTCCCGCGAACAGCGCCATCGCCACCGCCGCTCCCACCACCCACCGCGCTCCCCGTCCCCCGAACCCCACACCGTCCAGTCGCTTGGGCATCATGTGGTGAAATTGTTCATGGCCTCGAAGGGCGACCAGTCCCTTCTATTCCGGACATGGAACGAGGGCTCGCCTGCCCGCTTGCCGAGGGGAGCCCTGGGCGCTAGGTGATGGAGGTGATCCTCGCGAACTTCCAGTTGGGTGAAGGACAGCGGCCGACGGTGCTGCTGCATGGCTTTCTTGGCACGGGGCGCAACCTGCGTTCGTTGGCGGCGGCCTGGAGCGCGGCGGACCCGAGTCGCCGCTTCCTGCTGCCGGACCTGACGGGCCATGGCACCTCGCCCCCGCTGCCGCCCGGGGCCTCGCTGTCCCGTGTGGCCATGGACGTGGTGGAGACGGCACGCGCGGCGGGGTTCGAGGGGCCCCTGGATTTCGTGGGGCACTCCATCGGGGGCCGCGTGTCGCTGGCCGCGAGCCTGGCCACGCCCGGGGACGTGGCGAGCGTCACGCTGCTGGACATCACCCCGGGCCCCATTCCCCCGGGCCTGTCCGAGAGCGCCAAGGTGCTGGAGAAGCTGCGGGCGTCGCCCGCCCAGGCCGCGGATCGCAAGGCAATGCGCGAGGAGCTGACGGGACGGGGCTTGTCGGGCCCGCTCTCGGACTGGCTCCTCATGAACCTGGAGCCCGCGCCGGAGGGAGGAGTGCGCTGGCGCTTCGATCGGGAAGCGCTCGGCGAGTTCCACGCGCGGGTGAACCACGAGCAGTTCTGGGAGGTCCTGTCGCGCCCGGAACTGCCGGTGCGCTGCATCCGTGGGGGCCGGGCCGCCTACGTCTCGGATCTCGACGCCGCCCGGATGGAGGCCCTGGGCTGTCCGGTGGAGACGCTCCCCAACGCGGGGCACTTCGTCCACGTGGACGAGCCGGACGCGCTGCTGCGCTGGCTGCTGCGCGGCTGACCCGGCCCGGGCTCCTGGCGGGCAGAGGAGCGGCGGCTGAACCTGTCATCCATCGCGAGGCCCCCGCGCGGTGGTGACATTCGTTCCATGCAAGCCGATTCCAAGCGCATGCTCGGCGAGATCCTGATGGAGCTGGGACTGCTCGATCGTGCTCGACTTCGTCTCGGTCTGGTGCACCACCACGAGATGGGGGTGCCGCTCGGCAGGGCGCTGGTGCGCGAGGGCCTGTGCAGCGAGGCGGAGGTGTTGCGCGCGCTCGCCCAGCAGGCGGGCTTCCCCGCCATCGACCTGGACCGGGAGCCGCTCCACCCGAAGCTCACCCGGCTGGTGTCCAAGCGCGTCGCCCGGAAGTACCGGGCCATCCCCCTGCGGCTCGACCAGGGTGAGCGCGAGGTGCTGCACATCGCCCTGCCCGCTCCCGCCTCCCTGGAGGCCCTGGACGCCGTGCGGGCCGTCTCGGGCAAGCCCCGTGTCGAGCCATACGTCGCGTCGGACCCGGCCATCGCCCGGGCGCTCTTCGCGCTCTACCGCTTCCAGGAGCAGGCCGAGCCCCCCGTGAGCCGGCCCACCCCGGAGCGGGGACCCGACGCGCCCGTCCTCCTCTATGCATGGCCGCCCGTCACGGCGACCCTCATCTCCCGCTCGCTCGCCCGCGAGGGCATCCGCACCCGGGTCATCTCCCCGCTGGAGACGCTGCACACGACGGCCTCGGACCTGGTGTTCGCCCCCGTCCAGGCCATGGAGGGACTGCTCGCGGGAGAGGCGCGCATCGGCGGCACGCTGCTGCTCTCCGGCTCCTCGGACGACGAGGACCTCGCGCGGGCCCACCGCATCGGCGCCAAGGGGTACGTGGCCAATCCGCTCGACGGCTACATGCTGCTGCGGGCCATCCGCCGGCTGCGCCCTCGCGCCGGAGAGGGCTCGGGCGCCCAGGGCTCGGTGTGACGCGCCCCGGCTTCGCCCCTGGCATCACTCGTTGCTGAAGAACAGCCCGGCGGCACCTCCGCGCGACGAGTACTCCAGCAACGGCAGGTCATCCGTGGCGACCCGCGGATCGTCGAACAGGCTGGGAAGGTCCTGGGGCGAGAGTCCCTGGGAGAAGAGGCTTCCCACCGCCGGGGGCGCGATGACCCCGATGCCGCGCAGCGCCTCGCGAACGCCGGGAGTGGCCGCCAGCGCGTCGATCCTCGCCGGGTCGGCCACGAGCGGCCTGTCCGAGGCGACCACGTTGAAGCCATTCTGGTACGAGGGGAACAGGAGCACGTACTTGAATGAGCGCCCCAGGGTGCTGAGCACCAGGCGGCGCTCGGTGCCAAAGGCGTGCTGCAGCACGACGCCCCCCTCGTTGAGGTGCTGCTTGACGACGTCATAGAAGTCCGCGTGGAAGAGGCTCGAGCCTCCCGGCAGGCGGGGATCCGACACGTTGATGGACACGATGTCGAACCGGTCCTCCAACCGGGTGAGGTAGTGCCTGCCATCGTCGATCACCACGCGCACGCGGGGATTGCGGTGGTAGGCGAAGTTGTAGGGCACGAACAGGTCGGCCACGTCCACGAGCGCCGGGAGGATCTCCACCGCGTCCACCCGCTCCAGTTGGGGATACAAGCCGAGCGCGCCCGCCGTGATGCCGTAGCCACTGCCGAGCACCACCGCGGTCTTCGCCTCGGGGTGGAAGAACATCCCCAGGTGGCCCTGCATCTGCTGCACGTACGAGGTGCTCGCCGCCCCCAGGTAGTGGATGAGCCGGGTGTGGTTGTTGGTGACGCTGAGCATGCCATTGGGCAGGGCATTCACCTGGAACACGCCGTAGCGATCCTCGTCCCGGTACACCATCTGGGTGTGGGGCTCGTGGGTGATGAGCTCCTCGGGCAACGCCAGTGGCACGAGGGCGAGCACCCCCGTCACCCCCGCGAACCCCGCCAGCTTCCACGGACGCTCGCGCACGGCGGCCAGGAAGATTCCCGCGGCCACCAGGCAGGCCAGGGCCACCAGGTAGCCGATTCCCCGGTAGACGCCCACCGTGGGCAGCAACCAGAACCCGGCGAGCAGCGAGCCCGCCACCGAGCCCACGGTATTCACCAGATAGAACAGGCCGGCCGCGAGCCCCGAGCGCCGCTGGGTGAGGCGCGAGGCCGTGAGGCTCAGGGGGAACAAACAGCCCATGGCCAGCATCATCGGCGCCACCAGCACCAGCGTCTGGAGGATGCGCGCGAGGAAGAACACCCCGTTGCTCGCGGGCAGCGTGCCCTCGACCTCGGCCTGGTGTTGGATCCACCACTCCGTCATGGCCGAGCACCCCACCAGGAGCGCCGCCGAGACGACCAGCACCCCACCGAGCAGCTCCGGCAGCCGGCGGCCGAAGCGGCGCATCAACCGCTCGGCGAGCCACGAGCCCCCGGAGAGCGACAGGAGCACGCACGCCATGAAGATGCCAAAGGCATGGGCGCGGTTGCCCAGGAAGTAGCTCGACAGCCGCGTCCAGGCGACCTCCGCGCCCAGGGTGATCAGGCCGCTCGTGGCGGACACCGTCAACAACAGGCCCTGGGACAGGGAGAAGCGCTCGGAGTCGGACTCGGACTCGGACCCGGCGGACGCGGAGGACCCGGCATCGGGTGCTGGCGCGGGCGCGCCGCGCGAGAGCAACGCCGGCAGACAGACCACGGCCGCGAGCAGGTTGAACAGGGCCCCCAGCGCCACCGAGGTGCGCACGCCCAGCAGGGGAAGCAGCACGAAGCCACAGAGGAGGGTGCCCAGCGAGGCGCCCAGCGTGTTGAGCGCGTAGAGGATGTTCACCCCCCGCACCTCGAGCCCCACGCGCCGGGACGCCGCGACCATGAGTGGGAAGGTGGCGCCCATGAGCAGCGTGGGCAGCAACACCAGCGCGAGCACGAAGAAGAAGACGAGGGCCACCCGCGCGGCGCCCTGATGGTCTCCACCGAGGATGAGCGTGTCACGGCCCAGGAACAGCAGCAGGCCCGCCGCGCCCGCGGTGAACGCGATGGCCACCTCCACCCAGGCATAGGCACGCAGGGGATCCGCCAGGACATCCGCCTTGCGCCCGGCGAGCCAAGCGCCGAGCGCCAGCCCCACCATGAAGGCCGCGAAGATGGTCGAGGCCGCCTCCACGGTGGAGCCCACCATGAGCGACAGCGAGCGGATCCACAACGTCTCGGCGATCAACGCGGCGGCGCCCGAGAACACGGTCGCCACCTTCAACCCCAGCCACGTCCGCTTCAAGACGTCACTCACGGCGTGTTCTCCTTCAACAAGGTCTCGCGCAGCGCTTCGTCCTCGGGGCGCGGCGGCCCCAGCTGCCGCAGGAACTCGAGGTGGGCCAGCGCCTCGGCCTTCAGACCCCGCTGGGCCATGACCCGGGCGAGGATGCGCCGCACCTCGGGGACCAGCGGGCCCTGACGGTAGAGTCGCAAGAGCGCCTCGTCCTCCACCGGACGGCCCAACTGGAGCATCAACTCCAGCCGCAGCACCTCCGCGGCCAGCCCCGCCCGGGACAGGGCAGGCTCCGCCTCGAGCACCGACAGTGCCCGCTCCGGCTGGTCGTTGCGCACCAGCTCCTGCACCAGCGCCAGACGCGTCGCCGGCGAGGCCTCCGGATCCCAGCGCAGCAGGTAGTCGACATACGAGAGCGGCGGGGACTGGCGGCCACCGTTGGTGAGCAATTGCCGGCACAGCGGATCCATCGAGTGGCTCACCCGCTGCAGGACGGCGCAGCGCACCCCCAGGGTGTCGCGCGTGAGGGGCGCGCCCCCGAATCCCGGAACGGAGAGATCGACCTGGACGAGGCTCAGTGGAGACCACGGTCTGGCCTGGCCCTGGTTGAGCGAGACCGAGGCCATCACGAACTCCAGCTGCGGCCGATCGAAGGTATTGAGGGGCGCGTCCCAGTCGATGGCGAACAGCTCGTGCCGGCGCAGGATGAGGTGGGAGTACAGCTCGTTCAGGCTCACGCCGAGCCCATGCGCCGTGAACAGGGCCTTCAAGTCCTCGGGCCAGGCCTCCTCGGGAAGCGCGTGGGGCTCGAGCGGCCGGTTGCCGCACACCACCTGCGTGTACACGGACGTGAGGAAGACGAAGTGGCAGTCGGCGAAGCTCTGGCGCAACGTCTCGAAGATGATGCGCGCCCCGTCCTGGGTGACCCGCACGTCGAACCACATGGAGTACACCCCGCCCTCGGAGAGGCGGCTCTTGACCAGCTCGAAGAACTCGCGCGTGTACAGCTTGCTCGACGAGAAGTAGAGCGGGCTGGTGACGGTGTTGACGATGGCGTCGTAGCGCTCCCGGGAGCGGGCGAGCGCGGTGATGCCATCCTCGAGCAGCAGTTGGAACCCGGGACGCGACACCAGCCCGAGGTTGTTCGGCGAGAAGCGGGGCAGGGCCGCCGCCACGGCCGGATTGATCTCCACGCCATCCGTGCGCGCGAACAGGCTGGCGGTGGCGCCCGCGGTGATGCCCGTGCCCACGCCGAGCACCAGCGCCCGCTCCCGCCGGGGCGTGTAGAGCGCGGGCGAGGTGCCGACGATGAGCTCGCTGAGGTTGGTGCGCCCCGAGCGTGACGCGACCAGGGAGCGGTAGCCGTTGATGATGACCGACTCCTCGCCTTGCGTGTCACGCACCAGGCTGAGCGCGCTGTCGAAGCGCTTGAGCAGCTCCATCTCGCGCACGTTGGACAGGGTGCGCGAGAGGGTCTCGGCGGTGGCGAAGTCGCGATAGGACAGTTGCAAGAGCGCGTCCGACCACGTCACGGCGGTGAGGACGATGAGGGGCAGGGGCAGCAGCCGCGCGCCCCAGGACACCGCGTGCGAGCGCTCCCGGGCGACCAGCCCCGCCACCCACAGGCCCACCGGGAAGAGCAGCGCCAGGAGCCGGAACGACAGGTTCTCGTAGAGCACCGCGACGGCCAGCACATAACCCAGGCAGTTGCCGAAGCTCGACACGGCGAGCATGCGCCCCGCGGTGGTGCGCGCGCCGGACAGCTCACCGAGCAGTGCCGGCACCGTGGCGCCGAACACCGTCAGGGGCACCAGCCCCATGGCCGTGAGCATCACGCCCTTGCACACCGAGCTGAGCACGGGCGTCACGCCGAACGCCGCGTTGACATACCCCCACGCGTGGATGAGCGGCTGCAGGAGCCACAGGCTCGCGCCCACCGCGGCGGCGCCGAGCAGCAGCCAGGTCTCGAAGCGGGCCTTCCACCGGTGCACCAGCCAGGTGCCGAGAGAAATCCCCGCCAACCCCAGCGCCAGCACCAGGGCGAAGTTCTCATGGAAGGGCCCGAAGACGATCTCCGTCACCTTGAGGAGGAAGAGCTGGAACAGCCCGCTCAGCGCGCTGGCGGCGAAGAGCGCGCCCACCCACCGCGCGGGCACGGGCTCGCGGGCGTCCTGGAGCTGCTCCTGGGGAAGCGCGAGGGGCCGGAGCACCAACGCGCTCACCAGGTTGAGCAACGCCAGGAACATCAGTGTCTGCTGGATGCCCAGCGCGCGCAGCAGGCCATACTCCATGGCGAGCACGCACGCGGCTCCGCCCAGGTTGTAGATCCAATAGACGATGTTGAAGGCATCCGCGGGCCGCTCGGTGCCCAGGTAGTGCCGGGCGTAGAGCGAGAAGAGCGGCACCGAGAACCCGATGAGCAGCGCGGGAACGAACGCGAACGCGAACGCGGTGATCGCCACCGCCCAGCGACCCAGCCCCAGCACGGGCAACAGGAACTCGAGCACGGCCTGGGTGTCGCCGCCCAATGTCCAGGCGACCCCCAGCGCGTACACACCAATGCCGAGCTCCACCAACCACAACCCCTTGACGAACCGATGGGCCACCCAGGCGCCCACGCCGATTCCCATCAGGAAGCTGGTCAGGATGGCGGCGTTGACCTGGAACATGTCGCCCAGGTGGGCCGTCAACTCGCGCGAGTAGAGCAGTTCGTACGCAATGCCGCACCATCCCGACAGCAGCGCGACGATGGGCAGGACTCTGGGACGGTTGGAGGAACGCAAGGGGCGCAGCCTACAAACAGGAGCGGTTCACGCAAGGCGTTCGTCTCACCCCACGGGTCATGAACCCCGGGGAGACCGAAGCGTTCAATCCCTCCCCTTCTCCTGCGACCCACGGACGCAGCGCATGTCCGTCTGGCGACTCCTCCGTCAAGCTTCTTGCAAAAAAGACGGACTACATATACCTTATTCGTGGAGACCCACCGAGGCTTATAAAAATAAGGTCCACCCCGCCGCCATGGATGAGCTCGACTACCACCTCCTCGATCTGTTGCAGCGCGAGGGCCGCGCCACGCAGCTGGAGTTGTCGCGAGCGGTGGGGCTGTCCCAGCCGGCGGTGGCCGAGCGCATCCGCAAGCTCGAGGAGCGGGGAGTCATCACGGGCTACGCGGCGCACGTGGACGCGGCGAAGCTGGGCAAGGACATCACCGCCTTCATTGGCGTGAGCATCGAACATCCCAGGTACTTCGAGGGCTTCGCCAAGAAGGTGCTGGCGCTGCCCGAGGTGCTCGAGGCCCACCGCGTGGCGGGACAGGACTCGTACATCCTCAAGGTGCGCACCCGGAACACGAAGACGCTCGACACCCTGCTCGTGGAGACGCTGCGGGTCATCACGGGCGTCACGCGCACCCACACCACCATCGTCCTGACCTCCATCAAGGAGGGGACGCACGTCCACGTCTCTGAAGAAGAACTGAAAGGAGCCTGAACCATGCTCGCCGCCTCCCACACCAACGCTCCTCCGCCGTTCCCGCTCTCCCAGCGCATGTCGCGCATGAAGGCCTCCGCGGTCCGGGAGATCCTCAAGGTGGCCGAGCGTCCGGACGTGCTCTCCTTCGCGGGCGGCCTGCCAGCGCCCGAGCTCTTCCCGGTGGAGGCCATCGCCCAGGCCCACGCGGAGTCCTTCGCCGAGGAGGGCCGCGCCGCGCTGCAGTACAGCACCACGGAGGGCTACGGCCCGCTGCGCGAGTGGATCTGCGCGCACCTGGGCGAGCGCGGTCTGCGCGTGGGGGTGGATCAGGTGCTCATCACCAACGGCTCGCAGCAGGGCATCGAGCTGGTGGCCAAGGTGATGCTCGATCCGGGAGACCTGGTGGTGGTGGAGAACCCCAGCTACCTCGCCGCGCTGCAGACGTTCAGCGGCTACGAGGCCTCCTACGCCGTCGTGGGCAGCGACGATGACGGCATGCGGGTGGAGGAGCTCGAGCGCCTGGTCACCTCGCGCAAGCCCAAGCTCATCTACCTGGTGCCCAACTTCCAGAATCCCAAGGGCACCACGCTGTCGCTGGAGCGCCGGCGCGCGCTCGTGCGCTTCGCCCAGCGCCACCGCATCCTCATCCTCGAGGACAACCCCTACGGCGAGCTGCGCTTCCGGGGCGAGCACCTGCCGTCGCTGGCCTCGCTCGACGACGAGGGCGTGGTGGTCAGCCTCGGCTCGTTCTCCAAGACCCTGGCGCCCGGGTTGCGCATCGGGTGGATGGTGGGACCGCGGGACATCCTCCGGGCGGTCACCGTGGTGAAGCAGGCGGCGGATCTGCACACCGCCACGGTGGCGCAGCGGGCCACGGCGCGGCTGCTCACGCGCTTCGACTTCAATGCCCACCTGGAGCACCTGCGCGTCATCTACGGCGAGCGCTGCATGGCCATGCTCGCGTCGCTGGAGCGGCACATGCCCGCGGGTACCCGGTGGACGCAGCCGGACGGTGGCATGTTCGTGTGGGCGGAGCTGCCGCGCGGCATGAGCGCGGAGGCGCTCTTCCCCCTGGCGCTGGAGAAGCGCGTGGCCTTCGTGCCGGGCGCGCCCTTCTACGCCGCCGAGCCGCGCCACGAGTTCATGCGCCTGAACTTCTCCAACCGTCCGCCGGAGCTGCTGGAAGAGGGCATGCGCCGGCTCGGCGCCGTCATCGCCTCCCAGCAGCAGTGAGCCCATGAGGGCTTCGCCCGCTCGCTCGCCCGCTCCTCATCCACCCGGAGCGGGGAGGCCGCCGCGCGCCGGACGGGATGCCTAGCTTCTCCCCGCGAACCACTTCGACCGGAGGAGAGCACCATGGCGGCACAGGGCTGGAAGGCACGGGTGGCGATGGGCCTGCTGGGGATCGCGGGACTCATGGCCGGCTGCACCGAGCGTCAGGATCGCGAGCTGCGCCAGGACGCCCGGGAGGTAGGCAGGACGGTGGGAGACACGGCGCGCGACGTGGGCGACGCGACGCGGGAAGCCGTGGAGGGGTTCAAGGAAGGCGTGGGGGGCTCCGGGACCGGGCAGGATGACGGCCACATCGGAGACAAGAAGGGCGTCATCGACGACGGCGAGGGCCCGTTCGAACAGCCCGCCCAGCCCGGTGAGAAGAAGACCCTGCTCAACGATGGCGAGGGCCCGCTGGAGAAGAAGTAGCCGCGCCCCGCGCCACCCGATATCGAGGGGGACATGCCCTTCCCTGGCGCCCCTCTCGATATCGCCCTGGTCACCGCGTCCACCTACCCCGATTGCCGGCCCGACGAGCTCCTGCTCGCCGAGGCGCTCGCCGTCCGGGGCCTGAAAGCCGGGCCCGTCATCTGGGATGATCCGGCGGTGGACTGGAGCCGCTTCCGGCTCGCGCTCATCCGCACCGCCTGGGACTCGGACAAGCGCCGTGACGAGTTCGTCGCCTGGGCCGAGCGCGCCGGAGCCCAATGCCCCTTGTGGAATCCGCCCGAGGTGCTGCGGTGGAACACGCACAAGGGCTACCTGCGCGAGCTGGAGTCACGCGGTGTGCCCATCGTTCCCACGGCCTGGCTCGCGCGGGGTTCGACTCCGGACGTGGAGGCCCTGCTCGCCGAGCGCGGCTGGAGCGACGCGGTGGTGAAGCCGGCGGTATCCGCGGGCTCGCGCGACACGCTCCGGGTACGCGGGCCCGCGGAACTGCCCGCCGTGCGGGAGCTGGTGGCACGCGTGCTGCCGCACAAGGACATGATGGTGCAGCCCTACATCTCCTCGGTGGAGGGCCACGGTGAGCGCTCGCTGCTCTTCTTCGGCGGGGAGTACACCCACGCCATCCTGCGGCCCGCCGCCCTGTCGGCTCGCCCGGGCTATGATCCCACCCTCGCCGAGTCCCTCACGTCCTCCGAGGAAGAACGGGCCTTCGCCCGGAAGGTGCTCGCCGCCACCGGGTTCGAGTTGCTCTACGCCCGGGTGGACATGGCGCGGGATGAGCGGGGCGCGCTGCGGCTGATGGAGCTGGAAGTCACCGAGCCCAACCTCTTCCTGCACCAGGGCGGCCCCGGGGCCGTGCGGGCTCTGGTGGACGCGCTGATCGGCAAGCTTTGAACCGCTGGACATGAGCAGGGATTGTCACGGAGCCAGTCCCCCGTCCGCGGATAATCCCGCGGCGCGCGAGCGCCGCTCCTCGGCTTCACGATGAAGCCTGGCGCGGCGGCGCTCGGGCCAGAAAAAGTCGCAGTCGAGCACCTCCTTGCCATCCTCGCCGCATGCACTCACGCAGCGCTTCTCCCATGGGGTGTTGTCCGACAAGCGAGTTCCCTCGCACGTACGGAGTTGCCCGTGGGACTCACAGACAAAGCTCCAGCGCCCGAACACACACTCCCGGGTTCTACAACCCACCACGAAGCGAGGCAGCGCTCCGCAGCGGCCATCACCGGGGAAACAAGCCGACATGTCCTGAAGCGTGGCGGTACCGTCGCGCACCCGCTCCACCGTGCCGGCCGCCTCGGAGCCCTCGTACAGGCACTGCATGAGGGGTGCATGGATTCCCAGCGCGTTGCTGAAAGGCATCTCCTGCCGTTGTTCCCACCGCAGCACGTCCCAGGCATCCTCGGGCCGAGGGCCCGCGTCCGGCCAATCCCAGGAAGGATGGAGTTGGATGCGTGAAACATGGCAGCGGCCCCCGACCCTGCCGTGCACTTCATACTGGAGCGTCATTGGTACTTCGCTGACTGGCTCGGCCCAGTTCAAGGGGTAGAGACCGGCGTGCACCACGGTCGTTGGGAGACATTGCCGAGCACGGGCGATGTAACAATCGAGGTCCTCCTGACAATCCACCCGGGAGGACCCGGAGCCGGGCTTCTTGCAACCCGCGAGTGAGAGCATCAGCACCAACAGGGCGCGCCTACCCACCCAGGAGGGAGGTGCTCCGCTCATTCATTTCCTCGCGATTCGGGATCGGGTCCGAAGTAACGGACAGGCACATCGAGTTCGTGCAGCGGCAACCGCCGCAGCGCTGAACGCAATGTTCGATGGCCTTCCACTTCCGATTCTGGAGCGGTTTGAAGAAGCTTCAGGAAATCCTGACGCGTCTTTCCGGTCATCAGCGCGACTTCCATCTCCACGCCGTCTTGACTCAAGCCCACGGATTGCCGTTCAAGTTCCAACAAGAAGCTGAATAACGTCTTCCACCATGGGTGCCATCTCTGGCCATCCTCCGCGGAGATGAAGAAATAGGTGAACGAGCCCTTGTACTTGAGATTATCCGTCGGCAGGTCGACGCGTATGGTCGTCACGGGCCCCTTCATGGATCGAAAAATCCTTCCGGCAAGGTATCGATAAACGCAGCTTCCTCAGAGCATCAACGGCTCCGGGCTCGAAAATGGTCTCCAGGAGTCTTGGCATGTCCGGCACAGGCTGAGTCCTGAGCAATCCACTCTTCCGAAGTTGGTCCGCGACAGTACGAGGCAGGGTAATCACGGTGCCACCCACCCTCCCCCCTTCCCGCCCTACCGTCCGCCGCGAAAAGAGCAAGGCGACATGAATGTCCGTCGCCGTGAAAAGGCGCAGCCCGGCCTCCGGCTTGAACATCACGGCTCGCGCATGAGTCGTACCATGGATGAAGAACTCGATAGGCTCATCGAACTCGGGCTTGATTTTCTCGGCGATAAACTCCCTCACGCGGCTGCGGAGGACATCCGCGGAGGCATATGATTGCGCTCCACGCACCACGGACCGGAGCTCCGACGCCCGGGACGCCCGACTCCGCACGTCCACATTCCTCACCGAGGTGACGTGCAGCGCACTCGATTCCCGGGGGAAATCCACATCCTTCTTGGGAATACGGGCCAGCACCTCCTCGAACCGCACCGAGAGCCCTTCGTTCGTCTTGGCCACGGCCGTACGGAGCGAGGAGGCATCCGCTACCTTCTCGACCTTGAATCCCAGGCCCCTGGCACCTCGCACCACGTCATCCGCGTTCCGGCAGTTCCGCAGGATGAAAGCCATCCGCTTGAGCGCCATTGCTCCGGCCTTCACGAGGAGATAGCCCCCCGTTGGAATGGCCACCATGAGCAGCCCCTCCTGAGCACTGGTCGGAACGCCCAGCATCCCCGCGACGAGCACCATCCCATCGGCATACTGACCGGCGGATTTCACCCCGGCCCGGTTCAGCCGACGCACGTAGGCACGACCCTCCCATCCCGACAGAGCCAGCGCCTCCTCGCGCCGCACCTCAGTACCCGCCATGCGCAGGTGGGACAAGATGGTATCGCGCAGCACCACCCCGTAGTCGGCATCCCGTGAGTAGACATCGTCCACGATCACCAGATGACTCTGGAGTTCTTCCAAACGCTTGGGGCTGAGCAGACCCGCTGAATGCAGGCGAAGAACCTCGAAATACAGTTCCTCCGCGGAGCCATCCGAATCCACGTCAAAGGATTTGGAGCTTGCCTCTTCAACCTGGAGGGTTTCGTCAGACGCAGCGCAACCCGCCAGAAGAAGAGTGAGGGCCACACCCAGGACGGCCATGGCTCTGGGTGGCATACTTACACACATGGAGAGCAAGATACTGGGCCGCCCGCCGAAAAAACAAGGATAAACCGGAACCTGGCGACGCAGCCCCGAGCCATCGCGGAAGCAGGTCCCCCCTCCACCTCCGCCTGGGCTGCCCTGACGCCCGGTGCTACTTGGGCGCCGGCTTCGCGTCCGCGGGCAGCGCGGGCGTGGGCGCCGGCTCCGGGAGGCGCGGAATCACCCGCTGGCTGTAGCGGGCGGCGAGCGACTCGGACGTCAGCTCCTCCTGCGCCTGCTTGGGGTTGCTCGCCCACTCGAAGTCCTCGGGCACCTTGCCGCCGCCCTGGGTCTTGTAGCCCATCATGTCCGGGAACTTCGCGGACCACTTGCCACCGGGATCTCCCTCGCGGGTGACGGGCTCACGGGAGGGACGCGGGGTGTAATAGATGCCTTTTTTCATGAGGTCTCTCTCCTAGCAGGAGTGCGCGCGCCCTGGAACCCCTCGCCCGCCTCCTTGCTCTCCAAGGGAGCACGAAGAGTCGGCCCGTGTGACTTGTGCTCGCCGGAAGCTGCGTTACCAGTGGATCATGAACGGTTCACCTGATCAGAACACGGGCGAGGGCATCGCCGAATTCGTCCTCCCCCAGGGTTGCATGCTGTGTGGCGGCGCGGTGAACATCCGCAAGACGCCGGGGGGTGGCGCGCACAGCTATTGCCCCCACTGCCACTGGCTGTCTCGGCCACGGCTGCGCATGCGCGCGGACGGCCTCGAGCTGTCCTTCGCCACCGAGGCCTTCGCCTAGAAGAGCCCGCCTCCCATCAACCACAGGGCCATGGGCACCGTGAGCAACGACAGCGGGATGCCCACCCCCACCATGAGGGCGGACAGCTCGGGGTCCAACCCATGGTCCACCGCGAGGATGGCCCCCGTCACCATCGGCGCCATCCCCGCCTGAAGCACGGTCACCTCGAAAGACAGACGGTCCAGTCGCGGCAGCGCGAGCAGCAACAGCGCGATGCCGAGCGGGGCCAGTACCAACTTGTAGCCCAGCCCCAGACCCAGTGCTTTTCCCCGGCCCCGCAGGCCGGACAGCCGCAACTGGTAGCCCACGGAGAAGAGCGTGAGCGGGGTGAGTGTCGAGCCCAGCCGCGCCAGCACTCCGTCCACCCACGTGGGAAACGCCCACGGGTGGGTGAGCAACGCGAGCACCAGCGCCACCAGGGGCATGAAGCCCACCAGCTTCTTCCACAGCGCCGCCGGGTGGGTCTCCTTCTCGGCGGCGCGCGCGGCGTAGATCGTCGCCACCGTGGCCAGCGCCAGGAACGAGCCCAACTGGTCGATGACCACCGCCACCCGCAGGGCCTCGGGACCGCGCAGGCCCTCGATGAGCGGCAGGCCCACGAACGACGTGTTGCCCAGACCCCCCGTGAGCACCAGCGCCGCCACGCTGTCGGGCGCCAGCCCCAGCCGAGGCCCCACGGCCCGGAACAGCAACAAGGCCACGCCGAAGATGACCCAGGGCACGGCGGCGGACAGCAGCAGCTCGGGCACCAACGTGAGCCCGTGCACCGAGCGCAGCACCAGCGCGGGCAGCGCCACGTTGATGACATAGGCGTTGATGACGTGCGCCGTGTGCTCGTGGAAACGGCCACTGCGCCGGGCGGCCATCCCCAGCAGGAGGCTGGTGAACAGCAGGCCGAGAACGGAAATCATGACACCTGCCTCATGAAGGGCGTTTGAGCACCAGGGGCCACAGCTCCGCCAGCGCGGCACGCAGCTCGGTCGCGTTGCGGTAACGGTCCTCCGGGCGCTTCTCCATCAACTTCAACACGACGCGTTCGAACGGCTCCGGCAGCGCCGGACACAGCAGCCGGGGAGGCCGGGGCGCTTCCTGCACGTGCAGGAACATCAACGGCACGGGCTGCGAATGGCGGAAGGGCAGCTGCCCGGTGAACAACTCGTAGGCCACCACGCCCAGGGAGTACAGGTCCGAGGCGGGTGACACGGGGGGAGAGCCCATCACCTGCTCGGGCGCCATGTACTCCGGAGTGCCGAGCGTGGCCCCCTGGGTGGTGGTGCCCGGCACATGCGTGCTCTTGGCCAGGCCGAAGTCCATCAACTTGAGCACCCCCGTCCGGGTGATGAAGAGGTTGCCGGGCTTGATGTCCCGGTGCAGCACCCCGCGCGCGTGCGCGTGCTCCAGGGCCACGGTGGCATGGGTGAGCCAGCGCAGGGCACCGGCCAGCGTGGGCCGCCGCTCCTGCAGGAGCTGGCGCAGGTCCATGCCCGCGAGCAACTCCACGGTCAGGAAGTGCCGCTCCCCGTCCCACCCCACGTCGAAGACGCGCAGGATGTTGACGTGCTCCAGCGCGCGCGCGTGCTCCACCTCGCGGCGAAAGCGCGTGACCAGCGTCTCTTCCGCGTGTGGCACCGCCAGGACCTTGAGCGCCACATGCTGGTTCGTCTGGAGGTCCAGCACCTCGTACACCGCGGCGGTTCCTCCCGCGCCCAGCCACTTGCGCACCTGGTAGCGGTCCGCGATCACCTGGCCCGGCACCAGGCCACGCGCCGTGACGGAGGCGGGCACGGGCGTCGCCGCCCCCTGGATCAGCGTGCCACGAGGGGACACCGGTGGCGTCGCCGGCCGCAGGGTCCGCTCCAGTGACAGGCCCTGGGGCTCGCCCGGAGGCGACGCGGGATGCCCTGGCGACGAGTCGCTCAGGTACGTCACCCCACCGGCATCATCATCCATCGAGTGCACCGCATCCTCCTCCCGCCAGCGCCGCGGCTGGCCCGTCCCCGCTCACGTCTCCAGCAACGACACGTGGGACGGGGCCCCATTGCCCTCGATGTCCAGGTGGGGCGTGGGCAGGTTGTACTCGGCCGCGGCGGTGGTGGCCTCCACCATGATGGGGCCGGCGATCTCCGGGGGCTCGCCCTGGCACAGCAGATCCACCACGTGCTCCAGCGTCCACTTGCCCAGGCGTTTCACCACCAGGCGCGAGCCCTCGAACTGGGCCGTGTCCGGCAACTGATGGCTGGCCGTGAGCTTGGCCTCCACCGAGTCTCCCAGGTAGCCGCGCGCCAACGACAGCACCCGGTCCACCACCGTGTTCCAGGCCTGGAGGTGCGTGCGATCCTGCGCCTCGTCGATGATGTCCAGGCCCACCTGCAGCCGCTCCATGCGCTCGAGGAACTGCTGCACCAGGGGGCCCCGGATGATGCGGCCATGCTGCGGGGCGATGATCTCCACCGCGGGCGTCAGCTTGCGGATGGCCGCCACCGCGCGCGCCAGCGCCGTGTTCACCGGCATGTAGATTTGATGGAAGGCGCGGATGCCCGACCAGTCGGACTCGTCCGCCCACAGGCCCTGGGCCTTGGAGTCGGTGAGACCCCCGAAGAGGTCTCCCGTGAAGAGCACGCGCGTCTGCGGATCGTAGAGCATCACCGCGCCCCGGAAGTGGCAGAAGGGCGAGGGCACGGGCAGCAGCTTGTGGCCGGTGGGCACGCTCAGCCCCTGGGCGAACTTCTCCGTGGGGATGAAGCGGTTGCGCGGCAGGTTCTGGTGGACGATGAGCCTCCAGGTGTCCTCGGAGCACAGGATGCTCGCGCGCGGCGAGTAGCGCGCGGAGATGATGCTCGCCGAGGAGCCCACGTCCGGATCCTGGTGGTTGATGAACAGCGCCGACAGCCGCTCCATGCCACCAATGAGCGAGGCGACCTTGGTGTGGATGATGGAGAAGTCGCTGCTCGAACCCGGATCGATGAGGAGGTTGAACTCCGCTGGCTTCTGCGTCCTCGAGTCCGTGCCACGGAAGCGGCGCAGATAGGGGTTGGCGTAGAAGATGTTGCCGGGTTCGCGCTTGCCCACCCAGAAGGTCTCGGGGGCGATCTCCACGGGCACCCGATGGGGATCCTGGGGGTGGTTCGGCGTCAGGGTACCGCTGCTCATGACGTTCCTTCGCTCAAGAGGGGGCTCGACGGAAGCGAGATTAACAGCCCAGGCGCCGCCGCGATGGCCATCGCTCCAGACAGACGGCCTGGAGGGCGCTCCCCCCTGCTATCCCCTGGCGCTCGCGAGGTCCACTCCCGCAGACTCCCTTCCCGACATGAGTGACCTGGGCGGACGGTGGGCGAAGGAAGCGAGGGCGCTGGTGGGCGGCCTGCCGAGCACCTACTGGTACCTCTGGACGGGCACGCTGGTGAACCGCCTGGGCTCCTTCGTGGTGCCCTTCCTCGCGCTCTACCTCACGCGTGAACGCGGCTTCCGGGTGGAGGAGGCCGGAGGGGTGGTGGCCCTGCACGGCGCGGGCGCCGTGCTCGCGGGACTGGTGGGTGGAACGCTGGCGGACCGCATCGGCCGGCGCGCGACCCTGCTCGTGGGGCTGTGGCTCGGCTCGGTGGCGATGCTCGCGCTCGGCCTGGCCCGGGACACCTGGCAGATCTGCGCCGCCGCCTTCCTGCTCGGCCTGCTGGGCGAGCAGTACCGGCCCGCCGTGTCCGCGGCCATCGCGGACGTGGTCCCCCCCGAGCACCGCGCCCGCGCCTACAGCCTGCTGTATTGGATCATCAACGTGGGCTTCTCGCTCGCCCTGCCCCTCGGGGGATTCGCCTCGCGCGCGGGCTTCCTCACCCTCTTCGTCGCGGACGCCTGCACCACCTTCCTCTATGGCGTCATCGTCTGGTGGAAGGTGCCGGAGACGCGCCCCGCCCACCTGCCGCGCACCGAGGCCACCGCCGCGCGCTCGCCGCCCTCGTTCGCGCCCTTCCAGGACACGGTGTTCCTCGGCTTCGCCCTGCCCATCCTGCTCACCGCGATGATCTTCATGCAGTACAACGTGACGCTGCCCCTGGACCTGGCGGCGCGGGGCATGACCCCGGCCACGTTCGGCGTCGTGCTCTCGGCCAACGGCCTGCTCGTGGTGCTCCTGCAACCCTTCGTCGGCCGGCTCCTGGGCTCGATGCGGCGCTCCACGGCGCTCGCGGCGGCCTCGGCCCTCACGGGGCTGGGCTTCGGGCTGCACGGGCTCGGCGCGCACGTCCCCCTCGCCCTGTTCGCGGTCACGGTGTGGTCGATTGGCGAGGTGCTCCAGGCCCCCGTGGCCTCGGCCGTGGTGGCCGACCTCGCCCCGCCCCACCAGCGCGGCGTCTACCAGGGCGCGTACGCCACCCTGTGGGCCGGCTCCGCCTGCCTCTCGCCCCTGCTCGGCACCTGGCTGCTCGGACACCTCGGCCGCGCGGCCCTGTGGGGAGGCTGCCTCACGGTGGGCCTGTTCGCGGCCACCTGGCACCTGGCCGCCGCCTCCTCCCGCCGCCGCCACATGGACGCCCTGCGCCAGCTCTACCCCGACGTGAGCACCGCGCGCGACTGAGCCCCGTCGCGCCCGCCTTCCAGCCACTCACTCGAATGCCCGCTCGCCCCCCGCACCCCTGGCGCGGTGTGTCATCCACTTCGCTTCGCGTGAAGGAGTGCTCACCAGTCGGCACCCGAGATGTCCTCGAGTGTCAATGATCCACGGAACAGGCAGCCGAGAGCCCGGACAGTCACCACTGTGAAGTGCCTGTCATGAATCCCTACCTCCTCACCGCCTTCCTCTCACACGCCGTCCTCGTACCGGGAGTGACGCTGGCCCAGGCCAACCCCCCGCCCGCACCTCCCCAGGAAGCCGCCGCGCAGCCACCTCAGCCCGAGGTGTCGGACCCGATGCTGGCCCCCGTCCCCCCGGCTCCCGTCCAGGTGAGCACCTGGGACGAGGCGCTCCAGATGCTGCGCCAGCGCTCCACGGAGCTGGGGACCGCGCTGGCCCGGGTGGAGACGGCCTCGGGTCAGCGGCGCGTGGCGCTCGCGGGGCTGCTGCCCACCCTCAATGGCTCCGCCTCCGTCCAGCACAACCTGCTCGGCCCCACCGTGGCGCTCGGAGGCGTGCCCGGAAACGGAACGGGCGGCGGCGGAACGGGTGGAGGTGGAGTGGGCGGCGGCGTGGGCGGTCTCACGACGACCTCGCCCCTGGGCACCGCCAATGTGGCGGCCTCCCTGCCCCTGTTCGATCTCCAGGCGGTCCACTCCCTGCGCGCGGCGGACGCAACACGCCAGGCCGCGGAGTTCTCCCTCGACGAGACGCGGCGGCAACTCACCCGCACGCTCGCCCAGACCCTGGCCCAGGTGGCCGCCTCCGAGCGCCTCGTCGAGGTGAACCGCGTCAACCTGCGCTCCTCTCTCGAGCGGCTGGCGCTCGCGCAACGGCGGATGGAGCTGGGCGCGGGCACCCGCCTGGATGTCATCCGCCTGGAGCAGGACGCGGAGGCGGCACGCGCCTCGGTGGTGTCCGGCGACGAATCGCTGCGTCAGGCACGCGACGCCCTGGGCTTCCTGCTGGGCAGCCCCCAGCCGGTCGGGCTCGGCCGCGGGCTGTCCCTGGAGGAGTTGCTCGCCGGGGGCCAACGGGAGTGCCGAGCACTACAGGAGCTCCAGCAGCGGCCAGACCAGGCGGCGGCACGCGCCCAGGTAGAGGCCGCGGAGCGCTCGGTGTCGGCGGCGCGCTCCCAGTACCTGCCGACCCTGCAGGCACAAAGCAGCGTGGTGGCGCTCACGGTGGACCCGGGCTTCGCGCGCGTGCCCATCTGGAACATCGGCGCGGTGCTCACCCTGCCTTTCTATGACGGCGGCGTGCGCGAGGGTCGGGTGTGGCAGGCGCGGGCCCAGGAGGAAACGGCGAGACAGGCGGCGGTGAACGTGGAGCGCTCGGCCACGGTGGAGGTTCGCCGCGTGCGCCGCAACGTGGACGTGGCGGGCGAGCAGCAGCGCATCGCCCAGCGCGCGAGGGAGCTGGCGGCGGAGAACGACCGGCTCACCCGCCGCTCCTTCGAGGTGGGAGCGGGGACGAGTCAGGACCTGGTGGTGTCGGCGGCGGCGCTGCGGCAGGCGGAGCTGAACCTGGTGGTGAGCGAACTCCAGTTCTTCCAGGCGCGAATCGAGTCATTCTTGGTGGAGGCAGCATGCGACTGGTGAGTCGTGGTGTAGGGGTGTGGTTGACGGTGCTGGCCCTGGCCGGCTGCCAGAGTTCCGGCGGCAACGCGGGCGGCCCCCAGCAAGGAGCGGGAGGGCCCGGAGGACCAGGAGGCGCCGCCGCGGGCAAGCCCATGCAGGTGGAGGTATTGAAGCTCGAGCCCGGTCCGGTGCGCGACATCGGCGAGTACCTGGGCACGCTCATCTCCCGGCGCAGCATCAACCTCTACCCGCAGGTGGCGGGCTACGTGCAGCGCATCGCGGTGAGGCCCGGCGAGCAGGTGAAGCAGGGCCAGCTGCTGCTGGAAGTGGATCCCCGAATCGGACGCGCGGGAGTGCAGAGCGCCGAGGCCCAGCGCAGCTCGGCCCTGGCCCAGCGCCAGTTCGCCCAGAGCACGCGTCAGCGCGCCGAGCAGTTGCTGCGCGAGGGGCTCATGAGCCGTCAGGACTATGAGCAGGCGGTGTCGCAGGCGGCGGCCGCCGAGGCCAGCGCGCGCAACGCCGAGGCCCAACTGTCACAGCAGCAGGTGGAGCTCGGCTTCTACCGGGTGACGGCGCCCTTCGACGGCGTGGTGGGCAACATCCCGGTGAAGGTGGGCGACTACGTCACGCCCCAGGTGGTGCTCACCAACGTGGACCAGAGCCGCGCCCTGGAGCTGTCCGTGTTCGTTCCCGAGGAGCGCGTGGCGGACGTAGAGGTGGGACGCACGCCCCTGGAGGTGCTCGATCAGGACGGCAAGCCGGTGGTGAGCGCCCCCGTCTTCTTCGTGGCCCCCACGCCCAACCCGACGACACAGCTCGTGGAGCTCAAGGCCGCCTTCGACAACGAGGTGGGGCTGCGCAACGGCCAGGTGGTGCACGCCCAGGTGGTGTACTCCGTCCGCGAGGCCCTGCGCCTGCCCACGTATGCCGTGTCCCAGCAGAGCAGCCAGTTCTTCGCCACCGTCGTGGCCGAGGGGGATGGTGGCGTCAGCGTGGCACAGCGCACGCCGGTGAAGCTCGGTCAGCTCCAGGACAACCACTACGAAGTGCTCGGGGGCCTGAAGCAGGGCACGCCCGTCATCATCGGCTCGCTGCAGGCCATCCGCGACGGCCAGCCCATCGAGCCCAAACCGGCGAAGCCGAGGCCGGAGCAGGAGGAGCAGGGTGTGGGAGGCGCCGCGAACACGGGCACGGGCGAGCCCGCCGACGCGGGCACCGCGGGCCCTCGCGACGCGGGCACGGGCACGGACGGGGGCAGGTGACGACACATGTTCTCCGACTTCTTCATCAAGCGGCCCATCTTCGCGAGCGTCATCTCCATCCTCATCACGCTGGTGGGCGCCATCACCATCCCCAGCCTGCCCATCGAGCAGTACCCCAACCTGGCCGCGCCCCAGGTGACGGTGACGGCCAACTACCTGGGCGCCTCCGCCGAGACGGTGGAGAGCGCGGTGACGACGGTGCTGGAGCGTCAGCTCAACGGCCTGGAGGGCATGCGCTACATCTCCTCCACCAGCAGCAACAACGGCCAGAGCACCATCATCATCACCTTCGATCCGGAGCGCGACATCGACGTGGCGGCGGTGGACGTGCAGAACCGCGTCGCCACCGCCTCGGCGCGTCTGCCCTCGGAGGTGAACGCGCTGGGCATCGTCATCAACAAGGCACAGTCCCAACTGCTCGTCTCCTACGGCCTGTATGACAAGGAGAAGCGCTATGACATCGGCTTCCTGAGCAACTACGCGGACGTGTACATCCGCGACGCGCTCCTGCGCGTCAAGGGCGTGGGCGACGTGCGCATCTTCGGCGAGCGCCGCTTCGCCATGCGACTGTGGTTGGACCCCACCAAGCTCGCCAGCCGCGGCCTCACCGCCGCGGACGTGACGAACGCGCTGCGCGAGCAGAACGTGCAGGTGGCCGCCGGCCAGGTGGGCCAGCCTCCCGCGCCCACGGGCCAGTCGTTCCAGATCAACGTGCAGGTGCTCGGCCAGCTCTCCACGCCCCAGCAGTTCGAGAACATCGTCGTGCAGCGCGGCCAGGATGGCTCGCTCGTGCAGGTGCGGGACATCGGCCGGGTGGAGCTGGGCGCGGAGAACTACAACCAGCTCCTGCGCTTCAACGGACGGGAGGCGGTGGGCCTGGGCATCTCCCAGCTCGCCGGCTCCAACGCCCTGGAGGTGCGCGCGAACGTGGAGAAGGAGCTCGAGCGGCTCAAGGCCAACTTCCCGCCGGGGCTCGTGTACGAGCGCGCCTTCGACACCACGATCGCGGTGCAGTCCTCCATCGACGGGGTGATCCACACGCTGTTCGAGGCCATCGTGCTCGTCATCGTCGTGGTCTTCATCTTCCTGCACGGCTGGCGCAGCATCCTCGTGGTGGCCACGACCCTGCCGGTGTCGCTCATCGGCACGTTCGCCTTCGTGAGCGCGTTCGGCTTCTCGCTCAACATGCTGACGCTGCTCGGCCTGACGCTCGCCACGGGCCTCGTGGTGGATGACGCCATCGTGGTCATCGAGAACGTCGAGCGCGTCATGGAGCAGGAAGGGGTGGACGCGCGCGAGGCGACCCACCGGAGCATGAAGCAGGTGGGCGGCGCGGTGGTGGCCACGGCCCTGGTGCTCTCCGCGGTGTTCGTCCCGGTGTCCTTCTTCCCGGGCACCTCGGGCTCCATCTACCGGCAGTTCGCCCTCACGCTCGCCTTCTCCATCAGCCTGTCGGCGCTCGTGGCCCTCACGCTGTCGCCCGCGCTGTGCGCCATCCTGCTGCGGCCCCATGAGGGCACCAAGTGGCGCGTCTTCCGCTGGGTGGACCACACCATGGACGCCTTCCGCGACCGCTACGCGCGCTTCCTCGGCCGGCTGCTCGGGCCGCGCATGCGCTGGGCGCTGCTGGGCCTGTTCGTGGTGCTCATCGGCGTCACCGCGCTGCTCTACCGCATCACCCCCACCGGCTTCATCCCGGAGGAGGACCAGGGCTACCTCATCGTCGCGGTGCAGGGCCCCGAGGGCTCGTCACTGGACTACACCAAGCAGGTGCTCCTCCAGGCCGAGAACGTGCTCCAGCAGCAGAAGGAGGTGTCGGGCCTGTTCACCGTGGGCGGCTTCTCGGTGCTGGGCACCGGCCCCAACTACGGCACGCTCTTCGTCAACCTGAAGCCCTGGGAAGAGCGCAAGGAGAAGGAGCAGAGCCTGGCGGGCATCATCGAGCGGCTGCGCGGGCCGTTCGCCGCCATTCCCGGAGCGCGGGTGCTCGCCTTCCAGCCGCCCACCATCCGCGGCGTGGGCAGCGTGGGTGGCTTCGAGTTCGTCCTGGAGGATCAGCTCGGCACGCGCACGCTCGACGAGCTGTCCGCGGCCACGCAGCAGCTCACGGGCCAGGCCAACCAGGGAGGACAGCTGCGCGGCGTCTTCTCCTCCTTCACCGCCACCACCCCGCTGCTCACCGTGTCGGTGGACCGGGAGAAGGCCAAGGCGCTGGGCGTGTCCCTGGACTCGCTCTACTCCACGCTGCAGATCTTCATGGGCAGCCAGTACGTGAATGATTTCACGCTCACCAACCGCGTCTACCGCGTCTACGTGCAAGCGGCCACGCCCTTCCGCAACGAGCCACGCGACATCTCCTCCTTCTACGTGCGCTCCACCACGGGCCAGATGGTGCCCCTGGAGAGCCTCATCACGGTGAAGCCCGTCACCACCGCGCAGAACATCCAGCACTACAACCTGTTCCGCTCGGCCACCATCAACGGCCAGGGCGCTCCGGGCACCAGTACCGGCCAGGCACTCGAGGCCATGGAGACCGTCGCCCGGCAGAACCTGCCCAACGGCTACGCCTTCGAGTGGACGGGCCTGTCGCGCGAGCAGAAGGAAGCGGGCGGCAAGGTGCTGCTCATCTTCGCGCTGGGCATCGTGTTCGTGTTCCTGGTGCTGTCGGCCCAGTACGAGAGCTTCGCCCTGCCCTTCGTCATCATGCTCGCGGTGCCCGTGGCCATGATGGGGGCGCTGGGATTCCAGTTGATGAGAGGGCTCGTCAACGACGTCTTCTGCCAGGTGGGCCTGTTGATGCTGGTGGGCCTCGCCTGCAAGAACGCCGTGCTCATCGTGGAGTTCGCCGAGCAGCTGCGCCACCAGGGCAAGGGCGTGGTGGAGGCCGTCATCCAGGCGGCGGACACGCGCCTGCGCCCCATCCTGATGACGTCCTTCGCCTTCCTCCTGGGCGTGCTGCCCCTGTTGCTGGCGTCGGGCGCGGGCTCCTCCTCGCGCAAGTCCCTGGGCACGGCGGTGTTCGGCGGCATGCTCCTGTCCACCTTCATCAACCTCATCTTCATCCCCGTGCTCTACACGCTGGTGGAGACGGCCCGATCCCGGCTGCTCAAGCGCCACGAGCACGCCCGGCCGCCTCCGCCCTCGCGGCCCACCGGGGGCGAGGGAACACCGCACCCGGCGTGACGGGATTCACGGGACGAGGGTAAAGACAGACGGCGGCGGGTGGAGCCGAGGAGGCCCGCCCGCCGCCGTTCCCTTTTCAGCGGCCTTCCCGAGGCCGGCTCAGCGCGTGTAGCGCTGCACGGTGGTAACCGCGCCACCGGAGGAGCCACCCGTCACCAGCACCTGTCCCGTGTGCAGGAGCGTCGCGGCGTGGGCCGCGAGTGGGGCCGTCAACGTCCCCGCGGACAGCCACGCATCCGTCGCCGGGTCATACAACGACGCCTGGCCGGTGGAGTGCGTGACCAGCACCTCGCCCGAGTAGAGCCGCGTCGCGCTGATGACCGAGCCACCCGAGGGGAGCGAGGCGCCCGTGGTCCACCGGGTGGTGGAGTTGTACGGATCGTAGAAGTCCACCTCGTCATGGCCGCCACCGAGCACCATCACCTTGCCCGAGTTGAGCCGGACGGCGACATGGCCGGTGCGAGTCCTCGGCATGGGCGCAGGCATCGACCAGTCGTCCGTGTCCGGGTCATACACCTGCGCGTCCTGGAGCACCCAGTCGAGGAACCTGCCACCCGTCACCAACACCTTGCCCGAGTAGAGCAGCGTCGCGGTATGGCCGGCGCGAGGCATGAAGATGGAGGCCGCCGGGCTCCACGTGTTGGTCGCCGGGTCGTACAGATCCACGGAGTCCGTCTGGAGCGGGGCCTCCGGCTGGCTCCCATCCGTGGTGTCCCCCCCCACCACCAACACCTTGCCCGATTCGAGCAGGGTCGCCGTGTGGTTGCCACGAGGCACGCTCATGCTGTCCCCGGACGACCAGGTGCCCGTGGACTTGTCATACACCTCCGCGGTGCTGCGCCAGTAGAGCGGAAACCTGCCGATCCACCCGCCCGCCACCAGCACCTTGCCCGATTCGAGCCGGGTCGCGGTGTGCTGGGTGCGCGCCCAGGTGGGAGCCCCCGTGGCCACGGACACGTTGGTATAGGGGTTGAACACCTCCGCGGTGGTGCCACTCACCACCAGCACCCTGCCCGAGGAAAGCAGGGTGGCGGTGTGGCCGGAACGAGCCGAGGTCAGGTCACCCGTGAGGCTCCAGGAGCCCACGGCTCGCGGCTCCGGGTCCGTCACGGAGGAGGAGGCAGCGGGGGCGCTGGACAGCTCCCCGCTGCGAATGGCGAGCTGGGACGGCTCTTCGGCCGCGGGCCCGCCACAGGCTGGAAACAGCAGGGCGACAGCGAGGGAGGTGGTGAGGTTCACGATGCGCATGTGTTCGGCATCCTTTCGCCTCGTCTTTCCGAGGCAAAGCAGACATACCACCGCGTGGTTGGAGACGGGGGTAAAGGCATTCAGATGCACCCGACCATGAAACTGCTGCAAAGTTACAGAGCTGGTGGGTCCGCAAACGTTGCGACGAACCACCAATGATATCGAATTCTTCGTCCTTCACTTCATTTCACTCTTCATCCCAGGGCAAGCGCACTGATGTTTCCACGACAGGAGAGCAAAAGGGAGCCCGGGCTGCCTACCGCGAGCGGGCGCTGGCCGGCCCCGCCCGTTCGAAGCCGAGCGCCGCCGGCAGGACGTATTGTCCAAACAAGACGAGCGGCAGCACCGAACCGGAGTCGTTGTAATGGCTGGTGTTGAAGGCGGCGGTCAGGCCGAGCGAGGGCGCCACGAAGAGATACTGGCCCCCCGTACCGCGCGCGAACGTCACCTCCACCGGGATGTCCTGGAGGGTGAAGCGAGCGCTCCACCACAACCGTGCGTAGCGAGCGTCGCCCAACGTGCTGTGCGGTCGGCCTGACTCGGACACCCACGCCTCGGAAACCAGACGCTCGCCGTGCCACGTCCCGCCGTCGAGGAAGACCTGGCCCAGTTTCAGGAAGTCGCGCGGACGCAACCGCAGGTGCCCGCCCGTATCCGTCCCCCTCTGGCCCGCCGGCTGCCACTCGAAGTCCGCCACACCCAACGGGTGGAAGAGCCACTGGCGGGAGAGTTCCGGGATGGACATGCCACTCGCACGTTCCAGGACCGCGCCCAGCAGGACCACGCCCCCCGTGCAGTAGCGAGCCACGCTGCCCGGCTCCTCCTTCATGGGGACGTCCACCATGAAGCGGGCCCAGTCGTCCGCGCGATACATCTTCTCTTCATTCCCAGGCGAGTTCGCATCCCAGTCGTCGCACGCCAGACCCGTACGCATCTCGAGCAGGTGGCGCAGCGTCATGCGCTCCTTGCGTGGGTCTGGGTTGCGCACGGGGGCGAGGTCTGGAAGGAACGACAGCACGGGCACATCCAGGTCTGGCAACAGACCCCGCTCGTGGGCCATGCCCACCAACAGCGAGGTGATGCTCTTGGTGGCCGAGCGCAGATCATGCACGTTCTCGCGCGCGAAGCCGTTCCCGTAGCGCTCGTAGATGAGCCGACCATGGCGGGCGATGAGCACCGCATCCGGCTCCTCCTGCTTGCCTTCCGCCACGTCGCGCTCCAGCCACTCCAACCACGAGCGCCGCACGCCCTCTTCTTCCAGTGACGCCACGGCCCAGCCGTCGTCACGCGCATCCGGGGGTGAGCCGGGACCCGTGAGCGTGCGCCCTCTCCCACAAGCGCTCAGGAGCAACAACAGGCACTGCAGGACGGCCTTCCTGGACATGATCCTACCTCCTCATGACGGCTCGGCCCACCGGAATACCAGCGAACCAGGCTCCATCAACCATGAATCCGTCTCTTCGGCGAGTGGCCCCCACGCCTCACGTACTCAAGCGACCGACGACATCTTCCCGTTGGCCTCGGCGAGCAACTTCTCGGCGAGCTGACGCTTGCCGTCGGCGTCGAGCTTCTTCAACTCGTTGTTCAGCACGCGCTCGTTGAGCGACTGGTTCCAGTAGTCGAGCGACTGCGTGCCGAGCAGGGCCATCTTGCCAACGAATTGACGCAGCACCTCGTTGGTCGGGCCCATGACCCAGCCCGCCTTGGCGTCGCGCAGATAGCGCTCGATGCCGAGCGCCGGCTTGTAGCCCGTGCCCCCACAGGCATGCAGCATCTTGTCCGAGACGTGCGCGACATTCTTCGCCGCGATGAACTTCACCTGCCACATCCAGTGCAGGTACTGGGCGCGGGGCATGGCGCTCGGATCCTTGTGCAGGGACCAATCACAGTTGTTCGTGGCCGCGTCCATCGCCTGCCCCATCTGATAGTCCAAGGCGCGCGCGGCATTGGTGTCCATGATGCACTCGCCGATGTAGTCCTGGATGGTCGGGTAGTCGGCGACGCGCATGCCCACATCCACGTGGGTCTTGCGGGTCGTGTGGTTCTTCGCGATGTCAATCATTCCCATCGCGATGCCATTCCAGCAGGCGGACGAACACAGCAGGAAGAAGGGATCGACACACTCGTCATTGGACGTCGCGCCGTCCCCCACCGGTCCCACCAACCGGTTCCTCGGAATCTCCACGTTGTCGATCTCGATGGGGCCGGATTGATTGCCGCGCAGACCCAGGCCGTTCCAGTTGGAGGGATTGGACTTCACCTCGTCGGCCAGGATGAGGAAGCAGGAGAGGTTGGCGTAGTTGCCACCGAAGTCAGGGCTGGTGGTCTGCACGATATACCAGTCCGCGAAGCCCCCCGAGGTGGTCCAGGAGGCCTTCTTGCGCACGCGCCAGCCATTGGGTGTCTCACATGGCGGTGCTCGCACAGCCATAGCGCGCGAGGGTCTCGACGACCATGGCGGCACAGACATGGTTCTGCCCCATGCCCCCCAATTCCTTCGGCACCAGCAGGCCGAGCAGGCCGAGCTTCGCCAACTCCTGGAGGTTCTCGCGCGGATAGACGAGCCGCGCATCGCTCTCCACGGCGTTCGCGCGCAGGGTGGTCCGGCACAGCTCGATCAGCGTGGCCTGAAGCTTCTTCTGCTCGTCGGTGAGGATCCATTGAGGATCGAACTCGAATCCCAGACCCCAGAACTCTTCACCACCCCATGTCTTCTTGTTACTCATTTCGCGTCTCCCCTCTCGCCGTGCGATGACCGCGGCGGTTGTTTGACATTCAACAGTCTACCATGCACGGATGAGCCCCGGACGACAGAGCCCACATCTCGAGAGTTGAGAAAACAAGCGGTGGGAGCAGGAAAGAGGCCGCGCCGTCTCCACGGTAGGAGGCGCTCGCCCGCGGGTGTAGAAGCCCCGCGTACGCAGGAGGCTTCACATGGTGGTCCGCCCCGCCCGACATATCGAGAACGTCCGCTACGCCATCCGCAACGTCGTGGCCGAGGCGCATCGCCTGGAGACCCAGGGACAACACATCCTCTATCTCAACATCGGGGATCCGCTGAAGTTCGACTTCCGGACGCCGCCGCACCTCATCGAGGCGGTGCACCGGGCCATGCGCGACGGCCACAATGGCTATGCGCCCTCGGCGGGCATCCTCACCGCGCGCGAGGCCATCTCCCGCGAGTGCGCCAACCGGGGCATCCCCAACATCACCCCCGATGACGTCGTGGTCACCACCGGCGCGAGCGAGGCCCTGGAGCTGGCCCTCACCGCCCTGCTCGATCCCGGCGATCGCGTCCTCCTGCCCAGCCCCGGCTACCCCCTCTACAACGCCCTCATGGCCAAGCTGAACGCCCAGGGCGTGCTCTACTCGCTCGACGAGGAGAATGGGTGGTCGCTGGACCTGGAGGAGATTGATCGGCTGTGCACGCCCGGCACGCGCGCCCTCATCCTCTGCAACCCCAACAACCCCACCGGCGCGGTGCTCGACCGGAAGGTGCTCGAGGGGCTGCTGGAGATCGCCCGGCGGCGTGGCCTCGTCATCCTGTCGGATGAAATCTACGACAAGCTCATCTACGACAAGCCTCACGTGGCCACGGCCTCGCTCGCCACGGACGTGCCCATCCTGACCTTCAATGGGCTCTCCAAGGGCTACCTCGCCTGTGGTTGGCGCGTGGGATGGATGGTCTTCTGCAACGCCCACCTGATGCCAGAGCTGCGCGCCGCGGTGCAGCGGCTCGCCGACGCGCGGCTGTGCGGACCCGCGCCGCAGCAGTACGCCATCGCCCCCGCGCTCGATGGGCCGCAGGACCACATCCCCGAGATGATGGCTCGGCTGCGCCAGCGCCGCGACCTGATGGTCCGCCGCATCAACGCCATCCCCGGCCTGTCCGTGGTGGAACCCGCCGCCGCCTTCTACGCCATGCCCCGCCTGCAACTGCCCGGGGTGACGTCGGACGAGGCCTTCATCATGTCCCTCTTGCGCGAGACGGGCGTGCTGTTCGTCCACGGCAGCGGCTTCGGACAGAAGCCCGGCACCACCCACTTCCGCGTGGTGTTCCTGCCTCCCGAGGACATCCTCACCGCCGCCTTCGATCGGCTCGAGGCCTTCGTCCACGCGCACCACGCGCGCTGACCCGAGGCCCTCCCTCGCCGGGAGGAGGGGCGGGGGAGCGCAATCGGAACCCCACGCGGGGTCCGCGTGTTATGTGAGGCCCCATGCCTCCCCGACGCCCTGAAATCCTCGCGCCCGCGGGCGACCTCGAGTCCCTGCGCGCCGCGCTCGCCAGCGGAGCGGACGCCGTCTATTTCGGACTCGACGAGGGCTTCAACGCCCGGGCCCGTGCCGACAACTTCTCGCTCGCCCGGCTGCCGGAGACGATGGCGCTCGTCCACCGCGCCGGTGCCCGCGCCTACCTCACCCTCAACACCCTCATCTTCGAGCCCGAACTGCCCGGCGTGGAGCGGCTGCTGCGCGCCGTGGCCGCGGCGGGCGTGGACGCGCTCATCGTGCAGGACCCGGCCGTCGCCCTGCTCGCGCGCGCCATCTGCCCCCAGCTCGAGCTGCACGCCTCCACGCAGATGACCGTCTCCAGCGCCGAGGGCATGCGCTTCGCCCGGGGCCTGGGCGTCACCCGCGTCGTCGTCCCCCGCGAGCTGTCCACCCAGGAGATCCGCCGGCTGGCGGGACAGACGGACATGGAGCTGGAGGTCTTCATCCACGGCGCCCTGTGCGTGTCCTGGAGCGGCCAATGCCTCACCAGCGAGGCGTGGGGCGGGCGCTCGGCCAACCGGGGCCAGTGTGCCCAGTCGTGCCGGATGCCCTACGATCTCGTGGTGGATGGGCAGACACGCGAGCTGGGAGAAGTGCGCTACCTGCTCAGCCCCAAGGATCTGGCCGGCGTGCGCGCCGTGCCCGACCTGGTGGACATCGGCGTCCACAGCCTGAAGATCGAGGGCCGCCTCAAGGGCGCGCAGTACGTGACCACCACCGTGCAGGGCTACCGGCGGTGGGTGGATGGCGTCGTCGCGGGCCGGCCCGACGAGAAGCAGCTCGCGAGCGACCTGGCCGACATGTCCCTCACGTACAGCCGCGGCCTGTCCAATGGCTTCCTCGGGGGCTCGGATCACCAGACGCTCGTCGAGGGCCGCTTTCCCAAGCACCGGGGCCTGTTCCTGGGCCGCGTGCGCTCCGTGTCGGGCAAGGAGGTGCTCGTCACCCCCGAGGAGCGTCCGTGGACGGGCGCGCTCGGCCTGGGCGAGCAGCGCCCCCAGGGCCCCGAGGGCAAGGTGTCCTCGCCCCTCCCTGGCGAGCAGCCCACTCCCGCCACCGTGGAGCCCCGTCCGGGCATGGGCGTCGTCTTCGACGCGGGCACGCCCGAGGACAAGCACGAGCCGGGCGGCCCCATCTTCCGCGTGGACCGGCGCGGCAACGGCTGGGTGCTCGGCTTCGGGCACCCGGGGCCGGACCTCCACCGCGTGGCGCCCGGCCAGCGCGTGTGGCTCAACAGCGATCCGTCCCTGGCCCGCCGCACGGAAGCGCAGCTCGCCCAGGGTGAGCCCGAGGGCCGCATCCCCCTCACGCTCCAGGTGTCCGGCGCCGAGGGCACCCCGCTGCGCGTGCGCGCGAGCGCCTGGGGCCATGAGGCCTCCGCCGAGAGCCCCACCCCGCTCACGCCCTCCAAGGGCAAGGGCCTGGACGAGGCGCTGCTGCGCGACAAGCTGGGCGCCTGCGGTGGCACGCCCTTCACCCTCGCGCACCTGGACCTCACCGGGCTGACGCCGGGCCTGCACCTGCCCGTCTCCGAGCTCAAGGCGCTGCGCCGCGACGTCGTGGCCGCGCTCACCCCGCTCGTGGAGAAGGGCCCCGTGCGCACCGTGACGCAGACGCCGGTGCTCGAGTCCGTGCGCACCGCGTTGCTCTCGCGCGTCGCCGGCCAGGCCGTGGAGGAGGGAGCCCACGCGGGCCCGCGCCTGCTGCCCCTGTGCCGCGACGACGCGCAGTTGGAAGCGGTCATCGCCGCCGGCCTGCGCGAGGTGGAGCTGGATTGGATGGAGATGGTGGGCCTGCAGCGGGCGGTGGAGCGGGCGCGCGCGGCCGGGCTGCGCGTGACGATCGCCACCGTGCGCGTGCAGAAGCCGGGCGAGGAGGGCTACGACACGCGCCTGGACAAGCTGCGGCCCGACGCGGTGCTCGTGCGCCACTGGGGCGCGATGATGCACTTCCTCGAGCGCCCTTCCGGCCAGCCGCGCCCGGTGCTGCACGGAGACTTCTCGCTCAACGTCACCAACTCGGTGACGGCGGCGCACCTGCTCGGCCTGGGGCTGGACACGCTCACCTGCTCGCACGACCTGGACGAGACGCAGCTCTTCGGCCTGCTGGAGCACGCCCCCGCGCACCGCTTCACCGTGGCGCTGCATCACCACATCGCCACCTTCCACACCGAGCACTGCGTGTACTCGCACACGCTGTCCAACGGGCGCGACTACCGCAGCTGTGGCCGGCCGTGCGAGAGCCACCAGGTCTCCCTGCGCGACCGCATCGGACTGGAGCACCCGGTCATCGTGGACGTGGGCTGCCGCAACACGGTGTTCAACGCCCAGGCCCAGAGCGCGGCCTCGCTGGTGCCCAGGCTCCTGGAGCGGGGCGTGCGCCGCTTCCGCGTCGAGTTCGTCCGCGAGTCCCAGGCCGAGGCCGCGCGCGTGCTCGCCGCCTATCAGGAGCTGCTGGCGGGCCGGTGCGCTCCCGCCGAGGCGGTGCGGCGCGCGGCGGTGCACGAGCAGTTCGGCGTGACGCGGGGCACCATGAAGGTGCTCGGCTGAGCCTTCCCGCGGGGCCCCGGGTGATGACTCCTGTCACCACCTGATGACGGCGGACACCAGCCCGAGGGGGGGACTCCGCCGTCCATGTGCCCCCATGTACCCCCTGATCCACCCCAGCGGCATCCAAGGATTCCCGGGGGATACGACTCTTCCGCTCAATTCCTGGAGGCCGTCGGCATCTGGCCCGACTCCTGCTATGGCAGCAACTCGCACGCGCCGCTCGACGGCGCTCCGCTCTCCCCCTCCGCACGAGGAGCTCCCGCCATGGCCGTCAACTCCATCAATCCCCGCTCGCTTCAAGCGCTCCTCCTCACGGCCCTGAGCAAGGTGAACGAGACGACCTCCCCCCAGCCTCCCGTCTCGAACTTCCAGACGCCTTCGCCGGTGGAGGAGAACCCGTACCAGAGCCTGTTCTCGAACGACGGCTTCGACCCGTCGAGCACGGGCGGCACGCAGGATCTGACCCAGCAACTCCAGGCGCTCGTGCAGACGATGAAGGAGATCACCAACCTGCTCAACGGCGAGCAGGGCCCGGAGGAGCAGGGCGTGCCCGAGCTGGGGGGGACGCCCAAGAACGGCCCCACCCCGCAGCAGCCCGGCCCGACGCCCCCCGAGCCCACCAACTTCTTGTCCCAGCCGCCCTCCCCGGGCGCGCCGGAGACCCAGAAGCCCACGGGAACCCAGGCGCCCAAGGGCAACAACCCGACGGGTGGCGCGGGCAACACGATGGACTTCACCAACGACGGCGACAAGCCGATGACCATCACCTTCACGACCAACCCGGGTCAGCAGCAGATCCCGCCCCTGACGATTGAACCCGGCCAGACGGTGCGGCAGGAGTTCCCCCAGGGCTGGAGCGGCAACTTCCGCAGCGACAAGGGTGATGGCACCGCGGTCACGCTGGGCGAGGTCGCCTTCAACGGCGCCGGCAACCAGACCTTCTACGATGTGAGCTACATCGAGGGGAACAACGCCAGCATGACGATCGCGCCGGAGACCGGCCCGGGCAAGACGTCCGGCACCCTGGAGAACCTCGTCGAGGGCGCGCCCGAGAACATCCTGGCCCGGGACGCCAACGGCCAGGTCTACGGCATCAAGAAGACCACCACCTCCGAGGTGCGCGACCCGAACATCATCAACTACTACCGTGGCAAGGTCGGCGCGGACGAGGGTTACGTGGACCCCAAGGACGACCTGAGCACGCTGGGCACCAGCGACACGCACCTGGAAGTGCACCTGAAGGACGTGTTCTAGCCCACGCCCGTGTCCAGCACCCGAGGCCCGGCCGCTCCCGTCAAACCCGGGCGCCCGGGCCTCATGTACATTGCCGGCATGATGGTCGGCATCGTGGGATACGGACGTTTCGGCCGTGCACTCGGAGGACTGCTGGAGGAGGCGGGGGTGCCCTACCGGGCGCTGGACCCCGTGGCGGACATCCCCGAGCCCCACCGCTCCCCGTCGCTTCCCGCGTTGATCGCGGACGCCACCCACCTGGTGGTGGCGGTGCCCGTGGCCTACATGCGGGCGGTGCTCCAGCAGATGAGCCCCCTGTTGCGGCCCGAGCAGCTCGTGCTGGACGTGGGCAGCGTCAAGGTGAAGCCCGTGCACGCCATGGCCGAGGTGCTCGGTGCCCGGGTGCCCTGGGTGGGGACGCATCCGCTCTTCGGCCCCCTCAGCCTCGCCATGGCCGAGCGGCCCCTGCGCGTGGTGGTCTGCCCCAACCCGCTCCACCCCGCCGCCGCCCCCGAGGCCATCCGCTTCTTCGAACGCCTGGGCTGCGAGATCATCGAGCAGACGCCCGAGGGGCATGATCGGGTGATGGCGCATACCCACGCGCTCACCTTCTTCGTGGCCAAGGGCATGGTGGACGCGGGCTCGGGACTGGACGTGCCCTTCGCGCCCGCCAGCTTCCAGGCGCTCTCGCGCACCATCCAGCTCGTGCGCTCGGACGCCGGACACCTCTTCAGCGCCATCCAGCACGACAACCCCTTCGCGCGCGAGGCCCGGGGCCATCTGCTCGAGGCGCTCGGCAACGTCCACCGGGAGCTGGACGCGCTGCCCGCCGGGGAGCCTCCGCCCGACGCGCCGCCGCTCACCCTGCCCACGCTCGACTCGGGCCTGCCGGAGCTGCGCGAGACGCGGGACCTGATTGATCAGCTGGATCAGGAGCTGGTGGAGCTGCTCGCGCGGCGGGCGGAGCTGTCCCGGCGGGCGCTGCGCACCAAGGCCGAGGCGGGGCAGCCCGTGCCCGACCCGGCCCGCGAGGACGCGATGATCGCCTCGCGCCGCGCGTGGGCCTCCGAGCGGGGCCTGGAGCCGGACGGGGTGGAGGCCATCTTCCGCGCCATCCTGCGCTTCTCACGGCGGGACCAACATCGCCGCGAGTGAGCTAGGGTGGCCCCATGCGTTCCTGGTTGCTGCTCGCCGCGCTCCTGCCCCACGCCGCCCTGGCGTCCGAACACGGGCTGTCCCTCGGTGCCACGGCCGTGATCCTCACCAACGGGGCCAACAACGTGCTCAGCCCCCGGCTCGGGCTGGAGGCCGCCTATACCTACGGACGAGATGCATGGCGTCTGGGAGGCGGCGTGCGCTGGGTTCCCGGGGGAGGCGGCTCGCTGCCCGCCGAGGTCTACGCCCGCGTGCTGCTCACCCCCCCGTCGGGCACCTGGCGACCCGCGGTGGGTCCCGAAGTGGGGCTCAGCGGGCTGCCCATCAACCTCCCGACCCGAGGGGACCTGCCCAATGAACTCAAGGACGAAAGGGCCCGCAGGAGCATGCCCTTCTACATCGCCGTGCACGCCCAGCCCCTGCGCTTCGTCTTCCGCTCCTTCACCGTGAGCGCGCTGGAGTTGCAGTGGGGCACGCCCATCCACCAGCCGGGCTCGGCCCTGCGCCTGCAACTCGGCCTGCTGCACCTCGGAGTGGCTCTATGAAGTCCTGGTCCACCACCGCCCTCTTGGCCCTCGCCCTGGGCTCCTGTGTCTCGCGTCCCGCGCTGGACGAAGCCGCGCTCGCGCGCGTGCGGAGCTTCGGCGAGGGGGTGGAGCAGGCGCGCCTCATGGCCGACGTGAACGCCCTCGCCGCCGTGCACCTGGAGGACACGCCACTGTCGTGCGACCTCTTCGAGCCCGGGACGAACACCCGGTACATGCCCGTGTGCCACCTCACCCGGGATCGCAGCTTCCAGTGGATGCGCGAGCGCCTGGAGTCGCTCGGCCTGCGCGTCACCACGCAGAGCACGGACGACCCACGCTTTCCCACCACCAACCTCGTGGCCGAGCTGCCGGGCACCGAGCACCCCGAGGAGATCATCCTGGTGGGTGCCCACTACGACGCGTACTTCCAGGGAGCGGATGACAACAGCTCGGGCGTGGCCGCCCTGTTGGAGATGGCGCGACTGGCCTCGGGTCAGCGCTTCAAGCGCACCGTGCGCTTCGTCGGCTTCGATCTGGAGGAGCTCGGCCTGGTGGGCAGCACGCGCTATGTCCAGTCGCACCCGGGCGAGCGCATCGTCGCGTCGATCGTCTTCGACTGCATTGGCTACCGGAGCACGGAGCCGGGCTCGCAGCAGGGGCTGCCGGGCTTTCCCCTGCCCCCCCGGGGTGACTTCATCGCCGTCATCGCCAACGAGGCCTCGCGCTCGCAGATGGAGGAGCTGCACGCGCTGAGTGGCCGGCTCGAGTTCGTGCCGGTGATTGGCATCTTCACTCCCGGAAATGGCTCCGGTGCCGCCTCGGGCAACCTCATGCGCAGCGATCACGCCCCGTTCTGGCTCGCCGGGCAGAACTCCCTGTTCCTCACCGACACCGCCAACTTCCGCAACCCCCACTACCACCAGGACACCGACGTGCCCGCCACCCTCGACGCGGACTTCCTCACCGGCGTCACCCGGCTGTCCGCCGCCGGGCTCGCCTACTGGGCCGAGGGCCCCCTGCCATGACGCCCACCACGCTCCTCGTCCTCGCCGCGCTCGCCGATGCCCCGGCGGCGCCGCCCCCCGCGCACCAGCTCTCCTTCTATGCCCGCTCGGGCCTCACGGCGTACCTCTCCTCCGCGCGCACCCAGGGAGGCCTGGGCGGCGGCGTGGGCGTGCGCGACACGCTGCGGGGGCTGTGGTTGCTCCAGGCGGACGTGAACGGGCTCACCGGCCTGGGCTCGGTGCTCGAGGTGCGGCTGGGCGCGGGAGTCCAACGCCCGAGCGGCGGGTGGCGGCCCGCGGCCCTGGTGTCCCTCACCGGGCTCTTCGGCGATCAACTCGGCTTCGTCATGCCCGGCGAGTCCGTGTACGCGCGAGGCCCCGCGCTGGGCGTGGGCCTGACGCTGGCGCCCGCGCGCTTCTCGCTCGGGAGCGCCCAGGTGTCCCTGGTGGAGCTGGGGGTGGGAGTGGGCGGCGATGGCGTCGGCCGGGGCCCCATCTACAGCCTCACGCTGCTCGAGGTGGGCCTGGCGCTCTAGGCCTCAGGCGCCCGCGAAGCGGACCTGGGCCTTGCTCATGACGTACTCGACCGCCAGCAGGTGCCAGGCCGCCTGATCGATGCGGGCGAACTGGTGCGGCTCCTCGCGGAGGGAGGCGGCGGCCTGATCCAGCGGAATCCCGAGGGCTGCGGCCTCGGCCTTGAGGACCTCCTGCACCTTGGCCTGGGTGAGGGTGAGGCCGTCGCGCGCGCAGATGGCGCCCAGCGCCAGGCTGATGCGCAGCCGCTGCCGGACCTCGGCCCGGGTGGGCTCGTCCTTCAGCCACGTCTGCAGCGACTCCTCCTGCTGCTTCTCGGTGAACTTGAGCTCGGTCACGGCGCGGCCCTCGCTCGAGCCCCAGCGACGGCGGATCTCCTCGTCCACGAGCGACTCGGGGATGTCCACCTGCGTGCGGGCGGCCACCTCGTTGAGCACCATCTCCTGGGCCTGGAGCCGCAGCAACGCCACCGTCTCCTGCTCCAGTTCCTTCAACACGCTGTTCGTGGCCGCTTCCACCGTGTCCCCCCGGCCAAAGGCCTTGAGGAACTCCGGGCTCGTCGGATCCGGGAACTTCACCTCGCGCGCGGCCTGGATCTGCACCGCGAAGCGAGCGGGCTGACCGCGCAGCGCCTCGACGGGGTAGTCCTGGCCCAGCAGGATGTCCGCCAGCACGGTCTCTCCCGGCAGGTGACCCACCAGCTGCTCGTACAGACCGGGCAGCAGGGGCGCGGGCACCAGGGGAACCCAGACGTCGGCGCGCACGCTGAAGGGGATGAGCCGGCCGTTGGAGTAGCCCACGAAGTTGAGCAGCACCTCGTCGCCCCAGGCGATGCGCTCGGTGCGCGAACGCATGCGCTCGGTGGCATGCGCGCGCGCCAGATCCTGGAAGCGCTCCTGGATCTGCTGGGCGGTGATGGGCGAGGGGGCGGGCACGGTGATGGAGAGACCCTCCAGTGACGGCGCGGTCACTGGAGGCATCTGCACCGGACTGCCCAGCGCGGCCTTGCGGGCCAGGGGGAGGGAGAGCGGGACCTCGAAAGGCTTCTTGGCGGGAGGAGCGGGTTTCTGGGTGGAGTCCATGAAGGATCCTTTCGAGGCCGCAGGCTACATCAACCGCCGAGCAGCTGCTTGAAGCCCTGGGTCACGCTCTTGGCCGCGCCCGAGAGGCCCTCGATGGCGGGACCGGCCAGGCTGGCGACCGTGGAGACGGCCGCGCCGACCTGCGACACGACGGGGATGTTGGTGGCGGCGAGCACGGAGCCCCCGGCGGTGATGCCCGCGGTGACCTTCTGGCCCATGGTCGCGTTGGGATCCTTGAAGGTCTTCGCGGCATTGGCGACGTCCATGCCCGCCACGGCGATGTTGAGGCCCGGAGCGAAACGCCCGGCCGCCTTCGCCAGGGCACCGGTGCCGCCCTTGAGCATGTCCGCCATACCGGCCGCGCCGGAGAGGACGCCCTGACCCGCCGCCATGGCGGAGGACGCCGAGCCGGCCATGGCCGCCGGGCTGGACTGACCCGCGGCCTGGGTCGACGCGTGCCCCACCGGGCTGCCGTGTCCGAACCCCGGGGCCTGGTGCGAGCCACCGAGGCCCCCCAGGAGCTTCTGCGCGCCGCCCATCAGGGTCGAGGCAATCTGGCCCACGCCCCCCATCAGGGTCGAGGCCATCTGGGTCGCGCCGGCCCCGCTGATCCCACCCGAGGCGGCCGCCTTATTGATGCCGCCCAGCACGCTGGTGGCCAGCTGGTTCACGCCCGCCAGCGCGCTCGTGGCGGCCTGGTGCGCGGCGGCCGGTCCACCCTGGCCTCCCGTCAGGCCACCCAGGAGCTGCTGGAACGCGGCCATGGGCTGCTGGGCCATCGCGAGGGCCTGCTGGAAGCCGCCCGGAACGGTCCCGGGCTGCGCCGCCCCGCCCGCGCCACCGGACGCGCCCGCGCCACCGGCCCCGCCACTGGGCGACAGGCTCTGGGCCAGACTCACGCCACCCTGGGCCAGACCGACCGTGTTGTTGGCCAGACCCATGGCGTTGTTGGCCTTATCCATCCGACTCGTCTTGCCGGCCGTGAAACCATCGGCGGGCTTGGCGCCGGCCGGGGTGGTGGTGCCTGCCGTCGGGTTCGCCGCGGCCGTGGGGGTGGGGCTTGTCGTCGGCTTCGACGCGGAAGTGGCGACGGGAGGCGGAGCGGCAGGAGGCGAACGGACGCGACCGGGCATGGGATCACCTGAGATCAGAAGCGATTTCGATAGAATAACCAGAAAAGGACTGCTTCCTGGTAGTGGGGACAATGGATTATCGCGCCGCGCCTCGGGAAGTTGCGCCTTCTTATTTGCAAGGCGTTTGCCAATTCTCGAGAAAGGGAAACGCCACCTCGCCCGGCGGCCTGGCTAGCGGCCCGGAGACGAGGAGGGCGGAGGATCATCCAGGGTGAGCTCGAACAGGGGCGCGACGACGGAGGAGTCATCCGCGTCCGAGACGAGCCACAGGTGCAGACGGCCCTGCTCCACCCGCGCCGTCACGCCCTCCAGCTTCACCTTGCCCTCCACGTGCTCGAGCCACAGGGGCGTGCCGTCCTGGGCCAGCATGCCCACGGCCGAGCCCACCACGGCGCCATCGGCATAGGGGCCATGGGTGTCCTCGGCGGCGGCGGTGAAGACGACGCGACCGTCCGGCAGCGGCGCCGCGTCCGAGAAGGACAGCCGCACCGAGCGGGTCCGGCCCAGCTTCCAGCGCTTCACGTCGCGCACCAGCTCCGGGCCGGGAGGAACACCGGCCTCGAGGGCGCGCGAGAGGCCGTCGCCCGCGATCATCACCACGGCGTCCACGCCCTCGTCACTGTTGCCCCGGTTGAGCAACCACAGGTGCCCTCCCGTCCAGGCGGCCCCCTCCACGTTGATGGGGCCCAGCTCCCGGGCGAGCCGGGCATACAGGCCCGAGAAATCCACCTCGCGCACGGCGCCGCCCAGCCGCCCATCCTCCTGGAGGGGGATCAACGCCCCGCGCATCCGCGCCGGGGCGCTTCCGGAGGGAACCGCCAGCAGGGCCCCTCGAGGCGCCGAGGCGAGGCCCTCCACGAGACAGAGCGCCTCCAGGTCCGGCTTCACGGCCTTGCGGTCCGCCGGGTCCCGGGGCAGCTCGCCCGGAAAGAGCCGCACCCAGAGTCCGGGACCCTCGCCGTGGAGTGGAAAGGAGGCGAGTGACAGGGAATCGTCCGCGACGACATGCAGCCAGTCGCCCACCCGCACGAGGCCGCTCGCGGCGGAGACATAGGCCGCGCCCCCGGCCGTCTCGGGCGCCGGGAGGGTCAACATCCGCGAGCGGGTGAGTTGCAGCGGCGGTGCACGCCGGGGCCTTGGCGCCTTCGTGGCGTGCGCACGCTCCTGGCAGCCCGAGGACAGAAACAGCAGGAAGGCGGCGAGGAGACGGAAACGGAGAGCGGGGATGGGCATGGAGAGGGAGACCTGGGGGCTTTCTACACCCCCTCGACCCTCCCCGGGGCTCAGGACTCCGGGCTCAGGATGACGCGCAGCTCCTCGAGCAGCTCCTTCTCCTCGGCCCGGAGCTCGCCGTCGCTCGCGATGAGGGCGCGCACCGCCTCGAAGACCTCGTCCGGACGGTCGCGCAGCAACGCCAGGTCGGGCGCGGGGGGCGAGCCCCCACGCGCCAGGAGCTTCTTGAGGGCGGCGAACTCCGACTCCGGAACGTTCCAGCTGCGCGCCACGCCCTGGATGAGGCCCGACTCCCGCGCGTCGAGCCGCCCATCACTCCAGGCCAGCTGGATCATCAACTTGAGCACTTCGATATTGAATCGATCGTCCGCCGTGGTTTGGCTCATGGGTTCTCCCGAGCCCCGAGCCTCGCCCGTCCCGCCGCGGACCGCCACGACGTTCTTCCCGGTCGCGCCGCCGACAGTCCTTCCGTCTCCTGGTCCACATCCGCCCTCCGGCGGTGTCCACCTCCCGCCGATCACCACGGGCTCCCCCTCCCGTCGAGTCCACGTAAACCCTTCAATCCCAGCAATCCCTCTCACGATGGAGACGCTCATGCACATCTCCGACCCACAACTGCGGCGACGCTGCAGAACCGTCAGTCCAGCAAACTCCTGACAACCTTCGCCGCGCGCCCCTCAAGTCTTTGTTTACCCGTCTCCAGGCAGGGTCCGTTCTCTCGGAGAGACAGCGGGCTTCTGGAGTCCTGGCCGGGCGGAGCGGACTTTTCCATCCGCATCGCGATGCCCGCGCGCGGTGAGTAATGAATGGCGAGGCCCGCCTTGACGAAAGGGGGCATCGAGCGCTCTCTTTTCGTGCAAGGGATTGAGAGCCGCCCGGGACCCCCCTCCCCCTGACGGCCAGGCGCGAGCAACCCCGCGCCATCCCCCATGCGGGAGAAAGCGCCATGCGAGAACATCTGGAGACTGCAACGGGACTGGCCCTCACCGCCGGCACCTACTCGGGCTATTCGCTGCACGCGCACGAGCCCGAGCAGGGCATCAACCTCATCCTCTCGCAGCCCGGCATCAGCAGCAGCCGGGTGACTCGGCTGAGCCCCACCGTGGTGTGGGCCCTGCCGGAGCCGGGCACGGAGCTGCCCCCCCGCGAGCGCCCCGTGCAGCTGCTCCTGGACGACAACGGCCGCACCATCGGACCGCTGCGCGGGGAGCTCTTCTGGAGCGATCCGCGCCGCGCCGACGCGCCCTTCGGCATCCAGTTCGTCGACGTGACGCTGGAGCAGGGCCGGCAGATCCTCTCCGCGCTGGACTCGGCGGCGCGCGAGGGACGCGCCCTGCCCGCCGTGTCGCCGCGGCCCATCGAGGAGGCGATCGTCGATTCCGAGCGCATCCGCTCCATCCTCAAGTCCGTGTGTGTCATGCAACACCAGGGGCTGCTGCGCCAGCCGGGCCGGACGCTGCGCGTGTCCCTCGAGTACTTCGACGTCGCGGCCTCGCGGCTGCACTGGCGCATGGAGGAACCGTCGGCCCGGTGGGGGCAGGCACCCCATGACATCGAGGTGGTGGGCTACAACTCCGCCTTCCGCATGCGCGTGCCGGAGCTCGAGGTGCGCGGCGATCGGTTGGTGACGCCCATTCCCCGGCAGTTGTGGCGGGTGCGCCACCGCGCGCGTCGGCGCGTCCCCGCCCCCGCCGGCCTGCTGGCCCGCTTCCACCATCCCCTGTGGAACGAGCTGGGCCCACGCGAGCGTGAACTCCAGGACGTGTCCTTCACCGGCCTGTCCGTGTTGGGCTCCGCGGACGATCTCGTCTTCCCGGGTCTGCTCCTCCAGCCGCTCGAGCTCATCCCCGAGTACGGCGAGCCCCTCTCGATGCGCGGAGAGGTGCGCTACGTGGGCAAGCCGCGTCCGGACGGACAGCGGGTGATCGGCCTCCAGGTGACGCCCCAGACGCCCGAGGACGAGGCGCGCTGGATGCAGCTCGTCTCCCAGGCGCTCAGTCCCGACACACGCTCGGGCGAGGAGTGGCTCGAGCCGCTGTGGCAACTGCTCGCCGACGTGGGCTACCCCCAGCTCGCGGGCGACACGCCCGAGGACTTCGAGCAGCAGCGCGCCAGCTTCGTCGACACGAGCCTGCGCGCGGCGCGCGAGCCCCAGCTCTTCAGCCAGGCGGTGTGGCCGTCCGAGCGGGGCGTGGAGGCCACGCTGTCCTCGGTGCGCGCCTGGCGTCATGGCTGGCTCGTGCACCAGCTCGCCAAGCGCCCGGGTGCCCCCGTCCCCGAGGTGGCCCCGGGGCGGATCCTCCGCGAGCTGCACCTGCGCGCGATGGAGCACGCGCAGAACGCTCCCGACTTCCGCTGGCTGCTCGGCTACGTCGACTCGAGCGTGCCCTTCTTCGAGCGCGTCTACCTGTCCTACGCGCGCCGGCACGCCGACACGGGAGAGGCCCTGGTGCTGCCCGTGCACCTGTGGCGCGCGCGGTGCGACGAGCCGAGTGGACAGCCCTCGGACGGCGTCGACATCGGCCCGGCCACCGCCGAGGAGACGGCGTTCCTGGCGAGTGAGATCGCCCGCACCCGGCCCGCCTGCTACGTGGAGGCGATGGATCTCTCGCGCGAGCGGTTGGCGCTGACGGACGCCACCCAGGCCTGGCACGCGGCGGGCCTGGAGCGCGAGCGGCAGGTGCTGGTGGCGCGCCGCGAGGGCATGACGGTGGCCGCCATCGTGCTCGAGCGGGGACCGGAGGGCATGAACCTGCTGCGCATGCTGGACACGGCGCGGCTGTTCCCGCTCGCGCCCGGAGGGCAGGACACCTACGTCGCGCTGCTGGACGCGGCGCGCGCCTGGTACGCCGCCCGAAACCAGCCCTCCTTCGTCCTCGTGTCCGAGGAGGACGACGACGGCCCGCTCGCGGCCGCCCGGTTGCGCGAGGGGCCCGGCGCCAGCCCCTGTCTGTGGCTGCTCTCCGCGCACCTGCTGCCCGAGTTCCTGGAACACGTGAGCGAGGCAACGGTGGGCTGTCTCTCCTCCCCGGCTCCCAAGGCCTGAATCCCATACCCCGATTGCACACTGCGAAGGAGCCGACATGAGTCTGGTCAAAGAACTGTACGAGCCCTACGTCCTGGCCGCGCGCGCCCGTGTCGCCACGGATCCGGTGATGCGCAGGGTGGTGGATCCCGCCATCTCCCCGGAGCTGCTCGAGCGCTTCCTCCTCCAGTACCACGCCCTCGGCGTCTACCTGGCCGAGCCCCTGGAGGGATGGAACCGCCGAGCCGGCCACCGCAGCCTCCTGTTGAGCCTGGACGCGCTGGGCAAGAGCCTGCTCGCGCACGCCCGACAGGCGTCGGGCCCCGCCCAGACGATGACCGAGGACGTGCAGGTGCTCGTGCGCCGATGGAACCAGCGCTTCCGCCCGGTGCTCCACACCGAGCGGCTGCTCTCGCAATACCCCACCGACGCGATGCGCTCCTACCGCCGGCTCGTCGAGGAGACGCTCACCGGTGAGTTCCCGGCGGCGCAGATCGCCATCGAGTTCGAGAGCATCCAGCTCACGCAGATGATGGGGCCCCACCTGCTGGCCAACGTGACGCGGGTGCTCGGCCGCGAGGCACTCGAGGGGCTGTGCGCGCTCAAGGCCCAGTCCCAGCCGGATGCGCCACGCGCGATGAACCAGGCGCGGCTGATGGAGGACCTGGTGCGCGCGATGCCGGAGAGCGCCCGCGCGTTCGCGGAGCTGAGCGCCGAGGCGCTCGAGCTCCAGCTGCGCTTCATCGAGGACTGCCTGGAGTCGGCCGAGGCCTCGCTGGGCACGCCCGTGTCGGCCTTCGTGGCCTGACGCCGCGCGCCACTAGCGCCCGAGCAGGGCCTCGGGGTGCTCGAGGCCCCGGGCCTTGGCGATCGTCTGGAGGATGTCCTGGGGGGGCTCGTCGGCGGTGAGCAGCAGCGCCCGCACCGCCGTCTCCACCACGTCCTCGGAGCTGGGACGCACCAGGCCCCGGCGCGCGTCCTCCACGCGGCGCTGGCGGTAGGCGTCGAAGCGCTCCTTCACCCGCGCGGCGATGGCCGTGATCGCCTTGTCCCCCGCCTCCACGCGCAGCTCCGCCTCGCTGCGCAGCTGCACGGGGTCCGCCAGCACGCCCACCTTGTCATAGGCCTTGTTGGACGAGTCCTCGTGCAGCGCCGCGTAGTCCTCGGTGTGCGGCGAGGCGCCCGCGGCGTCCTTGGCCAGGTCCACCAGGCGCTCGGTGACGGTCGCCGTGAGGGTCAGCTTGTGCAGCTCCACGTCATAGGGGTAGTCCGCGTAGACGGGCTCCTCCACCGTGAGCGGCTCGCGGTACCAGGCGTCCCGGCCGCGCTGCACCTCGCGCCGCTGTGCCTCGGCGCTCTCCTGCGCGCCCTCCAGCCGCTGCTCCAGCTCCCCGGCCGTCGCGGCGCGCTGGGCGTAGGCGCGCTCCTCCTGCTCACACTGCGGATTGCACAGCGAGGGGTCACACTCGCGGGGCACGTGCCCGGGCTTCACGCGGGTGATGGCCTCGGTGCACTCGGCCAGGGCCTTGCTGCACGCCTTGCGCTCGCGGTCACGGCAGCGCCCGGCCACCTCGCGCGCCTGCACCAGCTCGTCCTGCCGGCGCAGGTACTCGCGCAGCACGCCTCCCATCTTGCGCTCCACCTCCTCCAGCTTGCGCTCCTCGGCGAGCAGGGCCGTCTCCAGCTCGAAGCGGCGCGGATTGGGCACGGCCTTGTTCGTGAGCAGGTAGCGCGTCGAGCGCTGGCCCTGCTCCACCGACTTCACCGGCAACACCCGCTCCAGCGCCATCCCCAGGCGCACGCCCTCGTGAGTCCTGGGCGCCTCGGTGGTGATGACGCGGATGGGCACCTCCTGCGGCAGCATCGCCGCGAGCCGTCCGGGCGACAGCCGCTGCGCCACGTCCGGCGAGCTGGCCTTGTCCTCGGCCGGCGCGGTCACCACCATGAAGGCCACCTCGTCCTGGAGCAGGCGACGCACCGCCTCGGCGCGCTCGCGCGCCTGCGTGGCCCCCGCGAGCTCCTGGTCCGCGCGCACGTACGCCAGGAGCGCGTTGCCCAGCTTGCCCTCGTCCTCCAGCCGCTTCGCCGTGGAGAACCACCGGCGCGCCCACGCCGTGCGCACCGCCGTCACGCCCTTGCGCGCCGCCGCGTGCTCGCCATCCACCGCCAGCACCGCGTCGAACTCCGTCCGGGCCTCCTGCAGCTTCTCGGCCTGGAGCGCCTTCTGGGCGCCCTCCACGCGCGCATCCAGCGTCTGGGCGAGCAGCGCGCCCACCTCGGCGTTGCCCTCGTCCAGCTCGAGCGCGCGCACCAGCAGCGGCGTGGCCGCGGCCAGGTCCCCCTCGGCCTGTCTGGCCCGGGCGGCCTGCAACACCTCGGCGCTCCACAGCCGGCGCATGTCGCGCAGCTTCACCTTCGCCTCCGAGTTGCCAGGCTCCGCGGCGAGCGCCCGCTGGTAGGCGGCCTCCGCCTGGCTCCATTGGCGCTGGGTGGTGAGCGTGTCGCCCTCCTTCACGGCGCGGGCGAAGGTCGAACATCCCGCCGCGGCGAGCAGGGCGAACAGCGACAGGGCGAGCAGCCCCAGCCGACGGGTGGGGGGACACGACGAGCGGGTAGACAGGGAACGCACGGGCGCATCTTCGGGGAAAGCCCGCTCTGGATGAAGCACGGAGTCTCGGCCCGCCTGCTCCCCGGGCGGCCCCTCGCGCCTCGAGTCTCATCTCGAGACAGGCGCCGTCCCGAGTCCCTCTGTCGGGAATGAGGAGATGTACCGGAGGGTAGGACCTTGTGCAGAGGGGGGACCCATCCAACATCAGGAGTTTTCGCCATATGGCCTGCTTGCCACCCAAGCCCAATCCCACCGAGCTCCGCTTGCCCGTCTGGGCGGAGCAGTACCGCATCGAGGACTACCGCAACGTGCACTGCCGCCTCTACGCCCGGTGCATCGACGCCGCCGTGCGTGAGGACTGGGAGGGCTTCACCTGCCAGAAGTGCGCCCTGTTCCACCGGGACGAGGCTCCCCACGCGGCGAGCCACGCCTTCGACCAACCGGCCGACAACGGCCGGCCGTAGCTCCGTTTCCTCCGGGGCCCGGCCCCGGGATGTGCTCCAGCACACGGGCCCGCGTCCGCCTCCGTGTACTGGCGCACGCGCCGTCTTCTCCAGCCCCTCCGCTTTTCCGGTCTCGTACTGGAGGCCCTGGTTTTTTCCGGGAGCACGACTGCAACTTTCCAGACCTTCGAGGGGGAAGCCAGGCAGGCTCGGGGGAGGGCGATGGTGAGGGTGAGACAACCAAACGGAAGGAGGTCCCGCCATGTGGCCTCCCGATGAATCCCAGCAACAGGAGCCGCGGGAAGGCGAGGACGGTGTGGCCGGAGTACTCGGACCGCTGCTGCCCGCCCAGGCCCTGCGTGGCTCCGCGCTCTTCGTGACGGCTCATCCGGGCGACGCGGTGCGCGGGGCATCCTGGCTGTTGCGCCGCAGCTCCCACGCACACGTCGTCCACGTCACGGAGCGAGCCTCTGGGGACGACACGTTCGCGGCCCCGGACACGCCAGAGGCCCACGCCCGTCTCTCCGAGCAAGCCTCCTTCGAGGCCCTGTCGCTCGCCGGACTGGGCCCGGAGCGGCTGTTGTCCCTGGGAACAATGGAGCGCACGGCGAGCGAGGAGCTCGTCCCCCTCACCGAATGCCTGGTGGCCCTGCTCAAGGCCCTCCGCCCGACCCTCCTCGTCGTCCACCCCTACGAGGGAGGACACCCCGACCATGACGCCGCCGCCTTCATCTCGCATGCGGCCGTGGCCCTGCTCGTGCGGGGCGGGCGCACACCGCCCTCGCTCCTGGAGATGGCCGTCCCCGCCTGCGGACACCTGGGGCTCCACCCCTTCGGCTTCCAGTCCACGCTGGACGACCAGCCCGTGGCCAGCGTGGCCCTGTCCGCGGGGGATCGCGCCCTCAAGCAGCGGATGCTCGCCTGCCATGCCTCGCCCGGGTGGGATTCGGGCTCCGCGCCGAGCGCGCCGGAGCACTACCGGCTCGCGCCCCGCTACGACTTCACCCGACCGCCGCGCGCGGGGAGGCTGCTGTATGAAGTGCCCACACCGGGGATGACGGCGGTGCGCTGGCGACGGTTGGCGCGCCGGGCGCTGGAGCAGCTCAAGCTCACGGAAGCTTCCGCTCACTGAGGAGCGTGGTAGGACAAAGACAACCGGCGGGGACTCACGTGCTCGAACATCGGGTGAAGAGCTGGGTGGAGTTGCAGGAGCTGCTCTTCGAGGGCTCGTGGAACGAAGCACTTCATCGCTTCCGCCCCACGCTCGCCTTTCGTGGCATGCCGGACTCCAGCATGGACCTGGCCACGGGGCTCAACCGACGGGGTGGGGATTACTCGCGCCAGGAGCACGTCATGCTGCGCGCCTTCCGCAAGTACGCGCGCGGCACCGCCTACCCCTGCGGCAGTGTCTGGGATTGGTTGGCGCTCGCCCAGCACCATGGACTGCCCACGCGGCTGCTGGACTGGACATTCAGCCCCTACGTGGCGCTGCACTTCCTGTCGGAGAACCTGGAGCTGTACGGCACGGACGGCGTGGTGTGGAGCGTGGACTACCGCGAGACGAACCGGCTGCTGCCGCGGCCTCTCAAGGAGCAGCTGCGGCAGGAAGGCGCGGATGTCTTCAGCGCGGAGATGCTCGAGGAGGTGGCCCCGAGGCTCAAGTCCTTCGATCAACTCACCCGCCGCTCCTTCGTGCTCTTCTTCGAGCCCCCCTCGCTCGACGAGCGCATCATCAACCAGTTCGCCCTCTTCTCGGTGATGAACGCGCCCTCGAGCCGGCTGGACACGTTCCTGGAGCATCAGGAGCGGGGGGTGCGCCGCATCATCGTCCCCGCGCAACTCAAGCACGAGGTGCGCGACAAGCTCGACCAGACCAACATCACCGAGCGGGTGTTGTTTCCGGGCCTGGACGGGCTGTCGCGGTGGCTGCGGCGCTACTACAATCCCAAGCCCCCTGGTTCTACTCCCGAGGGGCTCTAGCCCGGATCGGGCTCGCCCCGGTCACGTGGACAGCAGGGTCAAGATGCCAACTTCCGCGGCGGCGGCGCTGGAAAAGAACACGTCAGCCACCTCCATTCAGCATTCTCCTCGAGGCCAATTATAAAACCTGGCGACTTCATCTATTTCCAACGCCAATTCAACAGTGAGGGGCTTCGAACACGAGGGAGCCGGGAGACAACTCCTCGAGGTTCCACGGGAGCGGTTACGCAAGTTCACGCTGGAACCGCACTCCGACAAGACGCGACTCAACTGGGTTCTGTGCGGGGGAGGGGCTTCAGCCAAAAAACGGCGATGGGCCGTCCCTACCGCACCCGAGAACGGAAGATGACCACGGCGCGGTAGCGTATATTCGTGGCTTGTGATGCCTACATCACCGCACTATACTTTGGTCGCATGAAAGACGCGAATGACACCTTGGTCTCAAGGGCATTGGTCCTCTTGGGGATCATCGTGTCGGGCTGTGCATCGGGACCGGCTACCCTGGCTCCGACCGACGACGCGAGCACCCGTGAGTCCGCGGGGATGAGCGGTGGCACCTTTTCTCCCGCCGTCGAAGAGCTCGGCCGGTACGTGCTCGTCATCCAAGAATCCCCCAGCGGTCACGTCACGCACAGATGGCGCCCCGTGGAGGAGTTTGACCTTTCGCAATTCAGGCTCCAGCCCCGCGCCGAGAGAACATACGGACGCATCGTGCTTGCGGCTGCTCGCCAGCGAGATTGTCATGGAGAGTTCAACGAGTGCATCAACACGTGTGTGAAACGCCCCCTTTCCGAGGACTACTCACACATCGAGGCCTCGATTGGAGCCAAGAGGGCGCACTGCACGAAATCGTGCATGCAGCCCTATCTCGACTGCGAGGAGTTGCAGGAGCGTCGTCCCCAGGAGTTCTCAGCCACGGCCCGAGCAATTGATTGGCTGAAGCGCAATCGCAATGAGGCCTTGATGGGGAGTCTTGTCGTTGTCGCAGGAGTTGTCTTCGTTGTGGTCTTCCCTCCCGGGGCGCTCATTGCCCTGGTTCCAGCGGCAGCTTTGGCTTCATCGGAAGTTGTCTGCGAGCCCTACATCGCGACGGTGGCGCCGTGACGATTTTCGACCAAATCATCGAGGCGCAGGAGCTTCTCGGGAAGAGCCGAGAGCATGCTCAGTCCCTCAAGGAGAAAGAGCTGTTTCTCCTTGCCATCGACGCGCTCTGGTTCGTCTGGCGGAATGGTCAGTCCCATGAGTTCGAGAGCTACCGTAAGGATGTTGAGTCCAAGGCCCCTGACCGGGTGATCGCCACCTTCAACACGCGCGACGAGGCTTATTCCTGGCTTGGAATAGAACCCAAGCCATCCGATCTGGCCTACGTGCTGATCGCCGACGAATACCACGTCATCATGACATCTCGTGACGGCAAGCGCAGTTCGCTGGTGCCACATCCGGCTCTTGAACTCCATATAGAGGAGATGATGCGGGATGGCCTCCCGCCAGCGGCGGCCATATTCAACACCCGGGAGGAGGCAGACACTTGGTTTGACAGTCAGGCCGAGCCGCCAGTTCAAACCGTCATTCAGATTGGTGGGGAGCGCTATCTGGCGGTGTACTATCGAAACATCAATCACCGCGCCATCTATCCCTTCTCCATTGCCAGGAGGCTGGAGAAGAAAGAGGGACCGGGAGAATAGAAGCGGGGGACCCCGTAGCGGGCGCTCGGTTGCCGGGCTGCTACTGACCACCGGACCTATTCTCGCGCCTGCCAAGGACGAGCCCACCCCACCCAGCCCGAACTCGGGGCCTTGAGGGCAGAGATCGCCCCCCGCACGGAAGGGGGAGGTGATGCTCACGCCAGTTTTCGGTTGGTCCCCACGCCGTGTTCCCGCTTCCCGTGCTCAATCCGGGCTAGGGCACCACCGAGGCGCCCTGCTGCGTGGGCAGGCGCTGATCCCGCGTGGGACGCCCCTCCAACGCCACGCGCCGGTCTCCCAACTTGCTCACGCCTCCGAAGACGATGGTGAACAGGATGACGAGGAAGAACAGACCGAATCCGATGAGGAATCCCATGGAGCGACCTCCTTTCGGAACAAGGTAGGTCCCCCGACCCACCGGGGCAGCCCCACGGCCTTCACGCATTCCACGACTCAGATGCCCGCCAGCCCCTCGGGCGAGGAGCCGAGCGAGGCCGGAGCGGAGGGCAGCTGCCGCGGCAGGTTCATCCAGAAGCACGTGCCCTCGGCCTCCGTGGAGCGCACCTGCAGGGTGCCCCCATGTGCCTTCACGATCTCATGGGTGATGTAGAGCCCGAGCCCCAGTCCCGTGCGGGCCCGGGACACCTCGGCGCCGCGCACGAAGGGATCGAAGATGTGCGGCATCCGCTCGGCGGGGATGGGCGGACCGCCATTGCGCACCTCCACCCGCACGCCCGGACCCTCGTCGCACGCGCTCACCCGCACCACGCTGTCCTCGGGGGAGTACTGCACCGCGTTGCCCACCAGGTTGGAGGCCGCCTGGGCGATGCGGCCCATGTCCCACGTGCCCCAGCCGGTGCCGGACACGTTCAGCTCGAACTTGCGCCCCGGATGCGCCACCTCCAGCTCCTCCACCACCTGCCGCAGCACGTCGTGCACGTTCATCTCCGTGCGCTGCAGCGTGTAGCCCCCGCCCAGGCGCGTGCGCGTGAAGTCGAGCAGGTCGCCAATCATCCGCGCCATGCGCTCCGCGGAGTTGGAGATGCGGTGGACGGCCTTGCGCTGGGGCTCGGACAGGCCGCCGTAGCGCAGGAGCAGCGCGGCGTTGCCGGTGATGGCCTGCAAGGGATTGCGCAGGTCGTGCCCGAGGATGCCGAGGAACTGCTCGCGGAAGAGCGCCGTCTGGCGCGCGGCTTCCTCGCGCTTGAGCCCCTCCTCCACGCGCTTGCGCTCGATGGCGTAGCGCAGCGCGCGCACGAGCAGCGGCCCCGTCACCTGTCCCTTCACGAGGTAGTCCTGCGCGCCCGCGTGCACCGCGCGCATGGCGAGCTCGTCGTCGTCCGTGCCGGTGAGCACCACCAGGGGCAGCGTGGGCGCCGCCCGCACCATGCGCTCGATGTTGGCCAGGCCGTGCCCATCCGGCAGTGACAGGTCCAACAGCACCGCGTCCAGGCCGGGCTCGCCCACCAGGGCCTCGGCCTCCGCCAGGCGCATGACGTGGCGCACGTCGAACCGCACGGACGTCACCCGCTTGAGTTCCTCCTTGAACAGCCGGGCATCTCCCGGGTTGTCCTCCACCAGGAGCAGCCGCAGCACGCGCCCTTCGTCCATGCTCATGGCGGGCCTCAATCTCCTCCGGGCAACCGCACCACGGAGAGCCAGAAGTCATCGATGGAGCGCACCACGGAGATGAACTGGTCCAGGTCCACCGGCTTGTTGATGTAGCAGTTGGCGTGCAGATCGTAGGTGCGCAGGATGTCCTCCTCCGCCTTGCTCGTGGTGAGCACCACCACGGGGATGCGGCGCAACCGGGCATCCGCCTTGATCTCCGCCAGCACCTCGCGTCCGTCCCGGCGCGGCAGGTTCAGATCCAACAAGATGAGGTCCGGCCGCGGGGCGCTGGCGTGCGGCCCCTCGCGGCGCAGGAAGGCGAGCGCCTCCACCCCATCGCGCGCGACGGAGAGACGGTTGCTCACCTTGCCCTCCTTGAGCGCCTCGATCGTCAGGCGCACGTCGCCGGGGTTGTCCTCCACGAGGAGGATCTCGATGGGACGTCCAAGACTGTCGCCGTTCATGCGGTCGGCCCCTTGTTCACGGGGAGGGAGGGAAGCGCGGGCAGGGTGAACCAGAACACCGTGCCCTGGCCGGGGTGGGACTCCACCCCGATGCGGCCACCGTGGCGCTCGACGATCTTCTTGCAGATGGCGAGCCCGATGCCCGTGCCGGGGTAGTCCTCCTTGTTGTGCAGGCGCTGGAAGATGATGAAGATGCGCTCGAAGTACTGCGGCTCGATGCCGATGCCGTTGTCCGCCACGGTGAAGCGCCACGAGTCGCCCTGGCGCTCGGCGTCCACCCGGATGCGCGTGGGCTTCGGGCCCCGGAACTTCAGCGCGTTGCCCAGCAGATTCTGGAAGAGCTGGGTGAGCTGGCTCTCGTCCGCCATCACCTGCGGCAGCGGACCCTGGGTGAGGCTGGCGCCCGCCTCGTCCACCAGCGTCTTGAGGTTGGAGAGCGCCTTGTCCAGCGCGTGGCCCGCCTCCACGGGCTTGAACTCGTGGCCCTTGGTGCCCACGCGCGAGTAGGTGAGCAGATCCTGGATGAGCCGCTGCATGCGGGTGACGCCATCCACCGCGAAGGCGATGAACTCGTCCGCGTCCGAGTCCAGCTTCCCCTTGTAGCGCCGCGCCAGCAGCTGCGTGAAGCTGGCCACCATGCGCAGGGGCTCCTGCAGGTCGTGCGAGGCCACGTAGGCGAACTGCTGCAGCTCCTCGTTGGAGCGAGCCAGCTCCGTGGCATGGGACTGCAGGGCCAGCTCGGCGCGGCGGCGCTCGAGCCCCTGGGACAGCGCCTCCGCCACCGTGGACAGGGTGATGAGCGTCTCCTCCTCCAGCGGCTGCATCCCGAAGAGGGTGAACACGCCCAGGAGCTGCCCGCGCAGTTGCAGGGGAATGCCCACGAAGGACATGAGCCCCTGCGTCTCCAACCAGTCGCGGGCACGCGCCACGCCCGGGTGGCGCAACGCGTCGTTGGAGTACAGCAGTTGGCGGCTCTGGCCCACCCGCCCCGCGATGCCCTGGCCCAGCTCCAGCCGATCCGTCTGGATGGAGGGCGGGACGGCTGGCCCCGCGTGCCCCTTGAGCCGCAAGAGCTTCGCCTCCCGGTCCCACGCCCACAGCTGCGAGAGAGGGAACAAGGGCAGACAGCGCGTCATCACCTCGACGCACTCCTGCATCATCCGCTCGGGCGACACCTCCTGGGAGAGAACCTCGCTCACCCGAGCGCCCAGCGACTCGAGCTGACGGGTGCGCTGCTCGCTCTCCAGCCGGCGCGAGGACTCCTCCGCGAGGCGCTGGGCGGTGACGTCCAGGCTCGTGCCCACCCACTCGCGCACCTCGCCCGGAGCCGAGTACAGGGGCACGGCACGCGACAAGATGGTCGCATAGCTGCCGTCCTTGCGGCGCACGCGCATCTCCACCTCGTAGGGCCGCTTGAGCGCCCGCCCCGCCTCCCAGCCCCGCCGCACCCGCTCCTGGTCATCGGGGTGCACGGCGCCCAGCCAGCCAAAGCCCCGGTACTCCTCGTACGTCTGCCCGGTGAACTCGCGCCACGAGGGCGAGTCCTCGAGGGCCAGCCCATCCGGACGCGTCACCCACACGGCCTGGGCGGTGGCGTTGATGAGCGAGCGGAAGCGCTCCTCGGACTGGCGCGCGCTGGTGTACAGGCGCGCGTTGTCCAGCGCCACGGAGGCCTGCGCCGCGATGCCCTCGGCGAGCTGGGCATGCACCCGGGTGAAGCGCCCCGGCTCGGGATGGACGAAGAACAACCCGCCCAGCACCTCCCCCGAGCGGCCCTTCACGGGCACCCCGAGGTAGCTGCGCACCGGCAGGTGCCTGGCGGACAGGCTCTGGAAGGGGGTGCTCTTGCCGTATTCCGGATGCCGCGTCACGTCGTCGAGCAGCAGCGGGGGATCGCCGCGGAAGGTGGGCGCGAAGAGCGGGGTGCTCCGCGGCAGGGGCAGCGTGGACAGCCGCGAGGGCTCGCCGTGCTCCTCCACGCGCTTCTCGAGGAAGGCCCCGAAGGACGCGCCCGTGACGGACACCCCCGCGTCGGTGACGCTCTTGATGAGCCGGATGGGATCCAGCTCCGAGGCGAGCGACAGACCCATGCGGTGGAGCGTCTCGGCGACGCGCTGCTCCTCCTCCTTGCGCCGCAGGGCGACCTGGGCCTCGCGGTAGAGGCGCGCGTTGTCCACGGCCAGGGCGGCGCGCTCGGCGATCTGCTCGAAGAGCGCGACGTCCGCGGCGGAGAAGGTCCGGTGGGACTCGGCGGAGATGAGCTGGAGGGCGCCCAGGACGCGGCCGCGGGCCTTGAGCGGCACCGTCACGGACGAGCACAGGCCCAGCTCGCGCACGATGCGCAGGTGCTCCGCGTCCCGGGTGAGCTTCGCCAGCGCCTCCTCGGAGATGGTGGGCAACCAATCCGAGCGCCCGGTGCGGATGACCTCGTAGACCCCCGAGGGGGCCTTGGGATCCGGGGGGTAGCGCCGGTTGAGCTCCCAGGCGAGCGCCACCTTCGCCGCGGCCACGTGCGCGACCCCGAACAACTGCACCATGCCGTGCTCGCCCACCATGCGCAGGGTGCACCAGTCCGCCAACCGGGGCACCGCGAGCCGGGTGAGCGCATCGAGCGTGGCCTCGTAATCCAACGGGGACGCCAGGAGAGAGCTCGTCTCGGCGAGCACCTGCAGCGCGTCCACGGCCCGCTTCTGGTCATCGATGTCGGTGCAGGTACCGAACCACTTGACGATGCGGCCCTCGGCGTCGCGCATCGGCTGGGCCCGTCCGATGAACCAGCGGTACACGCCATCGTGGCGCCGGCAGCGATATTCCACGTCATAGGGCTCGCCGGTACGCAGCGAGTGTTGCCAGCGCCGCTGTGCCTCCGGCCCGTCATCGGGATGGAAGGGCAGTTGCCAGCCCTCGCCGTCCGTGTCGCCCGGCGTCCTCCCGGTATAGTCGTACCACCGCTGGTTGAAGTAGTCGTGGTAGCCGTCGGGCCGGGCAGTCCACACGAGCTGGGGAATGGCCTCGGCCATCTGCCGGAAGAGGGACTCTCCCTCGGGAGCGCTCGATACCAGACTCGACGACGAAGGCACTTCCGGGGCGTGTTGCTCGGGGGCGTTCATGACTGGGGCGCGAGGACGTTAGCAGTGTCGCGGCACCCCCTCACGAGAGTTGTCCATACACGTTCGTCCGGTTTCTATCACCCGGCGAAAAAGACGCTGTGGCGGAGCGCCCCGAAGCCGGGCAGACAGGCGCGACTCCCCCTGCTTCCGAACGAAGGTGTTCCCGGATGTCCTGGCTGCTCCCTGGCGCGCTCCTGTCTCTGGCCCTCGCACAATCCCCTTCCCCGGCGCCCGAGACGCCCCCCGCCCCCGGAGAGACGACGGTGGTGGCGCCCCGGGTGCCCACGCCCCTGAACCGCACTCCCGCGGCGGTGAGTGTCGTGGAGGAGGAGGACATCCAGACGGGCCGCCCCACCCTGGGCATGTACGAGGCCCTGGTGGGAGTACCGGGGCTCGTGGTCCAGAGCCGCAACAACGCCTCGCAGGATTTGCGGCTGTCCCTGCGGGGCTTCGGGGCGCGCTCGGCGTTCGGCATCCGGGGAGTCACCGTGGTGGTGGATGGATTCCCGGAGACCCTGCCGGATGGGCAGTCGAACGTGGACCTGCTGGACATGGCGATGGTGTCGCGCATCGAGGTGCTGCGGGGACTGGCCTCGTCGCTGTACGGCAACGCGGCGGGCGGCGTGGTGAGCCTCACCACCGAGGACGGCCCCGAGCGCCCCTACGTGGAGGCGCGCACGGTGAACGGGGAGTACGGCCTGTGGAAGTTGAACGTGAAGGGCGGAGGGACGAGCGGGCCGGTGCGCTGGATGGTGGGCGCGTCGCGGCTCGCGCAGACGGGCTGGCGGCGGCAATCGGCCACGGAGCAGGTGCTCTTCAACGGCAAGGTGGGCTGGACGCCGGGTGAGAACTCGGAGCTGACGGCGGTGCTGTCGCTGGTGGACGCACCCGAGGCTGGAGATCCGGGCGCGCTGACGCAGGAGGAGCTGGAGGCCGACCCCCGGCAGGCCGCGCCGCTCAACCTGGCGGCCCGCGCGGGCGAGGCGGTGCGCCAGGGGCGGCTGGGGCTGACGTACCGGCTGCGCCTGGGCGAGGCGCACGCGCTGGAGGCCCGGGGCTTCCTGTCGCTGCGGGGCTTCCAGAACGCGCTGCCGGGGGTAGTGGTGGCGTTCGACCGGACGTTCGATGGGGTGTCGGCGCGCTACGACAACCGGGCGCCGCTGTGGGGCCTGCGCAGCCGCTTCACCCTGGGGGCGGAGGTGCAATCACAGGCGGACCGGCGCAAGAACCACGACAACGTGGAGGGCCGGCCCGGCGGCGCGGTGCAGCTCGACCAGGACGAGAACGTGCTGGCGCTGGGGGTGTATGCCCAGGAGGAGCTGGCGCTTCTCGAGCACCTGACGGCCGTCGCGGGGGTGCGCTACGACGTGTCGCGCTACGCGGTGGAGGACTTCCTGAAGGAGGACGGGGACGCGACGGGAGCGCGGACCTTCCAGCAGCCCACGGGGCGGCTGGGACTCATCTGGTCGCCTCGGGAGGAGGTGTCTGTCTTCACGAGCTTCACCCAGGCCTTCGAGGCGCCGACGACGACGGAGCTGGCGCTGCCGCCGGGAGCGGGCGGAGGCCTGTCGCGGGAGTTGAGGCCCCAGCGCTCCAACGGGGTGGAGGTGGGGGCGCGGGGACGGCTCTGGAGCCGGCTGCGCTACGACGTGGCGCTGTACTCGGTGTGGCTGCGCGACGGGCTGGTGCGCTACGAGGACGAGTCGACACGGGCGTACTACCGCAACACGGCGCGCTCTCAGCACGTGGGGGCGGAGGTGGCGCTGGAGGCGCGGGTGACGGAGTGGCTGCGGCTGCGGGCGGCCTACAACGCCCTGCGGGCCACGGTGGAGGGAGGCAAGCGCGTGCCGGGCATTCCCACGCACCAGGTGAGCGCGGAGGCGATGTACCAACATGCGAGCGGCGCGCTGGCGGCGGTGGAGATGTTCAGCACCGGGGGGATGTACGCGGACGACGCGAACACGGTGCGGGTGCCCATGGCCTGGGTGGTGAATGCGCGGCTGGCGCACCGCATCCCCATTGGGGGGTTCGAGCTGAGTCCCTTCCTGGGCTTGCAGAACCTGCTGTCGGCACGGGCCATCGACAACGTGCGGGTGAACGCGAGCCGGGGGCGCTACTTCGAGCCGACGCCTCCCCGGTCACTCTACGGGGGCGTGGGCGTGGCGCATCGCTGGTAAGACAGACTCACGCATTCCGCATGGGCGGTGGCTGAACCACCAGACGGAGCAGGCCCCGTTCCTCCAGCAGATTCTGGACGCGCCATGCCAGGGCCACGTGCTCGGGGTTGCTCGGGTTGAGACGTTCGGGAGTGAGGATGACGAGGGTGCCCTTATCGCCTACCGGCTCCACCCGTACAGGCGATGGCAGGGCAGGAATCTCTCCCCGCGCGCGCGCGAAGTATGTCATCCACCCGATGAAGCAGCCGATCCGACTGCCGCCAGAGAGCTGCTGCCACAGTCCGTCTGCCGTCACGAGAGCCCAGTCCGGCTCCCAGGCCACAGCCATAGCGCGCATGACGCCCGCGAGTACCGGCGCCGTGAGCATGCGCTCGTGGCCAAACTCCTCATGCGGGAACTGCACGCGCACCACGTTGGACGAAAACTCGGCCTTCGACCCACAGTGGACCGAGACCGCGCCGCCCTGGTCCTGCGCCTCGTGGCCCGTCCAAGCGCCAAAGTGAAACCCATCCTTGCCGCTCTGGTACTTCCTGCGCCCGAAGAATCTCACGAAGGTCTCCTGCGTGAGCTCGAACCCAAGCTGCGGCAACTTCCGACCAGTGCTGTTCTTCTCATACCAACGGGCATAGCTCGGGTGGCACTCAGCCAAGAGCCGGAAGAACATCGCCGCCTGCTGAGCGCACTGCTCGGCAGACTCAGGACGGTGCCCCCAATAGGCTCCAGCTCCATAGGATTCACTCATGCGTGCTGGCCCTCATTGCACCGGCTGCGTGTAAACAACGTCTACTGCGTGAAGGTCATTCAGGTCGAAGTGCTTCCTGAGAATAGCCACCATTCGCGGCTCCGCGACATGCCAGCGCACTGGCAGCCCACCCGCCAATCGGAGCTGCCGTGCGGCTTGCTTGATCATCCCGTCCATCCCCTCAAATCCCCACTTGGGCGTGAGGCGCTCGTCGAACCACTTGTCGTACTCGCGCGCCTTGGCCTCGAGGAGAGTGCCCGTCTTCGGATCGTATCCGTCGTAATTCACGCACTCCCCCTCCCGACAGACCCTGTAGGCCCACCGCTTGGGTGCACCCGTCACCTGAGCCTGGTAGTCCCGGGCCTGCTCGGACATGCTGGAGGTGTCTTCCACCCACTGCCCAGGCCCGCCCACCGGAGGCCACCCGCCACCGCCTCCCGCGCCCTGGGTAGTGCTGGCCATGTGCAGCACGTAGGTGGCACTCAGCGCGTTGCCCGCCACGGCCACGGCACCTCTCGCGGATACCGCCACCAGGCGCACCGCCAGAAGACCGTCCCCCGACAGCGACAGCACGGGAACGGTCATGCTCCCGAGCCTCCCGCCCCACGAGGCGGCCTTCGCTGCCCCCGCCCCCGAGGTTCCCACCGTCAGGACGATGCCCGTCGCGAGCCGGGACACGGTGCGCACCTTCTCCGCATAGGGCTTGTGACGGAACTCCTCCCACAGCCGCGGCGAGTTCTCGTAGAGCTGGCGCACCGCGCCTGGAAGTTGCGTCAGCCCCTCGAGCGTCTCGCCCGTGTGGAAGGCGAGCCGGTAGAGGCCCTCGACCATGTCCACGACCGCCAGCATCGCGCCCTCGGCCACCGCGAGCCCGGCGTTGTCGTCCGGCTCGTAGCTGCCCGCTGGCCGAGCCCCCTTCGGCACCTCGAGCTTTTCATCCACCGGGAAGAGGCGCCCACCGTCGATCGCGTAGAAGGGGCCTACCTCGAAGCGTCCGGCTCGTAGCGTCCCATCCTCGGCCAGCACCACCTTACCGGCCTTCTGCACCGCCACCCCCGAGGTAGCCTTCACCAGGTAGCCATCCGGGCGTAACACCAGCAGCCGTGAGAAGCGCCGCATGCGCGCGTGCAACTCGTCGCGGGACACCGGAGCTTCACCCGTGGCCACCTCCAGGAGCAGGTGCGCCGCCATGCGTCGCGAACCGAAGTTGCCCAACGTCACGGGAGTGGAGAGCAGGTGCGGCACCAGCGCCAACGCCTGCCGCGGCGACAGCGTGCGCCCGTCCGTGGGCACCGCGGTGGTGGGCACCCCAGCCTGCACGAGGAAGCCCTGGAAGTAGTCCAGGGTCATGGGCACCTCGTACGGCCGACCGTCCCCCACCCCATCCGGCCATCCAACGCCCCTCCTCCCCAGGTCCTCCTGCTCGTCCACCTTGCTCGCGCGGCGGGCCAGGCGCCGAGGGCGCACCAGCCCCCCTTCGCCTTCGGCCGCGCGAACCTCCACCCCAGCACCTTCGCGGCCCTCCGCGCCGATGTCAGCGACCTCCAGGTTCTCGTGTACGCGCCCCCCATGGCGCTCAGTACCCACCAGCGTCCCCCTCATGGGGTGGCCGGAGGCACACGCCGCCTGCAGCCCGAGGCTCACCAGCGCCAGCGCGCCCGAGACCCACCAGGGTCGGCCACGCGACCTCCGCCGCGCCTCGAGCTGTGTACCGCCGCCCTCCCCCGCCCCAGGACTCCAGTACTCCTTCGCCATGACGCTGGCCTTTCCCCCAGGTGGAACCACCCTCCAACTCGCGCGAGATGCCCCATCACGCGATCTGGTATTTTCGCTGAGCCAGGGTTGAAGCGCTTCCCCGGCCGCTCCACGGAGGTGTGGGCGCCACCTACCGTTGGTGAGCACAAGGCCTCAACAGACTGCTGGCAAGAGCCCAGCCATGGGATAACGAGAGGAGCCATGACCGCTCCCGCCTCCAATCCCCTGCTCTCCGACCGTGACGTGGACTTCCAGCTCTATGAGGTGCTGGACGCGGAGTCGCTCTGCAAGCTGCCCGCCTTCGCGGACCACTCGCGCGAGACCTTCACCCTCTTCCTGGACAGCACGCGGCGCCTGGCGCGGGACGTGCTCGCCCCCACCTACCGGCTCATGGACTCGGAGCCGCCCACCTTCCGCGATGGCCGCGTCCACGTGCACCCGTTGATGCGCACGCTCTACCCCCAGCTCGTTGACCTGGGCCTGCTCGCGGCCACGCGCCCGGTGGAGGTGGGCGGCCAGCGGCTGCCGCTCACGGTGTACTCGCTGGCCTCGGCCTACCTGATGGCGGGCAACCTCAGCGCCTACGCCTTCATCGGGCTCACCACCGGCGCGGCGCACCTCATCGAGGCGTTCGGCAGCGAGTGGCTCAAGGACACGTTCATGGCCAAGATGTACGCGGGCCAGTGGACGGGCACCATGGCGCTCACCGAGCCCCACGCCGGCAGCAGCCTCGCGGACGTGCGCACCCGGGCCACTCCCGCCGAGGACGGCACCTACCGCATCTCCGGCTCGAAGATCTTCATCAGCGGCGGAGACCACGACTTCGGGGAGAACGTGGTGCACCTGACGCTGGGGCGCATCGACGGTGCGCCCGCGGGCGTGCGTGGTTTGTCGCTCTTCGCCATCCCCGCGCGCCGGCCCGAGGGCGGACGGCTCGTGGACAACGACGTGCGGGTGACGGGCGCCATCCACAAGATTGGCTGGAAGGGTATTCCCAGCCTGGCGCTCAACTACGGCGAGGGCGGCGACTGCCGCGGGTGGCTCGTGGGTCAGGCGGGCAAGGGCCTGGCCCACATGTTCCAGATGATGAACGAGGCGCGCATCATGGTGGGCTTCAATGCGGTGTCCACCGCCTCGGTCGCCTACCACGAGGCCCTGGCCTATGCGCGCAACCGGCCCCAGGGCCGCCTCTCCTGGGAGAAGGACGCCGCGCGGCCCCAGCGTCCCATCATCGAGCACGCGGACGTGCGGCGCATGCTCCTGCGCCAGAAGGCCATCGTGGAGGGAGGTCTGTCCCTCCTGGCGATGGCCTCGTGGCAGGCGGACCTGGCGGAGCATGGCGCGACGCCGGAAGCACGCGAGCGCGCGGGCCTGCTGGTGGACCTGATCACGCCGCTGGCCAAGACGTTCCCCGCCGAGAAGGGCTTCGAGGCCAACGCCCTCGCCATCCAGGTGCACGGCGGCTACGGCTACTCGACCGAGTACCTGCCCGAGGCGTGGCTGCGTGACCAGAAGCTCAACAGCATCCACGAGGGCACCACCGGCATCCAGGGATTGGATCTGCTCGGACGCAAGGTGGTGGCCGCGGGAGGCGGGGGCATGCGCGCCTTCGTCGAGGAGGTGGAGGCCACGGTGGAGCGGGCGCGCCGGGCGGGCGTGGAGCCCTCCTGGGGCGAGGCGCTCAACGAGGCGCTCCAGCGCGTGGTGGCGCTGACGATGGAGCTGGGAGCGGCGGGCATGACGGGCGACGTGGAGCGGATGCTGCGCCACAGCGCCGACTACATGGAGCTGTTCTCGGTGCTCGCGGTGGCGTGGCGATGGCTCGCGCAGGCGGCCGCGGCACGCGAGGGGCTCGCCCGGGGCACGGACGGCCGGGACTTCTACGAGGGGAAGCTCGCCGCGGCGCAGTACTGGATCCACACCGAGCTGCCGCGCGTGGCGCAACTGGTGGAGCTGTGCCGCTCGGGAGAGGACTCGTACACGCGGATGCAGCCCGACTGGTTCTGAGATGTCCGTCTCCTTCCACCTGTGCCAGCCCGGCCGGGGCGCCTCGTGTGGCGCCTGCTGCGGCCTCTACAACTTCCGCGACCACTCGCGCGCGAGCCTCACCGCGCGCCTGAACGAGCAGACGGAAGCCTTCGCCGCGCTCCCCCCGAAGCACGGCGCGTGGCGCGCCCAGGCCCTCGCCCTGCTCGAATCGCGCCGTGCCTCGCCGCTGTTCCCCGCGGTGCGCGTGTGTCCGCTGCTGGGCTTCGTCGACGAGGAGCACACCCGGGTGGGCTGCCTGGGCCACCCGAAGGTGACGGGGGGCGTGGACCTGCGCGACTGCGGCGTCTACCACGCCGAGCTGTGCGAGACCTTCACCTGCCCCTCCTTCACCTGGCTCACCGACGCCCAGGCCCGGCTCATCCAGGTGGCGTGCGCGGACTGGTACCTCTACGGCCTCGTGCTCACCGACGTGGAGTTCGTGCGCGGCTGTCTGCGGTTGCTCGAGTGGGAGCTGGCGGGGCCGGTGGACCCCGAGCGGCTCATCACCCATCCCGAGGCGCTCGACGCCGTACGCCGGCTCTTCGCGCTCAAGGAATCCGCGCCGGACCGGGGCACCCACGCCGCCGTGTTCGGCCGCTTCATCCCCGACACCGAGGGCGAGCCCCTCTCGCGCACGCTCGACTACGCGGCCCTGGGCGCACGCACCGCGCCCGAGGACGAAGTGGTGCTGTGCCTGGGGTACGTCCCCACCACGTTGGAGGCGCTCACCCGGGCGCGGGAGCTCGTCCGCGCGCACGTCCGGGCCGTGGCCGACGCGCTGTCTCACTGAAGGCCCGCGGGGGCCAGCGACGGCCCCCGTGTCCCACCGCCCCGCTCACTCCTCCTCGGGGGGAGCCTCCATGTACTCGGGGGCGTGGATGCCCAGCAGCGCGAAGGCACTGCGCAGGGTCTGCTTGAGCGCCGCCACCAGTGCCAGACGGCCCTGCGTCTTCTCCGCGTCCGCGCTGATGATCGGGTCCGTCTTGTACTTCGTGTAGTAGCTGTGGAAGTCGGTGATCAGCTCCTGGCAGAAGTAGAGCACGTGGTGCGGCTCGAGCCGCTCCGCCGCGCTCGCCACCACGTCGGGCAACTGGCTCATCTTCTTGAGCATCGCCAGTTCCTCGGGCAGGGTCAGCCGCGCGAGCTGCGCCGGCGTGAGGTGCTCCGCCCCGACGAACGGGGTGCTCTTCTCCGCCGCCTTCTTCAGGATGCTCGCGCACCGCGCATGGCCGTACTGGAAGTAGAAGACCGGGTTGTCCTTGGACTGCTTCTGCACCAGGTCCAGGTCGAAGTCGAAGCGCGCGTTCGCCGTCTTCATCAGGAAGAGGAACCGGCACACGTCCGGGCCCACCTCGTCGATGAGATCCTCGAGCTCGAACACCGTGCCCTTGCGCTTGCTGACCTTGACCTCCTCGCCGCCACGCGTGATGCGCACGAGTTGCACCAGCAGGAAGTCGAGCCGCTTCACGTCCAGCTCCAGCAGGCTCATCCCCGCCTTGATGCGCGGCGTGTGCCCCGCGTGGTCCGCCCCGAGCACGTCGATGAGGCGATCGAAGCCCCGGTCGTACTTCTCCTTGTGGTAGGCGAGGTCCGCCGTCAGGTACACGGGCGTCCCGTCGCGCCGGAGGATGACGCGGTCCTCGTCATCCCCGTGCTGGCTCGTCATCAGGAACGTGCCGCCCTTCTGGCGATCCGTGTACTGGGCGGCCTTGCTGTCCTCGCTGCGCACCTTCTCCGTGTCGCGCCGGGCCTCCGCGGCCTCGTACGTCGCGCCGCGCTTCGCATACTCCTCGGCCACCGCCTTCACCTTGCCCGCCGCGTGCAGCGAGGCCTCGCTGAAGAACACGTCGTGCCGGATGTTCGCCTTCTCCAGCGAGGCCCGGATGGCCTTCATGTTCTCGCGGATGGCCACCTCGGTCGCCAGCGGCAACCACTCGGACTCCGGCGCGCGCAGGTACCTGTCACCCACCTCTTCCTTCCAGGTCCTCGCGATGTCGATGACGTACTCGGCCGGGTACTCGCCCTCGATGAGCTCCACCTGCTCGCCGAAGAGCTGCCGGTAGCGCTTGTGCACCGTGCGGCCCAGCGTCTCCACCTGCTTGCCGTAGTCGTTGATGTAGAACTCGCGCGTCACGTCATGCCCCGCCGCATCCAGCAACCGGGACACCGCGTCGCCCATGAATGCCCCGCGTGCGTGGCCGATGTGCACCGGGCCCGTGGGGTTGGCCGACACGAACTCCACCATGATGCGCTTGCCCGTGGACTTCGGCGCCCGCCGCCCGAACGTCTCCCCGGCGCTCAGCACCTCGCGCGCCACCTGCTGGATGACCTGCTCCTTGAGCGTGAAGTTCAGGAAGCCCGGACCCGCCACCTCCACCTTGGCGACCATCCCCTCCTTGTCCACCAGGCCCTTCACGATGGCGTTGGCGATGTCGCGCGGCGGCTTGCCCTCGGGCTTGGTGAGCAGCATCGCCACGTTGACCGCCCAGTCGCCGTGGGCAGGGTTCTTCGGGGGCTCCACGGTGTAGCCCGGCACCTGCTCCAACTTGAGCGTGCCGGCCGACTTCAGCGCCGCGAGCGTGTCAGCAATGAGAGCGAAAACCTTCTGCCGCATGGGGACGTCTTCTCCGATGACGAAATCCGAGGGGCGCGCACTCTAGGGCCGAACCGGTGCGGGCTTCACGGCTTCCGTGCACCCACCGTCCCGGGAATCCGCGCAATGGAGCCCTGTCCCGACCCCACGGGCCGCCCAGGAGGGCCCGTGCGCTGTCGCGCCGGTGACATTCGGGGCACTCCCCTGTCATCTGGGCAGCCGGACGAGCAGGCACTCGAGCGAGGGACCTGTGCCAGATCGCCCTCGCGTCCCCACCCTGTCTCCACCAACGAATGACGGGGGAGGGGTCGGATGGTCGGACGGGTCATGGGGTTGATGATGTTGGGGTGTGTGCTGGGGACCACCGGATGCCGCAAGGCCGAGCGAAAGCCAGCCCCGGAGACGACCGAGACGGTGGCGACCCGGACGGAAACCACGGCGCCAGCCGCTCCGGCGAAGGCCGTCGAGCCGAAGCCCGAGGCCGCTCCGGTCCAGGCGGCGCCTCAAGAACCAGGGGACGCGATCGCCCTCCAGGAGAGCGCGACGACGGGGGAGCGGGAGGCACCCGCGCGCCCGGGGACGCGGGGGCTGATGGATGACGAGGATCGCATCTGGCTGAGCGAGAGCGCCGAGGCGGCTCGGGCCGCCAACGCGAACATCGCTCCGGACACGGCCACCGAGGACATCACCATCGCCAGCGGCACGGTGGATGGCCGGGTCAAGCGAGTGGGTGCCCGCACCATCGAGGTGAGCGATGGCGAGGGCAACGTCTACGAGCTGCGCATCGATCGTCGCAGCCGGGGTCTGCACCAGGGCCGCCGGGTTCCGCTGCGGGAGATCTCCGAGGGCACTCCGGTGCGCGCGTCGTTCGATCTCGTGGGAGGAGGCGACAGCCTCGCGCGCGACATCGTGCTGCGCCGCTGAAACAGCGGGGCCCGCCATCGCCGCGTGGCGAGGACGGGCCCCGAAGCGCACCCCGGTCCCTGCTCACATCCCGGAGGGCGCGCACGCGTCCTGGCCGCCGTTCTCGCGGTCGTGCCGGCACGCATGCAGGGTACGAGGCACGGGCAGCTCGTAGATGTACTGCAGCACGTCCGTGTCGGTGGAGACCTGCGCCTCGGTGGCCTGCGGCTTGCCGGGCTCGACGAACAGGGTGCTGTATCTCACCTGCCCCGTCTTCGACACCTGGATGGCCGTGGTCGGCTCGGGCGGAGGCGCCAGCACGGAGCGCGTCTGGTAGCGCGCGTAGCCGTCCTTGCCCAACAGGCCCGCGGCGCAGTTGGGGGCGCCGGTGAGGAAGTCCGCCTGATGCAGGCGGGCCAGGTTGTTGGTGGAGCCCGAGCAGGCACTGGTGGTGGTGGTCACCTGCGGGTACATGGAGTTCCACATCGTGCAGCTCGCCAGCACCGCCGCGCCGCCGGCCGTTTTGTGCTCGAGCCCCTCGTACTCGTAGAACCAGCCGGAGTCCTCCGGGCCCGCCAACAGCTTGCTGGGGCACACCTTTCCGGCCGCGCACGCGCACGCGCCGGAGGCGTCGCACTGGAGGTTCGTCACGTCGACGAGGCCGCCCGTCCCGTTGATGCCGCCGGTATCGCTCAGCCGCCGCCCATCGTAGTCCTTGGCCAGGTTGTTCATGGAGGGCGCCGCCGACAGGCTCTCGTCGAACATGCGCTCCGTGGAGCCGCCATAGACCCAGAGGCCATAGAAGCGGTTCTTGCCGAGCGTGCTCGGCGTGGTGGAGGCACTCAGGTCCAGGTCGTTCATGTTCAGCGTGTTGCCCGGGTCACGCACGCGGCAGTCGTAGACCCCATCCGAGTTCTGACCACACTCCACCCTCGTCCGGGCGAAATCGTAGCTGTTGGTCCCTCCACCGGTGGGCCTGGGGCACGAGTTCGCGTTACGGGACTCGAACTCGGCCGTGAGCAGGTTCGTGCTGCCCGCCGTGCCGCAGACGTTGGAGGCGGCCTCCTGGGAGAAGGGCGTATAGGTGCCCTGCGTGTAGAGCCGATCCGTCCACGCGTTGCTCAGCCGCTGGAAGTCCGTGCCATTGCGCGTCAGCTTGTAGCTGGACTGTGTCTGGCCGCACCCCAGCTTGGAGCACGCCTGCGGGTTGTCGAAGCGGCAGGTGCCCACGCCCGTCTCCAGCAGCGAGTAGCGATTGCCCGAGCCCACGAAGGCGCGCAGGGCCTGGTTCTCCGGCTGCACCGCCATGGAGGCCAGGTAGTAGATGGGCGAGCGGTTGCGGATGCTCTGCGCGTTGGAGGCGGACACCCCATCCCGGTCCATGGAGAAGGAGCGCGCGCCACTCCAGTTGCCGACGAGCCGGGTGGAGGCATCGATCACGCCGGGTTGGAAGAAGCGCAGCGTCCAGACCTGGCCGCCCAGGTCGCCCACCACGGCGGTGTCGAAGAAGCCGTCGAAGCGCGGCTTGTCGTTGGCGCCGTAGTCCACCAGGGCCGCTGGCGCCACGAAGCCGTACGTCATGGCCCTGCGGGGCTCATCCGTGCCACCGGAAGCGGACCCGGAGTATTCCCACTTCCACAGCAGGTTGTCGTCGCGGCCGTTCACGGTGCCGTTCCACACGTCCACCATGTACAGGCCACGCCCCTTCTCTCCTCCGGGAGACCAGCCACCCGACAGCATCGCCACCCAGCGCTCGGTGCTCGCTGGCCCCTTGTCGCCATGGCGCTTCTGGCCGGTGGTGGAGCTCATCAACACGGGCCCGATGGGGGGCGCCTTGGGGCTGAGACTGAAGAGCGTCTTGCCGAAGCGCAGCGACTCGTCCGTGCACGGCTGCGGGAACATCCACCGGAAGCCGGGCCGCGACTTCGCGGTGGCCGTCGAGCTGCCCGCCATGTCCCACAACACCTCCAGGGCGAAGTAGTGCGTGCCACCGCGGCCCTCGGCCACCACGGCCACCGTGTGGTACTCGTTCCACGACTTGCGGCCATCCCCGTTGTCGTCCGCCCAGATGTCGCGGATCATGACGTCGCCGTCGACGAAGTAGGCGTGGCCCTGGAGCATCTCCTGGAGCCGCGGCAGCATGTCCGCCGGGATGAAGGCCCACCGCTCCACCCCGCCCCCGGCCGCGTTGCTCAGGTACTTCACGTCACACGTCGACGCGTCCTCCTGGCCCAGCCCATCGCTGAAGGCGTGCAGCATGCCGTCGTTGGCACCCACCAGGATGAGCCGCTCGCGCTTGCGGTTGACGAACGCGTAGGCGTCATAGGCATCACGCCGCAGGGGCGTGGCGACGTTGCAGGAGGTGGGCAGGTCCTCCCGCGCATCCATCGGCGTGGACTCCACGCCGGTCTTCTGCTGGGTGGCGTAGAGGGTGCGCACGCACTGGGTGGAGACGCCCAGGTCGCACAGGAACTTGTCCGCCGGGGGATCCACCACCAGGGGCGAGGAGTGGAAGATGTCGCCCAGCACGGACGGCCGGGTGTCGTCCCGCTTGCCGTTGCCGTTCTCGTCGAACAGATCCTGGCCGCGCACGTACTGGATGATCAGCGCCGTGCAGAGCAGATCATACCCGTCCTGGGTGGACAGGCTGGTGGGCAGTCCCTTGAGGCCCGCGGCGAGCATGAGCGGCGCGGCCTTCAGGGCGAGGTCCGCGTACGCGGGCATCTGCATCCGGGTGAGGAGGGTGCCCGCCTTGTAGGTGGTGCCCAGACCGCTGGGGCACAGCGGCGCGCCATTCACGGCCAGGTACTGGCGCAGGTGGGAGATGTTATCGAGGTTGAAGGCGATGAGCCCGTCCTGCTGCGTCAGCAGCCCGTCCTTCGTTCCGCCACCACCCGACTGGCCGTTGTCCGTCACCGTCCAGATGTTGCGCTGGGCATGCCCGAGCTTCTCGAGCTCGCCACTCGCCTCCCAGTAGGGCTCGGCGGAACCACCGAAGAGCGGCGTGCCGTTGGGCCCGCCGTTGGTGGACAGCAGCTTGCGGTACTCGCTCGAGGAGTCCTCCGCGACCATGCTCCCCGCCTTGTCGACGAGGAAGAGGTCGGTGCGGTCGCCGTCGCCGTTCTTGTCCTGGTCCTCGACGAACTCGTTGAACTGCTCGTAGCGGTACAGCCGGCCCGCCCAGGTGTTGTCCTTGGCGGGCATCATGCGCGGGACGATGGCCGTGAGCGCCGCGTCCTGCGTCTGCAGGGTGCTGACGGCCGCCGTGGAGAAGGAGGTGTTGCGCGCGTTGATGTCATCCAGGATGGTGAGCATCGCGCGCTTGAGTTCGCTGGTGCTGCGGGCCGAGAAGAACCTGCCGCCCCCCAGCCGCGCCGTCTCCTGCAAGAGCTTGCTGTCCTTCACGTCCTCGGAGAAGCCGATGGTGTACGTGGCCACGCGCTGCTCGCCCGTCATGTCGAAGCGCAGATCCTTCCCCCACAGGAAGCGGGCCACGTTGTGCAACTGGCTGGGCGAGCACCCCTCACACGGCGCCGGATTGGAGGTGATGGCGGAGGGGAGCTTGACCACCGTCTGCTCGTCGAAGGGCTCGCCGTCCGTCAGGAGGATGACGGCGTTGAAGCCACACTCGAAGCAGACGCCATCCGTCGCGCTGAAGTTGGAGCTCGTCGGGTGGCTGCCCAGGTAGGAGGAGAAGGGCGTGGGGGAGGTCTTGGACTCGAAGAGATAGCCCGCCGCGTAGAGCGCATCCGCGAGCGGCGTGTTGCAGGCGTCCCAGCCGAGGCCGTTGCTGTTGTTGGCGTTGACGTTGGTGAGGCTGTTGAGCACCGAGTTGCGGTTGTTCTCCACCGAGCTGCTGTCCAGCGGGTAGGACTTGGCGCACGTGGGGCCCATGGGCTGCTGGATGCAGAGACACTGGTTGTTGGTGCCGGCCTTCTGGCCCCAGCACGTCCTCTGCGCGCGCGTCTGGAAGCCCATCACGCCAAAGCGCACCTCGCGCAAATCCCGGACGACGTCGGTCAGCACCTTCACCGCACCCGAGTCACGTGGAGCGTAGAAGTTGAGGAAGTTGCCCTTCACCCGCCGCGTGCTGCTGTCGTGGAGATAGTAGCCCCGCGTCTCGAGGCAGCTCTGGCAGGTGTTCAGGTCCGTGGTGCCGATGTAGCGGATGGACTGGCACGCGGCGGCCGCGCTCGTCCAGGTGGCGGTGTCCTGCGGGGCATCCCCGAAGATGACGCCGTACCCATTCTTGGGCGCCTCGTAGTACGAGGAGTTGGCGAACCAGTCGTCGGACTGGCTGTTGATGCCCGTCCACATCCGGTCGTACGTCTCGTCCTTGTTGTAGCCCAGATCATTGAGGAACGGGTCCGAGCAGCCCCGGGGGCCGGAGGGCCAATCCTTCGGCCAGTCATGCATCGACGAGGAGGTGTCGATGATGAAGAGGATGTTGGGAGGCCCGCCCTGACGCGAGAAGAACTTCTCGTCACCGCCCCGGACCGGATTCATCAACGCGTCCAGACGGGAGGTGGTCGGCATGCAGCAGGCCGCCTGATCGATGGCGGCCGCCGTGTCCGCCCTGAGCAACACCACCAGGAGCACGACGAGGCTGAGCGTCAGCTTGCGGAACATGGTGACCTTCCTCACAGACCGTACCGGAAGAGGAACTCGACCTCGGACTCACGGCCCGAGGTCTCCTTGCACTTGACGACCACGCGGTAGTACTGGCCGCCCATGAACCCGCCCGAGGCGGGGACGGTGTTGGCGATCTCCCGCGCCTGGCGGCCGGAGGCGCCCATGAACACCGGATCCACCCCCACCACCGTGGCCTGCGCGATGTCCGCCGCGGTGTCGTTGTAGTGGCCGGTCATGATGCGCGTGCGCGCGCTCGGATCCGGATCATCGATGAGCTTCGTGTCGAGGATCTGCAGCTCGTTGGTCGCGCGGAACAGCTTCAGGCGCGAGAGCAGGTGACGGCGCGCCGCGTCCGCGCAGGCGCCCACGCGGTCGCCCCGCAGCTTCTCCGCCGAGGCCTCGCGGTTGTAGTTGGAGAACTGGATGGCCCCCACCACCAGCAACAGCAGCACCGCCATGGCGATGACGGTCAGCATGAGGGCGTTGCCGCGTGGAGCCCTCTTCTCGAGACACATGGTGGATCAGCCTCCCCACACATTGAGACCGGTGGATTCGTCACCCACCGGAGGATTGAAGGTCGAGCGCGACAGCATGTTGGGGACGCGCACGGTGGTGGTCATGTTGGTGCGGTAGTAGCCATCCGCCGGCCCCGCCTCGCCCGAGTCCTCCAGATCCACGCGCTCGAAGGCGCGGCGCCCATTGGACTCGGGGGTGGTCGAGCGGATGCCGATGCTCAGGCGCACGGCGCGGATGTTGGCCGGGTGCCGGTTGTAGCGGGCCGGATCCTCGTAGGGCAGCTTGAGGACGGGGACCGGCAGGGCGTTGGGATCCGGAGTGCGGTCCGCGAGCGCGCTGCCCGTGTCCCCCAACACCCAGTTGGTCACCGGGGAGTTGAAGTCCACCGCCATCACCCCCGCGTTGGGGCTGCCCGGCACCGGCCGGTTCATCACGTAGGCCACCTGGAAGGACTCCACGTCCGCGGCCAGCGGCACGGCGCTCGACAGGTCCAGCTCGTCCAGGCCCTGGAACGCCATCAGGAACGGGCGGCCGTCCAGGGCCACGATGCGCAGGCGCATCACGTGGATCATCATCAGGTAGGGCGCGCTGTTGCCCGCCCTGGACAGGCACGGCGTATTGAGGGGGACGGACGAGAGGGCCGGATCCAGGATGAAGCCGCCGGACGCGTTCGCCTCCGCCGACACCCCCGCCGCGCCGGCCTTCATCACCACGTACTCCCGGCTGCCCACGCACGACACGAGCAGGAGCTGGCCCTTGTTGAAGCTCACGCCGAACGTGCTCCCAGGGTCCTCCAGCACGACGGTGGAGCCCGCGAGGTGCCCCCGGCGCATCCACGCCGCGTCCCGGTAGCGGAAGGCCAGGTCATCCGTGATGGAGTTGGGCTGGGAGCCACCGAGCACCACGGTGTAGTTGGACTTGGCGCCGTCCGGAATCACCGCCCCGCTGAAGTCGAAGGCGAAGCGCGGATCCACGCCGTAGCCCGCCATGCGCAGCCGCTGCTCGATGAAGCTCGTCGTCGTGCGCAACCCCTCCACCGCCACCTTCACGCGCGACTCGCGCTGGAAGGCCCCCTGCACGCCCATCAGGGCGGTGGCCACGGCCGCGAGGATGATCGTCGTCATCACCGCGCCCACCATGAGCTCGACGAGCGTGAAGCCGCGCGGTGCGGGGGTCGGGGGGCGATTCGAAGGAGGCATGGGGGGACCGGTCAGATCTCGACGTTGATTTCGTTCGCGAAGGGACCGGAGTCGTAGAAGCTCACGTACTGGCGGACGTACCGGCGCTGGGTCACCTCCATCCACGAGACCACGATGATGACCTGGTGGATGGGCACGCCCGTGGCCTCGTCCGGCTTGTCGATCATCACCAGCACGCGCCGGAAGCGGCCGAAGTCCGCCTCCGTGTAGCTGGGGAGCAACCGACGGGCGCCCGCCGCGCGCTCGTAGGCGTCCAGGTCGAAGATGCAGCGGACGGCCCAGGACTCGCCGCTGGCGGGCTGCAGCTTCTCCAGGCCGCCGGTGAGCGCGGCGACCTCCGCGCCGGGGTTGCAGTCCGCGCCGGTCAGCAGGCCGGTGTAGCCCGGCACGCCCACCACCCGGTTGCCGCCCAGCGTGTCCAACGCCCCGCGCACCTGCGAGGCGATGCCCGAGGCGCGCGTCGCCTGGTTGGCGTTGGCGTTCTGCCGGCTGGCCACGAGCAGCCCCTGGAAGACGCCCATCAGCCCGATGAGCAGCACCACCGCGGCGATCATCGCCTCGATGAGAGACACACCCCTCGGAGTGGAGCGACGGCTGCGGACACGGCGGCGGGAGGTGAGGTCCACGGTGGTTCCTCCGTTCTAGGTTTTGTCCGATGAAAAGGTGGCCATGAACCCAGAGGGTCCCGAGATGGCGAACAGGTACTGGCCCCCGCCCTGCGTACTGCTGAAGGCCAGTGACTGGTTGGTGGTGGTGATCCACCGGCCCGTGCCGTCCACGAAGCGCGCGCTCCCATCCGGGTAGAACCCCATGGCGCCGCTCGGACTGTCGGTGCCCGCGCAGAAGCTGCACGTCTGCACCGCGAGCCCCAGGAAGGGCGCGCCGAACGCATCCGTGATCCCGGGCGTCAGCGCCCCGAAGCGCACCTTCTTGCCGTGGTCATCCAGGTAGTAGATGGCGGACACGCTGCCCGTGCTGCCCATGACGTCCACCGTGAACGGCAGCGCGAAGAGCCCACGCGGGTTGCGCGCGAAGACGCTCTGGCGATCCTCCACCACCAGGAACGCGCCCTTGCCGGTGCTCAGCGTGCCGCGCCCCCCCGCCGGATAGAAGACAACCCACACCGGATGGCCCGCCGACGAGGCCCGCGTGCGCGCCGTGCTCAACACGCCCTGCAACTCGAACGCGGCGCTCTGCAGCGCCCCACGCCGGCCCACCGCCTCATAGGCCACCAGCGCCAGCCCGGTCGTCACGCCGATGATGGCCATCACGACCAGCACTTCGACGAGGGTGAAGCCTCCCGGGCGCTGTTCCCTCTTCGTTGGGCTCACAAGGTAGGGCATTCGACTACCCCTTCACGGGAGAACTCGGTCGCCGACTTACACTGTGGGCGAATAATTCTTAATTTATCAAAAAGCGCATTCTCGACACAATCCCCCCCCAGGAGCACTCGGAAATGCCTGAAAACACCACGGGCGGCCCTCCTCGTGGGAGAGCCGCCCGCGGTACGTCCGCCCGCCTTGTCGACTACGGCCGGGTGTAGTTGATGGCCAGGTTGTAGGTGGCCGCCGTGAAGCCATCCACCATGATGTACGCGCGGGTCTCACCCGCGGGCACCACCAGCTCGCACCGCTCGTAGGCGTTGGAGTAGTACGGGCGGCAGTTGTAGGAGGTGGTGGTGGGCTCGGAGCCGAAGCGGACGTACAGGTCGGGGTCGCCCGTGCCCGACATCACCACCTTGAAGGTCGTCCCCGCCACCACGCTGTACGGGCCATGGAAGATGCGCTGGCCCTGGCTCGGCGAGCCGCTGACACTCACGGACACGGGGCCCCCCGCCTCATGCGTGGCCTTGAGGCTCGCGCCCGAGTACGAGGTGTAGGCGTAGATCAGGACATACCAGGTGCCCGCCGCCGGGCTGGAGAAGGTGCAGTTCTCCGTATTGCCAATCTTGAACGAGCGGCAGTCATACGAGCCCGTCGTCGGCACCGAGCCCTGTTTCACATACAGGTCCGCGTCGCCCGAGCCGCCGCTCAGGTCGAACACCACGTTGGGCAGACCGGCGGGCACCTCCAGCGTGTAGTACTTCTTGTTGCCCGTGCTGCCGGACAGACCGCTCACGGGCACGCCATTGGTCAACGGGGTGGTGACGGGCGGCGGCGGGGGCACGCCCACGGCCAGCCACGCGGCGCTCACCGCGGCGGCCTCGGCCGAGCCCACGCCGAAGAGCGCCTCGGCGGCCTGGACGGTGTATGTCTTGGCCTGCTCGAAGGTGGTGCTGGAGGTGAAGAGATCCGTGTTGGCCTTGTAGAAGATGCGGCCGGCCTTCTCCGGACCAATCGCCGTCACGTTCTGGGTCGTCTTGCCGCGCGGGTGGGTGCCTCCCTTGGACAGCAGCGCGAACACCAGGTTGCTGATGCCCGAGCTGTAGTGCACGTCCACGCCCGGGGAGTAGTCCCCGTAGAAGTCGAGCGAGTCCCCATCCAGGAACGGATCGTCCATGTAGCGCAGGGCGTCATCCGCCGTGCCCGGCGTCCAGATGTCCTCGCCCACCTTGAAGACGTCCGCGTCCACGGACCAGCCACGCGACCAGCTCTCGCACACGCCGGAGAAGATATCGGACATGGACTCGTTGAGGCCGCCCGACTCCCCCGAGTAGACGAGGTCCGACTCGGAGTCCGTCACGGCGTGGGTGAGCTCGTGCACCGTCACGTCCAGATCCAGGCCGAGCTCGATGGAATTCACGCCATCGCCATCCCCGTACACCATCTGGGTACCATCCCAGTAGGCGTTGACGTACTCGGTGTCATAATGGACGGTGCTGATCAGCGTGGCGCCCGCGTTGTCGTACGAGTCGCGATTGAAGAGCGTCTTGTAACAATTGTAGGTGGTGCCCAGCATGTCGTAGTTCGTGTCGACATGGGCGTCACCCACGGCGGCCTGCCCCTCGGAGCGCTTGAGCGTGCCCGGCGTGGAGGTGCCGTTGTTGGCCGAGTGCACCTTGCGGTTGAGGGCCGAATGGACGCGGGGATTGACGAGCAGGATGACGCCGCGCCGCGCGTCCACGTAGACGAGATCATCGGCGGGCATGCCCGCGCGCGCCCCCGTCACGCGGACCTCATAGGCCAGCCGCGGCTCCTGGGCATGCTCGGGCAGCACGTAGACCAGCTTCGCCGGGCCCTGGGCCGCGGCACCGAGCGCGGACGAGCCCGCCACGGCCGCCTCGAGCGCGGCCTCGGGCGCCACGCTCGCCTTGGACGCCGCGGTCTCGCCCGGGCGGACGGTGCCATTGAGAGCGTAGAGGTTGCCCGTCTCATCCACGTGCACCACGAGCTCACCGCCCACCACGCGCAGCCCCCTCAGGGTCTGCTGGAAGCGCAGGTGTTGGTGACCCCGCTCGTCCACCCGGGAGCGCTGAAGCACCAGGTCCCCTCCGTCCACGCGAAAGATGGGGGCAAGCCGCGCCATCTCCTCGCGCAGCTCATCCTTCACGCCCGCCACGTCCAGACGTCCCGCGGACGACAGCTTCCCCAGACGTCCGGTCACGGCATAGGGAACACCCGCCTCACTGCCCACCACGCGCACGTCCTTGAAGCGAGACAACGCGGCCTGGATGTCCACATCCTTGTCGCCCGCGCGCACCGCCTCCTCGTTCACGTTCCCCGTCGAACCACAAGCCGCCAGGCTCATGCCCAGCCCTATCATGCAAAAATTTCTCAGAATTCGATTCGTCATGGCCCCCCCCTTCCTTCAATGAAGTGGCCACCTAGTTCTCATAGCGACTCTTCACGAATCAAGGGGACGTCATGGCTTTGAAGTCTTTCATCACATACACGTCTGGATGTGTCCGCTGGTATGCGGTGGCTCTGTTTGTCTGTGTATTGAGCGCCCTGAGCGGATGTGCCCATCGCCAGGCCTCGCGGACCGAGCCCCTTCCCGCCCGCGTCAGCGCGGAGGAGGCGGTGCGACTGGTACCCGCGAACGTGAAGGAGCGGGAGGGTTGGGCGGAGGACGTCCTGGCGGCCCTGGAGGCCCACCGCATCCATCCCTCGCTCGAGGCGGTGTGCTCGGTGCTCGCCGTCATCGAGCAGGAGTCGGGCTTCCAGGCCAACCCGGCGGTGCCGGGCCTGGCACGCATCGTCCAGCAGCGGCTGGACACCTATGCGGACAAGCTGGGTCCCTTCGGCCCTCCGGCGATCGCGGCCCTCCTCGGGGGCAAGGCGCCTGGAGAAAAGCGGACGTTCGCGCAACGCCTGGAGCAGGTGCGCACGGAGAGGGATCTGGACCGCGTCTTCCGGGAGCTGTTGGAGTACTACGAGACGGAGTTTCCCAGCACCTACACCGCGGCGAAGCTGGCCAGCGCCCTCTTCCAGTCCGGACGGCTGGAGGACCTCAACCCCATCACCACCGCGGGCTCCATGCAGGTGAGTGTGCGCTTCTCCGAGGAGCTGGCGGGAGAAGACGATGAGCGCGCACAGCGGCGGGTGCGAGAGGAGCTCTACACACGTGGGGGCGGGGTGTACTACGGCACCGCCCGACTGCTTGGCTACGAGGCCCACTACTCCGACCCCGTGTACCGCTTCGCGGACTACAACGCGGGCTTCTACGCCTCGCGCAACGCGGCGCTCCAGAGCCAGGTGAGCCGGCTCACCGGCATCGAGCTGGTGGCGGATGGAGATCTGCTCGCCTACGACAAACAGGGCGAGCCCCTGGACACGGACAGCCACAGCCTGGAGGCGATCCTCACCTTCCGGCGGCGCTACGCCCCGGACCTGAGCGAGCGACGGGTGCGCAAGGACGTGCGCGAGGAGAAGACGCTCGCCTTCGAGGAGACGGACACCTGGAGCGCCATCAAGCGCGCGTACCAGGAGGTGACGGGCCAGCCCCCGGAGTACGCGCGGCTGCCGTCGGTGGTCATCCGCAGCCCCAAGCTCAGCGGGGACCGCTCCACGGCGTGGTTCGCCCAGTCGGTGAACAAGCGATTCCAGCGGTGCCTGGGGCGCGCCATGCCCGCGACGAAGTAGCGCGCCCCACCCGCCTCAGCGGCCCGTCCGGAGAGGAGCGAAGACGGGATCGCTCAGGCGCATCTCGGTGACGGGGCCGTACTTGCGCGCCGCCTCGCGGATGTCCGCGGCCTTGCCGATGAGCACCAGGGTGAGGTCCTCCGAGGCGGGCACCACCCGCTGGAGCGCGGTGAGCACACGCTTCGGATCCGCGCTGGACACCCGGGTGGCGAAGTCGTCCACGTCCCGCGCGTCCAGGCCGTAGAAGGCGAGCTCGGAGAACTTCGTGGCCAGTTGCAGGCTCGTCTCCAGGGTGGGCGGGAACTGGCCCAGCATGTACTCCTGGATGGAGGCGAGCGCGGCCGCGTCCATTCCCTGCTCGCGGTAGCGGGTGAGCACCTCCAGGGTGAGATCCAATGCCTGGGCGGTGGACTCCGTCTTCGTGTACGAGGACACGGCGAAGACGCCCGGCTGCGTGGCGGTGATCACCGCGGAGCCCGCGCCGTAGGTGAGGCCGGATTTGATTCGCAGCGCGGTGTTGAGCAGCGAGGTGAAGCGGCCCCCGAGCGCCGTGTTGGCCAGGGACACGTCCACGAGCGAGGGATCCGTGCGGGAGATGCCGGTGTTGCCCACCCAGAAGTACGTCTGCGTGGCGTCGGGCTTGTCCACCAGCAGCACGCGCCGTCCCTTGGAGGGCTGGGTGGGAGGCGCCACGGGAGCCGGAGAGGCCGCGCGGGCCCAGCCGCCCAACGCCTTCTCGAGCCGCGACGCGAGCTGCTTCGCATCGAAGTCCCCCACCACGGAGAGGATGAGCCGATCGCCCCCCAGGTGCGCCCGGGCATAGGCCAGCACGTCCTCGCGCTGGAGCGGAGCCAGGGACGCCTCGCTGCCCCCCAGGGGCCGCCCGTACGGGTGCGCGCCGAAGTGGAAGGCATGGAAGTAGGTGCCGATGAGGCCGCGCAGATCTCCATCCTTCTCCGCGGCGAGCTCCGACACCATGCGCGCGCGCGTCTTCTCCAGTTCGGCCGGGTCGAACCGGGGCCGCTGGAGCATGTCCGCGAGCAGCTCCACCATGAGCGCGGTGTCGCGCGACGTGAACTGCCCCATCACGTCGAGCGACTCGCGGCCCGGGGACACCGCGAGCGAGCCGCCCACGCTGTCCACCGCCTCGGCGAACTGGCGGGCATCGCGCGTGCCGGCGCCCTTCTGGAGCAGCTCGGCGGTGAGCGCGGCCAGGCCCTCCTTGCCCTCGGGATCTCCCAGGGCGCCGCCGCGCAGCCGCGCGCTGAAGGACACGAGCGGCACGTCGTGTTTCTCCACCAACTGCACCAGGGCACCGTTCTTCAGCGTCAGCACCCGGGCCTTCGGCAGCTTCACCGAGTCGCGCGCCGCGTCGCGCTGGACCGTCTGGGGCTTCGGTGCGGCCGCCGGAGGCTGCTGGGCTCCCGCCATGGACGCCGTGAGTCCCAACACGAGCGCCGTCTTCGTCCACCCCTTCATCGCGCCGCCTCCTGCTTCTGCTCCGCCTCGCTCGAGGCCGTCTCGGGCACCAACACGCCCACCGTGCGGTTGTCCCGGCCGAACACCTTGGCGGCCACCCGCCGTACCTGCTCGCGCGTCACCGCCTCATAGCGCTCGGGCGCGCGGAACAGCTCCTTCCAATCGCCGTGGAACACCTCGTAGGTGCCCAGGGCCTGGGCCCGACCGCTGTTCGTCTCCAGGTAACGCCAGAAGTCCGCCACGGCGATGTTCTTGGCCTTGCGCAGCTCCGCGTCGGTGACCTCCGTGGTGCCCACCCGGGCGAGCTCCTCGTCGAGCAGCGCCTCCACCCGGGCCGGATCTCCGCCCGGAGGCAGGTCCACGAGCACCCAGGTCAACGACGGGTCGAACCCCGCGCCCCGGGAGCCCTGCACGCGGATGGCCACCCGCTCCTCCTCGACCAGCCGCCGGTGCAGCCGCGAGGAGTCGCCCTCGGTGAGGATGCGCACCAGGAGATCCAACGCCGGAGCCTCCGCGTCCCGGCCGCGCAGACCGTGGAAGGCCATCTGCACGAGGGGGGCCTGCGCGAGCTTGCGCACCACCACCCGGCGCTCGCCCTGCTGCACGGGCTCCACGGTGTGCACGGGCTCGGGCGCGGGCTGGGCGGGGATGGGCTCGAGGTACTTCTCCGCCAGGGCGAAGATGTCCGAGGGTGTCACCGCGCCCACGACGAGGAGCGTGGCGTTGTTGGGCGCGTAGTAGGTGCGGAAGTAGCGCTCCAGGTCCTCCTGCGTCCAGCCCTCGATGTCCGAGGGCCAGCCGATGACGGGAATCTGGTAGGGGTGCGCCACGAAGGCGGTGGCCTGCACCTGCTCCATGAGCAGACCGGAGTTGTCGTTGTCCACGCTGGAGCGCCGCTCGGAGTAGACGACGCCCCGCTCGCTCTCCACCACCTTGGGATCGATCGACAGACTCGAGAGCCGATCCGCCTCCAGCTCGAAGATGGTCTCCAGCGCCGAGCGCGGAAACCAGTCCTGGTACACGGTGACGTCCTCGGAGGTGTAGGCGTTGTTGCGGCCGCCATGCGCCTCCATGACCCGATCGAACTCACCGGGCCCATACTTCTTCGCGCCGTTGAACATCATGTGCTCGAAGAAGTGGGACAGGCCGGTGATGCCGGGCCGCTCGTTGCGGCTGCCCACACGGAACCAGTTATAGAGCGAGACACTGGGATTGGCGGGCACGGGCCAGACGATGACCTTCAAGCCATTCTTCAGCGTCCGCTCCTGGATCTGCTCCCCCGCCTTCGCCGCGGGGGTGGAGGCCGCCGTCCCGGCCGCCGCGGCCCGTCCCTGCGCACACGCCGACGTCCCGGCGAGCAGGACCAACCCCGTGATGTACAACTTCTGTTTGAACATCCGCTCTCCCTTGAGTCAGTCGAACTTCCCGCACCCCACGCCCTCACCCCGCCGAGGAGCTGGCTCCCGACAGGGGCGCGGGCAGGGGCTCCACGAAACGCAACGGCCCATGCACCCGCCGACGCAGGGCCGAGGCCAACCAGGCCAGGTGCGTGCCCCGGACCGCGCCGAAGAGGTAGCGGTCGGGGCGCAGCACGGCGATCTCCACCTGGTGCTGCTGGAACCACGCCTCGAGCGCGCCGTCACTGTCCACCACCTCGCCCAGCCGGGCCTTGCTGGAGCGCGGCGCACGGAAGCGCAGACACCGGGCGCCCAGGCTGTCGGCGAGCACCTGCGCGGCTCGCACCGAGGCCTCCTGGGTGTCCGGATGGACGAGCACCGCGAAGCCCGGGCCGAGCAGCTCATCGAGCAACACCCGGCCGCCGGGGCCCTCCACCCAGGGCTGGGGAAAGTACGTCCCCTCGGGCGCGTGCCGATGGCCCCGGGAGTCGCCCAGGATGAAGCCCCGGGGGATGAGGGGCCGGGGCTTGAACTCGAGGTTGCGGATGAAGCGATGGACGCGCGGGATGCGGTCGATCGCCTGGAAGACCCGGTCGCGCAGGAAGGCGAGCGGACGGCTGCCGGTGAGCACGAGCCGGCCCATGTTCACGCTGGCCTGGAGCATGGCCTCGGCGTGGGGGCGGCGCTCCAGCTCATAGGTGTCCAGGAGCGACTCGTCGGCCTGGCCGTGGAGGACGGCGGCGAGCTTCCAGGAGAGGTTGGCGGCGTCGCGCAGACCGGAGCACAACCCCTGGCCGAGCACGGGCGGCATGAGGTGGGCGGCATCGCCGAGCAGGAACATCCGGTCATCGCGCCAGCGCGCGGCCACGCGGCGGTTGAAGATGTAGGGGGCGGCGCGCAGGACGGTGACGCGATCCGGATCCACGTACGGAGAGATGAACTCGCGGATGCGCTCGGGCCGGATCATGTCCTCGGCCTTCTCGTCCTCGCGAATCATGTACTCCACGCGCAGCTCGTTGCCGGCGCACCGGGTGACGAAGACATGGCGGTGGGGGTCGCACACCATGCGGCACACGGCCGGGGGCTCCTCGGGCAGCAGGAGGGAGACGGCCACCATGCCCTCGTCATAGGTGGAGCCCACCATATCGATGCCGGCCAGACGGCGCAGGGTGCTGCGGCCCCCGTCACACGCGAGGAGGTAGCGGGCGCGCACGGTGTGCTCGGTGCCATGGCGCACGTCCCGGACGGTGACCGTGAGGCCCTGCGCGTCCTGGGTGTAGCCTTCCACCTGCTGGCCGAGCCGCAATTCCACGTGGGGGAAGCGCGCCACGCCCTGACGCAGCACGCGCTCGACGTAGGGCTGGCTGAAGAAGCGCAGGGCCGGGTAGCCGTTGCCGAAGTCCGTCTCCTGGATGCCGAGCCGGGCGAAGAGCTCGCCCGAGGCCCCCACGAGCTCCACCTCGGGGCAGGTGTACATGTGGGCATCCATGACCTCGGCGAAGCCGACGGACTGGTAGATGCGCAGGGCCTCGTCGTCACAGGTGATGGCGCGGGGCTGGCCATGGTGGACGAACTCGCGCTCGAGCACGAGCGTGCGGACGCCATGCTGTCCCAGGAGGTTGGCCGTCAGGGCGCCCACCGGACCGCAGCCGGAGATGAGCACGTCTGTTTCTTGTACCGATGGCATCATGGAAGTCTCGACATCGCTGCCCCGGCAGCCCGGGAGTGCGGCGGCGGCAATGTAGCGGATGCGAGGCGTCCCACCACGTTCGATGTGAGGGGCCTACCTGCCTGTCACACCATCGGCGGGTGGGGCGGTGACCCGGAGTGGACAGAAGGGGAGGCACACCTCCCATCATTCCTCACCGGTCACGGGGTCCGGACGTCGGATGAGACCGGCGCGGTCGAGCAGTTCGCGCACACGAGAGGTGAAGGCCACGTGCTCGGGGTTGCTCGCGCTCATGGGCTCGGGGGACAGGACGAGGAGCCAGCCCAGAGTCCCCACCGGCTCGATGCGCACGGGGGCGGGCAGAGGTGGCACCGTGCCCAACCGGCGCGACAGGTACGTCAGCCAACCCACCCGCACTTCCCCTTTCCGTTTCCGGACGAGCCGTACCATCTCGTTCGAACCAGCGATGGCGAAGTCGGGATCCCACGCGGTGGCCAGACTGGTGAGCACCTCGGCCAGCAGCGGGGCACTCAGGATCCGCTCCCGCAGCGGGCCGACCTCGGGCGGCCTGAGCAGGCACGTGTTCACCGCCCCACGGGAGTAAGCACCGCAACTGAATTCAACGCGAGTTCGCTCCCTGGTCTTCGCATTCCAGACGTATTCCACGAAGCCAAACTCCTCGATGACCTTCTTGCCGACGTCCGTGCGAAGCCTTCCGCGCAGGAACAACTCCTCCCACTCCGCCACCTCTGGGCGAACGGGGTGGCCTGGCAGCGAACGAGGGGCGCCACGTCCCCCCCGGTACCACTGGGTGAAAGTGGAGTCACACCGCGCCAGCATGTGAAAGAAGAGTTCCGCGCGCCGGGCACACTCCAGCGCCGTCTCCTTCCGAGGACCCCAGTATCCTCCCACGTAGTACCATTCGTGCATGCGTGCTCCTCACCGCGCTGGCGGTGTATGGCGGACGGTGATGTTGTCCAACCCATCACTCTCGAAGACCTCACGGAGGAAGTTCGCGAATTCGGCCTCGGCCACGTACCACACCAACGGCAGTTTCAACCTACTGGCAAGCCGCGACTGCTTCCTGGCTTGTTCCATCAGCCCCTTGAACCCCTTTCCAGCTTCGAACCAGGGTTGGGCTGTACCATCCTTCGTGAGGAATTTCTTGTAGCTGGTGCCCTTGGCCTCAAGCAGTTCCTTGCCATTGAAGCCATCGAATTCCACCTCGCCAATCATGTACACGTACCAGGCAGGTCGTCCCGTCACCTGCTCCTGATAATCCAGGGCCTGCTTGGACTCGGTAGTGGGTTTCTTGTACGTCCACTTGCCGGGCCCCTTCGCCGAAGCCGTCTGGGAGGACTTCCCCGCCTTGCCACTTGTGCCACTGGTGCGTCCCGGGCCTTTCCCCGCCATGTGGAGGATGGAGAGGGCTCCCAAGTCCATTCCCGCGGTGGAGGTCACCGTCCCTCCCGCCACCACGGCGCCGCCCAGCACCAGTTCGCCCCGAGCCGAGAGCGACAGCACCGGCAGCTCCGCCCCCAGTCCGCTCATGCGCCCCAGGGAGGCCTTCGCGCCCCCGAGCATCATGAGGATGTGCGTGGACAGGCGCGCCGCCTCGCGGATCTGGTCCTCCCGGGACATGGCGCCGTAGTGCGCGAAGTATTCCGGCGACGAGGCAATGAGGCTCGCCACCGTGCCAGGCAGTTGCGTCAGGTCCTCCAAGGTACGGATGGGGTGCAGGATGGACTGGGCGAGCGCCACCGCCATCTCCCCCACGGCATCCTGGGCCCCGTCGAGCGCGGCACTGAGCGGGTCTCTCCCCAGGCCCAACTCGCTCAGGGGCAGGCCATCCCCACGCCGCAGTGCGTCGTTCACCGCATAGAATGGACAAGCCGCACCTCCTCCGTTGCCTCGATTGAAAACAGACACCGCGAGTGTGGCCCGGGAATTGGGGCGGGAGGAGTCCCCCGGCGTTCAAAACAGCACGGCCCCCACTTTTCGGGGACAATCCGAATAATGGGTTGACCCGAAAAAATGAGTCCCACGCTCTTCCTGGTACGCCGCTCCGGTCCCATCCCGGCCGGAGCCCCCATTCCAAGGAGAGCTGAACATGTCCGTCCACCCGTGGAAGGCCCCGCGATGGTTGCGACTGCTACCCTGTGTCGCCCTGGTGACCTCCGCCTGCCAACCTGGCACGTCCTCCGACGAGAGCGCCGAAGCGGAGGGAGCCGGCACGGCCCTCGCGACCCTGGAGAACTGCACCGGCGTGTCCGAGTGGAACGCCAGCACCATCTATCCGCCGGGCAGCCGGGTCGTTTACAAGGCCAACCTTTACGAGGCCCTCGTCTCCATCTGGTCCGCGGACCCCGTCCTCGGCACCGCGAGCGGTTGGTACAAGCTCATCGGCCCGTGCACGACCAGCGGCGGTGACACCCTTCCGCCCTCCCAAGTGACGGGCTTGAAGGCCACGAGCACGACCAGCACCCAGATCTCCCTCGCCTGGAACACGGCGACCGACAACGTCGGGGTCACTGGCTACCTCGTGTTCCGCAATGGCACCCAGGTCGGTACGGCGACCAGCACCTCCTATACGGACAGCGGCCTCTCCCCCTCGACGCAGTACAGCTACACCGTCAAGGCCCGGGACAACGCGGGCAACCTGTCCACGGTGAGCAGCACGCTCTCGGCCACCACCGCGCCCGGGACGACGGAGCCGCCTCTCCCCAACGGCTCGTGGCACCCGAGCTACCTCGCCCTCGGCACCGTCTACGAGCCCTTCACCGGTACCGACAAGTTCTTCTCCAAGGTCAACCCGCTCTTCCCCGCCGGCAAGCGCCTCGACTACGGCTACCTGTACCTCAACGGGGGCTCGCAGATCTCCGAGTGGCATGACCGCGCCGTGCGCCTTGCCAACAAGAGCAAGGAACAGGGCATGACGCCCATCTACGTGGTGTATGGGATTGGTGGAAACACCGACAGCCCCGCGGCCGTCTGGAACAACCTGCAGAGCGCCGCCTTCCTCACCACGTACTTCCAGGGCCTGCGCGACGTGGGCCAGACCGCGACGGGCATCATCGGAACGGGCCGCATCGGCTACGTCATCGAGCCCGACACCCTCGGCTACATCCAGCAGCAGTACGGGCCGCAATACGGCAATGATCCCGCGCAGATGCCCGCGGCGACCTACGCCGTATACGACTCGGGCGTGCTCCAGCGGGGCGTGGATCCCACCTTCCCCAACACCCTGACCGGCCTCGTCCAGAGCATCAACTACACCCTGCGCAAGTACACCCCCAAGGCCTTCCTCGGCTGGCAGCTCAACCTCTGGGCCGCTCCCGGCGCTCCGAGCACCGGCATCGTTCACGCGACCGAGGTGTATGGGCTCGAGGCGGGCAAGACGCGCATCCAGGAGAACGCGCGCGCCAACGCGGGCTTCGCCCTGAAGGCGGGCGTGAAGTACGGAAACGCCGAGTTCATCTCCATCGACAAGTATGGACTGGATGGGGCCGGGGCGGCGGGCGCCAATCCCAATGATCCGGCGAGCTCGCTGTGGTTCTGGAACGCGGACCTCTGGAACAACTACCTCCTGTTCGTGCGGACCCTGAAGGAGACGCTGTCCCTGCCCGTGGTGCTCTGGCAGGTGCCCGCCGGACACATCAACGGCACCCTGCAGAGCAGCCCCACCGCGTACAACGCCTCGGGCACGTTCCCGCTCCTCTCCAACGCCGTGCAGCAGTACGAGGAGTCCGCCGCTCCCTACTTCTTCGGAGACCGGATCACGCTCTCGGGCAACCGGCTGGCCTGGTTCTCCAAGAACCTGTGGGGCGATCCCAAGGTCTCGGTGAGCGGCAGCACGGTGACGTGGGGCTCGCACATTCCCGAGGCGGCCAACGCGGGAGTCGTCGCCATCCTCATGGGCGCCGGCGTCGGAGTGAGCACCCGCGGCATTCCCCAGCCAGGGAGCTACCCGGAGGATCAGCCCACCGAGGGCTACTACTGGATCAGCCGCGTCCAGGACTACTACCGCGCTCCGGTCATCCTGCCCTGATGCCTCTCACATTCCATTCACCGTCCAATCCCCTCACACCGCATCCCTCCAGGAAGGATTCATCCATGTATTCGTCGAGTCGAACCCGCGGGTCCCGGCCGGGCTCCTTCATCCTGGCCGCCGCCATGGCGCTGCTGTTTGGCCTGTCCCCCACCCTCGCCTCCGCCGCGGCACGCGGTGAGTGGGCGCCCAACGTCGGCTACGCGCAGGGCGACAGCGTGACCTACAGCGGCAAGGGTTATGACTGCCGCCAGGCCCACACGTCGCTGGTCGGCTGGGAGCCGCCCAACGTCCCCGCCCTGTGGCTGGAGGGGAGCAGCGTCCCCACGGACACCCAGGCGCCAACGGCTCCCTCGAGCCTGCGCTCCACCGCCACGAGCAGCAACAGCGTGTCCCTGGCGTGGACGGGCTCGACGGACAACGTGGCCGTCACCGGCTACGAGGTGTCCTTCAGCGGCGGCGGCGCGTCCGGGACCGCCACCAGCACCACGACGAGCGCCACCATCTCCGGCCTCCAGGCCAACACCACGTATACCTTCAGCGTGAAGGCCCGGGACGCGGCCGGCAACCGCTCGGCGGCGAGCGCGGCGCTCAGCGTGACCACGCCCCCCAACATCGCCGATACCCAGGCGCCGACGGCTCCCTCGAGCCTGCGCTCCACCGCCACGGGCAGCGACAACGTGTCCCTGGCGTGGACGGGCTCGACGGACAACGTGGCCGTCACCGGCTATGAGTTGTTCACCGGCGCCTCCACGACCGCGTCCGCCACCAGCACCACGACGAGCGCCACCGTGTCCGGCCTCAAGGCCAACACCACGTATACCTTCACCGTGAAGGCCCGCGACGCGGCCGGCAACCGCTCGACGGCGAGCAACAGCATCTCGGTGACGACGACCAACACGCCGCCCGCGAGCACCGGCAAGGTCATCGTCGGCTACTGGCACAACTTCGACAACGGCTCGACCAACATCCGCCTGCGCGACATCTCGCCCAAGTTCAACGTCATCCAGGTCGCCTTCGCCGAGCCGGTGGGCGGCTCCACCACGGGCAACATGGCGTTCTCGCCCTACAACGCGACCGTCGCGGACTTCAAGGCGGACATCGCCTACCTGAAGAGCCAGGGCAAGAAGGTCCTCATCTCCCTGGGCGGCGCCAACGGCACGGTGGATCTGGCCACGTCCACCGCGAAGCAGAACTTCGTCACCACCATGCAGTCCATCATCGACACGTATGGCTTTGACGGCATGGACATCGACCTGGAGGGCAGCTCGCTGTCCCTCAACGGCGGGGACACCGACTTCCGCAACCCGACCACGCCGAAGATCACCAACCTCATCGACGGCGTCCGGCAGATCCTCAGCCGCTACGGCTCCGGCTTCCTGCTCACGATGGCGCCCGAGACGGCCTACGTGCAGGGTGGCTACTCGGCCTACGGTGGCCCGTGGGGCGCCTACCTGCCGGTCATCTACGCGTTCCGTGACCGGCTGACGTACCTGCACGTGCAGCACTACAACACCGGCACCGTGACGGCGCTGGATGGCCGCGCGTATGCCCAGGGCACCGCGGACTTCCACGTGGCCATGGCCGAGATGCTCCTGCAGGGCTTCCCGGTCGGCGGCAACGCGAGCAACATCTTCCCGGCGCTCCGCCCGGATCAGGTGGTGATTGGCCTGCCCTCCTCGCCCCAGGCCGCTGGCGGTGGTTACACGACGCCCGCCAACGTGCAGAAGGCGCTCGGCTATCTCATCAAGGGCCAGTCGTTCGGCGGCGGCTACGTGCTGCGCAAGTCCTCGGGCTACCCTGACTTCAAGGGCCTGATGACCTGGTCCATCAACTGGGACAAGTTCACCAACTACGAGTTCTCCAACAGCCACCGCGCCTATCTGGACAGCTTGTAGTCGCGTTTCGCCAGGAGCCTCTGGCGACACGGAACATGGAGACGGATTGACCCGAAAGGGCATGTTTCAGTCTCTCTAGGTTGTCTGTCTTCATGTTCCCGTGGTCCCGGAGGTTTCATGCGTCGTTCGTCGAAATTCGTCGTTCCTGGCCTGTTGAGTCTGTTCACCGCATGCCAGGGGGTTGAGCCGGAGCTGCCCGCGTCGGCTCATTCCCAGGTGTCCGAGCTGGCGGCCACCGCCACGGGGTTGACGGCCACGGTGTCCACCAGCTCCAGCTGGGAGGGGGGCTTCAGCGGCGTGGCCGTCATCAAGAACACCACGAGCAGCCCCATCACGGAGTGGGCGCTCACCGTGAAGTTCAATGGCGCCGCCGGCATCGTCGGCTCGCCGTGGGGCGCGGGCGGCTCGGCCACCAAGAACAGCGATGGCTCGTGGACCGTGCAGCCCAACACCTGGGGCGGCAACGTCGTGCCCGCCAATGGCAGCGTGACCGTGTCCTTCGATGGCAGCGGGACCTACAGCGGCGTGGCCAGCTGCTCCATCAATGGCTATGCGTGCTCGGGCGCCACCGACCCCTCGGACAAGACGCCCCCCACCGTCACCCTGACGGCCACCCCCACCCAACTCACCACCGCGGGCAGCGTGAGCCTCACCGCGCCCGCCAGTGACAACGTGGGCGTGAGCCGGGTCGAGTTCTACAAGAACGGCGTGATCTTCAGCACCGACAGCACCAGCCCCTTCACCGCGTCGGATGACTTCAACTCCAGTGCCCAGAATGGCACCTACAGCTACACCGCCAAGGCGTATGACGCGGCGGGCAACTCCGCCACCTCGAGCGGCGTGAGCGTCCAGGTCAACCTGACGGGCACCCCACCTCCGGGCCCCAACGGGCGCATGTACATCGGGTACGCCAGCTCGTGGAACACGAGCATCAATGACCTGACGACGGCGAACATCCCCAGCTACTACACCCACCTGAACCTCTCCTTCGTCCGGCCCGACATGGCGTACACCAAGGGCTCGTACGAGTTCGATCAGGCCGTGGCGGGCTTCGAGTTCGCCGAGGGCGCCACGACGAACAGCGGGCAGAAGAAGTTCACGCGGGAGCAGGCCCAGACGCTCATCAACAACATCCAGGCGCTGCGCACGCGGGGCACCCAGGTGTGGATCTCCGTCGGCGGATGGAGCTACAGCCAGGGAGACCAGTGGTCGCGCTTCAACGCGGGGCACGTGGTGGACCTGGCGCAGGACCTGGGCGCCGACGGCGTCGACATCGACTGGGAGTCGAGCGGCAGCAGCTGCAACAAGCTGACGGCGGACCAGTTCAGCTGCAGCAAGGACGGGGAGATCGCCAACATCATCACCACCCTGCACAACACCATCCGCACCCGCGGGCTGAACCTGGGCATCTCCATCGCGGGCTGGTCCACGGGCGCCTACTACGTGAAGGGCACGCCCTTCGAGGAAGGCAAGGTGCAGTGGGGTTCGCCCTTCGGCGGAACCATGTACAGCGTGGTGAAGAACCACGGCGCCAAGCTGCACCACATCAACCTCATGTCCTACGACGGGGGCGACTACTACGACCCCCGCGAGGGCTATGAGTCCTACCGGGCCATCTACAGCGGCCCCATCGCCATGGGCCTGGAGATCGCCCCCGAGGGCGCGGGCGGCGCGACGTTGAAGCTCAACGCCGAGCCCGGCACGGTGTACGACGCCGAGATGCTCACCGGGCAGAACAACATGGCGACGAAGTATTACAACGTCGAGACGCTCGCCACGTACATGAAGAACAAGGGCAAGCCGACGGACGGAATGATGGTGTGGCAGATCTGGAAGGAGCGGGTCCACATGCCCGCTCCCACCGGCGCGGCGTCGGTGAACGCCACGGGCCAGAAGGTCTGCCAGATGCTCGGCATCATCAGCAACTGCAACCAGAGCATCCCCAGCCTGCCGAAGTACTAGGAGACGGCTCCCCGGGTACGTGGGTGGTTGACGCGTACCCGCTGGGACGTCTACCGGTGGAGCCCGTCAGGGAAGGACCTGCTCGTGGCCCACCTGGCGGAACAGCAGCTCCCGGAGGTGCGCCTTGCCCAGGCGGAGACGACTGCGGACGGTTTCGAAGGGAACCTCCAGCTCCTCCGCCATCTCCGGCACGCTCATCCCCATCACATGGTGCAGCACCAGGGCCCGCCGCTGCTCCTCGGAGAGCTTGTCCAACAGCTTCTCCATCCGGCGCCGCAGGATGCAGTCCTCGGGCGGCGCGTCGTCGGCCAGCAGCGGAGCCGACTCGTCCTCCTCGTCCTGCTTGAGCCGCGTGCGCTCGACGCGCGCGCGCTTCGAGGCGGCGAAGGTCACCCGCCCCACCACGCGGTCCGCCCAGGACGCGAAGGCGCCCTCGCCGCGGTAGGAAGGCAGCCCCCGCAGGATGGCGATCAACGCATCCTGGGTGATGTCATCCACGTCGGAGTCCGCCCGGACCGAGTAGCGCACCAGGTTGCGCACCCGGGGAAGCAGCTGTGCCACCAGTGCCTCGGCGTCTTCACGCCGTCCTTCCATCACCGCGCGGAGGCGAGGCTCCTCCACATGGACCATCACCGGACGACGACAAGGGGCATTGGCTCTCATCATTTGCATGGCGGGAACAGGACTGTGGGGGTGGGGGGGGGTCTTGGAATGGAAACCGACGAACGAAAGCCGGTGAGGGCATTCATCCCCCCACCGGCCAAAGACAGACGTTCAAGGGAGCGCGAGGCGCTCCTACTTCAGCTTCTGGTACAGCGTGTCGAGCAGCGTGCCGTCATCCGAGCTCAGCTCCCAGGCCATCGCGCCGCCCAACCCCTTGCTCAGGATGTAGTCCGCCTTGGCCGACATGGACTGCGCGTCGTCGTAGGCGATCCAGATCTTCGTGTTGGGGTTGTAGACGTAGGCCTCCTTGGCCTCCGCGTGGAAGTACTTGGTGTAGCCGTTCTTGCCCTCGTACTTGTTCTTGATGTCCTTGAAGTCGAACACGCCCGTCGGCCCGGAGGTGCCATCATCCCAGGTGCCATTGACCGGGGTGCCGCTCTGGAAGAGGCCGTTGTTCGTGGAGGGCACGTTGCCCCAGCCGCGGCCGTAGAAGGGCACGCCCACGACGATCTTGTTGGCCGGCACGCCCAGCTCGAGCATCTTCGCCACGGAGCCATCGGTGTAGAAGCCGGAACTCGCCGCGGGGTCACCCGTGACGCGGTTGAGCGCGGACTGGAAGTTCGTCGAGCTCTCGAAGGCCCCGTGGTAGTCGTAGGACATGACGTTGATCCAGTCGAGCACGTTGGCCAGGTTCTTCGTCTCCTGCTTGTTCGCGAGCAGGTCCGGCGAGGCGCCCGAGGCGATCGTGAGCAGGTACGACTTGCCCGTCTGAGAGGAGACGGCGTTGAGCTGGTTGCGGAACTCCTGCATCAGCAGCGTGTAGTTCTGCTTGTCCGCGGGGCTGGTGATGTTGCCGGGCAACCCGCCGCCCACCGGGTACTCCCAATCGATGTCGATGCCGTCGAAGACGCCCGCGCCGTTGGCCGCGTCGACCCCGGGGAACTGGCCCTTGATGTACAGGTCCACGCAGGACTTCACGAAGGCCGAGCGGGAGGCCGAGGTGGCCGCCACCTTGGAGAAGTACGTGGACCAGCTCCAGCCACCCACGGAGATGAGCAGCTTGAGGTTGGGGTAGCTCTTCTTCATCTCCTTGAAGGCGCGGAAGTTGCCGCGCAGCTGGCCGGGGTCCCACTCGTTCGGGTAGCCACCGCCCTTGTCGATGTCCGCGTAGGAGTCACCGAGGATGCACTTGCCGTCCGCGGAGATGTTGGAGAAGGCGTAGTTGAGGTGCGTCAGCTTGCCGGCGGGGACCTGGGACGGCTGGTAGTTGCGGCCGTAGATGCCCCACGCGGTGAAGTAGGCCACGATGCGCTTGCCGCCGGTAGGAGGCGGGGGCGGCGTGCTGCCGATCGCCACGGTGACGGTGACGGTCTGGGAGCCCACGTTGCCCGCGGCGTCATAGGCATTCACCGTATAGGTGTACGTGCCATTCTGGCCCGAGGCGAAGGTGCGGCTGTAGGTCTTGCTCGAGGAGACCACGGCGCCGTTCTGGAGGATCTCCACCTTCGTCACGCCCACGTTGTCCGCGGCGGTGGCCGTCAGGTTCAGCGTGCCCGCGGCCGTGAAGTACGTGGAGCTGGCGCTCAGGGTCGCCGTGGGGGCGGTCGTGTCGCCGCCCGTCGGGGGAGGATCGGTGGGACCCGTGGAGACCGCCTTCCAGAGCGCCGGTACCGCCGAGGGCTCCCAGCCCAGCAGCGAGGTATGGGCCTGGAGGCACTCATAGGAGCCGCCACCGTAGGAGACCCGCGCCCCTTGAGCGTAGGCCACGCCCGGCGCCCAGGCCGGGTCCGCGAGCGGGGCCTTCATCACACTGCCAGCGCCCTCGCCCGTCGGCGACAGGCCTTCCGACCCACACCCCGCGGACAGCGCGGAAAGGACCAGACCCACGGCCCATTTGTTGAGACGCATGTTTGAACTCCTGGTTGCTTGGAATGAAGCGGGGCGAAGCGCGCGTCCACCTCGCGCTCGCGATGCCCCGCGCCCGAATCGCGCGGGTTCATCTTGATAGAGTGGACATTCTATAAATCCGGGTCAACACGTCCAAAACCCAGATTCATTTTTTTCTCACTCTTCCCAGTCCAGCAGTTCTGTCGGGTCTGGATATTCGATTGTTACTTCAGCTCGGCGATGCGGCTCGTGCGGCCGTCGCTCGCGCGGGCCCGGACGGACACCGCGCCCGAGACGGCGACGGGCTCCGTGTATGGCTTCCAGTTGGCGCCCGCGTCCGTGGAGTACTCGATGTCCAGGCCAGGAAAGAGAACGTTTGCATTCAGCTTTCCGTCGATGAGCTTCGCGCCCGGCAACGGGATGCGGTAGTTCACGCCCACGCGGCTCGGGAACTCCGAGCGCAGGTCCACCGCGCGGTAGCCGTCCAGGCGCGGCAGTACGAACTGGCCCAGACTATTGGTGAAGTGGGCCCAGAGCGCGGCCGGATCGCCATCGGTCGGGAACTCCGGGTTCCAGGCGCGCTCGGCCACGCCGAGCATCTTCGGGAACGCGAAGTACTCCAGGAGGGCGGGGCTCTTCTGGTTCTCGGCCCAGAGCAGGCCGTGCATGCCGAGGATGTTCTTCTTGCCCTCGGCCGTCAGGCGAACCTTGTCCTTCAATTCCGACGGGTCGATGGGAACGCCCATCCGGTTGTGGGTGGCGTTGGCGTAGACGTCGAAGGGCCGGTACCCGAACGTCTTCTTCGTGTCGACGAAGTTGGCCCAGTAGTAGCCGGGCTCGTCCGGATCCTTGTTGTACGCCAGGTCCAGGTAGAGGTTGGTCGAGTGGGAGAGGATGACCTTGTAGCCCTGGTTGGCGAACTTGTAGGCATCATCCTCGCGGCCCCAGCCCCACACGTTGCTCCAGGGCATGGGGAGGAAGCCGGGGAGATCCTGACCGTTGTGGATGATGTCATCCCAGCCCGTCATCTGCGTGCCGCCCGTGGTGGCGATGATGCCCTGCCACTTCTTGAAGAAGTGGTTGAAGAGCTGGATGTCGGTCAGCTCGCGCGTCTGGGGGTTCTGCTTGCACAGCGGCGAGCCCTGCCACCACACGTGACCGTTGCTCAAGGAGGGCAGCTCGTCACCGCCGCCGTGGATGGCATAGAGCGGGGCGCCCACCGCGTCGAAGCGCGCCTTGATCTCCTGGACGACCTTGGTCAGGAAGGCATACGACGTGTCCAGGCAGGGATTGATGAAGTTGTCCGTGTACATCTGGACGCTCTCGTGCTTGGACGTGTCCGCCGGGTCCACCAGCCGGTAGGCGGCGGCCTGCGCGGGGTCCGAGTCCTTGAGCTTGCGGTAGCGGTACTCCATGGCCTTCACGGCGGCGCGCGAGTGGCCGGGGACGTCGACCTCGGGAATCACGTCGATGTGCCGCTCCTTGGCATAGACGAGGATCTCCTCGAAGTCCTTGACCGTGTAGTACCCGCTGCCCTTGCCCAGGAAGTTGAGCGTCTCGGGCACGAAGCCCTGCGGGGCGTCCTTCACCGGATCCGCGCTGGTGGGCGCGGACGGCTTGAGCGAGATGCGATCGCCCTCGGCGAGATCGTTGGACGAGCCAAACCCGGCGTGGAGCATCTCCTCCTCGCCCAGGTCGAAGCCGCGGCGGGAGCCGTAGCTCGTCAGCTCCGGGATGCCCGGGATTTCCAGGCGCCACCCCTCGTCATCGGTCAGGTGGAAGTGGAACTTGTTGATCTTGTAGTGCGCCAGCACGTCCAGCAGCCGCTTGACGGTCTCCTTCGTCTGGAAGTGACGCCCCACGTCCAAAGCCATACCGCGGTAGACGAAGCCCGGAGCGTCGGCGACGTGCACCCCGGGCAGGATGATTTCCTGGGCACGCGTGCCCTTCTTCGCGGCGGCATAGGCCTCCGTGGGGATGAGCTGCCGGAGCGTCTGGATGCCATAGAAGACCCCCGCGGCGTCCTTGCCGCGAATGGTCACCAGGCCGTCCTTCACGTCGAGCTCATAGCCCTCGGCGGTGCTCAGGTCGGGCTTGAGCTCCAGGCGGATCTGCTCACCGCCCCCCGTGGCCCGCGAGGTGATGTTCGCCGCCAGCACATCCTTCAGCGCGGCGGCCAGGTAGGAGGCCTCGTCCTTCAACCCCTCGACGAAGCCGATGGCGAGGTCGCCCTTGAGCGACACCGTGCCCTCGACCGCCTCGACGGTGCGGGGAGCGGGCAACAGCCGCGCCTTGAGGTCCAGCGTCTGGCGGGCCGGGTTCTCGTCGTAGCGCAGCCCGGACGTCTGCACGGGCATCACGTCGCCCTCGAAGCGCGTGGTCTGCTTCGGGTCGTTCGCGTCCAGCTTGACGGTGGAGGGGACGGCGAACGCGGTCTTGTCGGAGAACTTCTCCCCGGTGAAGACGATGTGGAAGCCCGCCGGCGCGTCCGTCTTGAGGATGGCCCAATCACTGGCGAGCACGTCGATCGCGCGCCGCTCGCCCGGGGCGATGGGCTTGAAGTCCGGGAGGGGCTCGATGACGTAGTAGTCGCCACTGGCCGCCTTGGAGATCTTCACCCCCTGCTTCGCGAGGGCCTGCACGCCCGTCTCGTCGCCCTCACCCTCGTTCAGGATGCGCCGCACGAAGTTGAAGTAGAGCTTCCAGCCCTGGTTGCCCAGCTCACCGGGGCCCTTGTTCTCCAGGGTGAAGGTGGAGCGGAAGAACTTCCAGCTTCCCACCGAGTTGTCCGTGGGCTCCCACTCCACCGCGAGCGCGGCCGGCCCGGGCGCCGGCGGCTCATTGGGGTCGGTACATCCCGAAGAGAGAATCGCCATGAGAGGAAGAGACGTCAGCAAACGTTTCATGTTGCCTCCGAAAGGAAAACCCACCCGTGGGTGGTACTCGAGACAGCCCTCCCCCTACCCTGGGGAAAAGGCTGTCGCCATTTTCCCCAGGACACCTGGACGGAGGGCTGTGAAAGAAGGGGCCGTGCGTCAGCGCAGCAGCGCACGCAGCTCATCGGCCACGCGTTCCGCCGTGGGTCCGATGATCACCTGGATGGAACCCGCGGAGGGCTTGGCCACTCCCCGCGTTCCGAGCCCCTTCAGGGCCGTGTCGTTGACTCGCTGATCATCGACGACGATCAACCGCAGACGGGTGGAGCAACAATCCACCTCGCGCACGTTGGAGGCCCCTCCCAACGCCTGGAGCACCCCCCGGGCCAGCGTCTGTTCGGCGCTGCCGGAGACCGGAGCGCCCTCGCGGGCACCACCGCCGCGCAGGACCTCCTGGATCTCGGAGGAGACCTGATCCGCTTGCGGACCGATGATGACCTGGACGCTGCCGGGCGACGGACGGATGACGCCTCGCGAGCCGAGCGACTTGAGCGCCGGCTCGTCGATGCGGGCGTTGTCCGCCACGGTCAAGCGCAACCGCGTGGTGCAGGCATCGACGGTCTGGAGGTTGCTCGCGCCGCCCAGGGCCTTGAGCCAGGCCGCGCCCCGGGACAGGGCGGGAGCCGGCAGGGAGCCGCCATCGATGGAGGCGGTGTCAGCGGCCGGAGCCTCGTCCTCCCGGCCCAGGGTCTTCAGGTCGAAGCGCGCGATGCAGACGCTGAACAGCCCGTAGTAGAGGGCGAAGTACGCCGCGCCCACCGGCAGGAGCAGCCAGGGCTGGGTGGACTGCTTGAAGTTGAGCACGTAGTCGAACAGACCCGCCGAGAAGCCGAAGCCGAGCTTCACGCCCAGCACATCCATGGCGACGAGCGCCACGCCCGTGAGCACCGCGTGCAGCAGGTAGAGCGGCGGCGCGAGGAACATGAAGGCGAACTCGATGGGCTCGGTGACGCCCGTGAGGAAGGACGTCAGCGCCATCGACGTGAGCAGGCCGCCCACCTTGGCCCGGTTGTGCGCGGGCGCCGCCCGGTACATGGCCAGACACGCCGCGGGCAGGCCGAACATCATCACCGGGAAGAAGCCCGTCATCATCGCGCCCGCGCTGGGGTCACCCGCGAAGAAGCGCTTCAGGTCTCCCGTCACGCCGTTGTAGTCGCCCAGCAGGAACCACGCGACGTTGTTGAGGATGTGGTGCAGGCCCGTGACGAGGAGCAGGCGGTTGAAGAAGCCATACAGGAACAGCCCGAACCGGCCCGCGCTGAACACCGAGCGGGTCACCGCGTCCAGACCCGCTTCAATCACCGGCCAGCCAAACCCGAACACCACCGCGAGCACCAGACAGGCCAGGCCCGTGATGATGGGGATGAAGCGGCGCCCGCCGAAGAACGCCAGGTACTCCGGCAGCTTGATGTCCTTGTAGCGGTTGTACAGCATGCCCGCGAACAGGCCGGACAGGATGCCGGCCGGCATGCTGATCTTCGACTCCAGGCGCGCCTTGTAGCCCGACACCGCCAGGTCCCGGGCCGCTCCCACCAGCCCCTCGAGCACCGCCGGAGGCACCTGGACGAGCGCCTTCGTGCCCTCGATGGTGATGAAGAAGCCGACGGCGCCCGCCAGTCCCGCCGCGCCATGGTTCTCCCGGGCGAAGCCCACCGCCACACCCACCGCGAACAGCAGGCCGAGGTGGTCGAAGATGGCGCCACCGGCGGCCGCCATGAAGCCAATACCCAGCAGGTCTGGCTGACCCAGACGCAGCAGGAGTCCCGCGATGGGCAGCACCGCAATGGGCAACATCAAGGCGCGCCCAAGCTGTTGGACTCCCGCGAACTTGTTGCTCACCATGCTTCTCTCCGTTGAAACAGTGCGACCGGTCACAGGCCCGGCCAGGTATTCGTCACGAGGGCACGCACTTCGTCACCGCTCTCCAGCTCCAGGGCCTTGCGCGCGACATCCGCGCACACGGACAGCGAGAGCGTGCGGATGAGGGCCTTGTGGCTGGGAATCACCGCGGGAGCCACCGACAGCTCGCTGACGCCCAGTCCGATGAGCAAGGGGGCCGCGCGCGCGTCCGATGCGATGCCGCCGCACACCGCCACCGGGCGGGAATGCTTGCGCGCGCCTTCCACCGTCTGAGCCACCAGCCGCAGCACGCCCGGGTGCAGGCCGTCGAGCTGCGCCGCCACGTGCGGATTGCCCCGGTCCATCGCCAGCCCGTACTGCGTCAGGTCATTGGTGCCGATGGAGAGGAAGTCCGCCTCGGCCGCCAGGCGCTCGGAGAGCACCGCGGCCACGGGCACCTCGATCATCGCGCCGAGCTGCACCGGCGTGGAGACGCCCAGCGCCCGGCGCTCATCCTCCAGCATGGCGCGCACCGCGCGCAGCTCGTGCGCGGAGGTGACCATGGGCACGAGCACGCGGCAGATGCCCTCGGGCTTCACCCGGAGGATGGCGCGCAGCTGGGTGCGCAGCATCTCCGGGTAGCGCAGCGACACGCGCACGCCGCGCAGGCCGAGCACCGGGTTCTCCTCGCGCGGCAGGGGCAGGTAGGCCAGGGGCTTGTCACCGCCCACGTCGAGCGTGCGGATGACGAGCGGCCTGCCGGCCAGGGCCGTGGCGATCGTCTGGTACTGCGCGGTCTGCTCGGCCTCGCTCGGCGCGGTGGTGCGCTCCAGGAAGAGGAACTCGCTGCGCAAGAGCCCGCACCCCTCGGCGCCCTGGCTGGCGGCGGCCGCCGCGTCACCGGGACGCCCGAGGTTGGCGAAGACCTCGATGCGCGCGCCATCCAGCGTGTGGCATCCCTCGTGAGCCTTGGCCAGGTAGGCCTCGCGGCGGGTGGCCCGCTCGGCGAGTGCCCGCAGGGTGGCCTCCTGCTGGGCGGCGCTGGGGTGGACCTGGACCTCGCCCCGGTCTCCATTGACGATCAGCGTCGCGCCCGTGGGCACGCGCAGGGCCGAGTCTCCCGCGGCCACCACCGCCGGAATGCCCAGCCCCGCGGCCAGGATGGCCACGTGCGAGGTGGGGCCGCCCTTCGCGGTGCAGATGGCCGCCAGCCGGCCCGCCGGCACCTCCGCCAGGTCCGAGGGCAGCAGCTCATCGGCGACGAGGATGGCATTGGACGGCAGCTCGGTGGGAACGCGCGAGCCGTTCTTGCCCGTCAGCAAGGCGATGACGCGCCGGCCGATGTCGCGCAGATCCCCGCCGCGCTCCGCCAGCAGCTCGTTCTCCAGCTCCTGCAACAGCCCCACGTGCAGCTCGGTCGCCGAGCGCCACGCCCACTCGGCGCTGTGTCCGGCCGACAGGGAGCGGCTCGCGGCGTCATTGAGCTCGGGATCGTCGAGCAACTCGAGGTGCGCGCGGAAGATCTCCGTGTGCGCCCCGTCCGCCGTGGAGCGCTCGATCATCAGCTCGATCTCGTGGCGCACGCCCGCGAGCGCCTCGGCGAGGCGGCGCTGCTCCTCCGCGAGGCCCCGGCCCCGCTGGTTGAGATCCACCTGATCCTCGAGCACCCGGATGGCGATGCCCACCGCCACGCCCGGAGCGGCCGACGTGCCCTGGAACAGGGCCGGATGGTCGGACGGGAAGAAGGACACCGCGGAGGGCGCGGACGCGGACGCGGGCGCCACGATGGGCGTGGAGGACTCGGCGATGGGCTGGACGGTGTCGCCCAACCCGCTGGTCACCAGATCCACCAGGGCCTGGACGCGCTGCTCGGCCTGCGCTCCCTCGACGGTGATCGTCAGCGTGTCACCATGGCGGGCGCCCAGGCTCATCAGCGCCACGACGCTCTTGCCGTTGACGGTGCGCTCGCCACACGACACGCGCACCACGCCCGGGTGCATCGCGGCGTGCCGGCTGAGCACGGCGGAGGGACGGGCATGCAGACCATGGGGGATGAGCAGCCGCACCCGGCGCGCGGACGAGTCTCCCGCCACCTCGACCACCGGCTGTGCCGTGCCCCCCTCGACCTCCAGCAGGGGCTCGCCCACCGCCACCGCGCGATCCTCCACCTTCTGCTTGATGGTGTGCGTGTCCCCGTTGACCACCACCATCACCGTCAACAGGCTGCGCGCCTTGCGGGCCACCAGGTCCATGTCGAAGCCGATGAGCGGCTCGCCCACCCGCACCCGCTGCCCCTCCTGGACATGGGCGATGAAGCCCTCACCGCGCAGGTTCACGGTGTCGATGCCGATGTGCAGGAGCACTTCCGCGCCCGTTCCCGTGCGCAGCGTGCAGGCGTGGCGCGAGGCATGTACCGACACCACGACGCCCTCACACGGGGCGCGCAGCTCGGACGAGGTCGGGTCGACCGCGATGCCATCACCCACCATGCGCTGGGCGAAGGCGGGGTCCGGAACCTCTTCCAACGGGGTCGCCCATCCGGCGATCGGCGCGACGAGTTTCAACGTGGACAAGGCTTGCGTCTCCACGGGTGAGCTGACTCTCAGCGAGGACATGTTTCGCCCTTCTCCTTGGATGCGCTCTCCAGAGCGGCGCGCAGGTTACCCCCCGAGCGAACGAGGGCTTGATCGGCATCGGCCGGGGACAGGCCCGCGAGTCCGAGGACGGCGCGGGGGATGTCTCCGTGGCGGGCGAGCGCGTCCGCGGCGGCGGGCTCCCCGACTCCGGCGATGTGGGAAATGATGGTGACGCAGCGCTGGCGCAGCTTCGCGTTCTCCGGCCGCACGTTGCACATCATGTTGTCGAAGACGAGGCCCAGGCCCGTCATGACGGCCGTGGAGAAGAGGTTGAGCACCACCTTCTGGGCCGTTCCCGCGCCCAGCCGGGTGGAGCCGGCGATCACCTCCGCCCCCGTGTGCACGACCACCACGTGCTCCGCGGCGGCCACCAGCGGCGAGCCCTCCACGCTGGCGATGGCCACCGTCAGGGCACCCCGGCGCCGGGCCTCCTCCACCACGCCCACGGTGAAGGCACTGCCGCCACTGGCGGAGACCCCCAGCACCACGTCCGTCGGACCGGGGTGCAGCTCCGCCACCCGGGCGCGGCCCGTGCCCGCGTCGTCCTCGGCCCCCGCGTCCAGGCCGCGCGCGAGGTCCAACCCTCCGGCCAGCAGGACCGAGAGCCGGGTCGACGGCCAGCCAAACGTTCCGGGCAGCTCCAGGGCATCCAGCGCCGCGAGCGCACCCGCCGAGCCGGCTCCCGCGTAGATCAACCGTCCCTGGGTGCCCGCCAACCGCGCCCGGGCCGCATCCACGGCCCGCCCCAACGCGGGCAGCGCGGGCAGGCAGGCGGCCACCGCCCGCGACTGACCGCCCCACAGCGTCTCGAGCACCTCCGCGGTCCCCCAGCCATCCAGCCCCTGGAATCGCCGGGCCGCCGCTTCCGTCTCCTTCATCAACGTGGCCTCCCCCGGGTCAACTGGTATTAGATTGGACTGCTGCACCATACCAGCACGATTCCTGATTTCAACGCCGAAGTTGCCATTTCGGCGGGCAAGCAAGCTCCACGCAGGTGGATTTTCATGAAACTTCCTGTGATTCCAGCCACTTAACTTGTCTAATACAACCTGGAAGTCGCGATTCAGACTTGCGTCATGGTCTTAAAGTGGTATCTTCATGGTATTACGAGCCCAAGGAAGAAGGAGTCATGTCGATTCATCAGAGCGGAGTGGAAGTCCTCGATCGGGACGCGCTGTCCAACGACCTGCCGCTGCCGCTCTACCTCCAGCTCGCGCGCTACCTGCGGGGGCAGATCGTCAGCGGCCGGTTCGGCCATCGGGACGCGCTGCCCGGCGAGCGGGAGATGGCGGAGCGCTTCAGCGTGTCGCGCGTCACGGTGCGCAAGGCGATCAAGGAGTTGCTGGACGAGGGGCTGCTGCAACAGCGCCAGGGCGTGGGCACCTTCGTCACCCGCGGCTCCAGCCCCTATGTGGAGCAGCGCCTGTCCACCCTGACCAGCTTCTCCGAGGACATGAGCTCGCGAGGCCTCACCGCGGGCTCGGTGTGGCTCAATCGCACGGTGACGGTAGCGACCCCCGAGGAGACCCTGGCCCTCGGGCTGAGCCCGGGCGCCACCGTCAGCCGCATGCAGCGCCTGCGCACCGCCAACGGCAACGCCATGGCCCTGGAGATGGCGGTCATCCCCACGCGCTTCCTGGCCGACCCCCAGGATGTCCAGGGCTCGCTCTATGAAACGCTCCGGCGCAAGGGCTTCACCCCCCACCGCGCCCTGCAGCGTCTGTCCGCCATCAGGCTGCCCGCCGAACAGGCCGAACAGCTCGGAGTGCCCGAGGGCTCCGCCGCCCTCTACATCGAGCGGCGGACGCTGCTCGAGGACGGCACCCCGCTGGAGTTCGTCCGCTCCCAATACCGGGGCGACGCCTACGACTTCATCGTCGAATTGAACCTGGCCGCCCCGGCCCGAGAGGTGAACCGATGAGCCTCACTCCCCAAGCCGTCCATCCCGTGGTCCCGCAGGTGCCCGCCATGGCACGCGAGGCCGCCCAGGCCGCGGACGCCGCGCGCCAGCAGATTACCCGCTGCGCGGGCACCTTCGCCGAGCTGGGCGAGCGGCTGCGTCAGCACCCGCCCCGCTTCATCATCACCTGCGCGCGCGGCAGCTCCGACCACGCGGCCAGCTATGGCAAGTACCTCATCGAGACCACGCTGGGCCGCGCCGTGGCCTCGGTGGGGCCGAGCGTGGCGTCCGTCTACAACACCCCACTGGACTGGAAGGACAGCCTCTTCATCGCCGTGTCGCAGTCGGGCCGCAGCCCGGACCTGCTGCGGCTGACGGAAGCGGCGCGCGAGGCGGGCGCGCTCGTCGTCGGCTTCGTCAACCACGAGGACTCCCCGCTCATGCGCATGTGCGACGTGGGCATTCCGCTGTGCGCCGGCCCCGAGCAGAGCGTGGCCGCCACCAAGTCCTATCTGCTCTCCGGCCTCGCGTTCCTGCAGCTCGTGGCGCACTGGTCCCGTGAGCCGGAGCTGCGCGACGCGGTGACCCGGCTCCCCGAGGCCCTGGAGGCGGCGCGCGCGCTCGACTGGTCTCCCGCGCTCCTGCGGCTCGCCGACGCGCGCGGCCTGTACGTGCTCGGACGCGGCATCGGCCTGGGCGCCGCCCTGGAGATGGCGCTCAAGTTCAAGGAGACGTGCCGGCTGCACGCCGAGGCCTTCAGCACCGCCGAGGTGCTCCACGGCCCGCTGGCCCTGGTGGGCCCCGGCTTCCCCGTGCTGGCGCTCGGCCAGGAGGACAACTCCGCGGGCAGCACCCGGGACGTGGTGCGCCGGCTCGTCGAGCTGGGCGCCGAGGTCCGCTCGGTGCTCGACGTACCCGGGACGGAAGCACTGCCGTCCGTCCCCGGCATCCCCACCGCCATCGCCCCCCTGTGCCAGGTGCAGAGCTTCTACATGGCGGTGCACCGGCTGGCCGTGGCGCGCCGGCTCGACCCGGACGCGCCCCCCCACCTGCGCAAAGTGACGGAGACCGTGTGATGAAACGCGTGCTGAGTGGGGCCCGGGTCTTCACGGGCGAGCAATTCGTGGACGGCCACTGCGTGGTGCTCGAGGACGGGCACGTGGCCGCCGTGGTGCCGGCTCCAGCCGCGCCCACCGACGCCGAGCTGGTCCGGCTGCCCGGGGACGCGCTGCTGGTGCCCGGCTTCATCGACACCCAGGTCAACGGCGCGGGGGGCGTGCTGTTCAACGACACGCCCACCGTCGAGGCGGCGCTCGCCATCGCGGCGGCCTCACGTCGCTCGGGCACGACGGGACTGCTGCCCACCTTCATCACGGACGAGCAGGTGAAGATGCAGCGGGCGTGCGAGGCCACCCTCGAGGCCATGGCCCGTCCCACCAGCGGCGTGCTCGGCATCCACCTGGAAGGCCCCTTCATCAGCGGCGACCGGCCCGGCGTGCATGACCCGCGCTTCATCCGCACGCCCTCTCCCCGGGACATCGACTACCTGATGGCGCTGCCGGAGCGGCTCGCCACCCACTCGGGCCGGCTATTGCTGACGCTGGCGCCCGAGCGCGTGGAGGACGGCCTCCTCACACGGCTCGCCTCGGCGGGAGTGCTGCTCGCGGCGGGCCACACGGCGGCGCCCTACGAGCGCACCCGCGATGCCCTGCGCGCGGGCGTGCGCGGCTTCACCCACCTGTTCAACGCCATGCCGCCCTTGACCAACCGCCAGCCAGGCCCCGCCCTGGCCGCGATCGAGTCCGAGGAGGCCTGGTGCGGCGTCATCGCCGATGGCATCCACGTCCACCCGTCGCTGCTGCGCATGCTCGTGAAGAGCAAGCCGCCCGGCAAGGTGTACCTGGTGACGGACGCCATGCCGCCGGTGGGCACCGACGCGCGCTCCTTCACCCTCTATGGGCAGACCATCCTGCGCCGGGACGGGCGGCTGGTGACGGAGAACGGCACCCTGGCCGGCGCCGACATCGACATGATGACGGCGGTGCGCAACTGCGTGCGTCAGCTCCGGCTGCCCCTCGAGGACAGCCTGCGCATGGCCTCGCTCTACCCGGCGAGCTTCCTCGGACTGGAGGGACAGCTCGGACGGATCGCGCGGGGCTACCGCGCGGACCTCGCCCTGCTGCGGCCGGACCTCACCGTGCTCGCCACGTGGGTGGCGGGTCAGGCGCAGTGGTACTGAGAGCCCCGCTCAGGGGCTCGAGCACCTGAGCTGGAGCGGGTAGGACTCCATCACGACACAGCGGGCGCCGTCCGAGCACGACAGCAGCTCGGAGCAGGCGGTCGTCGCATCGAGGCACCGCGCCTGCCGCTCCCCCTCCAGGGTGAAGGCGATGCAGCTCTTGCCCTCGGCGCACGCCGGAACCTCCACGCCACACACGGGTGCTTGCTCCAGCGAGGCCCCCGAGCGCACGCTCAGGCTCGCCTCGCGCGGCGCGCCCTCCCGCGGCGCGCCCTCCTGCGTGGTCCGGCATGCGCCCAGCAGCCCCAACATCAACAGACCGCCCATCAGTCTCGACACGCTTGTAACTCCTCTCGACGAGGGACGGGTTGCTCCGCCCTCACGAGTCTCGAAGCTACCAGCGCGCTCGCGGCGCGGACGCATGGAGTGAGGGGCCCCTCCGAGCCACTGTCCTGGAGGCGTCACGAGGAGGCCCGGCGGTCAGAACGTCTGGCTCGTGGGCCGGACGACGAGTTCATTGACGTCGACATCCGCGGGCTGGCCGATGGCGAAGGCAATCGCGCGGGCGATGGCGTCCGCGGGGATGATGTTCTTGCGGATCTCCTCGATCGCCAAGCGCTTCATCTCTGGATCCGAGATCGACTCCGCCAGCTCCGACTCGGTCACGCCGGGAGCCACGAGCGTGACGCGGATGGAGCCGCCGACCTCCTGACGCAAGCCCTCGGAAATGGCCCGGACGGCGAACTTCGTCGCGCAGTACACCGCGGAGGTCGGCACCACCACGCGGTCGCCCACGGAGCTGATGTTGACGAACTGCCCCGAGCCCTGCGCCTTGAACAGCGGCAGCGCGGCGGCGATGCCGTAGAGCACGCCCTTGATGTTGACGTCGACCATGCGCTCCCACTCCTCGACCTTGAGGTGCTCCATCAGGGAGAGCGGCATCACGCCGGCGTTGTTGACGAGCACGTCGAGCCGGCCGAAGCGCTCGACGGCGAACCCCACGAAGCTCCGCACGTCCTCCCGGCGGGTCACGTCGAACTGCCGGTACGCGGCCTCGCCGCCCTGACGGCGGATGTCCTCGACGAGCGCCTCGAGACGCGCGGTACGCCGAGCGCCAACGACGACCCGAGCCCCCTGCGCGGCGAGTCTGCGAGCCGTGGCCTCGCCAATCCCACTCGACGCTCCCGTGATTGCAACGACCTTGCCTTGGATTTCCATGACGCACTCCCCGGGTGTGGACCCCATTCGCCGGACGTCTCCGTGACGTCCAGACACGCGAAACATAGAGATCGACCTCTCATGCCACCACCTCATAGGATTCAGTCCTTGGATGACGGGGAGTCATGCATGGCCGTTGATGGAAAACTCCTGGGAGGCATGGGTGTTCTGGCCGCGGTGGTGGACGCGGGAAGCTTCATCCGAGCGGCGGAGAGCCTCGGCATGACGCAGTCGGGAGTGAGCCGCGCGGTGGCCCGGCTGGAGCAGCGTGTCGGGGTGCGGCTGTTCGATCGCACCGCGCGAGCCGTCAGCCTGACGGACGAGGGACGGCGCTTCTACGAGCAGGTGGCGCCCCTGCTCGCGGGCATCGAGGACGCCGCGGCGACGGTGTCCGACGCGGCGGGCGCGGTGCGGGGCCTGTTGCGCGTGAACGTCGACTCCGCCTTCGGCCATAACGTGCTCGCGCCTCGCCTGGGCGAATTCCTCGCGCGTCACCCGGCGCTGTCGGTGGAGCTGGTGGTGCGCGACCGCATCGGAGACCTGGTCGCCGAGGGATTGGACATGGCGGTGCGCTTCGGCGAGGCCGAGCCCTCGGGCCTCATCTCCCGCCAGCTCGCGCGCTCCCGGGTGCTGACCTGTGCCTCTCCCGAGTACATCGCACGGCATGGACGGCCCAAGCATCCGAGCGAGCTGGCCCAGGGCCGTCATGAATGCATCCGCGTCCGCAATCCCTTCACGGAGAGTTACTTCGAGTGGGAGTTCCAGCGCGGGGAGGAAATCATTCCCGTGAACGTCCAGGGACGACTCGTGGTGAATGACTCGGGCAGCCTCATTGGCGCCATGCTGAGCGGCCATGGCATCGGCCAACCCTTCGAGTTCAGTGTGCGCGACCTGCTCGAATCAGGACGGCTGGTGAAGTTGCTGCCCACCTGGTCGGACGAGAGGTATCCGGTCTACGTGTACCACCGCTCCCGTGAACTGCCCGCCGCCCGGGTGCGGGCCTTCATCGACTTCCTGTTGGAGATCGCGAAGTAAGCGGGCGGACCTGATAGTTACCGGAGCGATGGACACCGCCCACGCCCTCGAGGAACACCGCGCCGCGCTGACCGGCCACTGCTACCGCATGCTGGGCTCCGCCGCCGAAGCCGATGACGCCGTCCAGGAGACGATGGTACGGGCATGGCGCAACCTGGACCGGTTCGAGCAGCGCGCGTCCCTGCGCACCTGGCTCTACCGCATCGCCACCCGCGTGTGCCTCGACGCGCTGAGCGAGAACTCGCGCCGCATTCGCCCCATGGAGACAGGGCCCGTGGGCACGGTGAATGACACCCTCACCTCGCTGCCGGGCTCGCATTGGCTCGAGCCCATTCCCGACGCGCTCGCCGTCCCCTCGGACGCGGACCCCGCCGAGCGCTTGATGCTGCGCCAGAGCATCCGTCTGGCCTTCGTGGCCGCGCTCCAACACCTGCCGCCCAAGCAGCGCGCGGTGCTGCTGTTGACCGAGGTCCTCGGCTGGTCCGCCGCCGAGGCCGCCGAGAGTCTCGACACCTCGGTTGCCTCGGTGAACAGCGCCCTCCAGCGGGCGCGGGCGACACTCGCCACGCACGATCTCACCCAGGCCCGCACGCCCTTGTCCGATGCGCAGTCCACGCTCGTGGATCAATACGTCGAAGCCTTCGAGCGGTATGACGTGACCGCGCTCACGCAATTGCTCCACCAGGACGCGACCCTCTCGATGCCGCCCTATTCGCTGTGGCTTCGCGGTCACGAGGCGATCAGTGCCTGGCTATTGGGGCGGGGCTCGGGCTGCCGTGGCTCCCGATTGGTGCCGACCTTGGCGTGTGGTTCGCCCGCCTTCGGACAGTACCGGCCGGGGAGCGAGCCGGGACAGCCCCACCAGCCGTGGGCGCTGATCGTGCTCGAACTCTCGGGTGACCGCATCGCCGCGATGAACTCGTTCCTGGACACGGCGGCGCTGTTCCCGCGCTTTGGCCTTCCCATGGAACTCGCACCGTAGACCGAGCGCGATGACGTCAAGCCGCCGCGTTTCCAGACGACGGCGAAGGCTCGAAGTAGTGACGCTCGGCGAGATCGGCGAGCAGCCCTGGGTGCGTCGGCTGCCAGCGCAGGAGTTCCCGCGTGCGCGCGCTGGACGTGGGGTTGTCGAGCTGCGCGAAGGTGGCAAGGAAGCCGAGGTGCTTGTTGGCATCGTCCGCCGAGATGCTGGTCGCCGGTAGCCCGAGGCCACGGCCGATGGCTTCAGCGATGTGGCGGAACGGGACGCCCTCGTCGACGACGCCGTGGAGGCGTGAACCCGCCGGCGCCGCTTCCAATGCCAGGCGGTACAGACGCGCCGCGTCGAGTGTGTGCAGCGCGGGCCAACGGTTGGACCCTTCTCCGACGTAGGCAGCGAAGCCGTTCTTACGCGCCATCGCGATGAGCGACGGGATGAACCCGTGGAGATCCAATGAGCTATGCACCGTCGGTGCAAGACGGATGACCGAGGAGCGGACACCGCGCTGACCGAGCGCGATGACGGCGTTCTCCGAATCGACGCGCGCTCCGCCCTCGAGGACGTCGTCTTCGGTGCCGATACGACCGCGCACGCCAAACGCCAGCGGGAGCGTTCCCCCCGTGCTCACGAACGGCTTGCCGGAGCCCTCGAGCGCCGCACCGACGGCCTCGATGGCACGGAGATCGGCCGCCGCCGCCCCCGCGTAGTCGCCGGTGAAGGCCACGTCGTGCTTGAACGCGAGGTGGATGACGCCATCCGCGGCGGCGGCGGCCTCTCGGAGAGCATCGAGGTCGTCGAGGGTGCCTCTGCGCACCTCGGCGCCGGCGGACGCCAATGCGGCGGCCGAGGTGTCGGAGCGAGCGAGGGCGACGACCTTGTGCCCCGCGGCGAGCAGCTCGGGAACGACAGCGGAACCAATGTGACCGGACGCACCGGTGACGAAGACGCGCATGGAACCTCCTGATGTCAGGGTCTGACATCACATCTAGCAGCTGATGTCAGTTCCTGCAATCAGATGATGTCAGTTCCTGAAATCAGCTAGGCTGGAGCGCATGAGCCGCTGGGAACCCAACGCACACGAACGGCTGCAGCAAGCCGCGATGGAACTCTTCCAAGAGCGCGGGTACGACCGCACGACCGTGGAGGAGATCGCCGCGCGCGCCGGGCTCACCGAGCGGACCTTCTTCCGCTACTTCGCCGACAAGCGCGAGGTCCTGTTCTCGGGCTCGAAGGATCTCGAGAAGCTCATCGTCGAGACCATCGCGGGTGCTCCACAAGGGATGGCTCCGCTCGACGCCGTTGCCACCGCTCTCGAAGCCACGGCGCCAATGTTCGAGGAGCGCCGTGCGCGGGCGCGCACGCGACAGGCCCTCATCGCGGCGCATGCCGAGCTTCGAGAACGCGAGCTGATCAAGCTCTCATCGCTCGCATCGGCGATCGCCGAAAGCCTGCGAGGGCGAGGCGTCGCCAGGCCGGCCGCCACTCTCATCGCCGAGGCGGGGATCGCCATCTTCAAAAGCGCGTTCGAGCGCTGGGTCGAGGACCCCCAGGAGCACGACCTCTCACATCACGTCCGCGGGGCGCTCGAGGAGCTCCGACTCGTCACGGCCGCAACGGGCGCGGCGTCTTCGGCCCGGCCCCAAACGAAAGCGACGCAACGCAGTCGACGGAGTTCCCCGTAGAGCCGAAGCGCGCGAAAACCTCCCGAGGTCGCTCGGCGATGACGTAGCGCTGCGTGCGCAACCTCGGCGTGTTCCCCAGGGCTCGTGAAGGGGTAAGGGGCGAGGGGTGTGCCCCTCCTGCAACGCGAAGCGGGCGCATGTGACCGGCGGTGCACTTGGTGGAGCGGGTGATGCCTCACGTGCCCTACCGTCAGTGGACGCTGTCCTTTCCGCACCGGGTCCGGTGGGTGCTTCTCAAGGACGTGGGACTGCTCTCCGACGTCCTCACTGTCTTCCTGCGCGCGGTGTTCGCCCTACAACGTCGGAGAGCGCGGAGGCAGGGCCTCCGTGGTGGGCAAGCAGGGGCCATGTCGTTCATCCAGTTCTTCGGCTCGGCCTTGCAGGTGACGCCGCACTTCCACTCGCTGGTGCCAGACGGTACTTTTGTGCAGAGGGAGGGCGGCGTGCACTTCGAGCCGTTGCCGCCACCCACGCAAGACGAGGTGGAGCGTCTGCTGAGGGGGGTGCGCCACCGGGTGCTGCGCCTCATGGAGAAAAGAGGGGCCCTGCCCGCCCAAGGGCCCGAGGACGCGCTGCACGTACCAGGCGCACTCCCTGCAGCAACGGCTGCGCTGGACGGAGGTGGACGTCCGGCCCCCTCACAACAAGCAGCCGCGGTGCGCATTGCTGGAGGGTTTCTCCCTGCACGCCAACACGCACCTGCATGCCGAGTGGACCAGGCAGAGATGCTCAGGAGGACGTTCGACTTCGACGTGTTCGCCTGCGTGAGGTGTGGAGGCCGGCGGAGTGTATTTGCGTACGTGAAGGGGGCTTCCGGGGTGCGGGCGATTCTGGAGCACCTGGGCTTGCCCACGGCAGGTGCGAGCCTGGCCCCGGCACGAGGGCCACCCCAGCCCGCGTGGTGTTGAGGCTCAAGACAGCCCACAGTCCCCTGCCACGCACCTGAGAGGAGCGCGGCCTGGGCAGACGTGTACCCCAAGGGCGCTGCGCGGCCTTTCCACCGGCCGGGCGCATCGCTCGGGCGGCCCCGTCAGCGGCCCTCCTCGGCCCCTCCGCACCCTCTCTCCCCCTCAACAGCGCCCCCATCCCTCTTATGCGCTGACGCAACCCAGGCCAGGACCGTCGAGCGTGGCACGTCCACACTCTCGGCAGCAGCGCCTCTCAAAGGACTACGAGCGCCAGGAGTCTTCCTCCGAAGCATTCATCCATCTCGGAATGATTGACCTCATGCTCCGGCGCCTCGCCTGACTGCCCCAGTTCAACACCCTCTGAGACCACGGCGGTGGGGAGGCCCGCTCAACCAGAGCGGGCCTCGAGGGCATTGGGTTCTTGCTACGCCTCTTGATAACGTCCGCGCGAACGTCGCGGTGTTTTCAGGAGGCACGGAGTGGCGGAGCATCGAACCAAGCGAAGGTCAGCCCTGGGGCGGGGGGGTGGGACCGCCGTGCTCAGCCGATGGCTGAAATGCCTGGGGAGACACAAGGCAATCGTGCTCTTTCTGTTCGTTGTCCTCATGTCGACATCCGTCGCGGCTCAGCCAGACATCGTCATGGATGGCACACGAGACAACTGGCCCGTCGGGACGCATATGTTCTTGATGGAGGACGCGTCCCGGACGCTCACGATCGAGGATGTCTCGCGAGGCGAATTCGCCCATCAGTTCACCCGGTCGTCAACGGCCACGCCGACTTATGGCTACTCGCGCAGTGTCTGTTGGGTGCGCTTCTCCTATCTTCAAAAGGACCTGACACCGGACCAGAAGTGGTTGTTGGCCCTGGGAGATCCGACTCTCGAGCGGGTAGACATCTATTTTCAAAACCCGGACGGGTCCTTTGATGTCCGGCACGCGGGCGCACATGTGCCCCTGGTACAGAGGGAGATCGCCAGCAGGTTTCCTGCCTTCCTCCTGCGCGAGGCCAGTACCGCGCCCGTGACCGTCTATCTTCGGCTCGAGACCTCGTTGCTCATGAGAATTCCCCTCGTCATCATGACCAACGAGAGGTTGATACAAGAAGCCGCATTGAGCTTGATCCCGTGGTGGATCTACATCGGCTTCCTGGCCAGCATGGCGCTGTACAGCACATTCCTCTATTTCTTCCTGAAAGACGGTGCCTACCTCTACTATACCCTCTATGTTGTTTTCAACGGCACTGGCATTGGACTGTCCTTCTCAGTGGTCGGCTACGAATATTTTCCAGATGGCGCCCTGTGGTTGGAGCGACTCTCGCCGATGTTGTTGCATCTGGGAATCTTCGTTGGCTCTCTTTTCGTGCGCTCAGTCCTGAATACCCGGAGGATGGTGCCCAGGATTGACCGGCTGATGCTCGTCCTGGTGGCGGTCAGTGGTGTCTTCGCGGTGCTTGCCGCATTCATCCCGGCTCGTCTCTCACAGCTCATGGTAAACGTGTTGGCGCAGGCGCTGGCGCCGTTGCTGCTCGTGGTCTCCGTCGTGATCTGGAGACGTGGCTTCCGGCCCGCGCGCTTTGTTCTCGCGGGCTGGAGCGTGCTTGGCGTGTCGTTTGCTCTCACTCCTTTCTATACTCATGGGTTGCTGCCCACCAACATCATCACCCATCACCTCCTGATGATCGGCTCGACCATCGAAATGATTCTATTTGCGCTGGCTTTGGCCAGTCGAATCAACGAAGCCGAGCGCGCAAGTGAGTTGGCCAAGCGCCAAGCGCTTGAGGGCGAGATTCATCGACTGCGGAACATTGAACTGCGCCAGGCCAACGAGGAGATCCTCCGGAAGCAAGGCCAGCTTGTTCACGCCGAGAAGATGGCCTCATTGGGCGAGCTCACGGCGGGAGTCGCGCATGAAATCAAGAACCCGCTCAACTTCGTCAACAACTTCTCTCTCTCGCTGGTCGAGCTGACGGATGACCTGCTGCAAGAGCTCACGAGGCTGCCCGCGAACCAGAAAGCCGTCCTCGAGGCGCTCGCCGTCGACTGCGGACTGACGGCCAGGAAGATCGCCGAGCATGGGGAGCGCGCGAATGGGATTGTCCGCAGCATGTTGGATCATGCCTCCATTCGGCCAGGAGAGCGCCGCATGACGGACATCAACCAACTCGTCGAAGAGCACATTCAACTCGCCCACAGCGCATGGAGCCAACGGTCTGGCTCACCCGTCTCGATCCGCAGGGACCTTGAGCCGGGACTGTCCCTGGTCGAAGTCATCCCCCAGGAATTGGGGCGCGTGTTGCTGAACCTCCTGAACAACGCCTTCCATGCCGTCGACGAGCAATGCAAGAAGGGGCTCAACGGCTATGATCCGTTCGTCCGTGTCTCCACGCACGGCCAGGACGGCAGGGTGCGGATTCTCATCCAGGACAACGGAGCCGGGGTTCCCGCGGAGCTTCGTGAGAAGATCTTCAAACCCTTCTTCACGACGAAGCCTCCCGGGCAGGGGATCGGACTGGGACTGTCGCTCAGTTATGGAATCATCACCAAGCGTCATTCGGGGACCCTCGACTTCGAAAGCATCGAGAACGAGGGGACCACTTTCGTGATTGCCCTGCCCATTCATCCACCCAGTGCGCCTCACGCATGAAGCCGCTATTCGACGAGCGCGAACTCGATGCGGCCCAGGTGCTCCTGCGTGGAGACCCGCGTGGCGCCGACAGTTGCTCGACGCGCTCGACGTGCTCCGTCCAGGAGGCGCGGTAGTGCGCGATCCAGTCGAGCCGCAGCTTCATCCCGCGCGGCTCCACCCGGAGTAGAAGCAGCTGTTCTCGCGCCGGCTCGTCACCCGCGGGGAGGCTCCACTCGCCCGTCGCCGACTCAATCGGGGCCCCGGGAAGGGGGAGGGATGGAGCGGAAGGACTGGCTTTCCCGATGGACGGCAGGACCTAGAGTCCACCCGCGAGACCCTCCGGCAGTTCGTCGCGTCCCCCGCGCGTCCGGGTGGGCACATTGCAGAGGGGGGGCCACGGATGGCATAGAAGGCGTGCCTCGTGCGCGTTTTCGCGCCGTGAGGGGGAGCATGAAGATTCAGTCCTGGGCTGCTGCGATGCTGACGACGTGCCTGCTGGGGGCGCCCGTCGCGTTCGCGGAGAGTGGTGCGGGTGGTGAAGCCCGCGCCGCCCACAATGCAGGAACCGAGGAGACGGGTCCCGAGGTGGACTGGACGCGAGGCCCCGCGCAAGTGGATATCGGCAACGACATCGCGCAGATCGAGCTTCCGGAGGGTCTGGTGGGTCGCCCCCAGTCCCCGGCCGGTGTCGCCGTGGAAGTATTCGTGGAAGAGCACCAGCTCGCGCCAGTTCCCTCAAGCAGGTGAGGAGGAGGCGAGCGCGGGGCATGAGGCAGCGGCCAGGAAGGAGCGGATGAAGGAGAGGACACCGCGAGTGGACCAGGCAGAGATGCTCAGGAGGACGTTCGACTTCGACGTGTTCGCCTGCGTGAGGTGTGGAGGCCGGCGGAGTGTATTTGCGTACGTGAAGGGGGCTTCCGGGGTGCGGGCGATTCTGGAGCACCTGGGCTTGCCCACGGCAGGTGCGAGCCTGGCCCCGGCACGAGGGCCACCCCAGCCCGCGTGGTGTTGACATTGGTACGAGTCAATGTATGCAACCCATGTCTCGGAAATCACATGAGCCGGCCGGGCACGAGCAGCCAGACGCGTGGCTCGACATTTCTCCGCCCTCCAGCAGGAGGCGCGGGCTCGCACCTTGGCGCCACGCCGCAACGGCATCACCGCGTCGGTGGGGCTGCGGACGTCGTTCGACCAGTCGTGCCACATGGCCCGGACTTCAGGAGCGCACGAAGACCGACCACACCATCCGGATCGGACGTTTTCGGGAGATGAACTCCAGGCCATAGAGCGCCGCCGCGGGCTCCGTGGTCAAGGCCAGATCGAACGCTCCCTCGGCGACGGCCTTCGCGGCGCTGCTGGTCGAATCCACGCTGACGATCTCTCCGACCCGGAATCCGCTGGGGAGGAGCTGGGCCACCAGCGGCTTGGGTGATGGATGACTCGCGATGGTCGGCACGGCGGACAGCCCCTCCCGGTCCTGTCTCTTCGCGATGCCGTAGAGAGGGGTGTCCATCACGAACACGTCCGACAGCACGAGCGAGTCATCCATGTAGAAGCGGTGGATTTCCTTGTAGGCATTGGCGACGACCACGTGGGTCAACGCGCCCGAGCGCAGCTCTTCGTACGCCTGCTCGTACGTCTGGTACAGCTCGGTGCGGGACTCCCGCCGCAGCCTCGAGCGGAGCAGATGGGCCGCTTGTTCGCTGCTGGTGCCGGGGGGTCCCAGTGTACCGACCACCACGTCGGCCGTGTGCCTGTCCACCAGGCTCACCCAACCAAGGTTCGTCATGGCGCTCTCACTCCTCGATGTCCGCGATGACCCAGGTGCTGATCTCGCGCCACCGCGCGGCCGACTCCTGGTGGAAGGGGTGATCCAGATAGCGCTGCAAGGCCTCCTGGTCATGGAGCAGGCCGATCACCGCGAAGTCATGCGCGATATCCCGGCGGCTGATGTTGCGCCCCGCCTGCCAGTGCAGCAGGTCCGGCACCCGTTCCCCGACCTGGTGCGACGACTGCTCGGCGGCGAGCGCATCGGGCTCCCGCCAGGTGATTCCCGGTTTGAACTTGAACAACACGATGTGTCTGATCATGGCAGCTTGGACTCCGCGGCGACGAACCCGGCCAGCCGATCCAGTCCCTCGTCAATCAATTCCGGGGTGAGCAGGCTGAAGGACAACCGGATCTGATGGGAGTGGTCCTGGTTCGCGTAGAAGTGGTGCATCGGCGTCCAGATGACTCCGTGTTCGCGTGCCGAGCGCTCCAAGGACTTGTCATCCACCGGAAAGGGCACCGTCACCACGATGAAGAACCCTCCGCCCGGCGTGTTCCAGCTGACCGGTCCGCCCGCGGGGAAGCGCCTGGCGAGTCCGGCGAGCACTCGCCGGAGGTTGAGCCGATAGATTTCGATCTCGCGTTTGTTGGCGGCGAGCATGCTGTACCCGTTGCGCAACAGCTTTCCTCCGACGATCGCCTGCGCGACCGGTGAGGTGTTGAGCGTGACATTGCTCTTGATCAACGACAGTTGATCCGCGAGCGACCCCACGACGACGCCCTCCTGCGTCACCGGCTGATCGGCGATGACGAAACCCACACGAGCACCGGGCAGTCCCGTCTTGGCGAACGAGCCGATGTGGAGCACGACCCGCCCGGTGTCGAGCGCCTTGAGCGTGGGCAGCCGGTTGTTGGGATCGGCGTGGAACAGGCCATAGGCGTCGTCCTCGATCAACAACAGCTCGTGTTCCGCGGCGATGTCGAGCAACCGCCGCCGGGTGGTCAGATCGAGGCTGATGCCGGTCGGGTTGGAGAAATCAGGAACCAGGTACAACGCCCGCGTCCGCAGGCCCCGCTTCCGCGTGGCGGCCAGCTGGCGCCCCAGGTCGTCGAGATCGATGCCGTGGGGGCCGCTGGCGACCGGGACCACGGGCATGTCGAGCAGCCGCGCCGCGCCCGTGAGCCCGAAATAGGCCGGCATCACGGCCAATACGGCGTCACTCGCATCCGTCCGCAGGGCCCTGAGCACCAGGAACATCGCTTCCTGGGCGCCCACCGTCACCACGATGGACTCCGGATCGACCCGGATGCCCTCGTCGACCTCGAGGTACTTCGCGACCAGATGGTGGATGACGCCCTTGGTCCGTCCATACTGGTACAAGGTGCGCCGCACCTGCGCGGCGCTCTGCTCGAGGTCCTGGGTCAGGTGGGCCACGAAGGCATCCAGGTATTCGTGCAACTGATTCACCTGGAACAGTTCCTCGAAGGGTCTGCCCGCGGCGAATGAAATGGCATCCGGATGATTGCTCGCGATGTCATTGAGCAGATTCATTGACAACAGCACCGGGTCGGCCAGCGCCCCGTGCAGTGTGTCCAAAGGCAATTCGAGCATGACGGCACAATCTCCAGCAGGAGTCGGGAAATGACATCGCGCGGCGCCGGGCGAAATGGATTGCGTGACTTCTCGGACGTGTCCGAGAAGTACATCAAGGCCTGACGTGTCGGCTGAACGAGGGCCGTCCGCACCGCACAGGCCGGCCTTGCCGGTGACGGGGATGCGAGGCCCGATGAGCCGTCACCCCCCCGCCCAGGTCATGCTGCCTTGCCAGGCACGGGCGTGTTGAGCAACTGCTGCTCCCACAGGAACGCAATGCCGAGGCCAGCCGCATGCTGCTTGAGCAGGTCGACGAATTCAGCCACGTGCGCCGTCCGAGCGTGATCGCGCTGCCATTCGGACACGAGTGCCAGCCACGTCATCATGTTGGCGCCAGCCGCGATCATGCGTTGGATGGCCACCTGATGCGCCTCCACCGAAAAGGCGCCACACGCATCGGTGATCACCGTCACATCCCAGCCCTCGCCGAGGGCATGGATCACCGGCATGGCGACACAGACCTCCGTATACAGGCCCGCGATGATCAGCTGCTTGCGCCCCGTGGCCTTGACCGCGTCCACGACCTTCCGGTCCTCCCAGGTGTTGATGAACGTCCGGTCGATCACCTTCTGGCCCGGGAAGACATCGGTGATCTGCGGGAAGAGGAGGCCGCCTCGCTCGGCGATCACGCTCGTCAGAATGGTCGGGACGCCATAGGCCTTGGCGGCCTTCGCCAAGGCCGTTGCATTGTTGACCACCAGGTGCGGATCGTGGCTGTTCACGTTCGCGAGCTGGAACGGCTGGTGGTCGATCAGGACGAGGACCGAGTCCTCGGGACGAAGAAGCGAAGAGAGGCCGTTGCGGAAAGTCATCGGAGCATCCTTGTGCCGTTGTGGCGAAGTGGGTGATGGAGTGGTGCGCCAGCGACAACGCCGCTGGGAGACTCAATGTGGCGTTCTGGAGCTCGACGCGGTAGTACGACTGCGTGGCGAGCTGTGTCGCGGAAAGTGGAACGCTGAGTTGGACGACGAAGATCTGCGAACGTTTGTGGAGGTGGCTGATGCCGGCGGGGTCTCGCCCGCGGCAGTGCGGCTCGGCGTGTCCAAGTCGATCGTCAGCCGTCGGCTCGTCCGTCTCGAAGGGGAACTCGGCGTCCAGCTGCTGACCCGATCCACCCGGGGGGCTGCGCTCACGGAGGCCGGGGCCACGTTCCGTGACCACGCCGCCAGGGTGTGCGCCGAGCTCGACGCGGCAAGGGAGACGCTCCTTCCCGCCGGTGACCTTCGCGGACGCCTTCGTGTGGCCGCGCCACTGTCTTTCGGCCTGACTCATTTCGCTCCCGTGCTCGCGGAAATGGCGCGACGCCACCCCCAGCTTCACATCCAGACCTGCTACAGCGATCGCTTCGTCGATCTCATCGCCGAAGGGTACGACTGCGCGATACGGGTGGGATACATCCAGGACTCCAACCTGATCGCACGACGCATCGCCACGATCCACGCGAAGCTCGTCGCGAGCCCGGCCTATGTCCAGGCGCACGGGTCGCCCGAGACCCCGCAGGAGCTGCTCGCTCACCAGTGCCTGATGCAGGGCACCGAGACCTGGCAGTTCATGGACGGCGACGAGGTCATCACGGTTCGTCCGCAGGGACGCTTCAAGGCCGACAACGGCGTGGCGCTGCTCGCGGCTGCGACAGCGGGCATCGGGATCGCGCTCCTGCCCGACTGGCTCACCGACAAACACGTGGCCTCCGGAGCCCTCGTGCCCGTCATGACGCGGCATCCACCACCCGCGGCGGGTGCGTACGTGGTTCGACCGCCGGGTCAGCATCCCGCACGGAAGATCCGGGTGCTGACCGAACTCCTGATCGAGCATTGCGACCTGTCCATGCGCTCCGCGGGATTCGCCCCTTAGGAGCACGACCGCCCTTGCATGTCGTCAGGCGTGCCGGGCGACGGCCGGCATCCCGGCCGTCCGCTGCTGGCCGGTTGCGATCCTTTCTTCATCGCCGCCGCGTTGGCGCTGACGGTGAAGTGGGGGCCGCCATGGCAGTTGGCACAGCCGGCGGATCCGAACACCGCCTTCCCCCCTGGACGGCCTCACCGGTCAGCACGCCGTTGGCCCTGCGGTACGGCGAGGAGGCGAAGGCATCTTCCGCGGTCACGTAGGCGGCGAGCGCGGAGGCAGGGTATCCGTCGTGGGCAGGTCGGGGCCGTGTCGTTCATCCAGTTCTTCGGCTCGGCGTTGCAGGTGACACCGCACTTCCACTCGCTGGTGCCGGACGGTGTTTTCGTGCCGCGGGAGGGCGGCGTGCGCTTCGAGCCGTTGCCTCCGCCCACGCAAGCAGAGGTGGAGCGACTGCTGCGGGTGGTGCGGCACCGGGTGCTGCGCCTGCTGGAGAAAAGAGGGGCCCTGCCCGCGCAAGGGCCCGAGGACGCGCTGCAGACACACCAGGCGCACTCACTACAGAAGCGGCTGCGCTGGACGGAGGTGGATGTGCGGCTCCCTCCCCGAAAACAGCCCCGGTGCGCCTTCCTGGAGGGCTTTTCCCTGCACGCCAATACGCACCTGCATGCGAACGACAGGCACGGGTTGGAGCGGCTATGCCGCTACGGAGCACGCGGTGCGCTGGCACTGGAGCGTTTGTCACGAGCGGAGGATGGCCGCATCGCCTACCGCATGAAGCGCCCGCTGCCGGACGGCACGACGCATCTGCTCTTCACCGGGCTGGAGCTGCTCCGCCGGCTGGCCAGCCTGGTGCCTCCTCCGAGGGCAAACCTGACGAGGTTCCACGGCGTCTTTGCCCCAGGCGCGAAAGTGCGTCCATTTCTGCTCCCTCAAGCAGGGGCGGAGCCGGGGCTGGAGGAGGAGAGCCCCGCCTTTGCCGCGACGGTGCAGGAGCGGAGGAAGGAGCCCACACCCCGTTTGGACTGGGCCGGGCTGCTGCGCAGGACGTTCGCCCTGGATGTGTTCGCGTGCTTGAGGTGTGGAGGCAGGCGGCGGGTGTTGGCGTACCTGATGGCCTCCTCATAATGCCCCACCTTCCTCCACACTTATTTGAGCAGCTCCGCGTCCGCTGGAGCCATTTCCCTGGGCCTTGGCGGCCCTCAGCCGCTTGAGTGTCGAGCGATCGAGCTTGTACCACCGAGGGGTGCCCGGACCGCCGCCCTCGACACATCGCAGCCAGCCCTTCTCGACCCAGGTGCGCACCATTGTCTCAGTAACATCCAGCAGTGCGGCGACACCGTGCGTTGAGTACAGGCCGTCAGCCCGGCGCTCCGGCTGTCGAGGCCGTCCTCGCCGTCGTCCCACCGGCTGGCGGTGGATGCCGTAGCGCCTGCGCACCCAGCGCACCGCTTGCTTGTCCCAGGCGCGCTTGACTCCGGAGAGCAGCCCCCTTCGGTTCAGCTCAGCCGCTATCTCCCTATCGGTCCTCTTCTGCTCCACCAGTGTGCCAATGAGCTTGATGGTCTCGGGTGAGGTAGCCCTCGTGTAGGAAGGGCGGCGTGCAATGGTCAGGTCGCTGCACGCACCGGTCTGCCATAGCACCTGGATGTGAATCCCGCGCTCCGGGACTTCCACAGGGCTGAGCGCCACCTCTCGCACCAGAATCCGCAGCAGGTTCTTGCGCTCGGCATTCGTCGTGCTCCGTGCGTGCCAGACGTACGACAAGTCCTTGGCCAGTTCGAGCAGGCGTGCTCTGTCCTGGCTCGTGAGTTCCACCTTCTCGCGCCGCAGTACCTGCTGGTGCTCGCGCTCGAGCACCTCCAACTCGCCCAGCTTCTCGTTCCACTCACGCTCCAGCGTGCGGGCCACCACGCGGTTGTCCGGGTCCACCGCCTTGTAACGGCGCTCGGCCAGTTGCGCCTCGTAGTGCGCCCGCTCCAGCCGCAGCTTCCACTGACGCCCTACCTCCTGGGCCTGCCGTTCCACCTCCCGGGTGATGGCCAGGCCCAGCTCAATCTCCGGAGGCTGGACTGTCTCCAGAAAGAGTCGGGCGACTGCCTCGTCAATGCCTGCGGCCGACACCGTCCAGCACATGCCCTTGTCGGTGATGCGGCGGCACTCGTAGTACGGATGCCCGGACTCCCGGTAGGCCGTCTGCATCCGGTGACCGCACCGGCCACAGAGCACCAGCCCCTGCAACAGAGCGCTCCCTTCGCGGACAGCACCGCGTTGGTCCGGCTGCTGGTAGCTGGGATGGTTGGTAGCGAGCCTCTTCTGGTTGGCTTCGTATTCCTCCCAGCTGATGTAGGCCGGGTGGTGGTTCTTCAGGCATACCTTCCATGCTTCCCGCGGCAAACGCGTACGGCGCTGGCGCCGCAACTGTCCGTCCACCAGCGCCATGTGCCTCTCATTGCGCCCGAAGACATAGGCACCGGCGTAGGTGGGGTTGTGGAGCATGGAGAGCAGCAGGGTGTAGCGCGGTGGCTCCGGGTGCAATTGGTGCGTGCCCGGCTCTCGCACGGGCAGCTTCAACCCGTTCTTCATGAAGTAGCGCAGCACGGCATAGGCGCTGCCCTCCAGGCGAAAGCGCTCGAAAACAAGGCGCACGGCTCGCTGCACCCCTTCGTCGGGGTCGAAGCGAAACCGGCTCGTTGTCTCCTCCCACTCATAGCCCACGGGCGGCGTGATGTGGAGGGCACCACGCCGTGCCTTGGACAGCTTGCCGCCCTGCAAGCGCAAACGCATCCAGTACAACTCGGCTTCGCTCATGGTGCCCTTGAGGCCCAGCAGCAGCCGGTCATTGTAGTCGCGCGGAGTGTAGACGGCCTGTTCATCGACCAGCACCACGTCGGCCAGGCCGCACAAGTCCAGCAGCCGGTGCCAGTCCGCCGAGGAGCGCGCCAGGCGAGAGACTTCCAGCGAGAAGATGGCGCCGACGCGTCCGTGCGCGACCTCCTCGGCCATGCGCTGGAAGCCCGCCCGCCAGTCCGCGCTCGTACCGCTCTGGCCCATGTCTTCATCGATTATCTCAATGCGCTCGGGCGGCCAGCCCAGCTCCAGAGCACGCTGGCGCAGGGCGTACTGACGGGCCGTGGACTCACGATGCTCATGGACCTGACTGAGCGTGGACTGGCGCAGATACACCACCGCTCGACGCTCCAGATGCGTGGCTCGAACCTTGTCGTTCATCGCCTTCCTCCGCGTCTACGGTTTCGGCGCGCAGCGCCTTGTGCAGCAGGGCGGCCCACGTGCCGAGCAGTTGCTGCCTTGCCGCCACGGGCAGTGCCGACCACGGCGGGCCGGATTTCTGGGGTGGACACGTTGGCATGTGTCAACGTAGGTCCACCGTGGGACAGGGGCGCGGTTGATGAGCCCTGGGGGCGACCGAGCGCCACCTGCACTGCGCTGGCAAGCTTGAGCAGAACGGGGACGGAGAGGCGGACTGCGCGACCACCGACGCTCGGCGGAACGAGGGGTGGGGAGCGGTCCGTCCACTCGAGCGGCAGTCGCATGTACCGGCCGGGAGGGTACTCCACGTCGACGTAGCGCCGACCGTCCTGGCTGCGGATGAACCGGGCGACCGGCAGCATCACGCCCTTGAGGGGGTGGACCGGCAGCGTTACGGCCACGTGCTCAAATAAGGGTGGCGGACCCGTGGCAGTGTGTCGATGCCGTCCTGAAGGGAGCAGGAGGGGCGAGAGCGATTCTGGAGCACCTGGGGTTGCCCACGGCGAGTGCGCACCTGGCCCCTGCGCGAGGGCCGCCCCAGAGCGCGTGGTGTTGAAGCTCAAGCCGCCACAGCCAGCCATGACAGCCAGGCACCTGCCGCGCCCCTCCTGGGAAGGCGGCTGGGGGAGGCGTGTACCCCACAGTGGCTGCGCGGCCTCTCCACCGGCTTGGCACACAGCCCACATGTCCCCCTCTGCGCTCGTCCTCGGCCCTCCTCGGCCCCTCTGCACCAGCCCTCCCCCTCAACACGGCCTCTATCCTGCCTATACGCGAGACGGGCCATGTGTTGGGCGTTGGCCAGCCCGTGGGCGGAGATGACGGCCGCCGCCGTGAGCAGTTCCAGATGATGCTCGGTGAAGGCGTGGCCCGAGGCGGTGTCGAAGTAGAGCAGGCCCAACGGCCCCTGGCGGCCCGGCAGCGGCGCGCACAGCACCGAGCGTACGGCGGCCTCGTGCAGGCTCTCGGCCTCGCGCAACCCGCCGTCCGTCACCACGTCCGTGTACAGGCACCCCACCTTGCCTTCCAGGACGCGGCTCACCAGCGTGGTGCTGACGGGAAAGGACGTGCCGCGGACTTCGCGCCGATCGTGGGAGGCGGCGGCCACGGTCTCCCGGGTCCCCGGCTCGCACAGCAGGACGCTGCCGCGCTCCGCTGGCAGCACGGCCAGGAGCAGCTCGAGGATGCGCGCCGCCAGATGTTCCACCTGCTGGAGCTCGTGCACCGCGGTGCTCAACTCGAGCAGGGCCTGGAGGTCCGAGGCGATGAGGCCGGGGCCCGGGCCCACCGCCTCGGCCAGTGCCGCCCGGAGCCGCCGCGGCTGGAGGTACAGCACGTCCTCGGGCCGTCGCTGCACGGTGCTCCACGAGGCGGCGTCCGGGGGGGCGGCCACCGTCCCGGTGGCGGGGGCCGGCACGTCGTCACAGAGGAAGAGGAAGGAGCTGTCTCCCACCTGGACGACATCGGTGTGCTCCAGCCGCCGCTCACGCGTGGGCACTCCATTGACGAAGGTGCCGTGGCGGCTGTCGAGATCTCGCAGCAAGCAATGCTCGCCCGTGGTGCGCAGCTCGCAGTGGCGGCGCGACACCACGGGGGCGGTGAGCCGCACCTGGCAGTCAGACTGGCGGCCGAGGACGAGGGGCTCGAGCCCGAACTCCCAGGTGGAGCCCCGGAGCGATCCACTCAGCGCGATGAGACGAGGGGTCAACCGTCACACTCCTTGGCGACGGAGGCGAACCATAGCCCAGGAGCCCGCGCGCCGCCGTCCCTCCGCTCGGCGCTCGTTCCGCACGAACCGCGCCTGCCGACAGGATGGGGGCCGTGTTGGGGGAGGGGGAGGGGAAAGGAGGGGGCGAGGACGGCGGCTGAGGGGGGAGCTCCCCCTCGGGCGATGCGTCGCTGGCCGACCGCGTCACAAACACTCGGACGCGGGGGCCAGGTAGTCGAGGGTGTAGCTACTCTCCGGCAGGGTCCGGGCGGAGGCCCGGAACATCGGCGTGGGGGGGTTGAAGAACGTCGCGCCGGTAAAGGCGGCGTGCGGGGCCGGAGTCTTGGGCGTGTAGTTCGTTCCCAGGTCGGAGTGCATCCAGAGATAGATGCCGTTGTCCCGGTGGCGCGAGGTGAGCCGCACCACCTTGGAGCCGGCGGCCGTCGCCGTGTGATTCCAGACCAGGTTGCCAGGCGGCCAGAACGCGTGACTGGCCTGGGTGGCGCGGGTCGGCGTGCCCGTGGCGCAGACCGGCCGCAACGTGAAGGTGAAGGACTTCTCGAACTTCAGCTCGACGCGGACCACCGACATGGGCGGCACCGTCACCGTGAAGGGATTGTTCGAGGTGAGCAGCTCACTGGGGACGGGCTTATCCAACGGCGGGTCGTAGGTGAAGGCCTCCTGGGTGTAGTCCGTGCCCTTCAGGGTGACCACCGACTTGCGCCGCATGCCCGCGACCTCCACGTTCTGGAAGCCCACGGACGCGCTCGCCGCCGAGGCATTGTGGCGGTTGATGAGGAAGACATAGAGCGAGCTCATGTCGGCATTCCATCCGGCATGCGCGGTGAGGAAGTTCACGGGCGCGTTGCTCGGCAGGCATTTGAGGCCCGTGCAGCTCGCCATGCCCGGAGGCAGGGTCCAGTTCGCGGCGGGCGCGCTCACCGTGGTGGGTAGCATCGTGCCGCCCGCCAGGACGCTGGTGTGCTTGAAGGCGGCGCCCTGGGGATTGAGGACCGCCGTCGCGCCCGCCCCCGTCGAGATGCCACAGCCCCCCGGCGCGAACGCATGGTAGTTGGACGAACCCACGCCCGCCCGCGCCATCCGCAGGTACGAATCCGCGACCATCAGCCCATGCTCGACGGTGGAGACGGCATCCAGGGGAGGCCGCCAATTCTTGTCCTCATAGAGCTCCACGTCGTCCACGTAGAGGTCCACGCCGGAGGGGTCACGCGTCCAGTCGCCGCCTGGCTTGAAGATTCTCAGCACCAGTTGGAGCTGGCTCGTGTCCGAGAAGGTCGTGCCCGCGACAGACACCCCCTGCCACACCCCTGGCTGGATGGCCGTCATCTGGCCCGCCCCGATTTCCCTCCACTGATTCGAGGGACTCGGGTTGGTCTGCTGGAGGACGAGCCACGCATACACCGGCTTCGATGTCTTGAAGTAGGCCGTCGCCACCACCCTGCGGCTCGCGGGAACCGCCGCGACCTGCTGGACCTGGACCGTGTCGTAGGTGCTTCCCGCGGCGGTCGACTTCGAGGTCAGCGAGATGTGCAACGCGCGGGTGTCAGTGTGATGCTCGGTGGTCACGATGCCCCACGAGGCGCCCGTGTCGGCGTGGTTCTTCCAGAACGACCAATTGGCGGCGCCACTCTCGAACGACCCATTCAGGACTCTGACGTTCGTGGTGTCGCGACCGCCGGTCTCCCAGCACTTCATGTTCCATTCGGTGAGCGCGAGCGACGACCCCGCGTAGTCCGTGGCGCGCTTGCTGATGATGGTGGACAGGCCCAGCTCGGGCCAGAAGGCGCCCATCCCCTTGAACACCGAGGCACTGTTGTCCGCCAACGGTGAGTAGCCGGCGTAGCTGTAGACGTGGTCCGTGACGCCGTTGAAGCAGGGCAGCCCCTGGCAACTCCGGTCCGCGAGCAGGCGCTTCACCATCGCGGTCCACGCGATATCCACGTCCGTTTGGGCATCTCCGTTCATGTTGTTGCCCGTGGTGGGATGCCCCACCAGCAGGATCCGGACGCCTGGGTCCAGCGCCTTCAGCTCCCGCGCGAACGTGAGCGCGACGCTCGCGTACGCGTCCGGCGGCCAGCCTTTCATGCCTGCGTTGTTGGGGTCGAAGCTCCCCCACGGCTCATTGCCCAGCTCGAACGTGCGAAGGACGCTCCCATGGCGGCGGAGCAGCTCGCGGGCATCATCCAGTAGCTTGGCCGTCTTCTGCGCCTCCGTGAGGGAGCGATCCGGGTACCTGGGAAGCCACCCACAGGGATTGCCGTACCCGCGCGTCTCCACGTTGAGCTGGAAGACGGGCTCCGCGCCAAGCTCGGCCGCGATGGCCAGGAAGTCCGTCACTGGCATCACAGGGAAGTTCTTCTCCTGCCCTCCGATGATGAAGGACATCTTGTTCGCCCGCCAGTCATAGCCATCGCCATGACAGCCGCCGGGGAAGCGGATCTGCTGGATGCCCATGCTCGCCAGCGCATCCCTGCCCTTGTTCGGGTCTTCGCCAAAGATCTGGTAGAACTCGGCCTTCGTCGTCCTCGTCGAACCAATCAGGTTCATTCCCCAGATGGGGCGGGAGACATATCGGGCCCCCGTCCCCTGGACGGTGACGGTCGCGGGGTAGTTCGCGGGGATTGTCGGGAACCGCGCCTCCGAGGTCATGGACGCGAGCGGCACGTCCTCGCCCAGAGCTTCACTTCCGGGCTCCCCTTCGCAGCCAACGAGACTGGTCGCGAGCAGCCCTGCCCAAATCCATTTCACGTGGAACCCCTTCCTGAGGTGGCCAATCCTGGCAGTTTCAGGAATAATGATCTATTCCAGATATTTTAGGCAATGCCGCCACAGCAGACCACAGTCCTCCACATCCGCGCTCCTGTGCGCCGGGCCGGTGGAGGGGGTGTCGCTCTCTTGGGGCACATGCCGGCCCAAGTGGCCCACACAGCGGAGGGCGGCAAGGAAAAAGGACGCGCGGGAATTGAACCAGGTCGCGCTGTGACCGGCCAACGCCTGGGTGGTCACGGCGGTCATGTGGGCAACCACGTCGATCTGGCGTCATCCACCCCGCAGAAAGTCCAGCACCGCCTCGCTCTGGTCGGGAATGAAGTGCGGCGCCTCGGGCAGATATCGCATGGTCAGACGGGTGACGTTCTCCTCGAGGCGGTCCCGTGTCCGTGGCGCATCGATGAAGACATCCTTGCCGCCGAGGATCGCCATGACTGGCATGACCAACCGTCGTAGCTGCTCGGTGGTGGGCTGCGGCAACGGTGACGTGCGTGGTTTGAAATGGGCGAAGATCGTTTCGGTCAATGCCCCCATGGGGCTGTTCGTGAACGAAGCCGCCGTCAATGTTGCCCCGCCGATCCGCTCCTGCATCTTCCTTCGCCCCCAGCTGCCCAGCAGCAATAGCGGCAAGGCCCAGACGAGGATGTTCCGGTTCCGGCCGATCCCGCCAGGGCTGAGCAGCACGAGCTTCTCCACCCGCTCCGACCTGCGAATGGCATAGTCCAGCGCCACCCAGCCGCCCAGCGAAAGCCCCACGAACGATGCCGAGGAGAGGCCAAGCCCCTCCATCACGTCGTCCAGCCACTCCGCATAGGCTTCCGACGCGAGAGGCGGGCGCGACGGTGCGCTCAGCCCCGGCTCACCGATGAGGTCGACCGCGAACACGTTGAAGGATTGGCTCCAGAGCGGCACATCGGCCACCCAGCTCGCCGAATTCGACGCCGAGCCATGCAGCAGAACCAGGGCAGGCTTGTCTTGCGAACCGCTGGCGAGCACGAAGGTCTCACCCTGCCGGGTCGGCAGGCGCAGGTGCCGGTTGTGAACGGGCCACTGGTCGAGCATGGCCTGATAGCAGGTCTTCACCGCCTGCTCGCCCTGCGGCGTTTTGAAAAGGGTGGTCATCTATTTACTCCTCCAGACAAGCGTCGACGAGCTTGAACAGCATGGCGAGATCTCCAGGCGACCCCACCGCGATCACCTTGGCCGCGCGGCGGATTGGATCATGCGCGATGTCGATGGACATCGGCTCGGCCTGTGGATCGTGGCCTTGCCGCGCTCCGAGCAGGATCGCCGAAAGACGTCGCAACAGTTCCTGATCCACGTCCTGGACATCGACAATCCCCGTCGCGCGGGCCCGCGGCGACACATTGCGCGTCGGCGCCCCCGCCAAGGCGTCGAGATCGGACCGCAGAATTCGGTATTGCTTGCCGACCTTGGTGGCCCGCAGCCTGCCTTCGCGGATGAAGCGCAGGACCGTTTTCACGTGCAGGCTCAGCGCTTCTGCGGCGGCCTCGACCGTCAAAAGCTCTTCCGGCATCTCTATCTGCTCCTTGTTGCTCCCTATTGCTCCTTGTTTAGGTACTATAGGGAACAATGGAGAGTCAAGAGGGCGCCTCCATCCCGCCACTACGACTTGGGGAATTCATGAGTCATGCGCCCCACTCAAGCGCTCTGGGCTCGCATCCAGTCGGAGTGAGCATCGAGGTGCTACCCTGCCCGCGCTGCGCGTGAGGTTTCCCCATGCATTTTGAGTCCACCGTCCCTTCCCGGTTCTTCGTCCTGAGCGAGGGAGACAACACGTCTCGGTATGATGTCGAAGCCGAGAAGGTGGAACCCATCAATAGAGGAGATGCCCCCCGTTGCTCGCGGTGTGGTGAATTCGTGGGGATGCTGACGTGGTTGCCCCCCCTACCGCGTCGATCTGATTCTACACGGAGAGGACCATGGCGATTGCATCAGGATCTCCGGCGATGACCTCCTCATCTCCGAGCGGTTCGCGAATGCCTTCCGCCAGGATGGTCTCACCGGGCTCTCGGGGTTTCATCCCGTCGAGGTGCGGCGCGTACGCAGGGAGGTCAAGGGCCCCAGGCCGCCCCATATTCCTCGCTACGTCATCGCCACGGTCTGTGCGGGTCGTGCCGCCGTGGACGTGTCCCGCAGCCAAGTCCTCTACATCAAGCCCCCCGTCTGCGAGGAATGCCGCTACGAAGGCTATGACGCCGTGAAGGGATTCACCCTGGAGCCCGAAACGTGGCGCGGAGAAGACATCTTCGTCCCTCGGGGATTACAGGGGTTGCTCGTCGTCTCCGAGCGGTTCGCGCGGTTCGTCATCCGCCATGGTTTCACCCCATCGCGGCTGACCCCCACCGAGGAATTCGTCTGGAACCCGCTCGGCCGTGAGTCTTGATGAAGGCCGCATCGCCTCTTCTGCTGCCCGAGAAGGCGCCCGGACACACCCTCCGTCTATGTCAACCACCGGTCTGCGGGCGCGCTCCGTCGCCGCCCCCCCGGGACAAAGCGATTGACGGCCCCTGGGAGCCGGGGGATGCGTGGGGACATGGACAACGACGCGGCCGTATGCGCTGGTGACGGACGCGAGCCACGAATAGGAGCCCCTCCGCCATGACGAGCCCTTCCTCCACCGAGCGCTTCACGGATCGCGTCGCGGACTACGTGCGCTTCCGGCCCGATTACCCGGCGGCGCTCGTCGACTTCCTGCACGGGCCGTGCGCCGTTGCCCCCACGGCCCCGGTGGCGGACATCGGCGCGGGCACCGGCATCTCCACCCGGATGTTGCTCGACGCCGGGCACCCGGTGGTCGCCGTCGAGCCCAACGCCGCGATGCGCGCCGCCGCGGACGCCTGGCTGGGCGGCCTTCCCGGCTACCGGAGCGTCGCCGGCACCGCCGAGGCCACGACCCTGGAGTCGGGCAGCGTGGGGCTGGTGACGGCCGCGCAGGCCTTCCATTGGTTCGATCAGGACAAGACCCGTCAGGAGTTCGCCCGCGTCCTCGCGCCCGGGGGCCAGGTGGCGCTCTTCTGGAACAGCCGGTTGCTGGAGGGCTCGGCCTTCCTACGCGACTACGAGGCCCTGCTGCGGCACTACTGCCCGGACTACGCCACCGTGGCCGAGCGCTACCCGAGCGACGAGGAGATGGCCACGTGGTTCCGCGGCGGACTGCGCCACCAGGCGCGGATCCCCCATTCCCAGCGGCTCGACTACGAGGCCCTGCGCGGGCGGCACCTGTCCTCGTCCTTCGTCCCGAAGGAGGGCCACCCGATCCACGCGCCGATGATGGAGGCCTTGCGCGAACTCTTCGAGCGCGACAGCGAGGGCGGCCAGGTGGTGTTCGCCTACGACACGCGCATCTTCGTGGGCACGGTGGGGTGAGCGCATGGCCAGCATGTTGCTGGCTGCCTGCGCGGGAGTCCCTGGGCGTGGTGCTCCGGAGCGCTACGCCCAGTCCTTCGACTCGGCGACGAGCGCGTGTCGGCAGAACCCGGCGCTCCGTGCGCAAGTGGCTGGGGAGGAAACCGTGGTCTTCGTAGGGGCCATGCGCGCGAATGCTTCGCTGCACCGTCCGCGCGCACGCCCGGGCCGCTGGCCCGTCACCGGCCGACTGCTCACTCGAGACATCCCTCCGCCCAAGCCCGAGAAGCTCGCCCAGGACAAGAAACTCCCCTGGCTGTCCATGAACCGCACTCTGTATGGAAAGCCGACGCGGGTGCAGTACAAGGAACTGGTGGCGCGCTGGTCACATCCCGCTGGAAGGACATTGGACGGGCTCAGGAGGAACTCATGCTGAAGAAGTTGATCGGGGCGTTGGTGCTCGCGCTCGCGGGCTGTGCTGGGAGCCCGACAGTGCTCAACCAGGCCCAAGCAGTGCCCGTCGTGTTACCTGCGCCCCCACCATCCTTTCCTCAGCCACGTTACACCCCCGCGGGGGCCGGGGCGTCTCCGCTTGGCATGCCCTTGCAAGCGCCAGAGTCTCAGGTGGAGCGTTCGCCGAACAAGCGCGTGTTGCCGGTGGACCCAACAGACCCAGCTCCAGGGCTTTGGGCGGCGGACGAAGTGAGGAACTCGACGACAAAGTACCCCACTGTCGCGGACGTCGAACTGCCGTTGCCTGCTTCAGACGACAGCAATCTTGAAGCGCCCTTCTGTGCGCACAACATCAACCAGCTCTTGAAGAGCGAAGGCCAGATGAGGCCACTCATGGAACTCTCATTCGACGACCGGAGGTGCGTCATCGCACGGCTCTATACATACTGTTGGAACAAAGCGCTGACCACGGCCACGTCTACTCCGCGACGGGGCCGCATCGAGGGTGCAATGGACGAAATACAAAACTTCCTGGCATACGCATGTCGAAACACACGCCCGGGCAAGCGCAGTCCCGAGAAGATTTGGAACGCCGTCACAAGCGTCTGGGACATCGCGAACAAGGGGAAGAAACGATGAGCCAGACATGGGATGACTATTGCCTCGAGTGCGTCGAAGAGGCCCGGGAATATGCAACCAACAATGGCACGACGATTCAGACGGCCATGTTGCACATTCTGTCTTTGCTCATACCCAGGGCGATGGCACGGTTTCCCGACCTCGACCTGCGCGTGGCACTCCACGAGCTGGCATGGTGGGCCGCCAGGGCCGACAACGGCGCTCTTGGGAAGTCAGGCTGAGAAAGCCCAGCTACACCAGCACGTGCTTCGCGGGTGACGGTGGCGGCACAGCATCCGGCCCCCGCCAGTAGGGCTGAATCCAGATGAGCTTGCGCTCGGCCAGCCCGGGCCCGTGTGCCTGGCGCTTCCAATGGTCTTGCACCAGCGTTCGTACCTGCACCGGGGCTCCCTGTCCCTCCGAGTCCTCCAGGAGCGGCACATCCGGCCCCAGGACGATCCGCCGCTGCCTGTCCATGCGCAGGCACCTGCCGCGCACCTCATGGGAAGGCGGCCTGGGCCGACGTGTCTCCCAAGGGGCTGCGCGGCCTCTCCACCAGCCTGGCTTACTGCTCGGGCGGCCCCGTCTGCGGCCCTCCTCGGCCCCTCTGCACCAGCCCTCCCCCTCTACATCGCCTCTATCCCTCCTATGCTGGATTTCGATGGAAATGTCTGGGCTTGGGGGAGCAATTCGTCTGGCGAGTTGGGTGATGGTTCTACGATTGTTCGCGCGATGCCTGTGCGAGTGAATGGTCTTTCTGGTGTTGTGGTTTTGACTGCTGGGTTTGCTCACTCTCTGACTCAGCGCTCCGATGGCTCTGTCTGGGCTTGGGGGGATATAGCAAGTAGCTCGCCTGTCAGATGTGGTTTTTAGCGAGCTGCCAGGATGCCGCCTGTCACGAGGCTGCGTCCCGGCTCCGCCTCCGCCTAAAGAGGGAAGGGGAGGAGGGGGCGATCCGCCTCTCTGTGTACTCGGCTACATGCCGAGTCCCCCCACTGCGTGGCTGAGCATGTTCATTGCTGGCCTGCGGAGGGCTGCCACCCGCGAGAGCGGGCCAGTTGCTGCAGCGCCTCGTCCACGACCCCAGAGAGGGAGGCCTTGTCGCGAGCATGCTCCTGGGCCTCCCGCAGGAGGTAGGCGAGGGCCTCGAGGCCAAGGGCCGTCAGGGTGGTAGGATGAACCCGGCCGTCTGCCGAGAGGCCACCGTCCGCTCCTCCTGATGGCGCGCCATCGGCACGTGTGCCCGTGGGCTCTCCCATGCGCGTCGCCATGCGCTGTCCTCGAATCCTGGAAATCATGTCCCAGGAGCGTGTACCCAAACGCGTTTTTCACTCCACTTCGGGCCCCAGCCGCACTAGGAGCGCACCTGCTGTTCCACCCCACATGAGGAGTGCTGAATGTTTCGACTGAGTGCCCTTGCGATCTTCCTGGCGGTCACCACGGGCTGTGCCACTGGCGGTCGGGCGTACATGGACGCGGGTCTCTCCAACCGCGCGGAGCCCGCCTCCGTGTGGAACCGTCCTCAGGAGGTGGGGTTCGACTGGGGCGCGGAGATCACGGGCGCGGCGACCTATCAGTGCGTGGTCCTCTTCATCTGCTGGGGCGCCGAGGACGGCGGCGCGCTGGAGGGCGTGGGCACGCTCATCGGCACCATCACGGGCCGGGGCGGCGCGGTGACGGATCCGCTTGTGCGGGCGGCGGCGGCCAACGCGGTGAAGAGCACGCCGAAGACGGATGGCATCTATGTCGTGGCCCACGAGACAGATTCCCTCAACATCCTCATCTACAAGAAGCGCACGGCCACGGTGCGCGGCAAGGCGATCACCGTGAAGACCCTGGGGGAGGTCAGCCAGGATCGCGCCGATCGCAATCGCAACATGAACGCGCTGGGCGGCGGCCTGGTGAACGTCGGCCAGGATGCCTTGAAGTAGGGCCCCCAGGCGACGCACGCCGCCGCCGGAACGGCGACGGCGACACCCAGGGCCGTGTGTCCTTCTGCCACAGCTTCGACGTGGGCTCGGTGCGCATGACCGAGCGCTACGTGACGTCGGATCCACTGACCGCCGAGGACCGGGCCCGCGTGGAGGCCCACCTGCGCGAGACGTTCTCCGCCTTGCCCCCCTGCCCTCCGGGCGCCCGACTCGTGGGCATGTCCGGTTGTGTTGGGGCCTGCTCGCGCACCGTTTCGGAGCACTCTTCGTGAGCGCTCACCGGGCCTCGTCGTGCTCGGTCAGAAGGGGCGCACGACGAGCCCGGCGGGTTCTTCACTTCACACGCATGGCGGGTGGCTCATGGCGTGTAGATGACGGAACTGGTGAGGCCTTGAACTGACCAGTACCCTCCCGTGACCAGCACCTTGCCATTGGGGAGCAGGGTCGCCGTGTGGGCGTACCGGCTCTCGGGCATGCTCGTGGTATAGGCGGAGAGACCCGTCGATGGATCGAAAAGCTCCGAAAGGATGGAGGTGCTGCTGGATCCTCCCGTCACGAGCAGCTTGCCAGAGTTGAGCCTCGTCACCGCATGGTAGCTGCGAGTCTGGAGCAGGTTGCCAACGGGCGTCTGGGTGTAAAGCACCGGGTCGTACAACGAGAGGCCACTACCCGAGGCCAGGAGCACCCGTCCACTGGCCAGGAGCTGGGCGTAGCTCCAGGAGTCCGTGAAGCCGGTTGCGATCGTCCAGGAGTCGAGCGACGGATCGTAGCGCTCGACGGCTGGTGTTCCTCCACCCAGGACCAACACGTTGCCGGTGGATTGCAGGAAGGCGAAATGGCCGAAGCGGCTACTGCTATTCATGGTCGACACCGGGAGCCAGCTATTCGTCGCCGGGTCATAGAGTTCCGGAATGTCTCCGCCGTACGAGGAGGCAGCGCCTCCGATGACCAGAACCTTGCCGTTGGGGAGCCGCGTCGCCGTGTGGCTGTAGCGCGCGAAGGTCATCGGCGCCGCCGAAGACCAGGTGTTCTTGGCCGGATCGTAGATTTCCACCGAGTTGAGGCCGACAGGGTAGCCATCTCTACTGCCGTTGCCCCCGATGACCAGCACCTTGCCAGAGGGCAGCAGTGTCACTGAATGAAGGGCACGTGCCTGGGCCATGTTCCTCGCGGAAGACCAACTCCCCGTGGCCGGGTCGTAGAGCTCCGCCGAGGCCAGGGGATAGGTATTGTTATATCCGCCAATGACCAACACCTTGCCGGAAGGCAGCAAGGTCGCCGATTGGAAATACCGGCCGGCGAGCAGGTGACCGGTGGGCGTCCACAGAGCGACCGTTCCAGGTGTCGACGGATCGGTGCCGCCGTCCCCGTTGCCCGTGCCGCCGTCCCCGTTGCCCGTGCCACCGTCCCCGTTGCCCGTGCCGCAGTCCGTGCCGCTCACCACCGGAACGTAGAAGGTGTGCGAGGCGGTGAACCCCCGGGTGTTGGTCACGGTAACGGTGATGCTCGGCGGACCACCCACGGGCGAGCACGTGGGGGCCGTCCAAACGACCTCGCTCGAGGAAAGGCTGTTCACACGCGCGCCCAGCGCTCCGCTGCTCGCGGCCCACGAGAAAGAGAGCGCGCTCCCATCACCGTCCTCGGCCACCACGCGCAACACGACGGACCCCCCGCCCGACACGGAGCTGGCGGACTGGTGGGTAAGGACGATGCGCGGAGGAAAGCTCACCACGGGGCCGTTGCCCACGCAGAGGCGCAAGGTGCCCGGCGTGCGGCCACCCGCGGAATCCGTGACGATGACGGTGACGGGGCAGTTGCCGCAGGGCTCCCCCGCGGGCGCGGCGCTCGGAGTGAACTGGGCGGTGGCCAGATTCGAGTCCGTCCACGTGCCTGGGCAGGTGGAACTCCAGGCGTAGGACAAGGAGTGAGCCTCGGCATCCACCGCGGTCACCGTGAGGGTGGCCGTGCCGCCCACTGCCACGGGTGAGTGCGACGTGGTGATGCGCTGCACGGTGGGCGAGCTGTTGAAGCTCACGCGTACCTCGGCGTTGCCATAACCCGGGCCCGGAGTCGTGTTGATGACGGTGATCACCACACTGATGGAGGACGATGCGCCGCGGGAGTCCGTGACGGTCAGCGTCACGGTGATGTCGCCCGCCGTCGCGGGGGCCGTCCACGTGGTGGACGTGGAGGAGCTGGCGCTGAAGCTACCGGCGGTGGCGCTCCAGGAGTAGGTGAGCGTGTCGGTGGGATCCGGGTCGTGGGCGGTGGCGATCAGGCTCACGCTGCCTCCTGGAAGCACCTGGCTGGCCGAGGCAATGAGTGAGTCGATGCAGGGCGCCGTGTTGTCGAACACGTCTCCGGTGGAAGCCACCGTCTGGAGGGTGAGGGCCACCACCTGTGTCGAGCCCTCCGTGATGGGGACTCCCATGGCCTCTCCCCGGAAGCGCAGCACGCCGGTCGCGTCGAAGGCTTCGGCGGTGAAGGTCCGGTTGGGACCCGCGGGGATGCGGTACATGGTCCCGCTCCAGGTCCCCTCCATCCGGGTGAGCGAGAGGGATCTGGCGGCGAGGTCGGGCGCGGTGAGGGTGACCACGACCCGCGTGACATTGTCACCGGTGAGGGCCTGTGGAACGGAATTCACGAATTGCACGTCGCCCGTGGGCTCCTGCGACTCGGGATTCTGGGTACACCCCATGGCGGCCAATAGGAGGCAGCTCACGAGCCAGAGCATCCTCTGGTTCAGATGGCGTTTCATTGACAGTCCTGTGTCTGGATGGAAATGAACCATGCCGCGTCGGCGCGGATGGCGGGCGGAGCGTAGGGGCTCCTTTCGATGAAGCAAGTAACGGACCTGGGAAGACGGGCCGCCGGTTGTCGGCGGATACCTGGCTCCCTCAAGCAGGTGCGGAGGAGGCGAGCGCGAGGCTTGAGGTAGCGGCCAGGAAGGAGCCGATGAAGGAGAAGACGCCGCGAGTGGACCAGGCAGAGATGCTCAAGAGGACGTTCGACTTCGACGTGTTCGTCTGCGTGAGGTGTGGAGGCAGGCGTCGGGTGCTGGCGGACGTGAAGGGAGGGGGTGGAGTGCGAGCGATTCTGGAGCACCTGGGCCTGGCCACGGCAGGTGCGGGGCTGGCCCCGGCGCGAGGGCCCCCACAACCCCCGTGGTGTTGAGGCTCAAGCCGCCCCAGCCAGGAGAGTCAGTCCCCTGCCTCGCACCTCATGCGAAGGCGGCCTGGGCCGACGTGTCTCCCAAGGGGCTGCGCGGCTTCTCCACCAGCCTGGCTTACTGCTCGGGCGGCCCCATCAGCGGCCCTCCTCGGCTCCTGTGCGCCAGCCCTCACCCTCAACATCGCCTCTCTCCCGCCTATACGCAATCCCCTCCTCATGCGCACGTGCCACGAGGACTACGTGCTCGCCCGGGGAACGGACCGGGAGATGCAGATTCCGAAGGGCACGCTCGTCATCGCCTCGACACTCTCGGCGATGTTCGACCCTGAGGTGATGCAGGAGCCGGACGAGTACCGGGTGGACCGGCCAGCCCAGGGCTACATGCACTTCGGCCGGGGATTGCATACCTGCTACGGAGAACGCATCAACCACCTCGTCCTGCCCGAGGTGCTCGGGAGCCTGCTATGCCTGCGCAACCTGCGGCGCGCGCCCGGAGGCGAGGGACGGATGAAGTTCGAGGGCCCCTTCCCGAACCGGCTGGTGGTGCAATTCGACGCGGCTTGAGCCGGACCGCCGCGATTCATCACTCCGCTGCCAAAAAACGGCACCCAGCCCGAGGCCTCCGAACGCGGGAGTCAGTGCCTCCAGGGGATTGTCCGTAACCGAACAATTGGTGTTACCCTTGCAACCGGCTATCGCCCCCGCAGTCATCGGGGCGTGGGCCGGTGTGTTCGGACATTTCCCTGAAAACGAGGAGTATTGATGATGCGTGGCTTGAAGTCCCTGGTGTTCGTGGCGGGCCTGGCGTTCGCGGTGGGCTGTGGTGGAACCGAGCTGGAACCTGAGCTTGATAGCTCCGAGCTGGGCAAGAAGGAGTCCGCTCTGGGTACCTGCCCTGGTTACACGTCTGCTTGCGGCACTGGCATTTGTTGCCAGTACGAGGGGTGGAACGGCTGGTACTGCGCAACTCCGGATGCGCCGTGCGGTGATACCTGGTGCCACCCCAAATCGAAGTGCTTCACGGTCGGCGGGAACTCCTTCTGCGAAGTCGCTATTGATTGCCAGCCCGCGACGTGATCGCAGGCAATCGTGACAAGCCGCGCTCGCATGGCGGCGCTCCGTCACGGTAGCCAGGGCCAGGAGTTGACGCTCCTGGCCCATCTCCGTTTCCCAGGGCCGTCATGAATGCCGGCCCGCATGCTCCGGAGGCCTCCGCCGGAACTCCTCGCGCAGGAACGCGAGGTACCCCGCGGCCTCCGGCGTGCCCTCGGCGGGAGCCCAGGCCGCGAAAGCCTTGTCATTGGCCGGGGCATACGGCCCGTTCTCCACCTCGAAGATGACGGTGTCCGGAGCCAGGGCGACCAGCCCATGGAAGATGCCCGGCGCCAGATCCACCCCGAAATTCTCGCCCCCCGCCTCCAATGACAGACAGTCGCGCACGAGCCCGTCCTCCTCGAAGGTGAAGAACGCCAGCGCACCGCGCAGCAACACCCACGCCTCCGCCTTCGGCGGCTCCAGGTGCCAGTGCGGCCGCACGTAGCTGTCCGGCTGGATGACATTGAGCATCCGGTGCAGCAGGTCCGCGTCGCTCTTGTGGAAGGGCTGGATGATGCGCCGGCGGGGACTCGTCCGGGAGGCCACCACCACCTCCTCCACCAGGGAGCGCGAGAGGACCACCAGCTCCCCCTCGGGAGCGTCCAGGGCACGTCGGTAGGAAGAGCTCATGGCCCCGAGCGGAGCACAGGCGCGCTCCGCCGGCCAGCCCCGGACGCGGCCCTCCCTCACGGGTGCTGCGGGTGGGCCTCCTCCGAGGGCCCCAGGCGAAGCAGACTCGCCTGCGCCCGCTTCTCATAAAGGACAACGCTGGGTAGGGATGGGGTGGCCTCCGAGGTCCTCACCCCTGACCTTCAGACAGACTCACATGCTAAATACTCACAACGGATTTTCTCTCGGACGAGTGGCGATCGCCATGACCGCGCTCGTCCTCTTGCTTGTTCCTGGAGCTGATGTTTCTGCGGAGGCGCCACCATTCAGCCGTGGGTTGTGGATGCGAACGTGTCGTATGGATTCGCGGCCGCGCGCTTGAGTGGCAAGTCGGAGAGCGATTGGCCCTGTGCCTGTTATGCGTTGAAATTCACCAGCGGAGCCGCGAAGGGCAAAACGTTCGTGGCCCAAGTGGAAAACTGGTTGCGTGCGCAAGGATGGATGAGAGGTTGGCATTTTCTTTCAGGCGCCCCCGCTGAGCCTCAGCAGGTTCTATCGGGTTGGCTGTGTCGCTCATCCCCGGGCACCCGCTTGCGGTAAAGCCGTGAGTCGACCGCTACAGGTCCCGGCCCGGTCAACAGCAGGAACAGAGTGCCGAGCAGCATGGCCCAGTCTGTGCGGGCCTCGTGGGCCATCTTCCAGAAACCCTCTTGGAGAAAGATCGGGACTTTGGTGGTCGCAATCGCCACCAGCATGTCGATGATGAGCGGCACGGCGGCCAGGCGCGTGAGGAGCCCCAAGAGGATGAGGAGACCGCAGAGCATCTCCACAACCCCGACGAAGGGTCCCATCACCTGGGGGAAGGGGATTCCAATCTTCACGAAGCGCCCCACCCCCAGCGCGTCCGGGAAGAGAAATTTCTGGATACCCTCGGACAGAAAGATGGCCCCCACTGCCAGCCGGATCAGGAGGGCAGCGGGGGGAGCGCTCGTGAAGAAAAGGCGGTTGAGCCGTGTCATTGGGGCGTGAAGGAGGACAGCTCGTAGATTCCCAGGGCTTTCTCCAGCGTGGCGACTTCCTCCACCACCCCCTCGAAGCCGCCCACCCCGAACAACTCGTGTTCCTTTCGCTCGAAGTCCTCGCCCAGCGCGTCGTACTCGCGGGAAGAGACGACCTGCCGCAGCGCAGGGAACAAGACCGTATCCTCTCGTGCTGCGTGGGGGCGGTACATGCGAATGAAGAGTTGGAGGGTGCGGGTCAGCGACGCCACTGAATCAGGGCTGCTCAGGCTCTCAGGCGTCGCGAGGCGCAGCACTTCTGCCGTGAGTTGCCGCCCCTTCGCGTGCTGGTCGCGCAGGACACCTACCAGTTCCAGGAGCTTTCCTGCTCGTTCGAAGCGAGGGAAGAGGAACTGTTCTTCGAGCTTCTCGTGGTAGTCCTCAATGAAGCGGCGGATGATCTGTGCTCCACCCGCGAGGGTCCGCGGTGGCACCTTCTCACCACCAGCAAGCCGTCGGAGGCTCTCCTCGTAGATGAGCAGCACCCGGCGTAGGACGCCATGCTCGCGCATGAGATCCTCGGCGGGAGAAACCTCCTCTTCTTCCTTTTTTTCCCCCGATTCCTCCGGGGCGTGCGTGCTCCCGGTGGATGTGGTCGCGCATCCAGCCAGCATCCAGCCAGCGCCGGCGCTTGCCGCTGTCACCAGCAGGAACCGTCGCGAACTCTCTTTCTCGGCCATGATGTGCCTCCTCCTTCAATCGTCTTCCAGCAACCCCCCGAACAACTCGCGGACCTTCTCCTTCGCCGCAGCCAGCGGAATCCAAAGCGATCGGAAGTAAAGCGCCTCGACTCAGCCCCCCTCACCGCGATGTCGGCGGAGTGGTGAGCGCGAACGCGGCGCCCTGCGGATCCATGAGCTGCACGATGCGCTGGCCACCGGGAACCTCCATCGGGCCGTTGAGCACCCGCGCCCCCTTCGCCGTCGCGCGGGCAACCGCGGCGTCCAGGTCCTCGACCGTGACGTAGTACATCCACGACGGCGGCACGTCGCGACCGTCGGGCGTCTTCATCCCCTTCGGCAGGGTCAGCATGCCGCCGAGCTGCTTGCCGTTGCGACCCCACAGCAGGTACTTGCCCATCGCGCCCATGTCGAACTCGCCGAGGCGCTCCCAGCCAACGATGCGCTCATAGAAGGTGAACGCGGCTTCGTGGTCGGTCGTGTACAGCTCGTGCCACGAGAACTCGCCCTGCTTCGCGACGTCGTGCGACTGCACGTCAGCCGCGGGCGTGAAGACCGCGATGACCGCCCCCTGCGGGTCCGCAATCACCGCGATGCGTCCCACGGAGGGGACATCCTCTTTCACGTAGACCTGGCCGCCGAGGCGCTTCACCTCCGCGACGGTTTCGTCGACGTTCGCGACCTGCACGTTCGCCTGCCAGTAGGACGACGCGCCCAACTTCTTCGCGGGCTCGGGCAACGCGGTCACGCCGCCGAGTGGCCCCTGGCCGCCGACCCACATCCTGTAGTCCCCGTCCCCTCCGACTTCGAACGGCTGCGTCTTCCATCCCACGACCTCGACATAGAAGGCGAGCGCGCCCTGCGGGTCGGTCGAGAGGAGTTCGTACCAGACGAAGCGGCCAGTGTCGTTCTTGCTGCTCGGCTCGGTCATGGCCCGTGAACCTAGCGTACGGCACCAATGCCGAGAAGGGTGTCCGAGAAGGGTGTCAGACGACTCGTAGGAACGACTCGGAGAGCGGAAGGTGTCGGAACGAGTTCTTTGACACCTTCTCTGAGACACCTTCTCTGGAAGCCTCCTACGACGACTCGCCCACCACCGCGCGCCGGATGCCCTTCAGCTTGTCGGGGTTGCGCGTGACGTAGAGGGCGACGATCCGGCCGTCCTCGATGGCAAACGCCGTGGTCTGCAGCATTCCATCCGGATCCAGCGTGACGTACGCGGGCAGGCCGTCGATGGTGCCCTCGTGCACGAGCTGCGCCGAGCCCACGGCTGGAATGCGCCACACCCCTTCGAAGAAGCGCACCAGCTTCTCCCGGCCGTAGATGGGATTGAGGACCGCCTTCGCCTTGCCGCCGCCGTCGGCGTACAGGATGGCGTCCTGGGCCAGCAGTGCCTGGAGCGCCTGCGTGTCGCCGCTCCGGGACGCGGCATGGAACGCCGAGGCCAGCTCGTGGCCCCTCGCCTCCGTCACGGGGAAGCGGGGCCGGGCCTCCTGCACATGGTCCCGCGCCCGGCTGGCGAGCTGGCGGCACGCCGCGGGAGCGCGGTCGATGGCCTTCGCCACCTGCTCGAAGTCCATGCCGAACACGTCGTGCAGGAGGAACGCGGCGCGCTCCAGCGGGGACAGGCGCTCCAGGGCCATCATCAGGGTCAGCGTCAAGTCATCGCCCTCCACTGTCTCGATGATGGGCTCTGGAAGCCAGGTCCCCACGTACTCCTCGCGCCGGACGCGCGCGGACTTCAGGACGTCCAGGCACAGGCGCGTCACCGTGCGGACGAGCACGGCCTCGGCGTCCCGCACGACGTCGCGGTTCGTCTGGTGCCAACGGAGATACGCCTCCTGCACCACGTCCTCCGCCTCCGCGACGATGCCCAGCATCCGGTACGCGATGCGGAGCAGCCGGGGGCGGAGCGGGTCGAAGACGTCCGCGGGATTTGAATCAGGCGGCTTCACTGCGAGGGGTCACCGGGTGCACGGCCCGGAAGCCGAGGACGAGCCGGTTCGCGGTGTTGATGACGCCAATCATGAGGGTCAGCTTCACGATCTCCTCTTCGGTGAAGTGCGGCTTGAGCGCAGCGTAGTCCTCATCCGGGGCATGTGTCGTGGAGACGAGCGTCAGGGCCTCGGTCCAGCCCAGGGCCGCCCGCTCGCGGTCGGTGTACAGCGGCGACTCACGCCAGCCGTCCAGAAGGTAGATGCGCTCCTCGGTCTCCCCATGTGCGCGGGCGTCGCGGGTGTGCATGTGGATGCAGAAGGCGCAGCCATTGAGCTGGGACGAGCGGATCTTGACGAGCTCGCGGAGGCTCGGCTCCAGCCCCAGGGCCTCCACCTTCTGGCTGAAATCCACCATGAGATTGAGGGCGTCCGGCGCGACCGCGAAAGCATTCATCCGGGGCTTCATGTGTAGGTCCTCGTTCTGGGGGGCGAAGTGCCCTCCCCTGCCCAGGACGACGCAGCCGGTGCCGCGTGTGACATGGCCATTTTAAATGCGTAAAAGGACCCAGGAGGCACCCCCGGATGAAGACCGTGAACGATGTGGAGACGCTCGAACGCCTGTACGGGGTTCCCGGGAAGTCGTCCGTGCTCAAGGAGGTGGACCACCTCCACCCTGCATACCGGCCCTTCATCGAGCGATCGCCGTTCATGGTCCTCGCCACGTCCGGCCCTGGAGGGCTGGATGCCTCGCCGCGAGGAGACCCCGCCGGGTTCGTGGTCATCGAGGACACGCGCACGCTGCTGCTGCCCGACCGCCGAGGCAACAACCGCATGGACTCGCTGCGGAACATCCTGGCGGATCCGCGCGTCGCGCTGCTGTTCTTCGTCCCGGGCGTGAACGAAACCCTGCGTGTCAACGGCCGGGCGAGCATCGTCATCGAGCCGTCCATGCTGGAGCGCTTCACCTTCGATGGGAAGGCGCCGCGCTCCGTGCTGCGCATCACCGTGGAGACGGTCTACTTCCAATGCAGCCGCGCGTTGGTCCGCTCCAGGCTTTGGGACCCGGCCCGGCACGTCACCCGCACCGAGTTCCCAAGCCCCGGCTCCATCCTCGAGGCGCTGAGCCCGGATGACTTCGACGGCGGCGAGTACGACCGCGAGTTGCCCGGCCGGGTGAAGGCGACGCTGTACTGAGCATCAAGCGCCCGCGTCGAACACCGTGGCCTCGCGCACGCGAACGCGAAGCGTCTGCCCTGCGCGCACTCCTTCCAATGCAGGCCCGATGACGCGCAGGAACGCGTCCCCCACTGGGAAGCGGTACTCCGCGGTGTGTCCCAGGAACAGGCGCGCGGAGAGCACCAGCGGCGTCCCGGTCTCCCCCAGCGCCAGGTCCTCGGGGCGCACGACGAGCGTTCCCAGTCCGGATTTCGCCTGCACGGGCGGGTCGAAAGCGGTCTCATAGCGCAGCGCGGATGAAGTGAGCCGAGAAGGGTGTCAGACGACTCGTAGGAACGACTCGGAGAGCGAGAGGTGTCGGAACGAGTTCTTTGACACCTTCTCTGACACCTTCTCTGCGGCTTCCTCCCCCATCCTCAACAGCGCCCCCATCCCGCCTATACGCCGAGGGGGCTAATTCTCTTGCATGAACTCGCGAATGTACTGCGTGAGGAGCTCCGGCTTCTCCAGGGTGACCGAGTGGTCCGCATCGGGGATGCGCCGGAAGGTGAGGTTGTGCACGTACTCCTCCAACCCCTCCTGGCCAGACGGCAAGAGATAGGGGTCCATCTCACCGTGGACGAAGAGCACGGGCAGGCACACCTGAAGCTGCCGCGGCTCCAGCCCGTCCACCAGGTTGCTGCCACCCTGGCCGCCCTGGCCAGCAGGAGGACCCATCTCCGCCGCCCGGTAGTAGTTGAGCCCGCCGGTGATGGCGCCCGGCTGCTTCCAGGCAGCGATCATCTCGGCCTCGTCCTCGGCGGAGATCTGGGCGCCCATCTGCCGGGCGGCTTCGATCATCGCCTGCCGCCCGAAGGCGTAGTCATCGGCCATGATGAACTGCTCGGCCTCGGGCGAGCGGAAGAGCAGCATGTACTGGCTGGCCTGCTGCTGAGCGGCGTTCTCGCGCAGGTCCCGGTTGAGGAGAGCGGGGTGCGTGATGTTGATGGTGACGAACCGGCGCACGTACTCGGGGTGGCGCAGCACGAAGCTCCAGCCCACCAGCGCGCCCCAATCCTGCGAGACCAGGGTGAACTTCTTGATCTTCAGGTGGTCCGCCAGCGCGCGGATGTCCGCCACCAGGTGCTCGATGTGGTACTGCTCGACGCCGGCCGGCTTCGAGCTCAGGTTGTAGCCACGCATGTCCGGGGCGATGACCCAGTGGTCCTTGCCCAGCGCCTCAAGCGGCTTCTTCCAGACGCCCCAGTACTCGGGGAAGCCATGGAGGAAGATGATGGGTTCACCGGCTCCGTGCGTCACGTAGTGCATGCCGATGCCGTTGATGTGTGCGTACTGGTGTTCCATGGGCAGCCTCGCCCGGGCCTGTTCTGGAACGTGGGAGCGGCCAGCTTCAGGCCCTTGCTCCCACACCGCCTTCTCCCGCAAAGCCTCCGCGAACGCGGGCGTGGCACACACGAGCCATACGGCAACCAGGCCAGAACTTTTCAAACTCATGAATGTCTCCTTGGGGGGAAACACTGCGGGGAACTGCAGCCCGACGGTGACTGGAGTGGCCACCGCGCTCGAGTCAGACATCAAGCAGAGTACATGCCAGCCCTCAAGTCAGTGAAGGAGCGGTGAAGCCTGATTGCCAATAGCAGAGGTATACCGAAGGTACGTGCACAAGATACGAAAGGCGCTCGGCCCGCTCTGTGACCGGGCTCTCATGGATCATGTGAACCTGATCACAGGGCATTCAGGCCAAGAGCGCGTTTTGAAAATGGAACAGAAGAGTCAGGTGACACGACCCAATTTCATGGCTTGGTTCATAAATGAACCTTGGAAGTCAGGGGGATGACATCTCAGGAGATCCGCCAGCTTCGTGGTTACGGGGGCCAGGAACTTGAGCTTCGCGGCCGTGTACGTGGAGTCATAGGGTGGCCGCCGCGCCCGCCGGTGAGACGCCATTGCCTGGAGCGCTGCCCGGCCCGGAGCTGCTGGCGCAGCTACTGGTGGACTTGTCGACGCCCCGTCCATCACACGGCCACCGTGCCACGCTTCTTGATGGCCCACACCATGGGCTGGATCCGAGGCTCACGGCGGGACTGAACGCGCCGGATCATGGGACTCCGCGTGCTGCTGGCCGGGCAGGTCGCGCGACAGGTGAGGAGCTCCGCGCGGTCGAGCGGCCCGGAGGAAGCCTCTGGCCAAAGAGCGTCCGCCATGGCTGACCGGAACACCCGCCCATGGTTGACGCATCGAACCGCCCAGAGCGTCGCGGGACAGTGGTAGACTGAAGGAATTTCATCAAGGTGATTCGTGAGTATCTCCCTCATGACCCTGTTCCTGATTGGGTGCCTCCTGCTCCTCGGCTTCGGCGTCGCGGCATTCGTCCATCCGAAATGGGGACGTTTCTTCTCTTTGCGCTGGACGACGCATCATCTCCGCCAGCATGGAATACCCGCTGAGGCCACCATCCTCCAGTTGGAGCGCACGTTGATGCAAATCAACAGGAGGCACGTCTACGACATCCTGCTGGACGTGAAGCTGCCGGGCCGCCCCGCGTACCAAGTGTGGCACAAGAGCCGGATGCTTGACTGGAATGCCTTCATCGTGGAGCCCGGCTTGCGCCTCAAAGTGAAGGTCGACCCGGAAGACCCTCAACGGCTCGTCGTCCTGGAGCCCGTCACGCCGCAGAGACCTCTGAGCATCCACGATCTCCATCCGGGCCCGGATCGCCCCTCGGACCCGGTCAAGGCGCTGAAGGACCTTCAGTCGATGATGGACAACGGGCTCATCACGCCGGACGAGTACGCGCGGAAGAAGGCGGAGATTCTCGCGCGCCTCTGAAGGTATGCAGAGCGAGAGGTGTCGGAACGAGTTCTTTGACACCTTCTCCGGGACACCTTCTCCGGGTGGGAGCTAGTTCATGGACGGAGCCTTCCACGCGAACGCCCCCAGGTCATACGGACCCGAGCCACGGGCCACGCCGTCGTAGTCGAAATCGACCACGCCCGACAGGTTCACACCCGCGCCCACGGCCGGAGAGGTGGCCTGGAGGTGGAAGTCCCCCGCCGCCGGATTCACGAAGCCCGCCGCGCTCAGGTTGGAGGTGAGCAGGTTCGGTCCCGTGAGCGACTTCACGCAGGCAGTCGTCCCCCCGTTGGCGGCGTAGGGAGTGGGCGCGCCCGCCACCAGGTTGTTGGCGAAGGTGAGCGTGCCCAGGCCACTGCAGAAGAAGTACAGCCCCTCGTGCGCCGGGTTCACCACCGTGTTGTTGTCGAAAACGAGGGTCGAGAGCGTGCTCGCCGCCTCCATGTTCGCGGCGGTGTTGCGCAGGAACATCGCGCCCCACCTGCCTCCGACGATCACGTTGTTGGTGATGACGGAGCCACCCGTTCCCTGGAAGACGATGCCCTGCGTGCGGTAGGGCTGGGCCGCCTCGATCCAGTTCGAGTCGATCAGCCCCTTGCTGCCTGGGTTCACCGTGATGCCGCCCGAGTGGCTCTCGATCTGGTTCAGCCCGTAGTTGCGGATCACGTTGTGCTGGACGGTCATGCCCCCAGTCGCCGCGCCGATCTGGATTCCGTCGTTGCCGATGTTCTCCACCCGGTTGTCGACCACCTCGAGGCCGATCACCTCGGCCTCCCACTGCCGGGAGGTGCCACAGTCATAGCCCGGGGTGTAGCCGTTGGCCGTCACCCAGCCGTAGTGGGAGGGGCCGATGTACATCCCCTCGTATTTCGTGTCGTGGACGTAGGTGTCGTGGATCTTCGTGTTGTACTGAGCCCACTTGCCGCGGCTCCAGGTTCCGTCACACTGCGGGTAGGTACGGAAGGCGATCCCCACTCCGCCGTTCCCATCGCCGCGCACCTCCACATGGCCGATCTCGACGTCGGAGACCCCTTCCCGGAGATCGATGTGGGCCTGGTTGCCGCCCGAGGTCCCCGCCACGAGCCCATAGGGATGGGCCGAGTTCCCCGCCCCCGTGATCTTCAGGTAGCGGCTGCCGCCACCGATGTAGACCGGACTGCCGGTGGTGGAGTTGAAGACGGCCTGCCCGCCGCAATTGGTGATCACCGCCGGCTGCGCCGCCGTTGCCACCACTCCATAGAGGCCGATCCCCGTATAGGTCCCCGGCTTGATGCAGAGAGTCTTTCCCACATAGCGGGAGGCGGGTTGGGACCGGCCATCGATCCAGATGTAACCGGAGCCGTTGCCGATGAACTCCGAGCAGCCTCCTGCCTGGATCGTACAAGCCAGGTCCGCTGCCACGACGAGATTCGTGGAGTCGACGGGCGCTTGCTCCCGCTCTGGGCCGCCACAAGCCAGGAGAGCAACGGTGAAGAGTGCTGCGACGGAGGGTGGGCGTGCATGATGAGCCATAGATGACTCATCATGCGGAATTTCCTGTTTTTCTCAACACTCACAGAGTGCCCAGATTTCACTCCTATCTGTTTTCCTGCCCCGATGTCTGTCGAAGTAGGACAACGTTTGGAGACCCGAGCCCCGCCGTGTCTACTGCGCGAGGACCGTCACCGTCCGGGTCCGGGTGGTCGTGTGGCCCGCGAGATCGGTGAGGCTGTAGGTGATGGGATAGGTGCCGGGGACGTGGCTGTTGACCGTGCCGGAGATCTGGATCCGGCTCCAGCCGGAGTCCCAGGGCGCATAGCCCCCATCACACGTGTCCTCGCCCCGGGCTCCCTGCTCCTGGTAGGGGGCGTGCAGGGGCAGGGTGAGTGCCTGCGGACCATTCAAATACAAATAGGGCGCGAGGGTGTCGACGACCGTCCACTCCGTGAAGCACGCCGTGGTGTTGCCGGAGAGATCCCTTGCCGAGACCGAGCCGATGAAGATTCCCGGAGAGCCGTAATACTGGGGCTGATTGCCGAGGTCCCACAGGCCGCAGTTGTCACTGAAATCGACGTCGTCCGTGTCGCTCAGGCCGCCGTAGGTGCATTCCAGCTGCACGTGCGCGGGGCAGGTCAGGATGGGCGGGGAGACATCGTTCGTGCACGAGTTCTCGGTGACGAGCCGGAAGTAGGTACGGTTCCGGTGCACGTCCCGAGCGTCATACTGGGTGTAGGCGACCAGGAATTGGGAAGGCGCCTGGGCGGCGATTCCCACCCAATCCAGTGACGAGTCCTCGTGGAAGCCGGAGAGCCAATCCTCCGCCTTGGGTTCGAGCGTCCCCAGCGGAGACACCCGCGTGGTCATCAACCTGCGGCGGCCATGAGCACCCGTGGTCTGCCAGAGCACCCGGTAGTCCTGTCCGTCGTAGGTCACATCGAAGGGAGCCTTGAACCAGGAGTCATTCGGCACGGGCAGATCGACCGGAGAGCCCACGGGGATGTCCGCCGGGTCGAGCAATGCGCCGTCCGAGGCGCGTACCCGCCGGGCCTTCAACGTGTTGCCCTCGCTCCAGAGCACGAGGAACTCTCCCTGCCGCGCGGCAACGCGGACCTTGCCCGCGACCGCCGGGGAGATGGACAGGGGAATGGGGTCGAGCACCTGCCCCGCGGCGTCGAGGCGTGCCGCATTCACTCCTCCGTCGTCATCGGCCCACACCACGAGGCTGCTGCCGCCATGGGAAGCGGTGTGGAGCGAGGACGCCCCGGAGGTGTCACCGATGGCGATGGCTCCCGACTCGATGTAGGTCCCGTTCGAGGGGCGGATCCGCACGCCCATGATCTGGCGCTTCACGTCCTCGGCCACGGGATCCCAGTAGTAGCCGGAGAAGGCCACCAGGTAGTTCGTCCCGTCGAAGGTCACGGAAGGCGTTTCGTGGGGCAGGCCGTAGGGATCCGGTGGGCTGATGACCAGGGGAGAGGGATCGACGACCACTCCATCCGAGGCCCGTACCCGCGCGCCCCTGAGACGTGGTCCGATGATGGGATCCATCCAGGTGACCAGGAAGTGGGTGCCGTCGAAGGCCACCGAGGGCAGGTACTCGACCGAGGGGCTCGCGCCGATGCGGAGGGGAGTGGCGTCCAGCTGCACACCGTCCGACGCCCGCACCCGGACCCCGAGGATGTCCGGCCAATCCCCATCCTCCACCCAGACGACGAGGTAGATGCCCTGACCCGCGGCTACCGTGACCTGGGTGTGATTGATCGCGGAGGAACTCGGGAGGGTATTCACGAGGGTTTCGGCCCAGGGCTGGATGAGAGAGCCAACACCAAGGGGCTTCTGGGTCTGGCTCGAGGAGACGGGCCCCCCGGGCATGGTGGCCTCCGTTGGACCACAGGCGGAAAGCAGGCCCAGGAGGGGAAGGCCGCGCATCAGCGCGCGCCAGGGAGCGTGGAGTCGAGAACCGCGGGGGCAGATCGGCATGGACATACCTCGTGACCGTCCGGCGGGGGGAGCGAGGACGGAAGCCATACCCTACACACTCTCCGTCATCCCCGCATATGCCGGAAGTCATGGATGATGGATCCGGGAGCGGGGCGTCAAGGCGAGAGCCCATCACATCTTGGGGGCGAGCCTCCGCATGGATCTCTTGCCCACCGCGACGTCCACCATCTTCCGCAAGCGCGTCCAGACACTCTCCTGCACATAGGGGATGCCGTACTTGTGGCACAGCGCGAGCACCTTCGGCTGCACCCGCTGGTACTGGAGCATCGACAGGTCCGGGAAGATGTGGTGCTCGATCTGATAGTTGAGCCACAGGTGGAGGAAGTCGTTCAGATCGCCCCCGGTGCGGTAGTTGGCGGTGCCGATCACCTGCTGGACGTAGCGCGCGCCCTTGCCCTCGGGTGCGGAGTCGAAGCGGTACAGGTCCTCGCCGGTGTGGTTGGGTCCCCCCACCATGAAGGTGTGCAGGTTGGAGAGGATCTCGGCCATGAGCGAGTTGCACAGGGCGCTGAAGGCGGCCCAGGTGCCCAGCGGCAGGAAGAGCGCGGGCAGCAGGACGAAGTTCCAGGCGATGTAGGGCGCGTAGCCGCGCAGCAACACCTCGCGCCACTCCTCGCGGGTGAGCGGGCCATCCGGGCGGCGCTTGCGCCGGAACGAGGCCAGTGTCGTTGGAGCGTAGTAACTGGCCCGCCAGGTGCTCGCGAGCAGCACGAGCCGGAGGTAGCGCAGCGCGAGAGGAAGTCCGGTGCCTCGCATGAAGCCCTCGGAGTTGCGCTCGTGCACGTCCGGGTCCGCGTCCTCGCCGGTGTGCGAGTGGTGGAGCACGTTGTGCTCGAACACCCAGGCTTCGGGGAGCATCCAGTCGAACCAGTCGAGGAAGCGGCGCTTGCCCTTGGCGAACTCCTTGCTCGTGCGCTCGACGGGGATGCCCGGGACGCGGTCATAGCAGCGGTGCCCCATATGGTGCATCAGCATCCAGCGCGAGGAGCGGCCAAGGCTCAACGCCGCGGCGCTCAGCGGGTTGGGAATCAGCCAGCACGTGGCCAGGCCAATCACCGTGGCCGTGCGGCCCCAGCGCTCGATGCGCCGCAGGTGTGAATGGTCCGCCTCACTGACGGAGGCGTCGATCTCGGCGCGCAGCGCGCGAATGTCTGCCAGCAATCCCTCCACGTCCACGGACGCGGGATCGAAGTCGGCGGTGGCGCGGGACACGCGGGAGGACCTCGGTAGCTCGGGCAGGCACGACGAGGAGAAAGTCGCGATGAGCGGGCCCGCGGGGAAGTACTGGGGAACACACGGTACCCCTGGGCCGGTGGTCCGAGGAACGGGTTCGCGCGGGGAACGTCTCCTGGGACACCGAATGGTTTGAAGATACCGGAGCAGTCACCGGCTCGAGCCCACCCGAACGATAGGCGGTGTCCAGGGCCTCTCAGGGAGTCCAGTTCGCCATCGCCTGGGTGACGTAGGGCGTCACCACCGCGGGCCGACCCTGGCGCAGACTCTCGAAGAAGGGGGTGAGCGCGCTCGGACCATTGTGCGCGAGCATCGTCGCCTGCGCGGCCTCGCGCGCGGAGAGCGGACGCCCCAACACCTGCGCGCCCTGCGCGGTCACCTGATCATAGTTGTCCTGGATGAGCAGTCGCGACATGGGGATGCCACCATTGTCCGTCATGGCATCGCGCAGCGACTGTCCATGCTCGCTCGAGAGCAGCGCTCGGGTGATGAAGCCCTCGCGGTTCTCCCCGTGGATGGCGGGCCGGCGAAGGTAGGCGGAGACATCCGACTCGCTCAGGTCGAGCGCCTGGATGTTCGCGGCCACGTCGGGGCGGTTCATGAGCGTATCGTAGGTCTCCCCGCTGTTGGCCTGCCGCGGCAGCTGCGCGCGCAGTTGCGCGGCCCGGAACATGTTCGCGATATCCGCGTCCCCGAGCCCCGTCCGGGTCCGGAAGTCCGCGCCCTGCTCGGAGCTGGTGTACTCGGCGATGCGGCGCTGCAGGCCCTCCTCGGTGTCCCCCCCGGCGGGGATCTGCGCCGAGATGGCCCTGTAGGCCTCGCGGGTGCTCTGGGCGATGTTCCCCAGGTCCTGGAGTTGCTGGGTGTCCAGACCATAGTGGCGTGCCGCATCGGGGTGCCGGGTGAGCACGTCCAGCGCGGTGCCTCCGATGAGCTGCCCCCGGCCGAACGAGGCGGGCGTCCCCGAGGCGTTGCGCAGCAGCGCCGGGCTCTCGCCGAGGACGGCATTCGCGCCGGTCTCCGCGGCCTCGACGGCCTCGACGATCTGCGCGACGGGACGCGGGAGCGTCGACACGGGCAGGCCGGCCGTGTCGTCCGCGGCCCCGGGGTTGATGGTGCTCTGGGTGCCGTACGTGGGGTCCGCCAGGGCTCGCGCCGTGATGCCCCGAGGAGAGATCTTCCCATCGCTCTGCCCCGCCACCTCGCGCTGGAAGCGGCGCAAGGCGTCCATCGTTTGCGGCATGGCCTGCTCGGAGATGGGGTCCGTGCCCGAGGCATCGACCTGCTCGGCGGCGTGATCCGCCTCGCTCAGGTAGCCGAGTTGCTGCAACCGATCCTGCACCTGGCGCACGTCGCCGGGCTGGTTGGAGCCCCGGGCGCCCACCGAGGCCGTCAGGTTCAGGGTGACCGGGGAGGGCAAGGTCCGGGTCTCGGCGGCGGGGGTCGCGACCTCCACGGGGGCCGTGGCCTGAGCCCGGACCGGCGCGTCGAAGCCGTCCCGTCCCCGGAGCGCCTCGAGGGCGGGCCTGGTCTGGGTCGCGTCCTCGGCGGGGCGCTGGGGAGTGATGCGCCCGGTCCGGGCCAGTGGAGGGGACTCCCGGAACACCGTCTCCGGGAGGCGCGAGAGCGTGGACGGGTGCCGCGACTCGGTTCGCGTGCGCATGGGTGGGCTCCTGGCGCGTCACCGGATTCCCGGTCGCGCCCATCTAAGGGAAGGGAGGTTCACGAACACGGCACGTGAACCGTTCGACGATGCAAGGGTTGTCGGCCCACCCCCCCACCGAGTTGTTTCTCGGACCATGAAAAATCACGAAAAGGTGCGCTCCCGTGACCCCACGCCCTGGATTCCCTCCTGGGTGGATGATTCCTGTCTGGATGAAGGCCAGTACGCCGGGTGGGTGGGTCATCGCCCGTCCTTCCTCCGTCCGGGGTGAAGTCCTATGACCGGCATCGCCATGAGCCCTCCTTCCTTCCGTGTGATTCCCTCCCCCCGCGCCCTGCTCGCCACCGCGGCGCTGCTGCTTCCCGCGCCCGTCCTCGCCGATCCGCTCGCGGAGCAGATCAAGGCCGAGCTGCCAGGCCTGCTCACGCTCTACCGCGACCTGCATGCCCATCCCGAACTGAGCCTCCAGGAGAAGGCGACCTCGGCCCGGCTCGCCACGGAGGCGAAGAAGCTCGGCTTCACCGTGACTCCCGGGGTGGGGGGGCATGGCGTGGTGGCGGTGCTCGAGAACGGACCCGGCCCGGTGCTCCTGGTGCGCACGGATCTGGACGGGCTCCCCGTCGAGGAGGCCACGGGGCTGCCCTACGCCAGCCAGGTGAAGGCCGTCACGCGCGAGGGCGCGCAGACGCGGGTGATGCATGCCTGTGGCCACGATCTCCACATGACGGCCTGGGTGGGCACCGCGCGCCGCCTGGCCGCCCTGAAGGATCGCTGGTCCGGCACGCTCGTCATGATCGGACAGCCGGCGGAGGAGGTGGGCGTGGGGGCCCGGGCCATGCTGGCGGACGGGCTCTACACGCGCTTTCCCAAACCCCAGTTCGCGCTCGCCTTGCACGACGTCGCGGATCTTCCCGCGGGCACCGTGGGCTACTCGCGGGGCCACATGTCGGCGAACGTCGACTCCGTCGACATCCTCGTGAAGGGCGTGGGAGGCCATGGTGCCTCGCCCCATACGACGAGGGATCCCATCGTCCTCGCCTCGCGCATCGTCGGGACGCTCCAGACACTCGTCAGCCGGGAGATCGCACCCCAGGAGACGACGGTGGTGACCGTGGGCAGCTTCCTCGCGGGGAGCAAACACAACATCATCCCCAGCGAGGCCCGGCTCCAGCTCACCGTGCGCAGCTACTCGGCGGAGACGCGCCGCCATCTGCTCGAGGGCATCGCCCGGATCGCGCGCGGCGAGGCCATCGCCGCCGGCCTCCCCGAGGACCTCATGCCCGTCGTGACGACGAAGGAAGAGGAGTTCTATCCCTCCGTTTTCAACACCGGGCCCCTGACGGACCGGCTCATCGGCGCCTGGACCCGGCGCTTCGGCGCGGAGCGAGTGGTGGAGGTGCCACCCACCACCGGAGGGGAGGACTTCAGCCGCTATTCCCTGTCCGACAAGTCCATCCAGAGCATGCTCTTCGTGGTGGGCGGCGTCCCGCGGGCCCGGTGGGACGCGGCCGGAGGAGACCCCACGAAGCTGCCCTCGCTCCACAGCCCCCGGTGGGCTCCCGATGCCGAGCCCGCCCTCCAGACAGCCATCGAGGCGATGACCACCGCCGCGCTCGATATCCTGGCGAAGTGATGTAAATGGACCCGGCGGAAGCCGCGAAGTAAGCCATGCCGACGGCGCTTCGCCTGTAACATCACTCCCCGAGGTAAGTGGTGTCCTCTCTTCGAATTGGCTCCCCTTGGAGGCAGGCCCTGCTGCGGACATGGCGTCTTCTCTCTGTCTCGGCCGCCGCACTCCTTTGCCTATCCTGCTCCACCACGCACTGGTCGGCTCGTGGCTCGCCGCGATTGGAGAGCCGCCCGCAGCGCCTCACCCCCCCCTTTCCAGCCCACCTCCAGCCTCAAGCATCCTGGGGCGGGCCTCTCACCGGTGGGAACGCTCAACTCCACCAATCCTGCGGCGCGGCTTGTGCCGCCCCCATGAATGCGAGCACTGGAGAACTCCTCGCCCCCACGGCCACCCGGCTCGGTCCGGTGACCGAGAAAGTCGTTCGCGCCGTCGAAGCCGTAAAGGGCTTGCTCACCCTGGAACGCGCGCTCACTGGAGCGGAGTTGGACCGCCTGGAGGGCATCGTCAAGGAGTGCGTGGCGCAGGCGCACGCGGACGTCAACAAGACCTACCAGCAGCAGAACGGGGGGTTCAAGTTCAAGAATGGGAAGTTCCCGAACGACGCCGAGTGTGATCGGATCGTGCAGTTGACGGAGCAGGGACAGTCCACCACCCTCGCGCAGGAACTCGGCATCCTGAAGCACGGAGCCGCCTTTGCCTGTATCAAGAGCCACCTCTCCAAGGAATTCGGAGACAACTTCTCGGTCGAGCCCCGCTATAAGGGCAACCCTGGCTCCAACGGCGTCGTCCTCACGAATGAGGGACCCCAGTCCCTCGTGCCTGATCTCGTGATCCACGCCACCCGGAATGCCACCAACATACAATGTGTCTACGAGTTCAAGTTTCCCTGCCATGAGCAACACCGGCTCAGTCCCATTAACGCGCCTGGAGTGAAGCTTCAACTAACAAACTACCAGGAATTGTCCCATCGGTGTCCCGTGGCACTCATAACCCCGGTCGGGCTCAAACAACTTGGTATTGATTGATGACCAGCCATTACCCCCGTCTGCGTCTTCGTGGCACGACTTCGGACCGTTGGAAGTTCTACGACGGGGAGCCCCCACGTCCGCCACGAGAGCTGCTCGCACGCGAAGTCATCCGCATCGCGTTCTACATGCCGCACGACCACCCTGAACTCGCTTCGGGGGTGAGCCACGCCATCGACAGCTATATACGCGCGGTAGGACAGGGGCCCAAGACCATCAACTACGTTCATTTGTCCCATGATGAAGGCTCCCGCTTGACCGCGGAGCGATGGAGCTGGGTGCACCGCATTCTCCAAGCGACGAAGCGATGGTCCTTTCCTGATGATTATGAAGCCCCGTATCGAAGGGAGATTGAAAAGCGAGGTTTTGAGAGGGGCTTACTATTCACCGGGAGCGACAACAGTCGGAATGGATACCAACTCGAGTATCAGGCCCGCATTCCATGGCGGCCTGCCCCCAAGGAGACGATTGCGAGCTTGCTCACCGCAACGCTTCCCATTGAGTACCTCGAAGAACACGGACCTGCGCGCGTGCGCGAGTTGACGCTCGACATGGCCTCCAAGCTGATGTTCGCCTCCGGGCACGCGGGACTGGCCCTTCACCTGTACCAGAACCTCCGGGTCAAGGACGTCGGCTTTCGCGCCGAGGTCATGCGCCATCCCGGCATCGACCTCCGGCCCGCCTGGTTCCATGAGCAGTGGGTGGGCCTCCGGGTGGATGGAGTCCATTGGCTCAACTTCCTCGGACCGCCTGTTCTCACGCAGCTCGGTGGAGCGACGGCCCTTCGTTCCCGGCTGCATTCACCCGGAACAACCCTGGTGGAACTCACCGAGGATCGCGTCGTTGTCTCTCTTGGGGAGCGACCGGAGGCCGGAGACCTCACCACCGGGGAGACCCTTCCCGCGTACCGTGAGTTCGCCCGGGTGATGGAACCCTGGTTCGAGCCACTCTTCCTACCGCGAACCACGGCGTCCGTTGATCCGCCCCGCTACACCACGCTTCGTGTCACCGAGGACGAGGCCCGGCGTTGGTGGAGACGATTCCTCGATTGAGACCCACCCGGGCCCGAGCGCTCCTGCCCAATCTGTCGATGCCACCCTACTCGCTGGGGCTTCGCGGTCACGAGGCGATCAGCGCCTGGCTGCTGGGACGGGGCTCGGGCTGCCGTGGATCCCGGCTGGCGCCAACCTCCACTTGCGGCTCGCCCGCCTTCGGGCAATTCCGGCCAGGAAAACCGGGGCAACTCCACCCCCCCTCCGGGCGGGTACCACCTGCGTTCGACCGTTGTTATAACGAAGTGGCGAGGTGCTCCATGCGGAAGACCCTGACGACCATCGGTAACAGCCTCGGGCTCATCATCGACCGTCCGATTCTCGAGCTTCTTCACATCGACAAGGACACGCCCCTGGAGATCGAGACCGATGGGAAGTCACTCATCATCCGCCCCGTCACCCCCGAGGCTCGGAAGAGCCAGGTGCGTGACGCGACGAAGCGGATGATGGACGCTCATGATGAGACCCTGCGCAAGTTGGCGAAATGAGCCCGGTCTTCCTCACTCTCGAGGACGTGCTCGAGATTCATCACGTCCAGCTCGAGCGGTACGGTGGACCTCCAGGATTACGCGATCCGGGCCTCCTCGAATCCGCGCTCACTCAGCCGATGGCGACCTTCGCTGGTGAGTTCATCCACCCGGATCTGTTCACCATGGCGGCCGCGTACCTCTTCCATCTCGTCTCGAACCATCCGTTCGTGGACGGGAACAAGCGGATCGGCCTTCTCGCCGCCCTCGTCTTCCTCGACCTGAACGGCGTGTCCATCATCACCTCTTCGGACGCGCTCTATGATCTCACGATGGAGGTCGCGCAGGGACAAGCAGGCAAAGAACGGGTGGCATCCAGGCTCCGGCAACTCGCAGGAGGAGACTGAGCATCATCGACCGCCCGATTCTCGAATCAAGACGATGAGCACCGCCGCGCTCGATATCCTGACGAAGAAGTGACACCCGCCCCGCTCATGCATCGGGGAGGCGAGCCATCCGCGTGCTCGACGAACTCTCGGGCGACCGCATCTCGTTCCTGGACACGGCGGCGCTGTTCCCGTGCTTCTGCAGGGCCGCGGTTCCCGCCGGTTGGGAGGTGATGAAGATGGACCCGGCAGCGGTCGCGAAGTAAGCCATGCCGACGGCGCTTCGCCTGTAACATCACTCCCCGAGGTAAGTGGTGTCCTCTCTTCGAATTGGCTCCCCTTGGAGGCAGGCCCTGCTGCGGACATGGCGTCTTCTCTCTGTCTCGGCCGCCGCACTCCTTTGCCTATCCTGCTCCACCACGCACTGGTCGGCTCGTGGCTCGCCGCGATTGGAGAGCCGCCCGCAGCGCCTCACCCCCCCCTTTCCAGCCCACCTCCAGCCTCAAGCATCCTGGGGCGGGCCTCTCACCGGTGGGAACGCTCAACTCCACCAATCCTGCGGCGCGGCTTGTGCCGCCCCCATGAATGCGAGCACTGGAGAACTCCTCGCCCCCACGGCCACCCGGCTCGGTCCGGTGACCGAGAAAGTCGTTCGCGCCGTCGAAGCCGTAAAGGGCTTGCTCACCCTGGAACGCGCGCTCACTGGAGCGGAGTTGGACCGCCTGGAGGGCATCGTCAAGGAGTGCGTGGCGCAGGCGCACGCGGACGTCAACAAGACCTACCAGCAGCAGAACGGGGGGTATAAATTCAAGAATGGCAAGTTCCCGAACGACGCTGAGTGTGATCGAGCCGTGCGCTTCACGGAGCGCGGCCGGCCCATCACCCTCTCTCAGGAACTCGGTATCTTGAAGCACAGCGCGGCCTTCGCCTGCATCAAAGACCATCTCTCCACGGAGTTCGGTGACAACTTCTCCATCGAGACGCGCTACAAGGGAAACGCTGATACCAGTGGAGTGGTCCTCACGAATGGTGGGCCCGAGTCTCTTGTACCTGACCTCGTGGTACACGCCACCCGGAACGCCACCGATGTGCAATGTGTCTATGAGTTCAAGTTTCCCTGTTACGAAAAACACAGGCTCGACCCCATGAACGCGCCTCTAGTGAAGGAACAACTGACGGGCTACCAGAAACTCTCCAACAGATGCCCCGTGGCACTCGTGACCCCGGGCGGTCTCAAACAGCTCGGTATTGACTGATGACCAGCCACTATCCGCGCCTTCGTCTTCGCGGCACGACGTCAGACCGTTGGAAGATCTACGACGGAGAGCCTCCGCGCCCACAGCGGGAGTTACTCGCACGAGAGGTCATCCGCATCACCTTCTACATGCCGCACGAGCACCCTGAACTCTCCTCTGGAGTGAGCCATGCCATTGATAGCTACATGCGCGCGGTGGGTCAGGGGCCAAGGACCATCAATTACGTTCACTTCTCCCATGACGAAGGCTCTCGTTTGACGGAAGAGCGCTGGGGTTGGGCTCACCGCATTCTGAAGGAGGCGAAACGCTGGTCTTTCCCCGATGATTATGAACCTTGGGAGCGAAGGGAGATCGAAAAGAAAGGATTTGAGCGAGGCCTCCTCTTCACCGGGAGCGACAACAGTCGGAATGGATACCAACTCGAGTATCAGGCCCGCATTCCATGGCGGCCTGCCCCCAAGGAGACGATTGCGAGCTTGCTCACCGCGACGCTTCCCATTGAGTACCTCGAGGAACACGGGCCAGCGCGCGTGCGCGAGTTGACGCTCGACATGGCCTCCAAGCTGATGTTCGCCTCCGGGCACGCGGGACTGGCCCTTCACCTGTACCAGAACCTCCGGGTCAAGGACGTCGGCTTTCGCGCCGAGGTCATGCGCCATCCCGGCATCGACCTCCGGCCCGCCTGGTTCCATGAGCAGTGGGTGGGCCTCCGGGTGGATGGAGTCCATTGGCTCAACTTCCTCGGACCGCCTGTTCTCACGCAGCTCGGTGGAGCGACGGCCCTTCGTTCCCGGCTGCATTCACCCGGAACAACCCTGGTGGAACTCACCGAGGATCGCGTCGTTGTCTCTCTTGGGGAGCGACCGGAGGCCGGAGACCTCACCACCGGGGAGACCCTTCCCGCGTACCGTGAGTTCGCCCGGGTGATGGAACCCTGGTTCGAGCCACTCTTCCTACCGCGAACCACGGCGTCCGTTGATCCGCCCCGCTACACCACGCTTCGTGTCACCGAGGACGAGGCCCGGCATTGGTGGAGACGATTCCTCGATTGAATCATGAGGAAGGCCACCGCACTCGTACGCGGGAGGATCCATGGTAGCCTGCCCGCCCTCACGACAGCGGTTCAGGAGACGAACGATGCTGTTGCAGACGAAATCCTCGTTTCAAGGGAACAGCCGGTTCGAACTCCGTCGCCCCTTGGGCTCGGGAGCTTTTGGCTCCGTGTACGAGGTCTGGGACAGCCATTACAACACCGTGGTGGCCCTCAAGCTGCTGCACGAGACCCGCCCGTCCGCCGTCTTTCGCTTCAAGCACGAGTTCCGGCTACTCGCGAACCTGGTGCACCCCAACCTGGTCACCCTCTACGAACTCCACTCCGAGGGAGACCAATGGTTCTTCACCATGGAGTACGTCGAGGGGCGCCACTTCAACGCCTACGTCTCCAATACGAGCAGCGCTCGGGTCAACATCAGCAACCCCCTGCTGTTGTCACTCAAGCCCGAGATCACGGCGCTGTCGGAGGCTCCCACGGAGACCCAGCAACGCCTCTCCGCATCCTCCAGCGACGAGACCGTCAGCTTCGTGCAGCCAACGGCTGTCGCGTCTTCCTCTTCGTCCTCCGCCCAGCAGGAGCCCCGGTCCGAGTCCGAGCCCGGCACCTTCACCGGAGATCCCGAGCGCCTGCGCTCCGTCTTCTTCCACCTCGTCCAGGGCGTCCACACGCTGCATGCCCAGGGAATCGTCCATCGCGACCTCAAGCCATCCAACGTCATCGTCACCTCGAGCGGCCGCGTGGTGGTGCTCGACTTCGGGTTGGCGAAGGAGCTCGAGCCAGCCCCGCTGGACACCACCCCCGAGGAGTTGGCGGGCTCACCGCCATACATGGCACCCGAACAATGGTCCGGGGAGCAGGCCTCGCCGGCGAGCGACTGGTACAGCCTGGGGGTGATGCTCTTCGAGGCGCTCGTGGGAAGGCGGCCCTTCCAGGGCCAACCGCACGAACGCCTCGCACAACAACGGGTGGGCGCTTCGCGTCCATCCACCCTGCTGCAAGGCATTCCCCAGGATCTGGACGACCTCTGCGTGCGTCTGCTCGACCCGGATCCCAGCCGCCGTCCCGGCCATGCCGAGTTGGTGGCGATCCTCCAGCCCCAGGGGGGAGAAACCCAGCCGGGCGTGCGCGCCACCTACTCCGGGCAGGAGCTGATCGGCCGCGAGGCCGAGCTGAAGCTGTTGACGGAGGCGTTCCAGCGGACCGAGGCGGGGACGCTCTCCCTCGTGACGCTGGAAGGTGAGCCCGGCATCGGGAAGAGTACCCTCCTGCGTCACTTCACCCACTCGCTGCACGCATGCGGCGCCGTGGTCCTGTTCGGGCGCTGCTACGAGCGCGAGTCCGTGCCGTACAAGGCCCTGGACGACTTGATGGACTCGCTGGGGCGTTACCTGCTGCAACTGCCACGGGAGCAGGCCCGGAAGCTCATTCCCCCGCGGATGCACGAACTCACACGCTTGTTCCCGGTGCTGGTGCTGAGCGCGGAGCTGCAGCCAGAGGCGCCGCTCCCGGCCCCTCCCGCGGAGCCATTCCAGGCACGCCAGCTCGCGGTGTCCGTGCTCCAGGAGTTGCTGCTCCGGCTCTCCCAGCACGCGCGGGTGGTGCTATGCCTGGACGACCTGCAGTGGGGCGACGTGGACAGTGCGCGCTTCCTGGCCGAGTTGCTGTCACCACCCGGGGCGCCTCCGTTGCTGCTCATCACGAGCTACCGCGCCAGCGAGGCCCGTCGCAGTGCCTTCCTCGTCGAGTTCGAGCAACTGCTGGCGGGCTCCACCTGGCAGATGGCCCGGAGCGAGCTGCGGCTCGAGCCCCTGCCGCCGGAGGTCTCCGCACAGCTCGCGATGCGGCGCCTGGGGACCTCGTCCCTCGAGGCCCGGACATGGGCCGAGCACATCGCCCGTGAGTCGCGAGGCAACCCCCTCTTCATCGAGGAGCTTGCCCGTGCCCCCATCACCGAGGCGACCCGGGGGGTGGGGGCCTCCGGGGCCGTCTCGCTCGGGGACGTCCTCCGGCGGCGCCTCCACGGCCTGCCCGAAGAGGCCCGCCACCTGCTGGAGTTGCTCGCCGTCTCCGGGCGGCCCACCAGCGAGGAAGTGCTCGTCGAGGCGTCGGGGAACTCGGGCTCGGCCCTGTCCTCGCTCATCCTGCTGCGGGCCCACAACCTGCTGCGTTTCCACCTGGGTGGGCACGCCCGCCTGGAAATCTCTCACGATCGGGTTCGAGAGAACGTGGTGGGGCAGCTCGGCGCCTCGGAGCTGACCACGCGTCACCGCCGGCTGGCCGAGGTGCTGGAGACACGTGCCGACGCGGATCCCGAGCAACTGGCGGTGCACTTCCATGGGGCGGGAGAGCCGCGCAAGGCGGCCCTCCATGCCCTGCGCGCGGCCGAGCGCGCCCAACAGGCGCTCGCCTTCCATCGCGCGGCGGAGCTCTTCGGGGCCGCGCTCGAATGGAGCGGCGGCGCACCGGAGCCCGCGCTCGGGACCCTGGGCTCGCTGAAGCGGCGCCGCGCGGAGGCGCTCGCCAATGCCGGTCGGTGTCGCGAAGCCGCGCCCCTGTTCCTCGAGGTGGCGGGCCTGGGTGGCTCCCCGGAGGAGGTGCTGGACAACCAGCGCCGCGCCACCGAGAGCTACATGCTGGGCGGTCAGATCGACGAGGGTCTGGCGCTGGTACGGCCGATGCTCTCCCAGGTGAAGCTCGCCTACGGGGACACCCATCGAGGCGCGCTGGCGAACATGCTGTGGCACAGGAGCCGGCTCCAGCGACGGGGGACGACATTCCAGGAGCAGCCCGCCCTGGCGATTGCTCCCGGGCATCTCCACCGGGTGGACCTGGGCTGGTCACTCGGCAAAGCGCTGGCGAACGTGGAGTGGATCCGCGCCTCGGGCTTCCAGCTCCAGAGCCTGCGGCTGGCACTGGAGTGCGGAGAGGCCTCCCGCATCGCCCGCTCGCTCATCGCCTTCGGTCCCGTCATGGTGTGGGAGGGCAGCCATGCGGCCCTGGAGAAGGGGTCCCGCTACCTCCTGGAGGGGGCGGCCATCGCCGAGCGGCTCCAGCAGCCCGCCCTGATTGGCTTCGCCGAGGTGTATCAGGCGGCGTGTTCGCTGGTGCAGGGAGAGTTCGCCAGCGGACGGGCCCATGTCGAGAGGGGAATGCGGCTGCTGCAGCAGCACGGGGTGGATGTCATCTGGGAGCTCAACGTCGGGCGCAGCCTGGGCTGCAACCTGCACGATGCGCAGCGGAGCATGCACGGGCTGGGGCTCCGTGCGTCGGAGTGGCACCGCACCGCCACCGAGCTCGGCGATTCCTTCTCCCGGGTGATGTCTTCCTTCTACTCGGCCTTCTGCCTCGTCGCCCGGGATGAGCCGGACAACGCCCGCGAGCTCGTGGACGAGGCCATCACCGGCTGGTCCCGAACGGGGGCCATCCAGCAGTACCACGCGTTCCTGAGGACATCCCAAGCGGACCTCTATCAAGGCAAGCCAGAGAGTGCCTGGGCGCGGCTGGAGAAGACCTGGCCCATGCTCACCGCCGCGCAGATCTTCCGTGGCCAGCCCAGCCGGATCGAGAGCCATACCCTGCGCGCCCAGCTCGCGCTGGCGATGGCGGCCGAGGCGCCAGAGCGCCGGCCGGAGCTGCTTCGGCAGGTCGAGGAGGATGCACTCCAACTGGAGAAGGAGATTCGCAAGGACTGCCCCTTCCTCGCCCAGCTTCTTCGCGCGGGAGTGGCCCGGCAACGGGGCCAGCTCGAGCAGGCACTCGTGCACCTGTCCTCGGCCATCGAGGGGTACCGGGGCCTGGGGATGTCCAACCTCGAGGCGTGTGCGCGCTGGTGGAAGGGCGAGTTGGTGGGCGGGGAGGAAGGCCATGCCCTCGTGCAAGAGGCCACCACCCTGCTCACGGCGGACGGCATCCATCGCCCGCGCCAGTGGGCGGCGATGGTGCTCCCCGGTTGTGCGCCGTAGCTCCGCTCGCCGCGCCACGCACGCGTTGCTGTCTCGGCAGCCATTGGATAGCGTCACGAGGGTTTTCTCCAGAGAGGGAAGCCCTTGCTCGTCAAGCTCATCGCGGATCTGTTGAACAATTCCGACGCCCAGCAGCAGTTCAGCCGGGATCCTCCCGGAGTGATGGACTCCTATGAGCTGTCTCCCGACGCGCGACAGGCCCTGGAGCACGGGGACCGTCAGCGGCTCCTCGAGCTGATCGGGCAGGAAATCTCGCAGAGCGCGCTGTTCGGGGCGCTCTGGAGCAAGCCCGGGGGCGTCGTCATCCACTCCGTGTCACCGACCACGGGCGAGGCCGGGACGCAGCTCGAGCTCACCCTCACCGGGGACTACTTCGCCTCGACCGCGTTCGTGACCTTGCAGCGGGAGGATGGCAATTACCTTGCCCAGACGATCCGGGTGACCCAGCCGGATGCCCAGGGATCCACGCTGACCGCGCGGCTCAACCTCCCGGTGAGTGCCAGCCCCGGTGTGTACTCGGTCACCGTGTCGAACCCGAGCGCGTGGTTCTCCATCCTCGACAACGGCTTCACGGTCGTCACGAAGTAGCCGGGGGCCACCGGTGATCGTCCACGTCGATGAGTTGTTGCGCCCGTTGAGCACCCGCATGCCCCGGGAGCTGGTCTCCGAGGAGGCGCTGGCCACCGCGAGCGAGGTGGCCCACCTGCTCCCGAGGATGTCGGGTGGAATCTCCCTGGAGTGCCGGCTGGAGGAAGGGGCCTCCCAGGTGGACTTCATGGCCTGCGGCATGCTCAGCGATGGGAGCGCCCAGGCGCTCGCGGACATGCTCGCGAGCGCGGGCGAGCGCCTGCGGGGTCCGCTCTGGGACGGCGTGCGCGCGTTCTCCCGGGAGTGGTTGGATGCGCGCTCCCCCCTGGCGAGAGTGCCCTTCCTGTGGCTCGAGTACGATCTGCCCAGGCCGCTGAACGGCGTTCCCCAGCCCTTCGCCTTCCTGTGTGTCGAGCCTGAGTTCCTCAAGCCGCCCGGGCGCGCGTTGGATCACCACAAGGCCGTGGACGCGGCGCTCCAGTTGGCATCGCGGGGCCTGGAGGTGCTGCGAGGCAAGCCGATGACGCCGGCCCTCGCCCGCACCGTCGCTCGTTGCTTCGAGCTGCTCCCCGAGGGGGGAGTGATCGAACACGTGGCTCCGCTGGACTGCCGGGGCCGGGATGCGGTGCGCCTGGTGATGGGGGTGCCGAGGCTCCATCTGGTGGACTATGTGGAGCGGATCGGTTGGCCGGGACCGCGCGCACAGGTGGAGGAGCTCGCGCGAACGTGGCTCTCTCCCCTGAGCTTCGCGGAAGTGAACGTGGATGCCGGACCCGAGGGCCTCGGGCCCACGATTGGCTTCTCGCTGCCCCTGCCCGACGAGCCTCGCAAGAGCTGGGCGAGCGAGGTGCTTCAACGGATGGTGGAGCAGAAGCTGTGTACACCCGCGAAGCGTGACGCCGTGCTGGACTGGTCGGGCTCGGACCGGGTCATCCTGGAGGGGTACCGCTGGCCCAGCAAGCTGTGCCGGACCATCGGGCTGAAGCTGGTGTGCCGGCCCAACGAGCCCCTCTCCGTGAAGGCATACCCCTATTTCGAGTGCCGCTTCTCGCTCTGGATGTGAGCCGCCGGCCTATCCCTGGGAGAGTTCGAAGATCCGCACCCCATCGAAGTCGTAGGAGACCCCTTGCGGGTCGGTGACGAAACCGAAGTAGCCGACCCGCACCCGGGTGACCTCCGCCGAGGGCACGAAGAGCTGGGTGGAGCCGCTCACGTTCAGGCTGGCACCCGCGGGGGGCGGGGTTGCGTAGTTCTGGATGACACACGGGTTGAGGTAGATGTTCCCCGTGGAGGGATCGTCAACCCGCACCAGGAGGAGCGAGATCGCAGACGAGGGATCCGTCGGCACCACCTCACAGCGCACCACCAGCGCTCTGCCCGAGTAGCTCACCTCCAGGGTCGTGACCCGATACCTGGGAACCACCGTCTTCATCGCCATCTGCGCTCGCCTTCTTCCCGTTGCAGCAGGAACCTTCGGAGTCTGGGGCATGCTAACGGGCCGTGCCCAGGATGAAGCTGAAGTCCGCGAACCCGCCGGTCGAGTTCGTGGCCGTGGCGTGACACTTCATGCAGCTGGAGCTGACATGGGTGGAGAGGGGCTTGTAGGGCTGCTTGCCGTGTGTGGGCTTATCGGGCCCCTGGTCGAAGGTCTCCAACGTGGTGTTGGCGGCGAACTCCGGCGTGATGTTTCCCTGATGGTCCACCCACTGGGTGGACACCAGCTCGTAGTTCTCCCAGACCGAGCCCTTGAGCAGCGTTTGGAATTGCTTGTTCACCAGGGCATTGGAGATGGGCAGGACGCGCGTGACCTGCGTGGGGCGGTTCAGCGGCTCGCCCGCCGGGCTCAGCTCCACGTAGGTGTTGGTCTTCGGGTCCTTGGCCGCCGTCTGCGAGTTGGGAGGGCAGCACGTCTGGGTACAAGGCACCGGCGCGTTCGGGTTGTAGGCGGGCGTCTGGGGACACCGCGGGTTGTTGAAGAGCTTCGTCACGTTGTCCACGTGTTCGAAGGTGGCCCAGATCCACTTCTTCTGGGAGGAAGTCTTGTGGGCGATGTGAAGGCCCACCAGTCCCAGCAGGGCGGGCTGAGAGGCGTCGAGGAGATGGGCCTGGAGGGTATAGAAGCGGCGCTTGTCGTCGTTCTCGCCCAGGACCTTCCAGGAAGCCTTCACCATGATGGCGCCCGTCGAACCGCAACACTGGCCGTCGCACAGCAGGTCGTTCGGACCGGTCGGCATGTCGATCCGGGCATTCCGCTGGCCGGCCTTGTTCCAGAGATTGTTGGTGACGAGGTAGTTGTACACATCCTCGTTCAACCGGGTCTCGTGGCGGGAGAAGCGGCCGTTCTGGTCGATCAACACCCCGCCCACGGACAGCAGGGTGTCCCTGTATTTGAAGGTCTGGGTCTCCTTCGTCCGCGAGTCCGGGCACCAGGCCGAGGGCGTGGAGCCGTTGGGAACCATGACCTCCGAGCCCAGCAACCAGGTCTGCCAGACCCGGGGTCCCGAGCTGTCGAGGATTGTCTTGTCGAGATCCGCGCCGCACGTGCTGGGATTGGCGGGCCAGTTCAACGCGATGAATTCACGCCATGCGTAGAAGTCGAGGTTGGCCTGGACCGGCATTGCACAGTAGTCCGGAGACAATTGGGCGAGGTCGCTCGTGATCCTGGTGGTGAAGTTGGGATTGCACTTCGCGGCCTGACACGAGATCTGCGTGGTGGGCGTCACCCCGGAGGCGTACTGGATGGACGGGTCCGCGAACGCCGGGGAAGACGCACAGAGGGTCACAGTACCCACGAGCACGCCAACCCAGGTGGGACAGGACTCGAGCATGGAACAGACCCCCAGGGAGACAGGAATGTGATGCGTTACCATGGGAAGATACGTCTTCCGCGAGCCGCTGGGAGTGAATGACTTCACACCTTCCTGGTGAAGTCGCTCACAGTGTCTGAGTCGGACAGCCGACAGGATTCATTCCAAGCCAGACCGATATCCTTGCACTCCCAGTTCTGTCTCCAATCCATCCGATGCCGCGAAACCACATGAAGCAAGGGAAAGTCATGAAAACGTGGCGGGCTCGGATGACGTAGACCTTCTGGCCCTTCGCATCGAGTGGACCCTGAGCTTCGCGGGCAAAAAGAAAGGGCGTCAGACCGAAGCCTGACGCCCTCGAACTTTTCGACTCTGTGCCCAGGGGCGGAATCGAACCACCGACACGGGGATTTTCAGTCCCCTGCTCTACCAACTGAGCTACCTGGGCGTGCCTCGCGGCCGCGTGAAGCGAGGGGCGGTTTACGGGGACTCGGCCCTCACGTCAAGCGGCTTCTTCACTCCCCTCCTCCTTCCCCCTCTTCTCCCTCGCCCGCCCTCCTTGCTTCTCCCTCCCCACCGCCCACACGCTTGCCCCCTCCCGCCCCCCCACCCGGCAGGCCCCTCCCGTGAGCTGGCTCAACTACCACCACCTCCTCTACTTCTGGACCGTCGCCCGCTCCGGCTCCATCGCCAAGGCCAGCCAGGAGCTCCACCTCGCCCAGCCCACCATCAGCGCCCAGCTCAAGCTCCTCGAGGAGTCGCTCGGTCACAAGCTCCTCGAGCGCCAGGGCCGCCGCCTCGTCCTCACCGACGTCGGCCGCACCGTCCTGCGCTACGCCGACGACATCTTCCGCCTCGGCAACGAGCTCAAGAACGCCATCCACGGCCTGCCCTCGGGCCAGCTGCGCGTCGCCGTCGGCGTCACCGACGTCGTCCCCAAGCTCGTCGCCGAGCGCCTCCTCCAGCCCGCCTTCGACGCCTTCCCCAACATCCACATCACCTGCCGCGAAGGCTCCCTCCCCCAGCTCCTCGCCTCCCTCGCCCTGCACGAGCTCGACGTCGTCCTCGCCGACACCCCCTCCTCCGAGCCCGTCAGCATCCGCTCCTTCAACCACCTGCTCGGCACCTGCGGCATCTCCTTCTTCGCCGCCCCCCGCCTCGCCCACCTCGCGCGCGGCTTCCCCGGCTCCCTCGAGGGCGCTCCCCTGCTCCTCCCCTCCGAGGTCTCCTCCCTCCGGCGCGCCCTCACCGCCTGGTTCGACGCCCAGGGCATCCACCCGCGCGTCGTCGGCGACTTCGACGACAGCGCCCTGCTCGAGGCCTTCGGGCAGCGCGGCCACGGCGTCTTCGCCGCCCCCTCCATCATCGAGGCCGAGGTCTGCCGCCAGTTCAATGTCTCCGTCCTCGGCCGCACCGAGGACATCGAGACCGGCTTCTACGCCATCTCCGTCGAGCGCCGGCTGCGCCACCCCGCCGTCGTCGCCATCGCCGAGAGCGCTCGCGCCCAGCTCTTCGGCTGAGCGCCCCCTCGCGTCACGGCGCCCGGTACACCTCGCGGCCGTCCACCACCGTGGCCACCACCCGCGCGTCCACCAACGCCCGCGGTGCGTCCTCCACCGGGTCCACCGACAGCGCCGTGAAGTCCGCCTCCATCCCCACCTTCAGCCGCCCCCGGCGCTCCTCCGCGAACGACGCCCACGCCGGCCCCAGCGTGAAGCCCTCCAGCGCCTCCTCCCCCGTCAGCCGCTCCTCGGGCCTCCACCCGCCCTGGGGCTGGCCCCTCGCGTCCTGACGCGTCCTCGCCGCGTACAGTCCCGCCAGCACGTCCGGGCTCTCGATGGGGAAGTCGCTGCCCAGCGCCAGCACCGCCCCCGCCTCCTTCAGGCTCTTCCACGCGTACGCGCCCTTCAGCCGCTCCGCCCCCAGCCTCGCCTCCGCCCACCCCATGTCGCTCGTCGCGTGCGTCGGCTGCACGCTCGCCACCAGCCCCGCCGCCCCCAGCTTCCGGATGTCCTCGGGCCGGAGAATCTGCGCGTGCTCCACCCGGTGCCGCAGCCCCTGCGTCTTCGTCTTCGCCGCGGCGCGAATCAGCGTGTCCACCACCAGCGTGTTCGCCCGGTCTCCAATCGCGTGCACGCACACCTGGAAGCCCCGCTCCATGAAGGCCTCCGTGCGCGCCTCCAGCTCCTCGGGCTCCATCAACAACAGCCCCGTCTCCCCCGGCGCGTCGCTGTAGGCCGCGTGCAGCGCCGCGCCCCGAGAGCCCAGCGCCCCGTCCAGCAGGAACTTCACCGACTTCATCTCCAGCAGCCGCCCGCCGAACGTCCCCAGCTCCAGGTACGTCCGCCGCGCCTCCCCCTGCCCGTCCGCCATCGCGTACACCCGCACCGGCAGCCGCCCCACCATGTCCCAGCGCTGCAGCAACCGGAACGTGCGCGGGTCCATCCCCGCGTCGTGCACCCCCGTCAGCCCCACCTGGGCGCACCGCTCCAGCGCCGCCGCGAGCCGCGCCTCGAGCTGCTCGTCCGTGGGCGGCGGCACCCGGGGCGCCACCAGCTCCATGGCGTTGTCCACCAGCACCCCCGTGGGCTCGCCCGCCGCGTCCCGGAGGATTCGCCCCCCCGCCGGGTCCGGCGTGTCCCGGGTGATGCCCGCGCGCCGCAGCGCCTCGCCATTCACCCACGCCGCGTGGTGGTCCACCCGCGTGAGGTACACCGGCGTCGTGGGAAAGCGCGCATCCAGCTCGGCCCGGCCCGGGAACCCGCCCCCCGGCCACCCGTTCTGATCCCACCCCTTGCCGATGAGCCAGTCGCCCTGGAAGCTCGTGGCCGGTGCCTCGGCGAGCCGCCTCACGGCCTCGTCCACCGAGCGCGTGCCCTCCAGCCGGGCCACCGTCAGGCTCAGGCCCAGCCCCGCCAGGTGCGCGTGCGCGTCCACCAGCCCGGGCACCACCACGGCCTTGCCCAGATCGACGACGCGAGCCCCCTCGCCCGCCGCCTCCAGCACCTCCCGCTTCGTCCCCACCGCCACCAACTGCCCCCGGCGCACCGCCAGGGCCTCGGCTTCCGGCCGCTCCGCGTCCAGGGTGCGGATGCGGCGTGCCACGTAGACTGTCGTCTCCACTCGCGCGTCCTCGGGCACCCGGCGCGCACAGCCTGCCCCCAGCGCGAACAGGACCGCCCCCCAGAGGGCGAGCCGTGCCGCGCCTCGGGCCCGGGCACCATCATCAACGTGTTCATCAACGTGTTGGGATGACTCTCCCCGCATCGGCGGGCCCTGCCTTCCCTGCGTGAAACAGCGCGGCGCACCGTAGCCCCGCCGCCCCCACCCCGCCCACTCCCGCACGACTCCTCGCTCCCCCAGCCACCCTCCCGAAGAACGTGACAGTGGCGAATCGACAGCGGCATCTTGACACTGAATGTGTCGAGTTCTACTGTCATGTTCGTGAGTCAGGCGAAAACATCCCGGGAGTGGAAGCTCTCGGAGCTGGCCGAGGCGGTGGGGGTGACCCCGAGGACCGTGCGCTACTACGTGCAACGGGGCCTGCTGCCCGCTCCGCCCTTCAAGGGTCCCGACACCGTCTATGGCGAGGAGCACCTGCTGCGCCTCAAGGCCATCCGCGTCCTCCAGGCCCGCTTCCTCCCCCTCGATGCCATCCAGGTGGAGCTGGCACGGCTCACCCCCGAGGCCCTCCAGGCGCTCGCCGAGGCCGAGCCGTCCGCACCGCCCCCCGCGGGGACCTCGGAGCCATCCCCGGCGGTGCCCGCGCCGGCCCCCGTTTCCCCGCCCGAATCGGCCTCCCCTTCCGCCGCCCCGACGAGCTGGCGACGATGGGAGCTGGCACCGGGACTCGAACTGCACCTCGCCGACACGGCGGATGCGAAGACCCGGGCGCTCGCGGAGCACCTGCGCGCCCTCCTCCAGCAGTCCCAGGAAAGGTAGAGCCATGCACGACGAGAAGGCCGGTCTGTACACGCGCGGCGGCACCCAGGTGGCCTTGCAGGGGGTGGACGTCACCGGAGAGCTGCTCGGAGGCCATGCCCGGGTGCGCGTGTGCCAGCGCTACCGCAACACCGAGCCGCGGCCCATCGAGGCCGTGTATGTCTTTCCGCTGCCCTCGGACGCCACCCTCACCGCCTTCTCGCTCGAGTGCGCCGGGCGGCGCGTGCAGGCCGTGCTCCAGGAGAGGGAGAAGGCCTTCCACACCTACGACGACGCGGTGACGGCCGGCCATGGCGCCGCGCTGCTCGACCAGGAGCGCCCCAACGTCTTCACCGCCCAGGTGGGCAACCTGCTGCCCGGGGAGGAGACGCGCGTGGAGGTGGAGTTCCTCCAGGTCCTCCAGGTGGAAGAGGGAAGCCTGTGCTGGGTGCTGCCCACGCTCGTCGCCCCCCGCTACATCCCCGGCACGCCCTCGGGAGACCGTACCTCTCACGGCGTGGCCGAGCCGACGAGCCGGGTGCCCGACGCGGACCGCATCACCCCGCCCGTGGGCGACGCCCCCTATGGCCTCACGCTCGAGCTGCTCGTGTCCCTGGGCCGCGAGGTGGTGGTGGAGAGCCCCTCGCACGCGCTCCAGCTCACGCGCACCGGAGGCGACACGCGCGTGACGCTCGCCCGGCCGGGCGTGGTGCTGGATCGAGATGTCGTGCTGAACATCCGCGGCCCGGACACGGATACGGCCTTCACTCCGCTCGTCACCCACCGCCAGGGCGACGCGCCGGGCACCTTCGCCCTCACCGTGGTGCCGGACCTGCTGGGCATGGCCGGCGCGCCCCGGCGGCAGGAGGTGGTGTTCGTGGTGGACACCTCGGGCTCCATGGATGGCGAGAGTCTGCCCCAGGCCCAGGGCGCGTTGAGGCTGTGCCTGCGCCACCTGCGCGAGGGGGATCGCTTCAACATCATCGCCTTCGAGAACAGCTTCCACCTCTTCTCGCCCCAGCCGGTGACCTTCACCCAGAAGACGCTGGAGCAGGCGGACCGGTGGGTGGCGGCGCTACGAGCCCATGGCGGCACGGAGCTGCTCGAGCCCCTGCGCGCCGCGGTGGAGGCCATGCCGGAGGGCGTGGTGGTGCTGCTCACGGACGGACAGGTGGGCAACGAGTCGGAGATCCTCCAGGCGGTGCTGGCCGCGCGTCGGACGGCGCGCGTCTACTCCTTCGGCATCGGCACCAACGTGAGCGACGCGCTGCTCAAGGATCTGGCGCGACAGACGGGCGGAGCGGTGGAGTTCATCCACCCCGGCGAGCGCATCGACGACAAGGTGGTGGCCCAGTTCTCGCGGGCGCTCGCCCCGCGCGTGACGGACGTGCAGGTGCGCTTCGAGGGCGTGGAGGCCACGGAGCTGGCGCCCGCCGAGCTCCCGTCGCTCGTGGATGGCACGCCCTGGAGTCTCTTCGGCCGGTACACCACGCCGGGCACGGGCACGGTGGTGCTCAAGGGCCGCTCGGGGGCGGAGCCCTTCACCCTCGCCATCGCCGTGAACTTCCCCGCGACGAGCGACCGGCCCGCGGTGGAGAAGCTGTGGGCCGCCGAGCGCATCCGCGGATGGCAGGCCGCCGCGCTCGTGGGCCGGCGGGCCGAGGCACTCAAGGAGCGCATCCTCCAGCTCGCGCTCGCGCACGGGCTCGTGACGCCCTACACCTCCTTCGTCGTGGTGGAGGAGCGCACGGGCGAGCGCCGGGCCTCGGGTCAACCCGAGACGCGCGTCATCCCCGTCCACGCCCCCGCCGGCTGGGCCATGTTCGGCACGGCGGACCAGGACACGGCGAAGAAGGAGCTGAGCAAGCCCGGCATGCCCCGAAAGGCCGTCGCTCCCATGCCCCCCTCCGCCGCCAGCGCACGCGGGGCCGCGGCGCCCACCCTGGCGGCGCCTCCTCCGCCTCCGAGAGCCCCGGCCCCCGCGCCGGCCGCGCCCCGGCCCCTGGCCAAGAGGAGCCGGAGCGGCGCGGTCCATGGCCCGCCCGGCGAGGAGGAGACCACGGGTTCGAGGCTGGCTCGCATGGAGGAGGCGACCGACTCCCTCCAGGAGGCACTGAGCGCCCCTCCGTCCATGGCGGACATGGCGCTGGACGACGAGGGGGGCGCGGATGGGGCCTCCCGGGAGGCCCCCGTGGAGCTGCTCGGCCAGCAGCTCGCCAGCGGCCTGTGGGCGGGCACCGGCCCGGGGAGCGAGCCCGTGCGGCAGGCACGTGCCACCGCGCTCGCCCTGCTGGAGTTGCTGCGCCAGGGCATCACCAGCGGCCATGCGCTCCATGGCAGCCAGGTGAAGAAGGCCGTGGAGGCCCTGCTCGCGCTGCTGCCCTCGTTGGGAGAGGCCACCGAGGTGGCCGAGCTGGCCCTGGGCGTGGCGTGGCTCGTGTCCGCGGGCCCTCGCACCCGGGGGCGCATCTCCCAGGCGGCGCGCCCGCTCGCGGAACTCAGCGCCCGGTTGGCGGATGAGGGGAAGCTGCGCCAGCACGTGGACGCCCTGGCCACGCGCTGACTCCGGTGGCTCCGCTTCAGCGCTCGCCGAGCGGAGACCGGCCCGTGCGAGGCCCGTCCACCGGCGTGGGCCACCCCATGGGCTCGGGCCGGTAGTTCTCCAGCTCCCGCGTCATGAACCAGGCCACGCCGGCCAGCACCCCGAGGTCGTCCAGCCAGCCCAGCAGGGGCAAGAAGTCCGGCACCACATCCATGGGGAAGAGGAAGTAGGCCACGGCGAACACCCCCATCAGCCGCCGCCACCGCGGCACGCGAGGATCTCGCACGTAACGGAAGAACCGCGTTCCCATGACTCGAAGACCGGCGACGTTCATGCCCCTGCTTACGAAAAGGGGCGTGAAATCATTGCGCGACCCGGTCGTAGGAAAGGCGGGCCGCTCGTGTACCAGGCGGCCCGCCCTCGCGCTGCATCAGCGGCTCAGCCCTGCTCGGGCTCGGAGCCCTCGGGCGATTCAGAGTCCTCGGACGACTCGGCGCCCTCGGGCGGCGCGGACTTCGCGGCGGACGCGGACTCGCTCGCCACCGCTTCGCCCGTCTCGCCCGCCTCGCTCTCGTCCTCCTCGGACTCGGGCAGCTTGGAGATGCCCGTCACCTTCTCCTCGGCGCTCTCCAGGGCGATGAGCCGCACGCCCTGCGTGTTGCGGCCGATGACGGAGATTTCCTTGGCCTTCATGCGGATGAGCATGCCGCCGTTGGTCACCAGCATCACCTCGTCCTTGTCCGTCACCGGCACGAGGCCCACCACCTTGCCATTCCGCTCGGTGGTCTTGATGTCGATGATGCCCTTGCCGCCACGGCCCTGCTGCCGGTACTCGGCCTCCTGGGTGCGCTTGCCGTAGCCGTTCTCCGTCACCGTGAGGATGGTGGTGTCCTTCTCCACCACGTCGGCGCCCACCACCTCGTCGCCGTCCTCCAGGGTGATGCCCTTCACGCCGTAGGCCTGGCGGCCCATGGAGCGCACTTCCTGCTCGGGGAAGCGGATGCTCATGCCGAGCGCGGTGGACAGGAGGATGTCCTTGGAGCCGTCGGTGATCTTCACCGCGACGAGCTCGTCCCCCTCGTCGATGCCCAGCGCGATGATGCCGCTCACGCGCACGTTGGCGAACGCCGACAGGTCCGTGCGCTTGACCACGCCCTTCTTCGTCACGAAGAAGACGAACTGGTTCTCACCGAACTCGCGCGTCACCAGTACCTGGGCGAGCCGCTCGCCCTCGCCGAACTGCACCAGGTTCACCATGGCCTTGCCGCGCGAGGTGCGGCCGGCGAGCGGCAGCTCGTGCACCTTGAGCGAGTAGAGCCGGCCCTTGTTGGTGATGGGCATGAGGAAGGCGTGGGTGCTCGCCACGAACATGTCGGTGACGAAATCGTCCTCCTTCGTCGTGGCCCCCGTCTTGCCGCGCCCACCGCGCTTCTGCGCCCGGTACTCGGACAGCGGCGAGCGCTTCACGTAGCCGGTGTGCGAGAGCGTCACCACCATGGTCTCCTCGGCGATGAGGTCCTCGCTGGTGATCTCCTCCACCGCGCCGGTGATCTCCGTGCGCCGCTTGTCGCTGTAGCGCTCGCGGATCTCCTTGAGCTCCGTCTTGATGACGTTGAGCAGGCTCGTCTCGTGGGCGAGGATGTCCTCCAGGCGGAGGATTTCGCGCACCAGGTCCACCAGCTCGCGGAACAGCTCCTCGCGCTGCAGGCCGGTGAGCCGCTGCAGGCGCATCTCGAGGATGTTCTTGGCCTGATCCTCGCTGAAGCCGGCGCCCTCGTAGCGGTGCTCCAGGCCCGAGTAGTTGGGCTCCTCGGCGCGCGCGCGCGACTCGAGCAGCGCCATCTGCGCCTTGGCCTGCGCGTAGTCGATGCGCTGCAGGTTCTTGAAGCGCTCCTGCTCGTAGAGCTCGGGCGACAGGATGTGCATGAGGCCCCAGCGCGCCTCGTCCGGGTCCCTCGAGGCGCGGATGAGGCTCACCACCAGGTCGATGAGATCCTGCGCGACGAGCAGGCCCTCGACGATGTGGCGGCGGGCGCGCGCCTTGCGCAGCTCGAAGCGGCTGCGGCGCGTGACCACGTCGCGGCGGTGCGAGATGAACCGGTCGAGCAGCTCCTTGAGGGTGAGCGTGCGCGGCTGGCCGCCGTCGATGGCGAGCATCACCGCCCCGAAGGTGGTCTCCATGGGGGTGTTGGCGAACAGGTTGTTGAGCACCACGCCGGAGATGGCATCGCGCTTGAGCTCCACCACGATGCGCATGCCCTGGCGGTCGCTCTCGTCGCGGATGTCGCTGATGCCCTCGAGCTTCTTGTCGCGCACCAGGTCGGCGATCTTCTCGATGAGCCGCGCCTTGTTCACCTGGTAGGGGATTTCCGTGACGATGATGCTCTCGCGGTCGCCCTTCTTGGAGGTTTCGATCTCCGTGCGCGCCCGGATGGTGATCTGCCCGCGGCCCGTCTCGTAGGCGCGGACGATGCCCTCACGGCCGGTGATGATGCCGGCGGTGGGGAAGTCCGGACCGGTGATGAACTGCATCAGATCACGCACGGTCGCGGTGGGGTGATCGATGAGGTGCAGCGTGCCGTCGATGACCTCACCCATGTTGTGGGGCGGCACGTTGGTGGTCATACCCACGGCGATGCCGGAGCTGCCGTTGACCAGGAGGTTGGGGAACTTGGTGGGGAGGACGAGCGGCTCGAGCAGCGAGTCGTCGTAGTTGGGACCGAAGTCGATGGTCTCCTTCTCGATGTCCGCGAGCATCTCCTCGGCCAGACGCTCCATGCGCACTTCGGTGTAGCGCATGGCCGCGGGGGAGTCGCCGTCCACCGAGCCGAAGTTGCCCTGGCCATCCACGAGCAGGTAGCGCAGGGACCACTCCTGCGCGAGCCGCACCATGGCGTCGTAGACGGAGGAGTCGCCGTGGGGGTGGTACTTACCGATGACGTCGCCCACCACGCGCGCGCTCTTCTTGTAGGCGCGGTTGTGGAGGTTGCCCAGGTCGTTCATCGCGTAGAGCACGCGGCGGTGCACGGGCTTGAGGCCATCGCGCACGTCGGGCAGGGCGCGCCCGATGATGACGGACATCGAGTAGTCGAGATACGAGCGGCGCATCTCGTCTTCGATGTTGACTTGGATGAGTTCTCCCACGGCGCCCGAAGGAGGCGCGGGGGGCGTTGCCGGCTTGTCGGTGGTGTCGTCGGCCATGAATTCGTGGGTCAGGGGAGAGGCCCGCCCGAGGGGACCTCTCCAAGAGATTGGGTGTACGTAACCCCCGGATTTTCCAGCGTCAACAATGCTGATGCCCGGGACGTGGGGGGGAGCCAGAAAGAGGACCCGGAGCCCGCCCGGTTGGCGGGCATTGAACTCAACCCAGGACCTCGCGGGCCTGTTGTACCAACCGGGTCAGACGCGAGGGCGCCCACCATCCGCGCGACACCCGCGTGCCCATTCCATGGCGTTGGATCAACTCCCGGAGTGCCTCGCACACGCGCTCGCCGTCCGGGCCATGACGGCCTTCATCCGCCTGCCCGGCGAGCTTGTCCAGACGGGCCCAGCGCGCGGGCGTCCAGCACTCGTCCTCGGGAATGTCCGGCCGCTGCGCGTCCCAGAGCTCGTAGGCCACCTCGAACAGTGCCGCCCGGGCGTCCTCCAACACCCCCGAGGCGTGCAGGCGCACATGAGGCGCGTATTCCCGCTCGAAGAGCCACCACATCACCGCCAGACACTCGGCCGGGTCGGGCTCGAGCGGGGCGAGCCGCAGCCGAGCCATGTGCAAGAGCCGGCTCCGGGCCTCCTGGTACCAGTACTCCGCGTGAAGCAGACGCTCGGTGCCGGTGCCCGGCGGGCGGCGCGGCGCGAGGGCGGCCCGCTCGCGCAGCTCCGCCACCATGAAGCCCCGTGCGTCCACGCCGGACAGGCGGCGCCAGAGCGCGGCCAGCGCCGCCTCGCCCCGGGCCCACCCCAGGGACAACTCCTCTCGCTGCAGGCTCGAGAAGGGCAGCCGCCCGGAGAGCAGCACCGGGTGCGCGAAGAGCGGCTCGAGGCGCCCGGCGAACAGCACGGCCTCGCGCAGCGCGGGCAGGGAGTCCGGCAACAGCTCCGCCGCGGTCTGCTCGCGCAGGTGGACGGGCACGTCGCGGGGCAGGGTGATGAGCCAATCCTCCAGGGAGCTCATCAGGCCGGCCAGCGACTCCTGGGCGCTGCGTCCGAGCTTGCGCGCCACGTCCCGGGCGAGCTGCTCGCGCAGCGAGTGCACTTCCCACAAGGTCCGCACCGTCGGGTGGCTGGTGGGCCAGTCCTCGGCCTGGGCGCGGCGCAGCGCGGGGCCGAGCAGGGCGTCCAGTGCGTCCTGATGGGTCCGCACCTCGCGCAACAGGGGCAACTCCTGCCGCAGCCGCTCCTGCCATCGGGACTCGGCCAGCGCGAGCACCAGGCGGTAGTAGCGCTCCCGGGCGGGCGCGAGCAGAGCGGACTGGCCCTCCAGACGGATCTGGAATTCGTCGTCGATGGGCGCGGCCATGAGGAGGAGTATACCTCCGGATTCACGCCGTCTGGGTGGCGACATCCTTGGGCCGCAGCGGGGCGGCGAGCCGCTCGGCCTCGGCGCCCAGGGGGCCCTCGGGGTCCAACGCCCTGGCGCGCTCGAAGGCGGCGAGCGCGCCCTCGCGATCTCCCTTCAGCTTGAGGGCCACCCCCACGTTGAGGTGCGCACCGCCATTGTCCCGGTCCATGGCGAGCGCCTCGCGGAAGGCGGCGAGGGCCTCGTCCAGGTCTCCGGCGAGCAGGGCCTCCTTGCCGGCCTGCACGCGCTTGTCCGCGTCGTTGACGAGCTCCACCTGGAGCAGGCTGCCCCCGGCCACGGTGACGATGAGCGCGCGCAGGATGCCGCCCCAGTAGAAGGTCAGGCCCTCGGCGGCGGCCACGGCGGCGATGGGCAGGTCCGGCAGCAGTTGCTTGCCGCGGAACTTGAAGCGCACCTTCGTGTAGCGGCCCTTGTTCGCCCAGTGGATGACCTCCCCGCGCAGCTTGTTCAGGCCCTCCTCGATGCGCTTGGGATCGATCTCGAAGGGGAACGCGACGCCGCCCGAGGCCTCACCCGAGGGCAGCGCCTTCTGCTCGGACACGGACTCCGCCACGGGTTCGGCCACGAACTCGGGGAAGGAGGAGGCGGGGGGAAGCACCTCCACCGGAGCGGAGGGCGGCACCGGGGCCCGGGCCTTCTTCTTCGCCGCGGCCGGCCGCGCCGGGGCCACCGGCTTCTTCACGGACGAGGGGCGCTTCTTCGCGGAAGCGGCGCTCTTCTTCGGAGCCGCGGCGGCCTTCTTCGGGCTCGCCGGGGCCTTGCGGGGTGAGGTCTTCGCCATGGTGAGGGGACTCTAACCAGTCGCGAGGCAACACGCTCGCGGGGGCGCCCCTCACCCTGGCAGCCGCCAATCCACGGGCGCGCGCCCGCGCTTCTCCAGCTCCGCGTTGGCGAGGCTGAAGGGCTTGCTGCCGAAGAAGCCCCGACTGGCCGACAGCGGCGAGGGGTGCGGACCCTTGATCACCGCATGTCGGCGCTCGTCGATGAGCGCCTCCTTCTTCTGGGCATAGCTGCCCCACAGCACGAACACGACCGGCTCCGGCTGCTCGCTCACCGCCCGGATGACCGCGTCCGTGAAGGCTTCCCAGCCGCGTCCCGCATGGGAGTTGGGCTCGGCCTCGCGCACCGTCAGCACCGCGTTGAGCAGAAACACGCCCCGCTCGGCCCACTGCACCAGCGAGCCCTCCTTCGGCCGGGGCAACCCCAGGTCCGACTGGAGCTCCTTGAAGATGTTCACCAACGAGGGCGGAGGCTTGACGCCCGGCCGCACCGAGAACGCCAACCCGTGCGCCTGTCCCGCCCCGTGATACGGATCCTGCCCGAGGATGAGGACCTTCACCTGGCCGTACGGCGTCAACCGGAAGGCCGAGAACAGATCCTCCTCGGGCGGATACACCTTGTGCTGCTGGCGCTCGCGCGCCACGAACTCCTCCAGTTGCCGGAACCCCGGGCTCGCCAGGACATCCCCCAACGCCTCGCGCCACTCCTCGGGGAGCAGGCTCTTCAACGAACTCATCGTGCCTCCACGACTCACGTGTCGATGAGGCCCCTCTACCCGACTCGCGCGGTCAGCTCGTGCCCGAGTGCCTGAAAAGTCGGATGGAGGACCCTCGGCGCCCAAGCAGTACCCCAAAACACGACGGGCCCGGAGAGGAAATTCCTCCCGGGCCCGTGGGTGAGAATGCTGGCGCTCTGGATTTACTGCAGCAGCATCTGGGCCATGCGCTGGGCGGCGAGCTCCGTCGCGTTGTTCAGGCCGAGCTGGCTCAGGCCCTTCTGGGCGAAGTTGCCCATCAGCTGGCCCAGCACGTCCGTCACGCCCTTCTTGCCGGTGGCCAGGTTGAGCGCGGAGCTCAGGATGCTGTTGCCGCCCGCGCCGTCCAGGAACCCCGCGGCCCCGCCGAACTTGCCCAGCAGGTTGCCGAACACTCCTGCTCCGCCGCCACCTCCGGGGATGAGGCTGGAGGCCGCGCTGAACAGCGACTGCGTCAGGCTCTTGCCGCTCGCGAGGTTGCCCGCGAAGCCCAGGGCCGCGCCCGCCAAGGGGTTGACCATGGAGACGATGGGAGCCGCGAAGCTGGCGATCTTGCCGAAAGCCTTACCGAGTCCGCCGAGGAGACCATCCTTGCCGCCGATGAAACCCATGATGAAATCCTTTTCGAGGGGCCGCCGCAGCGGCCGTAAGTGCTACTGACAAAAGGATTCTCGCGCGCCCTGATTATTTGTTTCCTGATCCCCCGAGAATTTCGCCTTTTTTGAAAATGCTTGGGAGATCAAGGGGATGGGCATGCTCCCGCGAGAAGCTCAGGGCTTGAACTTGGGCTTGGGGCGCTGGAGTTCCAGTTCCTGAGACAGCTCCTTGGACGCGGCGTCGGACTTCGGGGGAATCTTGTAGGGGACGGAATCCTCGCCGCCGAGCGTGCGCTGGTACTGCGCCGGCGTGGGGCCCTTGTTGAAGCCATCCGTCGCCTGGCCGGGGATGATGGGGATCTCTCCCTTGACCAGCTTCTGCATGTGGTTCTCGACCTCGGCGACGGTCGGAATGCTGGGGTCCTCTTTCTTGAGCGCCTCGTCCGGGACGATCATGATCGCGGGCGGCTTCTCCGGATGGGAGGCGTAGTCGAGGATCTTCTCCACGTACTGCTCCACGGGGATCTGGAGCAGACGGGCCTGCTCCTTCACGTCCGGATCCTTCAACAGCTCGTCGCGAACGTCGTCGATGGGGCGCCGCAGCTTCTTGCCTTCGGGCTTGCTCTTCTCTTCGGACATAACGAGGTGCTCTCCAGAGGGAATGAGGGCCGGAGCAGGGTCGAGCGTGCGTCGCCACGTCCAGGCCCGGGCGGAGGGCCGTATTGCTAGCCCAGTCGCGCCCCGGATTGCAAAAAGGCATCCCCTGGCCCGCCGCCGGGTGGGGGTGGTGCGCTACGGTCTTGGTTCTCGCGGAGACTGCAATGCGTCGCTTCGAACTGGTCGAGGGCTCGTCGAGGAAGTTCTGGGAGATTGAAGCGGGGGACACCGGCTTCACCGTGCGATGGGGGCGCATCGGCACGAGCGGGCAGACCCAGCAGAAGTCCTTCCCCTCCGCCGAAAAGGCCCGGGCCGAGCAGGACAAGCTCATCGCCGAGAAGCAGAAGAAGGGCTACGCGGAGGTGGGCAGCACTCCCAGCGCCGCGGCACCGCCCTCCGCGAGTCCGCCTCCACCCGCGCCCGCGAAGAAGGCCAGGGCCGCCGCGTCCCCGCCTCCATCCGAGGCACCCGCCTCCACCGCCCCCGAGGCACCGGTCCCGCCTCCACCCGCCGCCGACCCGGACGCCCCCATCGCCTGGACCGAGGCCCTCCTGCGCCGCGTGTATCCCCGCCGGGGCGGTGTCGCCGCGCCGATGCGTCCGCTCGCCCCCGTGAAGAAGTCCTGGGCCCTGGTGCGCGAGGACTTCCTCGAGCGCGTCCCCCCCGGGCTCATCCCCGAGGACACGCACAAGAACAACCGCACCGCCGAGACCCGCGCCGTCGCCGAGCGCATCTCCCGCCCCGAGCCCTCGCTCGGCACGCCCGAGGAGGACGCCGTCCTGGTCATCTTCCTCCAGTACCAGGAGTCCTGGAACAAGGTCCCCCGCCACGAGCCCATCATCGATCTGCTCTTCGCCCTGGGCGGGCCCGTCCACGCCACGCGCGCCGCGCTCCTCTCCCTGGACCTGTATCTGACGGGGGCGAAGGCGCTCCAGGCCCGGCGGGGCGTGAACACCCAACCCCAGCACCAGCACTACAACCTCCTGTCGCGCGGCCACCTGCGCGGCCTGCCCCGCCTGCGGGCCCTGCTCGCCACCCAGACGGATGACGCGGGCTACCAGGCCGCTCGTGACGCCGCCGCCCTCCTGCGCGACTCCAAGGTGCGCCGCGACGCCTCCGCCTTCCTCTTCCCCACGGAGACCTCCTGGGTGCAAGAACAGGCCGAGGAGTTCATCACGGCCCAGGAGCCTGGAATCCCCTTCATCCTGAGCAGCGTCTCGGAGCCCGACACGCTCTCCCCGATCATCCCCCAGGTAGACGTCTGGAATCTGCTGCGCGAGCCTAATGGCCACCTGGCCTCGCTGCTCGATGGCATGGGCGTGCACAGCCTCGCGCTCCTGCGTGAACTCCAGCCCAAGCCCATGGGAGCCGAAGCGGTGCGGGTCTGGGCCGAGATCACCGCGAGCATCAACACGGACGAGGCGATGCAACTGCTGCTCGACGCCGAGAAGGAGGCGCTCCCGTTCCTCATCGAGGCGACCGTGCGCTGGCCCCACCGCGCGCTGCGGCTCATCACTCCCCGGGCCTCCCTCCGGGGCAAGGAAGGCGATCAGGCGCGCTCCATCCTCGGCCACCTGCTGCGCCGCGAGCCCGACGCCACTCGAGCCGCCCTCCCCCTCCTGTCCGACGAGGCACGCGAGGTGGTGGCCCGCCTCCAAGCCCAGCTCGGCCCCGACGTCCCCGACGCGGCTCCCGAGCAGCTCCCTCCCGTTCTCGCCCGTCCCCCCTGGCGCTCGAGCCAGAAGCCCGAGGCGCTCCCCGTGCTCGACGGAGTGGTACCCCCCGCGCTTCCCGACGCGCTCGTGTGGCGCGAGGGCGAACAGGCCGAATGGTCGCGGCGCAAGGGCTGGGAGTACAAACCCTACGGCAGCACCCCGGAAGAGCAGGCGCTGCTGAGCGGAAAGGTGGACCTCGCCCGCGCCAAGGGGCGGCTGGACATCCGTTTCTTCGTCTACGCTCCGGAAGCGCTCGCCCTCGCCCACCTCGACGGGCTCCAGCTCAACCGCTACGAGGAGCAGTGGCTCCCCGCCATCATCGCGCGGCTGGGCCTCGCCGCGCTCCCCACCATCGCCGACTTCGTCACCACGCACGGCACCGAGACCTACGCCCTGCTCACGCCCTATGCCGTGACCCGGCTCGCCCCCCAGATGGCCGAGGCCTTCCACCGCACCAAGAAGGCCCGCCCCACCGCCCGCGCCTGGCTGCTACGCCACCCCGAGCACGCCACCGCCGGACTCCTCGTCCCCGCGCTCGGCAAGCCCGGCAAGGCCAAGGACGCCGCCTGCGCCGCCCTGCGCCTGCTCGCCTCCAACGGCCAGGAAGCCACCGTGCTCGACGTGGCCGGCCGCGTGTCCCCCCAGGTGCGCGAGGCCGTGGGGCGCATCCTCGCCTTCGATCCGCTCAACCTCTTTCCCGCGAAGCTCCCCACCCTGCCCGAGAACCTCGGCCTCGATGGGCTGCCCCGGCCCCTGCTCCGCGATCGCTCCGCGAAGCTGCCCCTCGCGGCCATCCGGGAACTCGCGACCCTGCTCGCCATCTCCTCCCTGGATGCGCCCTACGCGGGCCTGGAGCAGGTAAAAGCCGCGTGCGACCCCGCCAGCCTCGCCCGCTTCGCCTGGAGCCTCTTCGAGTCCTGGATGGCGGTGGGTGCTCCGAGCAAGGAGTCCTGGGCCTTCCAGGCGCTCGGCCCGCTCGGCGATGACGACACCGCGCGCAAGCTCGCCCCGCTCATCCGCGTGTGGCCCGGCGAGACCGCTCACGCCCGCGCCGTCATGGGGCTCGACGTGCTGGCCACCATCGGCACCGACGTCACGCTCATCTACCTCAACGGCATCGCCGAGAAGGTGAAGTTCAAGGGCCTGCAACAGAAGGCCCAGGAGAAGATCGAGCAGATCGCCGAGGCACGGGGCCTCACCCGCCAGGAGCTGGCCGACCGGCTCGTGCCCGACCTCGGGCTGGACGAGAGCGGCTCGCTCGCCCTGGACTTCGGCGAGCGCACCTTCACCGTGGGCTTCGACGAGCAGCTCAAGCCCTTCGTCAAGGACGCCTCCGGCGCCCGGCTCAAGGACCTGCCCAAGCCCGGCCAGAAGGATGACGCGGAGAAGGCGAACGCAGCCGTGGAGCGGTGGAAGGCCCTCAAGAAGGACGCCAAGACGGCCGCGACCACCCAGATCCTCCGCCTGGAGCTGGCCATGTGCGCCCGGCGCCGCTGGAGCCCGGAGGTCTTCCGCCGCTTCTTCGTCGAGCACCCGCTGCTCATCCACGTGGTGCGCCGGCTGGTGTGGGGCACGTACTCGCCCGAGGGCACGCTGAAGGACACCTTCCGCGTCGCCGAGGACCGCACCTTCGCCGACCCGAGCGAGGACACCTGGACACTGCCCGATGAGGCCCTCGTGGGCCTGCCCCATGCGCTGGAGCTGGACGGGAAGACGGCGGGCGCGTGGGGACAGATCCTCGCCGACTACCAACTGCTGCAACCCTTCGCCCAGCTCGGCCGCCCCACCTTCGCGATGGAGCCGGCGGAGCGCGAGGCCAGGAAGCTCGAGCGGGTGAAGGGCGTCAAGGTCCCCACCGGAAAGGTGCTGGGCCTGGAGGCGCGCGGCTGGCGGCGTGGCGCCCCCCAGGACGGCGGCGTGTCGTGCTGGATGGAGAAGCCGCTGGGGGACGACCACACGGCCGAGCTCGATCTCAATCCGGGCCTCTACACGGGCATGCTCTCCGAGTCCCCCGAGCAGGAACTCGGCGTGGTGCAGGTACGCCGGGACAACACCTGGGGCGACGAGGGACTCCAGGCCTGGGGCACACTGGATGCCATCCTCTTTTCCGAGCTGGTGAGGGACCTCGAGGGCCTGCGCCCCGCGTGAGGACGACGACCATGGCGACGACCCGGAAGAAGAACACGCCGACGACGACGGCGGCGGAGATCCAACGGCCTCCCGCGGAAGTGCTCCACGCGGAGGAACTCGCGCGGCTGCGTGACGCGGACAACGCCCCCCGCCCCCCGGGCTGGAACCTGTCGCTGCACGCCGTGCGCCGCTTCATCCTCGGCGACGAGGCCCTGGGCGTGCAGCGCAAGTTCGTGGGCAACCCGAGCCTCGTGGACCGCGCCATGGTGACGCTCGCCACCAACCGCGGGTTGATGCTCGTGGGTGAGCCCGGCACCGCCAAGAGCCTCCTGTCCGAGCTGCTCGCCGCCGCCATCTCCGGCACCTCCACCCTCACCATCCAGGGCGGCGCCTCCGTCACCGAGGATCAAATCAAGTACTCGTGGAACTACGCGCTGCTCGTCTCCGAGGGCCCCACGCCCCGCGCGCTCGTGCCCGCCCCGCTCTACACCGGCATGAAGGAGGGCCGGGTGGTGCGCTTCGAGGAGATCTCCCGCTGCCCCATCGAGGTGCAGGACTCGCTGCTGTCCATGCTGTCCGACCGGGTGCTCGCGGTGCCGGAGCTCAAGGACGCGGACGCCATGGTGTTCGCCCGCGAGGGCTTCAACGTCATCGCCACCGCCAACACGCGCGACCGCGGCGTCAACGAGATGAGCGCGGCGCTCAAGCGGCGCTTCAACTTCGAGACGGTGTTCCCCATCGGCGACTTCGCCACCGAGCTGGCGCTCGTGCGCGACGAGACGGCGCGGCTGCTCCAGCGCTCGGGCGTGCCGGTGACGCCGCCGGAGGACTTGCTGGAAGTGCTCGTCACCACCTTCCGCGAGCTGCGCTCGGGCGAGACGCGCGAGGGCCAGGCCCTGGAGCGGCTCAGCTCGGTGCTCTCCACCGCGGAGGCCGTGTCCGTGGCCCACGCGGTGGGCGTGCGCGGCTACTACCTGCGCGGTGATGGCGGCTCGGCGGCGGACCTCGTCGAGTGTCTGGCCGGCACCGCCGCCAAGGACAACGCGGAGGATCTCAAGCGCCTGCGCGTCTACCTGGAGCAGCGCGTGTCCCGCCGAACCGGCCCCCACTGGCGCGCCCTGTACGACGCCCGCCACCTGCTGCCAGGGTGAGCGCGTGAGCGGGCGGAACGACTCCCGGATCCACGTCGTCGGCGTGCGCCACCACAGTCCGGCCTGCTCCCGGCTCGTGGCCCACACCCTCGAGACCGTGCGGCCCCGCCACGTGCTCATCGAGGGGCCCGTGGACATGAATCCCCGGCTGGAGGAGCTGCTCCTGCCGCACGAGCCGCCCCTCGCCGTCTTCAGCGCCTGGCGCGACGAGGAGCGCACCCAGGCCTCGTGGACGCCCTTCTGCGCGTACTCGCCCGAGTGGGTGGCGCTGACGCGGGGACACGCGGCGAGAGCCCAGGTGCGCTTCATGGACCTGCCCGCCTGGGACAAGGCCTTCGAGGGCGTGCGCAACCGCTACTCGGATGGGGAGCGCCGCACCGCCCGGGCCATCGAGGCGCTCTGCCAGAAGCTGGGCCTCGAGGGCATGGACGCCCTGTGGGATCACCTCTTCGAGCAACCCCTTGGCATGGACGTGCTCGCCGAGCGGCTGCGCGTCTACTTCGACTCCCTGCGCGGCGAGGAGGAGGCGTCCGAGCGCGACACCCAGCGCGAGGCCTTCATGCTCGCCCACGTGGAGGCGGCGCTCGCGCGAGACGAGGGCCCCGTGGTGGTGGTGTGCGGCGGCTTCCATGCCCCCGTGCTCGCACGGGCCCAGGCGCGACCCGGAGCCGATTTCCCCCCCTCGCCGAGCCATCCCTCCGCCAGGAGCTACCTCGTCCCCTACAGCTTCCGCCGTCTGGACTCCTTCGCCGGCTACGAGTCCGGCATGCCCTCGCCCGCCTTCTATCAAGCGCTCTGGGAGTCCGGCGCCGAGGCCGCTCCCGGACTCCTGCTGCGCGAGGCCGTCGGGCGGCTGCGCGGGCGGGGCCAGCACGTGTCGTCGGCGGATCTCATCGCCGCCTCCGTCATGGCCGAGGGCCTCGCCCGGCTGCGCGGCCACGCGGTGCTCTCGCGCACGGACCTGCTGGATGGACTCGCCTCCGCGCTGGTGAAGGAGTCGCTGGACGTGGCCCTGCCGTGGACGGGCCGGGGCGTGCCCTCGCCCGACACGCACCCGCTGCTCGCCGAGGTGCTGCGCGCCTTCAGTGGCGAGCGCACCGGACGGCTCAGCCCCCTCACGCCCCGGCCACCCCTGCTCACGGACGTCGAGCACACCCTGCACGCCCACGGCCTCACCCCCGGCCCGAGCCCCCGCACGGTGCGGCTGGAGCTGCGCGAGCCCGGCGACGTGGAGCGCGGCCGGGTGCTCCACCGCCTGCGGGTGCTCGGCCTCCCCGGCTTCACCCGGAACTCGGGCCCCACCTTCCCCACCGAGCCCGTGCTCCAGGAGACCTGGACGGTGGCGCCCGCGGAGGACTTCCTCTCCTGGGTCATCGAGGCCTCGGGCTGGGGCGCCACCCTGGAGCAGGCCGCCACCGCGCGTCTGGAGGAAGCCCTCCTCCAGGCGGGGCCGAACCTGGAGCGGCTCACCCTCCTGTTGGCCGAGAGCTTCTTCATCGGCGCGAAGCACCTGGCCCGGCGCGTCCTCACCGCGGTGGCCGCGCAGGCGGGCAACGAGCCGGACCTCGCGCGGCTGGGCGCGGCCCTGGAGCGGCTACTGGCCATCTGGCGGCATGACGTGCTGCTCGGCGCCCAGGGCTCCGCCGAGGTGGGACAATTGCTCGCGGCGGCTGTCGAGCGTGGCCTGTGGTTGCTCGAGCAGCTCGATGGACCCTCGCTCCCCGCCGATGAGGGACAGCTCCGGGCGATGGCCGCGCTGCGCGACACGCTGCGCTTCGCCGCCCAGCCCCTCGCGCTCGACGTGGCCCGGGCCAGCGCCGTGTTCGAGCGTCGGCTCGCCTCCCTCCATGCGCCGCCCGCGGTGCGCGGAGCCTCGCTCGGGGCGCTCTGGTCCCTGTCGCGCTTCCAGGACGAGGCGAGCGCCGAGGCCACGGCCCTTCGCGCCACACGCGCCGCCGCGCGTCCCACCACCCTCGGGGACTTCCTGGCCGGGCTGTTCCGACTCGCCCGCGAGCAGGTGGTGCACACGCCCGCCCTCACCGCGGTGCTGGACGAGCTCATCCGCCAACTGACGGAGGAAGACTTCCTCATCGCGCTCCCGGCGCTGCGGCTGGCCTTCGGGTTCTTCCCTCCCCGGGAGAAGGAGGGCATCGCCCGGACCCTGTTGCCCCTGCACGGGAGGGATGCCTCGGGCGCGCGGGCCCTGGTGCGCCTGGACGTGGACCCCGCCGTCATCCTCGCGGGCGCGGCGCTGGATGACGAGGTGGAGCAGGTACTCGAACGCTTCGGCCTGCATGGGCCCCATCGGAAGGAGGAGCGCGATGCCCCTTGAGCCCCTGGCGCGCTGGCGCCTCGTGTTGGGAGATGCCTCGGACGGGGCGCTCGGCAACTGCCTGGACGAGCGGGGACGGGCGATGGACTCGGCGCTCTCGTGGCTCTACGGCCGGGAGGGAGATCTCTCCGAGCGCGGCGTGCGCCAGGGCGGCTCGGGGGAGTCCGTGCTCAGCGTTCCGGAGTGGATCAACGACGTCCACACGCTCTTTCCCAAGGAGACCATCGAGCGGCTCGAACAGGACGCCGTCGAGCGCTATCAGATCGACGAGGTGGTGACGCGCGCCGACGTGCTCGAGCGCGTGGAGCCCAACGAGACCCTGCTGCGCGCGGTGCTGCGCACCAAGCACCTGATGAATCCCGAGGTGCTCGCGGTGGCCCGCCGCATCGTGCAGCGGGTGGTGCGCGAGCTGATGGAGAAGCTGGCCCAGGAGGTGCGCCGCACGTTCTCGGGGGTGCTCGACCGGCGCAGGCGCTCGCCCCTGAAGGTGGCGCGCAACTTCGACTTCCGGCGCACGCTGCGCGAGAACCTGCGCCGCTACTCCCCCACCGAGCGGCGGATCGCCATCGAGCGCGCCGCGTTCTACTCGCGCACCCGCCGCCACGTGGACCGCTGGCAGATCATCCTCCTGGTGGACCAGTCCGGCAGCATGACGTCCTCGGTCATCCACTCGGCCGTCACCGCCGCGTGCCTGTGGGGACTGCCCGGCATCCAGACGCACCTCGTCGCCTTCGACACCGCCGTGGTGGACCTCACCCAGGACGTGACGGACCCGGTGGAGCTGTTGATGAAGGTGCAGCTCGGCGGTGGCACGGACATCCAGCTCGCGGTGGCCTACGCCACGGGGCTCATCGAGACGCCCCGACGCACGATCGTCGTCCTCATCACCGACTTCTTCGAGGGCGGACCCCCGGGCATGCTCGTGCGCCGGGTGAAGGAGCTGTGTGACCAGGGCACGAAGGTACTGGGGCTCGCGGCGCTCGAGCCGGACGCCACGCCGAACTACGACCGTGACTGCGCCCGAAAGCTGGTGGACGTGGGCGCGCACGTGGCGGCGATGACCCCGGGCGAGCTCGCCGCGTGGATCGCCGAGAAGGTGCGCGCATGAGCCGCGCGGATCTGCTCGCGCTCACGCCCCAGGCCATCGCGAGCCTGTCCAATCTGGGACTCGTCAAGCGCGCCCAGAAGGATCTGGAGCAGGGCAAGGGGCCGCGCCTGGAGGAGCTGGCGGACGGCACGGTGGTGGGCACCTTCGAGGACGGCATCATCACCCGGCTCGTTCCGGGCAAGGCCTTCAAGGACAATCCCTGTTCCTGCGGCGCCGCCACCGTGTGCCGCCACCGCGTGGCCACGGCCCTCGCCTACCCGGCGTTCATCGCCACGAGCGCCGTTCCGCCTCCGGCCGAGGTGAAGGCGGAAGCGCCCTGGTCCCCGGGAGCGGTGGACGACGCGGAGCTGGCGCGAGTGCTGCCCCGCCGGGCCCTGGATCGGGCCGAGAGATTCCGGAAGCGCGGCTACCTCGCGCAGGTGCGGCGGGGGACCTTCGAGGGGGAAGACATCCCCTCGGTGGCGCTCGCCACGTGCACGGTGCGCTTCCTCGTGCCGCGGGACTTGAGCCACGCGCGCTGTGACTGCTCGCTCGGGACGGGCTGCGAGCACCTGCCCCTGGCCATCTGGGCCTTCCGCGCCGCCGACGAGAAGGACCCCACGCGCCGCGAGGTTTCCGTCGAGGTGGCCCGGGGCTCCGTCACCTCCACCGTGGGCGGAGCGGCGCTGGACACGGCGGGGGACCTCGTGCGCTACCTCTTGTTGGAGGGAGTCCAGCACGCCAGCCAGGGGCTCGCGGGGCGCTTCGCCGTGGCCCGCGCGGGCCTGGAAGAGGCGCGCATGATGTGGCCGCTCCTGGCGCTCGAGGAGCTGGAAGAGCTGCTCGGCGCCTACGTGAGCCGCGCTGCCCGCTATGACGCCCCACGCTTCACCTCCGTGCTGACGGAGTTCTTCGCGCGCATGAGGGCCTCCCGGAAGCCGGGCCCGGTGCCGCCCCGGGCGGTGCTGGGCATGGACGAGGCGCCGGAAACGGAGCTCGACTACGTGCGGCTGGTGTCGCTCGGCATCCGCCTCTTCGCCGAGGGCCGGGAGCGCCGCGCGGAGGTGGTGCTCGCGGACCCGGACACCGCCGGCCTGCTCGTGGTGCGTCGCGCCTTCACCTACGCGGAGGACCAGACGCCCGAGGATGGCGCGCGGCTCGGACGCCGGCAGGGCGCCCCAGGTGTCACCCTGGAGGCGCTCGCGAGCGGGCTGGTGCAGGCGTCGGGCGCCAAGCGGTGCACCAACCGCCTCATCCTCTTCCCCTCCTCCACCCAGGGATTGCAACGCACCTCGATGACGCCCCAGTCCGGGGACTGGAGCCAGCTGCCCGAGCCCCTGCTCGTGAACGACGTGCGCGCGCTGGAGTCCGCCTGGCGGGCCCGCCCCCCGCGCTTCCTCCGGCCCCGGCTGCTCGCGGAGAACGTGCATGCCTTCGCCATCTCCCGCGTGGGAGAGGTGACATACGCCCCGGGTGCCCAGGAGGTGCACGCGGAGTTGGAGGACTCGCGAGGCCATGGCTTCCGGGTCGAGCTTTCCCACCGCTCGGTGGCTCCCGGGGCGCTGGACGCACTCGCCGGGGCGCTCACGGGCAAGAATGGACCACCGCACTACGTCTCGGGTGAGGTGCGCCGGACGGCCCGGGGGCTCGTCGTCGAGCCCATGGCCCTGTCCTGTGAAAACGGCGTGGTGGCGCTCGACGTGCAACCCGCCGCCACGACGGGCAAGCTGTGCACGGCGGCGGACGCGCCCGCGCTGCCCCCGCTGGCGGCGGCCCTGGCCGAGGTGGAGGGCTGCCTCGCGGACTCGGTGCACCAGGGCCTGCGCCACGTGCCCCCCGCGTGGACCACCCGGCTCGACACCGTGGCCACACGGGCGCGGGGGCTGGGCCTGAAGCGCCTGGCGGAGGACCTGGGCGCGCTCGGCGCGGCGCTCGCGAGGGCCCGGGCCTCGGGGGCCGCCGGGGACGAGGCCGCGCTCGCCGAGACCTGGGCCAGCGCCGCCCTGCGCACCCAGGTGGGACACGAGCAGCTCGGCGGGTAGGGAGCGCCTCGCCCCCCTGCCCGGACGCTTCTCCGGGCCGCTTCTTGGGCTTGGAGCCCCACTCGGGCTAGCCTCCAGGCCGCCATGTCGATGTACAACGAGTCGCTCCGCGCCTTCCTCAAGCCCGTGCTGCCCCATCTCGACGACCCCACGGTCTCCGAGATCATGATCAACGGGCCCACCGACATCTGGATCGAACGCAAGGGCAAGGTCACCAAGATCGACGCCTCGTTCACCGAGGAGGGCCTCCTGGGTGCCGCGCGCAACATGGCCCAGTTCGTGGGCCGTCTGCTCAACGACGAGCGTCCGCGCCTGGACGCGCGCCTGCCCGACGGCAGCCGCATCCACGTCGTCATCCCGCCCATCGCCCGTAAGGGCACCACCATCTCCATCCGCAAGTTCTTCAAGGACAAGCTGACGGTCGACTCGCTCATCAAGTTCAAGTCGATGACGCCGCAGATGGCGCGCCTCATCGACGCCGGCATCCACACCAAGCTCAACATGCTGGTGTCCGGCGGAACGGGCTCGGGCAAGACGACGCTGCTCAACATCGTCTCCTCGCTCATCCCCGACGAGGAGCGCATCCTCACCATCGAGGACTCGGCCGAGCTCCAGCTCAACCAGTCGCACATCGTCCCCTTCGAGAGCCGGCCCCCGGACAAGTTCGGCAAGGGCGGCGTGGACATGGGAGACCTGCTCAACTCCGCGCTGCGTCTGCGTCCGGACCGCATCGTGGTGGGCGAGGTGCGTGGCGGCGAGGCCTTCTACCTCGTGCAGGCGATGAACACCGGCCACGGCGGCTCGCTCGCCACCACGCACGCCAACACGCCCACGGACACGCTGCGGCGCATCGAGTCGCTCTGCCTCATGTCCGGCATCGAGCTGCCCCTGGTGGCCATCCGCGCCCAGGTGGCCAGCGCCATCAACTTCGTCATCTGCTGCGAGCGCCTGCACGACGGCAGCCGCAAGACGATCGCCCTGTCCGAGGTGCTCCCGCTCAGCGAGAAGGGCGAGTACCGCACCCAGGACATCTTCGTCTTCACGCCGGTGACGAAGGACGAGGAGGGCCACATCCTCGGCTACCACGCGCCCACCGGCATCATCCCCAGCTTCGTGGACCGGGCGCGCGCCTACGGCTTCAACGACCTGGACGAGTCCTTCTTCGACCCGGCCACCTACGGCGTGCCCCCGCCGCCCTCCTTCCGCCTGGGCGAGTCGTACAACGTGCGCTGGGTGCCCTCGCTCAAGCACCGCGAGCGCGGCGAGCCGGATCCCTCCACCTTCAAGAAGGAATGGTTGGCGTTCGAACAAAGGCTCAAGGACGAGGCGCACGACGCCAGGGGGGACAAGCCCGCCGCGCCCGCCGTGCAGGTGCAGGTGCCCGCCGCGCGGACGCCCGCGCCGGTGGCGGCCCCGCCCGTGTCGATGGCGACCCCGCCGGCCCGGCCCGCGCTCCGTCCCAGCGCGTCCGCCCGTCCCGCGCTGCCCGAGGAGTTCGACGCGCCAATTGGGGACGACGACAAGACGCCGCCCCCCACGCCCAATCCCTTCGCCCTGGACGGGGAGGAGGAGCCGCCTCCCATGGAGGAGCCCAAGGTGCAGGTCGCCGCGGACCTGCAGGAGGAGATGGAGGCCACCCGGAGCCGGGCCGCCCCGCTCCCGCGCGCGTCCCGTCCCACGCCTCCCGCCCGGCCCGCGGCGTCCGTGCCCCAGCGCCCCACGTCGGCGCCCGTGCGCCGTCCGCTCGCGTCCCGGCCGCCGCCGCCCGTGCCGGACGAGGACCTGGTGGATGACGCGTCACAGGACAATTCAGAGAAGACGGCCATCCGGGCCATGCCCGAGAAGCCGCGCCGCTGACTCGCGCCCCGTGGGGCCGGGCATCAGGAACCCGACCCCACGGAGAGGCCGTGTCCTTGCGGCAAGCACGACATGAGGGGAAAGTGACACCCCGTGTTCCTCTCCCTTCTCACCACGCTCGTCGTGCTCGGCCAGGCCCCCGCCTCTCCTCCCAGTGCCTCGCCGCTCACCGTGCTGATCGCCCCACCCGATGCCGCGGGAGTGCCGTCCCACATCGTCTCCTTCGCCCAGGAGCACGTGTACGAGCAGCTCAAGACCGAGGGTCTACAGGTGATCCGCACCTCGGAGCTGTCCCAGGGGCTGCCGCCCGCGCAAAGAAAGGCGGTGCTCGGATGCAACCGCCTGGAGGCCGCCTGCCGCATCACACTCGGGGAAGCGGCCGTGGCCGACGTGGTGGTGATCGCCGAGCTGGTGCAGTTCCTCAGCGGCTACCGGGTGGGGCTCAAGGCCTACGCCACGCGGGACGGGGAGCTGCTCGCCGAGTACTACGTGCCGGGCGTGCACGAGGATCAGCTCCTCGACGCCTTCACCGAGGCGAGCAACAAGGTGCTGCCGCCGGTGCTGCGCGCGCTGCGCCCCGCGCAGGAGCCCGTGGCCCAGACGCCCACCGTGACGCCGGGAGCGCAGACACCGGGCGCCACCGGGCCCCAATCCCCAGGGGCGGCCACCGTCCGCCAGGGCACGCCGGAGTGGGCGTGGATGCCGGCCGCGGGAGGCGCGGTGATGCTGGGCCTGGGGACGTTCTTCACCATCCAGGCGGGCAACAACCACTACCGGCTGACGAACGGGAATTTCAACACGCCCCAGGACGCCCGGAACGAGCGGGACGCGGGCATCCGCAACCAGACGCTGGGCACGACGGCCTTCGTGCTGGGCGCGGCCGGAGTGGCGACGACGGGCGTCCTCTATCTGCTGAAGGGCAAGAGCCCGCGGGACGTCCTCCCCGTGCGGCCCACCGCGTCGGTGGGGCCCTCGGGCGGCTCGGTGGGACTGGTGGGAACGCTGCCGTGAGAGAGCACATGCGAGACAACAAGAGCTTGTGGATGCTGGGCGTCGGGGCGGCGCTGGCGGCGGCCTGGGGCTGCTTCGACTTCAACGGTGCCTTCAAGGCATGTGTGGAGCGGGGCGACTGTCCGGTGGAACCCGGCACGTGTGACCCGAGCTATCGGGACGTGCCGGACGACAAGTTCGCGGATGCCAACTGCGATGGCATCGACGGCACGGCGAGTGAGGCCATCTTCGTCGACGCGACCACGGGGGATGACGAGCGCCTCAACGTGGGCGAGAAGATGACTCCGTTCCGCACGCTCGGGGCGGCGCTGGCCCAGGCCGTCCAGTCCGGCAAGTCCATCTACCTGGCCCGGGGGGACTACACCGAGCAGAGCATCCAGTTGGACAAGCCCATCTCCATCTACGGCGGCTACTCGGGCACGGAAGGCAACTGGGCGCGTGGTCCGCAGTACACCACGCGCATCACCGTGGGTGGCATTGGCCTGACGGTGATGAACCTGGGCGAGGACGCGGGCGTCACCCTGGACCGACTCACCGTGCAAGCCACGACGCTCCCGGGCACGGCAGGCGCCCCGTGCATTGGCGTACGGGTGATGGATTCGGGTGGGGTGCGGCTGCGCAATCTGGCGGTGACGGCGGGCGCGGGCAGCCCGGGAGTCTCGGCCTCCGACACGCCTCCGGCCGCGGACGGCGGGGCGGGCTTCCCCGGAAACAATGGAGCGACGGGCGGCGCGGGAGGCCAACCCGGCCCGAGTGACTGCAACCCTCCCGGGTTCGGACGGGGAGGAAATGGAGAAACCAACGAGAGCCGCTCGGCACCCGGACAGGCCGGCGCACCGGGCGTGGATGGCGGGACCGCTGGCGAATACGGCTGTGGCGGCGGCAGCGTTTGTGGACTGGGACTACCGGGCGGGCCGGGACAGAACGGCCTGAATGGTGACGCCGGAACCCCCGGCATCGAGGGCGATGGCGTGGGGTTCGTGACACAGGGCCTGTGGAGCGCGAGTGTCGGCGAGGTGGGCAGGCCGGGTACGGCGGGAACCCTGGGCGGCGGCGGGGGCGGCGGCGCGGCGGCACTGAGCGGCGTCCCATTGAACGGCGGGGGTGGAGGTGGCGGCGGGGGCGGCGGCTGTGGAGGACAGGGGGGCCAGGGAGGCCAGGGAGGAGGCGCCTCCATCGCCCTGCTGCTCATCAACGGGCAGGTCTCCGTGGAACACTGTGCCCTGCGCACGGCGGGTGGAGGCAAGGGCGGAGTGGGCGCGCAGGGAGCCGAGGGCGGCGCGGGTGGACCCGGCGGCCTGAATGGAACCGGCGAGACCCTGGGCGGTGGGAGGGCCGGAGATGGCGGCAAGGGGGGAGAGGGAGGAAAGGGCGGCCGGGGCGGCAATGGTGGCAGTGGCGGAGGCGGGCCGTCCGTGGGCGTGTGGTGCCAGGACTCGTCCGTCAGCGCCCAGGACACCACCTTCATCCTGGGGGACGGGGGCGTGCCGGGCGCGCCCTCGGGCAACCCGGGGGTGCGCAAGGACTACCATCAGTGTCCGGGCCTCCCATGACGGCGAAGGGGGACCAACCACCCCCCTGAACGCCCGCCCGCTTGTGGGAATCCGGCTCAGGTCTGATAACCTGGGAATAACTCCCCAATGGCTGACTCCCGTAACTGCGAAACCTGCGGCGGCACCGTGCCCGTGGACACGGACATCTGTCCGCGCGACGGCACCGTCCTGCTCGATTTCTCGACGGCGCCGCGCCTGGCCGACCCTGGTAGCACCCGGGAGACTTCACCCGGCAAGAACGTGCACGTCATGGAAGACGTCTCCGCTCAAGACACCCTCGTCGGATTGAAGGTCGGTGAGTACGAGCTCGGCCAGCGCATTGGCGTTGGCGGCATGGGGCTCGTGTACGACGGCATCCAGCCGCTCATCGGCAAACGCGTGGCGGTCAAGGTGCTGCGCCCCGAGCTCGCCGCCGCCGAGGAGCAGGTGGCGCGCCTGCTCGCCGAGGCCCGCGCCGTCAACGCCATCCGCCACCGCGGCATCGTCGACATCTTCGGCTTCGGCCAGGTGCCCGACGGCCGCCAGTACATCATCATGGAGTACCTCGAGGGCGTGGCGCTCGACGCCCACCTCGCCGAGCGCGGTCGCATCCCCGTGCCCGAGGTGCTCGACATCCTCGACGAGGTGCTCAGCGCGCTCGGAGCCGCGCACGGCGCGGGCGTCGTCCACCGCGACCTCAAGCCGAGCAACGTCTTCCTCGTGAAGCAGCCGGATGGCTCGCGCTACGTGAAGCTGCTCGACTTCGGCCTCGCGAAGATGGGCCTGCCCGCCGGGCGCACCGCCCAGACGCGCACCGACATGGTCGTGGGCACCCCGGAGTACATGGCCCCCGAGCAGGCCCGCGGCCAGCCCGTGGGCCCCATGACGGACCTCTACGCGCTGGGCGTGGTGGCCTTCGAGATGATCACCGGCCGGCTGCCCTTCACGGGCACCTCTCCGGTGGACCTGCTGATGAAGCACGTGGACGCGCGGCCGCCCAAGCCCTCCGAGTTCCTCCCCGGGCTGCCCCCCGCGCTCGATGCCTTCATCCTGCAGATGCTCACCAAGGATCCCGAGGCCCGCCCCGGCTCCGCCGAGCAGCTGCGCCGCCAGCTCCAGCGGCTGCGCGACAGCATCCAGGCGCCCGTCGAGGCCCCCGCTCCTCCTCCCGCGCCCTCCGCGCCCGTGCGCCAGTCCAAGCCCACGGTCGTCGAGTCCCAGCTACCCGCGCTCCCGGAGCCCCCGCCCCTCGATGCGCAAGAGCCGCTGCCCACGCTCGAGCCGTTGAAGACGACGCCCTCCGTCGAGATACCGCGCGAGGCAGGCTCCTCGCGGCGCTGGCTGTTGCCCCTGGGCCTGGGTGCGCTCGGCCTGGGCATCGTGGGAGGTGCCGTGCTCGTCCTGCGCGAGCGTCCGTCGCCGCCCGCGCCCCCCGTCGTCGTCACGGCCCCGTCCCGCGCACAGCCCAAGCCTCCGCCCCAGGTGGCGACGGCCCAGGTGCCTCCGGCGCAGGCTCCGGCCACGGCTCCCGACACGGGCCCGTCCACCGAGGCCCAGACGCCGACTCCCACCGGAGAGGCCACCACCCCGGTGCCCGCGGTCGCCCACGCCGACGACGCGCAAGGCTCGACGCAGAAGGGCCGGGTCGTGGCCGCCGCCGCCCAGGCGCCCACCCAGTTCATGCTGCAGGGCCGCATCCGCAAGTTCTATCGCGACGTCGAATCGCGGGAGGCCAAGGGCCAGAAGCTCAGCCCCGCCATCCGCTCCACCCTGGAGACGATCCGCAGGAAGGCGGACGGGGCGGCGAGCGCGGAGGAGCGCCGCCAGGTGGCCACCGAGCTGGATACCTGGGAGAAGCTCTTCCTGCCCCGCCGATGAGGACGGGGCGGCGAGCCCGCTAGTGGCAGGTGACCGGCTGGGCCATCGCGTTGCGGGCCCGCTCCACGGTCACCAGCTTGTAGTCGGCCAGGTCCGCTAGCAGCACGTCCCGGTTCTGGCGGATGATGCTCTCGTTGCGGCACTGCACGGCGTCCGTGTAGAAGCCGTGCGGCGGCAGGGTGAGCGATAGCTCGGCGAGTTGCGACAGCTCGAGCGCGTCCAGCTCCTTGCCGAAGAGCTTGTACGCCGCGTCATCCACCCCGACGATGCCCCGCTCGAAGTAGATGCTGGCCAGATCGTAGGCGATGAGCTGATCCTTCTGGAGGAAGGAGTGCAGGCGGTGGGCGGCCACGGTCTGCTGCAGCGGCTCCTCGATGCCCAGCGCCATGGCGAGCCGCATGGCCAGCTTGCGCTCACAGGAGCCATCCCCCGCGAGGTTGGCGCCCGCGGCCACCTTCACCAGCAGGCGCCAGGCCCACTTCGGCCCGTCCTCGCGCTCCGTCTGGAAGAAGGTGGGGCAGCCGAGCTGGGAGATGTAGAGGGCGACCAGATCCTTGGGCAGGCGGGAGAAGTCCGGCCGGGCGAACTCCACGGAGCGGCCCTGCTCGAAGGTGCCGGCGCGGATGCTCATGCGCTCGCCCTCGATGGAGTGGCGCAGCTGCTTTTCCAGGTCGAACTCGGTCTCCAACTGCGGCAACTTGCTGGCCGCATGGAGGTAGGCGGCGGGCAGCGCGACCCCCGTCAACCCGATGAGGAACAACACCAACCAGAGCACGGTCTTCACGTCCCCCACGCTATCAAAGGGAGACGGCGGGACGGGTCCACGTTAAACCTTCTTTTCACATGAACGACTGGCACCCCACCACCGTGGCGGCCGTGCTCCCCGCCGCGGAGGACCTCACCGAGCTCGTCCTGGACATCTCGGGCACCCCCCTGGTGGGACACCACCGGATGCCCGGGCAATACGTGCGCCTGTCGCTGCCCGAGGTGGGCGAGAGCATGTTCGCCATCGCCTCGGCGCCCGAGCCCTCCGGCACCCGGTGGGAGTTCCTCCTCAAGGGGGGCAGCCCCCTGTCCGAGCGGCTCATCACGCTCGAGCCCGGGGCTCGGGTGTACAGCAAGCAGCCCGAGGGCAAGGGCTTTCCCCTGCCCCTGGCACGTGGACGGGGGTTGCTGCTCTTCGCCGTCGGCTCGGGTATCTCCCCCATCCGCTCCGTCATCGAGAGCATCCGCCGGGAGCGCGGGGCCTACGGGCGGGTGACGCTCTACTTCGGGGCGCGCACCCCGCGCGCGTTCGCCTACGAGGACGAGCTGCGCCACTGGGAGGAGGCGGACATCCGCGTGGTGCGCACGGTGAGCCAGCCGGGAGACAGCGACTGGCAGGGGCTCACCGGCTACGTCCAGGCCCATCTGAACGAGGAGCCGGTGGAGGACACCGAGGCCTTCCTCTGTGGCCAGTCGAGCATGGTGAAGGGCGTCATCGAGGCACTGTGCGCGCGGGGGCTGCCCCGCGAGGCCATCCACCTCAACTACTAGCGCCGCTGGACGCTGGGGGCGGCGTAGCGCACGGAGAAGAGGGCGGCGGAGGGATCGCTCTGCTGATCTCCCGTCACCTTCTGCGGCGTCCACGCGGCCACGCCCACGAGCCGCCCGTCCGGACCAAAGCGCGCCCGACGCACGGACCAGCCCAGGCGCCGCTCGGCCACGGGGGACTCCTGCCCCTCGCGCCAGAGGAGCAGCCGCTTGTCCCAGCTTCCACTCACGAGCGCGCGCCCGTCGGGGGAGATGCCCGCGGAGGCCACCACGCCCTCATGGCCCGTCCACTTGCGCAGCACCTGGCCCGAGCCCGCGTCCACCACCGCCGCGGCGTTCCAGGCCGAGGGCGGCTCGACGAGCCCCTTCTTCTCCCGCTCGTACACGGCGCGGGTGCGCTCGGCCTTCGCCGCCGAGAAGGCCACGCCCAGGCGGCGCCCGGCCGCGTCGACGGTGACGTCGTTGACGTGCGCCTCGAAGGAGAACGTGGCGCGCGGGGCGAGCACCAGCGCCCGCTCTTCCACCGGAGCCGGAGGCGCGGGGGCCTTGAGGGTGAGGACGGCCTCGGCCGTGGCCTCGTCGAACGCCACGTCCACGCGCTCGGCGAAGGGCGCGCCCAACACCCCCGCCACGTCCGCGGGGAGGCACGCGTCACACACCGCCACGTCCACGCCCTCGAGCACCAGGCCCTTGAAGCGCAGGCGCTGGGCGCGCACGAGCCGCGCCAGGGTGGAGCCGAGCGCGGTGGGCAGGGACACCGTCTCCTGGACGAAGGCCGGGTCGATGCCCGCCTCACGCGCCGCCGCCGTGCCGAGCACGAGGGCGGGCGTACGCGCATCCAGCGCGAAGCGCACCAGAGCGCCGCCATTGACGGTGCCCACCACCACCGCGTGGCCCGAGCGCCGCTCGAAATGCACCCGCGCGCCATCGCGCCGGGGCGCCTCCTCGCGCGTGCCGAGGACGTGGATGCGCTTGTCCCAACCGCCCGAGTACAGCGTCCCGTCCGGCGCGAAGGCGAGCGCGCTCACCCGGTCCGCATGGGGCCGCGCCTCGAAGGAGAAGCCCAGGTCGGCCGCGCGCAGCACGGTGACGAGTCCCCGGGCACTGCCCACCACGAGGTAGCCGCCCGCGGGGTGGAAGGCCACGGCGGTGAGGGGCTCCTCGGTGCGCAGGCTCGCCCGAGGCGCTCCGGTGGCCGCGTCGAACAGGCGCACCACGCCGTCCCACCCCGCGCTCGCCAGGAGCGCGCCGTCGGCGGAGAAGGCCAGCGCCTCCACGTCGAACTCGGAGGGGTTGAGGGAGGCATCCACCACGCGCGCCGGCGGGGGCCCCAAGGACCAGAGCCCGAGCCGGTAGTCCTGCCCGGCCAGGTGCGTGAAGGCCACGCGCGCGCCGTCCGGCGAGAAGTCGAGCGTCCAGACGAAGTCACGGCGCTCCAGCACGTCCGCGTCCTCGAGGCCCACCGCGTCTCCCGCGAGGTAGCCCCCCGGCGTGGACTCGAGCCGGGCGGAGACGTCGGGGGCGAGCACCGGCGCGGCGTGACGGCAGGCCGCGAGCATCAGGACTCCCGCGGCCCACCAGGCCCGCGGCGTGCCCCGGCTCACATGTCCCCCACGGAGGCCCTCTGATCCGGAGTCACCTCGGTGACGCCCTTGTTGCTCACGGACAGCAGGAACAGGGGCTTGCGCGCCTCGCGCTTGTCGTCGAAGGACGTCTTGCCGGTGGCCCCGTCGAAGTCCTTGAGGTTGGCCAGCGCCTCGCGCAGCTCCGCGCGGCTCTGCGGGGCCTGCTTGCTCTCGAGGAGCTGCCGCAGCATGCGCGCCGAGTCATAGCCGTAGGCCTCCAGGAGGCTCGGATCGCCGTTGTACGTCTGGCGGTAGGACTTCACGAAGCGCTGCGTGGCCGGCCGCTGCGAGTCCACGAAGAAGCCATCCACGTACACCGAGCAGTTGACGAACTTGCCCCCGCGCTCGACGAGCTCGGGCAGGCCGCTGGCGCCCTTGGCGCTGCTCCACGCGTTGGTGCCCAGCAGCATGACCGTCTTGAGGGTCTTCTTGCCCGTCGTCTTGCGGATGCGCTCCAGGTCGCGCGCGTCGCACGCGTTGGTGACGATGTCCTCCACGGCGAGCGCCGGGGCCACCAGGCTCACCCGCCGCCACTCGTCCGGGATGAAGATGGCCTCGAAGTCGACGATGGGCTCCACGCTGCCCTTCATCTTCTCCATGGCCTTGCGCTTGCGGAACGCGTCCTGGCCGGTCGTCTGCTCCTGCACCTCGCGCACGCCCTCGACGTAGTCGCCCCGGTCCTCCAGGTAGTAGCGGCCCACGAGCTTCTTGGCCTCGGAGGTGAAGGTCGTCTGATCATGCGCGTACGTCTCGGCGCCGCGCACCTGGCCGCCGTTGTCCACCACCTGGTCCCAGAAGTCGTTGGCCAGCTCCACGCCGTAGGGCAGGTTCGGATAGAGCATGGCGAAGCTGCGCAGCCCCTTCTCCTTCATGGCGTAGTCGGCGATGGCGCGCGCCTGGGCCGAGTTGGTGAGCATGTTGCGGAAGACGTACGGCCCGATGGCGGTGATGTCCTCCTGGCGCGTGAACGTGAGCAGCGGCACCTGGAGCTCCTCGGCCAGGAGCGCCGCGCGCCGCGAGTCCTCGGAGGCGATGGGGCCGAGCACCGCGATGGCGCCCTCGTCATAGGCGAGCTGCTCCATCGCCTGGCCGGTGAGGTTCACATCGCCCTGGGTGTCCTTGACGATGAGCTCCACGTCGCTGCCGGACAGGCCCAGCTTCACGCCCCGCAGCACCGCCTCGCCCCAGGCCTTGTACTTGCCCGTCATGGGCAGCAGGAGCCCCACCGCCCGGGGCTGCACCTCCACGCGCCGCGTGGCGCGCGTGAGCAGCTCGCGGGCCTGGGGGGCGAAGGGATGGGAGGGGGCCTCGGCGAGGAAGCGGTTGAGCGTCTCCTCCAGGCGCGTCCAGTCACGCAGGTGGTAGTGGATGCGCGCCAGCTTGAAGGTGAGCACCGGCCACGCGGGATGCGAGGCGGGCAGGCCCTCCGCCACCCGGGCCACGTCCACGAAGCCCGCGCGGCCCTCCACCAGTTGCTGCACCCGGGCCACCGCGGCCTGCTGCTCCTCGGGCGTCTGCGCGCGGCCGGCCAGGTCCACGGCGATCTGCAGGGCCTGCCCATAGAGGCCCGCCTTCTCCGCGGCCTTCGCGGTGTCCTGCCACAGCCGCACCTGCTCGGCGCCCTCGGCGCGCTCGGCGAGGCTGGAGAGCATCAGGTAGGCGTCGCGGTAGGCGCCCACCTCGAGCGCGGAGCGGCCCAGCCGGAGCTTGGCGTCCGCGGCCTCGGGATGGAGCGGGTTCTCGAAGAGCAGCTCGTTGAAGGACTTGCGCGCGTTGACGTAGTCCTGGGACTCGTAGAAGAGCACGCCGGCGCGGTAGAGCGCCTCCTGGCCCGCGGTCGTCTCGGGGTAGGCCTTGCGCACCGCGAGGAAGAGCTCCGCGCCCTTCTTGCCCGGCGCCGACTGGGCCTGCTGGGCCGCCTGCGCGAGCGCCGCGTCCGCCGCGGAGTCCTGGCGCGCCTTCACGGTGGGCCTGGTCGGGAAGGGGTTTTCCTGGGTGACTTCACCCGGAGAAGAAGGGGTGGAGTCGGTGCCGGAGCTCGCGGCGGAGGGCGTCTTGCAGGCGACAATCAGCATCGTCAGCGCGAGCAACAGGGCGCGGCACGGAGAAAGGCGGGCATCCATGGTAGGGGCGTGCATAGCAGTGGGGCGCTTCTGCGTCGACAGCCGAGCGGGGGGAAGATTCCCCGGGGAGCGTGGCCTGCCGTGCAGCCAACGTGCCGTCACCGCTCCCCTCTGGGTCGCCCGGAAGCGCACGTGAAGTGTGGAGCAGGGGCCACGCGGGTGCGTCCCCAGGGACTCGCCCGCTGGAACAGCGAGCGGGAGAGCCGGCCCCGGAGAGGGAGGGGGAAAGAGGTCCGGGCCGGGCATTGCGTCCCCCCTTCCCCGGCCCCAACGTCAACGATCCGAGGTTCTCTCCAACCCAGGAGCACACGATGGCGGACAGGCCGACGAGGACGCGAGAGGGGTATGGGAGCACGAGCGAGCAGCGGCAGCGCAATCTGGAAGGGGACGCCTTCCAGGAGCGCGCGCCCCAGACCCCCGAGGAGAGCGAGGCGGCGCGCAGCTCACCCGACAAGGGCGGGCAGGTCATCCAGGTGAACGCCCTGCCCGAGCCGCTCGACGGCACCCGGGATTAGAGGGCGTCTGCCCCGCGAGGCTCGCGGCGGAGGCTCATGACGAGGCGGCCGTCGCGGAGTTCACGGGAGCGGGGACGAGCGCCGGGGCCCGGACGCCCTTGGACCCGGCGGTCACCCGCGCCACCACCTCCGTGCGAAGGGCCTCCAGAGCGAGGGGGGGCAACCGTCCAGCCGCGAGCAGCCGGGCGAGGGCCTGGGACACGTCCGAGGCTCCGAGCAGGGCCGGGTCCGTTTCCTCCAGGAAGGCCACCGCGGCGGCCAGGGCCAGCACGGCCTTGGGGGTGGTCGCCGGGAGAGGCGGCGCGTCCCGGGCGCAGGCGTCGATCAGGCCGTCCAGCTCCTCCGAGTCCCGGCCCAGGATGGCGCGCACGGCCTCGAGCGAGGGCCGCGTGAAGCGCCCACCGGACTCCTGGAAGGCCGCGAGCGCCAGGGCATACGCCACCGCCGAGGCGCTCTCGGCCTCCGCGGGAGCCGCGCCCAGCCGGCCCGCCACATCCCGGGTCAGACTGGCGAGCACGGAGCCCCACGCCCCCGCTCCTCCCAGCATCGCGAGCGCCGCGTCCACCACGCGCGAGTGCCACCGCGCCGCGCGGCTCATCTCTCCGGTCCCGCCCGGGGCCGCCTTCTCCATGTCCCCGGCCCCACCGCCCGAGGTGGCGCCCCCCTGATGCGGCTCCCCGGCCTCGCCCCGGTAGAAGCGCTCGATGGCGCGGCGCAGACCGCTCTGGGTGGCGTAGATGCCGCGCACGGCGTGCCCGGTGATGGACTTCAGCTCGTCCAGACGCGCCAGGTCGCGGGGCTCGCGCATGGCGCACACCAGCTCCCCGGCCTGCTGGGACACCGGTACCACCTCGAGCCGCTCGGCCTTCTCCAGCGACAGCAGGGGCAACAGCACGCGGGGCACGGGCATGGTGCGCAGCACCCGATCCGAGATGAAGGGGATGCCGCTCTGCTCGCTCAGGGCGCGCACCACGTCCTCCTCGGACAGCAGCCCCTCGGCGACGAGCAGCTCGCCGATGCGCCCGCCGGTGCACCGCTGCCGCTCCAGCGCGCCCCGGAGCTGCGGCTCCGACACCTTGCCGAACACCAGGAGCATCTCGCCCAGCTTGCGGTGCGCCGGACGCCTCGCCCGTGGGGCCAGCTCCAGGACGCCCGTGCTGGAAGGGGGAGTCGGGACGGGAAAGCGGCCCGACTCCGCTTGCGTCCGTACGGGGGCGGGCGTGCCCAGCCGGGGCCCTCCGAGGAACGGCGGGCGCGAGCGCACCGAGGTGAGCGGCGTCGGGCGCTGCAGCCCCACGTCCGAGCCCAGGCGGATCTCCTCCCCGAGCGCCTCGTGGGAGCCGCCGTCCACGCCCTCCAGGAGCGAGCGACGTCCCGGGAGGCAGCGCTGGAAGAGCGCCGCCACGTCCTGGGGCCCCACGCGCAACCGGTGCTCGAAGAGGAAGTCGCGCAGCGCGTCCGCCAGGTCGCGCGCCCGCTGGAAGCGCGCCGCCGGCTCAGGCGCCAGCGCCCGGGTGATGATGCTCCAGAGCGCCGCCGGCACTCCGGGCAGGGGCACGAGGCGCCTCACGTCGAACTGGGCGATGGCGCGCAGCGTCTGGAAGTAGTCCGTCCCCTGGAAGAGCTGCCGGCCCGAGAGCAACTCGTAGAGCAGCAGGCCGGTCAGGAAGAGGTCCGCGCGCTGATCCACCTCGGCGCCCTTGACCTGCTCGGGTGCGAGGTAGCCCGCCCTGCCCTTCACCACCCCCACCTGGGTGCCGCTCTGCGCGTTGAGGGCCTTGGCGATGCCGAAGTCGGCGAGCTTCACCTCGCCGCGGCTGGACACCAACACGTTGGACGGGTTGACGTCGCGGTGGATGATGTTGAGCGGCCGGCCCGCCGCGTCCACGCGGCCATGCGCGTAGGCGAGCCCCTCGGAGATCTGCTGGACGATGAAGCACACCTCGCGCAGTCCGAGCAGCAGGCCCCGCTCCGCCGCGCCGCGCTGGAGGGTACGCAGAGGCACCCCCTCCACCCACTCCATCACCATGTAGTACTGGCCCTCGAGCGCCCCGAGGTCGAGCACCTGCACCACGTTGGGGTGCTGGAGACAGACGGTGAGCCGGGCCTCGCGCAGGAAGAGCTCCACGAACTCCCGATCCCTCGCCATGGACGGCAGGATGCGCTTGACGGCCACGGACTTCTCGCACCCCTCCGCGCCCACCACCTTGGCGAGAAACACTTCCGCCATTCCGCCGGCCGCCAGTCTGCGGATGAGTCGGTACGTGGCCATGCCCACCCCCCTTCCCAGGGTTGAAGGCTCGGTATGCACACGCGCCGAGGCGTTGGTGAGTGTCCTTCTCCCGGGGACGTCATGAACGTCCAGACCCGGGCACTGCAACCGAGGCAAACCGGCCACTTCGTTCACCGATGGCCAGCACGGCCCGACTCCAGGTCCGGTGGGAGGAGCCGCGTCCAGGGCGGACAACCCAACACATGCTCCCGCACCCACCTCCCCCTTCCCCGAATCCCGTCCGCTTGAAGGATTCGAGGAGGGAGCAAAAGGCGGCTAGCCGAACAGCTCGCGCACCTTCTCGAAGAAGTTCTTCGACTGCGGGTGCGCTTCCTCGCCGCTGGCCTCGGCGAACTTCTCGAGCAGCTCGCGCTGCTTCTGGGTGAGCCCGGTGGGCGTCTCCACGACGATGCGCACGTGCTGGTCGCCACGCTGGCCACTGTGCAGGTGCGGAATGCCCTTGCCCTTGAGGCGGAACACCTTGCCGGACTGGGCGCCCTCGGGGATGGTCATCTTCACCTTGCCGTCGAGCGTGGGCACGTCGATCTTCGCGCCCAGCGCCGCCTGGGTGAAGGAGATGGGCACCTCGCAGAAGACGTCGTAGTCCTCGCGCTGGAAGAGCGGGTGCTCGCGCACGATGACCGTCACGTACAGGTCGCCCGCGGGGCCGCCCCGGTCTCCCGGCTCGCCCATGCCCGTCAGCCGCACCCGCGTGCCGTTGTCCACGCCCGCCGGGATGTTGACCTCGATGACCTCGTCACTGGGCACCTTGCCCGAGCCCTTGCACTTGCCGCACGGGTCCGGCACCACCGCGCCCGTACCGCCGCACTCGGAGCACGGCCGCGACACGGCGAAGAAGCCCTGGGTGAAGCGCACCTCGCCCGCGCCCCCGCACGTGCCGCACGTCTTGGGCGCCGAGGCGCTCTTGCTGCCCGTGCCCGAGCACGTGTCGCACTTCTTCGGCCGCGGAATCGGCACCTTCGGCCGGCAGCCGAACGCCGCCTCCTCGAAGGAAATCTCCAGGTTGAAGCGCAGGTCCGCGCCCCGGTTGCTCGCCCGGCGGCCCCCTCGCCCACCGAAGATGTCTCCGAAGATCTCCCCGAAGATGTCGTTGATGTTGACGCCCTGGAACCCGCCGAACGGGTCTCCCCCGGCCGCCCCGCCCACCCCCGCGTGACCGAAACGGTCGTAGCGGTTGCGGCGCTCCGGATCACTCAGGATCTCGTAGGCCTCCGAGGCTTCCTTGAACTTCTCCTCGGCCTCCTGGTTCCCGGGGTTGCGGTCCGGGTGGTACTGCAGGGCCACCTTGCGAAAGGCGCTCTTGAGTTCCTGCGCCGAGACGGTCTTCTGGACCCCCAGCACCTCGTAATAGTCCCGCTTCTGGCCCGAAACCGCTGGCATTGCTTCAAACCCCTGGATTTATTGGACTTTGGCCGCGCGTGGCGAATTCCGAGTCACTATAACGCAGCGGTGGGGTCCAGCAATCCGCACCCGCCCCGGCGAGGGAGCGGGCGCATCTCGGGGTGGACGCCTGGAAACGAGCCCTCAGACGGTCCAGACGCGGTTGGCCGTCAGCTCCATGCGCGCCAGGCGGCGCTTGAGGATGGGATCGATGACGCCCCGGCTGACCGACCACTTGGGAACCACGAAGTGGAGTTCCGCGTTGTAGAGCTTGGCGGCGCTCGACAACAGGCTCCAGCGGTTCTCGGCGGCGGGCTCATCCACCATGCCCGGCGTGACGATCTCCAGGATGATGGGCGTCCGGGCCGAGTCGGACTGGCGGCAGGTGAAGTCCGGCCGGTGGTCCTCGATGGTCCCCGAGAGCACGGGGGGTGGCAGGAAGCCAGGCAGGCGAGCCTTGATGTCCGTGCAGCCGATGGTCCTGAAGTACTCCGCCATCAGCCACAACAATCGACGACGCTCCTCGTCCTCGACCACCGGCTCACAGCCTGGGCTGTTCAGCACTTCTTTCTCTGTGTTGTTCGTGTCCATGGCTAGCCGAAAGCTGTCCGTCCCTGGCCGTTGAGGCAATGAACGCACCTACATGGTGAGCCGGGAGGGCCGAGGGGCGGGCGGCCAGGCGAGTCCCTTTGCCTGGGCCCTGGCGCGATGACACAGTGCGCGCCTCGCCGTGGCGCCTCGTCCCTCCCCTCACGTCTATCGTCGGCTCCTGGGCTATGTGCGGCCCTATCGCCTGCTGCTCGGAGCGGGACTCGGTGCCTCGCTCGTGGCCGCCGCGGCGACCTCCACCTACGCCTGGCTCGTGGGGCCCCTGCTGCGCGCCGTGCTCACCGGCGGCCCCGTGGAGCTCGCGGGCGTGAAGCTGCCCGGAGAGCGCCTCCTCGGCGTCGTGCCCCTGATGGTGGTGGGCGTGGCGGTGCTCAAGGCGGGCGCGAACTACCTCCAGGGTGGGTGGATGCAGCGGCTGGGACAACGGGTGATGGCGGACCTGCGCGCGTCCCTCTACGGGCGCCTGCTCTCCTGGCCCCCCGCCTTCTTCGAGCGCCAGCACTCGGGCGAGCTCCTCACGCGCTTCACCGCGGACGTGCCCCTGGTGGAGTTCTCCGTCACCCAGGCGCTCTCCTCGTACGTGCGCGACGGGTTGCAGATCCTCGCGCTGCTCGTCACGTGCCTGCTCATCGACGCGAAGCTCTTCCTGCTCACCTTCGTGGTGATGCCGCTCACGGTGCTGCCGGTGCGCGCCTTCACGCGCTCGCTCAAGAAGGTGGCCCAGCGCTCACAGACGAGCCTGGGCGCGCTCACGGCGCTCACGGCGGAGCAGTTGCAGACGCTGCCGGTGGTGCGGGCCTATGGCGCCGGCTCCCGGGCGCTCGCGCGCTTCGAGACCGAGGCGGAGCGCTACCTCGGGGAGATGCGCCGCTCGCTCTTCCTGCGCGGCGCGTACAGCCCCACCGTGGAGCTGATGGGGATGGTGGGCGTGGCGGTGGCGGTGGCCTGGGGCGCACGCGCCATCTCGGGAGACCCCTCGCTCTCCGGACGGCTCCTGTCCTTCATCACCGCCACGCTCCTGCTCTACCAACCGGTGAAGTCGCTCAGCGGCACGCTCTCCCAGGTGGTGACGGGCCTGGTGGGCGCCGAGCGCCTCTTCGCGCTCGCGGACCAGCCCGTGCCACCGGATGAGGGCGAGGACGCCCCACCCCTCACCCGGGCCCTGACGCTCTCGGGCCTGCGCGCCACCTACCCCGACGGCCGCGAGGCCCTGCGGGGCGTGGACCTCACGGTGCCCGCGGGGGCCCGGGTGGCGCTGGTGGGCGCGTCCGGCGCGGGCAAGACGACGCTCTTCTCCGTGCTGCTGGGCTTCTTGCCCCCCAGTGGCGGCACGGTGAGCTGGGATGGCGTGCCCCTGTCACGGCTCAAGCCCTCGCGCGTGCGCGAGCGCCTGGCGTGGGTGCCCCAGGAGCCGGTGCTCTTCTCCGGCAGCGTGCGACACAACGTGCTGCTCGGGCGACCGGGCGCCTCGGACGCGGACGTGTGGGAGGCGCTGCGACTCGCACACGCCGAGGACTTCGTGCGCGCCCTGCCCGGGGGACTCGACGAGCCGGTGGGCGAGCGCGGCGCGCGCCTGTCGGGAGGACAGCGCCAGCGCCTCGCCCTCGCGCGGGCCTTCCTGCGCCAGCCCTCCGTCCTCCTGCTGGACGAGCCCACCAGCGCCCTGGATGCCCAGAGCGAGGCGGCGGTGGGCGCGGGCCTCGCCACCCTGATGAAGGGGCGCACGGTGCTCGTCATCGCCCACCGGCTGTCCACCGTGCGCGACGCGGACCTGATCGTCGTCCTCGACGCCGGGCGCGTGGTGGAGGCGGGCACCCATGCCGAGCTGTCCGCCCGGGGGGGCCCCTATGCCCGGCTCCTCGGTGAAGGGGCCGTCGCCGCCTGACGAGCAGGGGGAGAACCCGGCGGCCGCCCGCTCGCTCCCCCGTCCCACGAAGCGTTCACTGCTCACCGGCTCTTCCGTACTTGGGGGCAAATTCATGAATTCATGGGAATCGGTTTATACTTTTTAAACCATGCTGCCTCCCATCAGATTCACATCGCTCTCCGGACTGTTGCTCGCCGCGCTTCCCCTCATGGCGATGGGGAGCGTCTGGCTCGCGCTCCCCCCGCTTCTGGGTGGAGGCGCCGAGGTGTGGCGGATGGCGGGCGCGCCAGGCCTCTACAGCGTCTTGATGTGGCTGGGCATCGGGGGGGTGACGTTCGTGCTCTCGACGCTGCTGTGCAGGGGAGCCGCGGGCAGGCACGCGCCGCTGGTGCTGCTGGTGGGGCTGGCCACCCTGCCCTGGCAGCTGGGCATCGCCGGCACGCAGGAGGCGATGCGCCGGGTGCTGGCGGCGCTACCGGAAGTGGGGGGACGGGACGCGCTGGCCATGCTGGCCGCGGGCACCGGCGAGGCGATGGTGACGCGCCGGCTGGGGGCCTGGACGAGCGCGGCGCTGCTCGGTGCCGTCGCGGTGGGGCTCGTGCTGGTGCACAAGCACCGGCGCGTGGGAGAGGACTCCGAGCGGATGCTCGGCGCCGCGCTGGCGCTGGTGCTGGGCTTCAGCGCCCTGCTCGCGGCGCTCGAGGCCCACCTGCTCGTGGATCTGCTCACGCCCCGGGCCCTGCCCGAGGCCGGAGACCCCGCCGCGCGGCTCGCCACGGACACCTCGCGGCTCACCTCCTTGCAGGAGTTGCGCTGGGCGCTCCTGGGAGCCCTGTCGGTCCTCGGACTCGCGCTCGTCGGCTGGCGGTTCTTCCCACGCCCGAGGGCCGTGGCCCAGTGGGCGGGAAGTCTCACGCTCATGGCGATCGCCGCGGCGGTGCTCGCACTGGACACGCGGCCCCTGCAACTCGCGGCCTGGGGCGCGTGGAGGGCGGATGCCTCGCACATGGCGCCGGCCTCGAAGCTGCCCCACGTGCTGGCCGGCGCGCTGGGCGCGGCGCCCTCCGCGCACTGCGCGACTCCCACGGTGCGGACCGGGCCCTGAGCGGAGACGAAACCCCGGGCCCTTCATCCGGGCCCTTCAGAGGAGCCAGAACAACAGGGCCACGCCCACCACGAGCCCCACCGCGAGCACGAGGAGCATGGTGAGGCCCTCGCGGCCCTGCCGGCGCTCCAGGTCCGAGGCGATGGCGCTCGGGGGGATGAGGGGAGCGGGCGCGGGGGCCCCTTCGAGGGGAGCGCGAGGGGGGGCGGGAGCCGCCATGGGAGGCGGGGGCGGGGGAGCCGGCAGCGGGTTGCCGGCGAGCGCGAGGCTCTGGCGCGCGAGCGCGAGCACGCGCTGGATGTGGAGGATGTAGCGGTCCTCGCCCCGGTAGTCCTCGAGCGCGAGCGCGGCGCGCAGGAGCCGCTCGGGGACGGGCTCGCGGTCGGGGTGGACGACGCTGGCCTCGGTGCGCGCGGCGTCCACCTGCTCCACGCGTCCGGTGCGCAGGCCCACGCCGCTCGTCCACACACAGTGCTCGCCCAGCAGCGTCAACTCCTGGCGCTGCACCCTTCCCTCGGGGTCCACGAAGGACAGCAGCTCGGCGCCCTGGGCGGACAGGTGCCAGACCGAACGTTGACCGTCGTCGCCGGGAGGCCCCTCCACGGGGCGGGCCAGGGACAGCGCCTGGATGGCGAGCTTCACTTTCTGGGACGACGGTTCGCTCATGGGAGGGGGGGGAGCCTAGGGACGGAAGGGCGAAAACGGAAGGCACTCGTGACCAGGGAGTGGCCGTCCAGGACAGAACGGGTCATTCAGTCAGTCCCCCGACTCCCTGGTGGGTTCTGGGAAGGCAAGAGGCCCCGTCAGGGGCTACGGTGAGAAGCATGAGCCGTTCCCGTTCCAAACAGATGGAGTTCGTCCACGAATTCGAGGGCGCGCAGGTGCTCGACGGGCTGCTGGAGTTCGCGGGCGTCCCGCACGACAGCCTCACGGTGCTCGCCCACATGCGCCAGGCCCACGCCGAGGGACGCCCCTCGAGCGAGGTGATTCCGAGCCTCTTCGAGCGCGAGCCCCGCTTCGAGTCCCCGGAGCTCGCGCGCCGCTTCTTCCAGAACCTGCTGGGGCTGTGGGACCTGGTGCAGGAGGGCAAGCAGGTGCGCCTGGAGGACGGCCCCCGGCCCCCGCGTCCGAAGAAGCAGAAGGAGGAGCCCCCGGCCGTCTTCGCCCCGGGCGAGCCGGACACGGCCTTCGTGGAGGCCGCCTGGCGCTACCTGGAGGACGACGAGAAGGCGCGCACGCGGCTGCACGACTCGTTCGAAAACCGGCAGGACGCGCTGCTGGGGGAGCTTGACGCGGCGGGGCTCACGGACGAAGGATATGCCGTTGCCCGTCACTTGCTCTTCGAGCTGCACGCCATGCTGGAGCTGGGGTGGCCGCGGGGAGTGGCGGGAGTGCCCCCCGAGGCGTTGAGGGGGTCGGGCACGGAGCTTCCGCCGGTGCCCACGGCGCTCGCCGCGTACGCGGACGAGGCCCTGTTCGAGGCGGAGCACGACGAGGAGCACCCCCTGGCGCCCGAGGAGCTGACACGCGTCCGTTCCCTGGTGAAGAGCGGCCTGGCGGCGCTGTGGGGGGCTCGCAAGGGGAAGTGACGCAATGGCACGTGACAGGGATGACGATCGGGGCGGCGGCGGATTCTCCGGCAAGCGCACGAAGACGTGGCGGGAGCTGGACGCCCAGCGCGGCAAGGGCCGGGGCCACACCTCGCGGCAGGATGACCCGGCGCAGCAGCGCATCGAGCGCAGCGCCTCCTACGAGAAGTACAAGTCGGCCGCGGACGCGCTCTTCACCGGGGGCGAGCTGCCCGAGGGCCTGGCGAAGACCTTCGATCCGGAGGGCAAGCGCAAGGCGCAGAAGCAGGCCATGCAGAAGGTGCTGGAGAGCGCCGAGGACCCGCGCGCCTGGGCCCAGGGCGTGCTGGACTACCTGGAAAAGTATCCCGAGCTGCCCGAGGACCCGTACTTCCTCGACAGCCTGCTGGGCCACCCGAAGGAGCGCATCGCGGACAAGGCGCTCGGCAAGCTGGAGGCGATGGAGGCCGAGGGCAAGCTGGTGAAGGGCAAGCTGCCCAAGAGCCTGGACCAGCGGCTCAAGGGCATCGAGATGACGCACTCGGATCCGGAGACGCAGGAGCGGGCCAAGGCGCTGCGCGAGAAGGTGCGCGCCTGAGTCGGCGCTCACCGGGATACGCATGCCCACGCTCGACATAAAACCGTTGTTGGTCACGGAAACCGATCGCATCGAATGGAAGGAGTCCGCGCGCGAGGACAAGATCCTTCAGGCGGTTTGTGCCCTCGCCAACGACCTGGGAGATACCAGGCGTCCTGGCTATCTCCTCGTTGGAGTGGACAAGAACGGCAGGATCAAGGGAATCGCCGCGACGGGTACGGGGATCGACGAGGAACAACGTACGCTGAGCGACCGGCTCCGAAGCATCAAGATCCTTCCAACTCCCACCTTCGACCTCGACGCACTCGAGGTCGAAGGGAAGCTCCTCTTCGCCATCACGGTCCACCCTGCCCCTGTACTTCCCGTGGCGGTCGACTCCGTGGTCTGGGTTCGAAGTGGCACGACCACGGTACGGGCGCGAGACGCCGACCTGCAACGGCTCCGGGACCGCCAGTCCGCGCAGAACCGGACCTTCGATTCACGCGTCGTGGCCAGCGCGACCCTCGATGACCTGAACATCGCGGAGCTTCAACGGGAATACGACGCCGAGAAGGAAATCGACGATGAACAGGACTCCTTTCCTCCATTGGAGAACTGGTTGATGCAGCGGCAGCTCGTCGAGCGCATCAACGGCACCTGGCGCCCCAATCACACCGCCATACTCACCTATGGGCGGAGTCCACAGACGTTCCTTCCCGGCGCCTACGTCGATTTCATCCGGTACACAGGAACAGACGTGGATGCCGAAATCGCATCGCGCAAGACGGCGACGGGCACGCTCTCCGACCAGTTGGACGTTCTCTGGGCTCAGCTCGAGGCGAACAATTCATCCACACCTGGCCCGTCCGCTGGGCTTCAAGCACCGTTCGTCAACGACTACCCGCCCCAGGCGCTCAAGGAGCTCGCGCGCAATCTCGTGCAGCACCGCGCGTACGAAGGAACCAACGCCCCCTCACGGGTCGAGTGGTACGACGACCGGGTGGAGTTCTCCAATCCTGGAGCCCCCTTTGGCAGGGCCAGCGAAGGCTCCTTCGGTGAGCATTCCGATTATCGGAATCCCACCATCACCGCCACGCTGGCGGCACTGGGCTATGTCGAGGCGGCGGGTAGGGGCATACGTCGAGTCAGACTGGCCCTGAAACGTGCCGGGTACCCCGACCTCGACGTCACCACCAACGGCTTCACGCGGATCACTCTTCGGAGGAAACCGTGAAGTCCCTGGTCCTCGTCAACAACAAGGGAGGCGTAGGCAAGACGACCCTGACCCTGCACATCGCCCATATGATGGCTCGGATGGGCCGACGCGTCGTCGCGCTGGACTGCGACCCGCAGTGCAACCTCTCGACCATCCTCCTCGGCGAGGATGAGTTGTTCGACATCTGGGAGCAGGAGGCCCAGGACCGGACGGTGTCGGACTGTGTCGAGCTGGTCCGCCGTGGAGAAGGAAAGGTCCGCGAGCCACTCCTCACCCGGGTGGACACCAACCTCTGGCTGCTCCCAGGGAAGCTCGAGCTCAGCGGTTTCGAACAGACCCTGGCCGAGGAATGGGCCAGGAAGGCGGAGAAGAACAACGAGCATGCCCTGGACGTCACCACGTCGCTCGATGTTCTCTCGAACCTCGCGGCCCAGGCGGTGAACGCCGACGTCGTTCTCTTCGACATCGGGCCCAACCTTGGCGCTCTCACTCGAGCGACGTTGCTCGCATGTGATGCCGTCATCGTCCCCGTGGCACCGGACCTCTTCAGCTTGCAAGGTCTACGCAACATCGGTCCCGCCCTGCGAGCATGGCGTGAGGAGTGGCATCTCGTACGGGAACGGCACATGGAAGCGCGTCCTCGAGCGGACCATCCACCGCATGAGTTCAGGCCGATCGGGTACATTGTCCAGCAGCACCTCGCGCGCGCGCACCGCCCCGTCTCGGGGTATGCGACATGGGCCGCGGCCATCCCGGCGGTGTTTCACCAGGAGGTCCTCCAGGATGAGGCCGAAATCCCCGCGAGCGTTGATTCCGACCCCTTCTGCCTTGCGTCCATGAGGCACTTCTCGAGCCTCGTACCGCTCGCGCAACAAGCCCGCAAACCTCTCTTCGATTTGAAGAAGGCGGATGGAGTTGGCGGTGGGCAGGTCCAAGCGGTGGCCCTCGCGCGCAAGCAGTTCGAGAAGCTCACCGTCGACGTGTTGTCTCGACTCGACGCCCTCTCCCCCTGATGTGCCCCCTGTCTCCACTGGGAGGAGACAGGGGACCGGCAGCAGTGGAGCGACGCAGCCCAGGGCTCAGCGGTTGATGACGAAGCCGCAGGCCGAGTCGAGCACCACCTTGGCCCCGGCGAGTGCCTGGAGCAGCCGCTCATAGTGCTCGTGCTCGGCGTCGAGCTGCGCCCGCACCGCCTTCTCCTCCAGTCCCTGGTGCGTGAGCGACAGCTTCATGCGCGCGAGCGCCGCGTCCCGCTCGGCCTCCACGGCCTTGCGCGCGCGCGTCTGGAGCTTGCCCAGCTCCGCCTCGGCGGCCTTGAGCGCCACCGGCACGCCCGCGTCCACGAAGGCCGCGAAGCCCGGGAAGGCACGCGCCACCTCGTCCCCCTTGAGGGACTTGCCCTCCGCCTCCAGCGCGCCGAGCACCCCCGTGTCCACCTTGGGACCCGAGGGGCCCTCCACCACCGCCACGTGCACCAGCGTGCGCTCCAGGAAGCGCGCGAGCTGACGGCTCGGCACCCGCGCGCCCGGCGAGGTGTCCTCGGGCTCGGGCAGCTGCACGTGGTAGAGCAGCTCCACGCCCCGCGCCTTGAGCGGCCCGCGCTTCTCGATGAACCGCGCCGCGCTGCGCCCGTACGGCCCGTCCCGCAGGAAGCCGAACAACGACTCCACGATGGGGTGGCCCGTGGCGTAGTACTCCAGCTCCTCGGCCTCCACCGCCGTGTCGCGCCAGAAGGTGCCCAGCACCGTGCGGTCCTCGTTGATGTCGATGCCCGGCAGGCCCTCCACCTTGAGCGCGTGGCCGAACTGGAAGGCGCACTGGAAGGCATCCACCTGCTCGTCCGTGTCCACGCCGATGCCCACCCGGCGCGCCAGCTCCGTCACCGACTCCTCCAGCCGCTCGTCCAGATCCCTCGCCACGCTCCACAGCCCCTCCTCCAGGCTCGGCGCGGCCTCCTCCTCCTCGTCCTCCTCCAGCCCCATGCGCTCCTGCGCCCGCTTCACCAGCCGCGCCACCGCGTCCTTGTCGAACGAGCGGATGTCCAGCAGCGGATCATACGCGCGCTTCACCTGCGCCCGCGCCGCCTCCACCTTCACCTTGAGCTCCGCGGCGTACGCCACGCGCGACTCGCGCGGCAGGATCGCCAGCTCGGCCAGCCGCGGCTCCACCTCCTCCAGCACCGCGTCCAGGCCACCCACCGTCTCGCCGAAGACGCCCACCGCGTCCGCCAGCAGCATCAACACGTCCGCGGCCAGCGTGCCCGCGGGATCGAAGACGTGGATCTCCACCGGGTGGTTCTGCCCGATGCGATCCAGACGCCCGATGCGCTGCTCCACCGTCGCCGGGCTCCACGGCAGGTCGTAGTGCACCAGGTGGTGCGCGAACTGGAAGTTGCGACCCTCTCCACCCACCTCGGTGCACAGGAGCACCAGCGGGCCCTCGGGATCGCGGAAGCGCGCCACCTGCCTGTCTCTCTCCACCAGGGGCAGATCGCCATGGTAGGCGAGCGCCTCGGTGCCCTCGCGGCCCAGCTCCGCGCGCAGCGACTCGAGCGTGTCACGGCTCTCGGTGAACACGAGCACCTTGGCGCGGGGCTCCGCGCTCCAGATGCCGCGCAGCACCTCCTGGAAGGCGCCGAACTTCGCGTCGCGCGCGGGCAGCTTGAGCGAGCCGGCCACGCTCGCCAGCGCCTTGTTGCCCTGGAGTGCCTCGGCGAAGGCCGCGGGGCTCGACTCCAGGCGGCGCAGCAGGTTGCCCAGGGGCGCGCCGCGCAGGGTGGACGAGGCGAGCGCGGCCAACGCGGCGTCGCGCGTGCGCAGCTCCTCGGCGGACAGCTTCACCGGATGCCGGTGCAGCCGGCGCGTGGAGAAGCCGCCCACCACCGCGCGCCGGTTGCGCACCAGCCGGTCCGACAGGCTGTACGTCTCCGCCAGGTGCTGCAGGAGCGCGTCCCGATCCTTGAGCGTCGTGAGCCGCGGGTCGTCCGGGAAGCGCGCCGCCAGGGCCTTCACCGCGCCCTTGGCGTCCTGGCCCTCGAGCAGCCCGCGCACCGCCGTGCTCAGTTCCTCCTGCCGCGCCAGCCGCTGCTCGAAGCCCGCCACCGTGGGCGCCGTCGCCGCGTCGATGAGCGTGAGCAGCCCGTGGTACTCGGCCGGATCCAACTGCATGGGCGTGGCCGTGAGCAGCAGCAGGCCCCAGCTGTTGGCCGCCAGGCCCTCGGCGGCCGCGAAGGCCTTCTCGCCCTTGAGGTGGTGTGCCTCGTCGATGATGACCAGGTCCCAGAACGCGTCCTCGCCCGCCACGGCGCGCCGGTGCTCCTCGCTCCGGGCGAGCATCTCCAGACTCGTCACCACCAGGGGGAAGCGCGCCCACGGGGACACCTGGGGCTGCTCCTTGAGCGAGCTCGCGTACCGGTCCGAGTCCATGAGCGTGAAGAGCTGGTTGAACTTGTGGAACAGCTCCACCAGCCACTGCACGGTGAGGTGGCTGGGGGCCACCACCAGCACGCGCCGCGCGAGCCCGGACAGCCGCAGGGCGCTGAACACCATGCCCGCTTCGATCGTCTTGCCCAGGCCCACCTCGTCGGCGAGCACGAAGCGGGGCCGGCGCGCGCTGAGCACGCGCTGCACCACGCCCACCTGGTGCGGCTTCACCATCACCCGGCTGGCCAGCAGCGCGCCGAGCGCATCACACCGTCGCTCGTCGTCCAGTTGCAGCGCCTGCTTGCGCAACATGAAGGCCCGTGCCTCGCCCACCCGGCCCTCGCGCAGCGTGGACAGCACGTCCGAGCGCGGGGCGAGCGCGTGCACCTCGGACTCGGGCAGCTCGTCCTCCTCGCCCGTGTCGGCGTAGCGGATGACGTAGCGGCGCAGACCGCGGCCGCCTTCCTCCTCACCCACCACGGTGGCGCGCCGGCCCCGGGCCGTCTTCACGGGCTCGCCCTTGGTCAGGCGATAGGGCACCAGGGCGCCACCCTTGGTGGACACCAGCACCGGCTCGCCCTCCCGGGCGGGGAAGAGGACGAGCGCCTTGGCGCCCTCGTCCTGCAATTCGAGGAGATGCCCCACGCCCCACTCGGGCTGGGGGAGGTAGCGGACCTTGTTGCCTGAAACGAAGGACATGGTCGGAAACAGACCCTCACGTCAGAAGAAGCAGAAGAAGCAGAAGAAGCAGAAGGGGTTGGCTCATAACCCCTCGACACCCTCCGGGCCATTGTCTGGCGCCCCCCGAGGGTGCACCCGGCGCGGATCCGGAGCGCACGAGCGCTGTCCTTTAACGGACAGCGCTCCATCCCACGAGGGTGATTTCCTGGCCGCATACCCACGACCAAGTTGGAAAACACCAGCGACTCCATCCCAGGGAGGCGCTGAGGGGGAGACCAATCCATGCCACCGCGTCATTCAAGCCGCCCGCTACTCGCGGGCGTGGGCCTGCTCACGCTCGTTTCCGCCACCCTCGCCGCCCTGGGACTCGCCATCGGGTGGCGACACCTCCCGCCCCTGGGCCTGGTTCCCGTCACGCTCGGGGTGCTCGCGGGCCTGTTGAGCGGGGCGGGATTCCTCCTCGGCTACGGCCTGGGCTGGATGCTGCGCCCCCCGCTCCCTTCTATCCCCTCCATGCAGCCCATCCCCGTGCGCGTGGATCTCTCCCGGCTGTCCACCGAGCAGCTCTACCTCGAGTTGGAGCGCATGAACCGGGAGGCCCTCCGCTCCAGGCCGACGCGCCGAGCGCGCTCCCCCTGGCATGGGTGTTGAGTCGAAAAAATGACTTTTCAGCAGTGTGAATAATTCCCTTAGAAGTTGAAATTCCAAGGGGAAACCGCTCTAATCTGTTCAGACGCGAATCTTCGTGTTTCCGGGAATAGGAAAACGGACGGGATTTCGTGGGGCGCTGGGCGGGGTGGCACGGGCGAGGATCTACGCGAGAACCGAGGCTGGACGGGTGGCCCCCGCCACCCCTACTGGGAAAAGAGGGTCCGCCATGAGCGGTCAGGTAGCACTGGGCGTGCCGTCGCACGCGTCCGTCCTTTTGCGCGGCATGGGGCTCGTGGCGCTCCTCTGGGGGGCGGGCTTCGCGCGGCCGGCGGTGGCCTCCGAGGTGACTTCCGCGGAGAAGACCGGGGAGGACACGCGGGAGGTGGGACGCGGGGGCTCCAAGCCCATCCCCCTGGCGCTCGAGGTGGGCTACGAGGGCCTGCCTCCCGGCAAGGCCCAGCCGCTGCGGGTGAAGGCCGGGCAGAGCTTCTACATCAACCAGATCGACGTGCGCGAGGTGGTGAAGGCCACCCGGGACGAGGGTGTGGACGGGCTGCGCCGCACGGGCCGTTTCGCGCAACTGCCCTGGCAGGGGCTCAAGCAGGTGGACGAGGAGCCCCTCCTCCTGGCCAACGCGAACGGCACCTATACCCGGCGCCGCTTCTACCGGCAGGCGCAGTGGATGGAGCAGACGAGCGTCTTCACGGTGCTGCCCGTGGATGGGTGGGGCCGCCCCACCGGCCGCCCCATCGTGCTGAACATCGGCCGGGGGGATCGCCGCCAGCCCTCGGACGACTTCTTCATCCGCCGGCTGCGCGCGGTGCAGACCACCGCGGACTGCAAGAGCATGAGTGACTGCTCCACCGCGCGCGACTTCACCGAGGAGGCCCTCGTCGAGGTGCGCAACGCGCGCACGGGCGCCACGCCCTTCACGCTGACGCGCAGCACCCGCGCCCTGCGCCTGTTCTGGACGATGCGCGCCGGCGTGGACTACTACACCATCCCCGTCGAGCAGGAGGACAAGCCCGCCTACGCCTACGGGGTCTCGGTGGACATCAAGGCCCTCACCCCGCCGCGCGCCAATGGCACCTACGCGGCCGGCTCGAGCATCACCTTCCAGCTCACCCTGCGCGACGGGGCCGGCAAGCGCCTGCACCCCCAGGGCAGCCTGCCCACCTACAGGGAGTTCACCTCGGGGAAGGTCGACTCGGGCATCCAGTACTACCGGGCCTTCTTCGAGCCCACCACCACCTATTACCTGCGCAAGCACCGCGAGCGCATGCTGATGACGCAGATCATCGGCCCCGCGCAGAAGCTCCAGCCCATCCGCAGCATCGTGGACCTGGAGGCCTTCTTCGGCGCCGACGACGTGCAGACGGTGGGCACGCTCGAGCGCGACGGCGTGTTCGCGCAGTTCCAGACCTTCCCGCCCGCCAATGACTTGTTCGGCGGCGCCTTCTTCCCGGAGAAGGGGGGCTGGGACGCGCCCGCGAGCGACACCTGGACGTACACCCTGCCCGCCAACGCCGAGCCCGGCACCTACCTGGTGACGGTGAAGGGCCGCCGCGTCTACCTGGGCGAGGACATCCCCTTCAGCAAGACGATCAACATCCAGGTGGAGTCCACCCGGCCCACCCAGCCCAACCTCCCCACCGGCCCCTGCAACAGCTGCCACAGCGAGGGCGGCGAGCTCGCGCGGGTGCTGCACGGCAATGACAACCGCGCCGGGTGCAACGCCTGCCATGCCCCGCTGGGCTTCGAGCTGGAAGGCCCCATCGTCGTGCGCACCCACTTCATCCACTCGCGCTCGGGCCGCTACGACTCGCCCCTGCAGCAGTGCGACAAGTGCCACCTGACGGCCGAGAGCATCGAGCGCACGAGCAAGTCCGCGTGTCTGTCCTGTCACAAGAGCTACCCGGACACGCACGTGCAACAATTCGGTCCCATCGAGAGCATGTACGTGGGCGGCGGCCGCGACTCCTTCCAGCAATGCACGGATAGCTGTCACAAAACCCACCCAGGCAGTAACCTGTAGGCCGCACTGCCCTACTGCCCCCGCGGGAGGTCCTGGTTGGCTCGAGTGAAGATGCAGACGGCGCGCAGCACGTTGGTGGAACCGGTCGCCGTGGCCGAGGATCTCATCCGACAGCTCGAAGGCGGCGAAACTCCCAGGCTCGTCACCCTGTTCGCCTCACGCAACCGGGATCAGCTCGCCCTCAACCGCGCGGTGCGCGAGCGGCTGCCCCCGGGCACGCGCCTGGTGGGCGCCACCACCGCGGGCGAGCTGGACAACCGCGGCATCCACTCGGGCAGCGTCGTGCTGGGCGCGCTCTCGGGGGACTTCGAGGTGGGGCTCGGCCTGGGCACCGGCCTGTCCGAGGACGCGGTGAGCGCGGGCGCCATGGCCATGAAGCGCGCCGCCCAGGAGCTGGGCGTGCGCCAGGCGGACATCGACACGCGCCAGTACGTGGGCCTCGTCATCGATGATGGCTTTCGCTACAAGAAGGAAGAGCTGCTGCTCGGCCTGCTCGACAAGAACCAGGCGCTGATGCTCGTGGGCGGCGGCGCCGCCGACTCCGAGCAGGATCCACAGAGCCAGTCCGCCCTGCTCCACGTGGACGGCGAGGTGACCACGGACAGCGTGCTGGTGGCGCTCTTCAAGACGAGCGCGCCCTGGGCCGCCCTGCGCTCCCACTGGTACCAGCCGCTGGGCGAGCGCCTCACCATCACCCGCGTGGACGACAGCGCCACGCGCGCCCTCGAAATCGACGGCAAGCCGGCCGCGCAACGCTACGCGGACATGCTGGGCGTGTCGGTGGAGGATCTCGAGTTCGGCAAGCCCCGGGGCTTCGCCGCGCACCCCACCGCCCTCAAGGTGGGCCGCGAGTACTTCATCCGCGCTCCCTGGAAGGTCCTGCCCGACGACTCCATCCTCTTCGCCAACCTCCTGGAGGAAGGCACCGAGCTGGAGCTGATGAAGGCCGGGGACCTGGCCGGCATGACACGCGCCTTCTTCCAGGAAGAGCTGCCCCGCCGCGTCCTCAACCCCCGCGCCACCCTGCTTTTCCATTGCAGTGGCCGCATGTGGTACGCCCAGGCAACCGGAGCGGTCGATGCCATCGCGGCCTCCTTGCGTCACGCTCCCACAGCGGCTGGAATGAATGTGCACTTCGAGGTCTACTCGGGGTTTCACATCAACACGACGCTGACGGTCTTGGCGTTCGGGGAAAACTGACGGATGAGTATTCCGGTCCCTGCCGTGTCGGACACCAGGACACTGACATTGCTTTTGATGGCGGGAGAGCCCGAGGGCGCCCGCATCCTCGAGACCTTGCGGCGCGCGGGCCTCGAGGTCTCCGTCGGGCACCCCGCCACCCCCGAGGCGTTGAAGGCGGCGCTGGAGCGGGAGTGGGACGTGGCCGTGTGTGGCCCGGGTCTGCCCGGGCTCACCTTCCGCGAGGCCGCGCCTCCCCTCCAGGAGCGCCATCCGCTGCTGCCGCTGATCGTCATCGGGAAGGCCTGGGACGAGGCGGAGATGCACGCGGCCCTGGAACAGGTGCACGCCAACAGCTACCTGGAGATGGACCGCCTGGGATTGCTCGCGCCGGTGGTGCGCCGCGAGATCCAGCGCACCCTCGAGCGGCGCCAGCACCAGCAGGCCGAGCAGGAGCAGACCCACTCGCGCTGGCTGCTCGAGCGCATCGTGGACAGCCTGCCCTTCGTCCTCTTCGTGAAGGACGCCGAGGAGCGCCGGCTGCGCGTGGTCAACCGCACCTTCGCCGACGCCTTCGGGGTGACCAAGGAGTGGTTGCTCGGCAAGCTCGACCACGACTACTTCCCCAAGGAGCAGGCCGACTCCTTCATCGCCATCGACACGGAGATCCTCGAGACGGGCAAGCTCAAGACCTTCGAGGAGGTGGCGCGCACGAGCGGACAGGATCGCGTCTACGCCACGCGCAAGCTGCCCCTGCTGGATGAGTCGGGCCGGGCGCGCTACGTGCTCGGCATCACCGAGGACATCACCGAGCGCAAGGCCGCCGAGGAGAGCCTGCGCCGCTCCAAGGCCGAGCTGGAGACGGCCAACCAGCGCCTGGCGGACAACCTCGAGGAGCTCAAGAAGAGCCGCGCCGTGTCCGCGCGCACGCTCGCCAGCTACCAGCAGCGCGCGCTGCAGATGGAGCTCATCCGTCAGCAGAACGAGGACCTGGACCGGCTGGCCACGGAGCTCGCCGCCGCCAAGCGCAACGAGGAGGAGCGAGCGCGCGAGGCGGAGAGCGCCTTCCGGCTGCGCAGCGAGTTCCTCGCCAACTTCAGCCACGAAATCCGCACGCCGCTCAACGGCATCATCGGCTACTGCGATCTGCTCATGCGCGAGGAGGGCAGCCGGCTCACCGCCCACGGCCGGCGCGACCTCAACGTGGTGAAGAAGAACGCGCAGACGCTGCTGGCGCTCATCAACGACATCCTCGACCTGTCGAAGATCGAAGCGGGCCGCATCGAGGTCGTGGTGGAGCGGGTGGACCTGGCGGAGCTGGCCGAGGAGTGCACGGCCACGGTGAAGGAGTACCTCAAGGGCAAGGACGTGGAGCTGCGCACGGACATCGACGAGCACGTGGCCTTCGTGCGCACGGACGCGCTCAAGCTGCGGCAGATACTGCTCAACCTGCTGTCCAACGCGGCCAAGTTCACCGAGTCGGGCGAGGTGTCGCTCACCGCGCGCGCCGAGGGCAACGAGGCCATCTTCGTCGTCGAGGACACGGGCATCGGCATTCCGCCGGACCAACTGCCCTTCATCTTCGAGAAGTTCCGCCAGGTGGACGGCTCCACCACGCGCAAGGTGGGCGGCACGGGCCTGGGGCTCGCCATCGTGCGCGAGCTGAGCAAGATATTGGGCGGCGGCGTGGAGGTGCAGAGCACGCTGGGCCGGGGCACCACCTTCACGGTGCGGCTGGCGGGCGTGCTCGAGGGCGAGGCCCTGGGTGGGTCGCGCGAGCTGGACAAGCCCGTGGCCCCCGAGGACGTGGGCGCCGTACTGACCCCCATGATGCGCGGGGGCACCGTGCTGGTGGTGGATGACGACGTGCTCGTGCAGCAGCTCGTCGCCGGCCAGCTCGAGCCCTCGGGCTTCACCGTGGTGACGGCCTCGGACGGCATGGAGGCGCTGCGCAAGGCGCGCGAGCTGCGCCCGCAGGCCATCGTGCTGGACATCCACCTGCCGCGGCTGGACGGCTGGAGCGTGCTGTCCACGCTCAAGGGCGAGCCGGACCTCGCGCGCATCCCCGTCATCATCATCTCCGTGGAGGAGCAGCGCGCGCGGGGCTTCTCACTGGGCGCGTGCGAGTACCTCGTCAAGCCGGTGGAGCCCGACCACCTGGTGGACGTGGTGCGCCGCAGCATCGGCTCCGCCGCGGGCGCCGGCGAGGTGCTCGTGGTGGACGACGACGCCGCCACGCGCGAGCTCGTCAGCCGCTCCCTGCGCCGCGCGGGCTTCTCCACCCACGAGGCCCACAACGGCGAGGACGCCCTGCTCAAGGCGCGCGTCTCCCCGCCCACGCTCGTGGTGCTCGACTTGATGATGCCCAACCTGGACGGCTTCGAGGTCATCCGCCGCATGCGCGCGGACAAGCTCCAGGTGCCCGTGGTGGTGCTCACCGGCAAGACGCTCACCGCCGAGGAGCAGGCCGTGCTGCGCGACGGCTTCGCCGGCTTCGTGCAGAAGGGCGGCCACGCGCTGGAGGACGTCATCGGCCAGGCCAAGGGGCTCCTGCTCAAGCAGAGCGCCCAGCGCGCCAACCGCCAGCCGCGCATCCTCTACGTGGAGGACAACCCGCAGAACCGCGACATCGTCCGCCGCTACCTCGGCGGCCAGTTCGAGGTGCTGGAGGCCGAGGACGGGGAGATGGGCGTGGAGCGCGCCACGCGCGAGGTGCCGGACCTCATCCTCATGGACCTGTCCCTGCCCCGCGTGGATGGCTGGGAAGCCACCCGGCGCCTGCGCCAGGTGCCCGCCGTGGCCAGCGTCCCCGTCATCGCCGTGACGGCCCACGCCGGACGCGAGTACCAGGAGAAGGCCTCGGCCGCCGGCTGTGACGCCTATCTCACCAAGCCCTTGGATCGCGAGGTGCTCCTCGACACCATTCGCAAGCATTTGGGGAAGACCCATGGATGAGCGCATCACCACCAGGGCCCGCGTCCTGGTGGTGGACGATGATCCGGATCAACTGGACCTCGTCCGTCGTACCCTGGCACCCCACTTCGACGTGCAGACCCACGACTCGGCCCTGGGCGTGTCCAACCTGGTGCGCCAGGGCGAGCCGGATCTCGTGTTGCTCGACGTGAACTTCCCCGCCCTCAAAGGTGACCAGGTGCTCACCCTGGCACGCCGGTACGCTCCCCGTGGGACCAAGTTCATCCTGTACTCGGCAACGGACGAGTCCCGTCTGCGCTCCCTGGCTCTCGCCGCGGGCGCGGATGGTTATCTCTCCAAGAGCATTCAAGGGGCCGAACTCATCCAGAAACTCAACGCCTTCCGCGGATAGGTCCCCCTGGCTCCTGTCCGAGGCGGCCGTGTCCTCGAAAGGGGCCCCTGTCCCGGATGCCCCCAGGAGGACTCATGGAACAGATCCCCGAGGTCGTCAGTGCCGCCGAGCAGTTGAGGCGCCAGTTGCAGGGCCCATGGCTCAACCCGCTGCTCAAGAAGTGGGTGGGCCAGGGCGAGCTGGACTACGAGAAGTACGTGCGCACCCCCGAGCTGCTCGCGCTCCAGACGCCCCCCGCCCAGCGGGTGACCCCCGACGAGCTGCTCTTCCAGGCCGTGCACCAGTCCCAGGAGCTGTGGCTCAAGCTGATCGCCCATGAGTCGGTGGAGGCCGTGGAGGAGCTGGACGCCAATGCCCTCTGGGAGGTCTCGGCGCGGCTGGAGCGCCTGACCCGCGTGGCGCGCGTGCTCGCCGCGGAGCTGGGCGTGCTGGAAACCCTCACCCCGGACACCTATCAGATCATCCGCCGCAGCCTCGGCAATGGCAGTGGGCAGGAGTCGCCGGGCTACAACGCCGTGAGCACCGCCACCCGGGGTCTGGACGAAGCGCTGGAGCGGCTGCTGCGACGGCGCGACGCGCAGCTCACCGACGTGTACGCGACGCCCCGCCACCCCGATCTCAAGCGCGTGTGCGAGCAATTGCTCGACTACGACGAGGCCTGGCAGAACTGGCTGTACACGCACTTCCAGCTCGTGCGCCGCACCATCGGCGTGGACCCCACGGTGAAGGCGCTCGATGGACTGCCCACGCGGGTGCTGCCCGGACGCATGACCCAGCCCCTCTTCCCCGCGCTGTGGCGGGTGCGCGTGGAGATGACGACCACCTGGCAGCGCGAGGGTGGCCACGCGCCAGGCACGCCTCGGGACGCGAGCGGAGCGGGCACCCCATGAGCGAGGCACTCCCCGGGCCTCGCGCCCTGCTCCACCTGCTCTTCAACGGAGCGCGTGCCGTGGACGTGGTGGAGACGGCCCTGCGCCTGGGGCTGCTCGACGCGCTCGAGCCAGGGCCGGTGACGCTCGCGGCCCTGAGCGAGCGCCATGGCCTCGTGCCCACGCGCCTCGACAAGTTCCTCGACTGCCTGGAGAGCCTGGGGCTCGTGCGGCGCGAGTCCCCCCCGGAGGCGCGCGGGGAGCTCCGCTACGCGGCGGTACCGGGCCTGCGCGCCGCGGCCGAGGCCGTGCTGGGTCCCCGCTCGCAGGAGCGGGATCGGGAGACGTACGCCTGGCGCGAGCTGTACGGCCATCTGCCCGAGGTGCTGCGCGGTGAGCGCAGCGTGTCCCCCCGGTCCTTCGACTGGCCTCCGCGCACGCCCGAGCAGGTGGCCGGCTTCGAGGCCAGCATGGCGGCGGGGCTCGGCCCCATCGTGGAGACCTTCCGCGCCCACGCCGACGCCCTCTTCCCCGCGGGCACGCGGCTGCTGGACGTGGGAGGCGGCGATGGCAGCCTCGCGGCGCACCTGCTGGAGGCCCGGCCCGACCTGCGCGTGGACGTCTACAACCTGCCCACGTGCGAGCCCCTGGTGGAGCGGACCCGGCGGGCGCGCGGCCTCGAGGGCCGGCTCGGGTTCGTGGCCGGGGACTTCCTGCGCGAGCCCCTGCCCAACAGCCATGACGCCCTGTCCTTCGTGCGCGTGCTCCATGACTGGCCCGAGGACACGGCGCACGCCCTGCTGCGCGCCGCCTTCGAGGCCCTGCCTCCCGGCGGCCGTGTCCTCATCTGCGAGGAGTTCCGCACCCCGGAGCGGCTCGCCGCCCAGTTCTTCTGGTCCTACTTCCTCATGGGAGTGGACTCGTGCGGCAGCCGTCTGCGCGACGTCGCGTTCTACACGCGCGCCCTCCCGGCGTTGGGCTTCCGCGAGGTGCGCGTCCTTCCCGGTCCCTTCGAGCTCGTCACCGCCCTGCGGCCCTGAGGAGTCCTACTTGGGAAACTCGGCCTGCTGCTGCGGCGGCGGCGGCGGCGGCCGGGCGAACCCGCTCTGGTAGGCGATCATCGCCATCTCCACGCGGTTCTGCACGCCCATCTTCCGGTAGAGGTTGGAGACGTGGGCCTTCACGGTGCGCTCGGTGATGCCCAGGCGCGCGGAAATCTGGAGGTTGTCCGAGCCGGCCGCCACCATCTCCAGCACCTCGCGCTCGCGCTGGGTGAGCCGCTCCAGCGGGGAGGTGCGCGCGTCCGAGGCGCCATCACCCGGGCCCACCAGTTCCGGAGGAACGAGGTTCTCTCCACGTGCCACCTGCTCGACGGCGGACAGCAGCGCCGCGCCGCTCGCGTTGAGCTTGCACAGATAGCCGGCCGCTCCCGCCTGGAAGCAGCGCTCCAGCAGGGAGGCCTCGCGGTGAGCGGAGAACACGATCGAACGGGTATGGGGGTAGCGCTCGCGCAGCACTTCCACCAGGCGCAGGCCATTGTCCACCCCCCAGTTCCCCGGGTTCTCCAGGCGCAGATCCACGATGGCCACGTCCAGCGGCTGGTCCTTCATCTGGGCCAGCAGGCTCTCCACGTCCCCACCCGAGGCACACACCTCCATCCCCGCTCCCTCGAAGAGGGCGACCAGGCTCTCCCGTAGAACCGTCTGATCCTCCAGGATGCCGACCCGAATACGTCCCTGCATGATGTGACTCCTCGCGAAGAGTGGTCCCCGCCCGCTCGGCAACACCCATGGTCGACTTGAACTCTACCACCCGAGAGACAGCCGACCTCCCCCGCGGCGGCAGGGACGTGTTGTGTAGCGCCCAGAGTCTCGTGCGGCGCGCATCTCCGATTCCCGGTGGTGAACGCCTCCCCGAGGGGCGGCGCGGCGGCCGACGTGGACGCGCGTCCACGAGTCCAGTAACCTCTTCCTCCTCACGGGCGGATGGGCGCTGACGAACTCCCAGGGATGGTTGTCATTGGACGCCGCGCGGCCCACCGCCCGCCTGCCCTCCTGGCCTTTCGCCCCTGACCGGGTTCATTCCTGGAAGCTCTTACTTGATTTGCTTGCCTGACGGGGTTACAGGCGTCCAATTTCTGGCCTCCGGCGCGAGTTCCGGGAGGGTTGGGCCTCCCTGATCGCAGACGGAGCAGTATTGTTCGGGAGCGCAGCCCCCGCTGCCTCTTGGGGAAGAGTCCCATCTCCGAACAGCCTCCGAAAGGGAGCCCATGTCCGAGATCGAGAACAAGATCCGCGTGCTGGTGGTGGACGACGACGTCGACCAGCTGATGCTCGTCGAACGCACCCTCCACGCCTACGGCTTCGAGATCCGCACCCACCGCTCGTCGCTGGGCGTGTCCAACCTGGTGCGTACGGTGATGCCGGATCTTGTCCTGCTGGACGTGAACATCCCGGCGCTCAGCGGGGACAAGGTGCTGGCGCTCGCGCGCAACCAGGCGCCCTCCACCACGCGCTTCATCCTCTACTCGGCCTCGGACGAGGCCCGGCTGCGCTCGCTCTCCCTGGCATCGGGCGCGGATGGCTACATCTCCAAGAGCGTCCAGGGCGAGTCACTCGCCCGCAAGCTCATCAGCATCTACAAGAAGAGCCGGCTGCCCGCGGCGAGCGCGCGCTAGTCCCGCGCGCCCCCCCACCGGCCGAGCGCTCACAGGAGCGCGGCGACCTCCTGGTACACCCGGGTGAAGTCGCCCTCCGCGCCGACCAGCCGCAGGTTCTGCACGAGCCCCCCGGTGGAGCGGAAGAACATGACCGCCTCGGCGGGCGGACGGAACTTCAGGAAGCGGGGCGCGTTGCGCGTGAAGTGCGAGCGCAGGTCGCGCGTGATGGAGCAGGTGGCGAAGTCGTAGGGAGCCAGGCGCATGGGCCGGCCGACGATCTGGAACACCTCCTGGACGAGCGCGGTCCCCTCCTCATCGGACAACTCGCAGGTGAAGCCCACCTCGCGGCACAGGGCGAGGAGGTCCATGGGCTCGCGCCGCATGGCGTGCAGGAACATGCGCCGGTTGGCGTCCACGAAGTGCGCGCTGAAGCGTTTGATGGAGCCGAAGTCGAGCACGCCCAGGCGCCCATCCTCGAGCACCATGAAGTTGCCCGGGTGGGGGTCGGCGTGCAGGTCGCCCACGGTGAAGAAGGGCCCGTAGATGGCGAGGATGAGCTGGCGCGCCACGCGGTAGCGCTCCTCGGCGGAGGGGTTGGAGACCACCCAGTCCTTGAGGGTGCGGCCGCGCAGGAGCTCCAGGGTGAGCACGCGCCGGGTGGTGAGCGCGGAGATGACCTCGGGCACCTTGAGGTCCGGCAGGCGCTCGGTGCTCCGGGCGAAGGAGGCGCACAGCGCGGCCTCGCGCAGGTAGTCCGTCTCCAGCAGCATCTCGTCGCGCAGCTCGCGGAAGTAGGCGGTGCCGTCGGCGAGCTTCGACGCCATGGAGACCGTCTTCACCATGAGGCCCAGGTTGTCCATGTCACTGGAGAGCGTGTCGGCGATGCCCGGGTACTGGACCTTGACGGCCACCGGCCGGCCATCGTGCAGCACGGCGCGGTGCACCTGGCCGAGCGAGGCGGCGGCGAGCGGCGTCTGGGAGAACTCGCGGAAGAGCTTTTCCGGCGCGTCGCCGAGCTCCTCGCGGATGACGCGCTCCACCAGGGCGTAGGGCATGGGGGGCGCCTCGTTCTGCAGCCGGGCGATGACCTGGCGCACCTCGGGCGAGAGCATCTCCGTGTCCATGGCCACCGCCTGGCCGATCTTCATCGCCGCGCCCTTCATCTCACCGAGCGTGGTGACGAGCTTCTCCGCGGTGGACATGCTGAGCAGCTCCGGATCCTGGCCCACGAACCGTTTGGCGCCGCTCTTGAGGACATCCGCGCTGAGCTGCGCGGAGAGCCCCGCGAGCTTGCGGAAACGGGTGAACCGGCCCTGGGTGGGGAGCTTGTCGTCGTCGGAGGGATTGGAAGCCATGGCAGGACCCGCATCCTAACGGGATGCGGTGGCTTCCGCCGAGTGGCGCATCCTCGCCTGGAGGGCATACCAGCGCTTGAGGGCCTCGAGGTGGAGGGGGTCCGCGCGCAGGGCGGACTCGTAGCAGGCGAGCGCCTCGGACAGGCGGCCGGCCGACAGGTAGGCCTCGCCGGAGGCGATGTGCAGGAGCGAGTGGCCTTCCGTCTCGGGGTGGCGCTCGAAGTAGCGGCGGCGGCACGCCTCCAGGGCGGTGACGGTGAGCCCCGCGGACAGGCAGCGCATCACCCCCTTCACGTTGCGCAGCTCCGCGTCGTACTCCACGCGCCGCTCGAGTTGGCCCAGCACCTGGAGGCACTCGGCCACCCGGGCGAGCGCGCGCTGCGCGAACGCGCGCTGGGCGTCGGACAACGGCAGGGACAGCAGGGACTCGAGCCGGCCGCGCGCCTCGCGGGCGTGGGCCCGCACGCTGTCGGCGTCCGCGTCGCGCGGCACCCCCAGCACCGCGTACCGGTCCCCCTGGAGCCGCTGGCGGAAGTCGCGCAGCACGACCTCGGCGCGCGGATCATCCGGCGTGGGCGCCGCGGGCGCGGGAGGCGTCCCCGTGAGCAGGCGCGAGAAGCGCTGCTGGAAGGCGGGGGTGGCATCGCGCAGCTCCACGCCGAAGCCCGGCGCCATGTTCCACGCCCGGGCCTGCTCGGCCGACACGTGGCGCACCACCTGACCCACGCAGGGCAGCTCCCCGCCCGGCAGTTGGAGGACGAGCGACACGTCGGAGCGCAGCGGGGGCGGCGTGCCGGTGCAGCGCAGGAAGAGGCCCGCGCGGCCCACCCGCTCCGCCGGGTAGTCCCGCGCGACGGACCCCGGCACCCGCGCGGAGAAGGCGGCGAGGGCGGGCGCCACGGGCGTCGGAGCCACCTTGAGGGCGGACTCCAGGGCGGCGCGCAGCTCGGCGGCGGTGGCGAAGCGCTCCTCGGGGCGCTTGGCCAGCGCGCGCATCAGCACGGCGGAAAGCGCCGGAGGCACCCCCGGGCGCACCTCGTGCGGAGGAACCGGCTTCTGCGTCAGGTGCGCCACGAGCACCGCCGCGGTGCTCTCGTTGGAGAAGGGAACGCGGCCGGTGAGCAGCAGGTAGCCGAGGACGCCCACCGCGTAGAGGTCCGTGCGCGCGTCCACGGCCTCTCCGCTGCACTGCTCGGGCGCCATGAACTCGGGCGTGCCCAGCAGTACGCCCGTGCGCGTGGGCGTCTCGCCCTCCGTGCGCGCCAGCCGCTTGGCGATGCCGAAGTCGAGCAGCTTCACCCGGTGGCGGCCCTGGGGACCCGGCACGAGGAAGATGTTGGCCGGCTTGAGATCGCGGTGGATGATGCCGCGCGCGTGCGCCGCCCCGAGCGCGTCACACACCTGGGTGAGCAGCTCCACGGTGAGCGCCGGCTCGATGGGGCCGCGCGCGAAGGCGGCGAGGCTCTGCCCCTCCAGGTACTCCATGACGACGTACGGGCGGCCGTCGCGCGTGTCGAGGTCGTAGATGGTGACGACGTTCTCGTGCTGCACGAGGCTCATGGCGCGCGCTTCGGCCAGCAGGCGCGCGACGAGCTCCGGCTCCTCGGCGAGGTGACTGTGGAGCACCTTCACCGCCACGCGCTTGGGGATGAGGACGTGCTCGGCGAGCAGCACCGTGCCCATGCCGCCACGGCCCAGCTCGCGGATCGCCCGGAAGCTGCCGAAACGCTGACCCACGAGCTCCCCGCCGCGCTCGGCCTTGGGTGGCAGCGTGGGCATGGACGCGGGGACGAACGTGGGGCATTCCACGCCCTCATGAGGCGCCGCGCAGGAGCAGGGTGACTGGGAATTGGGTTCCACGAGAACATCCATCCTTGCGATGTTCGTGCCGAGGGCGGGAGGGAGCCTCGGCGGCCAGGCTCCCCCCTGGGATCAGGCGTGCTTCCCCTCGACAGGACGTCGGCGGCTTCCTCCCCCCCGACGGAGCCCTGCTCCGTCAGCAGGCGGACAAGGATGTAAATAAAGCCAAAGTCGGCCGGTAATTCCTGCTGTCTTTCCGATCACCCGTCCGCTGGATGACACGTTTCAACCGTCAGCACCCCGCACCTGACATCTCACGGGAGGAAACCGGAGACAGGATGAACGCGGAACGCACCACCCCTCACACGAGGAGCGGTGCGGAGTGCACGAGCGGATGCGAGGCGGGGCCCCGTGGGTGCGTCAGTGGTGTTCGCTCGCGGAGAACGAGTCCGTGCCCGAGAAGAGCGACTCGGTCTCCTCCAGTTCGACGTCGAGCACGGAGACGGTACGGCAGGACTCGTCGACCTCGTAGAGGAGCGCGTGGCCATCCACGATGCAGCGCAGCAGGGGCCGGTCGGTGGCACCGAGCTTCAACCAGAGCGGGTTGAGCGGAGGAGCCACCTCGGCCAACTGGGCGATGCCATCCAGGCGCCGATGAACCTGCTCGACGAGCGCGGGCGGGAGCGCCTTGAGGGTGCTCCACAACTCCACGGGGATATGGACGCGGTAGGCCATTGCCAACCAAGTGGCCATTGTCCCCAAGCGCGACAAGGGGGGGGTTGCGCATTGCCGGACACCTGCAACTTTGTGGGACGCCTGTTGGGATGACCAGAGGACATCTCCGCTCCCGGAAGTGTCCACGGGACGCCAGACGCGGCGCGGCGGCGCGAGGCTCCCCCCGGAGGGGATTTCTCGGAAGACGCGCTGAACCATGCTCAGATGGGGTGCCGGGGGTGGGAACACCCGCCGCTCATCCGTGGGAGCTCGACGTCGCGTGGAAACCCTCGTTCGCATCGCCGAGGCGCTCGGCCGGTTCTCCGCGCGCTACGTGCCCGGCTCGTTCGCCATCGCGGTGCTGCTGTCGCTCTTCACGATGGGGCTGGCGGTGGGGTGGACGGACACGCCCGCGCCGCGAGTGCTGGACGCGTGGGGGGCGGGCTTCTGGGAGCTGTTGAGCTTCTCCATGCAGATGGCGCTGGTGATGTTCACCGGCTACCTGCTGGCGCTCACCCGCCCGGTGCGCGCGCTGCTCGAGTGGCTCGCCGGGCTGGCGCACGGTCCCCGGGGCGCGGTGGTGCTCATGGCCACGGTGTCCATGGGGCTGGCCTACCTCAACTGGGGCCTGTCGCTCGTGGCGAGCGCCATGCTGGTGCGCTTCGTGGTGCGCCGCCGGCCCGAGGTGGACTACCGGCTGCTCGTGGCGTGCGCGTACTTCGGCCTGGGGGCCACGTGGCACGCGGGCCTGTCCGCCTCGGCCCCGCTGCTGGTGGCCACGCCGGGGCACTTCCTGGAGAAGCAGCTGGGCCTCATCCCCATCGAGCGCACGCTCCTGTCGCCCTTCAACCTCGGGCTCACCGCGGTGGTGGTGACGGGGCTCGGGCTGCTGGCCTGGGCACTGCACCCCAGCCCCGAGCGCGCGGTGCGGGTGGACCCCAAGGTGCTCGAGCGCTTCCAGGACTTCGAGCCCCCCGAGCGGCCCGCGGGCCACAGCCCCGCGCTCTGGCTGGATTACGCGCCCGTGCTCACCACGGTGTTCGGCGTGCTGGGGGTGGTGTGGTTCGCGCGCGCGATGTGGCTCGGCGGGGGCTGGAAGGCGCTCAACCTCAACGCGGTGAACTTCCTCTTCCTCACCCTGGCGGTGCTGCTGCATGGCACGCCCGCGCGGCTGCTCAAGGCGAGCGAGGAGGCGGCGAGCGTGCTGCACGGCATCGTGTTGCAGTTCCCGCTCTACGCGGGCATCTACGGCATCTTCAAGGCCACCGGCCTCACCGAGCGCATCGGCCAGCTCTTCGTGTCGCTGTCCACGAGCGCCACCTTCCCCGCCATCGTGTACCTCTACAGCGGCGTGGTGAACTACTTCGTGCCCTCGGGCGGCTCCAAGTGGGCCATCGAGGCGCCCTACCTGCTGGAGGCCGCGCGCACGCTCGGCGTGGCTCCGGAGAAGGTGGTGCTCGCCTATGCCTGGGGCGACATGGCCACCGACCTCATCCAGCCCTTCTGGGCCCTGCCGCTGCTCACGGTGGCCCGGCTCGACTTCAAGGACATCCTCGGCTTTCTCCTGGTCGCTTTTGTCTTCTATCTGCCACTCGTCACCCTGGCCTTTTTCGTCTGGGGTTGAGCAAGGGGGGTTGTCCAGCGCGGGTGTGTCTTGTGCTAGACACCGCCGACACACCCGAACACGGGGGAGAACAACATGGCAGGCACCCTGAAGAAGCTGGCGATGTGCGCGCTGATGGCGTGGGGCGGTGGGGCGATGGCGCAGGACGCGGCTCCGGCGCCCGCCGCCGAGCCGGTGAAGGCGCCGTCGGCCGACGCGGTGCGCGACACCTGGAACTATTTCTACAAGGCGCAGGGCCAGGGCCCGGTGCTGGTGGAGGCCAGGCTGTGCACCGAGGTGGGCAAGGAAGGGCCCAACAAGTTCGAGTGTACCGTGGAGGTGCCCGCCGAGGGCGTCAAGGCCAACACCTCGGTGATGGTGTGGCAGTCCTATCTGGTGCCGCAGGGTGACTCCATCGAGGACCTGATGGTGCAGACCAAGCAGGGCAACGTGGTGCGCGAGACCAAGGACGTGAAGGTCAAGGGCGAGGGCTGGCGCTCCCGGCAGTGGACGGGGGTGCGCCTGAGCAAGGCGGGAGACTGGACCGTCTCCATCCTGCGTGGCGATCAGGTGCTCAAGACCTTCAACGTGAAGGTGCTCTAATCATCACTCCTCCGGGGAATTCGACTTTCCTACCGGGGACGTGATACACGCGGGCCGCCTTCAAGGCGTGCTCTCCGTCCTTGAAGGGCGAGGCTGAGCTGAAGCGTTCGCGGGGGGGGACTTCACGATGACCCACCGCGGGCGGCCAACCCCTCGATTCTCACGTTTTCTTCATCAGCGCGCGCTGGCGGGGAGCGCCACGCGCCACGAGATGAGCTTTGAGGAGTTGCATCGAATGATTCCCACATCCCTCTCCGCCAAGGCCGCCAGGATCCTCGGGTTCCTGGCGGTACTGGCCAGCAGCACTGCCCGCGCGAGCGAGGCGGATCTCATCCTCCCGGACTTCCGCGCCATCACCTTCCTGGGTGGCGCGGTGAACGGGGCCACCCTGCTCATGGTGGGTATCGCCATCTGCATCGTGGGCCTGGTGTTCGGCTTCCTCCAGTTCGCCGCGCTGCGCCGCCTGCCGGTGCACAAGGCGATGCTGGAGATCTCCGAGCTCATCTACGCCACGTGCCAGACGTACCTGGTCACCCAGGGCAAGCTCATCCTCATCCTCGAGGTGCTCATCGGCGCGGTGATGGTGGTGTACTTCGGCTTCCTGCGCCACCTGGAGCCGCTCAAGGTCATCGCCATCCTGGTGGCCAGCCTCATCGGCATCGCCGGCAGCTACGGCGTGGCCTGGTTCGGCATCCGGGTGAACACGTTCGCCAACAGCCGCACGTCCTTCGCGTCGCTGCGCGGCAAGCCCTACCCCACCTACGCCATCCCCCTGCAGGCGGGCATCTCCATCGGCATGGTGCTCGTGTCCGTCGAGCTGCTGCTCATGCTGCTCATCCTCCTGGTGATTCCGGCGGACTACGCGGGCTCGGTGTTCATCGGCTTCGCCATCGGCGAGTCGCTGGGCGCGAGCGTGCTGCGCATCGCGGGCGGTATCTTCACGAAGATCGCCGACATCGGCTCCGACCTGATGAAGATCGTCTTCAAGATCAAGGAAGACGACGCGCGCAACCCGGGCGTCATCGCCGACTGCGCGGGTGACAACGCGGGTGACTCGGTGGGTCCGTCCGCGGACGGCTTCGAGACCTACGGCGTGACGAGCGTGGCGCTCATCACCTTCATCCTCCTGGCGGTGCCCGTGCAGTACCAGGCGCAGCTGCTCGTGTGGATCTTCATGATGAGCAGCGCCATGGTGCTCGCGAGCCTCGGCTCGTACTTCATCAACGGCATCATCCAGGGCGGCCTGTACAAGAACGCCGACCAGATGAACTTCGAGAAGCCGCTCACGGTGCTGGTGTGGCTCACCTCGGGCGTGTCCGTGGTGGTGACGTTCATCGTGTCCTGGCTGCTCATTCCGGACCTGGCGGGGGACAACACGCTGTGGCTGCGCCTGAGCGCCATCGTGACGTGCGGCACGCTCGCGGGCGCCATCATCCCCGAGGCCATCAAGGTCTTCACCTCCACCGAGAGCCGCCACGTGCGCGAGGTGGTGACGGCGTCGCGCGAGGGTGGTGCGTCGCTCAACGTCATCTCGGGTCTGGTGGCCGGTAACTTCTCCGGCTACTGGATGGGCATCATCGTCATGGTGCTCATGGGCGCCGCCTACTACTTCAGCCTCGGCATCCCCAACACGCTGATGATCGCCCCGGCGGTGTTCGCCTTCGGCCTGGTCGCCTTCGGCTTCCTGAGCATGGCGCCGGTGACCATCGCGGTGGACTCGTACGGCCCGGTGACGGACAACGCGCAGAGCGTGTACGAGCTGTCGCTCATCGAGAACGTGCCCAACGTGAAGCAGGAGATCCAGAAGGACTTCGGCTTCGCTCCGGACTTCGACAAGGGCAAGGACTACCTCGAGCAGAACGACGGCGCGGGCAACACGTTCAAGGCCACGTCCAAGCCGGTGCTCATCGGCACCGCGGTGGTGGGCGCCACGACGATGATCTTCTCCATCATCGTGCTGCTGGTGGGCATCACCACGGGCGCCGACGGTCTGCGCTCGCTCGACCCGGCCAACACGGACAAGCTGTCGCTCCTGCACGCGCCCTTCCTGCTCGGCCTCATCGCCGGCGGCGCCATCGTGTACTGGTTCTCCGGCGCCTCCATGCAGGCGGTGTCCACGGGCGCCTACCGCGCGGTGGAGTTCATCAAGGCCAACATCCGGCTGGAGGGAGTGGAGAAGGCGAGCGTGGAGGACTCCAAGCGCGTGGTGGCCATCTGCACCCAGTACGCGCAGAAGGGGATGATCAACATCTTCCTGGGCGTGTTCTGCAGCACGCTGGCGTTCGCCTGCTTCGAGTCCTTCTTCTTCGTGGGCTACCTCATCTCCATCGCCATCTTCGGTCTGTACCAGGCGCTCTTCATGGCCAACGCCGGTGGCGCGTGGGACAACGCGAAGAAGCTGGTGGAAGTGGAGCTCAAGGCCAAGGGCTCGGAGCTGCACGCGGCCACGGTGGTGGGTGACACGGTGGGCGACCCCTTCAAGGACACCTCCTCCGTCGCGCTCAACCCGGTCATCAAGTTCACCACCCTCTTCGGCCTGCTCGCGGTGGAGCTGGCGGTGGAGCTCAAGCAGGCGGGCCACGGGGGCATCACCACGGCCATCGCCGCCGTGCTCTTCGTGGTGTCCTTCGTGTTCGTGTACCGCTCGTTCTACGGCATGCGCATCGAGACCCCGATGTCCGTGCTCACCGGCGAGGCGCCCAAGACGGGCGTGAAGCCGGCCTAGTCACCGGCCCCGGGGCCCTCGCGGCCTCGCTCGAGTGACGAGCGGCGGGAGGCCCCAGGGCTTCCCGCCGCTTCGCTTTTTGGGGGGAACGCGCCGCCCGCGCTCAGCGGATGAGGAAGGCGGGCGGGTCGATGCGGGTGGAGCGGCACTCCGGACAGGAGCCGGGGCGGGACAGGCGCTTGCGGTCGCGGAAGACATAGCCACACGCGACGCACTCGGCGGGCAGCACCGTGAGCGCGGCCCCTCCGGCCTTGAGGGACTTCTCCAGGTGCTCCAGGTGGCCCGCCACGTCCTTCTCGGAGATGCCCACGAGCGAGGACAGCTCCTTGGCGGTGAGGCCCGTCTCGGGCGCCGAGGCCAGCTCCGCCTCCAGGGCTCCACGGACGGTGACGCCTCGGGGGGGCGGAACGAACTCTCGAGTCATGCGCCAGGACCTCCCGGGGCGAAGGCAGGCACGGGGCCCGGCCCCGGAGACCGGGACCCCTGGGGGGAAACTAGGTCGTCTCCGCCGCCGCGATGGGCGCCGGGGACGCCGACGCGGACGCCGGAGCGAAGGTGAGCGGGCGCGCGGGCAGGAAGGGCCGCAGGATGAAGGTGCGGAACATGAAGCCCCACCAGCTCTTCACCAGCAGCTCGGGGTGGATGTTGTGGGCATGCTCGGCGTGCAGCGCGGGCGTCTGCGACCAGTGCACGCCCGGCTTCTGGTGGTGCACCGTGTGATAGCCATTGTTGAAGAGCAGCGCGTTGAGCACCGGGGAGACGAAGTTGCGCGAGTGATTCCAGGCACTGCCCGTGTCCACCTCGATGTGCTGCACGTAGTTGAACACCTGGATCATGAACAGCGAGAACTGCTGGGGGATGACGAAGAAGAGCAGCGCCTTGCGCCAGTCGAGCACCAGCAACACCGCCATGATGCCGAAGTACACGACGAACTCGGAGAACGCCCAGGCGAAGGCCTTCTTGTCGCGCTGGTAGAGGTTCTTCATGTAGGCGGAGATCTCCGGCGCCTGCTCCAGGCCCGTGAGCGTGGGGTAGACGAGCAGCGACAGCAGGTGGTTCTTCTTGAAGAACTTGGGGCCGCGCGAGGTGTCACCCTCGGCGAAGTTCAGCTTGTGGTGCGTCTGGTTGTGGGTGGGCACCCAGGCCACCGTCGGCGTGCCGTAGTAGAGCGCGAGCACGTAGTTGGTGAACGTGTTGGCCGGCCTCCACTTCCAGATCCCCAGGTGGTTGTGATTGTGGCTGATGACCGCCACCGTGACCCCCATGAAGAGGCCCAGGGCGTAGAGCACCGGGTACACTCGATCCAGGTTCCACTGCAGGATGGACAGGCCCACGGCGAGCGCGAGGTAGGCCACGGTACGGCGATCAGCGGTATAGCGAAGCAGAGGATGCCTCCTCGAAAAAGGGTGAGAGGGTGGAAAAACCGCGCGGACTGTACCGTGCGTGAACCGAAAAGGCTCGAAGTCGCTCCCCCGTGCGCTGTCCCGGCAACTCTCGAGGCGCGGGAGTTCATCCCCGTACTGTTCGAGTTACAACAATCTTTCCTTCTTCTCTCGACTTTTGGATCCGGACGGACTACGCCAATGATCCGGCTCAAGTCCGAGTCGAGCAGGCGGCTCCACCCGTCTGGTGACGAAAGAAGAACGAATTATGGCAACCGGTGTGGTCAAGTGGTTCAATGACGCGAAGGGCTTCGGGTTCATCACGCAGGACGGCGGTGGCGAGGACGTGTTCTGCCACCACACCGCCATCCAGGCGGAAGGCTTCCGCAGCCTGCAGGAGGGCCAGCGGGTGTCGTTCGATGTGACGCGCGGCCCCAAGGGCCTGCAGGCGCAGAACGTGCGTCCGGTCTGATTCCCACTGCGTGGGATTCCTGGAGCCTGACCTCGACCGGGGTCGGGCTCTTGTTTTTTCATGACTCCGCGTCTGCCGCCCCTGCCCCGAGTCGTGGGATTCGACGATGCCCCCTTCGCGCGGCGCGTGGGTGCGCGTGTCTGTCTCGCGGGCGTGGTGTGCGCGGGGACGCGCTTCGAGGGACTCGTCTGGGGCCAGGTGCGGCGCGACGGGTGGACGGCGACGGATGAAGTGTGCCGGCTGCTGGTGGGCGGCAAGTTCCTGCCCCAGCTCCACCTGGTGCTGCTGGATGGGCTCGCCTTCGGCGGCTTCAACCTGGTGGACCTGCCCCGCCTGGCGCACACGCTCGGCAAACCCTGCGTGGCGGTGATGCGGCGACCGCCAGACCTGGACGCCGTGGAGCGGGCGCTGCGACACCTGTCGCGACCCCAGGCGCGTCTGCAATTGCTGCGGCGCGCGGGTCCCATCCATCAGCGCGGCGGCTTCACCTTCCAGGTCCAGGGCGCGGAGCCCGAGTGGGTGGAGGAAGCACTCCAGCGCCTCACGGACACCGGCCGCGTGCCGGAAGCACTGCGGCTGGCCCACCTCATCGGCTCGGCGGTGATGACCGGGGAGAGCACCCGGCGCGCCTGAGCGTCCCCGGTGTCCCGGGGACGCGTGGGGCTCACCGGGGCGAGGGGGCGGCGTCGTCCGGCTCGAGCGAGGCGGCGATGCGGCCCGCGGCGGCCGCCAGCTCCACGCGGCGCACCTCCAACTGGGAGCGGGCCTGGGCCGCGCTGCTGGCGGCGAGGAAGCGGCGGTTGTCCGCGTCCGACATCTCCAGGCTGGTGGCCACGCCGGCCTTGTAGCCGGCGGCCACCTGCTGCTGCACCCGGGCGGCGAGCTGCGCCTGGGACTCGGCCTGGGTCAGCGCCACCCGCGCGGCCTCCAGGTTGGCCTGGGCCGCCACCCAGTTGGCGTGAGCGCGGGCCCGCGCCGACTCGTACTGCGCCCGGGACTGGGCCAGACGCGCCTCGTCCTCGTGCAGGGCCGCGTAGCGCTGGCCCCGGTCGTACAGCGGCAGGCTGGCCGCGACGGACAGCTCGTAGGAGGTGTTCTGCCCGGTGAAGCCCGTGTTGGAGTTGTAGAGGCCCCGGCCCTGGGCGACGACGCTCGGCAGCCACGAGAAGCGGTCATACGTCACCTTGCCCTCGTTGGCGCGCACCGCCAGCTCCGCCGAGCGCACCGCGTAGGTGTCCTCCCAGGGCCGCTGGTCCTCGGAGGGAATCCGCCAGGAGGTGTCGGAGTTCTCGAGCGGCACCGGCTGCACGGGCTCGCCCACCAGGGCGCCCAGGAGCGCGAGCAGTTGCGTGTACTGGCCGGACAGCTGCGCCAGTTGCACGCGCGCCTGGGCCGTCTCCGTCTGGGCCCGCAGGAGCGCCGCCTCCACCGTCATGCCCACGTCGAGCTGCGCCTTGGACTCGGCCTCGCGCTGGAGCGCCACCGCCTCCGCCTCGCGCGCCGCCGCCGTGAGCTGGACGATTCCCTGCAAGCCCAGGTACGTGCGCGCCACCGCCAGCAACACCTGCTCACGCGCCTCGAGGGCTCCCAACTCGGCCGCCTGCGCGCCCGCCCTGGCCGGACCGATGAGGAAGGCCCCCGCGGGAGTGAAGAGCGGCTGGGAGATCTGCACCGTCGCGTAGCGCGAGTTCTCCGCGGTGATGACCACGGGGCCCGGGATGATCTGCGGGTTGACGGGCTGAAGCGCGAAGACGCCTCCCATCAACTGGATGATGGAGCCCAGGTCGAACTGCGCCGGAGCACTGGAGTGGACGAACTGCGCGCTGACCGTCAGCTCGGGCTGCCATGCCGTCCAGGCGCGGTTGACGCCCGCGGCGGCCACGGCGGCCTGGGCCCGGGCGGCGACCACGTCCGGGCTCTGCTTCGCGGCGAGAATGAGCGTCTCGCGCAGCGTCGCGGTGCGCAACGTGCCCGGAGCGGGGGACTCCCCGGCGGCGGGCGGGGCGGAGGGCTGCTGCTGGGTGGGCGCGTCCGAAGGCGTCTGGGCGAGCGCGCCGAGCGGAGACAGGGAGGCCAGCAGCAACAGGGAGAGGGGGCGCCGGAGGGAGCCGGCGGAGCGTCGGATGGACATAGGGAACGCAGGGGAGATGACGGGGGACGACCCGCCGCGCTCAGGCGGCCTGGTCGCTGTGCTGCCTCGGCTCGGGAATGGGGAGGACCGGGGCGTCGGCCGGCTTCGGAGCGCGCTTGGAGAAGCCCAGGCGCTCCATGGCCGCGAAGACCACGGGGACCACCAACAGCGTGAGGAAGGTGGAGGTGATGACGCCGCCGATGACCGCGATGGCCATGGGGGCGCGGAACTCGGAGCCCACGCCCTGACCGATGGCGGTGGGCACCATGCCGATGGCCATGGCGGCGCTCGTCATGAGGATGGGACGCAGCCGGCGTGGCCCCGCCTTCATGAGCGCCTCGTCCACCGTGGCGCCCTCGCGCAGGTACTGCAGCGCGCCGTCCACCAGGAGGATGGCGTTCTTCGTCACCAGGCCCATCAGCAGGATGATGCCAATCATGGCGCCCATGGAGACGTGGAAGCCGCCGAAGTACAGGCCCAGCAGCGCGCCCACCAGCGCCAGCGGCAGCGACACCATGATGGTGAAGGGATGCTTGAAGGACTCGAACTGGCTGGCGAGCACCATGTAGATGAAGACGAAGGCCAGGATGAACGCCGAGCCGAAGGCGTCGTTCTGCTCGGTGAGCATCTTCATCTGCCCGTCGTAGATGAGCGAGTAGCCCGCGGGCAGCGGCTGCGCCTCCACCTTCTGACGGAACTTCGCCGCCACGTCGCCCAGGGGCGCGTCCTGGAGCTGGGCATAGACGGCGATCTGCTTCTGGCGGTTCTCGTGCTCGATGACGCTCGGGCCGTCGCGCAGCTCCACCTTCGCCACGTCCGACACCGGCACCATGCCCCGGGGCGTGGCGAGCTGGAGCTGACTCACGCGCTCGGGCGTGTCGCGGTCGCGCGAGGACAGGCGCACGCGGATGTCCGTCTCGTCCACGCCCTCGCGCAGCTTGGCCGACACGTCACCGCCAATGGCCAGCCGCATCTGCATGGCCAGCGCCGCGGCGCTCAACCCCAGGTCCTTGGCGCGCGCCCGGTCGATCTCGATCGCCAGCTCGGGCTTGGGCGGGTTGAAGTCCACGCGGATGTCCACCGTGCCGGGAATGTCGTGCAGCATCCCCGCGATGCGCTCGGCCTCCACCTTGAGCTGCGACAGGTCCGGGCCGGTGACGCGCACGATGATGGGATAGAAGTCACCACCGAGCCCATCGATGATGGGCGGATCCATCATCAGCACGCGGGTGGCCACCAGCTCGGGAACGAGCCGGGTCCGCGCGTCCTCCTTGATGGCCTGGATGCCCCGGGTGCGCGCGTGCTTCTCCGTGGTGAGCACCCGGATGCGCGCCTTGTTGACGTCGCCGTTCTCTCCCACGATGGAGTAGATGTCCGTGACCTCGGGGATCTCACGCAGCAGCTTCTCCGTCTGCTCCACGCGCTTGCCCGTCTGCTCCAGGTTGGAGGAGTCCGGCAGGATGAGCTGGACGAAGAACTGCGAGCGATCCTCCGGGCTCATGAACTCCATACCCAGGCTGCGCGCGGCCCCGAAGGACAGCACCATCGCCACCAGGGTGATGCCCATGGTGGCCCACTTGTGGTCCAACACCCAGCGGAGGATGCGCGAGTAGACGCGCTCGCTGCCATCCAGGAAGCCACGGATGGAGCGCGCCAGGGCGTTCTCCTGGTGATGCTCGCCGGCCTGGCGCTGCTTCGCCAGCCGCGCGGACAGCATCGGATCCAACGTGAAGGAGATGAAGAGCGAGATGAGCACCGCCACCGAGATGGTGATGCCGAACTGCTGGAGGAACTGGCCCACCATGCCGGGCATGAAGGCCACCGGGACGAACACCGCCACCAGCGCGAGCGTGGTCGCGAGCACCGCGAGTCCCACGTCCTTGGTTCCATTGGACGCGGCGGACACCGGATCCTCCCCCTGCTCCAACCGGTGGGTGATGGCCTCGCGCACCACCACCGCGTCGTCGATGAGCAGACCGATGGCGAGCGAGAGCGCCAGCAGCGTCATCTGGTTGAGCGAGTAGTTGAGCAGGTACATCACGAAGAACGTGCCGATGACCGAGGTGGGCAACGCCAGCGACGAGATGAAGGTGCCGCGCGGATCCAACAGGAACATCAGGATGATGAGCACCGCCATCGCGCCACCGAACACGAGGGCGATCCACACCTCGTGGGCGTTCTCGCGGATGGGCACCGACTGGTCGATGAGCAGCGTGGTCTTGAACTCGTGGCCCAGCGTGGGGACGAGCTTCGTCATCGCCGCCTTCACCGCGTCACTCACCGCCACGGTGTTCGAGCCCGGCTGCTTGACGATCTCCAGGATGACCGCGTCCTGGCCATTGAGGCGCGTCGTGGTGCGCCGCTCCTCCGCGCCGTCGGTGACGGTGGCGATCTCCTCCAGCCGCACCTGCGCTCCCGTGCGGCTCTGGGCCACCGGCAACTGCCGCAGCTCCTCCACGCTCCGGAACTGTCCGAGCGAGCGCACCGTCAGCTCCGTGGAGCCGAGCTGCAACCGACCCGCGGGCAGGTCCAGGTTCTCCGAGCCGATGCGCTGGCCCACGTCCATGGGAGACACACCCACCGCGCGCGCCTTGTCCAGGTCGATGTCCACCTGGATCTCCCGCACGTCACCACCGTTGATGCGCACGTCGGCCACGCCCTCGAGCTGCGCGAGCGCCGGCTTGAGCTGGTCCTCGATGAGCTTGCGCACCGTGCGCGAGTCGGCCTGCGCGCTCGCCGCGTAGGTGAGCACCGCCACCGCCGACAGGTCCACGCGGCCAATCACCGGCGCGTCCGCGTCGGAGGGCAGCCGGTTGGACACGCCCGACACCTTGTCGCGCACCTCCTGCACCGCCCGGTCCAGGTTCGTGGACAGCTTGAACTGCACCACCACCGTGCCCACGTTCTCGCGGCTGAAGGAGTGGATCTTGTCCACGCCGTTGATGCCCGCGACGGCATCCTCGATGGGCTTGATGACCTGGGTCTCGATCTCCCCGGGGCCCGCGCCCTTGTAGATCGTATTGACGACCACCACCGGAATGGACACGTCCGGGAAGAGGTCGGTGCCCAGCCGGGAAAAGCCCATCACCCCGAGGACGATGAGGCAGAGGGACATCATGGCCGTGAAGACCGGCCGACGGATGGAGACGTCGCTGAGGAACATGGGGGGACGCTCGAGAAGGCGTGCGGCGGGAGGACTACTTCACGGAGACGCGCGTCCCCTCGGCGAGGGAAGGCGTGAGGTATTCGACGACCTTGTCCAGCGGCGCGGCGGCCTTCACCACCACCTCGCGCACCCCGCGCTCGAGCACCTGGACGTCCACGCGGCGCACCTCGCCCGAGGGCGTCACCACGAACACGTGGTCTCCCCCGGAGGAGGACAGCGCGCTCGTCGGCAGGGCATGGGCCTCCTCCGCCTCGCCCAGCGGCAGCACGACGCGCGCCAGGGTGTTGGCCACGAAGCGGCCGTCCTTGTTCGGCACGAGGATGTCCACCGGGATGCGGCGCGTGGCCGGGTCCGCCGAGGGGATGACGGTGCGGATGACGGCCTCGTCCGTGAAGGTGCTGCCGCCGATGACCTCCACGCGCACGCGGGTGCCCGGCTTGAGGCGCGCGCGCGTGGACTCGGCCACCGTCGTCTTGAGCAGCAGCGTGCCCACGTTCTCCAGGGAGAAGAGCGCCACGCCCGGACCCACGATGGCGCCCACCTGCTCGGGCGCGTCGGTGACGGTGCCGGCGAAGGGCGCCTTGAGGTCATGCCGGCGGCGGCCCGCCTGCGCCTGGGCGAGCTGCGCGCGGGCGGCGAGCAACTGCGCCTCGGCCTGACGCGCCTGGGTGCTGGAGGTGCGGTTCTGCAGGTCGCTCACGTTGCCCTGCTGCTGCAGCTTCGCGTTGCGCTCGGCCACGTCCGTGGCCATGGCGGCGCTCACCTCGGCGGCCGCCACCGAGGCCTGCGCCTGGGCGAGCTGGGCATCGGAGATCTCCGGGTTGAGCTGACCGAGCGTCTGGCCCTCCTGCACCGTCTGGCCCTTCTTCACCCGCACCTTCTCCAGCCGGCCTCCCACCTCGAAGCCCACCTGCAACGCCTGGGAGGGGAAGAGCGTCCCCGTCACCTCCTCGCGAGGCGTGCTGCGCACGGCGCGCGGCGCGGCGAGCGTCACCGACTGGAGGCCCGGCGTGGCGGCCGGAGTCGCGGGCGTCTGGGCCGCGTCCGCGCGGCAGCCCGAGAGGGACAACGAGGCGGCGACCATGCCCACGGCGGCGAGCCCGGCGACGAGCGGCGTCCTGAAGAGTTTCACGATCCTGACCTCGGGGTACTGCGAGTGCGGGAAAGCGCGCGGGACGGGGCCCGGCGCGAAGAAGTCGAAGGCTGCGGTGGCGGCGCACGCGGCGGCTCCACCAGGGCGGCCTCGTCACACCGGGGCACGCAGCCCTCGCGGATGAGCAGGTGGATGGAGTTGGCCCAGGCGGCCAGGTCCGGCTTCTCCTGCATCTGGCTCATTCGCTGCGCCAGCAACACGTAGGTGCCGACGATGAGCGAGCCGATGACCTCGGAGGGCACGTCCGAGCGCAGCGCGCGGCCGGACTGCAAGCGCCGGAACTCCTGGGCCACCCGCGACACCTCGCGGTCCACGAAGCCCCACATCAAGGACTCGAAGTCCGTGCCCTGGCTGCCGCGCATGAGCACCTGCATCACGTCACGGTAGGACCACATCAGCTCGAGCGTGCGCAGGTCCCCCTCGGCGCTCATCGCCAGCAGGCGCTCGTAGCGCGCGGAGCGCTCGGACACGTCGCGCGCCTCCACCGCTCCCTGCTCGGCGAAGAACCGCTCCGTCTCCTCGCGCCGCTGGTCGATGAGGCCCTGCAGCGCGGACATGAACTCGCCGAGCACCTCCCCGAAGAGGGCCTCCTTGGACGTGGCGTGCAGATAGAAGGCGCCCTTCGAGAGTCCGCACGCGGCGGTGATGTCCTCGATGCGCGCGCCCTTCAGCCCCTTCTTCATGAACTCCACCCGGGCGGCGGCGATCAGTGCTGCTCGGGCGTGAGGATCCGCGGGACGGGCCATAGATGGCCGCATTCCTAACCCGCCGGTCAGAAACGGCCAAGGGGGATTCCTGAACCCCGGGTCAAGAATACATTCAGTCAGCTTATGACACGCATCAGAGTATCTTGTTCAAGTTCCCCGGACTCCGGGTATGTCTGTCTATGAGGGCTGACCCGGACCGAGCCGCGCGAGCGCCTTGCACAGCGGGCACGCGGCCACCGGGTGACTGCCCTCGCGGCGATGCAGGTCCAACACCGCGCGCGACACCTCGGCGAGCTCCCGGCGCACCTCGCGCCGCGCCCCCTTCACCCGGGCGATGGAGAGGTTGTCGTAGGCCGTCGTCTGGTGGCGCATCCACGCGATGACGGCCGCCTCGGCGCGCCGCTCGATGGGGATGCGCTCGGTGCGCGCCACGGTGCCGCTGCCCACGGGCGTGGCATGCGCGGACACCGCCACCGCCAGCAACTTCGCCTGGGGCATGAAGGAGGGCGCGAAGGCGAGGAAGCGCAGCACCGCGTTGGCGAAGTCCACCTCGTACTCCGACTGCTCGCGCTCGCGGCGGCGCACGTCGGCCTCGCGGCGGCGGGCATAGGCCGGGGTGGCGCGCTCGGCCTCCAGGGCCGCCTGGGCGGCGGTGATGTGGGCCTCGGGCGCCCAGACGCCGCGGGAGAAAATCTTCCGGCCCTTCTTCTCCACCACCGTCCAGCTCGGACCGGCGGCCTTCACCCGGCGCGTGAGGCCCGCGTCGCCCGGGGGCAGCAGGGCCCAGCCAGCGGGCACGGTGAGGACGGAGCCATCGGCCGCGCGCACGCGGCGCGGGTCGCTCGTGGGGGACACGGTCAGGGAGTCGCTCATGGGGAGGGCGCGCCTCATAGCCCACCCGCCCCCGGGCGAAAAGAGCCCCCACGTCAACCCCCTCGCCCTCGTGGTACATGAGGTGGATCGCGCACACATCCGGTCGCCGCGCCGGGAGGAGTTTCATTCATGGGCAGCGCTGGCATGTCCATCCTCAGGCTCACCTTCCTCGGCACCTCGGCCGCCCAGCCGACGTTGCACCGCAACCTCTCCGGACTCGCGGTGAAGGCCAACACGGATCTGCTCCTCTTCGACTGTGGCGAGGGCAGTCAACGGCAGATGGTGCGCTACGGCACCGGCTTCAGCGTGGACGCCGTCTTCTTCACCCACTTCCACGCGGACCACTACCTGGGCATCATCGGCTTTTTGCGCACGCTCGGGATGATGGGGCGCGACGGCGCCGTGCAGCTCTATGGGCCGCCCACCGCGCGCCGGCTCCTGAACCAGGCGGTACACCTGGGCGTGGAGTCCCTGTCCTTCCCGGTGGAGATCCACGAGCTGCGCGACGGCGACACCGTGCAGCGGCGTGGCTACTCGGTGCAGGCCGTGGCGGTGGATCACCGCATCAACGCGCTCGGCTACGTGCTGCAGGAGGACGAGCGCCCGGGGAAGTTCAACCTGGAGAAGGTGAAGGAGCTCGGGGTGCCGCCTGGGCCGCTCTATGGCCAGCTCCAGCGGGGCGAGCCGGTGCAGCTTGCCGACGGCCGCACCATCCGTCCCGAGGAGGTCGTCGGCGAGCCACGGCCCGGCCGGCGTCTGGTCATCTCCGGCGACACCCGCCCCTGCTCCGCCCTGGTGAAGGCCTCGCGGGAGGCGGATCTGCTCATCCACGAGTCCACCTTCTCCGATGACGAGCAGGCGCGGGCCCTGGAGACGCGACACTCGACGGCGCGCGAGGCGGCCCAGGTGGCGCGCGAGGCGGGCGCCCGGCGGCTCATCCTCACGCACCTGTCCAGCCGCCACGACACGGACCCATCCCGGCTGCTCACCCAGGCGCGCGAGGAGTTCAAGGGCCCCGTCGAGGTGGCCTACGACGGGCTCACCGTGGAGCTGCCCCTGCGCGACTGAGCCCCGCGCATCGGGGCTGCACGGGTCCGCTCCGGGTGCCCTACTTGACGGCCGTCTCGGCCTCGGCGCGCAGGGCGCGGGCACCCTCCGGGTCCACGCGCTGCAACAACTCCCACTCCAGCTCCCGGTCGCGCGTCATGTTGGTGGTGTCCGTGCCCAACGCCTGGCGCTGGCCCGTGCGCGAGTCCACCGGTCCCGGGCCGGACTCGGTGCGGTTCTGCCGGAAGATCTCCACCGCGCTCAGCACCGGGCTGGGCTGCTTGCCGCGCACGTAGTAGCGCACGTAGTTGGTGCCCAGCGACGAGGGCGCGCCCACCATGGCCCAGTCGGTGGCGATCTCGAACGCGCCCGGTGCCTCGCGGATGGGCAGCTCCTTCTCCTTGAGCAGCGAGCGCACCTGGGGCCACACCTCGGCCATGGGCTTGCGGTACACGTAGCCGCTCGCCTTCTCCTGGATGTACATCTCGCGGCGGCTGGAGGCACATCCAGCGGCGAACAGGACGGCTGTGAATACCACCACGGACTGAAACCACGGCGAGTGCTTCGAGGAACGCATGGCAGCTCTCCTGGTGAATGAGGCGGAGAGCGGGCATTTGAAGCATGGGTGCCCGGGGAGCGCTAGACTCGCGCGCCATGAAGGACGGGCCCCTTCGTCGGAGCATCAAACGCCTCGCGCGGCTGCGCTATGACTTCGACCTCGCCGTCACGCGACTGCTCCTGCGCGCCCGGGGAGAGCCGCGCTACCGGCTGACGGGCGCGTGCAACGGCTGTGGCCGCTGCTGTGAAGCGCCCACCCTCGCCGTGAGCCGGCCGGTCCTCTTCCTGCGCTCGCTGCGCTGGCTCGTGCTCACCTGGCACCGGCTCGTCAACGGCTTCGAGTACGCGGGCGAGGACCGCCGGCACAAGCTCTTCGTCTTCCGCTGCACGCACTACGACCCCACGACGAAGCAGTGCGACTCCTACGACAGCCGGCCGGGGATGTGCCGCGACTACCCGCGCAACCTCGCCTTCGAGGCCCTGCCGGAGTTCTTCCCGGAATGCGGCTACTCGGCCGTCTACAAGAAGGCCGAGCCGCTGCGCCAGGCGCTCAAGAACAGCAACCTGTCGCCGGAGAAGTACGAGGAGCTGGTGCGCAAGCTGCACCTGCGCGAGTAGCCCCGCGCGCCCTGCTTCACGCCGGAGGAAGATGGGGGAAGTGGTCGCGGGAGACTTCGCGCGCGTCCCTTCAGGAGACGAGCTTCGTGCCGATGAAGCGCAGGAGCGACGAGAGCCAGACCAGGGCATAGGCGAGCGGAGGACTCTTGCCGGACGCGATCTTCGTCAACTCGTTCCAGTTACGTGCACGGTGTTTCCCGTTTCAGAATCGGTGAACTGGCGTCCCTCCCTGATGACTCGACGATGTGGTGCTACTCCTTTCAGTACGGGATTCTGTTAGCACTACGCCCATCAGAATTCTCGCGGGTCGCTCCATTCAAAGTCGTCATCTTGCCAGTTTGTGCGAGAGTTCAGTGTCTCACCAAATCTCTTGATGAAATCCTGGAGGGCTTCGACCTCTGTCTGTCCCAGTCCGGCTTCCCCATCAGGAGCTCCATTGGCGTCTTTCACACACACATTCGCGACTGCGACGAAGCCTCCGGAGCTTCGCTCAAGGACCTTGATCTTGTATCTGGACAAAGGAAGACACCGCATGTCTCGGACCTCGAAAATGCCAACCACCCGCTCTATTTTCGAGGCACCGTGCAGAGCGACTGTTCTCCAGCTCATTCCTTGTTTCCTTTCTCATCGAGCCCCAAAAGATACGATGCGTCCATCCGGCGCGATATCAATGTACCGACCGCTTTTAACATAGCGAATCACGCCCTTGGTATGCCCTTCAATTGGAAATCTCTGTGCACCCGAGGTGCGCCGCGATAGCTCTTCTGCTTTTCGCAAGTACTGCGCGGCATCCTTGGCGCCAACCTCTGCTCCATGCTTGGCGAAGTGCTCTTGAAATGACTCAGATGGAGAGTCGTAGCTCCCTTCATGCCAGATGTCCTCAAGGTTCTCGAAGTCATTTGTTTTCGGAAGGCCACCGCCGCTCGTGCCACTTGATGTCATGGCCACCGCGCCCGGCGCGAGGGCGATGGTGACGGTCTCGGCGCTCACGGTGACCGACTCCACTTCCCCCACCGCCGCGAGACGGATGCCCACTTGCGTCTCGGCTTGTACGGCCGCCTGCATGGAGCCGGGCAGCTTCGGCACCTTCGCGGCCAACCCTGGCGCCGTGTTGCCGACGGCCGCCATGGCCAGCATGGCGAACGCTCGCGCCGCGTTCCGGCCCATGAGCTTGCCGTACCGCTCGCCCGCTGCGCGCAGCTCGTTGAACGTGGTGGCCCGGTCCGCCTCGTCCATCAGCCGCTTGAAGCCCACGACGAGGCCCCAGAAGGTTTCGACGCCCACGTAGGAAATGAGGGTGGCGGTCATCACCGCCGCGAGGCCCTTGGAGACTGTCACGTCGGGAAGGGAGACAAGAACCATGTACGTGGTCCAGGTCCAGAGCACGGCCGCCACCATGGCGTGGGGGTCGGCCATATCCTTGAACGCCTCCAGCATCTCGTCCAGCACCGCACCCTTGGCGAGCGCCAGGGCCAAGGCGAAACGGCCATCCCCGTTGAGAATGGGGCTTTCCGTCAGCAGGCGCAGACAGTCCCCGGGCCTGCCAGTGCGCTCGCACCAGCGCAGATAGGCGCGCGTCAACTCCACCTGCGCCGTCGTTGACTGCCCCTCCAGGTGCTCGCCCGGCTCGAGCGGCGTGATGCGGCGGCCAGGTGGCTCGTACGTGTACGAACCGCTCCGCGCCTCCACCTCGAACAGCCGCCGCGCTGCTTCCTGGGGCCGAGTGGAGGGCCGCACATCCCGAGCCAGTTCCGACACGGCCTTCTTGAACTCGCCGTTGTCCAGCGCCACCGGCCTGGCGCCGGAACGAGGGGTGAAGACGAGGGGGTCGGCCTGGCCCGTGTCCAGGCGCACGACCCGGGAGGCGGTGCCACACCCGAGCAGGAGAACCAGCATCACAGCCGTGCGGCACAGCTTCATGGGGATTCCTCCCGGCTACCCCTCCTTGGGTAGCCAGTCTGGAAGAATACCCAATGGGTACGGCAACTCCCGGAGCGGGGTTCACGGGAAGGTCACTCCGCTCAGGGTGACAAGCCGGCCTCCGTTCTCGTCCCACAGCTTGAGGGTGAAGGTGCCCCGCGCCTCGTGAGCCAGCAACTCCGTCTCCACCATCACGAGGTCCGACCCTCCCGGCGAAATGGGCGCGGGCTGCCACACCTTCGCCTCCTTCACGTCCTGGCCTTTTCCCACCAGCAGTGCCGCATCCCTGGCCGTCCAGGGGGCCGTGCCGGGGTTGTCCATGGTCATCGCCACGGCCACCCGCATCACGTCTTCGTCTTTTTCCCGGCGCATGGTGGTGGAGCGGTAGCTGATGACGGTTCTCGCGGGGAGCGTGTTGGCCGAGGGCATGGTGATGACACTCGTGAGGTCTTTGGCCAGGACGCCTTGCCCGTTCTTCGCGTCCACCCTCAACAGCCCGCTGGCGAACAGCCCCGTGATGCCCAGCCCGCTTCCTTCCGCCTGCGTCCGCACCAACTCCGTTTGAAGCTGCCGGATTCGGGCTTCCTTCTCCTGTACCTCCTCCTGGTAGTCCTCGACGGTGCGCCGATTGCGGAAGACTTCCACCTGCCGCACGGCCCGAGCCGGGTGGCCCACCAGTTCGAAGGTAGCACTCGCTGGGGCGGCACCATCCGCGAAGCGCACCACCAGTTTGAGCCGTTCCCCGGACCGGAGTCCTTCCAGGGGGATGACGGTGATGCTTCGCGTCCCCGTGGACACGTCCTCGAAACGCTCGCGCTCTTGCAACTCCACCGCACCCGGTGGCAGCGGCGAGTCGAACCGGAAGGTGGTGGGAAGGTCGGGGCTGATGCACACCTCCAGCGCCTTGTCGGTGGGAGCCGCCGACAGCTCGAGCCGGTGTGGCGACGCCTCACAGCTCGGGAGAGCTGGCTGCGTGGTAGCGCTGACCTCCGCGAGGAGCGCCAGGAGCAAGAGCACGGCGGGGGACGAGGTGAGCACGGAGCGGGGACCTCCAGCAGATGGGGTAGAGACTGGAGAAGTGGGCCTCTACCATACCTTCCCGCCCGGTAGGGCAGGAGCGCTCCCAAGCCCCCGCCCGCGAACCGCTCGGACAGCGCTACTCGAAACGGCGCACCGCCTCCACGCCCATGGAGGAGAAGACCTTGGCGGTCTCCGGTCCGCCATCGGGCTTCACTGGGACGCCACTTCTACCCTCGGCCCCCGCATCCAGGCAGACCTTGAACGTGTCCCCCGTGGGTGTTCGGGCCTCGGTGAAACGGACATAGGCACGACCGTCTCCGAAATGGAGCTTGCCGGAGAAGATGGTCCCCGTTCTCCCCGCTGGCAGCTTCCATCTTTCGTCTGGGCGCGAGTTGAGTGCACCCCCAACAACCAACCTCGCGGACGTGACGCCCTCGCGCACGGTGATGAATTTGGATTCTTCGTCGAAGCTGGTGAGGGAGACGAGGCCCGTGTCCCCAATGCCGATGCCGAGCGTTTTCATGGTCTCGACGGCACCCTCCGGGCACGCCTCGGCTTCGGGGGCGGGACGCACCTGGGCACCGGGACACGCCGTGTTGGCGGCTGCGGCGGCACCGACACACCACGTGGCCACGGTTGAGAGGGGCCCCTTCTTCTTCTTCTTCTTCTTGTCCCCCGGGGGGCTGGGGGCCTGCTGCTTCTTCAAGGCGTCGTCCTTGGGTCGCGTCACCAGCGAGGCGACGACCGCAGGGGTTGCCTTCGCCGGGGGCGGAGCTGCGGCCCGCTCAATTTCCGGCGGCGGCCACGGGGGCGCCACTTCCTGACCGAGAAGTGCTTTCCACGTTGGGGAGGGGGCGGAGGACTCCATGGGTGGGGACTCGGGCTGCCACCGCCGCGCGAGCCACCCCCCGGCAAGGGCCACTCCCACCAGCACGGCCATCCACACCGCCGCACGCCGAAGCGCCTGGAGCGCCAGGGCCTGCACGGGCACGCGCGCCACCGAGGCCGGAGTCGGTGTCGCCGGGGTGGGCTCCACGGGGGGCACGGCGGCCTCGGGCGTCTTCCGCGCCGCGGCTGCCCGGCGGCCTCGCCTCGGTCCACGGGGGCCGTCATGCAGGGGCACCTGCCAGGTCGCATCCGCACGGGCCTGCAAGAGCGTCAGCTCCTTCACCAACTCCAGGACGCTCGGGTAGCGCTTCTCCGGCGTCTTCTCCAGCAGCTTCATGCACACGTCACTCACCACCAGCGGCACGTTGGGGTTGACGATGTGCGGCGGCAGGGGCTCCTGGTGGATGACGGCCTGCACCGAGGCCTCGTCATCCCACGTCACCTCGAAGGGAAAACGACGGGTGAGCAGCCGGTAGAGCACCACGCCCAGGGCGTATTGGTCGTCCGCCTTCCCGGGCCGGTAGGTGACTCGTCGGTCGTTCCAGTGCTCCAGGCCGAAGCGCCACGCCTCCGGGCTGCGGTAGTTGGGCGTCCCCGGGGGGAACAGGCCCTCGGTGAGGGTGGTCTGCCCCTCACGCCTGGCGGCCCCGAAGTCCAACAGCACCGGCTCCCCATCCTCGTCGCGCACGACGATGTTCGCCTCCTTCACGTCCCGGTGGACGACCTGCCTGTCATGCACCACGGCCAACCCCCGTGACACCCCCATCACCTTGCCCACCACGGCCCACGTATCGGGATTCTCTTCCCAGGCCCACACGTCGAGCGGGCGGCCCTCGACGTAAATCATCTTCAAGCAGAAGAACTCGGGCAGCACGGGCGGCCAGTAGCTGAAGCCCACCTGCTGCACGAGGTTCTTGTGCTGGAAGGGCATGGCGAGGATGCCCTCGCGCTCGGCCCACTGCTTCGCCCGGTAGAGCGGGACGAACTTGAGGGCGAACAGGGTGCCCGTCAGCTTGTCCCGTGCCCGGTACACGGTGCCGTAGCCCCCACGCTCCACCAGCTCCTCGATGATAGCCCCGTTGACGTTCGTGCCGGACGGCAGGTCCGGCGTGTCCCGCTCGTTCATGGCGCCACACGCTAGCAGCTCCGCGAGGCGGATACCTACCTGGTGAGACTCCCTCGCGGGGCCAACTTCTCGGACAGGGTGGCGACTCCCTGGCGGGTGCGCAAGCCGCGCCTGCGCGAGTAGCCCCGCGCGCCCTGCTTCACGCCGGGGGATGGAGCTCGCGCTCCTGCTCCCGGGCGCGCACGTCCACCACCTCCACGTCGCTCGTGGGACGCGCGGCACGGAAGTGCTCGAGCAGCAGCGACGCCACCTTGTCCGGCGCCTCGAGCGGCAGGGTGTGGCCCTCCTCCGGCAGCAGACGCACGACGGGGCGCTGCTCGAAGTATGGCTCCAGGCCCCGGGTGAACGCCTCGCCCAGGGCGGGATCCCGCTCGCCCCAGATGAGCATCAGGGGAGCGCGCGCACGCGGCGTGGCGAGCAGCCGGCGCCGGCCCCCGGGCGTGAAAAGGAAGCGGAACAGCTCGCGGTAGTAGGTGATGGGCGGGCGCGCCGCCTCGGGCCTCGAGAAGTGGGCCTCGTACTCCGCCAACCTTCCCGGAGGCACGCGCGAGGCGTCCACCATCTGCCGCCGCAGCATCCAGGACACCAGGACACCGCCCCCCGCGGACAACAACCGCTCGGGCAACCACGGCAGTTGGAAGAAGAAGGAGTACCAGGAGCGCAGCATCTGCGCGGGTTTGACCATCTCGCGCACGAGCAGCGCCGGATGCGGGGCGTTGACCACGGCCAGCCGGTCCACCACCTCCGGGTGATGGGCGGCCACGTAGAAGGCGATGGTGCCGCCCCAGTCATGCCCCACGAGGTGCACCGGCCGGCCCGGACTCAGGTGCCGCGCCAGGTGGACGACATCCCTCGCCAGGGTGTCCAGGTCGTAGCCCGTCTCGGGCCGCTCCGTGTCGCCATAGCCGCGCAGGTCCGGCGCGACGACGCGCAAGCCCGCCGCCGCCAGCGGGCCCATCACCTCGCGCCAGCTCTCGGACAATTCGGGAAACCCATGGAGCAGGAGCACGAGGGGCCCCTGGGCGGGCCCCGCCTCCAGGGCCTGCATGCGGAGACCGGGCAGCGAGACGGGACGGGAGAAGATGGCGTTCATGGCCGTACAGTTAAGAATCTCCCCCCGCGCCAGGAAGCGCCCCGCGCGGTCGTCCTCTCCCCCACAAGCAAGAGGGAAAGCGCTGCCCCCGCGCGCCGCAGTGGGCATGATGGGGCTCGCGCGATGATTCCTCTCAGTGACGACAACCCCACGCTCCGCAGTCCCGTCATCACCTACCTGTTCCTCGGCGCCATCGGCGCCACCTGGGTGCTCGTCCAGGGAGCGGGCTTGAATCCCCTGGTGCTGGCCACCAGCGTGTGCAACCTCGGGCTCGTGCCGGGCGAGCTCACCGGCCTGGCCCCCGAGGGCTTCCCCGTACAAATCGGAGAGGGCCTCGCGTGCGTGGTGGACCGCGAGCCCATCAACACCCTCACGCCCCTCACCTCCATGTTCCTGCATGGCAGTTGGAGCCACCTCCTCGGCAACTGCCTCTTCTTCTGGGTGTTCGGCAACAACGTGGAAGACAGCATGGGGCGGCTGCGCTTCATCGTCTTCTACATCGTGTGTGGCCTGGCGGCGGCGGCGGCGCAGGTGCTCGTGGACCCCGCCTCGCCCATCCCCATGGTGGGAGCCTCGGGCGCCATCTCCGGTGTCATGGGGGCCTACCTGCTGCTCTACCCGAGCGTGCGGGTGAACATGCTCTTCATCTTCATCATCTTCTTCAAGGTGATCCCCCTGCCCGCGTGGATGGTGCTCCTCTATTGGTTCGGTCTCCAGGTCATCACCGGCCTGCCCCAGCTCAACTCCCTGAGCGCCGAGGGCGGCAGTGGCGTGGCGGTGTGGGCCCACGTGGGTGGCTTCGTCGCGGGGCTCGTCCTCATCAAGTTCTTCGAGAACCCCCGCCTCACCCGTCAGCGCTCGGGATGGCGGCACCGCCTGCACCCCGACCATCCGTGAGAGCGCCCGGAATGAGCCGGGAACGAACGCGCCGGTTCGGCTGTTCCGGCGTCCGCACCAGGGCATGAAGCTTGCTCCCTGGACAGCAATCACCCCCCGGGAGCCCGCCGCTCCCCGGAGACAGTCCGTGAGGTCGTGGCAAGATGCGCTGGGGCAGGCAGTTGCGGTGTGGCATTGCGCGGCATTCGCCGCTCCTCGTGGCGCTGCTGAGCCTGGGGTTGTGGGACTCGCCCCCGCGGGCATCGACCCGCATGGAGACCGAGCCGCTGTTGCCTCGGGGCCTCACGCTCGAGCTTCCGCCGCCGCAGACGGTGAACGAGGAGGAGGTGCTGCGCATCACCCTCCCCGTGAAGGGTGGCCGTCCAGGCACCCGCGTCTTCGTGGAGGGCCTACCGCCCGGGGCCCTCTGGCATGAGCCCTCGCGCACCCTCACCTTCCAGCCGGACTTCATCCAGGGCGGGTGGCGCCACGAGGTGACGTTCACCGCCGTGGACGGGGAGCAGCGGGTCCAGGGGGAGTTGATGGTGACGGTGCGTGACACCGTGCGCCCGCCCGAGCCCCGCATCGTCCAGCGCGAGGAGGAGGCGGGCAGCCTGCGTCTGACGCTGGAGCAGCCCACGGACACGTGGCTGGACAGCCCGAGCCAGGCCGGCCGTACCTTCCCCGCGGTGGTGACGGTGCCCCTGGCCGCCACGGCCCGTCAGCCCATGCCGGTGACGGTGCGCCTGCACGGGGTGGGCAACTGGCCCCCCTCCCCCGAGGTCTCCCGGGACCGCTTCATCATCCAGCCGAGCGATCCGCAGCTCACCTACTGGTACGGCTACTCGGAGGACGTGCTCCGGGGCACCGCGCCCAGGGGCAGCGTGCCGCCGTATACCGTTCGCCGGGTGCTGGCGCTGCTGGAGTGGGTGCTGCGCAGCTATCCCAGCGCCGACCCCAACCGGGTCTTCGTCGAGGGCGACTCCATGGGCGGCGCGGGCGCGCTGACGCTCGGCCTGCTGGACGCCCGGCACTTCGCGGGGGTGGTCGCCCGCCATGCCCAGCCCGTGGCCCGGGCCCACCGTCCCTGGCGCGTGGCGCAGCTCTCGTCCTTGTGGGGCATGCCGGAGGAAGAGGTACCAGGGCCCGCGGGGCTGGGCGTCTGGAGCCGGCTGGACATGACCCGCGCCCTGCGCGACGAGCCCGAGGCGCGCTCTCAGTTCCTCATCCTGGAGCACGGCAAGGACGATCCCATCATCCACTTCGGCTCCATGGTGAGCCCCAGCACCCTCACCGGCTCCTCCTTCTACGAGACGCTGCAAACCCAGCACATCGGCCACGTCGCCGTGTGGCACGAGGGCGGCCACACCGAGCCGGATCCCTGGCTCGGGGAGCGCTGGTGGGACCGGGGCTGGAATCCGCGCACGGATCCAAAGTCCTTCCTGCGGCGGGACGTGGCCTTCCCGGCCTTCAGCCGCTCGTCCTGGGATGGAGATCCGGGCCGGGGCGGCAACGGGCACCAGCCGTGGAGCAAGGAGTCCGGCTACGCGGGAGACCCGAAGGTGGCGGGCGACACGGGCTGGGATGGGGACGTGGCGGGCATGTTCAACCGGGCGCTGCGCTGGGATGCCAGCCGGCTGGTGGACACCCCCCAGCGCTTCGTGATGCCACTGCGCGCGGTGCTCGGTCCCGGCGTCACCACCATCCCCCAGGTGGACGTGACGCCCCGGCGCGTGCAGCGCTTCCAGTGCCTGCCGGGCGAGCGCATCCGCTGGTCCTTCGGGCATTCCCACGGCACCGTCTTCGCCGCGCCGGATGGGGGCGTCACCGTGCCCCGCCTGAGCCTGCGCGGGGACTGGACGCCGCTCGTGCTCGAGCGCGGCTGAGCCGGCTCACGGCTTGACCGGCTCCGTGCTGAAGGCGAGCCGTTGGATCTGCCGGTTCACCTCCTCCTGCGCCTCGCGCTGCTCCTGCGCGAGCCGCTCCAGTTCCCGGGCGATCCCCTCCAGCCGATCCTCCTGCTCGTTGAGCTTGGTGACGAAGCGCGCGACCAGCTCGCGCTGCGGCGTGCCGCTCTTGAGGGATTCGATGTTGGCCCGGATGCGCTCCTGATCCTTGAAGAGCTGCGCGCGCTCCTCCGTGCGCTGGCGCACCTCCTCGGAGCGCCGCGCCACGCGCTCACGCAGGGAGATGATCTCCCGCAGGCTCCGGGCCACGCGCTCGTCGATGAAGCCCGAGCTCAAGAAGAAGCTCACCTCGTCCAGACCCGTGTTGGCGAGCAGGTAGGTGCGCTGGCGGCCCGAGGACTCCGTCACGGTGAACGTCTCCGAGCCCCCCGCGGCCAGCCCCCGCGTGAAGCGCCAGTAGTGGTCCGTCGTCTCGTCGGGCGCGCCCACCTGATCCAACCGCCAGCCCTCCGTGCGCGGGTGTTCCAGGAAGAGGATCTGCGCGCGCTTCGCCTTGTTGCGCAGATGGTAGTGGGTGCGCCGCATCATCATGAACTCCACCGTCAGCACGCCATGGCTCACCATGGCCCGGCGCACCGGCCCCTCCTCGGAGCGATCCTCCACCGACACCACGAACCCGAGCTCCACCGCGTAGGGCACCAGGCGCCGGTCCTCCGGCTTCATCGTGTCCAGCATCGCCTCGCCCACGTACGTGTCCCCCTCCGTCACCGTCACCGGGCCCCCCTCCAGGGTGAGCCCCGTGGTGTTGCGCAGCTCGAGGCACGCCAGGGGGTTCTTCTCGCGCGTGGCGCGGTTGTAGAGCAGCACCCGCCGTCCCTCGAAGGGCCGGTGGAGGATGGGCACCAGCGCGCTCTGGTTGCGGCGCACCGTCACCGGATGCTGCACGCGGTACTCGAAGAGCTCGCCCACCTCCTTCGTCACCGTCTGCACCGCCGCGCTGCGCTCCTGGGCCTCGCGCCGGGCCATCCCCCCGCTCGACATGGCCCGCATCATGGGGGCGGGCGCGAGGGCGGGGGCGGACGCGGCCATGGGCGCCACCGCCGCTTCCGGCTCGGCGGCCATCTCCCGCACCGCGCCAAAGCCCTCCTCGGGAATGACGGGCGCGACGGCCGCCTCGGTGCGCACCTCCACCACGGGCCGCCGCAGGTAGCGCGGGTTGTACAGGTCGTGCACGAAGGACACCGGCAGCCCGGCCATGAGCGTCAGCTCCACCTGCTCCCAGTCCTCGTCCCCGGTGTTGTCCACCACCGCCCAGCCCTGGAGCACCGGCGGCTTTCCCTCCTCCAGGAGGATGCGATAGCTCGTCTTCCACACCGGCGCTTCCAGCACGTAGGACACGAACAGCTCGCGCTTGCCCTCGCCCGCGGTGAGCACCGACACGCGCTTGCTGTCCTTCTTGTACGAGGAGAGCATCGTGGCCAGGTAGAACTCCAGGTCCGCGCGCACGGCGTCATCCAGGAAGGTGAGCTCCGCCACCTCCAGCAGATCGAAGCCGCGCAGCGCCGCGCCCACCAGCAGCGTCAGGTAGGGCCGCTCCACCACCGTGTCGCCCTCGGCCACGGACATGGAGTCGAGCCCCACGATGACGCCCTCCACGAGCTGCTCCGTGCCCACGCGCGCCCGCACCCGCGCGCCCTTCACCTGCCCGAGCAGCGAGGTGAGGCTGCCCGACTCGGGAATGCGCAGGGTGATGTCCTGGAGCCGCTGCTCCAGGGGCTGGGTGGAGTCGTAGCTCACCGCCGACACGGAGCCGCCCGACAGGTCCAACACCGTCATGGACTTGAGGACGTCGTTCATGTCCCGCGCCTTGAAGTCCAGGTGGAGCGTCTCTCGGCCCTCCACCGTGCCCCGGCGCTCGAAGTAGCCAACGCCATGCTTGTAGAGAACGACGCGGCGGACGGGCAACGACGGGGACATGCACGCGGCTCCAGCGAAAGATGGGAGGGGCTTCACCCCCGGTGTATCAAGTCCCCCATGCGAATGCGTTTCCCTTTCCGCTCCTCCGTGCCCCTGGGCATGGCGCTCGTCCTGCTCGCAGGATGCCAGGGCATGAAGTCCGGTGGCCTCGCCCCCACCCCTCCAGAGCCCCCCATCCCCTCGGCGACGTCCCCGTGGCAGCGCGCTCGGGTGGGGGATGCCGTCACCTACACCTTCTCGGCCTGGCAGGGCGCGGCCCCGGGTGGCACGGCCCGCTCGCTGCGTGGCCTGGTGACGCTCGAGGTGGTGGCCGTGCAGCAGCCCTGGGTGTGGGTGGACGTGTCCTTCACGGACGAGGCCGGCAAGCCCCTCGCCCCGGTATGGCTCGCCTGGCCGCAACTGCTGCCGGTGCGCTCGGACGTGACGCGCCCGATTGAAGTGCCCCCCCTGGGCAAGCCCGCCGCCGAGCGCCCCACCGTCGCCGGCCGAGCCTGGGACGCCCAGCGCTTCGAGAAGGACTCGCGCCCGGTGGATGGCCCGCTCGTCTCGCGCGTGTACGCCACCGAGCCCGGACCGCTCTACCTCACCCGGGGGCTGCTCAGCGCGCGCACGGAGACCGCGGGCTTCCACGTCCCGGGCGGCAGCGAGTGGACGCTGCGCGACTTCCGCGAGGGCTCGTCCACGGCCAGCCCCGCCGCGCCCGCGCTGGAGCGTCCCCTGGGCTCCGGCACCTATTATGACCGGCGCCTGGAGCAAGGCCCCACGCCCACCCTGACGCGCGTGTGCTTCGGCGCCGAGCGCGGCTATCTCCTGCGCACCGAGGCCCCGCTGGACACCCAGGCCGCGCCGTGCACGAACTTCGCCGAGGCCGAGCCCGAGCCCCTCGAGGAGGTGTTGACGGGACTGGTGTGGGAAGCGGTGGCCGTGCCATGGCCCCCCGCCACCGCGGCCGCCGGTACGCGCGGCACCTTCGAGGCCGAGGGCCACGCGGTGCCCGCGCTCACGGCGCAGCGCACGGAGAACGACGGGAGCACCCAGCGCGTCCTCTCGGAGACGTACGCGGCCGACCCGTGGTCCCCCACGCTGGCGGGGCTGGCGCGCGAGGCGCGCTTCCAGCCGCTCGCCGAGAGCACCGAGCGCGTGGAGAAGGGCGGCAAGCGCGAGTTCGAGGGCGGCTCCCGGCTCGTGCGCTGGGGCTCCTGGTTGAGCGGCGCGAAGTAGCGAGCCGCGGCGTCAGGGGGCGGCGGGCGAGGTGTAGTGGAAGACGTAGGCGCGCTCGGTCTGCTCGCGTCCCGACTCGCTCTTGCCCTGCGGTGAGCGCAAGCGCATCTGACTGGAGCGCCGCAGCGTCAGCCGGTGGGGAACGAGGGTGGCCGGCTCCACCACCGCGCGCAGTTCCTGGGTCGACTCGAAGGACTCGGTGACGGGGCCATTGCCGGACTGAGCGGTCAACGCCTGCTGCAGAAGCTTCTTCGCCTGCTCGGAATCCGGATTGGACTTGAGCACCAGCTCCACACAGCGCGGCTCCTTCTCGTCGGGGGTGCACGCCGCCGGGCCCACCCAGCGGAAGGTGGTGACCAGGTCCAGCTTCCCACCTCCGAGCTGGGGAACGGCGGTCGGGCTGCGCAGCTCCCGCGACTTGCCCGGACCGAGATTCAGCCGCGGCCAGGCGCCGGCGCTCATGTTCCAGAAGTCGAGCGCGACCGCGCGCAGCGCCTCGTCCGTCGTCACCATGCCGAAGACGCGGCGGTTGGCCGTGTCGAGAGACTCCAGCTTCACCTCGCTGGCGAAGGCCTCGCGCGCCTTCGCCGCCCCCTCGATGCCCAGGAACTCGCCCTGGCGCGAGACGCGCACCAGCGGGATGCGATCCACCAGCCGATCCGTGGGAGACCCCATTCTCGCGGGCAGAGTCCCCTTCCACCCGGAGAAGTCCTCCCGCTTCACCTGCAACTCCTCGCCTTGAAGCTGGGTGGAGAGGGTGAAGGTGGCCCGGGCATCGTGGCGCTGCGTGCGGTCTCCCGCTTCCCGCTCGCCCTGGATGTGGACCTCCACCCGGGCCTTCAACCCCTTGGGCCAGGCGAAGCGGAGGGTGGAGGCAGGCTCGGCGGCCGAGACGGAGGTGCCGAGCAGGAGGATCGGGAAGAGGAGGAATGAGCGCATGGGCGGAGCATGCTGCCCCAGCCGGCGCGGTCCGTATACTCCCCGGCACCATGAAGCCGCCCTCGAAGCCCCCGTCGAAACCGACCTTCTTCGCGACTCCCGCCGACTGGCGTGCCTGGCTCGAGAAGCACCATGACCAGCAGCCGGAGTTGCTGGTTGGGTTCTACAAGAGGGATTCGGGCCGCCCCAGCATCACGTGGCCCGAGTCGGTGGATCAGGCGCTGTGTTTTGGCTGGATAGACGGGGTGCGCAAGCGGCACGACGAGCACAGCTACACCATCCGCTTCACTCCCCGGAAGCCACGCAGCATCTGGAGCAGCGTCAACATCCAACGCGTCCAGGAACTCATCGAGCAGGAATTGATGCGTCCCGCGGGCCTGCGAGCCTTCGAGGCCCGGTCGGCGGAGCGCTCGGGAATCTATTCCCACGAGCAGGAAGACATCGCGCTGCCCGAGGCCTATGACAAGCAATTGAAGGCGAACAAGAAGGCCTGGAGCTTCTTCCAGGCGCAGGCGCCCTGGTACCAGCGATCGGCCCTCCACTGGATCACGAGCGCCAAGAAGGAAGAGACGCGGCTCAAGCGGCTCGCCACCCTCCTCCAGGACTCCGCGGAGGGACGTACCGTGCAACCCTTCACCCGGACGACCAAGACGTCGAAGTGAGCACCGCGGCCCCGCCCTACCTGCGAACCTCGGGCGGCACCTGCGCCAACCACCCCACCTCCAGCGCGCCCCAGAGCCCGAGCAACACGGCCTCGGCGGCGTCGTGCCGCAGCGAGGTGGGCCGGGGCGCATCGGACCAGTCAATCACCCGGCGCGCGAGCACTCCGGCGGCGTCCTTGGCGACACCTCCGCTGCGCTGCTCGCGGGCGTACAGCAGCCGCGCCCGCCAGTCCTGGGCGGACACGCGCAGCACCGGAAGCGCCCGCCGGAGGGCCTCGCGCTCCCACACCTCGGCGATGGGCCCCCCACCCTCCAGCACCAACCACGCGAGCGGCCCGGCCGAGTGCAACACCGCGGGCACCGCGCGCTTGAGCCGCGACGGGGAGCCAAAGTTCTGCGAGCGGTACCAGCGCAACCGTCCGTCCTGGCCATAGAGGGCCAATCCCGAACGCAGCCCGAGATCCACCGCGAGCAACCCCGGCGCCGAGGGCGCATCCGGACTCACACCTCCTCCGTCCAGACGACGTCCACGCGCGTTCTCCCCGTCCTCGAGTCCAATTCCATACCTCCGAACACCGTACATTGAAGCACACCGGGATGGATTGTCTTCTTTTGAGGGTTCATGGCGATCCACCCCCTGGCCCACTCGACAGCTCGGGGAGCTTGCCGGGATGATCCGGAGGGAGGGAATCGGGCCGATGAAGACATGGGCCCGAGTGGGGGGTTCCACCATGAGCCACGAAAAACCCGTGAGCGTGACCCAGCAAGACTCCGGCTTTCTGGAGCTGAGGAATGTGAGCGACTTCCTCCGGCATCAGAAATCGGCGGTCACCGCGCCGAACATCGTCACGGGCCAGCTCAACTCGACGAGCTATCCCTGGGCCGTGGGCGGTGACGTCGGCATCGACTCGTGCCTCGAGAACCAGGATCCGCCGCCGGGATGCTGGGTGGATGGCGAGACCGTCTATGGCGACATCTACATCAAGACCCAGAGCTGGGGCACCTACACGCGGCCGATCTTCGCCTACCTGAAGTACGTGAACACGTATACCTATCCGAGCGGCGCCACCCACCACTACGCCACGACCCAGACCGTGGGCCTCACGGAGACCTTCACGAAGGAGGTCAACGCGAGCTACTCGGTGGGCGCCAACATCGACATCGTCAATACCAGCTCCAGCATCGAGACCGGGTTCTCGAAGTCGTCGTCCTGGTCCCAGCAGACGATCCAGAGCTGGACCGCGACGCTGCAGGGGCCCGCGACCTTCTATATCTATCAGGTCGCGCTGGTGTACGCCCACTGCGCCACGAAGGCGGGCAAGAGCTGCGCCTCCAGCTTCAAGTACCAGCGCACCCGTGTCATCAATGAGTCGCGGACCGATCTCTACTACCTCTCGTCCATCAGCAAGAAGGACATGGTGATTTTGAGCAAACCCCTCATCCCGCTGAGCTGGGATCAGGTCCAGCAATACGTGCTGATCGACAACTGGAACACCTGGTACTTCGACTACAGCGCCCACGGCGATCCGTTCCGCCGTTACTAGGCGTGCAGTGCCCCGGGCCAGGGGCTCACCCCCGGTTCGTTCGGGTGAGTTCGTGCGCCAGCTCGATGCCCGCGTCCAGGTGCAGATCCTGGATGAAGCCCCGGCCCGCGATGGGTCGGGTGTGTTCGGGCCTGGTGGAATAACGGACGCACTCGGCATGTGAATAGACGGAGCCGTGAGCCATGAGCTCGAGACAGTGGATGTACCGGTCCAGACGGGCACGGTCGGTAGCGCCAAGACCGAGGGTGTCGTAGAGGACGGGCATCCCAGCCTTGACGGTGAGGAACCGCTGGACCGTCTCGTCGACCAGGGCCGCGGTGCGTTCCAGTGCCTGGGCGGTGGTGAGCTTCTCCGCGCGTTCCATGGCGAGGACCACGTTGACCTCTTGCTGGTGCCGGTCCTTGGGCAGGGAGAAGACGTCGTTCTGTAGCAGCACGATGTCGACCACGCATTGGCGCAGCGCCTGGAGCTGGCTGGCTCCAATGACAGACGCGGGCACCTCGAAGCCCTCCGCGACCTCGATGAAGTCAATCATGGCGTTCATGCCAATATCGAGGCGACGGAGCTCGAACGCGGTCCGGGTGTCGATCTCGCCGAGGCGGTTGCGGAAGGTGGTCATCCGCAGCACCCCGATGAGGTACCATTTCAAGTGATCGCGGAACCGGGCCATCCAGGTCGCGGACATCTTCGGGGTGAGCCGCTGGAGGATGTCCGCGATGCCTCGCGCGGCCGCGTTCTCCCCCGGAGTCCCGGACGTGGAGTAGAGAACGCCAATCATGTTCTCGGTGATTCGGGCCACCCGCTCCGGCTGGTTCCCGAGAGGGCCGGCGAACTGGTCGTCATAGAGGAATCCCCAGGTGATCCACTCCGTGGCCAGGTCCAGGATGTCACCGCGCCCGGTGGGTAGACAGTGCCCGGTGAGACGACCCCAATTCCACGCCTCCAGTTGCCCGAGCGCGAAGTCTGTGGTGGCCAATCCCATCTGGCGGGCCCATTCGACGCTGTGACGTTGGGCCTGTTCGATGTCGGGACTGAGGTCACGAGGGAACGGAAACCGGAACTCGATCGCGGCACGCTGGGTGTCCATCTGCAACGGCGCTCCTAGGAAACAGGTGTGGAGGAACGGGGAACGGCGGTCATCAGGACCTGGTTGGGTCGCAAGACCGCGCGGGGAACCTCCCGAACGCGGTGGCCGGGCACCGGGACGAGCCGCCACCGGGCGGCGATGGTGGCGACGGCGATCACCATCTCGGTGCGGGCGAAGTAGTCACCGATGCACTTGTGTTTCCCGTCCCCGAAGGGAATGAAGGCGTGACGCGGAATCTCCTGCATCCGTTCCGGCAACCACCGGTCGGGGTCGAACCGCAACGGCTCGGAGTAGAGATGTGGGTTGCGGTGGACCATCATCGGGCTGATGATGACCTCGGCCCCGGCCGGCAGGTGGGTGCCCGCCAGTTCCAGGGCACGGGTGGTACGCCTCGTGAACACCCAGATGGGCGAGTGCCGGCGCAGCGTCTCGGAGATCACGTTCTGGAGGTACTGCAACCGGGGCAGGTCGTCCGGGGTGATGGCCCTGCCACCCAGCACGGCGTCCACCTCGGCATGGAGCCGCGCTTCCACCTCGGGGTGGCGTCCCACTTCGTAGAAGAGCCAGGTCAACGCGGTCGCCGTGGTCTCGGACCCGGCAACGAACAGACCGGAGATCTCCATCCGGAGCTGTTCATCGCTCATCCCCTGGCCGGTCTCGTCATCCTGTGACGCCAACAACGCGGACAGCAGATCTCCCTGGTCACGGCCATCCGCGCGCCGCGATTCGATGAACTCATCGAGGATCTCATTGAACCGGGCCTTCTTGCGCACGAAGGCCCGGTTGATTGGCATTGGCAGCCGCTCGAAGAAACGGCCAGACAGCAGGGTGTGGAGCCCCACCCATGAGTTGGCGGCGTCGATGTAGTCGCCGATCTCGGCGGTGATGCGCTCCTCGGTGTTCGCGCCGAACAACGTCCGGGTGACCGAATTGAGCGTCAGACGATGCATCTCCTCACGCAACGAGAGGTGGGCACCCGGCGACCATCCGGCAATCTGCGCGCCCACTTGCCGGTGGATCGTCTCCATGTAGCCGTGGATGCGCGGCCGGTGGAACCCCGGCTGTAGGAGTTTTCGTTGCCGCCGGTGAAAAGCTCCGTTGGAGACAATGAGCCCCTTGCCGATGGCGACTGTCGCCTTGTCGAAGATGCGCCCCCTCTCGAAACTCTCGGCCTGGGTGACCAGCACCTGATGGATGCACTCAGGAGAAGTAACCACATACAAGGGAGAGGGCCCGACCCGGAGCTGGACAATGTCACCGAGTCCACTCAACGACTGCAGATAATCGAGAGGGGAGCGAACCAGCCGGAGAGCATGGCCAAGCAGCGGCAACCCGCCTGGCGCCTCCCTGACGGAGGCGGGGGGAGACGAGGTCACGGCGGTGTTCATGGGAGGACGCTCCTCGCTGGACGATTCCCCGCGGCGACCATGGCCCGCGTCGGACGCTCCGAGAGTCGGAGAGGAAAGCCTGGGGGGGAAGCAATGTTTTTCCTAGCGAAATCCCGGGTGGCGGGCAACGCAAGTTTCCCACGGAACATCGAGAAGACCCAGTGATGGGGCTCCACGGGCCCGACAACAGGTGAAGTGGCCTCCCGAGCATCAACGGAGCGCGGCGCACCTTGCTCCGCCCGGAGCAGGCTCCGGCACTTCCGCGGCGAAGGGGACATGGAGACAAAATGCCCATGCGGAGCCCGTCATGTCCGAAATGCGGCGTTGTCCTCCAGGTCACCGGACGAGCACCCGAGTCCAAGAGCACCTGCGCATGTGGCGACGTGACGACCATGCCCCGCCAGGGACGACTGGAACGTGGCGCTCGGGATCGGGATGTCGGGCGAGTGCCCCGACCGTGAGTTGACACGGGGGGAGCGCGGGGGGGCCGGCGGCTACAAGGAACTCGACGTTCGGATGGAGCATCTGGGACAATCATGAACCGCTGACGCAACATCCATCCCGTGCCCTCATCACTCCTCAGTTGGGAATCAGCCGATGAGCCATCGCCTTCCCCGTATCCGCCATTACGCCGCAACGCCCGGTGGTGAAGTGCTCGTCCAGCGGGACGTGGTCCGGCTCGTGCTGCATTTGCCTTTTGATCACGTGGACCTCTCCGCAGGCGTGAACCGTGCGCTCGACATGTACTTGAGTAGCGTGGGGCAGGGGCCGGAGATTCTGTCCGAGTGGTGCGACGTGGAAGGCGAAGACGATCTATTTCCGCTCGATGCGCAGGGCTGGGATTTCATCCGCTCCGAGTTGTCCCCGCCCCGGGGTGAGCGGTTCCTGGATGATGTCCGCGATGATGAACGGTACGTGCTTCGGCGAGTGAAGAAGCAGTTCGATCGATCCGTGGAACTCTCGGGTGGAGAGGGGGGCCTGAGTGGCTACGGTTTCTTCTATTGGGGGCGGCTACCATGGCGCACTCCACAGGCGGACGAAGTCAGTCTGGTGAGTTTCTCGTGGCCCACCGAGTACATGGAGGCACGGGGCTCCGGGAAAATGCGAGCGGAGATTGAGCAACTGGCCGCGCTGCTGCCCTATGCATCGGGGCACGCGGGGCTGGCGTTCTATTCGTCCAGCGTGTGGGGGCCCGTCATGAAGGACATTCACGAGGAGGCACTGCGCTACCCGGGCCTGGACGTGACCCACGGGCAGCGAGCGCTGGGCGCACGAGTGGACGGGGTGCACTGGCTCAATTTCCTGGGCCCAGAAGTGTTGGTGCAGGTGGGCGGAGCCGAGGCGCTCCGCTCCCGGCTGCACGCGCCGACCACCACGGTGACAGCCCTGGAGGAAGAACGAGCTTTGGTGGTACTGAGCCCGGAGCCCGAAGCGGGAGACGTGAGCCAAGGCAACACGTTACCGGCCTGGCGCGAACTGGCACGTGTGCTTGAGCCCTGGCTCCTCCCCTTCCCCCATTACCTGTCCTGGCGGGATTGTCCTCCTGACACTGCACGCCGCTGGTGGCGGCGATTCCTCGATTGAGCTAAACCGCATGTCTCTTTTGACTTCAACGCTGGCACCACAGCTCGCGTGTATCCGGTTCACCCTCTCTGTGTATTGAATGCGCGCAACACTCCAGTCTCAAACGATTATCGAATCTCGCGGCAGCATAGCTCGGTGGAAAGCCATAGAATCCCTATGAACCTTGTCCCCGGGAGAGGACCATGACAAAGGGGAGCGCCTGGCAAGGTAACTGGAGGGTCCGCCTGTATGAGCGGATTCGAGAGCGTGGTTTCGACTCGCTCACAGCCTTCGCGGATGCGCGTCCCGCCGTGCCGTTGCATGCACTCGCCGAGGAACTGGGCGAAGAGGACGTCGCCGGAGTTCAGGTGATGGGCGGGTTACTGGCCGAAGCGGAGCAGCGCAAGCAAGTCACGCGTTTCGTGCGTGATGTACTCGTGCGAATTTTGTCGCAAAACCTCCCAGAGGGTTGGCCCGCCATACTGGACGAATCATCCCGTTTCACGGTGGCCCAGTCCTTCGCCATGTGGACCAGCTTCACGCCTGAAACCCACAAGGAACGGGTCATGCAGGCCAGGGCAGCGCTCCGCGCCACGCCACCACCGCCCGGTTGGCGCCCGCTCAGCCCTGACGACGAGTTGCTGCGCACGCTCCTGCCTGACGAGGAAGTCTAGACCTCCCCCTGTGAGAGGGCGGCGTTGCTGGGCCCTACTTCCGGCCGCGCACCATGCGCCCCTTGGTCAGGTGCCCCACCACCTCACCCAGCCCGTGGTGCACCAGCAGCCCCACCACCTGGGTGAATACCTCTCGGGTGACGGGCACGAAGGGGCTCGACAACCGCCGCCGACTGGGTTCTCTTCTCCCGCGTCTGCGGCGCCGACCCCCGCGGACCCCCTTCTCCATGCGTTGGCTCGCGCTCCTCTTCCTGCTCAGCTCTACCGCGGCCGTGGCTGCTCCAGAGGGGTCCTCCCGCGGAACCTCCCCCAAGAAGCCGAAGGCGCCTGCGCGGGAGACGAGCCCCAAGCCCTCGCCGACAGCGCCTTCGCGCACCGGGACCCGACCGGCCGCAACGCAGTCCGCGGAGCAGACGCGATACGCCCTCGCGCTCGCGGGTGGTGGGTTCTACGGCGGTGGCTTCAACCGAGGCCCCCAGGGCTCGGCGCAGCTGACCCTGACGCCGCCCGGCTGGGGTCGCTTCTCCATCGACGTGGAGCTCGGCTGGCGGCTGGCGCGCTTCCGCGAGGACATCCCCGGCACCGGAGTGGCGGTCTCCGCCCTGCACTCCCTCCCACTCCTCGCGGTCGGGCGGATGAACCTCGTGCGGATGGCACACCTCGGCGTGGACGTACGCGTCGGCGTGGGGCCACTCCTGGCGCTGCACCACCTCTCCAGCGACTTCTCCGCGAGTTCCGTGCGCTCGGCGATCGGCTGGGAGTTGCTCGCGGGGGCCCAGTTGCGCTTCCCACTGGGGGCGATCGAGCCGTTCCTCGACGCGCGAGTGGGGTTCGGCGAGGCGTACATCCCCTTTGTCATCGGGCGCTCGACGGGTGTGCAGGGGCTCCTCGGTGTGAGGTATCAGCTGCCATGAGGAAGCTCGTCTCCATCGCCGCGCTGGTCTTGCCCCTGGCTTGCCGGGACTGGCCCGAGCCGGTCATCCGCTCGGTCTCGCCATCGGAGATGCGTGCGAGCGAGGCCACGGCGCTCGCCCTCGACACCGAGTTGGTCCTGCCCGCGACGGTCGACTACGACAAGGGGACCGTCAAGGTGGACACCCAGGTGTCGGTGCGCATCGGAGCGCTCGAGGTGCCCACGCTCGCCATCTCGCCCGAGGGCGTCATCTCCACCCGCGTTCCGTCGATGCTCCCGCCCGGCAGCTACGACGTGAAGGTGACTCTCGGGGACGGCCGTACCACCGAGCGCCCGGGCGGCCTCACCGTCGTCGAGGGGGAGTGGCCGGAGGGCTACAGCATCGACCCCATCGGCCCGCAGAAGCGCCTGGAGCCCTTCACGCTGACGGTGCGCGCGACCGGCGCCAACGCGGCGGCGTTCCGCGGCAACGTGCGCCTGGAGACAGGGGCCGGCGGCACCATCGGCCCGCGCGTGAGCGAGCCCTTCGTGGACGGAGTGCTCACGCAGCAGGTCGTGGTCAACTCCATCCAGTCGGACGTGGTCATCCTCGTCACCGACATCGCCGGCCACAAGGGCGAGTCGAACACGTTCGTGCTGCAGTGACGGGGTGACTCGAGAGGGCGGCGTCGCGCGGCCCCTACTTCCGGCCGCGCACCATCCTCCTAAAATCCCGATGAACTTCGTCCCCGGGAGAGGAGCATGACAGAGGGGAGTGCCTGGCAAGGCCCCTGGAAGGTGCGCCTGTGCGAGCGGGTTCGTGAGCGTGGTTTCGACTCGCTCACGGCCTTCGCGGAGGCGCGTCCCGCCGTGCCTTTGCATGTGCTCGCCGAGGAGCTGGGCGAGGAGGACGTCGCCGGGGTGCAGGTGTTGAGCGGGCTCCTCGCCGAGGCAGAGCAGCGCAAGCAAGTCACGCGCTTCGTGCGTGATGTACTCGTGCGCCTCTTGTCCCAGAGCGTCCCCGACGGCTGGCCGGCCGTGATGGACGACGCCAACCGTTTCAAGGTCGCCGAGGCACTTGGCTCGTGGTCTGCCTACACCCCTGAAACCCATGAGGAGCGCGTCGCACGGGCCAGGGCAACGCTCCGCGCCACGCCGCCACCGCCCGGCTGGCGCCCGCTCAATCCTGACGACGAGCTGCTGCGCACGCTCCTGCCCGACGAGGAAGCTTGAACCCAGCGACGTCTCCAGGCCCCTACTTCCGGCCGCGCACCATCTTCCCCTTGGTCAGGTGCCCCACCGCCTCACCCAGCCCGTCAAGCGTCAGGGGGAACATGTCGAACACGTTCCGCACGGCGGCAATGGTGTTGCCCCTCCACGTCTGGATGGGCTCGGGGTTGAGCCAGGCACTGCGCTCGAAGTGCCTCGCCAGCTCCATCAGCCACACCAGCCCTTCCTTGCCCCCCTCCAGCGCATAGCGGCCATACACGTCCGTGCGCAGGGTCAGCTCGTAGGGCGCCATCAGCGCGTCCCCCACCATCACCAGCTTGTAGTGCCGCCCCACCTGTCCCATGAGGTCCGGCACGCTGATGCCCCCCGTCAGCGTCGCGTTCTCGAACACGCGGCCATACACGCAGTTGTGGAAGTAGTAGGTGCGCAGCTCCTTGAAGTGCGTGGCCTGCTTCGCCACGGAGAAGAGCCGACTCACCAGGTGGGCATATGGGTCCATCGAGCCGCCCACGTCCATCATCAACACCACGCGCGTGTTGGGCTTGCGCGGCGGACGCGTCACCACCTCCAGCTCGCCCGCGTTCTTCGCCGTCGCCGCGATGGAGCCCTCCACGTCCAGCTCGTCCGGCGCCCCCTCGCGCGTGAAGGCCCGGAGCTTGCGCAGCGCCACCGCCATCTGCCGCGTGTCCAGCACCACGTCGCCCCGGTAGCCCTGGTACGCGCGCGCCCCCGCCAGCCGCATCGCCTGCTTGCTGCCACTGGCCGCGGGGCCTCCCACCCGGAAGCCCTCGCGCGGCTGCCCCGAGTGCCCGAAGGGCGACGCCCCCCCCGTCCCAATCCACTTCGTCCCACCGTCGTGCCGCTCGCGCTGCTCCTCCAACCGCTGCTGGAAGAGCTTCTCCAGTTCCTCCGCGTCGAAGTGCTCCAGCAGCGCCCGCTCCTCCGGCGTCAGCTCGTGCCGCTCCCGCGCTTCCTTGAGCCACTCGAGCAGCTCCTCGGTGAGCTGCTGCCCCGCCACCTCCACTCCCTTGAAGTGCGCCAGGAAGGCCTGATCAAAGGCATCCAGGTGCGTCTCCGCGTGCACCAGCAGCGCGCGCGCCACGTGGTAGAAGCCATCCAGCGAGCTGTCATGCAGCCCCGCCTTCAGCGCCCCCGCCAGGGAGATCGCCTCGTGCGCGCCCACCGGCACCCCGCGCCGCCGCAATTCGTAGAGGAAGGGCAGGAACATGGTCGCTCCGCTCAGGCCTTGGTCCGCCGGCCGCGTCCGAACGCGTCCGCCACCGCCATCAGGTCCTGCTCACGTTTGATCAGCGCCCCCAGGAAGGGCAACTGCTCGTCCAGCTTCACCTGGGTGACACCGTTGGCCTTGAGCACGGCGATCCAATCGACCAGTTCGCTCGTGGACGGGCGCTTGCGCAGCCGCGTGAAGTTGCGCAGCTCGTAGAACACCTTGAGCGACTGCTCCGTGAGCGACGCGTCCAGGTTCGGGTGGTGCACCTCGACGATGCGCCGCATCAGCTCCTGGTCCGGGAAGTCGATGAAGTGGAAGACGCACCGGCGCAGGAAGGCATCCGGCAGCTCCTTCTCGTTGTTGCTGGTGATGATGACCACCGGACGGTGCGTGGCCACCACGTCCTCGTTCGTCTCCGTGACGCGGAAGCGCATCCGGTCCAGCTCGTGGAGCAGATCGTTGGGGAACTCCACGTCGGCCTTGTCCACCTCGTCCAGGAGCAGCACCACGCGCTCCTTCGAGGCGAACGCCTCGCCCAGCGGCCCCAGGCGGATGTAGCGGCGGATGTCGCGCACGTCCCCGTCGCCAAAGCGCGAGTCATACAGGCGCTGCACGGTGTCGTAGACGTAGAGCCCGTCCTGGGCGCGCGTGGTGCTCTTCACGTGCCAGGTGAGCAGGCGCAGGCCCAGGCTCTGGGCCACGGCCTCGGCCAGGAGGGTTTTTCCCGTGCCCGGCTCGCCGCGCACCAGCAACGGACGCTGGAGCGTCAGCGCGCAGTTGACGGCGGCCTGGAGGCCCTCGCTGGAGAGGTAGGTATCGGTTCCGTGGAAGCGGGAAGGAGGAGGCGTCATGGCGTGCCGACTCCTTTAACACCCCCTCGCCCCGCCCGCCCGCCTGGTGGACGGGTCCACCCCGCCTCCGGCGGCTCACCCGCCGCCCCCTTGGATGCCTGCCCCCAGGCCCCTCCCCCCAGGCCGGGCCAGGTCCTACCTTCCTTCGGGCGTCCTTCTTCCACGCGGCGTGGGTGATGAGCATGACCGATAGTCTCCGCATCGTCAGCTACAACGTGCGCTACTTCGGGCACGCCTTGCGGGGTCTCGCCAGCACGCTGGGGCCCAAGCGGCGGGTGGCCGCCGCACTGGCCACGTTGGAGCCCCTGCCCGACATCATCTGCCTGCAGGAGGTGGAGACACAGTCGTTCCGCAGCAGCGTCGCCCACCGCCCCGCCCGCCCCGACGAGACCCAGCTCGAGGCCTTCATGGGCCGCATGGAGGAGACCTTCGCCCTCCTCAACCGCCCCATGCCCTACGAGGCCTTCTACTTCCGCGCCCACCGCTACGGCGTGCGCGACTTCTCGCTCTACACCACGGGCCTGGCCATCCTCGTCAACACCCGGCGGCTCGCGGTGGACACCCACAACGTGGACGCGCCCCACCCCATCACCCACCACCACGTGCAGATGCTGCGCGAGCGCAAGCAGAGCCGCATCTGCGCCCACATGCGCCTGGTGCGCCAGGAGGATGGGCTGCCCCTGCATGTCTTCAACACCCACCTGAGCCTGCCCACGCCCTTCGCCCGCGCCTTCTGGGCCACCCGGGACAAGATGGGCAACGGCATCAACCAGCTCCACGAGGCACGTGCCCTCGCCGCGCTCGTGCAGCGCCACTCACGGGGCGAGCCCTTCGTCGTTTGCGGGGACTTCAACTCGCCCCCGGCCTCGCCCGTCTACCAGTTCTTCTGTGACGAGGCGCGCTTCACCAGTGCCCAGGCGGCGGTGGGGCAGATCGATCCGCGCGTCTCCCGGGGCTTCCCCACCGCGGGCTTCATGCACATGCGCATGCACCTGGACCACATCTTCTCCGGCGAGCACGTGCGGTGGCTCGACACCGACAGCACGCACGCCTTTGGCGACACGCGCAGCCGCTTCCATGGGCTGTCGGACCACATGCCCCTCATCGCGCGCTTCCTGCTGGAGTCCCCGACCGCACGGGCCGAGGCGTCCACTCCCCCCGCGCCGTGAAGTCCCCTCCCACGTCCGCTCGCTCGCCGCCCGGGCGGGGTCACGATGCGCCGTGGATTCGCCTGGGAGGGCTCACGGCACAGACGGGCCATCGCCACCCTACCCATCAAAGGGGGACGCTCTTTCGGGAGGAGGCATGTCTGGAGATGACGCACGGCGATGGATGGATGCGCTGACAGAACCGCTCGTGGCCTGCGACGCGGGCGAGCGCGTGCGCTACCTGAATCCCGCCGCCGAACGCCTGCTGGGTTGGAGCACGGGGCAGCTCGTGGGGCAGCCCTTCTCGCGCCTGCTCTCCGCGCACCCGGAGACGTCCGGCGAGCGCTCCTTCCTTCGTTCCCTGCTCGCCAGGAACCGGAGCGGGCAGGCCGTGCGGACCGTCCTCCTGCGCGGCGACGGGTCGCGGCAGGAGGTCGACGTGACGGTCGGGTGCTCCGGCCAGGAGCGCGAGGAATATATCAGCGTGCTCGTGCGGCGCCCCGCCGAGGTCACGTCCGGGGAGCGTGCCCACCAGCTCGTCTTCGACAACGCCCCCCTGGGCCTGTTCCACTTCGACGCGACCTCCACCCTCCTGGCGTGCAATGACTATCTCGCGCGCATCATCGGCGCGGCCCGGCCCCGCATCATCGGGCTGCGCCTGCTGTCGCTCCCGGACAAGTCCCTGGCGGACTGCGTGCGCGACGTGCTCGACGGGCGCCATGCCTATTACGAGGGGGACTACCACTCCACCCCCACGGACAAGGTGACACCCGTGCGCGTCCACCTGGCCCCGTGCATCGGGGAGCATGGCGAGGTGGAGGGCGGCGTGGGCATCGTCGAGGACATCACCGAGCAGCGCCACGCGGAGAGCGAGCGCACCCGCCTGCTGCGCGAGGCCCAGGAGGCCATCCGCGTGCGCGACGACTTCCTCACCATCGCCTCGCACGAGCTCAAGACGCCCCTCACCCCCCTGTCGCTGCGGCTGGCGGGCCTGGAGCGCCGGCTGGAGCGGCAGGAGCCGGTGGACCCCGCCCTGCTGCGCCACGCGCGCCAGCACCTCATGCGGCTCACCGCTCTCATCAATGACTTGCTGGATGCCTCGCGCATCGAGGCGGGCCGGCTCGCGTTGCATTTCGAGCCCACGCGCATGGACATGATCGTGGAGCGGGCCCTGGTCACCATGGACGCCGAGCGCGGCCAGCACCGCGTCGACTACTCACACCCGGAAGAGCCGGTGCGCATCCGGGGTGACACGTTCCGGCTCGAGCAGGTCATCGCCAATCTGCTGGAGAACGCCCTCAAGTACAGCCCCGGCACCAGCACCGTGCGCGTGGCGTTGGAGGTGCGCGGGGACTTCGCGCTGCTGACCGTGTCGGACGAGGGCATTGGCATCCCGAAGGATCAGCAGGAGCAGCTCTTCGAGCGCTACTTCCGCGCCCGCAACGTCTCCATCACCTCCTACGGCGGACTGGGACTGGGGCTCTACATCAGCCGCGACATCGTGGAGCGCCACGGAGGCCGCATCTGGGTGGAGAGCGAGTTGGGCCGAGGCTCCACCTTCTACGTGGCCCTGCCGCTGCTGTCCGCCGTCAATCCCACGCCCCCCGAGCCCCACGCCCTGTCCCAGCACGTGCACTGAGCGGGAAGGAAGGCGGGAAGGAAGAAGGCCGGGCCCCGCTTCCCCACGAGGGAAGAGGAACCCGGCCTCCGGTCACGGCGGAAGGGGACTCAGTGGGCGGCGCGACGGCGGCGAGCCATCGCGAGCAGCGAGCCCAGGGCCATCAGCACGAGCGAGGAGTCACCGCCCGAGGCCGAGCAGCCGAACCCGCCGCCGAGGTAGGCGATGTCCGCCTCGCCCACGGTCCACGTCCGGGAAGCCGGGGTGTCATCCACGATGCCGCGGGCATCACGGGCGCGCACCTGGAACGTGTGCTCGCCCTCCGCCAGGTCGGTGTAGGTCACCGGCGAGGTGCAGGGAGCGAACTCCGCGCCGTCCAGGCTGCACTCGAACGACACGCCCTGCTCCGAGCCGAAGGTGAACGTCGCGTCGCGCTCCGCCGTGGTGCCCGACGGGCCCGAGGAGATCTCCGTGTCCGGCACACGCGCGCTGTCCAGCACGGTGAAGGAGCGCGGGGCCGACTCGGGGCCGACATTGCCGGCCGCGTCCCGGGCCCGGGCCGTCACCTGGTACGGGCCAGGAGCGAGTCCGCTGGCGGAGTAGCTCCACTCGCCCGCGGCATTCGCCTTCACCACGATCTCCTGCCCATCCAAGAGGAGCATCACGGTGCTGTCCGGCTCCGCGGTGCCACTGATGACCACGGGCGAGTTGGACTCCAGCGCGGCGCCCTCCGCCGGGGCCACCACCACCGGCGCCTCGGGCGCGACGGTGTCCACGGTCCAGGAGAAGGAAGCCGGCGTCGCATCCCTGTTGCCCAGCGCATCCACCGCGCTGACCGTGAGCGTGTGCTTGCCCTCGCTCACGATGAGCGCCAGGGACTCCGTGCACGCAATGGACTGACCGTCCAGGGTGCACTGGTACGTCACGGGAAACGACGCATCCTCCGCGCGGAAGGTGAAGGCCGCGTCCGTTGTCGGGGAGCTCTCCGGGGGATGGGTGACGATGAACGTCTCCGGCGCACTCGCATCCACGGTGAAGTGGCGCTCGGGAGCCACGGGGCTGTCGTTGCCCGCGGCATCCGTGGCGTAGGCCGTCACCGCATACGTGCCGTCCGCCAGTTGCGCCGTCCTGAAGCTCCAGTTGCCCACGGAATCCACCGGTGCCGTGCCCACGGACGAACCGTTGATGTACACCGTCACCCAGGTGCCCACCTCGGCCGTTCCCATGATGATGTTGATGCGTGTGTTGACGAGCGCGCCCTCGGCCGGAGCGGTGATGACGGGAGCCGGGGGAGCGGTCGCGTCCACGCGGAAGGTGCGGGTGTTGGACTCGGGGCTGATGTTGCCCGCCGCGTCCGTGGTCGTCACCTTCACCGCGTACGTCCCGTTCGCCAGCTCCGCCGTCGTGAAGCTCCAGGCCCCCGTGCCATTCACCGGCGCGGTGCCCACGGCCGAGCCATTGAGGTAGACCGTCACCGTGGTGTTGGCCTCGGCCGTGCCCGTGATGACGTTGACGCGCGTGTTGACGAGTGCCCCGTCGGCCGGAGCGGTGATGACGGGAGCCGGGGGAGCGGTCACGTCCACGCGGAAGGCGCGGGTGTTGGACTCGGGGCTGACATTGCCCGCCACGTCCGTGGCCGTCACCTTCACCGTGTACGTGCCGTCCGGCAGCTCCGCCGTCGTGAAGCTCCAGTTGCCCAGGGTGTTCACCGGTGCGGTGCCCACGGCCGAGCCGTTGAGGTAGACCGTCACCGTGGTGCCCGCCTCGGCCGTGCCCGAGATGGCCGGCGTGCGCGTGTTGAACAGAGAGCCCTCGTCAGGTGCGATCACCACGGGAGCCACCGGAACCGTCACGTCCACGTGGAAGGTGCGGGTGTTGGACTCGGGGCTGATGTTGCCCGCCGCGTCCGTGGCCGTCACCTTCACCGCGTACGTCCCTCCGTCCGTCAGCTCCGCCGTCGTGAAGCTCCAGTTGCCCGCGCCATCCACCGGTGCCGTGCCCACGGACGAGCCGTTGAGATACACCGTCACCGTGGTGTTGGCCTCGGCCGTGCCGGTGATGACCGGCGTGCGGGTATTGACGAACGCTCCGTCGGCCGGAGCGGTGATGACTGGAGCCACCGGAGCCGTCGCGTCCACGCGGAAGGTGTGCGTGCTGGACTCGGGGCTGATGTTGCCCGCCGCGTCCGTGGCCGTCACCTTCACCGCGTACGTCCCTCCGTCCGTCAGCTCCGCCGTCGTGAAGCTCCAGGCGCCCGAGGCATCCACCGGCACCGTGCCCACGGACGAGCCATCGAGGTAGACCGTCACCGTGGTGTTGGCCTCCGCCGTGCCCGTGATGACGTTGACGCGCGTGTTGACGAGCGCCCCGTCGGCCGGAGCCGTGATGACAGGAGCCACCGGAACCGTCACGTCCACGTGGAAGGTGCGGGTGTTGGACTCGGGGCTGATGTTGCCCGCCGCGTCCGTGGCCGTCACCTTCACCGTGTACGTCCCTCCGTCTGTCAGCTCCGCCGTCGTGAAGCTCCAGGCGCCCAAGGCATCCACCGGCGCCGTGCCCACGGACGAGCCATCGAGATACACCGTCACCGTGGTGTTGGCCTCGGCCGTGCCGGTGATGACCGGCGTGCGGGTATTGACGAACGCCCCGTCGGCCGGAGCCGTGATGACAGGAGCCACCGGAACCGTCACGTCCACGTGGAAGGTGCGGGTGTTGGACTCGGGGCTGATGTTGCCCGCCGCGTCCGTGGCCGTCACCTTCACCGTGTACGTCCCTCCGTCTGTCAGCTCCGCCGTCGTGAAGCTCCAGGCCCCCGCGCCATCCACCGGTGCCGTGCCCACTGACGAGCCGTTGAGATACACCGTCACCGTGGTATCGGCCTCGGCCGTGCCGGTGATGACCGGCGTGCGGGTATTGACGAACGCCCCGTCGGCCGGAGTGCTCACGACCGGCGCCAGCGGAGCCGTCGCGTCCACGATGAAGGTGCGCGTGTTGGACTCGGCGCTGGTGTTGTTCGCCGCATCGGTGGCCGTGACCTTCACCTCGCGGGGACCCTCCAGCACCGCGCTGGCCTCATAGGTCCACTCACCCGAGGCGTTCGCGGTGACGAGCCCCACGGGCACGCCATCGATGAGGACCGTCACGGTACTGCCCGCCTCGGCCCTGCCCGTGATGATGACGGGAGTGGTCACATACGAGCCCTCGGTGGGCGTCGACACGACCGGTGCGGCGGGGGCCTGCGTATCGATGGTGAAGGTGCGGGTGTTGGACTCGGGGCTGACGTTGCCCGCCGCGTCCGTGGCCGTCACCTTCACCGTGTACGTGCCGTCCGTCAGCTCCGCCGTGGTGAAGCTCCAGGCGCCCGCGCCATCCACCGGCGCCGTGCCCACGACCGAGCCGTCGAGGTAGACCGTCACCGTGGCATTGGCCTCGGCCGTGCCCGTGATGACGGGAAGCTTGTTGTTGGAATGGGAGCCCTGGGCGGGCGTGCTCACCACCGGAGCGGCGGGCGCCAGGGTGTCCACGTTGAAGCCGCGCACATTGGACTCGGGGCTGACATTGCCCGCCGTGTCCGTGGCCGTGGCCTTCACCGTGTGGCCCCCCTGCGCCAGGTCGAAAGCCGGCGTATACGTCCAGTCCCCCGTGCCGCTCGCGGTCACGGTGACCGGAGGCCGGTTGTCCAGGTAGACCGTCACGGTGCTGTTGGCCTCGGCCGTGCCCTGGATGACAGGACGCAGCGTGCTCACGAAGTCACCCTCGCCCGGCACCGTCACGACGGGAGCCTCCGGACGAAGGGTGTCCACGGTGAAGGCATTCGCCGTGCTCTTGAGGCTCTGGACGCCATCCAGCTCCGTCGCGGCCTGGACGGAGTGAGCACCCTCGGTGAGGGCATCCAACAGCGCCACGACGTAACCACCCGCCGCGTTGGAGATCCCCCGGCTCGCCTCCTTGCCATCGATGTAGATGACCACGATCGTGTTGGGCGTGGCCGTGCCCGTGACATTGGGGTGCGCGCTGTTCGTAGAGGTACCGTTGGCGGGCGCGCTCACCGTGGGCACGTTGGGCATGACGAAGCCCCGATCGATCGTCTCCACCCGGCCGCCAGCGCCCCTTTCCGCACCGTACGACACCCCCACTGGCGCGGAGGTATCCTTCTGACTGCCCGACAAGCCGCCCAGGACGCTGCTGCTATCGGCCACGCAGCCAGCACCGTTGGCGGCCTGCAACAGGACGACACCACCACCGCCACCGCCACCCGGACCGACCTGCTTGGTGTTGGGGCTTCCTCCGTTGCCACCGCTGGCATCGATGTCACCGCAGACCGCGCTCGTGGCCAGGCGCAGGTGGATGCTGCCACCCGCTCCACCACCTCCTCCTGCCTCCGTGTTGCTGAAATAGCCCGAGGAGCCCGTCGCGAGCAGACTTCCCGTGCCGGAGAGGGAGAGGGCACGGATGAAGAGCACGCCACCTCCGCTGCCCCCTCGCGGGACGGACGCCGGGCTGCCGTGACCCGCGCCACCTCCACCACCCGGAACGAACCGCTGGAGGAGCGAATAGTCGCGGATGGGCGCCCCGGCGCGGCCTCCCACGCTCCGGCTCCCGTCCGTGAAGGAGGAGAACCCTCCCATACCGCCCTTGCCATGGTTGGCGCCTCCGCCTCCGCCCGACCTGAGGCAGACACCTCCACCGCCGCCATTGAGGATGTAGCCGCGTCCCGTATGGCCGGGCCCATGGTAGGTATTGGCGATGCCCTCTCCTTTTTGAGCTCCCTTGGGCGCGGACTCCTCGTCACCCGAGCATCCCGTCGAGCCGCTCCCACCGGAGTCACCGACGAACACACCTCCCCGGAAGCCCGCCCCGTCCGTGCTGATCATTCCCAGGTTGCGGACGTTGCCCGTGGACAGGAACGCCAGGACTCCTCCCACCTTGCCATCCCAGGGCTTCGCGATGATGGAGTCCTCGGGGCCCACGTTCACCTCCGTGAACTCGGGCACCCGGATGACCTGGGTCACCTGCGCCGCGTACCCACGAACGAGCGGCGCCTTGAGCTTCAGCGTCGTCCCCGACACGGAATCCACCCGCGCCAGCTCCCAGCGGCCCACCTCGGTGCTGTTGAGCGAAGTGGGCGGCGCGGGGTCCTCTATCTGGGGAGGAGTCCCCAGGAAGCCGGTCGTCTGGAACACCATCACCAGCTCCCCGCCAGCGAAGCAGGGCGACGCCGTGCAGGCGGTGACCGAAATCTCCGTGTCTCCCTCCAACAGGGGAGACACCACCTGGGCATAGCTGTTGACGATGCTCTCGGAGCCCGCCCTGAACGCGCCGTTGTGCCCATCGCCCAGATAGAAGGTGTCCGGCTCGGCCAGCGCCGCCGTCGAACCGAGCGCCAGCACCCACAGCGCGGCCGCGAGCCACTTCGTGAAGAGTGTGTTCTTCATGGTCTTCCTGTCCTCGTCGGCTACTTCAGCTCGCGCTCAGGGGTGGCGATGATGAATTCCACGCGGCGGTTGGCCACGCGGCCGCTCTCCGTCAGGTTGGAGCGGATGGGCTGATCGGGACCCAGGCCCCTGGTCTCCAGGCGCGAGGCCTGCACGCCCTTGCTCACCAGATAGGCCTTCACCGCCTCGGCGCGAGCCAGCGACAACTTGCGATTGGCCTCCGCGCTGCCACGGTTGTCCGTGTGTCCCTCGATGATCACCCGCCCGAACTCCGGGTGCTGGCCGAGGATGCCCGACACCTGATTCAACATCGCGAAGGAGCTCGGCTGGATGACGGCCTTGCGGTTGGCGAAGGCCACCTGCTCCTTGATCTCCAGCTTGCCCTTCTGGATGGCCACGTACTGCTTCTGCTTCTCCGGGCAGCCCTGGTTGGTGGCCACGCCGGCCTCGGTGGGACAGTTGTCCAGGGCGTCCGCCACGCCGTCCTTGTCCTTGTCCCCCCCCGCGCTCGCGTCCGCGCGCTTCACCGGGCAGCCCTGGCTCGAGGCCGGGCCCGCTTCCCTCGGACACCCATCCACGCTGTCGGCGACACCATCCTTGTCCGCGTCCGCGTCCACGAGCCGCACCGGGCAACCCAGACTCGAGGCCGGACCCGGCTCCTTCGGGCAGTCATCGCTCGTGTCCGCGATGCCATCCTGGTCCGTGTCCTTCACCGGCACCGGGCAGCCCAGCGTCGCGGGCGGCCCCACCTTCGTGGGGCACCTGTCGAACTCGTCCGCGATGCCATCCCGGTCCTCGTCCCTCACCGGGCAGCCCTGGCGCGAGGCCGGACCGGCTTCCGTGGGGCACTTGTCCCGCGCGTCGACCACCCCGTCCCCATCCCCATCCGGCCCCCCCGGCGCGGCGGCCGCCGAGCGGTCGCGGCCCCCCAGGGCCACGCCGAGCAGCACGCGGAAGGCCGGCGTGCCCGGGGCGTTACCAAAACCCGGACCCCCCAGCGCATAGGCCTCGGCGGACGAGCCCAACGGCAGGCGCAGGCCCGCCAGCACCTCCACGGAGCCCGACTCGCGAGCGGCGAGCGGCACGGAGCCCCGCACATTCAACTCACCCCGCAGTCCCGCCCCCCGGGTGGACACCGCCGCGCCCAGACGCAGCTCGTTGCCCACCTCGTCCTGCACCTTCGTTCCATCCCCGAGGATGACCGCGGGCCGCACCAGCACCCCCACCTCCATGCCGGTGCGCAGCCAGCCCAGGTCGCGGCCCAGCATCACCTTGGGGGCGAGCCGCACGGCGCCATCGCGCGAGAGCGCCTCCGCGCTGCCCAGGGGCAGGCCCACCCCCAGCTCGAGCGCGAGGTCCACCGGCGCCTGGCGCTGTTGCGCGAGCAGGCCCAGCCGGACGTGGAGCAGGGGCGTGCCCAGGCCCGCGCTCGCGAGCGCCGGGACACCTCGGGCCGAGAGATCGTCTCCCCGCTGCCAGACCACCAGGGGCACCTGCGCGCCCACTTCCAACCAGCGAAGGGGCGCCCACGCCGCCAGCAGGTGCCCGGTCACGCGATGTCCCACCACCGCCCCCAGCCGCTCTCCCTCGCGGTAGAGCGACAGCGGGTTGCTCTCATAGTGACCCGCCACCGACAGGCGCGCGCTGCCCTCGGGCAACAGCTCGCCGGTGCCCAGAACCAGGGAGCCCCGCGCACTGGGATTGAGCTCCAGCCGCTCCAGCTCGAAGGAGGCCAGCCCCGTCGGTTGTGCGAGCGCGGCCGGAGAGGACAACAGGAGGGCGGCAACGCACAGGCGTCCGGCGACCGTCGACCACTTCGACGGGCCTCCATCCCACTTCGTCCCCGGGGGGGAGGACGGTTTGGTGTGGCTCATGATTTCTCCGTGATGAGGTCTCAACGGGTCCCGTCCCATTCGAACCCCGCCATGGCACTGCGTTCCAGTTTTGGAGCAGAAGAGGAAAAACGCCTGGGCACTGGAACGGCGGGCGTTCCAACAATCCAGACAACGAGGGCCATCCCAGGCTTTCTCCCAGGCGTCCGCCAGCCGGCCCTGCAAGGGGGCGCCCTTGGAAAACCAGACGCTCGGGAAGGAGCCGTCCGTTCCCACCTGCCCATCCATCCGTGAATGCCACCGTCCTACTCCGGGCGAGTAGTCAGGGCAAAAGAATCGTTGCCAGGACGTCATCTGGTGCGCACCCTGGGCGCCGATGAAAGTCCTGGGGCGAATCGGGTACGGTCTGGCGCTCGGGCTGTTCGGGTGCGGGCTGAACCTGGCGGCCCTGGAGGTGTTGCCCGGAGTGCATCTGCTGCTCGGGCCCCTGCTGGTGCTCATCACCGCGGTGCTGCTCGGTCCGGTGAGTGGAGGCGCCGCGGGGGCCGTGGCGGGGCTGGCGACGATCCGGCTGTGGCACCACCCGTGGGGCGCGCTCAACCTGGCGCTGGAGGGGCTCTTCGTGGGCGCGCTGCGCCGGCGCCTCACGCCCCTGGTGGCCGATGCCCTCTACTGGCTGATGAGCCCGCTGTTCTTCTTCCTCACCTACTACCTGGTGGAGGGCATCCCGGCCGAGGGCGTGCGGGTGGCGGGGGTGAAGCAGGCGGTGAATGGGCTGCTGGCGGCGCTGGTGCTCCAGGTGCTGCTGCTCATCCCCCGCGTGCGCCGGTGCCTCCGGCCGCTCCTGCCGCCGCCGCTGGCGGAGGTCTCCATCGGCCGGACCTTCAGCTCGGCGCTCACGCTGGGGGCGGTGGTGCCCCTGCTGGTGCTGGGCGGGGCCGAGGGCCGCGAGCGCTACGACTCGCAATTGCGCCAGGTGGAGGAGGAGAACCTGCACGCCGCCCGGGTGGTGGCCAACGAGGTCGAGAGCAGCATCGGGCACGTGCGGCATGGAGTGGGTCAGCTCGCGCGCACGCTGTCCCAGGGGCTCACCGCCGGGGGCCAACTGCCCGGCCAGCACTTCCTCGAGGGCGAGCTGGACGCGCTCGTCACCTACTCGCCCGAGGTGCACCAGGCCTACGTGGGCAATCCCGAGGGCCTGGCGATGGCCTACTCTCCGCGCCACGACCTGTCGGGCCGCCCGCTGGCCGGCTCGGACTACTCCGACCGCGCCTATGTGCGGCTCGTGCAGCAGGCACGGGGGCCCCTCGTGAGCGACGTGCTGAGCGGACGCAGTCACAGCCCCGGGCCGCTCGTGGTGGCGGTGGCCCCCATCCGCCAGGACGAGCGCTACGCGGGCTACGTGCTGGCGGCGATGGACCTGCCGAGGTTGCGCCAGCACGCGCACGCCCAGGTGCAGAACAGCGACCGGCGCATCCGCGTCACCGATGCGCGCGGCAGCGTGGTCTTCGACTCGGCCATCACGGGGACGGGACACGAGCCGCTGCGCAACATCACCGCGACCCCCCTGGCGCGCGCGCTGGAGGAAGTGACCAGCGGCGGCACGGGCACCTATTCGACCGAGGAGGAGGGCTCGCCGGTGTTGCGCGTGGGGCAATTGCACCACTTCGGCATGGTGACGGTGCCCTCCCTGGGCTGGCGCGTGGTGGTGGAGCAGCCCGGCACCCGGCTGCAGCGCGAGGTGGAACGGGCCTACTTCAGCCTGCTGGGCACCATGGTGCTGGCCATCGGGGCCGCGGTGCTGCTGGCGCTCGTCTTCACGCGCACCATCGTCGCGCCGGTGCAGGCCGTGTCCGACGCGGCGGCCCGGCAGGCGGCCGGAGAGCGCATGGCACGCGCCTCCGAGGCCGCCCAGGACGCCCCCCGCGAGCTCAGCCAGCTCGCGGAGACGTTCGATCGCATGACCGGGCAGCTCTCGCGGCAGATGGAGGCCATCGAGCGCACCAGCCGGGAGAAGGACGCCTTCCTGTCCATCGCCTCGCACGAGCTGAAGACGCCGCTCACGGCGCTCAAGGCACACGTGCAGCTCCTGCGGCGCAAGCTGGGCGGCGAGCACGGCGAGCGCCTGGACAACGTGAGCCGGCAGGTGGACCGGGTGACACGCCTGGTGAACCAGTTGCTGGATGCCTCGCAGCTCGGCCTGGAGCAGCTGCCCCTGCAGCGCACGCGCCTGGACCTGAGCGAGGTGGTGCGGCGGGTGGCCGAGGAGCTCGTGGCCGCCTCGCCCCTGCACACGCTCGCCTTCACCGCTCAGCCGCTCCTGGGCGACTTCGACGAGCTGCGCCTGGAGCAGGTGGTGCACAACCTCGTGTCCAACGCCATCAAGTACAACCCCACGGGCGGCGTCATCGAGGTGGAGCTCCAGGAGGTGGCGGGCTGTGAGGCGGAGCTGCGCGTGAGCGACCGGGGCATCGGCCTGCGGGTGGAGGACGAAGAGCAGCTCTTCGGCCGCTTCGAGCGCGGGGACCGGCGCGAGCTGACGGGCATCTCGGGCATCGGCGTGGGGCTGTACGTGTCGCGGGAAATCGTCCGCCGGCATGGCGGCCGCATCTCGCTGCGCTCACGCGAGGGAGGCGGCGCGGTGGCCACGGTGCGGCTGCCCCTGGCGCCCGCCGAGCAGCGCTCCGCCGCGCCCGCCTCTTAGAGCGCGCGCTCAGCCCAGCACGCCCAGCGCGTGCGCGAGGCGCCACGCCACCACCAGCAGGTGCGCGTCCTGCACGTCATCCAACCGGGAAATCAGCGTCTCCAGCGGTAGCCAGCGCAGGCGGGAGTCACACGCCGCGTCGGCCTCGACCTCCACGGCGAACGGCCAGGCCAGCTCCGGGGTGACCCCGGGCGTCGTGTGGTAGGGACCACCCAGCTCCCACGCGCGGCGCACCGTCACGGAGAACTCCTCGCGCAGGCGCTCGGCCGCGAAGGCGGGCACCTGGGACGGATGGGAGAGCGTGCGCGGCAGCCGCCAGGCCGGCACCACCGCGAGCCCCGCGCCTCCCGTGAAGTGCTGCACCGCCGGCAGCTCGCGGTGCTCCAGGCCCACCCGGAAGCCCTCGCGCGTGCGCACCACCGGCAGCGCCACCGCCGTGTTGCGGCTCGCCCCACCCGGCACGAGGTACTCGCGGGGCACGCTCGCGAGCACGCGCCCCTGGGCATCCCGCTCGGTGAAGGTGCCCGTGCGTGGGGCCAGGTAGCCCGTGGCTCCGTCATCGTGCGCGGAGAAGACGGCGCGGCGCTCGGGGGTGAGCGCGTCCGGCGCCTCCCGGGGCCCGTGGGGCTGCTCGGTGAGCGCGAGCGGGGCGCCAATCCACGGCCCCGGTGGAGCGCCCAGCCGGCGCAGGAGCCGGTGGATGTTGATCTCCAGGCGCGCGTCCACCATGCCGCCCACGTGGCAGGCGCGCAGCACCTGGCGCGCGTCCAGCTCGCGCACCGAGCCCGCGCTCGTGAACGGACCGTAGTCGAGCGCGGGCGGAGCATCCGACGGGAGCACCTCCACCAGGTACGCGGAGACGCGCTCGTTCACCCCGCCGGGCGAGGTGAAGTAGCGCACCGGCTCGCTCACGTGGAGGACATGGCCCTCGCCCAGCCCGGCGCGCTCGCGCAGGATGCGGGCGATGGCCTGGGGCGCGGCCTCCCCGCCGAGGGTGATGGCGGCGAGGGGCTCGGTGACATAGCCCGAGAGCGCCGCGCCGCCGAGGTTGGGATGGTCCGCGCACGCGTTGACGATGGGCCGCGGAAAGCCCTTCTTGGCGAGCACGAACACCTGGCCGTCCAGCCGGAACCAGGGCAGCACGTCCAGCGTGCGCCCCGGCCGCTCCACCAGCTCGAACACCTGGCGGGACACCTCGTGGCGCCAGGTGCTCAAGGACAGGAAACGGGGCGTGGTGAGCGGCTCGGAGTGCTCCTCGCGCAGTTCCACGCCCGCGCCCGGTGGCACCTTCTCGCCCACGATGAGGTAGTTGGTGGGGGGAAACGGCAGAGGCCGCCCGTCCACGCCCGACAGGTGGAAGCGCCCCTCGTAGCGGTTGGCGAGGATCCACGGGTTGCGGATGGGCATGGAGCTGAGGATGCGCAGCCCGCGCGCGCGGAAGGCGGCCTCGAAGTCCGCCTGGGAGAAATAGGTGTACTCCTCGAGCAGCTCCACGTCCCAGTCGGCGCGGTAGTCCTTGCGGAGGATGAACTCGTTGGCGGCGCGCAGGGCGAGCCGGTAGCGGACATGGCCCGCGTGGGGCGAGGCGAGGCGCGTATAGGGAACCGGCCCCGAGCGGTTGACGCCGCAGCGGAAGTCGCGCGCGAAGCGCTCGAAGAGCGCGGCGGTGGACAGAGTGGGAACGTCGCCGCCCGCGACGCCATCCGTGGTGGGCAGATCGAGCCAGACCTCATCGGGGCCATCGGGGATGACGAAGTCGCGGATGATGATGACGCCGCCGGTGCGCAGCGCGCGCACCTGGTTGTCCAGACACGTCTCCAGCCGGGCGAGGGAGAAGTCATTGAAGCTGGTGACGTGGTGGAGCACCGACGAGTCGAGCACGCCATCGAGGGACTCGGGCGGGAAGACGGGGTCGGCGATGTCCCCGGCCACGAAGCGCAGGTTGGGGCGCTGGTAGGTGGTGTGGGCCATGTCGACGGACACGGGGTTGATGTCCACGCCCACCAGTTCCAAGCCATTGTAGAGACAGGCCAGATCGTAGGTGCCCCGGCCGGAGCCACTGCCCATGTCGGCCACCCGGCCGCGCGTGGGGAAGTGCGCGGTGGTGAGAGCCACCTTCTGCTGCATGGAGGCGTCCATGCCCGCGAAGTAGGTGGCGTAGTGGTCCGCATCGCCCCGGTGCTGGGCGGCGTAGATCTCGGCGGTGTGCTTCGGCTGTGCCATGCGGGGCGGGAGTCTAGCAGGGCGGCCTTCCGGGATTTCGGATGCCCCATGGAAGACTCCCATCGGGCGTCAGGGGTCATGTTAGACTTGCCCACTCGGGAGGTCATGTGCATGGAGCGGGCAGCGCGAGGGGAGGAGCCACCGTGCGTGGGCGAGGTCGTGGATGGCTACCGGCTGGAGCGTCGGCTGGGAGAGGGCGGCCAGGGCACCGTGTTCCGCGCCCGTCGAGACGGACAACTCCATGCCCTCAAGTTCCTGCCCCTGGGGAACGAGGACCGGGCGTGGCGCGAGTTGGAGGTGCGGCTGCGGCTGCGGCGCATGCAAGAGGTGGGGGTGTCCGCGTGCGGTCCGTGGCCCTCGGCGCGGCCCCGCTACCTCTACCTCGTCATGCCCTATGTGCATGGCCGTTCCCTCCCCGACTGGGCGAGGGAGCACAATCCCACGGCGAGGCAGACCGCGCGCGTGCTGGCGGACGTGGCACGACAGCTCGTGCGGGTGCACCGGGCCGGTGTGGTGCACCGGGACATCAAGGGCGACAACGTGCTCGTGCGGCACGAGGACGGGCGCGCGGTGCTGGTGGACTTCGGCGTGGGCACGTACTGGGGCGCGCTCGACATCACCCACCCCCTGGCGATGCCCGGCACGCCCCGCTACCGCAGCCCCGAGGCGCTGCGCTTCCGGCGCGAACACCTGGGCGAGCACTCCCCGGGGCGTCCCTCGGATGACCTGTGGGCGCTGGGGGTGGTGCTCTATTGGCTGCTCACGGGCGTCCACCCCTTCTACACGAACGTGCCCGACGAGGGCGCACTCGCCAACGTCATCCTCCAGCACCACCCCGAGCCCCCTCATATGCTCAACCCGCGCGTGCCCCGCGCGCTGAGCGAGCTGTGCCTGCGCATGCTGGAGAAGTCGCTCGCCGCACGCCCCCAGAGCGCCCAGGCCGTGGGGGAGGAAGTGGAGGCATTGCTCTCGAGCGCGGATGGCACCTGGGACGTGGCGCTCTGCGAGGAGTGGGAGGAGGACGATGCCAGCACCCCGCAGGAGGTGTGGCTCGACTGGGGAGAGTTGCGCGATCGGGCATGGCGGCTCGCGGCCCAGGCCCTGCGGCGTCCCCTGCGCGGCAGGGCCCTGCCTCCCGAGGAGGCCTCCACGGCCACCACTTCCCCCACCCCCGCGTCCCAGCGGACCCGTCTCTGGTCCGGGACCCTGGCCACCTTCGTCCTCGGGGGCTCGCTCTGCCTGCCACCTCCGGTCTCGGGACTTGCCCCGCCAGGGATTGCGCACTCCGGCCAGGAAGTGGCGGCTCCTGGCGAGCCACCCGAAGGTGGACATGGCGCAGCGCCCGAGTGGTGGGCGGAAATCCCTGTGCCCGTCGCCAGCGCGACGCCCTGGAAGGACAGCACGCGCGTGAGCACTTCGACTCCGTCTCCCGTTCAATCCCCTGCACCCTCCTCTTCCCAGACACCCGTGCTCGGCAAGCTCGTGTGGGCCTGCACCACGGCCGCCGCCCTCGCCCAGGCGTCCTGTGCTGGCCCGAGCCAGGAGCTGCGGCGCTTCTACGCCGAGCCGACCCCCGCCGAGTGCCCCGAGGGCGCGGTGGAGACCATGCAGAAGCTGGGCATGTTCGATGTTCCGGTCGAGCCCACCGTGGAGTTCCCCAATCCAGGATTGAAGAACGCCGAGGTCCGCCCCGGCCCCGTGACGGTCATCAGCCTCATGACCTGGGGAGAGCTCCCGACCCGCACCACCCGATTCACGGGAGAGCTGTTCTTCGGAGAGACCCTCGTCCACGGACGATTCACCCAGGCGCACACCGCGGATGGGCACACCTATCCCATCTGCGCGGAGCTCTGGCTGGGCTACATGCGCAAGGGCCTCGTCAAGGAGAAGGGCAGCACCCGGGACACCGCCCTCGTTCGAGCGTGGCCCACGCTGCGAGCCGTGAAGCGATTCGAGTAGACGAACAGCGCGGCCAACGTCAGAAGTCCCTGGTACTCTGACCACCCCGGAGGTCTGACACATGCCGCCGTCTCTTCCGACTACGCTCTTGTTGCTTCACCTCCTCGCGGGTGCGCCCAGCGCGTCCGGAATCGTCCCAGGACAGACCGCCCTGCCAGACGAGCGTCACATCGAGCTGACAGCAGACGGAGCCAGACAGGACTGGGAGGTTCGCATCAGCCCCAATCAAGCCTCCAACCTGATGTTCAACGCGCCTCTGCGCAGAGGGAGCGTCACGGTCCAGGAGCGCGAACTCTTCCAGTCCGTGATGGTGGATGAAAACGCTGGGTTGATCACCCTTCTCCCCTCCGCGATGGCGCCACCGGGAAAGACAGTGATGTTGGTGGTGGGCTTCGCGGACAACAACGTCCCGGAGAACACCACCTTCCGACTGGTGGTGCGCGCCGACCAGGTGGAACGGCAAGTCCGAGTCGACCGGAAACCACTCTCGGCCTCATTCTTCCAGGAGGAAGCAAGACAGGCACGCGAGCGCGCTGAGCACTGCGAGACGGCACTGGGGCGACAAACGACGCGAAAATGCCAGGAAGACCTCGTGGGCCTGTTCAGTGCCAGGCTCGTGAAGAAGGGGATCGGCATCCGCTCGCTGGACTTCTTTTCCGACCTCCCCCAGTCGCCCGCGGACAGCCTTTTCGTGAAGGAAGCCTACAGCTACCGGGCCATCGGCCGGGTCGCGGTGGAATTGTGGCTGGATGAATCCCATCAACAGCCCTGGCGGGTGAAGTCGGCCGAGCTGGTCACCGAGGAAGGGCATTCCCTGCGCGTGCTCCGCACCTGGCAATCGCCGGGCGTGCTCCGTCCGGGAGACCTGCGACAGATCGTGGTGGAAGCGGAAGCCCCCGAGCCCCAGTCCCAGGAGTCCTTCCTGCTGCGGCTGACGGAGGCGGAAGGAACCCGGACCCTCACCGTGCGCGGCGTGACGTTTCCTTGAACACCCCCGTGCCGCACAGCAGAGGCGAGTGCTGAAGGCTCTCTACTGCCTGTCGAGTTCACGGTCCCAATGATGCAACAGCCAGATCAGATCCGCCGTACACGCACTGGACACCCGCTCGAAGGACCACGCATCGAGCGTGGCGAGGCGTTCACGCTGGAAGGTGGGGTTCGCCACCACGTGTCGGTGCGTCAACTGGCCCGCGTGCGCGAGCGCTCGCGGCATTTCCCGGAAGATGGCCTCGATGCAGTCCTCCCGAGTCGCGCTCGCCATCCGCTCGGCCGCCACTTCCAAGCGCGTCCGCACTGAGGCGTCTCCCAAGGGGCACCACGCATCCATGGCCCAGTCGCAAGAAGCCAGCATCAACTCCTCCAGGGTGTGTGCCATTCGCGGGTTCTTGAAGAGATAGCGCGCGGACTGGAGCGGCTCCCAGAAGCGCAGCACGGCCTGGAGGCGCTTCGCCGTTCGCTCCGCGCTCACCGGGCCCATGTGCGTCGTCGCGAAGAACAGCGCGCCCCAGGCCGTCTCTCGACAGAGCGCCTCGTAATAATTCCTCACGGGGAACGGACTTTGTGGAGGTTCGGACAAGGCGACCATCACATGCGACACCATGTACAGCCGCCAGGCCAAGCGTTCGCGTTGGAAGTCCACCACCTCGTGCGCCACCACGACTTCACCTGAAGGCACCTCTCGCATCTGCCGAGGCTGGGAAAAGGTGCCGACCTCTCGGTATTGCTCGCCACACCGCAATCCCTCTCGCCTCGTCCTCTGCTGGACCGAACGGAGGGTGCCATGCAGGAAGGACGGCAGTTTCAGCGAAGAGGGCCGTTCGGTCGCCATGACACACGTTTTACCAAACCGACTCCTCATCTTTGAGTTCGAAGAGCACCCGAACGGATGCATCGGTGATATCCGGGCGTATCCTAAGAGTTCGAGTTTCACACTTTTTCTGGCTGGCGGGGTGCCATCCAAGACTCGCACTTGGTAGCCCGCCGCCCAAGCATGCTGCTTCTCCGTGGGCTGGACCATGGGGCATCAATCTCTCCGCGCTCCCCTGCCCAGGGCTCGGACGGCGTGAGGCTCGGCTCGATTGAGGTAGTAGGGAAGAGCAACTCGCGCACGGATTGATTCTCCCACTGCTCTTCAAACAACGTGTCAATCCACTTCGAGTTTCGACCTTATCCATCTTATCCATTTTTTGGAACTCGATGGCTTTAGAGCCCAAAAGACCGCAGAATAGCCCTTTAGTCCAGACCGCCGACTATCTACTAGTTGAACGCGAGGACAGGCCCAAACAATAAATGCCGCGTTCCACCCATGGCTCTAGTCACTCCTGCGCCCGCTAGTTAGTTCAGTGGAGCACTGCTCCATACCTGCGTTCAGGTGCAAATCGCCAAGAGTGTGCCCCACCTCAGAAAGCACTTAGCCGCCTGCTCGTTGCTCGCCCCCTCGCCTAGCCGGGAACTCGCCACACACACCACCCCTCACTACAATCACCTACACCAAGCAGATAAGTGACTTGAGTGCATACCTTGGGACTTGCGGTTAAACAAAAAAATGGACAAGATGCTGCCCCTTCGCCTTGGACATTCTACCGGACACAGACGAGCTGAACCCCACTATAAACACTTGAATTTACTCGGAATTTTCCGGACAACTCAAGGGACACGGAGAGGACCATGAGAAAGTACGAAAAGACCCATCCTTGGCTCAAGTTCTCCACCAATCTGGCTAACGCGCCGCCGTCACTCTGGATGCTCCTTGGTGAAGCTCGCTCGAAGTGCGACCATGTAGCAGGCGCTCCCTTGCGGCCGACCATGGGTGGCTTCTTCCACCAGCTCTATTTGGCCAAGGGCGTGCTTGCGACTACTGCCATCGAGGGAAACACTTTGTCGGAAGAAGAGGTGTCCCGACGCATTGAGGGCAAGCTGCCATTGCCCAAGTCACGAGAATACCTTGGCAAAGAGGTGGACAATGTAATTTCCGCCATGAATTTGGTGTGGGATCAATGCATGAACCAGGAGAGCAAAAAACTCACCGTTGCGGAAATAAAAGAGTTCAATCGGCTTGTGCTGAATGGCCTGTCGTTGGAGGAGGATGTCACTCCGGGCGAAGTGCGTCAGCACTCAGTCGGAGTTGGTTCATACAGAGCACCACCAGCAGAAGATTGCGAATACCTGCTTCAGCGAATGTGTGATTGGCTTAATGGCCCTGACTTCGAGGCAGGAGAAGAAACAGGTCCTGTTGTCATTGCTATTGTCAAAGCGATACTGGCCCACTTGTATCTCGCTTGGATTCACCCATTCGGGGACGGCAACGGCCGAACTGCTCGCATGTTGGAGTTCAAGACTCTTACTGATGCGGGCGTGCCCTCTCCAGCGGTGCATCTTTTGAGCAATCATTACAATGCAACACGCATGGAGTACTATCGGCAACTCGAACGAGCCAGCAAGTCTGGCGGGGATGTGTTGCCATTTATCTCATATGCTGTACAAGGCTTTGTAGATCAGATTCGCACCCAGGTGGATGCAATCCGACTTGAGCAACTCGAAGTGGCTTGGCGCAGTCATGTTTATGATCTTTTTGCGGACAAGAACTCATCAGGCGACGAGCGGCGCAAACACCTTATTCTTGACTTGGCGGAGTATGGCCCGCAGCCGCGCTCTCGCTTGACTTTGGTGAGCCCGCGAGTGGCTGAGGCGTATGCGGGCAAAACACCCAAGACGCTGGCAAGGGATATAAACATGTTGCTTGAAGCAAAACTCCTTTTACGACAAGATGATCTCTTCATAGCAAACAAAGGCCCTGTGCTCGCCTTTATCCCAGAAAGCAATCAAAACGTTAGTTCGTATCTAAAAAGGCTCTTGGATGCGCACCAATCAGTGATGCGTGCGTCACGCCAAGGAATCGAACTGCCGAACAATCCGTCGCCGCCATCCGAAGCAGCCTAGAGGAAAGGGACACGGGTAGATGTTGATTTCATAGATCCTTGCTTCGCCTTTCAAATTCTTCCCTCGCTCTTGCGAAGATAAGCGCAACCGCTCTCGAGCCAAGGATGTCGGGCGCAGATAACATAGCGCCCCCTCTCTCGTCCTGCGCCATTCAGTAGGTCAGAGGGACTTCGAACATTGTCATTGGGAACGACAGAGTGGGCCTGCCCCGGTTTTGTGGCTCTCACGCAGTTTGAGTGCATCCCACGCGCACTTGGTTGGCTGACCGCACGGGCGAAGCTTGCCTAGCTGCATCCGGTGAAGCACATAAAGTGAGGGAGAGCCACGTAACCGGGGCAAGCCCACCCCGGCCAGTATGAAAGGTGTGGTGTGACACCCCCACCGCAGTCAGCTGATCGAATCAATGCCGCGGTTCCCAAGATCCCGACCCGCCAGGAGAAGGAGAAATGGCGCAAGGACATCTGCACACCGGCTTACGACAGGTGTATTGATGCTGGCGGTGGAAGCTCGAGGGCCGGGCCTGGGGCGAGACACAGTGCAAGGCGTGCTTCGAAGCCTGCATGCGCTACGGGTCATGGCCCAAGGAGGCCAACGACAAGCCCTGTCCGGGAGCGTAACCATGCGACGCACACGAAAAGAGCGCGGGTTGGCTCGCGGGCAGGAAAAGGACCAACTCCTCGTGAAGCTGCTGAAGGCCGACGCTCCATACGAGGAGATCAAGCGCGCATTGCTGGAGCTGGAGAAACGGTGGTTGCGCGAGGCGATGACCGAGGTTGAGCGTCAGCTGACCCGGCGCGGCATCGCGGAGGAGCTCGTCTCCCAGGCATACGCGTTCGACATGCCGTGGGAGGAGTTCGGCCCGTGGCTTCGCCGTGTCCAGCAACTCGGCTTCTCCAACCTCGCGCTGCGCGTCCATATCGCTTGCCTCTACGTGCAATCTCTCCACCTCTTCCCCCGCCGGGCCCGAGCAGCATGGGACATGCTGGAGGACGCGGAACGGAGGGTCCTGCGCATCCGCAAGGAGCACTTCCTCCGGAAGGAGAGCCTGAACGCCATTGCCCACGCGAAGAAGGTGGCCACGGTGAGCAGGCCCGCCTCCCGATGAAGGAGAGCAAGGAGCCGGCAGGAGGAGGCGCCATGACCTCACCCAGAGCGGATGAGCGGGTCAAGGTCGTCGTCAAGCTGGAGAAGGATGAGGACGACTATCCTCCCGCGGACTACGAAGGCCTGTGGGCGCTCCCCGTGGGAGAGGGGCTGTTCCGGATTGACAATGTCCCCTTCTTCGCCAGGGGCATTGCCTATGGCGACATCGTTTCCGCCACGCTCGAGCAGCAGGAGCTTCGTTTCCGGGAGGTCGTGCGCTCCTCGGGGCACAGTACCCTTCGCCTCATCATCTACGACGAGAAGGACATTCCTTCCGTCAGGGCGTTACTCGAGGAACTGGGTTGTGACATCGAGCGAAGCCACATCCCGGGGCTGCTCTCCGTGGACGTCCCCCCCACTGTTCCCCTGGCGGTATTGAAGAGGCACCTGGACGAAGGTGAGGCCCAGGAGCGATGGGGCTACGAAGAGGCCTGTCTCGCTCCATGAAAGAAGTTCGTACTACGCTCCCCCGCGTTCCAAGTGCAGGGAGGAAGCAGATGGCCGAGCAATCACGGGCGACGAAGATGCTGGAAGGCGCGCTCGACTGGGTGAAGCGACTGCCGTCGACGATGTCGGCGGACGTGGCCGTGGACGTGGGGCGCAAGCGGGTGCGCCTGTCCCACGCTCGCACCGAGGCCCTCACCCGCCAGGTGCTCCAGCAGGTGAAGCACCTGGAGTTGACCGCGTGGAACTCCGGCCCCGCGCTGTACGACGTGCGGCTCTCCATCAAGGGCTGGCGCCTGCGGGTGGAAACCACCCTGGAGCGCGTGGAGCTGGCCTCCGGACGCTACAAGGTGCGGCTGCGCACGCCCGGCAAGGTGGAGCTGGAGGAGACCGCCACCGCGTCCGCCCTCCTCATGGGCATGGTGCGCACCGGCGCCGGACGGGCCGCCCTGCGCGCCCTCGCGGACAAGCTGCTCCCCCCGGGCCTGCGCTGGGATGGCCAGGCGCTGGACATCGAGGGAAGCCTCCCGAACGAGGGCGTGGTGTCCGCGCGCCTCTTCGAGTCCTCCTCACTGGCGATCTCCGCCGAGCATGCCCCGGAAGGGCTGTGGTTGTCGGCCGAGGCCTGGCCCGGATTGATGGATCTGCTCCAGGCCGTCTTCACCACGGACCTTCCCCGCAGAGCCCCAGGCACCTGACCCGAGGCGCTCACGTCATGAAGCCCCGGCCACCCGCCGGTGTCTCTCCGCGCAGGTACGCCTGGAGCCGCCGCACGCACCGCGCCGCCTCCGGCGCGCCCACCGCCTCCAGCCGCAACCGGTAGGGCTCCAGTTCCTCCGGGCGCCATCGCTCACGCCGCCGCAGCGCGTGCACCCACTCGGCCTCCCCCGCGAAGCGCTCGAGCAACACCGCCTCGCGCGCCCGCGCGAAGGCCCCGAAGAACGCCACCGGCCGCGCCACCAGCACCTTGTAGGCCCAGGAGAACCACTGCTCCGCCTCCGGCGGAGACGAGCGATCCCTCCCCGCCGCCTCCACCCGGCTCAGCACCACCTGCTGCACCCGTGCGTCGAGCACACGCAAGAGCGCCAGTCCATCCGCGGTCGGCGCCCGGTCCGGATCCAGGGGCTCGCGCAACACCGCCGTCATCCACAGCCACTCCTCGCCATGGAGCACCTCGGGCGTGCGCCCCGCGAGGATGCCTCCCAGGATGGCCACCTCGAACTGGCCCAACAGCTCCATCAACTCCGGATCCACCTGGGCCGCCCGCGCCAGTGCCGCCTCGAGCAACTCGGGCTCCGTCACCACGCCCCCGATGAACCCCGCGTGGAGCCCCGCCCCGCGCGTGTTCCCCAGCGTCTCGTCCACCACCGCCTGCACGAGCTGGCGGCGCCCCACCCACTCGTCCACCTGCGCCATCAACAGCCACGACACCACCGACAGCCCCTCCTTCGAGTAGGGCGGATGCCGCGGCGCGGACAGCAGCTCCATCACCGCCACCGCCAGCGCGCACTTCTCGTCCGCCGTGCGCTCGGGGGACATCAGCTCGCGGCGCAGGCCCTCGTTCAGCCGCTCCAGCCGCTTGGGGTCGATCAGGTCCGGCGCACAGCGCTCGAACAGCCGCTCGTGCCGCTCGTCGATGCCCTCCACCTCCGCCATGACCCGGAAGATGTGCCGCTCGACGGGCGGGACGAGTTCCTCCCAGGGCCAGCGCAGCGACGAGAGCGGCCCTCCCTCGCGGAACATCTCCCGCAGGAGCGTCATGCAGTCGGACATGCGCTGGAAGGCGTCGGGCGCGCCCAGCACCCGCTGCGCGTGGAGATAGGCCTCGGTGAGGACCGGCTCCAACCCCGGCGGAGGACTCCGGGGAAAGAGCGTCGTCTTCGCACAACACCGCGTGACTTTCTGTCCGCTGCCGCAGGGACACTGGATGTCGCTCATGGTCATGACCCACTCATAACATAGGATTCGGGACATGACTTCCCCAGTCACGCGACCCGGGGGCCGCGGGTGCTGGAACCTCCGGGGCCGTGGTAGCGTCCAAGGCCCATGCGTCCCCTTCCGGAGCCGCCGCCCCTGTCCACCCGCGCCCTGCTCGCGTGCCTGGTGCTCGCCGCGGCCGCCAGTGTCTTCCTGTGGCAGACGGTGTGGCTCTACCCCTTGAGGCTGCTCGTCACGCTCATGCACGAGAGCGGACACGCCCTCACCGCCTGGGCCCTCGGCTCGCACGTGAGCAGCGTCACCATCAGCCCCGCCACCGGCGGCCTCACCTACCACTCCCTCACCGGCTCGCGCTGGAAGGAGATGCTCATCGCCTCCGGCGGCTACGTGGGCTCCTCCGTCGCCGGAGCCCTGCTGCTCGTGGCCGCCGGACGCATGCGCAGTGGACGATTGCTGCTCTGGGGTCTCGTGGCATGGATGGTGGGTGTCGCCGTGCTCTGGGTACCCCTGCTCCCGCCGGATCCCGGCGGCGCCTACGCGCACTTCACCGGCTCCTCGAGCTCGGACGGCCTCTTCACGCTCGGCTTCATCGCCGGCATGGCGGCCCTGCTGGGACTCATCGCGTGGAAGGGGCCGGTGTGGCTGCGGCGCGGCGTGGTGCTGTGGATCGCCGCGCTGTCGTGCCTGCTGGCGCTTCAAGACATCAAGGGTCTGTTTGGCTTTGGCCTGGAGGTGGGCGTCTCGGATGCCCACGCCATGGCCGAGCTCACCTGGCTGCCCGCGCCCTTCTGGGCGGCGGTGTGGATGGCGCTGTCGCTCGTGGCCATGGGGCTCGGGCTGCGCTCCATCCTCCGGCGCCGCGAGCGGGTGCGCTCGCGCATGCCGTTCGGTCAGATCAGCGGGGGTTGAGCCGGACGATCTCCTCGTTGAGCGCGCTGGCGAAGCCCACCCACGCGAGGTAGGGCACCATCATCCACGCAGCCCCCCGGTCTACCTGGCGCGCCGCGCCGGTGTACGCGGCGAGGCTCACCCCGAGCGCCGCGATGTCCAGGAGCGCCGTGCGCGGGCGGTGCTTCGCGAAGAAGAGGGGCGACCACAGGGCGTTGAAGCCCAGCTGCACGCCCCACAGCGCGAGCGCCCAGGAGCGCCGGGGGCCCGCGGGCCGGTTCCACACCCGCCACGCCGACAGGGACATGAGGCCGTAGAGCGTCGTCCACGCCGGGCCGAACACCCACGCGGGAGGTTGGAAGCGCGGCTTGCGCAGGCTCCGGTACCACGCCTGGGTGCTGCTGCTGGAGCGAGCGCCCAGCAGGGCCGCACCCGCGGTGAGCGCCCCGAAGGTCCCCAGGGCCGCGAGGGACTCGTTGCGCAGCGTGGGGTTGCTCAGCGTCGACAGCGAGGGGCTGTTGAGTGCGTGGTGCTCCGTCATCGTCCACCTCCGGTGTGCAGTGCCGGGCAAAGGTGCGGATGCACCCTTCCGGGGGCCACCCCCATGTCGAGGGGATGCTAGAAAGGAGTCCCTTCCAGGAGGCTCCATGGCCCGTGTGGATGACATCCTCGGCTTCTGGTTCGGCCCGCCGTCGGACCCCGCCCACACCCGGCCGCGGGGCCCGTGGTTCGAGCGCGACGAGGCTTTCGACGCCGAGTGCACCCGCCGCTTCCGCGAAGCGTGCGAGCAGGCGGCCGCCGGAGAGCTCGACTCCTGGGGGGACGAGCCCCGAGGTGCCCTGGCCCTGCTGCTCTTGTTGGATCAGCTCCCGCGCAATGTCTTCCGGGGTTCGCCCCGGGCCTACGCCACGGATGAGCGGGCACGCGAGGTGGCGAGGCGGGCGCTCGCGCGCGGGCTGGACGTTCCCCTCCCTCCGGTGTGGCGGTGGTTCTTCTACCTGCCCTTCCTGCACAGCGAGGACCTCCAGGACCAGCGGCGCAGCGTGGCGCTGACCGAGCCGCTCACCTGGGGGAACGCGGACAGCGTCATCACGTACGAAAGCGCCCGGCGCCACCACGACATCGTGGCGCGCTTCGGGCGCTTCCCCCACCGCAATGCCGCGCTGGGCCGAGAGTCGACTCCGGAGGAAGTGGCCTTCCTCCAGGAGCCGGACTCCTCGTTCTAGCGAGCCAGCGAGGCCGGTTCGCTACACCGGGGCTCCGGCGGCCTCCTCACCGACGCGCGCCTCCAGCATCGTCCCCGTGGAGATCCACCCGCGCACCAGCGCCAGGTGCTCCTGCTCCGCGTCGAGCGCCCGCTGGAACTGCTCGGCGATCTTCGTGTGCCCCAGCTCCTGGGCCAGCTCGATGAGCAGCTCCCAGCTCGCGTTGTCCACGAGCTCGGCCGTCAGCAGCCCCTCGAGCGATTGCAGCAGGTTGACGTGCGGGTCCACCAGCATCCGGGGCACGCCCTCGGACAGGTTGGCCTGCAGCTCCGCAGCGGGCGTGAGCGCCGTGGCGTCACCACCGAGCTGCTCGATGGTGCGCACGACGAGCGCGAAGTGCGCCAGCTCATCCAGGCGGATCTTCTCCAGCTCGACGCGCGAGGGTCCCCCCTCCCACGTGCCGAACACGTCCAGCTTGGACAGGGCCGCCTCGTACAGCCGCACGCCCGTGCGCTCGAAGCCGGCGCGCTGGCCCAGCTTGTCGATGAAGACGGTGGCCCGCCCGCCCTTGAGCAGGTCCACCGCCGCCTTCACCATGCCCTTGGGCGTGGGGGGCGGCACCGAGCCGAGGTTGCCCACCTCGCGCGCGAACTCCTGGCGCACCCGGGCGATGGCCGAGGCATCCCCGAGGCTCGTGGCCCCGCGCTTCTCCGCGCCCTCGATCTCCCTGGCGCTCTCCACCGGAGAGGTCTTGATGCCGGTCCGGTTCAATCCCATCTCACTCGCCTTGCGTTCCATTACTGGATCCTCCCTTCGGACACGACGCCCTCACGTCTGGCCTCGACCGACAGCTCGGTCCCCGGACGCCAGATGTAGCCGGCGGAAGCGATGTCGGACGGCGAGCCGTCCGCGTTGAGCTGCTCGCGATAGAGCAGCGTGCGCTCGGCCTCCTCGCCGCGCGGCACGAACTCGGTGCCCCTGGCGCTCAGGCCCTCCTCGTCGCGCAGCACCTTGCGCACGAACTGGCGGTGCTCGTGGAAGCCGATGGGCTCGGGCAGCGCCTTGGGCAGCACCTCGGCCGCGTCGCGGCCCTCCACGCGCTGGAAGAGCTCCTTCACGTAGTGCAGGTGGCCCAGCTCGTAGTCCACGAAGCGCTGCCACACTTCCTTGAGGACGGGGTTCGTCTCGGATTGCAGGCAACTGTAGTAATTGTAGACCTCGTTGGCCTCGTGCAGCAGCCACTTCTCCAGCCACGTCTCGCTCGGGTCGCACAGCGCCTCGTACTGCGTGACGTGCTGCTCCTCGATGGCGGCGATCTCCGCGTAGAGCATGCGCGCCACCGGATCGGTGAACTGCGGCCCGATGTTCATGTAGTACGTGTGGACCTGGTTCTCGGCCGACACGATGGTGAGCGCGTTGAGCTTGGAGAGGGGATCCGCCGTGCGCGAGGCATAGGGGCGGCGCACGTCATCCAGCGGGTGGCGGTGCTCGAGGACCGTGGGCCGCGCGGGGATGATGTCCGTGTAGCTCTGGACGATGGAGTTGGGATCCTTGCCCGTCAGCCGGTCGTACAGCGCCGAGTAGCGGTAGAGGTGATCGAAGTCCTCGAGCATGCCGAAGCGGTAGGTCTGCGCGAGGTAGGGATCCGGCTCGTGCAGGGCCACGCTCGCCGTCACCTCGATGGCAGTCTGCTCATAGCCGAGCGTGGTCTCGAGCGGCGACTGGTTGCCGGGATTGAGCCAGTTGACCAGCGTCTGTTGGAAGTGCTCCACCCGCCGGATGAGCGCCAGGGGCTCGCGCAAGTCGAGGTTCATGCGCGCGCACGCATGGCTGAAGCGCACCGACTCCGACTCGATGCCGTTCATCAGGATGACACGCACGCGCGTGAACGCGTCGTCATCCAGCTTGCTGATCATCCGCCGCGTCAGATCCTTCCAGGTGAACTTCTGGCGATCCAGGGGAACGCCCTTCTCCTTCAAGAGGTCCAAGCCCACGTGTAGCTCCTTCGCGTCCTGGGGGTACGTCGGCGGGCCGGATGGCCTCTCCACCCCCCTTCGCGTCGCGGGTAAAGCTCCGGCGCACCCGGGGTTCCGGCAACCGGACCCAGGACATACGGCGGCTTACGCTCGCGGGACGTCTGGAGTTGCGAAGGCTCGACTGGCCGCCTGGCTTGGACGGGCGGCCACAACGGCGCGCGAGGGGCTCAGCGCGCCACGGCCTGACTGAGGGCGCGGTGCACGGCCTCGAGCGCCTTGCGCGCCTCGAGCAGCTCGGCGCGCTCGGCGGTGAGCGAGGCGACCTGCTGGGCCAGCACGTCGCGCTCGCCCTGGAGCGTGTCGACGGTGCGGCGCATCACCGCCACCTCGTCCTTGCAGGCCTCCAGCTCGCCGGCCAGCCGCTCCTCCTCGGAAAGGCTGTCGGCGAGGGCCTTCTTGGCCTCGACGACGGCGGCCTCGAGAGTGGAGCGCTCGTCGGCGGCGGCCTGCATGGCCTGACGGGCCTCCTGCAGGGACAACAGGGCCTCGTCGCGCTCGCCCTCGAGCGCGGCCAGCTCCCGCTCCAGGTCGGCCAGGAGCTTCACCCGGCCCTCCACCTCGGTGGCGAGCCGGCGCGCCTCGTCCATGCGCAGACGGGCCTCCTCGGTGGCCTTCTCCGCCTGACGCCGGGTGACTTCCAGGTCCTGGGTGAGCGTGAGGTTGATGGCCTTGACCTTCACCAGCTCGGTCTGGAGGGCGGAGATGCGCTCCACGGCGCGCATGCCGGCCTCGGCGACGCTGGCCGGCAGGGGCTCGGGGCGGGGGTTCTCGCGCACCGCCTTGAGGCGCTCCTTGAGCCGCTCGCGCCGGGCGTGGGTGTCCACCTCCTCGCGGGGCGGGGCCGGCGTCTGCACCTCCACCTCGGGCTCGGGCGGCTCGGCGCGGGCCACCGGCGCGGCGGACACCTGGGCCACGGGAGCATGGGAGGGGGCCACGGCGGCGACGGTCACCCGCGCCTGGGTTTCCTCCTCCTGGAGGTCCCGGCCGGGCGGGGGCGTGGTGGAGGCGCGCAGGGCGGCGTCGAGCACCTCGGCGGCGGTGGGACGGGGGGCGCGGGCGCGCTCGATGCGGGCGCGCACCTCGGCCGACAGGTCATGGGCGGCGGGCGCCGGCTCGGGGGCGCGCACGGACTCCGAGACCAGGGCCCGCTCGGGCTCGGCGGCCCGGGCCTGCTCGACCTCGGCGCTGGAGCCCTCGGCGGCGCCATCGGCCCCCTCGGGCGCCGCGGGATCGATGGCGCCGGTGAAGGCGCCCAACCGCAGGCGCGGCTTGGCGCGGGACACGTTCTGTTCGAAGGCCTTCTTCATGGGCGGACTTGAAAGCGGAAGAGAGGAGGACGTCAACCGGCCTGCTGCGCACCCGTATCGCTACCGGGTGCCGCGCCCGCCCGCAAGCGCGGAAGTACGTGCTGGATGAGGGATTCGATGTCCGTGGCCCCCTTGGAGCTGGGGTCGGCCACGAAGATGGGGCGGCCCTCACTGGCGGCCTGCGCGAATTTGGTGCACTGGCGGATGATGGTGGGCAGCAGGTACTCCGGGTAGTGCGTCTGCAGCGCCTCCAGCGCCTCCTTGGCGAGCCGGAAGGTGGCGTTGAAGGAGTTGACCACGATGAAGACGTGGTCCAGCACGTGGTTCAGGTCCTCGTCCAGGCCCTGCACCGTCTCGAAGAGCAGCTTGAGGCCGTGGAAGGACAGGAAGTCGGCCAGCACGGGGACGAACAGATCGTTGGCCGCCATGAGGGCGTTGAGGTTGAGCAGGCCGAAGGAGGGCGGCGCGTCGAAGACGATGACGTCATAGCGGCCCTCCACCTCCTTGAGGGCGTTGCGCAGCTTGAACTCGCGCCCCGCCATGGGCATGAGCGCCAGGTCCACCGTGGACATGGTGAGGTTGGAGGGGACGAAGTCCAGGTTGGGCAGGCTCGTCTTCTGGATGACCTCGGACAGGGGCGCCTTGCGCACCAGCACGTTGAGCAGCGTCTGGTCGAAGTCCTCGCCCTCGTAGCCCAGGCACTTGGTGGCGTGGCCCTGGCTGTCCAGGTCGATGATGAGCACGGTGTAGCCCAGCTCCGCCAGGCGCCAGGCGTAGGAGGTGGACAGGGACGTCTTGCCCGTGCCGCCCTTGAAGTTGAGGAAGAGCTGCTTGCGCCGGCCGAGCGGCGCCGGAAACACCCCGAGCCGCTCGCGCAGGGCCCACACCTCGGCGCCGGTGTAGCTGTCCTGCTCGAGCGCCGGCGTGAGGGACTTCAGGGGCACGCCGAGCATCTCGGCGACCTGCTTGGGGCTGTACGTCGGCGCATCCATGAAGAACCCTTCGTCGAATCCGGGGGGGTCTCATACCTTGCCCTAAGCGGCGAAGTATTTGTGGCCCCTGCGTATGACCGAGCCCCTGGCGACCAGCAAGGCGAGCGCCTCCTGGGCCAGCTCGGTGGTGGCCCGGATGCCCGCGGCCAGCTCCCCCAGGGAACGGCCCCGGATGGCGGCCCGGACCTCGGTGAGCAGGGGGCCGCAGAGCGCCTCCACCGGAGAGGCGGCCGCCCGGGCGGCGGCCCTCGAGGAAGCGACGGGAGGGAGGGCGGGAGCGGCCGGCGGCGGGGCCCGGGCGCGGGCCGGGGGACGGCACGGGAGCCGGAGCCGGAGCGGGCTCGGGGGCGCGCACGGGCGGCGGCCGGGCCGAGAGCGAGGCGCGCACGGGCTGGACGGGGAGCGTGGCGAGCCGGCGGATCTCCCGGCGGCGGCGGCCCTCGTCCAGGTCCACCACGGCGGAGACGTCCTGGCCGAGGATGCGCCCGAGGCTCTGGGCGGCGGAGCGGCGCACGCGCAGCTCGGGATCCTTGAGGGCCTCCAGGAGCAGGCTCCGGGCGGACTCGCCACTGCCCGCGCCGAGCGCCAGGGCGGCGAGGCTGCGCACCTCGGCGTCGGGGTCGTGGATGGCCTCCTCGCCGAGCCGCCGCGCGCCCTCCCCCTCCAGGCCGAGCGCGAGGAGCGAGGCGCGCCGACGCACGCTGCGGTCCGGATCCTTCACCGCCTGGGCGAGGTGGGGCGCGGCCTCCTGGGGAGAGAGGGCCAGCAGCGCCTTGAGGGAGGCGATGCGCACCTCGGGCACGCTGGAGGACAGCAGCGGGGACACCACCGAGACGCCCTGCTCCTTGCCCACCTCGGCGAAGGCGGCCAGCAGGGCCACCTGCACGCTGGGGTCGTCCTCGGCGTGCAGGGCGCTGGCCAGGGCGGGGGCGGCGGCCGGCTGGGCGAGGGCCTTGAGGCGCTCGGCGGCGCGCACGCGCGAGGTGGCGTCCGGCGCGGACAGCTCGCGCACGGAGAAGCCGAAGAGCGACTCGTCTCCACCCCCTCCACCACCGGCCAGCTCCGCGAGCTGCCCGGCGCTCACCGCCAGGCGGCCCTCCTGCTGCAGGCGCCAGGCGTGCTGCACCACGGGCGAGGCGGTGGAGGAGAGGGTCGAAGCCGCGGCGGGGCTCCCCACCACGGCGAGCGCGGGCACGGTGTCCGAAGCGGGGACGCTCTCGCCCTGCGCGGGCCAGGGGTAGGCGGGAGCCGGAGACGCGGAGCCCGCCTGCGCCGGGCGCTCGAGCACCTCGCTGCGCAGTTGGGAGATGAAGGAGGCCAGGTCGATGCCCAGGCCGTCCTCGTCGTCCTCCTCGCGCTCGGGCCGGTCCGAGGCGCGGATGCGGCTGGCCTCCAGGAGCTTGCCGAGCAGCTGGCCGCGCTCGGTGCGCAGGGCCTGGTTGAGACGCAGCAGCTCCTCGCGCTCGGTGCCCAGCCGGCCCATGCGCACCTCGAGCTGCGCCACCTCGCGCCGCAGATCCAGCTCGCGCTGCTCGGACAGGGTCAGCTCGCGCTTGAGGTGCTCCAGCTCCGCACGCGTGGACGTCAGCTCGTGGTGGAGCTGCTCGGCACGGGCCTCGAAGTAGACAATCTTCTCGAGTGCGCTCTTGAGCAGCGCGTCCGGACGCTCGTCACTCACGACCTGAACAGCCCTCCCTCGTTCCGGGGCATACCGGGTCGTCTGGTCCGTGCCTGGGAACACGGGGGGACCACCCGCTTCCCGGCCAAGCCGGGAGCGCGCAACCTATGTCAGAACGATCCGCGAGGTAAACCCCTGAAATGGTTGGGGGTTTTCCCACGAAGCGCCCGGTCGGGGATTGACAATCGCGCCGGGGCCGAGTTTTCGGCCCGCGCGGCGCTCAGCTCCCCCTCGGCCGAGGGAGGCAATCAGGGAGGCAGCGTGCCGTTGCCGGACTCGATGATGGACCAGAAGTTGGACACCTTGTCCACGTAGGTGGCATCGCCGGTGCCGGCGGGCAGCGCGTTGAGGTTGCTCTTGTCCACGCCGTTGGGGCCGGAGTTGTAGGCGCGCAGGGCCGTCTTCCAGTCGCCGAACTGCTCCTTCATGTCCTTCATGTAGTAGGCGCCCGCGAGGATGTTGTTGGCGGGGTCCGACAGGTCCTTGCCCTGGAGCGCGGGGTGCTTGGCCTGCAGCTCCCCGTAGGTGTTGGGGTTGACCTGCATGAGGCCGGTGTCCGTCAGGCCATTGCCGCCGTTGGTGGAGACGGCCGCCAGGTTGCCGCGCGACTCCTGCCAGATCTGCGCCGCCAGCATGTTGGCCGGCACGCCCGTCTCGGCCGAGGCGGACTCGATGGCGCCGCGGTACGGCTCGAGCTCCTTGGGCAGCCCGGGGCCCAGCTTCGACGAGCCGGAGCCCTCGGTGCCCGGGGTGGTCGTCACACCTTCCGGCGTCGTACCGCCCGGGATCTGGCCCTGGGGCGGGGTCGGACCGGGGCCGAACAGCTCCTGCGGCGTGCCGCTCGGATCGCCCAGCTCGGGCGCCAGCAACTCCTGGAGCTGCCCGAGCGTCTCCATGAACTCATTGGCGGTCTGGAGGAACTCGTTCCACTGATTACCCTGCGTGCCGTCGGTGAAGCCGTCGTTGAACAGGGAGGGCGGGTTGGACTCCAGCGGCGTCGGGGAGGAAGGCGTCGTGGGGCTCGACGGGCCCTCGGTCTTGCTCTTCTCGGCCAACGCGATGAGCGCCAGCAGGGCCGCGGCCTTGTTGCCTGAAACGGAGGAGACGGACATGGAGGTATTCCTGGGCGATGGAGGGATGACGTACTGATTCGTACCACAAACCAGACATGACAGCTATAGGGGAAGGTAGGAAAAACACATTATTTTCATCCCAGACATTGAGACTCAGAATCAGAAGTTGAGAATCCCGTTCCCTCGGACGGCGGCGAGGGGGAGCCCTCCAGAAGCGCCATACCCAGTCATGCCGGGCTCCAAACCAGACACGCCAGGCGCGGTGTCTGTCTCGGAAAGCAGGGGCCGCCCCCCACCCTCTCACCCCGGGTCCGTTCGTCCCTGGACTCCCGGCGCGGGCGGCAAGAAGTCCAACGCCGCCGGGGGCACCCCGGCTATCTTCCCCCGCCATGACCCCGACCCGACCCGCAGCCGCGTCCTACGTCCTCATCGATGCCGAGAACATCGACTGGGCCGTGTCCAACGTCGTGGGGCGCAAACCCGAGCCCCAGGACCGCGTGCAGTTCGACCGGCTGGTGGCCTTTTGCGAGAGCCGCTTTCCCAACCCCGTGCGCTGCATCGTGGTGCTCAACGCGCGGGGCGAGCAGCTACCGGACATGATGATCGGCTTCGTGCGCGCCCTGAAGACCGCGGGGTGCGAGGTGGTGCTGCTGCACGGCCGCCCCGAGCAGAAGGTGGTGGACATGGGCATCCTCAAGCTGCTGGAGGCCATCCGCCAGCAGCGGCCGGGCGCCGCCGTCGTGCTCGCCAGCCACGACGGCAGTGACTTCGCCGCCGCCCTGCGTCCCCTGCTCGAGGAGAAGCGCAAGGTGACGCTGCTGGGCCTGCGCGAGTACGTGAGCCAGCGCTTCCGCGAGTTCGTTCCCGCGGGCCTGGAAATCCTGGACCTGGAGATGGACGCCAAGGTCTTCCAGCGGCCCCTGCCCCGCCTGTTGCCCATCCGCGTGGACGAGTTCGACCCCGCGCCCTTCCTGTAGCACGCCCCTCCCGCCCCGCCTTCCCCCCGCCCCCCTCCGGGTGTCCGCCACCCCAGGGGGGCTTCTTCTTTCCGCCAGCCCACACTCTCTCGCACTACTTTTGAAGTTAGTCGCTGACACCTGACTCCATGAGTCATATAACCTCCAAAGTTGGTATGGAGGCGAGGTCGAGCCATGGCGTCGAAGACTACTTTTCCAGGTTCCCCCGAGAAGAGCACCCCACCTCGGAGGTTGTCTCGCAACAGGGAGGGAACTTCCCGAAGCAAACACGAAACCCGGCAGCACCTGGCGAGGAGCCTGGGTGACACCGCGCGTGAAGCCCGCAAGCGCGAGGGGCTGACGCAGGCGGACGTGGCCGAGCGCATCGGCGTGGCCACGGAGGTGTACGGACGGCTGGAGCGTGGGCTGCTCATGCCGAGCGTGCCCACGCTGCGGCGGCTGTGCGTGGCGCTGCGGCTGGCGGCCGACTCGCTCCTGGCGCTCGGCCCGGCGGAGCCCCCCGCCTGGGCCCGGACCGAGCCCTCTCCCGAGCAGGAACCGCCCCAGTTGCGGCGGCTGCTGCGCCACCTGCGCAAGCTCAACCCCGAGCAGCTCCGGGCCCTGAGCAACGTGGCCGCCACGCTCCGACGTCAGGAGTGAACGGTCCCCAGACGAACCGGGCCCTCCGGCTCGCGGAGCGGTATGCTCCGCGCCGTGCGCTCCGCGGATGGACTGGACGACTACCTGCAGGATCCCATTGGCCGCTACTTCGTGGGGGAGAGCTTCCTCCACTGGTACGCCTCGCCCGAGGTGTGCGGCTTCACCGTGTGGGGCCGTCCGGGCGAGGCGCAGATCTCCCGGCTCACCCAGGTGCTCAACGTGGAGCTGGCCCCCGCCGCGCCCCACGTGTCGCTCGTGGACGCGCGCCGCGTCGAGTCCCCGGACGCCAACGGCCTGTCCGTGCTGGTGAAGTACATGGCGCCGCGCATCTCCGACTTCTCCCAGACGGTGCGGCGGCAGGCGCTCGTGCGCCCCGAGGGCATCGCCGGCGCCGTCGTGGGCGGCTTCTACAGCCTGGTGAGCTCCAGCTACCCCACGCGCGCCTTCGCCGATCCCCTCGAGGCCCTGGGGTGGCTCGGCCGGCCCGAGCCCGAGGCGCGCACCCTGCTCGTCGAGCTCAACGAGCTGGTGATGCGGCAGCAGGGCCAGTCACCGCTGCTCGGCGAGCTGCACCGCGTGCTGCGCACCCGGCTGTGCGACGAGCTGGTGCTCGCGGACATCGCGCGGGAGATGGGCATGTCCGAGCGCACCCTGCAGCGGCGGCTGCGCGAGTCGGGCACCTCCTTCCAGGCCGAGCTCAACACGGTGCAGGTGCGCACCGCCCAGGCGCTGCTGCTCGACAGCGACGCCAAGCTCACCGCGGTGGCCGCCGAGGTGGGGTGCGCCTCGCTCCAGCACTTCAGCAGCCTGTTCCGCAAGTTGACGGGCGAGTCCCCCAGCGCCTGGCGCGCCCGGCACCGCCAGGGCCCCTGAGCGCCTCCCGGCCTCACGCCATGGCCGCCGCGGACACTCCGGCCACGGGCAGCCGCAGCACGAAGCGGGCGCCGCCTCCCGGGCGGTTCTCCGCGTGGAGCGAGCCGCCCGCGCGCGACACGTACTCGCGGCACAGCGCCAGCCCCAGGCCCGTGCCCCGGCCCGGCGGCTTGGTGGTGAAGAAGGGCTCGAAGAGCCGGGGAAGCACCTCCTTGGGAATGCCCGGACCGTTGTCATCCACCTCCACGCGCACCCCCTCCTCCACCCGCCACGCGCGCACGGTGATGTGGGCCTGGCACGCGGGGTCCGCCAGCTCCACCGCGTCCGCCGCGTTGAGCAGCAGGTTGAGCAGCACCTGCACCACGCGCCGCTGCTCCAGCCGCACCGCCGGCAGCTCCGGATCCAACGCCAGCGACACCTCGCCCCGCTCGCGCAGGCGCACCGACGCCAGCCGCCTCGCCTCGAGCACCGCCTCCTCCAACACCGCCCGCGCCTCGTCCCCCCCGCTGCCCGCGCGCGAGAAGTCCTTCAGGTCCGTGACGATCTGCTGGATGCGCAGCACGCCCTGCTGCGTCTCGGCGAGCACGCCGCGCAGCTCGTCACGGTCCAACGGCCGGTGCGCCTCCTCCACTTCGCGCTCGAGGAAGCTCAGGTTGGCCTTCACGTAGGCCAGGGGGTTGTTCACCTCGTGCGCCACCCCGGCCGCCAGCTGCCCCACCATGACGAGCCGCTCCACCTCCGCGCGCTCGCGAGCGGCGTCCCCCCGGCGCCGCTCGCTCTCCGCGAGCTGCTCGAGCGCCAAGAGCCGCGACTGATGGGCCAGGCGCTGCGCCTCCGCCATGCGCCGGTACGTGCGCGTGCCGAAGAGCGCCAGCCCCAGGAGCATGGAGAAGCCCAGGAGCTGCGACACGATGGTGCGCGCGGGCACTCCGGCCAGCACGTCCACCACCACCACCGCGGCCAGCGTCACCGCGCCCCCCACCAGCGTGGGCAGGAGCGTGGCGGGGGTGAACATGGCCAGGAGGAACGGCAGGGCGGCGAACACGTGGAAGTAGGGGCTGTCCGGCCCGCCGCTGAGGATGACGAACACCGTGGCGCCCAGGATGGCGAGCACCGCGGCCGCCGAGTCCATGATGCGCGTGGGAATGCGCCCCGAGCCCAGAGCCCACGCCATCAACCCGAAGAGCGCGCCCACCGCGAGCTGCGACACGACGAGCCCCACGGGCAGCGTCCACGTCACCAGGCAGTGCACCAGCGCCACCGCCGGCAGGAACGCCCCACAGACGAGGTAGTTCTTCCGATCCGCGCGCAGCAGGGCCTCGGCGTCATCGGTGGCGTTGCCCATCATCACAATGGCAATCCTACTCCAGCGGCCCGAGCCGCACGGCGAGCAAGCCTACCGGGCGGACCTCGCGCCCCTGCGCACCAGACGCCGGGCCTTGCCGAGCTGGACTCCGCCCGGCGCGCCCCTCACCGTCCGGGACGCGCCCACGGGCAGGATGGGATCCGGACACACCTCGCGCAACCGGCAGCCCCGGCACGACGCGCCGCTCCACACCGACTCGTAGAACGCCGTCACCCGATCGATGACGTCGAAGTCCTCGGTGACGAAGCCCAGCTCGAAGTTGCGCGCATGCTCCCCCTTGGCCCCCAGCCCCGCCCCGGTGAGGTTGGCGCTGCCCAGGTAGGCCCACGCCCCATCCACCAGCACCGTCTTGAAGTGGACCCGCGGACACACCTTCAGCTCCAGGCCCCCCTCCACCAGCCGCGCCCGCCGGTCGAACTCCTCCCGGAAGGGCCTGCTGGGCAGCTCCGCGTGCAGCAGCCGCAGCGCCACCCCCCGCGCCGCCAGCCCGTCCAGCACCTCGAGCAGCGGCACGAAACGCCCCGAGCGCTCCACGTACATGGCCTTCACGTTCGCCGTGGCGATCCACACCGACTCGCGCGCGTGCGCCAGCTTGCCGAGCACCACTTCCCGGTACAACGCGCCGCCGTCGAGCAGCTCCGCTTGGATGGGACGCATGCCTACATCCTCGCACACCCAGCCCATCACGTCCAGGCGTGGACATTCTCCTCGCGAGCCCGAGCGGGGGACGGGAGGATGACGTAGAGGCTGCGAGGCGTTGAAGCCAGGACGGCCATGGGCGCGGGCCCGGGAGGCAAGCGATGCACGTGGTGAGCAGAAGCGAGGGGAACCGGACGAATCCCTTTCAGGAGACCTTCCAGCGGCTGCGGGCGCGGCGCTGGGAGCAGGCGCGCACGAGCGCCAAGGAGCGCGTGGCCCGGTTGCGCAAGCTGCGCGAGGCGATCGTCGCGCGGCGCGAGGAGCTCTACCAGGCGCTGTACGCGGACTTCCGCAAGCCGGCGGCCGAGGTGGAGAGCACCGAGGTGCTGGTGGTGCTCATGGAGCTGGACCATGCCCTCAAGCACGTGGCCCAGTGGATGAAGCCGCGCCGGGTGCCCACCCCGCTCTTGCTCGCCGGCACGCGCAGCCAGGTGCGCTACGAGCCCAAGGGCGTGGTGCTCATCATCTCGCCGTGGAACTACCCCTTCCAGCTCACCCTGTCGCCGCTGGTGGCGGCGGTGGCGGCGGGCAACTGCGTGTGCATCAAGCCGAGCGAGAAGACGCCCCATACCGCGCAGGTCATGGAGCGGCTCATCCGGGACGTGTTCGACCCCTCCGAGGTGGTGGTGGTGCAGGGCGGCGGGGCCGAGAGCCAGGCGCTGCTGGAGCTGCCCTTCGACCATTTCTTCTTCACGGGCGGCGCGCGCGTGGGGCGCAAGGTGATGGAGGCGGCGGCGAGGCACCTGGCGGGCGTGACGCTGGAGCTGGGGGGCAAGTCGCCCGCGGTGGTGGACGGCACGGCGGACCTGAAGGCGACGGCCGAGCGGCTCGTCTTCGGCAAGTTCATCAACGCGGGGCAGACGTGCGTGGCGCCGGACTACGTGATGGTGCCCGCGGCGCGCGAGGAGGAGCTGCTCGGACACCTGCGCGAGGCCATCGAGCACGCCTACGGCAAGACGGAGGAGGCGCGCCGCGCGAGCCTGGACTTCTGCCGCATGGTGGACGACGCGCAGTTCGGCCGGGTCAACGGGCTCTTGGAGCGCTCGGTGGCGCAAGGGGCGCGCGTGGTGCTGGGCGGCACGGTGGACGCGGCCAGCCGCTACATCGCGCCCACGGTGCTCGCGGACGTGAAGCCGGAGACGGCCATCATGGAGGAGGAGATCTTCGGCCCGGTGCTGCCGGTGCTGCGCTACGACACCCTGGACGACGCGGTGCGCTTCATCCGCGAGGGGAGCAAGCCCCTGGCCCTCTACATCTTCAGCCAGGACGACGCCACGGTGGAGCGGCTGCTCGCGGACACGACGGCGGGCGGCACGTGCGTGAACACGGTGGTGATGCACCTGACGAGCGCGGAGCTGCCCTTTGGCGGCGTGGGCGAGAGCGGCCTGGGCAACTACCACGGCGAGTTCGGCTTCCGCACCTTCAGCCACGAGCGCGCGGTGCTGCACCAGGGGCCCCTGTTCCTGCTCAAGAACTTCTTCCCGCCCTACGCGGGCAGGGCGGGCAAGCTGGGGCGCGTGGCCAGCCGTCTCTTCGAGTGAGGAGCACGGCACGTGTTCACCCAGGACACCCATCCCCTGCTGGAAGCGGTGGCCTTCGAGACCCGCTTCCCCGCGCCGCTCTCCCAGCGCCCCTCGCCCGAGTGGCTGGTGGCGCTGCTCGAGCCCGACGCGCCCGCCCCCCTGAGCGCCGATGACGCCGTGCGCGGCGCGGTGCGGGATCTCCTGCGCCACGGCGGCTACAAGCCCACGGGCCGGGGCAAGCCGGCCTCGGAGTACCTCGTGCGCGCCGCGGGCGAGGGCGCGCTGGGCTCCATCAACGCCGCGGTGGACGCCTGCAACGCGGTGTCGCTGCACAGCGGGCTGCCCATCAGCGTGGTGGACCTGGAGCGGGCCCGGCCCCCGTTGCGCGTGGGGCTCGCCCCCGAGGGCGCCACGTATGTCTTCAACGCCTCCGGCCAGACCATCGACGCCGGAGGCCTCTTGTGTCTCTTCGACGCCGAGGGCCCGTGCGCCAACGCGGTGAAGGACTCGCAGCGCACCAAGACGCACGAGGGCACGCGCCGCACCTTCACCGTGCTGTGGGGCACGCGCGCCCTGCCCGGCCGCGCCGAGCGGGCCTTCTCCTGGTACCGCGAGCTGCTCGAGCGGATGGGCGCGGCGGTGGAGCGCGCGCCCTGAGAACGCCGGAGGAGCTCGCGAACCTGTTGACGCGGGGCGCGCGGGCCCTGTCGGCCGTCTGGAGCCGGCCCGTCCTGCTCACCGCTCCCGAGCTCCTGGAGACGCGCCCCGGCTTCACCCTGGTGCGTGCCCAGGTGCGCGGGGGCCCGGTGCCGGGCGTGCTCCTCAAGTCCTTCCCGGACGAGCCCGTGCGCGGCTTCGACGACCGGGCGGGCGCGGAGTTCCTCACCCGGCGGGGCCTGGACGCCTCGCCGCGCTTCCTCGCGGGCGACGTGGACGTGCGCCTCTTCCTCCTGGAGGATCCCGGGCCCGGCCGCACCCTGGAGGCACTGCTGCGCGCGCACGACGCCCGCGCCGCCACCGCGGGGGTGCTCGCCACCGCGCGGCTGCTCGGCCAGCTCCAGGCGCGCACGCTGGGCAACCCGTCCGAGTATGAGCTCTTGCGCCAGTCCCTGCCGTCCCGTCCCGAGCGCGTGCGAATGGAGGAGGCGCGCGGCCTGCTCGAGGAGCGGCTGACGAGCTGGCTCACCGCGGTGGGCACGCGGCCCTTCCCCGGCACCCTCGAGGAGCTGGAAGTGGTGGCGCGCGCCCTGGCGAACCCCGGCCCCCTGCTCGCCTTCACGTGGGGGCACCCGTCCCCGGCGGGGGTGTGGTTCACGCTCGGGGGACCGCGCCTGCTGGACCTGGGCACCTCGGGCATGCGCCACGCCTTGTGGGACGCCCTGCCCTGGCTCGTCTCCCTGCCGCTGCCCGAGGAGCTCACGGCGCGCGCGGACACCACCTACCGCATCGGCCTGTCCCCCCTGTGCGAGGCGGCCCAGGAGGACTCGCGCTGGGCCCACGCCCGCGCCACGGTGGTCATCGCCCGCACGGTGCACGTCCTGCGGAGCCTGCACCCCCGCGTATTGGAGGAGGACCGCCCCGGCGCCTTCCCGGAGCTGTCCGCGCGCGCCACCCTGCTGCACCACCTGGCCCGCTGCCGGTGGTGGCTCACCCCCCTCGGCGACTTCCCGGGCCTGACCCGCACGCTGGAGGAGCTGGAGACACGGCTGCGCGAGCGCTGGACGCTCGCCCCCTTCACCTGGCCCGCGCTGCGTCAGACGGACGACTGAAGGCCCAGGCCCCGGAGGACGCGCGCCACCACCTCGTCCGGCGGCACCGACACCTCCACCGCGCAGACGCCCTCGGGCACCTCCAGCACCGCGAGCTGGTTGTCGAGCTGGGTCGGCGGCATGAAGTGATCGCGCCGGGCGGTGAGCCGCTGGGCGAGCAGCTCGCGCGAGGCATGCAGGTACACCCAGCGCTGCCGGGCCGGGTCCACCGTCAACCGCTCCCGGTAGGCGACCTTGAGCGCCGAGCACGCCAGCACCAGCCCCTCGCCCGAGTCCAGCGCCCGCTGGATGACCTGGCGCATGCGCTCCAGCCACGGCGCCCGATCCTCGTCCGTGAGCGCGCCGCCCGCGGCCATCTTCGCGATGCTCTCGGCCGAGTGGAACTCATCCGCGTCCCGGAAGCTCCACCCGAGCACCCGGGCCAGCCGCGTGCCCACCGTCGTCTTCCCCGCCCCGGCCACTCCCATCACGATGACCACCACGCGCGCTACCTCCCAACGCTCCTGGATGCGCGTGCACGTGAAACGGATGCGGGCACCCAGAACGGAAGTTCCATCAAAGCCGTGAAATGTGGAAGTTTTGAGCAATTCCTGTCTCTTCGGCAGAACGAATTGAACATTCCGTACAATGCCTTTCGGCCCGTCCGGGAATGGACATTCCAGACCCGCGTCTTCACGAGGCCGGAAAGGGGTGGTGCCCTCCAGGACAGTGCATGGGGATTGCAGGGCATTGACGGCTCCTCATCGCCCACCTGGCCGACACTCATGAATCGAGAGCTTTGTTTGTCAGAAGACGCGGAGTCGACATGGACGGGGGCCGACATCACGGATCGGATGTCGCGCCGTCAGCCCAGGCTGAGGCCGACCCGGGTGGACCTGTGTGGACGCATGCTCGGGCACTACCGGCTGCTGGAGCCGCTGGGCAGTGGGGGCATGGGCACGGTGTACCTCGCCGAGCAGCGCATGGGTGGGCACCGGGTGGCGGTGAAGGTGATGCACCCGGAGCTGGCGCGGGACGAGACGCTGTGCGCGCGCTTCTCCGCCGAGGCGCGCACGGTGAACCTCATCGGCCATCCCAACATCGTGCGCATCTTCGAGATCGACGAGTCGCGCGAGGGCCTGAACTACTTCGTCATGGAGTACCTGGAGGGCACGCCCCTGTCGCGGCTGCCCCGGCCCATGGAGCCGAGCCTGCTCGCGTGGCTGCTCGTCCAGGCGTGTGACGCGCTCGAGGCCGTGCACCGCAGCGGCGTGGTGCACCGCGACCTCAAGCCGGACAACCTCCTCATGGTGGAGCGCCCGGGCGAGGCCCCGGTGCTCAAGGTGCTCGACTTCGGCGTGGCCCACGCGCGGCACGAGCCCCTGCCCCCCCAGGCGAACCTGGGCGGCCAGGTGATGGGAACGCCCGCGTACATGGCGCCGGAGCAGTGGGTGGGCAAGCAGGTGGATGGACGCGCGGACATCTACTCGCTCGCGGTGACGGGCTACCTGCTCGCCACCGGCCAGCTGCCCTATCCGCGCTGCCAGCTCGCGGAGCTGGTGCTCGCGCCCCGGCCACCTCCGCCCCCCATCGCGCCCCATGAGCTGGCGCCCGCGGTCCCCGAGGCGCTGTCGCGGGCACTGCTGCGCGCCCTGTCCCGGGACCCCGACGAGCGCTTCGCCAGCGCGGCCGAGTTCAAGCAGGCCCTGTTCACCGCCGTGAGGACGGCGCCGCGCCCCGCGCCCCGCGTCCCGCTGCGCCCCTCGGGCCGCCTGCCCATTCCCTCCTTCCCCGCGCGGCCCGAGCCCAATGATCCCACCCCACCGCCCACCTGGACGGCGCGCGTGCACCTGGGCGGCGGCGGCGCCCACCAGGTGGTGGTGCACTGCAGCGAGCTGCACCACGACGGCCTCTTCATGTGCTGCGCCGAGCCCCTGCCCGCGCTCGCCACGCGGCTCGAGTTCACCCTGCAGATGGGAGGCGAGGAGCTGGAGTGCGTGGGCGAGGTGGTGCGGCACGTGGACCCGCTCCAGGCCCGCTCCCGCCGCCAGCCCCCGGGCGTGGGGCTGCGCTTCCTCCATCCCTCGCCCCGGCTGCGCGAGCTGCTCGCGCGGCTGGGCCCTCCCCGCCTGGCTTCCCCCCAGGAGTTGCGCTCGCGTTGCTCCTGAATCCCACGCGCGCTGTCCGCTTTCCATCACTCGGCCACACGGAGGGTGTCTGACGTGGCACCGCGAGCAGCATGGAAAAGGCGGTCCGCGGAAGCAGGAGTTACGCTCCTCTCCGACATGATGCGCGGCGCGGCTGAATCAATCCGATGGGGCTGGAGACTGGTGCTCGTGGGCGCCGTGTTGTTGGGAGCCTGCCGGGATCCGGCGAAGGCCTCGGGAACGGCACTCTACGTCACCACGGAGTTCGATCCCTCGCTGCTCCTCACCCAGGTGCGCGTGTGGGGAGACGTGGATGGGCAGCCCCACTTCGGCCCCCAGGTGCTGCCCGAGAAGGCCCAGCGGGTGCTCAACAGCGGGGAGACACTGCGGGTGGTGCTCGGGGACGTGCCCAACGGCGTGCGGGCGGAGGTGAATGTCGAGGGACTGCGCGACGGCACGGTGGTGGCGCGCGGGACGGGGGGCGCGGACATCCGCGATGGGTACGAGGTGGAGGTGTCCCTGCGGCTGGAGCCCACCACCCCCCCCGACCCCGGCACCTTCTGCGTGGGGTGCGAGGGGTGCTGCATCCAGGGCCAGTGCACCCCGTCCACCTTCAACACGTGTGGCACGGGCGGCATCGCCTGCACCGCGTGTGATCCCAACTTCGCCTCGCACTGTGACGGCCGGGGCTTTTGCGCGTGTGGCGCCAGCCCCGCCTGCTCGCCCCGGACGGCGGACCGCTGCCTGCTCGGGCAGTGCCGGTGTGGCAACAGCCAGGCGTGCGGCCCGGGACAGCAGTGCGTGAGTGGCCAGTGCGTCTGCTCGCCGGAGAGCTGCGCGGGTTGCTGCACGGGCAACGTCTGCGACGTGGGCACCACGGCGGACCGGTGCGGCCGGGGCGGTGTCGTCTGCCAGAAGTGCGACAAGAACAGGAGCTGCACCGCCGAGGCCGTCTGCGGCTGAGCGGCGCCCGTGCCGCCCCGCGAGACGTCCTTGGGGCACCTCGGGGCAGCCTTCAGGAGACGCCGGGCAGCGTCACCCGGAACGTGGTGCCCCGGCCCCGCGACGACGTCACCTCGATGTCCCCGCCGAGCTCGCGCACGATGTCGCGGCTCACGCAGAGCGCCGGCCCCGAGGAGTTCCCGCCCTTCGAGGGGAAGAGCGGCTCGAAGACGTGGGGCAGCAGCTCGGGGGCGAGGCCCGGGCCGGTGTCATGGATCTCGATCACCACGTGGCCCTGGCCGTCGTCGCGGGTGACGAGCCGCACCTCGTGCGCCTCGGGGTCCTCCCCGTCGTCCGGCAGGGACAGCACCGCGTGCAGCACGAGGTTGAGCAGCGCCTGGCGCAGCGAGCCCCCGCCGCCGGGCACGAGCGAGCGGGCACCATGGTCACGCACCAGACGGCCACGCGAGCGCAGCACGCTGGACACCAGCTGTCCCACCGTATCGAGCAGCAGGTTCACATCCACCGGGCCCTGGCCCGGCTCCGGCCGGAAGCCGCGCAGGTGGCCGAGGGTGCGCCGCAGCCGCTCGGAGCCCTCGATGATCTCCTCCACCGCCTCGCGCCAGGCGGCCACCTCGGACGCGGGCGCCCCCGCCGCGCCCGCCTGGGCCATGCTGGTCAGCAGGTAGTCGAGGTTGGCGGCCATGAAGGCCAGCGGGTTGTTCATCTCGTGCGCGAAGCCCGGCACGAGCATCCCCAGCGTGGCCAGGCGGTCCGCCTGTTGGAGCCGGGCCTGGAGCTGCCGGCGCTCGGTGATGTCGGTCAGCGTGCCCAGCAGCTCGCCCTGGCCGGTGGGGGAGCTGAAGGCGGCCAGCTCCACCCACTGCGTCCCCCGCGACGTGAGCAGCCGCACCTCCAGCCGGAAGGAGGCCTGCACCCGCGCGGCGATCGACTCCAGCAGGCGCCGCACGTCCGACTGCTCCTCCGGGTGCACCCGCTGCATCAGGGACTGGCCGAGCTCGCTCTCCACCGACACTCCCGTGAGGGACGTCCAGGCCGGGCTCAGGAAGGTGAAGTGCCCCTGGCGGTCGAGGTGGAACACCACCTCGTTGAGCCGCTCGGCCAGGAAGTGGTAGCGCAGCGCGTCCGCGGACAACCCCGGGCGGGGACTCGCGGCGGGTGCCAGCGGGGCCCATCGCGAGGACTCCCGCGCCCCCGGGCGCTCCTCGGTGACTTGAGACGGTTGCGGGTATGACATGGCCTCACTCCTTTTCCCCAGTGCAGAAGGGGGACCCCCCGTGAGCCCACGCCACGCCATCCCCCCTCGCGGCCGCGGGCGCTCGAATGTCCCAAAGCATAAGTCCGCCCCTGGAAAACGCGCCTTTCCGGAGGAAAATCCCGCCCCCCGGGACGAGTGAGTGGACAGAAGGACGAGGGCGCCCCGGAGATCCAGGCGCCTGAAATGTCCAGTGGTGGTCACCCGTCGTTGGGCTCACCGGAGGAGGGAGTACCGGAGGAGGGGCGCTCGCGGCGATCACCGATGACGCGCGCGGGAGCGCCGGCGACGATGGCCCAGGCGGGCACGTCGCGGGTGACGACGGCGCCCATGCCCACCACGGCGTGATCGCCAATGCGCACCCCGTCGGTGATGCCGGCGTTGGCGCCCACCCACACGTCCCTGCCCAGCACGATGCCCCGGGAGGTGACGGGCTGGGAGCGCACGGGCCGGTCCGGCGCCAGGCCATGATCGAAGGCGTAGAGCGTGGCACCGGTGGCGATGCGGCTGCCCTCGCCGATGTGGATGCCCGCGGCGCCCCCATCCAGGCTGACGCGCGCGTTGAGGCTCACCCCGGCCTCGAGCACCACCGGGCCGTGCACGAAGGCGTTCGCGGCGATGCTCACCCCGGGGCCCGTGAGGCGGATGGGCCGGCCCGGCTCGGCGAACAGCCGCGCGTCCGGGGAGATGAAGCAGCCCTCGGCGATCTCCACCGTCTCCAGCTCGAGCAGCCGCGCCTGCACCTCGCGCTGCCAGGCCTCGGCCCACGCGCGGTGGCGCGGCTTGAGCGTGAAGTACAACCACGGCATCCAGGAGAGGCGCTGCTTGTGCTGCTCGCGCCGGAGGGTGTCCAGATCGTCCACGGCCCCTGCCTACCATGAGTGGCCACCCGGAGCGGCACGCGGCGGGCTCGTGGCGGGCTCACGGTGGGGCGGTGTCGCCGCGCGCCTCCTCGCGCAGACCGGGACTCCTGCGCCGCGCCACGCGTGCCACCAGGGCGGCGACGAGCGCCCACGCGAGGCCGGCGATCCACCCGCCCACCACGTCCGTGGGGTAGTGCACCCCCAGGTACACCCGCGTGAGCCCCACGAGCAGCGTCAGCCCGAGCGCCACCGTCAGCAGGTACACCTTGAGCCAGCGCTTCTCCACGAGCTCGGACAGGATCGCGCCCAGCGTCAGGTAGACGATGGCCGAGAGCATCGCGTGGCCGCTGGGAAAGCTCTCCGAGAGCACCGAGGTGAGGTGCGGCACCACCGAGGGCCGCGGCCGGGCCACCAGGTTCTTCAAGAGCGCGTTCACCCCCGTGCCCCCGAGCGTGGAGCCGAGCACCAGGGCGATGGTGCGCCAGCGCCGCACGAGCACCAGGAAGCCGCACACGGCGATCACCACCAGCGTGAGCACCGTCAGACTGCCCAGCGCCGTCACGTCCCGCGCCGCCTCGGCGAGCCACCGCGGCCCGAGCGGCTCGGCCGGATCGTCCGCGCGCCGCAACGCGCGCAGCACCTGCTCGTCCAGGGACTGGGTGTCCTGTTCGCGCACCTCCTCCAACAGGGTGAGGAAACCACCGCCCAGCAGCAACAGGACGAGCAACAGTCCGAACACATCCGTGCCGCTCCACCGCACCAGATGCGCCCGGAGTCGATGAAGCGTGGGTCGCATGCCCACAACACCCTAGACGCCCCGCCATCCCGGAAGCGGATGGGTCCACGGAGTGTCGGCGGGCCAACGCGCGGGTCGTGCACCAATGGACATTGGCGCGGGGCCATTCGTGTTCCCGGAGGCAGAGAAGGCCGGAGGGCCTTGGGGAAGGCCCGGGGGCACCCCAGATTGCCGTCACCCTGTCGTCGCCGTGCCGGGCGCGTCAGCCCGCTCGAAATGCATTTTCGGGCTCCCGTACGGCCGTTCTCGGAGTGATGGTCATGTTCGCTACCGCAACCACTACTACCACTGCCACCGTTGCCCCTCCGAACTACAAGACAGCCCTCATCAATCGCGTGTTCTTCATCCGGTGGGAGCAGCCGCCCAGCACCCAGGACATCCAGTTGGTGACCGCCCGCTTCCGCGAGGCCTACGAGGCGCACCGCCAGCAGCTGTGCGTGGTCATCGTCACGGGGGCCAAGGCGCGCGTGCCCAACAGCGAGCAGCGCAAGGCGCTCTTCAAGATGCTCGAGGACCACCGCAAGTACATCTGCGAGCTGCACCTGCTCATGGAGGGCAACGAGCTGCAGCACAACCTGCAGCGCATCATCGCCTCGGCGCAGCTCATCGTGACGCGCATCTACGACAGCAACTACGCGCGCCTGCACAAGACGCCCGATGCCATCGCCCCCTTCCTCACCAGCCGCCTGAAGGCGGACGGCAACCGCATCATCAACGACGCGCGCCTGCTCGGCGTGCTGCACTGACGCCCGGCGCGGGCGTCAGGCCGCCAACGCGAGGGGCTCAGCGCGCCATGCAGACGTAGTAGTTCTCTCCGTAGTAGTCGTCGTTGTCCGCCGCGATGACGCGCGAGAAGCCCAGACGCCGCAGCGTCTCCACGAGCACCTCGGGCTCGAAGAACGTCACCATCTCGTTGGGGTCCGTCACCAGCCGGCGCGTGAGGTCCACGTGGTAGGCGGTGGTGGCCTGGAGGGCCGCGTCCCAGCGGCCCTCGGCCTGCCACTCCTCGATGGACTTCGTCATCACCTTCTGGAGGTCCGGCCGCTTCCGGGGACCCGCCGAGATGAGGCGCCCGCCCGGCCGCAGGTGCGCGAGGCTCTCGCGCAGCACCTCCTCCGGCTCGCGCACGTAGAAGAGGACGTTGTTGAGCACCACGGCATCCGCGAGCGCCGGCACCCCGGGGGGGAAGGAGCGTACGTCGCCCTCCAGCACCGTCCAGCGCCGGCGCTCCTCCGTTGGAAGGGCCGCCTGCTTGCGCAAGGCCAGCGAGAGCATGCCCGGGTTGTTGTCGAAGCCCACCACCGAGAGGCCGCGCGAGACGAGCGCCTGGCTCACCAGTCCCGTGCCGCACCCGGCGTCGATGACGGTCTCGCACCCCTGGGTGTCGCGCAGGATCTTGTCGACCATCCGCCGGTAGCAGTTGAGCTGGGAGCAGATCGCATCGTAGCTCTGGGCGAAGTCCGTCCAGATGTTGTCGACCATGGTGGCAAGGCTCTCGGTGCCGCCCGGGGGAAGTCCCGGAGCGCGGGCCCTCCTCTATGGCACGAGTCCCCCGCCCAACGCCCCGGGCAAGGCGCGGTTTGGTCGGAAAGACAAAAGACGGAAAAAACGAGGGGCCCCGCGCATGGCGCGGAGCCCCGGACCGGCTCGGGGACCCCGAGGCCCCCACGCCCGTCTGCTAGTGCTTCTTCATCCACTTGTAGATGGGCTCCCACACCTTCGCCTGGGCGTCACTGGCGAGCCACAGGTCCGCGTGGCCGTACTCGGCGGCGCGATCCAGGTCGCGCTGGGCGCGCAGGATGGTCACGTCCTTGCTGCCCAGCAGCGTCTTGGCCGAGTACTCGCCGTAGGCGCCGAAGCCGCCCGCGGCGCCCACGTAGAGCACCGGCACCTTCACGTCCTTGAGGTAGTCGTCATAGGGCAGGCTGCTCGTGCCACACTGCAACTCATCCCCCTCCACCTGCTCGCGCAGGCTCTGGTAGGGGTTGGCCGAGGCGAGGAAGTCGAAGAACTGCGGCGCCATCACATACCGAAACCCCACGAGCGCGCCGTTGGCGAACTCGCCGGCGGTGAAGTGGTAGTAGGGCACGGGCGCGGAGATGAAGGAGTAGGTGGCCGCGCCCAGGGCGACACCGAGCTGTCCGTAGGGCAGCGGCGGCAGCGGCGGCTGGGCCGGGGTGTCGGGCGATTCCTGCGCGCCCTGCCCCACGGCCAGGATGGCCAGACCCGCGCCCGGACCCCCCAGGTTCCCCTCGTAGCGGCCCTGGGCGAGGATGGCCTCACCGGCCTGCGCGCGCACGCACGCCGCCTGACGCTCGGTCTCGGCCTCGGGGCCGAACTTGAACACCATGTCCACCGGGATGAAGCCGCTCACGTGGCGCTGCGACGCCGGCTCGCGCGTCTCCGCGCTCATGTAGGCGTAGGCCACCTGCGCCCCGCGGCTCCAGCCCAGCAGGTTCATCTTGCCGAAACCGCTGCCCGTGAGGGTACGCACCCGGCGCGCCACCGCCATGGCCTTGCCCACGTCCTGCGCGTGGGTGCCCAGGTTCCACTTCTTCATGAAGGAGAAGTCCGTCGTCTGCAGCGGCACCTGCGTCCAGCGCAGATCGATGCCCCACACGTCCACGTCCTGCTTGGCCAGGTACACGGCGAAGGACTGCTCCGTGCGCACCGCGCTCGTCAGCGTGCTGGCCATGAACGCGCCCTGGAAGTCCCACGCATCCCCGTGCACGAGGAAGGCGGACTCGGGGGCGGACACCGGCTGCCACGGGAAGTACTCACGCACCACGCGGTGCAGGCCGATGACGTCGTGCTGCGCGTCCGGGCCCACCTGCACGCGCACGCGGTAGTGGTAGATGTCGCCCGTCACGTGCTCGCGCGTGAAGTCCCCCAGCAGGCGCACGTCACCCGCCTCCACCAGGAAGTCGAGCAGCGGCAACAACCGCATCGACAGTGCCTGCTCCTGCTCCCCCACCTGCTCCTGCTGCCCGACTTCGCTCCCCACCTGCGACTGCTCGGGCAAAGACGATTCGACACCGCATCCCGTCGACAGCAGGGCGAGGGGGAGGATGTGGCGGAAATTGAAACGCATGGGTCCCTCTTCAAGAAACTTTATGAACAAAATAAGCAAAACAGATACCACCCGTCCGTCCTACCTCGCCATCCAACAGAGTGGAGATAAAGCAGGAAATGGGCCAAGCCGATAAGCCCTCGGAAGAAGGGGAATACCTCAAAAAGCTCACCGTCAGCAGTGAAACATCACCGCCCCATCAAACAAAAGAAAGCCCTTTTGTCCGAGGAGACCCCGTGAATGCGTCAAAAGTGAACTCCTGGATTCAAAAGTGAAGCAGAAAACCCGTGTTTCCCGACAGGCACGACATTTTTGTCAGGGTGAGTGGACGTTCCCGGCCTTCCCGGCGAAACCCGGACGTCGGACCGTGAACGGGGCGGGGCGCATGCGCCTTGTCGGCGCGCGGGACGGAGACCCACACTCCGGGCCCCCTCCCGCCAGGAGAGCCCCCTGCCCTTCGCCACGATCGATCCCCGCACCGGTCAGACGCTGCGCACCTTCGCCCCCCACACCTGGGAGGAGGTGGAGGAACGGTTGAAGCGGGCCGAGCAGGCCTTGCGCGCCCTGCGTGGCACCTCGTTCGCCGAGCGCGCCGGGTGGATGCGGCGGGTGGCCGGGCTCCTGGAGGAGGAGGCGGAGCGGCACGGGCGGACGATGACGCTCGAGATGGGCAAGCCCCTGGAGGCCGCGCGCGCCGAGGCGCTCAAGTGCGCCGCCACCTGCCGCTACTACGCGGAGCACGCGGAGCGCTTCCTGGCGGACGAGCCCGTGGACACCGCGCCCGACACGAGCTTCGTGCGCTACCAGCCGCTCGGGGCGGTGCTGGCCATCATGCCGTGGAACTTCCCCTACTGGCAGGTGGTGCGCTTCGCGGCGCCGGCGCTCATGGCGGGCAACGTGGGCCTGCTCAAGCACGCCCCGAGCGTGCCCGGATGCGCACTCGCCCTGGAGGAGCTCTTCGCGCGTGGGGGCTTTCCGCCCGGGGCCTTCCAGACGCTGTTCGTGGAGGTGGACGAGGTGCGCCGGCTCATCGAGGAGCCGCGCATCAAGGCGGTGACGCTCACCGGCAGCGAGGGCGCGGGGCGGGACGTGGGAGCGCGCGCGGGCGGGCAGCTCAAGAAGGTGGTGCTGGAGCTGGGCGGGAGCGATCCCTTCGTGGTGCTGCCTGGCGCGGACCTGGACGCGGCGGTGGAGACGGCGGTGAAGGCCCGGCTCATCAACAACGGACAGTCGTGCATCGCCGCCAAGCGCTTCATCGCCCCCGCCTCCATCTACGCCGAGTTCGAGCGCCGCTTCGTCGAGCGGATGCGGCGCGTGGTGGTGGGCGACCCCCTGGAGACGGGCACGGAGGTGGGGCCGCTCGCGCTCGCGCACATCCGCGACGGGCTGCACGCGCAGGTGGAGAAGAGCGTGGCCGCGGGCGCCACGCTGCTTTTGGGCGGCCAGAAGCCCCCGGGGCCCGGCTTCTGGTACCCGCCCACGGTGCTCGCCCACCCTCCCCCCGGCTGTCCCGCCCACCGCGAGGAGCTGTTCGGCCCGGTGGCGGTGCTCTTCCGGGCGAAGGACACCGAGGACGCGCTGCGCATCGCCAACGACACACCCTACGGCCTGGGCGCCACGGTGTGGACGCGGGACGAGGCCGAGCAGCGACTCTTCATCGACGGCCTGGAGGCGGGCACGGTGAGCATCAACGGCTCGGTGGCGAGCGATCCCCGCCTGCCCTTCGGCGGGGTGAAGCACTCGGGCCACGGGCGGGAGCTGGCGCGCCACGGCCTGCTCGAGTTCCTCAACATCAAGACGGTGCGGGTGAGCCCATCCCGCGCGCCCGCCAGCACCCAGGCTAACGAGTAGGCACGCGCCCCCTGGGGGCACCCACGCCGGACGGCTCGCCGTGGACCTCCTCCAGGGCGCTGGCCACCGCGTCCATCTCCAGGCCGAGCTGCTCCACGCTCTGACGCAGGCCCGCGCCCGCCACGTCCGCGCTCGCCGCGTCCGCCGAGCGCACCCGCAGCACCTGCGTGTAGAGGTTCTCCAGCGTGTAGAACAGGCGCATGTGCTCGGCCTCCAGGCGCGAGGCCGCCGTGGCCAGCTCCGCCCGCTGCTGGCGCTGCTCGTCGAGCAACCGCAGCGTCTTCTCCAGCCGCTCCTTCACCACCGCGTCCGTCTCGGACTCCACGCGCGCGCTCAGCCGCGCCCGCTCCTCCTCCAGCCGGCGCTCCTCCTGGGGCGGCGAGAGCGAGCGCAGCTCCCGCTCACGGCGCGCCAGCTCGTGGCAGCTCTTGCGCAGCCCCTCCACCGTCTGCTCCGGCTGGTGCACCACGTCGCGCAGCACCCCGGGCCCCGAGCGCAGCTCCCCGAGCAGCTTGTCGCACAGCGTGTCCACCCGCGCCCGGCGGGGATCCTCCCCCTCGCGCGTCGGCTCGGGGGCCGCGACATGCACCGGCCCGGCCGCGGACGTGCCCTGCTCCAGGCCCTCACCCAACCGGGCCCGCTGCGCCACCTCCAACTGCCGTGCCCGCCAGAAGGTGCCCGCCGCCGACGAGCCGAGGCCGAGCGCCACGAAGATGAGCCACCACATCTCCTCGAAGGAGTAGATGGCCATCCCGACCATCACCAGCGCCGCCGCCGCGAACACCGCTCCCTGGAAGGGGTTGGCACGGGCCTCCTCCCGGAGACGCTCCTTGCGCGCGCGCTCCCGCTCCCGGCGCTGCTCCCGCCGCTCGCGGCGCAACTCCTTGCGGCGATGCTGGCGCTCCACCCGCGAGGCCCACTTCTCCGCGCGCTTGGAGCTCTTCTCCGCCCACGCCTCCACCTGCCGGGCCTGGCGCTGCGCCCACTGCTCCACGCCCCCGGCGTACCGCTCCGCCCACTTCTCCCAGTCCGCCCCGCCCTTGCCCTCCTCGCGCGCCTCGCCCTCCAGGCGCTCCCAGCGCGCCCGCTCCCGGGCCTCCATCCGCTCCCACTTCTCCAACCACTCGGCATGACGCTTCCGGCCCTCGGCGAGGGCATCCATCATGCGGCGCAGGTGCTTCTCGATGGGAGACTCGGGATGAGAGGGAGCCATGGGGCTTTCATCCTGCCCAAGCGGCCCCGCGTCCACCAGATGCGCCGACGCACCGCGCGAGCCCTCGGCGCGCCGCGAAGCCAGAACACCTCCGAGCCGCCGGGGAAAAAGTGCGCCGTGGGCCGAGGTGGGGGGGATCCTCGGCCCACGAACGCTTCGAACGATACTCCGTCCGAACCTGCATGACGTGTGCGCCCACCGCTTCCAGGCGGCGACCCAACATACCTTGTGATTTCCGGCTTGGCCACAAATTTTCATCACCGCTGTTAGCCCCGCCGGGAGGGAGAGCCGGGAGGCGGACGAGCGGAGGAGCGCGCTGGAGGCGCAAGCCGGGGCGAAGTGGGCTAGGGAGGGAAGCCACCCCCCGCCGAGCCAGGGAGCGTGATCGTCGATGAGCGCCACCGAGTCGTCCCGTGCCTTCCGAGTCTTCAGCTGGTTCTCCCTGGTGTGCACCCTGGGCGTGGTGCTGTGGGGGGCCTACGTGCGGGCCACGCGCTCGGGCGCGGGCTGCGGGGACCATTGGCCGGTGTGCAATGGCCAGGTGGTGCCACGCGAGCCCAGCGTGCAGACCCTCATCGAGTACACGCACCGGCTGACCAGCGGGCTGGTGATGATCTTCGCGGTGGTGGTGTGCGTGTGGGCCCTGCGCGCGCACGCCAAGGGGCACCCGGTGCGCCGGGCCGCGGTCTTCTCGCTCGTCTTCATGCTGACGGAGGCGGCGGTGGGCGCGGGGCTGGTGCTCTTCGAGATGGTGGCGCACAACGAGTCGATCGCCCGGGCCTTCTGGATGGCGACGCACCTGCTCAACACCTTCCTGCTGGTGGGAGCACAGGCGCTGACGGCCTGGTGGGCGGGGGGCCGGGAGCGGCTGATGCTGCGGCGCCAGGGCCTCACGGCGTGGCTCCTGGCGGGCAGCCTCGTGGGGCTGCTGGTGCTGGGGGTGAGCGGGGCCATCGCGGCGCTGGGGGACACGCTCTTTCCGGCCACCAGCCTCACCGAGGGCCTGAGCCAGGACATGTCGCCCACGGCGCACATCCTCTTGCGGCTGCGGGTGCTGCACCCGGTGCTCGCGGTGCTCGTGGGCGCGGGCGTGGTGTTCTCCGCGGCGATGGTGGCGCGGCTGCGGCCCTCGCCCGCGGTGCGGCGCTCGGCGTGGCAGCTCGGGGTGCTCTACGGACTGCAGCTGTTCGCGGGCATGTTCAACGTGGTGCTGCTCGCGCCCGTGTGGTTGCAGCTCGTCCACCTGCTGCTGGCGGACCTGGTGTGGATCGTCCTGCTGCGGCTGGGCGCGGCGGGGCTCGCGCTGGGCGCCCCCCGGGCGGACGTGAAGGTGCGCTCCGTGCTCTCCCCCATCTGAGGCCCCGCGCGCTCACCCCCGCGCGAGCGCCTCGTCGAGGGCACGCAAGGCCTCCAGCGCTCGCAGGGGTACGCCGATCCCGCCCTCGGGTACCTGGGGCTCGCGCACGTTGACGCGGATGAGCGTCCCATACCGGGCCGCCGCGCGCTCGCAGAAGCGCCGGACCGAGGGAACCGCCGTGCCCGCGCCGCACTCGACCACGGCGAGCGAGCCGGGCTCCACCCCGCCCAGCCACCGGGACAGCCGTGCCTCCTGCTCCCGGGTGCGTGAGTCGTCCCACTCCCCGTCCCCGAACATGAGGATGTTGGGCCGCAGGAGCGCCTCGCAGCGGGAACAGGTGGGCAGCGCGCCCCGGGCCCGGAAGGACTCCGACTCCACGTCGACGGAGAGGGACGCGGCGGACTCCACCCCGGCGCAGCCCTTCAAGCACTGGGTGAAGTGGATGGAGCCGTGCACCTCGAGCACGCGCTCCTCGGGGAAGCCCGCCTTCTGGAACTGGCCGTCGACGTTGGAGGTGAAGACGAAGGCGCCCTGGGGCATGCGCTCGGCCCAGGAGCGCAAGAGCGCGAAGCCCGCGTGGGGCAGCGTGTCGCGGTACAGGTGGAGCCGGTGGCCATAGAAGCCCCAGGCGAACGCGGGATCCTGCTCGAACCAATGGGGGTTGGCCATGGAGGCGAAGTCGAGCCCGAGCTTCGCGTACGGGGGGTAGGCCTTCCAGAAGCCCTCGGTGCCCCGGAAGTCGGGCAGGCCCGAGTCCACCCCCATCCCCGCCCCCGCCCCGATGAGCAGGGCGCGCGCGGAGCGGAGCACCTCGGCGGCACGGCGCAGTTCCTGGTTCATGTCACCAGTGTAGCCCCCGGAGCGCCGCGCATCACAGCGCCGCGGGCCGAAGACAGGCATGCTGTGCACCACCGGGAAGGTCCGCGCGCGGGAGCACTTCATGTCGACGGAAGACAAACACACCAGCATCCCCCCCACCGCCGTGCCGGAACCAGAAGCCGAGAAGAAGGGCACGGCCCCACGCGCCCTGGCCCCGGTGACACCCGGAGCCGGGCATCGCCTCGCGGTCCCGCGCTGGGCGGAACTCCTCGCCGTGCACCAGGCCGCCCTGCGCCGCTGGGAGGACATGCTGACCCACCCGGACGACTCGCTGCGCCTGACGGTGCTCACCCTCTACGTGAAGCTCGAGCACCTGGGCTTGTGGGACTTCGTCGGGGAGCCGGTGCAGAGCACGGGCGGCGGCCGGCTCGAGTTCAGGTGCCCCGACGTTCCCGGGCTCAAGCAGGCCCTCCGGCTGCGGGAGGACTTCACCTCTCCGGAGAACTCTCCCAAGGACTGGTCCTGCCGCGAATTGAGGAAACGGGGCTCGCTCCACTTCAAACACTTCAGCGGATGGACCGACGAGGTGGTCCAGGCCCACATCGACAAGGAGGGCCTGTACCTCATGGGGTGGCGCAACCTCTTCCTCCCCATCCAGGCGGTGCTGCACCTGCTCGACGCGCGCGCCAATGGCTACACGGATGTCTTTGGCATCCGCGACATCCTGCTCGCGCAGGGCTTGGATCCGGTGGCGCTGAAGGGCAGGTGACGGACAGCGCCCAAGCGCATGCAACGGATTGAAAACCCATCGGGTCCAAGCCAAAGAAAAACAAAAGAAGCCTTTCCCGTTCTCCCCGCCTCCGCCTTCCCATTCCTCAACATTTCCCAGCCATCAAGAAAACCTCCGGGCTTCCCGCGACGAGTATCCGCCGTGGTGCTCTTCAAACAGCCTTGGTTTTCCGTTATAACTATCATCTTCCCGGCGCGTGCCGGGATGGCTGTCTTGAAACATGGGAAGGAGCAGCAATGCGGAAGCCCCCCTCCTGGCTGGCCTGGAGTCTCGTCGCGATCACCGCGCCCGCCGCGTACGCGGAGCGAGCCTGGTATGAGAAACCACAACCAGACATCGCACCGCCATCCACATTCCTGCGCAAGCAGGCCGAGGACATCTCCGACAACCTGCCCCACCGGTTGGGCGAACAACAGAAGGAACTGCGGGCCCAGGCACTCAAGGAGCGCCTCTCGGGTCGAGGCCAGGGCAAGGTGCACCGCGTGGGCCGCGGCAAGTTCGTGGAGCTGGAGCTGGAGCGCACGGATCGGGTGTTCGTCATCCTGGTGGAGTACGGCACGCAGGTGCACCCGGTGCTCGGCAACCCCGCCACCAACCCGGGCGGCGATGCCCCCGGACCGGTGCACAACCTGATTCCGGCGCCGGACCGGGCGGTGGACAACACCACCATCTGGCAGCCCGACTACGACCGCGCCCACTACGAGAAGCTCTACTTCGACACGACACCGGGCGCCGACTCGGTGGCCAACTACTACAAGGCGGCGTCCTCGGGTCGCTACACCATCGAGGGCGCGGTGTCCGACTGGGTGCGCGTGCCCTACAACTCCGCGCGCTACGGCAACAACCTGTGCGGCTCCATCAACTGCTCCAACTCCGTGTGGCCGCTGGTCAACGACGCCATCAAGACGTGGACGCAAAACCAGCTCGCCTCGGGCAAGACACCGGAGCAGATCAAGGCCTACCTGGACACGTTCGACGTGTGGGACCGCTACGACTTCGACGGTGACGGCGACTTCAACGAGCCGGATGGCTACATCGACCACTTCCAGCTGGTGCACGCGGGCTCGGGCGAGGAAACCGGCGGCGGCGCGCAGGGCACCAACGCGGTGTGGAGCCACCGCTGGTTCGCGTACACCACCGGCCTGAGCGCGGACGGCCCGGGCCCCAGCTACAACCCGAACGGCGGCACGCGCTTCGGGGCGGGCATCGACAAGTGGGTGGGCGACTACACCATCCAGCCGGAGAACGGCGGCCTGGGAGTGTTCGCGCACGAGTACGGCCACGATCTGGGCCTGCCGGACCACTACGACGGCCAGGCGGACAATGGCACCGGCTTCTGGAGCATCATGTCCAGCGGCTCGTACCTCAACGATGGCATCCAGGACATCGGCTCGCGGCCGGGTGACTTCTTCGCCTGGGACAAGCTGCAACTGGGCTGGCTGGACCATGACGAGGCCAGGGCCGGCAAGCGCTCCAACCACAAGTTGGGCCCCGCGGAGGTGACGTCGCGCCACGCGGCGCAGGCGCTGCTGGTGAGCCTGCCGCCCAAGCCCCGGCCCCAGGTGACCACCCCGCCCTTCGCCGGCCAGTACGCCTGGCAGGGCGGCGCGGCCAACAACCTGGACCGCACGCTGGTGAAGACGCTGAAGCTGCCCTCCAGGACGCCCATCACGCTGTCGCTCCAGACGTGGTTCGACATCGAGGAGGACTGGGACTACGCCTACATCGCCCTCGCCGTGGACGAGGGTGACTTCATCCACCTGCCCAGCAGTGTCAGCCGCACCACGAACCCCAACGGCAACAACCTGGGCAACGGCATCACCGGCCTGTCCAACGGCTGGGTGCCGCTCACGTTCGACCTGAGCGCCTACGCGGGCAGGAAGGTGACGCTGAAGCTGCGCTACAAGACGGACAGCGCGGAGTTCGGCAAGGGCTTCCTGGTGGACGACGTGCGGGTGACGGCCAGGAACAAGACGGTGTTCGCCGACGGCGCGGAGGACGGCGAGGACGCGTGGGACGAGTCGACGTTCTTCCTCCACGACGGCGCGCAGATCTTCCATGACCACTACTACCTGGCCGAGTACCGCCAGTACCGGGGCTACGACGAGGGGCTGTTCACGGGCCCCTACAACTTCGGGTTCTCCGCGGACGGCCTCCCCGACTACGCCGAGCGCTACGCCTACAACCCCGGCCTGCTCATCACGTATTGGGACACGTCGATGTCCGACAACCGCGTGTCGGCGCACCCGGGCGAGGGCCGCATCCTGCCCATCGACTCACGTCCACGACCGCTCCTCCGCGCGGATGGCCGCTACTGGTCCGGCCGCGTGCAGACGCATGACGCGACCTTCGGCCTGGAGCCCAGCTTCCCCCTGTCGCTCAAGCCCAGTGGCCAGCCGCGCGAGGACTACCCCTCGCAGCCCGCGGTGCGGGTGTTCAACGACCTGAACACCTTCTGGTACCCCGAGCAGCCCTACGCGGGCGTGAAGGTCCCCCCCACGGGCACCCTCATCGAGGTCCTGAGTGAGAAGGACGAGGCGACGGTGCTGCACGTGCGCGTGCGTCCGGTGGACTGATTCGCCAAGGGGGAGCGGGGCGATGACGGGGACCCTCGCCTCGCTCCCAGCCTTCATCCCTCACACATGGTGTGAGGGCTCGTCCCGCCCGGAAGCCACCTCGCGCCCCCGCCTGTCTGGGTAGAATCAACCCCACTGCCCACCCGGGTGCCGTCCAAGGCCCACCGCCCTGCTCGTCTCCCAGAGGGAAAGGTCCAGGGTCCTACCACCGCCTCCGTAAACTTCCAGGCGAAGGGCGCCCTCCGCGCAACGCAACTGGTGAATTCCATCTCGAGCGTGGAGGCCGATGCGAAGAGCGCGCCCCATCTCGACGCCTGGGTATGAATGACCTCAGAAGGCACCCCCTGAGGCATCCGGACCCCCCCCTTCAACCCTCCCCGTCTCCCCACCGCTCGCACCATCTCCCGCCCCGGGAGACAAGGCGAGCGTTCAACCAGACGTGTCCGGGACGACCCTGTAAAAACGGGAATTCTCCCTCTGTAAAAAGGGGGTCGCGGACGGGGTGCCCGGAGGCGAAAACCGGAGCGGGAGGCCCACCCGACGCTCGCTCAGGAGCCAGGGCTCCAACGCTCAGGCCCGGCTGTTGCAATGGAACCCTGGCAACGTTCCACCCCCGGAGAGACACCATGGCTCATCAAAATCGGCGTGCAACCTCGCTCGTGGCTCTCTACGGTTCCGCCCTCCTGAGCCTCGTGAGCTCGTGCGGTGGCCTCCCGGAGCAGGAGACCATGCCCTCCGCGCAGGACCTGGCCACGAGCGCGGCGGCGATGGGGGCGCCCTCGATGGTCGTCTACACCCCGGACACCACCATCGATCAGTCGACCCTCGCCCCCCTGGGTGCACCCGAGTCGCTGGGTGGCCGGGTCCTGGAGGGCTCTCCCTCCCTCTCCGCCCGCGTCGACTACAGCGCGCGGGGCATGACGGCGGGCATCTTCAAGGCCACCACCGGCCGCATCGAGATCACCTTCCCCTTCACCGAGCACGCCACCATCCTCGCGGGCGAGGTCACCATGACCGACGAGTCGGGCCAGTCCCGCACCTTCAAGAAGGGGGACAGCTACTTCATCCGCCAGGGGCAGGTCGTCCTCTGGGACGTCAGGACCCCGTACGTCCTCAAGAGCTTCTTCAACATCACCGAGCCGCTCCAGCCGTGAGCCGGAGGCCGAGGCACGGCACCCGCCGTCACCAGGAGCACTCCAGGTCGAGGCTGAGCGGACCCGTCTTGCGCGCGCGGAGACTCACGGGCGTCAGGCCCATGCGCCGGGAGATCGCCTGGGCGCCCCCCTCGTGGTACGCGAGCGGCATGAAGGAGGCCTGGACGGAGAGCACCCCCCGGTCCAGCCGGGGGAAGGACAGCGCGGGCTTCCCATAGCTCGTCAGGCCCTCGTAGAGCGTCTGCAGCGCGAACATCAGGCGCTGCGGACGGGTTCCCGTCTGTTGCAGCACCGCGCGCCCGACGGGGGTGTCCATGTAGCTCTCGCCCCCGATGGCGCCCATCTGCCGCAACACCTCCTCGACACTGCCATACCGACCACTCAAGGCCTCGGCCGCCGTGGAGATCAACAACAGGAGCGAGCGGGTGGGGTAGTGGAAGAACTCCACGAAGGACGTCTCCCCACTGGCCTCCAGGCAGCGCCGCACCACCTCGTCATCCCCGCCCAGATCCTTGACCGCCCTCAGCATGGAGGAGAACAAGAATCCACGCGTCGTGAACTCTGGCGTCGCGAGCCGCAACCGATGTTGGAGATCCTGCTCCGCGGTCTGCGCGGAGTCGCTGCCCGAATCCGATCCGATACTCATGTGCACGGGGAGCGGCACCCAGGGACGAAGAGGTGCCACGACCCTGGATCCTAGCGCCGCAGTCCCCGGGGCACCACCACCCGCTCGACGAGCCCGAACAACCCACTGACGAGCAGCGCGAGCCCCGCGGCGGGAACGGCCCCCTGGAGGATGAGCGCGGTGTCATCCAACCGGATGCCCGTGAGAATCGGTTGTCCGTAGCCGCCCGCGCCGATGAGCGCGCCCAGCGTGGCGGTGCCCACGTTGATGACCGCCGACGTCTGGATGCCCGCGAGGATGGACGGGGCGGCCATGGGCAGTTCCACGAGGCGCAGCCGCGCGCCGGGCGGCAGGCCGAGCGCCTCGGCGGACTCGCGCACCTCCGGGGGGATGCCCTCGAGCCCCGCCGCCGTGTTCCGGATGATGGGCAGCAGGCTGTAGAGGAACAGCGCCACGATCGCGGGCCGGGCCCCGATGCCCAGCAGTGGAATCATGAACACCAGCAGTGCGAGCGAGGGCACCGTCTGGATGATGCCCGCCAGCGCGAGCACGCCCCGCCCGAGCCTCGGCCGACGCGCCACCAGCACCCCCAGCGGCACCGCCACCGCGATGGCCCCGAGCAACGACAGGCCCACGAGGAACAGGTGCTCACGCGTGTGCCGCCACACGCTCGTCAGCACGCCTTCTCCCCGCACCGTCACCGCGAGGCCCAGCTCGCGCGCGAGGAACGTGGCCGCCACCTGGCGCTCGGGCACCCGCTGGAGCTTCGCGCTCGCGTTGAGCGCCACCATCTCGGACGCGGAGACGCGGCCCTCCAACCGCTCGAGCGCGGCCACCACCTCCGGGGCCCGCTCCGCGAGCTCCGCCCGGTACAGCAGCACGGCGTCATAGGCGGGGAAGTGGTGCAGATCATCCTCCAGCACGCGCAGGCCGTAGTAGGCGATCTCCGCGTCGGTGGAGTACAGGTCCGTCACCTGCAGGGCACCACTCTCCAGGCCCCGATACGCCAGATCATGGTCGAGCCCGCGCACCTCCGTCTGGGGCAGCGCGTAGCGCGCGCGCAGGGAGGGCCAGCCATCGGCACGGTCCATGAACTCGTTGCTGAAGGCCAGACGCAGCTTGGGGTGCTGGCGCAGATCCGACAGCGTGCGGATGTTCAGCCGCGCGGCCTCCTCCTCCTTCATGCCGAGCGCATAGGTGTCATTGAAGCCCAGGAACACGCCCAGGCGCACCCCCTCGGCGGCGAGCGCCTCGCGCAGCGCCTCGTCATTGGGCAGGGCGCGGCCGGCGAACAGCTCCTGGCGCAGCGTGCCGGTGTACTCGGGATAGACGTCGATGTCTCCGCGCCGCAGGGCCTGCCAGAGCACCTGGGTGCCCCCGAGCTCGCGCCGGTGCTCGACCCGCGCGCCGGTGCTCCGGGCGAGCTGCGTCGCCATGTCTCCGAGGATGACGGACTCGGTGAACTTCTTGGAGCCCACGCGCACCGTGGGGCCGTCCGCGGCGACCCTCGAGCACGCGCACAGCACCAGCAGCACCCACGCGGCGAGCCATCTCATCGGGAGACGCCCTCGAGGGGCAGGCGCTGGGCCTGGAAGAAGCGGGTGACGAAGGGATCCGCCGGCGCGCGCGCGAGCTCGGTGAGCGGCCCCTGCTGCACGACACGGCCCTCGCGCAGCAACACCGCGTGATCGCCGAGGAAGGCCCCCTCCGCGAGGTCATGGGTGACGAGCACCACCGTCTTGCCGAGCCGGGAGAAGATGTCGCGCAGGTCCTCCTGCAACTCATGGCGGATCATCGGATCCAACGCCCCGAGGGGCTCGTCGAGCAGGAGCACGTCCGGCTCGAGCATCAACGCGCGCATGAGGCTCACGCGCTGGCGCTGGCCTCCGGAGAGCTCTCCCGGGTAGCGGCCGAGCGCCTCGGCGGGAAAGCGCGTGAGCGCCACGAGCTGCTCCAGCCGCTCGCGCACACGCGCCTGGGGCCACTTCAGGTAGCACGCCATGAGGGTGGCGTTGCCCTCGGCGGTGAGGTGCGGGAAGAGACCGCCTCCCTGGAGCACGTAGCCGATGCGCCGCCGCACGGCGAGCAGGTCCTCCTCCCGCAGGGGCTCGCCCCGGAAGAGGACGCGCCCCGAGTCGGGACGCAACAGCCCATTCATCAGACGCAGCACGGTGGACTTGCCGCAACCACTCGGACCCAGGAGGACGGTGGTGCGCCCCTCGGGCACCCGCAGGTCCAGCGGGTGCAGGGCCCACGTGTCACCGAAGCGCTTGGAGACCTGCTCGAGCTGGAACACACGCCACCCTTCTCCGCCCCAGGCAGGGGCCCATGGCCGCGTGTTACTCCGGGCGTCCCCCGGGGACCACCACGTTCCGTCCTCCGGACGAGGGAAGCACCGGAGCCGTTCGGGACTCGACGGCCTCCGCGGGGAACAGCGCCTCGGCGCGCACCACGGGCAGACCCGCGGGCTGGCGCTGGAGGAAGGCGATGAGCCGCTCGCGCACGAGGCACCGCAAGTCGAACGCCTTGCCCGAGTCCGCCGCGCTCACCAGCGCGCGCAACGTCATCGTCCGCTCGCTGAAGCCCGTCACCTGCAACCCCTGCACCTTGCCATCCCACAGCGCGCGGCCCTCGTCGTTCAGGATGCGCGAGAGCTCGGCCCGCACCGCCGCCACGTCCGTGCGGTAGTCCACGTACAGCTCCGCCGTGCCGAGGATCTCCGGTGACACCTTGCTCCAGTTCTGGAAGGGCTTGTCGAGGAAGTGCGTCATCGGCACCACCAGCCGCCGCAAGTCCCACACCTTCACCACGACATAGGTGAGGGTGATCTCCTCGATCCATCCCCACTCGTTCTCCACGATGACGGTGTCGCCGATGCGCACCGGCTGGGTGATGGACAGCTGGATGCCCGCGAGCAGGGTGGAGATGGACTTCTGCGCCGCGAGGCCCAGCACCAGGCCGGCGATGCCCGCCGAGGCCAGCAGCGACACGCCCACGTTGCGCACGGCCTCGAACTGCAACAACAGCAACGACGCGGCGATGACATAGGTGGCCGCCTCGATGATCCGCCGCATCACCACGAGCTGGGTGCGCAGCCCTCGCGCGCGACCCACGTCCTGGCCCGCCTGCTCCATCACCTTCTGCTCGAGGAAGCCCGCCGACAGCTTGACGAAGCGCAGCACGAACCACGCCGCCGACACCAGCGCCAGCGAGCGCGCCCCCAGGTCCACCGCCTTCTGCGCCGGCGGCGGCAACAGCAACAGCCGCGACCCCACGGCGCCCAGCAACGCCACGAGGGCGAAGCGCATCGGCCCCCGGCCCGCCGTGAGCATCTGGTCATCCCATCCGGACTTCGTCAGCCGCGCCGCGCGGCCTCCCAGCCAATGCGCCCACCGCTCCAGCACCTGGCTCGCCAGCAACACCACGCCCGCGAGCAGCACGAGCCCCAGCCACTGCCACAGCTCCAACACCCAGAACGGGCGCACGAAGAAGAACGACGGCAGGCGCTCGAGCAGCGGCGAGCCATGCTCCTCGAAGAGCGCGTCGATGGCGCGCACCGTCCCCTCGCTGAACACCCAGATGGGCGTCCCGTCCGGCCCCTCCACCCGGCGCAACCGGATGTCGCGCGTGCCCATGCCCAGCGGCACCTGCCCCAGCGACACGCTGGTCGCCCCAGGCGTGTCCCCCAGGGGCTCCTGGCCGATGCGCGAGAAGTCGAACCACATCGCCCGGTCCAGCACGAACATCAGCCGCCGCCCGAGCCGCTCGCCTTCCGCCCGTTGCTGCTCGGGCGGCAGATGCGACAACCACAGGTAGTGCGGCAGCAGCGCCATGTACCGGGCATGCGAGGCCTCCAGGAAGCCCGTCACCGTGGCCGAGGGCGTATGCCGATCCACCTCCGGCGGCGGCTCGCCGAGCCCCCCATTGAGGGCGAGCGCGAGCGCGGACACGGGCGACAGCAACAGCAGGAGGACGAGGAGGTTTCGGTGCATCAGGGTTCCCAGGACAGGGCCTCACGGGAAGGAACCACCACCGCGTCCCCTCCACCGACAGCGTTCCCCTCCCCCTTAAACTAGTTTGAGAGCAAATCAAACCCCATGAGCACCCAGAGCGACTCGCCCGGTAGGCGGGCAGGCATGCGTCTGGCGGTCCCGGTGGCGCTCGCGTCGCCCGAGGCAGCGTAACTCATCAACATCCAGGCGCTGTTCGACGAGGCCGCAGCCCTAACGGGTCCTGCCGGGCCAGACCGTCCAGAGGCGATACGGTCCGGCCCCGGCAGGCTGCTGAAAACGGGAGGAGCCACCGGTGAACCCACAACATGTGGAGTTCAGCGCCGACCCCTATCCTACAGGTAGTAGGACGTCTATAAGTCGAAGGACTTTTTCAGCAGCCAGCTAGCAGTGGGACCAGTTGAATAGCGGAAGGCGGCTGGGCGAGCAGCCGACAAGAGCCGCACGGGCCGAACCGATAGTCGAAATAAAGGTCGTGCGTAGAGCAAGAACTGGCAGTGCACGAGCCAGAGGGAATCCGCCCAGAGGGCATGCGCGTCACCATCGCACTGAGAGGCAGTCAGGGACGATGGGTTCCGAGCACAGGCCCGCAGTGTGCGCTCAGACGCCGACCATGCGTCACATTCAGCAGATTTGACCCGACTCCGACGGCAAATTGAGGTGAAGCCTGGGGCTTTTGCGCTATAATCGTAGGTGTCATGATTACACTTGTCGAAGCCCTTCGTTTCCGGTCACTGCGCTACGTCAAGCAACCGCTCAACCGGTTTCATGTGCTCGTGGGGCCCAATGCTAGCGGCAAGACCACTTTCCTTGATGTAGCTGCCCTCTTAGGGCGACTCGTATCTGATGGGCTTGATTCCGCCATCGGAGAGCGCACCCAAAACTTCTCCGACCTCACTTGGCGCCGTGGAGGGCGCAATTTCGAACTCGCCATTGAGGCTCGGATCCCGGAAGAACAGCGTCAGCGGCTCGTTGTTCAATCCTACGACACCGTTCGTTATGAAGTGCAGATTGGACTTTCAGACACAGACGAAGTCTCAATCCTAGCCGAAAAAGTAACCCTAAAAACCACCAACACCTCCCAAACACAAGGACAGCGAGAACTCTTTCCCGAAGACAAAGGTCCACCCACCAGTGTTTTGACAGCCAAAGGCAGCAAGGGAACACGAGCAGTCGTCAACAAAGTCACGGGCGGCAACGACAGTTTCTACCCGGAAACAGGAACTGGCTTCGCACCCTCTTTCAAATTGGGACCACGAAAGAGCGCTCTCGGAAATCTTCCAGAGGACGAATCTCAGTTTCCTGTCTCCACCTGGCTGAAACGGACCCTCACGACTGGCGTCCAACAAATCATCCTAAACAGCCTATTGATAAGGAAAGCAAGTCCACCAGGACAAATGCGTGGATTCAAGCCCGATGGCTCGAACCTTCCCTGGGTTATTTCCGAACTAGAAGAGAGGGCTCCTGAGAGGTTTCAAGAATGGCTTGCACACGTTCAAACCGCCCTTCCAGAACTGGAAGGGCTTCGAACCGTCGAGCGGGCGGATGATAAACACCGCTATTTGATGCTCCGGTACCAAGGAGGACTTGAGGTCCCATCCTGGATGGCATCAGATGGCACCCTTCGTCTTCTCGCTCTCACATTGCCTGCATACCTACCTGATTTTCGAGGAATCTACCTCATCGAGGAACCTGAAAACGGTATTCACCCTCGTGCGGTCGAAACCATGTTCCAGTCTCTTTCTTCCGTCTACGACGCGCAGATTCTGCTAGCGACCCACTCCTCGGTCATCCTCAGCGTAGTGGAGGCAAAGGACGTGCTTTGCTTTGCCAAAACATCAGAAGGGGCTACCGACATTGTTCCAGGAAATCAGCATCCATCACTCAAGAATTGGCAAGGTGAAACCAATTTGGGTGTTCTGTTTGCCGCTGGAGTACTTGGATGACCACCAAAGGCCCAGCAAAGGATCTTGTGGTTCTTGTTGCCGACAAAAACACTGAGTTTGCACTCAAAGGACTGTTAACCCGTCGGACGCATGCCCTTCGGATACGTCCCATTACATTTGATGTTTTCGTCCATATAGAACGTGATCCAGGCTGCTTACGTAGAGCACCTGATTTTCTTCGCCCACATAGCACACGATATAATCACGCATTGGTAATGTTCGACCGAGACGGATGCGGGCAGGAGCATAAAGAAAGAGTGGACTTGGAACAACAAGTCGAGGAACAACTCGCGCAGTCTGGCTGGGACAATCGGTCTGCCGCAGTTGTTCTCGATCCTGAACTTGAAATATGGGTATGGAGTGATTCGCCGCATGTAGAGACAACCTTAGGTTGGAGCAACCGCGTACCAGGTTTACGTTCTTGGCTCGTTAATTCTGGGCTACTGGGTGAGTCCGACGTCAAGCCTCGAGATCCAAAACTTGCAGTCGAAGAAGCCTTGCGTGTCGCCCGTAAACCGCGATCCTCGAATCTCTACCAACAGCTCGCACTATCAGTTGGCTTCGAAAGCTGTTCTGACGCGGCATTCCAAAAGCTCAAAAAACTACTTAACACGTGGTTTCCCGCCGTCTCGACATGACGCGCTTGCCGGACTTCCTGCTCAACGCGACGCTGCTGGTGGGTGTGCCCCCCGACACGCGCTTCACCTTCAGCCTGGACTTCACCGACACCTACCGACGCGCAACCTCCCGCCACGGTGACACCGCTGAACACCCAGTTGCGCACCTCGCTCGGTATGAGGTTCTGACCCGATCCCGGCTCGGCCCCCTCACTCGCACGCGACCTGGGCGCACTGGCCCCACATCCCCCGCCGGGCGCGCCGGGCCGCCGACTCGAGCGCCTGGAACTCCGAGCGCCGCGAGCCTCCCGCCGGAGGCACGTAGAGGACGCATGCATAGCCCTCCTGGGCGAGCACGCTGTTCACCTCGCGCCCGTCCACGCTCACGTAGGCGAGCAGTCGCCCATACCGATCCGTGCAGGCCTCCCCGTACGTCAGCCGGACCACGCGCCCCTCGACGAGCGAGCGGTTGAAGTCCCGGGACTCGGCACCGAAGCAGTCGTGCTTGCCCCCGGTGCTCTCCGGGGTGTCCACGAGCAGGTAGCGCACGCGCTCGCCGCTCTGGAGCACCACCGTATCCCCATCCACCACGCGCGACACCACGCCCCCGCCCGGCCCACAGGCGGACTCCGAGCCGCACCCGCTCCACCCCCAGAGCCCCCACACCAGCACGCCCAGCCGACTCCACCAGCCCCTCACGGCGCGCACGGAAGGTTCTCCTGTCCGGGCGTGCCTCGCTCCCCCGCCGGGCCATAACGCCCCCCATCTGGCGCCAGGCACTCGCGCGTGCCCTCCCATTGCCGGGACACGCCCGGCACCGCGGCCCCCGTCCACGTCGCCTCCGCCAGCATCACTCCCTCCAGCGACAACCGGAGCGCGTGGGCTCCCGCGGTGTTGCTCAATCCGAAACCGAAGATGCCCAGCACCGGAGGCAGGCCGCCATTGAGCGAGGGCTCATCCCCATGCGCGAGCACGGCGTAGGTCCCGGCCCGCATCTCCAGACACCTCGGCGGCGCATCGAGCACGGTCCGGCCACCACTCTCGTTCGCAAGCGTCACTCCGTTGAGGTCCACGTCCCTCCGCGCGTACACCTCCACCCATTCACCCTGCGCATCCGCGACGGCCTTCGGGTCGGCCATCACCTCGGTGAAGACGAGGTCTCCGGGAAGCGGTCGCGACACACTCCTCGCCAGGCCCGTGCGCGGAGACAGACACGTCCCCGGGGACACGCCCGCGTCCGCGCCAGACGGCTCCGGGCAGGCGGCGTTGGGAGCACCGGGGCTCGCCCGGACACCGCCATCCGGAGACGCCGGCGTGTCACACCACCCGTCCGGCGCGTCGTTGTCGAAGGCATCCGGCACGCGCCGGCCGTCATAGCCGCGCGACACTCCAGCCCGGCTCGTCTTGGAATAACGCACCTCATCCACCACGACCTCCGCGCACCTCAGCCCCACGACGCCCCCCGCGTTGCCCAGCACGCGCAAGGCATCGCCATACGAATGATCCACGTGCACCGGCAGCTCCCCGGCCCGCACGTCCCCAAGCACCACGTAGTCCTTCGCGGCCACCGGCACGGACTCCTCGAAGAGATACGCCCGCTCCTGGGAGCCATCCACGCGCGCCGAGTAGAGCATCAACCCGCGCAGATCCACGGCGGCGCGCCCGGGGTTGTACAGCTCCATCCACTCCTGCCCGGTGTCCGTTCCCTCGGGGTCCGGCAGCAGCTCGGTGATGACGAGGTCTCCCGGACGCCAGCCCTCGCACGTGGGCTCCTCGCTCCGCGAGGGATCCTCACAAGCACTTCCCACGAACATCAGGGCCGCGAGCACCCAGGGCATGCGCGGGGAACACTTCCAGTTTGGCTCCAGGGGCATCATCAGAAGCGGCCCTCCATGTCCAACCGGACGACGTGCCACGAAGGCTCGGGAGGCGTGACCGCGCCCACGGGAGCCTTCAGGTCCAGGACGACCTCGTATCGGGCACGCGTGCTCCATCCGGACAGGAGCGACCAGACCACCTCCAGCGACGTGCGCAGGGTCTGCGACAACCGCGTCGCCTCGGAGAGATCCTCGTCCCGCCAGCTCACGCGTCCGTGCAGTCGCAGCGAGGACCATGGACGCACGCTCACGTCCACCAACGCCTGCCCATCCTGGCGCACGCCATCGGGGCGTTGGGGACTGCCCATCCAGGTGTGCTGGTACTGCGCCGCCAGGGCCCACTCGTCGACGGGCGAGAACCGCACCCGGCCCGCGATCCGGGAGCGCTCCCCCGCGCAGGGAATCGGCTCACCGTCTGGTGATGTCCCCTCGTCGCCCTCGAAGCACAGCCCGGGGCCATCGCGGCCCAGCTCCTTGTTCTGGTGCTCCACCCACACCGAGGGCCTCAGCTCCGGCACGCCCTGGAAGTCCACCCGGACCGAGCCCCCGTGATGCACCGGCTCGGGAGTGCTCGCGCCAGGCGGTCGCGCCCACACATCCCACTGACCCACCAGCCGCCACGCCTCATCCGCCGTCGAGAAGAGGTAGCGCAGCCGGGCCCCCATCTCGTTGCTCGCGCGCAGTCCCCGCCACTCATCGGGACTGGAGAGGGCTCGGCTGTAGGGATTGTCGAAGTCCCGCCCGTAGTACCGCAGGGACACCTCCAGCTCCCGGGAGCGCTCACCGAGCACCGTGCGCTGGAGCACCCCGACTCCCCCCGCTCCCACGGGGCCCGAGAAGCTCCGAGCGCCCTCGAGGAAGAGGTTCACCGGCCCCGTGCCCCACGCCGCATCCACGCCCAGCGCGCCGTAGGCGCCTCCCCCGGGATGACGGGCCTGCTCGCGGAAGTCGGGCGACAGCCCCGTCACCACCCATCGAGGCCAGGCTCCCCACCCCGTCACGCCCACGCGTGCTCGCGGCGAGAACCCCACGCTGGCATGTCCCCCTCCCATCAACTCATGAAAGACATCCGGCAGCGTGCGCGAGACGAAGCGCACGGTGCCGGACGTCTTCGTCCCGGGCAGCACCACGTCCGGCGCCTTGCAGGTGCGCGCGTCCTTCGTGGACGGACACGTCCTCGGCTCGAACAGCTCGTATTGGGAGAGGCCTCGCGATTGGTAGGAGCCGAAGCCCGTGAACGACAGCGTCACGTCCTCCACCCGCCCCTGGACACGACCCACCGCGCCCCGGAAGCCCTCCGTCCAGCCGAAGTCCGGCGTGACGCGCCCCTGGAACTCCTCGGCCTCGCAGGCTCCCGGCCCCGTCAACACACACCGCCGCTCGGGCGCACCGGGAGGAACGAAGTCCTCATCGGGCACGAAGCCATCGGGTGCCGGGCGGCCCGTGGTGTCCAGCGTGAGGCGCTGGCCGAAACCCAGCCGGTACGTTCCCACCAGCACCGAGGCGTGCGTGCCCTCCCACCGCGCGTACAGCTTCGGCAGCCGCATCCCCACCGAGGGCAACTCCGCCACCAGGGCCCGGCGCTTCGAGTCGTAGCGCACGCCCTCCAGGTGTCGACGCGTGAGCGAGACGCCACCTCCCGCGCGCAGGCCCCAGGGTCCGTCCACCCGGGCGAGCAACAACAGCGGCGGCACCAACGCATCCGCCGCGCCATAGGCTCCCATCAACCGCACCCGCCCGGAGATCTCCCGCGCCCCCCGCTCCGGCTCCACGAGAAAGGCCCGGAGCTGGCGCAGCCGCGCGAACGTCAGCAGCCCCGCCTCCACGAGCGCCGCGCCCTCCATGGTGCCCCCGCCCTCCCGGTACGCGAGCAGCGCATCCACCTGCGCCCACGTCAGTCCAGGCAGCGCGAACAACACCTCGCGCGAGGCCGTGCGGAGATCGACTCCCGTGCGCAGCAGCTCGCGCAGCGCCTCGAAGTCCTCGTCCGCGAGGGCACCCTCCTCATTCAGCGCGCGCAGCGCCGCTTCGTCCTCGATGGGACGCGCGTCCGCGTACGTCTCGGCGGAGGAGCGTTGGGGAAGGAGGGAACACCACGTCGTCACCAGGAGCAGGAAGCGGACACGTCGCACGCGGGCGGTGCTCTGCACGAAGGAGACCAGCGAGGACACCTCGGCCACCCCACCTCCGAGGTGTCCCGCGCGACGTCATCCCGTCCAGCCCGCGGACGCGGGAGGCGGAGCGACTACCGGCTCAGGCGCCCACGCCGCGGGACAGCTCGCTGCTCAGCACCGGGCGGCGCGAAGGGGCTCTCGCCGCCTCCCGGGCGGAAGCGGCAGGCTCGGCCTCCCCCTTCGCGGTCAGCTCCCGGGCCAGCCGCCGCCCCAGGATGATGCCCAACGTCAGACTCACCAGCAGGCCGCCCACCGAGGCCACCGTCGTCCACGTCTTGCCCTGGCTCAACGAGCTGCCGAAGGACGTGGTGAGCAGGGTGCCCGGCACGCTGCCCACGACGGCGCCCAACGCCAGCGGCCAGAACCGGGCCCCGGTGGCGGACGCGGCGGCCAGCATCACGTCCGCGGGAATGATTGAATTGACGCAGGCGAGGAAGCCCACCTGGAAGCCATGTCTGCGGGCCGCGCGTTGGATGCCATCGTGCCGGTGCCCCGCCAGCCGCTTCATGGGCCCCCGGCCAAAGCGTCTCGACAACAGATGGATGAGGGCGGTGGCCAGCAGGCTGCCCACGAGCGCGTAGACGGTCCCCATGAGCGTGCCGAAGAGGATGCCGCCCACCGCCGCGAAGAGTTGTCCAGGCAACAGTGTCACCGGGCGCGCGCCCAGCAGGAGCACGAACACCAGGGGAGCCCAATGTCCCAGGGGCCGTAACACCCCGGACAGATGCTGTTGATCCAGGTACTGGGGCCCCACGACCCGGAGGGTGACGAGCAGACCAACGGAGATGCAGAGAGGAGCCAGGAGCTTGAGCCCGAACCTCAACTTCCCGCCCTTGGTGTGTCCGTGCATGAGCATGGCGCTAAGGTGGCGGCCCTTCGCGCCCCTGGCAATTCCCACCCCCCGAGTGACCGGATGCCGAGCAGCCGGGCGTCTCTCCGGGCCTTACGTCGCGCGCCGTTCATTGCCGCACGGGGACTTGACCGGAAGTGTTTGACGCTGGGTGCGACCCATCTATCGTGAATGTCCCCCTTTCCACTGGTGCCCTCGCCCCATGGGTCACGTCCACATCATTCGCGACTTCTATTCTCCGTCGGAGGGCTTCTCCCGGACGGTGCGCATCTACACGCCGGATGGATACGACCAGGGCTCTCCCCACCGCTACCCCGTGCTCTACATGCAGGACGGGCAGAACGTCTTCGCGCATCCGGAATCGGCGCGCTTCGACACCTGGTGCGCCAACACGGCCCTGGAGCAACTGGTGCACGAGCACCGCCTGGAGCCCTGGCTCATCGTGGGCATCGACTCGGGCATGGGGCGCCTGGACGAGTACTCGCCCTGGGGCCGGGGTGATGCCTACGCGCGCTTCCTCGTCGAGTCGCTCAAGCCCTACATCGATGGCACCTACCGCACGCGCCACCAGCCGGAGTGGACGGCCGTCATGGGCTCGTCCCTGGGCGGGCTCATCTCGCTCTATCTGGGCATGCGCTACCCGGACGTGTTCGGCCGCATCGGGGCGCTGTCGCCCTCGGTGATGTGGAACGACTACCGGCTCTTCCAGCACTGGACGGCCCACACCCACCGCTGGACGCGCATCTACCTGGACGCCGGCACCCACGAGTGGATCAATCCCGCGGGCACGCCCCTGCCCTACGGCGAGGCCACGCGCGACTTCTACCTCCACCTCAAGCGGCTCGGGTACGCGGACCACGAGCTGAGGCTGGTGTTGGACGAGGGCGGCATCCACCACGAGAAGGACTGGCAGCGGCGCCTGCCCGAAGCGATGCAGTGGCTGCTGAGCTGAACGCCGCCCGGGTACCCGCTCAGACGGTTGCCTGTACCAGACGCACCGCCGCGCGCACGGCGTCCATGTCCTCGTGGCGGGTGAGGTACATCTCGTTGCCCATGGCGGCGTGGAAGACGGCGGGCATCTGCTGATGCATCAGGAGCGAGCCACCGAGTCGGGACACCAGCTCCGCGTGCGAGTGGCGGTACTGACGCATGGCGCGCCGTGAGCTGTGACAGACATGGTAGCGGGGTGAATAGGAAAAGCCCCGCACGTCGTCGCCGGTGAGCAGCCGGGCCCAGAGCCGGTACACGTCGATTTCACACGCGTAGTTCATCATGTCCGTCATGAAGGCGCCGGGGGGACGCAGGTTGGCCTCCAGGACGACGAAGCCGCCATCGGACAGGCGGAAGAACTCCAGGTGGAACCAGCGCTCGCGCAGACCGAGCGCGTTCACGGCGCGGCGGCCGAGCGCCTCGAGCGCGGGAGGGATGTCCCGGAGGCTCCAGAAGGAGATGTCGCGCTGCTCGAGCACCACCTCCATGACGCCATCGCTGTACTCGTGGCTGAGGCGGAAGATGATTTCTCCGTCGCGGTCCACGAGTCCGTCATAGGTGACGATGGCGCCGCGCACGAAGGCCTGGGCGACGTAGCCGGTGAGGGAGGAACCGGAGAAGGCGTGGTCGACGTCCGCGTCGGAGTTGACCTTGAAGGTGCGGGCGGCGCCGACGCCGACGTCGGGCTTGAGGACGAGTGGATAACCGACGTCACGGGCGAAGGCCTTCACCCCGGCCGCGTCGCGCACGCGGATGCAGCTCGGGTGGGGCACGCCGGCCTGCTTGAAGACGTCATGCATGCCGAGCTTGCTGCGCAGCCGGTCGATGTCGGCGGGACGCAGGCCGGGGACATTGAAGTCCTCACGCAGCTGGGCCTCGATGCCGAGCCACGTCTCGTTGAGCGAGTCGATGCGATCGATGCGGCCATGGCGCCAGGTGAAGTAGGCGATGGCGCGCAGGACGGCGTTGTGGTCGTGGAGGTTGGGGACGAAGAAGTACTCGGAGAGGGCCTTGCGCAGCTCGGGGCGGAGGGTCTCCTGGGGGGTGTCGCCGAGCCCCAACACGTTGACGCCGCGCTCACGCAGAGCGGTGACGAAGTGGAAGAAGTGGGGCGGGAAGTGGGGCGAAATGAAGACGACGTTCATGGTCGGACAGGGTCGGAGGACGCGCTCCGCGACCATAGCGCAACCCCGCCCCCGGCCTACTTCCCCGCGGGGCAGCTTGGGGGTGAAAGGTTGACTACTTCAGCTCCGGTGCCGTTCGGCGACGCGGTAGAGCCAGGTGAGGGAGTAGTCCAGCAGCGCCTGCCTCGAGCCCATGTAGTGGCGTGCCCGGACGAAGGGAAACCACACGCGGTTGCCCACGCGCACCTGGGCTTCCTCGAGCTTCTTGCGCGGTATCCAGCTCCCTCCCAGGTGGCGTACCAGCACCTCGCCCAGGTACGCACCAATGGCGGGTATCGCGTATTGCTCAATGGCTTCTGGCAGACGGCTCTTCGGGAACTCCTCGCGCCAGAAGTAGAAGTCGACCTCCGTGAGCGACTCCGGCGTCGCCTCGAAGACAGAGGGGACCTCGGTGTGCAGCAGGGCCACGAGGTGCTCGGCGAGGGTGTCGTAGTGCTCGCGAGCTGCTTCCGGGTCCTCCACGTCCGAGGGCAGGGCGGAGTCGGCGGGGCGCCACTCCTCGGGCTCGGGCGGGCGCCAGACGTTGAACTCGGCGATTCTCCGCTGGCGCTCGTGGCTGGCCGCGCGGTCCACCACGCGGGAGAGCAGCGGCGCCATGTCGGGGTCGAAGCGCGGCTCCACGGGTGCGAGCATGGCGCTGCGCTCCTGGAGGGTGCGCAGCACGGTGTCGAAATCCAGGTCCGGCCGGAGGTGGACATGGGCACGGGCCTGGGCGCGCCGTGCCTCGGGGCTGGCGAAGTCGGTCACCGTGGGCCATGTCACCAGGAGGATGGCGCCGTTGGGGAGTTCCTCCACCCGGTGGGCGGGCGTGGACAACACGCGCTCGCGGCCGACTGTCTCCACCAGCTTCGGACCGAAGACGTTGAGCCAGAACACCTCGTACACCTTGTCGAATCCGTCCCTGCGTCGGGTCTCGTCGTCACGGCCGAAATTGGGAGAGCCCGTCAATTCCTTGTCATCGGCGCTGTGGGCCGCGGCATGAGTGACCACGTAGCGGGAAGCCCAGGCGCGCACCATCTCCACGAGTTGGTGACAACGCTCCGCCTCCGAGAAGAAGGCGAGTGGCTTCACTCTAACCATGATGTCTATCATGGGAGGGAGAGGCGGCAAATTGAGACCGAGAAACATATCCAACGCGGGCCACTTCGTGCGAGAGAAGCCACAAAATGTGTACCTTTCGTAGCCCCGCTCCTCCAAGGCCTTCCAAACGGCAGCAGTGGTATATTTGCGTCGCCGCTTGCCATTGACGACGTCTGGCATCCACTCGCCGGCATACTCTTCCAACGTTTGGAGAAAGGGCTCCAACTCGCGTTGCAACTCCGTCTGCCGGACGAAGGCAGCTTCAAACATGAGTTTGAGGCTGTCCTCTGGCTTCACGCCATGAAACTTCAGCACCTTCATTGAAAGGACACCTCCACGCCCGGAACGATTGCCCGGGTCGATTCCACGGCTGCATTCAACACGTCTGCCTCATTGGGCATGAGATCGCCCCCCTCGTAGATGAGGCGAACCCGTTGGACCGGCACCTCACTGCCCTCGCGGAGAAGAGGCTGGAGAGAGTCTCGGCGAATGTCCAGGGTCTGGCCGTATTTCCGCAAAGCTTCCTTCGCATCCTCAATCATCTGCGCCGCCAGGGCGTCCGGCTCCAGCCCCGAAAGGTTTCGGCTCTTGAGGCTCAACGTCTCGACACGACGTGGCGGCCCGGCGAGTTCACCTTCTTCGACAATCAGTACGTCCGCGTAGCGCAGACCGGTGTCTGTCTTTCTCACGCCCACGTAACTCTCGATGCGAGGTTTGTCGAAGTCCCCGAGGAATCGGCGCTGTGCCCGAGGCAACTTCGCGTCGGCTCGCAGCAACTTCACCATGAAACGCTCGAAAACCAGTCCCCGGGTGAATCCATTCCACATCGTTTCGTAGGCGGCCCAGCGCAGCGGCCCCTTGACCGTTTTGCCCTCCTTGAGTTCCCCCATCCGTCGCTCGTAGTAGGCGACGTACTCGCGCCAGCGCGGATTGTCCTGGGCCCCAGGCGGCGAGGCATCGAGGGCGGGGCGCTGCTTCTCCAGTACCGCCACGTCATTGGGCAGACGAGGGCTCGTGGATTCAATCTCAGCCGCCGCGAGCTTCGCCTCCACCACCTGCTGCGTGAGGCCAGCCTCGTGGTCCACCAGCGAGGACAGACTTCCGGAGTGCTCCGCGGCACTGACTGTCTTCAGGCCAGGGCGTCCTACCGTCGAGGAAACCGTGCTCTCGGGTCTGGCCTTGGACATCATCGCCTGGGCCCTGGCCACATCGCCCCGGGCCTCGCGAAGGGCCAGGGCCGCGTCCGCTCCCCCCACGGCCACGAAGCGGCCCGCCTCCCGGCTGGCTTGGATGTCCCGAGCCAACTCTCGCAGGCCCTCCACACCCAGTCTGGCCTTCCACTGCCGCGCCACTTCCTGGAAGCCCTTGACGCGTGACTCCATCACCTCCAGCCCACCCGGCACCCGCGGCGCTCCCCCCGTGCTCCCCCGAGCCTCGGACAGGAAGCGCGCCCCCTTTCCCCCCGCGTACACAGTCACCAGCAGGACAGCCGGCGTCAACTCACGCACCGCCTGCTCGTATCGGCCCTGCCCCAGCGCATACGCGCCATGACCCGTTCCAGCCACCAGGCTGTAGAAGCCCAGCGGCACACCGAAGGTCATGTGGTCCAGCAAGCCCACCGCCAGGTGGCCCTTCGAGAACCGCCGCTCGAGTTGCTCGCGCTCCACCACGTCGAGCGCCTCTTGATAGGGCGGCGGCAACTGTTCCCGAATCGTGGAGAGTTCCATGAGCCGCGACTGGGCTCCTTCCACCAGGGGAATGGTGGACAGCGCATCCCTGCCCGCGCGAGCCATGCCCCGCCCCACGTCGCTCCATTGGAAGTCCCGCTCCGCGTGGGCCGAAGGCTTGATTTCCCTCTCCTCCAGCGCCGGGCCCAGTGAGGGCAACAGCTCCAGCACTTCCTGAAGCCGCTTGTCCCGAGCCAGCAGGGTGAGGATGTCTCCCAGGTCGTCGTCATGGGACGAGTCGAGGACGAAGTGGGCGAGGACCTCGGCGTTGGCCGCGCCATAGTGCTCGGGAGACTGGAGCAGGAAGGAGGTGCGCTTGCGGTTGAGCACTCCAGCGGCCTCCTCGCGCACTGGCCCCAAGGAGCCGAGTCGCACGGCGCCCCAGTCGTCCAGCCGCATCACCAGCCGGGGCATGTCCACCCGCTGCTGCAAGGCGAGGAAGTCGGCCGGGGAGGAGCAGGCGAGGAAGGGCGCCAGCAGCGCCCGTCTGTCCTCAGAGGAGAAGTCGGGCCAGCCTGGCGGGAGGACCTGTCCTCCACAAGCGGGCACTGTCCCCGGCATCTCCGCCCTGGAGGACGCGGCCACCTGTGCGGGCAGAAGCAGGAGCCAGGCCAGTGCGAGCAGCGCCAGGCCAACGCCTTGCGCACTGAAGCAACGCCTCACCTCGTGGCCACCGAAGTGGAAGAACCGGGGCGGCAAGCGGAGCGAAATGAAGACGACGTTCATGGGCGGACAGAGGCGAAGGACGCGCCCCGCGACCATAGCGCAACCCCGCCCCCGGCCTACTTCCCCGCCGGGCATCCTCGGAAGGAAGGGTCGACTTGTTCAGCTCCGGCGCCGTCCGGCGACACGGCGCGAAGTTCGCATATGCTCGCGAGCATGGCACCTCATGCATCGCAGACCCGGGCTGTCATCGGCCCTCAACACAAGCTCGCTCTGTCCTCGAAGCTCCGCCATACCGGTCCACGCTCCACGCAACAGGCAGCGGATCTGAGCCGGGAGCGCCTCGCCGTCCGTCCTTCGCCTGACGCGGAAGACTCCCCGCCCATCACGGTGACGTTCATCCTCCGCCGCCGGACCCAGGTGCCCACCCTCGCCGAGATGGAGCACACGCTCCCGGCGGCACGCAAGTACCTCTCCCAGGAGGACATCGTGGCGAAGTATGGAGCCACGCACGAGGACATCCTCCGGGTCATGGGCTTCGCGGTCGTCGCCGGGCTCAAGGTCCTGGAGTGCAGCCGTCGAGGCGCTTTCGTCAAGGTGTCCGGCAGCGTGGAAGCCCTTCGGGACGCGTTCCAGGTCACGGAGGATGCGCGGGGATTCTTCACCTTTCATATTCCCGCGGACGTCGGTGAATGCGTGCGGTGGATCCTCGGCCTGGATGATCGGATCATCACGCGTCCCTCCTTCCACTACAAGACCCAGCCGCACACCAAGAAGACCGCCGCGCCTCTGGAAATGGACGCCGCCCTCGCTTCCATGGAGTGGGCCCCCGATCCGCTCCAGCCCATTTCCTATACGCCGCCCGAGGTCGCCAGGCTCTACCAGTATCCTCCCTTGACGGGCAAAGGACAGTGCCTGGGCATCATCGCGCTGGCGGGCAGCTACTCCGACCAGGACATGAAGGCATACTTCATGGCGCTTGGGCTCGAGATGCCGAGGATCATCAAACTCGGCGAGGGCACGCCCGACGACTCCTGGCTGCCCAACGCGGAAGTGACCCAGGACATCCAGATCGCGGCGGCGATCTGCCCCCAGGCGGAGATTGTCGTCTACCAGGCGCGGGGTACGGGGATCCGGGAGTACTTCGACATCCTCCAGTACGCCATCTTCGATGACAAACACAGGCCGTCCGTGCTGTCGGTGAGCTGGTCCTTCCCCGAGGTGGATGGCCGGGGGCCCACCCCCGAGGAGGCTGAAATCTTCGACGAGCTGTTCCGGCTGGCGGCCCTCCAGGGCATCACCGTCTGCTCCTCCTCCGGAGACTATGGCTCGGTGACGCCTGTCATCCAGCAAGGCAACCCCTGCATGACGCCCGCGGCCAACTTCGCCGCCACGAGCCCCTATGTGCTGGGCTGTGGTGGAACGACCTTGCATGCGAGCCACGGCCACATCCGGGAGGAAGTGGTCTGGAACAGGCTCCATGAGCACACGCTCTGGAGCGCCGACGAGGAGCAGCAGGGTGACACCATCCACTTCTCCATGGCGAGCGGTGGAGGCATCAGCAAGATGTTCCCGCTCCCCAACTACCAGCGGAGCGCGCAGGTACTGCCCGCCATCACCCGGCGATGGAACAAGTTCACCCTCGCCGAGACCAGCAGCTACGCGGGCCGCGGCACTCCCGACGTCGCGGCGAACGCGGACATGCTGACGGGCTACCAGATCTTCTTCGATGGCCAACCCGCCGTCGGCGGGGGAACGAGCGCGGCGGCGCCCATGTGGGCGGCCCTCGTGCTGCTCATCAACCAGGGGCTGGCCCTCAATCACGGTCCGAAGGTGCGAGTGGGCTGGCTCAACCCCCTGCTCTATTCGCTCTGCGTGACGCAGAAGATGAAGGTCATCCGGCCGATCACTCAAGGGAGCACCGGTGGCTACTCGGCCTCCAGCAAGACTCCCTGGAATGCTTGCACCGGCCTCGGAACGCCCATCGGGGATGCTCTGGCGGAGGCCCTCGGCGCCTGGCCTCTCGCGGAGACACGGAAACACGCGAACATGGGGAGCTGACTCAAGGGGAAGCCTCGCGGCGCCCTCCTGCGCTTCCCTCCACCGGCGTGATCAGCCGCGGAGAAGACAGCCGAGGCTCGTGCAGGCGCAGGAAGGCGTGCGCCACGGCGGACAGCCCCCAGATGGCCGAGAGGTGATGCGCATCCGCCTCGAGGCGCTCGGGGAACCAGCGCCCTCGGAGGTGGCGCCTCGCGAGCAGTGCGGCCCCGAATCGCCGTGCGCGTGAGGCGAGCGCGGCATCCCCCCACGTCTGGGCCGCGTCCAGGGCGAGCTCGATGGCATCCAGTTGGACGGCCACCGAGGACGCGGCTCGAGCCTCCTCGAGCGCGCGCAGCACTCGAGGCCGGAGCGAGCCGTCGGGTCGTTCTTGTTCGCGCGCCACGGCGAGCCGGGTCAGCAGGGCGCCGGGGGTGTCACGCTCCCCTGGCGCGAAGCGCCGCCACCGTGGCGCCGAGCCGAGCCGCTTCTCCACACGTCCGGCACACAGCTCCAGACCTTCGGCCAGGGGAGGCAGTCCGTCCAGGGTGCGAGAGCCCGGCCACAGCGGGGGCGCGGCGTCCGTCGCGAGCCGCTGCTCCAGCACCTCGACCACGAGCCGGGCGGCCCCAGGCTCATCGGAGGCGAGCAGGACCAGCAGCAAGCCCGTCATGCCCGACACCACGTCGAGCGAGGTCCGCGCGAGGAGGGCCTCCAGTGGAAGCGCGGCGAGACGAGCCCTCGCCAACTCCTGAAGCTCCGGCGCATCCAGGACGATGCCGCACCGGTACAGAGCATGGAGCTGCGCTCCGATGCCACGGAACGCACCGGTCTCGACGAGAGGCGCAGTGGCGGAGCCGGGATGTGCAACGGCCCATCGCACCGGCTCGAGCGCACCCAGCGCCGCGGCCCGGAAACGCTCGAGGCCGCTCACCCTGTAGAGGTTCGCGAGCACGAGGGCGATCCCCGCCGAGCCCGTCAGCACGTCCGCGGGCAGGACATCCAGCCGCCAGAGATCGTGGAGCGGCTGGTATGTCATTCCCAACCAGGCCAGCGCTCCCCCCGCGGAGATCGCTTCACCCAACAGGGTGTCCCCGACGCCGATGGCCTCCGCCAGCCAATCCGGAGAGGCTTCCTCTTCGACCCAGAGCGGCTCCGAAGGTGGCAGGGCATGCCGTCCGGCCGCGAGCGTCGATCGCAGCAAGTCCTCATGCCTCCCGAGCGGAAATACATCCAGTTCCCGGATGCGCCGCCGCAGACGAGAGAGCGCATCGCCCTCGAAGAAGTCCTCTTGCAGCAGTTGCCCGTCGGCGCCGAGCAACGCATCGCCGCCGACATGACAGAGGAAGTAGGGCACGTCCAGCCAGCGCATGGCGTCCACTTCCGCCCGCACCGCCCGGCATTCCGCCTCCGCCTCCGGGTGGGCACGGGCCCCGCGGAGCAGGCTGGAGAAGGCCTCCTCGCGGCGCTCCTGCTGGCCCAGCAGCGCCGGTGCCAACCCGGCCTGGATGAGCCGGTGACACGACCAGGTATCCCGGTGGATGTACCGGACTGGCAGCCCGGCCATCCTCGCGAGCGGACTTCCGGCCCCGAGCAACTCCTGGCGGCTCGCGAGCAACCGGGCGTGCATCGCCCGGTATCCCTCCAGGAGGGCCTCGAGGTGATCCACGGCCCTCACGGGCTCACCCGCCAGCATCGGAGCATGCGCAGCATGCGTCCAGCGGGCGTGGCCCCGCCGTAACGGGCTCATGAAAACGCGTGGCGGCGCCAGCGCCCCGACATCCTCCGCGGGAACACCCGGAGCAATGACCAGCGAAGCGGCGAGGATGCCGAGCAGCGCCACCGACTCGTGGAGACGCTCCTCCGCCAGCCGCGAGGCCAGCGGCTCCGTGGACATGCGCCGGCGGGGCTGAAGCACCATCTCCAGGTCCACCAGCACTGGGAACTCCCCCGCCGCCACCACGTTGTCGAGCCAGAAGTCCCGCCCCTCCAACAGTTGCAGCAGGCGCACGAGCATTCCCATGCGGAAATAGAACCGCCCGGCCGCGGCGGCGCTCTCACAGGGCCCCGCCGGAACGAACTCCTCCCATGTGTAGCCTTCGCGGCAGAGCACCGCGCGGACGTGCAAGGACAGGGGCAGCCCCCGCTCGTTCAGGAAGGCGCAGAACTCCTGGGCCTCGCGCGTGATGCGCAGATCCTTCGGCTTGTAGACGGCACGAAGCCCTCCCTCGAATTGAAGGACCGCCACCGAGCGGCCACCGTGCAGGTCGCCGAGATCTCCAAGGACACCCGAGAGAGACGGCACGGGAGCGCCGTGGAAGAGCGTCCTCCCCAGCAGTTCCGAATCCACGGCGAGCCGCGACAACATCTCGAGGACATGCACCCGCCAATCCAACATGCGCCGTGTCAGAAGAGCGGCGAGGACGGGGTACGCCTCCAGCCGCTGCAACCACCCCTTCGTGCTCGCATCGAGCGGAGCGGGACCGCCGGACACGGCCTCGATGGCCCGGCGCTCGTACGCCAGCACCTGGGCGCACGTGGCCACGAGACGGCGGGAGAGAAGCCCCACGAGCGCCCCATGCGCGGAAGGGAGCATCCGCACTTCCACGTGCGCGAGCTGGCGCGAGAGGGCCACACCGGCGGCGACGAGGAGCGGTCCCAGCACGGCCTCTTCCGGGGTGGCGCTCCAGGCCATGACGGCCTCGTCCTCGACCTGCTCGGCCTCCTCCAACCAGAGCGCGAGCTCACGCTCCCAACCCGGCACGGCGCTGCCCTCCGGGACCGCCCGGGTGGCGAGTCGTGCCACCCGGACATGCAGCGAGGCCGGGGGCTCTTCCCTCATCACATGGAGAAGCCAGGTGCGAACACGTCCACCCAGCGCTCGGCGTGGCGGATGCCCTGCTCATGCATCACGGCCTCCGCCTCGGCGACGAGCGTCCGTCCCTCGTCTCCACCGAGCAACCGCCCCTTGCGCCAGCGCGCGCAAGCGACATAGAGCGCCATGTCCGCCTCGGTGAAGCCCGCGATCGCCGCCTCCAGCTCACGGAGCGCCTCCTCGGGCTGTCCTCGCGTCATGGCCACGCCAGCCAGGAGGAGCGCCGCCGACGCGCGTGAGTAGTGCCGGCCCTCTTGCCGCAACTGCTGCGTATCCTGGGAGACGCTCGCCAGCATCCGCTCACGCTCCGAGGGCCGCTGACACGCCAGCGCCAGCGCGGCTCCCGCGTGGAAGTGGAGCCCCTGCACGCGGGTGAACTGCCAGCCCATGGCATTGGCGGCGAGCGCCGTCTCCCACGCTCCATCCAAGACCTTCCAGGCCGCGGCGGCATCTCCCCTGTACAGCTCGCACTTCGCCGAATCCACGACCCCATAGAGGTTCTGGGGCGTGAACAGCTCCGAGGACCACTTGGAGAGCGCTCGCCGGAGCTGCTCGAGCGCGGCCTCCGGCTGGTCCGCCGCCAGCAAGGCATCGCTCGTGTGGATCTCCAGCGACACCCCGCCGAACAGATCTCCCGTCTCCTCGGCGATCCTCAGCCAGCGATTCCCCCGGCTCGCCGCCTCCCGGAGCAATCCCAGTTGCGAGAGCGAATAGACGTCGCACATGCGTGCCTGGCTGAGCTCCCACGCGATGCCCGCGCAGCGCTCCTGCAAGAGCTGGTCGCCCTCCGTGAGCAGGCGCTCCGCGACACGCCAGTGGCCCAGCGACATCTCCGCCGTGCCACGCGTCACCTTGTACAAACCCGTCAGATACGGATCGTCGCCCAAAGCGCGCAGAAGGCGCTCGCCCTCGGCGAACATGTGGTTGCCCGCCTCGACATCCGCGGGCGTCGCCCGCGCCACGGTGACCAGCCCGAGAATGGCCAACCCGCGCGCGGTGCGCCGGGCGTCTCCCGCCTGGGCGGAGAGCAGCGTACTGCGGGTGCTGTAGTAGCCCCCTCGCAGGATGTCCACCGAGCCCAGGCCCTTGGACGCGCTCCAGGCCACATCCGCCTGGCGCAGCAACAACGGCGAGCCCGCTCCCTCCGGCTGCTCCTTGAGCCGATAGCCTCCGCCCTGCAACTGGATGGAGTGCTCGATGATTCCCTGCAACGCCTCCTGGATCGTCGCCGGGTACGGCAGTCCCAGCTCGATCACCAGCGGCCTGAGGATCTCGGTCCCCTCCCGCATGCACCCGCTGATCAGGTACTGCTCGGCGGCGCGCCGGCGCAACTCGAGCGCCTCCTCGGATTGGGCACTCCGCGCCGCATCGAGATACAGCGGCGCGGCCTCCACGCACCGGCCCGCGTTGACGAGCGCGTCCGCCCGCTTCTCCACCAACGCCGCTTCCCCGGGCAGGCACTCCAGCGCGTCCCTGTACAGTTGAGCGGCGCGTTCGAACGCGAGCGCGCTCGCGGCGCGATCGCCAGCCATGGCCGCGTAGCGCCCGGCCTTCTCGCGCACACCGGCGCCCCGGAAGTGCAGCGCCAGGAACTCCGGCTCCTCCCCGCCCTTGTTCTCGAGGAGCGTGGCGAGCTTCAGGTGGTGCGCCGTGAGCACCGGCGCCGACAGGTGGTTGGAAACGCTCTCACGGATCCGATCGTGATAGCACTCCGCCAGATCCTCCACCCGCGCCCCCCGGGTGCGGACCAGGTTGGTGGAGCGCAGGAGGGTCCATGGGGCATGCGGGTCCGTTCGAATCCCGGCCGCGTCCGACACGAGCCCCTGCTCCACCGGCCTGCCCGCCACGGCCACCAACTCCAGGAGGCGGCGCACGTGCTCGGGCAGTTGCGCCACCCGGCTCAGCACCACCTGCTCCAGCGACACCGAGGCCAGCTCTGGCCCCCGTGCGCCCCGCGAGCGCGTGTACTGGACCAGCTCCTCGACGAAGAAGGGGCTCCCGTGCGCCTCTCGGGCGATGGCGTGGACCCGGGGATCCGTCACGTCCACCTGGAGCAACGAGGCCGCGAGCTCGCGCGATTGCTCCTCCGTGAGGGGACCGAGGACCACCTCGCGCACATCGAGCGGGTTCTCCAACACGGCGCCGCGTGCACGGTGCGCCACGAGCAGTTCCGCGGCCTCCCCCTCCCCCGTGCGGTAGCCGCACAGCAACAGCAACCGCGGAGCGTCCGGCGGATCGATCAACTCTCCCAACGCGATGATGCTGTCCTGATCACCCCACTGGAGATCATCGATGTGGAGGACCACCCGGTTGTTCTGGGCCAACCGCGCCAACAGCTCCTTGAAGCCGCGGAAGGCTCGCAGACGGAGCTCTTGTTGATCTCGACTCGAGTCCGTGGGGCTGGGCTCCACACGAGAGAAGGCCTCCACCTGGCGCAGCACGGGAAAGATGCGCAACAACTCGGGGAGGTGCTGGGGCGCCAGCGCCTGTGCCTCGGCCAGGGGCAGGGTCTGCAGGTAGCGGGCGAGCGCGTCGATGAGCGGATCGAACGCCTTGTAGGGGACGGATTCGCGCTCGTAGCACCGCCCGCTGAGGACGATGGCGCCACGCTGCTCCCCAATGGCCGTGAAGAAGCGGTGCACGAGCGTCGTCTTGCCCATGCCGGACAGGCCGTGGACGTGGACGACGACCGTCCGACTGCCGATTCCCACGGCCGTGTAGGCGTCCCACAGCGCGGCGAGGTGCGCCTCGCGGCCAATCAGGCCGCCGTCCCGAGATGCCGCCTCGAGCGGCGCGCCCGTGGCCTGCCCCAACAGGGACAGCACCTCGTGCCCCTTGGGCCGCAGGGAGGGGTCGCGCTGCAGCAGCGCGCGGCACAGCGCGCCCAGATCCTCCGGAACATCCTTCGAGGGAGGAAGAGACGGCGGCTCGCTCAGGGCCTTCGCCCCCGTCAGCCGGCTGCGAGAGAAGGCCTTTCTGCCGGTGAGCGTCTCGTAGAGCATCACCCCGAAGGAGAACCAGTCGCTGGCTTCGGAGGCGGGCAGCCCGGCGACCTGCTCGGGTGAGATGTAGGCGGGGGTACCGGCCAGCTCGCTCACACTCGGCTCCGCGCGGTTCTTCGACAGACCGAAGTCCACCAGCACCACCCGCCCGTCGCGCGCCAGGAGGACGTTGCGAGGCTTGATGTCACAGTGGAGCCGCCTGGCGGAGTGCAGTGCGTCGATGGCGAGGGCGATCTGCCGGAAGATGCGGCGGATCTCCTCGGCTGGCAGCAGGGGCCGGGGCGGAGCCACCGCGAACGCCGCGGCGCCCGGGGCGTCCTCCGCGACGGGCGAGGCCTCCGGGACGCTCGCCATGGTGGCGGTCACATCCTGGTTGAGGTCCTTCACGGAGGTGACCGTGTGGGAGGGCGGGAAGGCGGTGGCCCCCGAACGCTCCTGGACGGCCCGCTGCAGCCGCACCCAGAAATCCTCCCCGTCGATGTACTCCATGGTGAAGAACCATCGATCGTCCACCGACATCAGCTCATGGAGCGACACGAGGTTCGGGTGGTTCACGTTCGCCATGAACCGGAACTCGTTCTTCAGCCGCAGCAGCGCGCCGGGCTCCAGCCGGTGCAACGTCTTGAGCGCCACGATCGTGCCGCGCTCGGTGTCACGCGCCTGGTAGACAACCCCCATGCCGCCGACGCCAACGCGCTGAAGAATCTCATAACGGCCGAGCCGGTATCCCGGCGGGAAGATCTCGTCAGGCGTGCTCACGTTGCTGGAACTGGCAGCCTCTCCAACGATCCCCGCGCTCATCATTCTCTCCGTTGTTGGGCGGCTCCGGACGTTACGGCCTGGAGTGTGGCTCTGCCAAGGCCTGCCCCTCGCCAGGGGTACATCCGTGGATCGCGAACTCCGCGACCGAGGACTCCATCACGCCCTCCGTGGCGGCAGCGTGCTCGAAAAGTTCCGGGTTACCACGCCCCACCACACAGGCGGAGAGTCCCATCGCCGTGGCTGCCAGTGAGAAGGACTGGAGCAGGACTCCCGCTTCCTTGAGGATGAGCGCATAGGCGATGGACTCGTACTTGAAGGAAGTCCGTGCGAACCGGGCCGCGAGGATCAACAAGACCCGCGGCGGATGCGAGCCCACCTGGGCATCCGCCAACAGGGCCCGCACGGTGGGAGACATCCCGCCGCGCTGCTCGAGCCGGTGACCGGCGGCATCATAGTGATAGAGGCCGGGCTCCATCCCCTCACACTCACCCACGACGACGTAGGTCTCCAGGGGATAGCGGGCACCACCGGAGGGATGGGGCCGACTGGATTCCTCGTCGCGCTCGCCTGGACGCACCTGCCTCACGCGCGCGCACCGGAACAGCAGCTCTCCCAGGTGAGCGAGCGTGAGGCCCCGCGCTCCAGGCTCTCGGAGGGAGCGGCGGCGCTCCATGACCTCGACGAGGGGTGGATCCCGCCGCGCCAGCAGCGCGAGCTCGGGGCGGGGCAGCGCGATGGCCGGCTCGGAGGGAGGAGGGACCGCGGGAAGCGGGGCGACCGTGCCCGCCAGACGGTAGGTGCCTCCCACGCGCCGCCCATAGAGCCGTCGGCGGGAGCCCGCATGGAAGAGCAGATCGTGAAACTCCCAGAGAGCCAGAGCGGGGCGTCGCTCCTCCTCGGTGCTCCCATCGGACTCCGCGGCCAGGACGAAGCCCGTGCGGAAGAGGAGCTCCAACAGGGTCAGGGCGGCGGGGACTTCGTGAGGAGCGAGCCGCTCCACCGCGGCGGCGGGCGTCGCGGGCATCGCGAGCCCGGCCAGGAGCACCAGGGCGGCCGCATGGCCAAGCACCACCCGGCCATGAGCGCGAGGGCTCTCGAGGACCAGCGCCTCCCCGTCCCTCCGGACGTGCGCGAAGCGCGAGAGCCGGAGCCACCGCACCGAGGTCAGCGACTGGGACGACAGCTCGAACCGGGGAGAGAGCGGCTCCAGTGTGGCGAGTGTTCCCGCGGGACCCTGGACGAGATAGCGAAGAGCACCTCGCCGCGCGAGCTTCGCCAGGATGACATGCAGGAACACCACGGCCTGGAAACCACCCGCCCTCTCCACCTGCCCGACGAGTGCCTCCTCGGAAACGCTCCCTCCCACGAGCAACGTGAAGGCATCCCAGATTGCCCGTGGCAGGACCCCCAGGGGGAGCGGTTCATCCTGCTCCCACAGCCGAGGGCCGTCCTCGCCCCGTTTGATGCGGATTCCAGCGGGGAAGGCAACGTGGAGGAACGAGGAGCTGGAATCAGACATGGCCTTCACTCGGATGACCGCATTCAGATGAAGATACCCACCGGGTTGAGCTGATCCTCGGGGGTGGGCTGGGACAGCCATCCCAGGCGCACGGGGACATCATAGAGACGCCCGGGGCCCAGCCGTGGCCACATATGGCGCAACCCAGGCACGATGACCCGGGCCACCGAGAGCCCGACATCGGGCCGTGTCTGGTCGAGCACCAGCGTCTCCAGCCCGAGCCGCCGCGCGCTCTCGACACAGCGCTCCACGTCCTCGCGGAGATCCTCGCTCCCGGTTTGTGACAGGTACGCGGCGGTGTCCGCGAGCGCCCCCTCCGCCGGAACCAGGTAGGGATGCCAGGCCAGGGTGGCCGTCTCGAGCCACCGGGTGAACTCGGACTCGCCAGGAGGGGCTCCCGCGGCCGCGAGCTCCAGCAGCGGAAGGAACTGGTTCATCTCGGTCAACGCCCGGAGGATGCCAAGACGGGCCTCCAGGTGGGCGCCGAAGCCCATGCTGATCCGCTCGGGCGCACGTGTCACATCGCGCGAGATGGCCGCGAACGTGGGAATGCCCAGATCGGTCGTGAGGTCCAGGACCCAGAATTCGCGGCCCATGCGCTGATAGGACTTCGCCAGCTCGTGGCAATACGGCTCGTCGAAGTCCTCCAGGCGCACGCGCGGGCGGCGCACCCGGTTGTACCACCAGAGGGCCACCGCATCCCGCTCCGCCAGCTCGAGGAAGCCCTGGAGGATGGCCTCTTCCAGGCTGTTGCCAGCGGCGCACCCGTTGGAGTCCGCCCAGCAGAAGGCGGGAGCGCCGTCCGAGTAGCCGTAATAGCAATAGGCCGTGGGCACGTAGCGCATCCTCCGCTGCGTCAGGGACCACACGGGCGACCATTCCACGCGCTGGCCCTCGTCGAAGGGGTGGGGAACCCGGTGGATGCGCGAGGCGCTCGTGGCGTTCCAGTGCTCTCGGATGCGGTACTGCCGTTCGCTGAAGCCGAGCAGGAGTTGGGGAGGGAGCGCCTCCTCCCCGAGTCCCCGGAACGTGTCCCAGCGCCGGGCTTCGTCTCCCTGGAACACGCCGCAGTAGCGCTCGATGGCCTCGCACAGCCCGCTGGCCCGGGCCTGGGCCCACGTCTTTCCCTTGCCGGTGCTCCGATTGCGCAGCGTCTGCCTGAGCAGGTCCAACTCCTGACTACGACGGGCGAAGTTGGGCCCGGAGTCGATGATGGGCGCGAGCTCGCCCTGCCCGGTGTGTATGGGTTTGAGCTGCTGGACCACTCCCGTGAGCCGGCTGACGTGGTGTTGGTGGAGGCGCAACGTCTCCTCGGGGCTGGTGAGCCGGTGCCCCCCATCCTGGGTGAAGCGCTTGCGCTGGGATTCGAGCTGGAGGGGGCGGAGCTGCCGCTCCTCCATGAGTCTGGGATTGCCACATGCGGGACACTGCGGGCGATGGACAACCGTGTGGTGCTCGGTCTGGAGCGCCATCATGTCCAGCGTGACGAGCACGTCCTCGAGCCCGCTCTTCCCGGTGACGAGACCTCGGACCATGGCCATGGCCAGCAGGGAGGCCGCCGCGCGCAGGGAGCTCTCGCTGGAACCACGGCCCGGCTGGGACAGGAAGCCCTGGCCGCGGCGCTCCTCGATGAACTTGAGGACGAGGCGGTTGGTGCGCAGGCGCTGGGCCAGACACTCCCAGCACGCCGTCTTCCCTGGCACGAACCAGGGGCCGAGCCAGGCCACCTTGCCCGTGAGCCGGGCCAGCACCCAGGGCCCGCCGGAGCGCAGCGCCCGCTGGTTCAGCTCCGCGAGGGAAGGATTCAGATAGTCATCGGCGACGACGAGGGTCAAACCACCGCCATGCTCGACGAGCGGGATGCCCGCCGCCTCGAGCGCCTCCTCCAGGACCGTGTCGAGCGTTGCATTCCCGGACCGAACCAGGGACACCCGCGACGAAGCCAGGGCCCTGGCTCCGCTGGTGGCGTCCACGCCCAATCCATTCCAATACTCGACGTCCTCGGGAGGGATTCCAGGAGCCGCCTCGACGAGGTAACCCTTCCGTGTCAGACGTTCCAGCGCGTAATACACCTTCGCGGCCGTGTAGCGGGGCTCCAGCGCCGCGACGATATCATCCTGTGAGCGCTGACCATCGGCCAGGGGCACCAGTGCCTGATAAAGCTCCCCGCCAAGCCAGACGACATCCTCATCGGTGAGCAGGAATACACCTACGGATTCGATGGACTCGACCTGGAGGTGTCGACTGAAGACAGGAATCCGGGGAACAGCCATGCGGCGATGATACCACCTGCGACAACCCTCAAGCCGTGCTCGAGTTGGCGCAGTTCGTCCTCTCGGCGTACGCGGAAAGCGCCTCCAGGCTCTCGTCCTGCAAGTCCCCCGGTTTCGGAGGAATACTCAGAATCACGGAAATCACCGAGGCGGGATTATCGTAGACGACGACCTGATACGCGGCGTCCTCGATGATGGGCAAATCATACTCCTTGGCCACACTCAACGGATCCCGCTTCAGCCGCTCCATGAAAGCATCGTCTGCCCATGCCCTCGCCACGATCTTGGGCCATGTCCGCTTCCAGGATGCATTCGCATCCGACACGCTGCGATCCGTCATCTGACCACCGTAGAGGGTAGCGCGAGAGGACACGACCTAACCACGCTCGCCCCTGCCTGTCAACGCAGGAAAACTTGAGCTGTTTTCGCGTGCGGTCGAGGAAACTCAAGTCATGGCATCTCTGCCCATCCTGGATTCAGAAGCACACGTGATTGAGCCCTTGAACCTGTGGAACAAATACCTGGAGTCCGCCTTCCAGTCGCGCGCGCCCACGTTCCGTGAGGCCCGGCGCTCCCAGGAGGAGGAGCTCGGCGACGTCGTGCAGCAGGCGCGTTTCCATTATGCATGCGCCAGGCAGGGGCTCTCCCCCGAGGCGGTGCAGCGGGCGCTCGACATGTCGAGCCCTGGCTTCCACAACATGGAGCTCGACGGCGAGCTGCTGCTGGGGCCCGTGGCCCAGAGTGTCTGGCATCGCGGCGCCATGCAGGCGCTCGTGCATTATCTGCCGCAGATGCTGGCGGGGTATGACGCGGCCTCGCACGTGGACACGCTGAGCGCCATGGGCGTGGAGCGTGCCTATCTGTACCCGACGAAGGGGCTCTTCCTGTTCGCCGTGGACACGCTCGACCCCGCGCTGACCGCGGCACTGGTGCGCGCGTACAACGACTGGCTCCGGGAGTTCAGCGCCCATGCACCGGACTTCCTGCGCGGGGTGGGAGCGCTGTGCCAACACGATCCGGAGCAGATGGTCTCCGAGCTGGAGCGGGTCGCCTCCTGGGGTTGGAAGGCCGTGATGCTCCGTCCCAATCCCGTGCGTGGACGGATGTTGAGCGATCCCGCCCACGAGCGCTTCTGGACGCGATGTGAAGAACTGGATGTGGCGGTCGGCGTGCATGAGGGAACCCACGCCCGGGTCCCCACGCTGGGGAGCGATCGCTTCCAGACGCACTTCGCGAGACACGTCTGCTCCCACCCCCTGGAGCAGATGACGGCCCTGCTGGCGCTCATCGAGGGGGGAGTGCTCGAACGCCATCCAAGGCTTCGCGTCGGGTTCCTGGAGGCGGGCTGTGGTTGGCTCCCCTATTGGCTGTCGCGCCTCGACGCCAAATACGCAGACATGAAATGGGAGCTCCGGGACAACGTGCGGATGAAGCCCTCGGACTACTTCCGGCGGCAATGTTTCATCACCTGCGAGGCGAACGAGCCTGGAATCGAGCTGGTCATCGACAGGGTCGGCGAGGGGTGCGTCCTCTTCGGTTCGGACTACCCCCACGTCGATCATCCCCCCCGCATCCGCGAGGACAGCGCCCTGCTCGTGGAGCGGCTCACTCCCGCGGTCGCCAGACGGGTCCTCTGGGACAATGGCTGCCGTTTCTACGAGGGGCGGAGCTGACGTCCGGCTCAACTCCAGACATGCCGGCGTGAGCAACCCCACCGGCCCCTCTCTCCATCCGGGAGAGGGGCCGTGACGCCCGCGCCGCTCAGCTCTTGGTGAGCGGGCGGTAGCGGATGCGGTGCGGCTCCAGGGCCTCGGGGCCCAGGCGCTTCTTCTTGTCCGCCTCGTAGTCCTCGAAGTTGCCCTCGAAGAAGAACACCCGGCTGTCGCCCTCGAACGCCAGGATGTGCGTGGCGATGCGGTCCAGGAACCAGCGGTCGTGGCTGATGACCACCGCGCAGCCCGCGAAGTTGAGCAGCGCCTCCTCCAGGCTGCGCAACGTCTCCACGTCCAGGTCGTTCGTCGGCTCGTCGAGCAAGAGCACGTTGCCGCCGCTCTTGAGCATCTTCGCCAGGTGCACCCGGTTGCGCTCGCCGCCCGACAGATCCTTCACCCGCTTCTGCTGATCCTGCCCCTTGAAGGCGAAGCCCGCCAGGTACGCGCGGCTCGGCATCTGTCCCGCCCGGCCCAGGTCCAGGAAGTCCAGCCCGCCACTCACCTCCTCGAAGACGCTCTTGTCCCCATTCAGCGCGTCGCGGCTCTGGTCCACGTACGCCAGCTTCACCGTCTCGCCGATGCGCAGCTCGCCCCCGTCCGGCTTCTCCACGCCCGTGAGCATCCGGAACAGCGTCGTCTTGCCCGCGCCGTTCGGTCCGATGATGCCCACGATGCCGCCCGGCGGCAGCTTGAAGTTCAGGTCCTCGATGAGCAGCCGGTCCCCGAACGCCTTGCGCAGCCCCTTGGCCTCCACCACCAGCCCGCCCAGCTGCGGCCCGGGCGGAATCGTCACCTCGCCCGTGGGGTCGCGCTTCTCCTGCGTCTGGTTGAGCAGCTGCTCGTACGCCGCGATGCGCGCCTTGCTCTTGGCCTGACGCGCCTTGGGCGAGGCGCGCACCCACTCGAGCTCGCGCTTGAGCGTCTTCTGCCGCGCGCTCTCCGTCTTCTCCTCCAGCTCCAGCCGCTTCTGCTTCTGCTCCAGCCAGCTCGAGTAGTTGCCCTTCCAGGGCACGCCCTCGCCGCGGTCCAGCTCCAGGATCCACTCGGCCACGTTGTCGAGGAAGTAGCGGTCGTGGGTGATGCAGACGATGGTGCCCTTGTACTCCTTGAGGGCCTGCTCCAGCCACGCCACGCTCTCGGCGTCCAGGTGGTTGGTCGGCTCGTCGAGCAGCAGCAGGTCCGGCTTCTCCAGGAGGATGCGACAGAGCGCCACGCGGCGCTTCTCGCCACCGGACAGCTTCGTCACGTCCGCGTCCCCGGGCGGTAGACGCAGCGCGTCCATGGCCATCTCCAGGGTGCGATCCAACTCCCAGCCGTTGCTCGCGTCGATGGCGTCCTGCAGCCGGCCCTGCTCGGCCAGCAGCTTCTCCATGGCGGCGTCGTCCATGGGCTCGGCGAACTTGGCGCTCACCTCGTTGAAGCGATCCAGCAGCACGCGGATGGGCTTGAGGCCCAGCTCCACGTTGCCCTTCACGTCCAGGGTCGGGTCGAGCTGCGGCTCCTGGGCCAGGTAGCCCACGCGCGCGCTCGGGTCCGGCTTGGCCACGCCGAAGAACTCCTTGTCCACGCCGGCCATGATGCGCAGCAGCGTCGACTTACCGGAACCGTTGGGGCCGATGACGCCGATCTTCGCGCCCGGGAAGAAGGACAGGTAGATGCCCTTGAGGATGTCCTTGCCTCCCTTGACCTTGCGCAAGTCCTGCATGGTGAAGATGAAGTTCTGGGCCATCGTGCTCTCTCGCTCTCTTGCGGCTGGGTGACGGGACGCAGGCGGATACTAAGGAGCCACGGCGGGCGCAAGACGCACGGACGGTGCGATGGCGTCCAGCGAGCATCAAAACGCTGCCAGGACACTCGGCGGGAGTGCTAAAGCCCCTGCCATCATGTCCCCCCCTCCCGCGCTCGAGCTCCGAGGTCTCTCCAAGACCTATGGCGACAACAAGCTCACCGCCCTGTCCGATGTCACCCTCAGCATCCGCCCCGGGGAGATCTTCGCCCTGCTCGGCCCCAACGGAGCCGGCAAGACGACGCTCATCGGCTCGGTCTGCGGGCTGGTGAAGAAGACGAGTGGCAAGGTGCTCGTCTTCGGACAGGACCTGGACGAGGATCCGGTGCGCCCGCGCTACCAGATCGGCCTCGTGCCCCAGGAGGTGAACTTCGACCCCTTCTTCACGGCGGCCGAGTCGCTCTACATCCAGCAGGGCTACTACGGGCAGCCGCGGGACGAGGCCCGGGTGAAGGAGGTGCTCGCCGCGCTCAACCTCACCCAAAAGGCGGACGCCATCACCCGGGCGCTCTCGGGCGGCATGAAGCGCCGGTTGCTCATCGCCAAGGCGCTGGTGCACAAGCCGAAGCTGGTCTTCCTGGACGAGCCCACCGCGGGCGTGGACGTGGAGCTGCGGCGCGACCTGTGGAACTACGTGCGTCGGCTCGCCGCCGAGGGCACCACCATCGTGCTCACCACGCACTACCTGGAGGAGGCCGAGGAGCTGGCCGACCGGGTGGGCGTCATCAACGAGGGGAAGCTCCTGCTCGTGGAGGACAAGACGACGCTGTTGCGCCGCCTGGGCGAGAAGCGCCTCATCGTCACCTTCACCACGCCGGTGAGCACGCCCCCCGAGCCCGCGCGCCAGGCGGGCGCCACGCTCTCCGCGGACGGCCTCACGCTCACCTACCCCGAGCGCGAGGGCGGTCTGCCGGGCAATGACGTCCTGCGTCTGCTGTACACGCAGGGCTTCCCGGTGGGCAACGTGGAGACGCGCAGCTCCCGCCTGGAAGACATCCTCATCGAGATCCTCCGCGGCAAACCCGCCGCCAGCGCCGCCGCCGCGCTCAACGCCCTCGCCCCCGCCACCGCCACGCCATGAACACGATTGGGATGAAGACCCTGTTGGTGAAGGAGGTCCGCCGCTTCATGCGCGTGCCGGGCCAGACGGTCCTCTCACCGCTCATCAGCACCTCGCTCTACTTCCTCGTCTTCGGCTACTCGCTGTCCGGGCGGGGAGCCCACGAGGTGGAGGGGGTGCCCTACCTGTCCTTCATCGTCCCGGGGCTCGTCTTCCTGGGCCTGGCCAACAACTCCTTCCTCAACAGCTCCTCCTCGCTCTTCATCAACAAGATTCAGGGCACCATCGTGGACCTGCTCGTGGTCCCCCTGGGTCCGCTGGAGCTGCTCGCCGGCTTCATCGGGGGCGCCATGGTGCGCGGGCTGATGGTGGGCCTGCTCACCTGGGTGGTGGCCACGCTCTTCACCGGCTTCCAGCTCGCGCACGTGCCCGCCACGTTCCTCTTCCTGCTGCTGTCCTCCTACACCTTCAGCGTGCTGGGCGTGCTCGCGGCGGTGTGGGCCGAGAAGTTCGAGCAGGTGAACTTCTTCCCCACCTTCGTCATGCTGCCGCTCACCTTCCTCGGCGGGGTGTTCTACTCGGTGCGCGAACTGCCTACGCCCTGGAACCACGTAAGCCTTTTCAATCCCATCGTCTACATGGTGGAGGGGTTGCGCTACGGGATGCTGGGCAGCAGTGGCTTTTCGCCGCTGTGGGGAGGAACCATCCTGCTGGCGGTGGCGCTCGTGGCGACGGCCCTGGCCTGGGCGGCGTTGCGCTCTGGCTACAAATTGAAAGCCTGAGGGCTTGTGGTGGACGCTCCCCTTGCTCCTCCGTACGAGGAGCGAGTTGGGGCGTTCGCGGATTCTTGAAAGCCACGCTATGTTGGCGAAGCATGGCGGTACCCCTCGGTAAATATCATTTGCTGCGCAAGATTGCGTCCGGTGGGATGGGGCAGGTGTTCCTGGCGCGCGAGCACGGTGGGGGAATCGAGCGGCTGGTGGTCATCAAGCGGGTGTTGCCCCACCTGGCCGAGGACGAGGACTTCCTGGCCATGTTCCAGGAAGAGGCGCAACTGGTGGCGGGGCTGCGCCACCCCAACCTCATCACCATCCTCGAGTGGGCACAGGTCGAGGGCCGCTACTGCCTGGCCATGGAGTACGTCCAGGGAGAGGACGTGCGGCGGCTGGACAGGTTCGCGCGGGCGCGGGGCACCCCCGTGCCGGTGGGATTGACGCTGCGCATCGTGGCGGAGGCGGCCGCGGGGCTGCACCACGCCCACCAGGCGCGCGACGCCGAGGGCCGGCTGCTCCACCTGGTGCACCGGGACGTGTCGCCGCAGAACATCCTGGTGGGCTTCGATGGCGGGGTGAAGGTCATCGACTTCGGCGTGGCCAAGGCCGCCGGGAGCGCCTCGACGACGGCCACCGGGGTGCTCAAGGGCAAGTACCCCTACATGTCGCCCGAGCAGGCGGATGGCCGGCCCGTGGACGCGCGCAGTGATTTGTTCGCCCTGGGTGTGGTGCTGTGGGAGCTGCTCACGGGCCACCGGCTCTTCAAGGGCGAGTCGGACCTGATGACGCTGCGGCTGGTGCGCGACTGCCAGGTGCCCCCGCCCTCCCTGCTCAACCCCGCGCTGCCCGCCGGGCTGGACGCGCTCGTGCTCCGGGCGCTGAGCCCCACGCCCGAGGCGCGCTTTCCGGATTGCGGAGCGTTCCGGCTGGCCCTCGAGGACTTCATCGTCCAGAACCGGCTGTCCGCCAGCAGCGCGCACCTGTCCGCCTGGCTTCGGGAGCTGTACGCCGAGCGCATCGCCAACGAGGCCAACCCCGCCTCCCTGGATCAGCTCAACGAGGACTCGGACCTGGACGCCCGGTCCAACACCTCGCGCAGCGGCAGCGACGCGCGCTCGCAGTCCCAGACGGTCGCTCCCCTCACGCCCACCACCCACACCGGCGAGTCCGGGAAGCGGGTGCATGTCACGCGCACCGTCTCACCCGAGGCACCCCGGCGGCGCGTGAGGTGGGGTTGGGCGGCGATGGGCATCGGCGTGTCGCTGCTGGCCGGAGGAGCCGCCGTCATCCTCCTGCGCCAGGAGAAGCCCGCCCCGGCCCCTCCTCCCATCATGCTCTCCGCCCCGTCGCGCGCGGTGCCTGCCGAGCCGCAGTCACGGCCGGTGACGCTCACGGTGCGCTCGGAGCCGGCGGGCGCACGGGTCGAGGTGGAGGGAGCGCCCTACGGGGAGACGCCGCTGGAGCTGCCCCTGGAGCCGGACGCGCCACCGGTGACGCTGGCACTGACGCTGGAGGGGTATGAGCCCACGTCGCGGCGGGTGTCCGCCGGAGATGCCCCCGAGCTGTCCGTGAAGCTGCGCCCCCGGCAGGCGGCGCAGAAGCCCCCACGCCGGGGCGCGCCCCCGCTCGACATCAAGCTGGGCCGCTGAGGGCCCCGCGCGGCCTAGTGCCCGAGGGGAAGCCGCAGGCTGAAGGTGGAGCCCTCGCCGAGGCTCGACTTCGCGCCGAGCGAGCCCCCGTGCAGCCGGGCGATCGCCGAGGCGATGTACAGCCCCAGTCCATGCCCGCTGCCTCCCGAGTCCTCCGCGCGGTGGAAGCGCTCGAAGATGTTGGGCAACTCCGAAGCGGCGATGCCCTGGCCCCAGTCGCGCACGTGGACGACGGCGAGCCCGGGCGAGAGCGACAGCGTCACCTCGACATGCTTGCGCTCGCCCCCGTACTTCACCGCGTTGGACAGGAGGTTGTTGAGGATGTTGCGCACGCGCTCCGAATCGAAGGAGAGCGGGAGCGGCTGCTCCGTGCCCACCAGGCGGAAGTCCACCTGGGGCTGCAACTCCCGCCACTCCCGCACCACTCCCTGGAGGAACGAGGCGAAGTCCCCGTTCTCCTGGCGAATCATCAGCTTGCCATCGGAGAGGCGGGCCGCATCGAGGATGGAGGTGACGAGGCCGGTCATCCGGTCGAGCTGCCGCAGGATGGCCTCGGCGTGCTTGCGCTCGTCGGGGTCCGCTCGCGTCGTCTGCTTGCGCAGCAGCATCTGGGCGTTGAGCCGCGCGGAGCTCAGGGGCGTCTTGATTTCATGCGCCACCCAGTTGAGCATCTCCTCGCGCATGACTCCGTCGGGGTGCACCGCGCCGGGTCTGGCCTCCGGTGCCACGTCCGTGGCGGGACGCACGCGCAGCAGCCGGCGCACGGCGGTCTCGAAGGTGTCGAGGTCCACGGGCTTGGCGAGAAACTCCGTGGCCTCTTCCAGACCCGGCGGGCGCGCGGCGCTCAAGAGCAGGAAGGGCACCTCGCGCAGCGCCGTGTCCGCGCGCAGCTCGCGCAGCAGCTCCATGCCGGTGCGCCGGGGCATCATGTGGTCGCTCACCACGAGTTCCGGCGGCTGCGTCCGGGCCAGCAGCAGCGCCTCTTCCCCATCGTGGGCCCTGAGGGCGCGGTGGCCCAGGTCCTCCACGATCTGCGCGAAGATGTCGAGCATCGCGTCCTCGTCCTCGGCGATGAGAACGAGGCTCATGTCGATACCCCTCCAATGCTCGTGCCCACGGCACGGGCCTGTCCCGTCAGCAACCCCTCCGCCGAGCGCATGGGCGCCAGCACCCGGATGCCCTCGTCCCTGATCTCGAACTCGCGCAGGTCCCCGTCGTACCGGCTGTCGCGCATCTTGAGGATGGACAGGACGCGATGGATGCGCCCGCGCAACTCCACGTAGCGCAACAGCACCAGGTTCTCGCCGAGCATCGCGATGGGCGAGTCATTGAAGTCCAGCTCGGTGCCGGCCACCTTCGACACTTCCTTGGTGAACAGGGACGTCACGCCCGCGCGGCGCAGATGCACGCTGAGCGCGGCCATGAAGGTGTGCCGGCGCTCGGGGTCGCAGATGGACCGCTCCAGCTCGGACAGACCGTCCACCACGAGCCGCTGCACGCCCAACCGCGCCACCTCCTCCAGGAGGCGATGGGCGATGGCATCGGCTTCCAGCTCGGACGGAGGCAGGTGGAGCATGTTCAGCGCCCCGCGTGACACGTCCTCCGCCACCTCGAGACCGATGCGCCGCGCCCGGGCGACCGACAACACCGGGGGCTCGAAGAAGGACACGAAGAGCGTCTTCTCTCCCTGCCGGGCCCCTTGCGCGGCGAAGTGCGTGGCGAGCAGGGTCTTGCCAATGCCCATGCTGCCCGCGAGCAGCGTCGTGCTGTACGCGGGCAGGCCCCCATGCAGCAGGGCATCGAACTCGGGCAGGCCAAAGCTGGACCGGGTGGATGGCGGGGCGACCTCGAGATCGGAGGGCACCTGGGCCTCCAGACGGGGGATGACTTGCACGCCATCGCGCCCCAGTTGCATGAAGTGCTCACCGGTCAGGTGGTCCCGGCCGCGCAGCTTGACCACCTCCATCCGGCGCAGGCGGCGCCCCCCCTGGCGCAGGACATCCAACGCCACGATGCCATCCACCGTCGTGGCCTCCGGCAGCGCCAGCAACTTCTCCAGGGCGTACTCGGTGGTGAACAGCCCGATGCAGTCCATCGCGGCCAGCCCGATGCCCAGCTCGTAGAGGAACTCGCGCAGCTTCGCCTCGTCCTGCCACAGGTCGCGGATGGAGCGCAGTCCGTCGATGAAGAGCAGCCTGGCGCCGCGCTCGCGCACGGTGTGCAGCAGGATGTCGCGTGCCTCCTTGGCGCCCTTCTTGAGCGAGGCATAGGCGCTCACGAGGAAGAGCTTGTCGCCCAGCAGCCCGCGATCGAAGAAGGAAAAGCCGGAGAGGGCCTGGACCAGCTTGTCGTGAGGCTCGGAGGTGACGGTGGCCAGCACCACGGGGATACCGCGCGCGGCGGTGCGGAAGGCCACCTGACCGCACAGGATCGTCTTCCCGCAACCGGGGTTCCCCGTGATGATGACCGACTGGCGCCGAGGGATGCCGCCGCCCAGCAGCAGATCGAAGCTCGGAACGCCAGAAGAGAAGATCTGCTGGTAATTGGATGTATCCATGATGGCTTGCTCGCCGCGAACAGGAAGGGGGCTGCTGGGCGCCAAATCTCCTAGCATGGAACGACTTCCGCCCATGCCCGTACACGCCTGCCCGGCCCCCCTCCTCGCGCTCACCCCTCCAGACGCACCACCGCGGCCGAGGGCCCGTCGAGCCGGAGCACTCCCCCGCTCAACGGAGAATGCGTGGAGGCGCCGCCAAACCGGGACTCCTCGCTCCACAACTCCAGACGCGCGCCGGCGGGCACGCGGTGCTCCAGGCCGCCCTTCACATTGACGAAGACCTGGAACGTGCCTCCCGGTCCCCGTCGCTCCAATACCAGCGCGTTCTGCCCCAGGGGTCTCGCGTCGAAGGAGCCCCGGCGGTTGGCCTTGAGGATCGGCTCCCGGGCACGCAGCCGCAGCAGCTCCCGGTAGAGCGCGAGCACCCCGGCATGCGCGGGCCTGCTCGCCTCGTTCCAGTCGAGCTTCGAGCGGGTGAAGGTCTCCAGCGCCTGGGGATCCGGCACCTCGTTGCCCGAGAACTTCGAGAAGCCGGCGAACTCCTTGCGCCGCCCCTCGGTCACGAGCCTGCCCAGCTCGGCGTTGTGATCGGTGAAGTAGAGAAAGGGCGTGCTCGCGTTCCACTCCTGCCCCTGGAAGAGCAGGGGCGTGTAGGGCGAGAGCAACAACAGCGTGCTCATGGCGCGGAAGGCCGCCGGGGAGACATCCGCTCCCAGCCGTTCGCCCTGCGCCCGGTTGCCGATCTGATCGTGATTCTGGATGCAGTGCACGAAGTGCCACGGCTCCAGCTCGCTCGCGGGGGTGCCCCGGGCCTTCTTGTGCACCTGGGACGTCTGCCCCTCGTAGAACCAGCCCTGGCGCAGCGTGCGCGCGATGTCCTCCACGCTGCCCGTGTAGTCCGCGTAGTAGCCCTCGCTGTCACCGGCGAAGGCCCGGCGCAGCTGGTGGTGGAGATCATCCGCCCAGATGCCATCCAGCCCCAGGCCCTTCTTCTCCACGGGCCGCGCCAGGCGCGTGTCGTTGCGATCGTCCTCGGCGATGACGACCGCGCTCCGGCCCCGCGCCGCGGCCCGCGCCCGCTGGGGAATCTCCTCCAGCAGGTGGGGCGAGCTGTCGTCGATGATGGCGTGCGCCGCGTCCAGGCGCAGGCCGTCCGCGTGGTAGTCGCCGATCCACATCTCCACGTTGGAGAGCACCAGCTCGCGCACCACGTCGGAGCCCTCGCCGTCGTAGTTGATGGCCTCGCCCCAGGGCGTGTGGTGGTGGTCGGTGAAGTAGTGGGGCGAGAAGCAGCGCAGGTAGTTCCCGTCCGGACCGAAGTGGTTGTAGACGGCGTCGATGAGCACCCCGAGCCCGTGCGCGTGCGCCGCGTCGATGAGGCGCCGCAGTCCCTCGGGGCCGCCATACACGGCCGAGGGCGCGAAGAGCGACACGCCGTCATAGCCCCAGTTGCGCGTGCCGGGAGTGCTCGCGAGCGGCAGGAGCTCCAGCGTCGTCACCCCCAGCTCCTTGAACGCGCGCAGCCGGGGGATGAGCGCGTCGAAGGTCCCCTCGGGCGTGGCCGTGCCCACGTGGATTTCGTAGATGACCTGGGACCGGGGGTCCACTCCCTTCCAATCGCCGTCCTTCCAGGCGAAGTCGGGCACCACCACCTCGGAGGGACCATGCACGCCCTCGGGCTGCGAGCGGCTCCAGGGGTCCGGGAAGGGGCCCTCACCATCCACCCGGAGCTTGTAGCGCACGCCGGCTCCCTTCCCGGCGAGCGTGGCGGTGAAGAAGTCACCGCTTTCACGAGTCATCGGCAGCGTGTCGCCTGGCTGCCCCTGGGGCCCGAACAACACCACCTCGAGCTTCTGATGTCCGGGAGCCCAGACCCGCCACCGCACGCCCGTCCCCGGCTCCACCCACGCGCCCAGACGCGGCACCGCTGCCCGCGCCTTCATCGTTCTATCCATGGAGAGCTACTTACCCACCCGCTTCGTGCATGGGAGTCCCGAGCGCATCCGTCCGTATGGAAGATGTTCACTGGTGACCCTGGAGAACGTCCGGTGGATGCCCCCTCCGAGAGCGGGCGGGCACTGGCGCCGAGAGCAGGCGACGCTTGTCCCCGATGGGGCCTACCGGAAAGATGCCGCCCACCGCATGAGCCTCCGCCCCGAACGACGTCAAGTCCTCCCCTTCGAGCCCAGTGAATCCGTTCGCGATCATGTCGCCGCCCTGGAGGTGCTCTCGCCCCGGGACATAGACCGGCGCCTGTCCGAGCTGGGCTACCGGGGACAACAGGAGGCACGGCGCGCGGCGTCGGTGCTGGCCTACCGGCACCTGCAGCGGCTGCGGCGCATCCACCTGGAGGGCATTCCCCCCGAGCCGGGGATGCGCGAGAACTGTCTGTTCCTCGGGCCCACGGGCAGCGGAAAGACGTTCCTCGTGGAGCTGCTGTTCCGGGAGATATTGGGCGTGCCCACCGTCATCGTGGACGCCACGCAGTTCTCCGAGACGGGCTACGTGGGGGACGACGTGACCACGATGCTCTCGCGGCTGTACGAGGCGGCGGGCGGAAACGTGGAGTGGGCGGCCTGTGGCGCCATCTGCATGGACGAGTTCGACAAGCTCGCCACCAGTCGCTCCGACGCGCGTTTCGCCGGGCAGCAGACCACCAAGGACGTGAGCGGGTTTGGCGTGCAGCGCAGCCTGCTCAACCTGCTCAGCGCGCCCCGGGCGGACTTCCCTCCGGACTTCGGCTTCACCAGCCGCACGCCGCCCGTGCCGCTGGAGCTCTCGGCGCTCACCTTCATCGCGTGCGGGGCCTTCAGCGGGCTCAAGGGCACGGCGGAGGAGCTGGGCGGCCAGAAGGAGCGGCTGGGCTTCGGACGCGAGGCGCGCAAGCGCGAGGCGGCCATCGCGGAGAAGGTGACCGAGGATCAGGTAGAGCAGACGGCGGCCTTCGCGCGCTACGGCTTCATCCCGGAGCTCATCGGCCGCTTCAGCCGCATCGTCTCCTTCGCGCCCCTGGACGAGACCACGCTGGGCAGCATCCTGGAGGACAACGTGCTGCGCGGCTACCAGCGCGAGTTCTCCCACGAGGGGCTGGAGCTGGTGGTGGAGCCCGCGGTGCGCGAGTGGGTGGTGGCCCGGGCGCTCAAGCGCGAGACGGGGGCGCGCGGCCTGCGCGCCGCCCTGGTGCCCCAGCTCGAGCGCGCCGCCTACGAGCACTTCGGTGAGCCCGAGGTGTCCACCGTGCGGCTGGTGCTCGAGGGTGACCAGGTGGCCGTCGTCACGGACTGAGCCCCACCGCCCGAGCCCTTCAACGACGACGCGGCGCCAGGGAGGCTCCCCGGCACCGCGTGCGTGCTGCTCCAGACTCCGGGCCGCGCTCAGCCCTGGTACTGGTGGATGGACATGATGGGGTAGTTCATCGACGACATGGTGATGCGCTGCGAGCCATCGCTGTTCACGTTGTTGGAGCCGATGAACTGGGGCTTGCCGTCCTTCATGCCGGCGTACATCACCACGTGGTGGCCGCCCGGGGTCTTCATGCTCACCACGTCACCCGGCTTGGCCTGGGCGAGCGACACGCGCTTGAAGTTCGGATCCTTGTCCAGGTTGGCCTGCAGACCCACCACCGAGTTGTGGTGCTGGCCGTTCTTGATCTGCCCCGCCTGCTCCAGGCACGCGGAGACGAAGTTGGCGCAGTTGACGTTGTTGGGCACCCAGTCATCCATGTCCGCGCCCACGCCGTTCTTCTCCAGCTTGAGGCTGCCGGCGTTCTTCTGCAGGTGCGACTTCGCGATGTCGAAGGGGCTGCCGCCCGGACCGCGCGTCGCCGGGCCCGTGCCGCCCGTGCCCTGCGCGGAGCCCGTGGAGCCCGTGCCGCCCGTCTTGCCGCCGCCCTTGGCCGGCTCGAAGCTGTCCACCCGGCCCGGGATGTTCAGGGCCTTGCCCGCGTAGATCTTGTTCGCGTCCTTGATCTGCGGGTTGGCCTTCATGAGCGCGTCCACCGTCGTGCCGTTCTTCTTGGCAATGCCCGACAGGGTGTCGCCCCACTTGATTTGGTAGTTCTGCGACCGGGTGGAGGAGACGGGGGTCATGGAGGTTTCCTCAGAAAAAGGGGTTCAAATTCGCAAACTCGAAGAAATTATCGGGACCCGAGGGCGGAAGTTGCAGCTCCTGGCTCCAGATTCCCGACATGACCCCCGACGACCCCCCGTGACGCGACGCGGCGGAGAAACCCCGCAAAGACGAAGGGCCGGAAGGCCCCGCCCCCGTGCTGGGAAGCGTGAACCCCTCCGGCCCTCGTCATGTCCCGCCCTCACCCCGAGCGGGATGAGGGGCTGGGAACGGGCTTACGGGTAGAGCGCGCGGGCGCCGGTCTTGTCCGAGGCCGTCAGCACGAGGTCACCCTTCTGGGTGCCCTTGCACTGGGGGTAGTGCATGACGGAGGAGGCATCGTAGGCCGTCAGGGCGCGCCAGCTGGCGTCCTCGTAGCAGCCGGTGCTGGAGAGGCGGGTGTGCTCGTGGCGGAAGCCGAGCGTGTGGCCCAGCTCGTGGCGCAGCACGCCGGTGAGCGTCCAGACGCCCAGGTTGCCGAAGGCGCTGCTGTCGACGAGGACGTTGCGGGCCGAGCGGCTGGAGTTGGGGAAGAAGGCGCGCGCCGTGTAGGACTGGCCGCTCACCATGCGCACGTCGAACACCACGCCCGTCTGCGACGCGGTGCAGTTGGAGTCGAGGCTGCTGTTGTGCACGAAGTTGACGTTGGCCGTGGCCTCCCAGGCGGCCACCGCGCTGTTCATCGCGCTCACCACGGTGCTGTAGCGCGAGCCGAACGAGGACTGGCTGATACAGTAGGTGATGTTCTTGGCCGCGGTGGCGCTCCACTTGATGTCGCTGCCGGTGTTGTACACGGCCAGGCCACCGGTGCTCTCGCCCACGTCACCGCGCGCCACGACGGCGTCATAGTACGCGCGCAGGTCCTCTACCGCCTCGTCGCCATTGACGATCCACACATTGCCCTCGTCCTTGATGGCCGAGGCCTGAAACTCTTCGAACGACGGAATGCGAGCGCTCTCCTCGACCGTCTCGGGACCGCCGCAACCAACGAGAGCCGCACCAGCCAGCAACGCCATGGAAATCTTGCGCATTGAACTTCCTCAAGGGGGACAACGAGGGGGCGCGAGCCGCCGGAGGTCATCCGCTGCGGCTACGCGCCCCGGGCCATGAGCAACTCACGGGCCAACTCCTCCGCCCCTCGGAGAACCCCTCGTCCTCCCTTTTTTACCGGGTAAGCCTGGAGTACTCATGCTCCAGGAAAAACGACCAGAGCTGTAAATCCCCCTGACATCCCCCGCGCGGCGAAGCCAGTTTTCGGGGGGTTGGAAGGCCCGACCCGGATTGACCGGAATCCGGGCAGGGGCGTCCGACTTTCGGACAGTGGCCGAATCGTCATCCGAACAGGGCGCGGGGAGTGGCGTCGCGCCAGCGGATGAGGAAGGTGCCGGCGGTGCCATCGAAGGACCACACATCCACGAACACGTTGCGCGCGCCGGCCAACTGCTGGGCACGGAGAATGAGGCCGGCGGCGAAGGAGGAGTAGTCGTCGAGGACGTCGTTCATCCACAGCTCGACGTAGCGGGGGGAGTGCTCCACCAGGCGCACCTCGCTGAAGTTGTTGCCGCTGCTCAGGTCCGCCCCGATGCGCTCGAGCATCCGGCGGGGGCCGAGCACCGGCGCGAGCTCCGCCAACACGCGCCCCATGGATGTCTGGAAGTAGCCTTCCACGAAGTGGATGCCCATCCACCAGTGCGCCTCGGCGGAGGGCAGGTGCGGGTAGAGCAGCTGGGCGGCGATGTGCAGGAAGACCTTCCACTGCGCCAGGGGATAGGCGACCTCGAGGGGCTGCTCCAGGTCCAGCCCCACGTTGCGCAGCAACCTGCGGCCCACTCCCGACAGGGTGGCGCCCAACTCGCGCACGAACAGCGCCTCGACGGCGGCGGCGAACACCAGCTTCTGCGGCGACATGGACGACCTCCCTGGCATTCTGGCATCGCTCCGCTCGGACAGAAAAGCGGATTCCCGGCGGAAGTGCGCCCTCTCCCACCGGGCCGATGCTCACTTTTCCATAGAGACGCGCCCTTCAGCGACCCCCTCGCCCCGACACAGGACACACGGCTGCGGCCGGAGTCTCAGCCGGGCATGCGCCCCACGAGCGCGAGGATGGTCTCGCCATAGCGCTCGGTGAGAGTGGGACCGACACCATGGATGCGCTGCAGGGCGGCACCATCCCGGGGACGGGCGCTGGCGATGGCCCCGAGCACCCGGTCGGTGAGGATGCGGAAGGCGGGCACGCGGCGCCTGCGCGCCTCGGTGAGACGCCAGGCCTTGAGCGCCTCCACGAGCTGGGGCGGGGCCCCGTCCATGACCGAGGCCGTCCCCGCGCGCCGCGAGCGCGAGCGCTCCAGGGCCCGCGACAGGGCCTCACGGCCACGAGGGGCCGGGGTGGACGGCTCGGCCGCCTCGTATTCGAGCTCGGGCCGGGCCGCGCTCTTGCGGCGCGAGCCCCGGCGGCCGCCCCGGGACTTGCGGGCGGGGGCGCGGGAGTCCCGGCGTCCACGAGCGGGGGCCTCCTCGGGGGGCAGCGGCAGTTGCACGAGGCCCGCGGCGGGAGCGCGGGTGCGGCGGCCCTCGGGGGTGAGCGCCACGCGCTGGAAGGTGATGCTCTGGCCGTCCTTGTCGAAGGTGTCCTCGGACAGGCGCACGAGTCCGGCGCGCACGAGCCCCCCCAGCAGGCGCTCGAAGTCGCGGCGGGGGAGCGCCTCGCCGAACAGCTCCCGGTGGAGCCGGCCGGTGGCCTGGGCATCGCGCTCGTGGAGCGCGCCGAGGATGCGGGTGAGCGCCTGGGTCTCGGCGGCGGAGGGCGCGCCGAAGCGCAGGGTGGCGCAGTCCTGGGGAGCGCACACGTCGCACAGGCCGCAGGCGGCGCCCGAGTCCTGCACGTCGCCGAAGTGCGCCACGAGGTGTTTCATCCGGCACCCATGGGACTCGGCGTAGCGGGCCATGTGCTCGAGCTGTGCCTGCTTGTGCGCGCGCTGCGCCGAGTACGACGTCTTCCAGCCGGGCTTGCCCTGGCGCACGGACTCGTCCGGGGACAGCTCCAGTCCGCCATGAATCCACAACTGCTCGAGTGCCTTGTCGAAGACATCCGACTCCAGGCGCACCCGGGCCGCGAGTGCCTCCTTGGGCTCGGGCTCCTCGCGCGCGGCGCGGTAGAGCCGCTCGAGCACGGCGGGCTCGGGGTAGTCGCGCTGGTGGAAGAACTCGTGGGTGCGCCGGTCGATGAAGCCGTGCAGCAGCACCGCGCGCGAGGGCAGACCATCGCGGCCCGCGCGGCCCAGTTCCTGGTAGTAGCCCTCGAGGCTGGCGGGCAGCGCGGCATGCACCACGGTGCGCACGTCCGCCTTGTCGATGCCCATGCCGAAGGCGGTCGTCGCCACGATGACGTCCAGGCGACCACCGAGGAAGGCCGTCTGCACGGCGTCGCGCTCCGGGGCGCTCATGCCCGCGTGGTAGGTGCCCGTGTGGAAGTCCGCGCCGAGCCGCTCCGTGTACTGCTCGGCGTGCTTGCGCGTGGCGGCGTAGACGATGGCGGGACGGTGGGAGGGCTCGGCGAGCAGCTCGCGGATGGCGTCGGGGCGCTGGCTCGGGTTGAGTTCGCGCACCTCGATGGAGATGTTGGTGCGCCGGAAGCCGTGGATGAAGGTGCGGGCGGGCGCGCTGCCGGCGCCCTCGAGGCCCAGTTGCTGGAGGATGTCGCGCTGGACGTCGGGGGTGGCCGTGGCGGTGAGGGCGATGACGGGAGCGGGGCGCAGCATGGGCAGCCGGGCGCCCAGCAGCCGGTAGTCGGGACGGAAGTCATGTCCCCACTGGGAGATGCAGTGCGCCTCGTCGACGGCCACGAGCGCGGGGGTGCGCCGGGCGAGCAGCTCCACGAAGCCCGGCACACCGAGCCGCTCGGGGGCGATGAAGAGGAAGTCCAGCCGGCCCTCGAGGTAGTCCGCGCACACCTGGCGCGACGAGGCGCGATCGCGTCCGGAGTGGATGCGATCCGCCGCGAGCCCCAGGGACTGCAAGCGCGCCACCTGGTCCTCCATGAGCGCGATGAGGGGGCTGATGACCAGCGTCGTGCCGGCGCGCGCGAGGCCCGGCAACTGGTAGCACAGCGACTTGCCCGCGCCGGTGGGCATCACCAGCAGCAGATCCTTGCCCTCGGTGGCCGTGCGGCACACCGCCTCCTGGTACGGGCGGAAGTCCGGGAAGCCGAACACGCTCTTGAGCAGACCCCGCAGCTCGGAGGGAGGCGTGCGCGGACGCACCGTGCGCTCGGGCCGGACGGTCCCTGACAGGGCGAGCGCGGGTTGCCGGAGCGGGGAGGACGCGGGGGACTCGCCCGGGGAGCTCGCGCGTTTGCCCTTCTTCACGGGGGCGGCGGCGCGGGAAGCGGATTCGGAGGCCACGGCCGGGGCGGGGCGGGACGGAGCAGCGAGGGCCCCGGGCGGCAGGGAAATGGAGGGCGGCACCTTGCCCACCACCTCGATGACATAGGCCTCGATGCCGTGCAGGAAGGAGTCGAGGTCTCCGCTGCCGCCCTCGATGCGCCGCAACCACGCTTCCCACTGGCCCGTCATCGCCGGGCTCTTCACGTCCGGGTGCACCACGCGGATGAGGCCGATGCCCTTCTCGGTCGCCTCGAACGACTTGCCGCGCCGCACGAGGTAGCCCCGATCCAGCAGCGTCTCGATGATGGCGGCGCGCGTGGCGGGGGTGCCCAGACCCGACTCGCGCATCGCGTCCGCCAGCTCCTTGTCGTCGAGCGCGCGCCCCGCCGTCTCCATCGCCGTGAGCAGGCTCGCGTCCGAGAGCCGGGGGGGAGGCCGCGTCCGCTTCGATACCGGCTTCACCTCGCGCACCGTGCGCGCGAGCCCCTTCACGAGCCCAGGCGGAAGGTCCTGATCGTCCTCCGGCTCCTCCGCCTCGGCCTCGCCGTCCTTCTTCGCCTTGGCCGCCTCGCGGGGCTTGGGCGCGCGCTGTCCGCCGCCCACGTCCAGCACCTTCCAGCCCTGACGCTCCACGAGGGTGCCCGCGCTGTGGAAGCGATCCACCGTGGGCAGCGCGGGGTCCACGCCCGGCGAGGTGACGGCGGTGATGACGGTCGTCACGGACCAGACGAAGTCCTCGTGCCACGCCGCGAGCAGCCGCCGGCAGACGAGCTCGTAGATGTTGCGCTCCTCCACGGACAGCCGAGCGTCTCCGGGCGGGGTCGTCGTGGGGATGAGGGCGTGGTGGTCCGTCACCTTCGCGTCGTCCACGAAGCGGCGGCCGAGCGCGCGCGTGCCGGTGCCCGGCGCGAGCTGGGCCTCCCAGGGGGCGCGGATGGCGTCCACCACCTGCGGCAGGGTGCGGGCGATCTCCTGGGACAGGTGCCGGCTGGAGGTGCGGGGGTAGCTCAGCAGCTTGTGCTTCTCGTAGAGCGCCTGTGCCAGCTCCAGGGTGCGCTGGGCGCTGTAGCCATACAGGCGGTTGGCGTGGCGCTGCAGCTCGGTGAGATCGTAGAGCAGCGGCGGCGCCATGCGCTTCGTCTCGGAGGTGATGGACTCCACGACGGCGCGACCCGCCTTCACGCGCTCCACCACCACGCGCGCCTCCTCGCCGTCCGCGGGCAGACGCCGGGCCTCGCGCGCGTCCCACTCCTTCTCCTTGCCGGGGAGCGCGGGACGGAACCAGGTGCCCTGGTAGCGGCCCGGCGCCTCGGGGCCCGCCGGGTCGAAGGTGGCGAGCACCTCCAGGTACTCCTGGGGGACGAAGTCGCGGATGGCCAGCTCGCGCTCCACCACCATGGCCAGCGTGGGCGTCTGCACCCGCCCCACCGAGAACGTGTCCCCGCAGGCGAGCGTGTACAGGCGCGACAGGTTCATCCCCACGAGCCAGTCCGCCCGGCTGCGGCCCCGGGCCGCGTCCGCCAGGGGCTCGTAGTCCCGCCCCGGCTTGAGCGTGCGGAAGCCCTCGCGGATGGCGCTCTCCGTCAGCGAGGACACCCACAGGCGCCGCACCGGCTTGCGGCACCCGGCGGCCTCGTAGATGTAGCGGAAGATGAGCTCGCCCTCGCGCCCGGCGTCCGTCGCGCACACCACGGAGTCCACCTCGGGGGCGTTCATCACCCGGCGCACCACCTGGAACTGGCTCGCCGTCTTCTCCTCCACCACCAGCGGCCAGTCGCCCGGCAGCATGGGCAGCAGCTCGCGCTGCCAGCGCTTCCACTCGGGCCGCATCTCGTGCGGCTGCGCCAGTCCCACCAGGTGGCCGATGGCCCACGTCACCACGTAGCCGTTGCCGCGAAAGCACCCCTCCCCCTGCTCGCGCGCGCCCAACGCCCGGGCGATGTCGCGCGCCATGGAGGGCTTCTCCGCCACCACGGCCAGCACACCCCGCGCTCCATCACCCATGCTCATCCCACCTCATTCGCGTCTTCCACCGGCGTCCCGGTCCCCTGACCATACCCCGCGCCGCCTCCTTTCACCTGCAAGTGCGTTCAGCCCAGGGGTCTTTCCGCTGGAGGGCAGGCGAGCGGGCCACCCGAGGTGCGCTGAGAGTGAAAAACCGGGGCTTCACCCCTCCAGGATGGCGCCTGGCTCCCGGGTTGGCGCCTTCGCGCAAGCAGTTGTCGTCCGCGTGGAAAACTCGCCGGCGCGTTTTGGCCAATATCCGCCCCTGTCACCAACGCGCTCACGAGCAAGCCACGGGGTCGGGACACCATGCAGCTGCAAGTGGAACTGGGGATGGGGGCTTCGCGTCACGCAAGCCATGGGGTGGTCGAGGGTAGGGCGGGAGGCGTGCTGTACCGGGGGGGTGAGCATTCCGCGTCGGTGGCGAAGACTCTGACCCGGCTGTCCTGGACGGCCGGGAAACACGAGCCCGATGGGAGCCATCGGCTGGAGGTGTCGGGGCTGGCGTCCTTCGCGGGGGCGAAGCGAAGCCAGTTGGCGGCACTGACAGAGGCCGAGGTGACGGCCGGACTGCGCGGCGTGGTCACGGGGGTGACCTCTCTGGCGCGGCTCCGGTCTCGCGCACCGCGGCTGGCGCTGGCTCCCATCGTGCTCGTCAGAGAGCGAGACCACGGCCCGTCCTCGTTGGAGCACGGTGCCGGGATTCACGAGGTGGACGAGGGCGGTATCTACAGCTGGTAGAGCCCCCCACCACCCACGACATATGCCGTACCAGGATGCCGTCAGGAGGACCCGCGGGGGCGGGGAGTTCTGGCGGATGACCCAACGATGCCCGTCCGCCGCAAGGGGGAGGATGGAGTAGTCGGGGTCAAATATGGTGGGGGGTGTCTCGCTTTCAAACGAGGCACCCCCCATTTTTTTCCGGGCTCCGCGTGGGGCCTACTTCACCACCTCGCGCAGCACCGCCTCCACGCGGGGCAGCGCCGCCCGGATCTCCTCCACCGACACGGCCCCGACCGACAGGCGGAACCACCCGGTGTCCTCCATGAGGCCGAAGGCCTGGAAGGGCACCAGCGCGAAGCCCGCCTTCTCCAGCAGGAGCTTGCGGATGTCGGTGTTGGTGCGCAGCCCCGCCTTGCCGAGCAGCTCGAAGCGGACCGACAGGTAGATGGCGCCCTGGGGAGGAATGGAGAGCACGGGCAGTCCCGCCGCGCGCATCGCGGAGAAGCCCTGGTGCAGCGCCGTCAGCCGCTCGTCCACCCGCCGCCGCATCGTCTCCAGGTAGGCAGACACGGCTGGGGCGTCATCCAGGAAGCGCGCCACCGCCACCTGCTCGGCCTTGGGGGCCCAGGCGCCCACGTGGCCCAGCACGTCCTTCATCCGCGAGATGATGGACGGGGCGCCCACCGCCCAGCCCACGCGCACGCCCGTGGAGGCGAACGCCTTGGAGATGCCGTCCACGAACACCGTGTAGGGAGCCAGCTCCGGCACCAGCTCCACCGGCGTCACGTGCCGCGACTGGCCGAAGGTGAGCGTCCAGTAGATGTGGTCGTACATCACCAGGAGGGGCCGGGCGCCCCGCGCCTCGCGCTGGCGGTTCTCCTCCACCACGCGCTGACCAATGGCCTTCATGGCCTCGGGGGAGATCATCGTCCCCGTGGGGTTGAGCGGGCTGCACAGGCACAACAGCCGGGCCTGCGGCAGGTGCGGCGCCAGTTGCTCCACCGTGGGCATGAAGCCGTGCTCGGCGTCCGTCTTCACCTCCACGGACCGCGCCCCCAGCATGTACGCGTAGTGGTTGTTGTTCCACGAGGGCACCGGGTAGACGACCGTGTCGCCCGCGTCCAGCACCGAGCGGTAGACGCCATAGATGATGGGCCGCGCGCCCGCGGTGATGAGCACGCTCTCCAGCGGGTACTTCAGGCCCAGCGCCCGCTCGTAGAAGCGCTGCACGGACTGACGCAGCGCCAGCATGCCGTCCGAGGGCGGATAGTTCGTCTCGCCCGCCGCGAGCGCCTGGGCGATGCCCTCGCCCAGGGTGGCGGGAATGGGAAACTCGCGGGGGCTGAAGTCGCCCACGGTGAGGTTGCACACCTGCCGCCCCTGAGCCACCAGTTCGCGGATCTCCGCCGCGATGCGGAGGATTTCACTGCCCTGGAGTCCTCGCGCCATCGTGCCGACGGTGTCGTCCCGCCGGGGGCCAAACAGGGGATTGAGATCAAGAGCCATGGGATTCACACTCCAGGGAAGCGCAAAGCGCGACGAGTCGCGGCGACGGTATACGCGTCACGTGGCCTCCGCCCAAGCGGTCCGTGCGCTACCGGGCACTTGCCCGCACACCGAATCGATGCAGGCCCGCAAGTCCTCTAGACACGGACCGACACTCAGGGTCAGGGTCCCCGGCCCATCCCGGGCACCCGCCCGGACTCAGGTGGAAGACAGAGGAGATGCAATGAACATGCGTTATACGATGCGTCAGGCGGTGCGGATGCTGGTGGGCGTGGGACTGGTCGGGATGCTCGGCTGCGGAGGGGCCCCCTACGTCGCCACCACCCAGTTGTCGGGCGCCAACGAGGCGCCTCCGGTGAACACCAACGCCACGGGCGTCGCCACCGCCGAGCTCGATGGCAGTGAGCTCAAGGTCCAGGGCACCTTCAGCGGCCTGTTGAGCGACCTGCATGAGGTGTCTGGCAGCTCGGTCCACATCCACCAGGGCGCGCCCAGCGTGGCGGGAGGGATCGTCTTCGGCCTCCAGGTCACCACCGGCACCGACCTGCGCATCGGCAGCTTCTCGGGCACCCGGAAGCTCAGCTCCGAGGAGCAGGAGGCCTTCAAGAACGGGCAGTTCTACGTGAACGTCCACACCGTGAACAATCCGGGGGGCGAGATCCGCGGCCAGCTCGTTCCCCGCCAGCAGGACTGAGTCCCCCTCCGGCGGAACGGGCGCCAGACCCGTTCCGCCTTCCTTCTGGCTCCCGGGCGCCCACCGTGACACACCGGGCCTCCACCCGGCCCCAGGGGCCACCAGGAGAACGTGCATGAAGCGCAGGGGATGCTCGCTGTCGGCCGTGGGACTCGCGGCCTGTCTCGCACTCGTGGGCTGCAAGGAAGCGGCGCCTCCCGCGCCCGCGACGCCTCCCACGAAGGCCCAGACTCCCCCCTCCCCCACCCCTCCCCCGCCGGAGGCTCCCGCCCCGGCCACCGGGTCCGCCACCGCCCCGCCTCCGTCCACCCCGCCTCCCGCCACACCTCCCCCGGAGGCGAAGGAGCCCGAGTGGATCCAGGCGAAAACGAACGTCCCGCGCTCTGGCCAGAAGGCCGCGACGCTGCGCGAGGTGCGCGCCGCGCGCAACGAGGGCTTCGACCGCGTCGTCTTCCAGTTCGACGGAGAGACACTGCCCGGCTACCGCGTCGAGTACCTCGACGGGCCCGCCATCCGGTGCGGCTCCGGAGACCCCACGGAAGTCGCCGGACAGGGCCGCCTGCAGGTGAGCCTCCAGCCCGCCCAGGCCCACGACGAGAACGGCCAGGTCACCATCGCCAGCCGCGAGCGCACCGCCGCCCTCCCCGTGCTCCAGGAGCTGGAGCAGACGTGCGACTTCGAGGGCGAGGTCACCTGGGTGCTCGGCGTGAAGCAGCCCCAGGCCTATCGCGTCCTCGAGCTGCGCTCCCCCACCCGCATCGTGGTGGACGTGCGCCACTGAGGACACCCCGCCCTACCCGTGCCGCAAGCGCGCCGCCAGCCGCTCCAGGTTCTCGATGAGCGGCTGGTGCTCCGGCTTCACCGCGCGCAGCGCCAGCGCCAGTGCCCCGGGCAGGTTCAGCGCCGCGTCGCGTCCGAGCTTCTCCCCATACTCGCGCCGGTACTCCTGGGGAATGCGCAGACTCCAGTTCTCGTCGCTCACCGTGCCGGGCGCGTTGTACGTCTCCTTCAGCCCCAACAGGTCCGCGAAGAACACCATCACGTTCTCCGCCCGGCTGACGAACAGGTCCGCGAACTTCGCCTGCACCAGCAGCCCCCGCTCCTCCACCAGCCGACGGGCGAACGCCTCCCGCCCCTCCTCCTCGGGGTGCAGCCGCCACGCCAGATAGTCCGCCTGCGCCCGCGCCTCGCCCACCGCGAACCACCGCTCCGCCAGCGCCCAGATGGACTTCGTGTCGTGGTTGCCCAACATGATCCAGTCCGCGGGCGCGGCGTTCTCTCCCCGGTACACGTCCCGCGGATTCGTCAGGTCCGCCTTCTGCGTCACCCGGAAGCGCCCCAATCCGTACTGCTCCAACACCCGCCGCAGCGGATACGGCATGGTGCTCAGCACCTCGCACAGCAGATCCGACACCTGACGCCCCTGCGCGTGCACCGCCGCGATGATGGCGTCGAAGAGCGCGCTGTAGCGCGTCACCTGCTCTGGCGTCAGCTCGCGCACCCACCCGTCCGCGTAGCGCGGCACCGAGCGGTCCAATCCCTCCGGCGGCACGAGCGCGTAGCGCGCCAGCTCCGGATGATCCGCCAGGTCCGGTGACGCGAACAGCCGCGCCCCGTTCTGCACCGCGCGCACCGGCTCCATCGCCCCCGCCCGATACACCCAGGGACACACCAGCCCGTGCGGATGATCGATGCGCAGCCCGTCGTACTCGGCCAGCATCTTGTTCACCCGCGCCGCCATGAACCACAACACCGGACCGGGCTTCGCCGCCGGCTCGTAGACATGCGGCGGCCCGGGCGGCTCGTGGTAGCGCGAGGGATCCAACACCGGATAGTTCCACGGTTGGCCCTCGGGATTGGTGCGGCTGGGCGGCGCCCCCATCAGGTACGAGCCCAGGAACAACCCCTGCCACGCCCACGCGTCCCGCGGCGAATAGCCAATCTGCAGGTCCCCATACAGCTTCAGGCCCCACTCCGCCGTGCGCTCGCGCAACGCCCGATGCTGCTCGTGCACGATGAACTGCCGGAAGGCATACCCCTCCACCCGCGCCGCGTGCTTCGCGCGCAGCACCTGCCGGCGATGGGCGAACGCCCCCTCCTCGCTCGGACGCGGATTCCACAGCCGCCGATCCCACTCGCTCGGCCACTCCCGCCAGTACGGACGGCCATGCTCCAGGCACAACACGTCATAGAGCGCATCCCGCTCCAACCACTGCGCGTTCTCCCGCTGGAAGTCCTCGAAGCGCTCGGCCAGTCGCGCGATGACTCCTCCAGACTGCGCCTGGGCCCGCTTGAACTGGAACATCTCCCACGCCTCCTCCAGCGCCTCCTCCTGCACGCGGAAGACGTGGCGGTGCGCGACGCGCGACTCCCCCCCGGGCCGGGACGCGGCGACGGCGCGCACCCGTTCGGGCCGCAAGAGCGCCCCCCAGGGCTCCTCCCGCACGAGCTCGCCCAGCGCCACGTTCAACACGTTGCGCGAGAAGAGCGTCCCGTCATACGGCGAGGGATTGTCCTCCGTCGTCTGCCCCTGCGGGCCCAGTTGGATGCCGGTGAAGCCCAGCTCCCGCGCGAACTCGAGGAAGCGCTGCCCCCCCGCCGCATAGGGCGAGCCCCGGCCCACGTCCTCCCCAGGTGCCCCCGGCAGGCTCGGGTCGTGCAGGCTCAGCACCAGATTGCGCACGTCGAGCGCGGCCAGGGCCGCCGTCACATGGTGTCGGTAGTCTTCGGGAAGAGTCACGGGAGGCATGGGCGCGCGAGAATACACCGCCCGCTCAGTGCCGCGCCGACCCCCCGACGTTGAGCACCACCACCCCCGCGATGATGAGGCCGATGCCCACCAGCCCGCTCCAGTGGAACACGTCCCGGAAGTAAAACCAGCCAATCATGGCAGTGAGGGCCGTGCCCACGCCGCTCCACACCGCGTACGAGAACCCGAGCGGCAGCGACTTCAACGCGTGACTCATGACGTAGAAGGCCGTGCCATACCCGACCACCACCACGACGCTCGGCACCAGCCGGGTGAAGCTCTCGCTCGCTCGCAACGAAGAGGTCGCCACCACCTCCATGAGAATCGAAATGCCCGGCAACACATAGGGGTTCACGCGGATGATCTCTCCAGCAGGGACACGGGCTCCTCGTGAACCCTCTCACGCTCCTCGGGGCCCCGTACCCGCCAGGACTCCTGCAGCACATCCGGGATGCGGAAGGGCGGCCGGCTGCCACCCCGGCCCATCCACACCAGGCCCTCCACCAACGTGCGGCCGAACAACCCGCACATCCTCGCCGTCAACTCACTGCACTCGCTGCCCTCCACCAGCCACCCCAGCAACCACAACGGCTTCATCACCGAGTGCGACCAGTCCGAGGGCGGCACCGCGAGCAGATCCGCCGTCTCGTCCCCCACCAGGTGGCGGATGAGCGTGGCCGCCAGTCCCTCGAACACCTGGCCCGGCACGAGATGATCCAACCGCTCGATGAGCACGCGCGTCATCTCCCGGCCCTGCACGCTGGGGGCGAACACCCGCCCGAAGATGGCGTCCGCCAGGTGCTCACCCTCCTCGAGACTCGCCGGCAGCAGGCGCTCGTCCACACCCATGAGGAAGCCCACCACCCGCCACGTGTGGTAGTACGCCTGCGCCTCGCGCGCCGAGGGCGTGTAGCCCAGCTTCCTCAACGCGCGCAGCGTCACCACCGAGAAGGTCAGCAGCGTCCCCGCCATGTCCTCCTGGTTGACGGGCTGGCCCCACGCTTCATCCCACCGGCCACTCCTGCGCACCAGATGGCGCACGGCCGCATGCATCAGCCGCACCCGCTGCGCGTCCCGGATCCCCCACCCGTCCTCCTCCAATCCCCCCGGGCCCATCACATCCACCACCATCTGCGCCGTCTCCACGATGCGGCGCAGGATGTCCTTCTCCATGCGCGACGTCAGGTGCAACACCTGCACGCCCTGCGCCCCCGCGTAGCACGTGGGCAGTGCCGCTCCCACCAGCGCCACCACCGACAACGGCCCGCACCGGTGGAACAGCGCCTGGCCCTCGCTCAACAGCTCGCGGTCCACCCAGGCAGGCAGCCGCCCGCTCCGCTCGAAGTAGCTCCGCAGCGGCTCGGGCACCCGCTCCATCCCCGCCGAGCCATGCCTCATCAGATAGGCCATCCACACGTTCGCCGAGCCCACCTCCCCTCGCGCGAACAGCTCCTGGATGACCTCGTCCGCGAGCGGATCCACCTGCGCCCTCATGGCCTCCAGGAGTTGATTCGTCTTGTGTACGTCCATCATCTGGATGTCCGTCGACATGGCCCGACCTCCGCGCTGAAGGAGAAATGAGGAAAAAACGACGTTGCCAGTGTGACATGGCCCTCCAGTGCTCTCTGTCCGGAGCCGCACATCAACGGGGGGCTTTCCTCACGAACTCTTCAATCCCGTACACTCGCCAACGAGCGCTCATGTCCACGCCCGGGTCCGCCGGGCGCGCGTCGCCTCATCCCCGAGCCCTCCGCCCGGGGAGCACCTGCTGGCCCCGCCGGAGCCCAGCCGCAAGCGCGGCCTTAAGATTCTCTTACGACTCGTCCGCTAGGAGACAGGACCCATGGGAGAACGACTCCTGCTCATCGAGGATGATCCCCAACTGGGCGCGCAGATCTCCGGCTGTCTGGAGCGCGCCGGCTTCGAGCCCACCTGGTGGACCGTGGGCCGTCCCCTGCCGCCTGGCGAGGCATCCACGTATCGCCTCGTCATCCTGGACCTCATGCTGCCGGGCACCTACGGCCTGGACATCCTCCGGGAGCTGCGCGAGGGCGCCTCGGACGTGCCGGTGCTCATCCTCAGCGCGCGCAACGACACCGCGGACAAGGTGCGCGCCCTGAAGCTCGGCGCCGACGACTACATGACCAAGCCCTTCTGGCCCGAGGAGCTCGTGGAGCGCGTGCGCGCCCGGCTGCGCCGGCCCATGCTCCAGCGCCAGAGCCTCGTGGAGGCCGGCTCGCTCCAGGTGGACCTCGACTCGCGCGAGGTCCGCGTGCTCGGCAAGCCGGTGGAGCTCACCCGCGTGGAGTTCGACCTGCTCGCCGCGCTGGCCCGGCGGCGCGGCGCCTCGGTGACGCGGCAGTGGCTCGCCGAGCACGTGTTGGATCCCGAGCGCGAGGGCACCGAGCGCACCCTGGACGTGCACGTGTCCCGGCTGCGGCGCAAGCTCGGCCCCGGCAAGCACATCGAGACGGTGTGGGGCATCGGCTACCGGCTCGGCGAGGGAGACGACGCGTGAAGCTGCGCATGCGGCTGGCCCTCACCACCGTGGCGGTGGCCATCCCCGTCGCGCTCTGCATGGGGTGGATCCACCTCGTCATCGAAACACGCGCCGTGGAGACCGCCCTGTCCGAGTACGCCCTCGCGCACATGACCGCCGAGGGACGCGAGCAGTGCGAGACCGCCCCGGAGACCTGGAGCCTCGAGGGCTCGCGCGCCCGGCGTCCTCCCCCGCCCGAGCGCCCCAAGGGCCCTCCCCCCGAGAGAGGCTGGGGGCCCCCACCCCGGCCCCGCGAGCCCCGGGGCAACACACGGCTGTTCGCGTACGACCCGGACCTCACGGCCCGCAACCCCCAGGCGCCCCCATTGGAGCCCTCGCTCGCGCGCGCCATGCGGCAGGGAGAGGACGTGGCCGGCCAGGCCCTCGGCTGGGGAGGACCCAATGACGCCCGGGACGTGCTCGTGCGCATGCCCTGGAACAGCGGACCGTGCGCCTTCGTGCTCGTGCGGATGTCGGGGCGCCCCGGACCGGGGCCTTCCTGGTACTCGCCCATTCCACCGGAGTTCTGGCTCCTGCCCACGGTGATGTCGCTCGTGGGCGTGCTGCTCGCGCTGGGGCCGGTGGTGCGCCGCCTGCGCCAGCTCACCGGGGAGGTGAAGGTCTTCGTGCGCAGCACCTACCAGGGGCCCATCACCGTGCACGGAGACGATGAGATCTCCGAGCTGGCGCTCGCCTTCGACGAGGCGGGCCGCGCCATCCACGCGCAGATAGATTTGAAGGAGAAGCGCGAGCAGACGCTGCGCTCCTTCCTGCAGAACACCACGCACGACGTGATGATCCCCCTCACGGTGCTCCAGGGGCACCTGGCCGAGATGCAGCAGCGCGCGGCCCGGGGCGAGCCGGTGGAGCGCGAGGTCATCGCGGCGGCCAGCCAGGAGGCGCACTACATGGCGGCGCTCCTGCACAACCTGGGGGCGGCGGCCCGGCTGGAAGCGGGCGAGCCCGGGATGCAACGCGCGAGGGTGGATCTCAACGCCCTGGTGGGCCGGTGCATCGGCCGCCACCGCCCCATCGCGCGCCAGCAGGGCGTGCAACTGGAGCACGCCGTGCCCGAGCCGCCCGTGCTCGTCCTCGGGGATGACACCCTCATCGAGCAGGCGGTGAGCAACGTCATCTACAACGCCGTGCGCTACAACGCGCGCGGAGGCCACGTGGCGGTGGTGCTCGAGCGCGAGCCCGGCGCCACCTTCCGCCTGCGCGTGCTGGACGACGGGCCCGGCATCCCCGAGCACGAGCTGCCCCACATCCTCGAGCGCCACGTGCGCGGCGACGCGGCGCGCACCCGCGGGCCGGGAGGACACGGACTGGGGCTCGCCATCGCCTCGCGGGTGACGGTGCTGCACGGCTGGAGCCTGAAGCTGGGCCGCTCCGAGTACGGAGGACTCCAGGTGGACTTCGTCGGCGAGGAGTCGGCCCCCGGACAGAAGGACGCGTGAGCGGCGACTCGCCGGAGCGGGCCGATATAACCGGGCGCTCAACCTCCTCGCGGGAGGCGCGGGATGAGTGGAGCGGGTCAGGTGCGGTGCGTGCTTCGGGCCCGGGCCCTCAATGGCGAGAGCCCCGTCTGGGATGAGCGCTCGGGCCGCCTGTTCTGGGTGTGTCTGCGCGAGCCCGCGCTGCATGCCTTCGATCCGAGGACGGGCGAGGACACCGCCTGGAAGATGCCCGCGTGGATCGGCTGCCTGGGCCTGACGCCCACCGGGGCCGTGGTGGCGTTGCGCACCGGCCTGTTCGAGTTCACCTTGAGCGATGGATCGCTGCGCTTCCTCGCGCCCGCGCCGTTCGACTCGCGCCGCTTCGTCTTCAACGATGGAGGGGTGGATCGGCAGGGCCGCTTCTGGGCCGGGCCCATGTACGAGCCGCTCGCGCCCGGAGACGCGAGCGATACGCCACGCGCCCTGCCCTTCTGGCGCTACGACGGCGCGGGGACGTGGCACCCGGGCACGGCGCCCGTGCAGACGGCGAACTCGATGACGTGGAGCCCGGACGGGCGCACGATGTACCACGGCGACACGTCGCGGAAGACGATCTGGGCCTCCGACTACGACACGCAGACGGGCACGCCCTCGAACGTCCGCGTCTTCGCGCGCATCACCGAGGGCACGGGTCCGGATGGCGCCACGGTGGACCGGGATGGCTTCGTGTGGTGCGCCATCTTCGGCGCCGGCAAGCTCGTGCGCTTCGATCCCTCGGGCCGCGTGGAGCGAGAGGTGCGCATGCCGGTGCAGTACCCCACCATGCCCGCCTTCGGGGGCGAGGGCCTGCGCACCGTTTTCGTCACCTCGGCCAACCACACGTTGAGCGAGGAGGAGAAGCGGCAGCGGCCCGAGGAGGGCAACCTGTTCGCCTTCGAGGCCCCCGTGCCAGGAGTGCCCCGCACCGACTTCCGCCCACCCGGGACGTGAGGGGCGCGGTGTTCATGCGCCGAGAAGGGGCTGCGGCTCGACGACTCTCTTGAGCAGACCCCGCTCCTCCAGCAGTGGCTGGACGCGCCGCGCAAGCGCCACATGCTCGGGGTTGCTCGAGGAGAGGCGTTCGGGCGTCAGGATGACCAGAGCGCCCTTGTCCTCTACCGGCTCCACTCGGACGGGTGAAGGCAGGGCCGGCACCTCGCCGCGCTCACGCGAGAAGTACGTGACCCAGCCCACGAAGGTACCAGCGGACCCTCGTTCTGAGATGAGGTCTCGGAAGTCCCCCGAGCAGATAACACCCCAGTCCGGCTCCCAGGCCAGCGCCATTGCCCGCATCACTCCGGCGAGCACTGGCGTCGTGAGCATCCGCTCACTCCCTGGCTCCTCTTCTGGGAAGTAGACAACCAGGTGATTCGAGGACCCTTCAGCGTGTGCACCACAGAAAAGCAAGACCATGCCCCCCTGGTCCTGATCCTCGTGACCCGTCCAAGCACCGAAACGGAAGCCGCCCCCATCGCTCCGGTACTCGTCCCTCCCAAAGAAGCGCACAAAGATTTCGCGCGTGGGCTCAAACTGGAGTTGGGGCTCCGTCTCCTCCGAGTCCTGCTGCTCGAACCAGCGGCCATAACTCGGGTGACACTCCGCCAGGAGACGGAAGAACAATTCCGCTCGACGAGCGCACTCCTCGGCGGACTCCCGCCGACGGCCCCAATAGACACCTGCGTAGTAGGATTCTGTCATCTCTCGTCGGCCTCATGATGGCAGCGGCGATGTGTGAACAACCTCGATGCCCTCGATGTTGTTCTCCTGGAACAGCTTCTTGAGGATGGCCACCATCCGAGGTTCCGCTACATGCCAGCGCACCCGGAGCCCTCCCGCGAGCCGACTCTGCCGCCTAGCTTGATCGATCAGGCCTTGTGCGCCCTTGTACTTCCACCTGACCTTGAGTGCCTCATCCCACCACTTCTCATATTCAAGAGCCTTGGCTTCGAGCAGCGTGCCGGTCGTTGGGTCGTAGCCATCGTAGTCCACGCACTCGGTCCCCCGGCAGACCTCATAGGCCCACCGCTTCGGAGCTCCCGTCACCTGCGCCTGATAGTCCCGGGCCTGCTCGGACATGCTGGAGGTGTCCTCCACCCATTGCCCAGGCCCGCCCACCGGAGGCCACCCGCCACTGCCTCCTGCCCCTTGGGCACTCGTGCTGGCCATGTGCAGCACGTAGGTGGCACTCAGCGCATTGCCCGCGACGGCGACGGCACCACCCACGGGCACGGCCACCAACCGCACCGCCAGCAGGCCGTCGCCCGAGAGCGAGAGCAGGGGCACGGACATGCTCCCCAGCTTCCCGCCCCAGGACGCCGCCTTCGCGGCGCCCGCCCCCGAGGTGCCCACCAACAGCACCGCCCCCGTGGTGAGCCGGGAAATGGTGCGCACCCGCTCCGCGTTGGGCTTGTGGCGGAACTCCTCCCAGAGCCGAGGCGCGTTCTCGTACATCGCCCGCACAGCGCCTGGAAGCCGTGCCAGTCCCTCCAGCGTCTCTTCCGTGTGGAAGACGAGCCGATAGAGGCCCTCCACCATGTCCACAACCGCCAGCGCGGCCCCCTCCGCCACTGGCAGCATCACCCCGTCATCCGGCTCGTAGAGGCCCACGGGGCGAGCCCCGCGCGGTACCTCGAGAGTGACATCCACCGGGAACAGACGCCCTCCCTCCACGGCGTAGAAGGCCCCCACCTCGTACTGGCCCGCGCGTAGGGTGCCGTCATCCGCCAGTGCCACCTCCCCCGCTTTCTGGACCGCTCCCCCCGTGGTGAGCTTCACCAGGTAGCCGTCCGGACGCAGCACCAGCAGTCGCGAGAAGCGCCGCATGCGCGCGTGCAACTTATCCCGGGACACCGGAGTACCGCCCGTGGCCACCTCCAGCAGCAAATGCGCCACCATGCGTCTCGGCCCGAAGTTGCCCAAAGTCACCGGCGTGGACAGCAGATGCGGGAGCAACCCCAACGCCTGCTCGGGCAACAGCGTGCGCCCGTCCGCCGGCACCGCGGTGGAGGGCACCCCGGCCTGCACGAGGAAGCCTTGGAAGTAGTCCAGCGACATGGGCACCGCATAGGGGCGGCCATCGCCTATCCCATCCGGCCCCCCAACCCCCTTCCCTTCCCACTCCTCTACCTCATCCACATGACGCGCCAATTGCCCCGGGCGCAACTGGGCGCCAGCAGCACTTGCCGTACTCCTCTTCACATCTCTTCCAGAGGCATACCGCTCCGAACTGGCGTCACCAGAGTTTGCCTCCTTGGTGGGGATTTCGACTTCGACCGTGGCGCCCGCCTCTTCTCCTCGCACGTTCGGCGCCAACCTCTGTGAAGTTGGCAACCACCGGAATCGGTAGCTACTGCCTACCAATCCCCCTCCCATCGGGTAGCCCGTAGCGCATGCGACCTGTGACACGAGAATGAGCAGTGCCAGCGCACCGGTATCCCAGCGCGACGCGGCTCGCTGGTGCGCTCGCCGTGCTGGCCATTGTTTCACCGCGCCACTCCCCTCAATGGAACCGTGGTGCTTTTCCTCCATGTGCAGAGCCTCCCCCCGACTACAAACAGCCCGGAGGATACACCTCGTATGCCCTCATGGAGCGCGAGGTGAACATGCCGGTTCAGTACCCCACTACATGCCCGTCTTCTGCGGCGAGGGTCTGCACACCGCATTCATCACCTCGGCACTTTCGAGGCCCCCGTACCGGGGGGGCCCCACACCCCGACTTCCGCCCGCCGGGGACGTGAGGACCACGGTGTTCATGCGCCGTGAAGGGGTCGCGGCTCGACGACCCTTTCGAGCAGACCCTGTTCCTCCAGCAGTGGATGGACGCGCCGCGCGAGGGCCACGTGCTCGGGGTTGCGCGAGGTGAGACACTCGGGCGTGAGGATGACCAGAGTGCCCTTGTCCGCTACCGGCCCCACATGGACGGGTACCGGCAGGGTAGGCGCCTCGCCGCGCTCGCACGAGAAGTACGTGACCCAGCCCAGGAAGGAACCCGCGGACCCTCGTGTCGTGAGCATCCGCTCGCTCCCCGGCTCCTCATGACCCGTCCAAGCACCGAAACGGAAGCCTCGACCATGTGCTGAGGCTCAAGGAAACGCTTCCGCTCCGCAACAAAGGAGCCAAAGGCTTCCGCATCCGACATCGACGGCTCCTCCCTAGCAAATTCAAGCGGCAAGAACGCCGTGAGTGCGAGCCGATAGAGTGGCGCGGCGTAATCGAACAAATGTCGACCTGAATTGGGTAAGAGGAGTCTGTCGGCCGGCTCCGGATTACCGTGAAAAAAGTCGTTACGGCAATCATATAGCAATTGATAAAACCAGGAGGCAAGCGTGCGTTCGATCAGCTTCTTCTTGTCGCCGGTTTTGTAAATCGGCTCCTTACAGGCCGACAGCTTCCAATCCACCTTTTCGATGAGTTCGAAAACCTTGTCCCGAGTGACGCGACCAGTATCCTCCGGGTGAGCGAGGATCTCGAATGCACTCACCCACAGAGAGATGATGCGACCGGCATCGTATAGTCTGGCATCGGATCCCGCACGCATCAGTGAGGCGTGATAGGCCATATTCAACGATCTGAAGAGAGCAGTATCCATCCAACTCTGCCTGTCACTCTCGTATTGGCGACGCCAGCGCACGAGCAACTCTTGGAGCAGCGGCTCGTCGACTGAACGACTATCAAGCCTATTTTGAGACATCTTTGGCGATGACTGCCCCTGAAACTTCCCGACCTCGTGAATCCCGGCAACTGCTGGCGTTTTACGAATCAGGCGCTCACAATCGTTTGCAACCATCCAAGGATAGAAGTCGAACGCGTCGCCGTAAAAGACGTGGTGTCCGGGGGAGACGTGAGTTCGAGCGCGCGGCTGTAGCTGATGACGGCGAATGAGATCAGGTCACGGAAGCTCGCCAGTGCGTCGATATGAAAGAAGGCGTCCGGCGCGTTCGAGCGAAGGAGAAGCACGGTTGGCTCAATTGTCGCGCCGAAAGCATCGGTGAACCGGTTGAGAAAGATCCTAAACGTCTCATGCGCTTGTCCAAACGCTTCGACACGGGGGTCATCAGAAGGAGCGAGGATCGCGAGTTCACCTTCGATGGCCTCGGCAAGTTTGATGTTCGGCAGAACGAAGACGGCGGTCCGCTCAACCATGCCGACAATGGTGATGCGCTGGAACCGAGTAATCAAGGCGTAGAAGGCACGTCGGCGCACACGCGCAGGCCCACGGTGATGTCTCGCAGGGTGCGCTCGGGCAGCTCGCGGTTGGCCACCCGCGCCGAGCCGGCGGCGAAGTAGTACGCGCCGCCCCTCGCCACCACGCGCCCCGGCTCCACCGCCGAGCGCGTCCACTCGAAGGCATTGCCCGCCAGGTCCTCCACGCCAAAAGGACTGCGCGACGCCGGGTGCGAGCCCACCTCGTCGGGGCCAAAGCCCCCGGGCTCCTTGCCATACGTCATGTCCACGTTCGCATCGTCCGGCGCGAGCGCGTCCCCATGGGGGAACTCGCGCCCGTCCTCGCCCCGCGCCGCGCGCTCCCACTCCAGCTCCGTGCACAACCGCGCCCCCGGCACCCGCCCCGTCCGGCCCAGCCACGCCACGTACGCCTCCGCGTCCTCGAAGGAAATGCCCGTGACGGGAAAGCGCAGCCAGTCCTGTGAGCCCCTCCGCTCCCGCTTCGCGTAGAGCAGCCGTTGTCCGGCACTCACCCGGTACCGCACTCCCCCTGGCTGGAAGTCCAGGCGCCAGGTGCCCCCCACCCACTCCAGCGCGAGCCGCCCATGGTAGACAGTGCTCGTGTGCGGCAGACGCCGCGCGCGCTCGTCCGCAGGCAGCGCGGAGAGATACTCCATCCACTCCGCGTACGTCGTCTCGTGCCGCGCGATGAGGAAGTCCTCCGTGTGCCTGGGATGCAACGGCAGCGCGTTGAAGAAGCCACGCACGCTCGCGTCCGCCGCGCTCCCGAACAACACCCGTCCCGCCGGCACATGGACGAAGCCCCGAGGCAGGCTCCCCTCGCGCAACAGCCTCGGCGCCAGGTGCCGGCGCTCTCCCCGCGTCAGCCGCAGCGGGAGGCTCACCGACTCGTGGCCCCGCGCTCGCACCACCAGCCGCCAGTCTCCCGGGGCGATCTCCCGCTCCACCCACGGCCCCGGCTCCACCGGCATCAGCGCACCGGTCACCTCGCGTCCCTCCACGTCCCGGGACATGGGCCGCAGTTCCACCACCGCCCCCTCCACCGGCAGCGCGAGCGTCACGCGCGCGGGCTCCGTCCAGTGCCTCCAACGCTCCCCGTGCGCGTCGTACAGCCGCAAGCGCTGCAACAGCGCCGGCAACTCTCCCCCCTCCAGTGCCTGCTCGGCATGGAAGGCTCGCTCCAGGAGGAAATCCGCCAGGGCCTCGCGCACCTCCTCGCGCGCCGGCTCCAACACGAGCGCGTGCTCCAGATGATCCCCCACCTCGTCCAGGCGGCGGTGCAGCGCGCCCTCCACCAGGATGGAGCGCGCCCACGCCGCGTCTCCCCGCTCCCGCTCCCCGGCGTCATAGTGCGCGAAGGCCTCCCGCCGCGCGCCAGAGAAGGTCTCGCGCTCGTGCCGCGCGGCCTCCAGGGCGCTCGCGGCCTCGTCCAGCCAGCCGCGCACCACCGCGTCGCGCTCGGACACCTCGTGCAGTTGCAGGCCCGCGTACACGAGCACCAGCGAGAGGACGAACCCCACGGCGAGCGCCCGCCGCAGATGCCGGCTGCGCACCACCGTGCGGCGCGAGTCCTCCAGGAAGACGCGCTCGCGGCGGGTGAGCTCCGCGGGCTCCAACAGGCGCGCCTCGGCGAGCTGCCGCGGACCCCAGAGCAGGTCTCTCGCGTGGCCCACCTGCTCCCAGTGCGCGGAGTCCGCCTGCAGGCGCGCCCGCACCTCGCGGCGCTCGGCCGCCTCGGTCAGCCAGCGCGCGAGCGTGCCCCAGTCGCTGAGCAACACCTCGTGGGCCACCTCGTAGCTCGTTCCCCCATCCACCTCGCGCGCCACGAGCAGGCGCGCGCGCACCAGCGCCTCGAGCACCGCGCGCTGGCGGGGATCATCCCCCACCAGTTCCTCGCCCGTCTTGCGCGCCCGGGTGCCCTCCGGGGTGATGAGGCGCAAGAGCACGCCGCGCGCCACCGCGCGTTGATCCGGCAGGAGGCGCGCCACGGCCATGTCCACGTGCCGGGCCAGCGCTCCGGCCACCCCGCCCAGGCTGTCGAGCGCCGCCTGGGTGATGATGCTCCCCTCGCGCGCCTCCCACAGCTCGGCGAGCGCGAACTGCAACAGCGGCAGCCCGCCCTCGGTGGCCGAGATGGAGGCCACGAGCGTGTCCACCAGCGCCTCGGACTCGAAGCGCACGCCCTTGGCGCGCGCGGGGCCCACCACCGCCTCGTGGCTCTCCTCGGGGCCCAGCGCCCGCAGGAGGTAGAGCGCCCCGGGCACCGCCGCGCCCAGGCCCTGCACCGTCGTGAGCCGGGTGAGGAAGTCGCTGCGGCACGTGGCGAGCAGCCGCACCCCGGGCACCCCCTCGGCCAGCTCCCCGAGCGCGCGCCCCACCCGCGCCGACTCCTCCCCGTCCGAGAGCGTCACCAGCTCCTCGAGCTGATCCACGTAGACGGCGAGCCCCTCGTCCGAGCGCAGGCGCACGCGCAGCTGGCGCGCCAGGCCCGTGGGATCCGCGCGCAGCAGGTTGCCCAGGGCCTCCTCGTCCATGGCCAGCGTGGGGGCGAGGGCGGCGGTGAGCGCGGTGAGCGGACGCCGCCCCGGAATCAGCCGCACCCCGCGCCAGCGCCGCCCGTCCTCCAGCGCCCCCTCGCCCAGGCGGGGCAGCACGCCCGCGAGGCACAGCGAGGACTTGCCGACTCCCGAGTCGCCGGTGATGAGCAGGAAGGGATCGGCGCGCAGCCGTTCGAGCACCTCGCGCTGCTCGCGCCGGCGGCCGAAGAAGAGCGCGCGGTGCTCGGCCTCGAAGGGTTGCAGACCCCGGTAGGGGTTGCCCTCGGGCAGCGCGTCCGCCGCCTCGTCACGCGCGAGATGCCCCAGCGCGTCCAGCAGCGACACGGCCGAGGCGAAGCGCTCCTCGGGCACGAGCCGCAGACACTGGTCCACCACGGCCGCGAAGTCCGCGTCCACGCCCGGAACGGCCTCGCGCAGGGGCCGGGCGTCCTGGGTGCACACCGCCAGCGCCAGCTCGCGCGGGGGCACGTGCCGGAAGGGGCCCTGGCCCGCGCACAGCTCGTAGAGCACCAGGCCCAGCGAGTACACGTCGCTGCGCGCGGTGAGCTCCGTGGCCGCCCAGGCCTCCGGCGACATGTAATAAGGAGTCCCCACCAGCATGCCCTCGGGCAGGGACGGCAGCGTCACCCCGTCGAGCGAGCCCGCCACGGCCTCGGGCGGCAGCTCCAGGGCGGCGAGTGCCCCCGGCTCGCGCGGAGGCGGCGTGTCCTCGCGCGGGGCGGGGCCCTCGTCCAGCAGCTTGGCCAGCCCGAAGTCCAGCAGCTTCACCTCCCCCGTCTCGGTGAGCAGCGCGTTGGCCGGTTTGATGTCCCGGTGCAGCACGCCCCGCCGGTGCGCGGCCCCCAGCCCCCGGGCCAGACCCTGCCCGAGCGCCAGCACCTGCTCCCAGGGCAGCGGCTTGGGGAGCCGCTCCAGCGAGGAGCCCCGGACGAACTCGGAGACGAGGTAGGGATGGTTCTCCAACTGTCCCACCCGGTAGAGGGTGACGACGTTGGGGTGCTGGACGCGTGCCGCGGCCCGGGCCTCCACGAGGAAGCGGCTGAGGGCGCCGGGGCCCAGGGCGCGCACGAACTTCACCGCCACGGGCCGCTCGAGCAGCGTGTCCTGGGCGAGATACACGCGTCCCGTGGTGCCATGGCCCAAGAGGCGCACCAGTCGGTATTCGTCGAACGCCTCGGGTGGACTCCACCCATCGGCGCTCTCGCGCGAGGTTGGAAGGGTGCCCACGGTCTGTTCTGGGGGACGACGAGGGGATGGCCGGGTGGATCAGGGCTGGTTCTTGGACTTGCTCGGCTTGAGCATCCGGCGGATGCGGTCTTCCAGATCCTGGGGGAGGCACGGCTTGGCGACGAACTCGTCCGCGCCCGCCTGGCGCGCCTGCTCGGCGTTGCCGGCCAGCACGTGGCCGCTGAGCGCCATGACGGGGATGTTGCGGGTGCGCTGGTCCTGCTTGAGCCGGCGCGTGGCCTCCCAGCCATCCATCACCGGCAGGGACAGGTCCATGAGGATGATGTCGGGGGGAGCGCCCTGGGCCTTCTCCACCGCCTCCACTCCATTGCGGGCCACATCCACCTGAAACCCGACGAATTCCAGGTACTCCGCGTACATCTCTCGGGCGTCATCGAAGTCATCGACCACGAGCACCCGCTGGCGGTGCGTGAGGGGTACAGTCATGGCGCGGGGCCCTCGTACAAGGTGGGAACGCCACACCATGCTATGCACGCCCCCGCGGATGTGCTCGTCCCCCCCGGGTTTCGTCGAGCCTTCTCCGCTCCCCGCCTGTTGGCGTGCGAACACTGCCCGCACGACGATGATGACTCACGACCTCCGGGCTGCCGGGGGCCTCCCGGAGGTCGGTGGGACAGGCGCGCGGCCTAGCGCGAGAGCGCCCTCTCCAGCACGGTCGTGGAGGGCACGGGGGCACCCCACGCCGTCTCGTAGTACTGGGAGAAGTCCTGTCCCTGGAACCTGGTGAAATTCACCCGGATGCGCGCCGTGGTGTTGTTGGGGTTGATGGGAGGCAGGGTGGTGTCGGACGACAAGCCATACGCGAAGTAGAAGCGCGGGGTGGCCTGGAAGCTCGCCGTGTCGATGGGAATCTTCACGGCCTCGGTGCCGAAGCAGCCGGTGACCGCGCTGGGGTAGGGCGCGGGCAGGGCCTTGTACTCCTTGGTGACCGTCCCCAACACTTCGACATCGAGCTGGTAGGCGGAAGCGGTCACGACCTGGTTGAAGGTGAGGATGACGCACTCGCCCGGATCCAGGACCCCCGCCGTCCCGGTGGTGCCGTCCTTGAAGGTGACGGAATCGAGCTGCAACGGGCGCGGGGTCTTCACGTCGCCGCTGACGAAGTAGCCCTTCCACGTCTGCACGGCACCGGAGTAGGCCGAGGTGGCGCGCAGGATGAGGTTGTACTCCTGGCCCTCGAGGACGTTGGTCACCGAGGGGGTGAGCATGTACACGTCGCCCGTTTCGCTGGACGTCACGGTGAGATCGATGGGGGTCTGCCCCTGCTCCCCGGTGAGGATGGCGATGAGCGAGTCACGCGCCACGGGCTGGCTGAAGCCCAGGAAGATGGGCTCGCCGGGGCGCAGCAGGTTGCGCAGGGGCTTCTTCGCCTCCGCGGGCGACGAGGCCGTCAGCTGGAGGCTGGGCACGTTGGTGGCCACCAGGGTGAAGGAGGCGGAGCCGGTGCTGTTCTTCGCCGGGTTCAGGGTGATGATCTGCGAGCCCGACTTGAGCAGCAGCGAGGCGTCGATGGGGGCGGCATAGCCACCCGAGTCGATGACGCCATCGCCGTTCACGTCGACCGGGTCCACCCAGAGGCGGTAGTACGCCGTGCTGGTGTTGCCCGAAGGCGGGGTCCCGATGCGGGTGAGCTCCGAGGGCGAGGGCACGTTGTTGAAGGTGACGACGCCCATGGCGTCCGCCACGGCGGGAGTGGCGGTGACCGTGCTGGTGGCCTGGACCGTGGTGCCCGCGGCGGAGATCAATCCGGCGGGATAGGCCTCGAGGAACGCCTGGGCGCCCACCGCGGGCTGGCCCTTGTCCGTGAGCAGCGTGAAGCTCACCTTGCTCTGGGTCTTGGTGAGCATGACGAGGCCGAGGCTCGCGTTGCCATCGTTGATGGGGATGTTGCCCGCGCTGGAGGGCACGGTGGCGCTGGCGCGCAGGGTGGCGTAGCCCTCCTTGGCGATGGTCACCAGGACGGTGGAGCCGGCCGGCACGTTCTTGATCATGAAGTTGCCCAGACCGTCGGTCTGGACGACGTACTTGCCTTCCGCGGTGTCGCTGCCGATGGTCAGCCGGACCGAGGCGCCCGCGAGCGGCTGCATCGCGGTATCGAGCACCTGTCCGGAGACGGTGCCCTTCGGGTTGGCCGGAGCCACCACCGAAACGGAGTCCGGATCGCGGATGCCATCGGCGATGCCGTCGCCATTCTCGTCCTTGGGTCCGCACGCCAACACGAGGAGCGGCAACACGACTGCCCAATGCTTCTTCATCTGTCCACCTTGGAATGCAATGCTTGGAGTTCGCCCGCACGGGGCGGTGCCGAGACAGTCTCCGACCGGGCCCATTGACGTCAAGCGGAGGGCGGCGGATGGGCGCCCTGATAGGCTGGGGCGCCATGAGTGACGTGGACGTGAACGACCCCTGCCGGGGCTGTGCCCTGGTGAGCGGAAGCCTCCGCCCCGTGGGGGGGGTGCTTGCCCGCTCGGCCGGGCTGGTGCTGCATGGGCTGGCGGGGCCGAGCCCCCTGCCCGGCTGGGTGGTGCTCACCAGCGTGCGCCATGCCCGCGCCCTGTATGACCTGGACGAGGAGGCGGCGCGGGAGCTGGGCCCCTTCGCCGCGCGGGTGATGCGCGCCCAGCGCGAGGTGCTCGGCGCCGAGCACGCCTATGCGTTCGCCATCGGGGACGTGCTGCGCCACTTCCACCTGCACCTGGTGCCGCGCTACCGGGACACGCCGGCACGGCTGTGGGGGCGGGGAGCCTTCGACGCCGCCCCGGGCGACTTCCGCCCGGACGAGGAGCTGGAGGCGGCGGCACGGGCCCTCGCCGCCACCCTGTGATGTGAGAGGATGGAGCCGCCCATGCGCGTGTTCCGACTCGGCCTCCTGCTGTCGCTGCTGTTCGGGTCGCTGTGCGCGTGGGCCGGCAACACCGCGGACGAGGCGGACGTGGCGTTCGAGCTGGGCAACGAGGCCTATGCCCAGCGCGAGTACGTCCAGGCGCTGCGCTCCTACTTCGCCAGCTACCGCCTGGTGCCCAACCGCAACGTCCTCTTCAACATCGCCCGGTGCTACGAGGCCATGGGCCGCTACAACGAGGCCTACCGCTACTACCACGACCTGGCCCAGGAGGATCTGCCGGAGGCGGACGCCACCAAGGTGAACCACTCGCTCACGCGGCTGCGCCCCAAGGTGGCCCTGGTGCGCGTCACCACCGAGCCGCCCGGCGCCGAGGTGCTCGTGGACCGGGAGGACCTGGGCAGCCGGGGCCTGTCGCCCCAGACCCTCGCGCTGCCCCCCGGCGCCCACACGGTGGTGGTGCACAAGGAGGGCTACCGCCGCGCCGAGGCGACCATCCAGCTCACACGGGGCCAGGCGGTGGTCCAGACCTTCACCCTGGAGCTCATCACCGGCACGGTGCGGCTCACGGGCACGCCCGGAGGCGCCGAGGTGCGCGCGTCGCCGGAGGGCCCCGTGCTCGGACAGGTGCCCGGGGATCTGCGCTTCACCCCGGGGCCGCACGTGCTCCACGTGAGCGCGCCCGGCCATGTCCCGGCCCAGTTGCTCGTGGACGTGCCCGCCGATGACGAGGTGACGCTGGGCGTGGCGCTCGCCCCGCGCGAGGAGCCCATGGGACGCCTCATCATCACCGCCAACCGCGACAACGCCTCGGTGCGCGTGGATGGCCGCCCCACGGGCTTCACCCCCACCGTGCTCACCCTCCCCCACGGCGAGCACGCCCTGGAGGTGGAGAGCCCCAACTTGAGCCCCCTGCGCCAGAGCGTCTACGTGGTGGCCAACCAGGAGACGCGCGTCCACGCCGAGCTGCGCTACATGCCCCCCTCCGTGCGCGCCGCGTCCAAGAACCTGGTGTCCGTGGACGAGGCACCCGCCTCCACCACCGTCATCACCCAGGAGGAGCTGCGCGCCTTTGGCTACACCACGCTCGCCGAGGCGCTCGCGGCCGTGCGCGGCATCTTCGTCTCGGATGACCGGAGCTACACCTACCTGGGGGTGCGGGGCTTCGCGCCCCCGGGTGACTTCAACACCCGCATCCTCACCCTCTGGGACGGCCACCCGCTCAACGACATGGTGACGGGCCAGGGCTACGTGGCGAGGGACCTGGCCGTGGACCTGGAAGAGGTGGAGCGCATCGAGGTGGTGCGTGGCCCGGGCAGCGTGCTGTACGGCACGGGCGCCTTCTTCGCCGTCATCAACGTGGTGCCGCGCGACACGCTCGGGGGGGATCGGCACGTGGAGGTCACCGCCGGGGCGGGGGCACTGGGCACCACCCGAGTGCGCGCCACCGCGGCGTGGGACTTCGAGCCCGGCTCGGTACTGCTGTCCGGCGCCTGGGTGGGGATGCGAGGCGCGGAGGTGACTCGGCTGGGCGAGGATCTGCCACCGGTGGTGGGCCTGGATGGGGAGCGCGCCGCCACCGCCTCGCTCCGGGCGCGCCTGGGCGGCCTCAGCTTCCACGCCCAGTTGCACGGACGCACCAAGGAGAGCCCCGTGGGACCCTTCGGCACGGAGCTCGGGGTCCCGGGCACCCGGATCCAGGACGTCCGTGGCTTCGCCGAGGTGCGCTACGACAAACAGCTCGGCGAGCGGATGAGCCTGTCGCTGCGCGGCGCCTACGACGCCAGCCGCTACCGGGGCTACTGGATGTACTCGAAGCCCACGCTGGCCGGGGAGCGGCTCGACACCGACGCCGCGCGCGCCGACTGGCTGTCAGCCGAGACCCGGCTGCGCCTGCGCTTCTACGACACCCACCACGTCACGCTGGGCCTCGAGGGACAGGCTCAGTTGCGCGTGGAGCAGGAAGTCGATCCCCTCGGCTCGAGCCTCGTGCAGAGCCAGACCCGTGGCAGCTTCTCCGCCTATCTCCTGGACGAGTGGCGGTTGCACCCCCGGCTGAGCATCAGCGCGGGCCTGCGCCTGGATCGCTACTTCAACAATCTGAAGACGCTGCCCTTCACGCCGCGCCTGGCCCTCATCGGACGTCCCTACGCGCGGGGCCTCACCAAGCTGGTGGTGGGCAGTGCCTTCCGGGCGCCCACCCCCTTCGAGCTCGACTACCAGGACAACGGCAGGACCCAGATCGCCGCGGGTACGCTCGAGCCGGAGACCATCTCCACCATGGAACTCGAGCACGCGCACAACCTCACGGACGAACTGCGCCTCACCGTGGCGGGCTACGCCAATAGCATCCGCCACCTCGTGGCGCTCAGTGAGCAGTCGGGGCCCCCCCAGTGCACGGGCGGTCCCCTCGGCTCCATGCCCTGCATCGTCTTCGTCAACCGCCCCGGGGAGACACGCGCTTTTGGCGCCGAGGCGGGCCTGCGCTGGCAGCCGGGACGCTTCGTCCTCGTGGACCTGAACTACTCCTTCGTCACGCTGATCAATGCCGCCGAGGAGGAGGCCAACGCCACCCCGGCGCACCTGGCGTCGGGACGACTGCTGCTGCCCCTGGCCGACGGAAACCTGCGCCTAGCCACCCAGGCCACCTACCAGAGCGCCCGCGGACAGCCGAGGGACGATGGCACCGAGTATGGCAAGGCGCTGCTGCTCGACGTGGGTCTGTCCGGAGAGCTGCCCTACCTGCGCTACTTCGCCGGGGTGCGCAACCTGCTGGACACCCAGTACGCCCTGGCGCTGGGAGACCAGCGCGCCGCCGGGCCCGTGCCCCAATACGGACGCACCTTCACGCTCCAGGTCTCCGGCTCCTTCTGACGCGCACTACCGAAGGGGAAACTCCCGCTGGCCCTCGGCGCAGAACAGGCCCAGGCGATTCCTGTTCACGAAGGGGACCTCGCGCCCGCCCTTCTCGAACGCGGTCAGGGGAATCTCCCGCGAGCCCTGGGGCGCCATGCCTCCGAGCTTGTACACATCCCGGCCTCCGGTCACGAGGATGCAATCGCTCCAGATGATGGTGTCCGTGTTGGTGAGTTCGATCTTCTGGCCGAAGGGGCCACGCGGGGCGATACGTCCACTCAATTGCCGGGGCTCAGGTGCCTTGGTGGGAGTCGTTGGCTCGGCCTTGGTACTTGGGGTACGCGGGGGCTCATCAGGGGTCTCCTTCGGCTCGGGAAGCACCACGAAGCGCACGAACTTCGCCGCGCCCTGCGCGCGCTCGTCCAGGCGCAACGTCGCGCGCCGAGGAAGCACGTTGAGGACGGTGGCCTCGCCGAGCAGCTTCGCCTTGCCATCTCGCGTGAGCGCGCCCACGACCTGGAGGACCATGCCGGAGGAGAGTCCCGAATGGAGCCCCTGGAGAACGACATGGGGTGACCCCGTGGGCTGGATCGCCGCGACGTTCTCCGCGGAGATGAACCGGGCGGCAACGGGTGCTACCGCGGAGGGTTTCGCGATGGAAGGTTTCGTGGCGATCGCTTCTGGTGCGGGCGCGGCCTTGGGGGCTTCGGGTGGCTCGCCGGGGGAGGGAGGCGGTTCGAACGAACCGGGCGGGGGCCACTGGGATCCCGGGGGTCCGCGGTGTTCGCCAGGCCACTGGGGTCCCGGGGGTCCGTGATGCTCACGGGGCTCACCCATCCGGCCATCCGGGCTCCTCTGGTGCAATGGCCGCCGGTTCTCCATCACGACGGCGGTGATGCCCGCCGAGGCTCCGATCAGACCGAGCGCCGCGAGGGAGATGGCCACCAGCCATCCCTTGCGGCTGGGGCCCTGAAGTTGGAACGACTCGGGTGAGGCCCCCACGGTGGGCACCTGGGTGCTGCTCGGCGAGCGCATCAGGGTGTCCGCGAGGCCCTGCGCGGGGGGCAAAGCCATCGGAATGAGGGTCCCCGGGGTGGCCCCGTTCTCGGTGGGTGCGAACTGAACCCCCGTGTTCATGGGCAACACGACGGCCGGAGGCAAGGGGGTGCGGCGGGTGCTCGAAGCGGAGGTGAGCCGACTGATGATCTCTCGTTGCGAGGCGAAGGCCTCGGGACAGATCTCCCGAACGAAGTTGCCCACCTCCTCGGCGCCCACGGAGGAGCCGGTGTGCAGGAAGTGCTCGTTGAGGGCGCGGGCGAAGTCGTCCGCGCGGGCATAGCGCTCCTCGGGCGAGGGGGCCAGGGCGCGGCGGATCGCGGCATCGAGCGCGGGGTCGACGTCCGCGCGCAGCTCGCTCAACGAGGGCACCGCGGGGTGGGTCATGGCGGCCATCATCTCGCCCACGGTGCCATGGGCGATGAGCGGCCGTCCCGCGAGCAGCTCCCACACCACCACGCCGCACGAATAGAGGTCGGTGCGATGATCCACGGACTCGGCGCGGACCTGTTCGGGAGACATGTAGCCGAGCTTGCCCATGACGGTGGCGGGCAGCGTGTACTTGCTGCGCGCGGCGCTCTTGGCGAGGCCGAAGTCGATGACCTTCACCTCGCCCTCGTACGAGACCATCACGTTGTGGGGCGACACGTCCCGGTGGACGATCCCCAGTGGGGCGCCGTCCGGGCCCATCTTGCGGTGGGCGTAGCCGAGCCCCTCGGCGATGCGCTGGCCGAGGTAGAGCGCCACCGGAACGGGGATGGACCTGCCCTGGGCGCGCGCCTGCTCCTGCAGATAGGCGAGATCCACGCCGGCCACGTACTCGAGCGCCATGTAGTAGGTGCCCTCGGCCTCGCCCATGTCGTAGACCTGAGCGATGGACGAGTGCGCCAGGTGCACCAGCACCTTGGCCTCGTGGTGGAAGCGATCGAGGAACTGCCGGTCCTTGAGCAGGGCGGGCAGGACGGTCTTGACGATACAGGGCTTCTCGAAGCCCGCCGCGCCGGAAATCTTGGCCAGGTAGACCTCCCCCATGCCGCCCTGCCCGAGCAGATGGACGAGCTCATAACGTCCGAGGGCATGAAGAGCGGGCGCGGGGAGGTTCGAGGGGGAAGAATCCATGGCGAGGTGCGCCATTGTAGCCCGGGAGCCACGAGGCGGGGGGCGGGGCATCCTCCACCCGTCGGAGATCAGGCGGGCGGGCTTGCGGGAGGAGGGGTCTCCTGGAGTAGGGTCTATCCCATCCGCGGGTTGCCCGCGGGAGGAGGGGCGGTCAATCCGTCCACGGGGCAGGACTGTACTGAACTTTTGTACAGCCCCCCCCCCCCCCCCCCCCCCCCCCCCCCCCCTCCCAAATACCCGTTTTTACTGGGTTTCGTCCAGGATGAGCCTTCCGTTGTCGCACCGAGCCGAGGGGCGGTGGCCCCAGGGACTCCCGTCGCCCATGACGAAATACAACGTGAACTTCGATGTGGACTCCGTGCTGCGCACCGTGGAGGTGCTGAGCAGGAATCAGCCAGAGGGGACGCTCGAGGAGGAGTCGCTCCGGGTATGCGCGGCCGCGCTGCTCTTCGTACGCGATGAGCAGCACAAGCTCGACGAATTCCGGGAGTACTTCCGCAAGCTCACCACGCCGGCCGTCGAGGGCGTCAAGGTGGACCACGTCTTCGCCACGCGCGAGGCGGCGGAGACGTGGCTACAGGAGGGAGAGGCCCGCGCGGGCCAGCGGGTGCGCGTCGCTGGCCAGGGCTTCACCGTCATCGACCTCGGTGCCCGGGGACTGAAACTCGTGCGGATGCCACTGCCCGAGGCGTTGCCGCCCCCCAAGCCGTGAGGCACCCGACCTGTCTGGTCACTCGGCCTTCCGGGGCACCGGCCCCGCGACCACCACGCGGTGTACCGGGTACAGCTCACCCACGGTGATGTCCTTGTCGAGGAACTGCCAGCGGCAGAAGCCGTCGTCGGAGTGGGGCTCGAGCAGGTACACGGCCAGCGTCCCGGCGCGCTGGGCGGTGGGGACGAGCAGCGTGCCCGGGGGGAACTCGCGCGAGGCGCGCTCGGGGGACACGGTGAGCACGGTCTCGAAGCGCACGGGCTTGGGCTTCTGGCTGAGCGGCACCTCGGCCTCACCGGGCGGCGGCACGTTGGCGGCCACGTCGGGGCTGAACGTCTCCTCGCGCCGCGCCACCCGGTAGCTGTCGACCGTGAAGCGCTGGGCGGCCGTGAGGCGCTCGAAGCGGATGCCGTGCCCCTCCAGCCGCGTGGCGAGCGACTCGGGCACGAGGTACGCGGACGGCGTGCTCACCGCCTGGGTGGGCACGAAGGTGCGGTGGTGCGGCATGCGCCAGGTGCGTGGGCGCTTTCCCGGGTAGCGCCGCGCGGTGATGCTCGCCTCGTCGAAGGCGAGGATTTCCGCCACGTCGCCGGACTTCGCGTGGGCGGGGTACTCGAACACCAGCGCGCCCTTCTCATCGCGAGTGGCCACGCCGTAGTTGATGCCCACGAGCGCCGTGACGTCCGGGGACTCGCCGCGCGCGAGGATGCGCTCCCCCTCCGCCTCGGTGATGGCGAGGTAGGAGCTGCTGTTCTTCGCGGCATCCCGGAACAGCTCGAGCAACCACGCCCGCATCACCGCGCAGCGGCGCGGGAAGTCGATGTAGCTGTAGGTCTCCAGCAACACGTCGATACGCCCGAGCAGGCCCCGGTAATGGCTGCCAAAGCGCGGGAGCGCGGGATAGGTGTGCCAGCCCGAGCGCGGGTTGCCCTCCTCCTTGTAATTGCCATACCAGAAGCTCTGGAAGTCGTGACGCTTGGACACCGCCGCGGCCACGCGGTCGAGCATCACGCGGTTGAAGGCGCGCAGCTCGGAGAAGAGCGGCTCGTTCGAGTGAGACGTGTCATACGTCAGATCGAAGGCGTGGATGCTGCCATCGGTGGTGTGGCAGTCGATGAAGACGTGCGGCCACCACTCCTGATGGAGCTTCGCCAGGCAGCGCGTCTCGGGTGCCTCCTGCTTCATGTTGTCGCGGTTGAGGTTCCATCCCTCGCCCGTGTAGCGCGTGCCCACGCCCCCCGGGGGGTTCACCTGCCCCTCGAGCTCGGCCAGGTTGAGCTTGCGGTTGTTCGGGCTGATGCGGTCGTTGCCATCCGGGTTGAAGTTGGGCACCAACACCAGACACAGCTTGTCGAGCAGCTTCTGGCCGAGCTTGGTGAGGGTGAGGTCGCGCGCGAGCGCGAGCACGGACTCCTTGCCCTCGACCTCGCCCGCGTGGATGTTGGCCTCGACCATCACCACGACCTTCTTCTGCTTGCGCGCGAGCGCGGGGGTGAAGCAATTGCGGTCACTCACCACGAGCGCGACCATGGGTTGCCCCTCGCCGCTCTGTCCGAAGTCCACGCGCCGCGCGAGCTTCGTGCGCGCGCAGAGCGCGTCGACGAAGGCAAGCACGTCGGCGTGCCGGGAGGTTTCCTGATAGTTCGTGGCTTCGGCGCGAGTGAGCAACTCTTTCATGGACGGGCATCCGAGCGCTCCCGCCCGGCACCGTCAAGCACTTCCCCCTGCACCGTCCCCGGTTCGCGCCGCCGGGCGATGACTCGCAAACCAAACCGGGGCCGCAAGGTCACCAGCGCCTGGGGAACGACGGGGTGTTCCGGCACCAGTTGGAAGCGGTAGCGCCGCGCGAGCATTGCCAGGCAGAGCTGCCCCTCCAACAGGGCGAGCCCACTGCCGATGCACATGCGCTGTCCACCCCCGAAGGGCAGCCAGGCGAAACGCGGACGCGTCCCCGCGCGCTCGGGCAGGAAGCGGTCCGGGTCGAAGGAGTCCGGACGTTCCCAGAAGGCGGGGTGGCGGTGGATGACATACGGCAACATGACGACGATGGAGCCCCGGGGCAGCATGTAGCCCCCGAGCTCGTCATCGGCGAGTGCCACCCGGCTGATGAGCCAGGCGGGGGGATAGAGCCGCATGGACTCGTCGAAGACGCGCGCGGTGTAGCGCAGGCGGGGCAGGTCCTGGAACGTGGGTGTCCGCTCGTCCAGCACGCCCGTCACCTCCTCGACGAGCCGCTTCGCCGCCTCGGGGTGTTGGTGCAAGAGGAGGAAGGTCCACGCGAGCGCGTTGGCGGTGGTCTCGTGCCCCGCCAGCACGAGCGTCATCACCTCGTCGCGAAGCTGCCGGTCACTCATGCCCTCGCCGGTGTCCGCGTCGCGCGCCGCCATGAGCATGGAGAGGAGATCTCCGCTCGCGTCCGTGCCTCGGTGACGCCCGTCGATGATGCCGTAGACGATGCGATCCAACACGCGGATGGCCGAGCGCAGCCGCAGGTGGCCCGGCAGGGGCAGCAGCGAGGGCAGCGGCAGCGCGGACAGGACGCGCTGGTTGAGTTCCTCCAGCACGGTGGTGACCGCGCGCGCCATGTCGTTCGCGGCGCCGCTCAAGTCCGTGCTGAAGAGCACCTGGCCGGTGATGGACAGCACCAGCCGCATCAACTCCGCGCACAGGTCGAAGGGCTCGCCCCGGGCGGCGAGCGCGTCCCAGCGCGGCAGCGACTCCTCGACGAGCCGGGTGATGAGCGCGGCGATGTCCTCCATGCGCTCGCGGTGGAAGGCGGGCTGGGCGAGCCGGCGCTGGCGCTTCCAGAAGTCCCCTTCGCTCAGGAGCAACCCTTCGCCCAGCACGGGCCGCAGCCGCTGCATCAGCGCGGTCTTCTGGTAGTTCTGCGCGTTGTCCACGAGGACACGTTTGACGTCGTCCGGGTGGCTGAGCTGGTACATGAGCAGGGGACCCATGGGGTAGCGCACCACGTCCCCGTAGCGCTCGCGGCCCCGCTGGAAGAGCGTGAGCGGGTCGGATCTCCGCTCGGGAAGATTGCCGAGGAGCCAGTGCCCCTTGGGGCCGGGAGGAACGCGGGCGGTGGCGGCGACGTGCGTCATGGAAGGGGTGTTTCCAAGGGGTGGTTCCAAGGTGGGGGCTCGGGGGTTCCCTGCGCAAGCGTAGCGGGTCCGCTAAGGTGTCGCGCGTGAGCCCTTCCCGATTCGTTCCTGGATTCGACGCCCCCGACCGTCCGCGTGACTCCGCCCTGCTCTTCGCCGCCCGGGGCTTCGACCTGCTCGTCACCGACGGCGAGGGCGAGGGCGGCGCGCTGCTGCCCACCGTGGGCCGGCTGCCCTCCCTCGCCACCCAGACCCTCTTCCTCGGCACGCTCGATGGCGTGGACTGCTACGTCACCGCCCTGCCCAAGGACACCGAGGCCCCCACTGGCATGAAGTTCATCCCCGGACGCGCCCTCTACTCGCGCGTGGACGAGGACACCTTCGGCATCGTCGGCCGCTCGCTGGCGATCGCCGAGTGGGATCTGCTGCACCGCTTCTGCGGACGCTGCGCACAACCCACGGTGCTCACGCCGGGCGAGCGCGCGCGCCGCTGCTCCGCGTGCCGCACGCCCTTCTATCCGCGCATCTCCCCCGCGGTCATCGTGCTCATCAGCCGCGGGGACGAGATGCTGCTCGCGCGCAACGCGAGCTTCCCCGATGCCTTCTTCAGCACCCTGGCCGGCTTCGTGGACGTGGGCGAGTCGCTGGAGGAGACGGTGGCGCGCGAGGTGCGCGAGGAGGTGGGTCTGGAGCTGAAGAACCTGCGCTACTTCGGCAGCCAGCCCTGGCCCTTCGGCCGCTCGCTCATGGTGGGCTTCACCGCCGAGTACGCCAGCGGGGAGATCCGCGTGGATGGCCAGGAGATCGCCGAGGCCGGCTGGTTCGGCGTGGACCGACTGCCCCGCATCCCTCCGCCCCTGAGCATCGCGCGGCGACTCATCGACTCCCACATCGCCCAGGTGAAGGGCCGCGCCTCATCGCCTTGAGCCCCCTGCCTCCGGGCGCCCGCCGCGCCGCCTGGGGGGCGGGCCCACCGCGGGGACCAGCTCCGCGCTTGCATCGCCCGCGCGGGTGGGGTTGAAGCGATTCTCCCCCCGGATTCTCGCCCATGCCCCTCGCGCGCCCCCACATCGAGCCCCGTCGTGTTCCCACCGCTGACTCGGTGGTGGTCAAGGAGATCTACCTCTCGGTGCAGGGCGAGTCCTCGCACGCGGGACTGCTGTGCTCCTTCGTGCGGCTCACCGGCTGTCACCTGCGCTGCTCCTACTGCGACAGCGAGTTCGCCTTCCATGGCGGCCAACGCCGCAAGATCTCCGAGGTGGTGGACGAGGTGAAGGCGCTCGGCTCGCCGCGCGTGGAGGTGACGGGGGGCGAGCCCCTGCTACAGCCCGGGGTGTATCCGCTGATGGAGCAGTTGCTCGGCGCCGGCCTGACCGTGCTCCTGGAGACCAGTGGTGCCATCGACGTGCGGCTCGTGCCCCCCGCGGTGCACAAGATCGTGGACATGAAGACGCCCTCCTCCGGTGAGAGCGATCGCAACGACTACCGCAACCTCGAGTCGATGAACGCCAACGACGAGCTCAAGTTCGTCATCGGCAGCCGAGAGGACTACGAGTGGAGCAAGCGGCTCATCACCGAGCACCGGCTGTTGGACAGGCCCTACGAGCTGCTCTTCTCCACCGTGCACGGGAAGATCACCACGAAGGACCTGGCCGAGTGGGTGATCGCGGACCGGCTGCCGGTGCGCTTCCAGCTTCAGATGCACAAGTACATCTGGGATCCAAACGAGCGCGGGGTGTGAGCCTCAGGGCCCGGCCAGGGCGCGCAGGCCCAGGACGAGCCGCAGCACGAGCAAGCCCTGGAGCAGGGCGAAGCCGAGGTTGAGCCATGCGAGCGCGCGGGTCCACCGCGCCAGCGAGCCCGCCGGAGTGGAGCGCGCGCCGGGCCCCAGGCGGCGCAGTTCACGCGATGCCAGCACCCCGCCCACCCCGGCCGCCAGCACGTTGAGCACGGGCAGGCGGCGCAACAGGGGCAGCACGATCAGGGCCCGCTCGGGGTCCACCTTCACGTGCAGGGGCAGGAGCAGGGTGAACGGCGAGGACATCATCGCGGCCACGCACAGGCCGAACGCCAGCTTGAGCGGGAGCGAGGCCGCGCCGTGCGCCCGGAGCAGCGGAAGGCAGGACGCGCAGGTGGCCGACTCGCCGAGCAACTCGGTGCACTCGCCGCACAGGAAGGTGCCGCAGCGCACGCAGGTGGCGACCGCCGGGCGCTGGTGCGGCGGACAGCGGGGAGTGCTCGAGGCCAGCGGCTCGGCAGTGGGGACCACGGGCGCCACGTCGCGGAGCGGCTCAGAAGGGCGTGGGCGGAGGCGGACGCACCATCACCTGCTCCAGGGCATGGGCGCCGAGGCCCAGGAAGACGGCGGTGAGCAGGGTGCTGCCGAAGAAGCCCGCGAGGATGAGGTTCTTGCGCGAGTGCTCGAACTGACTGAAGGCATACACGGGCAGGTAGAACGGCACCAGGAGCACCATCATCCCCGTGCCCAGGCTGCGGCGGAACGCATGGACGAGCAGGAAGAGGGCACACACGAACGTGATGACCCCGAACAGGGCGGCGAGCGGAAGGAGCGGCACGGGTTTCCAAATAACACGCGCGCCGCCCCGTGCTAAAGGACGCTTCCCCGTCTCCTGACCGAGGTTCCTGGATGATTGCCACCCTGAAGACACTGCTCACCTTCATCCTGGCGGGAGCCTTCGGGGGACTGGCCACCGCCTCGTGGCTGGGACCCAAGTGGCTCGAGTGGGACAACACCACCCGCATCCAGGCGACCCAGACGATGTGCAACCTGCCCGAGGTCATCCGCAGCGTCACCGCGCAGTTGCTGGGCTACCAGCTCACCGGCACCGGCGTGGGCGCGGGCATCGGACTCGTGCTGGGCATCGTCTTCCTGGTGATGCGCTCGAAGAAGCAGAAGGTGCCCCAGGTGCCTCCCGCCGCGCCGCCCCCCGCCGCGGCCTGAGCGCGCCTCCTTCGCCCACCCGGGCTCACCGCCCGGAGCCCGTGTCCCGGACGCCGCTGCGCATCCAGGCATCCCAGGGGAGGGGCTCGGCGATGCGCTCGACGAGGAAGTCGACGAGGGTGCGCACCTTGGGCGAGAGATAGCGTCGGCTCGGATAGACGGCGTAGAGGGTGAGGGGCGACACCGGGTAGTCCGACAGCAGCCGCACGAGGCGGCCTTGTCGCAGATCCTCGCCCACCAGGAAGGTGGGCTCCAGGATGATGCCCCGTCCCGCCACCGCCGCCGCGCGCAGGGAGTCCCCGTTGTTGGTGGCGAGCCGACCCTGGACGGACACCCGGACGGGCCCCGAGGAACCCTCGAACTCCCAGACGCCGCGCAGCGCGTCGTACGTGTAGCACAGGCACTCGTGGTGACGGAGCTCCTCCGGCGTGCGCGGCACCCCATGGCGCTCGAGGTAGGAGGGCGCCGCGCAGGCCACCAGGCGCGCCTGGGCCAGCGGCCGGGCCACCAGCGTCGTCTTCAGCTCCTGGGTGATGCGCAGGGCCAGGTCATAGCCCTCCTCGACCAGGTCCACCATGCGGTCGGACAGCGACAGCTCCAGCGTCACCTCCGGGTAGCGCTCCATGTAGTCCAGGAACAGCGGTGTGAGGTGCTGGACGCCAAAGGACACCGGCGCCGCCACCCGCAGCAGACCCTGGGGCCGCCCCGCCGCCGAGGAGATGGTCAGCTCCGCCTCGTCCAGGTCGTTGAGGATCTGCGCGCAGCGCTCGTAGTAGCTCCGTCCGCTGTCGGTGAGGTACAGCCTGCGCGTCGTGCGATGCAGCAGCCGCACTCCCAGCCGCGCCTCCAGCTCGGCCACCTGACGCGACGCCGCCGTGGCCGAGATGCCCAGCCGCTCCGCCGCCCGCGAGAAGCCTTCCAGCTCCACCACCTTCGCGAACACCCTCATCGCCTGAAAGACATCCATCCGCTCATTCTCCCGTTTCCCGGGATAATGATTTTACCAGAACCCCATTTTTCAGCCCCCCGGGAAAGATGTATCGATTCAGCGAGCCGCAGTTGTTCGCTGGCCCAGCCCCCCCTCCCGCGAGGAATCGATCATGCAAGCAGCCCTGGGACACCTGGACGCCCTGTCGCGCGAACTGGAGGGGCACGCCATCTACCGTTGGATTGGCGACTCGCACCTGAGGGACTCGCGGCGGCACTACGACTGCTTCATTCCCCTGCTCGGCTTCGTGATGTCCTTTCCCTTCTACAACGAGCGTTATCTCGCGTTCCGCAAGAATGAGAAGGAATCGGAGCAGGACGCGAAGCTCAAGGACACCATCAACGACCATGTCGTGGAGGACCGGACGCACGCGCGGCTCTTCCTGGCGGACTTCCGCCGGCTGGAGCTGGACGAGTTGTGGGGGACCCGGCGCGCCAGCTCGCTGATGTGGGCGCTGTGGATGTCACCCATGCTCGACCGGGGACGCGCCGTGGAGAGCCAGCGCATCCAGGAGCTCGTCGGTGACGAGGCGACGGAGCCCGCCTACCGCTACCTGCACGTGGAGCAGCTCGAGAAGGATGGTCACCTGCTCTTCTCCGCCACGACGAACCAGGCGCTGCAGGTGAGGCGGCAGACGGGCATCGTCCCGGTCTACTTCGGCATGCACCACCTGGAGCGGGAGTCGGGACACGTGGGCAGCTCGGAGTCCGAGCCAGTGACGTTCTCGCCCGAGCAGAGCGAGCGGGCCCTGAGGCTGGTGGAGCGCAAGCATGCGCTCTCGGTGGAGATGAACGACTTCATGCACCGCTTCGTCCAGACGGCGGAGGAGGCCGGTGGGCCGGGGCCGCTGCTGACGCGCGAGCGGCGTGAGCGCATGCGGCTCGTTCGCGAGCAACTGGACGCGTACCAGGCCGGCCAGCTTCCGGCGCCGACGTGGAACCCCCGGCCCGAGAAGTTCACCGAGCAGGGCGATCTCATCGCCGCCTGGTACCGCCACCATGCCGACTTCGTGGGCCACCCCATCTCCGCGATGATGCGCGAGGCACAGGGCAAGGAGGCGCTCTTCATGCTGCGCTGCGCGGCGCTGCTGTTCGCCCCCCGCATCAGCGCGCTGCATTCATTCTACCTCCAGGACTGCCGGGTGCAGGAGCCCGCCACGGGGCCCGGTACCCCCACGGTGGACTTCCTGCGCCGCACGTTCTCCACCGAGGCCGAGCTGTTCCTGCATGACTGGGAGGTGCTGGACATGGATGCCCGCATCCCCTGGACGCCCGCGGAGCTGCTCGAGTGGTGGTTCTTCGACAAGGTGTATGGCCGGCCGGAGATGGAGGCCCTGCACGAGTTCCGGCGCGAGACGCTGCGCGTGCCCAATGATCCCCTGCTCAAGTACTGGGCCCTCATGTCCGTGCACTTCATGTCGCGCGCCTTCTTCGGCAACCTGCGCGTGCTCACGGAGCGCTTCGCGGCGGACCACCCGACGAGCCCTCCCCTCATCTATCTCGAGGGCACGCACCACCTGCTTTACGCCCAGCAGGCGTCCGACTGGAGGGAACCCATCTGTCCCACCTCGCTCGCGCACCTGCCGGCGACCTACGAGCAGCGGCGCGCGGTGCTGCGGATGATGGACGCGTTCGCCACGTACGGCCGCCAGCAGTTCGACAACCTGGCACGGGCCCTGAGCACGGACCGGGAGCACTTCGCCTTCCTGCTCGACGAGGCGGAGGAGAGGGCCTCGGTATGAAGACCCGGATCACCCAGCAGTACGGACTGGACGTCCCCATCATCAGCGCCGGCATGGCCTTCCTCGCGGGGCCCGCCCTCGCGGCCGCGGTGAGCAACGCGGGCGGACTGGGCACGCTGGGCGGGGCGATGCTGCCGCCGCCCGCCCTGGGCGCCATGATCCGGGCCACCCGGGAGCTGACCGCGCGCCCCTTCGGCGTGGACCTGATCGGCGACTTCGTGGAGGACGCCCACATCGAGGTGCTGGCCGAGGAGCGGGTGGCGGTGGTCGTGTTCTTCTGGACCCTGCCCCGGCGCGCGCACGTGGAGCGGCTGCGCGGCGCGGGCACGCGGGTGTGGATCCAGGTGGGCTCGGTGGCGGAGGCGCGCGAGGCGGCGGACCTGCGAGCCGACGCGATCATCGCGCAGGGTGCGGAGGCGGGCGGACACAACCGCGCGGAGGCGAGCACCTTCGCGCTGCTGCCGGCGGTGCGCGCGGCGGTGGCGCCGCTGCCGGTGATCGCCGCCGGGGGAATCGTGGATGGCCGCGGGCTGGTGGCGGCACTGGCGCTCGGGGCGGAGGCGGTGTGGTGTGGCACCCGCTTCCTGGCCAGCGTGGAGGCCCAGGCCCATGACGAGTACAAGCGCCGGGTGCTCGCCGCGGGCGTGGGCGACACGGTGCGCACCACGCTCTTCGGCCCCGAGTGGCCCGGTCAGGCCATGCGCGTGCTGCGCAACCGAGCGGCGCGCGAGTGGGCCGGCCGGGAAGCCGAGGCCCTGGCGCTGCCGGCATCCGAGCCCATCGGCCACACACTGTTGGGAGGTCAGCGCGTGCCCCTGCCCCGCTTCTCCGCGCTCCTGCCCACCGTGCACACCGAGGGTGATTTCGAGGAGATGGGCCTGACGGTGGGTGAGGCATGCGGCAACGTGCGCGAGCTGCGTCCGGCCGCCGAGCTCGTCTCGACGATGGCGGCGGAGGCCCGCGAGGTGCTCACCACGCTCGGCCAGACCGTGGGCGGCTGAGGCGCCTCAGGCCGCGGGCAGCTCCACGATGAAGCGCGCGCCGCCCTCGGAGCGGTTCTCCGCGCGCAGCGTGCCGCCAAAGGACTCCACGTACTGCCGTGACAGCGCGAGCCCCAGCCCCGTGCCCTTGCCCGGCGCCTTCGTGGTGAAGAAGCTCGTGAACAGCCGCGAGAGGTGCTCGGCCCGGATGCCGGGCCCGTTGTCCTCCACCAGCACCCGCACCCGCTCCTCGTCCACCTGCACCCGCAGCGCCACCCGCCCGTCGGACACCTTCGCCTCCTCGATCGCGTCCGCCGCGTTGAGCAGCAGGTTGAGCAGCACCTGCCCCAGTCGGCGCGGCTCGGCCCGCGCCCGAGGCGTCTCCGGCACCTCCACCGCCAGGCGCACCAGGGTCTTGAGCCGCACCGACGCCAGCCGCACGCTCGTGTCGATGACCGGCCCCAGGTCGCACGGGCTCACGGGCTCGGGCTGCTCCGAGCGCGACAGCGCCGTGAGATCCCTCACGATCTGATGGATGCGCTCCACGCCGTGCATCGTCTCCTGGAGCGCGGCGGCGTATTCGGAGTCGCTCGCGTCCCCCGTGGGCCGGGCCTCCTCCTGGAGGAAGCGCAGGTTGGCCTGGATGTAGGCCAGGGGGTTGCGCACCTCGTGGGCCACGCCCGCCGCCAACTGCCCCAGCTGCGCCATCTGCTCGGCGCGCAGCGCCCGCTCGTTGGACTCGTCGAGCGCCCGCCGCGCCAGCTTCTGCTCCGCCGCGGCCTTCGCCCGCTCGAGCAACAACCGCTGGTAGAAGAAGGTGAGCTGGATGCCCACCGACTCCACGATCAGCATCGGTATCCACGACAGGAAGCGCTCCTTGGGCGCCCCCCCCGCCCACAGCATCGAGCCCGCCACCATCAGCATCAGCAGGGTGCTCACCGCCCCATGCCACAGCCCCCTGCCCATCAGCAGGGAGACCGCGGGCATCAGACACAGCCAGTGGAAGATGGGGCTGTTCAAGCCCCCCAGCCGGTAGATGATCAGGCCGAAGAACACGTTGGGCAGGATCACCCCGGAGAGAATCCGCAGCATCGAGCGCCGCACCGGGCCCGCCCGGGGCAGCGACCTGCCCGACAGCACCGTCAGTCCCGCCCAGACGCAGCGCAGCGCCAGCGTGTCCCAGGTCGGCCGGAGCACCGACAACATGTCGGCGCTCCAGAACAGCACCCACGTCAGGGAGGCCGCGTAGAACAGGCGCTGCTCGTCCGCGAGCCGCGCCTCTCGAGCACGGGTCTCTGCCTCCAGCACACCCGGAGTCAACCCTTCGTCCACCGATCGCATGTGCATCCCATGACGCCCAAGTTCCCCGGGAGAGGAGCGCGTCGGGGCGCAAGGTCACATGACCAGGGATCAGGTCTAATTGGACCCGGAGTCATTTGACGCCTGGTGAACAAGGCGCAACTTCGCGGCGCGAGACAGCCGCTTGAGCGCCGCTTCCCGGCGCAGGGCGGAACCCCGATCCACCGCGGGCTCGCTCCACACCAGCGTCACCGGCAGGCGCGCCCGGGTGTAGGCGGCGCCTCGGCCCCGGTTGTGGGTGGCCAGACGGCGCTCCAGGTGGTTGGTCGCCCCCGTGTAGAGCGTCCCATCCCGACAACACACCATGTAGACGACCCAGGCTCCGGACACGGCGCGGGTGAGCATAGCGCACGCGCCTTCCCACATGGCCGCCCACTTTTCCCACCCGGTGACTCACCGGGGCACCAGCCGGGGTCCAAGCGGGCGAGGCGCCCCACACGCCGCCATCACCAACGACACGGGCAGGAGGGGATCCACCTCCCACGCCGACATCACGTGCTCCCGACTGAGCAGCCCCACCATCCGCCCCGCCTCTCCCAGCACGGGCAGCAGCCGGACACCGTGGCGCTCCATCACCCCCAAGGCCCTCAAGAGGGTATCCGTGGGCTCCAGAGCGACCTCCATGGGGGATAACTTTTCCGCAAAGCTCGGCTTTTGCCGCATCTACCCGCCTCCCGGTTTGAGTGGGTAGGACACCCTGCAACCTCCTTGCCGATTGGGGGGATTGTGTAATTTTCCACGAAGCCCACCCTGGAAGGGCGTTAGAGTTCCCAGGTGACGAACCGAAACGGACCCAGGCTGACGCGGATGGCCGACCTCTTCTCGCGAGCGGTGAATCGCGAGGGGGAAGGGTTGCTCACGCTGCCCTTCAAGCCGGACGAGCTGTACCGGGTGCCCACGGACGACGGGGCCGCGGTGGCGCTGGGCCGCTACCACGCCCGGGGCGAGCGCCGCTGGGCCGAGCCCGTCATCCTGTGCCATGGACTGGGCGTCAACCGCTTCCACATGGACTTCGACGAGCGCTACAGCCTGGCGCGCTACCTGGCCCGGGCTGGCTTCGAAACATGGGTGATGGAGCTGCGCGGCCGGGGGCTGGCGGGCCCTTGCGGGGAGTTCTCCTTCGATGATCTCGCCGAGCACGACGTGCGCTGCGCGGTGCGCACCGTGCTGTCCACCGGGGCCAAGGAAGTTCTCTGGGTGGGACATTCCAAGGGTGGACTGACGCTCTACGGTCACCTGGCGCGAAACCCGCAAGTGCCGGTGCGCGCCGCGGTGGCGATCGGCAGTCCCTTCACCTTCGCGGTGCAGCCGGGTCTCAAGCAATTCATCCAGCGCATCGAGCCGCTGCTGCGGCTCAAGTCCATTCCCGTGCGCCGCATCACCGGCATCGCCCTGTTCGGCGCGCCCCCGGGGCCCCTCACCCGCTACATGATGTTGGCGGACAACATGGATCCGGACGTAGTGCGCCGGTGCCTGGCCAACATGCCCTCGGACATCTCCGGAGGGGTGGTGCGCCAGTTCGCCCAGTGGATCACCACCGACTCCTTCTGCATGGCGGACGGCACCTGCTACCGCAAGCCCCTGGCCGGGGCGAAGCTGCCGGTGATGCTCCTCGCCGGAAGCAAGGATCTGCTCGCCCCGCCGCTCGCCGTGGCGCGCGCCCAGGAGCACCTGGGCGGCCCGGTGAAGCTGGTGGTGGCCGGACGGGGGCATGGCTTCGCCGAGGACTACGGGCACGCGGACCTGGTGCTCGGACGCCGGGCCCCGGACGAAATCTTCCCGCTGGTGGAAGCGTTCCTGTCGACACACGCGACCCGGGTTTGAGGGGCTGGAACAGGGCCGTGACCGGGCCGGAAGGGCCGCCCCGTTGTCCCCTCCTCCCGGGCGTGCTACCCACCCCGGAACCCCTCCCTCCATGTCCCCCGCCCTCCGCCTCTCCACCCTCGCCGTGCTGGCCCTCGTGGGCTGCGAGCGGAGTCCCGCTCCAGGCCAGGCCCGGGTGGATCTGCGCCATACCCGCGCGCCCGGAGGCACGCCCGTCGTCTCCTGGAGTGGAGACCGGGTGACGGCCGAGGAGCTGCGCCAGCGCCTGGAGGAGATGAGCCCCGCGCAGCGCGAGCGCTACCAGACCCTGGAGCGCAAGCGCGAGTACGTCGAGAGCCTCGCGCGCTACGAGCTGCTCGTCCAGGAGGCCCTCGCGCGCGGGTTGCAGGACGACCCCGAGGTGGTGGCGGCCACCAAGCGGGCGCTCGTGTCCCGGCTCATGCGCGTGCGGCTCGACGACGCCCTCCCCCCCGTGTCCGAGGCCCAGCTCGCCGAGGCCTACGCCCGCCACCACGAGGACTACGTGCGCCCGGAGCAGGTGCGGCTCTCCCACCTCTTCCTCGCGGCCCCCCGCTCGGACGCGGCCCGGGTGGCCCACGCGCGCGAGACGGCCGGGAAGCTGCTCACCGAGGCCCGCGCGCTGCCGCCCACGGACTTCGCCGCCTTCGGACGGCTCGCGCGCGCGCACAGCGAGGAGCCTCGCACCCAGCCCCTGGATGGGGACCTGCGCTACCGCTCGTTCGAGGAGCTCGCGCGGGACTTCGGGCCCGAGGTGGCCGAGGCGGCGCGCCTGCTCGTGCCCACCGGCCCGGGGACGCTCAGCGGCGTGATCCAGACGGACTCCGGACTGCACGTGCTCCAGCTCACCGGCCACCAGCCGGCGTTGAACCAGACGCTCGAGGACGTGCGCGTCGCCCTGTCCGGCCGGCTCACCCAGGAGCAGCGCGCCCGCGCCTGGACGGAGTGGAGCTCCGAGCTCGAGCACCGCGCGGCCCTCACGGTGGACGCCGCCGCGCTCGCGCGGGTGCACGTGGACCTGAACGCCCCCGTGCGGCCCGCGAGCGGCCCCGCCCCCGGTAGCCTTCCCGCCCCCTTCCCGTCCGTCCAGGTGACGCCGCCATGACTCTCCCGAGCCGTCTCCCCCTCCGCCCGGCCCTCCTCCGTGCTCCCCGTGTGCTCGCCACCGCCCTGGCGCTCGCCGTGGGACTCGCCGGCTGCACCCAGAAGGACAAGGAGGAGCCGGACGCGCTCGCGGTGGCCACCGTCAATGGCGAGGTCATCTCCCGCGCCGACTTCGAGCGCGAGCTGGAGCGCGAGTTCATCGCCTCGAGCTCCGAGTCCGGCCAGCAGCCCTCGCCCGAGGAGGTGGAGCCCTACAAGCGCGCGCTGCTCGACACGCTCATCTCCCGCACGGTGCTGTTGCAGGAGGCGCGCGCCCACAACATCACCGTGACGCCCGACGAGGTGGACCGGGGCGTGCTCCGCCTGTCGAGCGACTACCCCGCGGGCAACTTCAACGACGTGCTCGCCGAGGGCCAGCTGTCCATGGCGGAGCTCAAGAAGAACGAGGCCGCGCGCCTCACCATCGAGAAGCTCTTCGCCAACGAGGTGTACACCCGCGTGGCGGTGACGGAGGAGGAGCTGCGCGACACCTACGCCCAGCACGAGGCGGAGTACTCCTCGCCCGAGCAGGTGCGCGCCGCGCAGATCGTCGTGAAGACCATGGAGGAGGCGCGGCGGCTGCAAGTCCAGCTCAAGACGGGCAAGAAGTTCGCGGACCTGGCGCGCAAGTACTCGCTGAGCGCGGACGCGAAGGTGGGCGGGGACCTGGGCTTCTTCCCCCGCGGGCAGATGCCCCCCGCGTTCGACGAGGTCGTGTTCTCGCTCGCGCCGGGCCAAGTGTCGGACGTGGTGGAGACGGAGTACGGCTACCACCTGTTCCGCGTGCTGGAGAAGAAGCCGGGGCGCAAGCTGGAGTTCGCCGAGGTGCGCACCCAGGTGGAGACGAAGCTGCTCGAGCAGCGGCGCGCGGAGGCGCAGGCGAAGTACGAACAGGAATTGCGGAGCAAGGCCCAGGTGTGGGTGAACGAGCCCACGCTGCAGGCCATTCGCGGACGGCCCGTCACCCAGACGACGACCCGGCCCTGAGAGGGCCCCCACGAAGGCTCCCCCCACGAGAGAGGCACGGAGGACAGGCGATGAAGAAGTGGCTTGGAACGATGGTGGCGGTGCTGCTGCTCCAGGGCGCGACGGCTCGCGCGGAGCTGGTGGATCGCGTGGCGGCGGTGGTCAATCGCGACATCATCACCCAGTCCGAGGTGGAGAAGCGCGCGGCGCCGGAGCTGGCGCGGCTGGCGGGCGAGCGCGACGCACAGAAGCGCGCCGAGGCCCGCTCGGCGGTGATGAAGAAGGCCCTGGATTCGCTCATCGGCGAGAAGCTGATGGAGGAGCAGATCAAGGAGCTGGGCCTGGGCGTGACGGACGCGGAGCTGGAAGCGGCGGTGGCGGACGTGAAGCGGCAGAACAACATCTCCGACGACGCCCAGTTCAACCAGCTCCTGGCCGGCGAGGGCTTCAACGTCACGACGTACAAGGAGTTTCTGCGCAAGCAGATGTCGCGCATGAAGCTCGTGCAGATGAAGGTCAGCTCCAAGGTGAAGGTGTCCGAGGAGGACCTCAAGGCGGCCTACACCCAGTACGCGAAGATGGAGTCGGGTGACGCCGAGGTGCACGCGCGGCACATCCTCGTGCAGGTGGACGCCAAGGCGACGCCCGCGCAGGTGGAGGCGGCGCGCGTCAAGGCGGCGGCCCTGGCCGAGCAGGCGCGCAAGCCGGGCGTGGACTTCGCGCAACTGGCGCGCGAGAAGAGCGAGGGCCCGAGCGCGTCCGACGGCGGCGACCTGGGCTTCTTCCGACACGGGGTGATGGTGCCCGCCTTCGAGCGCGTGGCCTTCACGCTCGGCGAGGGCGAGGTGAGCGAGCCGGTGCGCACCCAGTTCGGCTGGCACGTGCTCAAGGTCGAGGAGAAGCGCGCCGTGGACGTGCCCGCCTTCGAGACGGTGAAGCAGGAGCTGGAGACGCGGCTCAAGATGCAGAAGACGGAGAAGTACGTGGAGCAGTACGTGCAGGAGCTGCGGCAGAAGGCGTCCGTGGAGACGAAGATCTGAGCGCCCGGGCCCAGAATCCCCGCGAGGGTACACGTCCCGTCGTCGGCATCTCGCTCGGAGACGTGTCGGGCATCGGCCCGGAGGTGACCGCGGCGGCGCTCGCGCTGCCCCGGGTGCGCCGCGCGCTGGTGCCCGTGGTGTTCGGCGACGGGCCGACGCTCGAGCGCTTCGCCCTCTTCGGCACGTACGCGCGCGCCACTCCCCGGACGCTGGAGCGGCCGTCGCGGCCCACGGTGTGCGTGGTGACGGAGCTCGGGGAGAAGGATCGCCAGCCCGGCAAGCCCACGCGCCAGGGAGGAAAGGCCCAGTACGCCTACATCCAGGCGGCCATCGAGGCGGCGCGCGCGGGACGGGTGGACGCGCTGTGCACGGCGCCGGTGTCCAAGGAAGGCATCTCCCGGGCGGGCATCCCCTTCATGGGCCACACGGAGGTGCTGGCGGAGGCGTTCGGCCGCGAGGTGCTCATGCTCATGGACGGTCCGCGCGTGCGCGTGGCGCTGGCGACCAACCACGTGCCCCTGGCGGACGTGCCCCGGCTGCTGACGGTGGAGCGGCTGGTGGCGCAGCTGCGGCTGTTGTCCACGAGCCTCGCGCCCGTGGTGGGCCACGCGCCGCGCATCGGCGTGCTGAGCTTCAACCCCCACGCGGGAGAAGGGGGCCTGCTGGGACGCGAGGAGGTGGACGTCATCACCCCCGCCATCAAGCTCGCGCGCCGGCAGCGCCTGGACGTGCACGGCCCCCTGGCGGCGGATGGGCTCTTCGCCCACGTGGAGCACTTTCCCTATGACGTGGTGCTCGCCATGTACCACGACCAGGGCCTCATCCCCGCCAAGGCCCTGGACTTCGAGCGCACGGTGAACGTGACGCTCGGCCTGCCCGTGCCGCGCACGTCGCCGGACCACGGCACCGCCTACGACATCGCCGGCAAGGGACAGGCCAACAGCGTGCCCATGGTGGAAGCGCTGCTCAAGGCCGCCCGACTCGCGCCCCCTGGAAGTCCCGGTCGGACATGAGCGCCGAAGCCGATCGCTGACCTGGAAATGGCAGGGCGAGCGACAGGCCCAGCACCAGCCACGAGAGGCGGAGAAGGAAGCGAGTCATGATGCACGCGCCTTCCAGAGCTTCCAAGGCACGTCCAGGGTCTCGCCCCGCCACCAGGCAGCCAGGCACGCCGTGATCCCCGGACCGTGGGCCGTTGGCTGACGAATTCGCGGAGTCATCCGCAACTTGGACACCAGGAGGCACCACATGGTGAACGACCCAATGGAGAAGCTGCACCAGCGGGAGCGGGAACAGGAGCGGCGCCGTCTGCGGGAGCAGGAGGCCAAGGATCTGGAAGTGGAAACGCGGCATGGGCCGCGTCCCCTGGAAGGCTTCGCGGGCGGGCACACCACGTGGGCGAGTCAACAGGACGATCGCGCCGCCGCGCAGGAGTACGAGCTGAATCCGGACGAGAGAGCCCCCTTCGGGATGGAGGAACAGTCGCCCCAGGTGCCGGCTCCGGATGACGAATCCCCGTGACGTTCGCGCGAAGGGGCTGTGACGGACAGTGAGATCGACGGGGCATGACTTGAAGCGCCGTTCCGGTTCGGGGTACCCAGAAGGGGCGGTCCTCCTCCAGGCGAGCCCATGCGCACTCCTCCGCGTCTTCCTTTCCGTCTCTCGCTGCTGCTCTCCCTGCTGTGTCCGCTGCTCGCCGGGGCACAGCAGTTACGGTTCACCACCCTGGACATCGGTCAGGGGGATTCGGCGGTGCTCGTCACACCGGGAGGCTGCGCGGTGCTGTTCGACGGAGGCCCCACCGGCTCGGGAGGGACCATCAAGGCCTACCTGAAGCAACTGGGGGTGACGCGCATCGACATGGCCTTCGTCTCGCACATGCACGCCGATCACATGGGCGGCATCGACGAGGTGGACGTGGGCACCGACGCCGTCCCCATCACCGCCGTGTACGACCATGGCGGCGCGTACGACTCGAACACCTTCAGGGACTACGACACCCACTTCGCGGGCCGCCGCAACACGGCGCACCAGGGAGACACCTTCTCGCTCTGCGGAGAGGTGACGCTCAAGGTGCTGGCGAGCAATGGCAATGGCGTCCCCACCGATGACGAGAACGCGAAGTCCGTGGTGGTGAAGGTGACCTACGGCGACTTCGACGCGCTGGTGGGCGGCGATCTCACCGCCACCCCCGATGACATCGAGTCCACCCTGCTCCAGCAGGTGGGAGAGCTCGAGCTGTACAAGGTGCATCACCACGGCTCGCGCTACTCGTCCGGCAACGCGTTCCTGGACAAGACCGTGCCCCTGGTGTCCTTCATCTCCGTGGGCCGGGACAACACCTATGGCCATCCCACGCGCGAGTGCCTGGATCGGCTGACGGCGCACCACTCGGACATCTGGCAGACGGAGGATCCCGCCACCAACCTGGAGCTCGGCCACATCCAGCTGCGCTCGCTGGATGGCGCCACCTTCGTGGTGGAGCAGGGCACGCGAAGCGTCTCGTACACCTCCCGCGGCACGCAGCCGCCGGGGCCGGACACCGAGCGCCCCACCTCACCCAGGTCCCTGGCGGGCAGTGCCGTTCCCGATTCCATCGAGCTGAGCTGGATTCCCTCCCTGGACAACGTGGGGGTGGTGGGCTACCGGGTGTACCGGAGCGTGGAAGGAGTCACCGGCTACCGGCTGGCCGGCACGACGACCACCCCCGGCTTCGTGGACCTGGGCCTCGCTCCGCGCAACACGTACTCCTACCAGGTCCTGGCCTTCGATGCCGCGGGCAACTCGAGCATGCCCGCGTCCATCACGCTGCGCACCCCCGTGCCCCGCGTCACCCTCACCAGCCCCGACGGAGGCGAGCGCTGGGTCCGCGGCTCCACCCACACCCTCACCTGGATCGCCCTCGGCTACACCCGCGTGAACCTGGACTTCACCGCCGACAATGGCGTCACCTGGACGAGCATCGCCACCGGCCTGGACGCCAGCACGGGAAGCCACGCCTGGAAGGTGCCCGACTCGCCCACGACGTGGGCACGCGTGCGCATCCGGGACGTGGACGGGAAGAGCTCCGACGTGAGCACCGGTCCCTTCTCCATCACCGAGCCCCCCCCGCGTGTCATCTTCAACGAGATCCTCGCCAATGAGCCCGGCTCGGCCACCAGCGGCGAGTTCGTGGAGTTGGTGAACACGGAAAGCACCTCCGTGGACATCAGCGGCTGGGTGATCCTGGATGCCACCGCCGCGCGGCACGTCTTCCCCGCCAACACGGTGCTCGGCGCGGGCAAGGCCATCGCGGTGTTCAGCGGCGCCAGCGGAATCCCCCCGGGCACCCCCAACGCGGTGGCCGCCTCCACGGGCACCCTCAGCCTCAACAATGGGGGCGATACGGTGACGCTGATGACCTCCACCGCCTCGAGCGCGGTGACCGTCGACACGTACACCTACAGCGGGACCCAGGCCTCGAGGGATGGCGTGTCGATCAACCGCAACCCCGATGCGACGAGCACCGGGAGCTTCGTGTTCCACACGGCCCTGTCCTCGCTCGGGGCATCACCGGGCACGCGTGTGGATGGAAGCGCGTTCTGAAGTAAAGAAAGAGCGTGTCCAACACGGGCTCACCCCCGCCCGCCTGACCACCGTTCCCAACCATCGACCGGCACACCCTGCTCGTCCATGCCGGGCACGCATCTGAAATCTAGGGACGTCCACCGGGAACACCACCCCCCGGTGTCCGCGCCCGGTGGCCCGGCGAGCGGCGAGCCAGGCACCGGGCGGAAGCGTCAGTCCTCGAGCTGGGACTCGAACACGAGCTCGCCCCGGAGCGTGAAGACGAGGCCCGTGCCCAGCTCGCCCTCCTCGTCGTCCCGGCCCACCTCCAGTTCCCCGCGCTCCTCGTCCCACTGGCCCATGTAGTACTCGCCGCCCGCCGCCATCCACGCCCGGCCGTCCGCGACGACCGTCTCCACGGTGTCCCCCTTGTCACTGGTGGCGCGGTGCACGGTCCACTCCACGCCGTCCTCCTTCAGGTTCTCCACCACGTCGACGAGCTCCTCGTCCTGGGGCTGGCCGCCCTCCTTCGCGGGCTCCTGCTTCCACTTGCGCTCGTCCGGCTTGGGCTTCTGCGCCGTCCACGCGCGCACCAGCTCGCGCATCGCCTGCTCGGCCTTCTCCCGCTGTGCCTTCATGTTCGCGGGCAGTCCCACCTCGTCCAGCGCCATCAGCGCCGTCTCCAGTTGGATCGCCTTGAGGGCCCACTCGTTCATCGCCGTGTTCAGCATCGCCATCTCCTCGGGCCCCGTGCGGCCCAACCCACCCCGGGCGCGGACCTCCCGCGTCCGGGCGCGGCTGCCTAGCACGTTCCCGTTTCGGGTGGCACCTCGCGTGGCGCCCGGCGCGGTTAGACTCCGGGGCTCGTCTCCTGGGAGGACTACCCCTGACCCGAGCCGCGTGCCTCTACCTCCTCCTCGCCTGCCTGCCCGTGCTCGCCTGGCCGGACGCCGCCCTCGCCACGCCGCGGGGGCTCGAGGCCGTGAAGGCCCGCGGAGAGCTGCTCTGGGGCGCGGACGCGCAGGGCGGTGCCCCCTACGTCTTCGCGGACCCGAGGGATCCCAACCACCTCATCGGCTTCGAGGTGGACCTGGCCGAGGCCCTCGCCGCGAAGCTGGGCGTGCGGGCGCGCCTGGTGCTCGGGCCCTGGGACAGCCTGCTGGAGCTGCTCGCGCGCGGGGACTTCGACGTGGCGCTCAACGGCCTCGAGGCGACGGAGGAGAAGAAGCGCGTGTGTCTGCTCACCCGCCCGTATTACGTCGCCGCCGAGCGGCTCACCGTGCGTCGGGGAGACCCCCGCGCGCCGCACTCGCTCGCCGAGCTGGAGGGGCGCGTGGTGGGCACGCTGCCGGGCAGTCTGGCCGAGCGCATCCTCGTGCGCGAGGGCGCCCAGGTGAAGACCTACGAGGGGGGCCAGGACGACGTGTACCGGGACTTGCTGCTGGGGCGCACGGACGGCGTGCTGCTCGATGAGCCCATCACCCAATACTACGGCGCCGTCGAGCCGGAGCTGGACGTGGTGCCGGGCGGCTTCGGCGAGGTGCGCTACGCGGCGGCGGTGCGCCTGGGAGAGGAAGCGCTGCGTGACGCGCTCGACACGGCGCTCGAGGAGCTGGCGCGTGAGGGCACCCTGCGCGCCCTCTACGAGCGCTGGGGGCTGTGGAACGCCGAGACGGCGGCGCTGCTGGGAGACCCGGACCCCACCCCGCGCGACGTGCCCGAGCGCTACACGGCGTGGCGCGCCGCGGTGGGCAAGCTGCCGCCCTTCTGGGAGCGCGTGCGCGAGCGCTACCCGGCCGCGCTCGCGCTCTTCCTGCGTGGGGCGCTGATGACGCTGGCCGTGTCGCTGATGGCCATGGCGGTGGCGATGGCGGTGGGCCTGGGGCTCGCGGTGGCGCGCGTCTTCGGACCCTGGCCCCTGCGCGCGCTCGCCCTCGTCTTCATCGAGGGGGTGCGTGGCACGCCCCTGCTCGTGCAGCTCTCGCTGGTGTACTTCGGGCTGCCCCAACTGGGCGTGCGGCTCGCGCCCTTCACCGCGGGCGTGCTCACGCTGGGGCTCAACTACGCGGCGGCCGAGGCGGAGAACTACCGGGCGGGACTCTCCAGTGTGCCCGCGGGCCAGTACGAGGCGGCGCACGTGCTCGGCATGTCCCGCTGGCAGACGCTGCGCTACGTGGTCTTCCCCCAGGCCCTGCGCATCTCGCTGCCCCCCATGACGAACGACTTCATCGCGCTGCTCAAGGACAGCTCGCTCGTGTCCGTGGTGACGCTCACCGAGCTCACGCGCACCTATCTCAACCTGGCCAACGCCACGAGGGATCATCTGGGCCTGGGGCTCGTGGTCGCCCTGCTCTACCTGCTGCTCGGCCTGCCCTTCGCGCACCTGGCGCGCCGGGTGGAGGCACGGCTCGGCCAGCACCTCGAGGAGGCCCCGCGATGAGCCGCCGCGCGGGTGCTGGACGCGCCCCGCGCGGCTGACGCGCGTTCAGTACTCGAGCGCGGGATCGTACCGGGGAGCCAACAACGAGGGCAGCACCAGGTCCGTCACGTCCTTGCCCCCCTGCAGGTTGGTGGCGAGGCAGCGCGGCGTGTAGATGAACCCCCAGGGCAGGCCCCACCAGCCGAGCAGCAGCGACAACAGCGTGTAGCCCAGACTCAACCCGAACGTGCCCTGCCCCGCGCGGACGAAGTACACGTCCGACGAGCGCCGCCGGGTCGTCAGGAAGAAGGACACACAGTACTCGAACACGACGAAGCGTCCTCCGCGCTCGAGTTCTTCCTGCACCTGTAATGTGGACAAACCGTCCATGCCAAAGATGCCAGCCATTCCGCCCCCGGTACCGAAACAGCGGCCATCGCCGCGATGAAAACCGCGCCGCAGAGTACATGGATGACGCGCGACTGCACAGGCATGTCATCAAGAAAATCCTGGCCATACGGTAAGCAAAGAAGCCACCAACCCTCCGCGTGGCGTGAGCAGACGAAGCGCACTCACGGATGAAGCGCACTCCGCTCGCGGTCCGTTGCGCGGCGCCCGCGCACCAGAATTCTCGTCTATGTGTTGTCTTCCACGAAACACGTACTCGCGCGCGAGGTGTTGCCGTCCACGCAACACTTTCGACTCCGAACCCCCCGCAGGGCGAGCGAGGGGACGACGAGCGGCCCGTGCCTCCACTGCCGGTCAGGGGCCCCCTGCTTAATGTGAGTTCTCGGGAGGCAGGAATGACCACGAAGAAAACCGAGAAGAAGGACGCGGTGGCGCAGCTGGCCGAGCTCATCCAGGGCATCAAGGTCACGATGATGACGACGGTGGAGGCGGACGGAAGCATCCGCAGCCGGCCCATGTGGACGCAGAACACGGACTTCGATGGGGAACTGTGGTTCTTCACCCATGACTCCGCCCCGAAGGTGGACGAGGTGCAAGGTGACCACCACGTCAACCTCTCCTACGCGGACTCCAGCCGGGACCGCTATGTGTCGGTGAGCGGTCTGGCACGCCTCGTGCGCGACAAGCAGAAGATCCACCAGCTGTGGAATCCCACCCTCAAGGCCTGGTTCCCCAAGGGCGTGGATGACCCGGACATCGCCCTCTTGTGCGTCAAGGTGAATAAGGCCGAGTACTGGGACACCCCCAACAAGCGCATGGTGCAACTGGTGGGCTTCGTGAAGAGCGTCCTCACCGGCGAAACCTACCGCCCGGGTGGCCACGAGAAGCTCGACCTCGAGGATACCCATTCGCCCATGCACTGATGGCTGTATTGGATAATTCCAATGCCGACGGAGTGAGGATGATTGGGAAATCAATTCCTCACATCCTGAGAATCGAGAATTGGCATATGAGAGGAGATGGGTCCCAGGTGGGGAGGCATTCCCTGTCCGGGGCCCGTTGTCATTTATGCCGTCCCCAGGCGCGCCGGAGGCCGCTGGCGAGCGACAAAGCCAGACAGGTAGCCTCGTCCAACGCCAGCGCGTGGCGCTGGCTGGAGGCCCAGGGCGTGGGGGTGAAGGAGTGGCGGGCGCACCGGCCCGAGTGGCCACCTTCCCCGTCAGGTTGGACAACCCGCCCTGGAGGGAAGGCCCTCAGCGCGTGAGCGCGGTGGCGATGACGTTGAGCACCTTGAGCTGGGACGGGGTGAGGTTGCGCAGCGAGCGCGCGAGCCGCCGCAGATCCGGGGAGCGCTCCTCACGCGAGGGCAGCGAGTCCACCCAGGCCGTCACCTCCGAGTGGCTCAAGCTCAAGAGCGTGTCGGAGGGAATCTTCAAGGCGATGCTCAAGCGTCTGAGCGTCGGGACGCTGGGCATCATGCCGCCGCGCTCGATGCGGCCGTAGACGCCCGGCGCGAGCCCCACCTTGGCGGCCGCCTCCGCCTGGGTGAGCCCCGCGCGCAGCCGGGCGGCTCGCGCCGCCGCCCCCAGGGCCAGGGCCAGCTTGTCGTCCATGCGCTGCTGCGAAGAAGGGGGCGGAATGCGTTTCGATGCCATGGTGCCTGACGTACAAAGAGACGTTGGAGGACATTACCCGAGAGGCCAACCCGCGCATAGGGACTTGCTGCATCTCTTCTCCTCCGAGGAACACCCCTCCGAGCCCCCAGGTCGTGCCCCCCACTTCTGACCAGGGGCGTCACCCCGAGGGGATGCCAGGAAGGGCAGGAGAGCGGGCGGGAGAGCGGACCTCGCGTGCACCTTCGAACAGCGTCCCCACGTTTCCGCGAGTCGCACAGACAACACCTCACGGAGACACGACCATGACTGGAAAGAACACCAAGCGGTTCGCCCTGGTGGGAATGCTCGCGGGAGCCATGCTTCTGAGCGCCGGCCAGGCGGGGGCTCAGGCGCAGTCCGGAGCGCAAGGCACCCGGCAAGGAAGCAGCACGACCCAGCCGGGCACGGGCGGCTCCACGACGAATGATCAGAACATCCTGCCCCCCGACATCGTCGACCCCCAGGGCCAGGGCACGGGCGGTTCCGGAGCCACGGGCAACCTGCCCTCGCAGGACGACGTGCTCGATCCCTCCCAGGGAAGTGGCAACACCACGCTGAACCCCGGCACGCAGGAGCCCAACACCGGAACGAGTGGCAGCACGGTCACCCCGGACGCGGAGCGCAACACGACGCTCGATCCGGGTACGGGTGGCTCGGGCACGAGTGGCACCGGCACGGGCTCGGGCAGCCTGGGAACGGGGGGCTCCGGCTCCGACCTGGACACCCGTGACTCGGGCACGGGCGGCTCCGGCTCCGACCCGGGCACGGGCGGCTCGGGCACGGGCAGTACCGGCTCCGACCTCGGCTCGGGCACGAGTGGCTCGGACGACGTGAGCGGCACCGACGTCGGCCAGAACCAGGATCAGGTCAACCCGGACAGCATGTACAAGAGCGGCTCGAGCTCCTCGACCCGGTAGCTAGTTCGCGCCCCTCACGGAGGCAGCGGGCGACACGGACCCCTCGCCCCCGGACGGGGGCAGGGTCATGCGGAGGATGAGCGCGCGCCGGCGCCGGGCCAGGTCGAGCCGGCGCTCGAGTTCCCGGCGCTCCTCGCGGACCTTGCGCGGCGGACCGCTGGCGGAGAACGCCAGGAGTCGGTCGCTCAGGGTCTTCAGCTCCTCGTCGAGGAGCACGGGCTGGATGCGATGCTGTCCCTGGCGCTCGCGCAGCGCCACCACGTAGTTGGTGTCGATCCACACCGGCAGCACGGACGTGCCCGCCAGTTCCACGGGCGCCCCCGGATGGGGACGCGACAGCGACAGCCGGAACAACATGGAGTCTCGCTTGCGGCCCCGCGCCTCCGCGCCCGCCCCATGGACGTAGTACCCATCCTGGTTCGCGATGAGGTTGCCCAGGGAGAAGGCCACCACCGTGTCGCGTCCCGCGCGGGTGCGGTAGGACTCGATGGGTTGCAGCACATGGGGATGGTGGCCGACGACGGCGAGCGCTCCGGCCTCCAGCAGGCTCTGGGCCAGTTGACGGTCCTCGGGCTTGGGGCTGTGGGAGTACTCCGTGCCCCAGTGGATCATGACGATGAGCGCGTCACAGCGCCGGGCGGCGGCGCCCACCAGGGCCGCGGCCGCCTCGGGCGTCAAACCCCGCTGGTTCTTCGCGCGGTAGGGCACGTGGGCGACGTGTGGGGAGCGGTCCGGGTCCTCCGGGTTGCTCGCCCCATTGAGCCAGCGGGTGATCGACAGCAGACCCACGCGCATCCCCTTGCGCTCGAGCACCAGGGGCTCCCACGCCATGGCCTCGGAAGGAGCCGAGCCCACGTGCATCAGACCCGCCGCGTCCAGGTGCGACCAGGTCGCGGGAATGCCCGCGCGGCGCTGATCGAAGGCATGGTTGTTGGCGATCGACACCACGTCCACGCCCGCGGTGACGAGCGCGTGCGCGAGCTGGGGCGGCGCGTCGAAGATGAGGGGAGCGGTGGGCGCGCGGGGATTGCCGCTGATGGGCGTCTCCAGATTCACCACCGCGAGATCCGCGGCACCCAGCTCCCGGGCGATGGGCTCGAGGACGAAGTCCCAGCCCTCGTGGTTGAGCGACTCGGCGCGAGCGGCGTCTCCCGGCTGGCGCAGCGCGTGCGCGGCCGCGGCCTGCTTCACGCCATCATGCGGGATGATGTCGCCACCGAAGACGAGGTCCACACGTTCGGCGGGAGCGGCCCCCACCAGGGACACGACGAGAAGCACTGGAACGAACACGCCCTCACGCTAGCCGAGGAGTCCCACCCCCTCGCAACCCCCTGGCCCACCGAGTGGACCTCACGAGGCGGGGCGTCTCTGGACCGCGCCCTCCAACCTGTCCGGGTTCGTCGCGAGCACTCATTGGAATGGGCATCACCCGTCGGAGGCGTTCATGAGGAAGCTTGAGACACGCGCCTACCGGGTGACAGACTGCCGGCCAGCGCCCCCCATGCGACTCGAGGATGTACAAGCCCTGCTGGATGCTTCCTTCCAGGGTGTGGAGGAAGGCGCCGCTCGGATGAACGAGCCCGGGGACTCCCGGTTCGACGGGCGGCAGAGCGCCGTGTGGCTGGAGTACCGCTGGTACGTGGAGGGCCGAGGACTCGGCGAGGTCTTCGTGAAGTGGAAGCGGGTGGACAAGGAGTCCTGCGCCGATGCACAGGTCGACGTGCTGCGCATCCACCTGCTCGGCCAGTCGGACATGCTCAACGAACGGGCCCGGCGGGTGTTGCACGCGGGAACGCCCTCACCCGGGAGGCTGCTGGAGCTGCTGGACGGGGATGGCGTGCGCCGGGAGAGCAGCAGGGCCGGGCCCACCGGCATCACGCTCGAATACTGGCCCCCTGAGCCGCGAACTCCCCTGCTGCCCACGGAGACCTTCCAGGCGCTCGCCACGGTGTTGGGCGACGCCACCGCCACCTTCGAGGATCGCCACGAGGCGGTGGACCGGCTGTGCCGCGAGCGCAGTCCGCGCGTGGTGGACACGCTGCTGGCCGCGCTGGACGTGGGCACGTCCCTGTCCGCGCTGCGCCGGCTGTCGGAGTGGGGAGAGACGGAGGCGCTTCCCCACCTGGAGCGGGCCCTGGCGAGCCTGGAGCCAGACAATGCGTCCGACCTGTGGACGCTGCTCGCGTTGCAGCGCCGATTGCAGGCGTGGAGCCGCGTCTCCCGGGTTATCTAGGAGGCATGCGAATCCTCCATACGATGCTGCGCGTGGGCGACCTCGAGAAGTCGCTCGATTTCTACACCCGCGTCCTGGGGATGAAGTTGCTGCGACGCAAGGACTACCCGGACGGCAAGTTCACCCTGGCCTTCGTGGGCTACGGCCCCGAGGACACCCACCCCGCGCTGGAGCTGACCCACAACTGGGACACCTCGAAGTACGAGCTGGGCAACGCCTACGGCCACATCGCCCTGGGCGTGCAGGACATCCGCGCCACGTGCGACGCCATCCGCCAGGCCGGCGGCAAGGTGGTGCGCGAGCCGGGCCCCATGAAGCACGGCACCACCGTCATCGCCTTCGTCGAGGACCCGGATGGCTACCGGGTGGAGCTCATCGAGCAGGGCTCCTGAGCCCTACGGCAGCTGGCGCTCCAGCAGCTCCCACCGCTCCTCCACCCACTGGCGCAGGTAGGCCACCTCCTCCGCGTGGGTGGTGAAGTCGGTGCGATCGGCCCAACGCGTGAAGGTGAGGTACTGCTCGCGCCAGCGCGCCTCGTCCCGCGCGGCGGGGATGCTCAACTCCCGCGCGTACCCGTCGATGAGCGCGAGCACCCGCTGTTTGCTCAACGGGCCATGCAGCAGGGAGCGGTAGCGCTCGCGCAGGGGCGTGGCCACCCGCGGATCGGCCAGCATCAGGGCGAAGATGCGGTTGTCGCCGGTGAAGTCGGGCAGGGCCCCGGCATCGATGCGGCGCGTGTCCCAGAGCTGTCCGAAGCTCGCGTCGAGATCCCACGGGATGAAGCGCCAGGGCGCCCGGCTCACCGGATCGAAGTAGTGGTAGGCGTTCTTCGCGCTCGAGTCCGTGCCGAGGATGGCGGTATTGAAGATCCACCAGTCCTCGTAATCGAGCGGGTGGAGCCACTCGCCACGCCGGGCGACGAAGGTCTCCGCGTCCGCGTCGGCCATGAAGGCGGTGAGGGCGTTGACCGTGTCGTAGGCGCCCACCCAGCCATCCTTCGGCTTGCCCTCCTTCTTCACGAGGCCCGCCTGGAGCTCCGTCTTGGCGACGCCGCTCTTGGTCACACGCGAGAAGTTGGCGTCCGCCTCCTCCGACTTGAACAGGTCGCCGTCCTTCGACAACCCGTGGCGCTCCATCAGGTCGTCGTCCACGTGGTCCGCCACGGTGAACACGCCATGGAAGCGGCCGTTCACATAGAGGATGGCGCTGAAGGTCTTGATCTGGATGTGCTCCGGCGACATGCGGTTCCACAGGTCGAAGGCGAGCCGCGGCCGCATGTATGAGTTGTCATTGAAGGACGTGATGAGCACCAGCTTCTGGCGGCCGGTGAAGGTGCCTCCGGCGAGCTCCGGCTCGGAGAACAGGTCGTCCTTCGAGAACTTGAAGGTGTAGTTGCGCTTGGGGAAGACACTGGAAGTCGCGCCCCGGTATTTGACCTCCATGGTGTAGCGGTGCCCCCGGTAGACCACTTGCACGGGCCGGTAGCCGCCCGCCGTGAGCTCGCCCTCGAAGCTCAGGTGGAAGACGGGCAGGCCGTACTCCTCGGTATACGTGACCGGATCCAGCGTCTGGACAGCCCTGGGAGACACGAGCCGGACCGCCACGCCCAGCTTGAGCGCGCCCGTCTCGCCCGTGCTGCGCTCGGTCACGCTCAGGTTCCAGACCGCGGCCTGACCCTTCGCGGGCGTCCAGCGCAGCAGGCCCGCCACCTCGTCCACCGTGGCCCCGGGAGGCAATGGCGACACGGTGAAGCGCAGCCCCGGCGCGGTGTGGCCCGTGCCACACCGGAGCGTGACGGTCAGCGGCTCACCCTCCTGGAGCCAGTAGGGCCCCGCGCCCGTGGGCGCGCACACCGTGGGAGTGGGCGGAGGCGGCTCGGCATCCGGAGCCGGAGGCTGGGGCTGTCCGCCACCCGTGGGCGGAGTCTCCCCCCCGGGCGGCGAGACCGGCGCGGAGGGCACCGGAGACGCGGCGGGATCCTCTCCACTCAGAGAGGGAGACTCCGGTCCCACCGGAGCCCCACAGCCCGCCATCACGACACACAACAACCCCACCCGAACACACCGCGCCCACGCTCGCCCACCCATCCTGACCCCTCCACGAACTGCCCGGAGAGGTAAGCATGGGGCGAGGAAAGTGCCGTCACGCGCGGCGCGTCATGGGGCAATGCCTGTCTCCTTCCCCGAAGGGCAGACAGGCGACCTGGGACGGGCCCACCGGGCTCAAACCCCGAGCGTGTCCGCCTCGCTCAGCGCCAGGTGCCGGCGCGCCACGGCCGCCAGCGCGTCGATGGAGATGGGCTTGCGCACGAACTCGGAGGCGCCCGCCTGCAGGGCCTTGGCCTCCAGGTCCGGGGCCTTGCCTCCGGTGAGCAGCACGATGGGCACCTGCCGCACCCGAGTGAACTCGCTGGCGCGCACCCGGCGCACCAACTCCACCCCATCCATCGAGCCCGGCAGGTTGAAGTCCGCGATCACCAGATCCACCGGCTGGGTGATCAACAACCGCAAGCCATGATCGGCCTTCTCCGCCTCGAGAAAGTCCAATTTGAGGCGCATCAGGTACACCTTGAGGATGTGCCGGATGGTGTTGCTGTCTTCCACGAGTAGCACGCGCTTCACGGGAACCCCCTCCGCCGGGACCAGACCATTGTCAGCCCTGTCCTGTTCTCTCTCGCTATTCGCATTACCCTGGAAGCCCTGGGTACGACGAGCATTGAACAGATTAGCGCGGCGGATGTGCACCATCCAATAGCCCGGGAGTCTCTGGACATCTCCGGGTGGGGGAGGTCGTGTATGTCCCCCTCCCCCACGGACGAGCAGGCTCAGCTCGCGCGGAAGCGGGCGTCGAAGCGGCTGGAGCCCGGCTCACGCCGCACGCCCGCGGGCGCGTTGGCCGCCAGGTGCTCCAGTACCTTGAACACCGTCTCCACCTCGTCCGCGGCCCCCACCGCGCGCGCCAGCTCCTCGGCGGTCTGGGCCTTGGCGGGCTCCGCGCGCAGCCGCGCCAGCACCTTGCGCTGCAACTCCAACACCACACCCGCGGCCTTCTTGCCGGCCTCCACGCCGGGCTGGTGGTAGGCGTTGATGTTCACCAACGTCGCGTAGAGCCCCACCGCGCGCTCGTACAGGGCGACGAGGGCGCCCAGCGTCCGCGCGCTCACGTCCTGCACGGTGATCGTCATCGACTCGCGGCCCTTCTCGAAGAGCGCCCGCCGCGTGCCGAGCAGGAAGCCGAGCAGGTAGTCGCCGCTGGTGATGTCCGACTCCACCTGCATGGACTCGCCCTCGCGGTCCTTGAGCACCTCCACGAAGGTGGCGAAGAAGTTGTTCACCCCCTCGCGCAACTGCTGCACGTAGGCGTGCTGGTCCGTGGAGCCCTTGTTGCCGTAGACGGCGATGCCCTGGTTGACCACCGCGCCCGACACGTCCAGCTCCTTGCCCAACGACTCCATCACCAGCTGCTGGAGGTACTTGGACAGGAGCAGGAGCCGGTCCTTGTACGGCAGGATGACCATGTCCTTCTGGCCCCGGCCCCCACCCGCGTGGAACCACATGAGCGCCAGGAGCGCGGCGGGGTTGCGCACCCCGTCACGCACGCGCGTGGCCACGTCCATGTCCCGCGCGCCCGCGAGCATTCCGTCCGTGTCCAGCCCCTGCAGCCGCGCGGGCAGCAGGCCCACCGCCGACAGCACCGAGGTGCGCCCGCCCACCCAGTCCCACATGGGGAAGGTGCGCAGCCACTTGCCCTGTTTGGCGACACGATCCAGCTCGCTGCCCTCGCCCGTCACCGCCACCGCGTGCGCGCCGAAGTCCAGGCCCTGACGCTTCCAGGCGCGCTCGGCCTCCACCATGCCGTTGCGCGTCTCCTTGGTGCCGCCCGACTTGCTGATGACCACGGCGAGCGTCTCGCGCAGGGAATCGCCCAGCTGCGCGAACACGCGGTCCATGCCGTCCGGGTCCGTGTTGTCGAGGAAGAACACCTGCATCTTGTCCGCGGTCGAGCCGAGCGCGTCCGCCACGAGCTGCGGTCCGAGCGCCGAGCCGCCAATGCCCACCAGCAGCACGCGGGTGAAGCGCGTGGCGCCCGGAGGCTTCACCCGGCCCGCGTGCACGTCCCCGGCGAAGGCGTTGATCGCCGCCACCGTGTCCTGGATGTCCTTGGTCAGCGCGGGCTCGGGCGCGAGTTCGGGAGCGCGCAGCCAGTAGTGGCCCACGCGGCGCTTCTCGTCCGGGTTGGCGATGGCGCCCTTCTCCAGGGCCTCCATCGCGTCGAATGCCTTGTCCAACGGGCCGCGCATGCGCGCGAGGAAGTCATCGGTGAAGTTCATCCGAGACACGTCCAGCGTCAGCCCCACGGACTCCACCCCGCACAGGTGCTTCTGGTAGCGCTCCCACAATTGACGCTCGGTCATCGCAGCTCCTTCGACGGCTGGCCCGGAAGGACCCCGGGTGCGGCCCGTTCCTACCGCCCCGTCGGCGCCCAGAAAACCGTTTTGATCACCGCCGCGATCAGCGTCCGACATCCCGGGCGCGCCCCCCCCGTCCCGGCCTTGCTCCTCCCACCGGCTCCCCCCCATGCTCCACCCTTCATGAACCCCACCTGGATGCTGGAGACCCCCGCGCCGCCCGCCGATCAGCGGATTTCCTACGGCGGCATCACCCACCAGTTCGGCGACCTGCGACTGCCCCCAGGCAAGGGCCCCCACCCCGTGGTGGTGGTGGTGCACGGCGGCTTCTGGCGCGCGCGCTATGACCTGGAGCACGTGGGACACCTGTGCGCGGACCTCACCCGGCGGGGGCTGGCCACCTGGAGCCTCGAGTACCGGCGCGTGGGCCATCCGGACGGTGGCTGGAAGGGTACCTTCGAGGACGTGGCGCTCGGCACCGACTTCCTGCGCACCCTCGCCACACGCCACCCCCTGGATCTCCAGCGCGTGGTCATCATCGGACACTCCGCCGGAGGCCACCTGGCGCTCTGGCTCGCGGCTCGGGGACGGCTCCAGGCCGGACAGCCCCTGCACACGGACAAGCCGCTCAAGCCCCGGGGCGCCGTCTCGCTCGCGGGCGTGGTGGACCTGGAGCGTGCCTTCACCCTGCGCCTGGGCGACGGCATCGTCGAGTCCTTCCTCGGGGGCACCCCCACCCAGGTACCCGAGCGCTACCGGCTCGGCTCTCCCTCGGCGCTGCTGCCCCTGGGCGTCCAGCAGGTGCTCGTCCACGGCACCGAGGACGACACCGTGCCGGTGAGCCTCAGCGAGGGCTACCAGCAGCGGGCCGCCTCGCTCGGGGAGAAGGTGCGGCTGGTGCGCCTGCCCGGGGCGGGACACTTCGAGGTCATCAACCCCAAGGCCCGCGAGTGGCCCCAGATCGTCGAGGCCATCCAGTCCCTGCTGTGAAAAGCGAGGCTCAGCCGCGCGCGTAGCGCTCGAGCACGCTCACGAAGCGGTGGACGTCCAGGAAGCTGTTGTAGAGGGGCACGGGCGCGGCGCGGATGATGTCCGGGTAGCGGAAGTCGCAGTGGATGCCCTCCGCGCGCAGCGTCTCCAGCATGCGCTGGGGATCCTTCGTGAAGCGCAGCGACAGGTGGGCGCCGCGCTGTCCCGGATCCCTGGACGTGAGGCTGCGCACGAAGCCCTCCGGGAGCCGGTCGATGAGGAACTCCAGGTAGCCCGTGAGCTTCTCGCTCTTGGCGCGCAGGGCCGGCATCGTCGCGCGATCGAAGAGCTCCAGCGAGGCGCGCAGGGCCGCCATCTGGATGATGGGCGGATTGGACAGCACCCAGCCCTCGGCGCCCGGCGCGGGCTCGAAGTCCGGCTTCATCTGGAAGCGCGTGCCCCTGTCGTTACCCCACCAGCCCGGCAGCCGGTGCAGGGACGCATCGCGCAGGTGGCGCTCGTGGATGAAGACACCGCCCAGCGCGCCCGGGCCCCCATTGAGGTACTTGTACGAGCACCACACGGCGAAGTCCGGCCCGTCCTCGTGCAGGGACAGCCGCAGGTTGCCCGCGGCGTGCGCCAGATCGAACCCCACCCGGCAGCCCTGCCGGTGCGCCGCGCGGGTGATGGCCGCCATGTCGAAGGCCTGGCCGGTGAGGTAGTTCACGTTGCCCAGCAGCACCAGGGCGATCTCCTTCCCGTGCCGCTCCAGCGTGTCGAGGATGTCCTCGTGGCGCAGCGTCTCCTCCCCCGGGCGGGGCGCGAGCGGAATCACCGTCCGCTCCGGCGCGTACCCGTGGTGGCGCACCTGCGCGGCCACCGCGTACTGGTCCGAGGGAAAGGCGCTCGCCTCCATGAGGATCTTCGAGCGCTCGGGAGTGGGCCGGTAGAAGGACACCATCATCAGGTGCAGGTTCACCGTGAGGGTGTTCATCACCACCACTTCCTCGGGCCGCGCGCCCACCACCCGCGCCATCTGCTCGCCCAGGCCGACGTGGAACTCCATCCACGGCGGCGAGCCCTTGAAGTGGCCGTCCACGCCCAGCCGCGCCCAGTCCTCCATGGCCGCCAGCACGTACTCCCTCGCCTTGCGCGGCTGAAGGCCCAGGGAGTTGCCCAGCAGGTACAGCTCGTGCCCGTCACCATGGACGGGAAAGAGGAACTCCTCGCGGAAGGAGCGCAACGGATCCTCCGCGTCCATGCGCCGGGCGAACGCCTCGCCGGGCTCGAACTCACCACTCATCGGCCTGTCTCCTCGCGTCCATCCGGGGACTTGCCGCCCCCCGGAGTCACCTGCTCGACCTTGCCAGAGTTGCTGACCTTCAGCGACAGGGGCGTGCCCTTCTTCCAGGAGAGGAACTCGGCCTCGGTCTTCGGCTCGAGGACGTGGGTCTTGGTGGCGCCATCCGTGTACTCGACCTGGACGCGGTACTTCGCCTCCCGCTCCAGCCTGTCCAGGGAGCCGGCCTGGAGTTCGGGCCAGCGCGGGGCATCCTCGTGGCCGGACAGCTTGCGCTCATCCACCTGCTTCCATTGGTAGGTGTCATAGGCGCACTTCTGGGCGAAGACGGGCTCGGTGCGGTACTGCGTCTCGTCATGGCAGTCGCGGTATGTCTCGTCGCAGTACTTCGTCACGTCGTGACACGTCTCCTGCGCGTAGCCATTGCCGAGCTTCTTCGTCGTGCACTTCTCCTCGGTCCCGCACGCCACCGAGCGCGTCTTGTTCGAGCACACCTCCCGGGTGCCGATGGCCACCTGGCGGGTGCCGCGCTGCCGGCTGACGCAGTCGCGGATGTTCTCCACCCCCGCCACCTCGCCCTGCCCATTCACGGGCATCCGGGCGGCGGCCGCGCGCAGCTCGTCCCGCCACCCCTCGAGCTTCACCCGCTGGAAGCTCTGGCGCCGCACGGTGTGGGTCCACTCGGTGGACATCACGCGCCCCGGATAGTCATGGGTGATGGAGCCCCAGATCGCCAGCCCCACGCAGCTACCGAAGCAGACGAACACGCCCACGCCCGCGTAGAGCAGCCACCGGGGAAGGGACCGCTTGCGCGCGGCGGGAGGTGGCGCGGCGGCTCGCAGCTCCTCCTCCGACAGGGCGCGCGAGCCACTGGAGCGCTCGGCGCGGCAGTGATGGCACACCGCCGTGTCCCCCCGGTTGGAGGACTGGCAGTAGTCGCAGAACCAATCCGTGCCCGCGCCGGCGGCGGACAGGGCCTTCTCGTCCCGCGTGCCCTCGCGCTTGAGCCTGCCCGAGGCCGCGTCCACCTCTCCGAAATCGAACTCGGATTCCCGGCCGGACTCCTCACGCGGGTTGTTGCACGTGGGGCACTTGCGAAACCGCGCGGGGATGTCGCGGGTGTCGCACGAGGTGCAGTTCCAGGTTCCCTCGATGATGCGGGTGCGCTTCGCCATGCGCCCATCCTACCCGTTCAGGAGGAGAGCTCGCGGTCCGCCTCGCTGGAATGCAGGGGCAGGCGGACCTGGAAGGTGCTGCCCTCGCCCTCGATGCCCGAGGACTCCGCCCAGATGCGTCCGCCGTGCTGCACGACGATGCCCTGCGAAATCGTCAGCCCCAGCCCCAGCCCGCCATAGCGCGCGCCATGGGCCTGACCGAAGCGCTCGAAGATGAACGCCAGCTTCTCCGCGGGAATGCCGACGCCCTCGTCGCTCACCCCCAGCGCCAGCTCCCCCCCTTCCACCCACGCGCGCAACCGCACCGTGCCGCCTTGCGGCGAGTAACGCACGGCGTTGGACACGAGGTTGGTCACCACCTGCTCGATGCGTCCCGGGTCGCCCCACATGGGCAACCACTCGGGGACGTCGAGGAGCAACGAGTGCTCGGAGGTGAGCATCTGCAGGCGCTCGCACGCGGTGCGCAGGAGCGGCACCAGGTCGAACTCCTCCTCCTCCAACGACAGACGGCCGGTGAGCAGCCGGCTCACGTCGAGCAGATCCGACACGAGCTTCGTCATCCGGTCCACCTGCCGGTTGAGCCCCGCGAGCGCCCGGCGCGGCCCCTCGCTCATCTCCTCGCCATATTTACGCTCGGCGAGCTGCACCTGCATCTTCGCCGCCGCCAGGGGAGTGCGCAGCTCGTGCGAGGCCGCCGCCAGGAAGGCATCCTTCGCCGCGTTCGCCCGCGCCAGGGCCTCTCCCGCGCGCTTCGGGTCGTCGATGTCCGTGGCGGTGATGATCCACCCGGTGATGAGCCCCTGGCCATTGCGCTCCGGCACGGCCCGGCCCAGGAACCAGCGGAAGCCACCGTCCTCCTGGCGGCGCATCCGGAACTGCACCTCGAAGGACTCACCGGTGAGCACCGAGTGGCACCAGGCCGCGTGCGCGCCCTCGCGGTCCTCGGAGTGCACGGCCTCCGAGCGCCATAAGTCCTCCACCTCGCTGGCGGACAGACCGGACAACTCGCACCACGCGCGGTTGCCCTGGCGCAGCCGGCCCTCGGCGTCCGCGAAGAACACGCACAGGGGCATGGCATCGGCCAGCAGGCGGTAGCGGTATGCGCTCTCGCGCTCCAGGGTCTCGCGCTCGCGCTGGCGCAGCAGCGCTTCCTGGCGCTTGAGCTGCTGCTCCTTGAGGAACAGCTCCACGAAGACGGCCACCTTCGAGCGGAGGATCTCCGGCGCGAAGGGCTTGAGGACGTAGTCCACCGCGCCCTGGGCGTAGCCCCGGAACACGTGCGAGGCGTCGCGGCTGCGCGCGGTGAGGAAGACGATGGGGATGAAGCGCGAGCGCTCGCGCTCCTTGATGAGCCGGGCCGTCTCGAATCCATCCATGCCGGGCATCTGCACGTCCAGCAGGATGAGGGCGAAGTCCTCGCGCAACAGGCGCAGGAGGGCCTCTTCTCCGGATTGCACCTTCACCACCTCGCCCAGGTCTCCCAGCGTCGCCTCGAGGGCGAGCAGGTTGGGCGAGTGATCATCAACGGCCAGGATGCGGGCCCGGGAAAGGCTCGCGCGCCCCTCCCGAGAGCCGGTCATACGGCCGTCTCCCGTCCAAGTCGTCGCTTCCATCATCAGTTCCCCCCGCGAGGTGACACCCAACGGCAAAGCAGCTCCAGCAGCCGATCGACATCGACCGGTTTCGAAAGATAGTCAGAGGCTCCCGCTTCGAGGCACTTCTCGCGGTCGTCCTTGAGGGCGCGGGCCGTGATGGCGATGACCGGCAGCGACGCCCACCTTGGGTCGGCGCGGATGGCGCGCATCGCCTGGTAGCCATCCATCTCCGGCATCATCACGTCCAGCAGGACCACATCCAGTCCCGGGTTCTTCTCCAGCAGCTCCATGGCGGCACGCCCATCCTGGGCGAACGTCACCCGCATGCCGTGGTTCTCCAGGACGCTGGTGAGGGCGAAGATGTTGCGGGCGTCGTCGTCCACCAGCAGCACCTCCCGGTCCGCGAGCAGGCGGCGCCGGGTTTCACGTGCATCGGCGATGGCTCGAGACTGTTCACCCACGCGGCGCATGAACCGCCCCATCTCGGCGAGCATTCCCTCCGGAGAGCGGGCAAAGGATTCGAGCAGCACGGACTCCGCCGAGCGCCGCAAGCGCCGCTCATCGTCCGGCGGAAGCTGCGCGCCACTGTAGAGCAGCACGGGGGGCAGGCGGCCAGGCCGGCGCACCAGCTCCACGAGCAGCTTCAGCCCCCGTCCGCCCGGAGAGGACAGGTCCAGCGCCACCACGTTCACCGCGCCCCGGTCCAGCGCCTCCACGACGGCGGACGGCTCCAGCACCGTCATGTCCAGGGACTCCCCGCTCGCGGAGAGCTGCCGTACACACTCGCTCAACTCGGAGCGGGGATCCACGAGCCCCAGCTTCCGGGGCCCTCCGTCCGCCGGGAGCACCAGGTGGCTGAAGGCGCCCCGGAGCGCCTCGGGCGAGAAGGGCCGGTCGAGGTAGACGAAGCAGCCGACGCACGAGCCGCCGCGCAGCCGATCCACGCTCACCACCTGCACGGGAATGCTCCGGGTGCGCGGGTCGCGCTTGAGCCGGTCCAGCACGCTCCACCCATCGAGGATGGGCAGATCCAGTTGCAGCACGATCGCCGAGGGCTTGAGCCGCTGGGCCAGCGACAGCGCCACGTCACCGCGGGGGGCCACCAACGCCTTGAGGCCCTCCTGGTGCGCGATGTCCACCAGGCCCCTGGCGAAGTCCCCATCCGCCACCGCCACCAGCATCACCCGATCCTCCGGGCCCACTTCGTTGCGGTCGTCCACCCAGGTGACGGACGACGCCGGGAGGTCGTGCACCTCGCCCCGGGGCAGCAGCTCGCGGAGCATGGGCAGGTAGCCCACGTCCGCCTCGGCCGGCGCCTCCGCGCCCCGCTCGAGGCCGTTGTAGCTGCGCGGCAGGTAGAGGGTGAAGGTGCTGCCCTCGCCCCGGGCGCTCTTCACCCGGATCTCCCCGCCGAGCAGCCGCGCCAGCTCGCGGCTGATGGACAGGCCCAGGCCCGTGCCCCCGTACTTGCGGCTCGTGGTGCCATCGGCCTGCTGGAAGGCCTCGAAGATGAGCTTCTGCTTGTCCTCGGGGATGCCAATGCCCGTGTCGATGACGGAGAAGGCCAGCACCTGCTCGGCGTCCACCAGCTCGGGCGCGGAGAAGCGGTCCTCCGCGTCCGCCCCGCGGATGCGCAGCGTCACCTGGCCCGTGCTGGTGAACTTGAAGGCGTTGGACAGCAGGTTCTTGAGGATCTGCTGCAAACGCTTGGGGTCCGTGAAGACGGTGGCCGCCACGTCCGGGTACACCTCGGTGATGAAGCCCAGGTCCTTCTGCTCGGCCACGGGCCCGAAGGTGCGGCGCGCGAAGTCCACCAGCTCCACCACCGCGGCGTCCCGCGGCTCCACCTGCATCTTGCCCGCCTCCACCTTGGACAGATCGAGGATTTCATTGATGAGCGAGAGCAGGTCTCCCCCCGAGGAGTAGATGGTCTCGGCGTACTCCACCTGCTTGGCGTTGAGCAGACCCTCGGTGTTGTCCGCGAGCAGCTTGGCGAGCACGAGCATGCTGTTGAGCGGCGTGCGCAGCTCGTGGCTCATGTTGGCGAGGAACTCGCTCTTGTACTTGGAGATGAGCGAGAGCTGCTCGGCCTTCTCCTCGAGCGAGGAGCGCGCCTGCTCCACCTCGCGGTTCTTCTCCTCCACCTTGATGTTCTGCTGCACGAGCAGCTTGGCCTTCTCCTCCAGCTCGAGCGCCTGCGCCTCCAGTGCCGAGTTGGAGCGCTTGAGCTCCTGCTGCTGCTGGGTGAGCTCGCGCGACTGGCTCTGCAGCTCGTTGGCGAGGCTCTGCGATTGGCGCAGCAGCTCCTCGGTGCGCATGTTGGCGATGATCATGTTGAGCACCACGCCGATGCTCTCGGTGAGCTGGTCCAGGAAGATCTGATGGATGGTGCTGAAGGGGTGGAAGGAGGCCAGCTCGATGACGGCCTTCACCGCGCCCTCGAAGAGCACGGGCAGGACGATGATGTTGAGCGGCGAGGCCTCGCCCAGGCCCGAGGTGATGCGGATGTAGTCGGCGGGCACGTGCGTGAGCAGGAGCGTCTTCTTCTCCAGGGCGCACTGGCCCACGAGGCTCTCGCCGAGCCGGAAGCGGTTGGCCACCGTCTTGCGCTCGCGGTAGGCGTAGCTGGAGGTGAGCTTGGCCACGGGCACGCCGTCCTCGGTGTCCATGAGGAAGAAGGCGCCGTGGTGGGCGGAGACCAGGGGCGTGAGCTCGGACATGATGAGCTGGGAGACGGCCTCCAGGTTCTTCTGGCCCTGCATCATGCCGGAGAACTTGGCGAGGTTCGTCTTGAGCCAGTCCTGCTCGGTGTTCTTCTGGGTCGTCTCCTTGAGGTTGACGATCATCTGGTTGATGTTGTCCTTCAGGGCGGCCACCTCGCCCTGGGCATCCACCGAGATGGAGCGCGTGAGGTCGCCCTTGGTCACGGCGGTGGCCACCTCGGAGATGGCGCGCACCTGGGTCGTCAGGTTGCCGGCGAGCTGGTTCACGTTGTCGGTGAGCTGCCGCCACGCCCCGCGCGCCCCGGGCACCTTGGCCTGTCCGCCGAGCTTGCCCTCGATGCCCACCTCGCGCGCCACGCTGGACACCTGCTGGGCGAAGATGCCGAGCGTGTCCGTCATGCTGTTGATGGTGTCCGCGAGCGCCGCCACCTCGCCCTTGGCGTCCACCACCAGCTTCTGGGTGAGGTCTCCGTTGGCCACGGCCGTCACCACGCGCACGATGCCGCGCACCTGGGTGGTGAGGTTGCGCGCCATGAGGTTCACGTTGTCCGTGAGATCCTTCCACGTGCCCGCGACCCCGGGCACCCGCGCCTGTCCACCCAGCTTGCCCTCGGTGCCCACCTCGCGCGCCACGCGTGTCACCTCCGAGGCGAACGCGTTGAGCTGATCCACCATCGTGTTGATGGTGTCCTTGAGCTCGAGGATCTCCCCCTTGGCGTCGACGGTGATCTTCTTGCTCAGGTCGCCCATGGCCACGGCGGTGGTCACCTTGGCGATGTTGCGCACCTGGTTGGTCAGGTTGGACGCCATCGAGTTCACGCTGTCCGTCAGGTCCTCCCACACGCCGGACACGCCCTGCACCTCGGCCTGGCCCCCGAGCTTGCCCTCGGTGCCCACTTCCTTCGCGACACGCGTCACCTCGGCGGCGAAGGAGCGCAGCTGGTCCACCATCGTGTTGATGGTGTCCTTGAGCTCGAGGATCTCCCCCTTCACGTCCACGGTGATCTTCCGCGAGAGATCTCCATTGGCCACCGCCGTGGTCACCAGCGCGATGTTGCGCACCTGGCTGGTGAGGTTGCTGGCCATGAAGTTCACGTTGTCCGTGAGGCCCTTCCACGTGCCGGACACGCCGGGCACGTCGGCCTGGCCGCCCAGCTTGCCCTCGGTGCCCACCTCGCGCGCCACGCGCGTCACCTCGCCGGCGAAGGAGCGCAGCTGCTCCACCATGGTGTTGATGGTGTTCTTGAGCTCGAGCACCTCGCCGCGCGCGTCCACGGTGATCTTCTTGGACAGGTCGCCCCGGGCGACGGCGGTGCTCACCTCGGCGATGTTGCGCACCTGGGCGGTGAGGTTGTTGGCCAGCAGGTTCACGTTGTCCGTGAGGTCCTTCCACGTGCCCGCGACCCCCGGGACGTCGGCCTGGGCGCCCAGCTTGCCCTCCACGCCCACCGTCTTGGCGACGCTCGTCACCTGGTCGGCGAAGATGCCCAGCGTCTTCGTCATGCTGTTGAGCGTGTCGGCGAGCGCCGCCACCTCGCCCTTGGCGTCCACCACGAGGCGCTGGGACAGGTCGCCATTGGCCACCGCCGTCACCACCTTCACGATACCGCGCACCTGGGTGGTGAGGTTGGTGGCCATCAGGTTCACGTTGTCCGTGAGGTCCTTCCACACGCCGGACACGCCGGGCACGTCGGCCTGTCCGCCCAGCTTGCCCTCGGTGCCCACTTCCTTGGCGACGCGCGTCACCTCGCCGGCGAAGGAGCGCAGCTGGTCCACCATGGTGTTGACGGTGTTCTTGAGCTCGAGCACCTCGCCGCGCGCGTCCACGGTGATCTTCCGCGAGAGGTCACCCCGCGCCACCGACGTGGTCACCTCGGCGATGTTGCGCACCTGGGCGGTGAGGTTGTTGGCGAGCTGGTTCACGCTGTCGGTGAGGTCCTTCCACGTGCCCGCGACTCCGGGCACGCGGGCCTGTCCGCCCAGCTTGCCCTCGGTGCCCACCTCGCGCGCCACGCGCGTCACCTCGGCGGCGAAGGAGCTGAGCTGATCCACCATGGCGTTCACCGTGGTGCCGATGCGCAGGAACTCGCCCTTCACGGGCTGGCCCGGCAGGTCCAGCGCCATCTTCTGCGTGAGATCTCCCCGGGCCACCGCGTCGAGCACCCTCGCCACCTCGGTGGTGGGCTGCACGAGGTCCGCGATGAGCGAGTTGATGGAGCCGAGGCTCGAGGCCCAGCCACCACTCACGTGGCCGAGCGAGGCGCGCTCGGCCATCTGGCCCTCGCGGCCCACCACGCGCTCCACGCGGACGAGCTCGTCCTGCATGCGCTGGTTCATGGCCACCAGGGCATTGAAGGCGTGGGCGAGTTCCTCCATCGAGCGGGGCTGGGCCTCGGGGGTGAGGCGCACGGAGAAGTCCCCGGCGGTGACGGCACGCAGGGAATCGAGCAGGTCGTCCAGGGCCCGGGCGGAGGCGCTCCGACGGGGACGGGCCCGGGCCTGGCGCGCGGCGGGACTGGCCTTGCGCACCTTCTTCTTTCCGGTCTGTGGGCGAGCGGAGGAACGGGTCCGAGGATTCAACGGCGGCTCCTGTCAGAGGTGGGGCTTGTTCCCAACCCCGTGGAGCCGTGGGTTCGTTCCTGCGCCGTGAGTGCCGGGTGCTCTGCGGACGGACGGCCAGGCGCTCGTCCTACTCCCCGTCGGCCACGAATTTGCGCCGGAGTTCCGGGGGAGGGAGCGCGCATTGTTCGTACTTGCCGACGAGCTGGTAGCGGTTGCGCGCTACCAGCTCATAGAAGAAGTCGCCCACGCGCGCGGGGAGCACGCCCATGAGCACGGACAGCCCCTTCCACACGCCACCGAGTTGACGCAACACGAACCGCACGGCGGCATATTTCCAGAGGAGCCGTTCGTTCGAGGAGCCCCGGTCGGCCAGGAGGTACACGCCATCCAGGGCGGCCGCGTCCTTGCCATGGCGGGCGAGGAGTTCCCGGGCGAGCGCTCCCTGGAGCTGGGCGAAGAGGAAGACGTCCTGGCGGTCGCGCGCGTGGATGAAGTGGACCGTGTGGTTGCACAGCACGCAGACGCCGTCGAAGAACAGCAGGTGCTTCGAGGTGCTCACTCACGCCTCCCGGGGAAACCGGCTCGCCTGGGGCTTGTATGTACACCAGGGCATGCCGCCGCCATGAGAGATGTCACCCGGCGGCGCGGTGCCGCTCGGCGACGCGGTAGAGCTGGGTGAGGGAGAAGTCCAGCAGCGACTGGCAGGTGCGCATGTAGCGCCAGGCCCGGACGAACGGGAGCCAGACCCGGTCTCCCACGCGCACCTGCGCCTCCTCGAGCTTCTGGCGCGGTATCCACTGTCCCCCCAGGTGGCGCACCAGCACCTCGCCCAGGTACGCGCCTATGGCGGGCACCGCGAGCGTGTCGATGTTCTGCCGCTCGAAGACTCGTGGGAATTCCTGATGCCAGAACTGGTAGTCCACGTCCGAGAGCGACTCGGGCGTCGTGTCGAAGACGGAAGGCACCTTCGTGTGCAGCAGCGCCACCAGGTGCTCGGCGAGGTAGCGGTAATGCGCACGGGCTCGCTCCACCTCCTCCACGTCTGGCGGCAAGGCGGAGTCGGCGGGACGCCACTCGTCCGGCTCGGGCGGACGCCAGGCGTTGAACTCGGCGATTTTGCGCGAGCGCACGTGACTGGAGATGCGCTCCACCACGCGCGAGAGGAACGGCTCCACGTCCGGAGGGAAGCGGGGCTCCACGGGAGCGAGCAGGGCGCTGCGCTCGCGCAGGCCGCGCAGCACGGTGTCGAAGTCCAGGTCCGGCCGGAGGTGGACATGGGCACGGGCCTGGGCGAGGCGGGCCTCGTCGCTGGCGAAGTCCGCTGGCGTGGGCCGCGTCACGAGGAAGATGGAGCCATTGGGCAACTCCTCCACCCGCCAGGCCGGCGTGGACAGCATGCGCTCGCGACCCACGGACTCCACCAACTTCGGGCCGAAGACGTTGAGCCAGGATACCTCGTAGATCTTGTCGAATCCGTCTCGAATGGACGTCTGCATCTCTCGACCAAAGAGAGGAGCGCCCGCGACTTCTCCGTCATCAGAACTATGGGCTAGAGCATGGGACACCAGATAACGAGAGGCCCAGGCACGCACCATCTTCATGAATGACTGGCAGCGCTCATCCTCAGTGAAGAGGGAGAGAGGCTTCACCTTGATCGTGCAAGACAGTTCGGGAATCCGCGGCGGAAACCGGAGCCGGAGCGTCATGTCCAGCGCGGGCCATTTCGTACGATAGAAGCCAATTGTCGCGAAGTCTCCGTCACGCTCCTCCTCCAATGCCTTCCAGATGGCGGCGCGGTTGCATTTGCGTTGCCGCTTGCCTTCAACGACGTCCGGCATCCACTCGCCTGCATACTCCTCGAGCGATTGGAGAAAAGGCTCCAGTTCGCTCTCCAACGAGACCCATGAGCCAAAAGCTCCTTTGAAATTGAGCCGAAGGTAGTCCTCCTCCTTCACATCGTAAAACTTCAGTCTCTTCATTGGAACGACACCTCCACTCCCGGAACCTTCCCCTGGATCTCGATCAATGCCTCATTCAAGTCGTCAATACTCATGGGAATGAGGTCACCGCCCTCATAGATGAGGCGGACCCTTTGAACCGGCACCTTGCTACCCCCGCGCAGAAGGGACTGGAGGGAGTGCCGACGGATATCCAATGTCTCACCGTAATAGCGCAGGGCTTCTCTCGCATCCGCCTTCATTTGCGCTTCCATGGTCTTACCTTCCCACCTCTTCATGTCGCGGCTCTTGAAGCTGAGTGTCTCCACGCGAGGGGGCCGTCCAGCACTGGGACCCTCCTCGATGACGAGTACATCCGCGAAGCGCAGGCCGCTGCTCTGCTTCCACACGCCCACCCATCTCTCGATGCGCGGCCGCTCGAAGTCCCCGAGGAATCGGCGCTCGGCCCGGGGCAAGGCCGCGTCGGCGCGCAGCTTGTCCACCATGAGGCTCTCGAAGGCCAGCCCCTGGGCGAACCCCCTCCGCATCCGCTCATAGCCCTCCCAACGCAAAGGCCCTTCGACGGCCTTGCCCTGCTTGAGTTCCCCGAGGCGCTTCTCGCGGTACGCGACGTACTCGCTCCAGAGCGGGTTGCCTTTCGCTCCAGGGGGCGGAGCCTCCAGTGAAGGCCGCTGCCGCTCCAACACCGCTACGTCCCTGGACAGGCGCGGGCCCGCGGTGTCGAGTTCCACCAACGCCAGCCGGGCCTCCACCACCTCCCGGGTGAGACCCTCCGCCTCGTCCACCAACGAAGCCATGCTCCCGGTGCGCTCGGCGGCCAGGGCTCGCGTCGGAGAAGGGCGTCCCGTGCCGTCCACTGCCGAGGCCACGTGCCCGGAGCCGCTCCCCGTTCCTCCGCCCGAGCGCGGAGGTTTCGCCTGGGACAGCCACACCTGCGCCCGCGCCACATCCCCCCGCGCCTCACGCAACGCCAGCGCCGCGTCCGCTCCTCCCATCGCCACGAAGTGCGCCGCTTCCCTCCGCGCCCGAATGTCCCTCAGCAACTCCCGCGCTCCCTCCACCCCCAGCCGCTCCTCCCACTGCCGCCCCAGCTCTCTCAGCAGCGAAAGACGCGCCTCCAGGCTTCCCAGCCCTCGCGCGCCTCGGGCCTCCGCCAGGGCGCGCACGCCCCGCCCTCCCGCGTACAGGCCCACCACCAGCGCCGCCGGTGCCAGCTCGCGTGTAGCCTGCTCGTACTCGCCCCGCGTCAGCGAGGACAGGCCCTCGCCCGTGCCCACCACCAGGTAGAAGAATCCCAGCGGCACTCCAAACGTCGCCGCATCGAAACTCCCCACCGCCACGCTTCCCGGGGCGAAGTGCCTCCATGCCAGCTCCCTCTCCACCTCGTGCAGCGCTTCCTGGTAGGGCGCCGGCAACTGCCCCCGCCGCTCGGCCATCTCCATGTAGCGCACGCCATCGCTCGCCATGCTCGTGGCCAGCGCATCCCTCGCGGCTCGGCCCAGCCCCCGCAGCACGTCACCCGCCTTCTCGCCCCGCTCCTCATAGGCCGACAGCGGCATGCCTCGCCCCGCCAACTCCTCCCGCACCGCGGGCATGTGCCCCAGCGTCCTCCCCAACTGCTTGTCTCGGGCCAACCCCCGCAACACCCCATCCACTTCGTCATCGTGCGCCGTGTGCAGCACGTAGAGGGTGAATACCTCGGCGTGCTCGAGGCCATACCTCTCGGCGGCGGCGAGCAGGAAGGAGACGCGTTTGGCGTTGAGGACTCCCACGGTGTCCGCGCGCACGGGCCCCAGGGCCGCCAGCCGCATGGCGCTCCAGTCATCCAACGCCTCCACCAGCCGGGGCATGTCCACCCGCTGCTGCAACGCCACGTAGTCTCCGGGCGTGGGACACTTCAGCAACGGAGCCAACAGCGCCTCCGCATCACCGGCGGCCACGTCGGGCCAGCCCGCAGGCATGGGCACGCCGCCACATGCGAGCGCCTCCCCCGCTCCTCCCCTCTGGAGGGAGAGTCCCCCCGAGCCTCCCATTCCCCACCCACTCCTCAGTCCGCCGGACGGCTCCCCCGTGACGCACCCCACGAGCAGCACCACCGCCAGGGCCCACCACACCGGCGCCATGCACGGCCTCATGACGTGAATCCCTCCGAGGGCGAGCGAATGGGGGCGTCTCCACATGAGAAGAAGCATCATGCGAGATGTCACCCGGCGGCGCGGTGCTTCTCGGCGACGTGGTAGAGCTGGGTGAGGGAGAAGTCCAGCAGCGACTGGCAGGTGCGCATGTAGCGCCAGGCCCGGACGAACGGGAGCCAGACCCGGTCTCCCACGCGCACCTGCGCCTCCTCGAGCTTCTGGCGCGGTATCCACTGTCCCCCCAGGTGGCGCACCAGCACCTCGCCCAGGTACGCGCCTATGGCGGGCACCGCGAGCGTGTCGAGCTTCTCCCGCTCGAAGACTCGTGGGAATTCCTGATGCCAGAACTCGTAGTCCACGTCCGAGAGGGACTCGGGCGTCGTGTCGAAGACGGAGGGTACCTTCGTGTGCAGCAGCGCCACCAGGTGCTCGGCGAGGTAGCGGTAATGCGCACGCGCTCGCTCCACCTCCTCCACGTCTGGCGGCAAGGCGGAGTCGGCGGGACGCCACTCGTCCGGCTCGGGCGGACGCCAGGCGTTGAACTCGGCGATTTTGCGCGAGCGCACGTGACTGGAGATGCGCTCCACCACGCGCGAGAGGAACGGCTCCACGTCCGGAGGGAAGCGGGGCTCCACGGGGGCGAGCAGGGCGCTGCGCTCGCGCAGGCCGCGCAGCACGGTGTCGAAGTCCAGGTCCGGCCGGAGGTGGACATGGGCACGGGCCTGGGCGAGGCGGGCCTCGTCGCTGGCGAAGTCCGCTGGCGTGGGCCGCGTCACGAGGAAGATGGAGCCATTGGGCAACTCCTCCACCCGCCAGGCCGGCGTGGACAGCATGCGCTCGCGGCCCACGGACTCCACCAACTTCGGGCCGAAGACGTTGAGCCAGGACACCTCGTAGATCTTGTCGAACCCGTCTCGGATGGATGTCTGCATATCCCGGCCAAAGCGAGGAGCGCCCGCGACTTCTCCGTCATCAGAACTACGGGCCACTGCATAGGACACCGGGTAACGAGAGGCCCAGGCGCGAACCATCTCCACGAACGGCCGACAGTGTTCCTCCACAGAGAAGAAGGAGAGCGGTTTCACCTTGATGATGATGTGCAGCTCTGGAATCCGTGGCGGAAGCCAGAGCCATAGGTCCATGTCCAACACGGGCCATTTCGTACGGTAGAACCCAACGGCGGTGCTATCCCCGTCGCGTGCCTCATCCAATCCCTTCCAGATGGCGGCGCGGTTGTATTTGCGCCGTCGCTTGCCTTGAACGACGTCCGGCATCCATCCGCCTGCGTATTTCTCGAGCCCTTGGAGAAAAGGCTCCAGTTCGCTCTCCAATGAGGATCGCGAGCCAAAGGTGCCTTCGAACTTGAGTCGAAGGTAGTCCTCCTCTTTCACACCGTAAAACTCCAGTATCTTCATTGAAAAGACACCTCCACCCCCAGAACCTTTCCCCGTCTCAAGGCATCATCCAAGTCTTCAATCTTCATAGGGTTGAACTCACCGCCCTCGTAGATGAGGCGAACCCTTCGGACTGTAACCTTGCTGCCCTCGCGCAGAAGGGACCGGAGGGAAGGCCGACGGATGTCCAACGTCTCACCGTAATAACCCAGGGCCGCCTTTGCGTCCGCCACTATCTGCGCTCGCAGGGCACCTGCTTTCAATCCCTTCATGCTGCGGCTCTTGAAGCTGAACGTCTCGACGCGAGGCGACCGTCCAGCACTCGGACCCTCTTCGATGACGAGCACATCCGCGAAGCGCAGGCCGCTCTCGTGCTTCCACACGCCCACCCATCTCTCGATGCGCGGCCGCTCGAAGTCCCCGAGGAATCGGCGCTCGGCTCGGGGCAGGGCCGCGTCCGCACGCAGCCTGTCCACCATGAGGCTCTCGAAGGCCAGCCCCTGGGCGAACCCCCTCCGCATCCGCTCATAGCCCTCCCAACGCAGAGGCCCTTCGACGGCCTTGCCCTGCTTGAGTTCCCCGAGGCGCTTCTCTCGGTAGGTGACGTACTCGCTCCAGAGCGGGTTGCCTTCCGCTCCGGGCGGCGGAGCCTCCAGTGAAGGCCGCTGCCGCTCCAACACCGCTACGTCCCTGGACAGGCGCGGGCCCTCGGCGTCGAGTTCCACCAACGCCAGCCGAGCCTCCACCACCTCCCGGGTGAGGCCCTCCGCCTCGTCCACCAGCGAGGCCATGCTCCCGGTGCGCTCGACGGCCAGGGCCCGCGTCGGAGAGGGGCGTCCCGTGCCGTCCACTGCCGAGGCCACGTGCCCGGAGCCGCTCCCCGTTCCGCCGCCAGCGCGCGGAGGTTTCGCCTGGGACAGCCACACCTGTGCCCGCGCCACATCCCCCCTCGCCTCTCGCAACGCCAGCGCCGCGTCCGCTCCTCCCATCGCCACGAAGTGCGCCGCTTCCCTCCGCGCCCGGATGTCCCTCAGCAACTCCCGCGCCCCCTCCACCCCCAGCCGCTCCTCCCACTGCCTCCCCAGCTCTCTCAGCAGCGAAAGACGTGCCTCCAGACGCCCCAACCCCCGGGCCTCCCCCAAGGCGCGCACGCCCCGCCCTCCCGCGTACAACCCCACCACCAGCGCCGCCGGCGCCAGCTCGCGTGTGGCCTGCTCGTACTCGCCTCGCGTCAGCGAGGACAGTCCCTCGCCCGTGCCCACCACCAGGTAGAAGAATCCCAGCGGCACTCCAAACGTCGCCGCGTCGAAACTCCCCACCGCCACGCTTCCCGGGGCGAAGTGCCTCCATGCCAGTTCCCTCTCCACCTCATTCAGCGCGTCCTGGTAGGGCGCCGGCAACTGCCCCCGCCGCTCGGCCATCTCCATGTAGCGCACGCCATCGCTCGCCATGCTCGTGGCCAGCACATCCCTCGCGGCTCGGCCCAGCCCCCGCAGCACGTCACCCGCCTTCTCGCCCCGCTCCTCATAGGCCGACAGCGGCATGCCTCGCCCCGCCAACTCCTCCCGCACCGCGGGCATGTGCCCCAGCGTCCTCCCCAATTGCTTGTCTCGGGCCAACCCCCGCAACACCCCGTCCACTTCGTCATCGTGCGCCGTGTGCAGCACGTAGAGGGTGAATACCTCGGCGTGCTCGAGGCCATACCTCTCGGCGGCGGCGAGCAGGAAGGAGACGCGTTTGGCGTTGAGGACTCCCACGGCGTCCGCGCGCACGGGGCCCAGGGCCGCCAGCCGCATGGCACTCCAGTCATCCAACGCCTCCACCAGCCGGGGCATGTCCACCCGCTGCTGCAACGCCACGTAGTCTCCGGGCGTGGGACACTTCAGCAACGGAGCCAACAGCGCCTCCGCATCGCCGGCGGCCACGTCGGGCCAGCCCGCGGGCATGGGCACGCCTCCACACGCGAGCACCTCCCCCGCTCCTCCCCTCTGCAGGGAGAATCCGCCCGAGCCTCCCATCCCCGCGGACATCCCCCACCCACTCCTCAGTCCGCCGGACGGCTCCCCCGTGGCGCACCCCACCAGCAACACCACCGCCAGGGCCCACCACACCGGCGCCATGCACGGCCTCGTGACGGAAAGCCCGCCGGGAGCGAGCGAATGGGTGCGTCTCCACATGAGAAGAAGCATTACGCGAGATGTCACCCGGCGGCGCGGTGCCGCTCGGCGACGCGGTAGAGCTGGGTGAGGGAGAAGTCCAGCAGCGACTGGCAGGTGCGCATGTAGCGCCAGGCTCGGACGAACGGGAGCCAGACCCGGTCTCCCACGCGCACCTGCGCCTCCTCGAGCTTCTGGCGCGGTATCCACTGTCCCCCCAGGTGGCGCACCAGCACCTCGCCCAGGTACGCGCCTATGGCGGGCACCGCGAGCGTGTCGAGCTTCTCCCGCTCGAAGACTCGTGGGAATTCCTGATGCCAGAACTCGTAGTCCACGTCCGAGAGGGACTCGGGCGTCGTGTCGAAGACGGAGGGTACCTTCGTGTGCAGCAGCGCCACCAGGTGCTCGGCGAGGTAGCGATAATGCGCGCGCGCTCGCTCCACATCCTCCACGTCTGGCGGCAGGGCGGAGTCGGCGGGACGCCACTCGTCCGGCTCGGGCGGACGCCAGGCGTTGAACTCGGCGATTTTGCGCGAGCGCACGTGACTGGAGATGCGCTCCACCACGCGCGAGAGGAACGGTTCCACGTCCGGAGGGAAGCGGGGCTCCACGGGAGCGAGCAGGGCGCTGCGCTCGCGCAGGCCGCGCAGCACGGTGTCGAAGTCCAGGTCCGGCCGGAGGTGGACATGGGCACGGGCCTGGGCGAGGCGGGCCTCGTCGCTGGCGAAGTCCGCTGGCGTGGGCCGCGTCACGAGGAAGATGGAGCCATTGGGCAACTCCTCCACCCACCAGGCGGGCGTGGACAGCATGCGCTCGCGACCCACGGACTCCACCAGCTTCGGACCGAAGACGTTGAGCCAGGACACCTCGTAGATTTTGTCGAATCCATCTCGAATAGACGTCTGCATATCCCGGCCAAAGAGAGGAGCGCCCGCGACTTCTCCGTCATCAGAACTATGGGCTAGAGCATGGGACACCGGGTAACGAGAGGCCCAGACACGCACCATCTCCACGAATGGCCGACAGCGTTCCTCCTCATTGAAGAGGGAAAGCGGTTTTACATCGATCGTGCAGAACAATTCGGGGCTCTGCGGCGGCAAACGGAGCCGGAGCGTCATGTCCAGCGCGGGCCATTTCGTACGATAGAGGCCAATTGTTACGAAGTCCCCGTCACGTGCCTCCTCTAATGCCTTCCAGATGGCGGCGCGGTTGTATTTACGTCGCCGCTTGCCTTCAACGACGTCTGGCATCCACTCGCCTGCGTACTCCTCGAGCGCTTGGAGAAAAGGCTCCAGTTCGCTCCCCGGCGAAGCCCATGAGCCCAAAGCACCTTTGAAATCAAGTCGGAGGTAGTCCTCCTCCTTCACGTCGTGAAACTTCAGTCTCTTCATTGGAACGACACCTCGACCCCGGGAATCTGCTCCTGGGCCTCGCTCATGGCTCTATACAATTTGGCTGTATTCGTGGGATCGAGATGACTGCGCTCGTAGATGAGGCGGACCCTTTGAACCGGCACCTTGCTACCCCCGCGCAGAAGGGATTGGAGGGAGGGCCGACGGATGTCCAACGTCTCACCGTAATAACCCAGGGCCTCCTTCGCGTCCGCCACTATCTGCGCTCGCAGGGAGCTTCCACTCAATCCCTTCATGTCGCGGCTCTTGAAGCTGAACGTCTCGACGCGAGGCGACCGTCCAGCACTCGGACCCTCTTCGATGACGAGCACATCCGCGAAGCGCAGGCCGCTCTCGTGCTTCCACACGCCCACCCATCTCTCGATGCGCGGCCGCTCGAAGTCCCCGAGGAATCGGCGCTCGGCTCGGGGCAGGGCCGCGTCCGCACGCAGCCTGTCCACCATGAGGCTCTCGAAGGCCAGCCCCTGGGCGAACCCCCTCCGCATCCGCTCATAGCCCTCCCAACGCAGAGGCCCTTCGACGGCCTTGCCCTGCTTGAGTTCCCCGAGGCGCTTCTCTCGGTAGGTGACGTACTCGCTCCAGAGCGGGTTGCCTTCCGCTCCGGGCGGCGGAGCCTCCAGTGAAGGCCGCTGCCGCTCCAACACCGCTACGTCCCTGGACAGGCGCGGGCCCTCGGCGTCGAGTTCCACCAACGCCAGCCGAGCCTCCACCACCTCCCGGGTGAGGCCCTCCGCCTCGTCCACCAGCGAGGCCATGCTCCCGGTGCGCTCGACGGCCAGGGCCCGCGTCGGAGAGGGGCGTCCCGTGCCGTCCACTGCCGAGGCCACGTGCCCGGAGCCGCTCCCCGTTCCGCCGCCAGCGCGCGGAGGTTTCGCCTGGGACAGCCACACCTGTGCCCGCGCCACATCCCCCCTCGCCTCTCGCAACGCCAGCGCCGCGTCCGCTCCTCCCATCGCCACGAAGTGCGCCGCTTCCCTCCGCGCCCGGATGTCCCTCAGCAACTCCCGCGCCCCCTCCACCCCCAGCCGCTCCTCCCACTGCCTCCCCAGCTCTCTCAGCAGCGAAAGACGTGCCTCCAGACGCCCCAACCCCCGGGCCTCCCCCAAGGCGCGCACGCCCCGCCCTCCCGCGTACAACCCCACCACCAGCGCCGCCGGCGCCAGCTCGCGTGTGGCCTGCTCGTACTCGCCTCGCGTCAGCGAGGACAGTCCCTCGCCCGTCCCCACCACCAGGTAGAAGAATCCCAGCGGCACTCCAAACGTCGCCGCGTCGAAACTCCCCACCGCCACGCTTCCCGGGGCGAAGTGCCTCCATGCCAGTTCCCTCTCCACCTCATTCAGCGCGTCCTGGTAGGGCGCCGGCAACTGCCCCCGCCGCTCGGCCATCTCCATGTAGCGCACGCCATCGCTCGCCATGCTCGTGGCCAGCGCATCCCTCGCGGCTCGGCCCAGCCCCCGCAGCACGTCACCCGCCTTCTCGCCCCGCTCCTCATAGGCCGACAGCGGCATGCCTCGCCCCGCCAACTCCTCCCGCACCGCGGGCATGTGCCCCAGCGTCCTCCCCAATTGCTTGTCTCGGGCCAACCCCCGCAACACCCCGTCCACTTCGTCATCGTGCGCCGTGTGCAGCACGTAGAGGGTGAATACCTCGGCGTGCTCGAGGCCATACCTCTCGGCGGCGGCGAGCAGGAAGGAGACGCGTTTGGCGTTGAGGACTCCCACGGCGTCCGCGCGCACGGGGCCCAGGGCCGCCAGCCGCATGGCACTCCAGTCATCCAACGCCTCCACCAGCCGGGGCATGTCCACCCGCTGCTGCAACGCCACGTAGTCTCCGGGCGTGGGACACTTCAGCAACGGAGCCAACAGCGCCTCCGCATCGCCGGCGGCCACGTCGGGCCAGCCCGCGGGCATGGGCACGCCTCCACACGCGAGCACCTCCCCCGCTCCTCCCCTCTGCAGGGAGAGTCCCCCCGAACCGCCCATCCCCCAGCCACTCCTCAGTCCGCCGGGCGGCGCCCCCGTGGCACACCCCACCAGCAACACCACCGCCAGGGCCCACCACACCGGCGCCATGCACGGCCTCGTGACGGAAAGCCCGCCGGTAGAGAGTGAATGGATGAGTCTCCGCATGAACACCCCCCATTGGGGAGCATCACCCGAGACGAATCAACCACACCCTCTCGCGGCCCTCCGGCTTGCGCTCCGGGTGGGGCTCATGCACTGTCGGCGTGATGATCCGACCGAAGCGGGAAGCATTGACGGCGGCGGCCTTCGCGGGATTCGGCGAGGTGGTGGAAGTGCCCGAGCAGGGCGGACGCCTCATCAACCATGGCACGGCGTGGCGCTTCGATGATGTGGCGGCCCTCGCGCTCGACAGCAATGGCGGACGCGCGCTGCTGAGCCTCTTCCGCGTCCAACCCGCGCGACTGCCCTTGCGCTGCACCCGGCTGGAACGCCACCCCATGTCCTCCCAGCTCTTCCTCCCCATCGGAGGTCGGCCCTTCCTCGTCGTGGTGGCTCATGGTCATGCGGCCCCAGACCCCGCGACCCTGCGGGTGTTCGTCACCAACGGACAGCAGGGAGTGAACTACGCGCCGGGCACCTGGCATCACCCGGCCATCGCCCTGGACACCGTGACGGACTTCCTCGTGCTGGGCCGCGCGGATGCACGGCCGGACGACAACTGCGACGAGCTACCCTTCCCCGGAGAGGCCGTCGTCGAGATCTCCTGAGCCCTAACGAGGCACGAGCGTGAGGCGCGTCTGGGACAGGACCCGGCCCCGCGCATCCGAGAAGCTCGCGCGCACCTCCAGGGGTCCGGACAGCCAGCCGCCCTGGACCGGGGTGCTGTAGGGCAGCGGCACATCCACCCCCGCGGAGACCTCCTTCGCGCTGCCCTCCGCCGGGAAGAAGCGCAGGGGCTCGCCCGAGGCGGAGAGCGTCTCCACCGTGAGCAGCGCCGCCTCGGGCGCCGTGTAGCTGAACTGCACCGCGCTCCCCTCTCCACACGCCAGCGTCTCGCCGGAGCGCGCCTCCTCGCGCACGTCGCCCTCCGGCCCCACGCAGAAGGCCCGGACGCCCCAGGCGCTCGGCACCGCGCTTCCACGCGCGCTCCATTCGGAGTCCGGAGCGGCGCGCAGGCGGGGCACCACCAGCACCACCGCCACCGAGGCCAGCGCCAGGCCCGCCAGCGACGGCACCCAGAACGAAGGCAGCGAGAAGCGCCGACGCGCGGGCACGGGCGCCCGGACGGGCTGGGGCGCCCCGGACAACCGCGCGAACAACTCCCGCTCCAACAGGGCCTGCCGGTGGGCGGGCAGCGCGCGTTGCTCCAGCGCCGACTCCACGCGCGCCAGCCGCTCATAGGCCTCACGGCACTCGCCACACCCGGCCACGTGCGCGCGCAGCCGGGCGAAGCCCTCCGCGTCCAGCGTCTCCTCGAAGAGCGCCCGCAGCGCCTGCTCCGCCTGTCGGTCTCCACACGTCGTCATCACTGGTCCCGCCGCTTGAGGAAACTCCACCCCTTCACCTCCAACCCCTCCAGGTAGCCACGCGCCTGCAGGAACTCGAGCAGCCGCGTCTTCAACCCCAACTCCCGGCGCCGCACCTGGATGCGCGTCAGGCCCAGACGCTCGGCCGCGCCCTCCTGGGCAACCCCCTCCTCGCCGAAGCGCAGCTCGAAGAGCTGGCGCTCCTCCGCCGACAGCTCCGTCTTGAAGCGCGCGAGCAGTTCCTCCACCTCCCGGTCCTCCCAGGCCCGCGCCGTCCCCTCGTCCTCCTCCGGCACCTCGCCCACCTGCTCGAAGGGCTCCAACCCCACCGCCACCTCGCGCCGCCGCGACTGCTCCAGCAGCACGTTGCGCGCGATCCCCACGAGGAAGTGCCCATAGGGGCGCACCCCGTCATAGGCCCCGCGCGTCCTCGGCTCGAAGGCCCGGGCGAAGGTCTCCAGCACCGTGTTCTCCACCTCCCAGGCCCCACCCTGGCCTCGCGTCCGCCAGACCATCCCCCGCAGCACTCGCGCCAACGCCTCCGCGTGGGCCCGGTACACCCGTCCCATCGTCTCCGGATCCCCGTCCCGAAAGGCCTGCAACGTCCGTGTGTCCCACTCCATCCCTCGGCGACTTACCGTGCCCGGCCTCCCACGTCACCCCTGTCACTCGCTTCCTGTTGCGCGTGGACACCCGGATTGGATCCTTCCCCCCGCGAGAAAAACGCCTGCCCGCTCGCCAGCTCACATCGGTTTGTCTCCATGACACGAGGTCCCTTGCCCCGCCCCCTACCTCCCAGGGACACTCCCGGCGCATGCGATTGCTCCGATGCGCTCTGGTGATGGGGTGGGCGACGCTTCTGGTGGGAACCGCCGCGAGTGCCGCGCCCGAGCGCGTCATCTACGCGCTCATCCTCGCCAACAACATCGGGACCGAGCCCCGACAGGCCCCGCTGCGCTACGCCGACGACGACGGGGCGCGCTACTACGAGCTGCTCTCCCCGCGCGCGAAGGAGACGGTGCTGCTGAGCGTCCTGGACGCCGAGACCCAGGCGTTGCGCCCGGGACTCGCCGCCCGCACGGCACCGCCCACCCGCGCCTCGCTCCAGCAGGCCCTCGGACGGCTCAATGCCCTCATGGCCGAGGACAAGGCGCGGGGCGACATCCCGGTGCTCTACTTCATCTTCACGGGCCACGGTCAGCGGGGCGCCGCCGGCGAGGGCGCGGTGAGCCTGCTGGATGGGGCCTTCACCCGCACGGACCTCTACAACCAGGTGCTCGCGCCGAGCCAGGCGTCGCTCGTCCACCTCATCGTGGACGCGTGTGACTCGTACTTCTTCGTCCACTCGCGCGGCGCCCTGCCCATGGCCCCCGCCCGCATGGAAGCGGTGCGCGAGCGGCTGGCCACGCGCGAGCTGGCGCGCTACCCGCATGTGGGCGCCGTGCTGTCCACCTCGCGCGAGCAGGAGAGCCACGAGTGGAGCGCCATCCGCTCGGGCGTCTTCAGCCACCAGGTGTTGTCGGCGCTCGCGGGCGCCGCGGACGTCAACGCGGACGGACGGGTGGAGTACTCGGAGTTGCAGGCCTTCATCGCCGCGGCCAACCAGGGCGTGGACGACGTGCGCGGCCGGCTGGAGGTGTCCATCCAACCGCCCGCGCTCGACCGGGCCGCGCCGCTGGTGGACCTGAGCCACCGCACGGGCCTGGGCTTCCTCCTCCTGGCGCCAGGACTGGAGGGCCGGGTGTGGGTGGAGGACGCGCGGGGCATCCGCGTGGCGGAGCTGAACAAGGAGCGCGAGCGCTCGCTCGTGCTGGGGCTGCCCCCCGGCCGGGGCTACTTCCTGCGCGCCCCGGGACGCGAGGCCCCCTTCCAGCTCGCTCGCGCGGGCGCGGTGGTGGACGCGAGGAGCCTCACCTGGCGCGAGCAGTCCTTCGCGGCACGCGGTGCCCTGGAGGACACCTTCCGGGACAAGCTCTTCTCCGTGCCCTTCGGGCCCCACTTCTACGAGGGGTACATGGCCAGCCTCGGAGAGTCTCCCGTGGCCCCCGAGCAGCAGGCGGACCTCACCCCATGAGCCTCGTGGCCCTGGCGCTGGCGCTCACGCTGGCCCAGACGCCCTGCCGGGGCGAGCGCGTGGTGCTGGTGCCCTTCCAGCCGGTGGCGCTGTCGACGGCCGAGGCCCGGCGGGCGGAGGACCTCGTGCGCCGCACGGTGGAGGCGCTTCCCGGCGCGTGCCTGGAGTCGCGGGCGGACACGGTGGCGCGGATGCGGGCACGGGGAGGCCGGCTCGCCGGCTGCTCGGACGCGGCGTGCCGGGGGGCGCAGGTGCTGGCGCTCGGCGCGCAGCGGCTCGTGCGCGGCGTGGCGCTCGGAGTGGGCGGAACGCGCAGCGTGGCGCTCACCCTGGTGGACCGCGAGGGCCTGGAGTCCCACGCCACCCTGGAGCTCTCCCCGGCGGAAGCGGTGTCCGGCCCGGACGAGGCCCGGGCCCGCGAGGCCCTCGGAAGCCTGTGGGCGGCGCGGACGGGACGCCGCGTGGACGAGCGTCCGGCGCGGGTGCTGCCCACGGTGCTGGTGACCGCGGGAGGCGTGGCGCTCGCGGTGGGTGTGGGCTTCGGGCTCGCCGCGAGCCAGAGCCAGAAGACCCTGTCCACCGGCGGCGCGGACTGTGGGGGCGAGGGCCAGGCGTTCCGCGAGTGCTTCGCCGCGCGGCTGCGGGAGGGCCGCTCGCGGGCCACCACGGCCAACGTGCTGCTGGGCGCGGGCGCGTTGCTCGGGGCGGGGGGAACCGTCCTCTTCCTCTGGGAGTGGCCATGAGCCGGTGGGTGCCAGGACCGACGTCGCGCCTCCCGTTGCTCCTCCCGTTGCTCTTCTCCATGTCCGCGTGCGTCTTCGTGCCGGACCTCTCGCGCTTTCCCTCCTGCGATGACCAGGGGGGGTGTCCGGCGGGCTTCTCGTGCCTCCCCCCCGAGCGCATCTGCCTGCCGGACTGCGGCGCGCGGGGACCGTGCCTTCCCGACGTACCGGCGGGAGACGACGGAGGCACACCTCCCCCGGCGCAGCAGGGCGACGCGGGAGTCGACCCCCTCCTGCTCGAGGAGGAGACCCTGGGCGATGGCGTGGAGGGGGTAGACTACCCCTTCCAGTTCCGGGCCCGGGGCGGCACGCCGCCCTACACCTTCTCGCTCCGTGGCGAGCCACCACCCGGCCTGCGACTCGATGAGGCACGGGGCAGCCTGTCCGGCAAGCCGACGACGCCGGGCGAGTTCCAGTTCACCCTCGGGCTGGTGGACCAGGAAGCACGCTCTACCGAGCGCACGTTCTCCGTGCGCATCCATGCGCCGCTGATCCTGGCCGGGCCGGGCGTGCTCGCGGACTTCCCCAAGGGCGACCCCTACACGGAACAGTTGTCGGCCCTGGGAGGCAGGCCGCCCTACCGCTTCGAGCTCGTCCAGCCCAACTCGCTCCCCGCGGGCCTCGTGCTGACCGCCAACGGCTACGTCCAGGGAACCTCGAGCGCCGCGGGCACCTCCTTCGAGGTCCGGGTGACGGATGACGCCAGGCCCGCCCAGACGGCCACCCTCCTGCTGCAACTCACCACCACTTCCTGCTCGTCACTGGTGGACACCTGCATGCGCACCCGCTCCGTGCCCGCGGGGAAGGAGGGCGTGAGCTACGCCTACTCCATGCAGGCCACCTCCCTTAGCGGCACCTCCGGCACCTGGAAGGTGGACGCCAACGGCGTGCTCCCTCCGGGCATCGGGCTCGACCCGTCCACGGGACGGCTCTCCGGCACGCCCACCGCCGCCGCGAAGGGCAGCAGCTACGACTTCACCCTCACCCGCACGGACATCTTCGGCTCCGTGAAGACCCCGCCCCTGCGGCTCCAGGTCCACTGAGCGGAAACCGCCCGGAAAACACTTTTTAAATCCGCGCGATCCAATCCTGGGGGGATTTCCCAATTAATCCATGAAGACGCGATGGCGCGGCGGGGAACTCCCTCCCCGGCCCAGAGCGGCTCTTCCCTCGACCCGGAGAAAGACCATGATCGCTTCCCTCAAGCGTTTCCTCGTTGGCGCGGCGTTCACCAGCATGGCCCTGCCGAGCATGGCGATGGCCGGCACCACGTGCGTGTACGTGCTGGGCCACACGCCGGGTGGCACGGTCACCACGCCCGCGGTACCCATCGTCGTCCCCGCCAGCCAGGCGCTGACGGAGCCCGTGCGCGTGCACCTGGACGAGACGGCGCAGAACATCCTCGGCTACTCGCTGAACCTGCCCGGCCTGGACCTGGGCACCGAGGGCACGCCGCTGTTCTCCCTCCCGGAGATCAACGAGGAAATCCCCAGCTTCAGCCTCACCATTCCGCAGGTGGACCTCACGCGCTACCGCTGCGTGGATGTCTCGGGCGTGACCGTGCCGGCCATCCCCTACTACATCCCCGCGTCGGCGATCCTCCTGCCGGGCGGCTTCGTGGACGTGGGCGCCATCTACTTCAACATCACGGGCCATGAGCTGACGGTGCCGGGCAAGCTGCTCACCTTCGACGGCAAGCAGATCATCTTCCCCGAGCAGAGTGGCAGCACGCCCAGCATCCCGGTGACCACGCCGGACATGAGCGTCACGTTCAACGTGAACGCCGCCACCGTGGTGGTGCGCTACCTGCAGCCCCTCTGAGTCCGGGCCGCGCTCCCACGCCCGTGGCTCGTGCTACGGGCCGCTTCACGCCCGTGCTCCCGGGGCGCCCCTGGCGATGGCACGCCGCGTCGTCCACAATGTGGGCCGCAGCTCTCCCGACCCCCGTGGTGGACCCCCATGAACAACTCCGCACCCCTGCCTCCCATGCCCCCAGGCCATTGGCTCTGGGGCCACCTCCCCGAGCGCGAGAGTGATCCGCTCGGCCTCTATCTGCGCGGCCGTGCGCTCCTGGGAGACGTGGTGCGCTTCCGCATGGGGCCCATCTACGTGGAGCAGCTCACGCACCCGGATCACGTCAAGTACGTGCTCGCGGACGCGCCGGCGCGCTACACCAAGGGCCCCATCTTCCACAAGACGCGCCCCCTGGTGGGCAACGGCCTGGTGACGGCCGAGGGCGACTTCTGGAAGCGCCAGCGCCGGCTCGCCCAGCCCTCCTTCCACCGCGAGCGCCTGGCGGGGCTCGCGGGCGTGATGACGGAGACGGCCGCCGAGGTGCTCGCGCAGTGGGAGCCTCGGGTGAGGGCGGGTGAGCCCGTGCCCGTCTTCCCGGAGATGATGCGGCTCACCTTGCTGGTGGTGGTGCGCGCGCTCTTCGGCGTGGACGTGGCCGAGCACACCCGGGAGCTGGGTGAGTCCTTCACCACGGCGCTGGAAGTCACCAACGAGCGCATCATCTCCCCGCTGCCCTACAAGCCGTGGCTCTACCGGATTCCCACCGCGAAGAACCTCGCCTTCCAGCGGGCCATGGTGCCGCTCAACCGCATCGTCGAGGGCATCATCGCCCAGCGCCGGGCGAGGGGGCCCGCGGACGAGTCGCAGGATCTGCTCGGCATGCTGATGGCCGCGCGCGACGCGGACACGGGAGACACCTTCGACGACGTGCAGTTGCGCGACGAGGTGATGACGCTGCTGCTCGCGGGCCACGAGACGACGGCCACCTCGCTCGCGTGGGCGTTCCACCTGCTGGAGAAGAACCCGGAGCAGGAGGCGCTGCTGCACGAGGAGGTGGACCGCGTGCTCGACGGGCGCATCCCCACGCTCGAGGACGTGCCGAAGCTGCGCTACACGAGCTGCGTGTTCGAGGAGGCGCTGCGCCTCTATCCGCCCATCTGGGCCATTCCGCGCGTGGCGGAGGAGGAGGACGTGGTGAGCGGCTACCGGATTCCCAAGGGGGACCTGGTGCTGCTGGTGCCCTACGTCACCCACCGCCACCCGGACTTCTGGCCCGACCCGGAGCGCTTCGAGCCCACGCGCTTCCTGCCGGAGAACAGCAAGCAGCGCCCGCGGTGGGCCTACCTGCCCTTCGGAGGCGGGCAGCGCCAGTGCATCGGCAACAACTTCGCGATGATGGAGGCGCAGTTCATCCTCGCCATGGTGGCCCAGCGCTTCCGCCTGCGAGGCACCGGAGCCCCCGTCACCGCGGAGGCCCACGTCACCCTGCGGCCGCACGGAACCATGCCCATGCACGCCACGCGCCGCGAGAAGCAGCCCCAGCTCCAGAGCGCGTGAAACCGGAAGCGCGGCCTCCCCTCCGGGCCGCGCCTTCCTCTCTCCCCAGCGGCTCAGCTCCCGCAGTCGATGCCGCAGCTGTCGGCGGTGTAACCCGTGCCCTTGCTCTCACCCACCTGGCACACGCCATCGCCGCAGACATTCACGTCCGAGGGGCGGATGCGGGTGGTGAGCGGCCTGTACGTCACGCCGTTGTAGGTGCACTCGCTGTAGAAGTAGCCATTGGGCTCCAACCGGCAGTGGTCCAGGCACTGACCGATGCGCTGCATCTGGGTGCAGGCCGGGTTGCTCATCATCCCCAGGCCGAGCAGGCCGCATGGCCGAGGGGTGCTCTGTTCGGGCGACAGCGCGTCCATGTGGTTGCCGGCGAAGAGCGTGCCACCCGGGACGAAGACGTTGCCGAAGAAGCACGCCTCGCGCTGGGCGAAGGTCATGAGTTCCACACGCGAGTAGGGGACGATGCCCCCCATCGAGTCCTTGCCCAGCACGGAGATGGGGACATGCACCCCATGGTTGTTGACGTGGGCCGCCAGACACGCGGAGATGACCTGCTGCTCCGCCAGGGTCGCCGGAGTGCCGCCCGACCAGAGGGGAGCCAATCCCATGCCGCCTTCCCAGACATAGCGTACGCCCGTGGTCGGATTGACGAAGACACGGACCTCTCCCTCGGGCACCGCGCAGCGCACCATGTACTTCATCAGCGTTTCATGACCCGCCAGGTTGCCGCCATCGGCGCTGTTGAACCAGGTAATGAAGTCCTCGCTGTTCAAGCCATTGAGCGACAGCCCATTGAGCGACAGCCCATTGAGCGACAACCCATTGAGCGACAGCCCATTGAGCGACAACCCATTGTCTTCCTGAAACGTTTGCGACTCCGACACCAGGACCTGCATCTCGTCGGGCGGTTGCTCCACGCCACACGCCACGACACCAATCATCAATGACAGCACCAACGACAATCGACACGTCACCCCCCGTGACGCAGCCCCACGCCCGGCCATCCCGCTCCAAAAACTCCTGAAAGACGTGAACCCCATGGCGCAACCTCCGGCTCACGGCCATCTGGGTCTCACCAGGGGGCCGTAACCGCAGAATGCGGATGTACGGCCTTCCTTGCATCCACCGGAACTCAAGAAAAGCCTTTGCGGTGCGAGGTTTGACATCCAGCCCGTGTAGCGCCAGACGTTCGCGAGAGGGCGCGTCGGGTCTTCAACAGACAGGCACGGCCGCCTGTCTGATGAATCCGAATGCCATACAGGGCGTCTCAGGGAACGGAGACGGTGCGTTCAAGCGCGCCAGCGAACGCGAGCAGGGCCGCCGCGGTGGAATGCGCATCACCCACGGCGCCATCGGGCCGCTGCTCCGCGGCGAGCAACGCCAGGAGGGACTCATGCGCGCCTCCTCCGGACTCCCCCACACACTGAAGGCAGAAGACCACTTCGGCCGCCAGGTCCAGGTCCATGCCCTCGATGAGCTCGGGCGTGGCCGCCAGCAATTCCTCCGTCCACGCGCTGGCGTCCGGGGCTCGCAGCGGGGAGCGCAGGTAGCGCGTGTCCAACAAGAACAGGTGGGTGAGCCAGTAGAGGTCCGCCCGGCGCGACACCCCACGAAACGCCCGCTCGGGGACGGACCAGCGCACGTCCACCCCCCGCGTGGCGGCGATTTCACCCAGCAGCCACCCATGAAGCCCATACCCCTCGTCATCGAGGTGCAGCAGGTAGTCACGCAGTGCCCCGGGTGCCAGGGGAGCGGTCGACAAACCGCGCTCGCCCCTCACGTACCAGGCATCCACCCGGGACATGCCCACATCCGGGGACAGCCCGGCGGGAAACTCCAGGGCCACCCCCGTGAGTGCCTCCACCGCCTCCTCCACACGGGCGCCCAGCCCCCAGCGCGCGAAGACCCCCGGGGCGTGACCTTCCAGCATGTGCAGCGTCAGCGCGCGCAGCGCCCGGGACGCGTCGTCCTCCCCCGCCGTCAGCGCGAGGAACGCATCCAGGGCGAGCTCCGCCTCCCGCGCCCGCGCCGGAGGCGGGACCGCGGGAGGTCCTGGCAGCCGCAGGAGGGCCAGCGCTTCCGGGGTGAAGACGAAGGAGCCCGAGCCCGCCCCGGGCAGCACCCGGCCCGCTTCCGCCATGGCCCGCCGGGCGTGGGTATAGCGCTCCCGGAAGGTACGGCCCGACACCTCCACGCGGTACGCATCCAGCCGGCGGGCGCCGGTGCGCTCGGCGAGCGTCGCCTGGTGGGCGCTCTTGAAGCAGAGCACGAGCGGAGCGTCCGGAAGCGGCGCCTGGTCCTGGCCGGGCCGGGCCGCCACGCGCCGCAGCTCCTCGAGGACCTCCTCGGGAGCGCGCGACACGGCCCGCTCGGTGGACACGGCGGTCTTGGTGCACACATAGCCCACCCGCCCCTCCAGCCCCGCCCGCAGCACGTCGTCCCCCGAGACGAACACGGCGGGCACCCCCGCCTCCGCCGCCAGCGCCAGCACGAGCTCCGCCTCGGACAGCGTCCGGCCCGCGCACGTCCAGACGCACAGCGGCCCCCCGGTATGCGCGCCAAAGCCCCCCGTCCCGGCCGCCGCGTGCATGCCCACACACGCCACCCCCTGGACGTCCTCGAGCCACACGGGCGCCAGGGGGTCCTCCCCGGAGCACGGCTCGGCCCCGGGGTGGAGTGCCTCCCCGCCCGTGAAGGGAGCGGCGGAGCACGAAGCATCGCTCACCCGCACGCGCGTGAAGCCCGCCGACAACAGGCCCTCCACGGCGGCGTTCACCTCGGCGATCATCCAGGCCCGGGCCTGGGCGGCCCCTGGAGCCCCCGGAAGGAGCGCCCCGAGGGTGTCCACCCCCGCCACGCCCACCACGTCCACGACGAGCCACGCCCCGCGTCCGGTCATCCCTGCCTCCTGGACACCAGGATGCCGTGGCCCGATGCTCGGTGGGAGACACCTTCCGGCCAGGCTTCTCCCCCCCTCCTTTCGTCACGAGCCCTCTTGACCCCGGGCCTTATAAGGAGGATGGCGGTGTCCTGGCCGGGGGCCGACCGCCTCCGACCTTCCATCCTCCCTGCTGGTACGCCCATGAAGACCGAGTACGAGCGCCACGCCTCCGCACGGATGTTCGAGAACGACTTCCTCGAAGCCGCCTCGAAGATCCATCCCGCCACCCCCTTCGCCTTCTACATCCCGCTCATCACGGGCCTGCTGGCCTGGGCCCTGTGGAGCGGGACGACCCAGGTGAAACAGGTCGTCCTGTTCGCGCCCCTGGGCTACCTCACGTGGTGCTTCATGGAGTACACGCTGCACCGCCACCTCTTCCACTGGGAGGGCAACGGTCCGCTCACCCGGCGCTTCCACGCCATCATCCATGGCTACCACCACACGTACCCGGATGACCCGCAGCGGTTGGTGATGCCGCTGGGCGCGAGCATCCCGCTGGCCATCGTCATCGCCGGGCTGTTGTGGCTGGTGGGCCGGCCGGACGCCACCATTCCCTACTTCTTCGGCATCGTCGCGGGCTACCTCGCGTACGACTACCTGCACTGGGCGGTGCACTACAAGAAGCCGTGGACGGCCTGGGGCAAGGCCCTGCGGGCGCATCACATGGCGCACCACTTCGCCTGCCCGGACAAGAACTACGGCATCAGCCACCGGTGGATCGACTCGCTGGTGGGCTCGCTGCGCGTGCGCGAGCAGGCCGCCAGGCCCGAGGCCTCCTCCAGCACGGCGGAGTAGTCCCGGCGGAGTGAGCGGGCGGGAGCCAGGCTCCGCCCGCCCCGGCGGCTAGCGGGTGCCGAAGAGCCGGTCGCCCGCGTCGCCCAGGCCCGGCACGATGTAGCCGTGCTCGTTGAGCTTCTCGTCCACCGCCGCGGTGATGACGTGCACGTCCGGATGGTGCTCACGCAGGTTGGCCAGACCCTCGGGACAGGCCAGCAGACACATGAAGCGCAGACTGCCCGGCTTGCTGCGCTTGATGCGGGTGAGCGCCGCCACCGCCGAGTTGCCCGTGGCGAGCATCGGATCGCACACGATGACGTCGCGGTCCGCGAGCTGGTTGGGCACCTTGTAGTAGTACTCCACCGCCGAGAGCGTCTTCGGGTCGCGGTACAGGCCGATGTGGCCCACGCGGGCGCTCGGCACCAGTTGCAGCATGCCATCCAGGATGCCCTGGCCCGCGCGCAGGATGGCCACCAGCACCAGCTTCTTGCCCTCGAGCACTGGCGCGTTCATCTGCGCCATCGGCGTCTCGATGGGCTCCTCCGTCAGCTTCAAGTCCCTCGTCGCCTCGTAGGCGAGCAGCAGGGAGATCTCCTGGAGGAGCGCACGGAAGGACGCCGTGCTCGTGTCCTTGCGGCGCATCAGCGTCAGCTTGTGCTTCACCAGTGGATGGTCCACCACGGTGCAGTTGTCCGAGTATTTCATCGCGATCTCCCCTTCCCATTTTTCGTTGAAACTCAGAACACGGTTCCGTCGCTCTCGATGCGGATGGGTGGCGGACCACCCGGGCGTTTCTGGGCGGCCAGCTTCCGGCCCGCGCTCCACGTGCCCCCCTGGAGCACCTTGGCCAGCGGGAGCTGCTCGGCCGTCATCCCGAGCCGCTCGCGCACGCGCTGGCCCACCTCGTCCAGCAGCGCCACCGTCAGCGCCCGCCACTCCACGATGGGCTCCGAGCCCGGCTTGTACGTGTCCGTGAACAGCCGCTCGTCCCGGGGCACCAGCACGCCTCCGTCCACCAGCAGCCCGCCGTTGCGGTACTCGGGCAGTCCGGTGAGCGCCTCCAGTCCCGTCACCCGGAGGCCCCCTTCCGCCAGCGGCTCCAGCAGCGAGTAGGTGAGCCACTGCGACAGCTTGTGGAAGGGCACCAGGGAGTCGGGATGATCCAGGGCGCCCAGCGCCGAGTGCGGCCACACGTCGCCCAGGTTCACCCCATCCAGGGTGATGCGGCCCGGCCAGATGGGCCCCAGCGACTGGAGCACCTGCCCCAGCACCTGCGTCGCCGTCACCTCCCGCCGGCCATGGGCCGCGAGGCGATCAAAGAGCGACCCGGGCCTGGGCAACACCCGGCCCAGGCCGTGCAGCAGCTCGAGCCGTCCCTCCAGGCCCGCGAGCGGGTTGTCCTCCGTCACCTGGAAGCCCTCCGCGAGCGCCTCGAGGCTCAGGTTGCGCAAGCCCTCGGCGTCGGCGCGCAGGGGCTGGGAGGCATCCGAGGAGAACGCGCCCGCGAGGAACATGCGGAAGCTGGCCACGGCCAGGCCCTCGGAGCGCGCGTAGGTGCCGCCACCGGGCTCCTGGTACTTCCACGTGGGCCCGCTGCCCGCGTCCAGCAGCACGCTGGTGACCACCAGGTCCAACTTCGCCCGGGCACGCTCGGCGGGAGGCAGCGGGGCCAGCCGCGCCTCCAGCTCCGCGTTGCGCTGGACGCCGCCCACGTCGAAGTGGCCCCAGCGGCTGTGCACCGGGATGTCGAGCGAGGGATAGGCCTCGCGTGTCACCTCCAACACGTAGTCCGCCACGGCGGGCAGCCGCGCCGGGTCCACGCGGAAGTGCTCGAGCCGGCCCGCGAGCCCCAGCTCCAGCAGGGCCTGGCACCGCTCGCGGATGGCGCGCGGGCCGAGCAGATAGGAGACGGCGGCCGCGGGCGCCTCAGGCATCGAGCGCCCTGCCCTTCACCGCCTGCAGCTCCGACTCGGTGGCCACCTTGCCGGTGGTGAAGTAGCCGGCGGCCTTCTTCGCCTCCATCTCCACCTTGGCGTCCGCGGGGATGAGCTCCTCCGGAATGGGCACGCGCTCGAGGATCTCGATACCGGAGTTGACGATGGCGTCGTGCTTCATGTCGCTCATGGACACGAAGCGGTGGATGCGGGTGATGCCCAGCCAGTGCAGCGCGTCCGGCATCAGTTCCTGGAAGCGCATGTCCTGCACGCCCGCCACGCACTCGGTGCGATGGAAGTAGGTGGCGGCCGAGTCACCGCCCTCCTGGCGCTTGCGCGCGTTGTACACGAGGAACTTCGTCACCTCGCCGAGCGCGCGGCCCTCCTTGCGCGAGTAGGCGATGACGCCCGCGCCACCCTCCTGCGCCGTCTGGATGCAGACTTCGATGCCATGCGTGAGGTAGGGCCGGCAGGTGCAGATGTCGCTGCCGAACACGTCCGAGCCGTTGCACTCGTCGTGCACGCGCACCGCGAGCGGGACGTCGGGGTTGGGAATGGTGTCCATGTCCCCGAAGAAGTAGAGCGTCTGGCCGCCGATGGGCGGCAGGAACACGTCCAGGTCCGAGCGGGTGATGAGCTCGGGGAACATGCCGCCCGTCTGCTCGAAGAGGCCACGGCGCAGCGCCGCCTCGGTCAGCCCGAAGCGCCTGGCGATTCCCGGCAGGTACCACACCGGCTCGAGGGCCGCCTTCACCACCGTCACGTCGCCGTTGGCGCAGAGGATCTTCCCATCCGGCTTGAGGCGGCCCGCGGTGATGGCGTCACGCAGCTCCGGCATGTTGATGTGCGCGCGAGTGATGGCGATGGAGGGCCGGATGTCCATGCCCTGCTGCACGTAGTTCTGGAAGACCTGCGGCGCCACGGCGCCCCACGGGTCCAGGGACACGATGCGGTTGGGATCGCCCCAGGACTTGTAGGGGCCCACCTGCACGGCGGGCGCCGTGTTGGTGAGGTCCGCGCGGTGGTCCTGCGTGAGCTGGCCCGCGGCCACGGCGATGGCGCGGTAGATGGCGTAGGAGCCCGAGTGCGTGCCGACGACGTTGCGGTGCGCGGGCTCGGTCAGCGTGGCGATGACGGGGCCCCGGCGCAGGGGGTCCGGGTCTCCCCAGCGGATGGGGAGGACCTGCGTGTCGCTGTCGGGGTGGGACGTGAGACGAATGTGGTTGCTGACCTTCTTGTCGGGCATGACTCGCCCTCCTTGGAACTCGAGATGCGAAAGGCGTGTGCGTCAGCTCATCCAGCTGCCGTCGGTGCGGGTGCTCCACTTCCGGGTGACCTTCTTGAGGTCCGTCCAGAAGCCGAGGCTCGCGACACCCGTGATGTCGCCATGACCGAACTTGGACTCGCCAGTACCGCCGAAGGAGAAGGGCTCGCGGGGCACGGGCACGCCCACGTTGACGCCGACCATGCCCACGCGTGCTCCCTCGACCACCGCCTGCGCCACCGCGCCGTTGGTGGTGAAGATGGAGGCCGCGTTGCCATAGGGCGAGGCGTTCTCCACCTCGAGCGCCGCGGACAGGGTGGGCACGCGCACGATGGACAGCACCGGGCCGAACAGCTCGCGCTGCGCCGCCTCCATGTCCGGGCGCACCCCGTCGAGGATGGTCGGACCGAGCCAGTGGCCCCCCGCCCAGGACTCGCCCGCGGGACGCTTGCCGCGTCCGTCCAGCACCACCCGCGCGCCGGCCTTCTCCGCCGTGGCAATGGCCGTCTCCAGCCGCGTGAGGCTCGCCCGGTCGATGATGGCGCCCATGCCAGGGCCACACTCCAGCCGCGAGGCGCGCTCGCGCACCTGCTCGAGGATGTGATCCACGTTCCCCACCGCGAGCATCACGCTCGCCGCCATGCAGCGCTGGCCCGCGCACCCGGTGAAGGAGTCCACCACGGCCTGCGAGGTGAGGGCCTCGTCCGCGTCCGGCGCGACGATGAGGTGGTTCTTCGCGCCACCGAGCGCCAGCACGCGCTTGCCCCGCGCGCTGCCTTCCGCGTACACGCGCCGCGCCACCGCGGACGAGCCCACGAAGGCCACCGCGCGCACGTCCGGATGGGCCACCAGGGCCTCCACCGCCTCGCGTCCGCCGTGCACCACGGAGAACACGCCACGCGGCAGGCCCGCCTCCACCAGCAGCTCCCCGAGCGCGCACGCCGTGAGCGGCACCTTCTCCGAGGGCTTGAGGATGAAGCAGTTGCCCACCGTGAGCGCGATGGGAATCATCCACATCGGCACCATGGCGGGGAAGTTGAACGGGGTGATGCCCGCCACCACGCCCAGGGGCTCGCGGCGGAACTCGCAGGTGATGCCGCGGCTCACCTCCATGGCGCCGCCGGCATCCAGGTTCTGCAGCGACAGCGCGAAGTCACACACCTCCAGGCCCTTGAGCAGGCCCGCGCGCGCCTCGGCCACCGTCTTGCCCGCCTCGCTGGCGGCCAGATGGGACAGGCGATCCAACTGGGACTCGAGCAGCGAGCGGAAGCGCGCCATGAGCGTGGTGCGCTCGCGCAGGGGCGTGGCGCGCCAGCCAGGCACCGCCGCCCGCGCCGCTTCCACCGCCTGGGCCACGCCCGCCTCGGACGTCATCGGCACCCGGCCGATGATGCCTCCGGTATAGGGGCTGATCACCTCGGCGAGCGGGACGTCTCGTGGAACGAGCCACTCGCCCCCCACGAGGTTGCGGCAGCTAACGGGGCTCTCGGGCAACTGGACGAAGGACACGCACTCCCCCACGGCGACGAGGATGTCTGGAAATCGCAGCCTAGCAGGAGGTCCGGCCCGATCTGAAATCCACCCCGGATCCGGGCCCCTGGGAGATATTTTAACCGACAGCCTCTCATCCCGTGGGGCACGCCCGGCATCGGCCGGTGCACGCTCCCCCTGCCTGCCGCCAGACAAGGGCCCCGTCTCCCTGGAGGTCCTTCACCACCGCACGGGCAGGGTCTCGAAGCCTCGCACCAGCGGACCGTGACGCTTGAGCCGGGGCGGGCGATCCTCGTCCAGGCGCAGGCCGGGGAACTCCTCCAACAGCACCTCGAGGACGCACTCCAGCTGGTGACGGATGAGCCCCGCGTCCAGACGGTGGTGCAGTCCGAAACCAAACGTCATGTGCTTCTGCCGGGTGGCGTCCCGCTGGAGATCGAAGCGTTCCGGCGTGGTGAAGACCTGGGGATCCCGGTTGGCGGTGGCCACGTCCAGGAACACCGCCTCGCCCGGTCGCAGGGTGCGCCCGCGCAGCGTGAGGGTCTCCCCGACGACGCGGGACAGCAGGGGCCGCGCGGGCTGGAAGCGCAGCGCCTCCTCCACGGCCGGCCGGATCCTCGAGCGATCCACCCGGAGCATGCGCCAGAGCTCGGGACGCGCGAGCACCTCATGCAACACATTGCCGAGCTGATCCGTCACGAACCCGAGCTCGCAGACGAGCAGCAGGGCGAGCGTGGACACCCGCTGCACCGCGGTGCGCGCTCCCGGCTGCTCGATCTGGAGCATCCGACTGAGCAGATCCTCGCCGGGTGCCCGGCGCCGCTCCTCGAGCAGGGGGGTGAGCCAGGAGAGCAAGCCACGCGTCGCCCCCAGGGCCGCCCGCGCCAGGGCGCCCCGATCCGCGTCCGCGGCCAGTGAGTGGAAGTCCGCGAGCTGCCATGCCCAGGCGAGGAAGGGCTCCCGGTCCCGCTCGGGAAGGGCGAACACCTCGGCGAGCACGAGCGCGGGCAGGGGCGCGCACACCGCCCGTACCGCGTCCATCCGGTCCTGCCCACCCCGCCGCACCAGCCGCGTCGCGAGGCCGCGGATGATCGGACGACAGTCGTCGAGCACCTGGGGCGTGAAGCCCGGAGCGGCCTGACGGCGCAGCGGCGCGGCCTCGCGTCCATCCCACGGATGCGCGGCGAACGTCTCGCGCAGGGCCCCGGCCAGCTCGGGGCTCAGCCCCCGCAGCCGCACGTCGAGCAGCTCCTCATACGAGGCGCCCAGCCGCGAGTCGCGCAGGCAGCCCAGCACGTCCTCGTGCCCACGGATGATCCAGCCCCGCGACGCCTCCGACCAGTACACCGGCCCTTCTTCCCCCAACGCCCGGCGCGGCGTCGGATCGAACAAGGTCTCGCTCTCGAGCGAACGGGGGTGGGACTGACGGGCCGCAATCGACATGGTCTTCCTCGCTGGCATCCATCGGGTTTCCACAGAACTCACCTGCTATCCTGCTAATCCTCGAATGTATTGATTTGCTTGCATGGCCCGGGCCATGAGGGGAAATCCCCTCCAGGAAAGCAAGGGGACGGTAAAGCGATGAGCCTGGCTGTAACCGGGGAGCTCCGGACGTAGGTCCGTGAACAGCCGCCCCTCCCGGCGGGGCAGCTTGAGGTGGAGTGGAGGAGGACCCAGCGGGTCATATGTCACCCCGAAAGTGGGCTCTCGGAGGAGGACATGGCGGGTGGTGGACGGAGAAGGGCGTTGGGAGGGGGGATTGCGCGAGGAATCCCGTGGGCGGGGCTCCGCGGGTGTCGGCGCGGGGACAGTCGCCTCCCCGTGGGAGGCGGGTGTCGCGCAACCCATGCCCCGTCGCGGGGGTGGTGTCAGAGGCAGGGGCCATAGTCCCGGCCTGCTAGTGCCCTCGGGCCAGACGAGACCACCATGTCCCACTATCGCCTCGCGCACGGTGACGCCGTCGAATGGCTCCGGACCCTCCCGGCGGCCTCGGTCGATCTCGTCATCACGGATCCCGCCTACGAGTCCCTGGAGAAGCACCGCGCGGTGGGCACCACGACACGCCTCAAGCGGGGCAAGGGCTCGACCAACGCCTGGTTCCCCATCTTCCCGAACGCGCGCTTCCCGGAGCTGTTCCAGGGGCTGTGGCGGGTGATGAAGCGCGACTCGCACTTCTATCTCTTCTGTGACGCGGAGACGATGTTCATCGCCCGGCCGCTCGCGGAAGCCGCGGGCTTCCGGTTCTGGAAGCCACTGGTGTGGGACAAGCAGCACATTGGAATGGGCTACCACTACCGGGCCCGCTACGAGTTCATCCTCTTCTTCGAGAAGGGCCGGCGGCGCTTGAGCGACCTGGGCGTGGCGGACGTGCTGAGCGTGCCGCGCATCCACCGGGGCTACCCGACGGAGAAGCCCGCCGGCTTGAGCGAGGTGCTCATCCGCCAGAGCAGCGAGCCCGGGGACGTGGTGGTGGACCCGTTCATGGGCTCGGGCTCGGTGGGCGTGGCGGCGGCGCGGCTCGGCCGGGACTTCCTCGGCACGGACCTCTGTGTCGAGGCGCGGGTGCTCACCGAGGCGCGCCTGCACGCGGAAGGAGCGCGGCCCCGGGAGCACGCCGAGCCCCCGCGGTTCATGCTCCAGAGCGGCTGAGGGGCCCCGAGGCTCACCGCGCGCCGCCCCGGGCGCCCCGTCCGGAGAGGGAGGCCAGGACGGCGAACAACTCGAGCGGATCCACGGGCTTGGGCACGTGGCTGTTGAAGCCGGCGCGCAGCACCCGCGTGCGCTCCTCGGTGCGAGCGAAGGCGGTGAGGGCCGCCGCGGGGATGCCGCCTCCGGCTTCCACGGGCAGGGAGCGCACCCACCGGATGAGGGCCTCGCCCTCGCCTTCCGGCCCCCCGAGGTCGGACAGCAGGACGTCGGGGGACAGGCGCGCGAGCGCCTCGAGGGCCTCGCGGGCGGAGGCGGCCACCGAGACACGGGCCTGACAGGACTCCAGCCACGTGCGCAGCAGCTCCCGGGTGTCCGCGTCCTCCTCCACCACGAGCACGTGCAGGCCGATGAGTTCGGGAGGGCAGGCGTCGGAGGCAAGCGCTCCCGCCCGCCGCGGATCGCCGGGGAGCGGGGTGTTCGCCCGGCGAGAGGACGAGGCCTCGGGCAGGTCCACCGTGAAGGTGGCCCCGCGGCCCACGCCTTCGCTCGCGACGGCCACCGTGCCCCCATGCATCTCCACCAGGTGGCGCACGATGGACAGGCCCAGTCCGAGTCCGCCGAACCTGCGCGTGGTGCTGCCATCGGCCTGACGGAAGCGCTCGAAGACATGCGGCAGGAAGTCCGGGGAGATGCCCTCGCCGGTGTCCGTCACGGTGAGGTGCACGAGCGCGCCGCGCCGGGCCATCTCCACCCGCACCTGGCCCGACTGGGGCGTGAACTTCACCGCGTTGGCGAGCAGGTTCCACGCCACCTGTTGCAGCCGCTGCGCGTCCCCCATCACCCGGCACGAGGCGTCGAGCACGAGCCGCACCTGGATGTTCTTCGCATCCGCGGCGGGGCGCACCACCTCGAGCGCCTGCGCCACCACGGACGAGAGCTCCACCGGCACCACGTCCAGCTTGAGCTTGCCCACCATGATGCGGCTCACATCGAGCAGATCCTCGATGAGCTGGGCCTGGGCGCGCGCGTTGCGCTCCACGGTCTCCAGGGCGCGCTCGCGCTTGTCCTCGGACAGGCCGCCCATGCGCAACAGGCGCACCCAGCCGAGCATGGCGGTGAGGGGCGTGCGCAGCTCATGGCTCACCGTGGCGAGGAACTCGTCCTTGAGGCGGCTGGCCTCCTCGGCGGCGGTGCGCGCGGCCTTCTCGCCTTCGAGCAGGCGCGCGACGTCCTCCTCCGCGCGCAGCCGCTCCAGCCCCAGGGCGATGCTGTCCGCGGCGTGCTGGAGGGTGTCGAGGCAGCCCTGGGTGAAGGGCGCTCGCGCCACCACCACCACCACGCCCAGCGTCTTGTCCCCCACGCGCAGCGGATGGCCCACCAGGCCCCCCAGGCCCTCGCGCGCCACCCACTCCAGCTCCGCCTCCCGCGCGTCCGCCCCAGGAGGAGTGGGCACGGCGGGCGTGCGCGTCCGGGCCAGACGACCCACCAGCAGCGGCGAGCCGAGCGGCACCTGGCCGAACAGCTCCTCGGGTGGAGCGGACGTGCCCGCGCTGGCCTCGGGCACGAGCAACGCCACGGCCTCCTCGAGCAACCACACCCGGGCAAACGCCGCGTCCAGGTGCCGCACCATGGCCTCGACACACCGCCCCAGCATGTCCCGCCGGTGCGAGCCCCGGGTGAGCGCCAGCCCCACGTCCGCCATCAACTGGCTGAGGCGGGCCTGGCGCGACAGCACCGCCTCCACCTCCTTCTGCGCGGAGACGTCCTGCATCACGCCCACCATGCGCACCGGCCGGCCCGAGGCGTCATGGGAGACGTGGCCCCGGTCCACCACGTGGGTGTAGCGGCCATCCTTGCGGCGGAAGCGGAACTGCTCCTGCCAGCGCCGCGCCCCCGTGGAGACGGCGGTCTGGATGCCCCGCTTCACGCGCTCGCGATCCTCGGGGTGGATGGCCCTTTCCCACCAGGAGGCATCCTGGCGGATCTCCTCCCTCGAGTAGCCGAAGAGCGTCTCCACGGCGTCGTTCCACTGCACCACGTGGGTGAGCAGGTCCCAATCCCAGACGGCATCCGAGGTGGCCAGGGTGGCCAGGCGGTAGCGCTCCTCGGACTGACGCAGCGCCACCTCGGCGCGCTCGCGCTCGGCGGCGCCCTGGGCCTCGCGCAGGGCGCGCTCGACGCTGGGCACCAGGCGCTCGAGCCGATCCTTGAGGACGTAGTCCGTGGCGCCGCTCTTGAGCAGCTCGATGGCCCGGTCCTCGCCCAGCGCGCCCGAGACGAAGAGGAAGGGCGTGTCGGGACAGGCCTGGCGCGCCGTGGCGAGCGCGGCGGTGCCGCCAAAGCCCGGGACGCTGTAGTCGCAGAGGATGACATCGAAGCGCTCACGGCCGAGCGCGGCGGTGAACGCCTCCTGGGTGTCCACCCGCACCACGTGCGCCGTCAGGCCACCGTCCTGCAGGCGGGCGTGGATGAGCTCGGCGTCCAGCGCGCTGTCCTCCAGCATCAGCACGGAGAGCGGGCGCCCCGTGCTGGACGGAGCCACCTCGGAGGCCAGCGGATCCGGGATGCGCATCAGCGGCTGTCCTTGCGCACCGTGCCTGGAGGAGGCTCGTTGAGGATGGCCCAGAACAGCCCCAGCTCCTTGAGCGCGGAGGTGAAGGCGTTGAACCCCACCGGCTTCACCACGTAGGCGTTGACGCCCAGCCCATAGGCGCGCTTGAGGTCCGGCTCCTCCCGGGACGAGGTGAGCATCACCACGGGAATCGTCTTGAGCTCGGAATCGCCCTTGAGCCGGGCGAGCACCTCGAGGCCATTCAACTTGGGCAGCTTCAGGTCCAGCAGCACCACCGCCGGGTGCTCCTCGCCACGAGCCACGAAGGGCCCACGGCGGAAGAGGTAGTCGAGCGCCTGCTGGCCGTCCTTGACCACGTCCACCTCGTTGGCCAGGTGCGTCTCCTCGAGGGCGGCGAGGGTCAATTGCACGTCGTTGTCACTGTCCTCGACGAGAAGGATGCGCTTGAGGGTACTCATGTCGTGGAGGTCTCCGCTTCGGGCGGGCTCGCCTTGGGCAGGGTGAAGTGGAAGGTGGCTCCCTCGTCCACGGCCCCTTCGGCCCAGACGCGGCCGCCGTGTCGGGAGATGATGCGTCGCACGTTCGCCAGGCCGATTCCCGTTCCCTCGAACTGCTCGGACGTGTGCAGGCGTTGGAAGACGCCGAAGAGCTTGTCCACGTACTGCATCTCGAAGCCCACGCCGTTGTCACGCACGTGGATGACCACCTCGCGGGGGGACTCCTCGGAGGACAGCTCGATGAGGGCCTCGCTCCGGGGCCGCGTGTACTTGAGGCAGTTGGACAGCAGGTTCTTGAGGACCAGCCGCAGGAGCGCGGGGTCGCCCAGCACCAGGGGCAGGGGCGCCACGTGCCAGAGCACCCGACGCCCCTCGGCCTCGGGAGCCAGCTCCGCGCGGAGGTCGTCCACCAGAGGTACCAGATCCACCCGGGTGCGCTTGAGCTCGCCCCGCCCCAGGCGGCTGAAGGCGAGCAGATCATCCACGAGCTGGCCGCCCTTCTGGGCCGACTCCATGATGGTGCGCAGGTAGCGCCGCGACTTGTCGTCGAGGCTCCCCCCGGCGCTCTTGCCGAGCAGCTCGGCGAAGCCCAGGATGTGACGCAGCGGCGCGCGCAGGTCGTGGCTCACCGAGTAGCTGAAGCTCTCCAACTCCTGGTTGGACTCCTGGAGCTGGGCGGTGCGCTCGAGCACCTTGAGCTCGAGCTGCGCGTTGAGCTGACGGATCTGCTCCTCGGTGGCGCGGCGCAGCCGGGAGATCTCCAGCCGGGCGCCCACGCGCGCCAGCAGCTCGCGCGCGGAGAAGGGCTTGATGAGGTAGTCATCGGCGCCCGCCTCCAGGCCCTCGACGTGCGCCTCCTCGCCGGCGCGGGCGGACAACATGATGACGGGCACCGACCGCGTGCGCTCCTCGGCCCGGAGCGCGCGCAGCAGCCCGAAGCCATCCAGTCCCGGCATCATCACATCCGTGAGGACCAGCTCGGGCGGCTCGCGCAGCGCGGCTTCCAGGGCCCGCCGACCATCCGCCACCGCCTCCACCCGCCAGCGCTCGCCCAGCAGTCGGGAGACGTACTCGCGCATGTCCGCGTTGTCGTCGGCGAGCAGGATGCGCGCGCCCTCACCGGGCAGGGGCTGGGCACGCTCCCCGGGGGAAGCCTTGACCGGCACGGAGGACGGCCCGCCCTCGGCGCCCACCCAGCGCAGCGCCTCCTCGACATAGGCGTCGGCCCGGGAGGCCGTCGAGGCGAGCGCCCGGGGAGTCCCGAGGCGCTCGGGCGGCAGGTGCGCGTGCCCGGTGGGCAGCGAGACGAAGAAGGTGGTGCCCTCGCCCAGGGTGCTCTCGGCCCGGACGGAGCCACCATGCTGCGCCACGAGCTCGCGCACCAGCGCCAGGCCGATGCCGCTGCCCTCGTGGGTGCGCGAGCGCGCGCCCTGCACGCGATGGAAGCGCTCGAAGAGCCTGGGCATCGCCTCGGGCGGGATGCCGGTGCCCGTGTCGCGGACGGTGAGCTCCACGTGCGAGCCCCGGGCCTCCAGGCGCACGGAGATCTCCCCGGCGAACGTGAACTTGAGCGCGTTGGAGAGGAGATTGAGCACGATCTTCTCCCACATGTCGCGGTCGACGTAGACGGGCACGGGCAGCGGCGCGCACTCCACGCGCAGGCGCAGTCCGGCGCGCTCCACCGCCGAGCGGAAGGTACTCGCCAGCTCGCGCGTCAGCTCCGCCAGGTCCATGGGGACGAAGGAGGCCTCGATGCGGCCCGCCTCGATGCGGCTGAAGTCGAGCAGCGTGTTGACCAGCTTCAACAACCGCAGCTCGTTGCGGTGGACCATCTCCAGCGCCGGGCCGCGCAGCACCGGGTCCGGCGACGCGAGCGCGTCCTCGGTGGGACCGAGCATCAGCGTGAGCGGCGTGCGGAACTCGTGGCTCACGTTGGAGAAGAAGACCGTCTTGGCGCGATCGAGTTCCGCGAGCGCCTCGGCCCGCTTGCGCTCGACCTCGAACGCCGTGGCGGTCGACACGGCGCGGGCCACGAGCGCCGCCGCGCGCTCGGCGAACTGGAGGTAGTCCTCGTCGATGGCCCGGCGGGGGCTGGCCCCCATGATGAGAAACCCCGACGCCTCGCCCGCTCCAGCCGGCAGGAAGGGCGCCACCAGCGCCGCGTGAGTGGGCTCCGGCCAGTTGCCGCCGGGGGGCGCGAAGCCGAGCCGCTCGGGCAGTCCCCTCACCTCCTGCACACGGCCCGAGCTCCGAGCCTCGGCCAGGGGCCAGGAAGCGTGTGGCCCGGCCTCCAGCGGGAGCCCCGCCGGGAAGGCGCCCGCGGAAAGTCCCGCCTCCGCGACGAGCCGCGCATCGGAGTGCCCATCCTCCACGAGGTAGAGCGCGCAGAAGGTCACGTCCGCGATGGACGAGCCCAGCGTGCTCGCGGCCAGGGTGCAGGCGTCCCGGGCCGAGCGAGCCAGGACCACCCGCTCTCCCAGCTCGCGCAGCACCTGGTTGCGCCGCGCGTTGATGACCCGGTAGGTCGTCTCCATCACCGCGTTGAAGATGCCCTCGACCCGGCCGCTCTCGCCCCGGATGGGGCTGAGGGTGTAGTTGAAGTAGCACTCCTCGGTGTAGCCATGGCGGTGCATGAGCAGGAGGCTGTCCTCGAGGTACGTCGCCTCGCCGGTCGCTAACACCCGCGCGAACGATTCCCCGATGGAGTCCCAGAGCTCGGGCCACACCTCGCGCGCGCCCCTGCCGAGCGCCCATGGGTGCTTGCCTCCGGCGATGGGGGCATAGCCATCGTTGTACAGCATCACGTATTCCGGGCCCCAGTAGAGGTTGATGGGGAAGCCCGAGCCCAGGCAGATGCTGATGGCCGAGCGCAAGCTCTGGGGCCAGGACTCGACGGGACCCAGGGGAGTCTTCGACCAGTCCAGGGCACGCATCAGAGCCCCCGTGTCGCCTCCTCCCGAGAGGACCTCCTCGGCGGAGGTGCGATCGCGAGAGGAGTCCTCGACAACGGACGTCTTCATCGGGACACCGCCCGCCGGCCGGGAAGCTGCTCGGTCCACGCCATCACGCATTTCCTTTCCGGACACACCGGGGTGTGTCCGTCGGCGCATCCGCGCACCACTCCCGTGCCTCGCATCATCCCCGTGTCGGGTCACGAAGAGAACGTGGAGAGCAACGAGAACCGAGCATTGAATGCCCGGGAGGACACATTCCCCTCCCGGAAAATGCGCGTTGCTGGCGGCTCGTGGGGCAGGCGGCCACGGCCCTCGCCCCGTGGGCGGCTACGCCCTGGCGACCAACCCCGGGGCGCGGGTCCTGCGGGCACGGCGCTGCTCACGCAGGGCGCGCTGCCGAGACACCATGCCGTAGGTGATGCGGTAGCCGAGCCAGGCGGTGGGCACACCCAGCATCAGACTGCCGAGCACGAGGCCCAGCACCACCTCCAGCGCATCGGGGCCGGAGAACGACAACGTGGACAACTCGAGCGCCGCGGGCTCGGTGTTCGCGGACCGCACCGAGGCGGGCAGCAGGTAGTGCGCCAGGGGACGGCCGACGACGTAGCACAGGCCGTAGAGCGGCGCGGCGGTGAGCGGGTTGGTGAGCCACACGCCCGCGAGGGCGGCGACTCGTGACACGTGGATATGCGCCAGGCGGCGCAGCAGCTCGGCGATGAGGACGACCAGCGGCAATTGCAGACCCAGCAGGGGCAGCATCGCCACGAACAGGCCGAGTGCCATGCCTCCGGCGATCTGTTCCGGTTGACCCGCGCTTCGCAGCAGCCGCACCCGAGCCCGGCGCAGCTTCCTCTTCACGTGCTTCCACCACGACGACACGGTGCACCACTTTTCGCAGGCCGAACGGCTTCGGCGGCGTCGCCACATTAACGTGGAGCGCGCGCGTGCGCAGTCCCTCCCCGCTCGGTGTGTCCGGCCGCCTGCCAGAGCACGACATTTGGAGAACGAAGAATATGTCGCGCGGCGTTACACCCCCCGCCGGGCACGGCTCACGCCGCCTCCTTATCCTTCCGACATGAAAGCCTCGAACAGGAAGAGAAGGGGCCAGGTTCTCGGGGTGGCCGCCGCCGCGCTCGCGTGGGGGACGGCCGCCACGGCCCAGCCGCCGCGGGAGCAGTACCTCACCTTGCGCACGCCCCAGAGCGCCATCACCGCCCGGATAACGGAGGACAGCATCACCAGTCCCGACATCCAGCTCACCCGCCAGGGCCAGGAGCTGCGGGGCAGGATGTTCGACCGGGTGGTGTTCCTCGACCTCGAGGCCGACGAGGTGGGGGGCACGGTGGGAGGCCAGCTCACCCGGTTGCACCTCCAGGAGCAGGACGGCGTCACCCAGGCGCGCGGCAACTTCCTCGGCACGCTCATGAACCTCAGCCTGGGGCCCCAGGCGCTCACGGGCAGCGTGGGCCGCTGTGGGTACGACCTGAAGGTCACCCCGGAGGGGACGTACCAGGGCTCGCGCAGTTGTGGGGGCATGCCCCAGCGGCCCGTGGTCCTCTCCCTGCCACCGGCCCTCACCCAGCAGGGGCCCGCGATGACCCTGACCACCCTCGCGATCCTGCTGGGCAACGCCTAGGCCCGGCGGCCCGCTCCGGAGCGCGGGGGAGCGGGAGGCTCCGCGGCCACGGCATGGGCCCGGAGGAAGGTGTCCAGGTGGTCCTCCAGGAAGCGCTCCACGTCGAGCGGGCGGCAGCTCGCCCCCGACAACTGCAACTGGTGCAGCAGGCCGAGCACCACCGGGCACACCAGCTCCAGCGCGGCATGGCGCACGTCACAGCGGCGCAGCTCCCCATCGGCGATGTGGCGGGCCAGACGGGCCTCGGCGGCCTGGAGCGTGGGCTCGAGCAACTCCTTCACGTACGCCGGCCCCAGCGTCGCATGGCCCAGACCCGCGGACAGGCCAAAGGCGTGCACCGCGCCCACGCCCAGACGCCAGCCGGCGAGCAGGGTCTGGAGGAACCACTGGAGCGACTCGCGCACCGGGCCATGCGGCTCGGTGGCCGAGGCGAGCAGGTAGGGCAGTCCCCGCCGGTGCATGTCCGCCATCACCTCCAGCACCAGCGCCTCGCGAGAGCCGAAGTAGTGGCGCAGCGTGGCCACGCTCACCTCGGCCGCCTCGGCGAGTTCCCGGAAGCTCGCCTGGGCTCCGTCCGGCGCGAGCAGCCGCAGGCGCGAGGCTTCCAGCAGGCGCGCCCGCTCCTTCTCGTAGTCCGCGTTGCGGCTTCCCTTCACCCGGGCCATGGCCCTTTGAATAAGCCGGATGTCGTACGGAATCCAACCTTCCTCCACTCGTGACGCACGCCCCCTTCATGTCCGGCTTGAAATTGAATAAATCACTCGTGATATTCTATCCAGAGAGACTGGCGCGGGAGGAACGATGTTGGACGGATTCGCCCAGGAGGGCCTCGCGGAGGTGTGGACGCCCGTGGCGATGGCACGCGAGGTGGGAAGCAAGCCCCTGGGGTTGACGCTGGCCGGGGAGCGCATCGCCCTGTTCCGGGATGGGCGGGGCACGCTGGCGGCGCTGAAGGACCAGTGCCCGCACCGGGGGGTGAAGCTGTCGCTGGGCAAGGTGGGGGCGGACGGGTGCCTGGAGTGTCCCTTCCACGGATGGCGCTTCAACACGAGCGGCTCGTGCACGCACATCCCCCTCAACGCGCTGTCCGAGGAGAAGCGCCAGCGCTACGCCGTCACGGCCTTTCCGGTGCGCGAGCGCGGGGGGCTCATCTGGCTCTACACGCGCCCGGGCGGCGAGGCCCCCGACGAGCCCTACGTCCCCGAGGCCCTGGAGAAGCCGGGGGTGCACGTGGGGTTCTACGCGGAGACGTGGAACGCGCACTGGACGCGGGCGATGGAGAACATGCTGGACTCGCCCCACCTGCCCTTCGTGCACCAGAGCACCATCGGCCGGGCGCTGCGCCGGAGGATGAAACCGGAGTCGACGATGGAGGTGGAGGTCGAGCCCACGCCCACGGGGTTTCGAACCCACTCCAGCATGGATGGAGTCCCGCCCCAGGGCTCGCTGGACTGGCTGCGCCCCAATGGCATGCGGCTGAACATCCCCATTCCCGGACGCCTCATGCAGTTGCACATGTGGTGCATCCCGGTGGACGCGAGCCACACGCGGATGCTGCTGGCGGGTGCGCGCGACTTCGTGCGCATGCAGCCGCTGGCGGCCCTGGTGGACCGCTACAACACGCGCATCCTCCACGAGGACCGGGCCATCGTGGAGTCGAGCCACCCAGTCGAGGCCCCTCCGGTCTCCGAGGAGCGCAGCGTGGCGACGGACCGGGCCACCCTCGCCTTCCGCCGCTGGTACCACGAGCGCAAGAAGCAGCTCGCGCGTGCGGCCCAGGACGAGCCGGCGACCACGCCGCTCGCGGTCTGAGTCAGCGCCGCGGGACGAGGCGCTCCAGGACATCCCGGTTGCGCGGGGCGAAGAAGGGCTCGCGCAGGAGCCGAGGCAGGGAGGACCTGCTCACGCACAGCAGGTGGAGCGCATCGTTCCACTCCCCGAGCACGGCGATGGCGCGCACGTCCGGAGCCTCCCGGTAGAGGTCGTTGAGGTTGTGCACGAGCGCGGCGAGGTCCTCCACCTCCCAGCGCTCGGACACGTCTCCGGCGAGGATGTGGAGCTCCAGGAAGGGGCGCTCGCGCACGTCGATGACCTTGAAGCGCCGGGCGGCACCACCCATGGCGAGCGTGAGGGGCGCGATGAGCTCCTCGGGCCGCACTCCGAACGACACGGCGAGCCCACCGGCGAGCAGGCCCGCGTCCGACAGCCGCAAGAGGGTGAGGTGGGGCGGTTCGTCGGAGCGGAGCACGTCGCGCGCCGCCTCGCGATCCTTGAGGAGGCGCGCACGGTCGAGCGAATCCAGGAGTGAGGCCATGAGCCGTGCCAGCCTACCTCACCGCTCCCCTGGACGCGGCGTCAGTCGGTGGACTCTCCGTCCCAGTACCCCACCTTGGCGGCCAGGGGGAGGTAGGCCTCCAGGGTGCGGGCGGCCTTGGCGCCTCCCGGCGCGGAGCCGGCGAGCACTCCGATCTTCTGGGAGTCCGGGTAGACGAGGACATCGGGCTCGAGCTGGGTGGAGAAGGCGAGGTAGCGCAGCGGCTGGGTGCCCTCGTTGAGGAGCTGGTGCGCGCACGCGGGCCCCGGGGGCAACGCGACGTAGTCCCCGGCGGTCACGGAGATGCGCTCGTCGCCGAGCCGCAGCGTGCCGGAGCCCTCGAGGACGAAGAGCGCCTCCTCGTTGGCCAGGTGGTAGTGGAAGGGCCAGGACTGCTTGCCCGGGAGCAGTTCCAGCAGACTGCATCCGAGCTTCTGTCCGTGCGCGGCGGCGCCGAGCTGCTTGCGCCGGATGGCGACGCGAGAGCCCTGGACGATGTCGGACCAGGGGATGTCGTTCGAGTGGACGACGTGCGGGGGGGACATGGCTCCTCCTGTTCAGCAACGGGTGGCGACGAGGGCGAAGACGCGGAGAGCTCGACCTGCATGGAACCGAACTCCGAACATGACTCGACAGCCGGTCCAGTCGAGTCGACACTCCCCGCGAGGAGCGACGAGACATGGTTAAGGCGAGAGCCACACCGGCTCAATCTCGATTCGACAGTCGACATGAGGAGCTGGTGTCCGCGCAGCAGGCGGCGGAGCTGCTCGGGGTGAAGCGGGCCACGCTCTACACCTACGTGAGCCGGGGCCTGGTGCGGTGCGTGCCCGAGCCCGGGACGAAGGAGAAGCGTTACGTAAGAGCGGACCTGGCGCGGTTGAAGGTCCGGCATGACGCGCGCGCGGGGCACGCGGCGGTGGCGGCGGGCGCGCTGCGCTGGGGCGAGCCCGTCATCGACTCGGCGGTGTCGCGGGTGGGCGCGGAGGGACTCGCCTACCGGGGGCACTCGGCGGTGCGGCTCGCGGTGGAGGGCCGGAGCCTGGAGGACGTGGCGGAGCTGCTCTGGACGGGAGGCCTCCCGGAGAGCCCCGTGCACTGGCCGTCGCCCGAGCCGCCCCTGCCACCCGCCTCGGTGGCGGCGCTGCTTCCCAAGGACTCGCCTCCGCTGGTGGTGCTGCTGACGGTGACTCCGCTGCTGGGCGCGTGGGACGCCGTGCGCTTCGCGGCTCCCGCGGAGCAGGAACGACTCCGGGCCCGGCGCCTGCTGCGGCACCTGGCGGCCTGGGTGGGAGGAGGACATGCGCCGTCGAGGGTGGGCCGGGCGCTGAAGGAGCGGAGCGTGGCGGACTCACTGGCGATGGCCTGGGGCGTCACGGAGAAGCGCGCGCCCGAGCTGCTGAACCGTGCCCTGGTGTTGTGCGCGGATCACGAGCTGAACGTGTCCACCTTCGCGGCGCGGGTGACGGCCTCGTCGGGGGCGGATCTCTACGCGTGCATGAGCGCCGCGCTGGCAGCGGTGTCGGGGCCCCGGCATGGCGGCGCGAGCGATCGCATCGAGGCCCTGCTCAACGAGGTGGGCACCCCTCAACGGGCGCGCCAGGGAGTGCTCGAGCGGCTGCGACGGGGAGAGAGCGTGCCGGGCTTCGGTCACCGGCTCTACCCGGAGGGAGACCCGCGCACTCCGCCGCTGTTGGAGGTGGTGTACGCGCTGCGCCCGGAGCCCGTGGCCGTGCGGGTGTTGCGAGGGGTGGAGGAGACGATGCGGGAAGCGGGCTACCCGGCGCCCACCGTGGACTTCGGCCTGGTGGCGCTGGCCTCGGCGCTGGGGCTGCCGGCAGGCGCGGCGGCGGCGCTGTTCGCGGTGGGGCGCGCGGCGGGCTGGGTGGCGCACGTGCTGGAGCAGCGCGAGCAGGGAGAGCTGTTGCGACCACGGGCCCGCTACGTGGGGACACCGGGCACGCCAGAAGCATCGAAATGACAGAGGGTGCCGGGACCCGAGCATCGGTCCATCCGGCACCCTCTCCTGCCCTCGAGGGGCGAGCCGCTCAGACGTTGAAGCGGAAGTGCATGCAGTCGCCGTCCTGCACCACGTACTCCTTGCCTTCCACGCGCAGCAGACCCTTCTCCTTCACCGACGACTCACTGCCGTACTTGATGAGGTCTTCCCACCGCATGACCTCGGCCTTGATGAAGCCGCGCTCGAAGTCCGAGTGGATGACGCCCGCCGCCTGCGGCGCCTTGTCGCCCTTGTGGATGGTCCACGCGCGGCACTCCTGCTCTCCCACGGTGAAGTAGGTCTGCAGGCCCAGGAGCTTGTAGCCCTCGCGCACCACCTTGTGCAGGCCCGGCTCGGTGAGGCCCGCGCTCTCCAGGAAGCCCGGACGCTCCTCCTCGGGAAGCTGCTGGATCTCCGACTCCATGGCGGCCGCCAGCACCACCACGCCCGCGCCCTCCTTGGCGGCCATGTCGCGCACCTGCTTCACGTAGGGGTCGGAGTCCTCCTTGCCGATCTGCTTCTCGCCGATGTTGGCCACGTACAGCACCGGCTTGTCCGTCAGCAGGAAGAGATCGCGGATGACGGCGCGCTCGTCGTCGGTGAGCTTCTGCGCGCGCACCGTCGTGCCCGCGTCCAGCCCCGCCTTGATGCGATCGAGCAGCGCGAGCTCGGCCTTGGCCTCCTCGGCCGCCTTGCCGCCCATCTTCGTGTTCTTCTGGGTGCGCTCGCGACGCTTCTCCACGGTCTCCATGTCCTTGAGACACAGCTCCGTGTCCACCACGTCCCGGTCGCGCACCGGATTGACGCCCCCCTCCACGTGGGTGACGTTGTCGTCCTCGAAGCAGCGCAGCACGTGCAGCACCGCGTCCACCTGGCGGATGTTGGCGAGGAACTGGTTGCCCAGGCCCTCGCCCTTGGAGGCGCCGCGCACCAGGCCCGCGATGTCCACGAACTCCAGCGACGTGGGGATCTTCTTGAGCGGCTTCACCAGCGCCGTCAGCTTGTCCAGGCGCTCGTCGGGCACTGGCACCACGCCCACGTTGGGCTCGATGGTGCAGAACGGGTAGTTGGCCGCCTGGGCCCCCGCTGCGGACACCGCGTTGAACAGGGTGGACTTGCCCACGTTGGGCAGACCGACGATGCCGATGGAGAGCGCCATGGTGGACTCCTATACTTCCTGACTGAAGGGGACTACGAGCGGCGCTCGGCCCCGCCCTTGGCGGGCGGCAGACCCTGCACGAACTGCTCGGCCAGGGCGCGGTGCTTGGTCTCGTCCAGCCGCTCGTTGAGCAGCTTGCCGGCCACTTCCATGGCCAGGTCCACCGTCATGGCCTTCACCTCCGCGATGGCCTTGGACTTCTGCTCCTCGATCTCGCGCTGGGCGGACGCCTTGAAGGCATCGGCCTCCTTGCGGCTCTTGGCCATCAGGTCCTCGCGGAACTTCTCCACTTCCTGCTGGTTGCGGCGCAGCAGCTCCTGGGCCTCGCGGCGGGCCTCGGCGATGGCCGTCTTCTGCTCGGCGAGCAGCTTCTCGGCCTCGGCGCGCTCACGCTTGGCGGCCTCGATGGAGCTGGCGATCTGCTTCTCGCGCTCCTCCACGAGCGAGAGGATGGGACCCCAGGCCTTCCAGCGCAGGATGATGGCGACGATGATGAAGGTGACGAGCGTCCAGAAGATGAGGCCCGGGCGGACCTCCACGAAGCTGCTGGCGGCGAGAACGTTGGGCAGGAACATGGCGGCCTTCAGGGGTACGGCGTCAGGGTGGCGGCCGGCGCCCCCCGCGCGAGGCGGAGAGGCGCCAGACCAGGAACTGCTTCAACGCGCCCGGCTCAGGCCTTGATGGCGAGCAGGATGCACACGACCAGCGCGAACAGCGTGGCGCCTTCGATGAGGGCCGCGGCGATGATCATGGTGGTGCGGATGTCGCCACCGGCGGCCGGCTGACGGCCCGTGGCGTCCATGGCGGCGGCGGCGAGCTTACCGATGCCCAGGCCGGCACCGATGATGGAGAGGCCGGCACCGATACCGGCGGCGAGGAAGGCGAGCGCGAAGTTGGTCATGGGAGTGCTTCTTCTTTCTTGCGAAGGGGACCCACTTATTGGGGGGGTCGTGACGGCCCTGGGGACTACCTCCGGCGGCCTTTCGAACCGCCAGGTTCTTTACATGTGGGCACGGCCGTGGTCGTGGCTGTGGCCCAGCTCCTTGCCCTCGGCGCCGTGGTCGTCATGGTGGTGCGCCATGGCGACACCCATTCCGATGAAGAGCGCGGAGAGCATGGTGAAGACGTATGCCTGCACGAAGGCCACGAACAGCTCCAGCAGGTAGATGCCCATGGCGAAGGGCACGCTGACCAGGGCCACCGCGGGGTGGCCGAGCATGAAGATGAGGCCGAGCAGGAAGAAGATGACGATGTGGCCCGCCAGCATGTTGGCGAACAGACGGATGGTGAGCGCGAAGGGCTTGGTGAACAGGCCGAGCACTTCCACCGGAATCATGATGGGCCAGAGCCACGGGGCCACGCCGCCGGTGAGGTGCGCCAGGTAGCCGCCCAGGCCCGCGGCGCGAATGCCGGCGATCTGCGTGAGGACGAAGGTGCACACGGCGAGCGCCACCGTGACGCCGATGTTGCCCGTGGCCGTCGCCATCCAGGGGAACAGGCCCAGCAGGTTCATGAAGAGGATGAAGAAGAACGCGGTGAGCAGGTAGGGCGTGTAGCGCGGGCCCTCCTCCTTGCCGATGTTCTTGATGGCCAGCTCGTCGCGCACGAAGAGCACGAGCATCTCGAAGAGGTTGGCCGACGCGCCCCGGGGCACCAGCTTGGACTTGTCGCGGTTGCTGAAGAGCAGCAGCGAGCCGATGAGCAGCACCGCCGCCAGCCACATCATCACCGTGTGCTTGGTGATGGACAGGTCCAGGCAGCCCTCGCTCCAGCCGGGAACGGCCTTGCCGTGCCCGTCCGGCGTGGGGCGCGGCTCACAGGAGACGCCCGCGCGCAGCGGAATGCCGAACTGCGGCAGGTGGATGGAGATGTGGTTGTCGCTCAGGGGAATCTCGAACTCGTACTCGTTCGAGTCGGAGACGTGGTGGAGGATGTAGCCCGCCACGTCCTGCTCTTCCTTCTCCAGGTGCGACTGGGGCGCCGCGTGCTCGCCCTCCGTGGGAGCGGCGAACGCCATGCCCGCCATCAGGCTGGCGAGAAGAACCATTGCCTTGCGCATCACTCGTCTCCGCCCGCCGCGTTCCGCGACGCGGCCATGACATAGCTCAGTTCAATCCACTGCAGCACGAAGTAGGTCCCGAAGAACCCCGCCACGAACGCCACCACGTCCCACTCCCGCCGCACCACCCAGACCAGCCCCACCACCACCAGGGCCGCCCTCAGCCCGAACACCACCGCTACCACCTTCAGCGCGGCCACCATGTCCCGCCGCAACGCCCGCCGCTTGAGCCACAACCCCACCGCCCCCGTCCCCACCGCGAACAGCGCGCCCAACAACGCGCCCCGTCCCCATCCCACCTGCCCCGGCACCCAGAGCGCCAGGCCCACCGCCAGCACCGCCACCCCCGCCGACAACCCCGCGTAGGTGCGAAAGGACCGCTCGCCGCCGCCGCTCACTGCTTCCTCTTTCCCAGCCGGGCCATCTCGTGCAGGAACCCGTAGAAGCCCGCGGAGATACCCACCAGGCTCAACCCCAGCATCCCCCACGGCCCCGTCCCCAACCCCTTGTCCAGGAAGTAGCCACCCAGCACCCCGACCACCGCTCCACCCACCAGCTTCCACACCGCGGCGATATAGGGCTCGGCCGCCCGCATCTGCCGGGCCGTCTCCGACAACTCGCCGTCCTTCGTCTCTTTCCCGGGCTCCTTCTCCGCCATCGCCTCGACCAGCCTCGGGAAAACCACGGGTTCGCCTGCCCTCGCCCACCCCGCCGTCCTCACACGCGGGCGCCGCTTAGCACTGAAGGCGCGCACCGCGCAACTCAGACGCGCCGCGGGGTCCAGGTCTAGAAGGAAGGCAAATGCCTGGGTCAAGCCGGAGTCCAGGCCCCCCCTCCCGCTCCGCCTCCGCTTCCCTCCTCCGGGCCGGAGTGTCATCGTCCCCCCCGTGACGACGCCTGAAACGGCCCGGGGGGGCACCTATCACCATCTGGATGCCCTGCCCTACGCCATGGTCGTGGTCCGCGAAAGCCACATCATCCACGCCAACCCGGCGTTCCTCTCCTTGATGGGCTACCCGCGCGAACAGGTGGTGGGCGCGAGCATCGAGAAGTTCTCCACCCACGCGGCCCCGCTCATGACCGAGCGGCACCATCGCCGGATGCGCGGCGAGCGCGTCCCGGAAATCTACGAGACGGCGCTGCGCTCCGCCCGGGGCGAGCTGCGCGTGGAGCTGAACGTGTCCCTGTCCGGGCCGGACACGCTGGTGCTGGTGCGGGACCTGTCGGACCGCCTGCTCCAGCGCCAGGTCCTGCAGCGAATGGCCGCCCTGGGCGCCTCGCTGCCGGGCATCCACTCCGAGCAGGAGGTGCTCCACCGCGTCTTCGAGGGGCTCGCCGAGCTGGGGCTGTCCCATGGCTACCTGGTCCCAGAAGGAGAGCGGGTGCGGCTGGCCCACGCGTTCGTGGCCGAGCACACCACCTCCCAGAAGACCCGGTTCACCGGACAGCACCTCGTCGATGCCCAGGGCGCGTGGAGTCCCCTCCTCCAGCGCGCCTGGCGGGAGGGCGCTGCCCATGCGGAGAGCCTCGCCTGGGAGGCGGACCAGTTCGTGGGCGGGGACCGGGACGAGCCGGTACGGGCCTTCCTCCGGCTCCTCGCGCCCCTGCCCGCCGTGTGCGCCCGCATCGATGGAGAGAGGGAAGGGCAGGCCCTGCTGACGGTGGCCGCGCGGTGGCTCAGCGAAGAGGAACTGCCCGCCGTGCACCTCTTCGCCGCCCAGGTGTCCGCCGCCCTCGCCTCCGCGCGCATCATCTCGCGCCTGTCCGCGCACAACACCGCGCTCGCCGCGCTCAACCGCCTGGCCGCGGTGGCCGCCACCGCCCCGGAACCCCGGGACATCTTCGAGCCGGGCGCCACGGAGCTCTTCGCCCTGCTGCGCTGCGAGGCCGTGGCCTTCATGTTGTGGCTCGAGAAGAGCCACGAGATGGAGCTCGTCTGGCACCGGGGCCTCACCGCGCGGACGGTGGAGCGCTACCAACGCTTCTCGCAATACGGGACCATGGCCGAGGAAGTGATGCTCCAGGGCATCCCCCAGTTGCGAAGCACCGAGGACTTCCCCGAGCCCCTGCGTACCCACTTGCGCGAGGCGCAGCGGGCCTCGGTGGGCATGGTGCCCCTGAAGACAGGCTCGCGCATGGTGGGCACGCTCGTGCTCATCTTCAAGGAGCGGCGCGCCCTGTCCCACCTGGAGCAGGAAACCCTGCGGGCCATGGGCGTCCACTTCGCCGCCGCCATCGAGTCCCACCGGCTGCTCCAGGAGGTGCGCGGACGCGCCGAGGAGCTCGCGCGCCTGCACGAGGAGTTGCAGCGCACCCAGCGCCAGCTCGTGGAGCGCGAGCGGCTCGCCGCGCTCGGCGAGCTGTCCGCCGTGCTCGCCCACGAGGTGCGCAATCCCCTGGGCGCCATCTTCAACGCCCTGGCCGCCCTGCGCCGCTACCAGGAGCCCGACAGCCCGGGGCACCTGCTGGTGGGCATCGTCTCGGAGGAGGCCCACCGCCTCAACCGGCTCGTGGATGACCTGCTCGACTTCGCCCGTCCCGCCCAGCCCCACCCCCAGCCCATCCCCCTGGCGCACCTGCTGGAGGAAGCCGTCAACGCGGCCTCCCCCGCCCAGGCCCACGTCCAGGTGGAGTGGGCGCTGGCGCCAGACGTGCCCCCCATCCCCGTGGACGAGCGGATGATGCGCCAGGCATTCCTCAACCTCGCCCTCAACGCCGTGCAGGCCATGCCCCAGGGCGGCACGCTGCGCGTCTCCGCGCGCCGCCGCGCCGAGGGCTCCGGCGCCACCGTGGAGTTCACCGACACCGGCCCCGGCATCCCCCCCCACCTGCGCGCGCGCCTCTTCGAGCCCTTCTTCACCACCAAGGCCACCGGCACCGGCCTGGGCCTCGCCATCGTCCGGCGCAACCTGGATGCCCATGGCGGACAGATCTCCATCGACTTTCCCGCCACCGGCGGCACCACCTTCCGGTTGGAACTCCCCGCCGCCCCCGAGCCCCAGGGACCACGTCAGGGCTGAGTTCCCCTCCCGCCCCCTGGGCAGACCATCGCGCGCCCGTCCAGCCGCTTGCACTCCTTGCAACCCAGGACGTTGTCCGGGAGTCATTTGACACACCTTGTCAAGGGATTCTTCCGGGGCTCTCTGGTCATCCGCGCATGGGAGGAATAAGAAAGAGCGGCCCAGGTTCCGTTCCCGCTCGTTCGGTGTGATCCGGTGCCCCATCGCCCTGGGAACCATGCATCCGGGCGCGATCACGCCAAGCCCCGTGCCCAATCCGGAAGGTGTCGTCATGCGTCAACTGCTCGCAGGGAGTGTCGCGGTGTCCACGTTGTTGTGGGGGGCCGGTGCCCTGGCGGAGGAGGGGTGTGGCGCGACCGCCGCCGGATGGAACGCGCCCAATGGAGCGGTGGTGTTCAACCGGGGCCCCGGTCCCATCCGCTCCGTGCTGGATGCGATTGGCGAATACCGCACCCACTCGATGCTCTCCCATGGGCCCGGCGCGGGCGTGACACACGCCACCATGGCCACCCCCAAGCAGACGGACTGGCCGGGCGTGTGCACCAAGCCGATGAATGGCCAGCAACTGCAGTACGGCTACCCGGGCCTGGAGCAGATCAACCAGGGCGGCATCTACAACTACATGTACACGAATGACGGCACCGAGTGGGCCGGCTGGCAGCAGGGAGATCCCACCCAGGCCGCCATCATCGGCGACGCCATCTGGTACAACCACCCCTACGTCAGTGACGTGTCCCACGTGGATCCCGACCAGGCCATCGACCGGCCCCTGCGCCATGGGCAGCGCGTCAGCTACTCCCTCTTCCAATACCGGGACATGCAGGCCTCCAACCAGGTGCCGGGTGACTCGGTGAACAACGGCATGGTGTGTTCCACCTTCCTCGCCTACGCGCACAACTACGCGGGCCGCGGACAGGTGACGCCCCACACGTACTCGCACGAGGCGATCGCCAACGCCTCCAACTCGCTCTACACGGGCGTCTACAACCAGTGCAAACAGTCGCTCGGCTGGTTCATCAACGCGGCGCTCACCGTCGCCTGCCCCTTCTACAACGTGTGTGGCAACGCCGGAAACCAGGCCGCCAACTGCATGTCCACCAACCTGTGCGACAACACGGATGGCCGCTACTGGAAGAGCGTGCGCGATGATCCCAACGCCACCGCCACCTCCATCAGCCCGGATCGCATCGGCGGCTGGGGCGTGCACCCCATGAGGAACACCATCTGGGGCGTGGACTACACGCACGAGCTCCAATGGAACTCGGGCGGCAACGTCTACGGGTGCTGGCAGTAGCTCCCCCCGCCGCGGACAGGACGCTCCCCCCGAGATGACCTCGACCTCCGAGAACCATTCCCGGCGCCCCGGACGCCCGACGTGGGTGCTGCTCGTGCTGCTCGCCCTCGGAGTCGCCGTGGGCTGGTGGTTGTCGCGCGCGGAGCCGGACGCGCCGCCCGCCGTGACCCAGGCGAGCACCCGCGCCTCGCCGTCCCCCACCAACCCGGCCGCTCCGGCCACCGCCACGGCCCCGGCGGCGCCCCTGGCCGCGGCCCCGACGCCCCAGGCGCCCACGCCCGCGCCCCCCATCGTCGACGAGGTGCGCGTGGAGAAGGAGGAGGTGTGCTCGGGCGAGGAGAACCTCGTCTCCGTTCGCGCCCACACCCCGGACGGCAACGACGCCTACCTGCACTACACCGTGGGCGACGGCACCGGTCAGCGCATCCCCGTGCGCGTGTGGCGCGATGACTCCGGCGCCTACGAGCTGCCCCGCGTCACCGTCTTCACCAAGGACAACGTGTCCGTCACCGTGCCCGTCCCCGCCTACCGGGTGAAGGACTGCGAGCCCGAGCGGCTCGTGCACGTCATGTCCCGGCGCCTGCCCAACTCCGAGGCCGACTACGAGTTCTTCGCCCGCGTGGTGGACAAGCCCACCGCCCCCGGACAGCCCGCCCCCAAGCCCTTCGTCCCCACGCGCTACGTGTGGACCTTCGACGACTCCGCCACCGAGACCACCTCGGGGCCCCTCGTCTCGCATGCCCTCGCCCCGGGCCCGGGCCTCGGCGGCCAGTACACGCAGCACCTCGTGCGCGTGGAGGTCTTCGATGCCTCGGGCCGCAAGGAGACGGGCCGCTCCTCGCTCCAGGTGCTCAACACCTCCTTCGAGAACTTCGACAAGAAGGGCATCGTCACCCTGTTCGCCGCCGGCACGCCGCGCTTCCCCGTGCTCGACGCGGACGGCGTGGTGCGGCAGACCTTCCGCCTCTCCCACCACTTCCGCGGAACCGTGCGCCTCACCCGCGTCACCGCCATCCGCGCCTTCATCGGCGACAAGAATGCTCCGCCGCCCCCGGAGCAGGTGGAGCCCGCGACCCTCTCCGTGTCGGAGATCCCCGAGGGCCCGGGCACCGAGGTGAAGCTCACCTTCGACACCCAGGCCGAGCCCGGCGTCTTCTCCCTCACCTACGCCCTGGAGGGCGTGAGCGCCGACGGCCACCCCGCCCGCGGCACCTTCTCCCTCATGCGGCCTCCGCCCCGCCCCACCCGCGACAACAGCGCACCGATCACCAACCCCGTGCTGCTCGCCAAGGTCAAACGCGCGCGCGAGCTGCTCCACCAGGAGTTCGTCACCGACGAGGATCTCCTCCGCCTGGAGCGCGAGGGGCGCTTCGCGGACCTCCAGGCGAGCGCTCCCCCACCCGCCAAGGCCCAGCCCCCCGCACGTAACCCCGGGCGCTAGCGCCCTCCCGGTGGCGCGGCGCGGGGGAACGCGCCATGCTCCGCGCCCTGGAGGTCGTTCATGTCCCTCTTCGATGCCGTGGTGGCGGGAGACGTGTCGCGCGTGGAGGCCCTGCTCGCCGGGGGCGCCGATCCCAACCCCTTCGACTCCGAGGGCCGCACCCCCCTCATGCTCGCCGCCGAGCGGGGCGAGGAGCAGCTCGCTCGGGTGCTGCTCGCCGGGGGCGCGGATCCCACCCTCACGGACCGCCTGGGCGAGTCCGCCCTCACCAAGGCCGCCGCCCACGGCCACCGCCTGCTCGCCGCGCTCTTCTATCCCCATGCCTCACCGGACGAGCAGGACATGGCGCGCGCGCTGCTCCAGGTGGGCTCCGACTTCTTCTCGATGCCGAGGCAAGCGCCACCTCCGCCCAGCGGGCTGATGCGCAAGCTCGCCTCGGCGACCGCCTATGTCTCCCAGAAGCTGGGCGACGACGTCCCCACGCAGCGGCTCGAGCGGCTCGAGCGCGCGCAGAAGAACAACAAGAAGTCCTGAGCGACCGACGCCTGGACGACGGGCTCGGACAACCTCAGAACTTGTTGGCGCGTGCCTGCTCGAAGGGCACGCGGTGATCCAGGTACGTCTCCTGGAGGCTGTGGTTCTTCACGAGGTTGAGGCCCCCGTCACCGAAGCGGTGCACCACCGCGCCCTTGCCCGCGTCCTTGAGGAAGCTCAGCGGATCGAAGCTCCCCCCGAGCCCGGTGAGCGTGGGCACGGCGTCGCGGTTGTTGACGTAGTGCACGTACTGGGGCCCGTCCGGATACTTCGTCGAAGCCGCCCCGAAGGTCTCCACGTTCACGCGGCCCATCGTCTTCTCGACGTCGGCCTTGCTCATCCCATCTTCGATGCGCAGCCGGTTCTGCACGTCGAACAAGGCCCGCGCGGTGATGAGGCCCCCCTGGCTGTAGCCCATGAGGTGCACCTGCCGGCCCGCCTTGAGCTCCGAGTAGACGGTGTCCGCCAGCGTGTCCACGGCCGGGTTCTTGCCCTTGTCCAGCTTGTCCTTCACGCACTGCGCCAGGTCCGAGATGAAGCCCTCGGTGGAGTTGTGGATGCCGATCGCCTTCGCGCCCGACTTGTCGGCGATGGCCTGCAAGTCACTGGACTGGTTGGCCAACGGCGTGAGGATGCCGTTGACGTAGATGACGGTCTTGTCCGGGTTGGGGTTGTTGCGCGGCGTGACGCCCGGAACCTGGCTCAGCGGCGTGCCGGGCGGGAAGACCTGGCCCCCGGCGCCCACGAGCATGCCGTCCAGGTCCTTCTCCTTGGGCTTGCCCGTCCCCGACAGGGACAGGGGCTGCGCCGCCGGCGCGAGGAAGGCGTCCGACTTCGCGGCCAGCCCCTTGGCGGTACCGGCCACCGGGGGCTTCACCGTGTTCGACGGCGTGGGCGTCACCGGTGAAGGCGTCTTCTCGAGCCCCTGGCGGGCACCCGTTCCAATCGGAGAGGAGAGGTTGCGGTTGCGATCGATGCTCGACACGGGGGGCTCCTGCGGAATCCGCTGAGAAATGCGTCTCTTGATTCTCTCTGAAAACGAGAAGGAGTTGTGTGGGGCCCCGCACTTTTCACCGCCCGGACCCGGCCTGGCGGGCGAGCGCTTCCCGGAGTCCTCCCTCGGAGCCCCCGGGAGGGTCAGGGGACGGACAATCCGGACAGACAAGACCACTCGGGCGGGCGACGGCCTCTCCCCAAAACCAGGGGAAATCCCATTTTGGGATCCTCCCAGCCTTGGCGGCTGAAGGTGGAAGACACACCTTCAACGAGACGAATCACCCCGACTCCGGGGCAAGTACGCGGGCGGAAGGAGAGCGGCCATGAACGAAAGCCTCAGCGGTCCGTGGCAGACCCGGGACGCGCTCTCGACCAGACGGCACGACAACACCCTCGCCACCGCGCATTCATCCCTCGCGCACTACGTCCACCGGCTTCGGCAGGCCCACGCCCGGGGAGGCATCCGGGCCATCGAGCAGGTGATGCGCGAGGGCCGCCTGCCGCGCGCCCTGGTGGAGCCCTATGCCCTGCTGCAACCGGGCCGCTACACGCGCACGCTCGTGTACCGGGACGAGGACATGGAGGTGCTCGTGCTCGGGTGGGGCCGCGGTTCGCGTGCGCCCGTGCATGGGCATGACGGCCAGGACTGCTGCCTGATGACGGTGGCCGGCGAGCTGGAGGTAGAGGACTACCGGCTCGTGGCGGGAGGCAAGGCGCCGGGCTACGCCCTCGTCGAGCGCGTGGGTCCACGCCGGACCCTGCTGCCCGGGGCCCTGGACTCCCGTGACGCCCTCCAGGATCTGCACGCGGTGCGCCCGGGCGCGCGCAGCGGCCAGGCCATCTCGCTGCACGTCTACTGCCGTCCCATCGATGCGTGCCTCGTCTATGACCCCCTCCACTCCCACTGTGAACTGCGCCAGTTGCGCTACGACCGCGCCATGAGCCTCGCCGACCCGGCCTCCTCGCGTACGTCTCCCTCCCAGGCGGTCCAGCCCACCCCAGGACCCCTCTCCCGCCTGTGGCGCACCCTGTTCCGGGGCATGCGCCAGGTGAAGGAGACCGTGAAGGAAACCCTGGTCCCCGCCCGCGTGGGCGAGGACTCGGCGAAGATCGCCGTCAAGGGCATGCAGCACCGCTATGGCAACAAGGTGGTGGCGCTCCAGGACGTCAATCTCAACATCCGCTCGGGCGAGTTCGTCTGCCTCCTGGGCCCCTCGGGCTGCGGCAAGTCCACCCTGCTGTACGCGCTGGCGGGCCACATCCGCCCCACCGGCGGCCACGTGCGCCTGGATGGCAAGGAAATCCAGGGCCCCGGACCGGACCGCCTGCTGATGTTCCAGGAGGCGGCGCTCTTCCCGTGGCTCACGGTGCGGCAGAACCTGGAGTTCGTGCTCGCCGCCCGGGGCCTGTCCAAGGCCGAGCGCTCCGAGCGCGCCCAGCGCTTCATCCGCTATGTCCAGCTCGAGGGCTTCGAGAACACCCTGCCCCATGAGCTGTCGGGCGGAATGAGGATGCGCACGGCGCTCGCCCGGGCGCTGGCGGTCAACTCGCAGGTGATGCTGATGGACGAGCCCTTCGGCTCGTTGGACGCGCAGACGCGCCAGCACATGCACGAGCTGCTGCAGCGCGTGTGGATGGAGACGCACAAGACGATCGTCTTCGTCACGCACGACGTCACCGAGGCACTGATGCTGGCCAACCGGGTGGTGGTGATGGCGCCCCGGCCGGGACGCATCCTCCAGGACCTGGAGGTGCGGCTGCCCATGCCCCGGGGCCCGGACGATCCCGCCCTGGTGGAGCTGGCGCGGCGCATCCGCGTGATGCTCAAGGCGAGCGAGTCCATGAATGGCCCGGGCGCTCCGGGAGAACGGGGAGTGCACCATGAAGGCGTGGCACCTGGGACAAAAGCTGATGGTCCTCGTGGGGTTGTTGGGAGCGTGGGCGCTGCTGGCCCACGTCGGACCCTGGCCGCACCACCTCTTCCCGGGCCCGAGGGCGGTCGCTGACAGCCTCTGGGCGATGGCGCGAGATGGACGGCTGTGGGACGCGCTCGTGCGCTCCATGGGCCGGCTCGCGAAGGGCTATGGCATCTCCGTGCTCATCGGGGTTCCCCTGGGGCTCGCCATGGGACGCATCGCGCTCGTGCGGCGCACCCTGCGGCCGCTGGTGGTGGGCCTGCAGGCCCTGCCCTCCATCTGCTGGCTGCCGCTGGCGCTCCTGTGGTTCGGCCTGACGGAGACCTCCATCATCTTCGTGGTGGTGATGGGCTCGGTGCTGGCCATCTCCATCGCGGTGGAGGACGGGGTGATGAGCGTGGACCCGCTGCTCCTGCGCGTGGCCTCCACGTACGGCATCCGCGGCGCGCGCTTCTACGGCGGCGTGCTGCTGCCCGCGGCCCTGCCGGGCATCGTCACCGGACTCAAGCTGGGCTGGAGCTTCGCCTGGAGGGCGCTCATGGCCGGAGAGCTGCTGTACGTCTCCGGGGGCCTCGGCCAATTGCTCACCATGGGACGCGAGCTGATGGAAACGGCCCAGGTGATGGCGGTGATGGTGTGCATCATCCTCGTGGGCACCCTCATCGACCGGGTCCTCTTCCAGACCGTGGAGACGCGCGTGCGGCGCCGCTGGGGTCTGGTCTCGGAGTGAGCGCTCGCGGTGGTTCTCCGTGGAGGGGCCTTCAAGCCCGCTCCACGCTCGGAGGCATATGCGCGGTGGACTTCTGGCGGTGGGTCTCTCGGTGCTGTGTGTGGCGGCGGCCGGTTGCAAGAAGGAGCAGCCGGCACGGGCGGCGGCGAAGCAGGACGCGGAGCATCCGCTCCGGGTGGGCTTCTTCCCCAACATCACCCATGCCCAGGCCCTGGTGGGCAATGACTCGGGGGCCTTCCAGCGGGCCGTGCCGGGCCTGGAGATGAAGATGTTCAACGCGGGCCCCGCCGCCATGGAGGCGCTCACCGCCGGCTCGCTCGACGCCTCGTACGTGGGCACGGGGCCCGCCATCAACACCTTCCTCAAGGGCGGACGGGAGCTGCGCCTCATCGCCGTGGCGGTGGACTCCGGCGCGGTGCTGGTGACGAAGACGGCGCGCACCCCCGCGGAACTCAAGGGCAAGACGCTCGCCAGCCCCCAGCTCGGCAACACCCAGGACATCGCGCTCAGGCACTGGTTGGGCCAGCAAGGAATGAAGGTCAACAGCGACGTCACCGTCACCCCCCTGTCCAATCCGGACATCCTCAGCCTGTTCATCCACGGCAAGCTCGAGGGCGCGTGGGTGCCCGAGCCGTGGGGCGCGCGCATGGTCGCCGAGGGCGGGGGCCACATCCTCCTGGACGAGCGCCAGGTGTGGCCCCAGCGGCGCTTCCATACCACCGTGCTCGTGACGACACGCCAGGCGCTCGAGCAGCAGCGCGAGCCCCTCAAGAAGCTGCTGCGCATCCACGTGGAGCTCACCCGGCAGTGGCAACGAGAGCCCGAGTCCTTCATCCCCCGTGTCAACGCGGCCTTCGGCAAGGTGACCAGCAAGCCGCTGGCCGAGAACATCCTGCGCGACGCCTTCTCCCGGCTCGAACCCGCGATGGACGTCATGCCGGATCAGCTCCACCAGGCCGCCGAGCACGCCCGGCAACTGCAATTCATCTCCAGCTCGGACCTCTCGGGCATGGTGGACACCTCGCTGCTGGAGGAGGTGCTGCGCGAGAGCCCGACGCCCTGAGCCACCGGGTGAGGGGACATGAGACAGCCCGTCCGCATGGCTGGTCGACTCGTGAACATTTCACCTATGCTCGTCAGGGAGAGCCCGCCCATCCACCCGGAATGGCCCGGAAGGAGGAGGGGGTCCCCCTTGCCCGCGTCCCGTTCCATCGAAATCGACGAGTCGCTCTGGCCCCTGCTCACCATCCGGTACAGGGGCATCACGACGACTCCGCAATACGCGCAGCTGCTCGCCGCGAGGAGCCGGTACCTCGATCGCCACGAGCGGCACCTGATCCTCCATGACATGAGCCAGTCGAGCAACATGAACTCGACAGAGCAGCGCCGCCTCCAGGTGGAGTGGATGAAGCAGGAGGACGCGCGGTTGCGCCAGTGGGTGGTGGGCATCGCCTTCGTCACCGACTCCGTGCCGCTGCGGCTGCTGTTGAGCGTCATCCAACACGTGCGCCCCCTCGCCATGCCCCATGCCATCTTCCCCCGGGTGTCCGATGCACTGCCCTGGATCTCGGCCCAGATGCGGCAGTCCGGACTCGACACCGGGAGCCTCTCGCTCCTCGCCCACTTCGGCCTGGAGCACGACAGGAGCCTGGGCTGAGAAGAGGTGCGCCCCCTTGAGAGGCGCGGTAGGAGGGGCCCATGAACGACAAACCTCGAGTCCTGCTCGTGGGAGCCGGAGCCGTGGGCCAGGTGTTCGGCAAGTACCTGCGGGCGGCGGGCTGTGAGCTGTCCTTCCTCGTGAAGGAGAAATACGCGGAGGAGGCCCGACGGGGCTACACGCTGTACGAGCTGGGCTCCCGCCAGCGCGCACCCGAGCCCACCCTCCTGTCTGGCTTCGACATCCTCGTGTCGGCGCCGGAGGCCGCGCGACGGCGCTTCGATCAGGTGTGGCTGTGCGTCTCCTCCACGGCCCTGCGCGCGGGAGACTGGGTGGAGCAGCTCGCCCGACACACCGGGGAGGCCACCTGGGTGATGCTCCAGCCCGCGCTCGATGACCGCGACTTCCTCCTGCGGTTCATCCCCCCCGAGCGGCTCGTCTCCGGGATGATTCCCTTCCTGAGCTTCCACGCCCCCCTGCGGCCGGAAGACACCTTCCCACCTTCCGGCACGGCCTTCTGGTTCCCGCCCCTGGCGCGGGGACTGTTCAGCGGCCCACCGGAGCGCCTCGAGGCCGTGCTGCGCACGCTCCGGGCCGGGGGCTATCCGGCGCGCGCCACCGGGGATGCCACCCGCGCGGCGGCCCTTCCCACCGCGGTGCTGACCGTGACGGTGGCCGGGCTGGAGGCGGCGGGGTGGCGCTTCGAGCGCTTCCTCCAGCCAGACTCACTGGAGCGGGTGCATCGCGCCGCACGGGAAGCCGTGCGCATCGTCGCCCGGCACACGGGGGCGAAGGCCTCTTTCGTACTGCCGCTGCTCCGGCCCACCCTGTTCAAGGCGCTCCTGCCGGTGGCCTCCCGGGTCGTGCCCATCGACCTGGAGACCTACCTGCGCGTCCACTTCACCAAGGTGGGCGACCAGGGCCGGGCCATCCTGCGCACCTACATCACGCTGGGCAAGAGCGCGGGGCAGCCGGTGCGCTACCTCCAGGAGTTCCAGGGCTGAAGCGGCCGCTCAGTGCACGGCGGGGTCGGGCCCCAGGGCGGGCGCGTCCCGCCGGGTGTAGAGCCGGTAGAAGGCCGGCAGCGCGTGGGCCGAGCCCTGATCCAGCCGCTTGAACACCTTGCCGATGGGATTGCAGTACCTGTGGCCACCGAGCTGGATGACGAGCGGGAAGCCGGTGATTCCTTCCATTGGCGAGCCCACGGTGGCGCACCACGCACCACCCGCCCGGCGCACGAAGACCTCCCCCATGTAACAGCCGAACGCGAAGACGACCTCGGCCATCCGCTCCGACGTCAGGCCCCCCTGACGCAGGTACTCGAGCAGGCCGTCCAGCCGCATCACGCTGTCGACGGAGTAGTCCAGGTCGATGTCGTTGAGGAGCAGGGCGGCGGAGACACACAGGGCCGCGTGCCGGGGCGCCGCTTCGGGCGTGGGGGGGTACTTGAGCCGCAGTTGCATGGACGGACGTTCCTCGCGCTGGGAAGCGGTGGGAACGATGACATGGAGGGTTCGCCGTCGCGACCACCCCCAGGTATGAGACGCACCGCGCACACGGGGAGAGCGCCGCCGCCCGTCCCTCCTCGGGAGGGGGGCCCCTCGTGGAATTCCACCGGACGCCCGTCCACCCGCCCGCTGGGAATAGCGCCCGCGCGGGGAGACTTTTCCAGGGAGCCCCCTGCCTCGGCCCTGGACGTCCCGGAGCCGTTGGGCGAGTGTTCGCTCCTCAGGAGACCGATTCCAGCATGGCCGAGACTGAGTCCAACAAGCCCGTTCACTTCATCCGGCAGATCATCGCGGAAGACAACCAGTCGGGAAAGTTCGACGGACGCGTCCACACCCGCTTCCCGCCCGAGCCCAACGGCTACCTGCACATCGGGCATGCCAAGAGCATCCACCTCAACCACGGCATGGCGGTGGAGCACGGCGGACTGTTCAACATGCGCTTCGACGACACCAACCCGTCGAAGGAGGAGCAGGAGTACGTCGACTCCATCCTCAAGGACGTGAAGTGGGTGGGAGCGGACTGGGGCGACCGGCTCTACTTCGCCTCGGACTACTTCGAGCAGATGTACGCCTACGCCGAGCAGCTCATCCAGAAGGGCAAGGCGTACGTGTGCGACCTGAACGCGGAGCAGATGCGCGAGCACCGCGGCACGCTCACCGAGCCCGGCCGCAACAGCCCCTTCCGCGACCGGAGCGTGGAGGAAAACCTGGATCTCTTCCGCCGCATGCGCGCGGGTGAGTTCCCCGACGGCTCGCGCACCCTGCGCGCGAAGATCGACATGGCGTCGCCCAACTTCAACCTGCGCGACCCCGTGCTCTACCGCATCATCCACGCCCACCATCACCGGCAGGGCGACAAGTGGTGCATCTACCCGATGTACGACTGGGCGCACGGCATCGAGGACTCCCTCGAGCGCATCACCCACTCGCTGTGCACGCTCGAGTTCGAGAACCACCGGCCGCTCTACGACTGGTTCCTCGACGAGCTGGGCGTCTACCACCCGCAGCAGATCGAGTTCTCCCGGCTCAACCTCACCTACACGGTGATGAGCAAGCGCAAGCTCCTGGAGCTGGTGCAGGGCGGCTCGGTGCGCGGCTGGGATGATCCGCGCATGCCCACCCTCTCCGGCCTGCGCCGGCGCGGCTGTACCTCCGAGGCCCTGCGCGCCTTCTGCGAGGACGTGGGCGTCACCAAGTTCGATGCCCTCATCGACGTGGGCCGGCTCGAGAACGCGATGCGCGACGACCTCAACCGCCGCGCCCCACGCCGCATGGCCGTGCTGCGCCCGCTCAAGCTCATCATCGAGAACCTCCCCGAGGGCCAGGTGGAGATGCTCGACGCGGTGAACAACCCCGAGGACCCGTCCGCGGGCTCCCGGCAGGTGCCCTTCTCGCGCGAGCTGTACATCGAGCAGGAAGACTTCATGGAGAACCCGCCCAAGAAGTTCTTCCGGCTCGCGCCCGGCCAGGAGGTGCGGCTGCGCTTCGCCTTCTTCGTCAAGTGCACGAGCGTGGAGAAGGACGCGGCGGGCAACATCACCGCGGTGCGCTGCACCTATGATCCCGCCACGCGCGGCGGCGACGCCCCGGACGGGCGCAAGGTGAAGGCCACCATCCACTGGGTGTCCGCGCAGCACGCGGTGAACGCCGAGGTGCGCCTGTTCGACCGGCTCTTCAACGTGGCCGAGCCGGACCGTGCTCCGAAGGATCCCAAGGCCGCCGCGAGCTTCAACTACAAGCAGAACCTCAACCCGAACTCGCTGGAGATCCTCACCACGGCGAAGCTGGAGCCCGTGCTGGGCTCGGCGAGCGAGGGGGAGCGCTTCCAGTTCGAGCGCCTGGGCTACTTCTGCGTGGACTCCGACTCCAAGCCCGGAGCGCCCGTGTTCAACCGCACGGTGACGCTCAAGGACACCTGGGCCAAGGAGCAGGCCAAGGGCGGCTGAACCCAGACGTCACGGAAGTCCTGAAACCCAGTCACCCAGGTGGCTGGGTTTTTTCTTTGCTCTCACGTGGGCTCGCAATCCCATGGGCAGCGCTCGTGAACGGCGCATCTCTCCTGGAGAGTGTCTGACTTCATGTGATTCCACAGCGGCGAGCAGGCGAGGCTCCGAGGGTAAACAACCCAGGCAAGACACCTGTTCACATGCGAATGCGTACAATCTAGGGTGTTGGTGCGACGGCGTCATGGGGACCGCTTGTCGCCAGCGAGTGTGTTCATCCATGTTGGAGATTCCGGGGTACAAGGTACTTGGCACCCTCCGAGCCACGGGCTCGAACGTCCTGTTCCAGGCGGTGCGCGAGGCCGATGGCCTGCCCGTCCTCATCAAGACGCCCATGGCGCCATCACCCGGCGCCAGGGAGAGCGAGCGGTACCGGCGGGAGTTCGCCATCCTGCAGCGTCTGCGGGACGTGCGCGGCGTGGCCAGGGCCTATGCCTGCGAGCGGCTCCATGAGCGGCCCCTGCTCGTGCTGGAGCAGGTGCAGGGCCAGACCCTGTCCGAGTGCACGGGCCAGCCCCTGGAACGCTCCCGGTTCATGAGCCTGGCCCTCTCGCTGACCTCCACCCTGGGGGAACTCCACTGCCGCAACATCATCCACAAGGACATCAAACCCTCCAACATCATCGAGATGCCCTCGGGTGAAGCCCGAATCATCGACTTCGGTGTGGCCACGCTGCACAAGGTGGAGCACCTGGACGCCGCCCCGACCCACCTGGTCGAAGGGACGCTGGCGTACATGTCGCCCGAGCAGACGGGGCGGATGAACCGGGTGGTGGACTACCGCACGGACTTCTACTCGCTGGGCGTCACCTTCTACGAGCTGCTCACGGGGCAGCGCCCCTTCCAGGGCAAGGACGCGCTCGAGTGGTTCCACGCCCACATGGCGCACGCGCCCAGACCTCCGCACGAGCTGAACCCGCGGGTGCCCCCCGCCTTGTCCGCCATCGTCCTCAAGCTCCTGGCGAAGGTGGCCGAGGAGCGCTACCAGAGCGCCGAGGGACTCCTGGCGGACCTGGAACACTGCCACGAGGCGCTGAGCCAGGGCGAGCAAGAGGTCTTCACGCTGGGCACGCGGGACACCCCCACCCACTTCCAACTGCCGCAACGGCTCTACGGACGCGAGGCGCAGGTGGCCACCCTGCTCGAGGGTTTCGAGCGGGTGGCGCGAACAGGCCAGCCGGAGTTGCTCCTCGTCAGCGGCTACTCGGGCATTGGCAAGTCCTCGGTGGTGAACGAGCTGCACAAGCCCGTGGTCGAGCGCCGCGGCTTCTTCCTGAGTGGCAAGTTCGACCAGTTCCAGCGGGACATTCCCTATGCCACCCCGGCCCAGACGCTCCGAGGCCTGGTGCAGCAGTTGCTGGCGGGCAGTGAGGAGGAGATCGGCAGGTGGAGGGATCAGGTGAACCGGGCCTGGGAAGAAGAAGGCCAGGCCCTCGTGAATCTGGTGCCCCAGTTGGAAGTGCTGGTGGGCCCCCAGCCCGCGCTCCAGGAGGTGCCCCCTGGCGAAGCACAGCGGCGCTTCCATCGGGTCGCCCGTCAATTCCTCTCGGTGTTCGCCACCCCGGAGCACCCCATGGTGGTGTTCCTGGATGACCTGCAGTGGGCGGACCTGGCCAGTCTGCAATGGCTCGCTCGAATGCTGTCCCAGCCCGAACTCCTCCCGGTGCTATGGATTGGCGCCTACCGGGACAACGAGGTGAGCCCCGCGCACTCGTTGATGCAGGTGTTGGAGGAGGCACGCAAGCAGGGGGCGAGAATGACGGACCTCCACCTGGGACCGCTGAGCACGGAGCAGGTGGAGCACCTGGTGGCCGACACGCTGCCTGGAGCGAAACGGGAGGTGGTCGCCCCCCTGTCGGCACTGCTGCACGACAAGACGGGGGGCAACCCCTTCTTCCTGCTGCAACTGCTGGTGGCCCTCCACCAGGATGGCCTGCTGGCGCGGAAACCCGGAGGAGGCTGGCGATGGGACTCCGAAGGGGCGCGGGCCCGGGGCTATTCGGAGAACATCGTCGACTTCATGGTGGGCAAGCTGCGCCAGTTCCCCTCGGACACGCAGCATCTGCTTCGGCTGGCGGCGTGTGTGGGCAATGTCTTCTCCCTCCAGATGTTGAGCACCCTCGCCGGGCTGTCCGCGGAAGGAGAGGTCGAGCAGGGAATCGAGCCCGCGCTCCAGGAAGGCATGCTGGTGCGCGCCGGCCCGGAGAAATACCGCTTCCAACATGACCGCATCCAGCAGGCGGCCCATTGCCTCCTCTCCGAGGCCGAGAGCAAGGCCGTCCACCTGCGCATCGGCCGCCTGCTGCTCGAGAGCCTCTCCCCGGAGAAGCTGCGCGAGTCGCTCTTCGACGTGGTGAGCCAGCTCAACACCGGGTTGGAGCTCATCGAGGACCCTGCGGAGCGCCGTCAGCTCGCGCGGCTGAACATCGAGGCGGGTGACAAGGCCAGGGCCGCGATGGCGCTCCGCCCCGCCATCACCTACTTCTCGACGGCCTTCGCGCTCATTCCGGGAGACCCCTGGGAGACGGACCCCGCGCTGGCCTTCGAACTGCGACTCACCCAGGCGCGCTGCGAATTCATGGACGGCAACATCGCCGAGGCGCGCCGTCAGATCGATGCGCTCCCCGCCCGGGCTCGCACCCGCGCGGACTCCGTGGCCGTCTACCTCCTGAGGGTGAGCATCCACTTCGCCATGAGCGAAAGCCAACAGGGGCTGACCTGCATCCGGGAGTGCCTGGCCTTGCTGGGCATCCCGCTTTCGCGGAACCCCACCTGGGAGGAGGCGGTGGCCGCCCATGACGAGGTGTGGACCTTGCTGGGGGAGCGCACCATCGAAAGCCTCATCGAGCTGCCACTCATGACCGACCCGGACGTGAAGCTGGCCGTCAGCACCCTCCTGGAGTTCTACCCGACCGCGCACGCCACCAACCAGCACCTGTTCATCATCATCGTGAGCCGGATTGTGTCCCTCTCCATCCGCCACGGTTTCGTGGATGCCGCCACGCCCGGATACAGCTGGTTTGGCTTCATCGCCTGCTCATACTTCAAGCGGTACCGGGAAGGTCTTGCCTTCTCCAGGCTCGCCCTCGGATTCGTCGAGCGGTACAGCCTGTCCGCCCACCGGGGAAGGGTTCTCTACAGCATGCAGTTCTGCAGCTGTTGGAACCAGCCCCTGTCCCAAGCGCAGGAGCTCGTCACCAAGGCACTCCACCACGCGCTTCAGGTGGGAGACATCCTGGCCGCCGCCTACAGCAACTGGTACATCGTCTACAACCGTCTCTGCATGGGACATCACCTGGATGAGGTCTACCGGGAGACGCTCGTGCGCGGCGAGTTCTTGAGCAAGACGGGGATCAAGGAGCCTCAGGACTATATCCTGCTGCAGCAGCGCTACGTGCAGCACCTGCGCGGGTCCACCCACTCGTTCGGCACGCTGAACGGGGACGGCTTCGATGAGCAGGCCTTCGAGGCTCAGCTCCCCAAACGCCATGCGGCCCTGAAGGGCAACTATTGGATCGCCAAACTCCAATCGCGATTCATGTGCGGTGCCTACGGAGAGGCGCGGGAGGCGGCGGACAAGGTGGTCGAGGCCCAGTGGGTCATGCGGGGCACGCTCCCCCACTGCACCTTCCACTTCTACCGCGCCCTGACCCTGGCGGCGTGCTTCGAGGAGGCCACGCCCGAGGAGCAGCGGCGGTGGCTCGAGGCCATCCAGGGACACCAGCGGCAGCTCGCGGAGTGGGCGGAGCATTGCCCCGAGAACTTCCACGCGCTCGAGCGACTGGTCTCCGCGGAGCTGGCCCGCCTCGAGGGACGATCCGAGGAGGCCACACGCGCCTATGAGCAAGCCATCCGCTCGGCTCGGGAGAACGGTGCCACCCACTGCGTCGGACTCGCCAGCGAGCTCGCCGCGAACTTCTGGCACACCCGGGAGGCGCCCATCGTCGCCCATGCCTTCGCGCGCGAGGCCCGGGCGGCGTACCAGCAGTGGGGCGCCCTGGGCAAGGTGCAGCACCTGGAGTCCCTCTGGCCCCACCTCCCCTCTTCCGCGGCCCCCCGGGACGAGCAGACCACCAGCAGCACGGACTCCACCCGCATCGACGCGCTCACCGTCGTCAAGGCCCAGCAGGCCGTCTCCAGTGAAATCGAGCTGGAGCGTCTGGTCACCACGCTGCTGCGCGCGGCCATGGAGAACGCGGGCGCCCAGCGAGGCGCCCTGCTGCTACCAGACGGGGACTCGCTCTCGGTGGCCGCCATCTCCGAGACGTCATCGGAGGAAGCGTCCTCCGAGCTTCCGTGGACGCTCCTCGCCTATGTCCGGCGCACCCGGGAGCACGTGCTCATCGGCGATGCCACCAGGCCGCATCCCTTCTCGTCCGATGAGTACCTGGCGCACGGCAGGACGCGGTCGGTGTTGTGCCTGCCCCTGTTGAGGCAGGAGCGGTTCTCCGGAGCGCTGTACCTGGAGAACAACCTGGCGGCCAATGCCTTCAATCCAATGCGGATGGTGTTGCTGGGACACCTGGCTTCCCAGGCGGCCATCTCCATCGAGAACGCCCGGCTCTATGAGGACGTCCAACGCGCCAGGACGGAGCTACACCGGGCGAATGAAGAGCTGGAGCAGCGGGTGGAGGCGCGCACCTACGAGCTCAAGCAGGCCCAGGCCCGGTTGGTGGATACGGCGCGCGAGGTGGGCATGGCGGAGGTGGCCTCCAACGTGCTGCACAACGTGGGCAACGTGCTCACCAGCGCCGTCGTCAACCTCGAGATGATGCGCAAGGCCGTGGGCTCGCTGCGCGTGGGCCGCGTGAAGCAGGCGGGGACGCTCCTCGAGCAACAGCGCGACAACCTGGTGGACTTCCTGACGAACAACCCCCGCGGCAGCCACCTGCCGGGCTACCTCACCGCGCTGGGCGAGGAGTTGATGAAGGAGCAGACGCGCCTGATGGAGGACCTGGAGGCGATGAACCGGCACATCGAGCACATCCGCGCCATCATCCAGGTGCAACAGACGTATGCGAAGCGGTCGCTGCTGACGGAGGAGTGCGAGCTACCCCAGCTCGTCGACGACGCGCTGCGCATCCAGATGGCGGCCTTGCAGCGCCATGGCGTCACCGTGCACCGGGAGCTATCGAGGGTGCCACGGGTGAGGGCGGACAAGCACAAGGTGCTGCAAATCCTCATCAACCTCATCAGCAACGCCAAACAGGCGCTGGATCCGAAGCCCGAGGGCCAGCGCAACCTGTGGGTGAGGATGAAGGCGGAGGGGCCGGTGGTCCGCATCCAGGTGGTGGATGATGGCGTGGGCATTGCCCCCGAGGTGAAGGGCAAGCTGTTCTCCCACGGCTTCACCACGCGCAAGAACGGCCATGGCTTCGGACTGCACTCCAGCGCGCTGGCGGCACAGCTCCTCCATGGCCGCCTGACCATCGAGAGCGAGGGACCGGGAAAGGGCGCCGTCACCACCCTGGAGCTCCCTCTCTCCTAGCCCGAAATCTGATCCCATGAAGCTCCCGGGCGCTCGCTGCCCGGGAGCGGACGAGGGGTCTCGTTACTTCCGTTTGATCCGGAACGAAGAGGTGAGATCGTTGAAGTTGTACTGCACCAGGTTCGGGACATCACAAGCACACCCCAGACCACTTCCGGCGAAATTGATGTCGTTGAACAACGTGAACTCGAAGCCGGGGCTCACCTTGACAGAGGAGATGCGGTCGTTCCATTGCTCCCCTACCCAGGAGCTGTCGCTGGTCGCACAGAAGCTCTCTCCCTTGTAGTCGATGTCAGCATAGAAGCAGACTCCAGTGGTCGTGCCACCACCGTAGATGGCGCGAATGGCTCCGAGGTCGCCAGCGGTAAAGGTGTTGACGCGGTCGTTGCCGACCCACTCGGGAGGAAAACCATTCTTGGGAACGTAATCCCAACGGCCATTCACGAAGTAATTGCGGTAGTGCATCATCGACTCGAAGTCGTACGATCCGATGGGTGTGCCCGCCGACCCCCAGTCAATGGCGTTCTGGCTGCCGCCCGCGTTGACAATGACCCATGAATCGCGGTCTTGACGCACTTGCTCGTGCGCCAGCCCGACAGCGTGGCCGAGCTCGTGCCTGGCGGGATTCACACCGCAGCCGTTGCCCAGCGACAAGTCCTGCCGTCCCCCGATCTTGCCGACGTAGCTCCAACATCCGTCGCCGGTGATGATCCGAACGTAATCGGCCTGGTTGGTTCGGGGCACCCAGCGGATGGAGGTCTTCGCGTCGTAGTCGGCCTTGGCGCCCTCGAAGGCCGTACGCGTTGCCGCGGACGCGGCGGGATCGATCTCGTACGGAATCACACCCCCCGGCCACTTTTGACCGGTGGCGTTGACGATGCCAGAGCCCATGGCCCTGACTCGCGCGTCGCCATCCAACTGCAACAGCACCTGCTTGTCCGCGCTGAGCACCTGCGTGCCAGAGACTTGACCGATCACCTGGTCGCCGACAAAGACATGGTCGCTCTTGAGCACCGCCGTGACGGGGTCTTTCAGGCCGGCCAGCCGCACCTGGAAAGACTGGCCTTTGGGGTACTGTGAGTTGTACACGGCGTCGTTTTCCAGCTCGCGCTCGTGCTCCGTTGCCGCCTGCTCTCCACACGCGGTGCTCAACAAACCCAAGGCAAGAAAAGCCGCGTGACGCATTCCACGGTTGAACATTTCGCCTCCTTCAAGTCGTGCGATACGGCGCGCCGCCTCGATTGCAGGCCACGCACCTTCTCGAACCATTTGCCACTACAGAGGCAACAATTGGCGCAACCGGGTCAAACGACCAATAACGGTTTATGCCGCCAAGACCGTTATAGTCGTTTTATTGGAAAATTCTACTTTAAGCCCCCATCCTCAGCGAATAGATTCCAGAACTGCTCCAGCAGCGCCGGTGGGACGCCCTTGGAGTGCAGGAAGTCGCGGGTGACGGCGGGGTCCACGAACCAGGGGAAGAGAGCCCTCGGATCGTACAAGCCGTCGATCAACGCCGCGGCCACCGCGGGCACTTGGTGCGCCGAGACGAGCACCGCCTGCTGGTGGGGTGCCGGAGGCATGAGCAGGCCAGCCGTCACGCCCATGGAGTACTGGCCATAGGCGAGCCAGAAGTCCTCGAAGGTCCGCTGCATCCACTCCGCGGTGAAGGGCCGCTCGGCGTGCTCGCGGATGCGGGTCCGGTAGAAGTCCGCCATGTGGGTCGCGTTGTTGCCGCCTTGAGCGGCCAGTGGATCATGCAGCATGAGGGCGTCGCCCAGGCCAAGCACCACCCTGCCCGAGGCCAGCCGGCCCACCGGTTCGCGAACGGTGGGCGTGAGGGAGCCGCGAAGCCAGCATTGCTCGGAGGACAGCTCCGCCTCCCGCAGATCCTCGAGCTGCCCGGGGAGCAGTTTGAAGAGGGTCTGCTTGCACTCTTCCAGCAGCTCGCGGCCCGACAGCGCCCGCGAGAGATAGTCGAGCGGCCCTCCCGGGATACCCTCGATGAGGAGGATGCGCGCCTTGAGGTTCTCCCGGCTGTAGAACGGGGTGATGACCACCTCGCCCAGGCCCGGGAGGATCCGGATGGTCCCGCTGCGCACCTCGGGCCGGAAGTTCTTCACGAGGAAGCAGGTGATGTGGCGCTGGGGCTTGTCGAAAGGGCTCCGCCTCGCATCTCGCGGGAACAGGGAGGAGAGCGCACCCTTGCCAGTAGCGACCAGCACGAGGTCGAAGCCAGCCACGTGTGCATCGAGCTGCTCCGGATTCGCCAGGGAAACGACGCGAACGGATGCGCCGCGGCGCTCCAGCTCCCGCATCCACCGTGAGTTCTTCAGCCGTTGATCCACACTGCGATGGGGCCGTGGGACGGGAGGAGCGATGTGCAGTCCGACCGAGCCATCGGGGTTGATCAGCTCGAGGATGGCGCCTTCTCCCCGCGTCATCACGTCTTCCCAGAAGGTGAGCCCCAGCGCGGCTTCCTTCTTCACCGCGTCCTCGAAGAGCCCCATACCCGAGGGGAGCCGGCCGTGGAGGATCTCGTCGGGAGTCTGATCCGAGAACAGGGTGACTTCGTGTCCATCCTCGAGCAGGCCAAAGCCGAGGAAGAGCCCGGCCTGACCCGCGCCAACGATCGCGATGTTCGCCATGCGCGAGAGCATACCCGCCTGTCCTCGAAGGAGCGGGCGATCTGCTTGCAATGCTTCGGGTTGGGCCACGCCTCATGCCAGCCATACAAAGTCCCCCCGTTGCAATGCAGATAGAAAGTGCGAAGAGCGGAATCCAACCTCCAACCCACCCTCCGCTCGAACTCCTCGATCTCTTCAGGAGTAGCGGGAGGATTCGGGAAGTGGTGGCGCGAGATCTCTTCGAGAAGGGACTGAAGAGACATGGGCTTCAATCCGCGCGGGTCAGGGCCGTGCTCGAACTGACAGGATACCTGGTAAGGCGATGGAGCGCCGCTCGCCTGTACGGACGCCCTACGGACAGACAGCCCTCCTCCACTCGGTACCACCCCGCCCGGAACACCTGCTCCTGTCAGCACGTGGACAGTTGCCAGACCTCGGCGCTGCGTTACTGCTGATGGCGTAGGAGGTACCCATGGGCTACTGCCCGAGCTGCCGTCGTTTGTCCCAGCCGAGAATGGCCGTCGGTCCGCAGGGGATTGTCCTCATGCACCGCACGGCCGTTGCCTGAAGTGAGAAAGATTGGCTCGACGGGGAGACTGGACAACACCGCGAGCTGGTTAGATTAGGTGCAAGAGAGAGTTCTTCCGCGAGGGCGGCCGGGAAGACCTTCTCGGACTCCCTCCTCCATCAACAATCAACCGTATTCAATCCAGGAGGTACTTGGATATGTCGCTCATTCGCAGGAACAACAGTGACCGGGGTCTCGTCCAGAACCGTGGTGTGGATCCCTTCGAGGTGATGAGGGACTTGCTGCAGTGGGATCCCTTCCGTGAGCTGCCCCGTGGCGTGGCCGGTGGAGCCGTGACGGGCTTCCTCCCCTCCTTCGAAGTGAAGGAGACGAAGGACTCGTATGTCTTCAAGGCGGACCTCCCCGGGGTCAAGCAGGAGGACCTCAACATCTCCCTCACCGGCAACCGGCTGACCCTCTCCGGCCAGCGCAACGAGGAGAAGAGGGACGAGGGTGAAACGCATTACGTCCATGAGCGCGGCTTCGGCTCCTTCTCACGCTCCTTCTCCCTGCCGGAGGGCATCGATGCGGAACACGTCCAGGCCGAACTCAAGGACGGCGTGCTGAACGTGGTGGTGCCCAAGAAGCCAGAGGTGCAGCCCAAGCGCATCCTCGTCAAGGGCACGCACGAGGGTGACACGAAGGCAAGTGCCTGATTCGCCTCTCCTGAAGCCAAGGGCACCTGGGTTCAAGTGTCACGGCAGGATTCCAATATCACCATCCTTCCGTGACATACCCTGACGGGCGAACACTCCCGCGAGCCCTGGCCGCGCTGCCTCGCGGAGCCGACCAGTGCAATGAAAACGAAAAGGAACAGTAATACTCCAGGTATCCGTGCTAAACAGCACTCCGCAGATATCCTGGGGGTTCCATGCAGTGGAAGCATCGACGTGCTCTGGTGTCGTCGGTCGCCGTCATCCTCATCCTGATGGGGGTGGGGGTGGTCTGGTGGCGGCAGCCCGAGAGTGACGCGCCAGCGCCGCGGGTGGAAAAGGCCACCGCGTCCGCCGCATTGCCCGCCCAGCCCACCGTCGTCGCGGGCCTCGCCGCGCCGAAGGCAGATGGACTGCGTGTGTGGACCCCCGGAATGCTCTACCGCTACGCGCTGAGCACGGAACAGAAGGTGTCCTTCGGCAACAGCAAGCAGCCGGCGGGCGCGCCCACCCTTCCCGGAATGCACCTGACGATCCAGGGAGAGTGGAGCGTGGGGGTCGTCGCGGTGGAGGCCGAGCGCGTCCACGTCCGGGTGAATCTCCAGACGTCCACGTTCCAGCTGAGCGTCGAGGGCAACGACGCGCTTCCCCCCGATGTGCGGCGCACGATGACCGCCGCGCTGGAGCTGCCCTTCTTCCTGACGCTCGACAAGTCGGGGACGGTGGAGCTCACCCACTTCGAGGAGCCGGTGGATGACCTGACGCGCGGCATCCTCCGCACGCTCGTGGCCTCCTCGCAGTTCGTGGTGCGGGGACAGCTCACCCAGGCCTGGCGCAACGACGAGCTCGACACCACGGGCCAGTACGTGGCGGTGTACGTGCGTCAGACGAACAACCGCGTCGAGAAGAAGAAGCAGGTGTACACGCACCTGACCACGCCCCAGGGACTCCAGCCCATCGGCTCGGACGTCCACACCACCACATATACGAGCGCGGTGTTCGAGCTGGGCGAGGATGTCTGGACCCAATCCCTCCAGGACAAGGAGCACCTGGAGGTGGACACGGGCGAGGGCATGCCCCGGGTGTTCAACGATCTCGAGCTGAGCCTGCGACTGCTGGAGCGCCGGATGGACGCGACGCTGAAGGGCTCGCTCGAGGCCCGCCAGGGCCTGTTGAGCACCGCCACCATGGCCACCTTCCAGGGCCGCGCGCAGGATCCCCTGGAGCACTACCGGCAGATCCTCGGCAACCGAACCTTCGATGAACTCATCCAGGCCCTGCGCTCGCTGCCCACCGACGAGAAGGCGCGGGACGACGCGCGCACCCAGGTGATGGAGCAGCTCCGGGCCCTCTTCATGCTCCAGCCCGGCGAGGCATTGAAGGTTCCCGACATCCTGCGCTCGGGAATGCCCCAGCTCGCCGCCAGTCCCATGCTGGGTGCCCTCTCGGCGGCCAGCACCCCGGAGGCCATCCATTCCCTGGCGACCGCGAGTGGAGATCAGTCCCTCGCCCATGATGTCCGGATGGACGCGGTGTCCGCCCTGGGCATGGCGGGCGAGCCCAACCGCGAGGGGGTGGATGCCTTGCGCCAGCTGACGCGCAACCAGGACACGATGCTGCGGGACACCGCGTCCCTGGCGTTTGGCAACGCGGCGTACCAGATGACGGATGACGACGCGCGCGGCGCGGAGGCGCTCGTCCAGGAGATGAAGAACAACTACCGCTCGGCCACCACCCCGGAACAACAGGCCCTGGCCCTGCGGGCCATCGGCAACACCCGGGCCCCCGAAGCCCTGGACACGATCCGGGAGGCGCTCCGCTCCAATGCCATCCAGGTCCGCGTGGCCGCCATGGAAGCACTGCGCAACATCCCCGGGCCCGAGGCCGACCAGCTCCTGTCCGAGCGGCTCCTCGCGGATCCCGCCACCCAGGTGCGCCGCGGCGCCGTCTTCGCCTGTGGTTTCCGTCCCCTCGGCACGCTGCTGCTCGCGCTGAGGCAGGCCCTCCAGAAGGATGTCTCGGACGGAGTCCGCTCCGACATCATCAATCTGCTGGGCACCGTGCGGGGCGCCGCGCCGGAAGCCCTGCTGTTGTTGCAATGGGCCAGCCAGAACGATCCCCATCCCGAACTCCGGCGGATGGCCTCGGTCTTCCTCAATCCCTCCACGGCCCCCTCACCCCTCCCATCAGACTCCCCCTCCCACTGACCCCCATGGCGCGGAGCACCCCCGGCCCGGACTTCCGGGCCTGGACTTCCGGGCCTGGACTCCGATGCGGGGAATCTCCAGGGGTCTGGAAAAAATTGTCTATTCAGGTAATTGTTATTTTCTAATAAATGAAGTAATAGGCGGGCGGCTTTCACTCGAAGGCGTAGTCCTCTCCACCCACACATTGAAGGATGCCCATGAGCATGAAAAAGCTGCGCACCCTCGCGTTGGTCGCCGTTGCTGCTCCCGGTATCGCCGCCGCCCAGAGCTTCACGGACCCCACCACCTATACCATCCAGCCGCAGAAGTACCCGGCCACGACGCTGGCGCCGGGCTACATCATGAACGACAACCCCGCCTACCCGTGGGAGTCCACGGTGGTCGGGTTCGACGTCAACGCGACGTACTCGCCCGGTCAGCAGAACGCGATCGCCGTGGACGAGCGCAACCGTACGGGAGGCACGCTCAGCTATGACCCGAGCGACTACTCGTACGAGGTGACCGTCGAGCAGGGGCTGATCCCCGAGGCCAACCAGCACATGGTGCCGGGGCCGCTGGAGTTCCTGCCCTGGACCAATCCCAACCAGACGTTCAACAAGACCTACACGCGCATCGAGCGGTTCGGCAACAGCGTGTTCGGCGCGGGCTATGCGCTGAACGCGACGGTCACCGCCGATACGGCGACGACGAACCGGGACAAGAAGATCGACGCGGTGGCCGAGGGCAAGGTCTTCGGTACCGCGTTCTCGTACGAGAAGGAGCTCGTGCTGGGCCGGGCCAACATCTCCGGGCAGCAGGGCGGCGACAACAGCGGTACCGCGGCGCTGTATGCGCTGGGCCAGCAGATCTGGTCCACCAGCCTCTACGCCACCTACTCGCCGACGCCCATCAACTGGAGCCGCACCTTCTTCTCCGCGACCAAGCGCTTCATGGTGGGCCCCGTGCCCATCTCGGTGAAGGCCTCGCTCGCCGGCGGCGTCAAGCTCACCGTGCTCGGCCAGATCGGTCCGACGGTCGCCAAGCTCAGCGCGATTCCGGGCGGCTGGGCCAACGTCAACGCCTCCGCCGCCGTGGATGTCGTCATCCTCGCGTTCGGCCTCGAGGGCGCCCTGTCCCTCATCAACGCCAGCCTGCCCTCCTCGGGTGAGGTGTTCTGGCCCATCTGCACGCTGGACTGGAAGCTCAAGTCGAACCTCGAGCTGAACACGCTCTCGGGCACCCTGAAGCTGTTCGCCAAGCTGAAGATCCTCTTCATCAAGAAGACCTGGTGGGTGACGATCGCGAGCTGGTCGGGCATCACGCGCAACTGGTCGCTGCTCGACCTCGGCGGCTCCCAGCCGCTGGGCATCTGCAGCTGAGTCCCCGCTTCACCCGGCTCGCCGCGCCCCGTCCATGCTGGGAGGGGGCGCGGCGGCCTCGAGCACGAGGCTGCGCCGCCGCGTGAGTCCTTCCGTGGCGAAAGCCCTCTCATCCAGCTGACGCCTGCTCGCGCGCGAAGTGTTGCTTCCCAGTCCACAGCCCGCCGCCCGGGAAGCAGGGCTGGGAATTCAACTCCACTGGAAAGTAAGAAAAAAGCCCGGAGAGTCTTGATTTACAATTCTAATGGTGTAGAAGAGAGAACACATTTAACCCGGCTTTCAAGTTTTCAACCCGGGTAGGACATGGCTCATGAGGGGGGGAGCTGGCGGTGGCGGTAACCTTTCATGACCAGGTCCTGAACAGCGGGTGAGAGCATCGTCTCTTGGAGGGCCCACCGGGTGGGCTCGCCACTGCGTTTTGTCTTTCTTGAAGGGCACCATCGATGCGATTCGCGCGAGGGTGCAGCGAGGCCATGCGTCAGGGAAAGGCATCTGTCTGTCTGGTGGGTTTGGTGTTGGGGACCACGGGGTTCCTGGGTGGCTGCGAGGAGCCCGCCCCGTCCGTCACCGAGCCCGGGACGATTCAGCATGGGAACGAGCAGCCCCAGACGACCCCTCCCGAGCCGCCCGGCGAGCCCCCGCCCACGGAGCCGGGGAGCACCGAGCCCCCGCCGCCCTCCTCCGTCGACTTCGCCGCGCGGGTGCTCCATTACCACTATGGCTTCGACCTGCGGCCCACGGGCAACACGCCGCACCCGGCCCACTCGCGCCTGTACTTGAAGGTGCCCGCCACGGGCGGTGACTGCACCGTCCTGAAGGGTCCGCCAGGCATCACCCAGGTGAAGTGGAATGGGGCCGCCGCCACCCGCGTCGAGGAGCTCACCGGCGCCTGGCGCATCTGCGGCCCCTCGCTCCCGAATCAACCGCTCGTCATCGAGGCGGACATCAGCGTCCCGGTGGCGACGTATGACTATACGCAGGTGGGCTTCTCCCAGCGGAGGGACCGCAAGGGCCAGCTCGCTTCGTACCTCATGAGCTGGGTCGAGCAGTGTGACCGGCTGGGGCTGTGTGACGACGCCCCCGGCCAGCTCGCGACCTTCAGCTACGAGGTGGAGCACGACGCCGCCGACGTCGTCCTGTGCCCGGGCACGCGGCTGAACGTCAGTGACACCCAGACGCGCTGCGGGAGCTACCTGCAGCAGGCCCCCACCTATTCCTCCTTCGCCATCGCCTCCAATCCCTCCTGGGTGCGTACGACGTTCGCGGAAGCCGGCCCCTACCGGCTCGAGTTCTTCGAGGGGCCCGGGGGCTTGCTGGCCCCCGCGCTCCAGTCGGCCGTCTTCGCGGACTACCTGGAGTGGATCACCGGACTGCTGGGCCCGCTGCCGTACGGAGACACCCTGCGTGTCGCGGGAGCCCCCACGGAGTTCCTCGGAATGGAGCACCCGGGCAACATCATCCTGTCCGAGGAGCTGCCCGTGCTGCGCAGCGAGTACGCCGACCAGACCCGGCACACGCTGATGCACGAGATCGCCCACCAGTGGGCGGGCAACCGCACGACCATGGCGGAGGCCTATGACTTCGCCTGGAAGGAGGCCATCGCCGAGTACCTGGCCTATGTCTATGAGGCGCGGCACTGGCCCCAGGACGCCGCCAAGACGCGCGCCTACTGGGACCGGATGGCCCGCTCGGCCATGTTCTATCCGCGGCCGGAGGACCGTCCCGCCCCCTTCCTGACGTTCGCCGCGGACGTGTATGGCACCGGGCCGATGCTCCTCTTCCTGCAACTCGAGGAGCTGCTGCCCGGGGGCCAGGAGGACGTCCTGCGCGGCATCCAGCACTTCCTCGCGGTGCCCGGCGCGCGCACCACCCAGCACCTGCACGAATCCCTGGAGCAGGGCGCCCACCTGGCACCGGGCTCGCTGGACTCCTATTTCGACGCGTGGATCCACGGCAGCAACGAGCCGGACTGGCCCTACTTCGACGTGGAACCGACGCTGGATGAAGAAACGGGACATCTCACCCTCGCCGTCACCCAGCAGACCTACGAGGGAGGCATCTACCCGGTGAAGGTGAAGGTGCGGGTCCAGGGCGCCACGCAGACCCGGGACATCCTCGTCGACTACGGGCTCGCGCCCACCAGCGCCACGCTCGTCACCCCCCCGGAGCCCTTCCCCGAGCCCGTGATCCAGGTGACGGTGGATCCCGAGAACCGGGTGGTCAATCGCAGGTTCTTCGGCGCGATCAAAGAGGCCGCGCCGCCCCGTTGGCACTTCTGACTTCCACGCGACTCCCTCCCCGCGCTCGAGCCATTGAAGAAGGAGTTGTCCAGGTGAACGCACGACACGACAACCAGAACGCCACGCCACGCTTGCGCTGGAGCCGCTGGGGCGGTCCGGGCCTCGCGATCCTCGTCCTCGCGGGCGCGGGCTCCTATGCCCTCTTCACCCGGTCGGCTCCGACGTCCGGAGAGCTTCCGGCCGCCGGAGAGTCCGGCACGCCGTCCACCCCCGGCGCACGGGCCACGAACGCCGCCAGGGGCACGGCCGCGGGAGCCCGCTCTACCCCAGCCTCGCCGGCCACCTCCGCGGCGAGCGCCTCCTCCCCGGGAACCACCGTCCTCCCACCGGCCGCTCCGTCCCCGACGGCGGAGGTGGCAGCGGGGCAGGAGCCGACGATGGCCCAGCGCCGCGAGGAGGTGCGCCAGGCGGCGAACAAGTTCCGCCACGGGCGCTTCAATGCCTTCTTCCGCGAGGAGAAGTTCCTGGAGGAGTTCGCGCAGGGCGGCCCGGCGCAGCTCGCCGCGCTGAAGGAGGAGCTGACGGACCCCACGTCCCTGTCCGAGCTGCCCGCGGGCACCTCCTTCATGCATGGAAAGCCAGAGGCGGTGCTCGAGCGCATGTCGATGATCGACATGCTCCACTCGCTGGCCCCCAAGGATCCCAGCGCGCGCGATACCATGGTGGCGTTGTTGATGGAGCCGGTGGACAGCTCGCTGTCCGACACCGCGAAGAAGGGGCTGGTGGGGGAGAAGTTCGATCTGCTCTTCCGGCTGGCCCAGTTGGATCGGCAGCTCGCGGTGGACTCCTACGCCCAGCTCGACAACCCGAAGTTGAAGAGCCTCCTGCGCGAGGCCCTCCTCGCGGGACTGTCCGAGTCGGGCGCGAGCATGGACGAGGTGAAGCGGCTGACGCGGCACCTCTGAGGACGCATCTGGCAGTCGAAGTCGTGTAGACGCAGCTGTAAGCCGGTCCCCTCTTGTCTCCGCTCGTCCGCCCCGGTCCGGGGCGAAAGGGAGACATGCACCGGAATCCCCCTTGAAAACACCCGGGCGCACACCGGTCGGGCCGGAACGGCACGGGTGCGCCCGTTTCACGAGTTCGTCGTGGCGGCAAGGCAACGTTGTACCTCTCGACGCAAGGAGAAGTCAGTGATCCAGAATTGGAAGCAGGGACTCATCGGAGCTTGCTGTGTGGCTTTCGGCGCGGCGTGTGGGGACGCCCCGGAGACGCAGCAGCAGGCGGGCGACGACGTGCAGGCGGCCCTGAGCGCGCTGGGCAAGGTGGAGCTGGTGGACATGGGTCCGGGCAACGTGCCCACCTTCATCCGCGGCAGCTTCGGCAAGGTGGACACCTCCTTCACCGCCCCGGGGCTGCGCGTCTCGGGTGAGCTCGCCCACCAGGCGCTGCGGCCCGTGCTCGACCGGGTCGCCCCGGCGTTCCGCCTGAGCACGAAGGAGCTGAGCCTCCGGTCGGTGCGCACGGATGACCTCGGTTTCACCCACGTGCGCTATGACCAGACGCGCAACGGCCTGCGCGTGGTGGGCGGAGAGCTCCTCCTCCACGTCAACAAGGCGGGAGAGGTGTTCGCGGCCAATGGCAACGCGCGCGGCGCCAGCGAGCCGACGACCCTCAAGCGGGTGTCCCTCGAGGCCGCCGCCCGGGCCGCCGTGGGCTCGGAGACGGGCCTCACGGCGCAGGGCACGCCCGGCCCGGTCTACTTCCTGAGCGCCCAGGGCGAGCTGTCCCCGGCCTATGAGGTGACGGTGGTGGGAACGCGCGAGGGCGAGCCCGCGCGCGACCTGGTCTATGTGAGCGCCCTGTCCGGCGAGGTGCTCGACGTGCGCCCGCAGCTGCACTCCATCAACCGGGCCCTCTACTCGGCCAACAACGATTGGAGCACGCCGGGCACGCTGCGCCGCAGCGAGGGCGGCGGCGCCACGGGCGACAACCACGTCGACACCAACTACAACCTCATCGGGACGACCTACAACTGCTACGACACCCTGTTCGGGCGTGACTCGTTCGACGACCGCGGCGGGCGCATCCAGAGCACCGTCCACTACGGCCAGGCCTACGTCAACGCGTACTGGGATGGCGTGCAGATCACCTTCGGGGACGGCGACAACGCCAACTCGGGCGAGCTGGGCCGGGACCTGGACGTGGTCGCGCACGAGTTCACCCACGCCGTGACGCAGTACGAGTCGGGGCTCGCCTACCGCAACGAGTCGGGCGCGCTCAACGAGAGCCTGTCGGACGTCGCCGCGGCCTTCTGCTCGAGCTGGTCGCGCGGGGGCGCCGTCGACGCGGACATCTGGAAGATCGGCGAGTACATCTGGACGCCGGGCATCGGCGGGGACGCGCTGCGCTACATGAACAACCCCACGCAGGACGGCTCGTCGAAGGATTACTACCCCGAGCGCTACACGGGCACCTCCGACAACGGGGGCGTGCACTGGAACTCCGGCATCCCCAACCTGGTGTTCAAGCTGCTGGTCACCGGTGGCACGCACCCGCGCGGCAAGACGGGCGTCAACGTGACCGGCGTGGGCATGAACCGCGCGGCGCAGACCTGGTACCACGCGAACGCCAACTACTTCACCTCCACCACCACCATGTCCCAGGCGCGCGCCTGGACCGTCCAGGCGGCGCAGGACCGCTACGACGCCACGGTGGTGCAGGCCGTGCGCGATGCCTGGAGCGCCGTGGGCGTGCAGTAGGCGGCGCCTCGGACGAAGTGCAACACCCCACACCCAACACCCATACAAGGAAGAGACATGAAGAACATCATTCCCGCGCTCATGCTCGTCGTCACGGGCGTTTCGACCTCCGCCGTGGCCCAGCTCAGCGCCCGCTGCTCGCTGGATGACCAGCTCACCACCACCACCTCGGCGCAGGGCCGCAATGCCTGGTCGCGCAAGTGCGGCTACATCTCCGCTTCGCGCGAGGCGTACCTCAACTCGGAGAACGAGTATCAGGTCTACACCAACGCCTGCGCCAGCTACCCCACGGTGCAGCCCGGCTCCACGTGTGCCCAGTACGTGCCCGACAACGAGGCCGCGGCGTGCATCGCCGGCCTCGTCAAGCTGGGCAGCTGCGTGACCGGCTGCTTCACCCCCTCGCAGCGCGTGGACTTCGCGGGCCGCCAGCTGCCCGTGCCGGAGGCCTACGCCAACGGCATGAAGGAAGTGACGGCCCTCACGCCCGCGGCGCAGCCGGGCCTGCTGTCCTTCGCCAACCAGACCATCCGCGCCTACGTCGCGGGTGACACGCAGGAGGACATCTTCCTGCTCAAGACCCGCGAGGGGCGCAGCCTCGAGGTCACCGCCGAGCACCCCATGCTCCTGAACGATGGCACCATGGTGAAGGCGCGGACCCTGAAGGTGGGCGACACGCTGATGGGCGCGGATGGCAAGGCGCTCACCCTCTCCAACGTGACCGTGTTCAACTTCAAGGGCCAGGTCTGGAACGTGCGTCCGCAGAGCACCGACAAGGCGGAGAACGTCATGAGCGCCGAGGGCTTCCTCACCGGCTCGGTGCGCTTCCAGAACGAGTGGGCGGCGGACGACTACCGTCTGTCCCTGCGTGACGAGTTCGAGGTCGGCGGCCTGTAGTCCACCGCCCCGTCCACCGGCCCCGGCCTCGCCGCCGGGGCCGGCACCTTCCCCGTCTCAAAAAACATAAAACAGTAAATCGAGTAATTCGTAACAAAGGAGATACAAGATGAGAGCATCGATGTTCGTCGCTGTGTTCGCCTTCGTGGGCATCTCCTCTCCCGCGATGGCCCAGCTCGCCACCCGCTGCACCCTGGACGACCAGCTCACCAACGCCACCCTCGCCCAGGGCCGCAACGCCTGGGCACGCAAGTGCGGCTTCATCTCCGCGGCCAAGGAGGCCTATCTCAACTCCGAGGGCGAGTATCAGGTCTTCCTCGAGGGCTGCTACGCCTACCCCAGCGTCATCGCCGGCTCCTCCTGCGCCAGGTTCATCCCCGCCGACGCCAATGCCGCCTGCATTGGCCTGAATGAGATCAGCAAGCTGGGCACCTGCGTCACCGGCTGCCTCACCCCCACCCAGAAGGTGTCCTTCGGCGGCAAGCACATGCCCATCCCCGAGGCCCTCGAGTCCGGTGCGCCCACCGTCACCGCCCTCACCCCCGCGGCCACGCTGCTCGCCCCCACCTTCTCCGAGCAGCCCATCCGGGCCTATATCGCCGGCGACACCATCGAGGATGTCTTCTCCCTCCACCTCGCCAATGGCGTCACCCTCGAGGTCACCTCCGAGCACCCCATGGTCGACGGCGAGGGCAATGTCGTGAAGGCCAAGTCCCTCAAGCCCGGTGAGTTCCTCCTCGCCTCCGATGGCCAGAAGGTCGCCATCTCCGACATCAACGTCTTCCGCTTCAAGGGCTACGTCTGGAACGTCCAGCCCTCCAGCCACGACAAGGCCGAGAACATCTTCGACGTGGAAGGCCTGCTCACCGGCTCCGTGCGCTTCCAGAACGAGTGGGCCGACATCCACTACCGCCTCGCCACCCGCGAGGAAGCCGACGTCCAGGGCCTCTAGTCCCATCCCTGTTCCATTCCCCCACCCGCCCGGTGCGCCTTCCCGGGCGGGTGGGCTGTTTTGAAGTCCCTGAACCTTGCCCCATCTCAAAAGGACTCACCCATGAGGGTCGTTGCCAGCACTGATTACAAGCCCCGCGCACGGGGACGTCTTTCCACCGTTCTCTTCCTCGGCGGCGTGCTGGGCTCGGGTTGCGGAGCTCCAGACACGGAGCCCACTCCTGGAGATGGGTGTTCCAACACGACCTGCGAGCCCAGCGTCCAAGGACAGGACATCATCGGCGATCGCCAGTACAACGTCCTCCAATATAAATATGGCATCGATCTCACGAGCCGGCAGGCCAGCTCGGAACTCGTGGTCCAACCGAGTGAGACCATCGACTGCCTCAGCATTCCCGGGCCCGCCAGCGTCCAGAACGTCTCCTGGCAATGGGGTGGCACCTCCGTGCTGCAGGGCTTCAACTGGTCCAATGAGCACTTGAACATCTGCTCCACTTCGGATGTGGACGGCACCCGGGGGCCGTCGATCATCAAGAGCACCTACACCGTCCCCGAGGCGACGTACGACTACAGCCAGGTCGGCTTCTCCAGGCGCCAGGACTTCTCGGGAGGCCAGTTCACGTACCTGCTGGGATGGGTGGAGTCGTGCGACCTGTTCGGGCCGTGCGACGACGCCGCGGATCAACTCACGCGCGTCTCCTTCACCGTGGATCACCCGGAGAATCAGCTCGTGCTCTGTCCCGGAGTGCGCACCACGCCGAGCAACCGTCAGACCCGGTGCGACCTGCCGGCGAATACCAAAGCCCCCACCTACTCGTCCTTCGCCGTCGCCTCCAACCCGAACTGGGTGGAAACCCAGTTCCTGACCTCACCCGTGAACGTGAAGTTCTATGAGGTCCCCAACGGCCGGCTCATCCCCGCGCTCAACCGGAACGACGTCTCGCACTTCCTCGGGTGGATCACCGAGCAGTTGGGTGCACTGCCCTACGGCTCGGAGCTGCGGATCGCGAGCGGGCCCACGGAGTGGTTGGGCATGGAGCACCCGGCCAACATCATCCTTCGCGACGATCTGCCCCTGTTGCGCAAGGACTACGCCAACATGACCATGCACACGCTCATGCACGAGGTGGTGCATCAGTGGGCGGGCAACCGGACCACGCTGTCCAGCAAGTGGGACTTCGCCTGGAAGGAAGCCCTGGCCGATTACATGACGTACCTCTATGAGGAGCAATACCGCGGTGGCGAGGCCGGGCAGACGCGCGCGTACTGGGACCGCCTGGCCCGGTCGGCGACCTACTACCTGCAGCCGCAAGACAACCCCGCCCCCAACTACATCACCTTCGTCAACAGCACGTACGGCTCGGGGCCGATGATCCTCTTCCTGCAACTGGAGCCGCTGATTGGCAAGGACAAGGTGCTCGCCGGCATCAAGAGCTTCCTGTCCGCGTCCGCGGCCCGGAGCATCGACGATCTGCGCGTGGCCATGCAGAACGCGTCGGGAAAGGACCTCACGCCCTACTTCAACGCCTGGGTGAAGCGGAGCGGCGAGCCGAACTGGCCCTATTACGTGGACAACGGCTGGAAGCGCACCAATGGCAAGCTGACCTTCAAGGTGCTGCAGCAATCCGACATCTACTACCCCGGCTACGTGGAGGTCGAGGTGTCGTTCCACGACCGCACCGACAAGAGGATCGGACTGGCGAAGTTCGAGCTCACGGGACAGAACAAGGAGGTGTCGGTGGAGGTGGCCATCGGTGACGGCTGGGAGCCCTCGGGCTTCGTGGTGGACCCCTACAACAAGTTCGTCAACAGCAAGCTCATGGGCCTCGTTGCGGAGCCCGAGCCCATCCGCTGGAGGCTGTAGTCCTCCCAAGGACCGGCCCCGGCGCGAACGCCGGGGCCGGGGCCCGGCCCACTACTGTGCCGGTACCGGCTCCAACGGGCACATGGGCAACATGCCGTTCACCTCACGGCCCGACAGGCAATAGACGCCGCCGCAGTCATCCGGGCAGTTGTAGCGCGTCTCCGGGGAGCGGCAGATGCCATCGCCGCAATAGCTGCAGTCCTGGGCGCAGTTGCTCCCGTTCTCCCCACCGTTGCACACCCCGTCACCGCACCGGGTGCCGCAATCCGTCCAGCACGTCACCGTCGACTCGTTGTTGTTGCATACCCCGTTGCCACACTGATTGGGGCAGCCACAATCGCGCGGGCACGTGTTGACGGTCTCGCTGCCATTGCAGAGGTTGTCGCCGCAGTAACAGTCCGAGGCGCAGTTCAAATCGCTCTCGCCGGCCGCGGGGCTGCACACCCCATCTCCACAGTACGAGGGGTAGCCGCAGTCCTCCGGGCAGCTGTTCTGGGTCTCCCCGTAGCACAGGCCGTCACCGCAGTAGTAGCAGTACGACGGCAGCAGGTTCTGCTCATCCGCCGCGAGCGGAATGGCGGGGCACATCTCCACCAGCGCGTCGCGGGAGCGCGCCAGGCCCTCCGGCTCCAAAGCCTCTCCTGGCAGGTTGGGACCACATCCCCCCAGGAGCAGGCCCGTCAACGCGAGCACGAGCCCGCCCGAGACCGACACCTTCTTGAATGGGGAGCGTGAATGAGAATTCCGGGCCGGTGTCACCGCGAGCCACGCCTTCATGCGTACCTCCTGCAATGTGGTGGATATTCTGTACCTCAGAATGGCTGGAAAAATAAACCAGGACAGAAAAATCCTTTATAATGGAAATCTCAGTAAAGCCGGATCAAAAGAAAGGAAGTCACCATGAAGGCATTGTTTTCCGCCGTCCTGCTCACCCTCGTGGGCATGTCCTCCACCGCGATGGCGCAGATCTACGAGCGCTGTCGGGTGGATGATGTCCTCTTGAATGAGACCGTGAGGCTCGGGCGCAATGCCTGGGCACGCAAGTGCGGCTTCATCACCCCCGCGAAGGAGGCGTACTACAACGCGGAAGGCGAGTACCTGGTCTTCTTCCAGGGCTGCTACGCGTACCCGAACGTCGCACCGGGCTCGAGCTGCTACGTCCACGTGCCGATCTCGGAGTCAGCGGCCTGTGTCCCGCTCGATCAACTCACCAAGATTGGCGTCTGCGTGAATGCCTTCGCGCCGGCGGCCCCGGGGGAGAACCTCGAGGAGCAGCACGGAGAACTCACCGCGGACTCCCTCCCCCAGGCCCTGTGGGCCTACCTCCACCGCCGCCTCCTCGTGCGTGAGGAGGCCAACGTCCGGGAGCTGTAGCACGCTCAGGAAGTGGGACGCGCGCCGAGCAGGGTGTCCAGGCTCGGCGCGGCGGCCCAGAGGTAGCGCGTGGCCGGAGAGGCAATGTCCGCGAGCATGGTATCGGATGGCGCACCCTCCAGGCGGGCATCGCACGAGCCGACCGGTGTCAGTCCCCCGATGCAGGGCGCGTACTCCGAGGCGGGAACGAAGTACACACAGTTGTTGGCCGTCGGCGCGCACGGCTGGGTGAAGCAGCCGTTGGCGAACACCTGGTACTCGCTGAAGCTGTTGAGATTGGCCTCCCGGGTCGTGCTGATGTAGCCGCACTTGCGCGCCCAGGCGTTGCGGCCCTTCTTCTGCGCCAACGTCGTCAGCCGGTCATCCGAAGTGCAACGGAGGGCGAGCTGGGCCTGCGCCACGCCCGATACACCCACACACGCGAGCACCACCATGAGCCGAATGTCTTTCATGCCGCCGTCCCTCTGGGGAGTTCAACACCGGAATCAAATTCTACCCAGAATAGAAAGTAATTCAAGGGAGGAAGGGCAAGAAGGGTCCCCCCGGGGTGCCGAAAGGCTCGTTCCTCCTTTCCCCACACCGCTTCCGGCGCGCGGCTAGCCTCGGCGCCCATGCACACCAAGGCCGCTCCTTCCATCGCGCTGCTCCAGGGCCGGCGCACCCTGCCCCTGCTCGAGGCCTACTTCGAGCTGCACCACCTCAAGCAGCTCTACCGCCAGGGCTGGCTGCGCGTGGGCATCCCCCGGGCCACCTGCGAGAGCGTGGCCGAGCACTCCTTCTTCGTGGCGCTCTTGTGCCTGTTCCTCGCCGACACCTGCTTTCCCGAGGCCGATGCCTCGAAGCTGGTGCGCATGGCGCTCCTGCACGACGTGGGCGAGGCGCGCGCCGGAGACATCACCCCCCATGACGGCGTGAGCCGCGAGGAGAAGCAGCGGCGCGAGCGCGAGGCCGTCCAGCGCATCTTCTCCGAGCTGCCCCGCGGCGCCGACTCCCTCGCCCTGTGGGAGGAGTACGAGCAGGGCACGTCCTTCGAGGCCCGGCTCGTGCGCCAGGTGGACCGGCTGGAGATGGGTCTACAGGCCACCGTCTACGAGCACCAGGGCGCTGGGGATTTGTCGCAGTTCTTCGCCTCGGTGCACAAGGTGCTGGAGACGCCCGAACTCCAGGCGCTGCTCGCCGAGTTGGAGACCCTGCGGCCCGCCCGCTGAGGGACGGGGCTCACTCGCTTCGCCCTCGCGGAGAACAAGGGGCTCATCGCCCAGCGCAACTCGAATGCCCACATCCGAGTCTACGCGGCCCTCCGGGTCCCGGAGGACTGGCACGCCCCTCCCCACCTGGGAGGGCATCGGAAGGAGCGCCGTATGGCCGACACCATGAGAAGCTGGAGCCGAAGGGGGGGTCTCCATGACGCGCTGGTCGCTGATGTCCCTCATACTCGCCCTGTGCACGGCCTGCCCGGAGACGTGGCGGGAAGGGGGGACCATCGACCGGGCGATGGCGAAGGACATCCAGGACGGGTTGCGCTCACGGCGGCGGCCACCGGCCTGCCAGATGTCCGACAAGGAATGGGCGGAGCGATGTGACTTCGCCGAAGGCACGTTGCCTTCCACCCGATGCCCTCCCAGTTGCAGGGACTAGACTCGAACATGAAAGGACGCCTCCGAACCGGGCTCGCGGTGCTGGGAACGCTGCTCCTCCCCCTTCCCTTGTTGGGGCTCTGCGCCCTCATGCTGATGAAAACCCTTCAGGAGACGTCCCGCGTTCAGGAGCCTGTGGTCATCCCCATGCTCCACCCCGTGGAACGGGAAGGCACGCTCACCTATGGCCGGGAATGCCAGAACGACAGCGACTGCGATCCCCGACTCCGTTGTTTCTTCAGCATGGTGCTCCAGTCCAGCTACTGCACGGACAGCCGCTGCATGACGGACAAAGAATGTCCGGAAGGTTTTTCCTGCCAGACCTACACGGCGGATGATGAACGAGCGCTGCTCAAGGCCTGCTCTCGGGTGGGAGACCGGAAGGAAGGGGAGGAGTGCGAGGTCCTGACCGTCGAGTCGGACTCGGGTTGCGAACGGGGGTTGTTGTGCCAGGGCTGGTGTGGCCGACCCTGCACGCCCGGCAGCCCCGCCACCTGTCCCGAGGGCTTCTTCTGCCATGCGTCCCGAGAGGGAGCGGTGTGTCAACCCACCTGCGAGGGACGGGCCTGTCCCGACGGGCAGCGCTGCATCGACGTGGGCGGCAAGCGTTCCGTCTGCGCTCAGGTCCATGGGACGGATTGCCAGGCCGTCGCCTGTGGTCCGGGACAGGACTGCTCGGCGCGGACCTATCCCTGGGCGCCTGGAGAGGTGTGGATGCAGTGCTCCCAGACATGCGAGTTGGAGGGCAAGCCGCCGTGCCCCGAAGGCACCGCCTGTGCCGTTCACCGCTGCCGCCCCGTCTGCTCGCCTGACGGCGGAGCCCCCTGCGCGGAGAGGTTCGAGTGCACGAGCCACCCGAACCAGCCCGCGGTCTGCGCGCCGGATGTCGCCGATCAGAGCCCGCCGTAGCGTCCCGCGGCGATCTCCAGGGCACGCCGCCCAGTCGCGATGCGCCCCCAGGCCCTTCACCCCGCCGGTGATGATGGGCATCTCGACGCACCTTTTGACGGCCCCCGCGCAGTGGCGCGCCTCCCGGACGGCGAGGGTGTGCTCAGGAGAGAGGGCCACCCCAGGCCACGGGGTGTTGAGGCTCAAGCCGCCAGGACCAAGAAAGCCAGGCCCCTGCCGCGCACCTCATGGGAGGGCGGCCTGGGCCGACGTGTACCCCAAGGGGCTGTGAGACTTCTCCACAAGGGGCTGTACGAGTAGGGCGCTGCGAAGCCCTCGCGGGCATCGCCCGGAGCTACAACCTCCGCTTCCTGTCACCTACTGCTCAATCCCCTCAGGCGTGAGGACAGGTACGGCGGAAGGTCGCACGCAATACGCTGCCGACCCGCGGTTACCCGCGATCGGGGGCACCTCTATGCAAAGACGCGTCAGCAGTCCTTCGTCCTCCGTTGCGGCGCTTCCGGTGTTGATCTTGTTGCTCGCGGCACCTGCGACCGCCCAGCCTGCTCCTGTCATCTACCTCGACCAGGGATGGTCGAAGGAGGACCGCGAGTGGTACTATCAGGTCTCGCAGGGCTCGACGGCGCTCTCGTATGACCTCTTCCTGAACCTGGAGGTCGCCACCGGCCAGGACCTCTTCCGGTCGGATGCCAACAGCGACCGCTACGGGTTGATCACCCAGGCCGCGAACCCCCGAAACAACCCCGACGGATTGCCGATCGGCCTAGCGAAGACGGTGGTCACCGAGGGTCGCTCGAAGGGGACTTACGTCGGCATCACCTGCGCGGCCTGTCACAACACCCAGTTGAACTTCAAGGGCAAGCGCATCCGCGTCGATGGAGGCGTCGGCAACACCTTCGACATGATGGCCTACGTCCAGGCCCTCGATGACGCGCTGCAGGCAACCCTGGCCGACTCAGCCAAGTTCGGCCGGCTCGCGGGGCGCCTCAAAGCCTCCAGCCCGGAGGCAAAGACCGACTTGCGCAAGCGCTTCGAGAGAGAAGCCGCTCGGGTCCACGAGTACCGCACCCGCACCCTGGCCTCGGCCATTACCTGGGGGCCCGCGCGGATCGACGCGATCGCGATGATCGTGAATCGCCTCACCGCGACGCTGACCGGCATTCCCGAGAACACGTCCACCCCCCTCGCGCCCACCAAGCCTCCGTTTCTCTGGAACGCCCCTCAGGCGACGTGGACACAGTGGCGCGGGGTGCAACAGGACCCGATTCAACGCAACCTGACCGAGACGATGGGGGTGTTCCTCGACGTCGACCTTCAGTCGAAGAGTCCCTCGGAGGGGCTCTTCGACTCGAACGCCGCGATCTCGAATCTCCAGCAGATCGAGAACCTGCTGACCCGCCTCGCGCCCCCCCAATGGCCGGAGGAGGTGTTCGGCAAGATCGACCGCAAGAAGGCAGAAGCTGGCAAGGCGCTCTTCATCTCCATCTGCGCGGACTGCCACAACGCCTGGCCCTACACCTGGACGGAGCCGAACAAGCACGGCAAGCGCTTCCTCCTGGTGGGGCTGGTGCCTCAGTCCTACGTGGGCACCGATAAGGGACAGTTCGACGCTCTGCGCCCCTATGCGATCACCGGTCAGCTCAGCGACCAACTGCCGCCGCCGCTCAAAGGCGAGAAGGTGATTCCGACCGACCAGCTCTACGAAGCTCTTCAGGAGGCGGTCCTCGCGAAGGCGCTCTCGAAGCTCAAGCTGACTGATGCCCAGGCCGCGGATCTGCATGGATACCGCGAGTTCCCGCTGCCGCCGAAGCCGATGGCCGTCTACAAGGCGGCTCCGCGGGACGGGGTGTGGGCCACTCCGCCCTTCCTGCACAACGGCTCGGTCCCCAACCTCTACGAGCTGCTGCTCCCCGCCAGCGAGCGCACCAAGAAGTTCTACGTCGGGCGCGAGTTCGATCCGGTGAAGGTGGGGCTCGACACCCGGTCGGGCACCTTCCTCCTGGACACAACCTTGAGGGGGAACTCGAACGCCGGCCACTCCTTCGAGGACGGTCCTCTCGGGAACGGCGTGATCGGCCCGCGCTTGTCTGACGAGCAGCGCTGGGCGATCATCGAGTACCTGAAGTCTATTCCCGAGCAGGCCGGGCGGGTCACGCCCTTCGGTGGCCCGCCGGCGAGCCCGGCTCGCTGAGGCAGGGGGGGAACCCAGATGTCAGACCACGTGGACGGGCCGCGATCGATCGGAGACCCCGCGGGGGACCTCACCGATCTGTTCGCGTTCACCAGCCCTGAGAACGCGGGCCGGACGGTGCTGGCCGCGAACGTCTTTCCGTCGGCTGGCGCGGAGGCGGTGTTCTCCAACGCGATCAATCACTCGCTCGTCGTTCGCCGGGTGACCGTCGCCGGCATCGGAAATGCGGCGAAGTTCAAGGCGGACGAGAAGGAGGTTCGCTTCAGCTTCCGCTTCGACGTGCTCGAAAAAAGCGCCTCGGGCGGGAAGCCCGTGCAACGCGGAACCTGCTCCCTGCCCGACGGTCGGGCGCTGAAGTTGACGGTCAATGACGAGAAGGGGGCCTCCACTCCGGATGGCGTCTTCCGCGTCTTCGCGGGGCTGCGCTCCGACCCGTTCTTCCTCGCGTGGCTGCCGGCGACGCTGAAGAAGTCCCCCAACCTCCTCCAGCACGACAATGTGCTCTGCATGGTGGTGGAGTTCGACACGCAGAAGGTCCTCGACAGCGCGAGCGGCTCGCTGTTCGGAGCCATCGCCGAGACGGTCCCGATCCCGCAGCCGGGAGGTCTGATCGGCCATCCGCCCCCGCGCATCGACTGGATCGGGCGGCCGGAGCACACCAACATGCGGCTCAACAATCCGGGGCTCGCCGGAACGGACGACCTGCGCGACCTCTGGAACCAGCAGACGCCCTTCGCGATCCCCGCTGACCTCCAGCCCCTCTTCCTCAACCGCCTCAAGCAGAGCATCGCGAACTGGGACCTGCGCGACGGGAAGGCGGACTGGACTCCGGAGGCGCTGGCGGCAAATGCCAACGTCTTCCTCGACGACTTCCTGGTGTTCGACGTCGCCAAGCCGACCACCGACAAGAGCCACCTGGAGATCGAGAAGAGCACGCTCCTGGGGCGGCCCTACCAGACCGGCGGCGGTCGCACCGTCAATGCCAACGTGATCGACATCCTGCTCACCTGGTTGGTGAACCACGACCGCGAGTTCTTGCAAGGGGGAGCGACCGGCGCGACCAAGCCCGGCACCAAGGCCTTCCCGTACTTCGCCCAGCCGAACACGGAGCTGCAGACGGTGGCGGAGCGAGTGGACCTCGCCGCCGCGCCGGAGAAGGTCTGGGCGGTGATCGGGCAGTTCGGCGGGATGTGGCATCCCCTGATCGCCAGCATCCAGCTTGCCGGGAAGGGGATCGGGCAGCTGCGTACCATCGAGACGATCGACGGCAAGCAGATCATCGAACGCCTCGAGGCCATCGACGAGGCGAAGCGGACCTATCGCTACTCGAACGTCAGTGGGATTCCCGCTTCGGATTACACGGGGACGATCGAGGTCAAGCCGAGCGGCACCGGCAGCTCCGTCGCATGGCGCGCGCAGTTCCTCGCAAATGGACAACCCGACATTGTGGTGAGGACCATCGTCTCCACCTTGCTGAAGACAGGGCTCGAGAGCCTGAAGCCGCGCTTTGGAGCGTCGAAGTGATCGATCCGGACAATGAGACCGATCTCGTCCCTGTGACCGACGGCGCGATCGCCCTGATCAACCTGGAGAGCGCCCGTCGGCGTGCCTGGGAGCGGTTCTCGCGCGACCCGAATCGAGAGGGAATCGCCGAGGGCCTGTTCGAGCAGGAACAGCTGACGGCGCAGTTCCTGGGCGATGCGGGTTCAATCGACCGACTCGAGACGATGGTGAGCCAGCTCGATGAAGCAGATCCAGGCTCCGGTCGAACGGCGCTGATCCACGCCCAGTTTTCCTCGCTGACGCATCGGTTTGAGGAAGCCAGAGAGCACCTGTCCGCGGCCGCGCGCCGAGGAGCGCCGCCGGAGGCAGTCAACCGGCTCGCGTTGAGCATCGACCAGGCCTGCGGAACGCGCCAGGAGCAAGTGCTGGAGAGCAGGCGGCGGTTGGCTGCGGCGTCCGGGCGCCTGGACGAGCTGGTGCCCCTGGCCGCGCTGCTCGCCGATCTGCGCGAGTTCACGGAGGCCGACGCGCTGTATCGGCGCGCCCTGCGTGAGTACCGGGAGGTCTCGCCATTCGCGGTCTCATGGGCCTGCTTCCAGCTCGGAGTGCTGTGGGGGGAACTCGTCCCCGATCGACAGCCGAACCGGGCAGCACAGTGGTACCGAAGAGCCATCTCCTACCTTCCCTGCTACGTGAAGGCGCGCGTGCACCTCGCGGAGATCCTTTCGAGCGCTGGCCAGGTGCTCGACGCGGAAGCGCTGCTGGTTCCGGCGGTGGCGAGCGGCGACCCGGAGGTGCGATGGCGACTCGCCGACGCGTTGACCGCGGACGGGAGGCTCGTCGAGGCAGAGGCGCACCTGGAGGCGGCGCGGTCCGGGTTCGAACGTCTGCTGGAGAGGCACCTCCTCGCTTTCGCGGACCACGGCGCGGAGTTCTATTCCGGCCGCGGCAACGACGCCCGGAAGGCACTCGACCTCGCCCGCATCAACGTCGCGAATCGGCCGACGCTGCGAGCGCTCGAGCAGGCCTACGCGATCGCGGTCGGCGCAGGTGAAGCGGCCGCTGCAGAGGAGATTCGTTGGGACGCGACGAACCGCTGGGGCCGCACCCAGGCGTTCCAGCTCTCGCCGCTGGCGCGTGGAGAGTCCGCATGATGATCGACCGCAGAACGTTCCTCGTCGGCTCAGCGTGCGTTGTGGTGCCCGCTGTCGCGAATCTCCTGTCTCCCCTCACTTTGGTTCCGGATTCGCTTTCGCCTCAACCGGCCAGTGACGCGAACGGCCTTACCTTCGGGATCGCCGGATGGAGTCGTCCGGACGATGGCGCGTCGGAGGGGCCCGTGAGTTCCGACCCTGGCCACGACCAGGTGTGGATCAGCATCAGCCAGTCGTGGCGGGCCGCCTGGCGTTGACCGAGCATAAGAAGAAGAGAAGGGGTGTGAGCCTGCCCCGGTTTTGTGGCTCTCCCGCACTTTGTATGCTCGACGCCTAGAACACCGCGCCGTGCTGGAGACCCTGCGGCCCGCCCGCTGAGGGATGGGGCTCACTCGCGGGAGGACGCCCGCGCCGCGAGCGCCTCGCGCCGCACCTCGTTCACCAGCCGGTGCGCGTGCCGCGTCGTCTCCGGCTCCCGGTAGCGCGACGTCATCCGCAATACCCACTCCACCGCCGTGGGCAGATCCATCAGATGTCCCGGCGACACGTAGACGGGCAACACGCCGCGCCGCGTGCGCACCGCCCGACCCACCACCTCGCCCTGATGGAGGATGTCCGCCACCGCGCCGCGCTCCTCGCCCAGGGGCCCATGCTCGCCCACCAGCAGGGACTTGGCGCAGCCGATGGAGGGCACCCCGAACAGCAGGCCCCCGTGACACGCCAGCCCCAGGCGCCGGGGGTGCGCCGTGCCCTGGCCATCGAAGATGATCACATCCGGCCGCACCTCCAGCCGAGCCCACGCCTCCATCAGCACGGGCAGCTCCCGGAAGGACAAGAGCCCCGGCACGTAGGGAAAGCCCAGCCGCGTCACCGCGCTCGCCCGGGCCACCGGCGCCCGGGTCTCCGCGTCCAGCACCACGAAGCCCCCGGACGCCCAGTCCTCCCCCCGGCTCATGGAGATGTCCGCCCCCGCCACCCTCTCCACCTTCAGTCCCTCCGGCGGACGCAGCACCACGCGCTCCTTCAACTCCCGCTGCAGCGCCACCGCCTGGGCCGGCGTCAGGTCCCAGCCATGCAGGGAATGCCGTTCCATTCCACCCTCCTCTTGAGGTCAACCCGCTCGCACTACCTCCCAGATTAGTCCTTCCCCCGCCGGAGCACAGCCGTCTTCGCCAGCGAGCCCCCATTCGCCCCCAACTGGGGCAAGCGCGTCCTGCTCAAGCTCGACCTCCAGGACTTCTCCGCGCATGCTCAACCCGCGGCAGGCAGAGCAGCTCGAGACGCGGTGGGAGCAGTCTCTTCTCCCTACGAGAGAATGGAGGCGCGGGTGGCACGAGAGTGGGGGCAGTGGAGCAAGACGGAGGTTTCGGGCAAGTATTGGCTCGATGTTTCAACATCCCATCACTCGCCATGCGCGAGCGGCTCGCCACTGGAGCTGGAGCAATGGTTGTCGTTGTCGGGATGGACAGACAGCGTGAGCCTTGTCAACCGCGAGTGGCTCTTGCCGTGTGAGGGCAATTTCATTGATGGACTCCTGGAGGAGATTGTCGCGAGCGACCTCAACCAGGTTTCATCCAAAGAGGTGGCCTCCAGGCGGGGGGCTGAGTTGATCGGCCTCTTCGAAGATCTTCGGGCCCTGCTTGGACTGGACGAAGTGGAGCCTTGGCGCCGCTACGAATTCGCCCGCTGGTTTCGGGGACAGGGCCAGTCGCGAGGCAGGAGGTACTCACCCGAGACCGACGTGTTTTTCTCTCGCGAGGAGTCGCTCTACCAGGGCGCCGTCTGGAAGCTCACGACGCTCATCAGTGGGCACCTTGTCTGTCCTGACGTGGGTCTTCATTTCAAGAAAGGGTGGGGCTGGTGAAGACACGCTGATGGGCCGGGAAACCGCTCCTGCCAGCCAGGCGGGCAAGCCTCTTCGCGCCACGCTGGGAGCGGTAGACTTCCAACTCCCTGGGTCCGCCGTAGTCCCTGTCCTGGACCCGCGAGGAGGAGCGCATGGCGGCTACACCCCCTTCGGCACGGACGGCGCAGTCCCACGAGCACGGCCCGACCCCCTCCGAGCCGCTTCCGAGCGCCCAGCCCCCCATCGTCCCCGAGCCGCTGCGCATCGGCGAGCCCTCGACGGCCGCGGGCGGCGTGCCGGCGGTGCTCTCCTCGCTGAAGCACGCCTGGGAGGAAATGGGCGTGGCGCGCGGCGCCCAGACGCTCCTGCGGGTCAATCAGCCGCACGGCTTCGATTGTCCGGGCTGCGCGTGGCCCGACCCCGCCCACCGCTCGGCCTTCGAGTTCTGTGAGAATGGCGCGAAGGCCGTGGCCGAGGAGGCCACCACCGCCCGGGTGACGCCCGCGTTCTTCCAGCAGTGGAGCCTCGTGGACCTGGCCGCCCAGACGGACCACTGGCTGGGCAAGCAGGGCCGGCTCACCCACCCCATGGTGCTGCGCGAGGGCGCCACGCACTACGAGCCCCTGTCCTGGGACGAGGCCTTCGCGCTCATCGCCAGCGAGTTGCAAGCGCTCGGCTCGCCGGACGAGGCGTGCTTCTACACCTCGGGCCGCACGAGCAACGAGGCCGCCTTCCTCTATCAGCTCTTCGTGCGGCGCTTCGGCACCAACAACCTGCCGGACTGCTCGAACATGTGCCACGAGTCGAGCGGCACCGCCCTGAACGAGACCGTCGGCATCGGCAAGGGCACGGTGACGCTCGAGGACTTCGGCAAGGCCCGGGTCATCGTCGTCATCGGGCAGAACCCGGGCACCAACCACCCGCGCATGCTCACGGCGCTCGAGGCCGCCAAGCGCCAGGGTTGCCGCATCCTCAGCATCAACCCGCTGCCCGAGACGGGCCTGCAGCGCTTCAAGCACCCGCAGACGGTGCGCGGCGTGCTCGGCGCGGGCACGGCGCTCGCGGACCTGTTCCTCCAGGTCCGCATCAACGGAGACGTGGCGCTCCTGCAGGGCCTGGGCAAGGCGCTGCTCGAGCGCGAGGCGAAGCGGCCGGGCTCGGTGGTCGCGCGCGACTTCGTGGAGGGCCAGACGCTCGGCTTCGAGGCGTACGCGGCGCACCTGGCGGGCGTGTCCTGGGACGACGTGGTGGAGCAGAGTGGCATCCCGCGCGAGCAGATCGAAACGGCCGCGGACTGGATCGCGGAGACCGACCAGGTCATCTGGTGCTGGGCCATGGGGCTCACCCAGCACCGCAACGCGGTGGGCAACATCCAGGAGGTCGTCAACCTGGCACTCCTGCGCGGGAGCATCGGCAAGCCCGGCGCGGGCCTGTGCCCGGTGCGCGGCCACAGCAACGTGCAGGGGGACCGCACCATGGGCATCTGGGAGAAGCCCCCGCCCGCGTTCCTCGACGCGCTGGAGCGGGAGTTCGGCTTCTCGCCGCCCCGGCATCACGGCCACGACGTGGTGGGCGCCATCCAGGCCATGCACGCTGGCGAGGTGAAGGTCTTCTTCGCGCTGGGAGGCAACTTCCTGTCGGCCACGCCCGACACGGAGCTCACCGCCGAGGCCCTGCGCCGCACCCGGCTCACCGTGCACGTGTCCACCAAGCTCAACCGGGCCCACCTCGTCACCGGGCGCCGGGCGCTCATCCTGCCGTGCCTGGGCCGCACCGAGAAAGACAGCCAGGCCGGTGGCGCCCAGTTCGTCACCGTGGAGAACTCCATGGGCGTGGTGCACGCCTCGCGCGGCACCCTGCCCCCCGCCTCCGAGCACCTGCTGAGCGAGCCCACCCTCGTGGCACGGCTCGCGCGCGCGGTGCTCGGGCCGGCGGACGCGGTGGCCTGGGAGGCGCTGGTGGAGGACTACGATCGGGTGCGCGACCTCATCGCCCGGACGATTCCCGGCTTCACGGACTTCAACCGCCGGGTGCGCGAGCGGGGAGGCTTCGCCCTGCCCAACGGGCCGCGCGAGGGCCGCTTCACCACCCGCGACGGCAAGGGGCACTTCACGGTGCACCAGATGCCGCGGCTGGCGCTGGAGCCGGGCCAGTTGCTGATGATGACCCTCCGCACGCACGACCAGTACAACACCACGGTGTACGGGCTGCATGACCGCTACCGGGGCATCCACAACGGCCGGCGCGTGGTGCTGCTCAACGCCGAGGACATGAAGGAGCTGGGCGTGAAGGCCGGGCAGGAGGTGGACCTCACCAGCCACTTCGAGGGCCAGCGGCGCGTGGCGCGGAAGTTCGTCGTGGTCGCGTACGACATTCCGCGGCGGTGCGCCGCCACCTACTTCCCCGAGGCCAACGTGCTGGTGCCCCTGGGCAGCATGGCGGAGAAGAGCCGCACGCCGACGTCCAAGTCGGTCGTCATCAGCCTCGCCCCCTCCGTGGAGCTGCCCGCCCTGGCGTCCGGGGCCTAGCCGTTGTCCAGCACCCGCAGCACGATGCCCGTGATGTTGTCCGTCCCGCCCCGCTCATAGGCCCGGGCCACGAGCCGCTCGGCGACTTCCTGCGCCGAGCCTCCCTGGGCCAGTAGCTCGACCATCATCTCCGGCGGCACCAGCTCGTACAGGCCATCACTGCACAGGAGCAGCACGTCGCCGGAACTCAACGGCACCCGGCCGCACTCTGGCTCCACGCTGTCCTCCATGCCCACCGCGCCCGTGAGCGAGTTGCGGTGGCGCAACGCGAACGGGGTCTTCGTGTCGAGCCCCGCCGCTTCCATCTCCGCGATGACCGTGTGATCGCGCGTGAGCCGCCGCACCACCCCGTCACGCACCAGGAAGGTGCGGCTGTCGCCGATGTTGCACACCACCACCTCGGCCTCGCGCAGCAGCACCCCGGTGAGCGTCGAGGCCATCATGGACAGCTTGCCGCGCTGCTGGTCCCGCACCGCCTCGTGCGCCAGCCGCACCCCCTCGAGCAGGAGCTGCTCGGGGGTCTCCTCCCCGGAAGCCCCCGAGGCCAGGAAGTCCGTCACCGTGCGCAGCACGAGCTGGCTGGCCACTTCCCCGCCCTCGTGGCCACCCAGGCCATCGGCGACCGCGAAGAAGCCCAGCTCGGGCCGCTGACAGAAGGAGTCCTCGTTGTTCGAGCGGCGGCCGATGTGGGTCGCGGCGCCACTATCGATTCGTGGTGTGACGGGCATTGAATGCCTTTTAGACGAGATGATGGCCCTCAGGGGGCGGGAGCGACCGTGGGCTTCGACTGGGGCGCGGGAGCCGGGGGCTTGACGTCCGGCGCCGCGGGGGTCTCGGGAACCGCCAGCCGGGGGCCCGCGTCCTTCACGATGGTCCGGTACCACGAGTCCGGGTACTTGGGATGGTTCACCTTGCCCGATTCGTCGCGCACGTTGCCGTCGATGTACTTCACCAGGAGCTGCTCGCCCAGCTTGCGCCAGCGGGTGTGCACCTTGCCCCCCTGCTGGGACGAGTAGTCGGTGAGGTAGGCACGCGCCTGCTCGGGCGAGCTCTTGTACAGCTCCAGCGCCGCCTTCTCGATGTCACCCTGGTCCGCGAGGAACTGGCCCTCCAGCTCCCCCTGCACCTTGCGCACGTCGACGCTCATGTCGCTCCAGCGCCCGTAGGCCTGGTTGGACACCCAGTTGAACACCCAGAAGGAGGAGTCCCAGGAGAACTCGCCCCGGCTGGCCACACCCTGGGCGAAGTTGGCCGGCGCGCGGCGCACGCCCGCGTACACCGGCGTGTAGACGGTGGTGGCGGTGTCATCCACGCCGAACCACAGCACCCCGCCCACCGGCGCCGGCATCCACGAGCGCATCTGCGCCACGAACGAGAAGCCCGTCTGCTGCGTGGAGATGGCCCGCTCGTGGACATACTCCTTGCCATCCACCTTCCACGTCATCGGCCGCCAGCGGTAGGGCACCGCGTAGGGCCCCGCGCCCACGTCCTTGGACATGTCCAGCGGCGTGCCCTCGAAGTGGTCGCGCATCAGCCCCATCACGTCCTGCACCGACAGCTTGCCGTCCGGCTTCACCCACAGGGGCAGCCGCAGGTCCGGCTTCGAGCCATCCGCGTACTCCACCCCCAGCCCGAGCGACGGCGCCGCGCGGCGGAAGATGCTCCACACGCGCCCCTCGGCGAAGCGGATGCCGCCGAAGTCCAGCGGGTGGTAGGTGTCCGCGAAGCTGAAGTCCTTGTCCGCCCCGCTGAACCAGCCCTTCTCGCGCGCGAAGGAGATGACGTCCTTGGAGTACAGGGCGTTGGCGGAATCGTTGAGCGGGAACTGGCGGATGCGCGCCTGGTTGGCGTGCGCGGAAATCGTCCCCTCGGGCAGCCGCCGGGCCACCCACACCGCCCCCTTCTGCCCCGCGCCCTTGCCAATCATCTCGAGGATCCACGCCTCCTTGGGATCCGCGATGGAGAAGGACTCGCCCGTGGAGGCGTAGCCGTACTCGGCCACCAGGTCCGTCATCACCTGGATGGCTTCCCGGGCCGTCTTCGCGCGCTCCAGCGCCGTGTAGATGAGCGAGCCGTAGTCGATGATGCCCGAGGGCCCTTCCAGCTCCTTACGCCCGGTGAAGGTGGACTCACCGATGGAGACCTGGTGCTCGTTCATGTTGCCCACCACCGACCAGGTGACGGGGACTTCCTTGATGCGGCCCAGGAACTTGCCCGTGTCCCACTCGAAGATGTCGCGCTGGGAGCCGGGCGCGTTGCGGCGCGCCGGGGTGTAATACAGCTCCCCATACAGCTCGTGCGAGTCCGCCGCGTAGGTGATGAGGGTGGAGCCGTCGGCCGAGGCCCCCTTGCTCACCAGCAGGCTGGTGCAGGCGAGGGCCGCGGGCGCCGCCAGCCCCGCCGCGACGGCCAGGGGGGGAAGGAACTTCGAGAAGGACCGGATCATGGCGGCGGATGCTACCAGGGAGCTTCGCGTCCCGGTGGGATGGAGAGGCGTGCTTCCCCAGCACTCGGGCGAGCCAGGAGCCCGGCTTGCCTCTACAATCGCTCGTGACTCGCATGAGGGCAGGTTCTCGGCGCGTCCGCGCCCATCCCCCGGGCGGGTGGCACCCGGTGGACAATCAGGGCATGGCAACCCGGGCCCCCGTGGCCCCGCCCCCCCTTCTTGGAGAAGGCCCACGATGAACGACTTCCAGTTCCAGGACATGCTTCCGCTCGGCAAGGACGAGACGCCCTACCGGCTGCTCACGAAGGACGGCGTCTCCACCTTCGAGGCTGGCGGCAAGAGCTTCGTCCAGGTGGCCCCCGAGGCCCTCACGCTCCTCACCCGCGAGGCCATGCGCGACATCTCGCACCTCTTGCGGCCCGGACACCTCCAACAGCTCGCCCACATCCTCAAGGATCCCGAGGCCTCGCCCAATGATCGCTTCGTGGCGGTGGAGCTGCTCAAGAACGCCAACATCGCCGCGGGCGGCGTGCTGCCCTCCTGCCAGGACACCGGCACCGCCATCGTGATGGGCAAGAAGGGCCAGTACGTGCTCACCGAGGGCGGCGACGAGGCGGCCATCGCCCGGGGCGTGTTCGACACGTACCGCACCGCCAACCTGCGCTACTCGCAGATGGCCGCGCTCGACATGTACAAGGAGGTCAACACCGGCAACAACCTCCCGGCGCAGATCGAGCTGTACGCGACCGACGGCGACGCCTACAAGTTCCTCTTCATGGCCAAGGGCGGCGGCTCGGCCAACAAGAGCTACCTCTTCCAGGAGACCAAGGCACTGCTCAACCCGCAGAGCCTCCTGTCCTTCCTCGACGCGAAGATCCGCTCGCTGGGCACCGCGGCGTGCCCGCCCTACCACCTGGCCATCGTGGTGGGCGGCACCTCGGCCGAGTTCGCGCTCAAGACGGCCAAGTACGCCTCGGCGCGCTACCTGGACACGCTGCCCACCGAGGGCAACGCGCTCGGCCGGGGCTTCCGCGACGTGGCGCTGGAGCAGGAGGTGCTCAAGCTCACCCAGCGCACCGGCATCGGCGCCCAGTTCGGCGGCAAGTACTTCTGCCATGACGTGCGCGTCATCCGCCTGCCCCGCCACGGTGCCTCGTGCCCGGTGGCCATCGCCGTGTCGTGCTCGGCGGACCGGCAGGCGCTCGGGAAGATCACCCGCGAGGGCATCTTCCTCGAGCAGCTCGAGACGGACCCCGCGAAGTACCTGCCGGAGACGGCGGACTCGGACCTGTCCGGCGAGGTGGTGAAGATCGACCTGCGCCGCCCCATGGCGGACATCCGCGCCGAGCTGTCGCGCTACCCCATCAAGACGCGCCTGTCGCTCTCGGGCCCCATGGTGGTGGCGCGCGACATCGCTCACGCCAGGCTCAAGGAGCGGCTGGACAAGGGCGAGGGCATGCCCCAGTACCTCAAGGACTACATGGTGTACTACGCGGGCCCGGCGAAGACGCCGGAGGGGTACGCCTCGGGCTCGTTCGGCCCCACGACGGCGGGCCGCATGGACGCCTACGTGGACCAGTTCCAGGCGGAGGGAGGCAGCTACGTGATGCTCGCCAAGGGCAACCGCTCGCCCGCCGTCACCGAGGCCTGCAAGAAGCACGGCGGCTTCTACCTGGGCTCCATCGGCGGCCCCGCGGCGCGGCTGGCCAAGGACTGCATCACCAAGGTGGAGGTGCTCGAGTACCCCGAGCTGGGCATGGAGGCCGTCTGGAAGATCGAGGTGGTGGACTTCCCCGCCTTCATCGTCGTGGACGACAAGGGCAACGACTTCTTCGCCCACATCAACAAGCCCGCGAAGAAGTGAGCGGCCCGGGGGCTCCGGGCCCATCGCCCGGGGCCCCTCGAGCGCTTCAGTGCTTGAGCCCGGCCACGTGCTGGGTGGGCATGTTCTCCAGCCCGTGGGTGAGCTGGAAGGTGTAGCGCACGCGCGGCGCGGACTTGGTCCCGCCGAGCACCTTGAAGAGGAAGTAGCCCCGGTCCACGTTCTCCGGGTCCGCCAGCACCTGCACGTGCATCAGGTCGGTGGTGTCGAGCACCATCTCGCCCACCAGGCGCTTGCCCATGATGAGCTGCACCACGGGCGTGCCGTTGTCCTCCGAGAACAGCACCCAGTGGAGCGCCTCGGTGTCGTACAGCCAGGCCTCCTCCGTGCCGACACTGAGGAGGCAGTTGGTGTGGTCCAGGATCCAATCCCAGAAGCGCTCAAAGGGGAGCGTCACTCCCGATTCCGTCTCGATCGCCATGCTCCCCCACATAGCGCAGGTCGGGCCGTGGGGGGCATGACCAATCGCGGCGTGTCCTAGGCCCTGGACTTGCGCGCCGGGAGCTGGTTGAGCAGCCGCTCCAGTTCGTCCGGTTTCACCGGCTTCACCACGTGCAGATCGAAGCCCGCCTCCACCGCGCGTGAACGGTGCTCGCCGCTGTAGCCCGTGAGTGCCACCAGGTAGACGTCCTGGCCGCCCTCGCTCTCGCGGATCTTCCGCGCCACCTGGAACCCGTCCATCCCTGGCAGGCCCAGGTCCACCAGGGCCACGTGCGGCCGCAGCATGGGGAAGCGCTCCACGCCCCGAAAGCCATCCTCGGCCACCGCCACCTCGTGGCCCCACATCTCCAGCAGCTCGCGCAGCACCTCGCGCGTGTCCTCGTTGTCCTCCACCAGCAACACCCGCCGCGCCGTAGCCGTCTCGGGGGAAGAGACCCGCGTCTCGACGGGCGTGGAGACCACCGCCTGAGCCGCCAGCGGCAGGGTCACCACCAGCTCGCTGCCCCTGCCCTCGCCCTCGCTGTACACCCGGACCACGCCCCCATGCAGCTCCACGAGGCGCCGCACCAGCGTCAACCCGATGCCCAGGCCACCGCGAGAGCGATCCAACTGCTGCTCACCCTGCACGAAGAGCTCGAACACCCGGGTCTGGAGCTCCAGGCTCATGCCGATGCCCGTGTCCTTCACGCGCAGCACCACCTGGCGCTCCTGGCCCCGCTGCTCCACCGTCAGGCCGACGAAGACGTGGCCGCCCACCGGGGTGTACTTCCTCGCGTTGTCCAGCAGGTTGGACACCACCTGCTCCAGCCGCGTGGCGTCGCCCTCCAGCCACAGCGCCTCGGCCGGCAGCGTCAGCTCCAGGTGCAACCCCTTGTCCAGCAGCGACTGACGGCGCGCCTCCACTCCGTGCTGCACCACCTGGCGCAGATCCACCAGCGCGCGCCGCAGCTCGATGTGGCCACGGTTGAAGCGCGACACGTCCAGCAGATCATCCACCATGCGCGCCATGTGCTGACTCTGCCGCGTCAGCACGCGCATGGCCCGGGACTCGGCGCCCTGGGGCTGGGTGGCCTCGGCCAGGTGCAGGGAGTTGACGATGGCGGCCAGGGGATTGCGCAGCTCGTGCGCCAGCATCGCGAGGAACTCGTCCTTGCGCCGGTCCGCCTCCGCCAGCTCCGCCGCGCGCCGTTGCAGCTCCTCCTGGAGCTGCCGGTGGGGAGTGATGTCCGTGAGGATGCGCACCGCGCCCGTCACCTGTCCCGACTCGCCGTCCACGGGGTTGGCCGCCACGCGGTACCAGCGCGAGCCCAGACACACCGAGGCCTCCTCGCGACAGTCCAGCGCCTCGCCACAGCTCGCGGGCAGCTCCTCGCCGCCCGCCGCCTCTCGCATCAGCGCCGCGAAGGACTGGCCGAGTACCGCCTCCTGGCTCCCGCCGAACAGCGACACGAAGGAGCGGTTGGCGCGCATCACCCGGCCCTGTCCATCCAGCAGACACACGCCATCACCCAGCGAGTCGAAGGTCGACGTCCACTGCACGGCCGCGCGGCGCGCGTCCTCCTCGGCCCGGCGCAGGCGCAACAGCGAGCGCACCGTGGCCAGCAGCTCCGCGGTGTCCACCGGCTGCGTCAGGTAGCCATCCGCGCCGCTCTCCAACCCCTCCACCTTGTTCTCGGTGCGGATGTAGTTGGCCGACAGGTGCATCACGACGATGTTCGACGTGTGGGGATCCGACTTGAGCCGCCGACATACCTCGATGCCATTGATGTCCGGCAGCTTCACGTCGAGGATGATGAGGGCCGGGCGCAGCTCGGCGGCGAGCAGGAGCGCCTCGGCGCCCGTGCCGCCCTCGGCCACCTGGAAGCCCGACGCGCGCAGGATGCGCGTCACCGCGTACCGATTCGCTTCATTGTCGTTGATGTTGAGGAGGATGGGTTCGCGGTGGGGCACGAGGCGCTCTCCGAAGGGGTGTCAGGACCGCCGTTCCGGGCCAGACAAGGCACGTTGCAGGAGGTCGAACGCCGCATCCCGGGTGAGTCCGCTCTTCGAGAGGATACCCAACACATGGGGGAGCAGGCGTCCACGCTCCTGCTCGGTCAGGGAACGGCTGGTGTGGATGATGACGGGGATGTCACGCGTGGTGCTCTCGCGCCGCAGCGTCTCCAGGACCTCGAAGCCGTCCATGCCCGGCAGCGACAGATCCAACACGATGGCGGAGGGGTGGAGCTGGTTGGCCAGGCGCACGCCCTCCAGGCCCGTGGTGGCCTCGCGGAACTGCAACGAGGTGTCGGCCAGCAGGCGCTTGAGCAGGTAGCGCACCACCTCGTCATCGTCCACGAGCAGCACGGTGCGCGGACGCGACGCGTCCCCCGGTGCCTCGGGCTCCACCGGCTCGTCATCCACCAGGGGCTTCTGCCGCTGGGTGTAGTCGAGCGCCACCCGGGCCCGGAAGGTGCTGCCCCGGCCCTTCTGGCTCTCCACGGAGAGCGAGCCTCCCAACAGCTCCGCCAGCCGCCGCGACAGGGGCAGCCCGAGCCCCGTGCCCTTGACGCCCTGCTGGTGCGGCCCCTCCACCTGCACGAACTCCTCGAAGATGCGCTCCTGGTCCTCGGGCGCGATGCCCACGCCGGTGTCGCTCACCGCGAACTCCACCACGCCGCGGGGATCGACCATCGCCGACACCCGCACCTCGCCCCGCTGGGTGAACTTGAGGGCATTGGAGACGAGGTTGCGGAGGATCTGCGACAGCTTGCGCTCGTCGGTGTGCAGCTCCGGCAGTCCCACGGGCTCGTCGAAGACGAGCGCCACCCCCTCGTTCACCTTCAAGGGGCGCAGCATCCCGCGCAGCGAGCCGAACAGCTCCCCCACGGAGAAGCGCGTGGGGAGCACCTCGGAGCGGCCGGACTCGATCTTCGCCAGATCCAACAGGTCGTCGATGAGCTCCTGCAGGGCCTCGCCGGACTTGCGGATGAAGGTGACCTGCTTCTCCTGCTCCTCGTTGAGCGGCCCGTCCAGCCGGTCCAACAGCAGCCGCGACAGGTTGACGACGGAGCTGATGGGCGTGCGCAGCTCGTGGCTGACGTTGGAGATGAAGCGCGTCTTCATGTCCGACGCGCGGCGCAGCGCCTCGGCCTTCTCCTCCAGCTCGGCGTAGAGCGCCACGACGCCGCGGTTGGTCTCCTCCAGCTCCCGGTTGAGCCGATCCACCTCGGCCTTGCGCGCCTGGAGCTCCTCCAGCGTGCGCAAGAGCTCCTCGTTCTGCCGCGACAGCTCGTCCACGGCGTTGGAGCGCCGCTGCCGCTCCAGCTCGGAGCGCAGCGACTGCAACACGTACGAGGAAGGCGCGGCACGCGGCAGGCGGTGGGCCAGCTCCAGCACCAGCCCGCCATCCTCCACCCGCAGGGACACGCGATCCATCAACCGCTGCGCGGGGGCGAGCGCGGGGCCGGGCCGGGGCGCCGCCGGGGGCACCCCCGACACGAGCCCCGGGGTCGACGCCGGAGCCCGCACGCGCACGAGCAGGGAGGGCGACTGCGTCTCCTCCAGGATGAACTCGATGTGACCGTTGGCCTGGGACGCCGCGAGCCGGGCCACCTCGGAGATGGCCGTGGCGATGCGCACCTGATCCTGCCCCTCGAACCCGAGCACCTGGGCGATATGGCGGCCCCGCTGCCGGGTGTTCACCACGTCCTGCCCGGTGCGCAGCTCGGATTGAAAGAGGAAGAAGCTCACGAGGCGCTCCGCGGGGCCTCTCGAGCCACCAGCACCGTCACGTCATCCCGCCCCCGGGAGAAATCCCGGTAGAGCACGCCCGCCACCAGGGAGGGGTGGCGGTTGATCAGCCCGGGGGAGCCGTCCACCCGCCACTGGGTGAGCAGACCATCCGAGCACATCACCAGCACCGAGTCCGGGCTCCACGTATAGGCGAACGACTGAACGCGGTGCATCTGGTGACCCACCGTTCCATTCATGGACACCATGCGCTGCATGCTTCTCTGGGGGGAGAGCACGGAGGCGGCGATGTTGCCCACCCCGGCGAAGTCGAGTCGCACGTCTCCAGGACGCAGGGAAGCGAGGGCCACCGCCGCGCCGCGGGTGCTGCGCAGCTCCCCATGGGAGCCCTTGAGCAGCTCGGTCACGTCCGGCGTGCCTTGCTCGAGAAAGGACACCACGGCCGCGCGCGAGGCACGGGCCGCCTCGGGCCCATGGCCCAGACCATCGGCGACGAGGAACACGGAGCGGCCGTCCTTGAGGTCCAGGCTCCAGGCATCCCCGCAGACCTCCTCGCCCTGGATGGGCACACACACCGCGCCCACCTCCACCTCGGCGCGCGGCGGCTTGCTCAGCCACAACTGGGCGAGCAGCGCCGTGCCCACGCCTGGCTGGGAATAGATGTCGAAGACGGTGGACATGCGCCGCATGGCGCCCAGTCCCGAGCCCCCCGTGCCGGCGGTCGTGTAGCCATCGCGCATGCAGCGGTCCACGTCCGCCATGCCGGGCCCCTTGTCCAGTGCGAGCAATTCCACACCCACGTGAGAGCCCGCATGCAGGGCACGCAAGAGGATCTGGCCCTCGCGCGCATGGGCGACGAGGTTCTTGGCGGCCTCGCTCGCCACGAGCGCCACCTTGCCCTGGGCCTCCTCGTTGAAGCCCAGCTTGGAGGCAAGCGCGGCGGCGGTCCTCCGGGCATGGCCCGCCTGGCTGCTCTCCGTGACGGGAAGCACCGTGGTGCTCACTTCCATCGCGTCACCGTGACCCGTGTGCCCTCCCCCACCTTGCTGACGATCTCGAAGTCGTTCACCAGCCGCTTGGAGCCACCCAGACCCAGTCCCATGCCGCCTCCCGACGTGTAGCCATCACGCAGCGCCAGTTCGACATCGGGAATCCCTGGCCCTTGATCTTCAAAAGACAACCGCAGACCGCGCCGGATTCCATCCTGGACCAGTTGCAGGGTGACATTGCCTCCCCCCCCGTAATCCAGGGTGTTGCGGGCCAGCTCACTGGCCGCCGTCACCATCTTCGTCTGCTCCACGAGGCTGAACTTCAATTCAGCCGACCAGGAACGGACCGCCTGGCGCACCAGCACCAGGTCCTGGGAGGAGCGGATGGGCATGATCTCACTCCTCAAGATATTCATCCGAGACCTCGATTCGAGCCTCGTCCTCCTCTATGGAAGCTCGCAACAGCACCATCCCCTTCTCGATGTTGAGGGCGGTGCGGATGCCGGGCAGGGACATGCCCAGTTCCACCAGGGTGATGGCCACCGCGGGCTGCATGCCCACCACGACCGTCTGGGCATCCAGCACCCGTGACATGGTCGCGATGTTGCCCAGGATGCGTCCGATGAAGGAGTCCACCACCTCGAGCGAGGAGATGTCGATGAGCACGCCGCGCGCGCCCGTGTCGACGATCCTCGACGTCAGATCGTCCTGGAGGTTCACGGCGACCTGATCGTGCATGTCCATCTGGATGGTGACGATCAGCACCTGCCCCATGCGGAGGATGGGAATACGCTCCATGAGCCGGGGCCTCCGCTAGACCTTGCCCGGGGCCTGGGCGCCGGGGGCCTGGACGTTCTGGTTGATGCGCCGCAGCGCCCAGCGGAAGGCTCCCGCGAGGCTCGACTTGGTCACCACGCCGGACAGGTCCACGCCCAGGTGGACGATGGTCTGGGCGATCTGCGGACGGATGCCGCTGATGACGCACTCCGCGCCCATGAGGCGCGTGGCGGTGACGGTCTTGATGAGGTGCTGCGCGGTGAGCGTGTCCACGGTGGGCACGCCGGTGATGTCGACGATGGCGATCTCCGCGCCCGTCTCGACGATGCGCTGCAGGAGCGTCTCCATCACCGTCTGGGTGCGCCCGCTGTCCAGCGTGCCGATGAGCGGCAGGGCCACGATGCGATCCCACAACTGCACCACGGGCGTGGACAGCTCCAGCATCTCCTGCTGCTGGCGCATGATGACCTCCTCACGCGTGCGCTGGTGCACCTCGGTGGTGAACAGACCGAGCTTGTCGAGCAGCAGCGTGGCAATCCACATGTCCTCGGCCACCTGCTGCGGCTGGCTGGCGGTCTCCCGGCGCAACCAGGAGAACAGGGGCTGCTTGAAGCTGAAGATGAAGGTGGCCGTCTCCGACGGGGAGAAGCCCAGGAGGCTGCGCGAGCGCGACAGCCGCTCGAGCAGCTCGCGCACGGGCGTGAACACCGAGGCATTGATGTCGGCGACGTTGCCGTGCTGGCTGGCCTGGGTGAGCAGGCGGAGGAACTCCGCGCACTGCTCGCGCAGTTCGCCTTCCTTCATCAGTGCATCACGCCGAACGCCGCTGTTCGACAGATTGGAAAACCATTCCGTCAACAGCTCGGATGAGTGGTTTTTGAGGATCTCGTGGATGCGGTTGGTCAACAAACTCCTCCTGACGGACAGCCTGTACCACAAGGGGTAGCGCCAGGAGCCAACCACGAACCGGGCGGCGGACAGCCCGGACATGACTGTTCAATCCCCGATAACCCCCCGGGAGAGGGTGGGCATTTCCCATCCCGCCCGAGTGGAACAAGACGCACGCGGTGTCTCAGGCCAGCAGCCACACCAGGAGGAAACCCACCACGAGCGCGGCGAGGAACAAGGCCCCCGCACGCCAGCCCTTCCAGGAAGGAGCCGCCGGGCTGGCGGGAAGCACCTCGTCCTCGACGTCCTCCACGACGGCGCGGACCAGCCCGGAGCCCTCGTCGCGCCGCGCCACCTCGGACTCGTGCGTGGAGAGGTCCACGTCGAAGGCCACGCGCACCTCGCGAGAGGTGGGCGAGCGCGCCAGGCGCGGCCCGGGCTCATCCACCAGGGTCACCGCCGAGGAGGGCAGGAAGTCCGCGGGCGCATCGAGCGCGCGGTGCTCGAAGGCGAGCGCGGTGGGAGGCGCGAAGGCGGGCAGTTCCTTCTCGGTGAGGGGACGGCGCAGGGCGGAGCGGCCCCGGAGCAGCTCTCCGAGCACGCCATCCTCCACCCGCTTCTCGCGCGCGAAGGCGTCGCTCATGAGCCGCGCCAGGTCCGAGTCACCCAGGCCGGGCGACACCTCCTCGCGCACCGAGCGCAACGCGCGGGCGAAGGTGGTGGCGTCCTGGAAGCGCGCGTCGGGCTCGGTGGCCAGCGCCTTCATCACCACCGCGTCCACGCGCGGGGACAGGCCCTCTCGGTGCTGGCTGGGAGGAGCCCACTCGGGGTAGGCCGCGCGGCGCCAGCGCTCGACAACGTCGCCCTGCTGGGCCAGGGGCTGCCAGGAGAGCAGCTCCCAGAGCACCACCCCCGTCGCGTACACGTCCGCGCGCCGATCCACGCGCTGCTTGCGCGCATGCTCCGGCGCCATGTACGCGAGGCTGCCCATCACCACGCTGGGCGCCGTCTGGGCCTCCTTGAGCGTGGACTGCGCCGCGCCGAAGTCGATGATCTTCACCTCGCCCGCGTAGGAGATGCACACGTTGGCGGGAGACAGGTCGCGGTGCACCAGGTGCAGCGGGTGGCCGTGCTCGTCCGTCACGTCGTGCGCGTGGGCGAGGCCCTGGCACATGCGCTCGGCCACGAGCAGGGCGAGCCCCACGGGCAACGTCCGGCCCTGTTTGCGCAGCCGCCAGGCGAGCCGGTTGAGCGTCTTGCCGGCCACGTACTCCATGGCGAGGTAGAGCTCACCGGCCACCTCGCCCATGTCCCACACGCGGGCGATGTTGGGGTGGCTCAGCCGCCGCACCACGCGCGCCTCGTCCCGGAAGCGGGCGAGGAACTGCGCGTTGCCGGCGAGCCCCGGCAACACCTTCTTCACCACGCAGGCACGGCCCGGCCGCTCCTCGCGCGCGAGGAACACCTCCCCCATGCCCCCGTACCCGATGCGCCGCACCAGGGTATAGGGGCCGAAGGAGACGGGCCCTTGGGCCTGTGACTCAGGAGCCTTGTCCAAGCGCGCGGAACGCCCGGCGAGCGGCCCGGAGGAGGTGCGCCACCTCGGGCTCGTTGATGGACAGGGACAGGAAGGCCGACTCGAACTGGCTGGGCGGCAGGTACACGCCCTCCTCCAGCATGTGGTGGAAGAAGCGGCCGTAGCGCGCCGTGTCGCTCTTCTTCGCGCTCGCGTAGTCGAACACCGGCCCCTCGGTGAAGAAGACGGTGAACATGCTGCCCACGCGGTTGATGGTGACGGGCACGCGCGCCTCCTCCGCCTCCGCGCGCAGACCCGCCTCCAGCTCCCGGCCAATCGCGTCCAGACGCTCGTACACGCCCGGCGAGCGCAGGGCCTGGAGCGTCGCCAGGCCCGCGGCCACCGCCACGGGGTTCCCCGACAGCGTGCCCGACTGGTACACCGGCCCCTCGGGCGCCACCTTCGCCATGACGTCGCGCCGCCCGCCGTAGGCCGCCAGCGGCATGCCTCCGCCCACCACCTTGCCGAAGGTGCTCAGGTCCGGCCGCAGCCCGTACACCTCCTGGGCGCCGCCGCGCGCGAGCCGGAAGCCCGTCATCACCTCGTCCAGCACGAAGAGCACCCCGTGCGCCCGGCACAGCGCCTGGAGCCCCTGGAGGTAGCCCTCCTCGGGGATGAGCACGCCCATGTTGCCCACCACCGGCTCGATGATGGCGCAGGCGATGTCCTTGGCGCGCTCGGCGAACAGCCGCTCCACCGCCCCCAGGTCATTGAAGGGCACCGTCAGCGTGAGCCCCGCCACCGCCGCGGGCACCCCCGGCGAGTCCGGCAGTCCCAGCGTCTCCACGCCGCTGCCCGCCTTCACCAGGAAGGGATCGCCCGCGCCGTGGAAGCAGCCCTCGAACTTGAGGATGTGGTCGCGGCCCGTGAAGCCCCGCGCCAGCCGGATGGCCGCCACCGTGGCCTCCGTGCCGCTGGACACCAGCCGCACCTTCTCCACGCTCGGCACCGTGGCGCAGATGAGTTCGGCGAACTGCACCTCCACGTCCGTGGGCGCCCCGAACGTCGTCCCCCGGCGCGCCGCCTCGGTGATGGCCGCCACCACCGGCGGCCACGCATGGCCGAGGATGAGCGGACCCCAGCTTCCCACCAGGTCCACGTACCGGTTGCCATCCACGTCCGTCAGCCACGCGCCCGCCCCCTCCTTGAAGAAGACGGGCTCGCCACCAACTCCACGAAAGGCGCGCACCGGTGAGTTCACCCCTCCCGGAATGAGCTCCTGCGCACGCGAGAAGAGGGCCTTGCTCTGCGAGTGGTTCATGAGCGCTCCATACCACGCGACCCCCTCCTCCCGGCCCCCTTCACTCCAGGTGGATCGCTTGATTCTCAACGTGCGGTCGTTTACAAATTATCTCTGCTTACACTCGGAGTCTTTGTTATAAGCAGAAGGAAAAATTCCACGATACCAGGAATGAGCTCCGCCTGAGCGCGCGGCACTGGAACGGGCAGCACCGGCGAGCTCTCCCGCTCCCCGCGTCCACGAGGACGCCGCGGTCGAGCGAGAGCACTGGACCTCCACCGATTTCAGCAGGAGGCCGGGCCGGTACGCTGAACGAGGGCCGGGGTGGGGGTATCCGGGGGAAGTCCCCCACCCCGGCTCTCTCCCAGGGGACGGGTGGGAACGCTTTCCAGGGAAGTGTGCTCGCGCCGGATGACACACGCGTGTTCCTCGACGGCGTGGACGCGAAGGTGAAGCGGGAGGGCGTCGCCGGCGAGCTCAGTCGCCGTGATCCCTCGCAGCCTCCTCGGCCGAGCCGCCCACCGCCTCCACCGAGGTGCGCGCGGGCCGCGCGGGGACCTTGGCGAAGGCCGACACGCGCGAGCCGATGTTCTCCGGCGTCGTCGCGGCGAGGCGGCGGCGCGCCCGGGCGATGGCGTCCTGCACCATGGACGGATCCGGGTGGCTCTTGAGGGCCTGCACCCACATCTCGATGGCCTTCTCGTTGTCACCCGCCTCGGCCTTGAGCTTGCCCGCCTCGAACATGGCGTGCGGGGCCAGCTCCGAGTCGCCAAAGCGCGTGAGCAGATCCGCGTAGGCGAGCGAGGCCTCCTGCCGGAAGCGCTGCACCTCGGCGGTGCTCGGGGAGCCCTGGACCGACTGCATGTGCAGCGCCTGGGCCTGGAGGAAGAGCGCGTCGTCCACGAAGGCGCTGGTGGCGAAGCGCTCGACCAGCTTGCGCGACTCGAGCACGCACTGGCTGTAGTCCTGCAGCTCGAAGTACAGCTTGGCCACCTGGTAGTGCAGCTCGGCGCCCTGGGGCGGATTGCGCGCGAGCGCGGCGGTGAGCTGATCAATGGCGCCGCGGGGGTCGCGGAAGTGCACCCGCAGCAGCTCGGCGAGCACCACCCGGGACTCCTGGGCCTCGGGAGACTCGGGACACTGGGTGATGAGCTCCTTGTAGACGCTCACCGCCTCCTTCACCTTGCGCAGCTCCAGCCAGTACACGTCCGCGGCGCCCTTGAGCGCGCGCGCCCGGAGCACCGGGGCCTGGGGGGAGTCATCCATCCGCAGCGCATCCAGCGCCTTGCGGTACTCCACGAGCGCCTCGTCGGGACGCTTCTCGTAGACGGAGTCGCGGGCGCGCTGCAGGTGATCGGTGGCGCCGTCTCGGGAGCAACCCGGGGCGAGCACGAGGGCCAGGAGGAGAAGGGAACGCCGCACTAGCAGGTCTCCGGCGGGACGCGGACACAGTAGGTGTCCAGACAACGGATGCATTCCAAGGGGCCCGGAATGTCCCTCACGCACAACGTCATGGTCGGCGAACGCGGACAGTCCTCGGAGGCGACACAGCGGTAGGCCCCGCCCTGAGCATCGAGCACGCTCACGGGCTTGCACGCCTCGGAGTCGGAGGGGCCACAGCCCGCGAGCCCGGTCACGGTGGCGAGGATGAGCGCTGTGATCCGGGTTCTCACGGGGCCGGAGTTCTAGCCGGATTCGGCCGCTCCGTCACGCACTCGACACCCGCCAGGGGCCTAGCGGCTCATCGCTCCCTGGAAGGCCGAGGAGAGGACCGTGCCCGCTGACGCCACGCGTTGAGCACGCGCCTTCTCCTCCTGCCGCTTCAGCAGGTTCGCCATGCCCCGCAGATGATCCTCCGACACCTGGCACTGGATGGCGGACACCTGGCCGTGCCGCTGCTCCAGCTCCTGCCACAGGTGCATGCGGGCCTGATTGCCCAGCAGCCGGACCTCCACGGCGTCGAACGCCGCGTCCATGCGCCGATCCTCCTCCTCGAGCAGCGCGAGCCGCGCCTGGGCCTCGTCCTGGGGGAAGTCGACCACGCATCCGCTCGCCATCCAGAGCACCACCATCGCCCCCGCGAGCCTCCAGCGTCGTGTCCCTCCAGCCATCTCCCACCTCGGGTTGTCCGGTCCAATGCCCGTTCGCGTCCGCCAGGGCCCACGGGGGCCCTCGCGCGGCGCGCAACCTAGGGATGCGCTCGCCTGGGGGGAACCACTTCGTGCGACGGGTGGGCGTTTTGGGAGGGGAGAAGGCTCAACACCCGACAGAGTCAGGGCACACGGCGGTGTCGGAGGATGAACTCACACACCTCACGCGCCGCGCCGAAGCCCGCCGCCCGCTGCGCGACATAGTGCACCCGGGAGCGCACCTCGTCCGGGGCCTCGGGGGGCGCCGCCGAGAAGCCCACCGCCTGGAGCAGCGGCAGATCCACCAGCTCGTCCCCCATGTAGCCACACCGCTCCGGCGTCACCTTGAGCAGCTCCAGCAGCGTCTCGAAGTGCGCCACCTTGTCCTGACTGCCGAAGTGCACGTGCTTGATGCCCAGCGACTGCATCCGCATCTGCGCCGAGAGGCTGTCCCCGCCGGAGATGGCCGCCACCTCCAGGCCCGCCTCCTGCAGCCGCTTGATGCCCATGCCGTCGCGCACGCTGTACATCTGCGTCCAGCCCGAGTTGGGCACCCAGAAGATGCGTCCGTCCGTGAGCGTGCCGTCGATGTCGAAGATCATCACCGACAGCCCGCTCACCCGCGCCTTGAGCGACTCGAGGTCCTGGTTCATCCGCGCGGGCGCCTACTTGGGCACGGCCTTGAGCACGGCCTTGCCATCCTTGATGACGACCTTGAACTCCACCGAGCTCGCCTTGTGCTGCTTCATCAACTCCGGCACCTGCTTGCGCAGCGAGGCGGCCACGGAGTCGTAGCTCATCTTGGAGGTGTCCTCCTTGTTGTTGCGCTTGGCCGCCACGTAGGCGTCGTACACGGACTTGAGCCGGGCGTCGGACAGGTCGTTCGAGCCGGACGCGGCGGCGGGACGCGCCGCGGGCGGAGCGACACGGGGAGGCGCCGCGGGACGGGCCGCCACGGGCGCCACGGAGGGCACCAGGGGCTTGACCGCGGGCGCCACCGACGGCACCAGGGGCGCGATGGCCGGAATGACGGGCGCCACGGAGGGCACCAGGGGCTTGACCGCGGGCGCCACCGGCGCCACCGACGGCACCAGGGGTGCCACCGACGGCACCAACGGGGCCACCGACGGCACGCCGCGCACGGGCCCGTCCAGCGAGTCCAGCTCATCGTCGGGCAACTCCAGCGAGCCGTGGGTGCGCGGCCTGTCGGAGCCCGACTTCTTGTCATTGCGGCGACGGGCCTTGGCCACGTCCCGCTTGTAGGTGCCGTTCTCGATCTCCTGAATCGTGCGCTGCCACAGCCGCTCGTAGGTGGTGAACTTGCCGTGGATGCTCTGCACGCGGAACTTCGCCGAGGTGTTGCGCACGAAGCTGCTCTTGAGCCGCATCACGCGCTTCTTCAGGTCCTCGTACTGCCGCGTTGGAGGGACGCGCTCGTTGCCCATGAAGTAATGCTCGTAGGCCACCTTGAGCGCCGCGATCTCCTCCTCGATGGCTTCACACTCCTGGAACGTCACCTCGCTGCCCGACATCGCGGGCATGCCGGACTTCGTGTCGCCGCTGGTGGCAGCCAGCTTGGCGGCGGACTTGGCCGAGGTACCGACCTTCGTGGCCTGATTCTTCGTGGATGACTTCGCGGACTCGTACGCCATGGGCACCCACGAGTGTCCCCAAGACGCGCGCTCCGATCAACCTCGCAGCCTCACGCGGGGCTGGGAGTCGGTCCCACGCCCGGCAGCTCACCGGACTGGCGGATCCGCCGGTACAACAAAGTAGCGCCAAAAGTGAACATACACAGCGAGATGAACTGGCTGGTGGAGATGTTGTACCAGGCCTCCAGGGGCACCGCGTCGGCTAGACGCGATGCGCCAAGCGACTCGAGCAGGCCGTGCAGGGTGCCGCGCTCGGTGTCCCCGCGGAACAGCTCCACGGTGGTGCGCAGCACCGCGTAGCACATGAGCCACAGGGCGAAGATCTGCCCATGGAAGCGCCGGTAGCGCCGCGCGTACAGGAGCACGCAGAAGAGCACGAGCTGCCCGACGGACTCGTAGATTTGAGTGGGATGGACCGGCAGGGTGGTGCCGTGCTGGGCCACCCACTCGGAGATGCGCACCGCGCCCGGGACGGGGTAGTGGAGGATGAGCCCGGAGTCCGGCAGGACGAAGCGCCCATCCTGGGCCTGGGACTGGAAGGCGAGGCTGGCGGAGCCCGAGAGCCGGCCGAACAAGTCCTGGGCGAGCCCGGCGCCCGGAAAGCGGGCCATGAAGCGCGCGCCAGACGCGGCGACATCACCCCAGCAGCACCCGGCGGAGAAGCACCCGAGCCGGCCCAGGCACTGGCCGAGCGACACCGTGGGAATGGCCACGTCCGCCAGACGCAGGAAGTCCATGCCGTGGCGGCGCGCGAAGAGCCACGCCGCCAGGGCCGCGCCGATGAGGCCGCCGTAGAACACGAGCCCACCGCCCAGCGAGAACACCTGCGTCCAGTCGCGCGCGTAGTCCTTCCAGTTGACGAGCACGAAGAGGAGGCGGCTGCCCACCAGGCCTCCCACGAGCACGTGGAAGCCCAGGTCCAGCACCGCCTCGCGCTTGCGCGGCCCCTCGGTGTCCACCCACTGGCCGCCCCCGGCCGCGTCCGGCACCCACGACATCGAGCGCCACTCGTCCTGGGCCAGCCGCGACGCCACCGACATCGCCGTGAGGAAGCCGGCGGCCAGCAACAACCCATAGGTGTGCACGGGGATGCCCTGGCCCTGGCCTCCGGGGATGGCGTCCGCGGGCAGGGCGTAGCGCAGACCGACGAAGGCCAACCCCGCCGCGACGGCGCCATAGCCAAGCGCGCGCGTGAGCCGCCCCTCGGACGAAGGACCCTCGGCGCCGAGCCAGCCGTTCCGGGCGATGGACACCACCATGACGAGCGCCACCGCGTACAGCAGCAGTTGCGAGGCGAGCGAGGTGAAGGTGAAGTGGATGAGGACGGGAAGCATGATGGGGGAGCCTCGGGAAGCGCGCGGCCCGACAGCCTGGCCGGTCGGGGGATCCGGACGAAAAAGGGCCGCCCGGCGGCTCAGGAGCCGAGTTCCGCGGACTTGCCCTCCGTGGGCGTCTCCTTGCGCACGAAGGCATCCACCAGCAGCAGCCCCACGCCCACCACGATGGCCGAGTCGGCCACGTTGAACGAGGGCCACGCGGCCTTGTCGTACCAATGGGCCTCGAGGAAATCGATGACGAAGGCCCGGGCGAGCCGGTCGATGTAGTTGCCCAGCGCGCCGCCGAGCACCAGCGGCAGGCCCCACAACGCCCAGCGCTCCTTCGGATCCTTCCCACTGAGCTTGCTGAAGTACCAGGTGATGAACACCACGGCGCCCAGGCTCACCACGTGGAAGAGCGGTCCCCGGATGTGGGGCGGCAGGCCGCGGAACATCCCCCAGGCGGCACCAGGATTCTCCGCGTAGCGCAGGCGGAAGAACGAGGGGGCGATCTCGATGTGCCGCTTGGACCGGAAGTGCAGTCCGTCATAGCCCGGCGGGGGCGGATCGCCATACATCGCCGACAGCCGCTCGCCCAGCGTGGGCCGATCATCGAAGCGCGTGGTGAGCTCGCGCACGACGAGGTACTTCGTCCACTGATCGAGGAAGATGACGCCGAGCGCCACCGACAGCAGGAGAAGGTATTTACGGGGCACGGCAGGCGGCTTACACCACCTGGCCCCCCGGCGTCACGGATTCCACGGGCTGGCGCGTCAGGAAGGAGTCGAGCAGCAGCAGTCCCACCCCCACGCAGATGGCCGCGTCGGCCACGTTGAAGGTGGGCCAGCGCATCCCCGGCTGGTTGCGCCAGTGCCAGTCGATGAAGTCGATGACGTAGCCGCGCAGGAGCCGATCCACGAAGTTGCCCAGCGCGCCGCCGGTGACGAGCGCCAGCGCCCAGCGCGACCGGACCTGATCCGGCGTCAGCTTCAGGTACATGTAGAGGATGAAGCCGAGCGCGACGAGGCTCACCCCATGGAAGAAGGGCCGGCGCACCCCCTCGGGCAGGTTGGCGAACATCCCCCACGCCGCCCCGGGGTTCTCCACGTAGCGGAAGTGCCAGTAGTCCTCGATGAAGCGGTAGGGCCGGGTCGAGCGGCGGAACGCCCCCTCCACGGGCGGGTCGTTGTCCAGGTTGCGCTCGGACACGAAGCCTTCCAGCCGGGCCGCCAGGCCCGTGCGCCCGTCGAGCGCCTCCGTCAGATGGGCCACGGCCAGGTACTTGGTCACCTGGTCGGCGGCGAGGGTGGCGAGGCCCACGAGGATGAGGACACGAAAGCGTTTCACCATGAGACCCCTACCTCTACCCCGGCCGCCCGGATCCTGACAATCCGCGCCGCCTGGGAGACGAACAGGCGTCGGGCTCGCTCGCTGGCTTCCCGGAAGTGGGGCATGGTGGGGGCAATGGCGACTGTTGAACCTCCCGTGACTCCGAATCCAGACCTGACGACCACTCCCCCGGCCACCGTGAAGCCCAAGCCGAAGCTCATGGAACGCCTCCAGGAGTTCATCACCCGCTATGGCATGTTGGCCATCGTGGTGCACTGGGGCCTCTTCAGCCTCTTCCTCGTGGGCTTCATGCTGCTCATCCGCGCGGGCTTCAGGGTGGAGAGCGCCGCGGGCGCCGCGGGCACCTTCGCGGGTGCCTACCTCGCCTGCCAGGCCATCAAGATTCCCCGCTTCGCCCTCACCTTCGCCGTCACCCCGCTCATCGATCGGCTCATCCAGCGGATGCGCCAGAAGAAGCAGCCGCCCCCCGTGCCGTGAACCCCCTCACGCTGCGCTTCCACGGCCCCCTCAACGACTTCCTCGCCCCGGAGCGCCGGGGCGTCGAGTTCGCCCATCCCCTGCCCGCGCCGTGCTCGGTGAAGGATCTCATCGAGTCGCTCGGTCCGCCCCACCCCGAGGTGGACGTGGTGCTCGTGGATGGCGAGGCGGTGGACTTCTCCCACCGGGTCCAGCACGGACAGCGCATCGCCGTCCATCCCCCCGGCTGCCCTCCGGACGGGATGCCCTCCCTCCGCGTGGGCCCTCCCGCCCTGAGCGAGCCCCGCTTCCTGCTCGACGTGGGCCTGGGCCGGCTCGCCTCCCTGCTGCGCATGCTCGGCTTCGACACCGTGTGGCGCAACGACTTCGCGGATGACGTGCTGGCCCGGCGCTCGCGCGACGAGCAGCGCATCCTGCTCACGCGAGACCTGGGAGTGCTCAAGCGCTCCGAGGTGGTGCACGGCTACTTCCCCCGCGAAACGAACCCCTCGCGGCAACTGCCCGAGGTGGCGCGGCGCTACGGACTCGTCCCGCGCATGCGCCCCTTCACCCGCTGCCTCGCCTGCAACACGCCGCTCGTCGGCACATCCCCCGACGAGGTGCGCGGACGTGTGCCCGAGCGGGTGCTCGCGACGTTCTCGAGCTTCCAGCACTGCCCCGGCTGCCAGCGCGTCTTCTGGGCGGGCTCCCACCACGACCGCATGCGGGCGCTGATCGACTCACTGCGCGGGGTGTAGTAGTCCCTTCACGCCGTCCTCACGAGCACGGCCCGAGCGATTACACGCCCCCACCTCGCGGCCCCCCGGCGACTCGACGCCGGCAGGTGCCGCTCCTCGAAGGAGCAGGTCCTCATGAAGAAGTATCGCTGCATCCCCTGCGGTCACATCTACGATCCCACGGTAGGCGACCCGGACACCGGCATTGCGCCCGGCACGGCCTTCGAGAGTCTGCCGGACGACTGGTACTGCCCGGACTGCGGCGCAACCAAGGCCGACTTCGAGCCGCTCGACGACTGAGACGCGAGGGAGAGACCCATGCTTCAGAAAACGCCTACGCCCGACCACGGGCCGGACTTCGTGCTCGACATGGAAGACCCGGCCTTCGTCCACAATCCCTACCCCACGTACGCGTGGCTCCGGGAGAAGGCCCCCGCCTACCGGTGGAAGGCCCGCGGCGATGCCATCGTCTTCAGCCGCCACAAGGACGTGCGGGCCCTCGTGCTCGACCGCCGCTTCAGCAACGACTACCGGATGTGGGAGTTCGCCCGGAAGGAGGAGTGGCCCGCCGAGCACGCCGAGTACAAGTCCATCATGGACAACGGGCTCTTCGGCCTGGCCGACGCCGACCACCTGCGGGTGCGCAAGCTCGTCAGCCCCGCCTTCACGCCGCGCGCCGCCGAGCGGATGCGCGATGAAATCCAGAAGGCGGTCGACGACATCATCGCCGAGCAGGTGAAGGGCGAGCGCGTCGACCTCACGACCATCACCGAGCCGCTGCCCATGCGCGTCGTCAGCGACATGCTCAAGATTCCCGAGGACCTGCGCGGCGAGTTCCGTGCCTTCGGCCTGGCGTCCATCCGCAGCTCCGTCCTCTTCACCAAGAGCGAGGAGCTCTTCGCGCTCATTGCCCCGATGCCCCGGTGGATCCGCATGCTGCGCGAGGTCATCGCCGAGCGCCGCGCGAACCTGCTCGAGAACGATCTGCTCAGCACCCTCATCACCGCGAGCGACGAGGGCCAGAAGCTGACCGAGGAGGAGATGATCTCCCTCGTCCACGCGCTCATCGTCGCCGGCTCGGACACCACGGTGCACGCGGCCAACTGGGCGCTCTACAGCCTCCTGCGGCATCCGGACCAGTTCGCCCTGCTGCGCGATGAGCCCTCGCTCATCCGCAACACCATCGAGGAGACCCTGCGCTACGACCTGTTCGGCAAGGGCGGACTGCCCAAGTTCGCCCGGGAGGAGATGGAATTCGCGGGCACGAAGCTGCGCAAGGGCCAGATGGTGATGCCCTTCATCCCCGCCGCGCTCCACGACCCCGAGGTGTTCCCCGAGCCGGAGCGCTTCGACATCCGCCGCGACGTCAGCCAGACCATCGCCTTCAGCGCGGGGCAGCACTTCTGCCTCGGCGCCGCCCTCGCCCGGCAGGAGCTGGATCTCGTCGTCGGCACCCTGGTGCGGCGCTTCCCCCACATGCGCCTGAGCCAGGAGCCGGAGTTCGTGCCGCACCCCATCATGCGCGCCCTGACGCGGCTCGAGGTCACCCTGAGCTGACGCGGGTCAGGCTCCTGGAGTCCCTTCCAGGAGCCAGTCGCGCACCGCGAGGAATCGCGCGGTGGGCGCCGCGGCCCGGCGCCACGCGACCCAGAGCGTCCCCCGGGGACGCCGGCTCGAGCGCCGGCCGGACTCCGGCGCGAGCACCACCACGCGCCCCGCGCGGATCGCCGGCTCCACCAGGTAGTCGGGCAGCACCGCGATGCCACTGCCCGCCTCGGCGAGCGCCAGCATCTCATCCAGGTTGGCGATGCGGCACACCACGTGCGTGGGCAGCGGCTCGCGTGCACCGAAGGCCGCCCGCCACCACGGGCCGAGCATCGCCAGGTCCGCGTCGAACGCGATGAAGCGCTGGGCGGCGAACTCCCGGGCCGTGCGGGGCGTGCCCCACCGCCGCACATGCGCGGGCGAGGCCACGGCCACGAACTCCTCCTGACCCACCGACCGCACCTCCAGCCCCGGGGCCGCGGGCGGCACCCCCACGAGGGCCACGTCCAGCTCGCCCGCGAGCAGCCGGCGCTCGAGCAGGCTCGGCACGTCGAAGCGCACGCTCAAGCGCAGGTCCGGATGGCGCTCCAACAACGCCGGCAGACGCGGACGCAACCAGAACCGGAAGAAGGGCCAGGGCCCGCCCAGGGACACCTCGCCCCGCACGGCGCGTTGGGCCTCGGAGGCCTCCTCGAGCGCCGCGTCCAGCGCGGGCAGGTGCTCCCCGAGCCGCGCGACGAGCGCCGCCCCCGCGGCCGTGAGCCGGGCCCGCCGCCCCACCCGCTCGAACAGCGCCACGCCCACGCGTGCCTCCAGCGCCTTGAGCTGCTGTCCCACGGCGGAAGGGGTGATGCCCAGGCGCGCGGCCGCCGCGGCATGGGTCCCCGCGCGGCTCACCTCCCAGAGCGTCCACAGCGCCTCGTGATTGCCAAGCATGGCTTCACATTATGCGAAGAGCCCCTCGATTTTCTTCAGCCCAGCGCGGCGGTACTTGTTCGTTCCGTTGGCCCCCGAACCCGGTGGGCCCGATGAAGGAGCACGCACCATGAAGGCCCTGACCGCCGTGAAGATCCTGCTGATCGTCACCAGCCACACGCAGCTCGGGAACACCAAGGAGCCCACCGGCTTCTGGCTCGAGGAGCTGGCGGCGCCCTACGCCGAGTTCACCCAGGCGGGCGCGCAGGTGGACATCGCCTCGCCCCTGGGCGGCAAGCCCCTGGCGGACCCCAAGAGCGAGAAGGAGCCCAACGAGGCCACCCGCGCCTTCCTCGCGGACGCCGGAGCGAAGAAGAAGCTCGCGAACACGCTCGTGCTGGAGAAGGTGAAGGACACCTATGACGCCTACTTCGTAGTGGGCGGCCACGGCGTGATGTGGGACCTGGCGACGCACACGCCGCTGCACTCGCTGCTCACGGCGGCGTATGCCCGGGGCGCGGTGGTCTCGGCCGTGTGCCACGGGCCCGCGGCGCTCGTGGGCGTGAAGGCCCCGGATGGCAAGCCCATCGTGGCGGGCAAGCGCGTGGCGGCCTTCACCAACGAGGAGGAGAAGGCGGGGAAGCTCGACACGGTGATGCCCTTCCTCCTGGAGACCCGGCTGCGCGAGCAGGGCGCCCGCCACGAGTCCGGCCCCATGTGGGGTAGCTTCGCGGTGCGTGACGGCAACCTCATCACCGGCCAGAACCCGGCCTCGTCCGTGGCCACCGCGCGCGAGGTCATCGCCGCGCTGCGTGAGAAGAGCGAGAAGAAGTAACCGTCCCGGATTCCTCCATGGGGGGAGCGGCGTTCCCCCTGGCGTCTGCTCCATACCGACGTAGCATCCACCGCGCATGAGACGACTCCGCCCGCTGCTCCTCCTGATGCCTCTGCTGGCCGGCTGTGAATGGGTGGCCGACCCGCTGTCCTTCACCCGGGAAGAAGTCCCCCGCTTCAAGGCCCACGCGGACCACCCCGCGCCGGTGGACAACCCCACGTCCCTCAAGGTGATGGCGTGGAACGTGAAGTACGGCGCCTGCCGCATCGACTTCTGGTTCGACTTCTGGGGCGACCGTGTCCAGATGTCCTCCACCGAGGTGACGGACTGCCTCACCCGGGTCGCGGCGCTCATCCGCGAGTACGACCCGGACATCCTCATGACGGAGGAGATCGAGGTCGACTCCAAGCGCAGCGCCTACATCGATCAGGTGCGCTTCCTGCTGGAGAACACGAACCTGCGCTACGCGGGCTACATGTCCACCTGGAAGGCGCGCTACGTGCCGTCCGAGGGCGTGGGCCGCATGGACCTGGGCAACGCCATCCTCTCGCGCTACCCCATCCTCAAGGCCGAGCGCATCCGCCAGGAGGATCGCACGGATCAGGATCCGCTCACGTCGACCTTCTACATCAAGCGCGCCATCGGCCGGGTGGAGGTGGACGTGGGCCAGGGCCGGAGGATCGCCGCCTACGTGGTGCACACCGAGGCGTATGACCAGGACGGCACCAAGCAGAAGCAGATCCAGCAGATCCACGACGTCCTGAAGGCGGAGACGCTGCCCTGGGTCATCGGAGGCGACTTCAACGAGCTGCCGCCCGTGTGCGACGAGCGCGCGGCCGCGGGCACTCCCGAGTCCTGTGAGGGCAAGCTGCGGCTGAGTGGCTTCCTCGACGAGCGCGAGAGCAGCAAGGGCACCGATTTCGAGCAGCCGCCCTACACGCCCAGCGTCATGAAGCAGTACTACGACGACTTCGAACCCTCCATTCCCCTCTCCCGCTACGGCGTGGGCGAGGCGAACCAGCGGCGCTACTTCACGCACTCGGTCCTCGGCCCGGACAGCATGAACGACCAGGGTGTGCCCGGGTACTGGAACCGCACGCTGGACTACCTCTTCATCCGCAAGGGCGAGCAGTGGACGGATACCGACGTCATCCAGGGGCCTGGCCCGTTTGGCATCCAGAGCGACGCGCTCCGGCTGTCGGATCACGCCCCCGTCGTCGGAACCTGGAGGCTGCCATGAAGGCGCTGCTGCTCTCTGTACTCCTGGCCGGCACGCTCGCCGCCGCCGATCCCCGCCCCGCGAGGGACACCGCGGACGTGGGCCCGCGAGGCTCCTGGAGCGTGGGCGTGTTCAACCCGTTGCGCCTGGCGATCCTCGACGGGGTCGAACTCCAGACCCATCCCCTCGTCTTCCTCGTGGCCCCCAACCTGGACGCCCGCTTCGCCCTGGTGCGCTCCTCGTCGGTGCGGCTCACGGCCGAGGCCGGACTGTCGCTGCCCACCTTCGGCCTGCGGCTCACCAAGGGCTACCTCTTCCCGGCATGGGCCACGAGCGAGAACGACATCGGATGGATGCTGATTCCGCGCGCGGGGCTGCTGCTGTCCGGCGACGTGGGCCGGCACGGCGTGTGGACGCTCAAGGCGGATGGCGCCTGGCGCGTGAAGCTCGGACCCAACAGCGCCACCCAGCTCCACTCCTTCCTCGCCCCCCTGGACATCCTGCTCGCCGCGCCGCTCACAGGCTCCTCCTACCGCGTGGGCGGAGCGTACGACCACGCCCTCTCCGAGCGGCTGCGCCTGCGCGGTGAGCTCAACCTCTACGCCACCGGACTCCAGGGCCGGCTCACCGTGTCGGGGACGGACGTGGGGCCCATCGCCGAGCTGTCCCCGCTCATCGTCACCGCCCACGTGGGACTCGACGTGGCCGTCTTCAAGCACAGCCGTTTCACCGTGGGTGTGTTGTGGGCCAACGCGGACCAGGGCGCCACCCGACTGGTGACGGGCCCGGACGGATACTCGGAGCGAGAGCGGGTGCGCGGCAACAACATCGTGCCGACGCTGGACTTCATCTGGGCGGGGCCCTGAGGCTCCATGGCGAAGGAGAGGGGGGACACGTTAAGCTCCACGCCCCTTGGCCGAGACACCTCCGTCCTCCCGCTCCCTCCCTGACGAAGGCGACCGCACCGTCATCCGTCCCCCATCCCCGGAAGACGGGGGAGGCACGTTGTTCGCCGGACGCTACACACTCCTGCGGACGCTGGGCCGGGGAGGCATGGGCACGGTGTACCAGGCACGAGACAGCCTGGTGGGCGACCTCGTGGCGCTCAAGATGCTGCAACTCGGCGAGCACGCGGGCCCGGAGGCGCTGGAGCGCTTCCGCCGCGAGGTCCGGCTCGCCCGCCGCATCACCCACCCCCACGTGGCGCGGATGCACGACCTGGGCACCCACGAGGGCCAGGCCTTCCTCACCATGGAGTACGTCCAGGGCGAGGACCTCCGCTCGCGGCTCGCCCGTGAGCGCACGCTGAGTGCACCCCACGGCGCGCGCATCGCCCTCGCCGTCTGCGAGGGGCTCGCCGCGGCCCATGCCGCCGGCGTGGTGCACCGCGACCTCAAGCCCGCCAACGTCCTGCTGGAGTCCGAGGGACGCGTCGTGCTCACCGACTTCGGCATCGCCCGCGCACTGGCCCGGGAGGCCGCCTCGAGCACCCAGGGCGCCATCGGCACGCCGCTGTACATGGCGCCGGAGCAGGTGGCGGGAGAGCCGGTGGATGCCCGCGCGGACCTCTACGCCGTGGGCCTGCTGCTCTACGAGATGCTCACGGGCCAGATGCCCTTCGGCTCGGACGAGCCCTGGGCGGTCGCCATGGCCCGCCTGCGCCAGCCAGCGCCCGATCTGCGCCAGCACCCGGGCATCCCCGCGCCGCTCGCCGAGCTGGTGAACCACTGCCTGGCGCGAGCCCCCGAGGAGCGTCCCGCGAGCGCGAGCGAGATCGCGCGGAGGCTGCACGATTGGCTCGCCAGCGAGGGACAGCTCGCCGAGCCGCAGTACACCTGCCCCGAGCCCACCGTGCAGCAGTGGCCCTCCGTGTCCGGCCCGCCCACGCCTCGTGCCACGCCCCGCTCCGCCCACACCCCGGTGACGCGAGGCGTGGCCATCCTGCCCCTGCGCTACCAGGGCCCTCGCGAGTCCGAGTTCCTCGCGGAAGCACTGACCGACTCCCTCATCGATCAGCTCGCGCGCGCGCGGGGCTTCCGGGTGCTCGGCAGCGGGGTGACGGCGCGCTTTCGCGACACGCGCGACCCGCGCACCGTGGCAAGCGAGCTGAAGGTGGAGCTGGTGGTGGATGGGACGATGCAGAGCGCGGGCAAGGCGGTGCGTGTCGCCATCCGGCTGCTCGAGGCGCGCTCGGGGACGCAGCTGTGGAACGACCGGTTCGAGTTCCCCTCCACGGATGTGTTCGAGCTCCAGGACAAGCTGGCGCCCCGCATCTCCGAGCATCTCCGGGTGGAGGGGGTGCTCTCCACCTGGAGCACGAGCCTGTCCCCCGAGGTGCTGGCGCTCTACCGCCAGGCGAACCAGCAGCTCTACAGCTCGTTCTGGTCCCTGAACGAGGGACCCCTGGCGATGATCAACGCGTGCCTGGAGCTGGCACCGGACTTCCCGCCCGCCCTGGCGCTGCACGCCGTCGCCAGCGCGCGCACGTGGTTCATGGGGACGAGAAACGCCAGCGACAACCTGGGTCAGACCGCTCGCGACAGCATCGAGCGGGCACTGCACCTGGCGCCCGACATGGTGGAGACCCACCTGGCGCGGGCGATGCTCGCGGCGCAGGAGAATGACTGGCGCCAGACGGTGCGCGGCGTGCGCAAGGCGCTGGACATCGCGCCCTACCATGCGCCGTCGATGCTGTACCTGGGCAACATGCAGTGCGAGTCGGGCCAGGCGGACGAGGGGCTCGTGCGCTTGCGGCTCGCCCACGAGCTGTCCCCCTCCCTGACGATGTCGCTCTACGAGTTCGCCCGCTGCAGCGCGCTGCGCGGACGGATGGAGGACTACCACTGGGCGGTGGAACGGCTGGCGGCCTCGCCTCCCCACCATTCCGCGACGGCGGCCTTGCGGCTGCGCGTCGCCGCGTGGAACCGGGACCTGGAGGAGCTGCGGCGTCACCGGGATTCCGTCACGGGTGGAGGACATCCCATCTCACACCTGGTGAGCCTCTATACCGCCGCGATGCTGGGCGAGTTGCCCGTCTCCGAGGTCGCGGCCCAGGTGGACCAACGGCTGCTTCAAGACAACAGCCCGCGGTTCGTCTCCCTGCTGTGCCAGCTCACGGCGGAGGTGCTGTGCCTGTGCGGCGAGCCGGACAAGGCCCTGGGCTACTTCCAGCGGGCCGCGGACACGGTGCTCATCGACCTGGAGTGGATCGAACACTGCCCGGCACTCGAGCCCCTGCGGGCGCTGCCGGGTTTCATGGAAGGGCGCCGCAAGGTGCGCGCCCGGGTCGAGGCCATCTGGGCCGGATGAGAGCCCGGAAACAAGGGCTCAGAGCAGCAAGGGCTCAGGCGGTAGCGCGAGCGACGGCCGAGCGCCGGGCGGCGCCGACGAGCGCCCAGGCGCCGAAGAGCATCCCGGACCAGAAGAGATCGCCCAGGAGCGAGTTGCGCAGGAACGGCAGGGCGGCGACGTAGCAGCTCACGAGCCCCGAGAGGGAGTACTCGTACATGCCGGAGGACAGCCAGACGGCGAAGTTGGTGCCCACGAAGAAGAGCGCCGAGGAGCCCACGGCGCCGGCGCCCACGGTGGTCACCGCCAGGCGGCGCTTGAGCACGGCGCTCAGCAGCACGGGGGCCATGAGGCACAGGTAGACCACGCCCATGACCTTGTAATCGTAGACACCCAGCACCGCGTCGCTGATGAGCATGCTCGCCAGGGGCACGCAGGCGGCGAACGACATGTGCCGCATGAAGTAGCCAGAGAACAGGGCGGTCGCGGCGATGGGCGTGAAGTTGGGCTCATGGGGGAGCAGGCGACCGGCCACGCCGAGTGCCACCAACATCAAGAACATCCCCACCTCGGTCATCCATGCTTTCATGAGTCCTCCAGATCCTGGAATCCAGGAGCTTTATCCCCCGTATCCCTACCCGTCAACTGGGCCCGGGTGCGTGTCGGAGCCCCTGACACACCCGTCGACCGTTCATGACCTCGAGTGGAGCTCAGAAGACATCAACGAGCGGTGAACCCGTGGGATCCGCGCGAAGCCAGAGCCGCCACTTGTACCGAGGAAGCTCCTGGGCTCCGTAATTATACACGCAGCAGGCGGGCAGACCCGTCGCGGCCAATGCCTGGCCCAGCCGGAACGCGATGCTGACGGGGACGGATGCGAAGACATGAAGAGCCTGAATGCGGCTGTTTCCCGCCACGTACCGATCGAGCGCCGCTCTGATTTGTTGAATGTACGCCTGGACCTGAGCCTCCCTCCTGACGATTCCCCTCTGTGGCGTCTTGACGGTGAAGTGAAGATCCAGCCCCACGTCTCGAGAAGGCAGGACTTCCTCGCAGTCGTTGACGTTCACGGTCGCGGAGATCGAAAGCCGGAGCCTGGCAACGCTCCCCGTCGCATACTCACTCCGCTTCTTCCTCAAGGGAGGAAAACTCCCCGTCGCGTCGCGCATCCAGGTGAAGCGCTCGACCTCGCGATCGTACTCGACCACATGCACGGGGCGGGTGTTGGCCAGGAATCCCACGAGGACCGCCAGGGGGATGTAGGGAAAGCCGTAGTAGACGAGTTCGGTATCGCGCTTCGTGAGGAGTTGGAGGAGTTCACCTTCGGGCGATAGCAGCCATTTCACCTCGTCTCCCAAGCGCTCCCAGTTCCTGCCCTTGAGCGCGAGCGTCTGGTCGATGACGACCTTTCGGGCCTCGCGGTTGGAGAAGAGGGCGGGGACATCGTCGGCCCCGGGCGCGACATATGCCCTGTCATAAGCCTCATGACAGAGAAGGACGAGCTCCCCGCTGCGGGTGGGAAGCACCCGAGGGGCTGGCGTTGAGCGGCGGAAGGGATCCAGTGCCGCGTCATCTCCTTCCCGGGCGTAGAGTTGGAGCGAGGCCCAATCCAGCGATTTTTGCAGGAACAGTTGTTGGCGCGCCGCGACCAACGCGGTGCGCAGATGACCGCTGCCCCCCAGTAATTCCTCGTAGAACGCCTTCGTGAAGAGGATGGAACCCGTTCCCGACAGCGGCAGCCTCGATGCGATGACGGCGGGGATGCCCTGTCGGTGAAACGCCTCCGCGATACTTCCCAGCAGGTGGGCCGGAGTTCCCGTATGACTGCTCTGACATACGCACAGGACGATCAGCCGGGGCGGCTTCTCGATCGTCGAAACCAACCGCCGGATATCCGATGGAGTCAGGTAGTCCGGCCCCTCCTCCCGGTCCTCGGAGTTGAGCACGAGGCCGCAGGTGTTTCCCTCCAGTTGCTTGCCATGGCACAACAGGTGCAGCACGTCGATGGGACGATCCGGGTCGCGCAATGCCAGCGCCAGGGACTGACGGTTGGCGTTGGACAGGAATGAGAGTTCCGTCCTGGCGGAGATGATGCCCGCCCTCGACGACCGAGCATCCTCGATCGCTTCGCGATGTTCAGCGAACGGTACGCGCTCACCCGCGGCGGAGCATGCCAGGAGGATGCGGATGGTGTCCTGGCCCGCATCCTGGGATTGGGTTCCAGGCCATTGATAACGGAGGAGGAAATCGGGCAGCTCTCCGAGCAGCGTTCCACTGACGCGCAGAGGCAGGAGTTCCCATGGTAGATAATACAATTCGGCGGCATGCGAGCGGATGGTCAGATGAACGGGCCGCTTCTCCCTGAGTGCTTTTTCCAGCGCTTCCTCGTCCGCAGCCCAATCCGCTGTGTCCAGGAACTCACGAAGGCGTCTTCCAATCCGAGCCACGGCGAGGTCATTGGGGCGAAGTGCACTCAAGCCCGCGAGATCCTTTTGGAGTTGAGTGTCATCCCATGGGAAGAAAGCGGGTTTGGGAGCGCCGTAACTGCGCATGACGATATACTCCTCTCGCTCATAGGAGAAGTTGTAGGGGTCATGCGTCTTGTTCTTCCGGAGGAATTCGAGGGAGAGTTCTTCGACTTTGGAGGTTCTTGGCATTCGCGCCATACCAGGACGCCCTCAGGGTGGATTGTTACCTCATCTCTTCCAACGGGAGGATGACGCCCGAACGGCGGCGGCCCTCCCACATGCGCACCTGCTGGGTCCCCACGATGACGAACAGGAGGAACTCCGCCTCGAAGCGATCCTCGGCCAGACGTCTTCGCCACTCGGAAAGGTCCACGAGGGACGGTGTTGGCGTGGCCTCCGGGTGGGTATGCCACTCGCCGAGGTAGTGGCAGGTGCCCTCCGATTCCTTCCACCGCTGTTCGATGAGCCACTGGTGCGCCCGCTGGTGTCGGAAGAAGGAGAAGCGCGTGCGCCGATCTCCTGGCATCGGGCTCGACACCTCATCCACCACCACGGCCTCGCTGTCCACGATGTAGCGGCCGAGCAGGATGCCCCCGGCTTCCGGCTGCCGGGCCCCCACCTGCCGGAAGGAGTGCAGGCGCTGGAAGACATCCACGCTGAGCTTCACACCGGCACCTCCTTGCCGTCGGAACACGAGCCCCTCGGATGGATTCACGTCTGACATACGGCGCAATCCGGGCGGATGTACGCGAGTGTTTCCGCGAAGGCTCCGGTCTGGGACTCGTAACGGGAGGTGACTTCGTACCCCGCCTGGAGAAAGGCACGTGCATCTCCCTTCCATGACTGCAGGGGAGCACCCTCCACCTCTCCCCGAAGCACCCTCAGGGCGAGACGGGCGGTGAGCTGCGCGGTGTTCTGCGCGTCGAGATCCCCAAAGGGCAAATACCGGCCTCCACAACCGAACGAGTCTCGGGTGTATGCCTCGCCCGGCTTCGCGAATGCCGCCAGGTTCTCCAGGGCCGCGCCCCGGACGGGGTGGTCGTACAGGCACTCCAGACACCCTCTCGCCGGGCTCTGTGAAGCTCGGCCATGGGTCAGCAGGGCGTGCCCTCCCAACCCCAGGGGTTCCAACCAGCAGAACAGGGCGGGAGCGTTCCGGTGGGATGACCAGATCCTCCGGTTCAGCTCGAGTTCGATGGTGGGATTGCCCAGAGCGGCGATCACCAGGTCATGTGAGTCCAACGTCTGTGGTCGCTCATGGAGGAACGCTTCGAGCCGCTGCTGGTAGGGGCTCACGGTGATGTAGGGAACGAGCCGCTCGATCTCCTGTCTGAGTCCAAACACCTTGGGCATGCCATTCCGAGCGATTCCACAGACGTGGCGGTACGTATTCGCCAGCTCGAAAACGTCCCCGTCCACCAGGGTCAGCGAGCCCACACCGGCTCGAGCCAGTGCCATCGCCAGGTATCCGCCCACCGCGCCACACCCGGCGAGCAGGACCTTGCGCCCGCGCAGGTGGGGATCCGCCCCACCCCTGGACGCCAGGAAGGGCGCATCCCTGCGCTGCAACTCAATCTTCTCGACACTCCCGCCGTTTCCTTCATGGGCCAATGGATGTCCACCTCGTGTGTCATGGAACTGGATGCCAACGAGCGCCCGCTCGCCTTCCGGACGCCGCACCCCCAGGATGACCAGCGGGGAGTGTTTGCCGCTACGACCCAGGAGCTTGTCCAGCACACGCCCATCCCTCGACGGCAGGGCACGTACGTACTTTCGGAGTTCACTCAGGGTCGCGAGCTTGTCCGGATGGAAGGCGGGATCCCCGGCGAGCGGGTCGATGGGGATGTAGATCGCGTTCCGCAGCGTGCACGGTGGTAATCGTGAGAAGTCTGGCGAGAAGCGGGCCGGTTCCCGGGGATCGTCCGCCACGGCGAGCAGGAGCTCTTCGAAATAAAGAGCCTTCGTCAGGCGCGGCCGATCATCTGGAGCCACGAAACATGGCACTGGAAGTCCGCGGGGCGAGCCCTTCCAGTAGGAGATGAGTTCTCGTGCGAACTCCGCCGCGCGGTCTCCGGTGAGAATCTGATGGAGAAGGCGATGCGCCCGCACGAGTGTCTCGCGGAGGATTCCCCAGGGATCGTGTACATCCAGAAGGAGGTCGGACTCCGCTTCAATGCAGAGCCTGCCATCCGTCAGGATGTGGGGACGGCGCTCCACCCGAGGCGAGATGCTGTCGATGAAGACCTTGGCCAGGCACAATGGAAAGGTCGGCGGCAGCTCGACTCGAACCCCAATCTCATACCCATCCATGCGGATGAGGCCCCGGAGGAACTCCCGGCGCCCTCCATCCGTCAAGAGGAGGGATTCCATCTCTCCCCCCTCGATGAGTTCCTGGCATCGGCTCAGGTGCTCCAACAGCGCCCTCCGCATCGAGGCGGAGAGCGGAATACCCGAGGGAGACGGAGGGAGGCTCAAGCGGACGTGCCACTCGTGGTCGTGGCGATGCCGCGCACGGCTCCCGTCTTGCTCTTGTCGGGCACGGGAAATGCCTCGCCAAACTCCTTGAGCATCCGCGTGCACGCATCGACGGGGTCCAGCTCGTGTTCCACCGCATCGAGCTGGTCCCTGAGTTGAATCAATCTGTCGCGGAAAGTCGACATCTGTCCCGAGGTCATCCGCTCGAAGATGTCACCGTGGGGAACCACGGGCACCCGCACCTCGAGCCTGTAGAGTGAAGAGCCGTCCGTCTTGTGCCCCGCCAGATGGAACTCCCGAACCATCCGGTCGACGAAAGCCCGCATGGCCGTGCGGTCATCGAAGGCGATCGGGCCCGAAAAGGGGCGTTTGATGCTCGGCACGAACCACTGACCCGCGGCCACCGTGAGGCCGATTCCCGACGGCGCGTTCTGCCCGTCCGTCTTGAACTTCTCCGTCTTCCACCGCTTCAAGGCACGGATCACCCTCAGGAACTGGGCTTCTTCTTCCTTGTTGGAGAACCGGTTCTCCACCCAGTCGCAGAGTTCCTGGGGACTGGACTCCTCCCATTTGCGATCGCCCAGGCCCGAGCCGTGCTCGCCCTTGGCGATGACGAGGCGCGAGGAGTTCGCGTGCGCGTAGACGTAGACGGCGAGATCGACGTGATAGGCCTGCTCACCGTTCTGCTTGTAATACACCGTGACGCAAGAGCGCCGCATCCTCGTGGGAATGGAGGTATGCCCTTCCAGGGCATCCGCCACCACTTGCTTCAACGCGACCGGATTCGAGTATTTCGTCTGATCACAGTTGAAGCGCAGTCCCACGTCGATGTCGTACTCTCCCCCCTCCGCGGGCTGGATGCCCGTGCCCATCTGGTAGCTGCCCTGATTGAACGTTTCGAACGAGGGGATGTCGGCTCCAGCTCGCCGCATCGCCTCGAACTTCTCGCGCAGCCGACGGTGGATGGCATCTCGCTTCTCACGCAGCATCTGGTTCTCGTCGAACCGTTTGAGCCGGATGTCCTCGTCGAACTGCTCGAAATACTTCTGGATGTTGGCCATGTCAGGCCTCCTCGGTGGATGGGGGATGGGGCAGCCGCGCCGCGGGATCTCCCAGCAGCACGTAGGCCATGAGGTCTTGCCGTTGCAGCCACAGGTAGGCATGAGCTGCGGCGTCCATGGACGGGCGCTCGCTGCCCCTCAGCGCGTCCTGGGCGTGCCGGGCCGTCAGCTCCATGTTGGCGTCGTTGAAGAAGTCCAGGAGCGCGCGCATGGCGTTCCCGGCGCGATGGCCGAGCGCGAGCGCCCTCAGCACACTCCAGAAGCGCGAGGACGTGCGCTGGCCCCGATCGATGAAACCGCAGGACCAGGCGAGGTCCACGTGTCCCATCACCGCGAGCGGACCCTCGGGGTTGGCCAGCGCCGCCTGGGGTAGCGCGGCGATGAAGGGCCGCTCCTCGCCCCGGGTCGCCAGCCACGACAGGACTCGCTGATAATCCGAGCCCCGGGTCGCCAGCCGGCGCAGGAAGGGAGTGTAGAGACCGCGCGCCGGCGTCCCCGCGCTGAAGCACGCGAAGCAGAACCACATCCCCCCGGCCAGGAAGGGGCCGGTGGCGAGGTCCGCGCCCTCCAGTCGCCGTCGGCGCGAGAGGATCAGTGCCCCCTGGCCGCTACGCCGTGCGGACGCATGCGCCTCGCCTTCGGGCAAGCATGCCCCGTGACTCACGGACAACAGGACCGCCGGGCCGGGTTCCGCGGCGGCCTCCAGGAGGTGTCGTTCAGGCGCCTCCGGCTCGTAGCGCAGTTCCCGCGCTTCAACCCCTTTCAATGCGCCCGCCTGCTGCCGCCGCCGGAATGTGTCCAGGCAGGGCTCCACCAGTTCCCGATGCCCCAGCCTGGTCGCGGAGGAGTCATCCCTCGCGGTGTAGAAGAGCAGGCGCGTGCGGGTTTCGCAGGCGGCCGCTCCCTCCCAACGCAGGACTTTGGAGACATAGTTCGCGTAGCCCACGTCCGAGGCGAATGCCAGTCGGCCGACGAAGGCATCCGTGGACAGGGCCTGCTGTAGCTCGAGCGACACGAGGTCCAGGTCTCCGAGCACCAGCAGGTAGCGGGGACGCTCTTCCTCGGGCACGTCATCATGCCGGAAGACCTGCTTCTTCCAACGCGAGGCGCCCCCGGCGTCCAGCCCGGTGGGGACCACATAGACCCGTGCGGGAGCGCCTTGCTGGGCCTCCCGTGCCGCGCGCAGCGGAGCCACGAGCGAAAGCAACCGCTCGCCCTCCGGCCCTTGTGGAATCACCAGCCCCCAACGCTGGCGCGCGAGGTCATCGAGCCCGCCGCTCGAGTCCCATAGCCGCGAGGGAGGCTCCAGCGGCGCGATCGGTAGTTCCGCCAGGGCCTCGTCCTCGATTCCTCCGGGCAACACGGGCTGCCCATCCTCGAGTCGGGCCAGCAACAATTCGATGGGCATGACGTCAAGGAGCGGGAGGAAGAAAGAGGTACTCGCCCACGACGCTTTCGGGCAGTGGGGGGACGGCGAACAACTCCACGTGACAGTCCTCCCGTCGCAGGCGCGCGAGGAGTCGCGGCAGGTCCTCCGTCACGCTTCCCTTGAGCGCGAAGAGCACCGTGGGTGGGGACCCGTGGAGTCCAAGCACCAGGAATCCGGACGGGTCGCGCACGGGGACGAGGATGGCGCGTCGCGCGGCGGATCCTCCCTGGGCCCACAAGGGGGCGCTTCCCCGCGCCGGATAGGCCTGGACCCGGTCCGATGCCAATCCAGCCACGGGCGGCTTCGGGGGAGCCTCGAACTCGTGGCCCTCGAAGGGCGGCGGAGCACCGTACTTCTCGATCAGCTCCCTTGGGACCGGTGGCAGGGCGTACAGTCCCACCCGTGCGCTCTCACGCAGCATCCGCTCGATGAAGAACCCCAGGTTCTCCAGAAGCGAGCCCCGGGCAACGAAGCTCACCTCCGCGGAGGCCCCGAGAACGCCGAAGGCCACGAACAGGGAAGGATCGGGAGCTGGCATCAAGAACACGCGGCGGGTAGCCGTGTCATTCGAGGGCCAGAGGGGCACGTCATTGGGAAACTCGAGGTCGTGGAAGGGCGGCGTCGATGGGCTCAAGAGAGGCTCCGGTCCTGGAGGCGGTGATGCGTGACAACCCGCTCTCAAGACGCGGACGACGCCGTTTGTTACCTCATTCGAAGAGCAACACGCTGTCGAGCCACGTCGAGCCAGGATGCTCCTGACGCCAGCGCAGGCGCTCGTCGCGAAGGGCGACGGACGGAGGGGCCCCCTGGCGGATGCGCTCGCGAATGGATGTGAACACGGCCATGGCCGCCCGGTCGGGAATCTCTTCCGTGGCGGCGAGGACCCCCCGCGCTCCCGCCTTCATGAAGGCCGCTGGGAGGCTCAGCGGCTCTTGAGTGGAATAGGCCGTGGCCGCCGCACGGCAAGCGGCCAGTACGACAAAGGGCGAGCCGCTCAGTGTCGCGGCACGCACATCCCTTGCTCGCAGCTCCGCTCCCTCCCTGCCCTGGGCGAGCACCAGCGAGGAGGTATCCAACGAACCATTGTCTTTGCCATGGACCATGAGATCGATCTCCGTGGCCCCCCGCATCTCTCCGAGGACCCTTTCGGGCGTCGCCTCGGTGCCCGTCAATTCCAGTCGGACTTCTCCAGAGGCGAAAGAAGGCACCCACGGGTTGAGCCTCGGCAGGTGGTACTCGCGAGGCGTCTCCACGGCGTGGACCGCCAGATGGCGTCCCCGGGTGGGAGGCGGAGTCTGGTCGGGTGTCGTCCTCGTCAGGTAGCTCCACGCCATGTCGAGCGGCAGCAGCCCGGGCCGGCCATGAAGAGGCGGCCTCGCGAGCACTTCCACCTGGGGACAGACGCGCAGGGAGGTCAGGAGTGTCTCGGGAACCACCCCAATCAAATCCATCGGCAGGGGCTGACGCCGGGAATCATCGAAGTGACCCACCACTTCGCCCCCCGCTCCCCGGGCGATGAGCAAGGTCCGCTCCGAATCCGCGCTGGCCGTCAACACGCACGTGCGTGGCAGCGCCAATCCCCGTTCCCGCTCCATCCACTCCAGCGCCTGCGCGAAGGCGGCGTGGCGCCCCGCGTCCATGAGCAGCGAGGTATAGCTGTAGGTCCTCGCTCTGGCGGCTGCGGGGTCCTGCTGGAGGGCGGCGTCGGTGGACTCCTCGATGCTTCGCCAGAGCAGTTCGTGACCCCGGACCGGATCGCGCTCGATGAAGAATCGTCCACGCACATGCGTGGCGATCACACGTTCGCCCGGAGTCAGACCGGGCTGGGCCTTCTCCAACGCGGCCTCCAACTGGGCTTCGTCCGTGGGCGCGGGACTCAAACGTGAGAGGTCCGCCAGGGCGAAAGCACCATTGAAGGACAGGGGCTGTCCCGTGGCGAGCGCGGCGTTGAGTTCCCGCCGGGCTTCCTCTACTCGCAGCTCGTGGAAGGCGACCTCCGCGAGGTGTTGGTGGACCCGGCGCAGGACGTCTGGTTTGTCGGAGTCTCTCGCGAGGAACTCCCCATAGCGGGCGCGCGCCAGGGGCGCGTCGTTCACATAGCGGGAGACCTGCGCCAGATTCCACAGCAGGCTCCCCTCCAGCCACCACTCATTGTGCGCCCGTGCTGTCTCCCATCCGCGCGTGGCGTACTCGCGGGCCTCCTCCGGCTGGATACGTTGGAGGAACAGGCTCGACAGCTCGAGTTCCAGCCACATGCACCGGTACTCGAGCCCTGGCGATGGGCACCTGGCATGGGCCTCCCGGAGCGTGCGGGCCGCCCGATCGAAGTGTCCCGCCGCCTTTTCGGCCTTCCCCCGCTCCTGCTCCACGAGCAGGTCGAACCAGGGGTCCTCGAGCATCTTCACCGCCTCCGCGAACGCATCCAGATGGCGCGCCGTCTCCTCGAGCCGGAGGAGCACGCCCAGCAACAGGTCTTCGTTCCCGGACGAGCCTCGCAAGCTCGCGATCAACTTCTCCTGTTCCTGGACGGCAGGCCGTGTGCCCTTGAGTGCCACGTACTCCTGGACGAGCCGTTCCCTCCGGGTGAAGTCCGACTTCGACACGCGCTGGACGTAGTCCTCCAACACGTGGCCCGTGGCCCTGACGTCCAGTTCCCGGGCGAGGGGCAACAGCTCCAGGACGCGATCGCGAGAGGGCGCGCTCCATACGGCGATATAGAAGTGGAGTCGCGCGCTCGGCGCCTGGCTGAAGTCCGAGGAGAGCGCATGAAGGCCAGGACGAGTGAGTTCGTCGCCGTCCGTCTGGACGTCCTTCCATCGGGACTGGCGCTCCGCTTCCTGCTCGCGCAGGTGCCGGGCCCTGTCGCGGGCTTCCTCCGCCCAGCCTGGCTCCTGCTGGCTGGCCACCTCCTCGAAGCTCTGGGCCGCGAACCAGGGCAGACCCAGTTCCATCAAGGCCAGTCCCCGGTTCCAAAGCGCAGGGGCGTAACCGGGACGTGCCGACAGGGCCGCATCCGCCGCCACGAGCGCCTTCTCGAACTCGTTGTCGAGCAGCAGGGCCGCGGCACGGTCGCTGTCCAGTTCGGGTGACGACCCGAGGGATTCGAGGATCTGCAAGGTCCGCTGCACCGCTCCCGGCTCATTGCGCACCAGGAAGGCCGTTGCCTCTCCCCATGGGTCATTCCTCCGGAGTTCATCCAGAGCGGAGTAGGGAAGCGCCTCGAGCTTCTCCCTCGGGCCCATGAGCCTGTCGCGCAGGGGCCGGTAGTTGCTGGCCTTGGGGTGGCTCAAGCGCGCGGGCAACAACCGTTCCGTCGTGGCGGTGAGCCAGACGTCCTCGGTGGGAGCCACGACACGCGGGTACACGAAGCGCCCGGCCACCACCAGGAGCACGAGCATGAGGGCAGCCCCTGCGAAGGGCGGCAGCCAACGCGGAACGCGCCACGGAGTGGGTTGGGCCTCGGCCCGTCCCTCGTCCATCTCCAGATGGCGTTTCGTCAGCAGTTCGAGTTGCAGGAAGTTGGCGAGTTCCCGCTGGCAACGGGCGCAGTCCGGCAGGTGTTGCCGGAACAGCTCGGCCCGTTCAGGAGGAAGCTCCCCCTCCATGAATAGCTCGACGTCATCACAAGGACGGGCCATCAGTTGTCCCCAGGGGGAAGGAACCGTTGAAGAACCTTGCGCAGTTTCTTTCGGGCGTCGTGCAGTCGTTTGCGCACGGCTCCCTCCCGGATGCGCAACAGCCCAGCGATCTCTCGGCCGGTCTTGCCCTCGACATCCAATTTGAGGGTGGCGAGCGCGTCGGGGGTCAACTCGTCGAAGGCCTGCTGGATCTGCTCGTCCGTAATGGAGTCGTACACGGGGGGGAGCGTCTCCACGGAAGACTCCTCGATGGCACGTGCATGGAGCAGTTCCGGAACGGCCTTCCGCTGGGTCTTTTGTTTCCGGTATTGAGTGGTGAAGAGATGGGTGAAGGTATTGGACAACCACGCCTCACAACTGCGTTCACTGGGCAATGAGTCCACGGAACCAAAGGTGTCGATGAAACGCTTGAGCGTCTCCTGGACCAGATCCTGTGCGTCCTGCTCGTTCTGGCCCCATTTCCTGGCCCGATTCAGCAGCGTCGTCCGATAGCGCGCGGCGAACTCTCCGGCACGCCGTTGAGCCTTCTCGACATCCATGGGTGTGGAGCGTGGCTTGGAGGACACGACGCCATCATCTCCCAGGTTGGACGATTCGCTCATGGGGAATCCTCGGGCATCGCACGCATCAGACGCTGGCGGCCTGTCAGGGCGTTACCGCGGAGGAATGTGGGAGCAGAAAGAAGGGTCATGGCGCGCTCGGTTCCATTCAGGACGCGCAGCGCCGGATTTGTTACCTCGAATTTTTCGAAGGATTGAAGGGTCGCCCGGGTCCTCTCTCAGCCCAAGTGGCCACCAGCCAGGGGCTCGGCACTATACTCCGGGAGGAAATGGGGTCACGATCCGTGAACCCCGGAGGAGACACCTCGTGGATTCATTGCCGGGCTTGAATGAGGCGGAACTGGACCTCGCCCTCTCCGTCGCTGACGACCTCAACAGCTCCTTGGAGCTCGAGACGATGTTCTCCAACGCCCGGGAAGGGCTGGGCAGGTTGATTCCCATGGATGCCATGGCGTTGTGTATCTCCCGACCACTGGGGGAGACCCTCGGATACGACTGGATGCCCTCGGGGTTGGATTCCTCTTTCTTCCATCACTACCAGGAAGTGGCGCCGTATGACTTCGTGCAGGCCAGCACGACGCGCGCTCCCAACACGGTCCTCCGGGACTCGCAGATGATTCCGCGTGCCCAGCTGATCCGTAATCCCATGTACGAGCGCTTGCGCGAACTCGGCCAGCCCATCGAGCACTGCATGTCGGTGTCGCTCTGGGTGAGCCCCGAGTGGCATGGCGGCGTGACGCTCTACAGCGCCCGGCGCAGGCCCTTCTCCACCCGTCATCAGGCGCGCATGCAGTGGCTGACGCCCCGGCTGGCAAGGGCCATCAGTCACTGTCGGACGTATGCACAGACGCGATCCCAGGCCTCGCTCCTGCGCGAGGTGGCCACGCGCCAGGGACCGTTCATTCTCGTGCAGGGCGCGCGCCTGGAGCACTGGACGCCCACGCCGTCGGCCACGGCACTGTTGGCGGAATGGTTTTCGCCCTCGGAGCTCGCCGGGGGTCGTCTTCCCGAGGAGTTCCGGGCACGGCTGGCCTCATTGGCCCGGCGCGCGGGCGGTCCCGATGACGGGCCCGAGGTGTGGCTCAAGCAGGGCACGGACAAGGACTTGAGGGTGAGCTTCGAATCCCTGCCCGTGCTGGACTCGGAGCGCGCCTGGCTCCTGCAACTCCAGGAGAAACGGTCCTTCATCCCCCTGCCCGAGAGCTGGCGCGGCAGAATCTCGAACCGAGAGGCGGAGGTGGTATCCCTGGCCTTCCGCTTCTGGGACTACGCGACCATCGCCGAGCATCTGAAGATCAAGGTCAACACGGTGAAGCAGCACATCGAGAGCGCGTGCGACGAGCTGGCGGCGGACAATCTCAAGAAGCTCATGGCACTGGCGCTGAGCGAGGTGTGACTCGCTCGACGTCCAGGCCACTGACCTTCGAAGCGCCACACTCGGCTCGCTTCACCGAGTTGGCCGACATGCCTCCTGCACCTCAGTGCACGCGCTTGCGACGTCACATGGGCGGATTCGGGACTCCATTGGGATGTACGCCCCCTCAAGGAGTCCTCTCATGCTCTTCCGTCTTCCCGTGGTGAGCGCGCTCGCCCTCACCAGTGCTCTGCTCGGTATGTCCGGAACCTCATGGGCCCAGGCGTCCGCCCCACCCGAGCCCAAGGCGCCCCAGCATCTCACCCAGTCCTGCGGCGGCTTTCCCGGCACGCCCTGTCCCCAGGGGCAGGTCTGCATCGACGACCCCAGCGATGATTGCGATCCGGACAACGGAGGCGCCGACTGTATTGGCATCTGCGTGAAGAAGAGCCAATGCGCGTCCTCATCCTGCGACTACAACGATCCGCGCAGGCGCTATGTCAGCAAAAGCCCCCAGCTCTGCAGCACCATCCGCTTCGTCTGCCAACCGGGTGAGCAGGTGTTCTTCGACGCCTGCGGCTGCGGCTGCGAACGCGGACAGTAGGAGGGAGTCCTCCCGGGCCCTCGCGTTCTCCGGCGCAATGACGTGACGCTCAGTCGAGCGGCAGCATGAGCGTGAATGTGGCGCCCGCCCCGGGCCGGCTGGAGAGCGTCACGCTGCCCTGGTGGGCCTCCACCATCTGCTTCACGATCCACAGCCCCAGGCCGAATCCTCCCGCGAACGTCTGGCTCCCCGCCTGGACGAAACGCTCGAATATCCGCTCGTGGTCCTTCTCGGAGACTCCCGGCCCGCCGTCTCGCACGACGATCCTCACCCAGGGACCTTCCGCCTGCACCCGGATGTGCACCGGAGCGCCCGGGGCGTAGCGGGCCGCGTTCTGCAACAGGTTGGTGAGCGCCTGCTCGACACGCATCCTGTCCCAGCAGCCCACGATGGCCTCGCGCGCCTCGACGGTGACCTGGCAGCGGGCCCGCGTGAACTCCTCCGCGAAGCGCTCCACGGTCTCCGCCACCAGCTCCGACATGTCGAAGGACTCCCGCTGGAGCACCGGCGCCCTGGCATCCGCACGCGACACATCCAGCAGGTTGTTGATGAGCTTCTCCAGCCGGCCGCACTGCTCCTGGATCCGGCTCAGCCGGGCATTGAGCTGTTCCGCGCTCAGCATCCCCTTGGACTGGGCGCGAACCATGCCCTGCACATAGAGCTGGAGCGAGGTGATGGGCGTCTTCAACTCGTGCGACGCGACGGAGAGAAAATCATCGCGTGCCTGGACCGCGTGCGCGAGCGCGGCGGTGCGCTCGAGGACCCGGCGTTCGAGCTCGGCGTTGAGGCGCTGCAGCTCATTCTTCGCCATGCACAGCGCGGCACTCTCGATCATCTGCCAGTGGCCCGCCCGGCGAGTGAGGGCGAACTGGTGGTTGGCGACCACGTCGAGGATGTCATGCGGCTGGCAGCGGCCCAGGCAATAGCTACACATCCCGATGATGTGACGGCCCTGGAAGGTGCGCGAGACGCGGGCCTCGTAATCGACGAAGCCATTCCAATCCGAGCGCTCGACCCAGTACGTATTCCCCGTCAGCCGCAGCCCGGCGAACCCATCCGCCAGGGCCCGCTCCTCCCGCTCGACCCATCCGCGCAGGGTGGCGTCCGGGTCCGCCTTTCCCGTGCGCGCGTACCAGTCCTGGTGGTTGATGATCTCGATCTGATTGCGCCGCTCCCGCGCCTCGAGGTCCGGGACGACCTGACGAAGCGCCGTCCGGGCGTCTTCGGCCCGAAGAGGCTCCGAGGTCACCCACAGACACGTCTCGTTGTTGTCGAGGCCCGCCTTGAAATAGGGCACGAGCGAGTCCACGAGATCTTCCCGCCCCTCATAGAACTGGCAGAAGTGTGCCCCCCAGGGTAGGGAGCCGACGACCGAGAGTCCGCTGGGCCTGAGTTGATCGTGCATGGAGAGTCCTCTTTAGGGCGCAGCCGATGGTCCCACAACCCAAGGATGGGCCCTTGTCGGAAAGTCCCTACAAGCGGCCATGGCCCAGCCCGCCAGGCGAGCGCTCGTCGAGTAGACGAAGGAGGGGGGGCGCCGTGGCTCGTCCTGGCGTGAGGGGATCGCTCCTCGTTGTTCACGAGGACCTCGATGCGCCCCAGGTCGTCGGTCAGAGGTCCAATCAACACGTCTTTATACCCATGATGAGCAAGGACACCTGACGACGCGTGAGGCCTCATCACGAGGCCTCGCCCTTCAAACGTTTGACGTGATAGCCGCCAGGAGAGCCGCGGAAGCCCAACAGCGGTGCTTGCTCCTCGAAGCCTCATGGAAAGTGGAAGGCCATCACCTTGAAACTCACAACGTCTGGAATGTTCTTGTTCGCAACCTCCCTGCTGTCTGCCTGCGGCGCCGCGCCCGAGCAGAGCGGTGAGCCGCTGGGGAGCTCGAGCCCCGCGGCCTCGAGCGTGTCACGGCAAGCGGCGGCGGCGGACACGTACGCGTGCCTGAGCTGGGAGAATGATCCCGTCACGGGCCAGAAGTGCCCGATCAACACGCCCTGCACCGCCTACGCGGACTGTGGCGTGCAGACGCAAAGCTCGAGCGGCGTGGGCCCGGGCAACCCGTATTGGTACTGCTCGCCCACCACCAGCGTCTGCCAGTTCCTGCCGGTGTCGAACGGCTTCTCGACGGCCACTGGCACCTGCACGGGTCAGTTGCAGTTCCGGCAGAACACCGCCGCGCCCCATGACAAGAAGATCCTTCCACCCGACGGGGTGAGCTTCCGCCAGGGCACGACGCTGGCCTTCGAGGTCACCAACACGACGACGAGCACCCTGTACCTGGATCAAATTCCTCTCACGCTCGAGATGGCGGGGACCAGCCCGTCTCGGTTCGATGTGAACTCCATCAAGATGTATCAGGCCGGCACCCGCGCCGACTCCGGTGACGGCTCGGGGCTGCAGCTCATCTGCGTCAGCCCCAGCACGCCGTTCGGCAGCTCCGTCAACTTCACCCTCGGCACCGGCGCCACGGGCGGGTGCGGCGGCAGCTCCTTCTCGCGCATCACGGCTGGCGGGACGGCGCGTTTCCTCGTTGATCTCACGTTCTCGGCCAACGCGACGTACCTCGCCAACCGGCAGTACCGGCTGAAGATCGGCTCGCTCGCCACGGGCCTCAAGGCACGCACGTCGACCGCCAGCACCGCGGCCGCCTATACGGGGTGCGCCTTGCCGACGACCGGCATGACCGGTGCGTACCTCATCTTCAGCAATCCCTGACAGACGTATGGCGGCTGGCCTGGCTCACGGAATCTGGCGGGGATGACCCTCCCGGCAGTCAATGTTCTCGAGCACACAGGGCCGCTTCTGACAGGGCTTTCTTGAAAAGCCGGACAATCGACTACGTCCCCGAGCCCATTGTCGGCGGAGGGCAGTCGGTGTCACTCATCGGATCCCCCCTCCCTTGAGGTGCTCCGATGCGTTCGTGGAAAGCCTGGGTGCTTCCATCCCTGATGTGTGGACTGGTGGCCTGTGACATGGGCCCCTCTCCGAATGAGTCGCGGGCGCCAGGAACACCGGAAGCGACGGCCGGGTTGCGCGCGGAGGTGAAGGCCCCCGTGGCGGCGCTCCAACCCAAGGAGTTGCTCGGCAGGCTGTTGTTCTTCGACAAGAGGCTCTCCGAGCCACCCGGTCAAGCGTGTGCGTCCTGCCATCACCCGTCGACGGGCTGGATGGGACCGGACACGCACGCCAATGGGACCGGGGGCGTGCACGAGGGCGCTGTCCCGGGGCGGTTCGGCAATCGCAAGCCTCCCTCGAGCGCCTACGCCACGCGCGCCCCCATCTTCCAACCGGCCATCTGGGCGGAGGGGGTCTTCGTGGGGGGCAGCTTCTGGGATGGCCGCGCCACGGGCGAGGAGCTGGGCACTCCCGCCACGGACCAGGCGCAGCTGCCCTTCCTCAACCCGGTGGAGCAGAACAACCCCAACGAGGCGGCCGTCGTCGCCAAGGTGTGCACCGGGCCCTACGCGGCGCACTTCCTTCTGCTCTACGGGTGGACCATGTGCCAGCCGGGCCAGGTGGCGCGGGCCTACGACAACATCGCCCGGGCCATCGCGGCCTACGAGGCCTCGTCCGAGATGAATCCCTTCTCCTCCAAGTACGATGCGTACCTGGCCGGGCGCGCCCGTCTGACGGACCAGGAGCTGCGGGGCCTGGGGCTCTTCGAGGGCAAGGCGCTGTGCTCCAGTTGTCACCTGAGCCAGCGCGGGGCCCGCGGCGAGCCGCCCCTCTTCACCGACCACACCTATGCGAACCTCGGCGTGCCGCGCAACCCGCTCAACCCCTGGTACGAGCAGCGCGAGTTCAACCCGCGGGGCTGGGAGTGGACGGACCAGGGCCTGGGGGCCTTCCTGCAGACGCGCCCGGAGTGGCGGCGGTACGCGCGGGAGAACCTCGGGAAGCAGAAGGTCCCCACCTTGCGCAACGTGGACAAGCGGCCCAACCCGGCCTTCGTCAAAGCCTACATGCACAACGGTTACTTCAAGGACCTCAAGAGCGTGGTGCACTTCTACAACACGCGCGACGCCCTGCCCGTGTGCCGCGCGGAAGGCTCCCGAGAGCAAGCCGTCCCCGGCGTCGATTGCTGGCCGTCCCCCGAGGTGAAGCAGAACGTCGACACCAGCCAGATGGGCAACCTCGGCCTCACCTCCGAGGAGGAAGACGCCCTCGTCGCCTTCCTGCGAACCTTGTCGGACGGCTACGTCCAGCGCTGAACGGCTCGGCCAGAAGCAGCTCGAGGGTGCCCCGCGCTTCAAGGGACGCGCATCTGATGAGCGGCCCTTCTCGTGCTCAGTCGACGCTGATGTCGTCGAGTTCGATGGAGACGACGAGGGGCTCGGGGATCGCGCGGTTCTGGGCATCGCGGCCGTAGATCATTCGCGTCGTGGGGATGACGATGCCGGAGATCTCCCGATGGCCGCTCATGTATTGCACGCTCGGCACGCCGCCCGCGATGTCCACCTGGTAATCGCGCCGGCGAAGCAGACCATCGGAATCGACATACAGCGTCTGCTCGGCGTTATGCGTGGCGAGACTGCTTGGATAGGTGACCTTGAGCCGCCGCCACGTCTCGCCCTGCTCCCGCCAGGGGTCGAGTTCCACCGTCTGAACACCGGGAAAGGTGAACGAGTACGGCTCGCTCACGTAGGTCCACATGGCGTAACCGGTGAAGTACGCGAGTTGGAGCGGGGTCCAGGGCGTCTCCAGGGTGTGGCCGGCGAACGAGGCGCGCGGATCGTTGAGCTCCTCGATGATCCCCTTGCTCGTGGATTCGATCGCCACGCGCGTCGGAGTGAAGACGCTGCGACGGTCCGCCGCGGTGAAGGGAGTGATCGAGGTCCACGGCTTCTGGATGGCGACGGTGACCCTCGCGTCATCGACGATGCCGCTCACCTGCTTGAGCGGCCAGAGGACACCTCCGAAGCGCTGATGCGCGGAGATCTTGTTCACCTTCTTCCAGCGCTCGATGCCGCCATAGGTGCTCAAAACTCGTGCGAGAAGATCTGACGACATGCGTTGCTCCCTGGAGGTGTGATCGCTGGAGTGCTCCGGCGGTCCCGGTGGCTTCGAAGCGGCAGAATATGACCGGTCGTCTTGGTTGGCCAATCAAAAGCGCACGGACAGGAGCCGAGGGCTTCCTGGCGCCTACGGCCGTGGCGATGGAGCGCGGCAGGGCCTCGGGGGAAGAATGGGACTCAGGAGCCCGATGGAGGGGGCGGCGCGAACTTCCAGAGCACCTTGTCGCCCGCCTGGAGCACCTTGGCGCCCACGCCCGCGTCGGCGTAGGTGCCGTTGACCCAGAGCTGCCAGTTGCGCTTGTCGCGCCCGCCGCCCTGGTTCTTCACCCCATCGATTCCAGTGACGTACACCATCGCGCCACTGCCCGAGTGTTTGATGGCGATGGCAGGGGTGCGCCGCGCCGCGGCCTGGGTCGCCACCCAGGCCGTCATTCCCTCCCGTATCACCCGCCGGGATTGTCCCGCTTGCGCCCTCTCCGCCTGTCACTCGCGGCGCGCTCCGTGCGTGGTCGGCCGCGCTTGCTGGGCGGTGCCGGGCGGGGTGCTTCTGGCTACCCCGCAACATCCTCGGTTGGATCGAGTGCCCAAGTGCCCTCTTCCCAGCGTTTCAGGGCCTCCGAAGCTTCAAAAGCGGCCAGTCCTTCACCTTTTGCGATCTCCAGTAAGACGGCCTTGGCTTCCGCCGTCCGATAGCGCAGCAGGTAGACCGCCGCCATGCCTCGTACGTCCATTCGCGGGTGCGTGAGCAACATGGCGAGCGCATCCCGCCCCGCGTTCCCGTGAGCGCGCAACTTCTTGAACGTAGCGATCCGCTGCTTCGCGTGCCTGTTTCCGGTTCTGGCATCACCTCGAAAGATTGCGTCCGTCTGTTCTGCTGTGTGGTGGGCAAACTTTTCCGCCAGTTCTTCTAGCTGTCTTACCTGACTTTCCAAATTCCTCTCCTGATATTTTCAATTGCCTTCAATCCGAACTGACGCTGGGCTTCGTATGATTGAGTGCCAAGCCATCGCCGAATCGTCAGGGTGTTGGAGCCGGTGATTCCTTCTCGGATCGACGAGTAGAAGGCGCTCACGTCGGTGTGTAGCCCCTCGGTGAGTGCGGTGATGTTTTCAGTATTGTGAAGGGCCTCGCCTCCAAACCGCTTCACATTGCCCGGGGTCTGCTCCACGATGTGATGCCATTGCTTTCCCGAGCCCGCTGGCCCCATGGCCGACTTGAAGCCACTAAACGACCCCCACGCCCTGTGCCCGTTGGGGAGGAGCCTACCCCGAGTTGGGGCAGGACTCCCAGCGCCAACGCCCCGGGCGACCATGGCCACGGCATGAGGCGCCAACACCACGCGGATCGCCCCTTCTGGCACAGAGACAATAAGGCGCTCGGCTCCGGTTGTGGTCTCCAGCAGGCCCAACCCAGTACGGGCCGCGACTTTCTCCGACGCTTGCGCGAATCCGGGGAGCTTGGGGGCCTTGGAAGCAAGGGACACCGTTTCGCCAATGGCCGCCGTCCCCACGATGACGAGGATCCGCACACTGTTGGGACCGATGACACGCCCGAAACGCTCGCCAATCTCGCGTAACTCCGCAAAGGAGGAGGCCCGGGGCGCATCTTCGTAAAGCCGCGCATAGGCCCGCAGCAAATCGAAGAACTCATAACCAAGATAACCCCACAAAGCGGCACTAAACACCAGGGCCGCGCCCTTTGTTATCGGCTCGGGCACTGGCGCCAACAGCAGCGCCATATAAACCGTGATGCTCATGCTCAGCATTGCGAGCATTTGTGTAGGATTGAGCATGGCGCGCACTTCCGCGTTCACACCCTCCAGGGCTGGCCCTACTGCCAGGGCGAGCGCAAGGCTTCGCTTGTCGTCATCCTGGAAGCGAGGCCCGTCCTCAAACAGCGTCAGGCAGTCCCCTGGAGTGCCGCACCCCTCACAAAACTGCCCATAGGACCGAGCCAGGTCTGATTGCCACGCTTCGCCGCTCACGGACGCGGAAGCCAACGCCAGCCTACGGCCGACATACAACGAGGGCCGAGATGCGGCCACCCGGAGCGGCATGTCAAGCCAAAGCGTTGTCATGGCTGCCGAAAACTCAGCGTCGCTCACCTGTACAGGCGCGAAGTCCGTAGGCAGCCTGGCAAAGAAAGCCTCTCCCTGGCCCCAGTCCTCCAGGATCCAGTCCTCGGCTTCTGACTTCTGCGCCCACGGCTCGGGCGAGTCGCGCGGCACGGGCGAATGGTAACGGAAAGCCGTCAACCCTCCACCCGTGGGGGCCCCCGTGGAGCACGCTGTCATCAGCATCAGCGCCGCCAGGGCCAGCGCCCCCGCGCGCGGGGGCCACCGCGTGTCCGCGGAACGCGAATTGTCGGAATGTTTCAACATCGCCGCACCTCTCCGGGCGAGCCACCCGAGTTGGGAGCCCAAACCCGAGGATTACAGAGGGCGGCTGACAGCAAGGTCAATCCATTGTCGGAACGAGACGTTTCCCTCCACCGCCACGCTTCCCGGGTGGGTTTCGCCTCTGGGCTGGCTGTAGCTCCGGGCTTTCTCTATCCTGAGTGCGTTTGCTGGGTGGTGAGTGGACACTCATCAGGAGCCCGGTGGAGGGGGCGGCGCGAACTTCCAGAGCACCTTGTCGCCCGCCTGGAGCACCTTGGCGCCCACGCCCGCGTCGGCGTAGGTGCCGTTGACCCAGAGCTGCCAGTTGCGCTTGTCGCGCCCGCCGCCCTGGTTCTTCACCCCGTCGATTCCGGTGACGTACACCATCGCCCCACTGCCCGAGTGTTTGAGCTCGATGGGAGGGGAACGCCGCGCCGCTGCCTGGGTCGCCTCCCAGGCCGTCATGCCCTGGCGCCACTCGATGCCCGTCAGGGCCTTCTCCTTGCCATTGCCATAATCAAAGACAACCGAGACGGTCGCGGGGGCGCTCTTGCCTTCCGGGGCCTTCTTCGCCGGCTCATCCGCCCAGGTGGGCACCGAGGCGAACCCCAGCACCACCAGCGCCAGACAGCCCAACAGGGAACGACGTGACGGATTCAGGACTCCACTCATGACAGCGCCTCCTGGCATTTGCCGCAGACGGAAGCGCCCGCGGCCACCTGCTCCGAGTACGTCCAGCAACGAGGGCACTTGGCGCCCCGGGCCGGCAGCACCTCCGCCTTCACGTCCTCGCCGAGCGCCTGCGCCACGGCGAGCACCTGGGCCTTCTCCCCCGCCTCGTCCGCCAGTTCCACCTGGCTCACGATGAGCAGCCCCGGCAGTTCCGCCGCGTGGGCCTGGAGGAACTCGCGCGCCTTGCCGCTCGCGCTCAGCACCACCCGCGCCTCCAGCGAGGAGCCAATCATCTTCTCGCGCCGCGCCGCCTCCAACAGCCCCTGCACGGCGCCACGCACCGCGAAGAGCTTCGCGTACCGCTCGGCCAGGACCGCGTCGGGCTTCACCGCGGGCTCCGGGAAGTCCGTCAGGAAGACGCTCTCCGTCTTCTTCCCCGGCAGGTACTGCCACGCCTCCTCCGCCGTGAAGCTCATGATGGGCGCCAGCACTCGCAGCAGCACCGTGGCCACCTCGTACAGCACCGTCTGTGCGCCACGCCGCGCCTCGCCCGTCGCCTTGGACGTGTAGAGCCGGTCCTTGAGGATGTCGAAGTACACCGCCGACAGGTCCCCCGCGCAGAAGTCCACCACCGTCGCGTACACGAGGTGGAACTCGTACGCCTCGTAGGCCTTCTTCACCCGCGCCACGACTTCCGCGAGCCGACCCCGCGCCCACGTGTCCAGGGGCTGCAACCGCTCCGCGGCCACCGCGTCCCGCTCCGGCTCGAAGTCATACAGGTTGCTCAGCGTGTAGCGGATGGTGTTGCGGATCTTCCGGTAGCCCTCGCTCAGGCCCTTGAGGATCTGATCCGACAGGCGCACGTCGTTGCGGTAATCGCTGCTGGCCACCCACAGCCGGAGCACCTCGGCGCCATACTGCTGGATGATCTTCTCCGGGGCCACCGTGTTGCCCACGCTCTTGGACATCTTCTCGCCCTTGCCGTCCACCACGAAGCCGTGCGTGAGGCAGGCCTTGTAGGGCGACACGTCGCGCGTGCCCACCGACACCAGGATGGACGAGTGGAACCAGCCCCGGTGCTGATCACTCCCCTCGAGGAACAGGTCCGCCGGAACGCGCTGGCGTCGGTCCAGCACCGCGCTGAACATGCACGCCGAGTCGAACCACACGTCCAGGATGTCCGTCTCGCGGCGGAAGCCCGTCTTGCCGCACCTGCCGCACGCGCGCTGGCCCTCGGGCAGGAAGTGCTCCACCGGCGTGCGGTACCACACGCCCACGCCCTGCTTCTCCACCGCCGCCGCCACGTTCTCCATCAACTCGGGGGAGATGAGCGCCTCGTCGCAGCCCTCGCAGTAGGCGATGGGGATGGGCACGCCCCAGCTCCGCTGACGGCTGATGCACCAGTCCGGCCGCGTCTCCAGCATGCCCCGGATGCGGCTCTGCCCCCACGAGGGCACCCACTGCACCCGGTCCACCTCGTCCAGCACCTGCTGGCGGTACGTCTTGCCCTCGCCCCCGTGCAGCGGCTTGTCCAGCGGGATGAACCACTGGTACGTGGCGCTGAGGATGACCGGGTTGTGGCAGCGCCAGCAGTGCGGATAGCTGTGCTCCACCTTGTCCGTCTTGCCGTTGAGCAGCACGCCCTTGTCGGCGAGCACGTCGATGACGATCGGATTGGCCTCGAAGACCTTCTTGCCCGCGAGCCACTCGCCCACGCTGTCGTCGAAGCGGCCGTCGTGGCGGATGGGGTTGTAGATGTCGAGCCCGTACTTCAGGCCCACCTCGTAGTCCTCCTGGCCATGGCCGGGTGCCGTGTGCACCAGGCCCGTACCGGCCTCCAGCGTCACGTGCTCGCCGAGGAGGATCTTCCCCTCACGCGGATGGAAGACGTGCCGGTAGGTGCAGCCCTCCAGCTCATCGCCCCGCGCGTAGGCGAGGATGCGCTCGGGCTCCACCAGCGCCGTCGCCGACACCTCGCTGCCCTTCACCTTCACCGTCTTCACTTCCAGCTCGTCCGCCTTCACCTCGGCGAGCACCCGGGACAGCAGATCCTTCGCCACGCAGATGACGCGCTCGCCGAGCGCGTAGAACACGTACTCGTACTCGGCGTTCACCGCGATGGCGAGGTTGGCCGGCAGCGTCCAGGGCGTGGTGGTCCAGATGACGAAGGAGACCTCGCGGCCCGCGAGCACCGGCACGCGCTCGGCCACCTCGGGGCCCGCGGGAAAGGCCACGTACACGGACGGGCTCGAGTGCTGCTCGTACTCCACCTCGGCCTCGGCGAGCGCCGTCTGATCCGTGAGGCAGAAGTACACCGGCTTCTTGCGCCGGTAGAGCATGCCGCGCCGGGCGAAGGTGGCCAGCTCGCGGATCTCCTGCGCCTCGTAGCTGAAGTCGAGCGTGCGATAGGGATTGTCCCAGTCCCCGAGCACGCCCAGGCGCTTGAACTCGGTGCGCTGGATGTCGATGAACTCCAGCGCGTACTCGCGGCACTGGGAGAGGAAGGCCTCGCGGTCCAGCGTGCGCTTGTCGATCTTCTTGTCCTTGAGCCGCTTCTCCACCGCCTGCTCGATGGGCAGGCCGTGCGTGTCCCAGCCGGGGATGTAGTCACACTGGCGGCCGGAGAGATTGCGGTACTTCACCACGATGTCCTTGAGGACCTTGTTGAGCGCGTGGCCCGCGTGCAGGTGGCCGTTGGCGTACGGCGGCCCGTCGGCGATGACGAAGGGCTCGTGGCCCACTCGCCGCGCGAGGATCTTTCCCCAGATGCCGTGGTCCGCCCACCAGCCGAGCATGCGCGGCTCGAGCTGGGCGAGGTTTCCCTTCATGGGGAAGTCCGTCTTGGGAAGATTGACCGTGTCCTTGGGATCCTGGGGAGGCGCTCCGGCATCGTTCATGTCGGGGCCGTAACATGGAGGGACGGGCGCTTCAATTACAGTCCAGTGGCGCCTATAATCGCTCCCCCGCCGGGCAGTGCAGGCCCTCCGGCGAGCCCCCGTCCCCTACCCTGGAACTCCTCTCATGAAACACTCCCCGCTGTTGGCCCTCGCGCTCTGCTGTCTCCTGCCCGCCGCCGCCCTCGCCAAGGACCCGTCTCCCACCCGGCGGGACAAGGAGCCCAAGCCGGTCATGAACACCCAGCAGGCCCAGGCGCTCAACAAGTGCATGTCGAAGTGCCAGGACCCCATGAAGTCGTGTGTGGAAGATTGCAAGGGCAACCAGGACTGCAGCATGAGCTGTGGCGAGAAGTTCACCACCTGCATCACCAAGACGTGCGGAGACCTGCTCCCCGAGGCCAAGCCGCTGGATTAGGCGCGCGGGGTGAAGGCGGCCCGGCGCCCGAGCCCGCTCAAGGGGCCGGAGCCGCCGGGTCCACTCCGCCCAGCTGACGCACCAGCCACACCATCAGCCCCTTGTCGTCCGACCGGGCACGCACCCGCAGCCACTCCGTGCCCCGCCGGTATTCCCCCGACTGTCCGGTGGCCTTGTAGCCCGCCTTCTCCAGCTGCTCGCGATAGAAGGCCTGGACCTTGTCGGGTGTGCTGTCCACGTCGTAGGCCGCGCTCGACTGTCCCTCCGCCTCCGTGCGCAAGAGGTTGCGCGCGCCCGGCATCAGGGGTGCCCACCCGAGTGACTGGCTCTGGTTCTGTGGCTTCCAGGCCCCCACGTTCGCCGTGCCCAGGATGACCGAGGTGGTCTTGTCCGGATTGGCCTGGAGGATGACCGTATAGGACAGCATCTGCTTGGGATCCAACGCCGTGAGCTGGGGCTCACGGGAGATGGCGGCCTGCTTCTCGAGCGGAGCGACGTAGAGCCCCGCCTTCTCGAAGAAGCGCACGAAGTGCGAGGCGAGGTCATCCACGGATCGGGACGAGCGCGCCAGTTGGATGAGGACCGGTATGCCATTGGCCGCGATGGGCCCATCCGTGTCCACCCACGCGAGCAACCCCGGGACATCCCAGCGCAGGGGAACCGGCGTGCCGGAAGGCGCGGACGGCAGCCCGTTCACCGGGGTCCCCGACGGCGCGCTCGGGGCGCCCGCGGTGGCGCGCTCCGGAGCAGGGGATGGCGAGGTGGGGCTCGCCGCCAACAGCCAGGTCAGGACGAGGAGCATCAGGGGCAATCCTTTCCGAGGAAGCAGCCATCCCGCTTGAGGTAGGCAAACGAATACGCCAGACCCGGAACACCGATGGGCGCCGCCCCGGGGGTGGTGGGCCAGAGCGGCCAGCCCTCGGCCATGGAGAAGCCAGTGGGCTGGAGGAAGAGCGGCTCGCCCGCGCTGCTCATCCAGAACATGTTCTCGCCGCCATAGAAGAAGGGCATGGGCATCCTCTTGACGATGCCCATGGCCATCCGGCTGCCGGCGATTCCCTGGCCCAGCCCGTTGAGCGTGAAGACACTGGCGGCCATCGCATAGAAGGGAAGGTTGGTGGGGCACGGCGCGGGGACGTCGGGGATGAAGGGGCAGATGCCGGACTCGGAGTCTCCGGACAGGCCCCAGTCATCCAGCGCCATGGTCAGCCGGCCCGTGCAGACGCCCCCCCGGGCCCGGCCCATGCCGCACACGCGGAAGGGATCGGGACGCAGCAGGTGCGGCTGGGAGAAGAAGCCATTGGCGTCCTCCATGAACTTCCGGGGAAGCGTATAGGCGCCCACCGGCTCGACGAGCGCCTCGGACTGGCAGCTCAATCCGCCCGCGTCCTCATACGCTACGCTGGTCAACAGGCTCGGACCGAACGAGGGGCCGGCGCCCGTGCGGCAGGTCACGTTCAGGCCCGAGACGCGGGTGAAGACCTGGGCGAGCCCGTCTCCGTGGGCGGTGGAGGTCCGGCTGTCGAAGTCCCGGTAGCGCTCGGTGGCCTCCGCGGCGGCGATCTCCGCGGCCCGGTCGGAGGGATTGTTGTTCGACGGCCACGAGTGCAGTCTGTGCCCGGTGGTGTCCAGCAGCGCCGAGTGCGACGCCTCCGTCACCTTCACCGACAGGTAGCCGATCTCCGCGAAGTGGATGCCGAACATCAGCACCGTGACGAAGACCAGCAGCCCGAGCACCAGTTCCACCAGCGACTGACCGCGCGAGGCGCGACGGCGCGAAAGGCTTCTCATCACGGACCTCCCTCATAGCCCTGGCCACGCAGGGCCTCGAAAGTCTCCCCCGCCCACCCGGTGCCCACGTCGCCCAACGTATCGGGGACATCGTCCTCGCCATCCTCATCGACCGTGAGGGGAACCAGGGTGGCACGCCAGTAGGGATTGAGCAGGTTGGGCGGCTCCTTCCAGTGCCCCTTGCGGTGGTAGTAGGCGATGCCCGCCGACAGCGCCGTCTGCTTGCTGATGTCGGTTCCGTCCGCGAGCACCAGTGCCCGGTTGTCGAAGCCAGACTCCCGGGAGGGACTGAAGCGGAAGCGGAAGCCGAGGTTCCACGGGTCCACGGACTGACCGCTGGCCGCGCGCACGCTGTAGTCGCGCTGGATGACGGCGAAGTTCTTCGGCTGCCCGAAGTTGTCATCCTCCTGCACCAGGGGCAGGGGGTTGTAGTCGATGAAGGTGGGCCACATGCTCGGACAGCGCACGCACCGGCCCAGCGTGTGACGCGCGGGCGCGGGGACCGTGTCCACGAAGAAGAAGGGGCTCCAGACGTGCAGGTCCGTCGGGTCCGTCGAGTCCGTGGAGTTCAACAAGACCATCGTGGGGAACGCGGACTGGTAGCGGCGACACGGCATGAAGGTGTGGTTGTAGCGCAGCGTGTTCATGCCGTGGTCATCCGTCCAGGAGTACTTGCCGTTGACCAGGGGCCACAACGCGCCGTGGTTGGGCAGCGTGGAGAAGTAGGAGCTGCCCTGGTTCACGACCGTCGCCCTGTCCGGGGGCACCACGTAGCCCAGGGCCTGCAATTGCTGCTGGATCACCATCGCGGGAATGCCGGAGCGGCCGGTGATGAAGGAGAAGCCCCGGCTGCCCATGGCCGCGAAGACATGGTGGGAGTTGAGGATGTCGATGGGCGTGGTCGCGCCCGTGAAGAAACCAATCTCCCGGTTGGAGACCGAGTCACCTCCGCCCGGCGCGCTCCACTCTCCCGCCACCCGGCTGCCCCCCTTCGCGGCATCCACGATCTCATCGGCCATGCTCTGGTTGTTGATCTCTCCCATCAGTCGCACGTACTCGAGCAGTTGCACCCCATGCAGGCGCATGGCCGCGTCCTGCAGGCGCAGCGACTGGGCGGCCGCGGCCGTGTCCAGCGCCTCGAACTGCATGGACTCCGCGACGTCCCGGGTCCAGACCTGGAAGGCCTTCAAGCCCGACACGGCGGAAGCGGCGATGGAGCAGCCACACAGGTGGGGACAGGGCGAGTACTTCTTGCAGCACCTGGCGGCGTCCTTGGCGTGCTGCGCCGAGATGATGGAATAGTTGAGGGAGGTGGCCGCGACGTTGGCCCGGAAGAGCGTGGACCAACTGATGAGGCTCTGCACCGCCGCCATGGACACCATGTGGGCGATCTGCGCGCGGCTCAGCAGGGCGATCTCGTTGTAGACGCGCGCGGTGACGGCCGCGTTGCTGTAGGCGGCCGCATCCGCCACGGCCTGCACCTCCATCTTCTCGCGCACCTTGGAGCCGATGGACAGGGTGAGCGTCACCATCAGCGTGAGCAGGAAGAGGGAGATGACCATGAGGACCATGGTCTGGCCCCGACGAGGGTAGGGTTTCACAGGACCTCCGGCGCCGGAGCGCAGTTCTGCGTCTGGAAGTGCAGTCGGCGCACCGGCGTCATCATCCGCAGGCTCGCCGAGGCATGAATGGGCATGGAGTAGAAGCCAATCGAGATGCGGCGCCGCAGCTCGTCGCGGATGGCCCCCTCGAGCGAGGTGGGGTTCTCCGCGGTCCAGTTCGCCCGCCGCGTGGGGGAGAGCGGATCCTGCGCCGTGTAGTCCTGCAGGCCCCAGCGCGCCAGCGTCATGCGGCTGATGACCCAGTCGGCGAAGGGAATCTTGAGCGGGTACCAGTAGACGAGCCGGATCTCCATGCGCCGGTTGGCGCCGTCCGCCTGATCGAAGTTCTGGTCCTCGTTGGGAACCGAAGCGGCCACGGGGCTGTCGCGGAGGATCCACACCAGGGCGCCCTCGACGGGATTGCCCCGCGCCGAGGTCCGGTAGACGTTGTCCTTGTACCTGCCGAACGCCTGGCCGAGCTTCTGGGCGGGCGAGCCGCCACCCGCCATGAAGGAGTGGTAGCTGGGCATCAAGGCGAGCACGGCCGCGTGCGTCATCGCCGTGCAGTCCCCATGCTTCACGCTCCCCGAGCGCACCGCCCGGAAGGCCGCGTACTCGGCCATGATGCGGCCCTGGAGCATCAGGAACAGCTGCAGGGTCCCCAGCATCAGGAAGACGACGAGCGGCAAGGACAGGGCTGCTTCGACGGATGCCTGCCCGGACTGTCCTCGGTTGGGGGGAACACGCGGAGTCATGGGACTCTCGTTTTCTTATAACCGATAGTTGAAATCCCATCGGTCAAGTGGACGCCTCCCCGCTTGGGCAAAGGCTCGCCCTCAACCCCTGGCGAGGACCGAGGCTCTCCCGTACGCAAATTATTTGTAAATTCGTCCTGGGCCCGCCCGCCGAGCCACCGGGCTCAGCGTGGCTTCATGCCCTTGGCATCGAGCTGGTACTTCTTCACCAGCCGCTCGATGGATTTGCGGTGCAGGCCGCTCTCGCGCGCCGCGCGGGACAGGTTGCCCTCGCAGCGCGAGAGGACGCGGGTGATGTACTCGCGCTCGAAGTTCTCCAGGAGCTGTTCCTTGGCGTCCTTGAAGGTGAGGTGCTCGTTGAAGGGCAGCGGCACCTCGCGGGCCTGGCCCCGCACGCGCGCGGGCAGGTGCTCGGGCAGCACCTCCTCGCCCTCGCTGAAGGCGAGCACGTGCGAGAGCACGTTCACCAGCTCGCGCACGTTGCCCGGCCAGGCGTAGGCCATGAGCAGGGCGAGGGCCTCGGGGGAGATGTGCTTGCGGCCATGGCGCGCGAGCACCTCGGGATCCGCCAGGGCGCGCGAGAGGATGAGGGGAATGTCCTCGCGGCGCTCGCGCAGCGGCGGCAGTTGCAGGTGGATGACGGACAGGCGGAAGAAGAGGTCCTCGCGGAAGTGGCCCGCGGCGATCTCCTTCACCAGGTCGCGGTTGGTGGCGGCGATGACGCGGCAGTCCACCGACAGCACGTCGTTGCCACCCACGCGCCGCACCTCACGGTTCTCCAGCACGCGCAGGAGCTTGGGTTGCAGATCCAACCGCAGCTCCCCCAGCTCGTCGAGGAAGATGGTGCCGCCGTGGGCGCGCTCGAAGGCCCCCGGCCGCTCCGCCATCGCACCGGTGAAGGCCCCCTTCTCGTGGCCGAACAGCTCGCTCTCGATGAGGTGGGGCGGAATGGCGCCACAGTCGAGCACCACCAGGGGGCCCTTGCTCCGGCTGCTGCGCTCGTGGATGGCGCGCGCCACCAGCTCCTTGCCCGTGCCCGTCTCGCCCCCGATGATGACGGACACGTCCAGCGGGGCGATCTTCTTGATGAGCGCGAACACCTGCCGCATGTGCACGCTCTGCCCCACCAGTCCCCCGAGCTCGCCCTCGCGGTCCGGCTCGACCGTCACCTCCTCGTCGATGGGGGTGAAGGAGAGCACCGAGGAGCCCGCGCGCACCACGGCCCCCGCAGACAGGTAGGCGCGCTCCACGCGCCGCCCCTCCAGGAAGGTGCCATTGGTGGAGTTGAGGTCCACCAGGAGCCAGCCCCGCTCGGTGTTGAGGATCTCGAAGTGGTGGCGGCTGGCGGTGCGATCCTCGGCGAGCACCAGGTCATTGGTGGGGTGGGCCCCGCAGCGCAGGCGCTCCTTGTCCGACACGATCGAGCGCCCCTCGTCCGGTCCGGCCGTCACCTGGACGCGGCATTTGCGCAACTTGAGCGTGGCGCGGGGCTCCAACACGAGGATTTCCGTGCCGGCGCCGGCGCCCGCCTCCGGGGCCACGACGGAGTCGAGACCGTTCTCTCCCGGATTGGTGAGGATGTCGTCCGGGTGCGGTTCGGGGGTACGCATTCTCCCGTCATCATAGCAAACACCACCGGCGCGGCCCGCGCACGTCCGTGGTAGGGTCCCGCGCCCCCATGCCCGCCAAGAAGGTCTCGTCCAAGAAGGCGTCCGTCCAGGCGCGCGCCAAGGCGCCCCCGCGCACCGTGGAGCCCCGGCCCTCCTCCGGCGCGGCCCCCCCACCCCGCCTGCCCCGGTCGAAGCGGACCGTGGTCATCCTCTCGCGCAAACGCTCGCTCTACTCCACCCGCCGGCTGGTGGAGGCCATCCGGCAGCGCGGGCATCGGCCCCTGGTACTCGACACGCTGCGCTGCACCATGGTGCTCGCCCCCAGCCAACCGCGGATGCTCTACCGGGGGGTGGACATCAAGGGCGTGGACGTGGTGATTCCGCGCATTGGCGCCTCCATCACCGGCTATGGCCTGGCCGTGGTGGCGCACTTCGAGATGATGGGGGTGCCGGTGCTCAACGGCGCCCTGGCCATCTCCCAGAGCCGCGACAAGCTCCGGGCGCTCCAGTTGCTGTGCCGCGCGGGCCTGGACGCGCCGCGCACGGTGATGGCGCATGACCGCAGCAACATGCGCAAGCTGGTGGAGGAGGTGGGCGGGCTGCCCGTCATCATCAAGCTCTTGCGCGGCACCCAGGGCGTGGGGGTGATGATCGCCCACACGCTGCAGGAGGTGCAGACCATCGGCAGCACCTTCTGGGACCTGGGACAGGAGGTGGTGCTCCAGGAGTTCGTCGCGGAGAGCAAGGGCCGGGACGTGCGCGCCCTGGTGGTGGGCGACAAGGTGGTGGGCGCCATGCGCAGGCGGGCCAAGCAGGGCGAGTTCCGCTCCAACATCCACCGGGGCGGCGAGGGCAGTCCGGTGGAGCTGTCCGCCACCTATGTCGAGGTGGCGGTGCGGGCCGCTCGCCTGCTCGGGCTGGGGATCGCGGGGGTGGACATGCTGGAGGGCCATCACGGGCCGCGGCTCATGGAGCTCAACTCCAGTCCGGGCTTCGAGGGCCTGGAGCGGGCGACGGGGCAGGACATCGCCGGGGAGATGATCGACCACGCGCTCGCCCTGGTCGAGGCGCGCGCGATCGCCACCCGCCCGACGTTGTAAGTCAAGGCGAGGAGGGAAGCCGGCCCGGACTTCCAGGGCAGGCGGGCGGACGAGCCCCATGCCTGGCCCTCCTGGGAATGGCCTGGGCGGCGATGGGTTCTGGGGGGAGTGACAACGAGAGCGGGGCCTTCGTAATCTGTGCGCGCTCGCACATGAAGCCCTCCTCCAAACCACTGCAGATCACCATCTACCAGGACGTGTTGTGCTCCTGGTGCTACCTGGCCGACCTGCGGCTGGAGACCCTCAAGCATGAGTTCGGAGACATCGTCCGCTGGCGCGTGCGCCCCTATCCCCTGCGCGTCCACGACAAGCGGCCCACGGAGAAGGAGCTGCGGGGACTGACGCAGGAGATCAGTCTGGCGCAGAAGGAGCCGGAGCCGGTGGCGCGGCTGTTGTCGACGGAGCTGTGGCGGGGAGGAGATCCGCCGCGCTCGAGCATCCCGGCGCTCGCGGCGCTGGAGGCGGCGAACCTGCAGGGTCCCACGGCGCGCGCGCACCTCGCGCGGGCCATGCAGAAGACGGCGCTGGAGCAGGGCGTCAACGTGACGCGCACGGATGTCATCTTCGAGCTGGCCACCCGCGTGGGCCTGGACATGAGCCCCTTCTCGGTGGCGTACCACTCGGCCGACACGCGCAAGCTCATCCTCGACGAGCACCAGCTCGCCGCGAGCCGGGGCGTGCGCGGAGTGCCCACGCTCGTCATCGCCGGCAGGTGGATGGTGTGCGGCCTGCGCGAGGTGAGCGAGTACCGCGAGTACATCCTCGGCTGTCTGAGCAAGCTGTACACGCCCCGCGCCGGCTCGTCCGAGCGCGTGGTCCATTGAGGGTTGAATTTTCATCTCTCCGGGCCGTCCAGGCGTGTCGTCGTGCAGCACCGCGCGAGGCCCACCGCCCCGGGCCTGGAGAACCTCAATGCGTCGCCTCCTCTTCCTCAGCGTGTCGGCCGCCCTGGTGATGGGCTCCGGCTGTGTCGCCCACTACCATCGGCCCGCGACCTATCGCGTGTACGAGTACCATTACGCGGGCGCCCACCCGGACGTGTACGGAGGCTGGTGCACCGAGGACTACGACCACGTCCACGACTACGCGCCCTCGGACGTCAACGCCTACACCTACTCGAATCAGGTGTACGTCTACCGGGGCCCGCGCCTGGTCTGGTACTTCGACTACCACCCGGGTCCGAACGGGGACACCTGCTACCTGCACGGCCGGCACCACCACGACTACTTCCCGCGCACCTACTCGGGCAGCACGTACAACTGGGACCGGGGCCGCTCGGTGTACGTCTACAACAACTACCGCCCGCCCCCGCCGCGCCACTCCTCCGGGGGATGGGACAGGGGCAACGACCACGACGCCTCGCCCGCGCGCCCGCCCCGGGGCGGTGGCTACCCGTCGCCCTCCTCGCCGCGTCCGCGTGACGACGACTGGGGCTCGTCGGGCAACCGGCCGCCGCCGGGAGCCGGTCATGGCTCGCGGCCTCCCAGGGGTGAGGACTCGAATGGCGGTTGGGGTAACCCGCCGCCTCCGCCCGCCTCGGGAGGAGGCCAGGGCAGGCCGCCTCCGGGGACGAGCACCGGCTCCCAGCCTCCGGGGGGTGGCTGGGGCCAGCCCAATCCTCCTCCGAGCAATCCGGGCAATCCGAACACGGATCCGCCCGCGCCCCGCGACAACACCAGCCCGGGCCGCCCCTCGAGGGATCGGGACGATTCGCCTTCCCGCGGCGGTGGTTGGGGCCGTGGCGGCGGGGACAGTTCGCCGCCCCCCTCGCGCGGCGGGGACAATGGGGGTGGCAACAGCGGTGGCTGGGGCCGCGGTGGCAACAGCGACAACGGTGGTGGCCGGAGCAGCAGTGGCGGCAGCAGTGGCGGCTGGGGCCGCGGCGGCAACAGTGACAACGGTGGTGGCCGGAGCAGCAGCGGCGACAACGGCGGTGGCCGGGGCAACGGTGGCTGGGGTCGCCGCTAAGCGGGGGTAACGACCTCGCCAGGCTGTTCCAGGGGCCGCTCCCTTCCTCTCTGGAGGACGGGGGGCGGCCCTTCTTCGTGTCCCGATGTTCGTTCTCCGCCCAACGCCCAGTACCCGGGGGGTGGATTGCCAACAGGCCGGAGCGTGGAGAACTTGGCATCCAGTCATGAAGCGTTCGAATGTCCTCCTTTTCTGCGCGCTGGTGGGTCTGCTCCCCACCGCCTGTTCGTCCGGTGGCGCTCCGGATCCCAACGGCAATCGCAGTACCCAGGTGGATCTCGATCACCTGACCATCACCGTGTCCGGCCGCGCCGAGCTGCTTCCCGAGGCCGCACATCTGCTCGACGCCCAGGGGCAGCGGCTGCCCGCGCTCGACGGGCTCACCGTCACCCTCGAGGAGCCCTGGGGCATGGGGGTGAATGACGAGAACGCCGTCCTGGGCGAGGGACTCCTCGGCGAGGACCATGCCTTCTCCGTGTCCGACGTGCTCGTGCGCGGCATCCACCTGAGCCTCGCGGCGCGCCTGGAACACCCGGGACTCGTGCGCAGCTCCACCGTCATCTTCGACACCGCGCTCGCGCGCACGCGGCCGAGCACCGACATCTCCGACACGCGCGCCTGGGCCCTGCCCGAGGCCTTCGAGCAGACCCTGACGCGCTCCATCGGCGAGGCGGCCATCCGCGGCCACAGCGATCAGCGCGCGGGCACCCTGCGCGACGCGGGCTTCGTCCTCGGCCGCATCGTGGATGCCTCCGGCGAGCCGCTCGCGGGGGCCGTCGTGGTGCCCGACCGCGAGGAGCTCGCCTCGCGCATCTACTACCCCTCGCCGGACTTCCAGGGCGCTCCCCAGGACGGCACGAGCACCACGGGACTCTTCGTCTACGTGCACTCGGCCACCGCGCCGGAGAGCTTCCTGCTCTCGGTGAAGGGGAGCGAGGATCACGGGCACCGCAACGTGGCGGTCACGCCCGGCACGGCTCTCGTGCTCACGCTCTCGCCGGGCAACGACGCGCGCTGAGCCACCCGAGCGCCCGCGTCAGGGGCTGCCCGCGTCCGGCGACGGCGGCTTCCGGGGAATGAACCAGCGCGGCAACCAGTCCGCGCCTTGGGACGTCGTCAATCGGGTCTGCCCGCTGCCGTCCGCCCGCATCAGGAACAGCTCCACGTCTCCCGTGCGGTCCGAGGCGAACACCAGGTGCTTGCCCTCCGGGCTCCACGCCGGCTGATCATCCACGGCCTGGCCTCGCGTCAGCGCCACCGGCTCGCCGCCCGCCACGTCCACCACCCAGATGCGTGCCTTCGTGTCCTTCGAGGCCGCGACGAACGCCAGCTTGCGTCCATCCGGGCTCCACGCGGGCTCGCGCTCCTCGCCCACCGTGGCGCTGCCCGACACCGGGCGCAGCTGCGTCCCGTCCGGCTTCATCACATACAGCCGCGTGCGCCCCTCCCGGTCGCTCAAGAAGGAAATCCACTGCCCATCCGGACTCCAGCGCGGAACCATGTCCTCCCGGTGGAAGTGGGTGAGCCGGCGCACGTCCGTCCCATCCGCCTTCATCACGTACAGCTCCGGGTCCCCGTCGCGGCTGGACACGAACACCACCCGGGTGCCATCCGGAGACACGCTCGGCTCGAAGTTGCCCTCGCGCGCGGTGGCCAGTTCCAGCACCTCCGCGTCCGCGCGCGGCGCCTGCCGCACCACGTCGCTGAAGCCCCGTGCATCCGACTCGACCACCAGCCAGCTTCCATCTGGCGCCCAGCTCGGGTTGCGCGCCCGCCCGCGCGGCTCGGTCACCTTCACGCGCGGGCCTCCCCCCAACGGCACGAGCCAGAGCTGCTCCAGGTGCAGCCCCCCCACTTCCGCCGCGGACACCACCAACATCGCCGCGCCATCCGGAGACGGCGCGACGGGGTACTCGTCCTCGGGAGCACGCGTGAGCTGGGACTCCCCGCCCGAGGGCCGCACCAGCCAGACATCGCGCTGGGGCGCCCGCTCGGACACGAAGGCGATGACGCCCGGCAGGGCCCGCCGCTCCTCCAGGGACATGGGCGCGGACGCATCCCCGCCACACCTCCCCGCCCCACACCCGGCCAGGGCCAGGGCGAGCATGGCCAGCCGCCGCGCTCCACCCCGTCCCCTCCTCATCGCCCGCTCACGCGTCATCACGTGCCACGCCTATTGCACGCGGATGGCGTCCGCGATGACCACGTAGCCATCGGCGGCCCAGCGGCTGAGCTGCACCTTGTTCCACCCGGCCGGGAAGCTCCAGGTGCCCAGCGTGTTCCAGGTCCCGCCCCCTGTCTGCTGGTCCTTGTTCACCGTGGCCAGCTTCGTGCTGCCCGCGTAGATGATGAAGGGCGCCGCGGCCGAGCGGTTGCTGCCCGCCGTCCACCAGGCGGAGATCGTCCGGGAGCCCGCCGCGGGCAGGTAGAAGTAGAAGGTCGCCGGGTCCGATACGGCCGCCGTCTCCGCGTAGAAGTAGCCCGAGCCGTAGTAGCCCCCCGTCGTGGACGTGGACACCCAGTTGCCCGACACCTCGATGTAGCCCTTGTTGACGGTGTCGTTGTTGGCGTTGTTGCTGTCGACGATGATGGACGAGGTGTCGGTGCTACCGCAGGCGCTCTTCACCTTGCTGAGGTACGTGCTCCACGGCCAGTTGGGACCCGGGTCCGTGCGGGTGGCCGGCTGGAGCTTGCCGTGGGCCACGATGTGGTAGCTGTCGATGGGGATCGCCTGGCGCTTGGAGATGTCGCACGAGAGCTTCGCCGACGCGTCGATCTGCCCCGTCGGGAAGGAGCTCTGGCTGGCCGAGCCGCCGTGCTCGATGCCCACCGAGAAGTGGTTCACCGACACGTCTTTCAGCGACCCCAGCGTGCCCCCGTTGAGGCTCGGATCATAGGACGCACCCACGTGCCAACCCCGGTCCGCCTCGCTCACGAGCTGGGAGATCTCTCCGCCGTCCTCCTTCACCACGTAGTGCGCGCTCACCCCGGAGGCCGAGTTCGTCAGCCAGCTCCAGCAGCTCGAGTAGGTGCCCTCACACGTGTGGATGACGATCATCTGCACGTCACCCTGGGCGCCCGTGGGACGCGAGCCGTAGTTGGGCGAGGGACGCCAGACGGCCGAGGCGTAGTCCTTACCCGCCAGCATCGCGCGCACGCTCGGCGAGGCGAACCGGGCCGCCACCTCGCTCGGCATCAGCGACACCGCCACCCGGCCCTCCGGCGTCTGCGCCACCACGCCCTTGCGCATCACCCCGTACACGTCCCGGTGCACGTACTCCGCCTGCGCCTCCGGATTCGTGATTCCGCTCAGCTTCACCACCACCGGAGCCCACGCCCCCACGTCGCTCCGGTCCAGTCCCGCTTCCGCCGCGTAGCTCGACAGCAGCGCCGCCGCCGCCCGGATGTTCTCCTCCGGCCTCGTGCGCGCCGCCTCCTCCGTCACGCCCGCCAGCCTCGCGCCTTCCGCCAGCTTCTCGCCCCGCAGCGCCATCAGACCGTGCGCCGCCGGCATTCCCTCGAACTCCTGCTGGCCGGAGATCATCTCGAAGCGCGTCTCCGTGTAGGCAATGGCCTTGAGCAGATCCGCCGGGACCTGGAAGTCATTGGCCGCCCGGGTAAAGGCCTCGTTGAGCTCATGAGGCGTGCGCTGGGCCTCGCGCTGCTCCGGGGTGCGCGAGTCTTCCACGGCGGAGCCAGCGGCGCCCTCCACGGCGTCTTGCGGACCACAGGCGGAAAGGCACAACGCGGCGACAGCGGCCACCATCGGGGGACGGAAAGGACGCATGGGCAATCTCCTTCAAACAAGGATGGGGGTGGGCGGCTAAAATGCTCTTTCCCTTTCCCCATGGGAAGTCGGTTTTTTCTCAGAACCTGAGTTTCGAGGAAAAAAGCCGCGTTTCGCACCGCGTCCAACGTCTCACTCCGACGCGGAGTCTGTCCCGTCTGAGACTGTCATTCATGGTGGCGGGCGCACGCGCCGCGCAACGCCATGCGGCGAAACGTCCGCCAACCCGCACCCCATTCGTCCCGAGGAGAGACAGATGGGGGACGTCGAGGACGACGCGGGTGGCGGCTTTGGGCTAGGAGAGGACACCATGCGTCTCTTCGCCATCGGCGACACCCACCTGCCCTCCACCCGCAACAAGGACATGCACCGCTTCGGGTGGACGGATCACCCCCTGCCCCTGCAACGCGCCTGGGACGAGAAGGTCCGACCCGAGGACGTGGTGCTCGTGGTGGGCGACATCTCGTGGGCCACGCGCCCCCACGAGGTGTTGGACGACCTCAAGTGGCTGGACGAGCGGCCGGGGCGCAAGGTGCTGGTGCGTGGCAACCACGACTATTGGTGGGGCGACTCGGCGTCGAAGCTGCGCAAGCTGCTCGAGCCCTACAAGACGGTGGAGGGCTTCCTCCACAACAGCTCGGTCATCATCGGCCGGTGGGTGATCGCCGGCACGCGGCTGTGGACCGCGCCCGAGGCCCCGCCCATGCCCGGCGGGGAGATGGGCGATGAGTCCGGGGACGCGGGCTACGTGGAGCGCGAGACGCGCCGGCTGATGACGTCCATCGCGGAGGCGGAGAAGAAGGAGAAGGAGAGCCCCACGCCCCTCACGCGCGTGGTGGCGGTGCACTTCCCTCCCATCTACGCCAACGAGAAGCCCACCGCGTTCCTCGGGCCCATCGAGGCGTACAAGCCCAAGGTGTGCGTCTACGGGCACCTGCACGCCGGAGGCATCCCCGCGGGCTTCACCGGGGAGCGCGCCGGCATCCGCTACGTGCTGGCCTCGTGCGACGCGGCGGGCTTCTCGCCCCTGCTGCTGGACGAGTAGGCCCGCCCCCCTTTGGGTCAGGGAGGCCCCCTCAGCGGGCCTTGGAGACCAGGGGCTTCCATGCGGGCGCACCGCCCTCGCTCCGGCACGTGCGCCACTGCTCGCCGCTGTCGTGCACGGGCGCCCCGCCGCGCTCCAGCGGCACGCCCACCGGGCACAGCCCCCGGGTGACATTGCCCGCCGCGTCCCGCACCTCGAAGTGCAGTGAGTACACACGGCCATCTCCCTCGGCCTCGCGGTCCACGCGCACCTTCACCGTCGTGGCGTCCACGAAGACGACGTCCGGCTCGCTCCCCTTCGGCTCGTCCGAGGACACGCAGGTGATGCCGCCCGTGGCCCCCGTCTGCGTGAGCCCACCGCTGCACCGGTCGTACACCGTGATGCAGTCCTCCAGGCGCAGCGTGCGGTACTTCTGATCCACCGGCCACAGGGGCTCGGGCGGCGTCACGTCCACCGTGGGCGGCGTCTGATCCACCACCTGGATGGTGGAGGTGCACGACGCCTCGTTGCCCGAGCCGTCCCGCGCCGTGTAGCGCACGGTGTTGACGCCCAGCGGGTAGAAGTCCGCCTCGGGGCCGGACAGCGCGGCCTCGGTGCAGGAGTCCGTGGCGTGGGCCGCGCCGGGCGTCACCCAGGCGGAGTTGCGGCCGGTGCACTCGGTGGTGATGGGCGCGGGGCACGCCACCGAGGGCGGCCGCGAGTCCACCACCGTGACCTTGGGCGCGCACGTGGCGGTGTTGCCGGCCGAGTCCGTCGCCGTGTAGACGAGCTCATGCGTGCCCAGCGGCAGCGTGCCCCCCTCGGGCCGCGTCACCCGGGCCACGCCGCAGTTGTCCGTGGCGCCCACCTCGGGCGGCGACACGGGCGCACTGCCTTCCGCCGAGCACTCCACCGTGAAGTCCGCCGGGCACGTGAACCGAGGCGCCTCGCAGTCGCGCACCGTCACGTTGGACCAGCACGAGTCGATCTTCCGCCCATCCGACGCGGTGACGCACAGGCCATGCACACCCGGCGCATAGGGGCCCAGCGGGTGCGTGTCCCACGAAATCTCGTCGCCGTCCGCATCCGTCGCGGTGGCCAGGCCCGTGGGGCTCGTGGCGACACACAGCCCCGGATCCGTGCACACCGTGGCATCGCGGCAGGTGACCTCGGGCGCGTGGTTCTCGTTCTGGCACGAGGCGCCGCACCCATCGCCGCCCACCGTGTTGCCGTCATCACACGCCTCGCCGGGATCCACCCGACCATTGCCGCACACCTGGCAGTCCGGGTCCTCGCCGTCCACCGCGCCATCCCCGTCGTTGTCGCGCCCATCCGCGCAGTCCTCGGCGGTGAGGACGATGGCCGAGCCCCCGAGCATCACCGGCAGACCCTTGTCCGGGTGGTAGACCTCGTCGTTGACGGCGAGCACGCGCAGGCCCGAGTAGCCGCTCGGCCCGGTGAAGACGTTGTGGAAGGACTTGTGGCTGAGCTCCGCGCTCGTCAGCGAGGGCGCGAAAGCGGTCAGCTCCTGGGTCGGCTGGGCGAAGTCGAACTCGGTGTCCCGGGTGGTGAGCGGCAGGGGAAGGAAGCCCCAACCCCCGGTGACCCCCGCCTGGGTGAGCGCGATGAGCGAGCCACCCCGCTCGTTGACGAAGCGCGACAGGTCCGGCTGGCGCTCGTTGAGGGCGCCGATCTGCCTGGCGGTGAGTCCCCCGAGCGTGTGCTGCTGCGCCGACGGCAGGTAGACGAAGGCGTAGCGGGAGAAGTCCACCCGCGAGATGTCCTCGGTGGAGCGCACGTGGGTGACGAGAGCACCCGGGCCGCCCTGGGCCGGATCATTCCAGCTCTCGAAGGCCGTCAGGGCCTGCTCGCCGTTCACACCGATGGCGAGGATGCCCTGGCCTCCCGTGCGCGAGCGGGAGAGCGCCTCGCGGAAGAGCGAGGGGAAGAGCCCACCACACAGCGAGCCCTCGCAGTGCCACAGGTCATCGGCGTCATCGCCGGTGACCACGACGAAGCCCCCCAGCGCGGGCGTCTTGCCGGGCGTGGGGGGAGCGGGCTGGGGCGTGGAGGGGTTGCCGGTGGACGGCAGACCACCCGGCGGGGTGGGGCCACTCCGGGGCGGCACGAGCGGCTCGTCCTCCCAGCTGTAACTCACACACGCCGTCCCCAACGACAGCCAGGACAGCAGGCACAACGACAGACCGAGACGGACACACGCACCGGATGAGCGGCGAGGAGAGGGCGGGGGGGGCATGGGGCACATCAGTAAGGCCACCCGGGCCCGACCGACGAGCGCGTGGACGGCTGAAGCCCTCCCGAGCTGTTCAGCCGTTGACGGAACGGAGGTACCGGCGTCCGCTGGTGGCTACAGCTCCACCTGCGCGCCCAGCTCCACCACGCGGTTGGGGGGAATGCGGAAGTAGGACGTCGCGCTGCGCGCGTTGCGGCTCATCCACGCGAACAACGCCTCGCGCCACATGGCCATGCCGGGCTTCTTGCTCGGAATGAGCGTCTCGCGCCCGAGGAAGAAGGACGTGCCCATCAGGTTGAACTGCAACCCCTTCTCGCGCGCCCGCTTGAGGATCTCCGGGATGCTCGGGTTCTCCATGAAGCCGTGACGCGAAATCACCCGCACGAACCCCGCCTCCAGGCGGATGACCTCCACGCGGTCCTCCGGGGGCACGTGCGGCACCTCCTCGGAGGCGATGGTCAGGAGCATCACCTGTTCGTGCAGTACCTTGTTGTGCTTGAGGTTGTGCAGGAGCGCGGGCGGCGTGCCCTCGGGGTTGCCCGTCATGAAGATGGCCGTGCCCGACACGCGCACGGGCGGGTGGTCGCCGAAGCTCTCCAGGAGCTGGGTGAGCGGGATGCTGCTCGAGCGCAGCCGCTGGGCCAGGATGTCGCGCCCCCGCTTCCACGTCGTCATCAGCGTGAACACCGCCAGGGCGAGCAGCAACGGGAACCAGCCGCCCGCGGCGATCTTCACCGCGTTGGCGCTGAAGAAGGACAGGTCCATGATGGCGAAGAGGCCCGCCACCGGCAGCGCCACCGCGCGCGACACGTTCCAGCGCTCGCGCGCCACCACGTACGCGAGCACCGTGGTGATGCTCATGGCCGTCGACACCGCGATGCCGTAGGCCGCCGCCAGGTTCGTGGAGGACTTGAAGCCGAGCACCGTCAGGATGACGCCCACGAGCAGCGCCAGGTTGATGCCCGGCAGGTAGATCTGCCCCCGCTCCTCCGCGGACGTGTGCACCACCTCCAGGCGCGGGCTGTAACCGAGCTGGATGGCCTGCTGGGTGATGGAGAACGCCCCGGAGATGAGCGCCTGCGCGGCGATCACCGCCGCGCCCGTGGACAGGGCCACCAGCGGGTAGAGCGCCCAGTCCGGCGCCAGGAGGAAGAAGGGGTTGCGCGCGGCGTTGGGATCGCGCAGGAGCAGCGCGCCCTGCCCCATGTAGTTGAGCATCAGCGACGGGAGCACCACCCCGAACCAGGCCAACTTGATGGGCTTCGCGCCGAAGTGGCCCATGTCCGCGTAGAGCGCCTCGCCACCCGTCACCACCAGGAACACCCCGCCGAGCGCCAGGAAGCCGTGCCCCTTGTTGGCCAGGAAGAAGTTCACCCCATGCAGGGGCGACAGCGCCCCCAACACGGCCGGATACGTCACCATCTCCTTCACGCCCAGCACCGCCAGCGTGAGGAACCACAGGAGCATGAAGGGCCCGAAGATGGCGCCGATGCCGGCCGTGCCATGCCGCTGGATGAGGAACAGGCCCATCAGGATGAGGATCGTCAGGGGACGGATGTAGGCCTCGAACATGGGCGTGGCCACGCTCAGGCCCTCCACCGCGCTGAGCACGGAGATGGCCGGTGTGATGAGCCCATCTCCATAGAGGAGCGCGGCGCCGAACAGGCCGAAGGTGATGACCACCGGCCGCACCTTCACCTCCTCGCCCCGCTTGCGCTGCATCGCCAGCGCCATGAGCGCCAGGATGCCGCCCTCGCCCCGGTTGTCCGCCCTCATCACGAACACCAGGTACTTCACCGACACCACCATGATGAGCGCCCAGAAGATGAGCGACAGCACCCCGAGCACGTTGTCATGCGTCGGCGCCACGCCGTGCTCACCCGTGAAGCACTCGCGCAGCGCGTAGAGCGGGCTCGTCCCGATGTCTCCGTAGACGATGCCCAACGCCGCCATCGCCAGCGCGGCGAGGCGTTTGTTTGAGTCCGGAGCACCCGGAACGGAGGGCACGGAGGGCACGGAGGACAAGGAGGGAGGTGATGCACTCATGGGCGCTCCTCCTAGCCCAACCCCAGCCCGGGAACAGCAGATTGCCACCCTTCCGTCACCTTGAATTCCAGGAATACTTGAATAAGACCCCGGTTTTGTCACTTGGAGTCCGTCTCCAATTCACTCCGTGAGACAAATGGACGGTGAGTGGCCGGGTTGTCCGGGCGGAAGCCACGGGCCATGGGCGCGCGATGCGAGGGGGACCCGCCGGAGTGGGCGGAGGAAGAACCGGTCGGCTCAGGTGTGGACGGCGCCCGTGGGTCGGGCCGCATGGCGAGAGGCCTCGCCCCCGGGAAAGAGCAGCTCCAGGTGGTAGCAGCCGTCCTCCAGGCGGGCCTGCACGGTGAGCCCGCTCTCGTGGAAGACGTCGAGCATGGGCTTGTTCACCACCAGCACGTCGGCCTGGAAGCCCGGAAGGCCCCGGGCCTGGGCGGCCTCGCGGATGCGCTTCATCAGCGCCGTGCCCACCCCCTTGCCCTGCCAGTCGTCGCGCACCACGAAGGCCACGTCTCCCAGCCCCGTCGAGGGCACCACGTCGTAGCGCACCACGCCCACCAGCTCGTCCGTCCCCGGCACCCACGCCACCAGGGCCATGTTCTGCTCGAAGTCCGGGTTGACGAGCTGCTGCACCTCCTCGTGCGGGTGCCACTTCTTGAAGCCCATGAAGCGCCGGTACGTGCTGTCGTCGCTCAGCCCGTACAACAGCTCCTGCATCGCCCGCTCGTCGGTGATGCGCGCGGGGCGGATGAGCAGCTCCTGCCCGGAGAGGATGCGCTCCACCCGCTCCTCCGTCCACGGGTAGCGGGCTCGCGGAACCACCTGATCCGGCAGCACCCAGTGCCGCGCCTTGGCCGCCGCCATCAACTCCGCGCGGAAGTCCGGGTGGGCGATGTGGATGAGCGCCTTGGCGCGCTCGCGGATGTCCTTGCCCCACAAGTCCGCCACCCCGTACTCCGTCACCACGTAATGCACGTCCCCCCGGCTCGTCACCACGCCAGTGCCCCCCTCCAGCGCCACCTGGATGCGGCTCATCGTGCCGCCCTTCGCCGTCGAGGGCAGCGCGATGATGGGCCGGCCTCCCCGGCTGCGCGCCGCGCCCCGGATGAAGTCCACCTGCCCGCCAATGCCCGAGAAGAAACACCCGCCCAGCGTGTCCGCCGCCACCTGCCCGGTGAGGTCCACCGCCAGGGCCCCGTTGATGGCCACCATCCGCTCGTTCTGGGCAATCACTCCCGGCTCGTTGGTGAAGTCACTCGGCCGCATCTCGATGGCCGGGTTGTCGTGCGCCCACTCGTACAGCCGCTGGGTACCCATGATGAAGGACGTCACCAGCTTGCCCGGCAGCAGCGTCTTCGCGCGCCCGGTGATGACGCCCGCATCCACCAGGTGCATCACCCCGTCGGACAGCATCTCCGTGTGCAGCCCGAGGTCCGCGTGGTGCGTGAGCTGCGCCAGGACCGCGTCCGGAATGCCGCCGATTCCCAGTTGCAGCGTGGCCCCATCGGGAATCAGGCGCGCGATGTGGCCGCCAATCTCCCGGGACACCTCGTCCTGGGGCTCGAGGGGGCGCTCCAGGAGTGGCTGATCCACCGGTACCAGGCGGTGCAGGCGGCTCACGTGGACGAACGAGTCCCCATGCGTGCGGGGCATGCGCGGGTTGACCTCGGCGATGAGCAGCGGGGCCGCCTCCACCGCCGAGCGCACCACGTCCACCGACACCCCCAGGCTCACGTACCCGTGCCCATCCGGCGGGCTCACCTGGAGCAGGGCCACGTCCACCCGGACGCGATGGCTGCGGATGAGCTCGGGAATCTCCGAGAGGAACACGGGCATGAAGTCCGCCCGGCCCTCCTGCACCGCCTGGCGCGTGTTGGCGCCAATGAAGAAGGCGATGTGCCGGAAGCGGTAGCGATGCTCGGGCTCCACGTAGGGCGCCGGGCCCAGCGTCAGCAGGTGCACCACCTCGTTGTCGAACAGGTGCTCGCCCTTCTCCACCATGGCCTGGACCAGGGTCATGGGCTCGGCCGCTCCCGAGCCGATGAGGATGCGCCGCCCCGGGGGAATCAAGCGGATGGCCTCCTCCGCCGTCGACACCTTGTCCGCGTACCGCACCTGCCAGTCCCGCGGGTCCATGAGTCCTCTCTTCCTGGCGCGCCAGCAGCCTCCATCTGAACGGTGCTGCCGGGAAAAGGCGGTGTCATCTGGTGCCATCCGTGCGCCCCGAAGTGGGCACCCATCGCAACCCGTGCAGGCCTCGCTCTCCTGGAGACTCGGGGGGCAAGCGATCACCTTCCATGAGGTGTTCGGGTCGGGCGCCCAGCCACGTTGAGTACGGCAGTTGCTGCCCACTCCAGGCGACAGGCACTACTCCAGTCTCATGACGACGTCGCATCATCGCGATTCTCTCCATCAGCTCGACCAGGCGCTCGCGCGGTTGGTGCCAGCCGCGAGCGTCCTCGCTGTTCTGGTGGCATCTCTCGATCTGCTCGGCTGGGCTCTGGGCAGCAGGTTCCTCGTCCGGATCGTCCCCCTGCCGGAGGCGGGAATCATGATGCCGAACACCGCGATCGGCTTCGTCCTGAGTGGCACCGCGCTCTGGCTGCTCCACGAAGAAGAGGCGAACCGGCGACGGCGCAGGACAGGTCAGGCCCTGGCGCTCGTGGTCATGCTGTTGGGAGGACTGACCCTCTCCGAGTACATCTTCGGAGTCGACCTCGGAATCGACCACCTGTTCTTCAGCGAGACCGTCAAGCACCTGGCCCCTGCTCTCCCGGGACGGCCTTCGTCCATGAGCGCGCTGAGCTTCTGTCTCATGGGGCTGGCTCTCCTGGTGCTACATGTCAGGACCCGCCGGGGGTGGCTTCCCACCCGGCTCCTGAGCCTGGCCGTCACGCTCCTCTCCGCTCAGAGCCTCATCGGGTACCTCTACCTGGAGGAGAGTCTGTTCGAATCCGAGCGGCTCATTTCCACCGTGCCGCCCTACACCCCCATGGCGGTTCACACGGCGCTCCTCTTCCTGCTGTTGTCGCTCGGCATCCTGTCCGTTCATCGCGAGCATGGACTGACAGGAGTGCTCCTCCGAGACGACCTGGGGGGCATCATGGCCCGCCGGCTTCTCCCAGCCGCCATCCTCACCCCCCTGCTGGTGGGCGGAGTCCGGCTCCTGGGTGAGCGGCTGGGGCTCTACGGGACCACCTTCGGAGTCTCTGTCTTCGTGCTCATCACGATGGCGTCCTTCCTGCTCGTGGTCGTGCGGAATGCGAACGCCCTCTCCCGGCTGGAAGTGCAGCACCGGAACATGGAGCAGTCGCTCCGGTTATCGGAGGCCCGCTTCGCCGGCATCGTCTCCAATGCGGCCGATGCCATCATCTCGATCGACGAGGAGCAGAAAATCACCCTCTTCAACACGGGGGCGGAACGTATCTTCGGCTACTCCACGAGCGAAGCCCTGGGGCGGCCCCTGGACCTGCTCCTCCCCGAGCAGTTCCAGGCCCGCCACAAGCAGTACATCCGGGAGTTCGCGGCCACCGGGAGGACCGCCCGTCAGATGGGTGAGCGGCTGCCCATCCTCGGGCGGCGCAAGAGTGGCGAGGAGTTCCCCGCGGAAGCCACCATTTCGAGGTTGGAGTTGGACGGGACGAGGCTCCTCACCGTCATATTGCGCGACATCACCGTGCGCAAGCGCGCGGAGGAAGGGCTCCGCAACAGTGAGGAGCGCTTCCGGACTGCCTTCGAGGATGCTCCGATCGGCATGGCCCTGGTCGGCCTGGACGGGCTGTTCCTGAACGTGAATGGCTCACTGTGCGAGATCGTCGGCTACTCGCAGAAGGAGCTCCTCACCAAGACGTTCCAGGACATCACCTGGCCCGAAGATCTGGAGCTGGACCTGGCGAACGCGCGGCGCATGCGCCAAGGAGAACTCAGCTCCTACCAATTGGAGAAGCGCTACATCCACAAGGATGGCCACCTCGTGACCATCCTGCGGACGGGCTCGCTGGTGCGCGACTCCCAGGGGAGGCCGCTCTACTACATCGCGCAGATCCAGGACATCTCCGAGCGCAAGCAGCTCGAGCGGGCATGGCGCTTCCTGGCCGAGGCGGGCCCACGGCTCGCGGCTTCGCTCGAGCCCCAGACCACCCTCGCCACCGTCGCGGGGTTGACCGTTCCATCGCTGGCGGACTGGTGTGTGATCGACCTCCTCGGTGAGGACGGGCGGGTGCAGTGGGTGGAAAGCAGGGCGGCCTCTCCAGAGAAGTCACGGGTCCTGCGCGAGATGCTCACCGCCTATCCCCATGAGCCATTGCGCCAGGGACACATTGTCGCCGATGTCCTCCGGACAGGACAGCCGGCGCTCCTCCCGCAGATCCCCGAAGCGGTGCTCGAGGCGACGGCGGAGGACGCGCGTCACCAGGAACTGCTCCACCGCCTCGAGCCCCGCTCGGGCATCGTCGTGCCCCTCGTCGCTCGCGGACGCATCCTGGGCGCGGTCATCCTCACGGCGTCTGAATCCGGGCGCCGCTACGGTGCCCGAGACCTCGCCCTGGCCGAAGAGCTGGCCCGCCGCGCCGCGCTCGCCATCGACAATGCCCGCCTCCACGAGAAGTCCGAACAGGCGACACGCACGCGCGACGAGGTCCTCCGGATCGTCGCTCACGACCTTCGCACCCCCCTGAATGTCATCGCACTGAACGCCGGGAAGCTCCTGAAGTGTCCGCCAGAGAAGAGAGCCACCGACACGAAGCCGCTGGAATCCATACGGAAGGCGGTCGACCGGGCAACCCGACTCATCCAGGACTTGCTGGACGTCGCCCGGATGGAGGCCGGCCGTCTCTCGGTGGACCGCGAACCGGAGCAGACCGCTCCACTCGTCAAGGAGGCCGCCGAGCTGCATCGCACGCTCGTAGAGGAGAAGTGCATCCAGCTCACGGTCACTGTCCCGGAGGACGCTCCAAGTGTCTTCGCCGACCGTGACCGGGTGCTCCAGATCCTCTCGAACCTGCTCGGCAACGCGCTCAAGTTCACGCCCATGGGTGGGCAGATCACGCTTCGGGCCGAGCCGACGGGGAGCATGGTGCGGTTCTCGGTGCGCGACACGGGGTCTGGGATTGCCGAGGAGGATCTGCCCCACCTCTTCGAACCCTTCTGGCAGGCCCCCGCGGGAAGGAAGCAAGGGGCTGGCCTGGGCCTCGCCATCGTGAAGGGGCTCGTTGACGCCCATGGTGGGCACATCTGGGTCGAGAGCAACCCTGGAGTAGGGAGTACCTTCTTCTTCACGCTCCCTACCGCGAGTCCGGCCGAGGAACATCCCACACATCACGCGTGAGATGCACGAATGGGTCATCCCTCCGGGGGGACCCGAGGCCCACCCGAGCGCGGCACCAGCGGAGCATCCAGGGGTCCATCGTCCGCGGAGGCAGGGGGACGTGTGCCGCCCGACGGTGCACGAGCCGGCTCTGTACGGAAGGGCGCGCTCCCTCCTCCGGGACGGATGGGGACGACGAGGTGCGGTGTCACCGTGTGCCCCGCGCCTCAAGGAGGGAGCGAGCCATGCGGGCCAACGTCTTTCGTGGTGTGAATCAATTTGGCATCGAAGAGGTCGAGCACCCCAAGGCGGGCCCCGGTGAGGCGGTGGTGCGGATGACGCTCACCACCATCTGTGGCACGGACCTGCACATCGTGCGTGGCGAGTACCCGGTGAAGCCGGGGCTGGTCATCGGCCATGAGCTCGTGGGAGTCATCGAGGAGCTGGGCCCCGGCGTGGAGGGCTATCAGGCCGGGCAGCGGGTCCTGGTGGGCGCCATCACTCCATGCGGCCAGTGCCGCGCCTGCCTCTGCGGACTGCTCTCGCAGTGCGGACACGGCGGCGGCCACGAGGCGCTCGGCGGCTGATGGAGATGGTGCGCGGCAAGCGGGTGGATCTCACACCGCTGCTCACGCATCACTACAAGCTCGACGATATCCGGAATGCCTATGCTCTCTTCGGCGAGCGGCGCGAGGGCGTCATCAAGGTCGCCATCCGGCCTTGAGCGCCACCCTGAATTGGCGAAGTCCCGGCTGTCGAATCACCCGTGATGCGCGGCCCGGCGGTGTCATGGCATGACCCCCGGTTGGAGGATGGACGTCCTCCCTCCCACCCGGTCAATGGCAGACGGATTCGCGCACGCCATCTTGTCCGCCAATCCACGAGGAGGCGGGGAATGGGTGAAGGGGTGAAAACAAGACACGGTGTCTGTCTTCTCTTTGGCCTCTGTTGCGCGCTGGCCGCGGTTCCGGTGCAGGCTTTCGACGAGGCGGCGGCCTCCCAGACCTTGCAAGTCGTCAGGCGGAAGCTCACACGGACGGCGGCGGAACTCCCCGTGGGTCAGTACCCCAAGAGCTCCCGGCCCGATGGAACCTGGCTGCTCATCCCCGCCGACAACATGATTGGCTGGACGCAGGGGTTCTTCCCCGGTGAACTCTGGCTCATGTACGACCAGTCGAGGGAGCCCGACTGGAGGACGCGGGCGGAGGCCTGGACGCAGCCACTCGAGGTCCAGCAGTACAACGTGCAGACGCATGACCTGGGCTTCAAGTTCCTGCCCAGCTACGGGCTCGCGTACCGGCTGACGAACGACGACTATTACAGACAGGTGCTGCTGCGGGCGGCCGGCTCGCTGGCCTCCCGCTACAACCCCCGGGTGGGCATCATCAGTTGCTGCGACTGGAACCCGGACTGGCACCTGCCGCTGGTCGTCGACACGATGATGAACCTGGAGCTGCTGCTGTGGGCCTCGCGCAACGGAGGGCAGAGCGGCTGGCGGGACATGGCACTCAACCATGCCCTGCGGACCCAGGCGGACATCGTGCGCCCGGATGGCAGCACCTACCATGTGGTGGATTACGACCCGAACACGGGGGCACAGCTCTTCCGGGGCACCTACCAGGGGTACTCGGACACATCCACCTGGGCGCGCGGGCACGCCTGGGCCATCCATGGCTTCACCCTGGTCTATCGGTACACGAGGGATCCACGCATGCTGGAAGCCGCCCAGCACGTCACCGACTACTACCTGGGCCGACTCCCCGAGGACGCCATTCCCAACTGGGACCTCGATGCGCCCACCCCCCAGAAGGACTCCTCCGCGGCCGCCATCATCGCCTCGGCGCTGCTGGAGCTGAGCAACTACGTCCCAGACACGGACAAGAAGGTGGCGTATTGGAACGCGGCCCTCCGGATGCTCGACTCGCTCGGCTCCCCGGCCTACCTGGACACGGCGGACACCAGCCCCGGCATCCTCCTGCATGGCGTGGGCAACTTCCCGGCCGGCCAGGAGGTGGACGTGAGCCTCGTCTACGGGGACTACTACTTCCTCGAGGCCGTGCGCCGCTTCCAGCGTCAGACCCGGCCTCCCCTCCCCTCCGACTGGTACTCGCGCTTCGACTTCGCCGCGGCCACGCACACGCTCGGCGGCGGCAACACCGGGCTCCAGGTGGCCGAGTTCGATGTGACGCCCTTGAACCATCCGCTCGACGCGGTCATCGGCTACGCCGACAGCGCCACCTCCGTCACCGCCTTCTCCCAGCTCTCCATGCTCATCCGCATGAACACGAGCGGACTCTTCGACGTGCGCAACGGGGCCGTCTACGCCGCCACCAACCCCGTGCCCTACGAGGCCCTCTCCACCTACCACGTGCGCATGGTGACCGACCTCGGGGCCGGACAGTACAGCGTCTGGATCACCCCCCCGGGCGGCGCGGAGATCCTCCTGGCGGATCGCTTCGTCTTCCGCTCGGGCGCGCCGCCCATCGATGACCTCGGCCAGGTGGTGCTCAAGAGCGGCGCCGTGGACGAGGAGTACCGGGTGTCCGGCCATACCGTGGGCGGCGTCCGGTCTTCCCAGCCGGGCTTCGCCGCGGGCACGCGCGCGCTCGGCGACGGCAACACCGGGGTCCTGGTGGCCGAGTTCGATGTGACACCGCGCACCCGGCCCCTGGACGGGGTCATCGGTTATGCCGACAGCTCCGCCCGCGTCACGTCGCGCTCCGCGCTCGCCCTGAGCCTGCGCCTGAGCCCGGCCGGCGTCTTCGACGCGTACGACGGCACCCGGTATGCCGCCACCAACCCCGTGCCCTACGAGGCCAACGCCACCTACCACGTGCGCATCGTGGCCGACCTGCCCGCCGGGAGGTACAGCATCTGGCTCGAGCCGCCCTCGGGCCCGGAGGTGCTGCTGGCGGACCGCTTCGCCTTCCGCGCTGGCGCCCCCGTGACCGATGACCTCGGACAGCTCACGCTCAAGAGCACCACCGCGGGCGAGTTCCAGATCGCGGGCCATACGCTGAGGCCCGCCGCGGGTGCGCTCCCGGCGCCCTAGCCCGGTGATGACCCTCCATACGACGCACCCCCTTCGGGAGCGGGAGCGCCCCCCATGGGAGCCGGGGACCTCTCCGGGGAGGCTGGCGTCCGCTCGCGGCCGTCCCTGTCGAACCAGATGTAGACGGAGGGCAGCACCAGCAAGGTGAGCAGCGTCGAGCTGAGCAGCCCGCCGATGACGACGGTGGCGAGTGGCTTCTGCACCTCGGCCCCCGCCCCGCTGGCGAATGCCATGGGGATGAAGCCGAGCGAGGCCACCAGTGCCGTGGTGAGGACGGGCCGCAGCCGCACGTGGGCCGCGTCACGGGCGGCCTGGGCTGGCGAGTGTCCGTCCTGGCGCAGCTTGCGGATGTAGGCCACCAGCACGAGTCCGTTGAGCACCGCCACACCGAAGAGGGCGATGAACCCCACCGCCGCGGAGATGGACAGCGGCATGCCGCGCACGAGCAGGGCCAGCACGCCGCCCGTCACCGCGAAGGGAATGTTGAGGTAGATGAGGATGGCGGGCCGCACCGCGTTGAACGTGGTGTAGAGCAGCACGAAGATGAGCAGCAGGGTGAGCGGCACCACGAAGGCCAGCCGGCGCGTGGCGGACTGGAGATTCTCGAACTGGCCTCCCCAGTCGAGCCAGTAGCCGGGCGGCAGCTTCACCTCGCGCGCGATGACGTCCCGTGCCTCGGTGACGAAGCCCTGGAGGTCCCTCCCGCGCACGTTGGCCTCGATGGTGAGCCGGCGCTGGATGTTCTCCCGGCTCACCTGGGCGGGGCCCTCCTCCACCACCACCCTGGCCAGTTGGGAGAGGGGGATGAGCTGGCCCGAGGGACTGGACACCTTGAGGCCCTCGAGCTGCTCCACGCTCTGCCGGGCGCTGGGCGCGAAGCGAGCCTGGAGGGAGAAGCGCTTCTGCCCTTCCAGGACCGTGCCCACCTCCTTGCCGCCGATGGTCTCGATGGTGTTCAGCACGTCCCGCGCGTTGATGCCGTAGCGGGCAATGGCCTGGCGGTCCACCTGGATGCGCGCGACGGGCAGGCCCGCGACCTGTTCGGCCTTGACGTCGGCGGCTCCTGGCACCTTCGACAGCGCGGCGGCGAGCTGGTCTCCCGTCTTCTTCAGGAGCTCCATGTCCTCGCCGTAGAGCTTCAGCGCCACGTCCGAGCGCACCCCGGAGATGAGCTCGCTCACACGCAGCTCGATCGGTTGCGAGTAGCTGAAGAGACTGCCGGCTACCTCCCTTCTCAACGCCTCGTCGAGACGCGCGATGAGCTCCTCTCGGTCGCTGGCCGTCGTCCACTCCTCGTGGGGCTTGAGCATGACGTAGATGTCACTGATTTCCACGCCCATCGGGTCGGTGGCGATCTCGGCGCGGCCCGTACGGGAGACGACGGTGGTGACCTCGGGGAAGCGCTTGAGCACCTTCTCGATGAGGCCCGTCTGGCGGACGGACTCCTCCAAGGACACCGAGGGAACGCGCCATGCCTGGAGCGCGATGGCGCCCTCGTCCAGCCGGGGGATGAACTCCGCCCCCAGGAAGGGCACGATGGCGAGACTCGCCGCGAGCACCGCGGCGGCGATGCCCACCACGGCCTCGCGCCGCTTCAGGCACCAGTCGAGCGCGGGCTCGTACACGCGACGGGCACCGCGGATGATGAAGCTCTCCTCCTCCTTCGCCTTTCGGGGCAGGAAGAGCGAGGCGATCGCCGGCACGAACGTCAGGGAGAGCACGAACGCCCCCGCCAACGCGCAGATGACGGCGATGGCCATGGGCCTGAACATCTTTCCCTCGACACCGCTGAGGGCGAGGATGGGCAGGTAGACGACGGCGATGATGGCCTCGCCGAACGCGGCGGCCTGGCGGATCTCCACGGCGGAGCGGTACACCACCTCGTCGCGCTCCTCGCGGGTGAGTGGCCGGCCCAGCTCGTGGCTCTTCTCCGCGACGTGCCGCACGGCGTTCTCGATGATGATGAGCGCGCCGTCCACGATGAGGCCGAAGTCGATGGCCCCCAGCGACATGAGGTTGCCGGAGATCCCCAGCGCCCTCATGCCGATGAAGGCGCACAGCATGCAGAGTGGAATCACGCTCGCGACGATGAGGCCGGCGCGCAGGTTGCGCAGCATGAGGAAGAGCACGACGATGACCAGGACACCGCCCTCGATGAGGTTCTTGGCGACCGTGTGGATGGTTTTGCGGACGAGGTCCGTGCGGTCGTAGAAGGTGTCGAGGGTGACGCCTTCGGGCAGGGTGGGCCGGATGGCCTCCACGGCCTCCTTCACGCGGTTGACCACCTCGCGCGAGTTCTCCCCGATGCGCATCATGACGATGCCGGTGACGGCCTCTCCGCGCCCATCGCGGGTGACGGCCCCCTGGCGCACCCTGGGGGCGAACTTCACCTCGGCCACGTTGCGGATGTAGACGGGGACGCCCTGGGGCGAGGTGGCGACGACGATGTTGCCGATGTCCTCCAGCGACTCGACGAGCCCCTCGCCGCGAATGAGCACCTGCTCGGGCCCATGGGTGATGTACGCACCGCCGGCGTTGGCGTTGTTCTCCTCGAGGGCGCGGAACACCTGCGCGAGCGACAGCCCGTAGGCGGTGAGCCTCGCCGGGTCGAGCTGCACCTCGTACGTCTTGAGCTCGCCGCCGAAGGCGTTGACCTCGACGACACCCGGCACGGAGCGCAGCCGTGGCGAAACCTGCCACTCCAGGATGCTGCGCAGCTCCATGAGACTCTTGCCCTCGCCCTTCACCTCGAACTGGTAGATTTCGCCCAGGCCCGAGGAGACGGGTCCCATCTCCGGCGTGCCGTAGCCCTCGGGGATGGCCTCCTTCGCGGCGGCGAGGCGCTCTCCGACGAGCTGGCGGGCGAAGTAGATGTTCACCTCGTCCTTGAAGACGATGGTGACGACGGACAGGCCGAACTTGGAGACGGAGCGGATTTCCTCCGTGTCCGGCATGCCACTCATCGCCGTTTCAATGGGCACGGTGATGAACTGCTCCACCTCCACCGGCCCCAGGCCCGGCGAGGAGGTGAGGACCTGCACCTGGACGTTGGTGACGTCCGGGACGGCGTCGATGGGCAGGTGGCTCAGCGCGCTCAGGCCGGAGCCAATGAGAACCACCGACAGGACGAGGACGAGGACGAGGACGCGGTTCTTGATGGAGAAATGGATGAGCTTGTCGAACATGGCGCCCGCCTAATCGGAATGGCCCTCGCCCATGCTCTCCTTGGAGAGCTCGGACTTGAGGATGAATGCCCCCTGCGTGACGACCAGGGCGCCCGACTCGAGACCGGAGAGGACCTCCACCTCCTTCGCGGAGCTGGCGCCCGTGCGCACCTTGATGGGCTTGAACTGGTTTTCTCCCGAGGGGACGAAGACCACCTGCTCCTCGCCCACCTTCTGCACGGCCTCGCGGGGAAGCACCACGCGCGGGGCTTGCGCACCGCCTCCGTCGGCGTTGACCTCCGCCCTCGTGGAGATCTCCGCCTGGGCGAACATGCCCGGTTTGAGCGCCCTGTCCGCATTGGGCACCACCACGCGCACCGGGATGGTGCGCGTCTTCTCGTCGACGATGTCACCGATATACTCCACGCGGCCCGTGAAGCGCCGCTCGGGCAGCGCGGAGACGGTGAAGTCCACCGGCTGGCCCTCGCGCACCTGGGCGAGCTGGGACTCGGAGATGTCGAGCAGCACCCACAGCTCGGAGAGGTCGGCCACGGTGAAGAGGGTCGTGGCCGCTTCCACCGTCTGGCCCACGATGCCGGCGATTTCCACCACCGTGCCGTCCAGCGGGCTGGGGGCGGGAAAGCGAGAGCTGTAGTGCTCGTTTCCGCGCAGGGCGGCGATTTCCGCGTCCGAGAGGCCGACCGCGTGCAGCCGCCCATCGGCCGCGTTGCGCTCCGCCTGGGCGGTGACGAAGGCGCTCTCCGCCTCGCGCATTTCCCGCTCGCTGCTGATGCCCTTGGCGAAGAGCTCCTTCTCCCGGCGGAAGTTGTCCTCGGCCACCCGTGTCTTGGTGGCGGCGGAGAGATAGTCGGCGCGGGCTCGGCCAAGCTCCGGGCTCTCCAGGTAGCCCAGCGCCTGGCCCTTCTTCACCTTCTGGCCGAGCGAGGCTTCAATGCTGGCGAGTCGGCCTGGAACCCGGGCCGCCACCCGGGCCACCCCCATCTGGGTGAAGGCCACGCGCCCTGGGACGGCGAGCCCCACGGCGAGCGCCTTGCGCTGCACCGTCTCCGTCTTCAACTGCGCCGAGCGCACCGCTTCGGGAGTGAGCTGGATGACCTCCTCATGCGCACCGCCTGCGCCGTGGGCCTTCCCTTCCCCTCCCTGGTCCGCATCACCGTGGGCCTGGGCGGCCGCGTCTTCCCGGGCGTCGGATTGCGCGCCTCCCTTGCCGCGACAGGCGAGCAGCAGGGTGGATGACAGCGCGAGAGACAACAACGTACGAGAATTCAAATTCATTGGATGCTCCCGACTGCCCGCTTGAGTTGTGCATCCGCGTTGGCGAGCTCCTCGAGCGTTTCGATGTAGCCGCGCCGCGCGTCGAGGGCGTCTCGTCGGATGAGGAGAAGCTGGAGGAAGTCCACCTTGCCGGACCGGTACGCCTCGTTGACCAGCTCGAGGTTCTGCTGGAGTGCCGCCAGCACCTCCTCGTTGAACACCTCGGCCGCGGCGCTCGCCACCCGGTGGCGCTCCAGGGCGAGCCCGACTTCCGAGCGCACGAGCCGCTCCGTGGCCTCGAGTGACGCCTCGGCCTGGGCCACCCGCGCGGCACCGACACCGCGGGCCGCCTGGTTGCGGTTGAAGAAGGGCAGCTCGATGCCGAGCGTGCCCTGGATGATGTTCGCGCCTTCCTCGCGGCTGTAGCTGGCCCCGAGCCGGGGGGTGGGCAGCGCCTCGCGCGCGGCGAGCGTCGCCTCCGCGCGCGCCGCTTCCAATTCGGAGCGCGCCGCTTTCACGTCGGCCCGTCGCGCGAGGGCCCGCTCCACGAGCGCGTCGAGGGGCAGGGGCGCGGGGGAACCCGGCCGCAAGCCGCCCTGGAGCACCAGCTCCTCGGAAGGCTCCAGGCCCAGCAGCAGACGGAACTCCGCCAGTGCCACGATCCGCCGCTGTGCCACGAGCGCCACCTCTCGGGCGGCCCTCCCCAACTCCACGCGCGCGGTATTCACCTCGATGAGGGAGGCGGCACCCGCCGCCCGGCGCTCCCCCGCGGCCTTCAGGGATTGTTCCGCGAGGGAGCGTCCCTCACCGGCCAGGAGCGCCAGCTGTTCGGCCGCCAGCGCCCTGGCGAAGGCCTCCCGCACCTCGGAGGCGAGTTGCACCCGCAGCGCCTCGAGCCGCGCGTCGCTCGCGGTGAGCTGTGCCTCGGCGGACTCCTTGCGCGCGCCGCGCTGACCGAAGACCTCGAGCCGCTGACTCAACCCCACCCCCACGTCGATGCTGTTGCCGCCCGTGTCCTTCAATCGGGGGCCCACGGAGCCTTGGAGTTCCGGGTTCGCCTGCGAGAGCAGGGAGGCACCTCGCAGCCGGGCCCGGGCCGCGGCGGCGTCGGCCCGGGCGGAAACGAGACGGGGGCTGCGCTCGAGCGCGAGGGCAACCGACTCGTCCAGGGTCAGCGAGCGGGCCGCGAGGGCGGGAGCCGCCACGAATAACAGCAGGCATGTGATGCGAAGGCGTGCGAGCACGTGACTCACCAACGGAAGGAAGGGAGGCCTGGTCCAAGGCGGTGCCGGGCTGGCAATGGCCCTGGGAGTCCCGAGGCGGACACACCGCCTGGGCTCCGGGGCATGACCAAGCTCCGGTTCACCGCCAGAGATCGTGGGGGCACCCGCGGACGTGGGGATGGCTACCCGCGAGCGATGTTCGGCCGGACTCCTCGCGTCCTGCTCGGCGCGACTCTCAGGCCGCATCGAATCGTCCGCCCTGGGGCCTCAGCCACCCGGGCGAATGACAGACACGAGCCTTCGACAGACCGCGCGGAGCGCATGTTCATGCCCCGAAAGGGGCACTCACGGAGGAACGCCAGCCGCTAGGCGGATATGGGAGGCCGTAGGAGGCGAGCACGCATCCCCTCGGCGACCTTCTCGTGGACGAAGGGAGTTCGTGGCGATTCCACCACGTCCACGAGCACCCAACGGTGCACCACGACGGGAATGACCGATTGGCTCGCACAGCACCGGCAATGGTGGTCCGTGGGGCCGCAGCCATGCTCCTTGCCCGTATTCAAGTCGGTCTCACCCGACTCGAAGTGCGCCACGTGGCCGGAGGCGACATAGTGAACGACTGCCTCGAGCGCCTCCCCGAAGGAAGGCACCAGGCCATTCACCATCGCGATGACCAGGAGCAGGCGCAGCACGGTTAGAGCATTAGCGCACTGCCTGTCTCACCGCAACCCCGGGCCCCGCCCAAGAAAATGAATTCAAACGGGCGGCCGTGGCTCCGCTCATCCTCTTGGTGCAAACGACAACGGATTCCGCGGAGAGGCGGGGACGCTGCTGCTCGATGCGCTGGCGTCCGAGCATGGCGCGCGGCTGGTGGCCACCGGGTCAGCCTCGGAGTGGCTCGAGGAGCGCCTGGGGCGACGCGCCGGCGATCGCCTCGGGGGCGAGACCCCGGTCCGGGGAGTAGCCCGGAAGTCCCTCGTCGTCCCGAGCGTCCGGCGGAGGAAGGGACGAGAGCGGATTGCTCCACGCCTCCAGCATCCTGAACTTCAAGGGAGAGGTCAGCGGCTCACCGCCGCAGGAGGGCACCATGGCATCCAATCATCCGGAACCGCCCGGGCCCGGTACGGCTCGGCCAGAGTCCACCCCTGAATTCACCCATGGGACTCCCAAACCCGGGGAGCATGCCAGCGTGCCCCTGACGTCGCGGCTGTGTGTACGCGACGTGATGAGCCAGAAGGTCTCCACCCTCCACGCGAGCGAGGCACTGCCCCTGGAGGAGCTGCTCAAGAAGTTCCGCCATGTCCGGCACCTTCCCGTCGTCGGCGCGAACAGTCGCCTCGTCGGCATGGTGACGAGGATGGACGTCCTCGAGGAAGCGCTCCTGCTCGGCAGGGAGCGCTGGGTGCGCGTGAGGGATCTGCTGTCCTGCCCCGTGGAGAAGATCCCCGAGAACGAGAGCCTTTCCGTGGCCGCACGGGCGATGCGCAAGGCCCAGGTCCACTCGCTCCCAGTGGTCGATGCGAGCGGGCACATGGTGGGCATCCTGACCGATGGAGATCTGCTCGCCGCCATGGCGGGCGAGCATCTGTCCGCGCCCGGCGACCCGTGGGAGCTGCCCGTCGACACGCTGATGACGCACGAGCCCTACACGCTCGGACCGGATGCGACACTGGAGGAGGCGGCCGGGGTGCTCATCGACGCGGACGTGCGGCACCTGCCGGTGGTGGATGAAGACGAGCGGCTGGTGGGCATCCTCTCCGAGCGCGACCTGCGCGAGCGGCTGGGCGGGGGGGCGCGAGAATGGCCCCGTGCGGCCCGCGAGGCGTTGGATGTGCGGCTGGGCGAAGCGATGACGCCCGACCCACTCTCCTTGCGCTCCGGGGCACCCGTCGCCCAGGCGCTGGAGATCTTCACCGACGAGCGGATAGGCGCGATTCCGGTGGTGGATGAGGAGGAGCGGCTGCTGGGGATCCTCTCGTACATCGACCTGCTGCGCTGGCTGCGCGAGCGGCCCGGCGAGGCACGGAAGCAGGAGGGCGGCGAGCCGCCATCACCCCATTGACGCGAAGGGCAACCGTGCGCCGCACCGTCCCGGCGTAGCCGGGCCCGCTCAGGCGATCAACAGATGCGCGGGAGCTGCTCCCCGGAAAGCAGGTCCAGCAGCCGCTGTCCACCGAGCCGCGTGCGCAGGGAGACCATGCCCGCGGGCCCCTCGGTGACGCGGCCGATGCGCGCGGCCCCGGCGCCGAGCGGGTGACGGACCAGCACCTCCAGCGCCCGCTCCACCTGGGGCTCGGGGACGAAGGCCACCATGCGGCCCTCGCAGGCCACATAGAGTGGATCCAACCCCAGCAGCTCACAGGCTCCCGCCACGGATGCGTCCACCGGCACGGCGGGCTCGTCCACCACGAGCCCCACCCCGGCGTCGAGCGCGATCTCATTGAGCGCGGTGGCCAGCCCCCCACGCGTGGTATCGCGCAGGCAGTGCACCTCCACGCCCGCCTCGAAGAGGGCCTCCACCAGCGGAGCGAGCGAGGCGCAATCGCTCACCACCGGCGTGTCGAAGGCGAGCCCCTCGCGCACCGAGAGCACCGCGATGCCGTGCCGCCCCACGTCCCCGGAGACGAGCACCGCGTCTCCAGGTGTCACGCGCCGGGGATGGACGGACACGCCCTCGAGGACCCGGCCCACGCCCGAGGTGTTGATGAAGAGCCCGTCCGCCTTGCCCCGATCCACCACCTTGGTGTCTCCCGTGACGATCTCCACGCCACACTCCCGCGCGGCCTCGCGCATGGAGGCCACCACCCGGCGCAGCTCGTCCAACGCCAGCCCCTCCTCGAGGATGAAGCCCGCGCTCAGGTACAGGGGCTTCGCGCCGGCCATGGCCAGATCGTTCACCGTGCCGTGGACCGCGAGCGTCCCGATGTTTCCGCCCGGGAAGAAGCGGGGCATCACCACATAGGAGTCCGTGGTGAAGGCCAGCCGCTGCCCTCCGAGCGGCACCACCGCGCTGTCATGGCGCTCGGCGAGGGCTGGAGCGCGGAAGTCCTCCAGGAAGATGTCCTCCAGCAGTTGGCGCATGAGGCGCCCTCCCCCACCGTGGGCGAGCTGCACGGTGGTGTGGCGTCCCAGGGGCATGGGGCAGCTCAGGGCGAGGTCGGCGGACATGGGGACTGGAACCTCCGGTAGCGGTAGTAGGCGGCGCACGCCCCCTCGGACGACACCATCGTCGCGCCGAGCGGCGTGTCGGGGGTGCAGCGGGTACCGAACGCGGGGCACTCGGGGGGCTTGAGCCGGCCCTGGAGCACGAGGCCGCTCTGGCACCCGGCGTCCTCGCGTCCTCCCACGGAGACGACGTCGAACTTGCGCGCGGCGTCCCAGTCCGCGAAGGCGGCGCGCAGTCCCAGGCCGCTCGCCGCGATGGGGCCGATGCCGCGCCACGTCCTCGGCACCACCTCGAACACCTCGCGCAACATGGCCTGGGCGCTCTCGTTGCCGACCACGCGGACGGCGCGGGCGTACTGGTTCTCCACCGTGGCCCGCCCGGACTCGAGCTGTGCCACGCACATGTGGATGCCCTGCAGCAGGTCCAACGGCTCGAAGCCCGTGACGACGATGGGCACGCGGTACGCGCGGGCGAGGGGCTCGTAGGCCTCCATGCCCATGATGGTGCACACGTGGCCCGCGGCCAGGAAGCCATCCATCCGCCGGCCAGGGGCCGCGAGCAGGGCCTCCATCGCCGGGGGCACCAGCACGTGCGCCACCAGGAGGGAGAAGTTGCGCAGCCCGCGCCGCCTCGCCTCGTGGACGGCCATGGCACACGCGGGCGCGGTGGTCTCGAACCCCACGGCGAAGAAGACGACCTCGCGTTCCGGCAGCCGCTCGGCCAGGGCCAGCGCGTCCATGGGCGAGTAGACGATGCGCACGTCCCCGCCCGCGGCCTTCACGGACAGCAGGTCCCTCCCCGAGCCGGGCACCCGGAGCATGTCGCCGAACGAGCAGAAGACCACGCCGGGGCGCGAGGCGATGGCCAGCGCCTTGTCCAGCATCTCCACCGGCGTGACGCACACCGGGCAGCCCGGGCCGTGCAGCAGTGTGATTTGCGGCGGAAGCAACTGATCGATGCCGAAGCGGACGATGGCGTGCGTCTGTCCGCCACACACCTCCATCAACGTCCAGGGCCGCGTCACCAGCGACTGGAGCGCCCGCGCATACCGCCGGGCCTCGTCCGCGCCCCGGTACTCTTCCACGTACCTCATCGCGACTCCCCCTCTCGCACTTCGTCCGTCCCGCCGATCTCCTCCAGGTAGGCGAAGACGCGCCGCGCGCCCTCGGGATCGACCCGGCTGATGGCGAAGCCGGCGTGCACCACCACGAAGTCACCGGGCGTGGCCTCGGGGACATAGGCCAGACACACGTCCTTGGTGACGCCGCCGAAGGCCACCCGGCCCATACGCAGCGGGCCGTCCACCGCGGAGAGCACCTCACCGGGGATTCCGAGACACATCGTGCGCCTCCTCGAGCCAGCGGGCCGCGACCGCGACCTGTCCCAGGGACAGTCCGCCATCGTTGGGGGGATAGTGCCGCGGCCAGAACACCTCGAATCCCCGCGCGCGCAGTCGCGCCTGGACGTCGCGCAGCAGACGCGGGTTCTGGAAGCACCCGCCCGAGAGCACCACGCGCGGCAGGCCCACGCGCACCGCGATGGACTCGGCGAGCACCGCCAGCGCGGCATGGAACCGGGCGGCCAAGAGCGGCGCGGGAACGCCGCGCTTCCGCTCGTCCAGCAACGCCTCGAGCAGCGGCTCCCAATCCGCCACCGCGGGGGCTCCGTTCCCCAGGGGCAGTGGATAGGGCTCCGCCTCCCCTTCCCCCGCGGCGTACTCGAGCGCCATGGCCGCCTGTCCCTCGAAGCCCGCCCGCGCGCGGATGCCGGAGAGCGCCGCGACGGCGTCGAACAGCCGGCCCATGCTGGTGGTCCTCGGTGACTGGAGCCCGCGGGCGAGCATCGCCACGAGCACCTCACCCTCCCGCGCCGTGAAGCACTCCCGGAGGGAGTCGAGGGCCCCGGCGCCTCGCACCTCGTGCACCAACCCGAGCGCGGCCCGCCTCGGCTCGCGCAGGGCCCGCTCGCCTCCGGGCAGGGAGAAGGGTCGCAGGTGCGCCACACGGCGGAAGGCCGCCCCCTCGACGACGAGGGCCTCGCCCCCCCAGAGCGTGCCATCCGTCCCGAGCCCGGCCCCATCCCAGGCGAGGCCGAGCACCGGCCCCACGAGTCCGTGCTCGGCCATGCAGGCCGCGACGTGGGCGTGGTGGTGCTGCACACGCACCAGGGGCACGCCCCACTCGCCCGAGAGGCGCTCGGCGAGCCGCGTGGAGACGTAGTCCGGATGGAGGTCGCACGCGAGCGCCACCGGGCGCGCGTCCAGCAGTCGCCGCAACTCCTCGGCGGTGCGCTCCAGGAGCCGCGAGCCCTCGGGCGAGCCGAGGTCCCCGAGGTGCTGGCTCACCACCACCTGCTCGCCCACGCACAGGGCCACGGTGCTCTTCAACTGCCCGCCGAGCCCGAGCAGGCACGGTGCCCCTGGAAGCGGCAGGGGAAGGGGCGCGTACCCCCGCGCGCGCCGCAGCACCTGGAGCCCCTCGGGCAGCAGGCGCGCCACGGAGTCATCCACGGGGCGGACGATGGGCCGGTCGTGGACGAGGAAGCGGTCGGCCACCTCGCGCAGCCGCGTCAGGGCTTCGCCCGGGGCGATGCAGAGGGGCTCATCGGAGAGGTTCCCGCTGGTGCACACCAGGGGGCGGCCGGCGGCTTCGAGCAACAACACGTGCAGAGGCGTGTAGGGCAGCAAGGCGCCGAGCCATGGATTGCCGGGGGCCACGGCCTCCGCGATGGCGCCCTCGCCTCCGGGCATGCGCTTGTGGAGCAGGAGGATGGGAGCGGCCGGCGAGGTGAGCACCGCGGCTTCCTCCGGGGACACCTCGCAGTGCGAGCGCAGCACCTCGAGCGAGGGGAACATCACCGCGAAGGGCTTGTCCGGGCGGCGCTTGCGCTCGCGCAGCAGCGTCACGGCCTCGGGGCTCGTGGCATCCACCAGGAGGTGGAAACCTCCCATCCCCCGCAGGGCGAGCACCCGGCCCTCGCGCACCGTCTCCACCGCTCCCCGCAGCGCCGCCTCGTCCCGCGCGAGCCGCGAGCCATCCGGCGCGAGCAACGACACACGCGGCCCACACACGGGGCAGGCGATGGGCTGGGCATGGAAGCGCCGGTCCGCGGGGTCGCGGTACTCGGCCGCGCAGTCCGCGCAGGGGGTGAAGCCCTTCATGGACGTGCGCGACCGGTCATAGGGAAGCGACTCGATGAGCGTCCAGCGGGGCCCGCAGCGGGTGCAGTGGGTGAACGGGTAGCGGAAGCGCCGCTGCCCGGGCGAGGCCACTTCCGCCAGACACTCCGGGCAGGTGGCCAGGTCCGCGGGCACGGTGGGCCGCGGGGGCGCATCCGGATCGCTGGCGAGGATGTGGAAGGCGCGCTCGTGCCGGGGGTGCACCTCGGAGACCAGGACGTGGGTGAGGCGGGCCGCGGGAGGGGCCTCGCGCGAGAGGGCCTTCACGAAGTCCTCCACCGCGGGCTCCGGCCCCTCCACCTCGATGCGGACGCCATCGGCGCGGTTGCGCACCCAGCCGGCCAGTCCCCGAGCCATGGCGGCGGCATGGACGAAGGGCCGGAAGCCCACGCCCTGCACCACACCGTGCACGGTGATGGCTCGCCGCACCATCCCCTACTCCACCTCGATGGCCGTGACGGCGAGCCCCGTGCGCCCGAGCAGCTCCCCGTCGGTGCTCCCACACCCCGGGCACAGCAGGAGGTGGTGCTCGGGGGCATAGGTGCGGTCACAGGCCCGGCAGCGTGCCTCCACGTGGATGAGCTCCAACTGAAGCCGGGCACCCTCCGCGCTCGTGCCCCGGGCGTGGGCGGCGAAGTGGAAGGACAGGCTCTCGGCGGAGAGGGACTCGGTCTCCGCCACCCAACCCCGCACCACGCGCACGCGCGAGGCCCGCTCGGAGAGGGAATGCTGGAGAACGGTCTTGAGCACCCACCGGGCTAGCGTGGACTCATGCATGGAAACGCTCCTGGGTCGTGAGAGGAGACGGCACGAAGGACCTGCTCGGCGGCGCGTGGGACGGCGGCGGCCACCTCGGGGGAGAGCCCCCGCTGGAAGCGCTCCGGCCGGGAGATGCTCACCCCGACGATGCGGATGGACGGCGACACCCCCGAGGGAGACAGCAGCCTCGCCAGCGCCACCGCCTGGGAGACTCCCACTCCGTGCGTCGACATCGTGGAGAGCCCCCGCTGCTCCAGCTCGTCCGGCTCCAGCACGAGCACCTCGCCGGCGGGCGTCGCCAGCACCGCGTCCACCAGCACCACCGGGGCGGGCGTCTCCAGCAGGGAGAGCAGCGCGCTCGGCTCCGGGGCCAGGAGCAATTCCAGACACTCGGGGGCACCGAGCGAGCGCAAGTGCTCGATGACGGCCAGTCCCACCTGGTCATCTCCGGCCGCCGCCTGGCCGAGCCCGATGACACGTCCGCGAGTGCTCATGTCCGCTCCACCTTCAGGGTGAGGAAGTGCGTCGCGCAGGAGATGCACGGGTCGTGGTTGCGAATGGCCTGCTCGGCCAGCCGGGTGGCTTCCGCGTGGGCCCGCGAGGCGAGCTGGGGCGCCAGCACGCGCAGGTCGTCCTCGATGGAGCGCTGGTTCTGGGACGTGGGCGGGACGATACGGGCGTCCTGGATGGTGCCGTCCGCGTCGAGCGTGTAGCGGTGGTAGAGCAGCCCGCGCGGGGCCTCGGAGGCGCCGTACCCCGTGGCCGCCCGGGACGGCGTGTCCACGTGGGGCACGGTGGGCGCCTCATACGCCTCGATGAGGCGGATGGCCTCGGTGAACGCCTGGAGCATCTCCACCAGCCGCACGAGCAGCGCGCGGAAGGGATTGCGGCACGGCACGGACAGCCCGGCCCGGCGCGCGGCCTCCCGCACCGAGGGATGCAGCCGGTCGAAGTTGAGGTTGAAGCGGGCCAGCGGGCCGCACAGGTAGGCACCCCGTCCCACGCGCCGCGCGTGCAGCGCGTTCGTGTATGGCACCTGCTCCTCCACGAAGTGCGCGTCCCAGTCGCGCACGTCGATGTCCAGCCCCTCTGAGGACACCACCCGCCCTCCGGCGATGGGGTACTCGTCCGGGTGGCGCAGCGAGACGAACTCGTAGTCGCGCTCGAGCTCCGGGAAGGGGAAGCGGGCCATCCACTCCAACGACTCCCCGGTGGCGTCGTGCCCCCAGCGCAGCTCGGGCAGGAGCGACTCCAGCTCGGCCCGGGTGGGGGCCCGGTAGAACCCCCCCACGCGCACGTTGATGGGATGGATGGCCCTGCCGCCCATGAGGGCAACGAGCGAGTTGCCCGCCTTCTTGATGCGCAGGCCCCGCTGGACCCACTCCCCATGCTGCTTCGCCATGGAGAGCGCGTCCGGGTAGCCGAGGAAGTCCGGCGCGTGCAGCAGGAAGACATGCAGCCCGTGGCTCTCGATCCACTCGCCACAATAGAGGAGGCGGCGCAGCGCGCGCAGCGGCCCCTCCACCGTCACGCCCAACGCGTCCTCCATGGCGAGACAGGCGCTCGTCAGGTACGCCACCGGGCAGATGCCGCAGATGCGCGAGGTGATGTCGGGCGCCTCCAGGTACGAGCGCCCCCGCAGCAGGGCCTCGAAGAAGCGGGGCGGCTCGAAGATGGCCAGGCGCACGTCCGTGGCGCGGTCGCCCTCCAGGCGCACGGTGAGAGAGGCCTCGCCCTCCACGCGCGTGAGGTAGTCCACCTCGAGGGTGCGCGGCTCATTCTTCTTCATGGCGCTCGCTCTCCTCACGGAACGCGGGGGCATTGGCGTTGAAGTTGCGGAAGGAGCGCACGAGCTCCGTCTCCGACCGCCCGGCGGCCTGGAAGGCCCGGGCCAGCGAGGGCGTGTTGGGGGCCTCCATCGGCCCGAAGCAGCCGTAGCAGCCGCGGTGGTACGTGGGGCAGAGCGCGCCACAGCCGGCGTGCGTCACCGGCCCCAGGCAGGGCGTGCCCGTCACCATCACACAGACGTTGCCGCGCAGCTTGCACTCCACGCACACGCTGTGGGCGGGGATGTTGGGCCGTCGCCCGTTCAGGAAGGCGTTGAGCACCTCCAGCAACTGCCACTTGTCGATGGGGCAGCCCCGCAGCTCGAAGTCCACCGGGACGTGGTCCGCGATGGCGGTGGAGGTGGCGAGCGTCTCGATGTACTCGGGCTTCGCGTAGACGGTGGAGAGGAACTCGCGCACGTCGCGGAAGTTGCGCAGCGCCTGGATGCCACCCGCCGTGGCGCACGCGCCGATGCTCACCAGATAGCGGGAGGCGCGCCGCACCTCGCGGATGCGCACGGCGTCCGCGGGGGTGGTGATGGAGCCATCCACGAGTGACAAGTCATAGGGCCCCTTCAGCGCCGTGCTGGTGGCCTCGGCGAAATATGCGATGCGCACGGCATCCGCGAGCGCGAGCAGCTCGTCCTCCAGGTCCAGCACGGTGAGCTGGCACCCGTCGCACGAGGCGAACTTCCACACGGCGAGCGAGGGCTTCTTCCGGCGGGCCATCGTCACACCTCGCGGACGTGCAGGAAGGGGCGGAGCCGGTCGTAGGGAAGCACCGGTCCGTCCTTGCACACGAAGAACGGGACGAGCTGGCAGTGGCCGCAGAAGCCCACGGCGCACTTCATGTTGCGCTCCAGCGAGAGGTGGATGCGCGTGTCGGGCACGCCCAGGCGCTCCAGCTCGCGCACGGTGAAGCGCATCATCACCTCGGGCCCGCACATGAGGGCCACGGTGCGCGAGGCGTCCAACGCCATGTCCCGCAGCAGCGCGGGCACCACGCCCACGTGTTCCTTCCACTCGGGGCCCGCCTGGTCCACGGTGATGAGCACCTTCAACCGGGGGTCCTTCCCCCAGCGTGCCAGCTCGCGGCGGTACAGCAGTCCTTCCGGCGAGCGGGCTCCCACCAGCAGTGACACCCGGCCGTACGCCTCGCGGTGGCGCAGCAGGTGGAGGATGACGGAGCGCAGCGGAGCCAGTCCGAGCCCTCCGGCCACCACCACCACGTCCAGGCCCCGGGCCTCCTCCAGGGGCCATGGCCGACCATAGGGGCCGCGCACGCCCATCCACCCGCCCCGGCCCACGCGGCGCAGCGCCTCGGTGACGGAGCCCACGACACGGATGGTGTGGAGCAGCTCGCCCGGGCGCCCCGGGTCTCCGCTGATGGAGATGGGCACCTCCCCCACGCCCAGGGCATACAGCATGTTGAACTGGCCCGGCTGGAAGGGAAAACCTCCGGGACGCCCGGACACGTCCAGCGAGACCGTGAACGTATCGGCCGATTCGCGGCGCAGGCTTCGCACGCGCAGGGGCACCGGCGCCATCGGTTGGGCCGTGGAGAGGGCGCCGGTGCTCATGCGCCCCCCTTGTAGAGGTCCAACCGCTGCATGCGGACGCGCTCCAGACGCTCGTAGAGCTGGCGCACCAGGCGCATGGCCAGGGCCGGCTCCAGCACGGGATGCTCGGGGCTGGGGCCGCGCAGGCACGCGGCGTCGAGGGCGAAGACCTCCACGGGCTCCACGGCCCGCGCGTCCAGGTGCCAGCGGTAGGGCGGAAAGAGCCAGGACAGGCCGAGGATGTCGCCCCCCTTCAGCGACTCGAGCTGGCGGGGCCCCTGGCCGGGGATGTTCAGCTCCAGCGACACGCGGCCGGTGCGCAACAAGAAGAGCGTGCGTGCCTCGTCTCCCTCGCGCAGCAGCAGGGCACCCGCGGGGAAGGACTCCTCGCGCACCTCGCAGGCAATGGCCTTCACCTGCGCGGGGGAGAGGCCGCGCAGGAAGGGGTGTTCCTCGAGGGGTGCGAGGGCCAGGGCCATGGGGTCGTCCTCGCTCATGCGCCTGGCCGGGCACCCTCGGTGGCGCGAAGGGCGGCCACCTCCTCGGTGATGTCGATGCCCACCGGGCACCAGGTGATGCAGCGTCCGCAGCCGATGCACCCCGAGGTGCCGAACTGATCCCACCAGCTCGCCACCTTGTGGGTGAGCCACTGCCGGTAGCGCGAGCGCAGGGCGTGACGGACGCTGCCCCCGTGCAGATAGGAGTGGTCCAGGGTGAAGCACGAGTCCCAGCGCCGCCAGCGCTCGGCCACGCCCCCGAGCAGATCCGTCGTGTCCTCCACCGTGGCGCAGAAGCAGGTGGGGCACACCAGGGTGCAGTTGGTGCATCCCAGGCAGCGCTCGGAGACGTTGTCCCAGCGCGGGTGCTCCTGGTTGCGGTAGAGCAGCCCCTTGATGTCCGTGGTGTCCATGACGCGACCCATGCTCTGGGCGGTGCGCTCCACCACCGCGTCGGCGGCCCGGGTGTCCGGCTCCCGGGCGGGAGTGGCGCCCACGCGTGCCAGCAACGCCGCGCCGCGCTCGCTGCCCGGCTCCGCGAGGAAGCGGTGTCCGCCCTCGAGCAGCTCGGTGAGGGCCACGTCGAAGCCGAAGGTGGCGCGCGGACCGGTCCGCATCGACACACAGAAGCAGGTGCCTCCGGCCTGTCCGCAGTTCACCGCCACCACGAAGAGCCGCTCGCGGCGCGCCGCGTAGTCGGGGTCCTCGTAGGGGCCCTCCAGGAAGGTGCGGTCCTGGACGGCGATGGCGTGCAGATCACACGAGCGCGCCCCGATGAGGGCCAGCCGGGGCGGAGGCTCGGTGGGCTCCGGCTCCACCTGGAACCCCTCCTCCTGGCGGTGCGCGCGGAACAGCCGTGTCTTGGGGAGGAAGAGCAGGTGCTTCCAGGACCTGGGGCCCACCGCGTAGCCGAAGAACGCCCCATCCTCGCGCCGGGCCAGCCGGTAGGCGCCCGCCACCTGCACCTCCGTCATGCCCCGGGGCAGTTCCTCCCGCCCCCGGATCTCCGCATGGTCGATGGCGCCATCCCTCACGGTGGGACCCATCAGTCGCCAGCCATCGCTCCGCAGCGCCGCCAGCAGGGCGTCGAATGCCTCCAGGGACAGGAGGAAGCGCTCCTTCACGGCTTCGGGCGGAGCGACGTCAGGCATACGGACTCCAGGAGCGGAGGACACGGGGACATGGCTCGCCAAGCTATGCACCCGCCATGGAGTCCCGGGAACCGGAGCCCCCGTCCGGCACGTCCTCCGACCAACGCTCGCGGCCTCGCTCATTCCCCACAGGACATCCACCTTGGCCACACGGGCAGGGTGCTGTCGCGGACGTGGAAGGATTTCACTCCGTCCCCGTCAGCCGGTAGTACGCATGGGGACGGTGCATGCGGATGAACGTCCGCGCGAGCGGGCTCATCTCCCATTTGATGGGGAGTGGGTCCACGACGAATCCCATGTCATCCTTGAACTGGCTCAACTGGGGGACCTCGCGTGAATGAAGGCCCCCCGTGAACGTATGCACGCACTCGAGCCTGCGGCAGAGCTGCGCGAACTCGAAGACCAACCCGGTGGAGATGTTGGTCGGCAGCGCCCACGTGGCGTAGTACGCGTTGGCCCCATACGCGACACCATCCACCACATAGCCATCCAGGTACCCGCCCAGCTTGCCCTCGATGATGCCCGCGAGGACGCACCAGTGGTTGCCTCGGAAGTATTTCTTCACCTGCTCGAGATATTGCTCACGCGAGGGAGGTTTCTTGTGCTGGGTTCGTGAGAGCGCATCGAGGATCAGCGCATGACCCTGCTCCTCCAGGAGCTCGGGGCCGGTCAACTGAACGATCCTGACGAGCCTCTGGCATTTCCTGAGCTTGTTCCTCCGGTTCGCCGAGAGGCTGTTGACTTCGTAATTCGCCAGGTCCGGCAGCCGCAGGACGGGGACGGAGCCATTCGCGGCGCTGGCGGCGTTCGGCGCCAACGTGGCGCGATAGCCCCAGCTCCACGGCGTGGGCCTGGTTGCCTCCTCGGGATTCAGGCGTGCCAGCAGATGCACGGGCTGGAAGAACCCGGGTGCGCCGGTCTGCTCCCAGTAATGACGGCCATGCTGGATGACGCGCGCGCCTTCGTTGCGCCGGATGTCGGCGAGCTCCCGCTCGGTGAGGACCGCGAAGGCCGCCGCCGAAACATCACGTACCTGAAGATTGGACATGAGCATTCAGACCTTTCCGCCAGGGGTGTATGGCGATTCGCGCGAAAAGGTATTCATGAACCCAGACGCCACGAGCGTGGAGCCCCCCGCGGTGGCACACGAGCATCGTGGAGGATGCGGTCGCCGCGATGACCTGTGCACTTGCCGATTCTCCCCTACGCTCCGAGGGCAGGAAGCATGAGCCCCGAGGGTAGTGGAGCGAGCGGGCGGAGGGTTCCATCCTAACGCATTCTCGAGAGGTCATGCCATGTCAATGATTCGACTCTCCCTGCTCGCCGGATTGATGATCGGCAATTGCCAACCCTCCACGGACAAGCCTCCCCCCGAAATGCCAACACCCGTGACGCAGCTCACGCCCACGGAGTTGCTCGGCGGAAAACTCTTCTTCGACACCAACCTGTCCGAGCCGCGCGGACAATCCTGCGCCGTCTGCCACGGGCCCGAGGTGGGCTGGACGGGGCCGAACGAGCTGCTCAACAAGCTCGGCTCCATCTACGAAGGCGCGGTGCCAGGGCGGTTCGGCAACCGCAAGGCGCCTTCCTCCGCGTACGCCACGCCCTCCCCCATCTTCCACCTCGTGGACGCGCAGCAGGGCACCTTCGAGGGAGGCAACTTCTGGGACGGCCGCGCCACGGGTGAGAAGCTGGGCAACCCCGCGGCGGATCAGGCCCAGGGGCCCTTCCTCAATCCCGTGGAGCAGAACAACCCGAGTGCCGCGGCCGTGGTGGCCAAGGTGTGTGCCGGCTCCCATGGCAATCTCTTCCGCTCCGTCTACGGAGCGGACATCTGCGCCCCCTCCCAGGTGGACAAGGCCTACGACAGCATCGCCCTGGCCATCGCCGCCTACGAGGGCTCGAGGGAAGTGAGTGCCTTCACCTCCAAGTTCGACGCGTACCGGGCCGGGCACGCCACGCTGACGGACCAGGAGAAGCAGGGCCTGCGGCTCTTCGAGGACAAGGCGAAGTGCTCCAACTGCCACACGAGTCAGCCCGGCCCCAACGGGGAGCCTCCCCTCTTCACCGACTACACCTATGACAACCTGGGCGTGCCACGAAACCCGCTCAATCCCTGGTACGGGCAGTTCGAGTTCAACCCGTTGGGCCGGGCATGGACAGACTACGGAGTGGCGGACTTCCTGGTGACGCGCCCGGAGTGGCGGCAGTACGCGCGAGGCAACCTCGGGCGGCAGAAGGTGCCCACCTTGCGCAACGTGGACAAGCGGCCCCGGCCCGACTTCGTGAAGGCCTACGCGCACAACGGCTACTTCAAGAGCCTGAAGTCCATCGTCCACTTCTACAACACGCGCGATGTGCTCCCCGTCTGCCTGCCGGAGAACCCCGGCACCCCTGGCGTCGACTGCTGGCCCCCACCCGAGGTCGGGCTGAACGTCAACACGCAGGAGATGGGCAACCTCGGCCTCACCTCGGAGGAGGAGGACGCCCTCGTCGCCTTCCTCGGGACGCTCTCGGACGGGTACTTCCTGCCCTGAGCCCGACCCTCAGGTCATCGTCTCCTCGTGAAGCGGCGGGCCCGGCGCTGGCACGCGGCCGGGGACGAGCAGCCGGTTCTCCATCTGGTAGTAGCGCGCGGTGAGCCGGGGCCCCTCGAGCCTGAGGATGGTATAGGCGTGGCAGTCGAAGAGGCCATCGTTGCCGAGCCGCACGCCGGGCAACGTCCGGGGCAGCCCGCTCTCTCCCGGAGCGGGGAGGAGGCCGGGCACGGGGTGGTTCCACTGCTCGTGGCGCAGCGTGGGCACCGCGCCCGCGCCGATGCACCGGCCTCGCGTCAAGCCCGCGTAGGGCTCGTAGACATGGAGGTTGTGCTCATGTCCCCAGAGCCAGAGCGCCACGTCCCCGAGCACGCTCGCCAGCGGCTCGCCCAGGTGCGGGTTGATGGCGAGTGGCCGGCGCGTGGAGTCATGGCCCACGCTCGCCAGCGAGAAGAGCGGGTGATGCGAGAACAGCACGGAGCGCCGACCCCCGGCGTGCTGGAACTTGTCCAGTACCCAGGCCACCTCCGAGTCCTCGAGCCACGTCATCGTGTCCGCGAGGGCACGCGGGTTGAAGTCATGCAGCCCGGTGTCCATGCCCATCAATTGCCAGGAGCGGTTGCGCAGACAGAAGTAGCTGGCTGGCTGGCCGAGCGCCTCCAGGAGTTGCCGGTAGCCCTCGCCGCCCGAGTAGCGGTCATGGTTGCCGGACAGCGACAGCACCCGGGGCCAGCGCGAGCCGAAGACGCGCGTGAAGACATCGAGGAAGTGGGCGCGCACCTCGTGCGGAGTTCCCGAGTAGTAGATGTCCCCGAGGTGGATGACGGCGTCCGGAGAGAAGCGGGCCACCTGCTCCAACAGGGCCTGCGCGTCTGGCATGCCGGTGCCCCAGTCCGCGATGACGGCCACCGTCGCCTCATCCGGCAGGTCTGGCAGGATGAAGTCCGTGAGTGAGTCGTGGCGCCGGTAGAAAGGCTGGCGATGGAGCAGAAGCGCGCGCTCGTACTCCACCACCGACTCCAGCCAGAGCGGATCACACGAGGCGAAGCGCACCTCGCTCTCCAGCCGCTGGGCTTCCTCCCGGTCTCCATGGAAACGCGCGAGAGCCCACCGCGCGGCGAGCCGCCCGCAGACACTCGCCCGCTGGAGCAGGGTCGGCGGACCCTCCCGGTCATGGCAGCCCGCGTGCTCCATCGCGGCGGCGGTCGCGTCCTCCATCACCGGATGCGCCGTGGAGACATCCAGTCCCGCCCCTGACGCGGGTCCGCCGCTCCTGCGTGCGAGCACCCGGTGAAGACAGGATTGCCACAGCGAGAGCGCTGGATCGCGAACCGTGGAGATGGCTTTTCGGATGTGCACGGAGAGCCCTCTCCCTCGTCATTGGGGATCCATCCAGCCACGGGCAACTGGCGCACGGGCTCGCCTGCCTTCTGGCGGTGATGGGAAGTGCGCTTGCGGGCAGACAGCGCCCGGGATTCCTCCCTCCTGGCCGGGAGGCGTGGCGAGCCGCTCATTTCCGCCGGGCTCTATCTTTGCGCGAGTGAGAGGCCTCACTCGCCACGAATGGAGGCACCATCATGAAGGCCCGATATGGAGCACTGCTCGCCACATCCCTCTTCCTGGGGTCATCCGCCCTTGCCCTGCAGGACACGCCCCCCCAGCCCCCCTCCGGGTGCTGTCCCTGTCCCCCGGGTGGGGGTCAGGGGCCCGGCCAGGGTGGGGGTCAATGGCCCGGCCAGGGTGGGGGTCAGGGGCCCGGACAGGGTGGGGGTCAATGGCCCGGCCAGGGTGGGGGTCAGGGTGGGGGTCAATGGCCCGGCCAGGGTGGGGGTCAGGGTGGGGGTCAGTGGCCCGGACAGGGTGGAGGTCAATGGCCCGGCCAGGGTGGGGGGCAGGGAGGAGCGGGGATGGAACGGGGACCCATGAACTGTGTGATGAGCGAAATCGCCAACGTCTCGGTCGAGCAGACGTCCGACGGTGCCGTCGTGCGGCTCACGGCGAAGGACCCCAACCAGGTGGAGCAGGTCCAGCAGATGGCGCGGAGGATGGAGAACTGCATGGCGGGAGAGCAGCAGTCACCCGACCAGCAGACCCCAGCACCCAAGCCGTGATGAGCGCACCTGGAAGCACTTCCCCGACTCTCCGTCGAGGAAGTGCCACGTCAGGGAGCGTGTGACGCCTCATGGAGCTCCGCGATCACCTGCCGTCGCGCCGCGCCCAGTTCGGTGCTCACGTCCACCGGATAGGCAGGCCGCGCGGGCTCCAGCCGCCGCACCTCCCGGGGCAGGCGTCCCAACTCCTCCCGAGCGTGCGCCCGGATGGTCGCGAGCGGGGGCGAGGCATCCGACAGCCGCCGGCCCGCGTGCATCACCCGCCGCAGCAGCGGCCGGCCCGGCAGCGCCTCGCCGTGACGGGCGAGCACGTCCCGCCGGGCCACGCCGTCCTCCTCCTCGCGGAACACCTGCTTGCGCCCGGGCAGCAGCACCTTGCCCGTCGACAGCTTGAGCCGCCCGTGGCCCGCGTACTCCACCAGCTTGTAGGCCATGTCCAGCGCGGGCGCGTCCGCGGAGACGCCCATCGCCGTGCCCACGCCGAAGGCGTCGATGGGCGCGTGGTGCGCGAGCAGCCGCGCCACCTCGTCCTCGTCCAACCCGCCGCTCGCGAAGATCTGGACGTGCGCCAGCCCCGCGGTATCCAGCAGGCAGCGCGCCGCGTGTGACAGGGCCACCAGGTCTCCCGAGTCCAATCGCACCGCGCGCACCTGGAAGTCCGGGCCGAGCTCCCGAGCCAGCCGCACCACCTTCCGCACGCCCTCCAGCGTGTCGTACGTGTCCACCAGGAGCGTCGTCTCCGGGAAGCGGCGGACGTAGGCGCGGAAGGCGGCCAGCTCGTCGTCGTGCGCCTGGACGTAGCTGTGCGCCATGGTGCCCGCCACCGGAATGCCATGGCGCTGGCCGGCCAGCAGGTTGGACGTGGCGCCCACTCCGGCGACATGGGCGGCACGCGCCACCTCGAGGCCCGCGTCTTCTCCGTGCATGCGCCGCACCCCGAAATCCACCACGGGCCGTCCCCCCGCCGCCTCCACCACCCGGGCCGCCTTGGACGCCGCCAGCGTTTGCAGGTGCACCTGGTTGATGAGGGCCGTCTCCACGAGCTGCGCCTCGGGCAACGGGGCGATGACCTCCAGCAGGGGCTCCTCGGCGAAGAGGGGTGTTCCCTCGGGCACCGCGTGCACGTCGCCGGTGAAGTGGAAGTGCTCCAGCCAGTCCAGCAGCCGCCGGGAGAAGCGCCCCAGTGACTCCAGCCAGGCGAGCTCCTCCGGAGAGAAGCGGAGTGTCTCCAGGTACGTGAGGGCCTGCTCCAGTCCGCAGGCGAGCAGGTAGTTGCGGCGCGCGGGCAGCCGGCGGACGAAGAGGCTGAAGGCCGCCTCGTCTTGGAGCCCCTCCGAGAGGTAGGCATCCACCATGGTCAACTCATAGAGATCCATGAGGAGCGCCGACGCCATGGTCTTCCTCCTGGCCCTCGAGATGGCCACGTCCGGGGGCCTCGCCCCTGAAGGTAGCCATGCCGGAGCGCTCAGGAGACGGTCTGGAAGAGTTCCTCCTCCTGGGCGAAGTGGAGCTGGAGGATGGCGCCCAGCCCATAGAGGAGCCGGCGCAACTCCCGTCGCTCGGCGGGATCCGGCCCCTCCTCGGGCAGGTCCGATACCCGCCGCTGGTAGAGCCGCCCGAGGTGGGCGATCTCCCGGTGGGTGCGGCTCATGCTGCCCAGCGGATCCTCTCCCCCCAACAGCGGGGCCAGGGTGGGATAGAGCTCGGTGTCATCGCGGCGCTCGTGGGGCAGCAACCGGCTGCACAGCAACCCCTCGAGCGCCAGCAGCTCGGAGCGCTGCCGCCGCGGCTCGAGCGCATCCAGCCGATCCGCCAGGGCCTGGATGCGATCGAGCACGGGGCGCAGCTCCTGGTGCTCGGCCCGTAGCTGGCGCACCGTCTCGGCCGGGAGCGCGTGGTGCACCGGACGCGGACCGCCCCCACCCAATGCCCGCAGGGCGTTGAGGATGGACGCCACGTCGATGCCCTCCTGCAGGAGCGCCCCCGCCACCGGGCCCAGCATGCCGACGGCCGCGAAGCCCATGGCCACCAGGGACAGGCCCATGCCCATCAGCATGCTCTGCAACGCGATGGCGCGTGCGCGCCGGGCCACGAGCAGCGCCTCCACGAGCCGATCCAACCGGTCCACCAGCACCACCACGTCCGCGGCCTCGGAGGAGGCTCCGGAGCCGCGCGCGCCCATGGCCACGCCCACGTCGGCGGCCGCCAGCGCGGGCGCGTCGTTGATGCCATCACCCACCATGAGGGTGACACCCGCGGAGCGCTCGGTGAGCACGGCGCGCACCTTGTCCTGGGGACTGCGCTCGGCGAGCACCCCATCCACACCCAGTGCCGCGGCGATGCTCTCGACCACGTCCGCCCGGTCCCCGCTCACCATGACGAACCGGTCCACCCCAGCCTCGCGCAACAGGCGCAGTGCCCGGGGGGTCTCGGGGCGGATCTCATCCGCGAGCAGCAGCGCTCCGGCCAGCCGGCCGTCGATGGAGACGAAGACGCCCGAGCACCCCTCGTAGCCCATGCGCCGCAGCACCGTGCGGGCCCAGGGGGAGGGAGGACCCGGGCCCTCCACGAAGTCATGCAGGCCGAGCTTCAGCCGGCGGCCCTCCACCACGCCGCTCATCCCGGCGCCCGGAGCCTCCGAGGAGTCGGTGGGTAGCGACAGGGACAGGCCTCGCTCGCGCGCGGCGGAGACGATGGTGCTGGCCATGACGTGCTGGGACACCTGCTCGAGGGAGGCGCTCAGCCGCAGCAGCTCCGCGGGATCCGTGTCGCCCGTGATCTCGATGGCCGTGAGCCGGGCCTGCCCGGTGGTGAGGGTGCCGGTCTTGTCGAACAGCAGGACATGGGCACGGGCGAGCGTCTCCAGGGCGGTCCCATCCTTGATGAGCACACCGCGTCGGGCGGCCCGGGAGATGCCGGAGACGATGGCCACCGGCACGGCGAGCAGGAGGGGGCAGGGCGTGGCCACCACCAGCACGGAGAGGGCGCGCACCGGGTCGCCCGACAGCACCCAGGCCAGGGCGGCCAGGGCGAGGGTGAAGGGGACGAAGAGCAGCGCGTAGCGGTCCGCCATGCGCACGAAGGGGGCCTTGGAGGCCTGGGCGGATTGCACCAGCCGCACCACTCCCGCGTAGGTGCTCTCGGCCGCGGTGGTGAGCACGCGCAGTTCGAAGGGCGAGCCAGCATTGACGGGGCCACTGCGCACGCGCTCGCCCGTCTCGTGCGACACGGGGAGCGACTCGCCCGTGAGGGCCGATTCGTCCAGCACCGCCTCGGCGGACAGCACGAGCCCATCCACCGGAATCACCTCGCCCCCCTTGATGAGCAGGCGATCCCCGGGCCGCAGCGACTCCACTGACACCTGCTCGAGCCCACCGTCCTCGTAGCGGGTGGCCACCTTGGGTGCCCGGCCGAGCAGCGCCGACAGCTCGCGTCGCGCACGGGCCCGGGCATGATCCTCCAGGGCCCGTCCCGTGGAGAACATGAGGGCGATGATGATGCCCGCGAGGAACTGGCCGAGCGCCAGGGAGCCCGCCATGGACAGCAGGGCGATGATGTCCACGCCCATGTTTCCCTGGCGCAGGGCGGTCACGATGGAGCCCGCCACGACGACCAGCACGGGCACGGTGCCCACCGCCCAGGCGAGGTCCGCCACTCGCGCGTTCCCGAACAGCCAGGCGATGCCACCCACCAGCAGCCCTCCCGCCGACACGGCCAGGGGGCCCGCGCTCATGTTCCGGGAGATCTTCATGTCACGAAGGAGTGCCTCGGGCTGCCTCCAACAGCAGCCGGCGTTCGGCGGCGGCCACCACCCGCCGCGCATCTCCCACCGCGCCGGGGTCCACCGAGATGGAGGTGATTCCCGCCCGCACCAGGTGCTCGGCGAACTCGGGCCGGTTCGAGGGGGCCTGGCCGCACAGCGAGCACGTCACCCCCGCTTCCCGGCTGGAGCGGATGATGCGGACAATGGCATCCAGCACCGCCGCGTCCGACTCGTCGAACAGCTCCGCGCACGTCTCCGAGTCCCGGTCCACCCCGAGCATGAGCTGGGTCAAATCGTTGGAGCCGATCGAGACTCCCGTCACGCCCAGCCGCGCGTACTCGGGGATGCGGTACACCACCGAGGGCACCTCCGCCATCACCCAGCGCTCCAGCCCGCGCTGCCGCCCCAGGGGGCTGGTGTCCATCAATTCCAGACACGCCTCCAGCTCCCAGAGCGTGCGCACGAAGGGAATCATCACGTGCAGGTTGGGGGACTGCTCCCGCACCCGCGCGAGCGCCTCCAATTCCAGCCGGAACACCTCCGGCTCGCGCAGGTAGCGGTAGCAGCCGCGAAAGCCGATCATCGGGTTGGCCTCGCCGGGCTCGTACTCCGCGCCGCCCTCCAGTCCCCGGAACTCGTTGGTGCGGAAGTCCGTCGTCCGGTACACCACCGGCCGCGGATGGAACGCCCGGGCGATCTCCAGGAGCGGGCCCACCATGCGCTCCACGAACTCGCGCTGGCGCCCCTCGGCGATCAGCTTGCGCGGGTGGACTCCGCCCAGCGCATCGGTGAGGAGGAACTCCGCCCGCAGGAGCCCCACGCCGTCCACGGGCAGCGCGGCCGCCTCGCGCGCCTGTCCCGGCAGGGCCAGGTTCACGTACAGCTTCGTCGCCAGGGGCTCGGGCTCGCCCGCGGCGACGGCGCGGGGTGCCTCGACGAGCCGTGCCGCTTCCACCCGGGGCGGGACCACCTCCTCCACCCGGCCCTCGAACACCTCGCCCGAGCGCCCATCCACCGTCACTTCCTCGCCGTCGCGAAGCACGCGCGTGGCGTTGCGCGTGCCCACCACGCAGGGCAGGCGCAGCTCGCGGCTGACGATGGCCGCGTGGCTCGTCATGCCTCCGCTGTCGGTGATGATGGCCACGGCCCGGCGCATGGTGGCCACCCAGTCGGGTGACGTCATGGGGGCGACGAGCACCTCGCCCTTCTTCAACCGCCCGCCCTCCTCGGGGCGGCTCAGCACCCTCACCTTCCCGGTGACACGCCCCGGCGAGGCGCCCAGTCCCGTCACGAGCGCGGGCTTCCGGGCCTCCTCCCGCTTCGACTCGGGCGCCCCCTGGCCCAGGGTGGTGATGGGCCGCGACTGCACCAGGTACAGCCGCCCTCCCTGCTCGGCCCACTCGATGTCCTGGGGCGAGCCATAGTGCGACTCCACGCGCGCGCCCAGGCGAGCCAGTGTCAGCACCTCCTCGTCCGCCAGCACGCGCTCGCGGGCCCGCTCCTCGCTCAGCTCCACGCGCCGGTCTCCCCCCTCGGGCGAGCGCTCCAGCAGGAAGTCCTTGTGCCCCACCCGCACCTCGCGCAGCCGCGGGCCCTGCTTGTCCACCGTGTACGTGTCCGGCTCCACCTGCCCGCCCACCACCACCTCGCCCAGGCCCCAGGCGGCCTCGATGATGAGCCGGCGCGTGTCCCCCGTGGCCGGGTCCGCGGTGAACATCACTCCCGAGCGCGCCGAGTCCACCATCTCCTGCACCACCACCGCGAGGGCGGGCAGCTCGGTGAGGCCCTGGCTCTTGCGGTAGGCCACCACCCGCTGTCCGAACGCCGAGGCCCAGCAGTCGCGCAGCCGTGCCAGCACGGCCTCGTCCCCCAGCACATGGGTATAGGATTCGTGCATGCCGGCGAACGAGGTGGCGGCCGTGTCCTCGTCCGTCGCCGAGGAGCGCACGGCCACCACCCCCTCGTGGCCCAGCTGGTGGTAGGCCGCGAGCAGGGCCTCGCACAGCTCGGCGGGCAGATCCACCTGACGCACGAACTCGCGCAGCTCGGCCGAGCGCTCCGCCAACGACTCCGGGTCGTCCACGTCGATGTCCCGCCACAGCTCTTCCAGCCGCGAGCGCACCGGCCGCAGGGCTTCCCGGAAGGACTCCGACGTCACCACGAAACCCCGGGGGACTGGCAGCCCCGCCTGGGTCATCTCGCCCAGGTTGGCGCCCTTGCCTCCCGCGAGCGGCACGTCCTCGCGCGAGAGGGAATCGAACCACACCACCCAGGGATGCCGCTGCTCGCCCGGGCGCTCACCTCGCGTGTCCCGGAGTGGCGCCTGCTCCGTCTCCGTCGTCGGTTCCATGCACCACAGGGTGGGGATGGGCGCGGCGCGGAGCGACCTGTCGGAGGGCAGGCACCAAACGAACGGCTTGCCCTCGAATGGATGGCCTCCCAAGCCGGGCGAAGTCATTCCTTCAGGGGTCAGAACGCCGTGGCCGACTTATGGGGTATGTCCACTGAAACGGGGCAGGCTCACCCGGACCTCGGCTCAGACCTTCGGCCGGGCAGACGGGTGGACCATCAACCGGAACAGCCCCCGCTCCTCCAGCAGCTTCTGTATGCGCCAGGCGAGCGCAACGTGCTCGGGATTGCTCGGAGTGAGCCGCTCGGAAGTCAGGGTGACGAGCGTACCCTTGTCACCTACGGGCTCCACGTGCACGGGCGCGGGTAGCGCTGGCACCTCGCCACGTTCCCGCGAGAAGTACGTCATCCAACCCACGAAACAGCCGAGCCGACTGCCTCCGGAGAGTTCGTCCCACAGTCCATCGGCCGTCGCGACCGCCCACTCCGGCTCCCAGGCCACCGCGATGGCACGCATGGCGCCAGAGACGACAGGCCCCGTGACTACGCGCTCCTGACCCAGGGCCTCCTTGGGGAGGGAGAGCCAGAGATAGTTCGGAGCAAACTCCGCCGCCGACCCACAGCTAAGCGTCACCCCCCCACCCTTGCCCTGCTCCACGTGCCCCGTCCAGGCGCCGAACGCAAACCCGTCGTCCAGGATCTGGTACTTCTCCCGTCCGAAGAACCTCTGGAACGTCTCGCGGGTGGGCTCAAACCCAAGCTGTAGCGCCTCCCGGGCAGAGTTGCCCTTCTCGTACCATTGCGTGAAGTCGGAGTGGCACTCCCCGAGAAGGCGGAAGAATGTCTCCGCGCGCCGAGCGCATTCGTCGGCCGGCTCCGGACGGTGTCCCCAGTACGCTTTGATTCCGTACCTCTCGCTCATGCGCGGTACTCCTCACTTGACCGGCGCAGTGTAAACGACCTCTATGCTTCCAAGGTCCGCCTCGCCGAAATGCTTCCGAAGCACGGCCACCATCCGAGGCTCGGCGACGTGCCAGCGGATCGGTTGCCCGGCTGCCATCCGATACTGACGTGCAGCTTGTTTGAGCAAGTCCTCCAGGCCGCCGTAGAACTCGTGCACAGGGTTGAGGTCCTTGTCGAACCACTGTTCGTACCCGCGCGCCTTGCCCTCAAGCAGCACTCCCTCAGTTGAATCAAAGCCGTCGTACTCGACGCACTTCCCATTCCGGCACACCTTGTAACACCAGCCTTTGGGGGCACCAGTCACCTGGGCCTGGTAGGCCCGGGCCTGCTCCGACATGCTCGAGGTGTCCTCTACCCACTGACCGGGCCCACCAACCGGAGGCCACCCGCCACCGCCTCCCGCGCCATGGGCGCCCGTGTTGGCCATGTGCAGCACGTAGGTGGCGCTCAGCGCCGGCGCGGCCGCGGTGGCAACACTCCCCACGGGCACGGCCACCAACCGCACCGCCAGGACCCCGTCACCCGAGAGCGACAGCAGGGGCACCGTGAGGCCTCCCAGCTTGCCGCCCCAGGCCGCCACCTTCGCGGTTCCAGCACCGGCCGTGCCCACCGTCAGCACCGCGCCCGTCGCGAGCCGCGACACGGTGCGCACCTTCTCAGCGTAGGGCTTGTGGCGAAACTCCTCCCACAGTTGCGGCGAGTTCTCGTAGAGCTGCCTCACCGCCCCAGGGAGTTGCGCGAGCCCCTCCAACGTCTCACTCGTGTAGAAGACGAGCCGGTAGAGGCCCTCCACCATGTCCACCACCGCGAGCACCGCCCCTTCGGCTACCGCGAGCGCTGGATTGTCGTCGGGCTCATACAGACCCGCCGGACGCGCCCCTTTCGGAACCTCGAGCCTCTGGTCCACCGGGAAGAGGCGCTCCCCATCAATGGCGTAGAAGGGGCCCACCTCGAACCGCCCGGCCCGTAGCGTCCCGTCCTCGGCGAGCACCACCTGCCCGGCTTTCTGGACCGCCACTCCCGAGGTGGCCCTCACCAGATAGCCATCCGGGCGCAGCACCAGCAGCCGCGAAAAGCGCCGCATGCGCGCGTGGAACTCGTCCCGCGTGACGACCCGCTCCCCCGTGGCCACCTCCATGAGGAGGTGAGCCGCCATCCGTCGCATCCCGAAGTTTCCCAGTGTCAGCGGCGTGGCGAGCAGATGGGGTACCAACTCCAATGCCTGCTGAGGCGTCAGCGTGCGCCCGTCCCTGGGCAGCGCGGTGCCAGGCACGCCAGCCTGCACGAGGAAGCCCTGGAAGTAGTCGAGCGTCATGGGCACCTCGAACGGCCGCCCGTCGCCCACTCCATCCGGCCATCCAATGCCCTTCCCCGCCAGGTGTACCTCCTCGTCCACCTCGCTCCCGCGGCGCGCCCGGTACCGAAGCCGCTCCGCCGCCCCGCCAACCTTGGCCGTGCCCTCCTCCGCCGCGACAGAGGCGTTGCGCTCCTCGGCGCCGGCGGCAGTACCCTCCAGGTCCTCGCGGGCTCCCCCGGGCCTCGATACCGACGCCGCCCGGGCCCTGACAGCGCTCTCCTCTACCTCGGGACTCGTGCGATGTACGCGCCCCCCGTGGCGCGTCGGGCCCGCGAGCATCCCGCCCATGGGGTAGCCCGTCGCGCACGCCGTCGGCAGCGCAAGCACCCACAGCACCACCGCACGCGAGGTCCACCACGGCCTGTCCCGCGAACTCCGCCGAGCCTCGAGCTGCGTACCGCCGCCCTTCCCCGCCCCAGGACTTCGGGACTCCTTCGACATGGCGCTGGCCTTTCCCCCAGGTGAAACAACCCTGAAGGATACCTACCCAAACCTGGTTGGGATGGCTTAGACGGACAGCTCGTCGAAGCTGTGCGCCACCGGGTGCGGCCCCGGATCCACGGCGGGGCCCTCGCCGCGCATGAGGCAAGCGGTGTGCAGACCCGAGACAGCCGCCGCGTCCAGCTCCGCCCGCACGTCCGACAGGAAGAGGATGTCCGCGGCGGGCAATCCCAGCTCCCGGACGATCTCCGCGTAGGAGGCCGCCTCTCTCTTGCCGCCGATGCCGGTGTCGAAGTACCCGCGGAACAGCGGCGTCAGGTCCCCGAAGCGGGTGTGGCGGAAGAGCAGCATCTGCGCGTGCACCGAGCCCGAGGAGTAGACGTACAGGCGCAATCCCCGGGCATGCCACTCGCGCAGCCGCCGGGCGGCGTCCTCATAGACGTGGCCCTGGAAGTCTCCCTGCCGGTAGCCCTCCTCCCACATGAGGCCCTGGAGCCCCTTGAGCGGCCCCACCTTCCGGTCCTCCTCCATCCACCGCCGCAGCACGGCCACGAGTCGCGCGTCGTCCAGGTCGCCCCCGGCCAGCTCCCGGGCCCCGTCCAACAACCGGCGCACCTGGGGCTCGTGGCCACGAGCGCGCACGAAGTCCTCCAGGTGGCGCGCCGCGTACGGGAAGAGCACCTCGTGGACGAAGGACAGGCTCGAGGTGGTGCCCTCGATGTCGGTGACGATGGCCCGGAGCATGTGGCTCATTCCAGACGGGGAAAGCGCGAGGCGATGTCATCGCCCGTCATCCGCGCGATCCACCCTTCCTTGTTGGTGAAGAGGCGGATGGCCGTGAAGCTCGGCCGGGGACCCATGTCGAACCAGTGCGGCGTCCCGTCCGGCACGCTGATGAGGTCGTCCTTCTCGCACAGCACGAAGAAGACGCGGCCCGCCTTGTGGATGCAGAACAGGCCCTTTCCCTCGACGAAGAAGCGCACCTCGTCCTCGCTGTGCGTGTGCTCCTCGAGGAACTTGGCGCGCATCGCCTCGCGCTGCGGGTGGTCCGGCACCATGCCCAGCACGTCCACCGATTGCAGGCCGCGCTCCTCCATCAGCCGCCGCACCGGCCCCGCGTAGGCCGCGAGGATCTCCTCCTGGCCCGCTCCGGGCTTCAGCGGCAGGTTCGCCTCCCAGCGCTCGAAGCGGATGCCCACTTCGCCCAGCTCGCGCCGGATGGTGTCGAAGTCGCGCGTGTGCACCCGCGCCCGCGCACTGTCTGCCTCGTCGAAAACCCTCAACTCGCTCATCGGCTCAACCTCCTGACTTCCAACTCGCACGCCAGCAGGAACTCGAACGCTTCCACATGCCGCCGGGCTTCCGCCACCGAGCGGCCCCACGTGTACAGCCCATGGCCCTCGATGAGGTAACCCGGCAGGCCAGGGTGCTCGCTCAAGTGGGCCTCCACGCGGGCGGCCAGCCGGGGAATATCCTGATCATTGCCGAACACGGGCACCTCCAGGCGCGCCGTGTGCGAGTCCACTCCGGGCAGGGCCTTGAGCACCTCGTAGCCCTCGAGCACCACGCCGCCGGGGCTCAGGCGCGAGAGCACCGTGGCCGCCAGCGAGTGCGTGTGCAGCACCGCCCCCACGTCCGGCCCGCTCCGGTAGCGCCGCAGGTGCAACGCCGTCTCCGCCGAGGGCTTGCCACCCGGGGGCCGCACATCCTTCAGGGTCTCATCGTCCAGGCCCACCACCAGGAAGTCCCCGACTCCGAGCTCGCCCTTGTGACGGCCCGAGGCGGTGATGACCATGTGGTGCGCATCCAGCCGCGCCGAGAAGTTGCCGGCGGTGGCCGGCACCCAACCCCGATCGAAGAAGAGCCGGCCCGCGCGGCTCAACTCCTCGCTTCGAGCGCTCATCTGCTCCATGCCGTCCATGGCCGCGAACTCTACACCGGAGACGGGGTCTGGGGAGCCGGAGCACTCGCGGCGAGTGCATCGCGCACCTGTGCGGCGAGCTCGAAGGAGCGCACCCGGGCGGCATGATCGTGGATCTGCGCGGTCACCATCAGCTCGTCCGCGCGCGTGCGCTGGAGGAAGCGCTCCAGCCCCTGGCGCACGGTGGAGGGCGAGCCCACGAACGAACAGGCCAGCGCGTGCTCCACCCGGGCGCGCTCCAGCTCCGTCCAGCGCGCGTCCATGTCGTCCACGGGCGGCTGCATGATTCCAGGCGTGCCGCGCTGCAGGTTGAGGAAGTGCTGCTGGAGCGTGGTGAAGAGGCGCGTGGCCTCGGCGTCCGTGTCGGCGGCGAAGACGTTGGCGCAGAGCATGACGTAGGGCCGTGCCAGGGCCTCGGAGGGCTTGAACTGCTCGCGGTACATCTCGATGGCCGACCACATCAGCTCGGGGGCGAAGTGGGAGGCGAAGGCGAACGGCAGGCCGAGCGCGGCGGCGAGCTGGGCGCTGAAGAGGCTGGAGCCCAACAGCCACAGGGGCACGTTGAGCCCCTCGCCCGGCACGGCCCGCGTCCGCTGGCCGGGCGTGGCCGGACGGAAGTAGGACTGCAGCTCGAGCACGTCCTGGGGGAAGGAATCGGAGCTGGCCACGAGGTTGCGGCGCAAGGCCTGGGCCGTGCGCTGATCCGTCCCCGGCGCCCGCCCGAGCCCCAGGTCGATGCGGCCCGGGTAGAGCGACTCCAGCGTGCCGAACTGCTCGGCGATCACCAACGGCGAGTGGTTGGGCAGCATGATGCCTCCCGACCCGACCCGGATGGTGGAGGTGCCACCGGCCACGTGGCCGATGACCACCGAGGTCGCCGCGCTGGCGATGCCCGGCATGCCGTGGTGCTCGGCCAACCAGTAGCGCCGGAATCCCCAGCGCTCGGCGTGGCGGGCCAGGTCCAGGGAGTTGCGGAAGGACTGCGCGGCGTCGAACCCCTTGAGGATGGGCGACAGATCGAGGACGGAGAAGGGAACCATGGCCCTGTCATACAACCGGGCCCGCTCCATGGCATCCCCAACAGCCCTCAGTCCCGGCGCTTGAGCTCCCGGGCCACCACCTCGCAGCCAGGCGTGTAGGTGCCACGCACCGCGTCCAGGGCGCGCGCCAGGGTCACCTCGGCGATGCGCTCGTGCCGCTGCGGCAGCGAGTTGATCCGCAACGGCAGGAAGTCCAGCAGGCGGTCATCCCCGAACGTCGCCATCCGCAGCGACCGGGGCAGGCCGTCGGGGAACTGGAGCAGCACGTCGAGCACGCCCTGCATCAGCGTGTACGAGCACGTGACGAGCGCGTCGGGCAGGCCATGCTTCTCGATCAGCTCGCGCATCATCTGGGCACCGCTCTCCCGGTCGTAGCGCGCCCCGGACAGCTCGTGCACGTGCTCGATCTGCCCCTGCACCGCGCGCCGGAAGCCCTCGCGCCGCTCGACGGTGACCGCCAGCGAGGGCACCGCGTCCAGCCAGGCCACGCGCCGCGTGCCCTCTTGGATCACCGAGCGCGTCAGCGTCTCGGCCGCCAGGGTGTTCTCGCTCACGACACACACGAAGCGCTCCGGGTTGAGCGCCCGGTCCACGGCGATCACCGGCGTGCCCGACTCCATCAGCCCCGCGTAGAACGTGTCCTCGGGCGGCAGCGAGCTCGCGACGATCAGCGCATCACAGCGCCGCGCGCGCAGCATCAGCGCCAGCTCCCGCTCGGTGTGCGGCTCGTCGTCGGAGCCGACGATCAACAACTGGTAGCCCTCGCGCCGCGCGCCGTGCTCGAACAGCTTGGCCAGCCGCGCGTAGCTCACGTTCTCCAGATCCGGAACGATGAGGCCCAGGGTGCGGCTGGCGCCGCGCCGCAACGCCGCCGCCTGGGCGTCGATGCGGAAGTTGTGGTGCTCGACCACCGCCATCACCCGAGCCGCCGTCTTGGCGCTGATGCGTCGGGCCTCTGCCTGCCCGTTGAGCACGTAGCTGGCCGTGGTCCGCGAGACCCCCGCCAGGCGAGCGATGTCCGTCAGTGTCATCATGGCTTCCCGCGCAATGAACTCCCCGACCCGACACTCATGTCATCCCGAAATTTTCGGGTGGCACAAACCTATTTTACCCAAAAGGGTGACACGATTCAGCATCTCCATTATAAGCGGCAAAACAAGGAGACCGCAATAGATGCTAATGCTGACACGAGACGACGTCCAGCTCGGTTGTCATGCCGCGGACTGGAGGGGGGCCTTGGCTCAAGCAGCGGCGGCACTGGTCGACGCGGGCCGGGTCTCGGTCGAGTACGGGGAGGGATTGATCGCCCGGGAAGCCCAGTCCTCCACCTACCTCGGCAAGGGGATCGCCATTCCGCACGGCACGCCGGAGAGCCGCCGCCACGTCCGCTCCACGGGCGTGCGAGTGCTGCAATTTCCCCAGGGCGTGGCGTGGCATGACGGCTCGCGCGTCAACCTGCTGGTGACGATCGCCGCGCAGTCCGACGAGCACCTGGACATCCTGCGCCAGCTCACGCACGTGCTGGACCGGGAAGGCGTGGCCGAGTCGCTGGCGAGCGCGACGAGTCCCGAGGAGGTCATCGCCACGCTCTCGCGCCAGCCGGTGACGGCGAAGCTCGACGCCCAGACGCTCAGCCTGGGCCTGCCCGTGAAGGACCGGTGGGAGCTGGCGCTCGCCGCCGCGGCCCGGCTGCGTCACGCGGGCTGCGTGGACGCGGGCTTCGTCGCCACCATCGCCGGGCAGCCTCCCGTGTCGCTCGGCCAGGGGCTGTGGCTCGTGGTCGGCACCTCGGGCGTGCGCACCCCCGCGCTCGCGCTGGCCACGCCGGACAAGTCCCTCCGGGACGAGGCCGGAGACGTGGCGGGCGTCTTCTGCCTCGCCGCCCAGGGCGACGCGCACCGCGCCCTGCTCGAGCGGCTCGACGGGCTGCTCGCCCACGGCGAGGGCGCGCGGTTGCTCGGGCTGTCCGCGGAGGCCGTCCTGTCGCGGCTCGCCGGAGAGTCCGCCCAGGCGCAGACCGCCCGCGTCCGTCTGCTCAACGCGCATGGCCTGCACGCCCGGCCGGCCCGGGCGCTCGTCCAGGTGGCACGGGAGCAGACGCTGCCCGTGCGCGTGCGACTGCTGGAGGGCAGCGGTGAGGCGGTCTCCGCGACGAGCCTGAGCAAGGTGCTCGGCCTGGGAGCACGCCGGGGTCAGACGCTCGTGTTCTCCGCCGAGGGCGAGGGCGCCACCCAGGCCGTCTCCGCCCTGGTGGAAGCCGTGCTCGGCGGACTGGGTGAGCCGGTGACGCCCCTGAGCGAGGCGCTCGAGAAGGCGCCTGTTCCCCTCGCCCCCCGGAAGGAGCCCGTTGCCGCGCCTCCCGTGGATGAGCCCCTGACGGCCGTGCCCGCCGCGCCCGGCATCGCGATCGCGCCCGCCTACGTGCTGCGGCCCCCGGAGTTCCGCTACGCCGAGCGCGCCCAGGACGCGGCGCGGGAGCGGAGCCGGCTGGACAAGGCCCTGCTCGGCGCGAAGCAACAGCTCTCCGCGATGGTGCAGCGCACCGTGGGCAACGAAGTCGCCCAGATCATGTCCATCCACCTGGAGATGCTGGAGGACCCGGCCCTGCGCGACCCGGCGCTGGAGTCCATCGGCGAAGGCGCGTCGGCGGAGGCCAGCTGGTGGCGGGCCATCGACACGGCGGCGCGCGCCCAGGAGTCGCTGGCGGATCGCCTCCTGGCCGAGCGCGCCGCGGACCTGCGCGACGTGGGCCGGCGCGTGCTCGGACTGCTGTGCGACGTGGAGCTGCCCACGCCCCCCGAGCACCCCTACATCCTCGTGGCCGAGGACGTGGGGCCCTCGGACGTGGCCCGGCTGGACACGGCCCAGGTGCGCGGCCTCGTCACCGCGCGGGGTGGAGCCACCTCGCACAGCGCCATCCTCGCCCGGGCGCTCGGCATCGCCGCCGTGGCGGGCGCGGGCGAGGGCGTCATGGCGCTTGTCTCCGGCGTGGAGCTGATCGTCGACGGAGAGTTGGGCCGGGTGGTCGCCGCGCCGAGCCCCACGCGCCGCGAGCGCACCGAGCGGCGCATCGCGGAGCAGGAGACGCGGCGGCAGGCGGCCCACGCGCGGCGCCACGAGGAGGCGCGCACGCAGGACGGACACCGCGTGGAGGTGGCCGCCAACCTGGGCAGCACCGCGCATACCGCGGATGCCGTGGAGCGCGGCGCCGAGGGCGTGGGCCTGTTGCGCACCGAGTTCGTCTTCATGGCGCATCCCCAGGAGCCCGATCTGGCGACGCAGATCGCCGAGTACAGCAAGGCCTTCGACGCGCTCGCGGGCCGGCCGCTCGTGGCGCGCACGCTCGACGTGGGCGGGGACAAGCCCTTGTCGTACTGGCCCATGCCCCAGGAGGACAACCCGTTCCTCGGCCTGCGCGGCATCCGCCTGACGCTCACCCGACCCGAGGTGCTGGAGACCCAGTTGCGCGCCCTGCTCACCGCGGCGGGGACGCGCCCGGTGCGCATCATGTTCCCCATGGTGAAGGACCTCGAGGAGTTCCGCGCGGGCAAGGCCCTCTTCGACAAGGTGCAGGCCCAGGTGCGGGCCGCCGACGTGCAGCTCGGTGTGATGATCGAGGTGCCCTCGTGCGCGCTGCTCGCCCCGACGCTCGCCAAGGAGGCCGACTTCTTCTCCATCGGCACCAATGATCTCACCCAGTACACACTCGCCATCGATCGCGGTCATCCGCAACTGTCCGCGCAGTCCGACGCGCTCCACCCCGGCGTGCTCCAGCTCATCCGCCTGACGGTCGAGGCCGCCCATGCCGAGGGCCGCTGGGTGGGCGTGTGTGGCGAGCTCGGCTCGGATCCCCAGGCCATCCCCGTGCTGGTGGGCCTGGGCGTGGACGAGCTGTCCGTGAGCAGCCGCCGCGTGCCCCTCGTGAAGGCCCGTGTCCGTGAATTGACCCTGTCCCGAGCGCGTGAACTGGCGCGGCTCGCCCTCCAACAACCCACCGCCGCGGCCGTCCGCGAAGCCCTGGAGAACGCGTGATGGCACGCATCCTCACCCTCACCCTCAATCCCGCCCTCGATCTGACCGTCCGCGCCGGAGGCACCCTGCGGCTCGGCGAGGTCAACCGCACCGAGAGCACCCGCATCGACGCCGCCGGCAAGGGCATCAACGTGGCGCGCGTGCTCGCCAAGCTCGGCCACGACGTCACCGTCTCCGGCCTGCTCGGCGCCAACAACGAGACGGACTTCGTGCGCGCCTTCGCCGCGTGTGGCCTGCGCGACGCGTTCATCCGCGTGCCGGGCGAGACGCGCATCAACATCAAGCTGTCCGAGGCCGGCGGGCGCGTCACCGACCTGAATGGTCCTGGCCTGCGCATCCCCTCCTCCGCGCTGCAAGCCCTGTTCGCGCGGCTGGACACCCTGTTGTCCGCCGGGCTCGACGCCGTCGTCATCTCCGGCAGCCTCCCGCAGGGCATTCCCCCGTCGACCCCCTCGGACCTCATCACCCGCATCCGCGAGCACCAGGTGCCGGTCTGGCTCGACACCAGCGGAGCGGCCCTCGTGTCCGGGCTCGCCGCGCGGCCCTCGGGCGTCAAACCCAATGATCTCGAGCTGGCCGACTGGGCGGGGCATCCGCTCGACACGTACGAGGCGCGGCTCCGGGCGGCGAGGCGGCTCCATGACGATGGCATCGCGGACGTGCTCCTGTCCCTGGGTTCCGAGGGCGTGCTCTGGGCCTCGGACGGCGCCGCCCTGACCGCCACGCCGCCTCCGGTCTCCGTCGTCAGTACCGTGGGCGCGGGGGACACCCTGCTGGCCGGCACGCTGCATGGCGTGTTGTCCGGCTGGCCCCGCGAGCGCGTCCTGCGCTTCGCCACGGCGCTCGCCGCCGAGTCCGTGCGACACATCGGCGTCGGCGAGCCCGACGCCGTGGATTTCGAGCAGCTCCACCAACACACCCTCGTCCAGAGCCTGTCCATGGACCCGAGCGCCGGGGAGACGCACCCATGAACGTGATCCTCATCACGGCCTGCCCCAGCGGCGTGGCCACGACCTTCCTGGCGGCGCGGGGGCTCGAGCGCGCTGCGGCCCAGCGCGGCTGGAAGACGTCCGTGGAGATGCACGGCCAGCTCGCGCCGCTCGTCCCCATCGACGCGGCCACCCTCGAGGCCGCCCAACTGGTCGTCGTCGCGGCGAGCGCTCCGGTGGATCTCGCGCGCTTCGCGGGCAAGCGCGTCTTCCAGGCCCCCATCTCGGAGGCGCTGCCCGACCCGCGCGCGTTCCTCACCCGCGCCGAGGCCGAGGCCCGGCCCTGGAACCCCACGGTCCCCGCCAACAGCACTCCCCCATTGCCAGCGGCCACCGCGGGCTCGCCGCGCATCGTCGCCGTCACCGCCTGTCCCACGGGCGTGGCCCACACCTTCATGGCGGCCGAGGCCCTGCTGCAGGCCGGACGGGGACTCGGCTATCCGCTGCGCGTGGAGACCCAGGGCTCGGTGGGAGCGCAGGACGCGCTGACGGCGGAGGAGATCCGCGAGGCGGACGTGGTCATCCTCGCCTGTGACATCGAGGTGGACCCCTCGCGCTTCGTGGGCAAGCGCGTCTGGCGCACCTCCACGGGCGCCGCGCTGAAGAAGTCCACGCAGACCCTCCGCGAGGCCCTGGACAAGGCCACGGTCCTGGAGGGCGCGAAGGGCGAGCGGGCCGCGGCCCCCGCCGGCAAGAGCGGCCAGCGCGGACCCTACCGGCACCTGCTCACGGGCGTGTCGTTCATGCTGCCCATGGTCGTCGCGGGTGGCCTGCTCATCGCGCTGTCCTTCGTCTTCGGCATCGAGGCCTTCAAGGAGAAGGGCACGCTGGCGGCGGCGCTGATGGACATTGGAGGAGGCGCGGCGTTCAAGCTGATGGTGCCGCTGCTCGCGGGCTACATCGCGTACTCCATCGCGGACCGGCCCGGCATCGCGCCCGGCATGGTGGGCGGCTATCTGGCGAGCACCCTGGGCGCGGGCTTCCTCGGAGGCATCGCCGCGGGCTTCATCGCGGGCTATGGGGCCCAGGCCCTGAGCCGCTACGTCAAGCTGCCCGCCAGCATGGAGGCGCTCAAGCCCATCCTCATCATCCCCCTGGTGGCGAGCCTCGTCACCGGACTGGTGATGATCTACGTCATTGGCGCGCCCGTGGCCGCGCTCCTGTCTTCCGTCACCACGTTCCTCAAGACGATGAACACCGGCAACGCGCTCTTCCTGGGGGCGCTGCTGGGCGCGATGATGTGCTTCGACCTCGGCGGCCCCATCAACAAGGCGGCGTATGCCTTTGGCGTGGGGCTCATCTCGGAGAACACCTACGGGCCCATGGCCGCCATCATGGCCGCGGGCATGGTGCCGCCCATCGGCATGGGCATCGCGAGCATGCTCGCCCGCAACAAGTTCTCCAAGCCGGAGCGCGACGCGGGCAAGGCGGCGCTGGCACTGGGTCTGTGCTTCATCTCCGAGGGCGCCATCCCCTTCATGGCCAAGGATCCGCTGCGCGTGATTCCCGTCAGCGTGCTCGGGGGAGCGATCACCGGGGCCATGTCCATGTTCTTCGGCGTCCAGCTCATGGCACCCCACGGGGGCCTCTTCGTGTTGCTCATCCCCCACGCGGTGAACCACGTGCTCATCTACCTGCTGTCCATCGTCGCGGGCTCGCTCGTCATCGGCGTGGGCTACGCGCTGGTGAAGACGGGCAAGGCGGAGCTGCCCGGCACCGCGGCCACGCCCACGAAGGAGTCGGCCTCCGTCGTGGGCAAGAGCGGCGCGGCGGTCGGCTCGAACTGAGCGCGAGCCGTCACCGGGGCGCGGAGAGCCTGGCCGCTCCGCGCCCCTCGTACCACCGCACGAGCGCGCACCCGAGCGTGAACCCCACGAGCGCGCCCGTCACGGTGGGCCAGAACACCCACCAGACCTGTGCCTCCAGCGCCCCCATGGACTCGGGGCGCGACAGCCTCCACGCGAGCCCCGCGCAGGCTCCGGCGAGCGTGGGCAGCAGCAGCCGGAGGAAGGCCGCCCACGAGCCCCCTGGCACGGGCTCCAGGTGCCGGTAGCGCCTCACCATGTACCCGAGCACCCCGAGCGAGCCGACCACGGACGAGAGGTGCTGGAAGACACGGGAGAGCGACAGCTCCCGGCTCCCCACGGGGACGTAGATGCCCCGATAGAGCACGTTCGCGGGCCACATGTCGCGATGGGTGAAACCATCCCAGAGCAGGTGCGTGGCGGCGCCCACCAGCAGGGCCCCGAGCACCACGGCCCACGCGAGCAGGGTGCGCGGAGGGGACTCCAGCCGCACGAAGCGACCCCACTGCACACCCGCCACCTCGGGCAGGGCCCGCCTCAGCGCGGGCAGGACGAGCACTTGCAGCCACACCAGCACCCCGAGTCCCACGGGGAGGCAATACTGGAAGAGGCCCGGGACGGTATGCGCCACCCGTCCCCACCCGTGAGGCACGTAGATATAGGAGAAGTCCGGGGAGCAGGCGCCGACGACGAGCGCGGTGCGCACCCAGTGGCTGGAGACGAACCGGAAGAACGGCAGGACCGCGGCGGCGTGGGCCGGAAGGGTGACGGGCATGTCAGGCGGCGTCCGTGCGCGAAGGAGCGTCCTCCACGTCGTTGGGTTTCCAGGGCCACACGCGGGGAGCGATGCGCGCGTAGAGCAGGAACAGGGCCTCCCCCTCTCCATGTTCCGCGCAGACCCGGGTGGCCTCGCGCAGCAGCGCGCCCGGCCCCAGCGACCGCCCGGACCTGCGCAGCATCTCCCTCAGCTCTCCGGGCACCGCCGCGAGGATGCCCTCCTTGGTGAGCCGCTCGTCATTCGCCTCGGCGCACAGCTCCAGGTGCCGCGCCAGCTCGGCCTTCAGCCGCGCGTCGTACCCGAAGACGTACGCGCACATCTGGAACAGCTCCGAGCCCGCCTCCGTCATCAGGTCCGACTGCTCGCGCGCGAAGCCCGGCTCGCCCGCGGCCCGCCACAGGCAGTCCCACCGCGCCTGTGACGCCTGGCGCGCGTACAGCGCCCGCGCCGTGAGGTAGCTCTGCATCGAGTCATGGAAGAAGCGCACGTGCGTGGGCACCGGGCCCGGCCGCGCGTCCGCGGGCACCAGCAGCCCCGCGTCCAGCAGCCCCTGGAGCTTGTGCTCGTCCGGACTGTCCCGGAAGACGATGAGCCGGCTGCGGTGCTCCCAATAGCTGTCCAGGCACAGTGCCTCCGCGAACGCGAGCATCTCCGAGGTGGCCGCGTCGTCCGGGTCGCGCTTGAGCAGTCCCGCGAACACGGAGCGATAGAGGTTGATGACGCTGTCCACGCCCCCGCCCCCGAAGCGCAACGCCAGGCGCACCAGCAGCGGCACATAGGTGCCATCCCCCCCACGCCCCCGGCAGATGCGTTGCAGCGCGCCGGAGAGCACCTGGAGCTGTCCCTTCTCGTCCGGGTACGCGGCCTGGAAACGCGCGAGCCCCGCCTCGTCCAATCGCTTGGGCTCCACCGCCATCCAGCGCAGCGAGTGGGACATCGCCAGGCGGTACGCCTCGTTGGGCCGGGCCGACAGGAGCAGGGGCGCATGCAGCCCCATCTCACGCTCCAGGTAGCGGCGCAGCGCCTCGGGCTCCACCCGCGACTCGGTGAGGCCGTCCAGCACGAGGAAGAAGTCCCCCGACTCGAGCAGCGCGTTGCGCAGTTCCTCCGGCAGGCCCAGGTCCTGCAGTGCCTCCTTCGCCGCGCTCTCCAGATCCTCCGCCGCGGGGTCGATGAAGACAGGCAGGGGCGAGGAGGGCCGCTGCTCGAAGCGCTCCAATGACAGCCGCACGAGCTGGCGCAACAGGGCGCTCTTGCCCCGGCCTCCCGCGCATTGGATGAGCAGGTGCGCGCGCTCGTGCGTGAGCAGCAGGCACAGCTCCGCGGCGGTGCGCTCGGAGGGAGAAGGCGGCACACCGGGCCCGCCATGCTCGACGACGTGCGCGGAGAGGTCCACGAACACCTCGCCATTGGCCTGCGCCGAGGCCACCTCCACCCGGCGGCGCACCTGCCGCACGTGGGTGGCGAAGAAGCGGCGGCGGAAGGCGGGCGAGCGCAACAGTGGCGCGGCGGCCCAGGAGAACGGATGGGTGAAGACGAGCTTGCGGAACACGACGGGAGACAACAGGCCCAGGCACGCGCACAGCACGACCTCGGCGCTCACCACGCCCACCACCGTGGGCAGGTGGATGCGCAGTCCGCCCAACAGGCCCAGCACCTCGCTGCCCCCCGCGCCCACGAGCGACACGCTGTAGCCGAGCAGCGGCAACCACCGGCGGGGCGCGGCCGAGGGCCGCAGGAGCAGTAGCGGCAACAGCAACAGCAGCGTCAACCCGACGCACGCGAGCGCGGTGCGCACCCAGACCTGATCCAGCAGGGGCACGCCGAAGGGCACGTGGCGGAAGCTGGCGGTGAGCCGCGAGCCGTTCTCCACCTCGGGCGAGGACACCTGGAGATCGTAGAGGTGCTCGGTGCTTCCCGGCGGCTCCGTCCATTGGAAGAGCAGTCCCTCGGGCTCGACGAACCGCCGCAGGCCCTGCCCCACCAGGTTGCCGTTCTCGTCGCGCACCTCGATCCGCAGGCCGCTCTCCAGACCCTTCGCCCGCACGAGCCCCGGCCAGTCCACCTCCAGGGACGAGAGCGCCGCCCCCGCCTCGGGCGTCCCGGTCATCTGGACCGCGCCCTCCGCGCCGCGCTCCAGGACAGCACCGCCCGCGAAGCCCACCTCCACGCGCCGCACCTCGGAGACGGGAGCCTGGACGTAGCTGCGCGGGGTGCCGGCGATCCAGAAGCGCTCCGTGCCCGAGATGGGCCGCACGTCGCCCAGGTCCACGCCCTCGAGCACCAGGGAAAGGGAGAGCCCCTCCGGTCCGAGCCGCAGCCGGTGCAAGCGCGTCTCCTCGTCCGAGACGAACCACACGCCGTGCGCATCCCACGCGCGCGCGACCGGAGCGCGCAGGTTCGTCGGGTCCGAGGCCGTCACGACGAGCGCCGAGTCCTTCATGGACAGCAGGCGGACGAAGCCGTCGCGCGACACGATCCACGCCTGCTCCGCCGACACCGGCAGGAGCGCGTCCACGTCGGAGAATGACTTGCTGCGCGCCAACTCATCCCCCGTGTCACCCAGGCGGTAGACGCGGTGCTCATCGCGCGCCCACGCGGCCCCATCCGGCGAATGCGCGATCAATGGAGCGCCCTCCACCTGCACGCCGGAGCCCACCGGCCCCTCGGGTGTCACCAGCTTCAGCGACAGCCCCGCTGGCGTGGTCACCGAGGACCCCGGGGACTTCGCGGCCTTGGGCTCGGGGACCACCAACCAGAGCGAGTCGCCCCGTTGATGGACGAAGGGCCGCTGGACCGTGTCGGGGAGGGGCGGTGAGGGCTCCACATTCTTGTCGGCCGCCCCCTCCCGGCCCGTCTGGAGCAACCGGGGCGCCGTCTGTCTGGACGAATCCAACACCCAGACACGCTGGGCCCGCGAGGTGGGAATCAGCTCCCTCACGTTGCGCGCGCTCAGCGGACGGGGGTTGAACTTGGATTTCGCCTGGAGATCCACCTGGTGGAGGTTCTGGTCGAGCACGAGCCAGCCCTGCCGCCCATCCCCCACCGGCACCAGCGTCGCCCGGCCCACGGCGGCGGAGGCTTGTCCCGGGATGGACAGGGCCACCGCCTCCACGCCTCCCGCCGGGTCGATGACCCAGAGGGTCTTCGCGGTGAACAGGGACACGACCCACAGTCGCTCATGGCCCTCGGAGGGCGCGAGCACCAGCTCCTGCGAGGGAAGCGCGTCGATGCGCTGGAGCGAGCCCTGATGATCCACGCTGTACACGGCGTTGGCCCGCCCGGCCTCCGGTGAGACCACCTCCACGTGCACCCAGGCGCGCTCGGGGTCCGCCGAGGGGATGACGTCCACCACCCGCGCGTTCTCGTCCCCGAGTCTCACCGACAGCTCGCCGCCGTCCGCGTCCACCAGCCCCAGCCCGGCCCGCTGGGGTGTCCAGGCCCAGACATGGTTGCCATGTCCGCATGGCGCCAGCCGGCTGGCCCGGGAGAAGGGCCGCACCCAGTACCCCGCGACCGAGGCCTCCACGGGCGCGGGAACCTGCTCGCTCCGGGCGCAGCCCACGAAACCCAGGAGCACGGCGCTCGCGAGCCACGGCGCTCGACGCAACAGGCTCCGCCAGGTGGGTGATCCAGCGCGGGGGGAAGTCTTCATGGGGGCGGCCCTCCGTGACACCGGAGAATCCAGGCGCCGATGCCCGGCCTCCCGCGACGCACCACATTGTGCCACAGCGGAGCGCCACGGCGGGCTCGCCCCCCAGGGCCTTCACCAGCCAACACTTCGAGGCCCCGCGGTCGGAAAAGAATGACGGGGTAGGTGGTGCACTCCCCGGGAGGGCGACCCATCTTCCGCGCACGGTTATGACCAGGAGACCCGTGTCTATGCGGCTTGTCGCTTCCTTGTTGTGTCTTGGACTGCTGTCCGCCCCGGGGCTCGCGCGGGCACAATCCTCGCAGTCCACGGAGGCCTCGCCTCCCCTGCTTGCCCAGACGGAGCCCATCCCGGCGCCACCGCCTCCTCCCGAGCCCGAGTACGTCCCCCCGCCCCCACCCAGCCAGGGGCCCGCGGAGGCACCCGCCGAGCGCGCAGCGCGCTACAGCCGCTTCTCCAGTGGCGAGGGCGGCCTGCTGCTCATCTTCACCGAGCTGCTCAGCGGCGTGGTGACGGGCGGCATCTACGGCCACGCGCTCGGGACGAGCAACGGGGCGTACGTGGGCGGAGTCGTCACCGGGTTGACACTCGGCACGGCGGCGGCGGTGTACCAGTACTACGTGCCGGTGGAGCGCAACGAGTCGATGCTCGCGGCGGGAGGCGCGGCGCTCGGCTTCCTGGCGGGCTTCGGGTACGGCACCACGCAGAAGCTCAGCGACACCAGCCGTGCGGTCACCGCGCTGCTCACCACCCAACTGGGCATCATCGGCGTGCTCGCGGCCACCGCGCCCTATGGGGACGTGAGCGATGGGGACACGGCGCTGGTGGGGATGAGCGCGCTCTATGCCTTCGTGCTCACCGGGCTGGTCCAGTCCACGTTCGTGCTCGCGGACGACCGGGACATCGATCTCACCCCGGCGCTGGTGGCACCTTTGATTGGCATGGGCGTGGGCGGCCTGTTGGCGGTGCCCTTCGAGCTGTCGCCTGGCCGCGTCTTCAAGCTCACCGCGCTGCCGTTGGGAGTGGGCGCGGTGCTGTTGGTGGTGGGCACGGCGCTGGCAGATGGTCCCGCCGTGCCGCTGTCCGCGCTGGGAGGCGTGGCGGCCACCTTCGTCATCACGCTGCTGGCCACGGCGGAGCCGCCCACGGAGTACCCGCCCTCGCGGACCGGGCCGCGACTGCGCTCCACGGGCTTCCAGGCCATGCCGGTGCCGGTGCTCATGCGCAACCGCAATGACTCGATGACGGCTGGCCCCGGCATGCTGCTGCGCTTCTAGGCACGGGAGCACACCCTGGCGGAGGGCGGGCACGCCTCCCCCTGTCTCGTGGGAATGACCCTCGTCTATCCTCCCGGGTCGTTTCCACTTGGGGGAGGCACCAGCCTTGGAGAGACGAGTACATCCACGATGGGCGGCGACCGGAGTCCTCTGGCTGATTGTCCTGGTCCTCCACGCCGCATGCGCCACGGGCATTCCTCGGGGCAGCCTGCTGGCGGAGGCCGGGGAAGAGCAGGAGGGCGAGGCCGCGGACGAGCGGGTTCGCCTCTCCCTGCCCACCCGATTCGGGGCCGTGCGGGTGAGCGACTTCGAGCTCGATGAAGCCCTCACCACCCTGGTGCTGAACATGCCGCTGCGGGTGGCCGGCGCCCACGTCCCGCTCTACCTCCACCGGAAGCTGGCGCTGGCCTCGGTTCCGCTCACGGGCGAGGAGTGGCACACACCTCTGGCGCGCTCCTACGGGGGCTTCTGCGAGCGCCAAGGTACGCCGGGTGACTGCCTCGAGTTGTTCAAGGACGGGCCGGGCCTGGATGGCGAGGACAAGCGCGACCTCGCCCTGGCGCTCTCCGTGAATGCGGCGCTGGAGTCCCGGGACGCGCAGCTGCGCGGCATGTTCTCCACGACGCAGCTCTGGACGGCGCTGAGCCTCACCCTCATTGGATACTTGGCCCTGATCGCGGCGCCCGAGCCCGTTTCCAAAGGCGTCGCCGCCGCACTCGCCCTGCTCATGTGGGGCTATCTCGGGTGGGAACTCTTCGATCTGGTAGAGGCCTATTTCCAGCTCTGGGAGGAGGCAGCGGAGGCCAGCACGTTCGCGGAGCTGCGCGAGGCGGGAGACCGCTTCGGCAAGGTCATCGGGCCCAACAGCGTGCGGGTTCTCCTCCTGCTGGGCACGGCGGCGGTGGGGGAGACGGCGACGCTCGTGTCCAAGGCCCCAACGCTGCCGGGCTTCGCGAAAGCCGCCGGTGCGCTCAAATCCCATGCTGGCATCCGAGACGTGCTCACGGCCGTGCGGGAAGCGGACAAGGTGAAGGTCGCCGTGGCCGAGGGCACCTTCAGTGTCATCCTGCCCGCCAATGCCGTGAGCATGGCGGTGAACGGGCCCTCGAGATCCGAGCATGCCCGGCAGCGACAAATGGAGGGCCGACCTGTCGGGACAGCGTTCAACGACGCGAGGAACGCACGACCTGCCGACGTCTTCATTCAGTCGGAGAACGGCAGATTCGTCATTCGGGGTCCGAACGGTCGAGAACACATCTTCGAGCAGAACGGTACGCACGTTACGACTGTAGCCGTGCGCAGCGCGGCTGCGCACAGGAGTAGAGCCCAAAGTGGTGTTCTCCGGCTGGCTACCGAGCACGAGTTCAATGCATTCAAGTCTCTCTTCGGGAGGTGATATGGAGCCCATGAGTCTGGAGGTGTTGCTGGAACTCGTCTCTGGCGACGTCGTTGGCATGAAGCGCCATCAGGAAGTTCTGAGGACACTTCTCTCCAGTCCAGCCGGTGAGTGGCGGGATCTCCGGCGACTCGACCCGACTGACGCGCTCGCAGCAGAGTGCCAAAACTACTCTCCGGACGTGGGTCCAAGGGTTCTGGAGGGTCTCCGGCTAGCGTGGACGCCCCATCCGGATGAGCCGTCAGACAGTCCTTACTGTCTCATCCTGTTCTTCTACGGCCGAGACGGGTTGATATGGCACTCCCTGGCCATCTTCAACCGCGACACGCTGTAATGGGTCGTTTTGTAGGGCGAGGCGTGGAGTCGCGCTCGTTGCTGCGGCACAGGTGCACCACATCGCCACCGTTGAGAACAGCAAGTCCACTGCGCGAGGCGGGCCTTGGACGCAACGGTTCCAGGAACTCTTCGACAAGGCGGGCATGTCGATGGAAGCTCAAGCCAACAAGGTCCCCCTCGAAGGGCACAAGGGACCTCACCCCCAGGCGTACCACGAGGCGGTCTACAGGCGACTGCGCGACGCAACGAGCACATGCCGGAGCACCCTGGATTGTCGAAAAGCCCTGGTCACTGAACTCCGACAGATGGCACAGGAACTCACCGATAGAAGTTCCAAGCTCTACAAGCTCCTCTCCGAGGACGCTCGGCGTTAAGTAAGAATGTGTCATGCCGAACCGGTATTTCGACCTGAGTGACGACGTCTACGTTCCCGGTCGATGGGACCTGGACACCCCCACTGACGCGCAGGGCCGGGAGGTTGATGACTACGTGTTCACGAAGGGAGCGCCGACCACCATCGAGGGGCGGCTCAGAATTCCCTTCCGAGGAGGCGATGGGAAAGCACTGGACTACTCCGAAGCGGGCATCGGCGTTCCCCTCGTCAGCGCCAGAGTCGCCGCGGTCTTCGCCGAGCTGGCCCCCAGGGATGTGCAGCTCATCCCGGTGGATGTCGAAGCGCACGCCGAGCAGTTCTACATCCTGGTCTGCACGCGCGTCGTGAAGTGCATCGACGACGAAGCATCCGACGAGGTGCGGTATTGGAAACCGGAGGACGGCCGTCCGGAGAAGACGGGCAGGTACCGGTCCGTGATCGGCATGCGCATCGACCCCACGAAGGTAGGGGATGCCAAGGTCTTCCGCTCGTGGGGGTGGGACGTGGTCCTCATCATTTCCGAGGACATCAAGCAGGCCCTGGAGCGCGTGGGCGCAACGGGGGCGAAGTTCACGGAGGTCACCGGCCCCAGCACCATCAGCGCGGAGGAACGCGCGCGGGACCAGAAAAGCCGCGAGTTGTTCGAGCAGGCGGACACCGCTCGTGAGGCGGCGTGGCGCACCCTGGGGTCGCTGGACAAGGAGGTCTTCATGCCCATCGCCATGAGCGGCGCGTGGCCGGGCCATCGGCAGCTCTGGAGCGTCATTCGTCGCGAGGCGGGGCGCACCCTGCTCGTGACGCACGGGCTCTCGGACCCCTTCATCGAGCGCCTGGAGCCCTCCGTGGGCTTCGGTCTGGAACTCGCCATGGAGGTGGACGCGGCCGTGAAGGACATCTCCAAGGGCTGGCCCCTGCTGCTGTTGAACCGTGTGGCGGATGAAGTCGCCGAGCACGAGCACGTGCGCAAGCGCGTGAAGGCGGGCATCTTCTCCATGGAGGTGTCCGGCAAGGGCCTGCCCAAGTCCCTCGTCACCGAGGAAGGCCGGGTGGCCGTGCTGCTGGGCGTGACGTCACGCACGCTGCCGGGTCACTTCTCTACGCCTTACGGGCAGGTGAAGCTCGTCACCGTCAAGGCGCTGCTGCCCTCGGAGCTGGCGTACCTGCTGGAACACGGCGCGGAGGGCCAAGCCGAGCTGGCACGACGCTTCGCCGAGAGCGGCGAGGAGCACCTGTCGCGTCTCAGAAGGAAGCCCGTGGCGTAGCACGGAGCGGCGGAAGCTCTGGGCTGGTGATGCTACACGACGCTCAAGGCCAAAAAGGCCGGGGGCTCTCGTGGGCCACTGCCAGAATGCAACTGCGAGAGAGCGGGGAGAGCGTCAGGGGGCGCGCGTCTCGGGCGCGGTGCTCCCGTTGCCCTTCGGGCTCTTCGTCCGAGACCAGCGGCCGATCCGGTCACGGTTGCACGACGTCCGTGCCCGGAGCCGAAGCCCGGGCACCCGCCCAGCAGATCCTCACGTGGTCGAGGGTGCCAGGTCGCGAGGTTTGAAGCTGCGCTCGAACTCGTCCCCGAGAAAGTGGCAGCAAGCCCGCCAAAGGAAGTCTTCCCATCCTTCGCCGCTTTGCAGCACCCACAGCCAGTCGCGCGTCTCCTGGTGTGCGTCCAGGCGCTCACGCCATTCGTCAGCGCTCTTCGGTAATGAAGCGGAGAGCCACTCCACGATTTGGCTTGCCGGATGAGCCACAGGCAAGGCCTTGGCCGCGGCGATCCCTTGGAAGTTCAGCCCGCGGGTTGAAGCAGCGCACAACATCAAAAATGCTTTTGCCTCTCGTTGCTCCTCGGACTCGGCGAAGATTGGCTCCGACGACTCCCAGCTGCGCGGAGCCAGAAGGCCCAGCATTATCACCGCCAGTCCTGATAACCAGGGGTTTCGATGCTTCGCTAGTTCCACGAGGGGTTGGATCAGGTCCAACTGCTCCGTGGGCTGCTTCTGTACGAGGCGATGCAGCACCAACAGTGCGTTGATTCGTATCGATCTCTGGGCCCACTGCCTTTTGGACGATTTAGGGCTCCCCGCAACGTGGATCAACACCGATGGCAACTCCGCGACCGCCAGCGCCTCCAAGAACTTGCACACCAGATCGTGAACGAAGGGATCAGAGTTGGAGGCAACACCTCCTCGCACGAACTCCAGCAATTGCGAGATGACGTCCTGCGGCAGTTCTCCACTCAGTGTCGTCAAAACACGCGCGGCCTCTCGCGCGATGCGATGCCCCACCTCGTCTCCGTAGGGGTCATCGGACCAGTCGGTTTCATCTCGCAGGAACTCGCACAGTACATCCACTCCATCCAGCCAGTGGTGCTGACGGATAGCTTCAACGTACGCCAAGCGCACCATGTCACTGGGCTCCTTCCTTGCCAACCGTAGCAGCTCCCGCCGCTCGTCAGGCGTTGCAGAGGACGCGAGGGCGCGGAGTGCCTGCTCCCGGCAGGCGAAGTACGAGTCCTCCAGTGCGCGACGCAGGAGTTGCCGCGCTTCCCCCTCCGGATGCAGCGCCAGTGCCCTCACGGCGGCGAGCCGGGCCCTCTCATCCGGATGGCTCAGCGCGGGACGCACCAGCTCGAGAACCGGCTCTCCCACTGCGGCCAACATCACCAGAGCACCACGACTTGGAATGAATGCCGGTTCGGCGGCCCACTCCTGGAGCGTCCGCAAGTCCTCTGGGCGCAATGGAGGAAGCTGGGAAGCACCCAGCTCCTCCCCGCGTTCGGCACGCTCACAGCAGTCGAGGAGCACTTCGCGATCCGGCACGAGCGTGGATGCCAGCATCTTTTGAAGCGCAAGCGCCTGCTCCTCAAGCGGCCCATGAGCACTCCGGCTGCTCAGGACGATCGCCGCGCGCTGAACGTCAGAGAGCGGTGGCGGATTGGCCTTGATCAGCGCCTTCAACTGCTCCGGCGAGACAACGCGTGCCACGGCCCCGAGATACTCCTCCAGGTCGTCCTGCTTGACCTCTCCCAGCGCTGCAACCAGCTCTGGGGCAATCAGAGACCACTGCTTGCCGTGGATTGTCCGTGCGACCCGGCTCAGTTCCTCCGGCTGGCAAGCCGCGAAGAACGCCAACATCTCCTCCTTGGTGAGTCCTTCATCCTCCCGCTGCAAGGCAGCCCCCCAATTCCCAAGCAGGCGCGCTCGCCACGCATGCTTGACCAGCCACTCATAGCCCTCCACCCTTCGGCGTTCGGCGACAAGTTCCTCCAACGCAGAGCTGTACGGGTATGCTCGCTCAGAGAAGTATTCGTCAGCGTCCTGCGCGCGCGCACCTGGAGGCGCCATCCCACGCGCGACCTCCTGGCGATGAGCTTTCGCGTCCCGCTCGACCTCATCCAAGCCTCGCAGGAGCTTGTCGGCCAGGCTATCGAAGGAGGCCCTATCCGTGAGCATCGCCCCCAGCGCGAGTTCACGGACTCCGTCTGCCTGCTCCTCCACCGCCACGACGACTGCGTCGGGATAGACAGTCGAGAGGTTCCACAGCTCCGAGAGCCAGCGAGGCCTGTCTAGAACCCCAACAAAGATTTCGGAATGGTATGGCACGACATAGCGTATGTGCCGTTCAACGATCCGCCGTGCTTCCTTTGAAGCCAGCACGGACTCCCGCTCGGCGGTCGTCCACGTGGGGCGGTGCCATTCCCGGATCGCAAAAGATGCCTTCTTGACCGGCTTCGACTCGGCTGCGAGCGCCTGCACCATCAGAGAAACTGGATCACGCCCGTTCGACCAGCGTACGGCCTTGAAGAAGGTATCTCGGAAGCGCTCCTCACCATCATCTGCCAACAACTGCTCACGCAAGGAGTTTGCGATGGCGCTCCGCACATCGGCAGGGATCCAATCCTGTCGATCGCGAAGGTTTTCGGCGATACCGAGTGCATCGGCGAACTGACTGACCGCGACCAATCCCGAGAGCAACGGCTCCAACACCCCCCGAGCCATGTCCGCCCTCTTCCCCTTAATGAGTTGCTCCAAGCCCTGAATGGTCGTGGGGTGCGCCCGGTAGGTTGCGTCATCCGAGTCGAGCCACCGCTCTCCAGCCATCCACAAGGCGAGCCGGCTCACCTCCAGGTAGGGAGCAAACGGTGGGGCCACCCGCCGGGCCAAGCTCCCACGCTGTTCCATCGCGGCGCGGGAGAAAGTCGGAGTCTCGCACAGCAGGGACCAGAGCACGGCCGCAGCGGGTACGGCCTCCCAGGTGAGAAGCCCGATCTCCCGCTCCACGAGATCAGCCAGCACATTGACACCAGAGGCTTGGATCAACCGCGACAAGACGACGTTTTCAGAGGACTTCGCCTTCTTCAGCTGCTCTGCGAACCTCTGGAGCGAGATAGGAGCCTCCAGTTGATTAACGATCCTTGTCGCGGACTCCAGGGCAAGTTGCCGCTGCCAGGGCTGCGCATCGCGCAGCATGTTGGTGAGGATCCTCCTGCGCGCTCCCTCGTCGTAGTGCTCGTAATCAATCCGGACACAGAAGTCCTCCACATCCTCCATGCCCTCCGCATCCTCGAGAATGGACTGGCGTGAGGTGATGATGAACTTCTTCTGCTCTCCCGCCTGACGCAGGAAGCTACCCAACTCGCTCACCCACTGGTCGGCGTCCACGCTCAACTTGGACTTGCCCCACGGGTCCTCGATGATGAACAGGACAGAGCCCGGGCTCGCCAATTCTCTCCTGGCGTCCTGGGGCACCTTCGCGCGGCAGATCATAAAGGGCGTCTGCTGTTCCTGCTCGGGCCCCTCGGGAGTACTGAGCTTGTACTCCAGGAACTGTGCAGTCAGCGTCTTGCCAGCACCTGCCTGACCGATCAACACCACGACATGCTTGTTGGCAAGTTGCTGTTCGATCTGCCTGATGTGTTTTGGCGGAACGAATGTATCCAGGGCCGGTGTCGGGTACAGGCTGCCACCGAACCGCTGGGCTTCCGCGAGGATCTCCCCGCGGGTCCATCGCCTCGATCCAATTCCCAGGAGGCGATTGCGGACGCTCTCGATCAACCTGCGAAGACACTCCTCGGCTCTCGTCGACGGGACATGCAGCCGGTACGTGAGGAACTCCTTGGCCTTGAAGGCGACGAGTTCCAGGGGCTGCTCGGCCAACACGGCGATGCGCTTCGCCAACTCCTGACCCCCGTCTCCCTCGGTACACTCTTCGGGCATGACAGCATTGCCAGGTTGGGAGAACAGCTCCTCCACGCGGAGAGACTGTAGCTTGGGCGCGAGCTGCGCGTTGGTGATCAACAGATAGCGCCGAAGAGGATCCGCGCCGAGGAACTCCCAGGCCCGTTGGCGTGGGGCCGGGCCCTGCTTTCCCTTCTTCGTCTTGGGCTTCCCCTGCAGCAGTTCCCGAAAAGCCGCAGGCTTCCACTCCGAACCACGGAACTTCACCTGAATGGACAGGGTCTCGACGCGGAGGACTGCCGATGCCTCGTCCGGATTCACCCTGAGATTGGCTTCGATGTCCTCCTGAGAGGCCGGTTCAATCTCGATGTGAGGGAGGCCCCGTTTGAAGATCAGCTCCAGTGCTACCCAGACGGTCACGAAGATCTGGTACTCGTACCCGATGTAGGCCGGCAGCCCTTCGTTCTCCAGGGTATCGTTCTCGCCTCTGCCCTCGCTTCCCATGCCGGGTTGCCTACCACGACCCTGGAACTCGGGCGAGCGGACCTGCCGGTGAGCCGCTCGGGATTGCTCAGGAGCAAGAAGATGCGCGTCGATGTGGTGGGCCCCGTGGGGCAGAAGTACCACTATGAGCTCCTGTCTGGGACGGACTCGAACTTCGAGCTTCACGGACGGAGGATGGCGAGCACCTTCTTCCGTATGATCTTCTTCTGAGATGCGCGTGAGCCCGAACATCCACTACGAGAACCGGGAGATCGAGGGCGAACGGTTGGAGCTGACCGACAAGGCAGCCATGTACTGGCTCGGGCCCAACCTCACCCTGCGGCGCTGCACCGTGGTCCTCGGCATCGGAGGGCGGCAGTTAGTCCCGATGTGGGGGAAGCTGATCGACTGCACCATCGAGGCAAAGCGTGAAGTCGTGAACCAGTGGTGGACGTCCATGCGGTTCGAGGGCTGCCGGTTCAAGGGCCGCTATTCGGGCGTCGGGTTCGGCCAGCGGGTCGGAGTCGACAAGTGGTGGGAGCACGGAGGGATGGAGAACTGCGACTTCTCCGAGGCCCGGCTGGACCTGTGCAGCTTCCACGGTTGCGACATGCGGACCATCCGGCTCCCGAAGTGGCCGAGCTTCACCATCGTGGATCCACTCAAGCACGGGCGGGAACTGCTGAGCGTGCCGTGGCCGGGCGACTTCACCCCGGTCATCCTCGAGGGGCCGCTCAAGGAGTCGGAGAACACGTCCGCGGTGACGCGCTACGCGCCGGCCGAGGCGAAGCGCTCACGGGCGACCCTGGCGGAGTTCCGACGGCCGTGGAGCGGTTCGACTTCATCGTGCGCCGAGGCTGGGGAGTCCGCCCGCTCACCCCTCGGTGTTGCGCAGGAAGTCGGCCACCTCGGCGAAGCGCTGATCGAGGAAGCGCCGCACCCCACCCTTCACGCCCCGAGCATCCAGGGCCCGCTGCATGCTGCGCACCCAGGCGTCACGGTGGGCGAGGTTCACCGGCAGGTGGCCATGGCGCATGCGCAGGCGCGGATGGCCATGCTTCTCCATGTAGTGCTGGGGACCGCCGAGCCAGCCGATGAGGAAGAGGCCGAAGCGCTCCCGGGTGCCCGGCCCCACCTTGCCGTTCGCATCCAGCTCGTGCAGCCGGGCGAGCTCCGGCTCGTTCGCATCCATGGCGTCATAGAAGGCCTCGGCGAGCGCTCGCACGCCGGCTTCTCCCCCCAGGCGATGGAAGGGCATGTCCTCCATGCGGGGAATCCAGTCATCGTCGGCGTCGGGAATGTTCAGCCCGATGGGCTTCATCTCAATGGACATATCGTTGTTCAACCCACTCTACCTCTGCGCCATTTCGGCGCGTCCCACAACCCCGGAGATAGGGCGTGGGCGCGGGCGAGCAACACACGCGGTATGAGTCGTGCTCATGCGAGTGAACGAGCACGCGGAGACGTCCCCCGCGAGGGGTGGACCTGGGAGGGCGGGTCTGGGCTAAGCTGCGCCCCCTCATGCGACGCGCGACGAGTCTCGGAAGCCTGGTGGTGCTGCTGTGGGCGGGGACGTCGGAAGCGGGGCCGTGGCGGGGGTACGCCTCGCTGAGCGCCGGTTTCGTCATCGACCATACCTCCGGAATCGGAGCCCGAGGAGGAGGGCTCCAGGCCTACGTGGGCGTGGAAACCCCCTTCGGGCTCTCCCTCGGCGTGGTGGGCGAGGGCGTGGAGACGTGGGGACGGCGCTTCCAGGGGCAGACGACCGAGCTGGACTACCTGTCGCTGGGAGGAGAGCTGCGGCTGCGCTTCCTGCGCGATGGCAACGTGACGCCGTGGGTCGGACTGCGCGTGGCCCAGAGCCGCGCCACGCCCCTGACGCTGACGGATCTCGGGACGGGCTCGCCGCAGCGCATGCTGCACTCGGGGTTGAGCACGGCGGTGCGGCTCGGCGTGGACGCGTGGGTGGGCGATCACCTGGGCATCACCGCCTCCACGGCCTGGCAATGGTGCGACGTGCGTGTGGACAGCCTCGAGTCCGCCACCGCCGAGGCCTGCGCCAAGCCGCTGCACTCCATCCTGCTCGGGCCCACGCTGCGCTTCTGAGCGGGCCCGCCCGGGGCCTCAGAGCACCTTGCTGGCCACGGCGTCGAAGAGCGCGTTGGGCACCCACCGGGCCATCCCGACCGCGCGGGCCATGGGCCAGGGAAAGCCGTACACATCCTCCCCGCGCAGGATGGCCTGGCCCATGTGCTCCACGGCCGGATCCGCCTCCAGCAGGAAGGGCATGGGGTGCTGGATGCCCGCGGTGATCTCCGTCTTCACGAAGCCGGGCCGGATGCAGGTGACGCGCACCCCGGTGCCGTGCAGGTCCACGCGCAGGCTCTCCAGGAAGGTGTCGAGGAAGGCCTTGGAGGCGGAGTAGGCGGCGTTCTGCGGAAGACCGCGGCAGCTCGCCAGACTGGAGATGCCCACCAGGTGGCCGCGATCGCGCTCCACCATCCGGGGCAGCACCGCGGACAGCGTGGCCGCGGCCCCGGTGACGTTCACGTCGATGACCCGTTTGGCGTCCTCCCAGGGGAAGTCGCGGGCGTTGGTGGGAAAGCCCACGCCCGCGTTGGCCACCACCAGATCCAACCCGCCACAGGCCTCGTCCAGCTCGCGCACGCGCGCGAGCGTGGCGTCCGCCTGGGAGACGTCCAGCTCCACGGGCTCGAGGGTGGCGCCGAGGGCCTTGCCCTCCTGGGCGAGTGTCTCGAGCCGGGGCAGCCGCCGCGCGGCGGCGTACACCTTCACGCCCCGCTTGCCCAACCACAACGCCAGACCCCGCCCCAGACCGCTGGAGGCCCCCGTCACGAGGGCCGTCCGATAGCTCATCTCCGCCATGTGCTTCCTCCTCGGCGGGAGGGCTTAGCGTGGGGCCCGGTGGCCGCCAACCCCGCTCTCGCGCGGAGGCTCGCCAGAGCACACCGGTCGACATCCCAACACCGTGTCAGGGAATGACGAAGCCCGGGTTCGCCTTGAAGCCGTTGTTGATGATGTTCTGGGCCTCGGTGCGAGCAAAGTCACGCATGGCCTGGGTGGTGCGGGTGCCGTCGACGCGGAACCACCAGAGGTAGAGCACCTGATACATGTTGGCGCCCTTGTAGCCCCAGCTGCTGTCGCACGAGGCTCCGCGCGGGCACGACGAGCCGGCATCGTGTGACTTGCCCGCGCCGTGGCGGGACTCGTGGAGGATGGTGCCCGCGCGCTGCACCACGTTCTCCCCGTAGAAGAAGGGCCAGTACAGCTCGGTGTAGTTGTCGATGATGGGGCCGTGCACGGTCGTGGCGCGAGCGCCCGTGTTCTTGTCGCCGGAGCCACAGCGGCCATCCAGCTCGTCGATGTACGTGGACGAATACGGATAGGCCCAGCGCAGCGCGTTGCCGCTGAAGTCACTGGTGCTGCGGGCGTAGTCCTCGGCCGAATAGGCGAGCAGATACAGCGCGTTGAAGGTTCGCGCCAGGGGCCGGTTCAGATCGCACGCGGCCTCATAGCCGAAGCCATCGTCCCAGTCTCCCTTGTCGAAGTCGAAGTGATTCCAGAACTGGTCGATGTACTTCTGATTGCAGGTGAAGGCGCCATAGAAGACGTCACCGCTCGTGGTGTTGTTGCCCGGCTGGTAGTAGCAGGTGGCGGCGCGCGCGGAGAGGGACGTCAGGCTGACGGCGGCCAGGAGCATCATCTTCGGGACGAAGTTCTTCATCGTGGGTTCTCCTCAATCGGGGGACGGATTCAGCGGGCGATGGGGCTCTCGTCGTCGGACTCGCGCTTCCGGGGCCGCATGTCCTCGGGGGTGTCGTCCGGATGCGCGACGCCGCGCACCTCGGTGACCCGGAGGGTGATGAGCCAGTGGTCGCTGGTGGGCAGGTTGGCCTGCAAGAGCTTCGCCCGGGCGTCGTAGTCCGAGCCGGCCGCGAGGTAGCCGCGCACCGCGCGCTGGCGGATGGACAGATCCGAGTGCTGGGAGAGGCGCAGCAGGTAGCTCCCGGCCTCGGTGACACCGAGCTTCGCCAGGGAGGCGAGCCCGTCCACGGCGGCCACGCGGATGTTGGACTCCTGCCCGGTGGTGAAGAACTCGTCGCTGCCGCCGCGCTCGGCGGGAATCGTGGACAGGGCGATGCGCACCAGTCCCGACAAGGCCTCGCGTTGGTTCAGCGACGCGAGCGTGTAGACGAGCTGCCAGCGCAGGAAATACTCGGTCTCCACCGTCTTGGCATAGGCGTCCTGGAGCAGGCGCACGGCCTCGGGCTCCTTCTGGATGAGGCGCAGGGACTCCTGGTAGCGCGACTCGACCTCCTCGCCCACGGACACCATGAGGTTCAGGTGGCGCGTGAGCAGATCGCCCACCGTCGACGAGGGGAAGAGCGGCGACGTGGGCACGGGAGTGCCGGGCTGGGCGATGTCGGGCGGGGGGCGGGTCTGGGCATGCGCGGCCCCTCCGGTGGACAGCAGGACGCAAGCGCTCAGCAGCGTGGCTCGAACAGCATTCATGGGATCCTCGACGGGATGAAGGAAATGCCAGACAGCCAACACCCACCCCGCTCGGGACCGGGGGGGCTCCAATTCCTCGCTGCCTCGCACCTCCTCTACGCAGCGCCCGGTGGATATTCCCGGGGCTTTTTTCGCGACCCAGGCGGGGACGGACCCGTCGGAATTCCCGTGCGAGCCCCCTCAGGTTTTTGAGTCGGGTGGCACCTCGCGGTGCTCCCCGGACAAGCTCCTCCTCTGAGGACGGGAGCAGGCGGCCCTGGCATCCGCATTGCTTTTCCATCGCCCCCGCGTTCTCACCCAGGAGATTCCATGCACTCGCCCCCGCTGCGCCTGCTCTTCGCCCGTACCCTCCGCGCCTCGCTCCTCTCACCCCTGGTGCTCACGGGGTGTGGTGTCATCGAGCCTCCAGCTGGAGGGCCCTGTGGAGAGCCGCACCAGGAGCAGTGTCCTGGCGTGGACCTGACGGGCTACGCCCGGCCCACTTGTGACCAGAACGCGCTCGCGGTGAGCGGCCTCTCGCCCGCGGTCGCTCCGGACGTCGTGCAGCTCCGGGTCGTCGGCACGAAGTTCAACTCCGGAACGTTTCCCCAGCGGGTGGTCTCGACCTCGGGCACGGCCTGCGCGACGGCCTCGGATCCATCGGCGTGCCAGTCCGCGCTGGAGCAGCTCGGCTCGACCCAGGGCTTCCACGAGCACTGCGAGCAGGTGTGCAGCGCCTACTATCTCGCGACGACCCGGGGTGACGAGGTGACCGCGCACACTTCCCTGGAGGCGCTCAAGAGCTTCCTCCGACCCATCGACACGACCCAGGAGGCCGCGCTGCTCGCCTTCGGCCAGGGGCTCAACGTGAGCTGTGGGAACCTGACATCCGGCGCGGTGAAAGCCAATCCCGACGGGAGCTTCAACGTCGTTGGCACCGAGGGCAGCACCTGCGGAGCCGGCACCAACCTGTACCAGATCGTCATGAAGGTCTCTCCGTCGGGAGACCTCACGGAGGAGAAGCGCACGCTGCTGCAGAAGGGCGACCCCAATTGCATCGTTGGCCGGAGGCCGGACGGATTGCACGCCGCGGCGAGCGTGGACTGCGACAGTGCCCTGGGCCGGCACTTCGCCCACGCCGCACACATGGAGGCGGCCTCCATCCAGGCCTTCCTGCGACTGCGCGAGGAGCTCGCCCTGCACGGCGCGGACGAGTCCCTGCGCAACGATGCCCTGGCGAGCGCCCTGGACGAGGTGATGCACACCGACGTGAGCACCCGCCTGGCGCGCCGCTTCGGTGCGACGCCTCCCCGGCTCCAGGTGGAAACGCCGCCCCCGCGCTCCCTGTTCGAGGTGGCACTGGAGAACATCGTGGAGGGCTGCACGCGCGAGACGTATGGCGCGCTGGTGGCGCACTACCAGGCGATGCACGCGCGGGACGAGGAGATCCGCGGCGTCATGGCGCGCATCGCCGAGGACGAGACGCGTCACGCCGAGCTGTCCTGGGCCATCGATCACTGGGCCCACGAGCGGCTGTCGGACGCGGAGCGCGCCACCCTGCGCGAGGCGCGGCGTCAGGCCGTGCAGACGCTGCGTGAGGAGCTGGCCCATCCGCTGGACGCCCAGCTCATCGACGAGGCGGGCCTGCCTCCGCCCGAGGTCGCCGCGTCGATGCTGGCCTCGCTCGAGCGGGAGCTGTGGGCAGGACATCCCTGAGAAGCCCACACCGCGAGTGTCAGACGGCTGGAATAGAGAACAAGCAAGCAACCGCTGAACTCCCTTCCAGATAAGGCTTATGAGAAAACCTTCCCGTCCCCTCGCCGCGCTCCTGACCCTGCTCGCCGTGGGTTGTTCCTCGAGGGACACGGATGGGCCCGATACGGGCTCTCCGACCGATATGCCGACCCGGGGTGCCCCGTCCGGTGATTCCCCGTCGGACCTCGCGCCTCCCTCCGGGCTCGCGCTGCAGGCACTCGTCGAACTCGACACGGACTGTGATGGTCTGTCGGACGCCGAGGAGTGGAGCAATGTCTACGTGGGTGTGAAGCTCACGGACCGGAGCAAGCAGGACACGGACGGCGACGGCCTGCGCGATGGCGTGGAGGTGACCCGGACTTCCACCCTCAACACCCAACCCGAGTGCGTGCTCTCCTTCATCGCGGACGCGGATCCCTCGAGCCGCACCAACCCGACCAACCCAGACACGGACGGGGACGGAATCCTCGACGGCCTGGAGGATCGCAATCACAACGGCCGGGTGGACCCGGGCGAGACGGATCCCGCCAAACAGGACTCGGATGCGGACGGCCTGACGGATGGCGAGGAAGACGCCAACCACAACGGCCTGGTGGACCCGGGCGAGACGGACCCCACCCGGCCCGACACGGACAGCGACGGTCTGTCGGATTTCATCGAGCTGAAGACCAGCGGCACGGATCCGCTCAACGCCGACATGGACGGCGACACGTGCCTGGATGGGGCCGAGGACCGCAATGGCAACGGCATCCCGGATCCGGGCGAGACGAATCCGAAGAATGGCGCGGATTGCTCGACGCCCAGCCTGGATACGGACGGCGACGGCCTCTCGGACGCGTTCGAGCAGGCGCATGGCACCGACTGGCGCACCCCGGACTCGGACTGCGACGGCCTGTTGGATGGACCCAACCGGGGCACCTTCCTGGGCGAGGACCCGAACGCCAACGGCGTGCAGGACCCGGGCGAGACGCACCCCACCCAGCGTGACACGGATGGAGACGGTCTGCTGGACGGCGTGGAGCGCGGCGTGGCCACCAGCGCGGCCCCCGTCACGACCTGCGGCTATGTCGGCGACGCGGACCCGTCCACCCAGACGAGCCCCACCACCGCGGACAGCGACGGCGATGGCATCGCCGACGGCGTCGAGGACTCCAACCAGAACGGCAAGGTGGACCCGGGCGAGCGCGACCCGCGCAATGGCGCGGACATCATCCCGCCCGAGGGCCAGGCCTGCGCCCCACAGAACCAGCGAGAGGTGATCTTCAAGGAGGACAACGGCAGTGACATCCGCCTGGCGCTCCGCCCCACCTTCGGAGAGGTGAAGCCCATCTCCTCGGGCAGCATCAAGGGCTTCATCGGCTACGACAGCACCCACAAGGTGACCTTCATCGCCTACAAGCGCGGCCAGGCGGGCACCTCCACCACGGTGGCGGGCGACGAGCAGTTCGTGCGCGGCCAGTTGGCGCCGTCGGTGACGGAGACCACCCAGCTCTTCACCACCTGGGACGGTCATCCCGCCTCGCAGGCCTTCTATGAGCAGTCGTCCACCACCACCCTGGCGGCCTACACCAACTCGGTGGTCAACCTCCTCGTCGGCTCGGGGGCGGGGACGCTCACGGGCGGCACGGAGGTCTCGGGCCCGTTCAAGGTCCAGGCGCAGTACGTGCACCGCTCCAACTCGAGCGTGCTCGTGGTGCTGGCCATCACCCCCAAGGCGCGCTACGCGGAGCCGGGGCTCTTCGTCATGGGCGACACCGCGGGCGGCACGGCGCTGGCCCAGTTCGGTGACGCGGACGCGGTGCGGTGCGAGACCTTCACCACCACCGGCAGTGGCCCCACGGACTTCCTGTTCGTGGTGGATGACAGCGGCTCCATGGCCGCGTCCCAGGCGGCCCTGGGTGAGGCCGCCAATGCCATGGCCGCGCGGCTGGGCAACTCCGACTGGCGCATCGCCCTGGTGACCACCTCCTACGGCGCGACCTACAGCAACAACCGCAACATCTTCCGGGGCTTCACCCGGGACATCAACCAGTTCAAGGCCTGGTTGCAGCAGAACGCCCAGTGCCCGGACTCCACGCAGGGCTGCTGGATTGGTGTCAACGGCATCGCCGATGAAGTGCACCTGAAACCGGCGCGCAAGGCCGTCAACGACATGACCGCCGCCACCACGACCGACGTCAACAAGCGCTTGCGTCCCGACGCCCGCCTGGTCGTCATCCTCCTCACGGACACGCGCGACCAGTCCACGGACAGTGCCGGGCCCGGCTCCGGCAACACGCTCGAGGAGTTCGTCACCTACTTCAAGGGCGCCAATCCCACGGGCAAGGCCATCCAGATGCACGGCATCCTCTGCGATCCCGTCGACGGCACCCGGTGCAACAGCCAGGAGGAGCACCTCAACCCGGTGCACAAGGACGCCATCCAGGCGCTGGGCGGCATCGTGGGCAGCATCCGCACCGCGTCGAGCATCCAGACGGCCATCAACAGCATCCTGGACAACGTGATCGGCTCCGCGGGTTACAAGACGCTCGAGCTGCCCATCGGCGCGTCCGTGCGCGTGGCGCTGGCGCAGGTGCGTGACGCCTCGAAGTGCAACCCGAACGATCTGCCACGCAGCCGCACGGATGGCTTCGACGTGGACGGCCGCAGCCAGGCCCTGTCCTTCTACGGGGCGTGCCGTCCGCCCGAGACGGTCACCACCCAGGGGGCCATCTCCTACCGCTCCTGGAGCGACATCACGAGCAACCCGGAGGGCAACGCGCCGCCCTGCTCCACCGACATCTACTACGCTCCAGCCGAGCCGGACTTCTGCCTGGACACCCGCGTGTGCAACCGGCAGACGAACCGGTGCGAGTGATCCGCGGCTCGCGGTAGCGGCACACCTGGACTGAACCCGGGCGGAAGTGAATCAGGGGCCCGGCGGCACGGTAGCCGCCGGGCCCCTGTCGCGAGAGAAGCCGTCGTCGTTCCAGCGCGGCCGGCGGGGAGCGGCGGCGCCAGGCGGGATTCCAACCGGCGTGGCCCTGGCTCCTCCGGCTACCAGGCATCCATCCACTCGCGCCCGGCATCGAGATGACTGTCACGCCGGACGATTGTTATTCTCGCCCCGTCTTCACCAGAGTCAGGCTCTTGGCGGAAGCGCCTTCACGTCCATCTCCAAGCGTCTCCGCCGTTGCGCGACCGGCCCCGCGTGTGCGCCCCGCGTCGACAGCCCCCGTCCCGCACCATGACCATCCCGTCCTTCACGATGACCTCTCCCGATGAGATGGCCACGCTCCTCTTCCAGGTCGAATACCTGGACATGCTGCGCGCCATCCTCGACAGCGCCTCCGAGGGCATGTCCGTCGTCGACACGACGGGCCGCCGGCTCTACATGAATGAGCAGTGCCACAAACTGCTCGGCATCTCGCCCACGGACCCCGCCCCGGACGACTGGAGCGAGGAGTACGGGCTCTTCCTCCCGGACACGCGGACGCTGTGCCCTTCCGAGCGGCTCCCGATGCACCGCGCCTTCCAGACCGAGGAGGCCGCCGAGGAGGAGCTCTTCGTGCGCAACCGAGCCATCCCGGAAGGCCGGTACATCCACGTGAGCGCCAGACCCATCCGCGACCGCCAGGGAAAACACCTGGGCGCCGTGCTCTACGTGCGAGACATCCACGAGCAGCGTCTGGCCGAGGCCGAGCGGCGTCGCACCGAGCTGCGCTTCCAGCGCATCGTGGAGGCCGCCCAGGAGGGCCTCTGGATGATCGACGGCGCCCGGCGCGTCACCTACGTCAACCGCTTCGCGGCCGAGCTGCTGGGTTACACGCCCGAGGAAATCATCGGCAGGGACCTCTACGAGTTCCTCGGGCAGGAGGAAGTCCGCCGCACCCAGGAGACCATCGAGGTGCAGCGCCAGGGACAGACCGTCCTCATCAATGAGTTCAAGATGTTGCACAAGGATGGAACGCACATCTGGACCATGATCTCCACCTGCCCGCTCAACGACGAGGGCGGCAGCTACGAGGGCTCGCTGGCCATCGTCATCGACATCCGCCACCGGCGCGAGGCCGAGCAGCAGGTGCACCAGCTCAATGCGCAGTTGGAGCGCCGCATCGCCGAGCGCACCGCCCAGCTCGAGTTCTCCAATCGCGAGCTGGAGGCCTTCGCCTACTCCGTGGCGCATGACTTGCGCACCCCCCTGCGCAGCATCTCCAACTTCACCCTCGCGCTGACGGAGGACTGCGCGGACAAGCTGGATGCCACCGGCCTGGACTACGTCCAGCGCATCCGCGCCGCCTCGCGGCGCATGGCCGATCTCATCGACGGCATCCTCTCGCTCTCGCGCGTCAACCGCACCGAGTTCATCGAGACGGACGTCGACCTGTCCACCCTGGCGCACACCATCCGCGAGCAGCTCCAGCGCTGGCAGCCCCAGCGCACCGCGCGCTTCCACATCCAGGAAGGGCTGGTGGACCGCGGGGACGCCCAGTTGCTGGGTGCGATGCTGGAGAACCTGCTGGGCAATGCCTGGAAGTTCTCCCGGGGCCGGGAGGTGGCGGAGATCGAGTTCGGCACCCTCCCGCCACGGGAGGGCCCGCGCGTCTACTTCGTCCGGGACAACGGGGACGGCTTCGACATGGAGTACCAGAAGAAGCTCTTCGGCGTGTTCCAGCGGCTGCACACCCAGCAGGAGTTCGAGGGCAATGGCGTGGGGCTCGCCACCGTGCAGCGCATCATCCAGCGCCACGGAGGAGACGTCTGGGGCGAGGGGCGCGTGGGACAGGGCGCCACCTTCTACTTCACCCTCCACGCGCCCGCCGGACAGCACGCCAGTCGCCCACCCGCTCCCGAATCCCCGAGGACCCCCCCCCATGTATGATCCCAGCCAACGCATCATCCTGCTCGTCGAGGACAACGCCGACGACGAGCTGATGACCCTGCGAGCCTTCCGCAAGAGCAACATCCACAACCCGGTGGTCGTCGTGCGCGATGGGGCCGAGGCGATCGACTACCTCTTCATCCAGGGCAAGCACGCGAACAGGAATCCGGACATCCGGCCCCAGGTCATCCTGTTGGATCTCCACCTGCCGCGCATCGACGGGCTGGAGGTGCTGCGGCGCATCCGCGCCCACGAGCAGACCCGGACCCTGCCCGTGGTCGTCCTCACCTCCTCCAAGGAGGAGAGGGATCTGGTGGACAGCTATCAGCTCGGGGTCAACAGCTTCGTGCACAAGCCGGTGGACGTCACCTCCTTCTTCGAGGCGGTGCGGCAGCTCGGCATGTACTGGCTCGTCCTCAACGAGATGCCGCTTCCACGACGCGGCCCCTGAGAAGCTCATGGGTACGGCAGCCTGATGCCTTCCGGGACCGTCAGGCGGGTCGGGTGGAGACGAGCGACGCCACCACCGAGAGCAACCGCGAGGCGTTCACCGGCTTGGCGACGTGCATGTCGAAGCCCTCGGCCAGGGCGCGCCAGCGATCCTCGCTCCGGGCGAAGGCCGTGAGCGCCACCGCGGGCAGCCGCTCCCCAGCACGCTCCCGGGCGCGGAGCCGGCGAATCAACTCGTAGCCGTCCCCTCCCGCCATGCCGATGTCCGAGATGAGCACGTCGGCGCGCAACGGGCCGAGCAGCAACGCGAGGGCCTCCTGGGCGCTCGCCGCGCACATCACCTGGGCCCGGCTGCCCTCCAACATCTCGGTGAGCAGGGCCCGGGTATCCGGCGCGTCCTCCACCAAGAGGACGCGCACCCCCTCGAGCGAAGGCGCCTCGGCCGCAGGAGGCCCGGTCCCCCGCGCCGGTCGGGCCCGAGGGGCGGAAAGAGGCGCTGGCACGCCCGACTGCGTCGACGGCAGGACGACGCGGAAGGTGGAGCCGCGGCCCGGCCCCTCGCTGTACGCCGACACACTGCCCCCATGCATCTCCACCACGTGGCGTACGATGGCCAGACCCAGGCCCAGGCCCCCATGGGTGCGCGTGGTGCTGCTGTCGGCCTGGCGGAAGCGCTCGAAGACGTGGGGCAGGAAGGCCGGATCGATGCCCTGGCCCGTGTCCTCCACTTCCAGCCGGGCCTCGCCCTCTCCCCGCTCCAGCCGGACGACCACCTGGCCTCCCGAGGGCGTGAACTTGATGGCGTTGGTCAGCAGGTTCCACACCACCTGCTGCAAGCGCTCGGCATCCACGAGCAGTGGCCCCATGCCGGGGGCGACGCGCAGGGCCAGCCGGACGCCCCGGGCATCGGCCGCCGGGCGGACCGCGTCGAGCGCCGCCTCCAGCACCGGCAGGGGTTCCACCGGGTGCACATCCAGCCGCATCTTCCCCGTGACGATGCGGCTGATGTCCAGCAGCTCCTCGATGAGCTGCGTCTGCGCCCGTGCATTGCGCTCGATGGTCTCCAGGGCTCGCTGGCGCTTGTCCTCCGACATCTCGCGCGTGCGCAGCAACTGGGCCCAGCCGAGGATGGAGGTGAGGGGCGTGCGCAGCTCGTGGGACAGCGTGGAGAGGAACTCGTCCTTCATCCGGCTGGCGGCCTCGGCCTCGTGGCGGGCCAGGCGCTCGCGCACCAGCAGGCGCTCGCGCTCCTGTTCGGCCTTGGCCTTCTCCATCGCCACCGAGGCGATGTGGGCCATGGTCTCGATGAGGTGCAGCTCGTGCTCGGTGGGGGCCCGGGGCTCGTTGTAATACATGGCCAGCGTCCCCAGCACCTGCCCCTCCGAGGAGAGGATGGGGCCGGACCAGCACGCCTGCAGCCGGAACTCCTTTATCTTGTCCCGATAGGGCGCCCAGTTGGGATGCGTGCTGATGTCCGTCACCACCACCATCCGCTTCGAGTACGCGGCCGCGCCACAGGAGCCCACGGTGGGGCCGATCGCCAACCCCTCGACGACGGCGTTGTAGGCCGGCGGCAGGCTCGCCCCCGCGCCCACATGGAGGAGCCCCGCGTCATCCAGCAACAGCACCGAGGCCATCATCCCCGGGCTCAACAGCTCGATGGCGCGGGTGATGGAGTGCAGCATCTCTGGCAGCGGCGTGCCGCGCGCCACCAGCTCCAGCAACCGGTTCTGCATCGCCAGGCGTGCTTCCACCGGGTCGCGCTCGTCCGCCTTGCCGCTCGCGGCCTCGGAAAGCTCCTCCGAATTCCGAAGCGGTGCGTCCGGCGCACCTGGCGAGGAAGCAGGGGGGTGTTCCATGCGAGAACCTCATCCGCACGAGCACCCCAGGGGGAGAGCTCGCGCCCAGGTTCATTCTATGGGTCACTGAAGTGGCGTACAGCGGGCCCTTGCCCGCCTGGAGGAAATGACCGGTCTTCCAAGCCCCGAGACTCCCGAGCCCCCGCCACGCCCTCGAGGGGAGCGTGACCAGGTAGGCAAGCCCCCCGGCGTGGCGCGGTCCCCTCTCCGCCCCACCGGGGGCCTTCCGCCTCGACTTCACCCCCAACCGCCGATCTCCGCGTGCCCCCCTCGCCTCGCATGCTCTATGCTCACCTGCCCCATGCGCTTTGACATCGAAGCAAGGACCATCAGCCTGGGGAGAAGCGCGATGCCCCGGGAGATGCGGCCCGGGGAGCAAGTGCGTCGAGGGGGATGTCGTCCATGCGGGCCATGAAGGGGGATCGGGTCAGGTCATGAGCGCGAGCGGCGGGGTCATCCTCATTGAGAACGCGAACCCGTTGCGGGCGCAGACCATCCAGGCGATCCAGGCCGCGGACCGCGAATGCGTCGCCGTGGGAGACCTCACGGAGGCCCTGGCCGAGTCCAGGAGGCAACGTCCCCTCATGCTCATGCTGGACTGCTCGTCCTTCATGCCAGCGGAGGAGAGCACCCTCTCCCGGTTGCAGGAGCTGCGGCGGATGGTGGGCGCCCCCCTGGTCCTCCTGGCCAACCTGGAAACGCCCACCGAGTTCATCGAGAGTCTCAGCCAGATGGGCGCGGACGACTGCCTGCTCAAGCCGCTGCGGCAGCATCAACTCCAACCCCGCTTCGAGGTGGCCGCCACCCCCACGCCTCGCGTGAACCCGTCTTCCCTGGGAAGGTTGGGCCCGAAGGTCGTCTCCCTCCTGCATGGGCAGCAGAACTTCGCCTGGCGCACGGGCGAGCTGCTCGAGCAGAGTGGCTACCACGTGCTCTACGGCTCGCTCGAGGACGAGCGCGAGCCGCCCCCCGGGTCCAACATCGAGTTGCACATCCTGTGCGCCGCGTCGCGCGAGGAACTGAGCCGCGTGCTGCGGCTGCGCCATCCGGAAGAGACCTGGGCGGGGTCGCGTTGGTTCCTCATCTGCCCCGGAGGTCCCGGGGAACTCGCCACCCACTCCGGCGGGGGATTGGTGGCTGGCTTCGACATGACCCAGGTCTTCCCGGAGCATGTCGTCCAGAAGGCCAATGCCTGGTTCTCCCGCGTCAGCAATGCCCTCCAACCCGAGGCGCGCGTGCCTTTCTTCTGCCCGGTCGAGTATCGTGAGGCGGGCAATCTCTTTGGCGACTGGAACTCCTGCTACTCGTATGACCTCAGCCCCGGGGGCATCTTCCTGCGCACGCTCGTGCCGGCGCGTCCGGGGGCCGCGGTGGAGCTGAAGATCCACCTGACCACCCAACGCACGGAGCTGCGGGGCTCGGGAGTCGTGGCCTGGGCCAATACGTATGCCCAGCGCAAGGCCTTCTCCCATCCCGTCGGCATGGGGGTGCAGTTTCTCGGGATGAGCCCCAAGGGACTCTCGCTGCTGCGCGAGTTGTGTGGTGTGGATCCCGCCGCGCGCAACAAGCCGGAATGAACGGCTCGCTCCGTCTGGAGAACGTGACGATGACACGCAAGAAGATCCTGCTCGTGGATGACTCCAACACCGTGCTGCTCATGCACCGGATGATGCTGAGTGGCGGCGGCTACGAGCTGCTGATCGCCCGCAATGGCGTGGAGGCGGTGGACCTGGCGCTGCGCGAGCGGCCGGATCTCATCTTCATGGACGTCGTGATGCCGCAGATGGACGGCCTGCAGGCCTGCAGGCGCATCCGCGCGAGCCCGGAGATGCACGCCACCCCCATCATCATGGTCACCACCCGGGGAGAGCCACACAGCGTGCAGGCAGGCTATGAGAGCGGCTGCACCGAATACATCACCAAGCCCTTCGACAAGGGCGATCTGCTCCAGAAGCTGCGCCAGCACCTCGGCGAGTAGCCGTTCTCCCTCGCGTTCCTCATGAGCCAGGACCCTCCCTCCAAGCCCGCGACCCCCGACCCCACAGCGCTCCAGCGCACCGAAGAGCGTCTGGGAGAGCTGCGGGCGGAGAACGCGTCCCTGCGCACCCGACTGGACGCCTTGCACCAGGAGCGGGCCCGGCTCGAGGAGCGGCTGTGCGAGGCGGACGCGCGGGTGACGAGCCTGGTGGGCCTGTACGCGGCCAGCCACCGGCTGCACGAGACCCTGGAGCGACGGGCACTGCTCGACATCCTGCGCGACATCATCAACAACATCGTCGGCTCCGAGGAGCTGGGCATCTTCGAGCTCGATGAGCAGCACTCGACGCTCGTGCTGGTGCACTCGATGGGCATCGAGCCGGCGGGGCTCCAGTCCATCCCCCTGGGCAGCGGCATCATCGGCCAGACGGCCCTCACCGGGCAGCTCTTCGTCGCCAGCGAGGGCAAGCGTCCCCCCGCCACCGGCAACGAGCCGGCGCTCACCGCCTGCGTCCCGCTGCGCATCGGCAGCCGCGTCTGGGGCGTCATCGCCATCTTCGGCATGCTGCCGCACAAACCCACGCTGGGAGACTCGGACCTGGAGCTCTTCGCGCTGTTGGAAAAACAAGCCGGTCTGGTGCTGGCCGCTTCCGAGACGGAGCCCGATGGACATCGATCGTGACGAACTGCTGAAGGTCTTCGTCCTCGAGTGCGACGAGGTCTTCGCCCTCATGGAGGAGCAGCTCGTCGGTCTGGAGCAACAGCCGGATCCCGAGCGGCTGCGGACCATCTTCCGCGCGGCCCATACCCTCAAGGGCAACGCCACGTGCGTGGAGCTTCCCGCCTTCGTGGAGTTCACCCACGAGCTGGAGGACCTGCTCGAGCGCCTGCACACGGGGGAACTCGCCGTATCGCACGGGCTCGTGTCCCTGCTGCTGTCCGCCGTGGATGCGATGCGACAACTGCGAGGGCAGCTCGCGGCGGGGCAGGTCACGCTGACGGCTCAGCACCGCGCGGTGATGGCGCTCATGACCCGCTGGGGCCGCGCGGAGCTCACGGCCCCGGTTCCGGCCGCCAGCGAGACGGAGTCCTCGCCTCCCCCCTCTCCCTCCGAGCGCAAACCCCTGGCCGAGGAGGAGCGGGCGCGCAACCTCCGGGTGGGCATCACCAAGTTGGATCGGATGGTGGATCTCATCGGGGAGCTGTCCATCGCCCAGGGGAAGTTGACCGCCATGCTCGAGGGCGACCGGCCGCGCGAGCAACTGCTCGAGGCGAGCCACGACGGCGAGCGCCTGCTGCGCGAGTTGCAGGAGCTGGTGATGAACGTGCGCATGGTGCCGCTCGGCCCCACGTTCCGCCAGTACGTGAGGACCGTGAGGGATCTGGCCGCGTCGCGGGACAAGCACGTCGAGCTCGTCTTCGAGGGCGAGGACGTGGAGATGGACACCGCGCTGGTGGAGAACGTGCGGGATCCGCTGCTGCACATGATTCGCAACGCCATCGACCACGGCATCGAGACGCCGGACATCCGCCGGGCGCGGGGCAAACCAGAGCTCTCCCAGCTCAAGCTGCGCGCCGCCCATGACGCTGGCGGCATCCTGCTCGAGGTCATCGACGACGGGGCGGGCCTGAACAAGGAGCGCATCATCGAGCGCGCCCGTGCGCTGGGGCTGTCGCGGGAACCGGAGTCCCTGCCGGAAGCGGAGCTCTTCTCGTTCATCTTCGAGCCGGGCTTCTCCACCGCGCGGGAGCTCACCGCCACGTCGGGCCGGGGCGTGGGCATGGACGTGGTGCGCCGCAACGTGGAGGCCCTGCGCGGCAAGGTCACCGTCCAGAGCCGGGAGGGACACGGCGTCACCATCTCCCTGCGGCTCCCGCTCACGTTCGCCATCATCGAGGGGTTCCTGGTGGGCGTCGGCGCGGAGACGTACGTCGTGCCGCTCGAGTCCGTGCACGAGTGCATCGAGCTGCCCGAGAGCGCGCGGGGGCGGGCCGGGGAGCGCGATGGCGTGCTGAACCTGCGGGGCGAGGTCATTCCCTATCTCCGGCTGCGCCACCTCTTCAGCCCCGGCACGCAGGCGCCGCCTCGCGAGAGCATGGTCATCGTCCAGCACCCGCAGGGCAAGGTGGGCCTGGTCGTGGACATGCTCCACGGAGAGCGCCAGACGGTCATCAAGCCCCTGGGCTCGCTGTTCAAGGACCTGCCGTGCATCTCGGGCGCGAGCATCCTGGGCAACGGGCGGATCGCGTTGATCCTCGATGACGCCGCGCTCCTGCGCGAGGCCACCCGGGCGAGGCGCTCCGCGGCGTCCTGACGCTCCGGCCGAGCCTCGGCCGAAGAGGAGGAAGAAGAGGAAGGGCCCGCTGACGGAGGCCCGGCCGGATTCCCATCTTCCCGGGTGGGACGGCTGGGAAGAACCGGCCGCCCCTGTCCCCTCAGCGCGCGGAGGAGCGAGCGATGGCACAGCGAATGGATGTTCGGGTGGGCATGGTGGTGAAGAGCAGGGATGGGCACCAGATGGGCAGGGTCATCGGCCTGCTGGAAGACGCCTTCGTCGTGGAGAAGGGCGTGCTCTATGCCAGGGACTATCGGGTCCCCTTCAGGGCCGTGGAGAGGATCGAGGACGAGGACATCCACCTCGTCCTCGACAAGGACCAAATGCACAAGGCGAGCCTGGGCGAGGTGCTGGAGGCGTCCATCGGGAACGGGTTGACCCTCGGGCCCCAGGCGTTGAGCGAGGCGCGCATGAACATCACCAGCTTCCAGGACCGCGACGCGTCCGACGTGCGCTCCGAGGCGGAGAAGGACGAGGAGGCGGCGCACCACCCGTAGGCCCCCACGCGCGCCGCCCGCCGGGAGCCGGACGGTAGGGCCGCCAGCATGCCCGGCACGGACCTGGAGTCCTACCCGCCGGGCCTCGGGTGGCGTGTGCGCGCGGTGACGCGTAACCTCCAGGGGCCGCGACTCCTGGCGGGTGAGACCGGCGGACGAGGATACGACTTGGCTCCTGTGCTGCGGGTGCTCGTGGTGGATGACTCGGCGGTGGTGCGCCAGGGCATGCTGATGCTGCTCAAGCACGTGCCGGACATGGTGGCCGAGGTGGCGTCGGATCCCCTCATCGCCCGGCAGAAGATGACGAGCCACCGACCGGACGTGATCCTGTTGGATCTGGAGATGCCGCGCATGGACGGGCTGACGTTCCTGCGCGAGTTGATGCGGGAGGAGGCACCGGTGCCGGTGGTGGTGTGCTCGGGGCTGGCGGGGCCGGGCACGGAGCTGGCGGTGCGCGCGCTGGAGGAAGGCGCGGTGGAGATCATCTCCAAGCCCCCGCTGGGCGTGGGCGAGTTCCTGCGCGAGTCCCGGATGCGATTCGTGCAGTCCCTGCGCGACGCGGCGAAGGCACGTCCCCGGCCGGAGCGGTACGTTCCCCCGGCACGGGGGGAGCAGGAGCCAGCGGAGAAGCCCATGGCTTCCCTGCTCACGGTGACGACGGACAAGGTGGTGGCGGTGGGGGCCTCCACGGGGGGCACCGATGCACTGCGACAACTGCTGCAACCGATGCCTCCGGACTGCCCGGGAATCGTCATCGTGCAGCACATGCCGGAGCAGTTCACGCTGGCCTTCGCCCAGCGGCTCAACGAGCTGTGCCGCATCGAGGTGAAGGAGGCGGAGCAGGGCGACCGGGTGCTGCAGGGCCGAGCGCTCATCGCGCCGGGCAACCGGCACCTGCGGGTGCGGCGCACCGGGGGCCACTACCAGGTGGAGGTGGCGGACGGAAAGCGGGTCTCGGGACACAAGCCGAGCGTGGACGTGCTGTTCCACTCGGTGGCGCGCGCGGCGGGGGCGAACGCGGTGGGCGTGCTGCTCACGGGGATGGGCGAGGACGGGGCGGAAGGGCTGCTGCTGATGAAGCAGGCCGGCGCGGCGACGATTGCCCAGGACGAGGCGAGCAGCGTGGTGTTCGGCATGCCGCGCGCGGCCATCGAGCGCGGCGCGGCGGACCAGGTGCTCCCGCTCAAGGCCATCAACGAGGCCATCCGCCGTCGGGCCCGCCAGGGCTGAATCCGCTCACCCCGTGGGGATGCGGACGACGAAGGTGTAGTCCACGTCGATGGGCTTGCCCTGGGCGGTCGCGGGGGTGACACGCCAGGTGGACAGGGCCTCGAGCAGCTCCTGATTCATGTAGGGCAGGCCCTTGAGCAGCCGGCAATTCGTCACCCGGCCCTCGCGGGTCGCCACACAGCGCACCAGCGCGGCGCCCCGCACGCGCTCGGCCTGGGCCTCCGGGGTGAGTTGGGGCTCCCGCCCGCTCACCCGCTGGGGCCGCGTCATCACCGAGGGATCGAAGGCCACGGGCTCGCCCGACCCGAGCGACACGCCGTCCGACGGGGGCCGCCTCGGCTCGGACGCTCTCGCCGCCATGGAGGTCCCCGTCGCCGCCTTCGCCTCGGACGCGGGCCGGGCCGCGGTGCGCTTGGAGGCCTTGGGGCGCTCGGCCTTCACCACGGGAGCCGGGGCCGGAGGGGGCTCGGGCGTCGGCGCCGGCGCCGGCTCGGCGATGGGCTCGGGCGCGGGGGGCGCCGCGATCGTCGCCCGAGAGGCCGTGGCACACCCGATCCCCCCGAGGGAGACCACCGCGGCCAGCAAGCCAAAGAGGGCAAGTCGAGACTTCACGGACAAGACAGAGCCAATCATGGTGTAATTTTACACTAAATGAACCCCGTGCGCTCATCCCTCCATGGGACGGAGGGTGCCGGCGCTCTGGCGCTCGAAGCGCCACAGGAGCGCGAGTCCCACGAAGGTGAGACCCGCGCACAAGCCCCACCAGATTCCCACCACGCCCAGCTTCAGTCCGAAGCCGAGCACCAGCGCCACGGGCAGGCCCACCGCGTAGTGCCCCACCACGTTGGCCAGGAAGGTGAAGCGCGTCTCGCCCGCGCCGCGCAGCACGCCCGCGCCCACGCCCTGCACGCCGTCGGAGAGCTGGAAGACGGCGCACACCATCAGCAGGGGCACCACCAGGGGCCGCACCTCGGGGGGCGTGCCCATGAGGTCCGCCAGTTGCGGAGCGAAGAGGGCGTACACCAGTCCGGAGAGCGCCATGAAGGCCGCGCCCGAGGCGAACGCCATCATCCCGCTGCGCCGGGCGCGCGGCGTATCCCGCGCCCCCACGGCCCAGCCCACCCGCACGCTGCCCGCGTTGCCGATGCCCAACGCCATGGCGAAGGAGAGGCTGCCGTAGGAGATGGCGATCTGATGCGCGCTCATGCTCTCCGGGCTCACCCAGCGCGCGAGCACGCCCGCCAGGGAGAAGACACCCACCTCCGCCGCGACGTGCAGTCCGATGGGCACGCCCACGCGCAACGCCTGCAGGATGTCCGCGCGCACCGGACGCACCCAGCCCAACCCCTCCGCACCCGGCGCCATCCGCACCGCCCACGCGGCGATGGCCCACTGCACGAGCGTCGCCAGCAGCGTGGCGAGCGCCGAGCCCTTCACGCCCAGGGCGGGCATCGCGCGCAAGGGCCCGAGGAAGGCGGGCAGCCCCTCGCCGCCGAAGACGAACAGCACGTTGGCCGCGAGGTTGAACACGTTGGCCACCACGGTGGACACCACCAGGACCTGGGGCCGCCCCACCCCCTGGAGATAGGCCCGGGCGGTGATGAAGAGCAGCACCAGCGGCAGGCTGAACGCGCGCCAGGTGAGGTAGTCCCGGACCTCGGGCAGCTCCGGGAAGCTCACGCCCACGAGCGGCAGCAGCCGGGGCCCCACCACCAGGGGCACCGCCAGCACGGTGCCGACGATCAGCGCCAGGTAGCTGCCCTGCCAGAAGAGCACCCGCGCACGGGAGAGGTTGCGCGCGCCGATGGCCTGGGACACCAGCGGATCCAACCCCATCATCAGCCCCATGGCGAAGCTGCTCAGGGCGAAGAAGATGGAGGAGGACAGGCCCACCGCCGCCAGCGCCTGGGTCCCCGCGCGGCTCACCACCGCCGTGTCCACGAAGCCCATGAGGTGCTGGCCCGCCTGGGCGATGGCGATGGGCAGGGCGAGCTTCCAGAGTTGCTGGAGTTCCTCGCGGCGGCTGGGAAGGGGTTCGGACGTCATGGCAGCCGGGCCCTTATCACGGCCCGGCACGCCCGGCGCGCGCTCCCCTTCCCCAACGCCACGCGTCAGTACACGACGGTGGGCTGGAAGCGCTCCGTGGCCAGCGGCGTGGAGAGCTGGTTCACGTGGGACACGCGCACACCGCCATCCGAGATGGCGTACACGTAGTCATCCGCCATCACGCTGCGGCGCACGTAGGGCTGGTACCAGTAGTTCCACCGGTTGGTGCTGAGGGTGCGGTACACGTCGCTCATGGAGAGCGCGCCCAGGGGAGTGAAGCCCGTGGCCGTATCCACGCGGAAGACGCGCAGGTCGCTCACGAAGTTGTCCCAGTAGTAGCCGGTGGACGACGGGGCCCAGTCGGTGAAGGGAATGGCCAGCAGGCCCTTGGCCGCGAAGAAGTTGAAGGCCTTGTGATCATAGAGCGCCTCGCTGCCACTGCTGGGCGAGCCCACCAGTTGCGTGAAGGCCTCGCGGGGGTGGGCGAGGTCCGACACGTCGAAGAGCGACAGCTTGAGCGAGCGCGAGCGCCAGTCGCCGTTCTCCGCCACCTGCACCCCCAGGGTCAGCAGGTGCGTGTCGCCCAGCGGGTGGATGTACGTGGAGAAGCCCGGCACCTTGAGCTCGCCCACCTTGCGCGGGTGCGCCGGGTCCGAGAGATCGAAGGTGAAGAGCGGATCCACCTGGCGGAACGTCACCACGTAGCCCTTGTTGCCCAGGAAGCGCGCGCTGAAGATGCGCTCGCCCTTGGCCAGGTCCTCGCTGCGCCCCAGCGACTTGAGCCGATTGCCCTCCTGACGCAGGGTGGAGACGCGGTTGGTCGTCTCGGTGCGGCCCCAGGGGTTGCCGGCTTCATCCACGCGCCAGGAGATGGTGGTAGCCGTGCGCAGCACGCCCTCGTGCTCATCCAGGCTGAACTGGTCCAGCAGGTGGCCCTCCAGGGTGCCGCTGGCCACGTAGCGGACGCGCCCCGGCTGCTCCAGGTCGAGCTTGTGGATGTAGGTGTAGTCCCGCTGCCCCGGCGTCCACCACCACCACCAGTGCCGCGCGGTGAGGTAGAGCGCATCGCCATTGGCGTAGAGGATGTCCGGCTGGGCCACCAGGGTGGTGCGTCCGGGCGCCTGCGCCACCGCCGCGTTCAGGTCGATCGAGGCCACGGTGACGTAGCCCAGTTGCGTGGGCGCGTTCGTCTTGTGGAAGTCGCGGCAGTCCTGGGCCACCGGCACCTGGGTGCCGTCCGGCTGCTTGAAGTACCCGTCCCGCCTCCAGTCCGACAGGGAGCGCGCGCGGATGAGCTGCTCGTTGGCGTCCTTGAGCGCGTCGATCTCCCGCTCCAGCCGCGACGTGTCCGCCCAGAGCTCCGCGTTGTATTCGGGGTACCAGCGCATCCCGGCGGGCCAGACGAAGAACTCGTTCAACACCAGGCGCACCGAGCCGCCCGACAGCCGCGCGTCGTGGTAGCCACCCGGCAGATACAACTCGCCCGTCACCTGGGGAGCGGCGAGCTGGGACACGTCCACCGTGGTGACCTTGGTGGAGACGATTCCACCGGCCACGCAGATCGACAGGTAGTTGCACCCGACCGTCGAGTCACTCGCGCCCCCGGCTCCCGACGGGTTCGTATTCGAATACACCTCGGAGAAGACGACCACCTTGTCGCCGTGCAGGAACATCTGCCGGGGCCGGCCCTCGATGGTGAGCGAGGACTCGGTGCGCAACGACTCGGCGGGCCAGGAGCGGTGGAGATAGAGCTTCTGTCCGGAGAGGACGAAGAGGCGCGTGCCGTCGTTCTTCACGAAGTCCGCCTCGTCCACGCCGGCCACCTGGTTGTTGGTGCCCGTGTAGCTCCCCGGCGAGGCGCCCCCGCCCGAGTCCGAGTTGGGCGCGGAGGGGGGAGCCGCCCCGTCACTGAAGACCACGCCGCCCCCCCAACTCCGCCAGTAGGAGGGCTTGGAGCGCTCCAGCGAGGCGCGCATGTCGAGCACCGCGGCGTTCTCGATATAGGACTCGAGCCCCTCACAGCTCTCGAAGGCCTCGAGTCTCGCCGACATCTGCACGGGCTGGTTCTCCGGGATGTCCCGTGAGCTGGAGCACCCCACGAGACCCATCAGCGCGAGAACCACTCCAGTTTGTTTGGTTGGATGTTTGTTTGAATGCATGACCCTGACTCCTCGCCATGTGTCTTTCGGCGGGAGCGCGTATTGCCACCCGTGTGCCAGCATGGAGCGGGTGCCGGGTGTCTGGGATTCCAAGGGGTTGGCGTGGCGCACGCGGAGGCGGGGCCCTCGGAAAACCGAGACCCGGAGGAAGGGGTGAGCCAGAAAACCGCCAGTGCGCGCGTCGTCGCCTAGCGTCCCGCGAGGAGTTGGGTGAGCTGACGGGCCACCTGGGCGCACCGCTCGGCGTCCTGGGCCTCGAGGGCGGCGCGGCCCGACTCCAGGAGCGAGCGCACGTTGGCCACCGCCGCCTGGGCCTCCTCACCGGGGTTCTCCTCGGCGCCGTGCTGCAGGAGCCGGGCGAGCTTCTCCCCCCGCTCCAGCAGCTTGCGGAACTTGTCCTCGGACTTGCGCGCGTCCTGCTGGGCCTGCTTCTGCGCGTACGCGGCCTGCTCCTTCACGAGCCGGTCGGCCTCCCTGGCCGGCAGGTGGGGGCGCGCCTCCATGCGCACCTCCTCGCTCAGGCCCGATTGCAGATCCACGGCGCGCACCGCGAGCAGCCCCTCGTTGGACAGCTCGAAGGTGACTTCCAGGGACGTGTCCGCGCGCGAGCCCGCCTGGAGGTTGCGCAGCACCACCTCGCCCAGCTTGCGGTTCTCGTCCTGCAGGTCGCTCTCCCCCTGGTACACGGGGATGCGCGCCTCGGTCTGCCCATGGCGGCCGGGGTGGAAGATCTCCCTGGCCACCACGGGCACCGAGCGGTTGCGGGGGATGAGGCGCCGCACCTTGCCCCCCAGCACCCCCACGCCCAGCGAGTTGCTCACCACGTCGAGCAGCAGCGCCGCGCCGGACTGACGCGCCAGCTCGTCGGCCTGGATGGCCGCGCCGAGCGCCACCGCCTCGTCGGGGTTGACCTCGGTGGAGGGGGGCTTGCCGAAGAAGTCCGTCACGAGCTGGCGGATGAGGGGCACGCGCGTCATGCCGCCCACCAGCAGCACCGTGTCCACCGCCGAGGGCTTCAGGCCGGCGTCCCTCATCACCGAGCGGCACACCGCCAGACACCGCTCGGAGAGCGACTCGCACAACTGATTGAAGTAGGAGCGCGTGAGCACGGTCTCCAACCCCGTCAGCTTGCGCGCCGACTGCGTCTGATCCCCCAGGCCCGCCAGCGAGATGAGCGTCTCCTCGTACTCGGACAGCTCGCGCTTGGCCTGTTCGGCGGCCACCTTCAGCTTGTGCTGGGACACCACGTCGCGGTGCACGCTCTCGCGCAGGGGCTCGTCGATCTGCGACAGCAACCAGTCGACGATCTTCAGATCGAAGTCCTCGCCACCCAGCGCCGAGTCACCCCCGGTGGCCTTGACCTCGTAGACGCCGTCGGTGACCTCCAGCACGGTCACGTCGAAGGTACCGCCGCCCAGGTCGAACACGAGCGCATGGCCCTGGAAGCCCCGCGACAGGCCATAGGCGAGCGCCGCGGCGGTGGGCTCGTTGATGAGGCGCAGCACGTCCAGCCCGGCGATGGCGGCGGCCTCGCGCGTGGCCTGCCGCTGCCCGTCGTCGAAGTTGGCCGGAACGGTGATGACGCACCGGTTCGCCTCGCGTCCGAAGTAGGCCTCGGCGTCCAGCTTCAGCTCGCCGAGGATCATGGCCGCCACCTGGGTGACGGGCACGGTGCGCCCGGCCATCTTCACGCGCACGTCCCCGGTGGTCCCCCCGAGGATGGGGTAGGGCACCACCGAGCGCGCCGCCTGGACGAGCTCCGGGGTGAAGCGCCGCCCGATGAAGCGCTTGGTGGCCCACACCACGCAGTCCGGATGCTCCGAGGCGAGCGCCTGGGCGGCAGCGCCCACCACGCGCTCGGTCGTGTTCGGGGTGAAGCCCACGACGGAAGGCGTCAGGCGCCCTCCCACGCGCGAGGGAATGACACGGGGCCTTCCCTCCTCCACGGTGGCCACCACGCTGTTGGTGGTGCCCAGGTCGATGCCGATGATGGGGTCACGCATGGAGAGAAACCAGGGTCCGGCAGGCAAATCCGTACGGTCATGATACGCCGGGAAAGCCGGACGCTGGCGCGCCTCTTTCACCGCTTCACCCCGCGTGCGGCCCGGGGGCGCAGGAGAACTAATGGCTCGCTCCGGGCGGCGGATGCGCGAGGCATTGCCGAGAAAGGAGGGGCGTGCTAAGCGCGCCGCGCCATGGTGAACGTGTCTATTGCCCGCCGTTACGCCCGTGCCCTCCTCGACGTCGCCACCGAGACGGGGCGCGCCGACGCCGTGTCCGAGCAGGTCTCGACCTTCGCCAAACTGGTGGCCGACAACCGGGAGCTGGCGGACATCCTCCTCAACCCCGCCTACACCCGCGAGCAGCGCCTGCGCGTCGTCGAGGCGCTCATCAAGGCGTCCGGCACGCTGGAGCCCGCGCTGGTCAACACCCTGCGCCTGCTGGTGGATCGCAACCGACTCGCCTACCTGCCGGACATCGCCCGGCTCTACCGGGACATGGCCGATGCCCAGGCGGGCCGCCTGCGGGGCCACGTCACCAGCGCCATCCCCCTGTCCAAGGACACCCTCCAGACGCTCTCGGGTACCCTGCAGGCCCTCACCCAGCGCAACGTGGTGCTCGAGCCCCGGGTCGACCCCAACGTGCTGGGTGGAGTTGCCGCCCAGGTGGGCAGCCTCCTCTATGATGGCACCCTGCGCACCCAGCTCGAGCAGATGCGCCGCGAGCTGAAGCAGCGCTGAGCACCCTCCCTGGGAAGTCGCGTTGTCCGCTCGCGCGCATTTCCCAGCAAGCCCGGTATTCCCAGCGCCTCCGGGAACGGATATGGTGGTGTCACGGGCCCGGCCCGTGACCCTTTCCGATCATGGCGCAGCCCGTCCTCCACCGTTCTCACGCCGGTTCACTGGCGACCTCCCCAGCCGAGGAGGCATTGTCCTGTCTGGGGGCGTTGCTCCAGTCCACGGGGTTGGCTCTGGCCTGCGTGGATCGGGAATTCCGCTTCCATTTCGTCAGCACCGCCCTCATTGCCCTGAGCGGGCAGACTGGCTCCTCGTACGAGGGCCGCACGGTGGCGGAGGTCTGGCCGGGGCTCGCGCCGGCGCTGATGCCCCTGCTCCAGCGCGCGATGGCGGGTGAGAGCCTCCAGGGCTCGCGGTTGTCCGGTACGTTCGGGAGCACCCCGGGCAACGCCCGCCACTTCCGGCTCTCCCTGTTTCCGGCCCCCACGGGTGCGTCGCGCCCGGGCGTGAGCCTGATGCTGGAGGACGACACGGAGCGGGTGAACCGGGAGCTCGCCCTGCGCGAGAGCGAGGAGCGCCTGCGCGGCCTCGTCGCCGTCTCCTGTGACGGCTTCTGCCTGCACGAGAACGGCATCATCCTCGAGACGAGCCCGGCCCTGGCCCAGCTCCTGGGCACCACCCCCGAGGACATGGCGGGCCAGTCGCTCATGCGGTGGATCGCCCCCGAGTCGCGCGAGACCGTGCAGCGCGCCATGGCGCGGCGGGTGGAGGCGCCCTACGAGGCGACGGGCATGCGCGCCGACGGCAAGCGGCTGTTCCTGGAGCTGCTGGCCCGGCAGGTGGAGCATGGCAGCCGCTCCGTGCGCATGGCGGCCGTCTGGGACATCAGCGCGCGCAAGGCGACCGAGGAGGCCGCGGCCCGCGCCGACACCTTCCGCGAGCAGTTGCTGGGTGTGGTGGGGCATGATCTGCGCACCCCGCTCCATGCCATCCAACTGAGCGTGGGGGCCCTGCAGCGCGGGGGCGAGCTGAACGAGAACCAGGCCCGGCAGGTGACGCACGTGGCCACCGCCACCCGGCGCATGGAGCGGATGATCCACGAGCTGCTGGATTACACCCGCGCGCGGCTGGCCGGGGGCATCCCCGTGCGCCCCACGCCCTTCGCCCTGGACAAGCTCCTGGAGCGGTTGGTGGATCAATTCCAGGCGTCGCACCCCACCCGCCTCATCGTCTCCAAGACGGAAGGCGATCTGGTGGGCACCTGGGACGAGTCCCGGCTCGGCCAGCTGCTGGACAACCTGATAGGCAACGCCCTGCAGCACAGCCCCGAGGACACCCCGGTGGAGGTGCGCCTGGAGGGCAAGGCGGACGGCATCAACCTCTCGGTGCGCAACGAGGGGCCGCCGGTGCCCCTGGAAGAGCGGGCCACCCTCTTCGAGCCCTTCAAGCGGGGCAAGCGCGCCCATGGCGACGGGCTGGGCCTGGGCCTCTACATCGTCCGGCAGATCGCCTCGGCGCACGGGGGCCGCATCTCGGTGGAGTCCGGAACGGGCCTCGGCACGCGCTTCGTCGTCTGGCTGCCGCGCCACGCTCCGGGTTGCTGAACCCCCTTCAGCGTCGGGGCCCTGGCTTAAGGGCCCGATGATCCCGTGTATCCGAGAGCCCCCATGCGCGTTGCGGTGGGCCGGGAACGCGTGTTAAGGGCCCCCCCCACGACGACTTTCAGGTAGCCCCCCTCCGGCGGCCCCTCGCACGTGCCGCCCCGTGCCAAGGACTCAGAGATGGAAATCCGCGCCGACGAGATCAGCAGAATCATCCGGGAGCAGATCAAGGACTATGGCAAGAAGGTCACCGTCTCCGAGACCGGAACGGTGCTGTCGGTGGGCGACGGTATCGCCCGCATCTACGGCCTGGAGGGCGTGCTCTCGGGCGAGCTGGTGGAGTTCTCCAACGGGGTGAAGGGCCTGGTGCTCAACCTCGAGGAGGACAACGTCGGTGTCGCCATCATGGGCGACTTCAAGGACATCCGCGAGGGCGACACGGTCAAGCGCACCGCGCAGATCGCCTCGGTGCCCGTGGGCAAGGGGCTGCTGGGCCGCGTGGTGAACCCGCTGGGCGAGCCGGTGGACGGCAAGGGCCCCATCGTGTCCACCGAGACGCGCAAGCTGGAGGTGAAGGCCCCCGGCATCGTCAAGCGCAAGAGCGTGCACGAGCCCCTGCAGACGGGCATCAAGGCCCTGGACGCCCTGGTGCCGATCGGCCGCGGCCAGCGCGAGCTCATCATCGGTGACCGCCAGACGGGCAAGACGGCCGTCGCCATCGACGCCATCATCAACCAGAAGGGCCTCAACGTCTTCTGCGTGTACGTGGCCATCGGCCAGAAGCAGTCCACCGTGGCCCAGGTGGTGGAGAAGCTCACCCGCGCGGGCGCCATGGAGTACACCGTGGTGGTGACGGCCAACGCCTCCGACCCGGCCCCCATGCAGTTCTTCGCCCCGTACGCGGGCGTGGCCATCGGCGAGTACTTCCGCGACAACAAGATGCACTCGCTCATCGTGTACGACGACCTGTCCAAGCAGGCCGTGGCGTACCGCCAGCTCTCGCTCCTGCTGCGCCGTCCCCCGGGACGCGAGGCCTACCCGGGCGACGTGTTCTTCATCCACAGCCGCCTGCTCGAGCGCGCCGCCAAGCTGTCGGACGCCGAGGGCGCGGGCTCCCTCACCGCCCTGCCCATCATCGAGACGCAGGCCGGTGACGTGTCCGCCTACATCCCGACGAACGTCATCTCCATCACCGACGGGCAGATCTTCCTCGAGACGGACCTGTTCTTCGCCGGTGTGCGCCCCGCCATCAACGTGGGTCTCTCCGTGTCCCGCGTGGGCAGCGCCGCGCAGATCAAGGCCATGAAGCAGGTGGCCGGCACGCTCAAGCTGGACCTGGCCCAGTACCGCGAGCTCGCGGCCTTCGCCCAGTTCGGCTCGGACCTCGACAAGGCCACCCAGGACACGCTGGCGCGCGGCGCCCGCCTCGTGGAGGTGCTCAAGCAGGGCCAGTACGAGCCCATGCCCGTCGAGAAGCAGGTCATGCAGCTCTACGCCGCCATCAACCGCGAGGACCCGAGCAAGCGCGGGTGGATCCGCCAGGTGCCCGTGAGCGACGTGGTGCGCTGGATGAAGGAGTTCCTCGAGTTCACCGACAGCCGCCACCCGCAGGTCGCCAAGGACATCCTCGCCAAGCGCGAGCTGACGGCCGACATCAAGACCGCGCTGAACAAGGCCATCACCGAGTTCAACGAGCTGTTCCAGGCCACCCCGGGCGCCAAGGTCTGACCCAGGCCCCACCTCCGTGAGGTCCCGCCCGGCCCCGCGCTCCCTCCTGGGAACGCGGGGTTCGGCGTTTCAGGGGCCCCTCTTCGGGCGTTTCAGGCGATGACCTTGCCCGCCACCGCGAGCGCCTGATCCAAATAGCCGGCGAGCTCGCCCAGGCGCGCCACCACCTGGGTGGCCTGCTTCACGTCCTGGGCGGCGCGGGCCAGCTCCTGGTTCGTGTCACTCAGGGAGGCACTGGCCTTCTGGAACTCGGCCGAGGCCGCGTCGAAGCGCGCGCCGAGCAGCCGCATCAACAACTCGCGCAGGCGCTTGCCGTGGGCGAGGTACTCGGCGCGCGTCGCGGGCGGCACGGCGCCACTCATGGACAGATCGAAACAGCGCTCGACGAGCTGGGTCAGCGTCTGGGTATCGAAGTACATGGCTCACTCCCGGGGCGGCGCATGGATGGCCTGGACGGCGGCGGCGGCGATGCGCACCCGGCCCTGGAAGGCCTGCATCGCGCCGGACAGCTCCTCGAACGACGTCAGCTCGCGCCCGGAGCGGGCGAAGCGCAACAGGGCCTCGTGCGCGTCGCGCAGCGCCCGCGCCAGCTCCACCGGGTGCGCCACCACCAGGGCCTCGTACACGGTGGAGGCCTCGCGGATGTCCTCGAGCACCGCCCGTCGCTCGGCCAGCGAGAGCTTGTCCCGCTGGAGGTTGTAGTACATCACCCGCGAGGACAGGGCCTGCTTGGCGCCCGTGAGGCGCTGGGGCCCGAGCACCTCCACCAGGTCCGTCTCGAGCAGGTCCAACAGCGCCCCCACCACCGGAGCCCCCTGCTCCAGGCCCTTCTGGAGCGCCTGGGCCTGCTGGTGCTCCAGGTAGAGCGAGGCCACCACCCCCACCAGCGCGGTCACCGGGGCCACGTAGCGGCTGGCGGTGGCGTCCCCCCGACCCGCCAGCGTCTCCATCCGCGCGCCCAGCGAGCCCAACTGCTTGCCCAGCGCCTGCGTGCCCTCGGGCAGCTTGCCCGCGTCCTCGGCGCCCGCCAGCGTCGCCAGCCGCTCGGCGTACACCCCCAACAGGGCGATGGCGTCCATGCGCGCCTGGATGGACTCGGGCGAGAAGAGCTTGCCCACCAGGGGCGTGGGCTGGCCCGCCGCGTCGGTGGCGAGCACCTCCAGCCCCGTGTCGTACAAGCGCTCGTCGAGGTAGAGGTCGCGCTCGAACCGGTTGAGCTCCGCGTAGTACTTGCCCAGGGCGGTGCTCGCCGCGGTGTTGCCCTCCTGGAAGAGCGCCACGGGCTCGCGGAAGCTGCCCGGCGTCTTGCAACCCGGCCCCAGCACCAGCGCGAGCATCACCACCCCCCCCGGCAACGCCCGGGTCCTGCCTCGCATGCGATTCATCGGCTCCCCCTGGAGACGGTGTGGCGGATGTCTCCAGCCCACCAGCCTAGCGCGATGCGGTGACGGATGCGCCCGGTTCTCCCCTCGCTTCAGCCCCTGCCTCAGCCCACCAGCCGCGGGAGGATGGCGCGCAGGCTGGGATCCATGCCGCCCCTGTCCCCGAGCGCGAGGATGGCCCGGCGCTCGTACTCCAACGCGTTGTGGCGCGTCACGAACTGCACCTGGGCGCCCAGGGCCGCGGGCATCGCCAGGTCCAGCTCGAAGATGTCGCCCGCCACCAGCGTCGTCTCCGGGGTGGTGCCCGTGTCGCGCCAGATGCGGCGCAGCGCCTCATAATAGTGGCCCCGGCGCAGGTGGATGGGGCGCTTGAGGGCCCCCTCCACCCGCGTCGTCTCGGGCAGGGCACCAAAACGCGCGTCCGGCTCGGCGGGCGGCTCGACGAGGAACTTGCGCGCATCCCCCGACACCCGCAGGCGCTCGCGGCCCCGAGGCGCCAGCTTCGTGAGCTTGGCCTCCACCGTGTCCGTGTGCGCATTCGTCACCACGTGCACCGGCAGCCCCGTGTCCAGCAGCGCCTCCAGCACCTCCCTGGCCTCGGGCTTGAAGGCCACCCCCGCCAGCACGTAGGCCTCGCGGTAGAGCACGTTGAGCAGCTCCGCCCGCTCGGCCAGGTCCGTCAGCACCCCCAACCGGTCACACAGCCGCCGCGCCACGAAGTTGCTCAGCAGGTAGGGGTCCGCGACGGCCGGCGCCACCACGCGCCCCGCCACCTCCCAGCCGGGCTCCTCGGAGCTGTGCAGCACCCGCTCCTCCTCCTGCGCCCACCCCGCATCCTCCACGTCCCGGCCAAGCAGCTCCGACAGGCGCCGACGGAAGTGCTCGACGTAGGGGGTGCCCTCGGCCACCACGTCCGTGAACGTCCCATCGAAATCCAACACCACGCACCGGATCGCCATCGTCGCCATGCCCTCGCAGTCGAGCCGGGCAGTGTGCAACAGGAGCCCTTCCCTTTGGAATGCACCCCGGGCGTGGGCATGTCAGACCCCCCCTGTACATCCGTGGGCGTTGGCGCGCGACACGCCAGCTGCCCCGTGAGCCCCCTGGGAGGAGCTCCGGAGCACCTCGAAGTACCGCTGCACGTCCGCCCGCTCCTGCCCGGGAGCGGTGTGGTGGAGGCGGCGCGTCCGAACCCCTCCACGGACGCGCCGCCTTTATTTTCGACGCGGCGCGTCATCCGGTCCGCCCCACCCATCCACTGCGTGACACGGCCCACTCCTTCTCCTTGAGACCTACCCGCGCTCTCTGAATACAGTCGGGCTTCAAACCTTCTCCCGGAAGGAGCCCATGGAGCTGACGGCGGATGACGAGGTGGTGCCCCGAAGCACCCGGCGGCCCAGGTGGCTGCTCCTGGGAACACTGGCGGTGCTGGGGCTGGGCGGCTGGATGGCCACCCGCTCCATCAGCTCGCTGGTGGAGCGCACGGAGCAGTTGGAGCGCGAGGCGGCCGAGTCCGAGGCCCGGGTGGCGGAGTTGCAGGTGCTGCGCGACAGCATGGCCCGGAGGTTGCGCGTGCTGGAGCAGCAGCAGCGCGCGGAGGCCGCGCAGCGGGTGGCCTCGGCGCGGCGGCAGGGGGAGGCGGGAGTGAAGCGCGCACGGCGCGAGGCGGCACGCGGGGAACTGGAGTCTTTATTACAGCCCGAAAGGGAACGCGGCGCCGCCTTCCTGGCTGAGTCGGAGGGCCAGCTCCGGGTGGAGTTGGCGGATCCCCTGCTCTTCGCCCCGCGCGGCACGGCGCTGACCCCCGAGGGCACGGCGCTGCTCACCCGGGTGGGTGCGAAGCTGGCGGTGGAGGGTCATGTCATCCAGGTGGCGGCGTACACCGACACCCTGCCCGAAGCATCCCCCGCGAGCTGGGAGCTGTCGGCGGCCCGGGCGGTGACGGTGACACGCTTCCTGGCGGAGACGCTGAAGCTTCCCCCCGAGCAGCTCGTGGCCATGGGCCATGTGCTTCCCCCGGCCTCGGCGTGGACGGAGCAGGGCTCCGGGATGGAGCCCACCCGGCGGCTGGAGCTGCGGCTGGTGCCCGCGCCCCGCGCCCCGGGCCACGACCGACCCAGGGGGTAGGCCGACAAGGAGCCTGGTACCCTCGGGACCCCCGGCCGGGTCCCGAGCCCCCCGACACTCACGTGCCCTGCAGACCCTCGGAGGCCGCGTTCAGGGACGAGGCGGACGTGTCCTCCTCGGTGGTGGTGGACGCATCCGCCTTCTTGCCGCGGCGCTTGGGCGGCGGCGCGAGCTTGGGCGCCGAGCCGAACAGCCGCTCGTAGGTCTCCGGGGTGTTGATGTTGACGATGACGCCCGGATCCTTCACGGGAATGCGGCGCAGTTGCAGGCCGCGCACGGCGCCCTCCAACTGGGCCTCCCCCGCCGTCTCGCGGAGCCGCTCGGCCGTCGCGCGCGACAGGAGCAGCGGATAGCCCGGCGCCCCCTCGAACTCGGGACGCAGCCCCTCCGTGGACTCCCCGAGCGCCTTGAGCAACGACTTGAGGGTGGTGGCGCGCACGGCCGGCATGTCCACCGGGTGGAGCAACACCACGTCCGCGCCCTCTTCCAACGCCGCGTCCAGGCCGGCCTTCACCGAGCTGAACTGGCTGTCGCTCCAACGTGTGTTCTCCACCAGATGGATGGCCGGGTGCTGCTCGCGCACCGCCTCCGCGTCCTTGCCCACGACGGCGAGCACGGAGCAGCCCGCCTTGCCGAACGTCGATGAGAGCGATTGGAGGAAGCTCTTGCCCCCCTCATGCTCGATGAGCGCCTTGGAATGGCTGATCCGCCTGGCTTCACCCGCTGCGAGAATGACCGCGATGACCTTCATGGCCCACGCCTCCTTCTAGCCCCCATCGGTTGGCGTGGGGGCGGCCCGTTACACCCTGGCAAGCCCGGAAGCTTCTGGCCGCGACCCCAAGGGCAGGTCGTCAGGAAGAAGGCACTTGGCGAACACGAGATGTTCACCAGCACGCCCCTCTTCATCCTCTAGTGGACCCAAGTCGAGCACGATCCCTGTTCTTCCGCGACGAACGCCACGCGCACCGGACGCGGCGCTGCAATTCCTTCCGTGGCCAGCGCCGCGCGCGCCGTCAGAATTTCAGCCATCCGGGCCAGCGGCAGCGTGTTGCCCAGGCGACGCAGCTCCTCGAGCGTGACGTGCCCGAGCACCTCGCCGTGCCGCTCCTCCACCACCGGCAACAGGTGCGCCCCATAGCGGTGCATCACCTCGAGCGCCCGCATCACCGTATCCCGGGGATAGAGGATGATGTCAGGCATTGCTTCGACTCGGGTCTCGACCGTGTGCGGCATCGCAGCGACCTCCGGTGGAAAAGCCATCCAGCGGTCTGAAGCCTTAGCAATCTCCTTGCCGCACGCCGACCCTGGCGGGAGGACCCACCCGGGTGGATCCTCGACCGCTCGTCTCCCCGCCCGCCCTCTACTTCTTCTTCACCGACTCCACGAGCTTGCGGAAGCCCTTCTCCGCGCCGGCCACCGTGCGCTCGGTGCCGGTGAGCTTGAAGAACAGCGGACCCTCGGGACCCTCGACGATGATGCCCAGCAGACGCGAGCCCGCCTTCGGCGAGGAGGGACCCATCATCGGACCGCCCCCGGTGTAGGTGCCCTTCACGTCCACCGTGGTGACGGCGAGCCCGTTGAGCGTCTCCTTCTTCGTGCGCACGTCCTTGTCCGTGAGCGCCGTGCCGTCCGCCTTCTGGAACTGCCCCACCCAGCGCTTCACGTTGGCGTCCACCGCGCCGCCCTGGCCCTGGCCGAAGTAGAACACGGCCAGCTCCGCCGGCTCCGTGTCTCCCTTCGCGGGAGCGATCCGATAGGTCGCCGCCCGCATGGGCCGCGCCGGCAGGGCCTCCCACTCCTTGGGAGCCGTCCAGCTCAGTCCGCCCGCCTCCGCCACCGCTCCCTGCGGGGCCGGCTGCGCCGCCGCGGGAGGAGCCTTCTGCGTCTGCTGCGCCTGGGCCAGGCCCACCGCCGCCAGGATGGTCATCGCACCGAGGAATCGTTTCATGCCCGCGAACCTAATGCCAAAACGGCCTCCTGGCATGAACCGTTTCCCCTCCAGTGCCGCGACGGCCGTGGACCTCGCGACACCGGAACACCTCTGCTAGAGGGGCTCGGATTCTTCGACAGGAGAGGTAGACGTGAGCCGCCAGAAGCCCGGACGCAACGAGCCCTGCCCTTGCGGCAGCGGCAAGAAGTACAAGGTCTGCCACGCCGCCGAGGACCGGGCGCGCGAGGCGGCGGCCCCTCCCCCGCCATCCCGCCACCCGCTCGCCGAGGACCTGCAGGCGGCCATGGAGATGCTGCGCGGCGAGGACCTGTCGCGCGTCTCCTCCACCCTGGAGCACCTGGGCTCGCTGCTCACCGGCTGGGGGCCCGTGCCCGGCCTGCGCTTCGACGCCGAGCTCTTCCACGCGCACGTGTCCCGGCAGCTCGAGCAGCTCACCGAGGCCGTCGAGCGCGACCCCGCCCAGGCGCGCCACATGCTGCGGCTGAGCACCGTGCGCGAGCTGGGCACACGGGCCTTCCTCGAGAAGCTGCGCGCCGCGCTGCTCGCGCGCGCCACCACCTCGGGCCTGTCCGCCGAGGACCGGCGGGCGCTGTGCCTCGGCGCCCTGCTCGCCTCCACCCCCAAGGACGGCCGTGTCGCCGCCGAGGATCGCCCGGTGCTCGACGTGCTGTTCAACGTGCAGTGGCGCGAGTGGGGCGCCCAGCACGGCCAGAAGCTCGCCGCGGGCCTGGAGGCGCAGGACACGGACCTGCCCGAGGAGGCACGCGAGGCGCTGCGCAAGGCGAGCAAGGGCGAGATGGAGGCCCTGGTGAAGTACGTGGAGTCGGATCCCGGCCTCGCCGCGCGCATCGCCCAGGAGGCGCGCGAGCGCGCCATGCGCGTGGAGACCCTCATGCGCCAGCCGAACACGCCCTCGCTGCTCGCCCCCGAGGAGCAGGTGTGGCTCACCGCCGTCCTCTGGGAGCCGTTGAGCGCGCTCAAGTCCCCGGACATGGACGCGAAGGCCCGGAGCGCCGCGGTGGTCACCTTCCTGGGCGCCGTGCGCAAGGCCCTGGACGTGGACAAGGACTTCCTGGCGAACCTGCTCGAGCGCGTGCGCACCCGGTCCAAGGACTCCACGCTCGACGACGCGACGCGCGCCTTCTTCACCGAGGCCGCCGTGGCCTTCGAGGCCGAGCCGGTGCGCATGGTGCTCGCCGCCATCCTCACCTCGCGCGCCGAGCCCGAGGCCCGCTCGGCCGAGGAGCAGGTGGTGCGCGCGGACCTGGAGGCCAAGACGCGCTGGACGGCCGAGGACCTCGAGCCCTACCGCGCGCTGCTCGCGAGCATGAGCCTGCCCGCCGCCACCGAGCGCATCCACCGCGCCCAGGAGTGGCTGCGCGCCCATCCCATCGAGCAGCCCCCCGCGGGCGCGTGAAGACCCGCGGGGACTCCGAGGCCGCGGCCTACGGGTGCGTCTCGACGTAGAGGTGCGAGCCACACGGATGGTCCCCCGCGGCCACGTCGGCGAGGGTGATGTTGTTGCCCGCGGCGTTCTTCGGGTAGCCGGTGAAGGTCTGCGGCCCGGTGATGAACTGCGTGAGTCCACCCGTGGCCCAGTACTGGGGATAGGTGGCGGACGCCGGCGGCGTCGAGGTGAGCGTGAGGTTGGCGCCGCAGTAGGCGGGAGCGCCCGGCGGGAACTCCACGGACAGCTTCAGGGCGGTGCTGGCGCGCAGGTTGGTGAGCGCGATGAACGACGTGCCCGAGCCCGACGCCAGCGTCTTCGACTTGGGCGTCCCGCTCACGGTGTTCTGCTCGAAACCCACCTCGATGCCGGGCTCGGGCGTGGTGCCCGGGGGCGGGTTGTAGCAATCCAGGGGGATGTTCACGAACTCGATGAGCGTGCACGCGGGGGTGGTCACCTCGATGTCCGCGTTCCACGTGCCCAGGCCGTCACCGGGAATGAGCTCTCCCTTGCGCTGGCCGACGATCTTCAACGAGGTGCCCGTGGTGGAGAACTGGGCGCTCGCCGCCTGCTCCTTCCACAGGCCCGTGAGCGGATCGAACAGCCAGATGGCGGCCCGGCACGTCCCGTTGAGCACGCACGCGGGCATGCTTCCCCCCACGGCCGCGGGGACGGGGATGCGCACGTCCAGGATCCTGCCGGGAATCAGGCTCAGGGTGTTGCCACTGGCGTCCACCGCCGCCAGCGTCACCGCGCCCACGGTCTCGAGCGCCACCGGCTGACCGGCGGAGTTCCTCGCGCTGAAGTCGCCGGGCATCGTGTCCGGGCCATGCGGCGAGATGGAGAACGATACCTGCCCCGTGGCGGGTACGCCCGCCGAAGTCTGGAGGCTGTTGGCGGGCACCAGCACCCGGATGCCCGACTTGGGATCGATGAGCTCGGTGGTCGCCACCGGGTTGATCACCTTCGTGAAGCCCTGGGCGAGCACATGCTTCTGCCCGATCTGGCCCGCCGTCTTGAGCGTGTTCACCGGCGCGTAGCCATCCTTGCGGATGTCGAGCCGGTAGCCGGTCCCCGAGTCGGTCACCGAGACACTGTACGTGCCCGTGGTGCTGGTCACGCGGACGATTCCATTCACCGTCACGCGTGCGCCGGCGATGGGCTTGCCCAGCTCGTCCACCACCGTGCCCGAGAAGACCGCCGAGAGCGCGGCGGACTCGAGCCGGGTGGACGCGGGGGTGGACCCAGCGGTGGTCTCCGCCTCGCCACAGGCGAGACCAAGCAGCGAGGGCAACAGCAGCAGTGCGGTGCGATTCATGACGGGGTTCTCCTGTAGGGGTGTCCTGTCAGGAATTGCACGGCCCATACCAAGACATACGCGCTCTCGTTCTCCTCTGGAGCCACCGGGACGAGCGCCCGCCACGCGCCGGTTTGTCGACGCGAGAGCAACAAGGAGGACCCGGGACAGTGGCCCTCCTGGCTACGCGGACGAGTCGCTCAGTGCGTCTGGTATTGGAACACCAGAAAATACTGCTCGGGCAGGAATGAGAGCGTCTGGGACTGGCTGTAGCCCGCGGCCTCGAACTCCTCCCGCACGCGCTCGGGCGACAGCTTGTGCGCGGGCGGAGGCCCCATGGAGGACTCCACGCGGAAGTCGATGATGACCACGCGCCCTCCCGGACGTAGCTTCTCCGCCAACCGCTGGAGCCACGCCACGCGCTCGCCCACGTGATGATACGAGTCAACGATGAGCACCAGGTCCACCGGCTCGGGCAGCTTCGCGTCCTCGGCCGAGGCCAGCACGGGCGTGAGGTTGCTCAATCCCTCGCGCCGGGCGCGCTCGCCCATGTAACGCACCATGTCGGGCTCGATGTCGACGCCGTACACCCGGCCCTCGGGGACCGCGCGCGCGAGCCGCACCGCGAAGTAGCCCGTCCCCGCGCCGATGTCCGCCACCTTCGCGTCCGCGGCGAGGCCGAGCGCCTTCACCACCTCGTCGGGCTTCTGCCACGCCTCGCGCCCGGGCTCCTCGAAGCGCTTCACCCACTCCTCCGCGTTCTCGAAGCGGTGGGGCATCCCTCCGTGATGTCCTCCATGGCCGTGCGGCGGCGCGGCGTCCGCGGCTGGCGCGGGAGCCTCGGACGAGGTCCGGTGCGCACAGGCTCCGGAGCCCAGGAGCAGCGTGGTGCCCCAGGTGCATGCGGCGCGGCGGAAGAAGGAGCGCTTCGAGATCATGACGGTCTCCAGGTAGGTGGTGTCAGGGCTCGGGGAAGACGAGCAGCCCCCGCGAGGTGTCGATGACATACACAAACCCATCGCCCGGCACCCGCATCCCGATGGCACCATCGTAGAAGCTCGTGCCCCGCTCCGGGTCCGTCTCGCGGAAGGTGTTGGAGTAGGCCACCTCGCGCGGGCTCTCCGGCACCGACACGTCCAGCACCCGCACGCCGTGCTGATAGTGCGCCACGTAGAGCCTCGAGCCCTTCAACACCATGTTGTGGAGGGACACGTTCGAGCCCAGCGAGTACTCGCCCACCTTCACCGGATGCGCCGGGTCCGTCACGTCCAGCACCCGCAGGTGCGCGCCCCAGTTCTCTCCGCCCTCGAAGGCGATGAGCCGCTCGCCGAACCGGCCCACCGCGTTCGCGTGGCTCGTGGCGTAGGGGTAGACGAACTCGCCCAGCTTCCTCGGGGCCACCGGGTCGCTCACGTCCACGATGAGGTAACCCTGGGACCAGTGATTGATGTACAGCCGCCCCTCCAGGGCCAGCGCGTCATGGGGATAGCCCGGGGGCAAGCCAGCGGCCGGCGGCTCCGCGTACTCACCGATCAGCACCGGCTCCCGGGGCTCACGGATGTCGAAGACGAGCGTCCGGGGCCGGGGGCTCGGCGACATGGCATACAACCGGTCTCCCTCCTCGAACACGGTGTGCACGTCGAGCGGCCCCTGATCCGAGGGAACCTGCCGCACGAGCCTCGGCGTGGCGGGCTCCGAGATGTCGAAGACGATCACCCCCGAATCGGCGCTCGCCACGTAGAGCGCGTTCCCCTTCGCCCACACTCCGTTCCAATAGTTGTCCGTCGGCAGGCTGAGGGTGCTCCGGAGTACCGGGGCCGCCGGGTTGCTCACGTCGAACACCGTGAGTCCCCCCTTCTCGGGGCCATTCGGGATGGACACCACATAGGCATGGCCCTGGGTGACGTAGACGTCTACCGGTAGGCCCTGCTCCACGAAGGACTCGGACGTGAGCCGCAGCCCCGAGGCCTCCTCCTCCCCCGCGCGCCGCGTCCACCGCTCGGCCAGGAAGGTGCCAAAACGGGTGTACCTGCCGTTGCGGCAACTGGCGAAACAGCCATACAGCCAGGTGCCCTCGGCGCGGCAGCCCACCAGGGTGTTGCGCACCGTGACGGTCGGGGACAAGGTCCGGGTACTCGTCAGGAAGAACTCGCGCGGGCCGATGCGGCGTTCCGTCGGGGGCGCGCCGTGAAAGGAATCGAGGCGCCCATCCGCCGAGACCCGGAAGGCGTCCGCACCGATTCCGGGCACCTGGGAGTCGGTGCGATACACCAGGGTGTAGATGCCGTCCGCCGGCACCTGGGCCAGCGACGCCGCGTCACACGAGGACACATCGAAGGTCTCCCGGTCCCCACACGCCCTGCCCTGCACCGAGTACACGTTGCATGCGGCATAGCGACCCGTGTCCGTCCAGTCGCCGTCCCCCTGGACGAGAGACGGCGAAACCGGCTTCTCCTCACAGCCCGACATCACCATCCCGGCGATCAGGACGGAGACGCCCCACTTACGACTCAGGTGCATGCGGCATCATACCGAGCCCATCCAGAGCAGGACCTCGGGCAGCGCTTCCTGGCTCCCGCGCTCCCGGCGTTCTCTGACGTCCAATGACTGGTACCTTTTACGGGATTTTCCTGGTACAGTGCATCTGAAAGATTCTTCCAGCACGGCCAAGGAGTCCCGAAGATGCGCCAGTACCGGATGAAGACCTGGGTGGGCTCCTTGCTCGTCGGGCTGCTGGGAGTGGCCTGTGGTGGCGCGCCGGAGACTCCACCGGGGCCCTCCCCGCTGCCGGTGGCGACCCGGGAATCCAAGCTGTGCGCCGAGCTGAGTGTCACCACGCTGAGCCTGACGGGTAGCAGCACCCATCAGGGCGAGCTGGCTGGGAGTGGAAGCTGGGCGGTCTCGGGCCCCGCCAACGCGGTCCGGCTGGAGTACTACGTCGACGACGTGCTGTATGCCGTCGAGGAGCAGTCCGGGAAGTCGGGCACCTGGTACTTCAGCCGCACGGGCGCCTCCTGCGGAGTCCTGCACCCCCTCCAGGTGAAGGCCTGGCCGATGCTCATCGACGACGATGGGGTGCGCACCACCTGCACGTCGGGCGCGAAGACGATGTCCAAGCCGGACGTGGGGGAGGAGTGCGCGGAAAACCCTCCGTGTGAGAGCTGCCATGCCAGTGGAGCCATCCGGGGACGCTCCACACGGGCGCTCGCCGACCACTGCCCTCGCGGTGCCCTGGACGAGCAGAACATGATGAAGCTGTTGGAGCGCGCGAAGAGCGGGGAAGGGTCAGCGCGGAAGTAGGCGACGGAGCCCTGTCCGGCGCTCGCCCTGGTCCACGAGGGTTGACGCCAAATGCCCGACACCCGGGCATCAGCGAGATGCACCTGCGTGTAGATGGCATTCAGCGACGCCTGTGCCAGCACCGCAAAGTCACACGAGGACACATCGGACATCAGGAGTTACCGCGGGGCTTGCCTCGCTTGCCCGCCTGAAATGGCAAAGGCAACGTCTTCGTATCTTTCTTTGGCGAGGGAAGAGGGGAACGTTGATTGTCGAGTCGCAACTCCTGCGTTCGTGGCTTCCGCTTGCCGGGAAACTTGGGCCCAGGGCCATACTCCACGGAGGGCCCTCTCTGTTGCTCGGAGATCTTCACCAGGAGCTGTCGCTCCACCATGTCCGATAGGATGTCACGCGCGCGCTGCACATCAATGTCAAAGAAGTTTTGCAAGGTACGGTTGTTCACCTTCCCGTATTCGCGCACATGAGGGATGATCTTTCGATCCAACTCGTCCATTGTCCGGCGCTGGTAATCCACGGCTGAGCCAAGTTTCTTGAGCACCTCTCCTCGCAGTCGATATGCAGGATGGCTCAGACGTGCCGTTTGTCGCGTGGCCTCCAGGATGGAGACTTCGTCGTTCGTCAGCCGCCGCAGGCTCGCCTCGGCCTCATCCACCGATTTCTGCAACATGGGAGCCATATCCAACGCCGTGACGGTCTTGCTGCGACAAAGGCGGAAGAGAATCAGCAGGGTGTCAGTGTCATCCCGTTCCTGTTCCGGGAGCTGGGCGACAAAGCGGGCAATCTGCGTTCTGGGAGCCCCTGCCACCAGTTTCACCTGAACCTGCTCGAAGGACGCCTCGATGCGAGGAAGGTCACGACCGGAGCGAATCATTTCCCGATACATACGATCCACACCGCGTCCAGCTTCCTCGGCGAAACCCAAGGTGCGTGCCGCGCGTGCGAGGGCTCGGTTACGAGGTTTGGGAGGATGGGTCAGGATGTTTTCAGGAGTCACGCCGGAGACAAGAGGTCCGGGAGAGGTGACCACGAAGACTTCAGGGGAATGATCAATGAAGACAGGGCGCCGCAGCCGATAGTCCTGATGGACGATGGCATTGGCAAGGGCCTCGCGAATGGCCAACTGGGGAAAGTCCGCGATTTCAATCTGCTGACCGTTGGGCAGCGAGATCGGCGTCTGATTGAGCCGGGCCTGCACCAGGCCCAGCACCTTTTCGAACGCGAGGACAAGGGGTGTCTCGATGCGTTCGATGGCACGAGGCTCTCCACCCGGCGTCTGGCGGTAGTGGTACTGGAGCAAGGGAGACAAAGGTGTTTCGCAGAAGAGCAACTCCCCAGCGCGCAGAAGTTCCCCTTGCTCAGAAACAACCCCGAGTGCGGCCAACAGGTCGCGGTCACTGAGGCGGGCATACTTGCGCCGCACTTCATCCGTGAGGGTGGCGAGACTGCGGCGGGCCACCTCAAGCGCGGTCGGGGAGACGTCGTTGAGAGTGCGTCCACTGGGTTGACTCGACCAATCAAAATCCCGGCGTTCCTCGCGTAAGCGAGCCACCTCGTCGGGGTTCATGGGCAAGCAGTCGGTCGCCACCCGGCGTCGGGCTCGCCCTTGTGTGTCGGCATGGACATCAAGGCTCTGCTGTACGAAAAGGACGAGCAAGCGAGCACCTGAGAATTGACGCGCTTCCGCCTCAACGAGGAGATGCGGGTTGCTCAACTCGTAGACGCGCTTGCGGACTTCGTCGGAGTCCAGGTCTGTCCCCTTGAAGGCTGGCGGACCAGATTGCTTGTTGTCGACCCCGATGATGATCGCCCCACCACTCGCGTTCGCGAAGCAGACGACATCACCCGCGAGGTCACGCATGAAATCCTTCTGCCCCCCTTGCTGGCCTTGCTCCTTGAAATCCAGGGTGGAGGATTCCAATTTGGATGCGGTCGTTCCCTCCAATACCCGGCTGAGAGCCACCTCCACCTCTTCTCGAATGTTCCGCATGGCTTGATGCCCCACCCAAAGAAAAGTTTGTGCCGAGTTTGTGGTGACCCTTCACTGTGGAGGGTTCCCACAAACTCGGCACAAACTCAAGGGTCAAGCAGCCCGGAGCAAGGACGAGAACCGGTCTTCAGCGGAGGGCCAGTCCGGCACTCGGGCGCTCCCTGGTATACTGGGCCACCCGGCGGCTTTATCGTGCGTCCTTCTCTCGGAGTTTTCCCTGATGAAGGTCCCCTCCCTGATCCGGCGCGGCATGGCGTTCGCCCTCCTCGCGCCCTGGGCCGCGCCCGCCCTGGCGCACAATGGCTACCCCGACACCACCAGTGTCACCCTGCGCCAGGGCCACCCCGAGGAGATGCTCCTGGGCGCCACCTTCGGCGCCGTCATCACCCACGACGGCGGCGCGAGCTGGCACTGGATCTGCCCCCAGGCGCTCGGCATCGGCGGCTGGAGCCCCGAGAGCTACCTCTGGCAGGCCGACGGCACCTTGATGGCCGCTACCGGCGCCGCCCTCATCCGCTCGAAGGATGGGGGCTGTACCTGGGCCCCCCACCCGTTCTTCACCCCTCCGGACAAACCCCAGGCCGCCCTGTGGCCCAAGAGCCTCGCGTCGCTCCCGTCCCAGCCCTCGCGCCTGTGGGTGTCCACGGGCCGCCCCGGTCAGAGCAACGCCCTCTACCGCAGCGATGATGGCGGAGAGACCTTCACCCCCACCGCCCTCCAGAGCACCACCGAGGTCTACCCCAGCGTGAAGGTGGCCCCCTCGGACCCGCGGCGCCTCTACGTCTCCGCCAGCACGCCCACCGGCCCCCGCCTGTACCGCAGCGATGACGAGGGACTCATCTGGCGGCCCTTCGCCTCGCCATTCCCCGAAAACCTCGCGGACGCGAAGCCCTACGATCTGTTCGTCCTGCGCGTGTCCGACCACGACCCGGACCGGCTCTGGGCTCGCATCAGCGCGGGATTCTGGACCTACGTGCTGGAGAGCCGGGATGGAGGCCAGAGCTTCCGCTCCATCGTCCACCCGGACGGCCAGGCCGAGGACGGAATCGACGAGACGCTCATGGGCGTGGAGGTCTCCGAGGATGGCAACACGCTCTGGGCCGCCACCCCCACGCGCCTCTTCCGCGTGCGCTCGGGAGAGACGTTCGCCACGCTGCTGTCGCTGCCCACGGGCAACGCCTGCGTGGAGCGGACGAACGGCGTGCTCTTCGTCTGCGGCGCCTCGCGCCTGCACGACTGGGCCCTGGCCACCACCCCCGACGAGGGCCTCACCTACACGCCCCTGCTCGACCTCCCCGACATGCGGCCCTCGGCGTGTCCCGTGGGCACTCCGGCGCGGGATGTCTGCCAGCCCCTCTGGCCCCAGATCGCCGCCCTCGTCGAGGCCGATCCCCTGTCCACTCCCAGCGGAGACGCCGGCACGCCGCCGGTCCAGGAGCCCCCGCCCGCGCCGCCACGCAAGGGATGCTCCGCCACGGAGGGACTGTTGCCCGCCGCCATGCTGCTCGCCCTTCCCCTGCTGCGCCGCGCCCGGCGGTCCTGACCTCACGCGGGCCAGGAGCACTCACCCCTGGGGCTCGTACGCCTTCATCAACTCGACGAGCCCCTGGCTCCCGTGCTGATCGCCGAGCCCCACGAAGCGCATGACGCCGTCGTAGTCTCGCGCGTCGCGGTTCTGGCCCAGCTTGAACTTGCCCTCCAGGCGGGTGATGGAGATCTCGAACGCGACGATGCCCGCGAGCAGCCGGCTCACGACCGCCTCGGCCTCGGCGGGACTCCAGGGCTTGTCCCTGCCCGCTTCGTACTTGCTGGCCAGTTGCCGCATGACGTGCAGGACCTTCTCGGGCTCCTCGACGAGGGAGGGCGTGCCGTACGCGTGCACGACCGCGTAGTTCCAGGTGGGAACAGAGGGCGCCGAGTAACAGGAGGGCGAGACATAGGCGTGCGGCCCCTGGAAGATGGCGAGCACCTCGCGCTCGTCCGCGAAGGACCGCCACTGCGGATTGGCGCGCGCCACATGGCCCTTGAGCAACAGCCGTCCCCCGGCATCCCGCTCGACGAGCAGGGGCAGGTGCGTGGCGAAGGGCACGCCCTGGGGGTCGGAGGTCACCAGCGTCGCGAAGCCGTACTGCTCCATCAGCGCGAGCAGTCGCGACTCGTCCTGCTCGTGGAAGTGGCGCGGGATGTACATTTCAGTCCTCCTCGGGTTTTCCGTCCCGACCGGTGCAGGGGAGCCTGGCTCATGCGAGGCATCTCGATTGAAGCACGCTCGTGGCCTCGCCATCTCGCCCGGCCAGGACATCCGCTCGAAGCGCGCCCCCCCACCGAATAACCTTCCGGCCCATGAACATGAAAGCTCCGAGCCTCGCCGCCCTCGCCACCACCCTCGCCCTGGCCGCTTCGGCCTGCGGGGAGCAGCCCATCGACACCGAGCCCACGTGCGCCGAGCCCATCTATGCCGGCAAGGCCACGGACGAGGCCTGGCACGCGCTGGTGGACGTGCGCGACAAGCCACTGGATGCCTCGGGCGCCGTGTACCTGACCTCGCCCACCGAGGGCCAGGAGTACGCGGTGGGCTCGCCACCTCCCACCTGGGAGTGGAGCCTGCCCGTGAGTTCGCTTCCGCGCGGGCTGCCGGCCACGCCCCGCGCGACGTCCCGCTCCTTCACCACCTGGCTGGGCGAGCTGCTCCTGCCCTCGGCGCGCGCCCACCTGCCTCCCTACACGGGAGAGATCTACTGGGTGGAGGTGTTCGCTCCGGGAAGCACGTGCCCCGTGGCGCAGGTGCTCACCTCGGAGTTGAAGTGGCAGCCGGACACCGACACCTGGGCCGCGCTCGGCCAGCGCGCGGACAGCGCCCTCACCGTGCAGGTGACACGCGCATACCTCCTGCAGAACCGCGTCACCGAGGGCCCCTATCGCCTGGATCCGCCGCGCACCATCCGCTGGAGCGCGCCTTGACGCGGAGCCCGCGCGTGCCGCCTCGTCTCGGTGCCCTGCCTGCTTGAGGAGAAGCACGTCCCGAGGAATCCATGACAGCTCGGATGAGATACTTCGACCTCTACGATGACGTGTACATCCCAGGGCGATGGCATTTGAGAATGCCTCTGGATGACGAAGAGGGTCTGGAAGAACTGTTCGACGTCGGGCGATTCAAGGAGGGGCGACTCTTGGACATCCAGAAGCCTATCCGCATCTCCATGAAGCCCGCGGGCCTTCCTCTCGAGTTCTCTCATGCCCTGGGGGTTCCCATCGTGCACCGCCGGGTGGTCTCCCTTTTCGAGCGTCTGGGTCTCCAGAAGGAAGTGCAGTTCATCCCCGTCGAGGTGGAAGGTCAGACGGAGCCCTGGTTCATCCTCAACGCCTTGCGCGTCATCAAATGCATCGACGACGCCCGGTGTGCGGAGGTTCTCCACTGGCTCCCGGAGGACAATCGCCCGGACAAGGAGCCTGGTGAATACCGCAACGTCTCGGGGCTGAAGGTGGATCCGGAGAAGCTCGGGGAGATCCACGTCTTCCGTCCCTGGGGCTGGAAGGTGATCCTCATCGTCTCCGAGCACGTCAAGCGCGCCCTGGAGGAAGAGGGCATCACCGGCACGAAGTTCATCGAAGTCTGAATCACATTCCAACGCCCGCCATGCCCTCGTACGTCATCCAAGCCCTCTGCATGCTGCTGGTGCCGCTCGCTGTCCAGGCGGCTCCAGCCGAAGTCGAATCGCGGCTCTCGATACTCAAGCCCGTGACGGTGAGCGAGTACCGAGGTGCTCCGGAGCATGGGTTGAAACTCACCTTCGAGAAGCTGGGGCCGAACCCAGCCTTGGCGCTGTTCTCCTTGAAGGACGCGCGCGAGGTGCTCGCGGCGATGGAGCCAACCGGGTCATCACCTGATGCCCGCTCCTCCAACCTGGAGAGACGTGTACGCGAGGAGTTCGAGGAGAGGTATGGGCCTCCCCTGGTCTCGCCACCGTCGTCGCTGGAGAGTGCCAGGTGGTTCCAGGCCCTGAAGCTCTCACCACGCTACATGGGGGATGGAGCCCGAGAGGCGGCCGTGGAGATGTTCAAGTCTCCGGCCATGCTGCTTTCCGTGGGCATGTCGATGATGCTCTACATGATGGCGTGGGCCGCGCCGGAACCCGTGTTCTCCAAGGCCTTCGCGGCAGCGGTGACGCTGGGTCTGCTGATGACCTACACGGTAACAGAACTCCACAACGTGGGAATGGCGTGCCTGACCCTGTACCGGGAAGCGGAAGCGGCGAAGACGAGGGAACAGTTGGAAGCGGTGGCCGAGCGCTTCGGCAAGGCGATGGGAGGAGTGGGGCTGCGCGTGCTGGTGACGGTGGCGGGGGCGCAGCTGGCCAGGGGACTGCCGGAGGTCCCCGGGGGCGGCTTGTGGGCACGATTGTCACCCCCACGCTTCGCCTTCGCGGGTGGGGGTGCACGGGGAGGATTGTCGGTGGGAGCGGGAGCCCGCGCACAGGTGAGCGTGGCGAACGGAACGGTGGTGCTCATGGGCGTGTCGGCGAACACGACCGCTTCCGCGGTGGCTTCGGCGGTGTCCTCGGCTCGGACCACAGGCGACTGTGCCCAGTCGAAGGCCGACAACAACCATGCGCACCATCTGTGCACGAACAAGAACAACAAGTCCGAAATCACGGGGGGACCCTGGACGCCCAGGTTCGAGGAATTCTTTGAACAGGCGGGGATGAGCATCGAAGATCCGGTGAACATCGTCTATCTGCGAGGCCATAAGGGTCCGCATCCCGAGGACTATCACCGCGAGGTCTTCAGTCGACTGGATTCTGCACTGCAAGCATGCAGGAGTCAGTCTGATTGCCGAGCCCGACTCGTAGAAGCACTCGACAAGATCGCGGGCTCCGTGTGTACACCAGGCTCCAACCTCAACAAGCTCGTCAAGAGGAGTCCATGACAGCTCGAATGAGATATTACGACCTCTACGACAACGTATACATTCCAGGGCGATGGCATTTGAGAATGCCCCTCCACGAAGAGGAAGGCCGGGAGGAACTTTTCAACGCCTGGCGGTTCAAGGAGGGGCAGTTCCTGAACATCGACAAGCCCATCCACATCTCCATGAAGCCCGCTGGAAGCCCTCTCGAGTTCTCTCTCGCCCGGGGGGTGCCCATCGTGCACCGCCGGGTGGTCTCCCTTTTCGAGCGTCTGGGTCTCCAGAAGGAAGTGCAGTTCATCCCCGTCGAAGTGGAAGGTCAGACGGAGCCCTGGTTCATCCTCAACGCCTTGCGCGTCATCAAATGCATCGACGACGCCCGGTGTGCGGAGGTTCTCCACTGGCTCCCGGAGGACAATCGCCCGGACAAGGAGCCTGGTGAATACCGCAACGTCTCGGGGCTGAAGGTGGATCCGGAGAAGCTCGGGGAGGTCCACGTCTTCCGTCCCTGGGGCTGGAAGGTGATCCTCATCGTCTCCGAGCACGTCAAGCGCGCCCTGGAAGAAGAAGGCATCACCGGCACGAAGTTCATCGAAGTCTGAATCACCAGGAAGCACCATGAACAAGAAGCTCCCACGCCTCGCCATCCTCGCCACGCTCGCGCTCGGCGCCTGCATCGACACGAGCGGCGAGCCGCCCCCGCTCCATTACGACCATCCCCAGGGCTGGCCCGGCCGGAGTGAAATGCCTCCCCTCGGCAGCGGGCGCATCGTCGTCACCAACAGCATGGACGACACCGTCAGCCTGCTGGACCTGGACTCCCTCGACACTCCGGACTGGGGCGAGCTCGCGCGCGTGCCCGTGGGACTCAACCCCGTGGAACTCGAGGGCCCCCACCACGCCGCCTTCTCGCCACGCGGGGACTTCTATTACGTGGGCCTCTCCTACTCCGTGCCCGGCGCCGGCTCGGGCCCCCACGGCGCGCATGGCACCGGCACCGCCGATGGCTACTGCCTCAAGCTCGACGCCAAAGACAACCACCTCGTCGCCTCCACGCGCGTGGACCGCAACCCGGGCGACCTCGTGCTCAGCGCCGATGGCCGCACGCTCTACGTCACCCACTTCGATCTGCTCAAGCTCCAGGAGGCCCTCCAGAACGGAACCCCCCAGGAGAACATCGACGCCAACCTCGTCCTCGTCGACACCGACACCATGCGCGTGACGAAGCGCGTTGCCGTGTGTCCCGCGCCCCACGCCGTGCGCCTGTCCCCCGACGAGACGCGCGCCTATGTCGCCTGCCTCTCGGACGAGGTCGCCGTGGTGCGGCTGGATGACCCGGCCTTCCCCGTCACCCGCGTCCGCCTGCCCAACCCGGGCACCGCCCAGGCCCCCCGCTACTCCCCCTACTCACTCACCCTCTCGCCCACGGATGGCTCGCTGTGGGTGGGCTCCCTGGACAGCCCCATCGCCTACCACCTGGATCCCCAGTCGCTGCGCATCCTCCCCGAGCGCTCGCTGCTCCCCGAGCGCATGGACGAGGAGCTGCGCCAGGGCGTGCCCATGTTCGGCGCCTTCAGTGTCGATGGCCGGACACTCCTCCTGCCCTACCAGCGGGTGGATACCGTGGCCATCATCGACGTGAGCGGGAGCGGGCCCGCCGTGAAGGGGAAGATTCCACTGTCGCCCGCGGGCTGTCTCAACGTGCACCAGGTGGAGCTGATACCGGGGGGCAAGCAGGCGTTGGCGGTGTGCGAGGGAGACCATGTGGGTCCGGGCACCCTGCACGTGCTGGATCTGGAGGCGGGCGCGGTGAAGAAGACGGTGAGGGTGGGCATCTATCCGGACTCGGTGGGCCTGCTGAGGAGCAAGCCATGAGGACACGAGGGGTGGCGGGCGCGGTGGCCTGCGCGGTGGCGGGGCTGGTGGCCGGGTGTGGTCCCACTCCCGCGGAAGAATACGGCGAGGCCCTGTTCCGGGACTCCCGGCTGTCGACGAGCCAGTACAACGCCTTCTCGTGCGCCACGTGTCACGCGACGTCGAGCGAGCAGGCCCGGGACAAGCTGTACACGGGCCTGTCGCTGGTGGGCGTGGCCTCGCGCCCCCACTGGTGGGGCGGCTACGAGGTGACGCTGCTGGACGCGGTGAACTTCTGCTACACCGCCTTCATGCGCGGCACCGCTCCCCTCGAGGCGGAGGATGCCAAGAGCCGCGCCCTCTACGAGTACATGGTGGGCCTCAGCCCCCAGCCCGACTCGCCGGCGCAACCCTTCACGCTCGTGCGAGACATCACCGACGTGCCGCGGGGAGACGCCCGCCGGGGCGCGGAGGTGTACCGCGCGGCGTGCCAGGACTGTCATGGCGAGGTGCGCACCGGGAAGGGGCGGCTCACGGCGCTCGCCCCCGTGCTGCCCGACGTGGCCCACGAGTACCACCCGCTCTTTCCCAACAGCACCCCGGGCCTCGTCTTCATCGAGAAGGTGCGCCATGGCCGCTTCTTCGGCGTGGGGGGCAACATGCCGCCCTACAGCCGCGAGGCCCTGTCGGATGAGGACCTGGGCGCGCTCCTGGCCTGGCTCGGGTTGTGAGGAGGTTCACGCCACGCGCGAGCACTCGGACGCGGCGGTCCGCGGATAGCGGCCCGTCCGCAGCGACCAGTCGAGGTTGGCGCGGATCCACCGGCGCATCCCGAGCACGAGCCGCGACACGGCGGCGTCATGCACGCCAAACGAAGGCAGGGAGCGCTCCTGGACGAGGAAGCGCCGCACCGCGGTGTCGTGCATCTCCGCCGCCGCGCGCAGCGCCTCGTCCAGCGGCAGGGTCCGCTCGACTTGCAGCGAGAGCACCAGGTTCGGGTGGAAGTCGTCCCGCAGGTCGCGCTCCAGCGAGAAGAGATCGTTGGCCCAGGCCATCACGTCCGTGGCGGTGCGCGCGAGCTGCACGAGCGCCGGGTGGGCCAGGATGTCCTCCGGGAGGAAGAAGCCCTCGAGCGCCTCCATCTGGGTGAACACCATGGACGTGCCCGCCGACAGGCGGCGCAGCTCGACGTAGGACGACACGTCCAGGCACAGACGCTCGGAACGCACCCGCGCCTCGCGAATCGTCCCCCGGAAGTACGACTGGCAGGCCAGGATGAAGCGCTCGCGCCAGAGGCGGGGCATGGGCCCGAGCAGCCGCTCGCGGATGTCCCGGAGCAGCCACAGCGAGGGCAGCGCATCGCGCGCGGGCGTGGCCCCCTGCAACACCGCCAACGCCAGCCAGCTCTGCTCCTGAAGCCAGACCGGGGGCACCCCGTCCATCTGGTCATTCCAGGAGAAGTTCCAGATGAGGAAGTCGAGCGCCGCGCCCAGTCGCTCCGGGGGCACCGTGGGATGGGCGCAGCCGAGCAACAGGGGGAAGTGGCCGCGGCACAACTTCTCGAGGTCGACATGCTGCGCGGGCGTCTCCAACTGGCCCGCCCAGCGCGCCAGGGCCTCCTGCTCGAGTTGCAGCAGGCGGGGATGTTCCTGCGTGGGGAATGGACAGAACAGCGGGGGCGAGGCGGCGGGGCTCATGCCGCGAGGTTCTGCAAGGCCCGATCCCACCCAGGCGCTCGCGTGAGGCCCGCCGCCCCTCGCAGAGGGAAGAACCGTCCGTCCCGCCCCGGAACGCCGCTCCGTCCACGGCATCTTCCGGGAGGCGGAAAATACCCGGAGGTCCCCGCCTACCCGCATCCCCTGGGAATGGGGAAAGCGCACCGGGGTGAACACTCTCCAGACGGTCCCCGGCTCGCGAAGCGCCCTGTCTGTCCAGGACTGAAAGCCAGACGCCCGGACTGCTGTCCTTGGGCGCGAGGGGCGGCCCCGAGGGAGGGGTTCCGCGCGGACCCAGGGACCCGCCGTGTCTGGTGTTGGAGCGGAAGATGGAGCGCCCGTCCGCCCGCCTGCTTCGAACCCATTCCCGGGCACGGTGCACGACCTACCTTGGAAGGCTCAACGAGAAGATTCAACGACGCGTCCAGACGCGAGGAGCCGAGGATGACCAAGACGTTCCGTGACGAGCAGAACACCGTGGCCGCCCCCGACGAGAACACCCGCGACACCCCCAAGAGAGAGCCCGCCGCGGAGGTGGCCAACAAGGTGCGCTACGGCCATGCCCACGCCCGCACCGAGCAGCTCTATCAGGAGCGTCGCGCGCGGTATGAGCTGAAGAAGCAACAGGAGGCGGCCCAGGCCGCGCGCGAGCAACAGGCCCGGAAGCACGAGGAGCTTCCCTCGGTGGAGGCCCGCACGAGCAAGGCCTCCGCGCAGACACCTCACGCGCAGACACCTCACATGGAGGACTCTGGTGAAGGCCCCGGCGAAGGCACTGGTGAAGGCTTCGGCCGGGAGCGCGTGAAGGAGCTGGCGCTCGACGCCGTCAAGAGCGTGATAGGCGCCGCGCGCGAGGCCGTCCACGGCCATCCCCTGGTGGGCGCTCGCAAGCTCGCCGGGGATGCCTTGTCGGGCGCGCTCAAGGTGGCGCGAGAGGTGACGTCGCGCCCCACCTCCCCGAGCGGCGGGGAGCACTGAGCCACGCCCGGGCTCGCTCCACGTGCGCGGCGTGCCCACCTTGGATGTGATTGTCTGGAGGATCCATAAATGTCCCGACTACTGACGGTGTTGGTGACCGGAGCGACCGGCAAGCAAGGAGGGGCGGTGGCGCGCACGCTCCTCGCGCGTGGGCATCAGGTGCATGCGCTCGTCCGCTCACCGGACAACGCACAGGCCAAGGCCTTGGAGCGCCTGGGAGCCCGACTCGTCCCAGGTGACTTCGAGGAGGTGGACACCCTGGAGCACGCCATGATGGGCGTGGACGCCGTGTTCGCCATGGCGACGCCCTTTGGCGAGCAGGGATTGGAGGGCGAGGTGCGCCACGGCCGGCACCTCATCGACGCCGCGAAGATCGCCCGCGTGCCCCACTTCATCTACTCGTCCGTGGCGAGCGGCAACAAACCCACGGGCGTGCCCCACTTCGAGACCAAGCTCGTGCTGGAGGAGCACCTGCGCCACAGCACCCTGCCCTACACCATCCTGGCGCCCGTGTTCTTCATGGAGAACTTCCTCGGGCCCCTGTTCGCCCAACGGCTGCACGAGGGCATGCTGGCCATGCCCCTGCCGCCCCACCGCGGCCTGCAGATGATCGCCCTCGCGGACTTCGGCACCTTCGCCGTCCGGGTGATGGAGCGCGAGGAGGACTTCATCGGCAAGCGCATCGAACTCGCCTCGGACGAGGTGACGGGAGAGCAGGCCGCCGCGCTCATCTCGTACGTGAGCGGGCACAAGCTGCGCTACGAGGAGGTGCCCCTGGAGGCCGTGCGCTCGCGCAGCGAGGATCTGGCGCGCATGTACGCCTGGCTCCAGACCGAGGGCTACCGCGTCGACAGCACCCTCCTGCGTCAGGACTACCCGGACGTGGGTTGGCACACCTTCGAGGACTGGGCGCGCACCCAGGACTGGAGCGGGCTGCTGGGTACCACCTGGCGGGGACCCGTCGCCGCGGAGCCATCCCTGACCTAGTCCGCCCAGCGAGCGGGCACCGCCCGGCGCCCCGCGTCCCCTCCGAGCTCTTCCTACCTTCCTGGGAGGAGGAGCTTTTCCATGCGCATGCGTGCTTTCCGGCCCGTTCTCGCCACGGCGCTGCTCGCCGTGGGGTGTGTGTCCACGACGACGTTGCGGCCGCTGGCCTCGACGCCCACCACGCCGGCCGGCACGCCCCTGGCCCAGGAGCATGGCGTGCGGCTGGTGGCCAATGGCGCCGCCTGGAAGGGCTCCCCTTCCCACCTCGGCCGCATCGTCACGCCGGTGGAGATCCGCCTGGAGAACCAGAGCGGGCGGCCCCTGCGCGTCGCCCCCGAGGACTTCACGCTGGTGGGCACCTCGCGCTTCGAGTACGCCGCGCTCACGCTCCCGCAGCTCAGTCAGGAGAACGTCTCGGGCGTGGGCGGCTCGGGCCAGGCGGGCGAGGGCGTGGCCGAGCCCATCTTCGTGGGCCGGCCGCCCATCTGGCCGGGCTTCGGCTGGGGCCTGGGCTGGTTCGATCCCTTCTATGATCCGTTCTACGGGCCCTACGCGTACGGCTACGCCCCCGAGCCCCTGCCGACCGAGGACATGGTGAAGGCCGCCCTGCCCCAGGGGACGTTGCAGCCCGGAGGCGCCGTGACGGGGTTCCTCTATTTCCAGAACGTGAGCGAGCGCGAGGGCCAGGTCACCCTGCGCGCGAGGCTCGTGGACGCACGGACGGGCGAGCAGTTCGGCACCCTCGACATCCCCTTCCAGGTGCAGGGCTAGCCAGCCCGGGACGGCCCGGAGGCCGCCTCCCTCAGTGCAACAGCAAGGGGCGATCGGACGGGAACAGCGGCGGGTGGGGCAGGAGCGAGTCCTCGCCGATGCGTCCCGCCTTGCGGCGGATGGCCTCGCCCTGGATGGGCAGACCGAAGAGGGGGCCCAGGACACAGACGTCGAACGCCCCCTCGACCAGGGGAAGCAGGCCCAGCAGCGCCATCACCCGTCCCGAGCTGGACCTTCGGGCGAGCCCTCCCACCACCAGCGAGGCGCCCGCCAGCATGCGTGTCCAGCGCCCCATCCTCGATGCGATCCATCCCATCAACATTCACACACCTCCTGAGGGGAAGATGGGCATGCGCGGGAAGAGGACACAGCGCCCGTGCCCTTCCCGGGTTTTCGTATACCGGCCAACCCTCGGACGCTCCCCTGACCGCCCGGCCGGTGCCAGCGCCTCACGCCGGGCCCTAGCTTGAGCGACAGGGAGAGGTGGCCATGGTGGATCGCTCGGAGTTGCACGCGGGGATGGCGGTATGGACTCCGCGTGGCGAGATGCTCGGTTACGTCGTCGAGGTGACGGACGAGGAGTTCATCGTCGAGAAGGGAGTGCTCGTGTGGCGCCGGGGCTACGCGGTGCCCCTGGGCGAGGTGCGGGAAGTCATCGAGGACGAGGTGTTCCTCCACCACGGTCCGGACAGCCTGCTGTCGGGCCCCCGGGAAATCCCCCCCACCTCCCGGCGCACCTCGCACTGAGCGTGCGCGTCAGGCGCCGAAGTCCATGCGCCGCACGGAGTCGTCGCCTCGCGCGCCCTGGTAGACGTGCCAGGCGGCGACCAGATCCTGGAAGGGCAGCCCCACCGAGCCGAAGACGGTGACCTGGTTGGCGTCGCCGCGGCCGGGTTTCTGGCCGGCCAGCACCTCGCCCAGCTCCGCGTGGATGACGTCCACCCCGAGGCCCACGCGCGCGGGCGCGCCCAGGCGGGCGTTGAGCTCGCGGTGATCACAGAAGAAGGTGGACTGGCGCAGCAGCCCGGCGGAGATGACCACGGACTCCGGCGTGTCCGCGTCCAGCACGGTGACGTGCGTGCCCCCGCGCAACATGCCGGGCAGCAGCAAGGGCTCGCGCGAGGCCATGGAGATGACGACGATGTCCGCGTCCTCCACCGCCTCCTCCACGGACAGGGCGGGCCGCACCGGAAGGTTGAGTGCCTGGTACATGCGGGCGGCGAAGTCCACCGAGCGCGCCATGTCCTCGTCATACACGCGCACGTGCTGGAGGCTGCGCACCAGCCGCAGGCTCTTGAGCTGCATGGACGCCGCGGGCCCGGCGCCCAGCAGCGCCACCCGGGACGAGTCGGGCCGGGAGAGCACGTCCGCCGCCAGCGCTCCCACCACCCCGGTGCGCAGCGCCGTGAGGTGGCCCGCGTCCATGATGGCCAGCAGCGCCCCCGTCTCGAGCTCGTACAGGTGAACCACGCCCTGGCGGGAGGCCGTGGGCCCGGAAGCCCGCGACAGCACCGTGACGGTGGAAGCGGCCAGACCGGACAGGGTGCCAGGAAAGGAGACCGCCAGCGTGGCCTGGCCCGGTGGGGAGGAGCGGAGCAGCTGGGGCTCGGCGAGTCGGCGCTCGGCGTCCACGCGGAACGCGGCGCGCATGTCCTCCAGCAGGGGGAGGGCCTCCATGGACCGGAGGACATCGGTGCGGCTGAGAAGCAGGGTGCTCATTCTCCCAACCTATCCCCTTCTTCGGGGTGGCACAGCCAACCGGAAGGGCGTTCGGTGCGTCCCGCCGGGCGCCGAGGGAAGTGGCGGACCCTGCGTGAAGGGCCGCTTCTCGCCTCTGGGGACAGCGGCCACGTCCACCCGCCATGCGCACCTTACGCGCGGACAGAGGGGAGGTGACCTGGGGGGTGTTCGTGATGCAGGAGAAGGGTGAGCATTCCTCGGACGAAACACACGACCTGGCGGACTCCCTCCGGCGGCACCGCGAGGACATCCTGCGCACCTGGGAAAGGGCCGTGGCGGAGCACCAACCGGACGGGCTGGCACGCGAGGCGCTGTTGCACGACGACCTGCCCGGCTTCCTCGAGCGGATGGCGGACGTGTTGGAGCACCCTCCAGCCGAGGGACAGCTGGCCCGGTTCATCCCCGACGAGCACACCCTGCACCACCTGGAAGCGGGCCTGGAGCCGGCGCAGATCGCCCTGGAGTTCGGGCTGTTGCGCCGCTGCATCCACCAGCGCCTGGCCCATGTGGGTGGCTTCGCGCAGTGGGCGTTGCTCCACGAGTGCATCGACCAGGGCATCCTCCGCGCCACCTCGCTCTACACGACCATGCGCGACCGGATGCTCGAGGCGCTGGAGCGCGTGTCCGAGGCGGCCGTCACGAGTCAGGACGTCGACACCTTCTTGTTCCGGCTGCTGAACATCCTGCAGGAGTGCTCGGTGTCGGTGGATGGCGCCGCCATCCTGCTGAGCGAGAAGGCGGAGCTTCGGCTGCGCGCCGCGGTGGGGCTCGGTGCCCGGGAGGCCATGGAGTCCAACCTCCGCATTCCGCTCGACGCGGGGCTCACCGGCCAGGTGGCCACCGAGCGCCGTCCACTCCTCGTGCGCATGGCGTCCACCCATCCCAAGGTGCGCTCGGACCTCGTCCGCCGGCTCGGCGTGCGCGCCATCTACAGCGTGCCCCTGCTCCAGGGAGAGCGGCTCATCGGCGTGGCCCACATGGGCTCGAGAACCCTCTTCGACTTCACCCCATCCGACAAACAGCTCTTCCGCACCCTGATGACGCGCGCCATCAACTTCATCGTGAAGGCGGAGCTGATCGAACAGGAACAAGCCGCGCGGGCCGAGGCCCAGCGCCTGCTGTCCCTGGTGGACGCGCTGGTGGAAACGTGTCCGGTGGGCCTGAGCCTCGTGGACCGGGAGCTGCGCTTCATCTGCATCAACGACACCCTGGCCCGGCTCAACGGCCACCCGACGGAGCAGCATCTGGGAAGACCCTTGCGCGAGATGGCACCCGACTGGGTCGCCGCGCTGATCGAGCCCTGCTTCCGCCGGGTCCTGGAGGAGGGTACCCCCATCTGCAACCATGAGTTCACCAGCCCGCCCTGGAAGGAGGGCCCCGAGCAGCACTGGCTCTGCCACTACTACCCGGTGAGCAACACGGACGGCGAGGTGGACGGGGTGGGCTGCGTGTTGGTGAACATCACCCAGCAGAAGCAGGTGGAGGCGGAGCTGCGCCGGGCGGGCGAGCTGCGCGAGCGGCTCATCGGCGTGGTAGGGCATGATCTGCGCAACCCGCTCAACGCCATCAGCATCTCGGCCGGGCTGCTGCGACGCGAGGAGAACCTGGGAGCGGACGCGCAGCGGGCGGTGGAGCGCATCCGCTCCAGCGCGGCGCGGATGGCGCGGATGCTCAACGACATCCTCGACTTCGCGCGCAGCAACACGAATGGGGGCCTGCCCGTCCACCGTGAGCGGGTGAACCTGCACGAGCTCTGCCGGAGCGCGCTGGAGGAGCTTCAGGTGACGTATGCGAACCAGCGGCTGGAGCTGGACGTGCAGGGCGACGGCTGGGGGTGGTGGGATCCGGACCGGCTCACCCAGGTGGTGGGCAACCTGGTGAGCAATGCCGTGCAACACGGACGCGAGGGCGCACCCGTGCGCGTGGAAGTGCGGGACGAGGGAAACGACGTGCTCCTGGCCGTCCACAACGAGGGCGAGCCCATCGCCCCCGAGCTGCGCTCGTCGCTCTTCCAGCCCTTCCGCCACGGCGCCACGGGCAAGGCCAGCTCGCGCAGCGTGGGGTTGGGGCTGTACATCGTCCAGCAGGTGGCCCTCGCGCACGGAGGCGAGACCCAGGTGAGCTCCAGCGAGAGCGGGCACACCGTCTTCACGGTGCGCCTGCCCCGGGGTGGTTAGCGCGCGGGGGGACCCCTCACCGGGGGCTCAGCGCCCGTGCCGGCGGTGGTTGCTGCGCACGGGCAGGGGGATGGGCTGTAAGTGACCGCCGGATTGATCATCCTCGTCACGCACGCCCGCGCGCGCCAGGTGCTTGTCCAACCGGCCCACGAGCATCAGGCCCGCCATGCGGAAGTCCGAGACGAGCGACCACAGCGGATAGGTGAAGGTCGCCGGACGGTTCTTCTCGAGGGTGAAGTGGCTCACCCAGGCGAAACCGTAACCCGCCACCAGCGCGGCCGGCAGCAGCCCCACCCGGCCCGTCACCGCGGCGGTGCCCGCCAGGCAGACCGCGACGGAAGTGCCCAGGAAGTGCAACCACCGGGTGCTCGCCAGGGCGTGCTCGCGCAGGTAGTAAGGCCAGAACTCAGCGTAGGTTGGGATTCGCTCGTTCATGGGATGGATTCTGCCGCCGGAAGAGCCCCCTTCGTCAACCCTCCACGGCGCCTCTTTGGTGCTCGGGTGTCATTCGGCCTAGGCTCAGAGGGGCCGAGGGAGCTGGATGTGAACGACTGGACGCCCAAGCCCATTCCCACCACCGCCCTCGCCCGGCTTCCGCTCACACCCGAGGAGGGCTTCGTCCTCTCGCGCCTGGATGGCGCCACGCCCGTGCGGCACCTGACCGCCCTCACGGGCCTGCCTCCCGAGCGCATCCAGACCATCCTCGCCCGTCTGCTGACGCTCGGCGCCGTTCATCCCCCGCCCACCTCCGTCCCCCCGACTCCCACTCCCGCCCCCGCGGCGTCCGCACCGGCCATGCCGCCACGGACACCCGAGGAGTTGCCCGACGCCGGGGAGGAGGAGGAGGACGCCGGAGAGCCGGAGGACGAGGGCGCCGAGGCCCACGCGGGCACCTTCCGGCAGCTCTTCGAGCGGCGGCTGCATCCCCTCACGGCGGATGAGCGGGCCCGGCTCGCGCGCGAGTCCGGCGAGCCGGAGCTGTCCGCGCTGTGCTTCGACCCGGTGCCCGCCGTCATCCACGCGCTGCTGGAGAACACGCGCCTGGGGCTCGCGCATGCGCGGCTCATCGCCCGACACCACCTCAACCCGGTGGGGCTGGAAGCACTGTGTGGCCGCGCCGCCTTCGCCTCGGACGCGGGGGTACGCCGGTGGCTGGTGCGCAACCCTCAACTGCCCGCGGGGCTCTTCCGCCGTCTGTGGGGAGGCCGCCGGCTGATGGAACAGTTCAAGGTCGTGGGCAATCGCGACGTCCCCGAGGGCACCCGCCGCACCGCGCGCGAGGTGATGCGCTCACGTTTCAGCACCGCGCCCGCCGAGGAGCGCGTGGAGCTCATCCTCCTCACCGAGGGCCGGGTGCTGGGCGCGCTCATGGGGCTGCCCGTGGACGGCAAGACGGCGGCGCTCCTGTGCGGACGCGTCTACCGCTCGCCCCTGCTCATCCAGAACCTGGCGCGCTGGAGCGCCGCGCCTCCGGCCCTCATCGCGCACCTGCTCAAGCAGGAGGCCGTGCGCCGCCAGCCGCAGCTGCGGCAGTTGCTCCAGCGCCACCCCAACGCTCCCGCGGACGCGCGCCGGGGCGACTGACGTTCACTCGAAGACACGGGTCTCGACGAGCTCGATCGCGGCGCGCACCGCGTCGGGCACGGCCACCTTCTGGTGGTCGGCGTAGCGCAGGGTCACCATCACCGCGCCGCCGCGCGCGTAGCGCACCCCACTGTTCGCGTCCTCCACCGCGAACTCCATGGTGAAGCTCGTCGTGCCGATGCGCGTGACGCGCGCGCCCACCACCAGCTCCGCCGGGTAGACGACCGGGCGCAGGTACTCCGCGTTCGTCGCGGCGACGATGGGACCCACGCCCTCTCCCTCGGGCTTGCGCATCTCGGGGCTCACCAGCCCGACACGGATCATGTAGGCGATGCGCGCCGCCTCGAACCAGGTGAAGTAGCGCGCGTTGTTCACGTGGCCAAAGGCGTCCATGTCGGACCACTGGATGGGAAAGCGCACGGTGACGGAGAAGTCATTCATGGCACTGCATGCACCACGGGGGCCCCCTCCAGGGCAACTCCAATCAACCCCTCGCCCGCCCGCTCGCCTGGCGATGGGGGAATCCGGGAGTTGACCGCGGCGGGGCGCATGGGAGACGGTTTCTCCTCCGTGACACACCCCGAGCCCGCCAACGCGCCGAAGCCCTCTCCCCCGAAGACGAGCGAGGAGGCCTCGAGCGATCGCATCCTCTATGTGCCCTCGGGCCACAAGCTCATGCCCTGGAAGCGCGCGGACATGGTGCGCTGGCTCCACCCGCAGCACCTCATCCGCTCGGGCATGGACGCGCTCGTGGCCAGCATCTTCGGCGTGCGCGCGGACCACCGGCTCATCGAGGCCGTGGTGCGTCCGCAGGCCCCCTACTTCGACTACTCGGACGAGGCGGCGGGCGAGGACTTCTGGCTCGACTACGTGTCGGACACCGGGGACGGGTGGGACTCCACCTACGCCGTGGCGCGGCTGCTGGCCAAACCCTCGCTGGAGCTGAAGGACCCGAACGGAGAGACGCACGCGCTGGAGCGCGGACGCATCCTCGTGTTCGGTGGAGACCAGGTGTATCCGGGCGCGAGCCGCGACACGTACGAGCAGCGCCTGGTGCAGCCCTACCGCGAGGCCATGTCGCGCTCGCCCGAGCCCAGCCCCCACCTGTTCGCCATCCCCGGCAACCACGACTGGTACGACGGCCTGTCCGCCTTCATGCGGCTGTTCTGCGCGGACCGCTGGTTCGCCGGGCGCCGCACGCGCCAGAGCCGCAGCTACTTCGCCCTCAAGCTGCCGCGCGGCTGGTGGCTCATCGGCACCGACGTCCAGCTCAACAGCGACATCGACGTGCCCCAGCTCGAGTACTTCCGCCAGACGGCCACGTACATGCAGCCGGGGGACCGCATCATCCTGTGCAACGCGGAGCCGGCGTGGATCCACGCGGCCACCACGCCCCGGCCCCGGGGCTACATGGAGAACAACCTGGAGTACCTCCAGGAGAAGGTGTTCGGCCGGCGCATCAGCCTCTTTCTCGCCGGGGACCTGCACCACTACAAGCGGCACGAGGACGCCGAGGGCCGGCAGAAGATCACCGCGGGCGGTGGCGGGGCCTTCATGCACCCCACCCACGCCCCCCAGGCGCTGCGGCTGCGCTGCGGGTGCGAGCAGAAGAAGTGCTTTCCCGACGAGAAGACCTCGCGGGAGCTCACGCGCCAGAACCTGATGCTCATCCGCCACAGTCCCTTCTTCGGACTGCTCACGGGCACGCTCTATCTGCTCCTCGCGCTGTCGGCGTACACGGAGCTGGGCAACCAGGGGCTGTTGAACATCCACGAGGCCCTGCGGCAGTTGGCCGCCTCCCTGGTGAACCGGCCCATGTCGCTGGTGGTGGGCGCGGCCACGCTCGGGGGGCTGGTGGGGTTCGCGGATCCCGCCCTCGGGCGCTGGCGCGTGCCCATGGGGTTGATGCATGGCCTCGGACACATCGTCTGTGCGTTCCTCGTGGCCTGGGGCGCGATGTTCTTCACCGTCAACACGCTGGGCATCTGCGCCGAACCACCGCCCCCACAGCTCGCGTCCTTCATCATCCCCGGCGCCAACGCGTGCGCCGGCGGGTGGACGCACATGTGGGCCAAGTTCCTGCTGGGCACCTTCCTGACCTTCGCGGGCGGCTTCCTCGTGGGCCCCTTCGTCATGGGCCTCTACCTCACGGTGAGCCTCAACGGCTTCGGCGCCCATTCCAACGAGGCCTTCATCTCCCTGGCCATCCCCGACTGGAAGAACTTCCTGCGGCTGCGCATCGACCCGGAGGGGCAGCTCACCGTGTTCCCCGTGGGCCTGGAGCGCGTGCCCCGCAAGTGGAAGGCGACCTACGCCGATCGCTCCTCTCCCGCCTACGAGCCGGACGACCCCCGGGCCACCGACCCCCTCCTCATCGAGCCGCCCGTGCGCGTGATGCCCCGGGAGCAGGCACCCTAGTACGATGAGCCTGCCATCGCGGACACATCCGGCAGGGGTGCCCTCATGACGGGAGAGGTCATACCCTATGGGCATGACTTCCAACGTCGAGCAGCAAGAAGGATGGAGACCCCGGTCCCTCCACGTGGGGGAAGGCGAGGGCCACAAGCTCTCGCTCAAGGCCTTCTGGGAGGGCATGGAGAAGCGGCTCGGTGCCTCCTCCCTCGAGGACCTGCGCACCGTCCTGCGCGCCATGGCCAGCCGCGTCCACCCCTCCGAGCGGCAGTCCTTCCTGGACTCGCTCGCCCCCGTCCCGGATGACCGGCGGCAGGCACTCGAGCACGCCCTCCAGGACAAGCTGCTGGCCGATATCACCGAGCAGGCCCAGCGCTTCGAGGAACTCACGGACGAAGCCCACTCCGACTGGGACGAGTATGGCGAGGACTCCGGCCCCGGTCCCTACGCGGAGCTCGTCGCGCCCGTGACGGCCCTGTTCCAGCGGGCGCAGCGGGCCTTCGAGCGAGGCCGCTGGCCGCTCGCCCGTGACGCCTACCAGGCCCTGTTCGAGCTGCTCCAACGCGAGGACGACTACGGCCTGGGCCTGCGCCCGGAGCACCTCGAGGAGGTGGACGTATCCGAGGCGCAGGCGCGCTACCTGTGCGCCCTCTATCGGGCCACGCCGCCCGCCCGACGCGCCGAGGCACTGTGGGAGGCGATGAAGGAGGCGAATCGGTGGAGCTTCGGCCCACCGCCAAAGCTGCAGGAGGTGCGTGACATCTCCCCCGAGCCGCTGCCGGACCTGGAGTCCTTCCTGTCCGACTGGGAAGCCCTCCTGCGCAAGCGGGAGGACGACTCGGAGGCCGAGGCATGGTTGCGCGAGGCCGTGGGCCTGTCTCGAGGCGCCGGGGGACTGCGTGAGCTGGCACGTGCCGGACGGGGCCGCCACCCGCGGGCCTGGGTGGACCTGCTCGCGTTGCTGGAACGTGAGGGGCAACCGCGCGAGGTGCTCGACACGGCCCACGAGGCCCTGAAAGCCCTGCCGGCCAGGCTGCCACTGCGAGCCTGGGTGGCGGACTTCCTCGCCACGGCCGCCGAGCGCCTCGCGCTCCCCGAGCAGGTCCGCGAAGCCCGCTGGGAGTCCTTCGTGGCCAGCCCGGACCTGAAGCGCCTGCTGGAGCTGCGGAGGTGCGGCGAGACCGAGCCCGAGCGCGCGCGCCTGATGAAGCAGGCCGCCCAGCGGGTGCAGAAGGCCCTGGCCCAACCGGACGACACGCGGCCACTGCCTTGGGAAGAGCCCCCTCTGCCGAGGGGTGAGTGGGACGAGCCGTACCCGCGCCTGGATGAGGTACTGCTCGCCCACGCCCGGTTGCTCGGGCACGACTGGCAGGCGGCCTGGAAGAGCGCCGCGGGAGCGGAGGTGCTCGGGTGGTCGAGCAGAAATAATCCCCAGGGGCTCGTGGTGCCCTTCCTGCTGAGGTGGCTGTCGGGTCCGTCTTCTTCCGAGGAGTCCTCACACGCCGTGGAGGAACTGTGGCGCAAGGCATTGGAGAACGGCTTGGCGTACGAACCCTGGAGCACGGAGGAGGCGGCGCTGGAACTGTCGGAGCGGCTCTCCCGCGCGTACGGCGAGGTCATCGCCGCGCTTTCGGTGGGCCACCCTCGGCAGGAGGAACTGCTGGAGGAGTGTTTGAAGGTGGCCCGCGAACGGGCGCGCGCCATCGTGCGGGAGAAGCACCGGCGCAGCTACGGCAAGGCGGCCCTGCTGCTGGTGGCCTGCGCCGAGGTGCTCCAGAGACGAGGACAGCCGGCACGGTCCCAGGAACTCCTCCGCCGGTTCCGCGAGGAATTCCCCCGGCACAGCGCCTTCCAGGCGGAGTTGGACGCGGCAATGCACCAGGATTGTCGGGCAGAGGGACCCGCTCCATAATAGGACGATGGAGCCTCTTGGTCCGGATGAGCGTCACGCTTCACGATTCAATTTCGATTTCGCCGCGTACCGCGCCGGCCGACCGACGGCGATGATCGAGGCGAAGCGTCGGTTGAGGACGAACGGCTCCTGGGCAGCCCAATTCCGGGGCAACCTGCTGGCGCATGGGCAACCTCCTCCCGCCGACCTGCTCGCGATCATCGTGCCTGATCGGCTCTACATCTGGAGGTCGTCCGAGCCGCCGCACGCACCGCCGACCTACGAGATTGATACGCGCCCTCTGCTCGCACCCTACTTCGAGCGGATAGGCGTCCGCCCCGAACAGATCCAACCGATGGCGTTCGAGGTTCTTGTCTCCTGGTGGTTGAACGATCTCGCTCGAGGGGATGTGGCGCCCGTCACCCAGGAGTTGTCGAAGTCGGGACTGCTGGATGCGGTGTCTGGTGCACAGATCCTCCACGAGTATCCGGCTTGAGGATCTACGTCGAGACAAACTTCCTGCTCGAAATGGTGTTCGAGCAGGAGCAGCGCGACGCGTGCGAAAGCATCCTGCGTCTCGCCGAAGACAATGCCACGGTCACCCTCGCGATACCCGCGGTCTGCTTTACCGAGCCACATGGCCGGCTGCGGCGGCAGAAGGGGCTTCGGGACCAGTTGCAGGAGATGCTGGCGAAAGAGCATCGTGAGTTCGCCCGGACGCGGCAATTCACCAAGGAGAAGAATGAGGCCTGGTCCGCGGTGACTGGCATGCTGGTGAGTAGTACACAGGAGGCGGAACAGCGGCTCGAGTCCATCAGCGAACGGTTGCTCCGACACCGGGTACTGCCACTGACGGACGCGATCATCAAAGCGGGGCAGAAGTATCGTGAGGACTAAGGACTTCGATGAACCGTCCATCAAGAACGAGTTGGAGAAGCATGGCTGCAAGTTGAAGGGCAGCTTCGAGGCCGGACTCGCCTACGTGTACGCGTCGCTGCGCTAGGAGAAAGGCGGGCCTTCCCGGTTCGCGGTGGTCTACCAACGCGCGGCATCGAGCCTGCCACGTGCCCCCCAACATCCGCCGCCTCCCCCCCAGCCGGAGGGCCATGCGACAACCCGGGCATCCTTCCCGCCACTCGCGCATCCCATGTCGGGTGCGCTGCTCCTGAGCGCATCCTGGAAAGGGAAAGGCGGGACACGCATGGAGAAGCGGAAGCTGGGATCTCTCGAGGTGTCGGTAGTCGGCCTGGGCTGTAACAACTTCGGATGGCGCCTGGACGCCCAGGGCACCGCCACCGTGGTGGACGCCGCGCTCGACGCGGGCATCGACTTCTTCGACACCGCCACCCTCTACGGCGAGGGGAAGAGCGAGGAGTTCCTCGGCCGCGCGCTCGGCAAGCGCCGGAGCCAGGTCATCATCGCCAGCAAGTTCGGCCACCCCGGCGAGGGCCCCGGCAAGGGAGGCAGGCCCGCCTATCTCCAGCAGGCCATCGAGACGAGCCTGCGCCGCCTGGGCACGGACTACATCGATCTCTATCAGCTCCACATGCCGGATCCCGAGACACCCATCGCGGACACCCTGGGCACCCTCGACACACTCGTGCGCGCGGGGAAGGTGCGGGAGATTGGCTGCTCGAACTTCTCGGCGGCCCAGTTGCGCGAGGCCGCCCAGGCCGTGCGTCCCGGCGCGGCGCGCTTCGTGAGCGTGCAGAACGAATACAGCCTCCTGCACCGCGAGCCCGAGGCCGAGGTGCTCCCGGAGTCCGAGCGCGGCCAGCTCGCGTTCCTCCCCTACTTCCCGCTGGCCAGTGGACTGCTCACCGGCAAGTACCGCCCGGGACAGGCCCCTCCCGAGGGCAGTCGCCTGAGTGGAGGCGGGCTGGCGAATCGATTCCTCACCGAGGCCAACATCGCCCGCGCCGAGGAGCTGCGCCGCCATGCGGAGTCACGTGGACACACGCTGTTGGAACTCGCCTTCTCGTGGCTGCTCGCGCGGCGGCCCGTCGCCTCGGTGATTGCGGGGGCGACCTCGGCCGAACAGGTGCGCGCCAACGTGGCCGCGGCCGGCTGGCGGCTCGACGCGGCGGACCTCGCGAAGGTGGACGCCCTCACCGGGAGCGCCTCCCGATGAACGGTGGAACACCCCGTGGGAACGGCCCGGCGCTGCGCCTGAGCGTGTTGGATCAATCCCCCATCCCCGAGGGCTCGACGGGGGCCGAGGCCCTGAGGAACACGCTGGACCTCGCCCGGCACACGGACGCGCTCGGCTATCACCGCTACTGGGTGGCGGAGCACCACGGGGGCACCATGCTCGCCTGCGCGAGCCCCGAGGCGCTCATCGGCCCCATCGCCCTGGAGACCTCGCACCTGCGCGTGGGCAGCGGCGGCGTGATGCTGCCCCACTACAGCCCGTTCAAGGTCGCCGAGACCTTCAGCATGCTCAGTGGCCTCGCTCCGGGCCGTATCGATCTCGGACTCGGCCGCGCGCCGGGCTCGGATCGCATCACCGCGCTCGCGCTCCAGCGAGACCGCCGCTACCACATGCCCGACGACTTCCCCTCCCAGCTCGCGGAGCTGTTGGGCTACCTCGCGGGAGAGCTGCCCGGGGACCATGCCTTCGCGCGGCTCACCACGCTGCCCGGCCTGCCCGAGGTGCCCGAGCCCTGGCTGTTGGGCTCCTCGCCGCAGAGTGGCATCTGGGCGGCCGAGGCGGGCCTGCCCTACGCCTTCGCCGACTTCATCCAACCGGTGGGCGTGCCCATCGCCGCGCGCTACCGCGAGGAATTCACCCCCTCGCGCTGGCTCGACGCGCCGCGCGTCCTGGTCGCCGTCTGGGCCCTGTGCGCCGCCACCGACGCGGAGGCCGAGCGGCTCGCCTCCAGCATCAAGATGGCGGGGGCCATGCTCGTGCGGGGCCAGCCCATCCCCGTGCCCCCGGTCGACACCGCGCTGCGCTTCCTGAGCAACCTGGGCGGCATGTCGGCACTGCCCTTCCGGGAGCGGCGGTTGATCGTCGGCTCGCCCGCGCGGGTGAAAGAATCCATCGAGGCGGTGGCGCGGGAGTATGGGGCCGATGAGGTGATGATCGTCACCATCACGCACGAGCACGCGGCGCGCCGCCGCTCCTACGAGCTCATCGCCGACGCCTTCGCCCTGCCCCGGCCCCTACCCACCAGGGGCTGAACGGCTGGCGAGGGGACGCGGGTCCCGTTACAACCTCCCTCATGCCCAAGGGTTCCGTCTTCGGCGGAAAGGCCCACGGCCTCCGCCTCGAGCGCATGACCGCGTCCCCCCGCTTCCGCGAGGGGATCTTCCACAACACGGCCGAGGTGGGCCGGGGCCTCAAGCCCGGCACCACGCTGCCCACACTCGGCGAGTTCTTCACCGGTGGCCAGGAGCGCAAGCCCCCCGGACTGCTGCCCACGGAGAACCCGCTGGCGACCTGGGCCCGGCCGGTGGACACGGGCCTGCGGGCGACGTGGCTCGGCCACTCCACGGTGCTGCTGGAGGTGGATGGACTGCGTGTGCTCACGGATCCCGTCTGGGGCGAGCGCGCCTCCCCCTTCGCCCTGCTCGGCCCCCGGCGCTTCCAGCCCATGCCGGTGACCATCGCCCAACTGCCTCCGCTGGACGCGGTGATCATCTCGCACGACCACTACGATCACCTGGATCATCCCAGCGTGCTGGAGCTGGCGCGCCTGGAGGTGCCCTTCTACACGTCGCTCGGAGTGGGCGCGCACCTGGAGGCGTGGGGAGTGCCGCCCGAGCGCATCACCGAGCTGGACTGGTGGGAGTCCGCGCGGCTGCCGCGCGGCGAGCTGCGCATCACCGCCGCGCCCTCGCAACACTTCTCGGGGCGGGGGATGGGCGACGGCAACCGCACGCTCTGGTCCTCGTTCGTGGTGGAGAGCCCGCGGCACAAGGTGTTCTTCAGCGGTGACACGGGACTGACGCCCGAGTACGCGGAGATCCGCCAGCGGCTCGGGCCGTTCGACCTGGTGATGCTGGAGGTGGGCGCGTTCCACGAAGCCTGGGGAGGCATCCACCTGGGGCCGGCCAACGCGCTCGAGGCGCTGGAGCTGCTCGGCGGGGGAACGCTGCTGCCGGTGCACTGGGGCACGTTCAACCTCGCCCTGCACGCCTGGGACGAGCCGGCGGAGACACTGCTGCGGCTGGGGACGGAGCGGGGCGCGCGGCTGGTGATGCCCCGCGCGGGGGCCCCGGTGGAACCCTCGCGGGTGGAGGGGGTGGAGCCCTGGTGGCGTGCCGTGGGTTCCGGCGCGCCCGAGCCCCTCGAGCCCCTGGAGGCTCAGGCGACGGTGAGGATCTCCGCGCCCTGATCCGTCACCACCAGGGTGTGCTCGAACTGGGCGGTGCGGCTGCCGTCGGCGGTGACGGCGGTCCACCCATCGTCCCACTGCCGGTGGTGCCAGTGGCCGAGGGTGATCATCGGCTCGACGGTGAACGTCATGCCCGGGCGCATGATCGTCTTGGCCTCGGGGTCGAAGTGGTGCGGAATCTGGAGCGAGCTGTGGAAGCGCTCGCCGATGCCGTGGCCGCAGTAGGCGCGTACCACGCCCATGTGATTCTTGGTCGCGTGCGCCTCGATGGCCCGGCCGATGTCGTTGATGGGCTGGCCCGGCTTCACCGCCTGGATGCCGAGCATCAGACACTCCTTCGTCACCTCCACCAGGCGCCGGCTCTCGGCGTCCACGTTGCCGATGAGGTAGGTGGCCGAGCAGTCCCCGTGCACCCCATCCAGGAAGATGGTGATGTCGAGGTTGATGATGTCACCGTCCTCGAGCGGCCGGCTGTCGGGGATGCCGTGGCAGATGACCTCGTTGACCGAGGTGCACAGCGACTTGGGGAAGCCGTGGTAGTTGAGGGGGCTGGGATAGCCGCCGCGGCGGAGGTACTCCTCGTGCGCGATGGCGTCGATCTCGTCCGTGGTGATGCCGGGGCGCAGGTGGGCGGCCGTCGCGTTCATCACCTCGGCGGCGGCCTTGCCGGCACGGCGCATGCGGGCGATGACGTCGGGGCTCTGCACGTCGGAGATGAAGCCGCTACGGGAGGGGCGCCCGGTGGCCGCGTAGTCGGGCCGGGGGATGTGCGGCGGAACGGAGCGCATGGGGCTGACGACGCCAGGCCGGATGCCCTGCGAGCGAGCCTCGGGCCCTCGCTTGCGAGCCTCCACAGCGTCCGCGCCCCGATGGCACTTCTTGTACTTGGTGCCACTCCCACACCAACAGGTGTCGTTGGGCTTGGGAAGCACGGCGGGGGGAACACGTTCAGTGGAAACGTCGGTCATGACGGGGAGCTATAACCGGTGGGCCCCAGCGAATCCATCCCCCTTGCGCTCTCCTGTCCGGTGACTCCCGGGTCGCCTTCCTGAAGCCTACCTCCGAGGACAGGCCCGAGCCTTCGGCCGTGGGCCTCCCGGGCGCCTTCTCGGCCGGGGTGCTCGATCGGCACGGGCTCAGGCCTGGGTGTGCCGCCGGAGACCCGCGCCGTGAGTGGGCCGCTCGGCGGACTCGTAATCGGTCGCCAGCCAGACCAGGAAGAGGCCAATCGCCGAGAAGATGAAGACGTTGCTCGCCGAGACGATGGTCGAGAAGCCAAACAGGAAGGGCGCGGAGAGCAGGACGATCGCGAAGACGGCCTCGACGATCCCGTGGATGGGGAAGGGAATGAGCCGGGCCACTCCGAGCGGATAGGCGGTCAGCAGGCTCATGCACAACTGCGTCATGGCCATCGAATAGCAAAGCAGCGCTGGCAATCCCGGGAAGCCGAACAGGGAGGGAGCCAGCGCGAACAGCACCACGATGAAATAGTCACCGTAGCCATGAATCTTGGGGGAAAGAGGGGCTTTCATCGTGGACCTCGTGCACCAGGGACCCAGACAGACACCTGCTGGCACGGCCCCGCCCGGAAATGGGTGCCATCCGGAGTGGACATGCGCTCATCTCCAGCGTGGCCACGCCCGGCGTCGACGCCAGCCCGGGATGTGCGCACGTCAGGGAGGAGTCCGGCGTGAGGAGGGCACGCGGGCCTACTCGGTGCCAGCCCGCTTCAGGGCACCGAGGACCAGGCCCATGACATGGAAGGCGAGTCCCATGCCCCAGGCCACCGCGGGCCATTGGAACCACCAACCCGGGCCGCTCATCACGTCCACGAGGGCGAGTCCGCTCATGACGATGCCGTAGCTCATGCCGTGGGCCGCCAGGCCGATCAACGCGCCCCGGCGGCGAGACTGGTGCTTGCGCCTCTTCGCCCGGTCGGCGAGCACCTGATCCACGGCGTCCTCGCTCACGCCCAGCTCGTGCGCCAGGGAGAGGAGATCCTCGCGCGTGAGCTGGCGCGACCCGGTGGAGGGGTGCTCGTGCCGACCCTCGAGCATGCGCGAGGTGGCCTCGCGAACGATCTCCGCGGCCTCATCCTGGGTAAAGCGTGGCGGTTGTTGCCGGGTGTCAGCCATTCTCGAAGGTTATCCAAGGAAACTTCCCGCGCAACAGGGCCGCGCCCCTCCGCGCTTCCACTTCATCGACTGACTCCGCCGTGCGAGAGTCCACGGAGCCCATGCCCCTCGGAAGCACACCATGCCCTCTGTCATGAAGTTCCGGCGACCTTCGAGGTTGTTCCTCCTCGGAGGCCTGCTCGCGGTGTGCGCTCCGGTGGCGTACGCCGCCGATTCCGTCACGAACGCCTGTCGGCAGAATCCCGCCAACTGCGCTCTCCTCAACGGACAGGAAGCGGGTGCCGCGCCCACCGTGCGCAGCGGGGCCGAAATCGCGTCCATCGCCGCCACGCTCCGCTTCCTCTCCCCCGAGCTGAAGCTCCGCATCGAACGGATCCTCCATGAATGCGCCGCATGGGCGGATGCCGAGGTCAACCGCCAGCGCCTGGGCGGCAATGCGCCTTCACGCCAGCAGTGCCAGGAAGTCCTGCCCAAACTGGACCCCTGTGGGCAGACGGTGACCCGGGCGATGCAATGGGGTAGCGAGAAGCACGCCCTGGCCACCCAGTGCGTCCAGGAACAGTTGGACCCGCTGATTCCAGGACGGTTCAGCCTGGAGCCCCGCTACCGTTACGACAGACCAACGGGACAGCTTCAGTGGCTCAGCCCGGCGGAAGTCCGCGCCCTTCTCCGCCAAGATTGCGGAAAAGAACTGAAAGGGACATTGGTGCCGGACGTGGTCATCCACTCCGGAAATCCACTCCAGGCCGTCTCCATCTACGACTTCAAATTCCCTTGTCCTCCCCACAACGAAACGCCCTGGAGGATGTATGACCATGGACCATTCGAGGGTTCGAGCCAGGGAAAGGTGTACGTCGAAGCACTCAAGACAGAAGCCGCCCTCGTCACTCCGCGACGTGGAATAGAGCAGAGGATCCAGCCATGAGCGAGCACTGTCCGACCATCCGCATCTGCGCACTAGATGGCAGTATCCTCATACGAGACGGATTGAGCATCTGCTTCTACATGCGCCGCCATCACCACGAGGTGGCACAAGGCGTCATGCGCTCCCTGGAGACATACCTGCGGGTCCTGGGCCCGGAAGCGCTCGGCTGGTACGCGGATAGCGAAGGAGACTGGCAGGAGCTGGATGAGGCGGGCTGGGCACACATTCGGAGCCGGATGCAGGGGCGCAGCCCCATTATCATATTGAAAGATGATCCGGCAGGCGCCAGTCCCTATCGGTTCGAATATTTCGGTAAGGACCTCGAAGCCCCGTTCTTCATCAACAACCCCCATGCGGTCTGTGCGTTGGAGTTCTGGCTGCCCACCGAGTTCCTGGAGGAACGAGGGCCCGCGCGCGTGCGTGAACTGGCCTTGGAGCTGGCCACTTCCCTCCCCTTCAACTCCGGCCATGTCAGCCTCTCCCTCAACGCCCTTCACCAACTCGCCGGCGTCTCCGATGAACTCCGCCAGTTGCGCCTGCGCTACCCGGGCATGGACGTCCATGCACTGGAACATCTCGGTTGGCACATCGGCACACGGATACGAGGCCCCCACTGGCTGACCTTCCTGGGACAGCCCGTCCTCGGAGAGCTGGGGGGAGTCCCGGGGCTGCGCTCCCGCCTCGTCTCCCCGGACATCTCCGTGCAACCCCTGGACGCCGAGCGCGCCCTCGTCACCCTCGGCGAGTGGCCCGAGGCAGGTGACACCACCCGGGGACTCCCCCTGCCCCTGCACCGCGAGCTGGCCCGCGTGTTGGCGCCCTGGCTCTACCACGAGCCTCCCCTCCGCGACCCCGTGGCCTCCGAGGACACCCTCCGCTGGGAACGCCGCTTCCTCGACTGACTTCGCCGTGCGAGAGTCCACGGAGCCCATGCCCCTGGGGAACACACCATGCCCTCTGTCATGAAGCTTCGAAGACCTTCGGGGTTGTTCCTCTTCGGGGGCCTGCTCGCGGTGTGCGCTCCGGTGGCGTACTCCGCCGATTCCGTCACGAACGCCTGTCGGCAGAATCCCGCCAACTGCGCTCTCCTCAACGGACAGGAAGCGGGTGCCGCTCCCACCGTGCGTAGCGGGGCCGAAGTCGCCTCCATCGCCGCCACGCTCCGCTTCCTCTCCCCCGCGAGCTGAAGCTCCGCATCGAACGGATCCTCCATGAATGCGCCGCATGGGCGGATGCCGAGGTCAAGTGCCGGACGTGGTCATCCACTCCGGCAATCCACTCCAGGCCGTCTCCATCTACGACTTCAAATTCCCTTGTCCTCCCGATAATAATGCGTCCTGGAGAACATACACAGAGGGTCACGTCAACAAGGACTTAACTCAGGGAAAAGTGTATGTCGAAACACTCAAGGCAGAAGCTGCTCTCGTCACTCCGCGACGTGGAATAGAGCAGAGGATCCAGCCATGAGCGAGCACTGTCCGACCATCCGCATCTACGCACAAGATGGCAGTATCCTCATACGAGACGGATTGAGCATCTGCTTCTACATGCGCCGCCATCACCGCGAGGTGGCACAAGGCGTCATGCGCTCCCTGGAGACGTATTTACAAACCTTTGGGCCAGAAGCACTCGGCTGGTATGTGGATGACGAAGGGGACCCGCAGGAGTTGGATGAGGCGGGCTGGGCACACCTCCGCAGCCGGATGCAGGGGAGCAGCCCCCTCATCACGTTGTCAGACAACCCCCGCGAAGCTGGTCCCTATCAATTCGAATATTTCGGCAAGGACCTCGAAGCTCTATTCTTCATCAACAACCCCCATGCGGTCTGTGCGTTGGAGTTCTGGCTGCCCACCGAGTTCCTGGAGGAACGAGGGCCCTCGCGCGTGCGCGAACTGGCCTTGGAGCTGGCCGCTCCCCTCCCCTTCAACTCGGGCCATGTCAGCCTCTCCCTCAATGCCCTTCACCAACTCGCCGGCGTCTCCGATGAACTCCGCCAGTTGCGCCTGCGCTACCCGGGCATGGACGTCCATGCACTGGAACATCTCGGTTGGCACATCGGCACACGGATACGAGGCCCCCACTGGCTGACCTTCCTGGGACAGCCCGTCCTCGGAGAGCTGGGAGGAGTCCCGGGGCTGCGCTCCCGCCTCGTCTCCCCCGACATCTCCGTGCAACCCCTGGACGCCGAGCGCGCCCTCGTCACGCTCGGCGAGTGGCCCGAGGCAGGTGACACCACCCGGGGACACACCCTGCCCCTGCACCGTGAGCTGGCCCGCGTGTTGGCGCCCTGGCTCTACCACGAGCCTCCCCTCCGCGACCCCGTGGCCTCCGAGGACACCCTCCGCTGGGAACGCCGCTTCCTCGACTGACTCCCTGGAAGCCCGAGAAGGGTGTCAGACGACTCGTTTCTCAGCGAAGCGCTCAGGCGCCGCTCTCAGTAGTATTGCCCGGAGGCGTCGTAGATGGTCTTGGTGGTAGTACCGAGGTTCAACATGATCTCGTTTCCAGCCTTGCCGTCGAGGTCGGCGATCATCTGCACACTCCAGGAGGGGCTCCCGACAGCGTAATCCCTCGTGCTGGCGTCCCGGTTTCGGATGATCTTGACCGACGAGAGGTTGTTGATGACCACCTCGGCACCGGGCTTCCCGTCCGTATCGATGATGCCAATGGGTGCCCAACTGACGCTCGAGATGGCGTAATCGCGAGAGGAGGCGGTCCGATCGTTGATGATCTTGACGGCACGCACGTTGTTGACAACGATATCGATGCCGCCATCCCCGTCCGTGTCCGCGAAACCGATGGGCGCCCACGAGACATTCGAGATGGCATAGTCACGCACCGTGTCCGTCTTGAGCTTGATGGTCCTCACGGCGGGCCCGGTGTTGACCGCGATATCCGTCGCACCATCAGCGTTCAGATCATGGTATCCGAGCGGAGCCCAGGGCCCCGAGGAGATGAAGTAGTCACGGACCGAGCCCGTGCGATGGGTGATGATCTTGATGCTGGAACCGACGTTGATCGCCAACTCCAAGCCCGCCGTTCCATCCAGGTCCGCCACGGTCAACAGCGTCCAAGCGGCGTTCGTGATACTGTAGCTGCGCGTGGAGCCATTCGATTGTCTGACCTCGATCGAACTCAGGTTGTTGTACACGGTCTCCGCAACACCATCCCCCGTCAGATCCCACGCCCCCATGAACGTTCCGGCCGCCTGGGCCTCACCTGCCCCCATGGTGAAACTCAAGAGGGCCGCGAAGAAGATACTCCCATTCAGGGTAGATGAATTTCTCATGAACTTGGACTCAGCCTTTCAGGATTCAGCCCTGCTCCTTGCAAGGCGGGTCGGATTCTACGGACCTGTCTGACATGTCTGGCGGGAGCAAGGGGGCCGCGATAGGTGCCTCCCCGGCGCAGGCCCATGCGCTCGAGGCGGAGAAACAAACTCTGCCATTACCGCCGCAGGGCCCCCGGAACCAACAACGTCCAACTGTAGTAAAGAGCCGCAAGGCAGCGAGCTTCTCCTCCAGACTCCGGTGGTTCTCGGCCAGGATGCTCCGGGCGATGGCACGTGAAGCTCGTCGTTGAGAAGGGTCTCGGTCAGGAGCTCGTCCACCCGCGCGCCAGGACAGGCCCGCTGACGAAGGAGAGGCGGTGGAAGGATGTTCCCATCCGAGCGCATGTCCGCCAGCGTCAGCAGCACCTGGTTCGACACGAGCCCCACACGCCGCCCGGCGAGCAGCGCGGGCGATCGCCGTAGCTCAGGCGGTCTTGCGAGAGTCGGACCCGCGCATCCGGCGCAGCTGCGCGCTGATCAGCCGCATGTACAGCGGACGCGGCAGCAGGCGCTTCATGAGCCACGCCTGACGGCCCTGCACGTGCGGCAGGACGTAGAACGTGCGCTGGCGCACCGCCTGGAAGATCTGCTCCGCGATGTCCTCCGCGGACACCGTCGAGCGCTCGAGCACCCGGTTCACCGCCGCGCGCGTGGCGGCATCGACATTGCGCAGCGACTCGGCGAGGTTCGTCTTGAAGAAGGAGGGACACACGAGCGTCACGCCCAGGCGCGTGCCGACGAACTCGTTCTGCAACGTCTCGGACAGCGAGACCACGGCCGCCTTGGAGGCGTTGTAGCAAGCCGCCCGGGGCACATCGAGCAGGCCCGCCATGGAGGCCACGTTGACGAAATGGCCCTGGCCCTGGCGCTTGAACAAGGGCGTGAACACGTAGCAGCCGCGCACCACGCCCATCACGTTGATGTCCAGCACCCGCTGCCAGTCCTCGAGGGGCACGTCCTCGATGGCGCCCGGCGCGGCGACGCCCGCGTTGTTCACCACCACGTCCACTCCGCCCCAGTCGGCCGTGAGCCGCTCGGCCACCGCTCGCAGGTCCTCCGCGCGCGTCACGTCACAGGGCATATAGAGCGCCGCGGGCGCGAGCGCCTGGAGCTCGCGCAGCACCTCCGCGCCGCGCGTGGGGTTCACGTCGCCAATGCACACACGCCAGCCCGCCCGCGCATAGCGCAGCGCGATGGACCGACCGAGGCCACTGGCACCACCGGTGATGAAGATGCGTTGGTTCGTCATGGGAGTCCGGCTCCGATTGTCAACGTGGGACGAGTCCCGGCCCTGCTCCTACTCCCGCCACACGCCTTCCGTCCTTCTTATCTGCGCGCTCAGTCGTTGAGCAGGTTGTCGATAGTGCGGCCCCCTTCGGGCACACACCCTCCCACCACTCAAGCGTTTCATCTCGGGGACTCCCAGGTGGAGGGGAGCCCCAGGATACAGACCCGTGCCAGCCTCTGGACCAGGCCTCAGCGCCAGTCCGGTGGAGCCAGACGGATGCGGGGCACCTCATAGCCCTCGGGCCCCTGCAACACCGTCTCGAAGCGCGGGTAGTTGAGCACCACGCCGCCCCCCGTCGTGTCCACCCGGGATGGATCCACACCCGCCCCCGGAACGGCGAACTTCTGCCAGGTCGCGAGGCCGTACTGGTGCATGTCGTCCACGGCCACCCCACAGATGGGATACTCAACGCCCTCGGGCATGCGGAGGCGGTCGAACCGCATGTGGACGCGGTTGGGGCTCATCTCCGCCACGCCGAAGATCGTCACGTACAACTCATTCCCCCCGATCTCCACGAGCATGTCGGCGGAGACAGGGCCCGGCTTGATGTTGAGCGGCCCCCCATCCTCGATGCGCTCGTCCGAGGCCGGAGTCCCCGACGTCGGCGTCAGGAAGGAGGGCTGCTCGTCGGGTTTGATGCCCAGCTTCACCGGCGTGGCGCGAGCCTCGGGAGGACACCGGGAGAGATAGCCCTGGGGGTCGGGCTGCCGGGGCACGGTGGCGCATCCGGCGAGCTGCGCGGCGGACACCCCCAGCAAGCCCGTGAGCAACGCGCACCGGCGCGAGCGAAGAGGCACTGGAGTGCTGTCGGGGGAGGATTCGGGACCAAGGGAGGAGGGCACGGGCTGCGTTCCTTTCTCGAACGGCACCGGAGGAACCGGTGCGGTGGGCTCCGTGCGAACGCCCTCCTCCCAGCCAGGAGGATGCGCCACGCGGAGGCACATCCACCCTATCCCGAGCACTCCAAGCACCAAGGCCAGGGCGGCGAGGCGTCCCGGCCTCACCCCCGTCAGCCGCCGTCCCTCACGAGGCCGCCACGCCTCCAGAGCGGCAGGGAGTCCCTCCCCTGCCTCGTTCAGCAGCTCCATCTCCTCGGGAAGTTCCCGTCCCCACGCGCACTCGGATGGCCGCTTCGACGGAGCCCTCCAGACCCCGGAGTCCGCGCCCTCCTCCCGAAGCCGTTCCAACACCAACCGGACCGCCTCGGCGTTCGGAGGGCGCTTCGCGGGCTCCTTTTCCAGCAGGGACATCGTCAGCGCGGCCAGGGGCTCGGGAATCGAGGGATCGAACCGCCGGGGATCCGGCACGGGCGTGGAGGCGATGGCGATGAGTAATCGCGACAACGGCAACCGGCTGTTGAAGGGACGGCACTGCGTGAGGGTCTCGTAGAGCAGCACGCCAAAGGCATACAGGTCCGCCGAGGGCAGGGCCCGCATGCGGGTGCCGGGCAGCCGCGCGTCGGAGAACAGGAAGGAGATGACCTCGGGTGGCTGGCAGTAGAGCGTCCCGGGCGCCACCCCCTCCGTCAGGATCCGTGCCCCCGGCAGGTGCGCCGAGCCGAAGTCGATGAGGAGGGGCTCTCCATCCGCCTCGCGCACCAGGACGTTGTCCGCCTTGAGATCCCGGTGGCACATACCTCGCCAGTGCAGCACCTCGAGCGTCCGCGCGAGCGTGCTCAACACGCCCACGGACTCATGGAGCGAGGCGCGCCGACGCCAGCGCCAGACATGAAAGGTGTCTCCCGGAACGTACGCCGTGAGGAAGTACGCGTAACCCGTCCGCGCATCCGGCCACCGGCTCCACTCGAAGACTGGCAACACCAGGGGATGACCCACCAGTTGGTCCATCGAGGCCACCTCGCGGCGCATCCAGGCATCCACCTGATCCGGGTCCTCGGCGGACAGCGGCCGGGCGGCCATCTTCATGGAGAACTGGAGTCCTCCGCGCTCCACCAGGAAGACGAAGGCGAAGCCCCCCACCCCCAACCGGCGCACGATGCGGAAGTCGCGCACGAAGTCGCCCGCACGCAGCTCATGGGGATGCCGGGGTGGACTCATGGATGCGTGCTCGGATCCTTCCGGGACAGTGGTTGAAAGACCCCTGCGGTGTTGGCTTCATCCAGCGCCAGTTCCACTCCCGAGGCGCCCCCTGGCAGCAGGCCCGTCGCGATGTGCCGCTGACGGGTCGAACCCGCCACACCCGAGACCAGACGCACGGGCCCCTCCCATACCTCTCCGTCCGGGAGCATCGCCCGCATCCTGACCTGGACCAGGGGCCAGAGCGCGGCGCCCTTGTTGCCGCCACGAACCGACACCGTGGCGAAGAAGCGCCGTCCCATCCACAGCACGGAGTCGACCCGTCCCTGGGAATTCCGGGCATCGATCTCCGCCACCCGTTGGGGCAGTTCGAGCGTGGCCTGGGCCCCAGGCGCGTCGAGCAGGCTCCGGGCCACACCGTCCACCCCCTCCTCCTCGGAACCAGACGTAGCCCGCACCACCTGTACCCGCACATCCACCGCGTCGCGCCGCGTCACCAGCACGAAACGCAGCGGCTCGGCATCGGGCGCAAGCCTCACGACGAGAGGAACCCGCTCACCCGGAGCGAGATCCGCGGAAGGAGAGAGGATCAACGCGCCCCCGCTCATGTCGATCAAACGTAGGGAAGGATGACCCTGTCCGAACTCCAGGACCTCGGGCCGCGAGCACCCTGCGAACGACACGAGCGTGGCCACCCCCGCCGCCACGTGCAGCTCCAGGGGCGGCACCCGCTCGGGACTCGAGGGATGCACAAGCGTGCGCCGCTGGAGCACGGCCCCTCCCGCTTCGTCCCAGGCGGAGGCAGGAGGGGAGGACAAGATCGAGAGGAGAAGCCATGCCCCAGGGCGCACGCCGTGAACAGTACGGGCAATCCCCTCGCGGTGGCAAGAGAAAAACCACTTCCCCGGTCACTCGCTCCGGGATGACCTCCGCCATCCTGTCCGCCCGTTTTCCAACGGACTCGCGCGGCCCGGGTTGCCGCGCGCCCCATGCGTCAACGATGCTTCATGAGGACGCACCAAAGAGGGGGAGTAGATCATGCGAGTGAACGTCCAGGGCTCTCGACTCCGTGTGCTTGGAGGCGTGCTCCTGTTGCTGCTGCTCGAGGGATGCGCCACGGGGGCCCCGCCGCCGGGGCTGTTGGGAAACCGGCGGCCGCGTCCGGCGCCGCGTGAGAGCCCTCCCGCCAAACCGGAGCGCCCTCCCCGCCAGGCCGTGACCACCTACACGCTCTAGTCCTCCCGGGTCGCTTCGAGTCATCTCAGCGGGCCCTCGTGACCAGGAGCGCGGTGAGCAGGAGCGCGCAGCTCGCCCCCGCCGCGGCGAAGAAGGGCTTGCGCAGGCCCTCCGCCAGCGCGGACAGGATGCCGCTGGACACCTCGCGACCCGCTCGCTGGAGCGCTTCCCCGGCCGACGAAGACCCGCCCAGGGAGCGCACCTGACGGAGCAACTCCCCGGTGGCGCCCCGCACGCATGCCGCGGCCACCTGCTCGGCCCTGTCCTCCACGACCCGGCCCACCTTTCCTTCCCCCACGCCCCATCGGGCCCGCAGCTCCGTGTCGAGCTGCTCCACGAGCGCGTGAATGAAGCCCCGCCCCGCACGCTCGAGGATGGCGGCGAAGACATCGCGCTCCTCCCGCGCCTTCGCGCCAAGCCCCTCGACGAAGCCACGCCCCACCTGGGACGAGAGCCCGGCCGCCATCGGCGCCAGCCGCGGCATCGCGTCGTGGAGTTCTCCCAGCGCGCCCCGTACCGCTCCAGCGGCGGCGATCCGGGCGCGCGTCCCGGGCATGCGAAGCTCCCTCTCCCGGTTCGCCGCGACCCGCGTGGAGCGCTCGAGCAACCGATTCAGCCGCTCCAACACCTCATGGGAGAACGCATCCACGCCGGGCATCGAGCGCCGCAGTTCCTCCACCGCTCCCCGCACCGCGCCCTCCGCGACCCTGCGCGACCACTCCTCGGGGGGCCGGACCGGACGCCCGGCGGCCTCGTGCACCATGCGCTCGAGCAGCGTCAACACATCCTGGAAGACGGCCTGGAGTTGCCCGTCGAGCTCCGGATGTCCCGCCCGCAGCTCCTCGGTGGCACCCCGCACCGCGCCACTGGCGAGGCCCTGGGCGGCGAGGCGCTCGACCGACAGGGTGAGCTGCCGCAACAGCTCGACCGGGGACAGGCGCCGCTCGTGGCTCATCACCGCTCCTCCTTCGAGAAGACGATGGGCACCTCCCGACCCGATGGACAGACCCACTAGTGGTGCGGCTCGCCCGGGTGCTCCCCGGGCGATTCGTGCGACGGCTCCGGCCCATGCACCCGCGTGTCCCCCGCGTGCGGCTCCACGGGAGACACCCGACCACGAGAGCGTCCCACGGGCAACCGCTCGCCACGACGCCAGGCCCACGCCAGCAGTGCCGCGGCCACGAGCACGCCCAGCACGAACAGGAGTACCAGCCCCAGCAGCCACAGGAAGATGTGGTCCACCAGGGCCTCGGCCCGATCGAAGGCCTGGTCCACCCAGCCGCGCCCCATCGCGTCCGTCTGCGCCAGCGCCTCCACCCGCTCGGTGTGGAGCGCGTCCAGCACCGCCACGCGCTCGCCCCGCACGCCATCCAGCACGGCCAGACGCTCGGAGGAGATGAAGTCCTGCAGCGCCTCGCGCTCGCGAGCCACCACCGCGGGGGTGTCGCCGGCCAGCGCTCCCACCCGCACGAGCACGTCCACGGCCCGTTCCAGCTCGGCCATGGCCGAGGTCAGCACCGGAGTCCCCTCCACCATTTCCTGGACGGCGAGCTCCGCCTGCCAGCGGGCCTGCCGGGGGAGGCTGTCGGTGTACGCGTCCATCCGCGCGAAAACGTCCTGCGTGTCCTGGAGGAGGTTGGCCGTCGCCCCCAGCAACCCCACCCCAGAGCGATCCGTGAAGGCGGCCAGCAGCGGCACGGTGGACTCGCGCACCAGGAGAGGGCCCGTCAGTGGATGCTCCGCGGCCCACGTCTGGATCAGCTCTCGCAGCCTGGACACGTCCTGGCTGCCCGAGAGCTTCCGCCAGAGCGCCTCCATTTCCGACTCCATCTTCTCGATCGGCTGCCGGGCGGCGGCCCTCGCATCCGGCGAGCCTGCTGCTGGAAGCGCCTGCTCGATCTGCACCAGCAAGGCCCAACCGTCGATGAGCGCCGCCACCGGATCCGGCTGCAGGAGCGCGGCCTGCATGGCGGGGACGGCGCTGCTCTTGGCCCGGAGCATCGCCTCGCGCATCTCGGCCGAGCCGGAGAGCCTGGCGACGTCATCCGCGACGGCCTCGAGCATGACGGGAAAGCGGCGGGCCATGTCGCGCACGTGGATGCGCAGCGCGCCCACGGACATGTCCGACCTGCCCACGCGCTCCATCAGCGGAGAGCGCCGCTGCACCGAAGCACAGGCCGCCATCAGCACCAGCAGAGGGAGCGCGAGCAGCGGACGCGGGAGCCGAGAGAGGGGGCGCATGGGAGGACCGGCTCCCCAGCATGCACATCCCCTTCCGCTCCGCCGAGTGGGCCCCGGGGGGCGGGGGCCGCGTCACGCCCCGGACGTCCGGCGGCCCTTTCCCGATACCGTCGACGGACGAACGGGCAGGTCACCCCTGGACGCCCTGGATGCGCACACCCGGATGCCCCCGGCGGAGGGGCACCTCATGTTCACGTCCAGAAGCACGGAAGGGCACCAAGGAACAAGTTCCTGAAAGGCCACGACAGGCGCTGGAGGCTCGCGATGGCTGACGTGCTCACACAGATGTGGCGGGAGATCGCCGAGCGCCCCGATGGGCCGATGGCGTTTCGCTTCTATCTCCAGCCGTTGATGGCGATGCTGTTCGCCGTGCGTGACGGCATCAAGGACGCACACGCGGGACGCCCCGCCTACTTCTGGGCGCTCTTCACGGACCCAGCACACCGGCGCGAGCGGTTGCGCGAGGGATGGCACGCGGTCGGCCGGATCTTCCTCCTCGCCGTGGTGATGGACGTGATCTACCAACTCACCGTGCTCAAGGGGCCACGGCCGCTACAAGGGTTGCTGGTAGCCGTGGTCCTGGCGCTCGTGCCGTACGTGCTGCTTCGCGGCCCGGTGAACCGGCTCGCCCGTGGCCTTCTCCACCACCGGCCGAGGGCGCGAGGCCCGGGGTCGCCCGCCAGATGACAGGCGGCCCCGCTCCGTCCGCGGCGGGTGCTCAGGGGGGAGGAGTGCCCTGCGAGGCGAGCTGACGCGCCCGCTTCTCCACCGCGCGCACCGTGTCCAGCACGGCGTCCTTCTGTCCCACTCCGGCGAGGAAGCCGGGGATGGAGCCACCCGGCTCCACGGTGAAGCGGTAGACGTAGCGCACCCGATCCTCGCCCTCGGGCGTGAAGAGCCAGCTGCCCGAGTTGTGACGCAAGCGCACCACGCCATCGCGATCGGGCAGCGCCTCGTTGTCCGGCGTCCAGCGCTGCAGGAACGTCACCGTCCCGTCCTCGGTGTGACCCTCTTCCTCCACCACCCGCAGGACGTAGTCCCGGTTGGAGATGAGGGGGAAGTCCAGCTGCGTGTACGTCAGGCGCGTGCCCGGTGCCTCATCCAGGACGCGCGACTCCGTCACATAGGGCATCCACAGGCGGAAGTTCGCGTGGTTGCGCAACGCCGCCCGCACGTGGGGCAGCCCCACCGCCATGCTGCCCTCGGCCCAGACCTCCCGGCCTCCGGGAATGTCCGGCCGCAGACGCACGCGGATGGACACCGGCCCCGTCGACACCGTCTCCCACTTCTCCTCGCCCACCGCCACCGTTGCCACCGCCCACACCAGGAGCGACACCCCTAGCGAATTCCGCATGTTCAGCTCCCTTGATTCGAGTCGGAGTGATTGTCCGCTGTCCTACCCGCCACCAACACCCACGACGCCAGAATCAGTGACTTTTGTCACGGTCCAGGGCACGAAGTGGCCATGATTGGCCACTTGAAAGCCCCCCCACCCGAGCGCGGCCTCTTCTGCAACCGCACCCTCAACCTGAGGGCCATCAAGGCCATCGGGTACGACATGGACTACACGCTCATCCACTACAAGGTGGAGGTCTGGGAGAAGCGTGCGTACGAGTACATGAGGGATCGGCTCGCGGCCCAGGGCTGGCCCGTGGCGCACCTCACGTTCGATCCGGTGCTCGCCATGCGCGGGCTCATCATCGACACCGAGAAGGGCAATCTGCTCAAGGCCAACCGCTTCGGCTTCGTGAAGAAGGCGCTGCACGGCACCCGGCCCATGAGCTTCGAGTCCCAGCGCGACGAGTACATGCGCACCGTCATCGACCTGTCCGAGCGGCGCTGGGTCTTCCTCAACACGCTCTTCTCGCTGTCCGAGGCGTGTCTCTACGCCCAGGTGGTGGACCTGCTGGACGACGGCAAGCTCGAGGGGCCCATGGGCTACAACGACCTCTACGAGCACGTGCGCCGCAGCCTCGACGCCACCCACATGGAGGGCGCGCTCAAGGCGGAGATCATCGCGGACCCCGCGCGCTACGTTCAGGCCGATCCGGACACGCCGCTGGCCTTGTTGGATCAGAAGCACTCGGGCAAGAAGCTCCTGCTCATCACCAACAGCGAGTGGGCGTACACGCTGCCCATGATGCACGCCGCGTTCGACCCCTACCTGCCCAAGGGCATGACGTGGCGCGAGCTGTTCGACGTGGTCATCGTCAGCGCGCGCAAGCCCGAGTTCTTCACCACGCGCTCCTCGCTCTTCGAGGTGGTGACGATCGCGGGACAGGAGGGCCTGTTGCGTCCGCACTCGGGGTCGCTCAAGCCCGGGGTGCCCTACTTCGGCGGCAGCGCGAGCGAGGTGGAGCGCTCGCTGGGCATGAGCGGGGATGAGATCCTCTACGTGGGCGACCACATGTTCGGCGACGTGCACGTGAGCAAGAGCGCGCTGCGCTGGCGCACCGCCCTCATCCTGCGCGAGCTGGAGGACGAGATCCGCGCCATCAGCTCCTTCCGCGCCACCGAGGCGCGGCTCGCCGAGCGCATGCAGCAGAAGGAGCGGCTGGAGGCCGAGGCGTGCCAGGTGCGGCTGGAGTTGCAGCGGCGGCGCCTGGGCTACACCGCGCGCGACGAGTCGCTGCCGGGCGACGAGCAGTTGCACGCGCGCTCCCTGGAGCTGCGCGCCCAGCAGGAGGCGCTCGACGCGGAGCTGGGCCCCATGGCGCGCGCCGCGAGCGAGCTGTCCAACCCCGTCTGGGGACTGCTCACCCGAGCGGGCAACGACAAGAGCCACCTGGCGCGACAGGTGGAGCGCTACGCGGACATCTACACGTCCCGGGTGAGCAACTTCCTCTTCGCCACGCCCTTCGTCTACCTGCGCAGCCCCCGGGGCAGCCTCCCGCACGATCCGACCACCCCCGGCGGCACGCCCGTCTTCCCGCACCCCACCACGGGCGGGGACACGGGTGGGGACTCGGGCGGGGCCTGAGAGGTGCTCCAGCGGGGCGTCAGTTCAGGTACACGAGCAGGGCCTGTCCCTGCTCGGCGCCCTCGCGCAGGAAGCTCCGGAGCGTGTCGAAGTCCTCGAGCAGGGACGCCAGCGACTCCTCGTCGTCGTTGTCCGACCAGCCCTGCGGGTAGATCTCCAGCTCGTCCATCTTCCTGGCGTTGAAGCGCCGGCGCAGCCCTTCCCCGTCGAGGCCCTCGAGCGCCCGGGAGATCTCCTTCACCTGCTGGGGGGTGAAGGCACGCGGAGGGCCATAGCCGACGTCCTCGTCGCCCACGCGCTGGCCGCCCGCGGCGATGAAGTTCAGCGGCGGCGAGCCTTCCCAGGCCGTTGCCGTCAGCAGGAAGTGCAGCCCGTGCCAGTTCTTCTCCAGGGGCAGGTGATCGGCGTTGGAGGAACCGTCCTCGTCCAGGTCCTCGTCTTCGGGGGGATGGACGATGTCGTTCACCTGCTCGGGGGAGGCGAGCAGGGCGCGGAGCTGGTCGGCGCCCACCCGCCGGAGGTTTCCTTGAATGCTCATGGGCGGGGAGAATCCTCCAAGATCCGCCCCGGGGCCAGCGCGCAACAACGGGCTCACTCCCGCTGGAGCCCGCCGAGCAGGAGGACATGGATGTCCGCTGTCAGCTTCGCACCGATCGCGTAGAGGCTTTCGATACTGGACTGGGTCCTGTTGGCCAGTTCCTGGAGCAGGGCGCGAGCCCGATCCTCGGCGCTCCCCAGCTTGAACTGACCGCAATGGGCACAGTAGCGCTGGCGGAAGATGCGAAAGTACCGGGTGGGCCGACCCTTCTGGAGATCCGCGTAGAGATTGCGCAAGTCGGTGGCACCGCGAATGCCGAGTTCCCGCGCGAGACCTATCTTGTCCTGCAGGTGCACGGCCAGGATGGCCTGATCGATCCAATCGATGATCCGTTTGAGGGGATAGTTGGTCCGGAGCGTCAGGAGGACGGGGTCATAGGTGGCGAGATGCTGGACATTGCTGACGCCAAGCTCCTCGAGCCGTTCGATGATCATCTCGTCCAGTCCGCTCACGTACTCCAACGGGATCTTCTCGGAGGCGGCCTTGGGCTGGAGGAGCTTGCGTGCCTTCTCGCGCAGGGCCTCATATCCCCAGAAAGGGAAGGCACCGATGGCGAAGTACACGACGAGGCCCATGGAGGAACTCACCATGGAGTTGGAGGCCACCTCCGAGGAACCGCTCGGGACGTTGGAGGTCGCATGCATGAGGAAGATGCCTGTCTCCCCCACCATGAAGCCAATGACCATCATCGTGATGACCCTCAGCGCCGCGCCCAGCAAACACTCGGTGGAGAGCGTCTGTGCGCGCATGCGATGAAGAATCACGATGAGCGTGTAGACGTAGACGCCGTAACCCGTGAACACCAGCCCGCGGAGCCCTTCCTCGTAGAACTGTCCGCCCGCGCCCTTGTTGGGAAGAGTCCCGCGGATCTCGAACAGGGCATCGGAGTATATCGAGAGGACGAGGAAGGACAGGGTCAGGGCGCAGATGCTCACCAGGTACTGACTGGGTCGGGGGCGGAGGAGGGAGTCGAGTTCTTTTTCGTCCTGAAACCTCAGGAAGTTTTGTGAAATGAGTTTGTCTTCCGAGTGCCTGCCCTTGCGGAAGATGTTCTCCCGGAAGCGGAGGTACTCCTGGATCGTCTGGATGTGGATCCTGGGTGAGCGCCTGCGCCTCGCGATGAAGTGACCGAGCACCAGCAGACTCGGCAGGAGCGCGAACATCGTCGCGCAGTAATCGGTCAAATTGATCGGCGCATGGGGATGACTGGCTTGTCCCGTATTGCTGGCCAGGTAGCGGATATAGAAGTAGCTGGCGGCGACGAATCCCGCCAACTGGACGATGGCCCCGAATCGGGAGAACGCCGGATGAGACCGAGCGAACGCCGCGACCCCATCGAAAAGCTCATCCCACCATTGGAGGAAGGTCTTCCAGCGTCTTCTGGGGACCGGGTCCACCTTGGGTTTACTGCTCTCCCGAGAGATGGCGTCATTCCACCATTGGAGGAAGGCCTTCCAGCTGCTTCTGGGCCCCGGATCCATCTTGGGTTTACGGGCCTCCCGAGAGCTGGCGTCATTCGAATCAAAGGGTTGATTGCTCGCATGCACTCTTGACTCCAAGCGTTCTGGTACAACTCGATTCACCCCAGGGGATGAAAATTAGTGCTGCGTTCCGTGACAGGCGCCAGGCCCCGAGCGACCCGTGCCCACGCCCTCTCTCGAGGGGAGCCTGGGCCTGACCGCCCAGGAGGGCCCGCTCCACCGGAACGAGGGCGGGGCTGGCCGTGGGCATCCCGGATTCGGCTTGCGAACTCCCGGCGGCCCGATGAGGCTGCTGACGCCCGTGCCCCCCACGCCCCCATTGCTCGATGACATGCTCGTCTTCGCCGAGGTGGCGGACACGGGGAGCCTCACCGCGGCGGCGGCGCGGCTGGGCCTGCGCAAGTCCACGGTGAGCCGGCGGCTGGCGGCCCTGGAGGAGCGCCTGGGCACACGCCTGCTGGAGCGCAACACGCGGCGGCTGCGGCTCACGGAAGCGGGGCGCGAGTACCACGCGCACTGCGCGCGGCTCGTCGCCGAGGCCCGCGCGGTGAACCAGGCGATGAGCGAGTCACGGGACATCCCCAGGGGCACGTTGCGCGTGGCCACGTTCTCGCTGCTCGGCGAGCTGCTCACGCCCGTCATCGCCGACTTCCTCTTGCGCCACCCCCAGGTGCGCGTGGAGGTGTCCCTGGCGCCCGCCCACGTGGACCTCGTGGCCGAGGCGTATGACGTCGCCCTGCGCACCGGGCCGCTCGTGGACTCGGCCCTGGTGGCGCGCCGGCTCGGCCACGTGCGCACCGGCTATTACGCGAGCCCCGCCTACCTCGGCCGGCGCGGCACGCCCCGCACGCCCGAGGAGCTCGCCCACCACGAGTGCGTGCTGGTGGCGGAGCCGGGCACGGACGAGGTGTGGTTCTTCACGGGCCCGGGCGGCGCGCGCACCATGCCGGTGAGTGGCCGGTTGCAGGTGCCCAGCGTGCGCGCGGGCCACGCCGCGGCCCGGGCCGGGCTCGGGCTGGTGCGCCTGCCCACCGTGCTCGTCGCGGAAGACGTGCGCGCCGGCGCGCTCGTGCCGGTGCTGGAGGCGGTGTCACCCCCGGGCCTCGCGCTCTACGCCGTCCATCCCAGCCGTCAGCGGATGCCCGCCAAGGTGAAGGTCTTCCTCGAGGCCCTCACCCGGGGCGGCCCGGGGCTGCCCTGGGAGGACGGGCCCCGGTAGCGGGCTCTTCACGGAACAATCCGTCGCGCGCCGGGCCCTCGTCCCCGCCGGGCCCCACCGCTATCTCTCCTCCCACACCACCGCGGAAGCGGGGCCCCCGAGCGGCGCCCTTCCGCGCTTCGACCCACGAGGGAGAGAACCATGGCGGGAGACATCATCGACGTGAGGGACGCGGAGTTCGGCGGGCAGGTGCTGCGGGCGGACGGGCCGGTGCTGGTGGACTTCACCGCCCACTGGTGCGCCCCGTGCCGCGCCCTCACCCCGGCGCTGGAGGCACTCGCCACCGCGAACAAGGAGCGGATGAAGGTGACGCGGCTGGACATCGACGAGAACCCGGAGACGGCCCAGGCGTATGGCATCCGCTCCGTGCCCACCCTGCTCCTCTTCAAGCAGGGCCGGGTGGTGGGACAGCTCGTCGGTGCCCAGCCCCGGCAGAAGCTGGAGAGCGCCGTGGAGAAGTTCCTCCAGGCGCCCTGAAGCCCCCGCCCGGGGCGCTCGCCCTACTGGGTGCGCCGCCACAGGTAGTGCAGGTCCCAGGACAGGCCGCGCTCCACGTCCTGGCACTCCCCCTCGGAGAGGAAGCCGCGCAGGGTCTGGAAGACGGTGCGCACCAGGGGCTCCACCGCGGAGACCTCCAGACGCAGCTCCCGCGCCACGCTCGTGAACAGGGCCTCCTGGCCCGAGATGGGCTCCAGGGAGCCCTTGCCCGCGTCCCGGGCGGGAAGGAACTCCACCAGCCTGCGCATCAGGTGGCCCCGCGGCTCCTGGTCCTCGTCCAGCTCGAGGTTGCGCAACAGGGCGGTGACGACCGAGGCGGCCGCGCACTCGGCCAGGCCCGGGTCCAGACGTCCCTCCTGGACCAGGGACGTGGTGAAGGCGGCGGAAGAGGGCCCGGGACGGGAGGGGGGACGCTTGTCACCACGGCTCAGGGGATTGCCCGGTGGGGTGTCAGACACGTGACGCTCCTCGCGAAAGGGTGTCTGGAGAAGGTGCTCATTCCCACCGCGAAGGGGGGCGGGACCGGGGCACGCCAGGGCCTGGGGAGTGACCAGGCCGCTCGGGTGGCGGGCAGGCCACCTCGACGATCAGCAAGTCATGTCAGACTCGGTTAGTATGAAGGACGCCGTGAGCTACTCGACCAACGGCGCGTTGAGCATCCTGGGGCAGGGAAACCTTCTCGGGGAGAATTATCTGATGCCTGTCCTCAATGGGGGCGGACGGAAGAAGCGGGCCCGGAAGCAGGAGGCCACCCCGAAGCCGGGGTTCGCGGCCGCCCTGAAGCTCGTGGTGCAACTGGGCCGCGAGAAGGAAAAGGAAGTGGGGAAGACGGCGCTCTCGCGCTGCCCCCGCTGTGGCCACGTGGGACCCACCGAGCAGGACTTTGGCATCCGGGTCATCCGGGGCGAGCGCCGCCCCCAGTCGTGGTGCCGCAGTTGCCGCAAGGTGAACCTGCCGCCCCTCAAGGCCCTGCCCCACGCCGCCAACCGCAAGGTGAAGGCGACGCTCGTGGAGACGGCCAACGAGAAGCCCGAGCGGCCCCGCAACGCGCCCAAGCCCGTCCCCTCCCAGGAGGACGGCTGGCTCTTCCCGCCCGACGCGCTCGGCAAGCGCAAGCGCCGCAAGTCCTGACGGGACCACCCCCCGCGAGCGGCCGTTCAGGCCCCCCGGTGCTCCTCCCCGGGGTGACACCGCCGTGCCTCGCGCCCCACCTTGTCCTGAAGTCCATGCTCAGTCCAAGGGAGCGCACATGGCAGTTCGAACGGATATCGTGGGAATCAAGAACCGGCGGCAGGTGGGCGTGCATGCCGCTCAGCCCAGTCCGCAGGCGAGCAAAGGCAGAGCCATCCCCTTCCATGATGAGATCCCCCTCTTGCGCCGGGAGCGGCTGCTGGAGCGGGTGACGCTGGGGCCCGCCGCCGAGCCCCACCACCCGAAGACCCCCCGGCTGGCGACGTCGGTGAACGGGCGCAAGAAGCCACCCAGCGAGATGCACATCCGCCGCAGTGGCGGGTAGACAACGCCCTCCCGACGCAACAAATCGGGACGCGGGCCGCGAGCGGTCTATGTTGGGGGAGAATGAGCGACTCGCTGTTCTCCTCCGACGTCGAGACCGCCGACACCCTCCACCTGGGGCGGCAGTGGCTGGGAGATCTGCTGGATCTCGCCCTCTCACTGCTGCTGGGGTGGGGGCTGCTCCGCACATTGGACGTGACCCGGACTCCCGGACGGCTCATCGCCGTCACGGCGGGCGTGTGGTGCGTGGTGTGTCTCGTGGGGGGGTTGAGCGGGTGGACGCTGGGACAGGCCCTGGTGGGCCTGCGGCTGGTGCGCGGCGACCATGCGCCCGGGGTCTCGCGTGGAGCGGCCCGGGCGCCCCTGGCGCTGGTGGAGCTGCTCGTCTCCCCCATCCTCCAGCGCCGCGTCTTCGATCGGACTCTCGCGCTCGAGACGAAGTCCATGCCGCCCTGGCGCGGGGGACTGCCGTGGAAGGGGGCCTGGCTGGTGCTGGCCCTGGCCGCGGTGTGGTTCATGGTGACGCCCACCCGGACCGAGTCCCTTCGCTACCTGAAGACCCTGGATGGGTGGCGGTGCTGCCATGGACGGGCGACGCCCGCGCCCTCGCGGTGCGAGGACGCGGTGTCCCGCGCGGTGCGCGAGGCGGCGGGTGGAGACGCCCAGGCCCGGGCCGTGGTGGCGGATTGTCCCACGGCCGCGGCGGCCATGAGCCGCTGAGGGGCGAGCGTCCGACGAGGAAGAGGGAAGGCGGAGGATGAAAAACCGCCGGACGGTCCCTACCTCCATGGAAGGAGGCAGCCATGGCCGTCAGAACGCGAATGGCAGGAACGAAGAATCCACGGCGGGTGACGAGCGTCGACGAGGCGCAGAGCAACCGGCAGGCGACGAATGGGAAGAAGACCGTTCCGCGAGATCAGGCCGCGGCCCTGCGCCGGCAGAAGTTGATGCGCAAGGCGACCCCGGGGCCCGCCATGACGGAGCCGGTGGGACACGGCCCCGCCACCACCGAGGTCCGGCCCACCCAGAGGACCGTCACCCGGCGCAAGATGAAGCGCGGCAACGCCCTGTAGCCCGCCGCGCTCACGGGAGCGGCGCCCGGCGGCGGTACAGCCACGCGGCGAGTGCTCCCAGCGCCAGCGCTCCCGGACCCGGCGCGCCCGTGCAGCCCCGGGGGATGTCCTCCCCCTTGGAAGGCTCGGAAGGGGGCTCGGAAGAGGGCTCGGAGACGGGCTCCGCGCACGGGGTGAAGCAGCGGCACGAGTCATCGCCCTCGGGCTCCAGGCGCGCGCACACGCCCCCGGCTCCGCACTGGGCGTCCTCGACGCACGGGCCGCCGTAGTCTCCCGGTTGCAGCGCGGGCAGGAAGCAGCGGCGCGAGGCGTCCGCCGTCTCGGCGCAGGCGAGGCCCGCGGGGCAGTCCGCGTCACGCGTGCACGTTCCCGAGCAGAGGGCGTCCAGGGCGAGCCTCGGGCCGGGCGGCTCCGGGTGCTCGTCGAGCAAGGGCTGGAGGAAGGAGTCGCGCACCGCATCCACCCGCAGGTTGACGGCTTCCTTCTGGCAGGCGAAGTCGCCGCTCACGGTGACGCCCGCGAGCACCTCGCCGCCCTCCGCGTCCCGCACCAGCACGGGCCCACCACTGTCGCCCACGCAGCTCATCGCGGGATCCGGCCCGGCGAGGAAGACGTCCGGCCGCACCTCCGTCACGCGCAGTCCCCCCTGGCGCCGCACGCCCGGAGGCGCGTCCCCATCCCGCGTGTCGCCGAAGCCCACCACGCGCGCGGCCCCGCCCGGCGACGGCACGTCCTCGCCCGGGCCGGGAAGCCGCAGGGGGGGCACCTCCACCGCGACCGCCAGACGCAGCAGGGCCACGTCATGGGCGTGGGTCTCCCGCTCATAGTCCGGGTGCCGCACCGCGCGCGCCACCCGGACGAAGCGCCCCTGGGTGTGCGTCTCCGGCAGCAACCGCGCTCCGAAGAAGACTTCGTAGGCCCCTTCCGGGCCAAAGACATCCAGGCAGTGCGCCGCCGTCAGCACCACGTCCGGGGCGATGAGTGCCCCCGAGCACAGCAGCGTCAGGGACTCCCCCGCGCAGCGCACCCGCCGGGCCACCAGCGCCACCACCGCCCCATCCCCGGGTGCCTCCGTGCCTCCCACCACCGCGTCCCCCCGAGAGGCCGGAGGCCCGTCCACAGCAGAAGAAACAGGCGCGCAGGCTCCGAGGCTCGCCCCCCACAGCGCCCCCCATACGCCGAGCCACCGGAGCCTGCCCCCCCTCACCGCGTCTGCTCCTCCTGACGGGCCGCGTCCGCCATCACCGCCGTCTCCTCGCGCAGCGAGCCCAACCTCGCCCGGTGACGAGTGAGCTGCACCGCCAGCCGCCGCGACTCCCCCTCATCCCCTCGCGCGCTCGCGGCCTGGCGCTCCGCCTCCAGCCGCTCCACGTCCCGATCCAGCAGCTCCGTGATGCGCACCAGCTTCTCGTGGCGCCACGCCGCCGTCTGGGGTTGCTCCGGCTCGATGGGGTCATTCTCCTGCGGCGGGAGATTCGCATCCTCCGATTCCGGCAGCGACGCCTCCCCCGCCGCGAGCTCCTGACTCGCGATGGGGGCCGGACCCACCGCCGAGCCGACCCCCTCGGGAGGCGACCCGGACGACCCGGACATGGGCGGCCCGGGCACGGAGGGAGAGGAAGCGGAAGAGGACGGCGCGGCGGCGACAGCCTCCGGGGACGGAGCGGAAGAGACGTCCCGGAGCGCCCACAGCAGCGTGCCTCCCAACACCAGACACGCGACGAGCGGAACAACGACACGGAAGCGGGGATTCATCACACGACCCTTCTGTCTACAGACGCAACTTCCAACCCTCGGGGTGACGCTCCACGCGCAGCAGCATCGGCTGCTCGCGAACCCGTCCATCCCGAGCCACGCGCGCACGCACCATCACCGCGTCCGCGTCGCGCCCATCCACCTTCGCGTCCAGCACCTCCACCAGGGAGAAGCCGTGCGCGCTCAAGTCCGCCACCTTCTCCTCGCAGGAGGAGCCGCCCTCCCCGGCGAGCATCGGGCCGAGCACCGCGCAGTCCCCCGAGGGCAGCTCGGTGAAGAAGCGCCGCACGGTCTCGCGCGCGGCCTCGGTCTTGCTCGCCGTCGAGGGGGCGCAGCCCACCAGCGCCCCCACGAGCAACGCCAGGCCTGGTCGCCGCATCGTCAGTAGCAGTCCGAAGCGAACAGCTCGTCATCGCTCGCGGAGGTGAACTGGTCGTCGCAGTAGGCACTGGCCAGCGCGTGGCCGTTGCGCACGCAGCCGTCATGGTTGGTGGCATCCACCGTGTACTGGGTGTCTCCGCCACAGCCACCGCCGCAGCGGCCGAAGCAGTTGCCCCGCACCTTCGGACGGCTCAAGTGGTCGGGCTCGCCGCACACCCAGCTGCCACTGCTGTTCAGGTACAGCTCGTCCCCGCTGCACGTCCCGTGGTCGCCGAGCTGGGCGATCTGCTGGTTCTTCGCCAGATCGAAGCCGCCATGCTGGCAGTCGTGCTTCGCGTACGAGTACCAGTTGTAGGTGGAGCAGCTGCCCGTGTAGCTGCTGTTGCACTTCGCATAGCTGCACAGCATCGTGTAGCCCCGGCCCTGCTCACCCATCACCGTGCGCTGCAACTGCACCGACCCTGGGTGCTCGGCCCACAGGCCCACCGCGCGCCGCAGGTACTTCAGCTCGGGAGAGAGAGCGGTGCCCGCCGGCAGCTCCGCGTTGAGCGCCGCGTACAGGGCCGTGAGCAGCTCCCGGTCCCCGTCCAGCATCTGCGTGTCCTGGCCACTGTCCTCCGCGAAGCCATCCAGCGACGACACACCGTTGGCCGTGTCCACCAGGCCCGTGAGCGTCATGCCGCTGTGCCGCACCTCGAGCCGGAAGACGCCCGGCTCCACCTGCCTCGAGGAGAAGAGGACCTCCACCCCCCCGTGCGAGAAACGACCCGAGGCGCTCTCCGCCCCCCGCGTCAGCGACAGCCCTTCCGCCGCACCGGCCTGCTGCTCCGAAGTCACCCCCTCCCCCATCTGCCCACCACAACCACTCAACATCATCGCGACGACTACACCCAAGAAGTTGCGCATGCGCTCGTACCCCTCCCGCTCGTTTTCCTAGAAAACGAGAGTGGGCCCAGAAGTACGAGAATTGTCGGGTTTCATGCAAGTCCAGTTGCGTCACTCCCTCATGGCTTCTCCCAACGGAAGAGGGGCAGGTCCGGCCCGGCGGCCCGCGTGAGTCCCGGCACCGGCTCGGGGAGGGACTCGTGGGCGCCAATCACGAGCAGTCCACCGGGGGAAAGCCGCGTGAGGAGCCGCGCCAGCACCTGCCGCTGCACGGGGGGCGCGAAGTAGGTGAAGGCCACGTTGCGGCAGAGCACCAGGTGGAAGGGGCCCTCGGGCATGTGCTCGCGCAGATCCTCCCGGCGGAAGTCGAGGCCCTCGCGGTACTCGGGCCGCAGACAGTCCTCGTCCCCGAGCGGGGTGAAGGCCTCGTGCCGCCACGCGGCGGGCAGCTCGCGCAGCGTGGAGCGCCGGTAGCAACCCCGCCGGGCGCGCTCCAGGAGCGAGGCATCCGCGTCCGTGGCCACCAGCTCCAGGCGGAAGTCCGGGAAGCGCGGCGCGAGCCCCCGCCGGAAGAGGACGGACACGCTGTAGGGCTCCTCGCCGCTGGCGCACCCCGCGCTCCACACCCGCAGGCGGGATTCGCCCCGGGCACGAGCGGACACCAGCACCTGGGGCAGCAGCGGCTCGAGCAGCGCGTCGAAGAGGGCCGAGTCCCGGTAGAAGCGGGAGATGGTGACGCGGCACAACGCATCCAACACGGCCCGCTCGGCCGGCTCCGCCTCCAGCCGCGCGACATAGGCGTCCAGGCCGGACAGCCCCAACGCCTTCATCCTCCGGCCCACGCGCTTGCACACCTGGGCGCGCACCCGGCGGAAGCCCTCCTCGCGCAACCCCAGGCGCGGCGAGGCCCACCGCAGCAACTCCCGGCACTCGGCGTCCGTCATACTTCCAGGAACAGCCACGCGCTCAGTGAAGGTGACGACACGGGGCTCCCAAGGCTCTCACGGCCGAACGGAGACCAGCGAGGGGGTCGTTCGAAGTGTCCGTTCGAAGTGTCCAAGGTCGACTCGGGGCAGGAGCGAGGCGCTAGGGTGTTCCCATCCTCGGAGTGCACCCTTGCCATGAATCGCCCCTCCACCTGAAGTGCGAGGAGCCCCTGGAGTCCGACATGCCCCTGTTCCGATCCCCCCTGCTCGCCTTGTCCCTGGGCTGCCTGGCCTGGGCCCCCCTCGGGTGTGGCGGCGAGAGCGAGGCCGCGCCCAAGGCCCCCGCGAGGACCGCCAACACCCCGCTGGCCACCGAGATCCTCGCCGCGCACAACGAGGCCCGCCGGGCGGCGAAGCCCACGCCCCAGCCCGCGCTGCCCGCCCTGACCTGGTCGGAGGACGCCGCCCGGGTGGCGCAGGCGTACGCGAAGCAATGCAAGTTCGAGCACAACGCCCACCGCGGCCCCTATGGAGAGAACCTCGCGGCGGCGGCGCCTCCGGGCTCGAAGACGAACGCCCAGATCGTGGCCGACTGGGTGGGCGAGTCCGCCGACTACAGCCATTCGACCAACAAGTGCACGCCGGGCAAGGTGTGCGGCCACTACACCCAGGTGGTGTGGCGCCAGAGCACGCAGGTGGGGTGCGCGACGGTCATCTGCACGAAGAACTCTCCCTTCGGCGCGCAGTTCCCCAAGTGGCAGCTCTGGGTGTGTGACTACTCGCCCCCGGGCAACGTCATGGGACAGAAGCCGTACTAGAACGACGGGCCCCCGCCTCCCCTTCATACCGGGGAGGAACGAGGGCCCGTGAGGGCGGCTCGGGAGGAGCCGTGAGCCGGACTACTTCTTGGCCGGCTGACCCTGCGGCGCGGGAGCCGCCGGCTGACCCGCCGGAGGAGCGGGCGGCGCGGGGGGCGGCTCGTTCTTCTGCACCTCCAGGAGCTCCACCTCGAACACGAGCGCCGAGCCACCGGGGATGCCCGGCGTGCCGCGGTCGCCGTAGGCCAGATCCGACGGGCACACGAGCTTGGACTTGCCGCCCACCTTCATCTTCTGCACGCCCTCGGTCCAGCACTTGATGACGCCGTTGAGCGGGAACTGGGCCGGCTCATTGCGCTTGTAGGAGCTGTCGAACTCCTTGCCGTCCGGCAGCGTGCCCCGGTAGTTCACCTTCACGATGTCGGTGGCCGTCGGCTGCGCGCCCGTGCCCTCGGTGAGGCTCTTGTAGATGAGACCCGACTCGGTGCGCTCGGCGCCGGACTCCTTGGCCGCCTCCTCCAGGAAGGTCTTGGACTTCTCCTTCTCCTTCTCCGCCCGCGCCGTGGAGCGGGTGCGCGCCAGCTCCGGCAGCTTCGGTCCGAAGGCCTGGATGTCCACCACCGGCTCCTTGCCCGTCACCTGCGCCGTCAGGCCCGCCTTGACGTACTCCAGCTCCTCGGGCGACATGTCGAACACCTGGATCTGCCGCGCCAGGGTGACGCCCAAGGCATAGAAGGTCTTCTGATCGTCCGTCTGCGGGTTGGCGCCGGCACCACTGGCCCCCCCGGCATTGTTGGAACCCTGCGGCTGACAACCCGCCACGGCGAACAGAGCCGCCACCACCAGAAACTTCCGCATGTGTCCTGCCTTTCTCTCCAGGGCAGCAAGCGCCACCCGTCCGCGCGCCCTTATACAAAAAAAAGCCAGCTCGGCGGCAAGGCTCGCCGTCCTTAACTTCTCCCTCGGAGAATCCGCCCCGGCCCGGACCCCCCCACGAGGCTGAAGATATGGGAGCCAACCAGCGAAACCCTGGCCGTCAGGAATGAAAGGGGGCAGTCTGGCATGTTGTCCCCTGGACGTGGGCTCCCGCCCGGGGCGACATCACTCCTCGCGGGAGCGGGCCGTATCTGTTACGGCGGCATACCGGAGTTCTTGGAGGCGCCGTGCAAGCAAGGGAAGTCCCGCGCACCAGCGTCTTGCTGGTTGATGACCAACCTGCCGACCTGGTTGCCCTGGAGCGCTACCTGGCCCCCTTCTCCCTCCACCTGGTGAAGGTGTCCTCCGGCGAAGAAGCGCTCGATCAGGTGCGGGACGAGGAGTTCGCGCTCGTGCTCATGGACGTGCGGTTGCCGGGCCTGAATGGGGTGGAAACGGCGCGGCGCATGCGCCAGTTGCTGGCGCTGCGGCCCCTGCCGCTGATCTTCCTCACCGGGGCGAACACCGAGGAGGACATCATCGCGACCGGGTATGCGACGGGAGGGGTGGACTGGCTGAACAAGCCGGTGGATCCCGAGCGGCTGCGCGCCAAGGTGCGCGTCTTCGTGGAGCTCTACCGGGAGCGCGAGGCGCTGCGGCGGAGGGAGGCGGCGCTGCGCGAGCGCGAGCGCGAGGTCCTGGAGGACCAGCGGCGGAGCGCCGAACTGGAGCGCGAGCGCCTGGTGGTGGAGTTGCGAGAGGCGGTGCGCCTGCGCGACGAATTCCTCTCCGTGGCCAGCCACGAGCTGAAGACGCCCCTCACGCCGCTCGCCCTGCGCCTGCAGCTCATGCGGCAGGAGCTGGGCAAGCCGGAGGTGGACGTGCAACGCCTGCGCGGGCACGTGGAGGCGGCGGGCGCGCAAGTGCGGCGGGTGACGGCGCTCATGGACAGCCTGCTGGACGCCACGCGCATCACCAGCGGGCGGCTCACGCTGCGGCGTGAGCAGGACGTCAACCTCGCGGCCATCGTGCGCGACGTGGTCTCCAGCTTCGAGCACCAGGCCGCGCGCGCCAACTGCCCGCTGGAGCTGGAGGCTCCCGCCCGGGTGCTGGGTCAATGGGATGTCTTGAGACTCGAGCAGATCGTGACCAACCTGTTGTCCAACGCGCTCAAGTTCGGCGCGGGCGGCACGGTGAGAGTGCGCGTGGAGGAGAGCGAGGGGTGGGCGCGATTGACCGTGCGCGATGAAGGCATTGGGATGGACGAGTCCGTGCGCACGCGCCTCTTCGGCCGGTTCGAGCGGGGTGTGTCGGAGCGGCACTATGGAGGCCTGGGCCTGGGCCTCTTCATCACCCAGCAGGTCACCGAGGCCCTGGGGGGACACATCCACGTGGAGAGCACTCCGGGAAGCGGTTCCAGCTTCACCGTGGAGTTGCCCTGCTCGACAGGAGGAGAAGACAGCGGAGGCGTCGCGCATGGCGCGTGAGCTTCTCGAGCCCCTCGAGCGGCTGAGGGTTCTCGTCGTGGACGACAACCCCGCGGATCGGCTCATGGCCGTGCGCATCCTCAAGCGGGCGTTTCCCGGCATCACCCTGGAGGAGGTGGGCGAGGAGACCCAGTGGTACCAGGTGCTCGGCCACGAGCGGTTCGATGCCGTGCTCGTCGACTACCTGCTGCCCTGGACCACCGGGTTGGATCTGCTGCACGACGTGCAGCGCACGTGGCCGGGCATCCCCGTCATCATGCTCACCGGCACGGCCGAGGAGTGGCAGGCGCTGCAGGCGGTGCAGGAGGGGCTGGAGGAGTACCTGCCCAAGACGCCCGAGTCCTACGCGGTGCTGCCGCGCGCCCTGCGCTTCGCCCTGGAGCGCACCCGCCAGCGCCAGGCGCTCATCGAGTCCAAGGAGACGCTGCACCTGGTCATCGAGGGGGTGTACGGGCACGCCATCTTCATGCTGGACGCCGAGCGGAGGATCGTCTCCTGGAACGCGGGCGCCCAGGCCATCACCGGCTACTCGGAGCGCGAGGTGCTGGGCCAGCCCTACCGCGAGCTGCTCGTTCCCGCGGAGCTGCGCCACGCGGTGGCCGACAAGGAGATGGAAGCGGCCGAGCACCACGGCGTCTACACGGGCGAGGGCTGGCGTTCGCGCCGGGGAGGAGACCGGTTCTGGGCCGACATCACCGTGAGTGCCCTGCACAAGGAGGGCGGCGCGCTGCGCGGCTTCGCCGTGGTGCTGCGCGACGCCACCGAGCGCCGGCGCATGGAGGAGGAGCAGCGGCGTTCCAACGAGTTCCGCGAGCGGCTGCTGGGCATCGTCAGCCACGATCTGCGCAGCCCCCTGCAGGCCATCATCCTCCATTCGCAATTGCTCTCGCGCCAGGTGAACGAGCCCAAGGTGAAGAGCGCCACCACGCGCATCAACCTGGGCGCCGAGCGCATGACGCGGATGATCGCCGACCTGTTGGACTTCACCCGGGGCCGGCTGGGCGGTGGCATCCCGGTGGAGCGCCGGCCGGATGATCTCTTCGCCATCACCGCCGAGGTCATCGAGGAGCTGCAGCTCACGGCGCCCCAGAGCCCCATCGAGATGAGCACCCACGGCGACGGCCAGGGCGAATGGGACCGGGGCCGCCTCATCCAGGTGGTGCAGAACCTGGTGACCAACGCGGTGAAACATGGCGCCCAGGGACAGCCCGTCCAGGTGACGTTGACGGGAATGGATGAGCTGGTGGTGATGCGCGTGCGCAACCAGGGTCAGCCCATTCCGGCCGAGTTCGTGCCCCACCTGTTCGATCCCTTCCGCCGGGCCGGGTCACAGGAGACGAGCGATCCGTTGTCCGGGCTGGGGCTGGGGCTCTACATCGCGCAGGAGATCGTGCACGCCCATGGCGGCACCATCCACGTGACGTCCGGCCTGGAAGAAGGGACGACCTTCACCCTGCACCTGCCGCGCAAGGCCGCGCACCGGAGCGACTACCGGCGCGCGGGCCTCCGCTCCGAGCACAGGGAGGCCCCCGCCTCGCGGGAAGAGGAGCACACGTGACGCGCGGCCCGGGGAGCGCGGCCCCGGTGTCACCTCGACTCGCCACGCCAGCGGACAACGAGCGGCTGCTCGACCTGTTCGGTGCGGTGCCCATGCAGGGCGAGCTGGTGCTGTCCACCCAGCGCGCCCCGGACTTCTTCCGCCTCTATGACATCCAGCGGGGGACGGCGGAGGTGTGGGTGCACGAGGCGACGGAGGGGCTCTCCGCCATGGGGACCTTCTTCGTGCGCGAGGGCTGGCTCGACGGCCGTGCGTGCCGCGTGGGCTACCTGGGAGATCTGCGCACGCGCTTCTCCGCGCGACGCCACCGGAGCGTGGCGCGCTTCTACGGGCCCCTGCTGGAGGAGGTGGCCCAGCGGCTGGGCGTGGAGACCTTCCTCACCTCGGTGATGGCCACCAATGCCGCGGCGCTCCAGGCGCTGGTGAGACGCCAGGCGCGCCGCGTGGCCCAGCCGGAGTACACGCTCTTGCGCCGCTTCTCCGCGGTGTCCGTGCACTTCACCCATCGCCGCACGCCGCGCCCGGGCCGCTTCCACGTGCGCCGCGCCCGACCCGAGGACGTGCCGGCCATGGCGGCGCTGCTGGACGCGGATCACCGCGCGCGCCCCTTCGGCTACCGCTACGACCAGGGCGAGTTGCAGCACCGCCTGGCGCACTGGCCGGGGCTCGGCGTGGATGGGTGCTATCTGGCCTTCGACGAGCACGGGGCGCTGGTCGGCTGCACCTCGGTGTGGGATCCCCACGAGGTGAAGCGCTACCGGGTGCTGGCGTACCGGGGCTCGATGCGCTGGGTGAAGTGGGGCTACGACGCGATGGCCACCGTGCTGCGCTCGCCCCGCCTGCCCGCGCCCGGCCAGGACTTCCGCTACTTCTATCTGTGCGACACCAGCATCACCGGGGAGGATCCCGCCATCCTGCGCGCCCTCGTGGAGCGCGTGTACGCGGACCACCAGGACCGGGGCTACCACTTCTTCTCCCTCTACATGGGGGAGGAGGATCCGCTCCAACCGGCCCTGCGGGGCTTCTTCCAGCGGCGCCTGGACTTCCACCTCTACGCGGTGACCCCGGCGAGCCTCGCGGGGCGGCCCCCCCCGCCCGGGGGACGAACGGGCTTCGAGATGGCCCTGGCGTGAGCCCGCGGGTTGCGGCACGCACCCGCCGCGCCCATGCTCCGCGGATGCGACGACTCCGACTTCCGGGCGCCCTGCTCGCCCTGCTGCTCATGGGGGCCGGCTGTGCCGCGAGCCGCGCCGCTCGCCCCGTCTCCGAGCAGGACCGGGAGGGCTACGAGGCGCGCCTGAGAAAGGCCCAGGCCCTCCAGCGTGGAGCCCACCAGGACGCCTCGCGCGAGGAGCTGGAGTCGCTCGCGCGGGAAGTCGGAGAGCGGCTCGGGAAACATCCGCGGGACGTGGGGCTGCACGCGGTGCTCGCGCGCACCGCCCTCGCCCTGCGCCAGCCCGACAGGGCCCGCGTGGAGACCGAGCGGGTGCTCGCGCTCGCGCCGGATCAAGCCGAGGCCCACTACCTCCAGGCCTTCCTCCTGGGTGGGGCCCGCCAGCCCGCCGCCGCCCTCGCCGAGGCCCGGAGCGCCACGCGGCTCGATCCCCACCAGGGCCGCTACTGGCAACTGCTCGGCACGCTCCACTTGCAGTTGGAGCAGCCCACCGAGGCGCGCGCCGCCCTCTCCCGGGCGCTCGAAGTGGAGCCACACGACGCCCAGGGCCATTTCCTGCTCGCCCTGCTGTCACTCGACGAGGGCAAGCCCGACGAGGCGCTCACCGCCCTCGAGCGGGCGCGTGAGCTCGAGCCGGACTTCGTCCTGGCCCATACCCAGGCCGGACAGCTCCTCCAGCAACGGGGCGAGTCCACCGCCGCCCTGGCGTGCTTCCAGAAGGCCGCCACGCTGGAGCCCCGGAACTGGAGGACGCGGGAGTCGCTGGTGCAGGTGCACCAGGCGCTCGGGAACACGGCGCGACGGGACGCCGAGCGCGAGGCCCTGCTCGAGCTGCGCCAGGAGGGGCTCGTGGATCAGGACTACTTCATCCGGGAGCGCTGGCGCGAGGGGGAGCACACCGTGGTGGTGGTGGAGGACTTCGAGCTGAAGGGGGACTGGGCGAAGCGCTACGAGTTCCAGGTGTACGCACCAGGAGGCAAGCAGCCCGTGCGCGTCATCTCCCTGGGCTCCTACGCCTTCACCAACGCCTTCGCCCACGAGCAGGACCCCTCGCTCCCGCGCCTGTTCCACCTGGACGCCTACGCCCCGGACGACACCCACGAGACGTATGGCCTCTTCCAGGGCGAGCCCTCCTACGACGACACCCGGGCGAAGGTGCTGGCCATCCTGCGCGGTGAGCTCGAGCCCACGTCCTCGACGAAGCCCGGCGCGGGGTGAGCCCTCACGAGGCCAGGGCCGGACGAGGCTCGGCGAGGCGCGCGTGATGGGGAAGCAGCAGGGAGAAGGTGGTGCCCCGGCCCAGCTCGCTGTGCACCCGCAGCTCGCCGCCCATCTTCTCCACGAGCGCGTGGCTCACGGACAGCCCCAGCCCCGTGCCCGAGCCCGCCGGCCTGGTGGTGAAGAACGGATCGAAGATGCGCGGCAGCACCTCCGGCGCGATGCCGTGTCCGGTGTCCGAGATATCGACGCGCACACGCTCGCCCTCGCGCACGGTGCGCACGCACAGCGTGTGTTGCCGCGGACCGCCGGGCTGCATCGCGTGGATCGCGTTGATGATCAGGTTGAGGAACACCTGGCTCAACCGTCCTCCGCTGGCGAGCACCGGCGGCAGCTCCTCGTCGAGGCTCTTCTCCAGCCGGGCCGTGATCTTGAGCTCGGGCGAGGCCATGCGCAGCGCGAAGTCGAGGCTCGCGTTGACGTCCACGGGCGCGAGCGCCTCGTCGGAGGAATGGGAGAAGAAGCGCATGTCGCGCACGATGTTCCGGATGCGCTGACAACCCTCGATGGACTCGGCCAGCACCTCTCCGGCCTCGCCGAGCACCGACTGCAACTGCTCCGGAACGCCGGGCAGCTCCGCCAGCCGCCGCTCCAGATCCTCGCGCCAGCTGTGCAGGAAGTTCAGATTGGAGAGCACGAAGGCCAGGGGGTTGTTGATTTCGTGGGCGATGCCCGCGGCCAGGGCCCCCATGGACGCGAGCCGATCATTCTGCAGGCTCTGCCGCTCCAGGCGCCGCCGCTCGGTGAGATCATGCCCCACGAGCAGCAGCCTCCGCGCCGCGCCCACCTCCTGGAGTGACACGACCACGTCCATCACCACGCGCTCCCCGCGATGCACGCGCAGCCCCAGGTTCTCCACGCGCGCCGAGCCGTGCGCACGCACCTCCCGGAACGCCCGGAGCACCGTCTCGCGCTCGTCCGGCGCGACGACCGTCTCGAAGGGCACGCCCAGGAACCGGCCCGCCTCGCCGCCCAGCAGCCGCGCCGCCACCGGGTTGAGCTCCAACACGTCTCCCCCCTCGTCGAGCAGCAACACCGCATCCCCCGAGGACTCGAGGAGCTGCTGGTTGCGCGCCTCGGTCTGCTTCACCTTCAGGCGCAGGCGCAAGAGCAGCTCCACCTGTCGCTTGAGCGCGAGCAGATCCCTCCGCTGCGTCTCGGTCAGCTTCCGGGGCACGGAGTCCAGGACACACAGAGTGCCCAGGAGGAACCCGTCCTCGGACTGGAGGGGAGCCCCGGCGTAGAAGCGCAGGAAGGGCGCCCCCGTCACGAGCGGGTTGGTGGCGAAGCGCGCGTCCTCGCGGGCGTCCTCGACGACGAAGAACTCCTCACGCTCGATGGCGAAGGTGCAGAAGGAGACACAGCGCTCCGTCTCCGACACCCCGGGCAGCCCCACGTTCGCCTTGAACCACTGCCGCTCCCGGTCCACCAGGCTCACCAGCGCCATGGGCACACCACACAGGCTCGCCGCGAGCTGGACGACATCGTCGTACTCGCGCTCGGGGGGCGTATCCAGGATGGCGTGGCGATCGAGCGCCTCGAGGCGCTTCTCTTCGTACTGAAGACCGGGGGAAAGCATGCCTCCGATATGAGGAGTCTTCGCCCGGAACGGCACCGGGTCCTCGCCTCGACTGTGTGAAGACAGACAGACCCGCTACATCGGAGGCTTCCCCTCGAAAATCAGTGTGATACTTCCAACCCCACTCCCCGACAACGCTCCGGCGCCCGCGCCCATGGGAGCTGGGATCAGGACTCCGAGGTATCGAAGCGGTGGTGACGCGCCGTGTCACGCATGAGCAGGTAGACCAGGAGCGAGCAGAAGATGCCGCCGGTCACGTACCAGTAGAACCAGGACTCGTGGCCCTGGAGCTTGAACCAGGTGCCCACGTACTCGGCCGTTCCGCCGAACACGGACACCGTCAGGGCATAGGGCAGGCCCACGCCCAGGGCGCGGATGCTCGCGGGGAACAGCTCCGCCTTCACCACGGCGTTGATGGAGGTGTAGCCCGAGACGATGACGAGCGCCGTCATCACCAGGAGGAAGGCGGTGAAGGCATCGCGCGTGCTCGTGAGCGCCGTGAACAGGGGCACGGTGCACAGCGTGCCCAGCAGACCAAAGCCCATGAGCACCGGCCGACGGCCCACCTTGTCGGACAGGAAGCCGAAGGCTGGCTGCAGGAGCATGTAGAGGAAGAGCGAGCCGGCGGAGATGAGCGTGGCGTCGTCGCGCGACAGGCCCACGGAGCTCACCAGGAACTTGGGCATGTAGACGGTGTACGTATAGAAGGCGAGCGTGCCGCCCAGGGTGAGCCCGATGACGAGGGCGATCTCCCGGGGATGGCGGACGAGCTCGAGCATGGGCCGGTGCGCCGTGCGCCTGGACGCCTCCGCCTGGAAGGCCTCCGTCTCCACCATGTTGCGGCGCATGTAGAAGCCGAAGATGGCGAGCGCCGCGCCACACAGGAAGGGGATGCGCCAGCCCCAGGCCTCCAGTTCGGGCCCGGTGAGCACCAGACGCTGGAGCACCAGCAACGTCAGCGTCGCGAGCAACTGGCCCATGATGAGCGTGACGTATTGGAAGGAGCTGTAGAAGCCGCGGTGGCGCGAGGTGGCCACCTCGCTGAGATAGGTGGCGCTGGTGCCGTACTCGCCTCCGAGCGACAACCCCTGGAGCAGCCGGGCCAGGACGAGCACGATCGGCGCCAGGATGCCCACCTGCTCATAGGTGGGGCACAGGGCGATGACGAGCGAGCCCAGACACATCAGGGACACGGACAGTGTCAGCGCGGCGCGCCGCCCGCGCGAGTCCGCGTAGAGCCCCATCAACCAGCCGCCGATGGGACGGATGAGGAAGCCGAGCGCGAAGATGCCCGCCGCGTTGAGCTGCCGCACGAGCGGGTTGTCGCCGGGGAAGAACGACGGGGCGAAGTACAGCGAGAAGGCCGAGTAGATGTAGAAGTCGTACCACTCGATGAGGTTGCCGACCGAGCCGCCGAAGATGGACAGCAGGCGTTGGCGGACTCGGGGTGCGTCGGAGGAAGGGGTCGGGCTCACCGCATCGCTTCTATCCCATCATGGCGCCAGGACGCTGCCCGTCGGCGAGGGCCGCCTGGCGGCCTGCCCTGAATATTCCGCGTTGCGTGGACGTCGGTCCCTCAACGTTTTCCCCCCTTGAAGGAATACACAACATGGCTCGCATGGCGTCCAAGCGGTTCACCTTCTTCCTGGCGATGGCGGTGACGATGACCTTGTCCGGGTGCGTCGTCGAGAGCGGCGGTGGTGGACACGGCCACGTGGACCCCCCGCCTCCTCCCGCTCCCTCGTATCCGGGATGCCCCGCGCTCCTGGGTTCGGGCAGCTCGGGAGTCATCTCCCTGAACGACTGGCGGGGCGACTACGCCTCCCTCGAGTCATACATCGCCCCGGACTTCTTCATCCGGCACTACAACGGCAGCGGGGAGGCCTCGCGCATCTACTCGGACCAGGACATGGACGACGCCACGTTCCGCATCGTCCCGGGCCTGGCGGACGACCGGTGTATCTCGTTCGAGGCCAGCAACTACCGCGGGTACTACCTGCGGCACCTCGGCTCGGACATCGTCCTGGATCCGGACAACAACACCCTGGGCTTCAGCGAGGACGCGACGTTCTGCCCGCGCCCCGGACTGGCGGATCCGCACGAGCTGAGCTTCGAGAGCTGCAACGCCCCGGACTCGTACATCAACATCGACGACTACGACGGGCACACGTATGGGCTCTACCTCGACGCGGAGTACAGTACCGCGTTCGAGGAGGACGCGACCTTCCTGCTCATGCCCCCCTGGTAGTCGCTTCGGGTTCACCCCGCCTTGAGGCCCGCCAGGAGCTCGGCGAGCCGTGCCGGCTGCGACGCGAAGGGCGAGTGGCTCGACTCCAGGGTCTTCTGCTCGAAGGGGTTCGAGGGAGTGAAGGAATCCGCCTCGCGGATCATCAGCTCCTGCAGGGCGGGCGCCATGGCGCGATCCTTCGTGCAACGGATGTAGCTGCGCGGGATGCGGCCCCAGCGCTCGCGCGTCGCGATGACCTCGGACGTCCACAGGGAGGCCGGGAGGTCTGGTGTGAGGGTGAGCGCGAAGGGCAGGAACTCCTGGACGTCCACGTCGTTGTAATAGGCCGCGCGCAGCGCCTCGAGGTACGCGGCATCCCCGCGCGGATTGATGCGGACCGCCCCCAGGGCCGCCGGGTTCCCCACGAAGAGCTTGTCTCCATAGCCGGTCTTCGCCTCGGGCAGATCCCCATAGGCGCTCGGCTTCTTCAGCCGCACGGGGCAATAGGCACTCAGATAGACCAACCGGCCCACCAGCTCGGGGGCGAGCTCACCCGCCCGGGTAATCACGGCCCCGCCCATGCTGTGCCCGACGAGGATTGGCCGGCTCGCTCCTCGCAGTGTCTTGAGCGCGTCGACCACCGCCGAGGCGCACTCCTCGAGGCGGAGGTCCCGTTGCGGAGAGGGCTCCTCGGCGAACTTCGCCCAATCCCCCGAGAGATACGAGGAGGGGAAGCGGGCGTTGAGGCCGTGGCCCGGCAGATCGATCGACACCACACGGTGGCCGAGACCGGAGAGGTGCTGCGCGACGCGGCCCCAGTGCAGGGAGTTGTGCCAGGCGCCGTGCACGAGGAGGAAGGTCTTGCTCTCCGCCCGGGGGGCCGCGTGGGCCTGGGAGCCGGAACCAGCGAGGGACAGGGTGGCGGTGGTAAGCACGGTACTCTTCAGGAGGTCTCTGCGGTTCATGTCATCCTCGTTTGGCGGAGACGACCCTTCGCCAGGGGATGCTGGCGGGGGCCGCGTGTGAGAGCGTTTCGATGAGCCGGGCGCGGCGGGACTCCAGCTCGGCGATCTGACGCTCGATGTCGGCGAGCTTCTCCTGGTGCGCGGCGAGGGCGTCCGGGCAGATGGCGGTCGACTCGCTCCGGAACATGCACGGGGAGAAGGTGGCTATTTCCTCGAGGGAGAAACCCAGACGGATCATGCGGGCGATGTGCTGGACCCGGAGCACGGCGTCGGGACCGAACTCCCGGTAGCCATTGCTCCGGCGGCTCGAGACGAGCAGCCCCGCCTTCTCGTAGTGGCGGATCGAGCGCGCGCTCGCACCCGACAGTCTGGAAAGCTCTCCGATGTTCATTCCTGCCTCGATGGGAAAGGACCGTAGCACCTGACACTGGTGTCAAGGTCAAGCGCTCTTCGCAACCTCCATTCCCGAGGAACGAGAGACGCGCCAGAGCCAGCCGTCGTTGATGGCGAGGATGCTGCCCGTAACGTACGACGCATCGTCGGAGGCGAGGAACACCACCGATCCGGCGAGTTCCTCGGGCCGGGCCAGTCGACCCAGGGAGCACATGATCTGGATGCTCACCTCGAGAGACAGACCCTCCATCGCGGGCGTAATGCTTCGCGTTATCGCGAGCCATGTCGGTGGCGGTTCCACCGGAAGCGAGTGCTCGATGCCCGGTTGCCAACCAGGATATCCAGCCGGCCGAAGGAGGCAGCCACCTCGTCCATGAGCCGCCGGGAGTGAGCCGGCTCGGAAACATCCGCTTGAAAGGCCCGGGGCTGATCCGGCTGGCAATTGCCTTTCCAACCCCTCGACTCCCACCGGCGATGACCACGACCTTTAAAAAGAAGTGCTCCACCCGCTCCCAGGCGTTTGCCTGGCAATGAATTTCCCACCTCATCATTTCTATTGTGAAATCAAATCCAGAATGGGATATCTCGCTCCTCATCCGCGGGACCCGCCCCCCCACCGCGAACGCCGTGACGCTTCATTGATTTTTTGAGGGCCTCTTTGATCGCATTGACACTGCTCGCCTGACAAAATCGAACTCATCTTGAGCCAACAGGTGAAGGACATCTCTGGGAGTACGTTGGTGCATCGCGAGGAGTCCACGTACCGACACGGCACGTTCGTCATCTCCACGGTTTTCATTGAGAATCTCACGAAATCGCTCCGCCGTAGCCATTTCGAGTTCCTTGTATAGGAGCCCCATCTTCGCATGCTCTCGCACACTTCGATAAGTGGACCTGGAGAGCTGCTCCAGTAGCTTCTTTGATGTACGCCCAGAAGTCGCCACTGCGTTGAGCACGCCGGGATCGTTGCTGGCTCGGACAATGAGAGACAGCAGTGCGCCATCTGCGGAAGGATGGATGGCAATCAATTGGAGGAGTGGATTCCAGTGCCGGTATCCCTTGTGCGCCCTGACAAGAGTAGCGAGTTCAGCCGAGGAGATTTGAGGAGCAATCTCGGCGTCCAGCATTCCCGTCTGATCGAAAAGGACCTCAAGGGCATGAGGAGAGGTGCTCGAGTTGACGATCATATCGCTCCCCTTCAACACTTCCCAGTTTCAAATACACTGCGTGTCTTCATCTTCAGTTCATCCAGGTTCTTCTTGACAACCTTCTTCATGTTCTTCGTCATGTCTGGATCACCGGGGTAGACGTCTCCCGCCGAGCCGACCAACTTCCCCTTCTTGTAGTAGTCCTCCATCAAGACACGCGTCTCGAACTTACCCTCGTTGAGATGGGCGTGTAGCGGGCTGTGCTCGACTCCACCAGCGAGCGGACCCGGGTAAGCATTGACCGCGACTGGCCCTTCCGTGTGAATTCGGACCAAGCCTAGTGGATCGATTTCGAGCAGAGGATCTGGACAATATGCGTAGAACTCGGTGCCTCCAGCAAGCCGGATGGGATCAGGCGAGCAGTACATCCCCGATTGCGAATCGAAGAATCGATGACGGTTGTAGGTAAGGCGAGCACCTTCATCTTCATACTGACCCGGCCACCTCCAGGGACAATCCCTTGCCGTTCCTCGCTCGAAGCTCGGCTGACCATATACATTCAATTGCATCCTCCAGACGAGATCCCCACGCTCGCTGTACATCTCGGTAGGAACTCCCAGATGGTCGGAAGCAATGGTCCAAAGCTGTTGTGCTTGCTCTCTGGCGATTGGCGAGAAGCCTCCTGGCTCCCAATACCAAGTAATAGGAGCGGTGTGAGCGGGCACTTCATGCACCAGGAATTGGCCATCCCAAACGAAACGCGTGTCCTCCTCCATGACGTCGGTTCCATCATCACGAGAACGGACGAGGGCACGTCGGGTGCATCGAGCGAACGCATCATATTCAAAGCGGATGTGTGATCCATCCGGCCGTATCACCCTGGACAGGAGTCCTGCGCCGTTCCACAAGTAGCCCCAGCGAGAACCATCCTCTTCCACCTTCTCCTTCCAGTAGCCATCCTCGTCATGGGTGTACAGCGTGCCATCCATCTCCAACAACCGACCTCCTCGCCCATAGCGCCGGTCATCAAACGCCGCGGAGCGATGGATGTTGCCTACGTAATCCATGGCACGGTGGAGAACTCCTCCTGTCGTCTCCTGAGCAATGAGTCGTCCTCGCTGGTCATGCTGGTAGAATGTGGATCCACGCACGGAATCCAGGATGGCGGCTATCTGGTCTTCGCCACGCCACTGATAGGACCGCGTATCCAGAGGATGATCTGTGTCATTTCCCCCGCGGCGTACGGTCCGGCGGTGGGTGGGACGACCGGCCATGTCGCGCTGCCAATCGATACGCACGCCGCCCGGTAACACCCGTGCCGTCTCCATGCCCATTGTGTCCCGCTCGAAGCGCACCGTGGGCTGAACCCAATGAAGTGACTCCTCTCCCACGTGCAACGCAGACACATGCCCAAGCGCGTCACGCAGAACTGCCATGCACCCTCCAAGTGAGGTTTCCAGCAGGGCGCGTTCTCCGTCGATCCCGAAACGGGAAGAGACAGAGAAGTCCCCCTGGATTTCGCGCACAATACGTCCCAATGCGTCACGCTCGAACATGACCACGGCACTTTCGTTCTTCGCTCGCACCAGGGCACCATTTGCCTGGTATTCGAGTTCCACGCATGTACCGTCCGAGTGAGCGGCTTTCACCACACGGCCCGCAGCATCATAAGTCAGCGCTGTCGTTCGGCCACTCGGCATGTACTTCTTTGTCACCCGCCCCGAGGAATCCCTCTCGTACCGCTGCACCCCCCCGTCGAATCCCATCTCCTCGACGACCCGCCCACATGCGTCAAGCGTGAAGGTATATGCCTCATCCACTTCGTTGATGACGCCTGTCAGCCGGCCCTCGGTGTCATAGGTGAAACGGACCGAGGTACCCGCTTCTTCACGTGCAATCATTTTATGGAAGTGGCCGTAGCGGAGTTTCACGTGCCGCGTCGCATCTCGTGCCTCAAGCAGGTTACCTTCCGCGTCGTAGGCCGACTCCTGCAATACACCAGAAGGAGACTCCAGGCGTAGTAGTCGTCCGAGCGCGTCGTAGCGGCAGCGCAACGTCCCGCCCCGAGAATCCCTGACGCGAACCGGTCGACCGAGCCCATCGTGTTCGTACTCGGTGACGGCACCATTGGAGGCGCGCGTGAAGCTCATGTTTTTTTGACGATCATACTCAAAGGTCGTCCGCCGCCCGCCTGAGTCTTCTACCCACGCCAGCAAGCCTTGCTTCCACCCCCACGATTTCTTCTCGCCCGTAGGCATCCTCCTTTCCACGAGGTGCCCTTCGGCGTCATAGGCCCACGTCCAGACGCCCCCGAGGGCATCCATCGCGCGAACCAGCAAGCCGCGAGCCTCATACTCCAGATAGACGGTTACTCCATCTGGACCCTTGAGTGTGAGAGCGTTTCCTCGTGAATCATACGTCGTGGCACGCGTGTGACCGAGAGAGTCCTTTTCTTCTGCCAGTTGGCCAGAAGTGGCATCGTAGGCGTACTCAGTGGACGCTCCGTTCGCGTCCGTTACCTTCACCACCATGCCCAGCTCATCCAACTCATAGAGAGTGGTGCAGCCCAGGCTGTCCTCCACCAACGTCTTCCGGTTGCGCGTGTCGTAGGTGATGAGGTGATCGAAAATCCCACCATCTCCCCACGTGCGAACGCATCGGGCGGAAGGACCGATGCTGTCGTACTGAAAGTAGAAGGACAAGCCATTCCTGTCCTTCTCCTGCACCATCAAGTGGTTCTGGTACTCGAAGGCCCACGAACGGCCCAGCGCATCGACTACCTGCATCAGATCGCCATGCTCGTCGTAGACGTAGCGCATGTACCGGTACCAGCCACTCTCCCGAGAGAGAGGCAGCTTCACCTCGGTCAGACGACCCTTGGTATCATGGACGAAGCCGATCAACCGATCAGCAGAATCGCGCACCATGTCCAGCAGGCCCCGTTCGTCGTAAGCCAGCCGGATATCGTGATGGCCGTCGCGGCTACGGATGCGGGTGAGCTTGGCGCGGTGAGAGAGGCTACTGGGTACCGGAGTGAACGAGAGCACCCGACCATCCGCCATCTCGATCTCCCAATGCGAAGAGCCGAGTGCGCGAAGCGTCAGTCTGTTGGTGGCATCAAAGAGGGACTGGCCCGCTGGGAGGAAGTATCCGGGGAGGGCGTCGGTGTGGAACTCCACCTCGCGCCCATCCTCCGCGAGGTAGATGACCTTGCCACGTTCGACCCAGACTGACTGGTCGAGCGAGTGACTCCATCCGTATCCCAAGGAACCGTTGCGCCAGGAAAGGGAGGAGGAGTAGACGCGCTCGAAGACGAGGGGAAGAGGGCCGGGTAGCTCGAAATCGATATGGTCAGTGAAAACGCGCCCGGTGGCCACGTCCACCGGGTGGCCGGTGACGAAGCACACCACGCGCTTCAACCTGTCGCGGTAGCGCTGAGGGGCGATGCGGTCCACCACGTTGCGCAAAGCGCCGCTGACCTTTGACCAGCCACGGCTCTTGCGTTGGGCGGCTCTCAACGTACGGAAGAGCCGGGCTCCGCCACGAGCCGCCGCCTTGAGGGCCTTCATGCCAGCGGCCATCAGCAATCGCTGGGCGATGCCCTCCATGTCCGGCACCATGGCCGGGTTGTTGAGGACCGGTGGTCCCTTGGGAATGGCCAGGACCAGGCTGGTGGGCAGACGCACCGGGTCGCTGCAACTCAGGGCGATGTCGCCGAGGCGGACGCCCAGGCTTCCCCCGAGGCTGACATTCAGGCTGCCGAAGAAGAGTTCCGCGTCGTTGCCAGGCTTCCCCTTCGCGAAGGCCACGCCAGGCACCGGCAGATGGGGCAGCGTCAGCAGGTTGGTGACGGCTGTACCCGCGTTGGTGACGGGCAGATTGTTCACCAGAACCAGGCCAGGACCGCTTCCCAGCGCCATGCCCATGGCGGCGCCCATCGCCAGACCCACCGGGTCGAACACCAATCCCACGAAGGGCTGGGGAATGGGGGTAGGCACCGGCCCCGCGGGGGTAGGCATCAGCACGATGTGGATGTCGAGGCCCAGCACAGGGTCGAAGTAGGAGCTTTGCAACATGGGATGTCAGGCCTCCTGTGCTCGGGCGACAACTGGGGTTTCCAGGGAGGAGGCTTGCGCCTCCAGCGACTCGGCCTGCGTCTTGAGGCCGTGTTGGCGACAGAGCGCGGCCAACTGACGCGCAGCTTCGGGCGCGGAGGTGGTACGCCGCTCGTCGGGCGAGGCCTTGCTTGCGACGTCCAGCGCCCGCTTCCACACGGTGGCCGCCTCCAACGGCTTGCCCGCCGCGGCCAACAGCTGACCACACATGCGGTAGCCCTCAATGCCCAGCATGGGAGAGGACGCCGCCATGCCCAGCTGTCCAGCCTCGGCGTATGCGAGGGTGGCGTCCTCGATGCGTTGGAGCACAAGGAGCGTGGAGGCCTGAGCCAGCTGCGCCTGGACGGCCATATCCCGAAGCTGGTGCGCCTCGGCGCGCTGGCGGACCTCCCGGAAGATCTCCAGCGCCTGGGCATGCCGACCCGCCTGGAGGACGTAACCTCCCAGCACCAGATCCAAGGAGACGGCCTCCCGGCCCAGTCCCGCCGCGAGGCACAGGTCGCGCGCCTCGCGCTGTTCCTGTACGGCCAGGACCGGATTGCCCTCACGCAGGGCCTGGGCCGCGGAGAACACTTTGCGGCGCAGGGTCTGCTGGAACTCAAGGTCGAGGAGTGCCGGGGCCACGTTCAGCTGCCGGGCCAGCTCCTCACGCTGGGCGGTGGGCATGAGCCGGGCTGCGCCCGGGCGCGGAGGTGGAGCCACTCGCGGGCCCGCGGCTCCCGACAGCCGGGCGCCGGTGGCTCCGACGGGGGCCGAGGCCATGGAGGCGAGCACGCGTGCCATGTCCTCGCGCGCTGCCTTCTCCTCGACGCTCGCGTCCACGCGCTCCGCTTGCTTGCCGAGGGCCTCGGCCACCCGCGCGCAGTGCGCTCCATCCGCCTCCACCACGATGAAGCGCGCCTTCTTCAGCTCAGGACGGGTGAGCAGCGCTTGGAGGTCCGCGACCCAGCGCTTGGGCTGCCGCACCTCGATGGGAGCCAGCACCAGCACCAGTCCGTCGAAAGGAGCGGTGAGGCGCCGCAGTGCCTCGCCTACTTCGAGGCCGAAGCGGACCAATGGGATCTGCGCGCGGGGAGGAGCCCAAGCCTGCGGCAGGGAGATGCCCTCGTTGGCATCGGTCAGCAGTGTACGCAGCTCCTCGTAGTCCGCATGGAGTTCCTCCGCGCGCCCGTCCCATCCATCGTCTCCCTCCGAGGTGGGGGTCTCCAGCACGAAGAAGGGAGCGTGGTTGTCCCCGTGGTGCTCGGCGGCGGCGATATGCTCGAGGGCCGCCAGCCGCAACTCGGGGCTCGTCGTCACGTGCAGCAGCCGCAGCTCCCTGGCGACAATGAACCATTGCATTGCCTCAACGAGCCGTGTCAGCGGTTGTGTGATCGAATCCATGGTTCTCGTTCGTGAACCCTACGAGCGTAGGGGGGCCGTGCTCAGTTGATCTTCACGATGGCGCCAGTGACCTCGTTCAGCGCCGCCGCGGACGAACTCACCTTCGGACCGGACACCGCCGCCCCAGCCATATCCAGCTTCACCGTGCCGGCGCCCCCCGCGAGGCAGACCTCCACCGCGCCGAGGATCTCGATCTTCGTGGGCGTGAGCTTGATGGAGCAGCCGCCGCAGCTCAGCTTGATCTCGGTGCCCGAATCCACCGAGATCTTCCCACTGTCCTCGATGGTCACCACGCCCACGCCGTGGACGAGCTTGATGTAGCTGCCCGCGTTCAGCTCCACGTGTCCGCCCTCGAAGGTGAAGGTGGTGGGGCCCTGAGTAGTCTGGTGCTTCACGTCAGCGGTGACCAGCCGCTCGGCGCTCACGGAGAGCACGTCGTTGGTGGTGACGGTGGTCTGCCGGCCGGCCTCCAGCGTGACGGTCTCCTTGCCCGTCACCGTCTTGGCGCGCGTGCCGCCCACCGAGTACGTCTCCTTGCCATCCACCGTGAGGCTGCGCTCGCCGTGAATGGTGACGGTCTCGTTGACGTTCACCGTCTCGGTGCGACTCTGCTCCACCGTCACCGTCTCGTCCTTCTTCACCGTCTTGGTGCGGCTGCCCGAGACGGTCAGGGACTGGTCTCCGCCCACGCTCTCGGTCTGATTGACCTTCACGGTGTTGGTCTGGTTGTTGTCCACCGTGGTGGCCTGGTCATTCTTCACCTGCGTGGTGTCGTCGTGCTCCACCACCCGCAGCTGGTCCTTCTGGGCGTGGAGGAACACCTGCTCCTGGCCCTTGGCGTCCTCGAAGCGCAGCTCGTTGTAGCCGCTGCCCCCCGGCGAGCTCTGGGTGCGCAGCGTGCTGCGGGTGCGCTCCTCGGGCAGATTCGTGGGGGGCGGGTTGGCGCCGTTGTAGACGCAGCCGATGACCAGGGGGCGGTCCGGGTTGCCTTCCAGGAAGTCGATGACGACCTCCATGCCCACACGGGGAATGGAGAACATGCCGAAGCCGGCTCCCGCCCAGGACTGAGCCACGCGCACCCAGCACGAGGCCTTCTCGTCCGCCTGGCCCACCCGGTCCCAGTGGAACTTCACCTTGATGCGGCCATGCGGGTCGGTGTGGATTTCCTCTCCCGGGGGGCCCACCACCAGGGCCGTCTGCAGACCGGGGACGCGGCTGCGCACCAGCGCATACTCCGGCCGGAAGGGCACGGACAGGGGAATGCACTCGAAGCGGTTCTCGTACCGCTCCGGCTTCGCCTCTCCACCCGAGCCCTCCAGGGAGAACAGGGGCTGCTCCTCGGGCGCCTCACCCAGGTGTTCGACGCGGGTGAGCAGATAGGTCTGGTCCAGTTCGGCGCGTGCGTGACCCCGCAGCTCGAAGGTGAGTCCCGGACAGAAACCCGTCACATTGCCGCGGCCTCGGCCCTTCTTCTGGCCCTGCTGCTGCCCCTCGCGCAGCAGACGGGCCCGGACAGCCGCGTCGTCCTGGGTGTAGCGGACGTTGCCCGTGTCGTAGCCCGACAGGCTGAGTTCCGCCGGGTAGAGGTACGCCTCGCGCCCGCTCTCCTCCTTCGCCCGCGCGTCCTTCGTCAGGTCCAACTTCGGCCGCGTCCAGTCGAAGTCGCGCACCACCACGCCCGTCGGGCGCAGCGAGGTGGACCACTCCAGCCCTCGGAGCGTCTCCATCCGCGCGAGGCCGCCCGCCTGATTCGCGATCCACACGGGGCCACCGTCCATCGTCTGGCACGGCTGGAAGGGCGCGTTGGCATCCACCAGGACGAGCTCCTCGGCCTCTCCCACATGCTCGAAGTAGAAGGCGATGCCCTCCTCCTTCATCAGCCGCAGCACGAAATCCAGGTCCGACTCGGCGTACTGCACGCAGTACTCGCGCTTGGGGTACACGCGCTGGAGCGACAGGCGCACCTGACGCTTGAACGGGGTGAGCCCCTCGGTGAGCACATCCTGGAGCACCTCTGGCACCGTCATCTCCTGGAAGATGTACGAGTCGATGCGCTGGGAGAGCTCCCACAGGGCCGGGACGATGTAGACGCGCACCATGCGCTTGTCGGCCAGGGTGCCCAGGTCCTCCACGTGGCGTGCGATGCCCTGAATCTGGCGCGAGAGCGTGACACGCTCCAGGCGCAGCGTGCACGAGGAGCCGAGCAGCGTGTCGACATCCACCGCGGGCTCCTCGAACACCAGCTCGATGGTGGCCGCGTAGAGCTCGGACAGAGCCTCCCGTGTGTGGACCCGCCGCACGTGCCAGGCAGCCCCCGACTCGACCGAGGAGCTGAACGAGTAGCGCACGTCGGACAGCGGATGGCCGCCCCCCAGCATCGAGAGCACACCCGAGATGGCATTGCCGACGACATCTCCCCCCTCAAGGTCCCTGGCGAGCTGGGTGGCCGTGGACGCGACCTGCGCCATCTGATGCAGACGCTCGTTGATGGTGGACATGGACTCCCCCGGAGCAGATGTGATTAACATTAGAAGGTCATGCCTCGAAGGCCAAGACCTGGACCTCAAATCCAGAAGGCGATGTCCCGCTCCTCGTCCACGGGGCCCGCGCCCTCCCCGCCCTCGAGCAGCCAGCGGCGATACGCCTCGATGTCCGCGTGGAGCAGATCCGCCTCGGTGCCGGAGAAGACGCCGCCCCCGGGCCCGTTGAGCAATCCCTCTCGCTGCACCTTCATCACCTCCACGTCCTGGCGGATGACCTGCGTGGTGTACCAGCGAACCAGCGGCTTGAGCGCCTGCCCCACGAGCGCACGCGGCAGGTCATACGGCAGCCGGTAGCTGATGGCCGTGTACACCAGGCTGTCGGTGGGACTGATGGGAGTGATTTGCGAGTTGATGGCGAACCCGCTGCGCTCTCCCCACATGTAATCCACCCGCGTGACGTTGGGCGCGAAGAAGTGGTCGGTGTGCACCATGGGCAGGCCCCCCGGATTGAACAGGCGCCCGAGCCCCGTGACCGTGTCCTGCTCCTGCTTGTAGGTGACGAGCACGCTGCCCTCCGCGCGCTTCACCGTGGCGGGCACGCGCTTGCGCGCCTTGCGGCGAAACCACCCCTCGTGGACGAAGACCGTGTGCGGCACGTCCATGAAGTTCTCCACGAGGTTCGTCACCCCGTTGGGAAAGCGCGTCACCATGAAATAGACATTCCACTCGGGCTCGCCCCAGAACGGCACCCGGAAGGCGGGACGGCGCGCACGCCGTGAATCGCCTCCCATGAAGACGAACACGAGCCCGTCCTGCTCCAGCGTATCGAAGCGCCGCACCCGGCCCAGGTCGCACGGGCGCACCTGGAGGCCCGCGCGCGCATGCCCCTGCGCGTCCAGCGCCTCGCCACACTGCGACGGTCCGAGCGACGGAACCTCCACCACCGCCCCCGAGCCGTCATACACCCAGCCATGGTACGGGCAGCCCAGCCGTCCCCCGAAGACAGCCCCCGCGGACAGGCGCGCGTTGCGGTGCAGACACCGGTCGAGCAGAGCCACGGGCTGGCCCCGCTCGTCACGGAAGAGCACCACCCGCGTGCCGAAGAAGGTGCGCGCCAGCGGCTCGCGCGAGGTCAGCTCCGAGGACAGACACGCCACGTACCAGTAGTCCTTGAGCGCGCCACAGCGGGACAGGTCCGCCTCGGCCTCGAGGTCCACGGCGGGCGTGGTGACGAGCGCGAGCGGCGAAGCATCGGTGGGATTCCTCATGAAGGCGTTCCTCGTTGCGAGAACCACGCGGTCCAGCCGGACCGGCGATGAAAGTCGGTGGGCTTGATGTCCCCGGCGCGCTGGCCCAGCTCGATGCAGCGGGCCTCATAGTGGCGCGCCCCATCGGTGACGCGCAGGACGCGCACCGGCCCGAGCTGTCCCAGCTCGCGGGCATAGCGGTAGTGATAGCCCTCGCACAGGGCGTCCTCGATCGCCCGGGCACTCGCCTCCAGATGCGCCTCGGGCACGTCGGTGTCGACGAAAAGCCGGTACGCCGGAGGCGCCGGAGCCTCCCACTCGGGCGCCATCATGGCGAAGGACGGATGCTGGCCGAGCACCCGGGACAGTGTGGCGGCGAGCACGGTGGAGACACGGTGGGCGGAGAGCTTCTCACCCACCAGATCGCTCACCGCGTCGGCGCGGCCGAGAAAACGCAGACACGGGGTGGCGTGATGAAAGCCCTCGACCCGGACCAGGTCTCCCAGGTGGTAGCGCAACAGCCCTCCGGACGTGGAGAGCAACACGGAATAGGTGCGTCCCTGCTCCAGCTCATGGGCGAGCCGCGGCCGGGCCTCGGGGTGCTCGGGCTCGAGGAACTCGAAGAAGTGGCTGCGCACGGCGAGCACGGGCGCGGGGGCCGCGAAGAGGGGCAGCGTGACGACGCCCTCGGTGGCGAGCAATCCCTTTCCCTGGATCTCCACCCCCGGAAAGCGCGCGCGCACCGGCTCCACGGCATGCGCGGCCTGGGCGTCGGTCCACATGCTCAGCAATGACAGTCGCGGCCAGAGTTCGGGGCCTCTCAATCCCGAGCGCAAGGCTTCCCGAAGCACCCGGGCCCGCCGGGGCTGGGGCGAGAAGCGCATCCGCGCGAGCACCATCTCCACGTCTCCCCCGCGCCCTCCCGGAGGCCTGCACATCCCGCGCTCCAGGTCATCCGCCAGCCGCTCTCCGTGCCGCTCCAGCGCGTCCATGAGCAGCGTGAGGAAGCTCGGGTTCCAGACGCTCACCAGGGCCAGATCCTCTCGGGCCACGAGGAACCACAGCGTCACGTACCGGCAGGAGTCCACATCGGGCAGGTGGGCCACGGCGCCCGGCACGGCGAACACGCGCGTGAGCAGCGGTTGCAGGAAGCGGGGGAAGTACGCGGAGTCCTCCACGCTGCCCACGGGAATGCCTCCCGGCGTGCGACCCTGTTTGCGGCCGATGGGCGAGATGGACCAGTAGCTCGGACCGGCGCGCAGCGCGGGACGCGCGGTCAGCAGCTCGAACAACATCGGCGCGAGCGCGTGGTGGAACTCGTCGAGCAACCCCTGGGTGACGGGGATGTACTTGGACGCTCCCGATGAGCCTCCCGAGGGCTCGAAGCGAGACACCGGCGCACGGGTGAGGACCCGCGGCGCTCCGGCCTTGATCGCCTCGATGTCCGCGAGCACCGAGTCCGGCGTGGACAGGGGCACGGCGTCCTGGAACTCGCGAGCGGTGCGCACGCGTGGGAAGCCCGGGAGCCGCGCGGTCTGCGTGGTGCCCTCGACGGCGCGCAGGACGCGGGACAGACACTCCGCCTGGGCCCGCTCGGGACGCGAGAGTGCCTGGTGGAACCGGAGCGCCGATGGAGCCAGCGCCACCCGGAGGCCCGACAACATCATGCCCGTGCCCTCACGCCCCGCTTCGAGCCCCGGCCCGTCCACAACCGCCACTGCTTGCGCAGGGCATCCACCAGCGCTCCCACCAGGTCCCTCGACCGCAGCTCGGCGAGGCACACCAACTCCTCGCCCTCGACGTGGCCCGGATTGCGCCGCGCGAAGAAGGCGATGTCCGGATGGGCCGCCGCCTCCCGGTCGATGGGAGACACCCCCTCGCGAACCCGGTAGTGCGCATCCGAGAAGCGCACCGTCCCCCGGACCGGGTCGAACTGCTCACCGAACCAGCGCGTGGCCAGTGCGTTCAGGGACGCCAGCCGCTCGGCGGAAGGTTCCCAGTCGTGGCGCGGCAGGGTGCGCGGCAGGTGGTTCACCGCCAGCAGGTAGGTCTTGTAACCCGCGCTCAACAACAGCCACATCAAGGGCCGCCAGGGACGGCGCAGCTTGCGGTGGAGCAGCAGCCGCGTGAAGCGCATCTGCAACTCCTTCTGCCCCCAGTAGTCCGGGTGGATGACGGTGTCTCCGGAGAAGATGATCTCCGCCGTCCGGCCCTCCATCTCCTCCTCGGCGATGCGCACGGTGCTGAAGCCCACCAGCTCGCCCGTGTGCCGCGCGCTCAGGAGGATGACGTATTGCTTGTCGTCCAGGTCGCGCGTGAAGCGCTCGGCGTTGACGCCCGCGTAACACGTCTGCATCAACGCGAGCATCTGCGCGCGTTGTGCTTCGGTGAGTGCTTCCCGGGGCACGGTGGCCCCCTTCAAGGCGGACAGCATCTCTTTCCTCTCAATGGCTGTCCCGCGCGTCCGCGGTGACGGCGGGCTGATGGATGACGTGGTAGCGATCCACGTCGAGTTGCACGGACTGCGTCTGACCTCCGTACCAATGGAGGGTCGCCGTCACGGGGCCCGTATGGGTCCCCACGCCGAAATGCAGCCGGGGATCCGCCGAGGCGCCCAGGCCGCCCATCAACCCCACCTCCTGAACCTGCTCCACGTGCCGGCCGCCCTCGTCATAGGACACGACGACCCGCGTGCCCACGGCGCTCCGGGAGGTGTGCCGCCCCTCGCCCACCAGGGACAGCCCCACGAAGTGCGCCTGGTCCCGGCCCGCGCCCTCCCGCAGGGAGTTGCGATAGACGGACACGGGCCCGTGCTGATTGGTGATGACGGCGTCCAGATCGCCATCGTTGTCCAGGTCCGCGAGCAACACGCCGCGCGAGTTGTCTGGATCCTCCAGGCCCAGCTCCTTCGCCACGTCCACGAAGTGGCCGGGCATGTCGTCCCCGAGGTTGAGGTACGCCCGCCGCGCCTCGTTCGGGTAGACGGTTCGCCCGCGGATGTCTCCCCACTTGTCCGCGTACGTGTGCACCTCGGGACCGGACTGCATCAGCTTGTGATTGATGTACCAGTAATCCTTGCGGCCCGAGTCGATGAGGTGATCCAACCGATCATCGAGGTGGCCATTGGCCTGCACGATGTCGGGCCAGCCATCGTTGTCGAGATCCCCCGCCGCCGCGCCCCAGCCGAAGCGCCGCTCGTTGAGCGCGCCCCGGAAGGTGGCCTCGTCCTTGAACGTGGGAACGAACGGCTCCTGTCCCGGGGACACCATCCACAGCAGACTGCCCTCGGCCTGAAGGGAGTGGTGCACGTTGGAAACATAGACATCCAGCCAGCCATTGCGGTCGAAGTCCGCCACGGAGGCGTTCATACCCTTGTAGGTATCCTTGCCAATGTCTCCGAACAGCGAGCCCCGGATGCGGCGGAAGTGCTTGCCCTGCTCGTTGAGGTAGATCTCGTCCGGACCGAAGTCATTGGCGATATAGAGATCCGTCCAGCCATCCTGGTTCAGGTCCACGGTGCTGACAGCGAGCGACCAGCGCGTCTCCTTGAGTCCCATCGCCGCGGAGTCCAGCTTCTCGAAGGTGCCGTCGCCCCGGCCGCGATAGAGCGCGTTGAGCCCACCGTTGTCGGCGTCATGCCAGCCGTTGTGCATGAAGCGGAGCATGCGCCGGTCTCCGGGGTACTCGGGCGCGGGCAGGTGGAAGAAGTTGAAGGGCGTGGGCGTGCCGTAGTCCGGCAGGTGCGTGGTGAGCGCGTTGGCCACGAAGAAGTCCAGGTGCCCATCCCGGTCGAAGTCGAGCATCGTCACGGCGAGGCTCACCGAGTGGTCGCCCACGCCCGCGTGCGTGGTGACGTCCTCGAAGGTGGCGCTGCCCGTCTCGCGCAGCAGGTTGCGCAGGAGCCGCGAGGGCCCGAAGGCCACGGCGATGGCCAGGTCCTGGTCGCCATCACCGTCATAGTCCACGAAGGTGCCCCCGGCGGCCGCGCCATCGGTGGTGTAGTTCGCGGCGATGCGCTCCAGGGCGGGCACCTTCACGCGCTCGAAGCGCAGGTCGCCCACGTTGCGGAAGAGCGCCGCGCGATCCCCATCCGACTTGAGCGCGTTGGACAGGAACACATCCAACCGCCCGTCCCCGTCGAAGTCACCCGTGGCCACCGCGTCGCCCACGCTCAGCACCCACTTGGACACATGCAGCACGCGCGGATCCACGTGCGTCAACACATCCCCCATGGTGGAGCCCAGCCCGGTGTGCGAGGCCTCCAGGCGCTCCATGTGGAAGGGCAACGGCCGCATGCTCGCGGAGGGCGCGATGACGAGGAAGTACCCCGCCGCCAGGGCGAGCCCCAGTCCACCCACCGCGCCGAAGCGCTGGAGCGGCTCGCGGGAGAACAGGCCCGAGAAGTAGGCGCGAGGCCCCTGGCGCCACAGCGCGCGGCCATGCAGGAAGAGGAAGCGCGCGGTGGCGCAGGTGAGCGCCGCGTAGAAGAAGGTGAAGACGCTCTCCTTGAGGTGGAGCAGCAGGTCCACGAAGGTGAGGGCGAAGGCGAGGATGATCTGATCCCGGGGCCGCGCGGGGGACGTGCCGGGATCGGTGATCATGTAGAAGGTGAAGATGAAGAAGGGGGGCGCGCCGAGCGTGCCCAGGAAGAGCACCTCGGGGGGCAGGTGGTGGCGCAGGATGTACGCGCGCAGGGCCGTCTGCAGCGCGTAGAAGAAGAGGAAGCTCACCACGAGCCACCCGCGGCCCACGCGGAAGAAGAAGAGCACGAGCGCCGCCATGATGATGAAGGCGCTCAGGGCGATCTCCCCGTTGGCCCACTGATAGGCGGGCGCGGCGGTGATGAGCTCGCGGGTGAAGAGCAGCGAGGTGGCCACGCCGAACATGGACGGGTTGAAGACGTGGCGGCCCTGGAAGGTGAGCACGTACTTCGAGCCGATGGTGAGCCACACCGGCAGGAGCAGCATCCAGCTCGAGTGCGAGTAGTTGAGCAGCAGCGCCAGCGAGCAACAGGAGATGTAGCCGCTCAGGGGCACCACCTTGCGCCGGTGCAGCAGCCAGGTGAGCCCCGCGTCCAGCGCGCTGCCGCTCACGACGATGGCCGCCATCTGCGCCGGGCTGCGGTTGAAGCCGAAGAAGGAGAAGCCCAGCACCCCGTAGAGGGTGAGGATGGCCGCGAAGGGGATGCGCGGATCGCTCCAGGTGGGCCAGACCCAACCCCAGCGGACGGAATGAGGACGCGTGGGCATGGGCACGGCGGGTGCCATGGACGGCTGAGCTGTCATGGGAAGAGCGCCTCCGAGCGCGCGCGGAGCCTGCCGCGCCCCCGCGCGCCTGTCCAGGACACGCGCCCGGGCCTGCCTTTCGGGCTACCGTGCGAGAACGACATGCTCGCCCCCGTCACCCGTGTCCTCATCCTCCTGCTGTTGAGCCTATGCGGGGGACTCGGTGTCCTCTTCTGGCGCCGGCAGAACGTGCGCGCGGCCAAGGGCGGCCGCATCTCCCCGCCCAAGATGGCGTGGCTGCTCTACGCCATCTTCCTCTGGTTCTTCATCTGTCCGCTCGCGGCGCTCGACCCGGGGGTGCCCCCGCGGCTGCGGCTCGTGCTCGGTGGCTTCGGCGCCTTCATGTGGCTGCGCGGCCTCGTGGAGCTGTACATGCTCTACGTCCGCCACAACTGGCGGCCCCCCTATGGCATCGCCCATGACGTGCTGAGCCTCGTCCTCGTGCTCGGCGGCCTCGGCGCCCACTTGATGTCTCCCCCCGGGCCGCCCTCGCCCCTGGACACCTGGGCGGTGTGCCTCGTCGCGCTCGTCGCGGTGAGTCTCGTCATCGAGGTGATCTACGCCGCGCTCTTCTTCCAGGCCGTGGAGGGACGCACCCTGGGCGAGGAGGGCATCTGGTTCGCCGACGAGGAGCAGGCCCGCTTCCGGCGCATCAACCGCATCACGCTCGCCTGCAACATCCCCCTGTATCTGATCCTGGGTGGATTGCTCGCCGTAGCGTTGGGCCTTGGACTGTAGAGTCCGCGCCCGATGACGCCTCGCGCTGGCGCACCTTCACCCCCAGGTTCCGCGACGCGGATGGTGACGACCACACCCAGCCCTCCACCGGCCAGGTCTGCGCGGCCGCCCTCCCCCTCCCCCCTCCCTACACTCCCGCGGCCTCCGGCAACGATTGCGACGACGCCGACCCCACCCGCTTCGTCTGGCGCGTCCTCTACCCGGACCGGGATGGCGTGGGCGCGCCGCCCCGCGTCGTGCAGTGCCTGGACGACGGCCCCCCGCCCGGCCACTCCATCCACGGCTCCGACCCGGTCTCGCACGACCCGGCCGAGGAGTCCGAGTTGGATGAGTTCCTCTTCACGCAATGAGAAAAGGAACACATCGCGAATTTGGGAAATCTTGACTTGGCCGACATATTTCCCAGAGTGAAAATATCTGCTAATACCTTCCACCGCGAATGCATGTGTTGTGGGAGGCCCATTCAGGACAAGCATTGAAGCGGGCCGCCCACGTGACCCCGGGGGGAGGTTCGGGCCCTCGGGCCCGCGTCCCCGCCTCCGAGGTCACGGTCATGTCTCCTCACCTCACACCGGAGTCAGGACGGATGAAGGCCTCTTTCCTCAAGTTCCACGTAACGCCCACGGTGCTGCTCGGCCTGAGTCTGCTGGTAGCGCCCTGTGCGGAGGCCGCCAAGGTTCTGGAGCCGCGGCTGTCCACGGTGAAGCCCACCACGCCCGAGTTGGACGAGGAGACGCCGGTCCAGCGCCTGGTCGTGAAGTTCCACGAGGGGACGCGGGTGCGCCTGCGCGGCGGGGTGATGCAGATCCTCAGCGAGGAGCGCGACGCGGACGAGCGCGGCCGCATGCAGCGCTACCACATCACCGACGTGCGGCTGAACACGGACGTCTCCGAGCTGCAGCGCATGGTGCAGAACGTGGCCCGCGGGCGCCGGCCCGAGCGGCTGTTCCGCGAGCCCGAGTCCACCCTGGCCACGCGCAAGCACCTCGCCGAGGAGCTCAGTGGCAAGGAGATGGCGGACCTGGACCTGTACTACGAGCTGCCGCTGGAGCCCGGCATGCAGGCGGCCGACGTGAACGAGCTGGTCATGCAGCTCAACGCGCTGGACAGCGTAGAGATCGCCTACGCCGAGCCCGTGTCGTGGACGGCCAGTGTGTCGGCGTGGGACGCCCGCGGCAACGTCACCGCGAGCTATGAGCTGAAGCAGGGCTACCTGGACGCGGCGCCCGGCGGCATCGACGCGCGCTACGCCTGGTCGGTGCCCGGCGGCCGGGGCCAGGGCGTGCGGCTCGTCGACGTGGAGGGCGCCTGGAACAACCTGCACGAGGACCTGCCGGCCTTCTTCTACCGGGGAGGCGAGCAGTTCCAGAGCGTGGAGTGGCGAGACCACGGCACCGCGGTGATGGGAGTGATGGTGGGCCAGGACAACGGCTATGGCATCACCGGCATCGCGAACAGGGCCTGGGCGGGACGCCAGGGCATCGCCACCCAGAGCATGGCGGGCGCCATCCAGCACGCGGCGCGCGCCGCGGGCCGGGGCGGCGTGGTGCTGGTGGAGCTGCAAGCCCCGGGCCCCAAGACCCTGAAGGGCTGCGCCTGCAACCTCAGCCAGTGCAACTACGTGCCCCTGGAGTACTGGCGGGCCAACTTCGACGCCATCGCGCAGGCCACCGCCCACGGCGTCCACGTGGTGGAGGCGGCCGGCAATGGCGGCGCGGACCTGGATGATCCCGCCTACCATGGCGCCTTCAACCGGGCGGTGCGCGACTCGGGCGCCATCCTCGTGGGCGCCAGCTCCGCCACCAGCCGCGTCCCCATGTGCTGGACCAACCACGGCTCGCGCGTGGACGTGCACAGCTGGGGCGAGAAGGTCGTCACCCTGGGCTTCGGCGACCTGAGCGCCCTGGGCGAGAACCGGGGCTACACGGACTCCTTCAATGGCACCTCGAGCGCGGCCCCCATCGTGGCCGGAGCGGTGGCCGCCATCCAGGGCGCCGCGTTCGCCGCGGGCAAGGGCCCCGTGCCTCCCCGCGAGATGCGCGCGCTGCTGCGCGCCACCGGCACGCCCCAGGCGCCCTCCTCCAAGAACATCGGCCCCCAGCCCAACCTGCGCCGGGCCATCCAGCAGGTGCTCTCGCGCTGAGCACGGGCTAGCGGCGGCGCTTGCCTCCTCCCAGCGCGAGGAGCAACACGCCGCCCACCACCCCCGCGCCACCGATGGCCAGGTCGCGCTGGGTTTCATCGGTGTAGCGCCCGGTGAGCTTCTGCGCGGCGCGCTCCACCAGGGAGTCGGTGGCGCGCCAAGCGGTCACCAGGAACACGGTGCCAGCGACAAGGAGCATGATTCCCAGGATGCGGACAATCCCCACGGCGTGAGTCCTCTCGGCTTTGGGTGCGACGGGCCGGGAGCCCCCGGCGCCGCGCGGCATTAGCCCGCAACCCCCCAGGAGTGTCCAGAACTCCACGAACCCGGGGGGGTTCGGGCACCTTCGGACATTCGTGGTGGAAAGCACGTCTGAGTACATCTTGACCCAGTAGTGTGGGGCGGGCGAGAGGAGCACGCAGCGTGAGTGACATCGAGCCAACCGAGGAGCCCGTGCGCCGGGTAGTGACCGGTTCGTCCGGACTGGACGCGCTGCTCAACGGCGGCTGGGTCCACGGGGGAACCTACATGGTCTCGGGAGCCCCGGGGACGGGGAAGACCGTGCTGGGCAACCAGCTGTGTTTCTCGCACGTGGCCGGCGGCGGGCGCGCCGTGTTCATCACCATGCTCTCCGAGTCCCACGAGCGGATGATGACGCACCTGCGCGGCATGCGCTTCTTCCGACGCGAGGTGATTGGCCAGTCGCTGCACTACGTGAGCGCCTACGCCACGCTCAAGACCGAGGGGCTCGAGGGGCTGTCGCGGCTGCTCTACCGCGCGGTGCGCGAGCACCAGGCGACGGTGCTGGTGGTGGATGGACTGCTGGCGGCACAGGAGAGCGCCGGCTCGGTGCTCGTCTTCCGCGAGTTCCTCCATGCCCTGGGGGTGCACAACGCGATGGCCGGCTGCACCACGCTGGTGCTCACCAACCGCCAGGAGAACGCGGCGGACCCGCAATTCGCCATGGTGGATGGGGTGCTCGTGCTGGAGATGCACCTGGAGGGCCTGCGCTCCGTGCGCACGCTGGAGGTGACGAAGCTGCGCGGCGAGCCCCAGATCACCGGCCGGCACGTCTTCGAGATCAACGACGAGGGGCTCGTGGTGTACCCGCGCCTGGAGGCGTTCGTGCCGCCCCCGCGCGAGGAGCCAGCGGCCCCCGCGCGGCGGCTGGGCTTCGGGGTGCCGAGCCTGGACAAGATGCTCCTGGGCGGCGTGCCGGAGTACTCCACCACGCTGCTGTCCGGGGCGTCCGGCAGTGGCAGGACGCTCCTGGGGCTGCACTTCCTGGCGGAGGGGGTGCGGCGAGGAGAGAAGAGCCTGTATTTCGGCTTCGGGGAGACGCGCGACCGGCTGCTCGCCAAGGCCCAGGGGGTGGGCCTGAAGCTGGCCCCGGCGCTGGCGGCGGGCGGGCTGGTGGTGGAGACGCGCACCCCGGTGGAGTGTCTGCCGGATGCCCGGGCGCACGAGCTGCTCGCGCTCGTGGAGCACCACCAGGCGCGCCGGCTCGTGCTGGATGGCCTGGAGCTGCTCCTGCATACGATGGACCCGCGGCGCACGCTCGGCTTCGTCACCTCGCTGCTCAACGCGCTGCGCGCGCGCGGCGTCACCCCGCTGATGCTCCAGCGCACGCCCATGCTCTTCGGGCCGCGCGAGGAAGGGCCCTTTCAGGGATTGGAAGCACTCATCGACAACATCGTCTTCCTCCGCTATGTGGAGCTGCGCTCGCGGCTGTACCGGATGCTCTCCATCTTCAAGATGAGCGAGAGCCCCTACGAGTCCACGTCGCGTGAGTTCTCCCTCTCCTCGCGGGGTATCGACGTGGCGGACAGCTCCGAGAGCGCCGAGAACATCCTCCAGGGCCGGCACCGGCCGCGGGCCGCCAAGCGCCCCTCCACCCGGAGCAGGGCCGCGCCCCGGCGGCCCCTCAAGCGCGGAGGCCGCCCATGAGCAAGCTGCTCATCGTGGACGACGAAGTGGCCATCCTCGAGGCCCTCACCGACATCCTGTCCGTGGAAGGCTACGAGGTCTCCACCGCCGCCAATGGCGCCGAGGGGCTGCAGCAGGTGGGCCGCGACCGGCCGGACCTCATCCTGTTGGACTTGATGATGCCGGTGATGGACGGCCAGGAGATGCTGCGCCGGCTCAAGGAGGACCCCTCCCTGCGCACCATCCCCGTGGTGGTGATGAGCGCCGGGCGGGTGACGAAGGCGGAGCTGCAGGGCAGCCGCTTCCTCGCCAAGCCCTTCGAGCTGGACGATCTGCTGGACACCGTCACCGCGGAGCTGAACAAGAAGGCGTGACGCGCGAGCGGGGCGCCGGGCGCGCCCCCCCCCCTGTCTCAGGTGTTGCCGCCCGGTGGCGTCGCGGGGGGCACGAACAGGTGGGTGCGGTAGTGCGTGAGCTCGGCGATGCTCGAGCGCAGGTCCGCCAGCGCCGTGTGTCCCGAGGGCGCCTTGCGCTGGGCCACCTTGTCCGGGTACCACGCGCTCGCCAGCACCTTGAGGCTCGACACGTCCACCTGGCGGTAGTGCAGGTAGCGGTCGAGCATCGGCATGTACTTCACCAGGAAGCGCCGGTCGGTGTGGATGGAGTTGCCGCAGAGGATGCCCTCGCCCACGTCGCAGTGCTGCGACACCAGGGCGGTGATCTCCTTCTCCGCCACACGCAGGGACGTCTGCGACTCGCGCACCCGCTTGGCCAGGCCATTGCGCGTGTGCATCTCCCGGACGATGGGCTCCATGCGCGCGAGCACCTCCTCGGGCTGCCAGATGACGCGCTCCATCTCCGCCCGGGGCACCAGATCCGGGCCGGTGATGATGACACCAATCTCGATGATGGCGGAGTCGTCGGGATCCAGTCCGGTCATCTCCAGATCGAGCCAGACGAAACACGGGGGCGGCGGGGCGGATACGGGCATGGGCCGCGCAGTCTACCCCGAGCCCGGGCGATTGAGAGATGATGCCGCCCCATGGAACTGACCGTCTTCAGTGGCACCGCCAACCGCGCACTGGGTGAGAACCTCGCCCGCACGCTCGGGCGGCCCCTGGGCCGCTGCCACCTGGAGCGCTTCCCGGATGGCGAGCTGTACGTGGAGGTCCAGGAGGACGTGCGCGGCCGCAACGTGTGCCTCATCCAACCCACGGCGCCGCCGGTGGGCGAGCACCTCATGGAGCTGCTCCTGATGGCGGACGCGTGCTGGCGCGCGGGCGCGGCGCGGCTCATGGCGGTGGTGCCCTACTTCGGCTACGCGCGGCAGGACCGGCGCGGCAAGCCGGGGGAGGCGCTCGGCGGCAAGCTGGTGGCGGACCTGCTCGAGCGCGGCCGCTTCGAGCGCCTGCTGGCGGTGCACCTGCACACCCCGGCGCTGGAGGGCTGCTTCGGCATGCCGCTGGAGCACCTGGACGCCAGCCACCTGTTGGCCGAGGCCGCGCGGCCCCACGCGGGAGACGGCGCGGTGGTGGTGTCGCCGGACCTGGGCGCGGTGAAGCTCGCCGAGCGCTACGCGCGCCAGCTCGGGCTGCCCCTGGCCATCGTGCACAAGCGCCGCATGAGCGGCTCCGAGGTGAGTGTCCGGGGGCTCGTGGGCGAGGTGCGCGGCCTGCGGCCCATCATCGTCGACGACATGATCTCCACCGCGGGCACCATCGCCGCCACGGCGGAGACGGTGCTCAAGGAGGGCTGCGCCGAGGACATCACCGTGGTGGCCACCCACGCGCTGCTGGTGGGCCCCGCGGTGGAGCGGCTGGGCCAGGTGCCCATCCGCCGCCTCATCTCCACGGACAGTGTGCCCCTCCAGCGCACGCTCCCCTTCGAGCACTCGGTGGTGGGACTCGCCCCGCTGCTCGCCGACGCCATCTGCCGCGTCACGTCCGAGCGGCGCTGAGCCCGATGCGCACCCGGGGTGCGAGTCGCGCCCCACCTCACGGCCGCCGGGTTAAGGTGCCCGGCCATGTCCGACACGCTGCTCAGCCACCTGGAAGCCGGAGTCCTCACCCTCACCTTCAACCGGCCGCAGAAGAAGAACGCCTTCACCGCGGAGATGTACTCGCTCGCGGCCCAGGCGCTGCGCGACGCGGACACGAATGACGCCGTGCGCGTCGTGGTGCTCGTCGGCGCGGGCGGGACCTTCACCGCGGGTAACGATCTCAAGGACTTCCTGGAGAATCCGCCCACGGGCGAGGACTCCCCCGTGTTCCGTTTCCTGCACACGCTCGCCCACTTCACCCGGCCCATCGTGGCGCGCGTGGAGGGCGTGGCGGTGGGCATCGGCACCACGCTGCTCTTGCACTGTGACTACGTGGCCGCCAGCGAGCGCGCCGTCTTCAGCATGCCCTTCGTCAACCTGGGCCTGAGCCCCGAGGGCGCCTCCAGTCTGCTGTTGCCCCGCCTGGCCGGCATGGCGCTCGCCTCCGAGCTGCTCATGTTCGGCGAGCCCTTCGACGCCGCCACCGCCCTGCGCGCGGGGCTCGTCAACCGGGTGGTGCCCGACGCGGAGCTCGAGGCGCTGGTGAAAGCACGCGCCGCCGCGCTCGCCTCCCGGCCCGTGGAGTCCGTGCGCCTCACCAAGAAGCTGCTGCGCGAGCCCCTGCGCGCCGCCGTGGACGAAACCCTCTCGCGCGAGGGCGCCCTCTTCATGCAACGGCTCGCATCGGCCGAGGCCCGCGAGGCCTTCAACGCCTTTCTGTCCAAGAAGAAATAAATTTCCACCCCACCGCTCATCCAGGCGGGGAAATGCATTCACCTTCACTGGGATTCTGTTGGATTCACGGCGTCGAGGGAGTACCTGCTGGATGACCTGCTTTTTCGGTGTTTATCCTGCAACTATGATGAGCCCTTGAGCGCCGACCTTCCCCGGAGGAAGGCGAGTACGGGGGAGATGACATGCAAAGCGTTGGATTGGCGGCTGCCATGCTGTTGCTGTTGTCCGCGTGCACGCGCGTGCCGGACGGGCCCTCGAACGTCCTGGCCCGGCGGGTGCGCCCATGAGCCCCCTGCGAAGGCCCCCCGCCTTCTGGCACCGCTTCCTGGCGGTGCGCTGGTTCATCCCACTCATCATCCTCGTCGCCGCGTTGTGTTTCTTCCTCTACACCTTCGAGGCGGACGTGGCCCAGGGCGACCTGCAGACGGAGAAACAGGCCGTCGCGGAGATGACCCTGCGGATGACGCACCTGAACAGCATGCTCGAGTACCTGCTGCACAACGGCCAGGTCGACGCGGCGCGCAAGGAGCTCTCCACCCTGAGCGCCAACGCCACGCTGCTGCAGGGCCTGCTCCTCGACGAGCAGCAGCGGGTGCTGGCCTCCATCCGACCCAAGAACATCGGACTGTCCCCGCGGGACGTCTGGCCCCAGCTCGAACCGGCCGAGCATGCCCAGCGCGTCGCCACCGTGCGCGAGCGCGGGGTCGGCGACGTGCGCATCAGCGAGGACCGGCGGCAGGTGGTGGGCTACTACCCCGTCACCCTCCGTCCGGGTGGGCCGGTGGGCATCCTGCTGCTGCGGCAGGACCTGACGGCCCAGAAGCACGCGCGCCAGGTGGAGGCCGAGCGGTGGGCGGCGCGCTCCTGTCTGGTGGTCGCGCTGCTGGTGTGTCTGGTCAGCCTCGTCGTGCACCTGGTGCTCGGCCGGCGCATGCAGCGGCTGACCGCCACCGCGCACCGGCTCGCCCGGGGTGAGCTGCACGCGCGCGCCAACCTCCGGGGCGTGGACGAGGTGGGCCTGCTCGGCCGGGCCTTCGACTTCATGGCCGAGCAGATCGACCGGGGCAACCGCCAGCTCCAGGAGAGCCAGGAGCGAATCCGCTCCCTGCTCGACTCCACCGCCGAGGCCCTCTTCGGCCTGGACCTCGAGGGCCGCTGCACCTTCTGCAACCGCGCCGCCCTGCGCCTGTCGGGCCATGAGCACGCGGATGCGCTCCTGGGCCGCTCGCTGCACTCCATCATCCACCCCGGCCGCGAGCTGTCCGGCGATTGCCGCGTGTGCGAGTCCTTCCGCGAGGAGGGCGCCCTCCATGGCGACGACGAGGTGCTGCCGCACCCACGCGACGGCGAGGTGCCCGTGGAGTACTGGTCCCACCCGGTGACGCGCGGGGGCGAGCGCGTGGGCTCGGTGGTGACGTTCGTGGACATCCGCGAGCGCATGCGCGCGGAGTCCACCCGCCGGCGCATGGAGGAGGGCTTCCGCACCCTCATCGAGCACTCGCCGGATGCCATCTTCCTGCACCGCGCCGGCACCCTGCTGTTCGCCAACCGCGCCGCCGCCACGCTGCTGGGCCATGCGAGCCCCGAGTCCCTGCGAGGCTTGCCGGTGTCGGAGCTGGTGCTGCCCGGCGAGCAGACCGCCCTCACGGTGACGAGCCAGGCGGGGCTGCCCCGCGAGGCGCGCTTCCGTCGCCCCGATGGCCGCCAGGCGGTGGGCGAGGTGATGACCGTCTCGCTGCTCTTCGAGGGCCTGTCCACCGTGGCCTGCATCACCCGCGACGTCACCGAGCGCCGCCAGGTGCAGGAGCACATCCTCGCCACCGAGCGCATGGTGTCCCTGGGCACGCTCGCCGCGGGCGTGGCCCATGAAATCAACAACCCCCTGGCCTACCTGCTCAGCAACCTGCACTTCGTGGACACCGAGCTGCGCGGCATGGCCGAGCACGTGCCCGAGCTGTCCGGAGAACAGGGCCAGGAAATCCAGCAGGCGCTGCACGAGGCCATCGACGGCGGCAACCGCGTGCGCGACATCGTGCGCGACCTGAAGACGTTCTCGCGCGGCGGCAATGACTTGCGCAGCCCCGTGGACATCCACACCGTGCTCGACTCGTGCGCGAACATGGCCCGGAGTGAGATCCGCCACCGCGCCCGGCTGGTGAAGAACTACGGGACGGTGCCACGCGTGTTCGCCAACGACTCGCGGCTCGGACAGCTCTTCCTCCACCTGCTCGTCAACGCCGCGCAGGCCATTCCCCACGGCAATGCCCACCGCAACGAGATCCGCGTCACCACCCGGTACGAGGAGGGCCAGGTGACGGTGGAGATCCAGGACACGGGCGTGGGCATCCCCCCGGAGCACCTCACCCGCCTCTTCGATCCCTTCTTCACCACCAAGCCCGCGGGCGTGGGCACCGGACTGGGGCTGTCCATCTGCCACGGCATCGTCACCGCGCAGGGCGGGCGCATCTCCGTGGAAAGCCATCCCAACCAGGGCAGCACCTTCCGCGTGGTGCTGCCCGCCAACGAAACCACGCTGGAGCACTTCGGCCTCGACGAGCCCGAGCGCGCCGCCTCCTGAGGAGGACCTCAGCCCGTCTTGCCCACCAGCCGCACCCGCGGCTCGGGTTCCCGGACATGTTCGGTGGAGCCCCTCAGCCGCCGCATCGCCCTTCCCAGGTCCGCCTGCGACACCTGCGGCCAGACCCCCGGAGGTGTGCGTGTCACGTTGGGCCGAGGCGCTTCATCCTGAGCGCCTCGCTTGAAAGGCGACTCGGACACGGACAGCTCCCTCAAGTCCTCATCCTTCATGTGCCCCATCTCCACCTCCTGGAAGGGTTCCCCCGTTAGTGAGGCTAATGGGTCAATTGCCATTTGGTCAAGCTTTTCTGGAATTTAACCGATAGGGTGTTCTCCAACGGAAATATGCTGAAGGGTCCTGTCGCGTGGTGGACGGGATCGCACCGGAGGGTGATGGAGCACGACGCGGCGCGACAGACCGCGGAGCGAGCGGCCCTTCGTCAGCTCACGTCCTGTCCCTCGGCACGGGTGGCAGTCCCAGGTCGAGGCCGGCTCCGGTGAGCTTCTTCTGCAAGCGAACCATCTCCACGTCCTCCTCATCCGTGCGCGTCGGATCGCTCGAGAGGTGGGTGTAGCGCCGCAGAGCCTTCCTGAGATCGCTCTGGTAGAGCTTCTGGATGTTGAAGAAGCTCGAGTAGATCTCACCGCCCGTCATCAACTTGGGCAGGGCGGGAGGCGCCTCGGCCACGACGTCGCCGTGCTCGTCCAGGCGGAGCATGACGATCTCGTGCCGTTCGAGCGCGGGCAGGAGCATGGGCGAGTGGGTCGTCACGATGAACTGCATGCGCGGAAACACGCGCTTGAGCACCGGCACGAGCCGCACCTGCCACGTGGGATGGAGGTGGAGATCGAGTTCGTCGATGAGCACCATGCCCTCCATGTCCTCCAGGGCAATGGCCTCACCGACGTCGAGATACATCTGCCCGATGAGATCGGCGATCCACGCGATGGTCGACTGGTAGCCCTGCGAGAGCCAGGTGGCGGGGATCTTCGTCTTCTGACCGGAGAACGCGAACTCGAAGCTATGGGAGCGGACCAGATCTCCCGGCTGCATCACTCCGCCCCGGCCGCGCAATTCGACGGCGTCGACATGGGGCAGGAGATGGTTGTCGACGAACACCTTCTTGAGCGCCTGGATGAAGGGCTCGAAGCGAGGCGTGTCGGCGAACTGGTTGGCGAACCCCGTACCGACGAGGGGTGCCTTGCCGAAGAGCGGCTCGAGCCGGTTGAGCACGCGATCCTTCAGCTCGGACGCGCTGAGCGGTACCGGGAGCTGACGCTGCGTGCCGTAGCCAGCAACGAACCAGCCCGGAAGGGACTTCGCTCGGGCTTCCGCGATGGGGTTTTGAAGAGCGAGTGCATAGCCGCCCAACCAGGACAACAGGGCGGCATCGGAACGCCCGTCCTCCCCCTCGAGCTTCCAACTGAAAGGTGTACCTTCATCCTCCTCGTCCTTGATTTCCGACAACAACCTCTTGAGGCGAGCCACCATCACGTTGGAATCAGAGGGGAGATGGTTGTCATCAGAGGACGCGAGCGCATTGACGGATGCGAACAAGGACGTTCCCCGGAAGGTCGACTGTCGAGGCTCGATGTCCAGGGAACTTCGCAGACCCGGAGAGCGCTGATCCTTGAAGGAGATCTTGGAGGTCTCGGGAAAAACGCGCCACTTCTCCAATCTGTTTCCAAATTCGAAGTCAGCGCGAAGCCGCACGGACTCCTCGGCCGACCGCCTCAAGTCCGGCAGCGAGGGCACATCCGCCAGTTGATTGGCACGATCGGAACCACTCGCCACCAGGGCGATCGCCTGGAGCAGCGTCGTCTTGCACGCCCCGTTTTCCGCGACGAGCACGGTCCACATCCGGGGCCTGCCCTCGTGCGTGAAGTCGAGGGCGAGGTTCCGCATGCGCTTCAGGTTCTTCACGTGCAGCCGGTTGATGTACATGCGTTCCTCCACCCCTCTTCGTTACGCCCCCACGCGGGAGCCGTCGTGTGGATTCCTAGCGCGCGCGCCGGGGCGCGGCGAGGAAGGACTCGATGCCCGGGCCCTGGGCTGCCTTGAAGGCGATACACAGATCGATGGACTCCAGCACCAAGGCGAGGGAGCGGGGGCCGCCGACGGCACGCGCCATACGCTCGGTGAAGAAGGCGGCGGCTTCCTGGCGGTGCACGGGATCGCAGTAGGACGAGGCGACCGACGCGAGGTACGCCACCTGATCATCCGGCATCCGCGCGGCGAGCACGTCGTAGTTCTTCGACACGAAGTCGTAGGCCACGTCCCGCGAGCGCACGTCGTTGGCCGCGCCGAACAACAACCGCCACGCCTCGCGCAGATCCACGGCCGGATCCAACAGCAACGCCAGGTTCCGTTGGACCAGGTCCGCCTGGTGGAAGTCGCTCAGCGCGCCGAGGAGCTCCTCCCGCCGCTTGCGCTCCGTCGCCGCGCCCAGCGCCGTCATCATCCTCGCGTGCAGGGCCGCGTCTCCCCAGGCGGCGGCGGTGGCCAGCGTGGACTCCACCAGCTCGGCGTCGATCGCCCGGATGTCCCCCCCGAGCCACCGCTCCGTCAGGCGCCGGGCCTCCGCCGTGAGCCGCGGCTCCCCGCCCTGCGTCCCGGCGAGTTCCAACAGCAGGGGCCGCAGCAGCCGCGTGTCCACGTCCTCGTTGGCGCGCGGCGCGAAACCGAGCGCCCGGGCCCGCACGCCATAGGTGTCGCGCAGGAAGCGCTGGCGGTCGGCCTGGCGCGGCTCGGACAGCAGGGAGGGATTCATCAGCTCCAACAGCTCCAGCGAGGACTGGAACACCCGCAGGTCCTTCTGCCCGGCCAGCCCCGGCAGCAGGCCGAGCGCGTCCGCGGCGGGCATCGCGCCAGTGCCCGCCAGGGCCCGCACGTCCCCGAGCAGGGCCACGCGCTCGGCGCGCGAGAGATGGCGGCTGTCGGTGGAGAGCAGCCGGCTGAGCATCCGCGCGTCCACGGCGGTGCGGTAGTAGCCCGCGCCATCCGCGTTGGGCTGGAGCCAGGCGGGACAGCCCCGGGCCTCGGGCAGCGGCAGACGGGCCGTCTCGGTCTCCAGGAGCGTACAGGCGCGTCCCGCCCGGGCCCCCGTGCCATGGCGCACGCACACCGGCACCTTCCAACGCTGCACCGTGCCGCCCGCGGAGCCCAGGGGCAGGAAGCGGCGCTGGGAGAGCTCCACCTCGGGCACCCGGGCCGAGCAATCCAGCCGGGCGGTGATGAGCGGCGCGCCGCCCTGCTCCAGGAAGGAGTCCAACACCCCCGACACGTCCCGCTGCGCCTCCGCCGACAGGGCGGCGATGAAGTCGCTCGCGGTGGCGCTGCCATGCTCGTGCGCGCGCAGGTGGCGGCGCACCCCGCGCTGGAAGACGTCCGGGCCCAGCCACTGCTCCGTCATGTACAACACCGCCGCGCCCTTGCCGTAGGTGATGCCATCGAAGGCGTTGAAGATGTCGTCCTCGTCCTGGATGGGCTGGCGGATGCGGCGCGCGGACAGCAGGCTGTCCGCGTGCAAACTGCGCGAGCGGGCGCTCACCCGCGTCAGGGGCTCGTCCCACGAGGGCTGGGTGTCCGCGACGGCGCGGCTCTCGGCCCAGGAGGCGAAGGCCTCGTTGAGCCACAGGTCATCCCACCACTGCATGGTGACGAGGTTGCCGAACCACTGGTGCGCCAGCTCGTGCGCCTGCGTTTCGTAGAAGGAGCGCTGGCGCTCCACGGAGTCCTCCTCCTCCCGGGCCAGTATCAGCTCCGAGTTGAACGTCACCAGGCCCGGGTGCTCCATGGCCCCCTGGAGCATGGGCACGGCGAGCACGTCCAGCTTCTCGTAGGGATAGGGCACGCCGAAGTAGCGCTCCAGGTAGGCGAGCAGTCCGGGCGTCACGCGGGCGGCATGGGCGCCCTCCGCGGCACGGCCCCGGGTCGTGACGATGCGCGTGCGCACGGCCTTCTCCCCCGAGGCCGGGGCCTCCAGGAAGTCGAAGCGGCCCACCCCGAAGGCGACGAGATAGCTGGGCAGCGGCTGCGTCCGGGCGAAGCGCCAGGTGGTGCCTCCCGCGCTGCCCGGCTCCTGGCTCACCAAGGGCGTGTTGGTGACCACCGTCAGGCCCGCGGGCACGTGGAAGGTGAGCTGCCAGGGCACCTTGAATCCCGGCTCGTCGAAGCACGGGAAGACCCGCCGCGCCCCGAGCGGCTCGAAATGGGTGAAGGCATACCAGTCACCCGCCTCGAGCGCGCGGAAGGCCCCGCTCATCTCGCGCTCGGACAGCACGCCCTCGTAGACGAGGCGCAGGTGCGCGGCACCGGGCCCGAGCGCCGCCTCGGGCTGGAAGCCGAGGAAGTCCCCCGTGCCCTTCACCTGGGACACCGCCACCGGCACGCCCCCCACCGTCAGGGCCGCCTCCTTCACCGTGAGCTCATGGCCCAGCAGCCACACCGTCTCCGTGGCCTCCTTCACGTCCAGGTCGATGTCGAGCACCCCCTGGAAGGTGGGCTGGGTGGGGTCCACGGTCAGCTCGGCCGAGTACCCCGTGGGCCGCACGCCCGTGGGCAGGCGCAGGGTGGGCGACACCGGAGGGGAACGCGGGGACGCCAGGGTGGGAGCATGCACGGGCTCGGAGGGGGAGGCGGGTGCAGCGGACACCGCGGGACGGGTGGCGCACGCCGTCAAGGCGGCCGACAGGACGAGCGCCGCGCATCGAAAGGTTCTGAGCATGCGCGCGGATCTAGCCCAAGACGCCTGGACGGTGTAGCGACACGGCGGAAGCGCCCCTTGCCTCGGGCACCTCCTTCCAGGTGGAGTGCCAACGTGTCCAGCTCCCTCTCCCCCGCTTCGAGTGTCACCCGCGTTCCGCCCCCGCCTCGTCTCTCGCAGGTGATGGGTGAGCGCCCCTCACCCATGGTGGGCTGGCTCGCCAACCGGGTGATGGATGTGCTGAGCGCCCTGCCCGCCTCGGTACGCGATGGTCTCGCCCGTTTCGTGGGCTGGCTGGCGTTCACCCTGGGCATCCGCCGCCGGGTAGCGCTGGAGAACCTCGCGCACGCGTTCCCCGAGAAGAGCGAGGCGGAGCGGCGGAGCATCGCGCTCGGGGCCTACATCACCATGGCGCGCGTGGTCATCGAGTCCATCGACACGAGGGATCACGTGGACCTGTCCTGGGTCGCCTCCGAGGCGCCCGGCGGAGACTGGGAAGCGCTCAAGGCCCACGTGGCGACGGGCCGGGGCGCGCTGTTGGTAACGGCACACTTCGGCAACTGGGAGCGGGCGGGAAAGCTGCTCGTCCAGTGGGGCGTCCCCTTGAACGCGCTGGTGCGCCCGTTGAAGGGGGCACTCAACATGCGCATCGTGGACAACCGGGTGGCCGCGGGCGCGGGCCTCATCTACCCCAAGGGCGCCATCGCCCAGGCGCAGGAGGCGGTGGGGATGGGCGAGTCGGTGTTGATGCTGTTGGATCAAGCGCTGCCGGCGAAGGCGGCGGTGTTCGTCCCCTTCTTCGGGCGGCTGGCGTCCACCACGCCGGCGCTGGCGGTGGTGGCCCAACGCACCGGGGCGCCGGTGTTCGTGGTGATGGGCGTGCGGGACGCGAGCGGGCGCATCATGCGGATAGAGGTGGAGGGGCCCATCCCCGCGCCGCCAGCCCGGGAGGGGCAGGATCCCATCGTGGCGCACACGGCGGCGGTGACGGCGGTGCTGGAGCGACACGTCCGGCGCAACCCGGGCCAGTGGCTGTGGCTGCACCGGCGCTGGAAGGTGCAACCCCCCGCGGCGGAACTGGCGCCGGGAGGAAAGGAGCGCGGATGATCCGGACCCTCTTCATCGGAGACGTGCACGGGTGCGCGGAGGAGCTCGACGCGCTGCTGGCGGAGTGCGGCCACCGTCCGGGAGACCGGGTGGTGCTGGTGGGAGACCTCGTGGCCAAGGGGCCGGATTCGGCGGGAGTGGTGCGCCGGGCGAGGGAGCGCGGAATGCTCGCGGTGCGCGGCAACCACGACGAGCACGTGCTGCGCTGGCACAGGGGGCAGATGCCCAAGCACAAGAAGCTCAAGCCCGAGCACAAGCAGGTGCTGGACACCCTCACGGAGGCGGACTGGGCCTACCTGGAGTCGCTGCCCCTGCATCTGCCCTTCCCCGAGTTCAACGTGCGCGTGGTGCACGGGGGCCTGGTGCCGGGCGTCCCGCTGGAGAAGCAGGATCCGGAGCTGATGATCAACCTGCGCAGCATCACCTCGGAGGGAGAGCCCTCGAAGAAGCTGGAGGCCGGGGTGCCGTGGGCGAGCCTGTGGCGGGGACCCGAGTTCATCATCTTCGGCCACGACGCCCTGCGCGGGGTGCAGCGCCATCCCCATGCCATCGGCCTGGACTCGGGCTGCGTCTACGGCCGGCGCCTCACCGCGTACGTGCTGCCCGAGGCCCGTTTCTACTCGGTGGCGGCGAAGCGGACGTACCTGGACATCGACGGGTAGAGGGCCCACCCCCTCTCCGCATGCCCGAGGGGCGGGCGCCCGGCCCCGCCCGCCTGCCTCCGGAGCACTATCTTTCAGCCAAGAACCTGGGAGGTCCTCATGTTCCGCTGCTCCTCGTGTGGTGCCTTCAACCGCGTGCGCCAGCCCGCGCCTCCGGGTCAGCCCACGTGCGGCCGCTGTCAGCGCTCCCTCGATGTGTCGGGCACTCCCCAGGAGGTGAACGGCGAGGCGCTCTGGCGGGCGGTGAAGTCCTCTCCCGTGCCCGTCCTGCTCGACCTGTGGGCGCCCTGGTGCGGGCCCTGCCGTGCCGCCGCGCCCATCTTCGACGCGGTGGGCCGGGCCCAGGCGGGACGGCTCGTCGTCCTCAAGCTCAACACCGAGGCGGAGCCCCACGCGGCCAGCCAGTTGGGCGTCCGGGGCATCCCCACCTTCGTCCTCTTCTCCGGAGGCCGGGAAGTGGCGCGCCGCAGCGGGCTGATGCCCCGTCCGGAGCTGGAGCGCTGGGTGCTCTCGGCCACCCAGGGCTCGGGACCCTCCGCTCCGGTATGAGGCTCAGGGCTCCTTGAAGATGGCGACGGAGGGCTCGCCCTCCGGACCCATGTAGCCGCGGTACATGCCCGAGGTGTTGAACGGCATGGCCACGTTGCCCCGCGCGTCCATGGCGATGACCCCGCCCTCGCCGCCGGCCTGGACCAGCACCTCCATGACCATGTGGTTGGCGGACTCGCTCAGCGGCAGAGCCAACAACTCCACGTGGGCGCAGATGTCGCGCGCCACGCTGTAGCGGATGAAGTACTCGCCATGGCCGGTGCCGGACACCGCGCAGCGCTCGCTGGCGTACGTCCCCGCGCCGATGATGGGGGAGTCCCCCACCCGGCCGAAGCGCTTGTTCGTCATGCCCCCCGTGGAGGTGCCCGCGGCGAGGTTCCCCGCCTGGTCGAGCGCCACCGCGCCCACGGTGCCGAACTTGTGGTCCCCGTCGATCGGGCCCTGGTAGGTGGAGGGGCCCTGGGGCTGGCCGGGCTCGGGAGGCGCCTGCTGCTGCTTCTTCTCGGCCTCGAGCGCGCGCTGCAACGACTGCCAGCGCTCCTCGGTGTAGAAGTAGTCCTCGGACACGAGCTCGAGGCCCTGCTCGCGCGCGAACGCCTCGGCGCCCTCGCCAATGAGCATCACATGGGGGGACTTCTCCATGACGATGCGCGCCAGGGAGATGGGATTCTTCACGTGGCGCAGGCCCGCCACCGCTCCGGCCTCGCGCGTGCGCCCGTTCATGATGGACGCATCCAGCTCGTTCTTGCCCTCGTGGGTGAAGACGGCGCCCTTGCCCGCGTTGAAGTAGGGCGAGTCCTCCAGGACGCGGATGGCGGAGGTGACGGCCTCCACGCTGGTGCCGCCCCGGGCGAGTACGGCATGGCCCGCCTGGAGCGCCTCGGTGAGCGCGGCGCGCACGGCGGCCTCGCGCTCGGGGGTGAGGGATTCGCGGGGGATGATGCCCGCACCGCCGTGCAGGGCGATGCCCCAGCGCGGCGCGGGCCGGACGGTGTCGTCGGGAGCGCGCAAACGAGCCTCGTCTTCCCTCACGGTGGTGAGGGGCGTGTAGCAACCCAGGGGAAACAACAGTGCCGCCACGAGGGCGGAGCCAAGGGCACGGCGGAGCGGAGCAGGCACGGGGCGATGTCTACTCCACCTGCCCGCTGGCCGCAGGAGGCGCCCCGCGCGCGAGACGCCTCCCCGACACTTGGGCCCGGGCCCACGCGTCCTACTTCGCGCAGTAGGCTTCGGCCGTGGTGTAGCCGATCACCTGGGCGATCGCGCCCACCTTGACGATGTACTCGCTGGCGCCCACGGGCGACGTGCTCCCACTGCACCAGTCATAGGTGTAGCCCAGGCCCGTGAACGGGTACTTCACCGCCTGCCAGGGGTTGTGGCTGCCAGCGAAGTAGTTGTTGAGCCAGCTCTTGTGGGGGTCCGTGGCGGTCGCGGGGTACGTCAGGTCACACGTGGTGTCGGTGATCTCCGCGTCCGGGCAGGGACGGAACAGATCCGACGGCTTCACCCACAGCTCCACGATCTGCCGCTTGTTCTCCGCCTCGGCGGGCAGACCCAGGTACTGGTTGATGCGATTGGCGCGATCGTTGCCCGTCAGCGTCGAGGCCTTGCACAGCTCCTGAACCTGGGGCGCCGCGGTGACGAACACCTCGCGGCCGAACGTGTAGTTCCCATTCGCGTCATTCGTGTAGCCCGGGAAGGTGGTCCACACCACCACGCGCACCGCGCTCTTCTCGGCGTCCTTCCACACGAGACGGGTGTTCTCCGGAGAGATGGCGAAGAGCGCGTTGCTGACATCCGACTGGGTGACCGCGGCGGAGTCGTTGTTGGCGCGGTCATAGGCCGCCTGATCGCACACGGGGGGCCGGGTCTGGGGACCACACTCCTCCGGGTGGGCCTGGGCATAGTCGGCCTTATCGCAGGGCTCGCCATCGGTACCATTGGAAGGGCAGCCGGTGAACGCCAACAGGGCCAGGGTGGACGGCAGCAGACGCTTGAGGGTGATGTGCTTCATCGTGCTTCTTCACTCCTGTGAAGGGACAAGGGGCCCGCACAGTCGCGCAAAGAAGCCGTCGCCGTCGATAGGCGACGTACAAAAACCTCCCCACCTCCCGTCCTCCAAGAAGGTCGGAACCTAGGAGAACACCGGGTCCTGAACGAAAGGCCCCGGCCGGGCCTCCCGAGAGGCGGGCACACTGGGAGAGCGAGGCAGCCGGACACGGAAGGTGGAACCCCGACCCGGACTGCTCTCCACCTCGATGCGGCCGCCATGCGCCTCCACGATGCGCCGCGCCACGGACAGGCCAATGCCCACGCCGGGGGCCTTCTCGCGCGCGCTCCCCGTGCGCTGGAAGGGGGTGAAGAGATGACGCTGCTCCTCGGCGGAGATGCCGATGCCCTGATCCTTCACGGACAGCCACACCTCCTCGCCCTCGCGCCGGACCTCCACATCCACGACGCTGCCCTCGCGCGAGTACTTCAACGCGTTGCTCACCAGGTTGTTGAGCACCTGCTCCACGCGCGTGGGGTCGCAGCGCAGCGGCAGCGGCCCTTCCGGCAACAGCAACCGCAGTTCGTGCGCGGTGCCACTGGAGCGGTACAGCTCCACCACGGAGGTGGCCAGCTCACCCGCGTCCCGCTCCTCCAGCTTCAGCTCGATGTGGCCCGCCTCGATGCGGGTGGCGTCGAGCAGGTCTCCCACCATCCGGTCCAACCGGGACACCTGACGGCTCACCAGGGCCATCGTCTTCTGCAACCGCTCCTCGGACACGGGGCCCCGCGAGGTGACGAGCGCGGCGGACATCTTCAGCGCGGAGAGGGGATTGCGCAGATCGTGCGCCACACCGGCGAGGAAGGTGAGCCGTGCCTGGCGCTGGTTCAGGAGGGAGTCGGCCATCTCGTTGAAGGTGCGCGCCATGTCACGCAATTCCTCGGCCCCCTCCATGGGGGCCCGGGTCCGCTCGCCGTGGTCGCCGAAGCGGTGCATGGCCCGGCTGATGCCCAACAAGGGATGGAAGACGGCGCGGCGCATCCACACCAGCAGGACGACCACGCCCAGCACCAGGAGCACGGCGACGCCCAGCCCCGCCAGATCCGCCATCTGGTTCCAGCGATCGGCCTGGGATTCATTCAGGCGCGCCTCCTGGATGTTGAGGGAGATGAGCTGGTTGATGGCCACGATGGCGGTTTCCAGGTGGCGGGTGATCTGCGCGTTCATCCGCCCGGGAGGGGATTGCAGCGCGAGGGCCTGGGCATCGAGGTACTGGGAATACGCCGTGTCCACGCGGGAGAGCAACTCCCCCTCCTCCTCCGTCAAGACCTGGCGCCGGGTCCTGTCCAACTGGGCGGACAGTTGTCGCCTCGCCTCCTCGATGAAGTCGACGGTCACCGCCTCCCCACGCTGTATGCGCGAGCCCAGACGCTGGTGCAGGTCGAGCAGGGACACCTCGAAGTCCTCGGTGCTCTGGATGCCCTCCACGGCTGTCTGCAGGCTCAGGGTGGCCCGATGCAGATAGGTCGTCAGGATGACGAGTGAAGTAGCGGCAACCAGACCCAGGCTCGCGAGCAGGGCGACCGCGAACGTGATGACACGCTTGAGACTCATGTGCAGACCACCCGCGCCGTGCGACCTCTCAGCAAGGAAAGATGCACCTCGAATGAAGCGAGTGCCGCGCGGCGGGCGGTGAAACCCCGAAAGGAGGGAGAGCGGAGCACCGAGCGCCGGCTCTCCTCCCCCCTTCTTCCCGAGGCACTACGCCCCGAAACCACCCAGGGCGCTGGAATGGAAGGTGGCGGCGCCCTGGCTCACCCGGACCGCGGACTGGCTGAACACCTGGAAGGCCTTGCGGATGTCCTGGGCGCTCTGCCCCGGGGTGAGGATCCACTTGTCCTCGATGCCCATGCTCCGGAAGACCTTGCGGAAGTCGGTGCTGCCGTCGTCGATGCCCATGCCCGCGACGATGTGGTTCTCGGCGCGGCGGAGATCCTCCACGAGCGCGGCGACCTCGCGGGCCCGGGCGCGCTGGGAGTGCGCATCGGCGCCGTCGGTGATGAGCAGGGTGACGGTGCGGGCGGCCACGCCGTTGCGGGTGAACTCCTGCGCCTTGGCGAGCACCGTGCCGAGCAGCACCACTGCTTGATCATAGAGGGGCGTGCCCTGGTTGGGGTCGTAGTTCTTGTCGTGCATGCGCACCACGTCCTCCAGGGGCCGGAAGGGATTGAGCACGAAGCCGTTGAGGTAGCGGGTGTGGAAGAGGACGCCGTCCTTCTGCTGGCTGGCGAGGAGCGAGTCGAGCACGAGGTTGTGGCCCTCGCACACGGTGCGCGCATGGCTCGCCATGGAGCCGGAGTCATCCGGCATGACGGTGACGAGCACGACCTCGCTGGACTGCACGTCGTCCACGCTGACGCCCAGACCGGCTTGGATCTGCGCGCCCAGGTCCACGGTGGTGAGGGCCTGAAGGGAGGTGGGGCTGAGGACGCCCTCGGCGTGCGCGTCCTCGAGGAGCTGGGAGATGGGAGAAGAGCTCATGGCTGTTTCCTTTTCCTTTCGAGTCGGAGGGACGGCGAGGGGAGTCAGGCGATGCGCAGATCTGGCCACGAGGCGAGGGGCTGGGTGGACTTGACCAGGTGCATGCCCGCGTCGGCGAAGCGCTGGAGCGCGGCGTCGGCCTGGGGGGTGAAGTCGGCGGCGAGACCGCCCTTGCCATCGGGGACGGTGACGGCGGACATGCAGTCGGTGAGCAGGTACACCTTGCGCGCGAGCGCGGCGTCCTGGGCGAGGATCTCCCCGAGCAGATCATCGATGGAGCTCTTCACGCAGTGGCTGGCGGCCTGGCCGGCGATGACGACGGCGTCGGCGGTGAGGAGCGTCTTGAGGAACTGGGTGTTGCGCTGGGCGAGCGGCTGCCCGTCGTGGCGGGTGAGGACCTCGGGGCGCAGGACGGAGTAGTTCTCGGTGAAGGGGTTGCCGCCCTTGACCTCGGCCCAGGACTGGGCGCCGCGGACGAACGAGTGGAACAGGCGGGCCTCCTGCACCACGCCGGCGAGCGCATGACCATCACCGCCGAGCAGGCAGTGGGGAGGCCACAGGTAGAGGGTGTACTTGCCCGCGCGCTCCAATTCCTCGCAGTAGTACTTCACCTGCTTGAGCAACCAGGGGTAGTTGCCGCCGCAGAGCCACTTGGCCATGGCGGGGTTGGGGCGCACCTGGCCGCGCTCGATCTGCTCGCGGGTGATTTCGCGGTGGGCGGTGAGGGGCTGATCGTCCTGGTCGACCCAGAAGGAGGGGAAGAAGATCTGGTAGGCGAAGTGCGTGTCGAGCGTGGTGGTGACGTTGGTGAGCGCGCCGAGATTCTTGTAGATGAACTCGGCGATGCGGCGGTTGTCATCGATGGCGCCGCGGCCGCTGCGGCCCGCGACGTAGAGCGAGCCCTCGGGGAAGCAGAAGTCCTTCTGCACGTCGATGAGCAGCAGGTGCAGGTTGAACGAGTCGGTGGCGGAGGCAGCGAGACCATGGGTGCCGCGCCAGACGCCCGCCTCGGACTGAAGCCGCGAGGCGTTGGGGCCGTAGGCGAACATCCCCGCGTTGGCGGGCGCGTAGAACGACGGCAGCGGAAGCTCCTGGACCTTCGAGACGGCCTTCATGGTGCGTCCTCCCGACTTCGTGTAACCACGACACCAACATAGTGTCCAAGTTACACGTTGTCAAATCGAAGAGGGGGAAGTGCCGCTGGAGCGATCCAGGTGCCCTGTCGGAAACACCGGATAGACTCCCGACCGGAGGTCCCAAGAGACAGGGTAGGGCGAGCAATGGAGCCGACTCTGGGCCGGACGGCAGCTAGAATGACCCCCTCAGGAGGATCTGACCCATGAAGAGCGCAGTGGCGTCGCCATGAACATCCATGAACTCATCCTCGAAGTACAAGGTCTCCTCGGACGGACCCAGCGGAGTGCTCAGTCGCCCGAGGAGAGGGAACTCTTCAGGGTTGCCACGGCGGCGCTCATGTTCATTTCGGAGACTGGCACGGTCCACTCTTTCGAGGACTACCTTCAATTCCGCAGGGAGGCCCCTCCTTATGCGGTGGCATCCTTCAAGACCCGAGAAGATGCGGACACATGGCTACGGCAGCACCCCGAACCTCCGCACGGCGCTTTCGTATTGATTGCAGACCAATACCACATCGTCATGCATGTCCGTGAAATGAATCACCGTCAGCTCTTCCCGCATCCCATACTCGAAGGCTACCTTGAGCAGATTCAGCAAGCGGCTCTCCCCGCCGCCATTCCTTCCTTTGAGACCCGCGAAGAAGCGGAGGCTTGGTTGGAGGAGAAGAGCGAGCCGCGCCAGGGAGTTCTCATGAGCATCGCGGGTCAACAACATATTGCACTGCATCACCGCCATCTCGCTCGTTATTCTATACACCCGGTCTCGAACCGGGGCCCCACCGCCCAGGGAGAAGAGAAGGGATCCCACTGAAGACCCCTTCAATCAGTTGCATCCATCCCACATGAATCACGTCATCCGCAGCGCCGTCACCTCCTGGCGGCCCACGACCACGAGCCCCTGACGCGAGAGGAGCAGACGGCTGTCGGCATCGACGAAGGGCTCGGTGTCTGGGAACTCACGGACGACCTCCACCCTCCCCTGGCGTACTTCCACCCGGACCAGTCCCGCGTCGGTCGCCGCGAAGAGCGCCTCCCCCGCCGCGCACTTGCCCCGGAGCGTTCCCAGCCACGAGCCATCCCCCGCATCCGCCGTCGCGCTCGCCCGCATCACCCCATCCGCTCCCAGCACCACGCAGTGGTGCACCGTACGCCCTCCCGTCTCCTCCGCGAGGAACAGCCAGCACACCGCCCCGTCGAACACCGCCTCCGCGTCCACCAGCCTCCCCGAGGGCCACGGCAACGTCAGTCCATCCTTGAGCCCCGGGCGCTCGGCATCGAAGACGAACGCGCCGCGCAGCGCTCCCGCCCGGTGGAAGCCCAGCCCGAAGCGCGGCCCCACGAACAGCCGCGTCTGCCCCTCGAGCACCTCCCCCAGGCGCTCGGGACCGAACGCGCCATCCCGCCACAGTGCTCCCCCTTGCGCCCAGTACCGGTGACGCGCGTTGGTCGCGAAGGCCGGACGTTGCTCCGGTGCGTCCACCCCGAGCCGCTCGGGGCGTTGTCCCGGCGCGAGCACGGCGAGTTCCGCCCCCTGCCCCACCAGCGTGACTCCGCCCTGAATCGCCCAATGCAACGCCGGGTTCAACGGTCCCTGGAGCACCACGGAGCCATCCTCGCGCCGGTACGCTCCCCGCTCGTGAAACAGCCAGCGCGCCGCTCCGTCCTCCACACAGGCATGCAAAAGGACGCCCTCCGTGGTGAACAAGCGCGTAGCTACCACCTGGCCGCGCACGGTGGAGACAGGCGTGGCCGCACGCGTCGCGCTCGGCCGGCACGTGGGACAGGACGCCCGCGCGTGCTCCACGCCACACGAGGCGCACACGGTGAAGCGCAGCGCATCCAGCAGCGGCAGGGGAAAAGCGCCCCGCTCGTCCTCGACGAAGACGCGGTGCAACCGGTGCAGCAGGTCATCCGGAAGCACGCCGAGGGGCGTGGCGGGTTTGGGGTACTGCACCTCCGGATGGAAGACGGTGAGGCGCTGGAGCACCCGGGCCGTCGGCGTGGCCTTGGCTCCGGACGCACGCGGGCGGTGGATGCCTCCATACGGCCCCACCCCGAGCAGGCTCTGCATCAGCGTCACGCTGAAGGCATACCAATCACTGTCCGCGGACGCCGGGCGCGAGGGGCTCAATCCCTGCTGCTGTCCTCCCAGGCGCAGCGGATCCAGGAACCGCTCGGTGAAGACGGTGGACAGGTAGGGTCCGAACTGGAAGCTGTCCGCGTCGATGAGCCAGGCGTCGTCACCCATGACGAGGATGTTCAAGTCGTTGAAGTCCCCCACCACCACGCCCCCGCCATGCAGCGCGCCCAGCGTGCGGTGCAGGTCCCGGAAGATCGCCGCCACCCGAGAGGACGGCACGCCCGCGCGGCGGAAGGCGGGATCTCCAAAGCGGCGCAGGGGCTCGGCGCCCTCCAGCTTGCGCATGGCATAGCCCCGCACCTCCTTCCCCCGCCGGTCCGTCGCGAGCGTCTGGGGCGATACCACGCGCGGGGGCAGCGGCCGGGGGAACGCGGGCAGCTTGTGCTGGTGCTCGGCGAGCCGGGCGCGGGCGGCGGCCTGCTGCTCGGGCTGGGCGTCGTAGTCGGGGTGCTCGGGAGGTTTGAAGAGCTTGAGGACCCGTCCATCCCCCAGGTCGAACACATCCGCCTCGCCTCCCTTGCCGAGCGCCCGCGAGGGATCCACCCGGAGCTTCTTCCCTTCCAGATAGACATCCATGGCGTCAGTTCCTCTCCCGCTGGCGGCGCAGGATGACGAGGGTGGTGTCGTCGGCGAGCAGGCCCGGCACGCGCACGAGGCGCCGGGCGGTGAAGTCGGCGCGGACGGACTCACGGTTGAGCAGCGACAAGCGGCGGCGCAGCGCGTCTGGATGGGAGAAGTACCGGTCCTCGGTCCACAACCGCGACAGCGGCCCCACGGGTTCGTCACTGTCGGGGACACACGCCCCGGCGAGCCCGTCCAGGTCCGCGGCCCCGTCCGTGCCGAGCACCAGCGAGTCCACCTCCGCCGTGGGCCTCAGCGCCAGGGAGCACAGCGAGCCCGTGCCTGGTTTGAACAGGCCATAGGCGAGGTAGGGCGGCGCGTTCCCGGGAAAGGGGCCGATCGGATGGACCTCGCCATTGAGGGCCCAGAGCCCATCCCCCGCGCAGAAGACGAGCACCTCGTCCGGCGTGAGCACGGCGCCCACGAGCGTGAAGAGCAGGGCCTCGCCCACGGCCGAGGGCCCCAGTTCCCGGGCGAGCCCTCCCAGGAAACACAGCAGGTCCGCCTCCAGCCGCGCGAGGAAGCCGGGCGAGCCGGGTGCAAGGCCCTCCTCCAGCAGCGCGAGCGCGCCCTCCACCGCGCGGCGGGCACCGAGCTGCGCGCCCAGCTCGCTCTGGCGCCCACTGCCACACCCATCCGCGACGGCGGCGGCGAGGCCCCGGGGGCTGGTCCGGGTGAAGAAGGCATCCTGGTTGTTGCGCCCCGCCCGGGCGTGTTCCCGACCCTGGACGGTGGCGGCGGCGAGCTCGAAGGGCAACGGCGACATGGCGCTCCTCCCCTGACTCCGTGTTCGACGGACACCAAGTTAGTGTCGATAAAACACGAAGTCAACGAGGAGTGGCGTCACAGCTCGAAGTTGAAGCCGGCCTTCTCCAACTGTTTGTATTTCTTGTGGTCGAAGCGGTAGAGGCGCGCGGCGCGGTGGGAGACGTCCTGCTCCACCTCGTCGAGCTCCTCGAGCAGCCCCATGGCGAGCAGCTTCTTGCGGAAGTTGCGCTTGTCGAGCTCGCGCTCGAGGATCTTCTCGTACAGGCGCTGGAGCTGAGTGAGGGTGAACTTGGGGGGAAGCAGCTCGAAGCCCAGGGGCTGGTAGCGCACCTTGCCCTTGAGTCGCTGGAGCGCGGTGGCGGCGATGTCGGCGTGGTCGAAGGCGAGCTTGGGCATGTCCCAGACGGGAAACCAGGCGGCCTCGCGCGCGTCGGTGGCGGCGTGGACGCGGTGGTCGGACAGCTTCACCAGGGCGAAGTAGGCCACGCTCACCACCCGGTCGCGCGGATCCCTCCCGGGGGCGCCGAAGGTATAGAGCTGCTCCAAGAGGCCTGGGCGGATGCCGGCCTCCTCCTGGAGTTCGCGGCGCGCGGCGTCCTCGAGCGACTCGTCCATGCGCACGAAGCCGCCCGGCAGGGCCCACCGGCCCTGGAAGGGCTCCAGGTCCCGGCGGATGAGGAGCACCTTCAAGTCCTCCTCGTCCAGGCCGAACACCACGCAGTCCACCGTCAACGCCGGACGCGGGTACTCGTAGGTATGGCTCACGGCGGCTGCCTCCGCTGGGGTCGTGTCCCGCCGCCCTTAGAGGCTCGGACGGGACGCGGTCAAGCGGAGCGTGTCATGCGCTCGCGACGAGCCGGCCCAACTGCCGCCAGTCCACGAGGTTCACGGACTCCTCGGCGAGGGAGAACTCCAGCGAGCGGCGGATGCCCATGATGTCGCCCCCCATCTGGAAGGGCACGTCGCGGTCGAAGTCCATGCGCAGGCGCTCGACGAAGAAGTCGTGCATGCCGGGCATGGGGTGCTGACCGCGCCACAGCTTGAACACGTTGCGCGCGCCCTCCAGCGCGCCCACGCCATAGACGCGCACGGACAGGCGGTGGGGCACGGCCTGGGCGAAGGGGAAGGCCTTGAAGCCGAAGCCGAACTCGGGCGTGGTGGCCGCTCCGCACACGCCCACGGGCCCGTCGTAGAGCAGCGCGCCCGTCTCCCCGCCCGGCATGGGAATCACCCGGCCCTGCGCGTCCACGGTGAGCGCGGGAGCCCCCAGGTTGAAGACCTTGGCCCGCAGGTCCGCCTTGCCCAGCAGGTGCCGGGGAATGGTGCGGGTGGCCAGGGCGCCCAGGTAGCCGCGCAGGCCCGCGTTCGCCTCGCGCAACGGCCCGGCCGGGAACTTCGCCAGGTTGTCCTTGAAGTCCTGCAGGGCCTCCGCGTCCCACCCCGTCCCGGCGAAGGGCGCCACCCGGCCCTCCAGCCCCACGAGCGAGAAGGGACGCAGCGGAGGCAGGCGCTCGCCACACCGGGCGAGCTGACGCAGGGCGACTGAAGCACTCGGCGCCCCGGTGACGCGCGCCCACGCATTGCCCGTCCCCAGCGGCAGCACGCCAATGGCCGGCAGCGCCAGCCCCTGCGCGCGCATCTCGTTGATGAGCCCGGTGATGGTGCCGTCCCCTCCTCCGGCCAGCAGCAGCGTGGGGGGATCCTGCCGCAGGGTGCCGCTGATCCACGACCGCGCGTCCTCGAGGGAGCGGGTGAGCGCCAGGCGGGCGCGAGGAAAGAGGCGCTTCACCAGACCGCCGACCTTCTCGGAGCCGCGGCGTGCGCGCAGGTTGACCATCACGGCGAGATTCATGGCGCCCCTACTTTTCGCTGATCCATGTCATGGAGTTGTCACGGAGAGCGCGTCCATCCGACATCCGGGGGAAGATGGTCACGCCGTCCCACCGGACAGGGTATGGCCCAGGGCCTCCCCGCCGGGCAAGCAGGACGGCGTCCGGGTCGTTCCACCGCCCAGGATGCGCCGTCCACGATCGGGACGGAGGCTCGAGCAGACGTGCGCCGGGCTCCCGGTCCCCGAGCGGAGGACACCGTGATGGGTAGGCCGCGAGGGACTCGCCCAAGGCCGCGAAATGACAGCGGTTGGGGACGAAACCGGGCGGGTTGTGGGCGGGGCCCGGCGGCTGCTATCTCGGCGCATCGGTTCCCGGTCCGCTCCGGAACGGGCCCTGCAACCGCGCGCCTCACCATGACCTTCTCTTCCAGATTCAACCCGGTGGCGGTGGTGCTCGCCCTCGCGCTCGGTGGCATGACGCAGGCGGCGCCACGCCGGGCGGTCCTCGCCAGCGGCGATTGCAAGGACGCCGCGCTCAGCAGCCAGACCAAGGCCCTCCACGACACCCTGTCGGCCCGCGCGGGCGAGAGCGTGCTGACGCCCACGGACTTCGCCGAGCGCCTGTTCCCCCCACCCACCGGAAGCCTCGCGGACATCCAGCGTCAGTTCGAGGCCGCCCGGGGCCAGTTCTACGAGGCGCGCTACACCCGGGCCGCGCAAGCCCTGGGCGAGGTGCTCGAGCAGGTGGTGCGGCTGCCGGTGGGTGAGACGCGCTGGAAGCTGTTCGTCGACACCTGGTTGCTGCAGGGCATGACGCAGCGCGCGCTCGGCCGGGTGAAGGAGAGCGACGACGCCTTCCTCAACGTGCTGCGCCTGGACGCGCAGTACCAGCTCGATCCCGACTACTACACGCCCTCCACCCGGCAGGCCTTCGACAAGTTGCGCCGTGAGCTCGCCCGGGCGCGCAAGGTGCGGCTCTCGGTGAAGTCCACCGTGCTCTCCTCCGAGGTATTCCTCGATGGCCGGAGCGTGGGGCAGACGCCGCTGACGCTGGAGGTGCCACCCGGCACCTATGCGCTCACGCTCAAGAAGGGCGACGCCGTGAGCTTCCCGCGTCAGTTCTCCGTCCAGGGAGAGGAGACGCCAGTGCACGTGGATCTCGCCTACGAGGGCGCCGTGTCGGCCACGCCCTTTCCCTGCCTCGCTACCCCCGAAGAGGGCGGTGAGCAGGGCCTGTCGCACGCGGTGCGGCTGGGCGGCACCCTGGGCGTGGAGGAGGTCATCGTGGTGCGCCTGGAGGGGGCGAGCAACGGACCCAAGTGGCTCGCCGCCACCGTGCTCAACGTGGAAGGCGGGCAGAAGCTGCGCGAGGGTGGCTTCAAGACGCGAGGGCTCGATGCCCCGACCGAGTCGCTCTCCGCACTGGTGGACTTCATCACCACCGGCAAGGAGCAGCCCAGCGTCGTGGTCGCCCAGCCCAATCTCCAGCCGCCCTGGGAGGCTCCGCTCACCCCCACCGTGAGTGCCACGGAGCCCGTGGCCTCCGGCCCGAGCGCCACGCGCGTGGTGTCGTACGTGACGCTGGGCGTGGGTGTGGCGGCCCTGGCGGCGGCGGGCGGGGTGCGCCTGTCCGCGGAGCAGGAGTGGGCGGAGCTGCAACGCGGCCACCTCAACGAGAACGGACGGGTCGAGGCCGATGACGTCACGGGCCGACAGCTCGTGGGCCAGCTCTCGCGCAAGGGCCAGCTGCTGACGGGGCTGCTCATCGGCTCGGGGGCGGCGCTCGCCACGGGCGCGGTGCTCTTCCTCGTGTCGCCGTCGCCCCGCTCTGCTCCCGCGGTGTCGGTGGACGTCACGGCGGGCCCGGGCGGAGCGGGTGCCTCGTTGTCGGGGACGTTCTGACGGCGGGCTTCGGGTACGGTGTCGGGCCATGAACCTCCTGCTGGCCCTGCTCCTGGCCGCGAGCCCCGCCGCCGCTCCTGGCCCCCGTACCTTCCGCGTCGACTACTTCCATACCGGCAACGCCACCGAGGAGCGCTTCAGCCTCGATCGACTCGTGGTGGAGCCGCTGCCCTGGCCCGGCAGCCCCTCGCGCGCCATCGACGAGAGCAACCTCGGCAAGTACCTCTTCGAGGTGAGGGACCGGGACACCAACCACCTGCTCTACTCGCGCGGCTTCGCCTCCATCTACGGCGAGTGGGAGCTGACGCCCGAGGCGCGCGAGGTGAACCGCACCTTCCACGAATCGCTGCGCTTCGCCGCGCCGGACAAGCCCGTGCAGGTGCTGCTCAAGAAGCGGGCGAAGGACAACTCCTTCCGCGAGGTGTGGAGCCTGACGGTGGACCCCGCGGATCCCTTCGTCGACCCCTCCACGCCCGCCCCGCCCGGAACACTGCTCAAGCTCGTGGACGGGGGCGCGCCCGTGGACAAGGTCGATCTGCTCATCCTGGGGGATGGCTACACGGAGAAGGAGCGCCCCAAGTTCGAGAAGGACGCGCGGCGGCTCGTGGACATCCTCTTCACGTACTCGCCCTTCAAGGAGCGCAAGCGGGACTTCAACGTCTGGGGGCTGATGCCGGCCGCGCGGCAGTCCGGCATCTCCCGGCCCTCCACGGGCATCCATCGGGACTCGCCCGTGGGCTCCACCTATGACGCCTTCGGCAGCGAGCGCTACGTGCTCACCTTCGAGAACCGGCGCTTCCGGGACATCGCCGCGTTCGCCCCGTACGAGTTCGTGGAGATCCTCGTCAATGGCAACACCTACGGCGGGGGAGGCATCTTCGGCCTCTACAGCACCGTGGCCGCCGACAGCCTCTGGTCCCCCTATGTCTTCGTGCACGAGTTCGGCCACCACTTCGCGGGGCTCGCGGACGAGTACTACACCTCCGACAGCGCCTATGCGCCGAGCGAGGAGCGCGTGGAGCCGTGGGAGAAGAACGTCACGGCCTTGAAGGATCCGGCGCGCCTCAAGTGGAAGGAGTGGGTGACACCCGGCACGCCGCTGCCCACCCCCTGGGCCAAGGAGGAGTACGAGGCGCACGCGCGCGAGGTGCTGGAGCAGCGCCGCCGCATCCGCGCCGAGCGCCGTCCCGAGTCGGAGATGGACGCGCTCTTCACCCGCCAGCGCGATTGGGAGGAGGCCTTCTTCCGCGCCCAGCCCGCCGCGAAGCAGACGGGCGCCTTCGAGGGGGCCATGTACGAGGCCCGAGGCTATTACCGGCCCCAGTTGGATTGCGTGATGTTCACCCGTGACCGGGTGCCCTTCTGCTCCGTGTGCCAGCACGCCCTGTCCGAGGTCATCGACCTGTACGCCGGCCCCCCGGGCAAGGCCCCCGCCTCACCGAAGTAGCCTGGCCGCCTGGTCCGGGAGCGGGGATCCGGGCCAGGGCCGCGATTCCACGCCGCCCCGATGCCATTCCGACGCGACGTCTCCAAGCTGACACGAAAGGAGGCGGACACCCATGATGCATACCCAGCAGACGGAGTCCTGGTCTGGTGAGGGCGTTGGAACGAGCGCGGAGTCCTTCCTCGCGCGAATCAACCGCGAGGTCCCCGAGTATCCTCCGACCGATGCGGCCGAGGCCGTCATCTGCGCGCTGTGCGAGCGGCTCCCCGGTGGGCTGGTGCAGGAGATGAAGGAGCAGTTCCCCGAGAGCCTGCGCGAACTCTTCCAACATTGTTGGAAGGAGCGGAGCGCGAACGCGCGCAAGTTCGACAAGGATGACTTCTATCTGGATGTCGCCGAGCACCTGCAGGTCGACGCCGAGCAGGTGCGACTCGTGCTGCACGTGGTCTTCGCGTCCATCCACTCGCAAATCACCGAGCGGCTGGCACAGCGGATTGCCCGGGAGATGCCGCCCAACGTGAGCGGGACGTGGGACGCGGCGCGCCGCGCCGCCGATCTGCCCCGCTGAGGCACTGCGGAGGCAAGGGGCCCCGGGGACACGTGTCTCCGGGGCCTCTTCGCGTTCGCGTGGGGAGCGCGGACTACTTCTCGATGGCGTAGATGAGCGTCACCGTCGCCTGCACCGTCTGCTCCTGCGGCTGGATGGGCGTCGTCACGTCCGCGCTCTCGGCGGTGGCCATCGCGAAGCGCGCCAGGGGCATGGGGCGCACGGGCTCGGAGATGGTGCTCGCGTCCAGCACGGGCCCCAGCTTCACGCCCAGCGCCGTCGCCAGCACCTGCGCCGACTGCCGCGCCCGCGCCACCGCGTCACGCAGCGCCCCATCCCGGCCCGTCTCCGGCTTGCTCAGGCCAAAGCGCACCGAGTCCACCCGGTTGGCGCCCGCCTTGAGCGCCGTGTCCAACAGCGGCCCCACCTTCGTCAGGTCGCGCACGTGCACCTGCACCGTGTTGTTCACCTGGTAGCCGCGCGGCTTGGGCGCCTCCACTCCGGGCACCGGGGGCTCGAACTCCATGGACACCGAGTAGTTGCGCGTCTCCAGGTCCTTGCGCGCCACGCCCGCCTGCACGAGCGCGGTGATCACCTTGTCCATCTTCTTCGCGTTCGCCTCGGCCGCCGCCTGGGCCGAGGGGGCCCGGGTCTCCACGGCCAGGTCGATGAAGGCCTCGTCCGGGGCCACCTTCACCTCACCCTGGCCCTCCACGCGGATGGTGCGCTCCTGCGTCGCCGTCACCGGCACCACGGCGGGCGGCCGGGGTTGGGCCAGGGCGCCTTGCATCGGGAGACCCAGCAGCAGGGCGGACAACAGCACGGCACGGGGCGACAGCATGGCGGAGACTCCTCGTTCAACGGGGTGGGTGCGTCACTTCGGAGGCCAACCTACCCTCGAATGAAGGTGGTCCTCGAAAAGAAGACGCAGCACCCCGGTCCGTCATTCATCGCGACCCGCGCCCGAGCAGGCGCCGGGCACGTCTCACGCCGCCTGACCGGGCTCCATCGTGCGCGCCTTGACCACCCACTCGCGCACCTGCTCGCGCAGTTGCTGCGAGTCGAAGGGCTTGTCCACCCGCGCGTTCTTCACCTGATCCATGAAGGCGCGCGCCGCGGGCGTGAAGGCCCCACCGGTGACGAACACCATCCGACGCGCCACGCCCGGCGCCTTCACGGACAGCTCCGCGTGCAGCTCCATGCCCGTCAGGTCCGGCATCATCAGGTCGCACAGGACGACGTCCACCTCGCCGCCCTTGGGGCCGGACAGCAACTCCAGGGCCTGACGTGAGCTCGTCACCACCTCCACGTCATGCTCGCGTGCCAGCGTCCGGCGCAGCGCCGAACTCACCATCACATCGTCATCCACGATCATTACCCGGCCACGCACGCGTGCACCCTCCTGCTCTCGTTGCATCGGACGCACTCCCAACTGGATTCGGGGCGCCGCCACGCTTCACAGTCTCACACGAAACCCATCCGCCGCGCCCAGACGGTGCCCTCTGTCTGCTTGCCTACCTTCCAGGCAAGCCCTCAACCAGTCGGCGACATCTTCATGCGCCTCGATCAGCCTATACCCACCACACCCCGCCAACGAAAAGGCCCTGAGTGAAGAGCCTTTCTCATTACATCCGCGTACCTCGCGAGAAGATGCGGCGCAACAGGGCTTCGCCCTCGGACCGGGGAGGCGCCGAGGAGACGAACGACGGCAGCGGCCAGGAGGCGGGAAGGCCCGAAGGCAGCTCGCCCCGAGAGGAAAAAACAGGGAGCGTCGGGCCGAACGAAGGGGAAGAACGCGATCCAATCAGTTCGGACATGAAGTCCTCCAGCAAGGAGCCACCCGGACGCAGTGTCGCCCGCCCGTCTGACACTCAGGGGAAGCGCGCCACGAAGGCCCCCAGCTTCGCCCCCGCCTCGCGCGTCGAGGGATCCAACCCCCGAGGTCCCGAGGCGGGCAGGTGCAGCGCCAACTCCACCAGTGCGGGCCGCATCTCCTCCCAGGCGGCGGCCGCTTCCGCCTCGCTCGAGAAGTAGCGGCGGTGCACGAGCCAGCCCGCCACCCCACACGTCAGCGCGTGAAACGAGCGCGACGCATCCTCCTCCAGGGTGAGCCGCAACCCCGCGGGGTGCTCCTCGTCACGAACGATGGTTCCGCCCTCGCCCCCCATCAGCCCCAACGTGCGGCCTCCCTCGGTGGGCCTCCAACCCGGCTCCTCGCTCATCGTCTCGTGTACCTCCCGCTCGGAGTGCACCCTCCCCCACCCAGGCCCCTCACGGCAACCGTCCACGGTCCTCGCCCAGGTGGCATTTCTTGTACTTCACCCCGCTGCCACACCAGCAGGGCTCGTTGCGCCCGGGCCTGCTCCCACGCCAGCGATCGATCGTCTCGCACCACTCCTCGCGCAGGCGCCACGCGGCCTCGAACTTCGCCCGCTGCGACCGCGTCAGCGTTCCCCCCAGTTCCTGGATGGCGAACCCCAGCTCGAGCACCGTCTGCTGGGCGAACACGTCCGCCACGTCCTCCTCCAGCGCGTACGCGTCCAGCGCCCCACTCAGCAGCTCGAGCGCGCGTGGATCGCCATAGGCCGACAGGTTGACCGCCCCCAGGAAGGGCTCCTCCTCGAGCAGCGCCAGCAGCGCCGTGTAGATGCGCTCGTCCCGCGCGCCGCAATGCGCCAGCACATGGAGCAGCTCGAAACGAGCCTCCCCCTCTCCCATGGACTCCAGCACCGCCAGCGTGGCGGGCACCACCGCGGGCCCCCAGTCCTTCAGTCCCGCGATGAGCAGCTCGTACAGCTCCGTCCCGGACTCGGCGCGCGTGAGCCACCGCACCAGGGGAACCAGGGCCTCGGGGGCCCGCCGCCGCAAGAGCCGCCGCGCCGCGGAGACGAGCGCCGCGTCGTCGGACCCCTCCTCCAGGACCCGGATGAGCGACTCCACGCGCTCGCCGGGCGGCTCCCGCTCACCGCTACCGCTCTCCATGGGGCCACCCTCCGCGAAACACCCGGTGCACCTCGTCCACGAGCACGCGATCCCCCGACACCTCGAACTGCTCGCCCAACCCCCCGAGCAGCTCCCACGCCCCCTCCCACCACGTGGCCAGCTCCCCGGCGCCCACCAGACCCAGCCCATGAAGGAACTCTCCCCACGGACGCAGCGCGAGCGCCGTGGCGGCATGCACATGCGGATGCAGCACACGCGCCTCGGCCTGGCCTCGCACCCACTGCTCCACATCCCCGAGCAGCGGCAGGAGCACGTGCGGCGCGCCCGACCCCGTGTCGCCCTGTCCGAACGGGCCGGGCAGCAGGTGGAAGAGCTCCGGGAAGACGAGCTGCGTGCGGCCCCAGGGCCAGCCCTGGCGCAACCGCAGCTCCGGCTCGAAGGCCATCACCAGCGCCCGCTGCGCGTCGAAGAAGCGCTCCGGCGGCAGCGCGAGCACCTCGAACCCCGAGCGCCGCCGCCACGCCACCCGGCCCGTGCGCAACCCCAACGCCTCCGCGGCCCAATGCGGCACCGCCCGATCGAACGGCGACAACACCCCCGCCATCCGCTCCCAGGACACCTCCGGCGCCCGCAGCAGCTCCGCGTCCATGCACGTGAGCACCGCGCGCACCACGTAGTCCACCCGCGTCCACTCCGCGAGCGACTCGTCCTCGCGCACCCGGGGCCAGGCCTCCAGCAGGCCCGCGCGCGCCTCCTCCACCCGACCCCGGTACAGACACCACTCGGCCAGCCGCGTCACCAGCGCGCAGTCCCCCGTGCGCCGCGCCAGCGACACGAGCGCGCCCTTCACGTCCCGGCCCGGCAACCGCAACGCCAGCTCCACCCGCCAGGTCGCCACCGCGGGCTCCGCCTCATGCACCCGCGTGGCCCGCTCCCTCCACGCGTCCAATACCGACTCGAACTCCGCGTACCGGCCGGCCTCCTCCAGCGCCTGCTCCAGCCGGCTGCCCACCTCGAAGGCCTCCTCCTCGTCGAAGCCAGGACTGCTCGCCGCCTCCCGCGCCAGCCGCAGCTTCTCGTCCACGGTGGCCTCTTCCCACCGCGCGTAGAAGCTCAGCGGCAGTCCCGCCGCCTCCCCGTCCTCGGGCCGCGCCCGCCACGCGCGCTCCTGCCGCTCATCGTTCGCCATGCCCGCGTCACTTTAGACACGACTGGAGAAGTCAGCACGAAAAGATGACCTGGAATGTCATGCCGCGGGCACGCGCGCGTGCGGAAGTCACCAGCTCCAGCGCAGCGCCCGGGCCGTGGCGGGTCCCACCCCGACTTCCTCCAGGGACTCCGGCAGCCGCCCCCGCGCCTCGCCCAGCGGCACCTCGCCCACCATCACCTCGGCGGCCGGCTGGGGGTAGAGGGGCTCGCGCCCGGGCTCCACCAGCCCCTCGGGCACGCGCGCGTGGCCCTCGGCGTCGTAGGCGTCCGCCGCGCCCAGGCAGTGGAAGAACTCGTGCGCCACCGCCGTCAGCTCCAGGGTGAGCCCGGTGTCGCCGCGCACGCCGCGCACCAGTCCCATCGTCCCTCCCGCCTCGGCCATCCCCTCCACGAGCCGGGGCCCGTCCTCCCGCGCGTCCTCCAGCACCACGTAGATGCGCGCGTCCCACGGGCGCGAGGACACCCCGGCCTCCTCGTCCACCGCCGCCAGCGCCGTCGACCAGCGGTGCGCCTGGCGCAGCCGCGCCCACCAGCCCGTGTCCTCGGGGGGCTCGAAGCGGAAGTCCCCTCCGCTCACCGGACCCGCCAGGACGAAGCGCACCGGCCGCCCGAGCTCCACACGGTAGCGGCCCGCCTCGCGCGCGGCCCAGTCCCCGAGCCGCTCCACGCCCTTCTCCCAGGCCCCGCGCACCTCGGGCGTCACCTCGCCCCGGGACAGCAGCACCACGGCCACCTCCAGCGGACGCTCCCAGGTGAGGCGCCTGTCCCTCGAGCGCTGACGCGAGACGCCCCAGAGCACCAGCCCCACCAGCACCCCGAGCAGCACGCTCACACGCAGCCACTTCGCCCGGGTGCGCCGCGCCCGCCGCGCCGAGCACCCCGCGCACAGCCCCCGTCCCTCCGCCCCCCGGCACAGCACGCACACCAGGGCGCGACACTCCTCGCACGGCAGCTCCGCGGACAGCGAGGGGTGGCTCCCACACACCGCGCTCGCCCGCCCCACCACCGGCACCGGCGCGCACGTCACGCCCTGCCGCCGCAGCGCCTCCACCAGCCGTCCCGCCTCGGCCTCGTCCAAGTCCCTCGGCAGCACCCGCGGCTCGCCCAGCAGCCGACGCGCCTCCTCCAGGGGAAGCTGGAACGCGCGCGCCACCACCATCGCCGCGCCTCGCGATTCGGACACCTCCACCTGGACGCGAAAGGTGCCCATCGGGGCCTCAGCTCCTCGGGGACATGCGCGCGAGCGCGACCACCAGGGCGCACATGCCCGAGGGCGTGAGCGTCTGGACCGCCGCCCCGAGCGCCCTCGCCGCGCCGGGCATGCCGTCCACCACACAGCTCGCCCCGTCCTGCGCCACCGTCAGCGCCCCCGCCTGACGCATCGCAAGCAGGCCCTCGGCGCCGTCCACCCCCATGCCCGTGAGCAACAACCCCACCGCCCGGTCTCCATAGAAGCTCGCCACGCTCTCCAGGAGCACGTTCACCGAGGGGATCGCCACCCCCCTGGCCGGCTGGGTCCGCAGCTTCCCCGCCCGCACCACCATGTCCCGGTCCGCCGGGGACACGTACACCGCGCCCGGCTCCAGCCACTCGCCACCCCGCGCCACCACCGTGCGGTGCCCCGTGCCCGACAGCCACTGGGCGAAGCCCGGCTCGAAGCCCTGGACGATGTGCTGGGAAATCACCACCGGGAAGGGCGCCGGGGCCGGCAACATGCGCAACAGCTCGTACACCAACGGCGGCGCGCCCGTGGAGCCACCAATCGCCAGCAGCGAGCAGGGCCGGTGCACCACCGGTGTGGCCACGGACGACGCGCGCACCACCGGCACGCGCCGCGACAGCCGCCCCCGTCCCACCACCCGCGCGTGCGCCATCGTGCGCACCGTGCGCAACAGCCGCTCGCGGAAGGCCTGCACCTCCTCCAGCCCGCTCAGCATCGGCTTGGCCAGCACGTCCACCGCCCCCGCGCTCAGCGACTCGAAGGTCCGGTCCCGGCCGCGCGTGTCCAACTGCCCACTGAGCACCACGATGGGACAGGGCGCCGTGGCCATGATGGCGGCGATGGCCTCCTCGCCCCCCATGCCCCCGGGCAGCACCAGGTCCATCAGCACCAGCTGCGGCTTCCAGCGCCGCACCGCCTCCACCGCGTCGCGCCCATTGTCCACGGGCGGCAACAGCTCGATGTCCGGCTCCCGGCGAAGGAGCTGCTCGAGGAAGGCGACGACGGAGCGCGAATCCTCAACCAACAGCAGCTTCAACGCGGTGCTCTCCCGTGTTCGTCAGCTTCCGCACGAGCCCCAGGAACGAGGCCTGCTCGAATTCACCTTTTACCACGTATGCGTCCACACCCACGTCCCGCGCCCGACGCCGCTCCTCGGGGCCGCCCTGCGAGGTTATCAGCAGCACGGGCGTCCGGGGTCGTTCCGAGCGTCGCACGAAGCGGCACAGCTCCACCCCGTCCAGGCGTGGCATCTCCAGGTCCGTCACCACCAGGCCGAACTCCCGCTGGCGCCACACCTCGATCGCCGCCAGGCCATCGTGCGCCACCTCCACGGGGAAGCCGGCGGCTTTTAACACGTTGCGCAATAACGTCCGCAGGGTGGGAGAGTCATCCACCACCAGCACCGCGCACGGCTCGGGCACCGCGCGAGGCACCAGACAGGCGGAGGCGCTCCCCTCCCCGGCCCCCTGGGCCGCGCGCGCGAACAGGGCCGACACCTGGAGCACCGGCAGCACCGAGCCATCCGGCCGCGGCGCCCCCCCGAGCACCAGCGAGGCCCCGGTGAACGCGGCTCCAAGCGGCCTGATGAACAAGCGCTCCTCGCCCGGCACGTCGTCCACCAGCAGCACCAGCCGCTGCCTTCCCTGGCGCACCACCACGCCCGTGCGCCGGGGCGTGCCCTCGTCGCCCTCCAGGCCCAACAGCGCGGACAGGGCCACCAGCGACACCGGCTCCCCCCCCACCCGCACCGTGGCATGGCCCTCCAGGCTCCCCACGTCGCTGGCGCCCACCCGCAACACGCGCTCCACGTGCTGCAGCAACACGCCGAAGCAGTCCTCCCCCACGCGCACCACCAGCCCCCGGTGCGTGGAGGTGGACACCGGCACCTCCAGCAGGAAGGCCGTTCCCCTGCCCGGCACGTACTCCAGGCGCAGCGAGCCCTCCAGCTCGCGCAGGGTGCTCATCACCACGTCCAGCCCCACGCCCCGTCCGGACAGCGCGTCCACCTCGTCACGCGTGGAGAAGCCCGGCAGGCTCAGCAGCGCGAGCAGCCCCTCGGCATCGAGCGCTCCCGCCTCCCCGCTCCACCCCGTCTCGCGCGCGCGCCGCACCACGCGCTCCACGTCCACTCCCGCCCCATCGTCCGCCACGCGCACGAAGGCCCGCGCCCCCTCGCAGTACGCCTCCAGCGTGAGGGTGCCCACCTCCGGCTTGCCCACCTCGCGCCGCCGCTCGGGCGTCTCCACCCCATGCACCACCGCGTTGCGCACCAGGTGCAACAGCACCTCGCGCAGCCGCATCAACACCACCCGGTCCACCTCCGCCCCGCCCGCGCGCACCTCCAGCCGCACCTCCTTGCCACACGCTCGCGCCGCCTCGCGCGCCCCCCGCGCCGATTCCTCCAGGAAGGGCTGCAAGGGCATCAATCGCAGCTCGCGAATCCCCTCCTCCAGCGCCGCGTCCACCCCCGCCTCGTGCGCCAGCAGCGCCGGCGCCTCGCGCGCCACCGCCGAGAGCGCCTGCCACGCCCCCCTCATCGCCGGGCTACACGCGTCCCGCGCCGCCTTCAGTCCGGCCCACTGTGCCCTCGGCAGCGTGCGCTTGCACGGCTCCAGCCGGGCCCCCAGCTCGCGCCACCGGTCCATCGCCTCACCCAACTGATCTCTCGCCTCCACGAGCCGCCGCGCCAGCGCGTCCTGCCGCAGCCGGCCGAGCACCAGCTCCCCCACCAGCGCCTGCAACGCGTCCACCCGCGCGGGTGGCACCCGCAGGAACTCCTCCACCTCGCTCCCCGGCGACCCCGCGACGAAGGCCATGCCCGGTACCAGCGCCACGGCCCCCGCCGCCGCGGGCTCCGGCGCGAGCGCCTCGTAGACGCGCTCGAGGCCCGAGAAGAGCCCCTCCAGCCCCACCCCTTCCAACGTGACGCGGCCCGCCTGGACCCCGTGCACCAGGTCCTCCAGCGCATGGGTGGCACGCGCCACCTCCTCATGGCGCGAGGCCGCCGCCGCGCCCTTGAGGGTGTGCAGTCCGCGCAGCATGTCCCGACAGCGAGGCTCGCGCTCGGACGCATCTCCTCCGGCGAGCCCGTGCAGGGCCCGCTCCACCTGGCGCAGCAGATCCCTCGCTTCGGTGGCGAAGGACATGCGGATGGCCAGCTCCAACTCCTCGCTCGAGGGGGGCATGGGCAGCGGGCCTCACGCCATCCGGTACTCGGCGGACTTGGGCACCTTGGGCCGAGAGAAGGAATCCACGAGCTGGTTGACGCTCCGGGTCAGGTCATTGAGCTGGTTGGCCGACGTCTCCGTCTGGCCGAGACTCGTGAGCGTGCTGTTCATCGCGTCGCTGATGTCCTCCATCGCCTCGGACACCTGCTGCACGCCGGCGGTCTGCTGGCGCGCGGCGCTGGCGATGAGGCGCGCGGCCGCCGAGGACTCCTCGATGGTGCCCCCGAGCTGCTGGATGCTCTGGCCCGCGCGGTTGGCCAGCTCCACCCCGGCCTCCACCTTGCGCGTGCCCGCCTCGGAGGCCACCACCGCCGAGTTCGTCGCCGACTGGATGCTGCCCAGGAGCTTGCGCACCTGCGCCGTGGCCTGCTTGGACTGATCCGCCAGGCTGCGGATCTCCGTGGCCACCACCGCGAAGCCCCGGCCATGCTCGCCCGCGCGCGCCGCCTCGATGGCGGCGTTGAGCGCCAGGAGCTTGGACTGCTCGGCGATCTCGTTGACCGAGGCGATGATCTCCCCGATCTGCTGCGTCTGCTCGCTCAAGGAGAGGGTCTTGTCCGCGATGGCCTCCACCTGCTCGCGGATCTCCCGCATGCCCTGGATGCACGCCTCCACCGCCTGGCTGCCCAGGCGCGAGGACTCGATGGAGCGCTCGGACACGGTGATGACGGCCTCGGCCTTCTCCAGGGCCTGCATCGACGTGAGGCGCAGCTCGCTCAGGGTGCTCGTCACCTGGGCCACGGCGCTCGCCTGCTGCTGCGCGGCGCTGGTCTGCCGGGACGCGGCATCGAGGATCTCCCCCGAGGAGGACGACAGGCTCACGGACAGGCTCTCCAGCGCGCTCACGAAGCGGCCCACCTGGATGGACTCCCGGTCCGTCATCGCCTCGATATAGGTGTCGATGGCGAGCGACATGTCCAGGCAGATGATCTTCACCAGGGACTGGAGCGTCTCGGACAGCTCCTCGTTGCCCGGCTGGCCCCGCCCCAGCACGATGGGGATGAGCGCGCAGAGGTACTGGCTGTAGGAGCCCACGTACCACATGGGCCCCAGGCCGATGCGCTCGTGCGCCCTGCCCACGCGCAGCCGGTCCTCCACATAGGCCGGGTCGTACCTGCCCTGGAAGAGCTCCAGGAAGTACTGGGACTGGGCGCGCTTGAGGGCCGCGATGTGCGCCTCGCTCTGGAAGTGCGCGCGCATCTCGGCGTGCGACATGAGGTGCGCGTAGAAGCGCTCGATGATGGCGTCGTTGCTCGACTCGGCCACGGGGCGCAGCTCCGCCAGGCGCCGGGCATCATCGTCCGAGAAGCCCAGCACGCGCCTGCGCCGCTCGAGTTCATCCGCGGAGGAGCCCAGACGGCCATCATGGGAAGGGGGAAGGGGAGCCATGGGCGGGAGTCCTTTCGGGGTGAGCGCTAGAAGGCCCGGAAGAAGGCGGGCGTGGAGAAGAGCCGTTCGGGCTCGATGAGCAAGCGCTGGGCGCCAAGCACTCCACGAAAGCACACCCCGCGCTCCCCGAGCAGCACCGGCACGGCGACAAGCTGCCCGGCCTCCCGCCGCTCGATCCCCTCCACGGCGTCGGCCACCAGCCCCAGACGCGCCCCCCGGTGCTCCACCACCACCAGCCATTCCCCGAGCGAGCGAGCAACCGGCTCCGGCGCCCACCAGCCCGCCAGGTCATGCGCGCTGAGCAGCTCGCCCCGGAATTGGAAGATACCCACCACCACGGGCGAGGCCCCGGGCACACGCGCGACATGGCCCCGCGGCCGCACCTCGCGCAAGCTCTCCAGGGGGAGCGCGTACTGGCCCGTGCCCCGGCTGAAACACAGGTGCTCGACCACCTCGAGCACCTCGGGCGCGCCGCGCGCCGCGTACCGGGCAGCGCGCCGGCGCAGCAGCGCCTCGTCCGGCTCACCCGCCATGCGCCGCCACCTCGCCGGGCTCCAGCACGCTGAAGACTTCCTCCCCCACCAGCGCCATCCGCCGCGTCCGGCCTCCCCCCACCGGGCGCGGCGCGAGCGCCTGCTCGGGAAGGAAGAGCACCTCGTGGGCCTCGTCCACGATGAGCCCCACCCGCGTACCTCCGGCCTCGCGCAGCACGAGGATGAGCCGCGAGGGCTCCAGGGGGGCCTCGGGCCCGTTGCCATCGAAGACGGGAACCAGCTCGCCGCGCAGGTTGAGCACGCCCCGGCACCCACCCTCCTGCCCCTCCACCCGGGACAGGGTCATCATCGGAACCACCTCCTGCAGATCTTCCACCCGCACGAGCCACCGCCGGCTCCCGGTGGAGACACGCACGAGCGGCTGGTTCATCCCAGCGCCCTGGCCGTGCGGCGCAACGCGCTGTTGATGATGCAGCGCGCGGCGTCCGAGGAGGCGCCCTTGGGGATGATGCCCACCGCGCCCACCTGCTGCGCCGCGGCCTCCATCTCCTGCCACGGCAGGCAGGAGTGGATGATGAGGGACAGGCGCCGCTGCTGGACGCGGCGCATGAACGCCGCCCACTCCACCCCGGGCAGGCTCGGCATCTGCAAGTCCAGGAGGATGAGATCCGGCCGCATGCTGCTCAGGTATCCCGTCAGCTCCGACACGGTGTCGACCGTCTCCACGACATGCCCGTCGTCCATGAGGAGCCGGGACATCGACAAGGCGACCGTGGGACTGTCATCGATGACGAGAATGCGGGCCATGGCTTTCCCTGGAGCGGTTCAACGGGGAGATTCTCTTCCAAAACCGGAAAGGAACTGAAGCTCCGAGAAACTTGATAATGCCCGGGACAATTGTCTGCTGCTCCCGTCCTCCTACCTATCTTGCACTGACCACTGGGGGTCAATCCCGGAGCGGGGCGTCGGAGGTCCGCGGTCGCGAAGTGTTGGCTTGGAGAAACTGGGCGAACCTGCCGAAGATGAGCGCCTCGATCAGGAGACCCGAACCCGTGATCCTCCGATGGGTTGTACCGCTCGCCGTCCTGCTCCTCGCTGGCGTGGGCGAGGCCCAATCACCCCCCACCCTGCCCACCTTCGAGCTGCAACGCCTGCACCTGGAGCCCTCCGGACTGGGCTCGCTCGTGGTGGGCACGGGCCGCACGCTGGCGCCCGGCGTCGTGCGGGTGTCACTCCAGGGCCACTACGAGCACCTCCCGCTGAACTTCCTGCGCACCTGGGATCCGGGCGTCAACACGTCTGGGCTGGTGGAGAACAAGTTCTCCGGGCATGTCGCCGCGGCCGTGGGAGTGCTGCCCTGGCTGCAGTTCGGCGCGCATCTGACCTACATCGTCGGCCAGCGCGGACAGCGCTTCATGGACCTGACACCGCCCGAGGGAGGAGGCCTCGACGAGCCCTGGCTGGTGGTGCGCGCGGCGCTGTGGCGCATGAGCGAGGGGGCTCCGGTGAACGTGGCGGCGGAGCTCGCGTCCGCGCTGCCCGTGGGACGGACGGAGCTGCTCGGCCGGGACCGCTACGCGCTGGCGCCCCGGCTCCAGGCCGGATTCGTGGGCGAGGGCTTCCAGGTGGGCGGCGAGGTGGGTGCCCTGCTGCGCCCCCGGTATGACCTGTCTCCCCTCACCCGCCGGGAGCACGACGTGATGGGCAGCGAGCTGCGCCTGGGTGCCACCGTCACCTCGCGAGGACAGAACGACACCGCCACCCGGCCCGAGGTGAGCGTGCTCCTCAACGTGCCGCTCCAGGGCGGGCGGACCAGCGCCGAGGTGCTCATCGGCGTGCGCAAGCACCTCGGGCCGGGCGTGGCGCTCTACTTCCTGGGCGGCCCCGGACTGGGCAGCGCCATCGACATGCCCTCCCTGCGGCTGCTGGCGGGCGCCGCCTTCGCCACGGGCGAGGCCGACTGACGGGCCCCACCCGGCGTCCTGGCGCTTCAGTGAACGGGAGAAGCCCCCGCGTCGTGCGCGGGTGGAGGGGGCGCCGCCTCGGGGAGCGGGAGCGCGGGAGGCTCGGCGTTCTTGGAGAACGGTGGCAGGTGCGGCGCGTACGCGCCGGTGATGAGCCGCACGTCGCGCCCCCGGGTGAGGAAGGTGAAGGCCCAGTTGAGCATCACCGCCAGGCGGTTGCGGAAGCCCACGAGGTAGGCGATGTGGATGCCGGCCCACATCATCCACGCCGGCAGGCCGCTCATCTTCAGCTTGTTGAAGACGAGGCCCACGGCGTAGCCCCGGCCGATGACGGCGAAGCTGCCCTTGTCCGCGTAGTGGAAGGGTCGCAGGGGCTTGCCCTCGAGGCGCAGGCGGATGTTCCTCGCCACGTGCCGGCCCATCTGCATGGCCGCCGGGGCGATGCCCGGCACGGGCTTGCCGTCCTGCACGAGCGACGCCACGTCCCCCAGCACGAAGATGTCCTCGTGGCCGGGCACCGTGAGCGTGGCATCCACCTTCACGCGGCCCGCCTTGTCGAGCGGCACGTCGAGCGAGCGCACGAGCTTCGAGGCCGCCACGCCCGCGCCCCAGAGCACCGTGCGCGCGGGAATGCGCTGCTCGCCCACGCTCACGCCCCGCTCGTCCACGCCCGTCACCATGGAGCCGGTGTGCACCTCCACGCCCAGCTTCTCCAAATCCTTGCGCGCCTTCTCCGAGAGCGGCTCGGGGTACTGGGTGAGCACGCGCGGCAGGCCCTCCAGGAGCAGCACGCGGGCCTTGGTGGTGTCGATGCGGCGGAAGTCGCGGGGCAGCGAGTGGCGCAGCATGTACGAGATGGCTCCCGCCAGCTCCACGCCCGTGGGGCCACCGCCGATGATGACGAAGGTGAGCCACTCGGCCTGGAGCGAGGGATCCGTCTCGCGCTCGGCGGCCTCGAGCGACAAGAGGACGCGCTCGCGGATGGCCACCGCGTCGTTGAGCGTCTTGAGGCCCGGGGCGACGTTGGCCCACTCGGGGTGGTTGAAGTACGAGTGCGTGGCGCCCGTGGCGAGCACCAGCGTGTCATAGGGCACCTCGCCGCCGTCGCACACGAGCACCTTGCGCGCCGCGTCCACCGAGCGCGCCTCGGCCAGCAGCACCTGGGTGTTGCGACCGCGCAGGATGCTGCGGATGGGCGCGGAGATGTCCGCGGGGCTGAGCACGGCGGTCGCCACCTGGTAGAGCAGTGGCTGGAAGAGGTGGTGGTTGTAGCGATCCACCACCGTCACCTTGACGGGGGCCTTCTGCAGCTTGCGCGCGGCCTGGAGTCCCCCGAAGCCCGCCCCGACGATGACGACGTGATGCTGATCCTTGTGGTCCATGGCCCCAAGAGTGGAGACCATCGGCCAGATCGACCACCTGCCGCGCCGCGTCAGGTTTATTTCCGGATAATCGGGCGTCCGCCCGCCTCCCTGGCTGGCGGGTCCGCCAGGTCCCTCGCCCGGCCCCGGGCGGCCTTCAGCGCACCAGATGGAAGGCCGTCTGCCGCGAATGGGCCCAGTGCACGCGGCCCTCGGCGTCGAGGATGACGTCCTCCTCCTGCGCCGAGCGCACGCGCTGCCCATCCCACTCGGGCACGGGGCTCGTCACCTGGAGCTCGATGGAGAACCACGAGGAGGGCATCACCCGGTGGTCCCCATTGCCCGGCACGCCCTCCTGCCGGTCCCACAGGCCAATCATCGGCCCCGCCCCATGTCCGTTCAGGCCAATGGGGTGCGAGTACACCGTGCCGTCGAGCCCCTCGGCCTTCATGCGCTCGCGCGAGGCGCGGAGGATCTCATTGCCCGTGCGGCCCGGGCGCAGCTCCTCGACGACGATGTCCTGCAGCCGGTTGGAGCGCGCGAGCGCCTGCTTCAGCCCCGCGGGCACGTCCGTCTCGCCCTCGCGCAGCACGTAGCCCATGTGCTGGGTGTCCGTGTTGAGCCGCAGCGCCGTCACCCCGAAGTCGCAGTGCAGCACGTCGCCCCGCTCGATGACGGGCGACTCGCCCAGGTCCTGCTCCGTCCTGCCCCGCCGCTGCACCTCCACCGACGGCTGGAACCACGTGCCCAGGCCCAGGTCGTTCACCCGCTGGCGCATCCACCACACCACGTCGCTCGTGCGCGTCTTGCCCGGCTGGATGACCTCGCTGGAGAACCCCGTCTGGATGATGTCCCACGCGAGCCGGGTCAGCTCCGTGTAGAAGCGCGCCTCGTCCGCGCCGCGCCACCCGAGCACGTCCACCGCGAGCCCCTCGGCGGGCTTCATCCGGGACATCCACTCGGGGCCCAGCGCCCCGGCCATGCCCTCGTACTCGCCATGCGTCAGCCCGTCCGCGAAGGCGAACGTGCGCGACACGTCGATGGCGATGCTCTTCGGCTGCCGCTCCTCGAGCACCGTCTTGAGCATCTGCCATTGATCCGGGCCCCACAGCTCCGCCTGCCGCGTGGTGCCCCCTCTGTCCACCTGCTGGACCGCGCGGCGCGACTCGTACACACCGCCCTGCGTGCCGCCCCCCAACGCGAGCCGCCCCACGCCCCGCTCCGGGCCGCGATCATGGAAGACGTAGATGGTGCGGCGGCGCGCGGCGAACGTCGTGGGCGCCACGAGCGCCGGGAAGACGGGATCCTCGTTGTACTCGCGCATGGAGACCACCCACATCTCCACGCCGTACTGGCGCATGAGCGCGGGCAGAGCCTCGTCCATCCGCTCGCGCAACCACGCCTGTTGCCGCTCGGCCTGCTCGCGCAGGGTGCCAAAGGGACGCTCGGGCGTGGCGGGAGACACCGGGCGCGCGGCGGGCGCGGTGACGGCGCAGGCGGAGGAGAGGAGGAAGAGAGGGGCGAGAAGCCGGAGCCAGGGAGTCATCATGGGCCGCGCAGCTTCGCACGCGGCCCCCGCCCCCGCGCTCACCGCGTGGTGAAGACGAGATCATCCACGTCGTCGAAGACGCCCTCCGGACACGGCTCGGCGCTGCCCGCGTAGCGGAACACGCCCCGGAGTGCCTGCAACGTCCCCACCGGCAACACGTACGTGGCCGTCAGCACCTGGGCCCCCGCGCGGCCCGGCGTGAGCGTCGCCAGGTGCATCCACTCCGGAGCGCGCGCATCCGCCGCGGCGTACAGGTCCAACCGGTTCACTCCCGGCCGCGCGTACGCCCACACCGTGGCCTCCACCCGCACGCGCCTTCCCGGTGACAGCCCCTCCCGCTCCTCGGCGATCACCCGCAGACCATCGAGCGCCTCGTCCCGCGCGTGCGTGCCCCCCTGCCCGTCCGCGCACGAGCCACCCAACGTGTTGGGCGCGTGGGGCTCCGGACCGAGCAGCCCGCGTCCCGCCAACAGGCCCACCGAGTCACACCCGGCGCCCGCCTCGCCACACCGGGGCACGCCCAACACGGCATCGAACACGGCGCGCTCCACGCCACACCCCTCCTCGCCACACCGGGGCGCCTCCTCGCAGGGGCCGCACGACAACGTGCCCCCACAGCCATCCGGCGGCTCGCCACACGCGCGGCCCGCGCTCGCGCACGTCAAGGGCAGACACCGCTCCGGCACATACCGCTCGCTCACGGGCGGGCCCCCCGTCGGCTCGCTCGAGCCACCCACCACCAGCACCGCGCCATCCGGCTGGGGCACCAGCACCGCTCCCCTGCGCGCCGCCCCGAGCGACGGCTCCACGCTCCAGGTGTCCGACACCGGGTCGTACGTCTCCACCGACGCGAGCGCGCCCTTCTTCATGTGGAAGCCGCCCGCCACCCGCACGCGTCCATCCTCCGTCACCATCGCCCCATGCCCCTCGCGCGGCACGCCGGGCGACGCCACCTGCCGCCACTCACCGCTCGCCGGGTCGTACACCTCCGCCGTGGCCGCCGCGCGCGCCGTCGTGCCCCCCACCACCAGCACCCGCCCATCCGGCAGACGCGTCACCGAGTGTCCCGAGCGGTGCGTGCCCGCCGCGCCCCCCACCGGGCCCGCCTTGCGCCACTGGCCGCTGGCCGGGTCGTACAGCTCCGCGAGCAGTCCGCCCACGAAGAGCACCTCGCCGCTGTCGAGCACCACCGCCGTCCCCGCGCCCTGCCGCGACGACGCCGGCGAGCCCGTGCGCGTCCACCGGCCCGTCGCCGGGTCGTACAGCTCCGCCGAGCGCACCGGGAGCCGATCCGCGTCCACACCGCCCGCCACCAGCACCCGACCATCCGGCAACACCACCGCCTCCGCCTCCGCGCGCGCCTCGGTCAGGTCCGCCACGCGCGACCACCGGCCCGTCGCCGGCTCGTACACCTCGCAGCTCGCCAGCACGCCCGAGGCCGACACGCCCCCCACCACCAGCACCCGCCCGTCCGCCATCCGCACCGCGGCGGGGTGGCGCCGGGCGGTGCGCATCGCCCCCGTGGTCCGCCAGGAGCCCGTGCCGGGCTCGTACGCCTCACAACCCGCGAGCGCCCGGCCGCCCTCCTGCCCTCCCACCGCCAACACCCGGCCGCCCTCCAGCGCCACGAGCGGCCCCCCGGCCCAAGCCGGGAGGCACACGAACAGCAGCGCGAAGAGCGCCCACGCGGCGCACCCAACCCTCGTCATGACCTGGTCCTCCCCTCTTCGGGTGAAGGACGGTCGTACCCTCCGGGTCTGACATCTCCGGGGCGGACTTTCCCAGTGATTCCAATGGTTTATCTCCCGACATCCCACCCACTCCGGCGGTGGGACGAGGGGCCCTGCCGCGTCGCGTCGCCTCGCGTCGGAGCAGGGTGGATCCACGGCGGAGCGAGCGTCGTCCGGGCACCGAGGAAGGGAGCGTGGAGGGCTCGGACCCGGCCTGGGGGTGAGATGCGCGCGCCCTGGATGTCCGGCATGATCCGCCGTCTCCGCGCGGAGGGGGACGCTTCCGCTCTCCGATCGGAGTCCATCAGGAGAGATCCCGCCCATGAGCCTGACGGCCACGCCCATCCGCTTTCTTCTCTCGCCCTCGCTGGGAGAGGTGAAGGAGCACGTGCGTGCCGAGCTGTTCAGCCGGGCGCTCGCCCAGCGGCTGGGACGCCCCATCCTGGTGGAGATCGCGCCGTCCTACGAGGTGTTGGAGCGGGAGCTGGCCGCGGAGCGGGTGGAGCTGGTCTGGGGCACCGCCGAGCAATGCACCCACTTCGAGTCGCGCGCCCGGGCGGTGCTGCGCGCGGTGCGGGCCGGACAGGGCAGCTACTACTCGGCGCTGCTGTGCCGGGCGTCGCGGCCGCTCACGTTGGGCACGCTCGAGGGCACGCGCGCCGCCTGGGTGGCCCCGCGCTCCACGGCGGGCTACCTGCTGCCCACGCGCTACCTCACGGAGAGTGGCCATCCTCCCGCGGACACCTTTCGCGAGGAGCGCTTCTTCGGCACCTACCGCAAGGCCCTGCTGGCGGTGCTCGAGGGCGAGGCGGACGTGGCCGCCATCTATGCGAGCCACCCCGAGGAGGACACCGTACGTGCCTACCTCGCCGAGCACCTGGGCGCGGACGAGCGCCAGCTCCTGCCCTTCGCCTACACCCACGCCACGCCCGCCGACGGACTCATCATCACCTCCCGCCTGAGCGAGGCGGACACGGCCACGCTGGTGTCCGTGCTCACCTCGCTCGCCGGCAGCACGGGCGGACTCGAGCCGATGCTGGGCCTCTTCGACAGCGAGGGCTTCGTCCTCGCCTCGGAGGCCACCCCGCGCCCCCACATGCCCCGCGCCGTGCGGCAGACGGACTACCTGGCGGCGGAGGTGGATGCCGAGCAGCGCTGCCTGCGTCTCTGGACGCCCACGGGCAGGGCGTTCGGGCGGGACGTGCGCGAGGCGGAGGGACGGCCCCTGGGGGAGGCCCTCGGCATGGAGGCGGGAGGCGCGTTGGCGGCGCTCGCGCGCTCGGCGCGGCACAGTGGTGGCGGCCGGGTGGAGTACCGCCTGGAGGTGGAGGGGGAGACACGCTGGTTCGCGGCCGAGGCCACCCTGCGGACTCCCACGGACCCCGCGCGGGAGGCCACCACGGCGGTGCTGGTGTGCGACGTCACCGAGCTGCGCGCCCAGGAAGAGCGACTCTACCGCCTGGCCTCCTTCTCACTGCTGCACCCCGAGCCCATGCTGGAGTTGGGCCCGGACGGCGTCCTGCACTACGCCAACCCCGCGGCGCACAAGGCCTTCACGGACTTGTTCCCGCGCGGCCCCCGACATCCGGTGGTGGAGGCCTCGCTCGCGGCGGCCCGGCGCGCCTCGACGGGCGACACGCCGAGCGTCCACTGGGAGGGCCGCCACTGGGAGCTGACGGTGACGCACCTGGTGGACCCCGAGCGCCTGCGGGTGTTCGCCAAGGACGTGACGGTGCGCAAGCAGATGGAGGCGCAGCTCTTCAAGGCGGACCGGCTGGCGGCACTGGGCTCGCTGGCCGGAGCGGTGGGCCACGAGATGGGCAATCCCCTCGCCTACATGCTGGCCAACATCGGCTTCGCGCGCGAGGAGCTCACGCGCGTGGCGGAGGTGCTGCGCTCCCAGGACCATGCCCTGTCCACGGAAGTGGCGGACGTGCTCGAGGCGCTGACCGAGGCGGCCGATGGCGCCCACCGGCTGAAGACGATCGTCCAGGACCTGCGCATGCTGTCGCGCGCACCGCCGGAGCAGCACAAGACGGTGGACGTCATCCCCCTGCTGGAGCACGCACTGAGCCTGGTGCGGGTCGAGCTGCGCCACCGGGCGCGGTTGGAGACGGACTTCCAGCCGGTGCCTCGGGTGGAGGGCGATGAATCCCGGCTGACCCAGGTGTTCGTGAACCTGCTGCTCAACGCGCTGCAGGCCATGGACGAGCCGGACGCGACGAACAACGTGCTGCGGGTGGCGGCGTACACGGCGGAGACGGGCGAGCTGGTGGTGGAGATAAAAGACACCGGCCGGGGCATGTCCCCGGAGGTGGTCGCGCGCATCTTCGAGCCCTTCTTCACCACGCGCCGCACGAGCACGGGCCTGGGGTTGTCGGTGAGCCACGCCATCGTGACGGGGCTGGGCGGCACGCTGCGCGCGGACAGCCGCGAGGGCGAGGGCACGCTGCTGACGGTCATGCTGCCCGCCGCCCAGGAGATGAGCCTGCTCGAGACCGGGTTCGGCGACGAACCGGACCGCGCCGCCGAGGGCAAGTGACGCCAGAGCCGGGGGTGGTTACAACCCGCCCATGCTGGTGCACATCCCCCACGTCCTCACGGCCGCCCAGGTCGCCCACTGCCGCGACGTCTTCGCCCAGGCCCCCTGGGAGGACGGCCGCGCCACCGCCGGCCACCAGTCCGCGCGGGTGAAGCAGAACCTGCAACTGCCCGAGCACAGCCCCCAGGCGCGCGAGCTGGGAGAGCTCGTGCTCCGGGGCCTCGAACAGAGCCCCCTGTTCATCTCCGCCGTGCTGCCCCAGCGCGTCTTCCCCCCGCTCTTCAACCGCTACGAGCCGGGGATGACCTTCGGCTCGCACGTGGACAACGCCATCCGGCCCCTCGCCGGCACGCCCCTGCGCCTGCGCACCGACGTCTCCGCCACGCTCTTCCTGTCCGATCCCGACAGCTATGACGGCGGCGAGCTCGTCGTGGAGGACACCTATGGCAGCCACTCGGTGAAGCTGCCCGCCGGAGACCTCATCGTCTACCCGGCCTCGAGCCTCCACCACGTCACCCCGATCACCCGCGGCGCCCGGCTCGCATCCTTCTTCTGGGTGCAGAGCATGGTGCGCGACGTCTCCCAGCGCTCCCTGCTCTTCGACCTCGACATGGCCATCCGCCAGCTCAACCAGGAGGTCCCTCACAGCCCCACCCTCGTCGTGCTCACCGGCGTCTACCACAACCTCCTCCGCCAATGGGCCGACCCCTGAGCGCTCCTTCTGGGACCGTCAACTTCCGCTCCCTACCCTCGTTGACGCCCCCAGCATCGTGGGATATTGCTCGTGCGATCAGAAATGAGAATGATTCTCAATTTCCCCGTTGAGATGCCCACGTCCGGTACCGACAGCGCGAGCGTCCCTCCGGTCCGTGAGCGGCTCTTCCGCATGGGCGAGGCGCCGCGGAGTGGAGGCGAGCGGGAGCGCTGGGGCTGGGCCCTGCTGCTCGCGGCGCTCGTGCACGGGGGACTCGCGGGAGTGACGGCGGTGGGGCTGACGCATCCCTCCGCGCCCCGGGAGGCAGCGCCCGAGGAGCCGGAGCTGGTGTTCATGCACTTCGCGCCCCCGCCTCCGCCGGCCGCCAGCGCCACGCCCACGCGCGCGGTGCAGCCCGAGCGGGTGAAGTCCCGCCCGCGCACGCCCACCCCGCGCCCGGTCTTCCCGCGCGTCATTCCCCAGGAGACCCTCCCCGAGAAGCCCGTCGAGACGCCCTCCGAGCCCGAGCCGGTCGCGTCCGAGCCGGAAACAGCCGCCGAGCAAACCCCGGCCCAGGAGCTGGCCATGGACGGCGCGGGCGTGGGCAACACCGTGGCGGGGGTGCTCGGAGGCGTGTTGGGTGGACAGGAGGGCGGACTGGTGGGAGCCACCGGGGGCGCGCTCGAGCTGAAGCAGGTGGCGAGCCCGCCGCGGGTGCTCCAGCAGGTCAAACCCCAGTATCCCCGCTCGGCCCGGAACGATGGCATCGAGGGACTCGTCCTCGTGCGCGTCATCATCGGTGTGGACGGACGCATCGAGCCCGGCAGCACGCGGGTGGTGCGCTCCGTGGCGGCGCTGGATGCCGCGGCCGTCTCCGCCGTCAGCCAGTGGCGCTTCTCTCCGGCGCTGGGCCGTCAGGGCCGCCCGGTGCGCGTCATCGTCGAGATTCCCGTCCAGTTCTCCTTGAAGTGAAGCACGCGCAGGAGGGCTCTCCCCCTTCCGCGCGCACGAGCAGCCATGCGCCTCAGTGTCCACACCCTCGTCTTCTGGCCCCACCTGATCGCGGGCCTCCTCGCCGGGCTCATCATCGCGGTCATGTCCTTCACGGGCATCGCGCTCGCCTTCGAGCATGAAATCCTCGACTGGGCGGACCAGGAGACGCGGCGCGTGGAGGTGCCCTCGCCGGGCGCGCCCCGCCTGCCTGTCGACGAGCTGCTCGCGCGCGTGCGCACCGCCCGCCCCGGAGCACAGCCCTCGGCGGTGACGGAGTACCCCGAGCCCACGCTCGCCGTGACGGTGAGCACCGGCCGCACCGGGGGCGTCTACGTGAATCCCTACACGGGCGAGGTGCGCGACTGGGGTGCCACGGGCTGGCGCTCGTTCTTCCACCTCATGGAGGACTGGCACCGGTGGCTGGGCGCGCAGGGCGACAACCGCCCCATCGGCAAGGCCATCACCGGCGCGAGCAACGCCATCTTCCTCGCGCTCGCGGTGACGGGCCTCTACCTGTGGTGGCCGCGCAAGTGGACGTGGCGCACCGTGCGGCCCGCGCTGTGGTTCCGGCGCGGCCTCAAGGGCAAGGCGCGCGACTGGAACTGGCACAACGTGATCGGCTTCTGGCTGCTGCCGGCGCTCATCGTCATGACGGCCACGGGCATGGTCATCTCCTACAAGAGCGTCTCGGACCTCGTCTTCAAGCTCGCGGGAGAGACGCCTCCCGCCACCGGGGGACCACCGCCCGGGCCCACCATCCAGGTGCCCACGCCTCCGCCGGGGAGCACACCGCTGCCGCTCGAGGCGGTCTTCGCCCAGGCCCGCCAGCAAGTGCCCGCCTGGGAGAACATCACCCTGCGGCTGGGCGGTGGCGGACCTCCGCGCGGCAACGCGCCCGCGCGCGGTCCGGGAGCGGATCCCCGGCCCGGCGGCAACGAGGGCCCGGGGGAAGCACGCAAGCCCGCCGCCCCCTCCGCCCTCACCCTCGCCGTGCGCGAGCCGGGCACCTGGCCTCCCTTCGCGGCGACGCAGGTGTCGTTGGATCCCTACACCGCCCGGGTGCTGCGCCAGGACGCCTTCTCGGACCTCTCCGCGGGCAACCGGACGCGCCGGTGGATGCGCTTCCTGCACACGGGCGAGGCGCTCGGGCTGATCGGCCAGTTCCTCGCCGCCGTCGGCTGCCTGGGTGGCCTCTTCCTCGTGTGGACGGGCTTCACCCTGTCCTGGCGCCGCTTCTTCCCGGGCAAGCGCGCCGCCACCGCCGCCGAAGACACCGCGAGTCCCGAGCGGGTCGAACCCACCGTCTGATCGCCTCTCCCCGCCACCCGTCCTCCGAACCCCCTCGCTCCTCCGACGCGCCCTGACCGGCGCGAGCGGCCGGGGTGCGCCTCGAAGCACCGAACCTCCCCACCCAAGGATCCAACATGTCTTCCAAGATTCACCCCCCTGGCATCCGCGCGACGAAGGGCCTCGCGGGAAGTGTCCGCGGCAGGCTCTGGCCCCTGGGACAGGCCGCGGTGGGCCTCGCCTCGGCGCTCGCGACCGGGGGAGCGCTCGCCCAGGAGTCCACGCCCCCCACCGAGACCCCGCGCACCGAGAGCCCCGCTCCCGCCGCGCCAGCCGCCCCGTCCGAGGGCACGGAGAACACCTTCGTGCTGCCGACGGTGAAGGTGCAGGAGGCGGCGGACCCGCGCGAGTACCACACCGAGCAGAGTGGCCTCACGAGGCTGCCCCAGCCGCTCCTCGACACGCCGCAGTCGGTGACGGTGGTACCCGAGAAGGTCATCGAGGAGCAGAACGCGACGACGGTGCGCGATGCGCTGCGCAACGTGTCCGGCATCACGGTGAGCGCGGGCGAGGGCGGGCGCCAGGGAGACACCTTCAACCTGCGTGGCTTCTCGGCGCAGAGCGACACGTTCCGCGATGGCGTGCGCGACCTGGGCTGGTTCACACGAGACACCTTCAACCTCGGTGGCGTGGAGGTCTTCTTCGGTCCGTCCGCCGTGCTCTTCGGCCGCGGCTCGACGGGAGGCGCCGTCAACCTCACCACGAAGCGTCCGAGCAAGCGCGCCACGAGCAGCGTGAGCCTCACGGGCGGCACGGCGCCCTCGGGCCGACTGGAGGTGGACGTCAACAGTGTGATCAGCGAGCGCGTGCAGGCGCGCATCAACGTGCTCGGGCAGCTCGCCAACATCGCGGGCCGCGATGACGTGAGCGAGAACCGCCTCGGGTTCGCGCCGTCGCTGACGATCGCGCTGGGGCAGAACACGTCGCTGGACTTCGACTACTTCTACCAGCACGAGCAGAGCGTGCCGGACTACGGACATCCCTACTACCAGGGCGGTCCGGTGGGCATCACCTACGGCGTGGGGCGCGACGTCTTCTACGGCGTGAGGGGCGAGGACCGCGAGCGCGTGAACGCCCACGTGGCCACCGCGCGCTTCCAGCACCGTTTCGGCGAGGGGCGAGAGGGCAGCCCGCGGCTGACGAACACGCTGCGCCTGGGTGGCGTGGACCGCTTCTCCCGGCCCACGTCTCCCCGCGGGCTCGTGCCGGCCATCCATCCGGAAACGATCGGCCGTGAGCGCTACCAGACGGACACGGACAACCTCTACCTCATCAACCAGACGGACCTGCGGGGCGAACTCCAGACGGGCATCGTCAAGCAGACGGCGAACATCGGGCTCGAGCTGTCACGGGAGTCGCGGGACCAGTACCGGGACAACCTGACCGCGACGGGCGCCTCGCCGAACCTGCCCGCCGACCTGTTCGACCCGGAGCCCACGCCGGACCTGTCCACCGTCAACCGCGTCTTCTCCGGCTCCAACGAGAGCCGCCAGTGGGACGTGGGCGTGTACGCGGCGGATCAGATGGCCATCTCCCGCTTCGTGGAGGTGCTCGGCTCGGCGCGCGTGGACATCTTCCGCACGCGCTATTCGGCGGTGGACCGGGCGGGCGTGCGCACGAACCTGCAGAACAAGGACACGCTCTTCAACTGGCGCGTGGGGCTCGTGCTGCACCCGCTGGACAAGACGAGCGTGTACGCCATGTACGGCACGTCCGCGAACCCGTCGGCGGAGGCCGGGGCGCTGGCCAACAACAACGCCACGCTCGAGCCGGAGACCAACCAGACGTACGAGATTGGCGCCAAGGCGGAGCTGCTCGAGTCGAGGTTGGGATTGAACGCGTCGGTGTTCCGCATCGAGAAGACGAACGCGCGCGTGGCGAACAGCGATCCCACCCAGCCGCAGCTGGTGCTCGAGGGGGCGCAGCGGGTGCAGGGCTACAACGTGGGGGTGACGGGGCAGATCACGAGTGCCTGGAGGGTGCTGGCCAACTACACGCACCTGGACTCGGACATCCTCGAGCACACCAACCCGTACCTGGTGGGCCAGCCGCTGCCGAACACGCCCAAGCGCAGCCTGTCGCTGTGGACCACGGTGAGCCTCCTGGACGGCCTGACGCTGGGTGGCGGCGCCGTGTACCAGGACGTGACGACGGTGAACAACCCGACCTCGGCGGCGCAGAGCTACAACAAGGTGCCCAACTACTGGCGCTTCGATGCCTTCGCCAGCTACACGCTCTGGGAGCGGCTCGACTTGCAGCTCAACGTGAACAACCTCACGAACAGGCTCTTCTACGACCAGTACTACGCGGGCCAGGCCGTCCCGGCCGCCGCGCGCACGGCGTTCCTCACCGCGCGCGTGCACTTCTAGGCCCGCACGAGTAAGGCGGCGGGGCGGAAGACTGCGACCGCCTCGCCCTTCTTACACGTAGTGGTTCAGGCCATTGGAAATCAACGCGGCCAGCAACGTTGAGCCACCGGGTGGGCAGTGTTCGATCTCCACGTCGGGCACGACCACCAGGGCCTCTTCTAGCGAGAGCGGCTCGTAGTTGGCATGTACGGCACCGTGAGATCTCGCACGCGATAGGCTGGCGTGGCTCGTTCCCGCAGAAGAGCCAGCACACGTTGCCAGGGCTCGGCGTTCCGCGATGCGCGCCGCCATGCCTCACGAGCGCGGAAGTACTCGGGGGTCTCGGTGTACCGCTCATCCGCTGGACTGATACCGCGCGGATGGAATCGTCGAGCGGTTTCGATGAGCGAGGCAAGGCGGGCGCTTGTCATTGTCCATCCGGTGAAATGGGGATGAGCAAGATAAAGGACCCCACGGCCCAGCAGGAGAGAGCAGGCTCGTAATGGTCGCGGCGCGGTCGCGGATAACAAGGACCGGCACGATAAGACCGAACTCAGCTACCCGCCTCCCCATCCCGTGCACGGGACGGCACGATGCCGGGCGGGCTCATGGCTCCCTCTTGTAAACCACGAAACCCACCCCATTGACGAGAGTGCAGCCTGGAATGGGACGGTTCCAACCTTCGTGGTACATCTCCTGCACGTAGCGCCGAGATAGGCAGCCGAGAGGGGCGACATGGCCACGAAAAGCCGGGGAAGAGCACAGCAGGCCAAGAGGGTACGAGCGGGCGCGCGCAAACAGGCCCCCTCGAAGCCTCTGCCCGTGTACTTCCTTTCGTTGACCCTTGAGAACGTGCGCTGCTTCGGACCCATGCAAACCCTGCGGCTCTCCGATGAGCAGGGACGTCCGGCGAGGTGGACGGTGATCCTCGGCAACAACGGCATGGGCAAGACGACCCTGCTGCAGGCCCTCACCATTCTTGAACCCACTTTGTCCAATGCCACTGTGTACGACCACGAAAAACAAACCGAACGGACAGACGTCTACACAGCAAAGGGATTCGTACAGCGCAACCAGTTGTCTTGGACAATGGCTCGCCAAGAGTCAGCCGGTGCCTATTTTTCAGCCAACGTCAGGGCTGGAACTCTGACATCGCCCCAAAACAGGGATGAACATCAAAAACGAATATGGTATAAAATCAATTCAGACGAGATACAGTCCGCAAGATCAATCCAAGAACCCTTCCTGAATCTGGCATGTTACGGCTATGGAGCAACACGCCGAATGGGTGCTGGCTCATTGTCTGTCCCCCAAGAGACCCAACCCAGTGACAGCCTCTTCTTCGAGGATGTGCCATTACGCAATGCGGAAGAATGGCTTCTGCAAGCTGACTATGCAGCCAGCAAGGCATCCCTCACGCAAGATGGAGCTGCCAAGAAGCGTGATCGCATCAAACAACTCCTCATCGGAATTCTCCCCGAGGTAAGCGACCTCCGCTTCGCGACTCCTGACAAGAACAACCCGGCAGCCAGGGTGGAGATAAAGACCCCCTTTGGATGGGTCCCAATGCGGAGCCTGAGTCTGGGATACCGGACGCTCGTGGCCTGGATGGTGGACCTCGCGAGCCGTCTGTTCGAGCGATACCCCGAGAGCCCCAACCCGCTCGCTGAACCGGCGGTGGTCCTCGTGGATGAAATCGATCTCCACCTTCATCCGACCTGGCAGCGACAACTCATCTGCTACTTGACCGAGCGCTTCCCTCAGACCCAGTTCATCGTGACCGCGCACAGCCCGCTCGTCGTTCAGAGTGCCACGGATGCGAACATCGTGGTCCTGAGACGAGAGGGCGACCACGTCGTCATCGACAACGACGTGGAATCCATCCGGGGTTGGCGGGTGGACCAGATCCTCACGAGCGACCTGTTCGGACTGGAGACGGCCCGGCCGCCCCAGCTCGAGGAACTCCTCAAGGAGCGGACCGCGCTCCTCTCCAAGCCACGTCTGACCCAGAAGGACAAAGCCAGACTGAACGAGTTGGAGTCCATGATCGGTCCTCTGCCCGCGGGCGAGACGAAGACCGAGCGCGAAGCCCTCGAACTCATCCAACGCGCCGCAGAGCGACTGAAGGATGGCCGGAAGTGATCCGCATCCGCAAGCCAGCCGAGCCGCCCGAAGTCCTTCGAACGAAAGGAGCGCGCGCCCTGCATGCAATGAGGGCGGCATATTCACGCGCGCCCCGGAGCTACGAGAACGGCAAGAAGTCGTTCGAGTTCGACTCGAGTATCTATGGGCATGAGACCGTCAAGGCGGCGCTCCGGAAAGCACAGCACCTCAAGTGCGCTTTCTGTGAATCGAGCTTCGCCCACATCTCCTACGGAGACGTCGAACACTTCCGCCCCAAGGCGGGATGGCGGCAGAAGGAGAAGGAGCCACTCGGTAGACCCGGCTATTACTGGCTCGCCTACGAGTGGACGAACCTCTTCCTTTCCTGCACGCTCTGCAATCAGCACTTCAAGAGGAACTTGTTCCCCTTGAAGACGCCCAGACGAAGGGCTCGAAGCCACAAGGACAATGTGTCCGCGGAAGACCCCCTGCTGCTCGATCCTGCGGCGGACGACCCCGAAACCTTCATCTCCTTCCGGCAAGAAGTCCCCTACGCCGTGGGGGGCAACAAGCGGGGAGAGACGACGATTCGTACCCTGGGGCTCCGTCGGGAGGAACTGGCCGAGCAACGGAGAAAGCACCTGAGCCATGTGAAAGCACTCCGAAGCCTCGTCAGGCTCGGCGCCCCCGAAGCCGCAGAGGCGCAGATTCTACTCCAACGCATGCAGCAGGACTCCGGTGAATACGCCGCGATGACCCGCGCATTCCTGCGCTGACGTCCGCAAGTCGGTGACGAGCATCTACTGCGCCCTGGGGCTGCCCCCTGGAACAGAAGGACACAAGGCGGCCCTCCAGCGTCCGCACCGTACCCGACAGGACCCACCAAGGGCCTTGACTCGAAAGGTCAAGTCCGCTTCTTTTCGCGGGAAAGGAGTGGCACATGGCGGACGAGAAGCACTGGACGAGCGACAGGTTGGGACCCTTCCACCTCGGCGCGAGCCATGACGACCTGGGACCGGGTCTCGGGCGTCTCTACGAGGCGTGGCACACCGACACGGGAGCCCCGGTGCTGCTGTTGCGGCCCGGTGGGGACGTGAACTGGCAACCCGAGGGCCCCTGGCGGGTCCAACTCTTCTTCGACCCGAACTGGTCCTCCGTCGTGGTGAAGGTGGAGGAGGCCCCCGCCCCGCTCGATGTTTCGGACCTGGCCAACCTCCTCGTGATGACCACCGCGGCGGTCACGCGGGTGGAGGACAATCCCCAGGTGCGGGCCCACCTCGCCGCCTCGCGCGGGGGAGATGCGAAGCCCTCGGCACCGCACACGGGCCGGAAGTCTGTCTTCAGGCAAGAAATGGCGCTCGCGGGTCTCGCCATGCTCTCGCTGGGGCTGGGCGTCTGGCTGTACGTCGAGAAGCATCCCAACACTCCACCTCAGCCCACTGCCAGCCTGGATTCCGGTGTCCGCTCCCCGAAGAAGGCCCCGTACTTCATCGACTCGGAAGAGTCCGGTGCGACCGACATTGCCTATCCCTTGCCCGAGAAGCCCTTCCAGAATCAGTTGATCCCGCCCTGCAATGTCAAAAAACGAGGGGAAGTGGCGATCAACAATGGGTGTTGGGTGGCGCTCGAACAGCGTCCTCCGTGCGAGGACGACCAAGCCGAGTACAAGGGCAAGTGCTACCTGCCCGTCGCGCGGAAGGACCGTCCGCCCCAGTCTGTCCAACCTTGAGGTCACTTCCGCTCGCTCAAGAGCAAGGTGCCACGCGGCCCGGGCAACGCCCCCCATTGCCCGGGCCACGTGAGCATCAACGCCGTCGTGCTCCCTGCTCAGCAGAGGTCATCACTGGGCATCGCGAACGAGCACGAAGGACCAGTGGTCGCTCCCGAAGCCCGGGTTGTCGATGCTTCCCGTCACCACCAGCTGGTTCTGCGGGCCGGCGTAGCACACGACGTTCTGCAACTGCAGCCAGCTGCCGCTCCAGGTGACGGAGCGGAGCCAGAAGCTTCCGCCGCGCGCGACCCACAGGGAGGTGCGATCCTCGTCGCCGTTGCCACGGTCGGTGAACACCTCGGTGAAATCCCCCGTGAACACGTCCGACGTCGCGTTGTACCCGAGCGCGAACGTCGCGCTCTGGGCTGCCGCCGGCGTGTGAAGCGGAGTCGTCTCGATCTGATAGCCCTGCGCCATCGCGAAGTGCGTGAAGCCAAGGGCTCCACGGGCGGTCACCGCGGACCCGATGCCCAGGACCCGCTTGCCGTCGGACCGCGAGGCGTTCAGGAAGGAATCGACGCGGGTGCTGCACGCAATGGGCGCGCTCGCGTACGCAGGCGCCGCGGACAGGGCAATGGCCAGAGCAACACCCGAAATGCTCGATACGACGTTCATGTGGACTTCCTCCAGATATTTCATCGACATGGGATGGAACCGCACTCTCACCGAAGACCCACGCGCCCCCCCTCGAAGACGATCCATCGACTCGTGGGTACCGGTGGAGTGGGCGCTTCATACGTTGGCCCACGTGATGGGAGCGTGACGGACCATGGCCTCGTGACGTTGGTCCGCGTGATGGGCGCGTGACGGACCGTGGCCGCGGATGGAGGACTGCTCGAGGGAGCAGCTGAGCCCCTCGAGCAGGTGTAGACGCGACGCGCTGGACGTCGCCAGGCATGTGCTCCGAGCTGAACCGGAGTTCTTCAGGGGAAGAGCGGCGCCGCGAGTTTCGCGGTGCGCGCACGCTGTGGGTGGTCGCCGACGGGGATTCGGGCCACTTCCTGCTCGGTCGCGTAGGAGAGGACCGACACGGTGTCGTCGCCCGCCACCGAGACGAAGCAGTAGTTGCCATCGGCGCTGGTGGTCGCCCAGTAGGTCCGCGCGCCGAGCGGGTGGATGCGGTAGCGGAGCGTCTCGCGTGAGACGATCGCCGCGTAGTTGGACATCGTTCCCGCCACGCAGAGCTTGGTCCCATCGCCGCTCATCGCGAGTCCGTGGTGGGCGGAGTCGAGGACGTACTGGTCACGGCGCAGCGCTTGGACTTCCTCGGGGACCGGCAGGTGGGCAAGCCGCGTCACGAGATCCTCCTGCAGGTCGTACTCCACGAAGCCGTGGAAGAACGACACCTGGAAGTAGAGGAACCGCTCGTCGGGGGAAAGCGCCATCGGCCGGACCGACGCACTCATGTCGGGCATCCCGAGCGCGGCGAGCTTCTGGCGCACGTTGATCCTCTTGAGGACCTGCAGCGTGCGCGCATCGACGATCTGGAGAAAGCGCTCACCCTTGGTGCCGTCCAGGTCCGGGGTATCGAACGGCGTGTAGACGAAGCCGATGCTGGCATTGAAGATCTTGCTGCCGTCGCGGGAGTAGTTGTTCTCGTGCGGGTTGTCCCCCGCGGGGAAGGAGCCGACGAGGTTCCCCGTGGCCGTGTCGATGATGTTCACGCGATTGGCCGTCGAGGCCGAGACGGCGAGCCGGGTACCATCCGGCGAGATGGCCATGTGGTCGGCGCGCTGACCGTCGACCCGCCTCCGCCACTGGATCCTTCCGGTGCCCACATGGATGGCAACGACGTCCGCGAAGCTGGGCCGCGAGACGTAGATGATCTGCCCGTCCTTCGAGGCGAACATGTCATCCACGAACTGATCGTGGCCCTCGCCCACCTGCTCGCGGATGAGCAGGAAGTACGTCAGGCGCGCCGGGTCGAGCAGGATCTCCTGCATCCGCTCGCTCTGGTCCGGAATCACGTTGATGCGCTTCAACCGCTGGTAGGTCCGCACGTCAATGACGTCGGCGGTCCCGTCCCAGTTGTTGCCGACCAACAGGACGTCGCGCATCGGCGTCTGGGCGGCGGCACTGAAAGAAATCAACATCGACACGGCGGAGAACAACGAAACGGCTCGAGCGCACCATCGACACAGGCTCACGCCCACTTGCTGGGTCATCATCGTTGGACCTCTCCAGGAGGAGTCAGCGTTGCAGTCTGAACCGCAACGCAAGGGGAGTTACCAAGCCACGCCGCGACATCGCCCCCACCAAAGGGAGGGGAAACACCCCCAACCCATTCCGCTCATCCACATTAAACGGCTTTATCCAATATTACTTGACAGTCAGGGTGCTGATTTGTACTCCTTCGGGATGAATGCAAGACGCTTGAGCAGGTTGCTGCTGGCGGTGTCCCTGGCGGTCAACGTGGCGGGATGCGTGGAGCAGGATGAAGCCATGCAGCCGCGCCCCACGGAACCAGCGGGTGAGGCGACACAGGCGGTCGTCTCGCAGGGGATCAAGGACAAGGTCATCGCCGGTTACCAGGGCTGGTTCTCGGCCTATGGTGACGGGTCGCCGGTCGAGCGGTGGTACCACTGGTCGGGGGGGACCTACCGGTCCAACCAGGGAATGCCCGCTCCGGGTTATCAGAGCTTCGATTTGTACCCGGACGTCTCGGAGTACCCGCCCGGGTCGCTCTTCCAGACCGGCTATGCGCCGCTGGGAAACGGAGCGCCAGCGAAGCTGTTCTCCTCGTACTCGGCGGACGTCGTGAACAAGCATTTCCAGTGGATGCAGCAGTACGGCATCGACGGAGCCGCGGTGCAGCGGTTCATGACGACGGATGGGGTGTTCATGGAGCACCGCAACAGCGTCGCCACCAAGGTGAAGACCGCCGCCGAGGCGACCGGGCGCCTCTTCTATATCATGTATGACATTTCCGGCATGGACGACGCCACCTTCGTCCAGATGATCAAGGACGACTGGACGAAGACGATCGTCGGCCAGCTCCAGCTCACCTCGTCCTCCCGCTACGCGGTGCAGGACGGAAAACCGGTGGTGGCCATCTGGGGAGTGGGCTTCACGGATCGGTCGAACTCCGCGGCACGCTCCTCGGAGCTCATCGACTGGTTCCGAGCCCAGGGCACCTATGTCATTGGCGGAGTGCCGACGAACTGGCGCACCAGCAGCGGAGACTCGAAGCCGGGCTTCACCGAGGTGTACAAGAAGTTCCACATGATCTCTCCGTGGACCGTCGGGCGCTACAAGCACGACGTGGAGATCGACAGCTACAAGAACACCCACGTGATTCCCGACCGCGACTACTGCGCCACCTACGGCATGGCCTACCAGCCGGTCCTGTTCCCCGGCTTCGCCTGGTACAACTGGAACGGCGGGCCGAAGAACGAGATCCCCCGGCGCGGGGGCACGTTCCTGTGGAGGCAGGCCTTCAACATCCGGAGCGCGGGCATCCCCGCCGCCTATATCGCCATGTTCGACGAGTACGACGAGGGAACGGCCATCGCGAAGGCGGCCGAGGACTCGTCGATGACGCCCACCAACCAGTACTTCCTCACGCTGAGCTCCGACGGCAGCTACATCTCCTCCGACTTCTACCTGCGCCTGGCGGGCAAGGCGACGCGGATGATCGAAGGGCTCGATGCGCTCACGCCGACCGTTCCCATCCCCTACACGAACGGACCCGTCTGGTTCCGCTCGGGTGGGGAGGAAACGGATGCCGCGCTCACGTGGAGCAACACCATCGATCCGACGGGAGGGGGAAGCGTGGGGGTGACAGGCCCTGGAGGCACCGGCAGCGTCGGGTTCGGCGTCGTCTCGGGCGAACGCGCCCACGGCGGAAGCAGGGCCCTGCGAATCTCCGGGCGCGATACCGCGGCCACGGGCTCCTTCGCGTACTTCAAGGCCTACGACGTCCACATCCCGGTGCAGGCGTCGACCCAGTTGTCCTTCTGGACCTACCCACAGAACAGCCTCTCCCAGCACGTGACCGTGGATCTCATCATGACGGACGGTTCGTCCCTGCGGGACTCGGGCGCGACGGACGTCAACGGCGTCGGCATGCACCCGGGAGCCAGCCGCGGCACCGTCAACGCATGGACGCAGACGACATCCCGGATCGGTCAGTGGCTCGCGGGCAAGACGATCGACAGGATCTTGATCACCTACGACTACGGTCCCCTGACGGGTGACTTCGTCGGCTACGTCGACGACATCGAAATCAGAGACTAGGCTCGGATGGGTGCGCGAGGCTGGGGGGCCCCGGAAGGTGCCCCCCAGAAGGTGTCAAACACCTCGTACGGCTTATACGCGCCGTCCGCGCGAGGACTCAGGGCATGGTGCGCAACTCGAGGTTGTCGAACCAGATGTCACCCACACCGCCGTCGGTGCCCTGACCGAAGCGGACCATGACCTGCTTGCCCAGCGGAACGCCAGAGGCAGGGGCGACGAAGGTCACGCCACTGGTCAGCACCCAGTCCGCCCCCACCGTGACGCGGCCCGTGACGAGCGCCACGAAGGAGGTGGGAGTGTTGTCGATCGCGGCGTAGCCGATCTGGTAGGGCACGACGCCCGTGTTGTCTCCCCCGCCCTGGGCATAGCTGCGGAAGGTGTAGCTCTTGTTGGCCTGGAAGCGCAGCCCGGGGATCAGCTGACCCACCGTCTCCTGGGTGCCGGCCGAGTAGTAGCCGAAACGGGCGCCCAGGCCCGAGTTGCCGTTGCGCGGATACTGGGCATGCCACGCCCAGGCTCCGTTGGGGCCCCAGTTGGCGATGGTGCCGTACTGGGCCGTGCTCTGCGTCTCCATGCTGCCGTTCTCGAGCAGGATGATCGTGCCGGTGTTGGGCGTGATGGTGACGGTGGCCGTCTCGGAGAGGTCGCCGCAGGTGGCGGTCACATAATAGGTCCCCACGCTCGGCGGGGTGAGCGTGCCCAGGTTGGCGGGATAGACCAGGTAGCCGTTGGGACCCGTCACGGTGAGGGTGGTGCAGCAGGAGGTGATCTGACCGGAGCCATTCTGGAACGCACCCACGTTGATGCTCCCTCCCAGCGTCATGGAGAGGGACTGCGACCAGGGAATCGTGATGTTCGGCTGCACGCGCGACTGGATCGAGTTGTAGGGACACGTGGCCAGGCTGGCGCCCTCCTCACGGAGTCCGGTGGCCCGCTCCGACAGCTCGGGGGTGGGGCCGCAGCCGGCCAGGCTCCATGCGGCGCCCAACACGGCCAGGGACACGCCGCGCCACGTCTGGAAGAAACTCTCTCGGTTATTGCTCATGGTTGTTGCCTTTCTTTGCCAAGGCTCCTCATGTCGAGCCTGGCGGGGATGGGAGGGGTCTGGCTATCGAGGTGATGCGAGCAGAGTCGACAGCGGCCCAGTGTCCCCTTTTTTCTTTTTCGCTACACACACCAGGACGCCAACCATTTACGTCAGGGCGCCAATGTCCCTTTCAAGCACGCGGCGTCGTTTGGGGATGGCAGGCCCAGCACCAGGACTCGGAAGAGTCCGGTGCGACCGCCATCGCCTATCCCTTGCCCGAGAAGCCCTTCCAGAATCAGTCAATCCCACCCCGCAATGGCAAAATGCCCGTCGCGCGGAAGGACCGTCCGCCCCAGTCGGTCCAACCTCGAGGTCACTTCCGCTCGCTCAGGGGACGGTTCGACCCGGAGTGTCCAGTCGCGAGGGTCTCCCCTTCGCGCTCCTGGGTGAGCCCGGTGGCACTGGAGAGCTTCGTCTCCCCATGGGGGTTGTCCGTGAGCACCACGGACTGGGATTGCGCCCGCTCGGGCCTGGCCTCGGACAGGGGATGCGTGCTTCCCGGCCGTCCCTCCGCGAGCGTCCCGCGGCTCGGCTCGAGGTGGACGGGCTCGAAGCGCTCGCCGGGCGCACGGGGTGAGAAGAGCGCCCCCATGGGCTCGGGGAGCTCCTCGCGGAGCCGGTGCAGCGTCCCCGGGGTCAGCGCCTCCGCGAGGAACTGGCAGACCACGTCCGCGAGTTCCACGGCGCGTCCGAGCGGTACCTGCATCCGGTCCGCGACACGCGCCTGGAACTCCGCGAGGTCGAAGTCCTGGCGGTCCACCCCTTCCCTCAAGCCCGCGGTCAGCGCGCCGGGAAGGTCATCCGCCACGGCCTGGATGACGGGCCAGCTCAAGCACTCGCCCAGGATGTCGAGCACCGCGCGCACGGTGCGCTCGGCGTCCTGGGTGCCAGCCTGTCCGGTGTGCTCGGCCACATCGGACAGAAGTTCCTCGTTCATCATCGCCATCCCTCCTCGCGAGCGGTGGCACCCAGGCAGGCGAGCCGTGAGAGTCACCCGTCGGGAGTGTCCATCTGAAGATGCGCATGGACGTCCGCGACAACACCGCCCGACTCCGGAAGAAACCATCAGCTACCCCATGTCAGAGGTAGGGTATAGCTTGTTCGCATGAATCCCGAATCCAGCGGTGCTCCCCGCCCGGCCCTTGAAGAGACACGCCCGGCTGCCCATGCTCCAGGCATGGGCGGCAGCCAAAAGCGCAAGGCGACCTACGCGGACCTGGAAGCAGTCCCGCCGCATCTCGTGGCGGAGCTGGTGGACGGCGAGCTGTACGCCAGTCCCCGACCCGCTTCCCCTCATGCGCTCGCGCAGAGCGCGCTGCTCGGAGTGCTCTACAACCCCTTCCACCAGGGAAGGGGAGGCCCGGGCGGATGGCTGCTCCTCTTCGAGCCCGAGCTGCACCTGGGCGAGGACGTGCTGGTGCCGGACCTCGCCGCCTGGCGCCGTGAGCGCATGCCGGAGATGCCCGACGTGGTGGGCTTCACCCTCGCGCCCGACTGGGTCTGCGAGGTGCTCTCTCCTTCCACGAAGTCACTGGACCGGGAAAAGAAGATGAAGGTCTACGCCCGCGAGGGTGTGCGCCACCTGTGGCTGGTGGATCCGCTGCGGCAATCCTTGGAGGTCTACGGGCTGCACGGCGCGCACTGGGAGCCGCTGGGCACGCACGGCGGTCCGGCCCACGTGCACGCCGAGCCCTTCACGCCCCTCCTCCTGGAGCTGAGTGTTCTCTGGGCGAGGTGACTCCGCCCCCGCGCCACAGGCCCCGCCCCCGCCCGCCGTATGCTCCGCACAGGAAGGGAAGGCACATGGAGAAGCGCGTCTTGGGAAGCACCGGGGTGGTGGTCCCCGTCATCGGGCAGGGCACCTGGCAGATGGAGGAGGATGATCCGGAGAGCGCCATCCGGGCCCTCCGGGCCGGGTTGGACCTCGGCCTGACCCACCTCGACACCGCCGAGCTCTACGGACAGGGTCAAGTGGAGGAGGACATCGTGTCCAAGGCCATCGCGGGCCGGCGCGACGAGGTGTTCCTCGTGTCCAAGGTGATGCCCTCCAACGCCACCGAGAAGGGCACCGTCGCCGCGTGCGAGCGGAGTCTCAAGCGGCTGCGCACCGACCGGCTCGACTGCTACCTCCTGCACTGGCCCGGCGCCCACCCGCTGGAAGGCACCGTGCGCGCCTTCGAGCGGCTGATGAGGGAGGGCAAGGTGCGCTCCTGGGGCGTGAGCAACTTCGACGTGGACGAGCTCGAGGAGGTGCTGGCGATCGCCGGGCCGGGCCGCATCGCGTGCAACCAGGTGCTCTACCATCTGGAGGAGCGCGCCATCGAGCACGCGGTCATCCCCTGGTGCGAGCAACAGGGCGTGGCCGTGGTGGCCTACAGCCCGTTCGGCAGCGGGAACTTCCCCGAGCCGGAGAGCCCGGGCGGACGCGTGCTCGAGGCCATCGCCCGCGCCCACGGCGTCACCCCCCGCCAGGTGGCGCTGCGCTTCCTCGTGCGCCGGCCCTCGCTCTTCACCATCCCCAAGGCCAGCCGCGAGGCGCACGTGCGCGACAACGCCGCGGCCGCCGCCCTCTCGCTCACCGAGGCGGAGCTGCGCCGCATCGACGAGGCCTTTCCCCTCGGGCCCGAGCCCGTCTCCCTGCCCGTCAGCTGAACGCCCCGCGAGCCGACGCCGCCCGCCACGCGCTATGCTCGGCCTCCACATGGCACCCCGCATTGGCTCGCTCTGGGATTCGGTTGGAAACACGCCGCTGCTGCGCATCGGCTCGCTCTCGCGCCTCACCGGGTGTGAGCTGCTCGGCAAGGCCGAGTTCATGAACCCCGGCGGCAGCATCAAGGACCGCGCCGCCAAGGGGATGATCCGCCGGGCGGAGGAGGAAGGGCGGCTCACGCCGGGGAGCACGATCATCGAGGGGACCGCCGGCAACACGGGCATTGGCCTGGCGCTGCTCGGCCGCGAGCGCGGCTACCGCGTCGCCGTCACCATGCCCGACAACCAGGTGCGCGAGAAGTACGAGTACCTGGAGGCCATGGGCGCGGAGGTCATCAAGGTCCCCGCGGTGCCCTTCTCCAATCCCTCGCACTTCTATCACCGCGCCCGCGCGCTCGCCGAGGAGCGAGGCTGGGTGTGGATGAACCAGTTCGAGAACACCGCCAATGGTGACTTCCACTACGAGACCACCGGGCCCGAACTGTGGGAGCAGTGCGAGGGCCGCGTGGACGTGCTCGTCAGCTCCGTGGGCAGCGGCGGCACCCTTTCCGGAGTGAGCCGCTACCTCAAGGAGAAGAACCCCGGCCTGCGCGTGGTGCTGGTGGACCCGCCTGGCTCGGGGCTCTACTGCCAGGTGCGCGAGGGGAAGATGGAGGGCTCGGGCAGCTCCATCACCGAGGGCATCGGCATCATGCGCCTCACGGAGAACTTCCGCCGCGCGCGGGTGGATGAGGCGATGCGCCTGTCGGATCAGCAGATGATCGAGATGCTCTACCACCTGGCCCGCGAGGACGCGCTGGTGGTGGGTACCTCGGCGGCCCTCAACGTGCGCGCGGCCTACGAGCTGGCCCGGCGACACCTCGGCCAGGGGCTGCGCATCGTCACCCTGCTGTGCGATCACGGCAGCCGCTACAGCTCGAAGATCTTCAACCCGGACTTCCTCGCCTCCAAGCAGCTCGAGGTGAAGCCCCTGCCCCCTCCCGACGCCCCGGTCTGAGAGACGCGTCTCGGCGGGGGCGCTCGCGGGGAATCCCTCTCATGGGTGCTCGCCCGGATGCTGGACGGCCCACGGAGCGTGAAGGCGGGGCGGGTGAATCCCGGAGAATCGCTGGAACTGTTCAAGCTCCACCGATTCTGACAGGATGGGCGCTCGCCCCCCTTCTCCCAGGCATGATGGACTCCGGCCACAAAATGTCCCCATCCGAGCTGGCGGAAACCGAGGTGGAAGCCTCCAGCCCAGAGGGACGCAAGGTCCTCGTGGTCGATGACTACGACGATGCCCGGGAGATGTACGCCGAGTACCTCGAGTATCTGGGCTACGAGGTGCAGACCGCTCGCGACGGGCAGGAAGCAGTCGAGCGAGCGCGCGAGTCCCATCCCGACGTCATCCTGATGGACCTGTCGCTGCCCGTGCTCAGTGGCTGGGACGCCACGCAGCAACTCAAGACCGACGAGGCGACCCGCGACATCCCCGTGATGGCGCTCACCGGCCACGTCTTCGAACCCTCGTCGGAGCGAGCCCGGGAAGTCGGCTGTGATGCCTTCGTCACCAAGCCCGCCCTGCCCGATGCGGTCGCCAGTCACATCCAGGCACTCCTGAAGAAGACGGGCAGCAAGCCACCCTCCCGGTGAGCGAGTCCGCGCAGCAACCTCCGGGTCCTCGCCTCCGCGGCGACTGGCAACCGCCCTCCGAGGTCGATGAGTACCGACTCCTGCGCCTGCTGGGCCAGGGTCGCACCGGGCGCGTCTACCTCGCCCAGGACACGCTCCTGGAGCGCACGGTCGCGGTGAAGTTCATCCCGGCGCTCGACGCGGACGCCCTTCCACGCTTCCTCATCGAGGCACGCGCCGCCGCCCGCATCCAGCACCCCAACGTCGCCACCCTCTACCGCGCCGGCCAGTTCGACGGGCATCCCTACCTCGTCTCCGAGTACATCCGGGGCACGAGCCTGGACCGGCTGCCCCGCCCCCTGCCGTGGCGGCGCGTGCTGGAGATCGGCGTGGGGTTGGCGCGCGGGCTCGCCGCCGCCCACCGCCGCAACGTCCTGCACCGCGACATCAAGCCCGGCAACGCCATCCTCGAGGAGACCGGCACGGTGAAGCTGCTGGACTTCGGCCTGGCGAAGCTCCTCGACGGGCCCGCGACGCCGCCACCCGAGTCCGACGACGACCCGGAGGAAGCACTGCCCGCCCAGGCCCCGCCCGGGCTCGAGCTGCCCTCGCTCACCCGGGGCACGCTCGTGGGCACGCCCTACTTCATGTCCCCCGAGGCCTGGGCGCGCGAGCCCGTCTCGGCCCGCGCGGATCTCTTCTCCCTGGGCGCGGTGCTCTACGAGCTCGCCGCCGGACAGGGCCCCTTCCGCCACGTACCCCCCCGGGAGCTGGCCCGCGCCGTCCGGGAGCAGGACGCACGCCCCCTGCTCCTGGCCCGTCCGGACGTGGAGGCGCGTCTGGCCGCGGTGGTGGACCGCTGCCTGCGCCGCGACCCGCTCGAGCGCTTCGCCTCCGCCGATGCGCTGCTGGAAGCACTCGAGGACGTGCGCACGGGCGACACCGCCCCACGCGTACCCGAGGGCAATCCCTACCGCGGCCTCAACGCCTTCCAGGAAGAGCACCGGGCGCTGTTCTTCGGCCGCCAGCGCGAGGTACGCGCCGTGGTGGAGCGGCTGCGCGCCAACGCCTTCGTGCTCGTCACCGGCGACTCCGGCGTGGGCAAGTCCTCGCTGTGTCTGGCGGGCGTCGTTCCGCGCGTCGTCGAGGGCGCGCTGGAGGATGGCTACACCTGGCGTCCGGCGCGGATGGTGCCCGGACGCCGCCCCATCTCCCTGCTGGCCGCCGCGCTCGCCCCGCACTTCCCGCTCGAGGAGGCGCGCATCGAGCAGCTCGCCCGCGAGGAGCCCACCGCGCTGGTGCGGGCCCTGCGCGCCTCGCTCGGGGAGAACACCCGCCAGGGACTGCTGCTGCACGTGGATCAGCTCGAGGAGCTGGTGACGCTCAGCGAGCCCGGGGAGGCGCTGCTCCTGGCCGAGCTGCTCGCGCAGTTCGCCTCGGGCGTGGCCGGGGTGCGCCTGCTCGCCACGGTGCGCAGTGACTTCCTCACCCGGCTGGGCGTGCTGCCCGGCCTGGGCGAGGCGCTCTCGCGGGCCCTCTACCTGCTGCGCCCCCTGGGCCGCGCCGAGGTGCGCGAGGTGGTGACGGGCCCCGCCCGCCTCAAGGGCGCGCGCTTCGAGTCCGAGGCCCTCATCCAAGAGCTGGTGGACTCCACCCTGAGCGCCGAGGGCGGGCTGCCGCTGCTCCAGTTCACCCTGGCGGAGCTGTGGGAGGCGAGGGACGCGGCCCGGGGCCTCATTCCCGCCTCGGCGCTGGAGGCGCTGGGGGGCGTGAGTGGGGCGCTCGCGCGCTACGCCGACGGCATCATCGCCCAGTTGCTGCCGGACCAGCAGGCGGCGGCCCGGCGGCTGCTCATGCGGCTCGTCACGGTGGACAACACCCGCGCCCGCCGCTCCGAGGCCGAGTTGCTGGGCCAGGAGCCCGCCGCGCCCGCCGCGCTGGAGGCCCTCATCCGCGCGCGGCTGGTGGTGGCCCGCCGCTCCGAGGAAGGCGCCTCCTTCGACATCGCCCACGAGGCGCTGCTCACCGGCTGGCCCACGCTCGCCCAGTGGCTCGCCGAGGCCCACGAGGCGCGCCAGCTCCACGCCCGGCTCGAGCGCGCCGCCTCCGAGTGGGAGCGGTTGGGCCGTCCCCGCGAGGCCCTGTGGGGCGCGAGGCACCTGGCCGAGCTCCAGGCTCCTCCCCAGGAAGCGCTGTCCGCCCGCGAGACGGTCTTCCTCGACGCGTCGCGCGGGGCCCTGCGCCGGGGCAAGCTGCTCACGCGTGCCCTGGCGGTGGGCTTCATCGCCTCCCTGGTGCTCGTGTACGCGGGGCTGAGGGTGAACGCCTGGTACACCCTGGATCGTCAGGTGCGCGCGCGCCTGGCCGAGGCCCGTCCCCTGCTGGAGCGCGCCCACGAGCAACGGCGCGCCCTGGAGCGCACCCGGGCGGAGTCCTTCGCCCTCTTCGACGCGGGCAAGCAGGAGGACGCCTCGACGCGCTGGGCCGAGGCGCTGCGGCTGTCGCGCGACACGGAGCGGGACTATCTGCTCGCCAGCGAGGCGATGGAGAAGGCCCTGGTGCTGGCGCCGGACCGGGAGGAGGTGCGCGAGGCCTTCGCCGACGTGCTCGCCGAGCGCGCGCTGCTCGCCGAGCGCGCCTTCCACCCCGGAGACCGGGACGAGCTGCTGCAACGGCTGAGCCTCTATGACACCTCGGGCACCCGGATGGTGCGATGGAACGCGCCCATGCGCCTGAGCGTGCGCACCCGGCCCACGGGGGCCACGGTGACGCTGGCCCGCTACACGCTCGTGGACGACCAGTACGTCCCCACCCCGGCGCCCGTCCCTGGCCCGACACCGCAGGAGGGACTGTCCCTGGAGCGCAGCTCGTGGCTGGTGGAAGTGAGCGCTCCCGGCCATGCCCCGGTGCGCTACCCCCTGCGCGCCGAGCCGGGCACGGAGCGCGTCCTGGAGCTGGTGCTCCCCGAGGAGCGACAGGTGCCCCCGGGCTTCGTCTACGTGCCGCGCGGCGCCTTCCTCTTCGGCACCGCCGCGGAGGAGAGCATCCGCCGCTTCTTCAACACCACGCCGCTGCACCCGGTGGAGACGGGCCCCTACCTCATCTCCCGCACCGAGGTGACCTATGGCGAGTACCTCGAGTGGCTGGAGACGCTGCCGCCCGAGCGCTTCGCCCGCCATGTGCCCCATGGAGCCTCGGCGACGTCGGTGAACGCCGAGGTGAAGCTGACGCGCTCGCCGGAGGGCTGGTGGCGCCTGCGCATCATGCCCAACGTGGTGGCCTACGAGGCGAAAGAGGGCGAGCCCATCCGCTACACCTCGCGCCCCCGCGACGTGGAGCAGGACTGGCGACGCATGCCGGTGGGGGCCATCGACTACGAGGATGCCCGGGCCTACGCCGCCTGGTTGGCGAGCACGGGCCGGGTGCCCGGGGCGCGGTTGTGCACCGAGTGGGAGTGGGAGCGCGCCGCCCGGGGCGCCGACGAGCGCGAGTTCCCCCAGGGCGACGTGCTCCTGCCGCACCAGGCCAACTTCGACGAGACCTACGGCAAGGTGGGCGCCAACTTCGGCCCGGACGAGGTGGGCCGTCACCCCGGCTCGCGCAGCCCCTTCGGGCTGGAGGACATGTCCGGCAACGTCTGGGAATGGGTCGACTCGGTGCTCGCGCCCGGCCGTCCGGTGGCTCGCGGGGGGAGCTACTACTACGCCGCCAGCACCGCCCGGGTCACCAACCGCGAGTCCCCCGAGCCCAATTTCAGGGATTTGAGCGTGGGCCTGCGTCTGTGCGCGTCGGCTCCACCCGGAGTGCAATGACAGCCAAACGACAGTCGCGGCGTCCAATCAACGACGCCTCACTTGTCGTTGAGTCCACGGATGGCTTCCCTATTGCCCGTCCAGTGGACACTCTCCCTCCCGCCCTCCGAGGACCTCCATGCGTTCCCTCCCGACCTCTCCCTGGCTCCTTGGAGCCTTGCTGCTGGGTGCCTGCGCGGGCCCCATCGAGCCCGACAGCAACCCGGACGCCGAGCTGGCCATCGCCGCGGATCCGCTCCAGGCGGAGAACGGGGGCAACCTCAACGGCGGCAATCTCAACGGCGGCAACCTCAACGGCAACGACCTGTCCAACTTCGTCGTCAGCGTGAACTTCAATCCGGCGCGCAAGAACGGCTACACGGTGGACAACGTGTGGCTCCAGGGCACCACCTTCTATGGCTATGAGGACGGCCGCGTCATCCGCGACCGGGAGTTCATCGGCGTGGACTTCCAGGGCAACCTGGGTGACGGCGCGGGCGGCACCGTGCGCATGCGCATCACCGGGATGAACCAGGCGCCGGCGCCCAACACGGACATCACGCTCTACAGCGTGCAGTACTTCGACACCACGGACTACGGCTGGAAGCCGGCCTGCCGCGATGCCGCGGGAACCGTCGTGCAAGCCATTCCCATCGCGGGCGTGTGGAACTACCAGCAGGACGTGCCCGGCGGGGGCTCGAAGTACAGCGACCCCGAGCGCTTCACCTTCGCCTGTCTGGGGGGCGCCATCGCCAAGTGCACGCTCTGGGGCTACCGGCCCTGGGCCAGCTACAACGGCACCCCGCTCGAGCAGTACCACCAGGCCTGCACGCGGCTGGTGCGCGCGGACTACTGCGGCAATGGCAAGACGTACACGGTCCCCGGCAACCGTATCAACCTCTACGATCCCCTCGGCATCCAGCAGGACACCGAGGGCTGGTTCTTCGAGGCGGCGTGGGACGTGAACGGCGCGAAGTGCTTCTACGCGCTCAACCGCACCCACTCGCAGCTGCCCTGCTTCAGCTCCCGGCAGGACCTGCTGTGCGGTCTGGACCTGGGCTCGAGCAACATGGGCATGCTGCTGGCCAACGAGACGCCCGGTACCCTGGGGATGGATCCGGGCTGGTAGCCCGCCCGGAGCCGGACGCGCTCAATCACAGTCGTACTTGAAGTCGCGGCGCACGGGGCCGTCGTCCAGCCCCGGCGTCCCCGAGTACTCCTCGTGCACGAGCCGTCCCTGGGCATCGCGCTCGTGGGTGCGCCGGGCATCCACGACGCCATCCTCATTGCCATCCCACTCGGTGTGTCCCGAAGTTCGTCCCGAGCTCGAACACCTCGCCACCGCCGCGCTTTCACTGCCTCTACGTGCGTCTCCTCCTCGGAATGACGAACGGACATCCTCTTACGTTGGTTTCTCCACCCCACACTGCATGACGAGCAACGTCGCCAATCCCTCGAAATCCTGGAAACACTCGTGGACGAGAGGAGCGTAGCTGCCGACGGCACCGTCCGCGGGCGTCAGGTCGAACATGGGCTTTCGTGCCTCCTGCGCCATGGACATCAAGCTGCCGTAATTGCGCAGGAGCGCGAGACAGCTCTCGTCATGGTCATCCCGAGGTATCTCCGTCTCCTTCACGCCGAGAACCTCCGTCGCGTAGACAGCGGGAATCTGGTTCATCCATTGCGCCTGGAACCGAGTGCGACGCCCCTGGAAGAAGTTCAGCCGAAGCGCCACATACCCCACGGGAGCCATGCGTCCCTCAGGCAATTCAGCCGAGGAATTCCCGACACGCTGGCGGAGGTGTCGCCACTCCTCACGCCACTGTCTGATAAATGGACCAAGGACCTTGAGGCCGTGCAATGAGAACGTATCGGCCGCCACCGGGAAGACGAGGAAGTCCGCGGCGAGAAGCGCGGTCTGGTTGATGGAGCCCAAGCCACTGCCCAGATCGAGGAGCGCCACCGCGCTCTTCGTCTCCTGGCCGGCCCGCTGCACGACCCGATGGAAGGCGGAAAGTCGCGAGAACGCGGACCGCTCACCCGAGTGACACTCGAACCGAGCCTCCGCCAAGGGTCCATCCAGACTCCAGAGGGCGGGCTCCCCAGCGAGGCCCCAGAGAGACTCCGTGACGACGAAGGGATTGGGTCTTCCGATGTCCTCCTGGCCATCCATCAGTGGAGCGAGGCTCGAAAGGACCGTATGAGTCCCCTCATCCCACATCTCTTCCAGACGTTTGTCGCCAAGAAGCAGGGAGGACAATGTCGCGAGGGGATCCAGATCCACCGCCAGCGTCGGATAACCCAGACGTGGCAGCATATGCGCCAGATGATAGACCAGACTCGTCTTGCCCGCGCCGCCCGTGCCACTGACGAAGGCAATCGTCTTCACGATGCGCTCCGGAGCGTCACCAGCATGTGAGTCGGCTCGATGACGAACTCGGCGGGAGGGTTGCCATTACCAGCCAATGCGGCCTCCGCACGCGCGATCCCCACACCAAAACGTTCCACATACCCCAGGACCTTCATGGCCTCGCCCAGTACCGGGTTGCGGTAGTCACTCACGCTGCGGAAGTTCTGCGGCGTCACCTGCCCATAAAGTCCGCCAGGACTGTGGATCTCCACCTTGCTCGCGAACCAGTTGAGACGTACGGGCGCGCTGGTGTGCTCATAGTTGCGGTGAAGCAATGCGTTGAGGGCCAACTCCCTGACGGCGATGATCGGATAGTCGGAGCGTTCCTCCGCGACCAGACGCGGCCCCTGGACCCGTGCCGTTCGCACCTGGAGGGGCAGCAACGTGTCGAGTTGGATCAAGGTCGTGAAGAGGTTGCCCTTCAGCTCCTTCTGATCCTGCACGGGATCGACCTGGGTATCCCCGTTGAAGCGGACGAACTGGATATACGCGCCCGGGACGAACTCCAGCGGGTTCTTCCCAAAGAGCAGAATGGCGGCGTAGGTGGGCTCTCCCCGGCGAAGATCGAAGAGCCGCAGGGCCGCCAGCTTCTCTTCCACGGATCTGTGATTCTCGGCGAGCACACTCCGGGCCACGGCTCTCGGAAGGTAGTCGTTGAGGATGGAGTCGATCGCCAGGTCATCGAGCCGCGCACCTGGACAGGCCCGCTGGTCGAACGTCCGTGCATTCGCGATGCTCCGCTCGGACAGAACCCGCTCCTCATCCGCGGTGGCGGTCGCCCGGCGTGGCCCCACTCTCACCCAGACCTGGCCCTTGAACCGAACCGGAGGCGCCGCCGCCGGGAACACCTCGACCACGGCCACGGAGGCTCCACGAAAGACGACCTTCTCGACATTCATCCGGGGTGGCGGGAGGATGTTTCCATCCGAGCGCATGTCCGCCAGCGTCAGGAGATTCTGGTCGGTGATGGGCTTGCCCGTCGGCACGCCAGCATCGTCGACCCCCACGAAGAGATAGCCGGGTAGACCCGTTGCGGGCAGGTCATTGGCGAAGGCGCAGATGGCCTGACGAATCTTCTCCGGGTCACTCAGCGACTGCTTGCGCTCGACCCGGTGGGACTCCAGGTCCACCAGCAACCGCTCCAGCTCCTCGACCCGCAGCATCACGCCTCCTCCCAGTGAGGACCATAGAGATGAGCCCCTGGAGGGTCAATGGAGGCACGTCCCTCCTGCACGGGCGTCCTCACAACCGCGAACTCCACGTTGGTCCACTCCAGCACGCGTCCCAGTTCGTGCTGGACCTCGATGTCCACAGCGCCCTTGTTGGACTCGCGAAGAGAGCAGCCCGGCGAGCACCCGCATCCGCTTCCACGCGCCCGCTCTGCTAACCTCACGGAACGGTCCACCACCGCCCCCCCCCTCTCATGCGCTGCCCGGTCTGCTACCGCCGACTCACCCCCGGCACCGCCTGTCCCCTCCACGCGGAGCGGCCCCGGCTCCCTCTCGAGGAGCTCGAGCCCCTCTCGCCTCCCCACGTGCCCGGACTCCCACTCCTCGCCCCCCTGGGCGTCGGAGGCTTCTCCCAGGTCTTCTCCGCCCGCCGGGAGCAGGACGGCACCGAGGTGGCCGTGAAGGTGGCCCTCGCCGCCTCCGCCTCGCCCCGCTTCACCCACGAGGCCGCCGCCCTGCGCCGCGTGGGGCCTCCCACCGTCCCCGCCCTCCTGGGACAGGGAGAGCTGCCCGGAGGCCGGGCCTTCCTCGTGCTCGAACGTCTGCGGGGACAGACGCTCGCCGCCTGGATGGCCGCGCTCCCCGGTTCCGGCGCCGCCTCGCTCCCCCACGTGCGCGAGCTGCTCTCCGGCCTGTGCACCGCCCTGGAGCACGTCCACGGCGTGGGGCTCGTCCACCGCGACCTCAAGCCCGAGAACCTCTTCCTGCGCGAGGGCGGCGCGCTCAGCCTCCTGGACCTCGGCCTCGCGTACTTCCTCGACGCCCCGGACGCCAGGGAGCCCGAGGCCTCCGTCCGCCTCACCCGCACCGGCGAGCGGCTCGGCACCCCCTTCTACATGTCGCCCGAGCAGTGCCTCGCCTCGCCCGGCGTGGACACGCGCGCGGACCTCTACGCGCTCGGTGTCCTCCTCTTCGAGCTGCTCACCGGCACCCCGCCCTTCACCGGCGGGCCGGACGAGGTGCGGCGGGGCCATGTGAGCCTCCGCCCTCCCCTCGCCTCCGAGCGCGCCGCCCTGCCCCGGGCCCTCGACGACGTCCTCCTGCGCTGCCTCGCCAAGGAGCCCGCGGAGCGCTTCGCCTCGGCCTCCGCGCTGCTCGCCGCCTTCGACGCCGCGTGCCTCACCGCGTCCGCCCCCCCCACCGCGCCCGAGCTTCCCCAGCGCCCCACGCCCTCCCAGGGAGTGCGGCCCGTGGCCCTGCTCGGCGTGGCCGGAGACGTGGAGGCCCCATGGCTCGCCGCGGCCGTCTCTCCCGAGGGCGGACTGCTCGCGCGCGTCCACCCGGGCCGCTACCTCGTCGCCTTCCCCGAGCACCCCTCGGCCGAGGCGGGACTGCGCGCCGCCCTGCGCGCCGCGCGTCCCCTCTCCCGAGAGCCCGGCGTGTCCACCGTGCTCCACCTCGCCCCGCTGCGCGTGCGCCCCGGAGTCTCGCAGCTGCGGCTCGCCGGCGAGGCCCTGGACGCGCCCGACACCTGGTGGCCCCGCGAGGGCCTCACCCCCGAGGCCGCGCTCGCGCTCGGCGAGGGCGCCATCACGCCCGGCCCGGAAGACACCTCCCCCGAGGCCGAGCCCCCGCCCCTGTTCGGCCGTGACGCGCTGCTCGACACCCTGTGCGCGGACGCGGCCCGTGCCTTCTCGGGCCCGGGCCCGGGGCTGACCGTGCTCACCGGCGAGCCGGGACTCGGCAAGACGCGCGTGCTCGATGCGCTCGCCACGCGCCTGGAGGCGGAGCCCGGCGTGCGCGTGGTGCGCCTCGCCGCGCCCCCACCCGATTCGACGCCAGGGGATGCCCTGCTCCACGCGCTGTGGGACGCCCTCACCACCCCCCTGCCCTTTCCCGCCCCCACCCGGCGCCAGGCACTCGCCCGCGCCGTGGCCGAGGCCCTGCGCCAATCCGTCACCCGGGGGCCGCTGGCCCTGCTGCTGGACGACGCGCACCAGGCGGACCCCACCACCCTGGACACGCTGGAGGTGGCCACGCTCGCCGCGCCGGGCGTGCCCCTGTGGGTGTGCGCCGCGGCGCGTCCCGAGCTGCGCGGCCTGCGTCCGCTGCTGGGCGAGCGCGCCGGGCACCTCGCGCACCATGTGCTGCCGCCGCTCGCGCCCGAGGCCCAGCGCGCGCTCCTGCGCCACCTGCTGCGCCCCGCCGAGTTCATCCCCGAGCCGGTGCTCGCCCGCCTGGAGCAACTGACGCAAGGCGTGCCCCTGTCCCTGGTGGAGGTGGCGCGGGCGCTGCGCACCTCGGGCGCGCTGCGCGCCACGGCGGACGGCGAGGGTTACGTGGCCGCGGACGAGCTGCTCCACGTCTCGGTGACGCCCCTCTTCGAGCGGCTCGCGGCGCGTGCGCTGGCGGTGCTGCCCGAGGCGCACCAGGGGCTGGCGCGGCTGTGCGCGGTGCTCGGCCAGGAGGTGACGGTGGCGCGGGTGGACGCGGCCCAGCGGCACCTGGAGAAGAAGGAGGACACCGCGCGCATGGCGAACCTGGACGCGGGCACGGGGCTCGCGCGACTGGAACGCGCGGGCCTGCTGCGCGCGGTGGGGCCCGGGCGCCATGCCTTCCGCCAGCCCCAGTTGCGTGAGGCGCTCGAGCGGGCGCTGCCTCCCACCTGGCGCCGGGCCCTGCACCTGGCGGCCCTGCGCGCGCTCCCCGACGGGGAGTCGGAGCCGCGCGCACGCGCGCGTCATGCCGCGGCCAGTGGCGCGCACGAGGAAGCCTTCGCCGCCTGGTTCGCGCTCGGCGAGGCCGCGCGACGCGCCCACCGTCACGTGGAGGCCGAGCAGGACTACACCCACGCGCTCGCGCAGCTCCCCGAGGGAGACCGGGAGCGCCGGGCGCGGGTGCTGGCCGGCCGGGGCCGGGTGCGCTACCGCACCCACCGCTTCCACGAGGCGCTGGCGGACCTGGGACAAGCGCGCGCGCTGGCCCGGGCCCTGGGGAACACCGCCCTGGAGGTGGACCTGCTCCTGGAGGAGGCCACGCTCGTGGACTGGCTGGAGGACGCCGAGGGCTCGGCGGCGCGCACCCGCGAGGCGTTGGAGAAGGCCGAGGCGCTGGATGACCCGCGGCTGTCGGTGCGCTGCTCACTCGCTCGCGCGCGGCAGTCCTGGCGGGAGGGGGACTGGGCGCGCGCCACGCGGCTGCTCACCGCCACGGTGGAGGCGGCCACGCTCGCGCGGGACACGGAGACGCGCATCATCGCGTTGATGATGCAGGGCACGGGACTCGCGCTCGACGGCCAGGAGGCCCCCGCCGCGGCGGCCTTCGACGAGGCGCTCGCGCTGAGCCAGCGAGAGGGGGACGCGCTGCACCGGGCCGCGACCCTCATCAACCGCACCTTCCTGTGGCGCCTGCGAGGGGACCTCGAGGGCACCGAGAGAGATTTGCGCGAGGCCATCGCCCTGGGGCGCGAGCTGGGACATGCGCAGGTGGAGCGCTGGAGCGTGGGGCAGCTCGCCGAGTGCCTGCACTGGATGGGGCGCGACGCGGAGGCGCTGGGGCTCGCGCGACGGGCGCACGAGCTGGGCGTGCGCTTCTTCGGGGCGCACCCGGTGGCGGTGGACGCGGTGTTGCTCGCGCGCGTGGCCCTGGCGCTGGGGGACGCACGGCAGGCGCGCACGCTGCTCGACTGGCTCGACGCCCACTGCGAGCCGGAGCAGACCCCACCCAACACGCGGGCCCTCTGGCGACTGGTGGCGCTGCGCGTGGCGGAGGCGGAGTCCGGCACCCGCGACGCCGCCGCATGGCGCGCGCTCGCGGACGAGGCCACTCCGGACACCTCGGGCGACGAGCTCACGGAGGTGCTGCACCAGGCCGCCGTGGCCGCGTGGGAGGCCGGCGCCTGGGACGAGGCCCGGCAGTGGCTCGTCCGCGCGCGCGACACCGCCCGGGCCTCCCCCCTGTGGCGCTCGAGGCTGGACGCCCTCGCTGTGGACTGGGAGGCAACACCCACACCCGAGACCCGTGGCCTCCCCGGCAACAGCCCTTCACCCCTCCCCCTTTCTCGAAGGTGAACCCCGGGCCCTCCGGCTGGTCCACCTCCTGCATCCGAGGCCGAACATGAATTTCTCGCGAGTCCAACCCTTCCAGAAGCCCATGTCCTTCCCGCTCCGGGCCCTCCTCCTGGGAGTGGCGTTGTCGAGCGGGGCCACGGGTTGTCAGCCGGAGCAGGACAGCGGGCGGGAGGAGGCGACACGCACCGGGGAGCACTCGCTGCGGGTGGCCAACTCACTCACCACCCAGGCCCTGGCGCTCAACGCCATCACCACCAACCCCTCGGCGAGCGCGATGCTCATCGGTGGCGGCTTGCAGAACATGTTCTACCCGCTGGGGGGCAGCTACGCCTCGCTGCAGCGGCAGCTCCTGGACACGGACGCACAGCAGCTCATGTCCTACCTGGTGAGCTGCGCGCTGGACGCGAGCAGTCAGGTGCCGTGGGTGGATCCCACCTCGGGCACGCCGCGCACCTGGAAGGGCAAGCTCGGGCTGTGTCCCGAGTGGAAGACCGGAGCTCCCAGCCCGGAGTGCAAGAACCGGGTGTCGGCCTGTCTGCTCGCGCGCAACAACGCCCTGGGCCGCCGCGTGGAGTTGTCGCTGCGGGGAGAGGATCCCTCGCGGCCCGGACTCTTCGCGCTGGAGGGCGTGACGCTTCCGGTGGAGTACGATCCCGTCACGGATGCGCCGGTGCCCAGCTACACCGCCTGCTCCACGCCGAGCACCGTGACGACGCGCGATTGTGGCTGGAAGGGGGACGGCATCGGGCGGTGCGTGCCGGGGCAGCTCGTACGGCTGGGAGCGGGCGCGCGTGCGCCGGACCAGTGCGGCACGGGCGCGGTGTTGGGCTCGGCGAGCGGCGCCCCGATGATGCTGCGCGCCTGCGAGGGCATCACCGGGTGCGATGACGGGAGCGCGCGGCGTCTGGCGCACGGCGTGGGCTCGTGCAGTACGAACCAGCCGTCGATGACCTTCACCTGTCCGGCCTCGGGCGTCTTCAGCGTGATGAGCCAGGCGGCCAACAGCACGCAGACGGGCGCGGTGTCGGTGCAGGAGGAGACGGGCACGCCGGCGGGCACGGCCTATCCCCTCTCGGAGGCCGAGGTGTTCTCCGTGCGCGAGGGAGCGTACTTCGGCAACATCTTCGAGCCGTCCGCCCTCGGGGCGACGGTGTACGTCGACGACACCGGGAAGATCCACGGCAAGCAGCAGGTCATCCGGGGCTCGGTGTACCGCAAGATGTACTCGTGCCAGGCGGCGGGCTGGAGCGACGCGGCGGCCTACGCGGCGAACCGGCTGTGCGCGCTGCCCTCGAGCGGCTCCAACTGCGCGGCGATCCCCACGGGCACCTGCGTGAACCCGACGGCCCCCACCTATCCGAGCTCCCGGTGCGCGCTCTCGGACGGGCCCGTGGTGGACGGGGACATGGACTTCGAGAAGTGCCGCGACTCGACGACGGGCGCGATGTGGAACGAGCCCATCACCGTGTTCCTGCATGACGCGTGCGCCCTGATGTCCAAGGCGCCCGAGTCCTGCAGGATGAACGGCCAGAAGTAGAGGGAAGAGACACGGCCATGACCCACAAGCGGGACGACGCCTATCCCTGGCCGGACGCCGCCGAGCCGAGCGCCCAATCCCTGTATGGAGAGGAATTGTCACCGGGGGCGCTCGTGGGGGGCTCCGTGGTCGAGGGGGTGCGCTATCGGGGCAGCGCGGCGACGCTCTACCGGGCCCGAGCGGCGCGGACGGGCGAGCCCGTGGCGCTCAAGGTGCTGCACCTCCAGTTCGCCACCGCGCGGGGCGCCCTGCGCCGCTTCCAGCAGGAGGGGGAGACCCTGCGCAGGCTGCGCCATCCCCACATCGTGGACGTGATGGAGCACGGCACGCTGCCGGACGGACGGCCCTTCATCGCCATGGAGTGGCTGGAGGGGAGGGATCTGGCGGCGGAGCTGGCGGCACGAGGCCCCCTGTCGGCGCGGGAGGCACTGGAGGTGCTCGAGCAGGTGGGCTCGGCACTGCGGGCGGCGCACGGGGCGGGCGTGGTGCACCGGGACTTGAAGGCACAGAACGTGGTGGTGGGCGCGGGGACGGCGGGCCCGCATGTGAAACTGGTGGACTTCGGGGTGGCGAAGCTGCTGGCGCCAGAGGACGCGGGCACGGGCGCGACGAGCACGGGGCTGCTCTTGGGTACGCCCCTGTCCATGGCGCCGGAGCAGATCCGCGGCGAGACGCCCGACGCGCGCACGGACCTCTATGGGCTGGGGGTGCTGCTGTACCAGCTCGTCACCGGACAGCCGCCCTTCCTGGGCCCCACGCAGGTGGAGCTGGAGGAGCAGCACCTGCACGCGCCGGTGCCGAGGGCGAGTGAGCGGGCGCCGGTGCCGGTTGGGCTGGACGCGGTGGTGGCGCGGTGCATGGAGAAGCAGCGGGAGGCACGCTACCCGGGGGTGGACGCGGTGCTGGAGGAGTTGCGGCGGGTGGTGCGGGGCGAGGGCGCGGGCCGCATCCGGCAGGTACGGGCGCTGGGGCTGTACGTGGAGGCGCGGCCGTGGGGACGGGTGGACGACACCACCCTGGACACGGTGGACGCGCGGCTGGAGGGCGTGCGCGCGAGGATGGATGCGCAGGGGCTGACGGTGATGGTGGAAGGCAGTGGCTTCCTGTTGGGGGTGGCGGCGCTGCCGGAAGAGCCCGAGGCGGAACGGGAGTTCCGGCGGCGGGTGTTGGAGATGGCGTTGACGCTCGCGGAGGAGCCCGGGGCACGGACGGAGGAGGCTCGGGTCTCCCTGGAGCCCACGCTTCACGTGGACCTGGCGACGCTGCGCTCGGATGGACTGGGAGGAGTGGGCCTGGGCGGTGGCCGGTTGATGCGCCTGTCGGCCTGGACGGGGGAACACCCGGGGCGGGGCGTGCTGGTGACGAGGGAGGCGCTGACGGGTCTGGAGACGGGCCTGCACTCCCGGCCCCTCACCAGCGGCGCGCAGCTGAGTCACGTCTGGCGCGAGGCGCACTGAGCCACGTCTCAGGCGTCCCGCAGGGCCATGGAGAGCGGATAGAGCGCCCGGTGATTGACGTTGGGATGGTACACGGCGAGATGAAACTCCCCCGCGATCAGCACCCACGTACGTAGCGGCGGATGGGATTGCGCACGCAGCCAGGCTTGCGCCTCCTCGCGGGTGGCGAACGAGGCGCTGGCCACCGGCGGGTCATTCATTTCGAGCCAGCCGAGATAGCGCTCGAGATCCCGGTTCCAGGGCAAGCGTCTGAAATTACTTTCGCGATCGTAGGCCACGTCATGATAGCGGTCGCCAATCAAGACATCGGCGAACACGGGCGGGCTCGGATGGTTCCTGAGCCATGATTCCGCCTGAGCACTCGTCTCGAACGCGGCCACGACCATGGGGGGAGCGTTGGATTCGACACGCTCGAGGAATCCCGCCAGGGATTCGTACTGGCAGGTCGAGGAAATGAAACGAAGCGCATCGAGAATGGCGCGGATGGCGTCCTGTTCTCCGGCGGACGCGGGGTCATCGAGAAGACTCCTGAAGAAGCGCTCCGTCTTGCTCAGGAGTTCTCTCAGCTCCGGTGCGCACTCCTCCGGGGTCATGGTGGAAGACCGCACCTCATGGCCTTCTCGAAAGTCCAGGAAGGAATACCATTGGCCCGTGGCGGAGATGAAGTCCAAGGTATCCCGGGCGAGGCCGAAAATCCGCGCCTGCTCTTGAGTCTGCCCCTCGCTCCAACGCCTCCCAATCACCTGCTGGGCATCTGAGAGAACCATGGGGTCCTTCATGGATGCACCGCCAGGAATGAGGACTCGGAAGCCGCTTTGGACGAGGCGAGGACGAGGACGGGAGCGAGCCACAGCGCGCCCCCACCACTCGCCCCGACAACGACGACGAACGACACGCCCGCGATCACGACAACAGCCCCCACCAGCAACTTCTCGCTATTTCGTTCAATCCAATCGACCGCGTCATCCACAGCATGAAACTTCACGGCCTTGCCTTCAGCCAATTCCTTGAGCCTGCTGCAATCGAGATACGGCTGCCTGCACGCCCGACGACAATGCTCTTTCTTGGAGCCAATTTTCATATGGCTCCAATGACGGCCGCTCAATCCCGCGAGGCACATGCTCTCACACGCGACAAGCTCCTCGTCACAGTCCCGGTTGAAGGACACCTGGATGACACGGCTTTGCAAGTCGCGAGAATCCGCCAGATACGGATATTCGACCCGGAATGCCTCGATGGGCTTCCATGAATGGGTCATCTGCCCATCTGCCCCTCTTTCAACGACGAGGACGTGCCTGGCCAATTCCCGAGCATCGCGAGGGGCTGGAGTCACGTGACGGGTCGCGCCACACGACAGCAGCAATACGCAGAGGCTCGAAGCCATGAGCCGTTCGACAGCTGATAAGGGTCGCATAGAAGCCGGTGTTCTCGCACGTCCCACACGCCATTTCCACTGTCCGCGTCCGCAGCGGAGCGTTCATCCACGGACGGAAAAAAGCGTGGGTCTTGAGCCCCGGCCCCTCGAGCATTAGTCCCGAGGCCATGACGACCCAGGTAGCGGCGGTGTTTGGAGTAGGCCCGGGATTGGGCGCGGCGGTGGCCCGGCGTTTCGCGCGCGAGGGCCATGCGGTGGCGTTGCTCGCACGTGGCGAGGCGGCGGCGCGCGAGGTCCGCGCCGATATCCAGAAAGAGGGAGGACGCGCGGAAGTATTCACCGCGGACGCGGGAGACGCAGGCTCGGTCTCGGCCGCCTTCTCCCGCATCAGCGCGGAGCTGGGTGCCCCCGAGGTGCTCGTCTACAACGCGGGCGCCTTCCACGTGGCGAGCGTGCTCGAGCTGGATCCCGCCACCTTCGAGGCCGCCTGGCGCACCAACTGCCTGGGTGGCTTCCTGTGCGCGCGCGAGGTGCTCCCCGCCATGCTCGAGCGCGGACGTGGCACCCTGCTCTTCAGCGGCGCCACAGCGTCCTTGCGCGGCGGTGCGCGCTTCGCGGGACTGGCCGTGGGCAAGTTCGGCCTGCGGGCCCTCGCCCAATCACTTGCACGAGAAGTCGGACCCCAGGGCATCCACGTGGCCCACGTGGTCATCGATGGGATGATCGACACGCCCCGCGTGCGCGGCATGGCCCCGGAGCGAAGCACCGCGACACTGCTCTCCCCGGAGGACCTGGCGGAGACGTACTGGCAATTGCACCGGCAGCCCGCCTCCGCCTGGACACAGGAGCTGGATGTACGCCCCGCGGGCGAGAAGTTCTGAACCCGTGGAACTTGACGAAGCACGACCGGTCGTGCTTTTTCCGGGACATGGCGAAGCGCGCCCCCAAGACGAACGAGCGGATCCTCCAGGAGGGTCTCGCCCTGATGAGCCAGGAAGGCCTGGCGGGAGTCACGATCGGCCGGCTGGCGGAACAGGTGGGGATGTCGAAGAGCGGGCTCTTCGCCCACTTCCGCGGCAAGGAAGACATCCAGGTGGGTCTGCTCGAATACGCCGGCCGCTTCTTCCTCCCGCGCGTCCTCGAGCCCGCGATGAAGGCGCCCGAGGGGCTCCCCCGATTGGAATCCCTGGTGCGGCATTGGCTGGGATGGGCGAAGCGGGCGGGACTCCCGGGGGGCTGCGCCGTGGCCGCCGCGATGTTCGAGCTCGACGACGTGGAGAGCCCCGTCCGGGAGTATGTCCTCGACCTCGAGGCGCAGTGGCGCGCCACGCTGGGGCAGTTCGTCCAGCAGGCGGTTGACCTCGGGCACCTGCGCGCCGGACTCGATGTCGAACAATTCGTCTGGGAACTCTGTGGCATCTACCTGAGCCATCACACCTCGAGCCGCTTCGTGCGGGACCCGCGCGCCGACGAGCGGGCCCGCGTGGCCTTCGAGGCGCTCGTGAACCGGGCCCGTCCCGGGAAGTAGCCGCGCTGTCTGGATTTGTCCGCGAACGCGGGCGGGCGTCGAGCCGACGCTCCCCGCATGCCTTCAGGTGTCTGTTCATGCTCTCCGCACGCGCTGGTGCAGTCCTGCTCATTCTGGGCCTGGGGATGGGGTGTGCCCGGAAGCCCTCGGACACGTGGACCGAGGTGGACGGAGGCGTGCGCTGCGAGGGCGACCCCCGCCACCTGGCCTGCACCGGCCTGTATGGCGAAGGCGGGACGGGGTGGACGGCGAGGCAGCTCGGTCCGGGCGTCCGAGCCTTCACGCCCGGGCTCCAGCTCTGGAGCGATGGCCTGGAGAAGTCCCGCTTCGTGTGGCTGCCTCCGGGGACGCGGGTGGACACCTCGCGCATGGACGAGTGGCGCTTCCCGGTGGGCACGAAGTTCTGGAAGGAGTTCCGCTGGAAGGGCCGGCGCATCGAGACCCGCTTCATGTGGAAGCGCGCCGACGGCTCCTGGCTGCGGACGACCTACCGCTGGAGCGAGGACGAGCGCGTGGCGCTCGAGCTCACCGGGGGCGAGCGAGACGTGCCCGGCACTCCGGGCTTCGAGATTCCCAGTCAGCTCGACTGCCAGGCGTGCCATCGGGGACGGGAAGATGGCGTCCTCGGCTTCGAGGCGGTGGCGCTCGCGCACGAGGCGGCCTCGGGGCTGACGCTCGGGCAGCTCGCCGAGGAGGGACTGCTCACGCACCCGCCTGGCCAGGCGCCCCGCATCCCGGGAACACCCGTCGAGCGCGAGGCCCTGGGCTGGTTGCACATGAATTGTGGCGTCTCGTGCCACAACGCGAACGAGACGGCCCTGGCGAGCTTTTCGGGCCCGCGGCTCCGGTTGGAATCGCAGGAGCTCGCTTCCGTCCAGGCCACGGGGACGTTCCGGACGGCGGTGGGAGTGCCCTCGCAGTTCCGGCCCTCGTTCGGTGCTGGCGGGAAGTTCCTGCGGGTCGCTCCCGGAGATGGCTCGCACAGCTCCCTGCTGTACCGGATCGGCAGCCGCGAGCCGGCGATCCAGATGCCGCCCCTGGGCACGCACGTCGTGGACGAGGTCGGCCGCGCCGCCGTCCGCCGCTGGATCGAGACGCTGCAAAGGACAACCCCGTGAAGGACATGCTCTATCAAGGCGTTCTCTTCCTGCACTCCTGGCTGCGCTGGGGCGTGGTGATGCTGGGCCTCGTCACCTTCGCCCGGGCGGTACGGGGCTGGGCGGGCGGCCTCGAGTGGACCCGGACGGACCAGCGCGTGCGGCTGCTCTTCATCACCCTGCTCGACAGTCAGGTGTTGCTCGGACTGACGCTCTACTTCGTGCTCAGTCCGCTGACGCCCCGGAGTCTGGAGGGCCTGCGGTCGGTCATGTCCATCTCCGTGCTCCGCTTCTTCGGCCTCGAGCACGCGACGACGATGCTGATGGCGCTCGTCATCGCGCATGTCGCCTCCGTCGCGAGCCGCAAGGCCCGGGACTCCAAGGCGAAGCATGGCCGGTGGGTGGTGGGACTGCTCATCGCGCTGCTGTGCATCGCGGCGGGGATCCCCTGGCCCGGGCTGCCCTACGGAAGACCGCTCCTGAGGACCTTTGGATAGCCGTGGCGAGTGGGCTTGCGGCATCATCGCTCCATGTCCACGCCCCTGCTCATCCTTCCCGGCTACGGCGACTCCGGCCCACAGCACTGGCAGAGCCTCTGGGAGCGGCTCCTTCCTGGGGCGACCCGGGTCCAACAGCGTGATTGGGAGAATCCAGCGCTCGACGACTGGGTAGCGGCACTCGATGCGGCGATCTCCACCTGTGCCGGGCCTCCGGTCCTGGTGGCACACTCGCTCGGGGTCAGTGCCACGGCGCACTGGGCGGCGCGCTACCACCGTCCCATCCGAGGGGCGTTCCTGGTGGCGCCTCCGGACCTCGACAACCCCGAGGTCCCCGTGCCCTGCCGCTCCTTCGCGCCCATGCCACGCCAGCGCCTGCCCTTCCGCTCCATCCTCGTCGCCTCACGCGACGACCCCTATGCCTCCTTCGAGTGCTCCGCGCAGATGGCTCATGACTGGGGCAGCAGGTTGGAGGACGCGGGCCACACGGGTCACATCAACTCCGCCTCTGGCCTGGGCGAGTGGCCCTGGGGACAGGCGCTCCTGCGCGAGTTGCTGTGAGCCGATGAACCGGCGCCCATTCGCGCACTTGCCTTGGCTCGGCTCGGGTTCCGGACGAGATCGTGAGGCCCCTGTCCGAGCAAGGGCGCACGGGGCTCGGGGTTGATTCGGTCCGTCGGGGTTCGTACGATCTCCTGGTGTCGTGGCGTTGTCGGCTCGCGCGCTCGCGCGTTGAGAGTGGCCCGGGCGTCGGCCATTCCATGGCCGATGGGGGGCTGCAATGGCCATGACGACGAACACCGCCTCGCCCTACACCATCGTCGAGACCCTCCAGGAAGGCCATGGCACGCGCCTGCTCCGCGCGGTCCGGAACACCGATCATCACCCGGTCGTCCTCAAGGTCATCGACTCGAAGCGCAGCCGCCCCCGGGACCTCGAGCGCTTGAAGCATGAGCTCGAGATTGCAAAGGCGCTGGATGTCCGGAGCGTCACCCGTCCGCTCGCCATCGAGACGTACGAGGGTATGCCGGTCCTCATCCTGGAGGATTTTGGCGGCGAATCGCTCGATCACCTCCTCGGCGCCCCCATGGACACCGAGCGCTTCCTCCTCCTCGCCCTGCACATCGCGGAGGCGGTCGCGGACATCCACCGGCAGAGCGTCGTCCACAAGGATCTCAAGCCCCAGAACATCCTCGTCGGGGCCGCCACGGGTGAGGTGAAGCTGACGGACTTCAGTATCGCCTCACGCCTTCCTCGCGAGCACTCGTCCCCGTGCAGCCCGCGTCATATCGAGGGCTCCCTGCCCTATATGTCTCCCGAGCAGACCGGACGGACGAACCGCGCGATCGACAGCCGCTCCGATCTCTACTCGCTCGGCGTCACGTACTACCAGATGCTCACGGGCAGGCTTCCGTTCGACGCGCGAGATCCCCTGGAGTGGGTCCATTCCCACATCGCTCGCCTGCCTCCGCCTCCTCGCGAGATCGTCCCCGAGATCCCCGAGACACTCTCGCGCATCGTGATGAAGCTGCTGGCCAAGGCGGCGGACGAGCGCTACCAGAGCGCACGCGGTCTCGCCCACGATCTGGAGAGAGGCCTGGAGCAATGGCGCGAGCACGGCACTCTCGAGCCGTTCCCCTTGGGTGAGCGGGACATCGCCGGCCTCCTCCGGATTCCCCAGAGACTCTACGGACGCGAGGCCGAGCTCGCCCACCTGCGCGACGCCTTCGCCCGTGTGGTGTCCCGGGGGATGACAGAGCTCGTGCTCGTGGGCGGGAACTCCGGCATCGGTAAATCCTCGCTCGTGCGCGAGCTCCACGAAACCGTTGTCCGGGCCGGAGGCAACTTCCTGTCGGGCAAGTTCGAGCCGTACGCGAGGAACGTTCCGTATGCCACCCTCGCGCAAGCCTTCAAGGCACTCGTGCTCGACCTGCTGGCCGAGGACGAGGAGCGACTGCGCGCCACGAAGCAGGCGCTCTGGGATGCGCTCGGCCCGAACAGCAAGCTGATCCTCGACGTGATCCCCCCGCTCGAGCACCTCCTCGGAAGGTTGCCGCCCGTCGCCGAGCTGCCGCCCACCGACGCGGAGCGACGGTTCCGCGGCGTCTTCCGGAAGTTCCTGGGTGTGCTCGCGACGCGGGAACATCCCCTCGTCCTATTCCTCGATGATCTTCAATGGGCTGATTCGAGCAGCCTCGGTCTCATCGAGGAGCTCCTCGTCGAGCCCGGGACGAGCCACTTCCTCCTCATCGGGACCTGGCGCGACAACGAGGTCTCCTCACACCCGCTCACGCTGGCCCTCGAGCGGATACGGAAGACCTCCGCGCGGGTGAGTGGGATTGTCCTCGCGCCGCTCCGGCTGGAGCACGTGGTCCAGCTCGTGACGGACACGGTGCACGCGGTGGACCCGGAGCACGCCCGTCCTCTCGCCACCCTCGTCTACGAGAAGACGGGAGGCACCCCCTTCTTCATCCTCCAATTCCTGACGACCCTGTACGAGGAGCGACTGCTCGAGTTCGACGAGTCCTCCGCGACCTGGCGGTGGGACATCGAGCGGATCCGCCAGAAGGGCTACACGGACAACGTCGTCGACTTCCTGCTCGGAAAGCTCGTGGGGCTCCCGGCCACCGTGCAGGACGTTCTCGAAACCGCGGCCTGCATCGGGAGCAAGGGAAGGATCGCCCTCCTCGCGCTGGCCGGCGGGCTGTCCGAGCAGGAGACCCGCCAGGGCCTGGGTGATGCGGTCCGGGAGGGACTCATCCACGCCTCGCGAGAGACCTATGCCTTCGCACATGACCGCGTGCAACAGGCCGCCTACTCCCTCCTGTCCGAAGGGCACCGGCGCGAGCTGCACCTGCGGATCGGCCGTCTGCTCCTGGCGAGTACCCCGCTGGACGAGTTCGAGGAGCGGCTCTTCGAAGCCGTGACCCAGCTCGATCTGGGCGCGGCCATGGTGACGGATCCGCGGGAACGAGTCCGTATCGCGGAGCTGAACCTGCGCGCCGCGCGCAAGGCCAAGGCTTCCGCGGCCTACCGCATCGCCGCCAGCTATCTCGCCACGGGAATGGAGATGCTCGACCGTGACTCCTGGGAGCACCAGTACGGACTCACCCACGAGTTGTTCCTGGAGCGGGCGCAGTGCGAATTCCAGAGCGGAAACTTCGGCGAGGCCAGGCGGCTCTTCCCCGTGCTCCTGCGGCACGCCCGGACCCGCGCCGACAGGGCCGCCGTCTCTTGCATCCAGATCCATACCTCCCTCACCCAGGGGGAACTCGGCGAGTGCATCGAGACCGCGCTCGCGGGACTCCGGATGTTCGGGATCGAGATGTCGCCGCATCCCTCGGCGGGCGAGGTGGAGCAGGTCTATCGCTCCATCTGGAGCCACCTCGGCAACCGGTCGATCGAGGATCTCCTCGCGCAGCCCCCCATGACGGACCCCGACGTGCAGGCCGCCATGAACATCCTGGCCAGTCTGCGCCTGCCCGCGTTCGCCTCGGACCTCCACCTCCTCTCCCTGACCCTCTGCCACGCGATGCTCCTCAGCCTTCGCCATGGCAATGCCGCCGCCTCACCTCCCATCTACGCCTGGTTTGGCCTGATCCTGTGCCACGTGTACCACCGATACGAGGAAGGATATCGGTTCGCCAGGGTCGCCCTCGACCTGGTGGAGAGGCCCGGGTTCACCGCAGGCAAGGCGAAGATGTACTCGTGCCTGGGCGCCGTCTCGTTCTGGAGCCGCCCCATCGACACGAGCCTGGAGCACATGCGTACCACCATCCGGGTTGGCGTGGAGGAGGGAGACGTGCTGGCGAGTTGTTACGCCTGGTACCACATCGTCAGCCAGATGTTCGTGCGGGGCGATAACCTGGCGGAACTCCATCGCGAATCAGAGCGGGGCCTCGACTTCATCCAACGGGCCCGGTTCCAGGATGCCCACGATACCCTTCTCGTCGTGGATCGCTTCGTCCAGGCCTTGCGTGGGAAGACCCGGCACCTCTCGAGTTTCGATGACGAGCACTTTGGCGAGCTGGCGTTCGAGTCTCGACTGCTCGGGGGCCAGAACAAGACGCTGATGTGCCTGTACCACTTGATGCGGCTCGCGGCGCGGTTCATGGCGGGTGACTACGCGGAGGCCCTCGCCGCGGGCAGGCGGGGCAAGGAGCTGCTGGGGTCCTGCCTCGCCCTGGTCCACGTCTACCTCTTTCATTTCCATGACGCCCTGGCACTGGCGGCAGTCTACTCAGAGCTCCCGTCCGAACAGCGGCGAGAAGCCCTGGACGGCCTCTCCGCGCACCGCGAGCAACTCCGGGAGTGGGCGGAGAACTACCCGCCGACCTTCCAGAGCGCCCATCTCCTCGTCTCCGCGGAGCTCGCCCACCTGTCGGATCGGGGTGAGGAGGCCATGCGGCTCTACGAGGAGGCCATCCGATCGGCCCGGAAGAACGGCCTCGTGCAGCACGAGGGGCTCGCCTACGAGTTCGCGGCGCGGTTCTACCGGGCACGCGGGCTCGAGTTGATCGCCGACACGTACCTGCGCGAGGCCCGCGCCTGCTATGTGCACTGGGGGGCCGAAGGCAAGGTGAAGTGGCTCGACCAGCGTCATCCCCACCTCGTGGAGCGACAGCCCCTCGAGCCCCTGGTCACCATCTCCGCCCGGACCGAGCAGCTCGATCTGCTCTCGGTGTTCAAGGCGTCGCAGAGCATCTCGGGAGAGATCATCCTCGACAAGCTCCTGCGCACGCTGCTCGAGGTCGTGCTCGAGCAGGGCGGAGCGCAGAAGGGCTGTTTGCTCCTCTCCAGGGGCGGTGCCCTCTCGATCGAGGCCGAGGCGGCACTCATCCAGGGAAGAGGGGTGGTGACACAGGTCCTGCAGTCACAGCCCCTCTCGTCGTCGACGCGCGTCCCCATCTCGATCGTCCATTATGTGGTGCGGACGAAGGAACGCGTGATCCTCGACGACGCCGCCGCGGCCGTGAAATACGCCTCGGACGCGTACATGGTTCACGCCCGGCCCAGGTCGCTCCTGTGTCTGCCCATCCTCCGGCAGGCCGAGGTGGTCGGTCTGCTGTACCTGGAGAACAACCTCGTCCCTGGCGCGTTCACGCACGAGCGGCTCGCCGCGCTCGAGATCCTCGCCTCCCAGGCCGCCATCTCCCTGGAGAATGCGCTGCTGCTCTCCAGGGAGCAGTCAGCCCGGGCGATGGCCGAACTCGCGGAGCGCCGCTCGAGGTTCCTCGCCGAGGCAGGAGAACTCCTCTCGGAGTCACTCCAGTATGAGGAGACACTCACGAGGCTCAGTCGACTGTGTGTCCGCGCGATGGCCAGCTGGTGTGTGATCGATCTCATGGAGGACGGAGAGCTCCGCCGCCTGGCCGGTGCGCATGTCGATCCCGCGAAGGAACCCCTGCTCCAGGAGCTCCAGCTGCATCATCCGCCTCGCCAGGGTTCGGCTCACGGGGCGACCCGGGTGCAGCGCAGCCACCAGCCGCTCGTCCTGCCGGAGCTGTCCGACGACATCATCCGGAGCATGACCGACAACGAAGAGCACCTGCGGATCATCCATGCCCTGGGGAGCCGTACGGCGCTGGTCGTACCGATCATGATGCGTGGACAGCTGCTCGGGGTGATCAGCCTCGTCTCGGGAGAGCCGGGGTTTCGCTACGGAAGCGCCGAACTCGAGCTGGCGCAGGAGGTGGCGCGCCGCGCCGCGACCGCCATCGACAATGCGCGGCTCTATGGGAAGACGCAGGAGGCCATCCGTGTGAGGGACGAGTTCCTGTCCGTGGCGTCGCATGAGTTCAATACGCCGCTGACCTCCCTCACGCTCTCGCTTCAATCCCTGAGCAGGTCCCTCCGGGAGGGACGGCTCGTCGAGCCACAGGAGCTGAAGAGGCTGCTCGAGCGCGCGCTGCAGCAGGGAGCACGCCTCGGCAGGCTGAACCGCGCCCTCCTCGACGTCTCACTGCTCCATTCGGGGCGCCTTCCCCTGGAGCTCACGGACGTCGATCTCGGGGCCGTCGTCCGAGAGACGGTCGATCACTTCGCACCAGAGCTGGCGCGGGCCCGATGTCCCATCTCGCTCCAGGAGGAGGCCCGAGCGGTGGGCAGGTGGGATCGCACCCGCCTCGGGCTGGTCGTCGCCAACCTCCTGTCCAATGCCATCAAGTTCGGGGCGGGTCAGCCCATCGAGATCCACCTCGGGAGGCTCGACGGAAAAGCACGCTTGAGCGTCACGGACCATGGAATCGGCGTCGAGCCGGACCAACGTGCCCGGATCTTCGGCCGCTTCGAGCGCGCCGTCTCGGAAAGACACTACGGCGGGTTGGGCCTCGGTCTGTACATCAGCCGAGGGATCGCCGAGGCGCATGGGGGGACGATCCAGGTCGAGAGCCAACCGGGAGAGGGAGCGACCTTCACGGTCGAGCTTCCGTGTACCGACCTGAATCCCGAAGGAGGCCATGATCCCATGAGGCGCTCGGCAGGGGCCTGGCTCTCTTGACTGTGAGAAAGTGGCTCTCTGGCATTTTGTGAGATCGCCACGTGAGTGGCGGTCCGCGGTGCCGTGCTACTGATTCAAACCTGCGCGCCCAAATCGGCCGGCTCCCAATGCGTTTGGACCGACTGAAATGCCATCAACTCAGACTGGCGCTTCTCCACATCCACCTCTTCCAGTTCCGCCAGGTGGTAGTCGGTCATCCGCTCCTCATGCACCACCATGAGACGCAGAACCATCTCTGCGGTCCAGCCCATGTCCTGCTTGCCCGTCTCCCACCTCGACACGGTCTCCGGCGCCACGCGCATCCGGCGCGCGAAATCTTCTCCAGAGAACCCCAGATACTTTCGCAGAAAACGGACCTCCTTGGCGGTCAACCGGGCCCGCTTCCTCACCAACGTCAGCGCCAAACTGCGGTGCAGTGCCTCCACGCGCGGCAACACCAGCTCCCATTCTCCGCAGGTCGCGCAGCGGCGAACTTCCACCCCCACCAGCGTCACGTTATCCAGGCCAGACTCGGTGTATCGGTGGTTCTCCCGGCGCGTCTCCATCTTCCCGCCGCAGTTCAGGCACTCCATTGCCTTTCGTCCTTTCCTATGGATGGGGGCACCTACCTCCGCCAAGCGGTCACGACCACCATGTCCAGCTCGGGTCGAAACGCCACCACCACGACGTATCGCGGAGTGGACACGCGATAGCGCCAACTACCTCGCTCCCACTCGGCCTCCGTCTCAATGCGACCGCCACGAAGGACGTTGATCGCGTCCTGCGTGGTCATGTCGTCTGCGTCCAACTCCTCAAGAGCGTGGCGTGAGAAGGACACCTGTCCTTCCTTCAAGCAGCGCTGAACCAGCTTCATCGCTTCGTTCCGGTTCAGCCGATTCACCCCCGCCCTCCTGTCAGCACCTTGCACTTGATGTAACATCAAGGGTTGACGTACGCAAGGTGCGAAGCAGTGGACTGCCTTGCCCATGGGCGCTGTAGGATACGGACATACAGCACTCCGCTGGAGCGGACCAAGTACTTGGGGCCTATTTGCCAAGGGCCTCCCCAGCGCCTTGCCCGGAGAGCAACCTGCCAAGTGTCGTGCCTACCGCAAAGCTACCTCATCTGCTCCAGGATGCTCGCCAACTCCTGTTCATCCGGCAGATAGACGTTCCCGAAGTCCAACACCCTGGGGTTGCCATGCGTCATGGGGTTGGCCGTGGGTCTGCGCACAGAGCCGTGGTATTCCCGTGCACCGGACTCCTCCATCAGCCTTCCAATGTTGGAGGAGCGGATTCCCGCCCCCGGCATGATGATGATGCGCTCGCCCGCGGCCTTCACCAACTCCCCCAGGACCCTTCCCGCTTCGGGCGCGCCACTGGCCTGACCCGACGTGAGCACACGCTCGCAACCCACTTCGATGAGATCCTCCAGGGCCTGGAACATGTCCGGCGTCGCATCGAAGGCGCGGTTGCAGGTGACGCCCATCGGCCCCGCCAGTTCGACGAACCGCTTCATCAAGTCCTTGTCGAGCCGTCCATCGAGCAACTGCGCGCCAATGGAGATTCCATCGCAACCGAGCTCACGGCAGACGCGGATGTCCTGCTCGATGATGGCGATCTCGTCCTCATCGTAATAGTAGTTGCCCGCCCGGGGTCTCACGAGGGGGTACAACTTGATGGAGAGCTTCTCCCGGGTCCGCTTGATGGCACCGTGGCTCGGAGTGGTTCCCCCTTCCGTCGGGTTGTCGCAAAGCTCGACGCGCCAGGCACCGGCCTTCTCCGAGATGAGGCACGACTGGATGTTGAACGAGCAGACTTCGAGGATGGCCTTGGGCATGGGGCTACCGGGTGGAGCGTGGGCCGAAGGACGGCGGAGCATCCGCGGGAGCGGCGCCCCATCCGCGGTCGGGCGTTGATGAGAGTTCGAACTCCAGGACGCCGTCGCGAGCAATGAAGTCCGCCGGCAGCCATGCGCGCTGGGAGGGCTTTCCATTGACCTTGAGGCTCCGCACATAGGGCGCATCGGGTGCGGCGCCGGTTGCCTTGATGGTGAGGGTCGCGCCCTGGCGGGTGATGCGCGCCGACGTGAACAGCGGACTGCCGACGACCAGCTCGGCGCGCCCCGGGTAGACCGGGTACAGCCCCAGGGCCGACCACACGTACCAGGACGACATCTGCCCCAGGTCGTCGTTTCCGGAGATGCCTTCGGGTGCGTGGATCCAGATCTTCCGCATGGCGGCGCGCACGACGGCCTGCGTCTTCCATGGCTCGCCAGCGAACAGATAGAGCCAGGGAGCCGCGATGGACGGCTCGTTGTCCAATTCGGCGTGCAGCGGGCCGGCCTTGGTGACCACCCACTCCCCCTTCCCGTCCTGGAAGAACCCGTCCAGACGGGCTCGCGCCTTGTCGCGTCCGCCCATCAGCTCGAACAAACCGGCGGGATCGAACGGGACCATCCACAGGTACTGAGCCCCCGAGCCCTCGACGAACTCGTCATCGGAGGCCGGGTCGAAGGTGGGCCAGCTTCCATCGGCCTTGCGCGGCTGGAGGTAGCCGCCCGCGCTCGTGGCTGCGGGGTTGTACAGGTTGCGCCACCATCCCGACCTTTCGGTGAAGCGCCGGACGTTCGTCTTGTCGCCAGCCAGGCGCGCCAGCTGTGCCATGGCGAAATCGGCCGCCGCCAGCTCCAGCGTGTCGGACGCGCTGCCCCAGCCGGGCGAGCCGACGGGCATGTAGTGGAGCGACAGCCATTGATCGAGCCCCGGCCGCTGGCCCTGGCAGAGGACCGGACAGCCGACCCGGCCGAGGTCCTTGGGCGTCGGAACCGTCGCGGCCTTGAGGAGCGAGGCGTAGGCGCCCTTCAAGTCGAAGTCGCGTCCGCCGAAGGCGTGGATGGCGGCCACGGTGGGCGGCGAGGGATCTCCGTTCATCACCCCCGTCGCCCCCGTGACGTGCGTCCAGCGATCCCAGACGCCGCCGTTCTGCTGAGCCTGGTTGAGCAGGGACTGGGCGAGGTCGGAGCCGACCTTGGGCTCCAACAGCGTGACGAGCTGCACCTGCGAGCGATAGACGTCCCAGCCGGAGAAGTTGGCGTATTGCGCCTTCTGGGCGCCCGAGACCTCGTGGATCCTCCCGTCCATGCCGAGGTAGCGGCCATCCACGTCGCTGTGCAGGCTGGGATGAATCAGGGAATGGTAGAGCGCCGTGTAGAACACCGTGCGGTCGTCGCGGCTTCCGCCCTCGATGCGGATCTTCCCCAGCAGTTGGTTCCAGGCGTCACGCGTGGCGCCTTGCGTCCCCTCCAGCGTCGCCGAGGCCGGGCTCTCGGCCTCCAGATTGGCCAGGGCGCCCGCCTCGTCGACATAGGACACGCCAATGCGCACGTTGACGACGGGAGAGGTCTTCGGATCGAAGGAGATCCATCCGCCGGAGCCCTTGCCAGCCGGAGGGAAGCCCTGCTCACCATAGGTGGTTCCTCCCTCCGTCGAGGCCGAGCCGGGCATCACCACGCCATCGCGCCACGTGCCGCCCGTCGTGAAGGGCTGGTCGAACACCGCCACGAAATGAAGCGTGTAGTAGCTCTCACGCCGGTCGGTGGCGAGGTAGCCGCAGAAGTTGCCGCTGGTCACCGAGCCGGAGACCGTTCGTCTGTCCGGCGCGATGCGGGTGACGGCGGCGGTGCTGCCGGTCTGCGAGTCGGAGGTGCGGAACAGGACGTTCGCGGGCTTGTCGGCCGGGAAGGAGAATCGGCCCACCGCCGTCCTCGGCGTCGCCGCCAGTTCGACGGTCACACCGTTCTCCATCACCACGCGATAGGCGCCGGGCGAGGCGCTCTCCTTCGCATGGCTCATCAGGCTGGAATAGGCGAAGTAGGCGTCTGGCGAGGACGGAGAGATGCGCACCGGGGTGGTGATGGGCATGAGGGGGATGTCGCCCCCTGCTCCGGCGCAACCACTGCCCGACAGGTGGGTGAGGCTGAAGCCCCGGATACCATTGGAGCGCCACTCGTACCCGCCGGGCGCGGCGATGGGCGCGCGTCTGCCGGGCAGGGGACTCTGGTCGGGGCTGAAGGACACCATGCCGAACGGCGCGACAGGTCCCGGAAAGACGTTGCCTCCGTTCGTCGTGCCGATGAAGGGATTCACCTCCTGGGCTGGTGTCGGAGCCTGGGCCTGGGCGTCGAAGGCCAGGAGAAGGGCACCCAGCACCAGGCCGGCGCCGCGGAGGGGCATGAAGAGATGGGACGACAAGGAGGCCTCCCTCTGGATGGGGCGTGACGGCTCCCCGCCCGAGGCCTCTTACCGCCCTCTTCCGGGTCTGACCACCGGGTTCGCCTCGGCTTCACCCGCCCCGCCGCACGCGGTGTCCTCGTCCCCCTGTTCCTTCCAAGCGAGTCACCTCACCCCGACCAGTTGTCTGGCTCTCTGCTCAGACACTCTTCTGATACGTCGCGGTCCACGGCGCGGCGACCAGAGCACAGCGCCTTCACGTGCCGCAGGCGGGACAGTGGGGGCGGCCGGAGGCCAGGGGAACGCACGTCTCGCACAGCACGTGGAGCCGCTCGTCACAAAGGGCGGGCCGCTCGGTGGTACCCAGACAGCCCTCGCAGGGCAGCCGGTCGAAGACCTGGGCTCCAGCGGGCAGCCGCAGTTCCAGCTCGCGCGAGCCCTTACGCCGCCGCACGCGCATCCTCACGCGAGCCACCGGCGCGGCCACCCACAGCGCCGCCGCCAGCCGGGTGTGCACGCGCAAGGTGAAGCGGTCCGCCAGATCCCCCAGCTTGCAGTCCCGCTCCGCCAACAGGTGTTGCACCTTGGCCTCCATCGCGGCGGCGTCCACCCTCCGCCGGGGCGCCCGCGCCTCCGCCACCATGGCCGCGTAATACGCGGCCATGCGCTCGTAATCCCTCGCGTGCCTCCGGGCCGTCGCCTCCCGCACACCTCGCAGCGCCCGCTCCTCCACCTCTGGCGCGTAGCGCGCCAGCCACTGCTCCGCGCCGGGTACCACCGCTGGCTCCGGCCACGGCGCCAGCGCTCCTTCCGCGCCCACGCCACACGCGGCGATAAATCCCTCCTCTGGCACCGCCCCCGCCTGGGCGTGCACCCCCAACGCCACCACCCCCTCGTGCCGCTCGTCCGCCTCGGCCACGTACGCAAGCCACGCCACCAGATACGTCGCCTCACCCCCCGCCACCTCGAGCACCTCGGCCACGCCGTTGCGGATGACGTAACGCTCGGCCAGGCTGCGCGCGTGCCCCGCCTTGGGCGACGGCTCCCGCTTCATCCGCGCCGCCGTGACCGGCACCTCTCGCCGCGCCGCCCCCACCACCGCCTCCAGCAGAGGCGTCCCCAGACCGCACGCCACCACGTCCCCGCCTCCCACCGCCGACAGCCGCACCTCCTCGGCCAGGCCCATCTCCCGGGAGAGTTCTGGCGGCAGCAGCGCCAGCACCTCCCCCCCTTCCTCCGCCTCCAGCAGCGCCCCTCGTCGCGCGAGCGACCGTGCCGTGAATGAGAGGGGATCCGGCACCCCCCGTGCCTCCTGCACCCTCATGCCTCGAAGTCCTTTCCGAAGAGCGCCGTGTCGAGCGCCCGCGTCCGCTCGTACTGCCCGCGCGCCCGCGCCAGTTCCTCCGCGATGTCATCGAAGGCCCTCATCACCTCCTCCTCCCCCCGGGACTCGGCATAGATGGAGAGGATGCGCTCCTCCAGGTCGCGCTCGTCGGCGAGGTTGCCCAGCACCATGTCCATCTCTCCCACCACCAGCTCGAAGAGATGGATGCGCCGGTCCAGCACGTCCAGCACCCGGTCCTCCGCCGTCCCCTTCGCGCAGAGGTTGTAGACGCGCACCTCTTCCGTCTGTCCGAAGCGGTGCAGCCGGCCGATGCGCTGTTCAATCACCATGGGGTTCCACGGCAGATCGAAGTTCACCAGCACGTGACAGGACTGGAGGTTGTGCCCCTCGCTGCCCACGTCAGTGGCCAGCAGCACGGGCGCACCGGCGCGGAAGCGCGTGAGGGCCTCGTGTTTCTGCGTCTGGCTCATCCCCCCATGCACCACCTCGCGGGGCACTCCCGCCTCCTCCAGCACCTGCTCCACATAGCCGAGTGTCTCGCGGTAGCGGCTGAAGACGAGCACCTGCTCGCGGTGAGCGCGGAGGATGTCCACCAGGGCCCGGGCCTTGGCCGACTCGCGCACCGCCTCGGCCTGGCGCCCCAGCCGCTCGAGTTCGCGAGCGACAGTGGGCGAGCGCCCGTCCTGTCCGGTGAGGTGGCGCTCGCTCTGGCGGCGCAGGGTGCCGCGGACCGCGGCGGGGCTGGAACCCGCCTCCAGCAGCAACGTCGAGGCGGAGAGACGGGCCCGAGCCTCGCCCGCGTGGCGCTGGAGGAAGCCCCGCACCTCGGTGTAGAGGGCGCGCTCGCCCTCCAGCGGCTCCACCGCCACCGTCGTCACGTAGCGCGGCGGCAGTTTCAGCCCGCAGCGGGCCCGGGTGTTGCGGATGAGCACCTCGGACAGCAGGCGCCGCAGCTTCTCCCGGTTGCGTGGAGAGGTGGGCTCCTTCGAGTCCACGTACTGGCGCCGGAAGTCGGCGGGCGTGGCGAGCTGCCCGGGCCGCAGCAGGGTGACGAGGTTGTAGATCTCCTCCAGGTCGTTCTCCACCGGAGTCGCCGTGAGCAACAGGAGGAAGCGGCTCTTGAGCCCGTCCACCAGCTTCCAGGCCAGCGTGCGCCGGTTCTTCACGTGGTGGGCCTCGTCGACGATGACCAGGTCCCAGGGCTGTGCCTGGACGAGCGGCGCGTGCCGGGCGCTCCGGGCCAGGGCCAGCGAGGCGATGAGCACCCCCTCGCTCCGCCAGAAGGACTCGGGCGGCGTACCGGGGGAGAGGTCCGAGGTGGCCTGTGCCTCGAGACCGGCCTTGACGGCCAGCTCGCCCTTCCATTGGAGGACGAGCGGGGGCGGCACCAGCACCAGCACCCGGCGCACCATGCCGCGCAACTGGTACTCGCGCAGCACCATGAGTGCCTCCACCGTCTTGCCCAGACCTACCTCGTCGGCGAGCAGGACCCGGCCCCGGTGTTGGCGCAGCACTCGCCGGACCGTCTCGAGTTGGTAGACATGGGGCTCCACCCCGTGGAGGGAGGAGAAGGCGAGCAGCTCCTCGAACTGCTCGGCGGACGCGAGCGCATGGGCCCGCAGGGTGTGGGCCACGGCGGCCACGGAGTCCCTCGGCCGGGTGAGGAGCGGAGTCAATGCTTGCGGCTCGAGCGGCGCGAACTCGGCGCGCGCAAGGCCTGTCTCCCGCGAGCTGTGCATGACGTCTCCACTGAATTGGGACAGATGTCCTCCAGGACCGATGGGGAGTCCGTGATGGGCCTCGTCCGTGTCGGGGCTGCCCCGTACAGGATAATGCACTACCCGGGAAGTTCAACCCGGAAGGTGACTTCCCAGGAAGGGACCTCCCTCAAGCGGGGAAAAGAAGGGGCCGGAGGAGGAGGGCCCGAGCGGCTGGCGGCTCTGGAGCGCCATGTCGAGCGCGCCGAGCACCAGGTGTCGGCATGGTGTCGTGCCGGGTGTCCGGTAGAGGGAGACATAACGGCCCTCCAGCACAGCGCGACCACGAGCGTGTCCGCGCGAGCACGTGTCCTGAGAAGCTCCAGGCTACAAATGCTCACACGCCTTCTCATGGAAAACTACCGCTGCTTCGAGCAGGCCGTCATCGAGCCGGGCTCGCTTGCCCTGCTTGTTGGCCCGAACGGAGCAGGGAAGAGCACTGTATTCGATGCACTCTGGAACATCCGCCAACTCGTCATCACCGGGGGAAGCGCCTCGGAACTTTTTCCCGACGCAACACGGATGCGCTGGGGGCGCCAGAGCAGGCAACGATTCGAGCTCGGTTTCCGTGGACCTGATGGGGACTACACGTATCGCCTCGTCATCCGCCATGGGAAGGGCGCGCAAAGCGGTCAGCTCGAACGCGAGGAGATTCTGTACGAGCAGCAACCGCTCTACTCCTTCTCTCGGGAAGAGGTCTCGCTCCATGCACATGACAAATCCCCGGCACACCGTTTTCCGGCGGGAACCAAGCTCTCGCCGCTTTCGAACCTGCCACTTCAAGTTCGTTCGAAGCGCCTGGACTGGTTGACGGACCGGATTTCCCGTATCTGGGTCTTCCGTCAAGTGCCTCCGTTCAAGTTCAAGGCGTGCCGGGTGATGGCGCTGGGCTTCCCGTTCCTGAGCTTCTCGCGCGAGGTTGGCTCGAATGAGCATCCGGCGCGTACAGGTGGTGGTGCTTTGCGAGGGGTTGAAGGACTACAACTTTTCCCGCGGGTGCCTGGTGAGATGTGGATGCGCGCGCCCTGCTCGTGCTCGTTGACGCGGATACGGAGCCGGAGGGAGGAAGGGAGCAGGCGCTCGACAAGCGCCTTCGCGACGCGGACCAGGAGCCACGAAAGAAAGGAGAGAGGATTGCGCTCTGGGTTCCGAAGCGCCAGCTCGAAACCTGGATTCATTTCCTGACTCATGGGAAGGCGGACGAAGAGACGGACTACAAGCGCGAGCATGGGCGCAGGCGTCCGGAGTACAAGCCTGCGGCCGAACGGTTCGCTCAACTCCTCGAGAAAAGGCGGCCGCTGCCCTCCCATGTGATGCCCTCTCTAAAGAAGGCCGCGGTTGAATTCGAGCGGATCCGGACGCCTCGAAGTAAGCGGTCCACACCCACGCGCAAGCTGTGAGGGGGACCAGATTGGCCTCGGCTTCACCCGTCCCCACCCCGCGCGCGGCCTGTCCTCGTCCCCCTGTTCCTTCCAAGCGAGTCACCGGGTGATGTTGAAGAAGCTCTTGATGACGTGCTTGCCCTTGACATCCCAGACAACGGTCTGCCCCTGGCGGATGAAGTAGCTGTCACCCTTCTTCAAGGTGCGGGTCTGCTTCGTCTCATCGGTGAGGGTGACTTCCCCATCGAGGATCGTGGCGTGTTCGGTGAAGGGGAAGTGGATCCTCACCTTCCCGGTGGTCGCCTTGAAGATGCCAGCCATCATGCCCTGCTCGCTGAAGTCGATCCGGGCGGAGAGGACGGGATCGCCTTCGAGGACCTCGCCCCCCATGTCCTCCGGGTCCCCCAGCGGGCGCAGGAGCGATTCGTCCACGCGCCGCCGCGGCGAGTAGACGACCATCGCCTGTCCGTCGAGCGCCTCGGGCAAGGACGTGGACCGTTTGAGCAAGCCCGACGCCGCGGGGCTTCCACCAAAGGCCTCCAGAATCCCATCGAGCGTGAACAGCGCCCCCCCCAACGAAAAATGACGATCGAGATGAAACATGGCTCCCCCAGTGCTCGGCTTCGTTCGCGTCCAACATCAGGGACCAACCCCTGACACGCACCAAGGTGCCACACGCTGCCATCCCCGGCTGTGTTTCTCTTCACGTCAGAGGTGTGAACACGATCACACCCGGCCGGGCAATCGTTGGCCGGCATCTCGAGGTATTGTAATTCTGGAGTTGGAGCGGATCCGCGCACCCCAAAGCAAGCTCAAGGCAGGGGGATTTTGCCCGCGAAGGCTCGCATCCAGGTCAGCTCGTCCCGGGCCCTGGGCGCGCAGGACTCCTCCTGCAAGGAAGCCAGGGGCCAACGATAGTAGGCCGCTTGCAGCAAGGACGCCTGCCATCGCCCGACGTCCACCCACACCGTGATGCAGTCGTCGCGCGACGGTGGGTGCTCCATCCATTCACTGCCGAGCATCTGCAACCGAAGCCCCTGTTCCACTTCCAGGCACGAGTGCTGCTCTCGCAAGCGCGCTCCGGCGACCCATAGCAGACGTCCCAGCCATCGCCGATCCTCGTCGTTCAGGTGCGCCTTGCTGGCCCGAGCCCGGTGGTAGAGCCACGCGCCCAGGGAGACCCCCTGAGCCAGGGTGGCCGCCGACCACGCATGATGACCCGGTGGGCGCAACGCCTCGTAATACCCACGCATCTCCACGAAGAATTGCTCGCTGGAGGGCTGCTTCCACTCGGCCAAGGTGACCAGATTCTCGAGCGTTTCCAGCTCCCCTCGGGTGAAGGGCTGAGAGAACGAACTGCCGGTCAGGAAAGGAATCAAGGCGAGCTGGAGGGTGCGGGGAGAGGCTCCGGCGAGCTGCCCGATCCGCTCATCCACGGCTGGCAACAAGCCCGGACGCGGTGGATCTCGTTCCTCGTAGGCGTAGAGGTGCTCGCGAAGTGCCACGAGAATGGGAAGGGAGTCAGAAGAGAGGACCAGCCCACGCACCTCTTCCAGGTGTAACCGAGCCAGGTCTGGATTCAACACCACCAGGGGCAAGCGCCGGGACTCGTGGGTTGCATCCCAGGGTGACCAGGTGTCGGCCATCAGGTGATTCCACTGAAAGGGACTGGGGAGCAGGGTGCTCTGACGGAAGTCAGGCCTTCCGAGCGACTGCCAGGCACCGAAAAAGGCATGACGCCATTGGGACACACCCGGCTGGCGCTCGGCGAGGTGGCGCAACAGGAGTGCCTCCGGTGACTGCCTGATCGCGGCGCCATCGAGGTATGGGAGAGCAAGGTCCCACCTGCCCACCTGCATGAACCAGCATGCCGCCAACAGTTGGGCGGGCGCATGAGTCCTGGCGGCTTTCAGCACTCGGCCAAGCAAGGGGAGCTCGCCCAGAGTGCCGTCAAAGGCATGCTCGGCGGCTTTCTGGGTCAGCCGCGCGGCTCCTTCCGCATCCTTCTTGCGCTCGTCGAACCACTCGAAGGCCGACCACCCCACCCCCGCCGTGAGGGGCACCAGACCCAGACCCCAGAGCAACACCCGGCGGCGTGTCCAGTAATGAGACTGCCCGCCAGCATCCGTGGAGGTCTGTCCGCCATTCCGCCCCGCCTCTCCGCCTTCCGATGTGCCCATGAGCCCCTCGGATCCGCATGTTACCATGAGGCACATGCCCCCCTCCTCCTCGAAGAAGGTGTCCTGGATGCTCGCCCTCCTGGCCCTGCTCCAGGTCGAGTGCCTGGCGGAGTCCGACCCCGTTGGACCAGAAGGCGAATGCGGCCCGCGGGACCTCACCCCCGAATGCTGTCTCAAGCAGTTTCCGGGCGAATGGGAGCGCTGCACGGGCTTCGAGGCGGAGCAGGTGGTGCGCTCGCCATCCCGGGGGATGAAGTTCGCTGCCGCCGGCATGGCGACCATCGTGGCGACGGCGATGCAGCCCCGGATCAATGCCGCCGAACAACGGGGAGTGGAACTGGCGGCGGACCTGCTCGCGAATGTCGAGAAGGCCATCGTACGGTGTACGCGCGAAGCAGACAAGCAGGTCAACGACCACCACTTCCAAGGCCGAAGCCCAAACGCGGAGATCTGCCAGCAGATCAAGGCGGGCGAGCAGGTGACGTGGGCCGTCTATCTGGGGCTGTTCAAGCACGAGCAGGCCTGGCCATGTCTGCGCGAGGCGTTGAACCTGCTACTCCCCGGGCGCTACTGGCTCCATCCTCGTTTCCGGCTTGATGACCGGACCGGCCGGTGGGTGTTCCTGGACAAGAAGGCGGTAGAAGAGATCGTGGCGAAGCAGGGCTGGAAGGGGCTGAAGGGAACCATCGAGCCCGACCTCATCCTGTTGGATGAACAGGGTGTCATCGTCGGCGTGTACGATCTCAAGTTCCCCTGTCCGGAAAGCAATATTGCCCGGTGGGAGAAGTACAGCAAAGGCCCCTGGCAGGATTGGTTTCAAGGAGAGCGCTACGAACAAGCACTCGGGGTCCCTCCTCGCCTCGTTTCCCCCCGGGAGGGGATCCTCCCGGAGTAGGAGAAAATGTTCTCCATGCAATACCCTCGGATACGACACTTCAACGAACGCGGTGAATTGCGCGCAAGCGATGCCCTGATTCTTTGCTTCTACATGCGACACCCCAATGAAAGGATCGCACCGGCCGTCGTGCATGCCTTGGAACGATTTCGTGAAAAAATACGACCCTATTCCTTCGAACGGTTTGATGTTGGCGAAGGACAGGCCCCACCGCTCGATGAACCCTCGTGGGGGCGGATCCGCCAAGGAGCGCTCGCACCAGGACCCGAGGAGGCTGTTTTTTTTGCCCTGGAGGGAAAGACAAATAGAGCGGATGATCTCTACGTAGACTACCGAGGGCTGGACGTCGTCCCACTCCCCTGGCCCGATCGGAAGCATGATGTGAGCGTCTTGTACATCCGCCTGCCCACTGAATACCTGGAAGAGCGAGGCCCGACTCATGTGCAAACCCTGGCTCTCGAGCTGGCGGCGGAATTGCCCTTCAACTCCGGATATGTGGACTTCGCGCTCTGCACGAAACCGTGGTACTTCAGCGAGGTCCTTCCTCTCATCCACCCGCGCTTCCCCGGGGTCCATCTCGCCTCGAAAAGCGCGGTACTGCGCATGGATACCTGGGTGGAGGGAGTGCACTGGATGAACTTTCTCGGACAGCCCGTACTGGGCCAGCTCGGTGGTGTGGCCGCCCTGAAGAAGGCCTTGTCCCTTCCAGGCATCTCCCTCCAGGAGATGAGCGGAGACCGGGTGCTCATCACGTTGGGCGAACGGCCCGAACCGGGAGATACCCAGGCGGGCCAGACGCTTCCCCTGCACCGCGCCCTCGCCCGGCTGCTTGAGCCGCATCTGCATCATTGGGGGGTTCCCGCCACCCGGTTGGACGCGGAGCAGATACTGCGTTGGGAGCGCCGCTTCCTGGAATGAGTCCCCGGCAAGAGCCAGGACTCTCTCAAGGAGGCGGCGTGTTGAAGCGCCGCAAGAGCTCGGCGAAGGTCGCGAGTTCGTCGGTGCTCCAGTGCGCGGTCCGCTGGAGGAACACCTGCCCCTTCTGCTCGAAGGCCTTCTTCATCCGCTTCTCCCCCAGGGGCGTCAGGGACAGGATCGTCGCACGGCGATCCTCCGGGTCCGGTGCCGCGCGAAGAAGGCCCACCTCCTTGAGGTCGCGGATCAGCCGGCTCACGGCGCTCTTGTCCATGGCCACCCCCTCGGCGATCGCTCCCGCATGGGCCGGGCCGAACGCATGGAGCCACCGCACGACATGGAACGCCGCGGGCTGGAGATCGGGATGGACCTGAGCCGCCGAGGCGGCCGTCAAGGTCCTGGCGGCGGAGAGCAGCGCACCGAGCTGCTCTCCCACGGAGGCGAGGAGTTGTTCGCGAACGTCATCGTCGCCACGGTCCCGCTTCAGGCCAGTCACCCCCCGACCATAACCCGTGCGCGAAGACACGTCGCGCGCGTCCGGAAGCAGAGGACGCGACCCGGGCGGCCGGAGTTCAGTTCCTGGCGACCAGCTCGGCGGTGGCCCGCCACAGACGTCGTTGCAGCTCGGCGTCACGGCACAGGGTCGCCGGAGGCTGGGAGCGGAAGCGGCGCGTGGAGGAGAAGAACCCTCCCGTCACCTCCTTGAACTCGGGGTCGGTCGCCAGCTGGACGATGATGCGGGCGCCCCGCTCGGGACTCAGCAACCCCCACCGGGTGAGGAGACCCGCCAGCCCGTTGAACAGCTTCGATTCCCGCCCGAGCCCGCTGGCGTTGAGGCCGGGACAACAGCTATTGACCGTGACCCCGGTACTGGCGAGTCGAAGCGCCAGCTCCTGGGTGAACAGGATGTCCATCAGCTTCGAGCGGGCATAGAGTTCGAACGACTCCGCCATACTGAAGGCGCTGGTGGAGCGCAGATCCCGCTCCGGCTCGAGCGTACGAACCTGCCGGTGGGCATCGGATGCGACGTTGATGATGCGGCACGGCGCCGAGGCGATCAGCTTGTCGCGCAGCAGGTCGGTCAGCAGCCACGGAGCGACATAGTTCACGGCCACCATCTCCGGCAGCCCGTCCCCGGTCACCCGCTGGGAGAAGGCATGCAGGCCCGCATTGTTCACCAGCACGTCGATACGGCCGTAGTGCTCATCGAGCTGTCTGGCCACACGGCGCACGTCGTCGAGCACGGAGAGATCCGCGAGAAAGACATCCACCACGGCACCGGGAGCCTCGCGTTGGATGTCGGCCCGGGCCTGGGCCGCCTTGGTCTCACTGCGCGCGACGAGTCCCAGGTGCGCGCCACGCCGGGCCAGTTCGATGGCGGCGGCACGGCCAATGCCATGGGTGGCACCGGTGATGACGATCACGAGAGCGTCCGACATGCGTCTTCCTCGCGGAGATTCCAGCCACCGGGAATAGTGGACTTTCATCCACCATATCACCTCGCGGACCGTTTGTTGATACTTATCAACCATCCGGGGCGGACAAGGCCCGGGCGCTCCCCCGCGCGAAACGCGGAAGGAGGCAAGAGGCCCGACGAGACGGGAAGAGGCCCTACTTGATGCCGTGGCGCCGGAGCAGGCGGTAGAGGTACACCCGGTCCATGTCCGCGCCCGCGGCCGCCTGGGACACCTTGCCCTGGTGCAGCGCCAGGAGCGCGCGCAGGTAGCGTCGCTCGAAGTCGTCCAGCGCCAGGCGCCGCGCCTCGGCGTACGGCACCTTCGGGTCCACCTCGGCACGGCTGCCCTGGGGGGCCACGTCCGTGAGGTCCAGCGTGTCCTCGAAGACGAGGCAGCGCTCCAGGTAGTTGCGCAGCTCGCGCACGTTGCCCGGCCATGCCGCCTGCTCCAGCCGAGAGATGAAGCCGGGCGAGCGCAGCGCCTGGGTCCGCTCCGGCTCCGCGCCCAGCCCCAGGAGGATCTGCTCCACCAGCAACTGCAAGTCCTCGGGCCGCTGGCGCACGGGCGGCAGCGGCACGCGCAGCACCGCCAGGCGGAAGAACAGGTCCGAGCGGAAGCGCCCCGCGTTCACCTCCGCGCGCAGGTCCCGGTTGGTGGCGGCGATGATGCGCACGTCCACGGGCACGTAGGCGTTGGTGCCCACCCGGCGGATCTCCCGCGCCTCCAGCACCCGCAGGAGCTTGGGCTGAAGCTCGGCGGGCATTTCGCCAATCTCGTCGAGGAAGACGGTGCCCCCATGCGCCTCCTCGAAGGCGCCGATGCGCCGCGTGGCCGCCCCCGTGAAGGAGCCCTTCTCGTGGCCGAACAGCTCGCTCTCCAGCAGGTCCGCCGGAATGGCGCCACAATCCACGGTGAGGAAGGGCCTGTCCCGGCGGGCACTCTCCTGGTGGATGGCCTGCGCCGCCTGGCTCTTGCCCGTGCCCGTCTCCCCCTCCAGCAGCACCGTCACGTCCCGGGCCGCCGCGCGCTCGAGCAGCGCGAAGCACATGCGCATGGGCACCGACACGCCCACGAGCGAGCCGAAGCGCGTGCGCTCGGACACCGGCAGCCGGTTGTTGTCCGGGCTGTAGTCGAAGCGCACCACGGCGCGCCCCAGCCGCAGCAGGCTGCCCCCGCGCAGGTAGCCCTCGGACACCTGCACCCCATCCAGGATGACGCCGTTGGTGCTGTCCAGGTCCTTCACCCGCGCCCCTCGGAGGCCCACGCGGATTTCACAATGGAAGCGCGACACCGTGGGGTCATCCAGGGTGAAGTCGTTGCTCGGGTGCGAGCCGATGGAGCACGCATCCGACACCGAGTCCCACACGGTCCCCGGCCCGGGCCCCTCCACCACGGTGAGCAGGAAGCGGCGGACGGCGGGCACGTCGGGCGCGTTGGGCACGTGCGTGTAGGGCCGGGTCACGCTCAGGTCCTGGGCGTCCTCAACCCCAGGCACCTCCGCGGTCCCCCCGTCCTCCTTGCGCGAAGCAGGCGTTGCTCGAGTCCGATCGGACGAAGTCATGGGGCGCCACGCTAGCACGCGCGCCCCTTCGCCCAGGGTGCATGGACGTGGGCGGAAGAAAAGGCGACCCTGCGCCCGCGGAGACCCCCCGGGAATGACGACCCCCATCGACGACCGCTTCTACATCGAGCTGCTCAAACTGCTGCTGCACGTGGCCTGGAGTGATGACGAGATCGACCCGCGCGAGGCCCAGGCACTCGTGGGCGCGGCGGCGCGCTGGAAGGTGCCCCTGCCCGAGCTGCAACGGCTGGAGCGCTGTCTGGAGCTGGGCGAGCCCCTGCCCGCCCCCAACCTCGGCCTCCTGCGCCAGCACGCCGACGAGGCGATCGCCACCGTGCGCACCCTCATTGAAACCGACGCCTCGGTGCACGTGTCCGAGCAGGAGATGCTCGCGCAGGTGCGCGAGATGCTCGGCCTGCCCCCGGCCTGAGGCGCTCCCACCCTACGCGCCGAGCAGGGCCGCCCAGAAGTCCGCGAGCCGCCAGACGTCCGGGGCGCCCGCCACCCGATCCATCTCGGCGTGGGTGATGAGGGGTGTGAGCAACAGGCGCACCCGCGTCCGGGGCTCCAGCACCCACGCGAGGCGCTCGGACTCGACGGCGGGGATGACGGTGTCATCCGTGCCATGCAGCAGGAAGACGGGCGAGGCAGGGGCGGGTGAGTGCTCGGGAGACAGGGCCCGGGCGCTGGCGAAGTCCTTCACGTGCGGCAACAGCAGCGGCCCGAGCGCGGCGACATTGCGCTCGTTCACGTACCGCAGCAGGGTGGCGGCGGGCTCGGGCAGCGCCGCTTGCAGGCGTCGGGCCTCGGCGAAGGTCTCCGCCGCCCGCCGCGCGTCGTGCATGGCCAGGTGCGAGGCGCGCAGGAAGGTGAGGATGCCCGCGCGCAGCGGCTCCACCTGCTCCGCGGGCACGAGCTGTCCGGCCACGTTGAGCAGGAGGATGACGACGCCATAGTCATGCGGCGCGCGGTGCACGCCATCCGCCTGGACCCCCGTGCACAGGAAGGCGAGCACGCGCGTGAGGTCGCCATGTCCCCCGAGCGAGAAGGTGAAGGCCACCTTGTCCGCGAGCGCTGGCCTCCCCGCGGCCACGAGCGACAGCCCTCCCGAGAAGCTGATGCCCATGAGGCCCACCCGTCCGTCGGGCGCGAGCTCGGGCCGCGCGGAGGCCCAGAGCGCGGCGTCCTCGATCATGTCCGGCTCGCGCGGGGTGAGCTGGTAGCTCAGCAGATCCGGCAGCTCGAGGGTGAGGACGGTGAGCCCCCCGGTGGCGAGCTGCCGCGCGAGCGCGCCCAGGCGGGGCTCGTCGATGCCCTCCGCGTGCACCCCGGGGATGAGCAGGACGGTGCGGCCCTCGGGCCGCGCGGGGCGGAAGACGCGGGCGCGCAGGGGCCCATGGCGCGAGGGCACGGGGGTGTCCTCCACGGTGAAGGACTGGGTGTCCCAGCGCGCGAGGTGCCCGGCCAGGCCCTCGTCCCGGCCGGAGGCGCGGGCCACGAGCGACAACCCCCGGAGCAGGGGATGCAGCGAGAGCGGGACCGAGAGCAGCACCGCTCCCAGCAGGGCCAGGAGCGTCACGCGGCGGAAGGGCAAGGAGGAGCGCATCGGGGGGCGCATTCAACCAGCGAACGCGCACCCGCGAAAACCGGGGACTCGGGGCTCGCCCGCCCCGGGCTCAGCCGGAGATGATGCGCTGCAGTTCCTGCTTGTCGTTGGAGAACGAGAACGAGCCGTTGAGCTGGTAGCCGTTCTGCCGATCCAGCACGCGCGGCCACAGCATGCGCACCACCGACAGCCGATCCGCCGAGAAGGAGAACTGCTCGACCGCCCGCGCCACCTGGCTCACCAGGAAGTAGTCCCCGCGGCTGGCCGTCTCGAGGACGCGCAGCTTCTCCGCGGAGAAGGACTCGCGCGACACGGCGTTGAGGATGTCGCGCAGCCGCTGCTCCGGGATGGCCGAGACCGCGGGCGGGGGCGGGGCGGGCGGACGCGACGGCGGACCGTCGTAGCCCCCACGCGCCTCGGGTGCGCGGGCCACCACCTGACGCAGGGCGGAGAGTTCCTGGTACGCCTCGTTCAGCCTGCCATCGCCGCGCCGGCCGCGCTCGGACTCCTTCAGCAGCGACTCCAGACGGGCCAGGCGCCGCTCCAGGTCCTCGCGCTCGACCACCACCTGCGTGCTCCTACCTCCACGCCAGGACTCGGCGTCACCGGAGCGCGCACTCGCGGACGCACCCGGAGGCGCCAGACCCGTGGCCTGACCCGGGGGCGGAGGGGTCTGGGCGGAGGCGGAGAACGCGGTAAGCAGGGCCAGGGCGGCGAACAGGGCTTTCATGGAATCATCTCTCGGAGGAAAGGCGGAAGCTGCAACTGGCCTGCTCCGACGTGGGCCCCCCGGCTCCATTCAAACCTCTCGCTCCACGGAGCGCTCCAGGGGTCGGCTGGAGAGCAGGCGGACCAGGAAGCCCCACATCCACACTTCCACCAGGAACAGAAAAGGGCCCGAGCGCGTTTTCCAGCAGGTCGTGATTCCCACCCGACTGTCGTGAAAATGCCGCTGGGAGATTTCCTGGCTCGACTTCACGGGGGAGCGGGTTATAGGTCCCGATCAACGCTCGCGAGAGCGAACAGTTTGGCGATTGGACGCCCTGCTGTACCGGAAAGCATCAAGTCAATGGCAACTGGCACCGTGAAGTGGTTCAACGATTCGAAGGGCTTCGGTTTCATCGCGCAGGATGGTGGCGAGGACGTGTTCTGCCACCACACCGCCATTCAGTCGGACGGATTCCGCACCCTGGCCGAGGGCCAGCGGGTGGAGTTCGACGTGAAGCGCGGCCCCAAGGGCCTGCAGGCCGAGAACGTGCGCGTCACCGGCTGATCCGCCGCGCGTCGCACCTTATTTTTCAGTCATGAGGCCCGGCCTCCCCAGAGGTCGGGCTTCTTTTTTCCTCTTTCCCCGGAGCAACCATGCAGGGAAGGTCCACGAAGAGACAGAAGGAAATGGCCCGTCAGCAGAAGCAGCGCGACAAGGAGGCCAAGAAGGCCGAGCGGCAGCGCGACCGGGAGACCAAGCCCGCTCGGCTGCCCGGTGAGGAGGATCCCGATATCGCGGGCATCATCCCCGGTCCCCAGCCGCCGCTGGAGATGTGAAACCGAGTGAAATCGAGTGAAACCGCTTGATGGGCGCCGGTGGCGGCGACCGGGCTGGAATCGATTGAAGATTCCGGTCCCCCGCTGTCCCGGGAGCCCTCGGCATCTCTCCCCCCACATCGCCCCCTACACCGCGGCGCGTCGCGCGTGGCCCGCTCCTCGAAGGTGAAGAGCCGAGGGCCCGCGACCCCCGCCGTCCCAGGGAATCGTCCCAGGGAGTCCTTGTCCGCCCGGCTGTCCTGTCCTCCCGTCCATCCTCGGGCAAGGGACTTGGCACTATGCCCCCAGACCCTTCCGCCTCCACCGGCGGGGCAAGCGGGCCTCCGGGTGGAAACGCTGGTCTTTCAACCACCTGCGTACCAAATCATACATGTCACCCAGTGAGCGGACGAAGAACCGGTCATGAAGTGGTGTGCCCGGACGGCCCTCCTGGTCGAGGCGAAACGTTCTCACCGCTGCGACGTGAAAGGGACCGGTGCGGCCATGAGCACCATTTTGCTAGTGGATGACGAGACCGAACTTCTCGATCTCTATACAGAGGTCCTGGAGCTGATGGACCATCGGGTGCTGCGCGCCCGGGATGGACGCGAGGCGCTGCACCTCGCCCAGCAACGGCATCCGGATCTGGTGGTGACCGACTGGCAGATGCCGCGCATGACGGGAGTGGAGTTGTGCCAGCACTTCGTCCAGGACGAGGAGCTGCGCGGCATTCCCATCATCATGCACAGCGCCGCGACGGATCCCCACGCCCCCGGGGTGATCGCCTTCCTCTCCAAATGCGCGGAGCTGAGCCACTTCGAGGAAGTGGTCAACCAGGCCCTCGTCGACTCCGGCGCCGAGGCGCAGGGCCCGCCCCACGGTCCCCGTCCGGGCGACCTGTCCCGTGCATCCCGAGAGACCCTCTGGCAGCGCGACGAGGCGTGCTCGCTCATGCACTGAACCCGAGGGGCCGCGCTGATCCACGCCGGCTCCTGCCTCGCCCACCAGGCGAGCCGCTCTCGCTGCCCTGCCGACATGTGGGGCGTGTGTAGCTTCAGCGTCACACCACACACGCAGTACGGAGGGGTTCTCCCATGACGACACCCGTTCTCACCACCAGCGCCTATGTCCTCCACAACCTCGGCCTCGCCGTGGGCTTTGGTGGCTCGCTCTTCGGCCAGGCGGCCCTCAATCCGTCGGTCAAGCTCATCAGCGACAAGCAGGAGCGCGCCAGGCTCGTCAACACGGCGTGGAATGGCTACAACATCATCAATGCCCTGAGCATCGGGACCGCCGCCATCACCTGGCTGGTGGGCCGCACCGCCATCAGCGGCCGTTTCATCTCGCCCGAGACGCGCAGGCTCGTCATCGCCAAGGACTTCCTGATGGGCGCCACGCTCGTCAGCGGCTTCGTCAACCTGCTGAGCGGCGGCTTCCTCGCCAAGCGCGCCCTCAAGGAGGGCATCCCCATGGACTCGGGCTACAAGGCCTCGCCCGAGGCGCCGCAAGACGTCAAGAACGCCACCCGCCTCGTCAACGGCCTGGGCCTCTTCAGCATCATCAGCATGGCGGGTCTGATCGGCGTGTCCACCTGGCTGGACAACCAGGCCGCCACCAGCAGCAAGTGGAACCTGCTCGCCCGCATCCTGCCGTGAGACCCCGGCACACCTGAGGCCATCCAGCCTCCTCCCGTCCACGTGATGGGGGGAGGCCGTCTCGTTTTCCGGGTTCCCAGGCCGCGATTCCGACGCGGGTGCACCTCCCCATCGGCCGGGAGCGTGCACACCCTCTGGGCGCGATCGGAGGGGTGGGTATGGGCGGATATGGACGAACGCGGTGGGCGGTGTGGACGTGGGCGTTCCTGATGGTGGGATGCGGGCCGTCGGACGGCCCGGCCGTGGAGCCCCCCGTCGAGGAGCCTCCCGCGATGGAGGTCCCCTCACCCCAGGAGCAGCCCCCGCCGGATGTCATCGTCGTGGCCCCGGTCCGGCCCGATGACGAGCAGGCGAGCGAGCCCCGTCCGGCCCCACCGATGTTCCAACCCGGCTTCCACCAGGCGCTGCGCTGGTCCTACAGCACGTCCCAGGCGACCAGTGGCACCCTCACGGTGCGCCTGCGCGTGCCGGTGGGGCGTCCGGGCCAACGCGTGCGGCTCACCTTCCGCTCGGGAGACGGCTCGCTGACGCTGAGCAAGGCCACGGTCGCCAAGGCGGGCGCCAATGGCGCGCTGGCCTCGAGCCCGGTGGCGGTGACGTTCGCGGGCTCCGCGGGCTTCTCCGTGGGCGCCCGCGCGCTCGCGGTGTCCGATCCCATCCCCTTCACCGTGGGCTTCCGCGACGAGCTCGCCATCTCCTTCGAGGTGAAGGGCGCCCTGGGCGCCAGCGCCATCGAGACGCTGCCCGGCAGCTACCTCCGATCGGGCTCCTACGCGAGCACCTCCGGCGCCCTGGGCGGCACGGCGTCGGGGGTCGGCCTGGGGCTGGCCACCGTGGACGTGGAAGGCCCGCCTTCCCGCGCCTTCGTCGCGATCGGCGACAGCATCACCGAGGGCTACATCTCCGAGCGCGACGACACGCGCAAGGCCTGGCCCTCGCTCGCCGAGGCCCAGCTCGGCGTCCCCGTCGTCAACTCGGGCGTCTCCGGCCAGGGCTTCTACGAGGAGCTCGAGAACCTGGATCAAGAAGTGCTCTCGCTCCAGGGCATCACCGACTGCGTCGTGCTGCTGGGCACCAACGACTTGAGCTCGCTGGACATGGCGGGGTTGCAGAGGCGCATGGAGACACTCGTCACGCGCCTCCAGCCGCGGTGCCGCACGTGGGTGAGCACCCTCCTGCCCAAGGAGAAGAGCAACCACGGCGACTACGAGGTGGTGAAGCGGGATCGGCTCACCTTCAACGCCTGGCTGCGCACCACCTACAGCACCTCGCTCATCGACCTCGAGGCGGTGACGCGCCAGCCCGACAACGTGCACCTCTTCCTCGACGGGCTGGAGGTGGATGGCATCCACCCGAGCGTCAAGGGCCACCAGGTCATGGCCACCGAGGTGGCGCGCGTGTTGCGCGCGGCGGGTGTGCAGGCCGCGGCGGGCGTGCAGGTGCAAGCGCCCACCGAGGATGCCTCGAGCGACGCTCCGCCCTCGCCGTCCGCCCCCTGAGGCACCTCAGTCCCCGTCGAAGCGGACTCCGGCCGCCTTCGCCTCGGCCACACGGGCGTCCACCTCGCGGACATAGGCGTCCATGTCCGCCTTGCGCTCCAGGCCACCCGCGGACATGTACCGCACGGTGCCGAAGATCTCCCGCCGACCCCAGGGCCGGTCATGCAGGCCGAACACCCAGCCCACGTTGGTGTAGGAGTTCGCGTCACGCCCATCCAGGAAGTAGGTGTTGTTGAGAGTGAGCAGCGTGCGGTACGCGTGCTCGGGGGTGCTGCTCCACTCGAGGACCTTCTTCCCCCAGTACATGCGCATCGCGTTGTGCATGTAGCCCGTGTAACGCATCTCCCGCATGGCGGCGTTCCAGTACGGGTCATGCGTCCGCGCCCGCTCGAGCTGCGCCAGGCCGTATTGGTGCTGCCGCTCGTCACCGCGGTGCTGGTGCAACGTCTCGCGCGCCCACTTGGGTAGACAGTCGTAGGTGTCGTAGTGGGGCGTGAACTCGCAGAAGTTCTGCGCCAGCTCGCGCCGGACGATGAGTTCCTCCAGGAAGCTCTCGCGCTGGGGGTCCGCCGCCTTCGCCGCACGCGCCGCGAGCGCCACCACCACCGGGCTCACCTGCCCGAAGTGCAGGTACTTGCTCATGTGCGACACGTGCCCGCTCTCCGGATGCGGCCGGCTCTCCTCGTACTCGGGCAGATGCTCGGTGACGAACGCACGCAACAGGCGGAGGGCCTCGCTCGTGCCTCCCCGGAAGCGGTGGTGGACGGGAGGCACGCCGCGCTCCAGCTTCAGCTTGCCGAGCAGCGCGTCCACGTCCTCCAGGTCCAGGCCCTTCACTCCCAGGCGCATCGAGTCCGTGCGGAGCGGCGTGGGCGCGAGCGGCACCAGGTAGGCGTCCCACGCCCGGTGGAGCTTCGGCCGCAGGGTGCGCGCGGCCCACTCGGCCTTGTTGGAGGCGATGTCCACGGGCACCACCACGTCGCCCTCCACCTGGAACACCGGACAGGTGGCCTTGTCCGCCAGCGTACGGCGCCACTGCTTCTGGTGACGCAGGTAGCCCCGGTCCGCCACCACGAGCGCCGCGCGCCGCGCGAGCTTCAACGCCACCGCCTCCGGACTGCCCCGCTGGACGACGAAGGGAATCTTCCGGCGCGCGAGCGCATGCGCCGTGTCACGCAACCCCTCCAGCAGGAAGCGGTAGTGGCGCGCGTTGGCCTCGGGGTAGTCATCCATGAGCCCGAAGCCCACGAGCAGCGGCAGCTTCGCCTCGTTGGCGCGCTGGACCGCGAACTCCAGCGCCGGGTTGTGCTCGGCCCGCGCGCTCTGCTGCATCCAATAGAGGACGTAGTCGCCCCCGCTGGACTCCCGGGTGTTGAGCCGTTGGATGCGTCCGGCCTCGATGCGTGTGTTCGCCATGGTCCTCTTCCTCGCCCCGCCACGGCCATCGACCCACAAAACCCCCCGGAGGAAAAGCGTTCCGCGCGCTAGACTGCCGCGGCATGGCTCGCCGCAAACAAGCCGATGAAACCACCCTCCGCGTGCGCAACCTGATCGCCCTGGATGCCGCGGGCCTCATGCGGCGACTCGAGGCGCGCCGCGGCGAGATGTTCGTCCTCTTCTCGCGCCTGCGCAGCCGCGAGCCCATGCTCCAGACGCTCGCCACACGCTACACCAGCGCCACCTTCCAGGAGCTCGTGCACCTGCCCGTGCGCGAGCAGTCCGTCGTGGACCACTTCTACGAGTGCCTCGACACGATGCGTTGGTACTTCACCTACACCGAGGACATGCCCAGCACCGCCCAACAGACCTTCACCACCCTGCACCGCCGCCTGGAGGAGGCCCACCGCAAGCTCGTCGCCACGCTCGGCCCGCCCGCCTCGCCAGATGGGGTCACCGTGGTCGAGGGCGAGGTGCTGCGCCGCGAGGACAAGGCCCTCCCCTGAAGGGCGGGGAAGCAGGCGACACCCGAGGCCCCGCGCCCTGGCCGCTTCCTGTGTCGGCCCGGGGCTTTCGTCTAGAGTTCGCGCCCGAATGATCGACGCATCCCGTGACCAGCGGTGGAGGCTCCTCCCGCTCGTCCCCCTTCTCGTGGGCGTGCTCGCCTGGGCGCCCGCGCTGCCCAAGCCCTCGCCCCGCGCGCTCCAACTGGCCGCGCTCGGCAAGAAGCTCGGCACCCGGCCGCCGCGGCTGGAGAACCCCTGCGTCACCCCGGCGGACGGCACCTGCGAGCGCACCGCCCTCGCCCCCTTCTTCGAGTCGCTCAACGCCCTCGCCACGGGCACCGCCTCCGCCCCCACCGTCATCGCCGCGTTCGGCAACTCGCTCATCGCCGGAGACCGCATCGTCGACATCCTGCGCGAGGAGCTGCACGCCACCTTCGGCGACGCGGGCCGGGGCGTGCTGCTCGCGGATCGACTCGCGCCCTATGGGCCCCGCGTCCGCTCGGGCTTCGCCCAGGGAGGGTGGGAGCCGCGCACGCTCGGGGAGATGAAGCTCGCGGAGCTGCCCTTCGGCATCAGCGGCGTGTACCACCAGGCCGAGTCCAAGGCTCGGAGCCGCTTCGCGCTGGAGGGTGAGGCCCAGGCCACCCTGTGGTGGTTCGATGCGCCCGGCAGCGGCCCGCTGTACGTCCACGTCGATGGCCAGCCCCTCACCACCACCCTGCCCCTGGGCACCGGTGAGGCCCACTCCCTGCGCTTCCGGCTCCCCGAGGGCGCGCGCTCCCTGGAGCTGGTCGCCGAGGGCGGAGGCGCCGTGGTGCAGGGGCTCGTCCTGCAGCACTCCCGCCCCGGCATCGTGCTCGACACGCTGGGCGTGCCCTCCGCGGACGCGAACCTCTTCCTGCGCGCGCGCGAGGACCTCTTCCGCGCCCAGCTCGCCGAGCGCGCCCCGCGCCTGCTGCTCTTCATCCTCGGCGGCAACGAGGCCAAGCGCCTGGAGTGGCGCCGCTCGGAGCTCGACGAGGTCGAGGCGGGTCTGCGCACCCTGGTGCGCCGCTCGCGCGCCGCCGTGCCGGAGGCGGCCTGTCTCGTGGTCGGCCCCATCGACGCGGTGCGCGGAGGCACCGGCCCCCAGCGGCTCGTGCAGCGGCCCTTCCTGGACGAGGTCATCACCCTGGAGCGGAAGATCGCCCTCGGCGAGGGCTGTGCCTTCTTCGACATGTTCTCCGCCATGGGCGGCTCGGGCTCCATCTCGCGCTTCGCCCAGGCCGGGCTCGTCCACGACGACCTCGTCCACCCGCGAGGCAAGGGGTTGGACCTGCTCGGACAGCTCCTCACCGACGCGCTCCTGCACGCCTGGGTGGACGCGGGCACGGCCCCGGAGCGCCCTTCAGAGCAGCCCTCTTCAGAGCACACCACGGAGAGCCTCCCATGAAGAAGACGTTGCTCACCGCGCTGCTGCTGCTGAGCGTCCCGGCCCAGGCGGCTCCCCGCGTGGCCCCTCGCGTGGCCCGTGCGTCCGCCGAGCCCGCCGCCGAATCCATCCTTCCCCCGGCACCGCCCTTCTCCGAGGACATCCAACGCGCGCTGGATGAACTGGTGCGCGCCGAGCTCGCCCGCGGCCCCCACGCGGGGCTGTCGGTGGGCGTGCTGCACGAGGGCAAGCGCTGGACACGGGGCTATGGGTGGAGGGACCTGGCCCACCGGCTGCCCGCCACGCCCCGGACGACCTACCGGATGGCGTCCATCACCAAGTCCTTCACCGCCGTGGCCGTGCTCCAGCTCGCCCAGCAGGGCAAGCTCGGGCTCGACGCGGAGCTCCAGTCGCTCGTGCCGACCGTCCCTCCGAAGGAGTGGCCCGTCACCGTGCGCGAGCTGCTCGGACACCTGGGCGGCGTGCCGAACTACGACGGGCCCGAGGCATCCAACAACGTGCGCCACCTGGACACCGCGGGAGCCCTCGCGCTCTTCGTCCAGAAGCCCCTGGTGGCCGAGCCCGGCACGAAGTTCGTCTACACCACCTGGGGCTACAACCTGCTCGGCGCCGCCGTGGAGTCGGCCTCGGGCCAGGGCTATGGCGACTACCTGCGCGAGCACGTCTTCGAGCCCGCCGGCATGCGCCACGCGGCCATGGACGACTACCGCACGCGCGACCGGCAGCACGCCGTGGGCTACCGCCTGGAGAAGCGGCAGCTCCTGCCCTCGCAGTACCTGGATGTCTCCAGCCGCTTCGCCGGCGGAGGCACGCGCGCCTCGGTGGAGGATCTGCTCGCCTTCGGGCAGGCCATGCTCCAACACAAGCTCGTCACGGCGGACACCGCGCGCCTCATGCAGACGTCCATGAGCACCCGCGAGGGCCAGCTCACCGACTACGGCATGGGCTTCGCCACCTACCCGCTGCGCGGCCACTACACGGTGACGCACGCCGGCGGGCAGCCCGAGACGAGCACCCTGCTGGTGCTGCTCCCCGCCGAGGACGTCGTGCTCGCGCTCGCCACCAACCTGGAGAACGACGCGAAGCGGCTGCGGCGTGTGTCCAGCCGCATCCTCGAGACGCTACTGGAGGACGGGCAGGTACGCCGCGAGGCCGCGCTGGCCGACCCCGTGGATGCCGTGGTGCACGAGGGCCTCGCGCGGCTCTTCTCCTACGGGCTCGCCTACCACCAGTGGGCGACGCACGGGCCTGGCGTCCTCCCCGAGCCGGGTGACCTGAGCACGGCCTTCACCCAGATGGGCACGCTGCTCGACCGCGCGCGCATCTCCGAGAACCCCCAGGAGGCGATGGTGCGCGTACGCGCGGGCCATCAACCTCTCGCGGACTCGCTCCTCATCCGCGTGGGCGCGCACATGGCCCGCACGCTGGAGCAGGTGGAGGGAGCCCAGGCACTGCGCGACTACCCCCGGCGGGGCCCACTCGCCTTCTTCAACGCCTATGTCGCCGCGTGCGAGCGGGTGGACTGCCCCGCGCCGCTGCGCTTCACCGAGTCCCTGCGCGAGGACGCGCGGCGCTACGAGCAGGATTGGCGGCGCTCGCAGGTGCCCGAGTTGCTGCGCGTCCGACTGGACGAGGTGGCCCGCCCCGAGACGCTCTGGCCCACGTTGGAGGCGACCACGGCGGGCGTGTCGACCCACCCGGACTACGTGGAGGAGATGCTACAGATCGCCACGATCCAGGGCCGCGTGGGACGGCGCGAGCAGCAGCGGCGCTGGCTCGAGCGCGCCGTGGCCCTCCACCCGCGCTCGGACGAGGCCCGGCAGGCGCTCGCGAAGCTCTTGGGGCAGGACAAGCCGGTGCCCCGGAGCACCCCTCCCCGCGCGCCTCCGGTCGCGGGCTCCGTGGATCCCGTGCCGGACAACGCCGGGCGCCTGCCGAAGCGCGCCGCCCAGCAGGAGTAGTCCGGCGAGCCGGCGACGACAAGGCGCCACGGGACTGATATCCACGAGGCTTCTCCGCGGGAACGGAAACGAGGGACTCAGCGCGTGAAGCAGCAGGTCGGCAAGTACCAGCTCATCCGCAAGCTCGCCACGGGAGGCATGGCCGAGGTGTATCTCGCCAAGGCCGCCGGGCCCATGGGCTTCGAGAAGACCCTGGTGCTCAAGCGCATCCTGCCCCAGCTCGCCGAGGAGCCTTCCTTCGTGAAGATGTTCCTCTCCGAGGCGAAGCTCGCCGCCCGGCTCACCCATTCGCACATCGCGCAGATCTTCGACTTCGGCGAGGCGGACGGCGCGTACTTCCTCGCCATGGAGTACATCGACGGGCCCAGCGTCGGCGAGCTCATCAAGAAGGCCGCACAGCGACAGCAGGCACTGCCGTTCACCCTGTGCGCCCGCATCATCTCCCACGCCTGCGAGGGGCTCGCCTTCGCCCACGGATTCAAGGATCCAGAGACGCGGAGGCCCCTGCACCTCATCCACCGGGACGTCAGTCCGGACAACCTGCTGCTGTCGCACCAGGGCGAGGTGAAGGTGGTGGACTTCGGCATCGCCAAGGCCGCCGGGCAGAACCACCAGACACAGGTGGGGCTCATCCGGGGCAAGCTCGCGTACATGGCGCCCGAGCAGCTCCGGGGAGAGACCCTGGACCGGCGCGCGGACGTGTACGCGCTCGGGGTGGTGCTCTATGAGCTGCTCACGGGACACCGGCCCTACGAGACGAAGGCCCGGGCCGATCTCATGCGCGCCATTCTCCAGGACCCGCCCACCCCCGCGGTGACATTCCGGCCCGATCTCCCCGAGCCCCTGCGGCGCATCCTCGACCAGGCGCTCGCTCGAGACCCCGGGCTGCGCTACCAGGACTGTGTCGCCTTCCAGGCGGACCTGGAGGAGTTCATCGTCGAGTCCGGCAAGCCGGTGACGGCGCAGCACCTCGCCCAGCTCATCACCCAGCTCGACGCCGAGCCCGAACTGCCGCAGTACCCCCGGCTCGACACCGCGGTCCACCCCAGGCCCGCCCCCGAGATTCCAGGGCTCGTGCCGCGCCCCGGCGCGACGGCTGGCGACGCACTCCCGGAACTCCCTCCCCTGCCCACGGGGATCCACGAGCCCGGCCCCCGGGTCGCCCTGGGAGAGGACTCGACGAACGAGACGATGGTCGCGCCCCGGACCCAGGAGACACGGGCCCCCGAGGAGCCTTTCGGAGAGGCCCCCGTGCACAGCCGCCCGGTGATTCCCCCCGCGCCCTTGTCCCTGAAGGTCCGCTCCGCCGCGAGAGCCGTCGCTGAGGCCCACACTCCTCCGAGACGAATCCGCCCGTGGATGCTGGCGCTGGCGGCGGTCGCGCTGCTCGTGGTCGTGGAGCTGATCCTCTGGTGGGCGACGCTTCCTTCCTGACATCAGATGATATCGCGTATCTCGGCACTGGCTCCGTGTGGAACCTTGGACAGGGATTCCCGCGACTCATCGAGGAATCGAAGAACGCCCCTACCCTTTCGGATTGGTTGAAGAGTTGGTGAAGGCTGCGCAATACCTCACAACAGAGGGTACCAGGCTGCGTAAACTCATCACGAAGAGTCCAAAAGGGCGACATCATGGAACGGCGCTTCTTTGATCTGAATATCGACGTCTACGTACCGGGGCGTTGGTATCTCACTGAGCCAACGAATCTGGCTGGGCAGGAGGTCCCTGACATCTGGGAGTTCATCACCGGGAGGCCAGTCGCGCCCCCTGGACCTCTTCGAGTCCCCCTTTCCCGTCCTGGCAAACCGCTAGACTTCGATAAAACGACAGTTGCCGGAACGCCTATTGTCAGCGCACGGGTTTCGTCTGTGTTCCAGGAGATGGCATCCCGGGACGTCCAACTCTTCCCAGTCGAGGTGCAGGGGCAGGCCGAAACCTTCTTCTTGCTGAATGTCGCGCAGACGGTTCGGTGTATCGACGACGCGGCATGCGAGGAAGTGCAACTCTACACTCCAGCGGATGGGCGGCTGGATCGAGTGGGCGAATACCACTCCGTTTCCGGCCTGCGTATAGACAAGACGAAGGTGGGTGATGCTCGCGTGTTCCGGCTCTGGGGCTGGCACCCGCCGATCATCGTCGAAGGGGAGATCAAGGAAGCGCTGGAGCGAACCGGCATCGTGGGTGGGCGGTTCGACGAGGTCTGATGTAAAGAAACGGGGTCGCACGGCCTGGTACACCGCGACGCGTCGTGCAAGGCGCATTCACGAGCGGGCACCTCACCACGAGTGTGTGGGGGCGGCTGGCGTGCCGGCGTACGGATGACAGCAGGTCGTGTACACTCGCGCGCCGGTCCATTCGCAAACCGGGCACCGGGCCGGTCAGGTGTTCGCCGCGTGGACTGATGTGCCATCCCCCTTCATCTGGTTGCTCCATGTCCGAAACGAACCGCTTCACCCCCCGCGCCACGCGCTGGCTCTCCGTGTTGGCCCTGCTGCTCGCCACAGGCTGCGAGGAAATCCCGCCCGAGCCCCCGCCCGAGCCCGAACCCCAGCAGCCGCCAGCCCCCCGCTACCAGGCGACCATCTATCGCACCGAATATGGCGTGCCCCACATCCGCGCCGACAACCTGGCCAGCGTGGCCTTTGGTCAGGGCTATGCCTTCGCCCAGGACCAGGCGTGTGGCCTCGCGGAAGCCGTGCTCCGGCTGCGCGGCGAACAGGCGCGCTACCGGGGTGCGGAGTTCGTCGGCATCGACATCGCCCACCGGTTGCTGGATCCGCTGGGCCGGGCCGAGCTGCTGCTGCCCCAGCAACCGCAGCCCGTGCGGGAGCTGCTCGGTGGCTTCGTGGCCGGCTACAACCACTACCTGGCGCGCGTGGGTCCGGCGAACGTGCCGGGCTGGTGCCACGGCGCGCCGTGGGTCGCTCCCATCACCGAGACGGAGTTGATGGCGCATCACCTGACGCTGGGGATGCTCGCCAGCGGCCTCCAGCTCCTGCCCGGCATCGCCGCCGCGCAGCCGCCCGGCACCACCACCCCGAGCCAGACTCCGCCCCCGGCCCTCGACTCCCTGGCGCTCACCAAGGGCAAGGACTTCGGCAGCAATGGCTGGGCCCTGGGACGCGAGCGCACGCAGAGCGGCCGCGGCATGCTCGTCGCCAACCCGCACTTCCCCTGGGAGGGTGAGCTGCGGCTGTGGGAGAGCCACCTGAGCGTCCCGGGCACGCTCGATGTCTACGGCGCCTCGCTGCTGGGCGTTCCGGGCATCCTCATCGGCTTCAACCCGAACGTGGCGTGGACCCACACCTTCTCCTCGGGCCAGCGCTTCAACCTCTACCTGCTGCCGCTCGTGCCCGGCAAGCCCACCCGCTACTACTACGGCAACGAGGAGCGCGAGATGGTCGCCAAGACCATCACCGTGAAGGTGCAGCAGCCGGACGGCTCGCTCGTGGACGTGACGCGCACCACCTACAGCAGCCACTACGGCCCCATCCTCTCCCTCGAGGGGCTCGAGTGGAACCCGCAGTTCGCCATCTCCTACCGGGATGCCAACCGCGACAATGGCTCGATGGTGGCGCAGTACCTGGCCATGGCCCAGGCCGACTCGCTGCAAGCGCTCCAGCAGGCCCACGCCACCTATCAAAGCCTGCCCTGGGTCAACACCATGAGCGTGGATCGCCAGGGCCACACCTGGTTCACGGACTCGTCGCGCACGCCCAACCTCAGCGCCGAGTCCCTCACCCGCTGGCAGCAGCAGGTGAGCGCGGGCAACACCCCGGCGGCGCTCGTCTACCAGAGCACGGGCGCGGTGCTGCTGGATGGCTCGGATCCCTCCAACGAGTGGCTCGTCGAGGCCGGCGCCGCCCAGCCCGGAGTCATTCCCTTCGCGCGCTCGCCCCAGTTGTCGCGCGACGACTTCGTCTTCAACTCCAATGACAGCCATTGGCTCACCAACCCGGCGGTCCCGCTGGAAGGCTTCTCCCCACTGCAGGGCATCGAGCGCACGGCCCAGGCGCCGCGCACGCGCATGAACCTCACGCTGCTCACCGAGGTGCGCGAGGGAGGTGCCTCGGGCGCGGATGGGAAGTTCACCCAGCCGGAGCTGAAGGAGGCCATCCTCGGCAATCGCGCCTTCACCGCGGAGCTGCTGCGCGAGGAGCTCGCCGCCCGCTGCCAGGCCCATCCCTCGGCCACCGTCGAGGGCCAGACCGTGGACCTGACGCGCGCCTGCGCCACGCTGGCCGGCTGGGAGGGGCGCTTCGACCTGGGCAGCACCGGCGCGGTGCTCTGGCGCGAGTTCCTCGGCACCTTCTCCTTCTCGCAGACGCTCGACGCCGGGGCGCTGTTCGCCACGCCGTTCGATCCGGCCCACCCCCTCACCACCCCCGCGGGGCTGCGGCCCGCGCCCGCCACCGGGGAGGATCCGCTCCTCACGCGGCTGGGCCGGGCGGTGCGCATCCTGGAGAAGGCGAACCTCGCGCTCGACGTGCCGCTCGGCCGGGTGCAGAACGCTCCGCGCGGAGGCAGGCGCATCCCCCTCCACGGAGGCCATGACATCGAGGGGACGGCGAACATCGTCGGCCGCAACGGCTCCATGCTGTCGCAGGAACCCCGGGCCCCCCAGGGCACGGTGATCAACCGCTCGACGGGCCTGACCACCGAGGGCTACGTCGTCAGCCTGGGCACCAGCTTCCTCATGGCCCTGGAGTACACCGAGAACGGCGTGCACGCCGAGGGCCTGCTCTCGTATGGCGAGTCCGAGAACTCCCAGTCGCCCCACTACAGCGACCAGACGGAGCTCTTCCTCGCGAAGCGGTGGCGCCCGATGCGCACCGACTGGCAGGACATCATCGACCACGCGGGCTCGAGCGTCGAGACCATCTCCCTGCCGTAGCAGCCTCCTTCCCCGGCCGCGCCGGCCCTGGAATGCCCCCCAACGGGGCGTCCCGGCCGGCGCGGACCCGGGAGGGAGTCCCGAAGGGTCTGGAAGTGGAGGAAACACGGCACAGGAGCCCCCGCCCCACCGCCCTCCGCTCCAGCCGGAAAACGACAAGAGCGGCGCCGCCTGCTATTCATTCGTCCCATCCGCACGCGGCACGGACGACACTCCGTGATGCTCCGCGGGCCGCCAGACCGGATGTGGCGGAGGGGAGTGCGCTCGTGATGCAACAGGTTGGCAAGTACCAGTTGGTCCGCAAGCTCGCCACGGGCGGCATGGCCGAGGTGTACCTCGCCAAGGCCGCGGGTCCGCGAGGCTTCGAGAAGACCCTGGTGCTCAAGCGCATCCTGCCCCACCTGGCCGAGGAGCCCACCTTCGTGGAGATGTTCCTCTCCGAGGCCATGCTCGCCGCCCGGCTCACGCACCCGCACATCGTGCAGATCTTCGACTTCGGCGAGGCGGACGGCGCGTACTTCCTCGCCATGGAGTACATCGACGGGCCCAGCCTGCGCACGCTCATCAAGCGCGCCGCGGCCCAGGGCCTGCCGCTGCCCACCACGCTGTGCGCGCGCATGGTCTCCCACGCGTGCGAGGGACTCGCCTTCGCCCACGACTTCATCGACCCGGACACGGGCAAGCCCCTGGGGCTCATCCACCGCGACATCAGCCCGGACAACATCCTGCTGACGCGGCAGGGGGCGGCGAAGGTGGTGGACTTCGGCATCGCCAAGGCGGCGGACCAGGGGCACCGCACGGCCAGCGGCGTCATCAAGGGGAAGATCTCGTACATGCCGCCCGAGCAACTGCGCGCCGAGGAGCTGGACCGGCGCGTGGACGTGTACGCGCTCGGGGTGGTGCTCTACGAGCTGCTCACGGCGCGCAAGCCCCACCAGTCGACCTCCGATGTCGGCCTGATGCAATCCATCCTCTTCGAGCCCGCGGTGCCCGTGACCACGCACCGGCCGGACCTGCCCGAGGCCCTGCGCCACATCCTCTCCCGGGCGCTCTCGAAGGAGCGCGAACAGCGCTATCCGGACTGCCTCGCGTTCCAGTCGGACCTGGAGGACTACATCCTCTCGGCGGGCAAGCCCGTGACGGCGCAGCAGGTGGCCCAGCTCATCACCCAGGTCTTGAGCACTGAACTGCCCTCGGTTCCACTGGCCACCCCGACCCCGAATGGGCCCCAGGCGCCCGGCACGCCGACCCACACGCCCCACCCCGCCCGGCTGGGCCTCGACCACGACACCTCCGACATCGAGCCCACGATGCAGTCGCCCCGGTCCATCCCCACCCGGATGGAGACTCCCCGGCCGAGTTCCCTCGAGGCGTCCCTGCTCGCGGCCATCACGCCGCCCTCGGAGCACCTGCCCTCCGGGACGAGGATCCACGCGGCGGCCCCCGCGCCGGTGACCGCGAAGCAGGCGCCCGATTCCCAGACGACGAAGGTCCAGACCCCCCGCCCGCTGCGCTCCCCGGTGCAGCCGCTCCCGGTGGCGAAGCCCTCCGCATCCAAGGCAGTGGAGGCACGGCGGGAGACGGCGCCCGACAAGTCCCACGGGGCGGGCCGATGGGTCCTGGGAGTGTGCGTGGCCGCGCTGCTGCTCGGCGGAGGGGGCGTCCTGCTCGTGAAGACGAGCTCCGCTCCCGAGCGGCAGGGGCCGCCCGCCGTGGCCTCGCGTCCCGAAGTCCCCCCCGCTGCGGAAACGACGCCTCCGCGACAGGCCGAGCCCCCGACGGAGTCACCCGGTGCCGGGAACAACCCAGCACCGGCCGTGGCGGAGGCCCCACCCGCTGGAACCCAGGATGCACCGGCCGAGCAGCGCCCCACCCCTCCCCCCGAACCCCAGGTGGCCGCGCCTCCCGAGGAGCAAGCGAAGCTCGTGAGCCCGGAGCCGGAGGCGGAGCCCACTCCCGCGACTCCGGAGCCGATCGCGGAGAAGACAGTCCCCGCCCCCGCGAAGCCAGCGGCGCAGGACCCCAAGCGCGCCGCGCCTCGCGCGAAGTCCACCGCGAAGGGCATCCTGGAGCTCCGCATCCGACCCTACGCCGTCGTCTACGTGGACGGGAAGAAGGTGGGGGAAACGCCCCTGGCGCCCCTCGAACTGCCCGCGGGGCGCCACAACGTGAGGCTCGTCAACGAGGAGTCCGGGGAGAAGAAGTTCGAGGTCGAGATCGAACCCAACAAGCCCTATCTCCTCAAGTTCAACTTCCTCGATTAGGCCGCTCGAGCGGAGCCAGTGCCCCTCATGGGGAGCACACCTTCACTCGACGCCGAGGTCCGCTCTCGTCTAGGGCTGCGAGGAGACGTTCCTCGGAGAAGTAGAGACCGGCGGCGCGGCGGACTCCACGGAGACAGGCGTCCGCGCCTCCGGCACGGCTGGAACGGTGCGCTTCTCCGAGATGGGAGCGGCCCCCGCCTCGCCATCCGCCTGAACGAGATCGTCCTCCTCCTCCTCCTCGGTCTCCTCCTCCTCTTCCGCGGACTCCTCATCCTCGAGAGCCGGTTTACTCGGAGCCGGAGGAACAACCGTCTTCCCGACGACCTCCAGCCGGATGGCCTCGAAGAAGAGAGCAACCTTGGGGGCAACGTCCTCGGGAAGATCCACGTCGGGCCGCATCAAGAGTGCTTCACGGAACGCCGCCCGTGAAGGAGCCAGGAGACCCATCTCACACAAGATGACCCCCTCATACAGCGACAGCGTCACCTCGCCCTCCACGCTCCGAGGCAGACGCCGTGCTCCCTGGATCGTGGCGAAAGCCTGCTCATACTCGAGTTTCTCGTAGAGCTGGCTGATCTTGAGGACGGCGTCCCAGATTCTGTCGTCCTCCTCCGCGTGACCTACCGCGGGGGGCAGCACGACCAGGGCAAGACATGGAAATCCAACCAGAAAGGACTTCCAGAAGGAGTGGCGCATGTGGGGTGACCTCGTTTTCTCAACCTAAGCACACGGCATGAGTTGCGCTCAAGTAGAGAAATCGGGTGCCAGCAGATGTTGCAAGGGAAAACAGGTAATGGCCGCCAGACACGAGCACGGCCACGAAGCAGGGCAAACACTTCAATTCATGGAATTGAAACCCGCTCTGGGGAAAGTCTGACTCCCCCGACGCCGTCGTCACCCCAAGTCCAGAAAACTCCGTTAGAGTTCATGGCCGACACATGGCGCTCGCCAGCGGCGACAAAAGAAACAGGGGCCAAACCAGGTACCTTGGCGGGAACATCCCGAGGTGACGTCGTTCCATCCCCCATCTGACCAGAAACATTGAGCCCCCAGGCCCAGACCTCTCCCTGGGACCCCAAGGCTATTGAGAAATCAGAACCCGCGGCGATCGCGCGGATTTTGCTAAGTCCCGGAATCCGCTTTGGCGAAGACTGAAAGCCGTGCCCCCCAAGACCCAACTGGCCAGAATCATTGTTCCCCCAAGCCCAAACTGTCCCGTCAAAGCTCAGCGCCAATGCATGACGCCGTCCAGCGGCGATTGCGACGATCCCGGGCAAACCGTACACTTTATCTGGGAAATGAGAACCGGATGGCGTGGGTGACATTCTGCTAAAATCATAGCCCCACACCCAAACATCTCCATTGTAACAGAGCGCCATGGAGTAAGACCATCCCGCTGCCAAAGAAGCAATACCCGAAACATTATTTCTCAAATTGACCACCATAGGGCTCTGTCTGATGGTAAGTGCGCCATCACCCAACTGACCGTAATCGTTGCTCCCCCAGGCCCAGACAGTCCCGTTTTGTCCCAGGGCCAACGAGTGAGACGCCCCTGCGGACAGGGAGACGATCTCTCCCAAAGCGGGAATCTGCACTGGCATGGTTTGCGCCCCACCTCCGCCGAGTCCCAACTGCCCGTAGTCGTTGCTCCCCCAAGCCCAAACTGTCCCATCATCGCGCAATGCAAGCGAGTGACCATAGCCCGAAGAGATGGCAGCTACTTTCCCCGGAATGGAAAGCATCCAGGGCGAGGTGCGACCCTGGACCGTACCGTCGCCCAGTTGGCCAGATTCGTTGGCGCCCCATGCCCGGAGGATCAAACCGATGCTCGACAACGCCAACGAGTGGTGTCCAAGGGAAGAGATCGACGGCGTGGGCGTGAGCGGAAATGTCGGCGTCGGCTTCGGGCAAGCCGCAACTGACACCTTGAATTCCTTCGATACCTCACCATGACTGTTCTCAACGGAAACGGAAACAGTTCCTGGCTGAATCATTGGCAAACATGCGGGAGATTTCCAGAGCACCACACTGGAGGTACTCGTAGTCCTAACCGTCTCCAGGGTTCCGATGCTAGCCTCCCATTTGAATGCGAGCCGTTCGGCTGCTCCGTCCTTCGCCGTGACACGAAAGGAGATATGACCGGACGGCTGAGCGGACTCCTGAACAACATCCTCGATGGAAGGAACGCACTGGCCAGGCCGCTTCTCGCAGAAGCCCACCCCCTCCTGCTCGAAATCCACGCAGCCCAATCCAGGGGCAAGCAACAAGAGACCAAGCAGCACCCAAAGCATCCGCGAACTCTTCACGGCCACCTCCCCTGAACAAAAGCGGAAGACCCGTCTACGCTCAGCCCAAGAGATAGAGGCTTGGGAGCAGGCTCGCCCCAGAGGATCATGCCCGCCGCGGAGACAAACGCCAGGGCACTCGCCCCGAAAAGCACGCTGCTCAGTGTTTGCATCGAGCGTCCTGATGAGACGACGTTCTGGACATCCACACTCGAATGAAGGCTGGAATCACCATTACGCAACTGCTCCAGGCGGTGCTGCGAAACCGACCATGAAACAGCCCCCGCGCCCACAAGGAGCACTCCGGCCACGGTGGGAATGAGCGAGAGCTTTCGAACCGTTCCGCTCGCGGGACTCTCGCCTGAATCCGTCAATGGACGTCCCGAGGCAGGCACGAGTCCCGTGCTGACGGGAGACTTCGCCACCACCCGACCCACGTCACTCCTGGCGAGCTGGGCAACGCCTGAAGGAACAGGGACCACTAGAGGAACATCCGGTTCTATTGGCGCAGGCGAATGAGCCGCATCCCCTGGAGATGAGGCCTGGGGGACCTGTTCGCGCTGGAGTGGTGGGCTCCCCTCCGCCAACACCACGATGGAGGGCGAGGTCTTGAGCGCCAGTTCCTGCCTGATGGAGCCGAAGAGCGCATCAATCTTGGGCGCGACCCGCACGGGAAGGCTCACGCCGGGTTTCATCAACAACGCCGTCCGGAAGGCGGTCTCGCCCTTCGCGAACTGCCCTGTCTCACACAGCAAAATTCCCTCGTAAAGGGACAATGCTGATTCATCCTCCGGTCCGCGAGGCAGGCTCCGGGCAAGCTGAAGCATCGCCAAGGCCCTCTCGTACTCGAATTCCTCGTAGAGACGGCTGATCGCGACGATGACGGCCCGCACTTCACCTTCGTCCGAGGCATGACCCGTCCGGGGCAGCAGCAGGCCCAGGACAACAAGAGGAACTCCGAGCCAGGCAACGTTCCGCGACGAGTGTTTCATGTTCGCTGACCTCTTTCGCCCCGAGTGGAACCATGGGTGGAAAAGAGATCAAGTAAAGAGCCAGGTCAGCTTCGAACCATCACGGCTGCGCGTACTGTTGCTCCCAGGCATCTATGGACTGAGCGGCCGCTTGAAGATCCTTCTCGGTACCAGCGGTCCTGATCTGTCGAGCGATGCCCACCAGTTCCCGGAGCGGAACGAGCGTGGAAGAACCATTCGCCTTGAGCAACCGCTCCCTGAGCTGGAGCAACCTCGCCAGGAGAGAGTCACGAGCGGAAGCAGTGGCGGGTCGCGCCTCGGCCTCGCGGACCTCCCTTGAAGGGGCATCCGCGCGAGGAGTGCTCGGCGGGAGGGGCACGGACTCCTGCCGGAGCGGGGACGAGACAGTCATGCGCTCCCGCAGAAGAAGTGACTTCTCGCGGGCAATCCGCTTCTGGATGACCTCGAACTCCTTTTCGACCTTGGGAGCAACGTTCTCGGGAAGCTCCACGTCGGGCCGCAGCAGGAGCGCCTCGTGGAACGCCGTTCGTGCGGGTTCGAAGCGGCCCATCTCGCACAACAGGATTCCCTCATAAAGCAACAGCGTCACTTCCCCGTCCACTCCATGGGGAAGGCGCCGGGCCTTCTGGATCAGACCGAAAGCCTGCTCATACTCGAGTTTCGAGTAGAACTGGGCGATTTCGTGAACGGCTCCCCAGATCTCCTCGTCAGCCTCCGCATGCCCCACCCCGGGGGACAGCAGGACAAAGGCAACACATGGAAATCCAACCAGAACGGACTTCCAGAATGGGTGGCGCATGTTCGGTGACCTCTTTCACCCACCTAAGCACACGGACGAAGACAGGCTCAAGCAAAGAGCGCGAAGGTGGAGCCGGAGGCTCCTATCCTCATGGGCAAGAGTCACGGAGTCGACTGGGCGCTGCCCAGGTTCCGCATTGCCCATGCATCAATGGCGGAAGAGGCCGCCAGGAACTCCGCCCTGGAGGTGGCGGCCCTGATTTGCCGCCCAATGGCACTGAGTTGCTGAAGCGCACTGAGCGGCAGAACGGAATTCATGTCGCGAAACCGCTCGGAAACACTGCCCAGGCGTTTCATGAGAGCAGCCCGCTCGGAGGCGACATCAACCGCGACCTCCTCGCTGGGTTGCTGGGAAGTGGTCTCCACGGGAGCGGACGTCGGCGGCGGTGGCGCGGAGGCCACGGGGACAGGAGCCGCACTCTGATTGACGGCCTGAGCAGCGGCCTTTTTCGTATCCTCCGCCTGAGCAGGTGCCCCGCGCGCTCGTGGCGCGGGTGGCTCTTCCACCGCGGCGGGTTCACGCAACGCGGCAAGCAGGGCCTTCTCGTGGGCGACCGCCAATCGCGTGGCCTCGAAGGACTTCTCGACCTTGGGGGCGACCTTCATGGGCAGCTTCACGTCGGGCCGCACCAGGAGTGCTTCGCGGAACGACACCTGTCCCAAGACGAAGTTCCCCATCTCGCACCACAGGATTCCTTCGTAGAGCGACAGCGCCACCTTCCCATTCACATCCCGGGCGAGGCTCCGGGCACGCTGGAGCTGGACGAAAGCCTGCTCATATTCCAAATCCGCGTATAACCGACCAATCTCCCGGAGGTCATCCAGCGTCTTGTCACCGCCCGCAGCATGTCCCGTCCCAGGAGACAACGAAACCAGGGCAATGAATGAAACTCCCACCAGAGCGGACTTCCAGAATGGATGGCGCATGTTCGGTAACCTCTTCCGCTTCGGGTGAAATCACGGCCGAGGCAGCGGTCAAGTAAAGGCTCCGGAGATTGCCCAGGCCCTGAAGGCAGTGCACCCTCCCCGCCCACGACCATGCTCCCACTGCGTGTCTGCATCGATGTCGCCGATCTCGACCGGGCCCTCGCCTTCTACACCCAGGCCCTCGGTCTGACGCCGGGCCGCCGCCAGGGCTCCGACTGGGCCGAGCTGCTCGGGGCCTCCTCCCCCATCGATCTGCTCGCCAGGCCCTCCGGAAGCCCACCCCACCCGGGCGCTTCCTCCCCGCGCGACTACCGCCGGCACTGGACCCCCGTCCACCTGGACTTCACCGTCACCGACCTCGACGCCGCCGTGCTCCGCGCCCAGGCCGCCGGAGCCACCGTCGACACCGGCATCCAGGCGTTTCCCTGGGGCCGCATGGCCAACCTCGCGGACCCCTTCGGCCATGGCTTCTGTCTCCTGGAGTTCCACGGCCGGGGCTATGACGCGCTCGCCGACCCCTGAACGAGGAGCGAGCACCCATCCAGGCCCCGCCTCGCCCTGGATTGCCCGAACCCGCGCTCCTGGACTATCCCCGTCCCCGATGCCCGCCGTCCCGGCCCTCCTGCTCACCCTGTTCCTGGCCACCGGCGCCGGAGCCACGCCCCCTCGCCCCCCCGCCTTCCCCGAGCGCGCGCCCGATGAGGCCCGCGTGGAGCGCGTGCTCGGCTCCCTGTCGCTCCGGGACAAGGTGGGGCAGTTGCTCCTCGCCTACCCCCAGGTGGGCAAGGACACCCCCGTCGAGGTGGGCGGCGTGCTGTTCGTGGGCGGCACCCTGCGCAAGCCCGACTCGGCCCGGGAGCGCATCCGCTCGTCCCGGGAGCGCGCCCGCGTGCCTCCCTTCTTCGCCGTGGACATCGAGGGCGGCGGCTTCAACCGCCTCTCCCGGCACGCCTCGCTCAAGGAGCTTCCCCTGGCTCGGGACATGGCCTCCCTGGAGGACGCCCAGGTGGAGGACTGGGGCCGGCGCGTGGGCGAGGTCATGCGCCAGGTGGGCCTCAATATGAACCTGGCCCCCGTGTTCGACGTGGCCCCCTCCGGGCACATGTTCCGCAACGGGCGCGCCTTCTCCGGCGAGCCCGAGGTCGTCCAGCGCAAGGCCACCGCCTTCGCCCGCGGCCTCGCCCGCGCCGGCGTGGTCTCCATCGGCAAGCACTTCCCGGGCTATGGGGACCTCGACGCGGACTCAGACCATGTGCACGCCCTCGCCGACTGGAGCCAGGAGCGTGTGCGCCGCGAGGCCTCGGCGTTCCGCGCCGCGGACCGGTTCCTCGGCGGGGTGATGCTGTCGAACATCGTCTACACCGCGTTCGGCCCGGCCCCCGCCATCCTCGAGCCCTCGCTCGTCGCGCTGGCCCACGAGGGCGGTGGCCTCTCGGTGACGGACGACGTGGCCATCCAGGCCCTCGCCGCGCACCTGGGCACCACCCGCGAGGAGGTGGTGCGGCGCGCCTTCCTCGCGGGCAACGATCTCATCCTCACCACCGAGCCCCCCGACTGGTCCGGCGGCCTGGACTACTTCGGCATCCTCACGGAGCTGGTGGGGACGGACGAGGAGCGGCTCGGACGCCTGGACGCCGCGGTACGGCGGGTGCTGCGCCTCAAGGACCGGATGGGGCTCTTGGACGGACGCTGAAGTCCCAGGGGGAGTCCCGTGACGGGCGATGCCGACATGGCATGATCGCCCCACATGTCGACTTCCGCACCCGCCCCGACGCCGTCCCCGGTCCAGGTCGAACTGCTCACCGCGCCCACGCTCACCTTCGCCATGGAGCAGAGCGGCGTGCCGCTCATCCGGGACGTGCTCCTGCGCAACACGAGCGACACGGCGCTCGGCCCCACCATGCTCGAGGTGCGGCTGGAGCCGGACCTGGGCGAGCCCCTCCGGGTACCCGTCCCCCCGCTGCCCGCGGGAGAGGAGACGAACCTCGGGGTGGTGGATCCCCGCCCGCCCCCGGGGCGGCTGCGCTCCGTCATCGAGACCGAGCGCGCCCAACTGCGCTGGACGCTGCGCCGGGAGGACACGACGCTCGCCGAGGGCGCGTCGGACGTGGAGGTGCTGCCCTACAACCACTGGCCCGGGGCACGCGCGCCGTTGGGGCTGCTGGCCTCCTTCGTCACGCCCAACCACCCCGTCATCCCCGAGCTGCTCCAAGACGTGCGGCGGCTGCTCGAACAGGCGGTGGGCGACGGCGCCCTGTGTGGCTACCAGAAGCGAGACCCCCTGCACGTGCACACCCAGGTGGCGGCCCTCTACGAGGCGGTGCAGGCCCTGGGGCTCGGCTACCGGGAGAGTCCCCCGAGCTTCGAGGAGCGGGGCCAGAAGGTGCGCCTGCCGGATCAGCTCCTGCGCGAGCGCGCGGGGTGCTGCCTGGACCTGACGCTCTTCTTCGCCTCGGCGCTCGAGGCCATGGGCCTGCACCCGCTGCTCGTCCTCATCGAGGGTCATGCCTTTCCCGCGGTGTGGCTCATCGACGAGCGCTTCCCCGAGGGCCTCGTCGAGGACGCCGCGCGCCTGCGCAACCTCATCGCGCTCGGCCACCTCCTGCCCTTCGACTCCTCCACGGCCGTGGACGCGGGCCGGCCCATGCTCGACCAGGCCATCACCGTGGCCAGGGAGCACCTCCAGGACGACGCGCGCTTCACCGCCGCGCTCGACGTGCGGGTGCTCCGGCTGGACCGCTACCGGCCCCTGCCCCTGCGCGTCATGGAGACCCCCGCGTCCCAGCTCGCGACCTCCCCCGGGGAGGCCCACGCCCGCATCCGCACCCTGCTCGAGCGCGCCGCCACCACGCCCCCCGTCACCGAGGACAAGCCCGCCTCCGCCCAGGTCGTCTCGCGCTTCAGCAAGTGGAAGGAGAAGCTGCTCGACCTCACCCTGCGCAACAAGCTGCTCAACTTCCGGCTCGACACCCAGGGCGCCCTGCCGCTGCACGTGCCGGACCTCGCGAGCTTCGAGGACCTGTTCTCCAGCGGCGAGCCCTACGAGCTGCTGCCCGCCCCCGAGGAGGACCCCCGGGACGGACGCACGGCGAAGTTGCAGCGCGTCCGGGGCACCGAGGAGGAAGTCGCCGCGCGCCGCCTGGAGGATCTGGGCAAGGGGCGGCTCCACTCGCCGCTGCGCGAGGCCGAGCTGTGGAACCGCGCGCGCAACCTGGACCGCACCGCGCGCACGGACCTGGAGGAAGGTGGAGCGCAGACGCTCTACCTGGGCATCGGCATGCTGCGCTGGCTGGCGGAGGGAGATCCGACGCCGCGGCTCGCTCCGCTGCTGCTCTACCCCGTGGCCTTCCGGCTCGACCGCGATCGCCAGCGGCTGGGCCTCTTGCGCCTGCCGGAGGAGCCGCTGGGCAACGTGACGCTCGCGGAGAAGCTGCGGCGTGACTTCGGCCTCGACGCGAGCTTCCTCACCCAGCTCGAGCCCGACGAGAAGGGCCTGGACGTGGCGGGCATGCTGCGCGCCATGCGCTCGGCCATCCAGAGCCGGCCCGGCTGGGAGGTGCTGGACGAGGCGCACGTGGGCCTCTTCACCTTCACCAAGTTCCTCATGTGGAAGGACCTGGAGGACAACGAGTCCGTCCTGCTCTCCAACCCGCTCGTGCGCCACATCGCCGCCGCGGGCACCTCGGCTCCGCCAGTGCAGGGGCGCGAGTTCCACCCCGAGCTGCTCGACACCGAGCTGCCCGCCGCCGAGCTGCCCTGCGTCGTCAACGCGGACTCCACGCAGATGGCCGCCGTGGCCTCGGCGCTCTCGGGACGCTCCTTCGTGCTCCAGGGCCCGCCCGGCACGGGCAAGTCGCAGACCATCACCAACCTCATCGCCGCCGCGCTCGCCCGGGGCAAGAGCGTCCTCTTCGTCTCCGAGAAGATGGCCGCCCTGGACGTCGTCCACCGCCGCCTCGAGGACGTGGGACTCGGCGACTTCTGCCTGGAGCTGCACAGCCACAAGAGCAACAAGAAGGAGGTGCTCGCCTCCTTCGGCCGCGCCTACGAGCGCACCCGGCGCACGCCCGAGCCTCCCTGGCAGGCACGCTCGCGCGAGCTCTCCACCACGCGCGAGGACCTCAACGCCTACGTGCGCGCGCTGCACCACCCCTGGCCGCTTGGCCTGAGCCTCTATGGCGCCACCAGCCGGCTGCTCTTCCTGCGCGATGCCCCCGAGGTGCGCCTGTCCCTGCCCGCCCCCCAGGAGCTGACCGAGGCGCGCTTCCGCGAGGCCCGCGCCGAGGTGGAGTCCCTGGCGAGCACGCTGCGCGCCGTGCAGGCACTCGGGGAGCACCCGTGGGGCGCCGTGCGCGGCCTCACCTGGTCCAACGCTCTGGAGGAGCAGCTCGAGCGCGCCCTGGACGAGGCCCGAGCCGCGCTCGACGGCGTGGAGAAGACGGCCGCGCCGCTCGCCGCCAGCCTGGCCCTCGAGGTGCCCGCCTCCACCCAGGCGCTGCGTCCGCTGCTCGAGCTGGCCGAGGTGCTCGCCAGTGGGCCCGTGCCCGCCGTGGCCCTGCTCGATGACGCCTGGCCCGAGGTGGCGCGGCGCACCCAGGAGCACGCCCTCGCCCTGCGCGAGCAGTCGTCGCGCGAGAGCCAGCTCGCCGCCCGGTGGAAGCCCGAGCTGTTCACCCTGGAGCTGCCCTCCCTGCACGCCCTCTTCCTCAAGTGGGCCCGGGCCTTCTTCCTCTTCGCCCTCTTCTTCCTGTGGAGCGCGCGCAAGCAACTGGCGGCGCTCGCCACGCGCGGCCTGCCCGGCAACCCGGAGATCGAAAAGGACCTGTCCACCGCCCTGAAGGTCGTGGAGAGCCGGCCGGTGCTCGCCGCCCAGGCCCGTTCGCTCTCGGGCACCCTGAGCGGCGTGCCCCCCGAGTTCATGGACCGCCCCGAGGCGCTCGAGACCCTCGACCAGCGCGTGCTCCAGGTACGCGCCCTGCGCGAGGCCCTGGGCGTGAAGCGCGTGCAACTGCCCTCGGACGCGGCGTCGCGCGAGGTGCTGGCCGCCCAGGCCCTGGCGCTGCGCACCGCCCTGGGGAGGCTCGCCCAGGCCGAGGAAGCCCTCGCCGGACTGCTCCAGGCGCGCCCCTGGGAGCCCCTCACCTCGCCCCGCCATCGCGAGTCGCTCCGCCAGCAGGTGGACGCGTGGAAGTCGGGCCTGCGCGGCCTGCGGCCCTGGTGCCTGTACCAGGCCCAGGCCGAGAAGCTCCGGACGCTCGGCCATGGACGGTTCGTGGACGCGATGGAGGACCAGGGCCTGCCCGCCGACACCCTGGAGCGCACCTTCGAGCGCGCGGTGCTCTCGGCCTGGACGCGGGCGCTGCGCGACGCGGAGCCCGTGCTGCGCGACTTCGAGGGCAGTACCCACTCGGGGCGCATCGAGCGCTTCCGCCGGCTCGATGGGGAGCACGTGTCGCTCTCACGCCAGCATGTCATCGCCTCGCTGGAGCAGAAGCTGCCCACGGGGCTCGCCGCCGCCGCCGACAGCTCCGAGCCCGGCATCCTCGCCCGCGAGCTGCGCAAGAAGGCGCGGCACATGGCGCTGCGCAAGCTGCTCGCCTCCATTCCCCAGCTCTCGCGGCGGCTCAAGCCCTGCTTCCTCATGAGCCCCCTGTCCGTCGCCCAGTACCTCCCGGCGGACGGGCGGCGCTTCGACCTGCTCGTCTTCGACGAGGCGTCGCAGATCGGCACCCATGACGCCATCGGCGCCATCGCCCGGGCCGATCAGGTCATCGTGGTGGGCGACTCGAAGCAGCTCCCCCCCACCACGTTCTTCACCCGCGGCGAGGACACCGAGGCCGTCCCCGACGAGAACGACGTGCTGGAGCTGGAGAGCATCCTGGAGGAGGCGCTCGCCAAGCAGTTGCCGCAACAGATGCTCGGCTGGCACTACCGCAGCCGCCACGACAGCCTCATCGACTTCAGCAACCGGCAGTACTACGAGGGCCGCCTGCACGTGTTCCCCGCCGCCCGGGCGCGCGTGGAGGACCTGGGCGTCAAGTGGCACCCCGTGCCCGACGGCGTCTACCAGTCGCGCACGAGTGGCAAGACGGCCGCCATCAATCCCCGCGAGGCCAGGGTGCTGGTGGACGAGCTGGTCCAGACGCTGCGCCGCCATGCGCCGCACGAGCGCACCTTCGGGGTGGTCACCTTCAGCGTGGTGCAGCAGCAGCTCATCCTGGAGCTGCTCGACGCCGAGCGCGCACGCTTCCCGGAGATCGAGCCCCACTTCAGCTCGGCCGAGCCGGTGTTCGTGAAGAACCTGGAGAACGTGCAGGGCGACGAGCGGGACGAGATCTTCTTCAGCATCTGCTACGCGAAGGACGACACGGGCAAGCTGCGCATGCACTTCGGCCCGCTGAGCCGCGCGGGTGGAGAGCGGCGGCTGAACGTGGCCATCACCCGCGCGCGCTGCTGCCTGCGGGTGTTCTCCACGCTGACGCACGATCAGATCGATCTCACGCGCACGGCGGCCGTGGGAGCGCGCCACCTGCGCGAGTTCCTGCGCAAGGCGGCCGAGGCGGCGGCCCCGGTGGCCCACGCGGCCGAGCGCAAGCCCGAGGGCGCGCTGGAAGCCGAGGTGGCCGAGGCGCTGCGGGGCCTGGGCCACACGGTGCACGCGGACGTGGGCAGCGGGGGCTACCGGGTGGACCTCGCGGTGGCGCACCCCGAGCGGCCGGGCGAGTACGTGCTGGGAGTGGAGTGTGATGGGCCGCACTACCGCTCGGCGGCGAGCGCGCGGGACCGGGACAGGCTGCGCGCGGAGGTGCTCCAGGGGCTCGGCTGGCGGCTGCACCGCGTGTGGTCCTCCGACTGGGCCACGAACCGCGAGGCCCAGGTGAAGGCGCTCGGGACGGCGGTGCGGGACGCGTTGGAGGCCAGCAACCAGCCCGCGGCGCCACCGCCTCCCGCGCCCGTGCCAGTCACCGAGGCGGCGCCCGCCGAGGAGGCTCCGCCCGAGCCACTGGCGCTCCAGGACGAGGCCCGGGCCGTGCGGCCCTACGTGCCCACGAAGCTGCCGCCGGTGAAGGCCGGCACGGACTTCTTCGCGCCCACGGCCTCCGCGCGCCTGCGCGAGCAGATCCACCTGGTGTTGGAGCAGGAGGGGCCGGTGCACGAGGAGCTGCTCGCGCGGCGGCTCTTGGAGTCCTGGGGGCTGCAGAAGCTGACGCCGCGGGTGCGCCAGCGCATCGAGGAGCAGGTGGCGGAGCTGACGAAGCGGGGGGCGGTGATCGAACGGGGAGACTTCCTCTGGTCGGGAGCCAACGGCCCCGAGCGCTACACGGACTTCCGGGGAGCGCACCCCGAGCGCGAGGCGGCACAACTACCCACCGAGGAGGTGGCCAACGCGGCGGCCTGGGTGCTGTCACAGGCGCTGTCGCTCGGCCAGGAGGATCTGCTGCGCGCGACGGGCAAGCTCTTCGGGGTGCAGCGGCTCACGCGCACGGTGCTGCCGGTGTTGCAGGGGGGCCTGGCGCTGCTCGCGAGCCAGGGCCGGTGCGTGGTGGAGGACGAACGCGTGGTGTGGAAGGGTTAGGCCTCGAGGGGAACCAACATGTCATTCCAGAGAGAAGAGCGTGAGGGCGGAGAGGTCTGGCTGAAGAGCGAGCGGTGCACGTTCATCTACTGGCGGCCACGGCCGGGCGTGGTGGTGCTCCGCATCGTGGGGGAGGACCGGGGCGAGTTCGGCACCACCCCCATGGACGAGCTGCGCGGGGACATCAGCCGCTACGCCCCCATCGAGCTGTTCATCGAAATGGAGAACTCGGCGGAGGCCAGGCTGCCCGTGCAGGAGGCGTGGACCGAGTGGTTCAACACCCACCGCTCGGCGCTCAAGAGCGTGAGCATCCTCACGCGCAGCAAGTACATGCACTTCACCGCCGAGATGGTGAAGTTCTTCTCCCGCACGGGCGAGCTCATCCGCGTCTATCTGGAGGAGGCCCCCTTCGAGGAGGCCCTGCAGCGCGCGGCCCCCAGCGCCCGGAGGCCGCGCACGTAGACGTCAAGGCGTGGCGGCGCGGATCTCCGTGAGCGCCTGCTCGAGTGCGTTGCGCAAGGCGGCCGGGTCGTCGGCCCGGAAGAAGCTGACCTGGTCGAAAAGTGCGATGCTTTGGAGCATGATTTGAAAGGAATTGAAGCCCGGGAAGGCGTGCCTGGCGGGCTCCCCCGGCGAGGGGAGCCCAGGCCGGCTCAGCGCTTCTCGAGTTCCTCGGGGTGGAAGACGCGCGAGGCGACGCGATCGAGCACCTCGTCGCCCCACACGAGGCTCGCCTTCGCCAGGCGCTTCATGTCCCGGGCGAAGGCGGCGCCCTCGGGCACCACGGAGTACTCGCGGCTGAGGAACAGGCCGCGATTCTCCCGCTCGTAATCCACCGAGCCACCGCCCGTGTCCGTGCCCTCGCGCGCCTCGGCCTCGAAGCCCTCGATGACGCCCGGCCTGGGCGGCTCATTGAAGCGGTACACGAGCGCGCTGCACTCGAGCGCCCCACGGTCCTCGTGGTACTCGAAGTACACCTGGGCACCGCCCACGGCGAAGCCCCCGAACCCCTGGGGGTTGAGGCCGGGGCCGGGCGCGGCGCCCAGGGTGCGCATGAACCAGCGCACCAGCTCGCCGGCCGTCTCCCGCGTCAGGGGGCCTCCACTCGCGGGTGGGGGCGGACCGAGCCCCACCGCGGACATCAACCATTGGAGCATGCTGTACGCACCCTTTCGTGACTAACGGCCCGCGCGCGCCTGCTCGAAGGGGACGCGTTGCTGCAGGTAGACGTTGTCGAACGAGTGCGTCCCGTCGATACCCGAGCCCTGCTCGAAGCGGCGGATGACGGCGCCCTTGCCCCCGTCGCGCGCCCACTCGTCCACGCCATCTCCGTCTCCCTGGCCGAACCACGTGGGCACGATGTCGTTCTTGTTCACGTAATGCACGTACTGGGGGCCATCCGGGAAGTGGGCCGCGGCGCCGCCGAAGGTCTCCACCTTGATCTTGCTCATCGCCTTCTCCACCTGGGCCGAGGACAGTCCGTCCTCGATGCGCAGGCGGTTGGCCACGTCGTTGAGGGCGCGGCTGGTGACGAGCGCGCCCTGGCTGTGCGCCATCAGGTGCACGCCCCGGCCCGCCTTGAGCTCCGAGTAGACGGTGTCCGCCATCGTGTCCACGGCCGGGTTCTTGCCCTTGTCCAGCTTGTCATTCACACACTGGGCCAGGTCGGCGATCATGCCCTCGGTGGCGTTGTGCACGCCGATGACCTTCGCGCCCGTGCGATCCGCGAGCTTCTGCATGCTCGCGAACTGCGTGTCCTTGTTGTTGTTGATGCCGTTGACGTAGAGGAGCGTCTCGGTCGGCTGGGCGTTGTTGCGCGGGGTGACGCCCGGCACCTGGTTCAGCGGCGTGCCCGGCGGGAACGTCGCGCCCTTGGCCCCCACCAGCACCCCGTCATACTTCTTGTCCCCGCCCCCGAAGATGCCGCCGAGCAGCTTGTTCGCCGGCCCGCTACGTGCCGCGCCCGACTTCTCGAAGCCGTCAGCGCGCACCTCCGTCGTCGGGGGCGTCACCAGCGCTCCTGGCGTGGGCACGGGCTGCTTCTCGGCGGGAGCCGCTGACGGGGCCGTGCGCGAGGAGGGGGAGGCGGAGTTGCGGCCGATGAGCGTCATGAAGGACTCCCGTCTGTCTGGAAAAAGTGAACGGCTTTGAAGAAGTTATCGTAAAAATCAGAGAACATGTTGCGCCTACTGTCCTACTTTTTCCCACGAATACGGACAGCCCCCTGGCGCGGGAAGCGCAGGGGGCGGCGAGAGAAGGGCTGAACCCCCAACCCGGAGGAGCGGCTCACCGGGTGGGGAGGATCTCGATGCGCGTCACCGGGTTGCCCGGGGAGGACAGGTTCGCGGAGGTGCGCACGCGCGTTCCCTCCTCGAGGCTTTGCAGGGACACCCGCTGTCTGCCGCGCAGGACCTGGACGTTGCTCGCGAGGGGCAGGGTGGTGGAGACGCCCCCTTCCTCCACGAGGACGAGCTGCTGGCCGGACACGGAGCGCACACGGCCGGTATGCAGGACATTGGCGAGGGCGTAGCCCGAGTCGTCCGCCGAGGGCCCCGAGCCCGTGGGGGAGCCGATGCTCGTGGGGGAGCCGATGCCCGTGGCGCCCTCGGGGGCCTCGGCATTGGGGTTTCCGATGGCCGAGGTCCGACCCGTGCCGTCACCGGTCGTGCCCGTGCCGCCCGGGCCGCCCGGGCCGCTGCCGCCCACGCCCTGCTCCGAGGAGGACACGGGCGCATTGGACTGGGCCTGCGCGAGCTGGGCGCGCATCCTCGCGAGTTGCTGCTGGAGCTGGGCCACCTGCGTGCGCAGCCGGGCCACTTCCAGGCGCTGTTGGGCCTCGGTCTCGGCCTGCGACTGCGTGCCGCCGTCCTGCTCCGTCTGGGCGGCCCCCTGCTCCGCGCCCAGCACGAGGGCCATGCCGAGCGCCGCCACGCCCAATCCCATCCAGGTCTGTCTTGCCATTGGACTTGCGCTCCCTTCTTCGCGAAACCCGGGGTGGCCCCGGGGGTGGGCCTACTTCTGGGACTTGCGCGGCGAGGACCGCACGACGATGTCGCGCGCACGCTCGACACCGTCGACGTACGCGAACGAGGTCCGCACCCGCGCGCCCTCGGAGATCTGTTTGAGGGGGATCTGCTGGCGCGTCGAGCCCTTGAATGCCCGCGTCTGATCATCGATGGCGAGCCGGGAGACAGTGCCATCCGTGACGTCGACGACGTCGATGTGCTGGGGCGTGACGTCGCGCACGCGCCCGTCGAACTCCACGGTGACCACCGTGACCGGCTGAGCGTCATTGCCCCGGGAGGTGTTCGCCGTGTCGTTCGTGCCTCGGGGAGCCGAAGCCGAGCCCCCCGTGCCGGAGCCCCCTGCCCCGCCCGTGCCTCCCGTCCCGCGCAGATTGGACACCTCGCGCTCCAGGGCCTCCACGCGCCGTTGGAGGTCGGAGAGAGACGCTCCCTGCCCGCCGCTGCCTCCCGTGGCGCTGGCATTGCCACCCGAACCGCCGGTTCCACCTGAGCCCCCCGTTCCCGCCGCCCCCGTGCCCGTCTCCGGGCTCAAGAACGGCGAAGCGGAGGGCATCTCTGGAGTGGTCCCCCGATAGGTGGGCCCCCCGGGTCCAGCCGTTCCGGTGCCGCTCGTTCCCTGCAGCCCCGAGCCTCCCGTCTGGGTGTTGTTCTGCAAGGGCACGCCATTGAACCCCCCGTTGCCCTGCAGCCAGAACGGCCCGAAGGTGCCCGGGCCCGCCGTGTCTTGTCCTTGCTGGATGCTGGCCGCGCCCGTCGGTCCCGCCGCGGGCTGCTGTTGCTGCCCCACCGCGCCCTGCTGCTGCGCCAGGGCCACCAGAGGGGTGCTCCCCAGCAAGGCCAGCGCCATCCACATGGCTCCGCGCATCTCACTCCTCCTCGTCGTGAACCCCTACCTGCCCGCAAGGTGGGAATCGTTCACCAAGACACCCACCCGGACGCGGGGAAGGGCTGGCTCCCAGGCTGCTCTTGGGGCGGGGGAACGGGCCGGACGGCGGAAAGCGGAATGAAAGGAGGGGACGGGTGAAACTTCCGGCGGCTTCGTGTCACGGTGAGGCGTGGCCCATCTCTTCGCGATCCGAATGCCCTTCACGGGCAGCGCGGTACCGGCCGTCGACACCGAGCGACGGCTCGTCGCCCGCTCGCGGCGAGGAGACCCGGCCGCCTTCCGTGGCCTCTTCGAGCAGCACTCGCCCGCCGTCTGGCGCTTCCTGCGCGACCTGCTGCGGGACGAGGCCGCCGCGGACGAGGCCACCCAGGAGACGTTCGTGCGGGCGCATGCGCGGCTCGGAGCGCTGCGTGACGACACGCGGTTCGTCTCGTGGCTGCTGGGCATCGCGCGCCATGTCTATCTGGAGTCGCGCCGCGGCCAGGCCACGCACCTGGACGTCGCCTCCGAGGAGAACGAGCCCCTGCTGGAGGCGATGCGGCCCTCGCCCACCCCCGAGACGTGGTTGTTGGATCGCGAATTGGAGGGCCTCTTGAGCGAGGCCCTCGGCGAGGTGCGCGAGGAGCGCCGGGCGGCGCTGCTGCTGCGCATCGACCATGGGCTGGCCTACGAGGACATCGCCCAGGTGATGGGCTGGTCACTGCCCAAGGTGAAGAATGAGATCCACCGGGCCCGGTTGCAGTTGCGCGAGCGGCTGGCCGGGCACGTGGGAACAGGAGGTCGGCCATGAGTCTCCCCTGCCGCGAGTCGGACCTGGACGCCCTGCTCGCCGGAGAGTTGTCCGCGGAGGAAGCCGGTCGCGTGGGCGCGCATGCGGCCGCGTGTGACACGTGCGCGCGGACGCTGGAGTGGCTGAGGGTGGAGCGCGGGTGGATGGCGCGGCGGGCGAGGCGTCAACCCGCGCGGCGGGCGTTGGAGACGGGAGCGTGGGAGGCCCGGCTGCGGCCCGCGCCGTCGCGCTCCTGGCTGAAGGAGTGGCGCGGGGGGATGTGGGCCGCGGCGGCGCTGGTGTCGTGCGTGACGCTCGGCCTGCTGCCCATGGCGCGCCCCACGGCCCGCCCCGAGGAGCCCTGGGGAGACGGGCTCGTGTCCATGGCCCGGGTGGAGATGTGCACGGATCCGGGCATCGAGGCGGTGGCCCGAATGGAGGCCCGGGTGGGAGCATGCCTGTTGGCTTCGCCCACCCAGCCTCCCTGGTGAGCCAGCCGTCTCAGGGGGACGACGGGTACACGAGGGCCCGTTCCACCGCGGCCCTGGCCTGCACGAGACCGTAGCCGAACACCTCGTTGTGGCCCGTCTGCGCGGGCTGCGCGGGGTTGGGGATGTACCGGGCGGACTTCTGGAGGATCTCCAGCACCTGGTCGCTCTGGAGGTCCGGGCGGGCGCTCCACACCAGCGCGGCGACGGCCGACGCATAGGGCGTGGCCATGGAGGTGCCCGTGCTGAAGGCGTAGTCGCTGCCCTGGATGCCCAGGCGCACGTTCTGGCCCACCTGGGCGAGGAAGGTGGGAACGAGCGTGGTGGTCACCGCCGTCACCGGGGGCCAGCTCGCATTGGAGCCGAGCGTGAAGAGCAGCGACTCGTCATCCTCGGGATCGTTGTTGCCGATGATGACGGCGCGCGCGCCCTGGGAGCGCACGTTGCGCACCTTTTCGGCGAAGGTGATGTCGCCCCCGCGATCCACGTAGGCGACGAAGCCGTCGCAGGTGGCCTCGGGGCAGGAGCGCAGACCCTTGCCCTGACCGCAGTGGAGGAGCTTGCCCTCGTACTCCTCGAAGGGCACGTAATCCAGGGCCGACGAGGCGTAGAAGGTGCCGCCGATCGACAGGTTGGCGTAGGGCGCCTTGCCGCGGGGATAGGTGGAGTAGATGTTCACGCCCGGGGCCACGAAGTCCAGGTGGGGGCCCGTCTGGGAGAACTTGGGGTGCTCGGCCTTCTCGTCCACCGCGCCCACGGCGATGACGGAGTCATAGGCGGCCGGGTAGACGCGCGACTCCTCGGTGGCCGTCTCGCCGCCGTTGCCACTGGCCGCGAAGGACAGCAGCCCCGCGGCCTTCGCCTTGTCGAAGGCCTCCTTCTCGAGGTCGCTGCTATCCTGCGAGCCCAGCGAGAGCGAGATGATGTTCGCCTTCTTCTCCACGCACCACTCGACGGCGGAGATGACGTCGGACACCCTGCCGCTGCCGTCCGTGTCGAGCACGCGCGCGACGAGCAACCGCACGCCCGGCGCGGCCCCCACCACGCCCGAGGGGCTCAGGGTGGGGTCATTGGGATTCACGTTGCCGTGCACACCGGGCTGCGCGGCGATGATGCCCGCCACATGGGTGCCATGGCCTCCGCCCCACACGCCCTGCGCGTCCTTGTCCTCGGGCTCGTCGTCATCATCGACGAAGTCCTTGCCCCCGGCGTAGACGACCTGGAGCTCGGGGTGTTGCAGGTCCATGCCGCTGTCGACGACACAGACGGTCCGGCCCGAGCCGTTGGGCGCCCCCTCCTGGAGCGAGCCCTGGTTGTTGGGGTCCCACACCTCGTTGGCCTGCGTCATGCGCAGGGCCTGGGTGTACTCCGAGGGGATGCCACCACCCTCGAGCCTCGGCGTGGACGACGCCGCCGCCGTGGGCCGCGTCCAGGTGGAGACGTTGCCGAGCGCGAACACCTCGTGATCCGGCTCGATGGAGAGCACGTCGGGATCCTTGGCGAGCCGGGCCTGGACCTCCGGGGTGAGGGAGAGGGCCATGGCATCCAACGAGGGCCAGTGGCGCTTCACGCGGGCGCCCAGGGAGCGCACGCGAGCCTCTCGGCCGCGCAGCGCGGCGGCGGTGCGCAGGCCCGACTGGGGACGGAAGCGCACCAGCATGGGCTGGGCATCGCCGGAGGAGGACAGGGCGGAGGAGGCCGAGCCCGTGGCGAGGGAGGACGCGGTGGGCACCGCCTTCGATTGGACGACGAGCTCCGGGCACAACGGCTGCTCCTGTGGCTCGACGACATCGTCATCCGGGGGCTTGAGCCCGCAGCCGCCCCCCGCGATTCCCAGCAGGCCCAACAGAACCAGTCGCCTCATGTCGTGACGTCTCCTTGCACCCCGTTAGCGACGGGGGATCGCACCACGCCGGTGCTCCGCGCCTACGGGCCGGGCATCACCAACGGTGAATGCGCCGAGCCCATTCCTGGGGAGCGAGGCTAGGCCGTCTACTCGCCCGGCGATAGGGCCTCGGGGTGGGGGAGTGTGACCGTCAGCGCGAGGCGGGCTCGATTCCGAACAACCGCTCCACGTGACGTGAGTACTCGGCGAGCTGCCGCTCGACGTCCTCGGGGCTCCAGCCCAGCAGGGGGGCCATGTCGGCGGCGGCGATGCGGGCGGCGGCGCGGCCGAGGTCGCGCGTCTCGAAGGCCAGCTTGAGGCGGCGCACGAGCAGATCATCCAGGGAGTGGACGAACTCGTGGGTGACGCCGTGGACGGCCTCGGCGCGCAGGTAGGGCAGACCGGGGGCGAGGGGCTCGGCGAGCGCGGGCCGCTCGCGGGTGAGGGCCCAGGGCAGCCGCCAGCGGTTGCCGTAGGAGCGCACGAGGTGGAGGGCGACGTCGTCACGGCCCACCTCGGCGCGCGCGGCGGCGAGCTCCGCGTCGAACGAGGCGAAGTCCCCGCCGGGCAGCGCGAGCGAGCCGGTGCGGGCCTTCTGGTGGGACACGCCGAGCACCTTCTCGACGGCGTTGACCATGTCACTGGCCATGACGCGGTAGGTGGTGAGCTTGCCGCCGGAGATGGCGAGCACGCCCGAGGGGCTCGTCTGGATGGCGTGTTCGCGGCTGGCGCTGTTGGCGTCACCCGAGCCGGAGTAGGCGCTCGCCACGAGCGGGCGGATGCCGGCCCAGGCGCTCACGACGTCCTCGCGCACCAGGCGGGCGTCGGGAAAGAGGCCGTTGGCGGAGGCGAGGAGGTAGTCCAGGTCGGACACGCTGGCGCGCACCTCGGCGGGGTGGGCCTGGGTGGGGGTCTCGGTGGTGCCGATGATGGTGTGGGTCGCGGCGGGGAGGATGAACATCACCCGACCATCCACGGGCGACAGGAGGGTGATGGCGGTCTCGGGGGGCGTGGGCAGGCGCTCGCGGGGCACGGCGATGTGCACGCCCTTGGAGCCGCGCACGGCGGGCGAGCCCTGCGAGCCCTCCTGGGTATCGAGCTTGCGGATCTCATCGCTCCAGGGGCCGGTGGCGCTGACGACGGCGCGGGCGCGCACGGTGTGCTCCTGGCCGGTGAGCATGTCGACGACGGTGGCACCCTGGGCCTTGCCGTTCTCGAGGAGGAGCGCGCGCACGGAGGCGTGGTTGAGGATGACGGCGCCGGCCTCGGAGGCGGCGATCACGTTGGCGAGCGTGAGCCGGGCATCATCGGTGGCGGCGTCGTAGTAGCGGGCACCGCCGGTGAGGCCCTCGGAGCGGATGCCGGGGAAGGTGTCGGAGACCTGGCGCGGGTTGAGCAGGCGCGAGTTGCGCACGTTGCGGAAGAGGGCCAGGGCGTCATAGAGCTTGAGGCCGGCGGCGAGCTTCCAGCGCTTCAGGCGGGCGCCCTTGTAGACGGGCCAGACGAAGGCCAGGGGACGCACCAGGTGGGGCGCGAGCCGCAGCAACCGGTAGCGCTCGATGCTGGATTCGAAGACGAGGCCGAGGTGGCCATGCTCGAGGTAGCGCACGCCGCCGTGGATGAGGCGGGAGGAGCGGCTGGAGGTGCCGGAGGCGAAGTCCTCGCGCTCCACGAGCGCCACACGCAAGCCCCGCAGGGCGGCGTCGCGCGCGATGCCGCAGCCGGTGATGCCGCCGCCGATGACGAGGACATCGAAGGCCTGGGACGACAGGGCGAGCAGGCGCTCGGAGCGAGGAGCGGGCGGACGGGGAGCGGGCAGGGAAACGAGCGACTGGAGCTCCTGGCGGGAGAGGGGAACCAGGGCACTCGGGGCGGCGGATTCAGGAGTCACGGAGGGAGTCTAGCGGCGAAGGGGATTGGGTGGCAGTGGGAACGAAACGCGGCGCGTCAAGGGGGTAACGAAGGGGCGACGAAGAGGCAATGAGGGGAGGGAGGGTGAGAAGCAACGGACACTGCACCGGGAGGGAGCGTCGGGGAGTGTCGTGCGGACGAGGGGGAGAGGTGCCTGGAAGACGGGGCATGAATACCTCCACCACTGGAGCGCGAAGTGGGGAGGTGGCGCGTGAGCACGTTGACGTACGAGCGCAGCGGGAGGACGAACACGGGGGCGCAGGCGGTGCGGATCGAGGGCATGAGGAACCTGCGCATCCTGGTGCAGGGGGAGACGGTACTGGAGCGGGCGCTGACCGTGGAGGAGCAGGAGCGGCTGGGTCCACTGGTGGAGGAAGCCAGACGCCAGCCGGCACCGGTCATCGTGCTGCCCACGCCGGGAGGCCCGACGGGGATGGCGGTGAGCCTGGCGTTCGAGGGGGAGGAAGCACCGCGGGTGAGAGCGGGGGCCCATCCCGGGCAACCCATACGAGGAGTGGGCTCACCCTACGACGCGCTGTTGGAGGATCTGGACGAACTCCTGACGGAGGAGTTGCACGCGCGCTCGCCGAGGCACGCCTACGCGGTGTTGCCCCACGAGTTGCGGCAACAGGAGTGAGGGGGGCCGCGACGGACGTCCCCCCGGAGGGGACCGGGGGATGTCTGGCGCCTGAGCGGCTGCTTTCCTGGGGAGGAAGACCGGGGGCGGAGGGGGCCTGGGTATGGGGGGGCGCACGTCGGGTTGCCGGCGGCGGGCGACCATGCCAGAGAGACGGCATGAAGCGAGTGCGGTTCTCGGTCCACCGGACGGTGGGAGAGGCGAGACTTCGAGAAGGCCTGTTGTCGGGCTCGGGGTTCTCGGTCGAGGTGCGAGGCGAGGCCCTCTCGCCGCTGGGCGGGGAGATTCCCAACACGGAGACGTGGGTGGAGTTGTGGCTTCCGGAGGAGGAAGTCGCGCGCGCGAGGGAATTGGAAGCCGAGGTGGAAGAGGGCAAGGAGAAGGCGGAGCGGATCGTGGACTGTCCGTGCTGTGGAGAGGGCAGCCCGGGGAACTTCGAGCTGTGCTGGAACTGCGGGGAGGAACTGCCCGCCTCGCCCCGGCCGCGACTCCGGGCGGTGTCCTGAGCAGGACCCGCGGATACAGTGAAGCCCCTACCCTCGAGGGAACGAGTGTTGAACGAGCCACGCGCCGAAGAAGCCCGAGAGGATCCGGGAGCCCCCCGAGCAGAGAGTCAGGACCGAGCCCGTCGCTTCGGGATGGATCCAGGCGTGCGCAAGGTGCTGCTCGTCTGCCTGGCGGCGCTGGTGTTCCACCTGTTGTTGCTGTTGTTGCCGAGGAACATGCCCGAGCAGGAGCTGGCGATCGCGCGGGCGATTCCCGATTCGGCGAAGCGGGTGGCGCTGTTGAAGCCATTGAAGGACCACCCGAAGGCCACGGGAGCGGACCTGAGGGAGGCGGCGGAGCTGCTGCGCGAGGGCTCGCCGATGGATGCCTACGAGCTGACGAAGGAGTCGGAGCGCAGGGAGCCCGATTCAGTGGAGACGCAGCTGCTGATGGCGAGGATCTGCCATGGGCAGCGGATGAACCGGTGCGAGGAGGAATCCCTCCGGAAGGCGGAGGAAGTGGCACCGGGGGATGCCCGATCGGCGTTGTTGCGGGCGGACTTCCGGGAGGCGGAGGGCGACCTCGCGGGGGCGCTGAAGTCGGTGGAGGAGGCGTACCACAAGGAGCCCGGACGAAAGGGAGTGGGCGTGAGGTACGCGCGGCTGCTGAGCGCGGCACACCAGGGAGAAGAGGCCCTGGAAGTACTCAGGACGCAGGGGGAGAACCTGGGGAAGGCGCGATTGTGGCTGGAGGAGGGCCTCGTCCGGGTGGACCAGGGGCGGCTCGAGGAAGGGCGGCAACTCTTCTCGAAGGCGGTGGAGGCGGATCCGAAGCTGGCGATGGGGTACTACCACCTGGGCGTCACGGCGTTCCGGCTGGGGGACATCCAGGGGGCGGAGGAAGCATTGAGGATGGCGGACCGCCTGGACATGACGGACATGAAGGCCCTGTCGGCGCTGTGTGCGATTCAGCGCAGCATGGGGAGGACGGACGCGGTGACGGCGACGCGGATGGACCTCGAGCGCCGGTTTCCCGAGCGGCTGGACGCGGTGCGGACCGCCTGCATCACCCCCTGAGGACGGAAGCGCCTACTCGGGGATGCCACGAATGCGCCGGAGCAACTGCGCGGCGGCCTTCACTTCAGCGTCCACGGAGCCATCGGCGATCTCGGTTCGCACGACGGCCTGGAGGAAGGCAATCGCCTCCTCCTCACGGTGCTGCTCGACCAGGAGACTGCCGAGCGCCATGCGCACGCGCGTGAGCACGACCAGATCCTCGGCGAGCACCGCGGCGTCGATCGCATCACTCAAGGCGGACTCGGCGAGTTCGGGCCGACCCCGCTCGAGGAGCTCACGGGCGCGCTGAAGGTGACGGGACGCATCCATGGAGGGGACTCCCGGAGACACGAGGGAGGGACAACATGGCCGGGGCCGGGTTATCCCAGGGAACATGGACGACGAATCGCGAATCGTGGAGTTGGAGCTGCGCTACATGCAGCAGCAGGAGTTGCTGCAGGAACTGAGCGAGGTGCTGTACGCCCAGGGGCGCGAGCTGGAGGGAGTTCGAGTGGAACTCGCCCTCATCAAGAAGAAGCTCGAGGGCGAGCCCGGCCTGGTGGATGCGCAGCGGCAGGAGAAGCCACCGCATTACTGAGCGGCGGCCACTCCGCCAGCCGTGGGGCTACAGACGCCAACCGATTCGCAGACCGACGTGGGGACTGGGCGTGAGCCAGCCCACTTCGAGGCCGAAGGTGAACGACCTGTTCTGGTAGCCGAAGCCAAAGGCGCCGTGGGCGCGAACGAACTCGCCGGAAAAGCGCAGCCACGGGCCGACGAGCGCCTCCAGGTAGATGGGCGCGCCCCGGGGGCTGATGCGCAGATCCAGATCGATGGGGATTCCGAACGACGTGGGGCTGGTCGCCAGCATCGCTCCAAAGCGAGCGCCAATGGACAGGGGCCCGAGGAAGATGAAGTCAACCGCGCCGGTGAGGTCGAAGAAAGCACCCTGGTTGATCTGATAGTCGGCGCCGAGCGTCAGACGGAATTCTGATCTCGCCTCCGACTCAGTCGAGGCGAGGCACACGGCAAGCGCGAGGAGGACGGCGACGAGAGGACGCGACAGCTGCTTCATGAGCAAAGCGCTCCGGGTTGAATGGATGAACGCCAATCAACCAAGCCTGGAGCAGCACTGCCAGTACGAAAGCACGAAGAAGCAACGCGTGTCGCCCAGCGGACGGGCCTTGGGCGCCCGCCGGGAGGAAGCCCGCAAAAGGCGAAGGCCCCGAGTCGACACCTGACGGTGCGGACTCGGGGCCTTCAGAAAAAAATCCGGCAGCGACCTACTCTCCCGCGCGGTTTCCCGCGGAGTACCATCGGCTCTGGAGGGCTTAACTTCCGTGTTCGGGATGGGAACGGGTGGGACCCCTCCGACATTGCCACCGGAAAAACAGGACAGTTCATACGAAGGGTATGTGAAACCAACTTCCACTGCGAAGTGCTCGTGCCTTCTTCCGGGCCCGGCGTCGCGCTGTCGCGCTCGCTCGGGGCCTCGACCCTGGCCTCGACTCTCGTACCACCCACCGCTCCCGGTGGGGCTGTTGAGAGATTGAGGTAAAGTAAGCCTCTCGACCTATTAGTACCGGTTAGCTCAACGCGTTACCGCGCTTACACACCCGGCCTATCAACGTCGTCGTCTTCGACGGGTCTTCGGGGGCTTGCGCCCGGGATACCTGTTCTTGAGGTCGGTTTCCCGCTTAGATGCTTTCAGCGGTTATCCAATCGACACATGGCTACCCAGCGATGCCTCTGGCGAGACAACTGGTACACCAGCGGTGTCTCCAACCCGGTCCTCTCGTACTAAGGTCAGAGCCTCTCAAGTATCCTACGCCCACAGCAGATAGGGACCAAACTGTCTCACGACGTTTTGAACCCAGCTCGCGTACCGCTTTAATTGGCGAACAGCCAAACCCTTGGGACCTGCTCCAGCCCCAGGATGCGATGAGCCGACATCGAGGTGCCAAACCTCCCCGTCGATGTGAACTCTTGGGGGAGATAAGCCTGTTATCCCCGGAGTACCTTTTATCCGTTGAGCGATGGCCCTTCCATTCAGGACCACCGGATCACTATGACCTGCTTTCGCACCTGCTCGACGTGTCCGTCTCGCAGTCAAGCTCCCTTATGCCATTGCACTCGCCGCCCGGTTTCCAATCGGGCTGAGGGAACCATCGCGCGCCTCCGTTACGTTTTGGGAGGCGACCGCCCCAGTCAAACTACCCACCAGACAGTGTTCCAACTCCCGGTGAGGGAGCATGGTTAGACACCAGAATCCGACAGGGTGGTATTTCACCGTTGCCTCCACCGAACCTAGCGGCCCGGCTTCAAAGGCTCCCACCTATCCTACACAGTCGAACCCTAGTGTCACTGTCAAGTTGTAGTAAAGGTTCACGGGGTCTTTCCGTCTTGCTGCGGGTAAACTGCATCGGCACAGCTATTTCAATTTCGCTGAGTCCCTCTCCGAGACAGCGCGGAAGTCGTTACTCCATTCGTGCAGGTCGGAACTTACCCGACAAGGAATTTCGCTACCTTAGGACCGTTATAGTTACGGCCGCCGTTTACTGGGGCTTCGGATCATCGCTTCACCTTGCGGCTGACGAATCCCCTTAACCTTCCAGCACCGGGCAGGAGTCAGACCCTATACGTCGGCTTCTTGCCTTCGCAGAGTCCTGTGTTTTTGGTAAACAGTCGCTACCGCCATTTCTCTGCAACCTCTCTCGGCTTCGGCTGTACGCCTACACCTGGCAGAGGCCCACCTTCTTCCGAAGTTACGGTGGAAATTTGCCTAGTTCCTTGGAGGAGAGTTCTCTCAAGCGCCTTAGGATTTTCTCCTCACCCACCTGTGTCGGTTTGCGGTACGGACACCCTGTAGACTCCCCGCGGAACTTTTCTTGGAAGCCGAGCATCAGCGACTTACCCCGTGAGGGGTGCCATGGGGTCTCGGGGATGACTGCCGCGCCTTTAGTCGTACGCGACACCCCTACGCCTTTGGACTGACACAACCACCGGTCAGCTCGCCTAGCTTTCTCCGTCCTTCCTCGGTTCAACGTCTACAAGATGGCGCAGGAATATTAACCTGCTTGCCATCACCTACGCCTTTCGGCCTCGGCTTAGGTCCCGGCTAACCCTGGGAAGATTAACTTGACCCAGGAAACCTTGGGTTTACGGCGAGGGGGTTTCCCACCCCCTTTATCGCTACTCATTTCGGCATCAGCACTCGCAACCGCTCCACCAGCCCTTGCGGTCTGGCTTCACTGCTGTTGCAACGCTCCCCTACCACTGCATGCGCCTGACGCATGCAATCCGAAGCTTCGGCGCTAGTCTTGAGCCCCGTTACATTTTCGGCGCGGCCTGTCTCGACCAGTGAGCTATTACGCTTTCTTTAAAGGATGGCTGCTTCTAAGCCAACCTCCTGGTTGTCAATGACTTGCCACATCCTTTCTAGTGTTCACTTAGACTAGACTTGGGGGCCTTAGCTGTCGGTCTGGGTTATTCCCCTCTTGCCAATGGACGTTATCACCCACTGACTGCTTCCCGAGCTAACAATTGCTGGCATTCGGAGTTTGGTACGGTTTGGTAATCTGGTGAGACCCCTAGCCGTTCCAGTGCTCTACCTCCAGCATTGAATTACTCGAGACGATACCTAAATATCTTTCGGGGAGAACCAGCTATCACGGAGTTTGATTGGCCTTTCACCCCTACACACAGCTCATCCCAGAAATTTTCAACTTTCATGAGTTCGGTCCTCCATGAGGTGTTACCCTCACTTCAACCTGGCCATGTGTAGATCACCCCGCTTCGGGTTATAATGCACGCAACTCATTCGCCCGTTTCGGACTCGCTTTCGCTCCGGCTCCACCTATCGGCTTAGCCTCGCTACGTACATTAAGTCGCCGAATCATGATGCAAAAGGTACGCCCTCGCACTGGGTTGCCCCGTAGTGCTCGGACTGCTTGTAGACATGCGGTTTCAGGTTCTTTGGACTCCCCTCACTGGGGTTCTTTTCACCTTTCCCTCGCGGTACTAGTTCACTATCGGTCGCCAAGGAGTATTTAGCCTTACCGGATGGTCCCGGCAGATTCAGGCAGGATTGCACGTGTCCCGCCCTACTTGGGTACCCCGCTCGGCTCCAGTTCGTTTTCGCGTACGCGACTGTCACGCCCTTTGGTCCACCTTTCCAGGTGATTCCGCTAACAAACCAGAGTCCTACCGCGGACCCGCAACCCCGATGCCATTTTCATGACACCGGTTTAGGCTCCTCCCATTTCGCTCGCCGCTACTCTGGGAATCACTCGTTGTTTTCTTCTCCTCAGGGTACTGAGATGTTTCACTTCCCCTGGTTCGCTCCTTCAGCCCTATGGATTCAGGCTGAGGTAACGCGGCTTTCACCGCGCTGGGTTTCCCCATTCGGACATCTCCGGCTCAACGTTCGGTTGGCAACTCCCCGGAGCTTTTCGCAGCCACCCACGTCCTTCTTCGCCTCTTGGCACCTAGGCATCCACCGCACGCCCTTAGTAGCTTACTTACCTTAATCCCTCACCAGCCCGCCTCCCGGCGAGTGGCCTTGAAACTCGAGACCAAGATCCAGGCCCCGGCTCTTCGCCGCGGACCCGAAAGAATTCACTTGATTGCGTCGTGAGGTTCACCGCCAGGCCGCTATCGCAGCCGAGCTGTCACCTCAATCGACGCTGAGAACTTCTCAGCAGAAATTGATTTCTACCCTTCGTATGAACTTGTCAAAGAACGTCCTGACTCCAACTTCGTCAGTAAACTGTGGAGCTGGACGGGATCGAACCGACGACATCCAGCTTGCAAAGCTGGCGCTCTCCCAACTGAGCTACAGCCCCTGAATGTGTCACTGTCCCTCCACCTGCCGGCTGTCGTCGCGTCCCCAATCTCCCCGGTGGGAAATTGGTGGGCCTAGGTGGACTTGAACCACCGACCTCGCGCTTATCAGGCGCGCGCTCTAGCCAGCTGAGCTATAGGCCCAGTGGATTTCCAGCTACCGTCTCTTTCAAAGAACCGAGCCTCTTCGCTCGGCCTCTCAAAACCAGACAGCAAACCCTCGACAGTTGCAGAAACGTTGACCTGGTTGACCTTACGCGACTTGCGTCGCTGGTGCACCCTGTGGCGCCGAAGCGCTCACCGTGCACCCGGTCTCCTTAGAAAGGAGGTGATCCAGCCGCAGGTTCCCCTACGGCTACCTTGTTACGACTTCACCCCAGTTACCGACCACTCCTTGGGCACCTCTTGGTGAGATGACTTCTGGAGCAATCGACTCCCATGGTGTGACGGGCGGTGTGTACAAGGCCCGGGAACGTATTCACCGCGGCGTGCTGATCCGCGATTACTAGCGATTCCGCCTTCATGGAGTCGAGTTGCAGACTCCAATCTGAACTGAGACCGGTTTTATGCGATTAGCTCCCTCTCGCGAGTTGGCAACGCTTTGTACCGGCCATTGTAGCACGTGTGTAGCCCTGGTCATAAAGGCCATGAGGACTTGACGTCATCCCCACCTTCCTCCGGTTTAACACCGGCAGTCCCTCTAGAGATCCGCTTGCGCGGCAACTAAAGGCGAGGGTTGCGCTCGTTGCGGGACTTAACCCAACATCTCACGACACGAGCTGACGACAGCCATGCAGCACCTGTCTCTCGGTTCCCTTGCGGGCACCGCCTCATCTCTGAGGCCTTCCGAGGATGTCAAGACCAGGTAAGGTTCTGCGCGTTGCGTCGAATTAAACCACATGCTCCACCGCTTGTGCGGGCCCCCGTCAATTCCTTTGAGTTTTAGTCTTGCGACCGTACTTCCCAGGCGGAGAACTTAATGCGTTAGCTACGGCACCGCGGGGGTCAACACCCACGACACCTAGTTCTCATCGTTTACGGCGTGGACTACCAGGGTATCTAATCCTGTTTGCTACCCACGCTTTCGCGTCTCAGCGTCAGTGACCGTCCAGGTGGCCGCCTTCGCCACCGGTGTTCCTCCCCATATCTACGAATTTCACCTCTACTTGGGGAATTCCGCCACCCTCTCCGGTACTCAAGCTCTGCAGTTTCGAACGCACTTCCTCGGTTGAGCCGAGGGCTTTCACATCCGACTTGCAAAGCCGCCTACACGCGCTTTACGCCCAATAATTCCGAACAACGCTTGCACCCTCTGTATTACCGCGGCTGCTGGCACAGAGTTAGCCGGTGCTTCTTCTCCCGGTACCGTCAAGCCCTGGAGTATTAGCCCAGGGGTTTTCGTCCCGGTCGAAAGTGCTTTACAATCCAAAGACCTTCATCACACACGCGGCGTTGCTGCGTCAGGCTTTCGCCCATTGCGCAAAATTCCCCACTGCTGCCTCCCGTAGGAGTCTGGACCGTGTCTCAGTTCCAGTGTGGCTGATCGTCCTCTCAGACCAGCTACCCGTCGTCGCCTTGGTGGGCCATTACCCCGCCAACTAGCTGATGGGCCGCGGACTCATCTGGATGTGATAGCTTGTATACAGAGGCCACCTTTTCCCTCAAGAGCCGAAGCTCCCGGGGGCTTATCCGGTATTAGCCAATCTTTCGACTGGTTATCCCAGACACCCAGGCAGATTATCCACGTGTTACGCACCCGTGCGCCGCTCTACTAGGATTGCTCCATTCGCGCTCGACTTGCATGTGTTAGGCACGCCGCCAGCGTTCGTTCTGAGCCAGGATCAAACTCTCCAATTGAATTTTTGAAGGGTTGAACCGGCTTGGCCAGGGCCCGGCTAAGGGGACACCTGACTTCGCTGTTCATCGGATTCTCGCCAATCGACTCCCGCCGACTCGCTGAAGAACCCGTCTTAGAATTGACTGCGGTTTCCGCAATCTGTCTTCTTTGGGTTTGCTATCTGGTTTTCAAAGACCGAGCCGCTTGTACCGGCTGTCCTGCTGTGCTACTGTCCTGCTCGACCTCACCGCTTCGACTCAGCGGGGCGGCTCTTGTATTCTGAACCGTTTCGGCTGTCAAGCGGCCGTTGCCGCTTCGCTTTTCCGGTTCACCGCGAAGGAGAGCTGCTTTTCTCTTTCGTGGGGCGCGGAACCTACTGCCGTTCCGCCCGTCGTGTCAACTCGCTTCGTCGACTCGTTTCTTCCCACCCACCGCGTCGGGTCGCCTGCGCGACTTCTTCGGCTTCGGGGGAGGCGGCTTCTACCACCACCGCGTTTCGAGTCAACCTCGCTGCGTCGACTTTTTATTTCGTCTCTCTCTGCTGCGCTCGTCCGGAGGTCCCCACCGCCAGTGCGGTTTCGCCTTCCCGTCCGAGGGGGCGCGGCTTCTATCGCCTCGTCCCAGGGGAGTCAACATCCTTCGTCGACTTCCTCTTCCCCGCTCTCCGTCTTCTGTCGCCTGCGCGACTTCGCCGGTTCGTGGGGGCGCGGCTTCTACCACCGCCGCGTCTCGAGTCAACATCACTTCGTCGACTCCCTATTTCTTCTTTCTCGCCCAGGTGTCCCACCGCCAGCGCGGCTTCGCCTTCCTGTCCGAGGGGGCGCGGCTTCTACCACCGCCGCGTCTCGAGTCAACACCGCTTCGTCGACTCCTTCTTCCCACGTTCCGCTTCCGCCGCCTGCGCGACCTCGCCGGTTCGTGGGGGCGCGGCTTCTATCACCGCCGTGTCTTGAGTCAACAGGCGTCTGCCCACTTCTTCTTCCCCTCCGCACCGGCATGTTTCACGCCCCCCAACCTCTTCTCTTCTCGCCGTCCTTGGTCTCCAGGACTCCGCGCCCCGAAGAGCCGCTCCATGCGCCATCCGCCCCACGCACGGCCTATCCTTCTTGGGCCTTCAACCGTGGGCCTTCAACGTTCATCGGCCGTTCGGGGAAGCGAGCCCCAATGCCCCGCCCCGGCGCTCCCCCGGCCCGGCGGACACATGTTCCCCATGACAAGGAAGGGCTGAATGCCTCCCCGAAAGCTCCCACGACACCTCGTCTGGCTCGAGTCCTTCGCGGCCGCAGTCGAATCCGGCAGCCTGGAAGCCGCCGCCGAGCACCTCGGCGTCGCCCGCTCCGTCGTCAGCGAGCACCTGCGCGCCCTGGAATCCACCCTCGCCGACGGCCAGCCCCTCCTGGAACGCGGCCCCGGCCGCCGCCTCCACCTCACCGCTCGCGGCGAAAAGCTCTACGAGGGCACCCAGACGCCCCTCCACCAGCTCGATCTCAAACGACTGCGCGACCTCGCCAGCACCGAGCCGAGCCTGCGGCTCGGCCTCAACCCCACCCTCTCCCACTTCCTCCTCGCCGGCATCGCCGGAGACGTGGCCCGCGCCCACATCAAACTGGAGGTCAGCTTCGGCGGCACCTTCGAGCTCGTGCGACAGGTGCAGACCCGGCAGCTCGACCTCGCCGTGGACTTCACTCCCCTCCCGCCCCATCGCGGCGTCGAAGCGGAATCCCTCCTCCATCTGCCCTTCGTCGTGCTCTGCGGCCCCGGCAGCGAGCTGGCCACCCGCCACCGCTCCCGTCGCTCGCTCCATGTGCGCGACCTGGCCGGCCAATCCTTCATCGATTGGCAGCGCGATGACCCCTACGGCACCGCCAACAGCGCCCGCTTCAACGCCCATGACGTCTCCGTGCGCGAAGTGGCCCGTGTGCAGAGCTTCCTCCTCCTCTTCGATCTGCTGCGCGCCTACCAGGCCTGCGCCATCGCTCCCGACCTCCGGCTGCTGCGCTCCTTCCCCGAAGACCTCTCCGTCTGGCTGCTGCGCGAGGAAGAGCCCCAAGCCGTCGAGGTCGTCGCCCTGCGCTCCTCCAGCGGCCCCAGTTCCGAAACCGCTCGACTCGTCCTCGACGGATTGCGTCAGCGCCTCGCGTCGAAACGGCGGAAAATCGACTAGGACGTCGTTTTTTATCGGATTTCCGTCCCGCTCCTTCCTCCCTAAATTTGGTTCCTCCGGGAGGAACCACGATGACCCCCACTGAACGGACCCTCGCCCGTCTGCCCGCCCACCTGCGTCGTTACGTGGTGAGCCAGGACTATGCGTCCTACACGCCCAGGGACCAGGCCGTCTGGCGGCACATCCTCCGGCAACTGCGCGGCCAGCTCGCCGGCAAGGCGCATCCCATCTACCTCGAGGGCCTGGAAGCCACGGGCATCGGCACCGAGCGCATCCCCAGTCTGGATGAGATGAACGAGCAGCTCTCCAAGCTGGGCTGGGGCGCGGTGAGCGTGCGCGGCTTCATTCCCCCCGCCGTGTTCACCGAGCTGCAGTCGCTGGGCGTGCTCGCCATCGCGGCGGACATCCGCACCCACGAGCACATCCAATACACCCCCGCCCCGGACATCGTTCACGAGAGCGCGGGTCACGCTCCCATCATCGCCAACGCGCGCTACGCCGAGTACCTCAAGCGCTGCGGACTCGTGGGCTTCAAGGCCATCTCCACCGTGGAGGACGAGGCCGTCTTCCAGGCCATCCGCAACCTGAGCGTGGTCAAGGAAGACCCTTCCGCCACCCCGGAGCAGATCCACCACGCCGAGGCCCGTCTGGACGCCGCCAACCAGAGCCGCCGCTATGTCAGCGAGAGCACCCGCGCCTCCCGGCTCTACTGGTGGACGGCCGAGTACGGCCTCATCGGCTCCCTGGACGCTCCCCGCATCTACGGCGCCGGGCTGCTCTCCAGCATCGGCGAGGCCCGCCACTGTCTCACGTCCGAGGTGAAGAAGGTCCCCCTGAGCATCCAGTGCGCGGACACCGAGTACGACATCACCCGCATGCAGCCCCAGCTCTTCGTGGCCCGTGACTTCGAGCACCTCTTCGAAGTGCTCGAGGAATTCGAGGCCACGCTCGCCTGGAAGCGCGGCGGGGACTTCGGTCTCCAGGAGGCGCTGCGCGCCGGGACGGTCAACCACCTCGTGCTCGCCGATGGCCGCGAGGTGACCGCCCGCGTCGTCGAGATGCTCCCCGGCCTCCACCCCGTCGCCGAGGGGCTCTCCACCGCGCTCGTGCGGCTCGATGGCCCCGTGCTCGTCTCCCGCGGCGGCAAGGCCGAGGGCAAGCCCTGGCCGGGACTCGCGCTCGTGGCCTTCGGTGCCGGAGCGCTCCCCGACCGGGGTCCCTTCCAGCTCGAGCTCGCCAGCGGGCTCAAGCTCCAGGGCTTCGCCGCGGGCGGGGGCGAGGTGCTCAACCTGCGCGGGCAGCTCGCCGGCCGACCCGTGGCCCTGCCCAGCGTGGCTCAACTCTTCCTCTCCTCCCGTCTGCCTTCCGTGGCCGGCGGCCCGGCGGACCCCGGCACCTGGGACCGCTGGTTCGGCGAGCTCAACGCCTTCACCGAGGGCGAAGGCGAAGCCCAGGCCCGCGCCAAGAAGGCCTCCGCCCTGCACCCCTCGCTCGCGGCGCTCTACCGCGAGGTACGCGCCCAGCGCGAGTCCAAGAACCTGGATGTCCGGCGGCTCGAGCAGATTTCCCGGGCCGCCTCCGATTTCCCCGAGGACTGGTTGCTCCGGACGGAAGTCGACGAGCTGAAGGCCGCGCGCGCCTGAACCCTGGATTCCCGGGGGCCTGGCACGACCGGCCCGTCACTCTCTTCCTCTCCGCGAATGGCGTGGGATAGTCCCCAGACGAAGCGCGAGCGGCATGACCGCCTCGCCTCTGTCCCGCCATGCGCCGCAAGAGCCCAAACGCTGATCCCCCGGTGAAGACCCCTCCCCCTCGCGCGGGCAAGCCCCCCGCCCAGGGCCTGCGCGAGCGTATCCGCCGCGAAGCCACACACCTCATCGCCTCGCGTGGCTTTGGCGCCATCTCCGTCAATGACGTGGCGCTCGCGGTGGGCATCAGCAAACAGGCCCTCCTCTACCACTACCCCTCGCGCGAGGCCCTGCACGCCGCCGTGCTCGACTCCCTCATCGAGCACTCCAACCGCCACCTGCTGCTGCTGCTCGGCGCCTTCACCGACAAGAGCGCGGAACGGCTGGAGCGCGTCATGGAGCAGCTGCGCGAGTTCTTCGACACCGAACAGGACGCCGCGCGGGTCTTCCTGCGCGAGGTGCTCGATGCGGACAGCCCCCATATGTCCGTGCTCATGCAGGGCATGGAGCCCTGGATTCGCATCGCGGTGGACGTGCTGCGCCAGGGCCAACGCGAAGGCCACGTCCGCCCCGAGCTGGACCCCGAGGCCGCCGTGGGCCACGTGGGCCTGCTCCTGCTCACCTCCTTCGCCATGCGCCGCTCCACCTCCGGCTGGCCCGAGAGCGACGAGGCCGCCTGGCGCGAGCGGTGGCTCGGCGAGGCGGGACTCATCATCAAGCGCTACCTCTTCGCCGAGCCCCGCCCCCCCCCGGCCCGCCGCAAGCGCCCCCGCCGTCAGACGAAGTAGGAGCGGCGCCGCACTTCCTCGGGCAGGTGGTGCAGGTCGAAGCGCTCCATCTCCTTGAGCACGTTCTCGTCGAACCCGAGCGCCCGGTACTCGGGCGTGGTGCCAATCACCCCCCGCATCACCCCAGGCGCCATGCTGCGCGCCGCCGCCAGGCCCCGCGCCCCCACCGCCATGCGGTTGAAGGCCACGTGCCCCACCTCGTCCACGAGGATCTCCGTCAGCCGCTGCTCCATGGACTCGCGCACCGCGGGTTGATCCCGGAAGATCTCCCCCACCCGCTTGAGCATCCACTGGAAGACGAAGACGCCCGAAATCTCCGACGCCAGCAGGATGGGATGGAAGAACACTCCCGGCGCGTAGGCCAGCGTCCCGATGAGCAGGCGCAGCTGCAGGTTCGGCTTCCACGCCCCCTTCACCTGGACCCCGAAGTGCTGCGTGGCGCCAATGAGGATGCGCGTGTGGTACGTCTCCTCGTAGCTCAACAGCCGCTCGATTTGATGGAAGAGCTGGGTGCTGTCCTGGCGCTTCTGGCGCACGCGGTTGACCACCTCCACGCCGTAGGCCTCGCCCGCGTTGGCCTTCACGAAGGTGAGCAGCGCCAACACCGGCAACGGCAGGTTCTTCACCTCGCCGAAGTCCGTGTACGCCCGATTGAAGGACTCGGCGTCCACCGCCCCCGCGAACCGAGCCTCCCAGCTCGCCGCCTCGCCCAGCCACGCCTCGCGCCGCGAGAAGCCCTTCGTGAAGTCCATGTCCCCGTTGCGCTGCTCGAGGAACTCCCGGTACGCCTTGAGGAGATCCTCCCGGGGCGTGTCCGCCACGGAGGAGTACAAGCCGGGTCGCAGGGAAGTGGGCAGCAGGGCGTCAGCCATGGGGGCCTCGGGAGCGAAGAGGGGAGTCTGACCGTTCGGTCAGCCCCAATTTGCCTCCTGGTCATCATTTCGTCCAGCCATCCCGGCCCCGATTGTCGTCCGCCAACGCCTCGGCGTGAGGACGTCAGGCCGCCTCGCGGCCCTCCTGGACGAGCGGCAGCCCCACCCGGAAGCACGCCCCCCGAGCCGTCGACTCGTCCAGCTCGAGCGAGCCCCCGTGGTTCTCCGCGATGATCTGCCGGCAGATCGCCAGCCCCAGGCCCGAGCCCTTCCCCACGTCCTTCGTGGTGAAGAAGGGCTCGAAGATGCGCGAGCGCAGCTCGGGGGGAATTCCCGGGCCATTGTCCGCCACCACCAGCTCCACGCGGCCCTCGCGCACCGCCGTGCTCACCCACACCTCGCCTCCGTCCCCCAGCACGTCGAGCGCGTTGCGCAGGAGATTGAGCAGCACCTGGCCGAGCTGCCCCGCGTGGAACGCCAGCGGCGGCACCTCCCCACACCGCAGCTCCACCCGGATACCCGGCGGCAACGAGCGCCGCACGAACTCCACCGTGTCCTGCACCGTCCGGTTCAAGTCCCCCACCTCCAGGCGCGGACGGTCTCCCCGCAGGAAGGCGCGCAGATCCTCCTGGATGGAGCGGATGCGGTCGGTGGCGAAGCGCATCGCCTCCAGCGCGTCGGGCGTGTCCTGGAGCACGTAGTCCAACTCCAGCTCACGCCACACCCGCGCCACCGCCTCCACTTCCTCCGGATGCGTCTCCAGCCGCTCGCGCAGACGCCGCAAGCCCTCGGCCTGCTGTTCGAAGTACTCGCGCACCGGCGGCAGGTTGTTGTGGATGGCGGTGAGGGGGTTGTTGATTTCGTGCGACAGCCGCGCCAGCAACTGCCCCATGGCCGAGAGCTTCTCGGCCTGGGCCACCTTCGCGCGCACCCGATCCAGCTCGGAGGTGCGCGCCGCCACCAGGCGCTCCAGCTCGACGTTGCGCCGCCGCAGCGTCAGGTTGCGCCAGCGCACCACGCCCGCCACCACCAGCCCCAGCCCCAGCACGACCAGGCACCGCCCCCACCACGAGGCCCACCACGGAGGAAGCACCCGCAGGGCGAAGCCCGTCACTGGCCCCCACGGCCCCTGGTCATGGCGCGCGCGCATCTCGAAGCGGTAGTCCCCCGGTGGCAACATGCTGTAGTGCACCGGCTGCTCCGTCACGGTGTGCCACTCCTCCATCCCCACCAGGCGCACCTGCCGCTCCAGGCTCTCCTCGTCCACGTCGCCCAGGACCGCGAAGCGCACCTCCAGGTTCGTCTCCCTCGGATGGGTCTCCAGGCCTTCCTCCGGCGGCCGCGACCACGTGCGCGGCCCCAGCTGGGTGCTCAGCAGGACGACACGCGGAGGCGGCACCGGACCGCGGTAGCGCGTCCCATCGAAGCGTCCCAGTCCACTCGCGGACCCCACCCAGACCGTGCCGTCCGCGTCCGCCAGGAAGGAGTTGCCAGTGGCCTCGTTGCCCGGGGCCCCGCCACTCGCGCCGAAGTGCTCCGGCACTCCGTCCGGCCCCACCACGTGCACCCCCGCCCCCGTGCCCACCCAGAGCCGGCCCGCCGCGTCCTCGCCCAACTGGTAGACGACGTTGCTGTGCAGCCCGTGGCCTCGGTTCAGGTGCGAGAAGTCCGTGAGGCGCCCCTCCCGGTAGCTGAAGCAGCTCACCCCCAGGGGCTCCACATAGGACACGCACATGCGGCCATCGCGCCGCACCAGGATGTAGCGCAGCTGATCATCCAACAGACCCTCGGCCACTCCGAAGGTCCTGGAGGACTCCCCCTCGCGCACGACGAGCCCGTTGCCCGGCATCCACAGCCGCCCCGCCGCGTCGAGCGCCAGGTCCATGGCGAGCACCCGCTGGTTCATGCGCAGCACGAACGTGAAGGATGGCACGCCGTCCTCGAACACCCCCCGCGCGAAGCCCGAGGGCGTGGCCACCCAGAGCGAGCCATCGGGCATCCACTGCATCGCGAAGGTGTAGCGGAACAGGTAGCCGGACTCCGGGCCGAACGTCCGCAGCCGTCCGCTCCACGGCTCGTAGCGGTGCAGCCCCGCCGGGTTGCCCGCGGCCCACACCACCCCGTCCCGGTCCACGCTCACGGCCTTGAGCGAGTAGCCCTCCAACCCCGGCACCGGCACCCACCCCGCCGCCGTGCTCCGCACGAGCCCCTTGTCCGTGCCCACCCACAACGTCCCGTCCGCGCCCCGCGCCAGCCCCCACACCATGTTCGAGGGCAGCCCCGTGGTGATGTCGTGCACGCTCCACAAGCCCCGCCCCAGCGAGCGGTGCACCCCCATGCTCGCGGCCCACAGCGTCCCCTGCCGATCCTCCAGCACGTCCCGGATCCGCGCCGACTGGTTGGCCAGCCCCAGCCGCAACAGCGTCGAGCGCTCACCGCGGATCTCCAGCAGGCCACCATAGTGGGGCACCAGGAGCTGCCCCTCGTTGCCCACGCGCAGGCGGGTCCCCGCCCCCGTCAGGCCGCGCAGCAGCGAGGAACGGTTCACCAGGGGCGCGCCCGGCCGCGGCTGCATCGCCAACCACCCCTCGTAGCCCAGCCACAAGCGGCCCTCGCCATCACGCACGAGCGAGCTGATGACGGTCGGCCGGTCCGGCACCTCGTGCACCGACCACTTCCCCTCGGGCTCGCGGCTCACCAGCCCCAGCTCGGACACGACCTGCATCGCACCCGAGCGATCCGCCCACAACTTGAACGCCGAGCCGCCCGGCCAGCCGGGCGCCGGAATGAAGTGCCCCGGCTGATCCTCCCAGTACAAGCCCTTGTCCGTCCCCGCCCACATCCGCTTGCGCGCGTCCACGCGCAGGCTCCACACCCGCTCGGCGACGCCAGGCATCGGCACGTCGACGAAGCGCTCCCCCGCCCAGCGCACCACCCCCCCACGCGTCGCCACCAGCAGGTGGCCTCGCGCATCCAGCGTGATGTCACTCACGCTCGTCGAGGGCAGGCCGGCCTCCCGGCCAAAGCGCTCGAAGCGCCCGCCATCGAAGCGGTACACCGCGTCCGCGGCACACACCCAGATGAAGCCGTCCGCGTCCTGGAGAATCCACGACAGATCGTAATTGTCGACCCCCGCCTCCGTGCCATAGCTGCGAAAGCCAAGGCGTCCCGGAGGCTCGGCGGTCCAAGCGGGTGTGCCCAGGAGGGAGACGAGGCCCACCAGGAGCACGGCGAATCGATTCAACGGCATGACTCCATGGCCCTTGAACGACGAGGCCGCACAACCCTGGAAGTCATCCTACCACGAATGGACACATCACTCCGAGACTGGCGGCCTGGGGGACAGGGCCCCGGCACGCTCCGCGGAAGGCCGCGCGCGCTTGCGCCAGCGCCCATACAGCGTCTTCGCGGGCAGTGCGATCACCAGCGAGGTGGCCAGGACAGCCAGAGCGAGTCCCAGGGCAGCGGGAGCCGTCTGTGAGTGGCCCAGCCGACTGCCCAGGCCGGGGAACGTGGACCAGCCATAGGCGAGCGGCAGGTGCACCACGTACACCCAGAGCGACGCGCGCCCCACGGGCCCGAGCCATCCATCCAGCCGGGCGGGCAACAGCATGGCGCATCCCGCCGCCACGCCCAACAGGCCTACCCGCCAACAGACCAGCGTGACATCTCCCCAGCGGGAGGCCACGATTCCACTCCACAGCGACACCGCGCCCAGCATCCCCGTGCCCCCGCCCAGGAGGATCAACCAATGCGGGACGCGCTTCACCCCCGCGAGCCCCAACCCCGCCACGCAGCCCACGAAGAAGTAGGCCGACCAGGGGAAGAGCGGGAAGTTGGACGTGCGGCCCACCAGGGCCTGCTCCAGCACCAGGGGCCAGTCCCCCGCGGCCACCACCTGGCGCATCCACGGGCTCACCCAGGGAAAGAGCAGGGCCAGCCCCGCCATCACCGCCATGCGCGGCCCGCGTCCGGCCACCACCGACAACACCCCCGAGCCGATCAGCAGCGCGCCCGCCACGCCGTGCAATGCATCGAAGGCGAGGAAGTGCCGCCAGATCTCCACACGACCCGCGAGCAGCCCCTCGAGCGCCCAGCCCGGCCAGCGCAGCACGTAGCCCCACAGCAGCAAGAGCCCCACGCGCGGTAGATAGCGGCGCCACACCGGCAGGCCCCGGACACCCGTGCGCTGCACCGTCGTCGCGAAGGCCCACCCGGCCACGAAGAGGAACAACGGCGCCGTGATTGCCCGGAGCGACCAGTAGGCCAGCATGCCCGTGCTCTGCCGGGCCGTGTCCGACAACACCGCGTCCAGCGTGTGCCCCATCACCATGGCGATGACCGCCACCGCGCGCGCCCGGTCCAGGCCGGTGTTGCGCGGGGTGGGGGCCACAACGGGCGGAGCGACGCTCACGTCCTGGGAAGTGACACCCATCACGAGACGCTAGAGGCTCGGCGGACTCAGACGCGCATCGGCATCACCACGGCCGTGAAGCTGCGGTCCCCCGGCGCGTGCAGCACGCCCGGGCTGTGCTCATCCCCCAGCTCGAACGCCACCTCGTCCGTGTCCGTCACGCCCAGCACGTCGATGAGGTAGCGCGCGTTGAAGCCGATGGTGATGGCCGCCCCCTGGTAGGCGATGTCCAGCGCGTCCTTGGCCTCGCCCAGGTCCGGGTTGTTCGCCGTGATGAGCAGCTGGTTCTCCGTCAGCCCGATACGCACCGCGTAGCTCTTGTCCGCGCTGAGCAGCGCGATGCGCTTGAGGCCCTCAAGCAGGCGCGTCTTGGGCACCAGCACCGCCTTGTCCCCCTCCTTGGGGATGACGCGCTGGTACTCGGGGAACTGCCCGTCGATGAGCCGCATCACCATGGTGAGGCCCGTCTTCTTGAAGAGCGCCGAGTTCTCCGCGAACCCCAGGTGGCACTCGGCGTCGGGCGCCTCGTCGAGCAGGCGCTTGAGCTCCATGAGGCCCTTGCGCGGAATGATGACGCCGCCCTTGAGCTTGAAGTCCCCCGGCAGCTCGCGCTCCACCAGCGACAGGCGGTGCCCGTCCGTGGCCACCATGCGCACCTTGCCGCTCGCCTGCGGCTCGAAATACACGCCGTTGAGGATGTAGCGCGTCTCGTCCGTGGAGATGGCGAACTGCGTCTTCTTGATCATCTCCAGGAGCGTGTTGCCCGTCACCTGCACCAGCGGCGCGCTCTCCTCGCGCGGCAGCTTCGGGTACTCCTCGGGCGCGGTGCCCACCAGCTTGAAGTGCGCCGGACCGCTGGTGATGTCCACGTAGTTGTTCGCCAGCTTCTTGAGCGTCACGTGCGCGTCCGGCAGGTTCTGCACGATGTCGAACACGTACTTGGCGCTCAGCGTCACCGCGCCCGGCTTGATGACCTCGGCGGCGTGCTCGGAGACGATGCCGATCTCCAGGTCGAACGCCGTGACCGTCACCCCCGTCTTGGTCGCGGTGAGCAGCACGTTGGCCAGGATGGGCATCGTCGTCTTGCGCTCCACGATGCCCTGGGCGCGATAGAGGGCCTTCTTCAGCTCGTCGGCGGCGATGCGGAATTCCATCTCGGGGGACCTTGAAGAACCAGTGGTGCGGGATAAGAGGTGGCGGCCCGGGAGGCCGCCTCGGTTCGGATGTAGCCCGGCCCTCTCGGGTCGTCAACGAACGTGACGTCCGGAGTCATGCCGACTTGTCCGGCATCCGATCAAAGCGTCTAGCGCCGGGGACTCCCGCCTGCCCGGCATGTAGGACAGGACGGGCGCCCGGAAGGCACCACCCCCCGCGTCACCTCTCTCTTCAGGTTGGAACTTTGGGTTGGAATCCGCCCGGTGGGACGGCGAGACTGCCTGTCCCCTCATGACCACCCAAGAGTCCAACCAAGAGACCGTCGTCTACATCGTGAAGGACAGTGGCGTGCGCTGCATCACCACCCCCTGCCCCGTCTACCTCGCCCTCCGGGCGGACCGGCCCGACGAGGCCGGGCTCAAGGTCACCGACCTCGACCTGTCCGCGCTGAACCTGGGCGACGAGCAGCGCTCCTCGCTCCTCAAATCCACCCACAAGCCGGGCCCCGGCCTCAAGGTGGAAGCCACCGTGCGCACCGTCCCCCACGCGGGCCCCGGGGGCACCGCCACCATCCTGCGCGTCAGCCGGGTCCTCTGAGACCGAAATGGAGGTGGCATCCGTTCAGGGAGAGGATGAGACTGCGCCTCTTCCTCTCGCGAGACCTCCTGCCATGACCTCACGCTCGTCGTTGCTCGCCCTTCCCCTCGCGCTCGGCCTGCTCGCCGGGTGCACCAGCAACACCCGCCCCCCCGTCGAGGCCCGACCCGCCGAGTCCGGTGGCACGCCCGCCGGCGCCGAGGCCCCTCCTCCTCCTCCCCCCGCGCCCACCGACACCGCGCCGAGCGAGGACATCTCGGGTGGCACCACGGCCGCCAGCGACAGCAAGCCCGTCATCTACATCGTGAAGGACAGTGGCGTGCGCTGCATGGCCGCTCCCTGCCCTTCCCTGGTCGCCCGGCCGGCGGATGACCCCAAGGCGGAGGGCCTGCGCATCACCGACCTCGACCTGTCCGCGCTCGGCCTCACCGACGAGCAGCAGGGACGCCTCATGGAGAAGGTCCACCAGGGGGCGGGCCTCAAGGTCGAGGCCTCGGTGGGCAACGTGCCCCACGCGGGTCCCGCCGGCACGGCCACCGTCCTGCGTGTCAATCGGGTGGTCGAGGGCAAGTAGCCTCGAGAAGACCCTGGGCACCCCGGCACCCACCCGGGCCATCGCCTTCTGAACACCCCGATCGGCTCCTGGAACGGGAGCCGCGAATTCACCCTCCAAATCCCTTCGCGGTCCGGGAAGTCGTGATCACATAGAATCCACGGAATCCAACTTCGGAATGGAGAGTCCGACGCCGGGTTGTGGGTGACGAACGGCATTCACGGAGGTGTGGGTCATGATGGCGCTGCGACTCGGTCTGCTGGCCGTGGTGGGCCTCCTCATCGGGGCACCCGTGGGCATGGCGTGGCGGAACGAACCGCCGTGCCCTCCTGACGCGCGGGAGTGCGCGCCCCCCGAGCCCCTCGACGAGCCCTCCGCCCCCCGCGCGGCCCGTGCCGAACAGCACCCCTGTGACTGGGTGGAGACATGTCAGTTTCCCTGCGGGGAGGGGAGCGTCTGTTGTCAGGCCGATTGGAATTGCCCCGCCGACGCCACGCTTCCCCGCTGCTGAGTGGAAGCCGTCCCACGGCATGAAGCGGGGGGCGAGTCCTACGCGGACCCGTGCGCGATCACCGGCAGGACGCGGGGGCCGCGCACGGTGAAGGAGTGGTTCCACTCCAGGGGACCCGCGGGCGTGAAGCGCTCGAAGCGAGACAACAGCACCTCCAGGCCGATACGGGCCTCCAGCCTCGCGAGCGGCGCGCCCAGGCAGAAGTGGATGCCGTGACCGAAGGGCAGGTTGTTCACCCCCTCGCGATCCATGTCGAAGCGGTCCCCATCCGGAAAGCGCGCGTCATCGTGGTTGGCCGAGCCGATGAGCAGCATCACCTTCGCGCCCGCCGGAATGCGCACGCCGCTCAGCTCCGCCTCGGCGGTGGTGAGGCGACCGAAGGCCTGCACGGGCGGCTCGTAGCGAAGCACCTCCTCGATGAAGCGCGGAAGCAACGAGCGGTCCGCCCTCAAGCGCGCGAGCACGTCCGGACGCTCCATGAGGACACGCACGCAGTGGCCGAGCAGGTGGATGGTGGTCTCCAGACCCGCCACCAACAGCAGGAACATGAAGCTCATCAGCTCCGCGTCGCTCAAGGACTGGCCGTCCACCCGCGCCTGGAGCAGCTCCGAGACCAGGTCCTCGCGAGGCTCCGAGCGGCGCAGGGCCAGCACCCTGGCCATCTCCGCCTCGGTCTCGCGCACCGCCGCGCGAATCTCCTCCCGGCGCTTCTCGTCCTGGGGGTTGGCGCTGATGCTGGTGAGGTCGTCCGCCCAGCGCTTGCAGTGCGAGTGCAGGGAGGGCTCCAGCCCGATGAGCTCGCCGATGACGCTGGCGGGCAGCGGGAGGGTGAAGGCATCCACGAAGTCCACCTCCCGTCCCTCGGGGATGCGCGCGACGATGGCCTCGGCGTAGTGGCGCACGCGCCCCTCCAGCCGGGCGAGCGCCGGGGGCCCGAAAGCCCGGTTGACCAGGTTGCGCAGCCGGGTGTGCCGCGGCGGATCCTGTCCGATCATCGAGTCCGCGAAGGGGTTGTGCCCCAGCCATTCTGGCTTGGTGGCCATGCGCACCCCCGTGCTGGAGAAGAGCTGGGGATTCTTGAAGGCCGCCACCACGTCATCGTGGCGGGTGATGACCCAGTAGCCACCGGGGTCCACCTGGCACACCGGCGCGTGGCGCCGCAGCTCGGCGTAGACGGCATAGGGATTGGCCCGGACCTCGGGCGCCAGCAGGTTGATGCGTCCACTCATCAGACAGTCCTCCGAATGGAAGGCGCGTGGGTGTTACCGGCCTCTCCCCACTCCCCCCCGTTGGAACTGTCCCCGATTCGGGCCCGCGGGGCCAGACGGTCACTGCGCACGCACGGGAAGTGGCTGCTTCCGTGCATCCTCACGCTGGGCCTCGGAGATGAGTCCCGCGGACTGGAGGCGCGAGAGGACGAAGTCCCTTCTCCGGAGCGCGGCCTCGGGGTGAACCAGGGGCGAATAGCGGCTCGGCGATTGGGGCAGGCCCGCGAGGAGCGCGGCTTCGTGGAGCGCGAGCCGCTCGGGCTCCACCCCGAAGTAACTTCGCGCGGCGGCCTCGAGACCGATGAGGCCCCGTCCGAACGGGGCGCGCTGCGCGTAGGCCGTCAGCAGTTCCTCGGCCGACCAGTGGCGCGAAATCCAGACGGTGAGCGCGAGCGCCTGGAAGGTCCGGTGCAGAGGCCGCTCGCCCTCACGCAAGGGCCGGGACGCCAACCACTCGCGCGCCGTCCACGAGGCGAGGAACTCTCCGGCGGGGCGTCGTGCCCATCGGACGCCGGGGACATAGCCCGCGAACCACCAGGGCCAGAGGGGCTCGAGTCGCGGGGGCCCGCCCTCCTCGGCGAGCCAGAGCACCTGGTAGACGAGACCCGTCCGGGGTGGAGGTGGCCGAGGCAGCTTGCCCACACGGGCGAGTCCGTAGCGATACACGGCCTCCATGCTCCCGAGCAACAGCACGGGAGGAAGGAGCAGGACGGCGAGGGCCCACCGGACGAGACGACCGTGGCTGCGGGGAGCGAGGCCGGTGGCGGGCTCGGGAGCCGGGCGCATCAGCACAGGAGCCACCAGGAGAACGCCAGGACGTTTGACGCTCTCCCATTCCAGCACGCCTGACTTCCGAGGTAAGCTCTCCGGACTCACCTCTGAAGGAGAGGCAGGCATGAGCAACACTTCCCCACGGGAAGGCAGCAGGTTGGGACCGTACCTCCTTGATAGGCGCCATCCGGACTCGGACCCGGCCCTGGGCCATATCTACGAGGCACACCATGTCGAGACGGGAGCCCCCGCGCTCGTGCTGGTACCCAACGCCTCGACCCGCGCGCCCCGCACCGCATGGACCGTGCGCTCGCGGAGCGAGGTCTCTCCGCCCTACTTCGCGGTGGAGGTGGAAAGCTCGCCTGGAGCGAGTACCCGGGCGCTCCATGAACTGACGTTGCTGTACATCGGGCTGTCGGGCGCGATGGCCAGCGTCGAGGACCGCGAGGACACGGCCGCCTTCCTCTCCCGCGCGCCCCGCTCCACGCCTCGGCCGTCGCCGCGCCGACGCGCGCTCACGGTGGGCCTCGTCACCCTCGGAGGACTGGCCCTCGGCATGGGGATGATGCTGCTCTGGCTGCGGACTTCCGCGCCGATGGAGGCGACGCTGGGGGAGCAAGAGGGGATCACCGTGTCCGGTGAAGCCGTGAACTGGGCCACCCTGACCGCGTCCACCGGCTCCACCACCATCGGCTATCCCCTGCCACCCGCGCCGCTCAAGGGCCAGCACAAGCCGCCGTGCACCGAGGAAACCGAGGTGGAGATCAACGGGGGCTGTTGGGTCACACTCGAACGACGTGCCCCCTGCGGGCGGGGTTACGCCGAGTACCAGGGCAAATGCTACATGCCCGTGAAGGACCCACCGCCTGAGCCCCGCTCCATCCAGCCTTGAGGCACCTCGCCATGGCCCGTGCAGTTGTCTCGCAAACCCATTCTTCGTGGATGGTCCGAAGGGTCCACTCGCGCGGTTCGCAGACTGCTTTCATGTAACCGTCGGCAGTTCTATCACCCCATGTCTACAGCGCCGGGTCGGAACGGAACCGGACCGCTTGGCCACTGTCAACCCTGCTCGTCCTCACGAGTCCAGGCCCCAGCCGATACCGCGAATTGGGACTGAGCTTGATGCATTGCTCCCTCAAGAGTCTGGTGCCACGTGTCGCCCATCATGTTTCCAGCAGCATCGTAGCTGAACAGGAAGAAGGCCCCCTCCTCTTCTGAAATCTCGAGCGCCACTGTCTGCAAGTCTCGACTGAGCGAGGAATCTTCCGGAGCAGAGGTCTTGGGTGGGAGTTGTTTCTCTCTGCCTGGAATCCGAGCAACGAGCTTCATGGGCTCACCGGAATGTGGTCATTATCGAGTGCATCACCCGTGATGGGATCAATCGACTCTAGCAGGCTGCTGAAGGGTTCTGCCCCCAGATGGGACAGGCTCGGTACACCAAGAGCGACCTGCACACATCCGTGCTCTTAGTGTGACAGAAGCGCTCTCCGGCGACTCATGTCTCGTCAGAAGTCGTGCGGGTCACTCCATTCAAAGTCATCTGGCTTGAATCGCTCACCGGAGCCAAGCATCGCGCCTACCTGGACGACGGCATCCTGACGCGCTTCTACATCCGTGCTTCCGTAACCACCAGTCCAATCCGGAGTACCAGCACTGGTCTTTACGCAAACATTAGGGATGGCGAAGAAACTACCTTGACCTCGTTCGAGGACCTTGACGCGGTACTTGCCCCCCGGAACACGGAGATCTTGAACCTCATAAATGTTCACGACTCGCGCGATGTTCACGGCACCATGCAATGCTATCTCTCTCCAATTCATGCCTGCTCCTAGCGTCCGAACGAGATAATCCTGCCATCGGGCGCGATGTCGATGTAGAGCCCACTCTTTCGGTAGCGAATGACGCCCGGCGTGGCGCCATCGACCGGGTAGCTTTGTGTACGCTTGAGGTTCGAGGAAGGCGGGCCGTCACGGACCGCGACGGTCCCGAGGCCGTACCCCTCACGGCACCAGCACGAGCTTGCCCACGGTGGCACCGGACTCCAGCGCCCGGTGCGCATCGGCGACGCGGTCGAACGCGAAGCGGGTGACGGGAGGCGGCGTGATGCGGCCCTCGTCCAACCAGGTGAGCAGCCGGTCCATGGACTCCGCGAGCACGTCCCGCCGCTCGAAGAGATAGGACAGGTTGAAGGCCAGCACGCTCGCGTTGTCGCCCGTGAGCTGCAAGGGATTGAAGCGGGGCGTGCGCAGGAAGTCCGCCGCGAGCTTCACCCAGTTCGGCCGGCCCCCCTGGCGCGGCAACATGGAATGGAAGCCATAGAGGACGAGCTTGCCGGGTTGGGCGAGGTGCCGATAGCTCTCGCGCAGCGTGGAGACGCCATTCGCATCGAGCACCACGTCATAGCCGTGGGGAGCCGCCCGCTCGGCAGCGCGCCACAAGTCCTCGCGGCTCTTGTCGATGACGACGTCGGCGCCCAGCGCTCGCGCGGTCTCCACCTTGTGCGAGGCCCCCACCACGCCCACGGTGCGGCAGCCCGCGATGCGCCCCAATTGCAGCAGGGCACCGCCCACCCCACCTGCGGCCGAGTGCACGAGCAACGTATTGCCCGGGCGGGGATGGGCCAGCTCGAAGAGAGCGAAGTACGCGGTGAGGAAGACGGTGGGAAACCCGGAGGCCTGCGCCATGTCCAGGCGCGCGGGCAGGGAGAACACCTGGTGCCGGGGCACGGTGACGTGGGTGGAGTAGCCTCCGAAGCGCGTGACGCCGAACACCCGATCTCCCGGCTTCAAGTCCGTGACGGAGGCGCCCACCGCGTGCACCGTCCCGGCGAACTCGAAGCCCGGGGTGATGGGCCAGCCCACGTACTTCCTGGCGGACGCGTACAGCCCCATGCGGACGACACAGTCGGCGTAGTTGACGCCGATGGCCTCCGAGGCGACGACCACCTCTTCAGCAGCGGGGGTGGGCTCGGGCCGCGTCTCGAACGTGAGCCGATCGTAACCACCGGCCCGGGGGATGACCACCTGGCGCATGGAACCAGGACCTCGCGTCAGCGCGAAGTGTCTTCGTCATCGAATGGAAGCACCACGGCGGCCTCGGCCTCCGGTAGTGGCTCCGGCGAGACAGTCGCCTCGGCGCCCTCGTCCTCGAACGGAAGCATCACGGCTGGGGACTCCGGCGCAGGGGCGACGTCGGCCTCGACCACGTCCTCGTGCGGGACGGGCCCCTCCTCCACCTCGACGACGAAGTCCGCCTCCCGAGCGGACACCTCATAGGAGCCCTCTTCTTCCGCGGCGGCCTCCCTCTCCTCCTCGGATGCCCACTCCTCGGACCCCTCATCCGCGAGTTCAGCGTCCGCCTCCGCATCGGACCCGGGGACGAGCTGGGCGATGTCATCGAGGCTCGCGAGGAAGCCTCCCGCGTGAGGATCCTCGGCCGGTGCCTGTTCCAGGTTCTCGACGTCCTCGAGACTCGCGAGGAACGAATCCGCCTCGGGATCGACGTACTCCTCCTCCTCGGAGGCGTCGGACTCGCCGTCCTCGTCCTGGAGCATCGCGAGTTCCTCGGCCATCCAGTCCACCTCTCCCTCCTCCTCCGCCTCCTCTGGGAGCGCCTCCTCGTCCAGCATGGGAACGCTCTCCCGAGCGGCCGCTTCGGCCTCCTCGGCCGCGGCGAGTTCCGCCGCGATCCGCTCCGCCTCGGCCCGCTCGAGCTCGGCCCGCTGCGCCGCGGCGCGCTCCTCGCGGGACACGCGCTCATACACATTGGCCCGTGCCAGGTGCGCGAGGGAGACCCCGGGCTTGTTCGCCTTCTCCCGGGCCTGGAGCTCCAGGAGATCCCTCTCGTAGGCCTCGCGCGCCCCTCCCGTCAGATCCACCAGTTCCTCGGAGCGGGCCTCATACCCGTCCCGGAGCACCAACTGAGCGCGCAGGGACTCGGTCTGCTTCGCCTTCTGCTCCCGCTCGGCCTGGAGGGCCTCCATCTCGGAGTGGTGCAGTTGGTTGAGGGCGTCCAGCGCCTCTTCCTCGGTCTTGAGCTCGGTGTCCTCGGCCCCGATGTGCTTCTCCACCCGCTCGATGCGCCGCTGGGACTGGATGAGGCTCGCGGTGTTGACGAAGGGGTTGGGACCGATCCTTCGGATGGACATGGCCGGGGCTCGCTGGACACACGGGGGAGGAGGCTGCGGACGCGGATTGTCGCAGAAAGCGGCGGGCTCCGGAACGAGGCATGCCCTTCCCCGCTCGCCTGGTCGAATGGCGCGTGCAATGCGGGGGTTTCTGACGCACAACCCGGGAGCGCCGGACGGGCGCGCAGGAGGAACGAGCGGCAGATGCACGAGAACATCGCGGGAGGCACGGGCAAGGTGGCGTCGTGGTTGGAGCTGTCGGCGGGAGCGCTCGCCGCGAACGTGGCCACGCTGCGCGCGGTGGCCGCGGAGACGGGAGGGCCTCGAGCCCTGGGCGCGGTGCTCAAGGGCAATGCCTATGGCCACGGCCTCGCGCAGATGCTGCCACTCGTCCACCCGCTGGTGGACCTGCTCTACTTCATCACCGCGGCGGACGCGCTGGCGGCGCGGGCCCACGAGCGCGGCCAGGGCCTCGCGCCCAAGCAGATCCTGGTCATCGGCGCGCTGGACGCCGAGGAGGCCGTGGCCCTCGCGCGAGAGGGCGTGGACGCGGTGCTGGCCGACAGCTCCTGGCGGGACATGGTGGCCCCGCTGCGCCAGGCGAAGCTCGAGCGCCCGCTCCGGGTGCACGTGCACGTGGACACGGGGTTGGGCCGCGAGGGCTTCACGCCAGGGCAGCTCACCTCGGGCGAGCTGGACTTCCTGCGCGACGCGGGGGACGTGCTCCAGGTGGTGGGGGTGCTGAGCCACTTCGCCAACACGGAGGACGTGACGGAGCAGATGTACGCCCAGGCCCAGTTGGACGCGTTCGAGAGTGGGCTGAAGGCGCTGCGCACGGCCGTCCCGGTGCACGAGCCCCTGCAGCGGCACATGGCGGCGAGCGCGGCGACGCTGGTGCTGCCCCAGGCGCGCTATGACGCGCAGCGCGTGGGCATCTCCCTGTATGGGTTCTGGCCCTCCACGGAGACGAGGCTGTCGGCGCGGCTGGTGCTGGGACGGGTGCCGGACTTGAAGCCGGTGCTCGCCTGGCGCAGTCCGAGCCAGGTGGTGAAGTGGCTGCCGGCGGGCAGCTACATCGGCTACGGATGCACGCACCGCTGCTCCGAGGCCACGCGCGTGGCGGTGCTGCCGGTGGGCTATTTCGATGGCTACCCGCGGCTGCTCTCGGGCAAGGCGCACGTGCTGGTGAACGGGCACCGGTGCGCGGTGCTCGGCCGGGTGATGATGAACCACATCATCGTGGACGTGACACGAGCCACCCACTCCGAGCGGCCGCTGACGGCGACGTTGCTCGGAGTGGACGGCGACGAGCACCTGCACGCGGAGACGCTCGCCTCCTGGGCGCAGACGATTCACTACGAGTTGGTGACGCGGCTCGGCGCGCACCTGCGGCGCGTCGTCGTGCCCTGAAGCCCCGCGCCATCACGCGTCGCGTCACGTCCGGGGAACGACCTCCGAGGAGGGCCTTCGTTTGACCCGTGCAAAAGTTCTGGGCTATCAAATCTGACAGTTGAATCAGTCGTCACCTCGACGAGGAAGCGGGCGGTGCTTTCGGGGGGGACGAGATAGCCCAGAGGAGCGGCGCAGATGAGTGACCAGGCCCGGGCCGTGGAGGCCCGTAGCATCCAGACGAAGCGGCTGAGCATGCACACGCGCATGGCGGGCGAGGGCTTCCCCGTCCTGTTCGTGCATGGCAATTGCTCGTCCTCGGCCTTCTTCCAGGGCCTGCTCACGCGCCTGCCACGGGGGCTGCGCGGCATCGCGATGGACCTGCGCGGCTACGGCGACACCGAGCCCAAGCCCATCGATGCCACGCGCGGCATGCGCGACTCGAGCGACGACGTGGCGTCGCTGATGGACGCGCTCGGGCTGACGCGGGCGCTCTTCGTGGCGCACTCGGCGGGGGCGGGCGTGGTGATGCAGCTGGCCATCGACCATCCGGAGCGCGTGGCGGGCCTGGTGCTGGAGGCGCCCATCTCGCCCTTCGGCTTCGGGGGCACGCGCGACGTGGACGGCACGCCCTGCTGGGATGACTTCGCGGGCTCGGGGGGCGGCACGGCCAACCCGGACTTCACACAGCGACTGAAGAACAAGGACCGCTCGGCCGAGGGCAACACGGCGCCGCGCGCGGTGCTGAAGGGCAGCTACGTGAAGCCTCCGTTCAAGATGGAGGACGAGGAGGCGATGCTCGACTCGGTGCTCTCCACGCGCGTGTCGGACGTGCACTACCCGGGCACGTTCTCCCAGAGCGCGCACTGGCCCGGCGTGGCCCCGGGCGACACGGGCATCAACAACTCGTTCTCGCCCAAGTACTTCAACCTCTCCGCCTTCGCGGGCATCTCCCCCAAGCCGGACGTGCTGTGGATCCGCGGCACGGACGACGTCATCGTCTCGGACACATCGCTGTTCGACTTCGGCTACCTCGGCAAGCTGGGCTTCATTCCCGGCTGGCCCGGCGAGGCGCAGTACCCGCCGCAGCCCATGGTGAGCCAGACGCGCCGGCTGCTCGAGCGCTACGCGGCCCAGGGCGGACGCTTCCACGAGGAGGTGTTCGCGGAGACCGGCCACAGCCCGCACGTGGAGAAGCCGCGCGAGTTCGAGCGCCTCGTCTTCCCCTTCCTCCAGGAGCACGCCCGCTGACGAGCCCCTGAAGCCCCCCTACCCCGGTCCTTGCCCCCCAGCCGTAACCCCAAGGAGTGTTGGATGACCCCGACGTGGAAGCTGTCGCTCCCGACCCTGGCGTTGCTGTACGCCCCCCTGGCCACCGCCGCGCCGCCCGCGGACCTGGCCCCCTACTTCGACACCAACGCGGCCCCGGCCAACACCTACCGGGTGGTGGGCACGCTCACGCCGCCGAGCTGGTCCTGGGGGCAGATCGAGCTGCTCGAGGGCCAGCAGCTCTTCCGCGGGGAGTACTACAACCGCCGGACGGAGAAGCTGCGCTCGCAGGACACCTTCCAGTCGTCCGACTATCCGCTGCGCACGTACTACGGCTCGCTCAACCAGCAGCTCGTGGACGCCTTCAACCTGTACTACCAGAACAGCTGTGCCACGGCGGCGGGGAGCACCTGCCCGGTGCCGGGGCCCACGCGGCCCGAGGCGCGCTTCGCGCTGTTGCACAAGGGCCGCAAGACGGCGGCGCGCACGTGCAACGTGAACCTGACGCCCACGCTGCTGGTGCACGGCGCCATCCAGGACGCCAACGTGTGGCTCTTCCCCAACGGCAACGATGGGACGGGGAGCGCCTATGGGGGCGCGGCGCAGGTGACGGGCTTCGTGCAGGACCTGGAGGCCAAGAACCGCTGCGTGTACGCGCTCACCTTCGGCAACTTCCACGGAGACAACTTCAACCAGGCCATCCACGTGTCCAACGCCGTCAAGCGCATCAAGGCGCTGCACGCGGGGGTGGCGCGGGTGGACGTGGTGGCGTGGAGCAAGGGCGTGCTGTCGGTGGACGCGTGGCTGACCAACGCGCCCACGTGGACGGGCTTCAGCACCACGCGCTTCTTCGAGCGGCTCGCGGCGGAGCAGGCCAAGGCGGTGCCGGCGTATGACGATTCGGTGCGCAGCTACGTGGCGCTGTCGGGGCCGCACAAGGGCATCGACCTGAACTTCCGCCACCCCATCCACACGCTCACCATCGCGAGCACCTCGTACAACGCGCCGGTGGGCCGCGGCCCCATGCCGTGGACGTACTTCTCCGCCTTCCAGTGCGTCACCTGGGGCACGGACGTGCCCTGGTACAACAACCCCTACGCGGAGAGCGTGTGCGAGGGCGCGGGCGGCACCTGGCTGGATTACTTCCGCCGCATCTACGTGTCCAACCTCACGGGCCTGGACTCCACGGGCAAGCCCGTGTCGAGCAGCACGCTCCAGGCGCTGAACGTGAACCAGGGCCTGTCCTCGAGCGCGTTCAGCTTCGACGAGTACAACCTGAGCCTGTTCGGCAGCGTGAACGACAGCGGCAAGTACGTGAGCGCCTACGTGGGCCAGCTGCAGACGGCGGATGACCTGCGCGGCACCTACCCGATCCCGGACCGCTCCTCCTCCACGTGGTCGAGCGTGGACCCGGACGAGTCGCGCTACTTCTCGTGGGTCTCCCAGAAGCTCGTCTACAACCCGTACAACATCTACGTCGCGGCGGGCTACCTGGACAGCACCCATCCCCAGTGCAAGACGACGGCGTATGACCCGGCAGGCAGCCCCTGCTTCGCGTACCACGCGTACAACACGAACCAGAACCGCGAGGGGTACGACTCGCTGAACTACGGCAAGTACCGCATCATCAACGGCCTGGGCATGGCGGCGGCCAAGGAGATGGGAGGCAAGTTCATCACCCGGCTGTCCGAGCGCGGCCTGGACTCGCGTCTGCCCTCGCTCTACGTGCTGTATGGCAACTCGTACGGGGCGAGCACCGACGCGCGCTACGAGACGGATGGCATGACGTGCACCACCTGCTCGGTGCGGGGTGATGGCGTGCTGTTCGAGGCGAGCATCGCCGCGGTGGATCAGCTCACCCAGGGCTGGACCACGACCAAGAAGAGCGCCTCGGCGAAGCAGGAGGGCATGGCCTACGGCCACCTGGAGATGGGCGTGACCCCGGCGGTGTGGAACAAGATGTCCGCGCACTTCGGCTCGCTCGACTGACGCGGAGCACGGGCAAGCGCGACGGCCCCGGTTGCCCTCTCGGGTGACCGGGGCTTTTTCATGGGGCCTCGCCGACGGTGCTCAGCGGTCCCGTGCCGCGAGGGCCCGCTCGCGCAGCTCGCGCTTGAGGATCTTCCCCGCCGCCGACATGGGCAGGGACGCCACGCACTCCACCTGCTTGGGCACCTTGTAGCGGGCCACCCGTCCGCGCAGGTATTCCAGCAGCTCCTCGGCAGTGGCGTGCGCGCCCGGCTCGAGCACCACGAAGGCCCACCCCACCTCGCCCCATCTCTCGTCGGGCAGGCCGACCACCGCGCACGATCGCACCGCGGGGTGCTCGTGGAGCACCGTCTCCAGCTCGAGCGGGTACACGTTCTCCCCGCCGGAGATGAACATGTCCTTCTTGCGTCCGGCGATGAAGTAGAAGCCGTCCGCGTCGCGGCGCGCGAGGTCCCCCGTGTGGAACCAGCCGTCCGCGTCGATCGCCTCGGCCGTGGCGCGTGCGTCCTCGAAGTAGCCCGAGCACATGGCGGGCGACTTGAGGAGCAGCTCGCCCGTGGCGCCCTCGGGCACGTCCCGGCCCGCGTCGTCCACCAGCCGCGCGTCGACGAAGTAGTTGGGCCGGCCGATGGAGCCCGCCTTGGACACGGCGAACTCGGGGCCCATGCTGAAGATGCCGGGGCCGAACTCCGTCATTCCGAAGCCCTGTTTGAAGGGCACCCGGTGCACGTCCTGCCACGCCTGGAGCAGCGGCACCGGCAGGGGCGCGCCGCCGCTCGTCATGAAGCGCACGTGGGACAGGTCCGCCGAGCGGAAGCGCGGCGCGTCGTGCATCTGCTGGTATTGCGTGGGCACGGCGAAGAAGAAGGTCACCTTCTCCTGCTCCACCAGCCGCAGCATCTCGTCCGCGTCCCAGCGGCGCAGGAGCACCACGGTGCCACCACAGGTGAGCAGGGGCAGCGTGTACACGAGCAGGCCGCCCGTGTGGAACATGGGCGTGTGCGTCACGGTGATGTCGCCGGGGCGCAGCTCGTGGAGGAGCGTGTTGAGCGTATTCCACGCCACCATGCGGTGGCTGATGCGCGCGCCCTTGGAGCGACCCGTGGTGCCCCCGGTGAAGAGCAGACAGAGGATGTCCTCCTCGCTCACCGCCTCGTTCGTCACCTTCGTGGCCGGGACATGCGCGAGCGCCCCGGCATACGCGTGGCTGTCTTCCACGCCCGGCCCATCCAGATGGACGAGCGTCAGGGAGCCACCGACCCGCCGCCTCACCTCCACGAGGGTCGGAGCGAACTCGCCGCTGAAGAAGAGCACGCGCGGCCCGGTGTCGCGCACCAGCTCCGCCAGCTCCTGGGTGTGCAGGCGCCAGTTGAAGGGCACGAAGATGGCGCCCAGCTTGCCGCAGGCGAAGAAGGCATCGAGGAACTCCACGCCATTGAGGGCCACCACCCCCACTCGGTCCCCTCGGGACACGCCGGCCACGTCGCGCAGCCAGCCCGCGAGCGCCTCGGCGCGCGCGTTCATCTCCCGATAGGTGAAGCGGCCGGCGTCTCCCCGGGCCACGTCCACCACCGCCGTGTGCTCGGGCCAGTACATGGCCCCCCGGCCCATCCAGTCACCGATGAACATGGCGCGCGCGTTCCTCCAGGAGCGAGGGGGCTCAGGCCGTCCAGCGGTAGAGCGCCGAGGCCATGGCGAGACCGCCCCCACTGGCGCACAGGGCCACGAGGTCGCCCTTCTTCACCTTGCCCTGCTCCACCGCGTCATCCAGCGTCATCGGGATGCAGGCCGAGCCGGTGTAGCCCCACTTGTCCATCGTCCAGTGCGTCTTGGACATGGGCTGCCCGAGCACCTGCATGGTGGCCTCGATGGCGCGCAGGTTGAGCTGGGTGAAGACGAACACATCCACGTCGTCGAGCGTCAGCCGGGCACGCCCGAGCAGTTGCTGGAGGAGGACGGGCCAGCGCTCGGTGTTGAAGGTGGCGGGGAACTTGCGCAGGAACTGCACCGCGGGCCGGCCCTGGGTGAGCGCCAGCGTCTCCGAGGTGGCGGGCCGGTACGTGCCGCCGGTGTAGATGCCCAGGGCGTCATGGTACTCGCCCGCCGCGAGCAGCCTGGCACCGAGGAAGCCCGGCGTGTCGCCCGCGCCGAGCACCACCGCGCCCGCGCCGTCCGCGAAGAGCGTGCAGGTCCGCTTGTCCTTCCAGTTGACGAACCGGCTCATCCCGTACGCGCCCACCACGAGCACGCGCTGGTAGCTGTCGTCCGCGGCGATCGTCTTGCTCGCCACGTCGAGCGCCGTCACCCAGCCCGCGCACGCGCTGTTGAGATCGTAGGTGCCCGCGTTGCGCGCGCCCAGCTTCGCCTGCACCACCGAGGCCGTGGCCGGGCTGAGGTAGTCCGGCGTGTCGGTGGCGATGACGAGGAGATCCACCTGCTCCGGCGTCACGCCCGCGCGCCGCATCGCCTGCTCGGCCGCATGCACGCACAGGTCGGACGTCACCTCGTGGTCCGCCATCACATGGCGCTGCTCGATGCCCACGTTCTGCCGCAGCCACTCGTCCACGGGCTCACCGAGCACGCGCTCCACGTCGGCGTTGGTGAGCACCCGCTCGGGCACGTAACGGCCCGTGGAGAGGATGTGGGCGTATCTCATGACGTCTTGCTCCGGGAGGCACGGGGCTTGCGCGCCCGCTTCTTCTCGGGAGCGGGCACCCCGGCCGCGCGCGCGTCCAGGCCGTGGCGCAGCAGCGCCATCGCGGTATCCAACACGTGCTCCAGGCCCGCGTCCCCTTCCCAGAGCACCCAGCGCATGCCCAGGAAGTCCCCCATGCCCATGAGGCAGTAGGCGAGCACCTCCGGATCCATCCGCCGCACCTCGCCCGCGTCCATGGCGCGCTTGAGCCCGGACACGTAGCCGCGGGCGAAGCGCTCGTAGTAGCGCCGGTAGCACGCCTCATCCACGAACTCCGCCTGGCGCACGATGCGGTACAGGTGGCGCTCGCGGCTGGCGAACTGGAAGAACGCGCGCAGACCCTCGCGCTCCACCGCGAGCCGATCCTCGCAGCGCGCCACCGACTCGGCGAGCAGCCGGCGCAGTCGCGCGCCCAGCTCGTCCACCACCTCCACGAAGATGGACTGCTTGTCGGGGAAGTAGACGTAGAACGTCCCCAGCGCCACCTGCGCCTCGCGGGTGATGTCCGCGATGGAGGCGTGCTCGTAGCCCTTGTCGCCGAACAGTGTCTCCGCCGCCCGCAGCAGCTTCTCTCGGGTACGCTGCCCACGAGGGGTCAGGGGCACGACGCGGGGAAGGGCCGGAGTTGAAGACCGATTCATCCTTCACCTTGCGTAACATCCCCCTCACGATATTGTCAAAAACCCCCAATCCACACTCATGCGCTGGCGCCCGGCGGAAGCGAACACGAGGCGCCGGCCTGGAGCGCCAGACACATGCAACTCAAGGACTTGAAGGTCATCGTCACCGGAGGAGCCCAGGGGATGGGCGCTCACTTCGCCGCACGGCTGCTCGAGGCGGGCGCGCAGGTGGCGGTGGGTGACGTGAACGAGGAGAAGCTCGCCGCGCTGCCCTCCGCCATCCACCGCCGCCGCCTGGACGTGGCCAACGAGGAGGACTGCGCCTCCTTCGTGAAGTGGGCCCACGAGCGCATGGGCGGCCTCAATGGCCTCATCAACAACGCCGGCATCCTGCGCGATGGCCTGCTGGTGAAGAAGGACCGCGCCACCGGCGAGGTGAAGACGCTGTCCACCGCGGACTGGAACGCCGTCGTCGGCGTGAACCTCACGGGCGCCACCCTCATGGTGCGCGAGGTGGTGGCCCACATGGCGCGCACGGACCAGCGCCCCGGCGTCATCGTCAACATGAGCTCCATCGCCCGGCACGGCAATCGCGGGCAGACCAACTACGTGTCCGCCAAGGCGGCGCTCGCGGCCAACACCGTCACCTGGTCGCGCGAGTTCGCCCCCTTCGGCATCCGCGTGGGCGCCGTGGCCCCGGGGATGATCGAAACGCCGATGACCCAGGGCATGAACCAGAAGGCCCGTGACGCGCTGGTGGCCCACATCCCCGTGGGCCGCATCGGCGAGCCCGAGGACATCTGGCTCGCGGTGAAGTTCGTCCTCGAGTGCGACTACTTCAACGGCCGCACCATCGACGTGGATGGCGGCCTGAACATGTAGGCTCGCCCCCCGGTCCGACTTTCCGGACTGTCAGACCCTTCTGGCCCACTCGTTCGTTGAAGAGAGCAGTGGGCCCTCGGGGCCCGGGGCCTCGAGGGGCCCCTCAGCGAGCGAGCGGGAGAGCCCCGGCTCGCCTCTCCCCAGGGAGAGGGAGCAGGCGGTTGTTCCACGGCGCGAGAGTGCGGACAAAAGGGGTCCAAGTTGGGACGTCCGCGCACAATCGCAAGCTGAACGGGCGTTCAGGGGGTTGCCGCATGGCCGTCAAGTGAGTAAATCATTTCCAGTCGAGAATAGATGGGAGGCTCGGAAGTTCGGGTCTGGTAGGAGAAACGGGGATTCACGCCGCACACCCGTTTCGCGGTACGCAGCACACCGGCGGGGGGGCCGGAGGACAGGACAGACCGGGGAACGAGGGAACCCAGATTCCCGCTCGGATGTCCAAATAAGAAGAAGCGCTCAGCTCAGGTATACATCTCGCAGCTCGCGGTGCGACCAGCTTCGAACAGGGACGAGCCCTGGAGCTGCTCCAGCACACGCTGCGTACACAAGAGCGTCACCATGGGCGTGGAGCCCGGATCGCTCATCCATCGCACGCCACCCAACAACTGGTTGGCCTGGAGGAAACTCAAGACCGAATCCCGGAACTGCTTGCCCTGCTCGCAGGCCGTGCGATGCACGACGGACCGGTCCCGCTGAATGGAGGGCTGCCAGGCAGCCTCCATCTCCTCGCGGGCCATGACCAATACTTCCATCCACCCGCCCTCTGAGCCCTCGTTGCGAGAGCCCGGCAAGGGAGTGACCGAATGGATCTTCGGAAATCGGCCGGAGGCCGGGCGCGGCGATGTCGCTATCTTCCTGCTCATCCGACTTCCTCCTCCCAGGCCCGGCGCTCGCACGGCGCCGACCCTGGTAGCCGCCATCCCTACTTGTAAACCGCCAGACCCCTACCCGCACGTCCTTCAGCGGTCTTGGGCAGTTTCAGCACATTGGCGAGAATCAAATCCCTGACCTCGAGCGCCGTCAAGTCGGGGGACCGGCAGCGATATAGCGCCGCCAGACCCGCGACGTAAGGGGCTGCCATGCTGGTTCCGCTCATTCGTTCATAGAACGCCTGGTTGTTACACCTTCGTTCTGTGCTCGAGTAGACATTCACCCCATAGCCCATCACGTCCGGAATGGAGCGCTGATTCACCACACCACTGGCGGAGAAACTGGCCACGCGGCGTGCGAAGTCCACTGCCCCCACGGCCAGGGCCTCTGGGAAGGCCGCTGGGTAGCCAGCCGTGCCGGCGCCACCATTGCCGGCGGCCACCACGGGCAGGACGTTGGAGTCCACCAGGCGGCGCACCAGGGTCTGCAGGGCGCGGATGTTCAAGCGGTACTCCATGTCGCTGACGCCCGGCGGCGGCTGCACCGGGAAGCCCAGGGACATGTTCACCACGGCGGGGCGCATGGCGTTCTCCGGACGGGAGAACTGGTGCAGCAGCCACTCCATGCCGGCGGCCACCCGCCCGAGGCTCGTGCGGATGGTTTCCGATTCGATGACCGAGGCGACGTAGAGGTCCACCTCCGGGGCGACGCCATGGAAGGAGCCCGCGGCGATGCCGGCCACGTGGGTGCCGTGGCCGTCCGGATCGAAGCCGCGCACGTCGCGCGCGGGGTTCTGCGGCGAGTTGGGAAAGAGCGAGACGTAGCGGAACTGGATGAGGCGGTCCTGGTGCTCGGGATGGTCCGCGTCCACGCCGGTGTCGAGGATGCCGAGCATCACGCCCGCGCCCTTGATGCCCTGGGCATGGGCGGCGGCGATGCCGCTCTCCTCGGGCCACTCGCGGTTGACGAGCGAGGACAGGCCCCGGTTGCGCGGACCAATCTGGCCCGCGGCCACCGGCCCCGGGAAGGTCAGGTGCACGGTGTCGGGGATGAACTCGAAGTCGCCCCCGAGTTCCTCGCGCGCGATGCGCTCGGCCTTCTCCGAGACGAAGTGGGCCATGGTGGCACCGATGAGCGGCATGTGGCGGTAGGTGCCCACCTCCGAGGCGGACGCCAGCTCCATCACCGGACCATCACTGGCCGCGACGCTCACCTCGTTGGACTTGCGGCCCCGCCTGCCCGCCGCCGTCTTCTTCTTCTTCGCGACAACGGGCACGCTCACCTGGGGCAGGCGTCCGGGCAGCGTGGCGGAGTGCAGGCCGAGGTCCCGCAGCATGTCCGGCGCCCGCCCGCTCATCATGAACTGAAGGGCGGTGGTGCGCTGCAACACGCGCTCTCCCTGCTCCGTGCCCCGCACGCCGGGCTTGGCGTGGGTTTCAATCGACTCCTTCGGCACCAGCAGATAGGACTTCATGGTGGGTCTGCTCCTTGACTGAATACCGACTGCACCGGCTGGGCACGCCAGACCACGGGTGGGCGCCAGCCGCGCCCGGTGGGAGCCAGAGTGGGACAACGTCGTCCCCACACCCGGACCCCATAGTGTGACTAGACCGCCTCCCCCTGACATCCCCCCTGCCGTCCATGCTCTGGACGCCGGGGGATACGCTCGTCGTTCCCCGGAATGACGCTCTCAACGTTCGAAACCGGAAAACATTCTCTTCCGCGAGTGTAATACGAACCCGGAGAGCACGGAAAACAACGGTCCGGCGGTAGCTCCCCCCCTCGCCAGGGCCCGAATCGGAAAACCCTCGGGAAAGCCCGGGGGGCCATCATTGTTCGCCACCTCGTGGCCAAGGCGGACTATGGCTGGCGTGCCATCCGCCCGCCGGAGAGATTCGTGATTCCCTACCTGTACGTTCCCCCCCTCAAGCTCGGTCCCCTCACCATCGAGCCCTTCGGCATCTTCGTGGCGATGGGCATCTTCCTCGCCGCCCGCTTGCTGGCCAGTCAGGCCGAGCGGGAAGGGCGCGACCCCACCCCGCTGCTCGACTACGCGCCCTGGGGGGTGGGGGTGGGCATCGTCACCGGCCACCTGCTCCACCTCTTCGCCTACCACCCCGAGGAGCTCTCCAAGAGCCCCTTTCAAATCTTCAAGGTGTGGGACGGCCTGTCCTCCTTCGGAGGGCTCATCGGCGGCATCCTCGCCGCCGTCGTCTTCTTCCGGGTGCGCAAGCTGCGCTTCCGCGACTACGCGGACGCCTTCGCCCTGGCCGTGGCGCCCGGCTGGGCCGTGGCTCGGCTCGGCTGCTTCGCCGTGCATGATCACCCCGGCGCGCGCACCGACTTCTTCCTCGCGGTGAACTTCCCCGAGCGCTTCTACGGCGGCCCCCGCCATGACCTCGGCCTCTACGACGCCGCCTACCTCTTCGCCCTCACCGCGCTCTTGTGGGCCCTGCGCAACACCCCCGCCATGAAGGGCAAGCTGCTGCCCCTGCTCTCCCTGCTCTACGCCTTCGGCCGCTTCTTCTTCGACAGCCTGCGCGCCACCGACCTGTCCTATGTGGACGCGCGCTACTTCGGCCTCACCCCGGCCCAGTACGGCTGCTTCGCGCTCGTCCTCTTCGGCCTGTGGGGCCTGGCCACGTGGAAGTCCTCCGCCCCCGGGCCCCGGGCCGCGTCCGGACCGCCCGGCAACGTCCAGCCCCAGACCCGCTAGGAGCAGGCCCGCCAGCAGCGGCGCCTGCTGCCGTGAGGGCCCCCTACCAGTTGCTCACCGAGCGCAGGTCGAACAGATCCGGGTAGCCCGCCGCGCGCAGGATCTCCACCGCGCGCGCGCTGCGGCCTCCCGCCTGGCAGTACACCACCACCCGCGTGCCCGGCGGCCCCACCTCGGCGAGGCGCTGCGGCAGCTCCTGCACCGGAATGTTGCGCGCGGGTTCCGGGTGCCCCTGGCGGTACTCCTCCGGCGTGCGCACGTCCAACAACACCCACCCCTGGCCCACCAGCTCCCGGGCCTTCTCGGACAGCTCTTTCGGCGTCATGGGCCCCGGACTGTAGCCGGAAACTGGAGCCCGCGCGGCGCGGCGCTACAGTCCTGTCACTCGCATGCCATTGCTGGACAAGAACGCCCTGCTCGCCCAACTCGTCGACCGGCTCCACCAGAGCGACCGGCTCGCCCACCGCGCAGAGGCCGACGCGCGCGAGGCCGCCCGCTCGCTCGCCACCGAGTCCGAGAAGAAGGAAGACGGCCGCGCCGCCATCGAATACGGCAGCCTCGCCACCGGCCAGGCCCAACGCGCCCGCCGCGTCCACGAGGAGCTCCAGGCGCTCGCCGATCTGCAGAAGACGGGACTGCCGCGCCAGCCGCCCAAGGGCCCCGTCGCCCTGGGCGCCATCGTCGACATGTCCACCGAGGACGAAGAGGGCTTCGCCGAGCGCACCTTCTTCCTGCTGCCCGTGGGCGCCGGCACCGAGCTGACGGGGCCCGATGGCGATGGCTTCCTCTCCGTCATCACCCCCTCCTCCCCCGTGGGCCGCGCCCTGCTGGGACGTCGGCCAGGAGACACCATCGAGGTCACCCTCGCCGGAGAGGTCCGTGAGTGGACGGTCCTCGAGATCGCCTGAACGCGCCCGCTTGCACCCACCCCTCGGCTGCTCCCACGCTGGGAGGAGGGCCGTCGCACGTGTCCAACGATGGACGGTCCTCCCCGGGGCGGTGGATTTGATCGCGGCAAGCTGATTTGGAAGGGTCATCATGAGCTCGTCCACCGAGCCGGGCCTGGCGACCGAGCCCGCGCGCACGCCCTCCCTGCCCATCACCTGGCCCGCCGCCCTCTTCGGGCTCATGTTCGGCGTGGCGATGACGTACGCGCCCTACGAGTTCCACGCGACCTCGTTCCGCCCGCTCTACCCCTACGTACGCCCCCTGGGCATGGCCTACCTCATCAGCAGCATCGTGCTGATGGCCACCATGCTCTACCCGCTCGCGCCGCGCTGGCTGGACGTGCTCGGGCGCGTGGGCTTCGGCGCCGTCACCACGCTCTACTGGTGGGTGCTCAACGTGCGCACCGGCGGGCTCACCGGCGCCGTGCTCTACCCGCTGCTGCTCACCGGCGTGGCCCTGGAGGCGAGCCCCCGCTGGCGCAAGCGCGAGGTGCTGCGCAGCATCGTCGCCCTCATCGCGCTCGCCTTCGGCCTCATCATGCTGGTGGCCCACCAGCGCTTCCCCTCCGTCTTCTACGCCGCGCTCGCGCCCCTGCTCGTGCCCATGGGGCTCGTCTTCCTGGCGTGTGGCGTGGGCCTGCTCGCGCCCCCCATCACCCGGCGCTACCCCCGCCTGCCCCGGCTGCTCTTCGCCCTGCTCGCGGTGGACTTCTGCCTGCTCGCCTGGGGCTTCGGCCGCATCGGCTCGGGGCCCGCCGCCAGCATCTACGTCATCCTCACCCTGGCCTGCATCGCCGCCTCCACCGGCTTCCGTCCCCGCGCGCCCCGCACCGTGGGCTTCAAGCTCCTGCGCGGCCTGGCCTTCGCCGGCCTCGTGCCCCTGCTCGCCCTGGGCGGCTTCGCGGCCTGGCTCGCCCAGAACGCCATCGAGCGCCAGGTGCGCGACGACACCCTGCGCGCCGCCGCGGGCGAGGCGGACTTCCTCGTGCGCTACCTCGACGACTCGCGCGAGTCGCTCCAGCTCATGCTCGAGGCGCCCGGCTTCCGCTCCGCCTTCGCCGCGCGCGACCGGCAGCTGCTCGAGCTGTACCTGCGCAACCTCCCCGCCCAGGCGCGCGCCTTCGACGCCGCCATCGCCGTGGACAAGGACGGCCTGGGCATGGCCGCCTCCTACCGCAAGGAGGACCTGGGCACCTTCGCCCACCGCGACTTCCACGCCGGGGTGCTCAGCACCAACGCCCCCTACGTGTCGCGCCCCTACATCAGCCAGCTCGGCCTGCCCCACGTCGCCGTGGCGCTGCCCTTCAAGCAGGACGGCAAGGTGGAGGGTCTGCTCGTGGGCCTGCTCTCCCTGGAGCGCCTGAGCGCCGCGGTCACCCCCGCCGCCCAGCGCTTCCGCGTGCAGGTGCTCGACCGCAGAGGCTTCCTGCTCCTGCGCGACACCCAGCCGGGGGCACCCCTGCTCAGCGTGGCGCAGCTGCCCGAGGCCCTGCGCCTGCACCTGTCCAACAGCGACGAGGGCGTGGTGGAGACGTTCGGCCAGGACAACCAGCGCATCCTCCTGGCCGCCGACGCCCCCGTGCCCGGCACCGAGTGGAGCGTCGTGGTGGCCCAGGACATGGGCGTCGCCTACCGCGCCATCACCCGCACGAGCGTGGCCTTCATCCTCATGCTCGCGCTCGGCGTGCTGCTCATGCTCGGCCTGTCCCAGTTCGTCGCGCGCGACATCATCCGCCGCCTGGACACCCTGCACGCGGCCACCGCCGCCATCGCCCGCGGCGAGCTCAGCCAGCGCGTGCCCATGGGCGAGGACGACGAGCTGGGCGAGCTGTGCCGGGGCTTCAACGAGATGGCGCTGCGCACCGAGCTCGCCCAGGGCGAGCTGCGCGAGGCGGTGCGTCTGCGCGAGGAGTTCCTCTCCGTGGCCAGCCACGAGCTGCGCACCCCGCTCACCCCCCTCAAGGGCTTCGCCGCCCTCACGCTCAACCGCGTGGAGAAGGGCGGCGACTTCCCCGAGCGCGAGCGCACCCTCAAGGCCCTGCGCTCCATGGCCCGGCAGACCGACCGGCTCACCCGCCTGGTGGATGATCTGCTCGACACCTCGCGCATCCAGGCGGGCCGCTTCGAGCTGGAGTGCGCCCCGGTGGACCTGGTGCCGCTGGTGCGCGAGGTCATCGAGCGCTTCGAGCTGCGCGGCACCGAGGGCCTGCGCTTCTTCTTCGACTCACCCGAAGAGCCCGTGGAAGGCGTATGGGATGGCCCACGCCTGGAGCAGGTGGTGACCAACCTGCTGTCCAACGCCGTGCGCTACTCCCCCCACGGCGGCACCGTGCGCGCCAGCTTCCACTTCACCCCCGAGTGGGTGGAGCTGCGCGTGCGCGACGAGGGCATCGGCATCCCCCCCGAGAGCCTCGCCCAACTCTTCCAGCCCTTCGCCCGCGCCTCCAACGCCACCGCGCGCCACTACGGCGGCCTCGGACTCGGCCTCTTCATCTGCCGTGAAATCGTCCAACGTCACGGTGGCACCATCTGGGCCGAGAGCCCCGGCGCCCAGCAGGGAAGCTGCTTCCACGTGCGCCTCCCCCGCCAGGTTCCCGCCGCCGCCCCCATTCCCTCCGCCGCCGCCAGCTAGGAAGTGGCACACGGGAAAAACCCGTTTAGTGTGAGTGGGATGTACAAGTCTGGTGGGCAGGCTATCGTAATTCTTTAGCGAAGCGGTTCACGGCTGATCCTGTCCGTGGATACGGCGCCTCTTTCCCATGTCCTTGAAGCCCCAGCCGACCCTTTCCCTCTCCGCGCCCCTCGCGGCGCGCCCCCGGCTGACGCTCGAACGGCCGGGAGAAGTGGTGTTCCAGCTCGACACCCAGGGGCGGCTCACGCACCTCACTCCGGTGTGGACCGAGCTCACGGGCTTCCCGCTGGAGGAGTGCCTCGGGCAGCCCAGCCGACAGTACGTGCACCCGGCCGATCGCTCGCTCTACGACGAGCAGGGCTGTCCGCGGTTGGGCGAGGTGCACGAGGTGCGCAAGCGCGAGCTGCGCTACCTCACCCGCGAGGGCGGCTTCCGCTGGGGCGAGGTGCTCGTACGGCCAGTGCTCGAAGACGGCAGCGTGGTGGGCCTGAGCGGCACGCTCCACGACATCACCGAGCGGCGCCGGGCCCAGGAGGCACTGACGCGGCGCGAGCGCTACCTCAGCGCGCTCGTGGAAATCCAACAGCGGCTGCTGGGCACGTCCGCCTCGGAAGATCTCTTCACCCGGCTGATGGCCCCCTTGGGCGAGGCCTCGGGCGCCAGCCGCGTCTACACCTTCGAGACGCACCGCAGCCCCGACGGTGAGCTGCTCATCAGCCAGCGCGCCGAGTGGTGTGAGCCCAGCGTGAAGAAGGAGATCGACAACCCGACCCTGCAGAACGTGCCCTTCGAGAAGGCCATCCCCCGCTGGTACGAGCTGATGTCTCGCGGCCAGGCCATCAGCGGACTGGTGAAGGACTTCCCCACCGAGGAGCAGGCGCTGCTCGATCCCCAGGGCATCCGCTCGCTCCTGGCGCTGCCCTTGTGGGTGCACGGCACGCTCGCGGGCTTCATCGGCTTCGACAACTGCGTGGAGGAGCGCGAGTGGGACCGGCTGGAAGTGGACCTGCTGATGGCGGCCACCGGTGCCATCTCGCTCGCCCTGGAGCACCGCCACGCCGAGCGCGCCCTGCGCGAGCGTGAGCAGCGCTTCCGCGCCATGGCGGAGAACTCCTCGGACGTGCTCTACCGCTACCAGCTCGCCGGCACGCGCAGCTTCGCCTTCGTGAGCGGCGTGGTGACGCGCAACCTGGGCTTCACCCCCGAGGAGCACTACCGCGACAGCCTGCTGTGGCACCGCCGCGCGCACCCCGACGACGTGGAGCTGCTCGAGCAACTGCTGTCCGAGCCCCGGCGCATGGCGGACGCCCCCGTGGTGGTGCGCTTCCTCAAGCCGGATGGCAGCACGGTGTGGCTGCAGCACGCGGTGACGCCCGTACTGGACGGCGCGGGCATGTGCGTGGCGGTGGAGGGCATCGCGCGCGACGTCACCCAGCACCGCCACTTCGAGGAGGCCCTCAAGCACTCCGAGGCGAGCTTCCGCATCCTCCTGGAGGGCGTGCCGGAGCCGGCCGCCATCCAGCGCGACGGGCACATCATCTTCGCCAACATGGCGCTCGTCACCTCGCTGGGCTTCGAGCGCCCCGAGGAGGTGCTCGGTCGATGTCTGCGCGAGTTCATCAAGGACGATCCCCCCTCGGCCCCGGACACGCTGGTCACCGGGGAGCGGCGGCTGCTGCGGCGTGACGGCCAGGTGCGCGTGGCGGAGTTCGCCTCGCTGCCGCTGCTCTTCGACGGCAAGCCAGCCGTGGTGTCCATCGCGAGGGACGTCACCGAGCAGCGCCAGTTGCAGTCGCGCCTCAACCTCGCCGACCGCATGGCCTCCATGGGCACGCTGGCCGCGGGAATCGCCCACGAAATCAACAACCCGCTCGCCTTCGTCATCTCCAACCTGGGCTTCCTGTCGGACGAGCTGCGCCGCATGCCCTCCTTCGTGCCCGGGGGCGTGGCGTCGCGCCCCGAGGTGAGCGAGTGGCGAGGCGTGCTGAGCGAGGCGCGCGAGGGCGCCGAGCGCGTGCGGCAGATCGTCCGCCAGCTCAAGTCCTTCTCCCGGCCGGACGAGGAGCGGGTGGAGGCGGTGGATCTGCACGCCGTGCTGGACTCGGCGGTGATGCTGGCGGCCAACGAAATCAAGCACCGCGCGCGGCTCCGGCGCGAGTACGGGACCATCCCCCGTGTCATGGGCAACGAGGGCCGCCTGTGCCAGGTGTTCCTCAACCTGGTGGTGAACGCGGCGCAGGCCATCGCCGAGGGCGCGGTGGACAAGAACGAGATCGTCCTGCACACGTGCCCGGACTCGGATGGCCGGGTGCTCGTCGAGGTGCGGGACACCGGCGGCGGCATCCCCCGCGAGGTGCTGGGGCGCATCTTCGATCCCTTCTTCACCACGAAGCCCGTGGGCGTGGGCACCGGGCTGGGGCTGTCCATCTGCCATGGCATCATCACGGGCCTGGGCGGCGACATCCTCGTGGAGAGCGAGCCCGGACGTGGCACCACCATGCGCGTGGTGTTGCCCGCGGCCGCGGAAGGCACGCCCCAGCAGACCCAGCCGACGGCGCCGCCCGTGGCCCCCGTGACCCAACGCGGCCGGGTGCTCATCGTGGACGACGAGCCCGCGGTGGGCCGCGCCCTCAAGCGCATCCTGCGCGATCATGACGTGGAGCTGGCCACCAGCGGACGCCAGGCGCTGGACCTGCTCCAGCGGGACTCGAGCTTCCACGTCATCCTGTGCGACGTGATGATGCCGGACCTCGGGGGCAAGGATCTCTACGAGGCCATGCAGCACGCGGGCGCGGGAGTCGAGCAACGGTTCGTCTTCGTCTCCGGCGGCGCCTTCACCCCCGGGGCGCGCGACTTCCTGTCGCGGGTGTCCAACCCCACCCTGGAAAAGCCCTTCGACGAATCCGCCGTCAAGCGCGTGGTGCGCGAGCTGGTGCTCAAGGCCATGCCCTCGAGCCGCTGACGGCATCCGCCGTTTGACGGACCTCCTCCGGGTGACCGATGCGGCGCCCGGGACACCTCGGTCAGGCTGTGCGCACCCGTTGCCCACCGCCACGAGGTCTCCCCGCATGAACCGCACCCACCTGCTGCTGGCCCTCACCACGCTGCTCGCCCTCGGCGCCCTCGTCATCGGGCTGCCGTCTCTCCAGCCCCCCGCGGCGAAGACACCTTCCGGCACGGTGCGCCCGCCCGTCACGGCCCACGAGGGCGTACTCACCCTGGAGGGCAAGCTGTCCGGCGCCTACGTGCGCACCGGACCGAGCGAGGCCCATGCCCTGTTCACGGTGCGCGCCAACTCGCTCCCCACACAGCGGCGCATGCCCGTGAACCTGGCGCTCGTCATCGATCGCTCGGGCTCCATGCGGGGCCAGAAGCTCGCGGACGCGCGGCGCGCGGCGCGCATGCTCGTGGGGCGGCTGGAGACCGGAGACCGGCTGGCGCTCGTGCACTACGGCTCGGACGTGCACGTGCAGCCCAGCGAGGAGATAACGCCCGCGTCTCGCGACCGGATGATCTCCTTCGTGAATTCCATCGACGACGAGGGCGGCACCAACCTCAGCGGCGGCCTGGAGGCGGGCGCCGAGGCGCTGCGGCCCCACGTGAAGGACTACCGCGTGAGCCGCATCATCCTGCTGAGCGATGGCGAGCCCACCGAGGGCATCGTGGACGAGGCCCGCCTCGGACGCCTGGCGGCCGACTACCAACACGAGGGCATCGCGGTGAGCGGGCTGGGCGTCGGCGAGCAGTTCAACGAGCGGCTGATGCGCGGCCTGGCCGAGCAGGGTGGCGGCTTCTACGGCTACCTCCAGGACTCGGAGCGTCTGGCGGAGATCCTCGGGCGCGAGCTGAAGCAGGCCACGGGGACGCTCGCGCGCGGGGTGCGGCTGCGGCTGGAGCTGCCCCAGGGCGTGACGTCCGCGGAGGCCCTGGGCGTGGCGGCGGTGCAAGAGGACAGCGCGCTGCTCATCCCCCTGTACGACCTGTCCGGAGGCCAGGAGGTGCGCGTGGTGGTGAAGCTGAACCTGGCCATGGAGGTCCCCTCCCCCGCGCGAACCCTGGTGAGTGCGCGGTTGGACTACAATGATCTGGTGGCGGACAAGCCGGTGCGGATGGAACTCGAGCTGGGGGCGGCAGTGACCGAGGACGAGGAACTCGTGCGCGCACGAATGGACCCGGACGTCGGGGTGGCCGTGACGCGGGCGCTCGGGGCGAGCCAGATGCAGGCGGCCGCCGAGGCGATGAAGCAGGGCGACCGCACGCGCGCGCTGGACATGCTCGGCAACGTGCGCAGGCTCTTCGGCGCCTCGTCCTCGGCGCTCTCCGGGGAGATGCACGAGGTGGAGCAGACCGAGGCCGCCTACCGCGACGCCCAGGATGAAACTTCCGTGCGGCGTGAGGCGTTGAAGCTCCATCGCAAGTCGCTCCAGTCCTTCGGACAGAACAACTCCTACTAGGAAAGACGGCCCATGCCTCTGTTGGTACAACTCCAGGAGCGCGAGGACTTCGAGAAGCGCACGCTGCTCGCCCTGGCGGGGGCGGCCGCCCTCTCCCCGGTGTTGGCGTTGACCACCCACCTGTACCTGCCCGTGAACACGGCCTGGCTGGCGCTGCTGGGCGCGGGAATCGCCAGCACCCGGGGAGGCTGGAAGACCCGGCTGGCCATGGGGGTGGGACTGATGGTGGGGCTGACCGTCATCTGGCAGGTCCGCGCTCCAGCGGCCCTGACGCAGTTCTGCATGGGCCTGCTCGCGGCCGGCGCGGTGGACCTCTGGCGGGTGGCGCGGCGCCCCTACGGGGTGCTCGCGGGGATGGTGGGCGCCGGGGCGCTCGTGCCCCTGGGGATGTACGTGAAGGCGGTACTGGACGCGCGACTGTTCTCCCCGCGCCCGGGGATGGTGAGCGCACTCGTGGGCCTGACGGTGGTGGCGCTCTTCTGGGGCGTGGGCCGGCTGGCGTCCTATGTGCGGGTGCACGGCAACAAGATCGAGGCCCGGGGCGCCGCCCTGGAGGGCCAGTTGACGGGCGAGGCGCAGGGCCTGGTCATGCGCACGGTGAAGCTCCACAAGGAGTGCCGGCGGGAGGTGGGACGGATGGAGGCGGGGCCCGGCAGGAAGGAGCTCACGGGGGTGCTGGACAAGCTGGCCACCGGGGTCTTCACCCTCGCCGAGGAGTACGCGGAGCTGCTGGCGCGGCTGCAGGGGGCGCGGGCGGCGGACGTGAGCACCCAGGTCCAGGAGCTGCGGGCCAAGGCGGCCGCGGCGACGGACGCGGTGGCGCGCCGGCAGTTGGAGCTCGCCGCCTCGTCACTCGGCGAGGAGTTGAACCACCTGGATGTGTTGGATCGCAAGCGCGAGCGGCTGCTCGCGCAGTTGCACGCGCAGGTCGCGCTGGTGGAGCGGGCGCGGGTGTCGCTCGTCGGAGCGCGGGGAGGCGACGCGGCCGCGAAGGGCGCTCAGGCGGCGCATCTCGCGCAGCGGCTGGCCGAGCTGGGCCAGGAAGACGCGGGCACGCCGAGGCCTCAACCAGACTCCAGCCGCGTGGTGAGCTGAATAAAGTCTGCTCACGCAACCTGCCGACGCGATGAGTCAGCGGCTCATGGCTGGGGCGCGGCGGGCGTCTGCTCGGAGGTGGGATTGGCAATGAGGGCGCCGTTCGCCGAGCCCCGGGCGACACACCGGTAGGTCAGCCGCTCCTCGATGCATTCCTGGAAGGGATCGCACTCTCCGCGACAGGGGAGCTGTTCGCACAGGCCAGTTTCAGGACGGAAGAAACATGCAGGAAGTCTCGAGCAACACCATGACGGAGCATCCCCTGAACAACCCGTCCGCGGGTCCGTATGGCATCGTGGGCGGCCCGGACGGAGCGCTCTGGTTCACGGAGATCCACTCGGGCCGGATTGGCCGCCTCCGCGTCGACGGCGAGCTGGCCTCCTTCCCGCTCCCGACGCCCGACGCGGGGCCGTCCCTCATCGTGGCCGGGCCCGACGGTGCGCTCTGGTTCACCGAGTACAAGGCCAACCGCATCGGGCGGATCACGACGGAAGGCGCGGTGACCGAGTACGTGCTGCCCGCCGCGAACGCGGGACCCTTCGGCCTCACGGTGGGACCCGATGGCGCGCTCTGGTTCACCGAGTCGACGGCGAATCAGCTCGGCCGCATCACCCCGGACGGGACAATCACCGAGTTCCCGCTCCCCTCCCCTGACGTGTTCCCGTCCACCCTCACCACGGGACCGGATGGCGCGCTCTGGTTCACCGAGAACAAGGCCAACCGCATCGGCCGGATGACCACGCAGGGACATGTCACCGAGTACGCACTGCCCACCCCCAACGCCGGACCCGTGGGCATCACGGTGGGGCCGGATGGCGCGCTCTGGTTCGTGGAGATCCTCGTGGACCGCATCGGCCGGATGACCACGCAGGGACACGTCACCGAGTACCCGCTCCCCAGAGCCGGCGCACGGCCGCACGCCATCGTCACCGGGGCCGACAGCGCCCTGTGGTTCACGCAGTGGGGGAGCAACCACATCGGCCGGATGACCACGGAGGGACACGTCACCGAGTACGCCATCCCCACTCCACAGGCGGAACCCCACGGCATCACCTCGGGTCCGGACGGCGCGCTGTGGTTCGCGGAGGAAGCGGGAAGAATCGGCCGTCTCGCTCCGCGGTGAGTCGTTCACGCTTCAGAGGGGTTGGGCGATGACGTCCATCACCTTCTTCACGAGCCCGGACCGGTCGGCTCGGGACGCGCCCTGCATCTCCCAGTCGCCAATCTGGATCGCACTCTCCACGATGAACTTGCAGCGCTCGTAGCGCCGCTGCATGAAGCGCGACAGGAGCGCCTCCACGGATGCATCCTCCGCGAGCAATTCCGAGAGCACCACCGCGTCCTCCACGGCCATGCCCGCCCCTTGCGAGACGTGTGGCGTCATCGCATGGGCCGCATCGCCCATCAGCACCACCCTCCCCCGGTACCACGAATCGGGGACGAAGATGACCTCCATGGGCTTGTAGACCACCTGCTTCGGGTCGGTGATCTGCTCGCGCAACCGGCCGAGGATGCCGCCAAACTCCGCCAGGCGATCCCTCATGAGCTCGGCGAGCTGGTCCTCCGGCATTCTCGGGTTACCGGGCTCCTCGGACGTCACGAACATGTACATCAGGTCCTTGGAGAGCGGGCAGAGCCCGGCGTTGTGATTCTTCCCGTAGAAGACCACCAGGTGATCGATCTCGGGTGGGCGCGGGAAGTTGTGACGGAACACCGACTGTCCCGTGAAGCGCGGCTTCAGCTCCTTGCCGAAGATCATGCTCCGGACCCTGGAGTAGAGCCCGTCGGCGCCCACGACCAGGTCGTAGCGGCCCCGCGAGCCGTCGGTGAACACGACGTCCACGCCGTTGGCGTCCTGCGCGAGGTGCTCGATGGTGAGACCCAGGCGGATGCGCGTCCCCTTCTCCTCCGCCGTGGAGCTGAGCACTTTGTGGAGCGCCAGCCGGGAGATGCCCAGGTTGGCCGGGTACTCCGGCCCCGCCGAGCGTGCCCCGGGCAGCATCTGCACGAGCTCGCCCGCCGCCGTGTAGATGCCCATGTTCTCGTAGGCGAATCCCGCATCGAGGACACGGTCCATCAGCCCCAGCCGGGCCATGGCCCGGATGACGTTGCATTGCTGGATGATGCCCACGCCGTAGACGGTCCACTCGTCCTTGACCTCCACGAGATCGACCTCGATGCCACGGTTGCGCAGGCCCGAGGCCAACGACAAACCACCAATCCCACCACCGACAATCAACACCTTGTTCACACGAGCCATCTTGGCTGTCTCCTGGATATCAGGGCGTGCGCCCCCCCATGGGTGCTGAAACACGAAGCGTCTGGACGACGAGCGCTACGGTACCACCTGGACGTCGACCTGCCGATGATGCCGGAAGGTGCTGACCACGGCCGACACGGCCGCGACACACGCACCGAGCCCCAAGGCCATGGTGGGCCCACGGCTCTCGAACGCCCTGAAGCACACGGCGACCAGGGTGGCTCCGCACGTCTGCCCCAGGAGACGGGCCGTCGCCTGCATGCCGCCCGCGCCGCCACTGCGCGCCTTCGGAGCCGAGGAGAGCATCGCGCGGTTGTTCGGCGACTGGAAGAACCCGAAGCCCACGCCACAGAGGACCATGCCGCAGACGATGGCCCCGCTCGCCACATGCGCGGGCAGGAGCGCGAGCAGCGTCAATCCCGCCGCCATCACGACCGACCCCACGCCGCACAGCAGGGCCGCCGAGAAGCGATCCGCCAACCGCCCCGCGATGGGCGCCATGATGGCCACCGCGACCGGCCAGGGCGTCATCAACAGCCCGGTCTCCACCTGACCGCGTCCCAGGACGTTCTGGAAGTAGAAGGGCAGGGAGACGAAGGCGAGCATCTGCGCCGAGAAGGAGCAGAGGGAAGCCACCACCGAGAAGGCGAAGACGGGGATGCGCAACAGGTCCACCGGCACGAGTGGCGCGGTCCGAGAGAGCTGCCGCCGCACCATCACGCTCCCCGCGGCGAGGCCTCCGGCGAGCAGGAGGGCGGCGGGTAGCGCACCGGTCGTCAGGGTCTCGAAGCCAATGAGCAGCAGCCCGAACGTCAGGGCATTGAGCAGCGCGCTCGTCAGATCGAAGGGGAGACCCGAACGACGGGTGTGCGGCAGGCTCCGGTACGCGATGAGCAGCGCGACGATACCCGTCGGCAGGTTGATGGCGAAGAGCCAGGGCCACCCCGAGACCGACAGGATGACCGAGGCGAGCGTCGGTCCCATCGCGGAGGAGACCGCGACCACCAGGGCGTTGATGCCAATGGCCCGGCCCAGCAGCCGATTCGGGTAGGTGAAGCGGATGAGGGCGGCATTGACACTCATGAGCGCGGCCGCGCCGAAGCCCTGGAGGACTCGTGCGAGCGTCAAGCCCACGAGGGAGCCCGACAGCGCACAGGCCAGCGAGGCCAACGTGAATACCAGGAGGCCGGCCTGGAAGACCCGGCGGTAGCCCACGATGTCTCCCAGCGAGGAGAACGGGAGCAGCGAGACGACGATGGCGAGCTGGTACGCGTTGACGATCCAGATCGACGCGGCGGGCGAGGCGTTCAGGTCCCGCGCGATGGCGGGCAGCGCCACGTTGGCGATCGCCCCATCCAGAACGGCCATCGTGATCGCGAGAAGGATGGCGGCGATCGCCCAATACCGGCGCGGTGTGGGAAGACCGTCGGAGGCCTCCAATTCAGTCTTCTCGCTGCCACCCATACAGGACTCCGTTCAGAGGGGCTGGGCCGATCCCGGTCCGGTCGGCGCGGGACGCGCCCTCCACCTCCCCGTCACAGATACATCGGCGGTGGCGACAAGCGCCAGTACGCTCAGGGAAGCGGCTCCGTTCAGAGGGGCTGGGCCGTGACCTCCATCATCTTCTTCACCACCCCGGTCCGGTCGGCGTGGGACGCGCCCTGCATCTCCCAGTCGCCAATCTGGATTGAATTCTCCACGATGAACTTGCAGCGCTCGTAGCGCCGCTGCATGAAGCGCGACAGGAGCGCCTCCACGGATGCATCCTCCGCGAGCAGTTCCGAGAGCACCACCGCGTCCTCCACGGCCATGCCCGCCCCCTGCCCGAGGTGTGGCGTCGTCGCATGGGCCGCATCGCCCATCAGCACCACCCTCCCCCGGAACCAGGGCTCGGGGACGAAGATGACCTCCATGGGCTTGTAGACCACCTGCTTCGGGTCGGTGATCTGCTCTCGCAGCCGGCCGATGATGCCTCCGAACTCCTTCAGACGATCCCTCATGAGCTCCGCGAGCCGGTCCTCCGGCATCCACGGGTTGCCAGGCTCCGCGGACGTCACGAACAGGTACATCAGGTCCCTGGAGAGCGGGCAGAGCCCGGCGTTGTGATTTCTCCCATAGAAGGTCGCCAGATGGTCGATCTCGGGCGCGCGCGGGAAGTTGTGACGGAAGACCGCCTGCCCCGTGAAGCGTGGCTTCAACTCCTTTCCAAGGATCATGGTCCGCACCTTGGAGAAGAGCCCATCGGCGCCCACGACGAGGTCGTACCGGCCCCGCGAGCCGTCGGTGAACAGGACGTCCACGCCATCGGGATCCTGCTGGAGATGCTCGACCGTGAGGCCCAGGCGGATCATGGTGCCCCGCTCCGCGGCCGTGGAGCTGAGCACCTTGTGCAGGGCCAGCCGGGAGATGCCCAGGTTGGCCGGGTACTCCGGCCCCGCCGCTCGCACCCCAGGCAGCATCCGCTGAAGCTCACCCGCCGCCGAGTAGAGCCCCACATTCTCGTAGGCGAACCCCGCGTCGAGGAAGCGGTCGACCAGCCCCAGCTGGGCCATGGCCCGGATGACATTGCATTGCTGGATGATGCCCACGCCGTAGACGGTCCACTCCTTCTTGACCTCCACGAGCTCGACCTCGATGCCACGGTTGCGCAGACCCGAGGCCAACGACAAACCGCCAACTCCACCACCGACAATCAATACCTTGTTCACTCGGGCCATCTTGGCTATCTCCTTGGCTCTTCAGGCTTGTTGCGTCTGGAGCACGACATGGACGTGGTCGTCGGAATCCAGCAGCACGGGCACGCGGGTCAGCGCCTGCCCCAGGCAGGGCCCCAGCGTGCAGACGCCGGTGGCGATGTCGAACCGCGCGCCGTGGGCGTGGCAGACGATGCGGCTGCCATCGCGGTTGAGGTAGGCGTCCTTGCGCCAGGCCATGGCCGTACCGGGCTGGTGCGGGCAGTCATCGCGCCAGGCGTACAGCTCGCGTCCCCGACGCACCACCAGCACGGAGTCCTGGCCGGACCGCAGCGGATCGAAGCCGCGCGACTGCCCATCGGGCAGCTCGTCGAGCCGGCACAGGAAGACCCCGCGTTCCATGGCCAGAGGTGTCAGTGTTTGCCGGGCGCGCCAGCCGGCGGCGGGCCGACGGGTGCCCACCTGGCCCGGTGCTGAAACAGGAACAATTGCGAGGCGTCCGCGCTCATCGGCACTTCACGCGCGGTCCAACGCTCGTCGTGCTGGTCCATGTCGGCGTCGTACTCCACATGGCAGCCGAGCGGGCTGTTGAAGTACCAGAACCAATTGGAGCCAAAGCGGTGCCTGCCCGGACCCCAGAACGACTGGTAGCCCTTCTCCACGAAGCGGGTGCCGGCCAGCATCACCTCGGTCGGGCCACCGAGGTGGAAGGTGAAGTGCTCGATGCCCTTCATCCGCGGCGGGGTCTGGATCATGAACAGCGTGTGGTGGTCGGCCGTGCCGGCCGGGCGCAGGAACGGGCCCACGCCGGTGAAGCGATCCGTGCAGATGAAGCCGAGGCGCTTGACGTAGAAGGCCTCGGCCTTGGCGGCGTCGGGCACGAAATACACCACGTGAGACAAGGTCCGCGGCCGCACCTCCCGGGCCGGATCCACTCCGAGCGCGTTCACCGGGCGCTGCGCGGCACTGCCCGGAGCATTGACGGTTTCGCCCACCAGCGTCAGCGGCCGCCGCACCGTCACCTGGAAGGCCAGCGCGAAGCCCAGGTCGTCCACCGTGTGCAGGCGGCCATGAGCATCGCGGCGCACCTCGCGGTCCCGCCCGAGCTCGGCGGCGATCGCGTCCAGGGTGGCGTTATCGGCCACGCCGTAGACGGTCTCGCGCAGCTGGCTGGCGGTGCCCAGCGAGGGCGGCAGGGTGGAGTCCGCGTGGTGCTTGATGACGATGTACGTGCCATCGAGCGCCTCGAAGCGACCGCCCTGCTCGTTCACGTCCACGCCGCGCAGGCCGTAGTCGAGCAGGTACTGGCTACAGGCGGCCACGTCATCCACGCCAAAGACCAGGGCATCGGGTCCGATGATGTTCATGAGGGAGTCCTTGCTGAGGAAACAGGTCAGGCCGTGCGACCGCCCAGGGTTTCAGCGACCCAGTCGGCGATGAAGGCGCCAGCATTCGCGCTGTTGTCGAAACTGCTGTGCTGCACACCGCCTTCCCGCGCGGTGAACACCTTGAGTTCACGCTTCGGGCTGTTGATGAGTTGTTCGTAGGTGCGCTCGGCCCACTTGAGAGGGATTTGCGAGTCCTTCTCGCCGTGAGTCACCAGGAAGGGCACCCGGATGCGCTCGAGCACGCCATCGAGGTGCACGTTCTCGGCGATGCGCATGAAGTCGTCCATGTCCTTCGCGCCCCAGACCCAGCGCACGTGTTCCCAGTAGTGAGGCACCGGGAAGCTGCCTTCCTTCTGCAGCCGCTTCTTCTGCACGTCGCGCCAGTCGTGGTTCGCGCCCCAGACCACGCCCATCGCGAACCGCGGCTCGAAGGCCACCGCCCGCGGGCAGTAGTAGCCACCGAGCGATACGCCCTCGAGACCGATGCGCCGCGCATCGATGTCTTCCCGGGTCTCCAACCAGTCGACCACCTTGCTGGCCCAGCGCTCGCTGTCGTACACCGCCTTCATGTCATGCAGGCGCAGCGCCTCGCCGGTGCCGGGCTGATCGATCACCAGCGACGCCACCCCCCGCTGCGCCAGCCAGCGCGGCAGGCCCACGAAGTATTTCATCTCCTTCGTGCTGTCCAAGCCGTTCACCTGCACCAGGATGGGCTGGCGGCCCCTCACGCCCTCGGCGCGGACATAGAGGCCCGCGATGTGCTTGCCTTCATATGGGATCTCCACCCGCTCGCAGTTGGCATGCGACAGCGCCGTGCCCTTCTCGAAGGTCTCGAGCACGCGGGCGTACAGCGGTGCGCGCTCGGGATTGCCATGACCCTGCATGCGCTCGGCGGTGAGGTAGTACACCGAGGCGCGCTGCAACTTGTCGCCCGCGGAGATCAACCGGCCGGCGCGCTCGTCGTCCTCCGCCAGCGCGCGCAGCTTGTCCCCCATCGCGACCCAGGTCCGCATGAAGGCACGCGTGCCGTCGGCATCCGGCTGCTCCGAAGCGGCGAGCAACGGCGCGCACATCTCCTCGATCTCCCCGATGCGCGCGCCCATCTCGATCGCGAGGTCGACCGACAGATTCCAGACATAGTTCTTGGGGAAGTATCGAAACATGGATCCTCGGCTCCGCGGCGATTCTGGGTTCTACTTAGGGATGTCCGAGATATCGGGGAAGGCGTATTTTCCGATACGATGTATCGATCCCGTCGATGCATGATGACGCCATGAGGTTCCAGAACCTGGACTTGAACCTGCTGGTGGCGCTCGACGTCCTGCTCGAGGAGCGGAATGTCTCTCGGGCGGCGGCCCGGTTGCACATGAGCCAATCCGCCATGAGCGGCGCGCTCGGGAGGCTGCGAGAGTTCTTCGGCGACGAGCTCCTGGTGCAGGTCGGACGCCAGATGGTTCCGACACCCCGGGCGGAGAGCCTCGCGCAGAGTGTCCGGGACATCCTGTTGCGCATCCAGTCAGCGGTCGAGGCGAAGCCCAGCTTCGACCCGGCGTCGGCCCGGCGCACGTTCCGGATCGTCACCTCCGATTACGTCACGGAGGTGTTGCTCGCGGACGTGGTGCGCCGGCTCCAGCGCGTGGCGCCGGGAATCTCGCTGGAGCTCACCGCCCCGGGGACGGCCATGGGCGAGGCGCTCCAACGGGGAGAGCTCGACTTCATCATCACGCCCGACACGCACACCCAGGATCTCCATCCCAAGGAAGCCCTCTTCGAGGAGACCTACTGCTGCGCCATCTGGACGGGCAATACGCGGCTCGGCGACACCCTGTCACTCGAGCAGTACCTGGAGTTGGGGCATATCGGCGTCACGCTCAGCAAACAGGCGCCGTCCGCCGAACAGGGCTTCCTGGAGCGGTTCGGCCACGAGCGCCGGATCGAGGTGACCGTCCCCAGCTTCTGCACCGTGCCCCACCTGCTCGTCGGCACGGACCTGGTCGCGACGATGCATTCCCGCCTGGCCCGGCTCTATGCGCGGCTGCTGCCACTGCGCCTCCTGCCACTGCCCATCGAATTCCCACCCCTGGTCGAGATGCTCCAGTGGAGCCGCTACTTCGAGGACGACCCCGGGGTGCGCTGGATGCGCGAGCTATTCCAGACATGTGTGGCCGGGCAGAGCCCCAACCCGGGCACCTGAGCCCCGCCGGCTCAAGGCGTAGGCGTAGCGGAGACCATCTTCTGGTCGATCGCGCCAAAGACACTGTGGCCATTGGCGTCGAGGACCTCCATGTGCACGGTGTCCCCGAAACGCATGAAGCCGGAGACCGGCTTGCCGTGCGCGATCATCTCCAGGGCCCGGCGCTCGGCGATGCAGGCGGAGCCCACGCTGGAATCGGCGTTGGAAACCGTCCCCGAGCCAATCACCGTCCCCGCTCCCAACCGGCGCGTCGCCGCCGCATGCGCGATGAGCTGGTGGAAGCTGAAGTTCATCTCCCCACCGTTCGGGTGCCCGAACCACGCGCCGTTCCAGCGCACGCGCAACGGCAGGTGCACGCGTCCATCCGTCCAGGCACCGCCGAGTTCATCGGGAGTCACGGCGACGGGCGCGAAGCTGGACGAGGGCTTGGCCTGGAGGAAGCCGAAGCCCTTCTTCATCTCGATGGGGGTGAAGACGCGGAGGCTGACGTCATTCACCTGGAGCAACAGCTTGATGTGACCCGGAGCCTGTTCGGCCGTGCAGCCCATGGGCACGTCGTCCACCATGATGGCGAACTCGCCCTCGAAGTCGATGCCGTGAGCCTCGCTCGGAAGTGGGACATCGTCCCGGGGCCCGAGGAAGTCATCCGAGGCGCCCTGGTACATCAAGGGGACGGTCTCGAAGTCGGGGACAGGGGGAATGCCGAAAGCCTTCTCCATGAGCCGGCCATGGTTCAGGAAGGCCGAGCCGTCGCACCACTGGTAGGCCCGAGGCAGGGGAGCCGCCGCGGCCGCCGGGTCGAAGTCGAACGCCTTGGGCGCGCTCCCCGCGTTCAGCGCGTCATAGAGCGCTCGCAGGGCGGGCTCGACCTGGGCCCAGTTCTCGATGGCGTCCTGCATCGTCGACACGATGGAACGAGCGTGCACCGCCCGGCGCAGGTCGCGCGAGACGACCACCAGCATCCCGTCCCGGGTTCCGTTCTTGAGCGTTCCCAGTTTCATGACGGAGTGGCATAGACCGCCGCCAGGAGCCCGGGAAGTCGGATGTACCGATTCCACCCATCGGCGCCGCCGATGCTTCGTATCGCGACAACCGCGTTCCCTCTCGCACTCGAAGTGAGCGATCTTCCCGGCCGGACAGGGCTCGGACGTGAGCCATCCGCTTGAAAGGCCAGGACATGAACACGCAGGGGCTGCGCTTCGTCGATCTCTCCGTCACGCTCGAGAACAGTGAGTACACGGACCCGCCCACGCTCCTGCCGCACATCGAGTATTCGGATCATGCGGAGGGCGCGAAGGAGATGGCCACGATGTTCCCGGGCCTCACCCCCGAGCACCTGCCGGCGGGAGAGGGCTGGGCGGGCGAGCGGATGAAACTCATCGCGCACAATGGCACGCACATGGATGCGCCCTGGCACTACGCCTCGACCACGGATGGTGGCAAGCCGGCCTACGGCATCGAGGCGCTGCCACTCGACTGGTGCTTCCGTCCGGGCGTGAAGCTGGACTTCCGCGACAAGCCCAACGGGCATGTGGTCACGGCCGCGGAGGTCGAGGCGGAGCTCGAGCGCATCGGCCACACGCTCCGGCCCCTGGACATCGTGCTCGTGAACACCTCCGCGGCGGTGCTCTACGGCAAGCCCGGCTATCTGGAGGCCGGATGCGGCATGGGCCGCGAGGCGACCCTCTACCTGCTGGAGCGAGGAGTGCGCGTGGTGGGCACGGACGCCTGGAGCTGGGACGCACCGTTCAAGTACACGCGGGAGCGGTTCGCGAAGACGGGCGACGCGTCCATCATCTGGGAAGGCCACAAGGCCGGCCGCGACATCGGCTACGGCCAGATGGAGAAGCTCACGAACCTCGACCAACTGCCACCCTTCGGCTACACGGTCGCCTGCTTCCCCTACAAGATCAAGAATGGCTCGGCGGGCTTCACGCGCGCCGTCGCCATCTTCAACGCGCAGGCTTGAGCAGACTTCAGCTGCCAGCGGGCAAGGTCTTCTCCCGAGCCAGCCGCTCCAACAAGGCCACGCCATGCTCCAGCCCCGGCAAGGCCAGGGCCTCGGACTGCAAGCGCCGCGCACGCTCGCGGTACGTGCCGTCCGCGAGCATCTCCCGCACCTGCTGGCGGATGAGCTGCGGCGTGAGCGTGTCCGGCATCACCACCCGCGCGATGCCGATCCGTTCGCACGCCTGGGCGTTGAGCGGTTGATCCGCCGCGATCGGCATGATGATGCCCGGCAGCCCCGCGTACAGCGCGCTCATCACGCTGTTGTAGCCCCCGTGCATGATGGCCAGGTCACACCGCGGCAACAGGAGCGACTGGGGAATGTAGCGCTCCACGTGCACGTGCGCCGGCTGCGGCCCGAGCACCGCCGGATCCAAATCCCTCCCCACCGTGATGATGAGCTCCACCGTTTCCTCCCGGAGTCCCTCGGCGATGGTGCCCAGCAGGTGGACCAGCTTGTTGAACGCCGTGCCCAGCGTCGCGTACACCACCGGCTTCCCACCCAGCCTGGACACCCACTCGGGCAGCCCCTCGGAACCCGACTGGTCGAACACCTCCAGCTTCAGGTAGCGCGTCGTCGGTGGCAGCCGGTTCTCGAAGTAGGAACCGGGCATGAACGACAGGTGCAGGTGGCGGAAGGGCTCGCGCAGCTCCGGATCCGGCTTCAGGCCGAACTCCACGCGCACCGCCTCCATGCGTTGGACGAAGAGCGGCTGATCGGCACCGCCAATCAAACCGCCTCCCACCTGGATGGAGGCGTGCGGAATCCCCAGCTTCTCGCCCACCAGGGCCCCCGCGAGATCCATGGACTCGCGGACGATCAGCTCCGGCCGCCAGCGCTCACAGAGCGCCATCAGGTCCGGCAGCTTCCGGCGCGCGAAGCCGTCGACGAACATGCGCGTCATCATCTCCAGCCGCGTGGAGGCATCCGCCCTCATCATCATCTCCTGCCGCTTCTGGATCTCCTGGGGATCCGTCCCCACCACCGCGTCGAAGCCGACACCCGCCGCGAAGGAGCCAAACCCATTGGCCTCCACCACCGGCTGGAACGGCGCGGGGACGGCGAAGGCCACTTCGTGGCCGGCTTTCTGGAGCGCCCGGGCCGTGGGCACCAGCGGATGGAAGTGACCCGTTCCGGAAAGAGAAGAGAAGAGCACGCGCATGGATGCGACACCTCGTGGAAGGAAGGCGCGCATCTAACCCCTCGCCACCGACAGTGCACTTCCAACCACGGTGGCCCCACTCAGGGTCCGGGCGCTTACAGCCCCCTTGTTAATAAACCGTAATGCAACAGTTCCTTCTCAGGCGGCGATAATCTGAGAGCGGAGCGACTCGCGCTCCGTTCTCCCCTCACCGCATCCGGACGCCGGAGCAGGATCCCCCTCGTGCGCATGACGAAAACCTCACACTGGTACACGCCCCTCGACCGCCGTTGGCTCTCCAGCGCCCTGGCTTTCACCCTGATGGCGTGCGGAGCCACACCCCAGGAGGAAGCGCAGGAGGGCGCCACGAGCATCCAGGAGGCGGAGCTGGCCGGCACCACCCGGGTGCGGTTGATGGCCGCCAACATCTCCAGCGGCAACAACCAGAGCTATGACCCGGGCGAAGGCATCCGCATCTTCCAGGGCACCAGGCCCGACGTGGTGATGATCCAGGAGTTCAACTACGGCGACAACTCCGCCACGTCCATCCGCTCCTTCGTCAACTCCGCCTTCGGCTCGAGCTTCTATTACTACCGCGAAGCCGGCGCGCAGATCCCCAACGGCGTCATCAGCCGCTACCCCATCATCGCCTCGGGCGAGTGGGACGACAACCAGGTGGACAACCGCGACTTCGCCTGGGCGCGCATCGACATCCCCGGCCCCAAGGATCTCTGGGTGGTGAGCGTGCACCTGCTCACCTCGAGCAGCACCGTGCGCAACACCGAGGCGACCAACCTCGTCAACTTCATCAAGGCCAACGTGCCCACGGGGGACTTCCTCGCCATCGGCGGCGACTTCAACTCCGACTCCCGGAGCGAGGCGCTCTTCTCCACCTTCTCCTCCGTGGTCTCCACCGCGAGCCCCTACCCGGCGGACAAGAATGGCAACGTCAACACCAACGCCAGCCGCGCCAAGCCGTATGACCATGTGCTGGTGAACAGCGCCCTGCGCACCTACCAGACGTCCACCGTCATCGGCTCCAGCTCCTTCAGCGCGGGCCTCGTGGTGGACACGCGCGTGTACTCGCCCCTGTCGGACATCTCCCCAGCGCAGAGCACGGACAGCGGCGCCACCAACATGCAGCACATGGCCATCATCAAGGACTTCCTCGTCCCCTCGGACACCACCACCGCGGGCATCACCGTGCTCTCGCCCAATGGCGGTGAGAGCTGGACGACGGGCAGCACGTACGCCATCTCCTGGTCCGCCTCGGGCGTGACGAACGTGAAGCTGGAGTACACGCTCAACGGCTCCACCTGGACGACCCTCACTTCCAGCACCCCGGCCTCCGCGGGCAGCTACTCCTGGACGGTGCCCACCACCGCCACCACCACCGCCCGCGTGCGCGTGAGCGATGCCTCCAACTCCGCCCTCACCGACTCGAGCGACGCGGCCTTCACCCTCACCTCGTCCGGTGGCGGCGGCTCCGCCAAGGTCATCATCAACGAGGTGCTCGCCAACGAGGCCGGCTCGGACGTGAACGGCGAGTTCATCGAGCTGGTCAACACCGGCACCGCCGCCGCGGACCTCTCCGGCTGGACGCTCTCGGATGCCACCGGTACGCGCCACACCTTCGCCAGCGGCACGAGCCTCGCCGCGGGCAAGGCCATCGTCGTGTTCGGCGCCGCCGCGGGCATCCCCTCGGGCGTCACCAACGCCGTGGGCGCCTCCACCGCCCAGCTCAACCTGAGCAACAGCGGCGACACCGTGACGCTCAAGAACTCGGCGGGCACGACCGCGGACACCGTCACCTACGCCTCCTCGCTCTCCGGCACGGATGGCGTGTCCTTCAACCGCAACCCGGACGTCACCGGCACCTCGTACTCGCTGCACACGAGCGTGGCCAGCACCTCCTCCTCCCCGGGCAAGCGCGCCAACGGCACCGCCTTCTGAACCGCGTCACCCCGCCTCCCCCTTTCTCCATGGAAGGGGGAGAGAAAGTACATCCCCAGTCGTTTAGGGGACCTGTCCCGGATTGATGCATGGCGAAAAGCATCAATCCGGGCTTCCCTTTGTGATGGCCGACCCTGTCACGGCCAAATCAAGAACATGGCACGTTGACACAGCACCACCTCTGCATCACACCAATCCGCATCGGCGATTGACGCGGCACGGATTTTTTATGTTCGACACGACCACTTCCAGCGAGTCCACCGCTCGCGTCATTTACGGTGCGCGCCAACAAGAGGCCATCGTTCTCGGAATGGCTGTGATGTGGAGCGTGCTCGTATTGGGTTGCTCAACTGGTACTGCCGCTGTGGGCCTGAGCGACTGTGGAAACAACACCATGACCTGCTGCATTCAAAAGCATCCATACGATCCGGCAGGAGCGTGCGGTGCCACTGCCGCGGACATAGAGGAAGCGATAGGGGCCGGGGTGGTGATAGGGGTCGGGGTAGTGGTCGAGAACGCTCTACGACGAGGGGCAGAGGAGGGAGCGGGAGAAGAGGCGGATGACCCAGACGAGGGATGGCGGGAGCACTGCCGAGACCTCTTCGTTCAGTGCAGAGATCAGAAGAAACCGCGCTGGGTCGGTAACTGCTATGACTGCTTCCGGTGGTGCGAGGGACAGCACCAATGGCCCTTTCAGATGTGCTGGCAGAAAACGAGGTGAGGCAGGAATGGATGAGCCCCACGATTGGGACAAGGTTCTTGGGTTGTATGCCAGGCTCGAGCGGAACGAGGGGATAGAACCAAACGCCGAAGTGCACGATCTCTGTCGGCGAGTGGCGCGGGATGTCGCTATCAGCCATGACGACGCGGAACGCGCATTGCGCACCTCCTCCGGAGCGGAAACACTCATACGAGAGATGCGTCGCCGGATTTTCGAGGGAAGTCGGCGGCTATCCCGGGCGCTCGTTGATTCCGCCCGCCGCAAGAAAGCAGGAGATGTGGCCGGAGCGAAAGAGATGCTGGAAGCAGTGTTGGCTGTTGAGGTCGTACCCCTCTACCGGGAACAGGCCGAAATCGCACTTGATTACGTGGATGACCCAGAGGATTAGCGCCCCATAGCGCAACCCTGAGAGGGCGGCTGTTGACGGGTGGGCACGCATCCCGAACCCCGGGGCGGGTGTCCACCCGTGACCGGGAGGGCAATCGTACGGGGCCTGGGTTGCTCGCTTCCCTGGAGGTGCCATGCGTGCCCGCCCCGCTCCCCGTCTCTCCCTCGTCCCCCGCCCCGAAACCCCCACCGATTCCCCGGTAGCCGCCCGGGGTGATTCCTCCCGGCAACACCTCGCCCCACCTCACCGCGCCACGCGCCGCCCCACCTTGCCCGGCGAGGGGCTCGGCGCCCTGCTACGACAGGGATTGGTGAGCGCGGGCATCGGCGCCCTGAAGAACTCCGGCGAGGCCCTGCGCTGCTTCGGGCTCGGACTGGGTGCCCTCGCCCGGGGCCACCTCCTCCTGGGCGGCGCGCGGTTGAGGCAGGGCATCGCGAGCCTGATACGACTCGCGCTCGATGCCCCGCTGAGCGTGGGCGGACGGCTGGTGAGCGGCGTGCAGACGAAGCTCGGCCTCGAGACGCCGGGCTGTCCCCTCGGCGCGCGGCAACTCATGGAGCTGCGCAAGGTGTTCGGCGGCAGCATCGACTACGAGCGGGTGTGCATCAAGACCGGGCGCCTGGGCCTGCTCGCGCTCCCGCGCCGCCCCTTCGTCCTCGGCTACACCCTGTATGTGCCCTCGGGGGAGCCCCTCCCGTCCACGGGCGGGGTGCAGCGGCCCCTCCACCTGCTGGTGCGCGAACTCACCCGGGTCTGGCAGTACCAGCATGGAGGAACCGACTACACCTGCCAGACGTTGGGCGGGCGCTGGTTCGCGAAGAAGGCCCACTGGCGCCAGGCCCTCCGGCAGGGCCGGAGCTGGCGGGAGCTGGACCCCGAGCAGCAGCTCCGCTTCCTCCAGGACGCCTACACCCGCTCCTCGTACTTCCGGGTGCCCGGCCATCGCTTCATCGACGACGACTCGGGCGAGGACTACACCGCTCAGCTCGAGGCCGCGCTCCAGCAGATCCGCCTGGGCCTGGGCGCTCCCTGAGTGTCTACTTCTGGGCCCGGGCGCGTCCCGGGCTCCCCGCTCTCGTCGAGGACACGACACCCGTCCGGGCCGGAAGGACACGGCGGGGCTGGTCCTCGTGCAGTCCCAGCTCGATGCGCTGCTCGATGTCCTCGCGCATGCGCAGGGCCTCGAAGAGCGCCGCTTCGATCTGCTCGCGCACCTGCACCGAGTGCTCGTCCAGGGCCAGGGGGGGCGCCGGGGTGTCCACCGGGTCTCGACGCCGGGCGATGCGCCCCGCGGGTGCCTGACGCCGACGCTTGACCGCCGGGCGCTGGGGCGCCGACTCTGCCTTTGCTTCCTTGCGCTTGTTGGCCATGTCCGCCTCGCGGGCTGCACACATCCACCCGCCTTCAAGGTGGGGTGAATGGTTCCCGAGGGGAAGTCCCCTCGCTCCGACTGTCCCGTCCACTGGACAGCCGGGCGGGCGGGGCCCCCGGCCGTGTTCATGCATGTTTCCGGGCCGGGCGCGTCCTGGGGTGTATGTCATCTTCCCCGTTCCCGGCCCCGTCTCCGTGCATGCGACACGTGCGGGCGCGGCCCTCCTGGGCTAAGGCGTCCCCTGCTCGCCCGCTGGAGCTTCGAGCATCCCCCCGATTCCCGCTCGCGGGAGGAGGAACCGAGTGATGTCGCAACAACCGCCGAAGAAGAAGCGCTGGCCCTACATCCTGGGCGGCGTCGTCCTGTTGTTCGTCGTGGCCGGAGCCATCGCCCTGTGGCGGCTCGACGCCTTCCTGCTCGAGCGCGCCCGCGCCGAGGCCGCCACCTACGCGAAGCAGCTCGGCCGGCCCATCGAGATTGGGGACGTGTCCACCCGCCTGCTGCCCTCCGTGGGCGCCGAGGTGGAGAACGTCGTGGTGGGCGCCGCCGAGGGCGAGCCGGTGCCGCTCGTGGAGATGAAGCGCCTGGAGGTGGCGGTGGCGCTCTGGCCCGCCATCACCTCGGGGGGCAAGGACATCCAGGTGAAGAACGCCGAGGTGTCCGGTCTCACCCTCAATTACGTGCGCCTGCCGGACGGCACCACCAACGTCTCGCGCGTGCAGGACAAGCTCGCCGAGCAGCCCCCGGCCGAGGAGCCCGCCCCCACCGACGACACGCCAACGGACCTGTCCGGCGTGCGGGTGGACCGGGCGGCGATCACCGACGCCACCCTGCGCCTCATCGACCGCACGGGCGAGCAGCCGCGCGAGCTGGCCATCAACGACCTCGACGTGGAGGTGAAGGACCTGCGCGCGGGCCAGCCCCTGGAGGTGGTGCTCCACGCCGCGGTGCTCGCCGACAAGCAGAACTTCCACGTCACCCTGAACGCGGCGCCGCTGCCCGCTTCGCTCATCCCCGTGCCCGAGCGGCTGATCATCCAGTCCGAGCCCATCGATCTCACGCCGCTGGGGCCCTTCCTCGGCCCCGAGGTAGGACTCCAGGCGGGCTCGTTGCGCGCGGACTGGAAGGCGGAGCTGGGCGCGGCGGTGCCCGGGGGCAACGGCCCCACGTCGCTCCAGGGCGGACTCCAGGCCCGGGGCCTGCGCTTCGCGGGCGCCGAGGGCGGCAAGGCGCTCGACGTGGTGGTGGACACCGACGTGTCGGGCGACATGAAGGCGGGAGATCTGTCGCTCAAGAAGCTGCTCCTGGAGCTCGGCCCGGCGCGCCTCACCGGCAAGGGCGAGGTGAAGGGACTGCTCTCGGAGACGCCGTCCATGAAGGACTTCGAGCTGGTGGGAGAGAACCTCGATCCCGAGCTGCTCGCCGAGTACTACCCGCCGCTGCGCAAGTCACTGGCCAACCAGGTGGCGGGCCCCGTGGGCCTGGTGGTGAAGGCGGAAGGGACGCAGCAGGAGCAGGCGCTGAACGTGGACGTGGACCTGACGCCGGTGCGGCTGCGCATCCCCGAGCAGCTCTCCAAGGAGAAGGGCGGCCCCATGCGGCTGACGGCCCGGGTGACGGGCGCCGCGGCCAGCGGGGGCGCGCTGCGCTTCGAGGCGAAGACGGACCTCGGGGGCGTGGACATGCGTCCGGGCGGCCTGCTCAACAAGCGCCCGGGGCAGACCTTCACCGTGGACACCGCGGGCACCTACCAGCCCGAGAGCGGCAAGTCGCCCCTCAAGGTGGACCTGAGCCGGCTGCACGTGGCGCTACTCGACGCCACCATGTCGGGCACGGCGTCGGTGGCGCTGGCGGGGGAGGGCGCGAAGCAGACGACGACATTCGCCCTGTCCATGAAGAGCCCGCGCCTCAACGCGGACGAGCTGATGGTGGAGGACGAGCCGGCCGCCGAGGGCGAGGACAAGAAGCCAACCGAGGAGCCCCCGTCGGATCCCCAGCGCTTCAAGGGCATGCGCGGCGACGTGCACCTGGAGATTGGCGCGCTGCGGATGAGCGACATGGACTTCTCCAACATGTTCGTGGACGTGAAGATGGTGGATGACCTCATCACCGTGGAGCGCTTCACCACGGGGGTGTACGGCGGCACGGTCTCGGCGAGCGGCAGCTCGGTGCGGCTGGGGCCCGCGGCGGCGCAGCGGCCCTTCGATCTGAAGGCGGAAGTGAAGGACATGGACATGGCGGAGGCACTCTCCTCGCGCGTGCCCAAGAAGGTGCTGGGCGGCAGGTTCAACGGCCAGATGAACCTGCAGGGCGTGGGCTACGAGTCCGAGAGCCTCAAGGAGCGGCTCGCGGGCGCCATCGAGGGCAACCTCGCGGGCGGCGTGTTCTTCGGCGCGGACCTGCCCGCGGTGGTATCCGGCCCGCTCGTCAAGGCGCTGCCCTTCGCGGGCAAGGCGCTGAGCAGCGAGGGCGTGACCCAATTGGCCGAGCAACTGCCCTTCGGCGTGAAGATCGCCAACGGCGTGGCGCAGCTGTCCAAGCCCATCACCTGGACCAGGCCGGAGGCGGCGATGAGCTTCGATGGCGGCATCCGGCTGGATGGCACGCTGGACCTGGCGGGCTCGGTGAACCTCCAGCCACCGCTGGTGCAGAAGCTGACGCTCGGCAAGGTGACCCCCCCCGAGGCCCTGCCGGTGGCGATGAAGCTCACGGGCAAGGCGTGGAGCCCCGAGGTGACGGGGCTGGACGTGATGCCGGCCGTCACGACCCTGGCGAAGCTGGCGGCGGCGGGCGCGGCCACGGGCCTGCTCGGAGACAAGGGCAAGCAGGTGGGCCAGATCATCACCGGCGGTACGGACGCGGCGAAGGAGGCCGCGCGCGCCGAGGCGGAGAAGCGCAAGCAGGAGCTGGAGGAGAAGGCCCGCCAGGAAGCGGAGGCCGCGCGCAAGAAGGCCGAGCAGGCGGCGAAGGACAAGCTCAAGGGCATCTTCAAGCGCTGAGCCGCTCGGGTCTCAGGAGCGGCCGGAAGCGATGACCGGGAGGGGTGCCAGCCGTCGAGGCCCCCCACCGGTCGCGGTCATGGGGGACGCGCAGGCGGGGCAAAACGGGGACGAGCGCGTGAGGTGCCATGTTAGGGTGCGCTCCCCGTGAACGCGAACCTTCAGCAATTCCGCGATGACGCCGAGCAACTGGCGCAAGCCTCGGGATACGACGGTATCCGCCTGGGGGTGGTCTGGAGCCAGGCGGCGCCCATGATGGTCATCGCGCTCAGCGCGGTCCTCGTCCGCAAGGCGGCAACACCGCCTGTATTGGATCCACTGGACACGAGTCTCGTCTCCGCGCGCCAATGGCTCGGCTCCATGAAGGACCTCGGAACCCTCCTCGCGAGCATTGACTCCGGGACAATCGAACAACCTTTCAGCGAACAACCCCGCCTCTCCACACCCATCCACTTGACGGTCTCGAGCCAGTCCGTCGCCTGGTGGGACACGGATTCCTCGCGGAGGGAGTTTGGCCTGGGCACATACACCGAGGGACGCGGAGCAGCGATCAAACAATTGCTGGGTCCCGCCACCAAGAATGTGGACAGGGAGATCGCCGTCGAGTCGGAATATGCCTATGCCTCTCTCCACCGACTGATTCGAGCGTTCACGGGGCTCAACAGCGAGAAGAGCGAACATGCGGTGCTCGCGCTCTGTGCACCATGGCCGGTGCTCTCGATGACAGCCCAAAGCGAAGCATCACGACTGCGCGTCGAGGTCGAGGGACTCCCTGGCCTGGATACGTCTCGCTTCATTCTCAACATCGAGGGAACGCAGCAGGATCAGCGGCTCGACTCCAAGACACTCCGGTGGCTGTCTGGTCCCGAATCCACTTCGGGGACATGCACCTACACATCCGTCTTCGAGTTCAAAGACAAGAGACCCCTCTTCATCAATCTCTACCTCTCGGGCGCACCCGCGATATCCCTGCGAGCGGAAGTCCAACACCAACACGGCGCCCAGATCGTCAGTATCCTCGGAACTCCAGCCCCGGACATCGGTCCGGAGATTGCCGAGGACACCCGGCTCACCGCGTTCCGGGTCCAGTCCTTTCGCCTGCTGCGTTCGGCGGAACTCCGCTTCGACCCGCCCCTCTCGGTCATTGTCGGACCCAACCAGAGTGGCAAGAGTTCCCTGCTCGATGCGCTCCAATTGCTCTCGGAGGCCGCGCGCGGGGAGCTCGCCACCGGGCTGGTCCAGCGCCGAAGTGGCATCCGCGCCCTCCAATCACGAGGAGCCATGGCGCCCCTCCTCCTGGAAGCGGAGCTGCGAACCGCAACAGGCCATGCGTTGCGATTCCGGCTCCAGCTCGGTGCGGTGGGCTCCTATGACTTCGCCGTGGAGCAGGAAGAACTCGCCGAGTACGTCCAGGGCGCGTGGGTGCCCGTTCTCTCCCGGGTGGCCACCCAGGCGAAGCTCTCGGGGACGGCAGTACCCGTGTCCAACGAGCGTGAGGCGCTGATCTCCCAGTTGGGAGGCATCCGCAATCCGCTGGTGCAGCAGGCGCGGGCCGCACTCGCGGCCATCGCCGTGTACCCCTATTTCCGCACGGGCGCATCCTGGGCGGATCCGGAATCGGTCCCCATGCGCCGGCCCGTGAGGCTCGAGCCCGGCGCACGTCTGGAACGCACGGGCAACAACCTCCCCGCGGCCCTCTTCGCCCTGCGTGAGGAACGACCCGAGGACTGGCAGGACTTCGTGAACATCGTCCGCCTCGCCTTTCCCTCGCTGAAGGATCTGCGTCTTCCCGCCGTGGGCCGGGGAACCGTCCAGCTCTTCTGGGACGAGGTGAATGGCGGGCAATTCGATGCCTCGGAATTGTCCGATGGAACGCTCCACTTCCTGGCCAGTCTGTGTGCGCTCTTCCAGCCGGGCAGCGCGCTCATCGCCCTGGATGAACCCGAGGCCCATCTGCACCCCGACGCGCTCATGCGCCTGATGGGCGCGGCGCGCTCCCTGTCCGAGCGACACCCCATCCTGCTCACCACCCAATCCGATGCGCTCATCGGGCTCCTGGACGATGCACCGGAGTGCGTCGTGGTGGCCAGACGAGAGGAGCAGGAAGCACGCCTCGTTCGTCCCGAGGCGGATCAACTCCGCGAGTGGCTCAAGAGCTTCAGTCTCCGGGAGATGCGTCGCGAACTCGAAGGGTGGGACTCCACCCCATGACGAGCGTCCACATCATCACCGAGGATAAAACCGGTGGTGGCTTGGAAGCCGTCCTCCGAGCCGAAGCGCAACATCGACGTCGGTCCCAGGGAAAGCCACCCCTGCATTTCCCGCTCCAGCGCTCCACCGTCAACGGCAACACCCAGTTGCTCGACCAGCGCCGCAAGTACGAGATGTTCCGGTTCCATTACAAACCGCGAATCGACCACGTGTTCTATGTGATTGACGCGCGCAATGCCTGGAACCTGCCCCAGCTCGGCGTTCAAGCACCTCGCGAGCCGTACGACCACTCCCTCCCTCCGTTCATCACCACCATCCAGGCGAGCATGAGAACCCTCGCGCGGGGAGGCAAACCCGAGGAGCAATGGGCCACCATTCGTGATGGCTTCCATCCCCATGTCCTCGTGTGGGAGCAAGAGACCCTCATCCTCCCCGTCACCGATCGGCTCGGGCTCGGGGAGTCCATCCCCGATGTCTGCGCCAGACGGGACGCGGCCGAAATCGTCAAGGAACGTTTCAGTCGGACCCGGACCAGGACCCGTGGCTACGCCAAGGCCATCGACGGTCCAAAATATCTCCAACACATCGCCCAGGAAGAATCGCTCCGGAGCGTCGTCTTCGAGTCCAACCGCTACCTTCGTGACATCGTGGAGGATCTCGCCTCGATCTGAAGGCCCGCTCAGTCGTGGAAGCGGGCCGCCACCTGCTTGAGCTTGTCCAGGGACTGGTTCACCTGGCCCACCGCCGCTTCCGCGTCCCGCGTCGACTCGGACACCGCGCTCATCCGGTCCGTCAACGTGGCGATCACCTGGTGGAGCTGCTCGATGCCCACGTTCTGCTGCTTCACCGATGCGACGATCTGCCGGGCCGCCTTGCCGCTCTCGTTCACCACCGTGGTGATTTCCTTCAGCCGGTCCGCCGACGTCATCACCTGGGAGATGCCCGCCTCCACCTGCTGGCTGTCCTGCTCCGCGATCGACACCGCGTTGCGGATGGCCTGGTTGATCTCCAGCAGGATCTTCCCGATGCGCTGGGTGCTCTGCAGCGACTGGCCACTCAACGCTCGCATCTCGCGCGCCACCACCGCGAAGCCCCGCCCCTCCTCGCCCGCGCGCGCCGCCTCGATGGAGGCGTTGAGCGCCAGCACGTTCGACTGGTCCGCCAGGTCGCGCACACTGCCGATGATCTCCCCCGCGCGCGCCGCCTGCTCCGACAGGTTCGCCACGCTGCGCATCATCTCCTCCACGCGCGTGCTCAACTGCTGCAACCCCCGCGCGCTGGTCTCGATGGAGCCCCGCCCCAGGGCGCTGAACTGATCCGCCTGCCCCGCCACCTTCAGCACCACCTCGGCCCGCCCCGCCGCCTGGCTCGCCGTCTGGGCGATCTGCTGCGTCATCCCCTCCACCTCGGCCAGGGAGTTGGACAGGTGGCCCAGGAACGTCACCTGTCGCTGGCTCGCCTCGGTGAGCCGCCCGGCCGCCCACGTCAGCTCGTCCACCGTGCCCCGCAGCGTCACCGGCACCGTGCGCAGCCGCATCACCAGCGCCTCGATGCCCCGCGCCAGCTCGCCGAGCTCGTCCCGCGAGTCCACGTCGATGCGCTGGGACAGGTCTCCCTCGGTCGCGATGCGCGTGGTCACCGCCGTCAGGCGCGTGAGCGGCCCCACCACCCCGCGCGCCAGCCAGACCGACAGCCCCCCCAACACCAGCACGCACAGCAGCCCCAGACTGAGCACCCAGCCCTGACGCCAGCGGTGCAGCAGGGCCACCTCCTCCAGCGAGCGCTCCAGCCCCGCCTGGGCCCAATCCCCCGCGCCGCGCAGCACCTGGAGCAGCGCCGCGTGGCGCTCCATCACCAGCTCCATGTCCCCGGGCCCGGCGCGCTGGGACACCATCCAGAACGCCTCGAAGGCCTCGCGCATCATCCGCAACCGCCCCGGCTCCATCACCGGATTGTCCTGCACGCGCGTCAGCTCCCGCTCGAACTCCCCCGCCAGTTGCAGCATCGCCGCCCGGCGCGCCGCGTCTCCCTCGGGGGACTGGTCGCGCAGGTGCCAGCGCAACAGCGACGCCAGCGAGTCGAACTGCCGCATCGAGGCGATCGCGGGCGAGTAGCCATGGATGATGCGCGCGTTCAGCCGGTACACGTCCCGTCCCACCAACAAGACGATCGCCAGGATGAGCAGGAGGAAGAGCGTGGCCACCATGGGCAGGATGGAAGCCTTCTGCTTGAACGTCATCCGTTCACCCTCGTGCTCGACATGGAGTCCGGACGGACGCTCCGAACCGGGGGCGTACGACGCCTGGGCATGAGACCCCTTTCTTGGCGGGCCAGGGTGGCCGCGTCCTCAAGGATAGCGGATGCCCACGCCCGGAAAAGCCCCCTCCCCGAACGGCCGTACGCCCCTCGCCTGCCCTCTCATACGGTTGTTCGCGCATCGCCACGACGAGTCGGCTAGGACGTGGATCATGGCCGAGACGAAATCGCCCGCTCCCTCCCACAAGGGGCCCCTGGAAGTCCGCGTGCGCCGCATCCACCGCCGCGACCTCAACCGGGCCTGGGAGTTCCTCAAGCTCGTCTTCCGGGACGTCAACCGGGAGACAGTGGAATACCAACGGCCCCGCTCCAAGCGCCGCTTCCTCGAGGTGTACTCCTCCGAGTGGATCGAACAGCTCGTCTACGAGGTGCAGGGGGAGATCGTGGGTTACTCCGAGTGCGCCTTCGAGGCCTCGGGGGACGACAACTGGGTCAACCCGCGCTGGTTCGAGAAGCGGGGCATGCGGCCGCTCTTCGTCGAGGAGCTCGCCGTGCACCCGGACTACCAGGGCCGGGGCGTGGGCAGCTTCATCCTCGAGCAGCTCCAGCACCTGGCGCGCACCCGGGGGTGCACCCACCTGGTGCTGGAAGTCGCGGAGAACAACGAGTCCGCGCTCACCTGGTACCGCACGCGCAACTTCACCAAGCTGGATGCCGCCATCTTCCTCGCCCAGAAGGTACCCGGCGAGCCGGACCTGCTGCCCCCGCGCCGCATCAAGCCCCGTCCCACCAAGCCCGTCGAGGGCACGCCCAACGCCGGCCCCCTCCCCCAGGAGGGCGACGCCCCCACCCTCACCTCTGGCCGCAAGGCACGCCTGGTGCGCGCGGTTTCCGGGGGAAGCCGGAAAAAGACGGCCGCCAAGGGAGCACCCAAGCCAGCGGACGACTAGCCGGCGTGCCTTGGCCCCGCCGAGTGTCCTCTACGCAACGCGGCAAGGGGTGGGTGGCGTAGGCCCCGCCCTCAGCTCGCGCGGGACCGCAGCAGCAGGGCGGTCTCGAACGCGAAGAAGACGAGGTTGACGTTCACCGCGAAGCGCAGCAGCGATTGGAAGCGGCTCGCGGTGAGCACCCACGGATGATCATGATGAGCGGCGTCCCGACGTCCTCGCGCGGCTGGGGCGCGGGCAGGTGCGACAGATCGAAGCGCTGGCGCCAGTAACGGGTGAGGAAGATGTTGTTCGGATCCAGCTTCCGCCGGCGCTCGAGGAAGTCATCCCACCGGGCGTACTGGCCGCGGAAGAAGGCGGCCCAGTCCGCCAGTTCCTCCTGACTCCCCACGGGCTGGCCCTTGCCCCAGTGCAGACGGAAGGGGATGCCATTGTCCCGGAACAGCTTCCAGAACTGGGGATAGAAGACCTCGGCCGGATCGCCCGCGTTCCCCTGGAACCAATAGAAGTCGATGCGCAGCACGCCGTCGCGCCACACGTCCTTTCCATCACTGTAGGACATGCTCATCCACGCCGGATTGGGAGGAGCGCCGTAGAGTTCGATGGCATACGTGCCCGTGCGCCGCAGGGCCTCCCGGGCCGAGGCCGGCTCGTCGAAGTAGTCCTTCAACAGCTTCATGGCCCGCTGGGTGTACGAGAGGGGAATCCACAGCTCCGTGAACGTGGTGGGCATCAGCGAGCCGATGACCTGGTTGTCCATGGGCAGGCCCCGCCAGCTCCAATCGCGAAAGCACTGGGGCTCGCCCTTGTCCCGACCCTTCTTGCGCGAGTCCAGCGGCAGGAACGTGTCGAGCGCCATTCCCATGAGGTTCGGCAATTCCTTGCGCAGCAGTGGGGCCGCGAGCGCGAGCACCTCGATGGCCGCGTCCAGGGCCCCCTCCGACGCCAGGGTGAGGGCCTCGACCAGGGGCTGGCCCACCCGGCCCAGGCACGCGAGGCGTTGGATGAGCTCCTCGTCCACCTGCTCGAAGATGGGCTCCAGCTTGGAGCGGGCCGCCCGGAGGTCATCCAGATTGCCCAGCAGGGTGAAGAACAAGCAGACGAAGACCTGGGACAGCTCGGGGTCGCCGCTGAACTCCTGATAACGGACGGGCCGGAAACCCGGCTCCGGCTCGATGCGCTGGACCTGCCAGACGACGAGCCGCTCCCCCTTGCGCTGCGGGAACCACTCCAGGCGCGCGTACTCCGTGCGCTCCAGGAATCGCGCCAGCGAGGGACGCTCGGGGCTCCCCTCTCCGAACAAGTCCACCGACGCGTCCGCCACGCGGGTGATGGCCTCCTGGCCAGTGATGTTGAACGTCGGCACGCAGCGCAGGACCACCTTGGAGATGATTCCCAAGAGACCCATGGACGTGACGGTGGCCTGGAAGTCCTCGGGCGTCCGGTCCCGATCCACCTCGTACACCTCGCCCCGTCCGTCGATCATCCGCAAGCTCTGGATGTCGTCATAGACGGACCAGCTCAGCGAGCCGCCACTCGAGCCCGTGGAGAAGAAACCGCTCACGGTCTGGTGGGTGATGCCGCCCAGGTCCGACAGCGTCCAGCCCAGCCGCCAGAGATTGAAGAGCAGGCTGTTCTCCTGGGTGGACGTGCCGCTGGGGTCCTCCGGATCCACCCCCAGGTTCACGCCCGCCTCCACCTCCACGAGCCGCTGCCCGGCATCCACCACCCGCATGCCCCGGTAGTTGTTGAGCAGGACATGGATGGCGTCGGAGGCAGGCGCGCTCGCCGGATCGATCGCGCCGTCCCCGGTGACGAGCGGATCCGCGTAGATGGCGGCGGCGACCGAGTGCGCCGAGCCCCGGACCCGCAGTTGCTTGCCCTCGGCATGGGCCTTCTTCACCAGGGCGATCAACGCCTCCTCGCTGGCGGGCCGGTAGAAGCCGTCCGCATCCCTCTCGATGGTGACGATCGCGCGGGTGACTCGGGTGCTCCTCGTCGCTCCGGACTCTTCCCCCAGGCTGATGGCTACCATGTCTTTTCCCCTCCGGTTGAACGCCTCGCGAGAAGGAAGACTAGGGGATGTCATTAGCCCATGCTGTGATCCGACTCACACACTCCTCGTGAAGCATTTCACACAGACACTGGCCCGAAACGCATTCGTGACGAATTGAACACTCGTCTGGCTTCACCGCCCGGAAGCCTTCCGCCCCCCCGAGACCCCGGCGCGGGCATAGGATGGGCCGCATGGAGACCGGACCTGTCACGCCCGTGGTGGAGCCCCGCCCGATGCGGGTGCTGGTGGTGGATGACGAGCGCAACATCCGCACCACCCTGCGCATGTGCCTGGAGGGGCTCGGGTGCGAGGTGCGCGAGGCCGCCACCGCCGACGCCGCGCTCGCCGCGCTCGCCCAGGCCCCCGCGGACCTGGCCTTCGTGGACCTGCGCCTGGGCACCGCGAGTGGCCTGGACTTGCTGCCACGCCTGCTCGCCGAGTCCCCCACCCTGGACATCGTCCTCATCACCGCCTACGCCACCTTCGACACCGCCGTGGAGGCCGTACGGCGCGGGGCGCGTGACTATCTGCCCAAGCCCTTCACCCCGGCGCAGATCCGCCACCTGGTGGACAAGACGCGCGCCCACCGCGAGCGGGGCTTCCAACTGGACGCCCTGGCCGAGCAGCTCGCGCAGTCCGTGCCCGAGGCCACCCTGGAGACGGCCTCGCCCCTCATGCACGCCGCGCTCGCGCTCGTCACCCGGGCGGCGGCCTCGGACGCGGCGGTGCTCCTGCGCGGCGAGAGTGGCACTGGCAAGGGCGTGCTCGCGCGCACCCTGCACTCGCTGAGCGCGCGGCGCCGCCGCCCCTTCGTCACCGTCAACTGCCCCACCCTGTCCGAGCAACTGCTCGCCAGCGAGCTGTTCGGTCACGTGCGCGGCGCCTTCACCGGCGCGGTGAGGGATCAGCCGGGCCGGGTGGAACAGGCCGAGGGCGGCACGCTCTTCCTCGACGAGGTGGCGGAGATGAGCCCCGCGCTCCAGGCCCAATTGCTGCGCTTCCTCCAGGAGAAGCAGTTCGAGCGCCTGGGCGAGGGGCGCACACGCCGGGCGGACGTGCGCGTGGTGGCGGCGACCAACCGCGACCTCGAGAAGGACGTGGCCGAGGGGCACTTCCGCGAGGATCTGCTCTACCGGCTCAATGTCATCGAGGTGAAGCTGCCGGGCCTGCGCGAACGGCCCGAGGACATCCTGCCCCTGGCCCGACGCTTCGTGACGTTCTTCGCGCGAGCGGCCCAGCGCGCCGTGCCCGAGCTGTCCCCGGCGACGGAGGCGATGCTGCGCGCCTATGCGTGGCCGGGCAACGTGCGCGAGCTGAGGAACGCCGTGGAGCGCGCGCTCATCGTCTGGCCCGCCGGGGTGCTCGAGCCCCAGGCCTTCCCCGAGCGCATCGCGGCGGCCATGGGCTCACATGTCACATTGGGCGGGCCGCATACGCTGGAGGAAGTGGAGCGCGAGCACATCCTCCGGGTGTTGGCGAGCGTGCCCACGCTGGACGAGGCCGCGCGGGTGCTGGGCATCGACGCGTCCACGCTGTGGCGCAAGCGCAAGCGGTACGAGGCCCCGCCGGACTAGAACGCCCAGCCCGACCGACAGGCGCGGCTCCACGCTCCAGCCCTCCTGAGGCGACGAGTCTGAGCTGCGGGTTGTGGGTCGTGTACCCGCGGCATCAGCGGCCATGCCCGGGTGCGCCCCTCATCACGGGCGCCAGCCGCACGTACACCATGCCGCCCAGGGGCGTACGGCTCCCGTAGAGGGCGGCGAGGTCCTCGGGGACGAGGTTCAGCGCGCCGCGCGCGCCCACGCCCGCCTTCACGGGGCCCCAGGGATTGAATTGGTAGAGATAGCCGAGCGCCAGGACGCCCACGTCGAAGGTCTCGTGCTCCAGGATGCCGGACAACGCCAGGTCATGCCCCGTCTTGCGCACGTACTCCACCCGGCCAAAGACGGCGTGGTGGCCGTCCAGGTCCACGTTGCTCTCCAGGAGCGCGGAGTTCGTGGGGGGCTCGTCGCCCTCCACGTTCCGCCCGAAGACGGCCGTGGTGGCCCAGAAGCCGTGCGCGCCCACCGGCGCGTGGTACATGGCCGACGCGGTGAAGCGGTGCACCGGTACGCCTGGATGGAGCGCCTCGGGGCTCGGCAGGTAGCCGTAGGACACCTGGGTGCTCACGCGCGACGTGGGGTTGACGGACAGGCGCGCGGAGAAGGAGTCGGGCAGCCGCAGGTCCAGGTCGTAGCGGAACTCGTCGGGCTCGCGGCCGTTGAACGCGGAGACCTCCAATCTGGCCAGGGGGGTGACGAGGCCCGCCGTGACCACGCCAAAGGAAATGTGGGTCGAGTCCTGCCAGTGGTGGCCCAGGACGGCGAGCGGATCGAAGCGGGCGGAGGCGCGGTGCGGGAAGGCCACGGGCCCCAGCGCCGGCTCGCCCGCGGGGGCCACGTAGAGCATCAGGCCCCAGGTGTCCGAGAAGTAGTGGGTGTAGGACGCGGCCAGCTCCATGAAGAGGTCATGCGGGTGCTGACGGTCATGCAGCGGCTCACCCCGGTAGGACTCGCCGGACTGGAGCAGGAGCGGGTAGCCGCCGTTGGCACCAGCGGTGAGGGGATCGGGGCTGAGCATCACGCTGAGGACGAGCTGCCCCGAGGACAGTTCCCGGTTGGCCATGAGCATCAACCAGCCGAGCGCCTCCGGAGCGCTCGCGCCCCGGGGTCCGCCCTGCACGTCGTAGCCGCCGAAGAGCAGGCCCTGGAACATGAGACCCCACCCCGCCACCTGCGCGTGAATCATGGACGGAGGGAAGCGGTCCGGCTGCCACGACGTGCCCGAGCCCCGGCGCATCAGGGGAATGTCCCGGAGGGAGCGGACCTCGGAGTCGTCGGAGCCCATGCCCATGTTCCTCATGGAGGACTCGTGGGCGTGCTGGTGCCCGGACACCGGCTCCTGGGCTCGGGCGAACGGAGACAGGAGCAGACAGAGAGCGAGAAGCGGAGCGCGCATGTCCTGGCACTGTTCCGGGAATGCGCCTCACGACTCAAGGGATGACCTCGGGCGCCCGCGCGCTCCTGGACAGAAGGTCACCCCGCCGAGGGTGGATGTGTATGGAACACGCCAGGGCCTCAACCCGCGGCGTAGCGGCGGAAGAACCAGCGCTTGAGGAGCTCGGCCGACAGCAGATAGCCCATGACCAGCATCGCCAGCGCGCCCAGCAGCGCGGGGGGAGGGGGCTCGAAGCCAAACCAGGCGCCTGGCGGGGTGAAGGGCAGCACGTTGGCCACCACCACCACGCCGAGCGAGCTGGCCAGCAGCCACCGCGAGGGACGGCTGCGCAGGGAATCGCGGCGGGTGCGGATGACGAAGATGACGAGCACCTGCGTGGTGAGCGACTCCATGAACCAGCCGGTCTGGAAGAGCGCCGCGTTCGCGTGGAAGAGGAGCAGGAGCACGCCGAAGGTGGCCGCGTCGAACAGCGAGCTGAGCGTGCCGAACGCCGCCATGAACTGCCGCACGAAGCGCAGGTCCCACCGGGTGGGCCGCTCCAGTTGCTCCGCATCCACCTCGTCCAGGGGGATGGCCAGCTCCGACACGTCGTAGAGGAGGTTGTTGAGCAGGATTTGAATGGGCCGCAGGGGAAGGAAGGGCAGCAGCATCGACGCTCCGGCCATGCTCAGCATGTTGCCGAAGTTGGAGCTGGTCCCCATGCGGATGTACTTCATCACGTTGCCGAAGGCGCGCCGGCCCTCGAGCACGCCGTCATACAGCACGGCCAGGTCGTGGCGCAGCAGCAGGAGGTCCGCCGCCTCGCGCGCCACGTCCACCGCGCTGTCCACCGAGATGCCCACGTCCGCCGCGTGCAGCGAGGGCGCGTCATTGATGCCATCGCCCAGGTAGCCCACCACGTGCCCGCGCAGGCGCAGCGCGCGGATGACGCGGCTCTTCTGCCCCGGGGCCACGCGGGCGAAGAGCGTGGTGCGCGCGGCGCGCATCTGCAACGCGGGGTCATCCAGCGCTCCCACCTCCGCGCCGGTGAGCACCCCCTCCACTTCCAGCCCGAGCTGACGGCAGACATGGAGCGCCACCCGCTCGTTGTCACCCGTCACCACCTTCACCTTCACCCCGGCGCGGATGAGTGCCTGCAGCGCGGGCCGCGCGCTTTGCCTCGGAGGATCCAGGAAGGAGGTGAAGCCCGCGAACACCAGCTCCGCCTCATCTCCCAGGTGGGCCACCTGCATGTCCGGGGACTCCTCGCGCCAGGCCACCGCCAGCACCCGGAAGCCCTCCGCTCCCAGGGCCTCGAAGCGCGCCCGCACTCCCGCCCGGGCCTCCGCGTCCAGCGCGTGCGGTACCCCCTCGCGCTCGTACTGGCTGCAGCAGGCCAGCACGTCCTCGGGCGCCCCCTTCACCACCAACACCCGTCGGCCCTCGTGCTCCAGGAGCACGGACACCCGCCGACGCTCGAAGTCGAAGGGCACCTCGTCCACCTTGTGCCAGCCTCGGCCGTCCACCTCCTCGTGCGCGAGGATGGCCTCGTCCATGGGGCTGCGCAGCCCGGACTCGAAGTGGCTGTTGAGCCAGGCCCACCGCAGCACCTGCTCGCTCTCACGCCCCGAGGCGTCCTCGTAGCGCTCGAGATGGATGCGGGCCTCGGTGAGGGTGCCCGTCTTGTCCGTGCACAGCACGTCCATGCTGCCCAGGTCGTGCACCGCGCTCAGCCGCTTGACGATGACCTGCCGGGCCGCCATCCGCATCGCCCCGCGCGAGAGCGTCACCGAGAGGACCATGGGCAGCAACTCGGGCGTCAACCCCACCGCCAGGGCCACCGCGAAGAGAAAGGACTCCAACAGCGGCCGGTGCGCGTACACGGACACCATCAGGACGAAGAGCACCAACAGCACCGTCAACCGCATCAGCATCATGCCGAAGTGGCGCGTGTCCCGCTCGAAGGTGGTGGAGGGCGTGGGCCCGGCCAGGGCATGGGCGATGTCCCCCAACGTGGTGCGCGCCCCCGTGGCGAAGACGAGCGCCCGCCCCGTGCCGCTGATGACGGAGGTGCCCATGAAGACGGCATTGCGTGCCTCGGAAGGCTCCGTTCCCGCGGGAGCATCTCCCGGTTGCTTCTCCACCGGGTAGGGCTCACCGGTGAGCAGGGTCTGGTTGACGAACAGGTCGCGCGCCTCCAGCAGCCGGGCATCCGCCGGCACCAGGCTGCCCGCCGCCAGCAGAACCACGTCGCCAGGTACGATCTCCCGGGCCGGTACTTCCCGCTCGGCGCCGTCCCGCACCACGGTGGTCTTCTGGGCCACGGAGCTTCGCAACCGCGCCGCCGCGTCGTCCGCGCGCCGCTCCTGGACGAAATCCAGCGTCACGCTCATCAGGACGATACCGACGATGATGGCGGAACTCGTCAGCTCATGCGTGAGAACCGACACCCCGCTGGCCACCAGCAGCACCAGCACGAGCGGATTGGCGAAGCGCGTGAGAAAGTCCACCCACGCCGGGCGCCGGGTGTGCTGCTCCGGCGTGTTGGGCCCGTAGCGCACGAGCCGTTCCCGGGCCTCGGCCTCGGGCAGGCCGCCGGACGAGCACGCCAGCCGAGACAGCAGGGCGTCCTGCGTGCCGCACCAGGCGGGTGGTTCCTCCGGGTGCGTCCTGGGACTGCGATGTTTCATGTCCGGCTCCTCATGGACCTCGCTCGGGGCTCCTGGACATCATGGCGCTGTTCGGCGTTCAGGAAGATCCATCATGCCGGAGCGCCAGAACACTTCCTGGCTGCTCAACGCATGCTTTGGTCTGGGTAGAGGCCGCCTACTTTTTCTCCGGGTCGTTGGGTCTCTTCTTCGCCAGCTCGTCGGGCAGTGGGGTTTGAAGGAATCTAAATCCCTGCCCGCCTCGCTGGGGAATGACTTGGAATCCCTGGCCAGCGATTCTGACAAGCTCGCCATCCCGGGGCGTGGCACTGGCGAGCCATGCATCCGCTTCTTCTCTCGTTGCGAACGTCTGGGAAACGGTCACGTACTCGGCGGCGGGGGTGTAGAACTTGCGAAAGAACTCGCGGTAATCTTCCAGTTTCTTGTTTTCACGGACGTAAAACAGCGCCACGGCAGCGACGCGGATTGCCTCGTCTTCTGGTGAGCCCTCTGTGTATTTCTCGTTGATGGTGCGCAGCGTGTTCAATATGGAGTCAACGTCAAAGTTTGAATTATATTTCATCGGCATATTCAATCAGGAGGCAGCAGCGGCGATAGGAACCAGGACCAACCAACCCAGAGGATTCACCGCCAGGGCGAAAAGGCAACCAGCTTCATCTGTTGTCCTCCTGATTCTGCCCCTACGGTCTCGCGTGGCTGCTCCAGTCCGGCGGTTCATTTGGCCTGCAGACTCGGCTTCACGCTGAGTATAACGAAGGGGCCCGCCCACATCGTTCCCCCTCTTCTTGGCTGTCTCGTGGAGCACATTCCAGCGGCAGCCGATGCTCGGATCTGTCAGCGACACGGCACCGAACACACCAGCACCTCGGGCGCGGAGAGAGGGACCAAGGCGTCCCTCTCAGCCCTGTTCGTCCCGCCGTGAGCGGGGAAGCGAGAACCCGAAGGTGCTCCCCCGGCCCACTTCGCTCGTCAATCCCAGCTCACCTCCATGTGCCTGGACGATCTCCTGGGCAATGGAGAGGCCCAGTCCCGCGCTGCCCGTGCCGGCGCCCGGTACCCGGTAGAACTTCTCGAAGACCCGCGCATGGTGCTCCGGGGCGATGCCCTCGCCCGTGTCCGCCACCTCGAAGCGGATCCGCGCCTCGCCGTCCCGCCGCGCCCGCACCACCACCTCGCCCTCGCGCGGCGTGTGCCTCACCGCGTTGGCCACCAGGTTGGAGAGCACCAGTTGCAGCCGCTCGGGATCCGCCTCCACCCGCGTGTCCTCCACCTCCAGCTCCAGCGCTTCCCGCAGGCGCACGCCCTTCTCCTCCGCCGTCATGCGATGCGGGGCGAGCGCCGCCTCCAACACCTCACGCGTGGACACGGGCCGCAACTCCAAGACTTCCCGGCCCGATTGCAGCTTGGACAAATCCAACAGGTCATCCACGATGCCCTGCAATCGCTCGCAGTCCTCGCGCGCCGCGTGGAGCAGATCCGCCTGCTTCTCCGTGATGGGACCCGCCGCCTCCTCCACGCACAGGTGGATGGCCATGCGCAGCGACGTGAGCGGCGTGCGGAACTCGTGCGCCACCGTGGCCACCAGGTCGTTCTTCAGCTCGTCGAAGCGCCGCAGCCGCGTCACGTCCTGGAGGATGACCGTCGCGCCCACCACGCCGCCCCCCTCCCCATACACCGGGCTGCCCCGCGGCAGGAACCAGCGCGCGCCCTCGGGTGCCTCCAGCCGCACCGCCTCCTCGTAGCCGGTGGGCAGGTACACCCCCTTGCCGCCCAGCACGTGCGCGCGCACCCGTTCGAGTACCGCGCGCACCTCGGGCTCCACCTGCCCCAACGTCCCGCCCCCCTCCAACGACAGACGCAACGCCTCCTCCGCCGCGCGGTTGACGTTGAGCACGCCCCCCTCCACGCCAAACACCACCACCAGGTCCGGAAGGCTGTCGATCGCCGCCTGGGCCGACGCCTGCGCCTGGAGCAACTCCCCCAGGGAGCTGCGCTGGTAGCGCTGGAGCGCCTCGGCCATGGCGTTGAAGTCCCGCGCCAGCCCGGCGATCTCATCCCCGCCCTCCACCACCGCGCGCGTGCCCAGGTCCCCCTCGCCCAGCCTCCGCACCGCTCCCGACAACACTCCCACCGGTCGCAGCGCCCGCTGGGTGAGCGAGGCCGAGGCCAACAGTCCCCCCGCGAGCGCGCCCACCACCGCCAGCCCCATGAGCACGTTCACCCGCTGGCTCTGCCGCTGCTGGGCCTCGCTCTTGCGCACCATGGCGTCCTGGTTGAGCACGAGGATGCTCCGCGCCGCCGCCCTCGCCATCTGGAAGTCCGGCGCGAGCGTCTCGAAATACACCCCGCGCACCGCGCCTTCCTCCAATCCGAGGAAGCGCTCGTATCGGGTCTGGTAGCGAGACCAGGCCTCCCGCAGCCGGCGCGTGGCCTCGGCCTCACCGGGCTCGGTGATGTTGCCCTCCTGGATGCGCAGCGTCGTCTCGAGCCGCGCCCGGTGGGTCTCCGCCTGCTCCAGGCCCCGTTGCCGCTCGCCCGCCACCATGAAGAGCGCCGCGCTGTCCAGCCGCTCCAGGTGCTCGATGATGTCCTGCATGGCCAGCACGCTGCGATAGTTGTCCGCGAGGATGCCCTGGCCGGCGCGCCCCAGCTCGCGCAGCGTGTTCACGGCCACCACGCCCACCAGCAGCAGGGCGAGCGCCAGGGGCACCTGGGCCAGCAGCAGCTTATGACGCAAGATCATGGCCGCCGCTCCTCCCGCGGGGGGTGGAAGGACACCACGTGGATGTCGATGCCGTCCCCCTCGCGCAACAGCCGCACGTCCGAGGCGAGCCCCAACATGCGCCGCCACCACGGCTGCCGCGAGCGGCCCACGATGATGTGCCCCACCCCGTGCGAGCGCGCGAAGTCCAGCAGCGCCCCCACGGGGTCTTCCGACTTGAGCCGCACCACCTCCGCGCCCAGCTCCCGCGCCAGCTCGATGTTCGTCAGCAGGTGGCGCTGCGCCTCGGCGTCGATGAGGTGCGGGGCCTCGCGCGGCGTCTCCACGTACACGACGAACCAATCCGTGTTCAGCCGGCCCGCCATGCGCGAGCCCCGGCGCAGGAGCGTGGCCGCGTGCGGCGGATTGCTGCTGAGCGCCACCATCAACCGGCCCCAGCCCCCGGGCTTCGGCGAGTCCTCCCCCGTGCGCGCCCGCGTGCCCGTGGCCCGGTCCAGACTCTCGGCCACCTCCCGCAGCGCCAGCTCGCGCAGCGTGGACAGGTTGTCCTGGCGGAAGAAGCTCTCCAGCGCGCCCGATACCTTGTCCGCCGCGTAGATCTTCCCCGCCCGGAGCCGCTCGTGCAGGTCCTCCACCGCCAGGTCCAGGTTCACCACCTGGTCCGCGCTCTTGAGGAAGCTGTCCGGGATCGTCTCGCGCACGCGCACGCCGATGTTGCGCTCGAGCAGATCATTGAGGCTCTCCAGGTGCTGCACGTTGAAGGCGCCAATGACGTTGATGCCCGCGGCGAGCAATTCCTCCACGTCCTGGTAGCGCTTGCGATGACGGCACAGGGGCACGTTGGAGTGCGCCAGCTCGTCCACCACCACCACCTGGGGCTTGCGCGCGAGCACCCGGTCCAGGTCCATCTCCTCCACGGACACGTCGCGGTAGGTGAAGACGGCACGGGGCACCCCCTCCAGCCCCTCGATGAGCGCCTGGGTCTCGGCGCGGCCGTGCGTCTCGACGAAGCCGAGCACCACGTCCACGCCCCGCTTGCGCAGGGCATGGGCCTCCTCGAGCATGCGATAGGTCTTTCCCACGCCGGCGGCGAAGCCGATGTATAGCTTCAGCCGCCCGCGCCGGCCCCGCTCGACCAGCTCCAGGAAATCTTCCGCGCGCCCTCGGGGCATCAAGACCCTCCGGCCAACGTAGCCGTCCCCAGACGGCGATCCAACGCCAGATTGAGCAGGAGCACGTTCACCCGGGGCTCGCCGAGCACGCCGAGCGTCCGCTCCTCGACGAGCGAGTCCACCACCGCCTGGACGCGCTCGGGCTCCACGCGGCGCGCCCGGGCCACCCGGGGCACCTGCCAGCGCACGGCCTCGGGCGACAGGTGGGGATCCAACCCGGAGCCAGAAGTCGTGACGAGCTCGGTGGGCACCGGCCCCGGGGCCTCGGGGTTTTCCTGGCGCAGGCGCTCGGCGTCGGCCGCGACGCGCTCGCGCAGCTTCTGGGAGGTGGGCCCCAGGTTGCTGCCCGAGGAGGCGGAGGCATCGTACCCGACACCCGCCGCGGAGGGACGGGGCTGGAAGTAACCCTCGCGCGAGAAGCCCTGGGCGAGGAGGGCGCTGCCCACCACCTGACCCCGATCGTCGGTGACGAGCGAGCCCTGGGCCTCGTGGGCGAAGAGCACCTGGGACAGGCCGGTGACGGCCAGGGGGTAGAGCAGGCCGGTGAGGGCGAAGGTGACGAGCGTGGCGCGCAGGGCGGACAACAGGGTGGAAGACATGGAGAAGTCCTTTCTCAAGCGAGGCCCACGGCGGTGAGCACCACGTCGATGACCTTGATGCCGATGAAGGGCACGAGCACGCCGCCCACGCCGTAGAGCAGCAGGCTGCGGCGCAGGAGCGCGGCCGCGCCCAGGGGGCGGTAGCGCACGCCCCGGAGCGCGAGCGGGATGAGGGCGATGATGATGAGGGCGTTGAAGATGACGGCCGAGAGGATGGCGCTGTAGGGCGACGTGAGGCCCATGACGTTGAGCGGGCGCATCTCGGGGAAGACGCCGAGGAAGAGCGCGGGGAGGATGGCGAAGTACTTGGCCACGTCGTTGGCGATGGAGAAGGTGGTGAGCGTGCCGCGCGTCATGAGGAGCTGCTTGCCCACCTCCACCACCTCCAGGAGCTTGGTGGGGTTGGAGTCCAGGTCCACCATGTTGCCGGCCTCCTTGGCGGCCTGGGTGCCGGTGTTCATCGCCACGCCCACGTCGGCCTGGGCGAGCGCGGGCGCGTCGTTGGTGCCATCGCCCGTCATCGCCACGAGCTTGCCCTTGGCCTGCTCGGCGCGGATGAGGGCGAGCTTCGCCTCGGGAGTCGCCTCGGCGAGGAAGTCATCCACTCCGGCCTCGCGGGCAATCGCCCCCGCCGTGCGCGGGTTGTCGCCGGTGATCATCACCGTGCGGATGCCCATGGCGCGGAAGCGCTCGAAGCGCTCCTTGATGCCGCCCTTCACCACGTCCTTGAGGTGGATGAGGCCCAGCACCCGTGCCCCATCCGCCACCGCCAGCGGCGTGCCGCCCGCGTCACCGATGCGCGCCGCCGTCTCGCGCAGCTCGGACGGCACGGTGGCGCCCTGGGACTCCACGTACCGGATGACCGCGTCCACCGCGCCCTTGCGGATGGCGCGCGGGTGGGGATCCACGAGGTCGCACCCGCTCATGCGCGTCTGGGCGGAGAACGCCACGAAGGTGGCCTGGTGCGCCTGGAGTTCGCGGGGACGCATCTTGTAGGTGTCCTTCACCAGCACGACGATGGAGCGGCCCTCGGGCGTCTCGTCCGCGAGGCTCGCGAGCTGCGAGGCCTCGGCCAGCTCCTCCATGCGCACGCCCGGCAGGGGGAGCAGCTCCGTGGCCATGCGGTTGCCCAGGGTGATGGTGCCCGTCTTGTCGAGCAGCAGCGTGTCCACGTCTCCCGCCGCCTCCACCGCCCGGCCGCTCATGGCGAGCACGTTCTTGCGCAAGAGCCGGTCCATGCCCGCGATGCCGATGGCCGACAGCAGGCCGCCGATCGTCGTGGGAATGAGACACACGAGCAGCGCCACCACCGCCGTGCCCGACAGCCTCACCCCCGAATAGAGCGCGAGCGGCACCAGCGTCACGCACGCGAGCAGGAAGACGACCGTGAGCCCCACCAGGAGGATGTGCAGGGCAATCTCGTTGGGCGTCTTCTGCCGTGCCGCGCCCTCCACCAGGCCGATCATCCGGTCCAGGAAGGACTCGCCCGGATTGGTGGTGATGCGCACCACGATGCGGTCGGAGAGCACCTTGGTGCCTCCCGTCACGGACGAGCGGTCTCCACCGGACTCGCGGATGACGGGGGCGGACTCGCCGGTGATGGCGGACTCGTCCACGCTGGCGATGCCCTCCACCACCTCGCCGTCGCCGGGGATGAGGTCTCCCGCCTCGCACACCACGAGGTCGTCCTTGCGCAGGTCCGGCGCGGACACCTTCTCCTCGCGTCCGTCCACGAGCCTGCGCGCGGGCGTGTCCCGGCGCATCTTGCGCAGGGCCCCCGCCTGGGCCTTGCCCCGGCCCTCGGCCACGGCCTCGGCGAAGTTGGCGAAGAGCACGGTGAACCACAGCCAGAGCGTCACCCCCACGGTGAACCACGCGGGCGTGGCGTCGGGCCCCGGGGCCACGAGGTCCTTCACCACCAGGACCGTGGTGAGCACGCTGCCCGCCCACACCACGAACATCACGGGGTTGCGGGCCACGTCCCGGGGGTGCAGCTTGCGCAGACTGTCCAGACTGGCCTGCTTGAGGAGTGCCGGTTCGAGAAGCGAGGACATGTCAGAACGCCTTTCCGGCCCCGGCGAGGAAGTGCTCGACGATGGGACCGAGGGAGAGAGCGGGGAAGAAGGTGAGCGCGCCCACGATGACGACGACGCTCACCAGCAGCCCCGTGAAGAGTCCGCCGTGGGTGGGGAAGGTGCCGGGGCCCGCCGCCACGACCTTCTTGCCCACCATGCCGCCCGCGAGCGCCAGCACCGGGACGATCATCAGGAAGCGCCCGGCGAGCATGGACAGGCCCAGGCTCACGTTCCAGAAGGGCGTGTTGGCGTTGAGGCCGGCGAAGGCACTGCCGTTGTTGGCCGTGCCGCTGGTGAAGGCATACAGCAGCTCGGACAGGCCATGGGGCCCGGCGTTGTTGAGCGAGGACACGCCCTGGGGCAGCACCGCCGCCACCGCGCTCAGACAGAGGATGACGAGCGGGAAGATGAGCACGTACAGCATGGCGAGCTTCATCTCGCGCGCCTCGATCTTCTTGCCGAGGTACTCGGGCGTGCGGCCCACCATGAGGCCGGCGATGAAGACGGCGAGCACCACCATGACGAGGATGCCGTAGAGGCCCGCGCCCACGCCGCCGAAGATGACCTCGCCCAGTTGCATGTTCACCAGGGGCACCAGCCCCCCGAGCGGCATGAAGCTGTCATGCATGGCATTGACGGCACCGCACGAGGCATCCGTGGTGACGGTGGCGAAGAGGGCCGAGGCGGCGACACCAAAGCGCACCTCCTTGCCCTCGAGGTTGCCGGCGGGAGCCACCTGGGCGGCGGCCACGGCGGGGTTGGAGGCGGACTCGGCGGCATAGGCCACGGTCACGCCCACGAGGAACAGGAGGCTCATCGCCGTGAAGAGCGCCCAGCCCTGGCGCGTGTCCCCGGCCATCCGCCCGTAGGTGTACGTGAGGGCCGCGGGAATGAGGAAGATGGAGAGCATCTGCACCAGGTTGGCGAGCGGCGTGGGGTTCTCGAAGGGGTGGGCGCTGTTGGCGTTGAAGAAGCCACCACCATTGGTGCCGAGCATCTTGATGGCCTCCTGCGAGGCCACCGGCCCGAGCGCCAACGTCTGCTTCACGCCCTCCAGCGTCGTCAGCTCGCGCGAGGGGGCGAACGTCTGCGGCACGCCCTGGGCCACGAGGAAGAGCGCGTAGACGAGGCACAGCGGCAGGAACACGTAGAGCAGGCCGCGCACCAGATCGACCCAGAAGTTGCCCAGGGTCTTGGAGCCCTCGGGACCGGGCCGCCGGGTGAAGCCCCGGGCGAGTGCCAGCGCCACCCCGAGGCCCGCCGCCGCGGACGTGAAGTTGTGCGTGGCGAGCCCCAGCATCTGGCTGAGGTAGCTCATCGTGGACTCGCCCGCGTAGGACTGCCAGTTGGTGTTGGTGGTGAAGCTCGCCGCCGTGTTGAAGGCGAGCTCCGGCCCCACCGTCGGCAGGCCCTGGGGGTTGAGCGGCAGCACGTGTTGCAGGCGCAGCACCACGTAGGTGGCGAGCATTCCCACGAGGCTGAAGGCCAGGAGCGCCAGCGTGTACTGCCCCCACGTCTGCTCGCGTGCCGGGAAGGCTCCGCACAGCCGCAACAGCAGGCGCTCCACGGGGCCGAGCACCCGGGGAAGGGGTTGCACGGGTCCCTCGAAGACCCGGAAGAGGTAGGCGCCCACGGGCCGCGTCAACGCGAGCACCAGGGCGAGGAAGAGGAGGATCTGCGACCAACCGAGGAGACTCATGGCTGTCCTTCCTAGAAACGCTCGGGCCGCAGCAGGGCGTAGACGAGATAGATGGTGAGCAGCACCGCGAGCACGGCACCGGCGACGTAATCGAAGGTCATGGGGAATGTCTGCCTTTCACAGATGCTCACAGCCAAGGGCATACGCCCCCGTGAGCGCGAAGAAACCAACGGTCACCAGCAGCAGGACGGCATCCATGGGTGGCTCCTAGAAAAACGCGGTGGCTCCGGCCACCACGAGGGTCTGGGTGGGACGTGGCGCGGAGCCGTCAAACACCTCCGCGCTGGAGCGGTCATGCCGCGCCTCCAGCTTGAGGACGAGGTGCTCCACGGGCCGCAACTCGAGGGTGAGGGTGCCCTCCACGAGCCGCTGCACGGTGCCACTGATGAGGCCGCCCCGGTCATCGAAGAACTCAGCGCGCGCGGCCACCGCCACGGGCCCGGCCACCTGGAAGCGGCCATTGAGCGCGGCGGCGTACCAGACAGCGGCGGATTGGCCGGGGCGCCGCTGGGTGCCCACGTCCGCGGTGGCCGCGAGGCTCAGCGCCTCCGTCACCCGCCAGGTGGCCACCAGGTCGCCGAAGAGCCGCAGGCCCTCGTCCCCTCCCGAGCCCTCCTCGCCGATGAAGGTGTTGAAGGAAGCCGACAGCCGCTCGCCCGCGTAGGCCACCTGCGTGCCCAGGGCCTTGCCGCGGTTGTTCTCGCCAATGGTCTGCCAGCCATTGAGCACGTGAAGTTGTGCGCTCCACTCCTTCGAGAACGTCCACGTGCCCTTGAGCCCCGCCTGGTAGTAGGGCGACAGCTCCCCCATCCACGAGCGGGTGTACGTCCAGTTGCCCTGCGAGGGCAGCACCTCCAGGCCGATGTGGCTCGGGTAGATGCCCGCCTCCAGCGCGAGGGGCCCATGCACATAGGACACGGACGCCTGCTGGAGCAGCCGCCACACCTCGGGCCCGATACCGGGGGCCTTGGGCTCGGCGGCGTGCACCACGTCCACCGCGGTGCCCAGACCCACCAGGACACGGAAGCCCACGGGCGCGGGCTCCAGACTCACCCCCAGGCTGGCCAGGTTGAGCGTGAAGGCGTTGTCGCGCAGGGCAGTGGTGCCCGTGCCGGGAAGGAAGTTGGCACCGCTCGCCGGGCGGTTGGGGTTGTAGCCGTAATAGACGTCCGCCCCGCCCTCCACCTTCAGGCGTGAGGCGAGGGACCCGGCCGGCGACTGACCGAGCAGCAGGGACGACAACAAGGGTGCGAGGCAGGAAGGAGCCATGGTGTGCTCCTCTCCAGGAGCACGCGCCGTACCCGTCGCCCTGTCCTTTACGCTTCGTGATTCCGGGGACTTGGGCGAAACCCCATCGCTCCCGGATTGCACCTTGCACGATGGGCCCCTCGCGGGCCGTGCGCCCTACACGCCCGGAGCTCCCGAGCAATCGCTCAAGCGCGCGTCGCGCGGAGTGCGACCTCGGCGCTTCGCGACATCTGCTGGTTGGATAGCTCGAGGAAGTCCATGACCTGCTTCACGATGTGAGGCTCGGCGGTCTTGGGCGTGCCCGCATCGAAGGGAGGCTGCGGGTCGTACTCCAGCATGAGCTGCGTGCGCCTGGCGGCCTCCTCCCCGCGCAACCGGGCCAGGAGCACCAGCCCGAAATCGATGCCCGCCGTCACCCCTCCGCCGGAGATCCGGTTCCGGTCGACCACGACGCGTGCCTGGACCGCTTCCGCGCCAAACATCGGCAGCAGTTCGTGCACGGCCCAATGCGTCGTGGCCTTGTACCCACGGAGCAGGCCCGCGGCCCCCAGGATGAGCGACCCCGAGCACACGGACGTCACGTATCGGGCTCGCGCCGCCCGGTCCGCGAGGAACCGGAGAATCTCCGGATCCTCCATGGCCTGAGCCGTGCCGAACCCACCCGGCACGAACAGGATGTCCAGGTCGTCCGGACAGTCCTTGAAGGTCGCGGTCGGCTGGATGCCGACTCCCGAATCGGAGGTGACCGTGTCGAGCGTCTTCCACACGAGGTGCGTCTTCCCATTGATGAAGCCCAACACGGCTTGCGGACCGGTCAGGTCCAGCAGCGTGAAGTCCGGGTAGAGCAGCATTCCAATCTGGAGCGGCGGCGGTTGTGTCTGATTCATTTCGCGTTCCCTTTCATGGGTCATCGCCGAGCCCGATGGAATGTCTGCCTTCACCAGGCGCGGGGATGTTTGTAATCAAGCCTGGACCAGCCCCCCCCCGCGAGTGGCCGGAACGACAACTTCCAACGGATTCTGGCCACGGGGAGTGCACACCCAACCGCCCTCCTGTACCGAGGAGCACGGTGCCGAGGCCCAAGCGAATCCATCTCCCGATCCCCCCTGGTTCGAGGTCACCGGCATCCTGGAAGCGGCTTCCTGGTAGGGTCGCGAGAGCAGCCGTCCCCCGCTGTCGAGAGAGTCCCCATGTCCGACCTACATGCCCGGTTCCAGGAAGCGCAAGTCCAGGTGAAGGCCATGGCCCAAGCGCTGCATGGGTGGAGACATGGACCCGAACTCCGCATCGGATGATACCATCCCGAACCCGGGCCATTATTCTCGGGAGGAAGGCCATCCTCACAATTATATTGATGCTGCTCACACAGATACCGTGCGCTCCGGGCGACCTGTCGACAGTGTGCCACTGTAAGGCCGGTATGCTCACCGCGTGCGAGACGCTGCGACTGAGCGAACCGAAAAAAGCGGCGGAAATCCTCACTCAGTTGGAGCAGATTGCGACGCAGGCCAAGGTGTTGGAGGACGCCGGCCAGAAAATGGAAGCGGCGACCCAGGCTGAAGCCGATTCATCCACCGATTGCTCCGAACCCACGAAGTGCAAGGGACAATTACACCACATCATCTCCAAGCGTATCTCCAGGGAGTTGGAGAAGCATCGAACACTCCAAGGACACTACAAGCTCCGAGACCCACGCTTCGTCACCCGGGCCGTGGATGAACAAGCGCACTGTGGCTACCAGGAGTGGCACCGAGCGGTAGACGAGGAAGTCATCCGCTGGCTCCAGCAGTACCGTCGGGCCACTCCCGAGCAATTCATTGCATTCCTCCGAGAACTCTACAGTCGCGTGGGGATGCGTGCGAGGTTCCCTCATGGGTTCTGAAGTGCTCACCTCCCCGCGCTTCTTCGTCCTGGAGGGAGGCGCAACCCATTCGCATCATGATGTCGAGCTCGACGCGGTCGAGCCCGTCAACCTCGGAGCGGGCGTGGATTGCCCGCGATGCGGAGGCCCCATCGGGATGCGGCAATGGCTCCCTCCCTATCGCGCGAACCTCGTGTTGCACGGCGAGGCGTTCGGCGATTTCATTGGAGCTTCCGGAGACGATATCCTTATCTCCGAGCGCCTCGCCCAGGCCTTCCGCGACGAGGGGCTCACGGGACTCGAAGGCTTCCACCCCGTCGAGATCCTCCGGGTACGTAAGCGAGGGCGAGAACCCAGGCCCTCCGCGAGCCCTCACTACGTCCTCGTCAGGGCCTGCTTTGGTCGCGCAGCAGTGGACCTGGCACACAGCCAACTGCGGGGCGCGCAGCCCCCCGCCTGTGAGGAGTGCCGCTACACGCACTTCGAATCCATCCATGGATTCACCTTGGAGCCTGGCACCTGGAAGGGAGAGGACATCTTCCGTCCCCGGGGACTTCATGGTGTCCTGACCGTCTCCGAGCGCTTCGAGCGCTTCGTGGCCCAGCATGAATTCACCCATCTGCGACTGACACCCAGCGAGAAGTACGTATGGGATCCGCATGCACTCCAGTCCCGACCTGGAGCACGATAGGGCTCGGACAACCCGGGCTATAGAGCGACAGCAGTCATGGTCAATCCGCACCAAGCCCAAGACACGCCCTCAAGCGACGAGTCCCGGCCCAAGAGGTACAAAGCAGGACATGACCCCGAGTTCCGTCCCGAGCCTCCTCCCACTCCGGCTCCTCTTGCTGGTGAGCCTCGCCACCGCCTGCGCCGCGCATCGCGGTCCGGCGGCTCCCATCGCCTCCTCCTCCGCCTCGAAGGGTAACACCGCCTACGTGGTGGGCCTGCTCCCCTTGCACCCCACGTCCCCCGAGGCCGCGGCCGAGGCGAAAGCGCAGCAATCCCTCATCGAACAAGCACTCGCCACCCTGACACCGGGTACCCCCATCGTGGTGGTGCACCCCGACATCCAGCCGCCCACCAGTCCCGAGCAGGCTTCCGCGCTCGTCCAGAGCACGAAGGTGGATGAGCTGTTCTGGGGCGAGGTCTCGCTGGAGAACGGCAAGCTCTCGGTGAGCCTGCGAGGCTTCGAGCGGACCGTGAACGCGCCGCATGGCACCTGGCCCATGGAGTACACGCTGGCGGATCCGGCGCAGCGCGAGGCACGCGAGTTGGACGCGCTGCGCGTCGCGCAGTACCTCCTGGAAGAGTCCCTCCTGCCCCAGATGATGAGGAACCGGCCCACCGAGGTGCGCCAGACGCTCGAGGTGCTCGTCGTCCGGAAACCCAAGGACTGGGTGGACTGGAACAGCGACATCATCCACCGGCGCTGGGGCATGCTGGGCCGGCTGACGCGCGATGGAGTGCTCACCGAGCAGCGCTACCGGGCCGCGCTGGCCGAGGTGGCCGAGCAGGCCTCCTCCCCGCCTTCGAGTGCTACCCTCGCCAGGGAGGCCTTCTTCAGCGCGGGACTGGCGCGTGGCTTCCTGCTCCAGGGCAAGCCCCAAGCCGCGGTGGAGCTGCTCTCGGACGTCGTCCGCCGCGTTCCCGATGAGGCGGACTCGCGGCTCCTCCTGGGCCGCGCGTGGCTGGCCCTGGGCAATCGGGCGGAGGCCACGAAGGTGCTCGAGCCCCTGTCGCGACAGCATGCGAACCTGGAGTCCACCCGACTCTACACGGTGGCCGTCGCGGACCAGCCCGAGCAAGTGAATGCGGCCCTGGCCTGGCTCCAGGAGAAACAACCCGAGGACACCTCGGTCCGGCTGCTGCGCTACGTGATTGCCCCCAGCCCCGAGGCCACCACGGACCTGAAGGCCTTCACGGCTTCGCACCCCGCGGCCTCGTGGCCGCTGCCCGTGATGCGCTACCTGCTGGGCGAGTTGGATGAACAGGCCCTGTGGGCGGCGGCGAAGAACGCCGATGATCATCTGGAGCGCATCCAGAACGGCCAGGCCCACTACTTCCTGGGCGAGGCGGCCCTCTCGGGCGTACTCCCTGGCCACCTGGGAGCCCCCGACCGCGGCGTGGCGCGGCGGCACTTCGAGGCCTCGATCGCCACGAGCGCGTTCCACCAGCCCACCTACAACCTGGCGGACGCACGGCTGGAGCAGCTCGCGCTGCCGGAGGGCACCCCGTCCTCCCAGCAGTGACACCAGCACCCGTCAGAACAACCGGACTCCCGCGAAGAGCACGGTGCCGAGACCCAGGCGGACCCACTGGCGATCCTCCGGGGTGAACACGTACGAGCCTCGCGCGAGGGAGAGGTCGTAGAGGCCAGAGGCGAAGCGGAGCCGGGCCTCGCAGCCCACGAAGAACCTCGGCGAGAGGAAGTAGTTGCCGCCCACGCCGAGGCCGAAGGCCAGACCGCGGCCCCGCCCCTCGTACCGGAACTCCGGAGCGTCGCGGAGGATGCGCGCCTCCATCACGCCCCCGAGCAGGACGACCTGGAGGTCCACCGTGCCCTGGCTCTTGCCCGGCCAGGTGAAGTGGAAGCCCAGGCGACCGAGGACGTGGACATCGCGGGTCGAAATCCGCTCCTGGGCCAGGACCCCGGAGAGAGCGCACGCGAGCAGGCATTGCCGGAGGCCGAGCTGCGCGCCCACGGAGAGCGTTCCGGGGCCGAGCCCGACCACGCCGACGTCCGTACTGGCACCGGCCTCGAAGGAGGGAGGGATGAACGAGAGTCCCCCTTCGGCGTGCACATCGAGCTGCCCCGGACGCATCAACCGGGAGGGCTCCTGGGCCAGGACACTCGTGGGAGCCACCGCCAGACAGCCCAGCAGCAGGCCGCGCACGAGGGGAAGGGAGAAGGTCATGACCGGGTCCTCGCCCGTGAACACGGGGCTGGACAAGTCGGGAGCCGTTCATGATGTTCGCCGCTTGATTTCACACATGCTGCCCCGGGGGTCCGAAACGCCATGCATCTGCCCACGTTGGAAACGAAGAGGCTGCGGATCCGGCCGCTGCGGATGGAGGATCTGGACGACTGCCACCAGCTCTACGTCGACATCGACTGGACGGACAAGGCGGTGAGCGCGGACGAGAACCTGAAGCGGCGCCGCGAGTGGCTGGAGTGGACGGTCCGCAACTACGAGCAGCTCGCGCGGCTGTACCACCCCCCCTATGGGGAACGGGCAGTTGAACTCAAGGAGAGCGGCCAGTTCGTGGGACTGGTGGGCCTCGTGCCGTTGCTGGAGCCCTTCGGCCAGTTGCCCTCTTTTGGTGGAGTGGAAGGCTCGCGCTTCTCCGCGGAGGTCGGGCTCTTCTGGGCAACGGCACCGGCCTGGCAGCGACGGGGATACGCCACGGAGGCCGCTCGCGCACTGGTGGAGCATGCCTTCAGCAGCTTGAAGCTGGGCCGGATCCTGGCGGGGACCCAGCGAGCCAACACCGCCTCGATGGCGGTGATGCGCCAGTTGGGGATGCGCATCGAGGAGAATCCGTTCCCCGAGCCGCCCTGGTTCCAGGTCACCGGCATCCTGGAAGCAGCTTCCTGGTAGGGTCGCGGGAGCTGCCGTCCCCCCTCTCGGGAGAGTCCCCATGTCCGACCTGAATGCCCGGTTCCAGGAAGCGCAAGTCCAGGTGAAGACGCTGTCGAAGCGTCCCGACAACGACACCCTGCTCCAGCTCTACTCCCTCTTCAAGCAGGCGACGGAGGGCGAGGTGAAGGGGTCGCGTCCGGGCATGATGGATTTCACCGGCCGCGCCAAGTACGACGCCTGGGCCAAGCTCAAGGGCACCCCGCCCGACACGGCGAAGCAGCGCTATGTCGAGCTGGTGAATCGCCTGCTGGGGAAGTGAGTCCGCCCCACGCCGTGGTTTGGCGGCACGCGGCTGTTTCCTTGAGGCGAGGGCACACCTGCACCCGGGGCCTTCGCTTTCGTGCACCTGGGGGTGGGCAATGCACACTGAATCGTCGTGGGTCCGGAGGGCGGAGCTGCTGCTCGCCATCGCCCTACTATCCACTGGCTGCGCGACGCTGACACCATCGCATGGCCAGGAGATGAATCCGCGCTACACGCTGCGCGACGCTTTGGGTCCTGCGTTGGCCAAGGGGTCAAGCGAGAAGCATTCGTACACCATCCCTTCCGCATCACCCACTCCGCCCGAATCCGAAGTGCCGGAACGGCTGCTCCGTCGCCGGGTCCCCCGTCAAACCAGACCAAAGGCCGACAGCGTCATGGATGTAGTACCCCTTGATGCTGCGAAGCCCGTGCGGCAGAGCGCCATCGCGGCCCATCTCGCGTTTCTCGGAGCCGTTGGCGACGTGTCCGGCTCCACCCGCCGCATCTCCGGCGAACTCTCCAGGCTCAAGGCCAGCAGGGCTGGCATCGCCGGCCGGCACGCCGCTCTGTTCATGCCTCCCCTCGATTATGGTGTTCAGCAACTGCAACGGATTGACGCTGAACTCGCTGCTGCCGCCAGGCTGTCCAATGTCGCCTCGGAGGTCAATGACCCGGACATGCAGCTCGCCATCCTGAGACTCAATGGACCAAGGCTCCAGTCCGCTCTACTGGGCGTCCTCCTGCTCGACGTATGGCTCGACTTAGATAACGGCTGGCCGGATGCTGACGCGGAATGAGATCTTGGACACCACCGCGGCGGTCATGGAGCGCTACAGCATCCCGATGAACTTCACCCCCTGGAGAGGACGATGAGCGAGGGACGTCCCTGGGAGGGCAACTGGAGGGTCCGCTTGTATGAGCGGATCCGCGAGCGCGGTTATGAATCGCTCACCGCCTTCGCCGAGGCACGCCCCACCGCCTCACTGGTGGCGCTCGCCAAGGAGCTTGGCGAAGACGACCTCAACGCCGTGCAGGTGTTCACCGGATTGGTGGCTGAAGCAGAGCGGACTCATCAGCTCACCCGTCTGGTGCGCGCACAACTCGTGCGCGAACTGTGCGAGTGTCTTCCTGACGGCTGGCCGGCCGTACTGGACGACGCCAGCCGTTTCAAGGTCGCCAAGGCGATCGGCTTGTGGATTGCCTTCACCCCAGAACCCCATAAGGAGCGTGCCAGGCAAGTCAGGACAGCGCTCCTCGCCACGCCGCCTCCCCCCAAATGGCGCCCTCTTGGTCCCGACGATGAACTGCTGCGCACGCTCCTGCCCGATGAGACAGTCTAAGAGCCAGCTTCTTTCTATAGACTCCCGAGCTGCCTGTCCCAGTCATACACATTCTCGAGCAGCACCGCCGTGCAGGCACCGGACACGTGCTCGAAGGACACCGGCTCCAGCGCCAGGAGACGCTCGCGCTGGAATGCCGGATCCGCCACCACGTCCCGGTGTTTCAGCTCACCCGCCAGGGAAACGGCACGGGGCAGTTGTCGGAGGATGGCCTCGAGGCTGTCTTCCCGGGTCGCCCGGGCCATGCGCTTCGCGGCCAATTCCAGACGCGTGAACACCGAGCCCTCCTCCTCCGGACACCACGCACCCATGACCCAATCACAGGAGGCCCTCATCACCTCCTCCAAGGTGAGCACCTCCTTCGTGCGCCACCACCTCCTCCTCCCCGGGAGGCACGTCCTGCATCTGCCCTGGGGCCGGAAAGCCCCCCCCCCGCCGGTACTGCTCGCCACACCGCGTCCCCTCCTCGCGCACCCCCTGACGCACCGCGGGGTAGCTGCCATGCAGGAAGGGCGGCATTCAAAGCGGCATGTGGGAATCCATGACCCACATCGCTTTCCAGGAAATCTGGACTACCCATGTTGTACGAAAAATCTTATAAAGGCGTCAAATTGCAGTTGGGGTGTACGGAAGCAGCGGCGCCGGGGTGGGGTGTGGAGTCCCCGGCGCGCTCGGTCAGGCCTTGGTGCTCCTGGGGACTCGAGACCCCAGGCGCTCGTGTGGTTTCGCGCGGTTGGGGACGGCCTCCCCGTTGCTCTGTGCCCGCCCAGGAGGAATGACCGATGCGAATCGACAGCGCGGGATGGACGCACGTGGGCCGCCGCGCCCACAACGAGGATGCCTGGACGAGCCGGGCCGACCTGGGCCTGTTCGTCGTGGCCGATGGAATGGGCGGTTACGAGGGCGGCGAGGTGGCCAGCCGCTGCGTGGTGGATACCTTCTCCGGCCTCTGTGAGCGCCTCGCCCGGGACCCCGAGGCCACCTGGCCTCACTGCCGCCACTCCCAGCTCAGCCACGAGGAGGATCTGCTCCTCAACTGCACGCGGCTCGCCCAGCGCGCCGTGCGCGCCCGCCGCCAGGGGCCCCTGCACCAGATGGGCTCGACCGTGGTGGCGCTCGCCCTGGGGACCGAGGGCGCCGCCGTGGCGCACGTGGGCGACAGCCGCCTCTACCGGCTGCGCGCAGGTTGTCTGGAGGCCCTCACGCGCGACCACTCCATCCTCGAGGAGCTGCGACAAGCGGGCGTCAAGATGGCCTCCCGCGCCGACAGCATGTATGGCCATCTCATCACCCGTGCCCTGGGCACCGACAGCGCGGAGCCCACCGTGCGCCGGCTCGACATCCAAGCCGGGGACGTGTACCTGCTGTGCTCGGATGGGCTCTATGAGCCACTCGGGCCCGAGCGGCTGGCGGCCCGCCTCGGCCAGGGCGACACGGAGGGACTCGCCGAGCGGCTGGTGGAGGAGGCCTACGAGCTGGGCGGCCGGGACAACATCACCGCGGTGCTCGTCTCCGTGAGGGAGTGAGCCCGGACGCTGCCGGCGTCGATCGGGGAGTTCTCGGAGTTGGAGCGGTTGTGGCTGGGCTCGACGGGGCTCAGGCAACTGCCCGGGGAACTGGGCCGGCCCGAGCGGCTGACGTTCCTCGACCTGCAAGCGACGGAACTCAAATCCCTTCCGGCTTGCCTCTTCCAGATGAAGAGCCTCAAGACACTGGACCTGTAGTGGGGACGCTCTGACGCTACTGCGTCAGGTCGTCCAGCACGTCGGAGAGGGTCGTGGCGTTCTGGGCCCGATCGAACCAGCGGTCGAGGGTCGCCAGATCCGTGCAGGTGAGGATGCGCTGCCGGGCCGCTTCGTCGACGTCCAGACCCCGCGTGGCGAGAACCCGCAGGACGTACTCGGCACGCCCTCGGATCAGACCCTCCTCCCGGCCTTCTTGTCGGCCCTCTTCCCGGCCCTTCGCCAGACCTTGTTGGCGACCACGCTCGATGAGTTCCTCGCTATAGCTCCGCATCAGCTCCTCCGCTCGTTGCTCATCCATCACCGAATGTAACACCCTCCCGGTGGCTTCATGGACGGCCGTGTCCCCGATCCACAGCAGGTAGCGGATGAGCACCACCAGGTGTTCGGCCCCCTCGTGGGCTGTCTGCACCCGCGTGAAGAGCGCCACCCAATCAGGCAACTTCTGGGCCAGCTCCTCGGTACGCCCATAGCGCAGCACCAGCCAGGCCAACTGGGCCAGCGGTGGGCCTGGGCGCGCCCTCAGCGCCTCCTCCCGCTCGGCGGTCAGGTCGTCCAAGAGGTACTCGAAGCGCGGCACCAGCGCTCGCCACCGCGCTCGCTGTTCCTCCTCTTCACCCGGAAGGTCGAAGAGGTCCTCCACCCGGCGCGGCGCCGTCCAGGCTCCGTCTGGCCCGTGGTACATGACGAGTGGGATGACGAGGGGGAGCAGTGCACTTTCCGGATGCTCTTGGCGCCAGCGCTCCACCTGGCGCACCACGTAGCGCAGCATGCGCAGCGCCATCCACCTGTTCACCGTGGACTGATGCTCCAGCAGCACATACAGCAGCAGCGGGCGACCCGTGTTCAATCGAGCCGTGAAGAGCAGGTCACTCTCGGTCTCCCGTAACTCCGGGTCCACCACGCTGCCGGGCTCTCGCCGCAAGGATGCCCAATCCACCTCGGAGACGACATGCGGGGGCAGGACGGCGCGCAGTTCGGCCGCCGCCCGCTCGGGGTGGCCGAAGGTGTAGCGGGCGAAGAGGTCATGCGGTCCAGACATGGCGAGCCGCGCTCCAAGCATGCGGCGGGCCAATGTCTCCGAAACGAGTTCTGTGACACCTTCTTCGGCCTTCTTCGCCTACGAGCTGGGCGGCCGGGACAACATCACCGCGGTGCTCGTCTCCGTGAGGGAGTGAGTCCCCTCCGGACTACTCGGGCTCCTCGGGCAGGAGGCCGTGGCGGCGGGCCAGGGCACGCAGGTGTTTGCGATCCACTCCCGCCTGCCGCGCCGCCTCCGAGAGGTTGCCCTTCGCGCGCGCCAGCACGTCCCGCAGGTAGTGCCGCTCGAAGGACTCCACCACCGCCTGCTTCGCCTCGGCGAAGGGCAGGTCCGTGCGCAACGTCAGCTCCGCCCCCGTCCCCTGGGGCTGGAGCGACAGCCGCAACTGCTCGAAGCTCCCCGCCCCGGGCGAGAGCACCAGCGAGCGCTCCAACACGTTGCGCAGCTCGCGCACGTTGCCCGGCCAGTCGTGCCCGGACAGCAGCTCCAGGCCCGGGCCTCGCACCGCGCCCGGCGCGAAGCCCCGGCGGCGCAGCAGCTCCGCCACCAGCAGGGCCAGGTCCTCGCGGCGCTGGCGCAGCGCGGGCAGCGTCAGCGTCACCACCGCCAGCCGGTAGTAGAGGTCCGAGCGGAACATTCCCTCGGCCACCGCCAGCGACAGGTCCACCCGCGAGGCCGCCACCACGCGCACGTCCACGGCCTGCTCGGCGTCGCCTCCCACCGGGCGTACCCGGCGCTCCTCCAGCACGCGCAACAGCCGCGCCTGCACCGCCGGGGAGATGCCCGCCAGCTCGTCCAGGAAGAGCGTGCCCCCACGCGCCCGCGCGAAGGCTCCCGCCCGCGCCGCCAGCGCTCCCGTGAAGGCGCCCTTCACGTGGCCGAACAGCTCGCTCTCCACCAGCCCCTCCGGCAGCGCGCCACAGTCCACCGCCACGAAGGGCCCCTTGCGCCGCGCGCTCGCCTCGTGGAGCGCCCGCGCCACCCCCTCCTTGCCCGTCCCCGTCTCGCCCTGCACCAGCACCGTCGTGTCCGTGGGCGCCACGTGCTCGAGCACCGCGAACAGCTCGCGCATCGCCAGGCTCTCGCCCACCAGCTCCCCGAAGCGCCGCGCCTGGCTGGGCGCCACCTCCCACGGCTGTCCCTGCGCCTGGATGCGCACGAAGCTGCGCCCCAGCTTGAAGGTGGCCCCCACGCGCACCCGCGCCTCGCCCAGCCGCGAGCCCTCGTAGAGCGTGCCGTTGCGGCTGCCCAGATCCCTCACCCCGAAGCCCGCCTCCTCGGCCCACACCTCCAGGTGCTCGCCCGACACGCGTGGATCGCTCAGCCGCAGCGCGCACCCCTCGCGCGTGCCCACCCGCACCGGCTCGCTCCCGAGCGCCACCGCGCGTCCGGCATCCGGCCCGTCGATGACGACGAGCTGGCAGCGCCGCGGGGTGGGGCCGCCGGGGCTGTCCTGCTGGGTGGAGAGGGCGGTCTCGGACACGGGGCCGCGCTAGTCTAGGCCGGGTGAGGGAGCTGCCGCGACAGTTGGGGCCCTACCGCCTCGTGCGCCGGCTGGGCGCGGGGGGCATGGCCGAGGTGTTCCTCGCCCTGGCCTTCGGCGCCAGCGGCTTCGAGAAGCGCGTGGTGCTCAAGGTGCTCCGCCCCGAGCACGTGGGCAATCCCACCTACGAGCGGATGTTCCTCGAGGAGGGCCGGCTGGGCGCGCGGCTCGGCCACCGCAACCTCGTGGGCGTGCACGACCTGGGCTTCGCCGAGGGCGTCTACTACGTGCGGCTGGACTACGTGGAGGGCGCGGACCTGGCGAGCCTCCTGACGCGCTCGCTCCCCGGGGAGGCGCTGGCGCTCTTCGTGGCGGACGAGCTCGCCCTGGGGCTCGCCGCGGTGCACGGGCTGGAGGACGAGGCGGGCCGGCCGCTCGGGCTGGTGCACCGGGACGTGACGCCCTCCAACGTGCTGGTGTCCCGACTGGGCGAGGTGAAGCTGGCGGACTTCGGCATCGCCAAGGCCACGCTGCTGCGCGACCAGACGCGCGCCGGGGTGCGCAAGGGCACCTACGCCTATATGTCCCCGGAGCAGGTGCGGGGCCGCGCGCTGGGACCCGCGAGCGATCTCTTCTCGCTGGGCATCACCCTGCACGAGCTGCTCACCGGGCGTCGGCCCTTCGATGGGGACACGCCGCTGGAGACGATGGAGCGCATCCGCGAGGCCCGGGTGGGACCGCTGTCGGACGTGGCCGAGGACGTGCGGCCGGTGCTCCGGGCATGTCTGGCACGTGCGCCCGAGGAGCGGGTGGCCTCGGCCGAGGCGTTGCGGCGGATGCTCTCCCCGCCGCGGCGCGCACGACCCGAGGGCGGGCCTTCCGAGCTGGCCCACTGGGTGCGCGAGGGCCTGGGGCAGGGGCCCACGGGCGGCGCTCCCGGCGAGACGGTCCTGGAGGAGTAGACGCGTCCGGCCTCCAGCGGATGGGTGAGCGTGGCGCAGTCGGATTCAGCCTTCCAAGGACACCGTCCATGACGGCCCGGGTGGGTGCACTGGCGAACGCTCACGGTGAAGAAGAAGGTGACTTCGTCCGGCGGGCACTATAACGCGCCGCGCCATGCGTCAGCCCCCGCCTCCTGGAACCTCGCTGGAAGCCCCGAAGCCCCCGGCACGCGCCCGGCTCTCGTGGCTCGTGGACGCGGGCTGTCTGGCGCTCCTGATCGTGACGAGCTGGAAGCTGCTCCATGGGCTGGAGCGCGGCGTGGATCTCACCATGTGGGACGAGGCGGACTACCTGCGCCGGGGGCTGACGCTGTCCTGGTCCCACCTGCCGGCCGCGGAATGGGGGCCGCTGTACTCCCTCTGGTACACCGCCCTGTCGCGCCTCTGGCCGGAGCCGATCGCGCTCCACTCCGCCAACCTCCAGGTGCTCTGCGTCCTCACCTCCGTGGGCGCCTACGTCTTCATGCGGAGGATGGGCGCGCGGCCACTTCTCGCGCTGCTGGGCGCCGCCGTCTACCTGCTGTCCGCGGCTCCGCACGTCACGCCCCGGCCGACGCTGCTCGCCCTGCTCGTGCTGGAGCTCGCGCTCGTGGTGGCCTCCTTCCTCGAGTCCAGGGAGGAGTTCTGGGCCGTCATCGCGACGGGGCTGCTCGTGGCCTCGTTCGCGCGCCCGGAGTTCTTCCTGGCCTTCCTGCTCGCCTCGGCCCTCTTCCTCGGGTGGCTCGTGCGCGGAGCCGTGCGCGAGCACCACACCTGGCGCGGTCGGCGGTGGACCGTGGCCACCGGGTTCGCCCTCGGAGTGGTGCTGTTGCTCCAGGGGCTCGGCAACCCCTTCGGCGACACGAAGAATCGCCGCTTCTATGCCTTCTGCCAGCACTTCGCCTACCAGTACGTTCAGCACACGCACGGCCCGGAGGACCCCTGGAACCAGTGCCCACGGGTGATCCGCTCCGTCTTCGGCGAGGTGGACAGCGTGGGGGCCGCCCTGCGCGCCAACCCCGAGGCCTTCCTCTGGCACGTGGGCACCAACGTGAAGTCCTTCGCCGACGCCTCCCTCGAGCTCTTCGCCCAGGGCCCGGGTGACCTCTCCGCCACACGAGGGCCGTGGGACCTGGCGCGGGTGGAACGGGTGCTGCTGCTCGCGGCCCTCGGAGTGCTGGGGGCGGGCCTGCTCTGGCGGTGGCGTCGGTGGCGGAGCGCGCTGGCCGAACCGCGAGTCCAGCGGATGCTCTGGGTGCTGGCCCTCGTGGAAGTGCCCACCCTGCTGTCCGCGCTGCTGCTCATGCCGCGCAAGCACTACCTCATCATCCAGGGGGTGTTCGTCCTCGCCCTGTTCATGCTGCTCGGCTCCCAGGTGGACGCGGCGGCACCGCGCCACGTGCGGAGGGCCGTGGGCGGGCTGCTGGCGCTCGGCCTCGCGCTCCTCACCCCCAACCTCGCCGAGCGCCTCTCCACGGAAACGGGCGGCGCCCCAGCGCGGCAGGTGCACCTGCAGCGGGTGCGCGCCATCGAGGCACTCGGGCTGGTGGAGCAGTTGCCTCCGGGCGAGCAACTGCCGCTGCTGGAAGCCGAGGGCGGCTACGATGCCTACCTCGGGCCCCGCTCCTACTACGCGGTGCTGCACCACACCCCGGGGGTGTCCTTCGACGAGTTGCTGCGCGAGCACAAGGTGGCGGCGATCCTCCTGACCGATGAGCTGCGCCGGTATCCCCGCTTCCGCGACGACCCGCTCTTCCAGTCGTTCATGGCGAACCCCGAGGACTTCGGCTTCACCCTCCTGCCCCTGGGCGCGCGAGGCGAGGCCCTGGCCCTGCTCTCGCCCGGGCACGTGGAGCCGAGCCGCACCGGGCTGGGGCGGCGCTGACTCGCCACCAAGGCCCCCTTCGAGCTGAACAACGCGCTGCTGCCGTCAGCCCGCTCGGGCCACCTGCTCCTCGCGTCCAGGCAGGGCGCTCTCGAGCCAGGTGACGGCGGCGCGCAAGGGATCCCGGCCCCGGATGCGCTCCCCCGTGACGCGGGCCTGCTCCCGCACCGCCCCATCGCTGGCGAGCGCGCGGAGTCCCTCGGCGAGCCGCTCCACCGTCAGCGCCCGCTTGGGAAGGGGCTTCGGGCCCAGACCGCGCTCGTGGACGTGGCGGGCGAACATGAACTGGTCGAACGCGTGGGGCACCACGAGCTGGGGAATGCCCGCGCGCGCCGACGCCGCGGTGGTCCCCGCCCCACCATGGTGCACCACGCCCGCCAGCCGCGGGAAGAGCAGCCCATGCGACACGGGGCCCAGCACCTGCACGGTGGGACCGAGCGCCTCGCCCTCCCCGAGCCCCGCCCACCCCGCGGACAAGAGCAGCCGGACCCCGGCCTTCCGCGCGGCCTCGAGCACCCACCGCGTGGTCCTCGCGGGATCGTTGTCCGGCATGCTCCCGAAGCCCACGTAGAGGGGTGGAGGCCCCGCGCTCAGGAACGCCTCCGTCTCGGGCGGCAACGGCCGGTCGTCCGGCAGCGCGAAGGAGCCCACCTGGGGGACCTGGGCGAGGTCGGGCGGCGCCGGCATGAGCTCCGGATCGCACGCGAGCAGCGTCTTCTCGGGGGAAAAGATGGAGCCGAAGAGATCCTCGTCACGCGGCAGCCCCCGCCGTGCGCGCTGCGCGTTGTAGGACTCGTCCATCATCCGGTTGTAGAAGCCCCTCGCGGCCCGCCAGATCAGCCGGTTCAGCCAGTGCGGCGCCCGGGTGAGTGGCACCATCAGCATCGGATGGAACGCGGAGGGGAGGATCTGCGGCGTGTAGCCGATGTAGCGGTAGGGCACCCCCGCCGCCCCCGCGAGCAGGTGCCCCGCCATCACCGAGCCTCCACCCACCACCAGCTCCACACCCCGGAGCCACGGCTCGATGTGCGCCACCTGCAGCTCGAACTCGCTGGCGATGATCGAATGGAGCGTCCGGACGAAGCCGAGCGGGGAGCGCGTGTGCTCACGGGTCTTGGCGAGCACCTCCCGCGAGTCGTGGCCGCACGGATGGAAGGGGATGCCGAACGCCTCGGCCTCCCCCTGGAACCCGGGAGAAGCGAGCAGCGTCACCGTATGACCGGCCCGGCGCAGCGCCACCGCGAGCGCGAGCATGGGTTGGAAGTCACCGCGCGAGCCGGAGGCAATCAACAGAGCGTGCATGGGCGCAGGATACGGCACCCGGCCCCTTGCCCGGGTGACTCGTTCCATCAGGCGTCCATGGGCCCGCGGACACACATGGGCTGGACGGACACACCACCAGACAGGCAGGTCGCGGCAAGTACCCGAGGGGCCGGGCGGTGATGCCCGAGATGTCGGCAGGTAGGCAGCTGTCCCCAGTACCTTGCTTGCTGGCGAGCGGAGGTCTGAACACCTTGTAAGAGGAATGGGCCGATTCGCCTCAGCATGGGCGGTGATCCTCACCGTGGCGTTCTGGGCGCTCCCCGCCGGGGCGACAGTCCTCGAGCTTCATCGACCGCTCGCTCCCCCTCCAACCTTGCCGGATCATCCCGCCTTCGAGGAGCTGCTCTTCGCGTTCGCCGACCCCGAGCGCGCCCTGGCCGGAGGGTTGACCGCGCCCTCGCTCGACCTCGCCGTGCGCGCCCGGGCCTGGGGCTTCATCCCGGCGACGCAGTACGAGCAGCGCGCCGCCCTGGACTCGCTCTCCGAGCCCATGAAGAACCTGACGATGTCCGAGCTCCCGGCGGGACGGCAGCTCGTCTCCCTGCTCGCCCTGGGCCCCGATGGAGAGCAGGTGCGCCTGCGCGACCTGGGCCCGAGGCTCAGTGGACCCGACAGCTTGCTGCAGCGAGGACTCAACTCGACGCTCGGCTATCTGCGCGTGCCCAAGCCGGTGGCCATCGTCGCCGCGAGCGCGGCGGCGCTCGGGCTCCTCCACCAGTTCGGCACCCGGCCCGCCGACAACCTGGGCGTGCCCATCTCGCTCAGCGGCACCCTGCTCAACAGGCGCCTGCACACCTCCGTCCGTCTGAGTTCCGAGCGCCATTTCCAGAACGCCCGCGCGGACATCTCGTTGCGATGGAGCCTGCCGGAGATCTCCCTGCACACCTTGCGCCTCGAGCAGCTCGAGGTGGGAGGCGCGGCGGCGCGTACCCCCGAGGGGCTCCTGCTCGACACGCGGTGGGCGAACCTGAGGGGCCGGCTGTCGTGGCTCGAGTTCTGCCTGGGCGTCCACTCCAGTCAGGCCGAGCCGGCCCTGTGGACGGTGCTCGAGACGGGAGTGAAGCGCGAGAGCTTCAGCGTCCACACCCTGATCAGCCACCAGTGGGAGACGGCGCGCTTGCGCTTCATGGCCACGGCCACGCTGCGCACCGGCCAGGTGATGTCCGGCGTCTTCGTCGGCAGCCAGGATCGCGTGAAGCACACCTTCGGGCTGATTGGCATGGGCACCTTCTGAACCTCTTGGCTACGCTGCCGCGCCACAACGACGGCGCGAGGGGCGAATGGCCAAGGGTTTGCGGAAATGGAGTCAGGTGAAGCGCGGCGTGCGGAACCCGGCGCCCTCGAACGAGCAGTTGGCGGGCAGCGGGCTCCAGCGCCGGGTGGAGGCCCTGCTCGCGCGGATGACGCTCGAGGAGAAGGTGGGACAGCTCGCGCAATACTCGGTGGGAACGCCCACGGGACCGGGCACCGGCCGCAGCGACTACGAGACGCTGGTGCGCGCCGGCGCCGTCGGCTCGATGCTCAACGTGGTGGGGGCCCAGGAGACCAATCGCTACCAGCGCATCGCGGTCGAGCAGAGCCGCCTCGAGATTCCGCTGCTGTTCGGCTTCGACGTCATCCACGGCTACCGCACCACGATGCCCATCCCCCTGGGCATGGCGGCGAGCTTCGATCCGGCCCTGGTGGAGCAGGCCATGCACCTGGCCGGCACCGAGGCCGCCGCCGAGGGCATCCGCTGGGCCTTCTCGCCCATGGTCGACATCGCGCGCGACCCGCGGTGGGGCCGCGTCGCCGAGGGCTCGGGAGAGGATCCCTTCCTGGGCGCGGCCATGGCGCGCGCGTACGTCCGGGGCTACCAGGGCTCCTCGCTGTCGGAGTCCACGTCGGTGGCGGCGAGCGTGAAGCACTTCGCCGCCTATGGGGCGGCCGAGGCGGGCCGGGACTACAACACCGTCGACATGTCCGAGCTGAGCCTGAGGCAGGTGTATCTGCCACCCTTCCAGGCCGCCATCGAGGCGGGCAGCGCGACCCTGATGAGCGCCTTCAACACGCTCAACGGGGTGCCCGCCTCGGCCAACACCCACCTCCTGACGGACATCCTGCGCGGGGAGTGGGGCTTCAACGGCTTCGTGGTCAGTGATTGGACGGCGGTGGCGGAGCTGAAGAACCACGGCATCGCCCTGGATGGCCCATCCGCCGCGATCAAGGCGCTGAGCGCGGGCGTCGACATGGACATGGAATCCCATCTCTACGCGCCGGAGCTGCCCCGGCTGGTGCGCGAGGGGAAGCTGCCCGTGGCGGTGGTGGACGAGGCCGTGCGCCGCGTGTTGCGGGTGAAGTTCGCGCTCGGCCTGTTCGAGAACCCCTACGTGGACGAGAAGGCGGCGGCCTACGTCGCCACCCCGGAGAAGCGCGAGCTGGCCCGGCGCATGGCGGAGGAGTCCATCGTCCTGCTCGAGAACAAGGGAGGCGTGCTGCCCCTCGCCCCGGGCCGGAAGGTGGCCCTCGTCGGCCCGCTCGCGGACGCGCCCGTCGACATGCTGGGGACGTGGAATGGCAAGGGCGACCCCAGGGACGTGGTGACGCTGCGAGCCGCCCTGGAGCACCGGCTGCGCGACACCCCGGGGTCCCTGCGCCACGCGAGGGGCACCGACGTGCTCTCGGCGGACAGCTCGGGCTTCGCGGAAGCGGTGGCGGCGGCCAAGGCCTCGGACGTGGTGATCGCCGCCCTGGGCGAGGACACGAACATGAGCGGCGAGGCCGCCTCCCGCACGCGCATCGATCTGCCCGGCAATCAATTGCAACTGCTCGAGGCACTGGCCGCCACCGGCAAGCCCATCGTGCTGGTTGTCTTCAGTGGCCGCCCGCTGGCCCTCACGGAGGCCCAGCGACAGGTGGCGGCGCTCGTGCAGGCGTGGCAGCCCGGCATCGAGGCCGGTCCCGCGCTGGTGAACCTGCTGTGGGGCGACGTGGACTTCAGCGCCCGGCTGCCCATCTCCTTCCCCCGGAGCCTGGGACAGGTGCCCCTCTACTACAACCATCTCAACACCGGCCGCCCGGCGGGACAGACGGACCTGACGCGCCCCGCCGCCAACGGGGTGGAGAAGTACGTCTCGCGCTACCTGGACGAGCGCAACACGCCGCTCTACCCCTTCGGCCACGGACTCTCCTACACCACGTTCGACTTCACCCCGCCCCAGCCGAGCGCCCCATCGCTCCAGGCCCGCGCCGTGCGCGAGCAGCGGGGAGAGGTGCTGCGCGTGAAGACCCGGGTACGCAACGCGGGCGCGCGCCAGGGCACGGTGGTGGCGCAGCTCTATCTGCGCGTCCTGGGCGCGAGCACCGCGCAGCCCGTGCGCCAGCTCGTGGGCTTCCAGCGCGTCACGCTCGCGCCCGCCGAGTCGCGCGAGCTGGAGTTCCCCCTGGGCTTCCAGGAGCTGTCCTTCTTCGATGCTCGCGCGACCCGTACGGTGGAGCCCGGCACCCGCTACGACCTCTGGGTGGGTGACAGCTCGGAAGCCACCCAACACGCGGCCTTCACCCTGGAATGAGGGCACGCGTGCGGGTCCGGCACAGGGATTCACGATGCGTCCGAGGAAGAGCACGCTCTTCGTCTCCACGTCCTCGATGAGGAAGAGGAAGGGACGGTCCACGACATACGGCTCGGGCATGGATGTCACCGAGCCGACGACCGCGGTGGCGGCGGCCGCCTCGGTTCCCTGCTCGTCCACGGCGATGAAGGCCTGATGTCGCGAGGCCGAGATGAACAGCGCCGCCTGCCGGCTCATCCCCGACAGGTCAGCGCGCTCCGAGAAGGCGTCCACCATGCCGAGCGCCTTCAGCGACTCGTCGAGGGCGAACGCCTGCTTCACCTGGAACTTGGGGAACCCGAGGGCGACGCGACTGTTGCGCAGTCCCGCCCGGACTCCGTCCAGGAAGTCCGCCGACAACCGCGACTCGACCTCCGCGAACCGGCCTTCGTGGGGAACGAGGACGAGCATGCGGAAGGCCGCTCCCTTGTACGGGAGCGCCACGGCATCGAAATCCGCGTCCTCGTGGAGCGGAACCGAGATCGTGGCGCTCATCATCTCGACCTGCCGCGTGCCACCCTCCAGCGTGTGGAACGGGGCCTCGCGAGTCCCCCCCTCGAAGGGCTCCTGCCACGCCCCCTTGAAATAGAGCGCGTTGGCGAGCACCAGGCGGGTGTCGGACGTGAGCGTGCCTTGCTGGAGCAGATCCTGGATGCGCCCCATCGTCTGCTTCTCGACCCAGGTGTTGATGTCTTCGCGGATGGACTCGGACTTCGTGACGAAGTCGACCGCGTACATCCCCGTGCCGTAGTGCTGGGCGAGCACGTCGAGGAAGGGCGACTCGAACGCGAGCCCCTTCTGACCCCAGGCGGCATTCACCACGCGAAACGAGGGCGGAACTCCGCCCTCCACCCTGGCCTCGGTATGGGCCTTGAGCGCCAGGCTCAGCGCGTTCACGGCGGGGTGGAGCCGCTCCTGCGGCAGGGTGAAGTGGAGCGCCTGGGCCATCTGCGACCCGGTGTCGCCGCGCGCGCCCGCGTACACCATCGCGAAGGCCTGGCTGATGCTGTGGGGCGAGAAGAGGACATTTTCTCCCGGTCTGGCGATCCGCCGGTACAGGGAGGCGGCGAAGTCGGTGTTGCCGGAGACGAGTGCCGCGAAGTCCTCGGCCGGGACGTTGGGCTTCGTCACCCGCGCCTTGTCCGAGGCGATGCGTTCTCCAGGTGGCTCGTCCGAGGAGCAACCCGCGAGCCCCAGCGTGGCGATGAGTGAGGAAATCAACCAACGGCGAAGTGAAGGCATGTCTTGCTCCTCCAAGGCGTGTTCGCGCGCCGGTAGAGCAAGGAGCGTGCGCGCGGCGGGAGTGAGAGACTTCAAGGACTTGGCATGTCCGCTGGCGGAGGGAGCCTCGGATTTTCGAGGCGTGCTCAGTCCTCCGACTGGACGTCCTGGAGCGAGAAGCCCCACTCCTCGAGCACCTTCACCTCGTCCTGCGCGCTGCGCGTCTTCTTGAAGCGCGCCCCCGGCACGCCCTTCACCCGGCGCTCACACGCGGCCCAGGTCGCATGCCGCTTCACGCTGCGCCCCACCTCGCTCAGGTAGGAGTACGCCTTGGCCGAGCCCTCGCGCTGCCGGGGTTTCTCCTCGGGCAGGGAGGTGTCCTCGGGCACCTGGAGCACGTCCACGCCGTAGCCCGACAAGGGGCCCACGTAGAGCCGCACGCTCCGGCCCTTGGAGTAGGCGACGGCGATCTCATCCACCCGCTCGTTGCCCGGCACGCCCGCGTGCCCCCGCACGTAGCGCCACTCCACGGCGGCGGCCTCGGAGGGGAAGGACTGCTTGCGCTCGGCCAGCAATGCCATCAATCGCTTCCAGTAGACGGCGTTGGCCACGTCGCCGCCCTCGGCCGTCTTCCACCCGCGCCGGCTCCACCCGAACGCCCAGCGGGTGATGCCCTGGATCACGTAGGTGGAGTCCGTGTGGATGAACAGCGGCCCCGGCGTGCGCTCCAGGTGGCGCAGCGCCTTGCCCACCGCCGTGAGCTCCATGCGGTTGTTGGTCGTCTCCGGCTCGTGGCCCCCCAGCTCCGTCACCTCGCCCGCGGGCGTGACGATGATGGCTCCCCAGCCGCCCGGGCCGGGATTGCCGGAACATGCACCATCAGCGAACACCAGGGTGGGACGGCTCTCCATACCGGCACCCTATGCGCCCTGGCCTCCCACCGCCAGGACGACGAACACCGGCCCTCGTGAGGCGTGGTGAAGCGAGACACTACCTCCCGTCATCCACCATTTTGAATACATACATCACATCAGTGAAAAGCCATTCACAAGGAGGCCCGGTTGTCTTAAACTCACCAAGGCCGGATTCCGGCCATGACGAAAGGTAATGAGATGACCAAGTCGATCTTGTCTGCTTTTGCGATCGCGTTGCTGGCAATGGGTTGTGGGCAGCCGTCCGAGGAGATCCTCACGACGGGCACTCAGTCGAAGAACAACGAGGTGGCGGTCGAGGGGGGCCAGGAGGAGGGCCGCGTGTCGGCGATGGCGCTGTGTGGTACCGGCCTCTACTGTTCCGCGAGCGCCGCCAATGGCGCCACGGGGTGTCAGCAGTACACGGGTGGGCCCACCATCTACTGCTGCCCGAGCGGCTATGGGCTCATCAACGGCTCGTGCGTGCCGCCCTGCGGGACGGGCCTGTTCTGCGGCTGGAACTACGTCTCGGGCTCCAACGTCTGCGTCCAGAACCCGAGCAACACGACCGCCATCTACTGCTGCCCGTACGGCAAGAGCTACACCAGCACCGGCTGCATCTAGCCCGCGGGTGTAGCCGCGGCACGTCAGCCGAAGCGCTCGCGGAACGCGCGCAGGTTGGGACCGTCCCCACCCCGCTCGTACACCGCGAACACCACCCGCTCGAAGGCGCCCGGGAGCGCCGCCAGGGCCCGGGCGAAGGCCTCGGCCACCTCCCGGGGGTCATTGCGGAAGACACCGCACCCCCAGGCCCCGAGCACCAACACCCGGTGGCCCTGGTGGGCCGCCACCCGCAGGACATTCAGGGCCCGGGCCTCGAGCACCTCGCGGATGCGGGGGCGCAGGGAGGGGTCGCGCCGCAGGGCCTCGCCCGCGTTGGGCGCGGGAGAGGTGAGGAGCGAGGCCAGGAAGGGCCGCTCCAGCAACGTGCCCTGCTCATCCCGGAAGAAGGGCACCTCGGGCGAGTAGATGAGGTGCTCGGTGTAGAGCATCGACGGCTGCCGCCGGTTCTCGGTGTAGTAGTCGGGCTGACGCAGCAGACAGGCGTAGAGCGCCGAGCACCGGGACAAATCCTCTTCCTGGGCCTTGGCCCCGCCGAGAAAGCCCCCGCCGGGATTCTTCGCGGAGGCGAAGTTGAGCGCGAGCACGCGTGTCACGTCCTCCGCCTCGACGAGCCGGCGCGCCGCCTCCCCCGTCTTCTCGGCGGTCACCTCCAGCCGGGGAGCGCCCCCCACCGGCTCGGGCCGCGTCAGCGCTCCGAAGTCCGAGGGACGGTAGAGCCGCGTGCCCCGCGTGGCCCGCTCCACCTCGTCCCTCAACGACACCTTCCGGCCCGACGGCGCCTCGTACTCCCCCTGCTCCACGATCCGCACCGTCTCGCTCGCGACGCCCACCAAAGACATGACCCGTCCTCCTGTTCCCCTCCGCGATCCACTCGGGACACGCGAAATCATTGTGTCCCATATACACGAAGGGGGCCTGGAACCTGACCAGCGCACCGGACCGGGCGGCCCCTCCGACGTGTGTTCATCTTCTGCATCGCGTTAGAACAGCAAGAAAAGAAAAATATTAATTCATGGAAACTCGAGTACCTCCCGTGCGATAATCAGGTATTCCTTTCTTTTCTGGTGAACCGAATGCAACGACTGAAAGACCTGATGCTGAAGACGGTGGGACTGCCGCTGTGTGCCGTGCTGCTGTGCGCCTCCGGCTGTGCGCCGCCGGCCGTGGCGCCCTGGAGGCGGCCTCGGTGGAAGTAGGCACGCCGAGCACCGGAACGAACTCCCGGCGCTCGCGGTGAAGCAGGTCCCCCGGGCCCCGGACGACAGGGTGTCCGAGGAGAAACCGAGCGGCTCGGACATCCTGTCCCCTGGCGGCGCCACGCGGCGCCTCGTCGAGCGGCGGGACGTCGGTGGGCCCCGAGCACAGGCCTTGCACACGGTGAGGGATGGAAACCGTGCGGAGGCATGACACATGAAACAGGACGCCATCCTGGGAGCACTGCTGGGGACGGTGGTGGGAGACGCGCTCGGGCTGCCGCGCGAGGGCCTGTCCCGGCGACGTGCGTTGCGCATGTTCGGCGGAGCGCCGCTGCGCCACCGCTTCTTCCTCGGCCGGGGCGTGGGCAGTGATGACACGGAACACGCCTGCATGGTGGCCCAGGCGCTGCTCGCCGCACCGGATTCCCCCGAGCACTTCGCGCGCAACCTCGCCTGGCGGCTGCGGGGCTGGCTGATCGGCCTGCCCGCCGGGATTGGCTGGGCCACGCTGCGCGCCACGGTGAAGCTGTGGCTCGGCTTTCCGCCCGGCCGCAGCGGGGTGGTGTCCGCGGGCAACGGCCCGGCCATGCGCGCGCCGCTGCTGGGCGTGTGTCTCGCGGAGCACCCCGAGCGGCTGGAGGCCTTCGTCCGGGCCTCGAGCCGGATGACCCATCGGGATGCCCGTGCCGAGCAGGGCGCGCTGGCCGTGGCGCTGGCGGCGGCCCATGGTGCCCGGCGGGGCGGCGTGGACGCGGAGGAGATGATGCGCGAGTGGGCGGCCCGCATCGACGAGCCCTCGTTGCGCGAGGCCCTCGTCCGGCTGCGCGCGGCCTGGGAACGGGGCGCGAGCGTGCCGGAGTTCGCCGCGGAGCTGGGGCTCGAGCAAGGGGTGAGCGGCTACGTGATGCACACCGTGCCGGTGGTGCTCTACGCCTGGCTGCGGCACGGCACGGACTTCCAGCGGGCGGTGGAGGAGGTCATCCTGCTCGGCGGCGACAGCGACACCACGGGCGCCATCGTCGGAGCGTTGGCGGGCGCGACCACGGGAGCGGGGGCCATTCCTCCCCGGTGGCTCGAGGGCCTCGCCGAGTGGCCCCGCTCGGTGGGGTGGCTGCGGCGGCTCGGGGAGCGGCTCGCGACCCGGTTCCCGGAGCCGGGAGCACTCGCGACCCCCGGTGCCCTGCCGCTCTTCTGGCCGGCGCTCCTGCCGCGCAACCTGCTCGTGCTCGGCCTCGTGCTGGGGCATGGGTTGCGGCGGCTGCTGCCGCCCTACTGAGCCCGAGCCCGAACTCGGCCGCCCCGGGCGCGCACGAGCCCGAGGCGGCCGAGGTTGTTATTGCTTGACGAGCTGACCACCCGGCTGGGCCGTCAGCGTGATGTTCTGGCCCCAGGAGGTGGGGAAGGTCGCGGTGGCGTAGACGGAGCCCCCCGCGGTGGTCGTGCGGCAACTCCAGCCACTCCCCGTACAGGCGTTCAATCCCAGACCGTCATTGAAGAAGCTCGACCACGAAAGGACCGTGGACTGCCCCGCGCCGACCGTCGTCGTGGTCATGTTGACGGCGAAGGAGAGCCCATAGGGCTTGGGGCAGGTACAGCTGAACGTGAGCGCCTGCGTCGTGCTGTTCGTGAGCGTCCACTTCGTCGGGTAACTGGCGAGCTCACGCTGGGACTCGGAGGTCTCCTCCGTCCCGGCTACCTCTTCCGCCGACATCCCACAGGCGGTGAGCGCGAGTCCCGACAACAGGCCGATGAGCAGTCCATTCAGTCGCATTCGTTGCAATCCTCTCGTTGTGGGCTCGGGAATCCAAGCCTATCCACTATTACCAGAAATTCCTGGATGTTGGTTTTATTCCAACGGCTGCGCGATGAATGTCTTTTCTGTCCGTGAACAGCCGGACAACAAGCGTGCCCCTCTCTCTTTTCGAGAAATCGAAAAGGCACCCGATGGAACACTCACGGATAGCGCACGGGCGCGGGCGGATCCGCGGGCAGCGGAATGAACTCCGTCTCCTCGGGGACCGCGGCGAAGCGGCGCTCGCGCCAGTCCGCCTTCGCCTGCTCCAGCCGCTCCTTCGAGCTGGAGACGAAGTTCCAGAAGATGTAGCGCGGACCGTCCATCGGCTCGCCCCCCAGCACCGCCATGCGCGTCGCGCGGGTGGCTCGCACGACGAGCTCACTGCCCGGACGCAGCACGAGCAGCTCGCCCACGCCGAACTCGGTGCCATCCACCTCCACCGAGCCCTCGGCGAGGTAGAGCCCCCGCTCCTCGTGCTCGGCCGGGATGACGAAGCGCGCCCCCTTCTCCAGCGCCACGTCCGCGTAGAACATGTCCGAGAAGGTCTTCACCGACGAGCGCTTGCCATGCAGCGCTCCGGCGAGCACGTGCATGCGCACGCCCTCGCCCTCGAGGAAGGGCATCGTCTCGGCGGGGTGGTGCACGAAGGAGGGCGCCGTCTCCTCGTGCGCCTTGGGCAGCGCCACCCACGCCTGGAGCCCGAAGAGCTTCCCGCCCGCGGCGCGCGTCTGCGGCGCCGTGCGCTCGGAGTGCACGATGCCCCGGCCCGCCGTCATCCAGTTCACCGCCCCCGCGTGGATGGGCTGCACCGTGCCCAGGCTGTCCCGGTGCAGGATGGAGCCCTCGAAGAGATAGGTGACCGTGGCCAGGCCGATGTGCGGATGCGGCCGCACGTCCAGCCCCTTGCCCGCCTCGAACAGCGCCGGCCCCATCTGGTCCAGGAAGATGAAGGGGCCCACCATCCGGCGCCTCGCCGAGGGCAGCGCCCGCCGCACCTCGAAGCCATCCCCCAGGTCCTTCGTCGGGGCGACGATCAGCGTCTCCAGCGCGGGGTGCGACTTGAGGTCCATCGTGTCCTGGCTGTTCATGATCGGCTCCCTGGAGTCCTCGGACTCGCGAGCGGCGTGCTCCCCGCTGTTCGATGGACACATCCTGGGGCCTGGCGCCCGTCCGCACTAGCCGACACTGGCGGGAAGCGTCGTCCCACCCATGGAACAGTTCTTCCAGACCGTTCCCGCTAATTCCCGGCGCCGTCTCCCGCTAGTTTGTTCCGGGTCAACCCCTCACCCCAGGACGACATCCCATGGCCATCCAGAGTCAAACCGAGCAGAGCGGCGCGTTCCGTCAGGTCCTCCATGTCGGCGCCCACACCCTCCACGCCGACACCCCGACCACTCCGGGCGGCGAGGCCTCCGCCCCGGGGCCCCATGACTACTTCGATGCCGCGCTCGCGTCGTGCAAGGCCCTGACGGCCATGTGGTACGCGAAGAAGTACGGCATGGCCCTGGAGCGCGTGGAGACCATCGTCGAGCGCGACGACTCACGCGAGCGCCAGGGCACCTATGTGCTCAACGTGAAGCTCGCCTTCCACGGCGACCTCACCCCGGAGCAGAAGCAGAAGCTCCACGACGCCGTCGCGCGCTGCCCCATCCACAAGCTCATGACCTCGACCACCATCGAGGTCGTCACGGCGCCGCTCGACCCGGCCGGTACCTGAGCGGACCGAGGGGCTAGAGGCTCGTCGACAGGTGGACGCCCTGCCGGGCATGCTGGGCGGACAGGTAGGCGTCCTCGGCCCGGACGAACAGCGAGCGGATGGCCCCGGCCGAGGGCGTCTCCAGCACCGCCTGCCGCAGGTGGGTATCCCTTAGCAGCGCCGCGATGCGGGTGAGCAGGCCCAGGTGCAGGCTCGCGGCCTTCTCCGGTGACACGAGCGTCACCAGCAGCCGCACGGGCCGCCCATCCCGGGCGCCGAAGTCCACGCCCGCCGGGTGCACGGCGACACACACCGTGGTGTGCTTCAGCCGCTCCACCCGGCAGTGGGGAATGGCCACCCCCTCGCCAATCGCCGTGCTGCAGATGCGCTCGCGCACCGCGAGCCGCTCCTCGATGTGCCGCACCGGCGCGTGGGCATGCGCCGAGAGCGTCCGGGCGAGCTCATGCAACACGCCGTGCCAATCCCTCGCCCCCAACGCGGGAATGATGCCGCCTTCTGGCAGGTGATCCGTGAATCGCATCGCCCCCCCCCTCACGGCGCGGCGGCGAATCGCTCGCGCCAGGAAAGCGCGCCTCGCACCGCGGGCCGCGGCGACCGTCGCCCTCTCTGCGCACATGCTCGAAACGGAGTCGCGCATCGGCAAGCCCCCCACCGCCAAGAAGCACGCCTGCCCCGGCGACGGTGTCGGGTGGCGCACCGGAGCGCCTCGACGAGACCCCTCCCCGGGGGACACTCCGCGCGCCGCCCACCCGACATCCCTTCGGAGTACCCGCGTCAGCGCACGAGGACGAGCCGGCGCACCGGGGCCGGGCGCGGGGGCTCGGAATGCTCGAGCTTCTCCCCCAGCTCGCGCACCACCCGCGCGAGCAGCTGGTGATCCTGTCCGCACCACACCTGACGCTCCCCCTCGGCGGTGCGCACCAGCAGCCGGTAGGTGTCCGCGGCGGCCACCACCCGGGCGATGGCGGCGAAGACGAGCAGCGTGGCCACCACCAGCGCGGCCGTCACCCGGAACGAGCCCGGCTGCAACAGCAGTCCCGGCACCAGCAGCGCCGCGCTTCCCCCCACTCCGAGTGGCAGCCACAGCCCCGGGGACTCGCGCCGCGTGCCGAAGCCGCGCAGCTCCTCCAGCCGCCACGAGTGGCCCTCCGCTTCCAGCCGCTCGCTGGTGAGCCGCAAGCCCTCGCCCTCCACCAGCACCCGCTCGCCCGAGGGCGTCTGGACAGGGGCGGGCGAGGAGGAGACCAACCACAACACGGGCCGTGCCCGCGCTCCCTGCCCGGATTCATGCTGCCTCATCGTGCCTCCCCGCCCCAGCCGCCCGGAGCATTTGACAGGCCCACCTCGCGCAGCAGCCGCTTGAGCGCCTCCAGCGGCGTGCCCAGCGCGTAACAACTCCGGGCGCCCAGGCGCATCGCCAGGCACCGCAACCGCTCGTCCTCGAACGGCAACAACACGATGACGGGCGCCGCTCCCGACACCTCCCGCAGCACCCCGCGCACGCTGTCCTCACGCTCCACCAGCGCGAGCACCACGTCCGGACGCGCCCCCCCGCCGTCCTCCTCCAACGGAATGCCCATGTCCCCCAACACGTCGCTCAGCAGCGAGCGCAGCGACTCGTCCGCGCCGTGCAACCGGACCGTCCTTGGCAGCACGCCCTCCATCCGCTCACCTCCCGTCCGTCATGACGCGGACGGCCACCGGCATGACGCGACAAGGCAAGACCCAAGGCATGGACGCGCGGCCTCCTCGGCTCCTGGCTTCAGCAAGCCACATGCCCGGGCCACGCCTCTCTCGAAGACGCAGCCCGCACCCACCGGAGCGTGGCAAGGTGCCAGGGTGCCCTGGCGGATTTCCACCCCGTCCCCCGACTTCCCCAGGCGACGGCGCGCCGCGTCGCTCCACTCCACCGTCCGAGGGTGGAATGGCGGCGCTCCTGGAGCCCCGAAGGGACCGCGCCCGGGCGTGCACGGGGCAACACGCGCGAGGGGGTAGCGCCCGGCGTGCTTGCTCCACGCCACGCCGATGAGCACGCTCGGAGCCGTGGGACACCGAGCAGAGGAGACTCCCCGGGGGGCCGCGGGCACCAGGCGCGACCACCCCGCGAGGCGAGGTCCTTCCCGCCTGGGACAGACGCGCCGGGAACCCCAGGGACTCGCGCTGCTCACCCTGACCGCCCTGGGCGTGGTGTTCGGGGACCTGGGGACGAGCCCCCTCTACGCGCTCCAGGAGAGCTTCCACGGACCGCACGCGGTGGAGGTGACGTCCGGCAACATCCTCGGGGTGCTGTCGCTCATCGTCTGGTCGCTGCTGCTGGTGGTGTGCGTGAAGTACCTCACGCTCCTGTTGCGCCTGGACAACGAGGGCGAGGGCGGCATTCTCGCGCTGGTGGCGATGCTGCGGCCGGCCGGCTCGCGGGGGAGGCGCGCGGTGCTGGTGGGGCTCGGGCTGTTCGGCGCGGCGCTGCTGTACGGGGATGGCGTCATCACCCCATCCATCTCGGTGCTCTCGGCGGTGGAGGGGCTGAAGGTGGCCACGCCCGTCTTCGAGCCCTACGTGGTGCCGCTCACGGTGCTCATCCTCCTGGCGCTCTTCTTCGTGCAGCCCTGGGGCCCGGGACGGGTGGGGGTGGTGTTCGGGCCCATCGTGGCGCTGTGGTTCCTGAGCATCGGGGCCATCGGGGCCTGGGGTGTGCTGCGCGCCCCCGAGGTGCTCGCCGCCTTCAATCCCTGGCACGCGGTGCGCTTCTTCCAGGAGTCGGGCTGGCACGGCTTCCGGGTGCTCGGCTCCGTCATCCTGTGCCTCACCGGCGCCGAGGCGCTCTACGCGGACATGGGCAACTTCGGCCGGCGGCCCATCCGGCTCGCGTGGTTCTCACTCGCCCTGCCGGCGCTCCTGTTGAGCTACCTCTCCCAGGGAGCCTTCCTCCTGCACCACCCCGAGGCCGCCGACGCCCCCTTCTACCGCTCACTGCCCGGCCATGCGCTCTACCCCATGGTGGTGCTGGCCACGCTGGCCACGGTGGTGGCATCCCAGGCGCTCATCAGCGCGGTGTTCTCCCTCACCCATCAGGCGACCCAACTGGGCTATTGCCCGCGGCTGACCCTGCGCCACACGTCCCCGACTCACGAGGGGCAGATCTACCTGCCCGCCATCAACTGGGCGCTGATGACGGCGTGCGTCGCCGTGGTGCTGGGCTTCCGCTCGTCCCAGGCACTCGCCTCGGCCTATGGGCTGGCGGTGTCGGGCACCATGGTCATCACCACGCTCATCTTCGGCTCGGTGGCCCGGCGGCGCTGGCATTGGCCGCCGTGGGCGCTCGGGCTCGTGGTGGCCGGCTTCTTCCTGGTGGATGTCTGCTTCCTGGGCGCCAACCTGCTGAAGATCTCCGAGGGCGGCTGGCTGCCGCTGGTGATGGCCACGGTCGTCTTCCTGCTGATGGCGGTCTGGCGGCACGGGCTGGAGCTGCTGCTCGCCCAGCGCGACACGCACGGCGTGGAGATGGAGAAGCTGCTCCAGGCGCTCTCGCGCAGCCCCCTGCCCCGGGTGCGTGGCACGGCGGTGTTCCTGACCGGCACGAGACACGGCGCGCCGCCGGTGCTCGTGCACCACCTGGAGCACAACCAGGTGCTGCACGAGCAGGTGGTGCTGTTCACGGTCGTCACCGAGACGGAGGCGTCGGTGGAGCCCTCCGAGCGCGTGAGCTGGCAGTCGCATGGCCAGGGCGTCACGCGGGTGACGGCGCGCTACGGCTTCATGGAGCACCCGGACGTGCCCCGGGTGCTGGAGCAGGCGCGCCGGCTCGGGCTGGAGGCCCTGGCGGAGCCCGTGACCTTCTATATCGGGCGGGTGACGCTGAGCGTGCGGCGTGGCCGCGGGGCACCGCTGTGGGTCAAGCGACTGTTCCGGTTGATGCTGCGCAACGCGCCGCCCACCACGGACCACTTCCGACTGCCCGCCCAGCGGGTGATGGAGCTGGGCGCGCAGGTGGAGTTCTAGCGGACGGGCGTCAGCGGCAGATGCCCCAGAGCATCTGCACGCCCGTGCCGGTGAGGACGGCCAGGTCGTTGACGCCATCCTTGTCGAAGTCGGACGAGGCCAGGGCGCGGATGCCCGCCTCCAGATTGCTGGCGGACAGGGCGACCTGCGGCGCGAAGGTCCCACCCGGCTGGCCGAGCAGCACCCCCACCTCGTTGCCCAGCGAGCCCACCACCAGATCGGGCACCGAGTCGCGGTTGACGTCCATGAGCAGCAGGCGCGTGGGCGAGCGGACGGTGGGATAGGAGGCCTGGACGACGAAGGAGCCATCTCCCCGCGCGAGGAGCACGAGCACCTGATGGCGGCGCGAATCGGCGACGATCAAGTCCGGCAGGGCATCCAAGTCCAGCCGGGCCGCCACGAGCCCGATCGGCGTGCCACCCGTCTGGGTGAAGCGCTGCGCCGCGAAGGTGCCATCGCTCTGGCCCAGCAGCACGCCCACGGACTCGCACGTCGTGTCTTGCGTCGAGGCGCAGGTGGTCGCGTGAGCGACGGCGAGGTCGGGGCGCCCATCCCCATTGAAGTCCGTGACCACCAGGGCCCGGGGCTCCGGAGACGCGAGGTAGGAGGTCGCCGTCCCCAACGAACCGTCACCGTTCACCGCGAACACGGAGACCTCCTGGGTGTCCGCCTTGATCGCCGCGACGCGCCGGGTCCCGTTCTCCTCCCACACCTTCAGGTCGCGCAGCAGGGCCGCGGACGGCGAGGAGAGGAGCCGCTCGAAGGAGCCATCTCCCCGGCCCCGGTACAGCCCGAACGTGGAGTTGCCACCGTTGGTGGTGAGCACATCCAGGGACTCGTTCCCATCGAGCTTCGCGAGCGCCATGGACGTGGGCTGCTCGGCGCGCCACAGGCTGGGCGTCTGGAAGAGCCCCTGGCGGCGGTTGAGCAGCACGGAGATCACCTTGCCGCCGGTGTCCGCCGTGACGAGTTCATCGAAACCATCGTTCTGCAGGTCGCCCACCGCCAGGTCCACCTGATCTCCGCCGAGCGCGTAGCGCACCGGGGGCAGGAAGCCGCAGTTGCCGAGACAGACGGCGCCACCATCCGGACAGGAGCCCTGGCACGACGAGCCCCCGGTGCACGAGGGCTTCGCATCGAAGGTGCCTCCATCGCTGGCCTGCACGAGGCCGCCATCCGCGTCGGACCCCGGCCCCGGATCCGGATTCCCCGGCGAGCCCGGTCCTGGATTGCCGCCGAGGGGGGGAGGCCCTGGATTACCGGGGCACGCCACGAGCAACAGACACAACGCACTCAACAGAGGCACCATGAGCAGGGTGGGAACAGTGGAGTTTCTCGTCGACGACACGCGGGTGACCTCCGGAAAGGAAAGGACCCGGAATCTAACCTCCCCGCGCGCGCTCGCAGCAGTGGATGGTGGACACGTCGATGCCGGGATTTCCGCTGCGCGCATCTTGTTTCCACCACACTGCGTTGCTCGAGCCGATCCAGCCAGACCCCAACGCATGATAGGACAAGGCGCGCAGGTGGAGTCCTGACCTCAACAAAGCCGTAAAAGCTCATCCGATTGACTTCAAAGCGTGGTATACCACGCCCTCACATGTCATACATCAGATCGATTTTTATCGTGTTAGTGCTTTGCGGCTGGGCGGGGACTGCCATGGGTGCCCCAGCCATCCCCCGGCTCGTGGCCGGGCAGGTACTGGCGGTGGACTCGATCCGATCGCAGACCTTGCAACTGCTCGCACGCGGGCAGGTATCGGAAGCCATTGACTACTGGGTGCTGGCGACCGGAAAAGACGCTCCCGCGTGGCTGCTGGCCACCAAGACGGCCTTCGAAACCAGCAAGCAGGTGGCTGGAGCGTGCCAGGGGGTGGCGAAGAATATCCATACGGCGTTCACCCAACTGGGGGGCAAGCCCGAGTTCGTGGAACTCACGACCAAGACGCACTTCATCATGTTCAAGATGCCAGGCGGGCGGGACATGCGACTCACCGAGACGGGCTATCATGTCCTGGTGCGGATGAATGGCCGAGCCTACGACGCGTATACAGGGTCCGCGGGGATGCCCTGGGCTGAGTACATGAGCAGAGCCGGCTCCCGCTTGGAAATCAAACAGACAGTGGTCGATACCATCACGAGGGCGCCCTGATCATGTCTTCCCAGGAGAAGACCGCCGTTCCCCTGCTGGATGTGCTCATGACCCTCCGCGAGGACATGACAGCTCGCGGCCGGGGGCCCTATCAATACATCGGCATGCCCGATGTGCAGCACGTGACAGGCTTCATCGTGGGTTACAACGAAGGCCTCGACAACCTCGAGGTCGAGGTGGGGACGGATGCGTTGTTCAGGGATTGGCTGCGCGACGTCAAGATGGCGTTGCCCGGCCAGGGTTGGGCAGCGGCCTATCTGGCGGAGTTCCAGGGCAATCAGGACCGGGCCCTCCGCAAGTACCTGGACTTCGTCGCCGAGTTCCGCGCCCTTCCACCTCAATCCCTGGCGGCCCTTCGTTGGCCCTATCAGGGCCAGCACCCCTCGCTCCGGACGCCCTCCTGGACGTTCTCGCCCCCGCCCTCGCTCACGTTGGATGTCTTGCTGAAGATCCGCCAGGAGGTGGGTTCGGTGCCGGGGCGGCTGGGAATGTTCATCGGCACCATCGACGTGCGGCGGATGGCTGGCTTCGTGAATGGCTACCGGTTGTGCCTTGCCCTCGCGGGGGCACGGGATGAGGAATATCCTCGCTTCGAGCGCTGGCTACACGAGGAGAAATCCCTCCCCGCGGGCCAGGAGTGGCCCCAGCCCTTCCTCCAAACATGCCAGGGAGACGATGAGCAGGCCATCCACCGGCTGCTCGGATTCGCGGCGGAGTTCCGCGCCGCGCGGCCCCATTCCTAGACACCTCCGCTAACCTCCCCGCTCGCGCTCGCGGCGGTGGATGGTGGATACGTCGATGCCGAGGATTTCCGCCGCGCGCGTCTTGTTGCCGCCACACTGAGCCACCACGTAGGCGATGTACTCGCCTTCCAACTGACGCAGCGGCACCAGCCGCGTCTGGGCCTGCACGAGCGGGTGCACGTCCCCCGTCACTCCAGGCGCGTGCAGTTGGAGCGTGGGCAGGTCCACCGTCTCCTTCACGGTGACGACGGCGAGCCGCTCGACGAGGTTCTCCAGCTCGCGCACGTTGCCCGGCCACGGCGCGGCGGCGAGCGCGGCGAGCGCCTCGGGGGTGAAGCCGGTGAGGCGCGCGCGGGGATTGCGCTCGCGCGACTTCGCGATGAAGTGCTCCACGAGCAGCGGAATGTCCTCGCGCCGCTCGCGCAGGGGTGGCACGCGCAGGGGCACCACGTTGAGCCGGTAGAAGAGATCCTGGCGGAACTTCCCCTCGCGCACGCGCGCTTCCAGCTCCTGGTGCGTGGCGGCCACCACGCGCACGTCTACTTTGCGCGCCGCGTCCGCGCCCACCGCGCGCACCTCGCCATCCTCCAGCACGCGCAACAGCTTCGCCTGGAGCTCGGGCGCCATGTCGCCAATCTCGTCCAGGAAGAGCGTGCCCCCGTCCGCCTCCAGGAAGAGGCCACGCCGGGGCGTGGTGGCCCCCGTGAAGCTGCCCTTCACGTGGCCGAACAGCTCGCTCTCCAGCAGCGCGTTGGGAATGGCCGTGCAGTTGATGGCCACGAAGGGGCCCGCCTGGCGCGGCCCCTCGAAGTGCAGCGCCCGCGCCACCAGCTCCTTGCCCGAGCCGCTCTCGCCCCGCACCAGCACCGGCGCGTGCGAGTGCGCCACGCGCTCGAGGAGCTCGTACAAGGCACGCAACGGCGCGCTGCGGCCCACCAGCGCCGCGAACGCCGAGCGGTCTCCCACCGCCTGGCGCAGGGCCCGGTTCTCCTCGCGCAGCCGCCGCTCGGCGATGGCGCGCTGCACGTACAGGAGCACCTCGTCCAGCCGGAAGGGCTTGGTGAAGTAGTGCGCGGCGCCGCGCCGCATGGCCTCCACCGCGTTCTCCACCCCGCCGAAGGCCGTCATGATGAGCACCGGCAGCGTGGGATCCGCCTCGCGCACGGCCGCCAGCACGTCGAAGCCGTCCACCTGCTCCATGCGCAAATCACACACCACCGCGTCCAGCACGCGCCCACGCACCGCGGCGAGCGCCTCCCGCCCACTCGTGGCCACGTCCACCGTGTAGCCCGCGTCCGAGAGGGCATCGGCGAGCAGCCGCGCCATCTCCACGTGGTCATCCACCACCAGCACTCGCCCCTCAGACGGCATGCCGCTCCTCGCTCGGCGGGGGCGTGACGGGCCACCACAACGTCACGCACGTGCCCTGCCCTGGTTCGCTCTCCAACTCGATGCGGCCCCCGTGGTTGCGGACGATCTGCGCCACCATCGTCAGGCCCAGCCCCGTGCCCTGGCCCCGCTTCTTCGTGGTGAAGAAGGGATCGAAGACGCGGTTGAGGCTCTCCGGGGGAATGCCGCACCCATCATCCCGCACCGTCAGGCGCACCCCACTCCACGCCCCCGGCGTCCCCGGCGCCTCCACCTGGGCCGCCAGCCGCACCGTGCCCCCCGGCTCGCACGCATCACACGCGTTGAGCACCAGGTTGAGCACCACCTGCTGCAACTGGTCCGGCTCGGCGAGCAGCGGCGGCAGCCCCTCGGGCACCTCCACCTCCAGCCGCACGCGACGCCGCTCCACCTCGCCGTGCAGCAGCTCCTGCGCGCCGTGCAGCAGCCCCCCGAGCGCCACGCCCCGCACCGCCACCGGCTGCACCCGCGAGAAGTCCAGCAACTGGCGGATGGTTCGGCTCACCCTGTCTATCTGCTCGATGATGACCTGGATGCCCGGGGCCTGGGGATGCTGGGCACCGAGCTTGCCCACCACGTACTCGGCCCGGCCGCGCACCACGCCCAACGGGGTGCCAATCTCGTGCGCGATGCCCGCGGCGAGGATGCCCACCGTGGCCAGCTTCTCCGCGCGCAACAGCTGCGACTCGAGCGCGTGCACGTCGCTCAGGTCCTCCACCACGAGCAGCACCCGCACCTCGGCGTCGTGCCGCTCCAGGGGCACGGCGTGGATGCGGTACTGGCCCTCGGCGCCAAAGAGCGGCAGGGGCTCGCCATGCAGGCTGAGCACGCGCTCGGTGGTGCACGCCTCCTCGACGAGCGACACGAGCCGGTCCACCACCGCGGCGGGCGCGTCCGGGAAGGACTCGGGCAGGCTGGCGCCCACGGCGGTGGGGGGCAGGCGCTCGCGCAGGGCCTGGTTCACCGCGGTGATGTGCCCGTCGGCCGACAGCGCCAGGACGCCCGTGGGGATGTTGTCGAGGATCTTCTGCGTCTTCTCGTGCAGGTGGGCGAGCTGATCCGCGTGGCGGCGGCTCTCCTGGAGCGCGAGGGCACGGCGCGAGGCGATGATGACGTAGGCGCCGAAGACGACGAGGAAGAAGGCCACCAGCGAGGCGCCGAGCGCCACGCGCAGGATGACGCCGCGCTCGTGGGCGCGCAGCTCCTCGGTGGAGGCGAACAGGGCCACGCCCCAGAAGGGACCGCCGCGCATGCGCACGGGGGTATAGGCGGCGATGGCGTCCGCCGCGCCCAGGCCCAGCAGCGCCGCCTCGCCCTCGGGCAGCCGCACCGTGCCGCGCTCGCCCGCGCGCAGGCGCCGCAACAGGGCGGCGAAGCCCGGCACCGCGTCCGACGCGAGGTCCACCCGGTTCACCCACTCCAGCAGCGTGGGCGCGCTCGCGCGGATGGGCAGGCCATGCGTGCCGATGAGCAACAGCCGCACCTCGGGCTGGGTGGTGACGAGCTTGAGCGGGGCGAAGAAGGCCTCGGTGTCCACCAGCACCGCCAGGGCGCCCCCGGGCCCGTCCTCGCCGGGCGCGTACGCCGTGGCGAAGATGCGGTACCAGTCCCCGGGCGCGGCGGCCACGGGCAGCGAGGTGAGGATGTCCCCGGGCGCGCGCGTGAGCGCCTCGCGGGCCTTCTCCGTGAGGGCGGTGCTCACCGCGCCCCGCGTGACGGCCGGCCCCGCGCGCCGGTCCACGACGGTGAAGCGCGACTGTCCCTGCGCGTCCAGCACGACGATGGCCTTGAACTGCCCCACCACCTCCAGGAGCGCGAGCAGCTCGCGCCGGTGCTCGGTGACGGAGCCGGGGCGCGAGAGCAGCTCGCCCGCGAAGCGCAGGTCATCCGCCGCGTCGTCGAGCGCGTCGGACACCTCGCGCGCCGCGGCATCCACCTGGGCGGTGCGCTCGGCGGCGAACTGCTCCACGAGCGCCGCCCGATCCCTCCGGATGAGGTGCACCACGCCCACCACCACGCTCGCGAGCGCGATGCACAGGAGGAGCACGGAGACGGCGGCGTTGCGGTTCATGGCGGGGGCCCCGAGTGTGCCAGGAGCCCGGGCGCCGGGCTACGTCGCGGCCGGATGGCAGGACACCTCCAGCGGGAGCCCGAGCGCGGCGAGCTCCGCCAGCTCCCCGGGAGACAGCGAGAAGTGGCAGTCCCCCGTCCAGGCGACCACGAGCGAGAGGGTGACCTGGGTGGCGCCGAGCGCCCGGAGGCCCGGCAGCGCTCCCTTCAATTCGCGCAGGGGCTCCAGGGCGGAGCCGCCGGGGAGGAGATCATCATCGAGCAACACGAGCAGGGCGCTGCCCTCGGCCAGGGCCTTGCCGGCGTAGCGTCCCGAGGGAGGAACGTCCCCGGGCTCGTTCGCGTCCACGAGGGCGAGTCCGGTGCGCTCGGCGGCGCGGGCGGGAGAGAAGGCGGGGCCCTGGAGGACACAATAGAGGAAGCGCCGGTTCATCCCATGTCCACCACGAAGGCCAGGGGCGTGCCACGCCGCACGAGCAGCAACGCGAGCACCTCGGGGGCCAGGGGCCGGGGAACCCCGAGCACGCTCCACGGGTCGGTGGCACCGAGCGGATGGAGCGGAGACGCGAGAGGTGGGTCCGGGGCGTACGCCGCGCGGGAGGGGGCGCGCACGCGCGAGACGGCCGGGCGCGAGGGACGCCGGCGCCGGGAGGGACGCTCGGCGCGGTGGACGGCGTCGGCGCACCGCGAGCCGACGAGGGACTCCAGGGTCAGACACAGGACCTCGCACAGCTGACGCAGGGTGGCGGGTCCCGGGGCCAGCGTCCCCCGCTCCAGGCGTCCGTAGGTGGAGGTGGCCAGACCGATCCGCCGTGCCATCTGCTCCTGGGTGAGCGCCGCGCTCTGGCGGGCGGTGCGCAGCGTTCCCCGAAGCCTCTGGGCCAATCGTTTCCGGACATCGGCGGGCAGGTGACTTGGCATGGTGGTACGAACCCTACCGACCCTGGACGTCAAGTCAACAGGTCATCCTATTTTGGCGGTCACTTGCCAACTTCCCGCCGTTTCAAGTAGGGCCCTCCTGAACCGGGCGCCCCCGTTTCCCACACGCCCACCTGCCCGTCACGGCGCCGTCACGCCTGCCTCGCTAAACGTCCGCCACTCGCTTGCGGTAGAAGGGCGCCCGCGCGCTCCAGAGGGGGAAACACGCACCATGATGAAGCAACCAGCGCCCATGCGTCTGGCGTTCCTGTGCCTCGTGCTGTCCGCCTGTGCTCCTGGCGATGGTGCGGCTTCGCGGGCTCCAGCGCGGATGGCCCAGGCCACGCTCACGACGACCGACACCCGCCCCGTCCGCCTCATCCGGGACATCCATCCCGAGGAGGACACGACCTTCGGCTCCAGGCCCTCCGGCTTCGCCCGCATGGGGTCGTTCGTCTACTTCTCCGCGGCGGATGCGCAACTGGAGAGGATCGGTCTGTGGCGCACGGACGGCACCGACGAGGGCACCACACGTGTGGCCAGCGTCTATGTGCCCGAGACTCCCACCGAGGTGGATGGGCTGCTCTACTTCTCGAGCGGGAACCCGGACAAAGAGCCGTGGCGGAGCGACGGGACTCCCGAGGGCACCTTCCGGCTGGCGGACCTCCAACCCGGTACCGATGGCTCCTCGCCCAAGGGCTTCACCGGACTGGCCGGAGCCGTCTATTTCTTCACCGAATACGGCACGCCCGCCCTCTGGCGGTACGACCCGGCCACCGGCGTCACCACCGCCCTGCGCTCCGTGTGCGAATCGTATTGCTCGATGAGCAACCTGGTGGTGCACGCGGGCCGCCTGTACTTCACCATCGAAGGCGACCGGAGCGGCTCCGGGCTGTGGACGAGTGATGGGACGGAGGCGGGGACCGTCCGCGTCTCGGAGGTGCAACCGGTGGATTTCCGTCCGAGCGAGCCCGGGCTGGTGTCGCTCGATGGCGCCCTCTACTTCCTCGCCCGGGAGTCGTACGCCTCCGGCCAGTCGCTCTGGCGGAGCGATGGGACCACGGCCGGGACGCGGCCCGTGCTTCGGCTCGACCCCGCGGGCACCACCTCCCGGAGCATGAGCCTGCTCAGGGTGGATGACGCGCTCGCCATCGCCGTCGAGGAGAGTTCCACCCAGTGGAGCCTGTGGTGGAGCGACGGCACCGCGCCGGGCACGGTGCGCCTCAAGGAGTTCACCCTGTCCTATTCGAACGACGGGCTGGTATCGCTGACGGCCGTGGGCAACAGGCTCTTCTTCGTCGTGGCGGACATGGGGAGCTACCCCTCCTTCGACGAGCTGTGGAGCAGCGACGGCACGGCGTCCGGCACGGTGCGCGTCAAGCAGTACAAGAGCACCACCTCCTCCTGGGATGCCGCGGTCCGCGAGCTGACGGCCGTCGATGACATGCTCTACTTCGTCGCCGAGGACCCCACCGTCGGCGTGGAGCTGTGGCGCACCGATGGCACGGAGCAGGGCACGGTGCTCGTCCGCAACATCGACCCGAGGGATGCCCCGGGCACGTCTCCCTCGTCGGGGCCTCGCTTCCTGTCCGCCATCGGGGACACCCTGTACTTCACGGCCGACGACGGCCACTCCGGCTACGAGCTGTGGAAGTCCCAGGGCCAGGCGTGGAACACCGTCCGCGTGAAGGACATCTACCGCGAGTGGTGGAAGGCCGGGGGCACCAACCCGAGCATCCTCGGTACCGCGGGAGGCCTCTGGTTCTTCCATGCGCGCGAGCTACTGGGCGGCGCCACCACCATCTTCACCCACTCCCTCTGGCGCACGGACGGGACGGAGGCGGGCACCTTCGCCGTGAAGTCCCTGGGCTCCGACTGGATCGACCCGCCCTCGACCGAGGGAGCCTCCCTGGGCTCGGACTTCATCTTCTTCTCGACCGATGGGTCCACGGGCGCCCTGTGGAAGACGGCGGGGGCGGCCACCGGGGACGTGGTGCAACTGTGGACGGGCTCCTATCCCGGAGCCCTCGAGGCGGCCGGCGGACAGGTCTTCTTCTACGGGACGCAGAGCGGCCTGGGCGAGGAGCTGTGGCGCACCGACGGCACGCCCGAGGGCACCCGCCTGGTGAAGGACCTCGTGCCGGGCTGGAACTCGAGCGTTCCCCGCTCGTTCACCCCCGTGGGGGAGTGGCTGTACTTCACCGCCCAGGATGGCGTCAGCGGACGCGAGGTGTGGCGCACCGATGGTACGCCCGAGGGCACGTCGAGGGTGGCGGACCTCATGCCGGGAAGTGGCTCGTCCAATCCGTCGGGTCTCACGGACGTGGGCGGCGCGCTCTTCTTCGTGGCCACCACGGACGTGGGCCTGGGGCTCTGGCGCGTGGGGGGGCCCCAGGAGGCGCCCGCGCTCGTCGCGGTGCTCGCTCCTCCCGGGCCGGGCACGGTGGCGCCGACCCGCTTCACCGCGGCGGCGGGCCGCCTCTTCTTCGTGGCCACGGACCCGGAGCACGGCGCCGAGCTGTGGACCAGCGATGGCACCTCCGGAGGCACGCACAGGGTAGGTGACATCTGGCCTGGAACCGGGGGGTCACAGCCGAAGGAGCTCGTGGCGGTGGGCGGGCTGCTCTTCTTCACCGCCGAGGACGGCGTCAGCGGGCGCGAGTTGTGGCGCAGCGACGGCACCGAGGAGGGCACCTTCCGGTTGGCGGACATCCATCCCGGCTCCGGCTCGTCCTTCATTGACGACAACAGCCAGTTCATCCAGGGCTCGCGGCTACTCGGGCTCGAGTCCGAGGGGCTGTTGCTCTTCGCCGCCTCCGCGCCGGACTCCGGCAACGAGTCGTGGCTGTCGGATGGCACCCGGGAGGGCACACGCCGGCTGGTGGACCTCTTCCCCGGCGCCCTCGGCTCGATGCCGCGTAGCTTCGTCCGGCTGGGAGACCGTGTCGCCTTCGCCGCGGACGACGGGTACACCGGGCGGGAGCCCTGGCTGCTGGAGGTCGCGGCCCTCACCAACCGTGAGCCTCCCACGTTGACGTGCCCCGAGGACCTCGTGGTGGAAGCCCTCCAACCCGCGGGCGCGCCCGTCTTCTTCCCCGCCCTCGAGACCCACGACGACGTCACGGCCTCGCCCTCCGTCACCTTCAGCCGGACGTCCGGAGGGTTCTTCCCCCTCGGCACGTCCGAGGTGACGGCGACCGCCTCGGACGATGCCGGCAACCGGGCCTCCTGCTCCTTCCACGTCACCGTGCGCGACCACACGCCTCCGGCCGTGTTCTGCCCGGGTGACGTGACGGTGGAGGGCACCGAGGCCGCGGGTGCCCATGTGGACTTCCGGTCCCCGACGGCCACCGACGGGCGCATGGCCCCACCGCACGTGACGCTCTCCGCCGCGCCGGGCAGCCTCTTCGGCTTCGGCTCGCACACCGTGACGGCGACGGCCACGGACGCCGCGGGCAACACGTCCTCCTGCTCCTTCGTCGTCACCGTCAGCGACACCCAGGTGCCCTCGCTCGCCTGCCCGGATGACCTCGCCGTCGAGGCCACCAGCCCCGAGGGCGCGCGCGTGGACTTCCCTCCCGCGACGGCCTCGGATGGCGTCCGGCCCACGCCCACGCTCACGTCCCAGCCCGCCTCGGGCAGCACGCTCGCGAATGGTGTCCACCGCGTCACCATCACCGCCACGGATCTGGCCGGGCTGAGCAGCACCTGCTCCTTCCGGGTGTCGGTGCGGGACACCACCGCGCCCCAGGTGACGTGCCCCGAGGACGTCCAGGTGGAGGCCACCAGCGCCCAGGGCACCCCGGTGAGCTTCCCGGCACCCACCGCCGTGGACACCGTCTCCACGGCCACGCTCGAGGTGAGCCACGCCTCGGGCGCGCTCTACCCGCGAGGCACCACCCGGGTGAGCGTCTCCTCGAGGGACGAGGCGGGCAACACCGCCGTCTGCCGCTTCACCGTCACCGTGCGGGACACCACCGCGCCCCAGGTGACGTGCCCCGAGCCGGTGGAGGTCCGGGCCACGGCCGGCTGGGGCGCCCAGGTGACGTTCCCGGACGCGGTCGCCCGAGACGGCATCACCCCCGCGCCCACCGTCGTGGCGGACCCGCCCAGCGGCGGCGTCTTCGCGGTGGGTGAGCACTCCGTCACCTTCACCGCTCGCGACGAGGCCGGGAACACCGCGACGTGCTCGCTCCCGGTCCGCGTGCTGCCCGGGGTGGCGGTGACGGAGCCCGGAGGTTGCTCCACCGTCCCGGTGGGCTCGGGCCTGGCCTGGAGCGCGCTCGCCCTGCTGGCGTGGCTGGCCATGCGCCGGCGGCCGGCGCGCTGACCCGGACTGGGGGAGCCGCGACGCGTCCACGCGGCTCCCACACTGGCCCGGGGGTTTCAGTGCTGGAGGAGCAGCGCGGTCTTCCCGGAGAGGCCCAGGCCACTCCCGAGGAGCAGGTCCAGCAGGCCATCCCCATTCGCGTCCAGCACCGCGAGCTCCATGGCGGCGTACTCGTAGACCCCGAAGACCTGAGCCGGAGCGAGCACTCCCTGGCCCACGCCCCGCAGCAGGGACACCGAGTCCATGCCTGGGTTGGCGCACAGCACGTCCCGCCATCCATCCTGGTCGAAGTCCACCACGTCCAGGCCGGAGCAGTTTCCTTCCGCGGGGTACGTGCCGACATGGGCGAATCGACCGGTGCCGGTGCCCTTCATCACGTAGAGGCTGTACGACACGCCGTGGCCGCTGTACACGGCGTCCAGGAAGCCATCGTCGTCCAGGTCGGCCAGGCGCAGTTCGTTCAGGTAGACGTCATACCCGAGCGACAGCGTGGCTCCGTCCGTGAAGGTGCCATCACCGCGGCCCATCAGCACCTTCGTGACCTGGCCATACGACCCCTGCGGCACCACCAGGTCCAGCGTGCCGTTGTGATCCAGGTCTCCCAGTAGCGCTCGCGTCGGGCTGTCTCCGGCGCTCAGGACGACGGGAGGCTCGAAGGTGCCATCCCCCCGGCCGAGCAGCAGCCGCACCTCGTTCAGGTAGGAGTCGCCCTCCACGCGCAGGGTGCGGAAGACGAGATCCAGCCTTCCGTCCCCATTCACGTCACCCGCGTCGGCGTGTAGCACTTGTCCTCCAGGCGAGAGGTCGGGGCCGGGACGCAGGGTGCCGTCACCGTTGCCCAGCAGGAGCCCCACGGTCCCGTCGGTGGAATCGCGCACCACCACCACGTCCAGCGCCGCGTCCGCGTCCACACGCGCGACCAGCAGCTCGTGCACGAGGGACCCCACCGCCACGGCGGGCCGAGGCAACAGGCCCCCGGGGCCACCGAGGCTCACCCCCACCTGGTCCAGGCCCGGCCCCGTGGAGGTGACGGCATCCGTCCAGCCATCCCCATTGAAGTCTCCCGTGGCGAAGTGACTGCCAGGCCCGGTGAGCAGCGCCTGGGTCGTGCGGCCCGGGCCACCGAGCCACACGCGCGCGTCGTCGCTTGACTGCTGGAGCGTCGCCACGTCGGACACGCCGTCCCCATCGAAGTCTGCGGTGGTGACGAAGTAGGGCATGCGTCCCGCGGGCAGCCGCGGGCCGGGCGCGAAGGTTCCATCCCCCAGTCCCCGCAGCAGGGCCAGGGTGTTGTCCTCCTCGACCTTCACCGCGAGGTCCAACTGGCCATCTCCGTCCAGGTCCGCCGCCGCCACGGAGGCATGTTCCCAGTAGAAGGTGTCATCCTGGAGCGAGGCCACGCGCTCCGCCGTGGAGAAGCCGCCCCGGCCGTCTCCCCGGAAGAGGAAGAGCTGGGTGGTGTTGCCCTGCGACGTGGCGGTGATCAGGTCCACGTGGCCGTCCTTGTCGAAGTCCCCCAGCGCCTGGTCGTGCGTCAGGAACGCCCCCTGCACCTGCTGGATGCGGAAGGGGCCCTCCCCGTTGGACAGCACGGCGAAGGCCGCACCGATGCCCGCGGCCAGCAGATCCTGGTGGCCATCCTCGTCGAGGTCGGCCAGGGCGAGCCTGGCTCCCGAGGAGCCCATGCGTCCCAGGGGCTTGAAGTCGCCGAGCGTGCCGTCTCCCTGGTTCAACAGGAGACCCAGGGTGCCATCACTCGCCACCGCGGCCACGTCGGGAGTGCCGTCGCGGTCGAAGTCGGCGACGGCGACGCCCTGGTGCGTGTTCTCGCTCCCCGAGCCGAATCCCAAGCGATAGGCGCGAACGGTGTCGAACGCGCCATTGCCGAGGCCCCTCGCCACGCTCAGGCCCGGGTACATGCCCGCCCAGATGAGTTCCGGCGAGCCGTCTCCGTCCAGGTCCGCGGCGACGGGCCGGGTGTTCACCCCCAGGTAGGAGCCGAGCTCGTGCTGGCGGGCCGGCTGGAAGCCACCGTTGCCCAGTCCCATCAACAGCGTCAGGGAGGAGCCGTGGGGCTGCTCGACGATGGCGAGGTCCAGCTTGCCATCCCGATCGAAGTCTCCCACCGTGCCCGAGTGGGGATGGCCCCGCGTCGTGCTGACGCGGCCGGTGTCCATCCGCGGCTCGCAGCGGGGACCGACCGCGGGCAGGGACAGCGCCACCGTCCTCGAGTCCTGTCCGGTGCCGCCTACCCGGGCGCTCACGCGCACGCGGGCCGTGGAGGCACCGGGTACGTCGACGGCGCGGTTCCACAGGAAGCGGTGGGGGGCGCCCGCCGGCGAGGTGGCGCGCGCGAGCAGGCCCTCGTGGTCGGTGGAGCCGGCCTGGGTGACGCGCTGGAAGGCACCGTCTCCCTTCGCGTCCACCTCCACGATGACGTCGGCGCGCTCTCCATCCTGCTGACGGAGCGTGTAGGAGATGGAGAGGCACCCCTCCTGGGAGGAGGGCACCGAGAGGGCCGTCACCTGCACGGGCATCGGCAGGGGCCGCACCGCGGATGAAGCGGACGACACGTCGCTGGTTCCCACCGCGTTGGTGGCGGACACGGTGAAGGTGTAGGCGCGCGTGCTGGGCAGTTCCGGCAGCGTCACCTCACGCGTCTCCGCGCCCACCCGCGCGTGGGTGCCCGTGGGGTGGACCTCCACGGTGTAGCCGGTGATGGCGGAGCCACCGTCCCCGGCGGGGGCCTCCCAGGAGACCGTGGCCGAGCGCACGCCCCCGGTGGCCTTCACCGCGCCGGGGGCGAGGGGCACATTCAACGTGCGTTGCCTGGACGCGCTCGCTCCAGCGCCCTCGCCCACCTCGTTCCTCGCCGTCACGGTGAAGGTGTACTCCGTGCCGTTGCTCAGCCCGGTGACCGTGGCGCTCCGAGCCTCGGCGCCCTTGAGCAGGCGCATGCCACCTGGCTCGACCGTCACCACGTACTCCTCCACGGGCAGCCCGCCGGTGCTCGCGGGCTCGCTCCAGGTGACGGTGGCCTCGCGGATGGCCGCGGTGGCCTCCACCTCCGTGGGCGCCGAGGGCACGGTCGCGGGCACCACGCGCACCGAAGCGGAGGAGTCGAGTCCCTCACCCACGGCATTGAGCGCGCGCACCGTGAAGGTGGAGGGCTCGCCATTGGTCAGCCCACCCACCACGGCCGAGCGGGCCTCTGCCTCCACTTTCACCCGCACGCCCTGGGGATGCGCGGTGACGAGGTAGCCCGTGATGGGACGCCCTCCATCCGACCCGGGCTCCTTCCACGTCACCTCCACCTCCGCATCGCCGCGCCTCGCGGACAGCAGGACAGGGGCTCCGGGGACATCGGGAAGGGTGACGGCCGCCGATGAGGTGGCCGGCCCCGCTCCCACCACGTTCACCGCCGCCACGGAGAAACGGTAGGTGACACCCGCGTGCAGGCCCGTGACACGGGCCGTGGTTGCCTCGAGTTGGACGGCCAGCGTGGCCTCCCGGGGCTCGCTGTCCACCCGGTAGCCGGTGATGGGGCTTCCACCCTCCTGGGCCGGGGCGCTCCACGTGAGCGTGGCGCCGCCCACCTCGGCGACGGCCTCCACCGGCCCCGGGGCCGAGGGCGCTGCGAGCGGCGTGGGTGGGTTGGGCGGAGGCGGCTGGGGCCCATTGCCAGATTGGCAGGCAGTCCCCACCACCATCCACGCGACAAACAAAGACAAGTGCCGTGACATGACAATCCCCCCGATTGAGAGTGAAAGCAGCGGCGTGCGCCGCGGAAGCAGGCGTGGCGTTATCTCCACTACGTTTTCAGGCACGTCAACCGCATTGAGCCGTCACGGCGCCATCACGCCCGTCTCGCTAGCATGGGGGACGCCTGCCCCCACACCCAGGAGTGGCACCTCCGTCCCGCTGTCCATGACACCCCGTCACGGCAGCGGTGCCCTACTGGATGCTGGAGTAGCCACCTCCGCCTCAAGGGACGGGGGCGCGCTCCAGGAACTCGAGGATGCGCGCCGGGGAGTCGACGATCACCTCCGCACCCGCGTCCCGCAGCGCGGAGAGGGAGTCGAAGCCCCACGACACGGCGATCATCCTCACACCCACCTGCCGGCACGCCTCCACGTCCCGGCGCTCGTCCCCGATGTAGACGAGCTGCTCACGCGACAGGCCGCGCCGCTTCATCAGCGCCCGCAGCGGCCGGGCCTTTCCGAAGACGCGGCTGCCGCCCTGGATGCCCACCACCCAGTCCTCCACGCCGTGCCGCCGCAGCACGTCGCGGATGTTCGACTCCTCGTTGGAGGACAGGATGCTCAGCCGCAGCCCCCGGGCGCGCAGCTCGCTCAACAGCTCGGGGATGCCCTCGTAGAAGCCGAGCCCGGACAGCTCCTTGCGGTAGTTCTGGAGGAACTCGCCCACCAGCCCGGGCACGTGAAAGGGAGAGACGCCCAGGCGCCGGCCCCGCTCGAGCAGCGGCAGGCCTCGCATCTCCTCCAGGTTGCTCGCGGTCAACAGGCTGAAGCCCCTGCGCCGGGCGATCTCGTTGTAGAGCCGGAGGACCAGCGCGCGCGAGTCCACCAGCGTCCCATCGAAATCGAACACGACGTCCGTCACCATCCGCGGCACTCCCATGGCCCGTCCACTCACGGAACGTAGCCAACCTGCCGGCGCGCCGCGTCGATCGTTTCGAGCACGGCGATGGAGCGAGCGAGCGGATGCAAGGGCGATTCGGTGAGGCCCTCGGCGATGTGCCGGGCGATCGCCGTGGCCTGGTAGGCGAGGCCGCCACTGCCGCGCAAGGCGGAGGAATCACTCCAGCGCAGCCGCGTCTCCCCGGTGGGGGACGAGAGCGTGAATCCCCCGGGGGCGATGAACCGCGCCTCCACCTGGAGGCGAGCGAGCGTGCCGCTGATGGCCGCCTCGTTGGGGGTGTCGATGAAGAGCGAGGTGTGCACGAGCGCCTGCGCGCCCGAGTCCGTGGTCAACACGAGCGCGGTCTGCCCATCCACGCCCGTCTTCGCGAGTACGCCCGTCGCGAGCACCTGAGCGGGCGTGCCGAGCACGAAGTGCGCGAACCACAGGGGGTAGACGGCGAGGTCGAGCAGGGCCCCGCCACCGAGCGAGGGACTGAAGATGCGGCCCTCGGGCTCGAAGTCGAAGCGGACGCCGAAGTCCGCCACCACGAGGCGGGGATCGCCGAGCACGCCGTCGCGCAGGAGCCGGTCGATGAGGACGGTCTGCGGCAGGAAGCGGGTCCACATGGCTTCCATGGCGAACACGCCCGCCGCGCGCGCGGCCTGGGCGATCTCCCGGGCCTCGGCGGCGTTGAGCGCGAAGGGCTTCTCCACGAGCACGTGCTTGCCCGCGGCGATGGCGAGCAGGGCCTGCGCCTTGTGCCCGCTGTGGGGAGAGGCCACGTAGACGATATCGATGTCGGGGTCCGCCACGAGCTGCTCGTAGGAGCCGTGGACCCGTGAAATGCCATACGTCGCCGCGAAGCTCCGCGCGCGCTCGGGCTCGCGCGAGGCCACGGCGTGCACGCGTTGGTCGGTGTGCTGGTGGAGCGCCCAGACGAAGGCCCCCGCGATCCGGCCGGGCGCGAGCACGCCCCAGCGCAACACGGGCCCTCCGCGCAGGGGAGTGATGTCGGGCTCGGGCAGGGCGGAGGGAAAGACACTCATGCGCCCGACCCTAGCAGCCGACCCGCGCGCGTGCGCCCCTTCCACGCCGCGCTCAAGCGACCCCGGGTGACGACGCGGCGCGTCCCGACTGCGCGCTGGCCATCACCTCTCCCGAGCCGTGGTCCCCCTGGATTGACTCCCAAGTCAGGGGTGTGCAGGAAAATGGGACGCGGGCAGGCGCGGGCCCGCTGCCTGCCTACCCCTCCGCCGCGCCGGGAGTTCCACCATGAAGCTTCCTTCTCCGAACCGCCTCCCCTGGCGGGCCCTCGTCGCCGCGGGCACCGTCCTGTCCTGCGGCACCCCGCCCCCCGAGCCCACCACGCCCGACTCCTCCGACACCCAGGTGAGCCAGGCGGGGCTGTCCTGGACGCTCGGCGCCCAGTACGACGCGACGCAGAGCAACATCACCTTCAGCGTCTACTCCTCGCGCGCCACCCGCATCGAGGTCTTCGTCTACAACGCCGCCCAGGGCGCGCAGGAGAAGGCCCGCTACACCCTCACCAAGAATGCCACCACCAACGTGTGGAGCACGACGGTGGCCGTCTCCGCGCTGACGAGCGCCGGCATCACCGGCACCGTGTACTACGGCTATCGCGCCTGGGGCCCCAACTGGCCCTACAGCGCCTCCTGGACCAAGGGCAGCTCCGCCGGCTTCGTCTCGGACGTGGACGCACAGGGCAACCGCTTCAACCCCAACAAGCTCCTGGTGGACCCGTACGCGCTGGAGCTCAGCCACGACGCCACCAACCCGAGCAACACGGACGGCACCGTCTTCGCATCCGGCCCCACCCACCGCGCCAAGGACAGCGGCACCCAGGCGCCCAAGGGCATCGTGCTCGCTCCGGACACCACGAGCTTCGGCACCAAGCCCACGCGCGCCCTCAAGGACGACATCATCTACGAGGTGCACCTGCGCGGCCTCACCAAGGGTGACTCGAGCATCGCCGCCGCCTACCAGGGCACCTACAAGGGCGCGGGCCTGAAGGCCGCGTCACTCGCGGCGCTGGGCGTCACCGCCGTCGAGTTCCTCCCCGTGCAGGAGACGGACAACGACGACAACGACGTGGTCCCCAACACCACCCAGGACGACAACTACTGGGGGTACATGACCCTCAACTTCTTCGCGCCAGACCGGCGCTACTCCTCGGACCGTACCCCCGGCGGCCCCACGCGCGAGTTCAAGGAGATGGTGAAGGCCTTCCATGCCCAGGGCATCAAGGTCTTCATCGACGTGGTCTACAACCACACGGGCGAGGGCGGCGCGTGGAGCAGCTCGGACACGAGCACCTACAACGTCCTCACCTACCGCGGCCTGGACAACCCCACCTACTACAGCCTCACCAACGACAAGCAGAGCAACTGGGACAACACGGGCGTGGGCGGCAACTTCAACACGCGCAACGCCGTGGCGCAGGATCTCATCATCCACTCGCTCAAGTACTGGAAGGACGAGCTGGGGGTGGACGGGTTCCGCTTCGACCTGGCCTCGGTGTTGGGCAACACGTGCGAGCACGGCTGCTTCAACTACGACAAGCTGGACAGCGGCAACGCCCTCAACCGCGTGTGGAACAACCTGTCGCCGCGCGCGCCGGGCGGCGGCACGGGCGCGGACCTCATCGCCGAGCCGTGGGCCATTGGCGGCAACAGCTACCAGGTGGGCAACTTCCCGAGCGGCTGGGCCGAGTGGAACGGCTACTACCGCGACACCTTCCGCAAGGACCAGAACCAGCTCGGCTCGGCCACGGTGACGCCGGGCGAGCTGGCCACGCGGCTGGCGGGCTCGTCGGACCTGTTCGGGGATGACGGCCGCAAGCCCGCCCACTCCATCAACTTCCTGGTGGCCCACGACGGCTTCACCCTCAAGGACCTGTACAGCTGCAACAGCAAGAACAACACCCAGCCCTGGCCCTACGGCCCGTCCGACGGCGGCGAGGACCACAACGTGTCGTGGGATCAGGGCGGGGCGGGCGCGGAGCAGCGCCGGGCCGCGCGCAATGGCCTGGCCCTGCTGATGCTCAGCGCCGGCACGCCCATGTTCAACGGCGGAGACGAGTTCCTGCGCAGCCAGAACTGCAACAACAACGCCTACAACCTGGACTCCAGCGCCAACTGGCTCAACTACTCGCTGACGACGGATCAGACGAACTTCAAGACGTTCGCCCAGCGGCTCATCGCCTTCCGCAAGGCGCACCCGGCGCTGCGCCCGGCCAACTTCTTCAGCGGCTCGGACACCAACGGCAACGTGATGGAGCAGCTGCGCTGGTTCCGCCCGGACGGCGGAGTGGCGGACTCGGCGTACATGAGCGATGGCAACAACCACGCCCTCGCCTGGCGCATCGACGGCACCGAGTTCGGCGACCCGGCCGCGGCCCTCTACGTCGCGTACAACGGCTGGAGCAGCGCGGTGAACTTCACGCTGCCCTGGCCCTTCGCCGGCAAGAGCTGGTACCGGGTGACGGACACGTGCAACTGGGCCGAGGGCTCGGGCCAGGTGGCGAGTCCCGGCGCCGAGACGCTCATCGGCGGGGAGAACACCGTCTACGGCGTGTGCGCCCGGGGCCTCGTGCTGCTGATCGCCAGGTAGAGCGGAGCAGCGGGCTCGAGCACGGGGCGCGGCGCCAGCAAGGGCCGCGCCCCGTGGTGTTTCCACGCTTCGTGCTCGCGGAGGGCTGGACTTCTTTGGTAGGTATCCTCGCCATGACTTCAGAAGTCCACTGGTTGGACTGTCAGGGCGCCTCCCATGTCGAAGCGGTACTTCGAACTCACTGACGATCTCTACATCCCCGAGCGCTGGGACCTGGACGCGCCCCTGGACGAGAGGGGCCAGCGGCTGGCGGAGTCGCTGTTCACGGCGGGCGAGCCGGTCACGTGCGAGGGGCCGCTGCGACTGCCGCTCCGGGCGTATGACGGCGTGGCGCTGGACTTCACCGAGGCGGGCGTGGGCATCCCGGTCGTCAGCGCGCGGCTGGCGGCCGTCTTCGCCGAGCGGGCGTCCCGGGACACGCAACTGCTGCCCGTGCAGGTCGAGGCCCATCCCGAGCCCTTCTTCCTCCTGGTGTGCACGCGAAGGGCGGAGTGGGAGGAGCCGAGCCACCGCGCGGGTCCGCCGCGGCTGGATTTCACGCGGGTGGGGGACGCGCAGGTCTTCCGCGCCCGGGGGTGGCAGACGCTGCTCGTCACCGAGGAGTTGAAGCAGGCGCTGGAGGCGGTGGGAGGCACGGGCCTGCGCTTCTGGGAGCTTCCCACGGGCTCGGGCGCTGACGCGGGCGCCGCGGTGGAGACCCAGCGTCAGGTGCAGGAGCGGCGCGAGCGGGCCGAGACGGCACGTCTGGCTTTCTGGCGCACGCTGGGCGCGGAGGATGAACAAGCGCGGATTCCCCTGATGGACCACGGGCTCTGGCCGGGCCACCGTCAGGCGTGGCGTGTCCTGCGCCGCGCCGGGGGCAACACCCTGCTGGTGACGGACGGGCTGTCGGACCCCTTCCCCGAGCATGACGAGCCCTCGGTGGGATTCGGCCTGGAGCTGCTGCTGGAGACGGACTCGGAGATGAAGGAGGTGCACAAGAACTGGCCCCTCCAGCTCCTGCAGCGGGTGGGGGATGAGCTGGCGCGGAGCGAGCCCGTGCGCGAGGCGGTGAAGGCGGGCCCCTTCTGCCTGGATGTGTCGGGCAAGCGGATGCCCACGTTGCTCGTCACCCAGGAGGGCCGGGTGGGCGTGCTGCTGGGCGTGGAGTCGGGGACGCTGCCCGGACACTTCACGCTGCCAGAGGGAGACGTGAGGCTCGTCACGGTGAAGGCACTGCTGCCGGCGGAGTTCGCGTATGTGACGGAGCGAGGAGCCGAGGGCCGGGAGCAACTGGCGCGCTACTTCTCGCACAGCAGCGAGGAGCACCTGTCCCGGGCGAGGAGGAGGTCCGTGCTTCCCAGGCTCCGGTGAGCCGGGCTGCCCGTCCCTGCTCGGACGGTGATACAATGCGGCATCACGTTGGGGGGGACGAGTCCATGATGCACCGAGTGCTGACACTGGTACTCATTGTCACCTGGGGAACAGGGTGCCCACATGCCTGGGTCAAGGGCGGTACCATGGACATGGCCTTGCGCAAGGACATGGAAGCGGAGCGAAGGAGCAGGGGACTGGTGTTCCCTTGCCGCCTGTCCACGGCGGAATGGATGGAACTTTGCTTCGACGAAGACGGACACACGACTTCGCTGGAGTGCCCACGGGAATGCCGACCCCGCAAGTAGGAATTGAGGCGATGCAATCCATGAAATGGCGCATCTTGGGGGTCGTCCTCATCGGCATTCTCCTGCCGCTCCCCTCGCTATGGCTGCTCGCATCCACCTCTTTTGTTTCTGGCGCGCAACCGCCACATCCCCTGCGCCGGATTGTTATTCCCATGCTCACATCAGTCGAGAGGCAGAGCGCACTCACCTACGGCCGGGATTGCGAAACAGACGCGGACTGTGATCCGCGGCTGCGCTGTTTCTTCAGCATGGTGATTCAGGACAGTTACTGTGTGGACAGCAGGTGCATGACGGACTTGCAGTGTCCTGAGGGCTTCGCCTGCCAGACATACACAACCAGGAGCCATGAAGATCTGATCAACGCCTGCTCGCTGGTGGGAGACCGCAAGGAAGGAGAAGTGTGCGCGGGCTTCACTCGCGAGCGGCAGTACGGCTGTGAACAAGGGCTGCGCTGCCATTACCGGTGCGGCCGCCCATGCCAGCCGGACGACCCCGCCAGTTGCCCGGAGGGCTTCTTTTGTAAGGACGTGCCCACCGGTGCTGTGTGTCAGCCCACGTGCGAGGGGCGCACCTGCCCCGAGGGACAGCAGTGCATTTCGGTGGCTCCCCGCATCTCCATCTGCGCCACGGTCCACGGAGAGAACTGTCAGCAGACCCCTTGCGAGCGGGAACAAGTCTGCACCGTCAGCGATTACCCCCTGTCTCCGGGCGAGGTGTGGATGGGCTGCCTGCAACCCTGTGAGACTCAAGCCGAAGGTCCGTTCTGTCCCGAGGACTCGGTGTGTGACCTGTACCGGTGTCGCAAGAAGTGCACGCCCGGGGATTCTTCCGTCTGCGGAGACGGGTACATCTGCAAGCACCGCACCGATGAACTGTGGCTATGCGAGTCCAACCATCGGACCGCGAGTACTGATTGACCTCGATGCTCCACCCGAGCCATCAAAAGGCCGTCCCCGCCCCCAGCACGGGAAAGGCCACGCGGCCCAGCCTCACGGTGCGTGACCCGTTCGCCTCCCACAACTTCAAGACGAAGGGCCCCTCCGTCCGCACGTCCTCGATCCGCGCCTCGATGAAGAGATCGACGGATTTGCTCGGCGGAACAGGTTCCTCGGGCCACACCGAGCTCGGACGGTGATACAATGCGGCATCACGTTGGGGGGGACGAGTCCATGATGCACCGAGTGCTGACACTGGTACTCATTGTCACCTGGGGAACAGGGTGCCCACATGACTGGGTCAAGGGCGGTACCATGGACATGGCCCTGCGCAAGGACATGGAAGCGGAGCGAAGGAGCAGGGGACTGGTGTTCTCCTGCGACATGCCCAGGGAGGAATGGCTGCGACTTTGCTCCAACAAGAATGGACGCACGACTTCGGCCAGCTGCCCAAAGGAATGTCGGCCCAGCGATTGAGCCGAGGCGACGCAATCCATGAACTGGCGCATCTTGGGCACGGTCCTCGTTGGCGTTCTCCTCCCCTCCCCCATGCTATGGCTGCTCGCCTCCGCCTCACTTGTCCCTGGCTGGAAACCAACACACACCCCGCAGCGGGATGTCATTCCCATGCTGACTCCGGTCGAGAGGCAGAGCGCACTCACCTATGGCCGGGATTGCGAAACAGACGCGGACTGTGATCCGCGGCTGCGCTGCTTCTTCAGCATGGTGATCCATCACAGCTACTGTGTGGATAGCAGATGCATGACGGACTCGCAGTGTCCGGAGGGGTTCACCTGCCAGACCTATACATCCGCCAGCGGCAAGGACCTCCTCAACGCCTGCTCCCTCGTGGGAGACCGTAAGGAAGGAGAAGTGTGCGCGGGCTTCACTCGCGAACGGCAGTACGGCTGTGAACAAGGGCTGCGCTGCCATTACCGGTGCGGCCGCCCATGCCAGCCGGACGACCCCGCCAGTTGCCCGGAGGGCTTCTTTTGTCAGGACCTGCCCACCGGTGCTGTGTGTCAGCCCACGTGTGAGGGGCGCACCTGCCCCGAGGGACAACAGTGCATTTCGGTGGCTCCCCGCATCTCCATCTGCGCCACGGTACACGGGGAGAACTGTCAGCAGACTCCTTGCGAGCAGGAACAGGTCTGCACCGTCAGCGACTACCCCCTGTCTCCGGGCGAGGCGTGGATGGGATGCCGACAACCCTGTGATACCCAGGCCGAAGGTCCGTTCTGTCCCGAGGACTCGGTGTGTGACCTGTACCAGTGTCGCAAGAAGTGCACACCCGGGGATTCCTCCATCTGCGGAGACGGGTACATCTGCAAGCACCGCACCGATGAACTGTGGCTATGCGAGTCCAACCATCGGACCGCGAGTACTGATTGACCTCGATGATCCACCCGAGCCATCAAAAGGCCGTCCCCGCCCCCAGCACGGGAAAGGCCACGCGGCCCAGCCGCACGGTGCGTGACCCGTTCGCCTCCCACAACTTCAAGACGAAGGGCCCCTCCATCCGCACATCCTCGACCCGCGCCTCGATGAAGAGGTCAGCGAATTCACCCGGAGCAATGGGCTCCTCGGGCCACACGGCACCGCGCCAGACTTCCCCCTTCGGGCCCACCAGCTTCGCCCCTCGAGCAGCCCAGGGAGTCTCACCCTTGTTCCGCACCCGTACTCGTATGATCGCCCTCATGGAAGTTCGGCAGGTGGAGAACTCCACCATGATCAACACCGAGCCCGACGGTTGGACGGTATCACCGGGCACACAAGACATTCCGCGCTCGTCCATCACTCCAGACACCAACATCCCCGCGAGTCCGAGCGGAGTGTCACGTCCGGCGTTCAACCTCGCGAGTTCCGCGCGGAGCCGGTCATTCTCTTCGTGAACTCGCCTCAACTCCGCTTCCAGTGAACTCGCCGAGCGGGGGTGGCGCAAAACCCGGACCTGCCGTTCGGCCGTCACGGGATGCATGAGCAGCCGGAAGGAGGCACACGCAGGTGCGGCGTCATCCGCGAAGCACACCGTCAACGCACCGGGCTTTTCGCTCCTCTGATTTTCCGCGGGCATGAGCGCCAACGTGTGCCTTCCAAGCTCCGCCACCTCGAATCGACCGGAATCCTCCAGCGTCATTCCGTCCGGACGCACGTCCGAGTCGAAGACAAATGTCGTCATCAATCCCGGACTCAGCTGGACCTCGTGCATCTCCGCCAACGCCCCCACCGACAACTCGATGCATCGACCCTCCACATCCTCCGGAGGAGGACACATCTGGGAGGGAGCGGATGCCCCCATGAAGAGCAACAACATCAGAGGTGAAGTGAACACAGGGCCTTGAACCTCGATGCGAAAGCGGCGGGAAGCGGACCCAGAGCATCCTGACCCGCACTCCCTTCATTTGAATTGCTTCACGGCAACCACATACTCCGAGGAGTAGATCAAGACCGTGTCTGGACTCCTGCCGGGCTCCCGGATGAGCACGCCTCGCCCCCCCTTGAACATGTCCGTCAGCTCCAGGCAGACCGGAAACGGCTCTCCGCCCTGAATGCGCGCCTGGGTGAAACGGCCATACACGCGGTCCCGCCCCAGGGTGAGCATCCCGGAAATGAAGATGCCGCTCTTCCCCGCCCAGCGACCATGTCGCAAGTCGATTTCCAAGTGTGCGAGACCTTCCTGCACGGGGACGTTGTTGACCTGCTCACTGTCAAACAAGACCAGTGTCTTCTCCCCCACGCGCAATGCCAGCTCGTTGGCCATGGCCTCGAGCGCTCCCGCCGGGCACGCGGCCGGCTCCGGAGTGGCCAGCACCTGCCGCTGAGGGGCCGGGCACCCCGTCAAGGCATGGCACACCAGCCCCGCCCCCACCACCCGGGCCGTGCGTCCGAGGGCCTTCTTCGTCTTCGTGTCCTTGTTCAAGCGCGTGTCTTCCTTACCGAGCATCGTGGGAACCACGACGGGCGCGGGGATGAATTCCTCGGGAAAGGACACCGCGCCCCCCTCAGCGTCCATTGGCCTTCCCGGCGGCGCCATTTCCTGGCCCGAGAGGGATTGAATTACCCCGAGCGCCATCCCCAGCACCAGCACCCCGCCGAGCCCCCACCTCCACCCCCCCAGGGAACGCCCGGGCCCCAGGGACTCCTCCCTGGCCACGGGACGGCCCCGCACGGCCGGGTGGTGCTCGGCATGGGCCGCCAGCCGCTCGAGGCGGGCCAGGGCCTCGTCCGTCTCCAGTGGCGCCACCTCGTGCGTGGTGGCGGTGTCCGGTCCATACGCATCACACAAGGGCACCTCCCAGTCCGCCCCCGCCCCCGCCAGCGCCGCGTCCAGGGCCTCGCCCACCGCCTCCGCGTCCGCGAAGCGCTCCTCGGGCGTCTTCGCCAGCAGGCGCAGGCACAGCGCGCTCAGGGCGGCGGGCACCCGGGGGTTGCGCGCACACGGAGGCTCCGGCTCCGGGTGCAGCACCGCCCCCCACTCCGTCCCCTCGAAGGGCCAGCTCCCCGTGAGCAGCCAGTACAGCAGCACCCCGAAGGCCCACAGGTCATCCCCCGGCGGGGACTCGTAGCGCTCGCCCCGCGAGTGCCCCAGCAGGAAGCGCATCGCCTCGGGGCTGCGGTAGCGCGGCGTGCCCGGAGGCAGGAGCACGGTGAGACGCGGAGCGTTCGCGTAGCTCGCGGCGCCGAAGTCCACCAGCACCACCTCTCCCCCCTCCTCGCGCACCAGCACGTTGTCGCCCTTCACGTCCCGGTGCACCACGCCCGCGCCATGCACCGCCTCCAGCACCCCCACCAGCGCCCGCCCCTTCTCCCCCACCTCGCGCGCCGAGGGATTCGTCTCCCGCGCCCAGGCGTACGCCGTGCGGCCCTTCACGTACCGGGTGACCAGGAAGAGAAAGCGCGGGGCCACCGCGGGCCAGTGTCCATGTCCCTCCAGCGCCGCGACACCGGGCAGCTTCAGCCGCGCCATCACCTCCAGCTCACGCTGCCCCCACGTGCGCGCGAGCGCCAGCGGAATGAGCTTCACCGCGAACACCCCACCCTCGCGGCGCGCCCGGTACACGCTGCCCTGTCCTCCCGTCCCCAGCCGCGCCTCCAGGTGGTAGCCGCCCACGTCCACGCCCGGGCGCGGGAACTCGAACGCCCGGGCGCGCTCCCGCCGCCAGCTCCTCGGACGCCGGAGCACGAAGACGCCGCGCGGGTGGACGCCCCACCGGGCCTGTCCTTCCTCCCGGCTCATCGGGTCGTCGTGGAGCGCGCGGAGTCTCCACCGCGAACACTGTAGGAGCCCACGGTCTGGGCCTCGTGCGGCAGGCGGGCCACCTCGCGCTCCAGTTGCCGGACCTCCCGCGCGGCCCGCCAGGCGCCGTACCAGAAGCTCCGGCCCTTCAGGCAGCGCAGCAGCTCCGCCTGCACTTCGGCGGCCGTCACGTAGCGCTCCCCGGGATCCTGGCGCAGCAACGTGTGGACAACCGCCTTCACCGGCTCCGAGACGTTCCGCGCGGCGTACTCCACGTCACTGGGACGGAAGAGCTCGGCCCGGATCGCCAGCTGATCCACCGACCGGGCCTCGTCTCGCGACATGGGGTGGACGGCGAGCCGGAGCAGCAGGAGGATCCGCGCCACGCGCTGGTCCACGGGCGCCACGTAGTAGAGGTGCTGGTGGGTGAGCAGTTCCAGCAGCACGAGCCCCAGGGAGAACAGGTCCATCCGCGCCTCCGGCCTCGTGCGCATCAGCCGCGAGCACAGCCGCTCGGGCGCGGCGTAGTCGGGGTCTCCGAGCGGATCCGACAGCCCCGTGAGCGTCTCGCGCCCCGGCAGGGGACACCCGGCGAGATCGAAGTGGGTGAGCTTGGGCTGGCCGTCGCGGTCCACCCGGATGTTGTCCGGGCTCACGTTCCGATGAACCAGGCCCCAGGGTGGGAAGTCCCCACCCCGCCTGGAATGCGCGGCGTGGAGGGCCCCGGCCACCTGGGCGCAGACATACAGGGCGAACTCCTCGCTCAGGGGCCTGCCCCGCAGCGCCGCGTAGCCGAGCAGTTTGGTCAGGGAGTGGCCCTCGATGAACTCCGACACCGTGAAGTGCTGGGTCCCACGCGAGTGGTAGCCGTGGACGCGGGCGATCCCCGGATGCACGAGCCCCGACAGGAGCCGCGCTTCCTCCTCCAGGCGCCGGCGCGACTTCCAGGGCTGCAGGCCGCCCAGGCTCTTCACCACCACCGGGGTGGAGCCGTGGCGCGCGGCGTGCCGCCAGGCCAGGAAGATGAGTTCTCCGTAGGGGCTCGCCCCCACGCACTTGATCTGCTCGTACTCGACGCCTTCCTCGCGGAAGAGCAGCTGCCCCGTGCCGGGCGGGACGCGCCGGTGCCGGGACGGGATGAAACCGAACATGGGGTGACCTCCATCTGGCGACATGACTCGCCAGGACGGGTCCACCCTACTTTTAATGTGACGTCCTCCGGAATGACCTGGAGGGTCAGGCACCCCTCGGTGGATGCATCAGGACTCCAGGGCGCAGGTGGCCTGGACGATGTTCTCCGCGGCGCGTGGCAGGGGCCGCGCGACGAAGGGCTCCGGGTCCGGATGGATGGGCACCGTGCGCTGGCGCAGCGCCCCGCCCTCGCGTCCGGCGACGAAGGACTGCAGCTCCGAGACGATCGACAGGGCGATCTCGTCCGCCCCCTCCGCCCCGATGTCCAGCCCCACCGGCCCGTACAACCGCGCGAGCTGCGCGGCCGTCGGCCGCACGCCCTGCCCCTCCAGCGTCGTGAGCAGCCGCTCCAGGCGGCGCCGGGGACCCAGCACGCCGATGTAGCGCACGGGCGAGGGCAGCAGCCGCGAGAGCAACTCCTCGTCCTCGGTGAAGTTGTGCGTCATGAGCACCGCGAGCGTGCGCGCGTCCAGGTTCAGCGAGTCCAGCGTCATGCCGGCGCGGGCGCCCACCCATGCGTCCGCCCGGGGAAAGCGCGTCTTCAGGTTGCCCGAGGGCCGCGTGCCCACCACCGTCACGTGCCAGCCGATGTTCTTGGCCAGCTCCACCACCGGGTGCACGTCGAAGCCCGTGCCGAAGAGCACCAGCGGCACCGGCGGAGGCACCACCTCGATGGCCACCTCCACCACGCACGTGTCCGTCTCCCGGCGCTGGTAGCCCGAGCGGCCGCTCGCGAGCGCCTGCGCCAGGTCCTCCAGCAACAGCGCGCGCAGGGCCTCGTCCTGGACGCTCGAGTCCGTACGCCCGAGCGCGTCGCGCATCACCCGCGCCCCCACCCGCTCGCGCCCCGTGCCGGAGACGACCACGGTGGCGATCGCCGCCGTCACCCGCTCGGCCTGGCTGCGCTCCAGGAAGTCCAGCACGTGGGGCCGGGAGCCATCCAACCGCTCCAGGAGCAGCTCGACGAGCCCGTTGCAGCCCAGGCCCATGGTGAAGGCGAACTCGTCATCCGCGCGCGAGTCGTACTGGATGACGACCGCCTCGCCCTGCTCGGTGCGCCAGAGCGCCTTGCGCAGCACGTCGGACTCGAGGCACCCACCGCTGATGCCGCCCGCGAGCTGACGCTCGCCCGTCATCAACATCCGCGCGCCGGGCCTCCGGTACGTCGAGCCCTCCACCCGCACCAGCGTGGCGAGCAGCAGCGGCTCTCCACTCGCCCGGGCCGCCCTGTACGCGGTGAGGACCTCGCTCAACTCTCGCATGGGGCGACCTACCTCCTCGAAGCTCCCGTCCAGCAGGGCGGACAGTGTCGCACACGCCGGGCCGTGGCATGAAATACGGGGGGGTCATACCTAGCTCCCCGGTGTTTTCGACGCCAATCTCATTCAGGCTCCACTCCGAGGGAAGTCCCCCCGCTCCGGGAGGAGGAAGGGTGCGCGCATGGAAGCGGTGACGGTGGTGGTGCTCGCGGCGGGGGCCTCCTCGCGGCTCGGCCGGCCCAAGCAGCTCGTCGAGTGGCGGGGAGAGACGCTCGTGCACCGGGCGGCGAGGCTCGCGGTGGAGTCGGGGCTGGGCCCGGTGCGGGTGGTGACGGGGGCGCGCGCGGAGGACGTCTCCCGGGCCGTGGCCTCCCTGCCCGTCACCTGCGTCCACAACCCGCGCGCCGAGGAGGGAATCGCCAGCTCCATCCGCCAGGGGCTGACGGGCGTCGACACGGCGGTGCTGGTGCTCACGTGCGACCAGCCGTTGCTCACGGCCGAGCACCTGCGCGCCCTGGCCCACACCTGGCGCGACACGGGGGCGCCCATCGTCGCGTCGGCCTACGAGGGCGTCGTGGGGGTGCCCGCCCTGTTCTCCCCGGCCCTGCTCCCGGAGCTGCTCGCGCTCAGGGGGGACCAGGGAGCGCGCGCCGTGTTCCGGGGACGCCGGGTGGAGCCGGTGACGCTCGAGGGCGGCGGCCTGGACGTGGACACCGAGGCGGACGTGGAGCGGCTCGAGCGGGGAGGCGGACCCGGCTGAGCCGCCGCCCGGACGCGCGCTACGCGGACGGAATCCGCAGCGCGGTGGACTCCACGAGCAGGGGGGCGCTCTCCGAGCGCAGGAGCGCGGGGGCGGGCTGCTCGCGGCGCAGCGCCACGTACGCCTTGATGGCGGCATCCAGGCCCACGTCCCGTTTGGCCTTCTCCGACAGGAACCACTTGTGCTCGAGCACCTGGCAGTACAGCTCGGCCTCGTCCGCCGCCGGGCCCAGGTCCTTCTGGAACTTGTTGAGAGTGGGACGGAAGCGCTCGTCGAGCCAGCGGAACGCCGCCACGCTCAGGGGCACGCTGCGGTTGAGCTCGCGCGTGAGCGTGGCCTTCAGCTCACGCACCTCGTTGAGGAGCATCGCCGCCTGGCGCTCCTCGGCCACCAGGCCCGTGAGGTTGTGCAACTGGTGGCGGTGGTACTCGCGATCCGTGACGATGGTGCGCATGCGCAGCTGGCTGCCGTCGCCGCTGGCCACCAGGTCCACCTCGCCCACCGAGAAGCCCAGGTCGTTGAGCGCGCGGATGCGCTCGTGGATGCGGTAGCTCTCGCTGCGCGAGATGGGGATCTCCTTGTTGATCTCCGTCCACAGCCGCTCGTAGCGCTGGCGGATGCTCGGAGCCGTCTCGTACACGTCGAGCGAGGCGGGCAGCTCCACCTCCTCCATGGCCGCCAGGTCCGCCAGGCCCCCGGTGACGTTCTCCTCCATGATCATCAAGTCCAGCTCGCGCTGGCCGTCGGACAGCTTCGTGTGCAGCTCGGACGTCTCGGCGTCCACCGCGTAGGCCTGCAGCTCGCCCGCGTCGCGGCGGAAGAGCACGTTGGACAGGGAGCAGTCGCCCCAGAAGAAGCCACCCAGGTGCAGGCGCACGAGCAGGCTGGCCATCGCGTCGAGGAGCCGCTCGCGGTAGCGCTCCAGACCCTTGTTCATGAAGAGCACGCGGTAGGGCAGCGACGAGCTCAGGTACTGGGTGAAGAGGATGGCCACCTCGTTGCCGGGCTGATCCGGGGCGCGCACGCGCGCGTGCCCCACGGGAGTGACCGAGGGCAGCCGCCGCTCCTCCAGGCCGCGCAGCACGTCGTACTCGCGCTGCCCGATGGGCATGGGCAGCTCCTTGAGCGCGTAGATCTCCGCCCCGTAGCTCACGAAGACGACCGTGTGCCGCGACAGACCGCGCGGCACCTCGACCAGGCGCGGACACACCTCGCGGGTCCAGGCCTCCAGCGGCAGGTGCCAGGGCAGATCCAGGAAGTCGGGATGACCCTGGCGCAGGTGGATCGCGTTGAGAGCACGAGCGGGCGTCATGACGCCCATGTTAACGCGAGAACCCACGGGAATCAGACTCCGGGTGTCATGAGACACGTGCACTCCTCCCCCACACCGTTAGGATCGGCGGCCATGAATACGCTTCAAGGATGGACGGCCCTGGTGACCGGGGCCACCTCGGGTATTGGTGAAGCCTGCGCCTTCTCGCTCTCCCAGGAAGGCGCGCGCCTCATCCTAGTGGGACGCCGTGAGGACAGGTTGCATTCCCTCGCCGCACGCCTCCCTACCCCGTCCCACTGTCTCGTATTGGACGTCAGCTCGCGCGAACAGGTCGAGTCCTCGCTCGCCTCCCTGCCGCCTGGGTTCGCCGACGTGGACGTGCTCGTCAACAGCGCGGGGCTGGGGCTGGGGCTGGCGCCCGCGCACGAGGCGTCACTGGAGGACTGGGAGTCGATGATCGACACCAACTGCAAGGGGCTCGTGTACGTGACGCGCGCGCTCCTGCCGGGCATGGTGCGGCGCAACCGGGGGCACGTGGTGAACCTGGGCTCGGTGGCGGCCACCTACCCCTACCCGGGCGGCAACGTGTACGGGGCCACCAAGGCGTTCGTGCACCAGTTCTCCCAGAACCTGAAGGCGGACCTGGCGGGCACGCGCGTGCGGGTGACGGACGTGCAGCCCGGCATGGTGGAGACGGAGTTCTCGCTGGTGCGCTTCAAGGGAGACACCGAGCGGGCGGGCAAGGTGTACGAGGGCATGGAGCCGCTCACCGCCGCGGACATCGCCGACGTGGTGGTGTGGTGCGTCACCCGCCCCGCGCGCGTGAACATCAACGTCATCGAGGTCATGCCCGCCGACCAGGGCTTCGGCCCCTTCAACGTGAAGCGGCGCTGAGCGCATGGCCACGGAAGAACAGCGAGCGGAGCGGGAGGCCCCCCGGGGCGAGCGCACGGTGCATTGCGCGGATGCGCTCGCGTGGCTGGAGGCGCGGGGCGTGCTCGAGGGGTGCTCGCTCATCACCTCCATGCCCGACGTGTCCGAGTTCCCCACCCTCACCCTCTCCGAGTGGAAGGACTGGTTCGTGCGCACCGCGGAGCTCGTGCTCTCGCGCTGCCCGGACGAGGGCGTCACCATCTTCTACCAGACGGACATCAAGAAGGACGGGACGTGGGTGGACAAGGGCTACCTCGTGCAGAAGGCCGCCGAGCAACGGGGACATGCCCTGCTCTGGCACAAGGTGGTGTGCCGCGCCCCGGCGGGACAGACCACCTTCGGGCGCCCCGCGTACTCGCACCTGTTGTGCTTCTCGCGCGGAGTGCGCGCCGACCTGTCGCGCTCCACCCCCGACGTGCTCCCCCAGGCGGGCGAGGTGACGTGGACGCGCGGCATGGGCGTGGAGGCGTGCCTCGCCGCCTGCCGCTATGTGCTGGAGAACACCTCCACGCGCTGCATCGTGGACCCCTTCTGCGGCCATGGCACGGTGCTCGCCGTGGCCAATGACCTGGGGCTGGACGCGGTGGGCGTGGAGCTCAGCCGCAAGCGCGCGAGGAAGGCCCGCGCCCTGCGCATGCCCCTGGGCGATACGGAGCCCGGCGACACCGGCCCGGACGAGGAGACATGAGGCCGCCTCGCGGTCTTACACCGCACCGTGTCGATGGCGGCGCGGGGCCCGGATGCGCCCATTCCGGCGCTGCCCTCGGTACTGGTCCGAGGCGACCAACCGGGTCATTCTGTGTGCCTTCTCACGGCTGCCCGACGGGGGCACGGTGTACGAGGCCTACGTGGGAGGCCGAGCACGTGACGAAGCAGGAGCGCGAGATCCCCTCAGCGGCTGCACCAATTCCTGCGCCAGGACGCGGACGCCCAGGGGCGCAAGGTGCAGGTGGAGATTTCTGCGGGGCAAGGACGTGGCGACGACGCTCCTGCAGACGGCGCAGCGTCTGGACGCGGACGTGCTGTGCGTGGGCACGCACAGGCGCGGCGGGTTGAAGAAGACGCAGATGGCCTCGGTGGCACTGGCGGTGATGACACGCGCGGACCGGCCCGTGGTGCGCCCGCCCGAGCCGTGAGGCTCCTATCGTCCTCTTTTTAGACGGGTCCGCGGGACGGCGAAAGGCGTTCTCCGTCCATTAGGCATTGACACAGGGAGCCGCTAGCCCTACTGTTCTCCGCACATTAGGCATGCCTGGGACTTTCCGGGCACCGTTACGGAATGCTCCAGCACGGGCAGGGGAGCGCCTTGCTTAACGCCCAGGTTGCGGCGATTGATGCATAGGGAAGCGGCGGACTCGACCCACCAGGATGTGGGCATGCCCGCAAAAAGAAAAACCCCGGGGGTCATACACCAGCACCTACTGGCTGGGAGAGGACTGTCCCGGGGACGGTGAAAGGAAGTTATGTCGAATCAGGCCCCCATGCAACCCATATCTGCCACGCTGCTGACGAGCCTGCTGTCGTCCGCTCGGCTGGAGGCCTACCGACTGCTTCCTACTGATACGCACCGGATGCTGCTGGGGCGCTACCGCTGGAACGTCGCCTTGTGCATGTCGCTCTATCCGGTCCTGGGGTATCTGGAAGTCGCTTTCCGCAACAGCCTCCATATGGCCCTCACGGGGATGTACAGCACTCCGGCTTGGTTCGACGTTTCTCCTTCCGTGCTCAAGTCTGATGAGCAAGAGGCGATCGAAGCCGCGAAGAAAGCCCTGCGCAAGAGAGGGGTCGCGGTGGAGCCCAACCGCATGGTCGCAGAACTGAGCTTCGGCTTCTGGACGGGCCTGCTGCGCACGGAGTACGAGCAGGTGCTCTGGCCCAAGCTCCTCGCCGCCGTCTTTCCTGGCATGCCTCGCAAACACCGGACTCGCCAAGCGGTTTCCAACCGCATGCATACGGTCCGCCGCCTCCGCAACCGAGTCTTCCACCATGAGCCCATCTGGCGCTTGCAGCACCTGCCGCAGCGTAATGACGATCTCCGGGACACCTTGACGTGGTTCGACCGGGACCTGCTTCGTCTCTTCCCTTCATCTCATACCTTCGAGGAAATCCATGCCCAGGGGCCCACGGCGCACGAGCAGGATGTCAAGTAGAGGAGAGGTCGTGGAGATGAACTCCTCCCGGTGGCCGGTGCATCCACTTGGCTCGCTCGTGGAAACGCTCTTTGTCGGGCTTCCCGTTTCCCGCTATCAACCAAAAGAGCGGGAGCCCTTCATCGAGGAACCCGTCCTGAGCGTAGGGGACATCGAGGCAGGGCGTCTTGTGTCCCGGCAGGAGTTGAAGTCCGTGCCGCTGCGTCCCGAGCGGCTCGACCGGTTCCGTACCAAGGTAGATGACTTGCTGGTGGCGTGTCGGGGCACCCTGCTGAAGGCGGCACGCGTGCCGAAGGAAACGGCATCCCTCCTCGCCAGCTCCAACCTCATCGTGGTGAGGTCCAGTGACCAGATACATCCGGCCATCCTGCTGGCACTGTTGCGTGGCCCTGAGTGGCAGGAAAGGCTCCACCTGCGTTCACGCTCCTCCACGGGACTCATGCAACTCACGGCAAAGGATCTGGAAGACCTGCCCGTTCCCGTTCCGCCCATGCCAGTGCAGATGGAACTCGTCGCGCTGATGGAGGCGGAGGCGGAGCATTTCCAGAGTGCGATCCAGGCTGCGGAACTGCGGCGGAGCCTGACGCAAAGGCTGGTCCTGGATGTCCTCTCTCCTTCATCGGGCCACGAGGTGACTTATGCTGGCGAGCACGACTGAGGACGTGTTGGCAGTACTCTGGGAGGCGGTGGGAGTGTTGCGCGCCTCTGTTTCCTCTTCACAATACCCGAGCTACATCCACAGGCTCATGACACTGAAGTTCTTGTCCGATGGTGCGGAGGAAAAGCGTATTCCGTTTTCCGTGCCTCCGTCCGCGTGCTGGACTCTTCTTCAGAAGAAAGCTCAGGCGCTGGGGAGGGCACTGAACACCGCTTGCCACGTCTTGGAGGATTCGAACCCCTCGCTCCGGAATGTTCTCACGAGTCTTGATTTCGATAGCGCGGCGCTCGGTGGGCCCGAACAGCGAAACCAAGTGCTGGAAGCGTTGATCACAAGAGTTTCAATGCTCCCCTCTCTTGGAGGCGAGCACCTACCGATGGATCTCTTGGGTGAGGTCAGTGGTTCGCTGCTCATCAAAGCCGCAGAGGTCGACCACTTGTCGGGGGGCACGCACAGCACGCCCCAATCCATCACGCGGTTGTTGGTCAGTTTGCTGAACCCTCGGGCTGGAATGCGCGTTTGTGACCAATCGTGCGGTACGGGCGGCGCTCTCGTCGCGTGTGCGGAGCATGCCGCGCGCACTACGGCTCCATCCGCGCTCCCTGGCACACTCGAGTTGCATGGCCAGGAGAAGAACCTAGAGGCGTGGGCCCTGTGCCGCATGAACATGCTGTTGCACGGACTGTTCGATGCTCGCATCGAACTGGGAGACGTACTTCGTGAGCCAAAGCTGGTGGAGGGAGCACATCTGCTGAAATACAACAGGGTGATCTCCGATCCTCCTTTCAATTTGGAGATGTGGGGGGCGGACCAAGCGAAGGAGGATCGCTTTCACCGGTTCGAGCCCATCCCGCCCAAGAACAACGCCAGCTATGCATTCATCCAGCACTGCATGGCTGTATTGGATGAAGGGGGAGTGGCTGCCGTACTGAGTACCCAGGGGGTTCTTTTTCGAGGAGGAAACGAGCAACTCGTGCGGCGCGCCTTGTTGGAGGCGGACCACGTGGAAGCAGTCATCGGCCTACCTGGCAACATCCTCTATGGTACGGCGACTCCGCCCATCGTGCTCATGCTCCGGCGCGGCAAGACCGCCGAGCGACGGAACAGGGTCTTGTTTGTGGATGCCTCACAGGGAGGCATCGTCAAGGGGCGGCAGCGTCACCTGCGGCAGCAAGACATCGAAGAGGTTGTTGCTTCCTTTCAGTCATTCGAAGATCGTGAAGGATTCGCGCGTGCCGTCCGACTCGACGAGATTCGAAGCAATGAATGGAACCTGAACATTGCTCGATACGTGAGACAGAAGAGTACCCGGGTATGGATAGATCCCGATGAGCAGATAGCAGCCATTTCCGCTGCCGAGCACAGGAGGGACGAAGCCGCACGCCGTATGGATGCCCTGTTGCAGCGTGTCAGGCGCACCTACCTTCCCGAGTCGTGAATGTCTCCTGATGAAGTACCGCACTTGTCCGAGCCGCAGTTCCCCCACGGCCTGCCCTCCTCCATCCGGCATAAAGTGTCAGACGACTCGTAGGGGATGCGGCACCGAAACGAATTCTTTGACACCTTCCGCGAGGGAAAGAAGCAGAACAGCGCGGTGAAATGGCCGAGCAAGCGCTCCGGGCTGCCTATGAAGGGGGTGAACTCCCCAGCGGCTTCCAAGGACAGGTCTACCTGCCCGTGGACTGCCATTGAGCGGGCGGCAGGTGTCTGATGCCATCGAAAGGAGCCTGGTGCTTGAGGCGTACGTGACCGCCATGGTAGGGCCATGGCCATGACCGTGTCCCAATCCCCAGTGCTCGAGTTTCCAGCGATGCTCCACGGTCCTATAGGCGCCATCCTCCGCGCGGTGAGAGCCGAGGGCCGCAGGTGGGCCCGGGAGTACCTCAAGAGGGGTGCCTTCACCCAGCCCCGGCGGATGCTCCAGGTGCCACCCGGCGAGGTGCTGATCATGCACTCGGGAGCCGAGTTCGACATCACCCCCCACCCCCGCTGGCGGGTGCACCTGTTCGACGACATCTTCATGAGCTTGAATGACGGCGTCCCGAAAGAGGAGCGCCAGCGAATGGAGGAGTCCTTCGAGTCCTTCTGCCTGAGCACCCCATGGGGGGCACTCCACCTTGCCGTGTCCCCTCCCCCGCCACGGAGCGCGGAACGAATGGCGAAGCGTTTCGCCGCGCTGCTGCGCTTCTGGGACGTCCTCCAGGGCCCGCGCTACGCGTTCTGGTTCGATCGAAAGTACACGCTGGATGAGTTGGTGAGGGACATCTACGGTATGACGCTGGAGGCGTGGTGCCCCGGAGGCTCCGCCTCGGTGCGCGAGCACCTGACGCTGACCGTGGAGCACATGTCTCGCGCGACCCAGGAGGATTGCATGGAGGCCGTGCTCCGGGTGATTCCTGTCTTGGTCGAGGTGGACACCGAATTCAAGCACCGCGAGGAACTCAGCGACCTGGGCTTCCTTCGCGAGCACCTCTGCGCGCTTTCCCCGAGAGACTTCGAGGATGTCTCCAGCGCCTACAAATACACGGTGACCATGCAGTTGGCGGCCTGGGACAGGGCGTTGGGACGCCATTAGCATCCCGGATAAGGTGTCAGACGACTCGTAGGGGAAGCGATACCGAAACGAAGTCTTTGACACCCTCCACCCGGACACCCTCCACCCGCTAGGATCTCAGGTTGAGCAACTCCCACGTCCCGCCCTTGTAATCCTTACCGTAATTCTGGTCCATGTACTTGTTCATGAACGGGGTGAATTGGTTGTCGGGGATTCTCGTGAACTCGCCAGTGTTGGGATCGAGCACCGAGTGGCGCAGCTGTCCCCCCATGTTCTCCGTCTTGATACCCACCGCGTGGCCCCCCGACCCGTTCGACAGGCCCATCTTGTAGAAGGCTGCTTGGCCATCCGCGGGCTGATTGTTGTTCAGCTGCTGCTTCAGCTCTCCGGCGAAGCTCGCGTGATCCGTCAGCGGACGAGGCGGCACCGTTGCAGTGCTGGTGAGTCCGGGAACGTTGTTGTTCCGATCGTAGGTCTGGTTCGTGTTGTACAGGCCGACCGCCGAGCCACTCAGCGTGGTGTTTTGGTTCGCGACGATGAACTGCTCGTTCTTGACCATCTGTTGCTGAATGAAGCTGGCGTTGCGCTGGTCCTGGACGAAGGAGGCGTAGTCGTTCGAGTTCAACTTGTTGCGGAACTGCTGCTCCTCCCCGGGGCCTTTCAATCCCTGGCGGCACCAGTCCTCGACCATGACGCTGCAAATGCCGCCGTGCTCAGAGGACTTCTGGACGACAGGATTGCTTCCCTGCTCGACCCACGCGGTGATGACCCCACCGTGTTGTTGCGCGAGCGCCTGGTTGGCCGAGTTGGGCCGAAGGGAGCTGTTCTGGTTCAACCCGGTGGCCAGGGGCTTGGCCTTGGCCCCCAGTTGCATGGACGGCAGCGGCGGAGACTTCTGGCCCTGGACCTGCGGGAAACCGCGGCTGGGAGACTGGCCGAACCCATCTGGAGCCTGACTCCAACTGGGGCTGGTGGCCTTCGACCCAGGAGCCGGCGGGGTCGGGGTGCTCGGAGTCGCCGGAGCGCTCGTTGCCACCTTGTTCGGGGTGCTCGGAGTCGCGGGGGTGAGGGGCTTGGGGGTCGAGCCACTTCTGTTGACAGGCATCTGTTCCTCCGGAACGCAAACTGAGATATCCCAGAATACCAGAAAAATCCGAGGTCTAGAAGCTCGGTCGGGCTCCAAATCCGAGGGGTCGAACGCCCCTTCCGCGCTTCCCTGGTGGGCGACCAACCGGACGTTCTGGCTGGACTCTCGGGGTATTCGGGATTTCACTCCCGGGCTCCCCTCCCACCAGGAGCCGTTCCCGATGAAGAACAGTCCTCTGCTGTTGATGTTGGCGGCGTTCCACCTGTGCGGCACAGCCGCCCTGGCCCGGCCCGGAATGGCCGGCGCCGAGCCAGGCCACCGCGAAGGCCCCGGAAGCGCCGGGCTGGCCGCGGCGCCGTGCAACCCGCGCGTCCCGCTGAGCACCCGGGGCCGGTACGTCGTCGATCGCTGCGGCGAGCGCTTCAAGCTGAAGTCCGTCAACTGGTTCGGCGCGAGTGATCAGCTCGAGGTGGTGGGAGGCCTGGACAAGCAGAAGCTGTCGGACCTCGTCACGGGAATGAAGGCGCTGGGCTTCAACTCCGTCCGGCTGCCATTCTCCAACAACATGCTGCACCCGGACGACAACAAGCCCGCGGCGCAGCGGTGTCTGGAGAAGCACGGCGTCACGTGTATCGACCCCGCGAAGAACCCGGAGCTGCTGAACAAGACGGCGCTCGAGGTCTACGACGCCGTCGTGGCGGAGCTGACGCGGCAGGGACTGGTGGTCATCCTCAACAACCACACGACGAAGTCCATGTGGTGCTGCGGCTGGGATGGCAATGGCTTCTGGGACAGCAGCCAGGCCCTGCAGCGGTGGCAGGACGACTGGGTGATGCTGGCGACGCGCTACCAGGGCAACAAGTGGGTGGCCGGGGCCGACCTGCGCAACGAGGTGCGTCCGGACGGACTGGACAGCCCCAACTGGGGGATGCGCAACCAGCATGACTGGCACATGGCGGCCCAGACGATGGGCAACCTGCTGCTGCGCACGAACCCGGACCTGCTCATCGTCGTCGAGGCGGTCAACTGGTGGGGACTCCTGGACGGCTCGCGCCCGCAGCTCAAGCCCGTGAGGCAGCGGCCCGTCGCCCTGTTGCGCGGAGACAAGCTCGTCTACGCCGTGCACAACTATGGCTACACCGGGCCGAATCAGTCGGGAGGCTCGCTGGGCAGCGGCCCGAAGTACAGCGACATGGACAGGTCCACGCTCCACGGCACGATGGACCAGGAGTGGGGCTTCGTGCTCGAGGCGAATCAGGCGTACACCGCGCCGGTCTGGATGAGCGAGTTCGGCGTCGGCTACAACGACCAGGCGGCCAACACCCGGGCGTGGTTCAGCAACCTCGCGGACTACCTGATCGACAAGGACGTCGACTGGGCCTACTGGGCCTTCAACGCGGCGAAGATCCAGAACACGGTGCAGGGGGAGGACGAGACCTACGGCCTGTGGAGCTATCCGGACTGGAACGGCGTGCGCAACGGGGACTGGCGGCTCGGGACGGGTCCCTTGGGCCGACTGCTCGGGGCGGACGGGCGGACGGGCGCCGTGGATGCGACGCGCTTCCTGTCGATGGCCGTCCTCACGAAGGACGGCGACTCCACCTACTACGTGGACAACAACTCGCTGGATTTCGACTGGCACTCGGGCAAGGCGAAGCTCAGCTGTCCGCGAGGCTATCGCGTGGTGGGGGTGAGCGAGAACTTCTCCATCCTCTGCACCAACGCGGGAGCGGTTCCCGCGCAGCAGGGCACGGGCAGCTACCACACGGTCACCCAGGAGGTCTCACCGCTGCGCTACCCGGGTGACTGGGCCAACCAGAGCATCAAGTTCGAGTGCCCCACGGGCTCCTACGCGGTGGGCATCTCCACGGCGAACCCGTTCACCATCGAGCTGGCGGGCCTGCTCTGCGAGCAGAACACCGGTGGAATTCCTCTCAACGGCAGGTCGGCGAAGGACTTCTGGGGAGGAGACCAGCGCGCATCGCTCTCGGGAGGCGACTGGAGCGTGGGCAAGCACAAGGGACAGTGCGCCGACAACCAATACATCATCGGGGTGGCGCATCGCCGGAGCTGGCTCTCGGACTACGCGTCGGTGGTGCTCTGCTCCAACTGAGAGCGCTCGGGTCCGCGCCCGGTCCCTCCTCGAGCCACGGCTCCCAACCGGGGACTGGGTAGCGGACCCGTGGTCCGACTTCCACACCAAGGGGTCAGGAGCGGGCCACCTGGGTCCACTGGCGCTTGCGCCACTCGAAGGGAGGAATCTGGATGCGCTCCCCGACGGAGCCGTTCCACTCCGTCCTCACCCCGTGGCGTCCGAGCACCTCGCATGCCTCTCGGCCGATGGCGAGGCTCGCGGCCTCGTGCTTCGCGTCGTCATCCTCGTAGGCGCCGAAGGCCAGCAGCAGCCCCTCGCCCGCGACGCCTCGCTCCAGGTCCTGGCCATGGTAGAAGACCGCTCCGCGAGGCAGCGGGTCCTGGCTGCTGGCGACCTCATTCACCTCGGACCAGCCCTCGGACATCGTATAGCCCGCGTCCTCCATCGCGACGATGCCGCGCCCGTTCAGCTCCTCGAAGGCGCTGGCGATGGCGTCGTTCAGCGTCGGCTCGCTCCAGCCCGCCTCCCGGACGCGCTGCTCCTGGAAGAGCTTCCGGGCGTGCGCCTCCAGCGTCTCCACCAGCGCGCTGTCGGACTCGCCCAGCTCGTCCTCCACCCACTGCTCGAACTCCTCGACCAGTTCCTCTTCGCCCTCGAAGCCGCCGCGCACCAGGCACTCGACGCGGGCGAGCAGGTGCTTGCGGGAATCATCGTCGCTCATGCGCGGGTACTCTACTGAAGAGGCCTGGCCGAAACCCCTGAGATCCTTCGGCGGGAAATCAGGCCCGGCTCGCGCGGAGGGCCTCGCCCGCGCGCCGCACGATGGCCTCCTCCTCCGCCGGGTCGAAAACAATGTCCCCCCCCGGCGTGAGCGTGGACATCCGCGCCAGGGCCTCCCCGGGCGCCGTCTCGGGACGCCCGGCGTTGAACGGAGGCGCGGGGGCGTACTCGAGCAGGAGCTGGATGGCCTGGGCCACCACCGGGCCCGCCAGCTCCGCCGCGAGCGTCAGACCGAAGTCGATGCCCGCCGTGACACCGCCGCCCGTCAGGATGTGCCCATCCCGCACCACGCGCCCCGCGTCTGGAATGGCCCCGAAGAGCTTCAGCTGCTCGCGCGCCGCCCAGTGGCATGCCGCCCGCCGGCCCTCCAGCAGCCCCGCCGCGCCCAGGATGAGCGAGCCCGTGCACACCGAGGTGACGAACCGCGCCGTGGACGCCAGCCGGCGCACCCCCTCCATGAAGACCGGATCCTCCACCGCCCGCCCGATGGGCCCGCCCGGCACACACAACACGTCACACCGCGCCACGTCCTCCAGCCGCGTCAGGGGTTGGAGCGTCAGGGCGCCCTCGCGGATGGGCTGTGCGCCCACGGAGGCGAAGATCTGCCGCGCGCCCGGCAGCAGGCCGAACACCGCCTGCGGCCCCATGAAGTCCAGATAGGACACGCCCGGGTAGAGAAGAAAGACAATGTCGAGATTCGCCGCCATGGAAGGACTCCTCGTGTTCGTTTTGATGGCACTACTGTCTCCCGACAGGCTCATGCCCGAAAGGACATAGTTCCCTCGTTTTCCGCCATGACGCGAGCGCAGACGGAGCGAGGCCTGTCGTCGAAGCCCAGATACAAGTCCTTTGCAACTCGTTGCCGTCCAGCGTCCCCACGAATACGCACGAGCCTGTCGAACAAGGACCAACTTGACAGGCACATGCGCCCTTGAACTAGCGTCTCACGGGCGAGCGCCTCGAAAGGCCGTGGCTCGCATGAGGAAAAACCCATGCCCATGTTCGGAAGAGTCAGTGACACGTTCGACAGGCTGTCGGAGACGATGTCACCTCATTTCAGGCAAGCCATCGAGAGCGTCTACAACGGCTTGAGCAACAATGAGAAGAACACGCTCTCGAACCAGTTGAGTATCGGCAGCACGATGGCCAAGGGCGACCACATGCAGGCCCAGAGGCGGGACGAGCGGGTGCGCAGGCTGCTCGCGGCCCTGTTGACGGAGGGTCACTTCGGCAAGTTCGGCCACGCGCTGATGCGGGTCGCCATGGCCCACGCCAAGGCGCACGATCATTGGGACGTCGAGCGGATCATGGTGCACACCTACATAGGCATCCAGAGCGAGCTGCCAGGACTCCTGCCCGCCGTCACCCTCCCCAAATGGAATGCATGGATTGGCGCCCGGGACATGTACGCGAACTCCTGCGGCGGCTGGGCGTCGATGCTGCTGACCCTGCTCGCCCGCAACCGCGATGAGACACTCTGGACCCAGCACGTCGACAATACCCAGCTCACCCGCGACGTGGCGCGCACACACATCACGAATACACTCAACACGAATTGGATGTACTGCTACGTGCGTCTGGGCTGTCACGCCTGGGTCTTCGAGCGTACAGGGGGAGGCGCGGCGAACCTGCGCAACGTCCAGGTGTGGTCGAACATGAACGTCGAGGAGATGGGATTCAATTATGCCTACTCGCTCGACAAGGGCTGGGGACGAACGGTCCGCTCGATCGCCGATTGCCGCCAGGCCATGCACAACCTGATCAACAATACGAATACGGCTGCCGCTTGTCGCATGCTGATCCCCGATCCCGAGGTTACCTGGGGGATCAGCCCGAACGCGGGCGGCGCCGGGGTTGGGCGGGTCAACCTCCGCCTGGCAACGCTGGCGCAAGCCGACGTCGCCCCTGACCTGCAGACCAACATCACCTGGCAGATGAACAGTCAGATCACGGACTACAGAAACAACGGCCTCAACATCCCGGACGCCTGACCCGGGCGCCGTCCCGCTCGCTCGGAGACCGTCCGCGCCGAGGCATGCAACAGAGACAGCACCTCGAGCAGCCGGGCGGAGGTCTGGCTCATGGGACGGCTCCTCACATCGCGGACCGAATCTGTCCGCGAGGCTTCCTACCTTCTCCTGGTCACCGGGGCGAGCCCGAAAGCGCCGCGCCCCCTCTCCAGGAGACCCACCATGACGACCGCTTCCTCCCCTTCCACCGGTGTCCGGACGTACCGGGGCAGTTGCCAGTGTGGCGCCGTGCGCTTCGAGGCCGACTTCAATCCGAGCGCCGGGACGACCCGGTGCAACTGCACCATCTGCACCAAGACGGCCTGGTGGGGCGTGCACATGAAGCCGGAGGCCTTCCGCCTCGTCGCCGGCCAGGAGGTGCTGCGCGACTTCTCGCGCCATGAGGCCCTGCATGCCCTCTTCTGCGGAGTGTGCGGCATCCGCGTCTTCGGGCACGGGGATATCCCGGAGCTGGGCGGCGCGTTCTACTCGGTGAACCTCAACTGCCTGGATGGCGCGGATCTCTCGGGCGTCCCGGTGCGCTACCTCGATGGGCTCCACGACACCTGGGCGGAACTCGCCGTGGCGCCCTACCTGAGCCCGTTCTCCCCCACGGCGCACGCCCGCGCGTAGCTCCGTGACGGAGGGTGCGACATGAAGGCCACGCAGCCTGGGGGTGTCGCGTCACCGTGGTGGCCAGAAGTCATCGAAAGATGGCCTTCTGGCCACTCGTCAGCTGGGGCGCGTTCTTCATAATGGCAGACATCGAACACGTGCCCCCGATGCACGGGAAGGCTCCGCTCGTTCGCTGAAAGCCATGGTCCCCAGATGTCGCAACAGACGAAGAAGCTTCAGGTGGGAATCCTCGTGTGTCCGGGCTTCGCCATCGTGGACACCATTGGAATCCACTCGGTGTTTGGCTTCACTCCCGATGCCGAGGTGCCTGCTGTGGCCGGACGGTGCGGGATTTGCCCTTGCGCCGGGCCAGCTGAGGCGAGCCCCTCACGACGCCCACCGTTGATTCCCGGCGGGCTCCGGGTTCACGTTTGTTAGGCTGCCGCCTCCCGATGCCCGCTGGTCCCGACCTGTTCGCCGCTTCCGTCGATGTGAACCGCTTCGCGCCGCTGGCCGAGCGCATGCGTCCACGCACCCCCGAGGAGTTCATCGGGCAGTCGCACCTGCTCGGCCCTGGCGCGCCCCTGCGCCAGCTCATCGAACGCAAGGCCATCGTCTCCTGCCTCTTCGGAGGGCCTCCGGGCGTGGGGAAGACCACGCTCGCGCGCATGCTGGCGGCCAGCGTCGACGCGGAGTTCGTCATCCTCTCGGCCGTCTCCGATGGCATCCCCCGCATCCGCGAGGTGGTGGCCGAGGCCGAGCGCCTGCGCAACCAGTACCACCGGCGCACCGTCGTCTTCGTGGATGAGATCCACCGCTGGGCCAAGAACGTCCAGGAACAGGCCCTGCCCCACGTGGAGAGCGGTCTCCTCATCCTGCTCGGGGCGACGACGGAGAACATCGGCTTCGAGGTGAGGCCCGCGCTCGTCAGCCGGTGCCGTGTCTTCCTGCTGCGCGAGCTCACCCCCGCGGACCTCCGGACCGCGCTCCTGCGGGCACTCTCCGATGAGAAGCGGGGGCTCGGTGCCCGGCATCTGAGCGTGAGTGACGAGGCGCTCTCCGTCCTGGTGGAGGGGAGCGGAGGGGACGTGCGCAAGGCGCTGGGCGGGCTGGAGCTCGCGGCCCAGCTCACCGCCGACGGCGCGGAGATTTCGCGCGAGACGGCCCTCCAGGCCACCGGGACACGGCTCGCACGGCACAACAAGGACGGGGACGAGCACTTCGAGCTCTTGAGCGCCCTCCAGAAGTCGTGCCGGGGCTCCAACCCCCAGGGGGCCATCTTCTGGGCGGCGCGGCTGCTGCAGACGGGCGACCACGTGGCGCTGTGGCGCCGGCTCAAGGTCATCGCCGTGGAGGACGTGGGGCTGGCCATGCCCGAGGCCATCGGCATCGTGCGCGCGTGCGAGGAGGGCTTCCACTCCGTGGGCATGCCCGAGGGGCGCATCTTCGTGGCCCAGGCGACCCTCTTGCTGGCCACGGCGAAGAAGAGCAACCGGGGCTATCAGGCGATGGACGCGGCGCTGGCGGCCGTGGAGGCCCACCCCAACGCGGCCCCGCCGCTCCACCTGCGCAACGCCCCCACCGAGCTCATGAAGGAGCTGGGCTACAAGAAGGGCTACGAGGCGCCCTGGAACCACAAGGACCACTACGTGCCCGGGCAGACGTATCTCCCCGAGCCCCTCGAGCGCTCCGTCTTCTACCGGCCGAGCAAGGAAGGCCACGAGGCGGAGATCCACGAGCGGATGAGCCACTGGTGGCGCGAGGACAAGGCGTCCCGGGGTGAATGACAACGCTAGAATGGAGCGGGAGCGTCGAGATCGAGCCGCACGCCCGTGCGAGGGTGGGTGAAGCCCAGCCCCTCGGCGTGAAGCATCAGCCGCGTGTCCTCGCGGCCGAAGCGGACGTCCCCGACGAGGGGTACGCCCAGGCCGAGCGGATGCGCGGTGTGAATGCGCAGCTGAAGCGGATGCCAGGTCCGGGGCCAGAGGACCACGCGCGTGCGGGCATCGCTCGCTCCGCAGACGCGCCATTCCGTGACGGCCCGCTTGCCGTGCAGTCCATCGGCGAGCACCTCCAGCGAGCCCGTGGAGGTACCGCGAAGGGCAAGCTCGACGCTCCCGTGCTCACCCCCGAGGCGGCCGTCCACCCAGGCCACGTGACGATGCTCGGCCTCGCGGCGCGCGAATTGACGCTGGAGGGACGCCTGCGTGGCGGAGTCCCGCGCGAGCAACACGAGGCCAGAGGACTCCGGCTCCAGCGGATGGACGAAGAAGGAACGGGAGAGCTCCGGAAACCGCCGCTGGAGCCGGACGAGCACCGAGTCCCGTGCGGGCGAGTGACGACCGGGCACACAAGGCAGTCCGTGGGGTTTGTCGATGACGAGCAGCCACGGATCCTCGTGAAGGACTCGTGGGTCCTCGAGGATGGCCACCGGCCGCGGGGGCCCGGGCTCCACCGGAAGCCCTTCGAGCATGTACGGCAGGACCTTGCCGCATTTGCCGTCACACGCCGGGTAGTACGCGCCGGACTGCCGGGCCCCCTTGAGCGGAGACGCACCCCACCAGAACTCGGCGAGCGCCAGGGGCTTCAGGTGATGGCGATAGGCGAACGCCAGCAGCTTGGGCGCGGCGCAGTCCCCAGCACCTCCGGGGGGTGGCTGGGGCGCGAACAGCGCGGCCAGCGACAGGCGCTCTCCGCGCGCGTTGGAAATCACGTAGCAGTGGGCCATCCGCCGCCATAGCTCCCGGGACCGCTCCGCGCGAAGGTGGGCGATCTCCGCGAGGCGTGCCTCGCACTCCCGCCGGGCCGCCATCCGCGACTCACGCGAGGCCTCGTGAAGCGCTTGCGCGTGACGCTGCTCCAGCGCCGCAAGCTCGGCCTCCCCCTCCGGCCAGAACGCCTCGCGCGCGGCTGCGTCGAACAGCGGTGGGACGAAGCCCTCCACGTTCCAGGCGCCCTCCAGCATTCCGGAGAACGCGCACAGCGAGCCGATGCGCCCGCCGGGTGTCGCGACGACCAGCACCCCGAACATCTTGCCGCCACCGGGACGCCACAGTGCCTCCCACCGTGCGCGCTCCTGGTGCAGGCGCTGCTGGAGCGCCTCCGCCGACCGGCGAGCCAGCCGCCCCGGGGGTCCCGGGTCGAAGGGGCTCGCGAGGCGCGAAGGCACGTCCCCGGGAGCCAGCGGCCCCTCGAAGAACGTCACGGCCCGTGGGACGTCCGCATCGCTCACGCTGTCATCCGACACGTCGCTCGTTCCGCTCCGGAAGGTTCCGTCACGGCCCACCATACCCCGAGGCATCTTGGCATAGAGCCGCCTCCTTCATTCCCTTCTTCATCCGTGCGAAGTCTGTCCAATCCAAGGCGACGGCCGCGCTCCTGGATGTACTTGTCGATGCTGGCGTTGATGCGGTTATAGACGGCGTCGGCGTTGTCCAGGTTGACGGCCAGGTTGGGCGCGGGGATTGCGGTACTGCGCGGATTGCATGGGCCGGCGTGTGCCTGAAGGGGGCTGCGCGGCCTCTCCACCGGCCTGACGCACAGCCCGGGGGTCGCCGTCAGCAGCCCTCCACCCTCAACACCGCCTCTCTCCGCGCCTATCACGGTGCCTTGCGCCCGACAAGTCCGAGATGCGCTCGCCCCGCCTCACGAAAAAACATCTGCATAATTTGCCTCGAGCCCTCCTCCTTATTGTTGTTGAAGACCGGACGTTGGGAGAAGCCACGGAACAGATGGCTAGCGGTTTCCTCTGGCAGGTCCATGAGAAGGCTCTCGAAACGGGGAACCCTCGTGGACACGGCGGAAGAGCCGCGTCCAGGGTGTGGTGTGCGGGGAAGCGTACGTCGCCGGCCCGCGCTGAGTCGCTGCAAGCCACTGAAACGGGAGACATCCCGTGGGCTTGCCCGCAGGGTGGATGCGAGCCTGACCCCAGCAGGGGGGCCACCCTCCTCCGCCCCTGTGCACCAGCCCATTCCCTCACCAGTACCCCACCCCCATTCGTCCTATGCATTTCAGCCCGAATCACCCGTGAGCACTGGAGCTTGGAGAATGGCTCGCCTCTTCCCCGAGCGGGAAGACAAGGAAGAACGGCAATCCACCAAGTGCAGGAGCGCCGTCTGGGACAACGACTATCTGACGGTCGTCCTGAAATCCAAGGCTCCCAATATTTGGATGTTTTCGCTCGACATGAATTCGTAGGAATCCCTTACTTCCTGGTAGGAGAAACGCAATTGAGTGACCGTTGGGTGTTTGACGTTTGGCTCGGAAAGGGTTTAAACGCCCTTATGGACTCTAGCTGGACAATTTTCATACGAGTGCGTGCCCTGGTCCTTCCGGGGGTACTGTTCCTGGCCAGCCCTGCGGCGAACGCGATGGAGCCAACCACTTCCGAGGAGACTCGAGTGGGCCTGGAGAAGCTGACCCGCCGCCGCGTCTTCTTCGGGCACCAGTCCGTGGGGGGTAACATCCTGGATGGAGTACGGCTGCTGTCGACCCAGGGGGGCCCGGCGCCGCGCATCATGGAGGTGAGCGACCCCTCCACCCCCCTGGCGCCCGGCACGCTGGCCCACACGATGGTGGGCCATAACGAGCAACCCGAGACGAAGATCGCCCACTTCGAGAAGCTGATGGACGGTGGGATGGCGCAGGGGGCGGACGTGGCCTTCTTCAAGTTCTGCTACATCGACTTCAACAGCACGACGGACGCGAAGGCTCTCTTCGAGAAGTACCGCGCCACCCTGGCCGGGCTGAAGGCACGCCACCCGGGTGTCACCTTCGTGCACGCCACCGTGCCACTCACCACCGTGCAGCGTGGCGCCAAGGCGTGGCTCAAGGAGTTGATGGGCCGCCCTGTGTGGGGCATGGGAGAGAACGTCACGCGCGAGGCCTTCAACGCATTGCTGCGCCAGACGTACACCGGCAAGGAGCCACTGTTCGACCTGGCCGCGCTGGAGTCCACCCGCTCCGACGGCACACCCGAGACGTATGAGCTCAACGGCCGCCGCTACCCGGCGATGGTGCCCGAATACTCGGACGACGGCGGCCACCTCAACGCCGCGGGGCAGGCGCGCCTCGCCTCGGCCTTCGTCACCTTCCTGGCAACACTGCCGCAGCCCTCGCAGGTGGCCGCTCAGACCGGACCGTGATGCCATGACCCTGTCCCTTCCACTGACGCAAGAGTTGGACACACTCATCTCGCGCCTGAAGCTGCGCCGCTGCCGCATGGTGGGCGCCTCGCCCACGGTGTTGGGCAGGGTGTGGATCCACGGCGAGGGCGAGGTGTGCGTGGGCACCCGCGTGGTGCTCGACGGCCGCATCGCCCCCATCGAGTTGCACGCCCAGCGCGGGGGCCGCATCGTCCTGGAGGACGAGGTGACCATCGAAGGAGGCACCTCCATCGAGGCGCAGGAATGCATCACCGTGGGCGCCCGGAGCCGCCTGGGCTCCTGGTGCAAGGTGATGGACAACCACTACCACCCGCTGCGTGGCAACCGTCACGAGCGCCCGTCGTCCATGCCCCTGACCATCGAGGAAGCCGTGAAGGTAGGCAGCCGCGCCATCCTGCTGCCGGGCACCCACCTGCAAAAAGGGGCCAGCGTGGCGCCGGGTACCGTCGTCTCGCGACGCATTCCCGCCGACACAGCGGTCGGGGGATGGCCCGCGCGGATGATCCGCCGGGAGGTGGTTGGATGATCGCCCAGCCCCTGCTCACCCGGTCCGCGTCCGTGCTGGCGCAGTTCTCGGAGATGCGCGCCCAGCTCCAGCCCCTCCCCATGTACGCGGTTGGCATGGTGCGCGCGCAATGGATCTTCCGCTCCTGCCACATGGGATGGGGCGTGCGCGCTTACGGCCACGTGCAGGTGAACAACCAGGGATGGATGGAGTTGGGCCAGAAGCTCACCTTCAAGGGTGGCATGCTGCCCACCACCCTCACCTGCCATCCCGACGCCCGGCTCACCGTGGGCTCCCGCTCCCACTTCAACTACGGCGTGTCCCTGGAGGTCTGGGACTCCGTGCGCATTGGCGAACGGTGCATGTTCGCCTCGTTCGTGCGCATCAGCGACCGGGATGACCAGCGCACCGCGCCCATCATCATCGAGGACGATGTCTGGATTGCCCATGGCGCCATCATCATGCCGGGCGTGCGCATCGGTGCACGCTCGGTGGTCGCCGCGGGCAGCATCGTCACCCAGGATGTGCCGCCCGACTCGCTGGCCATGGGAAACCCGGCGCGCAACATGAGCCTGGATCTGGTGTCGCGCGCACCAGGCGCTCCTGACTCACACACGCCTCCGCCCCGGGTTCCGCACTCCTCGATTTCAAACAGGATTGAATCGTGAGCGTTCGTGATCGCATCCGGAACTTCATCGTCGAGACCTTCTTCGTGGACGACTTCGGGGACGACGACTCGTTCCTGCGCAGGGGCCTCATCGACTCCACGGGCATGATGGAGTTGGTGGCGTTCATCGAGACGGAGTTCGGCATCAAGCTGGAGGACACGGAATTGGTGCCGGAGAACCTGGACTCGCTCTCGCGCGTGGTGGCCTTCGTGGGCCGCAAGCAGTCGAGCCCGCGGAAGGAGAGCTGACCCGGCATGTGCGGCATCGCGGGTTTCACCTTCCCGGCGGGCGGGGGCGCCGGAGCCGCGCGGAGCATGCATGCCGGGCGGCTCCGCCGCATGACCGCCAGCATCAAGCACCGGGGGCCGGACGCGCAGCGGGCGCTCCTCCTGGATGGCGTGGCCTTGGGGCACGCGCGACTGTCCATCGTGGACCTGGCCAGCGGCCACCAACCCATGCGGGACGAGGCCACCGGCCTCACCGTCGTCTTCAACGGAGAGATCTTCAACCACGTGGAGTTGCGCGAGCAGCTCTCGGGCGGGTATGCGTTCCGAACCCGCTCGGACACGGAGGTCATCCTCGCGGCGTATCTCCAGTGGGGCATCGACTGCGTGCGCCGCTTCGAGGGGCAGTGGGCTTTCGCGCTGTGGGATCCGCGTGATCGCACGCTGTACCTGTCACGCGACCGCGTGGGCATCTGCCCGCTGTACTACGCGTGGCTCCCGGACGGGCACGTGGCCTTCGCGTCGGAGGCCAAGGCCCTCTTCGCGGGCGGCCTGGTGACGCCGACGCTGGATGCGCGAGGCCTCAAGCAGACATTCCAACTCTGGTCGCCGGTGGCGCCGCGCACCTGCTTCGAGGGCGTGTCGCTGCTGCCGCCCGCGCACACCGCGCGGCTGAAGGACGGGGCGCTGGACGTCTCCCGTTACTGGGACCTGGACTTCGGCGTGACGCCGGAGCCGGTGGAGGACGCGCCGCGCCTGCTGGAGGAGCTCGGCGCGGTGCTGGAGAAGGCCGTGCGGCTGCGGCTGCGCGCGGACGTACCGGTGGCGGCGTACCTGTCGGGCGGCCTGGACTCCAGCCTGCTGTGCGCGCTGGCGCAGCGGCAGCTGGGCGGCACGCTGCGGACCTTCTCCGTGGGCTTCGCGCACGCGCGCTTCGACGAGCGGCAGCACCAGGCCACGGTGGCGGAGCAGCTGCACACCGAGCACCGCGTGGTGGAGATTCGGGACGGCGACATCGGCGCGCTGGTGCCCGGGGTCATCTTCCACGCGGAGCAGGTGATGATGCGCACCGCGCCGGCTCCCTTCCTGCGGCTGAGCGGGTGGGTACGGGAGAACGGCATCAAGGTGGTCCTCACCGGTGAGGGGTCCGACGAGATGTTCCTCGGCTACGACCTCTTCAAGGAGACGAAGGTCCGCCAGTTCTGGGCACGCCAGCCGGGCTCGAAGTACCGGCCGCTGCTGCTGCGCGAGCTCTACCCCACCCTGTCGGTGAGCCAGCAGAACGTGGAACTGCTGCGCGAGTTCTTCGGCATGGGGCTGGACACGCCGGACAGCCTGGCTTTTTCGCACCAGGTGCGCTGGTCCAACAGTGGCCGCATCCTGCGCTTCCTCGCGCCGGAGTTCGCGGCGAAGGTGGCGCACGAGGATCCGGTGGCGTCGGTGCTGGCGTCGGTGCCAGCACATGTGGCCGGGTGGCGGCCACTGGCGCGGGCGCAGTACCTGGAGGCGCGCACGCTGCTGTCCGGCTACCTGCTGTCCGCGCAGGGCGACCGGATGATGCTGGGCAACGCGGTGGAGGGGCGCTTCCCGTTCCTGGACACGGCGGTGATGGAGTTCGCCGCGCGCGTGCCCGAGCAGCTCCGGCTGCGCGGACTGGATGAGAAGCATCTCCTCAAGCGCTTCTCGCGGGGCAAGGTGCCGGCTTCCATCCTGGAGCGGAGCAAGTTCCCCTACCGCGCCCCGATCGCCGGCGCGCTGGTGGGCTCCGAGGCCCCCGCGTGGGCTCGGGAGCTGCTGGCCCCGGACGCGGTGACGGCCACGGGCGTCTTCGACGCGCGCAAGGTGGAGCGGCTGGTGGCCAAGCTGCGCGCTCCCAACGCGGCCGAGAGCGAAGCGGACACCATGGCCTTGTTCGCCGTGGCCTCCACGCAGCTCCTGGCCCACCACTTCCTCCACCCGCGCCCGCCGCCGGCCGCGGACGTGGAGGCCGTGCAACTGGAGGCCGCATGAGTGAGCAGACTGACTCCGCGTCCGCCTGGGTTCTGGCTCACGCGAAGGCCATGCCGGACGCCCCGGCGGTGGACTCGCCCTGGACGCGGCTCTCCTACCGGCAGCTCGCCGAGCGCATGCTGTCACTGGCGGGGCACCTGCGCGCGGCGGGCGTGAAGCGTGGCGAGCGCGTTCTCATCGCCCTGCCCCTGGGCTGCGCGGCGGTGGTGGCGGGCCTGGCCGTGCAGGCGCTGGGTGCGTGCGCGGTGGAGCTGGACCGGGAGACGAGCGCCGCATCGCTGGATGCCATCCTCGCGCAGACGGGCGCGCGGCACGCCTTCCTCTTCGGTCAGGATACGCGGCGCTGGACGGCGCGGACGCAGCTCACGCACCTGTGGGTGGTGCACTCCGCGCGTCCGCCAGAGCGCATGCGGGGGCTGCTGGCGCCCGCGGCATGCACGTGGGTCCAGGAGGACGGCTCGGTGGACCCGGAGGCACGCGCGGAGGCACTGGAATCGCCGCCGCCCACGCCCCCGGAGGCACACGCGTCCATCGTCTACACCTCCGGCAGCACGGGCACGCCTCGCGGCGTCATCCAGACGTTCGGCAACATCGCCGCGAACACGCACTCCATCGTGGAGTACCTGGGGCTCACCCCGCGCGACCGCGCCATGCTCATCCTCCCGCTGCACTACTGCTACGGGAAGAGCGTGCTGCAGACGCACCTGCGGGTGGGCGGCTCGGTGTTCCTGGACCCGCGCTTCATGTACCCGCGCGTGGTGCTGGAGGCGATGGCCACGGAGGCGTGCACGGGCTTCGCGGGCGTGCCGCTCACCTTCGAGCTGTTGCGGCGTCAGGCCACCCCGGAGTCGCTGGCGAAGCTGAACCTGCGCTACCTCACACAGGCTGGCGGTGGCATGGCGCCGGAAACAGTGCGCTGGACACGCGAGGTCTTCCACCCGGCCGAGCTGTTCGTCATGTATGGCCAGACGGAGGCCACCGCGAGACTGAGCTACCTGCCCCCCGCGCGCGCCCAGCAGAAGGCGGGCTCCATCGGCATCGCGATTCCGGGCGTGGAGCTGCGCGTGGTGGGCGAGGAGGGGGCGCCGCTGCCCGTGGGCGAGACGGGTCACCTGGTGGCTCGCGGCGCCAACGTGACGCCGGGTTACCTGGGCGCTCCCGAGGACACGCGGTCCATCCTGCGCGACGGCTGGCTGTGGACGGGCGACCTGGCGTGGCGCGACGCGGACGGCTTCTTCTTCCTGGAGGGGCGTGCGAAGGAAATCCTGAAGATCGGCGGCCACCGGGTCAGTCCCGCCGAGCTGGAGCACACCCTCGCCCGGCACCCGGCGGTCCTGGAGGTGGCGGTGGTGGGCGTGCCGGACGAGCTGGGTGGCGAGGCGGCCGTCGCGGTGGTGGTGATCCAGCCGGACACGCCGCTTCGCGAGGAGAGCCTGCGGCGCTTCTGCCGCGAGTCGCTTCCCGCCCACAAGGTCCCTCGCCACGTGATGTTCACGGAGGCGCTCCCGCGCGGGCCCAACGGCAAGGTCCTCAAGGCAGAGCTGCGCATGCACGTCATGTCTCCTGTTTCTTCCCTTGAATCGAGGCCATCGAGATGAAGTTCTCCAAGCAGGTATTGGAAATGGACTGGGAGGCCAAGGCGGCCTCGCTCTCCGAGGGGCTGCGCGAGGCGGTGCTGAAAAAGCTGCGGCGGCGCGGGCTGGTGGTGGCCGTGTCGGGCGGCATCGACTCGGCCTGCGTGGCGGCGCTGGCGGTGCGCGCGCTGGGGCCGGACCGCGTCTTCGGCTTGCTGCTGCCGGAGCGGGACTCCAGCGGCCTCTCCTCCACGCTGGGCCGTGAGCTCTGCGAGAAGCTGGGCATCCAGTACACCCTGCAAGACATCGCGCCCATGCTGGAGGCGGCCGGCTGCTACCAGCAGCGGGACGACGCGGTGCGCTCGGTGTTCCCCGAGTTCCAGCCGGACATGAAGTGGAAGATTGTCATGCACGGCGATCGGCTGAACACGGACGCGCTGAACGTCTCCTACGTGGTGGTGCAGGTGAACGGTGAGGAGAAGCGCTTCCGGCTGACACCGCGGGCGTATGTGCAGATCGTCGCGGCCACCAACTTCAAACAGCGCGTGCGCAAGATGATGGAGTACTTCCACGCGGACCGGCTGAGCTTCGCGGCATCCGGCACGCCGAACCGGCTGGAGTACGATCAGGGCTTCTTCGTGAAGCTGGGGGACGGCTCGGCGGACGTGAAGCCCATTGCCAGCCTCTACAAGACGCAGACCTACAAGCTGGCCCGCCACCTGGGTGTCATCGACGGCATCCTCAACCGCGAGCCCACCACGGACACGTTCAGCCTGGAGCAGTCGCAGGAGGACTTCTACTTCTCCGTGCACTACGCGCAGTTGGATCTCCTCATGTGGGCGAAGAACCACGGCCTGTCGCCCGAGGAGGTCTCCGCCGAGATGGGCCTGACGCCCAAGCAGGTGCAGCGCGTGTTCGACGACATCGACCAGAAGCGCCGCACCACGGCCTACCTCCACTCGGCCCCGTTGCTGCTGGAACCGGTGCCGGAGCTGACGCCGTACAAGATTTCCTGAGCGAAAGAGTCCCTTGGGACTCACTGAGAGTGGAGGCGGCAGGTTCGATTCCCGCCGCCTCCACTTTTTTACGCCGTGCTTACGGGTGGTTAGCAGCTCCTTCCATCCGTGTTGCACGTATGTCGCACGCGGGCGCAGAGGGCCGGTCGAGAACCCCGACCGCCTCTCTGCGCGTGTCCGGGCTCAGGTGGGCGTAGCGCTCCGTCATGTCGATGGTCGCGTGCCCCATCAGCTCCTTGATGACCGTCAGCGGTATCCCCCTCATGGCGAGGTGGCTGCCGTAGGTGTGCCGCAGGTCGTGCCAGCCGATGCGGCCCTGCTCGCGCGTGATGCCCGCCCGCTGGAGGGCCCGGCGCAGCGGCAGCTTGAGCAGCCCATCAGTAAGCGGCCGACCGTCCTCCTGACAGAACACGTAAGGGCCGCGCAGGTGCCGGTGTCCCTTGAGTGCGTCCACTGCCGAGCCGGGCAGTTCCACCGTCCGCTCGCGTCCGCCCTTGGGCAAGCCCGAAACACCGCGCCAGATGGTACGGCGGACGTGCAGCTTGCCTCGCTGGAAGTCCACGTCTCCCCACTGGAGCCCGATCAGCTCCCCTTGCCGCAGCCCCGCCTTGAGCGCCACCAGGAGCAGTGCTCGCCATTCCGGCTCGGCGGCGTTGCTCAGGCGCTCGGCTTCCTCGAAGGTGAGGAAATCAAAGGGCGGCTTCGGCAGCTTCGCGAAGAGCCTCACGCGCGGGGCCTGCTCGATGACCCGCTGCTCTTCCGCGACCGCCAGCAGCTTGCTCAGCACCGTCAACACGTTGTTGATGGTTTTGAGGCTCAGCGGCTTCGGTTCCTCACCGCTGCGCTTGCGGATGGCTGCCCGCGTGGGGGCCTCCTTCCGGGCGCGCGCTGCCGACTTCTTCTTGCGCATGGCAGCTTTGAAATCCTCGATCTCCGCCGGACCAATGGCAGTCAGCGCCATTTCACCGAAAAACGGCAGGATGTGAGCCTCTAGGATTTGGCTCTTGCTGACGACGCTGGAGTGTTTGTTGTTGTTCTCGCTGTAGGTGAGGAAGCGCGGGGCAAACTCCGCCAACGTCATAGGGCGCTCCCCGGTGTTGCTCTCCTTTCCGAAGGTTCCATTGAGGAGGGAGGCACGCAGTTCGCGCTCGTACTGCTCGGCACCCCGGCGCGTCTGCACAGGCGAGAACTTCACGACTCGCTGTCGCCGTCCGTCCGGGTGGTGGAACATGAAGTCCACTTGCCAAGCCTCCTCGACCTTCCCTGCATTGTTCTGCCACTTCCGCAATCTGACGCTCATTTCCGACTCCCGAGCGCAGAATCACGGCCCTTACCGGCTGTCCACTCTAGCAGGGCAGCGCGGCGGATGCGGAGGGTTTTTCCGATACGAGCGACGCCGGGAACCTGCTCAAGCCGGATCGCTTCGTAGAGGGTTTTCCTGTTCACGCGCAGTATTTCGGCGGCTTCCTCCACCGTGAGAAACGCGGGCGCGGCGTCCGCAGCAACGGGGGGCGTGCTCATGGCTGGCTCCCCTCCTGCATGGACGTTGCTCTCCGGGTTGCAGAACGGGCCGCACTCCAGAGAATGCCGTGCCGCTGGTGCATGGACACGCGAACTTCCCGCCGATCCCCAGCGCTGGCGCCCAGGAAGGTGACCACAGGCGCGGCCCGGAGTGACCACAGGCGCCGCCTGGAGAGACTACCGGCGTTTTTCCCGGCGTCCTCACCTGTCAGCCAACAACGGCGCACGAATGCGCCACACACGGAGGGTTTCCCCTCCAGGGATTCAATCTTGTTCATCACCGACCCGCCCTGAACGACACGCCCAACAGCCCAAGAACTACCCAAATCAGCAGTGACACAGCGCAAAGCCGTGTGTCCAGGCCACGAACAGAGCGCGAGTGGTGACCGGCAAGAGTGCAGCCGGTCAACCAAGGGCCGCACAAGCGAGCGAATGGAGCACGGCCCGCATCGACCGCGACCACGAAGCGTGCGGCGAATGGCCGTCCGGCCTGCCTGGATGCTCGCCACGAGGCCGCGTCGACGTGGCCTCCTGTCCGGACCGCACGGACGTGCCAAAGCACAGCGCGCATCCAGACGGGCAGGCAAGGGAGGCGGGTAGCCACAGCGTGGCCACCACCGGAGCCACCACGCGGCCACCACCGCCACCACTCAGAGCAACCAGCGGCGCCACCACCGAGGCCACCACTCGCCACCACCGAGGCCACCACCGGGCACCGTTACTCGTAGAACCGGTCCAGCAATGACGGGCCATGCCGAACCGTCGCCCGTGCGTGCACAACAGGCCCGCGCCGTGCCGAGTCATGCAAGGGCACATGCCGCACGCCACCGGACGGAGCTAACACATACATGTGGGGAACAAATCTGTACTGATTTCCCCGACTCGGGCCTAAACGCGCAATCTCTGCAATATTTGTTTCGCACTTCTTTGGTAGTCCCGGGCTTCCCACGCTCGCATGGCTGTGTTACCTATCCTGCCGCATCACATTCTTGCCAACGTCTGCACTGGAGGTGCCCCATGCCGAGCGAACGGGTTTCGCGTCGGAGGTGGATTCGTGTTGCCTGCTTTTCGGCTCATGCGCCGCTGAGCTTGCTTGTGTTGCTGGCGGTGCTCGCGTCCTGCCCGGTCGCGTGCGCGAGCCATCCTTCCCCGGATGCGCTCGCCGCTACCCGTGACGTGATGGTGCGGGTGTGGGTGGGTTTGAAATCGGTGAGTTCTACACGCGCGGCGACGGCGAGAGCTGGCGGCGTGCAGACCGCCCCACTCTCGACAAGCTGTAGGGCTTCGTGAGGAAAACGCACCATGACCGACAACTCCGGCCCGCGCCTTGTCTTCAGTTTCGAGGGCTTCCGTTACGAGGTTTTCCGCACCCAGGTTGATCACCGGGATTACGACAAGCTTCTTCTCGCTTGGAGGCAGCCCCTTGGCGGGGGCCCTCGCTCGCAAGTCATTCTCAAGCCCTTGCAGATCGGGGCCTCGGACCACGAGAAGCGCGAGCGCGCTTGGGAAGAGGTGCAACTTGCGACGTATTTGGAGCACCACGGCATCGCCAAGGCTTACGGCTTCACTTTCTGTGACGATGTTTCTTATGTCGTCATGGAGCACATGCGCGGCTGTTACCTGCTGACGGCGATGGATTTTGCCTTGCTGGTGGGGCGCAGGTTGTCCCCGGCCTTTGCTGCCTATGTGGCGGCGGAAGTAGCCGACGCGCTTGACTATGCGCACCGGCGCACGGCTGGCGAGCGCGACCCGCTGCACATTGTCCATCGCGCCGTGGGTCCCATGCGGATCCGTCTCGGGTTTGATGGCCGCGTCAAGCTCATGAATTTTGGCGCCGCGTACTCGGAGCTGCGCGAACGCCTGAAGACGCCGCCCGGCCTGCTGCGGGGCGATCCTGCCTACTGCGCACCCGAGGTTCTGCGCGCTGTGATGAAGTCCAACGGGAACCGTTCCGCACCAGTCATCGCAGGAGCGGTTGACGGCAGAGCGGACGTTTTCTCTCTCGGCCTCGTTCTGCTGGAAATGCTGCTCGCTGAATACCCGCTCGACCCGAGCGAGGCCCCCGTGCAAAGCGCTCCCCAGGGGTTCGCATCCGGTGTGCGCGCTGAGCGGACGGCACAATTGAGCCTGGATGTGTTGGCTTACCGTCTGCTGCGCTTCGACCCTGCGGCAGCGGAACTTCAACTTGAGTTCGCGCCCGCGCCTTTGCGGTCCATTATCAGGCGTGCGCTTCAGCCAGAGCCCTCCGAGCGCTTCACGGCCGGGCAAATTCGTGACGAGCTGCATGCCTACCTCTTGACCCTGGACCCGCTGGTCAGCGGTGCGGAGATCGCGGCGGAGCTGAAGGCAATCATGGAGGCTGCCGCGAGGGTCAAGCGGTTGACGGCAAACCCCATCGAGCGAACGGCTCTGACGCCGGACGAGGAAGGAGACTCGCGCGAATGAAAGGGAAGCAAGGCACAAAATCGGCCGCCAAGAACGGGCGAGCCCGAACCGATCTCAGTATCCAGATCGGCAAGGCTGCACGCAAAGCCCGATTGCGAAAGGGACTGACACAGGCGGATGTAGCCGAGCGGGTCAAGCTCACCAACGAGGTGTATGGAAGGCTAGAGCGCGGCGATATGACCCCGAGCACGCCAACTCTTGCCAAGCTCAGCGCGGTGCTAGGAATTAGAGCGGACGTTCTGCTGGGGCTTTCCGGGCCGGACACCACCCAAGCCCAATCCGTGCCTAGCGACGAACTGCCGCCGGAAGTTCGGCGGTTGCTCCGGACGGTGCGAACGTTGGACGACGTGCAGCTCAACGTTTTCAAGGGAACGGCGTCAGGGTTTCTCAAGCTCAAGAGGAGACGACGGCAGCAGCAGCGCAGGCGTGATAAAGCGAGTGGCGCTGACACCTGAGAGGCACATCGCATGGAAGACGACCTGCTACAGAAAACAATTGGCGAGGCTGCCCGAACCGCGCGCGAGAGTCTCGGACTCACACAGGCCCAAGTAGCCAAAAAGGCAAGCATAAGCGCGCAGGTCTACGGGCGCATTGAGCGCGGCGGAATGATGCCCTCGGTGCCGACGCTTCGGCGGATAGCGGTTGCGCTCGGCATGGACCCGGGCGAGCTGCTCGGTATGAGCGCGCGAGAGGTGCCAACCACGGACAAGGATCTGTCACCCGAGACCCGGAAGGTTGTTGGGCTCTTGCGGACGTGGCCAGAGGCAAAGATCGCGGTCGGCAGCGGGCTGCTGCGGGTCCTCGACGCCGTGCCGATGGGCGAGAAATAGGCCCGTCTCGGATTAGGGACTGGGGCGGTGGGTGGGGCAGGCCGCATTGGAGCGGTCGCCAGACTCTTGGAGGGTCCACCTGCCGCCCCGGTCCCGCCGTTTCAGCCGTATCCCTTCGGTTATGCTACGCTCCCCCATCTTGGAGGTGAGGTAGAGCGTGGGACTGGTACTCAGACACCCGGGCATCGACGAGATGATCGGGGACTACAAGGTCGTCGGGTTCTTGGGAGCTGGGGGCCTCGGGATCGTCTACAAGGTGGAGCGGGGGAGCCTCTTCTTTGCGTTGAAGCTTCTTCTAGTCCCGAGCCTGGATGGCAGGGCCAAGCGAGAGATAGGCATTCTCATCCACCTGGAGAACCCTTGCGTCGTGCGCTACGTGGGGTCGGACTTCTGGCCGGACCCTGCCGGTCATCCTTACATCGTGATGGAGTATGTGCCGGGGGCTACGCTTTGGGCGTTTGCCTACAAGCAAAACCCATCGGCGCGGAAGGCGACGCGGATCATCCTGGATGCGGCATTGACGCTCGGCGAAGTACACGCGGCGGGTGTGTTTCATCGTGACGTGAAGCCCGATAACATCCTCATTCGGGGAGAGAGCGAGCGCCCAATCTTGATCGATTTCGGGATTGGCTCTCTTGCCAGTGCCCCGACTGTCACCGGCTCGCAGCTCCCGCCCGGAACAGAGGAGTTCCGCTCCCCCGAGCAGATACGCTTTCAGCGCGCCAACCCGGACGGCGCGGGTCAATACGAGTACGGGCCGACCGACGAGATGTGGGCGTTGGGGGTGACTTATTACTGGCTGCTGACGGATGTTTTGCCCTTTGGCGAGCGCACGGATGAAGGGGGCCTGGATGGGCTGCGCGAGCGCATCTTGATTCAGCGGCCGATTGCACCGCACGTCGTCAGTCCGCGCGTTCCGCTGGCTGCCTCTCTGCTGTGCATGAGGATGCTTGCTGAGCGGCCCGAGGAGCGCTTCCCTCTTGTTGCGTTACTGTGCGCGGAGCTGCGTGAGTCCCTGTCCAACGCCCAGAACGACGCTGCCTGGGATCCGCCGCTCGTGGATCCGCTCGATCCGCAGACGACAACGACCATCGGGGACCCGGAACGGCAAGAGCCGAACGATCAGCGGCGCATGTTTCTAAAGCTGGCGAAGCGGCGCCCCCGGCGCGGACAGCCCCTGCCGGACGGCGCACCTGTCCTTCCCCCTGTGCCCGCTCAGGTGGGAGCGCCACCGGCCCCCGCCGCAGAGGCAGAGCAGGACGAGCCCCCCAAGGTGGATGAGCCGGGCGTGGGCGCGGCCCCTGGGGAGCACGAGCAGCCCGTTGAAGGCGCTCCGGTGCCGCCAGTTCGCGAACTCGAGCCTGCCGCCGCAGTTCCCCACCCGCGGCGTGCCGCGTGGCGCGTGGGGCTCGCTGGGACCGTGCTGCTGGTGGCCGTCGTTGCCCTGTCCGTGGGCGCGAACCTGGGGGGACCTGGCTCTACGGGGCGCACCAGCGAGGCAGGGCTAGAACTGCCGCTACCGTCCACGTCCCCCGCCCCCGGCGCAACCGACGCAGGCGTGAGCGGCCGTGAAGTAGCGCCCGCTCCAAAGCCGCTGGAATCTCTCTCTGGAGGAGACGCGGCGCCCGTTGGGGCTCAACTTCCCGCGTCTACCGCTAACGCCATGCTTCGCACGCCCGCTCAGACGCCCAAGGACGAAACGCCGAAACCGCAGACGCAAGGTGCAGGACTCCGCTTGCCGGTGAAAACTGCCGTTGCAGCCGTCACAGCTTGCTCGCTGCTCGACGGGGGATGCACCGCGCCCGCTTCCCAGGTGCTCACCGAGCCCCCTGCAATTACGTGCCCCCAGCATTGGCAGGAGACCCACGAGAGGTTCGGCATTGGCTGGAGCGGCTATGCCACGGTGAAAGGGTACAAGGGGGAGCCCGGAGAGTTGGCCAGGGTGAAGGATGGTCCCGCTACCCTCCAAGTAGGTGGCCAGACCTTAATCGGGCTATTGCCTGACGGCACCCTGTTTCTGGGAAAGTGGCAGCTTGGGGACGACCGCCTTTTCGGCACCTTCACCGAGGCGAAGGTTCCAGGCGTGGGGAGTCTCCCCGTGTGTTTGGTTGTTGGCCTGGAAGCCCAAGCGCCCTATCTGGATGAGCGCGGCAAGGAAGTCCTTTGTCCCCCCGGCTTGGGCCAATGCCTTACTCCCGGAAGCAAGCCCGGCAACGCCAAGACACCTTCGCGCATTGCTCTCGTTCGGCCCACCGGGCAGCCCTGATTATTGCCGTGCTTTTTGGAGGTTGAGTTTCCGTGCTGCCTTCGTCTCCTGGTGCCCTCCTGGTGGTTGCCCTTCTCACTGGCGCCGCGCAAGCCGCAGAGCCGCCCCCCGTCTCTCGCTGCGCCGCGACGGCGCGATTTGACTTGGCGGCGGGCTCCCCGCAGGGGGTACCGGACGTGTGCGCGAGCGCGGACGAGCCGACGACCTTCGTCTTTGACTCCCGCGTCGCTGCGGGCACGGTGGAGTTTCAACCGGGGGGCCGCCTTGCAGATTGGGCACCAGGGCAAGAGGGGCTGAGTCTCCACGTCATTCCCAAGGCGGATTATCTGCCAGGGGAGCGGATAAAGGTGACGGTGCGCTTCGCCGATGGCGCGGCACCGGCGAGCGCGAGCTTTTGGCTCGTGGGCCATGCGGCAAAGGGGACACGCCGGGTGGAGGTGTTCCGGCAGCCGCGCCCGCCAGAGGTGCTCAAGAAAGAGCGTGACGAGGCACAGGCCGAAGCGCGCCAGTGCCAGGAGGACAAGGCGCGGCTTCTGGCCGAACGAGCGGGGCCGGGCGGGCTCATGGGGGCCGCATGGATGGAGCGAGCTGGGAGCCTCGTGTCTGGGGACGTTAGCGGGCAGTTGAAGCGCCATCTGGCAGACGCGCTCAGGTGGGATGAAGCCCGGAGCTACAGCTACACGCGCAAGGGTGAGGCCCAACCGGCAAGCGTGGCAGTGCGGCTGCGCCTCGTAAACCCCGGCGCCGAGCCCTGGACGCTGGCAGGAGCGGCGCTCGTGGACTCGACGGGGGAAGAGGTGGAGCTTGCTCGGTGGCAAGAGGCGCCCATTCCTACGGGGCCGATAGGGGGCTTTGTCGTGGTCGGCACCGAGAGGGCACCGGAGCAGCTCGGCTGCCCCTGTACCCTCAAACTGTGGGAGTCAGGCGGGCCGCGCACCGTCACCATTGGGAACGTCACGTTCCCAGTGAGCCAAAAGGCGGCGCCCTGAGCACGGCTACTGTGAGCGGTGCCGAGCCTCACGGGGCCGAGCGCCCGCCAATTTCCGGGAATCGCTCGTAGGCTGGGCTTTTTCTTTGCCCTCTGTGCCTCATGTGCCCCCAGTGTACCCAGCCGGCATCTCTGCCAGGTGCGGCGTGGAACTGGGGGACGGGTCGATCTAGTTGCGGTACTGCGCTCTCCCGGGCCTCCGGCGCGAGGTAGGCGTACCGCATGGTCATCTCGGGCAGGCGCACACTGGCGCGGCAGGGCCTGACACGCTGCGTCAGCCTCGCGTCGACCTGAGTGCGCGCAAATCCTTTTGCGCTGCGCCTCTCATAGGTGATGATCCCTCACCTAGGTGCTTCTTCTTGACTTCCCTTAGCATCCCATCCTCCCGATGACGCACGAGCAACTTGACCTTGCGAACGTCAAGCCGTCCGAGACGGGAGGTCCTCGTGCCTCCAACCGACTCGATTTTCAGAAAAACTGGACCCTTTGCCATCTTGTAGCGCGCCACAAAGAGGGCGAAGACTACGTCGTCGTCTGCGACTACCATGATGACGTTGTCGTACTTATCGGGGTGCCCACGGCTGCCAAACTTCACTTTTACCAAGTGAAGACGCGTGAGGGGAGCCCTTGGACAATGGGTCGCCTCACTTCGGCCAAGAAGAAAAAAAAGAAGAAGGTCAAAGGGCCGACAGAAACGACGAAGCTGGCCGACGACGTAGTCGATACCAGCACCGAGGATGAAGAAGAGGGTGGGTCGATTCTCGGCAAACTCTACAATCACAAACTAGACTTCCTCGATCGTCTAGGGAGCCTAAACCTCGTGTCGACCTGCTGTTTTAAGTTGAAGCTGTCGAACGGGACGAGCAGCGAGTCGAAACATCACATTACCTTCGTAGAGCTTGATGCCGACGAGCAGAAGGTCGCAGCCGACCGAGTCCAGGCAGAGCACAGCCTCACCGAGCAAGCCGAGTTCCCTGAAGCCACGCACTTTATTGTGTCTGACATGACGCCAACGGGGCACGATCAATCCGCCATCGGCGTCATCGCCACATACCTTGAGCATCGCTACGGCACTTCGGAGAGCTTTCCAGTGGCCGCGATTCACCGGTCACTCTTCGATGAGATTCGCCGACGCTCCAACAGGGAAGGAACCTGGGACGATCTTGACCTTCTTTTAAAGCAGAAGGGAGTGAGCCGTTCCGACTTCGAAAAACTGCTGAGCAAGGTCCATCCAAGACGCGACGCGGAGAGTCAGTGGTTAGAACTAAGCAAGGAACTTGAGTCGGCAAGCATTCCAGTTCGTCGGCGGATTCGCATCGGCAACTTTTGGCACCGCTATCGCGTCGAGCGAATTGATGAGTCGAACGAAATCCTTCAGCGACGCAGAGATGCAGTCGTAGCCGTCATTGAACAACTGATTATGGCCGGTATTGAAGACGTATCGACAGTATTGTCAGAGGTGTCCGCCAAAATTCCAGCGGACCAATCTTTCGACTCCGACTACACCTGTGCCATGGCTCTATATGAATTCTGCAATATCGAAGACCCGGTCGTACAAAAAACTCATCCGCAACCTTCGGAAGAAGCGCCATGAAGGCTTGGAAGCTTCGCGAGATGCTCGTGGTGTCGCCAGTCCAAAAGGCGGCCAGACGTCTAAAGTTCGACCCCGAACTGACGATAATCCGCGGCAAGAATGATACGGGCAAGTCCTCCCTTATCAAGACGATCTTCAATACATTTGGTGCTCGCCCAGCCAAACTAAGCGACCAGTGGAAGAAGTTAAATGTAACGTCGCTCATTCGATTCTCTATAGGGCCCAAGGAGTATTGTATCCTGCGAGCAGGAGACCTCTTCGGGGTCTTTGATGATGAAGCAAGGCCGTTGCACAGAGCTGCTTCGGTGGGAGAGCTTTCGCCCTATCTGGCTCAGCTTTTTGACTTCAAGCTGAAGTTGCCGGACAGAATCACCGGCAAACCTATCGTGCCCCCGCCGGCGTTCTACTTCCTGCCCTTCTACATTGACCAGGACGCTGGTTGGACCGCCACTTGGTCGTCGTTCGCCAATCTCCAGCAATTTCCCGGCGCAAAGAAAGATTTAGCTGAGTATCACGTCGGCATCTTTCCTAACGAGTATTACCAACGAAAAGCAGCGAAGGCCGAGGTTCAACAACAATTGGAAGAACCTCGAGTGAAGGAGCGCGTGCTGCGCGGCCTTCAGGCCGACATCGAGCAACGAACGAAAGAAATGACTGTTGAACTTGACGTCAAGGAGTTCAAGCTAGTCATCGACAGACTGCTGAAGCGGGCTGAGTCTCTCAAACAGCGGGAAGACGAGTATCGGACTGCAATTGTTGAATTAAGGAACCGCCTTGACGAGGTGTCAGCACAGCGAGCAATCGTCGAAAGGACTCGCGACGAACTCAGGCTTGACTACAACTATGCCAACGCGGCGCCAGATGAGGTCCAATGCCCAACATGCGGCGCCGGATATTCCAATCACATTTCAGAGCGATTCGAATTTGCAAAAGACGAGCAGCAGTGTATTGAGTTGCTTGCTGAACTCGCGAACAAAACAGTGAAGCTAGAGCGAGAGATTGCCACGGAGCAGGAGCGGTTGACGCAGTCAACGGCCGAACTACGTGAGGTAGAGGATCTCCTCGCAGCCAAGAAGAGCGAAGTAACACTCGGCCAACTCATTGAGAGCGAGGGTAGAAAGGGGTTCAGAAAAGCCCTCGAAGCCGATGTGTCTATCGTTCAAAGGCAAATCGGAGAACTCGAAGCGACGGTCCGGGGACACGATGAAGAGATGAAGAAGTTCGCGAGCAAGGAGCGTCGACAAAGCATTGTCAACGACTACCGGCACCGCATGGAACACCACTTCGCATGGCTGAACGTCAACAGCAGCGATTCCACGCTGCTCAAGCGAATCGACGCGAAGGCCAACGAGACAGGGAGCGACCTGCCACGTTCCATCCTCGCCTACACCATGAGCATCTGGGGAGTAATGAGCAAATACGGATCATCGGAAGCCTTCGCCCCAATGGCCATTGACGCGATCAATCAGCAAGAGCAGGACGACCAGAATCTCGTCAAAATGCTTACGCTCATCCGAGACCATCGTCCTCCGGGCACCCAGTTGATTATGGGTGTGGTTGACACTAAAGACGTCGAGTTCCCAGGGACGGAAGTGCGCATGACCAAGAAGTACAGCGCCCTGCTGGCAAGCGAATTCCAATCTGTCAACGATGAACTCTCCCCGTATTTGGACGCTCTTATTGCGAGCCCTCGGTTCTAGTACTACGGTGTCATAAACGTCTGGCTTCCCCTCGGATCCCTCTGCTCCACCGGCTCTGCCAGCACGTCGTTTCCCGAGGGAGAACGAACTTTATGACACCGTAGTACTAGAACGTTCCACCCACGTCCCTACTTAAGTCGACCTCCTCCTCCGGAACTAATGTGATCGTCATTCTGGATACCAACGTTCTTCACAACGACTACTTGTTCAAACAGGCGTCGCTTCAAGCGATTATTCGAGAGAGGATTCTCGGCTACCGTGTAGCCATCTCGACGGTGACGCTCTTCGAGCATGCGTCGCATTATCGAAAGGACCGCAAAGAGGCGGCAAGTATGCTACGCCGACTGGGGGTCGACGAGAGGGCCGTGTTGCCAGTCGACGACAATGACGCACGGGCCATTATCCGTAAGAATTTGGAGGCTGAGGGAATCGAGATTCTTCCGCTTCCCGCCGTTGCGCACGAGATACTTATTGACCGAGCTATTCGGGGGCAGCGCCCCTTCACCCAGGACGGCAAACAGGGCTATCGCGACGCCCTCATCTGGGAGACGGTCAAGGCAAATGCCATCAGCGAGGATGTTACGCTCATCGCTCAGGACAACGACTTCGGCAAGAAGGACCTTAGCCCGGAGTTGCGCGAGGAAACCAACGCTCTCACCCACTCGGTGACTCGGTACAAAGGGTATGACCAGTTTCTCAAAGAGTTCGTTGCCCCGAAGCTCAAGGCGTCAAAACTCGAGAATGAATTGAAAAATGGAAAGCGCCAGCTCAGCACGACAGCGGAGTTCTTGCGGCTTCTCAATTTGGAACTGGAATTCTACTCTTCTGGAGCGTCGCCCAAAGAGCTGAGGCTGCCAAACAACGCCCATTTATTTCGGATCGAGCCTCTAAATCGCCCTCCTGAACTTGTCGACGTCTCTGCGCGGCTTCTTGGCGATGGTGATGTTCTTCTCCGCCTTACATTGAGCACTCGTGTGGATGTGCTTGCGGAGTATCGGGTATACATGGGGGAGGATTACTTTGAGCCAGACTATGAGGTCTACGATATTCCCGTCACTCTAGACGTGACCGCCATTACAGCGAGCGACCTCACTTCCATCAATTCACTTAGTATCGAGCGAGTCGAGCAGAACGAGGATGCTGACGAGCCTCCTCACGAGCACGGGCGGTTGTAGACATGAGCCTCCCCAGTGCTTGGATCTTCTGAACCTTGGCGCGCCGACGGCACTTGCCCACGAAGAGGAAGACATCGCCCTTGAGGAACTGTCCTCCCAAGTGGTGCTCCACCAGGGCGGTCGGCCAGTCAAACCCCTTGTGTATGTTCACGGGGACAGTGCCGGAATAGGCAACCGCTTGCCGGTAGCTGGAGGGATGCCGGGCATCCAGGCAACTCTCGCCTCGACTGGCGACCGAGCATCGCCCGGCTGAGCCCTCGCAGCCGTCGGAAGTGATGCCCCTGTGCCGCAGCCGCTTTCGGCACAGGCACCCGGCAGTGGGAGCGGCCTATACGTTCAGGACGGCGATGGGAGCGGCGAGCGACTCGGGATCACCCAACGGTGGGAGGTAGGTAGCTCCAAGCCATGTTGCGCGTATGTCGCAGGAGCCTGCGGAATGACCTGGAACGGGACGGGACAGGAGGGGACGCGGCGGGATATCGACTCTCAAGCATTCCGGGCGGTTACGAGGTAAGGGCGCGATTCTGCTGGGAGTTTCGCACCGCCCGGCGCGGGTTCGCTTCCCGCCGCCTCCACTCGCGCTCGAGGCGAAGCTCAGTTCAGTGCACCGCTGCGTACCGCCGCGATGCGGTCCACCAGATACTCGGCATCCTGCGCCACGCCGGAGAAGCGTCCGGAGCCCCAGGTGTACAGCCAGGGCAGACCGAGGAAGTACAAACCGCGCGTGGCGGTGACGCCGCGCACGTGGCTCGGCTGGCCACGGCCGTTGAAGACCGGCAGATCAATCCAGGTGAAGTCCGGGCGGAAACCAATGCACCAGATGACCGCGGCGAGGCCCTCCACCGGCAAGGTGGTGCGCTCCTCGGACGGCCGCCAGACCGGCTGGTAGACCGAGCCCGGCGGTGCCGAGATGCCGTGCTCCAGGATGTACTTGTCGATGCTGGCGTTGATGCGGTTATAGACGGCGTCGGCGTTGTCCAGGTTGACGGCCAGGTTCGGCGCGAAGCGCAGTGTTCCGCCCTCCAGCTCCTCCAACTGCCCATGGAGTTGCATTCCCTGCATGGCGAACACACGCAGGTCGATGTCGCGCCCGCCATCCCGCCCGGTGACGTAGTGATTGGTGTTGTCTCGCACCCCCTCGCGCAAGGGGTGCCGGTCCACGCCCATGGCGTAGTAACCCATGTCCTCCAGCCAGGCGACCACGTCCCTGCCCCGGTAGAAGCGCGCACAGCGAGGTGCCTCACCCACCGCCAGGTGCACCTGACGGCCGGCCAGGTGCAGATCCTCGGCGATCTGCGCGCCGGATTGCCCGGAGCCCACCACCAGCACGGGACCGTCTGGCAGGCTCTGGGGATTGCGGTACTGCGCGGACTGGATTTGGAGCAGGGACGGTGGCAGCCGCTCGGCGAAGCGCGGGATGATGGGTGTGTGGTAGCCGCCGGTGGCGACGATGACCTGCTCGGCGCTGAACTCCCCGGCGCTGGTCACCACCTGATAGCCACCCTCGGCGCGAGTGGCGAGCCGCCGCACCGTGACACCTTCGCGAACCGGTGGCCGTACCGTCGCGATGAAGCCATCCAGGTAGGCGATGATCTCCTCCTTCTTCATGAAGCCATGCGGCTCCGCCCCCCGGTAGGGAGCGCCGGGGAGCGCACACTGCCAGTTCGGAGTGACCAGGGTGAAACTGTCCCAGCGTTGCTCGCGCCAGGTATGGGTGAGGGTGCGGCTCTCCAACACCAGATGGTTGATGTCTCGCTGCTGGAGGTAATAGCTGGCGGACAGACCGGCCTGCCCGCCACCGACGACGATGACGTTGTGATGGGACATGGGATGTATACCTCTGGGACAAGGCCTCGCGACCGTGTCAGGACTGATCGGCACCTTGGGTGAGCAGGTCGAGCACCTCGACGCGAGCGTCGCGGGCTGGGTATTGGCGGGCCAGCAGGCGGAGGCCCGCGAGACTGTCCATCGCCGAGCTGCAATAGAATCCGCGGACCTGCTTGACGCGCTCGGACGCCGCGTTGAATGCGGTCTCGGCGAGGGAGAGGAAGTCCGCCAGCGGGTAGCTGTGGCCTGCCTCGAAGTGCTCGTAGACGACCGTGGAGGGAGAATAGGCGGTGCTGACCTTGCCATCGGGCCAGCGCAGCTTGATGTTCACGGCGGGCATTTCAGTGCTCCTCGGTTCGGGGCGGGCAAGCGAAGCCGGTGAAGGGCTTCTCACGCAGGTTCCAGAATTCAGCGCGTTGGCCGGCGTGCTCGACCCACAGTCGGGCGCTGGCATCGAGCTGGCCAATGACGGCGCAGTGCACGCCCTCGGCGACGAAGGCGGCCTCCACGTATGGCCAATCCGCGGCGTCCAGGGTCATCAGGAAGCCGTAGCTTGGGAAGACTTGCAGCCAGCGCTCCAACGGGGCTCCGGCCGGACGTGGCAGGGCATCGAGCTCGACCCGGGCGCCACAACCGGTGGGTTCCAGCAGCATCAGCAGGGTGCCAAGAATGCCGGCGTTGCTGATGTCCTTGGCGGCACGCAGGCGGCCCGCCTCGGCGAGGGTCGGCAGCAGCTCCAGTCTGGCCCGCAGACACTCGCCCGGCACCCCTTCGAAAGCCTTCCAGTAGGGCGCGTCGCCATGCCAACGGCCATCGAGATCAACGGCCATCGCCAGCAACTGGCCGGGCTCCGCGTGGAGGGTCGAGAGCAACGCTCGCGCCCAACCGGTGATCGCCACCGCGAGACAGGCGGGATTGCCCGGCGCCTGATGGGTGTGGCCGCCAGCGAGGAGCACGCCATAGGCGGCACAGGCCGCTTCCATTCCGGCGAGCAGTTGATCCGCGGCGGCCGCGTCGTGGTGCCAGTAGGCATTGACCACCGCCTGGGCCCGGCCTCCCATGGCGGCGATGTCGCTGACATTGGCCATGACCGCGGACCAGCCAGCGAACCAGGGAGCCTGCTCCACGAAGGCCGGCAGCATGCCTTCCATGGCGAGGAGCTGGTAGCCATCGCCACAGCGGAACGCGGCGGTATCGTCCCCTGGTCGCGTGTAGCGCTCCTCCCCCTTCGCGGGCGGGCCAGCGAGGCGCCGGGCCGGATGCTGGATGGCTTGTTTGGAGCGCATCGCCGGCGTCTCGCGCAGACCCGCCAGCAGCGTGGCGAGCTCAGTCATGACGGTGCTCCTCGCGGAACAGCGAGCCACTGTGCCGTGGCAGGAAGGGATAGCGCTCCAGCTCCGCCTGCATCAGCACATGGGGCTGGCCGAGCAGCTCCAGGCGTTCCAGGCTGCGCCAGTGCAAGCGCTGGAACCAGCTCTCGTTGGCCGCTTGCACGGTGGCGCGGAAGGTGTGGCAGCCAAGCTCCCTGGCCCGTGCCACCGCTTCGTTCACCAGCGCCTGGCCGATCCGCGCGTGGCGGCGGTAGTCGCGCGCCACACAAAGCCTGCCGCCGTACCAGAGGCCCTCCTCGTCCTCGTAGATGCGCACCGCGCCAACCACCCGGTCGGCCATGCCGCAGGCGTGGGCCACGGCGACGATGGGGATGGCCTGAAAATCCCGGGTGTCGCGGTCCTGTTCCAGCAATTGCTGCTCACCGACGAAGACCGCGCGGCGCAGAGCATAATAGTCAGCGCGCTCCCAGGCCTCGCTGGCGGGCTTGACCCGCAGATCGTCGGCGCGCCAGGGCTCGAAGGTGTCCGGGACCAGGGCGAAGGAGGCACTCATCACTCGTACCCCTTGAGCGCCGAGCAGGCTCCACATCGGGCGCAGCCGGCCTTGATGCGTTCCGAGTGCAGCCCGTGACGGCGCAGGCTGACGCCCAGACGTGAATAGAGCCGCTGCATGAACGCGCTGTCGGGCTTGGGGTGATGGGCGAGCGGTGTGCCGTCGATGGGGACGAAGGGCACCACGAAGGGATACACCCCGAGCGCGACCAGGCGCTCGCCCATGGCGGCGATGGCGTCTTCGCTGTCGCCCAGGCCCGCGAGGAGATAGGTGCTCACCTGGCCGCGGCCAAAGACCGAGACGGCGGCGGCGAAGGCATCGAAGTAGCGTGTCAGCGGCACTCCGGCCTTGCCCGGCATGATCCGCTGGCGGACCTCGTCGGTGACCGCCTCCAGATGCATGCCGAGCGACACCACGCCACTGTCCGCCAGACGTTGGAACCACGCGTCGTCGTCCGGCGGCTCGCATTGGGCCTGGATCGGCAGATTCACCGCGGCGGTCACCGCGGCGGCGGATTCACAGAGGATGGCGGCGCCGCGATCCGGCGTCTGGGGCGTGCCGGTGGTCATCACCATGTGCTTGACGCCGTCCAGTTCCACCGCCGCCCGGGCCACTTCGGCGAGCTGGGCCGGGCGCTTGCGGGCGATCGTCTTTCCGGCGGCCAGCGACTGGCCGATGGCGCAGAACTGACAGGCGGTGGCGGCCTCGTTCATGCGCACGCAGTGCTGGAGCACCGTGGTGGCCAGCACGTCGCGGCTGTGCAGGGTGGCGATCTTCCAGTAGGGCGTGCCCTCCGCGGTGGTGAGACCGTAGAAGCGAGGGACCCCCGGCAGTTGGACTTCGCCCACGGGAAGGCCCTCGCGGAAGAGCCGCGCCCGCGTACCGCTCTCGTCGGGCACCGCGGCGTAGGGCGAGTCCAGCGAGGCGCGGTTGAGCATCGGCACCATGGCCGTGCGCTCGCCCAGACCGAGCGCCTTGTGATCCGAGGGCCCGGCGCCCCCCTTTCGAGACAGGCCGTCGGCGCCCTGCCAGCGGACACCATGGCATTGCAGCTCGAGGAGCAAGTCATTGGTCGGCAAGGGCACGACCGGAGGGGTTTCACTGCCGGACATGGGGAGTCTCCTCGAGGTTCTCATGCCGATCATGGACGTGCGCGGTGGCCCGGCGGTCGATCAGCAGGCTGAGCAGCTCCGGACGGCTGTAGTGGCCGACCGAGTCCATCATGCGTTTGCGCTTGTCGATGAGCGTGAGGTCGAGGTCGGCGATCACCACCCCTTCACCGCCGCGCAGCGGTTCGCCGAGAAGTCTACCTTCCGGCGAGACGATGGCGGTGAAGCAGCCACCGGAGATGGGTCCCATCGCGCAACCCGTGTCCTCCATGAGCCGCGCCTGTTGTTCCGGGCTGAGCCAGGCGGTGGCGTTGACCACGAAGCAGCCGGATTCCAGCGCGTGGTGACGGATGGTGACCGCGATCTGCTCGGCGAAGATCTCGCCCACCAGCGAGCCGGGAAACATCGCCGCGTGGATCTGCTCGCCATCGGCCATCAGCGCGTAGCGTGCCAGCGGGTTGTAGTGTTCCCAGCAGGCCAGCGAGCCGATCCGGCCGACGCGGCTGTCCACCGCGCACAGGCCAGAGCCGTCGCCCTGACCCCAGACCATGCGCTCATGGTAGGTCGGGGTGATCTTCCGGCGGCGCTGGATGAGCCGGCCATCGGCATCGAACAGCAATTGGGCATTGTACAGGGTGCCCCCGTCGCGCTCGTTGACGCCCAGGGACACCACCATGCCCGCCTCGCGACAGGCCTCGCCAATGCGCTCGGTGATGGCGGAAGGCACGATCACCGACTCGTTCATCAAGCGCAGGTGTTCCTTGCCCATGGCCACGGGGGCCTGGACGTAGGAGAAATAGGGGTAGTAGGGCACCACGGTTTCGGGAAAGACCGCGAACTGCACGCCGTCGCGACCCAGTTCGAGGATCTGCTCGCAGATCTTCGCGACGGTGGCTTCGCGGCTGTAGAGCACCGGGCTGAGCTGCACGGCGGCGGCACGAATGCTGGGCATGGCGGAGGGTCCTCGCTGGAAATGACGGCACCCCTCCCGCGTCGCGAGAGGGGTGAAGACGATTCAGGCCGTCCAGGTGTCGATGATCAGCGCGCCCTCGCGGCGCATCAGCAGGCGCAGGTCCATCACGTCCAGCGGATTGATCGGACGAATGCCCTCGATCAACGCCTTCTCGGTCTGTCCGTAGAGCGCCTGCAGGGCGAAGCGGCACGCATACACCTCGCCGCCTTCCTTGATGAAAGCCTTGAGCTGGTTGTTCACCGCCATGTGCCCGGGGAAGGCCTCCGCGCCCAGCGTCGGAAAGCCCCGCTGCACGCCCAGCTGCACGCCGGGGCCGTACAGCAGCACCTTGGTCTCGAAGCCCTTGCGCAACAAACGCTTCGCCTGGAGCATGTTGACCAGGCCGATGGAGCCCTCAAAGGCGATGGTGTGGAAGGTGATCAAGGCTTTCTCGCCGGGTTTGGCCTTGACGTCCTCGAAGACCTTCTCCTCGTAGTTGACGAGGAAATCACCATCCTTATAGGCGGGAATATCTACGCTTGGCATTGCACTGTCTCCAGCAATCGCGGCGCGCCGGGTCCGGCGCTCCAGGGGGTTCGGTGGAGATGATTGCGAGGGACATGCCAGAATGGCTGGCCGCCCTCTCGCCGGGGAGTATCCTCCTGGAATCACTGGGTTTGTACGTCCGGACGGCGGTTCACGTCTTCTGACCCGGTGCTACGAAAGGCCGTAGATTCACGAAATTTCGTAGTGTTTCGTACGAACTCCCGTAGGTGTACGAATGGAAGACCCCGATTACATCTCTGGCGTTACCCTGCTCACGTACCCCGCTCGGCACATGGCCTTCGAACATTGCAGCGCGGCCATTGTGTTGCTCGCGCCCCTCGCCGACCGCTTCGAGGATCTCAACGTCGCCGCCAGCCACCTGCTCGGCTATACACGCCAGGAGTTGCTGACCCTGCCGACGGCGAGAATCTTCGGTCACCAACTGCCGGACCTGATGGCCTTCACCCAACACGCCATGGAGCACGGCAGCGCCTGGAGCGACCGCTTCACCTGCCAGCGGGGGAATGGCGAGGATCTCCCGGTGGAGATCTCCGCGACCCATCTCCCCTTCAAGGGCCGGCCACACCTGGTGCTGACCCTGCGTGAGCATCGCGGCGAACGCGGCCATCAGGACAAGTCACGGACCGAGCAGACCCTGCGCGGTGGACTCATCGAGTGGCGCGATGTCCTCGAGCTGTTCCAGGAAAACGAGCGCGGCAACCAACTGCTGCTCAGCGCGGTGGGTGACGGAATCTACAGCATCGACAACCAGGGCATGGCCACGTTCGTCAACCCAGCCGCGGCGCGCATGTTCGGCTGGAGCGTGGAGGAGATGATCGGCAAGAACGTCCATCGCATCCATCACCACAGCCACGCCGATGGCAGGCCCTACCCTGACGAGGCTTGTCCGATCTACCAGGCGGTCCAGGACGGCCTGGTCCACGAGGGCCGCCAGGAGGTGTTCTGGCGCCGCGATGGCACGGCCTTTCCGGTGGAGTTCACCAGTACCCCGGTGCTCGCGAACGACCGGATCATCGGCGCGGTGGTGGTGTTCCGCGACATCACCGAGCGGCGCAACACCGAATTGCAGCTCCAGAAGGCCCTGGCCGAGCTGCGGACGCTCAAGGAGCGGCTGGAGGAGCAGAACGCCTATCTCCAGGAGGAGATCAGTACCGAGCACCAGTACCGCGATATCGTCGGACGCAGCGCGCCCATCCTGAAGATCATCCACCAGATCGACGTGGTGGGCCCCACCGATGCCAACGTCCTGATTCATGGCGAATCCGGCACGGGCAAGGAGCTGATCGCCCGGGCCATCCATCAGGCCAGCCAGCGTCGCGACCATCCGCTGATCCGGGTGAACTGCGCGGCGATCCCCGCCGAGCTGTTCGAGAGCGAGTTCTTCGGTCATCTGCGCGGCGCCTTCACCGGGGCGGTACGCGACCGCATCGGCCGCTTCGAACTGGCCGACGGTGGCACCCTGTTCCTCGACGAGATCGGCGAGATTCCCTTGGAGTTGCAGAGCAAGCTGCTGCGGGTGCTCCAGGAAGGCCAGTTCGAGCGGGTCGGCGAGGAGCGTACCCGGAGCGTGAACGTCCGCATCATCGCCGCGACCAACCGTGACCTGCGCGCCGAGGTGGTGGCCAGACGTTTCCGCGAGGATCTGTTCTTCCGCCTCAACGTCTTTCCCATCCATTCACCGAGCCTGCGCGAGCGCCGCTCGGACATTCCCCTGCTGGCGGCGCACTTCATCGAGCACATTGGCGCGCGGCTGAAACTGCCGGGGCGGCGACTGAGCAAGGGCGACATCGCGCGGCTGCAAGGCTACGACTGGCCAGGCAACATTCGTGAGTTGCAGAACATCATCGAGCGGGCGTTGATCACCTCGCGGGGCAAGGAGCTGAACATCGACCTGCCCGTGAGTGATACCCAGGTCCACCAGGAACTCGTGGAGCCCCGGAAGATCCTCACCGAGGCCCAGCTCCGCGAACTCGAACGCGACAATCTGCGCGCGGCGTTGGAGGCCTGTGGGGGCAAGCAGTTCGGAAAGGGGGGCGCCGCCGAGTTGCTAGGCATCAAGCCCACCACCCTGGCGTCACGCTTGAAGAAGCTGGGCATGATCAGCTGAACGCTGGATGGATGAGGCGGCGGGTTCGATTTCCGCCGCCTCCACATTCAGACAGAGGGTGTTGAACCAGGGCAATCAGGCGAGCCAGCGGAACGTGAACCGGCTCATGCCCAGATGGATGAGCGCGGCGGAGGACTCCTCTTTCCGCTCGTGGTTCTTGGAGAGACACCGCTCCCGAAAATGGCGAAAGCAGAAAACTCCATGGGACCGGTGAACAAGCTGTAGAGGATTGCACTTCCGTGCCACGCACTTCAAGTTTTTGAGGTGTGGTCACCCATGGAGGGTGAGCTGGAGGGGGATAACATGGAGAGCCAGACCAAAACCGTCCGGATGCAGCGGCGGGTCCTGTTGGCTTTTATCGCGCTGGTGGGGGCCTCAGCTTGCGGTGGTTCTGGCCCGGGCGAATCCGCGGGCACCAGCGAGCCCGCGGAGGGGACGCTGTCCTGTGGTGGCCTTGGGAGCGGAGAAGTGCTCTTCAGGGGGCAGTCGGTCGGTTCATGTAATGGCAGGGCCTTCCTGACCCATCAGGGAGACGGCAACGTCGTGGTTTATGATCGAGTAGGTCCACTCTGGAGCACGAATACGTGGGGCAGTGATACGTCCGCCTTCTTAATGCAGACAGACGGGAACCTCGTCCTGTACGCGGGAAACGGCCAACCCCTCTGGTGGTCCGGGACCTATGGAAACCCTGGTGCACGGCTGGCCATGCAGGATGATTGCAACCTTGTCATCTACAACACTGCCGGCAACCCCATCTGGGCAACCATGACCTTCTGTCGATGATCGACAGGTAAATGCTCGCCGAGCCCCGTGGCCGAGGAGATGAACGACGAGCGCAGGGCAGCCGGGAAGGTGCTCGCCCCTGGAAGGATGTCGATCGAGTTCTTCGACATCCTTCCAGGGGCCAAACTCCCCCGACCTGGTGGATGCTCGATGGCCGGCCGCGCGTGTACCCTTCGGAGCACCATGAGACAGGAACTGAGCGTCGAGCAGGTGGCCACCCAGCTTCGGGCATTGGGCGTGCGTCGGGGAGGCGTGCTGCTCGTGCATACGTCGTTCCGAGCGGTGCGCCCGATTCAAGACGGCCCCCTGGGGTTGCTCCGCGCGCTGCGGCTCGCGCTCGGGGAGGAGGGCACGCTGGTCATGCCGACGATGACCGATGGCGAGTCCCTCTTCGACCCCGCGTCGACACCGACTCACGATATGGGCATCACCGCCGAGCTGTTCTGGAAACAACCGGGCGTCCGGCGCAGCACGCATCCGGGCGGCTCGTTCGCCGCCGAGGGGCCCCTGGCCGAGCGCGTCTGCGCACCCCAGCCACTGTCCCCCCCGCACGGTCCCGACAGCCCGGTGGGCCACGTCCATGAGCTCGCCGGACAGGTGCTGCTTCTCGGTGTGGGCCACAGCGAGAACACCACGTTGCACCTGGCGGAGGCCCTCGCGGGCGTCCCCTACTCCATCGAGCACCCCTGCGTGGTCGAGGTCGACGGCGCCGCACGCACCGTGATGATCGCCGAGACCGATCATTGCTGCCGTCGCTTCCAGCTCCTCGACGCACCCCTGCGCACCCGGGCGCTGCAACACGAGGGCCCCGTGGGCCACGCCCCGGCGCGGCTGTGCGACTCGCGCGACGTCGTCACCGTCGCGCTGGAGCTCCTCGCCTTGAACCCACTCCTGTTTCTCTGTCCTCCCGAAGAGCACTGCGAGGAGTGCGACCTGGCGCGGGCCAGCATCCGCGCCTCGTGATCGCGAGCCTCTCCACCCTTCACCGCGCGCAGCCGGGCGCGGGACCCGGACCCATGCCCACGAGCCGCGTCGACCACTCCTGGGCCACGGCGAACCACCGGGGCGCGTCCAGAATGGTGTTGAGCATATGGCCCGCGCCGGGCAGCACCCACGCCTCCACACACGGCACCCGCGGGCCAAGCCGGGGCGCCTCGATGGCGAGCAGCGTCTGGGCGTTCGCGCACAGGTTGCCGCTGGTGAGGGTGGGACCGCAGAAGAGCGTGTCCCCGGCGCCGTTGGCGAGCAGCACCGGAACACGGATGTCCAGCGGGCGCGCGATGACGGTGGGAAAGAGGGAGAACTCGGTGAGCGTCAGCGTGCTCTTGGTCCGCTCGTCGAGGGCGATCACCGCGGGGTCCGCCTTGCCCGGGGCATAGAAGGTGATCTGGCGCGAGCCGGGCACGGTGCTCAGGTACGTCAGGTCATAGCCCTCACCGAAGAAGGCCGGCTCCAGGGCGGCGGGCCGCAGGGGCAGCAGGACATTCAACGGGGCGGTGGGCTGGAAGGTATGGCTCACCCCGCTGAGGATGACGCCATCGACATCCTGGTAGTCGGTCGCCTCGTACCAGGCGGTGAAGGAGCCGTAGGAGTGGCCGACGAGCACCACCTTCTCGAAGCCGAGCGCGCCCGCGGGGCCTCGCACCGAGCCCGCGCGCAGCGCCTGGACCACCTGGTGGACGACATAGGCGTTGGACTCGATGGTGACGAGGGCGCCCAGGGGACGGGAGCTCGCCCCGCCGCCGATGCGATCCATGGCCAGGGTGGCGAAGCCCGCCTCCAGCGCCGCGTTCACGTACGAGTAGCGCGCGGTGCCTCCCGTGGGATCCGGGAAGTCCCAGTGTAGATGGGTGTAGGTGATGCCGTGCACGAGCAGTTGCACCGTGGCGGGCGGCGGGCCCTCGGGCAAACACAGGCGAGTGAACACCTGTTGATCCCTGGGCAGACCGGGCGCGAGCGCCACCGCGATGAGATTGTCCTGGCAGCCCCGCCCGGCCGCGAGCGCCGGAGCCCCCGGCCCGAGCAGTGCTCCCAGAACGATCAAACCCAGTGCCACGTTGGCGGGCATCCGCCACGTCCACGTCGTCATGTGCATCCCTTCGGGCAGTCAGGTGGATACCCTACCGCCAGGGAGTGACGTTTCACGAGGCCCCCTCCCCACCGGGCCGCCAGGGTTGTCCACGAGGACACCTTGCCCCCATCGCCGGAAGGTGGCGGCGAACCCGAGCAAGAACGCAGGAGGGTGGGGCCGTGTGGAGCGGGTAGTTCCGCCATCGGGTTCGCTTCTGGTCGAGCCCTACCAGAAGCACTATGGTGGAGCGACCCACGATGATCACGCGCATCTTCGCCGACAACTATCGCTGCCTCGAGCGGGCCACGCTCGAACCGGGCGCCCTCACGTTGCTCCTGGGCCCGAATGGTGCAGGCAAGAGCGCGGTGTTCGAAGTCCTGTTCAAGCTTCGGCAGCTCGTCGTTGACGGTAGCTCCGTGGCGTCGCTGTTCCCGGACTCGACGCGAACCCGTTGGCTTGGCAAGAGCATCCAGACGTTCGAGCTCGGGATGAAAGGACCGGATGGCGCCTACACGTACCGGCTGACCATCCATCACGAGCGAGGTCAGGACAGCGTCATCGAGCGTGAGGAGATCCTCCACGAGAACCAGGTGCGCTACTCGTTTTCTGGAGAAGAGGTGAAGGTCTGGCCCTGGACTGGAGGTGTCAACTTCACCTTCCCGGCGGGGTCCAAGGTGTCGCCATTGTCGAACCTGCCGAGCAAGTACCGTTCGGAGGCATTGACCTGGGTCAGGGACAGGTTGGCTCGTATCTGGGTCTTCCGTCCGGTGCCGCAGACCCTGGATGCCGTGGCCCAGGAAGACAAGGGAAGCTTCCTGGAAAGAGACCTGTCCAACTTCGCCTCCTGGCTTCTGGCCATGCACGACGCTCGTGCGACGTTCCCACGCAACCTCAAACGAAGCCTGCGCATCGTGCTCGAAGGGTTCCGGGACTACGAGTTCGAGCAGCACGGGCGTGGCAGTCATCTGCTCCTGTTCTCGTTTGCCTCACCGCGACGGCGTGGGCGCGTCGTCTTCGCCTTCAACGAACTCTCAGAGGGGCAGCGCGCGCTGGTCGTGCTCTACGCGTTGCTGCACGCGGTTTCCGGTGAGGCGAGCACGCTCTGCATCGACGAGCCGGAAAACTTCCTCTCGCCGCGAGAGATACAACCCTGGCTCAATCGCCTGATGGACGAGACGGAGGCGGGTGGCCAGGCGCTGCTCATCTCCCACAACCCCGGGTTGATCGACCTCCTCGCCCCCACGCAGGGTCTTCTTCTCGAGCGCGAGGGCGGTGGGCCAGCGCGGGTACGCCCGGTTCCTGTCAATGGCGCGGGATTGCCCGTGTCCGAACTGCTCGCGCGGGGGTGGGTCGATGGGTAGTCGGCGCGTCCGAGTGGTGGTCCTCTGTGAAGGCATGGCTGACTATCGGTTCGCTTATCGGTGTCTCCGGCAGTGTGGATGGAGAGAGGACCAGATCACCGCCAACATCTCTCGGAGTGGACGGGGCTCGGCATACGACCACGTGCTTGACGCCTATCCGGCGGAGGTCCACGCCAACCGCAAGGGTATGGGGCAACGGGATCTTCTCGTGGTCATTGATGCGGATACCCAGCCAGAAGGGGGAAGGGAGCGACAGCTCGCCGAGCGCTTGCGCGTCGCGGGTGAGTCGGCGCGAGGGAGAAAAGAGCGGATCTCCCTCTGGGTACCCCGGCGCCAGATGGAGACCTGGGTTCGCTTCCTGAAGCACGGAAAGGCGGACGAGCAGACCGACTACAAGAGGATCCATGCGGTTCGGGACGAGGATCGCCAACCCGCGGCGCAGAAGTTCGCGCGGATGCTGGCGACGCGGCAACCGATGCCTCATGGCGTGGTGCGCTCGATGCGCAAGGCCGTGGACGAGTTCGAACGAATCCGGGCCGCACCGGCCGGGCAGAGTCCGGTGCGGCGTAAGCGCAAGGGGCCCCGTTCATGAGGCGCCGCTGAAGGTGCGGTCGACAGGCGCTCCGCCCATCCGTGGAAATCGCTTGTATCCGCGCAGGAGCGCGTCGATGTGGTTGGGATTACCCAGGTCGAGCGGCGTCTCCGTGAGCCGCACCATCCAACCGCCTGTCGCGGTGCGCTTCGCCCGCGAGAGCAGGTCCGCGTCACGCGTGGGATCCGGAAAGCCGAGGGTCCGTGCGGCGGCGGCCGACCAGTAGTTCAGCCACCCCAGGTGCCATGGAATCTCAGGGGAGCGGGTGTCCTCCGAGCGCTCGAGCATGGGCCGCCCCGGTGGAGGAACTCGCGGCTCCATCCCCGCCACCATGTCGTTCGGCGTCGCATGCCCCCAGTACGCACGGACCCCTTCCGCCACACGCTCCAGCAACTCCGCCGCCGCCCCGATATCGACCGCGCCCAGGGGCCACTTCGCATGGATTTCGAATTGGTCCCGCCCACTTGGAGAAAGCGCCGCCGGCCGTTCCCACCCAATGAGTGTCACCAGGTGGCCCGCGCCCGCGACGCGAGGTCGCGGAGGTTCCTCGTGCACGGCTTCCTCGCCGAGCCAGGCATCGCGCTGAGGCGAGGGGATGAACCGCCCCCCGTCGGAGACCGACCAGGCCAGGCGCAAGCCAGGAGGCGTGTGTCCCGGCCCCGACGCAACGGAGAGAAGACGCTCGTCATTGCTCTCGAGCGCTGGGGCGTAGACACCGAAGATGATGGAGTTGCGCGAGGCCGTCATCCAGGCACCAGACCATGGCGACGACGCCCAGGCGTAGGGGAATCGAGAGGTTGCAGGAAACTGGGGAAACTTTTATAGTTTCCTGAGTTTCCCGCGTCGTTCCCAGGAGGTCGAGCCATGACCACCCCGCAGTTGCCGTCCGGACCCCGCATCACCCCGGTGCAGACGTTCCGCTTCCTCCGGGACACCACCCGCTTCTTCCTCGACTGCCGCGCGCGCTACGGGGATCCGTTCACCGCGCCGCTGCCGGTGGGCAACGTGGTCGTCACCGGAGACCCGGAGGGCATCCGCGACATCTTCAGCGCGGACCCGGCCCTCTTCGAGCCACTGGGCCAGCTCCCCCTGGCCCCCGCGGTGGGAGACAACTCGCTGCTGCTGATGGCCGGGCAGCGCCACAAGCGCGAGCGCAAGCTGCTCATGCCCCCCTTCCACGGCGAGCGCATGCGCGCCTATGGGCAGCTCATGAGGGAAATCACCCTGCGCTCGGTGGAGACGCTGCGTCCGGGAGGCCCCTTCCGCGCCCAGGAGCTCACCCAGTCCATCTCCCTGGAGGTCATCATCCGCGCCGTCTTCGGCATCGAGGAGCCGGCGCGCATGCGGCGCTACCGCGAGGTGCTGGTGGGCTACATGGAGTCCTATACGCCGCTGCTGATGATGGCGGTGCCGCTGCGGCGTTCCTTCGGAGGCGTGGGCCCCTGGGCCCGCTTCCAGCGCTACGTGACGGAGCTGGACCAGTTGCTGACCGAGGAGCTCTCCACCCGGCGCGGGCACGAGGTGGGCCACACCGACATCCTCAGCCTGCTGCTCGCCGCGCGGGACGAGGAGGGCCAGCCCATGACCGACGCGGAGCTGAAGGACGAGCTGCGCACCCTGCTCATCGCCGGCCACGAGACGACGGCCATCGGCATGGCCTGGGCCCTCCATCACCTGCACCGCGCCCCCGGGACGATGCAGCGGCTGCTGGAGGAGCTCGCCCCGCTGGGTCCGGAGCCCGAGCCGGAGGCGCTCGTGAAGCTGCCCTACCTCACCGCGGTGTGTGACGAGGCGCTGCGCATCCACCCCATCGTGCCCGTGGTGGGCCGCCGCACCGTGGCCCCCTTCACCCTGCGCGGGCGCGAGCTGCCGCCCGGCACGGGCGTCATGGCCGCCATCTGCCTGGCACACGTGGACCCGGTGCTCTACCCCGAGCCCGACAGCTTCCGTCCCGAGCGCTTCCTGGAGCGCAAGTACTCGCCCTTCGAGTACCTGCCCTTTGGTGGCGGGGCGCGGCGCTGCATCGGAGCGGCCTTCGCGCAGTACGAGATGCGCACCGTCCTGGGCTCGCTGCTGGCCGCGCACCGCTTCTCGCTCGCGAACGACACGCCGGAGCGCCCGGTGCGCCGCAACATCACCATCGGCCCCGCCAGGGGCGTGGAGATGGTGTACGAGGGGCCGCGTCGGGGAGCCCTCGCATGACGGAAGTGGACGATGCGCGCGCGCGCATCCTGGAGAAGGCCGAGCAGAGCTTCCTCGCCCACGGCTACTCGCGCGTGACGATGGATGACATCGCCACCGAGCTGCGGATGAGCAAGAAGACGCTCTACCGGCACTTCTCCAGCAAGGAGGAGCTGGGCGAGGCGGCCATCGTGGCCATCCTCGCCCGCATCGGCGAGGAGCTGCGGGCCCTCCTCGAGGACGAGCGGCGGGACTTCGGCGAGCGGCTGGAGGCCTTCACGCGGACGCTGGCGGGCCACTACGGACGCGGGGCCGCGGTGCTCCGGGACTTGCAGCGGGACGCCCCCGCGCTCTGGCACAAGCTGCTGGAGCTGCGGCGCCAGGCGGTCCAGGAGCGCTTCGGTGCGTTCGTCGCCGCGGGGGTGAAGGCGGGGGTGCTGCGCTCGGACGTGGAGCCCCGGCTCGTCATCCGCATGGTGCTCACCCTGGTGGACCAGCTCCTGCGGCCCGACGTGCTGGTCGAGCTGGAGATGACGGCGGAGCAGCTCTACCCCCGCATGCTGGGCGTGGTGCTCGATGGCATCCGCGCGAGGCCGGGAGGCCCCCCTCCCCCTGCGAACAAGCCGCGCGGCACACGGTCCAGGTGAGCAGCCCCTGGGAGAAACTTGTCGAGGGCCTAAAACGCATAGCGCAGGTGACGGATCAGGTGCCGATAGAACGGCAGCCGGCCCATGACCCCGTGCATCGCCCCGGAGAACCAGTTCCTGGACAGCCGTTCGACCAGCTCGGGCATCGTCAGGAACTCGACTTCCTCGGCGAGGTGGAGCTTCGGGACCTGCTTCTCGAGTTCGCGCGGATCGTCGACTCCCCAGACGAGCTCGACCTTCGCGCCGCGCACCGTCGCGAGGCGGGAGACCAGGCGCACCATTGCTCCGCTGTAGCCGTCGAACGCGAGCTGCCCGCTCGGAAACTGCTCGGTGATCCGCCGGAACAACGCCGTCCCGTCCTTCTCGTGCAGGTACATCACCAGTCCCTCGGCGACGACGAGAACTGGCGTGTCTCCAGGGATCGCGTCGAGCCAGGAGAGCTCGGTCACCGAAGCGCCCATCCGGCGATAGCCGTCGCGCTCCGGATACAACTGCTCGCGCAGGGCGATGACGTCGGGAAGGTCGACGTCGAACCAGCGGACCTTCGGCCCCGGGTCGATCCGGTACACGCGGGTGTCCAGGCCGCAGCCAAGGTGCAGGACCGTCGACTCGGGGTTCTCGGAGAGGAACGCTCGCGTCCACTGGTCGAAGTGCCGAGCCCGCATCGGCAGGGTGATCTCGCCCCCCTTCGGGAGCTTCAACGCCTTGAAGTCGTAGTCGATGCGGGCCGTGGCGTCCGCCGCGAATCGATCCCCGAGGATTGGATTCTCGACCGCGGCATCCATCGCCTTGCCGTACAGCGTGGCGAGATACGTCTCCTTTTCCCTGGCCAGACGAATCTTCTTCGTTTCCATCGTTGCCTCGAGCCCGTGGCGGCGCCAATCGCCGCCAGCCAAACAAATAAAGCCCGAGCGCCGACGCTGATCAATCCACGTCTCCGCGTGCGGTGCCCGAGTTGGAGCAACCTCCATTGGCCTGACCGGTACTTTTGCTCTCCAGCCCTAACGGAGATGTCTCCGTCCGTGCTCCCAACACGGACGTCGAGGTCGATGCCCAGGACTCGTCCGGACCGTGAAGCCCTGGGTTCCAAGTTGATATGGAAAACTCGTTCACTCACATTGGCAATCATTGGCGCGATCTCCCTGCCCCTGCTGGCGATCGCTCACGCGAACGGACACTCCGGTACGGTCACGCCCATCTTCTCCCAACCCATCCCCAACATTCCTGGCAAGTCGGTGAAGGCCCTCGTGGTGGAGTACCCGCCCGGTGGTTCATCGCCCGCCCATCGGCACGCGCCGTCGGCCTTCATCTACGCCCATGTCCTGTCAGGAGAAATCCGCTCACGGCGTCAGCGAAAACACCAGCGCGACCAAGCCCGCCAGGCTCCTGGCCGTCTTCGTCGTCGACACCGATGACAAGGAGCTGACGACCCCCGATAAGGAATAGGGCAACGGACGGGCCACCGGGGTCTGTCCCATGGACACGGATCCTGTACCATCCGGTGCGTGCCCCCCAAACTTCGGCCACCGTGTGGGCTCGAGTCATGGCGAAGGCGGCACGAGCGTCCGCCTCGGCGCCGGTGAGCTATCCCGACCCGCGCGGCCGCCTCGAGCTGCGCCGCGAGATCGCCGCCTATCTGACCATCGTCCGTGGCATGCGCTGCGATCCTTCCCAGGTGTTCGTGACGGCTGGCTTCTCCGGCGCCCTGGGTCTCACGCTGCAGGTCTTGCGGCCGCACGGCGAGGTCTGGATGGAGGAGCCCGGCTTTCCCATCACGCGCAGGGCGCTGGAGTTCACCGGCCTGACGGTGGTCCCGGTCCCCGTCGACGAGGAAGGGATGGTCGTCGCCGAGGGCATCCGCCGCGCGCCGCACGCCCGGCTGGCGGTCGTCACGCCGGGTCAACAGGCTCCGCTCGGAATGACATTGTTCCTGGCACGCCGTCTGGCCCTGCTGGACTGGGCGCGAGCGACCGATGCGTGGATCATCGAGGACGACTACCTCGGCGAGTTGCAGCTCGAAGGCCGCGCCGCCCCCGCCCTGGCGTCGTTCGAGCCGGAGGGCCGGGTGCTGGGCGTCACCAATCCGGTCGAACGTCGCCTCGCCTCGGACTGCGACCGCTTGCTCGAGCTGATCCGGTGTGCCCGGCGCCCTCCCTCTTCCCGTGGACCCCAGTGAAACAACCGAATCACAGCGCTCAAGTCGTTTGCCTCCTGGTTGAGGGAGCAAGGCGCGCTGTCCCAGGCGGAGGACCCCACCGTGTCCCTCAAGGTGCCGGTGACGCGGCCCGAGAAGGCCATGCGGGAAGAAGCTGGACAAGGTGCCGAGCCCTCAAGAGGTGGCGCGCCCGCCAATCGCCGGGAAGCGCTCGTAGGCCCGTTTGAGCGCGTCCAGGTGCATGGGGTCATCCAGGTCGAGTGGCGCATCGGTGAGCCTGACAACCCACCCACCCGTTGCGGTGCGCCGCGCCCGTGAGAGCAAATCCGCGTCGCGGGTGGAGTCCGGAAAGCCGATGGCCCGCGCGGCAGCATCCGACCAGTAGTTGAGCCACCCGAGGAAGTGCGGAATCTCAGGCACGGGGATGTCCCATGGGAGTTTGAGCGAGGGCAGCCCTTCAGGCGGGACGTGCGGCTCATCCCCCGGGTGGCGAAACTGCTGCGCCACTGTCTCGGCCACCCCATCCGGATCCATGTGTCCCCAGATCGCGCGAGCGCCCTCCGCTACGGCCTCCAGCGCATCCGCTGCCGCCGCAATACCTGCTTCATCGTGTGGAAGCCTCGCGTGGACTTCAAAGTGTGGCGTCATGTCCGCGGCAAGACCTCTCGCGTTCTCCCATCCGGTAAGCGTCACGACGCGATTCTCGTCGTCATTGCAGAGGAACGGAAACCCGTTGTCTGTCCTATCTGTCGCGACCCACTCATCACGGTGCGGCAATGCAATGAGGTCGTCCCTTTCAGAAGTCGTCCACCCCAGCCGCAAGCCGGGAACCGCGCGCTCCATTCCATGGACGATGACAAGAGGGCGCCCATCGTCGCCCACAAGCGCAGGTGCGTAGACGGTAAGGTGTAAAGATTTTTGTGTGGCTGCCATCTCAGCACCAATCCATGACGACAACCTTGAGGGTACGGTCTAGTTTAAACAACACGGCTTTGTGCGCGGCGCTTTTGACGCCAACGATGAAGTTATACCCACACGGTCTGGCGAGCCTGTCCTCGCGTTGTAATTCCGGCAACTTCACTCTGGCAAGAAAGTCCTGGGATCGAGACGAGTGCTTGTCGAAGTCATCCGTTTTGACGTCCCACAGCGTACGCGTGGCCAGTTGCAGCGCGTCGAAGTTCTTCCCATTCACAAACACATCCCAGCCGGGGAAGCTGTTGTTCGGCATCAGGTCGGCGCATTTGTTGTGCGGGTCATTACCGCCCAAGTGTGGCACCGGGACGGGCTTGCATCTCGGGTCGTCTTCATCCACGACAGCGGACGTGAGCTGCTTCTGCTGCGAGGGCTCCCGAACCGGTGCTTTCGCCGCACGAGGCTGGGCCGCAAGCTCCACCATGAGTTGCCGCGAGGACTCCGAGACGTCCCGCAACCGTGCCTCGAACTCCCGTTGAGCGTCGACCCAAGGCGGGCGACGGTCGATCTCCGGCCCGGCGGTGCTGGAAGGATAGAGCAGGCCGAGGACCGCGAGCACCTGGCCCACTCGGGGGAGCGCTTCAGCCAACGTCCCGGTGCGTCCAGCCCACGTGAGGCCCTCGGCTCCCCTCGCCACCTCTGCGACTTGCCCGCTCGTCCTCGCGGCGCGCGCGAAGCGCTCGAAGGCCCGCTCCGCTGCGGTGAGCCTGAGATCCAACTGTTCCCACTGACGCGGCTCGATGTCTTTATGTGCCCGAGACAGCAGGGCCCTGGCCTTGTCCAGGTCCGCCTTTCCAATCCACGACCGTTCCGGTGTCGGCTCCATCGGCGCGGAAACGAGCCGGATGCGCGGGCCCGAGGTGGGAGTCGACGCGAAGGCGTGGGGCCGTGGCATCAACTGCGGGGCGGGCGCGCTCGCGCAGGCGGTGAGCAGCACCAGGAGCGCGCTCCAGGCTCGCAAGCGCATCGTCACGTCCTTTCATCAAGCGAGGGGGCAGGCTCAAGTCGGACCCATTGGGGAGTATGCCGGCATGTTGTCCTGCCGCTCCCCCTCCTATGCGCCCCGCGGGCGTCCGCGGAAGAACAGCAGGCCGGCCACCGCCACGAAGGCCAGGGCGGACACGGCGAGCGACGCATGGGTGTTGGTCACGCTCCCCAGCAGCCCCACCGTCACGCCGCTGAACGCCCGCAGGCCGGAGGCCGACATGCTGAAGAGCCCCAGCACGCGACCTCGAATGGCGTCCGGCGCATTCAGTTGCACGAGCGCCTGGGTCATGCTGCTGAAGGACAGCTCGAAGAACCCGGCCAGGAACAGCACGGTGATCGCCGCCGGATACGAGCGCATGAACGCGAACGTGAAGAGCGAGCAGCCCCAGAGCAATGCAAGCTTCATCGCGGAAGCGGCCTCTGTCGGCAGCCATGTCCCACGTGTCTCGAGCAGGATGCCCGCGAGCAGGGCACCGGCCGCATCCGCCGCCAGCAGGAGCGTATAGGCCGTGCCGGGGTCTCCATGGCCCAGATCATGGGCGAAGCCCGGCATCTGCGCATGGTAGCTGTTGCCGATGAAGAAGGAGGCCGCCCCCGCCAGCAGGATCATGGCCGCGACCATGGGCAGCTCACGCACGTCGCGGATCGTCTGGACGATGTCGGCGAGGCCCCGGACGGCCCGCTTGGGGCCCGCCGTCACCCCGCGAAAGTGCCGGCCATAGGGTGCGCTCATGAGCCAGAGCAGCAGGGGCAGATAGAACAAGACATTGACGAAGATGCCCTGGGTGGGCCCGAGCGTCTTCATGATGAGGCTGCCCACGCCGGGACCCACCAGGACCCCGAGATAACGAGCCGTCGCGTTCAGACGGACCGCGCTGGTCAGTGAGCCCGAGCCCACGATGTCGTAGAGCAACATCTGGCTGGAGGTGCTCCAGAGCACCCCCGCGCAGCCGTGAATCGTGAGGAGCACCATCGCGTGCCATAGCTGCAAGGAGTCCGTGACGAAGAAGTATCCCCATCCCACGGAGGCGGTGATGAAGAGCACCATCCCGGCCTGGATGAGGCGCCGGGAGTCGAACCGGTCATTGAGCGCCCCCACCGGCACCGAGAACAGCAGGAAGGGCAGCCAGTGGGACACCACCGCGAACCCGCCCAGCGCCGCCGAGTGGAACTTCTGGAACGCCACCCAGTAGCTGATCACGTGCTCGATGTTGTCGGCCATCATCGCCAACATGAACGTGATGAGGAAGGTCCGGTACCCAGGGATACGGAGCGCGCTCGAATCCGCAGGGGGAGAGGCCGCGACAGAGGTCATGGATGTTCACACACGGGGCTGAGGGATGCCCACCCTTCTTACATCAGGCCTCCACACGTCGAGGGAAAGAACCCGCACCTCCCCCTAGCGAGCCGCCGTGCGCCCCTCACCGCGCGTGGCCGCTCCCCATGCGCGAGCGCACCAGCTTCTCCAGCAGGCGCCCTCCCTGGGCAATGCGCTCGGGAGACAGCCGCTTGAGCCGCCACAGCCACCGGCCCAGCCGCATCGGCACCACGTAGAACTCGTCCTCCTCCACCCCGCGCACGCACGCCCGGGCGATCTCGTCCGGCCCCACCGGGGACTTGTCCACCAGCATCGTCGCCAGCTCTCGCAGCCGATGGCCCTCCCCGTCCGGCTCGACATTCCAGGCCGTCGCGATGTTCGTGCGGAAGAACGTGGGACACACCACCGACACGCCAATGCCCGCCGGCTTCAGCTCCGCCAGCAACGTCTCCGACAGCGCCACCACCGCCGCCTTGGACACGTTGTAGGGCGCCAGGAAGGGCGCCGACAACAGCCCCGCCGCCGAGGCCACGTTCAGCACGTGCCCCGAGCCCTGCCGGCGCAACAGCGGCACGAAGCTGTGGCAGCCATGGATGACGCCCCACAGGTTCACGTCCAGCACCCGCTTCCACTCCGCCAGCGACAACCGGCCCACCTCTCCCGCCACCGCCACGCCCGCGTTGTTCACCACCAGGTCCACCCCGCCCAGCACGCGCTCACACTCGCGCGCGAGCGCGTCCACCTGCTCGGGCTTCGTCACGTCGCAGGCCACCCCCCACGCCTCCCCCCCGCCTGCCCCACGCGCCGCGCCGTCTCCCGCGCCTCGGCCTCGTTCACGTCCGACACCAGCACCCGGCCCTGGCGCTGCGCCAGCGCCAGGCTCAGCGCCCGGCCCAGTCCACTGCCCGCTCCGGTGATGACCGCTCGGGGTCGTTCGGGAAGGCGCATCTCGTCGATTCCTCGCAGCGCGGGCCCCTCGCCCACGCGGGCCCAGTATGCCCCGAGCCGCCCGTTCTCCGATGGGGCCCGCCCCCGTCAGCGCTCGCCCGGCGCTGCCTCGTTCCAGCAAGCGCCAGCAAGCAAGCGACTGTCTCGAAAAACGTCGTGAAATCAGCATTTTCCGCACCAGATGCGCCCCTGTGCCCCTCAGTCGTTCGTGTCGCGAGGAGACGGGCGGCTTCCCTGGATTACTCACTTCCACACCACCGCCGCATGGTGCATTCTGATCCACCGCGCCGCCCGGTACGGGCCTCCCCATCCAGGACCGCTCCATGATTCGTCTCTCCACCCTGGTGACTGTGGTGACTCTGCTGCTGGCCCCCGCGCCCCTGTGGGCGATGGAGAGCCCCCTCGTGCCCAAGGACGCCGAGGCCCTGGCGCGGCGCCTGGGAGAGACCACGTGGGGGATGGAGGAGCTGCTCGCCGGCAAGGTGGAGCAGGTGGTGGTCACCCTGCGCGTGGAGGAGCTGGACGGGGATGGCCAGGTGAAGCACGTCCAGGAGCGGGTGGACCGCTTCCGGTTGAAGGATGGCCAGCAGCACCGGGAAATCCTCCAGGCGCGCAAGGACGGCGAGGACGCCACCGCGGCGCTGCGCAAGGACCTGGAGGAGCGCCAGCGCAAGGGACAGGGGCGCGCGGAGTTCAGCTCGGTGAACCTGCCCTTCGCCTCCGCGTCGCTGGCCCTGCACCGCTTCTCGCTCGCGGGGCCGGATCCGAAGGATCCCCAGCGGGTGCGCCTGCGCTTCGAGCCCCGGAACGACAAGGCACCCTGGGTGCACAAGGGCGAGGCGCTGGTGAACCCGAGCACCGGCCAGCTCGTGCGGCTGGACTACAGCCCGTCCATCCTCCCGGACATGGCCGAGCGCGTGGACGTGCGCATGGAGTTCCGACCGCAGCCGGGCGTGGGCCAGGTGCTCGACACGCTGCACGTGGAGGCCGAGGGCGGCTTCCTCTTCTACAAGAAGCGCCTGCGCATCACCGCGCGCTACTCCCAGCTGGTGCTGCCCAGTGGGACGACGGCGCTCGTGTCCACCTCGAATTGAGGCGGCACGGGAGCACGGCGGTCCGCCCTGAAGACTCCCATTCCATGGCACTTCGCCGGGCGGGAAGTCGCTGAATATTTGATAAAGCCATTCAAGGATGCAGACATGCCGCGCCAGCGCTCCCCGATGAGGAGCGGGGTCATCTCGCTCGGCGTCCTGACCCAGCTCTGTTCGAAATCGTGGGAACGCACCCGCCAGGCAGCCCCCCCTGGCCGCGCCGCGTGCCTGGAGGTCCCGAGAGTGGGGCTCCTCGTCGCTCTGGGTGCTCACGGGTTGATACAAACCCTCGACGGATGAGACACCCATCGACACTTCCCGCGGCGGCCACGCGGAATCCCCCACGAGCCGGCATGGGCTCACGGCACGGGCGGTAGCACCTGCGTTAAGCTGTCCTGCCGCGGGGGGGGTGCCGTTCAGCAGAGCGCCCGCGAGGAGTGATCTACATGCCGTCGAGCCTCTGGACTCACGACTTCCTGGACGCGATGCGCACGAGGACGGATCCGCTCGCCGACGGAGTCATCGAGACGCTGTTCGCGGATGGAAAGGTCGGCGCGGTCAATCACTTGATGAGCACGCTGGTGAGCAACGGCGACCTCCCCTCGAACCGGTTGCCTGTGTATGTGATGGAATACCTGCTGCGCACGAAGGCGTGCGTGCCACAACTGGACACCCACAAGCTGCGCCGGGGCCAGGAAGTCTTCGAGCGCTATGGCCCCGAGGTGATGATGATCCTCGGCTTCTACTCCCTGCCGGCGGCGTACGCGGCGCGCAAGGGCGTGCAGGTGCTCCACCGCACGGGCTCGCTGCGTCACCGTCCCGTGCGCCGCGTCTTCGAGACCGCGCAGATGGTGGTGGATGTGATGAGCCAGGGAGGCCTGGAGCCCGACGGCCGCGGGGTGCGCACCACGCAGAAGGTACGGCTGGTGCACGCGGCCATCCGCCACATGATCCGCCATGACCGGCGCAACCCCTGGGACACGGGGGAGCTGGGCGAGCCCCTCAACCAGGAGGACATGGCCGGCACGTTGATGACGTTCGCCCAGGTGGTGCTCGAGGGCCTGCGCGCGTTGCGCATCGAACTGGACTCCGCCCAGCAGGAGGCGTGGATCTACGCCTGGAGCGCCGTGGGACGCATCCTCGGCGTGGACGAGCGGCTGCTGCCCGAGGACGTGGACGAGGCGCGCCAGCTCACCCGGCTCGTGCGCGAGCGGCAGATCCAACCCTCCCCCGAGGGCATCGCCATGACGGCCGCCCTCATCGAGGGCATGAAGGAGCTGGTGCCCGACTTCCTCGAGGGACTGCCCGCGAGCATGATCCACTTCTTCCTGGATCAGGACCAATGGGGGGGCCTCAACGTGGCGGACATGCTGCACGTGCCCCGGCCCGACTGGACCGCCAGCATCGCCCAGGCCATCCCCTCCATGGAGGGGCTCACCGAGGGGCTGACCGACTGGGTGGGAGATCACACCTTCCTGCCGGCCCGGCTGCTGCGGCTGCTCAGCAAGGACATCGTCGAGGCGATGCTGCGCGCGGAAGCCCGGGGCCAGCGCACCCACTTCCACATTCCGCAGCAACTGCAGGACCGCTGGAACCTCAAGCCGGTGGGCTTCGTGCCGCCCCCGCCTCCGAGGCGGCGGACCTCGACGGACTCCACCCGCCGGGTCGCCTGAAGCCCTGGCCCCCCGGCTCAGGCCGCGAACGGCAGGCACCAGGAACGTTCGCGGCGTGAGAGCCGCGCCGCGGAGACGACGGGCCGCGCCGCCGGACGAGGCGGTCCGGCGAACACCGTCCAGGACGGGCGGATGGGCAGATAGTCGCACAGGAGGCGCCGCGAGTTGCGCTCCCACCCGGAGCCCGGCACGGCCCCCTCCCAGAGGACGAGGACCGGGTAGTGCGCGTACACCTGCCGCATCACCGGGTGGGCGCGCCAGGCACGGCACCAGTCCCGGCGCGCCCGTGCCGACAGGCCAGGGAAGGAGCAGTCCTCGAGGAACGAGTCCCCCAACAGGAGGACGAAGTCGAGATCCTCCTCGTGCCGCGACAGGTGTCGACAGGTGTCGTCGCCAAGGCCCAACAGCTCCCGATAGCCGGCCACCACGAAGTGCAAGGGTCTGTCCGAGGCGAGGGCCGGGCCCGTGCGGGTTCGACCGTGGGGAGAGCCCAGGCAGCGGCCGTCCTTCTCCAGGACGAAGCGGTAGTGGTAGCGCGTGCTCGGCGCCAGGTTCGTCACCCGCACCTTCAGGGTGTGGTCGCGCGCGGGCGTGGTGCACAACCCCGGTACCTCCAACACCCGGTGCGCGAAGTGCTCGTCCCAGGCCACCTGGAGGGTGAGCACGAGCGGGGCGCCCGGCTGCGAGGGGTCCACCGCGCGCGTCCACAACACCACGCCATCCGCGCCGGGCTCTCCCGACGCCACCGACTGGGGAAAGTACGCACTCCCGTCCTCCACGGCGCTCGGCGCGCCAGGCGCCCGGAGGCGGCCTTCCGCCGGAGCGACGAGGGTCAGGACACTCGAGTGGGACGGAAACACGGGCACGGCGACCTCCGCTTCTCGGCAGGGCCTGGAAGACCCGGGGAGGAGAACGACGGTACGCACCGCATCCACATGTCCCTCTACGACCGCGGGGCAGCCTGTCCACCACCCGCCAGCCGCCCACCGCGAAGCATCCACTTCCCGGCGGAAGGCGCCGGGCTCACGTCCCGTCCGGCGGCTCCACCTCGCGCGTCATCTCCACCATGGTGGGACGCCAGCCAAGCCGGGCGAAGAGCCGCCGCGCGGACTCGTTGCCCACCGCGGCCATCAGCATCACCCGCGGCACGCCCAGGGCTCGCAGCCGCCGCACCAGCTCCTCGGCCAGCCGCGCCCCCACCCCCGCGCCCCGCGCGGCTTCCTCCACCCACAGGTCGTGCAGCTCGCCATGCGCGTCCCGCAGGGCGTTCCAATCCCGCGACTCCGCGGTGCCATACGCGTAGCCCACGAGCTCGCCCTCCCGCTCGGCCACGAGCACCACCGCGCGCGAGCGCGCGAGCTCCCGGTTCAGCCACCACTGATAACCGGACTCCACGTCCTCTCCCGGCAACATGAAGCGCCGGGTGTCCAGGGCGTGGTGCATCCGCACGAGCCGGCCCCCCATGCGCCCGAGGGCCGGGGCATCCCCGGCCCGGGCGGGACGGATGAGCACCTCGGACGCCGCGCCAGACACCGCGCTACACCGAGGCCGAGGACGACTCGGCGGGCGCCCGGGGCAGCTTCACCCGGAAGGTGGAGCCCTTGCCCGGCGCGCTGTCCACCTCGATGGCGCCGCCCAGTCCCGAGACGATGCCGTAGCAGATGGACAGGCCCAGGCCCGTGCCCGTGCCCGGCGGCTTCGTCGTGAAGAAGGGATCGAAGATGCGGCCCAGGTGCTCCGGCGGAATGCCCACCCCGTTGTCGCGCACCTCCACCAGCACCCAGTCCTCGCGCTGGTGCGCGCTGATGCTCACCTGGGGCTCGGCGCCCTCCTTGATGGCGTAGCCGGCGTTGTTGAGCAGCCCGAGGAAGACCTGCTCCAGACCCTGCTCGCTGCCCCACACCGGGGGGATGTCCTGGAAGTCGCGAATCACCCGCGCCCGGGGCCCCAGGTTGTAGCTCGCCCCGGAGAGCGCGTGGTCGAGCACGTCGCGCAGGTCCACCTGCTTCTGCGGCTCGCCGTCCAGCCGGGAGAAGAGCCGGAAGTCATTGACGATGCGCAGGATGCGCTCGGCGCCGATGAGCGCGTCGGCGCACACGTCGCTCAACTCGCCCGCGTCCACCGGCCGTCCCCCCTTGGTGGACTCGTCCAGCTCCGAGCGCAGGAAGCCCACGCTCGCCATGATGACGCTCAAGGGGTTGTTGATTTCATGCGCCAGCCCCGCCGTCAGCCGCCCGAGGGCCTCCAGGCGCTGGGCCTGTACCAGCCGGGCCTCGAGCCGGGCGCGGTCTTCCATCTCCTTGCGCAGCCGATCATTGGCCACCGCCAGCTCGCGCGTCCACTCCTGCACCTCCTGCTTGAGGTCCTCCATGCGCTTGTGGCTCTGGCGCAGGAGGCTCCACTTCTCGCTGAGCGCGTGCGCGAGCTGACGCACCTCGATGTTGTCGAAGGGCTTGCGGAGGATCAGCAGGCGCTGGCTGATGCCCAACCGCTGCGTCATCTCCTCCCAGGAGTAGTCGGAGTAGGCCGAGCAGAGCACCACCTGCAGGTCCTCGTCCTCCTTCCACAGGCGCAGCGCCGTCTCCACGCCGTCGATGCCCGGGGGCATGCGGATGTCCACGAAGGCCAGCGCGTACGGCTTGCCCTGGGCCAGGGCGGCCTTCACCAGCCCCACGCCCTCCTCGCCCTGGTAGGCCGAGTCCACCACGAAGCCCGCGTCCACGGGCGCCGCCGCCACGTCCCCGAAGAGCGCGGCCTCCATGGCGTCCAGCGCGGCGGTGGCCGGCGGGGGGCAGAGTATCTTGCGGAAGTCCTGGTGGATGGCCTGGTTGTCGTCCACCACGAGGATACGGCGATTGGGGGTGATGGGGGCGCTCATGCCCTGCTCTCCTCTCCCGACATGGGCAGATCAATGGTGAAGGTGGCGCCCTGGCCCCGGCCCTCGCTCGAGCAGGAGAGGAACGCGTCCATCTCCCGGGCCGCCAGCGCGCTGATGTGGAGGCCAAACCCGTGGCCATCCTTCTTCGTCGTGAACCCCTGGGTGAACAAGCGCGGCGTATCCTCCGGCGCAATGCCTATCCCATTATCCGCCACCGCGATACGGACCCGCTCGGGGGGCACCCGTTCCACCCGGATGGTGAGCAGCTTGTCCGGCCGCCCGCTCTCCATCAGGGCATGGCCCGCGTTGGTCAGCAGGTTGAGGAGGATTTGCAAGAGCTTGTGTCGATCCAACCGGACCATCATCGCCTCGGTGTACTCGCGCCGCACCCCGATGCCCTGGCGCTCCAGGGACACGGCGTGCAGCCGCAGCGCGTCATCCAGCAACTCCGTCACGTCCAGGCGCTCCACCACGCCCGAGAAGTGGGCGTGCTCCTGTTGCATGCTCACCACCGACTTGATGTGCTCCACGCTCTTCTGCAGGGTGCGCACCTCGTCCAGGAACTCCTCGCGTTCCTCGGCGAGCTGACCAGCGAGCGCCCCAAGATAGCCGGGCAGCTGCCGCCCGCGCGCATCCAGGAAGAAGGCGCACAGGTCCTCCTCGTGCTCGCGCAAGAGGCCCGTGGCGCGGGTGAGGCCACCGGGCACGCGCGACTGGAGGAGCCGCTCGGCCAGCAGGTTCACCGACACGTTGACGCTGTTGAGCGCGTTGCCCACGTTGTGCAGCACCCCGGTGGCGATCTCCGCCATGCCCGCCCGCCGGGACACGTCCAGCAGGTTGCGGTGCATCTCCCCCAGGCGCGCCTCGGCCTCCTTGCGGTCGGAGATGTCGCGGCCGAACAAGGTCATCCCCACCACGCGGCCCGCGCCGTCGAGCACCGGGGTGAGCGACAGGTCCAACACGCGCGGGTGCTTGAGCGAGGAGGGCGAGGCCTCGAAGCGCACGCGCTTGCCGGAGAACACCTTCGCGCAGCACGTCTCCCAGCGCTTGCGCAGCGACTCGGGCGCGCCGGGCGGCAGCAGGGGCCTGCCCGGCTCCGGCTCTTCCCCGAGCAGCTCCCGGTACACCTCCACGAGCGCCGGGTTGGCCGCGATGAGCCGCCCCTGCACATCCACCGAGCACACGACGTCCTCGGTGTTCTCCAGCAGGCTCGTCAGCTTGCGCTCGTGGTCGCGCTGCGCCCGCAGGGCCTGCTCGAGCGCGCGGCTGGCGTGATCGCGCGCCACGATGAGCAGGCAGCACAGCGCCCACGCCCCGAACATGAAGAAGGCGGTGAAGAAGTTGCGCATCCCGAGCCCCGGCACCCGCGCGTGCACCAGCGGCACCACCACGGCCACATTCATTCCCCCCACCAGCGTGAAGAGCAGGCCCGGGCGCGGTCCCAGCAGGTAGACCGCCAGCAGGGGAATGAGCATGCAGATGGGATGCGCCCCCTCGGGCCCACCCTCCACGCTCAACGAGGTGGCCATGATGCCGCCAGTGAGCATGGTGCACAGCATCAGCGCCGCGGGACGCGTGGCGACGCCCCAGCGCAGCGTCAGCAACGAGGCCCCGTACCCCAGGCCGCACACCACCCCCATGGACACCATCCCGGGGTACGGCACGAAGGGCACGTAGAAGAGCAGGAAAAACACGTCGCACAGCAGCAGCACCCAGAGGGTCGCCACCAGCAGCCGGCCCCGATCCAACTCCTCGCTCGCACCGCCGCGCAGCCGCTCGGACAGCATCGCGTCCAGCACCGCCAGCAGCCGGACCACGAAGCCCACGCGCGCGCCCTCCCGCGGCCGCGACGTTCCGGCTCCCTGTGCTCCCAACATCCTCGTGGACATGCTCGGCATGGATTCGGGCTGCCCCGGCGCCCGCCGCCGGAGTATGCCCCAAACCCGTCAGACCTCGCAGACCGGATCAACCAGACTCCATCGCCGAAGCCGAGACCCGCTGAGTCCTCGCTCACCCATGTGGGTGGACATCACCTCGCCTCGGGCAGCTCCCACTCCACGAGGAAGCGCGCGCCCGGGCCCTCGGAAGACAGGAAGCGGGCGCGCGCCTCGCGGCCTCCGGCGAGCGCGACGAGGGCCTCGAGCATGCCCTGGTGATAGGCCGGCTGCTCCATGACCTCGTTGATCCACACCTCGCACGAGGTGGGGCCGAGCTCCTCGACGCGAGACTCCACGTAGTTGTCCGCGTTGCGCAGGGTGGGATTGAGCCGGCGCAGGAAGCGCAGCGGTCCGAGCAGGGTGGCCACGTTCACCATGGCGTTGCCCACCAGCGTGTGCACCAGGCCGTTGATGACCTCCTGGCCGAGCCGGCGCCAGGACGCCTCGGGCGGCTGACCCGGGAACAGGTCCGCGGCGGCGATGCGCAGGGCGCGCGCCCACGTCTCACTGGAATAGGCGGGCAGCAGCGGCCGGGACAGATCGATGCCCACCTGGCTCAGCGCCTGGAGCGCCGGGGCCGACAACCGGCCCCCCAACGCGCTCCGGAAGAGTCCATCCACCGTGTGCTCGAACACCCACCGCTCCCGTGCCACCGGGAGGCTTGCCTCATCCCGCGACCTCTCGAGCCCCTGCATGCCCCACCCTCTTCCCTCGGCTGGATTCCCGGGGAAGCTAGGAACGCTCCGTTGGGGCTCCAGGGAGGCCCCCCACGGTGGGGCCAGGGGCTGATGACTGCTCAACAGGGAGCAGGACCCGGAGTCCACCCCACGTTCACTCGCGGATGGCGAGGGCGGCCGAGCGCGCTCAGGGCTCCGGCTGGGGTTGGGGCTGGGGCTGGGGCTGGGGCTCCGGCGGGGCGCCATGCTGGTGGGCCCGGCGGTACTCCTCATAACCCTTGGAGTAGGTGCCGCCGAAGAGCTTGTCCAGGTAGGCGAAGAAGCCAGCGTAGTTGCCGAAGAACCGCCGGTGGTGGAAGTCGTGGTAGGCCGAGCCCTTGTAGAAGGGCACGAGCAGTCCCGGGTTCCACGGCACGTCGTAGCCGCAGTGACCATCGGCCGCCTCGAACTGCCGGAAGATGATCCACGCCCACAGCGTCACCACGTGCGCCCCCACGAGCGAGGGCCCGATGAGCACCAGCGTCGAGGTCGCCACGAACTCGACGGCGTGCATGTAATTGCCGGTGAGCGCGAAGGGGATGGTGATGCGGTGGTGCACGGAGTGGACGTGCTTGTACAGCCACGGGGTGTGGAGCGTCCGGTGCATCCAGTAATAGAGGAAGTCATCCAGGACGATGAAGAAGGCGATCTGCGCCACCATCACGTACCAGGGAGGCAGGGCCCCCATGTGGATGCCCGACACGTGGCGCGCGAAGGGCCAGGCGAGCACCAGCCCAAGGAAGGACAGCAGGCTGTTGATGGCCAGGCGGCCCAGCGAGGGCCAGAGCCAGTGCTTGATGGGGAAGTCGCGCCCCTGCACCCGGTAGCGCCGCAGGGACTCGGGGTTCTTGTAGGCCACCCACGTCCAGGGCAGCGCGAAGGCGAGGAAAGCACCCACACTCAAGAGCGTCGAACAGACGCCAACGAGGAAGAAGCGCTCGTCTTGGTACACCGCCAAGAAGCTCTTGAGAAAACCCATGGCGCCTTCCATGTCCGCCCTCCCGCGGTGAAGCGTGTATGGAAGGCGTGAATCCACCGCCTCGCCATCTCGCCCCCCGGTTGATTGACCCAGCTTAACCGGGGAACCGGCCGCGAGCGAGCCGGTGACGAGCCGGCCCGTCCGATGACACGCGAGGCCAGAAGGCCCCCGGCCGCTCGGCTCCTGGGCGGCTTCAGGGCGTCACAGGTACTCGCCGAAGAGGATCGTCACCCGCTCGGACAGACGTTTGAGCAGACCGCGGCGGCGCCAGGAATCCCAGCGGACCTCGACGGAGTGCTTCAAATCCTCCTCGAACGCCTGGGCGAGCTGCCCGGCCATCCGCGCGTCATCCACCACCAGCGAGCCCTCCTCGGCGCTCAGCGCCAGCGGATCCAGGTTCGTCGAGCCCACCATGGACAGCTCGTCGTCCACGAGCAGTGTCTTGGAATGCATCATCGACATCTCGTACTCGAAGATGCGCACCCCCTGCTCGAGCAGCCGGTCATAGATGGCGAGCTGCCCCGCGAGCACCGGGCCCACGTCGTGGTGGCGGCTGGCCGGCGTGAGCACCCGCACGTCCACCCCCGCCTTCGCCTTGGCGATGAGCATGTCCTGCATGGCGCCGGTGGGGATGAAGTAGGAGTTGGAGATCCACAGCCGCCGCTTCGCCGAGGCGATGGCGAGCAGCGTCATGCGCTCGGCGTTGGTGAGCACGGGGGCGCCGGTGTGGGTGACGAAGCCCGCGCGCGCCTGCCCGGCGGAGGGGATGGAGTCGGGAAAGGCCTCGGCCGGCAGCATGCTTCCCCCGGCCTCCTGCCAGTTCTGCGCGAAGGCCAGTTGCATGCCGCGCACCGCCGGGCCCTTCACCAGGAGGCTCGCGTCGCGCCAGTGCTCGGGCTGCCGTCCCTCGCCGAGCCACGACTTCCAGATGCCCCAGCCTCCCGTCACCCCGCTCACCCCGTCGAAGACGGCCACCTTGCGGTGCAGCCGCGACTGGAAGCGCTTGAGGTCCAACGCCGACAGGGTGCCCTGCAGGGGCCGGAAGATGCGCACCTCGCACCCGGCCGCCACCAGGTGCGGCCCCACGGTGTTCTCGAAGCGCATGCTGCCCAGGGGATCCACCAGGATGCGGCACGCCACCCCGGGCTGGCGCTCGCGCAGCGCCTGGATGATGCGGTCCGAGGGGTCTCCCGCGCGCCAGATGTAGACGAGGATGTGGATGCTCGAGCGCGCCGCGCGGATCTCCTGCTCGAGCACGTCGAACACGTGGCCGTTGTTGATGAGCTCCACCTCGTTGCCGGGCTCCAGCTCCACGCCCACCGTCTGGTACCAGGCCAGGGAGCGCCCTTCGGGCGTGACGGGGATGTCGTCGCGGATGCGCAGGGCGAGCCGGTGACCGGGCAGTGGACAACCCGCGAGGAACACGGCGAGGACGAGCAGCGGCCAACAGGTTTTCACCCGCGAAAGCTAGTCACGGCCCCGGCCCCTGGACCCCGGGACACCCCGGTGCGTCCACCCGTCGACACCTGGGCCTCCCTTCTGTCCGCTGACGAGCGCCGCGCCGCGGGCTCCGGGTGGACGGTGCGCCCACCCGGTCCCATCCCTGCCCTGGGGGCCACCCGCGTCCCCCGCGCTCCGGGAGGCCGGGCCGGGGAGCGCCTTCACACCCTCGTCTGGACACCATGAGCCGCCCTGTCTTCACACCTCTCGCCTCGCTGCTCCTCATGCTGTGCCCACTCGTCTCGTCCGCGGCGCGGGAGCCCGCCCTCGACCTCGAGGACGCGCCCACGCGGCTGGCGCTGATGCCGGAGGAAGGAGACGCGCCGCGGAACATCGAGCCGCCACTGCCCGCCCAGCGGCCCCTGGGTCGCAGGCCGGTGAACGCCTCGCCCCAGATGGCCCTGGATGCCCCGGTGCCCGCTGGCGCCTGGGCGGTGTACGGCGCCTTCACGCTGGTGCCGCTCGGGGGCCTCTATGGAGCGAGCCGGCTGGGCGGCGAGCGCCTCTGGGTGACGGCGGCGCAGACGGCGGCGGGGAGCGCGGTGGGGACACTGCCCGGCTCACTGCTCTTCCTCCAGCCCCCGGAGGCCGGCGGCCGGTGGGCGGAAGCGGACGTGGCGGCGTTCGGCGCGGGGCTGGTGCTCACCCCTCCCCTGGCGGCCCTGGGCACCTGGGGCGTGGGCGAGCTCGCCGGCGGGGGCGGTCAGGGCCGGGCCTTCCTCGGCGCCCTGGGCGGCGCGGCCGTGGGCACGCTGCTCGGCGTGGCCCTGCATGGCGTGATGGAGGAAGTGGTGGGCAACCGCGACGCGCTCGGGTCCTTCCGAAAGGCCATCGCGCTGGGCTTCATCGGCTCGGGCGCCACCGTGGGCTACCAATGGGCCGCGGGGGGCCCGCGCGCCCGGCGCCGCTGATAGGGTGGCGCCCGCTTCTGCTCCGCCCAGGAAGGTCCCCGTCCATGACGCGTCCGTCCCCCCTGCTCTCCCTCTGTCTCCTGCTCACCGTGGCCGCGTGCGGCTCGGAATCGGGAGACCCCACCAAGGTCACCTACGCGCCCGCGCTGGGCGTGGACCTGACCGCCATGAACCGCAGCGAGTCCGGCCTCTACACGCAGGACCAGGTGGTGGGCACCGGCATCGAGGCCACCAACGGCCGCCTCCTGCAGGTGAACTACTCCGGCTGGCTGCCCGACGGCACGCTCTTCGACACCAGCCAGGGCCGCACCCCCTTCTCCTTCACGCTCGGCCAGGGCCGGGTCATCCGGGGGTGGGACGAGGGCCTCGTGGGCATGAAGGTGGGCGGCAAGCGCCGGCTCATCATCCCCTCCGACCTGGCCTACGGCGAGCAGGGCAACTACGCCATCCCGCCCTACTCCGTGCTCATCTTCGACGTGGAGCTGCTCTCGGCGCGCTGAGCACTCCGGCCCGCCTCAGGCGGGAGGGCCGCCCGCGTGGGCTCGGGGGGCGGCCCCCTTCTGCGCCCACGTGGCCCGGAACGTCACGCCCCGGGCGTCCGTGTGGAGGATGCCCACCTGGGGCAGCTCGGCGCCGCCCATGCGCATGCCCGCCATCACCAGGCCCGCGGTGAAGTGGCGCAGCACCTCGTGCGTCTCGTTGAACCACAGGTCCATCTCCGTCTCGGAGACGTCGGTGAACTGGACCTCGGTGTAGTTGTTGCCCGAGCGGAAGCTGCGCTTGGCACGCTGCAACATGCGCCGGGGCCCGAGCAGCCGCAGCGAGGCGAACATGGCGCGGCCGATCATCGTCTCCTGGTAGCCGTCGATCATCCGCTCGCCGAGCTTGTGCCACGCCACCGACGGCAGCTCGTTCGGGAAGACCACGGGGGCGCTCAGCGTGATGCACTGGCTCCACGTCTCCACGGAGTAGGCGGGCAACAGGGGCTTGTCCAGGTCCACCCCCGCCGCGCGCAGCTTCTCCTTGAGTGACGCGGGCACACCCTGGGGGAAGGCACGAGAGAACAGTCCCTGGACGGTGTGGTTGAAGACGAGGGGGGTATCCAACATGACACATCGCTATATCGCGCCCACCTCCATGGTGGGAAGTCGCCCTTGTCCGCTTGCACTGGGAGCACCCGTCTCCCGCTCGTACGGCGGCCGGACGGAACATCCCCTGCTCCGGGCTCGGATGCACACCTCCTCCGACATCCCGTGAACCCTATCCCGAGTGGGGGGACGGCTCACCGGAGCCCTCCTCCGACAGGCCCGGCAGCTCCAACTGGCTCCGGGACGAGCGCTGGGGCACCCGCGCCCGGCGCGTGCTGGAGGAGCGCGAGAAGCGGCGGGGCGGCGCGTCGGTGGGCAGCAGCTCCCCGGCATCCGCCCAGCCGGCCTGGACGAGCTCGTCGAAGGAGGGCCCGGTGGCCACGGCCTCGAGGCGGCGCGCCTGCCTGTCCAGCTCGCGGATCGCCTGGAGCCGCTCGTCGTTGCCGAGCCGGGCCGCGTCCACCGCCGCGCGCATCACCCGCAGCGTCTCGTCATAGACGTCCAGCCGCACCGGGAAGGGGTGCCGATCCTTGCCTCCCTGGGCGAGCGAGAAGCGCGCGGGATCCGTGAAGCGCGAGGGCGTGCCGTGGAGGACTTCCGCGGCGCTGGCGAGCGCCGCCACCGTGCGGGGGCCCACGCCGGGGGAGAGCAACAGCTCGGCGAAGTCGCGCGGGCCCTGCTCGGCCGCGGCGGCGAGCGTGCCATGCAGGCGGCGCAGGAGCACATCCTCGTGCGTCACCTCTTCGTGGGCGGGCAGTTGCAGGTGGGGCAGCACCGGGGTGGCGGGCCGGGGCGCGGGCTGGGGAAGCCGTTGCCGCAACGCCCCCGTCACCACGTCCGGCCCCTGGGACACCAGCTCCACCAGCGCGGCGCGCGTGCGCGAGGCGCGCTTGTCCGTGAGGTTGACGATGACGCCCTGGGACGGCCCGTCGATGGCGGCATGGGGCTCCTCCACGAAGCTGGTGAGGCCCTCGGACAACCAGTGGTAGCGCCGGGCCTGCCGGGCCTCCGGGTTCATCCCCTGCTGCACCACCGCCCACGCGTTGTCGTCCGCGAGGATGAGGCTGTGGGAGTACAGCTCGAACCCATCCTGCACCGCGGCGCTGTCCACGCGGGCGGTGAGACGGCTGGCGCGCAGGAGCGTGGGGGCATCGATGCCCACCCGGTCGCCGATGAAGCTCAGCTCCTCGGGCACGCGGCGCGCCTGCACGCCCTTGCCACCCACGACGTACAACCCGAGCTGGCGCCCGCCCGGGGTGAGCCCCCGCTTGAGCGCGCCGAGCACCGTGGTGGTGACGCCCGAGGAGTGCCAGTCCATGCCCATGACGGCCCCGAGCGACTGGAACCAGAAGGGGTGCGCGAGCCGGCGCAGCACCTCGTGACGGCCATGGTGCAGCACGAGCGCCTCCACGAGCACGCGGCTCATGCGCGCCATGCGCTCGGCGAGCCAGTCCGGCACCCGGCCCGAGTGCAGCGGGAGGTCCGCGCTACCGGTGCGCGCCATGGGCCACTCCCAGGCAGACGTCCGAGGAGACGTCCAAGAGAACTCCAAAAGTCACATACTGGAGTCAACCTCGTGCCTCGGGTCCTTGTTCTCCGCAGGCCACCACCCGCCCCTGGGCCGGCCGCCCCCCGGACAGCCCCCCGGCCGCCTGTGTTAGAGATGGCGGCCGCCATGTCGCTCGTCGTGCACCCCCACTTCCACCGGCGCCGCACCGGCGTGACGGCCCATACCGAAGTCGTCGTGTCGGAGCTCGCACGCACCTCGGAGACGCGGGCGCTGGGCCGGCACCTGGCGGCGCACGTGCCGCGCATCGCCTGGGGCGAGCTGTGGCGGCGCCTCCGCCAGGAGCCCGTCGTCTGGCACGCGCACCGCAACAACGAGATGCTCGTCGGCCTGCTGTTGCGGCTGCTGAGCCGCCAGGTGCGGCTCGTCTACACGCGCCATGGCGGCACCAGGCCGGGGCGCCTCACGCGGCTGCTGGCCCGCCAGGCCGAGCGCCTCATCACCCTCAACGCCCAGGGCGCCGAGTGGATGGGCATGCCCTCGGCGCTCATCGGCCACGGGGTGGACCTCGCGCGCTTCGTGCCCCCGGCGGACCGCGATGCCGCCTGGAAGGCACTGGGACTGGGCGGCCGTCACGGCGTGGGCGTCGTGGGGCGCATCCGTCCCCCCAAGGGCCAGGGTGACTTCGTGGAGGCGGTGCGCCCCCTGCTCTCCGAGTTCCCCCAGTGGCGGGCCGTGCTGGTGGGCCAGGCGCGGGGCCGCGGGGACAAGGCGTGGGCGCACCAACTGCGCGCATCCACCGCGGACGGCCTGGTGCTGGCGGGCGAGCACGCGGACGTGGTGCCCTGGTACCAGGGCATGGACATCATCGTGCAACCCTCGCACGCCGAGTCCTTCGGCATGGTGCTGCTGGAGGCCATGGCCAGCGGGTGCTGCCTGGTGGCGACGCGGCTGCCCCACGTGCCCGGCATCGTCGAGCACGGGCGCACGGGCTTTCTCTTCGACCCCGGGGACGTAACGACGCTGCGCGAGCACCTGCGCCTGCTCCTGCGCGAGCCCGAGCGCGCTCGGGCCGTGGGCCGTGCCGCCGCCGAGGAGGCCCGCGCGCGCTTCGGCGTGGCGCACGAGGCCCAGGCGCTCTGGGGCGTGTACCAGGAAGCCCTGGAGCGCTGAGGCCCACTCAGGCCGCGGGCGGGGAGACGCGCTCCTGGGAGTCCGCGGACACGGGCAGCGTGACGAAGAAGCACGTGCCCCGCCCGGGCTCGCTCTCCACGCGGATGCCTCCGCCCAGCGCGGTGATGATGCGGTGGCACACCGACAGGCCCAGCCCCGTGCCCACGCCCACCGGCTTGGTGGTGAAGAACGGATCGAAGATGCGCCGCAGGTGCTCGGGGGGAATGCCGACCCCCGTGTCGCGCACCTCCACGGTGACGTGGCCGGGACCGGACACGCGCGCCACCACGCGGATTTCATTCTCCCGCACCCGCCCCGGCGCGATGGCGTGCGCCGCGTTGATGAGCAGGTTGAGGAATACCTGGCCCAGGCGCGCGGCGTTGGCGTGCACCGGGGGGACCCCATCGCACTCCTCCACCAGGAGCGCCCGGTCGCGCGTCTCGTGCCGCGCCATCTTCACCGCGCTGCGCACCACCTCCGCCACGTTCACCGGCCCGAGTGCCACGTCGTCCGGCCGCGCGAGCGTCTTCAGGTCCTGCACGATGAGGCGCACGCGCTCGGCGCCCTCGCTCGCCTCGGCGAGCGCGGAGACCAGCTCCTGGCGCAGCTCCTCGCTCGGCGCGCCGCTCAGCTCGGTCAGCTCCTGGTGCGCATAGCGCAGGTTGCTGAGGATGAAGGCGAGCGGGTTGTTGATTTCATGGCCCACGCCCGCGGCGAGCCGGCCCACGGAGGCGAGCCGGTCGGCGGACAGGAGCTGCTCCTGGGTGGCTTGCAGCTCCTGGAGGCTCTCGCGCAGGCGGGTGTTGGCCTCGGCGAGCTCCGCGGTGCGCGCGCGCACGGTGTCCTCCAACAGGGCCTGGTAGCGCAGGGCCTCGCGCTCGGAGGACTCGGCCTCGGCGCGGATCATCCGCTGCTTCTCCTCCAGGGACTCACGCAACTCGCGGGCCATGCGGCCGATGGCGTGCGAGAGCATGCCCAGCTCGTCCGGGGGCACGGCGGCGGGGGTCACGTCGATGTCGAAGTCCCCCTGGCCGATGCGCCGCGCCACGTCGGTGAGCTCGCGCAGCGCGCGGCGAAAGGGAGCCAGGATGGCGGCGGTGACGAGCCCCATGAGCAGCAGGCCGAAGGTGGGCACGAACACCGCCACCCACCGGGCCTGCCACACGTGGTCGTCCAGCAGCGCCCCGAGAGACGCCGCCTCGGTGCGCTCCTTGTTCTGTGCCTCCACGATGCGCCGGCCCACCGTCTGCTCGAACTCCGAGTACAGCAACCACTCCACCTGGGGCTCCAGGGGCACGGAGGCGGGCAACTCACGCACGCGCCGCTCCGCCAGGGCCGCCCAGTCCAGCAACAGCTGTCGGATCTCCTGCTGAGCCTGCTGCTCCTGCTGCTCCGCCACCACCTCCGACCAGTCCACGCCGGCCAGCACGCGCCCCTTGAGCTCCAGGGTCTGACCTTCCAGGAGCCGCGCCGATGCCGCCTCCACCAGGGCCGTCATGTCCCGGAGCACCGGCCCGGTGTCCTCCTGGCCCTGCCGCGCCTGGGCGAGCTGGTTGAGAAAGGGCCAGGCGAACGAATGCAGCCGCTCGAGGCTGTCGATCTGCTTCTGGATGGACACCAACTGCTGCCGCAACCGCTGGCCCCGGCGCGCCCCGGAATACAGGAGCAGGGCCATGAGGCACACCAGCGTGACCGCCACCCCCGCGACCAGCAGGATCCTGGCGCGAATCGTCATGGCCACTCCTCGGAGAGCCCCCGCACGCCCCCCATGCTCTCACGGAGCACCACCGGCAGGCGAGGGGGGCTCCCCGCTCACCCCGGGCGCGCTCATGGACGAGCGGCGCCGACCACCCGCCTCTGCAGGCGCGCGTACAACTCCAGCACCAGCCGCAGCTCCTCCACGGTGCGCTGCTCGATGGCGCCATGGTCACCACGCTCGTAGCTCTCCCACACGCCCTTGCTCGAACCCTTGCGCTCGCGCAGACCCAGGCGCCCGGCCATCTCCCGCGTCGTCTTGGGATAGAGCACGGGCTCCTCGGGAAACAGGAAGCTCGCCTCGTGGGCGAGGTCGATGGGCCGCGCCTTGAAGAAGAGCTCGAACCAGTCGGCCGCGCGGGCGGTGTCGTGCAGGAGCGAGCGGCAGTAGAGGGCGGGCAGGTCGAACTTGGTGATGCCCGCGCCACAGACGACCAGGTCCACCGCGGGCTTGCCCAGGATGCGCGCGTTCTCCGCGCGCTGCCGCTCCCACTCCTCCTCGAAGCGCCGCTGGATGGCGCCGAGCAGCGCCGCCTCGGAGCCGAAGTGCCACAGCCACAACCCGTCGATGCGCGGCGCCTCGGGGATGGGGTCCGCGAAACGCTTGCTGTAGAAAGCACCCCCCAACAACACATGCCCCGGCCGCGCGGGGTTCACGATGAGCGAGCTACGACTCGCGGTGCGGTCGTCCGGAGGGGCATAGGCCTCCAGGTCGAAGAACAACATCGGGTCACCTCACCGCGGAGCATCTCATGTGCCTCCCCGCGAACGTTGTCCGCGGCGCGGTGTTCATGAGTGGGACATCGCGTCATCCGGAGGCAACGAGGGGCACCGGGGGCGTGGTGAGATGCGCGGGCTCGGAGGTCCGCCCATGCCGTCGTCCAGACCCACGTGGTGCGCCGCGCTCGCGGCGGGATGCTTCTTCACCGCCCCGCTCGCCGAGGCGCGCTTCGGCGGGGCGAGCGCCTCCACCCCGGAGGACGCCCGCGCCTCGGAGACCCGGAGCCCGCGCACCCATGACGCCTCGCCCGTGCGGACGGAGCCGGAGAGGCCGGCACCAGCGCCCCGGGCCGAGCCCCCGGCGACCCGTCCCCGGCGGGGGCTGCTCGTCCCGAGGGCCGGGTGGGTGCCCGGGGCCACGTTCATCGCCGCCTATCGTCAGCACCGCGACTACCCGGCGCACCGCCCGGAGCAACCCGGGGAGGAGTCCTCCACCCACCTGGTGCGGATGGGAGTGGAGGCCCAGTCCGCGAAGCAGGGCCACGCGCTGGGCCTGAACTTCGGGCTGGAGGAGGAGCGCTGGGGCATCGCCACGCGGCTGGGAGGGCTGTCATTGAAGGCGGAGGGCGGCTCGGACGGAAGGGACCGGCTGTATCTGGCGGACGCCCACGTGACGTACGCCGCGGCCGTGAGCCACCGGGGCCGGCTGCGCATCGAAACGGGCCTGGCGGCGGTGCGCGCGCCGGACGCCACCTTCGTGGGGCCGAGCCTGGCGCTGTCCTTCGAGCGCTGCCTCCTGGGCGCCCTGGATCTGGAGGGGCGGATCCAATGGGTGCCCCTGCCGCACCTGCAGGTGGACGGACAAATGGGCCTCGCGCTGCACCTGGGCGCGCTCACCGTGCGAGGGGGCTGGCGGGGGCTGTACCTGGATGATCGCGGGCTGGTGGACCGCGTCGTCCACAGGGATGGAATGGGCGGTCCGTTCGCCGGCGTGGGCCTGAGCTTCTGAGCCATCGGCCTCGCGCCGCGCCTCCCACGTGGTATCAGGAACCCACCCCGACGCCCTCTTCCGCGGGAGCGGACCACCCTCGAGGGCCCCACTGGGAGACACCGATGACACAGCCCTGGACACTCGAAGATCTCGTCAAGGACGCGCTCGGCCGCGTGCCGGAGATCGCCGCCGAGGAACTGCACCACGGCACGTCCCGCCAGGAGATGGTCCTGCTGGACGTGCGCGAAGCGGAGGAGACGGCGGGGGGAGCGCTGGAGGGCGCGGTGCACCTGCCGCGGGGCCTGCTGGAGCTGCGGGTGCAGGAGCACGTGGCGCGGCGCGACACGCCGGTGGTCGTCTACTGCGGTGGGGGCAACCGCTCGGCGCTGGCGGCGGACGTGCTGCTGAAGATGGGCTACACGCGGGTGCGCAGCCTGGCGGGTGGCTTCGAGCGCTGGCGGCGGCTGGGCCTGCCCATCACCAGGGGCCCTGGGGTGCGTCCCCCGCCGGGGAAGAAGCTCGGCTGGGACGAGGTGCGGCGCGAGTTCGCCATCGTGGCGCGCTGCGTGCCGGTGCTGGGCGAGGGGGAGAGGCCGCTGGTGTACATGGATCACGCGGCGAGCACCCACGCGCCCTCGTCGGTGCTCGGGGCGTATACCGAGTTCGTGGCGCGCGAGTACGCCAACATCCACCGGGGCACGCACCACCTGTCGCGCAAGGCCACCGAGCGCTTCGAGGAGTGCTACGGCATCATCGCGCGCCACGTGGGCGCCGAGTTGCAGCGGGGCACCATCTGCTTCACGGGCAACACCACGCAGGCGATCGACCTGTGCGCGCACGTGCTGGCGGAGCGGCCGGGCCAGGTCATCACCACGGAGATGGAGCACCACTCCAACGAGCTGCCCCATCGCCGGCGGGGCCCCACGCTGCGCGCGCGGGTGACGGACGAGGGCGAGCTGGACCTGGGGCACCTGGAGGAGCTGCTGCGCGGCAACCGGGTGAAGCTGGTGGCGGTGACGGCGGGCTCGAACGTCACCGGGGTGATGCCGGACCTGCGCCGGGTGGCGCGCCTGGCGCACGAGCACGGGGCGCTGGTGCTGGTGGACGCGGCCCAGGCGCTCGCGCGCATGCCCATCGACGTGAAGGACCTGGACCACCCCGAGCACATCGACTTCCTGGCGGGGGCGGGGCACAAGGCCTATGCGCCATTCGGGGCGGGCTTCCTGTATGGACCGCGCGCGCTGATGAGCGAGGTACCGCCGTACATTCCGGGGGGAGGCACGGCCTCGCGGGTGACGGCGAGCGGCGCCGAGTACCTTCCCGCGCCGGACCGGCATCATGGAGGAACGCCCAACATCGCGGGGGTGGTGGGGATGGCGCGGGCGCTCGCGTTCCTGCAAGCCATTGGGATGGAGGAGGTGCGGGAGCACGAGGTGCGATTGATGGAGCGCATGCTCCGGGGGTTGCGAGAGCTGGAGGGCATCACGCTCTACGGGCCGCCGGACGCGCACAAGCGCCTGGGGGTGGCGACCTTCAACGTGGACGGGGTGTCGGACCTGCTGGCGGCGGCGGTGCTGTCCGAGGAGGGAGCGATCGCGGTGCGCAACGGACGCTTCTGCTCGCACCTGTACATGGACAAGCTGCTCGCGGCGCGGGCGAAGGCGGCGGGCGGGGAGGTGCCCACGGGCGCGGTGCGCGCGAGCGTGGGCCTGTACAACGACGAGAGCGACGTGGACCGGCTGTTGGAGTACGTGCGGAAGGTGAGGGACCGGCAGTGGCGCGGGCGCTACCAGGTGAAGGGAGACGTGGTGAGCGCCGAGTTCGCCGGCCGGTGCGCGGACAAGTGGATGGAGGCCACGAAGGACTGAGGCGCCCTCCAGGTCCGCCGCTTCAACTCCCTCCCTGTGACGCCTTGAGCAGGTAGTCGCCCAGGTCCTCGCGCAGCTTCGTCTTGAGGAACTTGCCGGTGGAGGTGCGGGGAATCTGCGGCAGGAAGACGTAGTCCTCCGGCAGCCACCATCTGGCGAAGTGCGGCTCCAGGTGGGCGATGAGCTGCTCCCTCGTGGCCGACTGGCCGGGCTTGAGCACCACCGCGGCGAGCGGCCGCTCGTCCCACTTGGGGTGGCGCGCGGCGAACACCGCCGCCTCGAGCACCGCCGGGTGCGCCATGAGGGCGTTCTCCAACGCCACCGAGCTGATCCACTCGCCACCGGACTTGATGACGTCCTTGGAGCGATCCGTGATGCGCACGTAGCCCTCGGCGTCGATGGTGACGACATCGCCCGTCTTGAACCAGCCATCCGCGGTGAACCGGTCCGCGCCCTCGTCGCCGTAGTACGAGGAGGCCACCCAGGGACCGCGCGCCTCCAGCTCGCCCATGGTGGTGCCATCCCAGGGCAGCACCTGCCCCGAATCACTCACATGGCGCAGCTCCACGAAGGGCACCGCGTAACCCTGGGTGGCGCGCAGGGCGAGCCGCTCGGCCTGGGGACGCTGCTCGTGCTGGCGGCGCGGCCGGGCAAGCGTCCCCACGGGATTGAGCTCCGTCATGCCCCAGGCATGCGTGACGACGAGGCCATGGCGGTGGAGGAAGCCCTCGATCATCGCCGGGGGCGCCGCCGCGCCGCCAATCAGCATCGAGCGGATGGAGCGCAAGTCCCAGCGCTTGGGCTCCTGATCCAACAGCGCGAGGATGCCCAGCCAGATGGTGGGCACGCCCGCGGCGAGCGTGACGCGCTCCTGGGCCATGAGGTCCAACAGGGACGTGGGATCCAGGTGCGGACCCGGGAAGACGAGCTTCGCGCCCGTGAAGAAGGAGCTGAAGGGCAGGCCCCAGGCGGCGGCGTGGAACATGGGCACCACGGGGAGCAGGGTGTCCGCCTCGCCCACGCCGATGGTGTCGCTCATGCACTCGGCGAGCGAGTGCAGCACGATGGAGCGGTGCGAGTAGAGCACGCCCTTGGGGTGGCCGGTGGTGCCCGAGGTGTAACAGAGCATCGCCGCGGAGCGCTCCTCGAGCGGAGGGAAGGCGAAGGAGTCCGGCTCGGCCGCGAGCAGCGCCTCGTAGTCGAGCCGACCCTCGGGCACGGGACCATCGTCCGCGATGACGACGACGTGCTGGACACTGGGCACCGTGGCGATGAACTTCTCGAGCAGTGGCAGGAGCGAGCGGTCCACGACGAGCACGCGATCCTCGGCGTGCCGGGCGATATAGGCCAGGTCGTTGGGGTGCAGACGCAGGTTGAGGGTGTGGAGGACCGCGCCCATGGAGGGGACGGCGAAGTAGAGCTCCAGGTGCTGCTGGTGGTTCCAGCACAGCGAGGCCACCCGGTCCCCCGGCTTCACGCCCAGCCGGGTGAGGGCATGGGCGAGCCGGGCCGCGCGCCGGCAGAAGTCGGCGTAGGTGGAGCGCTGGAGCGACTTGTCGGGCCGCCGGCTGACGATCTCCGAGGAGCCGAAGTAGGTCCGGGCCCGCTCGAGGAAGTGGGTCAGCGTGAGCGGGAAGTCCATCATGCGTCCGGTGAGCATCGGTGCACCTCGCTGCGGAAGGAGGGCCCTCATGCTACCCGCGCCCCCGAGCCCCGGAGTACCCACGAGAAGGTGCCGTGGGAGATAACGCACGAAGTCACACGGGCGCGGAGGGCCTCACGCCTCGCGCAGCCGCAGCACCACCTTGCCCGTGGCCTTGCGCGCTTCCAGCTCGCGCAGGCCCTGGGCCGCCTGCTCCAGGGGGAGCACCTGGCCCACCACGGGCTCCACGAAGCCCTTCTCCGCGAGCACCGCCAGCGCCTTGGCGATGTCCGCCGAGATGCCGGGCTCCTGCACGAGGAAGCCGCCCCAGGCCACGCCCACCACGTCCACGTTCTTGAGCAGCAGCCGGTTCACCTTCACCTCGGGGATGCGCCCGCCCGCGAAGCCCACCACCAGGAGCCGGCCCTCGGGCGCCAGGCACTTGAGGCTCAGGTCGAACATGTCCCCGCCCACGGGGTCCACCACCACGTCCACGCCCCGCCCCCCTGTCGCCTCCTTCACCTGGGCCACCCAATCCTGGGTGGAGAGGAAGGCCCGGTCCGCGCCCGCGCTGCGCGCCACTTCCGCCTTCTCCTCGCTGCTCACCACCGCGAGCACCCGCGCTCCCGCGCCCCGCGCCACCTGGAGGCTCGCCGTGCCCACCCCGCCCGCCGCGCCGAGCACCAGCACCGTCTCTCCCTCCTCGAGCCGGCCCCGGCGGTGCAGCGCGAAGTGCGCCGTGTGGTAGTTCATCACCGTCCCCGCCGCCGCCTCGAAGCTCCACCCCTCGGGAATCGGAAACGTCAGCGAGGGGGCCGCCGCCGCCACGTCCGCCCAGCCCCCCAGCATCGTGAAGGCCATCACCCGCTCTCCCACCTTCACCGACGCCCCCGGCGGAGCGCTGCGCACCACCCCCGCCACCTCCACCCCGGGCACGAAGGGCAGCGCGGGCTTCATCTGGTATTGGCCTCGCGACAGCAGCAGATCCGGAAAGCTCACCCCCGCCGCCACCACGTCGATGAGCACCTGATCTCCCGCCTCGGGCTCGGGCAGCTCCACCAGCTTCAATCCCTCGGGACCCTCCAACCGCTCGAGCTGCAACGCGCGCATGGTGTTTCTCCCCGGCCCGCGCGCCGCGCGGACCGCGTGGGTGTGGGCCGGCGAGGCTACACGATTCCAATCGCTGACAAGGAACCTCGGAAATGCCAGTGATTCCCGGCCGCACCTCCCCCTGACGACTTCCCCCGACGGATGACCACCTCCCCCGCATGTGCATGCGCATGTACGTGCGCGGGCGCGGGCCTCGCCCATGGACATGCTTGGAACCCATCACGTCCCATCCGTCGGAGCCGCCCCAGCGGTTCCTCCAGAGGGGTGGAATGGGCTCGAATGCTCGCCTGCCCCGGTGCCGACTTCAGTGGGAGCGGATGAGTTCAGATAGAGTTGACGACTTTCCGCCCGACCTCTTACCCTGTCGACAGAAGAAATCTTGGAGCCCGCCGTATCTGAACAGACGGGGTGATCCCCGCTTCTGGCGGACGGTGCGATCCTCTATCATCAGGCCGCCTCGATCCCAATTCATGACAGGCTCAGCAATGCGACCCGCCTCACCAGTCGGAGCCCCCTCCAGCGAGCCACACACCACCGGCGAGCCCGCGGGAGCGGACGCTCGTTCCAATGTGATGGCTTCCGCGGTGGATCCGTTCGCGCCCGGGTCGGGCAGCGCGCCCAACGCTCCGGTGCCGCTCTCGGTGGTGCCCCCGCCTCCGGCCACCGTTGCCCCCTCGCGCCTCGCCCCCGGTTTCGCCGCCAAGCTGAACATGGTGACGGACGTGGTGCTCGTGGTGACGGCGCTGCTCACCGCCACGACGCTCATGGGGCATGACCTGCGCCTGGAGCGCACGGACGTGTGGGTACTGATTGGCGTGGGCGTCGTCTCCTGGTTGGTGGTGGGCACGGCGCTGTGCCTGTATGACGCGCGCTTCGCGGAACGCGAGCGCCTGGACGATCTCGCGCTCATCTCCATCCAGGTGCTGGCCGTCACGGTGGTGCTCTTCCTCACCCGGCTGCTGATGGGCACCGAGTCGTGGATCGTCGCGCTCAGCCTGTTTCCGCCGCTCTTGTGGCCCTCGGTGGCGCTGCTGCGCCTGTTGGTCTTCCGGCGGCTGTCGGTGCGCGAGGATCCGTTGGACGAGGTGCTCATCCTGGGCGTGGGCGCCATGGGTCGGCTCACCGGAGAGGATCTCCGCCACAAGCACCGCCGCAAGGTGGTCGGCTACCTGAAGTTCAGCGGCGAGTCGTCGGTGGAGACTCCGGCGCCCGTGCTGGGCACGACGAAGGACCTGGAGGGCGTGCTGAGCACGGTGCCGGTGAACGAGGTCTACATCTCCGGCAACATCGTGAAGAACCACACGGAGATGCAGGCGGCGGTGAAGGTGTGTGAGAAGTTCGGCATCCCGTTCGCGCTGCCGGCCTACCAGATGCGCTTCGACCGGGCGCGGCCGGTGGATGACAACGCCATCTCCGACGGCTACCTGCACTTCGTCACCCACGCCTTCCTGCCGCACCAGATGGCGCTCAAGCGGCTGTTCGACATCGTGAGCTCCGCGGCGGCGCTGCTGGTGCTCTCGCCGCTGCTCATCCTGGTGGCGCTGGCGGTGAAGCTCACCAGCCGCGGCCCCATCTTCTTCAAGCAGGAGCGCGTGGGGCTGCACGGCAGGAGCTTCGGGATGCTCAAGTTCCGCTCCATGGTGGTCAACGCCGAGGAGCTCAAGGCCAAGCTGGAGGCGCTCAACGAGCAGACGGGCCCCGTCTTCAAGATGAAGAACGACCCGCGCATCACCCCGGTGGGCCGCTTCATCCGCAAGTACTCCATCGACGAGCTGCCACAGCTCATCAACGTGCTGCGCGGCGAGATGAGCGTGGTGGGACCGCGTCCGCCCATCCCCAAGGAAGTGGCCAAGTACGCCGCCTGGCAGCGCCGCCGTCTGTCGGTGCGCCCGGGCCTCACCTGCATCTGGCAGGTGTCCGGCCGCAACCAGATCTCCTTCGAGAACTGGATGTACCTGGACATGCAGTACATCGATCATTGGAGCCTCAAGAACGACATCAACCTCATCCTCAAGACGGTGCCGGTGGTCATCACCGGCAGCGGCGCGAGCTAGCGTCCGCCAGGCCGCGAGGGAGCCTCGACACGCGCTCCCCCGGCCCGGAAAGAGGCGCGCTCCCGAGGGAAACAGGGCGCGGCGAGTCCGCCCACCCGCCCCGGTCGAAGCGAGCCCGGGCCCGCCCGCCGGCCCTACAGACCTGTAGCCGTTAGTTTGACGAGGGGGCACTGCTGTCGTTCACTGCACGGACTTTCTCATCGAGGAATCCGTCATCGACATGCCTCCCACGAGCGCGGCACCCACCGGGGCCGAGCCCGTCCCTCCCCAGGTGGATGCCCATACCTCCCTGCGCAACGCCCTGAAGCTGGGCGGCTCGCTGCTGGTGACGTATGGCATCGCGCTGGTGATGCGCATGGTGTTGCCGCGCTACCTGGGGCCCGAGGGTTTTGGCCGTTACAACTGGGCGGACGGCTTCTCCGGGGCGTTCTTCGTGCTCAGCGCGTTGGGGCTGGATGTCTACATCCGCAAGGAGGTGTCCGTCCGGCCCGAGCACGCCAGTGAGTTCTTCGGCGGCACGCTGCTCTTGCAGGTGGGGATCGCGCTGGGGCTGACGGGGGCCATGTGGTGGGTGATGCGCGCGAGCGGCGAGCCGCCCGAGGTGCAGCGCCTGGCCCTGCTGCTCGGCGGCTACCAGTTCTTCTACCGGCTCAACGCCATCCTCGCCGCGGTGTTGCACGCGCGCGAGCGGGTGGACGGGCTGTCGGTGGCGCACGTCGCCATGAAGTGCATCTGGGGAGGCGGGCTGGTGCTGGTGCTGCTCTTGAGGCTGCCCCTGCCCTGGCTCGCCGCGCCCTTCATCGGCGCGGAAATCTTCAAGGCCGTCTACCTCTTCCAGCTCACGCGCGCGCACGCGGGGCTGAAGCTGCGGCTGGACGTGCGCTCCACCCTGGCGGCGCTGCTGGCCGCCCTGCCCTTCTTCCTCAACGACGCGGCGCTGGCCACCAATGGCCGCGTGGACGTGAGCCTGCTGGGCCTCGTGGCCAACAAGACGGAGGTGGGCTACTACGGCGCCGTGTGGGGCATCGCCGGCATGACGATGCTGCTCTCGCCCATCCTCGGCTGGGTGCTCCTGCCGATGATGTCGCGCGCGGCGGCGAGCTCGCCCGAGGAGTCCACCCGCATCCTGCGCCGGGGCCTGGAGGGCATCGTCGTGGTGTCCGTGCCGGTGACGCTGGCGCTCGCGCTGGGCGCGGAGACGTGGGTGCGGTTGATGATTGGCGAGGCCTACCTGCCGGCCGCGCCGGTGCTGCGGCTGCTCGCGCCCATCTTCGTGCTCACCTACGTGGCCACGGTGTGTGGAAGCTGGCTCATGGCCGCGGGCCGCACCTGGACGGTCACCCGCACCTCCATCCTCGCCGCGCTGATGAACCCCGCCCTCAACCTGCTGCTCGTCCCCCTGCTGCTCGAGCGGCTCGGGCCCGCGGGCGGCGCGAGCGCCACCGCCCTGTCGCTCGCCTTCTGCGAGGTCGTCGTCACGATCATCCTCGTGAGCGCCATCGGCTCGCGCGCCTTCGACGCCCGGGGGCTTGGCGTGCTGGGCAAGACGCTCGGGGTGTGCGCCGCCGTCACCGCCGTCCATCTGCTGCTGGGCCGCGTGGGGCTGGACGCGCGCGACCTGGCGCGCGGGCTCGCCCGGCTGGTGGTGGATGGCGCCATCTATGTGTCCCTCGTCCTCGTCACCGGCGCGGTGCGCCGGGACGAGGTGCTCGCGCTGGTGCGCCGGGTGAAGGCTCACCGCGAGTCCGCCCCCACCGCGCAGTCCCCCCTCCCGGAGGAGCGCGTCGCATGAAGACCCTTCCGCCCAGTCCCGCCCGTTCCCGCCTCCCGCGTCTGGCCGCCCTGGCCGCGCTGCTGTTCGTCTCGGCCTGCTACCACCCCGGCCGCTTCGTCTGGGTGGATGACTACCGCGAGCCCCCGCCGTCGCAGCAGGACGACAGCTACCTCATCCGCAACGGGGACCTGCTCGACGTCAACGTGTGGAACCAGGATCGCATCTCCAGCCGGCCGCGCGTGCGCGACGACGGCCGCATCAGCCTGCCGCTCATCAACGACGTGGATGCCGCCGGGCAGACGCCCGCGGCGCTCGCGCGCGCGGTGGAGCAGAAGCTCAAGGAGCTGGTGGCCAACCCCGTCGTCACCGTCATGGTGCAGGAGGCGCAGCTCATCCGGGTGTCGGTGCTGGGCGAGGTGCGCAACGCGGGCCAGAAGAAGCTCGAGTGGGGCGCGGGGCTCTTGCAGGCCATCTCCGAGGCTGGCGGCTTCACCGACTACGCGCGCGAGGACGCCATCTACGTGCTGCGCCGCGAGTCCGGCTACCAGGAGCCGGTGCGCATCCGCTTCACCTGGGAGAACCTCAGCCGCAACGAGGGCGGTGCCGCCACCTTCCGCCTGAAGACGGGCGACGTGGTGGTGGTGGAGTAGACGCATGGCGCTGCCCGCCCTGGCGCTCGGCTGGCTGTTGGTGGCCTCCGTTCCGGCCGTCAAATACAAGACCCAGGTGAGTCTGAACTCCGTCGTCCGCACGAAGCTGCTGACCGAACAGGCCAGCAGCGAGGTGGTGTCGGACCTGCTGCTCGCCCCGCGCCTGGACAGCGTGCTGTACACCAACCGGCTGGAGGTGAAGTTCGTCGCCGAGCCGCAGTTCTTCCTGCGCCAGGTGCCCCTGCGCCCCACCTTCGAGTTCCTGCTGTCGGCCTATGCGTGGGTGGAATACAAGCTGCGCCGCGACTTCTCGCTGGTGGCCGTCCACACCACCACCTTCGGCACCTTCCCGCTCAGCGACTTCCGGGGCGCCGGGGGCAGCGATCTGCCAGTCGGTCGCGGCGAGTCCGCGGGATTCCTCCTGAGCAGTTCCTACGTCTACACGGAGACCCTGGCGGGCTTTCAGGGCTCGTTCGGCGTCAAGCGCCTGATGGTGGCGGGCACCCTCGGGTGGATCGTCAACGGCTTGTTGGATTACCCGGTGCGTCCGCTCAAGCGCGGCGAGGCCGCCTATCCCCAGCAGCGCCTGCCCCAGCTGCGCCTGGAGGCCAACTACGGCGCCACCCGCCGCGACTACCTCACCCTGCTGGTGCTCGGCCAGGATGTGTCCTTTTCCACCGCCAACCGGGACTCCGTCCTCCAGGTGGCGCCGGGAATCAAACACGCCTTCAGCCCGCTGGTGGATGTGAGCTTCGCGCCGGGCATCGCGCTGGGCCGGGTGTACTCACGTCGGGCGGAGGTGGAACCGTACAACGTGACCATGCCCACCCTGGAGACCACCCTCGAGGCCCCCGTGCCCCTGGGCCATCACTGGCCCGTGGCGGCCCGGCTGCGCGCCCGGTACCTGCCGTATATGGATCCGCTGACTACCCAACTCGTACCGCGGGGTGAGCTGGGCGTGGATCTGAAATGGGAGGGCCGGCGGGATGCCAAGGTGACCGGTGGCATCCGCTATGCCCATCCACTTACCTCTGGGCTGCACCGGAACGATCAGGAAGTGCGGGCGGAAATGGAGGCGCTGCTGCCTCTGCCGCTCACCCGCTACCTCTTCATCCAAGCGAAGGGACAATTCAGCTGGCGACACCATGCCGTCCTGTCGTTCCAGCCCGATACCGGGTTGTTCACACCGGTTGTCCAGTGGTTCACGAGCGTTGGATTGGTCGTGCGCTATGACCGTGGTAGGCTTTGAGATCATCAGGCCATGAAGAAGTTCTTGTTGATGTCCGTGTTGTACGCACTGCTCGTCCTACCGAGTCTGGCGGCGCGGGAGCCCAACGCGGCGCGCGGCGTAAAACGCGCGGTGGCGATGTTCGTGGCGTACAACTTCTTCTACATCTTCGTCGTCCTGGTCGTCTGGATGTCGATGGAAGGCTGAAAAGGCCAGAGAGACGCGTATGGAGCAGCAGCAAGGAGCAGTTCTCGTCGTCGAGGACTCACCCATGTTCCGCCGGATGGTGAGCGATCTGCTCCAGTCGATGGGCTTCTCACGGGTGCTGGAGGCGGGCAGCGGACAGGCCGCCCTGGAGTTCCTCGCCGAGCACCGCCCGATGCTGGTGTGCCTGGACCTGACGCTGCCGGATATCTCGGGTTACGAGGTGTGCGAGTTCATCCGCTCCACGCCGGTGCTCCAGGACATCCCGGTGTTGATGATCTCCGCGCGCACGCAGACGATGGATCGGGCCCAGGCGGAGGAGGCGGGGGTGAGCGGCTACCTCATCAAGCCCTTCACGCCCGAGGAGTTCCGTCACCAGTTGGAGCGGGTGCTGTCGGCCCGTCCTCGCAGGGAGGCATGAGCGATATGCCCTCGAACGAAGAGCACCCCGAGCAGGAGCGCGCCCAGTCGCAGCTCTTCGACTGGGAGGCGATGCACGACTACTTCGGGTACGTGAAGAACGCCGTGCTGCGCCACAAGCTGCTGGCGCTGGGAACCTTCGTGGTGACGGCGGCGCTGGGACTGGCGCTCGCCAAGTTCCTGCCGCGAACGTTCTACTCGGAGTCCATCCTCCTGACCAAGCGCACCGCCACCATCGCCGCGCTGGTCAACCCCGAGCGCATCGCCGCCCTGGAGCCCGAGGCCCCCAGCCCGGTGCGACCGCCGGGGGAAATCGACTCGGTGACGCGCTCGACGGCGCGCGCGGTGATGAAGCGCGAGAACATCGTGTCGCTCATCAAGCGGGTGAACCTGCTGGACCGCTGGGAGGCCACGCGCGCCCCGCTCTTGCGCCTCAAGGACACGCTGGTGCACCTGCTCTCCGGCCGTCCCACCGAGGACATCAAGCTGGACGCCATGGTGGGCATGCTGGAGAAGCAGCTGAGCGTGAACACGGACGATGGCCGGGTGAGCCTGTCGGTGACGTGGCCGGATCCCCAGCTCGCCTACGAGCTCGCCGACGCCGCGCAGAAGAACTTCCTCGAGTCGCGCCAGCGCGAGGACATGGCCGCCATCGACGAGGCGCTGGAGATCCTCGAGGGCTACGAGAAGACGGCGCTGGAGAACTACAAGACCTCCGTGCTCGAGTTCGACAAGATCTTCGCGCAGATCATGATCGAACGCCGGCGCGCGGTGGGAGACCCGCGCGTGGGAGGCTTCAACACGAACGAGCGCATGGCGGAGATGCGCTTCCTCATCCGCGCCAAGCGGCGCGCCATCTCCGACGCCGAGGAGAAGCACAACCGGCGCCTGGAGGAGATGCGCGCGCAGATGAAGGCCAACAGCCGGCTGTACGGGGAGAACCACCCGTCCATCATCGAGCTGGAGCAGAGCGTGGCGGCGCTGGCGGCCAACGGCTCGCCCCAGGTGCACGTGCTGCAGAACGAGGAGGATCAGATGGCGCGCGAGTACGCGCGCATGGGAGGCGGCTCGGTGCCCTTCCCCGACGAGCCCATGCCGGATCCGTACGGCCTGGAGCGGGTGCTCATGGGCATCCTGCCGGGCATGCTGGAGAATCCCAAGGTGCGCACGGCGATGGACGACGTGCAGGCGCGCACCATCACGCTGCAGCAGGTGCGCAAGCGCATCGACGCGGCCCGGCTCGAGCGCGACATCGCCCGGGCGAACTTCAAGTACCGCTACACCGTGCTCACCCCGGCCGAGTTCCCCAGAAGCCCCATCAAGCCCAACGCCAAGGTGATCGCCCTGGGTGGAATCCTCGCGGGGCTCATGCTGGGCGTGTTCGCGGCGATCGCCCGCGACGTGCTCAGCGGCCGGCTGTTGCAGTCCTGGCAGGTCAAGCGTGGGCTGGGTCTGCCCGTGCTGGCGGAGATGGAAACCCTTCCCCTGGAGAGTCAGTCCCGCTAGCGCGGCGCCTCGCCCGTGCCCTCTTTGGAGTTCCCCGCCCCGTGATGTTGCTCGATCTGACGCTCCTCGTCCTGGCCCTGCCGGTCCTCGCCGCCGCGGGGTACCTGTTGCTGCTCACGCTGTTGTCCGGGCAGAAACCAGCGCCGCCCCGGATGGCCCCGCGGCTCAAGTTCGACATCATCATCCCCGCCCACAACGAGGAGGCGGGCATCGCGCGCACGGTGGCCAACCTGTCGCGGCTGGACTGGCCGGAGCAGCTCCGGCGCATCCTCGTGGTGGCGGACAACTGCACGGACGCCACGGCCGAGCGCGCGCGGGAGGCCGGCGCCACGGTGCTCGTGCGGCACAACCAGGAGCTGCGCGGCAAGGGCTATGCCCTGCAGCTCGCCTTCGACAAGAGCCTCGAAGAGGGCTTCGCCGACGCGGTGGTGGTGGTGGACGCGGACACGGAGGTGACGCCCAACCTGCTGCACGCCTTCGCGCTGCGGCTGGAAGCGGGAGCGCACGCGGTGCAGGCGCACTACGGCGTGCTCAACCCGGAGGCCTCGTGGCGCACGCAGCTCATGGCCGTGTCCATGGCGCTCTTCCACAAGGTGCGCTCGCTGGGCCGCGAGCGCCTGGGCGTGTCGTGCGGCCTGCGCGGCAACGGCATGTGCTTCACCCACGCCATCATCCGCCGGGTGCCCCACGAGGCGTTCTCCATCGTGGAGGACCTGGAGTACGGCATCCGCCTGGGCCAGGCGGGCGAGCGCGTGCACTACGCATGGGAGGCCGAGGCGCTCGGGGAGATGGTGTCCGGGGAGAAGGCGTCGCGCTCGCAGCGCCGCCGGTGGGAAGGCGGCCGCATGGCGATGATGCGCCAGTATGGACTGCCGCTGCTCGCCGAGGGGCTCGGCAAGCGCGACCGCGTCCTCGTGGACCTGGCGATGGACCTGCTCGTGCTGCCGCTCACGTGGGTGGTGCTGGGGGCGCTCGCGCTCACGGGGGCCTCGGTGGCGCTGTCGCTCGTGCAGGGGCACCTGGCCTGGTCCGTGTGGGCGGCGGCCTTCGCGGCGGTGAGCCTGGTGCTCTACGTCATGCGCGGCTGGTGGGTGTCCGGCATGGGCGCGCGCGGCCTGCTGGCGCTCGCGCGGGCGCCCTTCTACGTGGGCTGGAAGCTGTGGCTGCTGACGACCCGCCCCGAGGAGAAGAAGGGCGAGTGGGTGCGCACCACGCGCGAGACGCCCAAGACCTGAGGCGGTGACGATGGAGGCCTTCCTCTCGCGCACGCCCGTCTTCCTGTCGCTCCTGGCCCTGCTGGTGGCGGCCACGATGGGGCTCGTCATCTTCGCGCCGAAGGTGGCGGTGCTGCCCATGGTGCTCGCCGCCGCGCTGTGGTGGGTCTGCCAGCAGCCGGTGCGCAAGCTCACGCTCGGCCTGTTCGTCATGGCCGTCACGGTGGACCTGGTGCCGGAGGTGCCCTACGACGGTGAGTGGAAGTCCCCGCTGTACTTCCCCGGCAAGCTGCTCTTCATCAACCTGAGCAACGTCATCGGCGTGCCCGGCCTGGGCTTTCCCCTGCTGGACATCGCCACCCTGGGCTTCCTCGCGCTGTATGCCTACCGGCGCGCCAACCGCATCAACATCGACGAGTACACGACGCCGCTGCCCAAGCCGCTCGTCATCGGGTTGCTGGTGCTGCCCGCCACCATCCTCTGGCTGCAGGTGTTCGGCATCTACATCAACGGGGGCAACTCGCGCGTGGCCACGTGGCAGTGGCACCAGATGGCGGCGCTGCCGCTCCTGGTGCTGCTCTTCAACGTCGCGCTGCGCGGGCCCGAGGACTTCCGCACCATCGGCCGGATGCTCGTGGTGGGCTGCTGCACCAAGGCCTTCCTGGGCGCCTTCTTCGTCGTGACCATCGCCCGGCCGCGGGGCCTGTACTTCGAGTACGCCACCACGCACTCGGACTCGATGCTGTACGTCGCGGGCCTCATGACGGTGATGATGTCGTGGTTCGAGCAGCCCACGCGCAAGCACTTCTGGCGGATGGTCATCGTGAGCGCCGTCATCTTCATGGGCATGCACTACAACGACCGGCGCCTGGGCTACGTGAGCTTCGTCTTCTCGCTCATCGCCGCCTTCCTCATCACGCCCCGCAGCCCGCTCAAGGTGAAGTTCCTCCGGATAGGGCTGGTGCTGCTGCCCTTCTTCCCCTTCTACCTGGCGGTGGGCTGGCAGACGCCCACGGGCATCTTCGGGCCGGTGGGCATCTTCCGCTCGGTGCTGGAGGGAGAGAACCTGGAGAAGGGGCAGATGGACTACCGCGACATCGAGAACCTCGACGTCATCCACACCTGGCAGAGCAACCCCGTGCTCGGCCGCGGGTGGGGCCACGAGTTCGACGAAATCATTCCCCTGCCGGACATCTCCCACGCCTTCGCCGACTACCGCTACCACCCGCACAACTCGGTGCTGGGCATGCTCGCCTTCGGCGGGGTGGTGGGCTTCAGCGGCCTGTGGGGCTGGATTTCCGTGGCCGTTTTCTTGACGGTGCGCACCTACCACCGCGCCCGGGAACCCATGCAGCGCGCCGGCGCTTTGGTGGCCATGGCCGTCATCGTGGCCTATACCAACCAGTGCTTCGGCGACATGGGCAGCATCAGCTGGCTCGGCACCCTCCTCATCGCCATGGCGGCCACCTGCGTGGGCAAGATGGCCACCTTGACGGGTGCCTGGCCGAGTCCCCATGCCGCGAAAACGCCTGAACTCGTTCCAGTTGGGGGAACTCGCACCCAAACGGGAAATCTTGTATGATACCGCACCGAAAGCCCAAGCGGCCACGGAAATATGACACTCCGCGCATTGGTCCGGCATCTTCGGGGGTGCCAACCGCCCCAGGACGCGGTAGTATAGTTCCGGCCATGTTCGAGCCTCACGACAAGAAGACGAAGGGTGGCTCGCGCACGGGAGGCCCCACGTCACCTGACACGCGGCGCGTGGTGCAGCCGCTGTCCGTCGTGCGTGGGAGCCGGCCGCAGCCTCCGCCTCCCAGCCCGGAGCGAGAGCAGGAAGCCGATGGCACGGTGGCCACGGCCGCGGCGGAGACGGCGCAGCCGCAGTATGCCCCCACGCCCAGCGTGCCGTCGAGCACGCTGTTGCAGCTCTGGGCGATGCTCAACCAGCGTCACCGCTGGTCCTCGCTGGTGGTGGTGCCCTCGCACGCGGGGGGCTCGGGGTTGCAGGCCGTCCAGGCCATTCTCGAGGTCGCCAGCCGGCAGAGCAGCACGCCCCTGCACTTCCTGGACGCCGAGGGCCTGGAGCTGGGCGCCTCGCAGCACGTGGTCAGTGAGATGAGGGCGTACGTGGAGCAGGGCGACCGGGTGGTCGTCCTCATCGACTCCGTCGTCGCCAACCCCCTGGGGCTGGAAATCGCGCTGGCGGCCGAGAAGGCGCTCTTGAGCGTGACGCTCGGCACCTCGGATTACACCTCCGCCCGCCGGACGCTGGACCTGATTGGGAAGGAGCGCTTCCTCGGAAGCGTTACCCTCCAGCCCCCGTCCGGAGCCCTGAAGAAATGAACGCAGCTTCCGGCGCCCCTGGCGCCGTTGTTCCTCCTCGGCCCGAGGCCTCGCGCCCGCGGCTGAGTGTGGTCGTTGCCACCTACAACCGCGCGGATCTCATCCAGCGCCTGCTCCACCATTTCGCCCGCCAGACGCTGCCGCCCTCGGACTTCGAGGTGGTGGTGGTGGACGATGGCTCGCGCGAGCCGGTGGCGCCCGTGCTGGAGAAGCTCTCGCTGCCCTACACCCTCCGGGTGGAGACACAGGCCAACGCCGGCGCGGCGGCCGCGCGCCACCGGGGTGTGCTCGCGGCCCGGGGCGACATCGTCCTCATCACCGATGACGACATGCAGGTGGCCGAGGACTTCCTCGCCCGGCACCTCGCGCGCCATCCCCCGGGCTCGCGCAACGTGGTGCTGGGCGGCATCCGCCCGGACCCCGCCATCTCCGACATGCCGCTGTTCGAGCGCTGGTACGCCTGGCTCAACAACCGCATCGCCGCGAGCATGAGCGGCCCCAAGCGGCGCGCCCACGGCTGGCAGCTCTTCACCGGCAACGTGTCCTTCCGGCGCGCGGACTACGTGGCCGCGGGCGGCTTCGACAAGAGCCTCGGCCAGTCCGAGGACATCGAGCTGGGCGTGCGCCTGGAGAAGGCCGGCTGCCGCTTCGAGTTCTGCGCCGCCGCGCACGTGCTGCACGGCTCGGATCACACCAGCTACGAGAAGTGGCTCAAGCGCGCCCACCGCTATGGGGTGTTCGACTCGCGCGTGGCGGACAAGCACCCGGACGTGCCGCAGGTGGACCCGTGGCGCTTCCTCTTCGAGATGAACCCACTGGCCCGGCCGCTGCTCGCCGCCGCGGTGGTGGCGCCCGAGGCCACGCGTCCGCTGACGGAGGCGGTGATGGGCGCGGCGCGGCGGGCCGACGAGGCGGGCTACCCGAAGCTGGCCTTCATGGGCACCTCGGTGACGTACGCCATGGAGTACCTGCGCGGGGCGCGCGCCGAGGCGGGCTCGCTGGGCCAGGCGGCGCGGCACGTGGCGCGCTTCGCCCTCTCCGCGGGCGGGCCCGGTCAGGTGCGGCGGCTCGTCCAGGCGCTCCAGGAGGACGCGCTGGAGGCAACGCGCTCCGAGCACCACGGCCACGCGGGCCCCAAGGCCGTGGCCGCCATGGTGCTCACGTCGGACGGCTACCGGGTGCTCGCGCTGCAGCGGCTGCGCGAGGCGGCGCGGGGCCTGGGCATTCCCATGGGCAACCACGCGCTGCGCGTGGCCCAGACGGCGCTGCTCGGCGTGGAGATTGGCAAGGACGTGCAGCTGGGCACCGGCGTCTACTTCGTCCACAGCCTGGGCACCGTCATCGGCGGCGACGCGAAGATTGGCAACCGCGTGCGCTTCTACGGCAACAACACCGTGGGCACCGCCAAGGATGATGGCTACCCCACCATCGAAGACGATGTGTGGGTGGGCGCCGGCGCGCGCATCCTCGGCCCCATCACCATCGGGGCCCGCTCGCGCATCGGCGCCAACGCGGTGGTGCTCCAGGACGTGCCGCCCGACAGCGTGGCCGTGGGCATCCCCGCCCGCGTCTTCCCGCGCCGGGACGTGGACAGCGAGTGATGCGACCCGTCTTCTCGTCATGGCGCGGCCGCTGGTCCCGCGTCGTCCTCCTGTCCGGAGTCTGTCTGGGCGCGCCCCTGCTCGCCTCGTGCAAGCGCGGCTCCTCCTCCCAGGAGGCCAGTGCCGGCTCGGGCGTCTATGACATCCCCGCCATCACCGAGAGCCTCTGGAGCCAGGGGTACCTGATGGAGGGATGGATCGACGAGGGCTGGTCCGAGCGGGAGCTCAAGCCCCCCGGCCCGGCCCGGCTGCGCATGGACAAGATGGGCGGCTGGATGCTGCGCAAGAAGGGCCTCCAGGGGGAGTTCGGAGGACTCGCGCTGCGCTACCGTGCCCCCGCGGACTTCGGCGATTTCCTCGAGGTGCGGCTGGAGACGGAGGGCGAGACGCTCTTTCCCCGCGTGAAGGTGAACGCGAGCCACGTGGCGCGCCGCGACGGAGACCAGGTCCAGCTCTTCATCCCGCTCGAGCAGCTCAACCCCCAGCGGGTCGAGTTCAGCGGCGTCGTGCTGCGCGCCTACAAGCAGGTGGGCTCGGACTGGGTGGAGATCGATCAACTGGGCCTCACCGCACCCGGCGGCATGACGCCCGCCGCGGACACCCCCAGCGCTTCCCAGGGGCTCCAGGTCAGCGAGTCCCCGTCCGGCGCCGTCGTCGAGCCCATGGACCTGGCCTACGACAACGGCCTGCTCCCGGGCTGGGAGGATCGCGGGTGGGCCGAGCACGAGCTGGAGGGCGCCTCGCCCGCGAAGCTGCGCCTGCACAAGCAGGGCGGGTGGATCCTGTCCAAGAAGGAGCTCGGGACCGACTACGGTGGCCTCACGCTGCGCTACCGCGCGCCCAAGCGCTTCGGGGACTTCCTCGAGGTGCGGCTGGACTCCGAGGGCGAGACGCTCTTCCGTCGCGTGCGCGTGACCGACGCGCACGTCGTCGCCCGCGACGGGGATTGGACGCAGGTGTTCATCCCCATGAGCGAGCTCAACCCGCGCAAGGAGGCCTTCACGCAGCTCGTGCTGCGCGCCTACAAGCCGGTGGAACCGGACTGGGTGGAGATCAGCCAGCTGGGCCTCGCGCGGCTCGCCGACCGCGCCACCCCGCTGCCCTCCCGGCCCCTTCCCGCCCCTCCCGCCGTGGCCCAGGCGGCAAGCCCTCCCCGTCCGCCTCCTTCCTATTCCGCTCCCACTCCCGCGCCCGCTCCCACCGGCACGGGGGGCGGAGCCCGCCCGGGCTCGAGCTTCGGCAACGCCAAGGGCTCGCGCGTGGTGGTGGACTGCACCGCGTCCGGCCACCGCATCAGCCCGCTCATCTACGGCATCGCCTTCAGCAACCTGCGCGAGCTCAAGGAGTCCCACCAGTGGGAGCTGGGCGCCACCGCGCGCCGCTGGGGAGGCAATGCCAGCTCCCGCTACAACTGGAAGCTTGGCAACGTCTGGAACACGGCCAACGACTGGTACTTCCGCAACGTCGTCCTCGGCACCCGCCCCGACTACACCGCCGACAGCTTCCTCCAGGCCAACCTCCAGCACGGGCTCCAGTCCGCCCTCACCGTGCCCCTCATCGGCTGGGTGGCCAAGGACGCCACCTCCACGAGCTTTCCCCGCTCGCTCTTCGGCCCCCAGCAGAAGATGGATCCGGACGTGCCCGAGGCCGGCAATGGGCTCACGTCCTCGGGCGAGGCCCTGCCCTCGCCCGTGCCCACCCAGACGAGCGTCGAGGCCCCTCCCTCCTTCATCCACGAGTGGGTGCGCTCGCTGCGCGAGAAGGACAAGAAGCGCGGGCGCAGCGTCCAGATGTACATCCTCGACAACGAGCCGATGCTCTGGAACACCACGCACCGCGACGTGCACCCGGAGCCCGTCACCTATGACGAGCTGCTCGAGCGCACCATCGCCTACGGCTCCGCCGTGCGCAAAGCCGACCCCGACGCCGTCATCGCCGGCCCGGCCGAGTGGGGCTGGACGAACTACTTCCACTCGGCGGCGGACGTGGCGCCCGGCGGTGGCAAGAAGGACATCAAGGCCCACGGCAACCTGCCGCTCCTGCCCTGGTACCTCAAGAAGCTGCGCGAGCACGAGCAGCAGTCGGGCACCCGCATCCTCGACGTGGTGGACGTCCACTTCTACCCCCAGGGCGAGGGCATGGGCATGGACGAGCGCGGCGCCACCGATCGCGACACCGCCGCGCGGCGCATCCGCTCGGTGCGCGCGCTGTGGGATCCCACCTACCGGGACGAGTCGTGGATCGACGACACCGTCGAGCTCATCCCCCGCCTCAAGCGGTGGATCTCCGAGTACTACCCCAAGCGGGGCATCTCCATCGGGGAGTACAACTTCGGCGCCACCACGCACATGAGCGGCGGGCTCGCGCAGGCCGAGGCGCTCGGACGCTTCGCCGAGCAGGGCATCACCTCGGCCTTCATGTTCACCTACCCGCCCCGCAACAGCCCCGCCTTCTGGGCGTTCCGCGCGTTCCGCAACTTCGATGGCCAGGGCGGGCACTTCCTCGACAACTACGTGCCCTCGCGCTTCGACAAGCCGGCGGACGCCAGGACGACGTCCCTGTTCGCCTCGCGCGATGACAGCGGCGAGCACCTGGTCTCCGTCGCGCTCAACCTGGACGCGGACACGGCGCGCACCACCCAGGTGGAGTTCAAGGGGTGCGGCAACGTCGAGAGCGTGCGGGTGTTCGGCTACCGGGGCGGGCCGGCGGGCTTCTCCGAGAACCAGACCTTCCTGACGTCGGGCAACAGCGTGCAACTGGTGTTGCCGCCCTGGTCCATGTCCGTGCTGGACCTGAAGCTCGCGCGGTAGGCGGCCGCCGCGCGCCCGGCGGGAGAGAGGCCCCTCGCGAGGCCCCTCCCCGGGTGACTCAGGCCGCGGCGCGCTTGGGCGCGGGCGACACGGCGGAGGCCGCGAGCGCTTCCACCTGCTCGTCGCTCAGCACCAGCTTGGCCTCGGACTCGCGCCACACGAACGGGATGCCCGGCTGGCGGTAGAGATGGGGGGGGATGTCGCGCGCGAGCTGCGCGTGCAGCTCGGGCAGCTTCGACCAGTGCAGGCCGTGCCGCGAGTGGTGCGCGGTGTGGTAGCCCAGGTTGCCCGTCATCAGGTTGTAGCCCCGGTGGAGGATGTTGTACGAGGCCTGGTTGTGGTCGTCCGTCTCGAGGCCCACGTGGTGGAAGTAGGTGGCCCACACCGTCACGTAGAGCGACACCGCCATGGGCAGCAGGAAGACGAAGAGCGCGTTGTACCAGTTGTGCCAGAAGAGCACGCCCAACAGCGCCACCTGCAGCGCGGCCATGCCCACGAAGATGCGCAGCGCCTTGCGGTGCTGGGGCTGCTCCAGGCCCACGCGGAAGGCCCGCGGATAGGCCGTGAGCGCCGTCTTGAGCGAGTACTCCACCTCGCCCATCGTCGACCCGTCATCGCGCTTCCAGCGCGACTCGTCCTTCTGCTGGTCCAGGTAGTTCTTGTGGTGGCCCACCACGTGGTGCAGGAACCAGGCGTGCGAGGTGATTCCCGTCTGGAAGCCGAACACCACCTCCAGGAGACGGTTGGGCAGCGCGTGGCGGAACATCGGCAGGTGCTGGTGGTTGTGGTTCCACGAGCAGATCCACCCCTTCGGGATGATGAGCGCGCCGAACCACAGGATGGGCAACCACCAGTTGCTCGCCAGGAAGTACACCGTCAGGTCCAGTGCGAACACGCACAGGAACAGCAGGACGGGGATGCGATCTTCGCGATACCGGAACAGGGTCATGCGCTTTCCGTGAAGGAGCCGTCCGAGCCCCCCTCCCGGAGGAGGACGGCGCGGCAGCGGCGGGAAATGACGCGGAGCATACAGGAAAGCCCCGCGCTCCCGGGATGGGCAAAGCAACATCCTCCCCAGGTGGCCCGGCGGCCAGGGAAGCACCCCGGTAACCGCCGCGGACCCGGAGGACCTACTTGTCCAACACCATGGTGCGGATGAAGCTCTTGGGGTGGCGCGCGTAGAAGCGCAGGTGCATGGCCACGTCCACCACCCACGGCACCCAGTCCCCGATGTCGATGACGGCGTCCACCGCGCGCTCGCTGTGACGCGCGTACCACTCGCGCCACTGCCGCACCTCCTGCTCGGACAGCCGGCCCGACAGCCCCTGCGCGCGCAAGAGCAGCTCGAAGATGCCCCGGTGGCAGTAGATGTACTGGCCCGTGCCCTTCCACGCGAGCGCCTCGCGCGCCACCTGGGCCAGCCGCTCCTCGTTGCCACCCGCCGCCTCGTAGACGAACAGCGGCAGCGGCATGCCCCGCGCGACGTCGAAGCCCATCTGGCTGAAGAAGCGCGGGTTGAAGTCGATGAGCAACTGCCGCCCGCCCACGCGGATGAACTCCACCTCGAACGTGCCGTAGTAGCCGAGCTTCTTGCACAGCCGGCGCACCTTCTCCGCCAGCTCCTCGTCCACCGGCACCTCCTCGAAGCACAGGCCGATGCCCAGCTTGCGCGGCCGCTGCAACACCTTGAGCGACCCGCGCGCCACGAACAGCTCGCCCGTGCGGTCCACGAAGCCGCTCATGCTGAAGATGTTCTGCGCCGCCTCCGTGTAGAAGGCCTGCACCATGGGCCGGTTGGCCCGCGAGTCATACGCGAGCAGCTTGCGCCCGTACTGGTTGCGCTCGAGGAACTCGCGGTAGCGCGGCAACAACTCGCTCGCGCGCTCCACCTGCGCGCCCTTCACGTGGCTCTCGAAGAGGATCTGCGTCTGCGGCTTGAGCAGCACCGGGAAGCGCGCCTGGGCCGCCACGCGCTCCACCGCGGCCTCGTTCTCGGGGAACCAGGTGTCCGGCACGTCCAGCCCCACGCCCTCGCACAGGTCGTGCAGCCGCTGCTTGTTGAGCAGCCCGTAGATGGCGCTCACGTCCGGCTGGTACATGAGGAAGTGGCGCGCGAGCTCCTCGCGGTGCAGGGCGAACAGCCACGCCATGTCGTCGCTCGTGGGGTAGAGCACGTGGCCGGGCTCGCGCTCGCCGAAGCGCACCAGCCACTCCATGAAGGCGTCCGAGTCCCCCACGCTCGGGCAGCTCACCCGCCGCGTCACGTAGCGGCTCCAGCGTGCGGGCGCGAGCAGCTTGGACTCGGCGATGGTGATGGGGATGCCGAGCCGGCCCAGGCTGCGCACCGCCGCCAGCGTGCCGTAGTAGTCGGCCATCGTCAGCAGGATGGGTGGCCGAGCGGGTGTCGTCATGATGGAGCTCCTCGTCGAGGGACCCATGTCCCCCCCGGCGAGCAACCTACCCCAACTCGCCTACCCCGGGCTCACCGGAGCACCCACCCCGGATGGCGCCACCGGGGCCCGAGCCGCCGGACAAGGGGACGCCTCGCCGCGCCAGTCGAAGCGATTCTTGAGCCTCAAAAAAGGCGTCTCGAAATAGCGGTAGCTCAACGTGGCCAGGCCGATGCTCACGGCCAGCGTCAGCACGTAGTGCAGCACCAGCGGGAACGGCACCAGGTCGTGCGGCACCAGACGGCGCACGAGGTGGAGCGAGAGCATGTGCATCAAATAGACGCCGTAGGTGATGGAGCCCACGTAGCGCAGGGCCGGGTGCTCCACGAGTGGCGCCAGCACGTGGCGGGGCCGGATGCACATGGACACCACCAGGGCGGTGAACAGCAGCGAGGACACCAGCAGCGGCGTCTCCCGGTAGCGCACGGCGACGGCCGCCAGCACGACGAGCACCGGGACGCTCCACCACTGGCCGAGCACCTTCCACGTCCACTCGAAGGAGCGCGGGAAGTGCGTCAGGTACGCCGCCAGACACCCCATGCAGATGGAGATGGAGATGCTGTCGAGCATGCGCACCCACAGCGAGCGGGTGTCGAGCACGCCGGAGCGCACGCCCCAGTCGGCGAACAACCCCACCAGGAGCAGGCCCGACATGAAGACCACCGGGCCGCCGCGGCGCTTGAAGTGGCGCACCACGCACGGCCACAGCAGGTAGAACTGCTCCTCGGTGGCCATGCTCCAGGCGAAGTAGAAGATGATGCGGCCCTCGCCCAGCGGGATGAACCAGTTCGACGTGTACGTGAGGTAGTAGCGCACGTTGTCGAAGAACATGGCGCGCACCCGCACGTCCTGCTCGAGTCCGGCCACGAGCACGATGTAGAGCGTGCACACGGCGTAATAGAGCGGAAAGATGCGCAGCGAGCGCCGGGCGTAGAACCTCGTGAGCGCGATGCCTCCGGTGGCGTCGCGCTCGCGCAGCAGCAGCGTGGTGATGAGGAAGCCGCTGATGGCGAAGAAGAGCGAGACGCTCAAATAGAAGCGGCCCACGAAACCCTCTCGCCATTCGGACACGTGGTAGAAGACCACGGCGAGGATGGCCAGTGCTCTCAATCCATCCAGGGCCTTGAAGGACCGGGTGCGCAGGAACACCTGGTGGGACAGGAATGCCTGACGAGCGGTGTCGGTGGAGGAGGGCATGGGAAGCGTTCCAACAACGCAGACTTCCCAATCCCTCACAACGCGCCCGGGCTCGCCCTCCCGTTCATCCCTTCCGTCCGCCGCGCCACGCTGTCCCGCCCCGGGTCCTTCCCGTGTCTGTCAAAGACTCCCACCTCGCGCGCGGGTCTCCCCCCGGTGTCTGGCTCATCACTTCCGGAGCGATGACAGGCGAACCTCGGCCACGTGGGTGAAATAGACGGGAATGCCCACCACGTAACGGCGGAACAACCGCCGGGGTTCCACTGCCAGACGGAAGAGCCACTCCATGCCCGTCTGACGCATCACGAGCGGCGCCCGCGGCACCTTGCCCCCGATGTAGTCCAGCACCGCGCCCCCGTTGACGATGAGCACCGGGTGCGACAGGGCCTCGCGCAGCTTCACGGAGATCTCCTCCTGCTTGGGCATGCCCATGGCCATGAGGATGAGGTCCGGCTTGGACTCGGCGGCGAGCCGCAAGTAGGTCTCCGGCGGATCAAACCCCTCGTGACAGGCCACCACCTTCAGGCCCCAGCCCTCCAGCGTGCGCCGCGCGTTGTCCAACCACGGCGAGCGCGTGCCGAACAGCGCCACGCTCCGCCCCGCGTACGCCCGGGCGAGGCGCGGGATGAAGTCCGTGCCATTCATGTTCAGCCCGTAGCGCCGGTGGAAGGCCCGCAGGCCCAGCTTCACCCCGATGCCATCGCGCAGCAGCACGTCCGAGCGCAGCAGCCCGTCCAACATGCCCGGCTGCTCCCACCCCAGGTTCACCGCGTGCGCGTTGACGAAGGAGAGGATGAGGGGACGGTCGACGCGCGTGAGCTCCTCGAGCAACGCCTGTTCCGCCGCCTCGTCCTCGATGATGCGCAGCCCATCCATCAGCGCCATGAAGTCCCGCGCCCGCGCGGCCCGACGACCCTCCTGTCTCGCCATGCTTCCTCCTCAGGAGCGGGGAGGATAGTGAACTCGGGGCGGACTTCAATCCACCTCCAGTCCCGGCTCGCCCTCCTCCAGCGCCGCCAGCACCAGGTCCGCCGCCTTGCCCAGCGAATAGCCCGGCGCCAGCTCCTGCGCCGCCACCAGCACCGGATGCAGCCGCTCGGCCAGCTCGCGCGCGCCCAGCGTGTCGCCCCGCATCAGCTCCTCGCCCACGCCCAGCACCAGGTCCAACAACAGCAGCCGGCGCCGATCCACCCAGCCCTGCGAGAGCTGCGGACTCTTCTCCTCGGGCCAGGCGGACTGGGCCCGCGCACGCACCTCGTCGAGCGCCTCCAGCACCTGCTCGCGCCGCTCCGGGTGGATCCGGCCCCGGCGCGAGCCCCGCTGATTCTCGGCCTCGGGATGATCGCTCATGGGAGGGGGGCCGCGGGGGCTTCGGGACGGGGCAGCACGCCGGGCACCTCGGCCAGCACGTAGCTCACCCACGCGAGCGCCGCCGTGCTCCGCGCGAGGTCCTTCGGGTCCACCTTGTCCAGCGTGTCCGCCTCCGAGTGGTGCACGTCGAAGTAGCGGCTGGCGTCCACCCGCACCCCCACGAAGGGCACCCGCGCCGGCAGCAGGGGCGAGATGTCCGCGCCACTCGCCTCGCCCGGCAGGAGCACGCCCGCGCCCAGCGCCTCGAGCGGACGCAGCCAGGGCTTCACCAGCGCGTCGCCACCGGGGCCCGCGCGCAACACCACGCCCAGGGGCCTGCCGCCCCCCGAGTCCATCTCCAGCGCGGCCACGTGCTCGCCCAGCTCCGCCGCGTGCGCCTCGGCATAGGCCCGGCCGCCGCGCAGCCCGTTCTCCTCGTTCATGAAGAGCACCACGCGCACCGTGCGCCGGGGCGCGGGCTTGAGCCGGGCGAGCAGCCGCGCCGTCTCCATCACCATCGTCACGCCGGCCCCGTCATCGTGCGCGCCCGTGCCCACGTCCCACGAGTCCAGGTGCGCGCCGAGCAGCACCACCTCGCGCGGCTTCTCGCGGCCCTTCACCTCGGCCACCACGTTGAAGGAGTCCGCGTCCGGCAGCGTCTGGCACGACAGCTTCAGCTCCACCTTCACCGGGCCCGAGGCCAGCAGGCGGTGCAGGAGCTCCCCGTCCTCCACCGACACCGCCGCGGCGGGAATGGCCGGCACGCCCTCGTCGTAGCGCAGGGCGCCCGTGTGCGGCGTGCGCAGCGACGCGGTGGCCAGCGAGCGGATGAGCATGCCCACCGCCCCCGCCTTCGCCGCCACCGACGCGCCCCGGGTGCGCAGTCCGGCCGCGGGGCCATAGTCCTTCGTCTCCGCCATGGAGTGGTTGAAGAAGACCACCTTTCCCTTCACCTTGTCCCCGAGCGCGGCCACCTCCTCGAGCGAGCGCACCTCGATGACTTCGGCGGTGAGGCCCTCGGGGGGAGTGGCCACGCTGCCGCCCAGCGCCAGCACGGCGAGCTTCTGCTCGCGCCGGGTGTCCGAGGCGAGCACGCGCGCGGAGCCCTCGCCGCGCACCCAGTGGGGAACCTTCACGGGCTCGAGCCAGACCTTCACTCCGTCCGCCTCGAAGCCACGTTTGGCCCAACGCACCGCGGCGTCCGCGCCCTCCGAGCCGGAGAGCCGCTGGCCGATGTCGTCGGTGAGCTCGGCGAGGCGCGCGTAGGCATGGCCGTCGGTGAGCGCCGCGCCGATGAGCTGCTCGGCCACCTGGGGGGAGGGGCCCGAAGGCGCGGGGGCCGCCTTGGCGGGGGCCTTGGGCGGCGCGGAGAGAAGACAGAGCAGGGCGGCGGAGAGCGGCAGGGCGGCGGGCACGGCGAGACTCCAACGGCAAGAGGAGGGCTCGCACTCTCGTCCTCGGAGCGGCGGCTCGCAAGCCCCGCTTCGTCAGGTCGGATGCCTTGGTACACCGCGAACGGGTCGGGCATCCCATGACCCTTCCATGTGGCGCTCCGCGAACCAGTCGAGCACGCGATCCCACAGTGGGCTCGCGTTTCGCCGGAAGTAGCCCATGTGCCCGATCGGTCCAAGGTCGTGCGGATCGATGTCGATGCGGTCGACGTGGGTGTTTCGATAGGCGTTGAGGAGAAACGCGTCGCGCGAGCGCGGCGGCGCCCAGGCGTCATCCAGGGCGTTCGCCGCGGCGATCGGAGCACGCACGCGCATGCACAGCTCTCGCAGCTCCGGTACGGCCGGGTCGTCGAGAGACGCGGGCTTCGACTGCCCGATGCCGCGATAGTCGAACGTGAGCGTGGTGAAACCACGGCTCGCCACGTACCCGGCGAAGCGTGCGTAGAACGTCTGCGGAACACCGGTCGCGCCGGCCACGACGATGTGGCCACGGAGCGGAGAACCCGCTCCAAATCGTGTAGCGGTCAGCGAATAGCCGTCCGATGCGAGGAGCGTCGTCCGTTCGCCACGGGGCAGCGTCCTCATCGCCGGGGGACTCCTGCTCGTGCGAGCACCGCCCGGATTTCCGCGGCCCGCTCGGGGGAGAACACGCCCGTCTCGAGCAGGTCGAGGATGGACATCGCACGCCCGCGAGAGCCCCAGCTCCCTTCGTCGATGACCTGGAACTGAACCCACCAGGCCGGCGAAGGAGACGGCATTCCGCACGCGTCGGCGAGACACCGCAGGACGTTCTCGATCACCTGCCGTCGCACGTCAGGCGGCCAGGCCGCGTTCATCACCACGATGCCAACCGTCATGACGTCCGGCGCGGGCGAGTAGTCCGCGAGCAGCTTGCCGCCGATGGCGATGTTGTCGAGGCTCCGCTCGATGAAATGGACCTGGAAGCCAACGCGGGCAGCAGGAGCCAGCTGACCGACTTCCGGTTCGAGCACCGCATCCGTCAGTGTCTCGGCAAGCACCCGGCGTTGCGCCTGGGACAGGCGCCCTACCGGGGTGGTGACCGTGATGACAGTCATGAGTGTCCTCTTTTTTCTCGGGTGCCGGGCGCGCTCGGCGTCACGGGGAACGGTCAACGACCGTGGAAGGTCGCCGGGCGTCGCTCCATGAAGGCCATGATGGCCTCCTGCGCATCCTGGGTCGCGGCGAGTTGCATGATGGCGGGCAGCAACTTCGCGGCGGCGGCGCGCTCCCCGTCGAGCACCGCGGTCCGTGCGCTCTCGAGCGTTGCCTTGATGGCGAGAGGAGCCTTCGACGCAACGCGGGCGGCAATGCCCATCGCCGTGTCCATGAGCGCGTCGCGCGCCACGACACGCTGAACGAGGCCCAGGCGATGCGCCTCGCGTGCATCCAGCGCATCACCGGTGAGGAGGTATTGCATCGCGTTTCCCCAGCCCGTCGTCTGGACCCAGCGCGCCGTGCCTCCGCCGAACGGGAAGATGCCGCGGTCGATTTCAATCTGCTCGAACGTGGCGTCTTCCGAGGCGATCGTGATGTCGCCGGCGAGCATCAGCTCGATCCCGAGCGTGAGGCACTTGCCATGCACCGCGACGATGAGCGGCTTGGTACGCACCGGCCCGTGGGTTCCCCAGGGGTCGAGCCCCGCCGAGCGGAACAGCGAATCCGCTTCGCCGAGACGCGGAAAGACGTCCATGAGGTCCAGGCCCGCGGTGAACATCGACCCGTGCGCGAACAGCAGCATCACTCGAATCGCTTCGTCGGCCTCGGCGCGCGCGAACGCGGCGGACAGCTGCTCGATGAGCGCGATGTTCATCGCATTGCGCTTGTCGGGGCGGTTCAAGCCGATCTTCCGGACAAATCCATCCGTCTCTTCAGTGACGAGCGTGGACATGACGAGCCTCCAGCGTGTGTGGGTGGGCCAATGGGTGAACGACCGTTAAGTTAAAGGTCGTTTGCCAATCGCCGGGCTCGATGTCAAGCTGGCCGCGTGAGGTATTCGAAAGAACACGCTGGAGAGGTCAGGCAGCGCCTCATCGCCGAGGGCGGCCGCCACGTGAAGGAACGAGGGGTACAAGGGGCTGGTGTCGACGGCATTGCCCGCCGCGTCGGGCTCAGCGGTGCCGCGCTGTACACCCACTTCGAGTCGAAGCAGGACTTCCTTTGCACCGTTCTCCGCGAGGAGCTGGGGGCGAGTGCACGGCGCTTTCTCTCGGCGAACGCGACGTTGGACGAGGTGCTCGCGCGCTACCTCAGTCTCGCGCATGTACGCAACCCCGCGTTGGGCTGCGCGCTTCCCGCGATCACGTCCGAGGTGGGGCGCAGCGACGAGAAGGTTCGGCAGGCGTTCGAGGCTGGACTCGCGGAAGTCGTCCGCGCGCTCGGCGAGAAGCTCGGGAGCCACGACAAAGCGCCTGGTGTCCTCGCGGCCGCGCTTGGGGCCGTGGCACTGGCTCGAGCACTGCCGGACGACGCGAGCGCGCTCGCCGTTCTCGAGTCGGCACGCGCGCTCATTACTTCAGCGCTTCAAGCGGATGTATCGAGCAGGCGGTAACGACTGGACGAACCGCTCCCCGGGTCGGACGCCTCAAAATGCCGCGAACAGGTCGACGACGGACTGAGCCAACAACTCCCGCTGCTCGGGCTCCAGGGTGTCTGCGTAGGACAGGACATCCTGAACCCCAGGCGACGAGCGGTCATAGAAGAGCGCCAGGAGATTGCGGCGGATCTCCCCGCCCTCGGGGGTCGCCTGATTCAATGCATCCAGGACCGCATCGGCGCCCACCAGCTTGACGTAGGCGAAGATGTCGAAGCTGTCCTTGTTCCCCTCGGGACGCAGTTGCAGCTTGGCCCGCGTCTTCATGGCGAGGAATCCCACCGCGTCCGGAATCGAGATCCTCAAAGGTGTGCCCTGGATGTTCAACGTGATGGGCTGCGCCCGTCGCAGGACCAGCCGCGCGTCCGGAAGAGGCGTCATGGCAGTGGGAAGATCGTCCGGTTCGACCTCTTCGGGAGCAAAGAGATCGAGCTGTACCCACGAACCACGCAGCTTCTTGGACCAGCGGAACTGCCGAGCGCGTTCATAGCCCCGTTCCTTCAGGATCTCCGGCAACCGGCCCGCCATGAACTCCGTGCCATCCAGATCGAAGAGCAGATCGGGCTCGAAGGTGAACCCTCGGGTGACCTCTTCTCCTGTCTCAATCTCGACGGCGATGACTCCAGAATGGCCTCGCCGTCTCGACTCCAGGGCGAGCACCTGCCCTCCAATCAGCACGACCGAGGAGGCGAGATCTCCCAGATCGATCATCAACTCCCCAAGTTCCCGAAGGACCGCCTCGAACTGCTCCACTTCTTCCATCACGCAGGGCTCTCCGGCAGAAGCGGCAGCGCTTTGAGGTAGCGCTCTTGCAAGACCTCCGCCTGCTCCTTTCCTCGCCCCGCGCTGAAGTGGAAGTCGACGATGAGCTGAGGCAGTGCCACTCCGGGGCCATGCGGCAGCCCGCGAGGCATGAAGTAGACCCCCCCCGCTTGCGTGTCGGCCGCGACGTCCGGGCGCATCACCCAGAAGTTGTGCGGAGTCATGCGGCGCAGACCAAACGCCTGGATGAGGGAGTCCACCGGCCCGCTCGAATAGACGCCATGCGGCAGTCCCGAGGCGAAGCGCTCCTCGGGCCGCAGTCCGCTGGCCAGGGTGAAGACCGACCTGATGCCCAGGGAGGTCAGCGCGGAATGTCCCCGCTGGAGCGAGTCGGCGGTCGTGGAGGGAGCGTTGAAGGCGTCTACCACCGCCGCGGTGCGCTTGCCCCTGTCGAGCCATGCACGGATCAGACCCGCGGAATCCCTCACCCGGAAGCCAGACTTCCTGGAGGCACGCTCCAGATAGCCGTCCCGTTCCAGGAGGGTCATGACTCCTTGTGCATAGCCATAGCCCGTCTGGGTCAACTCCTCCATTTGACGAATGCTCCAGGTCCGCCCCGGCTCACTCAAGAGGACTCGAATCAGGCGGCTCCCCTTGCCGTGGAACACCGGAGCCCGCGGAGTCCGTTGGAAGCGCCCCCGTCCCTGGATACGGATGAAGGCGCTCCCGGAATTGAGCACGAGCGTGCCACGCAGATCCACGAGCGCGACGTCCTCACGCTCACAGGCCTCGATGAGACCCGAGCTGGCCACATCGGTGGCGATCATCGGCACGCGGGGCGGTGGCAACCCCCGCCCCGCTGATCCCCGTCTCCTCAGTTCCTCATCGAGTCCTCGGAGGCGCTCGCGCAGGCGCGGAACATCCACCGGAAACAGGGGCGCTCGATACGCCATCAGGACGGGAACCCCACCCTGCGGAAGTCTCACCTGCACGAGGTCATAGATCGCCTGGCCGCCTGGTCCCCGCTGCGGCACCACGAGCGAGTCCTGGCGGAGCAACTCCACCCCGCGAGGCAGCGGAAGGGGGTCCTTCCAAAAGGATTCCTGGAAGCTCACGGTGGGGAGCCCTCGCTCAATTCTGTCGATTTATAGCGTCCGACGTCGCTGAAGACCACTTCTCCAAGGATTCAGGCCATTTATCGACAGAATTGAGTGCTCCACCCCCAGGGGAATCTGTCGCCGCTCCCCGTCCTTCGACAGGAGGAGAGGCTGGGGGCGATACTCCACCCACCGTCCGAGGAGGAACGAGGAATGAACCGCTTTCATGGGGCCGTGCTGCTCGCGGCGCTCGTCCTGGTGAGTTGCGAGCCGTTCGAGGCGTGGGACGACTACGGCGCGACGGACCCGAAGCTGCAATTCATCGGGCGCATGCAGTTCGTCGATGGCGATGACACTGGCCCCCGGTATGCCTACCCCGGCACGGCCGTGCGCTTGCGCTGCGATTGCACCGGCGTGGACGTGGCCTTCAAGGACGAGGGCTCGGGCGACGACAAGCACACCAACTTCGTCAATGTCCTCGTCGACGGCAAGCAGACCGCCGTGCTCCAGCTCCCCCGGTCGGATGATGGCGCGTTGGTCAAGGGCGTCCGCGGACTGAAACGGGGCGAGCACACCATCGAGTTCGTCAAGCGCACCGGGCCCTACGCGGGCACCATCCAGTTCCGGGGCATCAGCGTGCAGGGCGTCCTGTTGGATCCCCCTCCCTTCCCCGAGCGGCGCATCGAGATCATCGGCGAGACCGTCTCCTGTGGCTACGGCAACGAGGTGCGCATCATGGCACCCACCTACACCGAGCCCAACACCGGCTACCACTCCAAGAACGAGAACAACTCCAAGGCCTATGGCGCGCTGCTCGGCCGCCGGTTCAACGCCCAGGTCGTCACCACGTGCATGTCCAACCGAGGCGTGTACCGCAACCCCGACGGCACCACCGAGGACACCTTCCCCAAGCGCTACAAGCGCATCTTTCCCGACGACGACAAAGAGGAGACCGTCTGGGACACCCGCAACTACATCCCCGACGTCATCATCCTCAACCTGGGCGCCAGCGACTTCACCGCGCGCGATGCGAACAAGGAACCCATCGACCCGGACCCCGACCTCTTCAAGGCGGCCTACAAGGGCTTCGTCCAGCAGCTGCGCAAGGCCTACCCCTCCGCGAAGATCATCTGCACCGTCGGTCCGACGATGAATGACAACTACCCCGCGGGCCGCAAATACTGGACGCGCATCCAGCAGTACGTGGAGGACATGGTCTGGGATCTCGAAGAGCCCGACGTCGTCTTCTACATGGCCCATCAGCCCATCAAGAGCGACCCCTACGGCGAGGACTGGCACCCCACCGCGGAGGAGCACCAGCGCCTGGCCGAGGAGCTGGGCACCTTCATCGAGACCCAGGTCAACCCCGTGTGGTGACGCGCCGGGAAGCAGCCCGGCGCGCCCACCGCTCGCGCCAGGCTCAGTCCTGGTGGGTGCTCCAGGACGAGGACGGACCCCAGGCGCCCTCCCCCTCGCGCTGGAAGTAGAGGGGCTCGCGCTTGCGTGAGGCACCCACCTCGTCGAGCGTCTTCGCGTCATAGAGCCGTCCGCCCACCATGGTGTAGCGGATGGACAGGCTCTGGTGCAGATCCTCCAGCGGGTTGGCCTCCAGCACCACCAGGTCCGCGAGCTTGCCGGGCTTCAGCGAGCCGAGGTCCTTGTCCAGTCCGAGGTAGCGCGCGCCCGAGAGCGTCGCCGCGCGCAGCACCTGCATGGGCGTCATGCCACCCTGGGCGAACATCCACATCTCCCAGTGCGCGCCCAGGCCCTCGCGCTGGCCGTGCGCGCCGAGCTGCACGCTCACGCCCCGATCATTGAGCGCCTTGGCCACCTCGGCCGTGTGGACGTGGCCGTACTCCTCGTCGGGCGCGTCCACCCGCCGCCGGCTGCGCGCGTCCACGATGCGCCGGGGCACGAACGAGAGCAGCCGCTCGTCCTCCCACACCTTCGTCTTCGCGTACCAGTAGTTCTCCCCCATGATGCCGCCGTAGGCCACGATGAGCGTGGGGGTGTAACCCACCTGGGTGCCCGACCAGAGCTGGCGCACGTCCTCGTAGGCCTGGGCCACCGGCAGCGAGTGCTCCACGCCCGTGTGCCCATCCACCACCATGCTCATGTTGTGGTGGTAGAGCGAGCCGCCCTCGGGCACCACCATCATCTCCAGCTCGCGCGCCGCCTGGAGCACCTTCTGCCGCTGATCTCTCCGCGGCTGGTTGTAGCTCTTCACGCTGAAGGCCCCCACCGCCTTCATGCGCCGCAGGTGGCTGCGCGCGTCCTCCAGCGTGTCGATGGGCGCGCGGAACGCTCCCGAAGCGCCGTAGAGGATGGTGCCCGTGGAGAACACGTGCGGCCCCACCATGCCGCCCGAGCGCACCAACTCGCTCGTGGCGAAGATGGCGCCCGTGTCGTTGGACGGATCGTGGATCGTCGTCACCCCGAAGGCGAGCGAGGACAACAGCTTCCAGTTCTGCTCCGGCAGGATGCCGTCGTCCTCCATGGAGCCGTGCCAGTGCACGTCCACCAGGCCCGGGATGATCGTCTTGCCCTTCACGTCCACCACGCGGGCGCCCGCGGGCACCGTCACCTGGCTCCGGGGACCCACCGCCACCAGCCGGTTGCCCTTCACCACCACCACGCCATCCTCGATGACCTCGTCCCCCTCGAGGGTGATGACGCGGCCCCCCACCAGCGCCACCGTGCCCTGGGGCACGTCCGTCTTCGCCTGGAAGGCGATGTCGAGCCCCTTGTCCGCGAGCTCCGGCAGCGTCTGGGGCGCTCCCGCCATGAAGCGGAAGCTGTCCTTGAGCTCGCGCGTGTACAGCTCGGGGCCGAGCGCCCAGTGCAGCCGCTTGCCGTCTCCGGACCAGTGCAGCCACTCGCCCGCGTCGCGCGACACGCGGCTCACCGGCAGCGCCTTCGTCTCGGGGCTCGCCACCGCGGCCTTCGGCCCGCGCGGCAACGGCATGAGGAACGCGTTGAAGTTCTCCCGGAAGGCCACCCACTTCTCGTCCGGGGACACGCGGTACTCCGTCGCCTCGTCGCTCGTCAGGTGTGTGCGCGGCTCGGTGCCATCCAGGCGGATGCTCTTGAGCGCGCGCTCGTCGTCCTTCTCGCGATGCGACACCTCCAGGAAGAACACCCGCTCCGAGCCCGCCCCGAAGTGCGGCTGCTCGCCGTCCTCCGCCAGCCGGCGCGGCGTCCCCCCGGCCAGCGGCATCACGAACAAGCCCCGCTCCCGGCTGTAGAGGCCGCTGCGCAGATAGCCTCCGCCCAGCGCGCGGTAGACGAGTGACTTGCCATCCGGCGACAGCGCGGGCTCCGCGTAGTGCCCCGGTCCCGAGGGCACCACCCGCCCCTCACCGCCCGTCACCGGAACCACCCGGATGGAGCCGAACTTCTCGTCGTCCCACGTCGTGTAGACGATGCTCCGGCCGTCGCGGGAGAACGACGGGTAGAGCTCCGCGTGCTCCGTCTGCTTCGTGAGCCGCCGGGGCGTGCCATTGGGCAGGTCCCTCACGTACAGGTGGCCCAGCGCCTGGTACACCACCTTGTCGCCCCTGGGCGACACCTGCACCCAGCGCAGCATCTTCACCGGGAAGGTGTCGGGCGCCACCTGCTGGGGAAAGCGCAGCGCCTCGTAGACGGTGCGCGTGCCCTTCACGTGGAAGGGAATGGGCGTCACCTTCTTCGTCGCCACGTCGATGCGCCGCAGCCCACCGCCCGCCCAGAACACCAGCGAGCGGTTGTCCGGCGTCCACGCCATCGCCGGGTAGACGCCGTGAATGGCCCACGTCTCCTGCATGTCCCGGTCGAGCCCGTCGAACAGGGGGCGCTCGGCGCCGCTCGCCACGTCCGCCACGTACAGCACGCTCTTGTTCCGTACCCGGCGGATGAAGGCCAGGGACTTGCCATCCGGCGACGGCGTGGGCCGGATGGAGCCCCCCGGCCCCGACACGAAGCGCTCCGTCTTGCGCGTGTCCAGGTTCAGCCGCTGGATGACATAGATTTCGCCGCTCGGGTCCTTGTTGTACTCGAACACCGGGCCCGGGGTGATGTCCTGGCTGTAATAGATGGACTTGCCGTCCGGGGAGAACGCGGGCTCGCCCACGTCCTTCTGATCATTGGGACGCTCGGTGAGCTGCACGCCCTCGCCGCCCGAGCGGTGGTACATCCAGATCTCTCCCGCGCCCAGCGAGCGCCGCGCCGTGTAGTGCTTGCGCGCGATGAGGAACTGGCCGTCCGGCGACCACGCGGGGCTGTTGAGCAGACGGAACGACTCCTGCGTCACCGCCGTGGGCTCGCTCCCGTCGCGCTTCATCACGACGAGGTTGTCCCCGCCGCCCCGGTCGCTCGTGAAGGCGATGAACTGCCCGTCCGGGCTGTAGCGCGGCTGCATGTCCCAGGCGGCTCCGCTCGTGAGCGCCCGGGCCTCGCCCCCCGCGAGGGGCAGCGCGTAGAGGTCGCCCAGCAGGTCGAAGACGAGCTCGTCTCCCTTCGGGCTCACGTCCACGCTCATCCACGTGCCCTCGGTGACGTCGAGCGGCACCTCGTGCGCGGGGAAGCCCGGGGCGTTCACGTCCCAGCGGGGCGCGTCGGGCTTGCCCGGCAACGGCAGGGGAAGAGGAACGGGGACGGGGGCCGGCGCTTGCGCGCGGGCGGACAAGGGCAGCGTGCTCGTGAGCAGCAGCGCGAGGCAGGACAGACGGGTTCGAATCACCACGGCTCCTCGGAAGGGTCTGGCGCGGAGGAAGGGGGGCGCAGACTAGATCGCGCGCTCAACAGCGGCCGCACAACCTCACTCCCAACCCTCCGCGCCCGCCCGACACTCAGTTGCCCTTCGGGTTGCCATCTCGCCCCCTAACGGGTTTGGCGAGCGGGCCCGTCGACCTCCCATTAAAAGTAGGGTGTGCTGGGGGGCTGTCACTGGGAGTCCATACGCTGGCCACACGCGGTGGATACATCCTGGGTTCTGAATGTGCCGCGCTGTAGAACGTTCCTTCTTCCCAGGCCTTTGTCTTCCATAGTTTCGTAAGAATTCAATGTAGCCGTCCTCATGGGGACACCTTCCGTTCCAAGGGAGAGCCGCGTGGAGCGCCTTGAACCGTCACAGCCAGAAGAGCAGGGGGCCCGGTCCGGAGCCGAGAGCCCCGAGCGCCTGGATGACGCCAAAGGTCATCTCGACAGCGCGCTGGACGTGCTGGAACAGGAGCTGGAGCGCGCGCAGAAGGCGATGCGACTGGGGGAAGAAGAGCCCACACGCGTGGTCGGCCCTCCCGAGCCCCTGCCCCCGACGCGCACCGAGCCCGAGCCGCTCACCCGGGGCACCAGCGTGGGACGCTACCTGGTGCTGGAGCGCCTGGGCACGGGTGGCATGGGCGAGGTGTACGCGGCGTTCGATCCCCAGCTCAACCGGCGCGTGGCGCTCAAGTTGCTCCTGCCCGGGGGCGAGGGACAGGACCCCGGCCAGGCCCGGCTGCGGCTGATGCGCGAGGCGCAGTCCATGGCGCGCCTGTCCCACCCCCACGTGCTGCCCGTGTACGACATCGGCGAGCACGGAGATCGGGTCTTCATCGCCCTGGAGCACGTGGAGGGCAGCACCCTGCGGCAGTGGCTCAAGGAAGCCAGGCGGCCCTGGCGCGAGGTGCTGCGGGTGCTCGCCCAGGCCGGCGAGGGGCTCGCCGCCGCCCATGCCGCGGGGCTCGTCCACCGCGACTTCAAGCCGGACAACGTGCTGGTGGGCCGCGACGGACGCGTGCTCGTCTATGACTTCGGGCTCGCGTGCGAGCAGGGCACGGGCTCCTCCCGCGCCCCCGTGCCGGTGGACCTCGGCGCGCTGCTGGGCACCGAGCCCCCCGTGCCCGACACGGACGCCTTCGCCTGTCTGAACACCCGCGAGCCCCTGGAGACGCCCGTCACGCGCGCCGGCCTCATCATGGGCACCCCGGGCTACATGGCCCCCGAGCAGTACCGCCACGAGCCCCTCACCGGCCACGCGGACCAATTCAGCTTCTGCGCCACGCTCCACTACGCCCTGTACGGGGAGCACGCCTTCGAGGGCAGCGGCGCCGCCGCGCTCGCGCGCTCCACGCTGGAGGGCCGCCTGCGTCCGGTGCCCCGGGACTCGGACGTGCCGGGCTGGGTGCGGCAGGTGATTCTGCGGGGGTTGAGCCCGCGGCCCGTGGATCGCTACGCCTCCATGGAGGAGCTGCTCGAGGTGCTCCAGGGCGAGCCGCGCGTGCGGCGCTGGCGCCAGGTGCTCGCCGCCGTGGCCGCGGTCTTCCTCGGCGCGGTGGTGGCCGGAGCCGTGGGCCAGTGGCACCAGGAGCAGAGCATCTGCCGGGACGTCACCAGCCGGATGCACGACGTGTGGGACGCGCCGCGCCAGGAGGCCGTGCGCCGCGCCCTGCTCGCCACCGGCCAGCCCTACGCGGCCGATGCGTGGACCGGTGTGAAGGGCGCGCTGGACACCTATGCCTCGGCCTGGGTGGACCAGCAGCGCCGGGCCTGTGAGGCCACGCGCCTGCGCGGCGAGACGTCCGAGGAGCGCTTCGCCGTGCACACCGCCTGCCTCGAGCGCCGGCGCTCCGAGTTCAAGGCCCTCACCGGGTTGCTCGCCGAGGCGGACAGCGCCGTGGTGGAGCACGCCGTGGAGGCCGTGCGCGGCCTGTCCGAGCTCGGCCCCTGCGAGTCGATGGACGGCGGCCTCGCGCCCGCGCCGCCCCCCCGGGACCCGGGCCGATCCGCCCACCTGGAGGGTGGCTATGCCCAGCTCGCGCGCGCCCGCGCGCTGCGCCTCGCCGGCCAGTACGCCGCCGGGCTCTCCGCGGCCACCACCCTGGCGAGCGAGGCCCGTGTCCAGGGGGATGCGCCCTTGAAGGCCGAGGCCCTGCTGGAGCTGGGACGGCAGCAGCTCGTCGCGGGAGATGCCCAGGCCGAGCACTCCCTGCGCGAGGCGGCATGTACGGCGGACGAGGTGGGCCTGGACGAGGTGCGCGCCGAGACCCTGGTGACCCTCACCCGGCTCGTCGCCTATGACGCCGCGCGCGCCCAGGACGGGCATGACTTCTATCAGCAGGCGCGCGCCCTGCTCGCGCGCACCCGGCGCCAGGGCCGGCTGCTCGCGGAGCTCGAGAGCGCCCACGGGCTCGTGTACGCCGCCCAGGGGGATCCGCTCGCCGCCGAGGCCTCCCAGCGCAAGGCCCTCGCCGAGCTGGAGAAGGCCTCCGCCCTGGAGAGCCCCGAGGGCGCCATCGTGCTGCGCCGGCTGGGGCTGGCGCTCTCGGCCCAGGGGCGCCACGCGGAGGCGCTGGCGGAGAACCTGCGCGCGCACGCGGCCTTCCTCCAGACGCTCGGCGCGGAGCACCCGCGCGTGGGCAGCGCCCTGGTGAGCATCGGTGGCTCCCTGAGCGCCCTGGGCCGCCCCACCGAGGCGATCACCGCGCTGAGGCAAGGCGTGGACATCGTGGCGCGCAGCCTGCCCCCCCACCACCCCTTCCAGGCGACGGCGCTGGACGCGCTGGGCGCGGCCCTGTGGCGCGATGGGCAGGGCGAGGAGGCGCGGCGGGTGCTGCGCCGGGCGGTGGAGGCGTCGGAGCGGGCGCGGGGGCCCGAGCACCCCGACACCGCCCAGCCCTGCACCACGCTGGGGCGGGTGCTGGTGGACCAGGGACGCCCCGGCGAGGCCCTGACGCTCTTCACCCGCGCCCTGCGTCTGCGCGAGCGCGCTCTGGGCTCCCAGCACCCGGAGCTGGCCGCGCCCCTCACCGGCCAGGGCGAGGCGCTGTTGCGGCTCGGCCGCGCCTCCGAGGCCCTCGCGCCCCTCGAGCGCGCCCTCGTGCTGCGCGCCACCCACACCGTGCCCCCCGAGGCCCTCGCCGAGACCCGCTTCGCCCTCGCCCGCGCCCTGTGGGACACCCACCCGGACTCGGCCCGCGCCCGCCTGCTGGCCCGCGAGGCCGAGCTCACCCTGGAGCGCTCGGGCACCGAGGCACTGCGCGCCCAGGTCCAGGCGTGGCTGGCCGAGCGCTCCTCCGACGGGTAGAGGGAGGGCATGACCCAGGAGCGCAACGGACGCGAGGCGTGGCCCCCGGAGCTCACCGAGCTGCTGCGCAAGGTGGATCGGTTGCGGCGCGGCGGCCGGTACGGGGAAGCACTCGCGCGCATGAGCGCGCTCACCGAGAGCTATCCGCGACAGGTGCGCGTCCTCTTGGAGATGGGGATGACGCTCGCCATCTGGGGAGGACGGCCCGCCGAGGCCCTGCCCTGGTACGAGCGCGCGCTGGAGCTGGCCCCGGGCCACGCCTCGGGGCACCTGCACCGCGCGCTCGCCCTGGCGCGGCTCGGCCGCCACGCCGAGGCCGTGGCCGACTTCGACGCGCTCGCGGCGGGGGAGTTCCGCAAGGCGCTGGTGCTGTACATGCGGCGCGCCGAGTCCCTGGAGGTGCTCGGCCGGGACGAGGACGCCGAGCGCGACTGGACGCGCGCGCTCGACGAGGACGCGGGCAACCCGTGGCTCTTGCACCGGCGCGCGCTCGCGCGGGCCCGGCTGGGGCGCACGCGCGAGGCCGTGGAAGACCTCACCCGCGCGCTCGCGGCCTCCGAGGGAGACCCGGTGGACGCGGAGTTGCTGCGCGACCGGGGGGAGTTGCGCGCGCGCCTGGGGGACGTGGAGGGAGCCCGGGCGGACTTCGAGGCGGGACGGGCCGCGCTGCGCGAGGGGGATCCCGCCGAGCTGGTGGAAGCACTGCGCCGCGGACTCGGGGAGACGGCCTGACGCGCATCAGGGCGCGGGGCCCCACACGCCCGGGCGTTCACTTCTCATGACTCTCCGGCCAGGGAGAGGGGGGAAGACATACACCGCAGCCTGAAAGAATGACGGCGTCAAAAGGAGACGTTTCCGTCATCCTTACAGGGTCCGAGAAGGCGGCTTGAACGGGAAGAAGACAATATTCAGGTGTTCGCAAGTACGAGATCCCACCGGATGCCCGGAGGCGAACAAATCCAGAGTGCGTGATCGGACAAAGAGCGGCGGCGTCCGGCGAGGGAGAACAGCGGGCGCCCGGCACGGCCCGTGCTTGCTTGGAGTGAGTCGTTCGCGGCGGAAGCCGAGGGAGATGGGACGGTGGGTGTGAGGGAATTGAAGGAAGAAGCGCTGGACCTGTATGCCCAGCGGCGGTTCACCGAGTGCGTGCAGACCTATGAGCGGTTGCTCGAGCTCAACCCGAGGGATCCTTCCCTGTATATGGGCCAGGCCGAGGCGTACCGGGGCGCGGGCTCGCGACGCGAGGCCCTCAACGCGTTCCGGATGGCGGCCGAGCTGCTGTTGGATCAAGGAGACAAGACCGGGGCACGCGCGGCGCTGAAGGCAGCATTGGAGTTGAATCCCCGGAACAAAGAGGTGACGCGGGCGCTGGAGGCACTGCCGTCCGCGGACGAGGAGGAAACGCAGCCCACCGCGGTGACAGCGCCCGAGGCACTGTTCGAGTATCCCCAGGAGAGGGAGCAGCCGCGCACGTGGCAGAGGAGCGCGCCTCGGAGTGAGCCGCTCAAGGCCGTGCCGCCCCAGCCAGAGCTGAGGCGTCTGTCGGACAATGCCCTGGCGGTGCGAGTGGGGCCGGGCATGCCCTGGTACGTGGTGTCCTCGCAAACGCCCCTGCTCACCTACGAGGTGGATGACCTCGAACAGGTGGCGGAGCGAAGCTACCCGCGGGAGGTGATGTTCCAGCCCGGTGTCTGAGACTCACCTCCTGAAGCCAGTCAGCTGAAGCCAGACATCCCGGCTCACCTCACGGCGCGGTGGCGGGCTCGAGGGTATCCAGCACCTCCCAGCACGCCACGCACCCCGCCAGGCAGCACTCGTAGCTGCCGTAACACGAACACGTGGTGGCGTTGCACGAGCCGGAACAGGTCTCCGCCAGGGTCGCCTGCTGCACCTGCTGCGCGGACACCTGTCCCTCCACCTGGGTGTTCTGCCCGTCGGAAATGAAGCCTCGCGACTGCTGGGACGCCAGGGCCGCAGTGCCCACCTGTTCCCCCGGCCGCGACAGCTCATGCTGCTCGGCTTCGACGCCACCACAGCCCACCACCGACATCATCACCACCGTGAAGACAGCCACGACAGACAAATTGCGCATGGAGTTCTCCCCTCGGCCGGGTGTGAAGCGGATGGTTCGCATCCGCACGGCAAGTGAACATTATCAAGTTTTGATTCCCAAGAAAAGCCACCCCTGCTGAATTTTCCTCCCTTCCTTCAAGGAACGGAGTGATCGGCTCCCGGTAACGAAGACTCAGGTCTCTTCATCGAAGACACAGGCCTGGAGCCCGCTGGCCCGGAGCCGCGCGCATTTCTCGCCCGGTCCACAGGTTCCCGGCGCGTCTGGCTCACAGGCGCGCACGCAACGCGACAGGTGACAGAAGAAGCCTTCCGGGCAGGACGAGCCATCGCTCGTGCATGGAAGCTCGCACCGCATCCAGACCGCTCCCGCCTTTTCCGGCACGGTATGCGTCACACACACCTGCGACTCGGGACAGGTGGACTGCTGGCAGTTCGTGCCATGGACCACCGAGCAGACCGAAATCCCCTGACGGAAGCGGATGCAGGCCTGACCCGGAGGGCAGCCACGCGCCTCGCAGGTGGGAAGACAGGAGGAGCCCTGGGGGCCCCCCTCCGGCGGGCAGAAGAAACCCTCGGGGCAACTTCCTGGTTCCTCGGGTTCGCATGGCCGGCCACACCAATCGGCGCAGAGCAATCCCGCCGCGCAGGCGCTCGCGTATTTTCTCGACTGGGGCTTGCAGCGCTCTCCCTCCCGCCGATCTCCCTCCAAGACGCACCGATTCAGAACCTCACCGCCCCAGGTCTCCACGCTCCTGCAAACAAACCCCGTCTGACATTGGGAATCAGTCTCGCACTCGCTGTCCGTGCAGTAGAAGCCATGAACGTGCGTGTCGAGAAAGCAGGCCAGGGGCGAATCACAGTCAGTGCTCCGCCGGCAAGCCTGTCGCCAGGTCGGGCGCTGGCTGCGCTGCTCCCACGAAAGCATCGGAACCACGGCCTTTGCCTGCTCCGCTACGCGCTTCGTGAGGGGTTCAAGCCAATGAATGGAGATGATCGCCATGATGGGCGCTGGCAGCAACACTGCCACCAGGATCGCGGCTGGAATCCGCCACCTCACCCTTCCTCCTCTTCATTGCTCGCCGCAAGGTCCTCTTTGCATTGCCGCTCACAGTCCACGAATTTTTCCGGGAGACACACGGTCCGAAGGGTTGCTGGCTCACAATCGGTGCGAGTCATCGGTCTGAAGGACTCGTACATGTCCTTGAGTATGGACTGATCGATCGCGCCTCCCTTACGAAAGGCATGCGGACAGGCGGCACTGGCGAAGAGGACCCACAGCAAGACGAGAATGTGACCACGGTGCATTGCTCCCCCCCGGAGTGACAGGCTCAGCCTAGCACACCCAGGGAGAACAATCCCGCTCCGCCAGTAAAACAGCGAGGGCCCTGACTCAGCGCGCGCGTGCCTGGAGCAGCAGCACCACCGTGCGCTGGCCACCCTCGCCGGGCTCGTGCACGAGCCGCAATTCCTCACCCGCCCGTGTGTACACACCCGCCTCGTCCCCGCGCTTCCACCCGGCCTTGGCGAGCGCACCGTCGTAGAACGTCCGCACCTGCTCGCCCGTGAGCGGCACATGGAAGGTCAACGTGCGCGAACCCTCGCTGTTGATGCGCAACACCCCCTGCGCTCCCGGAGGCAACGGCGCGAAGTCCGTCTCCGTGCCGGGCGCGCGCGCCAGCGCATGGTTGGCCTCGCCCAGGTACAGCGTGGTGGTGCCGTCTGGTTGGGGCTGGAGGATGACCGTGTACGTGATGCGGCGGCGGGGATCGACCGCGGTGAGCATGGCCGCGTTGCTCGCGAGCTGCGGCTGCTCCTTCCCCGGCGGCACGTAGAGCCCTCCGTCCCGAAAGGCATCCGCGAAACGCTGCACCAGTTCGCGCGCGGACTCCTTCACGTGCACCGCGCGCAGCGCCACCGGCACGCCACCCGCCTCCACGATCTCATTCGACTCCACCTGCTCCAACACCTGGAGCTTCGGCCATGCGAAGCGCGCGGGCACCGGAGTCCCCCCGTCCCCCGCCAAGGCCGGCAGCGACAGCGCCACGAGCAGCGCCCACGCACGCCCCACCGTTCGCACGGCCCGGCTCAATGCGGTACGCCTCCGAGCCAGCGGTTGTCCCGGTGGACCGTGTAGTTCTGACCTCCATTCGGAACGCGGAAGGGCGTCACCTCCCAGCGCGTCTGGTTGCCCGCGTGCGAGGCGCCGATGTCCTGCTCGTACTTGTCCTCCTCGCCCCGGAAGCTCATGAAGAATTGATCCTCGTTGATGCCCGCACCGGCCCGGGTCGCGGACGCGAGTGCACTGCCCGCGCTCCCGCCCCCGCCGTTACGCTGGTAAACGCGCTGCACCCAGTCGTGGTAATCGAGGTTCTGGCAGTTCCGCCTGTTATTGATGTTGAGCGCGCACGAGCGCCCCTCGTCCACCCCGGCCAGTCCCCAGTCATCCAACAGCAGCGAGAAGCTCCCGCCGCAGGTGCCATCCGAGGCCCGCCCCGCGGCGCACACCGTGAAGAGCGCGCTGGCGCGACGCTGGGACACCTTGAAGAACCCCGGCTCCAGGAAGCGGCCGATGCGCGCGCCTCGCAGCGCGGAGGACGCCGTGCACGACATGCCCGGCGATTGGATGTCCATCGCCTGCGCCAGCGCGGCCGAGCCCCCGTTCGCGTCCGAGGGCCGGATGCCCGCGATGAGCGGATCCCCTCCGGGCAGCCTCGGCTCGCACACCACCCGCGGGGACCTGGCGCGCGCGATGGCCAGTTGAACCGTCATCGCGCCACCCCCCTCACTGGAGCGTCCGTCGAAGTCGCGATAGCGCCGGTTGGCCTCCGCTTCCGCCTGCGCCACCGCGCCCCGCCGCTGGAACGCCCCCTCCCGGGGATCGTGCTGCACGTGGCCGGTGGCCTCCCAGAGCGCGAAGTTGGCCGCCTCCTGCACCTTGAGCGTCAACGCGCCCACCTCGGCGAAGTAGATGCCGAACACGAGAATGGTGACGAACACCATCGTCCCCAGCGCCGTTTCCACCAGCGCCTGTCCCCGCCGAGCCGCCGCGCGCTTCGCCATGGCCGTCAGTACCTCGCGCCCTCGGGGCTGCCACCCCGGAAACCCACTCCGTCCAGCCGGCGCAGCGCGCCCGCGTGCTCCGTGAAACCCGCCTGCTCCAGACTGTTGGCGGGCTTGTCGTCGTCGGCTCCCTCGGGGCTCACCAGCGTGGCGCGCCAGAAGGGGTTGAGGAAGTTGGGAGGCTCCCTCCAGCCGCCGCCCTCCGCCGCTGGCCGGGGCCGGTGGTAGTAGGCGAGCCCCGCGGACAGGGCCACCTGGTTGCGCTGCACGTCCCCACGGCCGGTGGAGCGGATGCGCCCTTCGGAGCTGGCGTTGTCGAACTCGACGGTGTCGTTGGCGAAGCGGAAGCGGAAGAACAGGTTCCATGGATCCGGCCGCTTGCGGCGCGAGGGGCTCGCGTAGTCGCGCGACAACACGGTGTAGAGCTTGGGCTGGCCGAAGTCGTTGCGTGCCGCGTTGCCCTGGAGCAGCCCCACGTTGAAGCCCACCGAGTACGGCCAGATGCCGGGGCAGACGACGCAGGCGCCCAGCGTGTGCCGCTCGTCCACGGTGGTGTCGCCCTCCGAGCCCTGGCCGGGAGGGGGCTTGGCGCCATACACGTGCTGGTCCTGCTTCGACTGCTTCTCGTCGGACATCACCCACGTGTCCGTCGCCTCGATGTCCGGCACGGTGGAGCCGTCCGGGCAGATGATGGGCACCGCCCGTCCATGATCGTGCGCCCACGAGTTGCGTCCGGACACGGTGCTGTAGGTGGACGAGTCCATCTGGGACGCGGAGCCGTAGTGCTTGAAGGAGGGGTTCTGCGCGGCGCCACCGGTGCCGAAGCCCGCGCTGCCCGACTCGCGGTTGTGCACCCACGTCCAGCCCAGGCTGCCCATGGTGGCATTCAGGGTGACGCGGCCCTGGTTGCCGCCGGTCGGCAGCACCGCGCCACTCGTCTTCGGCACCGTGCCGTCACGCTCCTGATCCATCAGGTCGTCGTAATCCAGCGAGCCATTGCCACCGTTCACTTCCGCCAATGACTTGCGGTCGCCCTCCGGGAGGGCGCGCAGCTCCGGGTTGACTTCCCGGGCCATGCGCGCGGCGAGCTGCTGCCCCGCCAGGTGGTTGCCGAGCAGCTTGCCGTAGAGCGCCAGGGACGCCCGGTACATGGCGCCCGCGCGTCCCTGGAGCTGCTGCACCTGGGTGGCCGCGGCCTCGTCGAGGCTGGACCATTCCGCCGTGGGAATCGGGCAGGGGCCGTGCATCATCGCCGCGTACTGCTGGCTGCCGTAGCTGATGAGGGATTGGGTGCCGGCCATCGCCACCATGTGAGCGACCTGCGCGCGGTTCATCACCGCGATGGCGTTGAACGTGCGCGCCACCGACACCGCCTGGCTGTAGGCCGCCGCGTCCGCCGCCATCTGGATTTCCACGCGCTCCTTGGCGCGCATGCCAAAGCCCAGCGTCATCAGCACCATCAGCGTGAGCAAGAGGAGCGTGAGCGCGAACAGGACCATCGCCTGTCCCCGCTCGCGTCTCAGAAGGAGTGCAGACGGCATGCGGCACCTCCCTGGAAGTGGGTGGCCTTCACCGGAGTCATCATCCTCATGGCCGCGTGTACCTGGATGGGGAACAGGTAGTGGCCCTGTGCGCTCCATTCCACCATCCGATCGCCCAGGTCACCGCCGGGCCAGCCACCCGACGGCAACGTCACGCCACCGTCGTCCCAGCCCCCCGCGTTCCTCTGCGCGGGCATGAGCGGATTGGCGGCCGTGTAACGCTTGAGTTTGAAGTGGGCGAGGAACATGCGGTTCAGCACCCAGTCCGCGAACGGAATGCGCATGTAGTACCAGGCCACCATGCGGATCTCGAGCGTGCGCCGCCGCAGCTCCGCCGCCGAGTCCGTGGGCGCGTCGAACAGCAGATCCTCGCCCCCGGACAGCCCGCGCACCCAGCCCACGTCGGGCGACTCGCGGACGATCTCCACCACGGGGCCCTCGGTGAACAACTTCCCGGACGAGCCGCGCGCGTACAAACGGTTATTCCGACGATCCCGAAAGGCCTCCGCCAATTGCGCGCCCGACGTGGTGGCCGACACCGTGGGCAGCATCGTCACCACGGCCGCATGCGTCATTGCCTTGCAGTTGGCGTGATTGAGGCTGCCCGCGCGCACCGCCCGGTACACCGCCACCTCGGCCAGGATGCGCGCCTGCAACAGCATGAACAGTTGCAGCGTGCCCAGGATGAGGAACACCACCAAAGGCAGGCACAAGGCCGCCTCCACCGCGGCCTGACCGGATTCGTGACGCCGTCGTGGAAAGGGGGAAGAAGCCATGGGGGAAAGGCTTCCTCTTAGATTCTTGGCAAATTGGATATCGGTCAAATGGTCGCCGCCCCGCCTGCCCGGGTTCCCTCCAGGCGTGACCATTCACAAATGGACGCTCGGGGCTCGCACGCTCAGTGAACGGGAGAAGCAGCCGAGCCCCCCGCGGGTGGGGACGCACTGGCTGCCCGGCGGAGCCATGTCCACGCTTGGCGCGGAGTGCTCCCCGTACCACTTCGAAAGGAAGGGCTCATGTCACTGGATGTTTCCGTGAGAAGCGTGGCGCTCCGAATCGAGGACACGGAGCTCAAGAAGGCCCTGGGCCATCCGGAGCCCACGAAGTCCGGACTGGTGGTGTTCGATCCCTCGGCGCCCGAGGCCGATGAGACGGACCCCGCCTCCGAGGAGCCCAACGTGGAGCCCGTGGCCCACCCATGAGTCCGCGCGCCGCCGCTCCCCGTCACTCGCACGTGCCGGAGCGGCAGTACGTCTTCACCACCGCGAGCAGCCGGTCCACGTCGATGGGCTTGGGCACGTAGGCACATGCCCCCTCGGGCGGCTTGTGGCTCGCCGACGTCACCACCACCGGAATGTCCGCGAGCTGTCCGTCCGCCCGCATCCCCCTCATGAACGCATAGCCATCCATGACGGGCATCATCACGTCCAGCAGGATGAGACAGGGGCGCTTCATGTGCTGCAACTGCTCCAGGGCCTCCTGCCCGTTGGGGGAAGTGACCATCTGGTAGCCTTCCAGCTCCAGCAGCTCGGACACCGTGTCGCGAATGTCCGGATCATCCTCGACCAGCAGGATGCTGGAAGTCGATGCACTCATGCAGCACGGCCCTTCATGTCGGGTCTTTTCCTCCATGATGGAAGATGGAGGCCCGAAGGTGGGTCGGCAAGGGGTCGGGAGCCCTTTCACCGCCCGACAGACCTGGCGGACGACTCAGAGTGTCGCCGTGTCCTCGTGCTCGTGCGCGGCGGTGTCGGGCAGCGTGGAGAGGAAGTCGTCCACCTGGGAGGCGCCGCGCTGGGAGGCATCGTCCACCCGCACCATGCCCTCGCAGTGCTCGCTCTGCCGCTTGCTGTGACAGTGACGCACCCCGTAGACGTGATGGCAACCGCACGAGTCCACGCGCTTCTTCGCGCACAGCGAAGGGTTGAACACCGGCGCCGCCTTCACTTCGACCGGACCCGCCTGCACCGCCATCGCCACCACCAACGCTCCGAAAAGCCCCATCTCCCTACCCCCTTGATGCACCACGCCACCACTCGCGAAATAAGTGGGAATTCTCCCGCGCCGGTGCAACTGGCGCTCGCGTACGGTGCCATGCGGTGCACGCGGGCATGGGACAGGCGCACGGCTGGCCGCTCGCCTTCGTCAGGACCCCTGGACGCTCGCGTCGCTGGCGGGTGTTGAAAAAGGCCCAGGGAGGGAGAACGCCATGAGTTGGACGCAACAGTTGGAGAAGGTCGCGCCGGGGCACTTCGTGCTGCCAAAGACGAAGACGATGCGGGTGGAGGCCCACCTCTTCCTCTCGGACAAGCTCTTGTGGGGCGAGGGCCCCGAGTCTCCCGGGCTCGAGGAGGCCGTCTTCAACCAGGTGGTCAACGCCGCCTCCTTCCCGGGTGTCACGCGCGTGGCGGTGACGCCGGACTGCCACGTGGGCTACGGCGTGCCCATCGGCACGGTGGTGGAGACCGAGGGCGTGCTGCTGCCCACCGCGGCCGGCTACGACATCGGCTGCGGCATGGTGCAATTGCAGACCACCCTCACCGCCGAGGACGTGGCCGACCCCGCCAAACGCCGCCAGTGGATCGACGAGGTCACCCGGCGCATCGCGGTGGGCGTGGGCGCGTCACGGGTACAGAAGCAGCGCCGCATCGACGCGCGCACCTTCGCCGAGGTCGTGCGGCACGGGGCCCAGGCGCTCGGCCGTCACGCGTCCGCCACCGAGCGCGACTTCCTCCCGGTGGAGGACGATCGGGTGGACATCCCCACGCGGGCCTACGAGAAGCGCGAGCAGCTCGGCAGCCTCGGGGGTGGCAACCACTTCACCGAGATGCAGGTGGATGAGTCCGGGCGCGTGTGGGTGATGCTGCACACGGGCAGCCGCGGCTTCGGCTGGAACATCGCCAAGCACTTCTTCGTGGAGGGCGCGGCGGCGCTGGGGCTCGGCAAGCACAGCGAGGACTTCATCTGGCTCGACGCCAGCAGCCGCCTGGGCAAGGAATACTGGAACCTGCACAACATGGCGGCCAACTTCGCGGTGGCCAACCGGCTGCTCATCGGCGAGGCGGTGTGCGGCGCGCTCGAGGACGTGTTCGGCGGCACGGCGAGCATCTACTACGAGATCTCCCACAACCTCATCCAGAAGGAGTCGGGCCGGTTCGTGGCGCGCAAGGGCGCCACGCGCGCCTTCCCCGGCGGCCACCCCGCCCTCACCGGCACGCCCTGGGCCAAGAGCGGCCATCCCATCCTCATCCCCGGCTCCATGGAGACCGGCAGCGCCATCCTCTTCGCCGAGAAGGGGGCCGAGCAGTCCATCTACTCGGTGAACCACGGCGCGGGGCGGCGGCTGTCGCGCGGCGAGGCGCGACGGGTGTTGGATCAGGACGAGACGGACCTGCGCATGATGGAGGCCGACATCCTCCTCAACACGCGCACCACGCCGCTGGACGAGTCGGGCCCCTGCTACAAGAACCTCGACGACGTGTTGAACACGGTGGAGATGGCGGGCCTGGCCACGGTGGCCCGGCGACTCAAGCCGGTGGCCTGCATCAAGGGCGCGGACTGACGGGAGCTTGCCCCTGCTGCCCGGTTTGGGGGACGCTCGCGGCCCGTCCCGTGCGCCCTCCCCGCTACTTCGTCCCCCACGCCACCAGCCCCGCCGAGCCCCTCGCGCTCGACCTCTCCGCCGTCGTGCACGCCGTGGACGCGTTCCGCCTCGCCGGGCCCTCGGGCGAGCGGGAGTGGCTCGTGTGCACCGACATCACCGGAGACCTCGTCTGCGTGCCCGCCGAGGAGCGTGAGCACCTGCCGGCCAGTACCCGTGCCCAGTTCACCCACCACGAGCTCGTCTCCGGCCGCACCCCCCGGCGCATCCTCGCCCCCGCCCTCTTCCTCTTGTCCGTGGAGCTCGTCGAGCACCCCGCGGACGCCCAGGGCGTGAATGATCCCGTCTACCTCTACGGGCGCCTCTCGGGTCCCCATCCCGGCGCCACGCCCGAGCGCGTCCCGGGCCAGCTCACCGTGACGCGGGGAGATTTGCTCGCCGGGCTCGTCCACGGCGCCGCCGACGCCCTGCACTACGCGCATGATCCCGAGAGCCGGCTGCCCCCGCGCGCCTGGCACGCGCTGCTGCCCGGCGATCGGCCCGAGCACCTCGCCCAGGGCGAGGGACTGGTGCTCGCCTATCCCGCGGTGCCCCTGGACATGCAGACGCGCCACGCCGGCAATGGCCCCCTCGTCGCGACGCTCCTGCACGAGGTGCTCGAGGCGCTCCAGCACGCCGCCCGCGCGCACGGGGGTCCCCGGGCCCTCGCGGAGCTGGAGCTGCCCGTGCCCAGCCGCATGCTGGCCATCGCGGAGCTGGAGTCGCGCGGCTACGAGGTGAAGGGCGACGTGGCCATCCTCCGCCGCAAGCACCCGGGGCTCGTGAACCGGCTCGCCGAGTGGCTCAACCCCGAGAAGCTCACCGTCCCCCGCGAGGCCGGCACGCCCGAGTTCCTCGACCTGGCGCGTCAGGCCCTGGACGTACTTCCGGGATGGCCGAGCGAGACGGAGCGCGCGCTGCGCTCCCGGGAACGCGCCGGTCCAATCACCGTCCCGAGCCCCACGCCCCTCGCGCCCTCCGCGCCACGCCCGCCTCCCGCGCCCCTGCCGCCCCGCGCTCCGCCCGCCCCCGCCCGCCCGAGCGACTGGATGCAGGACTTCCTCGACGCGCACGCCCGCCCGGGTGGCACCCAGCCACGCATCACCCGCTCGCGCGCGGCCGTCACGCCTCCCCGGCCCGCCACCTCCGCGGAGTGGATGAAGGACTTCGCCCCAGAGCCCGCGAAGCCCTCGAAGCCCGCGCCGAAAGCCAGGCCCGCCACCTCCGCGCCAGAGCAGACGTCCAAGCCAGAGTGGATGTCGGATTTCGAGGACTGACCCGATTGTCGCCCGCCCCCGTCGAGCGTTAGCGTCCGGGCGCAAAAGGAGGGGACACATGGGACACGAAAAACCAGTCGAACCGTTCTCCGATCTCCACGTCGAGGACGGAAAGGTCCGCGCGGTGTTGCTGCACGATCCCACGGTGGAGGGCCTGGACATGGCCATCTACATGGACGCCTCGGGCAGCATGAAGGAGGAGTACACGTATACGCGTCCCAAGCGCTCCTTCCTGGAGTGGTTGCAGGACGCGCCGCTCAAGGAGGAGTCCAACCAGGTCGAGCCCCAGGTGCGCTGGATGCTCGAGTACCTGGCCACCAAGGATCGCAACGGACTGCTGCGCGTGGCCTACTGGGCCTGCGGCGCCTCGGGCCGGGATGTCGACGTGCTCGGCGAGTACAAGGGCACGGACGTCAAGCAGCACAAGTTCCCCGGTCCCCAGCGGCTCGGCAACCACACGTACCTCGAGCCCGCGCTGCGCGACTACGTGAGCTACCTCAAGGAACAGGTGTCCCAGGGCGCCCGTCGTGGCTGCGCCGTCATCGTGACCGATGGCCGTCTGAATGACGCGGACGAGGTGAAGAAGTTCTCGGCGAAGGTCGCCAAGGACATCGCCTCCGGCAAGCTACCCCGGCTCAACTTCGTGCTCGTCGGCGTGGGGGACAACATCGACGAGGAGCAGCTCGAGGACATCGCCCACCAGGAGTTCCCCGGCGTGGGTCACCTGTGGTGCCACCGCATCGCCCAGGAAATCACCCAGGTGGCCGAGCTCGTCGCGGTGCTCGTGGACGAGAACATGACCGTCGCCGCGGGCGGCACCCTCTATGACGACAAGGGCCGGGTGGTGAAGACGTACGAGGGCCGCCTGCCCGCGGTGCTCGAGTTCGACGTCCCCGAGGGCACCCAGAGCTTCACCCTCGAGGTCAACGGCCAGCGCTTCACCCAGCCGCTGCCCGACGAGGACGACCACCACGACGAAGACGAAGACGAGGATCACCACTGATGGCCGGCCACGAAGTCATCATGAAGCCGTTCTCGGACGTGCACCGCCTGGGCAACAAGGTGGTGGCCACGCTGCTGCATGATCCGACGGTGGAGGGGCTCGACGTGGCCCTCTACATGGACGGCTCGGCGAGCATGGAGGACGAGTACGGACCGCGCGGCATCCTCGCCAGGCTCGCGCCGGTGAAGAACCTGGTCGAGCCGCAGATGCGCTGGATGCTCGAGTACCTGGCCAACAAGGACCGGGACGGCAAGGTGCGCGTGGCCTACTGGGCCACGGGGGACGGCAGCCAGCTCGAGGAGGTGGGCGAGCTGACCGGCCCCCAGGCCAAGGACTTCCGCTTTCCCGGCCCGCGTGCCTACGGCAAGGCCACGGTGATGCTGCCCGTGCTGCGTGACTTCGTGGCCCACATGAAGCAGCAGGTCCAGGTGGGCGCCCGGCGGGGCCTGGCCGTCATCGTCACCGACTCGCAGATCTCCGACGCGCCCAATGTCATGGCCTACGCCACGCAGGTGGCCAAGGAGATCGCCTCCGGCCGCCTGCCGCGGATGAACTTCGTGTTCGTCGGCGTGGGTGAGCAGGTGGACGAGGAGCAGATGGAGGAGATCTCCCACGAGACCTACCCGGGAGTGGGCCACCTGTGGTGCCACCGCATCGCCGACCGCATGGAGGAGATGGCGGAGCTCGTCGCGGTGCTCGTGGACGAGACCATGACGGTCGCCGCCGGCGGCACCGTGTATGACGAGCAGGGCAACACCCTGAAGGCCTACGAGGGCCGACTGCCCGCGGTGCTCGAGTTCGACGTGCCCGCCACGTGCAAGGCCTTCACCCTGGAGGTCGCGGGCCAGCGCTTCACCCAGCCCATCCCCGAGGAGCACGAGGAGGATGAGGACCACCACGAGGAGGAGCGCGCCCCCGAGCCCGAGCCGGTGAGCTCCCCCGCCCCCCGCAAGAAGCACCGCGGCCACGGCCATTAGCCGTCGCGACTTCCAAGGTCAGGAGGAGGGTGCTACCATAGCGGTCGGATGGAAGCGTGGTAGCCCCTCTCTGGGCAGCTTGTGAACAGCGCTACGACCGCGATGTGAGGGGCGATGAGATGGCCAGCGAAGGAACGCCGCACAATCTGTCCAAAGACAAAAAAGATGAGTTCAATCGACGCGCCGCGCAATCAGCGCCGGAGCTTGTCATTGGCCTGGTTGGCGCCATCGGGACAGACCTGGAAGCAGTCTCCAAGGTGCTTTCCACGGCCTTGATGGCAGAGGCGGCCTATCAGGCGAGAACCATCCGGCTCTCGTCCTTGCTGCACGAAATCGAAGGACTTGGCGTCGACCTGAACTCAAAGGGGGACAAGCTCACCTATTACGAGAAGCACATGGAGGCAGGAACCCGACTGCGCCAGAAGATGGAGCGCCCGGACGCGATGGCATGGCTGGCCTTGAGTGCCATCCGGCAAGCGAGAACCGAGATGCTCATGGCGGATCGCCGCAATGGGCGGCGCGCGTACATCCTGCATTCGCTCAAGCGACGGGAAGAGGTCGAGTCGCTCCGGGAAATCTACGGGTCGGCGTTCTTCCTCATGTCGGCTTATGCCCCGAGGGACAAGCGAGTCGACAAGCTCTCACGGAGCATCTCCGAGAGTCGCGGTCAATGGCGTCCAATGGATCTACGCAGCGAGGCCGAAGCCCTCGTGCGTACCGATGAACGCGACCTGGACGAGCCCATGGGTCAGGACGTTCAACGAGCCTTTCCGGAGGCGGATGTTTTCATCGACGCGACGAATCCGAGGGAAATGGACCTCAGTATCCGGCGCTTCGTCCGGCTCATCTTTGGTCACCGCTTCCACACGCCAACTCGGAGTGAATGGGGCATTTTCTTCGCGAAGGCCGCGGCCATGCGCTCCGCCGCTTTGGGACGGCAGGTGGGTTCAGCCATCACGACCCCAACAGGGGAACTCCTCGCCGTGGGCACCAATGAAGTCCCCAAGGCCGGCGGAGGTTTGTACTGGGAGGGCGACGAGCCAGATGGACGAGACTTCGTGGGAGGTGTGGATACGAGTGACCGGCACAAGCACGATCTCATCTCCGAACTCCTCCGGCTCTTGCAGGAAAAGCAGTGGCTATCCGAGGCCTACCGCTCGATGGATGTCCAGGAGCTGCGCACGCAGGTCTTGAAGAAGGACGCGGTGGGAACAGGACCCTGGCGGGACTCGCGAGTGACGAATCTCATCGAGTTCATGCGTCCCGTTCACGCGGAGATGGCCTCGCTCATGGAGGCCGCGCGGCGCGGTGTATCCGTCCAAGGCAGCGTGATGTACGTCACGACCTTCCCCTGCCATGAGTGTGCACGGCACATCATCGCCGCGGGCATCTCCCGGGTCGTCTATGTCGATCCCTACCCCAAGAGCCTCGCGGCGGACCTCTACTCGGATTCCGTTTCCCTGGAGGGCTCGGAGGGAGGCTCCACCGGGAAGCTCATCTTCTCGCCGTTCGTGGGTGTTGCGCCGAGGCGGTACATGGAGTTCTTCGAACTCAAGGGAGAGCGGAAGGACAAAGACGGCAGTGTGATCGCCTGGGTGCCCACGGAGGTGGTTCCGAAGCATTCAGGAAACTACACTGTGTACCAGAGCATGGAGGTCGAACATCTTGGTCGATTCGCCTCCATCGTGGAACGAATCGGACTTAACTTCAGGACGGCAGCAGAATCAGGTGAGGAGGACTCCAGTGAGTAAGCCGGGATGGCTCAAAGCACAGATCGATGACGCCAAGGAGGAGATTCGTCACTGGCCGCAGTGGCTGCGGCAGGCACGAGGCCTTGAGTCGCTGGAGGATGCCCCCCCCAAACAGCCCGAGGAAGGCTCGGAGAAGAACCTCCCGAGAAATGAACCCCAGGGCATTGGGGCATGAGAGGGAGGCAGTGGCTGACCTGGGTGGAGTGCGGACAAGCGCGCTCCCCGAACAGCCGCGCCACCTCGCCTTGAGCGCACCTCCCCACCAGGAACACCGCGCCTGGCCGCCCTCCCAGCAGGGGAACGCAGAGGGCTAGAGCTGTTGGCTGGCGGCTCGAGCGTCCGAGGGAGATGGACCCATTCCTCCAGTTCCCTCAGTTCTCGCCAGAGAAGGGCCGCGCCCCGCCGAAGGGAACTACCGAGTAGTATCGAGGCCAGTTCCAGCCCATGGCCGCCAGCAGCAACTTGTCGACCTACCCGCGCCACCGCCTGCCAGCAGCTGGTGCTCGGTTCCCCTCTCGGAATCGCGCCCGCCTGTCTTCGTACCTCCATTGATATCCAGGTGCTTAGGAGCCCCATGTCCGAGCCCAAGAAGAGCGCCCGCTTCAGCAACATCCGGGAGAAGAAGCCCCACGTGCACGGCCCCGGCTGCAAGCACGACCATGATCATGACCACGACCACGGTCATGCCCATGTCCACGAGGCCAAGCCGCACGTGCACGGCCCCGGCTGCAACCATGATCATGACCACGACCACCACGCGCCCCGGCCGAAGCGGATCCGCCCGCCCGGCAACCGACCCGCGGAAGGTGGAGGCACGGCGCTCCAATTGGACCTGGAAGGCGCGCTCCCGGGCGAGACCGATGAAGTCGGCCGCTTCGAGAAGCTGGAAGCGGCCCTGAAGTCCCACCACGGTGTCACCGACGTGCACCTGCGCCGCGACGCGGGCCACACCGAGGTGTGCATCCACTACCAGCCCGAGGGCGTGGCGCCCCAGCAACTGCTCACGCTCGCCCAGCTCACCAGCGCCACCGTCGCCGAGCGCTACCACCAGCACACCTGGTTCGTGCGCGGCATGGACTCGGGCGACGCGGCGGCCGTCATCGAGCACGCCGTGAGCCGCATGAACGGCATCCTCTCCGCGAGCGTGGCGTACGCCAGCGAGCGGCTCGTCATCGAGTACGACCGCGAGTCCCTCACCCTCGAGGACGTCGAGGCGCGCGTGAAGGCGCTCGGCTACGGGCTGGAGGTGCCCACCGCGGGCCATGTCTGCTCGCACCACGCCCATGGCGGTGGCCTCGCGCCCCTGCTCGAGATGCCCCTCGTCGTGGCCGCCGGCGTGCTGCTCGCCACAGGCTGGCTGCTCGAGCGCTTCGCCCCCGTGCCCGCCCTCGTCCCCACCCTCGTCTGGGCCCTGTCCATGGCCAGTGGTGGCTTCTTCGCCATCAAGGGCTCGGTGCAGTCGCTGCTCCAGCGGCGCATCGACATCGAGACCATGATGGTGGTGGCCGCCCTGGGCGCGGCGGTGCTCGGCGCCTGGTTCGAGGGCGCCTTCCTGCTCTTCCTCTTCAGCGCGGGCCATGCGCTCGAGCACCGGGCGATGGACAAGGCACGCCGGTCCATCGAGTCGCTCAGCGCCCTGCGTCCCGAGGTGGCGCGCGTGCGCCGGGGCGAGGAGCTCGTCGAGCTTCCCGTGGAAGAGGTGGCCCAGGGCGCGCGCATCGTCGTGCGCCCCGGCGACCGCGTGCCCCTGGACGGCATCATCCGCGAGGGCAAGAGCTCACTGGACCAGGCCGCCATCACTGGCGAGTCCATCCCCGTGGCCAAACAACCCGGCGACGAGGTGTTCAGCGGCACCATCAACTGCGAGGCCCTGCTCGAGGTGGAGGTGACGCGGCCCGCCTCGGAGTCGGTGCTCGCGCGGGTGGTGGACATGGTCGCCCAGGCCGAGGCCCAGAAGGGCCCCAACCAGCGCTTCGCCCAACGCCTGGAGCGCACCTTCGCTCCCCTGGTGATGATCGCCGCGCTCGTCTTCCCGGTGGTGCTCATCCTGCTCGGCACCCCGCTCAAGGAGGCCGTGCTGCGCGCGGTGGCACTGCTCGTGGCGGCCTCTCCCTGCGCGCTCGCCATCTCCACGCCCTCGGCGGTGCTGTCCGCGGTGGCGGCGGCGGCGCGCGGCGGCGTGCTCGTCAAGGGCGGCATCTACCTGGAGCTGCTCGCGGGCGTGCGCGCCATCGCCTTCGACAAGACGGGCACGCTCACCGTGGGCCGGCCCCAGCTCCTCACCGCCTCGCCCACCCCGGGCGTGTCCCGCGAGGAGCTGCTCGGCACCGCCGCGGCCGTCGAGTCGCTCTCCGCCCATCCGCTCGCCCACGCCGTGGTGCAGGCCGCCTCGCGCGAGGGCCTCTCCCTGCCCCCGGGCGCGAAGGATCTCGAGGCCATCCACGGCCAGGGCATCCGCGCGAAGCTCGGCGAGGAGGCCGTGGAGGTGGGCAGCCTCGCGCTCTTCGCGGGCCAGTCCCTTCCCCCCGAGCTCACCCCCGAGGTGAACCGGCTCGAGGAGGCGGGGCAGACGACCATGGTGGTGCGCCGCGCGGGACGCTTCCTCGGCGTGCTCGGGGTGGCGGACACGCTGCGCTCGGGCGCGCAGCGCACCGTCCAGGAGCTCAAGGCAGCGGGCATCGAGCGCACGGTGATGCTCTCCGGAGACAACGCGCGCGTCGCCCGCTCCATCGCCTCGCGGGTGGGGCTCGACGAGGCGCGTGCGCCGCTCATGCCCGCGGACAAGGTCACCGCGGTGCGCGAGCTGGGCAAGGAGCGCTCGGTGGCGATGGTCGGCGATGGGGTGAACGACGCGCCCGCGCTCGCCGCCGCCGCGGTGGGCGTGGCCATGGGTGGCGCCGGCTCGGACGCGGCGCTGGAGACCGCCGACGTGGTGCTCATGAGCGATGACCTCTCCCGGCTGCCCTTCGCCCTGGGCCTCGCCCGCGCCGCCACGTCGGTGATGCGGCAGAACCTGATGATCGCCCTGGGAGTCAGTGGCGTGCTGATCATCGCCGCCATCCTCGGGCTCACGCGGATCAGCGAGGCGGTGGTGCTCCACGAGGGCAGCACGCTCCTGGTGGTCGCCAACGGCTTGCGCCTGCTCGGCTACAAGTCCTCGGGTCCACGCGACGTGTCCGAGGCGCCCGCCATCGGTCAGCCCACGGCGGGCTAGGGACGGGGCGCGGGCCTGGCTCCTCCACCGGAGCCGGGTCCCCTCTTCCCCACTGCTCTCCGGCCCGCCCGCCAAGCGGGCTGCACCCGGGGACGCTGGTCCTGTCGGGGAGTCCTCCCCACTTTCTCGTGCGTACACCGGCAGGGGTCCGTCCGGGTCCCCCCACAGAGAGAGAGTCGCGGGATGCGCATCCATCATCTGAATTGCGTGACCATGTGTCCCCCTGGCGGAGCGTTGATGGATGGCCGACAGCGGCCCAAGGGAGTCCCGGCGGCCCTGGTGTGCCACTGCCTGCTGGTGGAGACGGAGCAGGGGCTGTTGCTGGTGGACACGGGCTTTGGCCTGCAGGACGTGCTGCACCCGAGGCCCCGGCTGAGCTCCTTCTTCCTCGGGCTCAACCGGCCGCAGCTCCACGAGGGCCTGACGGCGGTGCGGCAGATCGAGCGTCTGGGTTTCAAGGCCAGTGACGTGCGGCACATCGTGCTCACGCACCTGGACTTCGACCACGCGGGAGGACTGGATGACTTCCCGATGGCGCGGGTGCACGTGATGAACGCCGAGGTGGAGGCCGCGGCGGCGCAGCGCACGTGGCTGGACCGCGAGCGCTTCCGGCCGAGGCAGTGGAGGACGCAGCCGCACTGGGTGACGTACGCGATGCCACGCGGAGGCGAGCGCTGGTTCGGCTTCGAGTGCGTGCGCGAGCTGTCGGGCCTGCCGCCGGAGATCCTCCTGGTGCCCCTGGTGGGGCACACGCTGGGACACGCGGGCGTGGCCATCCAACAGCCGGACGGCTGGCTGCTGCACGCGGGGGACGCGTACTTCCACCATCAGGAGATGAATCCGGATCGTCCCACGTGCACGCCGGGGCTCCTGCTGTACCAGGAGCTGATGCAGAAGGATGGGCGGATGCGCCGGCTCAACCAGGAGCGGCTGCGCGCGCTGGTGCGCCACCACGACCGGGACGTGAAGGTGTTCTGCGCGCATGACGCCGTGGAGTTCGAACGCCTGGAGGAAGATGCGCGCTTCCACGAGGAACATGCCCTGCGCGGCCTGGGCTCGGTGCGGCCCGAGACAGGCCTGACGGAGCCCTCCCTGCCCACTTGAGGACATTGACACGGTTCAACCCGGCGTTTCGCGCACTTCCAGAGTACCCGGGAAAGACGGATTGTATGTCTTTGAGCCCGGGGGATTCAGTGGACGGCTCCTCGCATGCGATGATGGACAGTCAATCCATCACTCGCCTGGGAGGGGCCTGTGAACGCTACTTCAACCATCTTTTCGGATTTCCATGACCTCGATCAGGCCACGACCTCGAAAGAGGCCGTGCGCTTCCTGGATGCGCTGAACACGTCTCAGCAGGTGCAGGAGATGCAGCAGCTCACGCACCTCATGCTGGGAGTGGCGCCCGGCCAGCGCATCCTGGACGCGGGCTGCGGCGTGGGCGATGTCACCCGGGATCTGGCCACGCTGGTGGGCCCTCGGGGCCACGTGGTGGGCGTGGACCTGAGCGAGGCGCTGCTGGCCGAGGCCCGCGCGCGCACGCAGGGCACGGGGCTGTCCGTGGAGTACCGCAAGGGAGACCTGCACACCCTGGACTTTCCCTCGGAGAGCTTCGATCGCTGCCGCTCCTCGCGCGTCTTCATCTATCTGGATGATCCGCGCAAGGCGCTGAGCGAGCTGCTCCGGCTCACGCGTCCAGGCGGGGCGGTGGTGCTCTTCGAACCCGAGTTCGACACCTGGGCGTTGGACGGACCGGATCGGGGGGTGGTGCGCGCGCTGATCCACTTCTGGACGGATCAACTGCGCAACCCGTGGATTGGCCGGCAGTTGCCGCGGATGTTCCACTCGCTGGGGGTGGACCAGGTGGCCATGCGACCCGTGGTGGGCACGTGGGTGCCGCGCATGCTGGAGACGTTCGGCATGTACCCGGTGCTGGAGAAGGCCATCGCCGAGAGGGTGGTGACGCGCGAGCAGGTGGACGCCTGGCTCCAGTTCCTCAAGGAAGGCGAGAAGAATGACAGCTTCTACGGCTGCATGGCCGGCATGGTGGTGCGCGGCATCAAACCGGGTCCCTGAGGGACTCGGGGGTGCCTAGGATGGGGCGCATGTCGATTGCGCATGAGGAAGGGTTCTTCGAGAGCACACCGGGGGTACGGCTGCACGGCCAGGCCTGGCGGCCCTCAGGCGAGCCGCGCTCGGTGGTGGGAATCGTCCACGGAGTGGGCGAGCACGGTGGCCGGTTCACGAACGTGGTGGAAGCACTCGTCTCGAGGGGCCATGCGGTCCATGCGTTCGATCTCCGGGGGTATGGCCGCTCGTCGGGGCAGCGTGGCCATGTGAGGTCCTGGTCCGAGTACCAGGACGACATGCGCGCCTTCCTGAAGCGGATCTCCACGAGCGAGCCCGGCAAGCCCGTCTTCCTGTACGGCCACAGCATGGGGGGCCTGGTGGTTCTGGACTACGTGCTGCGCTACCCCGAGGGGCTCGCGGGCATCATCATCAGCGGCGCGGCGCTGGAGTCCGTGGGGGTGGCGAAGCCGTGGCTGGTGAACTCGGCGCGGGTCTTCTCCCGCCTCTTGCCCCGGCTGCCGCTCCCGGTGCCCCTGGAAGCCGAGGCGCTGAGCAGCGATCCGGCCTGGGTGAAGCGCTACCGGGAGGATCCGCTGGTGCACCGCAAGGGCACGGCGCGCTGGGCGGTGGAGGCCCTCGACGCCAACGAGTGGATCAAGGCCCACGCCGCGGAGCTGCGCGTGCCCCTGCTGATGCTCCACGGCGCCGAGGACCGCATCAACACCGTGGAGGGCTCGCGGCGCTTCTTCGACGCGGTGAAGCTGACGGACAAGAAGCTGCACCTGGTGCCGGGCGGCTACCACGAGCCCCACAACGACCCCGGCAAGGAAAAGGTGTTCGAGCTGGTGGAGGAGTTCCTGAGCGCCCACCTGCCCCACTGAGCCGCCCGTTCCGGCGGCATTTCTATTCACGTTTCCTGGTGCCCAAGCGGAAGAACCGTTAGATTCCGAGGGGTTGGAGCACCAGCGAGCCGCTGGTTTCTATTCACCTTTCTATTCATGAGTTCGCTCGAACGGATGCTGGGGGTGCTGTCCCGCCTGCAGGTGGCGCAGGCGAAGGACCTGGCGAGCGAGCTGGGCGTGTCCCAACCCACGGTGTCACGCCTCATCCAGGAAGCGGGCGAGCGGGTGTGCCGGATGGGCCAGACGCGAGCCACCCGCTACGCCCGCACGCGCACACTGCCCCGGCTCGGCACCCGGCAGCCCCTCCACCGCATCAGCGAGACGGGGAAGGTGGAGCGGTTCGGGGAAGTGCACCTGCTGGAGGGAGGGCGTCATTGGTTCACACTGGAGCAAGGACGTTCCTGGCTTCACCTGCCCGCGGGCACCGGCTCCCTGTTCGAGGGACTCCCGCCCTTCATCGTCGACATGTGCCCACAGGGGTACGTGGGGCGGACATTCAGCAGGCAGCACCCCGAGTTGGGATTGCCGCTCCGCCTTGGAGATTGGAACGATGATCACCACCTCATCGCCCTGGCCGTGCATGGGGCGGATTGCGTCGGCGACCTCATCCTGGGTGAGGACTCGCTGAATCAGTGGCTCGCCCACCCACGCGAACCAACCGATCGCAGCGCGTACCCGGAGCTGGCCCGCCGCTCCGACCGGGAGCAGCCCGGTTCCTCCGCGGGAGGAGAACACCCCAAGTTCCTCACGTACTCGGAAGGACGGCATGTGCTGGTCAAGTTCGCGAGCGACGATGAGGGCGCGATTGCCCGCCGATGGAGGGATCTGCTGGTGTGCGAGAGCCTCTCGCTCGAGGTGATTCGAGAGGCGGGCATCGAAGCCGCCACGGCACACTGGTTCGACGAGGGCGACTACCGCTTCCTGGAGGTCGAGCGCTTCGACCGCGTGGGGGAGAGAGGAAGACGCGGGATGATCTCACTCAAGGCCCTGGACAACGAATACATCGGAGACATGGGCCCTGGGTCCTCGTGGACGAGTGTTGCACCAAAGCTCCAGGCGGCAGGATTCATCCAAGCCGAGGATGCAAGGCGCATGCGGTGGCTCGATGTCTTCGGACAGCTCACCGGCAACGATGATCGCCACTTTGGCAATCTGAGCTTTCTGGAAACAGGCGAGGGTCGGCTTCGGCTCGCGCCCGCGTATGACATGCTACCGATGAGGTTCGTGCCCTCGACGACAGCGGTGGTTGATCGCCCCTTCGTGCCGGATCCTCCCACCGCGAGAACGCTCGACATCTGGCCGGAGGCCGCCCACCACGCGAGCCTGTTCTGGACCCGGGTCATCGAGCACGAGGCGCTCAGCGATGGTTTCCGGGCCCTCGCCAGACAAGGCAAGGAGGCGCTGGAAGCACTCCGGGAACGACTACCTCTTTGAGCGCCATTACCGAGAGCGCTTGGACGAGGTGGCCCGGTGGGACGGTTCAACGAAACGAGTCCACGACAAAGACCGAGGCATTGGAGAACTCGATAATGGCCGTCCCGGGCTTCGACTCGGGGCGTTTCCTGAGTTGACCATCCCCGAGTCGGGCCACCGCGCAAATGGGCACGGTATCCCCGTCCGGTGGTTTCGCTTCGTAGTACCGAACGACAACCTGTGGTCCACTCGTCCACACCCGCCCATAAAGCCGCGTGGCGGGATCGAGCGTACCAAGCGAGCCGTCAAGGACGCTCTCGACCGGCCCCTCATAGAGGGTAATGGGCCTTGCGCCAATCTGGTTGGCGTCGAGTTCCACGTCCGCAGCGTCACTGACGTGCATCCGAAGAATCCGCATCGTTTTCAGGGCTTCTTCCGGACACTTCTCCGGTCCAGGAGTACCATCCGCTCTCAGGGGCACTCCCGCCGACGGACAGCCAAGGGACATAAGAATCAGGCCAATAATGGGAAGTAGGGGTGCTCTATTCGCTGACATGATGGGCGCTCCTACTGGCGCGTGAGGCGTTCATCTAGAACGACGTAAGCCTGCCTCCAACCGTCCTTCCGGTAGATTTCCAAAATCAGTTCCGCGTTTCCGTTCTCCGTCGTGAACGCGCTCCGGTCCACGACGACGGCCACGTTTCCGGATTCGCCGGGTGCGATTTCGTCCCGGTCCGCACGTAAGGCGAATGGCTTCTTGTCACCAAATACGTAGGGCTCCGGGTTCTCCCCCGGCCGAATCGTCACCAAACGAGCTTCAAGCAGATTCCACGGCTTCGATGGGTCATGGTTCGTCACGGTGAAAAGGACCGCAGCCTTTGCTTTGCCCTTGTAGATGCGAACAGTCGTTTCCTCACCTTCGCTCTTGATGACGCGCTTCTTCAGCAGTTTGAACGGGGTCTGCTTGCTGGCACCCGCAGCCAGGAGTTTTGCGAGCGCATGGTCTGGCGTGTCTTCCCGATAGAAACGGCGCACGTCATCCATCAAGCCGTCTCGCATCTCACGGGCGGTTTTCAACTGGTCCTTGAGTTCCTCTCGGGTATCCGGCGCAAGGAAGACGTTCACCTGCTGGTCCGGCCACTCGCCCTCCTTCCTTGTGGCACCTGACAAGGTGAAAGGTACTTCTGTCCCATCCGCAAGCCTCACCACCAGAAGAAATCGGTCCTCGGGCTCAATGCGAACCAGCGGCACGACGACCACCGATTTCCCGGTACAGCCTACCGGTTCAAAGCGACCTTCCCATCCCAACATCTTCGTTCCCGCCGCATCGCATGGTTGCTGAAACCGGAGGATGGTTGCTGCGTCAGGGGTCACGTACAGCCGATCAACCCCCTCGTCATGGCGGCCAAAAATGTAGGCACTCCGCACGTTGACATCACGTCCACGAGCCATGGCCGCCGACGCCAAGAGGACGAGAAGAAGAGCAGACCGGGGAGGTAAGAAGTTCCACATCCTGTAGGTGAACCTACCAGATAAGGAGCGCGAGCGGCCAGTCATCTGTGCGAGAGCCCATCGTAGCGTCTCGAAAAGAGACTACCCTGCGCTGGCAGCATGAAACACTTGACTTCCGTTGCGTTCGTGAGTGTGGCCCTGCTTTGGGGGCTGTTCGTGTCTGGTTGCTCGGCCAGTAGGGCGCACTCCACCTGTTCCGGTGGGACGCACTGTACCTCGAAGCGCCCCATACTCCTGACGCAAGCGGCCACGATGGACTGCCGCCCCGGCGACTCAACAATGTCCTGTTGCATCAAGACGAATGACCGAAGAAACGGACTGGGAAGAACTCCGGACACTGGCTCAGGATGTTTTCGAAAGTGGCGCCCCGTTGGAACTCACCGACGAGACGCGCGCCCTTCTTTCGCGGACCGCTCAGCAGGTGGCCATCAGCCAGCAGGACGCGGAAGACGCTTTGCGCGGCCTGTCCACCGCGACGACGTTGCTCAGGGAAATCCGCCAGCGCATCCGGGATGGGTCGCATCGACTTGGGGATGCCTTGGACCGGGCGGGCACACGCCAAAGGAAAGGGGACCTCGACGGGGCACAGCAGGCCATGCGCGACCTGCTCGCCGTGGAGGTGGTCCCCCTCTACCGGAAGCACGCCGAAGTCCAGCTTGAGGAGTTGACCGGACTGATGGAGGTGCGCGCAACCGGGCGGCTCAATCCAGACCTGCCCGATCGGCCGCAGCTTGCCGTTCTCGCTCAACGCATCCAGCAGGGGCACGCCCTGGAACTCACCGACGACTTGCGCGTCCTCCTACGCCGGACCACCCCCACGGCAGCTATCAGCGAGGCCGAGACGGAAGAGGCCCTCAAGAGCCCCGAAGGCGCCGAAACCCTCATCGGGATGATTCTCTCGCGCTTCCAGAAGGGAGAGCGTCGATTCCTGCGCTCGATGTATCGGATGACGAGCCTCCGGGACGCGGGAGACCTTGAAGGCACACGCCAGCAGATGCGCGACGTGCTCGCCGTGGAGGTCGTGCCGATATACCGCGAGATGGCCGAGGAGCAGCTAAGGGGCCTCGACAGCCCACCCCCAGAGTAGTGAGTCCTCGAGACCGGCGGCGGGAGCGGGGCACCCATCGCAGGAGCCTCGTAACGCGTCGCTAATGACCAGAACAAGTTGGCGGCGGACAGCCCATCACGCCCTGTCCCCGGCTATCGTTCCCCAGTTGACTGACCTAGCCTTGGACGCGTGAAAAAACTGAATTGTACCCCACGCCTCTGGGTAGCGGTGCTGGTGGGTGGGCTCGTTTCGGGCTGTGCAGCGGCCATCGCGTGCCGACCGTGAGACTCCACGGTGGACTGCTGCATCAAGAAGTACCCGCTGAGCCCTCTGGAGAACTGCACCGCCAGCCGCTCGGACGTGATCCGGGTCCTACGGGACATTTCGCTGAAGATCGACGATGAGGAGTTCGAGAACAACAAAGACCTTCCGGAGTGGAAGCAGGAGTGCATCAAGAACTACGTCAGGTGCCAGGACGACAATTGGGGCGGGCCATGTTACGACTGCATCCGTCGCTGTGAGGGCCAGCACAAATGGCCTGCGGACATGTGCCCTCCACCAGAAGACGAATAACCATGTCGGCCAAGATCAATTGGGATTCCATTCGTGCACTAGCCCGACGAGTGCTTGAACACGGCAATCCGCTGGAACTGACGGAAGACACGCGGGTTCTCTTGCTCAGGACCGCTCTAGAGGTGGGCATCAGTCAGCAAGAGACAGAGGATGCCCTCCGAGGCGTGGATACGGCCACCACGCTGCTAAAAGAGGCCATGCGGCGCATCAACGACGGCTCCGACCGGATTACCCGAGCACTACGCCGGATGTCCGATCTACGGGACAAAGGGGACCTCGACGGTGCCTGCCAGCAGATGCGCGACGTACTCGCCGTGGAGGTTGTTCCCCTCTACCGCAAGCAGGCCGACAAAAGACTCAAGGAGTTGACCCAACTGTCGGAGGTGGCCGCAACCGGGCGCGTGAGTGCGGACCTGCCCGACCGGCCACAGCTCGCCGTTCTCGTGCACCGCGTTCAGCAAGGGCACGCACTGGAACTCACCGACGACCTGCGCGCCCTTCTGCATCGAACCGCGCCCACTGCTGGAATCAGTGAGGCCGAGACAGAAGAGACTCTGAAGAGCCCGGGAGGCGCCGAGTCCCTCATGGGAATGATTCTTTCGCGCTTCCGTGACGGCCGGGAGCGGATCACCCGCGCCCTGTTCCGGATGACGAGCCTCCGAGACGCGGGGGATCTCGAAGGTGCGCGCCAGCAGATGCGGGACGTACTCGCCGTGGAGGTCGTGCCGCAATACCGCCAGATGGCCGAGGAGAACCTGGCGGGCCTCGACAGACCACCCTTGGAGTCGTAATGCGTTGGAGGAATAGAAAAGGCCAGACGCCCGAAGCGCCTGGCCTTTCCATCAACCCCGCCTCCCACTCACAGCGGGATGTTCTCGTGCTTCACCAGCGCGTCGAGCGCCTCCTCCATCACCGCGCGCGCGCTCGCCGTGTACCGGTAGAGCAGTCCGTGCACCTCGCGGTCCGCGTCGTTCCGGTTCTCGCACTGCTTCGAGTACTCCTCGAAGGCCTGCAGGCTGCTCACGATTTGTGACAAGTGATTGGGGCACTCGCACTTCACGCTGCTCGCGTACTCCAGCAGCGTGCCCAACTGCTCCTGCGTATAGCGCGGCGGCTTGGGCCTGGCCAGCACCGTCACCGTGGCCATCGTGGCCGAGCCCGGCGCGTTCATCTGGATGGGCGAGACCGGCGCCGGAGGCGGCGTGGGTGGAGGCGGAGGCGTCCGGACAATCTCCAGCGCCGGGACCGTCTGGGGCTTCAACACGTCGTCCAGCACCGCCAGGTGCACGTGTGCCCGCAGCAGCGAGAGCGAAATGGGCCCCTGCAGCAGCCGCACCTTGCCCTCCGGATACTGCTGCAACACCCCGCGCCGCGCGAAGCGGTACGTCACGATGGCGTGCCTGGCCCGCGAGTTCTCCAGCAGCGCCGGCACCACGTCCGACTGCACCGCGTTCAGCTCCAGGAAGTCCAGGGCCAGCACGTCCGGCCGCTTTGCCGGCACTTCGTTCCGGAAGGCCTCGATCGACGTTCCCGACCACACCACCTGCACGTCCCGAAGCGCCTGCGGATTCTCCCGCAGCTGCGACGGAAAGGACTCTCCCAGAAGGGCCAGCTTCACCATGACACTCACCTCGTGATCGCCACCCAGCGTGAACCGATCCATCCCCTCGTTCAACGCGCCCCTCGCTCCCCTCCCGGAAGGCGGAGACAGGCATCCACTTCCCGACGCCCCACTCCCTCGGGACGTTCAGCAATGAACGCCTCCCGTGACCCCAGGTTGCTCCCTCGGACTCCCGTCCAACGAGGCCCGCAAGCTCCCCGACGTCGCCGCGTCCACGACTCCCGGGCAGGGCACGGGCCCCACGGTGTTGGCCAGGACACCTTCACCCCCCACCGCGGTGGGTTCGCGTCCGTTCACCACCGGGCGGCAGCCTGCCCGAGCCCTTCCGCGAGGCGAGCGGGCGTCCCAGGTTGGCACCTCGTGGACCACTCGGAGGCCGGGTGGAGGTCGGGGCATGGGCAACCGGTGGTGGAGTGCGTGGGCATGGGTGAGCCTCGCGGTGGTATGGCTGGCCTGCGGCGGGACGCTCGAGGATCCCTCCCAGACGAGTGGCGGGCTCTGTCAGCCGCGAACGTGTGAGGAGCAGGGCTTCGACTGTGGAGTGACCATCGACGGCTGCGGGGGCGTGCTGCGCTGTGGCACCTGTGCCTCGGGTGAGGCGTGCGGTGGAGGCGGCCAGCCCAACGTGTGCGGCCCGGCCACCTGCACTCCCGCCACCTGCGACTCCCTGGGTGCCAACTGTGGCGACGTGCCGGATGGCTGCGGCGGACGGTTGCACTGCGGCGCGTGCACCTCGCCAGACACCTGCGGCGGCGGCGGCGTGGCCCATGTCTGTGGCCGGGCCCCCTGCACACCCACCACCTGCGCGGCGCTGGGCAAGAATTGCGGCACCCTCTCGGATGGCTGTGGAGGGACGCTCGAGTGCGGCACCTGCGCCGCGGACGAGACGTGCGGCGGCGGCGGCGCGCCCAATGTCTGTGGCCAGGCGCCCTGCACGCCCACCACCTGCGCGGCACTGGGCAAGAATTGCGGCACCCTCTCGGATGGCTGTGGAGGGACGCTCGAGTGCGGCACCTGCACCGGCAACGCGACGTGTGGCGGCGGGGGCGTGCCCAACACGTGCGGCCAACCCCCGTGCGTGCCCCATACCTGCTCGGAGATGAAGCAGGAGTGTGGCCTGCTGCCGGATGGATGCAGTGACGCCGTGCTGGACTGTGGCACCTGCTCGGCGGGCGAGACGTGCGGCGGCGGCGGCACCCCCAACACGTGCGGCCCGGCCTCGTGCAGCCCCGCCACGTGCGCCGCCCAGGGAAAGAATTGCGGACTGGTCTCCAATGGCTGTGGCGGCCTGCTCGATTGCGGCATGTGCTACGGCGGCCAGACGTGCGGCGGCGGCGGCGTGCCCAATGTCTGTGGCAGCGCGCATTGTCTGCCTTCCACGTGCGAGGAGCTGGGCAAGGACTGTGGCCTCGTGCCGGACGGCTGCGGCGGCATGCTGGACTGCGGCACCTGCTCGGCGGGCGAGACGTGCGGCGGTGGCGGCACCCCCAACGTCTGCGCGGTGGCCGGGTGCAGGCCCTCCTCGTGCGGCCTGCTGGGCAAGACGTGCGGCACGGTGGCGGACGGGTGTGGGGGCACGCTCGAGTGCGGCACCTGCTCGGCGGGCGAGACGTGTGGCGGCGGCGCGGGCGGCGCCAACGTGTGCGAGCAGACGGCCAGCGTGTGCGTGGATCAGGACCTGGGCAGCGCGCTGCCCGTGCGGCTCAAGGGCAGCACGCGCCACGCCCGCGATGACCACCAGGCCTCCTGTGGCGGCCTGGGAGCGCCCGACCGGGGCTTCCTGTGGACGGCGCCGCGCACGGGCACCTACGGCTTCGACACGGCGCGCTCGGCGATGCACACCCTGGTGAGCGTGCGGCAGGGAGGCTGTGGGGGCGCGGAGCTCGCGTGCGCCACGGGTGGCATCAGCTATGGCGGCGGGGCCCGGGTGTCGGTGCGCCTCACCGCGGGACAGCGGGTGCTGGTGGGGGTGGACTCCCCCCAGGGTGGCGACTTCAGCGAGGGGGACTTCGAGCTGCACATCACCCAGCAGACGGCCGCCGAGGCCGCCAGTTGCTTCGACGGCGCGGACAATGACGGGGACCGGTGGGTGGACTGCGCGGACACGGACTGCCAGGGAGACGTGCTGTGTGACGGGCGCGGGTGCTCGGACATCAACCTGGGCAGCGCCCTGCCCGTCACGTTCCTCGGCGACACGGTGCACGCGGGGGACGGCTTCCAGGGCACGTGCGGGGAGCTCCTTCAGCAGGATCGGGCGCACCTGTGGACCGCGCCCCGGGATGGCACCTTCGTCTTCGATACCTCGGGCAGTGACGGCAACGCGCTGTACGTGCTCACCGGGTGCCGGGGCCAGGAGCTCGCGTGCGCGTCGAGCCGCACGGGCGCGCCCCGGGTGAAGCTCACCCTGGAGAAGGGGCGCACGGTGCTCGTGGTGGTGGACGGCATGGCCCGGAGCGACACCGCCTGGCCCATCCGCTACACGCTGCACATCTCCGAGGACGCCGCCGGCCCGTGACGAAACACGAAGCGCCGGGCTCCCCCCAGGGGAACACCGGCGCCCGCGCACGTCCTCACGTCATTGTCTGGCTCAGACGTCTGGCTCAGACCTCGTAGCCGGTCTGCTCGAAGACGATGACCTTGCGCGACTGGGGGAAGAGGATGACGGTCAGCCGGAACCAGCCCGTCGAGCCCGCCGCCACGAGCTGCTCGTAGTAGTGCGTCACCACCTGCACCGTCTCCGTCCCGTTCGAGTAGGTGGAGAGGATCTGCGAGTGCAGCGGCTGGAACTCCGAGTACAGGGTGTTCTTCCAGTCCGCGTAGGAGATGGCCTGGGTCGAGCCGAAGTAGGCATACGCCTCGTACTCCTGGAACCCGAGGACGGCCGCGTCCGCCTGGGCGAGGGTCGCCGAGCCCGAGAAGTCGAAGCGGCGCAGCGAGCCCTCCGTCCAGCGGTACTTCGCGTTGCCCGTGTTGAGCGTCGACTGGAGCGCCGAGGTGATGGAGCCCTCGGACAGCGACAGCTCCGCGAGGCCCTGGCCCACCTGGGCCGCCGGCTCCTCGCGCGAGGTCTCCACACCGCCACCGCACGCCGCCAGCACGGCCACCGACACCAGGCTCAACGTCTTCATCACGTGACGCATCATCGGACACCCTCTCGAGTTGAAAGCCAATGCCATGTGTCACGCGCCTCCCCTGAATTCAAGTGACAGGAATGAGAATCATTTCATGAGAAGGAATGGGCCTCACGAGGGCTCGCGATCCAGCGCGTCCAGGGCGGTGCGCGCCTGGAGATCCTCCTGGCGGTGGGCCTGGACCTCGGCCACCTCCTGACGGCGGATCCATCCCTGGCTGGCGGCATGGCGCGCGGCGGTGACGGTGTCGTCCACGGTGAGCATCTGACTGCCCGCGGCGCGGATGTCCTCGGCGATGGCCGCCAGCTCGCGCTCGCGGCCCGAGCGATGCCACACATTGCGGATGTACACGCAGCGCACGCGGCCGGGGTACTCGCGCACGATGGTGCGGTAGTGCTCGGCGTCCTCCTGTCCGCTGTCCCCGATGAGCAGGAAGGGCAGCGGGGCGAACGCGTCCATCAGGCCGCGGATCTTCTCCAGCTTGTGGCCATGCCCTCCCCCGGGCGCGAAGCCCGTGCGGCTCAAGCCCCAGTCCCGCAACAGCAGCGGCCCCGCGGGGATGTGGTGCAGGCCGAGGAACTCGTCCAGGTGCTCGTACAGGTTCCAGGGGCTCGAGGAGACGTAGAAGATGGGGTTGTACGCCGAGCCCGTGCTGCCCTGGCTCAGCGCCTGGTAGAAGGCATCCACGCCCTCGAAGGGCAGGCGCGTGCGGTGCTCGGTGAGGAAGAGCGTCCAGAAGCGCTTGAGGACGTTGGTGACCTCGGTGACGATGACGGTGTCGTCGATGTCGCTGATGACGCCCAGCTCCGCCTCGGGGCCGGACACCAGCACCGGGGCGCACACGCGCGTCACCCCCCGCCGCGACACGGGCGAGAGCAGCTCCAGCTCCACGTCGTGCCAGCCCGCCTTCACCCCCTCGGGAGGCTCCACCCACAGCTCGAGGAAGCCCTCCTCGTCCGTCGTCCCCTCCCAACGCTTGTCTCCCCAGCGCACCGCCACCCGGGCGTTGGGAATCTCCAGCGTCATGTAGCGCTTCCACGAGGCGATGGCGCTGCCCACGAGCGTGTAGCGCTTCCAGGGCGGGCGCACCTTGCGGTCCTCCAGCACGCGCGCCTTGATGAGGCTCGCGCGCGTCGTCCCATAGCCCCGGTAGGGGAGGATTCGTGGAGGACGCGCCAGCCGGAGCTTGTGCCGCAGCCTCCAGCTCAAGGTCTCGGCGTGGTGCTCGACCTGGAAGGCGAGCCGGACCAGGGCGTTGGGCCGTTTGCGGGTCATGGACCTAGAGCTACTGACTTCCGCCCGTGGTGACAATGGCCCAGCCCTGGGTTCTCACCCGCGTGCCCGGGTGGGCGCACGCGCCAGGAGCACCCGCGGATGGAGCAGCAGCGCGGCCGCCTCGCGCAGTGTCCAGTAGAAGCGATCCGTGGCGCGCAGGGCGCGTCCGGGCACGAGCGCGGGACTCGTGGCCACCTCCAGGCCGTGGAGCCGGAAGTACTGGCGGGCCCTGAGCAGGTGGAAGGGATCCGACACCACCACCGCGCGCCGCACCCCGAGCGTCCCCAGCACCCGCGCGCACAGCCGCGCGTTCTCCTCGGTGGAGCGGCTCTGGTCCTCCAGCAGGCAGGCATGACCGGGGACCCCGAGCCGCATCGCCAGCTCGCGCATGACGTGGGCCTCGGCGGGCGGGTGCAGGCCCACGCCCCCGGAGAAGAGCAGCCGGGGTGCCAGCCCCTGGTGGTAGAGCGCCACCGCCCGCTCGACCCGCGCGCGCAGGGCCGACGAGGGCTCGCCTCCGGGCAGCACCCGGGCCCCGAGCACCACCACCACCTCGGCGGCGACCGCCCGCTCCTTCTGGCCGAACCGGTCCACCACGAAGGCCAGGCCGAACAGCCCCCCGGTCATGGCGCCCAGGCCCAGCAGCAGCCCGCGCCGGAGGGAACCTGGCGTCTGACGCAGCGCGAGTGGAGGCATCGTCCGGCGGACCCTAGCAAAGGCCCGCAAAAGGAATCGGGGAGGAGCCGCCCCCGCGACTCCCCCCCGACTCACTTCCCCCTGCACTCCCCCGAGTGCACTGCTCCGCACGCCCTCCCCATGTTGAAGCGTTGAAACGAATCCCCGACCCGCCACCCTCGACCTGACCGCCCGTCCAACCCGCCGCCCACCGACCCGCCGCCCTCGACCATCCCCCGTCTCGAGCAGGGGTAAAGCACTCCGCGTGCCAGGGGTGGTGCCCCCAGCCGCTCTCGTGATTCCAGGTACTTACGTTTCTCCCGAGCGCCCGGGCCCCGTCCGGGGCGGTAAAAATGACGTCCACGCTCCAAAACGGGACAGGCCTTGCATCCAGGAAGACGGGAAGTGGGGCACCGTCCCGCCGGGACCAGTCGCCTCACGCTCGCCTCGTCGCTCGCCAGTTACCCCTCCCAAGACGTTGGCCGATGTGACGTGCCCTTGATTCCGCCCCCTGCGCGGGGTTAGTTAGTTAGCAATAGCTAACCAATTCAGCGGGCGGGTTCATGGGGCGTCCCCGACAGGTCCTGGACGAGGAGATTCTGGAAGCGGCACGCGCCTGCTTCATCGAGCACGGCGCCTCCGTGAGCACGGAGACGATCGCGTCGCGCCTGGGCGTCTCCGGTCCGGCACTGCTCAAGCGCTTCGGCAGCAAGCGGGAGCTGCTCAAGGCGGCCTTCGCCGTGGGAAGCGCTCCCCCGTGGCTGCCCATGGTGGAGGAGGGGCCGGATGAACGGGACATCTCCGTGCAGCTGCGCGAGCTGGCCCTCACCATCGATGCCTTCTTCCGCAAGATGGTGCCGGCCTTCTCGGTGCTGCGCGAGGCGGGCCTCACGCCCCAGGAAATCCGGGGAGACTCGGAGGACTCTCCGGCGGCGCGGGCCCAGGACTCGATGACGGGCTGGTTCAAGCGGGCCCAGGAGCGGGGCCTGCTGCGCGAGGGAGACCCGAGCCTCATGGCCGGCCTCTTCATGGCGGGGGTGCAATACCGCTACTTCCTCGCCCACATCACGCAGCAGCGCGTCCCCACGGAGGAGGAGGATCCGTTCGTGGAGCGCCTGCTCAACATGCTCTGGCGGGGCATCGCGCCGCCGGACCAGGCCTCACCCGCCAGGTAGCCGCCCCCGAAGCACGCGCCCCCCGGGCAGCCGCACCGCCCAATTCCACCGCCGCCGCTCCCCCATCCGCAGCATCCGGAAGACGAGCCCCCATCGCGGGGCCAGTCCCCCCGTGGGGGTGATCCGCCAGCGCACCCCGAAGCCGAGCACCTCCGCCTCCGCCTCCCGGGGAAGACGTCCCTGGTCGTGCAGCGCCAGGGCGAAGCGGTAGCCCTCCACGCCCGCGTGGGGCTCGAAGGCGCGCGGGGGATGGGCCCGGGCCCAGGCATCGAACTCCCCGGCGAAGGCCTCCCCGAGCGCCCGCTCGAGCACGGGCCACGCGCGCCGCACTCCCCGCCGACGCTTGGCGAGCAGCGTGTCCGCCGTGGCCCGGACCCGCTCGGCGTCGAAGCCCGTGGGCACCGGCTCCCCCAGCTCCAACGCGCGCATCAGCTCCGCCTGCGCCCGGGCCAGCTCCTCGCGCGCGCGGCTCATGCCGTCTCCCGGCGCGCCACGCCCCGGGCCATCGCCCCCCGAATGGCCTCCAGCTCGCCCACGAGCTCCTCCACGGGCGGGAAGCGATCATCCCGCTCCAGCAGCGCCGGCACCGCTCCCACCCGCGCCGTCAGCTCCTCCAGGAGGGCCAGGGGTCCCTCGGGCAGCGCGTGCGCATGGGTGTCGTGGTACAGCCCGCCGTGCCGCACCCCGCCCGCCACGTGCACGTAGAAGAGGCGCTCGCGCGGCACCGCCGCCAGCACCGCTCGCGCGTCCGTGCCCAGGTTGAGCGCGTTGGCGTACAGGTTGGCCACGTCCAGCAGCACCCCCGCCCCCGTGCGCTCGAGCACCCCCGTGAGCAGCCCCGCCTCGGAGAAGGCGGGAGCGGGCCACTCGAAGAGGCTCGCCACGTTCTCCAGCGCCAGGGGTACCGGGAGCGCCGCCTCGGCCCGCCGGATGTTGTCCGCGAGCACCTCCAGGGACTGCTCGTGGCGCGCCACCGGCAGCAGGTGCCCGGACTCCAGGCCCCCCGCGCGCACGAAGGCCAGGTGCTCGCTCACACACACCGCGCCCAGCCGCTCGGCGAGCCGCGCCAGCCGGGAGAGCCGCGCGGGCGAGGGAGGCTCGGCGCCACCCAGCCCCAGTGACACCCCGTGCACCACCACCGGCACCCCACGCTCCTTGAGCTGGAGGAGCGGCTCGGGCAGGGCGCCCCGGTCATCGAACTGCTCGGCCAGCACCTCCACGAAACCCAGTCCCTCCCAGGTGTCGAGGAAGTGCGCGAGCTGCCGCCGCCAGCCTACTCCCACGCCCTCGAGCCGCTTCAATCCCCGCCGCCTCCTCCACAGCCGCCGCAGCCGCTGCTTCCGCCGCTGCAACTGCTCGAGCTGCTGCAACTGCTCGAGCTGCTGCAACTGCTCGAGCTGCTGCTGCTCGAGCCGTCCCCTCCGGAACCGCCACCTCCCGCGGGGCTCGGGGGAAACAGGTAGTCGCGCAGGAGGGAATGGCCGCCGACCAGCGCGAGCCCGCCCACCCCGAAGAGCGCCATCGCCAGGGCCACGTCGCGCGTGCTCATCGTCTGGGCACTGCCCTCCGAGGCGGCGGTGGTGCGCAGGGGCTCATGACGCTTGCGCAGCAGCCTCAGCGCCTCCCGGCCTCGGGGAGTGAGCCGGGAGCCGCCACTCAGCAACGCGAACCCCACCCCTCCTCCCAGGAGGATCTGCAGCACGAGGAAGCCCACGGGCCTGTCCCGGGACAGGCCCACCATCACCTTCATGACCCCGAGCGCGAGCGCCGCGAGCAGGAACAGCCGGGGATGGTGCCTGTAGCGCGAGTCCTGCTCGGGCGTGCGCATGAAGCCTCGCGCCCGCAGGGACTGCACGATCCGGGAGAGCTCCGTCTGGGCCGCCTCGCGCAACTCCCCGAGCGACGTCTTGCCCTGGGCCACCGCGGCATGCACGACCCGCTCGAGCTCCAGCGCCCGCGTGGGCAGGGCCTTGGCGACGCTCAACTCCTCATCCTCTTCCCCGAACTTCAGCGCGCCGTCGTGCACGAGCGCCACCACGGCCGCCCTCACCGCCGTGTCCTCGCTCTCCAGCGTGGCCGCCAGATAGGGGTTCAGGTCCAGCTCGGCGGGCGTGGGGACGTCAGACGGCCGGTTGAGCAGGCGTTTCCAGATCACCGCCCCCACGCAGACGAACAGGAGGAACGGCCCGTACATGGCGAGGAACTGCTGCCCATTCCAATCCAGTGGATTCATCGAGCGCTCCCGGCGCCCCCCCGCCCTGGCACTCCGCCTGAATGGGGGCAGCGCGTGTCCCCACTCTACACCGGACGCGCGTGACGTCGCCGTGACATCCCCGGGACACTCCTGGCACGCCGTCGGCCCCCCGAGAGCGCTCAGTCGCCCGCGCCGAGCGCCCGGTCCAGGTTGTACGCGGCGCTGATGAGCGACAGGTGGGTGAGGGCCTGGGGGAAGTTGCCGAGGGCCTCGCCAGCCGGTCCCGTCTGCTCGGCGAACAGGCCCAGGTGGCTGGCGTAGCCGAGCATCCGCTCGAAGAGGAGCCGGGCCTCGTCCAGCAAGTCCGGCCGGGTGACGCTCGCGCGCGTCATCGCCTCCACGAGCCAGAAGGTGCACAGGTTGAACGTGCCCTCGCGGCCGGTGAGCCCGTCCTGGCTGGCCTCCGTGTCGTAGCGGAACACGAGCCCGTCCGACGTGAGCCCTCCCTCCTTCGGCGGCTTGCGGATGAGCTCCACGGTGGAGAGGATGCGCGGATCCACCGGCGACAGGAAGAAGACCAGCGGCATGAGCAGCACGGAGGCGTCCAGGGCCTGGGCGCCGTAGTACTGCACGAAGGTGCTCCGCTCCTGGCACCAGCCCTCGTTCATGATCTCCTCGAACATGGCGTCACGCTCGTGGATCCACCGGGCCAGGTCCGAGGGGAAGCTGCGCTTGCCGGCCAGGCGGATGGCCCGGTCCAACGCCACCCAGCACATCATCTTCGAGTACACGAAGTGCTGCCGCCCCGAGCGCACCTCCCAGATGCTCTCGTCCTTGCGCCGCCAGTTGTCGCACAGCCAGTTCATCAGCCGGCGCAGGTGGCTCCAGAAGTCATAGCTGATGGGCGCGCCGTGCTTGTTGTACAGGTACACGCCGTCCATCAGCTCGCCGTAGATGTCGAGCTGGAGGTGGTTGTGCGCCGCCTCGTTGCCGATGCGCACCGGACGTGAGTCGCGATAGCCCGCCAGGTGCGACAGCTCCTCCTCCAGGGGCACCTTGGTGCCATCCAGCGCGAACATGAGCGGGAGCGGCTCGTTCTCGCCCAGCTCCGCGATGCGCTGCTCCAACCAGCGCATGAACGCGCCCGCCTCGTCCGAGAACCCGATGCGCAACAGCGCGTACACCGTGAAGGCCGCGTCGCGGATCCACACGAAGCGGTAGTCCCAGTTGCGTCCGCCGCCGGGGGACTCCGGCAGACTGCACGTGGGCGCGGCCACGATGGCCCCCGAGGGCTCGAACGTCATCAGCTTGAGCGCGAGCGCCGAGCGATACACCACCTCGCGCCAGCGCCCCCGGTAGGTGCACTGCGACAGCCAGTGCCGCCAGTAGCTCACCGTGTCGCGGAACAACTCCTCGGCGGACTCGTGCCCCATGGCCTGCCTGGCGCAGGACGAGGGCGCGCCCTCGATCAGGGAGAACACCATGGACTGGCCCTCGCGCAGGGTGAAGCGCGAGGTGACACGCTTGCCGTCCGTCTCCAGCTTCGCCTTCGTGGCGAGCGTCAGGCTGAGCGTGGGGGACAGGAAGCTCACCCCATGGTCGAGCATCCGCACCGAGTGCTCGTCCCGCGCGTAGTTGAAGGCGGGCAGACACTCCATGCGAAAGGGCATCTCCCCGCGCACCACGCGGATGCGCCGCACCACCATGCGCACCGGCGCCTGGGTGCCCAGGGGCATGAAGTCCACCAGCTCACCCACGCCGTTCTCGCTGTAGAAGCGAGTCACCAGCACGTTGGTGTCCGGCCAGTAGAACTGCTTGTGCACCACCTCCGGCTGGCCCGGCAGGCGCTCCGGCCGGATGAAGAAGTGGCCGCCCTTGTCCGCGTCCAACAACGCGGCGAAGACGCTCGGGCTGTCGAAGTGCGGAAAGCACAACCAATCCAAGGTGCCGTCGGTCGCCACCAGCGCCACCGTGCGCAGATCCCCAATCACACCATGGTCCTCGATGGCGGGTGATCGCGCTGTCTTCTCCCCGTTCATGGGCCTCTCCCTCGCTGTACTTCGAAGTAGGGAGTGGACCCCGGCGTCCGCCAGCCCGAAGTGCTCACGGACGCGCTGGGAATCCTCCAGATGTCCGCACGCCGACCCTCCAGCGCGCCGGGCGGCTGGCTACCCGAGGGACGCTTCCCGGAGCGTGCGCACGAGTGCCCGCGCGGGAGAGCCCCACTGGGCCTTCACCTTCAAGGGCAGACACACCAGCTCGTGCACGCCCACCTTCACCTCGCTCAGGTCCAGCCCCTCGATGAGCCACATCCCGGCCTCGCGCAGGCGCTGGTGCACGCCGAGGCCCTCGGTGTGGAAGCCCGCGCGCGACACGTAGTCCACGCCCACGCACGCCACGCGCCGCTCCACGAGCAACTGCGCCGCCGCGTCCGACAGCATCACGAAGTCCTCGCCGTGCGGCCGCTTCCACCACTCGCGCGAGGAGTTGCGCGTGCGCAAGAGCAACCGCTCTCCCTCGCGCGGCTCGTACTCGGCCAGCGAGTCGGCCCGGATGCAGTCCACGTCATCCAGGTGCAGCACGCGCGCCTTGCCCACCGTCGCGCTCAAGGGCAGCCGCTCGGTGTCCTCCAGGTCCAATTCCAGACTCGGCGGCGCCGTCACATACGTCCCCATCCACGCGGCCCGCTTCAACCACTCGGCCTGTTCCGCGGCGCTCTCGGGCATCCCCGTCCGCCCCGCGACCACTTCTTGCCCGGACGGCTCCTCCGCGAACGGTATCGAGATGTCCAGCCAGGCTCCTTGCATGCGTTCCTCCTTGAGTGGTCAGACGGGCCCCCAGCACCACACCCTAATTCCCCTCCCCCCGCGAGGCGATGGACGCATTGTCACCCGCTTCTCACCCTCGGGAAAAGGCGATGACGTCCTTGACGCCGCTCTTTTTGTCGCCCTCCACCACCTCGGCGTAGTCCTCGGGAGGATGGCGCGCGGTGATGAGGGATTCGAGCGGCCCGCGCCACCTGCTCTGGAAGTGAAACAGGTCCTCGATCGCCGCGTCGAAATCCTCCGCCGCGGCGTTCACCGTGCCGAGCAGCACCTGGTTGTCGAGAACCACGCGCTTCATCAGCGCGCCCTCGTCCACCTTCTGCTTCTCGCTCGGCGGCACGCCGGTGAAGACGAACACCCCGTTGGGCGCGAGCCCCTCGAGCAGCGCGAAGGCGGCGCTCGCCACGCCCGCCGCCTCATACACCACGTCCGCCCGCCCCCGCTGTTTCACGAGCTCCTTCACGGAGTACTCCTCGGAGGACACGTAGGGCACGCCCACCGCCTCGCTCAGCTCCGCCTTCTTGTTGGGCTTGCGGGAATGCGAGTACACGGTCGTCTGGTAACCCGCGCGCACCAGCGCCATGGCCCCGAGCAACCCCACCGGCCCCGCGCCCAGCACCACCGCGTGCGAGGCCCGCTCGTCCTTGGAGGGCACCCGCTGCTGGATGAGCTTCACCTGGCGCAGGCTCTTCTCCGCGATGGTCAGCGGCTCGGTGAGCACGGCCACCTCGCGCAGCTCGCGCGGCACCCGGTGCAGGTAGCGCGCGTCCTCCACGAAGAACTCCGCGCAGAAGCCGTGCGCGCCCTGAATGCCCCGCTCCGTGTACTCCCCCGTCACGCAGAAGTCCGCGTGGCCCTCGCGGCACGGCGTGCACTGCTCGCTCGCACAGGGCCGGCGCACCCGCGGCACCACCAGGTCCCCGGGCTTCAGGTCCTTCACCTCCGCGCCCACCTCCACCACCTCGCCCAGGCACTCGTGGCCGACGATGAGGTAGTCCTCTCCCTCGGGGGCCCGGCCATGCTCGCCCCGCGCCACCTCCCGGTCGGTGCCGCACACCCCCACCTCCAGCGTGCGCACCCGCACCTGGCCGGGCGAGCCCAGCCGCGGCTCGGGCACATCGATGACCTTGACCTTCCCTTCCTTGGGGAACAGCACCACCGCCTTCATCGCACCACCTCCCGTGGGCCCCTGTCGTGCATCACCTCGCCCCCTGGCGCAGCCCCCTTGGGCCCATCCCCTCCGGGTGGTGGACACTCGGTCTCCCCGGATGCGCACCGGTCAACAGGGCCCGCCCGCGCGTTTCTCGCGTGCCCCGACCCCGGGTCCAGGTCTATGAGGGGAGCGTGAGCGATACCCCTTCCCCGAAAACCTCCTCACGCTCCCTGTTCATCGGAGGCGCCAGCTTCCTGCTGCTCTCGGTGCCCTTCTTCGTCTTCGGCCTGGGCTTCCTCGACACCAAGGCGCGCATCGAGCTGAAGTGCGAGCGAGGCGGCCCCTGCACCCACACCCGCGTGGGCTGGCTCACGCGCGAGGCACCCACCACCTTCCAGCTCGGCGAGTTGCAGGGCACGCGCATCGATCGGCGCCGCAGCTCCCGGGGCGAGGACGAGAGCATCTACCGGCCCATGCTCGTCACCACGCGGGGCGACTTCCCCATCGCCGCTCATTGGATGGAGCAGGAGAAGCAGGCCCGGAGCGCCACCGTCTCCGTGGATCGCTTCCTGAGCACGCCCGGAGCGCCCGGCTTCAGCATGTGGCACGACGACCGGCCCCGTGCCAGCCGCATCGGCGTCCTGTTCACCGCGACGGCCACCCTCGTGATGCTCTTCGGGCTGTGGCTCACCTGGCGGGCCGTGCGTCGCCGGGGCGAGGAGCGCCGCGCGAGTTGAGCCGGGCCCCCTCCTCCCGGAGGAGCTGCCCGCGCAGCAGGGTGGGCGAGTAGCCCAGCATGCGGCGGCAGGTGCGCGAGAAGTGGGCGAGGTCGGCGAAGCCCGCGAAGTGGGCGGCACTCGTGGCGTCCAGGCGCGCGAAGGCCCCCAGCGCGACGAGCAGCCTGCGCCAGAGCTGATAGGTCCGCATGGGCATGCCCACCTCGCGCACGAACAGCGCCCGGAGGTGCGCCCGGGACAGACCCGTGCGCGCGAGGACGAGGCGCGGATCGGCGGACGGATCCTTCAGGGCCTCGAGCACCCGGGCCACGCGGATATCGGGCCGGCGGCGAGGCAGCTCCCGGGCGAGCCACGTTGCCGACTCGCGGGCGAGGCCATCGAGCACCTCCGCGCGCGTCAGCCACGCGCCATGCGCGGCCGAGGCGTCCTCGAGCCTCCGCGCGAGGTGGGACTCGAGCACGAAGGCCCCTCCGCGCAGACGTGAGTAGTCGGCGATGTGCGGCGCCGCCAGTGGGTCATGGAGGAGCGCGAGCGTGGGTCCGGGACTCGAGGTGGCGTGCCGCACATGGGGAGGCACCACCACCACGCGCCCGCTCACCGTCCCGCGCCCCGGCTCCATCACCGTCACGTCGGCGTCCAGGCCGATGAGGATCGCCACGCCGTGCTGGGCATGGAGCGTCGATGACACGCCGGTGGAGGCGCGCACCGCGTAGGTGTCGGTGATGAGGGCTCCGATCCGCGATTCGTTCAAGCGCTCCATGGGGCTCGAAGCCTAGCGTCCCCCGCCGGTGCCGAGCCCTGGAGGAGTGCGCCATGATGAACCTACTGTCCGATGAGCTGCGCCGCGATCCCCATCCCGCGTATGACCGGGCGCGCGACGTCTCCCCCGTGCTTCACGAGCCGAGCGCGGATGCGTGGATGATTTTCGACCACGAGGGCGTCAAGCGCGCGCTCCACGAGCACGAGACCTTCAGCTCGGTCGTGTCACCGCCGGACAACAAGACTTCCCGCTGGCTCGTCTTCACCGATGCGCCGCGCCACACGAAGCTGCGTGCCCTCATCATGCGAGCCTTCACCCCGCGTGCCGTGGCCAACCTCGAGCCTCGTATCCGGGAGTGGTCGTCCCAGCTCCTGGATGGGCCACTCGAGCGGGAGAGCATGGACCTCGTCGAGGAGCTGTCGGTCCCCCTGCCATTGAGGGTGATCACCCAGATGCTCGGCGCGCCCCAGGAGGATCTGCCACGGTTCAAGCACTGGAGTGATGCGATCATGGCGCTGAGCTACTTCCTCGCGGGAGGAGCGGAGGCCGAGCGGGCGGGGCGGGAGTTCCGCGAGGTGACGGACGAGATGCAAGCGTATCTCACGGAGCTGATTGCCCAGCGGCGGGCGGAGCCGAGGGAGGATCTGCTCACCCAGCTCGTCGCGGCCGAGGTGGATGGCGAGCGGCTGACGGAGGAGGATCTGCTCGGCTTCTTCCAGTTGCTGCTGTCGGCGGGGCACGAGACGACGACGAACCTCATCAGCAACACCGTGCTCTGCCTGCTCGAGCATCCGGAGCAGCTCGCCCGTCTACGGGCGGACCCGGGCCTGTTGCCCCTGGCGATCGAGGAGGTGCTGCGCTACCGCTCGCCCGTCCAGACGATGTTCCGCGTGACGAGGCGGGACGTTGCAATGCACGGCCAGGTGATTCCCGCCGGCAAGCTGGTGATGCCGATGATTGGCTCGGCGAACCGGGATCCGCGCAGGTTCCCCGAGGCGCACCGCTTCGACATCACGCGAGACCCGAACCCGCACCTCGCGTTTGGCCATGGCATCCACTTCTGCATCGGGGCTCCGCTGTCACGGCTGGAGGCGCGGATCACCCTGGGCGTGTTCCTCGAGCGGGTGAAACACTTCGAGCTCGCGAGCAACGCACCCTGGGAGCCGCGCCGGGCGATCCACGTGCACGGCCCCGTCCGTCTGCCATTGAGGATCGGCGGAATCTGAATGGCGGGATGACGAGGCTTCAACCCGCTCAGCTCCAGACTACCCCCCCCCACTGGCCCGCGAAGGAGGCACCTGCTCGCCATTGGCGATCAGGACGGAAGCGGTCGACTCCGAGGTGGACACCTCTTCCTTTTCCTTCTTCTTGTAGTAGCGCACGTCGTAGACGGTCACCGGCTCCTTCGTTCCAGGCAGCCTTCTCTCACCGGCCCCCACGCACTCGAAGCTGTACTCCACCTGCTGGCGAAGCCTGTCTTGGATGAGGATCTGATCCCGCTCGGCCGATGAGGCCAATCGCGCCGCGGTGTTCACCGCGTCCCCGAGCACCGTGTAATCCAATCGACCCAGCCCCTTGGCGCCAATGCTGCCGGAGAGCAACTCCCCCGAGTCCAGACCGATGCTGGCCCCATGGACATAGGGGGAGTGCTCGCCATAGCGCGAGGCCATCGTGCGCAGCTGGTCGCGGGCCGCCACGCAGGCCACCAGCGCCCGCTCCAGGTGCCCCGCGTCGCGGAACACGGCCATCACCGCGTCGCCCACGAACTTGTCCACCACGCCCCCCCGGGCGAGCAGCTCGGGGACGATGACCTCGAAGTTGGCGTTCAACCTGCGGATGGCGGCGTCGGGCTGCTCCTGGCGCGCGACCTGCGTGAAGTCCTTCACGTCGATGAAGGCCACCGTCGCCTCCACCCGCTCGCCCAACACCACGTCGGGGCCGCGCAGCAGGGGCAGCGCCCGCTCGATGATGCCGCTGTGGACGAACATCCGGAACAGCAGGTTCTCCTCCATGGAGTGCAGCATCTGGCGGGACTTCTTCACGTGCTGGATCGTCTTGGAGATCGTCGCCTCGAGATCCTGGAAGTCGATGGGCTTGACGAGGAAATCGAACGCACCGCGATTCATCGCCACCCGGATGTTGTTCATGTCGCTGTAGGCGGAGACGATGATGACCTTGACGAGCGGATTGACCTCCCCCACCCGCGAGAGGAACGTGAGCCCGTCCATCCGCGGCATGTTGAGATCGGAGAGCACCACATCCGTGTCGGGATGCTGGCGCAGCTTCTCCAGGGCGTCCTCGCCATCGCAGGCGAAGACGAACTCGTAGAGCGACTCGCGGATCTGCTTGCGGAAGCGCTGCTTCATCAACAGCTGCACATCCGGTTCATCATCGATGACCAGGATCTTCGCCGCCCGGGAGGTGCGGCGCTGATCCACCAGCGCGGCGAAGGCCGCCGCCATCTCGCTCGCGGACTGGAAGCGGCGCGCGGGCTCCGTTTCCAGGGCGCGTTTGAAGAAGGCATCCACCTCCTTGCCCAGCTCGGGCAGCAGGCTCGAGGGGGGCTCGGCGACAAGGGGGATCCCCCGGGAGACGAGCGCGCCGGGGACGTCATCGCCAAAGGGAAAGAAACCGGTGAGCGCCCGGTAGGCCACCACCGCGAGCGACCAGAGATCACTGCGGTGATCGATGCCGGCTCCCCCCGACAGCTGCTCGGGACTCATGTAGCGCGGCGTCCCCATCACCTCCCGGGGCGGCTTCATCGCGACCGCGCCGCTGGTGCCCAGCCGCGCCAACCCGAAGTCGAGCACCTTCACCACTTCCTCGGTGTCGACCCGGGCCAGGAAGAGGTTGGCGGGCTTGAGATCCCGGTGGATGATGCCCGCCGCATGCGCGGAGGCCAGGGCCCTGGCCACCTGGTTGAGCAGCGAGGAGACCACCGCCAGCGGGAGCCGGCCCTGCCGGCCGAGGCGGTTCTCGAGATCCTCTCCCTCGAGCAGCTCCATCACGATGTAGGGCGTGTCCTGATCGACGCCATAATCGTGGATCTGCACCACGTGCGGGTTGTGCAGCCGGGCCACGGCCTTCGCTTCCTGCTCGAACTGGTAGCGGGCCGAGGGTGAGGCGACGAAGTGCGAGGCCATCAGCTTGACCGCGACCCGCCGCTGGAGTTGCGAGTCCAGAGCCACCCAGATGGCCCCCATGCCACCACCCCCCAGGTTGTGCTCCAAGCTATACCTGCTAGCAATCAGCCGTCTGGACATGGACAAGCGCGTCAAGGCCTCGCTGGAGGGTGAATCGGTGGGGGTGAAACGTGACAGCGGCCATCACGTGGGGAGGGCATCATGGCACAGTCTCCAGCCGAAGTAGAGCAGGGCTGGCTGGCCTCCCTCCCCTGGAAAACAGTGGCCGAGGGAGGCACCTGCTCGTTCCTTCTCGTCCCCGGAATCACGGGCAGCCCTCGTGGAAACGGGGCTCGGAGGAACATGTGGCGGAGTCCGCCACTTCCCTCTTCCCCGAGATGCGCTCCCCTTGGCATCGTGGCACCGGTGCCCTCGGAGCCCACCCACTTCCGCTCGTCTCTCGGCTCCTGAGAGCCTCTCTCGCATGAAGACGTGGCGTGGGTGGGAGTTTCGCGCGGCGTGTAAATACATCGTGAACTCGCCTGAGGTCCAGGCATCTTGTCTGGGTGACGGACAAGGGCCGCCTCGGTCGCCCCCAGCCTGCCCCCGGCTCTCTACCAAGCAGGCATCCCCGGACTTACCAGAGGGTCAAGCCATACGCACGTGGCCACGTACCGAGCGTCTCGGCCTTCATGCCAGACATTTATTCAACATTAAACAATCGCCGTGATGCCTCTGGACGCATCCAGCGCTCATCGACGCCTGGCTATGTGATTGCGACCAGGAAGCGAGTCGCGACCTGAAAGGGACGGGACGAAGGGAGGTGAGTTTTTTACAGGATGTCCACGCAATTGTCCCGGAGTCGTCCCCCGCTCATTTCCTCATCCCCTTGAAATGACTCGGCTTTCAAGCGCCACGAGGGCTCGGCACGACGAATGCTATGGCTCTTCCCCGTGGTCGACAGGGGTCGACACGAAGTACGGGGCAGGTCGGGCAGTACGGGGCGGTACGGGGTTGGGCGGGTCGGGGCGGTACGGGGTTGGGCGGGTCGGGGCGGTACGGGGTTGGGCGGGTCGGGGCGGTACGGGGTTGGGCGGGTCGGGGCGGTACGGGGTTGGGCGGGTCGGGGCGGTACGGATGTGACGAGCGGCGAAAGCCACTCGTGAAGACGGCTCGGGGTATGGGGAAAGGGATTGGGGAGCCGGTCCTTGACGGCACAGTCAAGTCGCGAGGACCGGCCTACCCACCCCATCCGAAGCGCGTCTCTTGTCTCAAGGGCTCGGCGAACTCGGGCCTTCGGCGACGAAGGAGGAATGAAGGCACGGCGCGGGGCGCACACCACCCGCCCACCGTGTCCCCCTCTCGAAGCCCGAACAGGAGACGTCCATGTCCACGCCAGGCGAAAACCCTTCCTCGATGAACTGGATCAACACCTTGGAGCACGAGGCGCGCGCGCTGCTGGATGCATTGGACGCGCATCCCGCCGCCCGGCGGCTCTTCGAGGGAAGCATCGACACGGAGAGCTACGCGCACTACCTGGTGCAGACGTACCACTACGCGCGGTGGAGCACGCCGCTCCTGGTCGAGGCGGGCAAGCGCATGCTGCGCCTGGGCCAGCACGCCGCGTTGGGACAACTGCTGCTTCAGAAGGCCTCCGAGGAGCACGGGCATGAGCGCTGGCTGCTGGCGGATCTGAAGAACCTGGGCTGGTCGGCCGAGCGCGTCGAGCGGACGGAACCTGGCCCCGCGGTCAGCGCCTACGTCGCGTGGAATCGCTTCACCTCGCGCCATGGCAGGCCCGAGGCGTTCCTCGGCACGGCCTACGTGCTGGAGTACCTGTCCGTGCACCGCGCCAGCCGAGCCGTGGAGCGGCTGCTCGCGGCCAGGCGAATTCCCCTCATCCACAAGGCCGTCACCTTCCTGCGCGCGCACGGAAGCGCGGATGTCGGGCACGTGGAGGAGCTGACCTCCCTGTTGAGTCCCCTGACGGATCCGGAGGAACAGTCCGCGCTGCTGCTGTCCGCGCGCACCACCCGCGTCCTCTACCTGGGACTCTTCGCGCAAGGGATGCACGAGGACGCGGCGGAGTGCCTCAGGGACGCAGGGCCCGGGAGATGAAGTCCGTCCGGCCCTCCGCCCCTACTCGCTTGTAGATGGCCCGCAGGTGGGTCTTCACCGTTTCCACGGAGTACTTCTCGCGCTCCCCCTTGAGCAGCCGGGTCAATTCCTCATCATCGCATCCCTCGCGCACCAGGCAGGTGGCCACCTCGATCTGCCGCGGGGTCAGGATCCGAAGCCATTCCCTGGGCAGCAGCATGAACTCCTCCATCGTGACTTCCCAGAACCGGCCATTCTCCAAGCGCGGAAGGCGCCTGAACGTCACCTTCAGCTCCTCACCCGGGCGGTTGCTCCTCCACGTGTCCCTCCCCGGAACCGGGTCGCGCTCCGTGCGCACCAGCTCGGTCAACCGCTCCACCCAGTCGCGGGGAATCCCCGCGAGATTGAGCGAGGAGCGGGAGAACCATTTCTCCAGCAACGGGGTGACGGGCGCCGTTCGCAGCAGCTCCCGCGATTGCTCCGTCAACACCAGGGACGCGGAGGTCTGATGCGCGAGCGCCTCCAGGAGTTGTTGGCGGAAGCCCAGGGAGGCGAGCCGCATGACATTGTGGAACGCGCTCTTCAGAAAGGGCGTGAACCACTGGAGGATGAGCCGGTGCTCCTCGGAGAAGGGCTTGGAGCGATCACTGTACAGCGCGACCGCGCCCTGGCCCTGCTGGCTCTCGGGGGAGATCAAGACCGACAGGACATGTCGCAGCCGCAGGTGCGCCTGACGGCTGCGCCGGTACGTCTCCGTGTTCTCGAGCTTCTCCCCCCGGAGCATCTCCGTGTCGCTCAGCGCCGTGTTGGGCTGTCGGGAGAGCCATTGGAAGACGAAGTCCTCCTGGAACCACTGGTAGTAGCCCTGGAGGAAGGAAGCCGTCTCCCTCGCCTTCCAATCGAAGCCCGTGGGGAGCGATGGATCCATGAGGCACAGCGCCACATGGTCCGCTTGGAAGAGCCTCGCCAGGTCGGCCTCCGTGGACTCGTGGAGCTCCGACAAGGTCCATGAGTCGAGGAAGGCATGCATCAACTCATAGGCGAGCAGGTGCTGCTTCTTGTTGAAGTCCGGCAGGTCCATGGTGCGGGCCCTCCATCGCCCGAGACGGAGAAAGCTCATGGTGGGGCCCTCCGCCCATCCCCCGAAAGGAGTAGACCGGTCCGGGCCGCCTCCCGAGCAAGCGGGGCGCCTCACCCGGAGCGCCGCGCACGAGGCCCCGGAATGTTCAGGTGTGGAGATGCGCCGTGACCCACTCCACGATCTCGGCGGCGCGATCCCGGGCGAACATGTGGTCTCCGCCAGCGAGCACCCGCATCCGAGCCCTGGGCAGCAGTTGCTCGAGACGGCGACCGACCCCCACGGGGCTGATCGGATCGGCATCGCCCCAGAGGAGCAACGTCGGGATGGAGATCCGGTGGAGTTGCGCGGTGAGATCCGTCCGCTCGGACAGGATCCACTCCGCCGCCCTGGGATACTCCGCGCGGTAGGCACTCCGCCAATCACTGCCACCCAGGCTCGTGACATCGACGCCGCCGGAGGTGGCCACCAGGACCAGATGGCTGATCCGCTCTGGATGGGCGAGCGCCAGCCGCACGGCGACAAGGCCACCCATGGATTGGGCCACGACCACGCTCGGATTTTCCAGCTTGCTGGCGGCATGGGCGAGCGCATCATCGAGGTTCTGGATGACGGGCTCATGCGGCTCGTGGCCGAGACCTGGCCAGTTCAGGTAGGTCTTACGCCAGCTCGTCGGCAGCAGCGCGCCGAGCGGATGCCAGAAGGACGCGGCACCACTGGCACCGGGCAGGAACAGGAGATGGGGGGTCATGGCGCCGACAACCCTGCCACAACACGTCCGTTCATGTCAGGCGGACCGAGGGTCAATCTTCGCGAAGGCGCGGGCCTCGGTGAGCTGTTTGGAGCCAGGAAGTACCTGGCGGGCACGCTCGGAGATGAGCGTGGCCTCCTCCGTCTTTTCCTGCTCACCGAGTGCCTCGATGAGGCCCGACCAGGATTCTTCCAATATTTCCAACGCCCGCGTGGAGGCTTCGCGGTAGAGCGCTTCCGCGGCCTCGGGAGAAGCACGCACGACGCTCATGAACCGAGCCAGTCCCATGAGGGATTCAGGGGACCTGCCGGAGGCGTCGACGGCGTCATGAAGCATCCGCTCGACCTGCTCGAAGACGGCATCCGCTCGCTCCGCGTCGTCCGGACCCCAGAGTTGGGCCCGACTTGCCAGCAGGAGGGCGGGCACGAATGTTGGACAACGGGCCCGGAGGGTTTCGAGCAGCTTTAATTGCTGGGGACTGCCCAGCTCCAGGTTCCTGGCTTCGGCGAGCAACTGCTGCAATTCGCGTGGACTGGAGTGCATGGCTCCTCAAAGGGTGTTGTTCAATCCGAGGCCCTTGACTCTACTCCGTTGGGGGCATGGCCGGAGCGAAATGAATTCCCTATGACGGCCGTACTGTTCAAAGGAGACAGCATGGCCGTGCAGTACGATCCGAAGATCATCGCCCAACATGCCCAAGCGCTCTACCGCCGGGCCTCGCGCATCGTTTTCACCTCCGGCATCATGGGGCTCATCATGGGCGCCGGGGCCCTGGGCGTCGCATCGAACAACTCCCCGAGCAACACGGTGCTCACCCTCGTGGGCGCCCTGTTCGGCACCCTGATTGGCATCAGCATCGGCCGGGGCCGCGCGTTCGTCTACCAACTCCAGGCACAGCAGGCGCTCTGCCAGGTCGAGATCGAATCGAACACGCGGCGCGCGGTTGCCCTCACCTCCGCGCCGCCCGTGAAGAGCGATTGAGCAGGGATTTCACGGCGCGCAGCCGGGCGCGGGACCCTTCTCCGCTCCCACGATCCGCGTGGCCCACTCCTGGGCCACGGCGAACCACCGGGGCGCGTCTGGAATGAGGTTGAGCATATGACCCTCTCCGGGCAACACCCGGGCCTCGACACACGGCACCCGGGGACCGAGCCGGGGCGTCTCGGCGGCGATCAATGTCCGAGCATCCGAGCAGATGCCGCTGGGAGTGGGACCACAGAAGATCCTGTCCTCGGTGCCATTGACGAGCAGCACCGGGACGCGGATGTCCAGCGGGCGCGCGAAGATGGCGGGCACGGCGGACAGCTCGGCGAGAGTGCTCGTGCTCTTGGTCCGCTCGTCGAGGGCAATCACCGCGGGGTCGGCCCGGCTCGGAAGATAGAACACGGCCTCGCGCGTGCCGGGCATGGTGGTCAGGTACGTCGAAGCATAGCCTCTGCCAGAAAGGATCGGATCTACCTCGGCGGGATGCAGGGACCTTTTGAAATTCTCCACACCAGAGGGCACGGGGGTATGGCTCGCGCCACTGAGGATGACGGCATCGACATCCTGGTAGTCGGTCACCTCGTACCAGGAGGTCAAAGAGCCATAGGAGTGGCCGACGAGCACCACCTTCTGGAAGCCCAGCGCGCCCTTGGGCCCCCACACCGTGCCCGCGCGCAGTGCCTGGACCACCTGGTGGACGACGTAGGCGTTGGCCTCGATGGTGACGAGCTCGCCTGGAGGGCGGGAGCTCGCTCCGCTGCCAATGCGATCCATCGCCAGGGTGGCGAAGCCCGCGTCCAGCGCCGCGTTCACGTAGGAGTAGCGTCGGGTGCCACCGGTGGGGTCCGGGAAATCCCAATACAGATGAGTATACGTGGCGCCGTGCACGAGCAGTTGCACCGTGCCGGGGGATGGGCCCTCTGGCAAACACAGACGCGCGAACACCTGCTGGTTCCTGGGCAGGTCTGGCGCGAGCGCCACCGGGATCCGATTGCCCTGGCAATTCCATCCGGCCGCGAGCGCCGGATCCCCCTGTCCAAGAAACAATCCCAGCGCGAGCACAACCAGAGCCGTGTTGGCGAGCGATCGCCACGTCCACGTCATCTTCATGTCCATACCTCCCAGGGTCAGGCGGGGACACCCTAACGCCGGCGCAAGGCTTTACACGAGGTCCCCCTCCCTTCAGGCCGCGAGCGGTGGACGAACAGGGCGGACCCAAGGGGTACGCGGGAGCTACCCGGGGGAAAGTCAAAGGACTCTTCCCGACACCTCACTCCCTTCGAATTGTCTAACACCCGGGACTGTCAATCATTGCCACCGTCACCCCACCCGGGCCCGGGGCCGGCGCACCTTCCGCGCGCCGCACGCCCGCGCATGTCGCGCCAGGGCCTCGTCGAGCGCCGCGTCGTCCAGCTTCACGCCCTTCTCCCTCCACAACTTCTCCACAGACAGCACGTCCTCCTTCACGCGCGCCTCCAACCTGCCCACAAGTTGTCCACGGTGCAGCAGCGGGCACACGTACCAGCCCCAGCGCCTCTGCTCCCCGGGTTTGTACACCTCCCAGACGTACTCGAAGCCGAAGAGCTGCTTCACCAGCGTCCGGTCCCACAGCAGTGGATCCAACGGGCCCACTATCCGCATCCGCTCGTCCGGCGCCGTCACCGGCCGGGAGCGGAAGCCCGCCGGAGTCAGGTAGCGCCGCGGTGAGTCAGGCAACACCACCTCTTCCAGCACGCCCTCGCGCACCAGGGCCTCCGGCAGGGCCGAGCCTCTCACCGGGGACAGCATGGACCAGTGCGCCCCCGCCGCGCGCGACAGCAGGCCCGCCGCCTCCACGCGCTCGCCGAGGGCCCAGCGCATGAAGCCTTCCTCCGTGGTGTACCCCGGCGAGACATGCGCCACCTCCGGCAGGGCCCGGCGCGGCACGTCGTAGCGCTTGCCCCCGGGAGTCCGGCCGCACACGACGATGTCACAGCGCGTCCACAGCACCTCGAGCGCCATGGTGGTGGCCTTCGCCGTGCCCTTCCACCCACTCCAGTCGAGGGGATCCACCGCGCCGTGGTCGGTGAGCTCCGCGGCCGTCAGCGGGCCATGGGCCTCCAGCTCCTCCAGCACGGCGCCCAGCACGGTCGCGGGCAGCCGCTCGAGCCGCGTGGCGTGCCTCCACCACGGCGCCTCCAGGGAGCGCTCGCGGTAGTGGGGAAAGGCATCGGCGGGCAGCAGGCAGCGCTCCTTCGCCCAATGCTCGAAGGCATGGCCCGGGTAGAGGTGGCGGTACACGTCCCCCCGTACGAGGCCGTCCACCCGCGCGAGCGCCACCAGGTCCGCGTTGGTGCCGATGACGTCGAGGGGATCCAACTGGATGTGGCGCAAGTGGCGCAGCAGCGCGCGCACGCCCTCGGCGCCCGGGGGATGCACGGGCGCGGCGAGGGCGAGGTGGCTGACGAGGAACGCGCGCGCCTGCTCGGCGGGCAGCGTCACGGCGGGAGGAGTCGTCTTCGGCACGGGCCGCTCATCCTACCGTGGGCAACGGCTCAACTCCTCGCCCGTCCAGCACCACGCGCCCACCTCGCCGCGCAGCTCCTTCAATCCCCCGTCACCCCGCCAGCCCGTCCGCGCGCGTCCCTCCCCGAGCCAGGACATTCCCCGGGGCAGGCGCAGCTCGAGCTGGCCGGACGAGGCCATCACCGGTACGAGCCACGCCTCGCCCGCGAGGCCCCGGCGGCGCGAGCACCCCATGAACGCGCAGGGAGAGCCGCGGATCCGCTGGCGCCGCTCCCTCCCGGCGCCAAACCACATCCCCACCTTCTTCACCGCGAGCTGACGCGCGCCCGCCGCCTCGTCGAACTCCAGGATGCGCAGCCAGACGTCTCCCCGGCTCCCCTCCGGCTCCTCCTGCCTCGTATAGGAGAGGAAGGCATGCGCGGGCCGTCCCACGAGCGACGTCACGTCGAGCACCCACAGGGGAGCGGTCTCGTACCGGGGATCGTCCTGGAAGCGATAGCGGCGTCCGTCCTTCAACAGGAAGCCGAAGGGGCTGTCCCGCCCCACGTGCATGAGGGCCGAGGGCGCACCCGAGGGAGGTCGGCGCCAGGCCAGCCTGCCCGAGGCCCGGAAGGCCAGGGCCTTCAACGCCATCACCTCGGCGGGTGGCAGCGCGTGGGGCGGCAGCCGCGCGTGGAGCCCGGCCAGCGGCGCCAGCTCGGAAGGCATCCGCTTCACCTGGCGGGGTGAGCAGTCCAGGGGCGTCCGGCTGCACACGGGGGTCCGGCGGCCCAGGCACCTGCTCACGATCCTGCTTCCAGGCGCGCCCCGCGTCACGGCCGCGCAGAGCGTGCGCCGCGTGTCGTCGTCCCTCGCCGGCAGCCAGCAGGCCACCCCCTGACGCCAGGGCTCTCGCAGGGAGATCTTCACGTCCGCTCCCACCGGGCACCGGTCCTCCGCGTCCCCGGGCGGCTCCCCGGGCCGGGGCAGCGGCTCGATCGAGACCTCCACGTCGTGCATCGTCTGGAACAGTTCCTGGACACGCTCGTCGGCGGAAGGAGAGCCGCCTCCGCCCGGCGCACCGCCCAGTACCGCCGCGAGACACAGCACGAGGATCATCGAGGGCATCACCCTTCTCCACGAAAATCCAAGGCAATACCCTGCTGCTCCCGCTGCCGTCCGTCCAACAAAACCCGCTCCGATAAGGCTCACATGTGAAGGGTTCAGGACGAAGGGCCCGTCCGCACCCCTGCCCGAGTTGAGTCTTTTCTCACACCATGAGTTTCCAATTTATCCGGGTTGTACATCTTTATGTATTGATTGTTGTCGGCGGAAGTCGGCGCAGGTGGACCGCGAACGAGCGACCGGCTGCGCCGTGCATGGGGGGAGAGCCATGGACAAGAAGAGGATCGTCCGCGGGTGTATCCGCGGAAGCCTGATGGTGTTGGCGTTGGCCGGCTGCGGGCAGAAGGCCTCGAGTGGCGGGGAAGCACCCGGTGCCCGGAGCGGACTCCTCACGGGAAGCTGTGAGGTGAGGCCTCCCGTGCCCCCTGTCTTCGAGCCCGAGCTGGAGTGGGCCTGGACGGGCAGCGATGTCATGCCCTCGCACACCAACGTGATGATGGCGCCCGTGGTGGTGGACACCAACGGGGATGGCGTTCCGGACGTCGTCTTCAACTCCTACGCGGGAGAGAACTACATCAGCGATGGCATCCTGCGCGCGGTGGATGGCGCCACGGGCGTGGAGCTGTGGGCGGTGACGAAGCAGGAGCACCGGGTGCGCGGCGCGTCGAGCATCGCGGCGGGTGACCTCGACGGGGACGGGCGGGTGGAGATCTGCACCGTGGCCCAGGACAGCCGGGGCCTCTTGTGCTTCGAGCACGACGGCACCTTCAAGTTCCGCACCGTGGGGCCGGGCAACAACTGGGGGGGCCCGTCGCTGGCGGACCTCGAGGGAGACGGGCAGGTGGAGATCATCAACGGCCATGCCGTCTTCGACCACACGGGAGCGCTCAAGTGGTTGGGCAGCGACGGCCCGGGAGGCACCACCAACGGCCCGATCTCCTTCGCGGTGGACATCGATCAGGATGGCAAGCTCGAGGTGATCAACGGCCGGGCCATCTACCAATACGACGGGCAGCCGCGGTGCGTGAACACCGACATCGGCCATGGGCTCGCGGCGGTGGCCAACTTCGACGCCGATCCCCAGGGCGAGGTGGTGGTGGTGTGGAGCGGCTATGTGACGTTGATGGATGATCTCTGCCAGTCCTTGTGGACCATGCCCATTCCGGGTGGCGGCGTGGGTGGCACCCCCAACATCGCGGACTTCGACGGAGACGGCCAGCCGGAGATCGGCGTCGCGGGCACGGACCGCTACACCGTCTTCGAGGCGGACGGCAGCGTGAAGTGGACGAGTACCATGCGCGATCACAGCTCCAACCGCACGGGCTCGTCCACCTTCGACTTCGAGGGGGATGGGCGCTCGGAGATCGCCTACGCGGACGAGGTGCGGCTGCGCATCTACGACGGCACCACCGGCGCGGTGCGCTTCGAGGTGCCCCACAGCTCCTGCACCGCCTACGAGCAGCCCATCGTCGCCGACGTGGATGGAGACCACAACGCCGAGCTGCTCGTGGCGCAGAACACCACCTGTGGCTTCGGCTCGTTCGCGGGCCTGCGCCTGTACCGGGACAGGAAGGACGGGTGGGTGAACACCCGGCGCGTCTGGAACCAGCACGCCTACTCCATCACCCACGTGAACGAGGATGGCACCCTCCCCACCCACCCCGCCACCGCCTGGTTGAGCGGCTTCAATTCCTTTCGTTCCAACAGCCAGGGCAGCCCCGGCACGTCCGCCTTCGCTGCGCCCGATGTCAGGGTTTCGGACCTCACCGCCACGTGTGACGCCACGACCTGGACGCTGACGCTCCAGGCCCGCGTGCGCAACACGGGGGACGCGGCGACCTCGGCCGGGTTGAAGGTGGCCTTCTACCAGGGAGCTCCCGCCTCGGGCGGCCAGTTGCTGGGAGTCGCCTCGCTGCCCCAGGCCCTGCCCCCGGCGGGCGAGGCGAGCGCCACGTTGAAGCTCACCACCGCCCCGGATCCGAGCGCCCGGCTCTGGGCCGTGGCCGATGACGACGGCACTCCGGGGGCGGGCCGCGAGCTGGAGTGCGACGAGGGCAACAACGCCGCCTCCTTGGACGCGGGCCCGCGGTGCGCCCCTTCTCCGAGCAGGACGTGGGTGCGCCGCGGCGACCTGCTCCTGCCCCGGCTGATGCACGCCGCGGCCCTCCTGGCGGATGGCCGGGTGCTGGTGGCTGGCGGCTTCAACCGCACGGCGGAGGTGTACGATCCCCTCGGCGCGACCTGGTCGGCCACCGCGAGCACCCTCGTCCCGCATCGCGGCCACGCCATGACCCGGCTCGCCGATGGCCGGGTGCTGCTCGTGGGCGGCTCCACCCGCGCCAACGCCGAGCTGTATGTCCCGGCGCTCGGCGAGTGGAGGGCGGCGGGACTTCTCCACAAGTTGCGCTACCACCCCACGGCCACGCTCCTGCCCGATGGCCGGGTGCTCGTCGTGGGCGGCGCCACCTCCGAGGACGGTGGCGGGATGCTGGGCTCCAGCGAGCTGTACGACCCCGCCCACGACACCTGGTCGCTCACGGGCACACTGGGCACCGCTCGCTCGCGGCACACGGCCACGCTCCTGCCCGACGGCCGGGTGCTCGTCGTGGGCGGCGTGGATGGCTCGGGCAACTCCCTGGCCTCGGCCGAGGTGTTCGACCCCGCCACGGGGAGCTTCTCGCCCGTGAGCGCCACCCGGGTGGGCCACGGCGTGCATACCGCCACCGCGCTGGCCGATGGCCGGGTGCTCGTGGTGGGCGGCCTGGCCCCTGGCGTCCCGTCCGCCGCGAGCGCCGAGCTGTATGACTCCACCACGGACACCTGGACGACCACGGGCCCCGTGCGCACGCCCCGCCGCGCGCACACGGCCACGCTGCTGCCCGGCGGCGAGGTGCTCGTGGCGGGTGGCTACCATCCCTCCACGGGCATTCTCACCACCGCGGAGCGGTTCGACCCCGTCAGCGGCACCTGGAGCGACACGGCCCCCATGAACGTGGACCGCTACGGCCACACCGCCACGCTCCTGGGCGATGGCACGGTGCTCGCGGTGGGAGGCGTGAGCAACCACGACTCCGCCTCCACCGAGTCCTACTCCCCCTGAGCACCCGCCCCCCGGAAAGCCCCCGGGGGGCGGTGCCTCATGCATCGCCTCCCCGGGGCGTCGTCGCCTCGCACAGGTGCTCGATGAAGTCCGGCAGCAGCTGGGCGGAGAGGATCCAGATGCGTCCCTCGCCCAGGTCCGTGAGCCGGGCCTCGCCCAGGTAGTCCCGGTGCTCCTCCTCCACGTAGTGGATGAACACGTCCAGGCCGCGCGCCCGGTACCACTCCGCGGCGCCAGCCAGCAGCGCCAGCATCGCCTGCTGAGCCTCGGGCAGCGACGCGTCCACCAGGGGGATGATGCGCAGCCCGTTGAGCACGTGGAACAGGTTGAGCCCCGCGTGCGCCGCCTCCATGATGCCCACCGCCACCGCGCGGCCGTCCTTGCGCGCCACCAGCACGTGGCGCTCGCGGCCCAGCCGGGCCCCGCTCCACTGCTGCTTGAGCCCCGACAAGTCGAAGCGCTCGGGCACCAGGTCCAACGCCTCGCGGTAGGCCACCGGGCGTGTGCGCTCGAGCCGCGCGAACAGCGCCTGCTTCTCCTCGTCCGTGGGCTCGCCCAGACTGAAGCCCTCGGGCATCACCCACTCCCGGCGCGCGTCCGCCTCCATCAGGTGGAAGTTGAGCACGCATGCCTGGCCCGTGTGCTGGTACCACTCGGCGAAGTCGAGCGCCGTGAAGCGCACCCAGCGCACGTTCGCCTCGCAGTACGCGAGGAACCACTTGATGTCCGGATCCGTCTGCGCCGGCTCGAAGCCGCGCAGGTAGATGTCGCGCAGGGCCTCGCGCGCCGTGCCGCGGCAGCGCTCGCCCGCGGGCAGGTGCCGCGCCAGGTGGTGTGCCATCCAACTGCCCGAGTACGGCTTGAGCCAGGACAGGCTCGCCTCCACCGTGTCGCTCTGGGGCACGGGCCGCACCACGCGGTAGCCCAGCCGGGGCGCCCGCTCCAGGCGCTCGTGTGCCTCGCGGTACTCGGCCTTCATGCGCTCGAAGTCCGCGGGCGTCTTGCCCGACAGCCGGAAGTAGCCCGAGCGCTCGTAGAGATCCCACGTGCCCTGATCCCACTGTCCGGACACGCGGGTGTTCGGGTGGCTCAGCTCCTCCACGAGCATGCGCCAGGCCGCCCCGTCGCCGATCGGCTCCACCTTCATGCCGCAGCGGCGGCCGGCGCTGGTGCCGCTGATGTTGCGCACCTCCGCCTTGACGTACACCGGGGCGCGGCCCGGCAGCTCCACCTCCATCTCGCTCAGCACGAGCCCCGGGTAGAGCAGGTCCTCCCCCGGCTCGGTGGCGAAGGACAGGCCCTCGTAGCTGATGTCCATCAGCTCGCGCTGCACGCGAACCTGGGGCCAGAGCGGATGGGCGAAGCGCGCCACGCAGCCGCCCCACGCCGGGGCGCGGCGCAGCCGACGGTGGCGGTAGCGCACCAGCTCGGAGGGCAGCTTCACGCTCCACAGCCCGTCCTCGTGCTGCGCCTCGTCCACCTGGAAGCGCAGCACGGAGCTGAAGCCATACACCTCCAGCAGGAAGGGGCCGGGCGGCAGCACGCCCCCACGCACCTCCCAGGCCACCCGGGCGTCGTACTTGTCGAAGAGCGCCGCGGACAGCTCCACGTCCCCATGCTCCGAGCGCGCCCTGCCCCGGCAGCGCCGCGCCACGAGCGCCTCGAAGATGCGGCCGATGCGATCCGCGCGCACGATCCGCTCCTTCCAGATGGGGCTGGCGTGCGGCAGCTCCAGGTGGCCCTCGTCTCGCCAGCCCTCCAGCATGGAGACGATGTGGCGACCCTGTGCGAGCGGCGGCGCCACGAAGCGCAGACTCAGCTCCGGCAGCGCCTCGGGCGCCGGCCGATGGATCTTCATCACCTCGGCCCTCAGGGCCGTTGCCTCCCCTCCCACCCCCAACACCACGTTGGCCCGCTGCCCCGGCTTGAGTGCCGGAGTCCTCTGCAGGCACACCGTCAAATGCTCCGGCGACAGTTGAACCAACCGTCCCTCCGGAGAACGTTCACCTTCCACGGACGCCACCGCCGCCAACCCCGGACCCATGCGATAGCCCAGGACGCTGTCTCGGGCACGCATGCGCTCCGCCACCTTTTTCGTCGCCATGGGGAACTCCACCTTCGGAATTCCGCCAATGTGGACACACTCCCCGGCTTGTGCAGCCTCACCGGATGTCGCCGGGCCCTCCAATCGTCGAGCACCCATCGGCCCCCCCGCAGGTGCTCACCCGACGACATCTTCCCTGTCCTTCGGGAGGGGCTTGCTCCTTCGCCCCCTCGTGCGCAGGGCGGACGCCTTCTGACACCTCGCCAACTCTTTCCCGCCATCCCCGGGTGTCTCAAAAACCAAGAAAAACTCGTGTTCCTGATCCGTTCAAAGCAGGAAAACCCGCGTTCAAGGTTTCACTGGAATGCACTCCGGTTACGCTCTCACGCGAAAAACATGGGGATGGCTTCCGCCTGGGGCGGCGGGTCCTATAGGCTTGGATTTCTCGAATGGCTGGTTCGATGCTTCCCTCCGCGCAGGACGATGTGCGCGGCCGGCAGATGGGCAACTACGAGGTGCTCTGCCGCCTGTCCACGGGAGGCATGGCGGAAATCTTCCTCGCCTCCAGGCGTGGCCTGGCGGGGTTCCACAAGCCGGTGGTGCTCAAGAAGATCCTCCCGGACATCCAGGGCCAGGAGGAGTTCGTCCAGATGTTCCTGGACGAGGCGCGCGTCACCGCGGCCTTCAACCACCCGAACATCGCGCAGGTATTCGATCTGGACGTGGCCGGGGACGAGCTGTTCCTGGCCATGGAGTTCGTGCCGGGCGCGACGCTCCTGGAAGTGGCGCGCGCGTGCCTGGCGGCCAAGGAGCCCATGCCCATGGGGCTGGGGCTCGCGGCGGTGCGCGACACGGCGCTGGCGCTGCACTACGCGCACACCTTCACGGACGCGCTGGGCGAGCCCTCGCCCGTCATCCACCGGGACGTGGCCGAGAAGAACATCATGGTGACGTACGAGGGCGTCACCAAGCTGCTGGACTTCGGCATCGCCAAGAGCGTGATGGAGGTGAGCCGCACCCAGGTGGGCATGGTGAAGGGCACGAGCGGCTACATGTCGCCGGAGCAGATCCTCGGCCAGCCGCTGGACGCGCGCAGCGATCTGTTCAGCCTGGGGGTGGTGCTGCACGAGTGTCTCACGGGGGCGCGGCTGTTTCCGGGCAAGGCGCCCGCGGCGGTGATGAACGCGGTGCTGCGCGGCCCCATCCCCGAGCCCTCGCGCGCCAACAAGGCCGTGCCCCCCGAGCTGGACGCCATCGTGCTCAAGGCCCTGGCGCGCCAGCGCGAGGACCGGTACGCGACGACGCTGGAGTTCGCGCGCGAGCTGGAGCGCGCCGTGAGCGGCCTCATCTGGCTGCCCGAGCAGAGCGGGGCGCTCCTGCGGCGCCTCTTCGCCGAGCGGCGCGAGCAGACGCGGCAGGTGCTCGCGGGCGCCCGGACGTCCACGGGCGAGGTGAAGCTGTCCGCCGCCCCGGCCGATTCCCGCGAAGGCGCCACCCCGGCCCCTCCCGCTCCGGCGCCCCGCCTGCCCACCGTCTCCCCCGCTCCTCCGCAGGCCTCGCGCGGGCCCTCGTCGTCCAACACGGACATCGTCCCCTACTCGCCCCTGGTGCCTCCTCCGGCGGCTCCCGTCGCCGCGGGTGAGCCCCGCGCCGCCTCTCCCGCGCCCCGCGCACCCGCGCGTGCCTCCATGGAGCGCTCACGGCCCGTGCTGCCTCCACCCACCCGGCCACGCCCGCCGGGCCGCGTGGACCCCCCTCCCGCCCCCGAGGAGGCGCGGGAGCCGGAGAAGACGGCCCTCGTCCGATCCCGGCGCTCCATGACTTCCGAGCACCGCGCCTCCTCTGCCGCCGAGAGCCGCCCCGCCTCCCCCGAGGCCCCCGCTTCCCGCTCCCCCGCCGAGAGCCGCCCCGCCTCCCCCGAGGCTCCCTCCTCCCGCGCCCTGCCCACGCGCGCCATGCGCATCCCCACTCCGGACGCGTCCCCCCGCGCATCCACCGCCGCGCCACCCTCCGACGTGGAACCGGACGAGGAGACCACCCGGCCCCACCGCCGTCCCGCCCTGCCCCTCCTGCCCGACGACACGAGCGAGGACTCGTCGGAATACCCCACCCTCCCCTACCAGACCCTTCCCTCCCTCCCCCCGCGCGCCCGCGCGCCGAGGACCGAGGAGGAGCTCCTGCTGTCCTCGGGCACCCACTCCATCGCGGCCTCGCGCTCCGGGTGGGGGCTCCGGGTGGCCCTGCTGGTGCTGCTGGGGCTGCTGGGGCTCGCGGCGATGTTCATCGCCCTGCGCTGGGACGGAGGTCTGGTGTCCTCGTGGCTGCTGCCTTCCCCGGCCGCCCAGGCGGCCCCGCCCGCCGCCTCGCCGGGCCCCGAGGGCTCCAAGGCTCCATGAAGCGCCACGCCCCTTCCGCCGAGCGCAACCGGGACCCCCTGCTGCCCGTGCTGCGCGAGGTGCTGCCCGCCCAGGGCACCGTGCTGGAGCTGGCGAGCGGCACCGGCCAGCACGCCGTCTTCTTCGCGCGCGCCCTTCCCGGGCTCACCTGGCAGCCCACCGACGTGGATCCCACCGCGCTCGCGAGCATCGAGGCCTGGCGCCAGGAGGAGGGCCCGCCCAACCTGCGTGCCCCGCTCGCGCTGGACGTGCTGGCCGAGCCCTGGCCCGTGGAACGCGCGGACGCGCTCGTGGCCATCAACCTGGTGCACATCTCCCCCTGGGAGGCCTGCCAGGGGCTGCTCCGGGGCGCGGGGCGGGTGCTCGCTCCGGGCGCGCCGCTCGTGCTCTACGGCGCCTGGTTCATCGAGGGACAAACCCCGGCGCCGAGCAACCTCGCCTTCGACGCCTCGCTGCGCGAGCGCAACCCCTCCTGGGGCGTGCGCGAGCTGGGCGCCGTCACCGCCGAGGCGCGGCGGCACGGCCTCGAGCGCGAGCGCGTCATCGAGATGCCCAGCAACAACCTCACCGTGGTGTTCCGCGCCCGGGCGGGGTGAGGCTCACGCGGGCAGCGGGGCGGTGAGCGCGGCGAACATGAGCTTGAGCGCCCCATCCCGGGCCACCAGCAGCTTCGTCGCGGCCACCACCCACTTCACCGTGCGCCGCGACACCTTCACCGGTCCGGGCTCGAGCACCCGGCCATTGCCGTACAGCTTGCGCAGCGTCATCACCGCGAGGAACAGCGGCCACAGGCAGAAGAGGCGGATGCCGTGCTCCTCGCGGGGCAGGCCCAGCACGTACTCGAACGCCTGGCGCAGCTCCCGGTGCGCCACCGCCACCAGCCGGCCATGGGCCTCGAGCGCCGCGCCACGGTTGCCCGGCTCCAGCAGGACCTCGGGCGTCAGGCCGTGCTCGGCCAGCAGCGGCCGGGGCAGCCAGCAGAAGCCCCGCTCCAGGTCCTCGCGCACGTCCTTGAGGATGTTGGTGAGCTGTAGCGCGTTGCCGAACGCCACCGAGCGCGGCTCGAGCGTGCGCGCGCGTCCGGCGATGGCCGGCGAGTACCACTCGAAGAGCCGGGTGAGCATCTCCCCCACCGTGCCCGCCACGTAGTAGCAGTACTCCAGGGTCTCCTCGAGCGAGTCGAGGCCCAGGCCCCCACCCGAGGCGCGGCCCTTGTTGCCCATGCGCCCCATGCCCTCGGTCATCAGCCGCAGACACGTGGCCACGTGCTCGCGCACCGGCGCCGCGTGCTCCCCGAGCGCCTCCAACACGAAACCCGTGCCCTCCACCAGCCGCACCTCGGCCTCGGGCGCCTGGGCGCGCAGCTCCCGCGCCGCCTCCCCGGTGAAGCGCCGGGCGTCCTCCCGCCACCCCTCGGGCAGCGTGCTCAGGCGCGCCAGCTCCGCGAGCAGCACCGCGCTGGCCGGCCCCCGCACCTCGTCCTCCAGCGTGTCGGCGATCCGGCACAGCAGGTAGGCCACCAGCACCGCCGTATCCAGCGGCGCGGGCAGCACGGGGATGTTGAGCGCGAAGGTGCGAGACACCGCCGGCAGCACCTCGCGGCAGAAGGCGAGCGCGGAAGAATCGTTCAACATCGGCATGGTCGACGCGAGGGAATCTCTCGGGTTGTCCCTGGTCTCGGAGACCTGATGCGTACTAAGAGGGGCTTCGCGGTAGGGCTGGGGGCCACGGGGGGGACTCAACTCCAAGGGAGCTCCTTCGCGTGACTCCCGGTTTCTGCCGCCACCGGATCGTCCACCCGGGCCGACAGCCGTCCATCCATCTCCCGGGTTCGCGTCACGAGGGTCGGCATTACCCCAGCCCGCCCCCGGGTGCACGCACTCCTTGGAGGACCCCTCATTCTTCCAGGAGGGAGTGTGGACCCCTGGCCGCTCGGAAACTGCCCGACCCGGGGGAAAGGGGCTCCCTCCGTCCGCCGGTGGACTCCTCCAATCCTGAAATTCCTGTCATTTCTACGGCCTTCCTCCTCGGGAAACCCCGTAACCTCTCGGAATCACACGGCTCGTTCCCGGTATGCTTCTGGCATTCCAGGGCTGCATGGCTTTCACTGAATCCGTGAGCTCCGAGCAGCCGGCGCAAGCCTTCTCGCTCTACGTCCCGTTCCCGCAGCAGGCGCAGATGGATCTGCTGCCGGCGGACACGCGTCACACCCTGTTGGGAGAGCTGTTCCAGATGGCGGTCCAGGCGGCGCGGGAGCGGGACTTCCTGCCGCGCGCTGCCCCCGTCACCCTGGAGTTCCAGCTGGCTGGCTGCGACGTGCGACTGGAGCTGGATGCCGAGCGTGCCCGCCTCACCCTGGTGTCCCTGTCGCGCACCTGGCACTGAGCCACCGGGGGCCTTTGTCCACAGTTCGGGTTGTCCCCAGGCCCCGCTGTTTCTTCACTGGATAGAGAGTGATCTTGATCTAGAAGAGGTAACAGCAGGGGGTGTGGGCTTGTGGAAAAGTCCGTAAGCGCTCGTCATCCTTGAGGATTCCCGAGGATGCTACATGTGGGGAAGTTGGCGCTTATCCCCGGCCATCCACAAGGGTGGGGAGCGCGGTGGGGTTGTCCACAGGGACTCCCGGTTTGCTCCACAGGCCGTCCACAGGGGCTGTGGGCTATGCTGCGCGCCCATGTCCGACCCTGCCCAGGGGCCCTCCGCATCATCTTCTCCCGTGCCGTTCGATCCCCACCGGGGAGAGCGCATCGGACGCTACGAGGTTCTCTCCCAGTTGTCAGTGGGGGGCATGGCCGAGCTGTTCCTGGGCTACACGTCGGGGCCGGGGGGCTTTCGCAAGTACGCGGCCATCAAGCGCATCCTGCCGGACGCGCGCAGCGACGAGCAGTTCGAGCGGATGTTCCTGGACGAGGCGCGCATCACCGCGGCGTTCAGCCATCCGAACATCGGCCAGGTGTTCGAGCTGGGGCAGGACCAGGGGGGGCTGTTCCTGGCGATGGAGTTCATCGCGGGGCAGAACCTGGATCAGGTGATTGCCCTGGGCCGGAGGCTCGGGGGGACGCTGCCCCTGGGCTTCGTGCTGTCGGTGGTGCGCGACGTGTGCCTCGCGTTGCACTACGCGCATACCTTCACCACGCCCGGGGGCAAGCCCCATCCCGTCATCCACCGGGACGTGGCCCACAAGAACGTGATGGTGACGTACGACGGGATGGTGAAGCTGCTGGACTTCGGCATCGCCAAGGCGCGCGGCGCCCGGGCGAACACCCAGGCGGGCATGGTGAAGGGCACCACCGGGTACATGTCGCCGGAGCAGGTGCGGGGCCAGCCGCTGGATGGCCGCAGCGATCTGTTCTCCGTGGGGGTGATGCTCCACGAGCTGCTCACGGGCGAGCGGCTGTTCGCCGCCGGGTCGGAGATCCAGGAGATGCAGATGATCCTGGGGGCGTCCATCCCCGATCCCCAGCCTCGGGGAGGGCAGGTGTCGGCGGAGATCCGCGCGGTGGCGCTCAAGGCGTTGGCGCGCGATCGGGAGCAGCGCTACGCGACGGGCCGGGACATGGCGCGGGCGCTGGAGGCCGCGGCGGGTCCCCTGCTCTTCGACGCCGAGCAACGCGCCGCCTTCATGGCCGAGCACTTCCAGAAGCAGCGGGAGGGCACGCGCCAGTTGCTGCAGACCGTGGACGAGACGCTGGATGGCACGTCGAAGGTGGCTCCGATCGCGTCGCGGCCGGAGCCGGAGCCCGCGCGCGCTCTCGAGGACGTGCGTCGTCCGGGAGTCGAGAAGCGGCCCGTGCCCCGGCGCAAGACGGAGCCGGAGGTGCCAGCCACCCCGCCGGACCGGGTGGTCACCACGGGCCGGGTGGTCACCCGGGAGTTCTCGAACGCCCCCGCCGCGCCCCCGGACACGCGGGAGACGCCAGGCCTCAAGGTGGCGAAGAGCTCCCTGGGCTTGTGGGCCGGGATGCTGGTGCTGGGCGGGTTGCTGGGCCTGGGAGCCATGGAACTCCGGCAGGTCTTCCTGGCCGAGCCGATCCCCGCTCCGCCTCCGGGCTCCGCGGAGGATCCCTCTCCCCTGCTTCCCCTCGGGCCCTCGCGTCCCCAGGGACCCGTGCCGTTACCCGAGACCGCGGCGGAGCCGACGAGCCCTCCGGCCGAGGAGGCCTCGAAGGCGTCCGCTTCCACCGCGGAGGCGACCGGGGCGGCTTCCCCCGCGCGTCCGGCGAAGCAGGGGTTGCTCACGCTCGTCACCCGGCCCGAGGCCGAGGTGTTCCTCAACGGGCGCTCGCTGGGCAAGACGCCCCTGTTCAAGAAGCCCGTTCCGGTGGGACAGCTCCGGCTGCTCCTCCAGGGCCAGGATGGCAAGCGGCGCGAGCTGTTCGTGCCCATCGAGCAGGGCAAGCCAGCGGTGCTCAACCTGACGCTGGCGGACCTCCCCGTGCGCTGAGGCGCGGCCCGCCCGCCGGGCCTACCCGTCCGAGCTCTCCTGCGAGTTGTTCTTCCAGCCCCAACCCTTGCCGGGCTTGTCGCCGAGCGTCTCGGCGTTATCCCGGTTCTTGCCGGCCAGATCCGTGGGGACGTCCGGGTTGCCCACGATGAGCACGCCGCCCGAGTGGCTCTTGCTCTGGTTGGTGTCGATGGCGTTGGCGAGATCCTCGGGCTTGGCGTAGTAGCTGGAGCCGTTGGAGGGATCCTTCACCAGGTAGCGGCCCTGGTTGTCCATGCCATCGATGAGCACCCAGTGCGGGCTGCCCGACGCGTCGTCGGGGCTGCCGGAGATCTTCGAGTCCAGCATCACCGCGGCCTTGTCGCCGTTGCGCAGCGCCTCGTCCATGACGTTGCGCTCCAGGCCCTTGGTGCTGTGCTTCACCTCGAGCCCCTCGGAGGTGAGCATGTCGGCCATCTCCGCGGGCGTGGTTCCATCCCCCTTGGTGAAGCGGCTCTTGAAGTCGTTGATGACGCCCTGACCCCGCTCGCCCTCCACCTTCTCACGGCCCTCCTTGGCTCCCTTGAACATGGCGGCCACCGTCTCGCCGCAGTCGCTGTTGCCCTCCTGCTGCAACACCGGCGCCTCGCTGTTCCACCCGCCCGCGTCCTTCTGCTCCAGCGCCACCACGTTGTTCTGCGAGTTGCGCGCGTTGTTCAGATCCAGCACCGACTCCTGATGCTGCTCGATCGCCTTGTCCAGCGCCTCGATCTGCTCCTTGGGGGCGCCGTACTTGATCAGCCACTGCTTCTGGTTCTCGAGCGCCTGCTGGTAGTCGTCCTTGACCGTCTCGAGCTCCTTGGTCAGCTTGGGCGGAGGCGGGGGAGGAGTCTGGGTCTCGGGCTCGGTGGTGGAGCTCTTGGTGACTCGTGGGAGGGTGACGGAGTTCGGGGGAATCGTCAGGCTCATGGGGGACCTCCCGGGGGCGGGAAATGCGCGGGTTCAGCTTCTCCCTAGTATCGCAACGTTTCGGAGATTGTTTCCAGTAGGGCTCGAAGTTTGCTCTCTCCGTGACCAACCAGGCAGCCGAGCCGGAGGCCCGAAATGTAGGACAGGAGACGCTGACGCTGCTGACGCCGCCGGGTGAGCGTTGTGCGGTGACGCCCGTTCCTGTCGGTTCCAGGCGACGCTACGCTCACCCCTCCTCGTCCTGATGTCTTCCCGGGCGCACGCGCAAAGGGGGGAGCTGCTTGCCCATGACCACGCTCCGGTGGCGCCTCGGTGCCCTGCTCGCGCCCGTGCTGCTCCCCTTGCTGCTCCTCGTGCTGATCCTCCTGGGGGCGGCGCCTCCCGAGCCCGCCGCTCCCGCGCGCGCGCGCATGCGCGTGGTCTTCCTCAATGCGCTGGGGATCGGGGGGGGCTTCTCCCGCCAGTTCAGGGGCGCCATGCACGCCGCCGCCCATGACCTGGGCATCGAGCTCATCGACATCGACGTGGGCCACTGGCCGGGGCAGATCCTCGAGCAGGCACGCCAGGCGGTGAGCGGGCCCGACAAGCCCGACTACCTCATCACCTCCATCCACCGCGGCATCGGCGCCCGCGTCCTCGAGGTGGCCGAGCAGGCCCAGGTGCCGGTGTTCGTCGTCAACTCCGGGCTGGCGCTCGAGGAGCGGGCGCGCTTCGGGGGGCCGCGCGAGCACTTCACGTGGTGGGTGGGCCAGATGGTGCCGGACGACGTGGGGGCGGGTGAGCGGCTGGTGCGGCTGCTGATCGACGCGGCCCAGGCGCGTCGGCGCTCCTTGGAGCGGGGGCCGGTGGAGGGGCCGGTGCGGCTCATCGCCATCGAGGGCCAGTGGGGGGACACCTCCGCGAAGCAGCGCCACCTGGGCCTGCGCCAGGCCCTGTCCGGAGAGAAGGACGCCGAGCTGCTCCAGAGCGTCACCGCCGCCTGGCAGCGGGAGGAGTCCCGGCGCAAGACGTTCCTCCTGCTGCGCCGCTACCCGGAGCTCGAGGTCATCTGGGCCGCCAACGATGACCTGGCGATGGGAGCGGTGCAGGCCCTGGAGGAAGCGGGTCGCCGCCCGGGCGAGGACGTGCAGGTGGGGGGCATCGACTGGACGCCCGAGGCGCTCCAGGCCGTGCGCGAGGGCAAGCTGGTGACGAGCCTCGGAGGACATTTCCTGGAGGGGGCGTGGGCCCTGGTGCTCCTGTATGATCACCACCAGGGGCGCGACTTCGCCTCCGAGCGGCTCGACTGGCGCACGGCGTTCCTGCCCGCCACGCGCGCCAACGCCGCGGGCTACCTGGAGGTGCTCGCCCGGCCGGATTGGGAGGCTTTCGACTTCCGGGCCTTCTCGAAGGCGGTCAACCCGCGCCTGACGCACTACGATTTCTCCCTCCAGGCCTTGTTCGCGCAGCGGCATCGCCGCATGGACCCGAATGGCAACCCCTGAGTCGCACGCGGTCACCTCTGGAGCCCGGGAGCGCGCGTCGGCGGCGGCCTGGGGCTCGCGCTGGCCGCGCTCCGGCAACCGGCTCGGACGACGGCTGCTGCTCTACATCCTGCTCTTCAGCACCGCCGTCAGCCTGCTGGGCACGCTGGTGCAGCTCGGCACCGACTACCAGCGGGAGGTGCGGCAGCTCGAGGAGCGTTTCAGGCAGATCCGCTCCAGCCACACGCAGGGCCTCGCCGAGAGCCTCTGGACACTCGACGAGACGCTCCTGCGCACCCAGCTCGAGGGCATCACCACGCTGCCCGGCATCGTGCTCGCGGAGGTGGACACCGAGCTGGGCACCCACTACGTGGCCGGCGGCGGCGAGCCCCGGGAGTTCTCCCACGACTTCCCGCTGTACCACGGTGCGCGCCTGCTCGGGACGCTCCGGGTGGGGGCCAACCTGGCGCACGCCCGCGCCGAGCTGCGCAGCCGGGTGCTCGTCATCCTCGCGACGGAGGCGGGCAAGACGTTCCTCTTCGGCCTCTTCGCCTTCTTCCTCATCCAGCGTCTGGTGACGCAGCACCTGGCCACCATGGCGGCCTACGCGCGCGGCCTGGACACGCAGCACCTGGAGGCGCCCCTGGTGCTGCGGCGCACGGGCACGCACCGGGTGCGCCAGGACGAGCTGGACGAGGTGAGCGCCGCCATCAACGAGATGCGCGAGTCCTTGCGCAAGGAGCTGGAGGAGCGGCAGCGTTCCGAGGCGGCCTCCGCCTTCCTCTCCAGGGCCGGCGCGGTGCTCGTGGAGTCGCTGGACCTGGAGAAGGTGCTGCCGCGCATCGCCTTCGTGTGCGTGGGCCCGCTGGCCGACTGGTGCGTCATCGACCTGCGGGAGGACGGGGTGCTGCGCCGGGTGGGCGGGGCGCACGTGGACGTGGCGAAGACGCCGCTGCTGGACGAGCTCCAGCGGCGCTACCCTCTCGGCCCGGACTCGAGGGTCCCGGCGGCCGTGGCCATGCGCACCGGCACGTGGGTGTTGGAGTCCCGCGTCACCCGGGCCGGGCTGCGCGCCTGGTGCGTCGACGACGCGCACGTCCAGCTCGTGTCGGAGCTGGGCCTGGGCAGCGTGCTGGCGGTACCACTGATGAGCCGGGGGCACGCGCTGGGCGCCATCACGTTCGCCGCGGCCGGGCCGGAGCGCTACGGGCCCGCCGAGCTCGCCCTGGCCGAGGAGCTGGCGCGGCGCACCGCCATCGCCATCGACAACGCGCGGCTCTACCGCCAGGCGGAGCAGGCCCTGCGGCTGAGGGAGACGTTCCTCTCGGTGGCCGGGCACGAGCTGCGCACACCCCTGCTGCCCCTCCAGTTGCGGCTGCAGAGCCTCCTACGCCGCGGCCGGAACGCGGCCCCCCTGGAGCCGGAGGTGCTGCTCGGGGAGATCGCCGTCGCCGAGTGGCAGACGCGGCGGCTCGGACTGCTGGTGGACCAGTTGCTCGACGTGTCCCACCTCATCGCCGGCAACGCGCTGGTGCTGCGGCGCAAGCGCATGGACCTGTGCAAGCTGGTGGAGGGGGTGCTCGAGGGCGTGCAGCGGCAGATCTCCGACAGCGGCTCCGAGGTGGTGCGCGAGCTGTGCAGCCCGGTGGAGGGCGAGTGGGATCCGCGCCGGCTGGAGCTGGTGGTGATGGGCCTGGTGCAGAACGCGCTGAAGTTCGGCGAGGGCCGGCCCATCGACGTGCGCGTGACGCCCCGGGAGGGCTCGGTGGTCCTGGTGGTGCGCGACCGGGGCATGGGGATGTCGAAGAGCGAACAGGAGCACATCTTCGACCGCTTCAGCCGGGGGGTGCCGGAGCAGCACTTCGGGGGGCTGGGGCTCGGCCTCTACCTCACGCGCGAGGTGGTGCGGGCCCACTCGGGCTCCATCTCCGTGGAGAGCGCGCCCGGGCAGGGCACCACGTTCACCGTGGTGCTGCCGTTGGGCGAGGCCCCGGGGCCGGTTGCCTGAGGGGTGCTCGGGCCCACCCCCGCGCCCTGTCTCGGCACCCCGTCTTTACAAAGATGGAGCCGAGGTGGAATCCTGGACAGCCATGGGTGACGGTAAAACCAGGAGTAGCCGGTTCCGAAGCAAGCATTCGCGCGAGCAGCCGGCGCCGAACACGGGCCGCTCCAACCGCGATGCCCAGGTGGAGGACGCTCCGCCGGTGGCGCAGGTGGGGCGCTACGTGCTGCTCAAGCAGTTGGGACAGGGCGGCATGGGCGTCGTGTACTCGGCGTACGATCCGGACCTGGATCGCAAGGTGGCCCTCAAGCTGTTGCAGTCGGACGGCCACTCGGACGCGGAGGCGGCGCGCGCGAGGCTGTTGCGCGAGGCGCAGGCCATGGCCCGGGTGACCCACCCGAATGTCGTCCCCATCCACGACGTGGGCATGTGGGGCGAGCACGTGTTCCTCGCCATGGAGATGGCGGACGAGGGCACGCTCAGCGGGTGGTTGGAGAAGGAGCGGCCCTGGCGCGAGGTGCTCGAGGTCTTCCTGGAGGCGGGTCGGGGCCTGCTCGCGGCGCACGAGGCGGGGCTGGTGCACCGCGACTTCAAGCCCGCCAACGTGCTGATCGGCCGCGGCGGCCGCGTCTACGTCACCGACTTCGGCCTGGCGCGCAAGATGGGGGAGTCCGTCGTCCCCGAGGAGCCCCTGCCCGAGCAGGCCCAGGGCCTGGTGCCGCCCGAGCGCCGCATGCTGGAGACCACCCTCACCCGCTCGGGCGTGGTGATGGGCACGCCCAACTACATGTCTCCCGAGCAGTACGAGGGGGGCGAGCTCGACGCGCGCTCGGACCAGTTCAGCTTCTGCGTGGCGCTCTACTGGGGCCTCTACCGCAAGCGCGCCTTCGACTCCACGCGCATGCGGGCCTTCATCACCTCGCGGCGCAGGGAGGAGCTGGTCTCGGCGCGCACCCAGACGCTGGACGTCGCGCCGGCGCCCGTGGTCAAGCGCAGCCCGGCCGCGGACCTCATCCAGGAGCCGCCGCGCGAGTCCAAGGTGCCCACGTGGGTGCGCCAGGCGCTCATGCGCGGCATGTCGCTGGATCCCCAGGAGCGCTTCGCCTCGATGCGCGAGCTGCTGGAGGCGCTGTCGCAGGAGCGGCGGCGCGTGCAGCGCCAGCGCTGGGCGGCGGCGGCGTGCGCGGCGGGCGTGGGGCTGTCGGTGGTGGGCGGGGTGGTGTACCGCCAGTCCCAGGTGTGCACGGGCGCCGACGCGCTCATGGCCGAGGTGTGGGGGCCCGACTCGGGCGCCACGCTGGACAAGGCCTTCCAGGCCACCGGACGACCCGGCGCGGGGGAGATGGCCACGCGCGTCGCCCGGGTGCTGGAGGAGTACGCGGCGGACTGGAAGCGGCAGAGCACCGAGGCGTGCGAGGCCACGCGCGTGCGCGGGGTGCAGACCGAGGAGCTGTTGTCCCAGCGCGTGGTGTGTCTGGACCGGCGGCGCCAGGACATGCGGGCCGTGGTGGGCGTGCTGGCCGACGCGGACGCGAAGCTCGTGGACCGGGCGCTCGACGCGGTGTTCGCGCTGCCCTCGCTGAGCGAGTGCGCGGACGTGGAGTCGCTCGCCGCGCAGCAGCGCCTGCCGGTGGACCCCGCGCGCCGCGCGGAGATCGCCCGGCTCGGAGGGGAGCTCGCCGGGGTGAAGGCGATGCTCGACGCGGGGCGCTACCGGCCCGCCCTGGAGAAGGGCTTCTCGCTGGAGACCCCCGTGCTCGCCACGGGCCACCTGCCGCTCATCGCCGAGCTGCGCTACGACCTGGGCGCGCTCCAGTCCAACCTCGGCGCGGCCGCCGAGTCCGGGCGGCTGCTCACCCAGGCCTTCTTCGACGCCGAGTCGGGACGGGCCGATCGGCTCAAGGTGTCCATCGCCACCCGGCTCAACTTCGTGGAGAACGGGCAGAAGCACTTCCCGCAGGCGGACAGCTGGGCGGGCCTGGGCGAGGCCACGCTGCGGCGTCTGGGAGGAGATCCGGCCCTGGAGGCCGACCTGCTGACGAACCGGGCCAACTCGGCCATCACCCAGGAGCACTACGCGGATGCCCGCACCCTGCTGGAGAAGGCCCGCGCCCTCCAGGAAAAGGCGCTGCCCCCCGGCCACCCCAAGCGCGCGCGCACCCTCTTCCAGCTCGGCCGCGTGCTGTTGGACATGAACGAGCGGCCCCGGGCGGTGGCGCTCCTGGAGGAGGCGCTCCGGCAGACCCAGGCCGCCGTGGGGCCCCTCCACCCGGACACCGGCAGGCGCCATGGCCTGCTCGCCGGGCTGCTGCTCGAGATGGGACAGCCGGAGCGGGCCCTGGAGCATGCGCGCGCCGTGGTCGCCGCGCACACCGCCGCCTTCGGTGAGCACAGCCCCCAGGTGGCCAGCGCCCTGGACGGGGTGGGCCAGTGTCTGCTCAAGCTCGGACGCTCCGAGGAGTCGCTCGCCACCTTCGAGCGGGCGCTCGCCCTCAAGCGCGAGGCCCTGGCTCCGGACGACGAGGACCTCCAGTACTCCTACGACGGGGTGGGCCAGGCCTTGATGCGGCTGGGCCGCACGCGCGAGGCGATCGAGCCCCTGCGCCGGGCCGTCGCCTTCCCCACGATGAGTCCGGACGCGCTGGCCGAGTCGGGCTATGCCCTGGCGCGTGCCCTGTGGGCGACCGACCCGGGGCCCGAGGCGCGCGGCGAGGCGCGGCGCGAGGCGGCCCAGGCCCGCGAGCGCTTCCTCCAGGCGGGGCTCGCTCCCCGTGCGTCCGAGGTGGACTCCTGGCTCGAGTCCCTTCCCCAGGAGTCCTCGTCCCTGGCCCTCCGGCGCTCCGTCCGGCGATAGGAACCGGACAGCGCACGGGAGCCGTTTCGACGGGGTGCCACGGGCGTGGAAGCGTGTTAGCGTCCCCACCGTGTCGTCTTACGAGGAAGATGAGAATCTGGATGCGACCGCGACTCTCCAGCGCGTCGCTCCCGGCCGCGTGCGGATGAAACTGCTCGTGTTGTCCGGCTCCGAAGCGGGTCGCGGCTATTCGCTCGACCAGCGTGAGTACATCGTGGGCAAGGCTCCCACGTGCGACATCATCCTGGCCGACAAGACCATCTCGCGCCAGCACCTGCGGATCGAGGTGCATGAGGAGCATGTGCTGGCGGTCGACCTCGACTCGCGCAACGGCTCGTTCTGCGAGGGGCTGCGCTTCTCGCAGATGGAGCTGCGCCCGGGCAGCGTCATCACCCTGGGCACCACCGAGCTCAAGGTGGTGCCCGAGGACACCCGCGAGCGCTCCATGCCCCTGTCCGGGCGCGATCACTTCGGCGCGCTCGTGGGCACCAGCCGCAAGATGCGCGAGGTCTTCACCCTGCTCGAGCGCATGGCGCCGGGCGGCTCGGACGTGCTCATCCAGGGCGAGACGGGCACGGGCAAGGAGCTGTGCGCCGAGGCGCTCCACAACGAGAGCAAGCGCGCCAAGGGCCCCTTCATCATCGTGGACCTGGCGGGCATCGCCCCCTCGCTCATCGAGTCCGAGCTGTTCGGGCACGTGAAGGGGGCCTTCACCGGCGCCCAGACGGACCGCGCCGGCGCCTTCGAGCGCGCCGCGGGTGGCACCGTCTTCCTCGACGAGGTGGGCGAGCTGCCCCTGGATCTGCAACCCAGGCTCCTGCGGGTGCTGGAGCGCCGGCAGGTCAAGCGCGTGGGCGCCAATGACTACCGCACCGTGGACATGCGCGTGGTGGCCGCCACGCACGTGGACCTGGAGGGCGCGGTCAAGGCGAACAAGTTCCGCCGCGACCTCTACCACCGGCTCGCGGTGCTGCGCGTCACCCTGCCCGCCCTGCGCGAGCGCCCCGAGGACATCCCCCTGCTCATCGACACCGTGCTCGGCCGCATGGGCAAGCCCCCGAGCGCCCTGTCGGACCAGACGCGCGCGCTGCTCAGCCAGTACCCATGGCCGGGCAACGTGCGCGAGCTGCGCAACGTGGTGGAGCAGGTGGTCAACCTGGGCGAGGAGGCCCTGCCGGAGCTGCCTCCCCTGGGCGCGGGCGCCGAGCAGGCCATGGGCGCCTCCACCGCCGAGCTGGATCTGCCCTTCAAGGAAGCCAAGGAGCGGCTCATCGAGGGCTTCGAGCGCGACTACCTCAAGGGTCTGCTCGAGCGCTGTGAGGGCAACATCTCGCGCGCCTCGCGCGAGGCCGGCATCGATCGCGTCTACCTGCGCAAGCTCCTGCGCAAGCATGGCCTGGAAGATCGCGACGGCGGCTGACGCGCGAAGGGCCCCCGCGCTCCCGGGGGTCATTCCAATCCTGTGGTATAGGAAGTCGCATATCACCCACGGGTGGTAGTGCTTCCCGTTCCCCTTCGATAGGAAATCCCCCATGGCCGAGTCTTCGACCCCCGGTGGTTCGCCCCCTCCCGCCTCCTCCTCCACCGCGCCCTCCGGTGACACCGACAAGGCCCAGCTGCTCAAGCAGGTGGGCGACATGATGCAGGCCATCCAGAAGATGATGGCCCTGTTCAACGGCGCCGAGGAGCCTGGCACTCCGGCGTCCTCCGCTCCGGGCAGCGCGAAGGCGGCCGGAGTGGACGGTGGCGCGATCGACGAGGCCCTCGGTGGCGGTGAGTTCGGCAAGACGCTCGGCCAGGTCATCGACAACGAGTTCGGCGAGAAGCTCGTCCAGGCGCTCAAGGGTGAGAACGGCGAGGCCCTCAAGAACAAGCTCAACGACTCCATCCAGAAGCTGTTGGAGCAGCAGAAGAACAACAAGGCCGAGGTCGCCAAGACGCTCCTGGAGGCCTCCGAGAAGCTCAAGAAACTGCTCGAGCGTCCCCGGGGCTCGGACCTGCGCGAGACCGCCCGGATGCTCGGGGACGTCCTCGGCGAGGCGCTCGGCAAGATTCAGCAGTTGGCCAGCGTGAATCCCGTCCGGAAGCTCGGCGAGACGACCGTGGAGCTGCTCTCCCAGCAAGGCCGCAAGGGCACCTGACGCACCCGCTCCCGCGCCTCTCCCGAGGGCCTCCGGACCTTGTCCGGGGGCCCTTCGTCTTTCCTCCTGGCCGGGGTGGAGCGCATGCGTCGGCTCGCTCGCCCGCTCCTCGGATTCGAGGTGCTCGATGGGTTCCGTGGACCCACATGGACCCCCCCTCTTGGTTGGGTGTACAACTCCAGACTTCACGCAAGGGGTAGAGCAACATGGCCGTCCGTATCGGACAACCAGTCATTCCGAAGCAGCTCCCGTCGGATCAGAAGCTGCGTGAGGACGTCCGCAAGGACAGCCGGGACACGGGTAAACCCGCGGCGGGTAAATCCCAGGGCAAACCCGCGGCGGGCGCGGCCAACGCCAAGGCTCGCACCGAGGGCACCAGCGCGGGCGCCAGGCCCCTGCTCAACGAGGGCACCAGCGCGGGCGCCAAGCCCCTCGGCAACGAGGGCACCAGCGCGGGCGCCAAGGCGCTCCAGAGCAAGGATGGGATGGACGTCGGTGGCCAGGTCGGCCATCAGGCGCGTCTGGATGGAGGTCAGGGCCTCGCGGACAAGCAGGACGCGAAGAGCCGCTTCCAGCAGCCCGTGCGCACCGGTGGAGCCCACGTCCCCACCCAGGGCCCGACCGTGTCGCCCTTTCGCGAGGCCGCCGTCGCCTCGACGCTCGAGCAGGCCGAGCAGGAGAAGTCCGAGGAGACTCCTCGGGGCGACTCCGCCCGCGAGGCCATGGAAGGCCGCGCCAAGCTGCGCGCCGCGCTGATGGATCGCCTGCTGGCGGGCATGAAGGACGTGCACGGCCGGCTCGCCAAGTTCATCAAGAACCCGGGCCGTCTGGGCGTGGTGAACCTGTCGCTGGTGCTCAGCGAGAGCTCCCTGACGTATGAGCTGTGGAAGGAGCCCAGCACCGTCCCCGAGCGCCGGGCCCGCATGGCCCAGACGCTGGGCGTGGCCAACTCGCTCGGCGACAACTACCTGCTCCAGGCGTTGATCACCGAGGTGCACGACTGCTTCGAGGAGTTCAAGGCCAGCCGCTCGGGCAAGGACATCCGCCAGCAGTACGACGAGGTGCTCGAGCTCTACGAGAACGCGGGCGTGCTGCCCGTCATGCCGGGCTTCGACATGGGCCCCATGCAGGCCGAGCTCAAGCGCGTGGGCCTGCCGATGGAGAAGAACTTCCTCCAGTCCCTGCTCGTCCATCCGCGCATCCTCGCGGTGGGCCTGGAGGCGGAGGACGGAGACGATCCCCAGGTCATGGTGGCGGGACTGCCCGTGGCCCAGCTCGGCACCATCGTCGCCCAGTTGCGCCGCCTCAATCCCCGGCTCACCAACCGCCAGGTGCTCAACCTGATGATCCTGGCCTCCACCGACCTCAAGAAGGGCATGCGCAAGGTCCTGGGCAAGGCCGAGGTGGAGAACGTGCAGGAACTGGCCAAGCAGCTCCTGCGTCTGCAGGGCGTCGAGCTGCTCTACCCCTGAAGTCCCCGGGGGCGGAGCCCGTGCCGGCCGGAGCCCCCAGGAAGGCCCCGAGTGCCGCCGCTCCGCTCCCGAGCAGTCCCTTCCCCCTCCTTCCCGCTTCGTCGGGCGCTCCGGACTCCCGGCGGCGCGCGGCTCCCTCCTGTCCGCTCGGCCCACCTGGTGACTCCCGTCACCAGGGTGGTGACTCCCGTCACCACCTCAGGGCCCGTACCTGGGTGACTGCGGTCACCCCCTCTCCCCACCTGCCTGAAGCCGCTTCCCGTCAAATCAACCATTTACATCTATACGGGACGAATTGCGGTCATTGGCACACATGATGCTCTATGTAGCGCACATCAACCACATCGGATGAGCGGTTCCCACCCCTGCTTCGAAGGTTCTCCCCACCATGCAAATCAACAACAAGCAGAGCCCGATCGTCTCCTCTTCCTCGACCAGCACCGCTCCCGCCGCTCCCGCCGCCCCCCAGGAGCCGGTCGCGACGCCCAAGGGTGAGACCCCGGCGGCCACGGGCTTCGGTGCCGGCTCCACGTTCGCCACCGCCTCTCGTCCGGCCGTGGCGCTCTCCGCGGGCCAGGTCGCTTCCGCCGCCGCCAGCGTGGGTCCCCTGGCGCTCGACAGCCAGGAGGCGAAGAACGCCATCCAGAAGTCGCTCGCGCACCTGCGCTCCACCGCTCCCACCGCCGGGCGCGGCCTGGTGGCCGGTGGCGATGTCTCCTCGAAGCTCACCCCCCGCCAGGTGTTCAAGGACGAGCTGGGCATGACGCACGTGCGCCTGGACCGCACCCACGAGGGCACCAAGGTCTTCGCCGAGCAGGTCATCAGCCACCTGGACAAGGACGGCAAGGTGGCCAGCACCACGGGCACGCTGTCCAACATCCCTAATGGCCTGGGCTCGGCGCCCGTGAAGCTCGAGGCCAAGGACGCGCTCGCCATCGCCCAGAAGCAGTTCGCCGGCACCACGGACCGCGCCCCCACCTCCGAGCGCGTCGTCGCCCAGGACAAGGACGGCAACTACCGCGCCGCCTACCACGTGCAGCTCACCAAGACCTCGTCCCTCGGCGCCGAGGAGCGTCCGCGCCGCATGAACTACCTGGTGGACGCCAACACCGGTGAGCTCTTCAAGAGCTTCGATCAGATGGGCGGCATCGAGGTGCCGCACGCCAAGGCGGGCCCGTCCACTCCGACCACGCCCTCCACGCCGGCTCCGGGTACGCCCGCCGGCAAGGGCAACGACACCACGATGTACAGCGGCAAGGTGGACCTCTCGACCACGAAGCAGGCCAACGGCACCTACACGCTGGAGGACAAGAGCCGGGGTGGGGGCGTGGTGACGTACGACGCGAAGAACAAGTCGACGGCCAGTGGCACGACGCCCTTCACCGACGCCAACGACGTGTGGGGCGAGGCGGGTGACAACGCGCGCAACAAGGCGGCGGTGGACGCGCACTACGGCGCGGAGATGACGTACGACTTCATGAAGGACGTGCTGGGCCGCAACTCGCTGGATGGCAAGGGCGAGAAGCTCGTCTCCTACGTGCACGTGAACGAGCAGGACGGCGGCGCCATGGTCAACGCCTACTGGGACGGCGAGAAGATGAACTACGGCGATGGCGACGGGAAGAACGCCGGTCCGCTCACCACGCTGGACATCGCGGGCCACGAGATCGCCCACGGCCTCACCGAGCGCACCGCGGGCCTCATCTACGACGGCGAGTCCGGCGGCCTCAACGAGTCCTTCAGCGACATCATCGGCTCGGGCGTGGAGTGGTACGCCGCGCAGAAGAACAAGTCGGTGGAGTTCGACTGGAAGGTGGGCGAGGACGCGTGGACGCCGGCCAACGGCACCGGGGATGCGCTGCGCTACATGGACGATCCGACCAAGGATGGCTACTCGGTCGACCACTACAGCAACTACCCGAAGCAGACGGAGGTGCACGGCTCGAGCGGCATCGCCAACAACGCCTTCTACCTGGTGACCGAGGGCGGGAAGAATCGCACGTCGGGCCTGGGCGTGGACGGCGGCATCGGCATGGAGAAGAGCCAGAAGATCTTCGGTCGGGCGCTCACCACGTACATGACGCCCAACACCAACTTCGCCCAGGCGCGCGAGGCCACCATCCAGGCGGCCACGGACCTGTACGGCGCGAAGTCGGTGGAGGTGCAGAAGGTGAAGGACGCCTGGACGGCGGTGGGCGTGAAGTAGACGGCGACCAGAACGGGGGGAGGGATTGGGGAGAGTCCCTTCCCTGAACGCGGCGAGGGCCTGGAACCAGGAGATTCCAGGCCCTCGCCGTGTCTTCTTCGCTCACGCCGTGCGGTGGCTCAGTCCCCGCTGCACACGTCGGACTGCGGGCACTTGGCGAGGGCCGTGTTGATCTGATCGAGCACGTTGGTACACGACGTCGCGGCGATGGCGTCCAGACAGAACTGGAGCTTGTCTCCGTTGATGCGGTTGTCACACTCCGCCACGGGCCAGCGGCTGTTCCAGTTGCCCTTCTCCGCGGTCATGCACTCGTCGCGCGTGGTGTACTTCTTCCCGGAGGCGATCTCGCCGCATTCGTCGTAGCGGTCGCACGTGCTGTCGGCCACCGCGTTCACCGCGTCCGACTGCTTGTCGGTGATGTCGGCGATGGTCGAACCGCAACCGAGGAGGCCCGCCACACCGACGACCATGATCCATGCGTTCATTTTCATGGCCGGGAGGTAGGGATGGCCCGCTCGCATGGCAACGGTGCGGGCGCTCATCTCCGCCCGCGCGTGTCGACTAGCGGATGGGCGCGGGGAACGCTAGATGGGCCCGATGGCCATCCGGACTCCCTTCCCGGATACCCCACAGCCAGGAGTCGGACGGATGAAGAACAAGACGGTGATCGTGACAGGCGCCAATTCGGGAGTGGGACTCGCCACCACGGTGGAGCTGGCCCGGCGCGGCGCCACCGTCGTGATGGCCTGTCGCAGCGCCGAGCGCGGAGAGGCCGCGTTGAAGCTCGCCCGCGAGCGCAGCGGCTCCCACCAGCTCGAGCTCCTGCCGTGTGACCTGGGCTCGCTCGAGAGCATCCGCGCCTTCGCGAGCGCGGCGCGCGAGCGCCACCCGGTGGTGGACGTGCTCGTCAACAACGCGGGCGTGGTGTCGCTCAAGCGCGAGACGACCCGGGACGGCTTCGAGGCCCAGCTCGGCGTGAACCACCTGGGCCACTTCCTGCTGACGCTCCTGTTGCTCGAGCCGCTCAAGCGCGCGCCCCAGGGCCGCGTCGTCACCGTGTCCTCGGGAGCCCACCGCGTGGGCAACATCCACTGGGCCGATCCCCACTTCACGCGCGGCTACAGCGTCTGGCGTGGCTACGCCCAGTCCAAGCTCGCCAATGTCCTGTTCACCAAGGGGCTCGCCTACCGGCTGCGCGGCACCTCCGTCACCGCCAATTGCTTGCATCCCGGCGCGGTGGGCACCCAGCTCGGCGTGGACCGGGACACGGGGGGTGGCCGGGCCATCATGAAGCTGCTCTCCTACGTCTTCATCACCCCCGAGCAGGGCGCCGACACCTCCGTGTACCTGGCCTCCAGCGACGAGGTGTCCGGCGTGTCCGGGGAGTACTTCTACCGCCGCAAGCCCGCCCCCGTGTCCAAGCTCGCCGAGGACCGCGAGCAGATCGAACGCCTGTGGTTCTGGAGCGAGAAGCAGGTGGGCGAGCTGTTCCCCTTCCCCTGAGCCTCGAGAAGGCATTATCTCGCGCGGTTCCTGCGAGGGTTCGGGTTGCCGAGAACCATTTCTCGAGAATCGAGCGGAGAAGTCCTTCCTGATATGTGATTTCTCGGGAGTTGAGAGGGGTCGTCGCGTGCCCTGGGGTGGTGACTGCCGTCACCAGGCGGTGACTGCCGTCATCGCCCTCCTCCCCTCGGAGCGAGGGGTTTCTCACGGGCCGATGGTGACTGCCGTCACCGGAGGTGATCGCCCCCCTCTGGCCCCTTCCGTCGCTCGTTGATGTGCGGCGCGAGGGGACTCCCCTCTGTATCTCCCTGTAAGGGCAGTGGTTCCGGGAGTTTCCCCCTCTTCCACTTTTCCAGTGCCCCTGGTAGCCTTTATTTGGCACATCACCTGCACAACCCCCCCTCGCGCTTATCGACGTTTTTCAATCTCCCCCCTTCTTCCCGGGTTCCCGTCCATGACCACGATCACCCGCACCACGCAGACCACCACCACCACCACCGTCAGCAACGACCTTCCCAACCCGGCCCAGGCAACTCAGGTGGCGGCTCAGCTGGCGCAGGCCATCAATCAGCTGGGGCAGGCGCTCACCGCCGCCACGCAGCAGACCGGTGCGGCGCTGCCCAAGGACGGCATGATGCAGGCGCAGAGCCAGGCGCCGGTGAACCTCTCGGGTAGCGCGGCCCCGGGTGGCATGGACGTGTACAAGGCGGCCGCCGCGCTCGACAAGCACTTCGCCGTGGCCGAGGGCATCGGCACCAACGGCAAGGGCAAGGGCTCTGGCGACGGCAACATCGGCCTGGGCGAGCTGAAGAACCTGGCCAACCCGGCCAATGGCGCTCCCCCCGAGCTGCAGCAGGCCGCCCAGTTCCTGCTCAGCCACCCGTCCATGGCCAAGGTCATCGACGGCGCCAAGGGCAAGGGCGGTGACGTTCACATCAACCGCGCTGACCTGCAGAAGATGATGGCCGGCGCGCCCGCGGGCAGCCTGCCCGGGCCGGTCTCCAACGATCTCGCCCCGAAGATGTCCGCCGCGATGGCCTCGCTCCTGGGCGCCAGCCCCACCGCCGGCAACATCCCCACGAGCGCCCCGACGACGGCGATGAGCCCCGCCACCGCCTCCGGCACCTTCGCGAGTCCCACGCAGGGAGCGCCGATGGACGTGTACGGCGCGGCCCAGGCGCTCAAGAACCACTTCGCCGTGGCCGAGGGCATCGGCACCAACGGCAAGGGCAAGGGCTCGGGTGACGGCAACATCGGCCTGGGCGAGCTCAAGCAGCTGGCCAACCCGGCCAGCGGCGCTCCCGCCCAGCTCCAGCAGGCCGCGCAGTTCCTGCTCGCTCACCCCGCCATGGCCAAGGTCCTCGACGGCGCCAAGGGCAAGGGCGGCGACGTCCACATCAACATGGCCGATCTGAACAAGCTCCTGGCCAACGCGCCCGCGGGCAGCGGCGCCGGGCCCTCGGCGGCCCAGTCGCAGCTCCAGAACCTCCTCGGCAACGCGCCCGCCCCCACGGCCAACGCCCAGTCGCAGCTCCAGAACCTGCAGAACATGGCGCAGACGCTGTCCTCCGCGATGGCCTCGCTCCTGGGCTCCAGCCCCATCAGCGGCTCCGCGCCCATGCAGCAGCCCATGGGCGCCTCCGGCACCGCGGCCCCGGGTGGAATGGACGTCTACAAGGCGGCCTCCGCGCTCGACAAGCACTTCGCCGTGGCCGAGGGCATCGGCATGAACGGCAAGGGCAAGGGCTCGGGTGATGGCAACATCGGCCTGTCCGAGCTCAAGAACCTGGCCAACCCGAAGAGCGGCGCCCCCGCCGAGCTGCAGCAGGCCGCCCAGTTCCTGCTCGCTCACCCCGCCATGGCCAAGGTCATCGACGGCGCCAAGGGCAAGGGCGGTGACGTTCACATCAACCGCGCCGACCTGCAGAAGATGATGGCCAGCGCGCCCGCCTCCACGGCCAGCATGCCCACCGCTCCTGTCAGCACCCAGGGCGCCCAGGGCGGCAACAGCCTCATGAACATCTTCAACCAGGCCGCGGGTACGGCTTCCCCGACGACGGCGATGAGCCCCGCCACCGCCTCCGGCACCTTCGCGAGCCCCACGCAGGCGAAGCCGATGGACGTGTACGGCGCGGCCCAGGAACTCAAGAACCACTTCGCCGTGGCCGAGGGCATCGGCATGAACGGCAAGGGCAAGGGCTCGGGTGACGGCAACATCGGCCTGTCCGAGCTCAAGCAGCTGGCCAACCCGGCCAGCGGGGCGCCTCCCCGGCTGCAGCAGGCCGCTCAGTTCATGCTCGCCCACCCGTCCATGGCCAAGGTCATCGACGGCGCCAAGGGCAAGGGCGGCGACGTCCACATCAACATGGCCGATCTGAACAAGATCCTCTCCAGCGCGCCCGGTGGCAGCGGCGGGACCCAGGGCGTGGCGGGCACCTCCGCCAAGGACATCATCATGGAGCAGGTGAAGGCCACCGCCTTCAAGATGAACATCTCCTGAGCCGCACCCCCTGAGCCGCACCCTTCCTTCCCCGCCAGGACCCGCGCAGCACGCGGGCCCTCGCGGGGAAGGTCGTTTCTGGACCCCCGGGCGAGCCTCAGGAGGACAGGTGCCTGGACTCCCGGGTGCGCGCGGCCAGCCGCAACAGCTCGTCGTCGGAGAGCTGCTCGGTGGCCAGCGCCGAGGGCTCGGCCTTCACGCGATCCACCCGGCCATCCCGGGCCACGTGGAATTCGCCGGTGGCCTGGCCGGGAATCCTCGCGGGATCCACCCGGGCCTCGCTGAGCATGGGCTTCATCTTGTCCAGCGACACCTTCTCCTTCACCCGGCCGATGAACCAGGCGCGGATGTTGTCGCGGCACTTGTAGTCGAAGTCTCCCGGGCTCTGCGTGGCGAGCATCAGCCCCAGCCCTCCCGAGCGCGCGCGCTTGAGCAGGTTCTCCATGGGCTGCTTGGTGGACGGCTGGCGCATGGCGGGCAGGTACAGGTCCGCCTCGTCGAAGAGCATCGCCGCCTGCAAGGGGGTGGAGGGATTGCGGCTGAGCCAGCGCGTCACCTCGATGAGCAGCTGGGACACCCAGAAGAGCACGTTGTTGTTGTCCCCGAGGAACTTGGTGCTGACGATGCTCAGGCGCGTGCGGCCCGGGAGTGCGTGGGCGCCCCGGCCGAGCAGCAGATCCATGTCGAGCTTCTCCGCCTCGCCGTCGAGCAGCATCCTGGCGTCCAGCCGCAGCCGGTCCAGGTCATCGGCGAGCTTGTCGAAGAGCTTCACGTCCAGGCGCCCCACGGCGTTGACCAGACGCGGATCCTTGTCCCCGATGAACTTCACGAGCCGCTCCAGGGAGACGCTCTCGCGCGTGAGCTGCACGTACTGATCGATGGCCTGGGCGAGCAGCGTGCGGCAGGACTTGTCCTTGGGGCTCTGGCGGTAGTCCAGCATGCCCGCGAGCGCCTCGGCGGCGTGGCGCGTGGCCTGCTGTCTGTCGAAGTCCGGCAGGGCATCGAGCCCATCCGGGACGATGGGGATGGCGAGCGGACGGCCACCGGGATGGCCCGGGGTGAAGAGCGCCACGTCGAGCCGATCGCGCAGCGCGCCCTGTCGCATGGCCCGGCGCGGGTCGCCCACGGTGCTCGTCCAGAAGGCATCGGAGGCGTAGCCCGCGAGGTCTCCCTTGCGATCCACGAGGATGGTGGGCACGCCCTGCAAGGCGAGCTGCTCGACGATGTTGAGCGCGAGCGTCGTCTTGCCACTGCCCGAACCGCCGAGGAACGCGGCGTGCCGGGTGAACTCGTCGGGGGAGAAGACCACCGGCTCGCGCAAGAGGCTGTCCGTCTCGCCGACGCGCACGGGCTCGCGCTTGCGCGGGGACTCGGGGCGAGGAGGTGGCGCGGTGCGGGAAGGGCTCACCGGTTGGATGGGGACGCCGTAGCGGGCGGTCTCCGTGAGCGAGACGTCGTCGGTGCTCGTGGTGCCCGCCGGCTGGATGGGGACACCGTAGCGGGCGGTCTCCGTGAGCGAGGCCTCCTCGTCACGGGAGGGGTTCAGCGATTGGTTTGAGGCGCGGGCCTCGGTGCGGTCGGAGACGGGTTGGGGGGCGCGGGAGGTTGTGGCCGGCTCGGAGGAGTCGGCGGCCTTTGCGGCGTGGGAGCGCTGGGAGGTGTCGGCCGGTTTGTGGAAGACATGGGGGGTGACCTGTGTGGGAGGTGGAGAGGACGCCGAGCGCAGTTGATCCAACGAGAGGATGTCGCGCAGGGGCTTGAGCTGGGTGAGGGGCTGGGAGGAGCGCAACCAGGCGGCGAAGTCGGGGCGGGAGCCGTGCTGTTCGCGGAAGGCGCGCAGGGCGATCAGCGTGCGGCTGTCGCTGTCCTCGAGCACCGCGCGGCGGCCGCCCTTGCTCAGCAGCTTGCCGAGCTCCGCGGCGGCCTGGGTCTTGGGGTTGCTCGGGAAGTCGCTGGTGCGGATGACCACGGGCGTGCGGCCCCGGGCTTCCTTGCGGGTCTGCTCGATCTGATTGGCGAGCCCTCCGCCTTGCGTGCCCCGGTTGCACAGGGCCACGTGCAGCTTCTCGTCACCCGGAGAGACGTCCACCTGGAGCACCTCGCCCAGGCGCCGCACGTCGAAGCGGTGGCCCGTCTCCAGCTCGTCCGCGATCGCCTTCAGCGCCCACACGAGCAGCTCGGCGAGCGGGCCATCCTCCTCGGGCGGAGGCGTGGCCTGGGTGGAGCGGAAGTCGTTCCAGGCCTGATCCAGCGCGAGGAGCTTCTTGGTCTCGTTGGGGGGAGGCCGGGTCTCCTTCGGTGCGTCCCGCAGGGGAAACTGCGCGGGCAGGGCCTGATCGCGCACCGCCTGCTCCCGCCAGCGTCGGCAGGCATCGAGCACTTCGCGCGTCGTCAGACCCGCGAGGCGCTCGAAGCCCTCGTGAGGAAAGGGATACGTGGGCTCGGCGGGGTCGAAGGGAGCGTCCTCCATCGAGTAGAGGTGCTCCAGCCGGCGCTCGGTGATGCGGCGCGCTTCGTCCACCGAGCGCTGATTCTCCAGCTTGAGGGGCTCGGGGTCGCGCTCGATGCGATCCAGGGTGGAGCGATGGAGCTTCTCCCGGAGCCCCGTCCAGAAGGTGTGCAGACAGCTGATGACGATCAGCGACGAGGGAGCGCTCTCGGCGAAGTCGCACAGCAGGTGCATGGCGCGCTGGAAGGCCTGCGCCTGGGCGGCCTCGACGTCGAAGCCCTCCAACTGGTCCACGCACAAGACGAGGGACTGATTGAGCGTGGCCATGAGCCGGCCCAGGTGCTGCACCATCTCCTGGGGATGGTTGTCGTAGGTACGGGGCACCATCCCGCCGAGCACCTTGCGATCACTCGTGGAGAGATCCTCGCAGCGCAGGTACTTGAGCACCCGGCTGCGGATGCGCGTGTCATCGCGTTGCAGGTAGAGCAGCGCGCGCAAGAGGTCCAGGTCGAGCTTCTCGAAGGCGGGCTGCTTCTGCAGATCATCCGCGGCGCTCTCCACCAGGACGGGGATCTCCTCGGGATCCTGCTCGGGATCCGCGAGCAGGGCGGCCACCGGACCACACTGGGAGAGCAGCACGTCGGAGAGCTTGCGCAGTCCGGAGCGGGGCTCACCCGGCTCGCAATAGGGCTGATCGAGCGAGTCGATGAGGTTGGACAGGACGTAGCGCCCGTAGTTGGACGTGGACGTCGTCATCTGCAGGTAGCCCACGAAGCCGAGCGAGCGCTCGTGCACGAGCGAGCGGAAGGTGCGCAACAGGTGCGTCTTGCCGCATCCCGAGTCACCGAGCAGCAGCAGGATGCGTCCCGAGGGTGTCCCGGGAGGCGTGGTGGCACGCTGGAGCATGCGCTCGAAGGTGGCGCGCGCATCCTGGTGGATGGACTCCACGTCGAAGGGGTCTTCGCGCCACACCTCGTGGCGGTGCTGGATGGAGTGGAAGACCTCGGTGCGATCGGACAGGAAGGCGGCGAGGCGCGAGTCGTGTGGGTTCATCGGCGTTCCCCCGGGAGCCGGACGAGATGTGGAAGCGTTACAGGGCGATGAAGTGGAAGGTGGCGCCGAGGTAGCGCGTCTCCGAGGCGGAGACATCCGCTGGATCCATCAGGTTCACCATGTCGGCGCGGCTGAGTGACAGCAGGCGCTTCTGGTTGGCCTCGATGAGCCGGTTCTTGAAGGTGCTCTCGTCCAGGGCGGGGTCTCCCAGCGCTCGCCACACATGGGAGATGAAGACGCGATCGTCCCCGAAGCGTCCGCTCGTCGCCGCCCGGGCGGTGCTCAACACGCGCTCGGCGAAGTCGGGCAGGCTCTCGTCGACGGAGCGCGGCGCGGGGGCCGGGACGGGCTCGGGTGCTCGCGCCGGAGCGGGCGCCGCGGTGGCCTGGGGAGAAGGGGACGAGGCGGGCAGCACCCAGGATTGAAGGGCCGCCAGCCGCAGGCTCTCCGCGTCCGTGCGCCGCGCGCCCACCTTCCGGGCCGCGAGCTGATCCAGCGCCTGGGACGCCTTCACCTCGCGCGAGGACTGGAGCACCTGGCCGAGCAGCAGCGATTGCACCGCCGCGAGCGTGAAGGGCTTGTCCGTCGTCACGCCGAGCTGCTTCCAGCACAGCTCGTCCTGCACCTGCTTGAGCGTGCGCGCGCCCACCCGCTCCAGGCCGAGCTGCTTCTGCACGAGCACCGCGCGCAGGTGCTTCGCCGCTCCCAGCTTCTCGCCCTGGCTGTTGGGCAGATCCAACGCGCGCGCCGTGAGCCAGGTGAGCCGCAGCTTCTTCCAGTTGAGCCCCTTGGGCAGGCGAGGCTCGCCGAGGAACTCGAGTGCCCGCGCCTTGCCCTCCTTCGTGAGGCCCAGGCCCTTGCGCGCCGTCTGCTCGATGAGACCCGCCGCCGCGAGCGCGCCCAGCGCCGCATCGAGCTGGGTGCTCCACTCGCCGGGACTCCAGCGGTGGGCCGTGAAGGGCTTGAGCGCGCTGGATACCTTGCTGCGCGCCCCCTTGCCCTCCGCCTGCGTCAACAGCCAGACCAGCACCAGCTCTCCCACCCGAGACACCTCAGAGCCCTGCATCTCCATCCTCCCCTCGCGGCGGTGGACCTCCGAGGCCCTGTCGCCGGATCGAGATGACTTCCAGCAGAGTGTCGCGGATTTCCTCGAACCTGGCCACCACGTCGTCGGCCAGGAAGCGCAGCACCCAGTAGCCATGCCGCTGCAGCGCCAGGTCCTTGCGCCGATCCCTCCGGTAGCGCTCCGGGTCCCGGAAGTGGTGGTAGCCGTCCACCTCGACGGCCAGCCGCAGCCGGCGCGAGAGGAAATCCACCTCCACCGCCCGGCCCCGGAGCCGGAACTCCGCCTTGGCATTGAGCTCGAAGAGGCCTCGGGTGGCCGGCAGGGAGTCGAGCACCCCATACAGGAAGCGCTCGGCCTCGCTGCGCGCTCCGTCCGCCGCCTCGGACTCCCGGTCCGCCACCTCGAGCTTCCGGGCCGCCTCGCCGTAGCGGGTGAGCACCTCGTCCGGAATCCCGTCGGCCGCCAGTTGCCGCAGGGGAGCCTCCAGGGCGCGGGCCTTGTGCACGCCCAGTGCTTCCATCCGCCGCACCAGCTCCTCGGCGGAGGGCACCGCCAGCTCCACCCGGCCCTCGCGCACGAGTGCCCGCGTGTGGCTCTCCGGACCGCGCAGGTACGCCTCCAACCCGGAGCGCTCGGTCTGGAGCGCCACCACGAGCGAGGGCACGCTCTCACACGCCCGGGCGCAGACGCGCGCCGCCTGCTCGAGCCACCCCGCCACCGTGCCCGGGTCCGACACCAGGATCGCCGGCGCCGCGCCGCCCGGCACGAGCGCATGCACCGCCCCGAGCGCGCGCATCGCGTCCCCCTCGCACGCGGCCAGCACCGCGTCCAGGGGCCCGGTGGAATTGGGGACAACTTGTGGAAGCTGGAGCAGGGCGCGGCACGCGGCGGACACGTCCCCGGGAGCCAGGGAGGGAAGCAGTGCCTGGAGCAGGACGCCGCGCTCGTGCTCCGTCTTGCCCTTCAGCCGTGAGGCCAGCTCGCCCGGGTGCAGCCCCGCGGCGGCCCCGAGGTGCTCCGCCGCGTCGGTGGTGGGCGGGCGCGCCTGGCCGAGCGCCTCCATCCACTCGCGCAGCAGACCTTCCGGGGTGGTGCTCGTGCAGACGCACAGGGCCTGGCCGCGCGCGTCGAGCCAGCGGCGCCACAGGGCCAGGGCCGCGCCGGGAGGGCCCGCCAGCACCGTGAGGGTGGGAATGCCCTGCTCGCGTCGGCGCTGGTGCCGCTCCAGGGCGGGGGGAGCGGCGGACTCGGGACGAGGGGTGGGCATGCCCCCGAGCGTCCCCGAGGCCGGGTGCTGGCGGCAATACCCCCTGCCCCTTGCTTTTTCTGTCGCTTGCCCGGCTTCATCCGTCTACTCACGGGCTGTCCCTTTCTCCCTGGAGGCATACTTCATGGCCGCGCTCACCTTTGGCTTCCTCATGGACCCCCTCGAGTCGGTGCGCGTGGATCACGACTCCACCTTCGCGCTCATGCTCGAGGCCCAGCGCCGGGGTCACCAGGTGCGCTACTTCGAGCAGCCCTGGCTGCGCTTCAACGGCTCGCGCGCCGAGGCGCGCATGCGCACCGTCACCGTGCGCCGTGAGCCCGGTCGCCACTTCGACGTGCTCGGCGAGGCGCTCCAGCCCCTGTCCGAGCTCGACGTCCTCTTCCTGCGCAAGGATCCGCCCGTCGACGCGGAGTTCATCCAGGCCACCCAGATGGTGGAGCTGCACAACGGCCGCGCGCCCGTCTTCATCAACAACCCCACCGGCATCCGCGACGCCAACGAGAAGCTCTTCGGCCTGCGCTTTCCGGAGCTGATGCCCGAGACGCTCATCGCGCGCGACATGGCGCAGCTCTCGCGCTTCGTCGCCAGCCACCCCGCGGGCACCATCCTCAAGCCGGTGGAGGGCTTTGGCGGCCAGGGCATCGTCTTCATGCAGCCGGGAGACCGGAACCTGCGCTCGCTCCTGGAGGTGCTCACGGTGGGAGGCCGCAAGGCGATCGTCGCCCAGGCCTACCTGCCCGAGAGCCGCCAGGGCGACAAGCGCATCATCCTCGTGGACGGCGAGCCGTGTGGCGCCGTGCTCCGAGTGCCCTCCCAGGACGACCACCGGGGCAACATGGCCGCCGGTGGCACCCCCGTGAAGACGAGCCTCACCGCGCGCGAGCGGGAGATCTGCGCCCGGCTCAAGCCCTCGCTCCAGGAGCGGGGCCTGTACCTGGTGGGCATCGACGTCATCGGCGACTGGCTCACCGAGGTGAACGTCACCAGCCCCACGGGCATCGTGGAGATCGACAAGCTGGATGACTCCAACGTCGAGGCGAAGGTCATCGATCTGGCCGAGCGGATGGCGGGCTCGCGCAGGTAGGCCCGCCGGGGAGACTCCTACCGGCTCTCGCCCATCACCGACAGCGTGGCGGTACAGCCCTGGTTGCTCGCCGCGTCCGTGGTGTTCACCGTGGCGGTCAGCACCCGGCGGTCCTCGACCTGGGACACCGAGCCCATGACGGTCACGTCGAGCGTCACGAGCTGGTCGCTCCCGGAGCGGGCGAGCCGGGTGGTGCGGCTGTCGATCCGGAACGAGCCGAGCAGGCCCTCCTCCCCGGACTCGGGCGCGTAGACGTCGCCGGACAGGGGCACCTCGATCTGCGTGGTGGGATCGATGACGTGGAACAGCACTCCGCGCCCGTCGCGGGTCTGTTCGAGTCGCACGCTGGGCGGCAGCAGGTAGGGGCTGAAGCCGCACTCACCCGCGGGCGTAGTGCTCTCGATGGAGTACACCCCGGAGATGTCCGGGCAGGTCTCACGGCACGGCGCCTGCGAGGTGTCACAGCCGCTCGCCACGAGCGCCAGGAGGACGACGGAGCTTCCAGGGAATCGGATCATGATGCCTCCCAGGGTGTGCACCCGCGCCGGGAGGGCCAGCCGGGAAACGTCCAGGCGAGCACGGGCGTGTACACGGTTGGATAGAGCGGGCGCCCTGGGTCCGACAGTTGTGTGGGAGGATTCGCTGGGCGTGAGCACTCCTCTTCCATCCGACGAGACGCTCGACTCGATTGGCACCGCGGGCGTGCGCGTGTGGCAGCGTCGTGGCGGCTACCGCTTCACCCTGGACGCGGTGCTGCTGGCGGCCTTCGCGGCCACCGAGGGGGGACAGGTGGAGGGGCCGCTGCTGGAGCTGGGGGCGGGCAGTGGCGTGGTGTCCTTCCTGCTCGCGTGTCAGTTCGGCCTGGGCCCCGTGGACGCGCTGGAGCTGCAGCCCGAGGTACATGCGCGCCTCGCGCGCGCCGTGGCGCTCAACGGCTGTGACGGGCGGGTGCGGCCGGTGCTCGGGGACCTGCGCGAGGCCCGGACGTCCTGGGCCCCGGGGGCGTACGCGCACGTGGTGTCCAATCCGCCCTTCCGTCCGGCCCACGCGGGGGTGCGCAGCCCGGATGACGAGCGGGCCGTGTCCAAGCAGGAGCTGACGTGTGACGCGGCCGCGGTGGTGGCCGCCGCCCGGCACTCGCTGCCTCCCGGGGGGCGGGTGAGCCTCATCTACCCGGCGGCGCGGGTGGCCGAGGTGCTCGGGCTGTTGAGCGCGGCGCGGCTCCACCCCATGGCCCTGCGCTTCGTGCATGCGCGCGCGGGCGCTCCCGCCACGCGCTTCCTCGTGCACGCGGTGCGCGATCGGCAGCGGGGGCTCGCGGTGCGTCCTCCCCTGCTGGCCCATGGCGAGGGGCCGGGGGGCTACTCCCCCGAGGTGGCGGCCCTCATGGAGCCGCCCCGGGCCGAGCGTCCCGCTCCCCTCTGGGAGGGGCACGGCGGGGAGTGAGAGTCAGGGCATGGACGGGAAGAGGAAGCGCAGGATTTTTCCGAAGCGCTCGGACCAGGCCCTCTCGTTGTGCCGGCCACCCTGCACCACGGTGTACTTCAGGTCCGCGTCCTTCCAGCCCTTGGCCTTCAGCGCCTGGTACAGGTCCTCGGCATCGCTCACCGTCTCCGCCTCGGGGCCATCTCCCTCGTCGGTGCCGATGTCCTCCCAGATACGCAGGGACGTGGGGCCGTTGTACTGCTCCACGCGCTGGAGGATCTCCCGGTCCGCCCACCACACGGAGGGCGAGATGACGCCCAGCCGGGTGAAGGTGTCGGGGTACTCGAGGCCCAGGTAGAGCGACACGAGCCCCCCGAGCGACGAGCCCGCCAGGCCCGTGGAGGCCGCATCCGTCCGGGTGCGGTACTCGCCGTCGATGAACGGCTTGAGCTCCTCCACGAGGAACCGGCCATACGCGGCGGCGCGGCCGGCCTCGGGGTAGTTGGGCGGGAAGGGCACCGGCGTGTACTCGGCGATGCGCTCCTCCTCGGCGTTGTAGATGCCCACGATGATGAGCGGCTCCACCTCACCCGCCTCGACGAGCTGCTGCGCCGTCTCGTCCACGTTCCATTCCCTCCCGTACGCCGCCGTGGTGGCGTCCATGAGGTTCTGCCCGTCGTGCATGTACAGCACGGGGTAGTGGCGCGAGGCGTTCTCTGGCTCCTCATAGCCGGGCGGCAACCACACGATGACGTCGCGCGCCCGGAGCGTATCGTCCTTGGGCTGCACCCCGAAGTGGTACTTGATGTTGCCGGTGCGCACCTGGGGGGGCGGCATGGTGCCGAAGTCCGCCCACCACTCCACGGTGAACGGGACGTGCTCGTAGTCCTCGCCGGTCCTGAACACGTGATCCTCGATCTCTTGTCCCATCGCGTCCTTCTCCACCGTCTCCCAGGAACCGCGCGTCGCCTTGAAGGCCAATAATGTGCCCGGTTGGAAGGACAGGGAAGCGGCATACCGATTGTCCATGGCCTTGTGCAGCTTCACGCCGGCGCCATTCCAATTGCCCAGCTCGGGTTGATTGCCGGACAACCAGATGACGTCGTCCGGAGGCGTCGTCGCCGGCACCGTGACCAGGAAGACCGTCTGCGGACCGGTGCGCCCCCCGGGTGGGCCCCAGCGCTCCACGGTGAAGCCCACCTTCTCCTCGTCGGCGCGAGCGGCGTAGCGCCAGGAACCCGCCGGCCGTCCCGACAGCTCCAGCGGTACCTGCTCCTCGGCCGAGGCCATCTTCGCCGTGAAGGTGACCTCCTGGCCTTCGGGCAGCTTCGCCCGGGCCGAGAAGAGCTGACCGCCCTGGTAGAACAGCTCCAGGCCCCGCGCGGAGGCCCGGAAGGCGGGGTGCTCGCCCTGGAGGAAGATCTGGGCGTTCACGGGGGTCTCCGGGGGCACCGTCACGTCGAACTCGACCTCGGTGTAGACCTCGGTGGGAGTGGGGCGGCAGCCCGACAGGGCCACCAGCGCCGCCAGCAACAGCGGCGTGAGTCGCGGAAGGGGAAGGACGGACGTGCGCATGGGGGCTGTTCCGGAATTCGGGGAAGACGGGACCCAGGCTACCATGCGGCCCCCGCGCCGGGCTCCGCCGTGCCTCGAGCGCCCGCCTTGCGTGCGTGCGTCCGGGGCGCACCAACACGCGGGTTTCTTCCCGCTTGGGCACCAAGACACGCCATGATGCGCCGCCATATGGGAAGCACGAAGCATCCATGGCGACGGTTCGGAGCCCCCCTGGCGTTCCTGGTGGGAACGCTCCCCATGGGCTCCTTCGCTCGCGCCCAGGACGAGGCGCCCCCGACGGCGGCCCCCGCGGCGGAGGCACCCGCGGCCGAGCGCGCCGACACACTCCAGCCCGCGCCTCCGCCCGTGGAGGAGACCATCACCCACTGCGGGAACAAGGACGTGGGCCCGAGCGAGGGCCAGTTGCAGCCGCTCGGGCACGGCTTCTACGCGGATGGGACGCGGGTACGGCGGGGCTGCACCCTGCTCCTGCAACGTCCACTGAAGGACAGACCGGCCATCCCCTTCGCGCCGGACTCCTTCAAGCCGCTCGGGTGCGGCTTCATCCGCTACGCCACGAGCATCTACTGGCACAAGCCGCTGGCCGCGGGTGACACCGAGGAGGAGCCGGGCGGCGAGCGGGGCGAGGTGCTCACGCGCCTGGACCTGGCGGACGCGGAGACCTTCGAGGTGGTGGAGGGGTGCCGGCCGCGCGACGCGCGCTTCTTCTACCTCAACCACACGGATCGGCCCGCGCTGCCCGCCTTCATCGCCGTGCCGCGCGACGAAGGGGCGGGGTACGAGGAGCTGGGGTGCGGCTTCGTGCGCTACGCGGGCCGTGTCTTCTTCGGCACGCGCTCGCTCGAGGGGGCGCATGCGCCGTCCTTCGCCTCGGTGCAGGGGCGGCTGCCCGCCGCGGAGTGTGGCGAGGGGATGTACGGGAAGGATCGCGCCAACGTGTGGTGGCAGCACGAGCAACTGCGTGGCGCGAGCGCGAAGGTGTTCCGCGTGCCCCGGGAGGACAACCCGGACTTGCGCGTGGCGTGCAGCGGCAAGCGCTCGTTCGTGCTCGCCGAGGCGCAGAAGAAGCCCCACCCGCTGTGCCGGGGGGCGAAGAAGCCCGCGAAGGCGAAGCTGGTGAAGAAGAACAAGTGAGCGCGCGGGCCGGAGGTACCCGGCCCCCTCCGTGGGGTGTTTGTCTTTGACGCGCGCCCCGCCCTGATTCCCCTCCTCTCCCACCGCACGTTCTTCTCGGCTCTCGAGAGGTGAGTGTCGGGAGGTAAATGTAGGTGGAAATCATGAAATATACAGAATGGGGAAACATTTGACGCCATGTGCCGACAAATCAGGAGTCAGGCTCACACACCATCCCCTTCGACGCTCCTCCCGAGGTACCCACCATGACGACCCTCTCCAAGATCTCCACCTCGTCCCTCCCGTCGTCGCGCGTGCGCACCGAGGCGCCGACCGTGCGCGCTCCGGTCGAGGATCCCCGTGCCTCGGCTCCAAAGGCGGCGGGCTTCGACGCGCGCTCGAACTTCGTGGATCGGCCCACGGGCCGGCGCCCGAGTGGCACGGAGACGCCGCCCGCCGCGTTGCTGTCGAAGACGGCGTCACTGAAGAGCGTGGCGGACTCCAAGCCGGTGCCCCTGTCGGGCCCGCCGGTGGTGGCCGTGTTCGATGGCGGCGTGGACTGGAACCACACGGACCTGAAGGACTCCATGTGGACCAACCCCTGGGAGGTCGCGGGTGACGGCCTCGACAACGATGGCAACGGCATCGAGGACGACATCCACGGCTTCAACGTGGGTTTCGGCTCGGGGGATCCGCTCCGGGGCGAGGGCATGGATCACGGCACGCACGTGGCGGGCATCATCGCGGCGGCGGACAACGGGCTGGGCAACACCGGCGTGGCGGCGGGCAAGGCGCAGATCCTGTCGGTGGGAGGGATTTACGACGGAGCGGATCTGCTCACCAACTTCGAGCGCTCGGTGGACTACGTGGTGGACATGAAGAGCAAGGGCGCGAACATCCGCGCGGTGAACGCGAGCTTCGGTGACGAGTACCGGGACGCGGCCTCGCAGAAGCGCTGGAAGGACGCGGTGCAGAAGCTGGCGGATGCGGACATCCTGTTGGTGGCGGCCACGGCCAACGGCAATGGCAGCAACATGAACAACGTGAAGGACTTCCCGGCGAACCTGGATCTGCCCAATGTGTTGACGGTGGCGTCCATGGACAAGCGCAATGACAAGCTGGCGCGCTATTCCTCGCACGGGGACAAGGTGGTGGAGATGGCGGCGGTGGGCGAGGACGTGCTGAGCACGGTGCCCGGTGGTGATTGGGAGGAGATGAGCGGCACGTCGATGGCGACTCCGCGCGTGGCGGCCACCGCGGCGCTGATGTTCGCGGAGAACCCGAAGCTGACGGCGGCCGAGGTGCGCGACATGCTGGTGGCCACCACGGAGAAGGATCCGGACCTCAAGGGCAAGGTGAGCTCGGGCGGCAAGCTGGACATCGACGCGGCGGTGGCCGCGGCGCGCGCCTCGGCCGGACGCGTGGCGCAGGCCGCCTGAGGCGGCGAGGTCACCCTCGGTTTCGAGGGGCTTGGGGTGAGTGGGGTGGACGAGCGGAGCGTTCACCGGTACTTCTGCCCCGCTTGGTGAGCCACCCCATTCCTCGCATCCGTATCTACTCGTCCCAGTCGGGACAGGAGCGCCTGATCCGGCGCGAAGTGGTCCGGCTCGTCCTGCATCTGCCCTTCGACCACCATGACCTCGCGCTCTCCGTGCGCCAGGCGCTCGACCTCTACCTGAGCACCATCGGACAAGGGCCTGAGATCCTCTCCGAGTGGTATGACCTCGAGACCGAGCCCTTCCCACTGGACGACGACAACTGGGAGATCATCCGCGCCGTGATGGCCCCACCCCGAGGGGGCCGCTTCCTCGATGACCTGGAGAATCCCCAGGAGGCTCAGCGGTACATCAAGAATCAATTCGAGCGCGCCGTGGAATTATCGGGGGGAGCCGCTGGGGTCAGCGGCTATGGCTTCTTCTATCGGGCCCGTCTGCCCTGGCGCGATCCGGGCAGCACCGTCAGTCTGGTGAGCTTTTCCTGGCCCACGGAGGACCTGGAAGAACGAGGGCCCAAGAGGATGCGCGAGTTGATCCTGGAACTGGCCAGCCTGTTGCCTTTCTCGTCGGGGCACGCGGGCCTCGCCTTTTCCTCCACCCACTCCTCTACTCTGTCTTTTGGGCAGATTCGCGAAGAAGCCTTTCGTCATCCGGGCATCGACGTGACCCATGGAAGTACGTCACTGGGGCGGCGGATCGATGGTGTCCATTGGATCAACCTCCTGGGCCAGTCCCTGCTCGGCGAAGTGGGAGGCATTGGCGGCCTCCAGGACCGGCTGTACTCCCCGGGCACCCATGTCCAGGAGATGGATGGAGGACGAGCCGTGGTGACACTCGGGCAGTGGCCAAAGGCGGGAGACACGTCTCGGGGTGACTCCCTGCCTGACTATCGGGAGCTGGCACGGGCCTTGGAACCCTGGCTGTCCACGTGGTCGGAGGACTACGCCCTGGTGGGCGCTTCTCCCTCCGAGACTCAGTCATGGTGGCGCCGCTTCCTCGACTCCTGATGCAAGCGTGCCGGATTCTGGACTTTCCCGTCCGTACGAGCCACAGGGTCCTCTTCGGCCCGACGTAAGGTTGCCGGTGGTTCCAAGGCAAGCAGACCATATTGGGAGGTCCCATGTTCCAACCAGCGCGGTGGGCGCTCATGTCCAGCATTACGCCCAGTCCTTCGACTCGGCGACGAGCGCTTGTCGGCAGAACCCGGCGCTCTGTGCACGAGTGGCTGGGGAGGAAACCGTGGTACCGCAGGCCGCGCGACGGCTCGCTTTCACCCTTGAGGACGTGCGGCACTGGGAGCGGCGCTTCCTCGGCTGATCGCCCATCCACTCTGGGGCACCGAAGCGCTCGCCCCCTTCCAGACACCGTTCACGCGCAGCACCTGGCCGTGGACCCGGCCGGACTCCTCGCCCACGAGGAAAGCCACCACACTCGCCGTTTCCTCTACTTATACTCAACGGGGCAGCCGTCTTCGAGTTCACCCCGCCATCGCATCACAGGAGTCCACATGCTTGAGTTCCGTGCCGCCGTCGAGGCCGGTGACTTCACCGCCCTCGGCGACCTGCTCGCCGACGACGTCGTGTTCCGCAGCCCCGTCGCGTTCCGCCCGTACCAGGGTCGCGCCGTCGTGGCCGCGATCCTGCGCGGGGTCGGCCGGGTCTTCACCGACTTCCGCTACGTCCGCGAGCTGGCCGACGCGGACGGCCGCGGCTCGGCCCTGGTGTTCGAGACCGTCGTCAACGGGGTCAGCGTCCACGGGCTCGATCTCATCCGGCTCGACGACGCCGGGCGCATCAGCGAGCTCACCGTGATGGTGCGTCCGCTCTCGGCGGCGAACGCGTTGGCGCAGGCGATGGCCGCCGAGTTTCCCCGGATCCAGGCCGAGGCCGCCGCCGCCGGAGAGACCCGATGAACCGCGGGGCCTGTGTCCCGTGGGTCACGAGGCCCCCGCCGCAACGTGCTCTTCAGGCTGTTCCCGATGAGAACACCTCTCCCGGATGGCTATTCGTGGCCAAAGGCATCGGTGTAGCTCATGTCATTGAAGTCATAGATTGAGGAGTGACCGGGGTCGCCGCGCGGACGTTCGACGCCCTTGGGAACGAAGAACACCGCCGACAGTGCGCCACAGAGACGGGGCGGGAGCGTCATGGGTTGCAGGACGACGTACGCGCGGCTCATCCTGAACGACATCTGCGACAGAGCACTGCGTGAATGGGGCCCTCGGATGGAGTCCAGTGGCACCCCCCGGTCGGCCGCCAGTTTCTCCATCTCCGTTTCCCACTGTTTCCAGTCGAGGCTGTTCGCGCGTCGCAGCAAGCCCTGACGCACGGCCTCGTCGAGGCTCTCCCTGGGATTGATCGGTGGGGGAGACGTGTCGATGTACGCCTCCACCGGAGCGTCGCCCCGGCTCATCCAGGGAGAAGACGTACTGTGCGGGCCGCCCATGGTGACCACGCCTTTATACGCTGGATGGACCCTGTCGACCTCCCGCCCGAAGAACCGCAGGGCGATGGGGTTGAGTTCCTCGTGGTTGTCCCGACTCATCGTGAAGAAGCCGCACGGACTCTTGTTGTCATACGTATGGATGGCGACTGGCGTGGTGGCATCCAGACCGGTGACGACCTGCCGATGGAAGCCGCTGGCCAGCACGGCGAGGAGGGTCGTCCCCGGGGCGAGCTGGATCGACCAGATGGTCGGCTCGTAGGCACCGAGCATCAGTGCGACGGGCTTGCCGGGATGGTTGACGGTGACCGTCATGGTCGAGGCGGCCCGGCCGCTCTGGTCGATCCGCACCGTGCCTTCCCTGCCCGCGTAGGCACCGCCCGCGAGCACGGCGAAGTCGGCGGGAAAAGTCACGCCCGGGAAGCCACAAGCCGAGTCGACAGGCGGCGCCTTGGGTTTGCTCTCCTTCGCCTCGGCGGACAGCGCCTCCACCTTCCACGGTGAGAACACGAACGACACTTCGCCCCGCATCATCGGGCGTGAAGGGGCGCCCCGCTCATGGATGACCAGCAGGTTGTCCGACATCCAGGCAATGCGCGGAGGCAAGCTGCAGGTCAACGTCACTTCTTGCACGGCCTTGGTGTCGTGGGCCGTCCGTTCACCGGTGCGAAGCACCTTGATCACGGTGGAACGAACACTCGCGCCTTCGTGGTCATCCAGAGCGATGGCCTGGTAGGCACCGCTCGGCGACGGAATGAGCTGCGACACGTGCCCGCCCCAGAGGCGATGACCCAATGACGTGAGCGATTCCAGCGCAGACAGTATCCGAGACCGATTCATGAGAGTCCTTGTTGCCGGTTCGTACTTGGAGTGGAAATCATCCGTTGAACTTCCACCCATCGTCAAACCAGGGGACGCCCGAAGTGCCTTCGGATCGGCGTACGCGTGAAGGCTCGCTCACCTGAGGGGCGCGCGACCTCCGGCAGGAGCCGTACCGTCCACAAGACGAGCTGCGCCTCTTGCGGCCGTTTGCGCCGCCCCTGCCCCATCTGAGGCGCGGCCGGACCACGCTCGACGAGGTGCTGGGCCATTTGCTGCGAGCCATCGGTGCCCTGCCGTACATGGGCGAGGGCACCAATGGTCTCGCCGTAGGCGCGGGCCCACGCGCCGTGGGCAGAAGTGCTCCCTGATGGATGCCGAGGCGCTCGTGAGAAATGCTCCAGGTGGTTCCGTTGTGGGGCCATTCGGGAGATGCTGCCCTCATGCGGACGGTCTCGGTGACACAGCGGGCGATGGCGGTGAGCCTTGCCTTCGTACTTGTTTCCTGTAGTGCGGCGCGCCCCCCAGCGGTCGGACCCACCGGTCCCCAGGACCTGGCCAGGTACGTGATTGTTCTCGAGCGACGAGCAGATGGGCAGGTAGAGCACGCCTGGATTCCGTTGAAGGAATTCGATCTGACGAAGTTCCAGCACGCCATGAGCACGATGAACGTCCGTCGAGACATCGTGCGGGTTTCCTCGTCGGGCTTGAATACGTATTGTGAGGGGCGGCGTGCACAGTGCGAACAGGACTGTCTCAAGAGTGGCAGGCCATTCGCGATTGGTCGCCGCAAATACCTGGACACCCGGGGGCAGCCGTGGCGCGTTGCCAGGGGTGGTGGTGTCCGGAAAACTGCATGGATGCTTTTGTTGAATGCACGAAGGGCCGCGGCGAGTGGGCAGAGGAGTACGTAGCCGAGTTCGATGCGGTAGAACCCGCCATTGACTGGCTCAAGAAGCATCGCAGGGAGCTTGCCGTGGGCACCGTCGTGGTCATTGCCGGTGTCGCCTTCGCCGTCGTGGTCGCTGGTTCGGCAGGCGCGGTACTCGTTTTGACGCCACTCCTGGTCATGGCGGAACGCTCCCCGGGAATGCTCTCCGATATCCAGCTCGCGGGGGTGTGCAGGTGACAATCTTTGAGGAACTCACAGGCGCGGCGCTTTTCATCGAGACCCGGCGGCGGGCAGCGGAGGCGAAGGGTCGACAGGACGAAGAGAAGCTTTGGCGCTATGTACGCGCATTCAACCACTTCGTCCTCATTACCGGCCAGATCTACCGATTCGAAGACTCACTCGAGGGCAAGGTTTCAGCGGAACGCCCTCCCGTCAGCGTACGCCTGGACAATCATGAGGAGACGCTCGCGGAACTGGCCGTGGAACTGCTGCTCAAGACCCTGGACGAAACATCCGAGCCCGAACAGAAGCAGTATGTGCGCCTGCTCATCGCCCTCTTCGACTTCATCGCCGGGACTGGACAGCTCGATGAGGCCGAGGACTACTTCATCAATCAACTGGACCATGCCCCGCTGGCCATCGCGCACTTCACCAGCCATGAGGAAGCCGAGGCCTGGATGAAGAGCGTCGCGGAACCACCGAGCCCGGTCCGCATCCTCATCGGTGATGCGTATTACCAATTCTGGTATACGCGTGAGGACAATACGCGCGGGATGTATCGCGAATATTGCATGGAGCCGGCGCTGGAGGCGCTGACCGCCAGGGGAATCCCACCGCGGACTCCTTCGTTCGCCACACGCGTGGAGGCGGAGGAATGGTTGATGAGCCACCCAGCCAATCCCTATGCCTTCGTGGCAATCGCCGGGGAGCACTACTTCGCGGTGCATCACCCGAGGTTGAAGCGTCACTCCCTCCACCACGTGGCGTCAGCCCTGAAAGACTGGGAGGAACGCAAGAGGGCCGTGGAACTCGATACGGCCCTGGAGGCCTCGGCTCTATCAGATGGAGCCGATGAGAGCGATACGCGCGGCGGCTCGCGGTAGTATGAGGAGGGGAAACCATAGGCCAGGCGCCTCGGGTAGGCTCGGTGCATGCGTTTCCTGGGCTGGGATTTGAGCGATCCGTTCGCGCGCAGTCCCCGCGCCGTGGACGTGGCCGTGGTGGATGTCCACGGGCGGGTGGACTTCGAGCAGCGGCGGTGGCCCGCGCCCGACGGCGAGGGGCGGCTCGACCCGGAGGCCCTCGTGGCCGCGTTTCCCGTGGGGCCCACGGACGTGGTGGTGGTGGACGGGCCCCAGGCGCTCGCGCGACCGGGGGCCCGGGTGCGCGAGGCGGAGCGACTGCTGCGGGCTCCGGGGCGGACTCCGGATGTGCTCCCCGTGCCGGGCGCGCCCTTCCATGGCTTCGTGCGCGGTGGCGTGTTGCTCTTCGCGGCCCTGCACCGGCTCGGAGCCTTGGAGATGCTGGACGTGGACACGCCCGAGCCGGGCCGGGCGCGCTTGTTCGAGGCGTTTCCCGGAGCCACGTGGCGCCACCTGGCTGTGGAGAAGTTGGGGAAGAAGGACTCCCCCGAGGGACGGGCGGCGAGGCGGGAGCGGCTCGAGGCGGAGGGGCTGCGCTTTCCGGGAGCGGGGCTGCCCACGCATGACGAGCTCGACGCGGCGCTCTGTGCGTGGCTGGGGTGGCTCACCCGCACCGCGCCCGAGCGCGTCCATGCCGTGGGCCTGCCCTTGTGGAGGGACGCCGAGGGCTGGCTGCGCGAGGGGCGCCTCCTGGACGTGCGGCGCACCTGACCTCGGATGTCACCTCCTCGGGTATGGCGATGGTGCTCGGGGCGAAGCTGGGCAATGCCTTCAGCTATGGGCCGGGGGGCCCATGTAGAGCGACAGCAAAATTGACCCCCTGGCGACACGAAAACTGACCCCCTCCCGGGGCCTCCAGACCAAGGAGGTCAGCTCGATGGGAGAGACGGCGGAAGTTGTGGCACCCCGCGCGACGGAGGTGCCGATGGTGGAGCAGGAAGTGGTGCGGCGCATCCGCGTGCTGGCGGAGGCGGGCTGGGGCCACAAGCGGATAGCGGGTGAGGTGGGGGTGGCGCGCAACACGGTGCGGCGCTACCTGCGTGCGGGCAGCGCGGCCGACAAGCAGGTGAGGCCCAAGGCGAGGCGGCTCGGCGAGGAAGAGCAGCAGCGCGCGGTGGAGTTGTGGAATGGAGCGGCGGAGGGCAACGCCGTCGTCGTCAAGGCGCTGCTGGAGCAAGAGGGAGTGGAGGCCAGCGTGCGCACCGTGCAGCGAGCGGTGGAGGAGAGACGGAGGCAGGTGCACGTGGCGCAGGTGGCCACGGTGCGCTTCGAGACGAAGCCAGGGCAGCAGATGCAGGTGGACTTCGGCGAGAAGAAGGTGCGGCTGGGCGGGCAGGTGGTGAAGGTGTTCCTGCTGGTGGCGGTGCTGAGCTTCTCGCGGCGGCTGTTCGTGCGGGCCTTCCTCAATCAACGCGGAGACGACTGGCGTGAGGGCGTGGCCGCGGCCTTCGTGCACTTCGGAGGAGTGCCATGGGAGGTGCTCGGAGACAATGCCCGGCCCCTGGTGGACGAGCACGACAGACAGGCCGGCACCGTGCGCTTCCACCCGGCCTGGGTGGAGTTCTGCAAGGACTGGGACGTGACGCCCAAGGCGTGCGGGCCGTACCGCGCACGCACCAAGGGCAAGACGGAGTCAGGCGTCAAGTACGTCAAGCGCAACGCGCTGGCCGGCAGGGACTTCGAGTCCTTCGGCGCGATGGAGGCGCACCTGGTGAAGTGGATGGCCGAGGCGGATGCACGCGTGCATGGCACCACGCACGAGCGGCCCCTGGACAGATTCGAGCGCGAGGAGAAGGCCGCGCTGCGCCCGCTGCCCGCGCGCTCGCTGCCGCGCCGTCAGCAGCGGCTCAAGCGCAAGGTGGCCAACGACGCGCTGGTGGACGTGGACACGGTGCGCTACAGCGTGCCGCACCGGCTGGTGCGCGAGAGCGTCGAAGTGCAAGTGGGAGAGGCCGAGGTGCGCATCTTCCACGCGGGCAAGCTGGTGGCCACCCACGCACGCGGCAAGGAGCCGCACGGGCGCGTCGTCGACCCGGCGCACTGGGAAGGGCTGTGGCGAGCACGCGCGGTGGAGCCCGTCGAGGACGGCTCCAAGCTGGCCGTGCACGGGCGCTCGCTGGAGGACTACGCCGCCGTGGTGGAGCAGGACGCGAAGCGGGGTGCCGCATGAGCCACGAGCTGGTCCACGCGCGCGTGCTCGAGCACCTGGAGCGGCTGCGTCTGGGGCACCTGGCCGAGCGGCTGGACGCGCTGCTGGCGGAGGCCGCGCGCGGCGAGCCCACGTACCTGGACTTCCTGGACGCGCTGCTGCGCGAGGAGATGGGGGCCAAGCAGCGCAAGCGCGTGAGCATGGGAATCACCATCGCGCACTTCCCCGCGGTGAAGACGCTGGAGGACTTCGACTTCAAGGCGCAGCCCTCGGTGGACCAGAAGCTGGTGCGGGAGCTGGCCACGGGACGATTCATCGCCCAGGCCGAGAACGTGCTGCTCTTCGGTCCGCCGGGCGTGGGCAAGACGCACCTGGCCATTGGACTGGGGCGTGCGGCGGTGGAGACCGGGCACTCGGTGCTCTTCACCAGCGCCACGGCACTGCTGGCGGCACTGGCCAGGGCCGAGAGCGAGGGCGTCCTCAAGGACAAGCTCAACTACTTCGCCAAGCCGAAGCTGCTGGTGGTGGACGAGCTGGGCTACCTGCCTTTCGAGAAGCGCAGTGCTCACCTCTTCTTCCAACTGGTGGCGCGTCGCTACGAGAAGGGCAGCATGCTGCTGACCACCAACCAGATGGTGGGCCAGTGGGGCGGCGTCTTCGGCGATGACGTGCTGGCCGCGGCCATCCTCGACCGGCTGCTGCACCACAGCCACACGCTGCTGATTCAAGGCGATAGCTACCGGCTGCGGCAGAAGAAGAAGGCGGGGCTGCTGAGCCGGGGCGCGTCACAAGCCACCAGCAGCGCAGCTGAACCCGAGCGCTGAGCCTCGGCAGGCGCCTGCGCTCGCCCTCGCTCGAGAAGCAGCGAGGGCGAGCTCCGGCGGACACAGGACGCAGAACGACGTAGCATCACGACGTAGGAACCGGGCCCTGGGAGGGGGTCAGTTTTAGTGACGTAAGGGGGTCAAAAATTCCTGTCGCCTGACAGCCCAGGGGGTTGGTGGATCCTGAATGAGCCGGAGGTGCACCTGGGCCGTCAGGTGCTGGTGCCGGACCGGGCGGGCTGGCGCCGGGAGCGGGCCCCCGGACTGTTGGAGCGGGATGACCCCTTCTTCGACCTGGCGCCCGACTGGGTATGTGAGGTGTTGTCTCCGTCGACGGTGGCCTTGGACCGGGGGCGCAAGCTGGCCATCTATCACCAGGAGGGGGTGGGCCATGCGTGGCTGGTGGACCCTCGTGCTCACACCCTGGAGGTGTATGGCCGAGGAGAGAAGGGCTGGCGGCTCGTCTCCCATCACGGCGGCGAGGAGACGGTGCGTGCCGAACCCTTCGACGCCGAGCCGCTGGAACTGGGGCTGCTCTGGGCGCCGAAGGCCACCCCGGCTCCCGGGCCCTGATGACCTCTCCTCCACGGTGGGAACCCAACAGGGTATGCCAACTCCCTTGACTTGACTGGTCAAATCCGTTTCCGTGAAGGCTCACGGAGGGGCATCGCGTGGCGAACGAGAAGAGCGGAGAGGACAGGCGGTTGGGGCCCTTCCAATTGGGCTGGCGCTATGACGAGGTGGGTCCGGATCTGGGTCGTCTCTACGAAGCGCGCCATGTGGCGACGGGCCGGCCCGCCCTGACGTTGCTGCCGGGAGAGCGCGTGGAGTGGACGCCCGAAGGCGACTGGGCCGTGAGCCTCTTCTACAAACGCGAATCCGCCTCGGTGTCGCTGCGAGTGGATGAAGCGCCCCCGTCGGCGCGAGCCACGGAACTGGCGGACATCCTCGTGCTGACGGACGCGGCGGTCCGGCGCGTGGAGGACAATCCCAGACTGTCAGCACACCTCGCGTCGGGACGTCCGCCCCGGCCCTGGTGTACCCGGCTCATGCCCGCCCTCGCGGGCCTCGCGAGCGTCTCCCTGTCGTTCGGTGTCTGGCTCTACGCGACGAGTGATTCCAGATGTCAGCCGCTCGCACCCGTCGTGGTGTCCGAGGCTCCTTCCGAGGCGGATGCTCCGCTCCTGTCCAACTCGGAGTCACCGGTTCCACGAACGCTTGCCTACCCATTGCCCGCCAAACCCTTCAGGAATCAGGCCGCGGCGCCCTGCAAACCCCAGGTGGATGAAGTGGAGATCAACGGTGGATGTTGGCTGGCCGTGAAGCGGAGTCCTCCGTGCCTCGACGTCCAGGCGGAGTACCAGGGCACGTGCTACGTACCCGTCTCGAAGGACCGGGGACGTCCGCCCCAATCCGCCCAACCCTGAACCATACCCGGAGCGGGACGTTCCAGGCCCGCTCGGGTTCGGGTCAGTAGACGATGCAGTCGAAGTTCTCGATGACAGCTCGGAGTTGTTCTGGCGTGCTCTCGAGCCGTTCCACCAGGGTGGGCGCGTAATAGGTCAGTGCCCTGGTTGGAGTTGGATGGGCGTGGAGGTCGCCCACGATGACGTCACCGATCAGACCCGGCCACTTGACGCTACGGAGTTCGGGGGCCCTGCGAATGGGGTCCAGAATGGTGAAGCAGGGCCACTTGGGGAAGCGCAGGGGGGTTGGGTCACAGCCCATGATGCGGCAGCCATCCAGACGGGCCTCGGTGAAGTCACAGTTCTCGATGAAACCGTGCTGATACTCCGGTTCACTCCCGTATTCGGGCCAGTGCCCGAAATCACAGCCCGTCAGCCGGCCCTTGAACCGGCAGCCCTTGAGCGAGGCTCTTACCCAGTCCTGATGGTTCTTCAATTCCTGCTTCACCTCGAAGGTGCAGTCAATGAACCGGGCGCCGAGGATGTGTAATCGCCTGGCTGATACCTTCAAGACGACAGTGCAGTTGCGCAGCGTCAGGTCGGGGCCAAGGAAATAGAGCGAGTCTTTGTCTGTCACCTCGAACCGCTCGTTTTCGAGTTCCTTGTTCTTGATGATGACGTTCTCGAGCCAGCCCATGGCCATCTTTCTAAAAGGTGATCATCCGGAAGAATTCAGTCGCCATTCGCCTGCCATGTCGCGCCAGATTCGACTCTGTCCCGGAGAGGATCTCGTATTGGCGGCCTGTCTTGAGGTCAACCATGTCGACACCCTGGCGGTTCCACTTGAGGATTGCTTGGAATTGTTTTTCCACCTTGGCGTGCACGTAGCGCCCCCGGGCCTCTCGCTCCAACAATCGCGCCAGCCAATACTTGCCCTTCTTCTGGGCCGCGCCGATGGCGAGCCTTTCGTTGGCCGAGAGCCTGTGGGGCCCCCATTCCTTCGCAGCCTGGGTGACGACCTCCTGAATCATGTCCCCCACCCTGTCCTCGGTGGGAATGTCCGCCACCGACTTGCCACGTGGCAGATGCCAGTGTTGGCCATCGCTGAGTTCCACCTGTTGGTTGCCACCCCGGTGACGCATGATGGTTGCCCAAGATCGGCCTCCAGGTGCCTTTCCTGCTCCACCGCCCGGTCCCCGCTTGAGCATCACCACCGCGAAGCCACCCTGTGGTGATGTCGCCACCGTCTCCACCGTCTCCACCGCCTCCACCGCTCGTGCCAGGGCCCCTTCCCGTGCCAGTGCCGTCTCTTCGGCCTCCACCCGGCTCATGACGGAGGCTCCGCCCTGGGCCTTCCATTGTCTCCCCGCGAGGCCAAAGCCCGGAAGCGACTTCACCCGCGCCGCCACCTCGCCCATCGTGCGCCCGGAGAGCGAGGCCACCGCCAGGATCATCGCCCGCGCCGCGTCCTCGCCCAGCACCTTGCCGAAGGCGTCACCCGCGGCGCGCAGCTCCTCGAAGGTGGTGGCTTCATGGGCCTCGGTGGCCAGTCGGCTCCACCCGTCCATCAGTCCCCAGACGGTGTCCAGTCCGAGCCACCCCATCAGAATCACCGTCAGTCCCGCGGCCAGAGCCTTGGTGGTGGGCTCGGGCACCACCCACATCATGCAATAGATTGCCACCGTCCAGACGGCCAGGGACACCATCGCCCTCACATCCAGCAGCTCGTGTGCCAGGGCCCGCCAGGTCTCATCGAGCACCGAGCCAAAGGCGAAGGCGAGGGCCAGCGTCCGCCGGTCATCCGCGCGGAGGTAGGGCCCATCGTCCAACAGGCCCAGGCAGTCTCCGCCGCCCCGGTACTCACACCACTTCAGGTACCGCGCCTTCAGGGCGTCGTCGGCCACGGGGGTGAGCAACACCGGGCCCGGCTGGTTGCGTGGCACGAGGGTGTAGCTCCGGCCCCGGTACGTCTCCCATTCCCAGTCGCCCCCGCTCTCCACTGTCTCGATGTCTTGCCGCGGCTCGCGCGAGGGGCGCAGCAACGCGTGGGCGGCCTCCCGTGGCGTCCCGTGCTTCAGCCGCACGTCGCGGGCGAGCCGCCGGAAGGTTTGCTGGAACTCGCCCGGGGAGATGGGCACCGGCCGGGTGGGGACAGTGCGCGGCTCCATGAATTCCAACTCGTACACGGTGGCTGATTCAGGGCCGGGCTCCGCCGTGAGCGCGGCATGCGCTCCGGGCTGCTGAGGGGGAGCGGGCGACGGGGAGTGGGAACCCATCCGGGCGTTGTTCCGGGAGACGTCCGTGGCGCACGCGGCATGGAGGAAGAAGATGAGCGGCCAGCCGCCCCAGCCAGTCCGGTTCCTCATGCGAGGCCGAGCCTCCCGAGCGTCACCTCGCGTACCCGGGGAATCCGGAAGCGGTAGAGGAAGGCATCGGCGAAGTAGTGCGCGAGCACCAGCGCGTTGGTCACCGTCACCCCGAGCGTCCACAGCGGCTCCTGGCCCAACAGCCAGCGCGTGGCCGAGCCCCCCGTCGCCGAGTCCACCAGCGGTACGAAGGGGCTCTGTGCCACGCCCACGAGGATGAGCGGCAGCATCACCCCCAGCATCGCCGCCCACACCCCGCCCCCGCGCAGTCGCGCGTCCGGCTCTCCCGGTGTGGGCTCGAGCATCCGCCCCGTGAGGAAGAGGTACTCCAGGCCGTGGATGCCCGCGCTGAGCACCACGCCCCACGCCGGCCACACCAGGTACACCCCCACCACCGCCACGTGGCTCAGCACGTACAGCCGCCTCGGGCCGCTCATCCCCGAGGGCCCCCGCAGCGCCTGGACCATCCGCCCCGCGAACACCGCCCACACCCCGAGCAGCACCCACGTCGTCGCGTACGGCAGCGCCCCGTTCTCCGCCTGCCCCACGTTCACCAGCGGCACGTCCCCCGCCGCGTCCGTCACCGGCACCGCCAGCGTGCGCGCCATCATCAGCACCAGCGCGAGCGGGACGAACACCCGCTGCAGCCGCCGCTCGGCCTCGCCCAGCGCGGGCGCTCCCGAGGCCCGGGCCCGCAGCCCGTGCAGCGCCCACAGCCCCTTCACCTGCGACAGCGTGTGGTGCGCCGCCAGCAGGTGGATGCACGCGGCGAGCATCAGGTTGAGCTGGGGCGCGTGCTGGCCCGCGTACCACAGCACCCCCAGGCACACCGCGAACACCCCCGACGAGGCTCCCAGGAGCAGCCACCCCTGCGAGGGCGTGGTGCGCAGCAGCTCGCGCCGCGTGCCCACCAGCAGGAAGGTGAGGATGACGTGCGTGCCATTGAAGAGCACGTACTGCGACGCCCATCGCCCGAGCGCCCACGAGTACCCCTGGTGCCCCTCCCCCGTCGTGTCCGCCAGCCACACCGCCACGAGCGTGAGCAGCGCGGGCACCAGCACGAGGCTCACGTCCACCCGGGGCGAGAACAGCCACAGCCCATCGAAGCGGACGGCCGGGGCGGACGAAGCCGCCGGGGAGGAGAGCGCGGGAGCGGGCGGGGACATGAGGCGCGCAGTATAGGCGCCTGTCCCCTGGCTCCGCCTCCCGCCCGGCCGCTCTTCCGTCGAGCACGCCCCACCCGTGCGTGCCGCTCCCCTCCTCCGCCCGCGTCCCCCGTAAGATGCGCGCCCGCATGCGCTCTCGCTCCCTCCTGCTCTCCGTGCTCGCGCTCTCCTCCCTCGGAGGCTGCGCCAACTGGCGCGCCTCCGTCGCCGAGCCCCTCCGCCGTCCCATCTCCGACGCCCCGTCGGTTCCCCCCGAGGCCAACGTGCCTCCGATGCCGCTGGCTCCGCCCGCGCCTCCCGCTCCGCCCCCCGAGGCGCCTCCCCCCGCCCCGACGCTCCGCCCGCGCCCCCCGCGTCCGCTTCCGCGCCGGTCGACTCTCCTCCCCTGGCCACCTCCGCCGCCGAGGTGGACGCGCTCTACGCCCGGGGTGTCGAGGCCCTCAAGGCCAAGGACGCCCCCGCCGCCCTCGAGGCCTTCTCCGCCTGCGCCCGCGCCGCCCCCGAGCGCGTGGACTGCCAGTGGGAGCTCGGCTGGGCGTACTCGCTGCTCAACCGCTGGCCCGAGGCGCTCGCCGCGTGGAACGTGGTGCAGCGGCTGGACCCGGCCCACCCGGATCTCGAGGACGCCCTCACCCAGGCCCGGGGCCAGACGGCCCTCCAGCGGCAGCTCGCCGAGCCCGCGGCTCCCCCGACCCCTCGCCCCTCGCCTCCCGCCGATGCCCGCCTGCGCATCCGCGCCGTGGGCGACGTGATGCTCGGCACCTCCTTCCCCGAGGGCCTCTTGCCCCCGGATGATGGCGCCGCGAGCCTCGCCACGGTGGCGCCGCTGTTGCACGACGCGGACCTCACCTTCATCAACCTCGAGGGGCCCCTGTGCGACCACGGCGAGACGCAGAAGTGCCGCCGCGGGGGCAACTGCTACGCCTTCCGCTCGCCCACGCACTATGGCCGCTACCTGAAGGACGCGGGCGTGGACCTGGCCTCCACCGCCAACAACCACTCGGGTGACTTCGGCGAGCTGTGCCGCCGCGAGACCGAGGCCACGCTCGATTCGCTCGGCATCGCCTGGAGCGGCCCCGCGGGCACCGTCGCCACCGTGGAGAAGAACGGCCTGCGCGTGGGCATGGTGGCCTTCCACACCTCGCCCAACTGCAACCACGTCAACAACCACGCCACCGCCGCCGCCCTGGTGCGCCAGGTCAAGGCCGCGCATGACCTGGTGCTCGTCTCCTTCCATGGCGGCGCGGAAGGGGGCAAGGCGCTCAACATCCCCCTGGGCACCGAGATGTTCTACGGCGAGAACCGGGGCGACCTGCGCGCCTTCACCCACGCCGTCATCGACGCGGGCGCCGACCTCGTCATCGGCCACGGCCCCCACGTCGTGCGCGCGCTCGAGTTCTACAAGGACAAGCTCATCCTCTACTCCCTGGGCAACTTCGCCACCTACGGCTCCTTCAACCTCAAGGGGCCCCAGGGCCTGGGGATGATCGCCGACGTGGAGCTCGACGCCCAGGGCCGCTTCCTCTCCGGGCGTCTGTTGCCCACGCGCCAGGAGGGCCGCGGCATCCCCCAGCCGGACCCCGCCGGCGAGGTGCTCCCGCTCGTGCGCCGCCTCACCACCGAGGACTTCCCCACCACCGGCGCCCAGGTCTCCCCCGACGGCCGCATCTCCCCCCGCAAGGTCTCCGCTTCGCGTGAAGTGAAGTAGTCCGTTCTCCAACGGGTTTCGGCGCAAGCAATTGGAACCCCCACGAATGTACTGGGATTGAAAAGAGAGGATTGACGCTCGCGGGGGCCGGGACGCGAGCGTGTATTTCCTGTCATCTCGAGGGGGGGGCCTGCGCGGACGGGGCAAATGCGATACAAAGGGAGGGCCGTGCGTACCCTTCATTTGTCTCGCTATTCGTCGCTCCGGGCCTTCGGGCACCGGGATTTCGTCCACGTCTGGTGGGGAACGCTCATCTCCAACATCGGCACGTGGATGGAGACGCTCGCACTGGGCGTCTTCGTCACCACGGTGACGGGCCGCGCCGAGGCCACCGGAGGCATCGCCGCGCTGACCTTCCTGCCCGCGGTGGTGATGTCGCCGGTGGGCGGAGCGCTCGCGGACCGGTTCGATCGGCGCAAGTGGGTCGCCGCGGGCACGCTCGTGCAGGCGCTGCTGGCGCTGGTGCTCACGGTGCTCGCGCTCACCGGCCGGCTCACCGTGCCCGCGGTGGCCGTGCTGTCGCTGCTCAACGGGTGCACCAACAGCCTCATCAACCCGGCCTTCTCCGCGCTCATCTCCCAGTCGGTGCCCCCGGAGGACCTGTCCAGCGCGGTGAGCCTCAACTCGGCGCAGTACAACCTCGGGCGCATCATGGGCCCGGCGATCGCCGCGGGAGTGCTCGCCGCGGGGGGAATTGCCTGGGCGCTGGCCATCAACACGCTGTCCTTCGTGGCGGTGCTCGTGGCGCTCTGGCACGTGCGGCCCCTGGAGCGCGTGGGCGAGCGGCGGCACGAGCCCCTGTGGTCCGGCATCCGGCGCGGCGCCCAGGTGGCCCGGGACGACGCGGGCATCCGCCTGGCCATGGTGGGCGCGCTGCTGGTGTCGGCGCTCGTGGCGCCCTTCATCGGGCTGGTGCCGGTGTTCGCCATCCGCGTCTTCCAGCAGGGGGCGGCCGCCACCTCGCTGCTCGTCACCATGCAGGGCGTGGGCGCGGTGCTCGCGGCGATGCTGCTCGGGCCCCTCATGGAGCGGCTGGGGCGCCGGCGCCTGCTCGAGGCGTGTCTCATCCTGCTGGGGCCCATGGCGGCGGTGTACTGGATGACGCCCACGCTGCACGCCGCGGCGCTCGCCATCGTCGGCCTGGGCGCGCTCTACATGGCCTCGCTCACCTGCATCAACACCACGTGCCAGCTGCGCGTGCCGCGCGAGCTCCAGGGCCGCATCAGCAGCCTCTACAGCATGATGATCGCCGTGGGGTACGCCGCGGGGGTGTGGTTGCAGGGCCTGTTGGCCGACCGGTGGGGCGTGCGCCTCGTCACCGGCGCGTGCGCGCTGTTGTTCCTCGCGCTCGTGCTCACCCTGCGGCTGTTGCGCCCGCGCGCCTTCGAGGCCACCGAGGCCCCGTGCGTGGTGGACCCGGCGCACCGCCCGGCGCCCGCGCTGCACCTGGAGGGCAACGACTTCTGAGGCCGCCCGCGCGGGGAAGACCGCGCGGGCAGGCGGGAGGCGTCCGTCTACTTCGCTTCCACGGTGAGCACCATCCAGCGCTCCGTGCCGTGGTCGATGCGGATGTTGTTCGCCCCGGCCTCCTGGAGCTGGTGCACCACGCGCTCGAGGAACTGGAGCTGCTCCTGCGTGGCGTCCACGAACACGTTCTTCACGCCCGGGCCCTTGCCGGGCTTGGGCTTCTTGGCCGCGGGAGGCGCGCCGGCGGCGGCGGACTCGACGACGGTGGGCACCACGCGCAGCGGGGCGGCCGAGGACTCCTCGGCGGGCGCGTCGGCGTCGGCGTCGGTGTCGGCATCGGCGTCGGCGTCGGTGTCCGGCTGGGACTCCTCGGCCCGGTCGGCGCGGGCTTCCACCTCGCTCAGCGCCTGCTCCCGCAGCTCGTTGAACGTCTTGGCGTTGAGCGAGGCGCCGAAGCGGTCCTTGTATGTCTCCATCGCCTCGTTGCGGCTGATGTCGGGCTGGGAGCGGAAGAGCTCGAGCAGGAACGCGCGGCGCTCCTGGGTCTGATCCTGGGAAATCCTTGCCATGTGTAGGGGAACCTCGGGGGGTAATCGCGGCGTGCAGCGCGCGGGGCACGGCACGCCGGGCGGCGCAAACTACCCGAGCCCCGCCGCGAGAGGAAGTCACCTCTGGCGCGAGCGTGCCGCTCAGCGCGTCTGGGGAAAGATGGCCGCCATCTGCCGCAGCTGGGCGAGGAGCTGGCCGTCCTCGCTCCACAGGTCGGCCAGCTCGTCCGCGTAGCCCAGGGCGGCGTGCCGGGACTGGCCCGCGCGCAGGTAGAAGGACTCGGGCGAGGCGGAGGCGAGCGGCAGGGGGGCGTAGAAGTGCACCGTGTAGTCCATGGTGGCGCCCAGGGCGGGGCCGTCCACGCGGGCGAACGCCGCCGGGGGATAGGCATCCAGCAGGCCCACCACGAGCGGCGCGTCGAGCGGCTCGGCCACGCGCGGGCGGATCCACCCGCCCAGCCGTGCCTCGGCGGCTCCGGAGGAGGGCAGCGCGCCCACGCACCAGCGGTAGTCGAATTGGGCGCAGAAGGCGGGCATCGCCTCGGTGGGCGCCGAGGGCAGCGCGTGGGGCGGGGGCACCTGGGGCGGGCGAGCCTCGGTGAACACGAGCGGCGTGTCGCGCGAGGTGGCGAAGGTGGCGCTCGCCAGACACGCCACCTGCCCCGCCTGCTCCAGCCGCGCGGACAGGTGCGAGACCTGACGTCCGGCGCGCTCCAGGCGCACGGTGATGAGCGCGTCCTGCTCGGTGACGGGGGCGCAGAAGTGCACGGTGAACGAGCGTGGCATGCGCTCGGGCTCGTTCAGCTCGCGCATCATCGAGCGCAGGAGCGCGCCGCCCAGCAGTCCGCCGTAGGAGCCGCGTCCCTGGAACCAGTGGGGAAGCACCCGGCCGGCATAGCGCCCCTCTCCGAGCGCGTTCCAGGTGGTGGAGCTGGCGAAGGGAGGGCCGTGCGGGGGGGCTTTCATGGGCGGTCCCTATATCCGCCGCGAGGGGCGCATGCCACGTACCCGGAGTCAGCGGGCCCTCGGCGTCACCTGACTTTTCCATCCTGGTGGGAGGGGTGTGACGTACGAGGTGTGGCGGGTTCTTGAATTGCGGTTTTCATGGAGATAACCTGGTTTTCCATGAACTTCCTGCGTGGCTGCCTGGCCATGTTCCTGCTGGTGGGCCTCTCCGGGACGGCGGGCGCGACGGCTCCCGTGGCCGAGGTGGTGGCCACGCAGGTGCTGGCGGCCGACTCCCTGCGCGCCCACACCTTCAGCCTGCTGGCGCGTGGCCAGGTGACGGAGGCCATCGACTACTGGGTACTGACCACGGGCAAGGAGGCCCCGGCCTGGTTGTTGGCGATGCGCACGTCGTTCGAGGCGGGCAAGCAGGTGGCGGGGGCATGTCAGGGCGTTGCCCAGAGCATCCACACCGCCTTCACCCAGTTGGGCGGCAAGCCCGAGTTCGTGCAGCTGACGACCCGCTCCCAGAAGGAGTTCGGGTACATCATGTTCAAACTGACGAACGGCAAGGACGTGAATGTCAGCCACACGGGCTACCACGTGCTGGTTCGGATGCAGGGCCGTGCCTATGACGCCTACACGGGCGCCGCCGGAATGCCCTGGGCGGAGTACATGAGCCGGTTGGGCGCACGCTTGGAGATCACCGAGAAGGTCGTCGAGACCGTGGCGAGGGTGCGATGAGTCCATCCACTCTTCCTCCCGCTACCGGGTTGAAGCCCGCGGTGCCCATGCTGGAACTGCTGCTGCGCGTCCGTCAGGACATGGACACGCGCCCGGTGGGCCCCTATCGGTACATCGGGATGCCCGATGTCGATTGGGTGAACTGTTTCAAGGGCGGGTACCGCGAATGTCTTGATGTCCTCGGCGTTGACGAGGGGTCGGACGTATTGTTTGGCGTCTGGCTGAGGGATGTCAGACTCGCGTGGCCCGGAGAAGGTTGGGAACCCGCGTACCTGCGTGAATGTGGCGGCGATCAGACGCGCGCGCTGCGCAAGTACCTGGACTACGTCGCGGAGTTCCGCACGCTCTCTTCCGAGGACCTGTCCGCGATTTCCTGGCGCATCCCGGAGGATGTCCAGTTCGCCACGCGCGCTCCCCAATTGATGCCCACGCGGGCGCCCCAACCCACCTTGGACTTCCTCATGGAGATCCGCCGGGAGATTGGCGATACCGAGGGACGCCTGGGGATGTTCATCGGTCCCATCACGGTGCGGCGCATGGAGGGACTCATCGCCGGCTATCGTCTGTGTCTTGGACTGGTGGGCGCTCGGGACGAGGAGTACGTGCGCTTCGAGCGCTGGCTCCAGGACGAGAAGGGTGTGCCCACGGGTCAGGAGTGGGCCCAGCCCTTCCTCTCCGCCTGTGGGGGAGACCACGAACAGGCCATCCGCCGGCTGCTCGGCTTCGCCGCCGAGTTCCGCGCAGCCTGAGCGCTTTCTACGAGGCTTTCAGGGGATAGCCTGGGTTTCCATGAGCTTCCTGCGTGGCTGCTTGGCCATGTTCCTGCTGGTGGGCCTCTCCGGGACGGCGGGCGCGACGGCTCCCGTTGCCGAGGTGGTGGCCACGCAAGTGCTGGCGGCCGACTCCCTGCGCGCCCACACCTTCAGTCTGCTGGCGCGTGGCCAGGTGGCGGAGGCCATCGACTATTGGGTGCTGACCACGGGCAAGGAAGCACCGGCCTGGTTGTTGGCGGCCCGCGCGTCGTTCGAGGCGAGCAAGCAGGTGGCGGGGGCGTGCCAGGGCGTCGCCCAGAGCATCCACACGGCCTTCACCCAGTTGGGTGGCAAGCCCGAATTCGTGCAACTAACCACCGAGCACTGGGAAAGCGTCGGATACATCGTGTTCAAGCAGGGGAACGGAAATGAAGCGAGTATCAGCCACACGGGCTATCACGTGTTGGTTCGGATGCAGGGCCGCGCCTATGGCGCCTATACGGGCGCCGCCGGAATGCCCTGGGCGGAGTATATGAGCCGATTGGGAGCGCACTCGGCCATCACCGAGAAGGTCGTCAACACGACGGCGAGGGTTCCATGAGTCCATCCACTCCTCCGCCCACGGGGCTGAAGCCCGTGGTGCCCTTGCTGGAACTGCTGCTGCGCATCCGCCAGGACATGGATGCGCGCCCGGTGGGTCCCTACCGGTACATCGGGATGCCCGATGTCGATTGGGTGAACTGTTTCAGGGGTGGTTACGGATTGTGTCTGGACTCACTGGGTGTGGACGAGGGGCCGGACCTGCTCTTCAACACCTGGTTCCGTGACATCAAACGCGCGTGGCCGGCGGAGGGTTGGGAGTCTGTCTACTTAAGCGAATGTGGCGGGGATCAGACGCGCGCGCTGCGCAAGTTCCTGGACTACGTCGCGGAGTTCCGGGCGATCTCCCCCGAGGCGCTCGCCGCGCTTCCCTGGAACGATTCGGAGTGCGAGCAGCTCGCCACCAGCACGCCCCGGTTGGCGCCCGCGCGGATGCCCGCGGCCACCTTGGATTTCCTCATGGAGATCCGCCAGAGGATCGGTGACAGCGAGGGGCGGTTGTTCATGTTCATCGGCCCTATCACGGTGCGGCGCATGGAGGGTCTCATCGCTGGCTACCGCTTGTGCCTCGGACTCGTGGGTGCCCGGGACGAGGAATACGTGCGCTTCGAGCGCTGGCTCCAGGACGAGAAGGGCGTGCCCGCGGGCCAGGAGTGGGCCCAGCCCTTCCTCGCCGCCTGTCAGGGAGACCACGAACAGGCCATTCGCCGGCTGCTCGGCTTCGCCGCCGAGTTCCGTTCCGTCGCCTGAGCGCTCCTCGCGGGGCCTCGTGCTCCCGTGGCGGGCGGGCGGGCGGGCCCTCTTCCGGCTCCGGGTAGCCGTGGGCCGAGGGCCCGCCGCACATTGACGGATGCGCGCAACCCCGCGCGTCCGCATCCGAGGAGCCTTCCCATGGCCGACAAGCCGAGGAAGTACAGCCCCCTGCATCCGCACGAGAACCCCAGTGGCAAGCCTCCCTTCGCGAAGGATCGCGTGGAGCGGGGCCTGGAGGCCGATGACACCCGGCCCCTCTACGCCGCCGACTCCATCCACGCGAGCTCGGAGGAGAAGTTCGCCCTGGACAGCAATGCTCCCGTGGGCGGCCCCGTGCCCGACGTGCGCAGCCCCATCGACGAGGCCGACGAGCAGTTCCGCCGGCGCCACGTCCGCACGGAGTCCGAGGAAGAGGAGGCGGATGCGCGCTGAGCGTCAGGGCTTGGGGGCCGGTGCCTTCGCCGGCTCCTTCGCCACCAGCTTGCCGAGCCCCAGCGGCCCCACCTGCTGCTGGATGACCTCGGGGTCTCCCACCAGGACGATCTGCATGGCGTCCGGGCCCAGGTAGGCCTCCGCCACGCGCTGCACCTCGGCGGGCGTGGCCTTCTCCAGGCCCGCCACCGTGCGCGCGTACTCGTCCAGGGGACGCCGACGCAGGAAGAGCTCCGAGGCGCTGGAGCCCAGGCCCTCCACCGACTCGAAGCTGCCGGGGAACGCGCGGATGAGGCCCTCGCGCGCCGGCTCCAGCTCCCGCGGGGTGATGGGGCGCTCGCGCAGGCCCTTGAGCTCGTTGACGAACTCGGTGACCGCCGCGCCCGTCACGTCCGCGCGCACCGACGCGGACGCCGTCACCGGCCCCACGCCCAGCCGCGCGTCCGAGCCCGAGTTGGCCCCATAGCTGTAGCCCTTGTCCTCGCGCAGGTTCATGTTCAGCCGGCTGCCGAAGAAGCCGCCGAACACCGTGGTGGCCAGGTCCAGTGCGGACTCGTCCTCATGGCCCGCGGCGATGCCCGGCCGGCCCATCAGGACGATCGTCTGATCCAACCCCGCCTTGGGCACGAACACCACCTGGCCGCGCGCGGGCGTGGGGGGCGCGGGCGGCACCGGGGGCAGCACGGCCTTGCCCTTCCAGTCGCCGAAGGACTTCTTCGCCAGCGCCACCGCCTGCTCCAGCGTGATGTCGCCCGTCATCACCAGCGCCGTGGTGCGCGGGCCCACGTTCTTCTCGTAGAAGGCCTTCACGTCGCGCACCGTCACCGCGCCCACCGTCTCCGGCAGGCCGCTGGTCGGGTGCCCATAGGGGTGCGCCGCGCCGAACACCACGTCGAGGAACGTGCGCTGCGCGAGGAAGCCCGGGCTGCCCAGGGCGCGCACCAGCTCGGCCAGTTGCAGCTTCTGGCGCCGCTCGAAGTCCTTGGGCGCGAACGTGGGCTGGCGCACCACCTGGGTGATGAGCGCCAGCGCCGCCTCGGTGTTGCGCTGGAGCACCCGCACGCCCAGGACGGCCCCGTCCGAGCCGACGCTCACCGAGGGCGACACGCCCAGGTTCTGGAAGGCCTGGTCCAGGGCGAGCGTGTCCTTCCCGGCCGCCCCCTCCAGCATCATCTTGTAGGTGAGATCCGCCAGGCCCCACTTGCCCTGGGGGTCGGTCGCGCTGCCCGCGGCGAAGGCGGTGCCCACGTACACCAGTGGCAGCTCCTTGCGCGTGCTCACCAGCACGGTGAGCCCGTTGTCCAGCACCGCCTGCTCGAAGCGGGGCAGCACCAGCTCGGGCGCGGGGCCGGCGGTGGGGGGCTGATCCCGGAAGGACTCGGGGTCCGCAGGGGGCGTGGCGGGGGCCTGGGAGCCGGGGGCCGGGGACGGCTCGGGCGTGGGCTGGGGCGCCGAGCGGCAGGCCGCGGCGAGCAGCGCCAGGGTGGAGACGGCGAGGAACAGGCGGCGCATCACGGCTTCTCCTTCGAGGGGGTGGAGGACGGGCTCGACGGCGAGGGCACGGCGTGGAGCACCACGCGCTCGGTGGGCTTGAGCGTGTCGCGGGCGAAGTCGCGCACGCGCTCGGGCGTCACCGCGTCGTAGCGCTCCAGGTCGTGCACCAGGAAGCCCGGGTCACCCCGGAAGTGGTTGTAGCTCTGCAGCGTGTCCGCCTTGCCGCCAAAGCCTCCCACCGACTGGAGCCCGGCGAGCATCTGCGTCTCGAAGCGCGTGCGCGCCTGGTCGAGCTCCGCGGACGTCGGGCCCGAGCGGCGCATCTCCTCGAGCACCGCGTCGATCTCCTTCACGAGCGCGTCGCTGGACACGCCGGGCCGGGCCACCGCCTCCACGGTGAAGACGGACTGGGCGCCGAGGCTCTGCTGGGAGGCGCTCACGCTCTGGGCGAGCCCCTTGTCCACCACGAGCCGCTTGTAGAGCCGGCTGGACTTGCCCGTGCCGAGCACGATGCCGAGCATGTCCGCGATGGCATCGCCCTCGCTCAGGTACGGCGGGGTGTGCCAGCCGATGACGACCAGGGGCAGCGTGCCGATCTTCTCGTCGTGCCGGACGAGCTTCTCCTCGGTGAGCTTCACCGGGGCCACCTCGGGGCGCGCGGGCTTGGGGTTGCTCGGCAGCGTGGCGAAGTACTTCTCGATGAGGGCGCGGGCCTCTTGGGGCTCGAAGTCCCCCACCACGGCGAGCGTGGCGTTGGCGGGGGCGTACCACTTGCGGAAGAAGGCCTTCACGTCCTCCACGGTGGCGGCGTCCAGGTCCGCCATCGAGCCGATGACCTTGCCGTGGTAGGGGTGGGGCGCGGGGAAGAGCGTCTGCCAGAACTTCTCCTGGGCGATGCCGTAGGGGCGCGTCTCCACGCCCTGGCGGCGCTCGTTCTTCACCACCTCCTGCTGGGTGCGCAGCTTCTTCTCGTCGAGCGCGTCGAGCAAGAAGCCCATCCGGTCGCTCTCCAGCCACAGCGCGGTGGCGAGCTGGTTGCTCGGCACGGTCTCGAAGTAGTTGGTGCGATCGAAGTTGGTGGTGCCGTTGAGGTCCGTGCCGCCCAGCTGCTCGAGCAGCGCGATGTGCACGTCATCCGGCACGTGCTTGGAGCCCTGGAACATCATGTGCTCGAAGAGGTGGGCGAAGCCGGTGCGGCCCGGCTGCTCGTCATAGGCGCCCACGTGGTACCAGACGTTGACGGCCACCACGGGCAGCTTGGGGTCGCGCGCGAGCAGCACCTCCAGGCCATTGGGCAGCGAGTACTTGTCGTAGGGGATGGAGAGTGCCTCGCGTCCGGGCTGGAGCGGCTTCGCCTCTTGCTGGGCGAAGGCCGGAAGGCCAAGGGCGAGGGCGGTGGCGGCGATGAACGCTTTCATGCGAGCGGGGCCCTCCTCGGGGTAGGTGAGAGGCAACCCGCTTAGCACGTGCCCTCGCGAGGACGGAGCGCGGAAAGTCGGCGCGTCCGGGGCTCAACCCCCGGGTGATGGGGCCCGCACGGGCAACTCCAGGCGCAGCCGGGCGCCGCCCTCGGGACGGTTCTCGGCCACGAGCGTGCCGCCGAAGCGTTCCACCAGCTCGCGCGACAGGGCCAGCCCGAGCCCCGTGCCCTTGTCGGGGCCCTTGGTGGTGAAGAAGGACTCGAAGAGGCGGGGCATCACCTCGGGGGGAAAGCCCGGGCCGTTGTCCTCCACCAGGAGCGCCACGCGCTTCCCATCGGCCACGCCCGTGACACGCACCTCGCCGCCGTGCACCCGCGCCTCCTCCAGGGCGTCCCCCGCGTTGACGAGCAGGTTGAGCACCACCTGCGCCAGGCGCCGGCGGATGGCGAAGACGCCGGGCAGCTCCGGGGGCAGCGCCACCGTCAGTCGCGCCACGTGCTTGAGCCGCACGGCCGCCAGCCGCGCCGCGTCCGTCACCACGTCCGCCAGCGCGCACTCGGTCGGCTCCTCCATGTCCATGTGCGAGAAGCCCCGCAGGTCCGAGACGATCTGCCGGATGCGCTCGACGCCCTGGCGCGTCTCCTCGAACACCTCGCCCAGCTCCGCGTGGGCCTCTTCGGGCAGGGGCTGGCGCAGCACCTCGGTGCGCAGGAACTCCAGGTTGGAGCGCACGAAGGCCAGCGGGTTGTTGATTTCATGCACCACGCCCGCCGCGAGCCTGCCCACGGTGGCCAGCTTCTCCGTCTGGGCGCGCTGGCGCTCGGCCAGGGCGAGCTTCTCCAGGCTCTCGCTGCGGGCGCGCTCCAGACGCACGGCGTGCTCGGCCTCCTGCGCCTTGCGGGACTGCTCCGCGCCGTACATGCCGAAGAACGTGGCCGAGCCGATGAGCAGGGCCCAGCCGAGCGCCGCGATGGGCCGGCCCTGGGCGAGCAACATCAGCATCGTGCCCAGGGTGCAGACGATGCCGCTGAGCAGGGCGGGCGTCCCGTCGCGCGGCTGGATGAGCGCGATGATGAGCGGCATGCTGGGCAGCAGGTGGAGGTAGGGACTGCGCTCGTCCCCGGTGACGTGGATGAGGGCGAGGAAGCAGCAGCTGGCGGCGATGCTGTTGACGTTGGCGAGCCGCTGCTCCCAGCGCGGGCCCAGCCCTGGGTACAGCACCGTGTACAGCAGCATCTGCGCGGACCAGAGCAGCCGCACCCCCAGGGGAGCGAGGCTCCAGTGGCCCAGGGCGAGCCAGTCCAGCGGGTAGAGCAGCGGGATGATCGCGGCGAACATCACGGTCGTCCGTTTGCGCCGCCGCCACGTCTCCGGATTCGTGCTCGCCTCGGACGGGGGGGTCGGGGAGGTCATGGACGGGGCACAACTCCGGCAGTCAAGGAACTCCAGGATGATAGGATGTCCTGGTCAGACCTGCACGGTCAGTCCTCGGTCCAGGTCATGCCCGGGTGGCGATCACCACGCACAGTCCAGCCCGGGCGTAACGTTCGGGCAGGGGGTCGCGGTGCACGGCCACGTGGAAGCCCCGGGCTTCCAGGAGGGAGCGGGCACGTGGCAGCAGGAAGGTGAGGTAGTACATGACGAAGGGAGGCCGCCAGAGCGCGTTGCGCACGTGCATGGCGGCATTGAAGGCGCGCGCCATCCAGTAGCCGGGGCGCCAGGGCGAGGGCCGATCCGCGGTGACGAAGAGGAAGCGGCCACCCGGGCGCAGGACGCGGTGGATGCCCTCCACCAGACGGGGCTCGTCGCGCTCGAGGATGTGGCCGAAGGCCCCGAAGCTCGTCACCAGGTCGAACGCCCCGTGCCATGGCAGCGCCAGGGCGTCGCCGCGCACCAGCTCCACGCGGGCCTCGCCGGGCGCGTGCTCCAGGTTGCGCCGGGCCTCGTCGAGCATGCCCTGGCTCACGTCCACGCCCACCACGTCCTGGCGGCACAGGGGGCGCAGGTGGCGCAGGGCGGCTCCCGTGCCGCAGCACACGTCCAGGGCCCGGTCCACGCTCCGGGGGGCTCCGGCCAGGGCGAAGCTCGCCGTCAGCACGTCCTCGGGCGTGCGGAAGGGCGTGTAGTCGAACTTCGGGGCGAGCAGGTCATAACCGCGCTCCACGGACTGCAAGCCCTGGTGGAGCAGCTCTCCGAGACCGGGTCCCTTGGGATGGAACATGCACTGCTCAATGCATCATGGGCGAGGGTTCATCCAGGGGCCTGCCGGGGGAGATGTCCGCTTCCGTCCGGGCCTCGAAGGCGTTGCAGCCGCAGTCCCCGGCCACCATCAGGTCGAAGTCCTCCAGCTCCGGCTGCCGGCATTGAGCGATTTCCGAGCCGCTCGGGTGGGTGCTCTGGCTGTTGAAGTAACGGCAATCCTTGCAGTGGCCTGAGTCGTGGTTCGCCATGGGTGTACCCTCGTGCGTGGGGAAGCCCCCCGTGAGAGATGGGGGTGCGAGGGGCGCGTCACAAGGCCGCCCCGGGGTGCGCTCCCCGGGCTCCTCCTGGATGGCCGCTGTGCCCTCCTGCGTTCGAGGGGGGCGGAGGGCCGGGGAATGCCGGGGCCGCGTGTCCGTCCGCCGGGAAGGGCGCTACACTGGGCCACCACCCGTCCCCTGGAGGTCCTTCATGCGCTCTTCCCGCGCCGTGTGGCTCGCGCTGGCCCTCACCGCCCTGCCCGTCCAGGCGCGCGAGCCGAGGCCGACCCGACATGTCTCGCTCGACGTGGTGCGGGCTCCGGTGGAGCAGGTGCTGCGGGGGCTCGCGGAGCTGGGCGGGCTGAACCTGGTGCTCTCCGAGGAGGTACGGGGCACGGTGACGCTCACGCTGCGCGACGTGCCGTGGACGCAGGCGTTCCAGGGGGTGCTGGTGTCCCAGGGGCTGGGCATGGAGCGCAAGGGCAACATCCTGCGCGTGGCGCCCCTGCGGGTGCTCCAGGAAGAGGCCGCGGCGCGGGTGCGGCTCGCCCAGGCGCGCAAGGACGAGGGCCCGTTGCGCACGTGGTTTCTCCCCGTGAGCCACGCGCGGGCGGCGGATCTGCTGCCCCAGGTCCAGGCGCTGTTGTCGTCCCGGGGGCGGGTGAGCGTGGACGCGCGCACCAACACGCTCATCGTCACGGACGTGGAGGCGCCCGTGCTGCCGTAGGCCGGGGCTCAGTCGCCGACGATGCCCACGCGCACCCGGTGGTACTCGGTGCCGGTGGCCACCTTGAGGGTGAAGTCCGCCACGTCCTCGGCGTAGACCTGCCGGCCGCCGGTGGGCAGGGCTTCCACGGCGACGCGGTACTTGCCCGTCTTCAGGCCGCTGGGCATGACGGGCGGGCACACCACCACCCAGTCCAGCTCGCTCTCCTGCAGGGCCTGCAGCGCGCCGCGGTGATCCTCGAAGGCGTGGCGCAGGAAGGGGGGGAGGCCGTGCTCGCCGGTGAGGCCGCCGGCCGCGTGGGGCAGCAGTCCCGCGGCGCCCACGGACACGAGCCGCTGGACACCCTCGGCCTTCATGGCCGCGAGGATGGCGCGTGTGGCGTGGGTCACCACCGAGACGGGGTGGGTGGCGTCGCGGGCGCCGATCGCGCTCACCACGACGTCCGAGCCGCGCAGGGCCTCGGCGACGGTGGTGCCATCCTCCAGGCTGCCCTTCTTGACGAGGAGCTTGCCGTGCTTGATGCCCAGGCGCTTGGGGTCCCGGACGTATGCCGTCACCTCGTGCCCCTGCCCCACCGCGTCGTGCACCAGCGTGTGCCCGACGCGTCCCGTCGCTCCAAAGACCGTCAACCGCATGGGTGTTGCTCCTCCGGAACCCTCCCGAGTGCATGCGCGGAGCCCCCCGCGGAGTCTCCGATGCACGGGAGTTGCCGGGAACCCGCGGCGGGCGGGTGCTGGGCCCCGGTATAGCGAACCCGGTGCCGGGTTGTCCCGGGGGTGTGCGGCGGGAAGGTGCGTCCCGGATGGGCGACGGGTCCATCCCGACCGCGGACGTCTCAGGGGATGAGAGAGGGCTGCCCGTGGGAGGCGTACTCCCGCCCGAGCAGGGCGTTCAGCTTGTGCTGCTCCTGCTGGAGTCCATCCAGGCGCTGGTCGAGATGCCGCAGGTCCGAGTTGGCCCGCTCAGCGGCTTGCTCCAGCATCTCCAACCGGGTGTTGTGCTGGTCGAACTTCTCGGAGACCTCGACCCGGAACGCGTTCATCTCCCCATGGAAGGTCTGGCGCCAGTTGATGTCTCGCAACTCTGCCTGCTCGCGCAGACGCTGGATGTCCGCGGACAGTTGCCGGTCGCGCTGCTTGCTGGCGGCGGCTTCCTGGCTGACCCGGGAGGTTAGATCCAACAACTGCTTCGCCTGGACTTCCATCTGCTTCGTCTGGGCTTCCAGCTTGTTTTCCAGCACTTGCTGGCGCTGCTCCAGGCGTCCAAAGCCCTGCCCCATCAACGTCAGGATGCGCTGCTCACCCGGCGTGAGGGCCGGATCATCCTTCACCGTGGACATCGACATGCACTGATCCATCGACGCACTCCTCTCGTGGAGACCGCGCGGGCAAGATGACTCATCAGGTCACCCGCAGTCAACCCACTCGAAAGGTCAGGGAAGGGAGTGCTTCGGGCCGCCTACTCGCCCGTCAGCTTCGCCTCGAGCTCATCCAGCTCGCGCTTCACGCCGAGGTCCGACTCGCGCAGCTTCTCCACCTTGCGCACCGCGGAGATGACGGTGGAGTGGTCCTTGCTGAAGCGCGCGCCGATCTCCGGGAACGAGGCCTTGGTCAGCTTGCGGCTGAGGTACATGGCCACCTGGCGCGCGTGCGCGAGCGCCTTGTGGCGCCGGTCCTCCTTGAGCGCCTCGGCGGGCACCTTGTAGTAGCGCGCCACTTCCTTCTGGATGGTCTCCACGTCCACCACCTGGCGCGTGGGCAGCACGTCCTTGAGCACGTGCGCGGCGAAGTCCACCGTCACCGGCTGGCGGCTCAGCGAGTGGATGGCGCTCACCTTCACCAGCGCTCCCTCCAGCTCGCGCACGTTCTTCTGGATGGCCCGGGCGATGAAGTGCGCCACCTCGTCCGGCAGGTCCAGGCCCTCGAGCACCGCCTTCTTCTGGAGGATGGCCACGCGCGTCTCGAACGTGGGCTCTTGAATGTCCGTGATGAGCCCCATGCTGAAGCGGCTGCGCAGCCGCTCCTCGAGCCCCGGCACCTCCGCGGGCACCATGTCGCTGGTGAGGATGATGGCCTTGCCCAGCTCGTGCAGCGTGTTGAAGGTGTGGAAGAACTCGCGCTGCGTCTCCTCCTTCCTCCCGAGGAACTGCACGTCGTCGATGAGCAGCACGTCGCACTCGTCGCGGAACTTGCGCCGGAACTCGGGCATGCGCTGCTCGCGCACGCTCTCGATGAACTCGTTGGTGAACTGCTCGCTCGACAGGTACACCACGCGCTGGCTCGGGTCGCGCTCCCAGATTTTATTGCCGATGGCATGGAGCAGGTGCGTCTTGCCCAGGCCCGTGCCGCCGTAGATGTAGAGCGGGTTGTAGGCCCGCCCCGGGCTGTCGCTCACCGCGGCGGCGGCGGCCGCCGCGAGCTGGTTGCTGTCGGCCACCACGAAGGTCTGGAAGGTGAAGCGCGCGTTCATGCGCGGGGGCCGGGCGCCCTCGGGCTTGTGGGACGCGGGAGGCGCCTGGAGGGTGGGCGCGGGGGCCAGGCCCGGCACCACCTCGTAGGCGAGCTGCGTCGGACCGTCCGTCACCCGCGCGAGCGTGGACTCGAGCAGCGGGCGGTAGTGGTCGTCCAGCCAGTCGCGGTAGAAGCGGTCCGGCACGCCCATGACCAGGGTGTCCTCGCGCACCTCCAGGGGCCGCATCCGGCCAATCCACCCGAGCGCGTACTCGAGCTTGTCCTGGCGGAGACAGTCCAACATCCTCTCCCAGAGGATCTCGGCACTTGAGCTGGCGGGCAGGGGACGGGCGAGCGCGTTCACGGAAGGGCTCCAGGCCACCGGCGGAGCGCCGGGTGGGAGTCCCGGGTGCTAACACGCACCCCCGGGCGATCAAGTTCGCGGCCCC